>NZ_JACHZR010000017.1 GCF_014193695.1 Rhizobium sp. BK316 | reverse complement strand
CGCAGCGTATCACGTCCTTCATCGCCTGTGCATGCCAAGGCATCCACCAAATGCCCTTACGACACTTAATCGTTCTCATTGCCAATGCTCATCATTTACTGGATTTGGAATTCCTATCCTTCTCGCTCGCGCTCGAAGGGGTTCCAAATCGACTATCCGGACAAACCTGAGTTTGCCGAACCAGAGGCACGGTTACCTTTTACAACCGACCATTCATGATGCCATCGACGTGTTCGACCTGATCACTTTATTGGAGCTACGCCGAGCAGCTCACTTGTGTCAGGTCTTAAGACCAGCTTCTCGAGATATGATCCGATACCGCGCGGTCAGGCAACGGTAATCCGATCGTCCGTCAGACGATGCCAAAGACATCGAACAACAAACGATCCAGAGCGACAAGCTTCCTTCCTACCTCCAGTCCCTCCACCATATCCAGCCGGCTAGGCCATCCATGGTTTCACAAGAACTGGGCTCGGACGTTCCGGACATAAGTCCAAAACACCTGGAAGCCTCCAGATCAATCTTCTCTTCACGATATATGCAGAACAGGCATCCGGCTCAAAGCCGATGCAAACTTGTATTTTCTTCAAAGGATATCCGTCAGTCTCGACACCAAAGCGAATTGGTGGAGCTGAGCGGGATCGAACCGCTGACCCCCTGCTTGCAAAGCAGGTGCTCTCCCAGCTGAGCTACAGCCCCAACCATCGCACACCCGACAGCCAAGCCGTCAGGGATCAGTAAACCGCAAGCAAACCATCCGCAAAAGCAAATGGTGGGCCCGGGAAGACTTGAACTTCCGACCCCACGCTTATCAAGCGTGTGCTCTAACCAACTGAGCTACGGGCCCATCTCTTAAAAGGTCCTGCACCAAAAGGCGCAGCACCAAAAGCCAAGAAACAGCGCGAAGCGCAGTCTAGCTATGGTTCGATATCCTTGTGAAGAAAGAGAAACGTGGACGGCGAAAGCTCGCCATACCGTCGTGACCGTAGTCTACGCGGCGTATTGCGTTTCGATGGTCACCTGACTGGTGC
>NZ_JACHZR010000016.1 GCF_014193695.1 Rhizobium sp. BK316 | reverse complement strand
CTTGGCATCGCCATGGGCTCCTACTGGGCCTATTACGAACTCGGCTGGGGCGGCTGGTGGTTCTGGGATCCGGTGGAGAATGCCTCCTTCATGCCCTGGCTGGCCGGCACGGCACTCTTGCACTCGGCCCTCGTCATGGAAAAGCGCGAGGCCTTGAAGATCTGGACGGTGCTGCTCGCCATCCTCACCTTCTCGCTGTCGCTGATGGGCACCTTCCTGGTGCGCTCCGGTGTGCTGACCTCGGTGCATGCCTTTGCCAGCGACCCGAGCCGCGGCGTCTTCATCCTCTGCATTCTGCTGATCTTCATCGGCGGCGCCCTGTCGCTGTTTGCCTTGCGCGCCCCGCTTCTGTCGGCCGGCGGGCTGTTTGCGCCGATCTCGCGCGAGGGGGCGCTCGTCGTCAACAACCTGATCCTGACGGTTGCCTGCGGCACGGTGCTGACCGGCACGCTCTATCCGCTGGTGCTGGAGACGCTGACCGGCGACAAGATCTCCGTCGGCGCGCCCTTCTTCAACCTGACCTTCGGCCTGCTGATGGCGCCACTTCTGATCGTCGTGCCCTTCGGGCCGCTGCTTTCCTGGAAGCGCGGCGATCTGCTCGGCGCCCTGCAGCGGCTCTATGTCGTGGCCGCACTCTCGCTCGCCTCAGCGCTGATCTTCTTCTACATCCAACATGGCGGCCCGGTCATGGCGGTGCTCGGGCTTGCCGCCGGTCTGTTCCTGATCCTGGGCGCGGTGGCCGACCTCTGGTATCGCGCCGGCATCGGCAAGGTGAAGGCTACTATCGCCTGGCGAAGGCTGTCCGGCCTGCCGCGCTCGGCCTTCGGCACCGCACTTGCCCATGCAGGCCTTGGCGTCACCGTACTCGGCATCGTCGCCGTCACGACCTTTGAGAGCGAACATGTGGTCGAGATGAAGCAGGGCCAGTCGACCGAGGCCGGCGGTTACAGCATCGTCTTCGACGGCATGCAGCCGGCCACAGGCCCGAACTATACCGAGGACCGCGGCCACTTCTCGATCCGCCGCGGCGGGGCAGAGGTTGCCGATGTCTGGTCGGCCAAGCGGCTCTACACCGC
>NZ_JACHZR010000015.1 GCF_014193695.1 Rhizobium sp. BK316 | reverse complement strand
CAACACGACGCCGACGGCGGTTGCCGATACGGGGGATGCGACCGAGAAGGGCGGCGTGGCAAACGGCTCCGGCGGCGTGGTCGCCAGCGGCAATGTGCTGACCAACGACACCGATCCGGATGCCGGTGACACCAAGACGGTCACGGCGGTCAGGTTCGGCGCGACATCAGGCACGCTCGGCTCAGCCCTCAACGGCACCTATGGCAGTCTCGTGCTCAGTGCATCGGGCGCCTATAGCTATGCGATCAACGAGACCAATGCCGCCGTCCAGGCGCTGCGCCAGTCGACCAACACGCTGAGCGACGTCTTCAGCTACACGATGCGGGATACGGCGGGGGCCACCGCCACGGCAAATCTGACGGTCACCATCCATGGCGCCAATGACGCACCGGTTCTTGCCGTCCAGACGGCCAGCCAGAACGCCACCGTCGGCTCGGCCTTCTCCTTCACGCTGCCGACGACCACCTTCACCGATGTCGACAGCGGCGAGACGCTGACCTACTCGGCAACGGCCGCCGATGGCACGGCACTTCCGGCCTGGCTCTCCTTCAACGCTTCGACGCGGACCTTCTCCGGCACCCCGACGACAGCGGGCTCCTATGGCGTCAAGGTCACGGCAACCGACCTCGGCGGTCTTGCCGCCAACGAGACCTTCAGCATTGCGGTGTCGAGCACCCCCGGCAACACGACGCCGACGGCGGTTGCCGATACGGGAGACGCGACCGAGAAGGGCGGCGTGGCAAACGGCTCCGGCGGCGTGGTCGCCAGCGGCAATGTGCTGACCAACGACACCGATCCGGATGCCGGTGACACCAAGACGGTCACGGCGGTCAGCTTCGGCGCGACATCAGGCACGCTCGGCTCAGCCCTCAACGGCACCTATGGCAGTCTCGTGCTCAGTGCATCGGGCGCCTATAGTTATGCGATCAACGAGACCAATGCCGCCGTCCAGGCGCTGCGCCAGTCGACCAACACGCTGAGCGACGTCTTCAGCTATACGATGCGGGATACGGCGGGGGCCACCGCCACGGCAAATCTGACGGTCACCATCCATGGCGCCAATGACGCACCGGTTCTTGCCGTCCAGACGGCCAGCCAGAACGCCACCGTCGGCTCGGCCTTCTCCTTCACGCTGCCGACGACCACCTTCACCGATGTCGACAG
>NZ_JACHZR010000014.1 GCF_014193695.1 Rhizobium sp. BK316 | reverse complement strand
AAGGTAAGCGGACGCTGAAAAAGACCCCTCCCCAACCCCTCCCCATAGGTGGGATGGGCTAATCTGCGGCACTGCCCTGCTTCTTCCAAAACGTCGAAAGTTTGGAAAGCGGGTGCGGTAGTTTAAGCCCCTCCCCCTTGTGGGGGTCCGAAGGACGGGTCGAGACCCGTGGCTCGACCCCGGCATCCGACAGGATGGGTTTCGGGCGGGGTCTTTCTTCGGCCCAAACCGGCTATATACCGAACAGCAAAGACCAGCGAAGAACCAGCCGGCCTTTCACGCGCCAAGCGTGAGAAGAAGCTCGTCCAGTTGCTCGAATTGCTCGGACATCACGCCCTCCATACCGGAGGCCTCGTCGAGCGCTTCCTTCGAGGGATAGAGTTCGTGCAGGGTGAGCAGCGTCTTGCCGTCCTTCTCCTCGAAGGTCACCGTGGTCACGGCAGCGTCATCACTTTCCTCATTCGTCCAGACCAGGCGCGCATTCGGTATCACTTCGAGATATTTGCCGAAGAATTCCGTGGCGCTCGAGGCATCGTGGCCAAACGCAACACGGTAGCCGCCTCCGACGCGAACATCCATCCTGCAGGAAAGCAAGGGCACGCCCATCGACTTCGGCGCCCACCACCGCATGAACAGCTCGGGCGTCGTCCATGCCTTAA
This sequence comes from Rhizobium sp. BK316, assembly GCF_014193695.1. Classification (GTDB taxonomy): domain Bacteria; phylum Pseudomonadota; class Alphaproteobacteria; order Rhizobiales; family Rhizobiaceae; genus Rhizobium. The sequence continues at coordinate 520 of NZ_JACHZR010000014.1, read as the reverse complement.
ACACGATGCGCGCGGGGGCATTGAAGGTTCGCGTAATGACCAGCTCACGCTCGGACTTGCGAACCTCCGTCGTGGGGTTTTTCGTCAGGGTAGGCTTACTCTCCATCGTCCTTCTCCTTCTGTTTCAGTTCCTCGACAAGTTTGTCCAGTGCATCGAAGCGTGCGTCCCAGAGCCGGCGGTAGCTCTCGATCCAGGCCGCCTCCTCCTCCAGCCGGCGCAGGCCGAGCCTGCAGGTCCGCACGCGCCCGACCTTCTGAGTGGTGACGAACCCCGCCTGCTCCAGAATGCCGACATGCTTCTTCATGCCCGTAAGGGTCATATGAAACTTTTCGGCAAGGTCCGTGATCGAAGCGTCCGCACGTCCGAGCTGCTCCAGAACGCCGCGCCGGGTGGCGTCCGAAAGCGCGGCGAACGAGGCATCGAGACGAGCTGTCGAATACTGAACCATATGGTTCAGTATATAGCCCAGGGATGAGCGGCACGCAAGGGGACCGACCGGCGTGCCCGGCTTATCATCTC
>NZ_JACHZR010000013.1:0-3654 GCF_014193695.1 Rhizobium sp. BK316 | reverse complement strand
GCAACGAGATGATGAGCATTGGCAATGAGAACGATTAAGTGTCGTAAGGGCATTTGGTGGATGCCTTGGCATGCACAGGCGATGAAGGACGTGATACGCTGCGATAAGCCGTGGGGAGCTGCGAATAAGCTTTGATCCATGGATCTCCGAATGGGGAAACCCACCTTAAATGCTTGGAAAATCCAAACTGACTGCAAGGTCGGCTTGGGTTTCCAAGCATTGTGATAAGGTATCTTACTTTCGAATACATAGGGGTAAGAAGCGAACGCAGGGAACTGAAACATCTAAGTACCTGCAGGAAAGGACATCAACCGAGACTCCGCAAGTAGTGGCGAGCGAACGCGGACCAGGCCAGTGGCATATAAGATTAAAGCGGAACGCTCTGGAAAGTGCGGCCGTAGCGGGTGACAGCCCCGTACGCGTAGATATCTTGTATGTCCTAGAGTAGGGCGGGACACGTGAAATCCTGTCTGAACATGGGGAGACCACTCTCCAAGCCTAAGTACTCGTGCATGACCGATAGCGAACAAGTACCGTGAGGGAAAGGTGAAAAGCACCCCGACAAGGGGAGTGAAATAGTACCTGAAACCGGATGCCTACAAACAGTCGGAGGGGGCAACCCTGACGGCGTACCTTTTGTATAATGGGTCAACGACTTAGTGTAACGAGCAAGCTTAAGCCGGTAGGTGTAGGCGAAGCGAAAGCGAGTCTGAATAGGGCGATATAGTTCGTTGCATTAGACCCGAAACCGAGTGATCTAGCCATGAGCAGGTTGAAGGTTGGGTAACACCAACTGGAGGACCGAACCCGCATCTGTTGCAATAGATTGGGATGACTTGTGGCTAGGGGTGAAAGGCCAATCAAACTCGGAAATAGCTGGTTCTCCGCGAAATCTATTTAGGTAGAGCGTCTGGCGAATACTCCCGGGGGTAGAGCACTGGATGGGCTATGGGGACTCACCGTCTTACTGATCCTAACCAAACTCCGAATACCGGGAAGTACTACCAGGCAGACACACGGCGGGTGCTAACGTCCGTCGTGAAAAGGGCAACAACCCTAACCTCCAGCTAAGGTCCCCAAGTCATGGCTAAGTGGGAAAGGATGTGAGGATCCCAAAACAACCAGGATGTTGGCTTAGAAGCAGCCATCATTTAAAGAAAGCGTAACAGCTCACTGGTCTAAATAAGGGTCTTTGCGCCGAAAATGTAACGGGGCTGAAGCCATGCACCGAAGCTGAGGATTCCTCGCAAGAGGAGTGGTAGCGGAGCGTTCCGTAAGCTGATGAAGGGAGACCCGTGAGGGCTCCTGGAGGTATCGGAAGTGCGAATGTTGACATGAGTAACGATAAAGAGGGTGAGAGACCCTCTCGCCGAAAGACCAAGGGTTCCTGCTTAAAGTTAATCTGAGCAGGGTTAGCCGGCCCCTAAGACGAGGCGGACACGCGTAGTCGATGGGAACCACGTTAATATTCGTGGGCCTGGTGGAAGTGACGGATCGCACAAGTTGTTCTGGTTTATTGGATTATCAGGGCAGCGGAGCGGTTCCAGGAAATAGCTCCACCGTATAGACCGTACCCGAAACCGACACAGGTGGTCAGGTAGAGTATACCAAGGCGCTTGAGAGAACTATGTTGAAGGAACTCGGCAAATTGCACGCGTAACTTCGGAAGAAGCGTGACCCCATTTTACGCAAGTATGATGGGGTGGCACAGACCAGGGGGTAGCGACTGTTTATCAAAAACACAGGGCTCTGCGAAGTCGCAAGACGACGTATAGGGTCTGACGCCTGCCCGGTGCTGGAAGGTTAAGAGGAGAGGTGCAAGCTTTGAATCGAAGCCCCAGTAAACGGCGGCCGTAACTATAACGGTCCTAAGGTAGCGAAATTCCTTGTCGGGTAAGTTCCGACCTGCACGAATGGCGTAACGACTTCCCCGCTGTCTCCAACATAGACTCAGTGAAATTGAATTCCCCGTGAAGATGCGGGGTTCCTGCGGTCAGACGGAAAGACCCCGTGCACCTTTACTATAGCTTTACACTGGCATTCGTGTCGGCATGTGTAGGATAGGTGGTAGGCTTTGAAGCAGGGACGCCAGTTTCTGTGGAGCCATCCTTGAAATACCACCCTTATCGTCATGGATGTCTAACCGCGGCCCGTTATCCGGGTCCGGGACAGTGTATGGTGGGTAGTTTGACTGGGGCGGTCGCCTCCGAAAGAGTAACGGAGGCGCGCGATGGTGGGCTCAGACCGGTCGGAAATCGGTCGTCGAGTGCAATGGCATAAGCCCGCCTGACTGCGAGACTGACAAGTCGAGCAGAGACGAAAGTCGGTCATAGTGATCCGGTGGTCCCGCGTGGAAGGGCCATCGCTCAACGGATAAAAGGTACGCCGGGGATAACAGGCTGATGACCCCCAAGAGTCCATATCGACGGGGTTGTTTGGCACCTCGATGTCGGCTCATCGCATCCTGGGGCTGGAGCAGGTCCCAAGGGTTTGGCTGTTCGCCAATTAAAGCGGTACGTGAGCTGGGTTCAGAACGTCGTGAGACAGTTCGGTCCCTATCTGCCGTGGGTGTAGGAATATTGACAGGATCTGTCCCTAGTACGAGAGGACCGGGATGGACATATCTCTGGTGGACCTGTTGTCCTGCCAAGGGCATAGCAGGGTAGCTATATATGGACGGGATAACCGCTGAAGGCATCTAAGCGGGAAACCCACCTGGAAACGAGTGTTCCCTATCAGAGCCGTGGAAGACGACCACGTTGATAGGCCGGGTGTGGAAGTGCGGCAACGCATGAAGCTTACCGGTACTAATAGCTCGATTGGCTTGATCGTTCTCATTGACTATGCTCATCGAACAAAGTTCGATGAGCCTGACCTTCTGTCCTCACGCGCCATAGGCGCTGCGGACGGCGCGCCGGACAACCGGCGACGCGCTTTGCGCTTGCGGAGCTTTGCTCCGACGGTGCCTTGCGAAAGGTAGACGTGTTCAAAACTAATCACTGACGACTACTCACTAGTCACTCAGTGAACCAGCTTCTCACACAAGTTGCGCTTCGCTGACCTGGTGGTTATGGCGGGGTGGCTGCACCCGTTCCCTTTCCGAACACGGCCGTGAAACGCCCCAGCGCCTATGGTACTTCGTCTTAAGACGCGGGAGAGTCGGTCGCTGCCAGGTCTGCTAAACGCAACTCGTGAATACGCATGTGCCCGAAGCTGAACAAGCTTCGGAAAGCGACATGCGCAAAATCGACAACAATCTTCTCCAAACGAAACCAACGGCCCATGCCGTCACAAAGGGCCGCTACCACAGCGGCCTTTCGCTTTTTAAGCTTAGAAATTGCTTTAGAAGCAGAGACAATGAACGCGAGACAAATTGCTTCGCAATTTGCTCGGCACAGATCCGCAAAGCGCAAGCGCTTTGCCTAGCCGCGACAAATCCGGAGGATTTGGCGCTGGACGCGGGGTGGAGCAGCCCGTTCGGCCTAAGATCGATCCACCGGATCGATCTCTTAACGGCCTCACCTCGTCAGGCTACGCCTGACATCGCTCCCGGGCACAACGTCCGGAATGAAATATCGCGGGGTGGAGCAGCCCGGTAGCTCGTCAGGCTCATAACCTGAAGGCCGCAGGTTCAAATCCTGCCCCCGCAACCAA
>NZ_JACHZR010000012.1 GCF_014193695.1 Rhizobium sp. BK316 | reverse complement strand
CCGCTATGACAAGTTGCTCGCAAACTTCATGGGCTTCGTCAAACTCGCCGCTATCGCCATATGGCTCAAATAGTTAAATCGTCACCGCTGCCTAGTGCGGCCACTTGCCAGAGATATCACCGCTGTCCGAAGTGTCGTTGAAGAAACGCGAGGCCGCTTCCGTGCGATTTCTCACATTCATCTTCTTATAGATATTACGAACGTGGACCTTCACCGTGTTTTCGGACAGGTGAAGCTTATCGGCGATGATCTTGTTCTGCGTGCCCTTGCAGATCAGGTCGAGAATCTGCACCTCGCGCGTCGTCAGAGCCGCCATGCTGTTGCGGCGAAGTTTCAGCGCATTGGCACGCGCTGCGTCGACGGACTTCGTCTGGTACAACGAGGGCTCAAGCTGTGTCGTTGCCCGGTTGGACAGACGGCCAAGAAGCGCGGACGGAAAATGCTCGCCACCCTTCATCAGCAGATCGATTGCCGCCATGAAAACGTCCAGGCGCAGATTGAGCGGCAGGACGCCATCAATGACACGCGCCTCGACGAGGCGGCTGATATAGGGCTCCATCATGTCGATGGCTTCAACGACAAGGCCGATGGATGCGTCCGGACGGTTTTCTCGAACGGTCTGCATCGCATCGTGCAACTCGGCGCCGGCGACATGATAGAACAGGACAAGCCGCATGTCGTGAATATCCTTCTCGGATATGGACTGCGCGCTCTGTATGCTTATGACATCGAAATTCGGGAATTTCTTCGCCAGTGCTTCAACCATGCATTCGGAGAACAAGTCCGCCTTGGCGATTACCAGAATTGTTTCTCCATTCGGACCCAGTCTTCTTGCCTGATCCGAATCTCCTACTTCCGACCCAACCATGAACATATACGCCTCCCCTAGCGCTACACTGTACTCAAACTCGGAGCATCTACTCCCATTGGCGCGATGGCGGGTATTACATGCCGACGAACATTGCCCCTAGGCATGTGGCCGCCTTATCTTTTAGGCATTTCTTAATTATGGTAATATGGATTTCAAAGGAAAGAAATGGCCCAAATGGGTTAGTTGCCACGAAGTTATATTTATTTTTGCCACTTTATGGTTGCATTTCGGACAAGAAACATACTAGCGGGCGGTATTTCAACTAGATCACGGTATAAAGCACCATGTATTAGTTCGAGACATACGAAAGCAAAGCGGTAATGGGCAGACGATATTTCAAAATAAGACGGAGAACCTTTCGCGCTTAATTTCGCATTATCCCAATCAGTCGAACCCGCCCGATTCCGAGGTATGGGACGCTGTCCCGAATACGCACATGGCTTTCGCCGGGCCTGCGATCCGGCACTGGCTTAGCTGGAGTAATGAACCGGCTTCGGATGCCTTAGCCCGAATTGATATCTATCGGGACCCATTTTTTTCCATCAATCTCTGATGGTTGCCAAAGCGGCGACGTGAAAATCAAGTATCGGCATGTGTTTTTGATACTTGGTCTTCTTTCGAGGGGACTCAAAAAGAAGTTCGACGGCATTGCTCGCGCTCACATCGAGTCCGGGAATGGATTTGTGCGTCTTTGTACTGAATAGGCACGATCCCAATACAGAATTTGGCCAACAAATCGCGATGAAACTGCAGGTGATAAGGTATCGGGTACACCTGCCGATGTTAACGCTCGGAGCAAGCGCGAGCAAAATCCCATTTGAGATGAGAGGGATTTCGAAAGCTGCTCCGGTTTTTTCCTGGAGGAACTGAAATGCCCTATGATCCGAAGCCCGGTCAGGGCTCCGATGACGACACCGTGAAGGTGGGCGCCTTGGCCGACGGCCTTTCCAGCGCCATTAACTCGACAGAAATCGATGACGATTCAACGGGTTACGTCGGCGGAATCGCTAACGGCGACAATCGCGACAACACTGACAACAGCACAGATATCAACGTGAAGGCTGACGTCGACGTGAAGACCGACAACGGCGACAACCGCGACAACGAATACGACTGGTCCTACAAGTCCGACGACGACACGAACACCAAGACGACCACTATCAACGACAATGACACAACCACTACCACGAAGTCGGACTACGACTGGAGCTACGATTCCAAGTCTTACAGCGATAACGATACGACAACGATTAGCGACAACGACACGAAGACGGATATCGACACCGACATCAAGACGATCACGGATACCGACACCAAGACGACCACCGACAGCCTCAACACCAGTGACAGCTTCAACAAGACGGATACGGATTTTGCCGTCATCGATGATGTCAAGGACTTCGGAAACCTCGGCGTTGCCGGCCATGATCTTACCTTTGACATCGGGGATGACTTCTCCTTCACCCTCAATATCGACAATATCCTCAACGGTTCACTGTCCGGCGGAGGCGCCGACTCCGTGTTCAGCACTGTCCAGGCAAACCACCTCGCAGACCAGGATCAGGCCTGGAACATCGCGCAGAACAACAGCGATGCTCAGAACCACCTGAATGCGGATGCCGGCACTGCCCATGGTGCTGACGGTGTCGACATGGACAGCAAGGGCTGGGACCTCAAGGCGGGCGACGACGTCGCAGGCACTTCGACGGCAGATGCTTCCGCAATCCTCGCCAACTCGGGCTTCCATCTGGAACTCGTCCAGGGCGCGAACATGCTCAGCAATGCTGTGGACTCCAGCGTCATTGGCGGCAACTCGCATGTCTCCGATGTCGGCGAAGATACCAGCGGAAACTAACCTCCAAGACAAGAAAGGGCTGCACCGGCTTTGGCCGGTGCAGTTTGAATGCTTGCGTACGAATTGACGAACAGTGCGGCTCCGACAGAAGGTGCCGCACGGCCGGTCGTCTCTTCGATAGGGAGGGCCAAGGCAATGCAAATTGAGAAATTCTCAGAGATCATCGCCCATTTCATCGGCATATTCGAAACGACGACCGAGGAGATGAGGCTGCGCGCAGAACTGACGGAGGGTACAGGCTCTGCCGAAAATGATCCGACGCTTGACGATCTGATCGCCGCCACCCCCACCTTCGCCTCCGATCTCGTGCTTAAAGACTACGATCCCGACGTCAATTACAGAAGCGTCAGCTATGAGATCGTCTATGGCGGGGGCCGCCGGTTCGGCCGCCCCTTCGAGGAGAGCATCGAGAAGCTCTCCGAAATCGCCCATCGCGACGTGCCCTTGCCGAGGTTCGGCAGCCCGCAGGACATTGATGTCGAGGCCGAGGAAAAGCTGGACGTTTTCAATAGTCCCGGATCGGCGGTCGGATATGCCACGCAGATCAACGTTCTCTTTGACGACGATTATCTCGACATGACGGATGGCAACCACGCCCCGCGCGATACGAGCTTCGTCACCGAACGGCTGGCCGAGTTCAGCGCTCAGACAGAAATCTTCACTCCCTTTGCCAGCCTGCAACGGACCGACAGCTTCGAGGGTGTCAAGCAAATCGCCGATGATATGGAGGCCTATATCCGGGCCGTGAAGGATTCCGGCCAGACGTCGGTCGGAACGGGCGAAACGCCGGCAGACAGTCCCGCAGATAACTCCAATGATCAGGCACATAATTTCGTGCTGGCGAGTGACGAGATCACCGGAACCTATATGAACAGCAAGCTCGTTTCCGAGGTCCCGGCGCTGGATGATCTGCTGCCAGACCGGGGGCTGGCCAAACTGCCGGAGGAACCCGACGAAACCCAGACATCCGTCGAGCAGCACGATCCTGCCTCAAGCAGCCTGGAGGTTACCGCGGGCGCTAATCTCGTCGCGAATATCGTTTCCGTCGTCAACACCGCGGTGATCTCTTCCGTGACGGCCGTCATGGGCGACTACCACCAGATCGACGCTATCACCCAAGTCTATGCCTACAGCGACAATGATGACATCGCATCGGTATTCCATTCCTCAGCCGATGCGGCCGAGAGTGCCGGTGTCGATGCCTACAATATTGCAGGCTTCGAACGCAGCACTGTCCAACACGACCAGCCGCAGGCGGCGGCCGATGCACATGGCGACCCCATCTTTCCGAGCGTCTGGCGGGTCAGCGTCATCGAGGGCGACGTCTCCTTCGTAAACTGGATCGAACAGTATCATTTCGTCAGCGACAACGACACCATGACCGTCATGACGAGCGGCTCGGAAACGACGGTTCTGACGGGCGGTAATACGACGTTGAATTTTTCGTCCTTCTTCCAAATAGGGCTGCAGTACGATCTGGTGATCGTCGGCGGAAATGTCTACGATATCAACAGCATCACGCAGATTTCACTTCTCTACGACAACGACTGGGTCCGCGCCGAGGACGGCGCAGGCGATGGTGGCACCATCCAGTCCGGCAACAATCTCATCTGGAATCTTGCGGCGATCCACAATGTCGGCGCCAATGACCGTTTCGAGACCATGCCCGACTATATGCAGGAGGCGGAGAAGGGGATCCAGGAACGTGATCCGACAATGCCCGAGGGCTTGTCCTTCGATCCCAATTTCCAGGGCTATATCGGCCTGAATGTTCTCTACATCACCGGTAATCTCCTCGACATGACGATCATCAAGCAGGTCGCGGTGCTCGGAGATTCCGACGATGTGACCCGGGCTGCAGCCGAGCTTCTGAAGAACAACCAAGACGCCGTGGTCACGATCGATACAGGCAGCAATATCGTCGCCAATATCGCTGAAATCGTCGATTATGACAGCTTCGGCGGTACCACCTATGTTGCCGGTCAGCTCTATTCCGACGCCATTCTCATCCAGGGCGGGATCATAGAACACGATGCCACCCAGCCCGAGACGGCTGGCGAGAGACTTGCCAATGAGGTCATCGCCTTTCTCGATGACGATAGCCCCCAAGGCGCGGACAGCGGCGATGGCATCATCAACGGCGGGCATGACCTTTCATGGTCCTCCACCCAGCCCTCAGATGTAATGCAAGCCGTGGTCGCATGACCTGCGTATCCTGGGAGAGACCGCGATGAATCAAATCTCAAAACAGATTTTCGCCAATGGCAGCGCGCTCGACCTGCGTGGCGACAAGCCATCCTCGACAGCCGCGAATCCGCAGGATTTTCTGACCAAGGCCTGCGTTTCAGCGATCGACGATGCAGTGGACCATCTTCGCAAGCTGACTCGGGAGGCGCCGCTTTCCTATCCCCATGAAGTCGAGGTTGGCGAGACTTTTGCTGAAGAGAAAGTGGATGAAGTGCAAGCCGTGATGCCGACCGAACGGTCTGAAAGGCGGCTTTCCGGCGACGACATACCCGTCGTCGACACTGTGGGGCCAGAAACAAAGCCTCGGCCGGCTGAAGAACTGCGGGAGACGCCCGGTATCGAAGCACGGCGGACGCCCGATGGAACCGGCGAGCTCAAGGCCAAGCCGGATATTCCCTTTGCAAAGACGATCGATGGCGATACCGGCCCGGTGAAAGAAAATGAGCGCCGTCTGCGCACAGATGGCGGTGGCGGAGGCGGCAAGGAACCGGATTTCGGCGGTGGCGGCGGTGGCGGCGGCGGTGGAAACAGCGGCTTCCACAAGCGCAGCGAGCCGGTGAATTTCGCTTTGAGCCTCGCCCGAGGCATCGCGGCCATCAGGCGCAACCTAGCAATCGTGATGGTCTTTACGGTTGCCATCAACGTGCTTCTGCTGGCGATCCCGCTTTACCTCTTCCAGATTTCGGATCGCGTCCTGACCAGCCGTTCCATCGACACATTGGTGATGCTTTCGATCGTGGTGGTGGGTGCCGTCCTCCTGCAAGCCTTCCTGGATTCTGTCCGGCGCTTCATCCTGATGCGAACTGCCGTGGAACTGGAAGTCCAGCTGGGCGCACCGATCCTCAGCGCCGCAGCCCGCGCCTCGCTGCATGGAAACGGCAAGGATTACCAGATCCTGCAAGACCTTCAGCTTCTGCGCAGCTTCCTGACTTCAGGAACGCTGATTGCCTTCCTCGATGCGCCGCTGATGCCGCTCTTCGTAGTCGTGGTCTACCTGGTACATCCGCATCTCGGCATCATCATCATGATCTGCTGCGCGGTGCTGTTCCTGATCGCCTACCTGAACCAGAAATTCACGGCCAAACAATTCGCCGAATCCAACAGCTATCTCAGCCGTGCGAATTTCCACCTCGATTCCATGTCGCGCAATTCGCAGATCATCAACGCGCTCGCGATGATCCCCGAGGCGGTGAAGATGTGGGGCCGAGAAACCGCCGGCTCGTTGAAATCCCATGTCGAAGCGCAGGACCGAAACATCATCTTCACCGGCATTTCCAAGGCCTGCCGTATGATCACGCAGGTCGGGCTTCTCGGCTGGGGCGCGCATCTGTCACTGTCAGGAGAGTTGACCGGCGGCATGGTCATTGCAGCTTCGATCATTTCCGGCCGCGCGCTGGCGCCGATCGAAGGGGCAATCGAAGGCTGGCATCAGTTCAACCGATCGGCCGCCGCCTACGGCCGCATCAAGAACCTGCTGCTCACTTCGCCGCTCAACTTCCCGCGCCTGCGCCTTCCCAATCCGGAAGGCCGGCTCGATGTGGAGCGGATCCTCTTCGTTCCGCCGCCGCAGAAGAAGGTGATCCTGAATGGCATTTCCTTCTCACTGAGGAAAGGCGAATCGCTGGCGATCATCGGCAATTCCGGCTCCGGCAAGACGACGCTCGGCAAGATGCTGGTAGGCTCAATCCTGCCGACCTCGGGCAATGTGCGCCTCGACCTCATGGATCTGCGCAACTGGGACCAGCGACAGTTCGGCGAAAGCATCGGCTATCTGCCGCAGGACGTTCAGCTCTTCCCCGGAACGATCAAGGCCAATATCTGCCGCATGCGCGACGACATCGAAGACCGGCGGATCTATGAGGCGGCCGTCCTTGCCGACGTGCACGAGCTGATCGCCGGCTTCCCACAGGGTTATGAGACCGTCGTCGCCGCCGATGGTGCGCCGCTTTCGGGTGGCCAGAAGCAGCGCATCGCGCTGGCGCGCGCGTTCTTCGGCGATCCCAAATTCGTGGTGCTCGACGAGCCCAACTCCAACCTTGACACACAGGGTGAAGCCGCTCTCGCAAAGGCGCTGATCCACGCCAAGAAACAGGGCATCACGACAGTTACGATCACGCAGCGCCCGGCACTTCTGCAATGCGTGGACAAGATCATGGTCCTCAAGGACGGCACCGTCGCCATGTTCGGCGAACGCATGGAGGTCCTGCAGGCACTCTCCAAGGGCAATGGCCGCAACGGCCAGCAGACACCGCGTATCGAAAGGTAACGGCCATGGGAAATAAGAAGCAGGAATCCACCGGCCCGGTGCAGCTCGAATGGTATGGCGACGTGCCGCGCTCCATCCGTTTGCACAGCTTTGTCGGCTTGGCGATCCTTTTCTGCTCGTTCGGCGGTTTCGGATACTGGGGGGCAACCGCGCCACTTGCCTCCGCCATCATCGCCCAGGGCAGCTTCGTGGCGACCGGCAACAACAAGGTCGTCCAGCACCTTGAAGGCGGTATCATCAAGGAAATGCTCGTCAGCGAAGGTGAAAGCGTCAAGGAGGGCGACGTCCTGGTGACTCTCGACCAAACAGCCGCCTTGACCAACGAGCGAATGCTGACGCTGAGGCGGCTGCGTCTGGAGGCAGTTGTTGGACGCCTCAGGGCCGAAGCACAGGGATCGCGTGAATTCAAGCTTCCTGACATCGTCATGGCAAAGGCGAGCGACCCCGATATCAACGCCATCATCCAGAGCCAAAACGTCGTCTTCCACAGCAAGCAGGTCAAGCTCGAGGAGCAGCTCAACCTCATCGAGAAGAACATCAAGTCGCTGGAATACCGCTTCGAAGGCTACAAGGGCCAGCGCGAGTCCTTCGAACGGCAACTGGCGCTGCTCTCAGATGAGCGGGATTCCAAGGCACGGCTCGTCAAGGTCGGCTATATGCGCAAGACCGACCTTCTGGCCATCGAGCGCGCCATTGCCGATGCGATGGGCGATATTTCGCGCCTGAACGGAGAGCTCAACGAGAGCGAGGCGGAAATCGCCAAATTCCGTCAGGAAGCGGTCATCGCCGTCAACTCCAACAAGCAGGCAGCGCTTGACGCGCTGGAGACCGCCGAATCCGACCTCGACAGCGTGCGTCAACAGCTGCACGAAGCTGCCGGCGTTCTGGAGCGTACGGTCATCCGTTCGCCGGTGACTGGTACGGTTGTGCGCTCCTACTACCACACCGCCGGCGGCGTCATCACCACCGGAAAACCGATCATGGAAATCCTGCCGGCCCATGTGCCGCTGATCCTGGAGGCGCAGGTATTGCGTACCTCCATCGATCAGCTTCACGAAGGGCAGACGGCGGCAATCCGCCTGACCGCCCTCAACAGGCGCACTACGCCGGTTCTGGAAGGCAAGGTCTTCTATGTTTCGGCCGACTCCATTGAGGAAAATGCCGGCATGTCCGTGAAGGACGTGTACATCGTGCGCGTACAGATCCCGGACTCGGAAATTGCCCGCGTTCACAACTTCCATCCGGTTCCCGGCATGCCGGCGGAGGTACTGCTCCAGACCTCGGAGCGCACCTTCTTCGAATATCTGAGCAAGCCGATCGCCGACAGCATGTCACGCGCGTTCAAGGAGCGTTAAGCGTAGAAATGGCCGACGCATTTATCGAAACGATCTGATATAGTCTATGTATAACAAGCGTTCAGCCGAGGGATTTTAGCATGCCGGCCATGTCAGATGTCTTATTGAGTGTTGGCCGGTTAAACTATGTCTGGACGAATACAGAAAGCCTTCTGATCTATATTATCGCCCATCTTCTCAATGTGGAGAAGGAGGCGGCGGTCGTCGTCTTCCTGACGCTCAACACGACTCGCGCACGCATAGATCTCGTCGAGCGCCTCGCAAAGCTCTCTTCGACGCCTGCCGCGGACCGCAGGGCGGTTCTGTCTGCCATGTCCCGGCTGAAGAAGGAATCGAAGATGCGCAACAAATACAATCACTGCATCTATTCCTTCGACGATAAGGGCGAAATCTCCAGCACGCAGCTGATGCGCCTCGTCGAGGACGACAAGGAAATCCGCTACGGCAAGGTCGAACAGATGGATGACCGAGAGATGGAGCTCCTGGAGAAATCGATTGCCGAGATCGTCAATATCAGCAAGGCGCTCTGGGCCTTCATCCACGCGAGCCCGCGGATTGTGGCACTCTAAAGCGTATTGCGCTCTTTTAGATCCGCTTGCCACGCTTTGAGTCTTTCTCGCATGTCGTTGTCGCAAAACCGCTACGCACTTTTGCGCGACATGCTTTAGCCTTTCCGACCGGAAACGTGGCGAAGGACTAATCCCATTTCGCATCGAGGAATCACCCGGACGGTTTATTTGAAGATCGATGTTTCCCACTACACTGGAATCTCCCGAATTATGTATGGAGTATTGGGAGGGGGCATGCGCATCGATGTCATTGATACCGTCGCCGGTTTTGACGCCGTTCGCGACAACTGGGATCAGGTCTATCGAGACGATCCGGACGCCCAACATTTCCTTTCCTGGACATGGCTCAAAGATTTTCTTGGGCACCGCGGCCGGTGGTTCGTCCTGGCGCTGCGCCAGCGGGAGCCGGATGCTCCCTATGTCGCCTTTTTGCCACTGAGGTTGCTCACAAAACTCGATGAGCAGAGCGGGCTTTTCTACGACGAAATCGTCATGGGCGGGAGTTATTCGGCCGATTATACCGGCCTCATCGTCATGCCGGGCTACGAGCAAAAAGCCATCGCCGGCTTCGCCGCTTACCTCAAACAGCAGAACTGGACGCATCTTCGGCTGGAGCATTTCAGCGGGCCGCCGGAACGACGGGAAAAGATGATCCTGGCGCTGCAGGGGCCGCTCGTCATGTTTCGCGACAACGCGCCAACCAGCCATGACAATATCGACAATACGATCTGCCCGGTCGTCTCGCTGCCTGCAAGCTGGGACGACTATCTGGACGGCAAGATGAGCAGCCAGACACGCCAGAAGCTGCGCCGCTTCCTGCGCAAGCTCGACGGCGATGAGGGCTACCGGATGACCATGGCGACGCCCGAGACCATTGACCGGGACCTCACCATTCTCTTCGATTTCTGGCGCACGCGATGGACGGAGCGCAAAGGGCCGGAGCGGACGGAGCGGCTCATCAATTCCACGCGTGAAATGCTGATGGACTGCTTCAAGAGCGGCACGCTCGACGTCCCGGTCTTCTGGTTTCGCGAACAGCCGCTCGGCGCTCTCGCCAACATCGTGGACCGGCCCAAAAAGACGATCCTCTTCTATATCACCGGCCGCGACGAGAACTGGAAGATGCCGTCTCCAGGCCTCGTGCTGCATGGATATTGCATCCGGCGGGCGATCGAGGACGGCTTCAAATTCTATGATTTCCTGCGCGGGAACGAACCCTACAAATATGTCTTCGGCGCTGACGAGCGGCGGATCAGCTATACGCTTTTCCGGACACGCGACGGGCGCAATCTGGGCGGCGTCCTGCATCCACGCAGCGTCAAATATGTCTATGAGCGGGCGCTCGAAATGTATCGAAACGGCGAAAAGGCAAGAGCGGAAACGGTCTTCACGCAGGTCCTGCAATCCTCGCCGGGCCATGTCGGCGCCGAATTCGGCCTTGCCAACCTGCTCTTCGACCGGGGAAAGCTGACCGAAGCCCTTACCGCCTATCAGACATTGCTGGAACGCACCGCCGAGCCGCTGCCGATTGCACTTCGCCTTGGAGATACACAACTGGCGCTGAAACTCTATGAGAATGCAGTCGTGACCTTCCGTCGCATCGGCGCGCAGGCGCCCCATGTGGTGCAGGCCCGTTACAAGGAGGGTATCGCCCTCATCGCGGCACGCCGCCTCGCCGAAGCCGAGACAGTTCTTACCGCGATCCAGGATATCCACACGGACGATCCGGCCGCCATTCCCTATGCCCAGCTTGCTCGCATGGCGCTCGAGCGTCTACGCCTGCATAATGCAGCGCCGGCAGCCGATGAACAGATCCCCGAAGGCATGATGGGATTGCCTCTAAAGCGCGGCGGCGAGAAACGCCGCCCACGCATGCACTAAGTCTTTGTTTTCGCATGTCGTCATCGCAAAACCGCTTTGCACTTTCGCGCGACATGCTTCAGGCACGACAGAACTCAAGCACCGGTTTCGGTCTGATGCCTGATATCGTCGGCTAGCGGATGCAAGGTATCGGCCGGCAGGGCACCGACGAGGCTATAGCCCATGCCGCCGGACGCCCAGCTCCAACCCTCGACATTGCCCTGCGCATGCGGTGCCATGGGTTTGTTCTGATCGGCGACCATCGGGCGCGTCAGCATGACAAGACGTGTGCCGCGGTCATCGTCATACATCAGCATCAGTCCAGCGCCATGTGATGTCGAAATCATTCGGCCGCCCATCAGGCGATAGCCCGACTTAGAAAGATCCGGCAGCACCGGTTTGCGGCCCATGCGCTCGGTCGCCCAGTCGACGAGCTCGGCCGTACTGTCGGCGCGAAGCTCGACGGGTCTTGTCCTGTCGGGCGCATAGGTCGCGAAGCTGTCGGCTGCCTCATCGGCCAGCGCCATCATGCCCTCACTCGATTGCCTGTACATGCCGTGCAGCATCCAGCCGCCCGAACCGCCGGCAACGAGAAGAACAACGGCAGCGGCAGCCATGCGCCAGAAGGGCGGCCGGCTTTGCTTACGCATCTCCACCAGGTGGCGCAGGTTCAGGCGGCTTGGAACCGGCTCTTCCGCCACGGGGTTGAGCACGGCCCTTAGATCGAGCCGCTGCCTGCCGTAACTGTCGATCCGCGCGGCGATTTCGGGATGGGTTTCGAGATAGACCGAAACCTCGGCTTCTCGCGTCTCGTCGAGCGCACCATCCACAAAACCGTGAAGATCATCCTCGGTGATCGGTTTTACACTCATTTCACTCTCCGAAGATGGGCGGCTGGCCCCTGTACCGTCTGCCGCGGATTCTCCAATATCTGCCGCAGCCGCTCGCGCGCCCGCGACAGGCGCGACATGACGGTACCAATCGGGATAGCCAGGACTGCCGCTGTCTGCGAATAGGACAGATCCTCAACCGATACCAGTAGCAGGACGCTGCGCTGCTCTTCCGGAAGCTGCTCCAGCGCCTGAATTATATCGCGACGCATCAGATTATCTTCCTGTGTCGGCTGCCTGGCAAAGGCACTTTCGTCCAGCTTTTCAAAGGGCAGATGTTCGCCACGACGCGACATCTGTTTCAACCGGTTGACAGCCAGATTATGAAGGATCGCGAAGACCCAGGTGCGCGGATCGTCGTTTCGGCGATGGTGCCAATGAGCGATAACCCGCTCCAGACAATCCTGGACGAGATCGTCTGCCGCCGTTGCATCTTTCAGCAATCCGCGGGCATAGCGGCGGAGCGCCGGTATCATCGGTTCGACAAGCTGCAGGATATCACTCATGAGAGGCTTACCTTCAGGAGCTTCCGCCCGCCACCCTATCACAGGCGGCGGGCGGAAGGGATTTACTTCGCTTCGATCTGGACGACTTCACCGGGTCCACTTACGCCCGCAGCGGCGACAACGAGATAGCGGCGCTCGGTCTTCTCGTCGCTCTGGACGATCTGCCGGATGGGACCGACGGCGTTGACGATCGCCGAACCAGCCGGATTCGTCGTGAACGAAGCCAGCGGCTGAAGATCACCGGAACCATCAGCCCGGGTGGAGAGTGCAAGAATGTAAGGCTTCTTGGGCTGCAGCCCTGTCACCGATGCCTGCAGCACCTGCGACAGGCCCTGATCGAAAAGAGAGATACTGGTCGGTGCAACGCCATCCTGCTTTGCCTTGGGCGCGCGCAGGACAAGATGCGCCGCCTGGCCGGCAACGCCGAGCGGTTGGAGGTTCTGCATGCCGTCGCCCTCGGGGACTGCGTTGGGGACATAGTTGACGGCCTGCGGCGCCTGGCCGATTGGTATCGTGGTGATCACCTTGTTCGTCAATGTGTCGATCGCTGCGAGTGCATCGGCGTTTTCGAGACCCACATAAACGCGCGTGCCATCGCCGGACGGCCAGACGCCATGCGGAAGATTGCCGACTGATATCGTTGCGACCTGTTCGAAATTGTCCGTGCGGTACACCTTCACCTGGTTGAGGCCACCAACGGTGATGTAGGCAAAGTCGCCATTGGCGTTGTGCACGATGTTGACGTGATTGGTGATCGGTCCGGTATCGATCGTCTTGATGAGATCAAAGGGTGCCTCAGCGTCGAAGACCTGCGTCTTGCCGATATCCTTCAGGGTGAACCAGACCTGCTTGCCGTCAGGCGTCGCCGCAATGTTCGGGCAGAAGGGGCTTTCCTGCTTGATGTGACCGACGATCTGGTGATCGGCGACGGAAACGACAACGGTCTCGGGGTTGAACGAGGAGCAGATGTAGCCGTATCTGCCATCCGGCGAGAAGATCTGCATGCCCGGGCCGGCCGGCACCTTGATCTGCAGCTTCTCTTCATAGGTATGCGCATCGATGACGGAGATGTAATCCTCGCCGCGAACCGTGACCCAGACTTCGTTGCCATCGGGCGTAAAGAATGCTTCATGCGGCGAGCGGCCTACATAGGTGGTATGCTTTACGGCATTGGTTGCTGTGTCGATGAAAGTCACCGAATTCGAACCGATCGAAACGACAGCCAGTGTTTTGTGATCAGGCGAAAAGCCCATACCGTGGACCAGGACCTGCCCCCGATAGAGCGGGCTCAGATTGCCGGGCTGCGGATCCCCGAGACGGATGACGCCGAGCAGTTTGTTGGTTGAGGGATCGGTGACAGACACCGTGTTGGAGAATTGTTCGGCCGCATAGACGCGATCCTTGCTGCTGATGGGGATATCCGGATCAGAGGCGGCACCCGGCGCCTGGCCGGCAGAGCTTGTTAAAGGCGCCAGCATGGCGCCGGCAAACAGACTGAGGGCGAGAAGGCTTGACTTCATGACGGGTCCTTTCAGTTGCCCATTTTCATGTTCGGATCCATGGTCGGCGTCATCGACATGCCGGCGCCGGAAGAGACGGAGTTCTGCGGGGAAACTTGTGTTGGCGCCGGCTCCGAAGGTGGAAGCGGATCGCCGAGAGCCAGCCGCATCGCGGCGATTTCCTGCTGCTGATCGACAATGATTTCCTGGGCAATGCGCTTGAGCTGCTCATTGCTGCCATAACGCAGATAGGCCTGCGCCATATCGATCGCGCCCTGATGATGAGGGATCATCATCTCGACGAAATCCCTGTTGACGTCACCTGTCGGCCTGACCGCTATGTCGTTCATCATCTTCGTCATGGCGGCATCGTTTTCCGCCAGGAACGGCGTCTCGTCGGTCACCGCGGAGGTGATGTGTTGATGCGATGCCGGATCGTCGGCAAACGCGGAAACGGACAGGATCACGAAGATCGATCCTGCCAGCGGAAGGAATCTTTTTCGAGGAAAGACGTCCATGCGGGCTCCTTGTTGTGCAGAGCGGTTTCACGAACGTAGACAACAGAACTGCCGACTTATTCCGTCTGGCTGCGATTTTTCCGAGGGCCGGTGAGCTTTGACTGTGTGACTGGTGACCTGATGGGACAGGCAGCCAACGGTGAAGCCCAGAAACGCAAAAAGCCCCGCGGTGGGGGCTCTCTGGTATCACAGGGATCGTTGGTTGCGGGGGCAGGATTTGAACCTGCGGCCTTCAGGTTATGAGCCTGACGAGCTACCGGGCTGCTCCACCCCGCGATATTTCATTCCGGACG
>NZ_JACHZR010000011.1 GCF_014193695.1 Rhizobium sp. BK316 | reverse complement strand
ACTGTTGACGTCGAGCTGATCGTTCCGATCGCGATGGAAGAAAAGCTTCGCTTCGCGATCCGCGAAGGCGGCCGCACCGTCGGTGCTGGCATCGTTGCTTCCATCGTCGAGTAATCCGGGACTATCCCCGAATAAGGAAAACCCCGCTGGAAACGGCGGGGTTTTTCGTTTCTGACGGGCGTCTGGCCGTCCATGAGATGTTGTAAAAATATCGTTAAAATTTCCAGACGCAGCACTTTATTCATCTCGCGTTCAGAAAGCGTTTTGCGATCCGGCTTTTTTGGTTCAGACTCCATCCTGTAGAAAGGAGAGCCACAATGATTCAAAAGGCCACCTTCGTTGCGACGATATTCGCAATGTATGTTTTCACAATGTTTTTCATCGCGGCAATTCCGCAAGAGGTCGTTCAGGCGGCCGGCGTGCAGCTGGATGAGGTAAGCGTCGTCAAGTGACGACCTTGCAGGATCGCCGGAAAATCCGGCGGTGATTGGAAATGACAGGGCAGGTGCTTCCGGTCGGAAGCTCCTGGCCGAAGCGGGTTTGAACCTGCTTGCGAGACGCTCGCTTGCTCTTCGCGCGGAAGAGTTTATCTATGCCTCCGATTTCATGATGCGGAGGATATTCCATGAAAAAGCGTGTTCTTTTCACCGGTGGTTCGGGCAAGGCCGGACGCCATGCCGTGCCGTGGCTCGTCAATGCAGGCTATGAGGTCCATAATGTCGATCTCGTGCCGCTGGAAAGCCCCGGTGTCACCAATCTCATTGCCGACATCACCGATAGCGGCCAGATGTTCAATGTGCTTTCCATGCACCGGGATTTTCCCGATCTGGAATCGGGCAAGGGTGTGCAGCCCTTCGATGCTGTCGTCCACTTCGCTGCGGTGCCGCGCGTCCTGATCAAGCCCGACAACGAGACCTTCCGCATCAACACGATGGGCACCTACAATGTCATCGAGGCGGCGGTGAAGCTCGGCATCAGGAAGATCATTGTCGCTTCGAGCGAGACCACCTATGGTGTCTGCTTCGCCGAAGGCCATCGCGACTTCCACCAGTTCCCGCTGGAGGAAGATTATGATGTCAACCCGATGGATTCCTACGGCCTTTCCAAGGTCCTGAACGAGAAGACGGCGCGCGCTTTTGCCGAACGTTCGGGTTTTGACATCTATGCGTTGCGAATCGGCAACGTCATCGAGCCGCATGAGTACGAGAAGTTCCCGACCTATTTCGCTAATCCGGAGATGCGCAAGCGCATCGCCTGGAGCTATATCGACGCGCGCGATCTCGGCCAGATCGTCCATCTCTGCATCGAGAAGGATGGACTGGGTTTCCAGGTCTTCAACGCTGCCAACAACACCGTCTCGGCCAACACGCCGTCGAAAGAGCTCGCCAAACGCTTCTTCCCGAATGTGCCTTTCACTCGCGAGATCGGTGAATATGAAGGCCTGCTTTCCAACCGGAAGATTCGCGAAGTGCTTGGCTTCAAGGAAGAGCACGACTGGCGCAAATACGTGAAAGTCTGAAATTCCGGTTAAGTGGACATCTCTGCCGGGCTCATTGCAGACTGAGTCCGGCGGCGGCATCAGCGGCTGCCGGCCGCTTCCCCGGGCTGTCTGCGGAGAATGGTTCTGAAAATCGAAAATCGCTCTTGCATATCCTGAGCCGCCGTCTTAAAGGGAGCGCCATGCTTCTCACCGGCTCAAGATTGCAAGGTCAACGGGCTGAATGCAAAGCGTAAAGGGGTATAGCTCAGTTGGTAGAGCGGCGGTCTCCAAAACCGCAGGTCGGGGGTTCGAGCCCCTCTGCCCCTGCCATTTTCCTTGAACGGACAGCGCGGACGTATCGCAGCGTTCCGGCGAGGATTGTTTATATGGCGACAAATTTCGTCAAACGTCGGTTTCCCTCTTGTGTATTCGGAGATCGATGTTTATTTAGGGTTCAACAGACACGCGGTGCGTGGGGCTGATAGTTTCAGCTTTACGCGCCGTAATTGCGTGGGCAGTCGATGGCATCCAAATCCAATCCATTCGCGTTTCTGCAGCAGGTCCGCACGGAAACGTCTAAAGTTACCTGGCCGTCGCGCCGCGAGACGATGATCTCGACGGTCATGGTGCTCGTTATGGTTGTTTTTGCTGCGCTGTTTTTCTTTGCCGCTGACCAGCTCATTGGCTGGGCGCTGAGCTTCGTGCTCAATACCGGCAACTGATACGGGTGGAGATGAAAATGGCGGCACGTTGGTACATCGTCCACGCATATTCTAATTTTGAAAAGAAGGTGGCTGAAGACATCGAGAACAAGGCTCGCCAGAAAGGGCTTGAGCATCTGTTCGAGAAGATCCTCGTGCCGACCGAAAAGGTGGTGGAAGTGCGTCGCGGCCGCAAGGTCGATTCCGAACGCAAGTTCTTCCCGGGCTATGTCATGGTTCGTGCCAACCTGACGGATGAAGCCTATCACCTGATTAAGAATACGCCGAAGGTCACGGGCTTCCTTGGTTCCGACAACAAGCCGGTTCCGATTCCGGATTCTGAAGCCGAGCGCATTCTCGGTCAGGTTCAGGAAGGTGTCGAGCGGCCGAAGGCCTCCGTCACGTTCGAGATCGGCGAGCAGGTTCGCGTTTCCGATGGTCCGTTCGCGTCGTTCAATGGCACGGTTCAGGACGTGGACGAAGAGCGTTCGCGCCTGAAGGTGGAAGTGTCGATCTTTGGCCGTGCCACCCCGGTCGAGCTGGAATACGCTCAGGTCGAGAAGGTCTGATTTTTAAGATTGGGGTTCGGTCGTTGGTGGCTGATCCTCGTGCGGCGAACGCCGCATCGCGTGGAAGGTGAGGGGTCTTAGCCGGACCTCAACGATCCGCACCACGCAACCGCAGCCGTCGGAGCGATCCGGCATCAAGGGTCGGGCGACCGGCCATCAGTGAAAGGCAGAGAGATATGGCTAAGAAAGTTGCAGGCCAGCTCAAGCTTCAGGTCAAGGCAGGATCGGCAAACCCGTCCCCGCCGATTGGTCCGGCGCTTGGTCAGCGTGGCATTAACATCATGGAATTCTGCAAGTCGTTCAATGCGGCTACGCAGGAAATGGAAAAGGGTATGCCGATCCCGGTTGTCATCACCTATTACCAGGACAAGTCCTTCACCTTCGTGATGAAGCAGCCTCCGGTCAGCTACTGGCTGAAGAAGGAAGCCAAGATCCAGTCCGGTTCCAAGACCCCGGGCAAGGGCGCAAAGGCTGGTACCCTCACCAAGGCTCAGATCAAGACGATCGCCGAAGCCAAGATGAAGGACCTGAACGCAGCAGATATCGAAGGTGCAATGGCGATGATCGAGGGCTCTGCCCGCGCCATGGGCCTGGAAGTGGTGGGTTAAGACCATGGCAGGCAAGCGCACTCAGAAGATCAACGAAGGTGTTGATCCGACCAAGCTCTACGCTCTGACGACCGCCATCGGCATGGTCAAGGAACGTGCCGTAGCAAAGTTCGATGAAACGATCGAAGTTTCGATGAACCTCGGTGTTGATCCGCGTCACGCAGACCAGATGGTTCGCGGCGTGGTCAATCTGCCGAACGGCACCGGCCGTACGGTTCGTGTCGCCGTTTTCGCTCGTGGCGTCAAGGCTGATGAAGCCAAGGCTGCCGGCGCAGACATCGTCGGCGCAGAAGAGCTCGTCGAAATCGTCCAGGGCGGCAAGATCGAATTCGATCGCTGCATCGCGACCCCGGACATGATGCCGCTCGTCGGTCGTCTCGGTAAGGTTCTCGGCCCGCGCGGCATGATGCCGAACCCGAAGGTCGGTACGGTTACGATGGATGTCGCTGGTGCCGTCAAGGCTTCCAAGGGCGGCGCTGTCGAGTTCCGCGTCGAAAAGGCTGGTATCGTTCACGCTGGCATCGGCAAGGCATCTTTCGATGCCAAGGCTCTGGAAGAAAACATCCGTGCCTTCGCTGACGCCGTCATCAAGGCGAAGCCGGCTGGCGCCAAGGGCAACTACGTCAAGCGCGTGGCGATCTCCTCGACCATGGGGCCGGGCGTCAAGATCGAAGTTGGCTCGGTCACCGCAGCGGTTACGGCTGCTTAAGTTTCATCGGGCTCCGGCCCGATTACAAGAATTCCGGCCTCGCAAGGGGCCGGGATATTCCGGAGAAATCCGGAATCCTGTCCGAGATTGCAGGTGGTTTTCCCTTAATCACTTTGCCTGCATGAGACGGGTAAGACCCGAATTGCATGAAGTTCTACTTCTAGGAAATCGGTTCGAGCCTTGGATGCCTTGTGCCTCCTTTGCCTTTACTGGCGCGGAGCGCGAGGGGACAGGATCCTCAAGCGTCGCTTGGGATCGCTTCTGATCCCAGGAGGCAAAGGCAACCCGGTGGGTCCGTTCAAACGGTCCCGCCAACTGGAGATAGGCAGTGGAAAGAGCGGAAAAGCGCGAATTCGTCACGGAACTGAACGATGTCTTCAAGGCATCGGGCTCGGTTGTCGTGGCCCACTATGCTGGTGCTACAGTCGCACAGATGAACGATTTTCGTTCGAAGATGCGCGCTGCTGGCGGCACCGTCAAAGTCGCGAAGAACCGCCTGGCCAAAATTGCCCTTCAGGGTACGGAAGCGGAAGGGATTTCCAATCTCTTCAAGGGTCAGACCCTCATTGCCTACAGCAATGATCCGATCACCGCTCCGAAGGTCGTCATGGATTTCGCCAAGACCAACGACAAGATCGTGGTTCTCGGCGGCGCCATGGGCACGACAACGCTGAACGCCGAAGGTGTCAAGTCGCTTGCGACCCTGCCTTCGCTGGACGAACTGCGTGCGAAGCTGCTGGGCATGATCCAGACTCCGGCTACCCGCATCGCAGGCGTTGTTGCAGCACCGGCAAGCCAGCTTGCTCGCGTGTTCTCGGCCTACGCCAAGAAGGACGAAGCCGCTTAAGGCGGTTTTTCGCTGTACAAACTCAACAGTTCGAACCGAACAAAAGGAACTAGAAAATGGCTGATCTCGCAAAGATCGTTGAAGACCTCTCCTCGCTGACCGTCCTGGAAGCCGCTGAGCTTTCCAAGCTGCTCGAAGAAAAGTGGGGCGTTTCCGCCGCTGCTCCGGTAGCTGTTGCTGCCGTTGCTGGTGGTGCAGGCGGTGCAGCTGCTCCGGCTGAAGAAGAAAAGACCGAGTTCGACGTCATCCTCACGGATGCCGGCGCCAACAAGATCAACGTCATCAAGGAAGTCCGCGCCATCACCGGCCTCGGCCTCAAGGAAGCCAAGGACCTCGTCGAAGGCGCTCCGAAGGCTGTCAAGGAAGGCGTTTCCAAGGCTGAAGCCGCTGACATCAAGAAGAAGCTTGAAGACGCTGGCGCAAAGGCCGACGTCAAGTAATCTTGAACTGCATTTGGGAGGCGGTATTTACGGCCTCCCATTTGCCGTTTTTCTGAACGAATTACCCAAAAGCCGCGTGAAAACGGCTTTTGGGTAATGGGTTCTTCAAGAGCATGGTCTCGAACCGAGGCGCCAAGGCAATCCGGCCTGGTTGTTTCGGGAGGTGGGACGAGGTTGAACTACTCATTGGTTGACGGGATCGACTGGCCATCGGTTCCCGTCCGTTGCAGGCCCGGATGCAATTTTTGAAGGAGCGACGATGGCTCAGACCCTTTCGTTCAATGGTCGTAGGCGCGTACGCAAGTTTTTTGGTAAAATCCCCGAAGTCGCAGAAATGCCGAACCTCATCGAGGTTCAGAAGGCATCCTACGACCAGTTTCTGATGGTTGAAGAGCCCAAGGGCGGTCGTCCCGACGAAGGCCTCCAGGCTGTCTTCAAGTCCGTTTTCCCGATCACCGATTTCTCCGGCGCTTCCATGCTGGAGTTCGTGTCCTATGAATTCGAACCGCCGAAGTTCGACGTCGACGAATGCCGCCAGCGCGACCTGACCTATGCCGCGCCGCTGAAGGTTACTCTCCGTCTCATCGTGTTCGATATCGACGAGGATACCGGCGCGAAGTCGATCAAGGACATCAAGGAACAGTCCGTCTACATGGGCGACATGCCGCTCATGACGAACAACGGTACGTTCATCGTCAACGGCACCGAGCGTGTGATCGTGTCCCAGATGCACCGTTCGCCGGGCGTCTTCTTCGATCACGACAAGGGCAAGAGCCATTCTTCCGGCAAGCTGCTCTTTGCTGCGCGCGTGATCCCTTATCGCGGTTCCTGGCTCGATATCGAATTCGACGCCAAGGACATCGTCTACGCCCGTATCGACCGCCGCCGCAAGATTCCGGTGACGTCGCTGCTGATGGCCCTCGGCATGGACGGCGAGGAAATCCTCGACACCTTCTACACGAAGTCGCTCTACAAGCGCGACGGTGAAGGCTGGCGCATTCCCTTCAAGCCGGAGACGCTGAAGGGTGCTAAGGCGATCACCGAGATGGTCGACGCCGATACCGGCGAAGTCGTTGTGGAAGCCGGCAAGAAGCTGACCCCGCGTCTGCTCCGCCAGCTCTCCGACAAGGGCCTGAAGGCCCTCAAGGCGACCGATGACGATCTCTACGGCAACTACCTTGCCGAAGATATCGTCAACTACTCGACGGGTGAGATCTATCTCGAAGCCGGCGACGAGATCGACGAGAAGACACTGGGTGTCATCCTCGCCAATCACTTTGACGAAATCCCTGTTCTTGGCATCGACCACATCAATGTCGGCGCCTACATCCGCAACACGCTGACGGCAGACAAGAACGAGAACCGCCAGGACGCTCTGTTCGACATCTATCGCGTCATGCGTCCGGGTGAACCGCCGACCATGGAATCGGCCGAAGCCATGTTCAACTCGCTGTTCTTCGATGCGGAGCGTTACGACCTCTCCGCCGTTGGCCGCGTCAAGATGAACATGCGTCTCGACTTGAGCGTCGAAGACACCGTCCGCATCCTGCGCAAGGATGACATCCTGGCCGTGGTCAAGATGCTCGTCGAACTGCGCGACGGCAAGGGCGAGATCGACGACATCGACAACCTCGGCAACCGTCGTGTCCGTTCGGTCGGCGAACTGATGGAGAACCAGTACCGTCTCGGCCTGCTCCGCATGGAGCGCGCGATCAAGGAACGCATGTCCTCGATCGAAATCGACACGGTCATGCCGCAGGATCTGATCAACGCCAAGCCGGCTGCCGCAGCCGTGCGCGAATTCTTCGGTTCCTCGCAGCTCTCGCAGTTCATGGACCAGGTGAACCCGCTCTCGGAAATCACCCACAAGCGCCGTCTCTCGGCTCTTGGTCCGGGTGGTCTGACCCGCGAGCGCGCCGGCTTCGAAGTCCGCGACGTTCATCCGACCCATTACGGCCGCATCTGCCCGATCGAAACGCCGGAAGGCCCGAACATCGGTCTTATCAACTCGCTGGCGACCTTCGCACGCGTCAACAAGTACGGCTTCATCGAAAGCCCGTACCGCCGCATCGTCGATGGCAAGGTGACCAATGACGTGCTTTACCTCTCCGCCATGGAAGAGGCGAAGTACTACGTTGCCCAGGCCAACGCCGAACTGGCTTCGGACGGCTCCTTCGTCGACGAATTCGTCGTCTGCCGCCACGCTGGCGAAGTTATGCTCGCCCCGCGCGACAGCATGAACCTGATGGACGTCTCGCCGAAGCAGGTCGTTTCGGTCGCAGCCGCTCTCATCCCGTTCCTGGAAAACGACGACGCCAACCGCGCTCTCATGGGCTCGAACATGCAGCGTCAGGCCGTTCCGCTGCTGCGCGCTGAAGCGCCGTTCGTCGGTACCGGCATGGAACCGGTCGTCGCCCGCGACTCCGGTGCTGCCATCGGTGCACGCCGCGGTGGTGTGGTCGACCAGGTCGACGCGACGCGTATCGTTATCCGCGCCACGGAAGATCTCGAAGCCGGCAAGTCCGGCGTCGATATCTACCGCCTGCAGAAGTTCCAGCGTTCGAACCAGAACACCTGCGTCAACCAGCGTCCGCTGGTCACCGTCGGTGACGTGGTCAACCGCGGCGACATTCTCGCCGACGGCCCGTCGACGGATCTCGGCGATCTGGCTCTCGGCCGCAACGCGCTCGTCGCGTTCATGCCCTGGAACGGCTACAACTACGAAGACTCGATCCTGATGTCGGAACGGATCGTTGCCGATGACGTGTTCACTTCCATCCACATCGAAGAATTCGAAGTGATGGCTCGTGACACCAAGCTTGGTCCGGAAGAAATCACGCGCGACATCCCGAACGTTTCGGAAGAAGCGCTGAAGAACCTCGACGAAGCCGGTATCGTCTATATTGGTGCCGAAGTTCAGCCGGGCGATATCCTCGTTGGCAAGATCACGCCGAAGGGCGAAAGCCCGATGACGCCGGAAGAAAAGCTCTTGCGCGCCATTTTCGGTGAAAAGGCATCCGACGTACGCGACACGTCCATGCGCATGCCGCCCGGCACCTACGGCACGATCGTCGAAGTGCGCGTCTTCAACCGCCACGGCGTTGAAAAGGACGAGCGCGCGATGGCAATCGAGCGCGAAGAGATCGAGCGTCTTGCAAAGGACCGCGACGACGAACAGGCGATCCTCGACCGTAACGTCTACGGCCGTCTGATCGACATGCTGCGCGGCCAGTCCTCCATTGCCGGCCCGAAGGGCTTCAAGAAGGGCACCGAGCTGTCGAACGCCGTCGTTTCCGAATATCCCCGCTCGCAGTGGTGGATGTTCGCCGTCGAAGACGAAAAGGTCCAGAGCGAGCTCGAAGCACTCCGCGGCCAGTACGACGAATCCAAGTCGCGCCTCGAACAGCGCTTCATGGACAAGGTCGAAAAGGTCCAGCGCGGCGACGAAATGCCTCCGGGCGTCATGAAGATGGTCAAGGTCTTCGTCGCTGTTAAGCGCAAGATCCAGCCGGGCGACAAGATGGCCGGCCGTCACGGTAACAAGGGTGTCGTATCGCGCATCGTTCCGGTCGAAGATATGCCGTTCCTGGAAGACGGTACGCATGTCGATATCTGCTTGAACCCGCTCGGCGTGCCTTCGCGCATGAACGTCGGCCAGATCCTCGAGACCCATCTTGCCTGGGCTTGCGCAGGCATGGGCAAGAAGATCGGCGAGTTGCTCGAAGAGTATCGCAAGACCATGGACATCACCGACCTGAAGCGCGAGCTGACGGACGTGTATGCTTCCCAAGCCAAGGACGAAGTCGCCAACTTCGACGACGCCTCGCTCGTCAAGCTGGCTGAACAGTCCCGCAAGGGCGTCTCCATCGCAACGCCGGTCTTCGACGGTGCGCATGAGCCCGACGTTGCCTCGATGCTGAAGAAGGCAGGTCTGCACGAGTCCGGTCAGTCGGTTCTGTACGATGGCCGTACCGGCGAGCCCTTCGACCGCAAGGTCACCGTTGGCTACATGTACATGATCAAGCTGAACCACCTTGTCGACGACAAGATCCACGCTCGTTCGATCGGCCCGTACTCGCTCGTTACCCAGCAGCCGCTGGGCGGCAAGGCGCAGTTCGGTGGCCAACGCTTCGGCGAAATGGAAGTCTGGGCGCTTGAAGCCTACGGCGCAGCCTACACGCTGCAGGAAATGTTGACGGTGAAGTCGGACGACGTGGCCGGCCGCACCAAGGTCTACGAAGCGATCGTCCGTGGCGACGACACCTTCGAGGCCGGTATTCCGGAAAGCTTCAACGTTCTCGTCAAGGAAATGCGCTCGCTGGGTCTCTCGGTCGAGCTCGAAAATTCCAAGGTCGAGGATCTGCAGGCTGCAGGCCAGCTGCCGGACGCTGCCGAATAACCACTTGATAGGGTGTGCGCTCTTCGAAGGGGCGCACACCGTTCCCGCCATGGCCCCGTAATGTGTCGGTCGGGCAGGGACGCTTTCGCCGCATTCTGCGGTTATTGTCGTTTAAGCGATGGCGCGGCTCCCGGGAATTGGCCGCCAACCCTCGCAAGATAAGGGCGCTTTCGCCCATGAAGGAGACAGGCATGAACCAAGAGGTCATGAATCTTTTCAATCCGCAGGTGCCTGCACAGAACTTCGATTCCATCCGGATTTCGATCGCCTCTCCGGAGAAGATTCTTTCCTGGTCCTACGGCGAGATCAAGAAGCCGGAAACCATCAACTACCGCACGTTCAAGCCGGAACGCGACGGTCTCTTCTGCGCGCGCATCTTCGGACCGATCAAGGACTACGAGTGCTTGTGCGGCAAGTACAAGCGCATGAAGTACAAGGGCATCATCTGCGAAAAGTGCGGCGTCGAAGTCACGCTGTCGCGCGTTCGCCGTGAGCGCATGGGCCATATCGAGCTCGCCGCTCCCGTCGCCCACATCTGGTTCCTGAAGTCGCTGCCGTCACGTATTTCCACGCTGCTCGACATGACGCTGAAGGATGTCGAGCGCGTCCTCTACTTCGAACACTACATCGTCACCGAGCCGGGTCTCACCGCGCTCAAGGAGCACCAGCTCCTGACGGAAGAAGAATACATGCTCGCCGTCGACGAATATGGTGAAGACCAGTTCACGGCCATGATCGGTGCGGAAGCCATCTACGAGATGCTGGCATCGATGAATCTCGAAAAGATCGCTGGCGATCTGCGCTCCGAGCTTGCCGACACCACGTCGGATCTCAAGCAGAAGAAGCTGATGAAGCGCCTGAAGATCGTCGAGAACTTCATGGAGTCAGGCAATCGTCCGGAATGGATGATCATGAAGGTCGTTCCGGTGATCCCGCCGGATCTGCGCCCGCTCGTTCCGCTGGACGGCGGTCGTTTCGCGACGTCGGATCTGAACGATCTCTATCGCCGTGTCATCAACCGTAACAACCGTCTGAAGCGTCTCATCGAACTGCGCGCACCGGGCATCATCATCCGCAACGAAAAGCGCATGCTGCAGGAATCTGTCGATGCGCTCTTCGACAACGGCCGCCGTGGCCGCGTCATCACCGGCGCCAACAAGCGTCCGCTGAAGTCGCTGTCCGACATGCTCAAGGGCAAGCAGGGCCGCTTCCGTCAGAACCTGCTCGGCAAGCGCGTCGACTATTCCGGCCGTTCGGTCATCGTGACCGGTCCGGAACTGAAGCTGCATCAGTGCGGTCTTCCGAAGAAGATGGCGCTTGAGCTCTTCAAGCCGTTCATCTACGCCCGCCTCGACGCCAAGGGTTACTCCTCGACCGTCAAGCAGGCCAAGAAGCTGGTTGAAAAGGAAAAGCCGGAAGTTTGGGATATCCTCGATGAGGTCATCCGCGAGCATCCGGTTCTCTTGAACCGCGCGCCGACGCTGCACCGCCTGGGCATCCAGGCCTTCGAACCCATCCTGGTCGAAGGCAAGGCGATCCAGTTGCATCCGCTCGTCTGCACGGCCTTCAACGCCGACTTCGACGGTGACCAGATGGCCGTTCACGTGCCGCTGTCGCTCGAAGCCCAGCTCGAAGCCCGCGTTCTGATGATGTCGACCAACAACATCCTGCACCCGGCAAACGGCGCACCGATCATCGTTCCGTCGCAGGACATGGTTCTCGGCCTCTACTACCTCTCGATCGTGAACCAGAACGAGCCGGGCGAAGGCATGGCCTTCTCCGATCTCGGCGAGCTGCATCACGCGCTCGAAAACAAGGTCGTCACGCTGCACACCAAGATCCGCGGCCGCTTCAAGTCGATCGGCGAAGACGGCAAGCCGTACTCGAAGATCTATGAGACGACGCCGGGCCGCCTGCTCATTGGTGAGCTCCTGCCGAAAAACGGCAAGGTGACCTTCGACATCTGCAACCAGGAAATGACCAAGAAGAACATCTCCAGGATGATCGACGCGGTCTACCGTCACTGCGGCCAGAAGGACACGGTCATCTTCTGCGACCGCATCATGCAACTCGGCTTCACCCACGCCTGCCGCGCCGGCATTTCGTTCGGCAAGGACGACATGGTCATTCCGGAATCCAAGGCGAAGATCGTTGCCGACACCGAAAACCTGGTGAAGGAATACGAGCAGCAGTACAACGACGGTCTGATCACTCAGGGCGAAAAGTACAACAAGGTCGTTGACGCGTGGGGTAAGGCCACGGAGAAGGTCGCCGAAGATATGATGGCCCGCATTAAGGCTGTCGAGTTCGACGATAAGACTGGTCGCCAGAAGCCGATGAACGCCATCTACATGATGTCGCACTCGGGTGCCCGTGGTTCTCCGAACCAGATGCGTCAGCTCGGCGGTATGCGCGGCCTCATGGCCAAGCCGTCAGGTGAAATCATCGAGACGCCGATCATCTCGAACTTCAAGGAAGGCCTGACGGTCAACGAGTACTTCAACTCGACGCACGGCGCCCGCAAGGGTCTGGCAGACACCGCCCTGAAGACTGCGAACTCCGGTTACCTGACTCGCCGTCTCGTCGACGTCGCGCAGGACTGCATCGTCACGCACGTCGATTGCGGTACCGAAACCGGCCTCACTATGACCGCCATCGTCGATGCCGGTCAGGTCGTTGCTTCGCTCGGCGCCCGCATCCTCGGCCGTACGGCCCTCGACAACATCGACCACCCGGTTACCGGCGAGCGTATCGTCGATGCCGGCAAGATGATCCTTGAGCCCGATGTCACCGAGATCGAGAAGGCTGGTATCCAGTCGATCCGCATTCGCTCGGCACTGACCTGCGAAATCCAGACGGGCGTCTGCTCGGTCTGCTACGGCCGCGACCTCGCGCGCGGTACGCCGGTCAACATGGGCGAAGCCGTCGGCGTTATCGCGGCTCAGTCGATCGGCGAGCCGGGCACGCAGCTCACCATGCGTACCTTCCACCTTGGTGGCACGGCAACGGTGGTCGACCAGTCGTTCCTGGAAGCCTCGTATGAAGGTACGGTGCAGATCAAGAACCGTAACATCCTGCGCAACTCCGATGGCAACCTCGTTGCCATGGGCCGCAACATGACCGTCCAGATCCTGGACGAGCGTGGCGTGGAGCGTTCCTCGCAGCGTGTTGCCTATGGTTCGAAGCTGCATGTCGACGAAGGCGACAAGGTTAAGCGCGGTCAGCGTCTGGCGGAGTGGGACCCCTACACCCGTCCGATGATGACGGAAGTAGCCGGTACGGTTCAGTTCGAAGATGTCGTCGACGGCCTCTCCGTTCTCGAAGCGACCGACGAATCCACCGGTATCACCAAGCGTCAGGTTATCGACTGGCGTTCGACCCCGCGCGGTTCGGATCTGAAGCCGGCCATCGTCATCAAGGATGCAAGCGGCAATGTCGCGAAGCTCTCCCGCGGTGGCGAAGCCCGCTTCCTGCTCTCGGTCGACGCGATCCTATCCGTCGAGCCGGGCCAGAAGGTCTCCCAGGGTGACGTTCTTGCCCGTTCGCCGCTGGAAAGCGCCAAGACCAAGGACATCACCGGTGGTCTGCCGCGCGTTGCAGAATTGTTCGAGGCTCGTCGTCCGAAGGACCACGCCATCATCGCAGAGATCGATGGTACGATCCGCCTCGGCCGCGACTACAAGAACAAGCGTCGCGTCATCATCGAGCCGGCAGAAGACGGTGTCGAGCCTGTCGAATACCTGATCCCGAAGGGCAAGCCCTTCCACCTTCAGGAGGGCGACTATATCGAAAAGGGTGATTACATCCTCGACGGTAACCCGGCTCCGCACGACATCCTGGCGATCAAGGGCGTGGAAGCCTTGGCTTCCTACCTCGTCAACGAAATCCAGGAAGTCTATCGTCTGCAGGGCGTTGTCATCAACGACAAGCACATCGAGGTGATTGTCCGTCAGATGCTGCAGAAGGTGGAGATCACCGATGCAGGCGACTCCACCTACATCGTCGGCGACAATGTCGACCGTATCGAGCTGGAAGACGTCAACGACCAGCTCATCGAGGAAGGCAAGAAGCCTGCCAGTGGCGATCCCGTTCTGCTCGGCATCACCAAGGCATCGCTGCAGACCCCGTCCTTCATCTCGGCCGCTTCCTTCCAGGAAACGACCAAGGTGCTGACGGAAGCCGCGATTGCCGGCAAGACCGATGGCCTGCAGGGTCTGAAGGAAAACGTCATCGTCGGCCGTCTGATCCCGGCCGGTACCGGTGGCACCATGACCCAGATCCGCCGCATCGCGACGGCTCGCGACGACCTGATCCTGGAAGAGCGCCGCAAGGGCTCCGGGGCAGCGGCTGCAACGCCGATGCTGCAGGACCTGGCGAACGAAAGCGCGCCGGCCGCCGAATAACAGGCAGTCCAGAGTTTAAAAATTCAAGGCCGCCCGGAGAAATCCGGGCGGTTTTTCTTTGTCCGGAAATATCTGGATACCTCATTCCAAGCGGAAAACGATAAAGCCGCCGGCTTGCCGGCGGCTTTGCGATGAATGTCGAATTTGCTGGGGGCCGTTGGCGACGGTATCGCGATAACACGCTGCAGGTTCGCCGCCCTCATATATCGGCCAAAATGGAAAGGCGAGGGCGGGGGATCAGGCCCGCGCGGCGCGCAGGCCCGTTCTTTGTCTATAGGCTCAGCTGAAACGGATGATCGAGACTTCGCCGTCCAGTGCACCCTGATAGGCGGAGGCGTGCGGTTCTTCGGAGGGCACTTCGGTCAACATGCCGATCTGGTCGAGATCGGCCTCGATGAAGCCCTCCTCGGCAAGTGCGTTCAAGGCTTCCCGCACGGCGCTGTCATCGTCGGCAGCCTTCAGCATGACGTGCAGGTCCACGCCCTCGCTTGTATCGGATTCATAGCCCTTGCCGATGATGATGAAGATCATCGGTCCGTCGAAATTGTTGTCGTTGTCCGGTGTCCCGATCATTTTTTTGTCCTTCGGCTCTCTAAGAATCGCAATATGCAGGTCCCATATAAGGGCTTGATGTCTGCAAATACTGATTCCTATCTGTTTTTGCTGCAATGCCCAAGTTTATCTTGCCGGGTATCTTTAACCGGCTTAAAGAGCCTGTAAACAGCGTGTTCTCAGGGCATTTGAAGCTGCCGGGGCGGAGATTATTTCTTAACCGGCCTTGACGAGCAGGGCGGAAACCAGTAGTACGCCCGCCATCGGATCCCATGTGAGGTTTGGCTGTTCGGGGCGACGCGCCCTGAAGAACGCCTCAAACAAGGTTCTAAACGCACGTTGAAGTCATGATGCTGCACGCATGACGCACCTTTTTGCGTCCTCTGCTCTATGTGGTCCATCTGCGGAAGCGGATCGGGCCATATTTTGCGCATTGAGGGAAATATGTGTGGCAATGCCGGAAACGGCGAAGTTCGAGCCCGCAAGGGTACTGAGACAAACGTAAGGGATGGTTGAATGCCTACCGTAAACCAGCTGATCCGCAAGCCTCGCCAGGCGAACGTAAAGCGTAACAAGGTTCCCGCTCTTCAGGAGAACCCGCAGAAGCGCGGTGTTTGCACCCGCGTTTACACGACGACGCCGAAGAAGCCGAACTCGGCTCTGCGTAAGGTCGCAAAGATCCGCCTCACCAACGGCTTCGAAGTCATTGGTTACATTCCCGGTGAAGGTCACAACCTTCAGGAACACTCCGTCGTCATGATCCGTGGCGGCCGCGTCAAGGACCTTCCGGGTGTTCGCTACCACATCATCCGCGGCGTTCTCGATACCCAGGGTGTCAAGAACCGCAAGCAGCGCCGTTCCAAGTACGGTGCGAAGCGTCCGAAGTAATTTCGCCCCGGGCGATACCGCCCGGAAAGGCTTGAAAGTGAGATTCCGGCGCTGCGCGAGGTCCTCCGCGTGGTGAAGCGCCTTAACAGTTAAAGAGACGAGAAGTATGTCCAGACGCCATAAAGCAGAAAAGCGCGAGATCAATCCGGACCCGAAGTTCGGTGACCTCGTTGTCACGAAGTTCATGAATGCCATCATGCTGGACGGCAAGAAGTCCGTCGCCGAAAGCATCGTGTACGGCGCGTTTGACTCCGTGCAGGGCAAGTCGAAGCAGGAACCGCTCACGGTTTTCCATTCCGCGCTCGACAACATCGCTCCGCACGTTGAAGTCCGCTCGCGCCGCGTCGGTGGTGCGACCTACCAGGTTCCGGTCGATGTCCGTCCGGAGCGCCGCCAGGCTCTTGCCATCCGCTGGTTGATTGCTGCTGCGCGCAAGCGCAACGAAACCACCATGATCGATCGTCTTTCGGGCGAACTTCTCGACGCATCCAACAACCGCGGTTCCGCGGTCAAGAAGCGCGAAGACACGCACAAGATGGCTGATGCCAACCGCGCGTTCTCGCATTATCGCTGGTAATCCCGAACGATATCGAAAGGCAGTCCATAATGGCTCGCGAATATAAGATCGAAGACTACCGCAATTTCGGTATCATGGCGCACATCGACGCCGGCAAGACCACGACGACCGAGCGTATCCTTTATTACACCGGCAAGTCGCACAAGATCGGTGAAGTCCACGATGGCGCAGCCACGATGGACTGGATGGAGCAGGAACAGGAACGCGGCATCACGATCACGTCCGCTGCCACCACGACCTTCTGGAAGGGCCGTGACGGCAAGATGCGCCGCTTCAACATCATCGACACCCCCGGCCACGTCGACTTCACCATCGAAGTCGAGCGTTCGCTGCGCGTTCTCGACGGTGCCATTGCGCTGCTCGACGCCAACGCTGGTGTTGAGCCGCAGACCGAAACCGTCTGGCGTCAGGCTGAGAAGTATCATGTTCCGCGCATGATCTTCTGCAACAAGATGGACAAGACCGGTGCGGATTTCTACCGCTCCGTCGAGATGATCAAGACCCGTCTCGGTGCGATCGCCGTCGTCATGCAGCTGCCGATCGGCGCTGAAAGCGACTTCAAGGGCGTGATCGACCTCGTCGAGATGAACGCTCTGATCTGGCGCGATGAATCTCTCGGCGCCCAGTGGGATGTCGTCGAGATCCCGGAAGATATGAAGGCCAAGGCTGAAGAATATCGCGAAAAGCTGATCGAGACGGTTGTCGAGATCGATGAAGCTGCGATGGAAGCCTACCTCGAAGGCGTCATGCCCGACAACGACAAGATCCGCGAACTTGTTCGCCGCGGTACGATCGACGTCAAGTTCCATCCGATGTTCTGCGGCACGGCCTTCAAGAACAAGGGCGTGCAGCCGCTGCTCGACGCCGTTGTCGACTACCTGCCGTCGCCGCTCGACATTCCCGCGATCAAGGGCATCGACTTCAAGACCGAAGCCGAAATCGAGCGTCATGCAGACGACGCCGAGCCGTTGTCCATGCTCGCGTTCAAGATCATGAACGACCCCTTCGTCGGTTCGCTCACCTTCGCCCGTATCTACTCCGGCAAGCTCGAAAAGGGTTCGTCGGTCATGAACACGGTCAAGGACAAGCGCGAGCGCGTGGGGCGCATGCTGCAGATGCACTCCAACTCGCGTGAAGATATCGAAGAAGCCTTTGCCGGCGACATCGTTGCTCTCGCAGGTCTCAAGGAAACCACCACGGGTGACACGCTCTGCGACCCGCTGAAGCCGGTTATCCTCGAGCGCATGGAGTTCCCGGAGCCGGTCATCCAGATCGCTATCGAGCCGAAGTCCAAGGGTGACCAGGAAAAGATGGGCCTCGCGCTCAACCGCCTGGCAGCCGAAGATCCGTCCTTCCGTGTGAAGACGGACCAGGAATCCGGTCAGACGATCATCGCCGGCATGGGCGAACTGCATCTCGACATCATCGTCGACCGCATGCGCCGTGAGTTCAAGGTCGAAGCAAACGTCGGCGCGCCGCAGGTTGCTTACCGCGAAACCATCACGCGCCAGCACGAAGAAGACTACACGCACAAGAAGCAGTCCGGTGGTACCGGCCAGTTCGCACGCGTCAAGATCGTCTTCGAACCGAACCCGGATGGCGACGACTTCAAGTTCGAATCCAAGATCGTCGGCGGTGCTGTTCCGAAGGAATACATCCCGGGCGTTCAGAAGGGTATCGAAAGCGTTCTGTCTTCCGGTCCGCTGGCTGGCTTCCCGATGCTGGGCGTCAAGGCGACGCTCATCGACGGCGCCTTCCACGACGTCGACTCCTCGGTTCTGGCATTCGAAATTGCTTCCCGCGCTTGCTTCCGTGAAGCGGCAAAGAAGGCTGGAGCTCAGCTTCTCGAGCCGATGATGAAGGTCGAAGTCGTTACCCCGGAAGACTATGTTGGTGACGTCATCGGCGACCTGAACTCCCGCCGTGGTCAGATCCAGGGTCAGGAAAGCCGTGGTGTCGCCGTTGTCATCAACGCCAACGTCCCGCTGGCCAACATGTTCAAGTATGTCGACAACCTGCGCTCCATGTCGCAGGGCCGTGCTCAGTACACGATGACCTTCGATCACTACGCGCCGGTCCCGTCGAACGTCGCAACCGAAATCCAGGCAAAGTATTCCGGTCAGAAGTGACCGGAATACCAATTGACCGATAACAAGAATTAGCGCCCCTCGGGCCAAAGAATGGAGAGCCGAAAATGGCAAAGAGTAAGTTTGAGCGCAACAAGCCGCACGTCAACATTGGCACGATCGGCCACGTTGACCACGGCAAGACGTCTCTGACGGCAGCG
>NZ_JACHZR010000010.1 GCF_014193695.1 Rhizobium sp. BK316 | reverse complement strand
GCTATGACAAGTTGCTCGCAAACTTCATGGGCTTCGTCAAACTCGCCGCTATCGCCATATGGCTCAAATAGTTAAATCGTCACCGCTGCCTAGGGACCATCAGTGGAAATTGCGCCCGCGCGGCATGACACTTGCGGTCTCGGCGAGATCGCCATCCCTCGCCCTCTCCGGCGATCGTCCATCCCCGATCCTTCTGACCAATTCATCCCTTGCCAGTGCATCAGCTTTTTTCTGCTGCCGATGATCTTGCGTCGGTCGCAACACCTCGTCCGAACGCTCGCTCACACCGAAACGTCTCGCCTCGCGCTGAAGGATGCCGAGCAGCGGAGTCATATCTTCGATATGTTCGACGACAGTATGGATGACACCACTCTGGCTCTGCAGCCGGCCGACGATTTTTACCAATCGCGCTCCCATGACGACTGATCGGTATTTTTCGAACATTTTCGGCCAGACGATCGCATTGGCAACACCAGTCTCGTCCTCCAGCGTCATGAAGATCACGCCGCTGGCAGAGCCCGGCCGCTGGCGCACCAACACCAGCCCCGCGATCGTGACCCGCTTCCCATTCGCGACGCGTAGCAGATCGACATTGCGCGTCACGCCTGCCTTGCGTAGCTCCTCCCGCAGGAAGGAAACGGGATGGGCCTTCAGCGACAGTGACAGGTAGCGGTAGTCCTCGATAACCTGTTCTCCCGGCAGCATGTCCGGCAGCTTCGCCTGAGGTTCGGGCTGAAGATCGATATGGCGGACCTGCTCGAAAAGCGGCAGCTCCTCAGTCGCACTCTTCACATCCAGCGCCCGAACCGCCCAGAGTGCCTGGCGTCGTGACAGCCCGATGGATTGGAAGGCATCCGCATCCGCCAGCCGTTCGATAGCAGATTTCTGCAGGCCGGAGCGCAGCCAGAGATCACGTACCGAATTATAACCCTCTCCGCGATTTTTCACGAGTTGCTCCATATCGTCAGAGGAAACGCCCTTGATCTGCAGAAAGCCGAGCCGAACAGCATGACGAGTCTTGATGACCTCTCGCATCTCGCCATGACGGAAATCGATCGCTGCCGGCTCGAAAGCCGCCTCCTCCAGAGTGCATTCCCAATTCGACAGATTGATATCTGCCGGCAGGATTTTCACCCCATGCTCACGTGCATCCCGCACCAGTTGAGCCGGCGCATAAAAGCCCATCGGCTGCGAATTCAGCATCGCCGCACAAAAGACATCGGGATAATAGGCCTTCAGCCATGAGGAGGCGTAGACGAGCAGTGCGAAGGAAGCGGCATGGCTCTCCGGAAATCCGTATTCGCCGAAACCTTTGATCTGGTTAAAGCATTGCTGCGCAAACTCGCGGTCGTAATTCTTTTCGACCATGCCATCGATGAACCGCTTTTCGAAATTACCGATCGTGCCGGTCCTTTTGAAGGTCGCCATCGCCCGTCGGAGCCGATCTGCCTCGGCAGGCGCAAAACCTGCCGCGGTGATGGCGATCTGCATAGCCTGTTCTTGAAACAGCGGAACTCCAAGCGTTCTCTCGAGCACCGTTTCCAGTTCCTTGCTGGGATATTTGATCGGAATGTTCTTTTTCTTGTCTTCCCGACGCTTCAAATAGGGATGAACCATGTTGCCCTGAATCGGCCCAGGCCGGACAATGGCAACTTCGATGACAAGGTCATAGAATCTATCGGGCTTAAGACGCGGCAGCATACTCATCTGCGCCCGGCTTTCGATCTGGAAGACACCAAGCGTATCCGCTCGCCACATCATCCTATAAACCGCCTCACCTTCCTTTCCATGCTCCTTATGGCCGAGATCGGCGAGCGTCTTCTTTACTTCGTAATGCAGCTCAAGCAGCGTGAAAGCTCGTCGCAGGCAAGTGAGCATACCGAGCGCCAGCACGTCCACCTTGAGGATTTCAACATTGTCGAGATCATCCTTGTCCCACTCGATCATGTAGCGATCCGGCATCGCCGTCTTCATGATCGGCACCACCTCATCGAGCCGGTCCCGCGTGATGACGAACCCGCCGACATGCTGGGTAAGGTGACGGGGAAAACTCAAAAGCTCGGAAGCATATTTCAGTACGTTCCGTGTCACCGGATCCTTGATATCGAGGCCGGCCGCCTTCGCGTCCCGCTCCGAGAGATTATCCTCCGACCACCCCCAGACGAGACTACTGATCGCCGACTGTACATCTTCCGACAGACCAAAGGCCTTGGCGACTTCACGGCCTGCCGAACGGGTACGATAGCTGGTAACAGCAGCCGTCAGACCGGCATGCTCGTGGCCATATCTTTTATATATGGACTGAATAACCTCTTCCCGCCGTTCATGCTCGAAATCGACATCAATATCCGGCGGCTCGTGGCGATCCATCGAAATGAAACGGTCGAAAAGGAGGGTACATTTTTCAGGATTAACTTCCGTAATTTCAAGGCAGTAGCAGACAACAGAATTGGCGGCCGAACCACGTCCCTGGCAGAGAACCTTGAGCTCATAACGAGCATGATGAATGATCTTGTAAACCGTCAGGAAATAGGAAGCGTAATTCTTGTCGCCGATGAGCTTTAGCTCGTAGTCGATCTGCTTGGCCACTTTCTCCGGAACGCCATCAGGATAGCGTATTAGCGCACCCGCTCTCGTCAGCCTCACGAGAGTTTCCTGTGGCGTTTCACCTGGATCGTTTTCAGGGGGATAATTGTGTTTCAGCTCGTTCAGCGAAAAACTCAGCTTGCTGAAAAACAACTGCGTATTCTCGACCGCATCTCTGTAATCCCGGAAGACCCTGGATATTTCACGTGAATCCTTGAGATACCGCTCTCCATTGGGCGCCAGAAGGAACCCGGCTTCCGATATCTCCACATGCTCCCGAATTGCGATCACGACATCCGAAAGTGGCCGACGCTCTGGATGGTGATAGAGCGGCTGATTAGTCGCAATCAGAGGTACCCGGTTGCGGGCGGCAAGCATGGCAAGTACTGCAAAAGCCTGCCGGTCGCAGCCGTCATAGGCTGGTGACAGCACCATGAAAAATGCCTTGCGGAACCGTTTTCGGAACCGTTCCAGATATTCTTCAAGAGCAGGCTGGCGGTTCGGATCATTCACGACGGCCCGATCCGGGACGAGGGCAAGCATCATCTCGTCGCCCCATTCCATAAGCTCTGCTTCCGTCAGGATACAGGTTCCCTTGACCGCTTCTTCCTTCAGATTGCCCGCGCTCAGAAGGCGGCAGAGATTTGCCCAGCCTTTCCGGTTGCGCGGATAGGCAAGGACATCAGGTGTTCCATCCGAAAAAACGAGGCGGGCGCCCGGCTGAACCCGGATAGGATCAAGAATGA
Source organism: Rhizobium sp. BK316 (assembly GCF_014193695.1). Classification (GTDB taxonomy): domain Bacteria; phylum Pseudomonadota; class Alphaproteobacteria; order Rhizobiales; family Rhizobiaceae; genus Rhizobium. The sequence goes on along the minus strand of NZ_JACHZR010000010.1, from coordinate 109,398 downwards.
TCTTCGTTTTTCCTTTCTTCTTCGCCTCGGCTAAAATCGCATCCCTGTTCCTGTATCTCTCCTCAAGCTGCTGTGCCTGCGCATGGGCGCGCACCACGCCGGCAACCGAATTCCGGTCCGCAACGCCGAGGCCGCCGAGCTTCAGGCAGGCGGCCTGTACGACCATCTCCTCCGGTTTCGAAGCACCTTCGAGAAACGAAAAATTCGTCCTCGTACCGATCTCGAAGAATGCGGGTTCGGACCTCATGCAAAAACCCCATGCATAAACCAGCGGGGAGCAGGCTCCTCACCGTAGAGACCTCGGCGATAGATCCAAAAGCGATGGCCAACCTCGTCCTCGATCCGGAAATAGTCGCGCGCCTGGACATCGTCGCCATCAATCCACCATTCCATGGCGATCCGTTCCGGCCCTTCGCTTCTTGCGACCTGATGCTGCATGCGCCGCCAGCGGAAAGTCTGCGGTGCACCGTCAGGCACTTCGGAAAATGCAACCTCGACAGGCTCGGGCGTTGCAAAGAGCCGCAGAGGCCTCTCCTCGCGGAAAGGGAGGGCGTGGCCCTGCTCTGTTTTGCCCCGAGCCGGAAGGCTTTCCATTGCCGGCACCGTGATCACGGCGCGTTCAGGCACGTGGCTCTCGCGAAGTTGAAAACTCTGCAGGCAATCCGCGCCAAGCCGCGCCGCAACACGGTCGACAAAACTCGAAAGCGAGATTTCCCCTTGCCGATCGCCTTCGAAATCGCCCTGTGCATCATTGAACGGATCATGCCGCAGCACGTTCAGGCGCAGGATCTCGAAACCATAGCCGGCATCGATATCGTCGTAGATAACCTGCAGCCGCTCCGAAAATAGCCCTGCGACGAGCTTCGGTTCGCGAATTGGCCGCGAAGCGCCGACGGAAATGCGGAAAACCCTGCCATCGACGCGAAACAGCACCAGCTCGAACACCCTTCCACCAGCGCCTCGCGCCTCCAGTGACGGTTTCAGTGACACGGCAACCTGTCCGGTGACGGCAAGGATCTGTTCTTCCGTTCCGATCGGCTCGACCAGGCGGCGTTCGGACGAAAGGCTGGCGACGGGACGCCGGGGCGAGATCGGCTCTTCCTCGCGTCCCAGTGCTTGATCGAGGCGCAGCAGCAGTGTCGGCCCGAAGCGGCGGGTCAGCGGCGCCCGTGGCGCATGGATGACGTCGCCGACATATTTGAGGCCGAGCTTCCTCAAGGCATCGACAGTCTGGCCTTCCAGCCGTAAGGCCGCGACGGGCAGCGGCATCAGCATACGCTCACTCTCCTCATCCTCCACGACGACGCCTTGTCCGAAGCGGGAGACGGCCCAGGAAAGACCCGGCGATGAGGAGATCGCGCCGCGCACATCGAGCCCCATATGGAAGAGCCGCGACAGGATATCCTTGAGAAGCGCGCTTTCACCGCCGAAGAGATGGGCACAGCCGGTAATATCGAGAAACAGCCCGTCCTTACCGTCGAGCGCTACCATCGGCGTATAGCGGTCGCACCAGTCGGCGATCGCTTCCAGCAGCCGGCGGTCGGCCGCAGGATCCTCTTCCACGACATCGAGCGCCGGATACATGGCGCGCGCTTCGGCAACGCCCTGTTCCTTCCTCAATCCCAGCTTCTCGGCGAACTCGTCCAGCGCCGTCAGCCGCATGGCATTGTTGAACTTGCCGGAACAGACGATCGGTGACGCTTCAGGACGCCCTTTCGAACGCCAGGACAGACCCCATCGCTTGCGCGCGATGCGGTCCGTCGCCAGATGCGGAAAGCTGAGCGCCAGAATGCGCTGACTGTTCGCCTGGAGGACGAGCGAAACCTGGTTCGTCGACGGGGAGAAATTCGCGTTCATGGGGGTTCCACTCCAGAAGAAAGGAGAGCGGGGCCGGATTGCGGCTCTTCTCCAGCGTGAGACGGAAAATCGGATTGCCGATGCTGCCGGAAAGTTTTGATCCGTCCGGCAGCGGCCGCAGGTCAGACGGCGCCGGTTCGACATGCAGGCGGAAGGCAGCGCTGCTCGCCTCCTCCTCCCCGGCCTGGCGGACGAGAAAGAGCGGACGACGGACGGCGCGTGCCCTGAGACTGAGCCGGCGGCTTTCGGTCAGGCCGAAATGCAAGGGATTGCCGCGCACTTCGAAGACGATGGCCGAGAAGGCAGCACTTTCGATGGCCACTTCCGCCAGCCAGAGCGCATCCTCCAGCTTGCGCGGCGCGGCATGGAAAAACCTTTCCGGCTTCAGCCCGAAATCCTTCAGCCCCGGAGCATAGGGGCGACCCGCCTCCAGTGTGCCGACGGCATCACCGATCCAGAGCAACGGCAGCAGCCTGCCGGTGTCCTCCTCCTGCTTCTGCAGTCGCGCCGCAATGGCCATCGCCAGTCCACTCGCCGCCCCTGCATCGCCGGAACTCGCCGCGCGGAACTCGGTAATCGCATCGAGCTGCAGACCGCCTTCCAGGGCCTTATCGAACGGTTCAATGCCAAAAGACAGCCGAGGCAGAATGTGCTCCTGACGGCTCTCGCGTCCTTCCGCCAGGGTTTCCCGTTCCGCCGCAGCAAGCGCCGGCGCGGGTTTTCCCTCCAGTCGGGCAATGGTTTCGCGGAGCGCAAAAAGCCGCTCGCGCGCCAGGGCGGTCTGCGCCATGGCGTTCTCTCCATCCGTCTTGTTCCTGTTATGTTCTTATAGATTCCAGAGCTCTAATGAAGAGTCAATGATCATTTCATAAGAATTTATTCCTGCCTTTGATTCCACACTCGAAAATCGGCGATAAAGGCTTTATATGGGCCGACAAAGGAAGGAATACTTATGGCCCGCATAGACCAGAGCGATGATTGGCAAGACCGCCATGCGCCGACGATCAGCACCTTCGAGTCGCTGGCAATGGAGGCCTACAGTCACCTGCCGGACGAATTTCGCAAGCTGACGACCAATCTGACCATCGAAATCGAAGACTTCCCCGATGACGAAGTTTTCGAGGATATGGCGCTGGAAACACCCTTTGACCTGCTCGGCCTTTTCGAGGGGCGCGGCATTTCGGAGCGCTTTACCGTGGAAACAGGCGAGATGCCGAACCGCATCCGCCTCTATCGCCGTCCGATCCTCGATTACTGGGCCGAAAACGACGAAACACTGGGTGATATCATCACCCATGTGCTGATCCATGAAATCGGCCACCACTTCGGCCTCAGCGACGATGACATGGAGCGCATCGAGGCAAGCGCCGAAGAAGCGGCCGAACGCTGACCTTATTGCTCGGACAGCTTCATGTCCGGATGATAATCCTTGCCCTCGACCTCCTTGACGACCGACTGGCCGCACTGCATCTGGCCAGTCGCAGCATTGAAGGCATAGGTGGGCGAACCGGACAGCGACCAGCCCTTGTTCAGCACCGCCGTCACCTTGTGGCAGAAGGAAGCGTCGTCGGGACCGGTCAGGAAGCGATAGAGTTTCATCAGGCGGGCTTTCTTGCAGAAATCAGGCGAGCTTTATGGACTAGAGCTTCCGCCTGGACAAGATGCAGCCGCTCGATCATCCGTCCGTTCGCATTGATGACATTGAGTTCCTTGGTGACCGGATCGGCGAAGGCGGCAATGATGGCCTCCGCCTCCGCAATCTCTTCCGCGCTCGGCCCGAAATGCCGGTTGGCGGCTGCAATCTGCGCCGGATGGATCAGCATCTTGCCGGCAAAGCCCATGGCGCGGCCCTGCCCGCATTCGGCATCGAAGCCATCGCTATCCCGGAAATCGTTGAACACGCTGTCGAGCGCATCGAGACCATAGGCCTTTACCGCCAGAACGACCTGCATCAGCCAGGGCACGAGATAGGTCCGCCCCGACTGCGGCAAAACGCCCGTTTCCTTGCGCAGATCATTGAGCCCGACGACCAGACAATCGACCCGCGATCCCGGCGTGCGACCGGATTCGGCAATCGCTGCGGCATTCAGCACGCCGCGCGGCGTCTCGATCATCGCCCAGATGCGCAATTCCTCCGGCGCATAAGCCTCGGCAAGCAAGTCGCTGATATCAGTCACATCCTGTGGCTCATCCACCTTTGGAAGCAGAACGGCATCGGGCGAAAGCGCCTTGACGAGTTCCAGATCCGCCAGCCCGAATCCGGATGACAAAGAATTGATACGGATGATCCTTTCCTTGCTCTCGAGCGGAGGCCCGGCAAAAAAGGCCTTCAGATTGTCTCGCGCTTCTGCCTTCTTCTCGGGCGCGACGGAATCCTCCAGATCGAAAATAACCGCATCGCAATCAAGGGAATGGGTCTTTTCAAGCGCCCGCGCATTGATGGCGGGCACGCTCAGCACCGAGCGGCGCAGACGCTGGGAACGAAGAGGTGGTGTTCGGCTCATGAACAATTAGTGCCAAGCTTCGCAAAGCCCTGCAAGACAACAAAAAGCCATGCTTACCTTGCAGAGAGGAAAAAGAAGGACCACATTCCTTTCCGTAGAAAGGTCTCTAACCAATGCAGAACATTCGCTCCATCTTCTTCATGCTTGCCGGCGCCACCGTTTTCGTGGCCATGCTGCTTCTTACCTTCTCGGTCACACTCGCCGTCGGCGGCATCCTGACCGTGCTCATGGTCGGCCGCGCCCTTTCGATGAAGATGAAGCCCGCTCCCGTCCGTGCCCGCGCCGATGGCAAGCGCGAGATGCGCATCTGGAACGACGGCCGCGGCACGATCATCGATCTCTGATCGCTTTTCGCTGAAAATTCTGACCGACATTGTCGGCTCACGTTCCCATACTACGTCCTTGAAGCAGCCAGGCATTCGGCCGGCACTTTAAAAACGAATGGAGGACGAGCATGGATGCGACGGAGAGCAACCAGACCAAGATGCCGCCGGTCAAGAATGGGCTGCTTCCCTATCTGACGGTCGACGGCGCAGTAAAGGCTGCGGAATTCTACAAGAAGGCTTTCGGCGCCGAAGAAGCCTATCTCGTACCATCAGATGAAAGCGGCCGGACGATGCATGTGCATCTCTATATCAACGGCAGCTCGCTGATGCTGTCGGATGCCTATCCGGAATATGGCCACCCCTTCAAAGGCCACGAGGGCTTCGCCATACAATTGGTGATCGACGATATCGATTTCTGGTGGGACCGCGCAGTCGCTGCCGGCGCCGAAGTCGTCATGCCGGTCGAACTGATGTTCTGGGGCGATCGCTACGGCCAGCTTCGCGATCCGTTTGGCGTCCTCTGGGGCCTGAATGCACCATCGAAGTAAGAAGACACACAATTGGCCGGCTGCGCGAAACGTCGCGTGGCCTCCGTCAGCGAAAGATTCTTCTTCATTTCGGCGGAAAACTGGAATAGATGCAAAATCAGAAAGTACGTTTTGCTGAAATGGAGCATGGGTCATGGATAAATTCGTGAAGCTCACGGGCGTTGCAGCGCCCCTGCCGGTCGTCAATATCGACACCGACATGATCATTCCGAAGGACTATCTGAAGACCATCAAGCGCACCGGCCTTGGCAAAGGCCTTTTCGCCGAAGCCCGTTACAATGAAGACGGCTCCGAAAACCCTGATTTCGTGCTGAACAAGCCGGCCTACCGCGATGCCAAGATCCTCGTCGCAGGTGATAACTTCGGCTGCGGCTCCTCGCGTGAGCATGCTCCGTGGGCACTGCTCGATTTCGGCATCCGCTGCGTGATCTCCACCAGCTTCGCCGACATTTTCTACAACAACTGCTTCAAGAACGGCATCCTGCCGATCAAGGTCAGCCAGGAAGACCTCGACAAGCTGATGGACGATGCCGAGCGCGGCTCCAACGCTGTTCTGACCGTCGACCTTGAAAACCTCGAAATCACCGGTCCGGACGGCGGCTCGATCAAGTTCGCCCTCGATGAATTCAAGCGTCACTGCCTGCTGAACGGTCTCGACGATATCGGCCTGACGATGGAAAAGGGCAAGGCGATCGACGACTTCGAAAAGAAGAACGTCGCCTCGCATCCCTGGGCCGCCTGAGCCCCGACGAATTGCCTATCAATCAAGCCGGGCTTCTCGCCCGGCTTTTTCTTTTCTTTGGTCGCAGCTCAGAGAAACTTCTCTTTCCAGGCATCAAGCTTTTCGAGCGACACGCCGATGCCGCCGCAAACTTCGATCAGCGGATTGTCGAAGCGGGAGAGCAGACCGGCATGCACGTCCGCAACGGCAAGCGCCGCACCGCAGGCCGGCTCCACCAGAATGCGCTGCGCGTCGGCAAATTTCAGGCAGGCGGCCACGGCATCGGCATCGCTGACGAGAACGCTTTCGATCGGATGATGTTTCGGCAGGTCGAAAACATATCGCGCCACCTGCCGCGCGCCAAGCGACGTGGCAATCGAGGTGATGGCCGGAAGCGAAACACGCTCATTGGCCTTGAGGCTGGCATTGAAGGAGGCCGCCCCTTCTGTCTCGACGGCAATAACAGGCACGTCGGAAAGCCCGTTCCGCTTCAACCCTTCGACAATGCCGGCAAGCAGCCCGCCACCGCCGACACTGGTAACGACGCAATCGAACTTGGCACCCTTCGCGACGACTTCGTCGATCAGCGTGGCATGGCCATCCCACAGGAGCGGATGGTCGAAAGGATGCACATAAGTCGCCTTGCGGTTCCCAGCAAGTTCGATCGCATGCGCATTGGCCTCATCAAAGACAGATCCATGGACCAGCACATTGGCGCCCGTTGCGGCAATCGTCCGGCGCACGTCCGGCGCCGTCGTCTCTGGCACCACGATGGTGACCGGCACGCCGAGCGCCCGCCCGGCATAGGCTGCCGCAATGCCGGCATTGCCGCCGGAGGCGCAAAAGATCTCGCGCGCACCGTTTTCAACCTCGTGCTGGCAAAGCCGGCCGACCCCCCGCAGCTTGAAGCTGCCGGAGGGCTGCAGCGCATCGAGCTTCAGCCAGAGCGGCTTGCCGCTGAGGCTGTAATCAGCCGCGGTTTGGACGAGGGGCGTATCAAGATGGAGAGGCGCGAAAGACATGGGAGAATATCCGGAAAAGAACAGGCAGGGCTGTCGTTCTAGCCCGTTTACGGCCACGGGAGCAACCTTGCCGGACATCACATGACGCGGAGGCAAGCGTACCGATTCACCCTTTCTCTCGCTTGAAATGCCCATTTCCGGGGTCTAAGAAACCGCAACCTGTTTTTCCGCGGAGGCTTTCATGACAGTGCGCAATCTTTTCCTGCTGCCGGGCGACGGCATCGGCCCCGAAGCCATGGGCGAGGTCCGCAAGATCATCGCCTATATGAACGAGGCAATGAATGCCGGCTTCGTCACCGACGAAGGCCTCGTTGGCGGCTGCGCCTATGATGCACATGGTGCGGCAATCTCCGAAGACGACATGAAGAAGGCGCTTGCCGCCGATGCCGTGCTCTTCGGCGCCGTCGGCGGCCCGAAATGGGATAGTGTTCCCTACGAAGTGCGCCCGGAAGCTGGCCTGCTGCGCCTGCGCAAGGATCTGGAACTCTTCGCCAATCTGCGTCCGGCGATCTGCTATCCCGCACTTGCTTCCGCTTCCTCACTGAAGCCGGAACTGGTCGAGGGTCTCGACATCCTCATCATCCGCGAGCTGACGGGCGGTGTTTACTTCGGCGAGCCGAAGGAAATCATCGATCTCGGCAATGGCCAGAAGCGCGGCATCGATACCCAGGTTTACGACACTTACGAGATCGAGCGTATCGCCGGTGTCGCCTTTGAAATGGCCCGCACCCGCAACAACCGCGTCTGCTCGATGGAAAAGCGCAACGTCATGAAATCAGGCGTGCTCTGGAACCAGGTCGTGACCGAAACGCATAAGGCGAAATATTCCGACGTGCAGTTGGAGCATATGCTGGCCGATGCCGGCGGCATGCAGCTCGTGCGCCAGCCGAAGCAGTTCGACGTCATCGTCACCGATAACCTCTTCGGCGACATGCTGTCAGACGTTGCCGCCATGCTGACCGGCTCGCTCGGGATGCTGCCGTCGGCCTCGCTCGGAGCACCTGACGGAAAGACGGGCAAGCGCAAGGCGCTTTATGAGCCGGTTCACGGCTCGGCACCTGACATTGCCGGCAAGGGTATCGCCAATCCGATTGCCATGATTGCCTCCTTCGCCATGTGCCTTCGCTATTCCTTCAACCTGGTCGAGGAAGCAGATAACCTTGAAAAGGCGATAGCCAACGTGCTCGACAAGGGTATCCGCACTGGCGACATCATGGCACCAGGCAGCCGCCAGGTCGGCACCGTCGAGATGGGTGACGCCATCCTCAACGAGTTCAAGGCACTTTCTGCCTGATATTTCACGTGAAACGCTTTCGGCCCTTCGCACCCGTGCGGAGGGCTTTTTAGTTGGCACGGTCTTATCCATCGGCGTCCAGAGCGGTCGTTACCAAGATTAAAAAGAATTATCTGAGGAAGCCGTTCTCTGTCGTAATCCTGTGCATTTTTACCGCCTATCTCATACCCAAGGGTTATACGGATAGTAGGAATGCGGGAACTTTTAGTCTCCTTGGACAGGCGCTGGCGCAGAAATGGATGCGTCATGCCACCATTGCGGTGGCGCGCATGTCTTTTCATTACGCTGAACGCCGTCACCCTTTCCATGCTGATCTTCGATGCACCGATTGGTGCCGGCCACCTGCCGGAACCCATTCAACGCTTCGGGGAGATGTTGACCGATTTCGGCGATTCCGCCTGGCTGATCCTCACCAGCGTCCTGCTCTTCTTCCACGGCAGAGCTGGCTACAAGCTCTTGAAAAGCGCAAGGGCCAAGGCCCAGGCGCTCTATGTAAGCTGGATCGGCGCCTATCTGTTCACGACCGTCGTCTTTTCCGGCCTGCTCGCAAACCTTCTGAAACGCACGATCGGTCGCGCGCGCCCCGAACATTTCCAGGATCTCGGCGTGCTTTCCTTCACGCCCTTCTCCGGCCATGCAGCACTGGAGAGCTTCCCGTCAGGTCATTCGACCACGGTGGGCGCTTTCTTTGCCGCCCTTGCCCTGCTCTTCCCGCGCTACCGGGTTCCCTTTATCGCTTGCGCCATCTGGTTCGGCATGACGCGTGTCATGGTCGGCGCGCACTATCCGAGCGATGTCATTGCCGGCCTCGCCTTCGGCGCCTGGTTCTCGCTGCTGACGGCAATCGTCTATGCCCGTTACGGCCTGCTTTTCAAACTTGCGCCGGATGGCTGGCCGATGTCCAAGCGATACTTCCCAGACGCATAAGAAATGGCGCCTGAGAAAATTGGCACATGAAAAACCCGGCGCCTTTCGAGCGCCGGGGTCTTTGATTTCAATATGTTCGCCACGCCTTAATCCAGCGCATGAATATCCCGGTTCTTGGTTTCCGGCAGGAACAGCACGCCGATGACCAGCGTGATCGCCGCGAAGACGATCGGATACCAGAGGCCATAATAAATGTTGCCGGCGGCCGCACTCATCGCGAAGGCCGTAGCAGGCAGCAGGCCGCCGAACCAGCCGTTGCCGATATGATAAGGCAGCGACATGCCGGTATAGCGAATGCGGGTCGGAAAGAGCTCGACCAGCAGGGCCGCGATCGGGCCGTAGACCATCGTCACGTAGAGCACGAGCACGAACAGGATGGCGGTCGTACCAACCCAGTTGACGCGAGCAGGATCGGCCACCATCGCGAACGAACCACCGCCAGGGATCGTGAACACGGCCATGTCTGTGATGCCTTTCGCCTCATCCGCCGTCAGCAACTTGCCGGCAACGAGTTTGTCGGCTGGCAGTGTTTCCTTCTGACCGGCGCGTATCGCATCGGCGTTGAGAGCGAGTTCCGGATTGGCGGCAATGAAGGCATCGAGCTTGGCATCCGCAACCCTAGCCGCACCGCGCTTCAGCGGGTAGCCAGCATCATGAAGAGCAAGATTGACGTTCTTTTCGAAGGCCGCATTGGTCTTGGCCGCATCGGCACCGGCTGCGACGGCATCGAAACTGGTGATCGTACGATCACCGATCTTCACGATTGCTGGCTGGCCGGCCGGACCTGACACCACATCATAAGGCACCGAGTTTTTGGTCAGAAACGCTGTTGCGATATCGCAAGAACTGGTGAACTTGGAGGTGCCCGTCGGATTGAACTGGAATCTGCAATCCGCCGGATCGGCCGTTACCGTTGCCCGGATCGTCGCCTGTGCCTCAAAGAGAGCTGGATTTGCCGTGTAAGTCATCGCCTTGAACAGCGGGAAGTAGGTGACCGCCGCAATCAGCAGGCCCGCCATGATAATCGGCTTGCGGCCGATCCTGTCCGACAGTCCGCCGAAGATGACGAAGAATGGCGTGGCGAGGAACAGGGCGATCGCCACCATGATGTTGGCCGACTGCAAATCGACCTTCAGCACGTTCTGCAGGAAGAACAGGGCATAGAACTGACCGCCGTACCAGATGACCGCCTGGCCCATGGTAGCGCCGAGAAGCGCGATCAGCGCGATCTTGGCATTCTTCCACTGGCCGAATGCTTCCGTCAGCGGTGCCTTCGATCCCTTGCCTTCCGCCTTCATGCGCTGGAAGGCGGGTGACTCGTTCATCTTCAACCGGATCCAGACGGAAATACCGAGCAGGACGACCGAAACGAGGAACGGAATACGCCAGCCCCAGGCGGCGAAGGCGGTCGAGCCCATGATCGACTGGACCGTGACGATGACGATCAGCGACAGGAAAAGGCCAAGCGTTGCCGTCGTCTGGATCCAGGACGTAAAGTAGCCGCGGCGGCCGTTCGGCGCGTGTTCGGCAACATAAGTCGCCGCACCGCCATATTCGCCACCGAGAGCCAAGCCCTGCAGCAGGCGCAGGCCGATCAGGATGATCGGAGCTGCGATGCCGATTGAGGCAGCCCCCGGCAAGATGCCGACCAGGAAGGTCGACATACCCATGATGAGAATCGTCACCAGGAAGGTGTATTTACGGCCGACGAGATCGCCGAGGCGGCCGAAGACCAATGCGCCGAACGGACGCACGAGGAAGCCCGCAGCGAAGGCGAGCAGCGTGAAGATGTTACGCGTCGCTTCCGGATACTGGGTGAAATAGGTCGCGCCGATATAGGTGGCGAGCGAACCGTAAAGATAGAAATCATACCATTCGAAAACCGTGCCGAGCGACGAGGCGAAGATGACCTTCTTCTCCTCGCCCGTCATCGGACCGGCTTTCACACCGTCGACGCTTGCGACATCTGCCATTGTCTGTCCTCCACAGAGTGATGAGCAACGATCGCGGCCTACTCTCCTCACAGCATACTTCTGGCCACGACACGCCTGACGGAAGTTTGACAGAAAAGACGAGTCAGAAAGAGGGATGCTTTGGGATTATGACTTTAGTCTAATTTTTGTGCGTGGATCACCGCAGGTACGGCACGCCCCGCGAAAACCGCGAGAAGCATACGCATGGACCCCCTCTGTTTTTCGTTGCAGTCATTACAACGGGGTCGATGCCGCCCGGCAATGGTGCCCTCTGCCTGCTCCAACTGCATGCGCAAAAACCTTGACTCCTGTGGAAAACCTTTTATGAGCAACGGTGGAAAAGGAATATCCATGGTTCGCTACGAGCACGCCATCGCTGAGCACAATCACCCGGCAGAAGATGCCGGGCTGGATTTTGCCGTTCCGGTTTCTTCCAAAACCAAGGCCAAAACGACGACGAAAACCGTCTGACGTCTCTGGCCTGCCGCTCTCTCCCCGGCCCGGCTGGGGACAGGAAGCCGCGATAATTTCGCGCTTCCCCCTCACGGACAAGAGGAGAGAAGAGAAAGAGAGCTTGAGAAATGGGTTTCAAAGTTGCAGTTGCGGGAGCGACCGGAAATGTCGGGCGGGAAATGCTCAACATTCTCTCCGAGCGCGGTTTCCCGGCCGATGAAGTCGTAGCACTTGCCTCGGCCCGCTCCCAGGGTACGGAGGTTTCCTACGGCGACCGGACGCTGAAAGTCTCCAACCTGGAGAACTACGATTTCTCCGACACCGATATCTGCCTGATGTCGGCCGGTGGCGAAGTTTCCAAGCGCGTCTCCCCGAAGATCGGCCAACAGGGCTGCGTCGTCATCGACAATTCCTCGGCCTGGCGCTATGACGCCGAGGTGCCACTGATCGTTCCGGAAGTAAATCCGGACGCGATCTCGCTTTTTACCAAGCGCAACATCATCGCCAACCCGAATTGCTCGACCGCCCAGCTCGTCGTTGCGCTGAAGCCCTTGCACGACTTCGCCAAGATCAAGCGTGTCGTCATCTCCACCTATCAGTCGGTCTCCGGTGCCGGTAAGGATGGCATGGACGAGCTCTTCAACCAGACGCGTGCCGTCTTCGTTGCCGATCCGATCGAGAACAAGAAGTTCACCAAGCGCATCGCCTTCAACGTCATCCCGCATATCGATACCTTCATGGAAGACGGCTATACGAAGGAAGAATGGAAGGTTCTGGCTGAAACGAAGAAGATGCTGGACCCGAAGATCAAGGTGACCTGCACCGCGGTTCGCGTTCCCGTCTTCATCGGCCATTCGGAATCGGTCAACATTGAATTCGAAAACGAAATCACCGCCGACCAGGCCCGCGATATCCTGCGCGAGGCACCGGGCTGCCTCGTCATCGACAAGCGCGAGGACGGCGGTTACATCACGCCTTACGAATCTGCCGGTGAGGACGCGACCTACATCTCGCGCATCCGCGAGGACGCAACCGTCGAGAACGGCCTCAACATCTGGGTGGTCTCCGACAACCTGCGCAAGGGTGCAGCTCTCAACGCCATCCAGATCGCCGAACTGCTCGTCAATCGGGGTCTCGTCAAGCCGCGCAAGCAAGCAGCCTGATACCATTTGTAAACCATAATATGCTAAAGCCCTGCTCGACGAGTGGGGCTTTTTCGGGCAAATACCGCCGTATAAGCGTTCGCTAAAAGGCGACCGTGACAAAATCGCCGGTGACTGGCATTCTCTTGCCCGGCCCGAAAGCTATGCAGATCGAGAGCGGGGTTTCTCAATGCGCATGACAAAATTGATTCTGGCGGCCGCCGCGGCAATGGGCGTCCTCCATGCGGTACCGGCGTTCGCGCAAGGTGCCCAGTGCGGTAACACCAGTGCCGGTTTCGAGGCCTGGGTTGCCGATTTCAAACAGACGGCGGCAGCCAATGGTGTGAGCCAGTCCGTCCTCAGCCGCGCCTTCGCCAATGTCAGCTACAACAAGCCGACGATTTCGGCCGACCGCGGCCAGAAGAGCTTCAAACTATCCTTCGATGCTTTCATGAAGAAGCGCGGCGGTGCCGCCATCATCTCTCGCGGACGGTCGATGAAAGCCGCCAACCAGGCTCTTTTCGCCTCGATCGAGCGCCGCTTCGGCGTTCCGGCCGGTCCGCTGATCGCCATCTGGGGCATGGAAACCGGCTTCGGCAGCTATATGGGCAACCAGCATACGATGTCCGCAGTCTCTACCCTCGCCTATGATTGCCGCCGCTCGGAATATTTCACAGACCAGCTTTATGCAGCCTTGCAGCTCGTTTCGGAAGGCTATCTCAGCCCGCAAGCCCGAGGTGCTGCCCATGGCGAAATCGGCCAGACGCAATTCCTGCCACGCAACGTGGTGCGTTACGGCGCTGACGGTGACGGTGACGGCCGCGTCGACATGGTCGGTTCCCGAGCCGACGCGCTGGCCTCGACCGCCAATTTTCTCAAGGGCCATGGCTGGCGTGCCGGCGCCGGCTACCAGCCGGGCGAACCGAACTTCGTAGCCATCCAGGGCTGGAACGCCGCAACGGTCTATCAGCAGGCAATCGCCTATATCGGCCAGCAGATCGACGGCAATTGAAGAGACGTCCAGTAGGAAAAAGATACGGCGCCGCATGCGAATGCGGCACGGGCAAGAACATCGGCAAAGAGATGGTTATTTTCGAGCGCGTGCCTACTGCATGAGTGAGGAGCGGATCAACACCACTCCTTCAAGACGAACGGCAGCAGGATAGCGACCGGCACTGCCCTACTTGTATTCTTGAATTTCACCACTTCGAAATTCATGACCAATCCGCGCGCGTAGCACTCCACAAGCGAGCTTATTGGAATATCTTAAAAGACCGATAAAGCGGTCTATCCCCAGATTTCGGGACGGATGAAGTCGAGTGTCTCAGAATCCATCACCCAGAGCTCGCCGGTCGAAATATCGAACCAGGCGCCATGAAGCTCCAGCTTACCTTCTTCCTCGAGCGCCTTGATATCAGGAAAAGTCCTGAGATTACTGATCGAGTTGCGGATGGAGACCCGCTCCAGCGCGGTCTGCCGCTCGGCCTGCGTCATGACGTCGTTGCTGCCGATCTGTTCGGCGGCCGGGCGGACGAGCGACATCCAGCGACCGATGAAATCGCCCGGCGACAAAGGCTCGGCATCGGGATCGAGTGCTGCGCGAATGCCGCCGCAGCGGCCATGACCCATGACGACGATATTCTTGACCTTCAGGGCCTGCACAGCGAATTCGAGTGCTGCCGACGTGGAATGGAAATGGCCGTCCGGTTCAAAAGGCGGAACCATGTTGGCAACGTTGCGGATAACGAAGAGTTCACCAGGCCCTGCATCGAAGATCAGTTCGGGGGCCGCGCGCGAGTCGCTACAGGCAATGACGAGCGTTGTCGGGTTTTGCCCGTTTTCCGCAAGCTGCCGATACCGATCGCGGGCATCGGCATAGCGCCCGCTCATGAAGTTGCGATAACCAGCCAGAAGGGAGTTGGGAAAGCTCATCATGCCCCTGGATTAACGCGCGCGTGAGCCAAGATCAATGCTGCGCTGCAAAGCGTGGGGCCTATTTTTTCCGCCGTTGGGCAGGATGGAGGAGGTGACGCATCTGCACCATTGCCATGGGCGTCGAAAGACTCGAAGCATCGCTTGCCAGCATCAGTTCGCTACTGCCGCGCTTGACGGCGCGCGCCAGCACTTCGAACACGCTTGCGGTCGCCAACTGCAGCGCCTTTTCGTCCTCCATTCCCGAAAGCAGGCGGGACAGGAAGAGAGCCGCGAGCAAATCCCCGAGGCCATTCGGTGGGTTCTCGACGACACGATGTTCGGCAAGCAGGGCATGTTTCCCGGAGAGATAGAGGTTACCGGTGCTGCCCGTCATCATCGGCACTGCCGACGTGACCAGCATGCGCGAAGGGCCGAGCGCGAGTGCAGCTTCCATGACCGCACTGTTATCATCAAGCGCAGCGCCCGAAAGCCAGGCAAGCTCGTAGCGGTTCGGCGTTGCGAGCGAGGCAAGCGGTATCAAGTGGTCACGGATCGCCTCGGCCGTTACCTCCGGCACGTAGAGGCCACCAAGATCGCCCATGACTGGGTCGCAGACATAGAGCAGTTCTGGGTCCTTCTCACGCAAGGACGCAACGAGTTTCGCAACAGAGCGAGCCTGGGCCGCATTGCCGAAATAGCCCGACAGGACGGCCTTGACCTCGCCGATCCACGGTGCGCGGATGAGATCGTCGATCGCCGCCTCGAAATCGGCCTCGGCGAAGGTAAGCCGTGTCGAACGGCCATGACCGGGATGCCAGGGCAGCACGATCGTCGGCAGCGCCCAGACCTGATGGCCGAGCGTTTCCAGCGCGAAGACCGCAGCACGGTTTCCGACCGATCCGCGCACGACATGGCTGGAAATGACGATAACTGCGCCTGCTGCGTTTTCCGACATAGTATCCGAATCCGAATTTTGACCGCCGTTGATGATCTTTTTGACGAGGCGCTGTCAACCATTCTTCACGCGAGCGTGGAAATGTGCGGCGGGGCGGAAAGCCGGATAAGGACGCTTTGCCGTCCACCGACACAAAACGACCCAAAAACTTTCGAAATCTCTCGCCAGCATAGTCAAAAAAGCACGAAAACTACTTTTCGAAGCCCTTTTTTAAAGATTCTTTCGAAGAGCCTTCTGCTAACTTGCCCATATCAGAACAAATCGGGGGGTGATCCATGGCTGCCAGAAACAATCCGAAACGGGAAAAGCAGATCGAAAGCGCGCGCAAGATCGCGGCTGCGACCGGCGAACCCCATCTCGACCCCGAAATCCTCTTCGGCCGGGCCAGTAGCGACGACCTCGAACTCTACACACCGGAAATGCTGGCGCTTTCCGCCGTGCATTCGGCAGCCGAACTCGCCGCCTGGAACGGCAAGACGGCGCGCGTCAGCATCGATACGATCGCCGACGTCAACCCCGATGGCATCGCAGTCTCCATTCTCTCGGTGACCGATCACAACAAGCCTTTCCTCTATGAATCCGTGATGGGCGAGGTGACCAGCACCCATCGCGACATCTACATGGCGGTTCACCCGATCCTGATCATGGAAGACGGCAAGGCTCCGGAACTTTACTCCGCTGATGTGCCGAGCGATCCGGCAAAACGGGTCAGCCATATCCAGCTTCATGTCTCGCCGCTCGCCGCCTCTCAGGCCGCCGATCTCATCAAGCGCATCAAGGCAGTGCTCGAGCAGGTGGAGCTTGCCGTTTCCGACTGGAAGCCGATGCTGTCGCGCGTCGACGAGGTGATTACAGAGCTTTCGAACTACAATGCCAGCCGCAAAAAGGCCGACCGTGATGAGGCGGTCGCCTTTCTGACCTGGCTGCGCGACGAGAATTTCACTTTCCTCGGCATGCGCGATTACGTCTATTCCGGAAAGGGACCGGATGCGAAGGTCGAACGTGACAAGGGAACGGGTCTTGGCATTCTCTCCAACCCCGATGTGCTGGTTCTGCGCACCGGCAAGGACGCCGTGACGACGACGCCGGAGATTCTCGCCTTCCTCGATGGTCCGGACTTCCTGATCGTCACCAAAGCCAATGTGAAGTCCACGGTCCATCGCCGCGCCTACATGGACTATGTCGGCGTCAAACGTTTCGACGCACAGGGCAACGTGACAGGGGAGCTGCGCATCGTCGGCCTCTTCACCTCGACCGCCTATACCTCGTCGGCCACGGAAATCCCGCTGTTGCGCTCCAAGATTGAAAAGGTGAAGGAGCATTTCGGCTTCGACCCGATGAGCCACTCGGGCCGCATGCTCGACAACACGCTTGAATCCTATCCACGTGACGATCTTTTCCAGATAGATACCACGCTGCTTGCACGCTTCGCCGAGCAGATCAACGATCTGGTCGACCGCCCTCGCGTGCGTGTCCTACCGCGCATTGATCATTTCGACCGTTTCGTTTCCGTCATCGTCTTCGTGCCGCGCGAAGAATATGACTCGATCGTACGCGAACGCATCGGTGCCTACCTGAAGACCGTCTATGACGGCCGCGTTTCCGCTTATTACCCGGCCTTCCCGGAAGGTGGCGTCGCGCGTGTGCACTTCATCATCGGTCGCTCCGGCGGTAAGACGCCACGCATCCCTCAGGCCAAGCTCGAGGAGACGATCCGCCAGATCACCGCGCGCTGGGACAGCCGCTTCGAGATGCTCGCTGGCCCCAAGGCGCCGAAGCTCGGCGTCAGCAACGCCTTCCAGGAAGCCTTCACGCCGGATGAAGCGGTTGGCGATCTGCCCGACATAGCCGCATGCGCCGCCGGCGAGCCGATCCGCATCGAATTCTACTATCGCCACGACGATGAACGCGGCCGCATCCTGTCGCTGAAGATCTTCCATTGCGGCGAACAACTGCCGCTGTCACGCCGCGTGCCTCTCCTCGAAAACCTGGGCTTCAACGTCCTGAGTGAACGGACCTTCGATATCGAAGTTCCGGCCGCCGACGGCGCCATCAACATCGTCGTGCTGCACGACATGGAACTCGAGGCTCGCAGCGGTGCGGACATTGACCTCGCACGTTTTGGCGCACCGCTCGAAGAAGCCTTCGTCGCAGCCTTCAGCGACACGATCGACAATGACAGCTTTAACCGGCTGATTCTGTCGGCCGGTCTCTCGGCCCGCGAGGTTAGTGTGCTGCGCGCCTATGCGCGCTATCTGCGCCAGGCCGGCATCGCCTATTCGCAGGATTATATCGCAACCACCCTCGACAAATATCCTGTTATCGCCGCTTCGATCTTCCGCCTGTTCCGCGACACGCTCGATCCGAAGCTGTCGGAAAAGGCGCGTATCAAGAAACTCGCCGAACTGCATCAGGCAATCGAAGCCGAGCTTGCCGACGTGCCGAGCCTGGATGACGACCGTATCCTGCGCCGCTATGTCAATATCGTCGATGCAACGCTGCGCACCAATTATTTCCAACGCAATGCCGATGGGACACCGAAGGCGATGCTTGCCTTCAAGCTTGACCCGCACCTGGTCGATGGCCTGCCGGAACCGAAGCCCTTCCGCGAAATCTTCGTCTACGGTGTGGAAGTAGAAGGGGTGCATCTGCGCTTTGGCCGCGTTGCCCGCGGCGGCCTGCGCTGGTCGGACCGCGCCGAGGACTACCGCACCGAAGTTCTGGGTCTCGTGAAGGCGCAGCAAGTCAAGAACGCCGTGATCGTCCCCGTCGGCGCAAAAGGTGGTTTCTATCCCAAGAAACTGCCGGTCGGTGGCAGCCGCGAAGAGATCTTCAACGCAGGTCGTGAAGCCTACAAGACCTATATCCGTACACTGCTTTCCATCACCGACAACATCTCCGGCGCCTATATCCTCCCGCCTGACAATACGGTGCGTCTCGACGGCGACGACCCCTATTTCGTCGTCGCGGCCGACAAGGGCACGGCAACCTTCTCCGACACCGCCAACGCGCTCGCCCAGGAGGCCGGTTTCTGGCTGGACGACGCCTTTGCGTCAGGCGGCTCGGCCGGTTACGACCACAAGAAGATGGGCATCACCGCCCGCGGCGCCTGGGAAACAGTGAAACGCCACTTCCGCGAAATGGACATCGATATCCAGACGACACCCTTTACGGTTGCCGGCGTCGGCGACATGTCGGGTGACGTTTTCGGCAACGGCATGCTGCTTTCGCCGAAGATCCGGCTGGTCGCCGCTTTCGATCACCGCGATATCGTCATCGACCCCGATCCCGATATGGAAAAGACGCTTCGTGAGCGCCAGCGCCTCTTCAATCTTCCGCGCTCGAGCTGGCAGGACTTCGACAAGTCCGTGCTCTCGAAAGGCGCCATGATCATCTCGCGCTCGGCAAAATCGGTTACGCTGACGCCGGAGGCTGTGGCAGCAATCGGCATCGACAAGGCGGTCGCCACGCCCTTCGAGATCATGACGGCGATCCTGAAGAGCCCGGTCGACCTGCTCTGGTTTGGCGGCATCGGCACTTACGTGAAGGCAGCGTCGGAAACTGATGCGGAAGTGGGCGATCGCGCCAACGATCCGATCCGCATTACGGCCGACGAGGTACGCGCCAAGGTAATCGGCGAGGGCGCCAATCTTGGCGTTACGCAGAAGGGCCGCATTGCCTATGGCCTGAAGGGCGGACGCAGCAATTCGGATGCTATCGACAACTCTGCAGGCGTCAACACGTCGGACGTCGAGGTCAATATCAAGATCGCGCTGGCAAACGCCATGCATGAACAGCGCCTCAGCCGGGCGAAACGCGACCAGCTTCTCGGCAGTATGACCGACGAAGTGGCCGGCCTCGTGCTGCGCAACAACTACCTGCAGTCCCTCGCGATCTCGCTGACATCTCGCAAGGGAACGGCAAACGGCCTGGAACTCGGCCGTTTCATGAGCGTGCTGGAAGCAGCCGGCCAGCTGAACCGCAAGGTCGAGACGCTTCCCGACGACGCCTCGCTGTCCGAACGCTACACGGCCGGACGGCCGCTGACGCGCCCCGAGATCGGCGTGCTGCTCTCCTATGCCAAGATCGTGCTCTTCGATGCGCTGATCGCCAGTGAATTACCTGATGACCCTTATTTCGTCAGCACGCTCTTCAACTACTTCCCGGCCAAGATGCAGAAGTCGAACGCATTCGACATCGACACTCACCGGCTGAAGCGGGAAATCGTCGCGACTGTCCTCGCAAATGAGGCGATCAACCGCGGCGGGCCGAGCTTTGCCGTGAGCATGATGGATGCCACAGCGGCCTCTGCCTCTGAGGTCGTGCGCGCTGCGATCGTCGCCCGTGACGGCTTTGATCTCAACCGGCTATGGGCCGAAACAGATGCCCTGGACAACAAGGTTTCCGGCGAGGTCCAGAACCGGATTTACGAGGAAATCACCAATAGCTTCATCGTGCTGACACGTCTACTGCTGAAGACCGGCATGACTCGAGGCGGCATGGCTGAAATCATTAGCCGGCTGCAGGCTGCCCTGAAAAAACTCAAACCAGCCTTTGCCGAGCAGGCGGCAACCGAAGTCTCAGCGCGCCAGCAGGAGTTCCAGCAGTCCGGCCTGCCGGAAAAACTGGCCGCCGAAATTGCAGCCCTGCCGACCCTCGCCCTCGTGCCGGAAATTATGCAGATCGCTGAACGGACCGACGAGGCGCTGCCGCGTGCAGCCGAAAACTACTTTGCCGTCACCCGGACCTTCCGCGTCGGCCGGCTGCTTGCCGCGGGTAACCGCATCATCACCTCCGACCATTACGAAAACCTCGCCCTTGCCCGCAGCATCGACCAGATCGCCAGCGCCCGTCGCGATATCGTGATCTCCGCACTTTCCGATCACGGCAAGGAAAAGCAGCCGGTCCAGGCCTGGCATGCGCAGGACAGGATCCGCATCAACCGTATCGTCGAGGAACTTGCGAGCCTCAGTGATGGCGCAGACCCGAACCTCGCCCGCATCACTGTTGCCGCGGGCATCCTGACCGACCTTGCGCGCGACCGGGCGAGATGAGACAGTCCGCCCCAAAAAGGAGCGGACGCTTGAATCGCATTGACTGGACAGGAACGCAGCCGCCGAAAGCCACGGAGAAGGGCATATGGGGCTGGATGCTCTTCGATTGGGCAGCCCAGCCTTTCTTCACCGTGGTCACCACCTTCATTTTCGGCCCCTACTTCGTCTCGCGGCTAACGGCTGATCCGGTTACCGCCCAGACGACGTGGAGCAATATGGCGACGATCTCTTCGATCATCATCGCCATCCTATCCCCCATACTGGGCTCTATTGCCGACCAGTCCGGCGCACGTAAACCCTGGATCGCCTTCTTCGCCGTCATCAAGATCGTCAGCCTCTGCTGCCTGTGGTTCGCGGCACCCGGCTCGCCGGTCATCTATCCCGTCATCTTCATGATCCTCGCCTCGATTTCGGCAGAATTTTCTATCGTCTTCAACGATTCCATGATGCCGCGCCTCGTCGGCAAGGATGAAGTGGGCAGGCTTTCCAACACTGCCTGGGGCCTCGGCTATCTCGGCGGCATGATCGTGCTGATCGGCGTCGTGGCGCTGCTGGCCGGCAGTCCGGATAGCGGCAAGACAATTCTGGGTCTCGATCCGCTTTTCGGCCTCGACCCTCATACGGGCGAGGATGCGCGCATCACCGGGCCGATCTCGGCCGTCTGGTATCTGATCTTCATCCTGCCGATGTTTTTCTTCACCCCGGATGCCCGCAAAGGCCTGCCTTTTGCCTTTGCCGTGCGCTTCGGTCTTAGGGAATTGCGCAACACGCTCGGCGAACTGAAGACGCGCCGCAGTATCCTGTCCTTTTTCATCGCACGGATGATCTATCAGGATGGCGTCAACGGCCTGCTGATCCTCGGCGGCGCCTTCGCTGCCGGCATGTTTGGCTGGGCGACGATCGAGATCGGCATCTACGGCATCATCCTTAACGTCGTCGCGATCCTCGGCTGCCTGATTGCCGGACGTATCGACAGGGCCATCGGCTCGAAAACAACGGTCATCATCAGCCTCACCATGCTGTTGCTGGCGACAATAGGCATCATCTCTACCGGACCCGGCTACACCTTCTTCGGATCGATGCCGCTTTCAAATGCCGATAGTGGCGGGCTATTCGGCACGGCTGCCGAAAAGGCCTATATCCTCTACGGCCTGCTGATCGGCCTTGCCTTTGGACCCGTGCAGGCCTCGTCGCGCTCCTATCTGGCGCGCAGTGTCAGCATCGAGGAGGCCGGCCGCTATTTTGGCATCTATGCGCTCTCGGGCCGCGCCACGAGCTTCATGGCGACGCTGCTATTTTCGATCGTGACCTATTTGACCGGATCGGCGCATCTCGGCATGTCGACGCTGATCCTGTTTCTCGCCGGAGGCCTGGTGCTGCTGATCCGGACGCCCTATCCGGCGGATCGCACGTAACGGGTTCCCCCGGCCCGCAAGACCGGGGGACAAATTGGCTGTTTCGCTTAGTGGCGGAAATGGCGCATGCCGGTAAAGACCATCGCGACATTGTGTTCGTTTGCTGCGTCGATCACCTCCTGGTCGCGCATCGAGCCGCCCGGCTGGATCACAGCGGTGGCGCCGGCGGCAATCATCGACAGCAGGCCATCTGCGAAAGGCAGAAACGCCTCGGAGGCGACCGCCGAACCATGCGTCATCGGAACGGCAAGGCCGAGCGCCTTGGCCGCTTCCTCGGCCTTCAGCGCCGCGATGCGGGCGGAATCGACGCGGCTCATCTGACCGGCGCCAATACCCGCCGTCTGGCCATCCTTGGCGTAGACGACGGCATTGGACTTCACATGCTTGCCGACCTTGAACGCAAACTTCATGTCTTCGAGCTCCTGGGCCGTCGGTGCACGCTTGGTCACGACCTTCAGTTCAAGATCTTCGACCATGCCATTGTCGCGGCTCTGGACGAGCAGGCCACCGGAAACGGTCTTGGCGGTGATGCCGACCGCACGCGCATCCGGCAGGCCGCCGGCTGAGAGCAGGCGCAGGTTCGGCTTGCGGGCGACGATCGCCTTCGCTTCATCTGTGACGTCAGGCGCGATGATGACCTCGGTGAAGAGCTGGATGATTTCTTCGGCCGTCGCCGCATCGAGCGTCTGGTTCAGTGCGATGATGCCGCCGAAAGCCGAGACGGAATCGCAGGCAAGCGCACGCTTGTAGGCTTCGAGAAGCGTTGAACCGGTCGCGACACCGCAGGGATTGGCATGCTTGATGATGGCGCAGGCCGGCGACTTCTCCGGCAGGAACTCGGCCACGAGTTCATAGGCCGCATCAGTATCGTTAATATTGTTGTAGGAGAGTTGCTTGCCCTGCAGCAGGACGGCTGTCGAAACGCCCGGGCGCTTTTCGCCCGTCACGTAGAAGGCAGCCTTCTGGTGCGGGTTTTCACCGTAGCGCATCTCTTCCTTTAACACGCCGCCAATAGTGCGATGACGCGGCGTATCGATCGACAACGCCTCGGCAAACCAGTTGGAGATGGCAGCGTCATAGGCGGCAGTGCGGGCATAGGCTTTGGCCGCCATGCGCTGGCGGAACGCGTAAACCGTCTTGCCGGCATCGCCCGAAAGCTGCTCGATCAGCTCCGCATAGTCGGCCGGATCGGTGATGACGGTGACATAAGCGTGGTTCTTGGCCGAAGCGCGGATCATTGCCGGGCCGCCGATATCGATATTCTCGACCGTTGTCGGATAGTCACCGCCGGCCGCGCGCACATCCTCGAAGGGATAGAGATTGACGACCAGAAGATCGATGCCGTCGATGCCGTGAGCCTTCATGGCTTTCTGATGCTCGGCATCGTCGCGGATTGCCAGCAGGCCGCCATGCACCTTCGGGTGCAGCGTCTTCACGCGGCCATCCATGATTTCCGGAAACTGCGTCACTTCGGAAACGTCGGTCACGGCAAGTCCTTCGGCCGCGATCGCCTTGTAGGTGCCGCCGGTCGACAGCAGGCGCACGCCACGCGCAGAAAGGGCGCGGGCAAGTTCAATGATGCCGGTCTTGTCGAAGACAGAGAGCAGCGCGGTCTTGATCTCGACCTTGTCAGGGGCGGGGATTTTCTTGGAAATGACGGCCATGAACCTTCTCCGTTCGGGCTTCGGGAGACATCCGGGCAAGGGACGCTTGATGGGGCCGCGTTATCACAGCTTGGAGCCGGCGCAAACAGCCGCCGAAGCAATTCCAGCAAAAGTGTGCATCGGTTTTACGTTCGGAATTGCACAAAAGCAAAGAGCGAAAGCATTTCCATGTTCAGAGAAAACGGAAATGCTTTAGCCCTTGCGTGATAAGAACCAGCGAATTTCAGGTTTCTCTGCCAAATCGAAGTCGATCTCGATCTGGTCCGAACTGCTGATGCCGGCGCTGTCGGCAAAGAAAATATCTTCCGAGATCAGCACCTCGTTGCCCGGCGAGGAAAACAACCAGCTTTCACCATCCGGCGCCGTCAGCAGCACGGATTCCGTGTCGTTCTGCCGCGGCACGATGGATGGATGGATGTGGAAGC
The DNA here is from genome assembly GCF_014193695.1 of Rhizobium sp. BK316. Taxonomy (GTDB): domain Bacteria; phylum Pseudomonadota; class Alphaproteobacteria; order Rhizobiales; family Rhizobiaceae; genus Rhizobium. The sequence continues at coordinate 85,204 of NZ_JACHZR010000010.1, read as the reverse complement.
GGGCAACCGCCCGCAATGGACCTTCGCTGTGATACCGGTCATCGGCGACGAAACGGTCCATACCGGTCACGATGGAGCCGGCGGCATTGAGCGTCAGCTCCCGTTCATGGATGACACCGAAGGCATCGAGATAGCCATCATGGCTTGCCTTGATGCCTTCACGACCGTCCTCGGTCTCCACGCGCTCGGCGATGACCGTTTCCACCGGCTCCGTCATCATATGGGCCAGAAAAGCCGAAGGAGAGAACCGGCTGGAGGACGTATCGTTCAGGACCACAGTGGAATGGGCAGCCGTGGTGCGCGCCATCTGGGTATAACGCTGGCCGGCGAATTTCGGTGATCCTGAATTGACGATAAAACGGTAACGACCAGAGGACATTTCGAAGGAGAGACTGCCTGCATGGGCTGTTCTGAAGCAGCCGGGCGAGGGCGGTCCGGTATCGGCAATGATCACCGTTTTGCCGGCCGCAAGTCGCTGATAGCGCGAATGCGGCAGCGCCTTGAAGGGCTGGCCCGCCGTCTCGTCATAGCGCAGCACGGACATCAGCTCATCCGCCAGCGTGGATGTCGCACCGTTGAAAAGTGCCAGATCGCCGTCCTGATGACGGAAGAAGCGCAGGGCAGGATACATACGGTCAATACCCGAAATCAGCTTCTGCGGCAGGTCGTGGCCGAGATTGACGTAAGTTTGTCTCAGCGGCAGCAGGTCGAGCAGCAACTCCAGCCCGATGCGCGGGTTGCGGGAGATATGACCTCCGTCAGGCAGAATCTGGCTATCGAATTCGCGGTCGAGCGCCTGAGCTGCCCGCCGCACTGTCGCGGCACGCACCGGCATGGCAACAGAGGCTGTGGCGAGCGCGATGCGGAGGCGGAAGCGGACTTCGCCTGACGAATAGGGTGCCATACGGCGCAGGTAGCCGATATGGAAGGCAAGCGACTTCATGAAGCGGCGATAGAAACCGCGATCGGCATTCTGCAGGACAACCGGAGAATGCGACAACCAAGCAATGACGCGCTGCGAGACGACATCGGTCTCCCAGGCGATGCCTTCGATCCGGCCTCCGTGAATCGAGAGCCAACTATCGACGATCATACGAGCGACGGCCGAACCGCGCTCGCTCTTATTGGCCCGCATATGCCGCAGCCAACCAAAGCTGTGGAGCCTGACTGCGAAAGCGCGCGATGGGAGGGTCAATGTGAAAGGGGATTTTCCGCCTGTTTCCAGCATACGTCCGGCAAGCGGAAAACGGCCGTCTATGATTTCTTCCGCGACGTGTGAATCGATGCCTCTCAGATCCGTCGGCGCTACGATCAGGCGTTCCGGCACCGATATGGCATGGCGGGAAAAGCGCAAACGCAGAAGTGCGGCACGGCGCGTACCGCGCCGCCAAGCTTCCCGAACATACATGCTCGCAAGACGCCGACCGGACTGCATATCAATTGTCTATTGACCCTCGTGGTTAAGAATAGATGAATCAAAACCGATTTCATTACCCACGATGTATTATTTTGTGATGAAATTAGAATATAATAATCGTCAGTTGCGTCTGAGCACTGCTGCATAGAAACCATCGAGGCCGGACGCAAAACCGTCAGGCATATCCAGCATTGTGGGAAGCGTGCGGAATTCGCCCAGCGGTGTGATCGCCTGGCTCATACCGGGCCATTTTCCTGCATCGATCGGCACACGTTCAACACCCTTCACATCTTCGAGAACGCGCTCGACGACCTCTTCGCCTTCCTGCGGATCGAGCGAACAATTGGAGAAGACGAGCAAGCCGCCGGGATTGAGAAGCGTAACGGCATGGCGCAGAAGACGTTCCTGAAGTGCTGCCAGCTTGGCGATATCCTCGGCACCCTTCGTCCAGAGCACGTCGGGATGCCGGCGGGTCGTGCCCGTCGACGAGCAGGGGGCATCGAGAAGGATCGCATCGAAGCGCTCGGACGGTTCGAATTTCGTAAGATCCGCCGCGACCGTTTCGGCTTCGAGGCCAAGCCGCTCAAGGTTGGAGCGCAAGCGCTTCAGCCGGTTTTCGGATTGGTCAATCGCCGTCACCTTACCGCCGGCAAGGATGAGCTGCGCGGTCTTGCCGCCCGGCGCGGCACAGAGATCGGCGACGCGCTTGCCGGTGAGATCGCCGAAGAGCTTCGCGGGGATGCTTGCTGCCGCATCCTGAACCCACCATTCACCCTCTTCAAATCCATCAAGCGAGGGAATACCGCCCTCGAAAGCGGAAAGCCGCACGCCGCCGGTTGGAAGTACCGTGCCGTTCAGGCGTTCCGCCCAGCCTACAGCATCGGATTTCACGGTGAGATCGATGGCGGCCGGCTCAAGCTGGGATTCGGAAATGGCAATAGCCAGCTCTTTCCCATAGGCTTTTTCAAGCCGCTCGATAAACCACATCGGCATCGGCGGAATGTCTGCGATGTCTGCGAGAATGTGCTCCTTCTCGCGGCCAAGACGGCGCAGGATGGCGTTGACGAGCTTAGCGAAACGGCGGTTGCGCGGATCCTGATTGGCCTGCTCGACTGCAAGGTCGACGGCGGAATGATCGGGAACGTCAAGGTAGAGAATCTGCGCGGCACCAACGGCAAGCACATGATGCAAAGCTCGAGCACCTTCCGGCAACGGCGTTTCGAGCAGCGAGGCAATGGCGGCATCGATGCGGGGCAGATGCCTGAGCGTGGTGTTGAGGATGGCGCGTACCAGCGCACGATCACTTTCCCCAAGCACCTTATAGGCTGGATTTCCATGCTCGTGATCCAGCGCGCCATCAAGCGGCAGTTTCTTGTCGACGACGGCCGCAAGGATCTTCGCAGCCGCCGCGCGCGCCGGCAGGCCGGGTTTTACCGGCACTGGCGCTGAGCGTTCTGCGGAAGGCTTATATTTATGAACTGGCTTCTTCTTGCCGTCTGAATTCAAGACCACGGACCCTTTGGCGGTTGCGAGTCACCGCGGCCAGAACCGGCATTCGGGACCGATCGCGATTTGCGTGTCGGATTAACAGCGCGAACCGGCTGCGTCGAGACGTCGAAGCCTCCGCGCGCCATTTCCTGCAGGGCAGCGATGCGGTTTTCGGTGTCCGGATGGGTCGAAAACAGGTTGTCCATGCGCTCGCCGGAGAGCGGATTGATGATGAACATGTGCGCGGTGGCCGGGTTGCGCTCCGCATCATAGTTCGGCACATGTGCTGCGCCGCGAGCGATCTTCCCAAGCGCAGAGGCGAGCCACAGCGGGTTGCCGCAGATTTCAGCACCACGCCTGTCGGCCGAATATTCGCGCGTACGGCTGATCGCCATCTGCACCAGCATGGCCGCAAGCGGCGCAACGATCATCGCGACGAGCACGCCGATGAAGCCAAGAGGATTGTTGTTGTTTTCGCGATTGCCACCGAAGAAGAAGGCAAAATTGCCGAGCATGGAAATCGCACCGGCAAGCGTAGCCGTGATCGTCATGGTCAGTGTATCGCGGTTCTGAACGTGAGCAAGTTCATGCGCCATCACGCCCGCAACCTCTTCCGGCGAGAGAGCTGCCAGCAGGCCGGTCGATGCGGCAACAGCAGCATTTTGCGGATTGCGGCCGGTCGCAAAGGCATTCGGCTGAGGGCTGTCATAGAGATAGACCTTCGGCATGGGCAGAGCGGCATTACGGGCTAGATCGCGCACGATTCGGAAAAATTCCGGCGCGTTGCGCTCATCGACCTCCTGTGCCCGATAGGCCGACAGCACCATCCGGTCGGCATTCCAGTAGGAGAAGAAATTCATGCCGGCAGCGATCAGAAAGGCGATCATCATGCCGCCCCGGCCGCCGATCAAAAAGCCGACAAACATGAAAAGCGCCGTCATGAAGGCAAGCAACATGGCAGTACGCACAAGGTTCATCAGAGGTCTCCATCTCCTTGATTGCGACGCGATGCTTTAAATCCTGGCGCCGACGCACTATGATTTGGTTATTCGCCAGCCATTTTCAATATTTTTAGGCGGGAGTGCAGCATGCAGACGGCCGATAACGACAATGTGGAAACCCCGGTTTCCGAAGGCTCCGAGCCGCCACGCAAGATGCTTTCCCCTGCTGCCATGCGTGCGCTTGCCGAAGCCGAGGAACGTCGCAAGAACGTCAAGCCCGCCGAACTGCCGCCAGAGATCGGCGGACGGGGCGGGGCGGAACCCTCCCGCTTCGGCGACTATGAAATCAACGGCCGCGCGATTGATTTCTAAGTAAATATTCCTATTGACTTTCGCATGTAAGAGGAATTTATTCCTCTTATGATGAAGTTGACTCCTGTTTTTCTCGTGTTCCTTCTCGCCATGCCTGCTCTTGCGGCACGGAATGAGATCGACGGACCGGTTTCGGCTGAAATCATCAGGGTCATTGATGGAGATACGCTGCTGGTCACCGCGACACCCTGGCCACAGCAGACGATGGAAGTGTATGTCCGAATTCGCGGCATCGACGCACCCGAAATGCATTCGAAATGCCCTGAAGTCAGGAGAGCTGGTCGCGAGGCGCGGCACGCGCTGGAGCAAATGACCTCAGGCGTTACGGGCATCAAATTGACCGATATCAGTGGTGACAAATATTTCGGACGAATTCTCGCCAATGTCACCTTACCCGACGGGCGCAATCCTGCACAGGATCTGCTCACCGACGGGCTGGTTCGCTCCTATGATGGCGGCCGCAAACCACCGATTTCCTGCACGGAAGAATGAGGCCGCTCCTGATGGTGGAGCAGCCCTTTAACTCAAGCCGTAGCCTTGTTCTGCCGGTTGGCAATCAGATCGTCGACGACAGCCGGATCTGCCAGCGTGGAAGTATCGCCAAGCGAACCGAAATCGTCTTCGGCAATCTTGCGCAGGATGCGGCGCATGATCTTGCCGGAGCGGGTCTTCGGCAGGCCCGGTGAGAACTGGATCTTGTCCGGGGCCGCGATCGGGCCGATTTCGGCGCGGACATGTTTGACAAGCTGCTGGCGCAGTTCGTCCGAACCTTCGTTGCCCGCCATCAGCGTGACATAGCAATAGATGCCCTGGCCCTTGATCGGGTGCGGATAGCCGACGACGGCCGCTTCGGAGACGAGATTGTGCGAGACGAGGGCGGATTCGACTTCCGCCGTACCGAGACGGTGGCCCGAAACGTTCAGAACGTCGTCAACGCGGCCGGTGATCCAGAAATAGCCGTCTTCGTCGCGACGGCAGCCATCGCCCGTGAAATACTTACCCTTGTAGGTGGAGAAGTAAGTCTGGATGAAGCGTTCGTGATCGCCATAAACCGTGCGCATCTGGCCCGGCCAGCTGTCGGTGATGCAGAGATTGCCGTCGGCCGCCCCTTCCAGCACCTTGCCCTCATTGTCGACGAGTTGCGGCTTGACGCCGAAAAAGGGCTTGGTGGCCGAGCCTGGCTTTAGGTCGGTCGCGCCCGGCAGCGGCGTGATCATATGCCCACCGGTTTCCGTCTGCCACCAGGTATCGATGACCGGGCAGCGTTTGTCTCCGACGACATTGTAATACCATTCCCAAGCTTCCGGATTAATCGGTTCGCCTACCGTGCCGAGCACGCGCAGGCTCTCACGGGAAGAGCGCGTCACGAAATGGTCGCCGGCGCCCATGAGCGAACGGATCGCCGTCGGCGCCGTGTAGAAGATATTGACTTTATGCTTATCGATGACTTCCCAGAAGCGCCCCTGATCCGGGAAATTCGGCACACCTTCAAACATCAGCGTGGTGGCACAATTCGCGAGCGGTCCGTAGACGATATAGGAGTGGCCGGTGACCCAGCCGACGTCAGCCGTGCACCAGAAAATATCGCCAGGGTGATAATCGAAGACATATTCGTGCGTCATCGCCGCATAGACGAGATAACCACCCGTCGTGTGCAGAACACCCTTCGGCTTGCCCGTCGAACCCGAAGTATAAAGGATGAAGAGCGGATCTTCGGCCCTCATCTTCACCGGTGGGCATTCCGGCTTCACCTTGGCGATTTCCTGGTGGTACCAGAGGTCGCGGCCTGGCGCCCAGCCTGTCTTGCCGCCGGTACGGCGCACGACGAGCACCTTGTTGACCGCCACATATTGACGGGCGGCGATGTGGATGGCCGTATCTGTATTGTCCTTCAGCGGCACCGGCTTACCGCCGCGGATACCCTCGTCGCAGGTGATGACGAAGGTGGATTCACAGTCGACGATACGGCCGGCGAGCGCTTCGGGGGAAAAGCCGCCGAAAACGACGGAGTGGACCGCTCCGATGCGGGCGCAGGCGAGCATCGCGTAGGCTGCTTCCGGAATCATCGGCATATAGATGGTAACGCGATCACCCTTCTTGACGCCGTGCTTCTTCAGCACGTTCGCCATCCGGCAGACATGCTCGTAGAGCTCGTTATAAGTGATCTTCTTATCGATATAGGGATTGTCCCCTTCGAAGATGATGGCGGTCTGGTTGCCGTTCGTCTTCAGGTGACGGTCGATGCAATTGTAGGAAACATTCGTCTGGCCGTCCTCGAACCATTTTATTGAGACCTTGCCGGTGAAGGACGTATTTTTGACCTTGGTATAAGGCTTGAACCAGTCGATCCGCTTACCGTGTTTGCCCCAGAACTTGTCGGGGTTTTCAATGCTCTCCTCGTACCATTGCTCGTATTTAGCCTGGTCGATCAGCGCACGGGTCTTCACCGGCTTGGAAACCGGATAGATATTCTCCGACATGGAAACTCCTCCTCACAAGGCTATGCAACGGCCGATGGTTCCGACGCAGCGACCGGGACTCGAATTGCGCAATTCATATCAGGTAGTCTGATGACGGCAATTAGACAAAGGTCATTTCATTTCTGAAGAATTGCAATTCTGCGACAGTGCGATTATATAGCGCCATATTTCCCGGACATTGTGGTGACAATCCACGGACCGCGACCGGCGCGGACGATAGAAGGACTATATCCATGGCTCAACAGCTGCTCATGCCGAAGGCGACTGCCATCTGGCTCGTCGACAATACAGCCCTGTCTTTCGACCAGATCGCTCAGTTCTGCAAACTGCATCCGCTCGAAGTCAAGGCAATCGCCGATGGCGAAGCCGCGCAGGGCATCAAGGGCCTCGACCCGATCGCCACCGGACAGCTTTCTCGCGATGAGATCGCCCGCGCCGAAGGCAACCCGAACTACAAGCTGAAGCTCTCCGAACCGAAGGTCCGCGTGCCGGAATCCAAACGCCGCGGCCCGCGCTATACGCCGGTTTCCAAGCGCCAGGACCGCCCGAACGCCATTCTCTGGCTGGTTCGCAACCATCCGGAACTGAAGGATGCCCAGATCTCGCGTCTCGTCGGCACTACCAAGTCCACGATCGAGCAGATCCGCGAGCGCACCCATTGGAATTCGGCAAACCTGGCACCGATGGACCCGGTCACGCTCGGCCTTTGCAGCCAGATCGATCTCGACATGGAAGTGGAAAAGGCGTCCAAGGGCCGTCCGTTGCCGACCGCTGCCGAACTCGGCGCAACGTTGCAGTCCGCTCAGGAAACCGAGCGTCTGACGCCAAGCTACGAGCGCGAGGAAGAAAAGGAAATCGATGCCGATGCCGTTTTCCGCAAGCTGAGCTCGCTGCGTTCGACGCCTAAGGACGAGGATGAAGACGATCAGTTCTGAGATCGTCATATCCTGAAATGAATAAACCCCGCCAATGGCGGGGTTTTTTGTTGCCGTTCTCCTGCGCGCTATTAGCTGCGGAAGAGCGAGAGAATGTTCTGTGCCGAGGAATTGGCGATCGAGAGCGACTGGATCGCAAGCTGCTGCTGCGTCTGCAGGGCAGAGAGCTTGGAAGACTCTTCTTCCATGTCAGCGTCGACGAGGCGGCCGACGCCTGAGTCGATCGAGTCACCCAGGGCGCTGACGAAGGTTTCCTGCAGCTGAATTCGGGTCGATATCGAGCCGAGCTGCGAGCCTGCATTCGTCAGGGCCTGGAGCACGAGTTCGACGCCGGAAAGCGCTCCGTCAAGCTGGCCTTGCGTGAAGTTGGTAATATCGAGAGCATAAATTGACGGCATGACGATAACCGTGTTGCCATAGGTCCCGTTGAATGCAGTGCCAATGATGCCGCTCGTCGTCTGGATCGTACCGTTGCTGTTCATGCCGAACAGCACATTGCCGAGCGTGCCCGCATCAAGAACATAGTCAGTCATCTTGACCGAGACGGCATTGGAACCGTCACGGACGAATGAGGAGACGACGCTCTTCGTGCCCGAAGCACCGGCAACCCAGTTTTCACCGGAGAAGGAAGCCGACTGAGCAATGCTTACCAGCTGTTCCTGCAGCTGGTCGAGTTCTTCCTGGATCTTGGTCTTGTCGACGCCCTTTTCGGTCGCGGCGACGATCTTGGCCTTGATTTCCGTGACGACATCGATGGCATTGTCCATCGCGGTATAGGCAGTGTCAACCTTGGCAGCGCCGAGGCCGAGGGCGTCGGAAACGGCCGAGAGGGCCTTGTTGTCCGAACGCATGGTCGTTGCGATCGACCAATAGGCAGCGTTGTCAGCAGCCTTGTCGATACGATAACCCGAGGAGACGCGGCCCTGGGTATCCTTGAGGCTGTCGTTTACGCCGCGCAAGGTCTGCAGCGCTGCCATGGCAGCGTTGTTGGTGAGGATGCTTGTCATGTTCCGTTTTCCGCAATCAAAGTGAAAGGGGTCATCCGGACGAGTCCGGTAACGGCGACGCTTCATGCAAAACCCGAGAGAGCCGGGTCATTGCCGTTAACGAATGGTTGCGCCCAACATAGTTAACAATTCCTCAATTAGCCTTGCGGAAAATTTAATTTAAGCTCTCGTTAGGGCTTGCGGCCGCAATCGATCGGCTTTGGGAAAGCTTCGGAAATCGGCAGGAATTCCTCAATGATTTAAGAAGCTTAGGAAGTTATCGCGGGTGCTGCTCAATTTGAGCTTAACCAGAGAAATCGCCCGCTTAAACTTTTTTCGTATTAATGAATATTATCGCTTTCCAAACAACGGCCGCTGGATACCCACTCAAATCATGAGTAATCCTCTGATTCGAAGGGCACTCTTGCGCTATTCGTTAACGTGCGCCGAAAATCGCCGAGCCGACGCGCACGCTGGTCGCGCCGAACGCTATGGCAGTTTCATAGTCGCCGGACATGCCCATCGAAAGCTTTTTCAGGCCGCATTTTTCGGCGAGCGTAGCGAGCAGGGCAAAGTGCGGGCCGGGATTTTCTTCTGCCGGTGGAATACACATCAGCCCTTCGATGGTGAGGCCGAGCTCATCGCGACAAAAGTGTATGAAAGCCGCTGCATCATCTGGTGCTATGCCAGCCTTCTGTGGCTCCAGGCCAGTATTGACCTGCACATAAAGACGCAGCACCTTGCCCTGCCGCTTCATTTCCTCGGCTATGGCACGGGCAATCTTCTCACGGTCAATGGTCTCGATGACGTCAAAGAGCGCAACTGCTTCGGCAGCCTTGTTGGATTGCAGCGGACCGATGAGGTGCAACTCGATGCCGGGCATTTCCTTTTTCAGCTCCGGCCATTTTCCCTGGCTTTCCTGGACGCGGTTTTCTCCGAAGACGCGCTGGCCCGCTTCGATTGCCATGCCAATGGTGTCGGCCTCGAAGGTCTTCGAGACAGCCACAAGCTCGACGGAGCGTGCGGAGCGCCCCGCATCCCGCTCTGCCGCAGCGATCTTGGACCGCACCTCGTTCAACCGCTCTTGAAGTTCCATCGCGCTGCCCCGACATCACACATAATTCACTGGCAATGCACTAATCACCTGCAGTGGCCTTGCCAAGACTTCTCTCCACGAAATCACCCCAAAGCCGAGATCGAACGCCTGAAGCGCCCGCAAAACTTGACGCTTGGATGGTTTCATGGTGAAGGTCTCGACCAACCTCCCCTGATTTTCCGGAAATTCTGATACTATGGCTACCGAACGTTACAATCCGCGCGATGCTGAGCCCCGCTGGCAGCAAAAATGGAACGAGGAAAAGGTCTTCGAGACCGACAATTCCGATCCGCGCGAGAAATATTACGTCCTGGAAATGTTCCCCTATCCGTCGGGCCGTATCCACATGGGCCATGTCCGCAACTATGCCATGGGTGATGTGGTGGCACGTTACAAACGCGCCCGTGGCTACAACGTCCTTCATCCGATGGGCTGGGATGCCTTCGGCATGCCGGCAGAAAATGCAGCGATGGAGCGCGGCGTACACCCCGCCTCCTGGACCTATCAGAATATCGGCTCGATGAAGGCACAGCTGAAGGCGATGGGCTTGTCGCTGGATTGGTCGCGCGAATTTGCGACCTGCGACGTCGAATACTACCAGCAACAGCAACACCTTTTCCTGGACTTCCTGGAAAAGGGTCTCGTTTACCGCAAGCAGTCCAAGGTGAATTGGGATCCGGTCGACAACACCGTTCTCGCCAATGAACAGGTCATCGACGGCCGTGGCTGGCGCTCCGGCGCGTTGGTGGAACAGCGCGAATTGACGCAATGGTTCTTCAAGATCACCGATTTCAGCCAGGACCTGCTGGACGCGCTCGATACGCTCGACCAGTGGCCGGAAAAAGTGCGCCTGATGCAGAAGAACTGGATCGGCCGCTCCGAAGGTCTGACGGTCCGCTGGGAAGTCGTTCCGGAAACCGCACCTGCCGGCGAAACTGAAGTAACGGTCTATACAACGCGCCCAGATACGCTGTTCGGCGCTTCCTTCCTGGCGATCGCCGCCGATCATCCGCTCGCCAAGGAGATGGCGGGCAAGAATGCCGATATCGAAGCCTTCTGCGAGGAATGCCGCCGCGCTGGTACTTCTCTTGCCGCACTCGAGACGGCCGAGAAGAAAGGTATGGATACGGGCATCCGCGTGAAACATCCGCTCGATCCTTCCTGGGAGCTGCCGGTCTACGTCGCCAACTTCGTTCTGATGGATTATGGCACGGGCGCCATCTTCGGCTGCCCCTCCGGCGACCAGCGAGACCTGGATTTCGCTCATAAATATGGTCTGCCGGTCGTGCCGGTCGTCATGCCGAAGGACGGCGATGCCGCAAGCTTCACCGTCGGCGATGTCGCCTATGACGGCGAAGGTGTAATGATCAACTCGCGCTTCCTCGATGGCAAGTCGACGGACGAAGCCTTCCAGGTCGTTGCCGACAGGCTGTCTTCCACCCTGCTCGGCAATGCGCCGCAGGGCGAACGCAAGATCAATTTCCGCCTGCGCGACTGGGGTATCTCCCGCCAGCGCTACTGGGGCTGCCCGATCCCGGTCATCCATTGCGATGACTGCGGCGTTATCCCGGTTCCGAAGAAGGATCTACCAGTAAAGCTGCCGCAGGATGTGACTTTCGATCAGCCCGGTAATCCGCTGGATCGCCACCCGACCTGGCGTCACGTCTCCTGCCCGCAATGTGGCAAGGATGCGCGTCGCGAGACGGATACGATGGACACCTTTGTCGATTCGAGCTGGTACTTCACCCGCTTCACGGCACCTTGGGAGAAGCAGCCGACGGACCCGGCCGCAGCCAATCGGTGGCTGCCGGTCGACCAGTATATCGGCGGTATCGAACACGCGATCCTGCACCTGCTTTATTCGCGCTTCTTCACGCGGGCAATGCGCGAGACCGGCCATGTAGACGTCAAGGAGCCCTTCAAGGGCCTCTTCACTCAAGGCATGGTGGTCCATGAGACCTATAGCCGCGGCACCGGCATGCACCGCGAATGGATTTCGCCCGCCGATATCCGCATCGAGGAGATCGATGGGAAGCGCAGCGCCTATCTGCTTGATGGAGGCGAGGAAATCGCCATCGGCTCGATCGAAAAGATGTCGAAGTCGAAGAAGAACGTTGTAGACCCCGACGATATCATCGCGTCTTACGGCGCCGATACTGCTCGTTTCTTCGTTCTGTCCGACTCTCCGCCCGATCGTGACGTCATCTGGTCCGAAGCCGGGGTCGAAGGCGCTCATCGCTTCACGCAGCGCCTCTGGCGCCTGATTTCTGAAGCGGCAGAGGCATTGTCCGCCGTCGAACCCAAACCGGCAAAGGAAGGCGAAGCACTGGCGATCTCGCAGCTTGCGCACAAGACGCTGAAGGCCGTCCAGAACGATTACGACAGGCTCTGGTTCAACAAGGCAGTCGCCCGCATCTACGAACTCGTCAACGCGCTGGCAGGCCCGCTGACGAAGGTGGCAAACGGCGAGGGCGATCTAGCTTATCGGGCCGCCATCCGAAACGCTGCCGAGATCCTGGTCCAGCTCGTTGCACCCATGACGCCACACTTGGCCGAGGAATGCTGGATGACCCTCGGCAACAAGAACCTCATCGCCCATGCGGCCTGGCCGGATTATGACGAATCGCTCGTCGTCGAAAACGACGTGATCCTTCCCGTGCAGATCAACGGCAAGAAGCGCGCCGAATTGACAATTTCGCGCGACGCAGATCAGAATGCCGTCACCGAAGCCGTGCTGGAATTGGACGCGGTGAAAAATGTCTTGAACGGTCAGGCACCGAAGAAAATCATCGTAGTTCCACAGAGGATTGTAAACATTGTCGTCTGATTTCGCCCGCAAGCTTGCGCGCCGCGCCGGCATCGTCACGATCCTTGCCTCCACGGCGTTCCTTTCCGCCTGCCAGGTCCGGCCACTTTATTCCGAAAATACCGGCGTTACCGAAAAGCTCGGTTCCGTCGGCTTTTCCGAAGCAAGTACGCGTGTCGGACAGGTAGTTCGCAATCGTCTGATTTTCCTGGCTTCCCGCGGTGCCGGTGAAGTTGAGAAGCCGGACTACATGGTTGATATGCAGGTTTCGTCATACGTTGCCGATACTTTGCTTGTTCAATCCTCCGATACGTCTCGCGCAGGACGCGCGAACGTGACGGTCAGCTATACGTTGCGGACGACGAAGGACAATCAGATCATCAAGGCAGGTAGCCGCTCGGCAACGTCTCTGGTTGACTTCCCGAGCCAGGAATTTGCCAAGCAGCGAGCAATTCTCGATGCGGAAAATCGCGCCGCCAATCAAGCGGCCGAATTCGTGGGAGCGGATCTTGCCGCCGCACTCAGCCGCTAAAGGAGCGGTGGCGTGGCGGAAATCAAATCCCATGAGTTCGAAGGATTTTTGCAAAGATCCGCTCGCCAGTACCGCATCTATCTGATCTATGGCCCGGACCGCGGACTTGTTTCCGAGCGGGCCGGCATGATCGCTGGAAAGACGGGCATCGATCAGAACGATCCGTTCTCCGTCACCAAGCTTGATGTCGGCGATCTACAGAAAGAGCCTGGCCGGCTGGTCGATGAAGCCCAGTCCATCGGTCTTTTCGGCGGCGAAAAGCTGATATGGGTAAGGGGTGCCGCAAACGAGAAACATCTCGTCGATGCTGTTTCCTTTCTATCGGGTGCTTCCCTCGAGGCAGCCAGTATCATCGTCGAAGCAGGCGACCTGAAGAAGGGATCAGCTCTACGCAAAACGGTCGAGACCGCTCGCACTGCTGTTGCCATTCCCTGCTACGCCGACGATGGCCGCGCACTGAACGCATTGATAGACGGCGAACTCTCCGCCGAAGGACTAGGCATAACCCCGGCTGCCAGGCAAGCCCTCATCGCACTGATCGGTGGCGATAGAATTGCGTCCAGAAATGAGATTCGCAAACTGGCGCTCTATTGCCGGGGCATGGGAACGATCGATGATCATCACGTTACCGAAATAATTGGTGACGCCAGCGCCATTTCAGTCGACGATGCTGTTGATGCGATATTGAGTGGCGACAGCAATACCTTCCTGCACGCAATGCAGAAGATCACGAGTTCCAAGACCTCGGTTTTTCTAGTTCTCCAGGCCTGCCTCCGACAATTTCAGCTTCTCGATACAATGCGTGCGGAGATGGATGAGAAGAGACTGCCGCCCGCCCAAATAATGCAGACGCTGGGCAGGCATCTTCATTTCCGCCGCAAGCCGATTATCGAACAAGCGTTGAAAAGCTGGAGCGCGGACGCCATTTCCCGTGAAACAAAACGTCTGCAGGCCGCTGTCCTGCAGACGAGACAGCGTCAGATATTGGAAGACAGCATCGCCATGCAGACGTTGCTCTCCACCACACTGCAATCGGGAAGGCGCCCTCAAGCCTGATTAGCGGCGTTCCAGAAGTCGGCAGACTTCCTCGAGCTGCTCCAGAGACTTGTAGGAAATGCGGATCTGACCGCCACCCGCCTTATGATTGATGGACACATCGAGCCCAAGCGTATCTGACAGCGTGCGCTCCAGAGCCAACGTATCGGAATCCTTCGGGCTCTTTTGAGCAGGCGCCTGGGGCTCCGACTGCGCCTTGATGTCGTTCTGCGCGAGCTTCTCCGCATCGCGGACCGACATGCCCTTAGAAACGATTGTACGCGCGAGTGCGGAGGGATCCGACGTCGAAACCAGCGCACGCGCATGACCCGCGGAAAGGCTTCCGGCAGCCAGCATCTCACGGACGGGGTCAGGCAGCTTCAACAGCCGCAAGGAATTGGCGACATGGCTGCGGCTCTTGCCGATAATCTCACCGAGATCATTCTGGGTATATCCGTATTCAGCAATAAGCTGCTCATAGCCAAGCGCCTCTTCGAGCGCGTTGAGATCCGAGCGCTGGACGTTTTCAACGATCGCAATTTCCAGCGCCGTTTTATCGTCCACGTCCCTGATAATCACAGGGATTTCGATCAAACCCGCCAGTTGCGCAGCACGCCAACGTCTTTCGCCGGCTATGATTTCATAGCGATCCCGCGCGAGCGTTCTGACGACGATCGGCTGGACGATACCGTGCTGACGAATGGAACTTGCAAGGTCGTGAAGCTCGGCATCATCGAAAAAACGGCGAGGGTTGCGAGGGTTGCGAGTGACGAACTCGATGGGGATCATCCGGTCGGCGCTGACCGCAGACCGCTCCGCCTCAGCCGGAACAGGCTGATCCATTTCACCTATAAGGGCTGCGAGACCACGGCCAAGCCGTCTTTTCGATGTATCGTCATTCATGTCCAAAACTCGCTTACTCTGTCGTGCGCTCTTTCAGGCTGCCAGCCTCTGCCGCTCCCGCTGGATGACTTCCGATGCGAGCTGCAGATAGGCCTGGCTGCCGGCACACTTGAGATCATAGAGGATCGCCGGCTTGCCATAAGATGGCGCTTCTGAAACACGAACATTCCGCGGGATAAGCGTGTGATACACCTTCTCACCGAGGTGAGTCCGTACGTCGTTGACGACCTGCTGCGCCAGGTTGTTGCGAGCGTCGAACATCGTCAGCACGATACCTTGGATGTCAAGCTGCGGGTTGACCGTCCGCCGCACCTGGTTGACCGTCTCCAGAAGCTGGCTCAAACCTTCGAGCGCGAAGAACTCGCACTGCAGCGGCACCAGCACCGAATGGGCAGCCGCCATGGCATTCATCGTCAGGAGGTTGAAAGAGGGAGGGCAGTCGAGGAGGATGTAAGAAAAAGACAGCGCCTCTGAAGAGGACAACGCCTTCCTGAGCTTGAAGACGCGATCGCTCTGCTGGGAGATTTCCATCTCGACCCCAAGGAGATCCATCGTCGACGGGACAATAAAGAGATTAGGTACGGCCGTCTCCAATGCGGTCTCAGCGACGCCGGCTTCCCCGACCATCAGATCGTAAGAGGAAAGCTTACGATTGCGACGATCGATACCCAAACCCGTGCTTGCATTTCCCTGTGGATCTAGATCGATAATCAGCACCCGCTCACCGATGGCGGCGAGAGCGGTTGCCAAATTGATTGCGGTGGTCGTCTTGCCTACGCCACCCTTCTGATTTGCGATGGTGATAATCCGATTACGTTCGCCAGCCATTGCCGCAATATCCGCTTTGTTAAACCAAGCGCCGGAGATTTGATATTTCGAGAATTACAGAATCTCGCTCAACAGCGCTATTGTGTTCTAGCAGATCGAAACTCCAGCGACCATGCGCTTTCCGGATTTCCCTCTGGTAATCCCGGCCTTTATGAAAAAACGCGCGATTATTTTCTTTGCCAACCATCCAAGGCGACGCAAATTCGATCAGCTTTTCGAGATCGGCGAGGGCTCGGGCGGAAATGGCATCGCAGACAGGGACAGTAGCTGGCGCATCCTCGATTCGGATGGCATGCACCTCTCCTCTCGCGCCGGTTTCGCGCAGGACGGTTCGCAGAAATGCTGCCTTCTTATTGTTGCTCTCCACCAGATGCACCCAGCCAGCTCGCTGTTCCGCCAAGAAGATCGCGGTAATCACTCCGGGGAAACCACCGCCGCTTCCGAGATCGACCCAAGTTTGAGGGCGAGGAGAGATCTGGAATATTTGTGCGCTATCCGCGATATGCCGACTCCACATATCGTCCATGGTAGAAGGAGCGACAAGGTTGATCGCCCTGGCCCATTTTGTAAACAGCTCCGCGAAAAGCTGAAGACGCTCATGTGTTTCACGTGAAACACGTAATCCGTTTAATTCCATTCCCAAAGACTCTCAAACCTTGCAGCCACTACGCGACTTGCTTACCGATGCCCTCGTGACGGCGCAGATGTACCAGCAGGAGCGAAATCGCCGCTGGTGTCATGCCATCCACTTTAAGGGCCTGGGCGATGTTGGTGGGCTTGTGTACACTGAGTTTATTTTTCAGTTCGTTCGAGAGTCCCGACAACATGCTGTAATCAAAATCATCTGGGATTAAACGCGCCTCATCGCGTCGCTGCACATCAATAGCCGCAGCCTGACGGTCCATGTAGACCGAATAGCCTGCTTCAATCTCCAGCGCCTCCACCACCTTCTTGGAGAAAGTGCCCAGACCATCCCATATCCTGCGCAGATCCTCAAAACCATATTCGGGATAGGAAAGAAGTTCATAAGCTGTTCGGCGCTGACCATCCAGGTTGAGGTTGAGACCTGCACGACGAGCCTCGCTAGGCGTTACCGACAGTGATTGGAGTTGTGACCTGGTGCTCTGGAGTTCGCTCTGATATGCCGCAAAACGGTCACGCCGATCCATGGAAATGCATCCGAGATCGATTGCCATCGGTGTAAGTCGGGCGTCAGCATTATCAGCGCGAAGAGACAATCGATATTCCGCCCGCGACGTGAACATTCGGTACGGTTCCGTAACGCCGCGTGAAGTCAGGTCATCGATCATCACGCCGATATAGGAGTCTGTGCGACTGAGGATCATGGGCGCAGAACTGCTGCTTGAAAGTGCTGCATTGAGACCGGCAGCAAGCCCCTGCGCGCCGGCTTCCTCATAGCCAGTCGTTCCGTTAATTTGACCAGCAAGAAAGAGCCCTGGGAGTTTCTTGACCTCCAATGTCGCCGACAGCTCCCGCGGGTCGACGTGGTCATATTCAATCGCGTAGCCGGGATGCAGGATTTCCACATGTTCAAGACCCGGGATTGTCCTGATAAAGGCGGTCTGCACGTCGGCCGGAAGCGAGGTCGAGATCCCATTCGGATAGACGGTATCGTCATCCAGTCCTTCAGGCTCCAAAAAGATCTGGTGTCCATCCCTCTCACCAAATTTGACGAGCTTGTCCTCTATCGAAGGACAATAACGAGGGCCTACGCCTTCGATTTGGCCCGAGTACATTGCCGATTTCTGCAGATTCTCTACGATGATGCGATGCGTTGCCTCGGTCGTCCGCGTAACCCCGCACTCGACCTGCCGATTCACGATGCGATCCGTCATGAAAGAAAAAGGAATCAGCTCGTCATCCGCTGCCTGGCGCCCAACCGAATCCCAATCGATCGTTTTTCCATTCAGGCGCGCTGGCGTCCCCGTCTTCAGTCGACCCAATTTCAAGCCCAAGCGCCCGAACGTCACCGAAAGCCCCAGGGAAGGCGGCTCCCCCGTGCGGCCAGCAGGGGTCTTCTCGTTTCCTATATGGATAAGCCCCCGTAGGAATGTGCCTGTGGTGATAACGACGGAAGGGCTCGCGAAAAGCCTTCCATCCTTCATTATTACGCCAGCGACTCGATTATCCCTTATATCTAAGTCAAATGCGTCGCCTTCGATTATCTCAAGGTTTTCGATGGCCTCAATCGCATCCAGCATCGCGAGACGATAAAGCTTGCGATCGGCTTGCGTGCGCGGGCCGCGAACCGCTGCACCTTTCTTCTTATTCAACATACGAAACTGGATGCCCGCCGCGTCAGCAACGCGGCCCATGAGACCGTCCATCGCATCGATCTCACGCACGAGATGTCCTTTGCCAAGCCCGCCAATGGCCGGATTGCAGGACATGACACCGATCGTATCGCGGCGATGTGTGATCAGAGCGGTTTTCGCACCCATTCTTGCAGCCGCAGCGGCCGCCTCCGATCCGGCATGGCCACCACCGATCACGATAACATCATAGTTACTAGCGCTCATGCGCAACTCCAAAAGGTTTCACGTGAAACTATCCCCGTTCGGTCGCATCGAATGTTCCACGTGAATCATTTTCCGATACAGAACTCCGAAAAGATGACGCCAAGAAGATCTTCGACGTCAACGCGTCCGGTGATACGCCCCAAATGATCACCTGCGAGCCTCAAAGATTCCGCCCTGATCTCCAAACTCTGCTCTGCCTGATCGATTGCCGCTGATAGGGCGCTCAAACATTTCGAGAGTGAATCTTTATGCCGCCCTCGTGTCGGGACGGATAAGGATAATCCCCCAAACTTCCGTTCGATAAAGGAAGAAACATAGTCCCGAAGCTCCGGAAGACCCTCACCCGTCATTGTGGAAATCTGAAGGTCATAGGAATCGACCGAAGGATACAGATCGCACTTAGTGCCGACAATAACATGCGATGAGGCGCGCTCCAAGTCGGCAGGATCCACCGGTAGCGCCGAACCCATATCAGCCAGAAAGAGGACGAGATCGGCATTGGTCAGCGCCATCTGTGCTCTCTTGATACCTTCCTGCTCCACGATATCGACTGTGTCTCGCAGGCCCGCCGTATCATAGAGCTTAACCAGATACCCATTCAGATTGATATCCACATGGAGAACATCACGGGTCGTCCCCGCGATATCGGTAACGATTGCCACATCCCTTTGCGCAAACCAATTCATCAAGCTGGACTTACCAGCATTGGGCGCGCCGGCAATAACGACCTTAAAACCATCGCGGACGATCTCTCCCATTTCCGCATGGGAAAGATGATCTTCCATTTCTCTCCGGAGCTCTGCCAGCGACGTCCAGACTTGATCGGAAACAGATCCAGGAACATCATCCTCGTCCGGAAAATCAAGTTCCGCCTCGATCAGCGCTCGAGAACGCGTAATTCGTTCCGCCCACGAATCATATAGGCGCGACAGACCACCTGAACTCTGCTCAAGTGCCAGACGACGCTGCATTTCAGTCTCGGCCGCAATAAGGTCCGCTAGTCCCTCGACCTCAACGAGATCAAGTTTGCCATTTTCAAAGGCACGGCGGCTGAACTCTCCTTCCATCGCAAGTCGGGTTTGCTGAAACGATGCTAGTTCTCTCAAAAGAGCTGATATGACCGCTTTCGAACCGTGGACCTGGAACTCTGCGGAATCCTCTCCGGTGAAAGACGCCGGACCCGGAAAAAAGAGAACCAGTCCAGAATCGATCGTCAAACCGTTCCGAGTCCGAATCGTTCGGTAGGCGGCAGATCTTGGTGACGGAACTCCGCCGATCAGATCTTCCAGGATAAAACGGGTTTGCGGGCCACTGACACGAACAACAGACACGCCTGACGGCGGAGCGCCGCTTGAAAGAGCGAATATGGTGTCGTTCCACGTTTCCATACGGTCTTCAGCCTATCAGTTCGCTTCCAGATCAATCTAAAACAGAAAAAGGCTGGCGGTCGCATAACGACTCACCAGCCTCGATCTGAGGAATCCGGCTAATGATCAGGTATTCATCGAGTCGAAGAAATCACCATTATTCTTCGTCTGCTTCAGCTTGTCGATGAGGAATTCGATTGCATCAGTCGTGCCCATGGGAGCAAGGATACGGCGCAGGACGAAGATCTTCTGCAGATCCTGCCGCGGAACGAGCAGATCTTCCTTGCGGGTCCCTGACTTGAGAATATCCATGGCCGGGAAGATACGCTTATCGGCAACCTTGCGGTCGAGAACGATTTCCGAGTTACCGGTACCCTTGAACTCTTCGAAGATGACTTCGTCCATGCGGCTGCCGGTGTCGATGAGCGCCGTCGCGATAATGGTCAGCGAACCACCTTCTTCGATATTACGTGCCGCGCCGAAGAACCGCTTCGGGCGCTGCAGGGCATTCGCGTCAACACCACCGGTCAGAACCTTACCTGAAGAAGGAACGACGGTGTTGTAGGCGCGACCAAGGCGAGTGATGGAATCGAGCAGGATGACGACATCGCGGCCGTGTTCCACAAGACGCTTGGCCTTTTCGATCACCATTTCGGCGACCTGGACATGCCGGACCGCCGGCTCATCGAATGTGGAAGAAATGACTTCTCCGCGGACCGACCGCTGCATGTCCGTGACTTCTTCCGGACGTTCGTCGATCAGCAGGACGATCAGGTAGCATTCCGGGTGATTCGCGGTGATCGAATGAGCGATGTTCTGCAGGAGAACCGTTTTACCCGTACGCGGCGGAGCAACGATCAGACCGCGCTGGCCTTTACCAAGAGGCGCCACGAGATCGATGACACGCGGCGAAAGATCCTTGGAGGTTGGAACATCAAGTTCCATCTTGAAACGCTCGTTCGGATAGAGCGGCGTCAGGTTGTCGAAGTGGACCTTGTGACGGATCTTTTCCGGATCGTCAAAGTTGATCGTATTGACCTTTAGAAGCGCGAAATAACGTTCGCCCTCCTTCGGACCACGGATCGGACCCTCGACCGTATCACCGGTCTTCAGTGAAAAACGACGGATCTGGGAAGGGGAGATGTAGATATCGTCCGGGCCGGGCAAATAGTTGGCATTTGCGGAGCGAAGAAACCCGAAACCATCCTGCAGGACTTCAACGACGCCTTCGCCGATAATTTCGATATCCTGACTGGCAAGAACCTTGAGGATTGCAAACATGAGCTCCTGCTTGCGCATCGTGCTCGCATTCTCCACCTCGAGCGATTCGGCAAAAGCCAGAAGATCCGTCGGGGATTTACTCTTAAGTTCCTGAAGCTTCATTTCAGCCATGAAGTGACCAATACTCTTTATTTTAGAAGGGGAAAGGCGATGTTGGGTCGTATTCGGTACTGCGAAAGGGCTCGCAGGCGACTGAACTCTACACACATGCCACGAAGATGAGATGGGCGGAAAATAGCGAGTCGGAACCCGGCCCGCAAGAGGGCTGCTTAAAATGACTGAAATTTAACCCGCACCGCCCCTGGCATCAAAAAGGCTTCACCACGACAAGGATCACGATGAGGATCATCAACACCGTCGGCGCCTCATTCATGAAGCGCCAGTAACGGGCCGAGCGACGGTTCTCATCCCGTTCGAAGGCCCGCACAGCCCTGCTGAAAAAGACATGGACAATGGTCAGAAGGACAACCAACCCGATCTTTGCGTGCAGCCAGCCCCCCTGAAAATCATAGACCGACCAGGCGAGATAAAGACCGAGGACCCAGGTCAGCATCATGGCCGGGTTCATGATGATCCTGAGCAGCCGGCGCTCCATCACCTTGAAGGTCTCGGACTGAATAGAGCCGGGTTCCGCATCCGTATGGTAGATGAAAAGCCGGGGCATGTAGAAAAGCCCGGCCATCCACGAGATCACCGCGATGATGTGGAGGGCCTTGATCCAGAGATAGAGATTGTCGGGGTTCCAGACGAAGAGCCCGACGGCCAGAAGAGCAAAGAAGATCAGCGCAAAATGCGCCCGGCGGCGGGCATAGGCACCCGGCTTTTGATCCGTCTGCTTTTCCATCACGCGGCCCCCGCGCCACGCACACGCTCGACGAGCAGGCGTACATTCTCCGGATCTGCCTGCGGTGTGATGCCATGACCGAGATTGAAGATCAGCGGTCCATTTCCAAGCACCTGAAGAATGTCGTCGATACCTTCCTCCAACGAACGACCGCCAGCCACAACCCGCATCGGATCGAGATTGCCCTGCACCGGTCCGTCCTTCTGCAGCTCGGCCGCAAAAGCGAGCGGGACGGACCAGTCGAGCCCGATCGCATCAGCGCCTGTCTTTTGCCGATAGGTCTTCAGCATGTAGCCCGCACCCTTGGCAAAGGCGATGATCCGCGCCTGCGGCCGCCGCGCCTTGATGGAAGCAATCATGCGAGCAACGGGTCGAATAGCAAAAGCCTCGAATTCTCTCTCTCCGAGAACACCGGCCCAAGAATCGAAGATCTGCACCGCATCAGCGCCCGCATCGATCTGCGCCACGAGATAGTCGGCCGAAACATCGGCAAGCAGCATCAGCAAATGCTCGAAAGCACGCGGATGCCTGTAGGCAAAGAGACGGGCAGGCGCCTGGTCCGGCGTGCCGTGACCGGCAATCATATAGGTAGCCACCGTCCACGGCGCTCCGCAGAAACCGAGAAGCGTCGTCTCCAAAGGAAGCTCTTTCCTCAGACGCCTCACCGTCTCCAGCACCGGCTGCAGGTAACCGACGACATTCTCTCCATCCAGGCCGGCAATACCCCTCTCATCGATCGGATCCATTTCCGGACCATGTCCCTCGGTGAAACGCACATTGCGCTTCATCGCATCAGGAATGACCAGGATGTCTGAAAACAGGATGGCAGCATCAAAGCCGTAGCGCCGTATCGGCTGGAGCGTAACCTCTACGGCATAGTCCGGCGAATAACAGAGATCGAGGAAACTTCCTGCCTTGGCGCGTGTTTCTCTGTATTCCGGCAGATACCGGCCTGCCTGTCTCATCAGCCAGAGAGGAGGTGGGGTCAGCGTTTCACCGTCGAGAACCCGCATGATTTTCCGGCGCATTTCGCTCAAGCGCTTCTTCCCTATAAAAATCCAAAGATATTTAAAAGGTTTCTATTTCTTAGAGTCGGTGTCTATCAAGGATTAAAATCCATCCACGGACAGCGCTATTTGTCACGGCGGACACGAATAGCCCGCACAGAAAACGCCGTTTGATTCCCAAAACCAGGGAAAATTCGAATCAGACAGCGATTCCAGAGGTTTCACTAGATGTCATTTGAAACCCTTGCTGTGGATAAGCTGTGAATCCCGACGGGACCTTTGGTTAAAGTCCCCATCATCCACAAGCTGATGCAATATGACATCGCCAAATCCGGAATGTGGAAAAGGGGACATGTTTTCCCTTGCCTCGATCCCGGCCCGCCCATTAGCTCTTCGCTATCCAGTCTTTTCAACAGGCAGCGGAAAATAGCGTGGAGAACAGAACCAACTTCTTCCATCTGCATCTGATTTCTGACTCCACCGGGGAGACTCTGATCTCGGCTGGCCGGGCTGCATCAGCGCAATTCAAGTCCGCCCAGCCAATCGAGCATGTCTATCCGCTGATCCGCAACCGCAAGCAATTGATGCCGGTTCTCCAGGCGATCGACAATGAACCCGGCATCGTGCTCTACACGATCGTCGACCGCGAACTCGCAAGCCTCATCGATGAGCGCTGCGCGGAAATGGGTGTGGCATCCGTCAATGTCCTGGAGCCGGTCATCGGTGCGTTCCAGATCTATCTCGGTGCGCCGTCAAGGCGCCGCGTCGGCGCCCAGCATGTCATGAACGCTGGATACTTTGCGCGTATCGAGGCCCTGAACTTCACCATGGATCACGATGACGGTCAGATGCATGAAGACTATAATGAGGCCGATGTCGTCATCGTCGGGATCAGCCGCACGTCAAAAACGCCAACCAGCATCTATCTTGCAAACCGTGGCATCAAGACGGCGAACATACCGATCGTTTATGGCGTGCCTTTGCCCGAGGGTCTGCTGACTGCAACCAGACCCCTGATCGTCTGCCTCATCGCCACCACCGACCGGATTTCCCAAGTTCGGGAAAATCGCCTGCTCGGAACGACACCCGGTTTCGACCGTGAGCATTATACCGACCGGGCGGCAATCTCGGAGGAGCTGAAATATGCACGCTCCCTCTGTGCCCGGCATAATTGGCCGATGATCGATGTGACGCGGCGCTCGATCGAGGAAACGGCGGCGGCCATCGTTGCCCTGCGGCCGAAGCTGCGTTAAGCGCTGAACAACTGAATTGTTGTCGAGGACCTGGATGACACCGAAGCTCGTTCTTGCATCGTCGAGCCCGTTCCGCCGCATGCTGATGGAAAATGCCGGCCTCGCTTTCGAAGCGCATGCTGCTCAGATCGACGAGCGGGCAATAGAAGCGCCGTTGGAAAAATCCGGGGCGACGCCGGATGAAGTAGCGCTCGTTCTGGCGGAGGCAAAAGCGGAATATGTCAGCCGGCGCTTCAGCGCCGCGCTGATCATCGGCTCGGACCAGACGATGTCACTCGGCTCTCAGGTTTTTCACAAACCGGAAGATATGACCGATGCTGCCAATCATCTGCGTGTGCTTGCAGGCAAGACACATCGCCTGAACAGCGCGATCGCCATTGTCAGAAACGGTGAAGTCTTGTGGCGGCACGTCGCGCACGCCGAACTGACGATGCGACCGCTGACGGACGATTTCATCGCGCGTCATCTGGAACGCGTCGGTGCAAAGGCACTGGCGAGTGTCGGGGCCTATCAATTGGAGGGGGAGGGGATCCAGCTATTCGAGAAAATCGACGGCGACTATTTCACGATCCTTGGCCTACCGATGTTACCGCTCCTTGCAAAACTCCGGGAACTGGAAGCGATCGATGGATGATTCACGTGAAACACTAGGGCCGAAAGCGTTTGTCACGGGCTTTCCAGTCAGGCACTCGCGCTCACCGCTGATCCACGGTCACTGGCTAAAGGCGCTCAATCTGCCCGGCAGTTACCGCGCCCATGAGGTCGCCCCGGAAGCCTTTGCGAATTTTATCGCCTCCCTGCGAGACGGTAGCGCTGGTTTCATCGGCGGCAACGTCACAATCCCTCACAAGGAATTGGCCTTCAAATTGGCCGATGAGCCCGATGAACTCTCGGAAGAACTCGGCGCCTCGAATACGCTGTGGCTGGAGGACGGAAAACTTGTCGCCACCAACACGGATGGCCGCGGCTTCACTGCTAATCTCGATGAACGCCATCCCGGCTGGGACCGGCACGATAGGGTCGTGATCTTTGGCGCCGGCGGTGCGAGCCGAGCGGTCATCCAGGCCGTCCGTGACCGAGGTTTCAGCGAAATCCACGTCGTCAATCGCACGGTCGAGCGGGCGCGGGAACTGGCCGACCGCTTCGGCCCGAAGGTCCATGCCCATCCGATGGCGGCTATCGGCGAAGTGATGAAAGGGGCCGGACTATTCATCAACACTACGTCTCTTGGGATGGATGGGGATGCGGCACCGGTGATCGACTTTTCGCCGCTGGCCCCGGATGCTGTCGTTACCGACATTGTCTATGTGCCGCTGAAAACGCCGATCCTCGCTCAGGCGGAGGAGCAAGGTTTCGCCATTGTCGATGGCCTTGGCATGCTATTGCATCAGGCCGTGCCGGGATTTGAAAAATGGTTCGGCAAACGGCCCGTCGTCGATGAAACGCTGCGGGCTCTGATAATAGCGGATATGGAAAAACACTGATGCTGAAGATCGGCCTCACCGGTTCCATCGGAATGGGCAAGTCGACGACGGCGAAGCTCTTTGCGGAAGCTGGTGTTCCGGTTAACGATTCCGATGCGGTCGTCCATGATCTCTATGCTGGCGAGGCAGCCCCTTTGGTCGATGCGGCTTTCCCCGGCACGATGAAAAACGGTGTTGTTGATCGTCAGGAACTTGGCCGCCAGCTCGCTCAGGACCCGGCTGGTTTCAAGCGGCTTGAACAAATCGTCCACCCTCTGGTGCGCAGGCGGGAGAGTGAATTCCTGGCGCGGCAGGAGGACGCGGGGGCAGATATGGTAGTGCTCGATATACCCCTGCTTTTCGAGACCGGCGCCGAACAGAGGGTTGATGTTATTGTCGTCGTCAGCGCCGATCCACAGATTCAGCGACGGAGAGTGCTTGCACGTCCGAACATGACGGAAGAAAAATTCAATATGATTCTCTCTCGCCAGACACCCGATGCGGAAAAACGCCGCCGGGCTGACTACGTCGTGGACAGCGGCCACGACATCGAGGTGGCAAGGGAACAAGTGGCAGATATCATCGCCGACCTGAAGAAGCGGATAGCGAAGGACGAAGCCCCGCATGCGTGAAATCATTTTCGATACGGAAACCACCGGCCTCGACAATCGCTCGGACCGCATCATTGAAATCGGCGGCATCGAACTCCTCAACCATTTTCCGACAGGAAGGACGATCCATCTTTTCGTCAATCCGGGTGACCAGAAGGTTCATCCGGATGCGCTCGCCGTGCATGGCATCACTGACGAATTTCTGAAGGACAAACCGCCCTTTGCTGATGTCGTCGACCAGATCCTGGAATTTTTCGGCGACGGCAAATGGATCGCCCACAACGCCACCTTCGATATGGGTTTCGTCAACTCCGAACTAGCCCGGATCGGCTTGCCACCCATCCTGCCGGATCGGGTCGTCGATACGCTCTCGCTTGCCCGCCGTAAGCATCCTATGGGTCCAAACTCGCTCGATGCGTTGTGCCGTCGTTACGGCATCGACAATTCGCACCGGACGAAACACGGCGCCCTTCTCGACTCCGAGCTTCTGGCCGAAGTTTATATCGAGATGATCGGCGGTCGGCAGGCAGCACTCGGTCTTTCGGGTCCCGCAAGCCAGCGCACGGGTGAAGTCGCGGTGGAAGAGGTTATCGTCGCCACCATCATCGAGCGGCCGCGGCCGCTGGCGCCGCGATTGAGCGAAGAGGAAGCCGAAGCCCACAACGCCTTGATCGCCAAACTTGGACAGAAGGCAGTCTGGTCCAAATACGATCAATTCGACTGAAACAAAAATGCCCGGGTTTTTTGCCCGGGCATTTGAATATCCAGCCTGTGAGAGCCGCTCAGTTCGGAACGGCCTGAACCTTGGAGCGAGCCTGCTCTTCGGCAACGCGCTGCGCGAACATCTGCGCGAAATCGATCGGATCGATCATCAGCGGCGGGAAGCCGCCGTTGCGGGTGACGTCGGCAATGATCTGGCGGGCGAACGGGAAGAGCATGCGCGGGCATTCGATGAAGAGAACCGGCAGCATGTGCTCCTGCGGGAAGCCGGCAACGCGGAAGACACCGCCATAGACGAGCTCGGTATGGAATACCGTCTTATCGCCTTCCTTGGCTTCAGCGATCAGCGACAGCACGACATCGAAATCCGTTTCGGACAACGGGTTAGCGTTGACGTTCACATTGATGTTGATCGCCGGTGCCTTGTCGCGGGCCTGAAGCGAGCGCGGTGCGCCCGGGTTTTCGAAGGAAAGATCCTTGACGTATTGGGCAAGGATCGAAAGGGTCGGGCTCGCTGCGCCGTTGCTGCTGTTATCGTCTGCCATGGGCTTTTCCTCGAGGGGCATTGAATGGTGCCGCCATCTAACATTTCGGGGATAGGCTTACAACCCTGGGCCTCCGGCGCAGTTAATACGCCGCCGCATCAGTCACCGAGCTGTTTGCCGGACCAGGGCGACTTGCCGTTCGGCTCGCGATGATAGTCCTCTTCATCGAGATCGACCACCTTTGAATCGCCCGACTTGTCTGGCCGGCCTCGAAAATCCGGACGCGAGGACGCCGAAAAACCGCCGCCGGCCGTGCCAACGACAACGAAACGCTTTGCGATCGACCGCCAAAGCAGATTGCGAACCTGCGGGATAAGAAGCAGGATCGCCAGTATATCCGAGAGAAAGCCCGGGATGATGAAGAGCAGCGCGGCGATTACGGTCATCGCCGGATTGAGCAATTCCCGTCCAGGCATGGTACCGCTGCGCCCCTCGGCGGACATGCGACGCAGGATGCTGATACCTTGCCGGCGCAAGAGGAATGAACCGACGACAAAGCCCAGCACGACAAGCGCCAGCGTCGCGGCAAGTCCAACTGCGCGGCCGACAATCACGAAGCCGGCGATCTCGGCAAGCGGCAGAAGCAGCCCGAAAACCGGCAGCATGGAAAAACGCATCTCTTTATCCCGAGTGGCTCGGGCTCCTCTTGGCACTGGCGAAGATACCAGCCATGATTTGAATCATTCGTATAGCCGGACTATATGGGGTTAGATATTAGGGATGTTAACAGCGAACGGCGGGATATGAGTTCAAACGACTTCATCACTTTATTTTTCTTGGTGGCGGCGGTGCTGATTTTCTTTCAGCTTCGGTCCGTTCTTGGACGTCGCACCGGAAATGAGAAGCCGCCGCGTGATCTCTATACGCCACGGGACGCCGCGCAGAACGATACCGCCGATGCCGGCAAGGTCGTAACTCTGCCACGACGCGATGCGAATGGCGAAGAGGAAGATCGCTTTTCCGCCATCGACGCTTTCGCACCGGCCGGCACGCCGCTGAACGAATCGTTGCGAGCGCTCAACCGAGCCGATGCCTCCTTCGACCCCAAGGAATTCTTGAATGGCGCCCGCATGGCCTACGAGATGATTGTCATGGCCTTTGCCGATGGAGACCGTAAAACGCTGAAGAATCTTCTCTCCCGGGAAGTCTATGACGGCTTCGACGCGGCGATCAGCGATCGCGAAAACAAAGGCGAGAAGATGAAGTCCACCTTCGTGGGTATCGACAAGGCCGAGATTACCCATGCCGAGACCAAGGGCAGCGAGGCGCAGATTACCGTGCGCATCATCAGCCAGCTGATCTCAGCGACTTACGACAAGAGCGACGCACTGATCGACGGCGATGCCGAAAATGTCGCCGAGGTCAACGACCTCTGGACCTTCGCTCGCGATACGCGATCGCGAGACCCCAACTGGAAACTCGTCGCGACCGAATCGGAACATGAGTGACGCAGCCGGCTTTGCCCTTCAGGCAGTCAGTTTCGACGCAATGGAAGGCTGGAGGGATGACGATCCCTCCAGCCTTTTTGAAGTCATGGCTAGCTGTCGCCGTCATATTTCCGAAACGAACCCTTATCGTACCGGTTCGCTGGGGCTGAGTTCAGCCGATCTTCTTCCATTGCTGGAGGAAGCAGAGGCGTTTCGTCCGTCCTCGGCAGAGGAAGCCCGCGCCTTTTTTGAAAAGCACTGTCAGCCGTTCCGGATTGTCCGGGCCGACGGCGTCAGTGGTTTCGTCACTGCCTTCTACGAACCGGAAATCGACGTTTCCGACAGACAGGATGCGACCTACCGTTTTCCCATCTACCGGCGCCCGGAGGACCTCATCGACCTCGATGATCAAAATCGTCCAGGCAAGCTCGATGGTTCTTACGTATTCGGGCGGTTGCGTGACGGGCTGATCGATGCCTATCCGGATCGTCGTGACATCGATCAGGGCTATCTCGAAGGCTGCGGTCTTGAGATCGCCTGGGCGAAATCGAAGGCCGATCTTTTTTTCGTCCATGTCCAAGGCGCCGCTCGTCTGCGTTATCCGGATGGCAGCATCGGACGTATCACCTATGCCGCCAAAGCCGGCCATCCGTTCTCGGCCATCGGCAAGCTGCTGATCGACCGTGGCGAAATTGACCGCGCCGACATATCCATGCAGTCAATCCGCGCCTGGCTCGCTGCCCATCCGGACCAGGTCGACGAAATCCTCTGGCATAACCGCTCCTATATCTTCTTTCGGGAAGCGCCGGTGGACGATCCGAATGCGGGGCCGATCGCCGCAGCGAAGGTACCATTGCTTGCGGGTCGCTCGCTCGCTGTTGACCGCCTGGTCCATACTTTCGGCTTTCCATTCTTCATCCGCTCCGAAAGCCTGACGCATCTTGATGGCGGCAAGCCGTTTCAGCGGCTGATGCTGGCCCTGGACACCGGTTCGGCAATCGTCGGCCCCGCACGCGGCGACATTTTCACCGGTTCGGGTTATGCTGCGGGAGAACTGGCAGGGACGGTGCGCAACGATGCCGATTTTGTAATTCTCATTCCGAATACCGCTGCAGCGAGGTTCCTCTGATGGCGAAGGACCGCAAGCTCAGCTCGGACGAAAGAATCCTCTGGGGCAGGGTAGCCCGCAGCACCCGGCCTATGCCTGGCAAGACGGATGAGCTGACCGCGCTCGACGCATTCCTGCTGGAAGCCGAAGCAGCGGCCGAACAGGAAAAGGCCGAAAAGCAGAAGACGGCTTCACCTCATCTGCAGCAGCCAGCACCGCAAATGCCCGCAAAACAGCCATCGGGCGTCCACCATCCGCTGGAGCGGCCGGTCAAGCGCAAGATCGCAAAGGGCAAACTGGCACTGGAAGCGCGCATCGACCTTCACGGCATGGTGCAGAGCGAAGCACATTCTTTCTTGCTCGATTTCCTGATCCGGGCTCATGAGCGCGGTATGCGGCATGTTCTCGTCATTACTGGCAAGGGTAGCTCCATGGGTAGCGAAGGCGCCTTGAAACGTGCCGTGCCGCTCTGGTTCTCCAAGCCGGAATTCCGCTTTCTGATTTCGTCCTATGAGTCGGCGGCCCAGCATCATGGTGGCGAGGGTGCGCTCTATATCCGCCTCTCCCGGCGCTCCGGAGAAACGTCGTGACGCCGTTTGCTGAAGCAGTCCGCAAGCTGCGCGCCCGCAAGGGCGTGACGCAGAAACAGATGGCGGCCGCCCTGAATGTTTCGCCTGCCTATCTCTCGGCGCTCGAGCATGGAAGGCGCGGCGTGCCGAGCTTCGATCTCCTGCAGCGCATCGCCGGCTACTTCAACATCATCTGGGATGAGGCGGAGGAACTCTTCCTCGTTGCAGGCTCTTCTGATCCGCGTGTGATCGTGGATACTTCGGGCCTGCCGCCCGAATATACCGAATTCGCCAATCGCCTTGCCAAGCGAATTCGCAACCTTGACAGCACCGATATCGCCCGGCTATCGGCGTTTCTTGAAAATGGCGGCAAAGGGGACGGAAAAGCGTCATAATCCCCTGATTTATGCCTTGTTTTAGGGCCTTGCCATTGGGAACTCGCTGCAAAAAACCTATATTCAACATTGAAAAAGCCGGTGATTCGCAAGGCGCGCCGTTGCTGACGACAACAGGGAAAATCTCGACAGAATGACCGATGCACCCGCGACGGAAAACGGCGTAAATACCGAATATGGCGCAGATTCCATCAAGGTTCTGAAAGGCCTTGATGCCGTGCGCAAGCGCCCCGGCATGTATATCGGCGATACCGACGACGGCTCCGGCCTTCACCATATGGTCTACGAAGTCGTTGATAACGCGATCGACGAAGCGCTCGCCGGTCATGCCGATATCGTTACCGTTTCGCTTAATCCTGATGGTTCGGTGACTGTGACGGATAATGGCCGCGGCATTCCGACGGATATCCATAGCGGCGAAGGCGTATCGGCTGCCGAAGTCATCATGACCCAGCTGCATGCCGGCGGTAAGTTCGACCAGAATTCCTACAAGGTTTCGGGTGGTCTGCATGGCGTCGGCGTTTCGGTCGTCAACGCGCTCTCGGTGTGGCTGAAGCTGAAGATTCGCCGCC
This sequence comes from Rhizobium sp. BK316, assembly GCF_014193695.1. Lineage (GTDB taxonomy): Bacteria > Pseudomonadota > Alphaproteobacteria > Rhizobiales > Rhizobiaceae > Rhizobium. Next base: position 53,683 of record NZ_JACHZR010000010.1, on the reverse strand, counting down.
ACGGCAAGATCCATGAGATGAGCTTCACCCACGGCGTTGCCGATGCGCCGCTGAAGGTGACCGGCGAAGCCGGTAACGAGACCGGCACGGAAGTTAGCTTCATGCCGAGCTCCGGAACCTTCACCATGACGGAGTTCGATTATGGCACGCTTGAGCACCGCCTGCGTGAACTGGCCTTCCTCAATTCCGGCGTCCGCATCCTGCTGACGGACAAGCGTCATTCCGACATCAAGCAGGAAGAGATGATGTATGACGGCGGCCTCGAGGCCTTCGTCTCCTATCTCGATCGCGCCAAGAAGCCGCTCGTCGAAAAGCCGGTCGCGATCCGCGGCGAGAAGGACGGCATTACCGTCGAAGTCGCCATGTGGTGGAACGATAGCTACCACGAGAACGTGCTCTGCTTTACCAATAACATTCCCCAGCGCGATGGCGGCACGCATATGGCCGGTTTCCGCGCCGCATTGACACGCCAGATCACCTCCTATGCCGATACCTCTGGCATCACCAAGAAGGAAAAGGTGACACTGACCGGTGATGACTGCCGCGAAGGCCTGACCGCCGTCCTGTCGGTAAAGGTGCCGGATCCAAAATTCTCGTCGCAGACCAAGGATAAGCTCGTTTCCTCGGAAGTGCGTCCGGTTGTCGAAAGCCTGGTCAACGAGGCGCTCAGCACCTGGCTCGAAGAACATCCCGGTGAAGCCAAGGTTCTCGTCGGCAAGGTCGTCGAAGCCGCTGCTGCCCGCGAAGCCGCCCGCAAGGCGCGCGAATTGACGCGCCGCAAGGGTGCGCTCGATATTGCTTCGCTTCCTGGGAAGCTTGCCGATTGCTCCGAGCGTGATCCGGCCAAGTCCGAAGTTTTCCTCGTCGAGGGCGACTCGGCAGGCGGTTCGGCCAAGCAGGGGCGCTCGCGCGAAAATCAGGCGATCCTGCCGTTGCGTGGCAAGATCCTGAATGTCGAACGCGCCCGTTTCGACAAGATGCTGTCGAGCCAGGAAATCGGCACGCTGATCACTGCACTCGGCACCGGCATCGGCAAGGACGAATTCAACGCCGAAAAGCTGCGTTATCACAAGATCATCATCATGACGGACGCTGACGTCGATGGCGCCCACATCCGCACGCTGCTGCTTACCTTCTTCTTCCGCCAGATGCCGGAACTGATCGAACGCGGCCATCTCTATATCGCCCAGCCACCGCTCTATAAGGTCTCGCGCGGCAAGTCGGTGCAGTACGTCAAGAATGAAAAGGCATTGGAAGACTATTTGATCGGCCAGGGTCTCGATGACGCGGCGCTGAAGCTCGCCAGCGGTGAGGTCCGCGTCGGGCAGGACCTGAACGAGGTCATTCACGATGCCCTGCGTCTGCGTGCACTGCTCGATAACCTGCATTCGCGTTACAATCGCGCGGTCGTCGAGCAGGCAGCCATTGCCGGCGCGCTCAATGCTGAACTGGTCAGCAATGCCGAACGCGCTCAGGAACTGGCGATAGAAGTGGCCAAGCGCCTCGATATTATCGCCGAGGAAACTGAACGTGGTTGGGAAGGCAGCCTCACCAGCGAGGGCGGCATTCGTCTGGAGCGCATGGTCCGCGGCGTCAAGGAAGTCATTGTGCTCGATATGGCACTGATCGGTTCCCAGGATGCTCGCCTTATCGACCAGCTCACGCCGCGCATGAAAGAAATCTATCAGATACCGCCCGCACTGAGCCGGCGGGACGGGGATCAGGAAATTTCCGGCCCTCGCGCTTTGCTCGATGCAATTTTTGCAAGTGGTCGCAAGGGCCTGACAATGCAGCGCTACAAGGGTCTTGGCGAAATGAATGCCGAGCAGCTTTGGGAAACGACGCTCGATCCGAACGTTCGCTCCCTGCTGCAGGTAAAGGTCAGCGATGCGACCGATGCCGACGGTCTCTTTGCTCGTTTGATGGGCGATGAGGTCGAGCCACGCCGCGAATTCATCCAGGAAAATGCACTGAGCGTCGCAAACCTCGATATCTGACCGAAACCGCTCACGAAAGAGCCCCGCAGCCATCAGGCTTGCGGGGCTTTTTATTTGTAATCAATCGTTGCCGATGAAATGACCGTTGAAGGCGACTTCCGAAAGCGGCTTGCGCTGGCTCGGAAATTCGCGCTCGCGGTTGCGCTCGGAAAGGGTGTTCTTGTCGGCGATGCGACCGACGGCAATGCCGGCTTCGACGCGATAGCCATCGGGAACACCAAGCTTTTCCTTGATCTCGTCATGCTTGATGCCGCCCATGCCATGGGCATAGAAGCCGGAAATACGGGCTTGCATGGCAAGATGGCCCCAGGCTGTCCCAGCATCGAAAGAGTGCGTATAGCTTGAGCGTCCCTCGCTGCGAGCGCCGTTGAAGCTGCGCGAGACCACAAAGATCAGCGCCGAAGCGTTCTTCGCCCATTCCTGGTTGGATTCGACGAGCAGGCTCACGAATTCTTCCCAATGCTCGGAGCCCTTCAATGCATAGAGGAACCGCCACGGCTGCATGTTTGCGGAGGACGGTGCCCAGTGTGCGGCATCGAGCAGTGTCAGCAGCTGAGCCTCTTCGATGATCTCGCCGGTAAAGGCGCGGGGCGACCAGCGGTCGAGAAACATCGGATCGATTGCATATTCGGATTCGCGGCTATTGGCTTTCGTCATACTGGCTTCCGGAAGTTGGCGATGGACGGGGATTCCATCGCGGAGATCACTTAAGTGATATTTCCGCGCTCGCTTGCTTGGCAAGCAGAGTTTGGTCGCAGCCAGTGCACAATCTGTTTCCAGAAACTGGCCTTACGCGCGCGAGGAACTCCCGGTAAAGCAGCGTCAAATCCGATCGATCAGGAAATACGGCATGCTGGTGAATGGGAAATGGACCGAAGACTGGCAGCCGGTCCAGGCGAAGGACGAGAAGGGTGGTTTCGTCCGTCAGATATCGAGCTTCCGCAGCTGGGTGACGCCTGACGGCAGCGCGGGTCCGACGGGCGAGGGTGGTTTTGCCGCCGAGGCAGGGCGCTACCATCTCTATGTTGCCTATATCTGCCCCTGGGCTTCGCGCACGCTGATCGGCCGCAAGCTCAAGGGGCTTGAAGACGCCGTTTCGGTTTCGATCGTCGAACCGGCGCTCAGCAAGCAGGGCTGGCGTTTTGGCGATTATCCCGGCGCGACTGCGGATGAGTTGAACGGCGCCACCTATATGCATGAGATCTATACCAAGGCGGATCCCGATTTCACCGGGCGAGCGACGGTCCCAGTTCTCTGGGACAAGAAGCGCGCAACGATCGTCAACAACGAATCCTCCGATATCCTGCGCATGTTGAACAGCGGCTTTGGTGATCTCGCGGATGGCGACATTGATCTCTATCCGGCCGCTCGGCGCAGCGAGATAGATGCCTTCAACGAGCGCATTTATCCGTCACTGAACAACGGTGTCTATCGCACTGGCTTTGCGACGACGCAGATCGCGTATGAGGAGGCTTTTGCGGAGGTCTTCGCATGCCTCGACTGGATCGAACCGCAGCTTGAGGGACGCAGCTTCCTTTTTGCTGACCATCCGACGGAAGCCGATATTCGCCTGTTCGTCACGCTGGTGCGTTTTGATATCGCCTATCACGGCCTCTTCAAATGCAATCTGCGGCGCCTCTCCGATTATGCCAACCTCAGGGCTTTCTGCCGCCGGATGCTGGATTGGCCCGGCATCGCCGAGACCGTGAATTTCGATCACATCAAGCGGGGCTATTATTCGATCGAGAGCCTCAATCCCATCCGCATCGTTCCCGTCGGACCGCAACTCACCGAAATTTTCTAGCCGGGCGTACCGCTTCCGCGGAAAGGCATAATGACACCGATGAATAATTCGTTCATAGGTTGCGCACCCGCTTTCCATGAGGAGGATATTCATGAAGCTGATGCGCGTTGGAGAAGCGGGCCGCGAAAAGCCGGCCCTGCTCGATGCCGATGGCAAGATCCGCGATCTTTCTGCCCATGTCGCCGATATCGGCGGCGAAGCGATCACGCCCGCTGGCCTTGCGAAGATTGCAGCCCTTGATCCGAAGAGCCTGCCGGAACTGGCCCCTGGCCGTATCGGAGCCTGCGTTGCCGGCACCGGAAAATTCATCTGCATCGGCCTGAATTACTCAGACCATGCGGCCGAAACGGGCGCGACCGTGCCCCCCGAACCCGTCATTTTCATGAAGGCAACGTCGGCGATCGTCGGCCCGAACGACAATGTCCAGATTCCGCGCGGTTCCGAAAAGACCGACTGGGAAGTCGAGCTTGGTGTCGTTATCGGCAAGACCGCCAAATATGTGAGCGAAGCCGAGGCCCTGGATTATGTTGCCGGCTACTGCGTCTCCAATGACGTCTCCGAGCGCGCCTTCCAGACCGAGCGTTCCGGCCAATGGACCAAGGGCAAGTCTTGTGACACCTTCGGGCCGATCGGCCCCTGGCTCGTCACCAAGGATGAGGTCGAGGATCCGCAGAACCTCGGCATGTGGCTCAAGGTCAACGGGCAGACGATGCAAGACGGCTCCACCAAGACCATGGTCTATGGCGTTGCCTTCGTGGTCTCCTATCTCAGCCAGTTCATGTCCCTGCAGCCTAGTGACGTCATTTCTACCGGCACGCCTCCCGGTGTCGGCATGGGCATGAAGCCGCCGCGTTTTCTGAAGGACGGCGATGTCGTCGAACTCGGTATCGAAGGTCTCGGCACTCAGAAGCAGCTCTTCGTAGCAGATCGTTAACTATTTTTCCGGCTAAAAAGCTTAAACTTTGTGCACCAAGATAATGCCGGGGATCAATTTTCCGGCATTTTTCTTTCGGATTGTAATGTTATGTTGCTGTGCAACAAAAACCTGTTAGCCTACGTTGATGTGCCAGCGTTAACGGAAAGAACCCGGTGCCCTTCAATTGGCGCCGTCTTTGCCGGATAGAGAAAGGTGGCGCCCTTCATGTTCTACCAGCTTTATGAATTGAACCATGCAGCGTTGGCACCGTTCCGCGCTGCAGCCGATATCATGCGTTTTGCCTATTCCAATCCGCTGAACCCCTTTTCACAGACTCCGATGGGCCGCACTATTTCGGCCAGTCTCGAAATGTTCGAGCGAACGACCCGCCGTTACGGCAAGCCGGAATTCGGGCTCAACGAAACTTTGATCGACGGCAAGAAGGTTGCGGTGCGCGAGGAAATCGTCTGGGCGCGCTCCTTCTGTAACCTTCTGCATTTTTCCCGCGATGTGCCGGCCGGCAATAACGGCGATCCGCGCATTCTCATTGTCGCGCCGATGTCCGGCCACTATGCGACCCTGCTGCGGGGCACCGTCGAGGCATTGCTGCCGAGCGCCGATATCTACATCACCGATTGGATCGATGCCCGCATGGTGCCGATGACGGAAGGCACCTTCGATCTTTCGGATTACATAGACTACGTTATCGAGATGCTGCATTTCCTCGGTCATGACACCCATGTCATCGCCGTCTGTCAGCCCTCGGTGCCGGTGCTGGCGGCGGCGGCCATCATGGAAGAAGCCAAGGATCCGCTCTCGCCGTCGTCCATGACGCTGATGGGTGGGCCGATAGACACTCGCATCAATCCGACGGCCGTCAACAAGCTTGCCAAGGAGCGCCCGCTCGAATGGTTTGCCGATAACGTTGTCATGAACGTGCCCTGGCCGCAACCGGGCTTCATGCGCCCCGTCTATCCCGGTTTTCTGCAGCTTTCAGGCTTCATGTCGATGAACCTCGATCGGCATCTGATTGCCCACAAGGAATTCTTCATGCATCTCGTGAAGAACGACGGCGAGCCAGAAAAGCACCGTGATTTCTACGACGAATATCTCGCCGTCATGGACCTGACTGCGGAGTTCTATCTGCAGACTGTCGAACAGGTCTTCATGAAGCACGCGCTGCCGAGGGGCGAACTGATGCATCGCGGTAAACGCATCGACCCTTCAGCGATCCGCAACGTCGCTTTGTTGACGGTCGAGGGCGAGAATGACGATATCTCGGGTGTCGGCCAGACGCAGGCTGCGCAGACCATCTGCATGAACATTCCCCAGGAGATGCGCATGCATTACCTGCAGCCGGATGTCGGCCACTACGGCGTCTTCAACGGTTCCCGCTTCCGCCGCGAGATTGCGCCCCGTATCGTCTCCTTCACGCGCCAGCATTCCCGTGCGACGAAACCACCGGTCCAGCGGGTCATCAAGGGCGGCAAATCGGTGTGAGTTAGAAAACGCTGATTTAATGTCATCGATTCAAAGCCTTGTCCGATTTAACCTGAAATCGTCTTGAAGGCCGGTTCAGCGGTAACCATCTGGTTTTCCAGCACTCGGCATCGTGTCGGGTGTTGAACGCAAGGATACCGCACGATGAACCAGTCAGCATTGCTTCGCCCGGATTGGACTCCGGCTACCGTTGCCTTGATGATCCTTGGCTTCATGGTTTTCTGGCCTCTGGGGCTGGCCATGCTTGCCTACATCATCTTCGGCGAGCGCCTGCGCGGCTTCAAGCGTGACGTGAACCAGGCGACCGATGGCTTCTTTGCAGGCTGCCGCCGTTCGCATGGCCGTCACCGCCCGCATTTCTCGACGGGCAACGTCGCCTTCGACGATTGGCGCAAGGCCGAGCTCGATCGTATCGAGGAGGAGCGCCGCAAGCTCGATGAAATGCGTGAGGAATTCGATTCCTACCTGCGCGAGCTCCGCCGCGCCAAGGATCAGGAAGAATTCGACCGCTTCATGCGCGAGCGCAAGAACGGCAGACGCGACGACAATGGTCCAGTCGCAGAGTACCAGACGCCGTAAAGTGTGATCACAGAAAATCTACGGCCGGCATCGCTTCCGATGCCGGTTTTTCTTTGCGCGGATTTCCGCCGAATCGTATAGAAAATCCCTATGTTTCCGCTTCCGAAGATCCGCCGCCCGACAAGAAAACCGGCGCCGCCCGAAACGCGGACGCTCGATGTCGCCGGCCGCCTCATGCCCTTGACGATCAAGCAGCATGATCGGGCAACCCGGATCACGCTTCGCATTGAGCCAGGCGGCCGGGCACTGAAGATGACGGTGCCGAAGGGGCTTGCTGCCCGCGAAGTCAACGCTTTCCTCGATCGGCATCAGGGCTGGCTGCTGACCAAGCTCGCGAAATTCTCGACAGATACGGGTCTGCGCGACGGTGGCGAAATTCTCTTTCGCGGTATCAGACATCGCATCGAGCACACCGGCAGCTTGCGCGGCCTGACTGAGGCCGTCATGCTGGACGGCAAACCGGTGCTTCGCGTCAGCGGCATGTCGGAACATATCGGCCGGCGCATCGCGACCTTCCTCAAGAAGGAAGCCCGCGCCGATCTTGAGAGACTGTCGCGCCTGCATGCCGGCTCCATCAAGGCGCCGATCCGCTCGATTTCCATGAAGGATACCCGCAGCCGCTGGGGTTCCTGTTCTTCGGAAGGAAATCTGAGCTTCTCCTGGCGCATTGTCATGGCGCCACCTTCGGTGATCGATTACCTCGCCGCCCATGAGGTTGCGCATCTGAAGGAAATGAACCACGGTCCACACTTCTGGGCGCTCTGCAAGAGGCTTTGCCCGCACATGGAAGAGGCGAAGTCCTGGCTGAAGCGTCACGGCAGCCAATTGCACGCGATCGACTTCGATTAAGCGCCGCGTTAAATGCGGCCAGCATTGCAAATTGGCTCGACTCTTCGCCCGTTTCGTGTCACTTCGCTGCCATGAGACCGGATATCAAAATCTGCGGTTTGAAGACGCCTGAGACTGTCGAGCGCGCATTGAAGCGCGGAGCGACACACATCGGCTTCAATTTTTTCCAGAAGAGCCCGCGTTACGTTGAGCCCGATATTGCCGGCAAGCTCGCTGAGCCGGCGCGTGGCAAGGCGAAGATCGTTGCTGTCGTGGTTGATCCAACCAATGACGATCTCGATGAAATCGTAGCCCTTTTGCGCCCCGACATGCTGCAGCTCCACGGTAGCGAGAGCCCCGAGCGCGTGCTGACCATCAAGGCGGTGTATGGCATCCCGGTCATCAAGGCGTTGTCGGTCCGTACTGCCGATGACTTGAAAAGGGTTGAGGCCTATATCGGCATTGCCGACCGCTTCCTTTTCGACGCCAAGCCGCCCAAAGACTCTGAACTACCGGGTGGTAATGGCGTTTCCTTTGATTGGGGTCTGCTCACCTGGCTTGACGGCAGCGTCGACTACATGCTGTCAGGCGGGCTCAACAAGGCCAATGTCGGGCAGGCGCTGGCGATGACCAGGGCTCCGGGTGTCGATACCGCTTCCGGTGTCGAGAGCGCTCCGGGTGTGAAAAGCCTGGACATGATCGATGAGTTTTTCGATGCGGTTGAACAGGCGTGTATGCCTGAAACGACCTCAGGGAGTTGAAAGTGAACGAGACGCCTAAACCGAATTCCTTCCGCGCCGGTCCCGACGAAGACGGCCGCTTCGGCATTTACGGGGGCCGCTTTGTGGCCGAAACCCTGATGCCTCTGATCCTCGATCTGCAGGAAGAGTGGAACAAGGCGAAGGATGATCCGGAATTCCAGGCGGAATTGAAGCATCTCGGCGCCCACTATATCGGCCGTCCGAGCCCGCTCTATTATGCCGAGCGCCTGACGGAGCATCTCGGTGGCGCCAAGATCTATTTCAAGCGTGAAGAGCTGAACCATACCGGTTCGCACAAGATCAACAACTGCATCGGCCAGATCCTGCTTGCCAAACGCATGGGCAAGACGCGCATCATTGCCGAGACCGGCGCCGGCCAGCACGGCGTGGCCTCCGCCACCGTCGCCGCCCGCTTCGGCCTGCCCTGCGTCGTCTACATGGGGGCGACCGACGTCGAGCGCCAGGCCCCGAATGTGTTCCGCATGAAGCTGCTCGGTGCCGAGGTAAAGCCTGTTACGGCTGGCAGCGGCACGTTGAAGGATGCGATGAATGAGGCGCTGCGTGACTGGGTCACCAACGTTGACAACACTTACTACCTGATCGGCACCGCCGCCGGCCCGCACCCCTATCCGGAAATGGTGCGCGATTTCCAGGCCGTCATCGGCACGGAAGCCAGAGAGCAGATCCTTGAGGCCGAAGGCCGCCTGCCTGATCTCGTCATCGCTGCCGTTGGCGGTGGTTCGAATGCGATCGGCATCTTCCATCCCTTCCTTGATGATAAGGACGTCAAGATCGTCGGCGTCGAAGCCGGCGGCAAAGGGCTGCAGGGTGATGAACATTGCGCCTCCATCACCGCCGGCTCGCCCGGCGTGCTGCATGGCAACCGTACCTATCTGCTGCAGGACGATGACGGGCAGATCAAGGAAGGCCATTCGATCTCGGCTGGTCTCGATTATCCCGGTATTGGCCCGGAACATTCGTGGCTGAACGATATCGGTCGTGCCGAATATGTGCCGATCATGGATCATGAGGCGCTCGATGCCTTCCAGACGCTGACGCGCCTCGAAGGCATCATTCCGGCGCTTGAGCCTTCGCATGCGCTTGCCGAAGTTATCAAGCGTGCGCCCAAGATGGGCAAGGACGAGATCATCCTGATGAACCTCTCCGGCCGTGGCGACAAGGACATCTTCACCGTCGGCAAGATCCTGGGAATGGGTGAGTAAAGAGATATGACCGCACGTATGGATAAACGCTTCGCCGATCTGAAGGCGGAAGGCCGCCCGGCGCTCGTAACCTATTTCATGGGCGGCGATCCCGACTACGAGACCTCGCTCGGCATCATGAAGGCGCTGCCGGAAGCCGGTTCAGATATCATTGAACTCGGCATGCCGTTCTCTGATCCGATGGCCGATGGTCCGGCGATCCAGCTGGCCGGCCAGCGCGCCCTGAAGGGCGGTCAGACGCTGAAGAAGACGCTGCAGCTCGCTGCCGACTTCCGCAAGAGCAATGACACGACGCCGATCGTCATGATGGGTTACTACAACCCGATCTATATCTACGGCGTCGAGAAGTTCCTCGACGATGCGCTGGCATCCGGCATCGATGGCCTGATCGTCGTCGACCTGCCGCCGGAAATGGACGATGAGCTCTGCATCCCGGCGTTGAGGAAGGGCATTAATTTCATTCGCCTGGCGACGCCGACGACGGACGAGAAGCGCCTGCCGACCGTTTTGAAAAACACGTCGGGCTTCGTCTATTATGTTTCGATGACCGGCATCACCGGTTCGGCCCTGCCGGATCCGTCGCTGGTTTCGGGTGCGGTCAAGCGCATCAAGGAGCATACTGATCTGCCCGTTTGCGTCGGCTTCGGCGTCAAGACGGCGGAACATGCAAAGGTCATCGGCGCCTCGGCTGACGGCGTGGTCGTCGGTACCGCGATCGTTAATCAGGTGGCCACCAGCCTGACGGCGGATGGAAAGGCGACGGCTGATACGGTTCAGGCCGTTGCGACGCTGGTTCGGGGTCTTTCCACAGGAACGCGTTCGGCGCGCCTTGTTGCTGCCGAATAGTTTCCCCACATTGGCACTAGTCAATCAGGAGTATTCGAGTTGAACTGGATCACCAACTACGTTCGCCCGCGGATCAATTCCATGCTGGGCCGTCGCGAAGTGCCGGAGAACCTCTGGATCAAGTGCCCGGAGACGGGCGAGATGGTCTTCCACAAGGACCTGGAAAGCAACAAGTGGGTTATTCCTGCCTCCGGCTATCATATGAAGATGCCGGCCAAGGCGCGCCTTGCCGACCTGTTCGACAAGGGCGAATACGAAGCCCTGCCGCAGCCGAAGGTCGCCCAGGACCCGCTGAAGTTCCGCGATTCCAAGAAATATAGCGACCGTCTGCGCGACAGCCGCCTTAAGACAGAGCAGGAAGACACGATCCTTGCCGGTCTCGGCAATGTGCAGGGCCTGAAGCTGGTCGCGGTCGTACATGAATTCAACTTCATCGGCGGCTCGCTCGGCATGGCTGCCGGCGAAGCGATCGTCAAAGCCTTCGAACGTGCGATTGCGGAAAAGTGCCCGCTCGTCATGTTCCCGGCCTCCGGCGGTGCGCGCATGCAGGAAGGTATCCTGTCGTTGATGCAGCTTCCGCGCACGACGGTTGCCGTCGATATGCTCAAGGAAGCGGGCCAGCCCTATATCGTGGTTCTGACCAACCCGACCACCGGCGGCGTGACCGCATCCTATGCCATGCTTGGCGACATTCATCTGGCCGAACCGGGTGCCGAAATCGGCTTTGCCGGCAAGCGCGTCATCGAACAGACGCTGCGTGAAAAGCTCCCCGAGGGCTTCCAGACATCGGAATATCTGCTGGAGCACGGCGTGGTCGACATGGTCGTCAAACGTCACGATATCCCCGAGACGCTGGCGCGCCTCTTGAAGATCCTGACCAAGAAGCCGGTTTCGGCTGCAAATGATGCCAATGGGGTGATTGCTCTGGCGGCGAGCGCCTGAGCAGCAGACCTCACAAGATAGGGCGGGCCGATGACGGACAGAGGCCAGATCTCGGTGAGTGAGGCGGCGCAGGAGATCGAAAAGCTCATGGGATTGCATCCTAAGGGCTACGATCTGTCATTGGACCGCATCAAGCGTCTTCTGGAAGCACTCGGCAATCCCGAGCGCAATCTTCCTCCCGTCATTCATATCGCCGGCACCAATGGCAAGGGTTCGACATCGGCCTTTTGCCGCGCACTTCTGGAGGCAGGCGGCTATGCCGTTCATGTCCATACGTCCCCACATCTCGTAAACTGGCATGAGCGCTACCGTCTGGGCGTTGCCGGTGGGCGTGGGCAACTGGTTGACGATGCCGTCTTTGCCGAAGACTTGCGGCGGGTGGCGAAGGCCAATGATGGTGAGAATATCACCGTCTTTGAAATACTGACGGCCGTCACTTTCATTCTTTTTTCCGAACATCCGGCTGATGCCGCGATCATTGAAGTCGGCCTTGGCGGTCGTTTCGATGCGACAAATGTCATCGAAGATCCTGCCGTTTCAGTCATCATGCCGATTTCGCTGGATCATCAGCCGCATCTCGGTGATCGCGTGGAACTGATCGCGGCGGAAAAGGCCGGAATCATGAAGCGCGGCCATTCCGTCGTCATCGGGCATCAGGAATATGACGCGGCGCTTGACGTGCTGATGTCGACCGCCGAGCGGCTGAACTGCCCGAGCGCCGTCTTCGGTCAGGATTTCATGGCACATGAAGAATATGGCCGACTGATCTATCAGGATGAATTCGGCCTCGCCGACCTGCCATTGCCGCGCCTTCCCGGCCGGCATCAATATGCGAACGCCGCAGCCGCCATCCGGGCCGTCAAGGCTGCGGGCTTTACCGTCACCGAGCCGATGATGGAAAAGGCGATGGAGACGGTGGAATGGCCCGGTCGCTTGCAGAGGCTGACGAAAGGCAAGCTGTTGAGCCATGCACCGGCGAAATCGGAAATCTGGGTCGATGGCGGCCACAATCCGGGGGCTGGTGAAGTGATCGCCGAAGCCATGGCGAATTTCGAAGAGCGTCAACCGCGCCCGCTGTTCCTGATCTCGGGCATGATCAACACCAAGGATCCGGTCGGTTATTTCAAGGCTTTTGCCGGATTGGTGGAAAAGGTCTATTGCGTGCCGATCCGTGGCAGCGAAGCGACGATCGATCCGGTCATTCTCGCCAATACTGCCTGCGATGCCGGCCTTGTAGCAGAACCGATGTCATCCGTCACCGACGCTCTGGATGCTATCGCCTCGGCCGTTGACTCGGCAGCGCCACCGCCGCGTATTCTGATCGGCGGCTCGCTCTATCTCGTCGGCGATGTGCTGGCGGAAAACGGCACGCCGCCCAAATGAAAAAGCCCGACAGATGCCGGGCCTTTCTCATCGAATTCATCGATATCGTTAGGATGCGCTGGAAATCCAGTTGGAAAGCGCCGTCTTCGGCTTTGCACCGACAGAGATGTCGGCAACTTCGCCGCCCTTGAAGATCGCAAGCGTCGGGATCGAGCGAACGCCGAACTGGGCAGCCAGTTCCGGGTTTTCATCGATGTTGAGCTTGGCAACCTTGACCTTGCCGGCCAGTTCCGTGGCGATTTCTTCGAGGCTCGGAGCAATCATTTTGCATGGACCGCACCACTCGGCCCAGAAATCGACGACGACGGGTTCTGCCGATTCCAGAACTTCTGACTGGAAGTTGTTGATATCGACCTTAACGGTAGCCATAGGCTGCTCCTTTACCGGAATTTGCTGTTGGACAAGATGTGAGGGTGCGGTGCCGGAATTTCAATGTCCGATATTTCACTTTGTGTTGAGTCCTGCAAGTGCAGAAGCCAAAGCCTGCTCACTGAGCATATGGATGGTAGCATTTTCCGTATATACCAGGATGCAATCGATCCGCTTGGCAGGATAGAGCGGCTTCAGAATTTCCCGGTAGATCGCAAGCTGAGCCTTGTGCGCGAAGGGGATGGCCTCGTCGCTCACCGGCGGCACACGATTTGTCTTGTAGTCCATGATAACGACGCTTTCGGGCAGGACAGCAAGCCGGTCGATACGGCCGGAAACCGCATAGTCCCGTCCCTCCAGCGTCAACGTTCCCATGATCGAAATCTCGGCCTGCGCATGGACGTTGAAGACGGCTCGTAGCCTTTGATCTTCCAAAAGTTTCATAACCGAATCGACCAGAGCTCTCCGTTCGACTGTCGGCCAGAATCGCGCCGCGCGTTCGGCATAACGTTTTGCCGCCTCAGTCCGCTCCTCCTCTGGAATATCCGGAAGTGCCTGCAGCATCCGGTGAATGAGGCGGCCCTTTTCCAGGGAACGATCGCTGCTTTCAGGGTCGCTGAAGAGCGGTGAGGTCACCAGCAGATTATCGGCCTCCTCATCAATGATCGTGCCAGCGCCGGAAGGACTGAGGGGCCGCGGCAATTGTTTCTGCGGCGGAAGAGGGCGGAAAAGGTCCGGCGGGACCGTTTCGCCGCTTGCCTGTTCCGGGCTGCGATCCATCCGCTCGAAGCTGCGTTCGACCTGTTGCACACGCCAGCGGACGCCCTCCCATTCCCCATCAGGGCCTGAAAAGCTCGCTTTCTGGACATGCGGATGCTCTTCGCTGAGCGCGGTGGAGATCATCAGATGCCAGGTATCGTTGTTCAGGCGCACGCCGCGATAACCGCAGACGATCAGCCGGTCGGCGGCGCGCGTCATCGCGACATAGAGCAGGCGCCGGTATTCCTCCTCGGCAAGCAGCTGAATGCGGGCCGCATCGCTCGATGTCAGCGAATTGCCGAGATCGCTGACCGGAATCCAGACCGGTATCGGCGGCTCGCCCGGTTCGGCGTCGATCAGCCGCAGTTTTGGCAGATGCGTGTGAGTAAAGGCCTTGGAACCTCCGTCCACCAGAAAGACGATCGGCGCTTCAAGACCCTTGGAGGCATGCACCGTCATGATGCGCACCTCGTTTCGACCCTTGTCCTGCTCGCGTTTCACTTCCGGCGCCTCGAGTTCCAGCGTCGAGATGAAGGATTGCAGGCCCGGAAGCGTTGACGTCTCATGATCGAGCGCAAAGGTGAGGAATTCGTCCAGGATATCGCTGACCTCGGTGCCGAGCCGAGCCAAAAACTGACGCCGGCCGCCATGGCTGCCGAGAACCCGGGCATAGAAATCATGGACTGAGAGGTTTCGGGACTGGGCGAGAAAGAGTTCCAGCCTTGCGACGGCCGCGCCAAGCCGCTCATTGCCGTCGGCCGCATATTTGCGAAGGTGGTCCCAGACACTTTCATTGTCGTTGCGCAGCGCAGCGATCGCGAAAATATCCTCTTCCGAGAGATTGAAGAGCGGGCTCTTCAAGACGGCAGCAAGCGAGAGATCGTCTTCCGGCAAGAGAAGAAAACGCCCAAGTGCCATCAGATCCTGCACGGCGATATGGCTGGTCAGCACAAGCCTGTCCGCGCCGGCAACGGGAATGTCGCCGCGCCGTTTAAGTTCGCGCGTCAGCGCATTGACGAAGGCGTCGCGTTTGCGGACGAGAACGAGGACATCACCGGCCTCGATGAAGCGTTCCTTGCCCTTTTCGATAATCGTTTCGCGGCCGACGAGAGTACCGATCGTATGGGCGATGCGCCGCGCCAGGATGGCAGCCGGGGCGCTTTCTGGTGTCGCGTCGAAGGGAGCGGTCCAGTCTTCATCCTTCACGATGACATCAGGCACGACCATTTCCCAGAGATCGACGGCGCCGGGATGGCCGATACGGCTGGACCGATGAACGACCGGCTCCATGCCGAGACCTCGCGCATTGTCCGGCGGGGTGAAGATATGGTCGACAGCGAGCAGGACGTCAGACGTGGAGCGGAAAGAGAGCGGCAAACGAACCGTCGAGAAGTCAAGGCCGCTATTCTGCACCCGGCGCTGCGTCCGCTCCTTCTCCTCGGAAAACCGCTCCGGCCGTGCGCCCTGGAAGGAGTAGATCGACTGCTTTTCGTCGCCCACCGCAAACAGCGTGCGAACCGCGGGCCGCGAACTTTCGCCGGAGAAGAAATCCTCTGCCAGCGACTGGATGACGCTCCATTGAATGGGGCTGGTATCCTGCGCTTCGTCGACGAGGATATGGTCGATACCCTGGTCGAGCTTGTAATGGATCCACGGGCCGACGCCGCTCTTGGTGAGCAGATCGGCAGTGCGGGTGATCAGATCTTCGAAGTCGAGATGGCTGCGCTGCTTTTTCAGTTCCTCGTAATCCCCGTTCAGGCGATCTGCGAGCACGAGAGCGGCATGCGTTGCCGTATGCATCCGCATTATCTTTAGCCGGTTCCGACAATTGACGACATGAGCGCGTGCCGTGGCGATCGCATCGGCAAGCTGTGGCGCCTCGGCAAGCATGGCCTTTACGAAGAATTGCCCGTCCGTCTTCGGCTCACCCTTCGACGTCAGAAAAACCTTCTCCAGAATCTGCATCCGTATCGCGATGTCGGATTCGCGCGCTGCACTGCGCAGGCCTTCGGCGACGTCCTGCGCCTTCGCTCCGCCCTTGCCAGCTGCGAGCGCCAGGTAGAGCTCAAGCACCGTACCCGAGAGCCCCGGAAGCGGCCAGTATCGTTCGGCCAGTCCCTCTTCCGTATCATCGGGTGAGAGCCCGAGCTTCTTTCGCAGCAACATGTCGGCGCCGCCGTGCTGTTCGGCTGCGGTCATGAAGCTGCGTATGGCGTTGCGGTTGGCAACGATCTCGCCGAGCAAATTTTCAAGCCCGAATTCATCGCCGAGATTGAGCACATAGGCGAAGGCCTCAGCGAGGGGCGGGTCATTCTCCGGCGCCGTTGCCGTCAGCAGCGAGCGGCGCGCATCGGCCAGCAGCGTTGCGGCTGCCCGGTCGTCGAGAACCGAGAAGTGCCCGGCGACGTTTGCTTCCAGCGGAAACTGGTGCAGAAGCGCTTCGCAAAAGGCGTGGATCGTCTGGATCTTCAGCCCGCCTGGCGTTTCCAGCGCTTTGGCGAACAGGTGCCGAGCTTCTGCAAGTTTCAGAGAATCCGGCTCACGACCTTCGATCTGGGTGATGCGCTTGGAGAGTTCTTCATCGGGAAAAATCGCCCACTCCGCCAGCCGCTCGAAGACACGGTTCGACATTTCGGAAGCGGCGGCCTTCGTATAGGTGAGGCAGAGGATCGCAGACGGACGTGCGCCGGCAAGCAGCAGCCGGATGACCCGCTGCGTCAGGACGTGTGTCTTGCCGGAGCCGGCATTGGCCGATACCCAGGCCGAGCGGGTGGGATCGGAGGCAATCGCCTGCTGGATCGTCGTCCAGCCGATCCAGGTGCCGGGATCGTCACCCTCGGGAAGCGCGGTCGGATCAATCATCGCCGCCTCCATCCGGATCGGCGGTCGCCCATTCCGCACCGCGGGCGAGATGGTCGTAATCGCCACCGAAGTCGAATTGCTGGGCGGGGATCAGCCGGGAGGTAAAGCCCTTTTCGCCCGACTGCAGCAGGGTGACGAATTTCACGAGTTGATCGATCGATTCCTCGGCAAGCTGCATTGCCGATTTTGCCTTGTCGCTGTTGGCCTCCTCATTATTGACCTTGTCCACCAGGAAGCGGCTGCCCGGCCGCAAGCGGACATAGAGCAGGTCATTCGGTACGAGGCTGCCGGCATCACGGAAGGCGCCGGCCTGAAGGGCCGCGGCCTCAAGCGCGAGCTGCGGGTCGAGCAAGGCGCGGGCCTGTGTCGGAGAGGGGTTGTAGCCAGTCTTGTAGTCGATGATGTCGGCGCTGTTTGGCCCCTTGATATCGATACGGTCGGCAACGCCGGTGAGCCGGATATCGATCCCATCGAGTTCGATGCCGCCCCTGACTTCCGTCAGCCTCTTCTGCACATCAGGCTGCCGCCCAGCCTCCCAGTTCAGGAAAGCGCGCGCGACTTCGCGGAAGCGCGGCCGCCAGACGGCGTCGATATGCGGCGGCAACTGCTCCATGTCGAAGAGTTCGGTCAGGACGATTTCCATCGCCGCTGCCGCCTCCGGCGTTCCTGCTATATGGCCTTCGCGAACAAAACGATCGATGATCTTGTGGTAGAGCGTACCGCGTTCTGCCGCGCCCGGATCGCGATTGAACGGGTCGACGGGATCGAGCCGCAGCACGCGTCGCGCATAAATCGCATAAGGGTCGCGGCGCAGCCGACCGACTTCGCTGAAGGAATAGGATTTGGGCTGCAGTTCCCGTGGCGGCTTTGGAGAGGGCCTCTGCGCTGGCGCCTGATTGTCACCGATGTCTATCTGGTTTGCCCAGTGAACGAAGCGCGCGCCCCGCTTGCGCAATTGCTCTTCGAAGTCCTCGCCACCGAGAGCCATCAGCCGTTGCAGCCACCGGGAGGCGACCGTTGGCGTCGAACCTTGGCGCAAGGCGCGTGAATAGATCAGATGGCGTGTGCCATTCGCCATCTCGAAGTCATGTGCCAGCTGGCCGATGCGCCGTTCCGGCGGCTCCAGCCCGATTTCCGTCTTCATCATGCGGGAGATGAAGGGGTTGTTGGCGGTCTGGCCGGGCCACGATCCTTCATTGAGACTGCCGAGGATCAGCGTATCGACATTCTGCAGGCGGGCTTCCAGCGTGCCGAAGATGAAGAGGCGAGGGTGACTGAGCGCACCGGGCTTGACGGCATGTCCGGCCGACAACGCCTGCATGATATCGATCCATTGCGGCCCCTCCGCCTCCATCTGGCCGTCAGTATCGATCACCTCACCAAGCAGGCTTGCAAGGGCATCGCCAGCCTCTCCGGACCAGAGGCCGGCCAGATTACCGTGTTCATCGGCAGCGACGCCTTCCAGAGCGCGGCCCGTTCGTTCGGCCCATTGCGAAAGCATAATGCCTTTCGAATGGCCGTCGTTACCGGGATGCCGCGCCAGTACCGATACGAGCGGCTCGACGGCGCATCCCACCTGCCGGGCAAGCTGTCGGGCCATATCGATAGCCCCTGGCGGCAACGATTTGCGCCAAACCGGCGCATGCCTGTCGAGCGCCTGTTCAGCAAGCTGGTGGTCGAGCAACGGCTCGAGTGATCCTATATCCACCTCCGCCACACCGCCGCGCAGCGCCAGAAGTTCCAGCGCTTCCACCGAGCTTGTCAGAAAGTCGCGCTCCAGCCTGAAGCGGGCAAGCGGGTGTTTCAGCAGCGAGACGATGGCAACGGGATCGCCGGGACGTAAACTCGCCTCCAGCAGCAATTGCAGCAGCGTTCCCTGTGGCGTTGCCGAAAGCGGCGTGCCGGCCGAATCGTCGGCGAGAATGCCGAACCGGGAAAGCTCCGCCATGACCCGGCGGGCAAGATTGCGGTCCGGCGTGATCAGCGCCGCCCGGCTTTCATCGTCGCTGCCCGGCCGCTCGAGCGCAAGCCGCAGGGCAACGGCGATCGCGGTTGCCTCCTCACGTTCATTTGCGGCTTCGATCATCGAAACATCCGCGAATGCGTCGGCGACTGCGCCTTCGGTCAGGCCTTTTTTCCATTCGCCCCATCCGCTTGTCGCTTCGGATGGCGTCAGCGCGCACGAGAGCATTTCGGCACGGAGGCGCAGGTCGGCCTCCGGTTCCTCGATCGGATGCACATCCCCGCGAGCGAGCTTCAGGCGCTTCAAGAGTACGGCAAGACCATATTGCGGATGCGTGCGGCTTGCCGGATTGGCCCGCTGGCCCGGTAGGAGATCGGGCGCGACCAGACGCCAATGTTCCTCCGGCATGGAAAGATCGAGACCAGGGAGTACGATAACGCCTTCAGGCAGGCAAGCCACGGCGCCGATGAGGTCGGCGGTGGCAGGAAGCGAACCCGTCGAACCGGCGATGATGATCGGCCCGGCAGGCTTCATCGTCGAGAGCCTGGCGGCCTCGGCGCGCAGAATGGCATTGCGATGGCGGGCCGGTGAGGAACGGCCGAGCTCGACAAGTCGATCCGGCCAGAAAGCGCTGGCGATCTGCAGGAATTCGGCCGTCAATTGCCACCAGGCTGCATGGTCGCCGGTATCGAGCTTTGCGAGCTCAGACCATGCGAGGTCTTCGGTCTCGATCGAATCGATCAGTTCCGCCAGATTGCGGGCAAGCCAGATGGCGTCCGCCGGGCTGGCGGGCGCGACGAGGGGCGATTCCGAATGGATGTGCCGGACGATCTCGGGCAGCTTGTTGCGCCAGGCAAGGATCAGCCGCGCCAGCTCCAGAAGCCGTGCCGTATTGGAAAGCGGCTGCTCAAGGTCGATCGTTGCGGGCAGCGCCTCGTCAAAATAGCCGCTGTCGTCATCTGTCTCTCCCAGCGGGCGAATGACCGGCAGGATTGCCGAACGGCCGCCGAGTAGATCGACGAATTCCGAACGCAGCACGCGTACGGCACGCCGCGTCGGCAAATAGATCGTCACCTTGGCAAGAGACAGCGGATCGCCAGGATCATGCCGGAAGAGTGGCGTCAGGCGTCCATCGCAGAGCGATGCCGCCAGCGTTTTCAGGAAGGGAACGCCAGACGGGATCGTGAGAATGCGTGGCTGGTGCCGCTCCGCCATTCGTCACGCAAACGTCCGGAACCGCCGGATCGTTTCCTCTGCTTCGCCGATCGCATCAGGCGTGCCAACGGTCAGCCAATGGCCGTTCATCAGCATGCCGAAAAGCCTGCCTCGGGCAATCGCCTTATCGAAATAGATATTGAGGTTGAAGGCGTCTTCAGGCGCATCGTCGAGCAGCGCAGGGCTCATGACGATCGCGCCGGCATAGACGACTGGGTTGGAGGGATCGTCGCGATAGCGCGTCAGCCGTCCGTCGGCGGCAAGGCTGAAATCGTTCTTGCCGTTATGACCCGTCGTGTCTTCGATACGCACGCAGAGAAGCGCCATATCCATGTGCTTCGCATCGAAGAATCCGGCTAAGCGCTGTAGATTGCTCGGTTGCCCCGCGGGTTCACCGATCCAGAAAAGGTCGGCATTCATCACGAAGACCAGCTCCCGATCGAGCAGCTTGAGACCTTTTGCCAAACCGCCGCCGGAATTCATCAGCGCATCGCGCTCATCGGAAATGAGGATATCGAGCCCGCGATAATGTCTCAGATGGTCTTCCATCTGATCGGCGAAATGATGAACATTGACGGCAGCGCGTTCAACGCCGGCACCAACAAGTGAATCCAGCGCATAGTCGATCATCGGCTTTCCACCGATTTTCACCAGAGGTTTCGGAATCGTGTCGGTGATCGGGCGCATGCGGGTTCCGAGTCCCGCGGCCAGCACCATGGCTTGTCTGACGGTCATGCTGATCCGGTCTTATGATTCGACTTGGACTATTCCAGTCCTTGTGCACCATTCGCGCAAGGGGGCAAGCGCGTCGTGTTCCAGCGCCACCTTCAGATAGGACAGCGTGCGCGGCATATGTTGCAGATAGCCGGGTTTACCGTCTCGCTGCAAGAGCCGTACCCAGAGTCCGGCGAGTTTGCAGTTGCGTTGCGCTGACATGATTGCCCATGCCTTCATGAATCCGGCTTCGTCGAAACCGCGCTCAGTACGCCGCAATAACAGATAATCGTCCATCAGATGCCTGAAGAGATCGGGCTCTATGGTGACACGGGCGTCTTGAACGATGGAAGCAAGATCATAGGCAGTCGGCCCGATCATCGCATCCTGGAAGTCGATGATGCCGATCTTGCGGATGCCGCTTTCGTGTCCGCGCCAGATGATATTCGGCGAATGGAAATCGCGCAGCAGGAGATTGGTTTCAGCCGGTTGCAGTTCGTCGATCAAATGATCCCAGATCGCGAGATATTCCTCGCGCTCTGCGTCGGTGGGCGGGGTGCCGCGCTTCCAGCCGATATGCCAGTCGAGCACGAGCCGCACTTCCATCGTCATCGCCGTGCGATCGAAGTCTGGAATGTGATGGATATGCGTGGACGAAACCGGGATATCCTGCGGAATCTGCATGGAATGAAGATAGGCAAGACAGGCGACGCTTTGCCGGTAACGCTCGGCGATCGGTCGCCCGCTGGCATCGAGCACGCCTTCAGTGCCGAGATCCTCGATCAGCAGTATGCCCTGGTCGTAATCGACCTTGTAGATCTCCGGCGTCGCAAAGCCCCGCTGCCGCAACGCATCAGCGATTGCTACGAACGGATAGGCGTTTTCCGCAAGGTGTGCGACCTTAGGGTAAGGCTTGCCGTCCAGTACCGGCGGACCGTCGGGTAACGGCGGCCAGTCCATCAGGATCTTGCGATCGCCCTTCCCGGGATAGATCGATTCATAGGCGCGGAGTGACGCGTCGCCAATCAGGAACCTCCGCTTGGCATTACCATAGCCGGCAGCGGCGAGGAAGTTGCGTATCGCCAGCACGCGACGGATACGTGCCGCAGTCTTCTCCGGTGCCGTGATCGTCACCCGCCGGCCGGCGGCCTCGTGTTCAAGCCGCAGCGAAATGCGTGTTTCAGGCAACTCGCCTTCTGCCATCTCGGGCCATTCGACGATACAGATGCCGTTATCGAGCGCCTCGTCGAAGCCGAGCTCAGTCAACTCGGAGGGATCGCCGAGCCTGTAGAGGTCGAAATGCGAGATCGGAATGCGCAGCTCGTAGGATTGAACCAGCGTGAAGGTGGGGCTTGGAACTTCCAGCCCGTCGTCATCCGCCATCGTGCGCAGGAATGCGCGTGCGAGTGAGGATTTTCCGGCGCCGAGATCGCCTGATAGTGCCAGGCAATCACCCGCTTTCAGCGCCAGCGCCAGATCGTTGCCGAGGCGGATGGTTGCTGCCTCGTCTTCCAGAAAAAGCGAGATTTCGTCGCGCTGCGTCATTCGGCGGCGACGGAATGCGGCATGTTGATGGAAGGGATGCGGCAGGTCACCGTCGTCCCCTTGCCCGGTTCGCTGTCGATGCCGACCTCACCGTTGTGCAGGCTGACGAAGCTGTCGACGATCGAAAGGCCAAGCCCCGCTCCGCCGCGCTTTCCGCTCTTGGCGCCGGTCGCGAAGCGATCGAACACCGTAGCAACCATCTCGGGAGAAATGCCGGGGCCGCGATCCCTGACAGAGAAGACGAAATCCGTGCCTTCCCGGCGGCATTCGAGCGAAATGGATGCACCTTCCGGCGAGAAGTTGGCGGCATTGGCGAGAAGCTTCAGCAGGATCTGCTTCAGCCGCTGCGGATCGGCAACGATCGAGCCGAGAAAGGCCGGAGCGGTGATTTCAAGCGAAACACCACTTTCCTGCAGCCGGTCGGCGATCTGCATGGAGACGTCGTCCAGAAGATCGGCAAGATCGATTTCCGCATAGTTGAGCCGCATGATGCCGGCATCGACGGTCGCGAGATCGAGGATGTCGTTGACGAGCGTCAGCAGCACCGAGGACGAAGTGGCGATATGGTCGATATATTCCGCCTGCCGTTCATTCAGTGGGCCGACGCCCGGCGTGCGCAACAGATCGGTGAACCCGATGATATTCGTCAGCGGCGAGCGCAGCTCGTAGGAGACGTGCTGCA
Source organism: Rhizobium sp. BK316 (assembly GCF_014193695.1). GTDB lineage: Bacteria > Pseudomonadota > Alphaproteobacteria > Rhizobiales > Rhizobiaceae > Rhizobium. The sequence continues at coordinate 30,795 of NZ_JACHZR010000010.1, read as the reverse complement.
CGAAGTCATTCTTCAGCTCGTCTGCCTTGCGCAGCGCCTCGTTCTTTTCCGTCAGTGCCCGTTCGGCGCGAACGCTGTCGGTCATGTTGACGAAGGTCAGCATGGTCTGCGCGTTCGGCAGCGGGATGACGGCGAAGTCGAGAACGAGGCCGGACAGCAGTTCGAGCGTTCCCTGGCTGGAGCGGCGCTCATCATCGAAGCTGGTGATCAGCTCGGCAAAGGTCTTCCAGCCGTCGGGTTGGTCATAGGACGGCGCGCAGGCCTCGCCGATCGCACGGATATGCGTGCCGGGCTTGGCTTCCGTCTCGGTAATGCCCCAAAGAGCCCGGAAGGCCGGGTTGGAGAGACGGATACGGCCGTCAGGCCCGAAGACCGCGACGCCTTCCGACAGATGATCGATCGTTTCGCCTTGTACCTTCACCAGCGTGTTGTAGCGCGTTTCGAGATCGACCTGCTCCGTCAGGTTCTCGAAGACCCAGGTCGCACCGCCCTGCGGATGCGCCGTGGCGAAGACGCGCAGCGTCTGCCCGTTCGGCAGGTGCCAGAGGTCGGATTGCGTATCGAGCGAGCGATAGACGGAAAGCGCTGTTTCCTTCCACGATTTCCAGTTCAACTGGTCGGGCAATTTCTTGGCGGCGCGCAGGCGCTCCAGAAGTTCGCTATTGTCGGGCTTGCTCTCGAGGAACGCGATATCGAGTTCCCAGAGTGCGACGAAGGCCTGATTGTAGAACTGCAGTCGGCGGTCGCCGTCGAAGATGGCAACGGGCGTCGCCAAATGGTCGAGCGTCTCGGCATGGCTTTTCAGCGTGCGTTCCAACTCGGCGCGAACTGCTTCGACATCGGAGACGTCGACGGCAATGCCGGCAGAGCCACTCGGGACCTTGACGTCAACCACATCGAAGAACGTGCGGTTGCCACGCACGACGGTCGAAATCGTGTCATGGAAAGGCGATTCCGGCATTGCCGTGGCGCGGATGCGCTCACGGGCAACGGTCGTCAGGATTTCGCGGCCTTCATTAACGGCCTGTTGGGGTGATTGCGCTTCGACGGCATCGCCATAGGCATGGTTGACCCAGGTCAGGCGGCCGGCGGTATCGCGCTGCCAGGCCGGCATGTCGATCGCGTCGAGCATGGTCTGGAAGGCGGAAATCGACGTCATCAACCGATCGCGCTCGATCTTCAGTTCGGCGAGTTCAGCGCGCAGATTGTTGAGCGCCACGAAACGAACGAAGGCGCGGCCACCGGAAACCCGGCCCTGGGCCTCAAGCACCTCGTCCCGGATTGTTTCGACCACCATGTCGAAGCTTTCGGCCTGCTCACGCAGCCGCCCGATCGCCCGTTCCAGTTCGGAAGCCGAGCGTGCCTTCAGCCAGAGACCAAAGGCAAGGAATTCATTGTCCTGCGGCGCGCCGGTTTCCGGTGGAAGCTGACCGAGGAGTTCAGGCCGAGCGACGCCGTCCCAGATGACGATACGCCGGTTCTTGTCGGCAATAAGCGCCTGATATTGGGAAATGCGCTGCTGCGCATCCGACAGCGCCGAGCGAATCTCGCGGCTCTCATTTTCGAGATTGCCACGCTGGCGCACCAGCCAGAGCGTCGAAAGCAGGGCAGCCGAAATCACGCCAATGACGACGGAAAGGCCGACAACCTGCGAGGAGGTGAAAAGATGCGCCGACCCGCCGATGACGGGCTCTGCTTGCGCCAGAACCGGCCAAGCCGGGACGAAGATCGCGGTGCTCACAGCGCACAGCTTTGCAATACGTGCCACAGACCAGTTTTTTTGCCCTGCAGTCACGGGGACTGCGGCAAACCCATATTTTTGGCCTGCCGGAAGCGGGCGATCAGCAGCATAAGCGCTATCCTCCGCCTGACCGAGCAGGCTGTGTTTCATTTCCGACATCGGCGGTATGTCTCCGTCCTTTAATGTGCCGCATCACGACAAGACATCCCATTTTCGTGGAAAACGAAGAGCTCCGAGCCACGAATCAAGTCTTAAAATAATACTTCGGAAGGGAATCGTCGGAAAGAGAGCGCCTAAAAAATAAGCCCCGGCATTTGTCAATGCCAGGGCCACCACATCTTGTGGATATCTAGGATTTGATCAGTACCTGTAGTGGTCAGACTTGAAAGGACCCTGCGGCTTCACGCCGATATAGGCAGCCTGCTCTTCGCTGAGCTGGGTGAGCTTCACGCCGAGCTTGTCGAGATGCAGGCGCGCGACCTTCTCATCCAAGTGCTTCGGCAGGATGTAGACCTTGCTTTCATACTGGCCGGGCTTGGTGAAGAGCTCGATCTGCGCCAGCGTCTGGTTGGTGAAGGAAGCCGACATGACGAAGGACGGATGGCCCGTCGCGTTGCCGAGGTTCAGCAGGCGGCCTTCGGAGAGAAGGATGATGCGATTGCCCTTCGGGAACTCAATCAGGTCGACCTGCGGCTTGACGTTCGTCCACTTGAGGTTACGAAGTGCTGCAACTTCGATTTCGTTGTCGAAGTGGCCGATATTTCCGACGATCGCCATGTCCTTCATCTGACGCATGTGGTCGATGCGGATGACATCCTTGTTACCGGTGGTGGTGATGAAGATATCGGCCGAGGAAACGACGTCCTCGAGCAGAACGACCTCATAGCCGTCCATGGCGGCCTGCAGGGCGCAGATCGGATCGGCTTCGGTCACCTTGACGCGGGCGCCGGCGCCGGAAAGCGAGGCAGCAGAACCCTTGCCGACATCGCCGTAACCGCAAACGACGGCAACCTTGCCCGCCATCATGACATCGGTGCCGCGGCGGATGCCGTCGACCAGCGACTCCTTGCAACCATACTTGTTGTCGAACTTCGACTTGGTGACGGAGTCGTTGACGTTGATGGCCGGGAAAGGCAGCAGGCCCTTCTGGCTCAGCTGATAGAGGCGGTTGACGCCCGTCGTGGTCTCTTCGGTCACCCCCTTGATGGCATCGCGCTGCTTGGTGAACCAGCCGGGCGTTGCTGCAAGGCGCTTCTTGATCTGGGCGAAGAGGATTTCCTCTTCTTCGGAGTGCGGGTTGGAAAGAACGTCCTCACCGGCTTCGGCACGGGCGCCAAGCAGGATGTACATGGTGGCGTCGCCGCCATCGTCGAGGATCATGTTGGAGAGGCCGCCATCGGCCCACTGGAAGATCTTATCGGTGTAAACCCAGTAATCTTCAAGCGACTCGCCCTTGATCGCGAAGACCGGAACGCCGGAAGCGGCGATTGCTGCTGCGGCATGGTCCTGCGTCGAGAAGATGTTGCACGATGCCCAGCGGACTTCGGCGCCGAGGGCAACCAGTGTCTCGATGAGAACGGCGGTCTGAATTGTCATGTGCAATGAGCCGGTGATGCGTGCGCCCTTCAGCGGCTTCGATTCACCGAATTCAGCGCGGCAGGACATGAGGCCGGGCATTTCGGTTTCAGCGATGGTGATTTCCTTGCGTCCGAAATCTGCAAGGCCGATATCGGCGACGACATAATCTTTTTCAATGCTCATAGGGCTCTCCAGGCTGAAACGTCTCAAAACCATCGCAAGGACGCGACGATGACCGCAACGGAACGAACGCGTGCGGAATGCACGTCATGCTCGCCGTTTAGCAGGCTTCGGTCGGGAAGGCAACGGGGATATAAAGAAGTCTTTATATCTTTATATGGCGCTGGAGATCAGATCTCTTCGCCGAACTTGTTCTGGATGAGCTCATCGAGGGCATTCAGCGCTTCGGCCGCCTGGTTGCCGGTCGCCGAGACGACGACGCTGGAGCCGGGGCTTGCCGCAAGCATCATCAGCCCCATGATCGAGGTGCCGCCGACCGTCATGCCGTCCTTGGAAACGGTGATCGTTGCATCGAAGGCATCGACAGTCTGGACGAATTTTGCCGAAGCGCGTGCGTGCAGGCCACGCTTGTTGATGATGAGGAGTTCCCGGGAAAGCGGTGTCATGGAGGTTTCTTACTTTCCGCTCAGGACCCGGCTCGCAACGTTGATGTATTTGCGGCCGGCCTCGGAAGCCTCGGCAAGCGCCTTTTCCATATTGTTCTCGCCGCGCACGCCGGCGAGCTTGATCAACATCGGCAGGTTGACGCCGGCGATGACTTCGGTATGGCCGCTGCTCATGACAGAGATTGCGAGGTTGGAAGGTGTACCCCCGAACATGTCGGTAAGAATGACGACGCCATGGCCGTCGTCTGCGCCGGAAACGGCTTCGAGAATGTCCTGTCGTCTCTGGTCCATATCGTCTTCCGGTCCGATGCAGACCGTTTCGATGAATTTCTGAGGACCGACGACGTGCTCTACGGCATGACGAAACTCTTCAGCCAGCTTGCCATGAGTGACAAGCACAAGTCCGATCATGATATTACTGCTCCCATGGCATACGCAAACCGTGGCCCCAATATCGCAACGCAGCAATTACGTCCACCGGTGGGGGCACATCTTGGCGATCAAAAGCCGAAGTGCAAGATAAAAATATAAATATATAGGCCGTATCAGGCCGTCCGGAAGGCCTCAACTTCCTATTTCCGGCGCTTTTGCCATCAACACTGCAAGGGGCAGGGAGAGGTTGGGCAACAATCGCAGTGCAGGCAACTCGAAACCCTCGGCAAGAACGGCGGTTTCCCCTTCCGCAGGAAGCCGGTTCTCGCCCCTGGCGCTGCCTGGCAGGACTGCAAAATGCATCGCCGCCTGGGTAATATGATCGTGCTTCACGATGCCCGTGCCGCGCAGTTCGATAAGCCCGGCAATGGCAGGCGGACAGGCGGCAGTGATTGCTCCGTCCTGTTTCGAAAGAAGCACCTGATCATCGGCCACGAGGACAGAAAATATTCCCTGCCGCCGCGCCTCCGCCATGCACGTAAAAGCGGTCATCGACTTGCCCCAGCCCGAAGGGCCGGTGAACAGCAGGCCGGTCTTTCCAATGACGATTGCGGTGGCGTGGATGTTGATCATGCCGCGGTATCGGCCGGGAGGGCAAGGATGAAGCGGGCACCAAGCAATTTACCGCTTTCGTCGTCGACGATGTTTTCGGCCCGTAATGAACCGCCATGCGCCTCGGCGATCTGCCGGCTGATGGAAAGTCCGAGGCCGGAATTCTGGCCGAAACCTTCGGATTCCGGTCGGTCGGTATAAAAGCGTTCGAAGATGCGGTCGATATTCTCTGCCTGGATCCCCGGACCGTTGTCTTCGATATAGACGACGCAACGGGAGCGGGTACGGACCAGGCGCACCGTGATCTTGCCGTCCTGCTCCGGCACGAAGGAGCGAGCATTTTCAATCAGGTTGGTGATGATCTGGCCGATACGCAGGTCATGCCCTTTGACGACAAAGCGCGTCTTGACGTTCGGCTTGCGATCCACGGCATAGTCTATGTCGACCTTTTTCTTGGTGCTGCGGATCTGGCGCGACACGTCGATGAGATCGCGCAGAAATACTTCCAGATCGACAGATCCCGCATCGACGCGCGCAAGCTCGGCATCGAGACGCGATGCATCCGAGATATCGCTGATCAGCCGATCGAGGCGGCGGACATCGTGCTGGATGACATCCATCAGCCGCTTCTTGGAATCGTCGGATTTGGCGAGCGGCAGTGTTTCGACGGCACTGCGCAGCGAGGTTAGCGGGTTCTTTAGCTCATGGCTGACATCGGCCGCAAAGCTCTCGATCGCATCGATCCGGTCGTAGAGGGCCGTCGTCATTTCGCGCAGCGCAATGGAAAGGTTGCCGATTTCGTCCTGACGCGCGGAAAAGTCTGGAATTTCCTCACGTTCCTTGGCGCCGCGGCGCACCCGGATGGCCGCCGCCGAAAGCCGTCGCAGCGGATTGGCGATCGTCGAGGAAAGCACGAGCGCCATCAGCACGTTGACGAGCGTTGCAACGCCGAAGACGCGCATGATGGCGAGACGCTCGGCATGCACGATATTGTCGATATCGCCGGCCTGCGTCGACAGCAGCAACACACCGAGCACGGCCCGGAAACGCTGGATCGGTACGGCAACCGAAACGATGAGCTCGCCCTTTTCCGTCGTGCGCACGACTGCGCCGCGCACACCCGTCAGCGCGTTCATCACCTCGGGATAGATAGAACCATCACCACCTGGTGCTTCCTTGTAGACAGGAAGATTGCCCGGCTGCAGAGCCTTGTTGAAGAGGGCCGTGAACCATTCGCCCCAGGTCTGCTTTTCTTCCTCCACCGGCGGCAGGTCGAAACGCAGCACCTGGCCACGAGAATAGAGATGGCGGGAATCGAGCAGCAGATTGGCGTCGGCATCGAAGATGCGGGCGCGGGTGCGGGTCGGAGAGATCAGCCGTCGAAGAACCGGCGCCACCTTTTCCGGATCGATCGGGAATTCGAGATCCTCGTCGTTCGGCACCGGTGTGATGCTCTGGCCGGCCTGCAGTTCGAGCAGCTTCTGCGGATCGATGGTGATCGAGTTCGTATCGACGGAAGCCGAAGCCGAAACCGCGCCGGCGATGATTTCGCCCTGAGTCAGCAGGCTCTCGACGCGCGCGTCGATCAGGCCTTCTCGGAACTGGTTGAGGTAGAGAATACCGCCGACGAGGACGAGCAGGGCCGCGAGGTTGAAGAAGACGATGCGACGCGTCAGGCTCGAAAAGACAGCATTGCCGAAGATACGGCGGATCAGGGTGAAGGGATGCGACCAACGCCTACCCCTGACGCGTCGGGTGCTCACGCCCTCCGCATCATCCAGATCCCTTTCCTGCACCAACTGTGCCAATCACGGCCCTTTCGGAGGGCAGGGCCAGCTTGGCCGGCCCGCCGCCCTCATTCGTCTCTCCCTGCGCTTTGAAGCGTCAGGCTGCTTCGCGGAAGCGGTAACCCACACCGTAAAGCGTTTCAATCATATCAAAGTCTGTATCGACCATCTTGAACTTCTTCCGCAGCCGCTTGATGTGGCTGTCGATGGTGCGGTCGTCAACATACACCTGTTCGTCATAGGCGGCATCCATGAGGGCGTCGCGGCTTTTCACCACACCCGGGCGCTGGGCCAGCGAATGCAGGATCAGGAATTCAGTGACGGTGAGGGTGACGGCCTCACCCTTCCAGGTGCAGGTGTGGCGTTCCTGGTCCATGACCAGCTGGCCGCGCTCGAGCGAACGGGCCTGCTGAACCGCACCTGCCTTTGGCGTACCGACGGTCGCAACGCCGCCGGTAGCGGCGGCCTCACGGCTCGAAGCGCGGCGCAGCACTGCGCGAACGCGCTCGACCAGCAGTCGCTGGGAGAAGGGCTTGGTGATAAAATCGTCGGCGCCCATCTTCAGGCCGAAGAGCTCGTCGATCTCTTCATCCTTGGAAGTTAGGAAGATGACTGGCATGTCCGACTTCTGACGAAGGCGGCGAAGCAGCTCCATGCCGTCCATACGCGGCATCTTGATATCGAAGATCGCCAGGTGCGGCGGGCGCGCCAGCAGACCGTCCAGCGCGGAAGCGCCATCCGTATAGGTCTCGACCTTATATCCTTCTGCTTCCAGTGCAATCGACACGGAAGTGAGGATGTTGCGGTCGTCGTCAACGAGCGCGATTGTCGGCATGGTGTTGGTCTCCGTCATCAGTGCGCAATCTCCCGGATTGGTCGTCCCCAGGCGGTCTTCGTGACCGGTTGCGCTTATGGAGGATAAAGGTGGAACAAATTGTGGCAAAGATAAAGGGGTAGATTGCCAGCTCTCATCAGCCGCAATCGCAAGTGGTGCGACAAGTTGTTTCAACAGGAGGTCTTCAAACGATTTAAAATAGATTCTCGGAATTTAAATCGATTAATTATTTGATATTATTATATTTTCTAAGTTATAGGCTATTGCCATTTAAAATTTCTCCTCTTACTTTCGCTTAGATTTTAGCGGCCAAGGCGCCTCAGCGAAGGGAAAAGCTATGGAGACGTTCGGAGTTCACAACCAGGCAATCGAGCTGGCGACGATCGGTTTCGGCGACATACGGAGCGTCCGTTACAACCTCTCTGCCGCTCTTCTTTACGAGGAAGCGATTCGCCGGGGAGAGGCCGAACTGACAGCCCAGGGCGCACTTCGTGCCACGACCGGCCAGCACACCGGCCGGTCGCCGCGCGACAAGTTCGTCGTCCGCGATGAGAATACGGATGGCCAGATCTGGTGGGATAACAACAAGCCGATGTCGCCGGAGCATTTTGCCCTGCTGCACAAGGATATGCTGGCCCATGCCGCGGGCAGGGATCTCTTCGTGCAGGACCTGATCGGCGGTGCCGATGCCGGTCAGGCACTCCCGACCCGCGTTGTGACCGAATTCGCCTGGCATTCGCTCTTCATCCGCAACCTGCTGATCCGTCCGAAGGCAGACGCGCTCGCGAGCTTTGCGCCGAAGTTGACGATCATCGACCTGCCGAGCTTCAAGGCCGATCCGGAGCGTTACGGCTGCCGCACCGAAACGGTGATTGCCTGCGATCTCACCAACGGCATCGTTCTGATTGCCGGCACCTCCTATGCCGGCGAGATGAAGAAGTCAGTCTTCACAGTGCTAAACTACCTGCTGCCCGAAAAGGGTGTCATGCCGATGCACTGCTCGGCCAATGTCGGCCCTGCGGGTGATGCTGCGGTCTTCTTCGGTCTGTCCGGTACGGGCAAGACGACGCTTTCGGCTGACCCGGCACGCACCTTGATCGGCGATGACGAACACGGCTGGAGCGAAAACGGCATCTTCAATTTCGAAGGCGGCTGCTACGCCAAGACCATTCGCCTCTCGGCAGAGGCCGAACCGGAAATCTATGCCACGACACAGCGTTTCGGTACGGTGCTTGAAAACGTCGTTCTCAACGAAAACCGAGAGCCGGATTTCGACGATGCGTCGCTGACGGAAAACACGCGCTGCGCCTACCCGATGGACTTCATTCCGAATGCATCTGAAACCGGCCTTGCGCCTCATCCAAAGACGATCATCATGCTGACGGCCGACGCTTTTGGCGTCATGCCGCCGATCGCCAAGCTGACGCCCGATCAGGCCATGTACCACTTCCTGTCCGGCTACACCGCCAAGGTGGCCGGTACGGAAAAGGGTGTCGTGGAGCCGGAAGCAACCTTTTCGACCTGCTTCGGCGCACCCTTCATGCCGCGCCATCCGGCCGAATACGGCAATTTGCTGAAGGAGTTGATCGGCCGCCACGGCGTGGAATGCTGGCTGGTCAACACCGGCTGGACCGGCGGTGCCTACGGCATCGGCAAGCGCATGCCGATCAAGGCAACCCGTGCTTTGCTGACGGCCGCACTTTCCGGCGAACTCGCCAAGGCTGAGCTCCGCGCCGATGCGAATTTCGGCTTTGCCGTTCCGGTAGCGGTTGAAGGCGTCGATACTGGCATCCTCGATCCGCGCTCGACCTGGGCCGACAAGCAGGCCTATGACGCGCAGGCCGAAAAGCTGGTCTCCATGTTCATTGCCAACTTCGCCAAGTTCGAGGACCATGTCGACGGCGGCGTGCGCGACGCAGCCCCCGGCATCAAGGTCGCTGCCGAATAAGCCGCCGGCAAACTTCTGGAGATTCACGTGAAACCCGGCGTTCCCAAGCGCCGGGTCTTCGGTTGCTCAGGCGCCGGGTTTCCACCGCTTTCAATTCGCGGCCATTATGCGCTAGAAGGCTGCATGGCCAGCGACGCTCTTTATATCGACGACAGGATTACCATCGCCGGATGGGAGCTGACGGAACAGTTCGTTCTGGCAGGTGGTCCTGGCGGTCAGAACGTCAACAAGGTCTCGACCGCCGTCCAGCTCTTCTTCAATATTCCCAATTCCCCCTCGCTCAACGAGAGGGTCAAAACCAATGCGATCAAGCTTGCCGGCAGGCGCATGTCGAAGGACGGTGTGCTGATGATCGAGGCAAGCCGCTTTCGCAGTCAGGACCGTAATCGCGAGGACGCACGCGAGCGGCTGAAGGAATTGATCCTTGAGGCCGCCAAGCCGCCACCGCCGCCGCGCAAGAAGACCAAGCCGACGAAGGGCTCGATCGAGCGACGCCTGAAGGAAAAATCCGGCCGCTCGGAAGTCAAGAAGATGCGCGGCCGACCGGGCGGTGGAGAATGACATGCCGGAGCTTCTAAGCGGCATCCGCCATCTGCCAGACTATCTGGATTGCGCTCGCCAGGAAGCGCTGGTTGATATCATCAGGAATATTGTCGCCGAGGCGCCGCTCTACGTGCCGATCATGCGCGGTACCGGCAAGCCGATGTCGGTGCGCATGACCAATTGCGGCTCGCTCGGCTGGGTGACGGACAAGGCGCGCGGCTATCGCTATCAGCCGATGCACCCGGTGACCGGCAGGCCGTGGCCGGCACTCCCGTCGGAGTTGCTGGAGATCTGGGGCGACGTTTCGGGCTACGACAAGCCGCCTGAAGCCTGCCTCGTCAATTTCTATTCGGATGAGGCGCGCATGGGGTTGCATCAGGACAAGGATGAGAACGACCTGAAAGCGCCGGTCGTCTCGATTTCGCTCGGCAATGCCTGCCTGTTTCGCGCGGGTGGCGTGAACCGCAACGACAAGACCATGTCCCTCAAGCTGTCGAGCGGCGATGTCGTCATTCTCGGCGGGGAAGGGCGGCTCTGCTTCCACGGCGTCGACCGCATCTACCCGACCACCTCGACCCTTTTGAAGAACGGCGGCCGCATCAATCTGACGCTCCGCCGGGTCAATCCGTAGAAGCAATTCCAGTAAGGGTTTTCGTCAGGAATTGCGTAGCTCAAAGCTTGCGCAGCGCCACCTGTTCGATCAGATGATCTTTGCCCTTGTGCAGGATGAGATCGGCACGCGGCCGCGTCGGCAGGATGTTCTGGCGCAGGTTCTTGAGGTTGATATTCGCCCAGAGGTCCTCGGCGATCGCAACCGCTTCTTCATCGCTGATCGATGCATAGCGATGGAAGTAGGAATTCGGATCCCGGAAGGCCGTTTCCCTGAGCCGCATGAAACGCGTCACATACCAGTTGTGGATCTGCGTTTCCTCGGCGTCGATATAGATCGAGAAGTCGAAGAAGTCGGAAACCATTGGCACGATCTTGCCGTCGGCCGGCAGGTCGCGCGATTGCAGGACATTGATACCCTCGAAGATCAGAATGTCAGGCCGGTCGACGATCTTGTATTCATCCGGCAGCACGTCATAGACGAGGTGGGAATAGGAGGGCGCCTTTACATCGGGCAGTCCGGCCTTGATCGCCGACAGGAAACGTAGGATCGCCGCAGTATCGTAGCTTTCCGGAAAACCCTTGCGCTGCATCAGGTTCTCGCGTTTCAGCACGGCATTGGGATAGAGGAAACCGTCCGTGGTGACGAGATCGACCTTGGGACTGGAAGGCCAGCGGCCGAGCAGCTCCTTCAGGATACGTGCCGTCGTGGATTTGCCGACGGCGACAGAACCGGCAATGCCGATCACGAACGGCGTCTTCGCCACATCCGACAGGCTGAGGAAGCGGTTGCGCTGCTCGAACAGCAGCTGCGAGGATTCCACATGTGCCGAAAGCAGCCGCGACAGCGACAGATAGATGCGCCGGACTTCATCGAGATCGATCGGGTCGCCCATGGAGCGGAGCCGTTTGACCTCATCGGCCGTCAGCGTCATCGGCGTGTCGGCACGAAACTTTGCCCACTGTTCCGATGTGAAGAAGTGATAGGGGGAATAGGAAGCGGTCTGGAAGTGATCCAGCTTTTCCGCCACCCCGATAATCTGTGTCGCGATACTCATGAACTCTGCCGGCTGGCCTTTTCCTTGAGGCCGGATTGCGCGGTCCGCCGCGCAAGTTCGGTCATGACATTCTCTACTGGTATTTCAGCAATCTTCAATACGACCAATAGGTGATAGAGAACGTCGGCTGCTTCATAGGTGAGGTTATCGCGGTCGTTGGTGACAGCCGCCATGACAGCTTCGATCGCTTCCTCGCCGAGTTTCTTGGCCGCTTTTTGCTGTCCGCCGGCCACCAGCTTGGCGGTCCAGGATTCGTCCGGAGAGGCCTTCGCCCGCTCTTCGACGATCCGCTCGAGGTCGGAAAGGGAAAATCCGCTCATGTCCTGCTTCCAAACTCAGTCGAGGCGCATCGCGATGCCGCGCTCAGACATATAGTGTTTCGCTTCGCCGACGGAATAGGTGCCGAAGTGGAAGATCGATGCGGCAAGCACCGCATTGGCATGGCCTTCCTTCACGCCGGCCACGAGATCGTCGAGATCACCGACGCCGCCAGAGGCAATGACCGGCACGCGAACGGAATCGGCGATCGCGCGCGTCAGTTCCAGATCGTAACCGATCTTCGTGCCGTCGCGGTCCATAGAGGTGACGAGCAACTCGCCGGCGCCGCGGGCAACCATCTTTTGGGCGAATTCCACCGCATCGATGCCGGTCGCGTTGCGGCCGCCATGCGTGTAGATCTCCCAGGCACTGAAATTATCGCCGCCGACTTTGTGCGTCAGGCGGCGCTTGGCATCGATTGACACGACGATGCACTGATCGCCGAACTTGTCAGCCGCTTCGGCCACAAAATCCGGATTGTTGACCGCAGCCGAATTGATCGAGACCTTGTCGGCACCGCACAGCAGCAGCTTGCGGATATCGGCAATGGTCCGCACGCCGCCGCCGACGGTAAGCGGCATGAAGCACTGCTCAGCCGTGCGCGCGACGACATCGAAGATCGTCTCGCGATTGTCCGAGGAGGCGGTGATGTCGAGGAAGCAGAGTTCATCGGCACCGGCCGCATCATAGGCCTTGGCTGCTTCGACAGGATCGCCGGCATCGACCAGATTGAGGAAATTGACGCCCTTGACGACACGACCGTCCTTGACGTCGAGGCAGGGGATTATGCGGGCTTTCAGGCTCATTATACAGTCTCCTTCGCCCGTGCTGCTTTGATGAGATCGAGCGCCTCCTTGGGATCGATCCGCCCATCATAAAGAGCCCGTCCGGAGATGGCGCCTTCGAGCTTGCGGGCATCCGGTTGAAGCATGCGTTTGATGTCATCGATCGAGGCAAGTCCGCCCGATGCGATGACAGGAATAGAGACGGCGTCCGCCAGTTCCAGCGTCGATGTCCAGTTGATGCCTGTCAGGATGCCGTCACGATCGATGTCAGTATAGATGATCGCGGCAACGCCGGCGCCCTCGAATTTCTTGGCCAGTTCGATGATCCCGAGCTCGGATGCTTCCGCCCAGCCTTCGACGGCCACCTTTCCGCCCTTGGCGTCGATGCCGACGGCAACGCGGCCCGGAAATGTCTTGCAGGCTTCGATGACGAGCGCCGGGTCACGGACGGCAACGGTGCCTAGGATGACGCGGCGCAGACCGCGCGAAAGCCAGTTCTCGATGTGCTCGAGCGTTCGGATGCCGCCGCCGAGTTGAACCGGGTTTTTCGTGGCCTTTAGGATCGCTTCGACGGCATCGCCATTGGCCGAATGTCCCGCAAAGGCGCCGTCGAGATCGACCACATGCAGCCATTCGAAACCCTGCTCTTCGAAGGATTTCGCCTGGGCGGCCGGATCGGTATTGTAGACCGTCGCCTGTTGCATGTCGCCGAGCTTCAGGCGAACGCATTGTCCGCCCTTCAGGTCGATCGCGGGAAAAAGGATCATTCGTCTCAAGTCCGTAGCATCATGGGCACTATCAGTGCATTCCACGCATCTACGATATCCGAACGAAAAAAGACAGCGGCAATGGTGAGAGCGGCGAAAAGGACGATCAGCAGCAGCGCCACGGTGAAGCCGACCCGCACCTGGCGCCAGAAGCCGGTACGCTTCCTCACCGAATTTTCGATGTCGCGCACCTGCCGCAGCGCCTCGCTATTGGTGGCGACAAGCTGGATCTGCGGCTCCATGGCCTCGACATAGGTCTCGGCATAGCTTGAAAGGATCTGCGAGGCACGGTCGCGCAACGTGTTGCGCAGATCGGACGAAAGGTAATTGCTCGTCACCGCCGCGATTTCTGCCTCAATGGGCGAACGGCCAGCATTGCGCTTGCGATAGCTGACGATGAAATCGCGCTTTTGGCGCTCGTAGAGTGCGTAGGCGAGCAGACCGATCAGGTCATCCTCGCCTTCGATATAGAATTCCAGCACGGCTTCGGCGAGATCGCCGGCGCTTATCTCGTCCGATCTCAGCCTGGAATTCTCTTTTCCCGGAAAGGTCTCCTGCATCAGCGGTCGAGCCTTTCTTTCAGTGTCTTGGCAGCATTGGAGAGCGCTTTGCGATGCAGAGCCTCGTCGACCTGGCGGACGATCGTCCCGCCGGGCAGCCTGATATCGACGAATGGCGGCTGGCCCTCTCTGGCAGGCCGCAGCCTGTAAAATATCTTTCCTGTCTTTTGCGAAGCCGGCATCGAGCGCGCTCCTGTATCTGCCTTCCCTTACAGGGGAAATAAGGCGCGCATATTAAAAGCCAGCCCTCAGGGCGCCCAGCGCAGGAAATTCGCAATCAGCGCCAGTCCGAGCTTCTGGCTCTTTTCCGGGTGGAATTGCGAACCAGCCATATTGTCCCGGCCGACGAAGGCCGTCATCGGCCCACCATAATCGGTGGTAGCGATCACGTCAGAGGCTTTCTCGGCAGCGAAATGGTAGGAGTGTACGAAATAAGCATGCAGGCCATCAGGTCCGGTCGGAATACCGTCGAAAAGCGGATGATCCTGTTTCAGGTCGAGCGTGTTCCAGCCGATCTGCGGGATTTTCAGCTCGGGGTCGGCAGGTGTCATCTCGACGACGTCGCCTGCAATCCAGCCGAAACCTTGCGTCACCGTCTTTTCAAGACCGCGCGAGGACATGAGCTGCATGCCGACGCAGATGCCGAGGAAGGGACGCGCCTTTTTCTCGACGCCTTCGAGCAGGGCCTCCGTCATACCAGGCACGGCATCGAGCCCGCGGCGGCAATCGGCATAGGCGCCGACGCCCGGCAGCACGATGCGGTCGGCCGCGGCAACGATCTCCGCCTTGTCGGTCAGATTGATTTCGGCCTCGATGCCGGCTTCGCGGGCCGCACGTTCGAAAGCCTTGGTGGCCGAGCGCAGATTGCCAGAGCCGTGGTCGATAATCGCGACGCGCATTATTTGCGCCCTCCGTCAAAACCGAAGAGACCGAGCGAAGTGGAATGGCCCTGCCGTGCCTGCGGGCCGGAAGCCTGGTTCCATTCGGGCGCCTTCAAATCGGCGCCGGTCTCGATGTTGGAAAAATAGATCTCTTCCGCAAGATCGATCGAGGACGCGCCGATCGCGGCCTCCTCGCGCCAGCCGCGGGAAGCAAGGTTGCGGATGCGGAAATTCTGACCCTCGAACCCGACGAACAGGTTGACGGCAAAGGCGAGCGCTATTCCCGCCGACCCGAAGCCCGGCTCTTCCGTCAGCACGCCGCCGATCGCCTGCAGCGCGAAGGCAATGATCGCATGGAGCCAGAGCCGGTGTGCCAGGAGCCAGATCCAGGGAAAGAGGAAGGCAAGCCACGAGAAACCGTCGCGGATCGTGCGCGTGTCCTCGCGCTGACCATCAGGCGGAACAAGAAAAACGTAGCTGGATGCCATCTGACGCTCCCTGCTGGGGTTCAGGCGAGTGTGCCCTTGGTCGAGGGAACACGGCCCGCCTGCCGTGGATCGATCTCTGTCGCCGTGCGCAGAACGCGGGCGACGGCCTTGAAGCATGTCTCTGCAATATGGTGGTTGTTGGCACCATAGTGATTGAGAATATGCAGGGTGATCCCGGCATTCTGGGCCAGCGCCTGGAAGAACTCGCGCACCAGTTCCGTATCGAAAGTGCCGATCTTCGGCGCGCTGAAGGAAACGTTCCAGACGAGGAAGGGGCGGCCGGAGAGATCGACGGCAGCCTTCGTCATCGTCTCGTCCATGGCGAGGTCGATCGAGGCGTAGCGAGTGATGCCGCGGCGATCGCCGAGCGCCTTGGCGATCGCCTGGCCGATCGCGATACCGGTATCCTCGACCGTGTGATGGTCGTCGATATGCTGATCACCCTTGGATTCGATTTCCATGTCGATCAGCGAATGTCGCGAAAGCTGATCCAGCATATGATCGAAGAAGCCGACGCCCGTCGAAATCGTCGATTTGCCGGTGCCGTCGAGATTGACGGAAACGGAAATGGACGTCTCGTTGGTCTTGCGGGAAACACTGCCCGTGCGGCTTGCTGCGGTCTCGGCCATATGGCTTTCTCCTTGAAATCAAGGTGGTTCCTTATCAGGCAGATTGTGAAATATCCAGAAGCGCAGGGCAGAAAAGGCAGGCCATTTGCAATCGTCGCGCGCCGACTTACATAGGGTTCAACAGGGCCGATGTTCGGCCCGCTGGAATCGCCCGTGAGTTGGGGCAACAGGTGTTTGATGACGACAATTATTACAGTTCGCAAAGGCGGCAAGGTCGTGGTGGCCGGTGATGGCCAGGTCAGTCTCGGCCAGACCGTGATGAAGGGCAACGCGCGCAAGGTCCGCCGCATCGGCAAGGGCGAAGTGATCGCAGGTTTTGCCGGCGCTACCGCTGATGCCTTCACCCTTCTGGAGAGGCTCGAAAAGAAGTTGGAACAGTATCCGGGTCAGCTGATGCGTGCTGCCGTCGAACTCGCCAAGGATTGGCGTACCGATCGTTACCTGCGTAATCTCGAAGCCATGATGCTGGTCGCCGACAAGTCGGTAACGCTCGCTATCACCGGTAACGGTGACGTGCTGGAACCAGAGCATGGCGTCGCGGCCATCGGCTCCGGCGGCAATTTCGCGCTGGCAGCAGCTCTTGCGCTGGCAGACACGGATAAATCAGCAGAAGAGATCGCCCGTCGTGCGCTCGATATCGCTGCCGATATCTGCGTCTACACCAACCACAATGTCATCGTGGAAACGCTGGACGCGGAATGACGGATTACGTCTTCCGTCTCGTCACGGTGGCTGATTTGCCGCTTCTGGCCGAATGGCTGGAACAGCCGCATGTCCGCCGATGGTGGGGCGAGCCGGAGAAGGCGCTGGTCTCGATTGAGGAGCATCTGCGTGATCTGACGGTCGAACTCTATATAGTGACGCTCGACGATAGGGATTTTGCCTTCATTCAGGTGGCAGATCTCGATGATGAAGACGATGCTGCGCTGAACGGCCAGCCCGAAGGCACCTGCGGTATCGATCAGTTCATCGGTATCGAAACGCTTCTGGGAAAGGGTCACGGTCCGGCCTTCATGGCGAATTTCTGCCGGGCGCTCTTCGATAGGGGGAAGAACCGCGTGCTGGTCGATCCTCATCCGGACAACATCGTCGCAATCAGAGCCTATACCAAGGCAGGCTTTCAAAGACTTGGCGAAACCACTACGAATTACGGCCGGGCACTCCTCATGGCCCTGGACCGCCAGGAGAATGATAGACAATGACCACCTTTTCTCCCCGCGAGATCGTTTCCGAGCTCGACCGCTATATTATCGGCCAGCATGAGGCCAAGCGCGCCGTGGCGATTGCGCTCCGCAACCGCTGGCGCCGCCATCAGCTCGATCCGAGCCTGCGCGATGAAGTCATGCCGAAGAATATCCTGATGATCGGCCCGACCGGCGTCGGCAAGACGGAAATCTCCCGTCGCCTCGCCAAGCTCGCCGGGGCACCCTTCATCAAGGTCGAAGCCACGAAGTTCACCGAAGTCGGTTATGTCGGCCGCGATGTGGAGCAGATCATCCGCGATCTCGTCGAAGTCGGCATCGGTCTTGTGCGCGAAAAGAAGCGCACCGAGGTTCAGGCAAAGGCCCATATGAGCGCGGAAGAGCGTGTTCTCGATGCGCTCGTCGGCGCGACGGCTTCGCCCGCCACCCGCGAAAGCTTCCGCAAGAAGCTGCGCAGCGGCGAGCTCGACGACAAGGAAATCGATATCGAAGTGGCCGATGCCGGCTCAGGCATGGGCGGCTTCGAAATCCCCGGCATGCCGGGCGCCAATATCGGCGTGCTGAACCTGTCTGAAATGTTCGGCAAGGCGATGGGCGGCCGCACCAAGAAGGTGCGCACCACGGTGAAGGCATCTTATACGGACTTGATCCGAGACGAATCCGACAAGCTTATCGACAACGAAGTCATCCAGCGCGAGGCCGTTCGGTCGGTCGAGAATGACGGCATCGTCTTTCTTGACGAGATCGACAAGATTGCGGCGCGCGATGGCGGCGCCGGCGCTGGCGTTTCCCGTGAAGGCGTTCAGCGAGACCTGCTGCCGCTCGTCGAAGGCACGACGGTTTCGACCAAGTACGGCCCGGTGAAGACGGATCACATCCTCTTCATTGCCTCCGGTGCCTTCCATGTTTCCAAGCCGTCGGACCTGCTGCCCGAACTGCAGGGCCGTCTGCCGATCCGCGTTGAACTGCGTCCGCTGAACAAGGAAGACTTCCGCCGCATCCTGACGGAAACCGAGGCAAGCCTGATCCGCCAGTACAAGGCACTGATGGAAACCGAAAGCCTGACGCTCGACTTCACGGATGACGCGATCGATGCGCTTGCCGATGTCGCCGTCCACCTGAACTCCTCTGTCGAGAATATCGGCGCCCGCCGCCTGCAGACGGTTATGGAGCGCGTACTGGACGACATTTCCTATAATGCACCGGATCGCGCCGGCACGGACGTGAAGATCGATGCTGCTTACGTGCGTGAACATGTCGGCGATCTGGCGCAGAATACTGATCTGTCACGCTTCATCCTGTGATCGGCAAATATCGGTTTTTGCCTTTGCGCAGGTAATGCCAAAACTTTGACGATCCTAACTCTCGACAGCGGGCCTTTTACTTTCTAGTGAAAGGCCCGCTTTGTTTTTTTACCGGCTTTATTCGGACAAGATTCTGGTCCAGTCAGCCGCTTCACAAAGACGACAGGGAAGACGGGAAAGCAGATCGTGCGACGCCTTTTGACAAGCCTTGTGATTGCCATGACCATTGCAGGCTCGGTTCCTGCCCTTGCCGCGCAGGCTGTTCCGCCCGGCAACCGTCATGCCGAGCAGCCGGATATCCCTGGCGCTTCTGTCCGCCGCACCAAGGGCACCAAGACGACCTTCGATCTCAAATATGAGAAGGTCTATGACCTGCTGTCGACCGACCACGAACTCATGGGCAAGATCAAGAAGGTCTCAAATGCCTATGGCATCAACCCGATCCATGTGATCGGCGCGATCGTCGGCGAGCACACCTACAATGTCGACGCCTATGATCGCCTCCAAGCCTATTACGTCAAGGCCGCCTCCTATGCCGGCGAAAGCTTCCGTTTTGCCTATGATGGCGAAAACGTCGACGATTTTGTTGACCGGCCGCAATTTGCCGCCTGCAACGGCAAGAGCGATTCCTACACGCTCTGGAGCTGCCGCGAGGATGTCTGGGAAAGCGATTTCCGCGGTAAGACCATTGGCGGCAAGAGCTTCCCGAACAACCGCTTCAGCGCTGTCTTCTTCCAACCCTTCTATGCCGGCCAGACCTTCGGTCTCGGCCAGGTCAATCCGTTGACGGCGCTCATGCTGTCTGATCTGGTCAGTCGTGTTTCCGGCTACCCGAAGCTGAACGAAAAGAATGCTGGCTCGGTATATAAGGCGATCATGGACCCCGACATCTCGCTCGCCTTCGTCGCCGCCTCGATCCGCAGGTCGATCGACGACTACAAGGAGATCGCCGGCGTGGATATCTCCGACAATCCGGGAGTGACGGCGACACTTTATAATGTCGGCAATTCCCGTCAGCGCGCCGCAGCCCTTGCCGCCAAGAATCATTCCTCCGGCACGACGGTCTGGCCGGAAGAGAATTATTACGGCTGGCTGATCAACGACAAACTGGACGAGCTGAAGGGCCTGCTCTAACCTCCAGGCCTGCCGGGAAGATGATATTTCCGGCGAAAGGCTTTGCTCATGGATATGCGTCCGGACCCCTTCGTTCCTCCGGCACCGTTGCCGCGTACCGTGCCGCCGTCGCGGCTCGAGATCATCAGGACAATTTTCCGCAATCCGCTGGAGCTCTGGGGCGAGCCGTCCTACACGCTGCCGTGGATTCGCACTAGTTTCTTTGGCCAGAGAACGCTGATCGTCAACGATCCCGGTCTCATCAAGCATGTGCTGGTCGACAATGCCAACAATTACCGCATGTCCGACATTCGCCAGCTCGTGCTGCGCCCGATCCTGCGCGACGGACTTTTGACGGCGGAAGGCCTTGTCTGGAAACGCTCGCGCAAGGCCGTTGCGCCCGTCTTCACGCCGCGTCATGCAAAAGGGTTCGCCGACCAGATGCTGCGCCAGTCGGAAGACTACGCCCGCAAATATGCTGATGTCGGCGAGACCGGCACGATTTTCGATATCAGCACCGACATGACGGAGCTGACGTTCGCGATCCTTTCCGACACGCTGTTTTCCGGCGATATCGTCACCTCCAGCGGCCACTTCGCCGATGATGTTAACGAGCTGCTGCATCGCATGGGCCGCATCGATCCGATGGATTTGTTGCGGGCGCCATCCTGGGTTCCACGTGTGACACGCATCGGCGGCCAGAAGGTGCTGGAAAAATTCCGCGCCATCGTGCGCAACACCATGGATATGCGGCTTGCCAAGATGAAGGCCGACCGCAGCAAGGCGCCGAACGATTTTCTCACTCTGCTTCTAGAGCAGGCCGGTCCCGATGGCCTGACGAAAGAGGAGATCGAGGATAATATCCTCACCTTCATCGGCGCCGGCCACGAGACGACCGCCCGCGCGCTCGCCTGGACGCTCTATTGCGTCTCGAACAGCCCGCATATCCGCGAGGCGATGGAAAGGGAGATTGATGCGGTGCTCGCGTCAGATGTCGAACCGGTCGAATGGCCGGATCTGATGCCGCAGACACACGCCGCCTTCGAGGAAGCTTTGCGCCTCTATCCGCCGGCCCCGTCGATCAATCGGGCCGCTATCTCGGATGATTCCTGGACAAGCGCCAAGGGTGAACGGGTCGAGATCGAAACCGGTGTCACCGTGCTCGTCATGCCCTGGACGCTGCACCGTCATGAACTTCATTGGGATCGGCCGCGCGCCTTCATGCCGGAACGTTTCCTGCCGGAAAACCGCGCCTCAATCGGCCGCTTCCAGTTCCTGCCGTTCGGCGCCGGTCCGCGCGTCTGCATCGGCGCGACGTTTGCGCTTCAGGAGGCGGTGATCGCGCTGGCCGTTCTGATGCATCGCTATCGCTTTGATTCCACCGACCAGACGAATCCCTGGCCGGTACAGAAGCTGACGACACAGCCGCAGAACGGCATCCCGATGCGTGTCACGCGGCGGACTGTTTCCGGGTGTGCATAAATCTTTCGAATTGTTGCTGAATTGACTGTGAGTGAAAGCCGGGCAAAGTGGCAGCATCGAGAAAGCTGCCACTGCAAGGGAGACACCGCATGAGCCGCATTGAAAAGACTGGTCTCTTCATCGAAGCCGTCCTCCATGATTTCCTCGTGAAGGAGGCGTTGCCGGGCCTCGCCATCGATGCGGACAAGTTCTTCGCCGATTTCTCGGCGATCGTTCACGATCTTGCGCCGAAGAATCGTGCACTGCTTTTGAAGCGCGATCAGCTTCAGGCAAAGATCGACGATTGGTATCGTCAGAACGGCGCCCCGACAGATATGGACGCCTACCAGTCCTTCCTCAAGGAAATCGGCTATCTCTTGCCGGAAGGCCCGGATTTCCAGGTGTCGACCGCCAATGTCGATGCCGAGATTGCCTCCATTGCTGGCCCGCAACTCGTCGTTCCCGTCATGAACGCCCGCTACGCGCTGAATGCCGCTAATGCCCGCTGGGGCTCGCTCTATGATGCGCTCTACGGCACGGACGCTATCCCGGAAACGGACGGCGCTGAGAAGGGCAAGGGCTATAATCCGAAGCGCGGCGAGAAGGTCATTGCCTGGGTTCGCGATTTCCTTGATTCCGCCGCCCCCCTCGACGGCAGTTCCTGGAAGAATGTCGGTGCCTTCGCCGTCAAGAACGGCGCTCTGGCGATCGCTGCTGCAGATGGCAAAGCTCTGCCCCTGAAAGATGCCGGACATTTCGCCGGCTATCTTGGCGATGCAGATGCGCCGACGCATATCCTCCTGAAGAATAACGGCATCCATATCGAAATCGTACTCGATGCCTCAACGCCGATCGGCAAGATCGATCCGGCGCATATTTCCGACGTCTGCCTGGAATCGGCCATCACTACGATCATGGATTGCGAGGATTCGGTAGCCGCTGTCGATTCCGAGGACAAGGTCGTCGTCTATCGCAACTGGCTCGGTCTGATGAAGGGCGATCTGCAGGAGGAAGTGACGAAGGGCGGCTCGACCTTCGTCCGCAAGCTCAACCCGGATATAGCCTATACGGCACCAGGCGGCGAAAGCTTCGAGCTGCACCGCCGTTCGCTGATGCTGGTGCGCAATGTCGGCCACCTCATGACCAATCCGGCGATCGTCGATCGCGACGGCAACGAGGTACCGGAAGGCATCATGGATGCAATGATCACCGGCCTGATTGCGCTCTACGATGTCGGCCCGTCCGGACGCCGCAAGAATTCGCGTGCTGGCTCCATGTATGTCGTCAAGCCCAAGATGCACGGGCCGGAAGAAGTTGCCTTCGCCGTCGAGATCTTCTCGCGCGTTGAAGATGCGCTCGGCATGCCGCGCAACACCATGAAGATGGGCATCATGGACGAGGAACGCCGCACGACCGTCAATCTGAAGGAATGCATCCGTGCTGCCCGCGAGCGCGTCGTCTTCATCAATACCGGCTTCCTCGATCGCACCGGCGATGAAATCCATACATCGATGGAAGCCGGCCCGATGATCCGCAAGGGCGATATGAAGCAGGCCGCCTGGATTGCCGCCTACGAAAACTGGAATGTCGATATCGGTCTGGAATGCGGCCTCTCCGGCCATGCGCAGATCGGCAAGGGCATGTGGGCCATGCCCGACCTGATGGCCGCCATGCTGGAGCAGAAGATCGCCCATCCGAAAGCCGGCGCCAACACTGCATGGGTGCCGTCGCCGACGGCCGCTACCCTGCATGCCACGCACTACCACCAGATCAATGTCGCCAAGGTACAGGAAGGCCTGAAGGATCGCGCTCGCGCCAAGCTCTCGGATATCCTCTCCGTACCGGTTGCCGTACGGCCGAACTGGACATCGGAAGAAATCCAGCGCGAGCTCGACAACAATGCGCAGGGCATTCTCGGCTACGTCGTGCGTTGGGTCGACCAGGGTATCGGTTGCTCGAAGGTGCCCGACATCAACAATGTCGGCCTCATGGAAGATCGCGCGACGCTGCGCATTTCCGCCCAACACATGGCGAACTGGCTGCACCACAAGATCGTCACCAAGGAGCAGATCATCGAAACGATGAAGCGCATGGCGGCGGTCGTCGATCAGCAGAATGCCGGTGATGCGGCCTACATAAAGATGGCCGGAAATTTCGAAGATTCTGTTGCCTTCCAGGCGGCACTCGATCTGGTCCTGAAGGGCAGGGAACAGCCAAACGGCTACACCGAACCGGTCCTGCACCGCCGCCGCATCGAGCTCAAGGCGAAACAGGTCGCCTGAACCTGAGCAAGCCAGATATATAAAAAGGCCGCCGGATCGAAAACCCGGCGGCCTTTTTTATACCGAATTCAGTATCTAGCTTACTGGATAACGATGACCTTGGAGGTGGTCTTGCCTGGGCGGACGCGGCTGTAGAGGTCGATCACATCCTGGTTCATCAGGCGGATGCAGCCCGACGAGGCGGCGGTGCCGATCGAGGCCCATTCCGGAGTGCCGTGCAGGCGGAAGAGCGTGTCTTTGCCCTCTTCGTTGAAGAGATACATGGCGCGTGCGCCGAGCGGATTGCTGAGGCCCGGACCCATGCCGTCTTCGACATACTTGGCAATTTCAGGGCGACGGACAGCCATTTCCTTCGGAGGATGCCAGTTCGGCCATTCCTGCTTCCAGGCGACATAGGCCGTGCCGGACCATGCGAAGCCCTGCTTGCCGACGCCGATGCCGTAGCGGACGGCCTTGCCGTTGGGGAGGATGTAATAGAGGTGACGCTCGCGCGTGTTGACGATGATCGTGCCGGGGCGCTCGTCGCTCTGGTAGCTGACAATCTGACGACGGAATTCCGGCTTGACGCGGTCGATCGGGATTGCCGGCAGGGAGTATCCGGCATCCGACGTTACGCCATAGGCGTCGTTGAAGATTTGTGCCGTCTGAACGGTCGGACCCGCGCCTCTGTCGTTGGACGCGGTTTCGGACGTCGTGGAGCAGCCGGCCAGTGCTAGGGTCGCCAGCAGGCCAAATACAGGGAATGCATTGCGGATGCGCATGGATGACTCGTGAAGGTTTTGGGGCAATGAAGGACAGTCTTTCGACCATCGTTATTTATGGTTTATTTTCGATTAACTTCGCCTTTGCAAGGCTGCTGCGGTGCGACAAAATCCATCTGCGCCGCAAATTAGAAGCGCATGGTTTTTTTGCAACAACAGCCAACCCCATCTGACGGTTATCCATGACGATTTTGAGCGTTTATAATAACAATCCGTTAATCGATGGCCGGCAATCGGACAGGGCGATGATGGTGCGCCGTGGCATGCAGGTTTTGCTTCACGACATGCGCCACGCGGTGCTGCCGGAACTGCCGCTGGCGAGCGGCCGCCGGGCCGATCTGATTACAATCTCTGAAAAGGGAGAGGTCTGGATCATCGAGATCAAGACATCGATCGAAGACTTCAAGGTCGATCGCAAATGGCCGGATTACCGTCTGCATTGCGACCGGCTATTCTTCGCAACACACAAGGATGTGCCTGTCGATATCTTCCCGGAGGAGTGCGGCCTTTTTCTTTCAGATGGTTACGGGGCGCATATGCTGCGTGAAGCGCCGGAACACCGCCTGCCGCCGGCGACCCGTAAGGCCGTGACCCTAAACTTCTCGCGCGCTGCTGCGCAGCGGCTGATGATGGCCGAATGGGCAAACGGCAAGCCGTTCAACGTGCATGACGTCTAATTATTTCGGGGCGCGCTTGGCGAGGATGCGCTGCAATGTACGGCGGTGCATATTAAGCCGGCGCGCCGTCTCAGACACGTTGCGCTCGCATATTTCATAGACACGCTGGATGTGTTCCCACCGCACCCGGTCCGCCGACATGGGGTTTTCCGGCAGTTCCGCCTTCTCCCCCGGCCGCTGCGTGAGCGCCGCAAACACATCATCGGCGTCGGCGGGTTTTGCCAGGTAATCCACAGCCCCGAGCTTCACTGCCGTCACGGCAGTGGCGATATTGCCGTAGCCCGTCAGCACGATGATTCGCGTATCGTCGCGGCGCTGGCGAATCGCTTCGATAACGTCGAGGCCGTTGCCGTCGCCGAGCCGCAAGTCGACCACGGCATATTTCGGCGGCCGGCCCTTGGACTTTGCCACACCTTCCGCCACCGATTCGGCCGTTTCCACATGAAAGCCGCGTGCCTCCATAGCCCGTGCTAAACGACGCAGAAACGGGCCGTCGTCGTCGACGATCAGCAGGCTCGGGTCAGGCCCGATATGCTCCTCGCTGGAGCCGGCGGAAATCTCGTGGTTCTGATCTGTCATCGCTACGGTCCCGGCGGTTGAATGTCCGAATGCGTCAACCGCTTATATCTTGTTTATGCCCACAAAGTCATTTTGTCGAATTTGCGTCGATCAATACGCGCGGCCATTCGATTCGAATGCGGGCGCCGGCATTTTCCGGATCGCGGTTTTCGAAAAGCAAAGATGCGCCTGAGCGCTCCAGCAGCGTTTTGGCGATGAAAAGCCCCAGTCCCAAGCCTCCAGCCGTATCTTCCCTCTGCCGTTTGGTGACGTAGGGTTCACCGATACGCGTCAGAATATCGGGCGCGTAGCCGTTGCCGTCGTCCTCGATGACGATGAGCACCTTTTCGTGATCGTGCTCGACCGTGACCGTCACCTTCTCTCGCGCATAGTCGACAGCGTTCTCGATCAGGTTGCCGAGCCCGTACATGATGCCGGCATTGCGGTCGGTAACGGGCTCGCCCCTGCGCGGGCTCTTCTCTATCAACTCCAGCTTGATGCCGAATTCGCGATGCGGCGCCACAATTTCCTCCATCATCGAAGAGAGGGGTAGTCGCCGCAGATGCGCCTCACCCTCGGCAGAGAGCGTCGTCAGCCGGCGAAGGATGTCGCGACAGCGCTCGCTCTGGCTGCGCAGAAGCTGAACATCCTCGCGGAACCGGTCGTCATTCTTGAGCTCGCGCTCCATCTCCTTGGCAACGACGCTGATCGTGGCAAGTGGCGTGCCGAGCTCATGCGCAGCAGCGGCCGCAAGCCCGTCGAGTTGGGAAAGATGCTTTTCCCGCTGCAGCACCAGCTCAGTTGCCGCCAGCGCGTCGGCAAGCTGGCTTGCTTCCAGCGACACCCGATAAGCATAGAAGGCGGCAAAGGCCATGGTCGAAGCAATTGAACACCAGACGCCGAACTGCATGACATTGTGGACGTTGATTTCCATCCCGTCGTACCACGGAAGCGGAAAGGGCGAGAAGGCAAGCACGGTAATGCAGACCATCGCAAAGCCGATCAATGCTGTGCTGTAGCGGATTGGCTGTGAGGCGAAGGAAATGATGACGGGAACGCAGACCAGTGCCGCAAAGGGATTGGCAAGGCCGCCAGTAATGAAGAGCAGCGCGCAGAGCTGCAGAAGGTCGAAACCCAAAAGCGCGAAAGCGGCACGCGGTTCAAGCCGGTGAGTCGGCGGATAGCGGATCGTCAGATAGAAATTCACCCCGGCGAGTGCGGCAATCAGCGAGCAGCTGGCAACCAGCGGCAGGGGGAATTTCAACAGGAACGCGACGATGAAGACTGTGACCGCCTGGCCGATCACCGCCAGCCATCGTAATCGCACCAAAGTCTGCAGGCGCAGCCGCCGGCTGCTCAGCCTGTCTTCCAGCGTCTGGGTTTCGCTCTTCTCTATCACGCCAGGCTCCCACCGCATCGGCCCGAAAATCGGATCGATTTCCGGAGAGCCTTATGCGTAGATTCAAAGGCTTATAGCATCCTTCGTGCGTCCGAATGGACGCACGGCGCTCCAAGGCCGGCGGATTATGTACCACGGGGCTTTGCCCTTGTCGTCGGCGCCGCGTCATCAGGCTTCTCCGGCCAGGGATGTCTTGGATAGCGCCCCCGCATATCCGCGCGCACGTCTTTCCACGAGCCCGCCCAGAAACCGGGCAGATCGCGGGTCGTCTGGATCGGTCTGTGGGCCGGCGAAGTAAGCTCCAGAAGCAGAGGCAAGCGTCCGCCGGCGACCGCCGGATGCAGCTTGAGACCGAAAAGCTCCTGTACCCGGATCGTCAGCGTCGGTTCTTCGCCGTCATACTGGATCGGATGGCGTTGCCCCGTTGGCGCCTCGAAATGCGTTGGTGCAAGCCGTGCAAGATCGCGCTGCAGGTCGTGCGGCACGAGTGCCATCAGCCCGTTGGAGAGCCCGGAGACGGAAATATCCGAAAGTCCTCTCGCGTCCGTCTGGAAAGGGATGAACCAGTCTTCCATGTGGTCGAGCAGTGCTTCGTCGCTCATATCGGGCCATGGTTCACCGATCGTCCGGTGCAGGAAGCCGATTCGCTCCCGAAGCTGCAGGGCCTCCTTGGAAAAGGGAAGCTGATCGAGCCCCAATTCCTGCAATCCTTGCGCAAGCGCCCGCACCACCGCCTCGCCCGAGGGACGCGGAAGCGGCGCTTCCTCGAAAACGATCGCGCCAAGCCTTGTGGCTCGACGTGCCCGCACCTGCCGGCTCTGCCTGTCGAAAAAGGTCTGGTCGTCTGTCCGGATTTCGCCCGGCAGCTCAACTTCGATGTCGGCACGGGAAATGTCCGCTGCCGCCAGAATTCTCCCCTGTGCGGCCCGGCCCGTCAGGTCGGCAATGACCAGCATCTGGCTGCCAGCCAGCCGCTCGGTCTCTGCCAGCTCCGCACCGCGGCCATTTGCCATGACATATCGCCCGCGCGCGCCGCGCTGAAGTGCGACCCGATCCGGGAAAGCGTGCAGGAGAAGTCTTCCTGCAAGCGCAGGTTCAGCACTCGAAATCTTGTTGAAGCGTTCCGAGAGCCTTCCCGCGAGCCGCCTCGAAGCCTCCGCCCTTTCGCCTTTTTCACTTTTGAACCGTCGGAGACGCTCTTCCAGATCGAGACTGGTGCCGCCGAGCCCTTGCTCGGTCAAAAGTACTGAGATCAGCGCTGCATCCTTGGCATGACCCGATTCACCAGCCGAAACCACCATGGCAGCCAGCCGCGGCGGCAGGGCGAGGTCGCGCATCACCTTTCCGCGCGCCGTCAACGCTCCGTCCTTGTCCAGTGCCCCGAGCTGTACCAACAGCGCGCGGGCTTCCTTGATTGTCGTTTCCGGCGGCTGATCGACAAAGGCGAGCAATTTTGTGTCCTGGACGCCCCAATGGGCAAGATCGAGGACGAGACCGGAAAGGTCGCTCGAAAGGATCTGTGGTGGCGTGAAGGCCGGGAGCGCCGCCGTCTGGCCTTGGTGCCACAGACGGATGGCGATGCCCGGCTCCGTTCTTCCGGCGCGGCCGGCGCGCTGATCGGCCGAAGCGCGCGACACGCGCACGGTTTCCAGCCGCGTGATGCCTGTCGATGCCTCGAAGACCGGCAGTCGCTGCAGCCCGCTGTCTATCACGATCCGCACGCCGTCGATGGTGATCGAAGTTTCGGCAATCGAGGTCGCAAGCACGATTTTGCGCGTACCTGGTGCTGCGGGACGGATCGCCGCATCCTGCTCCTTCTGCCCGAGATTGCCGTAGAGCGGCGCAATTAGCGTCTCGGGGCCGAATCGTCCCTGAAGCCGCTCTGCCGTCCGGGTGATCTCCGCCTGACCAGGAAGAAAGGCGAGGATAGATCCCGATTCGCTCGCACGAAAATCGGCGATCGCCCGCACCATCGCATCTTCGATTCGCTCGCCGCCCGGCCGGTCTTGATAGCGAATCTCGATCGGAAAGCTTCGCCCCGTGCTTTCGATAACAGGCGGATGATCGAGCAGGATGGCGACCCGCTCGATATCGAGCGTTGCCGACATCACAAGGATGCGAAGATCCTCGCGAAGCGCCGATTGAACGTCAAGCGCCAGCGCAAGACCGAAATCGGCATCCAGCGACCGCTCGTGAAATTCGTCAAAGATCACAGTCGAGACGCCGGAAAGTTCGGGATCATCGAGAATCATGCGGGCGAAGACGCCTTCTGTAACAACTTCGATCCGCGTCCTCGCCGATATCTTGTTATCGAGGCGCATGCGGTAACCGACCGTTTCGCCCACCTGCTCGCCCAGCAGAGACGCCATCCGGCTTGCCGCGGCGCGTGCCGCCAGCCGGCGGGGTTCCAGCAGGATGATTTTCCCGTCGCCGCGCCAAGCCTGGTCAAGCAGATGAAGCGGTACGAGCGTCGTTTTCCCGGCGCCCGGAGGAGCCGAAAGTATCGCGCGCTTCTCCGTGCCAAGCGCCGCGCTGATGTCGGGCAGCACATGCGAAACCGGAAGCTCCGGCAAAAAAGGCATGGTCTTCACTTTCGGCCCGTTACCATTTCATAGGCAAGGATGGCGGCGGCCAGATCCTCGAGCGCTGCACCAACGGATTTGAAGAGCGTGATTTCTTTATCGTCCTTCCGTCCACCGCAACTGCCGGAGATCAGTTCCGCCAGCTCGCCGCGTATATCGTCTGCTTTTAATACCCCGCTTTTCAGCGGTTGCACGATGTCGCCGCCTTCGCTGAGCGCGCCGGCTCTCGTATCTACATATACGGCGGAGCGACGCACGGCATCATCATCGCTCTCGCGCATGCTGGGTTTGAAAGCGCCGACAAGGTCGAGATGGGCTCCGGGCTTAAGCCACTCGCCACGAATAAGCGGCTCGCTGGAGAGCGTTGCACAGGAAATGATATCGGCTGTTTTCGCTGCTGCTTCAATATTGCTCACAGCCTCGGCTCGCAACCCAAGTGCTCGCGCTTCCTCGGCCACCTTCTCCGCCGTTTCGCTATTGCGTCCCCAGACATGGTAGCGCCGGATCGGTCTGACTATCCCGTGTGCCTGCATGAGGTTGAGTGAAAGTCGGCCGGTACCGCAGACCAGCATTTCCTCCGAATCCGCTCGCGAGAGACAACGAGACGCCAAAGCGGAAGTCGCTGCGGTCCGTCGAGCCGTCAGTTCTCCGCCCTCGATTACCGCCAGCATCTGGCCGGTTGCTGCAGAGGAAAGCAGATAGCTTCCAAAAATCGCTGGAAGGCTTCGGCGAACATTGCCTGGAAAGACGGAAACAGTCTTGATGCCTGTATATTGCCCGGGAAGCCATGCCGGCATCAGCAGAAGAGTGGCATTTTCTTCCCCGGGCACCTCCATATCGTGATGATGGCGAACGGGCATGACGCAGGTGCTTCGAAACATTGCCTCGATGGCGTCGATAAGCTCCGCCCAAGGCAGCGCTGATCGCGTCTGTTGTTCATCGAGTACAAGCATTCTCAAACTCCGTATCGGCATGGATATATATGTGTTCCAGACTACCGATTGGGGCGGTCGAGGCAAGCGCTTGGAATTCGTGGCCACCCTGCCCATATAAAGAAGGCACTCAAAATCGAGACAGCTTGACCGTATCGAGCGAAAACCGATCCGAAACAGAGTGATTTTTGCCGGCAAATTGGCCCGTTCGATCGAGCGCTCAAAAACCACAAGCAAAATCAACCTGTTACAAAAATGTCAAAAAAGTTGGATTGGATGTGTTGACTGTTTTGATGTGTGAGGATTATAAGCCCAGTCACTGACGAGGGCGGCGGCGCTGCTGGCGACGAAGTTCCTCGTTCTGAAGAAATCAAGCGGATTGGCGGG
>NZ_JACHZR010000009.1 GCF_014193695.1 Rhizobium sp. BK316 | reverse complement strand
TCGACGTCCCGCTCGTCGAGGCCGCCTCCCGGTATTTCCAGGAAGAACCTGCCCGCCGCATGCCGATATTGGCGAACGAGCAGAAGGCGATCGTCGGTGATCGGGGGAACCAGGCCAGGATGGCGCTGACCTTGCCCCAGTAATCGAGCTGAATTCCTCGACGCAATCCTCTGCGATTTGAGGATTATGCAGAAGCGCGCAGCCCTATTGCTGCTGCGCCGGCGGCGGGGCGCCGATCTTTTCCAGAACCTTCTTGGCGAGAGCCGGGTCGCTCTGTGCGGCCGTCAGGATCGACGAGTATTCCTCGACAGAGATGTCCTTGGAGGCTTCGACGGTGTCGACCATCTGCTTCTTGGCTTCTTCCTGCAGCTTTTGCTTCGCAGCTTCGTCCGTCGTCGCGCCGATTTTGGCCGAATATTCCTTCCTGATCTTGTCGACCTGCAGATAGGCGACGGCAAAGGCGTCGATTTTCTGATCGCTGACAGGGGCGGCGGCACCATTGTCGCCGGTCTGCCCTTGCATCGGTGCTTGGCCCTGCGCCGGCGGCTGCTGTTGCGCCTGGGCCAGGTCCTCGGCGGATGCCGGGCTAAGGGCAAGCAGGCAGAAGACCGCAGCGGTCATCGTTGCGACGGGTGTGTAACGAGTGATCATAGTCATTCCTTTTCACGTGCATGATTTGATCGGCAGCAGGACCGCCTCGGTCGATCGCTCAGCCGCTGGAGGCTGGCGAGGTCGCAACGATGGACCTTTAAGAGGGCACAGTGCGGCGGTGGCGGGGCAATTTGCTGACGATTGAGCGGCGGCTTTGTGACCGGGATCGCGATCGACGGTGCTTTCGTCCGTCATGCCTGCATTCACCCTCTCATACCGTCTCATACTCCTTTTGGAGCAGAAATGTACGGAACGATAAGTTTCAGGACGCGGGAATAACGACAATTGCGTCCCATGGCTGTATTTAAATAGCTACGGTTAATTCCTGAATGAAGACGGAAAAGACCAGAATATTTCACCTGCCAGCGCCGCGTCGAGACGTAGCAATTCCAGGTGAAACGGCAGGAATTCAAGAAGAAACACAGAATACGAGGCGGACAGCGATGAACTGTCCGGGAAATATCCGTGCGTGTTCTGCATAGGCTTCGGCCTATTGTGGAGACTCTTCGTCACACAACCCGCAGTCGCCAAAAAGAATACTTATAACCGGCTGCGCAGGCCTCCTCGATCTCTCAACTGGGGGGAGGATTGAGGCGATCGATGGCAAGGCCAGGTGTGACGAAGCGAGGGGTTGCGCGCAAATTCAGGCGCTTGAGTCTATGCGTATGAGCCTGACGCTGACGCGCAACCCCATTCTATCGAACCTGGAGAATTCTGATGCGAACTGCCCTCTCATGGGCAAACGGAGGCTAAGATGATCACGACCGAAGACCAGAACCACATCGAATTGAAACAGACTGCGAACTGCAGAAGGGACGTCGAAATCGCAATGATGGGAATGCTCACCAATCTGCAGAAACATGGATGGTCAGCAGCGGAACTGGCACTGGCGCTTGCCGATGCCTCGGAAGAGCTCGTGATGCTGATCGCCAGCAAGACGGTGAGATCGAATTAAAGCATGTCGCGCAAAAGTGTGTAGCGGTTTGCGGCAACGACATGCGTAAAAACTGACGAAAGCGGCGAGTTCGTCGTATCGCGTTGCGATACGACGCCGCTGTTCGAGCCCGGCAACACTTCTATCGCGATTACCGCGAAATCAGCCCTTCATTATGAGCGCGCGCCCGATAGGTTTGGGAGGCTCACTGCGTAAAACGATCGCAGTGTTGACCGAGCCGTAGCGGGCAATGGCATCGACGATGCTCTCCAGCTCCGCCGGCGAAGGCACGATGACTTTCAGGTGGAAGCAGTCTTCTCCCGTCAGCCTGAAAACCTCGATGACCTCAGGCATTTCCGAAAACTGCTTCAGGCAGGTCTTGATATATTCGTGCGTGGTGCGCAGGCGGATGATCGCCATCATTCCGAGCCCGACCGAAGCAGGATCGATGACAGCCCTGTAGCCGCTGATGATGCCGCGTTCTTCAAGCCGTTTCAGCCGTTCCGACGCTGCCGGCTGCGAGAGGCCGACCCTTCTTCCAAGTTCGGAAACGCTGATGCGCCCGTCGCCCTGCAGGGTTTCGATCATGGCAATGTCGGTTGGATCGAGCTCGGCACGACTATCGAAATGTTTTGCCATCGACTTTGAATCCATCGGTTTGCAGTGAACTTTTCCGATGAATGCCAATTTATCATCTCTGAGTAAACGGTCATGTTGATGCCGTAATCACAAGCATCGGCCCGAAAATCAGAATCCATTTTCGGAAAGCCTGATGCGTAGATTTAAAGAGGCGAAGCATGACCGAAATCATCCATCTGCCGGGCATCGGCAATTCCGGCGAGTTCCATTGGCAAAGCCGTTGGGAGAGCGCCGATCCCTCCATCCGCCGTTTCGACCCCGCGAGCTGGGACGAGCCGGATCTTTCCGACTGGATCGCGGCGCTGGAGCAGGCCGTGCGTGCGGCGCGAAGGCCGCCCGTTCTGGTGGCCCACAGCCTCGCCTGCCTGCTCGTCGCCCATTGGCATGAAGGTTCCGATCTGCCGATCAAGGGGGCAATGCTGGTCGCCGTGCCGGATCCGGCGTCTCCGGCTTTTCCCGCGCAGGCGGCAAGCTTCGCAGAGGTACCCCGGAAGCGGTTTCGATTTCCCTCTCTCATCGTGGCAAGTACCGATGATCCCTATGGTTCGTTGCCCTATGCCGAGATGCGGGCAGAGCAATGGGGAAGCGCGTTGGCGGTGATCGGCGCGGCCGGCCACATCAACGGCCAAAGCGAACTCGGCGATTGGCTGGAAGGCCTGGCGCTCCTGAGAAACTTCGCGGGCCGCCTGTAGCCCGCGTCGCTCGATTGACAATTTTTGAAAATTTGCCCTTCTTGTCGTGTCTCAATCTCAACGGAAAGAGACACCAATGCACAAATCCTTCTATGCTTCCCAAAGCGTCTACTCGGAACCTGGCCCCTATCGCGAAACCTTGATGCGCGGTGGCGTCGAGCCTAAGTCATTTGCCCGGTGGATCAGCTCGTTCATGCAGCATCCTCGCGGGGCCGAGTCCGAAGAACGAGGCTTCAAACCTGAACAGGCCGCCGATCTGGAGCTTCGTTCGGTGGCAGAGATTCTGGCTGTCGCCGTAAAACGCAATTTGCTTGACGGCGTTTCCGCACAGCACAAGGTCGGCGGCGTATGCCGGGACTTTGCTATACTGGCGGTTAGCAGATTTCGTGAGCGCGGCACCCCCGCTCGCCTCCGTGTCGGGTTTGCCGACTATCTGGTGCCTGGGCATTGGGAAGATCATTGGCTTTGCGAATGGCATGACGGCGCGCGTTGGAAACGGCTCGATGTGGAGTTTGCAGCGATCGGGGGAGTTTCCTTCGATACGCTGGACGTGCCGCGCGAGCGGTTCCTAACAGCAAGCGAGGCATGGTTTCGGATCAAAGACGAGCCAGAGATCGCCTCCCGATTTGGCGTGTCGAGTCTCGACCTTGGCGGGGAGTGGTTCGTCGCGGGAAGCCTGCTTCGAGAAATGGCAGCCTTGCGTAAGCTGGAACTGAAGCCGTGGGATTACTGGGGTCCATCAAAGGACCTCTCCCCAGTTTCGACCGAGTTGTCGCATCAGGCGCGGACGACGTTCGACCAACTCGCTTCACGGCTCAGGACCGTCACTGTCGACGGGGAGGACGAGCCGGAGGCTTTAGCGGACTGGCCTTTACCAGAGGAGGTTATCAGCTTCCCACAAGGTGAGGCTGTAGCTGTCGTATTACGCAGTTTATAATACACGCTACGTTGCAAGGGGACGGGGCTGCCGTTGAGATCCCCGCAGACGGTGCCCGCTCCATGACAGCGCTCCTCGCTCGCAGGTTTCATCGTTGCGTGATGCGGCGTGCAGCCACCAGATCGACCACCGCGCCGGTTTCAGCCGACCGGGCGTTGCGTCCATGCTCGCCTGCCCCGGTCGCCCCCACCTGAAACTGGTTGACCAGCTCGCGCAGACGCCCTGCTTCTGAAGACAGCGACGCGACGGCTGCGGTCGATTGTTCGACCATCGCCGCATTCTGTTGCGTCGACTGATCCATCTGGTTGACGGCGGTGTTGATTTCGGCGAGTCCGGTCGACTGTTCGCGTGCCGCGGTCGCGATCGCGTCCATGACCTGATTGATCTGCGCGACATAGTCGCCGATCGACTTCAGCGACGCTCCGGTCTGGAGAACGAGTTTCACGCCGTTCTCGACTTCGGCCGACGACTGCTGGATGAGCACCTTGATTTCCTTCGCCGCTTGAGCGGCACGCTGCGCAAGCTCCCGGACCTCCTGCGCCACGACGGCGAAACCCTTGCCCGCCTCGCCAGCGCGGGCCGCCTCGACACCGGCGTTCAATGCGAGAAGGTTCGTCTGGAAGGCGATTTCATCGATCACGCCGATGATGTTTGAAATCTGCTGCGAACTGCCTTCAATGCGGCGCATCGCCTGCTCGGCTTCCGATACCACGGTCGCCGAATGCTGCGCGCTGGCATTGGCTTCCCTCGCCACGTGACGTGCTTCCTCCGTCCGCTTGGTCGCTGTCGAGACGGTCGACGTAATCTCATCGAGAGCCGCCGCGGTCTCTTCGAGGGAAGCCGCCTGCTGCTCGGTCCGTTTCGACAGGTCCTGAGCACCCGATGCAATCTCGCTGGTGCCGTTATCTATGCTGCGCACCGTCTGCAGCACGGCACCGATCGTCATCCCCAATTGGTGCAGCGAGGCGTTGAAGTCCTGGCGCAGCGCTTCATATTCCGCCGCGAATTGCTCGGAAAGCTGAAAGAATATGTCGCCTTCCGACAGACGCCGCAGTCCCTCACCCAGCGCCGTCGTCGCGAAGCGCAACTGCTCCGCCTCACGCTCAGCCCGCCGCTGAGCCGCCGCGCGCGCCGCTTCGGCTTCGCTCCGCGTTGTTGCAGCCTCCCTTTCGAGCCGCACCACATTGAGCGCATTCTGCCGGAAGACTTCGACGGCACCCGCCATGTCGCCGATTTCGTCGGCGCGACCGGCATAGGGGATATCGCTGTCGAGATCTCCGGCTGACAGGCGCCCCATTGCGGATGCGATCCTGCGGATGGGAGTGGCAATTCCCAGGATTGCGAACACAATGCCAGCCGCAGCGATCGTCACCGCGAGCGCTGCAATCGCCGCCGTCAGCGTGAAGGCCGAATTCGCCGAAGCGCCGCTCGCAGCCACGAAACTTCCCGCCTGGCTGAGGATGAACTCAACGAGATCGCCAATGCGAGCGTTCACCACCTTGGCCTGCGGCTCCATCATATCCTTGAAGAGGCGGGCGGCGTCGGATGGCTTGCCGCTGGTCTGCAGGGCGACCATCTGCTCCGCCATGTCACGGAATTTGGAAAGCTCCGGCTTGATTTGATTGATCAGTTCACGCCCCCGCTCGGTGCGAACGCCCTTTTCATAGTCGAGGACGAACGTGTCGAGGGAGGTGGCCGCCGTGGCGATCCGTTGCGTGCCGGCGCCCTGGTCTTCGGCCGTCGTATCCAGGAGGAAATCGGAATAAGCCAGTTGCAGATCGAGGAAACTGCCCTTGATCTCGCGCGCCGTCACGAGCCGCTCCATCCAGAAGTGCCCGATCTGCTCCGCGTGCGAGCTGATCGTGGAGATCGTACTCAGTGAAACATAGGATAGACTGATAACGAAAATGCTGATGGCAGACAGTGTCAGAACAAGGGCCTGCTTGATGCTTGGGCGTTTCATGCGAGTCTCCTCCCGAAGTGGCCTGACCAGCTTGCCGGCCGATATAAAATCTCACAGCGCATTGATAATTTAGTCTTAACTAAACCTCCTATCGCGCTCCCTTTCCTGACAATTCGGGGCCGATCATAACTTCCGCGATCATTCGATTGCGCCGCAATTTGTGGCTCCACAAACACCGGTATTAAAGGGTTTCAAAGGTGCAGCGACTGGTAGAAAACCGGCGATGCGCGAATCTTCTCATGCGGCATGATTCGCCATCACGGCAGCAGCAATATGCTCCCCGCCGACCGCCCCGACTCCATCTCCTCATGCGCCTTCGCAAAATCCGCCAAGCCGTATTCGGCAGCGATCTCGCAGACGATACCCCGCTCCATCGCTGATATCGCAGCCTCAGCGGCCTCGCGGTAGCGGCCGAGATCGGCGCTCCAGGCCATGATGCTCGGATGCGAGAGCGATTTGCCGGGCCGAAGCTCTTCCACGGCAACGGGCGGAATGGGACCTGCGGCCTGGCCGATGGTGACAACGGTACCGAACGGGCGCACGGCGCGAATGCTCTTCAGGAGCATATCGCCGCCAATGCCGTCATAGGCGACATCGACGCCGTTTCCATCAGTCAGCCGCTTGACCTCGGCGACGATATCGGCCCCTCGCCCGACGATCAGGTGGTCGGCGCCATAGGAGGCGGCGAGCGCTGCCTTCTCGGCCGAACCGACCGTGCCGATGACGGTGGCGCTAATCGATTTGGCCCAGCGCACGAGAATGCTGCCGAGCCCGCCGGCGGCGGCATGGATCAGAACGGTGCTGCCGTCGCCGACATTGCAGACCTTCTTCAAAAGCATATAGGCCGTCATGCCCTTGAGCAGCGAGCTTGCCGCCACCTTTGCGGAGACCGCAACGGGAAGCCGGATCACCCTTTCGGCTGGCAAGATGCGGGTGGAGGCATAGGCGCCGGCCGGCGGGCCGGCATAGGCGACGCGGTCGCCCGGCGAAAGCGCCGTGACATCGGGGCCGACCTCTTCGACGACGCCCGCCGCCTCCACGCCGATGACGGCGGGATAGGAGGGCAGCGCGTAGAGCCCCTTGCGGTGATAGACATCGAGGAAATTGGTGCCGATGGCCTGATGACGGATCTTGACCTCGCCTGCAGCGGGGGATTGCGGCGGCTGATCCTGCAGCCGGAACTGGGTGACATCGCCGGGGGCATTCAGCAGGACGATCTGGTCAGTCATCGTTCAATTTCCTTTGTGGGGGCTCCGTTACAGGAAGACAAACTAGCCGGTGGTCATATGTGTGAAAATTCCCTATTGTCGCACAATGATTGGGAAGGAATTCACACAGATAGCCAATTTCACACAGATAGATTGGGACGATATCAGGCATTTCCTGGCGCTGGCGCAGGCCGGAACCTTTCTCGGGGCGGCACGGCAGATCGGCGTCGAGCACGCGACGATCAGCCGGCGCGTCAGCGCGCTCGAAAAGAACCTCGGCCGCAAGCTCGTCGACCGCCGCGGGCGGCGCATCGTCCTGACCGCTGAAGGCGAAGAGGTTGCGAGGCACGCGGCCCTCGTCGCGCAGCAGACGGCTGTCATCGAGCAGCTTGGCCGCACGAGCGCCACCGACATGCGCGGCCATGTGCGGATCAGCGCCCCGCCGGCGCTGTCGAGCGTGCTTCTCGCCAAACCTGTCGTCGCCGTCAGGCGGCAGCATCCGGGCATCGAGATCACGCTGGTGGGCGAAAAGCGGCTCGCCTCGCTGAACCGCCGGGAGGCGGATATCGCGGTGCGGCTGTCGCGGCCGGAAGATGGCGACTATGCCATCGCCAAAATCGGGCAGATCGCCTTCCATCTCTATGCATCGAAGGCCTATCTCGAAACCGTGCCGGAGGCGCAATGGACCTTCATCGGCTATGACGAGGGCATGAACGCCTCGCCGCAGCAACTGCGGCTCCTCGAACGCGCCGCCGGCCGGCCGATCGCCATCCGCTCATCGGTTCTGGAGTTCCAGGCCGCCGCCGCAAGGCTCGGCGGCGGTGTCGTCATGCTGCCGGATTTCGCGGTGCCGGATGGCCTGCAGCGGATCGAGGATGAAGATCCGCTGACGCGGGAGGTCTGGCTGGTGGTCCACGCCGAGATCAAGGATGTGCCGGCTGTTCGAGTGGTGATGGAGGCGCTGAAGGGGGCGTTTTGAGATATGTGAAGGTGCGGCTGCTAGCCCGCAGACTTCGCCGGGTCTTTGCCTGCCCAGTAGTGGATGGATATGTTGCGGCCATTGTCGAGGAGACGCGCGGCGATCTCAGGATTCCCGCCCTCGAACGTATCGGGATCGGCGCCGCATAACATCAGGAACAGTTTCTGATGCATCACCGCGGCGAAATAATCATAGGCAGGCAGCATCTCCCGAGATCCGACAGTCTGCAGCTCTTCGCCGGCCCGGTTCCTGGCATCCTCGATAGCTTTGCGCACCGTCGCAAACATGGCCTGTTCGGTCCGACTCAGGATCTCGTTGACCTGCCGTTCGGCAGGGGTGAGGACGGGGCAGCTCTCATCCATTGGGCATATCTCTGCTTCGATCGGTTAACAGGGTTGCTCAGACACCAGCTTTGGGCGGTTTCCCGGCGACCAAGACGCTCTATCTAATGTCGGACGAATGAGCGTTCCAGTCGTTCACGCTTCCTGGCGAACCTCGCTGTAAGGATTCGTGCCCACCATCCCCGGCGGCTTGAACACCTGAAAGGCCTGAGTGTGTGGCCCCCTCACCCTAACCTGACCGGGGTCGAGCCATGGTTTTACCGGCTCCGGTCTCTCAGCCTGAGGAGGCACAGGTCTGAAGAACACTCTCGCCACCGATAGTCCCGAGCAAGGTCTCGACCGCCTGGTCGATCTGTGCCGGTGTCATTGGCCACTTTCGGGCGCGTTGATCGACCGATCGTGGAAAAACGAGATATAACACCTTACCGCTTGCCACGCCGCCTCCGGTGCGCGGGTTCGGATTGTTGCCGCCAAGTGCCTGAAACAGAGCAATCGAGCCTTCACCCAGCGGTTCGTCAGGCCCGATATCGGCCACGATAAAGGCTGTCTTCTTCTGCGTCTGGAGATGATATGCGATCCCCAAATCTCCCAGCTTGCCTGTTCCCGCCAATTGGAAGAACGGCCGGGGAAAGACGACATACGGGATTGTCGAAGCATCGACATAGCGCAGCGTTTCGCGCTCGTTTCCGTTGGCGGAATCCTGCAGCGCCGTCTTGGACACAAAAAATCCTTGAGCAGGACCCGAGGGCTGAACGAAAGCCTTGCCCGGGTCAGCAGGATCCACAGCCAGTACCGTCGGCCACCAGGACTTGTTCGGATATCCGGCGTTGGCAGGGCAATCGAGGCCTGCGCCGGTGGCGCCGCACGGCTTTCCGACATCGTCGGGATGATAGGCCCTTGGCGCACCATCCGCATCGATCGCCGTGCGGCTGGTAATCCAGAAATATGCTTTGTGATCGGCGGTACGGCGCAGCTCCGTGTTCTTGTAGGTACGCCAGTCCGCGAAGGGACAATCCGCGGCCTCGGCCTGGCGGATCTCTCCTTGCAGCAACGCCGCCAATAGACCAGCGGCAAGCAGTGGGTTCATTCGGGGCTTCATAAAGTCCTCCTTGGCTGCTTCGCGGAAGCAGGCAGCTTCTTGATCAGGACACTTTGCTGATCTCGAAATGCATGCCGTCTTGTGTGCTGAAATGTCCCCCCCAGAACAGGCCAAGATCGTTAGCGGCACGAACGAGCTCCCGGGTCGAGCCTCGCATGCCACAGCGCGCGGGAACATGACCCAACATATTGTCGGGAAAATTGATGTCGAATGCAGAGCCAAACGAATGGTTGCTGAGGGCACTGACATCGACACTTTTTTTCTCGCCGTGTCCGCCTGCGCCGGGCGGAGCCTGGTTACGCTTGTAACGTGGCACGAAGCAACCCTCATAGCTCATGATCAAATGCAGAAGGTCAGCCCGTTCCCATGCTTCGAACAGCTTGGTCAACATTGGTGCAGCGAGCTTGTGGCAGCGCACCTTGCCGTTAAACCCGCGCGCGAACCTGAGTTGCGGCATAGGGATCTCGGTGATTTTTGCCGCGGTCCAATCCGGCAGGGCGCCGTCGCAACTCCCCTTCATAACGATCGCTTCCGCGTCCGGGCGTTGCGCTCGTGGTCGTTGAGTGAACTTAAAGCATGTAAAAGCCGCGTTGCGTGACGCGTTGGACGGACTTTCAAGATTGTTTGGTTCAGCTGGGAAGGAAGTGCCCGCACGATCTGAATAATAGTTGTCCGGTAGTATCGTGTAGCCGAGCTCTTCGGCTTTTTGAAGCGTCTGGTCATTGACCTTGCCGTTTGAAGTCAAACCAGACTGTACCTGGAAAAATTTGGTCGCTGTCTCCGTTTTCATGCCAAAATCGCCGTCAATTTGTCCGGCCTGATTGATGCCAATTCTGAGCAGAAAATACTGCCAGCGCTGGACTTCGGCGATAACGTTCGGTCCGCCACGTGAAAGTCTAAATGGCACGGCTTCCTCCTTAAGTTCGAACATGCAGATATCGCTCTGCAAAGGCGTAAGGTTGCTACGTCAGCGGTTCTTGACCAGCGCAGGTGCGGTTGAACCACGTATGCTCTGTCTGACCGGTCAAGGCTGGCCTCAATGAACGGAGTGTTTGAGCCTCGCTGAGAGGCCGTTGCCTGGGTCACGGATTCGGCGGCGACATTTCGTAAAGCCGGGGTGCGCCGTTCAGCGGGCCATCTTCAAAGATGAGGATCTGAACCTTCCCGGCCTCCCGGCCACTGACATTGCTCGCCTCTTTGTCGGATACGGAAAGACTGGGTTCTCCACCAAGCGCTTTCAAAGACTGAAGGCGACGGGCATCAGCCGCCACGGCCGCGCAGAACACACCGTTACAATGATCAACGCCAAATATGCGAAGCGGCTCTTTTCAATTTTTTGCCCCCATCTCCAGCACTAGAACACTCTGCGCAGCACATTACGACCGCCGCCGATGGAAGTCGCAATCGGACGTTGAGTTCCAAAACAGCCGCTCAAACAGCGACAACATTTCATGCACGGAAAAGGCCCGATGCCCAATTCAGCAGCAGGCAAGCCAACCCCTGGAATTTCTTAGGAAGTCCCCAGTCGTCACTTATTTTATCCAGATAACGCTAAATTAGATTTTTGTTAGATTACAATTTTCGGTTTTTTAATGCAAGTCAGATGTGTCAACCGGATGGACGAAATTCAAGACTGTTGACAGTAGTCCAATTTCGGCCCGAAGAGTTGTCGGCGCCTGCCGGCAGATGGGTGTAGTGGCTCGAACAATGGGCCGACCTCGCTCGGCACCTGGGACTGACGGATATTCTGCAGCATGACCAACGGCAAAATTTGAACACCGGCTGTCGAATTCGCGCCCGCTCGCTCGTCATCTTGCCAGAGAGGTCAAGGAGAACAGCCATGACGATGACCACGACCGCCGTCGAATGCGCGCCGCCCTGCCTTGTTTTTGTCACTACTTTG
Organism: Rhizobium sp. BK316; assembly: GCF_014193695.1. Classification (GTDB taxonomy): domain Bacteria; phylum Pseudomonadota; class Alphaproteobacteria; order Rhizobiales; family Rhizobiaceae; genus Rhizobium. The sequence goes on along the minus strand of NZ_JACHZR010000009.1, from coordinate 182,217 downwards.
ACATGTGTTCTTTACAAATAACGCCTACCATAGGTAAAGACATGGAGGGCAGGCGATGGGAGGACAGGCGATGAATGAGATGACTGCATCGGACATGCTGAGGGATCCGCTGATCCGCCAGATGCTGCGCGCCGACAGGATCAGCCTTGCCTCCTTCGCCGCGCTGCTCGATGCCGCCAGCCGGCGGCAGGCCCGGCGCGGCCACGAAAGCGCTCCTCCGCAGCCTGCGGCACCGGAGGTCTGGAACGGCAAGGCTCTTTCCACCGTTTGACATCCCCCTGCCCGATCAGGGCAGAAACCTTCGGCTCGCCCTAGCCAGGCGGGCTTTTTTTTTGCGCCCTGCCCTCTGGCCCAAACGCACCCTGCCAAGCTTCCTCCTTGTGACCGCCGCCCCATCGTTCCAAGGTTGATCGATGGCGCAAGGCCGGCCCCGCTAGGTCCGCGCAGGGATTATGTCCGGCATCGCCTGTCGGATTCCCGCCCGGCCGCTCGTCTTCCAGACGGCCAGATCATGGAGGATATCATGACGATTACCATTACCGCCTTCGAACGCTCGCCCGATCGCGGCAGGGGCCTGGCGCGCGACATGCGCGTCCGCTGGGCGCTTGAGGAAGTGGGGGAACCCTATGAGGTCCGCCTCGTCTCGTTCAAGGCGATGAGAGAGCCCGCACATCTCGCGCTTCAGCCTTTCGGGCAGATCCCGACCTATGAAGAAGGCGATCTCGCCCTCTTCGAATCCGGCGCGATCATCCTGCATATTGCCGAGCACCATCCGGGCCTGCTGCCGGACGATGCCAACGCCCGCGCCCGCGCCATCGCCTGGCTCTTCGCCGCCGTCTCGACGATGGAGCCCGTCATCGTCGAGCGCGAAACGGCCAGGTTCCAGGAGGGCAAGGAGCCCTGGTACGAGGAACGCCTGGCCTACGTCCATGAGCGCATCCGCAAACGGCTCGGCGAACTCTCCGCCCGGCTTGGCACTGCCGACTGGCTGGACGGGAATTTCAGCGCCGGCGACCTGCAGATGATCTCGGTTCTCTTGAGATTGAAAGGCTCCGACATCATGGAAGAATATGCAAACCTTGCCGCCTATGTGGCGCGCGGCGAAGCCCGCCCCGCCTACCAACGCGCCTTCGCGGCGCAGAAGGCGGTGTTCCTGGCCGTGTCGGATGGCGGGCAATAGTCTTGATAAGGCCGAAAGACTGCGAGAGCCGTGACCGCTTTGCGTTATGAGGTATCTTTGCAGGGGGCGATCGGCAGAAGCCGAAGCGGCCTGGCGTAAATGTGAGTTTCCACCGGTCTGCGCAATGCCTAGATGTGGCAAGCGATGGCGTGCTCGATCCATCTTTTGCAATGTCGACAACGGAGTCACTGATGACGGTACCCGAAGAAGATCTTCCCGACTTCGAGTATTTTCTCGATCCCATCGCGAACGGCTGCATCGTGGCGATGCGTGCGACATGCCCATGCTGCGGAAAAGAGCGGGAATTCATGTACCGCGGCCCGATATACTGCAAGGAGGACATTCCGCACGTATGCCCGTGGTGCATCCGCAGCGGCGAAGCCGAACGGACGTGGGATGCCTCTTTCAACGACGCCCATTCGATACCGAAAAACGTCCCGAAACAAACGATCGATACGGTGTGCAGGAGGACGCCCGGATTTGAAAGCTGGCAGACCAATCGATGGCTCTTTTCCGAGACGGACGCCATGGTGTTCGTTGGCGAGATCGATGGGGCCGCCTTGTTGGCCGAAGCGGACGATGCAAAAATGGCGGCCTGCCGGAAGGCGCTGGACGAGTGGCACTTTCCTGAGGACTTCGACTTTGCGGAAATCACCCGAGGAGGCCAGCCGGCCGTCTATCTTTTCAGGGACAGGCAATCCGGTGAATACAGCGCATATGCTGACATGACCTGAGGCATGCGGGAACGCAGTCGTTGGGGATGTATTGCTTTTTTTGACATAACTGCCTTTGCAGGCATCACCAAGGCGACCTCCCTTACCGGCAGTAACCACCCGCGTTGCGGTATCCGCGAGCGCGCAGCAGCGATCTAAAGGAAAAGTCGCCCCTCGGCTTTGTAGCCTTCCGGTTTTGGATCAGGAATGGCATGAAGCTTTTCCTTCATGTCAGCCCGAAGATACGTATCGAATACACAGCCTCTTCCACGCCCCATAAGGTGCCTGCCCGTTTTCCGCTCGAGCCAGGCGCTGGCGGTCGCGCCGACGAATTTCCGGTACTGGACTCTGTTGGCTAACGGCTTGCTGAGACAGAATGTCTCGCGTTGGTTTCCTGAGGCTTCGGCCTGAGGGTGTTTCGAATGGTCGTAGTTCCACCAGACCGAAACACGCAACTCGCCGTAGCCGATGCTTTCCCAGAGCACCACGGACGGATATCCGGCAATACCGGCAAACAGGTAACCATCCTCGTCGGTCGGACCGTTACCGGCCGGGGCAGCAAGGGATATTCCGCCCTGCTTGATTGCCTCGTTCATTCCCAAGACCAGCAATTTCCGGTAGCTGTCCATGACCCCCTCCCCTGATTATCTGGCAATACCTCTGCATAGGCTTGGTTGAGGTGGTGGCGGACGAACGAGCGAGTTGGTGGCGCAAAGCCGTTCTAAAAAATCCGGGCTTCTACGTTCGCTTCGAGCCGAGCCGACGAAAGCCTTGACCGCTTTGCGCCACCATGGAACATCGTGGCGTCGCAAATTTTCGCTGTTTCTTCCGTCAATTTAATCAGGCCGCCAGGGATATCGCCAATGGGATGGGAAGCACTCAAGCGATGGAGTGACGATGCGGTTCGCATCGAACCCCTTACGGGTGGAGTTGCCAATGATGTGTGGAGCGTTCGCGTTCATGGGCAGATCGCAGTCGGTCGTCTCGGCTCCAGAACCGACGCTGATCTCGCATGGGAAACCGAGCTGCTCCAACACCTCGACCGTGAAGGCATGACCGTTCCAGTGCCGATCCCGACGGCTGACGGCCGGCTGTTCGTGGACGGTCTGGTGGTGATGAAATACATGGAAGGCGGACCGCCCGAGACGCAGTCCGACTGGCGTCGCGTCGCCGACACGCTCCGCGAACTGCATCGGTTGACGCAGGGCTGGCCGCAGCGCCCAGGCTGGCGGTCGTCGACCGACCTCCTGCATGCCGAAACCGGAACGAGGATCAACCTTTCCACGATGCCGCCTGAGGGCGTTATTCGATGTCGAGCAGCGTGGGCGCGGCTGATCGGGCGTCAGACATGCGTTGTCCACGGCAACCCGAACAACCCCGGCAACGTCCGCATGGCCGCAGATCGGGTCGCGTTGATCGACTGGGATGAGTCACACGTCGACGTCCCCGATCTTGACCTCGTACTGCCTGGCAACGCCGCCGATCTCGATGACGGCGCGTATGACATAGCCGCGCAGGCATCAGCCGCATGGGAAGCCGCCGTCTGTTGGCAGGACGAGTACGCAGTCAGACGGCTTGCCGAAGTTCGACCGGTCTGAGCAGTTTCGGCGGATCGACCGGCCTATCAAAGATGGAGCGTGTGCCTTGAAGCGCCGTAATGCGCCCCGCACCGAGCGCTAAAGTTCCGACGAACAAAGGTCATGCCCTGATAGCGGCGAGACGACAAAACAATATTTTCACTGGTTCAGTCAAAGCGCGTGTGTCAGTGTTTTGCAACCGACAAGGCGCGTGGCGGTGAAGGTGGCACATGTCGACAATACAGGTCCCGGGACTGCTGTCGTTCACCATAGCGATCCTCGTGTTCTTCGCCGGCGCGAACCTCAATCGGCTCATCCCCGCCCTCACCCGCTGGAGCATCCCGGAGGCGGTCACGGGCGGGCTCCTGGCAGCACTCGTGACGCTCGTCGCCTATGAGTTCTTCGGCATCGAGATCAGCTTTGCGCTTGGCGCACGCGACATGCTGCTGCTTTATTTCTTCACCGGCGTCGGCCTGAACGCGCGGGTCTCCGATCTCCTTGCCGGCGGCAAGCCGTTCCTCATCCTGCTCACCCTCACGCTTGCGTTTCTTGTGATCCAGAACCTCCTCTCCATGGGAGCCGGCGCGGTGCTCGGTCTTCCGCCGGGCATGGCAATCCTTCTCGGTTCGACCTCGCTGATCGGCGGACACGGCACGACGATTGCCTGGGCTCCGATCGTGTCGAGCCGTTTCGGTCTCACCAATGCTCTCGAAATCGGCATTGCCAGCGCAACGCTCGGCCTGGTCGTCGCCAGCCTCGTCGGGGGACCGGTCGCGCAGTATCTGATCACCCGGAATGGCTTGAGCGGCCCCAAGGACGAGGAGCTGACGATCGGGGTGTCGCGGGAGGCCGTTGCCGGCCACGAGGACGATGTCAGTTACATCAGCCTGTTGCGCACGTTGCTGGTGACAAATGTTGCAATCATCATCGGCTACGCCCTGCACGAGATTATCCTCGACGCAGGAATTAACCTTCCGCTGTTCGTCGTCTGCCTGCTGGTCGCCATCGTGATGACGAACAGCGTTCCGTTCCTGGCGCCGCGCCTGCCGTGGCCGACGCACACCCGCGGCCTGGCGCTCATATCCGATCTCTCGCTGAACGTGTTCCTGGCGATGTCCTTGATGAGCATGCAGTTGTGGGGCCTGAGCGGGCTCGGCCTTTCGCTGGCAATCGTGCTGGCGGTGCAGACGCTTGCGGCCATCGTCTACATCATCCTGGTCGTGTTCCCGGCCATGGGGCGCAACTACAATGCGGCAGTCATTTCCGCCGGCTTTTGCGGGATTGCGCTCGGCGCTACCCCGACGGCAATCGCCAATATGACGGCGGTCACCAAGATCCACGGAGCAGCGACCATCGCGTTCATCATCCTGCCGCTCGTCTCCGCATTCTTCATCGATCTGGCAAACGCAGCCGTGCTTGGGTTCCTTGTCCGGTGATTGGTCCAGCACCCTCTATGCCGTGATGTGAGGAGATCGCAACGGCGGGCTATGCGTAGAACAAAGCTCATCTTGAGCGGGGGCCAGCGGTGTTGCCGCTGGCCCCTTACGATGGCCCTGTTGATCAATGCGGGTAGCGACTGGCTGGCAGGATCGACTCGGCACGGGACCGGTCGGCCGCCATCGACCAGATTTCCTCCGCAAGTACGTCGGGATCGATTGTCGTTAAGCGCGGATCATCGAGCGGCATGCCACTTGCGGCCGCGACTCGAAGGCCGGTGGAGTTGTCGATCATGGCACCGATGTGGAGCATCCCGGCGAACACGCCGCGCGCCTTGATCTCTTCGTGGAGGCCGAGGATGTAATTGCGCGTAGCGGCAAAGGCCGGGCCTGGGCCGCTCAATCCGGGCATCGGCGTTACCGCCGAAAGACCGTCCGCGACGATGATCGCCCCATTGCCGCGAGCAAGCATACCCGGCAATACCGCACGGACGACTTCGACTGGAGCCAAGGTCAGGATATTGACGAGTTCCTTGAGCAAGGCGGCCGTCAGATCGACAGCCGGAAGCATACGAAAGCTGCCGACGGGCGCGAAAACCGCGGTGTGAATCGGTCCCGACTTCTCTTCGATCTTTTCCACCAGAGCCGCGATTGCGTCGATCTCATTGAGATCGCCGGGAAAGGCAGTTGCGTCTATGCCCTGTGCCGATAGCTCGGACACTCTCTGGTCCAGAGACTGGGCGTTGCGGGCGACGAGGGCGACGCGGAATCCGGCCTTTCCATAGCGCCTTGCGACGGAAGCACCCAACCCTGTGCCGGCACCAAAAATCGCGATTGTTTTCTGGTCAGTCATGACATCTCCTGTGGTAGTATGTTTTGCTGACTAGATATGTCTGCCAGACTGCATCAGCACAAGAACGCATAAAATTAGGGCCTGGTCACATGGATTTACCTACCCCGCCGCCGCAACCGGGAACGAGCATGGACTGTCGTCCAATCAGCCAGATGCTTGGTCGCCTTGGTGACAAGTGGACGATCATGACGATCACGATGCTGCTCGATGGTCCGAGGCGATTTAACGAACTGCGCCGGCTTATCGGGGGCATCAGCCAGCAGATGCTGACACGGACCTTGCGTGCCCTTGAAAACGATGGTCTCGTTTCCAGAAAGGTCTATCCGACAATCCCGCCTCAGGTGGAATATAGTCTTACCACCCTCGGCAGGTCCCTTGCCGAGCCTTTAACGCAGCTGACGCGCTGGGTTCTGTCGAATATGAGTGAAATCGAGCGCAATCGCCTGGAAGCGACCAAAGATACCACCAGATGAGAGCGCCGGGCGCCATTCGGACCCCGCGCCATCAGTACCTCAGCGGCCTCCGCCCAAAGGCGGCGGAGCCTCCACGAAACAGTCGATCAGCATGTCCGTGAGCACGCGTATCTTCCGTGCGGGATGCTGCCCCGCCGGGCGGACGAGATAGATGCCCGCCGGCGGTGGCGGATAGCGTGTCATGACCGGCACCAGCGCGCCGGAAGCGATATGCTCATGGGTCACGCCTTCGGGGATCCAGGCTATGCCGAGCCCCGCCAAGGCGGCGGCGGCAAGGGCGAGTGCGTTGTCGGCCTTGAAGCGCCCCCGCGGATGAACAGTGATGATCTCGTCTCCGTCGAGGAATTGCCAGGGTTCCGTTCCCTGCATGAGGGCCTCGTGGCCGGCGAGATCCTCCGGCGTCTCGGGCGCGCCATGCCTCCTGATATAATCAGGGCTTGCGACCAGTTTTCCGTAGAGCGGACCGATGCGCCTTGCGACCAGGTTGGAATCCGGCAGATAGCCGACCCGGATCGCGCAATCGAAACCCTCTGCGATGAGATCGACGAAGCGATCGCTGTAGGAGGCATGGATGTGCAGTTCGGGATGGCGTTGCGCCATCTGCGCAAGCACGTGCGCGAAGTGGCTGGGGCCGAAGGACAGCGGCACGGCAACACGCAGCCGGCCGCGAAGGTCACCGGAAGGCAGGATCGTTTCTCTCGCCACATCGATCTCGGCACAGACCCTGGCTGCATGATCCCGAAACGTGATCCCCGCTTCCGTGAGCGCCGCGCCGCGTGTCGTCCGTGCCAGAAGCTGGACGCCGAGTTCGGCTTCAAGCCGGATGAGCCGCCGGCTGACCATCGACTTGGAGATGCCGAGCCGCCGCGCGGCGGGCGAAACGCCGCCGGCATCGGCAACTTCGACGAATGTCCTGAGATCTTCGATTTCCAATTTGGCGTTCCCCATTTCGCGACACAGCTTGGCACCGTTGCAGGCTACCGTAACAAAAACAGGAATGACAGTGTGCGTTTCGCAGGCGGCGCGGCTGTCAGCGCATGTCTGCCGATAGCCCGAATTCACACATAAAACGGCAGCAGAGGATATATTCATGACCTTTCGTAATGGCCTTGCCTCGCTTCTTCGTCCCGAAGATTCGGTACTCGTTCTGATCGACCACCAGCCTTATCAACTCGCAAACCTGAACAGCCACGATCCGCAAGCTGTGGTCAACAACACGACCGCGCTGGCGAAGCTGGCAAAAGCTTTCAATGTTCCGACCATTCTCACCAGCGTGATCGCGGCGCGCGGCGGACTTCTCTTCAAGCAGATCACCGACGTCTTTCCGGACCAGGACGTCATCGATCGCACCTGGGTGAACACCTGGCAGGACGAGAATGTGGTTGATGTCGTCAAGGCGACCGGCCGCAAGCAGCTGATCATCGCCGGCCTGTGGACCGAGGTCTGCGTCGCAATGCCGGTGATCCAGGCCGCCGGCGAAGGCTGGGACGTGACCGTGATCACCGACGCGTCGGGCGGGATTTCGAAGGAGTCTCACGAAGTTGCCGTCCAGCGCATGATCGCGGCCGGTGCGAACCCGATGACCGTGATGGCGCTCGCCGGCGAATGGCAACGCGATTGGGCGCGCACCGAGCATGTCGAGGAGCTGACCGAGATTCTCATCCAGCACTTCGCCGGCAGCGGCATCGCCTATCTCTGGGAACAGCAGCTCCTCAATACGCCAATCCCCACTGCATAATTCCTTAAATCGGAATCGATTTAAGAACAAAATTATGCAGAAACTCAAAGTGTTACAGCGTCCTTTGCGCGTCTTAAAAGACGCGCGGCGCTGTAATAACGCAGGCTGATATGAGCGGGGGTGACGAGACCCTGACCGGAGCGACGTGAATAACCTCATCGCTTGCCAGGCTCGTCATCCCTATCCGTCGACCGGGAACGCTTCAATGCGAAACTGCCGGGGTCCCAGGGGCCGGCCATCCCGGGCCGCAAGCTGAAGCTTCTGCAAGGGCTGTCCGTTCAGGCTGTCCACTATTGCATAGTTCAGTTCACCTTCCGCAAAGCAATGCTCCTCCCCCCATTGCCAGAGAGCGACGAGGACCACGCTCAGCTCGTACCCTTTCGGCGTCAGAAGATAGAGATGGCTGAGTGCGGAGTCGGGGTCCGGCTCCACCGTGAAGATGCCCTCCTCCACGAGCTTTCGCAGGCGAACCGACAGGATGTTCTTTGCGAGCCCGAGGCTCTTCTGGAATTCGGAAAACCGTCGAAGCCCCTTGAAAGCCTCCCTGATGATGAGGAGCGACCACCAATCTCCGACGGCTTGCAGAGACCGCGCGATCCCGCACTGGGCGTCCCCCATGTCAGTCCGCTTGCCCTTCATTTTTCCGCCTTTCATCTAGATTATGGTTGCAAAGTTAAACCAATTGGAGATAGATGTCGATAGGTTTCAAAGTTAAACCTTTATGATCATCACGAACCGGAGGGTCTTTGAGTGACCGACCTATTGGATCTCGCAATCGAAGCGCATGGCGGCCTGCAACGCTGGCAGCGGATCGAGCAGTTGCATGCCCATATCAAAGTTGGCGGCGCGGTCTGGCATGTGAAGGGCTGGCCGGATGTCTATGCCGACATCCACACATCGGTCTCCGCCCGTCGTCCGCGCACCGAATTCACTCCCTTCCTGGAGAAAGGGCAGCATTGCGTCTGGGAGCCGGAGCGAACGGCGATCGTCGCGGATAGCGGCGACGTCGTCGAGCAACGCGTCGCGCCGCGCTCCTTCTTCGAAGGACACACGATCACCACGCCCTGGGACCGGCAGCATCTGATCTATTTCACCGGCTATGCCATGTGGACCTATCTGACGACGCCGTTTCTCTTCACGCTTCCCGGTTTCAGGACGCAGGAGATCGAGCCGTGGCAGGAAGAGGATGAAATCTGGCGCCGGCTGAAGGTAACCTTCCCCTTGACCATCCCCAGCCATTCCACCGTGCAGACCTTCTATTTCAATTCGGATGGTCTGTTGCGACGCCATGACTATAGCGTCGACATCATGGGCGGCACCAAGAGTGCCAACTATGCCAGCGACGTCAGGAGTTTTGGCGGTTTGATGATCCCGACGAAGCGCAGGGTCTACGCAACCGGCCCGGACAACCGGCCCATCCTCGATCGGGTCGCCGTCTCGATCGATCTGCTCGACGTCGACATAGAGCCGTAGCCCGCCCACCGGTGACCGGTGGAACAGGACTCAGCCATCACGCCCCCCTCACCGCCCCTTTGACCGCCCATGAGGTCGTGTCGTGATCGGGGTGCTGGTTGCTGCTCTTCTTGATCGCCGCCGCCCAGTCGGCGCCGTTGTTTTCGGTCGCGCCGGTATTTTCGATGCCCGTGATCGTATCGAACCATGCCACCATGTTCTCGGTGCAGGTATTGGCATGCGGCGCGAAGGCGTTTGGATCGTCGAGCGAACCGATCATCAGGTTCGTGCGGCCGTTTTCGAGGTGGTGGAAGAACAATGGCGTGCCGCAATTGGCGCAGAAGCCGCGCTCGACCAACTCCGAGCTCTTCCAGACATCAGGCTTGCCGCGTGTCCAGATGAGCGCGTCATCGGGCGCGGCGACGAGCGCGGCAAAGATGTTGCCCGAGGCCTTCTGGCACATGCGGCAATGGCAGAGATGCGAATTGTCGAGCATGGCGGTTGCGTGGTAGCGCACGGCGCCGCACTGGCAGCCGCCGCTGACCTCCATCTCGATACGTTTCATTTTTTGCTCCTTCAAAAGACAGGTTTGCGGTTAATCCCTTCTAGGTTCTCGTCTTTTGATCGTCCAGCGCAGCCAGGACGGATCCGGAAACCGTTGGACTGGTCCGCGGCCGCGAAGATCTGCCGGCACGTCCGCCATTGGCAGCAGCGCCCATCGGTCGATATCCCCCCGCAGCCCGCGTCTCTCGATGAAAGCGGTCACGCACACGAGCGGAGTGGGGCGGCCGCCGGTCGGCATAACCGGCGGACGGTTGCCGGCCACCCCTCACCCATCTCCTACTTGTTCAAATCCTTCGCCATCTGCAGGTGATGCTCCAGCGCCGGGCGCGTCTTGGCGGCCCAGGCCTTCAGCTCCGCATTGTCGCCTTCGTCGCCGTAGCGCTTGAAGAGATCGACGGCATCCTCATGGGCATTTTCCTGATCGGAATGATATTGCTTGGTGAATTCCTCGCCCTGCAGGCTCTTGAGCTTGCCGAGCATGGACTGCTGCCCCGATGTCATCGTCTGCGGGATTTTCGCTTCCACCTTGCCGCTGGAAACCAGCGCCTTCAGTTCCTGCGTCGTCTTCTGATGATCCTTCACCATCTGCTCTGCGAAGGCCTTGGTCGGTGCATCGGCGCGCGCGATCGCAAGCTTGCTGGATTCGATCTCGAACATGTCGGATGTCGCAGCTTCCGCCACGAAATCCTCCGTCTTCGGCGCAACGCCGAGCACGGAATTGACACCGGTTTTTTCCGCCGCCGTCTGAGCGAGTACGGGCGATGCGATCAGCACGGCAAGTCCGGCGATGAGGAAAGGCTTCATGATTGTTCTCCTGATTGGGGCGTCATCAGGCAACAATTCAGGCGGGCAAAAGTTCCTCTTTTCCATCAGTGCGTGAAATTTCCGCTGTGTAACGGCCGAGCTCCGACATCGGCCTGTGCCTGCGCAGGCTCGTTTCTATCAGATTTGACGGTCGTAAATGATTGCGCAATCTGGCATTCTCTAGGTCACAATCATTGACCAGAGGGTACAACAATGGGCGATTGCCAAGAACACAACCAATTTGACGGCCCTCAGATGCAGGGAGCGCATTACGAACGCGCCGATATGTCAGGCGCAAATTTCGATGGCGTAAACCTCGCGGACGCACGGTTTTATGCTGTTTTGACCAAGGCAAGATTCACTGACACCAATTTAAGCGAAGCGGTTTTTGACGATATCACCCTTGCAGACGCGCGCTTTAATAACGTCAATCTGTCTGGAGCCGCCATCACCAATGCAAACCTGTCGCGACTGACCATAAGCGGCGTCACGTTGGCGGATTCGAACATCAAAGATGCCGATTTGACCGGGATGCGGATCAACGGCGTTCTCGTAACCGATCTATTCATGGCCTATGAACAGGCGAAAGCCTGAAAGCCATTTACTCCCGAGATAATGCATGACGTCGTCGTTCGGAGAAGGAGAAGCTCGGCATCGGCCCATCAGTGACGCTTCCCGGGCCAGACGGCGGCTTGCAGCCGATATCCGCACTCCGTCCATATAGAGCGCGGATTGACGGCAGGCCGCTCTAATGTGTCAGCGATCCCTGATGCTCGCGCTCGGCCACCGGCACGACGATGCCGGAATAGAGGATGGGTGATCCGCTGTGATCGCGGAAGGCCCGGCCGAAGGCGGCGACCATCCGGTACCGCCCGTCCCTGCCCTCCACGCGATAGGTGCTCTGCTGCGCAATATCGGCGACGAGCACTTCCGAGATCTTCTTTGCCAGTTGCGGCCGGTCATCAGGATGGACACGCGCAAGATAGTCTTCCAGCGGCAGGCCGCGCACCGTGGCGGCAGCATCGAGGCCGAAAAGCTCGGCGAGCGCGCTGTCTGCGAAGACGAGGTTCTTGACAATATCCCAGGTATAGATACCCGCATCGCAGGCTGCTTCCTCGAATATCTCGAACGAATGAACGGATTGCCCAGTCATTGCCTGCATGTTCCCACGATTATTATAGTAGAAACTAAAGGTTTGCCGGATAACTTCAAGGTAGTGGAGAAAATCTGATGCTTAGTACCCCGTTGCCAAGACGTGGTTCGAGAAAGGACGCCACAGGCATGATTACCGATGAGGAACTCGATCATCTACGATCTCTACCCACCGCCAGCGACCGGTGTTGGGCGTTCAACGCCCTGCCGCAAGTGAAGCAGGAGAAATGGCGCATCTATCGGCGGATCAAGTTCCTGACCGACTATCTCGGCATCAATCCTGAGAATGCGAAGATTGAAACCTACGGCTATTTCTACAACCGCGGGAATCGCGAGGCGGCCAGGCTCAACTGGCACCCGAAGGACGGCAAGGGCGACATATACGCCCGCCCGGACAAGACGATGCCGCTGGTGAAGGATACGACCGTCATAGACTTCTGACGGCCTAGAGCGGACCTCCGACGCCGGTACCAAGTGCCAGATTTTCACCACTAGGATTGACCACAGTGCGGCGCAGGCTTCGATCTCGCCGATACTCAGCGTGCCATTTCGCTGAAAGGGCAGACATCATCTTCGAAGGGCACGTGCCTTCGACGAAACTGCGTGCCCTCCACAATCTCCGGCTTGCCTATCCGGTCCATGCGAAAGTGGCGGAAATCCGCACGCGCGGCATCCCAGCCGACGAGATACCAAAGTGGCGGCAGGATGAGCATGGCCTGCGGTTCGGCCTCGCGCAGCGTTTCCATTCCCCTGGCGTCACGGTAGCGGAACCGCAGATGCAGCCGCTGGAGAAAAGCCGTCTCGAAGGCCGGCAGCAGCCCGGAATCGATCGACCCAATGTCCGAAATATCCTGCCTGGGCGACAATTGCCCGACATAGAGGCAGTCGAGAAGCCGGCGCAGGTCCCGCACCTTGTCCGCCGAAAGTGCCCTCTCGATCTTCGCGAGCCCGGCATCGGCAAGATCGGAGAAAGGAAGGGACCTGGCCGCGCGCATGGCGGCCACGCTGATCAGGAGCGCGAACACCTCGGTCACGAAGAGCCGAGCGGTGGTCTGCACCGACTCCGGGTCGAGTTGCAGCCCGCCACCCCGGCCGGATTCGGAATGGATGAGGAAGCCCTGATCACGCAGCGCCCCGATGTCGCGCAGTACCGTTCGCCTGGAAGCACCCACCTCCTCCGCCAGATCGTTGACCGTCGAGCTTCCGTTGCGCCGGAGGATGCGCACGATGGCGTCGTGTCTGAGGCGGATGTTCATTTGCGCACCCCGGAGCTTTTCCTGGTTCCAGCATATTTGGTGCCAAAATCTGGCACCGATTTACCTTAGGCGGGTCATGGCAACCCGACAAGGAGACAGACCATGACACCCAAGTATCAAGCACCCATGACCGCCGTAACGCCTGTTATCGTGAACCCTCCCCACCTGCACGACCCGACACCAAACGGCTACAGCACGGCGGTCATCGCCCCTTCTGCCGGCCGGCTGGCCTTCATCTCGGGCCAGGGCGGACAGGACCGGACTGGCGCTCTCTCGCCGGACTTCGCCACGCAGGTGGGAGAGGCCTATGCGAACCTCGCCGCCGTGGTCGCAGCACTTGGCGCCCGCCCGGACAAGGTCGTGAAACTGACCGTCTACGTGGTCGATCACGATATGTCGAAGCTCGGCATACTGACCGAGACCGTCACGCGCATGTTCGGCGACAGGCTCCCGGCACAGACGCTGGTTCCGGTGCCGAAGCTCGCCATCGACCCCATGCTCTTCGAGGTTGAGGCTGTCGTCCTCATGGATTGAGCGCCGACCCGCGCGAACAATGGCTGGCCGTTGCGTGCCTTCCCCGGCCAGCCGAGCCCCTCCTCGGCAAGGGCTCGCGTCACCGAAGGCAGCGTTCGCATATGGACGAGGAACCTGCCGAGCGCCTCCGGCAGCTCCACGCCGCTCCTGGGAGCGACCCCGCTCGGGCACTCCCTGTCGGAAACCGTGCGCCACCTTGCCGATTGGGCGGCTGCGCATACGGAAAACATCAGGGATAACCACCTGCGCTACGACACGGATCACGCATGAGCCGATCTGCGTCGCCTGCCCCCTGACAAAACCGCAAGATCGGTCGAGCGCGTCATGTTGCCCGCGCTTATCTGGTGCCGCCACGGACGACACGGAACGAGGCGGCGCTTCGAAACTACCATGACCAGCCGATATTGGCACCGCGCGTCTCATCCCGCTTTCCCGACCGCTCGCCTTCCCTTACAATTCCTTCCGGACACGGAGGATTCCATCATGAGCGAAGACGCCTTCAATATGTCTATCCGCAAGTTCCTGAAGGAAGTCGGCGTGACCTCGCAGCGCAAGATCGAGGAGACGGTGCGCGACGGGCAGATCGCCGGCAAGAGGCTGAAGGTCCGCATGACGCTGACGGCGGAAGGCGCTGCCCTCAACCATGTGGTGGACGGCGAAATCGAACTTCCGTAAGGCGCGACAAGCCAAGGCGATGGGATGGCGCCAGCGACCCCATGCGGGCCATCAATAGTAAGGCGAGACGCACACGCGTCGTGGACCGTTATAGGGCTGGAACGTGTCGTCGTAAGCTCTGTAGGACCGGTAACGCGCATAGCACCAGCGCGTATGTGCATCGCCGCCATAGTAGGCTCGGCGGTAATAGCGTGGCGCATAATAGCGTGGCGCGTAATATCGCGTCGAGCCGTAGTAGTACGGACCGTAATAGGTCGAGCCGTAATAGCCCTGATCGTAATAGCCGGGGCCATAATATCTGGGCTGCGCCAGCAGTCCGCCGATGATCGCGCCTGCGGCCAGGCCGCCGAGCGCCCAACCCCAGTCGTCTCCACCATTATGGCGATAGTATCCGCCGCGATAGCCGCCGTAATAGCCGCCACGGTAACGCACCGGCTGCGCCTGCAGCGCCTCGACATCAGGGGCGACAATGGTGGGAAACGCCACGGCCGGCGGAGCGCTCGTCAGCGCCGTTGCCAGCGACAGGGCAATGATTGCGAGCCTCTTCATTGGCTTCACCTTCCGTCCATATTGCAGCCGATCATTATACCGCGGAAAGGGCGGCGTGGCACTTAATTTCCAGCCCGGCGACGGTGCGTCCGAATGGACGCGCGGCGCTCAAGGCTCCTCACCCGCTCCCCTCACCCGAACGCAGCATTGACTGTCCGCCGTCCCGGCCTAGAATCACAAGTGGGTCGATGTTTCGGGCTGGGGCGGGCGCATCTTGAGGAGGGTGCCATGCAGAAATCCGACAAGCAGAAATCCGATATGAGCCAACCTGACATGCAGAAAGTCGATGCACTCGTCGGTCGCCTGGTCGGCGATCTCGGGGCCGGCGTCTCGGGCGTTCTCGTCGTGCTCGGCGATCATCTCGGCCTGTTCAGGGCGATGATGGACGGGCGGCCGCGCTCCTCGATGGAGCTGGCGGAAACGACCAGTCTCACGGAACGCAACGTGCGCGAATGGCTGGCCGCCATGGCGGCTGCCGATTACATCACCTATCACGAAGCCTCGAACAAGTTCGCCATGACGCCCGAACAGGCGCTGGTTTTCGCCAATGAGGACAGCCCCGCCTTCTTCGGCGGCGCGTTCGAAATCGTGCAGTCCATGTGGATGGACGAGCCGAAGGTGGAGGACGCCTTCCGCACCGGCAAGGGCCTCGGCTGGCACGAACACAGCACCTGCCTCTTCCGCGGCACAGAGCGCTTCTTCCGGCCCGGCTATAACAGCCATCTCGTCGAGGAATGGATTCCCTCGCTGAAGGGTGTCAAGGAAAAGCTGGAGCGCGGGGCGGAAGTCGCCGATGTCGGCTGTGGCCACGGCGCCTCGACCATTCTCATGGCCAAGGCCTTCCCGAAATCGCATTTCCACGGCTTCGACTATCACGGCCCCTCGATCGAACGCGCCAAACGGGCCGCAAAGGAGGCAGGTGTCGACGACCGCGTGAGCTTCCACAAGGCCACTGCCAAGGAATTCCCGGCCGGCAACTACGATCTCGTCGCCATGTTCGACTGCCTGCACGACATGGGCGACCCTGTCGGCGCCGGCCGGCACATCCGCGAGACCATGGCCAAGGACGGCACCTGGATGATCGTCGAGCCCTTCGCCCATGACGGGCTGAAGGACAATCTCAACCCCGTCGGCCGCGTCTATTACGGCGCCTCGGCGATGATCTGCACACCGGCTTCGATGGCCCAGGAAGTCGGCCTCGGGCTCGGCGCGCAGGCAGGCGAGATGAAGCTGCGCAAGGTGGCGATGGATGCCGGCTATCACCACTTCCGCCGGGCGAGCGAGACGCCGTTCAACATGATCTTCGAGGTGCGGAATTGAGTGGGCCACGGCGCATACCTCGCTGATTTTTGATCAAGCAAGGGGAGAGCGGAAGCGCGGCCTCGCTGGCTCCCTGTGAACAGGTACAGGTATGGCGCAGAGCGATAGATCAGCCGCTCGCCCAACACGCCTTGCCTCGGAAAACTAGATGATCCCAATATCGTGCTGATCGAGGACGACGAAAGCGTTCGCCCAGCCTTCATGTTCCTCGACGCGGGCCGCCTTCTTGAGAGCCGCCGCAGCGTTTGCTGCTGTTGCGACAACCTCCCGGTCGCGAAGGGCTCGCCGGAAATGAACGAAAGCGGTGTGCCGCTCACACCCTCATGATGAGCGAAGCAACTATGCGATAGAGGCGGTCACGCCCGGCACTGTATGCCTACCAGCGTTGGACTTGGCTGCCGACTACCGGGGTCCTGACGGGTTTCGCCAGGCCGAAGAAGACGACGAAGCCGTTGCCGCCACAGCGCGTTGAGAGCGTCTCGTCGGGTATCTTTGTCAGGCAGACCTCGTCCATGAGGTCGATGTTGTCGGCGGCCCACACGTTCCCCGCCGGATCGACAGCAACGCCAGTCAGAAACTGCATTCCTTTGCCCGCGTAGCCGGTCTTGGGAGGTGAGATCGGATCGCCGGTCTTGAAGCCCGGAGGGCATGTCTCGGTGCGTACGCCGCAAAGCTCGGTCAATGTTTTGCCAAAGCCGTTGGCGACCCATACGTGATCGTTGCCATCGACAGTAATGCCCCATGGACCGCTGATGCTTCCTCCGCCGTCAAACTGCGGTGCAGGCGCTTGTTTGTCGTCCGGGCGTATCAGGCTGACGCTGCCGCCGGGGAATTCCTCTATGATGCGGACCAGGGCGATGAACTTTTCCACCGTCTCGTCAGCGCCGCCCGCCGGCTCCAGTTTGCTTTCCAATTCGCTCCGCATCTTGGTCCGGAGCAAGCCGAGCTTTTCGCGGAGACTCGGTTCTCCCAATGTATTGGCCACCCACGCATTGCCCTGGCTGTCGATCGCGATGGCATGGGGGCTGTAGCCGACCGTCAACTGTTCGGCTTTGCCCGGATCGTTTGCCGGGAAACGGGTGACGGTGTTGGAGTTGGCGTTGGAAACGAGCACCCGGCCTTGCAGGTCGAACGCGACATGGAATGGCCCGTTTACCTGGCACGTGCCGTCGACGGGCTTGTCGTCAACGGTACGGCAGAGAATTCGCGCCTGCGCCGGATCGCCTTTCGGCAAATGGACGATCTGGCTCTTGCTCGAATCCAGCGCCCATACATCCCCGTCGGGGGTCGTATTGATGCCCTGCATTCCACCGAGCTGTCCGTTCAAGTCATAACCAGTGTCTGGGGACAGCGGTTTCCCAGTCGCATCGAACACCGAGATCGTCTTGCCTTCGATGCTGGTCACCCACACCTTGCCATCGGCCGCAATGGTGAGGCCCCAGCCGGGAAAATCCACGCCACCGCCGGTATAGCCAGTGGTCATCGGCGAGATGGGCCGACCATTCGATGCAAGCTCCGAGAGCGTGCCGCCGATCCCGCCGAACATGGTCGATTGCGACCCTGCCATCTGGTTGTTTGCCGCCCAGGCGTCGCCCTCGCTGTCGATACCGATACCGCCAAGGCCGCTGAGACCGCCACCGGCGTAACGCAGCGCAATGGTCCAGGTGCTGGGAGCGAACAGAAGGTAGGGTCGGTATGGCACGGCACGCGAGCCAGGCCCCTGTCGGGCCGGATAGAAGTGGTCCAGCAGTGCAAACAACTTTGCAGGCTCATTCCACGGATGCAGTGCGATCGCTTGCGCCGCAGTCAGCGTGTCGGTCGGAGCAGGTCCTCCGGGCGGCGTGGAAGCCTCGAACAACCTTTCGCAGGCGTCCGGTTGCACGCGGGTGATGCAGCCCGCCAGCAGGTCACCTATGGTGTTCAAGGTGGCCAGGGAAGTCGTCTGCGTGCTGTTTAGAGGGTCTTGGATGGCCGGGCCTAATCCGCCCGTCGTGAGATTCACCAGGTTCGGCACGTTGCCCGAGGCGATCTTCAATCCGAGCGCATGCCCGCTAAGCGATTCGCCTTTCAGGAACTGCGCGCCCGTCCATACCGACGCCACCGTCGTGAGCTCGTTGATGGTCACTTCTCTCGGGGCCGCCGTGCCCAGGGTTGCCATCAATGCGACGGCCGGGTTCTCTCCCTTCGGCCCGCCGATAGTGGGCTCACCGCCCTTGGCGGTCAGGTACAGCACAGCATTGCCAGCTTTCTCGGTGTCGAACTGGAACTGAAAAGCGCCGTCATCGCCCGTGCTTGTTTCAGATAGCTTGGTGGGTGCTCCCTCGCCGGCAGCCCACAGCGTCACTGTTGACTTTGCGATGGGTGCTCCGCCGCCGTTGACTTGACCAACAAGTTGCTCGGCGGCGGCGATTTGGGCAAAGGCTGTTGTAACAAGAGCGAGAGCAAGAAATGGCAGGCGCATGATCGTCACCTCATATAGTCGCGCTGGTGCCGCAGGCTGCGGAACATGATCTATCGCTAACATGGCGCTCTGATGCCTGTCAAAGTTGCATTACTTTGACGGTCGCCGTCTCTCCTTTAGGCGTCACATTCGCCGGGTAATTCCACGGGAGGAGTTCTTCTATCCGGCTCTGCTTGTGTGACCATTGACGATAGCGGTAAGGGTTGCGGTCAAATAGGCAAGCAAATCGACCGCGTTGAGCCGCGCAGCTCTGCCTCGATCCGATAGAGTTCGTTTGTCCGCCTCAGGCCTTCGGGCAGATCAGGCTTTCCGGCTCGATTATTCCTCGACACGAGGAAGGTGAGCGGGAAGAGAGCCGCGATTGGCGGCGCGTGATCTGGGGCGCGGTTTACCCGAAGGGCTATCGGCCTCGTCTTCGGCATGAACGACCGCGATGGCCGTTTCCAAGCCTTCCAGTGGCGCGCAGGCAGGCGAGAGGAAGCTGCGCAAGGTGGCGCTCGATGCCGGCTATCATCACTTCCGCCGCGCGAGCGAAACGCCGTTCAACATGATCTTCGAGGCGCGCAACTGAGGCCATCGGAGGAAGGACCAGGGTCCGGGCGTCAGCCCGACCGGTGGGCATCCCGGCGCTTCGTTGCCCGCCAGTCAGGCAAGACCGAACGGCTGGCAGGAGATCTCCTGCCCAATCGTTTTTCTCGCCTGAGTAGATGTTTTCGATCTGACTGAGCAGATGCTCTGCTCTTTCTCGTGCTGTTGTCTCAGGCCGGGTCACACTCGATCGCGGCTAGGATGAACAGTTTAACATATTGATTTAAATAAGTGTCACAAACAGCCTCTACGGCTTTGACCAACAGATTCTCATTTCCAACCCGGCATAAATTGGCCTTTATCAATTTCGTCCGGCGCGGTATCGGAAGGTGGGAAGCGCAGCAACCTTGCCTTGTGATCCCCTCACCCGCTGCGATGCAAGCAGACAGGGCAAACACACATTTTCAAAAGCATGACGCAATATTCCTATCAATTTATACGGGGGCGAGCGTGAGTGGTGCGATTGGCATCCTGAATTCTGAAAAAGCCAAGTTTCTCACGGGCGTCAGCCTCCCAGCGTTGGCGCTGGCCTGTTGCATCTCGTCCCCGGCATGGGCCGGAACCTATCCCGCAGGCAGCGACGCCGCCCTGCGCGCCGCCATCCAGTCGGCCAATGCCGATGGCGACGCCAATGCGACGATCTACATGACCGGCAGTTTTTCTATTTCAACGGCGACACTGCCGATCCCGACGAAGCCGATCACGATCGACACCAACGGCTTTGTCCTCTCAAATACCTACGATGCGACAGCCCTCACGACCAGAGGCGCTCTCACAATCCAGCAATCGACTGGAGCTCTCGTCCCGGTCACGTTCTCCGGCACTCTGGTGGGAGCAAATGCCGGCGCCGCCGCCACGACGGCAGGGCAAATCGGCGCTGTCGTTTCTGCCACCACATTCACCAATCAAGGATCGATCCGTGGCGGCAATGGCGGCGGCGCCGGCGGTGCCGGTGCGTCAGGCGGTGCCGGCGTGCGCGTGCTGACTGGTTCGTCGCTCACCAACAACGGCATTATTGTGGGTGGCGACAGCACGTCGGCTGGCGGTGGAGCGGGCGTCTCTTACGGCAATGCGATTGGAGGCCCTAATACGATCCTCAACATAGGGACGATCCGCGGAGGAAACGGGCCAACCAACGGAATTACTGCAGGTGTCGGCATTCTCGCGCAAGGAGGAACTGCGGGCCAGATCGTCAATTCCGGCACGATCGAGGGCGGAACGGGTGCTGCTGCCATCGGCGCGTCTAGCGGAACATTGAGCCTCGACATCGTCAATAGCGGCACGATCCGCGCCGGCACCGGCCAGGCGAACGCGATCGACCGGTCGGCCGCGACGACGGGCAAGGTTACGCTCGAACTGCAGCCGGGCTCGATCATAGAAGGCAACATCATTGCGGGCGTCACGCCGACGACAGACGTGCTGCGCCTCGGCGGCACCGGCAGCGACAGCGACAGCGACAGCTTCGATGTTTCGGCAATCGGTGCTGCCCAGCAATACCGGAACTTCGACACCTTTGAGAAAACCGGCACGAGCACCTGGCTGCTGACGGGCGTCGGCACCGCCACGACGGACTGGACGATCTACGACGGCACGCTGCTGATCGGCGATCATAGCGCGCCCGCCAGCGTCATCGGCGATATCACCAATTTCGGCACGCTCGGCGGCAGCGGTACGATCTTTGGCGACGTGAGCAATTCCGGCACGGTTGCGCCCGGCAATTCGATCGGCACGCTGACGATTTCAGGCAACTACATCGGCAACGGCGGCACGCTCGCCATCGAATCCGTGCTCGGCGGCGATGCCTCCCCGACCGACCGGCTGGTGGTGACCGGCAATACGTCGGGCACCACGAATGTGCGTGTCACCAATCTCGGCGGCACCGGCGCGCAGACCGTCGAGGGCATCAAGATCGTCGATGTCGGCGGCACCTCGGCCGGCAGCTTCTCACTGCTCGGTGACTATGTCTTTCAGGGCGATCAGGCCGTGGTCGGCGGCGCCTATGCCTACCGGCTCTATCAGAATGGCGTGTCGACGCCTGGTGATGGCGACTGGTATCTGCGCTCCGATCTCGCCTTTCCCGGTGCTGCCAGCGGGCCGCTTTATCAGCCGGGCGTTCCCCTCTACGAAGCCTATCCGCAGCTCCTGCTCGCCCTGAACGGGCTTTCCACGCTCCAACAGCGCATCGGCGACCACTACTGGAGAGACGACGGCAAGGCAACATCAGCCAAAGGACTCGACAATGTCTGGCTGCGCACCGAGGGCACGCACGCCGAAATCGAGCCCGATAGCGCCACGACCGTCGGGAGCTACGACTATGACATGTTCAAGCTGGAAGGCGGTCTGGATGGCGAGCTCTATCAGGATCAGGGCGGCCGGCTGATCGGCGGCCTCACCGTCCATTACGGCACGGTCTCGGGCAATATCGACTCCCTCTACGGCAATGGCGATATCGACACGACGGGCGTGGGACTTGGCGCCACGCTCACCTGGTATGGCGATAACGGCTTCTATGCCGACGCGCAGAGCCAGGTCACCTGGTTCGACAGCGACCTGACATCCGATCTCGTCGACGGCGCGATGGAGAGCGGCAACAATGGCTTCGGTTACGCGCTGGGCATCGAGACCGGCCGGCGTTTTTCAGCCTCCGGACCGTGGTCGATCACGCCGCAGGCGCAACTCGTCTATTCCTCCGTCGACTTCGACACGTTCAATGACCGCTTCGGCGCGCGGGTTTCGCTCGATGACGGCGACAGCCTCGTCGGCCGGCTCGGCCTAGCGCTCGACCGCGAAGAGCAGGTTCAGCGGGCAGACGGTGAGACGGCACTGACGAAATTCTACGGCATCGCCAATCTCTATGGCGAGTTCCTGGACGGCACCGCCGTCACCGTCTCCGGCCTCGGCTTCGAAAACAGGAACGACCCCGTCTGGGCCGGCCTCACCTTCGGCGGTTCGTATCGTTGGAGCGGGGACCGCTATCAGCTCTATGGCGAAGTGGCGGCGAAATCATCGCTGAAGGATTTTGCCGACAGCTATGCGCTCAGCGGAACGGCGGGCCTACGCGTGAAATGGTAAGTGGCGAGGCTTTGCTGCGAAAACCCCTCCTCACAAGCGGGCGTTCCGTGTGGCACAACGCAAAAAGGCGGCCCCAAGGAGCACCGCCTCAAAATATCAATCACACCAAAACCAAATCAAGGCGAGACCCAAAAGCCCCTACCCCTTCTTCGGCGCCCTGGGCTTCTTCGCCGGCGCTTCAGGCGCAGGCTGGGCGAGCCTCAGTCGCAAGCTGTTAAGTATTCATGCAAGAACATGCTGCGGAATTGGAACTATAACCGGGCACGCCGGTTATGTTCGCAGAAAAGGATAAGGCCATGACCAAGGTCCTGAATTCACGCGCAACAATTATTGTTGCTGCAGATCGTCTCAACGATTGCAAGGACTACCTCGAAACCGATTTTCACCAGCTGATCGACCATGCTCTGAGCGTCGGCTGGTCCATTGACGAGGTGGTCGTCGCACTCAGCGGCCTTGCAGAAGAAGAGATCTCCGTGCCGGAACGGGCAGTTACGTTCCATTGAAATCCGCAACGGTGAAACCCGGCCTTTTCGTGACCGCTTTGGAAATGTGGCCTGCACGACGATCGCTCCCCCCTGAGCCGGGCAGATCAGCTACCCGCTCCCCCCGAGCGGGGGTGCCCACGGCACAACGCAAAAAAGGCGGCACCCTAAGGAACACCGCCTCAAAATATCAATCATACCAAAGCCAAATCAAGGCGAGACCTAAAAGCCCCTACCCCTTCTTCGCCTTACCCTTCTTCGCCGGTGCCTCGGGCACCGGCTGGGCGAGCCTCAGCGCACGCAGCTTTTCCGTTTTCTTCTGCCGGGCGGCAGCTTCGCTTTCGAGGATGCCCTTGGCGACAGACGTCGTCTGCTCAGCCTTCGCCTGCGGCGAAAGCTTTTCGGGCTTGAAGAACGTATCCTTCGACTCGGTCATGTCTCCTCCTCCTCGTTGGATCCTGAGACCGGGAAAGCGTCAGCGGGCGCCGCGAGCGATCACCTTCTTCTTCGGTGCCGGCAGCAGGCCTTCGCGCTGCGCCTGCTTGCGGGCGAGCTTGCGGGCGCGGCGGATGGCTTCGCCCTTTTCGCGGGCGCGCTTTTCCGACGGCTTTTCATAGGCGCTGCGTTCCTTCATTTCGCGGAACACACCTTCGCGCTGCAGCTTCTTCTTGAGCACGCGGAGGGCTTGGTCGACATTGTTGTCTCGGACGAGTACCTGCAAGTTTTCTCCTTAATCAGCGTTGCTGCTGTTATTTCCTGATGCGGATCGAATTCGAATTGATCCAGCTCGATTTCGGACTCTCGGTAACCGCCCGCGCCTCGGAAGGCAAGGGCGACGAGGGCGATGCGAGCACGTCTATATCATCCTGGCGGACGCTGCGCTCGAAATTTTCGTTCTGAAACCGCACGCGGTAATGAACGAAACCCTGCGCAGCCGGCAGGACGGATAGAATGTTGCCGGAACCCGAGGGCTGCGCGTTGCCGAGAACGCCATTCTTCAGCACAATGGTGTCACCCGGCCGGTAACGACGATATGCCATGTCGTTCTACCCTCATGAAACAAAAATTAAAGGCCGGGACTGCTCCCGACCTTCCCTGGCCAGTGCCTGGCCTCAGTCATCGTCTCCGCGCGCCAGTACATCCGTGGTCGCGCGAAGTCGTGACAAGTTCTTAGGCAGCCCGGAGGTTATCGGCAGAGCTCTTGCCCGAGCGGCGGTCCTGCACGATGTCGTAGCTGACCTTCTGTCCGTCTGCGAGCGAGCGCAGGCCTGCGCGTTCAACTGCAGAAATATGGACGAAAACGTCGGCGCCGCCGTTATCCGGCTGGATAAAACCGAAACCCTTGGTGGCGTTGAACCACTTGACTGTACCTGTATTCATAACGATCTCCTTTCAAAGCAACCGTTGAAATTCCCGCGATACCCTGCGGGCTTGGGTCGATTATTTGGAAGGAAATCTGGCGAGAGCGCAATGGCTCTTCAACGACGTCACAAGCAATGGTCGATTTGCGTAATATACGGTCAATTTTAAATTTGGCAACAGACACAGCCGGAAAAACTTCGAATCACCTGCAAGTTTTTGCTGCAAGCGGCTGATTTGGTGATGGAATTTTTATTCGGGCCGACTAACGCAACGTCATCCTCGGGCTTGTCCCGAGGATCTACTGCGGGCGGCGGCAGATCCTCGGGACAAGCCCGAGGATGACGAAGGGGCCAGTGGCAGTCCGGTGCTGGTGGATCCCGGATAACCGGCGTTCGGCCGCCACTCGCGGAGATATGGCCTTGCAACCGGCCGCAATGTCGTCAGGATCCCCGATCGAAAGCCCACCTGGAATCACACCTATGCCGACGAAGCCGGTTGAACATGTAGTCAAGATCCGCCCTGCCAATCCCCGCGACATGGAAATCCTCGGCGGCTTCGGCGCCCTGCTCGTCGCGATGCATCATGAACTGGATGCCAGGCGCTTCATCGAAGCGGCGAAAAGCACGCCGTTGCGATACGGGCAGTTCCTCAAGAGCCAAGTCACCCGACCCGAAGTCATCGTCATCGTCGCCGAAGAGGACGGCGCGCTGGTCGGCTATGCCTATGCGGAGCTGCAGGGCTTCGACTACATGTCGCTGCGCGGGCCGGCGGGCGTCATCCACGACCTCTTCGTCGATCCGGCACGCCGCCGCGAAGGCGTCGGGAGACTGCTCCTGGAAGCGGCGATGGCCGGATTGAAATCCCTCGGCGCCGAACGCTTCGTGCTCTCGACCGCCTACCGCAACGAGACCGCCCGCAGCCTCTTTGCCGCCATGGGCTTCCGCCCGACGATGATCGAGATGACGCGCGAAGCGGATCAGGCAGACGGCTAGACCGGCTTGTGCGCCCTGCCCCACCGGTATCCGGCTACCGGATGCCCTTTGCCCTATATGCGCCATCGCGAATAAAATTGTGCAGTGCCGCCATCCCATCTTGCCCTTGCCTTCGGTTGGCGGTTTTTGGGAACTTCCGGCTGCAGGGAGAATTCATAGGATGACGCACCTCTCGCCCCTTCCTCGCACGGCAGGAGTGGACCATGGCAAAGACGACTGAGTTCAAGACAATAAGGGCGCTTGCCGTAGCACTTTGCGCCGCCCTGCTTTTCAGCGGCGCCGCCAAGTGGCCGGCTCTGCCGAACTCGGGCTTTTTAACCGGCCGGGCCGCGGCCCCCGAGGATGTCGATAACGGAACGGCGATCTTTGCCACCGGGCAGGATGACCAAAGCTACGGCAAGCCGATCGATATCGAAATCCCGCAATACGGCTATTTCCGCCAGGAAGACAAATACGTCATCATCCTGCAGGCCGAAAAATATGATGGAAAAAGCATCATCGGCGCCGAGACATTCGATGGCAGGAAGGTGGTGGGGTTGATCGACGAATTCGACCTGCTGGGCGTCCACGCCCGGTAGTTTCTGCGCAGGCTGAACCATGCCCCCCGGCGCATAAAAAAAAGAGGCTCGTCGGGAGAGACGGCCTCGAAATTGCGTCAATTTGGCCCAGCTCCACAAGGCCGACTTCAGCCTAGCCATCATCAGGGAAATCGCTACCCCCAATCGGGTGATATCCGGCGGGATTGTAACGATTTTCTTGAGAAATTTCCGTTTCCTTAGCCAGCCCGACGAGCACAGAGGCGGCGTACTATGGCGCCCGTCTCACTGATAGTTAGAGCCAAGCGGGATCTTCGCGATAGACAGCCGGCGTGGATTATGTGCGAACGTCAGCGTCGTGGTGCGCTGCCGCCCCTGTTTGGCCATCAACAATCGTCAGCCACGGCCACCGCTGTAGATACTGGGTGCATTTGATCAGGTATAATTCAAGCTGAGGATTGAGAGAGTTCAGGCGCAGGATGCCATTCCACATGTCATCCAAGCCATCGGGAGCATAAAGGCTGTCGTCGCAAAGGCGAATACCAACCCTTGTGCAAAGGGTAAGATAACGGTCGATGCCATCCTCCGCCTTTTGTAGTGCTGGATATTCCGCTCCGAACTTGTCCTTGTACCAGAGGTGGACCCGCGCCTGGTTCTTGATCTCCACCTTCGCGGATAGATCGGCGACCGCCTGCTGCACTCGGCGAATGACGACGTCTTCCGCCTCCCATGACAGGTCGGAGTCATCGAAATAAAAGATGTCGTAGTCTTTTATCCCATACTGAGGATCATGACCGGACTTTAAATTCCAAACCGTCTGGACGAGGCAGCCGGCGGTTAGAATGCCTTGGGGGATCTGGAGGGCGCGCAGCCGGCTCAATAATTCAGCGTTTACAGGGTTACGGCGGACGAATTCGAAGAACTGCTGCTCCGTAAGCGACATAACTCCTCCTCTGTCTATCAGTCTCGTGAAACCGCCGTCGCAAAAAACCGGCGAAGCGACACCTGCTTTCCTGATTTCTGCGACATCGCGACGACTGATTCAATGACCTCGCTTCTGATCAGGCTCCATACACGGCAAGCCCGATGACCGCCGTGAGCAACAAGAGGCAGAAGCCGGCGATGGTACCGGCGAAGATGCCGGCGGCAAGGCTCGATTTCGGTGCGATCCAGACGGTGACCGCCGGCGGCCCGATCAGCAGGCAAAGCGCCTGCGCAGCGCCCGCAGGGCCGAACCGCATATCGAGCTGCGGCGCGGTTCCTATCACCACTTCGACCCACAGGACGATGCCTCCAAAAACGATGATACTTGCGATGCTGCCGAGCGCCCAGCCATAGGCTTTTCGCACGCGCCAGATCTCCCAAAGGGCGGGCGGTAGGGCCAATATCCAGGGCAGCAGGTCGGTCAGCGTGTGCATACGGCAAGCTTCGCAGGTAGACGTTAATTTGCTCCTCGCTCTCGCCTTCTTTCCCGGTCATCAGCTACGAGTGACGGGTTACGAGTCAGGAGATGCCATGCTTCGCACCATGTTCGCCTTTGCCCTGCTCCTTGCCGGTGCCCTCACCGCCAAAGCACAGGCTCCGGATGCAGACGCCACGCCGGCGCCGGCAGACCCCTGCGCGCGCCAAAACTTCGAAGGCGCCGACTATATCGTCTGCGATGTCGATCCCGCAGAGTCGGACCTGCGCCTGTTCTGGAAGGATGCCGGCGGCAAGCCCTATCGCAGGTTTTCGGGCGTCGCCGATGCTGTCACCGGTGAAGGACATCGGCTCCTCTTTGCCATGAATGCTGGCATGTACCGCGAGGATTTTACGCCGATGGGGCTTTATGTCGAGGATGGCAAGGCGCTGATACCGGTCAACGTGGAGGCGCCGCCCAAGGTTTCCGGCCCGGTGCCGAACTTCTTCAAGCAGCCGAACGGCATCTTCTATCTCGATAAGGCCGGCGCCCACATCGTCTCAACCGAAGACTTCCTGAAGCAGAAACCGAACGTGCAGCTCGCCACCCAATCCGGCCCGATGCTGGTCATCGAAAACAGGATCAACCCGATCTTCATACCAGGCTCGAGCGACCGCACGCGCCGCAACGGCGTCGGGCTCTCAGCCGACGGCACGCTGCGCTTCGTCATCAGCGAAGGCGACGTGAACTTCCACGATTTCGCAAGCTTCTTCCGCGACGGGCTGAAATGCCCCGACGCACTTTTCCTCGACGGCGGAAACGGCACCGGGCTCTACAATCCGGCGCTCAGCCGCAACGACACATCCTGGCACGGCGGCTACGGACCGATCTTCGCTCTGGTGGGCGAGAAGCGGGATTAGACGTCGAAGTCAAGCAGGCTGCATGGCCGTCAGCTGCCGCGTCTCGACCATCTCGGCGAAATCGGAGGCCAGATGCGCCATCGTCACGTCGAAGATCTCCCGTGCCGACAGATCGGCATCCGGCAGGTCGAAGCCGAGCACGGCGTCCTTGACGACGCTCATCTTGAAGCCGAGGTCGGAACCGGCGCGCACGGTGGTATTGACGCAGAAGCCGGCGACCGCTCCCGTCACGACCAGATGCGTGATCCCGACCTCGCGCAGATAGCCTTCGAGCTCGGTGGAGGCAAAGGCAGACGAGGTGGATTTGATGAAGACCGGCTCGTTCTCCCGCGCCACGGCGCAGGGCATCGGCCGGTATCCCGGCGCATGTTCGTTGAGCGCCGAGCTCTCGTCGGCCTCGCGATGGCGGATATGGATGACCGGCTTGCGGGCGGCGCGGAAGGCGGCGGCAAGGGCTGCGATATTATTCCCCGCCTCGCCGTTCACATGCGCGCGCCCGGCATCGAGCCGCTCCTGCATGACCATCTGCATATCGATGATGAGGAGTGCACTCGTCATGGTTCCCTGATCCTTTTCCGCGCCCAAAGGGCTCTGACCAGAGCTCTAGCATTTGCCGCGGGCCAAGTCGCTGACAAAACGGGGCAACGGGGTCAACAGGTCATCACTTCTGCGCCAGCTCCGCAAGCCTTCACGACATCGCAACAACCGACGGCTGAATAACGCTAAAATTACATTACACGACACCGCAAAATACGGCTATGATCCCGCCATCATAGCCGGGGGGTGGTGAAATGATTTCGTCGCTTCAAAGCCTGCTTGCGGGGCGCGTCGACGTGTGCGTCGTCGGCTCCGGGCCTGTCGGTCTGGCGCTGGGCACGGCACTTGCCCGGTCGGGGCTTTCGGTCGCGCTCCTGGAATCCGGCGGCAAGGCCGTCTCGGCCAAGACGAACCGGCTGGCGGCCGCCGCCTCCATCAGCACCGCCCACCATGCCGAAGCGAGCCTGACCATCAGGCGGGCGGTCGGCGGCACCTCGAAAGCCTGGGGCGGCCGGTGCGTGGAGTTCGACGACAGCGATTTCGATGGCAGGCCGGTGCGCGGCGATGCGCGCTGGCCGATCGAACACAGCGCCTTCAGGGCCTATTACGACGACGCCCGCGCCTTTCTCGGCGCCGAGCTGCCCGCTTCCGGGAGGCCGGATCCACAAAGGGACCTGCAGGATGATCCGGGCGGAGATTTCGAACCCTCGGTCGAAAGCTGGGCCAGCCAGCCGGATATGGCGAAGGCCCACGGGACGCTGATCGAGAGCTTGCCGAACCTGCATCTCGTCACCCAGGCCACCGTGATCGGCCTCGATCTCGACCGCGAAGGCGCCCGCATGAAACGGGCGCTCGTGTGGCATCGCGGCAAGCTGCATTCGCTGGGCGCCACGATCTTCGTGCTGGCCTGCGGCGGGCGGGAAAATGCCCGGCTGCTGCTGGCGGCGCAGGAAATCGCGCCGCGGCTCTTCGGCGGCCCGGAAGGCCCGCTCGGGCGCTATTACATGGGGCATCTGGCCGGCGAGATCGCCCGCATCCGCTTTGCCGACCGCTCCTTCATGGAAAAGCTGTTCTTCCGGCGCAACGGCACGGGCGCCTGGTTCCGCTCGCGGCTGATCCCGAGCTGCAGGCTGCAGAAGGAACATGAGCTGCTGAACAGCGTCTTCTGGCTGCGCAGCCCGCCGCTCGAGGAAGTCTATTCGACGGCGGGCGCCCGCGCGACGCTGAACATGATCAGGGCGATATCAGGCAGGCGCAGGATGCGCCGCATGTCCTTCAAGGCGAAGGCGCCGGATACCGCCTCGCTGTCCGATCTGGTCGCAAACCCCGTGGAGAGCTTCAACGCCGCCCTGCAGCTGACGACGGCGGCGCTGAAATCCGAGCGCCAGCCGAATTTCTTCGTGAAGAACGACGAACATCTCTATTGGCTCGCCTATCACGGCGAGCAGCTGCCGGCCGCCGCAAACCGCGTGCGGCTGAGCTCCGAGGTCGACGAAACCGGCCTGAAACGGCTGGCCGTCAGCTTCGATTTCGCCGAGGAGGACCTCGCCTCGCTGATCAGGAGCCACCATGCGCTGGCCGAATGGATCACCAGACGGCGGATCGGCACCGTCGAATGGCTCTACCCCGAGGAAACGCTCTCCGCCGCCGTCCGCCGCCAGGCGCTCGACGGCTACCACCAGATCGGCCTGACGAGAATGGGCGCCTCGCCGCGCACGAGCGTCGTCGACGGCAACTGCCGCTGCCACGACCTCACCAACCTCTATGTCGCCGGCAGCTCGGTGTTTCCGGTGTCAGGACAGGCCAACCCGACGCTTCCGGCCGTGGCGCTGGCGCTGCGGCTGGCGGACCATTTGAAGGGGGAGCTGCGGGGGTGAGGTAATGGTGTGCCGTGGGGCACTTCACCCAACTTCGCATAGAGCGGAACCGGCATACACCCTGACGGGATTCGCGAGGTTGCACAATTCAAGATAGCACAACATCTGTTAGAACATTTTCCGACCACCAATGTTCTTTCATACCATAATCAGCAATGGCTAATTGTTGTTATCGACACCTGGAGTGCATCATTTCCCCGGCAGGTTGGAGAGACGCAATCAGAGATCATCGACATCCAGGTGGAGGGAAGAAACATGAAACGCATCGCAGCTTTCGCAGTGATCCTTGTTTTCGGCGCATTTCCCGCAATCGCCGCGACCGCGATGACCGGCAAGGAACTGACGGCCCTGTTGTCGAATGGCAAGGAACTCACTTTGGGTGGGCCGAAGGAAGGATATAGCGGCACCCTGTCCATATCGAAGGATGGGACCGCCAAGGGTCAGGTCAAGCTCGACAACGGTGACGTGATCCCGATCGAAGGCAAATGGCACATCGCCGGCAACAAGTTTTGCCGAACCTGGAAGGCCGGCCGGGACGCCGGAAAGGAAATCTGCGAGACCTGGAACAAGACCGGCCCGAACTCCGTGCGCGTCATGAACGGCAAGCGCGATCTCGGCCCCAATTCATGGTGATCGCCCGACCGGCTATCGCTCCTGTTCCTCAGCCTCATCCGCCGTGTGGGCTTGATGTCCTTGGTCATTCGACCACCGCGTATCGGTCGTCTATTGACTGCCATCAGATCCTGATATCGTGTATTGTGGCCAGACGTCGTGGTCGAGGATCAGCTGATATGGACGAGGAAGGCTTGGCTGAGATCTCGGCCCGGTATGTTCACTTCGCCGATACGGAAGCCCACGGCCGTTCGCCGCTCTACGAGGCGTTGGCGCGCGCGGTTGCCGGGGACCGGGAGACACTCGGCTTCCTGTCGACCCTCCCCGATATGAAAAGGCAACCGAACCTTCTGCTTGCGGCGGTGCGTCACCTGTTCGGCACGCCGACGGGCTGGGCCGAGTTCCGCCAGGCACTGCTGGCCCACCCCAACGCTGTCCGTTCGCTGATGCTCGAGCGTTCGACACAAACCAACGAACCGGGACGGTGCGCCTCGCTGCTCCCTGTCCTGGCGCGATTGCCGCAGCCGCTGGCGCTCCTCGAGGTCGGCACCTCCGCAGGGCTCTGCCTCCTGCCCGACCTCTATGGTTACGACTACGGCGACAAGGCGATCCGCGCCCCCGTGATGGGCTCAGAGCCGCCAGTCTTGCGTTGCTCCGCCAGTAAGACGACCCCATTGCCGACGGCCGCACCACGCGTCGTCTGGCGAGCGGGGCTGGACCTCAGTCCAATCGATGCTTCGGATCCTGCGCAGGTCGCATGGCTTGAGACACTGGTCTGGCCGGAGCAGACGGAACGGCTTGCCAATCTGCAGGCGGCCGTCAGAATCGCCGCCACGGTCAAGCCACGGATCGTGAAGGGTGACCTGCGCGGGAGCGAGTTCGTTCGACTCTGCAAGCAAGCCCCAAAGGACGCCACCCTTGTCGTCTTTCACACGGCTGTCCTCGACTACGTCTCCGACCCCGCAGACAGGGAGGCTTTCGCCGAGCAGGCGATGCGGCTCGCGCCCTATTGGGTATCGAACGAGTTCCCCCGCGCGTTCCCATCCATTGCCGCGCGCGCAGGAACAACCTGGCCACCCGGGCGCTTCCTCCTGTCTGTGAACCGCTCTCCTGTCGCCTGGACCGACCCGCATGGAGCTTCGCTCGCATGGATCGCGGACGAGGCTTAAGGGACTGGCCGATGCAGAGCGTCGCCAGAGATGATGTCCATGGAGCGTCCAGAGCGCCATCCGCCGACGATCGCTGAATACCTGGAAAAGTACGGCTCCGAGATCCCGATTGAAGACGGCGCGACGGTGAAGCGGACAAAGCGATCCAGTCAACCGGATCGTTTTACTCATACGGAACGGGCGGGAGCATCACGTGAGAGATATGTGGCCGGGCGGCCAGTCTATCAGCGAACGACAGACGTACTACTGGATTGTGACCCGGCATCGACGTATAATCCGGTGTTGAATTTCCGGGAGGGACAGCCATGAATGCAGTACCTCAATGGCGGCTCGCAGGCGACTGGTTCGACATCTGCAGCTGCGACATTCCCTGTCCTTGCGAGTTCGCACAACGGCCAACAGGCAATCATTGCCAGGGCGTGCTCGCCTGGCATGTGCGCGAGGGTCAATATGGCGGCGTGAAGCTGGACGGTCTGACGCTCGTGGCGCTCGGCGAGTTCGAAGGCAACCTCTGGGCTGGAGAGGCCAAGGCCGTGATGGGCATGTACATCGACGAGAAGGCGGACGAGCGGCAGCGCGAAGCCCTGCAGGCGATCTTCGGCGGCCAGGCCGGCGGCTGGCCGGCGGGGTTTGCGGCCAATATCGGCGAGATGCGTGGCATGGAATTCGTGCCGATCACTTTTGAGGTAGCGGGCGACCTCGCCACCTGGCGGGTCGAAATTCCCGGCCGCGTCGTCGGGCGCGCAGAAGCGCTTTCCGGCCCAACGACACCACCCGGAAAGCGGGTGCAGACGATCAACCCGCCGGGCTCGGAGGTTGGCCCGGGCCAGGTTGCCACCTGGGGGCGCTCCGTAGAAGTGAGCACCAAGGGCTTCGGGTTCGACTGGACGGGCACGGCCCGCTCAAGCAAGCACATCCCGTTCGACTGGACCGGCCCGAACTAGGGCGGCGTTCCATTGCCTGGCGCGTTCCCAAGGAAATCGTGGCGTTTCACCCGGAATCTTCGTGGCATGCCGCTGTATCTCCTTGCATCGCTCGCTGTGCTGACAGCGGCGGCATGGGCGCTCACCCTCTACCAGACCTTCAGCATGGACATGCCCATGGGCATCACCGTGCGCGGCGGGATGGAGGGTATGGAAGGCATGGCCGGCATGGCTATGGCCGGAATTGCTACCGCCGGCTGGTCAGTTGCCGGCGCCGTCACCTTTGTGGCGGTGTGGACTGTGATGATGGCGGCTATGATGCTGCCGGCCGCCGCACCCATGATCTTCATGTTCGCGGCGGCACAGGCGAGACGCGAACAGCACGTGGCCATCCCGACATGGATCTTCGTCGCTGGCTACATGCTCGTCTGGGCGGCGGCAGGCCTTCTCGTCTATCTCCTGGTTCAGTTCGGCAGCGAGTTTGCAGCGAGCCTCGATCCGCCTCAGCGGTCGACATGGGCACCGCTCGCGCTCGGCGCCACTCTCGGCGTAGCCGGGCTCTACCAGTTCACGAGCCTCAAGCACATTTGCCTGAGCCATTGCCGTTCGCCGCTCGCTTTCGTTGCGCAGCACTGGCGCGATGGCCGGGTTGGCGCCCTTGAGATGGGGCTGCGCCACGGCGTCTATTGTTTCGGGTGCTGCTGGGCGCTGTTTGCCGTGCTGGTCGCGGCCGGCGTCATGAGCGTCGCCTGGATGCTGCTTCTGACGCTGGTCATTTTCGTCGAGAAGCTGCTGCCGCGTGGCCGCCGCTTCGAAGGTGCTTTGGGCATTGCGCTAATGGGTCTCGGGATCCTTGTATCGCTCGGGACGATTGAGATGCCTTGGATGAGCCGTTAAGGGCGTTCCCCCGCGGCAAAGCCGCTGGAAATGTTCTTCAAGCGCGCAAGAGAGGCCGACGTCCGACAATGAGAATGCGGACGGTATGCATGGGTGACTGCTTTTGCCTCCCACCTCAAGGCTTGAAGCCGATCACCATCGAATCCGGCCCCACCAAGGGCTCGACGCGCGTGGACACGAAGCCTGCTTCGCGCATCCATGCCTGACAGTCGGCACCGGAATAATCGAATCCGCCGGGGGTTTCGATCAGCATGTTCAGGCTCATCAGCAGCCCGAAGGCGTTCTCGCGGCGCTCATCATCGATGATGGCGTCATAGGCGATCACGGCCCCGCCTTTCGGCAGCGCGGCGAAGGCTTTTTCCAGCAGCAGCTTCTTCTCGGCGAGATTCCAGTCGTGCAGGATATGTCCCATCACGATCACATCCACGTCAGGCAACGGATCCTCGAAGAAGTTGCCGCCCTGAAAGCGGATACGGTCGGCAAGGCCCTGCTCTGCAACGAACGCCTCGAATATCGGCTGGGCGGCGGGCAGATCGAAGCCGATCGCCTTGAGGTGAGGATGCGCCCGCGCGATCACCACCGGCACCATGCCCTGTGCCGCGCCGATATCGGCGAATGTCGCGTATTTCGACCAATCGAACCTGGCTGCGATGACCTGCGCCGCCCCGGCGCTGAGGCCGCTCATGGCCTCGAGGAAGCTTCGCAACCGTTCCGGTTCCGCATAGAGTGCGGCGAAGAAGTCCCTCTTATGCTTGCTTTCATTCTGCATTTCCCCCGTCCGCAGGGCTTCGGTGAGCGACCCCCAGAAGCCGTAGAGCCGGGCATTGGCCATTTCCAGGATGCCGCCGACATAGGACGGCTTGGCCCGGTCGAGGAAACGGTCGGTATCCGGGCAATTGCGATAGATGCCGTCCTCGCGTTCGAGCAGCTTCAGGGCAACCAGGGCATCGAGGAAATCGCGGGCCGAGCGGGGATGCAGTCCGAGCCTCGCCTGCAATGCCGGCAGATCGGCCGGGCGTGCGGCGAGCTCGGTGAAGACACCGAGTTCGATAGCGCTCAGCATTGTCTTGGAGGCCCAGAAACCCATGCCGATCTTCATGATGTTGTCAGGTGTCAATGCGTCCATCGCTCATCTCCTCTTGGATCTGTGCCGCTGAACCGGCAGTCTGGAGTGGTGCTGAAACGAAACGCTCCGAGAATGCTCCTGCTCCGCGATTGTGCAAGCAAGATAGAGCGCTTTTCCCTATGATGGAGTCGGATGGCTGCCGGCAGGCTTCGCTTTGGGCAGCCGCGCCCACCCCGAATTCATCCCTGTCCTGGGCTCGATGGAGGCGGAGATCGCCTCGACTATCTCCTACCACTTGTTGACTCACCCGTGGTTGAACAATAACTTGCTAATTTGGTCATCAGGCTCGTCCTCACATGACGGATCCATCTCTTCAGCGTCGCCTTGCCGCCATCGTCGTTGCCGATGTGGTGGGATATTCGCGCCTGATGGAGGCAGATGAAGTCGCAACGCTGGAAAACCTCCGGGAGCTCCGTTCCGGCATCATCGAGCCGGCTGTGAGGCGTCACAAAGGCCGCATCTTCAAGGTCATGGGCGACGGATTCCTGATCGAATTCGGCAGCGCGGTGGAAGCGGTCGCGGCAGCGTTGGAAATGCAACGGGCCACCGCTGCTGTCGAGGCTTCCGCAGACCAGCGCCTGCTTTTGCGTATAGGCGTCAATCTGGGAGATGTCATTGACGAGGGTTCGGACGTCCTCGGCGACGGGGTCAATGTCGCGGCGCGCCTCGAGAGACAGGCCGCGCCGGGAGGCATCTGCATTTCAGGCGGCGTTCACGGCGAGATCCTCGACAAGATCGACGACCGGTTCTTCGATGCAGGCGAACGCTACCTGAAGAACCTGACCCGCCCGGTCCACGTGTGGCATTGGCCGGATGCGCTGCCGAGCATATTGCCACTGCCGGAAAATCCCTCGATCGCTGTCTTGCCGTTCACGAATATGGGTGGGAATGAAGCGGACGAGCCTTTCGTCGACGGCTTGACTGAAGACCTGATCACCGACCTTTCCCGCACGGCTGGCCTGTTCGTCATCGCGCGCAATTCCGTCTACGGCTACAAGGGCAAGCCGGTCGATGTACGCCTCGTCGCCCAGGAGCTCGGCGTCCGCTACGTCCTGGAGGGGAGCGCCAGACGCGCAATGGGCCGTGTCCGCATCAATGCCCAATTGGTCGATGCGCTTGGCGGCGGGCACTTGTGGGCCGAGAGATTTGACCGGACGGTGGAAGATGTTTTCGAATTGCAGGATGAGGTCAACGCCAAGATTGTCGAAGCCCTCGTCGGCCGGCTGACCACCCCGCCGCCCCGCAATCGGCCGAAGAACTTTGAGGCCTACGACCTGTGTGTGCGCGCCCGTCTGCTGACGGAAGAGTCGCCGCAAACCGAGCGTGAGGCCTATATGCTGCTCCAGCGCGCGGTCAAGCTCGAGCCATCCTATGCCGAGGCGCTTGGCCTGCTCGCCTATAACCGTTGGCTGGCCTGGACCCATTTCGGCGAGCCCGAAGATCCCAACCGTCAGATGGCGGTGACATCAGCGCAGAAGGCGGTCGAGCTCGATCCCAATGATGCCGGCTGCCGTTACGTTCTGGGGACCATCCTGGCTTATGAGCGGCGATGGGAGGAATCCGAGGCCGCCTTCGCCAAGGCCCTGGAGCTGGACCCCAACCACGCCGACACCTGGGCCGCCATGTCGGACATTTCGGTGCTGGACGGCAGGGTTGCCGACGGACTGGCGCAGATCAAAAAAGCCCTGCGGCTCAATCCCCGTCCAGCCTGCTGGTATCTTTGTCATCTCGGGCAGGCGCAATACGCCGCGCGTGATTATGAGGCGGCAGCCGCGACACTGCGCAAGGAAGACACGTATCGGACCAACTCCCGCAAATTCCTGGCTGCCACGCTTGCGCAATTGGGCCACCAGGAGGAGGCGCGGCGAGAAGCAGAACTCTTCCTGATCGCCCACCCTCATTTCACGATCGGCCATTGGCTCAGCTCCCAGCCGCTGCGCGATGCATCTGTACGAGACCACTTTGTCGACGGTTTTAGGAAGGCTGGCCTGCCGGAGATATGAGAGGGGATGGGGACAACACGGAGGCGTTCGAGGACTCCTTCGGACGCTTCACAAAAAGCGTCCACCCGGCCCGAAGCCTCCAATGCCTGCTGATGCTCCCTTACGGCGACGGTCCGCCTAACGGCAGATGACATCTCGGTCGCTTTGGGCACCGAGGCTCACCCCAACCTCCCTCATCCCTGTGCTTGTCACAGGGATCCAGCCTGCCCAAGTCCTTGAGCAGGAGAGACTCTTTCGCCTGCGCCGTGCCGCCTGCACGTCAAGGATATCATCGGATTAGCGCCACCGCTTGCAGCGATATCACAGCGCGCAAAAGCAAACATTGCCTCAATTGCAGAGCGTCGCCAGGCATGCAAAATATTGACGTCTGCGCGTTTGGAAAATTCCATTCATCTCCGATAGGTCCGTATGAACTACGTCATTTTCATGCTGTGCGTGTTCGCGATTTTGATTCTGTTTTTCGTCGCCACAATTGCAATTTTCTTTCTTTGGCTACGCCGTCTCTGGCGACGAACGCGACCCGACCAATCCATCCGAAGAGGTCTGATTGTCGCTTTTGGTCTGGGGGCGATCGTATCGCTCTTCGTTGGGATGAAAATTTGGGAGCGAAACTTTGTTCTCGCACGTGTTCCCGAACCACTTGAAGTAGCGGAGATCGAGTATCGTCTGGAGGAATCCTGGGGCGTCGGTTTCATGCCCGGCGACAACGAGACCGGATTCGTTGTCTATCGGCTGACCGATACGAGCGCAGATTGGGCACGGAAACAGGGGAGCCACCTGAAGGATATGCTTGCAGGGGGACAGGGAGCCTGGCACGCAACACCGGTCGACGACCGTGGCGACGAAAGAGCCTTGGGCATGTGGCATCCTTACGACGACGATCCAGATATGATGTCCGTGGAGCTTCCAGAAGGCCATCTGCCTACGATCTCTGAATACCTGGGAAAATACGGCTTCGATATCTCGATTAAAGACGGTCGAGACGGTGAAGCGGACAAAGCGATCCAGTCAACCGGATCATTTTACTCATACGGAACGGGCGGCAGCATCACGATTGTCGATCCAGGCCGCGGCAAGGTTTTTTTCGCTTATGCTGGATGATTAGCCGCATTGATGGTCGCGCCCTCATCCCTCCCCGGTTAGCCCTTTCTCGTGCTGGCACGAGGGATGTCACAGGGATCCAGCGCTTCTCCAACTTGATAAGCGACGAGGCGGCGGCATTTGGCGGACAACGACGGCAGTCTTGGCGGGAATTTCCCCAATTGCAGTCGTTGGCCCCGAATCAAGCGACGACCGTTTGGGGGCCGAAATCGGGCGGGCAGCTATCGATAAGAGAGCCCGATACCATGCGGTGCGACTGGTGCCATCGGAAAAATTCCCTCGCCTCTGGCGGCACGCATGCTGATGTCGTATCGAGACGGGCTGCCTGCGCAAGCGTGGAGCCAGCGAAGCCATTCACATTGGCGGAGAAGGAGCACTTGATGAAAACTGTCTACACGATCGGCTATGAAGGCACCGACATCGAACGGTTCTTGAAAACGCTCACCGCCGTTGGGGTTGAAGCTGTTGCCGATGTGCGGGCTGTTCCATTGTCTCGCAAGAAGGGCTTTTCGAAGAATTCGCTCCGAGATCATCTCGAGAATGCTGGTATCAGATACCTTCCTATGCAGGAGCTCGGAGACCCCAAGGAAGGACGAGAAGCCGCGAAGTCTGGTGACTATGCTCTTTTCCGCACGATCTACTCGGCACATGCCGATCAGCCGGAATCCATTGCAGCCATCGAGAAGCTCGCCGTCACATCGCAGGAACAGGCGGTCTGCCTTCTTTGCTTCGAGCGCGATCCGAAAACCTGTCACCGATACATCGTCGGCGAGCGGATGGGAGCCTTCGGCTACGAGATGTTACACCTCTTTGGCGACGATCCAGCCCGTTACGTGCGCCACCAAGATAAGCTGCCGAAGCGCCCGGGTTCGAACTAGAAGAGTTCGCCCTGCAACTGGTGTGGCGGGTAGATCAAGCTGATGATCAGCCACTGATCCTGAAATCTATGCTGGTTCCCCATCAGCAGCATCAAGTCCTTTGAAGGGATATCTCGCTCAAGCTTGTCGCGGAAGTGACGCTCCCAATCATCGCCATAAAGTTGGTCGCAGGTCAGGTACAGCGCACCAACCTCCCAGTCGACCAGCTTGTGCCTGAAGGCGTTGGTGGCAGCACCCTCGCCGCACTCATATCTATAATAGAAGTCATAGGGCAGTTTCCGTAGCGTCCTGATAGACGGCTTGTCATCCTTATCGAAGAGCCCACCCTGAGTCTGGCCGCCAAGAAGCTTCGCCAGATCATCTTCTGTCCACTGTGGATTGGAAACTGGCTCGATATCCAACCCGAGAATTCTCTTGGGCTTCAACAGAGCCAGCGATATGCGGTCCCGTTGGCGCGCAGCCTCTATGTCGTCGAAATTAATGAAGGGCTTGACTGGAGACAGCAAGCGACGGCGCTCGCCCCAGTTCCTTCCGGTTTCGACCAACGCCCCACCCTCAATGGTGTCTGTCTTGATCGTGAAGCTTTCAGGTCGGTGATCCTTCTTGGCCTTCTCGACCTTGGCCTTGATCCACTGCCACTTCTTGAACTGCTGCTCTTCAGCGATCAGGCGAAACGGCACCGGGAACAAGCGAACAAGGTCGCCTTTCTCGTCCATGCCAGCCACGCAGGTCGTTTCCGCATACTTGCCACTGGGCGACGGATACGTTTTGCAAAGGATGAGAATCCGGGCATCGACGACAGGCATGGCTTGCTCCGAGACAATCCGCCGTTGCGTCACGGCTGACCCGAAGTGCGCCAGCGTGTAGCCTCCAAGTCAATCCAGTGTTACCGTTTAAAACAGAAGACACACAACCATTTCTGGCTTTTATTTCGATCGAGCCTTTAACCGTTCCAATCGCGCACTACTCCGGCTTCTTTCGGCGCACGCTTAGGCTTTTCCGGAACTGCACCCGCCTCGCCTTCCGCAGGCGTAGGAATCGCAGCCGCCACTGTCGGTTTCAGCGTAGCTTTGGCTGAGGCGCGGGTCGCAGGGGCGTGCTTTGGGATGCCCATCAATTCTGCAGCGCGTTCCATTCGGATTCGCGCCAATCCCTCCTGGCTGTGTGCTCGCTGGACCATTTCTTTATGGACCTGCGGGTACCACGCACTTTCGGAAGCCAGCGCAGGATATTGCGTGAGTACTTTGTGTCGTTCTTTCAGCGCGTTACCGATCCAGTACCAACCCGTCTTCGGAGATTCCAGCCAGGCATCCACAAATGCCGCCGGATCCACGTACGCAAAAATCGGAATGTCCTCGTATTCCAAAGTCGCGTTGCGGCTGTGGCAAACCATATCGAAGAACTTTTGTCCATCCGTTTTGACGGCTTCCAGCAACGCTGGAACTTTGCCGGGGAGAGTGTCCGTCAGAGCACTCGTACGAGCCTTGACGAGATAGTCGAAAACACCCTCGAAATCAGTTCGATAGGAATCAACGACCCAATACATCACGCCGCCGGATGCGTCCTTGAACTCTTCGGTCCACATCCAGCCAGCCTTTCGCGGCGGCAACCGCTTTGCAGCCACGAGATCATCGATGTAGAGCTTGGCATCGTCGGCGATCTGCTTTGATGTGACCTTCAGCACGCCACGGGACGCCATCATCATCTTCAGTGCAACAATATGCAGGAACTCGCCGGAATCTGTTACCTGACGCTTTTCGAATTGCTCGTTCATTCGTGCCAGCGCGGGATCGCAGTACTCGTCATCGAGCTTGTCAAAGCTGCCGACGATCTGCCAAGGCGGCGCAGCCTCCTTTTCGAGAAAATAGGCACTGTTGTTCAATGACGTGCGGATGTGCTCCTCCGTGAAGCGGCCATCAAAGAGCATTTCGGCCAATACGTCATCGCCAAGCAATGTGCTTCCAATGTCGATTGACGTGTATCTTTGGGCAGCGTCGTATAGCCGGGATTTCGGTGGCTCTTCCGTTTTCGCGCGCCCCATATCCATTTTATGCGAGAAGATCTTTTCCTTTCTCCTGAAGAGGTCTTCGCGCTCCAGCTTGTTCGTTCTTGCTTCCACCGCGAGAGCGGAAAAGAGGCGGACCAATTCCACCATCGCCATGTCGTTCTCGAAATGACGATCCTCGAGGGCATCGGCGAGGCGACCGACATCCTCGATGACGTGTCGAAGGATTCGCAGAGAGGAAGTTCCGGACTCCCTGAACGTCGAAAGCACCTCCCGGCGATGGGCGCCAAGCTTGTCCGGCTTCTGCGGATCCTTGAAAAAAGCGACGAACTCCGCCAAGGCCGCCTCGACATTCGGTTCGACGTGAAGGGTTTGGCCGAAGACCTTTTCCTTGGTGTCCGCGAAGGTCTCAACCACCTTGGTGTCATGCGCGATGACAATCACCCGGCAGCCGTGGTGCTCCACATATCGATTGATCATTCCGAGCAGCACAGCGTTTTCGACGGTGCACCGCTCGAGGTCGTCCAGGATGAGTGGGCGTGAGTTGTCGACCTCATTCTTGATGAAGGGTCCAGTCAGAAGACTCGCCAGACCTCCAGTTCCCAGAGATCCAAGTACCGGAATGCCGACGGACGTGCTATCCATCTTCTCGGCGAAGCGCCTCACTGCCGAGGCCTTCGGGAACATCTTGGTGAAGATCTGTGCTTCAATCTCGCTGGGCGTGTTAAGGCCAAAGAGACTGATGTAGTGGGCATGTGTGTCTGGAAGCGCGCGCCGGACCTGATGGGTTTTACCCGTTCCCCACTCCCCGGTCACCAGTACGGCATAGCCGGGCTTCAGCCGCCCGACATAATAGGCGAGATACTTCTCGAGATGGCTTTGCGGCTCGATCGCCAGTGAGATTACAGACACAGGTTCCTCGAGCTCGGTAGCGGTGGCCCCGACAGGTTCATTGCGCAGAAATGGGATTTTCATAGTGTCGCTCGTTTCCCGATCTTCAACCAGTAGGCGCTCGATAGCAAAGACTTCGCCCGTTCTGCAAGTTTGGTTGGGGCAAACAACATTCATCCCATAGCCATACCTTCCCAATCGCCCAAAGAGTCGGCTTTCGAGCAGCGTGTATGCGGCCTCGCACGACTGGAAAGCGAGGGCGAAGCGGAAATTGTTTCCGCTGTCGGCCCGGAGCTGACTTCCTGTCGCACCTGAGAACCGCTACCTCAAGGCCAGTAAGTTGAGCGGGGGCGGGCTTGAATGCGCGACTTATTCGACATGCGGAGCGCGCATTGTCGGGGAAACCTTCTTGAGCATGTTCCCTGATCAGTTGAGCATCTAGTACTGACGTAGTGATTGTCGAATTTTGGGGAGTGAAGTCGTGACAGAAGAGAGTTTGGCTCTGACTTTCAAGTCGCATCGTGATTACCATCATTTCCGACGCGAGGTCGTGAAGTCACGTCGT
Source organism: Rhizobium sp. BK316 (assembly GCF_014193695.1). GTDB lineage: Bacteria > Pseudomonadota > Alphaproteobacteria > Rhizobiales > Rhizobiaceae > Rhizobium. Next base: position 139,545 of record NZ_JACHZR010000009.1, on the reverse strand, counting down.
TTCATTCGCTCTCCGGAGACGGAAGAATTTCTGCAAGCCGTCGCTGCGACGTGTCATACCCGAGAGAATATCGTCAACGTGGGCGCGAGGTTAAGGCGCGCTCAAGTGGCACATGGCCTGAGGCCGATATATCAAACCGGCGACGACGGTGAGGACATCTACGTCGACGATATCGCGTGCGCGGCCAACAAGACCCGCATGATGCCTTTGCGTGACCGGGCCAGCGACGGGCGCGTGAACCCCCGCGGCATACCCTGTCTCTATATGGCGACAGACGACGCCACGGCAGTATCGGAAGTCAGACCTGCGATCGGCGCTTACGTGACTGTCGCCGTTTTGAAATGTTTGCGCGAACTGAAATTGATCGACTGCAGCATTCTCGCCGAAAAGCAGTTCATATACTTCAAAGAGCCAGAACGCGCGGAGTTGGAGAAAGCCGTCTGGTCGGATATCGACAGGGCATTCTCAACGCCGGCAGACAGGTCCGACGACGCAGCGGAGTACGCTCCCACGCAGATCCTCGCTGAGTTGTTTCGCTCCCTCGGTTACGACGGCGTGGCGTACAAAAGCGCGTTCGGTGAGGACGGCTACAATGTCGCGATTTTCAATATCGACGATTTTGAAGTCGAGTGGTGTCGACTGTTTCAGGTGGAAGACATTACGCACAAAATCAAGCGGCAAGCCGACTAATCTGCGCTAAAGGGGCGCACAATTCGCGCCTCTCTGAGGACGAGACAGCTTTCAGGAATACACGCATCAGCTCTGAAGAACCTAAATGGTGCCGAAACAAGTCCTTCAGCAGGCGTAGAGGCACGTCTCCTGTTTGCGCACAGCAGACGTGAGGTCGGGATGTCTGCTTTCAGGTGCGTTTCACTACGGCGTGTATAACTGACATGGGGGCGCAAAGCGGCCCTATCTTTCGAAAAAGTCCGCTTGTGCTCAGAAGCGGCCATGGCTATCGGCGAGCCCGCCTCAACCGTTGTCGTGACAGATTCCCACAGCGATGACGGAGATGCGCCGCTTCCCCCTCCACGCTCGCGCACCTAAAAAACAGCCCCCCATCACAGGTCTGGGGGCAGCGCCGTCAGTGACAGCGCGCCCCCATCCCATGGCGCGTGCAGGTGGCCCCTCGCCCTACACCTCGCCGGCGGAACCCTCAATTCGGCTCCCGTATCGCATCATCCAGCCCGCGCATGAGCGGATAGAGGAAATACGAGATCACCGTCCGCTGGCCGACCTTGATTTCCGTCGACACGGTCATGCCCGGCAGCAGCCGAACCGGCACGTCCGAGGCATTCAGCCTTGTATCCGCAAGCAGGATGCGAGCCTTGAAGAAGGGTGCGGCCGGCTGGCTGGGCGTGGCGGTTTGTTCCGGCTGCTGGCCGGTCATGAACGTGTCCTGGCTGATGGTGCGTACCTCGCCAGATGCGGTGCCGTATTTCTGGAAGGGATAGGCGTCGAGCTTGATGCGCGCCTCCTTGCCGACGGCGATGCGGCCGATGTCGCGGGTGTTGATCGACACTTCCGCTTCGAGCGGCACGTTGATCGGCACCAGCGTGACAACAGGTTCGGCCTCGCGCACGACGGAGCCGATGGAGCGCTGGGCGAGATCGAGCACGACGGCATCGGCAGGTGCCGTCAGCGACACCATGTTGCGGCGCAGCTCCATCTTCTTCAGTTCCTCGTCGGCCATGTCGCGCTGGCCGCGCAGCTCCACCAGCTGCTCCATCGCGGCGCGGCGGAAATCCTCGATGAAGGCCTGGCGGTCGGCGCGCAGCTTGGCATAGGCATGCGCCGCCTCGTCACCCTTGCCGCGAACGGCGGTGAGATCGGATTCCACGTCGAGGCGGGCGTCGCGGGAGCCGAGCATGGTGATCAGCGAACCGCTCTGCTTGTCGTAGAGCCGCGTGCGCGCGCCCTCGATCTGCGAGAGCGTGTCGCGCCGGTCGATGAGCACGGCCTCCTGGTTCTTGGCTGCGGCAAGGGCTGCCGACTGGCCGGCGATCTGCTGGTCGAAATTCTGCAGCTGCGCCCTGTAGAAAGCATGCCGCTGGGTAAAGAGCTGCACCTGCAGCATCTCGTCGGGCGTCTTACCAGCCATGGCGGAATAATCGTCGCCGGCAAGCTCCGCCTCGATGCGCTTCACCTGCGCGTCGAGCGCCGAGAATTTCGCCTGCTGCTGGTCGACATCGGCCTGGCTGAAGGTGGCGTCGAGGGTCGCCAGCGTCTGGCCGGCATGCACCACCTCGCCGGCCTTCACGTCGATCGTGCGGATGATCGAGGTTTCCAGCGGCTGGACGACGATGGTCGGCTGGGTGGTGACGAGCTTGCCGGGCGCAATCACCACTTCGTCGATCTCGGAGACCGAGGCCCAGGTGATGGTGGCGGCAAGCAGCGCCGTCACGCAATAGAGCGTCATGCGCGCCACGCGCGGCGGCGCGCGTTCCTCCAGCTCGACGGCATCGGACTGGAACTCGGCAATCGCCGGCGGCAGCGGCGGGCGGGCGACGAGCTGCTTTCCCTTTTCCTGGCCTTTCCCCGGACCCTTGTCCGATGGCCCCTTGCCCGAGGGAACCGGCATGTTTTCTTCGGATTTTCTGACATGCGCGTTCATGCGACCTGCCTCATCTGCTGTGCCCAGAGGTGGCGGTAGGTCATGCAGCGCGACACGAGCTGGTCGTGCCGGCCGATATCGGCGACCTTGCCGCGATCGATGACGAGAATGGCATCGGCATCGACCAGCGTCGAAAGCCGGTGCGAGACGATGATGACGGTGCGCCCGGCAGCGATGCGGCTCAGGTTCTCGCGGATGATCGCCTCGCTGTCAGGGTCGAGCGCGCTGGTGGCCTCGTCGAAGATCAGGAGTTTCGGATCGGTGATCAGCGCCCGCGCGATCGCAAGCCGCTGCTTCTGGCCGCCGGAGAGGTTGGCGGCATTTTCCTCCAGCATCGTGTCGAAGCCGCGCGGCAGCCGCTCGATGAACTCTTCCGCGCCGGCGATGCGGGCAACCTGCATGATCTCCTCGATGCTGGCATCGGGTCTGGCGGCGGCGATATTGTCGCGCACCGAGCCGCGGAACAGGAAATTATCCTGCAGCACGACGCCGATGCTGGTTCTCAGATGCACGAGGTCGATCTCGCGGCTGTCATAGCCATCCATGCGCACCAGCCCTTCCTGGCTCTGGTAGAGCCCCTGGATAAGCCGGGTGATCGTCGTCTTGCCCGAACCGCTCTTGCCGACCACGCCGAAGACCGAGCCCGCCGGAATGGCGAAGGAGACATTGTCGAGCGCAGGCGCTGCATCGGGCGCATAGCGGAAGGAGACCCTGTCGAATTCGATGCGGCCATGCAGATGCGGCCGCACCCCTCGCCCGCGGCCCGCCTGCTCCGGCCGCTGGTTCATGATCTCGCCGAGCATGCGCACGGAGAGCGCCACTTCCTGATATTCATGCACCATGGTGACGATCTGCACGAGCGGCCCGGAGACGCGGCCGGCGAGCATGTTGAAGGCGACCAGCGCGCCGATCGTCATCGTGCCGGAGAACACGTCGAGCGCGCCGAGCCCGATGATCGCAACGCTCATCAGCTTCTCCAGCAGCCCGGTCATCGCCTGGGCGATGGTCGAGATCTTCTCGACGCGGAAACGCACGGAGATCGACTGGGCAGAATAATCGTCCCATACCTTGCGCTGGCGCGGCTCCAGCGCCAGCGATTTGACGGTGCGCATGCCGTGCACGGTTTCCACCAGCAGCGCCTGGCGGTCGCCTTCGGCCTGGTAGAGCGCCTGCAGGCGGCGCTGGAACGGCCCGACGAGCAGCATCACCACGAGCCCGACAAGGGCTGCGAAGCCGAGCACCACGAGCGTCAGCTTGACGCTGTAGAGAAGCAGGATCGGCACGAAGACCAGGAGCGACACGCCGTCCAGAAGCGTGAGAAACAGCCGCCCGGTCAGGAATTCGCGGATGCGGCCCGTCTGCTGCATATGCTTGACGAGAACGCCGGCCGAGGCCTGCTCGAAGAGCGCGATCGGCAGGTTGAGCAGGTGGCCGAAGGTGCGCGTCGCGACCCGGATGTCGATCCTGTTGGTGGCATAGAGCAGCAGGTAGCGGCGCAGGAAGGTGAAGGTCGCGTCGAAGACGAGCGCGATCGCGATACCCGCCGTCAGAACCGTCAGCGTCGCATAGCTCTGATGCACGAGCACCTTGTCGATGACGAGCTGAAAGAAGATCGGCGTCGTCAGCCCGAGGCCGTAGAGCACGAAGGCGGCGAGCGCGACATCGCGGAAGAAGCTGCGCTGCTTGATGATCTCGGGGATGAACCAGCGGAAGCCGAAGGGCCGGTCCTCGTCGGACATGCGATAGTTGCGCTTCAGCAGCACCACCGATCCGAGCCAGGCCTTGGCGAACTGCTCCTCGCTCAGATCAATCACTTCGGCGCGGCTGGCAAGCGGGTCGAGAACGCGGATCCTCTCCTCCTCGCCCTCCCCGACGGCACCGGCGATGACCACCCAATTGCCGTTCGAAAGTTCCGCAAGCACCGGGAAGGCCTCGCCGAGCTGGAACAGGCTTCGCCAGGTGAGATCGAGATGCCTGGCCCTCAGGCCGGCATCCTTGGCCATGCGCAGCAGCTGCCGCACGGCAACCGGATCGCTGCCGACGGCATAATCGTGCTGCAACCGCTCAGGAGAAAGATCGACGCCGTGATGACGTGCGACGAGCGCAAGACAATGCAGGTTGGTATGCAGAAATTCACTCATGGCCCACCCGAAACAAAAGAGACCGAGGTACCGCTATCAGTTGAAGTTCGGCGAAGCGTTCGAAGTACCGCCCTGCGCCGCCTGGATATCGGCGGCCGCGGCAGCCGACATGTCGCCGATGCGGCGAACCGCACCCGCCTCGACCAGCCCGCCGAGCGCCTTCTGCATGAGATCGACCGCATTGGCGAAGGCATCGACCGGCATGATGATGCGCTGGCGGAAGACCGGCTTCGGATTGTTGTTGGCATCGCGGTCGGTGGCCGACAGCGACATCAGGTCGATCCGCACGATCGTTCCCGTGATGGTGATTTCGCCGATGCCGTCGGCATAAAGTTCGCTGCTCATTGTTCTCTCCTCTGGTTGATAATCAAAACACCTTCACCTTAGGGCGTCTTACGTCCATTAGGACGCTCTAACTCTTTGAATGCGCATGGATATGTGCGTGCCCCCATGCTGGAAACGGATCTCGAAGGCCGACGGCAGTCAGCGGATCGAAACCCGTCTCCTCACCGGTGAGGCAATCGTCGAGGGCGGCGCGGATCGCCGCCTCGTCGAAGCCGGAACCGATGAAAACCAGCTCCTGGCGACGATCGCCCCAGCCGTCGTCCCAGTGCCGGTCCAGCAACTGGCGGAATTGCGGATGGCGCGGCCAGTGCGCCCGCGGCACCGATGCCCACCAGAATCCCCTGGTATCGATGCGGCATTGTGTGCCGGCAATCGACAGGAGGCCGATCTCGTCCGGCCGGGTCGCCAGCCAGAAATGCCCCTTCGCCCTGATGATGCCGTGCAACGGCTGATCGAGGACGCGGGCGAGCCGCGCGGGATCGAAGGGCCGGCGGCTGCGATAGACGAAGCTCGATATGCCGTATTCCTCGGTCTCCGGCACATGGTCGCCCCAGCCGTAAAGCTCCTTGTGCCAGAACGGGTGGCGGGCGGCCTTCGCCTCGCTGAACAGGCCGGTATCCATGATCGCCGATAGCGGCACCTGGCCGAAGACCGCATCGATGACGCGGGCATCCGGATTGAGCGCCGCGACGACCCGGCGAACCTCCGAGAGCATGGCGGACGGCACCTCGCCTGCCTTGTTGACGATGACGACATCGGAAAATTCGATCTGCTCGACCAGGAGTTCGACGAGCTTGCGCTCGTCGTCGCCGTCACGCCTCTCGCCGCGATCGGCCAGGAATTCGCCGCTCCGGTAATCGGCCAGAAGATTGACCGCATCGACGACGCAGACCATCGTGTCGAGCCGCGCCACATCGCAGAGCGCTGCGCCGTTCTCGTCGCGGAAGGAGAAGGTGGCTGCGACCGGCAGCGGCTCGGCAATGCCGGTGCCCTCGATCAGGAGATAGTCGAAACGGCCGGTAGCGGCCAGCCGCCGCACCTCGCTCAGGAGATCGTCGCGCAGCGTGCAACAGATGCATCCATTGGTGAGCTCTACCAGCGTCTCGTCCGTGCGCGAGAGGTCTGCACCCCCCTCGCGCACGAGATCCGCATCGATGTTGACCTCGCTCATATCATTGACGATGACAGCAACCCGGCGACCCTCTCGATTACTCAGAACATGATTGAGGACAGTCGTCTTGCCGGCGCCGAGAAACCCGGCGAGAACCGTTACCGGCAATCTGTTGTCTGCATGCATCATCGATATCATCACCCTTTCCGGATGCCCTGTCTTACAGGTGCTTGGGCCTCACATGTCAGCGGGGTTTCACGCCGCAAGCTGCGGTCTGAACGCCACGTCCACATAGTAGTTTGTGCTGTTATAGCTGGCGCTCGGGAACAGCCCGCCCGCCCCGTAGGCATAGACGCCATTATTGCCTGATGGCGCCTTGAGATCGCCATTCGTCACATCGGCGCTGAAGTAATTGCCGGTCGCCGAATAGTTGCCTGATGTGCTGTAGGAGACGACGTAGGTCGTATCCGCCGAGATCGCCACCTGCTGCGTGAGCGCGGCGGTCTGCCAGCCGCTCGCCGTTTCGTTGTTGAAGGTGACGCTGCCGAGAAGCGTGCCCGAGGCGGTCCAGAGATAGCCGTTGTGCGGGCCTGTATTGTCGGCCCCCTTGTAGAAGCGGATGCCGGTGATCCAGCCTGCCGTATCGGCCTGGAATTTCATGCCGAGATTGACCGGCTGGTTGTCGTTGGTGTTGACGATGGCAGGCGTTGCATTGGCAGCAAACAGGTTCTGCTCGGTCGCCGGGTCGTTGATATCTAGCGAGACCTGTGCCGATGCCGTGCCGCCGTGACCGTCGGCAATCGAATAGCTGAAGCTTGCCGGGCCGGAATAGCCGGCGTTCGGGGTGAAGGTGACGGTCTGCGCCTGGCTGTCGAACGTCACCGTTCCGTTGACCCCGCCGCTGGCGCCGGTGATCGTGAGCGGATCGCCATCGGCATCCGTGTCGTTGGCCGTGAGAACAGAGGCCTGGAGGGTGATCGGCACGCCCGTATTCGTCGAGAAGCCGCTGTCATTGGCCGCGACCGGCGCGACGTTCTGCTTCACCTGATAGACGACGTCGACCCAATAGTTGGTGGCACTGTAGGAAGCGGTCGGGAACAGGCTGCTCGAACCGTAGGCATAGACGCCGTTGCCGCCGCTCGTGGCACTTGACGGCGCCGTCAGCGAACCATTCGTAAAGTCCGTGGTGAAATAATTCGGCGTCGCCGAGTAGAAGCCGTTCGAATGGTAGCTCGCTACATAGGTGGTGCCGGCCGTGACATTGATCGGCTGCGTAAAGGAAACCGTCTGCCAGCCGCTCGCCGACTCGTTGATGAACGTCGCCTGCGCCAGCAGCTGGCCGCTCGCGGTCCAGAGCGAGCCGACATGCGTGCCGGTATCCTGGGCGCTCTTGTAATAGGTGAGCCCGGTGATCTGGCCGTTGGCTGAAGCGATGAACTTGACGCCGAGCTCGACCGCGTTCGCATCGTTGGCGGCGGTGACACCAGACGTGTCCGCGCCGGTGAACAGGCTGGACGTTGTGCCGCCGCCGGGCTGCGAGTTGACCGTGAGGCTGACGGTCGCCGACGCCGTGCCGCCATTCCCGTCCGAGATCGAATAGGAGAAGCTTGCCGCACCCGTATAACCCGTCGTCGGCGTGAAGGTGACGGTATTGGTCTGGCTGTTGAACGTCACCGTTCCGTTGACCGCGCCATTGGCGCCGGTGATCGAGAGCGGGTCGCCATCGGCATCGGTATCGTTGGCGAGCAGGTTGGCTGCGGCAATCGACAGTGCCGTGTTGGCATAGGTCGTATAGCCATTGTCGTTGGCGGCGACCGGCACCGTGTTGCCGGTCGATTGGTTATAGACGACATCGACCCAGTAATTGCTCGACTGGTAGCTCGATGTCGGGAAGGCCGTACCTCCGACCGCATAGACGCCGTTATTGCCCGCAAGTGCGGTCAGCGAGCCGTTGGTATGGGCTGTGGTGAAGTAGTTTGCCGTCGCCACATAACTGCCGGTCGTGTGGTAGGAGGCGACATAGGTCGCACCCGCCGTGATCTGCAGCGGCGTGGAGAAGGTCGCCGTCTGCCAGCCGGAGAGCGACTCGTTGTTGAAGCTGACCGTGGCGATCAGCGTGCCGTCCGCCCTCCAGAGAGAGCCGGTATGCACGCCGGTATCGCCCGCAGCCTTGTAGAAGCGGATGCCCGATATCGTGCCGTTTGCCGAAGCGACGAACTTCATGCCGAGTTCCATCGGCGTATTGTCGTTGAAGCCGGCCCCCGTCGGCCCTTCGCCCGATGTAAACACCGTCTCGCCGGCCGGTCCTGACTGGATCGTGAGGCTGACATTGCCCTGATCCGTGCCGCCGCGGCCGTCCGACACCGTATAGGTGAAGCTTGCCGGGCCTGAATAATTGTTGGCCGGCGTGAAGATGACGGTTCCGGCCTGCTTGTCGAGGGTGACCGTGCCGTTCAGCGCATTGCCGACGGCGGTGATGGTGAGCGCATCGCCATTGGCATCGGTATCGTTTGCGAGCAGCGCGGCAATGGAGATGACAAGCGTTCCGTTATGGCTGGCGATCAGCCCGCTGTCGTCGGTCGCGACCGGCAGGCTGTTGGGGCCGGCATCGAAGACCACATCCACCCAGTAGTTGGTGCCGCCGGGGCTCTGGCCGGGGAATGTGCTGGCACCGCTATAGGCAAAGACGCCGCCGCCATCGACCGCCTTCAGCTGGCCGCTCGCATAGGGCTGGCTGAAATAATTCTCGGTCATCGAGTAGTAGCCGTTGCTGTGATAGGAGGCCACATAGGTCGTGCCCGCCGCGATCTGGATCGGGCTGGAGAACATCACCGTCTGCCAGCCGGAGAGCGATTCCCCTGTCGAGACGCCCGTCGCCAGCAGCGTTCCGTCGCTCGCCCAGAGGCTGACGACATGCTCGCCGATATTGTAGAAACCCTTGTAGAAGCGGATGCCCTGCACCAAGCCCGCCGTCGTCGCCTGGAAGCGCAGGCCGAGCTCGACGGGATCGCGATCGATGGCCACTTCGGTAGCCGGCTTTTCCGCAAGCGTCCACAGGCCCTGCGTGCCCGGCAGGTTGACCGTGACCTGCTTGCCGGCCGAGGGCGCTTCCAGATTGACGCTGTCGTCGACGGCGCGCGACAGGATCGTATAGGTGCCGCTCGCCTGGACGACCCAGTTATAGCTCCAGTTCTCGCGGCCGGTCGCCTTGAACCAGTGCTGGCCGCCATCGGTGGAAACCTCGACGCCGGCGATGATGCCGCCGCCGAAATCCTGCGCCGTGCCCGTGATCGTCACGTGCTGCCCTTCGAGGAAGCTTGCGCCGATGACCGGCGACGTGATCGACGAGGTGGGCTTCAAGAGGTCGGTCGATTGGGTGGCGAGGATCAGGCTCGCATCCAGCGTCGTCGGCTGGATGCCCATGTCCGCAAACATGTTGACCATCGCCTGCTGGACGTTGCGATCGGTCGATGTCGTCGGACCCTGGTGGTTGTCGCTCAGGCCCCAGGACCAAAAGACGGTGCCGGCGCCGAAGACCAGCGCGCCGCTTGCCGCCCGGTACATGGTGAGGCTGTGGGTTGCGACGGCAGAGCCGATCGTCGAGCCGTAATCGCGCAGATACGTATCGACCGAGACCGAAGAGAGCGACAGGTTGATCAGTCCAGCCGGACGGAACCCGTTCTCGACATCGGAATCCCATTCGTAGCCGAGCAGGTTCTGCACCAGATTGTAGGTATCGCCCTCCTGCAGCTCCGAAACCTCGGTGTTGCGCCAGAAGCGCAGGTTCGAATAGTCGTAGGGGATGGAGATCGTATCCTGGCGGTAGCTGTCCACCGTAAACATCGTGCCCGTCAGCGAATTCTCGGGCTCCTGCCCCGGATCGGCATAGCGCGGATCGCGCCACGTGCCGGTGCCGACACCGCTCGGGTCCGTGCTCGTGCCGTAGGTCTCCTTGTAGCAGACCATGGTGCGGTAGGCCTGGCCGCTGCCGTCGATGCTGCTTTCCCAGCGGACTTTCCAGTAAACCTCGTTGCCGCTCCAGAAGGCGAGGTTCACGCCGGCATCGCGCGCGGCCTCGACATTGGCGCGCTGCTCGGCAGACCAGTATTCGTCATGGCCGACGGAGAGATAGGCATCATGGTTGAGCAGCAGGCTGCCGCTGCGCGTCGCATCGACGCCCGAGATATAGGACACGTCGTAGCCGTTCTGCTCCAGCCACGAGATGGCAGAGGATTCGACGCCGAAGATGAAATCGTGCGAGCCGCCGACCGGGCTCGTATTGGTGATGATGGGCCTGTTATAGCTGACCGCCGAGGCGCGGCCGATCGCGGTCAGCCCGCAGCTGCAGTTCGGCGGCAGGTAGCCGATCATATCGGCGGGATCGACGGGCACTTCACCGTAATAGAGGCTGGCGCCGCCCCAGGCATTATAGGCCTGCCATGTCGTATCGGACGTCTGGAAGACGATATCGCTGGTGGAAGCATCGTCGCGCACGACGAAGGGGATGATACCAGCATCCTCGACCCCATCCTCGCGCACCAGCTTGGCAAAATAGACGCCCGAGACGAAATCGGAAGGGATCTGCCAGCTGGCCGACACCGACCAGTTGCCGCAATCGATGAGGCCGAGCGACATGTCGACGATCGGATGCGGCTGGACCTGCGCCGTGGTCAGCGTTTTCTCGATCGAGTCCACCTTGCGCGCGCCCATACCGCCATAATAGCCCATGCGGTAGATATCGATGCGGTAATGGGTGGAATCCGTGGCGATCTTGAAATCGACCGTCCCGCCGACATTGGTGCTGATTTCGGTGGCAAAGCCCTGGATGGTGCCGTTGCCGTCGCCCTCCAGCCCCCATTCGCTGATGGGGTTGCCCTGCTTCATGTTCTCGAGCGCGATCTTGTTGGGAACAGCCGCAGCCGCAGCCGCGGGCGCTGCAAGCGTCGCCGAGGCCACGGGGGTTTCGGCCGAAACGCTCTCGCTCGGCTGCAGCGAGATGGAGGCGATCGAGGTCTGAAGGCGTAACGACTCCGTGCCGGTACCGGCGGCAGGATCGGTCGCAGACGTGGTGGCGGTCGCAGTGCCGGCATCGCTGGTGACGCCTGTCAGCGTCGGCGCCGCAGGCAGCGTCGCCGCCTCCTGGTACGGGTCCGGGCCGAGCACGGTGCGCTCGGTGGACGTGGTCGTCGTCTGCTGCGCCGGGAGGATCGACGCCGTCGTGGTAGACGCGTCCAGCGCGCCGCCATCGCCCGCGGGCGCCGGCATCGCCGTCGGCGATAGGGAGGCAGTCTGCACGCCGCCGAAGGAGATCGGTGCGGCAGGCTGCATCATATTGCCTGCGAAGGAGGACGGGACGGCGCCACCGCCCGGATCGGTAAAGCTGCCCTGATTGGCAAAGCTTAGGGAACCCTCGGCACTCGTGGAAGACACAACCGTCGCGGTTCCCAGCACTGCGCTCCAGGCTGAGGGTGCACGACAGATACTCAACGCTCCACCAAATGTACTCAGGTACTCAAGACTACTAACCCGAATTCTCCGCATAAGCGGCGTCCCCTCTCCCGTCCACCAGCCTCCTGGATCTGCCCCTCAACCGGCTCCACGAAGCAGCATTCCAAGGCTGCATACTGGCAGCTTTCGCGCGGGAACGAACGACAGCAATCCGGGGTATGAGGGTGATGCCCCCCTACGCCCATATGATGACCCCCGGCATGCCCGACTGGCATGGCAGCAGGTTTGCCTGTGGAGGTTGAGAGGAAATTTGGAGCGTTGCGCGGCCGGTGGGGCGCTCGGGATCGTTCGAGGCCTGGAGATGACCTTTTCGTCTTCTGACGTGCCGTGCGTCACCCCGGGATGCACGCAAAAACACAGCTTGTGCGGTATATTTTCGAACAGGCTGGTGCTCGCCACGCGCATCGAAGCGAGCAATCGTGACCTCTGGCGCGCGCCTGCCTCAGGCCGGAACGTAAGTCAGCCTGATCACGTCCTCGTCGATACGATCGCTGGCCACAAGGCGCAGCCGCGGCCTGGGTGCTGTGAAGAACGGCGTGCCGTGGCCGAGCACGACAGGATGGAAATAGAGCTGATATTCATCGATGAGGCCAAGCTCCGTCAGGCTTCGCGCCAGGTCCGATCCGCCAACTCCGATCTCCCCGGTAAGCCGGTCCTTCAGTCCGCGTATGGCAGTTTCGAGGTCACCTTCGACGAGGGTGGCATTGGGGCCGACCGATTTCAGCGTGCGTGATACGACCCACTTCTGCCGGCTCCGCCACGCCGCCGCAAACTCGCCTCCCGCCGGCTCCCAGTCCGCATGATCTTCGTCCCAATAACGCATGAGTTCGTACATACGGCGACCGTAGACGATGGCCGCCGCGCCGCGCACGCTCTCGATGAAGTGGCGGAAGAGAACGGGACCGGGCATGAATCTGTCGTGATCGATGTAACCGTCCAGTGACACGTTCAACCCGTATACAAGCTTGGCCATGTCCTCTTCCTCCTCCAGAGTGTGCTTTGAATCGATGCTGTAAGCGCCGCACCATCGAGATTCTGATTGCCCTATACAATCAGTTGCAGGATAGCTCGACTGGTTTCAAATCGCAATCAGTTTTTGGAATGCGCGTAAACGCTCGACACTCGGGCTGCCCGCTCGATCCGACGCTGGAGACGCCGCTGCGCACTTTTGCTGGAAATGCTCTATATATCGGCAAGCCTGAGTTCGATCAGTTCACGCGCCAGCTCGTAGGTTCCGTCCTCGTCGTCGCCGGAGGCTTCATCGATCATCTCGGCGGCGGCGCGGTAGACTTCCCGCTCTTCCTCAGGGGAAAGCAGACCCCTATTGCCGAGCACGGAGATGAGTGAGTTCAGAATGGCGGCAGCCGATAGTGTAATTGCCTCGGATGTGAGACGCGTGGATTCTGAAGACATCTTTATTCCTCGATCGATAGAACAACGCCTGAACAATACGCTGGGCCAAGCAACAAGTTCCAAGTCGAGGCCCGCCCGGAGATCAGGCCGATATTATCGCGACAATAATGGCGGCACCACCCCTGATGATTGCAGGAATTGGGCTAAGCCGTTTTGGTAGATTTTATCTTGAGGATGCCATCATTCAGGCCATCCTGCCGGGGAGTTTCACTGGTATGCAACTTGACCTGCGCGGGAATGGCACAGTAGTGCGAAGAAGCTGTCTCACGGATGAGTGCCTTATCCGGATGCCGGATCGAGCCTGAATTCTCTCTTGCGTCCCCCGGCCCCCCTCTGTCCTGCCGGGCTGCCGGGGGTGGGCCATACGTGCTGTTGCGACGTCCGAACGATACCGCGAGGCGTCGGCCGAGCGCCTGATTGCCACATCAAATTGCTGATCTTTTAAGCGCAATCGGTGTATAATGATGTTGGAGCCTGCTAGCGGTACATGCCGGGTTCCCATGAAATCGAGGATGCGGTCATGCCTCTGGCAGGCGCGCGGCTCCGAATCGACCCGGTTCGGAATTCGCGTGTCAACCTTATGCTCATGAGGCAACGCCATGAAACTCCTCCACCACCCAATGCCGACGCTCCTGGATGAACGGGCCGGGCTGATCGCCGGCTTCACTGCCACGGTCGTAATTTCCATCCTGATGATAGCCCAGAAGGCGGCGGGCCTGATGCCGCAGCTCGATGTAATCGCAGATATCGCGCGTCTGGCCCAACTGCCGGCAGGCACGATCATGGCCCTGTCGTTCGGATGGATCGGCCACTTTGCCCTCGGAACAATCGTCTGGGGCACCATCTATGCGGCGATGCACGCAGACCTTCCGGGCCTCCCGGTCGTCAGGGGCCTCATTTTCGGAGCTTTAGCCTGGCTCGCGATGATGATCGTCTTCATGCCCATGGCCGGCCATGGCCTGTTCGCACTGTCGCTCGGCCTTCGGGCGGTCGTGGCCACCCTTGTTCTTCACCTGGTCTACGGTGCGGTTCTGGGTGTGGCTTACGCCAGAGCTGCGCATGAATAGCATCCGAGGCCGGAAAAGCTGAAACCTTTGGCCTGCGTCCGTCGGTGGTGGAAGATGCGGTGGCGCAGCGAAGCCACCTGACGGATCGGCACCTCATTCAGATGCCGGATTGAGCTTGCCTTCGCATGCTGACTTGAACTCCCTGGCACCCCCCTGTGCCCTGCCGGGCATCTCCCCCACAAGGGGGAGATTGGCTGGGCGCGCCGGTTTCCCCAAACAACAAGCGTTGCAAACTGCGCAACGTTTGTGATGTGCGAAGGTCTGGCCGCTTGTCGATCTCCCTCCTTGTGGGGGAGATGCCCGGCAGGGCAGAGGGGGGTGTCCCGCGGCACAACACCAGCCATCCCTCACCCCCGTTATCCCGCTTCCGGGACAGCCGATACCAGCCCCATTTCCTCTTCCATCCCGGCTAACCACCTGAAAATGAATAAGAAATCGGATTAGTGCAGCAAAAACGCCCCAAAATCCTGCTAAGTCATTGATTCTGAATAAGTGATCCACTTTCCCTGAAAATACGCGTAAAGAAATTCAATTCAGAAGAGAGTGCCGGATGACGAGAAAAATTTGAAAGTTTTTTCGCCCCTGGTGCGTCACTTATTCATTTTCAAAGACTTAGACAGTTTTTGCAGCCATGCCGGCAGCATTGTGCCCTGATGGCGCGGCGTCTCGGCCTTCAAAATTCCGCCCGCCGCGGGATGGCGGTGCAAGCGAAGCCGGAAAAAGGAGAAACGTGGAGGAGGTTCGTCGTCGGTGCGGGCAAAGGCATGGTGGATGTGCTGCGTGTAATACCAGCCGGGCGACGGCGCGGTGAGCAGGTTTTTGACGACGGCGGGAGGCACGTTGAAATAGCGGCGACGGCCTTTCAGGCGAAGCTTGACGTCGAGGGTCTGCGTCGCCGCATCATAGGTGATCTCTTTGATCAGTCGTGATGAGAGTTCCATCGTCGCTATCCGGAAGCGGATCTGAGGCGAGATCTCAGGACTATGCCTCGCGCTTTCTTGGCGCCGCCGCCGCTCTTGCTCCCATGTTTTGGGCTCTCATGCTCTGGGCTCCCATGTTTACACCTGGCCTGATATGGATGCTTGCTCTCGTGCTCGTATTGGCAATTGCCCTTGCGCCCGATACTTCGAGGGCGACATTTGCGGGCACGATCTGGGATTCGTAGTAATCCAGCTTATCGGCCGCCACCCGCAGGCCGACGATGTAGCCCGGCATGACATTGAGATGGGTGCGCTTGGTGCCATCGGTGAATTCGATCACCAGCCGGGAAGTTTTTTCGCTGTAGCCGATCCAGTTTATTTCTCTCTCCCGGCGCTTCTTCTTGGAAACACCAAGAGATTTTATCAATTTTTCAAGCATCGTAAAGCTCCCTCTCCTCTCTGCCGCAGTATTATCAAATTGATTTTCTCAGCAACGAAGAGCTTTTCCTTCGGTTAATAGCGGTGGTTAATCCCCGTGGCCGCGATCCGGTCCACACCGGGTGCAGGCATCGCCCGTTCAGGACATGCCCACGGGCTCTTTCTTCTCCAGCGCCAGGAACGCAGGGAACGAGGTCTGGCAGAAGCGCAAAACGCCACGTGTCCGAAAAAGTTCCTGCATAGGACTTTGGTCCGATATCGCCTCGACAACCATTGGCCTGCACTCTCTCGGGCAAACCGGGAGCCGATCGCATGACGGAACTGACGGCGCGCCAGCAGCGCTTCGTGGAAGAATATCTCGTCGATACTGTGGGCGCGCACGCGGCGATCAGGGCCGGCTATTCGCCGCGCGGCGCCAAGAAGAGAGCCTGGCTGCTCCTGAAGAAACCGGCCATCGCCGCCGCCATCGAAACGGCGACGGCGGAGCGCTCGGAGCGCACGAAAATCGATGCGGACTGGCTGCTGACGCGGCTTGCGGCCGAAGCGGAAGCCGATCTCGGCGATCTCTATGACGAGAACGGCGATTTCAAGCCGATCAGGGAATGGCCCTCCATCTGGCGGCAGGGGCTGGTGACGGATGTCGAAATCTCCGCGCTCTATGAGGGCACCGGCAAGGAACGCAGGGAGGTCGGCCATGTGAAGAAGGTGAAATTCGCCGAGCGGCTGCGCCGGCTGGAGCTGATCGGCAAGCATATCCGCATCAACGCCTTCAAGGAGATCGTCGAGCACAAGGGCCTCACCGCGCTCGCCGAGCGGCTGGAGCGGGCACAGAAGCGCAATGATGGCGAGGCGCAATAACCATGACGCCTCAAAAACCCCTGCCCGCCGCCGCCCTGCCCGCCGTCTCGGGCGACAGCCGCGATCCCAACGACGAGATCATCGCGCTTGCCGCGTCCTGCCGTTTCAGCCCGAAACGCTGGAGCCGGCTCGCCTGGGACTGGGGTATCGGCGAACTCGCCGGCTATGACGGCCCCCGCCCCTGGCAGGACGAGATCAACGATCTGATCGGCGCCCATCTGGCCGATCCCGCCACCCGCTATCAGCCGCTGCAGATCGCGGTCGCCTCTGGCCACGGCATCGGCAAATCGGCTGAAATGGGCATGCTCTCCAACTGGGCGATGTCCTGTTTTGCCGATTGCAAGGTGGTCACAACAGCCAATACCGAGGGCCAGCTGCGCACCAAGACGGCGCCCGAGATCGGCAAATGGTTCCGCCTCTCCATCACCGCGCACTGGTTCGATGTGCAGGCCATGTCCATCAAGTCACGCGATCCCGAGCGCAGCGAAAGCTGGCGGCAGGATTTCATCTCCTGGAGTGAGCACAATACGGAAGCCTTTGCCGGACTGCACAACAAGGGCAGGATCATCCTGTTGCTCTTCGACGAAGCCTCGAAGATCCACGACAAGGTCTGGGAAGTGGCCGAGGGCGCGCTGACGGATGAGGACACCGTCATCATCTGGATCGTCTTCGGCAACCCGACGCGGAACAGCGGCCGTTTCCGCGAGTGTTTCCGCCGCTTCCGTCACCGCTGGACCGGAAGGCAGATCGACAGCCGCTCGGTGCCTGGCACCAACAAGCAGTTCCTGCAACGTCTCGTGGACGATCACGGCGAGGATAGCGATATCGTCAAGGTGCGCGTGCGCGGCCAGTTTCCGAGCCAGTCCGCCATGCAGTTCATCTCCGCAGATGATGCCGACCGGGCGCGCAGCGTCCATCTTCGATCCGAGCAATATGGCTTCGCGCCGGTCATTATCGGCGTCGACCCCGCTTGGACGGGCGATGACCCGACTGTCATCATGCTGCGCCAGGGGCTCTACTCGAAGCGGCTCGCGACCATCGCCCGCAACGACAATGACATCGAGGTCGCCAATCTTATTGCCCGGCTGGAGGATGAATATGAGGCGGATGCGGTCTTCGTCGATGCCGGCTATGGAACGGGCATCGTCAGCGCCGGCATGGTCATGGGCCGCTCCTGGCAGCTCGTCTGGTTCGGTTCCACCAGGGTGCTGGACCCTGGTTACTACAATATGCGCGCCTATATCTGGGGGCAGATGAAACGCTGGCTGAAGGCCGGCGGCGCGATCGACCCCGCCAATGAGGCTCTCTATCAGGATCTGGTGGGGCCGGAGACCGTGGCGCGGCTGGACGGCAAGATCCAGCTCGAAAGCAAGGAAGACATGAAGGACCGCGGGTTGCCATCGCCCAACGAGGGGGATGCGCTGGCGCTGACATTCACGCAGCCGGTCGTAAAGAAGGTTCGTCACCGGGCGGAGACCGGCGTCAAGGCAGCGGTGGATTATGATGTGTATGGGTAGTGTGGGGAATGACGGGGTTGCGGAATTCGGCAGCAGAGGCCGCCAACGTGGTCGGCCGCTTCGCGCCAAATGCGGTCGTCAGAACAAGCTTTCGTTGCCAGCGTCACAATGCGAAAGGTTGACATGTCGCTCGATCTGGAGCGTCAGCCTCCATCAGGTGCGATCGTATGTGAACGATGTCAGCAGCGTGGTGACAAAGTTACTCGCCCTCTCCTTGACAAGTACTTCCGTCCATTCGTTCGTGCCGCGCAGCCGCAGGTCGGAATAAATGCTGTCGACCGCAGCCTCTTCAATGCGCCTGATGTTCGCCAAAAAGGCCACCTCTCCGTCCGCATGATAGATGTCGCGGATCACCATCCGCAGGATTTCCTGAATAGCGATCTGCCAGGCCGTGTTGATTGCCTGGAGTTCGCCGGGGGTTTCTGGCATGGAGGCTCCTTTCGGTTTGATGGGTCTTTGGCAGCAGTTTACGCCGTGCCGGCGGTGGCAGATTGCAACAGACCGGAGAAACCGCTAGCCGCGCCGGGCTTCGTCGTCGCCGAAGGCGCCTACAGCATCGGCCCGAAAATCAGAATCGATTTTCGGAAAGCCTGATGCGTAGGTTCAAAGGGATAGAGCCTCCTTTGTGCGTCCGATTGGACGCACGGCGCTCTAGGACCGCCTGGCCTTACGGTTGGCATAGCGCCGGTCGCGCTCAGCCTTGCGGATAGCCTCGTCTTCGAGCACCCGGGCGATCCGATCTCTTTCCGCCACCTCGCGCGCTTCGGTTTCGGCGCGCGCCGCAGCATCGGCAGCCGCCTGCTGCCCAGCGGTCTCGGCCACCCGGCGTTCGGCCTCGTCGCGCTTTAACCGTTCGCGTTCAAGGCGCCGCTCTTCCCTGGCAGCGGCGATGGCCATGCGTTCCGCTTGCCTCGCCAATCTGGCGGGTTCGGCGACACTCCTTGCCGCACGATAGGCCTTCAGGAGAGCGGACTTTGCTTCCGCAGCCGCAGTACGGCGATCGGAAAGGTCGTTATTTCTGGCGTTCTTCAAATCTTTGTCCTGCAAACGTGTTGAACGAGTCAGGCCTTCTTGGCTCGTTTAGCAATGAGAGAGGCGGTCGCCGCCGCCCGGTCCTTCAATTCTTTTGCAAGGCGGGCTTCACGAAGCCGCCGGGTCTTTTCGTCACGGGCCAGAACGAGGGAATCGAGTTCCTCGACGGCGTTGTTGCGAGCGAAGAATTGTGATTGGGCATTGCCGAAGGCAATCTCCGCCTTCTGGCGGGATTTGCTGTGTGTCTGTGACATGGTCTTTTCCGGATTGGGCGCCGCAAGGTACCGCGGGAACAAAAAAAGGCCAGGCAACCTGCCTGACCTTGCTGGTCTCATGCTCTCGACAGTGCCAGTACATCCGTGGTCAACGGAGAGCGGATACCGGGATGATTCAGGCGGCCTGCAGGTTGCAAGCCGACATCTTGCCCGACTTGTTGTCGCGCTCCAGCTCATAGCCGATCTTCTGGCCTTCCACGAGATCGCGCATACCGGCGCGCTCGACGGCAGAGATGTGAACGAACGCATCGGCGCCGCCATTGTCAGGCTGAATGAAGCCGAAGCCCTTGGTCGAATTGAACCATTTAACTGTGCCAGTGGTCATGATGAACCCTTTCATAGCAATAAGAGAACCACAACGCTCAAGGCGCCGCGGACGGTGATAGCGATTTTTGAAAGAAAAGGTTCGTTCAGGGAGCGGTGTCAGACGCGCGATAACCAAAGCTCAGCAAGCAAATATCGACTATTGATATATGGCCCCTCCCTGTCGGGTTGTCAACTTTTAGTTTTTGTCTTCGATCTCATCGGCGTTTAGTTGTAATTCCGCAAATCCTTTTCACAACCGAGACTACAGAGCCGAGCTAGGAGAGTGACCCGACACCTGCCAGTCTGCTTCTCCACCCTTATCCGACATTTTCTGACCAGCCTTCTCATGACCGCTTCGGGGCCGACAGCAGTCATCGGCCAGACCTCAGCGCACAGCCATCCCATCCATGAACACTCCCACGAGACGAGCTATGTGTGCCTGCGGCGCGCTATCTTGTTGCGTGGCGAGCGAGATGGCGGTTGCTATGCTTACTATGTCGCTGAAGCTGATGTCGTGCCGGATAACCCCCACCGCCTGCGCATTTTCCAGAAGCCGCACACCTTCCCTGCTGGTTTCCACGCAGCCGGGCGTGCCGACCTGCAACACTGTTCCGAGCGACGCGGCGAGGCCACGATAGACGTTGGTGTGCTGAACGAGTTCTTCCAGATAAGAGCGCATCGCGTTCAGCGGATCACGTCCCGCGTCTCTTGATCGGCTGGTTTCGGCAAGGGCCAAAAAGCGAGAGCTGTAGGCCGCGGCCAGAAGCTCCTCTCGTGTCGGGAAGCGACGGTAAAGCGTCCCGATGCCGACGCCGGCGCGTTTTGCGACATCGTCCAGGGACACGTTGGCCCCTTTCTCGAGAAAGACTTCTTCGGCTGCGGCGAGAATGCGTTCCCGGTTTCGCTGGGCGTCGGCCCGCAATGGGATTTCGTCAGCCAAAAGATTCGCCTCCAAAGATTTGCCTCAACGCGACTTGCTAAGTGGAGCGTACCTCCATATAGAAAGTGGAGCAATCCTCCACTTAATTAGGAAGCGAGCAACGACATGGCAAAACGGTTTGATAAAAAGGTTGTGGTGATTACGGGCGGCACGGACGGCATCGGCTTGGCCACAGCCAAGGCATTCGCAGCCGAGGGTGCCCATGTGTATGTCACGGGGCGCCGGCAGGAACGCCTGGAAGAAGCGCTCGAGGAGATCGCGAACGGTGCCATCGGCGTTCAGGGCGATGTCAGCGATCCCTCGGACCTCGACAGGCTCTACGCTCGGATAAAGCAGGATCACGGTCGCGTGGACGTGGTCTTCGCCAATGCCGGCATATCCGAGTCCGCCCCGATCGGCGGTATCGAGGAAGACCACTTCGACCGTGTCTTCGGCATCAACGTCAAGGGCACTGTCTTCACGGTGCAGAAGGCTCTGCCGCTGATGTCTGCCGGCGGTGCCGTCGTATTGACCGGATCGGGCGCCGGCAGCAAGGGCTTCGCCAACCTTTCCGTCTACAGCGCGACGAAGGCAGCGATCCGCTCATTTGCGCGAACCTGGACGGTCGATCTGAAAAGCCGCGGAATACGTGTGAACGTCGTCTCCCCCGGCATGGTCCTGACCCCGGCAATGCAGACCTACCTTCAAAACAATGCCGGTGCCGAGGAATGGATGAAGCAGGCTATTCCTTTCGGCCGGCTCGCCGAGACCGCAGAGGTCGCCAAGGCGGTATTGTTCCTGGCATCGGATGAAAGCAGCTTCGTTGGCGGCGAGGAACTGCTCGTCGATGGCGGCTTCGTCGCGGTCTGACGCAGACGGTCAGAGCGTCAGGCGCGATCCGTCAATGCGCACAAACGTTCAAGACCGCGACGCGGACCCCGTGTTTCTACCGGGTCTCCAGTCTTCCGGGTCACCAGGCCACCAGTGAGCGACCGTCCGGATCCATTTGTCAAAGGCGAGAAAATGAAAACAGTTAATCTCGAGGAAAAGCTCGGCTGCTTCTCAAGTCACTGGGATCCCCACGTCATTGCGGATTACAACGAAAATGACGTGATGGTCGTGAAGTTCCTGGGGGAATATCCCTTTCACAAGCATGAAACGACCGACGATTTCTTCCTCGTGCTCGAGGGTGAAATCGAGATCGATATCGAGGGAGAGCCTTCCCGAACGGTGCGGGCCGGCGAACTGTTCGTCGTCCCCAGGGGCGTCGTTCACCGTCCGCGCGCCGCAAAGGAAGCCAAGGTCCTGCTGATCGAACCCAAGGGAGAACCCAACTCCGGCAATTCCGACCGGAAGCCTTCTCCGAAACCGCGGATCTGATTGTGGCACCCGTCGGCGACAAGGCCTGCAAGCTGACGCTGACCCATGACGATTTCGGCGGAGAAACCGCCACCAGCAAGGCCGTCGGCGGCGGCTGGCCGGAAGCGCTGTCGCGATTGAAGACGCTCGCGGAAACCGGCGAGCCTTTCTATATGCCGGCACCCATATCGGCCTGATCGGGAACGAACGGATGGTCCCTTCCGCTCTTATCGCGTCAAGCCTTCACTCGGCCGAGAATTTGACCGTCACCCCGCGCTGGCGAAAATAGGCCTGCATCAGCTTCCTGCCGGACCGGTTGTTCTGCACGAGCCTGGTGGGGTCGAATACGGCCTCTTTCATACCCGCGCGCGCCAAGGCTGCCTTGAGAGCGGCGATATGCAGGTCGATATCCTCATTATCGGCCTGAAGTGACTTATAAATGCGGTTCGTCGCATCTTCTACCGTCGGTTCGCTCACCGTTACTCTCCCTTTGTTTTCTGGCGCTTGCCGCCCATTTCGGCTCGATCCTATTAAGGCGAAAAATGCCTTCGTCAATCTGAGACCTGGCTGGAACGCTGCGTTCGCCTCAAGAAGGCAGCACGCAAAGCCGAAAGCGGGGTCGTCTCCACGCGGCCTGCCCTCGCCCAACGAGGGGGATGGGCGGGCGCTGACATCAGCGCAGCCGGTACGAAGAAGACGCGTCACCGGGCGGGGACCGGAGTGAAGGCGGCGGTGGATTATGATGTCTATGGGTAGTGCGGCAGTACCGGGAGAGGATTAGACCAGCGGCCGCAGCAGGCTAATCACAATGCATCGCGCCGATTTTATCCACAGGTTTATTTTTGGACTCCGGGCGTAAAAAATCCCGCAGAAGCTGGATTTTTTGCAGCCAACAGCCGAGCTAATCCAACTGGTCGAATTGCCGCGCTTCAGGCTCGGGCGTCTAATCGTGATGTCGCGGTGCCGGGCACAGATGAGACAAGCACCGGGGCTGGGGCTCGTCTTTGTGCTGGGTGGCGAGCCCCGATGTCTTCGCCAGCCACCTGACGAAAAGACTGCCTCGGGGGACACTTAAGGATGAACGCCACCTTCAGCAGGTCCGCCAATGCCGCCGTTGCTCGATGCCGACGACCCCGACAGCCTTGATATTGTATGCGATGTCATCCTGGTAGACTGGTTCAACGCAGGAGTGGACACCTTCGATATCAGAGACTTCAGGGAAGAGATGGAGCTGCATTATCGGGAGATGGGCAGACTCGTCCCTGCAGAGATTGCCGATCCCCAAAAACTCGTTCCCACCCTCCGG
This sequence comes from Rhizobium sp. BK316, assembly GCF_014193695.1. Lineage (GTDB taxonomy): Bacteria > Pseudomonadota > Alphaproteobacteria > Rhizobiales > Rhizobiaceae > Rhizobium. Next base: position 116,416 of record NZ_JACHZR010000009.1, on the reverse strand, counting down.
CTGTTGCAGGCGCGCATGCACATCGTCAAGCCGACGCGGATTACCGGTATCGAGTGGCAATTCCTGCGAAACGGTAACGGGGATTGAGAGGCGCCGGGATAATCCCCCCGTTCTTAACGGGGCCGATCGGCAGAACTCACACCTATCGACCGCACCGCCTCGGCGACCGATTTGCCCTGCCCACTCAGCACATCAACCTGCCGAAGCTTCGTGATGATCTCTTCCGCGCTGTGTCTTCTCGGCATTCTTAAGTCCTCCATCGGCTCGAAAGCCATACATCAGGGAGGACCACTTTTCAGGGAGCAGACCATCACCACGCGAGGAGGCAAGAGATGTGCCGGTATCACCTGCTCCCGACCCACTGCCGGATCTCGTCAGCCAATTGCTCGAGAACGCCCGTCGTCCCCTCGGGGAGCGGGTCCGGAAACCGTTGCTCGGGATACGCGAGCGTTCCCCCCAGATGGACCGGCTGGACGCAGGGCATCTCGTGCTGTTCGAAAAACTTGATCATGTTGTCCGCGCATTGGCGTACACTCGGATCATCAGCGGGATCGGTGGCGCCGTTGACGATGACCGCTCCGAGTTTTCCTTTGAGCTGTTGTCCGTCGCGCCACAGGGGATCTGATCTGTCGAGCAAGACGACGCCCAGGGCCGGCGGTATTCCGAAGCAGGTGGGAGTAGCCATCAGAACCACGTCCGCCTCTTTCATGCGTGACAGAACACGATCGATCCCGTCGCCGTGGTATCCGAACGTTTGATAACACTGCTCGCACCCGAGACAGTCGATACGCTCATCGGCCAGACGCACCTGTTCTGCGACCTTCACCCGCCGATCTCTCTCGAGCGAGCGAAGAACCTCGCCAAGCATCCGCCCTGAGTTACTGGACGCGCGTGGGCTGCAGTCTATTCCAATGATGGTCGTCGCTTTGTCCATGTGAGGATCCCTAGTAAGGCGGCATCAAATCCTGCCCGAAACCCGACGAAAACGGTGCGCCAGCGCCCTACCCTGAGACCTCGCCTAACCCGGCGAGACGTCAGGCCCGCCGGCGGCTCTTTGAACAAGCCGGGCGACCACTTCGGTGCGGTTCTGCGCCTGCAGCTTGCGCATGATGTGCTGCAGATGCATCTTCACCGTATGCCCCGACAGATTGAGTTTTCCGGCAATCACCTTGTTCGAGCAGCCGCTCTGCAACGCTGCCAGCACATCCGCTTCCCGCGGCGTGAATTCGGCCATCGCCAGGTATTGCGTCCTGTCATCCAGGCTTCTTTCGGCCTCGCTTCTGGCCGGAACATGCTCGTTCGGGCCGTTCGTCACCGCGCCCAACAGCTGCGGGAAGAACGTTCCTCCCGCCAGGACGAGACGAAGGCCGGCAAGCGCGATGTCGATCGGAACCGACGTCGAGAAAAAGCCGCGGATACCCATCTTGAGCGCCTGACGGGCTATGTCGACGTCGTCGGTCCCTGAGAGCAACGTGATAGGCGCCTCAGGAAAACGTGCAGCAATTGCCGCGAGATCATCTCGCAGGCTGGGGCTCTCGACACCTCTGCCTGCCAGATCCAGTGCGATCAAACGCACCTCGGCTCCAAGAGCCCGATCGAGGCTCTCGGTCGAGATCAGGTCGATAAAGTTCCACCCCGCGAGCTCATGCTGAAGAAGCTTCACGACGGTAGTGCGAGCCAGTGTAGAATGCTCAATTATGATCACAGTTGGTGCATTGCGCCCCGTACGGCGCTTAGATTTAGCACTGTCGGACACTTGCGTGCTCCCCACAAGATTTGCAACCCAACAGCTATTCACATTATTCCTGTTCTCGCTTCATGTCATGAGAAAAAACGAGTGTATTGCCAGCCTCAATAGTCTGATCTCTCATGATAATTCTTATAGTCTATAAGATTCAGGTGAGAGACAACTGGGCCTGTAGAGCCCTTTGGAAAGCGTATCTGCGAGGACTTACCGGTTCGACTTGTCGCTGCAAACTGTCCAGTCTTTGCCGAATTCACGTATGGAAAGCGCCTCAACAAAGCTTTCAAAGGCACTGAAAAGGCAGGCGATCTGCTTCAGATCCATTGGGGAATGAGACGTTGGATGGAACGCGCTGGTGATCCGTTCGGTTTTGTTCCCATATCTCATTTCAAAGCAGCCGCAAACCTCGACGCCGAAACCTCCAACGCGAAAAGCGGCAAAAGCCTGAGATCGCTGGTAACCCTTTATGATTACTGAATAACTGGGGGCCATTGGGTGTTAATGCCGGCTCTCATCGTTTTCACGCAGGCAGCACTGCGCTGGCACAGACAGATGCCGGCCGGAGGCAACGGCCAGTAGGGTCGCCCCTCGGTCGTCATCCTCGGGCTTGTCCCTGATATCTGCTACGGCGACGACATAGCGCAAGATTGAAGGCGGCGCGTCAGGGGGCAATTCCAGCAAAGCCGGCCCGCCACTTCCTGCATTATGCCATGGATGGGCGTCGGACAATCGCAAATGTAGCAGATATCAGGGACAAGCCCGAGGATGACGCCAAAATTCGAAGAAGAACGGAAATGCGCTAGCCGTGCAGGAAGCCCATGATATCGTCGACGAGAGCCGAATGGGCGTCCGTGAGGTTGCCCACTCCGCCGTGGCCCCCGATGCCGGCCATCTGGAGCGCGTCCTGATCATAGAGAACATGATCGATCTGTTGGGCGTCTGCCGTACCGCCGGCGGGAACGGCAATGTTGATGGGATGGAAATAGCCGAAATTGACGTCGACCATGCTGCCGGTCGAGGAGCCGACCCCGCCGCCGCCGCCCGTCTGGCTGCCGGTGAAAATCGTGTCCGACGACAGGTTGAAGCTGCCGCCATTGCCGCCGATGCCGGCGATCTGCACGGTCCCCTGATCGAAAATGACATTGTTTGTCTGATGCGCCGTTGCCGAGCCGCCTGCGGCGCCGATGGCGATGTTGATCGGCGAGAAGATGGCAATACTCACGTCGACCATGCTGCCGACGAAATATCCATTGCCGCCGTGGCCCGCATAAAAGTCGCCGGTCAATGTCAGCGATGTTCCCGGGCTCAGCGAGTCATGGCCCGCGACATTATGGTCTCCGCCCGAGCCGCCCATGCCGCCGATCTGGGTTGCGCCCTGCAGGAACAGCGCGTTGTTCGATTGGTCGGCGTGAGCCACCGCACCAGGGCCTGCAGCCACGGCAGTATTGACAGGGACAAACAGCGCGGTTTCGGTGCTGACGAGGCCGCCGTAGAAGACCCCATTGCCGCCGCTGCCGGCATGACTGCCGCCGTCGCCGCCGCCGATGGCAACATTGCCGCTTCCACCATTCCCGCCGATGCCGGCCATCTCGGTGGCATGCTGATTGATGAGCGCATCGTTGCCCTGAACGGCGTCGACACTTGAATGAGGTCCCGCAATCGCGGCATTGGACGGCATGAAGACGGCCAATGCGTTGCTGCTGATCACGCCCTCGCTGATCCCGTTACCGCCGCTGCCGGCTGACGTGTAACTCGGACCGGAAGCGACATCCAACGGAAGCCAGGTCGGCACCAGCGCCAGATGCCCCGCGGCCACATTGGAGGCGGGGTTTTGATCGGTGCCCGTTTTGGGCACGTCTTCCGACAAGGGACGAGTTTCCGTCATTACCGTCTCCGTTGCGCGGCCAGCGCGCGTCCAGCCCATCTAGCCCGAATTATCAGGGCATTGTGCCTCCGAACGTCAGAAAAGCAGAGCCTGCAATTCGTCTACATCCCCTCGGCTAGGACGTAGCCATTTGGCCGTCATGGCCGCAGCCTCCTCTTGTCCGGGTTCGACAGCACCAGATCCGCCTCCGGACGAGAGGTTCCAACAGCCTGCATCCCCTTTCTCGCGGCGGGACATGAACGTTTTTCGGTCAACGCCGGATCGCCCGGCACCAATCCAAAGCAACGCTCCGTCATATCGAAGTATACACCCAAAGGAACGTCGCCGAATATCTAGATAGTTAGAAGTTTAAATCGAAGGCAATATTCGCCCGCGGTTGTATTGGCTGGCGGTGACATCGAATACCCACGCCGTAAGGGGGACGCCGTAAAAGATTCACGGACGAAACGAAGTAGAAGGAGTGAGATCAATGCCTATTCCACAAATGTCTGACACGATTTATCTCAACAACCCGGATGCGGGCGACGCCAATGCCGGCAACGGCGGTGATGGCAACAACCACGGCAACATCAACTACAATCCGGTTGCCTATGTGGACCCCTCACAAACGGTCTACGGGGCAGAGACCCATCTGCACAACGGCGATCACGTCTGGCAGACGGCAGATTGGGACGCCGGCGGCGGCGGACCCGGCGGCTTCAGCCAGGCCCAGAACGGCTTCCTGGCATCGCTCACCAGCGGCGCCGGCGGCGCGGGAGGAGAAGCACACTCCAACGGCGATCAAGGCAATACGAGCGGCGGCGACACGGCTACGGTGAATGCGGCGACGACCGCGACACAATATACGCAGCTCGTGGCTGACCAGCATGCCACCATCCTCGCAGGCGTCGGCGGCAACGGCGGCAACGGAAACAACGCTCTGGGCGGCGATATCGCTTCGGCATTGGTTCACACCGATCCCGAAACGACGACGGTGAACAATTCACTCGATCATTTCATCAACGCCTTCGGCCATATCGACGTCAGCCATCTCGGCTCATGATTTCAGGCCCTGAGGGTCGCCGGTTCCGGCTGGCGACCCTGATCTTCTGCCGAACCGGCAGGCAGCTTCTCCTTGTCAGTATCAAATGCAGCGAGATCTGATAATGGCAACGATGTCTACAAAGCTATCGCGCCCGCAGACACACCTCGTTGTCGCGCTCCGAGCTTGTGCCGGAGCCTTCGGGTTGGTCTTCCTTTACAGCTGCGGCTACAATCTCTTTCTTCTGGCGCCTTCCATCTATCTCCTGCAGATCTATGACAGGGTCCTGTCGAGCCGAAGCGTCGACACGCTGCTGATGCTGACCTTGATCATCGCCGTCGCCGTGCTGGTCGGGTCCGTGCTCGATATCGTGCGCAGGGCGGCCCTTTCGCGCATCGGCAGCTGGCTGGACCACAGGCTGCGGCCCATGGTGCTGACGGCATCGTTCGAATATGCCGCTCGCGCCGATACGGGAGCCGCCACGGAGTGCTACAGGGACCTCGCCGCACTGCGCCAGTTCCTCGATTCACCGGCCAGCTCGCTGTTCTTCGACGTTCCCTGGGCGCCGCTGTTCCTGCTCCTGCTCTTTCTCGTTCATCCGCTGCTCGGGGCCATCGGTCTTCTGAGCGCATGTGCGCTTCTGCTGTTTGCGTTCCTGACGGAACTGGCGACGCAGGAGCCGCTTGCCAGCGCCAATCTTGCCCTTTCGAGAAGCTATCTCAGATTTGCGACCGCCCTCAAGAACCTCGAGGTGATCAGGGCAATGGGCATGCAGGATGGCGCAGCGCAGATCGTCTATCGCGATGCGGAAATGGCAAGACGGTCACAGGACATCGCGATGCATCGCACGGAGATCATTCTCGGTTTCTCCAAATCGATCCGCACGCTCGCGCAGATCCTCATGATGGGATCCGCGACATGGCTGGTGCTCGAAAACAACGGCAGCCCCGGAATCATCTTCGTTGCCAGCCTGCTGCTCGGGCGCGGGCTCGCACCGATCGAGGGCGCGATCGGGGCATGGCGCGCCTTTACCTATGCGCGCAACGCCTTCAACCGCCTGAACAATATGCTGATATCAGTTGCATCGGGATCCGACCCCCGAATGGTGCCGGTGCCGGAACCCGGTGGCCTCATTCTCGACAATGTCAGCTATATCAGGCCATCAGCCAATCAGCCGATTTTGACCGATATCACCCTGCGCCTGGCACCTGGCGATTGCGTCGCGCTCATCGGCCCCTCAGGATCGGGGAAATCGACACTCGGACGCGTCATGGCAGGCGTCGTGGAGGCAACGAGCGGATGTGCCCTTCTCGGCGGGGTCGATATCTCGGCGCTGCGCCTTTGCGGCGGGACCCGCCATGTCGGCTACCTGCCGCAGGATATCGAACTCTTCGGCGGCGCAATCAAGGACGTGATTGGCCGGCTGGACGGAGGAGATCCCGGCAAGGCGATCGACGCCGCAAAGCTGGTTGGATTGCACGAAGCGATCATGCGCCTGCCCCGGGGCTATGAGACCGATATCGGTGAAGGCGGAAACCTGCTCCTTCGCGCTCAGCGCCAGCAGCTGGGGCTGGCGCGGGCGGCCTATGGAAATCCGTCCCTGATCGTTCTCGACGATCCGAATTCGAGCCTGGATTATGACGGCGAACGCATGCTGTTCAATGCGATCGAGCGCATGAAATCCCGTGGGATGACCGTCGTTATCATAACGCACCGGATGGGGATCCTGCCGGTCACCAACAAGATCGCCATCATGCGCAACGGAACGGTGGCGGCCTTCGGCGACAGCGAGCGGATTTATGAAACCTATCTTCAACCGCCGTCTCGAACCGGAACATAGGGAGGGACGCCGCCATGACCCTTGTTCAACTGGACGCAATGCCGGCGAGAATTTCAAACTGGACAAGGGCGTGCCGGCAGTTCGCGCGACGATCGACAGCGGCAGCCAGGCGGCGGACGGCCCTTTCGCCAGTGATCGAACAGAGCCAGCACGGGTTCGCCCCCCCTTCCCCCATGCCGGGGCTCAGAGGCGTTGTCTGGACGGGTAACCTGTTGATCCTCGTCTTCATCGTCGGATTGGGCGGCTGGTCGGTTCTGGCGCCGCTGAAAAGCGCTGCGATCGCATCTGGTGTCATCGAGCCGGAAACCAGCCGCAAGACCATCCAGCATCTGGAAGGCGGCATTATCAGGCGGATCCTCGTCAAGAACGGCGACAGGGTCATGGGCGGACAGATCGTGATCGAACTCGACGACACGAAGTTCCGCGCCGAGCGCGACAGCATTCAAGGGCAGCTTTGGGACGCCGAAGGAAGCCGCGCCCGCCTGTTTGCGGAGCAGACGGGCGGCGACCGTGTCGTCTATCCGCAAGATCTCCGGGCGGCCATGGACAGATATCCTTCGGTCGGCGCGATCCTGACCGGGCAACAGAAGATCTTCGAAGCCCGTCGCCGGGTCATGCAGGCGGAAATTCAGATCGCCAATGAAAAGATCGCGCAGGTGCGGCAGGAAATCGTCGGACTGGGCGCGCAGAAGGCGGCACTGGCAGACAGAGCCGCGATCTCGAGCCAGGAACTGGATCAGGTGAAGTCCCTCAACGCCAAGGGACTGGAAAAAAAGAGCAGGCTTCTCAACCTCCAGCGGGAAAAAGCAGACCTTGATGGCCAGCAGGGCCAGGTCGAGGCGCAGATATCCCGCGCCTACCAGGTGATCAGCGAGACCCAGGCCGATCTCGCAAAGCTCGAGAGCGCCCGGTTGAGCGAAGTCGCCCAGGGCATGCGCGACACGGAAAGCCGGATCTTGCAGCTGCGCGAGCGCCTGCGGGCGATCGACGACCAGCTTTTGAGGACCGATATCCGTGCTCCCGAAGACGGAACGATCATGAACCTGCGCATCCACACGGCCGGTGGCGTGGTCGGCGCGGGCGAACCGCTCGTCGATCTCCTGCCGCGCTCCGATCGCCTCATCGTGTCCGTCCACGTCAGACCGGAAGACATGAATCTCGTGCGCGCGGGGCTCGAGGCGCAGGTTCACCTCCTCCCCTACAATCAGCGGCGCGTTCCGCTCCTGAAAGGTCGCGTCGAATACGTATCGGCCGACCGTCTCATCGATCAGCAGACCGGCCAGCCCTATTTTGCCGCGACGATCCGTGTGACGGACGAGCGGCTGGCGAAAATGAGGGATGTCGAACTGGTCGCGGGCATGCCCGCACAGACACTGATCGAAACGGGCCAAAGCAGCGTGGCGCTCTATGCTGTCAGGCCATTGCTCGACAGTTTCAACAGAGCATTTCGCGAGGACTGAAGCGGTGATGGGCAAGAGAAAATTCGACGACGACCAGATTACGGGCATTCTTAGGGAGCACAAAGCCGGTGTGACGGTGGCCGATGTCTGCCACAGGTACGGCATCAGCGAGCCGACCTTCTATCGATGGCAATCCCTGCAGGTGCGAAATGTCGGTTTCGATGCCAAAAGGATGAGAGCACTGGAGGAAGAGAACCAGAAGCTCAAGAAGCTCCTGGCCGAAGCCATGCTCTCGGCGGCAACGCTGAGCGAGATGCTGGCGAAGGCATCGAAAGGGTGAGGCTGACGTCCGGACAGAGGGTCGGTGCCCCCGATCTGACCGGCTGATCACGTTCTAAGATCAGATCGCGGCAGTGAGGATACCCCTTCGGGGACTCCGCACAACAAAAGAGCGGAATTCGGTAGGAGGTACCACCGGTCAAGGCTGTGGCGTTCATGGCAGCTTTGCGCCAACAGCGGTCATCGAACCAGTAAAAGCACCAAATGTGTTGGAAGCAGACGAGCGGTGAAAAACCGTTCACCCTGGGGCAACTGTTCCTCCTTGCGCGACACAGCGTTCCGCTGGTTGGCACTACGAGAGGCAACCCAGCGCTCTCAGATATTGTCTGCCGAGCCTATGGGATTCATCCCCGAGTTCGACAAATCCAACAATCGAACGAGGAACACATGATCAATCTTGAGGGCAAACTCGCTTTTGTCACAGGCGGCTCGCGCGGGATCGGAGCGGCAATCGCGCTCGCTCTGGCTGAGAACGGCGCTGATGTCGCACTCACATATCAGAACTCGGAGGAGAGAGCCAAAAATGTCACCGAATCCATCCAGCGCGCGGGGCGACGTGCCTTTGCGATCCAAGCCGACAGCGCCGATCCGAAGGCCATTCAGCGGTCTGTAAATGAGGCGCTCGATAAGCTTGGTGGGCTCGATATTCTCGTCAACTCGGCTGCGGTCGGGATGAATGGCACGATCGCAGACCTCGATGTCGAAGCCTATCAGAAGATGATGGATATCAACGTTCGTGCGCCTGTGCTGTTTGCAAAGGCGGCAATTCCGTATCTGAAGGCAGGTGGACGCATCATTTCCATCGGGTCGGGTCTCGGTGAACGTGTACCCTTCGCAGGCGTAACGGCCTATGCGATGTCCAAAGCGGCTCTTACCTCCTTCACGCGCGGCCTTTCGCGAGAGCTGGGGCCAAGTGCAATCACCGTCAACCTCGTGCAACCTGGTTCGACCGACACGGACTCGAATCCAGCGAGCGGTCCCGCCGCCGAATTCCAGCGAGGCATGACATCCTTGGGACGCTTCGCCGAGGCCCGCGAAGTTGCGAACGCGGTTGTCTTTCTGGCCAGTCCCGCGGCGAGCATTATAACCGGCGCGATACTGACCGCAGATGGCGGTGCGATCGCCTGATCAGACGGCCCGTTTCAGCCAACCCCGGTGGTTTGCTTGCAAACCAGCTAGGGCCGGGCATCTTTGCGCCAGGATCAAAGGCGATCGGCTCGGACGTACCTGGGGTATGCCCGTCGCCAATCGCCTTTACCCTGACGAAAACCTGCTCCGGCAGAATGCTTCAATCTAACCAGGAAAGGCTCTACAGCGCAGCGCGTCTTTTAAGACGCGCAAAGGACGCTGTAACACTTTGAGTTTCTGCATAATTTTGTCCTTAAATCGATTCCGATTTAAGGAATTATGCAGTAGCATCAGCCCTCATCGAAATCTTGTGGCACTTGCTCCATGATGCCGCAAAAAAGGGGCACCTCGCGGCACCCCCTTTCTGCCCCCCAAAGCCGGCATCCCCTCCCCGGATCCCGGCCCCTCACAAATATCCCTCTCCCCCCTCATCTCTGTGTTCCCGGCCCAGCCCCGAGTTATCTCACAGAGATTCAGCGCCCGCCCTTTTGGCCGCGGTGACTCCTACGCAGTCACATATGAACCATCACCGCAGAGCCGACGCCTGAATTCCTGTGACTTCCTTTGCGCCAGCACGCGGGCACAGGAATGAGAGAGGAAAGGGAATGCGCCCGGCAGATGGTGGCGACAAGACACCGCCGCCGGACCGCATTTCGATACCGCCATTGAAGAAGGGCTTCGGTTCTTGAAGCCCTCTCCCGGATCAGGACATCGGATCAGCCGCGGTTGTGTCCGCCCTTGTCCGAGTTGCCATTGTCGGAATTGCCCTTATCCGAGTTGCCCTTGTCGGAGCCATTGTCCGAGCCGCTGCTGCCGCCATTGTCGGAACCGCTGCCGCCGCCATTGCCGGAACCGCTGCCGCCGCCATTGCCGGAACCGCTGCCGCCGCCATTGCCGGAACCGCTGCCACCGCCATTACCGGAACCGCTGCCGCCGCCATTGCCGGAACCGCTGCCGCCGCCATTGCCGGAACCGCTGCCGCCGCCATTGCCGGAACCGCTGCCGCCGCCATTGCCGGAACCACTGCCGCCGCCATTGCCGGAACCGCTGCCGCCGCCATTGCCGGAGCCACTGCTGCCGCCATTGCCGGAACCGCTGCTGCCGCCATTGCCGGAGCCACTGCTGCCCTTGTCAGAACCGCTGCTGCCGCTCTTGCCCGAGCCACCCTTGTCGCCCTTGTCGGAGTCGCCCTTGTCGCCCTTGTCGGTGCCACCCTTGTCGCCCCGGTCAGAACCGCCCTTGTCGCCCCGGTCGGTGCCACCCTTGTCGCCTCTGTCGGAGCCACCCTTGTCGCCCCGGTCAGAACCGCCCTTGTCGCCCTTGTCCGAGCCACCCTTGTCGCCCCGGTCGGTGCCACCCTTGTCGCCCCTGTCCGAGCCACCCTTGTCGCCCTTGTCCGAGCCACCCTTGTCGCCCCGGTCGGTGCCACCCTTGTCGCCTCTGTCGGAGCCACCCTTGTCGCCCCGGTCAGAACCGCCCTTGTCGCCTCGGCCCTTGTCGCCGCGATCACCGTGATCCTTGTCACCACGATCACCATGGTCCTTATCGCCATGGTCCTTGCCGCCGTGGTGATCACGGTCCTTGCCGCCGTGATGGTCACGGTCCTTGCCGCCGTGATGGTCACGGTCCTTGCCGCCATGGTGACCACCATGATGACCACCGTGATGATCGCCGGGGCCATCGCCGTCACCATCGCCGGAGCCGCCAGTGTTGCCGTTGCCGCCGCCGCTGCCGTTACCGTCGTTGCCGCCGTTGTTCTGATCGCCGGAAGGATTCTGGTTCGACGCCTGTTTGCCGGAACCGGAGCCGGAGCGACCGCCGAAGCCGTTGCCGCTGCTGTCATTGTTGACCGTGCGGCTGTCTTTGTCAGTGCGGATGGATTTCGTGGGCAGGCACAGCCTGGCCTCGATCGAGCCCGGCGCAGCCGTGGCGCAGTTGACAACTGCCGGTGCGGCCATCGTGAGGCTGCTGCTTGCCAGAAGGTAAGCAACGGCGACGCTATACTTCGCTGCTTTGCGGATCATCTTTTTTCTCCCAAAGTTAACAAACCGTTAACTGAGGGGAATTCCTATATTAGCAAAAAGTTAATTCCAAGAATAAACTGTGGATAGTGGCACAGGTTCTTAACCTATAGTTAATTACGCAAGTAATAATTTTTATTAAAGTTTTAGTATAAACTGTGTTACCTTCTCTCACGAACAATAGAGGGGTGATTCATGCGGCGGCTTGTTTGTCTTGTTTCCCTTGTGTTCTTTCCCATGCAATTTCAAGCATTTGCCGGGCAGCTGCTGCCGGTCGGCAGAAGCATCGGCGCGCCGGTGGGATTCGCCTCCGCCTGTGCCAGCTACCGCTGGCTTTGCCGTGAGACTCCCTCGCGAGCGACAGCCGAGCAGCCGGGCATGCCACTTCTTCGCAAGGTCACCCGCGCCGTGAACCTGCACGTGATTTCGACCGAGGACCGCTCCGCCTCCGGAAACGGCGACGTCTGGACCCTGCCCTCGAACGGACGGGGCGACTGCGAGGATTACGCTTTGCAGAAGATGAAGGACCTGATCGACGCCGGTTTTCCGGCAAACCGCCTGGCGCTCTCGGTGGTGATCGGCCTGCGTGACGAGAACCACGTCGTGCTGATCGCCCGCATGGACGACGGCGATTACGTGCTCGACAATCTCAACAACGCAGTGAAACCCTGGAGAGCCACGCCCTATACGTTTCTGGCGACGCAGGATTTCCGGGCAAAATCGACCTGGCGGGTGACCCTTGCCGGGCCGAGGGCGAACGAGTTTTCTTGATTCTGGCGGGGCGGCAGAGGACGCGGGGCGCGACTATTGAACGTATGTGCCGGGCGCATACGTCTAATACCCAAGAACTGCATCTCGCAAACCATGATTCCCGTCCGCCACCTTTGCGGATCGCGTTACCACCCTACTTCTCTCCCGGACATCCCCGATCGCAACCACAAGAGGAGGGTTTCCCCGTGGGCGTCTTCGACCGCATCAAGAACGCGATTTTCGGCAAGGCGCAGGCAGCCCCCGCGCCGGAGCCCGCACCCGCGGCCCCGCAGGCCAGTGCGCCGGTGAGCGAACCCGCAACCGGCGCGCCGCCGCCTGCTCAATCAGGTTCGGCCCAAGCCAGCCCAACCCAAGCCAGCCCAACCCAGGCCAGCCCAACCCAGGCTAGCAAGGCCGATATCGAGCAGATCCTGAACGCGGCCGTGAAGAAATCCGGCCAGAAGCTCGACTGGCGCCATTCGATCGTCGATCTCATGAAGGCGCTCGGAATGGATGCAAGCATGGCAGAGCGCAAGGAGCTGGCCGGCGAACTCGGCTATACCGGCGATACCAATGACAGCGCGAAGATGAACATCTTCCTTCACAAGGCGCTCATGAAGAAACTGTCGGAAAACGGCGGCAAGGTGCCGGCCGATCTTCTGGATTGAGCGGCAGTCGAGGACCTGCCCGAGCAATACCGCGAATGGCTCATCGATTTCGGAGACAGCGGATATGCGGCTCGCTACCGCTTCGATCAGGACACGGTAACGATCCTCGCGGTGCGGCACCGGAAGGAAGCAATGTTCTGATACTGACGTCGCGGCGATTGCCGTGACAAGGTTCGGCACGCTTCGAGATCGGTATTTGATCTACACCAGCCCGATCGCCGCGCGCGCCATCAGGCAGGCTTCGTCGCCCGGAAGGCAGGCGCGACAGACATCCGGCCGGATATCGTAGACCATGCACGATACATATGACCCGACAGTGCCGGAGAGCGCGCAGCAGCGCTCTCCATCGCAGCGCATGCCCGTCTGATCCGCCGAAACGAAATGCGCCGGCAGCAGATCGAGGTCCTCTTCGCTTTCAGTGGTAAACCTCGGCCATTCGCTCGAATAGGAACAGCACGCGCCGCAGGCCTGACAGTCCAGCTCTGTTGATAGGGTCATATGTGGCTCTTAACATTGTATCGGCCAAGGATGCAAAAGCATCGGTCCAATGCCGGACCGGCAAGCGTGAACAAGTTGATCCTCCACGCGCCCGGGGCGCGTCCTGTCGCCGGTGGCAGTCACGTCGCCAGCACCGGTTCCGGAAACAATACCGGCAGCCTCACTTCGCTTTCAGCGGCACCGGAAAATCGTTGCTCAGGTCGGCCAGGCACAGTTGAAAATCGATCGCCGTATCCTTCGAGCGCACCCGTTCCCCGTTGGGCTTGACGTCCGTCACGTCGAGTTCGATCGGAACGGTGATCATCCTGTCCCCGTAAAACTGGTTGAAGGCAACGCTGATCGCATGAGAGGAACTCGTCGCTTCCATGAGGATTTTCAGCGCCGGGTCGGTATCGAGCAACATCTTCACGGTTCCAGGCGTTTCGGTGCCTGTCGGTTCCCCGCGACTGTCGGTGTGGCTTTCGGTATCCGTGCCGACGAGATAGGCCTTCGACGGCGCCGATGGCGTGAAACGGATATCGCCATCCTCCCCGTTCGAAGCCTCTTCGACAGTGAGAAACAAGGTGCTCACAAACGGGGGAAGTATGTCGGTTTCGCCTACCAGGACACGGGTCTTGATCAGGTTGAGATAACCGGTCACACGAAGATATTGTCCCGACCGATAGATATGATCCCGCGTGAGCGCGACGAACCAATAGGTACAGCCGCCCGTCCGGCCATCCTCCATCACCATGGGCTGGGCCGCCGCTTTCAGCGTGCCGTTCAGGATATCGAGCGCGTCTCTTGCCTTTGCCGGCACCACGGCGAGGCATGCTGCAAGCAACGCCCCGGCCAGCGAAATCCACTTCATGCCAATCCCTCGCCCCCTTGATGAGGACGCATCATAAATGCGCTTCACTGCCCATAGTCCAGCCCCCTCACGGCGACCACAAAAAGATGCGCCCACCCATGCGGGTGATATCCATGCGATTGCCCGAGGCGTAAACTTTTCTCCGGCTCCGATATCAGGAGCAGCAAGAGGAGGACGCAATGCCGACCATCCTGGCTCATCACGACGTCAAGGACGTCAAACACTGGCTCGCCTCGCCCCGCCGCAAGGAAGTTTTCGAACCGATCGGCTGCACGAATATTCGCACCTTCGTCGATCCGCAATCGTCCAACAAGGTTGGCCTCGTCATGGACGTCGCCGACATGGCCCGCCTGGCGGAATTCATGAAGAGCAAGCAAGCAGCCGATGCGATGGAATATGACGGTGTATTGCCCGAGACCCTGGTGATCCTCGTTCAGTCCTGACCAAGCAGCCAAGTTCAATCCGGCAGGGATCAACCCGTTCTGTCGGCGCACCGTGCCGGCAATCGATCCCCACCGCCCATGCATCCTTTTTCCGCCTCGAACGTTTGAACTGCGTCAGCAAATGAGGAGACCGAAATGGCGAGCACGACAGGCAGGGACGCCATCGAAGGCATGGACGAACTGAAAGACGCGAGCGAGCTCACGCCAGCCTCCGAACGTGAAAAGACCCGCGAACAGGAAAAGGCCGATCAGCACGCAAACACCGAGGGCTTCGAGAGCGAGGAGGCCTTTCAGGACTATCTGCATGCGGTCGCCGAGGATGCGCCGGTGGAGGAGATCGTCGTCGATGTCGAGCGCGCCGCCGCGCGCGAGGAGCTCGAGCGGCAGATCGAGGAGGTGCGCTACGAGATCAACAATCTGCGCGCCCGGCTGCACATCATCCGTCATCAGGCAGGCAGCGTGGTGGAAGAAAATATTCGCTGGGCGGATGCGAGCGCCCGTGCGCAGCTCGGTGACCATCCCTGGCTGAAGCTTTCCAGCGCCATGGCCGCCGCCTTCCTCGTCGGCAAGGCCCTGCAGCGCCTGCCCTTCGGTCCGTTCGCCACCGCCCTGGCGCCGCTCATTCTGGTCGTGGCGCGGGAGAGAGGAAGGTAGCGGAAGGGCTGTTCCTATCCTCTCTTGGCGAGTCTGATGAGGGGTGAGGTTTGCGCCCGTGGCCCCTTCATCCGTCGCCCTTCGGCCACGGGCTCAGGCCTCACCCTAGGCAATCCCCACCCGTTACTACTGTGACAATGCGCTCAGCAAGTTGGCCAGTTGATCGCTTTGGGCGATGTCGAGCTTGTCGCCAAGATGACGCTTTATCGCGGGCGCATAGACTTTCCACATTCTCGCCTGCATGGCGCGACCATCATCGGTGATAACAACCCATCGGCCCCGGCCGTCCTCGGCATAGAGTTCACGCACGACAAGTCCGCTCTTTTCCATCCGGTCGAGAAGGCGGGAAAGATTGGGCTGTGCAAGAAGCGTGCGCTGCTCGATCTCGTAAGGGCGCAATCGGCCGCCCTCTGCCCGCGAAAGTTCCAGAAGCACATCGTACCAGCCGAGCGGCGGGAGGTCGGCCGCTTTGAGATCGTTTTCGATCGCCTCGAGAACCCGCTGCTGGGCACGCATGAGCAGCACCCAGGCGCGGGTGGCGGAAGGAGACGGTTGAGCATCGTCGGGAGCGCAGGGATCATTCATAGATGCAATTACATCTATATTGACGGCGAGTGCAAGGGCTTATATAGATGCAATTACATCTACCTCTTTAAGGAGTCCTTCCATGAACCAGGCCATGAACCAGGAACGCATGACCGATTATGCCGTCACACTGCTGCGCGTGAGCCTCGGCGTGATGTATCTCGCCCATTCCATCGTGCTCAAGCTCTTCACATTCGGCCTTGCCGGCACGGCAGGCTATTTCGCATCCATCGGCCTGCCGGGATGGCTGGCCTATCTGACCTTTGCGGCCGAAGCCGTTGGTGGGGTGATGCTGGTGCTCGGCATCTATGCCCGCTGGGTTGCCCTCGCATTGATCCCTGCCCTGCTCGGCGCGATCATCTGGGCTCATTGGGGTAATGGCTGGGTGTTCAACGCACCGAACGGCGGCTGGGAATATCCGTTCTATCTCATCGTGCTGTCGCTGGCCCAGTTCCTGCTTGGCGATGGTCGCCATGCGCTTCGTCCCTCCCCCGCGTTCTAAGGTGCCTGTCATGTCCGATGCACATCTGATCCTCGTCAGCCATCATCTCTGCCCCTATGTCCAGCGCGCCGCCATCGCCCTTGCGGAAAAGGGCGTGCCCTTCGAGCGCCGCACTATCGATCTCTCGGCAAAGCCCGACTGGTTCCTGGCCATCTCGCCGCTCGGCAAGGTGCCGCTGCTGGTCGTCAACCAGGCGGATGGAACGCAGGCGGTGCTGTTCGAAAGCGCCGTGATCTGCGAATACCTGGAGGAAACCCAACCGGGATCGCCACTCCATCCCGCCGATCCGCTGAAGCGGGCTCGGCACCGGGGATGGATGGAGTTCGGCTCCTCGATCCTTTCGGAGCTGTGGGGCTTCGAGACAGCCAGGGATGCCGCAGCCTACGAGGCCAAACGATCAGCCCTGATCGACAAATTCAGGCGCGTCGAGGCGGAACTCGGCGCCGGGCCATTTTTCGCCGGCGAGACGTTCAGTCTCGTCGATGCAGTCTTCGCGCCGATTTTCCGCTATTTCGACGTGTTCGACACGATCGCACCCACCGGAATATTCGATGGGCTGTCCCGCACGGCCCAATGGCGCGCAGCCTTGACCGAGCGCCGGAGCGTGCGCGAAGCGGTCGGGGGAGACTATGGCGACCGCTTGCGGACCTTCCTTAAGCATCACGATGCCTGGCTGCTGAAACTATCGGCATGATCCGAACCTGGACATATTCTCGCCTGGAGCGCTGATGAAGAGAGAGCAGGCACACCCTTTCCTCCCTCATTCCTGTGCTTGTCACAGGAATCCAGCAGCCGCGTGTCCACGCGGCGAAAGACTCTTATCCTCCGACAACCTCACAGCCCCATCAGATGCCAGGAGATATCCTCCCATTCCGGATTATTTCCTCAATGAGATTGAGCTTCCACTGCCGCGGCCATTTCTTGATCGTTTTCTCGCGCGTAATCGCCGTCGTCAGCAGATCGTGCTCCTCGAACCAGACGAGCGTCTTCACGCCGTAGCGCGAGGTGAAGCCCGGTGTCAGTTCGTTCTGGTGCTCGAACAAGCGGCCCGCGATATCGCGCGTCACGCCGGTTAGAGCGTGCCGTTTCTCTTCGACGCGAGGATGTAGACGTAACCCTTCATGGTTGAAGAGTGGCGTATTTCGGCACTGTTTTTCAAGAGTCTTTTCGGCTTGCAGACGCAAGCCGGCTGGATTCCTGTGACAAGCACAGGAATGAGGGAGGTTGGGGGTGCCGCCTCTCTCCATCAGCGCTTCAGGTATTGCATGGAGGGGCGCGCCGTGTGGCCCCCACCAAAGACCTGCCCTCCCGCACAAAGCCCTCTTGTGGCACCGACGCTCCCTCCTCTCTCGTCATTCGGCAGTTTCCGCGCTCATCGTAAGACCTGATCGAAAGCGTTAGGGAATGCAGCCTTTTTCGCACGGGCCAACTCGTGTATTTTAAGCTTTTGTAATATACGATCGCATTTTCCTGATCTGCTGCGGGGGGAGCCGTCATGAGAATTTGCCGGAGCGTGCTTGCGGGTGCGGGTCTCCTGGCCCTTGGTTGTGTCCCGGGATGGGCTCAACAGGTCACCGGTACTCAGGGATCCCCCGAAGCCACCGCCACGATCACCGGAAAACAACTTCCACCGCCTGATCCGAAATTCGGCGGTGTCATCAACGAAAAGGCGTCGGACTCGACACCATGGTGGGCTCCGCGCGTCGTGCCGCCGAAAGGCGCCCCCAACGTGTTGCTGATCATGACGGATGACCAGGGCTTCGGCGCACCGAGCACCTTCGGCGGCGTCATTCCAACGCCAGCCATGGATCGCATCGCCAGCCAGGGCCTGCGCTTTACCAATTTCCACTCCACGTCACTCTGCTCACCGTCGCGCGCGGGCAACCGCGCGATCTATCACGACGGATGGGTAGCAGCCACGACGCCGGCAACGCTACCGTGAGCTCCGAGCACCACGACGTCTCCGGACGTGATCAGCGGAGCACCGAACTTGGTACAGGCGGCACGGGTGTGCTCTCCGTCGACGGCAAGGAAGTGGCCACGAACTCGCTGGGGCACGGCATCCCGGTGACGTTCCCCGAGGACGAGACCTTCGACGTCGGCCTCGATACGCGCACCGGCGTGGCGCTCGTGGAGCATCGGTACGACACGCCATTCGAGTTCACCGGCAAGATCGACAAGCTAACTTTCGAACCAGGGAGAAAAAAATGAGCCTCAAGCACACCATCAGCACCATCGCGGTAGCCGCGACGTTCGGCATTCTCACATCGTCGACGTCGATGGCCGAAAACGCCATCACCGCGCCGGCGACGAAGTCCATCGGCACCTCGAGCACGCAGAAGACGGAACTCGTTCCCTCGCTGATCGTGATGAACTCCGGCGGCGCGACCCTGAAGGGCGACACGCTGACGCTGACGAGCATTTCCAACAACTCGATCCTGTTCGCCGACCGGCCGGTCCGCTCCGCCGGCCATGCGCTGACCACCCACTTGCTGGAAGAGTGGGCTCAGGGCGGCAGCTTCGAAAAGGATCCGCCGAACGCCACCGTCTCGGTGCTGAACAAGGACGCGTCGAGCGTCGAGGACGCCGTCGTCGTGCTGAAGGAACCAAAGCTCGAAGGCACGAACCTGACGTTCAAGGTGGAGGTGCTGGAGGGCAGTCTCGCCAAGGCGGATGGCCCGGCATCGATCTTCATCGACATTATCGGCATGCCGAGGACGCCTCTGTCGTTTGCGGGTGTAGCACGAAGGACGGCCTTTCGGGGAGCCTGGTACGGCGCGGCTGCGGCGGCCTACGACCGGCCCTATTACCCGCCCTATTACCGGCCCTACTACCCGCCGCCGGCCTGCGGCTATTATCCGCTGCCGCCGTGCTAGGGCTGCATGACGGAGCGCGGCAGACGGAGCGTCAACAATGGCCCGGTCGGACGGGGCCGATTCAATCCGATGGCAGTAACCAGAGAGGAGTGCACCATGCGAATGAAATTGGCCCTACTAACGCAGATTGCTGCGACTACCTTGGCGTGTTCCGCCTGGACCGCGAGCGCCCAGCAGGTCACCGTTGAGCCGGGTTCGCCCGGTGCCACGACCTCGATCGACGGCAAGCAATTGCCGGCGCCCGATCCCGCGTTCGGCGGCGTCATCAAGGATGATGCGCTTCAGTCGAAACCTTGGTGGGCGCCGGCCATCGTGCCGCCGAAGGATGCGCCGAACGTGCTCTTGATCATCACGGATGATGCCGGGTTTGGTGTGCCAAGCACCTTCGGCGGCGTTATCCCGACGCCGACCATGGATCGGATCGCCAATGAAGGTCTGCGCTACAACAATATCCATTCGACGGCGCTGTGCTCGCCGACGCGGGCGGCCCTCATCACCGGGCGGAACCATCACTCGGCCGGTTTCGGCGTAATCTCCGAACAGTCGACGGGCTTCCCCGGCTACAACAGCATCATCGGCGAGGACAAGGCCACGATCGGGCGGATTCTGCTCGACAACGGCTACGCCACGTCCTGGTTCGGCAAAGATCACAACACTCCGGCATTTGCCGCCAGTCAGGCCGGTCCATTCGATAAATGGCCGACCGGCATGGGCTTCGAGTATTTCTACGGGTTCGTCGGCGGCGATGCGAACCAGTGGCAACCGAACCTGTTCCGCAATACCACCCAGATCTATCCCTTCGACGGCAAGCCGGGCTGGAACCTGGTCACGGGGATGGCCGATGATGCCATCGACTACCTGAGCCGCCTCAACCAGACGATCCCCGACAAGCCGTTCTTCGTGAAATACGCGCCCGGCGCCACGCATGCGCCGCATCATCCGACCAAGGAATGGCTCGACAAGATACAGGAGATGCACCTGTTCGATGAGGGCTACAACAAGCTTCGCGATCAGATCTTCGCAAACCAAAAGAAGCTCGGCGTCATCCCTCAGGATACGCAGATGGAGCCCTGGCCGACGAACGTGCTCCAGAATTGGGACGATCTGCCGGCGGAAGAGAAGAAGCTCTTCATCAAGCAAGCGGAGGTATTCGCCGCTTACGCCGCCTACAATGACCACGAGATCGGCCGTGTCGTCCAGGCCATCGAGGACATGGGCAAGCTCGACAACACGCTCATCATCTACATCAACGGCGATAACGGCACGAGCGCCGAAGGCGGCCCCCTCGGCACGCCCAATGAGGTCGCCTTCTTCAACGGCATCAACAAGATGCCGGTCGACGTGCAGATGAAGTGGTACGACGTCTGGGGCACCGAGCAGACCTACAACCACATGTCGGCAGGCTGGTCGTGGGCCTTCGACACGCCCTTCACCTGGTTCAAGCAGAACGCCTCGAAGCTTGGCGGCGTCCGCCAGAACATGGCGGTCTCCTGGCCGGCACGCATCAAGGACAAGGGCGGCCTGCGCGAGCAGTTCATGCACGTGATCGACGTGGTGCCGACCATCCTCGAAGCAACCGGGATCCCCGCGCCTGAGACGGTGAACGGCATCAAGCAGGCGCCGATCGAGGGCACGAGCTTCGCCTATACGTTCGACAAGGAGAACGCCAAGGCGCCTACCCGTCACAAGACCCAGTACTTCGAGATGATGGGGCAGTGGGCGCTATACAATGACGGCTGGCTGCTCAGCACCAAGGTAAACCGCGCTCCGTGGGACGCGTTCGGTCCAGCCAACGCCGACCCGCTCAACAACCAGGTGCTGGAACTTTACGATCTTACCAAGGACTTCAGCCAATCCCATGACATCGCCGACCAGAATCCCGACAAGGTGAAAGAGATGAAGGAACTGTTCATCGCGGAGGCCCGGAAATATCAGGTCTTCCCGATGGACGCCTCGGTGGCGGCCCGCATCGTGGCGCCGCGCCCGAACATCACTGCCGGCCGCAGCGAGTTCGTCTATACTCACCCGATGGTTGGGTTGCCGCAGGGCGACTCGCCGCTGCTGATCAATACGTCCTACACGATCACCGCCGACATCGACGTGCCGGAGGGTGGGGCCGAGGGTATGATCCTAACATCGGGCGGCCGCTTCGCCGGCTACGGCTTCTATCTGCTCAAGGGCAAACCCGTCTTCCTGTGGAACCTGGTCGACCTGAAGCGGATCAAATGGGAGGGGCCGGACGCGCTGACGCCCGGCAAGCATCTGATCGAGTTCGACTTCAAATATGACGGGCTCGGCGCTGGCACACTTGCCTTTAACAACTTCAGCGGCGTCGGCGGCCCAGGCACCGGCACGCTCAAGGTGGACGGCAACGTGGTGGCAACCCAGAAGATGGAACGCACCCTGCCGATGATCCTGCAGTGGGACGAGAGCTTCGACGTCGGCTCCGACACGCTCACCGGTGTCAACGACGCCGACTACCAGCCGCCGTTTACGCTGACCGCCAAGCTCAACAAGCTGACGCTCAAGGTGGACCGTCCGGTGCTCAGCGAGGACGACATCAAGAAGTTTCAGGAAGCCCAGGCGGCCGCGAGCGACGGCGCCGCCAGCCAGGCCGTTGCGGTCGACGGCAAGCCGATTCAGCACGTCCAGCCTGGGCCGAATTGATCCGAGCGCCTCGCCAAACTCGCGAACGAAACGGGCCTGAGGCCAGTCCTCAGGCCCGTCGATCAGGAGAAGACAATGGCTCGACCGAAGTCTCGCGCGGCGCAAGGCGGTTCTTGTGGACTCGCAGTCCGTTGCAATTGGCGCTCTCGCGACTAACTTTCATATGACGCCACGCCCCTTTCCGTGGCGGTGAGACGATGAAGGAAAGCAGCGCATGTGCCGAAATATAAAACCCCTGTTCAATTTCGATCCGCCGGCGACGGACGAGGAAATCCATGATGCGGCGCTTCAATTCGTTCGCAAGCTGAGCGGAACCACCAGGCCATCGAAACGCAATGAGGCCGCCTTCAAGAGCGCCGTCTCGTCGATCGCAAGATGCGCCCATGAATTGCTCAATTCGCTGGAGACGTCTCAACCGCCTCGCGACCGCGAGGAAGTCGCTGCCAAGGCGCGGGCACGAACGGCGGCCCGCTTCGCATAGGAAACGCCCTACTGCTGCTGGTTTCGAAGCACGCCGACGAGCGCCTTTCCGTCGGTGAAATAGGGATCGCCGCCGCCGTTGCGGCCGTCCTTGGTCGCTCCGATGCCATCGATCTCATAGCTCGACAGAATTTGTCCGGCCTTGAGAAGATCGCCGATGACAAGGTCTCGCTCCGCGTCGACATCAGGGCCGATATGATGCGTGATCTGACCGGTATCGTGGCTGAAGCCGACGCCTCGGTCGAAACTTGCCGAGCCCAGCCAGTGCGGGCGGTCATTCGGGCCCGTTTGTCCGGTCAGCCAGAAACGGACATGGTTGCGTTCGTCGGCACTTCTGCCCACGGGCTTTTCGAAAGCCAGATCCTGTTTTCTGCCCTCGAAAAGCAGCGGGCTGACCGGCGCATCGAGATCGGGCCGGTCAAGCACCACGCTCAGTCCGATATCGATCGATGTGCGCAGGGTGATCTTATCGGCAGGATCCCATTTGGCAGCCGCGAATGCCCGGATGACCTCTTCCTTCGAACCGACAAGACCGACATTGATGGGGTCGCCGGGGATCCCCTGCTCTGTCGTCGTGACCATGTTGCCGACTTTGGCAACGCGGTCGGCATCGTGAAAAATCCAGATCTCGGGAATGAGGAAATAGGCAAGCAGCAAATAGGTGAACAGCAGGACAGCCACTGTTCTCGTCGCCATGCGGATCTTCGTGCGATGAAGCATTTGGAAATCCCCCCGATTGCCAGGCAGGATCATACGCCGAACATGCGGCGACGACATCCATAATTTGCAGTCGGCTTCGGCAGCGTCACCCAGGGCATGAGGGACAATATGACGTGCTCGCCGTCGACCGCATGCTGCCGGGCCTCGACGGCCTGTCGATCTGCACGACGGACGGGCAGCCCCTCCGGGCCACCCGTTGTCTTGACCCATTCTCGATCAGTTGCCTGGCTTGTTCCTGATCGCCGCCTCTATCTGCTTCTTCACGGCATCCAGGTTGAAGGAGGCCGGATCCTGCATTGGCGGATAGTCAACCGCCGTAAGCGCGAGTTTGGCGACTTCCTGCTGAACGCTCACGAAGCGCCAGAACTCGCGAGCAAAGAAGTCGTTCATGTAGCCTCCACCAAGGTCATTGAGGCTTTGCTCGCCAATCGACGGTGTCCGCTCGAAGGGATCCTGACGGATATTGACCATGGTGGGCATATCAGTCGTTACCTTTGCGCCGGGCCAGCCCTGCGGCTGCTGAAAGAACTGATACTTGAAATCGTCGAGGCGCACAGCCCCCAGCGCAGGGCCGCCGAAGTAGAAGAACTCATGACGTGCGGACGGCGCATTGCCCTCCAGCAGGTCCAGCTGGTTGTAGCCGTCGAGGTGGTTCTTGTAGGTCACGTCACCCAGCTTCACGCCTTTGAGCAACTGGTCGGTGATGTTGGGATTACCAGCCGCCGCCACCAGCGTGGGGAACCAATCCAGGGCGGAGAAAATACCGTTCTCGACCGTGCCCGGCTTGACCCTGCCCGGCCAGCGGATGATCGCGGGTGCGCGGAAGCCGCCCTCCATCACAGTACCCTTGGTGCCCTTGAACGGGGTCATGCCGCCGTCAGGCCAGGTAAAGACTTCTGCGCCATTGTCGGTCGTGAAGACGACGATGGTGTTGTCGGTCTCGTCGGCGTCCTCGACGCATTTCAGGATGGCACCGACGCTGTCGTCCAATTGCGCCATGCCGGCTTCTTCGAGACCATAATTGGTCTGGCTGTTCATCAAAGCCTGGTATTTGGGAGACAGGAACGTCCAGACGTGCATGCGCGTCGTGTTGTGCCAGACGAAGAACGGCTTTCCTTCGGTCTTGGCCTTGTCCATGAAGTCGCAGGAAGCCTTGACCAGCACGTCGTCGAACGTACCCATGTCGTACTTGGCCTTGGGCGTTATGTCATGCATGTTCGGCACGTTGGACATATCAGGGTATGGCGCCAGCGGGCCTTCGTCGATGATCCGCTGCTTGCCGATCTTGCCCCAGCGCGGCTGCTGGGTCGCGTCGTCCGTATCCGTGGCAAAGCTATGCACCAGATTGCGCGGCCCGACCTTGTCACGGTACGACTGGTCATCCGGGAACGAATACCAGTAGGGGTCCGACATCGCATCGAGGTGGTACAGGTACCCGAAGAACTCATCGAAGCCATGGAGAGTTGGCAGGAACTTGTTCAAGTCGCCGAGGTGATTCTTGCCAAACTGGCCCGTTGCGTAGCCCTCTGTTTTGAGGACGGTGGCGATGGTTGAGGCCTTGTCCGGCATACCCACATCTGCGCCCGCCTGGCCCACAGTCGTCAGGCCGGTGCGCAACGGGATTTCACCGGTGATGAAACTCGCCCGGCCAGCCGTGCAGCTCGCCTCGGCATAATAGTCGGTGAACATCATGCCCTCAGAGGCCAGCTTATCGAGGTTCGGCGTCTTCCCGGACATGATGCCCCGGTGATAGGCACCGATGTTGAACCAACCAACATCGTCGCCCATGATGACGAGGATGTTGGGTTTCGACTGCTGCTGCGCGACTGCCGGTGCACCCAGCGCGGTTGCGCATGCGGAAGCCAGCAGCCCGAAGCAAAGGTTTCTCATGGCACTCATGGTGTATCCTCCGTTGAGTTTGCTCGTGCTCGGCCCTATTGGTATTGCCTCTTAGAGCAGAAGGATGCCCATCCTCTCGGCCGGGGACGATCTGGTGTCGTGACAGTTCGCGGCATGGTGCTGCAGGAGGTCGGTCTGTTGGGTTATTTGAAAAATGCCGCGCTGATTGCTCGCCATAGAGGTGGCGACAGGCGTACCCGCTATCGAAGTGTCGATGGCCAGTAATGACATGCTTGCCCTCGCGTCTGCCTGGATGTCAGCAGTCGCGTTGCCGGATAATCGCACATCTTCGCCCTCGCCGCCAGATTGAAGGCTCTCGTCAATACACTCCGATTGGATAGGGTCCGGGTGTATGACATCCACCGTAATGCCGATCCCATATCATGGCCGCTTTTGGCGCGAAGCGGCCGCTGGAACCGCAGTGAAGCGGGCTGGTGGCATTTCCTCCCTCCGTCATCAAGTCGACAACGAGGGAACGTGGTGCGTGTGGCTCCCTCATTCCCTCCTCGTGCCGGCACGAGGGATGTCACAGGAATCCAGCTGCCGCGTGTGTCCACGCGGCGAGAGACCCTGACCCTGCGGCAGTTTCACAATCCCATCGGATGCCGGGAAATATCCGGAATTAGGTAGCAACCGCCACCAGGGAAGGAACTACTCGAAGCGAGTATCGGCACTAGGTTCTTCGAGGTCGAAATCGTCCTCCATCTCAACGCGTGGCGGACGTTCGCGGCCGTGACGGATCGCGAAAATTGAAATCTCATCGCCCAGAATCTTGTAATCAACGAGATATGGTCCCATGACAAAGCGTAAAACTCCAGGAACGGGAATCTCGTCGTTGAACTTTCCCATCTCCGGAAAGCGACTGAGCCCTTGCCTGAGCCACTTGATGTCATCAGCAAATTGTTGAGCTGCTCTGGGACTTCCCGATTTAAGATATTTAGCTTCTCGCCTTACGTACTCTCGTGCCTTAGGAGAGAGAGTGACTTTCAAGCAGCCGCTCCCTTGACGATCGCATCGACTTCGTCAATCACGTCGTCAAGATCATGCCCCAGCCCGTTTTCAATATCCCGCCTTGCCTGAGCGAGTTCGATAATCTCGCGCCCCTCTGCGGCTAAATATGATTTCAGAGCACGGACGAAGACCCAGCTTCGGCTGCGATCGCATATTTCAGCGATCTCTTCGATTTCAGATAGCACATCCAGCGGCAGCCGCATGGTGATCGGGTCTGACAGCTCACGTTCTGACATCGTTTTTGCCTCCGTTTGTAATACAGGAAAATAGCTCATCGGCTGTCAAATTCAACACCCGATAAACTCTTCGCGCGCACCTTTCGGCTTGCGGACGCAAGCCGGCTGGATTCCTGTGATGATCCCGGAACAAGCCCGAGGACGGGAATGAGTTGAGTGGGCACTACCGCTCGCTCTCAGCCTCATCAGCAGTCCGCGCGATGAAGCGCTTCGAGACCAGCCAGCACAACAGCGCCCAGAGCGAACCGGCAACCCAGCCGGCGAGCACATCGGTCGGGTAATGGACGCCGAGATAGATGCGGCTGAGGCCGATGATGGTGGCGAGGAAGATGCCCGCCCCCATGACGAAGATGCGTGTGGCGCGGAAGCGCTGCGTGCGCGCCAGAAGCGCCCCGAGCGTGAGATAGGTGACGGCCGAGACCATCGCATGGCCGCTCGGGAAGCTCAGATCGTTGACATCGACGAGATGCGGAACCACGTCCGGCCTGGCGCGGGCGACGATGATCTTCAGGCCCGTACTCGCCAGCCAGCCGCTGAAAACCGAGAGGAACAGGAAGACGGCAATTGTGGTCTTGCGGTCGAGCAGCAGATAGACGGTGGCCAGCAGCGTCAGGATCGCCAGCACGGTGACCCCGCCGAGGCTGGTAATGTCGCCCATCGCATGAACAAGCCAGTGCGGGCCGATCGGCCGGCCGAGATCGCCGGGTTGGCGCAGCCACAGCAGGATCGTCTGGTCGAAGCCCTGCGTTTCGCCCTCCAGCACCTCGCTCGTCAACTGCTGCAGCAGGAAGACGCCGCCGGCGAGGCAGGCGAAGGTAATGAGCGTCATCGGCTCATATTGGTTCAGCCAGGTCTTGATACGGTTCATTCTTCTCCCATCGGACGGTGTTGTGCGCCTGAAAGTCCCGGCGCAGGAACTCATCAACTGTGTGCAGCGGTTTGATTTGGCAAGGGGTGGCGTCGTGCCGCACCGCACAACAGAGCGACTGTCTCCGAAGTCAAGCGTTTTGCCATGTTTTCTGGTCTCAGATCGAAATTGAGACGATCTGTAAGATCTAACCCAAATGACACGAAGATAGTTTCGCGCAGAGATGGATATATTTTTGTGGACTACAGTATAAGTTAAGTCTATATTGTTAATAATCCCATGCCATCGTGTTAATTTTCCTCACGTTCCGGCTTTTCCAAGAGCCAGGTTCATATGTAACGGGCTTTCCTAAGGTGCTTTGTACGTCGTTTGAACACGAGGGCCGCGGCGAGACTTTGCAGAATGTGAATTTGGAGGATTTCCGATGATACGTTTGGATAAGGCAATCGCAGCCTTCGCCTTCCTCTTGGTTGCCGTGATCTGCTCGTCCTGCACCCCCGGTGGCCCCGGTGCCCGGAACTTGAACGAGCCTTTGAACATGGCCTGCAAGGATGGCTTCACGGCCAGAGGCGGCGGCTCTTGCAACTTTTAAGACCAGAGTTGAGAGTAATAGCCTGCCGCGGGCTGAGCTATAGCTAGGCTGCAGGCGGATGACGTCAAGTTACAAGGGGGGTTCCGCACGGCACAACATCAAAGACAGCCGCCGAACCCTCGCCTTCGGGCGCCACCCAGCCAGCGAACCCATCAAAGCCTGATGGCAGTCTCCTCTTTCGCCGTCCGGATGACGATCATGGTGAAATAGCGGGCAACATTGTTTTCGTCGCGGAAAAGACGTTCGCACAGGCTATCGAATTCCTCCATATCGCGCAGGCGCAGCATCAGCACGACATCGGTTGCACCCGTGACGGAATAGGCTTGCGACACGGCCTCTTCGGCGATGGCGATATCGAGAAAGCGGCGCATATGCGCCTCGCCGTGCAGCTTCAGTTCCACGGTCACCAGGGCCTTGATCCCACGTCCGGCTTTTGCCGGATTGAGGATAGCGACGATGCGGTCGATGACGCCGGATTTGCGCAGCCGCTGCACGCGGCGCAGACAGCTGGAGGGAGCAAGACCCACCTCGTCGGCCATTTCGATATTCGTGCGCGATGCGTCGCGCTGCATCAGGTTCAGAAGTTTTCGGTCGATCCGGTCCATTCCCGCAGCATATCCGCCAGACACGCCTTTGCAATAAAATTGCAAGGCGCTGCAATCTTTGACCGAAAATTCGAAGCGAACGGGTCTAGCAGATGGAGACGTCACAAAAGGAGTCTCACATGCCGTTCCTGTCGTTCATCCGGCGCAACACCAGCCAGACACTGGGCATCTACTGGGTGCTTGTCCGCATCACCGTTCCGATTGCCATCCTGACGGAGCTGCTGTCGCGGATGGGAGCGGTCAAGGCGGTTGCGCCCGCCTTTGCACCTGTCATGAACCTGATCGGGCTGCCCCCGGAGCTGGGACTGGCCTGGCTGACGGGCATGCTGGTCGGGATCTGGGGCGCCATTCCCCTCGTCTTCACCCTCGTTCCCGTTTCCTCGCTCAGCGTCGCCGACGTCACGGTTTTCTCGGCCCTCATTCTGTTCGCGCACGGTCTGCCAATCGAGCAGAAGATCATCCAGAAGGCCGGTCCCGGCATGATCGCGACGACGGTGCTGCGCATCGCGGGCGGCCTGCTCTATGCCTTCATGCTGCACCATGTTTTCTCGGCGACGGGATGGCTCTCGTATCAGGTCGATCCTGTCTGGCTGCCGATGAGCGCAACGCCCGACTGGGCCGATTACATCTGGAGCCTTGCCGGGACCATGGTCTGGATGCTCGTCATCCTCCTCGTCCTGTCCTGGGGTCTTGAAATCCTCAAGGTGACCGGGCTCATGGAGATGATGATGAAGGCTCTTTCGCCTGTGCTGCGTCTCGCCGGCATCCGCGGCGAGGCCGGGCATCTGACGGCGATCGGCCTATTTCTGGGCATTTCCTACGGCGCCGGGCTGCTGATCCGCGAGGCGCAATCGGGCTCGGTGGCGCCGCGCCAGATCTTTCTCTCCTGCGTGTTCATGGGCTTCGCGCACAGCGTGATCGAGGATACGATCGTGGTGATGTCGCTCGGCGCCAATCTGCACGGCGTCCTGACCGGCCGGCTCGTCTTCGCGGTCGCGGCATGCGCGGCGATTGCGGCCCTGCTTCGCCGCCTGCCCGACAAAGCGTTCTTTGCGCAGATGTTCCGGCTGGGAAACATGGAGGCCGAGCGCCGATAGAGACGATCACATCGGGCTCACCGAACTTTGTACTCACCTCTTCATCTACTGCTTTCTCGACCTTCGTATAGTTACAAATCCCGGCTAACCCGGTGATCCTGATGCGGCTGAAAGACAGTCGCCGCCTGTCGCCGCGGGAGCCTCTCCTGTTCAGGCACGGAGCAGCGGCAGAAAGGACCAAAAATGTCTGGAATGACGAAAAGCCTCGTGATCTCGTTCGGCCTCGCCCTGATCTCCCTATCGGTTGCAGAGGCAAAACCCATGTCGCCTGCCACGGTCGTGACAAGCGGACAACACAAGCTGTTGGCGGACGATAGCGGCCGATCGCTTTACACCTTCGACAAGGACCAGCCCGGCAAGTCCGAATGCACACTGCTTTGTGCCCTCGCCTGGCCCCCCTTTGAAGCGCCGGCCGGCGCCAAGGCCTCCGGTCCCTGGAGCATTGTCACACGGCCGACCGGGGTAACCCAGTGGGCTTACAACGGCTCGCCGCTCTACACCTATCACTTCGATTCCAATCCTGGCGATATCCACGGCGACGGCGCCGAAGGCGTTTGGCATCTTGCCAGGCCGTGACGGCATAACGCGTATCGAACTGGCGACAGGGCAAGCCGAGTCTTCCATACCGCCCCGACAAACTTGTCCTGCCGCGCGATTCGTTCCAATGATGGCAAGCTCATGTTCGCGCCAAAGGCGCTATAGGTGAGCGCCTTTGCATCCTCCCAAATCAGAGCCTCCGGAAAAGGGAAGAGAATGAAAAAGGTACCCGCCGCCCTCGTATTTGCGATTGCTGTCTGCGGCGCGGAAGCACGGGCGGACGATATGGCGCCGCCATCCTATGCCGACACCACATTGACCGGCGATTGGCACGGCGCCCGCAACCGCCTGCGGGATCAGGGGATCACCTTCACGATGTCGCAGACCAGCGATGTGCTCGGCAATGTATCGGGCGGCCTGAAACGGGGAACGGCCTATGACGGTCTTTTTCAGTTGCAGGGCGATTTCGACATGAGCCGGCTGGCAGGCTGGACCGGCGGCAGCATTCATATCTCCGGTTATGCGATCCAGGGTCAGGGCCTGTCCGGAAAGGATGTCGGCAATCTTCTGACGGCAACCTCTGTCGAGGCCGATCCCGGCTTCAGACTGGGCGAATTCTATCTCTCGCAGAGCCTCATGAACGACAAGGTGACGGTGAAGCTCGGGCAAATTCTGGCGGACCAGAATTTCGCGATCAGCAATACGGCCAGCCTTTTCGTCAACTCGACATTCGGATGGCCCGGCATCTTTGCCGCGGATCTTCCAGGCGGAGGCCCGGCCTATCCCTTCGCCGTTCCGGGCGCTCAGATCATCGTCAAACCCGACGATGCCTGGACCCTGCAGGCCGCCGTCTTCAATGGCAGCCCGACCGGATCGGACCCTGACGGCAATGCAAACGGACTGGGATTTCCGCTCGGAGACGGCGTGCTTGCGATTGCCGAGGCGGCCTATGCCTATACGCCTGGAAAGGGCGATTACGGCTTGCCGGGCACCTACAAGATCGGCGCCTGGTACAATTCCGAAAAGTTCGACAGCCTGTCCACCGCATCGAACGGCGTTTCGCTCGCCGATCCCCTGTCGAGCGGCAGCCCGCGCCGGCTCTCGGGCAATTTTGCGGTCTATGCCGTTGTCGATCAGACGCTCTGGCAGGAGCCCGGCAGCACGGATAACGGCCTCAATGGATTTTTCCGTGTCGCGGTTGCGCCGCAGCAGGACCGCAACAGCATGAACTGGTATTTCGACATGGGCCTTGCCTATAAGGGGCTTCTGCCTGGCCGCGACGATGACACCGCCGGCGTCAGCTTTGCCTATGCCAGCATGAGTTCGGGCATGTCGGACCTGGCAAAGGCCGAGAATGCTTTTTCCGGGACGTCGCAGCCGGTTCCGAGTTCCGAGGCCGTGATCGAAGCCACGTATCAGGCTGCCGTCACGCCATGGCTGTCGGCCCAGCCCTTCTTTCAATATGTCATCCGTCCCGGCGGCAATGCAGCCGATCCCGACAAGCCCGGCTCGCGGATCGAGAATGCGGCGATCTTCGGCTTCCGGGCCGTGACAACCTTTTGAGAGGGCGGCGCCGTTTCAGACGCCGCTCTCCCTCTACACCAGCGGCCCGCGGCTCGTGGCCACCAGATCCTCTTCCTCATCGCGCTGATGCCCGCCGAACGCGGCAGCCGCAGCGGCGATGAAGGCGCCGACCAGCAGCGACAAAGAGCCGATCAAGGCCGAGGTCGCCGCAGCCTTGCGGGCCTCGTCGGCGGCAGCCTGTGCTGCGACCTTGGCGTCGTCGATCTGCTTCAGCACGGTATCGACCCTGGCGCGGGCATCGGCCTCGGAAAGCCCTGTGCGGGCCGACACGATGCCGGCAATATAGGTCTTGTCGCCATCCGGCACCGAGCCGTTGACAGCGCCCTGCAGCAGGATGCGGGAGATCTCGGCAGCAGCCGCGCCATTATCCTCGTTGACGCGATTGCCGATATTCTGCGGCCGCAAGAGCGCATCGGTGAAATAGGCGGTGGATAGACCAGGCCCCGTCGAATCCGTGTCCGAAGCCGAGGCGGCGGCCCCTCCGGCGACACCGGCAGCCATTGCGGCCTGACCGGCAGCACTTGCCCCAGCGCCTGCAAGCGAGGTCAGCGACGATGCCAGGAAGCCGGCGACGAAGACGGTCGCGAGCGCCCAGCTGAGGAAACCGTGCGCCGTATCGCGGAAGAACACCTCGTCGGTATGGATCGCCGCCCACTTGGTACGCAGCCGTCCGGTCAGATAACCGCCGAAGGCCGAGGACAGCCATTGCACGACGACCAGCCAGATCGCCGCGGTGACGCCGACGGTCGTGGCCGAGCTGCTTTCGCCCGACCATGGGGAGACCATCGTCAGACCGACGCCGGAGCCGAGCAGCAGCAGGATGAGCGTGATGCCCGTCGCCGCCACGGCGCCGCCGATGATCGGCCCCCAGGCCATGGCCGATTTCGATGATTCGACCGGCATCACGCCGGTCCGCCCGCTTTCGAGGCCGGAGCCTCCGATAACTGTTCTGTCTTCAGCAAGAGACATGGCAGCCTCCTATCGCATGAAGAGAACGAGCAGGATGACGATCGGCAGCGGGATACCCAGAAGCCAGAGAAGAATACCGCGACCCATTTGAAAATCCTCCGTGAATTGAATGTGTTCGCGGAGATCGAACGCCGGCGGATGCTGTTTGTTCCGGGAACGGGTGTGGCGCTGGGGACAAGCCCTCGAATCTACCCCTCGATGGAACAGGAGAGTCTGCCCCGCGTTGCGTTTTTAGAGAAAAGGAGCGCCTCATGCCCCAGAAGACAAAACCGCTCGTCGAAGTCGCCGCAAAGACCGAGGACGGCCGCGTGCCACTTGGCATCATGAACACCAAGCAGGCACTCGACCTGCCCGATGAGCTCGATGTGGAAGTCTCCCATCCTGACAAGGAGCCCGGCGCGACCGATCACTTCATCGACAAGGAAGAGCTTCGCAGCGTCGGAAGAAAAGCCCGTGGCAAGCAGTAAGCCATGGGCTGCGAGCGGCTGAGGATTCCTCCTTGGATTGACCGCCGTTGATACCTGCGGCAAGCGAGCTATCTCGCCTGCATGGATCATCTCTTCGACGACGACACGCATCACAAGAGCCTGCGCGCGGGACTGCGACGCATCGAGCGGGGCGAAGGCCGTAAGGCCGTGCTCCTGCAATTCGTCTTTACCGTCGTAGACATCGCCATCCTCGCCTTCTTCGTGCTCGGCCCCTATTTCCGCGCCGCCCCCACCTATCTCGTCATCGACTACGTCATCGCCGTCTGGATCGCCGCCGAGACCGCGGCGCGCGCCATCGCGGCACCCTCGCTGCGCAGCTGGATCCTGCGGCCGATGACCTGGATCGATTTCATCGTGCTGGCAACGCTGCTCTTCCCTAATGCGCTCTTCAACTTCGCCTTCCTGCGCGTCATGCGGCTCTGGGCGATCGGACGAAGCCCGCTGCTGAAGGTGGCGCTGCACCGGATGGGCTGCGGCTACGCGATCGATGTTGTGCGCGCGGTGATCAATTTCCTGGTCTTCCTCTTCCTCGTGACGGGCTTCGTCTACACCTCCTTCTTCTACAACCAGCCGGGCGGCGAAGGTTTCGTGGACGCGCTCTATTTTACTGTCGCGACCGTGACCACGACGGGCTTCGGCGACATCACACTGCCCGGCACGCTCGGCAAGCTCACCTCGGTAGTGACCATGATCGTCGGCATCTCGCTCTTCGTGCGCCTGGCGCAGGCGGTGGTGCGGCCGCACAAGGTGACCTTTGCCTGCCACCGCTGCGGCCTGCAGCGCCACGATGCCGATGCCGTCCACTGCAAGGCCTGCGGCGAAGTCCTCAACATTCCCGACGAAGGCGCGTAGGCCGAACGCGGCACGCTGAAAAGAGTGGATGGTCTTGGGCCGTGGCGAGACTGGGCGCAGCGGGTCGAGGGCGAAGCCCTGCCTTGCGGTCACTTCATTCCCGAGGAAGCGCCTGACGCCGTCATCGCGCATTTCACCCGGTTCCTCGGCGCCGGCGCCTGATCTGCCTTGTAGGGTCTCCACGCCATCCGGCTCAGAAGCGGCAAGGCCCATCGCAACCCGTCCCATTCCGGCGCATCGAGCGGATCGGCGAGCGGGTCTTGTCTCTGCCGGCGGCTTTGCCTGTGAAGCTCGTTTGAAAGCATGATCCAGTTGAGAAGCATCATCCTGCCTCCATCTATGTCAGATGCAACTGACCTAAGGCGCACCCACCCGCAAAGGTAGACGCATGGATAAAAGGGGGTTTTCATCCATGAAAGAGGCCAGCTGGGACGATCTGCAGCTCTTTTTCCATGTCGCGACATCAGGCGGCCTTACGGGGGCTGCGGCACGCACCGGCCTCAGCGCGCCGACCATCGGCAGGCGCATGCTGGCGCTGGAGCGGGCGACGGGGCGCACGCTCTTCCGGCGCGGCCCGACTGGCTATCTGCTCGCCGAGGATGGCGAGACGCTGTTCGAGCGTGTTCTCGTCATGCAGCAGGCGGCAGAGACGATCGCCGACTGGCGCGGCGACGTTTTGAGCCTGCCGATCGTTTCGACCGGGGCAGATGCCTGGATGTTATGGTTCATCGCCGGCCACCTGCCGGCCGTTTGGCAGCCGGAAGACCGGTTCCGCATGTGCTACAAGGCGCTCGATACCGGTCTTGATCTCACCTACCGCGAGGCGCATCTCGCCATCATGCATGGCCGGCCGGAGCGCGGCAATTTCGCAACCCGCCGTTCGGTCTCCGTTGCCCACGCTGCCTATCAGGCCGCCACTTTCAGCGCCGCCAATCACAACTGGATTTCGCTCGGAACGGAGATTGCGGTGACACCGGCCGACAAATGGACCTTCGGGCAGCCGGACCACTGGATCACCAGCTGGACGAACACGCCGCTGATGCTGCTCCATCTCATCCGCGGCGGCGCCGGCCGCGGCCTGCTGCCTTGCTTCATGGGCGATGCCGAGCCCGGCCTGGTCCGCGCCGGGCCTGTGATCGACAGCCTGACCTATGACATCTGGATCACCGTTCATGAAGATGAGCGCCAGCGCCCGGAAGTGCGCACTGTTATCGACAGGCTGGGCGCGCTGTTTGCCGCCCATGCGGATCTCTTCGCGGGCAAATGCGAGCGCGTCTGAAATGCTCTATAGGGCGGCGGGTGCTGCTCCACGCCTCGGCCATTGCGGCGGCTGCACGGTCGGGTGGATGACATCCTCGGTTTCGGCCTCGTCGTCGCAGGTCGCCTGCAGCTTCAAAGCGCTGCCTTCGATCCCATCGAGCAGGGATTGAACGTCATCGAACCGGCCGAGAAGCCGGTGGGTCAGTCTCTTGAATTTGCGTCTGGACATGATGGGCTCCTTCGATCCGGAAACGCCGGGGATCGAAGAAAGTTCGGCGCCGATAGGGCATCTTTTCCTGCTGCGGGAAGCGCTGCCCTCCTTGAAAGCACTGGCAATACCATCCATCTCATAGTAGGTTACATGTAACCTTTCCGGAGTGTCGTCATGGCTGGAGCATCAAGTCCGAAGTCCTCGCGCGAGAAGGTGCGCGAACATCGCGAGCGCTTGCGGTCGCAGGGCCTGCGCCCGATCCAGATCTGGGTGCCGGATGTGCGTGCATCATCGTTCAAGTCGGAGGCGCACCGCCAGTCTCTGGCCGTGGCCGCCAGCGCTCATGGCCATGCCGATCAGGCGTTCATCGACGCGGTCTCCGACTGGGACGACGAATGAAGCGCGGAGAGATCTGGACCGTCGCGGGCGGCAAGGATTATGCGGGCAAGCCGCGCCCCGTCGTCATCGTCCAGGACGACAGCTTCGACGCGACGGACTCGATCACCATTTGCGCCTTCACCACGGATCCGACCGACGCACCGCTGTTCCGGCTCCCGGTCGAGCCGAAGGAACGAAATGGCCTGCGCTCTCCTTCCCTGCTGATGGTAGACAAGATCACGACTGTCCCCAAGTCCAAGGTCGGCGACCGGCTCGGACGGCTCGACGACGAGGACGTGGTCCGGTTCAATCAGGCCGTCATGGTCTTCCTCGGGTTGGCGATCTCCCCAAGACTGGGCCGGATAGAAGAATAGCAGGAAAGCGTGTCCGCATGGTTCGGGTATAGGGGCCAACACGGGAATAATAGAGGGCCGCTGGCGGCCTCAGGCGACGCGAAACAGGAACGAATTCCATCCTAAATTGTTATCCGGCCAGCAATATCCTGGATCGGATCGGCCGATGCGAATGCTCATGATGATAATCCTGGCACTGATGATCGCATCGGTGGTCGGCATATTGGCGGTGAAAATGTTCGACGGCGGCGGCACCAAGAGCAAGACGCCGCCGCCCGTCATTCAGCAGTCGGAACCGAAGTGAGCCCCTCACCGCTCCATCAATGCCCTCATCACCTTCTCCGTCAACCGGTCGCATTTCCAGCCGGCGAAGGGAAAGGCATCCATCGCGATCGGCCCGATCATCTCGTCGAGCTGGCGGCGGAGCAACGCGCGTGCCCGGTGCAGGCGGCTGCGGACGGTTTCGGGTTTGAGGGAAAGCATTTCGGCGGTTTCCTCGACGCTCATCTCCTCGATCACCCTGGCGATGAAGACGAGGCGGAATTCTTCCGGCAGGCTGTCGGTCGCCTCTTCCACGAGTTTCAGGATCTGTCGCTGCGCCATTGATGTCTCGGGATTGTCGATCGGCGAACCGGTTGGGAAATCGAGGATGCGGCCTTGCATCGTATCGACGGGCATTTCGGGCGTTCGCCGCGCCTTACGAAGTCTGCCAAGCGCCTCGTTCATGACGATGCGCGTCAGCCAGGTGGAAAAGGCGCTGGTACCCTGGAAATCGGCAAGGTGGCGGAATGCCTTGAGATAGGCATCCTGCAGGGCATCTTCGGCCATGGCATCATCGCGCAGGATGCCGCGGGCAATGCGGAACAGCCGGCGGTTATAACGCCGCATGATGGCACGGAAGCCGGCGGGATCGCGCGCGAGCGCCATCGCCACCAGCTCCGGGTCGCTTCTCTCTTCTATCGAAATCTCCGCCTGCTGCGCCATGGCTCATCCTTTTTCCCTATTGGATGCCGCGGCAAGGCGAAGGTTCCCGATATCTCAAAAAATCTTTTCGGGAACGTCTGCCCGATGCCGGCATCCAAGTCTGCGTAGGAAACATCGACCGGCGCATTGCCGCCGGATGGAGGACCAGATGCAGAAACATCTTATCGCCGCCCTTGCCGCCTTCGCGCTCTCCGCCCCCGCGGCGCTATCGGCCGGCGCAGCGCCCACCGATCCGCAGATCGCCCATATCGCCTATACGGCCGGCGTCATCGATATCGAGGCGGCCAAGCAGGCGGTCGAAAAATCCAGGGATAAGGAGGTCGTCGCCTTCGCCAAGGATATGATCCGCGACCACGAAGCCGTCAACAAGCAGGCGCTCGATCTCGTCAAGAAGCTGAAGGTGACGCCCGAGGATAACGATACCAGCAAGTCGCTGACATCGGCCGCCAAGGCCGAGCGGGAAAAGCTCTCCAAGCTCAAGGGTGCGGCCTTCGACAAGGCCTATGTCGACAACGAAGTCGCCTACCACAAGCAGGTCAACGAGGCGCTGAAGACGGCGCTGATCCCGGCCGCGCAGAATCCGGATCTGAAGGCCCTGCTCGAGACCGGCCTGAAACTCTTCGAAGGCCATGAGCAGCATGCCGAGCATGTTGCCTCGATGCTGAAATGACCATGGCGTTCGTGTTGAAACTCTGCCTTGCGGCCGGTCTCTTCCTTTGCGGAACGGCCGCAGGTGCCGCGACGATCGAGGTGACGATCGAGAAACTGGAGTTCAAGCCGGCGGCGGTGACGGCGCGGCCGGGCGATACGATCGTTTGGCGGAACAAAGATGTGATGGATCACACCGCGACGTCGAAAGGGAATTTCGATGTGGTGATACCCCCGGGCAAGTCGGGGTCGATGGTGGTCAAGGGTGATGGGGTGGTGGGGTATTACTGCCGGTATCATCCGAATATGAAGGGACGGATCGAGTTGGGGCGGTAGGGTTGGATTACTCCCCATCTTGTTGGAAAAACAATGAAAGGCCGTACCCGGCGCCCCCTCACCCTAACCCTCTCCCCGCTGGGTAGAGGGGACTTGCCACGCAATAGCTTCGAGATCGCCGAGACGGTGCGGCATCCCCTTCTCCCCAGCGGGGAGAAGGTGGCCCGAAGGGTCGGATGAGGGGGCCGCGCGCTCCACTTTAGCGGCTTCTCCGGCTCCGCTTGCCCCTCAATCATTCACCGTCACGCTCCCACTCCAGTTCCCCCTCACCGCCAAAGCTTTTCTTCCGTATACACATCCATCCAGCGCCAGACCCAGGCCATGGCGAACATCGTCAGCAGCCAGCCAAGCACGACGTCCGAAAGGAAATGAGCGCCGAAAATCACGCGATTGAATGCCACGAACAAGAGGCAGGGCACCAAGACCATCGCGGCCGCCCACCTGAGCCTGGCGGGCACCAGAACCAGCAGCGACAGTGACGCCGCCGCTGCGGAAGCCTCGCCGGACGGGAAGGAGCAGTTGCGGCTGCACGCGGCGGAAAACTGCCACACCGGCGTGAAATCCATGGTTCCACCGAACTCGGCAAGCTCGCGCGGCCGTACACGCCCGATGAGAACCTTGAGCGTCTGAACCGTGAAGAGCGGGCCTGCGACAAAGCTCAGGAGCACGAACAAGGGCTTTTCGGGCGGGCAGAACCGCATTCGTCCCGGCAGGAGCCACTGCAGCGCGATCAGCACGATCATCGAGCCGATAAGATAGGGTTGTGCGAGGCGGCTGATATCCCTTACCGCCAGCAGGAATGGATCGTCGGCCAGAATGAAGGTCTGTCCGCTTGCAAACCAGCGCGAGACGATGAGATCGAGATTGGGAAAGACGACAAAGACGAAACTGACCCAGACGATCGACGTGCCGATCGCGGCGAGCGCCCGGTCAGCCTCGGATGGCGTTGCCGGCAAGCCCACGCCGCTGGAGGCAGGATTCCAGGAATCGAACACAAATTTTCGCATGCCGGCATCTCCGAAAGCTGCAGCATCGGCCCGAAAATCGGAATCGATTTTCGGAAAGCCTGATGCGCCAAATCAAAGGGTTAGAGCGTCCGTTGCGCGTCCGGACGGATGCGCGGCGCTCTAATCGGCGGCAAGCTGGTTTCGAATTGTCAAGAAATGGCGAGGAAGCGATCAAGGCGCTGTTGAGAACAGGTTGGCCGGTCGCTAAAAGCGCGCTTGCAAATTGCAGAAATCTCCTCCGTCCGCGATGGTGGACGTCCGGCGGCAAAGCCGGCAAAGGCAATTGAACAACCGCAGGGCATTGGGGTGGATAACAGTCTCGTTCTGATCGTTGAGGATGAACCGGCAATCGCGCAGATACTGGAAGGATATTTGTTGCGTGACGGGTTCCGTACCGTTCGCGCCGGCGACGGCGAAATAGCGCTTCAACATCATGCCCATCTGAAACCGGATCTTGTGCTGCTTGACGTGCGCCTGCCGAAACTCGACGGTTTCGACGTGCTCGCGCGTCTGCGGCAAGCCGGGTCGACGCCGGTCATCATGGTGACGGCCATTGCCGACGACATCGACCGGTTGGCTGGTCTGCGCCTCGGCGCCGATGATTATGTGGTCAAACCGTTCAACCCGCAGGAGGTCGTGGCCCGGGTCAAGGCCGTCCTGCGCCGGACGCGGGGAGAACACGCCAACGTCATCAAGCGGTTTGGGCCTATAGAGGTCGATTTCACCAGCCACACTGCGTTTGTCACGAGCGACGAGCGCCGCACGCATCTATCCCTGACGCTCAGCGAATTTCGAATTCTCGCCTATATGATCCGCCATCCGACCCAGGCTTTCGCGCGCGCCGATATTCTCGACGCCTGCCTGCCGGAAAGCGACGCCCTGGTGCGCACTGTCGACACGCATATTTCCAACCTTCGGCGCAAACTGGAAGAGTTGGGGCAGAACGGCTTCTTTCCTGCCGTGAGGGGAATTGGCTATCGTTTTTCGGATCCAAGATGAAGATATCAAGGCTCCCCTCGCTGCCGCTTGCAACGGTCACCGCTGTCACCATCGCAGTGATGCTGCTTCTCAGCGTCGGCATGACCTATCTCGGGGCCATCTGGTATTCCACCTATCTCGAGGAAAGCATTATTGAAAACCTGCCGCCGAGAGCCGCGGCTGCTTATCGCGATCTGGACAATGGCGTCGTCCCCGACCAGGATTCGCTCAAGCTCCTCCTCGCCAACCTCAATGGGCTGCAGGAAGAACAGACAGATTTCCAGCTCCAGATCCTGATTCTGACCTGCGGCCTGCTTTCGGCCCTTGTCTGCGCCATCATCGGGATATTTCTGGCGCGGCGGATCGCAAGGCCTCTCGCAGAACTCACATCTGCTGCCGAAGGCCTGAAATCCGGCGACTTCTCAGTGAGCGTCACGGCGTCGCGCCATGCCACCCGAGAAGTCTCCAGTCTTATGGATACGTTCAATGCGCTGGCGGCAAGCCTCGACAGCATGGAAAAAAGGCTGCGCTTCAACAACATGGCGGTCGCCCACGAATTGCGCACGCCACTGACGATCCTGCGGGGTTCGTTGCAGGGCATGCTCGACGGCGTTTTCCCGATGGACCGGAAGATGATGTCCGATCTCCTGGTCCAGGTGGAGGGCCTTGGAAGAATTGTCGAGGATCTGCGCACCTTGTCCCTGGCGATCGGCCAGAAACTCGTCATGGAGCGTGAACGGACCGACGTGTCGCAGGTGGTGGCAGCGGTGCTGACATCCGCCAAACCCATGCTGGAGACCAGCACGCTGACGCTCGAAACCGGTCTGCAACCCGCCTTCCTATCGGTCGACTCCCCGCGCATTCGCCAGGCCGTGCTGGCGCTTCTGGAAAACGCCTGCCGTTACGCGGCAGACGGCAACTGGCTGCGCTGCGAAACGGAGCAATTGCCGGATGAGAGCGTCGTCATCCGTTTTCTGGATCGAGGTCCCGGATTTCCTGAAGGACTGGATGCGGTGGCCACGAACCCCTTCTGGCGCGGCGATCCCTCCCGGTCTCGCGCAACGGGCGGTACGGGACTGGGACTATCGGTGGTGCAGGCCATCGCGCTTGCCCATGGCGGACATCTTGAATTCGCAAACCGGCAAGGCGGCGGCGCAATGGTTGCAATCCACCTGCGTCCGGCATAGTGCGCACGGGGCCAAGCACCCTCAATGGAACACTTCACCCTCAATGGAACAATTCGCCAATCATGTGGAAACGCGATTTGCTCCGGCTGCGCCTGTCCGTTCCGCCGATTGCTGACTTGGGCACCCTGAACCCGTAGACATCTTCGGGCTCGGCAGAGCGCTCGGCCCAGAACGCATCGATCGCCGACAGCATCATGGAGCGTCGTTTGCGGCGGCGATATTGTATCGGCTGCCTGGCCCGCGAGACGGCCAGGAAATACGGCATGCCGCCTTCGACAGTCAGCCCCTGCAGCACGATCAGGATCGCCTCCTTCGGGCGAACGCCTCGGAGATCGCGGGTCGCCTCGACGATCAGCCGCTTTCCATTGCGAGGCCCCTGCATGCTGCCGATGACGAAGGTGTAGCCGCCCTGAGCGCCCTGGCGAAGGAATGTGAACCTGCCGGTGCATAGGAGGGCCTTGTCGCGTGTGCGGACAAGCTCGACGGCGAAGACACCCTCGTGACGTCCGCCGCAAAGATCGGCCAGTGCGATGCGGCACGTATAGGCCTCGTTGCGGCCGTTCACCACGCCGATCTCAAGCCTTTCCCCCTGCCACAGCCGCATCATGGTTTCCCTGGCCAGGATCTTGTCCGCGACAAGGAAATGCTCGACGAGACGTGCGAGACGCCCGGAATTGGGCATTCCGTAAACCAGGAACTTCGACAGCGGCTTCTGCAGCAACGCGTCATGCGGGGCCGGAAACGCCCGTGCTGCGGCAAAACCCGCAAGGAAGCGCCACCAGCTGATGGTCAGGAGCGGATGGGCGGCAAAGCGAAACCAGAACAGAACGCCGCGCTTCCAGCGGGCTCGCAGAACGAAAGTCAATATTCTCCAGAGCACGAGAAATCGGAATTGCCGTGGTCCATCGGCGATTTCGAGCGCTGAGTACTGAGGAGTGGTGGAGATTTCGCCTTTTACCGCTGCGGCGATCACTTCATTCTGGATCATGTTTCAAGCCCCGACGCGTGTGGTTGCGGCCAACCATCTGCGGCGGGACTATCAAGATCGTGGCAAGAAACCGTGGTCATCGCGGGGAGGACTGCCGGGGTGGCGGCCTTGATTTGCAGGCAGTGCTGTGACACGCAATCCCTGCAAAAAGCTCCCGGTCTTGTGCCGTGGGATACCCCCCTCTGCCCTGCCGGGCGTCTCCCCCACAAGGAGGGAGATTAGCTGGGGGCGCCGGCTTCCCCAAACTATCAACGCTGCAAACTGTGCGACGTCAGTGATGTGCGAAGGTCAGGCCACTTGTCGATCTCCCCACCTGTGGGGGAGACGCCCGGCAGGGCAGAGGGGGTGAGCCACACGGCACAGCGCTAGATCCCCACCCCCATGTCACCCCCACAACCTTTCACCCGCAGGCTGCCTCCCATCGACGCCGAACCGGCTGGAGACCACCCTCCTCCAACCGCTCAACCTCACGATCGGATGCCCCATGTGCATGTTCTCCTCGCCGCCGAAAGCCGAGCCGCCGCAGGCGCCACCCGAATACGCCCAGCAGAAGACGCCCGATTATGCTGCGGCCCAATCCACCGCCGCACGACGCGCCTCCGACAAGGTGAAGGGGGTGCCCTCCACCATCCTCACCTCGCCTTCGGGCGCACCTGTTCTCGCCGAT
Organism: Rhizobium sp. BK316; assembly: GCF_014193695.1. Taxonomy (GTDB): domain Bacteria; phylum Pseudomonadota; class Alphaproteobacteria; order Rhizobiales; family Rhizobiaceae; genus Rhizobium. Next base: position 73,610 of record NZ_JACHZR010000009.1, on the reverse strand, counting down.
ACGCAATCGCCGGCGCTCTCGGGCAATACGCTCAAGAAGACGCTGCTCGGGCAATAGAGGCTGACATCATCTATGGAAAATCCTCGTCGCGACAACGAGACGCAAATTGCCTATCACCGCCGCCGGCTGGCGGAACTGAAGGAGGTCCGCCAGCCCTGGGAAGCAGAGTGGCGGGCGCTGGCAGAGCATATCGAGCCGACGCGGCTCAGACTTCAATCCGACCGGGAAGGCCCGCGCTCGCGTGACAAGATCATCGACAGCACCGGCAGCCATGCCTATGAGACGCTGAAGTCAGGCATGCATTCCGGCCTCACCTCGCCCGCCCGGCCCTGGTTTCGGCTGACCACCTTCGATCCCGATCTGAAGAAGCAGGATTCCGTCAAAGTCTATCTCGCTGCCGTGCAGGACAAGATGCGCGAGGTCTTTGCCGCGTCGAACCTCTACCGCGCCTTCCATATCGGCTATGGCGATCTCGGCCAGTTCGGCCAGTCCGTCGCCATTCTCGTGGAAGACGAGGAGACGGTCATCCGCGTACAGCAGCTGGTGCATGGCCGTTTCTGGATATCAAGGGATCACAAGGGCAAGGCGACCACGCTCTACCGCACCTTCCGCTGGAGCGTGCAGCGCATCATCGAGCGCTTCGGCTACGACAATGTGCCGGAGCGGCTGAGGAGCCTCTATGACAGCTCGAAATATGGCGAATGTTTCGATGTCTATCACGCCATCGAACCGCGCTATGACCGCGACCCCAGACTGATCGACAAGCGCAACAAGGCCTTCCTCTCCAATTACTGGATCGATGAGCTCGGCGGCGATCTCCTGGAAGAAAGCGGCTTCGACTCGAACCCGATCATCGCGCCGGCCTGGGAGCTTTCCGAAGACGATCACTATGCGCTCTCGCCCGGCCAGAAGGCGCTCGGCGATATCAGGATGCTGCAGCTGGAGCAGACGCGAAAGCTCGAAGGCATCGACAAGAAGGTGCGCCCGCCGATGAACGCGCCGACCTCGATGCAGAACAGCCCGGCCTCGCTGCTGCCGGGCGCCGTCAACTATGTCGACGACCCCACCGGCAAGGGTTTTAGGCCGGCGATGGAGGTGAACCTCAGCCTGGCTGAACTGCGCGAGGATATCCAGGAAGTGCAGAACCGCATCGAGAAGACCTTCTTTGCCGATCTCTTCTTCGCCATCACCAATATGGAAGGCGTGCAGCCGCGCAATCAGTTCGAGCTGACCCAGCGCAAGGAAGAGCAGCTGCTGCAGCTCGGTCCCGTCTTGGAAAACGTCTTCGGCGATCAACTGGGACCGACCATCGACCGCACCTTCGATATTCTGGCCGCCCGCGACGAGCTGCCCCCACCGCCGCCGGAGCTGCAGGGAACCGAGCTGAAGGTCGAGTATATTTCCACGCTCGCGCAGGCACAGCAGGCGGTTGCGACAGGCGCGATCGAGCGCGGCGTCGCCTTCATGGGCCAGGTCTCCGCCGTCAAGCCGGAAGCGCTGGACAAGCTCGATGTCGACGAGGCGATCGATCTCTATTTCGACGCGATCGGCGCCCCGCCCTCGATGATCCTCGCCGACGACAAGGTGGAGGATATGCGCGCCCAACGCGCCCAGCAGATGCAGGCGGCACAGACGGCGCAGATGGCCTCGCAGGTGGCGCCTGCGCTGAACCAGGGCGCCAAGGCCGCACAGGTGCTGGCCGATGCCAATGACAACCCGAACGGCGCAGCACTTCTGCGCCAGCTGGGGCTCGCTTGATGGATCATTTTAAGGATCAACCATCCATCCCCCAAACCATTCAGCGAGACGAAATCACGACGGCGTTTCGCGAGGTCTTCGCGACCGCCTCCGGCAAGCGCGTGCTGTTCTGGATGCTGGAACAATGCGCCGTCTATCAGGAGGCCTATGCGGGAGAGCTTGGCAACGCGACGCATTACACGCTCGGAAAACAGGGCGTCGGCCGCCGGCTGATCGCCGAGCTCGATCGCATCGACCCGACGCTCTATCCGCGCCTGCTGCTGGCCATCGCGGATCTCAAGGCAAGTGACAAGGCAGCGGCGGCAAGCCGCGCCGAACAAGAGGAAGGCGAAGACCATGATATCGATGCTTAGCAGGAGCCCCTTTCCGGCCGTTCTGCACAGCGCCGAGGGAACCGGCAGCGGTGGCGGCGAAAGTGCTGCACCGGAAACCGTTCTGTTTCCGGACGATGCGGCATCACCGGACGGTGACAGCGGTGGCGACGATCATGCCGACGCCGCCGATCACGACACCGGCAAGCCCGACGATACCGATGACAACGACCCCGATGACCGCGTCCCCGATGATGGCCGCTATTCGCTCACCATGCCCGAGGGCATCGAGGTGGATCAGGAACTGATCGATGCGCTCGGCCCTGATTTCCACAATCTCGGCCTGACCAACCGGCAGGCGCAGCAGCTGGCCGACCGCTTCATCGAGATCCAGGGCCGCCGCGGCAAGGCGGCTTCCGAAGCCTGGGCCGGCCGCGTTCAGGGCTGGGCAGACGAAGCCCGCCGGGACCGCGAGATCGGCGGGGCGAAGTGGAGCGGCACCGTGGGCTCGGCCCAGCGCGCGCTCTCGCGGCTCGGCACGCCGGCGCTGCGCGAGTACCTCAATACCAGCGGCGGCGGCAACCACCCCGAAATGATCAGAATTTTCGCAAAGGTCGGATCGATGATCCAGGAGGACAACCCACCGAACGGCGGCGCGGGCGGAAACGGCAGGAAAGCCGAAACCGCGCACCTGATGTTTCCCAAAGACGCACCGAAGGGCTGATAAGACATGGCCACCATTGGCAGCTACTACCCCAATCTCGTTGACGCATTCAAAGGCTCTGCCGAAGGCGCCGTCATCGAGCTTCTCTCCCAGCAGAACCCGATCCTCGACGACGCGATGGCCGTCGAGTGCAACATGGATGCCGTGCACCGCCATATGGTGCGCACCGGCCTGCCCTCCGTTTCCTGGGGCCGGCTCTACCAGGGCATCAAGCAGTCCAAGGCCACCATGCAGCAGGTGGACGATACGACGGGTTTCGTGCATGCCCGCTCCGAAATCGACATGCGCCTGCTCGATCTGGCACCCGATAAGGCCAAGGCCCGTCTCGTCGACACCATGCCCTTCATCGAGTCGCTGAGCCAGGAAATGGCCTCCGGCCTCTTCTACCATGACACGGCGACGACCCCGGAAAAGTTCAAGGGACTGTCGGCCCGCTACGCCGCCTATAACCCGAACCTGCCGAACCCGGCGCAGCCAAACATCGCCAACCAGGTGGTCCATGGCGGCGGCACCGGTGCCGACAACACTTCCATCTGGTTCGTCACCTGGGGCGACCACGCCACCCACCTGCTCTACCCGAAGGGCACCAAGGCCGGCGTGAAGATCGACGACAAGGGCGAGCAGCGCGTGCTGGATGCCAATGGCGACCCCTACTATGCCAAGGAAACGCTCTACACCTGGCATATCGGCGCTGCCGTCAAGGACTGGCGCTACAACGCCCGCGTCGCCAATATCGACGTGTCCGACATGATGGCCGGTACCGTCGATCTCTGGTCGCTCTTGCGCAAGGGCTACTACCGCCTGCAGTCTCGCCGGCTGAATGCCAAGGCCAGCCGCATCGCCATCTACATGAACAAGGATGTGCTCGAAGTGCTCGACGTGCAGTCGTCTGATCGCGCGCTGACCTCCGACCGGCAGAACACCGTGCACCTGACCACGCAGTTCGTCGAGGGCCAGGAAGTGAAGTTCTATCGCGGCATCCCGATCCGCGAGACGGACGCCATCCTCAACACCGAAGCCGCCGTCCCGGCGCTCGCCTGATCGTCTCCCTCAAGCCCGCCGTCTTGAGCGGCGGGCAACCCCTATCTAACGAAAGGCACTTCCCATGATTTTCGACCGGCAGACGCTGCTTTCGGACGCGCAGGTTATCACCGCAACCGGCCCCAGCACCAATGTCATCAATCTCGGCCCGATCAAGGCCGGCCTCACCCGCGATATCGGCAAGGGCGAACCAATCCCCTTCCTGATGCAGGTGGTGGAAAGCTTCAACAACCTCACCTCGCTCGCTGTCACCATCCAGACCGACGACAACGAGGCCTTCGCCTCGCCGAAGGCGGTCATCACCACGACCCTCAACCTCGCCGATCTCAAGGCCGGCAAGATCATCCCGCCGAGCCATATCCCGCGCGGCACGGATGAGGTTTACCTGCGCCTGCTCTACACCGTGACCGGCACGGCCCCCACCACGGGCAAGATCACCGCCGGCTTCACCGCTGGGGTTCCCTCGCATGGTTGATGTCGTCGCCACCGAGCGCGGCTATTTCGGCAGCATCCGGCGCGAACCCGGCGAGCGTTTCAGCTTGCCGGACGCGCTCTGGAAGGACGAGAAGCGCCGCCCGAAATGGGTGCGTCTCGCCCGATCCGGTGACAAATCCACTGGCAAGGCGGAAGCGGAGCCGGCCGAGAAAAAGCCGGCCGCAAAGCCCGTCAGGGCTTCCCCGCCTCCTGAACCAGTTGGCAACGGTGTGCAGGAAGCTCTTGGCGGCCCTGCCCCAGATTGGGTGCCGCCGGAAATCCAGAACTCCTCCCAGCCTGTCGATTGACACCCCCGATTGACAGGCCACCTCGGGCGGCTTCGGCCGCTCTTTTTTCTCTTCGAGCGAAGGCAGAGCGCACCGATGGCGAAACTCTATAATATGCAGCGCGTCCAGGGCGTCGTCATCGTTCCCGACGGCACGCGCATGTTCAACAACCGCCCTGTCATCGGCATCCGCGATGTGGGCGACACCACCCTGTTCGCCGATAACAGGCCTGTCCTCGGCGTCGAGATCGTCACCGATGGCGCGACCGTCCATAACGACCTGCCCGTGCTCGGCGCCGTCAGGATATCGGATGGGCGCAGCCTCTATGGCAACGCGCCGGTCATTCCGGTCAAAGGCGGTGCGCCAAGTTCGCTCTCGGATGTTTTCCTGACCGGGACGCCGATGAATACGCTCGAGATCACCGTCCAGCCCGCCACCTATGATTTCGCCCCTGATAGCATCAGCCGGCAGATGCAGGTTTCCGATGACGGATCGACCGGGTGGACGAACACGGGAAGCCCGTTCGGGGGAACGACATTCGCTTTGGGAACGCTGACGGGGAAATACCTGCGGGTGATCGAGACCGCGATGGCGGACACCACCCCCGTCGAAACCACGAGCGCATCAATCGGCCCCGTCGCGGCATTCGTTGCCCTGCCGAGCACGCCGCTTGCCGCCGGCGAACTCCTGGGCGCCATCGGCGACAGCTACGTCGCCTACAACAACCTTGATTTCAACCCCAACATCCCCGACACCACAGCGGGTCGCGCCGGCTTCAGCATCGGCATCGGCTTGATCGAGTGGGCAAAACGTCTCGACCCGCGTTTCCGTGTCGATCAGTGGTTCGACACGACGTCGCCGCTGGGACTGAACAGCTCGGGGTTCAACAACGCGAAAGCGGCCGATCATCTCGCCTTTTCAGGCGCTGGTTTTCTGGGTGGCATTGTCGCCCGTCTCGATGCCTTCCTGCTTGGCGATTTCAAGGCCGTGATCTTCGAAGGCGGCTCGAATACCCTATCATCCGGGGACGATGGCGAGTTCTCCCTGACCTATCTGATCACGAAGTTCGACGAGGGCCTGTCGAAGATCCGCAAGGCCGGCAAACTCGCCATTGTCGTAAAGGTGCCATACCGCGGCGATTGGCCTGCTGGTGACGACCGCCATGCCATGCGTATCGCCTTCAACGCATGGATCGCCACGCAGGCCACCCGCGATGGCATCGTCGCGGTTCTCGATCTCGATACGGTGCTTGCGCCTGGTGGCGTTCCTGACCTCGGCATGTATCTGAGCGATAAGATACATCAGAACCCGAAAGCTGCCCGCGCCATCGGCGAGGATATCCTTCTTCCGGTCATTCAAAACCTCTTTTCTGCCGGCACCTTCATCGACCTCGACCCGGCCAACAACAACCTCGCTCCATCAGGCATATCGCTGCTCAACGGCGGCACTGCCGGGACATGGGCGAATACCAATGCAAACCGCACCGGCGCTGGACAAGTTGCCACAGGGGTTGCCATCAGCGTCGTGCGCAATGTCTCGGCCGTGGCTTCAATCGTGGATATAGGCGGAGGTTATAAGGCCCAGCGCATCGACTACACCCCGCTTCAGGTCGATATCGGCCCCTATTTCGAGCTTGTCGCCCAGTCCATTTCCGTTCCGTTCACCCTCGATCAGACGAAATGGTATCGCGCCATGTGCGAGCTCCAGACCTTCGACGGCACGCCGGCTTTCATCGAATTGCGCTACATGACCCGCCAGGGCACGACAAACCGCTCAAGCGGCTTCAGCGGCTATCGCCTCTCCTCCGACACCTTCGTTCTCGGTATGGGACGCTCGGGAACCTACAAGCTCATCTCCGAGCCCTTCCGATGGGATCCGGCCTGGGGAACCGCCGACCGCGTCGGCATCGAGATCCGCATCACCGGCGACCGCACCGCGCCGCCGTCAGCCGTTCAGTTTTCGAAGATCAAGGTCATGGAAGACGTTGATCCTGTGGCGCTGTGGGGGTTCGGCGCGTAGCGCCCACCCGATGATCGAAAAGATGGGGCTCGCCGCGCTACTCGATACTGGGACGAGCCCCGCTTGCCTGATCTGCTCAGCCGCATCAGGCAGGGAAACAAACCACGCCGAGAGGTCATAGTCGCGTGAAATTGGTGTGACATGTGACGCCCGTCACAGTGTCGCGCTCCTGGCCTGCGCAGGCGGGGGATTTCGCAAAAAGACGCCCGCCGAAGCGGGCGACAGGTAGACCGCCGGCGATCTGAACGGTTGAGGAACAAACGTCAAGCGGTCCACTAGGGAACCGAAAACATTGTATAAAGTTCCGCCCTCTAACGAAGGAGTGATTGCGTCTATGCCACGCGGGTGCCGACGTCGCGGGAGCAAAAAACGGCCCGTCGCGGCCGGTGAGTCCCATCAATGAAGAGTTTGGATCTTTCGCGGGTTCGCGGAAGTTATTGATATGCATGCAGGCTCCCCAACCAGAAGGCGAAGATACACCTCATGCGCGAAAATTACGCAAGAACCTTTTTGGACTCTTGTGACAAAGGTAACAGGAAGCTAACGCCATGCCCTGCCGCCCGATTATCGGAAGCAGGTAACTCGTGCTCGTGACAGCGCAGACGCGAACATGGTTTCTCGCGATAGCGGCATACATGCGGGTCCCTTCCCGCCCGTCAACGATGGTACATACTCACGTTAGCGAAAGCGGCTGCCCTGGCGTCGACCCTAATGGCCTGGTCTACCAACGGCGGTTGGCGTCGAACTCTTCGCGCTCAAATTCGGTCATCTGGCGGTAAGCCCACCTGCCATCGATGACCTTCCGCATGACGGGGCCGGTGATCGGCATCTTCGTGTTGATATCGGTAACATCGCCGGAGACGCGAGCGAATGCCCAGTCGTCCTCGTATCCACCGTTCCGGTACATCATCCAGAAACGCTTAAGCGCAGATGACAAGAAATGGAAAATGTCTTTGGCGGTTTCGCCAACGGTAGTTGTTCGCATTTGAAAATCCCCAGCAACTTGGGGATGCTGCAAATTACGCCGAAAGACAATCGTGACTTTTTAGGGGTGGCTTAGGCGAGCCGGACTTTTATTGGTCTTTTTGTTAGCCGACATCCGTTGCGTCTGCGTAAGAAGGCCGTTACCTATTAGAATATAAGTCTCCAAATCGTGGAATCTTTAAACCAGCTGAGCGATTAGTAGAGAATCTACAGCATCCATAGCAACGGCAGTAGGTTTAACATGGAATTGCTCGACTTTATTCCGGAAGAATACCTTCATTATCAATTCGCTCTGATGAACGAGCGTACGCTAAGCATGCTTCCATCAAGCGTGAGCATTGTGCTTCGCATTACCGGTGACAACAACCTTCGAATACGCACCACGGCCACGCCGGATCCTGATGGTCGGCAATCCTACGCGATACTCGTTTCGAAGGATCTCATTGAGTTCATAACGAGGTACTTTTTCGGCGTTGCGCGTTGCGCAGGTTCAATTAATGGGGTCGAGATACCAAACCCTCAGCCAAGCGGAATTACACACAGGTGGATCCCTGAACTGGAGAGGATTGAAGCCGTACTCAACACAATTCCGGCGGATCTCGATCTCGACGAGCAAAGGACTGACCTGTTCCTAGCTTTGATTGAAGTTGCATGGGACTTATTGCTATTTCATGAAACCGCGCACATCACCGAGGGGCACATCAACTTCATGCGAATGGAGCCGCAACGGTTCAAGGCTGACGCAGCGTATTCTCGAAGTTGCGAAATTCAGGCTGACGAAACCGCTCATCGTTGGCTGCGCGAACGCATGACGTGCCTGACATATGCTTGGATCAAAGGGGCTCAGCTTGGAAATGCAGCGTACAGCAAAAGTTCCCAATTTTCAGCTTTCGTGGCGTCGACGTTATTTCTCAAAATGCGCGTAAATGCCTCGACCTTCGGGCATGAGAGCGATCAGTACCTTCCTCGCGAAATAAGGCATCGGTTAGCCATACGGCAGATACTTCAAGAAGGATCGTTCGAAACTAAGGAAACACTGTATGATGCCATGCTCTTAGCAGAGGTCGAAGCGCTTCGCATTTTTGATCTGGTAATGGGGTGGCCAGAGAGAACTGAAAAGGTGCTATTTGTTGATATTCCGCCTGAAGAGCAGCAAGAATATCTCGCTAAGGCGATTGTGGATTACGAAAGGCTCCGGGGTGAGTGGACGAAATACCAGCCAACCCAACGAACGGACTAAACATCCATAGGCCGTGCCAGTTCACCTCGCGCAAACCACGCAAAACCGATTGACCAGGAACCTGCCGGTGCTACCGTGGCGCGATCGGGTCGCTGGAGGACATGAACGGATCGCTGGAGGATGTGATGAACTCTTCGAGAATCTGGCTTGGACGACACAACGAGGAATTTGCAAGGAGCTTGCCCGCGGGGTCGATCGTGCTTGATGCGGGAGCCGGAAGCCAGCCCTATAGGCACCTTTTCGACCATTGCATTTACGAGGCCGCCGATTTCGAAATGGTCGACAAGGAATATGCGAAATCCACCTATGTATGCGACCTTTCAAGCATTCCCGTCGCGGAAGCCAGGTTCGATGCCATCGTGCTGAATCAGGTCCTGGAGCATCTGTCGGACCCGGTTGCCGTGCTTCAGGAAATGCACCGCGTCCTCAAAGATGGCGGGACGATGATCTGCTCTGCGCCGCTTTTCTACGAGGAGCATGAGCAACCCTACGACTTCTTCAGATACACGCAGTTTGCGTGGCGCCATCTCCTCGGAAATGCGGGCTTTGAAATCATCAGCCTGGATTGGATGGAGGGATATCTGGGAACGGTGGCCTATCAGATGGAAACGGCTTCGAAACATCTGCCGCGTGGCGCAAAGAATATCGCTCCAGGCGCGCTGGGGGTTGCGGCCGTCCCGCTGCTGGCATCCGTGCGGATCGCATGCAGGCATCTGGCCCGGGTCTTTTATCGTCTCGATGCGCAGCAAAAATATACCCTGTCGGGTTTTCCGAAAAACTACATCGTCGTGGCAAAAAAATCATTTGTCGCCAGGCAAGCCGCTTAGGGACTCCCGCCCTTCATCGAGCTGTGACGTTACGGCCAAACCATCGCCACCATTGCATCCAATGCTGCATCCGGTCGCCTTGTCGCTGATATCTCGGGGCTGACGACCGGCTCGATCACACCTGATGACGGAAGGCTCGCATTGAACGTTACACGCCGCAACCTGATCGTCGGCCTTTCGGCGATATCCGCAGGCAGCATTGCCGCCGCTTTGACGGCGGCCGGCCGGCCGGCGCTCGCCATGCAGATGCCTGCCGGGAATGGTGAAGGGCAGAAAGTGCGCCGCGCCGTCGCCTACGGCACGAACGCGGGTTATCAGAAGGATACATCCGGTTCGACCCAGATGGCCTTCGTTCGGCGCAAGGCGTATTTCCTGCCCTATGACATCAAAGCGGGCGAGCTGATCGAGTTTTCCTTTCCGCTTTGGACGCTGGAGCGTCCGCCGCGCAGTCCGGTTCTCGAGGTCGATCTCGCCGAAGCCTATGATTTCATGCTGTCGATGGAATATCCGTTCAACGACAGTTCGACATCCTCGCCCGATCTTGCCAGCCGCCATCGCTGCCTGAACACCAGGGATAACAAGGCGATCTATTCATATGTTCCGGGCCAGCCGGAGCGCATGATGGTCTTCACGGTGGCAGCCCCGGCCGACATTCCGGCCTTTACGGCAATCGGCGGCATCCTGCTGCATGAATGCGTCGCCGGACGCTCCGGCTCCGTGAAGAACAAGGCCATCAACAGCGTCGTCAATGCCTCGACCTTCATCGGCCGCCGGGACGGTTCGTTCAATTCGACGACCTCGCTGGTGTCCTCCGACCCGACGATGACGCAGACGAAGTTTCACGCCGCCAATGGCAGTCAGACCGGCAATCCCGGAACCATGCTGGTCGGCGCCATCAGGGTCGCCGTTCCCGCAGATGCCGTTGCCATCATGTCGATGGGCAACTCGAAGCTTCAGGGTGCCAACGAGGGCATGGCCGGTTCGGGCACTTTCGGTGATGGCGGCGGCGACCGTTACGGCAATACCGGTTGGGGCACGCGTCTGGCATGCAAGCTTGGCCTCGGTTGCGCCCAGATGTCCAGAGGCGCCGACAGCTATAACTATCAGCTGATCTCCGGTATCGACCGCCGCATGGAATTCGCCGCCTGGTGCAATCCCACACACCTCCTTCCGTGCGATCCTCATAACGATACGACGCAGACCTCGACCCCGGACTGGTCGCAGAAGACCTGGGAAGTCGACGACACCTGCAGGGCGAACGGCAACGCTTATATCGCCGATACCGGCGGCGCCTCCGGCTCCATTACGCCCCACGGCACCGGCAAGGGCATCGTCGACGGCGACATCAGCTGGACCTATATCGGGCCTGACGACATGGCCTCGACCGCCGGCATGTCCCTCGTCGGCAAGATGCGCAAGCTCTTCAGGCAGTACAGGGCTGCGATGCCGCATGTGAAGATCATTCCGCCGACGCTCACGCCCGACACGACGTCGAACGTCAAAGCTTCGGATTATATCTATGACAGTGGTACCGGTGACCTCACCCTGACCATCCCCGACGTTTCAAAACTCGTTGTCGGAAGCAATGTTGGAGTGGCCGGCCTCATTCCGAAGGCCTTCAACACGAGTTGGAAAAACTACGCGCAGATCAGGGCGATCGACGGCAACAGGATCACCGTCAATCTGCCCGCTGGCCTTGCCTCTCCGATCGGCGATGCATCGGTCAACCTCACCTGGAGCGATCCGAGTTATCAGGTCCCCAGGCCCGGTTATGCCGCCCATGCCAGCTTCCGCTCCTGGATCAACCGCTTCCTTCGCACAAACCCGAACGGAGCGCTCGACATGGTCGTCTGCGCGGATGCAGGCAAATGGGGCGAGGCCGGCAACCCGACGACACCGGCAGCAGAAACCGGGGCATGGGCTGCCCTTCCCGTCGACCGCGTCTCTCTTGGCGGCGCTTTCACCTCGGATGGGACGCACGAGACATCCTGGGGCAATGACTACATCGCCACGCAGCTCGCGGCCGATCCGGCGCTCGTGGCGGTATTGCAGGAGGCCGATTAACGCCTCGAACCCCGAGCCACAACGTCCTTTGCGCGTCTGAAAAGACGCGCGGCGTTGTAGTGTGACGTCCGTTATATCTTCTGATGGCTAGCCGGATTAGGTAATGGACGATGAACAAGGTTCAAACTACAGTTCTTCACCTGCCGAGTTTGCAGCACCGGCAGGACGTCAGTGAGGATGGACAACAGGAAAGTCCGTCCTGTGCTTACGGACCGCAACCGATTTGAGAAAGCCGCTGCCCAGGTGAAGGCCTCACCTGTCGACAAGACTCCATGAAACCACGGCATTATCTACTGATGATCTTCGTCGCACCGCCACTCGTGGCGCTCGTGCTCGGACTTGTTTTCGTGATCGTGACATGGCCCAGCGATCAGCGCACGGAACAGCGCGCAGACCCGCGCCCGACCGGAACGATCGGCGTCAAAAAGGGCGACAGGATCGGCAGCCCCGGGGACAGGTTTGCGCCTCCGCGACCAGGCGGCGACATCAAATAGAGTAATTCCAGCAAAAGTGGGAAAGTGCGAACGCCCCCGTCGCCATCAGCGTTGCTTCAGTTCCATCCGGATCCTGTAAAAATTCTCGGCATCGGCCGTCGCCTTCACGTCGCATTGTTTCGTGCCGACTGCCACGGTCGCGATCTCCTTGACATCGGTGGTCAGCCAGATCGGTGCCTCGCGGCTATAGGACCGGCCGGGGAGCGCGCGCCAGTTGGCGAAGAAAATGCCCACCTCCTGCCCGGCCGCATTGAGGAAGCTCGCAACGACGCACACTTGATCGTCATCCTCGGTGTCTTCGTTTCTAAGCGTGATGCGGGATGTGACCGAATTGGTCTTCGGGTCCAAACGGAAGGAAAAGCTGTAATATTGCGGCCGCTTCCAATCCCATTTGTCCTGGACCAGGACGCAATATCCATCCTCGACATCAAGGCATTCCTGCGCGGCGTGGACGCGCCAGACGTAATTCTGCCAGCCGTCCTCATTGGGAACGGGAGAATGATCACTGGTCAACAGCCCTAAGGCGATGGAAAGCTGCTTGAGAGTCGGCATGCCCAATGCTGTCTAAATTTGCTGCATCGCGCAAGGCATCCGCCTGTTCCGGTCAGGATTTCCGCGCCAGCGGCGGCAGGGGAATGAAAGGGTTTTGGGAGTCGTAGCTCATCTTCGGCTTGCTCCGGCCGGCTTTCAGCAATCCCGGCGCGAGATGCCCCTTGGGACCGAAGAGATAAGCGCCTCCCGCGCAGAGATGGGCGAGCGAGCGGTAATCGAAATAGCGGAAGGTGCTGTCGGCAAGGAAGGCAGCTTCATTATAGGCGTTGCCCTTGATATCTGCAAAGCGGGTCTCGGTCATGTAGGCGTAGAGCGCTTTCTTGTCGAGAGATGCACCGCTGCAGAGATTGCTGAGCGTATTTGCGAGCTTCACGACCCTCAAGGTCTGAGCATCAGGGTTTGCAAGCGGCTTCATCGCCTGGGCGAGGTAATAATTCGTCGCCGGATCGCCGGTCATCGATTTCTTCCAGGAGGCCGGCACCTCCTCCGCTATGCTTGAGCCCGCCGAAACAGTCACGGCAATTGCGGCGAGCAGGCAAGATCTGAAGCTGTGAGCCAAAACATCCCCTCCGGCTGAACAATCCAGACTGCCCTGGATTCGCGATCGGAAGCAAGACCGGCATCAGGGGCAGCTTCGGTGCTGCAGCGCAATAAAAGACTTGTATCCGCACCCCAAACTATGGTCAAATTCGCTGATTTCTACGAGCAAACAGTGAAATTCCCTAACCCCCAGTAGAGGAATTGCGTGTGACGAGCGTTAGCAACGGCGGTCGTGTCGACTGCCTTGACGGATTGCGCGGCCTGGCCGCTCTTTGGGTACTGGTTGGCCATGCTCATCTTCTGACCGGATTTTCGGTGCCTGTCATTGGCGATCCGGATCTCGGCGTCGATCTCTTCATCATGCTGTCGGGCTTCCTGATGGTCTTTCACTATCAGCGCAGAAAAGAGCGGGAGCCCTGGGAAGCGAGCAGCACCTGGATCACCTTCTGGGTCAGGCGTTACTTCCGAATTGCGCCGCTCTATTACGTGATGCTCGTTGCGGCCCTGACGCTCGGCCCCTTCATTTACGATGCCCGCATGGTCATCGACGGCTTCAACGGCGTGGAGCCGCAGTTGGCCAGCCGTTATCTCGACAGCAGCCTGACCAACTATCTGGCGCATGTGACCTTCCTCTACGGCTTCAGCCCCGAATATGCTTTCAGGACCGCGCTGCCGGACTGGAGTATCGGTCTTGAAATGCAATTTTATGCCGCCCTGCCCTTCATCATTATCGTTGTCGGCCGCATCGGCTGGATCAAGGGCATTGTCGGCGCTTCGTTTGCCGGTATCGTGATTTCCTATGCCTTGAACCGGCTCGGCATTTCCTTTCCGATGCCGACCTTCCTACCGCTCAAGATGCATATTTTTGCCGCCGGCATGCTGCTGGCCGGCGCCTTGTGGACCGACAGGATTCGGGCCTTCCAATTTGCGACGATCGCCATGGTGCTCGTTCTGGCGCCGCTCGGCGGCGGAAAGGACCTGCTGCACCAGTCCGTGCGGATTTCGCTCGTCCTGATCTTCTTCGCTTTCATCCATACGCACCGCCTGCCTGAAACTCCGGCAAAGCTTCTAAGGCCGATCGGTGCATGGCTGGGTAACGGCTTTTTCCATAGTCTGGGCGAACTGTCTTTCGGCGCCTACCTGATCCATCTCATGGTCATGCAGCCGGTCATCGCCTACCTGATCAAGGCGACTGATGTCTCCGATCCGGTGCGCTGGGCACTCTCCCTCGTCATCACGGTGCCGATCGTCTACGGTCTCGCCTGGGTCGGTTACAACCTGATCGAAATGCCCGGCCAGAATGTCGGCCGAGGCCTGACCAAGCCCCGCGCCTCCGTCTAGGTAAAGCGCCCCCTGGGTCTCATCGGCATCGTCATCCGCAGGATGGCGGTGCCGATCTCGCTTGGCTGCTGAGGCGGGAGGCCGGTTTTGCACAGGCCCCGACGACTTGGTGGCAATCGCGCCACGCAAGTGCAGCAATCGTGCAACGCAAGTGCAGCAATCGACGATCTGTCGAAGATTCCGGTTCCAGCCCATGTATTCTCCATGTATTCACAGGCAGAGAGCGCCTGAGGATATCAATGGCAAAAAGAGCTGAAATACGCGCGCTGACCGGATTCCGCGGTATCGCTGCGTTAATTGTTGCCCTCTACCATTTTTCCCGCGGTTTTGGCGGCGAGCCGGTCTTTTCGATGGGTCCGGGCTATGCTGCCGTCGACGCATTCTTCGTTCTGAGCGGATATGTGCTCGCCTATAACTATGCGTCTACATTCTCACGCCGCTTCGACAAGGCAGAGTACTGGGATTTCCTCATAAAGCGTGTCTGCCGGATATATCCGGCTTACGTTGCCATCCTGCTTGTTGCGACGGCAAAACTCAGCCTGAACTTCAGTGGCGCAGAGCATGCCAGCCTTGATGGGTGGGATGCGTTCTGCAACATATTCATGCTGACCGGCTGGGGATTGCACGCAACTCCCATTATGGGTGTCTCCTGGTCGGTGAGCGCGGAGCTGTTCTGCTATCTGCTGTTTCCGCTGATTGCACTTCTGACGGCGCGGGAAACCTTCTTCCTCGGCTTTGTCGTCGTCGCCGCTTTGGCTGCGATAACAGGGATGTCGCAGTTGGGCCTCGGCATCGAAGGGCCGATGGACATCGTCTCGTCGGATCATTCCTTTGCCCTGGCACGAGCGCTGTGCGGCTTCACGCTCGGCGTCGTCGGCTATGCGCTGGCTGAGAAAGCAAAATTCGGCCTGATGACGGTGGTAAATTACAGCCTGCCGGTCGCGCTCGTCGCCCTGGCAGCGAGCTGGTACATGGACCATACGGATCTCGTCAATTACGTGCTGATCGTCCTGGTCGTGTGGCTGATCGCTCAAGGGTCAAAACTCGGCGAAACCGTATTCGGCAATCGCCCGGTCTACTTCCTCGGCGAGATATCCTACTCGCTTTATCTGATCCATCCGCTGCTCGTCCCGTTCTTCGCCAAGCTGGCGAGGCGGCTTTTGCCGACACTGGGCGTCGAGGCCGGATTTGCCGCAGCCTTGTGCGCTTACCTGTTGCTGGCGATTGGTCTTTCCTACGGCACCTATCTTGCATTCGAGCTTTGGGGCAAGCGCGTCATGCTGCGCGCGCTTCTTCCCAAGCGCCGCGCAGCCGCCTGAATCCCTTCTCGGCGGCCGGTTCAGACGCTGTGGGCCGCGCGGTGCAACGGCTGTGTGCGCAGAGCCGCCGCAACCCTGACTTATGAAAACTCGCCGCGGCGGTTGAAAAACAATCGGAATTTCTGGGAGAGTGGTCCGGATTCACCCTGGATCGAGCGTGGAAACACATCCCGGATATGGCGCGTATAATACCAGCCAGGTGATGCCGCCGTGATCAGGTTTTCGTAGATCACCGGCGGCACGTTGAAATACCTGCGATTGCCCTTGAGGCGAATCTCGATGTCGAGGACCCCGGTCGACGGGTCGTAGGCAACGGATTTCACGAGTTTTGACGAGAGTTCCATTGTTGCTCCTATGCTGCACCGCACAATGGAAACATTCCTGATAAAATAGTCAAGCATTTGTAAGGTTTCGGGACACATTACCTCACAAGCCTTGCCTTAGGTGAATGCCGCTCTAACAGGATTGATCCGGCAGACGACCGCTTTGCAGCATTTTGCCACACCAGCCGATTATCCGCCGATTCCATTCCCCATTGAATCCACCCGAGTTCTCCCGCTATATAGGAGAAAACGCAAAATCTCGGAGAGACTCATGCGGCAGGACGATATCGAGGAAACTGTCGCCGAGAGCGGTTACAGGCAGATCAGGGCCGATATCATCTTCGGGCGGCTTGCGCCCGGACAGAAGCTGAAACTGGAAAATCTCAAAGGCACCTATGAGACCAGCGTCAGCACCCTGCGCGAAATCCTCAACCGGCTGACCTCGGAAGGGCTTGTCGTCGCCGAAGGGCAGCGGGGTTTTGAGGTGGCGGGGGTTTCCGTCGCCGATCTGCGCGAGATTGCTGCACTTCGCCTGCTCCTGGAAGAACATGCGCTGGAGCAATCCTTCGAGCAGGGCGATGTGGAATGGGAGGCGCAGCTCGTCTCGGCCCATTACAAGCTGGCGCGCATGGAAAAGGTCATGGCATCGGGCGATACCAGCCAGGCGGAGGACTGGAAGCGCTATGACTGGGAGTTCCACCAGGCACTGATTGCCGCCTGCGGCTCGCGGCTCCTGATGGAAACGCATTCGGCCGTTTTCGACAAATATCTGCGCTACCAGATGGTGGCGCTCTCCTATCGCGGCGGCGTGGCCGAAGAGGAGCATAAGCAGCTGCTGGAAGCGGCCCTGCAGCGCGACAGCAAGACGGCGAAGACGATCCTGCAGCGCCATATCGAGGGCGGTGTCGAACATGCGCTCGGCAAGGGCCTGCTCTCGGCCCCGGCGAAGCAGGCGAAATAGACCATGGCTGGCCCGCGCAAGACAGAAAAACTGATGCTCAAGACCACGGCCGAAGCCTCCGAAACCATCAGCGACGTCGTCTTCCGGCAGATCCGGAAGGATATCATTTCGGGTGCGCTGGCGCCGGGCGCCAAGATCAAGCTGGAGCAGGCCAAGGAACATTATTCGATCAGCGTCTCGTCGCTGCGCGAGATCCTCAGCCGGCTTGCGATGGAAAACCTCGTGCTTGCCGAGGGACAGCGCGGCTTCGAGGTGAGCCCTGCATCACGCAAGGAGCTGGAGGAGCTTGCCGATTTGAGGACCGTGCTCGAAACCCACGCGATCGGCCTCTCTTTTGCCGCCGGAAACCTGGAATGGGAAGGCCGCATCGTCGCCGCCCATCACAAGCTTGCGGCGGCCGAGAGGAAGCTGCTCGCGGGGGACGCCTCGCGCACCGTCGACTGGGTGCGCTATGACTGGGAATTTCATCAGGCGATCGTCTCGGCCTGCAATTCGGCGACGCTGATGGCGACGCTGTCTTCGGTGTTCGACCGGTTTTTGCGGTATCATATGTTGGCGCGGAGTTTTCGCGGGCAAGCGGTGGTGGATGATCACAAGCTGCTGTTCGAGCTGGCGCTGAAGCGCGATGTGGAAGGTGCGAGGGCGGTTATTCGGCGGCATGTGCAGAGTGGGGTGGCGCATGTGCTGACGAGTGGGCGGATTGGGTGAAGGCGGCTGGCATGCCCTTCTAAGCCGGAGACATTCGCTACCGTTTTCGGCGCTTATCGATGCTGGATTACGGCATGCACGGCGCCCAGAGAAAACCCCTCCCCAACCCCTCCCCACAAGGGGGAGGGACTAACTTGAGGCACCCGCCTCACTCATCCCGCAATGTCGAAGATCCAGAAGGTGGGTGCGGCAGTTTAAGCCCCTCCCACCTGTGGGGAGGGGTTGGGGAGGGGTTTTTGCACGGACGACAGACCGGGCTTCTACCCGACGCCCTCGCCTCATCCCCTCGAACCAACCCCACTTCACCCCGCATCCCTCGGAATCCCCTCCGGCCGCATCTGCTTCTTCAGCGCCGCAATCCTAAAAATCGCATTCGGCGCCCCATAGCCGCGATAGCTCCGCCGCTCCACCACCTCAAAGAAAAACCCCTCCCCATAGGTCCCGCTGTAGAGCTGGAAATATTCCCCCTCGCCATCGCGGTCATAGAGAATGTTCTCCGCCTTCAGCCTCTCGGTCAGCTCCGGGTCCAGCCCGAAGCGGGCTTCGACGTCATCGTAATAGTTCGGCGAGATCGGCAGCGGCCTGAAACCTTTGGCGCGCAGGCGTTCGGCGGTTGCGAAGATATCCTTGGTCGAAAACGCCAGGTGCTGGATACCGGAGCCGAACTTCTCCGCGATGAAATGGCCGGCAAGCGTGCGGCGGTTTTCCGCACCGTTCATGGTAATGCGCAGCGTGCCCGCCTCGTTTTCGATCACCTGGCTGCGCACCACGCCGGCGGGATCGATGATATCGACGACAGGGGTTTTGCGGGTTTCGAAGATCGAGGTGTAGAAGAGCAGCCAGGTCAGCATCTCGTCATAGGAGACGGTCTGGGCGATATGGTCGATCTGCAGCAGGCCCGCATCTGGGGCCTTGTCCGCTGCCGCCACCGGCTCGAAATCGATCTCGGAGAAACGGCCGAGCGGGCTCTTCTCGTCGATGAGATAGATCAGCCCGCCGCCGACGCCGCGAATGGCCGGCAGCTGCAGTTCGCCTTCGGCCACGGCCTGGGTGAAGGGTTCGGCATCGAGTGCCAGCGCGCGGGCATAGGCCTCAGCGGCATCGTCCACCACCAGCGCCATCGCATAGGCGAAGGTGCCGTGCACGGCATAGGCTGCATTGGCAAAGCCTTCGGGATCGACATTGATGATGATCTTGATATCGCCTTGCTGGAACAGCGTCACCTTCTTGGAGCGATGCACCGCGACCTTGCGGAAACCGAGCGCTTCAAGAATGCCGACGAGCTCCACCGCCTCCTCGTCATCGGTGGCGAATTCGATGAAGCCGACGCCTTTGACGGCGGCTCGCGCAGGCATTTCCACACCGATCGGCGTCTCCACCTTGCGGCGGATCTGGTCGGCGAGATAGATCAGCGAGCGGTGGCCGTCTGCGGCAATCGCCCGTGTCGAGCCGCCGCGGAACTGGTCGTTGAAGATCTCCAGCGAGAAGAAGCCGTCATAACCGGTCGAGGCGACGGCCTCGGTAAACTCGGTGACGGGCAGATCGCCCTCGCCCGGCATGTTGCGGAAATGCCTGGACCAGTAGAGCAGGTCCATATCGATCAGCGGCGCATCGGCGAGCTGCACGATGAAGATCTTTTCCTTCGGGATCGAGCGGATGGAATTGATGTCGATCTTGCGTGACAGCGAATGGAAACTGTCGAGGATCAGCCCGACATTCTCGTGATCGGCGCGGCGCACGATTTCCCAGGCATCGCGATGGTCATTGACGAAGCGGCCCCAGGCCAGCGCCTCGTAGCCCACCTTCAGCCCGCGTTTTGCCGCCCGTTCGCCGAGCTCGCGGAAGTCGGCCGCCGCCCGGTCGATGCCGCCGAGGGCTGCCTGCGAGACATTGGAGCAGACGAGCACCATGTCCGTGCCGAGCTCCTGCATGATGTCGAACTTGCGCTCGGCGCGGTCGAAGGTGCGGCTGCGCAGACTGTCCGGCATGCCCTCGAAATCGCGGAAGGGCTGGAAGAGCGTGATGGCGAGGCCGAAATCCCGCGCCATCTTCCCCACATCGGCGGGGCTGCCATCGAAGGCCAGGAAGTCGTTTTCGAAAATCTCCACGCCGTCAAAGCCGGCCCGCGCAATCGCTTCCAGCTTTTCCGGCAGCTCGCCCGAGATCGTCACAGTCGCAATCGAGGTCTTCATATCAGGCAATCCTCCTCGTTCGGGCCGCCATCGGCTGAGGCCGACGACCCTCCTGACGGCATTATGGCGAATGTCGTGAGGATTTCAATTCAATTGACCAAATGAAAAGTCTCATATGATTTTCAAAAACTATGTTGATTTATGGCTTCCCCTCTGGCAAACATTGTTGCGAACAGTCGGGAGAGGATGACTGTGGGGCCGTTTTTGACGGCCATGCAAAAAGGAGGAGAATTCCAATGCTGAAGTCTTTGCTGACGCGGCGTGGCGCCATGCTGGGTGCTGCCGCTCTCGTGGCCGCCATCGGGCTTGCAAACCCGGCTGCCGCCGTCACCCCCGAAGAAATCAAGGCCCGCGGCAAGCTGATCGTCGGCATCCAGGGCGACAACCCGCCATGGGGCTTCGTCACCAGCGCCGGCAAGCAGGATGGCCTGGATGCCGATATCGCCACACTCTATGCCAAGGAACTCGGCGTCGACGTGGAATTCGTGCCGCTGGAAGTGAACAACCGCATTCCGGCGCTGACGACCGGCCGTGTCGACGTGCTCTTCGCCACCATGGCCATGCTGCCGGATCGCGCCAAGGCCGTGCAGTTTTCAAAACCCTATGTCGCCAATGCCATCGTGCTGATCGGCGCCAAATCCGCCTCGATCAAGACCAATGAGGATATGGCGAACCTGACGATCGGCGTCGCCAAAGGTGCTGCTCAGGACACGCAGGTCACGAAGAACGCGCCGCCGACCGCCACGATCCGCCGTTTCGATGGTGACGCGGCAAGCGTCCAGGCGCTCGCCTCCGGCCAGGTGCAGGCGCTCGGCGGCAACATCTTCTACATGGACCGCGTCGAAAAGGCCCGCCCCGGCGAATTCGAAAACAAGCTGGAATTCCAGAAGCTCTATAACGGCGCCTGCACGCGGCTGGGCGAAAAGGAAATCAACGCCTCGATCAACACGTTCATCGACAAGATCAAGGCCAATGGCGAGCTGAAGAAGATCTACGACAAGTGGATGAAGGTGCCGGTTCCGGAATTCCCGGAAAAGCTGGAAGGCATTCCGTTTACGGCGGGCTGAGCGAAACGCCCTGAAAATCCGGATACCGGGGCGGGCATTTCGATGCCCGTCCACGCCATCCCTATGCCTGAAGCCCTGCCCCGTTTGAGGTGCGCGACATGACCAGAACCATCTTCGTCCTCAACGGACCGAACCTGAACCTGCTCGGCGAGCGCGAGCCCACCATCTACGGCTCCACGACGCTTGCCGATATCAGGCAGATGTGCCTCGCGAGAGCAAAGACGCTCGGCTTCGAAATCGACTTCCGCCAGACGAATTTCGAGGGCGAGCTGGTGGAAAGCATCCATCAGGCCCGCAAGCAGGCCTGCGGCATCATCATCAATCCCGCCGCCTACACCTTCACCTCGATTGCCCTGCTCGATGCGTTGAAAACCTTCGATCCGCCGAAGATCGAGCTGCATATTTCCAATGTCCATGCCCGCGAGGAGATCTACCATAAGTCCCTCGTCTCGCGCATCGCCACCGCCATCATGATCGGTTTTGGCGCCCGCGGTTACGAGCTGGCGATTGAGGCTATGGCCGGCATGGTGGGAGCGGCGAAAGCGGCATGAATTATCAACTGGATTTCACGCCCGTCATCGACGGGTTGCCGAGCCTGCTGCTCGGCTGTCTCGGCACCTTCCTGCTGGCGCTCTGCGGCATGGTGCTCGCCGTCGTCATCGGCGTCGGCGGCGTAGCGCTGAGGGATTCGCATATCAAGGCGGTGCGCTGGCTGGTGATCGGCTTTGTCGAGCTCATCCGCAACACACCCTTCCTGGTGCAGATCTTCTTTCTCTTCTTCGCCCTGCCGCTGATCGGCATTCGCCTCGACCCGACGCCGACGGCAATCATCGCGCTCGGCATCAATGGCGGCGCCTATGCGATCGAGATCATCAGGGGCGGCGTGCAATCCATCCCCAAGGGGCAGATGGAAGCGGGCCTGGCGCTCGGCCTGCACAAGGTCCAGGTGTTCCGGCTGATCATCCTCAAGCCGGCGCTGCGCGCGATCTACCCGTCGCTGACCAGCCAGTTCGTGCTGCTGACGCTCTCGACCAGCATCTGCTCGGCCATCTCGGCCTATGAACTGACATCGGTCGCGCAGCGCATCGAATCCGACAGCTTCCGCAGCTTCGAGGTCTATTTCACCGTGACCGTGTTCTACCTCGTCATTTCCTGGCTGATGATGCGCCTCTTCGCGCTCTTCTCGGCCCGCTATTTCACCTATCCGGTCAAGTGAGGGCACCATGGGCAGCGAAGAATTCATCTTCCTTCTGATCGGCCTGAAATGGACCGTGCTTCTCTCCGCCGTCGGCTTCGTCTGCGGCTGCATTGCCGGGCTTTGCGTGGCGCTCGCGCGCACTTCCGGCATGCCGTGGCTGGAGCGGCTGACCTCGGCCTATATCGCCGTCTTCCAGGGCACGCCGCTGCTCATGCAGCTCTTCGTCACCTACTATGGGCTGGCGCTGATCGGCTTCAAGCTCGATGCCTGGGAAGCGGTGGCGATCGGCCTGACGCTGCATGCCAGCGCCTATCTCGGCGAGATCTGGCGCGGCTCCATCGAGGCCGTGCCGCGCGGCCAGACGGAGGCGGCAAAGGCGCTCAGCCTCAGATATGTCTCGCGCATGAAGGATGTGATCCTGCCGCAGGCGATCCGCATCTCGCTGCCGGCAACGATCGGCTTCCTGGTGCAGCTCATCAAGGGCACGTCGCTCGCCTCCATCGTCGGTTTCACGGAGCTGACGCGCGCCGGCAACATCGTCTCCAACCAGATCTTCCAGCCGCTGACCGTCTTCGGCATCGTCGGCATCCTCTATTTCCTAATGTGCTGCCCGCTGACGATCATCGGCGCGCGACTGGAGCGGCGCTTCAACGCCGCCCATGCACGATGACGCACATTGCGATCGGAACCAACACCATGACCACAGCAACAGCAACAGCACCCGCTCTCAACGCCGCCACCGGCGAAACCATGATCACCATGAGCCATGTGGAGAAATGGTACGGCGCCTTCCAGGCCCTGCACGATATCAATATCGAGGTGCACAAAGGCGAGCGCATCGTGCTCTGCGGCCCCTCCGGCAGCGGAAAATCGACGCTCATCCGCTGCATCAACCATCTGGAGACCTACGAGAAGGGCGAGATCCGCGTCGGCGGCATCCTGCTCGGCAACCAGGCCAAGGCGATCGATGCGATCAGGCGCGAAGTCGGCATGGTCTTCCAGCAATTCAACCTCTTCCCGCATCTGACGGTGCTGGAAAACTGCATGCTGGCGCCGATGCGTGCCCTCGGCGTGCCCAGGGCCGAAGCCGAAGAGCGCGCCCGCACGCTGCTCGCCCGCGTCAAAATCTCCGAACAGGCGGCCAAATATCCGGTGCAGCTTTCCGGCGGCCAGCAGCAGCGCGTGGCGATTGCGCGGGCGCTCTGCATGCGCCCCAAGGTGATGCTCTTCGACGAACCGACCTCGGCGCTCGATCCCGAGATGGTCAAGGAAGTGCTGGATACGATGATCAGCCTTGCCGAGGAAGGCATGACAATGATCTGCGTGACGCATGAAATGGGCTTTGCCCGCCAGGTCGCCAACCGGGTGATCTTCATGGCAAGCGGCGCGATCGTGGAAGAAGCCGCCCCGGCGGAATTCTTCACCAATCCGCGCCATGAGCGCACCCGCAAATTCCTCGGCGAAATCCTGCGTAATTAGGATCGGAAGGACGCTTTCATGCCCGAACCGTCGCGCACACGCCCGCTCGAAATTAGCGGCACCACACGGCTGATCGCCCATCTCGGCTACCCGACGGAGAGCTTCAAGGCGCCGCTGATTTACAACCCCTATTTCAAGGAACAGGGCATCGACGCCGTCGTCGTGCCGATGGGCTGCAAGCCCAGGGATTACCCCGATTTCCTGAGGCTGGTCTTCCGCCTGTCAAACATCCACGGGGCGCTGATCACCATGCCCCACAAGATCACCACGATGGGCCTGCTCGACGAGATCTCCACCAACGCCCGCGTCGCCGGCTCCTGCAACGCCGTCAAGCTCGGCGCCGACGGCCGCCTGATCGGCGACATGTTCGACGGCGAAGGTTTCGTGCGCGGCCTCAAGCGCAAGGGCCAGACGATCGCGGGCGCCAGCGCCCTCATGGTCGGCGCCGGCGGCGTCGGCTCGGCCATCGCAGCATCGCTGGCCAGCGCCGGCCTCACCCACCTCGCCCTCCACGACGACAACGAGGCGGCGCTGGACGGCCTGAAGACCCGCCTCAACACCTACTATCCGGAAATGCAGGTCACGACCGGCGGAAACGACCCGGAGGGATTCGACATCGTCATCAACGCCACGCCGCTCGGCATGCGCAAGGATGATCCGCTGCCGCTGGATGTGACGCGATTGTCGCCGGCAGCTTTCGTGGGCGAAGTGGTGATGAAGGAGGAGATCACGCCGTTTCTGGCGGCGGCACGGGAGAGAGGCTGCCGGTATCAGGTGGGGACGGATATGCTGTTCGAGCAGATACCGGCATACCTGGAGTTTTTTGGGTTTGCGACGACGACCGCGGAGCATTTGAGAAGCGTGGCGCGGTTGTAGCGTGGTGGGCGGCGCAGACGCTTCGCGAGCCAACTTAGAGAAAATCGCCGGAATACGCCTCACAGTTGAAAATAAGTAAGACTTCGAATAAGTATACTGATCGGTGCGGGCGGAGTGGATAAAACCACTGGCTCAGTTGGGTCACGGTCATACAGCAAGGCTTGTCCTTGGCGTCTGCTACATTCCTTCGTGAGTGTTTAGTTGCTTCGAGATATTGCGCCCGCACCACCACTCGTGGGGGGAATATGCACGCAACTACCGGGTCAACTATAAACGACACTATCTGGATTACCTCGAGAGTAAGAATGATCTCTGAGAGAAAGGCTCTTAGAAATCAAAATGTATCATTTCTTGCTGTTACATATTACTCGCTGTTCTCAGTGATCCTATCAATATTTGCCGACTTTTACAGCGAACCTTACCCGGTTCTCGACAAGATCAATCTTTCAGCTTCGGTCGTAGTGCTTGTTGCTTCTCTCGTAGCTGCAGGATTTCGTCTTGAGGCACGGGCAAGCGCATTTCGAGAATGCTATCTCAAGCTCCAGAGTCTCTACGATGAAGAGCTACCTGAATCTGACAAGAAGAAAAAGTATAGGGAAATCATGATGGATTTCCCTAATCATTCGCCGCGAGACTATACCGACCTGCTAGTCAACCACATCATGCTGGAGGGAAAGACTCTTTCTAGCGGAACAAAAACGCTTGTTTATACAACAGCGATGGCTATCTCATTTTTTGCTCGTGCCACGCTATACTGGATGCTGCTAGCACTCCTTTTCCTTGGCCCAGTAATATTTTTACTCTGGCCGTTTGCCTGACGAGTTATAGATCAGATGACCGCAAAGCAAATTTTTGACGATCAGTTTTCGGCGGCTAATCTAAAATCCATTTTCCTTGATCGCGTTTCCCAATCCGGGACTGTCGGCAGAGACGGCGTTCATCCCAGCGCGTTCGAAGGAAATCTTGATCGTGAGATCGCACTGATTAGAAAGAACGTTCTCAACGAAAAATATCGTTTTACAACTTATAAACAGCGGCTGATTTTGAAAGGTGCTGGCAAAGCTCCTCGCGAAATTTCAATAGCTGGGGTAAGAGATCGTGTTTGTCTAAGAGCGCTCAACAACGCTCTATCTACGATTTTTACAGACGCTAAACCTGCCTTGGCACACCAGTATATTTCGGAGATAAAAGAGTACATAAAACCGCTTTCAGATGATTATTCCTTTGTTCAGTTAGACGTCCAGAATTTTTTCCCGAGCCTTCTACACGATCAGCTGCTTAAGCGACTTCGAAGCAAAACTCGATACCATAAGCTCCTGCACTTGTTGCTGTCAGCTATTCGAACACCTACGGGAACCGCTGACGTAAATGGGTGCGGAGTGCCCCAAGGACTGAGTATCTCGAACATATTGTCGTCGATCTATATGTCCCCGATTGATATCGAGGCGCACGAGAAATACGAATACTATCGGTATGTCGACGACATCCTGATCATCTGTAGAACCGAAAATGCGCAGGCGAACCTGAGATTCATGATCAGGCGGCTGGCGAAAATCGGCCTAACATGTCACGAGCCAACGCCTGGCAGCAAAACAAAAATCGAAACTCTCTCTACGGGCGTGGATTACCTAGGTTATCATCTGACGCCTGCTAAGGTTTCGATCCGCAAGAGTTCGTATCGCAATATCATGGAAGCATTGGTCTCAGTCACCACTGCCGCAAAATACAAGCCTTCCGACCGACGGCAGATGCGCCGTTTGAACCTTAAGATCACCGGCTGCTTCGTGAACGGCAAGAGATATGGCGCAATGTTCTATTTCTCGATGACAGACGATATCGGTCAGCTGAAGAGACTGGATCGCTTCGTTGATCGGCTCTGGAAGAAGGCCGATTTTACGAAATATGGAAAGGCAAAGACATTTGTAAAAACATTTCACGAGATAAAATATAATCTCGCGACTACAAAATATATCCCGCGCTTCGATGACTACACGGTTGATCAAATGATGCAATTCATTGCCGACCTAGAAGCAAGAGACATCGATGAAATAAAGAATTGGACCGAAGAAAAAGTAAGAAAAACCTTCAAAAAACATGTCAAGCGCGAAATCAGCGATCTGCAGAAAGATATGAGCCCGATGAGTTGAAACAACGCCTTAGAAGTACCGTTGCTTCGCCTTCGCGCTCGGCCTCTCCATTGCTCATGGTGGGGAGCGCTTTCCTGAATTTGCACCCATCGATACAGAGGATCGAATTATCTCACTTCAGAGGCATCTAAGGTGAACAGCACCAGATTAATTCGGCCTGGAAAATCATAGCGCTCAATTAGGTCGAGCGCATCATTCGCCCCCACAACCATGTATTCAAAAAAAGAGTTTGCTCGGCTTCGCTCAATTGCTTTTCGGTAATGATTTTTATCGGTCCTGAATGAAGCAGCCGACTGTCAAACGATAGAAATAATCGCACTGCGAAGCCATCCCGACACGCTTGGCCTCGGTGGCCACAGCCGCCAATACCTCCGTGTCATGCCCATTCGAAGGCTTCGATTGACGCTGCGTTCGCCCGGCTTGCGCTGGTTCAGCCGCCTTGCCCATGCTAACAGCAGTCAAACAACGGAGCTCGGTCGCGACATTGCTGTCACTCGATATCATCATCACCTTCGCTGCCGCCGCCACCATCCTGTGCTGGGTGCCAGGCCCCGATAATCTCTTTGTGCTGATGCAGTCGGCGATCTATGGTCCCGTCGTCGGCCTCTGCGTGACGATTGGGCTTTGCGTCGGTCTCGTCTTTCACACGGTCGCCGTGTCGCTCGGCGTTGCCGCCATTTTCCAGACGTCGCAACTTGCGTTCGACGCCTTGAAGTTCGTTGGTGCCGCCTATCTGGTCTATCTTGCCTACAAATCCTTTCGGGCGCGGCCGGATCGGCTCGATGAGGGCACGACCAAGGTGAAGCCGATGTGGCAGATGGTGCTGCGCGGTGTCGTCATGAATGTCACGAACCCGAAGGTCGCCATTTTCTTTCTGGCGTTTCTTCCGCAATTCACCTCGCCCGCCAGCGGCAGCATCGTGCTGCAGATGCTGGAGCTTGGAGGCATATTCATCCTCTGTGCACTTGCTTCGTTCTCGGTCATTTCGCTGCTCGCCGGCTCGATCAGCAAGTGGCTGAGGCGGTCGGACAAAAGCCAGGTCATCCTCAATCGCATTGCCGGTTTCGTGTTCGTCGGGCTTGCCCTGAAACTGGCAACCGCACATCGGTGAAACAGGCAGTGATGGCTCACCAGAGGAGTGGCTGAGCCGACGACAGCTTGCGCCGACGGCCTGGCCCCAGCTCTCGGCCCCGTGCCTAGAGCTTGCACCCCTTCGACAACGCAGCACTCTCCATCGCCGACACTTTCCCCTTCGACACCGCGACCTCGCCTTCCTTATCTCCGCCTGCCACACTCCCAATCGGCACCCCGACCAGAAACACGCCGAAAGCATCCCCATTGGCCGCCGAGATCTGCTGCTTCGACAGGTCGTCGAGCTTCTTCTTTTCCTTGGCATGTTCGCTGGCGATCTGCGGGCAGCTGAGATTGGTATAGGCCTGCATCGGGATGTCGGCCTGGACGATGGCGTCAGGTCTTTTCGCGCAAGCGGTGAGTGCTGCGGCAAGGGCCGCGGCGAGAATGAATTTTTTCATCAGATAACCCCAGTTAGCAGGCGATCTCTAGCATTGCCGCCCGCCTGGCGCGAGTAACGCGCAAGAACAACCACAGAAGAATTCTTCGGGTGTTGCCGGTGGTCTCTTGTCGGCGGTGCAGGCCTGCTCGCATGACTGCCTTGTGCAAGCCCTCAAAAAGCGGTTAGCTGCGGCCGCTGGGTACGCTCATTCCTGCACGGCCGGACAAGTATTGAGATGAAACGCGTGCTGAAACGCGCCCGCATTCCGGGGGAAATCTCGTGCTCTGGTCCAAACCCTTAAGGCTGCATCTCGGCGTCCTGGTCATCGCATCGCTGCTTTGCACGTCGATGCCGATCATCTGGCTGGCCTTCAGCCGCGGAAGCGACGCTGCGGTCAGCGCCGGCGTGCAGCAGATGCGCGGGATGAGCCTGCGGCTGATCGAGGGATATCGCAATACGCTGCAGGGCGGCACGGAGGCGGTGGCGCTGGCAGCCACCCTGCCGCAGCTCGCCTCCCCGCCGCCTCAGGATATCGAGGCCAAGCAGCAATTCTTTCTGGAGGTTCTGCGAAACGTCCCCAATGCGACCAGCATCTACACCGGTTATCCCGATGGCTCGTATCTGCAGGTCATCAACGCAGCAAGGCAGGATGTTCGCCGGACGCTCGCAGCACCTGACGGGACGGCCTTCGCGATCAGGACGATCGCCGAGAGACAAAGCCCCGATGTCATCTCGACGCTTCGGTTTCTCGACAGCGAGGCAAGACCGATCGGCGAGCGGGACGTCGACTCCGCATCCTTCGATCCGCGCCAGCGCCCGTGGTATCAATCCGTCGTTCAGGACGGCGTGCCGGTGTCCGTCGGACCCTATGTTGCAGGCACGCTCAAGGTTCCGACGCTGACGATCGCAGCACCGATGCGGGACAATATCAAGGTGGTCGTCGGCATCAACATCCACCTGCAGACCGTCAGCCGCCTGCTCGACGCGCGCCAGATTTCGCCGCGTGCCCGCGCCTATATCATCGACGCCGGCGATGATCTCGTCGCCCATTCCGACCCTGATATCATGAGCAGGATCATCGAAATATGGTCGAGAGCATCAGGTACCTTCGACTCAACGGCAAACGGCTTCGACACAAGCGTCGAAACCGTGGCAAGGCTCAGGCGCGATCCCGCCTTTGCCAATGGCGGCCTGGCCCGCGTCGAGCTCGATGGCGAAGCCTATCTCGTGCAGATCGCCCCCGTCGGCGTGTCCGGCCTGTTCCAGGGAAGTGCCGCCGCAATCGTCGTGCCGATGGAGGACCTGGTGGCCGAGGCCAACCGGCTGCTCCTCCACAATCTGCTGATTGCGAGCGCCTTCCTGATCGCCGGTGTCGCCGCTTCGGTCACCCTGTCGCGCATGGTCAGTCGCTCTCTCAATCGGCTTGCCGAAGAGGCCCGCCGGATCGGCGATCTCGATTTCGGCGAAAAGCCTGTGGCCCATTCCTGGATCACCGAGATCAACACGCTGGCGACTGCGCTCGCCGCCAGCCGCCACGCCATCAGCCAGTTTGCCCTCTATGTGCCGCGCGAAGTCGTGAGGCGCATCGTCAATCCCGGAGGGCAAGCGGTGGTCAAGGCCAGGCGCCAGGACGTGACCGTGCTCTTCACCGATATCAGGGATTTCACCACCATATCCGAACAGCATTCGCCCGAAGACGTGGTCGATACGCTGTCGGCCTATTTCGAGATCCTGAACACAACAGCCGAACGCAATGGCGGCACAGTCGTGCAATATCTCGGCGACTCCATCTTCGTCATGTGGAACGCCCCCGTCGAAGATGTTGATCATGCCGAACACGGCTGTCGCTGCGCGCTCGCCATGAAAGCCGCGATCGATGAACTGAATGAGGAAAACAGAGAGAATGGCCGCCCCGAACTCGTCACCCGCTTCGGCCTCCACACCGGCCCCGCCGTCGTCGGCAGTTTCGGCGCAATCTCGCGCCAGCAATACACGGCGATGGGCGACACGATCAACGTCGCCTCGCGGCTGGAAGGGCTGAACAAGCAATACGATACGTCGATCCTGGTGAGTGCGGCCATCCGCGACGCGGTAGGCGAACGGTTCGAGCTGCGGCCGCTGGGCCTGGTGCAGCTCAAGGGGCGGGCTGAGAGGGTGGATCTATGGGAGCTGGTTGGGGAGAGCGGCGGGTAGACTGGCCGCCGCAACCGACGTCCATGCTGTGGGGCAACGCTCGGCTTGAGCGGAACCTGCACGAAAAAGCCGCCAAGGGGTGTTGGCGGCTGATCAGGAGAAAGGGTCGAAAAGGGTGCTCCGACTCTGAAAAAGACACCCTTTTCGCGCTGATCCTGGAGTCATCAGCGGAACAAAAACTAGCGGCCGGATCGCCAGCTTCAATCGGACTAAAGTCCCACCCTCCTGCCCTTTTTTGCCAGCCCGCGGATGGTGAGCGACCTCTCAGCGCAAACCGCTCGAACTCGCATGACATCAAAGCGCAGACGCCCCCCTGGCGACAGCGCAAATATCCTCACCTGCCGACCGGTGCCCTGTGAAAAATGACGAGTTCTGTCATTCCACTCATACAGTCCTATATCTTCAACACCGGAGCAGACCACCGCACACCGGGCACCTCCCGCAAATGGTGTCGCAATGACATATGAAGCCGACATGGTGATAGTGTGGGATCAGGTCTCACGAGGAGTAGCGATTGTCTTTCGGGGTAAGCCACACTATCTGGACGGGCCTTTCTCGGACAGAAGGAGCGGGATACGTGCTGCAGAATGGTACTGCGCCCGATTGGGATGGCGTGACGCAAAGCTTAAACGACTTCCGGTACCTGCCCCCATCATCATTTGAGCGAGAACGAATACGCGCACGGTCTGCTCGCTTAGGCTTGGTCAAATCATAGGTATCGTCACAACAAGGACGCCAATGAGCGCAGCTGTAAGCACCGATGTTTCGATCAGAAAGATTGCGATTTGCCTTCCCGTCAGGCCAGGAAAAAATTGCTGCATGATTTGCCTCTTCTTAAAAAAATTTATTCTACAAGCGCACCGTATCATTGTTTGGCGCCAAATATTTTTTTATTTTCGAAAATACTAAAGTTTTTAGCGTTCGACCCGGCAAACGTTTGGTTGCCGCTCGCGAACCGGACCGACGACGCGGCGAGGCTTTTCACTGCGATGGCATGTCATTGCGCAGCCCCCTCACGACAGCGCAAAAATCCGCACTTCCCGCCCGATGCCATGAAGCTCCTCCATCCGCGACACCGAGCTGATGCCGCCGTCGCGCAATATTTCCGTGACCTGCTCGTTGCCGACCACCGCTTCCGTCGTCAGGATCACATGCGGTTCGGCGAGCTCCTGCACACGCGAGGCGATATTGACGGTCTGGCCGAAATAGTCCTGCCGGTCGTTCATATTGACAGCGAGGCATGGTCCCTCATGGATGCCGATCTTCAGGAGGAGATCCTCGCTGCCGCGTTCGGCGTTCAGCTGCAGCATCGCTTCGCGCATCCGAAGTGCTGCCGCCACCGCGCGGTCCGGGCTCGGGAAGGTCGCCATCACGGCGTCGCCGATGGTTTTCACGACTGCGCCGGCCTCGGCCGCGACGATCTCGTGCAGAACCCTGAAATGCGTGCGCACCAGATCGAAGGCCGAGAGATCGCCGACACGCTCGTAAAGGGCGGTCGAGCCCCTGAGGTCGGTGAAGAGGAAGGTCAGGCTGGTGATCTTCAGGCGCTGGTCGACATCGAGCGTATCGGTCCGGTAGATGTCGCGAAAATTCTGGTTCGTCAAAAGCCGCTTGGCCGTCAGGAAGGGTCGCCTGTGGCCCAATATGTCGTGCAGCTCGTCTCCCGCGACGCAGACATTCGGCAGCACCCTGCGATCGGTGTGGTTTTCCAGCGTCAGCCGCAGCGGGCCGGGGCGCAGGACAAGCGTCTCGTTCGCCGCATGGCCTTGGCCGAGGACCATCGACAGGTTCTGTCGCTCCTCCGTCGGCTCGCCCTGCACGTCGATGAACTGCGCCGAATGCGTCACCGCATCGAAGATGATGACGAATTGCGCCGGCAGCTGCAACGAGACGAGCGCTCGCTCGCCCGGCTCCAGCTCAACCTCCTCCAGAAGGACGTGCGAGAACCTTTCTTCGAGATTGTCAGGCAGGTCGACGCCGGTGCTGAAAAAGATCTGGCGGTAATATTCGAGCGAAGGCAACCGGTCGGGGTCGTGGGCGGCGATCTTGCGCACGCGCGGACTGACCGTGAAGGACACCTCGACCATTTCATCGAGGGTCGGCTCGTAACCGGCCGCGCAGAGCGCGCAATGATAGCATTCCCGATCGACAGTTTTCAGGGTGGCACCACTGTCGAGCACGCCGCCGCATCCGGGGCAAAGCACGTTCCAGGTCATCTCGAACGCCCCGATGCGGGCAGCATGGAGAAAGGCCGCGATCACCTTCTCTTCATCGAGATGATGCGCCCCGGCGAAGGCCAGCGCATTGATGCGGTTGAGTTCTCGATCGGCGCCATGCCTGACGACATTTTCGATGCAGTCGACCGTCTCGGGGTCGGCCGCCTGTCGCAGGGCCGAAAAAAGCACGTCCATTTCACTCATCGGACAAGCCTCTGTGCACGCAACGCCACGGCTGACGAGGCCGCCGGCAACGAAGGATTATATCACGGAATCCGCCGATATCGTGCATCAATGGGGACAACGCCGGATCGAAGGCTGTTTTTTGATCCGCAGTTGCCATGGGATGCTCCCCATACAAGCAATACGGGGATAATCGATCGGCGGCCGATCAGAGAGGGACGATGCGGATAATCAAGCTTCCCCACAACGTGAGCCGAGCCCCTATTTCCGGATCGGTCCGAAGTTCTGGTCGGGGTAATGGATCGTTTCCTCACCCGGCCGGCGTGAGCCGACAGCCAGGAAGCTGCCCGGCTGGTCCGACCGGTTCCGTATGTGATGTCCGTTTGGCTCACCCGCCGGAAAGGCGGCGAACATGCCGGGAGTCAGCTCATGAAGACCATTATCGTCGAGCAATGTCAGTGTGCCTTCGAGCACGTATATGAATTCGTCCTCAACCGCGTGCCAGTGGCGGAGTGACGACCACGCTCCCGGTTCAAGCCGCACGTGATTGACGCCGAACTGTGTCAGCAAGAGTGGTTTCGCCAACCTCAATTCAGCCATACCGGCGAAGCGCTCGGGCATAATCTGGCCCTCATAGCTGGGGCTCGGCGTGCGCGGTGCCGTCGCAAGACTACCTATGCGGCTCTCGGACATTGCTCTGGTCTCCGGTGAGTAAATCCTCCACTGCACGGTGGACAGTTATTTAATCTCTTCGTTGACGCGGGAAAAGGCACGATACGCCTCTCAGGGTGCGTACCGGCTGAACACGAAGTCGCGGTCCTTGACGACCGTGTGACAGGCAAAGCAGGCTTCGGGCATTGCCGTAGCGGAGGGTTTGCCGTCATCGAATTCGACATAACCCCAGCCGCCGGTCGAGGCGAACTTCTTTGCATCCTTGACCATGAACTGCACGCCGTTCTTGGGCAATCCCGCGACAAAGGACTGGGGAGCGCCGAAGGCTGCTTTGCTTTCCTCCAGCGGGTGATAATCCCAGGCAAGGCGTCCGATGATGGTGCCGTCGGGATAGGTAGCGGCCCCCTCCCGGAAGGCCGTGATCGCAATGTCGTTGCCCAGGACAGCTCTGATATCGTCGAGCTTGCCCTCCTCATGCGCCACAGTGATCAGCCGCCAGTCGCGGTAACCGGCGGGCAGTGTCGTCAGGGCCGGCGCGCGCGCGGCGTCAGCCTCCCCGGATGCTGTGGCATCGTAACCGATCAGGCCTGTCACCAGACCGGCCGCCAAGGACACCGTGATAATCTGCTTCATCGAAAGAACTCTCCTGCCATTAGAGCGCCGTGCGTCCATTCGGACGCACTAAGGACGCTCTAACTCTTGAATCTACGCATCAGGCTTTCCGAAAACCGTATCCGATTTTCGGGCCGATGCTGTAAGCGACGAAGCGATCCTCGCAGATATTCCGGCAGGCGAAATCATACTTTGATATGGTGGACACTGTCCCGTGACGGACCCTACAGGCCCCGCCGAGCCGGAAAGGGTCATCCTCTACCAGGGGCGGCCCGCCATCGTGCTTGCCGTCAACAAAAGCGGACACGCAGGGCTTCGGCGGTTCGAAATCCCTTCCCCCGAAAGCGCAATCCGCAACCGGCTCCGTCACCCCTTTTCGCCCTTTGTAGCGGGCAGAAGCACACATGGAAAAGGCCGGCTCCGCAGCTTTGCAGACCCGGCCTCCCTTTACGTTTTGACGCCTATTCCTGAATATCGGGCTCGACCAGACGGGCAAGGTTGCGCAGCGATTCCTGCCAGCCGAGATAGCAGGCCTCCGGCGGGATGAGGTCAGGGATGCCGGCCTGCACCACATGGAGTTCGGTGCCGACCGAAACCTTCGTCAGGGTCACCGTCACGTCCATTTCGCCAGGCAGGTTGGCGTCGTCGAACGTGTCGGTGTAGCGAAGCTTCTGGCCGGGAACGAGTTCCAGATACTCACCGCCGAAGGAATGGCTGTGGCCGGTGGTGAAGTTGCGGAAAGACATCTTGTGTGTGCCTCCCACGATCGGTTCCAGATGGTGGACCGTGCAGACAAAGCCGTTGGGGGGAAGCCATTTGGCAACGGCATCGGCTTCCAGGAAGGCGCGATAGACCTTGTCCGGAGTGGTTGCCAGGACGCGGTGAAGGCGAATTGTGCTTGGCATGATGATTCTCCCTTTGGATTGAACTGTGGCAATGTCTCTAAGACGGGCCTGATCTGGCCGATCCGACACGGCGCTCGATTTTTTTGCTTCCGCCCTCTCGCCTGCCCGCGATGGGGGACCGCATCCCGACCTTCCGCCGAGGCGGTGCATGTTTCAAGCTTGCGACGTGGAAAACAGCCGATCGGGCGTGGATGGCTGTCGGCATTGGCCTGCCTCAAACGTTCTTTGTTCGACGAGGCAACGCCTTGTAAATCGAAACGACAACCACGGAGATTGAAAACATGGCGCTCAAGCGAATGGACAATGTCGGAATCGTCGTCGAAGACCTTGACGTGACGATTGAATTCTTTCGCGAACTCGGCCTCAATCTCGAAGGGCGGGCCATGATCGAGGGAGAATGGGCCGGACGCATCACCGGACTGGGCGATCAGCGTGTCGAGATCGCCATGATGCGCACACCGGACGGACACAGCCGGCTGGAGCTCTCCCGCTTCCTCGCCCCTCGCGTCGTCGCAGATCACCGCAACGCCCCGGTCAACGCGCTCGGCTACCTCCGCGTCATGTTCGCCGTCGATGATCTCGACGACACGCTTGAAAGGCTGCGTGCGCGCGGCGCTGAGCTCGTCGGCGAAGTCGTCCAGTATATGGAGGCGTACCGGCTCTGCTACATCCGCGGGCCTGAAGGGATTCTCATCGGGCTCGCCCAGGAACTCGGCTGAGCGCAACACCGATCGGGGCGTGCCCCGACCCTTATCCGCCCTTCCCCTTGCGCGCCGCCTTGCCGGCGCTCGCCCGCTTGCCCGCCACCTCCACCAGCCGGCGAAAGGTCGGGCATTCCATATGCGAGGGCGCCGGGCATTCGGCCACGTGCCGCAGCGTGTCGCGCAGCGCCGAGAGCTGGCGGATCTGGCGGTCGATTTCGTCGGCCTTCTCGTGGAGCGTTGCGCGCGGCAGGTCCGGGCCGCCGGTCCTGCCGAACATGCCCGATATCTCCTCCAGCGAGAAACCGGCCGTCTTGCCCATCGAAATCAGCGTCAGCTGCAACAGCACCTCGGGCGGGAACTGCCGGCGCAAGCCGTGGCGGAAGACCGAGGTGATGAGCCCGACCTCCTCGTAATAGCGCAGCGCCGAGGGCTTGATTCCGCTTCTTGCGGAGACCTCTCCGATATCCAGAAATTTCATGCTTGACCTCAAGTCGGCTTGAATTGGTAGCCTGCTCTTGAATGACATTTCAAGCAAGAGGATATCGATATGCAACAGGCAGAAATGACCGGATCGGAGCGAACGGAAAGACGGGGCGCCACACTGACGCTGTCCCTTTCAATGCTGCTCGCCTCGCTCGGCACCAGCATCGCCAACATCGCCCTGCCCAAGCTCGCGGAGGATTTTTCGGCGCCCTTCGCCCAGGTGCAGGGCATCGTCATCGCCTATCTCGCGGCCCTGACGATCTCTGTCGTCATCGTCGGCCGGCTCGGCGATCTCTATGGGCTGAAGCGCATGCAGCTTGCGGGCCTCGGCCTGTTTGCCGTCGCTTCGCTGGTTTCGGCCATGGCGCCCGATCTGACGCTCTTGATGGCCGCGCGTGCCGCGCAAGGGGTCGGCGCAGCCTTCCTGATGACGCTCTCGATGGCGCTGATGCGCGAGAGCGCGAGCGAGGCGCGCATCGGCCGCGCCATGGGCCTGCTCGGCACGGTCTCCGCGCTTGGCACGGCGCTCGGCCCCTCGCTCGGCGGCGCGCTGATCCCGCTTGCCGGCTGGCGCGGCATTTTCTGGGTGCAGATTCCGCTGGCGGGACTTGCACTGATCTTGGCCATCGCGACACTGCCGGCTGACAGGGCCAGGGGCAAGACGCGCCCGGCGGGCCTGCTTGCCATGCTGGAACGGCGCCTCGTCCCCAATCTCGTCGTCAATATCGTGGTCGCCGCCGTGATGATGACGACGCTGGTGGTCGGCCCCTTCTATCTCGGCCTGGCGCTCGGTCTGAAGCCCGCCTGGGTCGGCCTCGTCATGTCCGTCGGCCCGGTCATCTCCATCGCCAGCGGCGTGCCCTCCGGCCGGCTGGTCGATGCCTGGGGCGCGCGACGGGTGCTTTCGATCGGCCTTGCGATGCTCGCCGCCGGCGCTTTCCTGCTGGCGATCCTGCCTGAGCTTTCGGGCGTCGCGGGCTATATCGCCGCCATCATTGTGCTCACACCCGGCTACCAGCTTTTCCAGGCTGCCAACAACACCGCAGCCCTTGCCGACGTGCCGAAGGACCGGCGCGGCACGGCCTCCGGCCTGCTCGGCCTGTCGCGCAATATCGGCCTGATGTCAGGCGCATCCCTCATGGGCGCCGTCTTCGCCTATGGCGCCGGCACGCAGGATTTCATCCATGCGGCGCCGGCAGCGATCTCAGCCGGCATGCAACTGACCTTCCTGCTTGCCGGCGGGCTGATGCTTGCTGCCATGGCCGTTGTCTTCGCTGGCGCTGCGAATTGGTTATACCTTTTTCGTGAAAAGGTATAAGCGACGCCTTCACCGGCCATCCAGACCTTCGTCGCCTGGGTACGCAAGAAGCCGCCGGGATTCTATGACACGCAGCGCAGCAGGCGGCGGCGGGAGTGAGGAGAGATCGCGTTGGCTTACTCGCGGTGCAGCCTCTATTCGACCACTCAACGGTGCTTGAGGTGTACGGCGCATCCCCACCTCCCTCATTCCTGTGCTCGTCACAGGAATGAGGGAAATTGCGATTGGCGCCGGTGCCCAAAGTGAGGCTTGCGGTGTTCGAAAGCTGTAACTGATGTTCCGCTCCCACGTTGTCTCCGTCGCCTGCAAGCTTAACTCCGTCGATGCAGCTTGCGGGTCTCGGCCTGTTTGCCGCCGCATCATAGGGCAGCTCAGGCAAATACGGTAATACAGACGGCCGTCCAGATTAACGCCGTCCCCAGTGCCATCGCTCGCCTGGCGGCGGCCACCTTGTCTGCCTCGTCCTCCGCGACAGGTGTGGTCACAATCCAGGGAACGCAACCAAGTGCTGCAAATCCGATGACGGCTACGATCATCACCAGATAATCGACGGTACGCCAGCTCCCCTGTTCATAGACCCCCCAGTAACCCAGAAAGGCCATTCCGACTGCAAACATGGTGGCGGACGCAGAGCAAAGCCCTGTAACGGACCCGGTCGGTGCATGCAGGTTGCTTTTTTCACGTGTCTGCGAACTCATGACGCAATATCCACGACGGTTGGCTGTCCCTCCCGCAAATATGTCAGGAATTGAGCGCGGCGTGAAGCGCTGGTGACCCTCCGGGACACCAGCGCATTCCCCGCCTCGGGCGGCGCCACCACCGCCCGAGGCCAGTTCTGCTACAGCAGCCGCACCGACATGCCGCCATCGACGATCATCGGGCTGCCGGTCATGAAGCTCGACTGGTCCGACAGCAGGAAGAGCGCCGCCTGCGCGATCTCCTTGGCAGCGGCCATCCGCTTCATCGGATGCAGGCCGGAGATATAGTCGAGGAAGTCGGGGGTATTCTCCCCGCCGGCGGGTGTGATGGTGCCGCCGGGCAGCAGGCTGTTGATCCGGATGCCATCGGCCGCGTAATCGGCGGCGACCGATTGCACGAGGCCGATCAGGCCCGCCTTGGAAGCTGCATAGGCCCCCATGCCCGGCAGGCCGCCATTGCTGTATCCGACGAAGGACGAGGTGAAGACGATCGAGCCGCTGCGCTGCGCTTTCATGACCGGCAGCTGCGCCTTCAGCGCAAAGAAGGCGCTCGTCAGGTTCGTGGAGATCACCGCCTCCCAATTGGCCACGCTCATCTCCGAAAACGCGCCCATCTCGCCGACGACACCGGCATTGTTGAAAGCCCCGTCCAGCCGGCCGAAAGCATCGAGCGCCCGGTCGACGAGGGCCTGCGCGTAAGCTCCTTCGCGTACATCACCGGCGAGAGATACGGCCGTGCCGCCGCTTTTGCTGATCTCGGAAACCAGCGCTGAGAGGTTTTGCGCCCGCCGCGCGCCGAGCACGAGTTTCGCGCCCCTCCCCGCAAACAGCCGAGCGGCGGCCGCGCCAATACCGCTGCTCGCGCCTGAAATGATGATGACCTTATCTTCCAGTTCCATGTCCAGACCTCCTGTTTTGATAGTCATGGAGGGGTAGAAAATAAGAGAAGCGGCAGCCACCCGATTCCTGATCGGCGACCTGCCAGCCGACACCGAAACCCGTTAACCATCTCCCGCTCTCTAAGACCATAGTCCGGTGGATGCCGGACCTCGGTCCGATGCACGCCCCGCGTTTCGCGCCTAACATCGCCTTCATTCGATAGCCGCCTTCCCGAGTCGGCTATCTCACGATTTTTGATGAATTATCCTGCGAGGAGACCCGGATGCGTATCGCAACTCTTGCGTCCATAGCCGCACTTTCGATGATCATGGCGTCCAGCCCGCTGACGATCACCGGCTTCGATAGTGCCGCCATGGCAAAAGGCGGTGGAAACGGTGGCAGCAACGGCGGCGGTAATGGCGGAGGCAACGGCGGCGGTGGCGGCAGCAGCAATGGCGGCGGCAACGGTGGCGGACAGAGCGGCAGTCACGAAAACCGCAGCAACAAGTCCGGCAGTTCCCAGACCGGCAAATCATTGCGTGACGGTTCGAAATCCGGGAGCGCAGCGAAAGGCAAATCCGGCGAGGCGAAGACGAAATCGCTCACTGCGAAAAACGCCGCAGCCAATATCAAGCAAAAGAACCTCGCCTCCGAGCTGAAGGGCCTGAACTCTCTCAACCGCAGCTACAAGGCCTATATGCACACGTCCGATCCGAAGATGACCGCGATCGCCGCCTATGCCACGGCCTATGCCCAGTTTGAACTCGACAACGGCTTCGCACCCGCCATCGATGACCCGATACTGGGTGACGCAGCACTGGAGGACGCGCTGGAGTCCGCCACGCGCACCGGCCAGCTGAGCCCGGAAGCCTTCGAAGAGGCCAAGACCATCCTCGGCGTCGGAGAAGCCGACGGCAAAATCGACCAGATCCGTGAATCCCTGTCTTACTCCGCCCCGACCTCGACAGGGAATTAACGGCCCCTCGATCCGCCGGGCACCATGCCCGGCGGATCGATTGCACCTGTCATGGGTTTTCCCACGGGCAGGATAATCTCTTTCCCCCTGCAGCTGCACCCGCTTCCCGCGACATCCCAGCCGCCCTGCAACAGGCTTCGAGCCGAAACCGAAAAAGACCTCTTGAGCCGGACCCAGCATCATAGCTTGGAAAGGGTTCCGAGACAGCGCGGAAGGCGTGATGGACGCCAAGGAACGGGAACTGGCTGACGGCGCCGCAATGTGCTCTTCTTACCCCTGCTCCTCGATCGCCACCTGCGCCACATCAGGCGCGCCGCTGTTGATCCGCGTCGCGATGAAATGGCCGACAGCCACCGCCCCGATGCAGAGCACGACGGAAGCCGTCACATTGATGCAGGCCCGCACCACGGCACCTGATCGCAGCAGATCGAGCGTCTGCAGGCTGAAGGAGGAAAAGGTCGTATAGCCGCCGCAGAGGCCGATCAGCACGAAGAGGCGCATATTGTCCGAGACCGGAAAGCGGCCATTGGCGAGCGTCAGCGTGCTGAAAAGGCCGATCACCAGTGAGCCGGTGACATTGATGATAACAGTGCCCCAGGGCATGTCCCGGCTGATCGGCATGGCGATGATGGAAACGGCATAGCGCGCGAAAGTGCCTAAGGCGCCGCCGGCCATGATGATGAGGCAGGTATAAAATGACATGCTCGCTCCAAAAAGCTCGGACGGGCAATAAAAAACCCGCCTTGCAGCGGGCTCCGGACAGATTCCCACCGCGGTTCAACACGGTAGGAGTCATCAGCCTCTAGGGCGGTTTCGGGGGTACTCCATCC
Organism: Rhizobium sp. BK316; assembly: GCF_014193695.1. GTDB lineage: Bacteria > Pseudomonadota > Alphaproteobacteria > Rhizobiales > Rhizobiaceae > Rhizobium. The sequence goes on along the minus strand of NZ_JACHZR010000009.1, from coordinate 32,502 downwards.
CCATCGCCGCAATATATAGCGCGGGCTGCGGTGGGATGGCAAGGGGGTGAGAGGTGGATGATCTCACCCCGACAGACACCCCTGGTACGACTGGCTCACCCGCCAGGCTGTTATTTCCCGCGCGGCGGCCTGCGGGTTTTATCGCTCTTGTCTTTGGCAGAAGATGTCTTTGCATCGAAGGCCTGACCGAAATTGGTGCCTCCCAGGTGCCCGCCGCCGCTGGTGTTGGCCACTTGGCGCGCGGCACGTCTGAGAAGCGCTGCAGCATCTGTCTTCGTCATTGTGTTCTCCTGAACAAACCGGCTTGAAAACAAAAAGGCCGGGACTGGCCCGACCTTTCCAGGGTTCGCATATCCGCAGTGCCAGTACATCCGTGGTCAAAGCGGGGTGCGAGCCGATTGATTATGCAGAACCGAGGTTCTGCGCCGCGTTCTTGCCGCTGCGGCTGTCACGGACCAGCTCGAAAGTCACCGACTGGCCTTCGCGCAGCGCAGACATGCCGGACTGCTCGACAGCCGAAATGTGAACGAACACATCCGGCGAGCCGTCGGTCGGCGAGATGAAACCAAAGCCCTTGGCCGTGTTGAAGAATTTGACGATACCAGTATTCATGAACGATTTCCTTTCAATCGCAAAGTATTACCAAGCCCGCTGCGTGCAGGCGATAAATGGTCGAGCTTGAGAGGAAAGATTAGCCAATGCGCATCTTGCGCAGAAACGAAGCTGACGAAGCAAATTCGATGAGCTGAACATAGGGAACATTTGTGTTCAGAACAAGGTATATTTTATTTTTATTAATTTCGCCGGCCATTGTGGAGGCAGCAAAAAGGGCGCATCTTGACCGCGTCAGCAGCCATTTTCACGGGCGCTGTTGGTTAAGGGCATCCACACCCTGGCCCCGACCGGAAGGAGGACTGAATGTCTTCCACGATCCTGCTGAATCTAGTTCCGATGTCCGCAATCCCGGTATCTTTGGCCGGCGAAACCGTACTTGATAACGACGACATGAACCTGCTGACCCGTATGCTCGATCGAGCCGGATATGACCAGGCTGCCGAGCCGAAGTTGTTCGTGCACGCTGCAGCACAGATCCTTTCTCTGTTCGATAGCGGCATCCGCCATGAAACGATCCTCATGGCCGCGCTTCAGAACGCCGGCGACTATCCCGGCGTCGCCGATCCATACGTCAAGCGCCGCTTTGCGATCCAAGGCCTGCCGCCGGGCAACACCGCGCAGGCAGTATGATGCGCAGGAGAACGGATATGCCCGGGCGTGAACGGCATCTGCAGCTTGTGCATTCGAGACCGGCCAATGCGGCTGATCTGGAATCCGAGGTCTCGGCATCGCTTCACCGCGCAGGCGATATCGATGCGACCTATATCTTCGTATCGGCGCATGAAGGCGACGTCACCCTTGCAGGATGGGTGCCGCTCTACACCCAGATCGAGCGGGCGGCGGATGTGGCGTGGGGCGTCGGTGGCGTGAGGCACGTCTTAAACGAGCTGTCCTGTTCGCTCTGAAGAGAAACACATGCCGATACCCTTCGAATCCATGCCGCAGGAAGAACGCCTCGCCATCATCGAGCTGCTGATCGCCCATCTTGCCACGGCCTCATCCAACGCGGCGGCTGCCGGCAACGCCTCGCTGCATGCCGAAATCGGCAAGGTTTCGGGACGGCTGAAGGCCTGCCGCGAGCAGATCTCCGCCAGCAACCCGGCATCCGCCAGGCCCGCCGTCTCCGCAGCGCTGCGCTTGTTGTCGCGCCTGCAATCCAGAGCTCCCGGCGCCACGGCATCTGCCAGTACGGGTTTCTGCTGACTTGGTAAGGTGATCAATTACCCTGCACGCCCTCTTCCCCATCCCCTCCCCGAGCCAAACCCGAGGAGGGAACGAGGCGAACGCCGGCCGCTGCCCCTCGCAAAACGACCGGCGATGTCTTGCAACTCGACGATGCCGACGCGCGCGAGGTGAAGCGCTGGGCGATCAGGACGCTGGAGGCCGCGGCCCAGAAAGGCCACGGTTGATCTGCGCCCGGTCGCGATCTGCACCAGCTGCAGCTATCAGCCCTGACTCGCCGGTGCGACACCGAAAGAACAGGCAAGCTCCATTAAAGAATAAAACTATGGCGTCAGCACTTCTATAGACCGCCAAAGAGCCGACTTACCGTAACATTCAGCGAAACAGATGAATTTCATTTATGAAAATCGACAATTTATAAATGGATGAAACCAGTCACACTGGATTGCGCATGATGAACGACTAAACATTATATTGACGCGCACCTTCCGCGAGAGTTTAATTACAGAATTGCCACCTCACCGGGAGGTTGCGCGCCGAGACGGGGGACTTGCCGCATGAGCAATAGCAGCCGCGTGATCCTTTTGGCCCTGTTTTCGTCGCTCGTTGGCCCGCTGACGGCCAATGCGGCGGGCCACACATATCAAGGCATTTGCGAGGCCTCGGCCGCAGCCTTGGTCGATGCGTCGCATGTGGCGGTCGCAAGCGACGATTTCTCCGCGATCATGATCTATCAGCGGGGGAAACCGAAACCGGTCACACAGTTCGCGGTCGACGATGTGACTGATATCGAAGGCGGTGCCCGCATCGGCGACACGATCTTCTGGCTCACATCCCATTCGCTGAACAGCAGCGGGGAAGACAAGAAAAAGCGCAAGGAACTATTTGCAACGACCGTTTCGGCCGATGGGACATTGTCGAACTCCGGCGAGGTCTATCGCAATCTTCGCGCGGATCTGGCCGCAGCACTTGGCCGCAGCGAAGACAGATCGAAAGCCCTCATCAACATCGAAGGCCTGGCAGCAACGCCTGACGGGCATCTTCTGATCGGCTTGCGAGGCCCTGAAACAATACCCAACGACCGCGCCATCGTGCTCGAACTCGCCAATCCGATGCAGCTGGTCAAACTGGGCACGGGCGACGTGGGCTCCGCGCAAATGACCCGTGTCGTCACGATGGACCTCTCCGATGGACCGGGAACGTCCGGTCGAGGCGTGCGCGACATCGCCCGGGTCGGCAGCCGATACCTCATCCTGGCGGGCTCCGAGCCTGATGGCGGCAATCCTCCGCCGAAACTTTTCTGGTGGGATGGAAACGCCGAGGGCCGCGTCACCCTAGGTCCCGACGCTGATTTCTCGGGAATGACGCCGGAAGCAATCGTGGTCTGGAGCGATCACGAGGGCGAGATCCTCAGCGATAGCGGCGGCATGATGATCAATGGGGTGGAATGCGCCGACAAGGATCCGCCCAAGGGCGCCTTTTTCCCCGCCATCAACCTCAAATTCTGAGTTTTCAAGAGAGGGCGCCAAACGGCATAGTCTCGCTCTTCAATCCACGCCCGCCCGTCCCGCCACCTCGAAGAGCTGCGGCACGGCCGGGTTCTTCGCCGCACGCGAGGCGCAGAGCACGACATCGAATTCCGGCGCATCATCGAGCCTCCGCGACACCACGCCCTCGGCCAGATCATCGCAAAGCGATTGCGGGATCAGCGCCACCCCCAGCCCCTCCTGCACCAGCCGGATGATGGTGTGCTGCAGGCGCGGCTCGAAGGCATAATGCGGGGTGACGCCGCCGGATGCGCAATAGAGGCCGATCGCCGTGCGCAGCGTTGGCGCCACGGTTGCGGGCGCAGCGATCAGCCTTTCGCCCGCAAGCGACTGCGGCCCGATGGTTTCGACCCCGGCCAGCCGATGGCCCTGGGGCACGATCAGGCACAGCCGGTCGCGGGCAAGCAGCAGCGTGCGCAGATGCGGCGCAGGACCGCCGCCGAAGGTGACGGCGGCATCGAGTTTCCCTTCGGCCAGCATCTCCTCGATATCGGTGGGTATGCGCTCTTCAAGGATGAGGCGCACATCAGGCCGCGCTTCGGAATAAAGCCGCACCAGCGCCGGGATGACGCTATGGGCGGCATGCATCATGAAGCCGAGCTTCAGCTCGCCCTTCATGCCGCAGGCGACCAGCTGCACATCGCGGCAAGCGGCATCGAATTGATCAAGCACGGCGCGGCAATCAGCAAGGAAATGCTGGCCGGCCGGCGTCAGCGCCACATTGCGCGAGTTGCGCTCGAAAAGCCGCACACCGAGCGTCTTCTCGATCGCCGATATCTGCCGGCTGAAGGGCGGCTGGCTCATGTTCATGCGCGCCGCCGCATGGCCGAAATGCAGCGTTTCGGCGAGCGCCACGAAATAGCGCATATGACGTGTGTCCATTTGATACCTCAAAAGTATCAATCAGCATCCAAGATGACATTGGATTATCTCGATCCCAGGCGCTAGGCAATGATCGCCCCAGTCAAGAATTCCATCCGAGTTGCCACATGCTGACGAACCTGACGATTGTCCTGCCGATCTTTGCCCTCATCCTCGCCGGCTGGATCGCCCGCAAGACCGGCGCGCTCGGCGAAAATGCCACGCGCGAGGTCAACCGGCTGGTCGTCTATCTCGCTCTGCCGGCGCTGCTCTTCGACATCATGGCCAATGCAAAACCCGCCGAGATCTGGCAGCCGGGCTTTATCCTGGCGTTTACCGCCGGCTGCGCCGTCATCTTCGGCGCCACACTCTGCTGGCGCGTCGCCAAGGGCCGGCATCTCGCCGATGCGGCGATCGACGGGCTGAACGCGAGCTATGCCAATACCGGCTTCATCGGCTTTCCGCTCGTCCTGTCCCTGGTCGGCGACACAGGCATGGCGCCGACGCTGATCTCCACCATCCTCACTGTCTGCGTGCTCTTCGCCGTCGCCATCATCCTCATCGAAGGCGGCCTGCAATCCGAAAGCCGCCGGCGCGATATCGCCATCAGGACGGCCCGCTCGCTGGCAAAAAACCCGCTGCTGGTCGCGCCCGCTCTCGGCGCGCTGGTCATGGTCTCGGGTGTGGTGCTTCCCGCCCCCGCGCATGCCTTCCTGAAGCTCTTGGGCGGTGCCGCCTCACCCTGCGCGCTGATCGCCCTCGGCCTGTTTCTCGCCGGCACCAAGGCTGGCGAGGCAAGCGCGCGGGCGACGACGACAAGCATTCTCGTCGGCCTGAAGCTGATCGCGCAACCAGCCGTCACCTGGGTTATCGCCGCACCGCTCCTCAACCTGCCGGCTTCCGCCGCCCATACCGCCGTGCTACTCGCGGCCCTGCCGACCGGTACCGGCCCCTTCATGCTGGCGGAATTCTACGGCCGTGAGGCGAGCCTCACGGGCCGCGTCGTTTTGGCCTCGACCGTGCTTTCGGTGCTGACGATTTCGGCCTATCTGGCGTTAGCCGGCCATTGAGGCAAAGCCGCAGGCAACGAGACGGGACTTTGACAAGTGAAGGTCGGTCGCACACACCGCAAGCAGAAAAGAGTACTTTATTCTTTTTGATTGCCCCTTATACATACAGAAGTTGCAGCGTTTTTGGGGGCGGCGCGTGAGACGATTGCTATTTTTCTTTGCCATTATCGGATTGACCGCAACGGTCGCGACTGCCGAAGATATAAATAGGCCAATGGTAGATTTATGGATCAACGAGATCGGAACCGATGATCCTTTGATGCAGGCGATCCTCAAAGATCATATGGATGAAGCGCTTCAGATAGACAGCTTGCTTCAGGCAGAAAATGTCGACGCTGTTCAAAACGCGATGGCCGCAGTCCGACTGAAATACAGCAACCGTGCATTTTCACGCGCGAGCGATGCTACGGCAATCCAGGTGGTCAAGACGACCGCTGAAATCATCGACTTCTTTAGCGAAAACTATCCGCAAGGCTGCTTCGAGCTGCTCCACAAACAACTGTCGTTCAAGGCGGCATCAATCCTCGACGAAAAACGCATCTACTCGGCTTATCTGGAGATTCAGCGCCTTGCTTACGAGGACGGAAAAAACCGAGCGCCGGTTGAGAGAATGGACATAGCAACCATGTACGACGTCGTGACCAAGGATTTGGGTGTAAGCGATGATGAGATCCACATGATAGTGAAATCCGAGAGCACTCCCGCACCGCAACTCTGTTCAATCATGAAAAAGAACCTCAATATCGATGCCGTACGAGAGTCTCAGAGGGGCCAGTATGCAAGGGCGAACATCGCGTCGAAGAGAGCAGAATGACGATATGGCGAAGGTTCATGGACCTATGGCAATATTTTACGCTCGCTTGGATCGTCGCTCTTACGCTGGTGTGTTGGCCGCTCGTCACGAGTGACGCGTGGTGGACGGGCAAGGCGAAGGTAGAAGATTACGCATTGACCGAGTTGCCGATAAGCTGCGTTGAGGCCCGTGGTACATTTGCCGTTGATTATGAAATGCGCGACCCAGCCGAACCATGGAACCGCGACCCCTATGAATTGTTCAACCTGGCCTGCTGGTACGGTGAGAAGCAGTTCAAAGCTCTCTGGCCGGAAACTAAGGATACGCCGTTCGCTGAACTTTCGGTCGCGCAATACAACTCTTTGGGTTGGACGCAGACTGAACCGGCTGGCGCTTACACGGGGACCAAGTTGGCCGCGCTCCCGCCTCATAGGCACAAGACGCGGCATTCCCGTCCGGATGCACCGGGTATTCAGCGATCAGAGCGAACCGCCGCTCAATCTGGAGGCCTAGAAGAGCCCGATCAGCCGGGCGGAGCTGATCATCAGGCCGGCAATCGCCACCAGCACAAAGGCGCACATGAGAATGAAAAAGATCCGGTTCTTCACAATGTCTCCTCGGGGCTGCTGCGGGCAAGGCGCATCATCGACACCAGCCAATCCGCCACCTCAATAACCGATCTCATCATTGCCCACTACACTATAAAAGTGCAGGATCGACCCGCCGCATTCATTCCGTCCGACATTGAGGGAAGCCGGGGCCAATCATGTCAGCCATCACCACAGGCAATGAAGAGCAATATAGCGACAGCAAAAAGCTCGCAGCCCGCGGGCGCTTGAACCGGGAATATACGATTGCCGAAACCGGCTGGTTTCCCTGGGTCGCAAGGCAGCTGCCGCTCAGGTCAGGAGATCGCGTGCTGGATATCGGCTGCGGCCCCGGCTGGTTCTGGGCTTCGGTGGTGAACGAACTGCCCGACGATCTCGGCCTCACCCTTGCCGATCTCTCCCCCGGCATGCTGCAGGAAGCACTCGAGCGCTGCCACCTGCTCGCCTTCGCCGAAGTCACGGGCCGGCGGGCCGACGCCACGGCCCTGCCCTTCGAAGACGGCTCCTTCGATACCGTCATCGCCATGCACATGCTCTACCATGTCGCCGATCAAGCTAAGGCGATTGCCGAAATGCACCGCGTGCTGAAGTTAGGCGGTCACCTTGCGGTGACCACCAATGGTGCCGGCAACATGCGCGGCATGTACGAACTGACGACGGTGTTCGGCAGCCCGCCCTACGACCCCGCGGGCGCGGCTTTCGGTTATGAGACGGCAGAGCGGTTGATGCAGGCGCAGTTCGGCAATGTGACGATGACGGAACACCCGGCCCATATGCGGATAACCGAGCCGGAAGACGTGTTTCTGGCGCTGACTTCCTATCCGCCCGGCGACAGGGCTGATGAGGCAGAGCTTGCGGCGTTTCGGGTGGCGATATCAGAGGCATTCCGGGCGGGCGGCGGCGTGCTGAAGGTGGGCAAGGAGACGGGGTTGTTCATCAGCCGGAAGGCGGAGTGAGAGCGCTTCACTCCCCACCCTCATTCCTGTGCTTGTCACAGGAATCCAGCCTGCCCAAGTCCTTGGGCAGGAGAGACTTTTTTCCTTTAAGTCTATCGACGAGCGCAGGTTACGTGCTGGCTCTCAGTGCAGGAGTCCTCTCGGCTTGCCGACGCAAGCCGGCTGGATTCCTGTGACATCCCTCGTGCCAGCACGAGGAGGGAATGAGGGAGGAGAGATTTCACCCCCACAACCATCTCCACGTTAGCCCTACCCCAACTCCAGAGGTTGGTTCATGGCTACCGTTGTCTCTATCTGCAATCTCGCCCTTTCCAATATCGGCAAGGACAATATCAACGATCTCACCGAAAAGAGCGCCGAGGCGCGCGCCTGCAATCAGTTCTATGCGCAGACGCGCGATACACTCTTGCAGTCCTTTCCTTGGGCTGCGGCCGGCAAGACGCTGGCGCTGGGCGCGCTGGACAATGACAAGCCGGGTGTCTGGCGCCACTCCTATGCGCGGCCGGCCGATTGCCTGCAGATCCGCTGGATCAGGCCGCGATATTCCGCTGATGCCGCAGCGCTGCCGGAAACGCTCAACCCCGATCTCGATGAGGCCGGGCGCGAGATGCAATACCCTTACGCGCTCGAAGGCGACCGGCTCTATTGCGATCTCTCGCCGGCACTCCTGCGCTATACCTGCCGCCTGACGGACCCGACGAAATATGCGCCGCTCTTCGTCGAGGCGCTCTCATGGCATCTCGCCGTCCGTCTCGCCATGCCGCTGACGCGCGATCCGAAGATCCGCGCCGATGCGATGGCACTCGCCCAAAGCAGCCAGCGGGCGGCCGAACAGGCCGAGGCCAATCAGGTGAGGCACACGAGCGAGAATTTCGTCAGCGAACTGATTGCGGTGCGCGCCCATGGCTGATTTCCGCGCCTACCAGCCTTCGTTTACCGCCGGCGAACTCTCGCCCGCGCTCGGCGCCCGCGTCGATCTCACCAAATACCAGAGCGGCCTGCGCACGGCGCTGAACGTCTTCGTGCATCCGCATGGCGGCGTGTCGAACCGGGCCGGGCTGCAATTCATCCACGAGATCAAGGACAGTTCGAAACAGGCCCGGCTGATCCGCTTTCAGTTCAATACCGAGCAAACCTATATCCTCGAATTCGGCCACCAATATATCCGCATCTTCCGCGATGGCGGGCTGGTGCTGTCGGGTGCTGCCCCCTACGAGGTCGCGACCGCCTATACTGATAATGACGTGCAGGATCTCGTCTTCGTGCAGGAAGCCGATGTGCTCTATCTCTGCCACGTCAATCATCCCGTGCGAAAGCTCGGGCGTCTGGCCGACAACAACTGGACGCTGACATCAGTCCTGTTCAAGCCGCTGATCAATCCGCCGGCGGGCACACCCTCCGTAACCAAGCCCGGCGATACATCAGGCAAACCCGGCTATGTGGCAACCACATACCGCTACCGCATTTCCGCCGTCGCAGACAGCGGCGAGGAAAGCCTGCCGTCGAACGCAGGCGCGGTCGTCAACGATCTCGCCATTCAGGGCGGCATCAACCGTGTCACCTGGGCGGCGGTGTCAGGCGCGGCACGCTACATCGTCTATCGCGACGACAACGGCATTTTCGGCTATGTCGGCGGCACGACGGGCCTGACCTTCGACGACGAGAACATCACGCCCGATCTCTCCGACACGCCGCAGACGGGCCGCAACCCCTTCAATGCGGCGGGCGATTATCCACGCTGCGTGACCTTCATCGAACAGCGCCTCGCCTTCGCCTCGACGCTGAACGATCCGCAGGCCGTCTGGCTCAGCCAATCCGCCAATTATGAGAATTTCGGCGTCTCCTCCCCCGCCAAGGCAAGCGATGCCGTGACCTTCCGCATCCGCGCAAGGCAGGTGAACGAGATCCGCTCGATGATCTCGGTGCGCGGCCTGCTGCTCCTGACATCAGGTTCCGAATGGATCGTCACCGGCGGCTCGGCCGCGGATGCGATTTCGCCCTCCGCCATCAAGCTCGATAACCAGGGCTATCGCGGGGCCGCCAAGGTGCAGCCGATCGTCGTCGGCAATACGGTGCTTTTTGCCCAGCGCCTTGGCGGCGTGGTGCGCGATTTCTCCTACGACTATACGCAGGACAGCTATGTCGGCAAGGATCTGACCATCCTCGCCCGCCACCTCTTCAAGGGCCGCGAGATATCAGCCTGGGACTATGCGCAGGCACCCGATTCCGTCGTCTGGGTGGTGCTCGATGACGGCGCGCTGGTCTCGCTCACCTACATGAAGGAGCAGGATGTCTGGGCTTGGACCCGCCATGAGAGCGGTGCCGATGCCTTCTTCGAGGATGTGACTGTCATCGAGGAGAATGGCGAGGATGTGCCCTATTTCATCGTCCGCCGCACGATCGATGGCACGCAGAAGCGCTATATCGAGCGGCTGCACAGCCGCGCTTTCGAGGATGTGCAGGATGCCTTCTTCGTCGATTGCGGGCTCACCTATTCCGGCCCGCCGACATTGGTTCTCAACGGCCTCTCCCATCTCGAAGGCCAGTCCGTCGTGGCACTTGCCGATGGCAATGTCGTGCGCAATCTCACCGTCACAGGCGGAGCCGTGCGGCTACAGAACGCGGCCTCGAAAATCCATATCGGCCTGCCGGTGACGGCGGCGATCCAGACGCTCGATCTCGATGTCGGCCAGGTGCAGGGCCTCGGCACCGTGCAGGGTCGCACCAAATCCGTCTCCGAAGTGACATTCCGCGTGGAAAACACCCGCGGCATCTTCACCGGTCCTGCCGACGGCGAGCGCGACAGCAATGTGCTGGTGGAATACAAGCAGCGCCGCAACGAGAATTGGAACGAGGCAATCAGCCTCTATACCGGCGATCTCACCATCACCCCCTATTGGGACTGGAGCACCAGCGGCGCCATGTGGGTGAAGCAGTTCGACCCGCTGCCGATGACCATCCTCTCCATCATGCCGGATGTCACCCTTGGCCGCTGAGATTGCCATCGTACCCGCCCGGCCCGACCATATCAGAGAGATTGCCGGGCGCATGCGCCGCGCCGATCGCGAGGAGGTCTTCGCCGCCTCCGGACGCTCGCCGATCTCGGCGCTTTCCTTCTCCTACCGCCATTCCTCCCTTGCCTGGACGGGACTTTTCGATGGCCGGCCGGAGGTGATGTGGGGTGTCGGCGATATCAACATCCTCACCGGCATCGGCGCACCCTGGCTGCTCGGCACGGATGCGGTGGAAGAGAATTTCCGCGCCTTCCTGCGGATATCGCGCGATTGGCCGGCTCAACTGTTGAGCCGCTATCGCTTGCTCAGAAACCTCGTGGATGCGCGCAACACGATCTCCATCCGCTGGCTCGAATGGCTGGGCTTCCGGCTGTTCGAACCCGTAGAGATCAATGGCCATCCATTCCACCTGTTCGAAATGGGAGACGCGGATGTGTGATCTTGGTCTAGCGCTGACATTGGGCTCGACGCTGCTCGGCGCCGCCGGCCAGGTGCAGCAGGCAAAGGCGACGGCGGAGGCGAATAAATACAACGCCCAGGTCGCCGAAATGAATGCGCAGATTGCCGACAAGCAGGCGAAAGACGCGATCGAGCGCGGCAAGCAGGAGGAGCAGCAGAAGCGCCTGCAGACCTCGCAGCTCGAGGGCCGCCAGCGTGCCGCGATCGCCGCAAACGGCGTGGACCTCTCTTTCGGCTCGCCGCTCGACACGATCGTCGACACGGCGAAGATGGGCGAGATCGATGCGCTGAACGTGCGCACCAATGCCTATCGCGAGGCCTATGGCTACAAGATGCAGGGCACCAACCAGCTGGCGAGCGCCAGGCTGGACCGCATGCGCGCCGACGCTGCCGTCAAGGGCGGTTATCTCGAAGCCTTCGGCACCGTGCTCGGCGGTACCGGCAAGGTCTACAGCCAGGCGAAATCGCTTGGATATATCAAGTGAGGTGAAGAATGCCGACTGTTCCGACCTATCAGGATACGCAGCAGCATATCGCGCTTCGTCCAGAATATACCGAGGGTTTTACGGTCAAGGCCGATGCCGAGGCTTTCGGCTCCGCCATCGGCAAGGGCATGCAGGGGCTGGCAACCGCCATGGGCACGCTCGGCGAGGCCGTGGTCGAGGTGGAGAAGCTTGATAATGCCAATGCCGCCAAGGATGCGCAGACGAAGCTCAACGACTGGCAGCGCGACGGGCTTTACGGCAAGAGCGGCTTCCTGACGCTGACCGGCCGCGCCGCCGTGGAAGGCCGCGCCGCCTTCGAAAAGCTGGCCGAGCAGAAACGCGCCGAATTCGGCAAGGGCCTGACGCCGGGTGCCGCGCGCACCTACGAAGAGACCAGCCGCGCCAGCATGAACGCGCTGCTGGACAGCACGATCCGCCACACATTCGACCAGCGCAAGGCGTGGTTTGCCGAGACCTCGGCCAACAGCATCAAATCCGCCGGCGCCGTCGCCGTCGCCGTCTACAGCGATCCGGCCAAGGTGGATGCCGAGATCGGCAAGGGTGTGGCCGAGATCGAGCATCAGGGCCATATGCAGGGCTGGAGCCAGGAAAGGCTCGAGCAGGAACGCGCCCGGTTCGTCTCCGACACGACGAAGAATGTCGCCCTTCGCATCGCCAATGACAGCGCCATCAAGGCCGAGCAATATGTGAAAGACGCCGGCGACCGGATGCTGCCGGCCGACAGCACCGCCCTGCTGAAATCGCTGCAGCCCGCCGTCACCGAGGAAAAGGCCCGGCAGAACACCACCGATATCATCGCCGGCCGGCCGCCGACCTATACCGGTGTGCCTGATGCCAATGCCGCCCCCACAGCGGCCACCGCAAACGCCGATAGCAGTACAGGCGGCCAGCCGCAGACCGGCAGCCCGGTTCAGCCCTCCACAGCAGGCGCAAGAACCACCGGCCTCGAAACGGATGGCGCCGGCAGCAGAACCGGGGGAGCCCGCACACTTGGCGCGCAGCCTTCGGCGGGCAAGACCGCAGCCCCGCAAATCGCCCGCGCTCAAACAACTGGCCAGCGACCCGCCGGCCCGCAGGTATCGACCACTCAGATCCCGCCGCGCCAGCCGAGCGGCCCGGAGGATTTCCGCACCGTTGCCGCCACACTTACCTTCCCCGGCAAGGCGAAGGACGATCTGGCGCTGGCGAGTTTCGTGAGAAATGCCGCCGGCACCACAGTCGCCCCGTCGCTCCAGCCCTGGTTGACCGATGTCACGGGAGCTATCCTCGGCACGGCCGCAGGCCCCGCCGGAAGCACTGCGGCCGATGCCACAAGCTTCCGCCATTTCGGCCTGCCGACGCAGACACCCCGCCCCGGCGACATTGTCGTGCTCGGCCTGCCTCAAAGCAAAGGCGCCGGGAAGAACGGCGGCAACGCCCCTGATGATCGCGAGAAGGGCCAGATCGGCATCTTCCGCGGCTACGATGCCGACGGCAACATCCTCGTGCTCGGCCGCGATCCCAGACGCGCCGGCGAAACCGTGCTGACGGCCCACGCCGCAAGTCAGGTCATCGGCTTCCGCACATCCGGCACCGTCGACGAGAAGACCATGACCTTGCCGAACTACAATCCCGAGAGCTTGCGCAGGATCGAAGAAAGCCTGAACAGCATCGCCGACCCCGCCTTGCGCGCCGCCACCGAGGCACAGCTGAACGGCTATACCGTCTCGCTGAAGAAGGCGATCGACGCCCAGCGGGTGCAGGTGCAGGAATGGGCCAATAACCAGGTTATCGCCGACCCGAGCTTCGACCCGACGAAACTGCCCGTCCACATCCAGCAGGCCATCGGCCCATCCGGCATGCTGACGCTGCGCGACTACAAGGAAAAAGTCCGCGCCTACGGCCAGCCGGCGACGGACACGCAGACGCTCTACGACCTGCAGACCGAATTCGCCAGGGATCCGGCCGCCTTCTCGCAGATCGATCTCCTTGGGTATCGCTCCAAACTCTCCGACAAGGACTGGGAAAAGGTCACCGGCTGGCGGCAGATGGCCCTCACCGACCAGCGCAAGGCCCGCCTCGAAAGCCTGGATCTCAAGACCGCCTTCGAACTCGCCCGCCCGCAGCTCGAAGGCCTCGGCCTCATCGACACCAATCCCGGCTTCTTCTCATCCGGCGACGCTCCCCGCCGCGCCGCCCAATTCCAGACCATGCTGGTCGACCAGATGGACGAGTTCAAAACCACCCACAACGGCCAGAACCCGCCCCAGAGCGACGTCCAGAAAATGATCAATCGTCTGCTGCTGCCGATCGTTATCAGCACGCCAAGCCACGGCCGCGGCCTGCCGGCGAGCGAGCAACCGGGCTATCTCTTCGAAGCAAACAGCCGCGCCAACGACGCGACCTACGACATCACCGTGCAGTACGAGGATATTCCGCGGGATCTGAGGTTGGCGATCGAGGCTGACCTGAAGAAACGTAACGGCAAGCAGCCAACGCCGGGAGAAATTGCGAATGAATATGAGCGATTTATTCTCAATCGCTGACCTGATGCGTCAGGAAAAACCTCGAGCCATGACCGGTCTCGATCAATCACTCACTTCGATCGGCGGAGCGCTCTCGAAATGCTGCTTCAGCCGCTCGATCTCCTCAGCCGACCAGCCGGGCGGCTCCGTGACCGCCAACCAGGCATCGATATAGTGCTGCGGCGCATAGACATGGCCGTAGCCCATGGGCGATGTGGTGGCGATCATGGCGTCGAAGCCGAGCTGCAGGGCGGTGACGATCGGAAACCATTGAAAATGCGGTGACACGTCGGGGCCGCGCTGCCCCTTCATCCAGTCCGGCTCCCGATAGAGCGCCCGCCAGTCGAAAAAGGTTACGGGGTCGCTGGCATATTGCAGGAAGACGATGCGGACCGGCCCCCAGGCGGCACCGGCAGTGGTGGCAGACGTCCACTGATTGGAAAACCGGATCATGCTGCCATCGCGAAATTGCGGCAGCCAGGCCGGCGATCCCGGATTGCGATTTGCGGTCAGATAGGACCACGTGGCACTCGCAAAGGGCGGCCCGCTCCACAGCGCCCCCTGGAACGGATCGTCAAACACCTCGAAGAGATTGACGGACGATTGCGAATTCAGCGCCCCGAGGCTGAGGCCATGCAGATAGAGTTTCGGGCGATGATCGCGCGGCAACGTGCGCCAATAGCCGTAGACCTCCCGAAACAGCGCCCTTGCCGTATCGGACCCATATTCCGGCTCGACCATCAGTGACAGCCAGCTGCTGAGATAGGAATATTGGATCGCGACGCTGGCGACATCGCCGCGCAGCAGATATTCGACCGTATCCAGCGCTTCCGGATCGACCCAGCCGGTTCCCGTCGGTACGACGACGATCAGGGAAGTTCGCTCGAATGCGCCCTGGCGCTTAAGTTCGGCAAGCGCCAGGCTTGCGCGCGCCTCCGCACTGTCTGCGCTGTTGAGGCCGACATAGACCCGGATCGGATCCTTTACGGGAGAGTTCAGGAATGCGCCAATCTGCTCACGCGTCGGGCCAGAGGTGATGAAATGACGGCCGCGTCGTCCGAGCTCCTCCCAATTGACGAGCGAGACCGCACTTCCCGTTTTGGCCGGGTCTTCAGGCATCGGCGTATCGTCATCAATCAGCGCATCGGCCTCCCGGAAGGAGGAATCGACGACGCGCAGCGCGACATGGAACAGCACACCGTCGACGACAGTCCAGAAGGCAAAGGCCGAAATCAGGATGGCGGCAAGGGCGGCGATCCGCCTTGGAACGATACGGCTGGCGCGTTCATAACTCGCAAGCACCATCATCTTGAAAAGCCGGCCGATCGCGACGAGCAGGACGAAGACCACGGCTGCGGTGAGGATCAGCAGGAAGGGCTCGATCGTGGCATTGGGCGGAAGCTGCATCAGCGCCCGGACCGAATTCTGCCAGGATGACGCCTGCCACACGAAAAACGCCGCGATCAATACGCCGGTTATGACCGCGGCCGATCGCACTATCCATCCGGGGCTGAACCGGAACGACGGGATCTCGAGATAGATCCAGAGCCATTGCAGGACGACACCGCAGAAATAACCGACCGCAGCGCTCGTACCCGACAGGGCACCCTGCACGAACCAAGACCGCGGCATCAGGCTCGGCGTCAGCGACAGGCACAGGCAAAGCAGCGCGAAGAAAAGCCCCGGCCACGAAAGCGGCCTGACGGAAACGATCGCCTGATATCGCATCATTGCCCTCACACCATGCCGAATGCTGCACCTCCCTGTTTTATGTCAGGTTTTGCATACAATCCAGAAGCGATGTGTGGTTGTATGGCAGGCTGTAGGATTTGTCAGATGATGGCAGGCTGATATCACCCGAAATCGCATCATCGAAAGATATGAGCAGCAGACGCGCGATCCCTCTTACTCGCCGGATCTCCCGGTCAATTCAATGTCTAACCAACTGGGAAAGCCTCTGCTTCAGAAGATATGCAGTGTCGAAAACGACCGATGCCATGCTGCCGGAGCCTCTTTTCCGAGCTATCAATTGGTGGGTTACGTCGAGCAAGTTCTCTTGAGACATGCCCCTCGCTACAGCTGCGGCCCCAAATGGGTGGCGTAGCAAACTCGCATCTTCCTTCAGGATTTCATTTCGAAGAACGCGCAAGCCTGCGAGCTTCGCACAGGCCTCAATGTAATCCGTTGAGGGGCGCATATTGAAAAAGGACGGATTGAGCATGTACGCGACCTTCGCCCTGGCACGCTCTTCTGTGGGGTAGAGATTGTTATTGATCGCTATCTCGGCAATCTCGTCGGGAGACTTCACAAGGTGGATCCAGGGCCATTTGAGGAACTCACCATATGGTGGCCGCCGGGCGACTGCCAAAGCGGGGATGCGAGGGAATATATGATGCCGCCCTTGCGCACCACTCGCGCCATTTCGGAGAACGCCGCCTCCACGTTGGGGACGTGTTCCATCGTCGCATAGCAGTACACCAGATCGAAGGATTCATCTGCGATCGAACGCATGTCTTCCGCGCTCTCGCAGAGATATTTTACTTTCGGGTGCGTGAACTCGCTTCCGACTTCTTCGATTACATCGAGGCCCAAAACCGCCTTGGCGCCAAACTCGACAAAATAGGAACAATCGTTGCCGGTGTTGGCCCCCACCACAAGTACATCCGGATGCCTGATCGTCAGATGCTTCCATGCGGAAGCCGCGTTGTGCCTATTATAATCCACGTTCATCCCCTACCCACCAGAAGGTATTACTATCCACGAGACCGCCAAAACACAACGGTAGATGGCAATTTCGACTTGGGATGGGCAAAACGTCGATCCAGTATCCGATTGCTGGGCAGGAGGTTTCAGCAGAAAGGCTCGGTGGCCGGCCTTGCCGGGCAGTAGCGACATAATAATGGCTCGCGTGACGTGCAGTTAGGTTCGATATTTGACGACCTTCGCAGGTGAGCCAACAGCAATCGCGTATTCCGGGATATCGGATATCACGACAGAATTGGCGCCGATTACAGCACCTTTTCCTATCGTTACGTTCATCAGAATCTTTGCCCCCACTCCAATCCAGACATCGTCTCCAATCTCTACGAAGCCGATGTCTGCCCGCTGCAGGCGCATTAGAGTATCGCGTTTTGTGCCGTGGCTGTGATCGGTGATCTGGACATCTGATCCGATCAATACATCGCTTCCGATGCGAATGAGGTTCTTTGCCGTGACAATGTTTCGTCGGCCTATGACCGTATTGTCACCGATAAATACCTTTGGCTCCGGCATTGTGAGTTGGAAGAAAGAATAGTCCTGGATCGTGACATTATCCCCAACCTCCAAGACTGCATGCTCAACTATCAGGAACTCCGCGCGACGCTTCACGACCAAGTTTCTACCCGCCCTGGTGAAATAGCGAGCCCGTTTATAAGCGGTCACCAGCTTCTGAATGATGCCGCCTCGATTTCTATAGGATGCTCTGTCTTTTGTCGCACGCGCTCCCATCGGGAAAGGTGCTTTCAGCCTGACGAGTTAGCTATTACCAGAACTGCCAGACCCATCATGGGTTGAACTGGCGCTGGCATCTTAGAAGTAAAATCGAGTATGCCCTTTACGATTGTTCGACGACAGCGCTTGGCCCCGTCCGTTCGATCTTGCCCCTCATTCAGAGTCGGCTTGCTACTCCAACGATCCGTCGCCCTGCTTCCATCTTTAAGCGCTTGCCCGCCGCGCTGCGTTTTCGGCAGGTCAGGTAAACAACCTTTTTACGCCCATGATCGGCAAAAAAATAAGGCACAACGACATGACCATATCGAGTGAAGTAAATCGATCCGGCCCTTATGACGCAAACGGCATAACGACGGCCTTCGAATACAAGTTCAAGATCCTTGAACCCCAGCATCTGCAGGTGATCCACACGGATTCCTCGGGCACGGATTCAATCCTGATGCTCGATGCCGATTACACCGTGACCGGAATTGGCAACGATGGCGGCGGCAGCGCGCTCATCACCCCTGCCCCGGCCGAAGGCAGCCGGATAACCCTGCTGCTGGACGTGCCCTTCACCCAGGAAACCGACCTGGAAAACCAGGGCGCGTATTATGCCGAGACCGTCGAGCAGGCGCTCGACCTGATCGTGATGCGGCTTCAGCAACTGAAGGAACGGGCGGCCCGCGCCATAACCATTCCGCCGTCCTTCGATTCGGCGACGATCGACAAACTCATCGCAGATGTTCTGGCGTTGAGCAACAAAGGCGATGCGCTGGAGGCTGTTGCCGCTGTCTCGCACTATCTGGAGGCTGTGGCCGATCTTGCCGATGACATTCCCGATGTTGCCAGCTTGACGCAGACCACCCAGCAGAAGGCCGCGGAAGCCGCGCAGTCGGCCGCGGACGCAAATGCCAACGCCGGGGTTGCGACCGCTTACGCGACGAATCCGGAAGATGTTGCGGTTCCAGGTTCGGGCGGGCTGTTTTCCGCCTTTCATTGGTATCGGAAGACGCTGGCAATCTACGACACCGTTGCCAATACTCTCGCCGGCTGGCTGCACGGCGCAGCGGCAAAAAGCGACATCATGGATACAGACGAATTCGCCATTGCCGACAATGCGGCAGGCTGGGGACTGAGAAAGGTTCTGGCGGGCAGCATCGTCAAATATGTGGCCCGGGCGCTGGACCTGGACTTCATGGTCGGGTTCATCCCGGCCTGGGCCAGCACCACGTCCATCTCGATTGGTCCCGGCGTCGGTTTCTTTGGTGGCAAGAGGCACGCTACTACGGTTGATACCACGAGGCAGCTTTCGGCCACCTTTGGTACCGGCACCGGTTTCCTCGACACAGGCGTGGTGCAAGCCTCCAAGACCTATTTCATATACGCCATCAGGAACCTCGACACGGGTGCTACCGACTTTGTGGCCTCTCTTAGCGCTATAGAAGGGGGCGTGTCGTTGACCAACCTAACGGGCTGGGAGCTACTCTCTGGTAGTCGTGTGGGCATCCTATTGACCAATGCCAGCGCGCAAATCCACCGGTTCAAACAAACCGGGAACTTCGTCCAGACAGTCGCATCAAACGAGGTTAATACCTCGGCTGCCTTCACGAACGACAACATGAGGTTTGCCTTCTGGCCTGTCGGTGTTCCGGTCCTGGGGCGAGCAAACAGCAGCATCGTCGCCAACAGTAATAACGGCGTTATTACCCTCAAAGGCGGTGTTGCGACGGCTGCTGACGCAGTGGGGGAGAGCGAACTGCTCGTTCAAGCCAACAACGGGACCGGCACTATCGCCATCACCGATACATGGGACATCCACACCCGAACTGATGGGACCTTTCGCCTTGTGGGGTCAAGCGCGGGCGGCAGCATTAACATCAGCATTTCATCATCCGGATGGACTGACTACACCTGCAAGAGGCTACTGGGATGACCATAGTTTACGTTGACCGAGATAATGATGGGAATATTAGGGGAATTTATGCCTGCGATCAGATTGGGCTTTCGCTCACTCCTCGCGACGACCAGGATCCATTGATTGCCAAATTCCTCCGCGACCCCTTCGGCCTCGAAGATGCCTTCCCCCCTCTCAAAAAATGGCAGCTCTGGCTCGCCGCGCTCGAGCTTGAACCGCCGATTTTCAAGACCGATGTTCTCTCCACCGTCAACGACATGGCCGGCATGTCTGGGAAAGACAAGGAAACCGTTCGGATCATGATCGAGGATGCCCAGGAATATTCCCGTGAAGACTCCCGCATCGATCTGCTCGCGGCAGCCATGGGCATTCCGCCGAACCAGATGGACGACCTCTGGAAATGGGCGGCCCAGATCGAGCCTATCTGACGCGGGTTCACGTAAAATAGCCAGCGGGACCAGCCCATCCCGCCGGCCCCGCTTGGCAATCATCTCACAGCGGCAACGGCCTGCCCGTCTGCTCGGCCATCATGTATTCCGCATACCAGTCCGGCCAGTTCTCGTCGTGCTTTCCACCATTGCGCTTCTCATGCTCTCCATGCGCCTCGGCCGCCCGGCGCAATCCCGCGGCGAGGTCCTTCGCCGTGCCGAAGGCGGCGAGGTCGGAGGTGATGCGGCCGGGCAGCCGGGCGGTGATTTCCTGGAAGAGCCAGCCATTGCCGTCAGGGTCGCTGAAGGCCGCGAAGGAACGGTAGCTGCCTCGGTCCGGATCGCGGCCGCTGACCCGACGCCGGCCGAAAAGATAGGGCACGTCAGGGCCGCTATAGACTTCACCTTCGGGATGAAAGGCCTCGCTGACCTCGACGCCGCGCTCGCGTAGCTCCTTGCGGGCGGTCTCTATGTCGGACACGATGAGATAGAGGCCCTGCGCGGAGCCGGGCGCTGCCGGTGTCACGTTCTTCCCGAAGATGACGGATGCTTTCGAGCCCGGAGGGGTGAACTGGATCACCCGATAGTCATCGCCTGAGGAATAATCGGCATCGAGGCGCCAGCCGAGCCCGCCGTAAAATGCCTTGGCCCGGTCGACATCCGAAACGGGTACGACAATGATCTCCAGCTTCATCTCGCTGGTGCCGTTGCCGGTCATAGTGCTTGCGCTGCTCATGATCTTCCCCCTTCCCATCGTCACGACGATGGTGTTGATGATGATGATGACGGCGATGCGGCGAAGGCATCGCCGGCACCCACTCTACCACGTTGCGCGCCGGCGATCTCCGCTCACCCCCCTCGCGGCATAGCCTTGATGAAATCGATGAAGGCGCGCAGCGGCGCCGGCACCAGCCGCCGGCCGGGATAATAGAGGAAGGGGCCGGAAAAGCTCTCCCACCAGCCCTCCAGCACCGGCTCCAGCGCGCCACTTGCAAAATAAGGCCTGAGCCAATCCTCGAAAGTGAAGACGACGCCGGTTCCGGCAATGGCCGCATCGACGGCGAGATCCGTGCCGCCGCCATTCTGGACGATCAGCGGGCTCGGCGGATCGACCCTGACGATCTCGCCATTGCGCTCGAATTCCCAGACCGGGATGGCGCGACCGGCAAAGCGCCCGCGGATGCAGGCATGCTCGAGCAGATCGCGCGGATGATCCGGCCGCCCGTGTTCGGCGAGATAGGCTGAGGATGCACCACCGGCAAAACGCTGGCGGCGTGGGCCGATCGGCACGGCGATCATGTCCTGCTCCAGCCGCTCGTCGTATCGAATGCCGGCATCGCAGCCGGCGGCGATGATATCGACGAAATTCTCTTCGGTGACGATTTCGAGGCGGATGTCGGGATAGGCTTTCAGAAACGCCGGCACGATGCGCGGCAGCACCAGCCTTGCGGCGCTGACAGGCACATTGAGCTTCAGCGAGCCGGCCGGCCGGTCGCGAAAATCCTTGACGAAATCGAGCGCCGCATCGATCTCGCCGAAGGCAGGACCCAGCCGCTCCATCAAGCCGCGGCCGGCCTCGGTCGGCACCACGCTGCGCGTCGTGCGGTTGAAGAGCCTGACACCAAGTTCCGCCTCGAGCCGGCGCACCGCATCGCTGAGTGCCGACGAACTCATACGGCTCATCCGCGCCGCCTCGCGAAAACCACCGGCCCTTGCGACGGCGAGAAAGGCGCTGACATCGCTGATCTCGGGCACACCCTGTTTCATAGTCCCACCCCGTTCATTGTCCTGTATTCCGGACAGCCCGTCCGGATTATAGCCGATTGTCCGAATAGCGATACGGGCCTATCTCCTCCTTGGCTTTCAATCGGAGATGAGATTTCATGTCTACTGTCGAAAAATCCGGAACCTTCAAGCTCGGCGACCGCACGGTCAAGCGGCTCGGCTATGGCGCGATGCAGCTCGCCGGCAAGGGTGTCTTCGGCCCGCCGCGCGATCGAGACGAAGCCATCGCCGTTCTGCGCGAGGCGGTCGAAAGCGGCGTCAACCACATCGACACCAGCGATTTTTATGGACCCTTCGTCACCAATGAGATCATCAGGGAAGCGCTGCACCCCTATAAGGACGATCTCGTCATCGTCACCAAGGTCGGCGCGCTGCGTGGGTCCGACGCCTCCTGGAACCCGGCCTTCTCCAAGGCAGAGCTGACCGCTGCGATCCACAGCAACCTGAAAAACCTCGGCCTCGATGTGATCGAGGTGGTCAACCTGCGCGCCATGTTCGATGTGCACGGCCCGGCCGAAGGCTCGCTCGAAGCGCCACTCACGGTTCTCGCCGAGTTGCAGCAGCAGGGCCTGATCAAGCATATCGGCCTGTCGAATGCCACGGCAAAACAGGTGGATGACGGCCGCAGGATCACGGAGATCGTCTGCGTCCAGAACCAGTACAACCTCGCCAACCGCGACGATGACGCGCTGATCGACAAGCTTGCCGCCGAAGGCACCGCCTACGTGCCCTTCTTCCCGCTCGGCGGCTTCTCGCCCCTGCAGTCCTCGACGCTCTCAGATGTCGCCACCCGCCTCGATGCCACACCTCTGCAGGTGGCACTCGCCTGGCTCCTGAAGCGCGCACCGAACATCCTCCTGATCCCCGGTACGTCCTCGCGCGGCCACCTCAGGGAAAATCTCGCAGTGGCCGAGATCGAACTGTCGCCCGAGGTGATGGCGCAACTCGACGGCATTGCCGCAGCGAAAGGCGCCTGACCCCACGTAAGGAACCGAAACGCGGCGGATCACCTGCCGCGTTTCGAAGCCCACATTGCGGCCCCTCCCCAGATTGACGAATCGCCACGGCATCGACATCTTTCTCGTCAGGCGTGGCCTGCGCCCAACCTCCAGCGATCCTCCCCGGCAGGGTCTTCAAAACGGAGGCAAAGGGACTTCCGTCTCGGGTTCGAAAACCTTGGTCCGATCGCTCGGGCGTGGTTGCCGGGGAACATGCGTCCGTGACGGAAAGGCCAGACAATGACCCAGAACGGAAATCTCAAACGCAGGGTTCGCGCTCGCGCTGCAAAAACCGGCGAATCCTATACTTCAGCCCTCAGCCACATCCGCAAACCAAAGCCGGATGAGCCCGCCGGCAAATCCCTGCGGCTGGCCGTGGCCCAGACCACTGTTTGCCTCGACCCGCGCGATGCCTCGGCATTCCGCGCCAACGGCGCCGAAATGCGCCACCTGATGCGCCAGGCGAGCAAAGCCGGAGCCCGACTGATCCACTTCCCGGAAGGTACAATCTGCTTTCCCAGCAAACGCCTCCTCTCCGAAATCGGCCCCAGGGAGATCGGCGCGGCCGATTGGAGCCGCTATCAATGGGAGGTTCTGCGCGAAGAGCTGGAAGAGACGAGAAAGCGCGCAAAGGAGTTGAAGCTCTGGACGGTCTTCGGCGCGCCGCACAGGCTGACCCCGCCGCACCGGCCGCATAACAGCCTCTATGTCATCTCAGACCGGGGCGAGCTGGTGACGCGTTATGACGAGCGCCTGCTCTCCCACACCAAGATTTCCTTTATGTATTCGCCGGGCAGAATCCCCGTCACCTTCGAGGTGGACGGCATGCGCTTCGGCTGTGCTGCAGGCATAGAGTCGCACTATCACGAGATCTTCACCGAATATGAGCGGCTCGATGTCGATTGCGTGCTCTTCTCCACATCGGGCGAAGTCCCCTCCGCCGCCCCTCCCTTCGCCGCTGAAGTCCTGGGAGTTGCGGCCAGCAACACATTCTGGGTGAGCTACGCTGCCCATGCGCCGCAAAGCGTCATCGCCCCCTGCGGCATCGCCGGCCCCAGGGGTCAGTGGGCGGCTCGTTGCTCGGATGATGGCAAACCTGGCATCGCAATCGCCGAAATCGCAACCGACCCAGCCAATCTCGCCCGCCCTTGGCGGCGCAACGCCCGGGGCGATCTCTACCGGCCGCATCAGATCGAGGGAGATCCCAGAAGCGACAGCCGCGAGGCTTTCTGAAGCGGCAGGGCAATTCCGGCAGAACCGTGCAGCGATTGTGCTGGAATTGCATGCTGCTTACTTCAGGAAAAGACCGGTCACGGCAAGCCCCGCGCTAACCCCGTAGATCAGCACCATACCTGCATACACGCAAGCGGTTGGAGATTCATATTCCCAGCCGGATGGTAGTTCCACAAATCCTGAGACTATGCATCCCACGAGACCGGTCATCAAAAAATGCCACTTGTCGATTGGTTTCTCATCCACGTCATCAGAAGGTCTGATCTCTCCAGGAGGGTGGAATTTTAGCCGAAACCGGTTTGTCGAAACAATGACCACCATCATGATGAGACCGGACCACCCAAGCCCCCGCCCCAGATAATCCGTCCGTTCATCGCTTATTGAGTGAGAAGCCAGATCCGCCTGCCAGAGGCATATGATGCACGTTACATAGACAAGGATCACGCCGGTCAGCACGCAGAAAAAGGCCAGCAGCGAATAGAGCTGCCCCTTCGGCAATAGCCGCGCCCAATATCTCGCCCCAAACCAAGCCGCCATGAAAGTGGGCACGAGGGTGGAGGCGAAGCCCAGATTGGAAGTCATGCGCGCTCGGCCCCCTAGCGCTGGTCGGGCGGCGACCAGCTCTTGCAGCCGTCACGGCAATATTGCGGGAAGGCCGCGCTCGCGCTTGCCGGTGTGGGGTAGATCGTGACGGTGGTGACATTCCCCGCCCTGCTGACTGAGACGAGAAACATTCCGGCCGGCAGGCTGTTGAGGTAGGCATCGCCATCGGGGAAGGCAGCACCCGGCCGCGGTGGTTTCGTCGCTCGGGAAGCAACGAAGCTGATTGTCTGCAGGCTCTGATTGTCCTTGGCCAGATAACCGGAAAACCGCCTCTTGGTCTCCTCTTCGCCGAGATCATGAACAGCTTTGACGATGTCGATCGTAACATTCCTGGTCACAAGATCGACAGGCACATCCTCGTTTTGATGGGAAAAGCCTGATGAACCGACGATCTCCCAGAAACTGTCGGCGCGATTGGGCGTGAACTGTCCGTAAAGTGCGCGGCCATCCAGCATGCCGATCCGGAACGTGCCGATCTGATCGCCGAACTCAACTTCATCGAAACACAGGCTTTTCCGCTCTCCGACATCGCAGGCATACCAGCCCTGCTGCGACAGGATGCCCTCATAGCCGTCCCCTACCCGCACGCCGAATATGAACTCTGCAGGCCCGCCATTTTCAGGCTCCACCGCGTGGGAAGCCGATGGCAGGGAAAACAGAAACAGGCCAACGCCCGCAGCCCCCAGCCGACGAACGAAGTTCCTCAAAAACATGCCCCTCACAGACCACCCCTGACGCCAGCAGGCGCTTCCGTCATTTCTGCCTCGTGCGGCATCCATCTGCCGCCATGACGCATCACGTCTCTATCGAAAATCGTTCAGATGATTGAGGTCGCCGAGATAGCCGAGGCCCGATAGCGCGAGCACGGCGATCAGGCCTGACAGCACGCCGGCAAAGCGATCGCCGCTCTTGCGCCTGATGAAGCGAACGATGAAGAAAACGATAAGGCCGACGACAAATGACGGCAGCGAGCCGCCGATGATCTCGCCGATAAGTCGTCCCCCCTCCGCCGCCGGATAGGCCGTCGCCGCTACGAAACGGCGCACCAGGCTGCAGACCAGTGCGACCGCCGCCAGGATCGCAATTCCCGCTCCCATACCACCTTTGCTGCTGGCCGAAGCCCCACGCATATCAGTCCCGTTTACCATCTGCATTTCTCCCCAAATTTATAAAACAACCGTTCCGCACCTACCCCTGTCTCTCTGCCGAACGGGAGACAGACATGGACAGCATGCAGGACAATAGCGCCCTGTCGCGGAAGCGGGACCAGCAGGCCGCAGCCACCGCAAGCAGCATTATTCAATCCTCGGATGAAAATCCAGATGAGGTTGCGGAAAATCTTAGTCTCGCGCGTAAGTTATCGGAAACGACCGGAAAAACCGTCCCCCCACAGATGATCACGGGGAATCGCGAGTTTGTTCAGGGAATTATCGACGCCGAACGCAACAGACTGGTTCTGTCGATGTCGCCGCGGACGGCGACCTGGTGTAGCGAGAATCCCACGGCCGCTCTTCTGGCGAAGGATGATGTCTACAACCTATGCTCCTTCGAGGAGATGGCGCAAAGGTTCGGCCAGATACCGAAGGCTTTCGGTGACGTACGGCTTTCAAAACAGCCCCTCACCGAACCGACCGCAAATCCTGAAGCTCCACGGTCTGCGCCCACCGTGAGCCCAAGCGCGCCGCAACAGGCGCCGAACTCATATCCCCTGGCCCCCGACACTCAGTCCACGAATGCTGCGCACGAAAATGCTGGCTCGGTCCCGCAGCCTGCATCTCCGCCGGCCGATCCAGCCGGTTCAAAAACGTCCCCTTCCGATCCGCTGGAAGCCCAGCCCCAAGCGCAACCTGCCGTTCAACCCGCAGGCGCCGCCGCACCGGCCACGGGAAATGCTCCGGCCGCTGTTGAGGACACTCGCAGCGATGAAACCAAGGCAAGGGATGCCCTCATCGAAGAGATCGCCAACGCGGCAAATTTGACCGATGAACAGGCTGCCGCACTCTTACAGAAAATTATCTCCCAGGAAGCGCTCGATCCCTATAACGCGAAATTCTATCTGGATGCCGTGCGGACAAATGGGGCTACCTCGGATGAGGTCTTCACGTACTTGGCACATTCGTCCAGTTCGACCGTCCAAAGGACCAAGGAATTCGGGCAGAACCTGGTGGAGGTTCCGAAGGGCGCTGCCAGCGCCGCCGTGACCGCAACCGGCCGTATCGTCGAAGGCACCGGCCAGCTTATGTACGTCCCCAAATCGGAGGAGGAGCTCGCCCGCATTGACAGGATCTCCAAAGCAGCAAGCCTTTCAGACAAGGATTATGCCCTGCTGGACATGGAACTTGACAAGCTGTCGTGGTTCCAAGCGGCAACTGCCAAAAGAGTCTTGAGGGACGTTCGAGCAGGACGCCTGACCGCCGACCAGGCAAAGGCACGGTTCGACTCCACGTGGGACAATCTTTCCCAATACCTTCAGACCCAGGGTGCCCACGTTGGAGACTATGGCGAAACCATTTTTCGTCCGGCAGCTGGCTATGAGAACAGCTGGGGTCGCATGACCGGCGAAATATTGGGCGCCAATCTTCCCAACATTGTGGCAACCGTAACGGTTGGACGCTTCGCCGGTACCGGAGTGGAATTCCTGCGCGCTGCCGGGGACGGTGCTGCTGCCGCGAGAAAAGCCAATCTCAGCGAAGGTCAGCAGAGCGTCGCGGCGTGGGCTTACGCCCCGACCGCACTTGCCGACAAGATCCCTTTCGACAGAGTGTCGTCGCCCGTCCTGAAGCGCGTGTATTTGAATTCGTTCCTGCAGAAATGGGTCGCCGTGGGCTTCAAGGAAGGTGGAGCACAGGCGTCACAGCTTGTCGCACAGAATGCGGTCAAGCACTATTTCATCGATCCGAAGCAGGAGTTCTCCGAGAAAGTTGCCGCCACCTTTGTCGCGGGAGGCGTTGCCGGCATCGGCAAGGAAATCATCCAGGATGCCGCCACTGTGGCTTTGCGGATGCTCACGCGTGGTCGCGGGTCCCCGCACTTATCCATGTCCCGGCCCGAAGCGGCCGTTAAGGCCCGCCAAGACCTCGACGACATCGCAGCGACGGTGGAGGCGTCGAAATATCGCGTACGTGACCCGGAAGGCCATCGAGATTTCACCGCAAAAGTGCTGAAGGACACTCCCGCCGAATATGGCTACGCGTCGCACGAAGCTGTCGAGAAATATAGCAACGCGACAGGCAGGGATCCGTCCGGAAAAATCGGCACTCACGCCATGCAGGTGGCGAAAGATACCGGCAGTGATCTCAAATTCCCGATGAGCGGCTACTTAGTCCATTCCTCCCCCTCCAAGGCGGACGCGAACTTCAGGGACAGTATGCGCCTGGGCGCCGACGCCTTCAACCATTCCGAAGCCCTTGCTTCGCATATCGGCGTGCCTGCGCCCGGTCTCAATCCGAGAGTTAAGCAGAACGGCCCCTACATCGCCACTGGATACGTGGGCAACCAAAAGGTCGATGACTACGCGGCTTCGCATTCTCGCAATGCCGATCCCACCGCGAAGAAGATGGGGCGCATCGGAAGTTCAGGAAACACGCACCGCTACCCAGACGGGTTCAGCCTCAGGAGCCCCCACCAAACCCTTAACCGCTAGTCGATTTGCCGAGAGGATTCCCGTTGAACAATCTGACCGACGTTTCACCCACGAGCGACGTTCTGTCCGCTCAGCCTTTACCCGATAGCCAGACAGCGGAAGCATTTATTCCCAGCGCAACCAGCGCTCTCTTTACCCGTCCAGATCGTAATCCGCATTCCGTTCCGCGCATTCCGAACGGCGCCGACGGCGTGGCGATCCTCGACATTTTCCGCAAGCCGGATTTCTCCACCGTGCTGCGTGGAGCAAGCCGCTATTTCCTTCAAACCATGCAGGACATGGCGGCACACGATATCGCCATCGTGACCGAAGATTTCGCCCATCTCGAAAACTGGTGGCGCGAAAACGCCCGCGCCATTGCAGCCGATACCGCTCGCGCGGCATCCGGCATCAAAATCACCGCAAGAGACGTACTCGCCGCGCTCGATCGCGGCACCACCGGCAATCCCCGCAAGGACGCGGTCATCGACACCGCCATGCAGTCCCGTTTCGCCCACGCTGCCGAAACCTACCTCATCGAAGGCACAGCCCCATCACCCGAGATGCGCGGCGTCTTCGAACAATTCCGCGACTGGTTGCTTTCGATCTACCGCCGCCTCGTCGCCCTCGACATCTCCCTCGCCCCGGGCGTCGCAGCCATCTTCTTCCGAATGCTCGCCAGCGACACCGCAATCGAGATGGCCCTGCAGAATGTCGGCGGCGATGAGCCGGTCTTTGCCAATGCGCAAGATGCCGGCCTGACACAGCCGCACTACGACCGGCTGCTGAAGCTGCGCGCGCTGGCCTCACAGGAAGCAAAAGCCCGCCTTCTGCGCCAGATGATGGAGCCCGTGCGGCGAGAGGGGCAGAAGGCTTACAAGGCGGAAAAAGCCTCCGTGCAGCGCGCGGTGGAAAAGGAGATCGACGCCACCGGCCTCTACCGCGCCATCGAATGGATGGCGAACCGCCGCTGGCTGGATGAGGAAAATCCCGCGCCATCCGGTGACATAAGCTTCGACAAGGCGGCCCTTGAGGCCCGCTATGGCGCGGGCATTCTTGGCGCGTTGCCCCGCGGCAAGCACTCTCTTTATGCTGATGACGGCGGGCTCGATCCGGATATCGTCGCCGATCTCTTTGGCCTCGGCTCCGGTGATGAACTGGTGGCCGCCATGGCGCTGGCGCCGAACCGCGATGAGGCGATCGCCCTCGAGGTCGAGCGCGTGATGCTGCAGCGCCATGGCGACATGCTGATCGACGGCTCGGCCGAGGAGCGGGCGATCGCGGCCGTGCACAATGACAGGCGGGCCGAATGGCTGGCGGCCGAGCTTGCGGCCCTCGTCGAGGTCGGCGGCTCAGGCGATGGGCTGACAGCGAGCGAAGCCAGGGCCTATGCGCTGTCGGCGACTGCGGGCATGGAGGTGGCCGATGCCATGGACGGCGCGCGATTCCTCGCGGCCGGCCGGCGCACCGCGATCGAGGCTATCAGGCTGGGTGACGAATTGGCACAGGATGAGGCCTGGCGCGAGAGGGCAAACCGCAAAGCTGCCGGCGATGCAGACGCTGTCCCTCACGAACAGGACGAGCGTATCGCCAGGCTGATCACCGCCAAACGCCGCCAGCTTCTCAATCACGCGATCTATGCCGAAAGCCTCGACATTATCGGCGAGGTGGAGAAATTCGAAGCCGAAGCGGAAAGCCTCGCAAGCGGCCCCACGCGCGAAAATCTCGCCGCAGCCGTCCTTCGCGACAATGGCCGCATCGATTATCTCGGTGCGATCGACGCCCTGCTCGACCGCTACGGTCTCGGCGGCCGGGCGGATCGTCAGACCGGAGGTCAGCGGGGTGGACAGGGTGATCCGCGCATCGCCCTCAGAGACTATAGTCTCGCCATGAAGGCCGCAGGCCGGGAAAACGAGCTCGCCATTCCCGATAGTGTGCTGATCGGGTCCGGGCGCCAGTCCTACAAGGAGATCACGCTGGAGCGGTTCCGCGCCGTCGCCGCGGCGCTGACGAATCTCGAACATGCGGCCCGGCGCGCGGGCAAGCTGATCGATGCCGATCATGAAGCCGATGTCGAGGTGACTGTTGCAAGCCTCGTCGGTGCCCTGAAAAGGCCGCGGCCAGCCGGCCCGGCCAAAGGCGAGCGTACTCCCCTCGATCCGGCCCGTGCAGCGGATGCCCTGTTGCTTGAACTCGACGCCACCGCTGCCGGCCCAGCCCACAGGGCCATCAAGGCGCCGCTCGATGCCGCCGCAGGCCGCCTTGCGCAGCGCAAACAAAAGGCGGCGGCTGATCTGGAAGCGCTCTACGATGCCTATTCCGACGAGGAGCGACATCAGATGGCAAGCCGCCGCTATCTCCCGGCCCTCGGACAGTCCCTGTCGAAATGGGAGGCCATCGCCATTGCGCTGAATGCCGGTAACGAGGCCAACCGCCGGCGCCTGACGGATAGCCGCATCGAAGGCGCCCTGAACGAAGCCGGCCTCGCCGCCGTGCTCGCCTCGCTCGATGCGCGCGATGCCGGCTTCGTGCAATCCGTCTGGGATTATCTCGCCGCCTTCGAGCCCGATATCGCTGCCCGCGAAAAGCGTGTGACCGGCATCGCGCCGCAATGGGTGCAGCCCGTCTCCGTCGTCATCGCCGGCAAGGCGTTGAAGGGCGGCTATTATCCGCTGGCCTATGAGGGCGCGGATGCCGCCCCGGATCCGGCGCAGGCGCTTGCCGCCGGCCGTTTCGCCAAATCCGCAACCGAGGCCGGTCATGGCCGGTCCCGCATCGACCTCGCCGCCCGGCCGCTCGATCTCGACATCGCCGTCCTGCACCGGCACGTCAATCATCTCATCTACGACCTGGAATTCAGCGAACCGCTCGCGAATGCAAGGCGCCTGCTTGACGATGCCAGGGTCAAGACGGCCTTTGAGGAGACCGGCCGTGCCGCTGATCTGGAGGCCCTGCAGGCCTGGCTCAGCGAAGCGGGCGCCGGCGAATTACGCTCCGCCGATCGCATCGGCCGGATGGCTCGCCTGGCAAAAAAGAATGTCACCGCCGTCAGCCTGGCGAATGATCTCGCGGCCTCGCTTTCAAGCCGCTACCGGCTCGCCGAGATCATCGCCGCCTCCGGCAGCGGCGATTTCGTGGCCGCGTTGCAGAATGCCTTCCGCCCCGGCATTATCGAGAAAGTCGCCGGCCGATTGCCTCTGATGGCCGACCGCGGTTTTTTCGGTGAGGCCCGAACGGCATGGGAAACGATGGCCGGCTGGCTTGAGGAAACGCTGCGACACCATCTCATCGAGATACCGGCCTGGCTCGCCTTTTATAACAAGGGCGTCGGCCAGTTCGCAGGGGATGAAGCGAAGGCTCTTGCCCATGCCGATGCCTGCATGCAGCAGGCGATACTGGATCCGTTCCCGGCCCATGCCGGCAGCAACGAAACCCTGCTGCTCTTCAAGGCGCTGGGCGCGCATCTCGCCGCAAAGTTCAAGGCCGGTGCCGAAGCCACCGGTCAGGATGCGGACACAGCAGCCCGGCAGGGCATTGCACTCGCCATGGATCTGACCGCACTCGCCATGAGCGATATGGTCTTTACCGGCGCCATCGGCGGGTACGACAACGGCCCTGCATGGCCGGCCTTCCTGGCCCAGCACACCGGCTATTCCGTCATGGCCGCCCTGCCCGCCATCCGCGATGCGGAAAAGCCGCTTGCCGGCACCGAGAGCGATGCCAGGGCGCTCATAAAGGCCATCCGCCCTCCGTCAGGCGACATCGGCATCGGCCATCAGCATGTCACCGGGATCCTCGAAGCCACCGGTCTCGCGGCGAAGTCGCCCGCCGATGAAATCCCCCGCAAGGTGGAGGCCGGGTTTGCGCGGATCGGCCAGCCGTGATTTTCGATTTCAACTCTTCGCACCCTATCCATGATGCCAAAAAGGAATGGCATCATGGATGAGACAACCCGCAACGAGCTTGAGAAGCTTCACAGCAGGATCGGTGACTTGAAGGAGCGTGTCGTCTCGCTGGAAGCGCAACAGCCGCATATCAATGCCGCCCTGCTGCGCATCGAAGGCAGCGTCGAAAAGCTCGCAAACCGCATCGGTAAGGCGCTCTGGGCCGTCGTCGCGATCGTGCTGACACCCCTCGCCGGTCTGCTGATCAAAGCGATCGCCTCAGGTGCGCTCGCCCGCTTTCTCTGAGGCAGGCGCAGCAGAGGTGTGGGGCAGTTTTTGTGTCCGTTACGCCCTAGGCAGCGGTGACGATTTAACTATTTGAGCCATATGGCGATAGCGGCGAGTTTGACGAAGCCCATGAAGTTTGCGAGCAACTTGTCATAGC
>NZ_JACHZR010000008.1 GCF_014193695.1 Rhizobium sp. BK316 | reverse complement strand
CCGCTATGACAAGTTGCTCGCAAACTTCATGGGCTTCGTCAAACTCGCCGCTATCGCCATATGGCTCAAATAGTTAAATCGTCACCGCTGCCTAGGGTCGGATGACGCAGACATTGGCCTCATACGAGCAGGGATCATCGGCGATGCCGACATCGATGACCTTTGCCTTCGGGGCAAGGTTACGTTCCGGCGCAGCCAGACGATAGTACCCGTCGCCGCCGACATAGGTTCCGCCATCCGTCTGATAGGCATAGGACGATCCGGCGTAGATGCCGTTGCTCCCGTAACTCTGATCATAGCTCTGCGGCTGGGAGGCAATGACGACGATGTTGCTGCGGCCGTAGCGGCTTGTCCCCGGATAGCTGAACTGCTTCAGAAACGGGGTGCGGGGGCGATAGCGGATGACGTTGTCGCGTCTGAAGTGCAGACCACTGTCCCAATGGGTGCGCCTGCCGAGGAAGACGCCGTCATTAAAACCGTTATGGCGCGGAAAGCGATGATCGAAGTTGCGCTCTCCCGCCGTGGCGGGAAGCGCTGTAAGCACCGCGACAAGGGCCAGGGTAGCCTTGGACAGACTGCGAAACATGGACCAAACTCCGAAACGCTAACAAATCGTTAACGCCAGATTGCGCCAAAAGGCTGATCTTGTCCACGCAGGCATACGGTCAGCTCAAAAATTGAGCGAAAGAGACGAGTTTCGCGGTGTTGAAAACTTCCCGGTAACGCGAATCGATTAAATTAAAAGCAGGCAGCAATTATGCTTGTCGTCAGGGGTTTCGGTGATTAAACGTCGAGATTGATGCAACGCACACAGAATTTTGTCATTCGTGTGGTTGACTGAGAAAAGCCCCTGACATCAAGGGCAAAGAGAAGACGCCGCGAGGTTCTGATGGCGAATGTAACAAACCGGCCCCTGTCGCCGCATCTGCAAATTTACAAGCCGATCCCCACCATGGTCATGTCGATCGTTCACCGCATTACCGGTGGCGCTCTCTATTTCGGCACGCTGCTGATTGCCTGGTGGCTGATCGCGGCCGCCACCGGCCAGGCCTCTTATGACTGGGCCAATTGGGTACTCGGCAGCATTATCGGCAAGCTCGTCCTGCTCGGTTACACCTGGGCACTGCTCCACCACATGCTCGGCGGCTTCCGCCACTTCATGTGGGACCTCGGCCACGGCTTTGAGAAGGAATTCTCGACCAGGCTCGCCATCGCCAATATCATCGGATCGCTCTGTCTGACCGTGCTGGTCTGGGTGATCGGCTTCATCATTCGCTTCTGAAGGTCGCACTCATGGATATGCGCACTCCTCTGGGCAAGGTTCGCGGCCTCGGCTCCGCCAAGGAAGGCACCGATCATTTCTGGCGCCAGCGCCTGACGGCTGTCGCCAACATCCCGCTTATCATCTTCTTCGTCATCTTCATGATCGTCTATGCCGGTGCGCCTTATGCCGACGTGGTTCGTGCTCTCTCGAACCCGTTCGTCGCCGTCGTTATGGGCCTGATGGTCGTTTCCGGCACCATCCACATGAAGCTCGGCATGCAAGTCATCATCGAAGACTATGTTCATGGGGAGATCGGCAAGCTGTTGCTCCTGATGTTGAACACCTTCTTCGCGGTTCTGATTGCCGGCCTCTGTCTCTTCGCCATTCTGAAAATCGCATTCGTAGGATAACCGTATCATGGCAACGTCTTCACCCGCTCAGAATGGGAAGGCCTACACCTATGTCGACCATTCCTATGACGTAATCGTCGTCGGCGCCGGCGGTGCCGGCCTGCGCGCCACGCTCGGCATGGCCGAACAGGGCTTCCGCACGGCCTGCATCACCAAGGTATTTCCGACCCGCTCGCACACGGTTGCGGCCCAGGGCGGCATCGCCGCCTCGCTGCAGAACATGACACCCGACAGCTGGCAGTGGCACCTCTATGACACCGTCAAGGGTTCCGACTGGCTCGGCGACGTCGATGCCATGCAGTATCTGACCATGGAAGCGCCGAAGGCGGTCTATGAGCTGGAACATTACGGCGTGCCCTTCTCGCGCAACGAGGAAGGCAAGATCTATCAGCGTCCGTTCGGCGGCCACATGCAGAATTTCGGTGAAGGCCCGCCGGTGCAGCGCACCTGCGCCGTTGCCGACCGTACCGGCCATGCCATCCTGCATACGCTCTACGGCCAGTCGCTGCGCAACAATGCCGAATTCTTTGTCGAATACTTTGCGCTCGACCTCATCATGTCCGATGACGGCAGCCGCTGCACCGGCGTCGTCGCCTGGTGCCTCGATGACGGCACGATCCACCGCTTCGCTGCAAAAATGGTGGTGCTGGCGACCGGCGGTTACGGCCGCGCCTATTTCTCGGCAACGTCGGCCCATACCTGCACCGGCGACGGCGGCGGTATGATCGCCCGTGCCGGTCTGCCGCTGCAGGACATGGAATTCGTGCAGTTCCACCCGACCGGTATCTACGGTTCCGGCTGTCTGATTACCGAAGGCGCGCGCGGCGAAGGCGGCTATCTGGTCAATTCCGAAGGCGAGCGCTTCATGGAGCGCTATGCGCCGTCGGCCAAGGACCTTGCCTCGCGCGACGTGGTTTCGCGCTGCATGACGCTGGAAATCCGAGAAGGCCGCGGCGTGGGCAAGAACAAGGACCATATCTTCCTGCATCTCGACCATCTCGATCCGGCCGTGCTGCACGAGCGCCTGCCGGGTATTTCCGAGAGCGCCAAGATCTTTGCCGGTGTCGATGTGACCCGCGAACCGATCCCGGTTCTGCCGACCGTCCATTACAATATGGGCGGCATTCCGACGAACTATTGGGGCGAGGTGCTCAATGCCGACAGCTCCAATCCGGAACGCATCATTCCCGGCCTGATGGCTGTCGGTGAAGCCGGCTGCGCCTCGGTTCACGGTGCAAACCGCCTTGGCTCCAACTCGCTGATCGACCTCGTGGTCTTCGGTCGCGCCGCCGCCATCCGCGCGGGCGAGATCATCGACCGCAACGAGCCGGTGCCGGCGCTGAACAAGACTGCCTGCGACAAGATCATGGACCGTTTCGACGGCCTGCGTTACGCCAATGGCGGCACGCCGACGGCGGTGCTGCGCGAGAAGATGCAGCGCGCCATGCAGGAAGACGCAGCCGTGTTCCGCACCCAGGAATCGCTGGAATCCGGCTGCCGTCGTCTTTCGGAAATCTGGGGTGAACTCAAGGACATCAAGGTCACCGACCGCTCGATGATCTGGAATTCCGATCTTGTCGAAACGCTGGAATTGCAGAACCTGATGGCCAATGCCATCACCACGATCTACGGCGCCGAAGCTCGCAAGGAAAGCCGCGGTTCGCATGCCCGCGAAGACTATACGTCAGGTGCCTTCGCAGGCCGCGACGACGTCAATTGGCGCAAGCACACGCTGGCCTGGGTGAACGAGGCTGGTGATGTGAAGCTCGACTACCGGCCAGTCCACACCGACCTCATCGCAGACGGTATCGATCCCCACAAGATCGAGCCGAAGGCCCGCGTATACTGATCAGAGGGACCTGACATGGTTGAACTCGCTCTCCCCAAGAATTCCCAGATGCGCGAAGGCAAGGTGTGGCCGAAGCCGGCGGGTGCCAAGAACACCCGCGAGTTCCGCGTCTATCGCTGGAGCCCGGATGACGGCCAGAACCCGTCGATCGACACGTTCTACGTGGATGTCGACGATTGCGGGCCGATGGTTCTCGATGCGCTCCTCTACATCAAGAACAAGATCGATCCGACGCTGACGCTGCGCCGTTCCTGTCGTGAAGGTATCTGCGGTTCCTGCGCGATGAATATCGACGGCACGAACACGCTCGCCTGCACCAAGGGCATGGACGACATCAAGGGCACGGTGAAGATCTACCCGCTGCCGCATATGCCCGTGGTCAAGGATCTGGTTCCCGATCTCAGCAACTTCTACGCCCAGCATCGCTCGATCGAGCCCTGGCTGAAGACGGTTTCGCCGACGCCCGCCAAGGAATGGAAGCAGAGCCACGAGGACCGTCAGAAGCTCGACGGCCTCTATGAGTGCATCCTCTGCGCCTGCTGCTCGACTTCCTGTCCGAGCTACTGGTGGAACGGCGACCGCTATCTCGGCCCGGCCGTGCTACTGCAGGCCTATCGCTGGCTGATCGACTCCAGAGATGAAGCGACCGGCGAACGGCTCGACAATCTCGAGGATCCGTTCCGCCTCTATCGTTGCCACACGATCATGAACTGCGCGCAGACCTGCCCGAAGGGTCTGAACCCGGCCAAGGCGATCGCCGAAATCAAGAAGATGATGGTCGAGCGTCGCGTGTGAGCGTCGACACTTCCATCGAATTCAATTGAGCGTTATCTCGACTTCGCCGAACGGATCGAACTTAATCAAGAACGAGACGCCCGGGCACAACACCTTGCTGACATATTTTACCAGCAAGAAGTCCGGCGAGCGGTCGGGTTGAATTGTGCCGGCTTTGCCATAGGTGTCACGAAGGCTGATTTGCATTGTGCTGACTTGATTAACCAAAGTGAAATACGGTAATTCGAACCTAGAATTGAAATATCTCTGCGGTTGAGGCGGACATTCGGGAGCTTGATGATGCAGTTGCGATATGTGGTGACGGGTTTAACGGCCGCTCTGGCCTTGGCAGGATGCCAGCGCACCTCATATGATTACAGCAGTAACAGTGCGCCTCCGCCACTGACCGCACAGCCGGTACCCTCAGTGCAGGGTGGCCAGCTACCTCCACCGACCGGCCAGTTTCCTGCCGCCCCGACCTCGACGGCGCCGATGGCTGGTGTTCAGCCGGGTGGCGCTGCGCCCGCGGCCTCCCTTGATGTCACCAAGGAATCGATGGTCGGCAGCTGGCGTGTCAACGGCACCTGCGACATGTTCCTAACGCTCACCAATCTCGGCAGCGGATCGCGCGGCGGTACCCGCGGTTGCGTTGGCGAACTGACAGCCATGGGCTCCTGGGAGGTCTCTGGCAAACAGATTCTGCTCAAAGACCGCAGCGGTAACCAGATCGGTTCCGTCTACAAGGTTGCCGACAACAGCTTCAATGGCCAGACCTCGACCGGGCAGCCGATCACCCTCAGCCGGTAAGCCAGTCCGGCGGGGTTCCGCCGGTTACGCATAGGCGGACAAGCCCTCATGCAGCCAATGCCAGACTATTCGCTCAGCGTCATCGAGCAGCTCAAATCGCTAACAGCTTCGGGGACGTTGCAGGTCGATTCCGCCCAGATGGGCGTCGCCAAGTGCCTCGATCGGGTGCTCGCTTCCCTCAAGCAGAAGCGGCCGGCGGCCAAGAGCAGCGCGCTCGGCTGGCTGTTCGCATCCAAGAAGAAGACCGAGGCCGGTATCAGAGGTCTCTATATCCATGGCAGCGTCGGGCGCGGCAAGACGATGCTCATGGACATGTTCTTCGCGCTGGCGCCCTGCCGGAAAAAGCGGCGCGCGCATTTCCACGAATTCATGGCTGATGTGCACAATCGCATCGCCGCCCATCGGCAGAAACTGAAGAACGGCGAGACAAAACAGGCCGATCCGATACCCCCGGTTGCCGCCGCGCTCTTCGAGGAAGCGGAACTGCTCTGCTTCGACGAATTCACCGTCACCGACATCGCCGATGCGATGATCCTGTCGCGGCTGTTTTCCGAGCTTTTCGCTCGCGGTTGCGTGCTGGTGGCGACCTCGAATGTCGAGCCCGACAATCTCTATAAGGATGGCCTCAATCGCGGGCTCTTCGTGCCCTTCGTCACGCTTCTCAAAAAGCATGTCGAGATCGTTACGCTCGATTCTCCGACTGACTACCGGATGGAAAAGCTGAACAGCCAGCCAATCTATCTCGTTCCAATCGACGAGCGCACCGACATGGCGATGGATGCCTCGTGGACGCAGGCGCTGCATGGCCGCAAGGCGCAGCCTGTGGAGATCCCCATGAAGGGCCGGGCAATCCATGTACCACTCGCTGCCGATCGGATGGCGCGTTTCTCCTTCGCCGATCTCTGCGATAAACCGTTGGGTGCAGCCGATTTTCTGGCCATCTCCGAACGCTTCGATACGATCTTTCTGGATCACGTTCCGCTACTCGGTCCGGAAAAGCGAAACCAGATCAAGCGCTTCATCATTCTGATCGACACGCTCTACGATCACGGCATCCGTCTTTACGTTTCCGCTGCCGCCATGCCGGAGGATCTGCTCATCGGAAGACGGGGTACAGAAGGCTTTGAATTCGACCGTACG
Source organism: Rhizobium sp. BK316 (assembly GCF_014193695.1). Taxonomy (GTDB): domain Bacteria; phylum Pseudomonadota; class Alphaproteobacteria; order Rhizobiales; family Rhizobiaceae; genus Rhizobium. The sequence goes on along the minus strand of NZ_JACHZR010000008.1, from coordinate 201,950 downwards.
GCATCGCGTCTTTTCGAAATGAGAAGTGCCGAATATCTTAATGCGCACCATGAACGGCGTGCTGCCGAGTAACACTTTGGTGACAATTGATCTTACGTTTACGTAAGAATTTTAATATCTAAACGATTGAAATTGCTGCACCAAAAATAATGCATTGCCATTTTTTGGCTTTAGGTCTATGCGATTGCGGCATTGGGCGATGCCCGCGCGTCGCCCGACGGATTTTGATCGCAAAGGAAAAGCGAAATGGCGCGTAACAAGATCGCACTCATCGGTTCTGGCATGATTGGTGGCACGCTGGCGCATCTCGCCGGCCTGAAGGAGTTGGGCGACATCGTCCTCTTCGACATTGCTGACGGCATCCCCCAGGGCAAGGGTCTCGACATCGCACAGTCCTCCCCCGTCGAAGGCTTCGACGCCAATCTGACTGGTGCCAGCGACTATTCCGCGATCGAAGGTGCTGACGTCTGCATCGTCACTGCCGGCGTTCCGCGCAAGCCGGGCATGAGCCGTGATGACCTTCTCGGCATCAACCTCAAGGTCATGGAACAGGTCGGCGCCGGCATCAAGAAATATGCTCCGAACGCTTTCGTCATCTGCATCACCAACCCGCTCGACGCCATGGTCTGGGCGCTGCAGAAGTTCTCCGGCCTTCCGGCTAACAAGGTCGTCGGCATGGCCGGCGTTCTCGACTCCTCGCGCTTCCGTCTTTTCCTCGCCAAGGAATTCAACGTTTCCGTTCAGGACGTCACGGCTTTCGTTCTCGGCGGTCACGGCGACACGATGGTGCCGCTCGCCCGTTACTCGACGGTTGGCGGCATTCCGCTGACCGATCTCGTGACGATGGGCTGGGTCACCAAGGAGCGCCTCGAAGAGATCATTCAGCGCACCCGTGACGGCGGCGCCGAAATCGTCGGCCTCTTGAAGACCGGTTCTGCCTATTACGCTCCAGCCGCTTCCGCGATCGAAATGGCTGAATCCTACCTCAAGGACAAGAAGCGCGTTCTGCCTTGCGCCGCCCATCTTACCGGCCAGTACGGCGTCAAGGACATGTATGTCGGCGTTCCCACCGTCATTGGTGCCGGTGGCGTCGAGCGCATCATCGAGATTGACCTCAACAAGACCGAGAAGGAAGCCTTCGACAAGTCCGTCGGCGCCGTTGCCGGTCTCTGCGAAGCCTGCATCAACATCGCGCCCGCCCTCAAGTAATTGGTGCGCTGAAGCAATCGAAATAGGGACAAACCCATGAATATTCACGAATATCAGGCCAAGGCTCTGCTGAAGGGCTATGGCGCGCCGGTCGCGGACGGCGTGGCTATCCTCAAGGTCGAGGAAGCCGCTGCCGCCGCCAAGTCACTTCCCGGCCCGCTTTACGTGGTCAAGAGCCAGATCCATGCGGGCGGCCGCGGCAAGGGCAAGTTCAAGGAACTCGGCCCGGATGCCAAGGGCGGCGTTCGTCTCGCCAAGTCGATCGATGAAGTCGTTGCGCATGCCAAGGAGATGCTCGGCAATACGCTGGTGACGGCGCAAACCGGCGAAGCCGGCAAGCAGGTCAACCGCCTCTACATCGAAGATGGTGCCGATATTGCCCGCGAGCTCTATTGCTCGCTTCTGGTCGACCGCTCGGTCGGCAAGGTGGCTTTCGTCGTTTCGACCGAAGGCGGCATGGATATCGAAGCCGTCGCTCACGACACGCCTGAGAAGATCCATACGATCGCTATCGATCCGGAAGCTGGTGTCAGGGCAGCCGACGTTGCTGCCATCACCAAGGCGCTTCAGCTCGAGGGTGCAGCCGCAGAAGATGCAAAGACGCTCTTCCCGGCGCTCTATAAGGCTTTCGGCGAGAAGGACATGGCCCTGCTCGAGGTCAATCCGCTGATCGTCATGAAGGACGGCCATCTGCGCGTCCTCGACGCCAAGATGTCTTTCGACGGCAATGCGCTGTTCCGTCATGACGACGTCAGGGCGCTGCGCGACGAGACGGAAGAAGACGCCAAGGAAATCGAGGCCTCGAAGTGGGACCTCGCCTATGTGGCGCTCGACGGCAACATCGGCTGCATGGTCAACGGCGCAGGCCTTGCCATGGCGACGATGGACATCATCAAGCTCTACGGCAAGGAGCCGGCGAATTTCTGCGACGTCGGCGGCGGCGCCGGCAAGGAGAAGGTTGCTGCAGCCTTCAAGATCATCACGGCAGACCCCAAGGTCGAAGGCATTCTCGTCAACATCTTCGGCGGCATCATGAAGTGCGATGTCATTGCCGAGGGCGTCATTGCCGCGGTCAAGGAAGTCGGTCTCAAGGTTCCGCTCGTCGTTCGCCTCGAAGGCACGAATGTCGAGCTCGGCAAAAAGATCCTGAACGAGTCGGGTCTGGCGATCACGGCGGCCGACGACCTGGACGATGCGGCCAAGAAGATCGTCGCTGCGATCAACGGCTAATTTTGAAGGATCTTAAAGAATGTCTATTCTCGTCAACAAAGACACCAAGATCCTTGTTCAGGGTCTGACCGGCAAGACCGGTACATTCCACACCGAACAGGCGCTTGCTTACTACGGCACGCAGATGGTCGGCGGTATCCACCCGAAGAAGGGCGGCGAAACCTGGACCGGCTCCAAAGGCGAAAGCCTGCCGATCTTCACAACCGTTGCCGAAGGCAAGGAAAAGACCGGCGCCAACGCGTCCGTCATCTATGTCCCGCCGGCAGGTGCAGCCGATGCGATCATCGAGGCGATCGACGCCGAGATCCCCTTCATCACCTGCATTACCGAAGGTATCCCGGTCATGGACATGGTGCGCGTCAAGGCTCGCCTCGAGCGCTCCAAGTCGCGCCTGCTCGGACCGAACTGCCCAGGCATCCTGACGCCGGAAGAATGCAAGATCGGCATCATGCCGGGCTCGATCTTCCGCAAGGGTTCCGTTGGTATCGTTTCCCGCTCGGGCACGCTGACCTACGAAGCTGTCTTCCAGACCTCCAACGAAGGTCTCGGCCAGACGACGGCTGTCGGCATCGGTGGCGACCCGGTCAAGGGCACCGAATTCATCGACGTGCTCGAAATGTTCCTCGCTGATGAAGCCACGACCTCGATCATCATGATCGGCGAAATCGGCGGCTCGGCTGAAGAGGACGCGGCACAGTTCCTCAAGGACGAGGCCAAGAAAGGCCGCAAGAAGCCGATGGCCGGCTTCATCGCTGGCCGTACCGCGCCGAAGGGCCGCACCATGGGCCATGCCGGTGCCGTGGTTTCCGGTGGCAAGGGCGATGCTGAATCGAAGATCGCGGCGATGGAATCGGCAGGCATCAAGGTGTCGCCGTCTCCAGCTCGCCTCGGCAAGACGCTGGTTGAAGTCCTCAAGGGCTAAACCAACTTATATACCCGGACGGAAGAGGGCATCCCAGCTTCCGTCCGGCTTTCTATTTGCGAAATACGGATGCGCCGCGGACAGGCGGCAATCGGAATGCGGCAGCCGGCGATGAAGCCGGCAAATTCATCTAAGTCAGGAGGCGGACGGAAGCGTCCGCATATCACCATGGCACGGCAAGAAGCCAACGAGCAATTTCAGATCACCTCGTTTCTGGATGGCGCCAATGCTGCCTATATCGAGCAGCTCTACGCCCGTTATGAAGACGATCCCAACTCGGTCGACGATCAGTGGCGGTCCTTCTTCAAGGCGCTGGAAGACGATCCTGCTGATGTGAAGAAGGCGGCCAAGGGGGCATCCTGGCGCAAGAAGAACTGGCCGTTGCAGGCAAGCGGCGATCTCGTCTCAGCGCTCGATGGCGACTGGGGCATCGTCGAAAAGGTCATCGAGACCAAGGTAAAGGCCAAGGCCGAGGCCGCCGGTCAGCCGGCAGGCGCTGCCGACGTGCTGCAGGCGACGCGCGATTCCGTTCGCGCCATCATGATGATCCGCGCCTATCGCATGCGCGGCCACCTGCACGCCAAGCTCGATCCGCTCGGCATTGCTGCCGCGGTCGAAGACTATCACGAGCTTTCACCCGAAAATTACGGCTTCACGGCTGCCGACTACGATCGCAAGATCTTCATCGATAATGTGCTCGGCCTTGAATATGCGACCCTTCGCGAGATGATCGAGATCCTCGAGCGCACCTATTGCTCGACCCTCGGCGTCGAATTCATGCACATCTCCAATCCGGAAGAAAAGGCATGGATCCAGGAACGCATCGAAGGTCCGGACAAGGGTGTCGCTTTCTCGGCTGAAGGTAAGAAGGCGATCCTCGCCAAGCTTGTCGAAGCCGAAGGTTATGAGCAGTTTCTCGACGTCAAGTTCAAGGGCACCAAGCGCTTCGGCCTCGACGGCGGTGAATCGCTGATTCCGGCGCTTGAGCAGATCCTGAAGCGTGGCGGTTCTCTCGGCCTCAAGGAAGCCGTCTTCGGCATGGCCCATCGCGGCCGCCTGAACGTGCTGTCCCAGGTCATGGGCAAGCCGCATCGCGCCATCTTCCATGAGTTCAAGGGCGGTTCCTACGCACCTGACGAGGTCGAAGGCTCCGGCGACGTGAAGTACCATCTGGGTGCTTCCTCCGACCGCGAATTCGACGGCACCAAGGTGCACGTCTCGCTGACGGCAAACCCGTCGCACCTCGAAATCGTCGACCCTGTCGTCATGGGCAAGGCGCGCGCCAAGCAGGACATGAGCGCCACCGTGTGGGACGGCGACATCATCCCGCTGTCGGAGCGCGCCAAGGTTTTACCGCTCCTGATTCACGGCGACGCGGCCTTTGCCGGCCAGGGCGTCATTGCCGAAATTCTCGGTCTTTCCGGTCTGCGCGGCCACCGCGTTGCCGGCACGATGCACGTCATCATCAACAACCAGATCGGCTTCACGACGAACCCGGCCTTCTCGCGCTCGTCGCCCTATCCGTCCGACGTTGCCAAGATGATCGAAGCGCCGATCCTGCATGTCAATGGCGACGATCCGGAAGCTGTGGTCTATGCGGCCAAGGTTGCGACCGAATTCCGCATGAAGTTCCACAAACCTGTCGTGCTCGACATGTTCTGCTATCGACGCTACGGCCACAATGAAGGCGATGAGCCGTCCTTCACTCAGCCGAAGATGTACAAGGTTATCCGTGGCCACAAGACGGTCCTGCAGCTCTATGCAGACCGCCTCGTCCGCGAAGGCCTGCTCACCGACGGCGAAGTCGAAAAGATGAAGGCCGACTGGCGCGCCCATCTCGAGCAGGAATTCGAAGCCGGTCAGCACTACAAGCCGAACAAGGCCGACTGGCTGGACGGCGAATGGTCCGGCCTGCGCACGGCTGACAATGCTGACGAACAGCGCCGCGGCAAAACCGCAGTGCCGATGAAGACGCTCAAGGATATCGGCCGCAAGCTGTCGGAAATTCCGGCGGGATTCAATGCGCATCGCACGATCCAGCGTTTCATGGAAAACCGCGCCAACATGGTCCAGAGCGGCGAAGGCCTCGACTGGGCGATGGCCGAAGCGCTGGCTTTCGGTGCGCTCGTTGTCGAGGGCCACAAGATCCGCCTGTCCGGTCAGGATTGCGAACGTGGCACCTTCTCGCAGCGTCATTCGGTTCTCTACGATCAGGAAACTGAAGAGCGCTACATTCCGCTTGCGAACCTGTCGCCGACACAGGCCCGTTATGAAGTCATCAACTCGATGCTTTCGGAAGAAGCCGTCCTCGGCTTCGAATACGGCTATTCGCTCGCTCGTCCGAATGCGTTGACGCTCTGGGAAGCCCAGTTCGGCGACTTCGCAAACGGTGCGCAGGTCGTTTTCGACCAGTTCATCTCGTCTGGCGAACGCAAGTGGCTGCGCATGTCTGGCCTCGTCTGCTTGCTGCCGCACGGCTATGAAGGCCAGGGTCCGGAACATTCGTCCGCCCGTCTGGAGCGTTATCTCCAGCTCTGCGCTGAGGATAACATGCAGGTCGCCAACGTTACGACGCCGGCGAACTACTTCCACATCCTGCGCCGCCAGCTGAAGCGTGACTTCCGCAAGCCGCTGATCCTGATGACACCGAAGTCGCTGCTGCGCCACAAGCGCGCGGTTTCGACGCTTGCCGAAATGGCCGGTGAATCCTCCTTCCACCGTCTCCTGTGGGACGACGCGGAGGTCATCAAGGACGGTCCGATCAAGCTGCAGAAGGATGCCAAGATCCGTCGCGTCGTCATCTGCACCGGCAAGGTCTACTACGACCTCCTGGAAGAGCGCGAGAAGCGCGGCATCGACGACATCTACCTGCTGCGTATCGAACAGCTCTACCCGTTCCCGGCCAAGGCGCTCATCAACGAGCTGTCCCGCTTCCGCAACGCCGAGATGGTCTGGTGCCAGGAAGAGCCGAAGAACATGGGCGCATGGTCGTTCATCGACCCGTATCTGGAATGGGTGCTTGCCCATATCGATGCGAAGTACCAGCGCGTTCGTTACACGGGTCGCCCCGCAGCCGCTTCGCCGGCAACGGGCCTGATGTCCAAGCATCTGTCGCAGCTCGCCGCATTCCTCGAGGATGCGCTGGGCGGCTAACAAAAAGGGGAAGCGCGATGGCATATTTCTTCATGAGACTTGTGCCGCCGCGCCCCACATTCCCGCATGACGGGACCGGGGAGGAAATGGCGGCGATGAAGCGCCATGCCGAATATTGGCACCAGAAAGCCCTTGCGGGATCGGCGATTGCCGTCGGTCCCGTTTTCGAGGCTGGAGGGGCTTTCGGCATCGCCATCGTCGAGGTTGCGGATCAGGCGGCAGCCAAGGCGCTTGCCGATGCCGACCCGATCATCACGTCCGGCTTCGGTTTTCGTTTCGATGTCTCGCCAATGCCCTCAATCATTCTCCGGCCGCAGGCCGGGACCGCCATCTAACACGATAACAAGCACAATCAGGATTTGAACAATGGCCACAGAAATCCGCGTTCCAACACTCGGTGAATCCGTCAGCGAGGCAACCGTCGGCACCTGGTTCAAGAAGGTCGGCGATGCCGTGAAGGCCGACGAGCCCATTCTCGAGCTTGAAACCGACAAGGTGACCATCGAAGTTCCTGCTCCGGCTTCCGGCACGCTTTCGGAAATCGTTGCGCAGGCTGGCGAGACCGTTGGCCTCGGTGCGCTTCTCGGCCAGATCGCGGCAGGCGCAGGCGCCGCCGCGGCTCCGGCTGCCGCTGCCCCGGCCGCAGCGCCTGCTGCACCGGCTCCGATGCCAGCTGCTCCGGTTGCTGCCGCTGCTGCGTCGGCCGCCTCCGTATCCTCCATGCCGCCGGCTCCGGCTGCGGCAAAGATGCTCGCAGAAAACAACCTCTCGGTCGATCAAGTCGATGGCTCTGGCAAACGCGGCCAGGTCCTGAAGGGCGATGTCATCGCCGCTGTCGCCAAGGCTGCAGCGGCTCCGGCCGCCGCACCGGCAGCCCCTGCTGCTCCGCGCGGTCCGTCGACGGTCGAGGACGCCGGCCGCGAAGAGCGTGTGAAGATGACGCGCCTGCGCCAGACGATTGCTAAGCGTCTCAAGGATGCGCAGAACACGGCTGCCATGCTGACCACCTATAACGAGGTGGACATGAAGGCCGTCATGGACCTGCGCAACAAGTACAAGGATGTCTTCGAGAAGAAGCATGGCGTGAAGCTCGGCTTCATGGGCTTCTTCACCAAGGCGGTCACGCACGCCCTGAAGGAACTGCCGGCCGTCAACGCTGAAATCGATGGCACCGATATCATCTACAAGAACTACTGCCACGTTGGCATGGCCGTCGGTACGGACAAGGGCCTCGTCGTTCCCGTCATCCGTGATGCTGACCAGATGTCGATCGCGGAAATCGAGAAGGAACTCGGCCGCCTCGCCAAGGCAGCCCGTGACGGCTCGCTCTCCATGGCAGAGATGCAAGGCGGCACCTTCACCATCACCAATGGTGGTGTCTACGGCTCGCTGATGTCCTCGCCGATCCTCAACGCACCGCAGTCGGGCATTCTCGGCATGCACAAGATCCAAGAGCGTCCGGTCGCCATCGGCGGTCAGGTCGTTATCCGCCCGATGATGTATCTTGCGCTCTCCTACGACCACCGTATCGTCGACGGCAAGGAAGCCGTGACCTTCCTCGTGCGCGTCAAGGAAAGCCTGGAAGATCCGGAACGTCTGGTTCTGGACCTCTAAGCGGAGCGATCTGCCATGCGAGACCGGATCATGCGAGCGGCGGGCGCAGTTTTCTGCGCCACGGTTGCCTTCATTCCGGTCTCGGCTCTCGCTTTCGACGTGAACAAGGCGAGCAGCAATTTCGACCTTGTGTCGCTCAGCGATGCGGAGCTTTCCGCACGCTCTCTCAAGACGGTCGATATGGGGAATGTCGAGCTCACCTCGGGTCATATCGTTGCCGCCGATCCGCTGGCGCAGCCGGACCGGCCGGCCTTCGCAAAAACCATTCCGGCCGGCGACTATCCGGTGCGGCTCTATGAGGCTTTCGGTCGTGTTGCCGCTGCCAGCATGCGTTTCGGCGAGGGCAAGCCCGATCACTGGGAGCTTGCGACCGTTCCGGGTCAGGATATCGTGACGCTCAAGGATGACGAGATGTTCGGTTATCCGGTCGATGCCGGCCTCGGCAGCTACATGGATGCCGATACGCTCAATCTGATCGGGGAGCGCGAGCAGCAGGTGCAGGCACAGAAGCCCGGTTCCGATGTGAATTACTATGACGACGTGCTCGCTCCGGAGCTTGATGCCAACAAGGGTGTCTATGCCCTGCACCGGCCAATGGCCGGCAAGAAGGGTAATGTCGCGATCTTCTGGAGCGGCTCGGGCGACGGCTTCTATCCAGTGTTCTGGGGCATGGACAAGGACGAGCATCCACTGGTGCTGCTGACGGATTTCCAGGTCATCGAAAACGCCGACGGGCGCAGAAAGCCGAACTTGCAATGAGTGGGGAGCATAAGGCGACGAAGCGGAAAGGGCTGGCAGCGATCGTCATCGCCGCACTATCCTGTGCGCCGGTTTCCGCCATCGCTGCCGAGTGCAAGCAGGCCAGCGCGATCTATGGAGATCGTGACGGTGCCTATGAACTGCGCTTCTCGCCGATTACCTCCGAGGCCATGAGCTCGACCCATCAATTCAAGCTCAGCGCGTTGAAGAGCCCTGTCGTCATGAATGGCTATGTGATGTCCTCCGACGATCCGGAGCGGACCATGGGCATGGTGATGTTCAACTGCCCGGATGGCGATGTCACCGGCGCCGATCTCGAGGCCTGCATGGTCTGGCAGGGCTTCGTTTATCGCGCAAGCGCCAGTGGCGGGCTGGATAATTTGCAGTCCGGTGACAGCCCGGCGGCGGAAAAGATCGTCTTTCCCGGCCTCGGCCCGGCAATCCACCAGTCTTCGGCTTGGGGTGACGGCAAGGCAAAGGTCGCGCCGTGGGATGTCCTCGATTTCAAAGGATGCGCACAATGACTGATGGACCCGTTCTGCTCGTGACCGGCGGCAGCCGCGGCATTGGTGCTGCCGCTTGCCTGGTTGCCGCCCGCCATGGCTGGCGCGTTGCGGTGAACTACGCCTCGAACGAGACTGCGGCAAATGCCGTCGTTTCCGAGATCAAGAAGGCCGGCGGCGATGCGTTCGCCATCAAGGGCGATGTCGGCAATAGCGCCGATATCGTCTCGATGTTCGAGGCGGTCGACAAGCATTTTGGGCGGTTGGACGGGCTGGTGAACAATGCCGGTATTGTCGATAACACCGCGCGCGTTGATGAAATGTCGGCCGATCGTCTCGAACGGATGATGCGGATCAACGTGACTGGTTCCATCCTTTGCGCCGGCGAGGCGGTGCGGCGCATGTCCTCCAGACATGGCGGGCAGGGCGGCGTGATCGTCAATATCTCTTCCATGGCGGCTGTCATTGGCGGATCGACACAGTATGTCGACTATGCCGCCTCCAAGGCAGCCATCGATACCTTCACGATCGGGCTTTCCAGGGAAGTCGCGGCCGAAGGCATTAGAGTGAACGCGATCCGTCCCGGCATCATCGAGACGGATATCCATGCCTCCGGCGGGCAGCCCGACAGAGCAAAAGAAATGGCTTCATCGATCCCGATGAAGCGAGCCGGACAGGCGGAGGAGGTGGCCGATGCAATCGTCTACCTGCTCTCGCCTTCGGCATCCTACATAACAGGCGCGATCCTCAATGTGAGCGGCGGGCGCTAGTCAATAACGTAAAGGGAAAAAGCAATGTCCTATGATGTGATTGTTATCGGAACCGGCCCCGGCGGCTATGTCGCGGCAATCAAGGCTGCCCAGCTCGGCCTCAAGGTCGCTGTCGTCGAGAAGCGCGCCACCTATGGCGGCACCTGCCTGAATGTCGGCTGCATCCCCTCCAAGGCGCTGCTGCACGCTTCCGAAATGTTCCATGCAACGCATCACATGGATGAACTCGGCATCGAAGTCGCCGCTCCGAAGCTCAATCTCGAAAAGATGCTGGCGCACAAGGATGCGACGGTAAAGTCCAACGTCGACGGCGTTGCCTTCCTGTTCAAGAAGAACAAGATCGACACCTTCCATGGCACCGGCAAGATCATCTCCGCCGGCAAGGTCTCTGTGACCGCCGAAGACGGCACGGCTCAGGAAATCGAAGGCAAGAACATCGTCATCGCCACGGGTTCCGATGTCGCCGGCATTCCGGGCGTGAAGGTCGATATCGATGAGAAGATCATCATATCTTCCACTGGTGCCATTGCGCTGGAAAAAGTGCCGGAAACGATGATCGTCGTCGGCGGTGGCGTCATCGGCCTCGAGCTCGGCTCGGTCTGGTCGCGCCTCGGCGCAAGAGTTACCGTCGTCGAATATCTCGACAAGATTCTCGGTGCGATGGATGGCGATGTTTCCAAGCAGTTCCAGCGCATGCTGGGCAAGCAGGGTATCGACATCAAACTGAGCTCCAAGGTGACCGGCGTCGAGAAGGGCGACAAGGGCGCAAAGGTGACTTTCGAGCCGGTGGCCGGTGGTGCTGTCCAGACGCTCGAAGCCGATGTCGTTCTGATCTCGACCGGCCGCATTCCCTATACGTCCGGCCTCGGCCTCGAAGAAGCGGGCGTCAAGATCGATAATCGCGGCCGCGTCGAAATCGACGGCCACTTCCAGACCAATGTCGAAGGCATTTATGCGATCGGCGACGTCGTCCAGGGTCCGATGCTGGCGCACAAGGCCGAAGACGAAGGTGTCGCACTCGCTGAAATCCTCGCCGGTCAGCATGGTCATGTGAACTACGACGTCATTCCGAGCGTCGTCTACACGCAGCCGGAGGTCGCTTCCGTCGGCAAGACCGAGGAAGAGCTGAAGGCTGCAGGCGTCGCCTACAAGGTGGGCAAGTTCCCGTTCTCGGCGAATGGCCGCGCCCGCGCCATGCTGGCGACGGACGGTTTCGTCAAGATCCTCTCCGACAAGGAAACCGACCGCGTGCTCGGCGGCCACATCGTCGGCTTCGGCGCCGGCGAGATGATCCACGAGATCGCCGTGCTGATGGAATTCGGCGGCTCGGCAGAAGATCTCGGCCGCACCTGCCATGCGCACCCGACCATGTCGGAAGCCGTGAAGGAAGCCGCACTCGCTGCCTTCTTCAAGCCGATCCATCTGTAAGATTAAATATCAGCAATCATTCACAATGCCGCTTGCCTTCGGGCGGGCGGCATTTTTATTTGGTGGGCAAGTTTCGCTAACTATTTGACGAAAGCCAAGAAAATGAATGATCGCGTCGTTGTCGGCTACAGCCTCTCCCAACGTTTCCTTCACTGGGCGACCGTCCTTCTGGTCCTCTATAATCTTCTTTTGCCCGATGGCATGAATACCTGGTATCGGCTTGTCCGCCGTGGCGGGACGCCCTCGCCGGAACAGATCGCTTCGGCCAATATCCACGCCTATGTCGGCATTGCCATCCTGCTCGTGACGATCCTCAGGCTCTGTCTGCGCTTCGTGCAGGGCGTGCCGCCTGAATCCGCAGACGAGCCGGCAATCTTTCGGCTCGCCGCGCGGCTCGCGCATGCAAGCCTTTATCTGCTGCTGATCGCCCTGCCGGTGTCAGGCATCGCGGTCTACTATCTTGGTGCGGAAGCATTGGGCTCGCTGCATGCCGACGTTCTGAAGCTCATTCTCTGGGTCGTCGTTGTTGCGCATGTCCTTGGCGCTCTGGCTCACCAGTTTTACTGGAAGACCGATGTCTTGCGGCGCATGACTGTCGGTTAAGTGCCGAGCCGTTCAGTTGACCGCCGTAACGGTAAAGCCCTGCTGACGCAGCAATTCGATGACACCCTCCTTGCCCGGAAGGTGCAGGGCGCCGACGGCCATGAAGACATTGCCGTTGGCGAGAATGGGTGCGGCGCGTTCAGCCATCACCTTGTTGCGGTCAAGGATGACGCGCTGCTCGAAGGCGGCGTAGTCACTATCCTCATCGCTGCCCTCGGGTGTAACGGTCTTCAGCATGGGCATGGTCATGCCGATATCGCCGGAGAGATAGATGTCGGTCATGGTCTCGACCACGTCGTTCATCTTGCCGCCGAGTTCGAGGGTCTCGATCAGCGACTTCAGATGAAACTCGACCGGCAGTTCGGCCATGGCCTGCAGCTGTTCCGCCAGGGTCTCTAGACCCTTGACCTGTTTGCCTTCGGCGGCCGCATCTGCCGCGATCTTCTGGTCGAGGAACTGTACGCCCTTTGCCTTGCGGGCGATCTCGCAGGCAGGAAGTGCAACGGCGCTTGCGATCATCCAGGGGCGCATGCGGGAAACGGCCGAGAGCGGGATACCGCGCTGCTTCAGCCCGGTTTCGAGGCGGCTGTAGTCGCCAGGCGAAAGAAGCTTATCGATTGTGGTGCCGTCCGTGAACATCATCAGATCCGGCTTCATCAGCAACGCTGCGGTCGCCTTCTTCTCATCGAGAATTTCGTCGGACTCGATGACGATCGTATCGGCGCCGTCATGAGCAGTCTGGGTGCGGGGCGGCAGGTTCAGGACGCGCGGGTCGGTGACGTGCATGGTGCCGAGCAGCCAGGAGGCCTTGAGACCCGGTTTTTCGATCTTCCAGAAAATGCCTTTGCCGTTTGGCGTTGCATCCGCTTCCTTCACGGCTTCAGCGTAACGGGCGGGGTCGTTCTGCTGCAGTTCGGTGAGAAGGTTCTTTCCGGTGCAGCTGTCTTCCGCGGCGTCGGCCGGCGTGACGGAAAAGACAATGGCGAGCAATGCGGCGGCCAGCAGCATGTGGAAGGCTGCGATCAGCCAGAGCAGGATATTGCCGGGCTGCGCGATATGGAAAGTCCGGTGGCCGATGGAGATCGTCATGCTGGTAATCCGGTCACTTGTGCTTCGAACCTCATGCTCTAAGCCGGGCTTGCGCATATTCCTTTAAGAGACAGCGTTAACGAATGGTTACGCGCGCGGGTGCGCCCTATCATACACCTCCAGAAGCCTTGATGCATCGACGCCGGTATAGACCTGCGTGGTCGAGAGGCTCGCATGACCGAGCAGTTCCTGGATGGTGCGCAGGTCGCCGCCGCCGGCCAGCAGATGGGTGGCGAAGGAGTGGCGAAGCGCATGCGGGGTTGCCGTTTCCGGCAGGCCGAAGGCACTGCGCAGCTTCTGCATGGCGCGCTGGATGATGGCCGGCTGCAGTTTGCCGCCGCGGGCGCCGCGAAAGAGCGGTTCGCCGTCCTCCAAATGAATGGGGCAGAGCTGCCGGTATTTCTCGACGGCTTCGAAGACGATGGGCAGCAGCGGCACGAGGCGGGTCTTGTTGCCCTTGCCAGTGATGCGCAGCGTCGTCGTGCCGGCCTTAATATCGGCGGGTGTCAGGTCGAGCGCTTCGGAAATGCGCAGGCCGCAGCCATAGAGCAGCGTCATGACAGCTGCGTCGCGCGCTGCGATCCAAGGCTCGTCTTGGAGTTGCGCATCGTTGCTGACAACCGTGATGGCCTGTCTATCAGAGAGCGGTTTCGGAAGAGATTTCGGCTGCTTCGGCGATCGCACGGCGCAAGCGCCTGCCGCATTGACCAAGCCCTTCTTTTCAAGGTGACGCAGAAAGGAGCGAATGCCGGCGAGATTGCGCGCCACCGAGCGGGCGCCGGAGCCCTCTTTGCGCCGGGCGGCCAGAAAGGCGCGAAAGTCTGCCGGGCGCAGCGCCTCGATATCGCGCAGCGTCGTCGGACCGCCGAGGTGACCGGTCATGAAGGTCAGGAACTGGCGTGTGTCGCGCTCATAGGCATCGAGCGTATGTTCGGAAAGGCGGCGCTCCCGGGCGAGGTTTTCAAGCCAGGCGCCTCGTTCCGTCATCAGGTGCGCATCGGCAATGATCAGGAGTTCATTCACGGTTTTAACTCTTGAATTTGCTTTCGATGACGCCAATTCTGAAACAGTGACGTTATGGAATTGCTAATGCTTGCCAAGCCCTTGTCATGTATCGATCATAATTCGTTGAGATAGCTTATAGCTCCCGTAAAACAGGAATTTTTATGGCACGGCGCGATTCCATGACGGCCTTTGGACAGCTCGCGGAAGCGATCGCCCTGGTTTCACACGGAAAGCCCGGCCATATCGTCGATACGTTGATCGCCGAGCGCGGCCAGAAGATCGTCCGCCATCCGCTCTGGCCTGTCATGCGACCGTTTCTCTACACGCTGCTGCGCTACAACAAGGCGATCGAATTCGCCAACGACGTTGCCAACATGCCGGGCTTCCAGTCTTTCGAATATATGAGCAATCTGTTGAAGCTCGACATCAACGTCACCAACGCCGAGCGCATCCCGGCATCCGGTGGCTTCATCCTCGTCAGCAATCATCCGACCGGCATTGCCGACGGTGTGGCTGTGTTCGATCTCCTGAAGACGTGCCGCCCGGATATGATGTTCTTCGCCAACCGGGATGCGGTACGCGTCAATCCGCGCTTTGCGGAAATGATCATACCGGTCGAATGGCGCGAGGAATTCAAGAGCAAGCTCAAAGCGCGCGAGACACTGCAGCTCACCAACCATGCGGTGAAAGAGGGCAAGGCGACCGTGCTTTTCCCCTCAGGCCGTATCGCCTACTGGGCGAACGGGCAGCTCAACGAGCGGCCATGGAAAACTTCTGCCGTCGGCCTTGCCCGCAAATACGGCCTGCCGATCCTGCCCGTTCACATGACGGCGCGCAATTCCGGGCTTTTCTACTGGTTTGCCAAATGGTCGACGGAACTGCGCGACATGACGGTATTCTATGAACTTCTGAACAAGAAGGGCGACCGCTTCGATTTCGTCATCGGCAATCTCATTCCCGCCGAACAGCTCGACGGCGATCTGAACGAGGTGACGAAGGCGCTGGAAAAGCACACGGTCTACGACATGGCGGCTGATGGGGATTCACGCTTCGTGCCCGTGTCCCGGCAACTGTTGCCGGAGTTGGTTGCTGCCCATTCTTTTTAGCGTTGCTTTGCGCTAAAGCGGAGGCATGCGTCTTCGCTCCATGTTTGCTAGGAATTACCGGTCACTGCGCTCGATCCGCATGGATCTTGCGGATACGACGCTGTTTCTTGGAGAGAACGGTGCTGGCAAGTCCAATCTCTATCGTGCCCTGCAACTTGTGCGGGCGGCGGTTCGCGGGCGGCTGGCCTATGAGCTCGCCGCTGAAGGCGGCATGCTGTCGGCTCTTTGGTCCGGCACTCGGCCCCAGTCCGACGGGCCTGCACGCATCCGTCTGGAAGTCGAGATCATCGACGAGGAGCGCGCAGTCACGTTCCGGTATCATGTCGAGGCGGGGTTGCGCCCGCCGACGGCTGCTGCGGGCTTTGCGCTCGAACCGCAGATCAAAGCTGAAGAGCTTTCCGTCGAAACCGGCCGCCGCGCGGTAACGATGATGAAGCGGGCAGGTCCCGGCATCTTCGTTCGCGACGGTGCTGGGCGTATGCAGGACTACCCGGACGAGGCGCTGACATCGGAAACGGCGATCGCCCTGCTCGGGGATGCCGGCCATTTCCCCGAGGTTGCCGCCTTCCGTCACATCGTCAACAACTGGCGCTTCTTCCACGGTTTTCGCACGGATAGGGCTTCCCCGCTTCGCCATCCCTGCCTTGCCGTCACCAGCCCCATGCTGGACGAGGATGGTGGCAATCTCGCCGCCGTCTTTGCGACGCTCGCCCATACGCGGCAGGATACGGTCGAGCTCGATCGCATCCTGGTATCGGCGCTCGGCGGTGCAAGGCTCGTCGTGCCTCAGCCGGGCGAGACGGCGGAGTTCGGCCTGATGCTGCCGGATTTTCCGCACCGCGTCTTTCATCCGCGTGAACTGTCTGACGGGCAGGTCCGCTTCCTCGGTCTTGCTGCCGCACTGCTCTCCTACAGGCTACCGGCGCTCATCGCCCTGAATGAGCCGGAGGCGAGCCTGCATCCCGATATGCTGGTGCCGCTCGCCGACATGATCGCCGAAGCGTCAAAAAGCAGCCAGGTCTGGATCGTCACTCATTCGGTGCAACTGGCCGAGGCAGTGCGCGAACGCTGCGGCGTTCGTCCGCGAAAGGTTATCCGTGAGAATGGTGCCACGTGGATCGAAGGTATGCGGCTGACGGGAACGATCGCTGGCGAAGACGATGATGATGACTAACCCTCATTGTCGGCGGGTTCCATTTTACGGCCGTTGCGGGCATGGTCTGCCGCAATGAGTACAGATTCGTCCGATCTTTTTGGCGCGCTTTTCGAGGCCCCGCCCGTAAACCGTACGGTTCCGGTGCTGGTGCCGATGCCGGCGCCAAAACCCTATTCCTATTCTGTGCCGGAAGGCATGGCGATCGAGCCCGGCTCGGTCGTGCAGGTGCCGCTTGGACCGCGCCAGGTGATCGGTGTCGTCTGGGATGGCGGTGAGGATGGTGTCGACCCTAAGAAGCTCAGGCCTATCACCCACGTCTTCGATTGCCCGCCGCTCAACAAGGAGATGCGGGATTTCATCGACTGGGTGGCGACCTATACGCTTTCTCCGCCGGGACTGGTGGCGCGGATGGCGCTGAGGGCGCCGAATGCCTTCGAGCCGGAGCCGATGGTGGAGGGATTACGTTTCGTCGGTGGCGAGCCGGAGCGGATGACGCCGGCGCGCGCTCGCGTGCTCGATGCGATCTCGGACGGGCTCTCCTGGACCCGGATCGGTCTTGCCCATGCCGCGGGTGTCTCCACCAGCGTCGTTGACGGGCTGATCGCACAGGGCATTTTCGAGACCATCTTCCTGCCGCCGCCGCCTGTCGTTGCTAGGCCCGATCCGGACTTCATCGGCTCCCGCCTCGAGGGTCCGCAGAAGGAGGCCGCCGAGGAAATTCTGGACGAAGTGCGCAAGGGCGAATTTGCCGTTTCGCTGATCGACGGCGTGACCGGTTCGGGCAAGACGGAGGTCTATTTCGAGGCAATCGCAGAGACGCTGAGGCGCGGCAAACAGGTGCTGATCCTGCTGCCGGAGATCGCCCTTACCGCAAGCTTCCTCGAACGCTTTCAGGACCGGTTCGGCGCGAAACCTGCCGAGTGGCATTCCGATCTGGCGCCGCGTATGCGTGAAAAGGTCTGGCGGCAGGCGGTAACGGGTGAGGTGCGGGTCGTCGCCGGCGCGCGCTCGGCGCTGTTCCTGCCGTTTGAAGATCTCGGTCTCATCATCGTCGATGAGGAGCATGATCCTGCCTACAAGCAGGAGGATCGCGTTTATTACAACGCGCGCGACATGGCCGTCGTGCGGGCTCGGATCGGCGATTTTCCTGTCGTGCTCGTTTCGGCGACACCTTCGGTGGAGAGCCAGGTCAATGGCCAGAGCGGACGCTACAGCACGATCCATCTGCCGACACGTTTCGGCGACGCGGCACTGCCTGACCTGCATCTCGTTGACTTACGACGACACGCCCCTGAGCGCGGCGGTTTCCTGTCGCCCGTGTTGATCCGGGCGATTGGCAAGACGGTGGAAAAGGGCGAGCAGGCGCTTCTCTTCCTCAATCGCCGCGGTTATGCGCCGCTGACAATCTGCCGTGTCTGCGGTCATCGTTTCCAATGCCCGCAATGTTCGAGCTGGCTGGTGGAGCATCGCTTCCGCCGCCAGCTGCAATGCCATCAATGCGGCCATACCGAGCCGACGCCAGAGGCCTGCCCGGAATGCGGAACGCTCGACCACCTCGTCGCCTGCGGGCCGGGCGTGGAGCGCATCGCCGAAGAGGTGGAGCGGCATTTTCCGGATGCGCGTACGATCGTACTCTCTTCCGACATCATGGGCGGGGTGAAGCGGCTGCGGCTGGAGCTCGATGCCATCGCCAAGGGCGAGGCGGATATCGTCATCGGTACGCAGCTTGTGGCCAAGGGGCACAATTTTCCACTGATGACACTGGTCGGCATCGTCGACTCGGATCTTGGGCTCGCGAATGGTGATCCGCGCGCGGCGGAGCGGACTTTCCAGCTTCTTTCGCAGGTCACGGGTCGTGCCGGCCGAACCGGCCTCAAGAGCCATGGGCTGCTGCAGACCTATCAGCCGCAGCATCCGGTCATGCAGGCGATCGTGTCGGGCGATGCGCGGGCCTTTTACGAGCGCGAAATCAGCGAGCGGGAGCGCGCGATCCTTCCGCCCTTCGGCAGGCTCGCCTCCATCATCGTTTCGGCCGATACGCGGCATGATGCGGAGAACCATGCGCGCGGCATGCGCAACGCCGCACCCCAGGTTTCAGGCATTTCCGTTCTCGGTCCGGCGGAGGCGCCCTTAGCGCTGGTGCGCGGCCGTCATCGTTTCCGTCTTTTGGTGCATGGACGCCGGAATTCCGACATGCAGGCCTATCTGCGGGCGATGTTGTCGCAATCGCCGAAAGAGCGCGGCTCTGTTCAGGTGCAGCTCGACATCGATCCGCAGAGCTTCCTGTAGATCATTTCTGCCCGACATTTCCGGATGCGGCCGATCATGGCATAAACGCAGAATCAGCTGATGATTTGGGGTCGAGGCATGGAATTCTACTTTCCGACGGAATTTGGCGAGCAGCTTGCCTTCGGTGCGGCAGCCTTCACGGCGCTTGCCGGCTTCGTCATCATGTTCGCGCCTGGCCTTGCTATGCGAGCTTTCGCTCTGGCGCCCCGCGGCGAGCGACGCGAAGGTTTTAGCGAAGTCCGATCGATGGGCGGCCTCTATCTTGGCCTCGGCCTTGCCACGATCATGCTGGCGCAGGACTGGACCTATCTGGCTCTTGGAGCAGCCTTCGCGATGGCCGCTTTCGCACGTATCATTTCCATTCTGTCTGATAAGGGGAGTACACTCCTCAATTATTTACTTTTGGTTGTGCAGACGGCCATCGCCGCGCTGCCACTGCTCTACGTTTTTGGCTTCCTGCAGGGGTGATCTCAAGCGGAAAAGAAGGCGTTTCACGGCTCGCTTTCAGGTGTTTCCGTAATTTTGGCGCCAGAAAATCAAGCGAAACACGTATTCCGGCATTACGCGTGTTGCGAGTCCGAATATCCTATGTTAGACGGACCCCGAATTTCGGAAGAAGCAAGAGGCTTCTCTTGCGATTTCTGGGGGAAATCAAAACGAATTCAAGATCATAAGTTCAGCGCCCGCTGAAAGTCCGATTTTGAATTGAAATCAGGGAAATTTGTGCCCGTGGCAGACACGTCCCAGCTTACTTCTGGTGTTGCAGAGCGCTATGCTTCGTCGCTTTTCGAGCTGGCTCTCGAAGAAGGCGCGGTTGACAGCGTTACCGCTGATCTCGGCCGGTTCCAGACCATGCTGGACGAAAGCGACGACCTGAAGCGCTTTGTCTTGAGCCCGGTTTTCTCTGCAGAAGATCAGCTCAAGGGCATCGTCGCTATCAGCGAAAAGGCTGGCATCTCGGGCTTCTTCGCCAATTTCCTGAAGGTCGTGGCGCGTAACCGCCGCCTGTTTGCCCTGCCGGGCATGATCAAGGCCTTCCGCATCATTGCTGCCAACCATCGCGGCGAAATTTCTGCCGAAGTCACTTCGGCCCATGCTCTGACCGCAGAGCAGGAAAATGAATTGAAGGCGGCGCTGAAGGGCGTCACCGGCAAAGACGTGGCGATTGCTGTCACGGTTGATCCGTCAATTCTTGGTGGTCTGATCGTCAAGGTCGGGTCCCGTCAGATTGACACGTCTCTTCGTACCAAACTCTCTACCCTTAAGCTTGCATTGAAAGAGGTCGGCTGATGGATATCCGCGCTGCGGAAATTTCCGCAATTCTTAAAGACCAGATCAAGAACTTCGGCAAAGAGGCGGAAGTCTCGGAAGTCGGTCAGGTTCTCTCCGTTGGTGACGGTATCGCTCGCGTTTACGGTCTGGACAATGTCCAGGCTGGTGAAATGGTCGAGTTCCCCGGCGGCATCCGCGGCATGGCGCTCAACCTTGAATCCGACAATGTCGGTGTCGTTATTTTCGGCTCCGACCGCGACATCAAGGAAGGCGACACTGTCAAGCGTACCGGCGCGATCGTCGACGTTCCGGTCGGTCCGGAACTGCTCGGCCGCGTTGTCGACGCTCTCGGCAACCCGATCGACGGCAAAGGCCCGATCAACGCGACCCGCCGTGCGCGCGTCGACGTCAAGGCTCCAGGCATCATTCCGCGCAAGTCGGTTCATGAGCCGATGTCGACCGGCCTCAAGGCCATCGATGCCCTTATTCCGGTTGGCCGCGGCCAGCGCGAGCTCGTCATCGGCGACCGTCAGACCGGCAAGACCGCCATTATTCTCGACGCCTTCCTGAATCAGAAGCCGATCCACGACAACGGCCCGGAACAGGACAAGCTGTTCTGCGTCTACGTTGCGGTTGGCCAGAAGCGCTCGACCGTTGCTCAGTTCGTCAAGGTTCTGGAAGAGCGCGGCGCCCTGAAGTACTCGATCGTTGTTGCCGCGACTGCTTCCGATCCGGCTCCGATGCAGTTCCTCGCTCCGTTTGCAGGCTGCGCAATGGGCGAATACTTCCGTGATAACGCCCAGCACGCGCTGATCGGTTACGATGACCTGTCCAAGCAGGCCGTTGCCTACCGTCAGATGTCGCTCCTTCTGCGCCGCCCGCCGGGCCGCGAAGCTTATCCGGGCGACGTCTTCTACCTGCACTCGCGTCTCCTCGAGCGCGCTGCAAAGATGAACGACGACAAGGGCGCTGGTTCGCTCACCGCTCTGCCGGTCATCGAAACGCAGGGTAACGACGTTTCGGCCTTCATTCCGACCAATGTGATCTCGATCACGGACGGTCAGATCTTCCTCGAAACCGACCTGTTCTACCAGGGTATCCGTCCGGCCGTTAACGTCGGTCTGTCGGTTTCCCGCGTCGGTTCTTCGGCTCAGATCAAGGCCATGAAGCAGGTTGCCGGTTCGATCAAGGGTGAACTCGCCCAGTATCGCGAAATGGCCGCCTTCGCCCAGTTCGGTTCGGACCTGGACGCTGCAACGCAGCGCCTGCTCAACCGCGGTGCACGCCTGACCGAACTCCTGAAGCAGCCGCAGTTCTCGCCGCTGAAGACGGAAGAGCAGGTCGCCGTGATCTTTGCCGGCGTCAATGGCTATCTCGACAAGCTGCCGGTCGCTCAGGTCGGCAAGTTCGAACAGGGCCTGCTATCTTACCTGCGTTCGGAAGGCTCCGACATCCTCGATGCGATTCGTACGGAAAAGGCTATCAGCGATGCGACGAAGGGCAAGCTCACTGCTGCCCTCGACAGCTTCGCCAAGTCTTTCCAGTAATCGGACCCTAGGTTAGGACGGATAACGGATGCCTTCACTTAAGGATCTGAAAAACCGGATCGCCTCCGTCAAGGCGACGCAGAAGATCACCAAGGCGATGAAGATGGTCGCCGCGGCGAAGCTTCGGCGTGCCCAGGAGGCGGCGGAGGCCGCCCGGCCTTACTCGCAGCGTATGAATGCGGTCCTGGCGAACATCTCCAAGGCCGTTACCGAAGCAGACGGCGCGCCGGTCCTGATGACCGGCACGGGCAAGGACCAGGTTCACCTGCTCGTCGTCTGCACGGCCGAGCGCGGCCTGTGCGGCGGCTTCAACTCACAGATCGCTCGCTTCGCACGCGATCATGTCCGCAAGCTCGTCGCTGAAGGCAAGACGGTGAAGATCGTCACGGTCGGCAAGAAGGGCTACGACATTCTGCGTCGCGAATTCGCCTCGATGATCGTCGAGCGCAAGGAACTGCGCGATGTCAAGAAGATCGGTTTCGACAATGCCGACCAGATCGGCAAACGCATCATCGAGATGTTCGAAGCCGGCGAGTTTGATGTCTGCACGCTGTTCTACTCCGAGTTCAAGTCGGTGATCAGCCAGGTTCCGACTGCGCAGCAGCTCATCCCGGCCAAGGCTCCGGAAGCCGTCGCCGAAGATGCAGACCATGCCGGCGCTGTCTATGAATACGAGCCGGATCCGGCGTCGATCCTCGACGATCTGATCCCGCGCAACATCTCCGTCCAGATCTTCCGCGCTCTCCTTGAGAACGTCGCGGGCGAAATGGGTGCCAAGATGAGCGCGATGGACAATGCGACGCGCAATGCTGGTGAGATGATCAACAAGCTGACGCTAAGCTACAACCGTCAGCGTCAGGCGCAGATCACCAAGGAACTGATTGAAATCATTTCGGGCGCGGAAGCGCTCTGAGTTAGGAAAAGAGGGTAAGAAAATGGCTGAGGCAGCTACCCGCTCTGTCGGCAAAGTCACCCAGGTTATCGGCGCCGTCGTCGACGTTGCTTTCGAAGGCGAACTGCCGGCGATTTTGAACGCGCTCGAAACCGACAATAACGGCAACCGTCTGGTTCTCGAAGTCGCTCAGCATCTGGGCGAAAACGAAGTCCGCACCATCGCGATGGATTCGTCCGAAGGTCTCGTTCGTGGCCAGCAGGTCACCGATACCGGCGCTCCGATCTCCGTTCCGGTTGGTGACGAAACGCTCGGCCGTATCATGAACGTCATCGGCGAGCCGGTCGATGAAGCAGGTCCGCTGAACACCGCTCATAAGCGCGCCATCCACCAGGATGCTCCGGCTTACGTCGAGCAGTCCACGGAAGCACAGATCCTCGTCACCGGCATCAAGGTCGTCGACCTTCTCGCTCCCTACGCGAAGGGCGGCAAGATCGGTCTGTTCGGCGGCGCAGGCGTCGGCAAGACCGTTCTCATCATGGAACTGATCAACAACGTCGCCAAGGCGCACGGTGGTTACTCGGTCTTCGCAGGTGTGGGTGAACGTACCCGCGAAGGCAACGACCTTTACCACGAAATGATCGAATCGGGCGTCAACAAGCACGGCGGCGGCGAAGGTTCCAAGGCTGCGCTGGTTTACGGCCAGATGAACGAACCGCCGGGCGCCCGCGCTCGCGTCGCACTGACGGGCCTGACGGTTGCAGAACATTTCCGCGACCAGGGCCAGGACGTTCTGTTCTTCGTCGACAACATTTTCCGCTTCACGCAGGCTGGTTCGGAAGTGTCGGCTCTGCTCGGCCGCATTCCTTCGGCCGTGGGCTATCAGCCGACGCTCGCGACTGACATGGGTCAGATGCAGGAACGCATCACCACGACGACGACGGGTTCGATCACCTCGGTTCAGGCCATCTACGTTCCGGCCGACGACTTGACCGACCCGGCACCGGCAACCTCGTTCGCTCACTTGGATGCAACGACGGTTCTGTCGCGCTCGATCGCTGAAAAGGGTATCTACCCGGCCGTCGACCCGCTCGACTCCACCTCGCGCATGCTCGATCCGCTGGTCGTTGGCGAAGAGCATTATGAAATTGCTCGTAAGGTTCAGTCGACGCTGCAGCGCTACAAGGCCCTGCAGGACATCATCGCCATCCTGGGCATGGACGAACTTTCTGAAGAAGACAAGCTGTCGGTTGCCCGCGCCCGCAAGATCGAGCGCTTCCTGTCGCAGCCGTTCTTCGTCGCCGAAGTTTTCACCGGTTCGCCTGGCAAGCTGGTTGCTCTCGAAGACACGATCAAGGGCTTCAAGGGCTTGGTCAACGGCGAGTACGACCACCTGCCGGAAGCTGCCTTCTACATGGTTGGCTCGATCGAAGAAGCCATCGAGAAGGCCAAGAAGCTCGCTGCCGCTTGATGAGCGACACTCAGGACGAGATTTTCTGCTGCGACTCCCTGAAGGGGGTCGTGGCAGAACTTCCTGAACCGGCGGTGCCGACCATCTACCGTGCCGACAACGGCGTGATGATGATGGTTGTCGGGCTGGCTCAGACCGAGGAAGGCCTCGGCTATCTCGACCAAGCGATAATGCACTGCCCGTTCTGCGGGACCAAACTGCAAGATGCAGAAGCCATAGCCGAGAAGGTAAGTCACTGATGGCTGACAATTTCAACTTTGAGCTCGTTTCGCCGGAGCGTCTGCTGCTGTCGGAAATGGTGACCGAGGTGGTCATTCCTGCCACCGAAGGCGAAATGACTGTTATGGCCAACCATGCCCCAACGATGACGACCATCAAGCCAGGCATCGTGAGCGTTCGTTCCTCTTCCGGCTCGAAGCAGGATTACGTCGTGTTCGGCGGTTTTGCTGACATCCTGCCGACCGGATGCACGCTGCTTGCCGAATCTGCCGTTCCGGTGGAAGAACTCAACAAGGACGAACTGACCCGCCGCATCGAAGCTGCGAAGAAGGAACTCGAAGATGCCGAGCATCACGAGCACAAGTCCAGGCTGGAACACTTCATCATGGAGCTGACCCATCTGCGGGGTATCGTCCAGCAGGACTGATCGGTCAGCAGGTATTATAGAGCGAATAAGGAAAGCGGTCTTTAAGGCCGCTTTTTATGTTGGAACAGCTGCTCCTTTATTGCTGCGAAAGCTGCAACAACAAAACAGGCGGTATTTCACCGCCCAGAACATTCCCGTTTTCTTCGAATCACGAAACGTTCTATCTCTCTGTTTTCACGCAATTCCGGACGTAAGCCGCTACGTACTTATGCTGGAATTACTCCAAAGCGTGTCGCGATCTCCAGGATTCGCTCGCCACGTTTTAAGTCTTTATCTTACGTATGTCGTTATCGCAAAACTGCTGCACACGTTTGCGCGACATGCTCCAGCCTGATCGATTTCATTCGTGAAAATTCGATGTCTCAGAAGCCGGTGCCGCCGCGCAGTTCGGACAGTAGCGTGTCGAACAGAATCTTCATATCCAGCCAGAAACTGAAATTTCTAATGTAATAGATATCGCTGGCAATGCGGGCGCGCGCTTCTGTCGGTCGATCTGTCGGGCCGCGCCAGCCGCGCGTCTGGGCAAGACCGGTGATGCCCGGCCGCATCAAATGGCGGTAATGATATTCGGGCACCAGTTCCTCGTAGAGCATGCCGGCTGCGCGCATATTGATCGCGTGGCAGCGGGGGCCGACGAGCGACATATCGCCCTTGATGACGTTGAGAAGCTGCGGAAGCTCGTCGATGTTGGTCTTGCGCAGGAAGGCGCCAATCCGCGTCACGCGCCGATCACCCTTGACAGTCTGCTCGACGCCAGTCGGATCGCAGAGATCGGCCCGCATGGAGCGAAACTTGTAGACGGTGATCTTGCTGCCTTTCAGGCCCCAACGAATCTGCCGGAAAAACACCGGTCCGCCGTCATCGATCACCATGAGAAGCGCGATCGCCAGAAGAACTGGAAACAGAATAACCAGCGCGCTTGTTGCACCGAAAATGTCGAAAGCTCTCTTCAAGCCGAGCTGAAGTCTGTTTCGGCCATCCAATGCGGCAAAGCTTTCGGGCTGGCGAATATTGGAATTCGCTGCGTCGAGAGCCTCCATCTTCACTGTTTTTACAGCGAAAGCCGTATCTTGAAGCTTGTTTGAAGTAAACACGTTCATTAAGCAACGTCCGTGGAAATACTCGCATATTGCGTCGCGCTGGCACAAATACATGGACGGGATCGATTTGTCACCCGCCTCCTTAACGTTTTCGTAACCATAATGGAGCCAAATTTGGGAGTATTTCGAACTATGTCCGTGCTATTCTTAATGATTAGGAATTAACTATATTGGGTAATGGCTGAATTCTTGCGCGTTATGCGTGCGGCGCTTCGTATTGCCGGTCGTTCGAGCGTGAAATAGCTGAAGCTTGCGAGAAGAAAAATGATCGGCGTCGCAACGGCGCAGCCGATAGACCAGTCCTGTACCGGATCGTCCCTGCCGATCCCGAATATCGCGGGAGAGATCGTTTGCATCGAGGTCAGTACGATATCCTGCCAGATATAGATCCCGAATGAGATGGTTGCCGTAAAGCGCATGACGGTATTGTCTAGCAGTGCCGCAAGCAGCACCGAGCGCGAGAGGGTCACAAGAGCGGCAGCGATCAGAACCGGAAACAGCGGAAAGGCATAGGGAATTCCGAGCCATCCGTAGGCTTCCCAGGGTCCGCCTGTCGAAAGCGGCAGCTGGAGGCCGGCGGCGGCGAGGCAGGCGAGTGCGATGATGTCGAACCAGATCCGACGCTTTCGCGGCAGCAGGATCTGAATGCCGGCCGCGAGTGCACCGAGCGCAAAAACGGCGAAAAAGCCGATGGGATTGTAGTCGGGCATCCACTCCTTCGCGCCGCCCTGCATGCCATATTGCCAGCCACGGTCGATCTCATTGGGCGGGAAAAGCACACGGAAGGTTTCATGGGCGATCAGCGTCACGGCAATGATGCCGAGCCAGGCAAGGCGCGTGACGGGCGGAGAACGGCGGTTTTCCGGGATCGCGAAAAGCCAGAGGAAACAAAGCGGCAGCAGCACATAGCTCGTCGCTTCGAAAGAGATGGACCAGAGCGGGCCGTTGCCTTCGACAGGAAAGAAAGTGCGCCAGTGCCATTGGCTCATGAAGAAAAGGCCGCTGGCATAGCGCATAGCGAGTCCCGGCGTCAGCGCATATCCAAGCAATGTGACGCTGAGGATGAAGCCCGCCGTCAAAGCCACCCAATAGCCGGGTACGATGCGGGCCGCGCGGCGCAGCGCATAGATATGCAGGTCGGGCATGGCGCCGCCGGCGTCGAGAGAACGCCAGAACGGCAAGGCCAGCAGGAAACCGCTGAGGATGAAGAAGATGGCGACGCCGAAATTGCCGAAGCGCAGCGCAGTCAGCGTCGGCCGCAATCCTTCGCCGAGCTTGGTGAGGTCGATGCGCAGAATGAGATGATGGATGAGGACGAGCAAGCAGGCGGCTGCGCGCAAGAAATCCGCTCCGGCCACCCGGTCCTGCTGCTGCATGTCACTCCCTCGCTCCTTGCGGGACTTTGCAGTGAAAAGCTGCTGCCCGCAAGGGGCGGGCTCGTCTCAGTCAAGGAGACTGTTGGTGTAATAGGCGGAAAAGTCGGGCTTTTCCGTCAGTGCCGTACCGTTGGCATCGAGGAGGATGCCATGATCGAACAGGAAAGTGCCGATCGCTTCGGCCTTGGCCGGATCGATGGTGCCGATCGCGCCTTTTTCGCTCCTGAGGTAATGCCCCTCGACGAGGGCCTTCTGCGATGCCTTGACAAGATCGGTGTTGAGCAGTGCGCCATTGCTGCCGGCAATCAAGAGGTCGCAGGCCTCGTCCGGATTGTCGACCGAATGGGCGTAACCCTTCAGTGTTGCCTGGATGAAGGCGCGGGCATTTTGCGGATTGTCTGCAAGATAGGTGTCGCTGGAAGCGATCGCAGTCGTCTGTTCGTCCGGAATACCGTAATCGCTGTAGCGCCAGCGGCCGACTTGTCGGTTCTCGAGTTGGGCGGCAATGCCTTCCCAGGTGTAGATTTCCAGCGTGAAGTCGACGGCGCCGTTGTCGAGCGCCTCATAGGCCGAAGTGCCGAGCGTGACATTCTGGAAGGTACCCTTGCCGCCGTCGTTGCGGATCATCGCGGAGACGAGCGCCTGCTCCCATGCGCCGCCGAAGCCACCATAGGTCTTACCATCAAGATCTCTAGGGCTCTTGATGTCGTCGCGGTCGCCCTTGAAGATCAGCCTGCCGGTTTCCGTCTGCACCACGGCGTAGACGAGCTTCACATCCGCGCCGGCGGCGCGCTGGGTGAAGGTTTCGATCTCCCCGCAGATGCCGAAATCGGCAACGCCGTTCGCGACCAGCGTGCCGGCGCTGGTATCGGCATAGGGCAGAATTTCGACATCGAGGCCGGCGGCTTCATAGAAGCCCTTCGCCTTGGCGACATAGATGCCGATATGATTGGTGTTCGGCGTCCAGTCGAGCGCGATGCGGACCTTTGCGGCGGACTGGGCGAAGGCGGTGCGGCCGGCAAGGCCTGCAGCCACGGCGGCAAAAAGGGTTTGTCGGCGGGTGAGAAGCATCAGGACCTCCTCAGGTTCTTTGCGGATGCAGCAGTGTTTGAAGGATTTCTGTTTCGATCGCCTGTGCGGCCGGGGAGCCGAGATCGGCAAGCGTGCGCGGTCTTGCCAGCGGCACCTCGAATTCCCTGACCACGGCCGCCGGGCGAGCGGAAAGCACATAGATGCGGTCGGACAAAAAGACCGCTTCGCGCACATCATGTGTAATCAGCAGCGCCGTCCAGCGATGATCTGTCCACATGCCTTGCAGCCATTCCTGCATCTGTGTGCGGGTCAGCGCGTCGAGCGCTCCGAAGGGCTCGTCGAGCAGCAGCATATCCTGCCGCTGGATCACAGTGCGCAGCAGGGCCGCACGCTGGCGCATGCCGCCCGAAAGGGCAGCGGGATAGTGGTTTTCGAAGCCGGCAAGGCCGAAGCGTTCGAAGAGAGGGGCAGCGACGGCGCGCGCTTGCCTGCGACGCATGCCATACACTTCGAGGCCGAGGATCGCATTGTCGATCACGCTTCGCCACGGCATCAACGCATCGCGCTGGGGCATGAAAGCGAAGGCATGCGCGGCCTGTGAGAGCGGAGTGCCGTTGAAGAGAATGTCGCCTTTATCGGCCAGCAGTGCCTGTGTCAGCAGCCTGAGGATCGTCGATTTGCCGGAACCGGAGGGGCCGACGATCGAAACGAATTCACCTCTGGCAATATGGAGAGAGATATCCTGCAGCACCTCCATGCCACCGAAGGACTTCGAGATGTTCTCAAGCTCCAGCATCCCGCTCATCGGCGTTTCTCCGCGGCGGATTGCCAGGGCATGGCGAGACGCTGGATCGCCAGTGTAAGGCCGAAGAGGCATAGCGTCAGAAGGGCGCTGAGAACGACGGCGGCGAGCACGAGATCCGGCCGGAAATTGTTCTTGGCGTTGAGGATGTAAATCCCCAGGCCACGGGAGGCGCCTGCATATTCGGCAAAGATCGCGCCGACCACGGCATAGGTGATCGATATGCGCAGACCCGCAAAGAAGAAGGGCATGGCGGAAGGGAGCCTTGCCAGGCAGAAGATGCGCCAGCGGCTCGCCTTCATGGAACTCAAAAGCTCGGCAATATCCCCGTCCGTCGATTCATAGCCCTGCAGCAGGGCGACCAGCAACGGAAAGAAGGTGACGAGCGCGACGAGCAGAAGTTTCGGCAGCAGCCCGAAACCGAACCAAAGCACGACCAGGGGCGCAATCGCGACCAGTGGCAGCGTCTGGCTGACGATGAAGAGCGGCAGCAGCGCGCGGCGCATGAAGGGTACGAAATCCATCAGCACCGACGAGACGAAGGCAAAGACCAGCGACAGGGCAAAACCGCCGAGCGTTGCGCTGAGCGTCGGCCAGGTATTGTCGAGCAGCGCCTGCCTGTTCAGCCAGCCCTGCGTCAGGACGCGTGAAGGCGAGGGCAGGATGGAGGGTTTGATGCCGGAGAGATCGACATAGAGTTCCCAGGCAGCCAGGAAGGCAAACACGGCAAGAATGGCAGGCAAGGCCCGCCTCAATGCCGTGAATGTCGAATCCGATTTCGATAAGGTCATCGCCGTCAAGCGTCTCAGGCTTTGCTCGGGCTGTTCGCGGAGACCGTGATATCCAGCGTCACGTGGCCTTCGGGATCGCCGAAGCGATAGAAGGCTTGGTGAATGGTCGCGAAGATCGCGCCGGCATCGCCGCGCAGCTTGGTGCAGAAATTCTTGGAGCGGTCGAATGTGCCCGAACGCTTCAGGAAATCGATGCAGCCATAGATCTCGTCCATATGCGTGCCCGTTCCCATAACATAGAGAGAAACCTGGGCTGCCGTCGCCTGGCCGGTCCGTTTCGTATCCCTGGCTGCCGTGATCGCCGCCTCGACGCGCTCGGCAAGCGGTTCGGACCGGCTAGAGGGCAGGCTGGCGCCGCAGATCGCATCATCCGGTTCGCCGGGGCAGCCACGCGAGATGGCGGCGGACAATACGCAGTGCTCGCCGCTTGCGGCAGCCGAAACGAACAGGTCGCGCATGGCGGCAAACAGCACGTCGGGCGGACCGACCATCAGCGTGGAGATATCGTCGGTTTCGATGCGAAGCCGATCGCGATAGGGCTCAAGAGCCTTGATCGCGTCAAGGATGATGCCGACGAAATTGCCGGACATCGGATACAGGGACACTTGCGCGCCGGAAAACACTTGGACCTCGCTCCGCTGGCATTACCCAGATCAGCTTTGAAGGGTCCGGAGGCATGCGCCTCACATCTCAGCCCCGGCAATTCGGAGCTCCCCCGTGAATTGTGGCGGAAACTATCACCGGGTTTGCGATACTGCAACCGCAAAATTCCTACCGGCTATACGGTCGGTATAAAGGTGATGGCTGTTTGGAAGCAACTGTTAGGTGTCAGAGGAGGGAAGCACCCGGACGGAGGCCCTGTCCGGGTGTCCAGCCGGTTCCGTACCTGCCAGAAACGGAACCGGATGTCGTTGTCTCAGGCGGCTACGCCGGCATAGGGAGTGTCGCTGCGGGCGGTGATCAGCGCCTCGGTCCACCATTGCAACTGGGCCATCATTCTCGATAGCCGGCGCAACGCATCCTGCGGATCCTGCAGCCGGCCTTCATTATCGAAACGACGCCAGGGGGAGTTGAAGCTCACCGCGTCGCAGATCGTGACGGCATGGAGTTCGGCGAAGACGAGGCGGAGCTGTTCAACTGCCCGTAATCCGGCGGAGACGCCGCCATAGCAGACAAAGGCAATCGGCTTGCCGTGCCAGGGCTCGATGAAGAGATCGATGAGGAATTTCAGTGAGGCGGTGAAACTGTGGTTATATTCCGGCGTGACGAGGATGAAGCCATCGGCCTGATGGAGCCTGTCCGCAAGCCGTCTTGCCTCCGGATGATGCGGCGCATGCTCTCGCGGCAACGAAAATGCCAGCGGATCGATGATGTCGATTTTGAATTGCGGAAAGCGGGCCAGCTCTCTTTCGAGCCATTTCACCACCCTGTCGCAGATGCGTCCCTCGCGCGTGCTGCCGTAGATGACGGCAAGCCTCATGGGTTTCTGCATGCATTGCTCCTTCTCGTATCGGCTTTACGGCCTCGGGAGCGCAGTCTATAGAACCTCAACTAACATTGAGGTCAATAGGCCATGCAGCAGAATTCGACATTCTCGTTGAGCAAGCTCCTGACGGTGGGTGAGGTGGCAGAGCGAAGCGGGCTTGCGGTTTCTGCCCTGCATTTCTACGAGACGAAGGGGCTGATCTCCAGCATCCGCACCCGCGGCAACCAGCGCCGCTACGGCCGCGATGTGCTACGGCGCCTCGGTATCATCAAAGTGGCGCAACGCGTCGGCATCCCACTTGCCGAAATCCAGACTGCCTTCGAAACCCTGCCGCAGAGCCGGACGCCGACAGTCGAGGATTGGCAGAGGCTGTCGGCGCTCTGGAAAGATGACCTCGATGCCCGCATCAAGCGACTGAGCCTGCTGCGCGACCATCTGACGAGCTGTATTGGCTGCGGTTGCCTCTCCATCGACGCCTGTCCGTTGCGCAATCCCTTCGACGTTCTCGGCAGGCAAGGCGCTGGTGCGCGGCTTCTGGATCCGGGTGCTTAGACCTTCGGGCTTTCTTTTGGCTGATGGCCGCATATGTTAGGCCCTGATAGTGCAAGCAGCGGGACCGGCCGCCCGCAAGGAGGAGAGCTTCGTGTTTCATCCCAAACTGTTCGAGAACCGCAATGTCGTCGTCACGGGGGGCGGCCGCGGTATCGGCCTGGAAATCGCCCGACAGTTTCTGGATTGCGGGGCGCGCGTACTCGTTCATACCGGGCGTGATGGGGAGCGCGAACTGCCGGATTTTCTGCTGACAGCCGAATCGGAGCGGCGGGCGCTGCTGCTGCCGGCCGATTTCCTGCATCCGGGCGGGGCCGCAAAGTTTGCGGAGGAGGCGCTTGAATTCTTCGATGCGGTGCATGTGCTGGTCAACAATGCCGGTACCATGCACGGTCGCTTTCTGGCCGGAGAGCTCACTGATGCCGAGTACGAGACCATCGTGCGTCTCAACCAGACGTCGGTGGTGGAGTTGACGCGCGCTCTGCTTCCGGCGCTGCGGGCGGCGCAAGGTGCTGCCATCGTCAACACGGTTTCGATTTCGGCGCTGACGGGCGGAAGCCCCGGTTCGGCGATCTATTCCGCATCGAAGGCTTTCGTTGCGACCTATTCGAAGGCGCTTGCCCGGGAGCTCGCACCTGACGGTATAAGGGTCAATTGCGTCTCGCCCGGAACGATCGATACCGATTTCCATGCACGCTATTCATCTCGCGAAAAACTGGAGCAAACTCGCAGGTCTATCCCGCTGCAGCGGCTTGGAACAGCGGAGGATTGCGCGCCTGCCTATCTCTTCCTGGCGGCTCCTTCACTCTCTGGCTACATCACAGGTCAAGTGCTGGAGATCAACGGTGGTCAGCTTATTTGCTGATTTGGTTGGACTTTTTTTGGTATTTCATGACATTTGACCAATTCGCTTCTGCGAATATGATAGTGTACTGATCTACATTATTACCTCCTTCCGAGAAGCAAATGCCATTGCCTAAACCGAAGCCGGGCATGACTGGCCAGGACTTGCAGAAGCTTGCTGACAAAGCCCACGAGGCGAGTGATCTCCTGAAGGCGCTAGCCCATCAGACCCGGTTGCTCATCCTTTGTATCCTGTCGGAAGGGGAAAAGACGGTCGGCGAAATCGAGGATATCCTGGGTATACAGCAGGCTATGGTGTCCCAGCAGCTTGCCCGGCTGAGGCTCGAAGGCCTCGTCAATACGCGGCGCGAAGGACGGCTCGTCTATTACAGCACGGGCAATGAAAGCGTTCTGGCTTTCCTCGAATCACTTTTCAGTCTCTTTCCGGTTGCCGAGAAAAGTTAGAGCCCACGGCTCTTGCGAAGCGGCGGACAAGCCGCAAAAATAGGCCTCATCCCGAACTCGGCGGGGAGGCCGGATGATCGACAAGCTGGAATTCTTCATTGCGCTCGCCAACGAAAAACATTTCGGCCGTGCGGCAGAGGAATGCGGCGTTTCCCAACCGACGCTTTCGGCCGCCATTCGCCAGCTTGAGGATCAACTCGGCGTCATGCTGGTGCAGCGCGGCTCTCGCTTTCAAGGATTGACGCCGGAAGGGCAGCGCGTGCTCGAATGGGCGCGTCGCATTGTCGGCGACACGCGCACCATGCGCGAGGAAATGCGCGCCGCCCGCAAAGGCCTCTCTGGCCATCTGCGTCTTGCTTCCATTCCGACCGCGCTCGCCATGTTGTCGCGAATCACAACGCCCTTCCAGGAGCGGCATCCCGATGTCACCTTCTCCATCGTCTCGCGCAATTCGCTGCAGGTGCTGAGCATGCTCGAAAATCTCGAGATCGATGCCGGCATCACCTATCTGGAAAACGAGCCGCTTGGGCGCGTCACCTCGGTGCCGCTTTATGCGGAGCGCTACAACCTGATCACCGCCGCCGGCAGTCCGCTCTCGGATCGCGAGAGTGTGACGTGGCGTGAAGTGGGCGATCTTCGGCTTTGCCTATTGACGGCCGACATGCAGAACCGGCGTATCATCAACCGACATTTGACCGAAGCCGGTGCAACAGTGCATCCGACGCTTGAATCCAACTCGATGATCGTGCTTTTTTCGCATGTACGGACCGGTCGCTGGGCGAGCATCATGCCTCGTAACGTCGCGAAATCATTTGGCTTTCCTGTAGAGATCCGCATGATCCCGATTGTCGAGCCGGAGGCGCACCATCTCGTCGGCCTGGTTGCTCCCTATCGTGAACCCTTCACGCCGCTTGTTTCCGCTTTGTTGCATGAAGCAAGAACACTCGTTGAAGACGCAGAACTTTGATAGGAAAAACCTATCGAGCAACGAGACTGCTTTATTGATTGCAGCCTGCTTCCCTGAGACAGTTCCGTAGAAATCGCAATGACATGGGGAGTTTTGCGGTTTTCAAGGAATGCGTAAGCCGAAGGGAGGCTGCTGATGAATATACGTATCGCCCAGGGCGATATCGTCGGGCGTATCCGTTCGATCGTTGCTGATCTTCGATCCCTCGAAGGCCCACTGCTCCCCATTCTGCACGAGGTCCAGGACCAGTTCGGTTTCGTGCCGCAGGAGGCCCTACCGGTCATCGCCGACGAGCTCAATCTTTCCCGCGCCGAGGTTCACGGGGTCGTAACCTTCTACCATGATTATCGAAATCATCCTGCCGGTCGGCACGTGCTGAAACTCTGTCGCGCCGAAGCCTGCCAGTCGATGGGAGGCGATGCATTGGCCGAACGTATCAAGACCCTGCTCGGCATCGATTTCCACCAGACGACTCTCGATGGCAGCGTGACCCTGGAGCCGGTCTACTGTCTCGGTCTCTGTGCCTGCGCGCCGGCCGCCATGTTGGATGGTGAGGTGCATGGCCGGGTCGATGACGAACTGGTGACCGAACTCATCGAGGAGGCGCGCCGATGACTGTGAAGATTTATGTTCCGCGCGATGCCGCAGCGCTCTCGCTCGGGGCCGAGAAGGTGGCAAAGGCGATTACCCAGGAGATCGCCGCCCGCGGCCTCGATGCCACAATCGTGCGCAACGGCTCGCGCGGAATGTTCTGGCTGGAACCGCTGGTCGAGGTCGAGCTTTCCGGTAAGCGGATCGGCTATGGGCCGGTCAAGGAGAAGGATGTTGCCAGTCTGTTCGATGCGGGATTGATAGGCGGCGGCACGCATGCGCTCTGTCTCGGGGAGGTCGAGGACCTCCCATTCCTGAAAGGCCAGACCCGTCTCACCTTTGCCCGCTGCGGCATTACCGATCCGCTTTCGCTTGAGGATTACGAAGCCCATGGCGGGCTTGCGGGTCTTCGCCGCGCGGTGTCGATGCAGCCTGCCGATGTCGTCAAGGAAGTTACCGATTCCGGCCTTCGCGGCCGTGGTGGCGCCGGCTTTCCGACGGGCATCAAATGGAAGACGGTGCTCGATGCGGCGGGTTCGCGCAAATATATCGTCTGCAATGCAGATGAGGGCGACAGCGGAACCTTCGCCGACCGGATGATCATGGAAGGCGATCCCTTCGTGCTCATCGAAGGCATGGTGATATCAGGGCTTGCGACCGGCGCCATGAAGGGCTTCGTCTATACGCGCTCGGAATACCCGCATGCCATCGCAACGATGACAGAGGCGGTGGAGATCGCCCGTAGGGCCGGCATTCTCGGCGCCTCGGTGCTCGGTTCCGGCAAGGCATTCGACATGGAGATCCGCACCGGTGCAGGCGCCTATGTCTGCGGCGAGGAGACGGCGCTGCTGAACAGCCTTGAAGGCAAGCGGGGTGTCATCCGCGCCAAGCCGCCGCTGCCGGCGCATAAGGGCCTGTTTGACTGTCCGACGGTCATCAATAACGTCATCTCGCTCGCTTCTGTGCCTGTGATCATGGACAAGGGGGCCGCCTTCTATCGCGATTTCGGCATGGGCCGGTCACGCGGCACCATTCCGCTGCAGATCGCCGGCAATGTGAAATATCGCGGTCTCTATGAAACCGCCTTCGGCCTGTCGCTCGGCGATATCGTCGATGACATCGGCGGCGGTACCGCATCCGGCCGGCCGGTAAAGGCGGTGCAGGTGGGTGGGCCGCTTGGCGCCTATTTCCCGCGAGCGCTCTTCGATACACTTTTCGACTATGAAGCCTTTGCCGCCAGGGACGGACTGATCGGCCATGCCGGTCTCGTCATTTTCGACGACACGGCCGATATGCTGAAACAGGCGCGTTTCGCGATGGAGTTCTGCGCGGTGGAAAGCTGCGGCAAGTGCACGCCCTGCCGCATCGGCTCGACACGCGGCGTCGAAACGGCCGACAAGATCGCAAAGGGGATCGAGCCGGAAAAGAACCGTGAGCTGCTCGCCGACCTCTGCAATACGATGAAATTCGGCTCGCTCTGCGCGCTCGGCGGCTTCACGCCCTATCCTGTCATGAGCGCCATGACGCACTTTCCCGAAGATTTTGCTCCGACTCCTCTCACAGAAGCGGCGGAATAGACCATGTCTCTTGTTCACGAAATCGACTACGGAACGCCGGCCCCGAAATCCGAAACGATGGTGACGCTGACCATCGACGGCCGTCAGGTGACGGTTCCCGAGGGAACCTCGATCATGCGCGCCTCCATGGAGGCCGGCATCGAGGTGCCGAAGCTCTGCGCGACCGATATGGTCGATGCCTTCGGTTCCTGCCGACTCTGTCTCATCGAAATCGACGGTCGCAACGGAACGCCCGCCTCCTGCACCACGCCGGTGGCCTCCGGCATCGTCGTCCATACGCAGACCGAGCGCCTGAAGAATATCCGCCGCGGCGTCATGGAGCTCTATATCTCCGACCATCCGCTCGACTGTCTGACCTGCGCTGCCAACGGTGACTGCGAGCTGCAGGACATGGCGGGCGCCGTTGGTCTTCGCGACGTGCGTTACGGCTATGAGGGCGACAACCACGTCAAGGCCCGCAACAATGGTGAGATCAATCTGAAATGGATGCCGAAGGACGAGTCCAATCCGTACTTCACCTTTGATCCGTCAAAGTGCATCGTTTGCTCCCGCTGCGTGCGCGCCTGCGAAGAGGTGCAGGGCACCTTTGCGCTGACGATCGAAGGCCGCGGTTTCAGTTCGAGCGTTTCGCCGGGCATGCATGAGCATTTCGTCGATTCCGAATGCGTATCGTGCGGTGCCTGCGTGCAGGCCTGCCCGACGGCGACGCTGACGGAAAAATCGGTCATCCGCATCGGCCAGCCGGAACATTCGGTTGTTACCACCTGCGCCTATTGCGGCGTCGGCTGTTCCTTCAAGGCGGAAATGCGCGGCGAGGAACTGGTGCGCATGGTACCGTGGAAGGACGGGCAGGCCAATCGCGGTCATTCCTGCGTCAAAGGCCGCTTCGCCTATGGCTATTCAACCCATAAAGACCGCATCCTCAATCCGATGATCCGTGAAAAAGTGACGGATCCCTGGCGTGAGGTGACGTGGGACGAGGCCTATGCGCATGTCGCTTCCGAGTTCCGCCGCATCCAGTATCAGTATGGCCGCGAAGCGATCGGCGGTATCACATCGTCCCGCTGCACCAATGAAGAGACTTATCTTGTCCAGAAGCTGGTTCGCGCCGGCTTCGGCAACAATAATGTCGATACCTGCGCCCGCGTCTGCCATTCACCGACCGGTTATGGTCTCGGTCAGGCTTTCGGCACCTCTGCCGGCACGCAGAATTTCGACAGCGTCGAGCAGTCCGATGTCGTCGTCATCATCGGCGCCAATCCGACCGATGGGCATCCGGTCTTCGCTTCGCGCCTGAAGAAGCGTCTGCGGCAGGGCGCCAAACTTGTTGTCATCGATCCGCGCCGCATCGATATCGTCCGGTCGCCGCATGTCGAAGCATCCTTCCACCTGCCGCTGAAGCCTGGCACCAATGTCGCTGTTATGACGGCACTGGCGCATGTGATCGTGACCGAAGGGCTGTACGATGAGAAATTCATCCGCGAGCGTTGCGACTGGTCGGAATTCGAAGATTGGGCAGCTTTCGTGGCCGAGCCGCAGCATAGCCCTGAAGCCGTCGAGAAATTCACCGGTGTCAAGCCGGAAGACGTGCGTGGTGCTGCCCGGCTTTATGCGACCGGCGGCAACGGCGCCATCTATTACGGCCTCGGCGTGACCGAACACAGCCAGGGTTCGACGACGGTAATGGCGATCGCCAACCTCGCCATGGCCACCGGCAATATCGGCCGTCCGGGTGTCGGCGTGAACCCGCTGCGCGGCCAGAACAATGTGCAGGGTTCGTGCGACATGGGCTCCTTCCCACACGAACTCCCGGGCTATCGTCATATCTCCGACGATGCGACGCGCGATATCTTCGAAAAGCTCTGGGGCGTGAAGATCAACAACGAGCCGGGTCTGCGCATCCCGAACATGCTGGATGCCGCCGTCGACGGTTCTTTCAAGGGGATCTACATTCAGGGTGAGGACATTCTACAGTCCGATCCGGATACCAAGCATGTGGCCGCCGGCCTTGCCGCCATGGAATGTGTCGTCGTGCAGGATCTCTTCCTGAACGAGACGGCGAATTATGCCCATGTCTTCCTGCCGGGTTCGACCTTCCTGGAAAAGGACGGCACCTTCACGAATGCCGAGCGCCGCATTAACCGCGTGCGCAAGGTCATGACGCCGCGCAATGGCTATGCCGATTGGGAAGTGACACAGACGCTCGCCCGGGCCATGGGCCTCGACTGGCACTATGCGCATCCGTCCGAAATCATGGACGAGATTGCCGCGACGACGCCGAGCTTCGCTTCGGTTTCTTACGACTATCTCGAAAAGATGGGCTCGGTTCAGTGGCCCTGCAACGAGGCGCATCCGCTCGGCTCGCCGATCATGCATGTGGACGGGTTCGTACGCGGCAAGGGCAAGTTCATCCGTACGGAATATGTGGCGACCGACGAGCGCACTGGTCCGCGCTTCCCGCTGCTTCTCACGACCGGGCGCATTCTCAGCCAGTACAATGTCGGGGCGCAGACGCGCCGCACCGATAATGTCGTCTGGCATTCCGAAGACCGGCTGGAAATTCATCCGCATGATGCCGAGCAGCGCGGCATCCGCGATGGCGACTGGGTGAAGCTCGGCAGCCGCTCGGGCGACACCACGCTTCGCGCGTTGATTACCGATCGCGTGGCGCCTGGCGTCGTCTATACAACCTTCCATCATCCGGATACGCAGGCAAACGTCATCACAACCGACTTCTCCGACTGGGCGACGAACTGCCCGGAATACAAGGTGACGGCGGTGCAGGTTTCGCCCTCCAACGGGCCGTCCGATTGGCAGATCGAGTATGATGAACAGGCTCGCCAGTCTCGCCGTATCGCCGGCAAGATGGAGGCCGCCGAATAATGACGGAAAGGTCGACCCGCACGGCCGTGACGGAGGTCGCCTGGAAGGGTGGCATCATGACGCGGGGCGAGCGTATCGTGCCTGAGGAGGTGCCGATCGCCTTTTCCTATGGCGGCAGCTCGCATGCGGTCATGATGGGCACGCCTGCCGATCTCGAGGATTTTGCTGTGGGTTTCAGCCTGACAGAAGGCATCATCACCGACCGCAGCCAGGTCGCCGGGATCGAGTTCATTGAGGATGAGAAGGGCATCGATGTCCAGGTGACGCTTCTCGATGATGTCGAGGATGCGCTGAGAAAGCGTCGACGCAGCATGGCGGGACCTGTCGGCTGCGGCCTCTGCGGTATCGAATCGATCGAGCAGGCAGTTCGCAAGGTGCCTGCCGTTTCCAAGGTCGGGCTGTCGCTGTCGCATGCCGATATCATCAAGGCGATCGCACTGCTTAACGATTCCCAGCCGCTGCATCGCGAGACGCGGGCAGTTCATGGGGCAGGTTTCTATGTTCCCGGCAGGGGATTGATCGCCGTTCGTGAGGATGTCGGCCGGCACAATGCGCTCGACAAGCTCTGCGGAGCCGTCATCAGAGCCGGCGCTATGGGCGCGTCAGGCGCTGTGGCCGTCACCAGCCGCCTCTCCGTCGAAATGGTCCAGAAGACGGCGATCCTCGGAGCGCCCGTATTGATCGCCATTTCCGCGCCGACGGCACTTGCCATCCGCACCGCCGAGGAAGCCGGGATGACGCTTGTCGCCCTCGTGCGCGGCGAGGATTTCGAGATTTTCACCCACCCGCACCGCCTGTCGCCCGGAAGCATTGCCGATGTCGCATGATACCAAGACCAAACTTGTCTACATGGCAAACCAGATCGCAACCTTCTTCAAGACCCAGCCCGAAAGTGAAGCTGCGCAGGGGGTCGCGACCCATATCAACAAATTCTGGGAACCGCGCATGCGGCGGCAACTCTTCGAAATTCTGGAGAAGGAGGACAACGGCCTCGATGCGCTCGTGCTGCAGGCCGTTCCCTTGATCCACAAACCGGAGCCGGCAGAACAGCCGCTTCGTTAAACGAACATCGGTGCGTGAAAGAGGGGAGACGGGAATCAACCCGCCTGCACATGCACCTGTGACAGCAAGGTCTGGATCAAGGAGAAGTTGTTCATGACTGCAGCGGATACAAGTGCAGGCGATGTTCTGGCAGGTGTGGGCCTGCTGGATCGCGAAAGGATCATCGCAAGGCCGGGCTTCAATCGGTGGCTCGTGCCGCCGGCGGCGCTCGCCATCCATCTTTGCATCGGCATGGCCTATGGTTTCAGCGTCTTCTGGCTACCGCTGTCGAAATCCCTCGGCGTTACGGCATCGACCGTCTGCCCGGAGCTGACGCTGGCGTCGGCACTCTTTACTACCAGCTGCGATTGGCGCGTTGCCGACCTTGGCTGGATCTATACGCTGTTCTTCGTGCTGCTCGGTTCGTCCGCCGCCATCTGGGGCGGCTGGCTGGAGCGTGTCGGCCCGCGCAAGGCGGGTGTCGTCTCGGCCTGCTGCTGGTGCGGCGGCATCATCATCGCCGCTTTCGGCATCATCACGCATCAGCTCTGGATGATGTGGATCGGTGCGGGCGTGATCGGCGGCATCGGCCTCGGTCTCGGCTACATTTCGCCGGTTTCGACGCTCATCAAATGGTTTCCGGACCGGCGCGGCATGGCGACCGGCATGGCGATCATGGGCTTCGGCGGTGGTGCGATGATCGGTGCTCCGCTGGCCAACCTCCTGATGAACACCTTCAAGACGAATACGTCCGTCGGCGTCTGGCAGACCTTCATCGTCATGGCGGCCATCTATTTCGTCTTCATGATCGGCGGCGCGTTCGGCTACCGTATTCCGCCGGCCGGCTGGCGGCCGGAAGGCTGGACCCCGCCTGCCGCCAAAAGCACGATGATCACTACCAAACACGTGCATCTGCGCGATGCCCACAAGACGAAGCAGTTCTGGCTGATCTGGGCGGTGCTCTGCCTCAACGTGTCGGCGGGTATCGGCGTTCTCGGCATGGCTTCGCCGATGCTGCAGGAAATCTTCGCCGGTTCGCTGATCGGCCTGCCGGATGTCGGGTTCGCGCAGCTTGATGCCGGTCAGAAGGCGTCGATCGCGACGATTGCTGCCGGCTTTGCCGGTCTGCTGTCGCTCTTCAACATCGGCGGGCGGTTCTTCTGGGCTTCTCTGTCAGACAAGATCGGCCGCAAGAACACCTACTACACCTTCTTCATCCTGGGAATCGTGCTCTACGCCGCCGCTCCGACACTGGCGGATATGGGCAACAAGGCGCTCTTCGTGCTTGCCTTCGGCATCATCCTGTCGATGTATGGCGGTGGCTTCGCGACTATCCCCGCTTATCTGGCGGACATCTTCGGCACGCAGTTCGTCGGGGCTATTCACGGTCGTTTGCTGACGGCATGGGCGACTGCCGG
Source organism: Rhizobium sp. BK316 (assembly GCF_014193695.1). Taxonomy (GTDB): domain Bacteria; phylum Pseudomonadota; class Alphaproteobacteria; order Rhizobiales; family Rhizobiaceae; genus Rhizobium. The sequence goes on along the minus strand of NZ_JACHZR010000008.1, from coordinate 160,365 downwards.
CATCGTCGGTCCCGTGGTCGTCAACTATATCCGTGAAGCGCAGATCGCCGCCGGCGTCGCGCCTGGACCGGCGCTCTATACGGGCACGATGTACATCCTCGCCTGCATGCTGGCGCTCGGCCTGATCGCCAATGCTCTTGTGCGGCCGCTCGCCGACAAGTGGTTCATGTCAGACAATGAGGTCGCCGCCCTTCAGGCAAAGACTGCCGCTGCCAATGCCGGGCCGACCGGTTCGTTTGGCATCGGTACAGGCGGTCTCGATGCCAAGGCGGCGCTTGCCTGGGCGGTGGTTGGCATTCCGCTGCTCTGGGGTGTCTGGGTGACGCTGAGGGCGACCCTGGCATTGTTCGGTTAAAAAGGAAGCTCCCTTGCGGGAGTTGTGGAGAGACTGGAGATCGGGCGGAAAGCGTGCTTGCCGCCCGGTTTTGGAGGATCAATTCGTTGCAGCCTGCAAAAGCTCGACGGGGCTGAGTTCACGCCGGCTCAGGAGCCGCCTGAGAGCTTGAACAAAAAAACCGCCCTTGTGGGGCGGTTCCTCGTTCGTGTCGTGTCGTGAGGCGATCAGGCCGCCAGCTCGTCCGTCTCGTTCTCCTTGAACATCTTTGCGAGGTTCAGGAAGCAGATCATGCCGTTTTCGGAAGCGATGATCCCTTCGCAGAAGGCTCGGTCGAAGGACGCGGTCACTTCCGGAACAGGCTGTACCTGGCTGGAAGAAATCGTCAGGATGTCAGAAACGCGGTCGACCAGCATGCCGATGACCATATTGTGCACTTCGGCGACGACAATGGCGCTGCGCTCGTTGGCGACAGTGCCCTTCATGCCAAGCTTGTAGGCGAGGTCGATGATCGGGATGACCGAGCCGCGTAGGTTCATGACACCGATGACGTCTGCCGGAGAGTGCGGGATCGGCGTCGACGGCGCCCAGCCGCGGATTTCGCGGATGGTCGTGGTCTTCACACAGAATTCCTGATCGTGCAGGCGGAAGGCAATGATTTCGAGCGTGTCGCCGCTGAAGCTAGTAGAGTTGATCGTGGCCATTAGAATTCTTCCCAACTGTCATAAGCCAGGGCAGAAGCGGATGCGCCACCATTGGCGCGGACGAGCTTTGCCTTCACACCACGCGATGGCTTTGCACTTGGCGAAGCATCGTTACGGTTATCGACGACATTAGCGGAAGAGTGTTGCCCAAATCTAAACTGTGAGACGAGATTGCGAAGGTTTTCAGTCTCGGACGAAAGTCGGGCGCTTGCTGCCGTCGTCTCTTCCACCATGGCGGCATTCTGTTGCGTGCCCTGATCCATGATGTTGACGGCCTTGTTGATTTCCGCAAGTCCGGTCGATTGTTCGAGCGAGGATTCGACGATCGCCGTTTTGCTTTACTTTAGGTGAGGGTTTTTTCGATCTGCTCTACCGCCCAATCCACCTGTTCCTTATTGATAACGAGTGGTGGTGCGAAGCGAATCGTGTGGTCGTGCGTGTCCTTGGCGAGAAGACCGCGATCCTTCAGCGCGTAACAATATTGCCGGGCACCACCGGCCTCCGGCTCCAATTCGACCGCGAGCATCAGGCCACGGCCACGCACATCGTTGACGATGTTGGAGCGAATGGAGCGCAGACCTTCGAGGAAGTAGTCGCCCATCGTCTCGGCGTTCTCGATCATTCCTTCTTCGGTCAACACTTTCAGGGCCGTGCGGGCGACCGCACAGGCGAGCGGATTGCCGCCGAAGGTCGAGCCGTGCTGGCCGGGCTTGAGCACGCCCAGGACTTCCGAATTCGAAAGTACGGCGGAGACCGGGTAGAAGCCGCCGGAAAGCGCCTTGCCGATCAGCGTGACGTCGGCTTCGATGCCCTCATGCTCCTCGGCAAGCAGCTTGCCGGTGCGGCCGAGGCCGGTCTGGATCTCGTCGAGGATGAGCGTGACGTTGTTTGTCGTGCAGAGTTCGCGCACACGGGTGAAATAACCGGCCGGCGGAATGATGACACCGGCTTCACCCTGGATCGGCTCGATCAGTGCTGCAACGGTGTTGGCATTGATGGCGGCCGCAAAGGCTTCGGCGTCGCCGAAGGGAATAATGCGAAAACCGGGCGTGTAGGGTCCGAAGCCGGCGCGAGCGTCGGGATCGGTCGAGAAGCTGATGATGCTCAGCGTGCGGCCGTGAAAATTGTTGGCGCAGACGATGATCTCCGCCTGGCCTTCCGGCACGCCCTTCACCTCGTAACCCCACTTGCGAACCGCCTTGATGGCTGTCTCGACGGCTTCCGCGCCCGAATTCATCGGCAGGATCTTGTGCGAGCCGGTGAGCGCCGCCAGCTCCTCGTAGAAATAGGCAAGCTGGTCGTTGCGGAAGGCACGCGAGGTGAGCGTCAGGCGGCTTGCCTGCTCGACCATGGCGGCAAGGATCTTTGGATGGCAGTGGCCCTGGTTGACGGCGGAATAGGCCGAGAGGCAATCGAGATAGCGCTTGCCATCCGTATCCCAGACATGAACACCTTGCCCCCGCGTCAGCACCACATCCAGCGGCTTATAGTTATTGGCTCCAAGGCGCTGTTCCGTGGCGATGAGGTTCGACGAGGTGTTCATGGCCGGTGCTCCCTTATGCGGCGCGTGTGGGACGATCGAAGATGCGGCGGCCGAACAGACTTGCCGTCATCTCCACCATGATGCGGGCGCTCTTGCCGCGGTCATCAAGGAAAGGGTTGAGCTCGACGAGATCGAGCGAGGAGACGAGGCCGCTGTCTGACAGCATCTCCATGATGAGATGTGCCTCGCGGAACGTGGCGCCGCCGGGAACGGTGGTGCCGACGCCAGGCGCAAAATCGGGATCGAGGAAATCGACATCGAAGCTGACATGCAGCAGGCCATTTGCCTTCTCGATCGTTTCCAGGATCTGGCGGAGGATCACAGCCACGCCCTGTTCATCGAGTGAGCGCATGTCGAAGACATTGACGCCGTGCTTGCGAATTTCCTGGCGTTCCGAGGCATCGACTGAACGAATGCCGACCTGGAAGACTTTCTTCGGATCGACGAACGGACGATCCTTGGGCAGGATTTCGGCAAATTCCGCCAGACCACAGAAGAAGGCGACCGGCATGCCGTGAATATTGCCTGATGGCGAGGTCTCGGGTGAATTAAAGTCCGAATGGGCATCGAGCCAGAGAACGAAGAGCGGGCGGTCCTTTTCGGCGGCATATCGTGCCATCCCGGAAACGCTGCCCATGGACAGGCTGTGGTCGCCGCCGAGGATCAGCGGGAAGCGGCCGGATTTGGCGGCATCGTAAGTCGCAGCCTCAAGCGCGCGGGTATAGGCGCCGACAGTGCGAAGATTGTGCGCCTTAGCATGATTGGGAAGATCCCTCGCCGGTACGACATTGAGGTCGCCCATGTCGACGACGTCATGTCCAAGATCGATCAGCGCCTTGTCGATGCCCGCAATGCGCAATGCCGTCGGTCCCATGCCAGCGCCCCTGCGGCCGGAACCTTCCTCAAGCGGAATGCCGATGAGGATGACAGATCGTGATTGTGCTTCCATTCCGAGGGCTCCGTTGTGAGGCCTGTTTCGGCCGATAGTGGGATAAAGTGGTGGCGGCAAATAGATGGAAAAGTGTCCGAAATGGATTATGATTACGCAGATTGATAAAGCTAATTTGACAAAGTGAAACCGTGGACGATCTCGACAACGAGCTTTTGAGCGCACTTCGGCACAATGCACGAATCTCCGTTTCCTCGCTTGCTGCGATGACAGGCGCTTCACGGGCGACGGTTGCCTCGCGGATCGACCGGATGGTCGAAAACGGTACCATTTCCGGCTTCACCATCCGCACTGGTCACGAGACGCGGTCCGCCGGTGTTCGGGCGATCGTCATGATCGAAGTCCATGGCAAGCTTGCCGATAAGGTCGCCACTCAGCTCCGCGGTCTGCCGCAAGTGCGCGCGCTGCACAGCACCAACGGCAAATGGGATTTCGTCGCTGAGCTCGAGGACCGCGATCTCGTTTCCTTCGATGAAACGCTACGCCGGATACGCCTGTTCGACGGCATCAACACGACCGAAACCAACATTCTATTGAAGACCAGCAAGGCGAGCTTCTAGGCCGCCCCTAATCTTCCAAGCCATCAATATTCATGCTCGTAGACGATGCCGGCTTCGCCTGCGCCATTACCGCCGGCGGCGCCGCGCAGTTTCACGCCGCGGCCGACATCAAGATTGATGATTGCCTTGGCGCCGGCCTCTCCGCCCTGCTGCAGCTCGAAATAGGTGCGTTCGTTGAGGTAACGGCCGACGCTGACGCTGGTCCTGCCCTTCTCGTCGGTACTGATGTCAAGGTCATCGACACCAAGCTGGTTGCGGAGCCCTTCAAAGAGCGAAGTGGAGCGATTGCCGGCGAGTTGGCTGACGGCATCGGCTAGCTGGGCGATCTGCACCGGCGACAGTCGGGACATGGACTGCCCGAAGATGAGCTGGGCCAGCACTTCGTCCTGCGGCAGCGCAGGCGAGGAGGAGAAGGTAATAGCCGGATCGGTCGCAAGCCCCGCGACATCCACGGTGAGCGTCGTGGAGCCCGAGGTCGAGGTGGCCTCCATGTCGAGGGCAGGTGTCAGGTCACCGGCAAAGGTGATCCGGCTGCGATCGGAAAAATCGAGGCGGCGGTTGAGGATCGTCAGACGGCCGCGGCGCATGGTGAAGGCGCCGACAACTTCGGGCGCGGCAGCCGAGCCGCGGATCGTAATGTTGCCGCCGACCTCTGCATCGATGCCGCGGCCGCGCACGAAGATCTGCGAGGGCGCATCGAGCTGGATATCGAGCATGATGGTCGAAGATTTTTGCCGGGGCTGCTGCTGAGCATTATCCCTGAGCTGGGCGAGCACGGCGGGCGGGGCGTGGATATGGCGGATATCGATTTCACGCAGCGATGTCGGCAGCCTCTCCGGCACGGTGATCGAAGCCTTGTCGATGTGAAGCTTACCATCAAGCGTGGGATTGGAAAGCAGCGGTCCCCTAAGGCCGAGCGTGCCGTCGACCGTTGCGACAACCAGCGTGCCGTCGACATAGACGGCGTGGTCCAGGCGGATGGAAAGATCGGCGGGGAAGGTGCCGCTGATGCCGACCGAGCCGCTCGCCGAGATCGAGCCGCCGCTTGCGAGCCTGCCGTTCAGCCGCGAAATGACGGCCTGCTGGCCATTGAAGGTGATGGTCGCGCCGAGGCCTTCAAGGGCGAGGTTGCGGCGCACGTCGATCAGCTTTGCGCCATCCGTGGTGACCGTTCCGTTGATGACGGGTGCTGCCGTCGTACCGCTGACTTCCAGGTTTACATTGGCGACGCCCTCGGCAACGAGACCTTGCTGGGCGAGTTGTGCACCAAGAACGGCGAAGGGAAGACTGCCGTTGAAGCGCATCGACATGGCGCGGTTGCCCGTCATTGCGAGAGTGCCGCCGCCTTTCAGCGACAATCCGCCGTCACCGGCAAGGCTGGTGTCGACCGTCAGCCTGTTGTCGGCAAGCTTGCCGCTTGCGCCGAGGGTGAGCGGGGCAAGGCCGGCGCCCTTCGTCTGGCTCGTTTGGGCATTCTTCCAGTCGACCTTGAAATCGACCGAGGGAAGGGGAAGCGATCCCGAAGCAGTCGCGGTCGCGGTGATGGCGCCTTCGGCACCAAGGTTCGGGACGAACCCGTTGGCGACGGCCGCCGGTAGATTGGTGATATCGGCCTTGGCGTTGACGCCCCTTATGGTCGTGCCTGAAATATCGAGATTGCCCACGGCCTTCAGCGAAACACCGCCGTTGCCATTGAGATTGGCGTCGAAATCCAGCCGGTCCTTGCTGAGCTTGCCGGAAGCGGCGAGCGTCAGGCCAGACAGACCAGCAGTCCTGGTCTGTTTCGTTTCGGCGTTTCTCCAGTCGATCTTGAAATCGGCCGACGGCGCGGCGAGCGAACCGGAAGCCGTGGCCGTCGCAGTAATGATGCCTCCGGCTCCAATATCCGGAACGAACCCATTGGCGACGGCTGCCGGCAGATTGGTGATGTCGGCCTTCGCATCGATGCCTTGGATCGTCGTGCCGGCGAGGGCGAGATTGCCGGCGGCCTTCAGTGAGACGCCGCCTTTGCCATTCAGATTGGCGTCGAAATCCAAGCGGTTGCTGACATATTTGCCCGAAGCGGCAATCGCCAGCCCGGAAAGACCGGCGGTCTTGGTGTGGCGCGTTGCCGCATTCGTCCAGTCGACCTTGAAATCGACCGCCGGTTCTGTCGGCGTGCCTGAGGTGACAGCGGTACCGGAGATCGTGCCTTCGGCCTCGAGGCCGGGCACAAAGCCGTTGGCGAGGTTTGCGGGCAGGCCGGCAATGTCAGCGTTGACGGCGAGGTCGCGAATGGCGGTGCCATCGATCGTCACGCCGCCGTTCGCCCTCAGCAGTGCGCCATTGCCGCTGCCGAGATTGGCATCGAAATCGACCCTGTTGTTTTCATATTTGCCGGTCGCCTTGGCGGAGAGATCGGTAAGTCCGTTGCTCTTTGTTTGGCGTGTCGCCGCATTCGCCCAAGCAAGATCGAAGGTGACAGCAGGCGCCGGCAGCGAGCCGGAGGCGGATGCCTTGCCGGAAATCGTGCCTTGAGCGCCGAGATCGGGAACGAAGCCATTGGCAAGGCCGGCCGGAAGATTGGCGAGATCGGCATCGACCTTGAGATTGCGAACCGTCGTTCCCGCAAGTTCGACATTGCCTGTCGCCTTTAGCGACAGGGCTTTCGGTCCGCTGAGGTTGGCATCGAAATCGAGTTTCTGGTCGGCGAAATGGCCGGTTGCCGCAAGGTCCAAACCGGTCAGACCGGTGGTTTTGGTGTGCCGTGTCGTGGCGTCCTGCCAGATGAGTTTGAAATCCGCAGCCGGTGCGGTCAGCGTCCCGGATGCCGACGCAGTGCCAGAGATCATCCCACCGGCATCGAGATCTTTCACGAAACTGTTGGCGATACTGGCCGGAACATTCGCAAGTTCGGCATCGACTTTGATGTTGCCGATCGTGGTTCCAGTAACAGCGACATTACCGAGCGCTTTCAGCGATACTCCGCCCTTACCGGTAAGCGCCGTATCGAAATCGAGCTTGTTATCCGCAAACCGGCCGGATGCATTGAGCGAAAGGCCGGCAAGCCTGGCGCTCTTTGTCTGGCTTGTCGCGGCGCCTTTCCAGTTCAGCTTGAAATCGGCAGCCGGTGTCGCGGGCGTGCCCGTTGCCTTGACGGTTCCCGAAACGGTACCTTCGGCGGCGAGATCGGGGACGAAGCCGTTGGCGATCTTTGCCGGCAGGCTGACGATATCGGCGTTGATGTTGAGTGTCGGGCCGCTCGGATCGGCAAGGCCGACGTCGCCCGCCGTCTTCAGGGAAAGGCCGTCAGCGCCGCTGATGCCGCCATCGAAATTCAGCTTGTTGTCGGCGAAGGTGCCTGACGTTGTGATGCCAAGAGGCGCGATGTTGGCGCCTTTTGTATGGCTGGTGGCCGCATCCTTCCAGTCAAGCTTGAAATTGACGGTCGGGGCGGCCGGCGTCCCGGTCACGTTGACCGTCCCGGAAATCGTGCCGTCGGCGGCAAGATTGGGGACGAAGCTGTTGGCGAGGCTTGCGGGCAAGTCGGTGACGACGGCATCGAGCTTCAGTGTCTCACCGGCCGAGCCTGTGACCGCGACAGAGCCATTGCCGGTCTTGACGGTCACGCCGCTCAGGCTGGCAACACCGTTTGTGACGTTGACCTTTGCGGGTGAGGCGAGTTCGACCGGGATGTTGCGCGGCTTTGCAATGAAGCGATCGAGGCTGAGGTCGATCATGCCGCCTGCCGACTGCACGTTGCCGGCCGCCTGCAGCGGATTGCCGTCGTAGCCCGCATCCAGCTTGAAATCTGTGCGGGTCTGCTCCTGTGCGAAGTCGAGGGCGATGCCCGTGAGCTTGTTGGTCCCGAAGCCGAACTCGTCTGCACGCACAGTGCCATTAGCCGCAAAGGCCATGAGGTCGCTGACGGTAACATCCACTGTCGGCTTGAGGATCGTCAGCGTGTCGCGGCGGATGCCGCTGCCATTGGCGGCGACCTTGAGTGCGATCTTGCCATCATCGCCGGTAATGTCGATGGAACCCTTGAGGTCGCCTTCCGCCTTCTGGCCGCCGAGGGCGGCAAGCAGGCTGATATCCGGAAAGTCGAAGGTCAGTGCGCCCGCCGGCGTCGTGCTTGGCGAAAGCGTGAGGTTGCCCGACAGGCGATTGCCGCCGACATCGGCCGTCAGCGCGGGGATGGAGATCGTTCCGTTTTCGGACTTGACGTCACCGTTGATGCCGATCGGCTGGCCGTCGATCGTGCCGGTTGCGGCAATCTTTCCTTGTGGAGCGGCAGGATCGGCGGTGCCGGTCAGGTCGATATTCAGATCGCCGAGCTTACGATCGGCCATCTGCAGGCTGGCGGCTTTCACGTTTGCGGTCAGAGCAAGAGTGGGAAGGGTGCCATTCGCCTTGATGCTGTAATCGGCCGCACCGCTCGTGCCTGACAGCAGCTTGCCGATATCGGGAAGTTTGCCGGTGAGATCGGCCGTCAGGTTGTCGTCGTCGAGCGCGACATTGCCGGCCGCCTCAATGGACGGCGATTTCAAAACGATGTTCGAAAGCGTCACCTTGGAAGGGATCGTTCCGGCAACCTGGGTTTCGAGATCGATCGGCGCATCGAACTTTCCTGCTACAGCCGGCGGCAGGGCGGCCGTCTGCACGGTAAATTTCGCATTGCCGGTCAGCATGCTGTCAGCCAGGCGATAGGAGCCGTTGAGATCGGCGCCGATATTGGCGCTTTCGATGCTCGTGCCGTTGAAACCGATACCGTTACGCGAAATCTGAAGCGGAGCGACGAGCGTGACAGGTCCTCGAACCGCGCGGTTGAGATTGGGCTCGGTGAAGGTCGCGTCTCCGGCAACGAGGCGCAGTTCGATATCGCCGGCGCCATTGGCGAGATTGAAGGCATCGCTCTTGGCCGTCAGTTTGACGTTGCTGATATCGGCCTGGGGCATCGTGGCGGAATCCAGAGATCCGCTGGCGTTGATGCGCACCGCCTGGGCCTGCCCGGTCATCGCCAGATTGAGACCTGAAATCATGAAACGCGCTTCGCCATCGGCGAGCGGCCAGCGGAAATCGACCGGACCGGAGGTGCCGAGGACATTGGCGTTCAGGCTGTTATTGCCGGCGGGATCGAGCGTGCCGGATGCGGCGATGACGACGCTGCCAGTCGCGAGATTGCCGGTCTGGATATCGATCTTGCCGTGATTGTCGAAGGTAGCGGAGACATCGATATTCGTCTGGCCAGCAAAAAGCGGCCGGAATGTCATGGGAAGCAGCGAGCTGACATCGCCGCCGCCCTTGAGGTCGAGATGATGCAAGCCGTCGGGGGTGATCGCGTGCTTGCCCTCCAGCGAAGCTCGTTGCTGGCCATCGAGGGCGGCCTGCAGCTTACCGTTCCAATCGGAAATCGGGCCTTCGCCGTTCAGCGCGATATTGACAGCCGGGCTGCCGGGCAAACCGAGGAAACCGACGAGCAGGCCACCCTGCGGTTCGGCAAGCTGGGCGTTCAGCCGCAGGTCACCGTTTGCCGGGGTAAAGGCGATATCAGCGGAGAGTTTTGCGTCGGGGACCTGATGGCGGTTGACGCTGACAAGGGCTTCGCCGCCATCGCCATCGGCCTTGAGGTTGCCCGTCGCGGCAAGCGAGAAAGCGCGGCCGGTCAGCGGCGCGGCGAGAGAAATATTGGGCAAGGCGATATGTTCGATATCGATCTTCAGCGGCAGGCGGAAACCACCGCTGCTTTCTTCGCCCGGGGCCACCGGTTTGGACGGCAGGGTTCGCACCGGCGGGCGGCGCACGTCGATGGAGGCGACCGAGACCTGTTTGGCATGGAAGGTGCCAGTTAGCAGCGCGAGTGGGTTCCAGTCGATGGCAATGCCGCGAATTTCCGCGAAGGTGCCGCGTGTGTCTGACAAGGTGATCTCGGCTGCGCGTAAGCCGCCGGTCAGCAGCCCCTCCGGTTCGCGCACTGTTATCGTCATGTCGCGATTGGAAAGCGTGGAGGCGACATTTTCGGTGATGATACGTGCGCCGAAGGAGGTGAAGCCGAAGATCGCCAAAGCAATGACGGCAAGGATGATCGCCGCACCGAGGCCGTAGCCAAGCAGCCGTATCATCCATTTCATGATTTTCGCCAACATTTGCATAAGAGCGGACACTATCTTGTTTTCATGACAGCTCACAGGTCGGAAAACACTGTGAAATCGGCCTTCCTGTAATGACTGGCCTAGAACGACTGGCCTATGCCGGCATAAATTCCATAATCCGTCCCACCATCGTACTTGTTCAGCGGTACGGCAAAATCAAGCCGAAGGGGGCCGAAAGGCGTTGCATAGCGGATACCAGCGCCCGCGCCGGTCCTGATATCGGAAAAATCGGGCGCGATGCTGTCCGAAACCGTACCGACATCGATGAAGGGTACGATTCCGATCGTATCGGTGATCTTGACGCGCGCCTCGAATGAGGTGGTCACAAAGGAGCGGCCGCCGGTCTCATCGCCGTTTTCGTTACGCGGTGAGATTTCCTGGTATCCGTAGCCGCGCACCGAACCGCCGCCGCCGGCGAAGAAACGCTGGGTAGCGGGAATATCCTGAACGCCGTCGCCGCCGATCAGCGTGCCGGCTGCGAGCTTGGCGGCAAGGACGATGCCGTCTTCGGCGCCGAGACCGAGATAGCCTGATATCGAGCCCTCGAAGGCCGAATAGACCGTGCCGTTCATGAACTCATAACCCGGCTTTGCCGACAGCGTGGCGTGGTAGCCCCCGGTCGGATTGTATTTGTCGTCGCGGGCGTCGCGATCGTAGGTGATCGGCAGCGTGAAGGTCAGATAGTTGTTGTTGCCGAAGGCGTCGTCATCATTCTCGAAGCTCACCTCGCCGGCTGCGGAGATGGTGTCCTGATCCGTCAATTCATAGGAGAGGCCGAGCGAGGCGGTAATGAGCTTCGCATTATAAGCATCAGGATTTTCGGTCTTGGCGACGATGCCGGCCTTCAGGGTAGCAGACGGGTGGATAAAGCCCGGTTTCGTAAAAAGGATCCCGGCGGAATAATCGAGATCGCCCAGGTCGGATGCTTCGCCGAGGCGCGAGACAGCGCCTTCGATGCGCAGCGATTCGGCCCCGCCGAACAGATTGCGATGGCCCCAGTAGCCGTTGATGCCGAAACCGTCGATCGTCGAATATTGCGCGCCGATGCCGAGATAGCGCCGTTTGCCTTCGGAAACCTCGATCGTCATCGGCAAAGTGCCATCGGCAGCAAGTGCGTCGCCCTCGTGGATCGTGACGCTTGAGAAGACGCCAAGCGCCCGCAGGCGTTCACCTGCTTTCCTCAGCGCCTCCGGCGAATAGGCTTCGCCCTTCTGCAGGCGCGAATAACGCTGGATGAATTCCGGTTTGACCATTCTTTCGCCTGTGACGCCGACATCGCCGATCGGGGCAACAGGGCCGCCTTCGGTAGCGAGAACGATATCGACGGTATTGCTGCTGTGGTCGGCGACCACGCGGCGCTCGGTCAGCTTGGCGAAGGGTCTGCCCTCGCTCTTCAACTGGTCGACGATCGTATCGCCGGCCTTGATGATCGCGAGCGAGCCTGCCTGCTCACCCGGAGCGAGATCGTAGTCGGCGGGATTGCGGTGCGCGGCATCGCCACCGAACTGAACCTCATTCACGGTAAAGACAGGGCCTGGCGCGATGTTCACCTTGACCGGGACGGGTTTGGAGCGGTCGAAGGTCGGATTCGGCGGCAGGTCGTCAATGTTGCGACCGTCGATGGTGATCGTCACTACGCCACCATAGCGCGCCTTTTCGTAGAGCGTGGCGATCAGCCTGTCGCGGTCGTCGCGGGCTTTCACGACGACACCCAGATCGCCTGAAACCGGACGATTCTTGTCGCCGACGAGGCGAGAGCTGTTCTGCAGCGCCTCCTTCAGGTCGCTATCGGCTGTCCCGGCTTCGAGGTCGACGTCATAGCGCACGGGATCGGGCACCTGGAGGTTCTCGTCCTCATCCTTGCCGAATATGGTGATGCCAAAAAGCTTGAATGCGTAAGCTTTGCCCACGAGGATGGGTGAAAATGCAGCCGCCGCTGCGACCACCACCATGGCGCCTGCTCGATACGCAATACCAGTTCTCAGGCCCGTTCCTCTAATCCGCATCCGCCGCTTTTGGGTTACATTAAAATGAAGCTCTGCGTTGCCCAGCCAACAATAAGCTTAGCGGCAAAATCCCGTCACGTGTACCAATTTAAACTGCTGACGCACTAATTTAGTACAAAAAAATCCCGGACGAGGGTCCGGGATTTCCGTTTTTCCCATTCTGATTGCAGATCTCAGCGGCAATCATCGATGTAGCGGCGACCATACCGGTCCCGATAATAGCATTGGCCAGGCTGCTCTGCGACCCTGCCGATCAACGCGCCCGAAACGCCGCCGATCGCTGCGCCGACTGCCGCGCCGCGCACGTCGCCGGTGACCACGCCCCCGATAACGGCACCCGACGCTGCGCCGATGCCGGCGCCTTGCTGTGTGGGTGTACAGCTTGCGATCGAAAGGCCGATCAATGCGAATACGAGGACTCTTTTCATCTCTTCTCTCCGAGGTTTTTGGCGCCCCAGCGGGCGGACGTCGTCCCTAACCTGTTTTTTCTCAGGCTAGCCCGGAAATTATGTCGCAAGAAGGGCTTGTCCACCATCACCGGACCTTTTTTCGTAAGGCGCGGGTTTCTTTCCACGATTAAAAGCAGGAGTTTCGGGAATTTTTTCCCGGAATTGACGCCGATCAAATTCACTGGCCGCGGCTCGCATATTTTTTATCTGGAATCATTCAAAAGTCTGCGCCTTTTGCCGCAGTTGATGGTAAAGCAGGGACCAAGGGTTGACGTACGGTTGCCGTCTCAGCAAGAAAACAGCCGTACGAACTGGAGCATATGATGGATTTCGAAGCGTTTTTCAAAAGCGAGCTGGACGGGCTTCACTCTGAGGGCCGTTACCGCGTTTTTGCCGATCTGGAACGCCATCGCGGCAACTTTCCGCGCGCGACACGCCACACGGCTGATGGCGAACAGGAAGTGACCGTCTGGTGCTCCAACGACTATCTCGGCATGGGCCAGCACCCCAAGGTGATCGAGGCGATGAAGGAAGCCATCGATCACTGTGGCGCGGGTGCGGGAGGCACCCGGAATATCTCTGGCACCAACCATTACCATGTTCTGCTCGAGCAGGAACTCGCCGATCTGCATGGCAAGGAAGCCGCGCTGACCTTCACATCCGGCTATGTTTCCAACTGGGCAGCGCTCGGCACGCTCGGCGCCAGGATCCCCGGCCTCATCATTTTTTCCGATGCTTTCAACCATGCCTCGATGATCGAGGGCATTCGCTACGCCAAGTGCGAGAAGGTCATCTGGAAGCACAATGACATCGCCGACCTCGAAGCCAAGCTGGCTGCTGCCGATCCCAAGGCACCGAAGCTCATCGCCTTCGAATCCGTCTATTCGATGGATGGCGATATCGCGCCGATCAAGGAAATCTGCGATCTCGCCGACAAGTATGGCGCGATGACTTATCTCGATGAAGTGCATGCCGTCGGCATGTACGGTCCGCGCGGCGGCGGCATTGCCGAGCGCGAAGGCCTGATGGACCGCATCACCGTTATCGAAGGCACGCTTGCCAAGGCATTCGGTGTCATGGGCGGTTATATCGCGGCTTCCACCGCGCTCTGCGATTTCATCCGCTCATTTGCGTCGGGCTTCATCTTCACGACGTCGCTGCCGCCGGCCCTTGCTGCCGGCTCGGTCGCGTCGATACGGCATCTCAAGGCAAGCCCCTTTGAGCGCGCTCGCCATCAGGATCGCGTGAGAAAACTGCGCACGCTGCTTGACCAGCAGGGCATTCCGCACATGCCGAACCCGAGCCATATCGTGCCGGTCATGGTTGGCGATGCCGCCAAGTGCAAGTGGATCTCGGATCTGCTGCTCGACAATTTCGGCGTCTATGTGCAGCCGATCAACTATCCGACGGTGCCGAAGAAGACCGAGCGCCTGCGCATCACGCCGACGCCGCTGCATTCGGATGCCGATATCGAGCATCTCGTCGGCGCGCTGCATTCGCTCTGGTCGCGTTGCGCGCTCGCCCGTCACGTCGCTTGATGTCACGTCGCCTGATTTTTCAGGAAAATTTCTTTATCGGATGAGCCCGGCAGCCCGCTGCCGGGCTTCTTTGTCTGCGGCGAAGACATCGTCCATCGTCGCAGCTGCCGGCAGATCGATGAGATCGTCCATGACTTTTTCGGTGATCTCGGCCATGGCGAGGAAGGGCAGGCGGCCCTCGATGAAGGCTTCGAGTGCAACTTCCTTGGCGCCGTTCAGAACCGCGCCCTGGACGCCGCCGCGCGTCATTGCCAGTCGGGCAAGCCGCAGGGCAGGGAAACGCTTTTCATCCGGAGCCTCGAAATCCAGCCGCGCGAGCTTGGCGAAATCCAGCCGCTCGATCGGTAGGTTCGCCCGGCGCGGATGGGAAAGGGCGTAGCCGATTGCGGTGCGCATATCCGGCGCGCCGAGCTGTGCCAGCACCGAGCCATCCGTATAGCCGACCATCGAATGGATGACCGACTGCGGATGAACGATCACCTCCACCTGGTCGGGGCGCAGGCCGAAAAGGTGCTTCGCCTCGATCATCTCCAGTGCCTTGTTGAACAGCGACGCACTGTCGATGGAGATCTTCAGACCCATAGACCATCTCGGATGGGCGCGTGCGGTCTCTACCGTGACGTTGGCCATCTGCTCCAGCGAGGATGTACGGAAGGGACCGCCCGATGCCGTCAGGATGATGCGCTCCACGGCATGGCGTTGGTTTTCCTCCAGCACCTGGAAGATCGCATTATGTTCGCTGTCGACGGGCAACAGCTTGCCGCCACCGTTTTTCACCGACTCGATGAAAAGATCGCCGGCCGCGACCAGACATTCCTTGTTGGCAAGTGCGATATCGGCGCCGCGGCGTGCCGCTGCAAGTGTGGGTGCAAGGCCGGCCGTGCCGACGATGGCTGCCATCACCCAGTCCGCCTCGCGGTCTGCGGCCTCCATCAGCCCGGACTTTCCGGCGGCGACCGCGATGCCACTGCCGGAAAGCTCGCTCTTCAGCGATTCGTAATGCTGGTCATTGGCAATGACGGCCAGATGCGCACCTGACGATTTCGCTTGCTGCGCCAGCAATTCCACATTGCCGTTGCCGGTCAGGACGGAAATTTCGAAATTGTCCCGGCCGCCCAGATGATCGATGACATCAAGCGTATTTTGGCCGATCGAGCCTGTCGAACCGAAGATGCTGAGGCGCCGAGGCGCGATTTTGCCCGTCATGGTCGATTTCGCAAGAAATTGCATATTTGCCCTCGGCTCTACAGGGGATCGTGGGAGGCAGCAAGTGTGCGGTGCAGCAAATTTCAACTCCAGAGGGGTTTACTTAACTCCGCCATGATGTGATGCTGACAACCGTCCTCACGAGGATGATCATTTGCTGCGGTCGGTTACGGCCGAAAGGCAAATCCGCTGGGCGCCAATGCGTCCGACGAGCAACCGGCAAATTTATGCCACTGGCCGACAGCCAAACAAAAATCGAAGACTGAACCGGGATTGCGTGTTTGCGCCATCCTTCATTGCGTTCGACGCGAGCGCTTCCACGTCCGCTCTGTGCCCATGGTTGCGCGATCGGCGTGCAAGTTCAAAACGATGCGATACTATGACGAAAATAAAGATTGTATGCTTTGTTTTTGCCCTTCTGCCGCTGGCCAATTCGGTATTTGCGGATGACCTGGTGATCTGGTCGCCGGTGAAGGTGTCCAACCGTTCCTATAAGACGACGGTCGGGTTCCGTTTGCCGATGGAATGGGAAACGAGCGCCGGTGCGGATTTCGCGCTTGCCTCCAACAAGAGCGGGGCACCGCTGCCGGCTTCCGGCCAGGCGATGCTTTGGGGCAAGCTGCAGAAGGTGAGTGTTACGCCGGCCAGCCGTGCGCAACAGGATGTGACGTTGCAGGTCGATACTTTGCGTGGCAGCGGCGCGTTGATGCTCAGCCGTTCGCGCAGTTGGATACTCTCGGATTCGCTCGACATGCAGACGACCCGTGCGGTAAGCCTCGGTTACAACGCTGTCGATGCGCGTCAAGCGACGGTGTCGGCTTCGCAGGCGGTCAAACTGATCTATCCGTGGACTGGCACATCGATTTCGGCCGGCAGCAGCATCAGTGATGTCAGCGGCGACTTTTCCAGCACCGTCGCCGTCAGTCAGAACATCTTGCCCAGCCTCGGATTGAGCGCGTCTGTGTCCGATCCGCTTTCGACGGGGCGGGCGGGAAATGTCAATTTGAACTATCAGCTTCGCTGGTAGGCGAAACCAAAGCCCTGTCGACCGCGTTTCTTCTTCTTCACCACCAAGGAGGACAGAACGATGGTCTTCAAGGAACCGACATTTCACGGCCATCAGCCCGAAGCGGAGGCTGAATATGCCAATCGCGCAACACTGGAAGCTGCGGTCGCCAATGCGCTGGCGGTTGCCGGCGGCATTGACGCATCCGATGTCGAGGTGACGGCCGAAGGCGACGAGATCGTTCTGAGCGGCAGCGTCGGTACGGTCGACGAAATCGAACGGGCAACAGTCATCGCAAGAACAGTCGAAGGCGTTCATACAGTGCGAAACCGTATTTTGCTCACTGGCTCGATGGTTGACGTTCGACATTAATGGTCGGCGGCGAGACGCCGGCAGACGAAGAATATTTCAACGTCGTGGCGCGCAAGCCGTCGCTCAGCGGATCAGCCGGCAAAGCGTTCCGGCAGAAAACCGGCGGGGGCTTTCTCGCCGACAAGCCGATCGGTCTTCGGTGTGGTAACGGGGCCTTGCGGTTGATGGGCGATTACCAACAGCAGGCCGCTGACGACGAAGCCGATCGCAAGCAGAATTATTCGAATACGCATGGCGGATACTCCCGTTTTGTCGCTAAACGCGGAGAGAATCCCGAAGTTCCGCATGTGTTTTCGGTGTTGGCGCAAAACGCGCCATGCGGTGGCGACCTAGATATCCGTGAGAGAATGGTGATCCCGACGCGATTCGAACGCGTGACCCTCAGATTAGGAATCTGATGCTCTTTTATAAGGAGAGTAGATAGTACCAAAACGTACCGGTTCTTCCACCAGTCGTCAAATGGACAGCATGGCCATACTTGGCCTTGCTGTTCCCAAGCCAACGCTACGACTGGATGGCCCAGTCAAGGCTTTAAGCGACGAAGGAGCGGGCCTTTACGGGGTCAGCCAGGAGTGGCCGACAAACGAAGCATCCGCCAAAGGCGGATTCCGTATTTGTATAAATCTTGGTCACGGGGGAACGAGTCAGGGCAGGAGCAATGGTTAGTCGGCTCGCCGCCGGTCAGAAGGTATGACACCTTCAGGCAATGGTAGATCGCTGGGCCAGTAGCCCTTGTTGGTGGGTATGAACTCGTCACTCGCCCAGAGCGTCTTGGCCACAAAATGAAGCGGATTGCTGACATCCGGCGCGAAACCCGCTTCGGTGATCTTCGAGAGGGCCTCATAGCGATCAAGTGGTCTACCTTCCTTGATCATCTGCTCGCGAGCCAGTCTAGCCACCCTGCGATAGCCCGGTTCCTTTTTCTGAGATCGACGGTTGATTGTCCTTGGGGAGCCACCTTTTCCGCGAATCATCTCTTCAAGGGAACGAACTATCTGCTCTTTCCGGGCAGCTTCTTCCGTCAACTGGGCGATGACGATGCGAGTTTTTTTGATGTCGGCTCTAATCGATTTGACGGCCGATACAAGCTCCCGACTGTCCGATTCGTCAATCGCTGGTTCAGTTACCAAAGGCTCCATCCGTCACACGAATCATGGCATTTAATGAGATTATAACGCTATTTTCGGCAATAATATATCGCAGACTGAAGTTTTCGCGTTCTTGAGCGCGATCAGCCGTGTCAAAATAGTCCCGTGACAAAATCTATCTCTGGTTCGTAACTTCCTCTCAATTCTGTATTTTTCACGTCAGGGCGAACCCCTCGATCAGCGTTTTAGCAAACGCCAATCAGCTTAGGAAGCGTTTCGCAAGGAAATCCCAAAATAATATCCCCGAAAACTCCAAATGCCGGTAAATGTTGACATTTCTCTTTACCAAGGGAAATCGTTTCCAGCATCCCAGACGCCGTAAGAAAAGGAACTCGGTGGTTGTCGTTAGGGCAATGATGTACTAGCGTTCGGGTCGAATCGATTTGGATGACCCAAGCTGGTTCAAAAAAATTGGGCGGCTGCGCTGGAACGCAAACCGCCCGATATCCGTCATCCACTGCTTCGGGGAAAACCGATATGCCTCCATAGCTACCATAATCTCCAAATTCACTCAACTGTGGAACGAGCGTGGTTCGTCATCGTCCTCTCGATGGTGGACCAAGCGGGATTGATTTTTTGCGTCCAGGCCTCCGGACTAGCAGTTACCCTGATGATCTCATCCGGGGCGGGCGGAGGAATGTACGCAATTTTTGGAGTCGTTAGCATGAATACCAAGAAGCGGGGCGTGCCGCCCATGCTCAGCGCGTGGTCGCTCAAAGGAGACACTGATCGCGCAAGACATCTCTCCGTATCCTACCGAAAATCGAATCTGCTCAAGCAGTTTCTCTGCTGGCCCGAAGTGCACAGGGTGCGTGAAATACCAGGTAGTTCGGAGTTGCACCTTGATTCCTGGCGGGAATGGTTTGTCCGCCATCAAGTGGCCGATAGCGTGATCAATGCACTCGCTGGATGGATAAATGAAAAGCCTGAAGTCGCCATTGGCATTGGATGGTGCAAAAGGCCACCGGCGACGTCAGGGAGTCCGGGTTATTGTACTCGGTGCATCTTCGATGCCTGCCGTTTACCCGATCATCGATGCGGAGATCGATCATGAGGGCGGGTCCAGAATCTCTAGAACATATGCCGATGCACCATTTTACACGGATTGAATACCATCCGAACTATGGTGGAGATGTTCCGGTACTATACCTTTACAAGAAAGGTGAAAGGACCGCCAGTCATGGTGAGACGCGGCGTTTCGAGCCCTTGGTCGATTTCATACACGCTCATTCAGGTTTTTCGATTACGACACATTGGAAGCCAGTTCGTGGTCTGGGCTTGCTCTATGACTACTTCCTGCAGACTGAAGATCATTATCGACGGCGGTTCGATGGCGAGGTGAGCCCCAATAGAAGGGTGATCCTCGATGAGTTCTGTAATGCGCTGCGTTACGGGACCCTCAACGCCAATTTGACGGACGCAACAGGGCTGATGTGGCCACCAATTTGCTCCGTCGACGTCTTGAAGGGAATGGGCACCTGGCTCGACAAAATCTTCGATCATTTCACCGAGATTGATCGAACTCATGAGCTAGCAGCAGCGCTTCCGTTCTTCGAAGGGGCAAGTCTCAACGTTTGGCGTATCGCGGCGGAGCACCGTCGGAAAAGGCGCTACAGCTTTTTGGCGCATCTTTCTCGACACGAATCAAGTGGCGTCCAGCGTGAACCACTCGGAACGGCGATTTTCGATAGGCCGGTTTCAGGTCGCCAATCTGACTCAGCCTCTATGATTGATGAACTCGATTCGGTCCCATTAGAGCCACTCTATGCGTTTCCCAAGGAGCTTGTAGCTCCATTTATTATGACTGGCTTTGATAGAAATCTGAAATCCTTCGGTTTGCTCGACCAGGCAGATTGGACTGGTCGCCTCTTCGCCGCGATATCTATCGGCGGCGGGCGAGGCAGCGAAAGCCTTCATATGTGGACCAACGATCTTCAGGTAGTGAACGGCCGCACGCTTGCGTTTCTTCGGCATCCCGAAAGCTTTCGTGACCAGGACGGCAAGAGCCGTGAACGCCTTCTGCTGGAACGCTATCAACGCCCTCCCAGAACTAGGGAAATCAAGCGCCTCAGGGTTGGTTTCAAGAAGCCGCGTCTCAACATCGAGCACTGGGCAACGATACGATGGATGCCCATCGACGGCTTTCAGGAGTATCTCACCGATCTTGTTAGTGACTACCTTGGGTCGGTTAGACCCGAAATCATGGAAAAGCGGCGACGGCATGGCCTTCCAGACCATCCATTTCTGCTCGTTAGCACCTGCGAGAAACGTAAAGAGTTTATCGGCGATCCGCTCACGCTTTCGCCAGCGAGGTATAGCTGGATGCGAGGCATCGAACGCCTTGCTGTTCATAACCCAGGTCTTAAATACGGCAAGGAATATGGGACCACCCGTCACGGCATGAGGCATCGCTTTGGCGTTACGTCCGACGAGATCGGAATAAAGCCTCAGGACATCCAAAAGGACATGCACCATCGATCAATTCTGAGCACCCGACGATACACTATGCGTTCGGATGGCGAGTCCAGCGCTGCCTTCGAGCACCACGCAAAGATCAACCGCGAGAAGCTTGCCGAACTTGGACGCTTTTTCACCGTTTCTGCTGGGGTTGCCTAGTGGCCGTAAAATTGAATCTTGGAAACGATCTTGAGGTCGAAGATTGTGAACTGGACGACTTCATCTCTGCCGCGTACGAAAAAATCACGGGTCTTCCGGAATTCGAGAGGCATAGGATCGCTAGGGGCCAATCCAGTTCCTCCATTCCTATGATTGAAGATAACACCAGGTTCCTATGCAAAATGAACCGTAAGGGTCTGGTCAGACTGCCGATTGCGACCTTCGGATGGAAGGCGGAAAAGGTCGTATCTTCGCGGACGGTGGAGATATGCATCGAATCCCTTCCTTTAGCAAAATCATTGATGAAGCTTTTCGCTGAGAACGGTATTCCTCGCGACCAGCTGAGTGGTTTTGTCGACGATGCAAACAAGAGACATTACCTGGCGGTGTTTCATAGGCTCATCGCAGCAATCGCGATGTCGGTGAGCGGCGCAAAATCTTCCAAAGATTTGAAGGTCAGCGATTTCTTAGCGATCCTCACGAGTTTCAGTGTCCCCGAGCTGAGGAGTTTTAAACGGCTGGACCTTTGGGGCACCACCTATGACCGGCCCGGCAAGTTTCTACGAGAGATGGCTCGGGTCCTGGGCCATCTGTTTGAAAGCCAGGAACTCAGACAATTTTACAGAGCAGACCGAAGGGACAGTGTTTTTAAAAATGGGACTGGCTCGATTCCTATCAACCTCTTCGCGATGCCGCCCGAGCATTTGAAAGGTTGGAGAAATCTCTATGACGACTGGCGAAGGTCTGTACCGCCGAGGTCCAAAGCGCCGCACCCCGCGATGGGTCGATTGCTGATGTATCTGAATTCTGAGTTCAGTTGCGAGGAAGTGATCGATCCCGCAGTGTTCCTTTCAACAAAGAGAGATAACAGCTTCATCGATTTCATTCTGCGAAGTAGGAAGACAAACAAGCAGAAGGAATTCAGTGGGAGTGCGCGGACCGAATTCTCCGACATCAAACGGTTCTCGGAATATGTTGCAGAGGTAAGCGGTCTGATCGACGCTGGGAAGCGGATATATCCGCTGGTGTCAGATCAGGAATTGAAGAATTATACCGTTGGACTGAGCAAAAGCGGACAGATCAACGATTCAGGCGAGGCCTCGTCAAATCCACTTCCACCTGTGCTCTATGCGATTTGGCAGGAGATATTGCTGGAAGGAGAGAATGGGTGGCCCGGCAGGCACGAAATGTGCCACTTTTTCTTGGAAGGAGCTGAACGTTATTGTCCAGTTCTACCCACGCTGTTCCTTTTTCCTTTTGAGATTCCTCAACGCTTCATACAACTCCTTACTATGGACACCGGAGAGGGAGATATCGCGCGTTTCGACGGGCGCAAAATGCGTTGGGAGAAAGCGAACTGGTCATCCAATGCGGGCTACTGGAAACGCACCCTCAGGTCCAAGGAGCCCCGTGGCTATGCTCGAAGAACCAGGAATCCGAATATTACTGGTTTCTACTTTAATACAAACAAAACTGGCCGCCCTTTTGTCGTTCCGTGGCAGAACGAGACGGCGCACAATATGTTGGCCAGAGTGTGTGAATGGGTAGAGCGCTGGGTCCCGCTATCACAGCCGATTAAGGCTGCGGTATACCGCGACGAGCTTAAACACTATGACAAAAACTATCTCAACCGATTTCCAGACATCTTTCCGGTTTTTCGGCTTCCGCCGAAAAATAGTCAGAAAGGTGGGCTGCCGGTTAACAAGCATGTATTCCGACAGTTCTGGCTCGACGGGATGCTGGAGACGCAAAATCGGTATAACGCTCGTGTTTCGCCGGAGCTGGCCCTCTATTTCGTCACGGTTAACAAACAAGGCAAACCGATCCTTTGCGATTACATGCCGCACGGCATGAGAGTAGCTGGCATTACGCTGATGCTGGAAGCGGGCGTCCCTATATCCGTTGTCAGCAGACTTCTGGTTGGCCATGCCACTGTGCTCATGACTTCCAGGTACAACAAAAACGATCCTGCATACTACTCCGACATGATGACCGACTTCCGAGCAAAGCATGGGTCGGGCACTCAAGACATTGGGATCGAAAGTCTCAAAAGGATGTCCTTCGAGCAGGCCCGACGGAGGACGGTCGGTGGATCGGAAGATGCTGTACAGGCTGCGTATCGGGCTGACAAAAATCTGTGGGTAGAGCGCGACCTGGGAATATGCCCCTGGATGGGGCAGCGTTGCCACGATGGCGGTGAATGCATACGGCGCGATATCAGGAACGGGGTGGATAGATCAGTCTATGAGTCCGTAGAAACGGGCAATTGCATCCTCTGCAGGCATCTGATGACCGATCCCTCGTACATCGAAGCGTTCTATGACCACGGCGAGCTTCAAATGCGGCGAAACCTAGTGCTCGCTCGTAGGTATATCGAGCTAGAGGCAAAGCTTCATCAACTGGAGCAACCTTCACATCTCGATCTTGCATCGGCTGACAGTGTTAATCGCGATCAGCAGATACGTTCCCTGAATGCAAATCTGAACGATATCGTCGGAGCACAGACCGCCATAAGTAAGAGCATTGCCTACGGGCAGCGTTATATCGAGCAACTTCGGGTCTTGGAACGGGGCGACTATACCGAGGGTGATGGAACGTCAGGCGGCCGAAAGCTGGTACATCCTGAGAATGCGCTAGACCAATGGACAGAAGGAGCATTGCCTGATCAGTGGGTGCCAATCTCCGACTTCGAACACCTAACTAGGATAGTTCGAACGGCCGAACTTTACACAGGCATGTTCGATGCGGAAGCCGAGGCGAGCTTCAAACACGCTGTCGACAATCTGATGGTCGAGGCGGGTTATAGTCCAATATCGCTGAACGCGCGGACACCAGAAGAGAAGAAGGCCGACTACGTTCGGACCGCGAATGCGATCATGTCCAAGATCGACCGACAACAACTGATTGCGCTAGAAGATGGGACCGTGACGCCTGCAAGCCTCGGTTTTGCAGAAATTTTCAACGCCCTGGAATTGATGCCGCTTCCTACCCTTTCACAACCGGCGTTGATAAGTGGGCCGCGAAGCGCTTCCAAAGGCCAGTCGGGAGTTCGCTCGTGAAACGGGATGGTGTGAAAAAAGCTATCGCCACCGTCTTGCAGACGGCGGGGGAACTATCTGCGGTCGTCAAGTCCGAAGAAGCCAAAACTGATACGTCTCGCGCCAACGTCGAGAAAATTGCGTCGATAGGCGAGTTTTTGGTGACGCAAAAGCCTCCGCTTGAACCGAACTACGACAATATATTGGAGCGGGGCAAGCTTATGTATCCCTTGTTTCCAGCCCGTCAGACGCTGAAAAACTACTATCGTAAGACGGTTGCTGTTTGGCGAGGTGCTTACTACCAGATCATTCATCTGCTCGCAAACGAGCTTCTGGAGCGAGCGCTGACGGACAATATTCCGAAAAACGGAGGTCCGGACTCTGGAGCAACAATCGCGATTTTACGTGCCAAAGTGTTGCGGCTCGAAGTTGAGCTGGATCGTCACAGGCATGAAACGGCACAGATGGTCCCACAGGGCACGTTATATGCCAAAACCTCCTGGAATCAGCCAGCTGACGGATTTGAAAATCAGATTGTCAGCATGGGGCCAATCCGCAAATGGGTAGCCAGCTGGAAAGACCCGGACAGTCTCCTGGTAGAGGATGAGAGCGGTCTACGCCTGAGCCGTGTAGTCAGGCCTGGCCGACTTATCATGGACAAAAAGACCTTGGAAGCTATCCGAGCGCTATGATGTCATCACCTTCAGCGGTCATGCTTCCCGCCGTCCAAAGTGTCGCTGCCATCGGGGCGCTGATGGTGTCCACGAGAGGATTCGAACCTCCGACCCCAGGATTCATACCACTTCGACTTTCGCCGCCGCATAGCGTTCGTGGTCTGGACTGTCCCTTCACCATGGGTCCGAGGACCTTTAGGCGCTGCCCATCCAGTCTCTACACCTTCACCAGGTTTCCCTGGAGCTTGGCTCGGGATTGGCATGCTGAAAGACCAGCGAAGCGTTCCCCGACTTTGAGCAGATCGATTGCGCCGTTTCCATGCGCAACCCCCAATTTCATAGGAATCCTGTGCTCTATCCTGCTGAGCTACGTGGACACAACATCCCTCCAATAGCGTAGGCGAGCAGACCGAGCAACCGCTCTTTTTCGGAAATTATTGTCACTGATTCGTCAGCGCACACCACATCAGGGTGATGAAAGGAAGCATAATGGACCTGCCGCTTGGTTGCCTCTCTGTGAGCAGCGATCATCTCGATATCGACTCTGCTCGCTACCTTGCGTTGGTCAATCCCTATTATTGGCCTTTTCCTGGAGGACCGTACGGAGCGTACGAAGGTTGGTTCTGCAAGTGCGAGTTTTTTGATCTTTCGCCCAGTCTGGACCCGTTTAATGGAGCGGACATCTTGGACGTCTTCGAATTCGCTAGGTCAATGGGGTATGATTGGGTGATGTTTCATGAGTCCGGAGTTCGTCATCGTGACCTCAAAATACATCGGAAATTTCCAAATGGATTCGACGAGTTCCTCTTCGGGCTCGCTTTAAAGCAGGATAGAGAAGATTGGCGTCGGGAGACGCAAGAGCGGCTCGGATCATTATCCCGAGGCGATGATCCCACATTTTAGGAACCAGCACTGCCCTGACCGCCCATCTCAGCGCTTGGTGTGCTTCCGGCCCTGAAGCTCAGCCTCCATGCTCTTGCGCAGCGCGTCCATGATGTTGATGACGTTCGAAGAGGGCTCTTCCTTTGTCCCCTTGTTCGCGCCTTTTGATTTCGTCCTGGGCATCAGCGCCTTTTTCTTCTCAGCGATGATCTTCAGCAGACTTTCCTGGATCGGGTCTGTCACCATGGCCGGAGACCACTTTTTCGTGCGCTGTTTAATGAGTTGCTGCACCAGCGGGATTAAGTCCGGGTCCGCTTCCTCGTCGATGTCTTCGAAGTAGCTATCTTCCGGCCGAACCTCATCGCCGAACCGCAGAGTCCAGAGAACGATGCCTTCACTACGGGGTTCGAGGATCACGGCTCGTTCGCGGCGGCCAATGACCAACCGGGAAACGCCGACGACTTTCTCGGCCGCCATCGCATCGCGGATAACGGCGAAGGCCTCGTGGCCGACCGGATCATCCGGCATCAGATAATGGGGCTTTTCAAAGTAGACCCATTCGATGCTGTCTCTCGGAACGAACTTCTCGATATCGATGGTTCGAACGGTTTCTAACGCTACTGCGTCGAGATCGTCGTCGGTCAGAATGATGTAATCGTTCTCACCGCGAGCGTAGCCTTTTGCCTCGTTCTGATCCTTCACCGGCTTGCCGGTTACCGAGTCCACGTATTGTGAGACGACGCGATTGCCCGTCTCCTTGTTCAGCGTGTGGAATCGAACCTTCTCGCTTTCACTGGTGGCTGGTGACATCGCCACTGGACAGGTGACCAGCGAAAGCTTGAGATAGCCCTTCCAGTACGGTCTCGGTGCCATGACTAATCTCCTCAGCTCGCTTTGCGGTGCCCAGCTGACGCAGTCCGAGATTTCGGCGATGCACGGCGGGCCTTCTCACGGCTCGCGCCTGCATTAGCGTTGGCGGCCGTGCGCTTGGGCTTCTGGGTCGCTTTCATCATGCCAGCGCTCTCACGCAGCGCAGCCAGCAGTTCGTTAGGCTGCGATACCTTGACCGGCTTCTTCTGCGGCAGAGAGCGCCCCTCGATCTTCGCTTTGACGAGTTCCGCCAGAGCGCTCTCGTAGCGGTCGTCGAACTCGGCCGGATTGAAGCTGCCCTTCTTCGTGGAAATGATATGCTTGGCGAGATCGAGCATTTCACCCTCGATTTTGATCTTCGGCATCGCTTCGAACGCTTTCGCACTCGACCGGACCTCATAGTCGTAATTCAGGGTGGTCGCGATCAGCCCCTTCCCATGAGCGCGGATAAGCACTGTCCGCATGCGCCGGAACAGTACCGTTCTCGCAATCGCCGCGACCTTCGATTTGCGCATGCCATCCCGTAGAGCAGTGAAGGCATCCTCGGAAACCTTGTCGGTCGGGGTGAGATAATAGGGTTTGTCGAAATAGACGTCGTCCACGTCCGAGCAGGGGATGAACGCTTCAATCTCCAGCGTCTTGTTGCTCTCCGGAATGACGGCGGTCACTTCTTCGGGATCGATCATGATGTACTGGTGGTTCTCGATCTCGAACCCCTTGACCTGAGCTTCGCGTGGCACCGGGTCGCCGGTATCGCTGTCGACGAACACGCGGTTCACGCGGTTGCCGGTGGCTTTATCGATGGTGTTGAACGTGATCCGCTCGGATGTGCTGGCAGCAGTATAAAGGCCGACACCGCAGCTTACTTCGCCAAACTTGATGAACCCCTTCCACTGAGCGCGGTGACCACTTGGCATGACGCGTTACTCCCCGAAACACTGAGTCGCGACTCAATCGTTCCAGAGGCGATTCGTTCCGAATCAATGCAAGTATTATTTCGCGAGATGAGGGGTGTTGCAGTCAAAAGCTGTTCATTTTAGGTAGTCATCCCTCGCATTTGCAACCGGCCTCGTGCATATTGCAAGAAAGGGCGGGCGCGAGAATTGCAATTCAGGTTTGTAGCATCACTCACTGTATTTATTGGCTCATATTTTCCCCTGAGCTTGATCCTTCTTGCCCAAGACTATCGTTATGATTTGTTGTGGGCTCCGTTTTGTTGGCCTCCTGGCACAGGGAAATGCGTTGTTCCTCTCCAAAATGGGGCGCTTTCCCTAATTATTTTCGCCGTTTGCTTAATCTGCCTATTGTTTTCTTTAGGGGTTCTAGCGACGGTAAAACCGAAAATACCCGTAGACATCGAAGAGGCTAAGTACATTCCAGCCGAGCTGATGGCTTATACGCTTCCGTATGTCGTTTCGTTCATGAGCCTTGAATATAAGGATACGGGAAAACTTGTTGGGTTACTTATCTTCTTGGGTTGGATGTTTGTCATCACCTACAGATCGGGGCAGTTGATCCTCAACCCGCTTCTCATTGTTTTTGGATGGCGACTCTACGAGGTAACGCTTTCATATCCAGGCAAAAGCGAAACAAAAATCTCATCTTGGGCCTTATCAAAAGACAACCTGCAGCCTGGAAACCGCTGCAATGTCGCGACCATTCAAGATGTCAGGATTATAAAATTGACCACATCAGAGGGCGGTGACTGATGCCAGCACTAGAGGACTTAAGAGCGCTTGACCTGGCGACTGCCCAGGTAACACTGTGGACTATAAAGGGACCTACCGGAGCAGCGGCGGAAGCGCCCCACTTTTCGGGTCGATGGGTGGAGACAACGGATGAGGTCGATGCCGCATTGAAAGAATCTCTCGTTGCCGAACTCGCTAAGATAGAGGAGGTGATCGAATATGGCCTACTCGCCCAGAACAACGAAGCCAGCGCCCTTCAAATACCCGCCGATGAGACGCACGCAGGCCTATTGTTGGACGAGGTTGCTGCCGAGTTGGATGGCAAAAAAGCTTCTCAGATCAATCACCTGTTGAACTCGAAATTCTACGTCGCGAAATTCATAGTCGATGAGCAGATCGCTTTTGCCGTTCGCAAAACAGAACCCAGCTGGAAGACGAAAAAAGCTGCGTCTTTCAGGAACCTTTATTTCGCGGACCAACAGCTGGCCATCGATGATAGGCCGCACTTCGAGCTAAGCAAGACGTTTGACTTCGTCATATTTGGCGACACGATCCTGGTTCGAAACAAAGCCGCGTTCGAGTCATTGCTGCGTTATAAAAGCACTCAGCGAGAAGACTTTGTTGAACTTCAGGCTGAAGAAGAATTCTTGGCCGCATTCGTGGACGTCGCACCACTCGTCGAATATGTTGGAGACAACAAGATTCAGCTAAGACGCGCCTGTGCGATACGAGAAAAAGGCCATTATCGCGACGCTGATTTCATGCAGCGGTTGAGAGAGAATCAAGCCGAATACGGGCTGGTTATTCAATTCGATGGCGACGGGAAAATCGTTGCAACGCCCGAAACATGTGCCCAAATCATTAAGGCATTGCTGGATCACCGACTTAAATCTGGCTTCTCGACATTGGTCTACGACGTTCAGGATACCACTCCGGTACAGCTCTGAGATATCGAGTTTGTTCGAAGCTTTGGAACATGCGTTCAAAGGCGAAGTTGGTCCAGAATTACTTGAATAGCAGCAACTGTGGTGGCTCGCTCTCAGCCACTTTGCGCTCCAGCGACGACAGCGTCACACCAAGTAATCTAATCCCCCGGCTGACCGGGAAGATCGCCTGCAGGAGCAAGTTCACCGCATCCTCCAAGTCGTCGAGCGATCCAAACGGCAACGCCATCGTTTTGCTGCGCGTGATTTGAGTGAAATCAGCATACTTCACCTTCAGCGTCACCGTTTTGGCGCTGGTCTCGTTGGCGTCGCAATAGGCCCAGACTTTTTCGATCAACGGTTGGATGCCTTCTCGGGCCGGGTCGAACGAATGAATATCGGCCATGAATGTGTCCTCCGCGCCGACGGATTTCCTGACGCGATTTGGCTTGACCTGCCGGTCATCGATGCCGCGTGCTATGCCGTAGAAATAGGGTCCTGACTTCCCGAAATGATCGATCAGGAAGTCCAAGCTGCGGGCTTTGAGATCGGCTCCGGTCTCGATGCCGAGCCGATGCATTTTCTCGGCTGTTGCCGGACCGACACCATGGAACTTCTTGACTGGGAGAGCTTCCACGAACGCGGGGCCGTTCTTCGGAGTGATCACCGCCTGTCCATTCGGCTTGTTGAGATCGCTCGCCATTTTTGCCAGGAACTTGTTGTAAGCGATTCCGGCCGACGCATTGAGTCCTGTGGTAGCTTTGATTTTCGCGCGGATCTCAGCAGCAATTTCCGTCGCGATTTCCATTCCCTTGAGGTTTTCGCTGACGTCGAGATAGGCCTCGTCGAGCGACAGCGGCTCGATTATCGGTGTGTACTCGGCAAATATCTGCCGGATTTGCAGCGAAACCGCCTTGTAGACATCGAAACGCGGCTTCACGAAGATGAGGTCGGGACATTTGCGTTTGGCCGTGACCGACGGCATCGCCGAATGAACGCCATACTTTCGGGCCTCGTAGCTTGCTGCTGCGACGATGCCACGTGCTTCTGAACCACCAACCGCAACCGGTTTGCCGCGAAGATCGGGATTATCGCGTTGTTCGACGGAGGCGTAAAAGGCATCCATGTCGACATGAATGATCTTGCGCTGTCTGTTTCCGTTGTCGCGTATCACATCGTCCATGTTCAATTAGGCGTCTTCATTATCCGGGATGCCGTCATCGTCGCGGCTATCCTCGTCTGGCGGGAACAGCAGCATCTCTTGCTTATATTCAAGCTCCGCGATCTGGTCGAACAACGTCTGCTCGTAGTTTGAAAGGACGCTCCCGAGATGTACGAGAGAGTCAGCAGGCAACTCGCTGCCGTCGTCAGGCGTCACCATGATCTTTCCTGCATGGATGACGTCGATGTAGGCCTGGACCGTCTGAAGCTCGCTTTGGGCAAACTGGATTCTCGATCCAATCGCAGC
Source organism: Rhizobium sp. BK316 (assembly GCF_014193695.1). Classification (GTDB taxonomy): domain Bacteria; phylum Pseudomonadota; class Alphaproteobacteria; order Rhizobiales; family Rhizobiaceae; genus Rhizobium. The sequence continues at coordinate 130,260 of NZ_JACHZR010000008.1, read as the reverse complement.
GATGCGCAATTCCTCTGCTGTGGTTCCAAAAGGCGCTCCGATTTGCAGGCTTGCGTCGAAAGAGGTCCCATTCTCTGACATAAGCGGCCATAGGTATTTTTTCTTATCGATGACATTTTGACGAACGTTGGCGGTCTCGCTGCAGGTAATTGAATCTATTCGCACTTCGGCTTCGACAACATGTGGTCAGGTTGCAGTTCTCGGATCACTCGCCACTACATGCACATTGACTCATATGTGGATTGGGAACAAATACAGAACATACTCGCTTTCGAGTGAGATGAAAACCCGATTTTGACGAAGGCTTCGAATGGCCCAGACAGGTGCGAGCGCGATTATTTCCGATCTTCGAGATCGCATCCAGCATCTCGAAGGCGGGGTGGCCCGTCCGAAAACCGTTCTGCCATTTGGTGTTCGCGAGATCGACGAGCGGCTTCCCGGCGGCGGCCTGGCATATGGAGCGATCCACGAGTTTGCTGGAGGAGGGGCGGGTGCTGTTGACGGGGCTGCCGCAGCCACGTTCGCAGGAGGGGTCGCTGCTCGGACGAAGGGAAAGGTGGTTTGGTGCTTCGCCCGATCTGACCTGTTCGCACCCGCACTTGCCCAGGTCGGCCTTCATCCGGATCGCGTCATCTACGTCGAAGCGATCAAGGAAGAATACGTCGTTGAAGCCTGCGAGGAAGCTCTCCGTTTCGGTGGTCTTGGTGCGGTCGTCGCCGAAACAGTCCGTTTGCCAATGATCGTTTCGCGCCGTCTGCAGCTGGCCGCCGAAGGCTCCGGCACCATTGGCCTCGTTGTCCGACGATGGCGGCGGCAGACCGAGGCCGGAGATTTCGGGCATCCGACAGCGGCCGCAACACGATGGCGAATTTCCGTTCTGCCGTCGGAGCCGCTTCCGGTGCCAGGTATCGGTCGGGCGCGATGGCTGGCGGAGTTGATCAGGGTGAAAGCAGGAGAGAGTGCCGATTTCGTAATAGGTGCATGTGATGGTCAGGGTCGTATCAGTATTTCTTCCGACGCTGCCGACGGATCGGATCAGACGCGCCGATCCGTCCATACCGGTTGAGACGCCGCTCGTCGTTGTCGCAAGGAGCGGCTCGAAACGCTGGCTGTCGGCGGTCGATGCAAACGCCGCCGAACTCGGCCTGCACGTTGGCATGGCTGCTGCGAAGGCTCAGGCATTGGTGCAAGGGCTCCACATGGTCGATGCCGATCCCGTCGCTGACCTTGCGGCCCTCGAACGCCTGACGCTCTGGGCGCTGTCTCAATACTCGCCGGTCGTAGCAGCTGATCCACCGGATGGCATCGTCATGGACACCGAAGGAGCCGATCATCTTCAAGGGGGTGAAGAACTGATGCTGTCCGGTCTCGTGAACCGGTTTCGCGCCCGGGGTCTGGTGGCCCGTGCTGTCGTCGCCGACACGTGGGGAGCCGCATTCGGATTGGCTCGATCAATGACGGCGGAGACGAGGGTCATTCCCATTGGGAAAACGGCTGATGCCGTTGCCCGACTTCCTCTGTCGTCGCTGCGGTTGAATGCTGAGACCATAGTGAGCCTGCGGACCCTTGGCTTCAAAACGGTCGGTGATCTGGCTGTGACGCCTCGTGCGCCGCTGACGTTACGTTTCGGCCCTGAGATCGGCCGTCGTCTTGACCAGATGTTCGGCAGGGTCGCCGAGCCCATTGACCCGATCCGCTGTCCTGAGATCGTCGAAGTCCATCGAGCCTTCGCTGAGCCGATTGGCGCGGCTGAGACCATCGCAAAGTACATTGCTCGCCTTGTCGTAAAACTCTGTCTTGAACTTCAGGCAAAAGGCCTGGGCGTGCGTCGTGCCGACTTGATTGTGCAACGTGTCGACAACACGATCCAGGCACTCAGGGCGGGGACGGCAAAGCCAGTACGAGATGTGGCTTGGCTGACGAAGCTCCTTCATGATCGCATCGAAAGGATCGATCCAGGCTTCGGCATCGAGAAGCTCAGTCTCGCTGCGACCCTGGTCGAACCGCTGGATGACAAGCAAATCGCATCCAGCCTCGTGGAAGATACCACGGTTGATGTTGGTGCATTCGTCGACGTTCTCGGCAACAGGGGAACCTATCGCATCTATCGCATGGCACCGGTCGCCAGCGATGTGCCGGAGCGCTCAATACAGAGGGTCTCACCGGTCGCCAAGGAGGAGGGCCAATCTTGGCCAATGATCTGGCCGCGACCCGTTCGTTTGATGGATCGCCCGGAGCTGATCGAAGTCATGGCTCTGCTTCCCGACCACCCGCCCGTCTGGTTTACCTGGCGTGGCAAGCGGCGGCGTGTGAAGCGGGCGGACGGACCTGAGCGCATCTTCGGAGAATGGTGGCAGCGAACATCCGAATGGGCAGCCGTCCGTGACTATTTCACCGTCGAGGATGATACCGGCGAACGCTACTGGATATTCCGCTCCGGTGATGGTGTTGACGCGGACACGGGATCGCATCGGTGGTTCATCCATGGGGTTTTCGCATGACGTACGCGGAACTTCAGGTCACAACGCATTTTTCCTTCCTGCGCGGCGCGAGCAGTGCTGACGAGCTATTCGCGACAGCAAAGATGCTCGGCATCGATGCCATCGGTGTCGCCGATAGAAACTCTCTGGCCGGTATCGTGCGGGCGGTGGAAGCGTCGCGTGCCACAGGTCTGCGGCTGGTCGTCGGGTGCCGCCTCGATCTGCATGATGGCATGTCGATCCTCGTATATCCGACGGACAGAGCTGCTTACTCTCGTCTGACCCAGTTGCTGACGCTCGGCAAATCCCGGGGCGGCAAAGCCAAGTGCATCCTGACGCTTGATGACGTTGCCCGCTATTCCGAAGGCCTGATCGGCATCCTCGTGCCCGATCTACCGGATGAGAGCTGCGCGATCCAGCTTCGGAAAATGGCGGCAGTTTTCGATGACCGTGCTTATGTTTCGCTCTGCCTGCGCAGAAGACCGAACGACCAGATGCGGCTGCATGATATTTCCAACATGGCCGTTCGGCACAAGGTGAAGGCGGTCGTCACGAATGACGTCTTGTTCCACGAGCCCGGCCGCCGCCAACTCCAGGATGTCGTCACCTGCATAAGGACGAAGACGACCATTGATGACGTCGGCTTCGAGCGTGAACGGCACGCCGATAGGTATCTGAAGCCACCGGAAGAAATGGAGCGTCTGTTCGCCCGCTATCCCGAGGCGCTTTCCCGCACGATGGAAATCGTTGAGCGCTGTTGCTTCAGCATGGAAGAGCTGACCTACCAATACCCAGAGGAAACCCTGCTGCCGGGAATGGATGCTCAGCAATCGCTGGAGCACTATGTCCGAGAATGCATCCCCAATCGTTATCCGGACGGGCTGCCCGAGCACGTCGAAAAGACGATCAATCACGAACTTGGGCTCATCAAGACGATGCGCTACGCCCCCTATTTTTTGACAGTTTTTTCCATTGTCCGGTTTGCTCGCAGCCAGGGCATCCTATGCCAGGGGCGTGGTTCCGCCGCCAACTCAGCGGTCTGTTTCGTCCTTGGCATCACCTCAATTGATCCGGAAACCAATGACCTCCTGTTCGAGCGTTTCGTCAGCAAGGAACGCGATGAACCGCCGGACATCGACGTGGATTTCGAGCACGAGCGGCGCGAGGAGGTCATCCAGTGGATTTACCGAACCTATGGCCACGACAAGGCGGCACTTTGCGCGACGGTCACACGCTATAGGACCAAGGGTGCGATCCGGGACGTCGGCAAGGCATTGGGCCTGCCCGAGGACCTGATCAAGGCGCTGTCATCTGGTGTCTGGGCATGGTCGGAAGCGGTCAGCGAAAAGCAGGTCAGGGACCTCAACCTCAATCCGGATGATCGGCGTCTTGCCCTGACACTTCAATTGGCGCAGCAGCTGATGGGCGCACCTCGTCATCTGGGTCAACATCCCGGCGGTTTCGTGTTGACCCATGACCGGCTCGATGACCTCGTACCAATCGAACCGGCGTCCATGGTGGATCGCCAGGTCATCGAGTGGGACAAGGATGATGTCGAGGCTCTGAAGATGATGAAGGTCGACGTGCTGGCGCTCGGCATGCTGACCTGCATGGCCAAGAGTTTCGCGTTCCTTGCTGAAGAAAAAGACATCTGCCTCGATCTGGCAACGATCCATCAGGAAGACCCGGCCACCTATGCCATGATCCGGAAGGCCGACACGCTGGGCACCTTCCAGATCGAAAGTCGGGCGCAGATGTCGATGCTGCCCCGACTGAAGCCGCGAACCTTCTACGACCTCGTGATCCAGGTCGCAATTGTTCGGCCGGGGCCGATCCAGGGTGATATGGTCCATCCCTATCTTCGTCGCCGGGAAGGGAAGGAGAAGGTCGAATACCCGACGCCTGAACTGGAGGCCGTCCTCAGCAAAACGCTTGGCGTTCCGTTGTTTCAGGAAAGCGCCATGAAGGTGGCCATGGTCTGTGCCGGGTTTACGGGTGGAGAAGCGGACCAGCTCCGAAAGAGCATGGCAACGTTCAAATTCACAGGGGGCGTAAGCCGTTTCAAGGACAAGCTTATCTCTGGGATGATCCGGAACGGCTACGCGCCCGAATTTGCCGAGAAGACGTTCGGCCAGCTCGAAGGTTTCGGGTCCTATGGTTTCCCAGAAAGCCATGCCGCATCGTTTGCGCTGATCGCTTATGCGTCCAGCTATATCAAATGCCATTTCCCCGACGTCTTCTGTGCGGCTCTGCTGAACTCGCAACCGATGGGCTTTTACGCGCCTGCCCAGATCGTCCGGGATGCCCGCGAACATGGCGTCGAAGTCCGGCCAATATGCATCAACCGGTCGCGATGGGATTGCACGCTGGAACCCATCGAGGGGTCCGACCGACATGCCGTTCGTCTGGGTATGCGGATGGTGCGCGGGCTCGCCACCGGCGACGCTGCCAGGATCGTTGCTGCCCGTGCCGATCAGCCGTTCGACAGCGTTGACGATATGTGGCGGCGATCAGGCGTTCCGGCTGCATCGCTGGTGGAGCTGGCCGAGGCGGATGCCTTTCGACCGTCTCTTGGATTGGAACGTCGCGATGCGCTCTGGGCGATCAAGGCATTGCGAGACGAGCCTCTACCGTTGTTCGCTGCCGCAGCCGAAAGAGAAGCCAGGACGATTGCTGAGCAACAAGAACCCGAGGTCGATCTTCGACAGATGACACAAGGCCACAACGTCGTCTTGGACTACTCGCACACCGGCCTGACCCTTCGTGAGCATCCCGTCAGCTTTCTTCGGCGGGAACTCGCTGAACGGCGGATCGTCACCTGCACGGAAGCGATGTCAGCACGCGACGGTCGTTGGCTGATGGCGGCCGGGCTGGTTCTGGTGCGCCAGCGGCCGGGCTCCGCAAAGGGCGTCATCTTCATGACGATTGAAGACGAGACGGGCGTTGCGAATGTGGTGATCTGGCCCAAGCTGTTCGAGCGGTCGAGACGAATTGCGCTTGGAGCCTCGATGATGGCGATCAATGGCCGCATTCAGCGGGAAGGTGACGTCGTTCACCTGGTGGCCCAGCAGCTGTTCGATCTTTCAGGAAACCTGACAGGCTTGGCGGATCGCGACCTGAAACTCAGGCTGCCGACAGGGAGAGGTGATGAATTCGCTCATGGCAAAGCTGACAAAACGGATTCAAAAGGTCAGAAAGTGGAAATCAAGCCAATGGACATTTTCATACCGGATTTACCCATTGATACATTGAGGACGAAGTCGAGAAATTTCTGCTAATCTCGCTCAGATCGGAACTCGCATAGGTTCGATACTTTAATTGTCAAATCTTGTTAGAAACTATTTCTAGTCCTGTGGTAGTATACAGAGGGAAATGAGCTGGCCACCGTCATAATTTTCGGTGGCGCGAGATATGTTAATTCCGAGGGGGCCATCATGGATATATTGAAGCCGTATCTCGAAAAAATAGCTGGGTTTATCTGGGCGCAAACTGTCCCGTTAATAGGGACAACGATATCTCTGGTCCTTATATGGTTATATGCCGACATTTACATTGCTGCGCCACTTAGCAGATATGAAGTTATTGGGTTTGCAATAATAATTTTTCTTGCACTTTGGCTTGCCTGCCGCCTTTCTCGAATATTGATCAAAGCTTTCCTTTCATTCGTAATCGCCTGCCTTTTTTTGCCCCTCAACCACGCGAACGCAGATCAGCTTAAGATAATCGACATACCGAAGGGCGGCGTCCACAATATTGATCTGGCACAACTTTCTTTGATACGGTTTAAATTCCCTTTTAGCCAGTTGGAAATGACGGATACGCCATCCACTCCGGAGGAGAAGACAAAGTGCTTGACCTACACACGAGCTGGGGACGGAAAATTTAGGGCGACATTTTGTAATTATGACAAAATGTTCAACTCCGCTGTACAGAGTATCATCTCTGACTCAGAAGGAAACACGGCATACGCTTTCGATTTATATGACCTGTATTCTGGCGGTGGCGGAAATTTCGGTATGCTTCTGGATTTTCCAAGCACTAATTTGAAGGACTATCAGACCGCTAACGGTCTTGAGATCGAAGCTCTCTGCCGAGCATTCCTGCCGAAGAGGCCCAATAAAAAATCATATTCAGGTTTTGGCATGTATGCATTTGTTCTTCTTCGTGATCGGGGTGTTGATGCAAGCCGCAAAGCAGATTTGGCGAAGGCGTATTTGTCGATCTTACCGAAATTCAATTCCGATTCATTTGGTGTCCCACGAAGCAAGCTTGCCGTATTAGTATATCCAACTAATTTTTCATCCGATGACATCTATCAAGGGTTCAATGCGGGTGGGTGGGATTCTGAGAATTCGAACGAGATCAGCGCTATCGCCAAGGGGTATAACTACGATTTTTCCACTGCGGTACTAAAGACAATAGGAAAAATCACTAAGAAAAATCCTCCCAGCATGTCCATAATTTTTGTCAAGTCAAATACAGGATCGATGTCGATTGAGGTAATGGATTGGGACCACGCTCTCATGTTGGATATTTCGAGAATTTCTAATTACGAAAAATTCTTCGTCGATCTTAATAACTACTTTGTCTACGGTATTGAGGAGCCCCCGCCTGACATTTTTACCGTCGCGCGGAAATTTGCTGAATCTACAGGCCGTCTTGCATTGATCGCGTTTGAAGGGACTAAGTGAGGTCAAGAGTCTTCGCAAGAAGCCGAGGCGACATTTGCGAATTTTGTAGATCGAGCGGTCGCGCTTGGTTGGCAGGCTGACGAAGTGTTGACCACCATCATCGAATTGGCGGACAACCACGCCCTGATGTTTGCAGCCAATACTGATCTTGAAGCGGCACTGGCAGCCCTTAGAAAACGTCGCTCTTGACTCTGTGAAGAAATAGAACAAAATAAGAACATCCGTACGGCAACCGCACTAAATCCACACGAGTAAGGAGGATTATGCATGCCTACGATTTTGTATTTGAACGATCCGAGCATTCTTCCGGACGAGATCAGGGCGGTAGCTACCTTTGTCGAGCACGTCGGGCAGAAATGCTTCGACGAGTTTTCTAAGGGTGGCGAGAAAGCACGTTCCGACAGTCTGGCAAGCAAAGTTCGCGATGTCATTGATGGTCTCGATTTTGGCGCGGACCCAGTTGTCCCTGCCAAGATAGCAAAGAGGATCGTCGACCTTTATCAACATGTTGGCGGCGATTGCTTCGACACGTTTGGGGATGGAGGGCATATGGGGAAAAGCGTCGAGCTGCTCCGTCTTTTGGCTGAGGTCGACGCGATCATCGAGAAGCTGGTTGTCTATCAAATGTCGGCGGAAGAAGAAGAACTCGCGCAGGCAATATGGGCAGATGATGCAGGATTGTATGTTCCTTTCGACGACAATCCTGGAACAGCTGGTTCGGGCCATAGATTGGCCGCAGGTGCTTGAACGCGAACATCGTTACTGTGGCCAGCCCTTCACCCGTAGGGTAGGCTGGCCACATTGTGAAAGACGGTGGCATCAAATGTGCAATCTCTACCGCATGGAAGACCGGGATTGGGTCGCTAAATGGGCTCAGGACGCTGAGAGCCTAGTCAATTTGATGCCAACCTATCAGGTCTACAAAAACCAAATGGGTCCGGTGGTTCGCAACACGGCCCACGGTCGCAAGCAACTTGCTCACGTTCGTTGGGGTCTCCCGTCGCCACGTCGGGTGCTTGAGGAGGCGGCCGAAAGCAAGGCAGAGCATTTGCGGAAGAAGGGACAATCTGTTGACATGGAGCTGCTGACCCGTATGGCATTGGACCCGGGCGTCACCAACGTTAGAAAGCTCCACCTGAAACATTGGATACAGTGGTTCGGCGTGGAGCATCGATGCCTCGTGCCTGTAACGAGCTTTGCCGAACCGGACCCCGCCAGCAAAAACGGGGGAGCCACTCCTAACGCGTGGTTTGCACGCGACGAAAACAAGTCACTGATGTTTTTCGCCGGAATCTGGGTCCCTCAATGGACAAGCGTCAGAAAGGTCAAGGACGGACTGACGACCGACGATCTCTACGGGTTCCTGACAACCGATCCCAATGACGTTGTGAAGCCAATCCATCAGAAGGCGATGCCGGTCTTACTGCTGACCAAGGAGGAGACCGATGTATGGATGCATGCGCCATGGGAAGAGGCGAAGGCGCTTGCCCGGCCGCTTCCGAACGACCAGATCGTGGTGACGTCGCGTGAGTCGTATGGTTCGACCATTGTTACGAACTCTGGGGAACCGATATCTCAACCAACCTTGCTTTAAAATAGGGCAGGGCCGCTCCGACCATGGTTTCGGATTATTTGGTATTTGTGAGCCCGACCCGGGCTGCAGTGACCGATTTTCCCCTCTGATCAAAGTGAAAATTAGGAAAATGGATTCCAAAGCAAATCTCTGAAGCCACCCACCTTCACGTATTTTGCGTATCTTCCTGGATTGCCTTCCAGCTTTTCTTTCTCTCGACGCAATTGATCGACGAAATTGCTAAGCGAAGCGTAATAAGGATGCGACCGATCTTCTCCATTTGGCCACATCTCGTCGGTATCGAACGCAAGCACGATCCAGTATCCGAAGTTGTAGTTTAAGACTCGAATATTGACTAAACCTGAGCGCCAGATAAGCGCAATGCGCTCAAGAAACGCAAGAAACCCATGGCGAACCTCTGGTTTGATCTCGGAGAGCTGGTCTCGCCCCTTATTTCGTTTCTTCTCGTCTTTGTCATCGATGAGGTCCAAGGCATTAAAGATTCGGCTATATTCGGGCGACTCATCAAAGATGCGCCGCAGCTCATCGTATATCACGTACCGTCGATCTGCTCTGCGGACCTGATATCCCGCAAAGCCAACTGCGGAGCCAATAATGCCTGCTGCTAACGAGACAATAGACGTTAAAGATACATCCATTCTGCCACCTATTTCGATATTCCACAGATAACCGACTTAGACTTCTTCACGCCAAATCTCCGCTGCGAGCCCAACTCGTTCCGTCAGTTAACCTGAACTTTCTCTGGTTTCTTTCCAGCACCACGGACGTTCATGAATTTCGACAGTGTGTCAAACCAGAACGGTGCACCCAACGACAGTGCGACGGCCGTAAAGAGCCAACCTACAATCTTACTGAACATAAGCGGCATATCGTGGAGGATTGCCGGGAAGTTACGAGAAGTATCTTTGTCGCCGTCCACAGGCGTAGTGGTGGTCCAACCAATGGGGAAGGGGCGAGCGGCCGACAAAGCATCATTCATTGTACGGAGTTGGCAATTCAACTCTGATACCACCTGGTTCCCCACGTCCTCCGGCTTCGTTCCGCCACTCTCAGCATCGCTAGCAGCAGGTGTCTGACTTCCGGAATCTTGCTTCGGAGGAGTAGAAGCAGCGTCTTTCTTCGCAGGCGTTGTCCCCGATTTTTGCCCACCACCGACAGGGCAGGAGACTTGTTTACCATTCACGTAGGTCTCGGCCGCGCTGGCGAGCTGTTGGCGAAGCGCTTGGTCTTTCCAGAGCCTCGTTGCTACATCGACGCTGTCGACATTCAGAAGGATGGCGATAAACAGGCCGACGCCAAACGAAATCCACTTGAGCTGTCGTTTGTACTCGCCGCTCAACCGATCCATGGCACTGTCGAACCAGGATGCGACTTCGTCTCGCAGCGCGGTCATGTCTTTCACGCCCGTAGTCAGCGCGGCGGACAAGACGTCCTTAATTGCGCTCGGCAGGTTCGCTGATTTTAGGCTTTCCTCAATGTCGGCCACGCCCGGTACCGGCTTGTCGGGATTGAGGCTAGCCAAAAGGGCCATCGAGAAACTGCGGCTGTCCATATAGGACGAGTGTCCATATTTCGTTGGAACACCTTCAACTGGAGCGCTTTTCCATTGAGACGCTGAAATCGCTCCTTTAACGAGACCATTCGCGTAAAACCTATCGATCAGCTCTGGGTTCTCCAAGATTTTAGCAACCCCAACGCTGAGGGAACGACTTCTCAATTTGAGAAGCGTGGCGATGGATTCACATAGGGAGGTGCAGACCAAGCTGATCAAAAGATACAGAAAAATCAGGCTGATCGCGATGTCTAGGATGCCGCTGAATGATAATCCCATTGTATCCCCCAATCGTGTCATGTCGACGTTTTGGCAGCGTCCCCTTCAAAGCAGTCGAATAAAGTCGCGATCCGGATAGCTCCGGTTACCTTCGCGAGCGTTTGCGCCGTCAGTCCCTCCATCTCCGCCCGTGTTGCCCTCAAGGGTGTCGAAGGTCTGGGACATCACGGACGAAACGATCCCGACATGGGTCCAGTTGGTTGCCGTTTCGCGAACCACGAAGAGATATCCGGGACTTAATTTCGACTGGCGCAGCAACGGTGTTGAAACTTCATTCTCACGAATAAAGCGGCCCGCCTTCTTGGCGTCATTGACAAGTTCATCAACACCGACCTGTCGTTTGAAGTCGATGTCCACCCCCAGGTCACGCGTGGCCTGTTCAATCATGAAGCTGACGAAGCCACCGCACCACTTCCAATCTTCGCCTTCGTCGCCGCGCATATATGCTCTGACCCACGGGCCGCAGTTGTTTCCGCCAATTTCGGTGGGCATTTGAGCGATATGCTGACGGGCTACTTTAACGACCGCATCCTCAAGCGATGGCGTCGCTGGGATCGGAGCAAGGGCCTTGCGCAAGGGAGCCGTGAGAAGAGCCCAAAGCTCTTCATCGAGCTTGCTTGTAGCGGGTCTGCTGTTTGCGGTTGCGAACCTTCCGAGCTGCTTTTCAGTCGAGGGACCGAAATCGCTGTCAATCGATGTGACGAACCCGTGAAGGTTCAACCACTCCTGCATTCGTTTGACAGCGGCCGTCTTTGTAGAGCCAGCTTCAAGCGCGCCGGGAAAGTTCAGCTCCACCGCGAGATGTTTGAACGGAGTGCCGCTCAAATCGAGATCAAGAGACGCAACGTGCTGCGCCGCAGCTGCCGGATTGGAGACCGGGGTCTGAGGCCCCGCTTCAGCTTTCTTTTTGGTCGCCGAACCTGCGCCGCCCAGGATAACGGCCTTGATCGTGATCAGGGCCCACAGGAGGACTGCTGCGCCAACCTGCTTCGAAACCATGCTTGGATTGAAGTGGCCGTCGAGGTCGTACTTTCCCTTGATGTAGTGCTGTGACCCGCTCCAGAGATAGGGCGTCGGGATATGTCGCGCCTTATATTCGTTATTTATGCCATTGTAGCGATGCCAGTGATAAAGGACGCTAGGGAGCGACCAGTCTACGATCTTGTCAAGCTTCTCGTAGGTTATTGCGTCCCGAGCACTGTAGACCCAATCGATGGGTAATCCTTGAATGATCGGCGGTCGCCCGGCGGGGACATTTCGCGTTCGATCCGTCAGCGGATCGCCATTGTGCAGGTGTGTCATGAAGTCCAGCCCGCACTCCATCGAATGAACGACCCCGACGAACCACCAAGGCACATTCGTGCCACTGACAACTGCCGCATATTTTGCCTGGCCACTCACGATGTCCTTGGCAATCTTCACCGCTTTCGACTGCCAGTCATCGGCGACTGTCATCGTATCCCATAAAGTCTGATAGTTCTCAGCCCAGGCAGCAGAAACCACCGGGAGCTTTCCCGCTGGGACGGGTGCCGGTTTGATCGGTGCGGCATCCGGCCCTTCGTCCTCGAAGTCGTTGTCAGGCAGGTGTTGGTCGTGGAATTGCTTTTCGTGCTCTGTAGAGGTACCAAACGGCCAGCTCTTAACCCGCGCCACGATCTTTGCCAGACGACTGGCGAAATCAGCCAGTTTCGCTGCAATCCCTCCTAAAAGGTCGAAGACAGCGTCCTCACGAGCATCGCGTATCTCGATAAGGAGCGTAGTCAGCTTCTCGACCGAATCGTTGTCACCCTTGGCCTTTGCATCTTCCCTGGCGTACCAGGTATCCGACCTCAGCTGATCCAACTCCTTAATTGGGTCCAACACGTCATTTGCCATTGGTCTCTCCCCAGAGTGCAATTCTTATTTCTTCAGTTTTGCAGCCCTCACTTGCTCTGCGAGAACGGTGAGTTCGACAGACGCCTGCGACAGTGAATCAAGATTGATCTGAGACCCGCTCCTGGCGGCGTTCACAGCGGCTTCGAGAGCGAGGTTGGTCTTGTCCAGTAGGAGCACCCAGCCTGCTAGCAGTTTCTGCGCCCCCGCGTCCGTCTTCGGAGCCGGGCTGTCGACGCCGTTATCGTCCGGCGTGCGCAGTACCTCGTACATCACGCGTGTGCCATCATTTCTAAGCGTCAGCAGCATATTTCTGATCGTCGGATAGGACTCGATCAGTTGCTTTCGAAACGCCTCCCGACTGGCGACGTTTGCGACCTCGGTCACGAATGGCAAGTAATCGAGATACCCTGTCATAGCTCTCGCAAACTGACCTGTTTTCGACGCCGCAACTTGTGCCGTAGTCGCGGCCGGTGTGGTCATAGCGGCAACAGCGAGCGCTGCGGACGCGACGTTGACCGTCAGTGTCGAAATCTTGGCGGACAGCGCTTTTGCGTTCTCCCCGCTGGCAAGCCCGATCATCGCCTCATTGTAGCTCTTGATCACCAGAAGGCTGGCCCGGATGGCCGCAGTTTTTGGAGGTTCGACCGTATCTATGTAATAGGCTGCATCATTTGGTTCGAAGTACCCGAATTTGTTCGTTCGTGTTTGACGATGTGTCCAAATTGAACGTTCTGCACTTCCGACGGCCTGCAGCACCGTATCGGCTTGCACATATTGGGCGTCATAGGCTTGGCTATATAGTTGAAATTCTTGGTATCCCGCTGCTGTGCAGGAACTCAATAAGCCAAACATTAGGACGAGTTGAAATGGCGATAGAAGATATCGCGACAAGTACACCATATTGTGCTAAACCTCACCAGAAGACCCCCTCGGCCTTCTTCAAATGCACGTTATAGATGTTTTTAATATTTGTATAGAGTGAATAGTATTCTTGTTTTTCTTAGAAGGATGCGTGCCGTGTCCAACAAATGAGCAATGGGCTTGGGGCAAACCTCAGCCTTTTGTTTGAGAATCTGAGACGGGGCTCCAGTGCGACGCGGATAGTAACCTAGCCATGTAGTTTAACCTTTCGGCCGACGAGATTTGTCCGTACCTTTATTTCTGCTGATAAGAATAAGAAGGGTGACGAACAGTGGACGAGCGACTTTATCGACATATCCCACCAATGGAGCAGCTAAGCTGGCATGCGCAAACCGGTGACGTGAAGGTCTTAGGTTACTGGCTGAAGCGATACGGAGAGTGGTTCGCTCAAGAGGCTACGGAAACCGACTTACGGCAGAAGGCCGATTGGGAGGAGCTGCTGCAAAAATGGAGCGCGATTGACGCGGTACATGGCGTCGGCGCGGCGCTCAACATCGATGACGAAAGTGTCCGGAGATACCTGCGCCGTCTGCCAAAAGATGAAATGGACAGGGAAATCGGAAATGCTGAGGCATACAAGCGGCTTAATGGCCAAGCTTGGCTTTGGTATCCGAGAAATACTTAACCAAAGCGTCCCAGTCCGGAATTAACTCTGTTTCTCCGCCTGGGACGACCGATGCGACCTCAAATCCTCGAAACTCCTGGTTGGCGAAGAGCGCAGTTACTGAGGTGCCGTCCTCTGCAAGAGTTCGAAGGTTCTTCAGAGATTCCTTGATATGTTCTTTCAGCTCTTCGTCAGAAATCCCACCGAGAAGTTTCGCAAGTTGGTCCACCCCTCGGACGAGTTGAGAGGCCGCGCCATTGATCCGAGCGAAATAGAGATCGATGCCGTCGATCAGAATGATTCCAACGCGCAGGTCTCGGATGGTCTCTTTTTTCGGATTTCCGATCATCTATTTTGCCCTCGTCGAAAGATGAAGCGGTCTTATGTTGTCTGGACAGGTCTGTCACCGAGCAAAACGACAGATTTTGCTTTCAGGTTAATGCTCTGGAAAATTGCGTTTAGGGTCGTATCAGGTCTTCTACCCGCTACCCGTTTTGGACGCGAGGCTGCCGAACGCAGAAGAAGGGGCGCTCTACGACCTTATGTCGGAGCCACAACCACCTTAGTAAGGTCACACATCGACCGCACGTCGCTTAGCAATCGAAATCAACTCCTTGAAGTGATCAACGATCTTACCTTCACGGCTGGCGTCCTCCGCTTCCCAGCCGAACTTCCATGCATCGTGACTTGCCAGCCAATCCCCGAGAGCACCGGCATCGCCAGTAGGCATCCTGTGGGCCGCAAGGTATGGGTTCTCGTGAGCCTTCAGGCCGAGCACCCGTGCCCTTGAGCCTGCTTCCTGCAAATCGATCAATTCTTCAATTGTCATATGCGCTCCCACGATGACGGCGACGGTAGCATCGTAGTCTGCGCATACAAGAGAGCACTAAAATATGGGTTAATTCAGGACAGTTGCGAGTAGAGAGCGCCTCTGATCGACCGGTTCAGAAACACTTTGTGAGGCCCAGATGTTTCAGCGCCGCAGATAGCTCTTCGGCCCGCTGCCGGTGATGCAATAGTGACCGCCAACGGTGCAATAAGTGCTTCGTCAATACGGACCGTTCGTTGAGGTGGCGACTACATCTCGGCTGCGCCGGACCGCGAGTGACCGATGGCACCACGGGGTGCATCGGGAGGTTCAAGAGTGTCGCGGGTCCAACCCTTCTGGATCGTAGCCCCAGCCAATTAATCGCAGGAGTAGCAAATAAATCAGACGCATTGCCTAATTTCAGCACACCTCATGGCGAAATTATGTGCAACCATAGGTGTTGATTCTGGAATTATTTACACGTAATGATACGTGAAACTGAAAGGAGCCGGAATGCTGAATAGAGTAAATGCCGCTTTCCCGAGTTTGGAATATCTGACGGGGATGACCTTCTCCGACTACTACCGCACGGCGGTAACGTCCCACCCTGACCTATGCGACCTTCTAGATGAGGATGCGATAACTGGCGACAGGCTCGACGACTATCTGCGAGTCATGAACTCGCTCTCTTGGGAGTTCGAGGACTTGGCGGATGGTGGCAGGGGTGCCGCCTATAACGTCGCCCAGAAGGTCGTAGGCAATCGTCAACAGGGCATGGTCGCTCTATTGAAGTGCTTTTCGCCCAGTTTCCGTGACATGCCGGACGCTGACACCAAAATTCTTGACGTCCTTGGTGGCGATGGGACAATCGCCCGGTTTGTCCATAGCCTTGATGGGCCACGACCAACGATCTTTACCGCCGATCTTTCACGCTTCATGGTGGATGCGTGCATGAGGCAGGGTCTGCCGTGTGTCCGTCAGTCCGCTACGAGGAGCCTGTTCAAAGACAACTCACTTGATGGCGTGCTGATCGCATACGGCAGCCATCACTTGGCTGACGATGATCGACAATTGGCGATCTCGGAAGCCTATAGGACTTTGAAACCCGGCGGACGGCTGGTCCTGCACGATTTCGAGACCGGCGGGGAGACTGCACGTTGGTTCGAGGAGGTAGTGCACGTCTATTCCAGAACCGGCCATCCCCATCCGCATTTTACGCGACCGGAAATGTGGGAGCGCTTCAGTGCGGCCGGTTTCCGTGATGTGCGCGTCTTCGATTTGAACGATCCCTTCACTCTACCGGGCGCTACTGCTGATGAGGCCGTATCGAATGCGCTCATGCACATGTACCACATGTACGACCTGGTAAAGATCGCCAACGGAAGCGGCGATATCACCAATCGCGTTGCACGTTGTGTCGAGCAAACGCTGGGCGAAATTCACGTCAACAAGGCGGAAGACGATTTCGTCGCGACCATACCGCGCAAGGCGCTCGTCGCCGTCGGTACGAAATCCTAATCCGGAGGATCAGACATGTGTGGAATCGCCGCCGTATTCTCATCTCAAAACAGCCCGAGCGATCCAAGAGACCTCGAAGCTGCATTGCTGCACATGCTTGGCGCAATCCGGCATCGAGGCGACGCATACAATTTCGCTGAACGTCTCGTCTTCGATAAGGGAGCGATGGGCACGAATCGTCTCGCCATCGTGGATAGGGATCAGGCCAAGCAGCCCATTGTCGATCCGGCCTCACGCAGAGTGATCGTTATGAACGGCGAAATCTATAATCATCGCGAGCTGCGGATCGAACTGCAGAGCCTGGGTTATGTCTTTCGCACGTCCAGCGATACCGAAGTAGTGCTTCAGGCTTTCATCGCGTGGGGCTCCCTTTGCCTGCAGAGGCTAGACGGCATCTTCGCCTTTGTCATTTACGATCCGGAAACGGGTGACACCTTTGCCGCCCGCGACCACATCGGTATCAAGCCGCTCTATTACAGCGAGGGTGACGGCCTCGTCTGCTTCGCCTCGGAACGGAAATGCTTCCTGGGATTGGCGAAAACGACGCAAGAGGTGATGCCGGGCAGCTATTGGCATAATGGGATGGTGGCGCGTTATGTCACCTTCGAAGCGATCCCCAACTTCGGAATGAAGGAAGCCGCAGTCATCGAGGAGTGCAAACAACGGATGGAAGACGCCGTTCGCAAGCAGGTAGCGACTGACCTGCCGATTGCGGTCATCTTCTCAGGCGGGCTCGACAGCACGATCATCCTGCATCTGGCAACCAAGTTCCACAAGGATGTGACAGCATTCTCCATAGGCACGAACGACTCCGCCGATCTTGCCTTCGCCCGGCGGTTTTGCGCGGAACGAGGCATCCCGCATGTGATTACGGAATTTCACCACGGGCAGATCGGAAGAAACATCCGCAACTCAGTATTCAACGGCGAGTTTTTCGAGCCGGTCGACATTTCCGACATGCTTACGATGGCAGCGGTCTATGCGGCCGTCCGAGCCAATGGCTTTAAGGTAGCCCTCTCGGGGGACGGCAGCGACGAGATATTCGCAGGGTATGATCTCTTCAAAACTGCGACCGACCCCTATGGCCTGTCGACGTACCGCTTGAACAACCTGTATCGCACCGACCTTCAGAGGACGGATCGAAGCAGCATGGCGAATTCAATCGAGTGCCGGGTGCCGTTTCTTGACCGCGCCGTCATCGAACTCGCCATGTCGTTGCCATTCGATATGAAGGTCCGAAACGGCGTCGAAAAATATGTGCTTCGCGAAGCCTTCAGGTCGGAAATCCCATCCTACATGATCGACCGCCCGAAAATCCGAATGCCGGAAGGGATAGGCATTCATGACCAAATCTTCAATGCGCTGGCGAATGTCCAAACCAGCGACATCATTTTGCCAGACATCAACATCGACGGGCCGCAGGTTCGGAATGCGTTAAAGCTCTTCTTGGAATTCGGATACGATGCGCCCCTTGAGCGCTACAAGAAGCTCGGGACGGATTACTTCCAAGGCGGATATTTCAAGTTCGACGAGTTAACAGAGCAAAGGAGCGCGTGATGGACCTACAAACAGTTCTAACCTTTAGCCTGGCCTTCTTCGTATTCGCGGCAAGCCCCGGTCCCGACAACCTGACGATCCTGTCGAAGACCGTCTCCAGCGGACCGGCGCATGGTGTTGCCTACGGTGTCGGAGTCGTTTGCAGCATCTTCCTCTTCGTCATCTTTGCTGCCATCGGCTTCAACGCCATTGCGCAATACATGAATGAAAATCTGCGCTTCATCCAATACGTCGGCGCGATCTACCTCATTTACACCGGCATCATGATGTGGCGCTCGAAGCCGAACATCAAACCTCGTGTGATGCGAGGTGGCCTGATCCGCCTGTTCTTCACAGGCTTCCTTCTCAACATCTCGAACCCCAAGATGCCGATTTTCTATCTGGCTCTGCTGCCGGGCGTCCTGGGCATCCGACCGCTGACCGCCTCCGACACTGTGGAACTGCTGATGATCATCGCGCTGATAGAGGTGATTGTCGTCGGAGGGCATGTCTTTCTCGGCCACCGAGCCAAGACGGCGTTGGCCGACCCAAACAAGATCGGGATGCTCAATCGTGGAGCTGGAGCCTTGATGGTTGGGGCAGGGGTGCTTGTCGCCAGCCGCTGAGCATCGTCTGGAGGCGTGGCCACCTTGTGATTGGTGGCGGCGTCCTCTCATTGCCACAGCCAACGCTCACTGCCATCTTTCCATGTACCATTAGGCATTTGGAGCAGTTTAAGGTGTAGGTATGCCATTGTCCCAGTCTTCAAAGGTTAATCTATCGAGACTGAGGGACATCGGGTGGTCGTTGTGGGACCCCATTGGATTGATGCCCGAAGGATGGAGCTGGCGTGGCGATGCTGCAACCGGCTTCGAAGATGAATATGATAGTTATCTGAAAAACGCAGCGGCACAGCTTCGCCAAGGAGTGCCGGAAGCCGAAGTTGTGAACTACTTGGCAAACGTCGAAATCGACCGCATGAGCCTTGGAGAAAGACCCGACACGCTAGTCAGGGCGCAAGCAGTTGTTCAAGCAATCTTAGCGGACGATCTCATTTGGACATGAGGAATAGGCTAATTGCGCACCTGGGAGGGCTGGTCCGGTCCCCCGTGTTCCAATCCCTGGTAGACGACAGTTAGAGCAGCAATACCTGCTTTATTGGCCGCACGTAGAAGGATTTCGCGAAACTGCTCGGGCGAGATTTTTCCGGTAATTGCGTCGACGCAGGCTTTCACCGCAGCCATATATTCCTCGCCATCATCGGATGGCCATTCCTTCATCAAGAGATGTGCTGCATCACCGAGCGTCCGTACGACTCTGCGTGTTGCTGTGCCGCGCAGAACAACCCCGACCGGCGTGAATGCCGATGATGTATTCCAGCACATTTTCTCAACCCCAAGGTACCGATACTACAATCCCTACATTCAACATACGCGAGTATTTTAGAATTTGGAATTGAATTCATGCGGGGGGAACGTGACTTCACTATGAAGCGTCGAGTACAAGAGAAAGGGCGCTCTACGACTGTGTGTCGGAGCGCCCTGAGCCGCGCCGACCAGTGTTGCAATGACGGGCGACAGCAGCATGATTTCAATGATTGAATTCGACGCCGATTGCAACCTGTTGTAGGCTATGCTCGAAACGTTGGCCGCATGCGTTGTCTGATTAAATCATCTGAAAAGTTTCACGAGACTTCGCTGCTGTCCTCGCGGCCTGGCCAGAAAGACCAGAACACCGGCTCTTCCAACCGGATCAAATCATTTCCTTGCCAGGCTCCGACCTGATGCATGTTGTCCTGAACTGCGGGCTCTTCGCGACCGTCCGGCAGCAACACTGTCAGGGCGACGGCTTTGTGCGGAGTATGGGTCTTAAGGCCTTCCGGGCGACCCGGCGTCTTATCTTCAAAGCCAGGAGATAGACTGACTGCTGCGATCCCGACCGGATATCCGGCGGCTCGTACCTGGTCGGGGAACGATGGATGATGGATAACGTCCCCGTCGAAATTGATGCCGAGGTACTGCCACGCCTTTGTAAAATGGTTGCTCTCAAAATTTAGGGTTTCTTGTTGCTGCGATCCTATCGGGGCGAGATCGGCAAAGTTCTTCCCGAATGGCGCGGTGGTTTCCGGATCGCTCTCATAGTAGTCGATGGCATTGTTGACGTGGACGAAATTAGCGAACCGTGCCTTTTTCACCAATGGCGCTCGCAGCATCCAGCTGTTGTTAAAGACGTAGTGCGGGCCGTCGGCGACGTGCTCGGACGGAAATTTGAAAAACTGGCCTCGTGTGTGCTGGTCGTTGTCGGGACCAGGTTTTCGGAGGTTCCATCCGACGTTCCCATAAATGTAGAAATACCCGGATCGCGCCATTTGAAGTGAGAACGGCATATAGCAGTCGACGATCACGTTGTGTCTGACCGTCCAGTTCCACGCGAAATGCTCTGGTTCAACCGCGTTGTCTCGAACGCGGATGAACCAATTGCCTTCGATTAGGACGTTGCGCGAACAACTGTCGACAATCGATTCCGCCACCTGATTGAAGAAATGAACCCCGTTGAAGGCATCGACGATGACGTTGTTTCTGATGACGACGTAGCCCGCGATGCTCCACGCGCGGAAGAAATCGCCGTCGTAAGCTCGCGCATCGTTTTTGATGTCCACTAGCCTTCCGGTTTCAGGACGCTCCCCGTGCACCTGCTCCCAATCCACATCTCGCCACAGAGCGGAAGGTGTGCCTTCCAGCTCCTTATCAATTGGTCTCTCGTCGCGGATCGTCCTGCAAATATCCCAACCGTTTCCGCTGGGGTCTTGGACCCAGTCGCAGTCTTCGATGAGGATATGTCTGGTAGTGATGCCGGTGGCACCGATTGCGAATGTACCGCCACTGATCTTCAGGCCACGAAGCGTTATGTGCTGGCAGTTTTCCAAATAGATTGCCGTGGGCCAGCAGCCAGCAAAGTGCAGGTTCTCGATTGTAATCCACTGGCAGTTCTTGAGGACAAGCACGCTATTGTCGGCGAGGTAATAAAGACCTGGGAAACGGCCCCCGGCCTCTTGGGCAGCGGCGAGCTTGTTACCGGTCTCTTTGAAGGCCTCGAAGCTCAGCTTTGGCCCCAGCACCGAACCAGTACCGTGGACGATGATTGGCTCGTTTTCCGTTCCAGCGAGGGAGGACAGGACGATGGGCCTCTCGTAGTCCCCTTTGGTCAGGTGAAGCCGGTCGCCCGCAATAGGTTTTCGCACCCATCTGTGAACGTCATCCGGCCCGACGTCGCGCGATCTTCCCACAGAATTGTCTCCGTTCAGGTGGTCGATTAGGGAGCGGTCCATACAGTGAAGATTGGGAAATGGTCTGAGCCGAAGGTATCCGGGGCGACTTTAGGCGCAGCAAACGCGCTAGCCTGGGCGTTGGGCACCGCCATGTGGTCTATCGCTTTGTCTGCGAACTCCGTCTCCTTGAACGTCCGGCCAAGATTTTTGCTGAGCATCGTCCATTTCTGGCTGCCAGACAGGGGCACGGTCAGTATTGCAAAAGTGTCGTCGTAGCCGTCACCGTTACAAGTACTGGCTGGGAAGGGTGCCTTCGCGCAAGAAAAGGCAGCCAACGAACAGTCGTCAAAGGACTGGCCGAATTTGCCGGGTTCGAAGGACGTATTCCAATCGCCCGCAATCAACACCGTGCGGCCGTCAGTTGCAGCCTGATCGGCAACCGTCTTGGTAGCGGCTATCACCCGTTCGCGTTTGAAGGCATTATCCTTGTCAGCCTTGGCCTTCACGTCCGACCCCTTGTCCAGAACCATTTGAAGGGCAGGGAGCGCAGGGAGTCCCAGCTTCTTCAGGTATCCGATACTCTGGTCTGCCGCATAGCAGGCGTCGTTGGAATTCGATTTCAGATGAACCGGGAAGACGGTTAGGCCGTTTGCCAGGTCGACCCGGAGGGTTCCACGGTCTGTCGCCGCCAGGCCCATCATGTCGATGCCTTTCAGCGGCATCTCCTTCACCGGTATTGCGCTGTCGCCATCTGGTTTGGAGTTGGTGAAAACCTGGTTGATGTGGCCTTCCGGCTTGGGATCGAACTCGATCACGGAAGTGATCGGTATCTTCGAAAGAACGCCGACCTCCAGGCTTGCATGGATTTCATCGCCCTGGACCTGTCCGTCGGACACGGTCGCATAGTAGGTCGGCCAACCAATTGCATCGGCGATGGCTTTGATATCGGGCCGCCCCGTTAGTTCGATCAGCACGATGAGGTCGGGCGACAACGTGTCAGCCATCTTCTTGTAGTCGGACGCTCGGGCCAGAACCTTTTCGTAAGGCGAAGCAGCGACGTTCCAGGATACGATTTTGACGTCTGCAGCCAAAGAATGGGTTGCGAGCAGCATACCGGACGCGAGTAAAAGCGAGCGCAAGCAGTTCATTTCGATAAACCCCTCAAGTTTAGGAAATTCGGATGCGATTTAGCTTTCACCTGAAAAATAATATAATACACGCCTGGCGGGAAATCGCAAGATCGTCCCCCTTAATACAAAGGACTGCTTAGGGAAGTTGTGCACTCTTAAGCAGGGTGCGCCCGAAATTGCTCCAAACGCCACAATTGCACTTGTGATTTCTTGAAGATCGCCGCTATTTGCAAATTTATTCACCAACATTATCTGATAATTAGAAAAGATATTTGTGCCGACGCTTGCGTGGCGTCTTGAAGTCCAAACTCCCCGTTCCCCATTTCGAATCCGTGAAATATCGCGAGCAGGCTTATGTGGCGACGCAGCCATCGCTTCAGCCACTCGGGTAAACGATCATCGGTTGGCAAGGAGGCCGACATGACTAGATCGACTTTGAGTGCCGAAATTAATGACGACTCGCACGGTCGCAAAGCTGATGAGGCTGGCAACATCGCTGGCGGACCGCAGGTCGTCAGCGCTAAGGCGAACTTTCCTCCAGACATGCGTAGCGCGGAGCCTGCGGGGAAGGTGAATTCGACAACGTTCCAGATGAAGGCGACGCTCGTGGCAATTGGGATAGCCATCGGCTCTGCGTTTGGCGGCGTAGTCTATGCGGCGGACGGACTGGTCAAGGTTGAAAACGCATGGACCATGATAATCGACAAATGGAACGACAAGGAAGGAGTTGACAAAGTCCAAGCCGTCACCGACGCCTACAACAAAAATACAAAGCCGCTTTTTGACGTGCTTTCTCCTGCCCTGAAACAGGTGAAGCCGTCCATCGATAACATTGTTGCCGTCAAGGACGATCCGATCAAGCGAGAGCGCTTTATACAAAGCCGCCAAACGAATGTCCGTGTGGCGCTGCTTTCCAAGTCGCAGTTTAAGGACAGTGCGACCCTGCTTTTAAGCGAATTCGACACCGCTGCCAGTTGCCTCAACGACGGACAATGCAATGCCGCAGCGTGGCACGACAGCTTCGATGGTGCCTTCTGCGGCGCACAGCGTACCTACTCGGACTTTGCTGCTCTACAGCGCCAACGCCTCCCGACCTTCGCAAGCGACTTCGCAAAGGCGCTCGAATCCATCAATTGCGCAAAGATACTGTACGAATAAATGCGGGTTAGAAGCTTTGAGCTGGTCAGGCTTGTGCTTGTAAAGCGCCACGAGGGTAGTTTTCCCCTCGAATTTAGGCGGCATTGTTAACGCAACCTGCTCGAAAAATAACGCCACAGGTTGTTGCTTCATGATGAAGCCAAATTTCAGTGGCGGCCATCATGACATCGATTATTACCAACAACGGAGCTATCGCTGCCCTGCAGACCTTGCGGGCGGTTGGTGGTGACTTGACGAAAACGCAGCAGCAGGTGTCGTCCGGCCTTCGCGTCGCAACCGCATCGGACAATGCCGCCTACTGGTCGATCTCCACAACGATGCGATCTGACAAGAAGGCGATGTCGGCGGTCTCCGACAGCATCGGCTTTGCCAAGGCGGTTCTCGATACGACCTATACCGGCATGGACAACGTTCGTGAGGAATTGACCACCATCCGGAACCTGGTCATCACGGCATCGAGCCTTCCGCCACCGCCGACGGATGGCTACTCCAACTGGACCGATTACCAACCCGACCAAATTTATGAAGGCTCGCAGGTCGCCAAGGTTGACGCCGAAATCTATCAACATTGGCAGCAGATCAATTCAATCGTGGAGTCATCATCCTTCGGCGGGGTGAACCTGCTGAAAAATGAGACGAACGAACCCACGCTGCCGGGTGCAAAAACCGAGTTCACCACCGGCTACGCTAACGGCCAGGTCCTGACGGTGGCCATCGACACCAAGGACACGACCATGATCAACTATAACCGGACGGTCGATAACCTGTGGAACCAACCTGGCTCGGACAACATGGGCTATTTGGATGGGACGCTCTGGAGCGCAAACGTCATTTATCCGATCACCTACGTCGATGGCGGCGGAGTGGTCCAGAAGAATGAAAACATCTACACGCTGCGCAACGCGGAAGTCAGGATCGCCGCCAATAACCTTGACCGGAGCTACTATTATAACGCGCTGGTCGGCCAGCTCGACGAGCGCATTCAGGCTGTCGTCAGCGGCATGTCCGTCGTCGGCTCTGCTCAGAAGCGCGTCGCACTGCAAGACGAGTTCAACAACGATCTGATGGACAACGTCGGCAAGGGGATCGGGCGGCTTGTCGATGCCGACATGGAGCAACAATCGGCAAAGCTTGCTGCACTGCAGACGCAGCAACAGCTTGCCGTCCAGTCATTGAACATCGCCAATCAGTCACCGCAAGCGATTATGCAGCTGTTTCGATGATCATGGACCGACGTTGCCCTTGGCAATGCATCGCCTAATCGTCCTTGGATGCACATTGTATCGTTCCGCCAACTTGCTTGGTAGCTCCAATCCAGACCGCACCAACTCGATAATCTCCGCCTGCTGTTCGATGCTCAACAAAGGACGCCGCCCGAGCCGCCGTCCTTTGTCACGGGCGGCAGCGAGACCGGCGAGGGTCCGTTCCCGGATAACGTCCTTTTCGAACTCGGCAAATGCGCCCAACATGTGCAATGTCATGCGGCCAATTGGCGAGGAGGTGTCGAAGGATTCGGTCAATGACATAAATTGGACCCCTCGCTTCTGGAGTTGGCTGATCAGAGAGACCAAATGCTCCAACGACCGGGCAATGCGGTCCATTTTCCAGACGACCAACGTGTCACCACGTTTGAGGTTTCGAAGAGCGCCCGACAATCCTGAGCGGTCCATTCGAGAACCCGATTTTTTGTCACAGAAAACGGCATTGCAGCCAGAGGCTTCTAACGCGCTAATTTGTAGATCAAGATTTTGATCGAGCGTCGAAACCCGCGCGTATCCAATTCTCATACATATTCCTTGCCACTTCTCGCCGTTGACAAAAACCACCGTTTCCGCCGCTCGGCTGTGGGCTGATCAGGAATTGAGCGTGGCAAGGAAATTTGCACCCAACAACGACGACGCCTTGGGGATGACAAAAACGGTCGTTTTCGCCGAGGAAGTGCTTCCCGTGATGCGGCACGAGAGGTCGGAATTTCGTGAGCTATTGGATGCTTGGATCATTTATGAGGGCGAAACCGCTGAAGGCATCTACGGAAAAATCACACGAAATCGCCCAGCAAATTCCTTGATCGGCGTCTTTCGACGCGATGGCGATTTAGAGATCGTCGGCCCATACAAGATCAATACCGATATCAAATTCCCGGGCGAGGTGTTCCTGCGACGGGAGGTGGTTTCGGCGTGCCAAGATGCGTGGCAACTCAAACGCCCAATATCGTCGCGTAAATTGATAGAGGCAGACGGGCTGTTAATCCCGTCGGAGTGGCTGGTTTTGCCGCATAAGGCTCAGCGAACCTCTGACTGGTGCATCGCCTACGTTGAGATAGGCTTCCTGCTGCACGTCTGCGATACCAATCCGAGAATTGACGCATTGGACCGCACCCTACTGCAAATGCTCGGTGAAGGATGCCAACTAAAGGAAATCGCTATACGAGTTGGTCTTTCTCATCGAACCGTAGAGCATCGTTTTGAAAAGCTAAAGTCGCGCACAGGTGCCCGCACTTTGCCTCATCTTGTCATGTTGTCGATTGGAAGAGAGCTGTCGGGTTTGGCGATGTCTCTGTCATCAACTATGGCAGACGATGGTCGAGGTCAAATCTGATCGAGAAATGGCGGGTCACTGTGCACGAGCACATTCTCCTTGCGTTCAGCGAGTTCTGTAGGCGACAGCCTTGAGTAATGTTTTCGTCTGGGGGTTTTGCACGGAATTAAGTAATGCGTTAAGATAATTGCCTGCAGCGAGGGTAAGAATATGGAGGATGTTCTTCAGTTCTGGCGAGATTACATCGACTTGACTCCCGCAAACCATGTTTGCTGCGCGTCCGCATATACAAATCGAGAAAAGAAGCACAATAGCGGGGACTGGCTAAAGCCGTATCTTTTGATGTACGACAAAATATTCGTGGATGAGGTCGGCTCGCTAATATACAATGCGGAAACAACTGATCTGGCGGACACTTATCAATGGCTTTTGGATGAGCGACTGATCGATCAATATCCCCGTTGTATTTACAGAGAGATCAATGACATTGAGTTGTCGGAAGACAGTCAGTCTCTGTTGTTTGCACGTGAAAAAGTCCTTGATGAAGCAGCGGCAACGGACGAGTTCGATGAAGAACGGTTTCGAGCCGTGGCCGCGCGGTGGGAAGCAGCCGTATTGGCTGATTTTTGCTCTACCAATGCAACTTGTCTTGAAAGGTCTTTTTTCAACGTAGCACATACCATTCCTGGTGCTAGCGCGATGAGGATAATTGTAGAAGAGTTTCCGGTACCGGTCTGGGATATGCCGTTCCAGGACATTATCGCATTGCGGAGTGATGAAACCCTTATGGCAAAAAGGGCTCCACTTCGAAATTGGTGCAGAAAGATCGATGGTTTACCGGATGCGTCCATCAGAGATGAATTCTCTGCTCAACTAGAAGACTACAAGCAGTACATGAAGCTTCAGAACATCAAATGCCAAAAGAGTGTGTTGGAGATTTGTGTCACCACGCCGATTGGTATTGTTAGTGATATTCTGAGACTGGATTTCGATAACGTGTTCGGACGACTGTTTAAGCTTGCTGACGCTAGGATCGCACTTGCGGAAGCGGAATTGAAAGCTCCATCGCGTGAGCTTGCCTTCCTCATGGAGGTAAGTAAGGGGTTGCCACTGTACTAGCGACGCGAACCGCTCTTTCCCTTTGATTGCTCCTCGCCTAGCGCATAGAGCCTCGCTCCGGGCGCGGTGTTGGTGTGTGCCAGGCGAACCGACTCGTTGCACATCGCAGCCTTTCGCGCGGAGCCAAATCTAAGGTTGCGGGGAGCTATCCCGAGGAATCTTCTTATTTTCGAGGATTTCTTCGAAGCTCCTGCAACCTCCTGACGGGGGGATCGATTTCGTTTGCAGGGATGATGACATTGTCATCGGGGCGAATAGCCATCGCATCGATATCGTGCTCACCAACCGTCCATGCATCCCGGACGTAAAACTTGTTTTTCACAATCGCCAAGTCGACCCGAAGTTCGGGTACACCTGAACTGCCAACGGAGGCCGCAGTTAGGTAGTAATGCCCCCACATGTTGTACAGGCTTAGAAAGGTCTCAAGGTTAGTCGAGTTTTCCGGTGTCATTGTCATCATTCGTGACGTATTGATGATTGGCTTGAGCCGGTCTCCCTTTGATGGGTCAATATTATGGGTGATGTGTCCCCGATAATGATGGGGGTTATGGCGGTCTATCCCGCGTATCACAGAGAGCCGTATCAGGTCATCGGTGTCGGTGGGTCCAAAACGATCTAGCCAACTTTGGAGGATCGCCTCAGCTTTTCCTCCATCTTCGAAAATCAAGCCAACGAGGGGAGGCAAGCCTGGCGAATGCCCGAACATCATGCCGCGCCACTTGGCTGCGTCCCACAGGCGACCATCGACGATGGAACGAATAACGATATCATCGTGCCTATCCAAATCACGGACACTTCGCTCACCGACGATTTGGGTGCCATCATCGTAAGGAAGCTGGTCAGCGATGGGAACGGGCGGTCGCTCGGTTTGGGGCGGATAGTTTCGAGTAACGAGATGCCGGAGATTCGCGAAAACGCCGATTGCGCTTCCAAAAGTTCGTTGCCTCGATAAGCCGATTCGACAAAATAGCGTCGCTCTCTCGAATACACGTTCCGTGGTGAGAATATCGATAACAGTCTCGGAATCGGGCAAGATCGCAATATGATCCAGAACAATGCCCATCGTCTCCATCAAATGGCTATTGTACTGACCCACGTACGCAATGTCAGTAAGTTGCCATTCTTTTGGAGTAGCAACTTCGATAATTGGCTTCGCGTCGTCAACGTTGACTATAGGGACATCGGAGCTGGAAGCGTCCAAAATATTTATCGTCAGCTTCTCGGTGTGGGGAAATACTCGAATGTTCAAAAGCGTGGCGGCAAATCCCTCAAGGGCAGCCGCATAGGTTTCAGCTGCGAGAAACCCGTCTTCGGAATTCCCGACACGAACCTCGACTTGCACTCCCAGCACCCTAGTCCTCACACCACAGAAATCACGGTCAAGAATGACACTTTGTTGCGGCAGGCTATGGGTTGCCGGTTGGGCTGCCATAGCCCGCATAATCCCGGAAACTTCTTCGACGGGCGTCTCTGGCGGGACAGACCCATCCGTGTACAAAAGGTCTTGGTAGCCAAGACGATAAAGTAGGACGAACCTCGCTGTAAAAAGGTCTAGGTTCTCAAGGATGTCTGGAAGCTCCGTCAATCTTGCGATCTCGTCGTCAGCCTTGGACACGATAAAGCATGCAAGCAAATTATCGAACTCGACGAGCTGGTCGTGAAGGCGCTTCTTGCTCTCTTCGTCCAACGGCATCACCCGTTCAAAAGACCGAAGGAATTGTATTGTGTCCAGGAAATCGGCAAGGTGGCCTAGCCGAAGAGATACGCTGGCCAGCAAATTGAGTGTCGGCACGGCTTCGACGCGAAGTTCGCCTTCTCGCTCAGATAGAGCGAAATATTGAATAAGAGCCGCGAAGGCGGTCGCTCTAGCGGCCCAAAGTAGGCTCGCCCCTTGATACGCCACGGAGAGATAGTACAAAGCTTGCGCTTGTTTTTCTCGACTTTCATCTTTGGCATAATTGACGGCTGCCCGACCCAGCCATTTGATCGCATCAATCGGCTTTTCGGCCTTTAACTTGCGCTCGCCCTGTTGGACGTATAGGTCTCCGGCAGTGACCTCTTTGTTTCGCTCCGCCATGAATTCCGCGAGCTTCTCGATAAGGTCGTCAAATGCATCGCTGTCGGGCGCGAACTCAGAGAACGCCGACACCATTGTGTCCAACATCTCAGCAGGATACTCACTGAGCCCGGCGGACTTGTCGATGATCTGGGAAAGCTCTTTCCAGGTCGCGTCTAGGTCTGCTTCGCCCTTAGCCAAGCAATGACTTAGCTCCATGAAGATAAGTAGAGTCTTGGCGTGTAGCGCGTTGTTGGGCCGCTTGGTGTCCAGGGCGAGTTCTGAGAGCTTTGATTTCAGTCGAGCGGCACGCTCGGTGAAGGACATCTGGTCATCAGTTTCGAGACCTTGTGCAATTCTTCCCGCCATGATCTGCAGGAGATTGCAAAGATTGCTTATGTGCTCCGAAAGGTCTGTCGGAAACGCAAGCTCCTCGACGGCATCGTATCGCTCTTGCATGGCGTCCGCGTCGTCAAACCACCAGAATTGTGTCCATGCGTCCTCATATGTTGCGCGAAGTTCTTGAGATGTGCTTCCGTATTTTTTTGCGAGATTGATTGCCCGTTGAAAGCGCCCCTCCGTTTCGTATCTTGGGCGTTCCAGTTCCCGAGAGAGACGGGCGGCTTCAAAGCTATCCGAAACGACCTGAGTGAGATCATCAGGTGCATTGCCGATCTTACTGAGACGGTTCTCAACTACCTCAAGAGCTTGCTGCCTTCTGAAATCGTTGGGGCCAATGCGAATCTCATTGGGGGCATGAGACCCAGCATGCAAATATTGGAACGCAAGGTCCTTGTGGGAGTGCGTGAAAACGCGATCAATAATCCATTCCCGGTCGAAGATCGTAATCGGAAACCCGAACGATTTTTTCAACTCCTCTTCAAGTGCGAGCCTGTCGCGCTGGCGAGCAGCGCGGCTTGTTACACAAATGATCCGGTCGTAGTGTCTACCCGTGCCGGAGATGCTCTCGACGTCGGACCGAATTTTGGCTGCCCACGTCTTTTTCGTGCTGAAAGCAAACGCCCAATGCTCTTCGCGGCTCCTGCCGTCGCCGACAAACCAACGTTCTGTAATAGGTGCCGTTACAGGGTAGGTATCCGTATCAATCTTGCCGTCGCCACCTCCTTCGGGTCCGGTGGGCGGCCTTAAATTCGGTGAAATCTCGCGCTCGCACAGCTTTCGGCAAAAATTCTCAAAGTCTTTGTGTTGGTTGCGGTCCGTGAGCGTTTCTAAATGGTGACTAAGCTCAGACTCGGTTAGCCTGTAAACTTCGATCTTCTCGCTGTCGGAGTATAAATAAGGCCGCTTAGACCGCATCATCTCGGAGGGACTTAGGAACCTGCTCATTGCTCAATTCCGTGATTAGCACGTTGATAAATCGTCTAAGCGTCGTACTCGCCCCAAACAAGTCTTACTTGCTAGAGACCGAGCTTGCCCACCACTTTAACTTGGCGCTCCTGCTAGCTAATATACCCGTGATGCGTGCGTGATGCGATTCGCATAGTGGAGGATTGATTGAGTGACGTCAGCGGAATTGTGACTTCAGCCGAAAGCAAAAACGCGTCACACGCTGAATGTGTTGATCGCTTCGAAGCCGCCGTGCAGAAGGATCGCTCGCTTCCATCATGGCGCGATGAGGTGGCAATAACTCTGCGGACAATCATGATGTCTCGTGCCGACGCGGATGCCACCACTTTCGGCAAAGCGGTCGAGCAGCTTTCGAAAGACCGTTCGCCTTGTTTGGCAGAGGCTGCAGTGTTGATACACGCCCTCAGCGTGGATGGGCTACTGGATCATGCAGACTTGGAATGTGATCAGCGGTTCATCGTCGAGATTTGCGAAAGAAATTTGCCGGAAGTCGCACAGTTCACGGGTTCAACAGACAAGCGCCAGACTCATGACAAACTTGCGCTTCTAGCCGGGGCTCACGCCCGCATCATCAGCCTTTTGAGCCCACTCGCAGCGGTGGCCAGCGATATCGACGGGATCGTTGCCTCAAGGCAGCAAATTTTGAGTGCGCTGAACAACGGCGTGGTCAAAGCGTATTGCGGCCCGTTCGATGTGCAGCAAGTACGGACGCGCGTCGATGTCGTGATAAAGAAGATCACCCGCCTTTCCAAGGAAACTGAAACCTTCTGGGATGATCTCGCCGACGCGGAAAGCTACATTCGGGACCAACGTACCTATGTCGAACAAAGCTCCTCGTTCCTTGTCCGACAGTTCTTCGAGCCATTTGTGACGGCTGCATCTAACGCCATCGAGAAGATCATCAGCTCGACACGGGGGAGGGCGAAGACAAATGTTTCCGTGCGTACAGTCAGCGGCTCGGCTCTCCAGAAGAGGTATCCGCTGCACGATGTGGGAAGAGATATTTCGCTCGTCATTCCGCTTCGAAGTGCCGGACCAGGCGTCGCACTGAATGTCAATGTTCGCGCCGATTATAACAGCAATCAGTTGCACATTGAAAACGGGCTGTTAGCCCTCGGCAACGTCGCTCCTGGCGATTTTGCGGCAGTTTTCGTCGCAAAAGTCCTTTCAGCAAGCACGGAAGCTGAACTGATGGTGACTGTGACGTGGGATGAGGCTGGACATTCGGAGAGCTGTGAAGCGATCTTCCTGATTGAGGTTAATGCTCAAAGTGCGAACGTGGATTGGGCGGCTCTGGAGTATCTCCACCCATATAGTACAGACGTCGCGAAAGGCGAGGCCTTTGTGGGCCGGGCTGATCAGGTCAAAGCACTTGGGAACCGAATGCTCCGACAGCCGATGGAGCCCTTTTACGTGAGCGGCCAGAAGCGGATTGGTAAAACGTCCCTGGCGCTCGCAGCTGCTGAATTCGCAAAAACGCATTCTCCTTCATCCATACAGGTACAATACCTTCTATGGGGAAAAATCGCCCATGATGATCCTCGCGCTTCCATGCACGCTCTTGGGGACAGAGTCGCAAAGTTTATCAAGCAGACACTGCCTCGCGACGTTGACATTCCCGAGCTGGAGTTTAATGGCTCGCTCGCGCCTCTAACCGAACTGGCTGATTTGGCATACGAAGTTCGGCCCGATCTAAAGTATGTTCTGATCCTTGATGAGTTCGATGAAATTCACCCAGAGCTTTACCAGCAAGGAAATCTGGCGGAAACGTTCTTCGCAAATTTAAGGGCGCTGACGACTTGCGAAAATCTATGCTTGGTTCTGGTCGGTGGCGAGAACATGCCGTTTATCATGGACAGGCAAGGGCAGAAGCTCAATAAGCTGATACCTTTCCGATTGGATTATTTCAGTCGAGACAGAGAGTGGGACGACTTCAAAACGCTGGTCAGAAAACCCACGGAAGATTCCATTTATTGGCATGAAGATGCGATCTCAGAGATTTTCAATCTGACCAACGGCAATCCTTACTTTGCGAAGATCGTGTGTTCGAGCGTTTTTCAAAACGCGGTTAAAGGACGCGACGCAGACGTCACCTTACAGGAGGTACGGGACAGCCTGGCCTCGAACATCCAAACGTTCGACGTGAATTCGTTTGCCCATTTGTGGATGGATGGAATCCACAAGCCCCCGGCGGAGCGCGAACCGGACGTGCTCAGGCGGTCCAGAACGCTGATTGCACTCGGTCGCGCTGTTCGTCGTGGCGGCAATGTCAACCTTGCTAACATACTTGCAGGCCGCGACGGCATCATTCTTGCCGACAATGAAGTCCCGCCCGTACTGAATGATTTCGTAAAGCGCGGCATCCTTCGTGAACACAATCGGAATTATGATTTCATACTTCCGATCTTCAGATCATGGCTCACCGAGATCGGCATTAATCGACTTCTCGCGGACGCTCTGGGCGAGGAGCTTGCTGCGACAGTCCTTCAAGCCGAGGATGCTGCTTACGTCACATCCGATGAGATTGCCGCGTTGGTGAAGAAGTGGCCGACTTATCAGGGACGCCAGATCGGGACCGATGATGTTCGCGCGTGGTTGGAACAGGTTAAAACGCACCAGGATCAGCGACTGCTATTCAAGATATTGAATGCGGTCAATTTCTACAATGAGTCCGAAATTCGGGAGCGTTTGCGCACCTTGCACAACATGGTGCGGCCGATACTCCCACAGTTTATTCAGACGAAGCGGTCCGAGCGACGTATGGATGTGCTGATCACCTACCTGGATGGAGAGGGCAAAAGCGGGCAGTATTATGCATCTCGCTACGCCGAGGAAAACAACCTCAATGTTCGGTGCATTATATCACCGGCCAACTTCGCCGAGGGCGTGCGAAAGCACATCGACAAGAACGGCAGACCGGCGGTTTTGGTCATTGTAGACGATCTCATCGCTACCGGTGGATCGGTACGTGGAAATCTCATCTCATTTGCCAATGAAAACAAGTCTACTCTTGAGGGTTTGGACGTACCGGTTATGGTTCTGACGATGGTCGCGACTGCAGAAGGTGACTCTGCCGTCCGTGAAGCGTTTTCGGAACTGAACTGGTTGAATGGCGATCTACGGTATTGCGAACTACTGCCAGACGACAAATATGCCTTCAGTGATACCAACGTGATCTGGCGCAGCGAAAGTGAGCGTGACAGAGCAAAGTCGTTGGCCCGAGACCTTGGGGCCTATATTTACAGGAGCAATCCTCTTGGGTTCGGAAATATGGGCATCCTTGCGGTTTTCCCAGCTAACTGCCCAAATAACTCTCTGCCCATTCTTCATTCCCGTGGACGGCAAGGGGATAAGGTAACTTGGCTGCCGTTATTTCCGAGGCTGACCAACTAGGGGTTTTCCGTTGGTCAAAGGCGCTAGGACGTAGTGCATCGACCCCGATCATCTTTGAGACGGCGCAGCGGTAACTCTAAGAGCGAGCGCCTCGGCGAATGCTCGCGATAAGCCGAGGGTTATTTTTGCGCACATTCAGTCCTATATCCTCGTTGGGAACGATGAATACCAATCCAACGGGCCTTTGGGCAAGAATGCATGTGGACTGTCCCGAAGACCGCCAATATTCAGCCTTAGCTTCCCTTGACACCCAGATAGTAGGATACCAAATCTAACTTACCCGGAACGAGAGCATGAGGCTTGGTTTGGCGTGACGTTGAGTCTAAGAGAGACCGTACACGTCACGTGAATGCTGTGGCAGGGACATTCGGGAAAATTCGCTGCGTTTGACCGAGAGGCCTAAACGTATGAACATAGCTCATCGACCTCTTGGTGTTCCATTAAGAGGACCGCACGATGAAAGGTTTTTGGCATTGGATCGAAAACCTCAGTAATCTGGCTGGTATCATCAGCCTGATACTTTTAATTATCTCCATCGTAATTTGAACTCTGAAGCGCCGGGCCTCCGGCGCTTCAGTCCATTGGTCAATGTCCGTGGACTTGAGCGACCAAGTCGCCGCTCAAGAGCCGAGCGAGTTAGAGGCTAAGACTGCAGCGATCCGAAATTCTCTGCTGAAAAGGCGGAAATCCGACGGCGAAGCAACTTGAATGTCCAGGATGCAGTCCGCGTCATCTCGGTTCTTTCCGGGGAAAGGTACCATGTCGGGGACTCGAATCTGGTTTGATAGACTCTACGAGTTTTGGAAGATACCCGAACGAAATCATTTGTAAGCGTTCGAACGCTGCGGATATATGAAAATACATCTAAAGGTTTAGGTTGCTGTAAACTTCTAGTGTGTAGATGCGGGCAACGTTCCGGCGTCAACCAGACATTGGCAGTTTAAACTCATGGCCTCACCTGACTTTCGGAGTTCACCTTCGGCTACGCTGTTACCCGACACCTCGAAGATATCTTGGGGGGGCTGGCCGTTCCCAATTTTCCGATGCAGGTGGAGGAGGCTGACCTCGGATACGACGTGGAATTTCTCGCGCACGGGGTTCCGTTAATGATCCAATACAAGCGGTCCTCAGTAATGAAGCGAAGAGACTGAAGCGTCGCGTCGCGATGTCGTTCCCTGCTATCTCAGCGAGATGACGAAAATCACCTGACCTGTCGCCGAGGCGGTGGCAGTTGTTGTCGGACCGGATTTAACGGCTCCACTTCTGGAACCTGATTCAGCGACCGGAGGAGGCCAGCAGCCGGAGGCACGCGGTCCGCGCAAGGCGTTCTAGGTCAGACAATGGTTGAAACTGGTTGGCACATACTCCTTAATTTCAATTCGGATGCACAGCATGAGCACCATCCCCGCGAATTCAGCAATCATCAGGGCCTCCGTTCAGGTGGTTCATCCAGCTCTCCCAGAGGAGGACTTGGAACGAAGGACGGCTGTGATTTTAAAGGACCTCATCCTGCTTGCACGGTGCGCGAGGTCTAGGTGTCTCGTCACATATAAGAGCGCGATTGATCTCAGGGGGCACGGGATCGCGAGGAATGGTCGATGGCTGGATGAGGTTTATGCTCACGCCATCGCGCCACTTGCCTTCCCCGATTTGACCATGCTGGTCGTCAACCAAGATACGAGCGAGCCAAGTCCCGATGCCTTCAACGCTCGTCGGTCGGTTCTGAGCAAAATCCATATCGCCGATGTGAAAGGCGAGCAACGCCGCTGTATTTGGTATCCAGATTACGAGGCAGTGCTCGGGCCACTGGATACGATCCCCGCAAAAAGCATGCACTCGCGGCTCCTTGCAGATGAGCCGCCTAAAGAACGGGAAATCGCCAGAGCTGTACGAAACGCCGTCGGTCGGGTGACGATGTCAGGAACTGAGAAGACGCTGATAGGACGAGAATATCCGGACTCCTTGCCCATGGCTGAGCTTCTTTCTTTGGCAGCTGACCTTTGGGTTCGCCAAGACGGACGATGCGCATTAACTGGTCAGAAATTTGAGCTTCGAGCCAACGACGAGGGCGGTGTGCAAGATGATCGTGTTTCGCTTGATCGGATCGACAACCTGCGCGGTTATGCATTTGATAACGTTCAGCTCGTGACGCAATTTGCCAACCGGGCTCGCGGAACGTTGTCGTGCGACGCTGTAAGATTGAGACTCACGCAGTTTCGATAACCTGGCAAATTTCGAAAGGAGCGGCTTGGTGGGTGGAACCTCGATAGGCGACCCGATTGTGAAGGCGATACAATGCGGGATCATTAGCGTCTGCTTGTCAGACCCGGCAACCGGTGCGAGCCTCAGCCGTTTGGAG
Organism: Rhizobium sp. BK316; assembly: GCF_014193695.1. GTDB lineage: Bacteria > Pseudomonadota > Alphaproteobacteria > Rhizobiales > Rhizobiaceae > Rhizobium. The sequence continues at coordinate 94,013 of NZ_JACHZR010000008.1, read as the reverse complement.
CTGCGTCAAAACGCTGGCATTGCGGAAGCAGTGCAAGTTGACGCGGGCGTTCTTTATTACTGCCGGGAGAGGGTAAAAAGTCTCACGGTGACTGGTTTGAAGGAGGCACTGATGGCAGCTATTAAGTCCGAGCAGTGGGCTTAGGGTCTCATCGAACGGATTTCATCCAGGTGAACATTCCCTCATTCGTGTTTTCCCTTAGCATTATAGTCATTTGCAACAGCGGCGGTTTTCCGCTTCGTTCAAAGAACATGGGCTGTGGCTGCGGCGGAGTGGCAATATTCGCGATGATCAGGGGTAGGAATATGCGCACGCAGGCAGAGCAGGTTCAGCTAGCTTCACTCCGGGCTACTTGGCCAAAGTGATAACTTTCTTGTGTCGCCGGTCTGGTGCAAGGCCAGTTTATTTAACTTAATGGACCTTTAATGAGTGCGCGTCTATCGACAGCCATCAGAATCGGAGAAGCCGCTAGGGCGATACTTATAAAGACTCGGAGCTTTCCAGAGCGGGGATTTGGTGAACATGAGGACCTGAGACATAGCAACCACATCGGCGTCGAACCCATGCTTTTGGCGCTTTCCATGGAATTGGCACTGAAAGCATGGTTCGTTTTCGACTACGACGATCCTAAAATTGCCAAATCGCACAACCTGATAAAGCTGTTTGAAAGCCTAAAGCCGGAAAGCCAAGAGAAACTCGATATGGAATTCAAGAGGTCCGTCGTTCCGTATCATCCCAACGGTTTTTTCATGGACTACAGCATCCGTCACATTCTGTATCAGCACAAGGATGCCTTCATCGACTGGCGCTATCTTCATGAGGCAAACAAAACGATGATGTTTAATCAGAGTGCCTTCGAGGCGACGCTCGAAATGGTTCTCCGTGAGTTCGAGAAGAGATACCACATCGGACCGGTTAAGCCGCTTTGGCGGTCGTGAACGCATTCCGGATCGAAGAGAACTTAGCGGCCGGATCAGCGTTTTTCAGCGTCGCCGCGTGTTTTAGGGTTTCTGCAGTGTGGGAGTAATCGTTACGAGATAATCTCCGCCCATCTTCGACGAATTGCCCGTTACCTCCAGGCTGCTCGAAGATGATACGAACTTGAAGCGCTGAAACCGAGCAAGAAAGTCCAGGTGGTAGGAGTCGGAAGTAAGCTCATCAGTCTCTTTGAGGCTAAGTTTGCCATCGTCAGGCCCACTGCCAATGTATGCCGTCAGTTCCGTGGTAACCGCCATTTTGACGGATCGATCCTGCGATTCATAAATCAAGGACACGGGATAGATTATGGTGGTGTTACCCGCATTCCGGCGTGGGTTCGTCGGACTTTTTTGCCAAAAACTGATAAAGCTGTTCAATTCTTGATAGCTGTTCATATTTCCTCAATGAAATTTCTTCGCTTGCTGCGCTTGTTGGTACCCGTTTGGTTTGTATATCGCTTCCGTTACCACTTTCTTGCGGCGTGTCTCGAAAGCGGTATTCAAATGAGCTTTTGAGCCAATGCTTTGCAGTTCTCTGCCTTGCACAGCTACCGAAGAGGCGTTGCTAAAACCAAAGCTCATAGGTCTGAGTTATCGGATTGATTATACGAAGCCCAGCATACCATTGCGTTGGCTTGTCGCATCTGTTGAATTCCACGTCACCGCGAGCAATTGCGTCGAGAGCTTGGGCGGATATTGCGTCCGCTGCCTGAAGTACACGGTTCACGACGTTCTCGCTCCCAGCGTCCGCGCTGGCGTAAATCAACTGAACTCCGGGCGGCAGAAAACTTTCCTCAAAGACAGGGGCTGAACGGGCGTTGAAGTTCGGTATGTTTCCGAGGTCGGAATCCACAATCATCCCGAGCCGATTGCCAGCACTGATGTGACCTCCTGCGACGAGCTGTTCGTAAGCAGCCAACCATCCGAAATTCTCGATTTTCTCCGTCGTCAGGTCAATAAATTCCCAGCAGAAAGGGACGGCGAGCTTCCAATACGCACTTGCCCCCGGCGGCGGAGAAGCTTCCTCGAATGCAACGACTGCAGTGACCGAAACGGTCCGCCCATTTATCGTTCGGCTATTGGTGTCGACGGCTACGGTGTAGTCGAAGTTGGCCAACAAGGCACGCTGGATGTCAAAGCTGAGCGCTGCAGAATCCTGCGGGACGCGTGTTAGGACCTTTTCACCTTTCGGCCGGGCGTAGCTGACCTGGGAATAGACATTTACCATGGGTTGACCAAATTCGATCTCGCCGGTCGCCTCATTTACGCGAACGACGATTTCACTCACATTGTCCGCTGTTGTGCCATAGAGGTGCTCGAAACGGGGCTTTCGGTTCTTATCTTTTCGGCTTTTTCTCGACACTGTTGATCCTTGAATCGAAACGGACGTATGTTGGATGCGATTGCGGCGTCCGTGCTTACGGCCCGACCAACGCCGAGACATCATGGTAATTCGATGCGCGGTCAACACCTCCGCAAATGAGGTTTAGGCCGGGCACCTTCCACCGGGCACGTCGAAATCCCTCCAGGGTGCGTTTGTCCACAAGTGTAAGGTCTGCATACGCCGCCAAGCACGCCAAGTGCGTGTCGTTCAATTCGCTGCCTTTGCGCTCCTTGAGGGGTGGCCCATGGCGACGCAATTCCGAAGAGATTATCCACGACGGCACGCGGTCCATAGAAACCGACCGCTTGAGGTCGCGAAAAGGGATGCCCGAATCTTGTGTCGAGATTCTCATCTGTTGGAGGAACAGACCATATTCCAAGACCTCTCCAACCGTGGCATCAGCTCTGACATCTGATGGCTCCACCCCCTGAGCAGCCAAACTTTCCCAGATCAACGCGGCAGCGCTTTGGGGTAGGTTGTCTATTGCGTCAGCTACCTGCCTGATGAAGCCAGCTGAAACCGCGCGGGGTTCCTCAATGCGCTTGTCACCGTGACGGAGAATATCTAAAGCAAGGCTGCCCTCTATGACTTCAAGCTGCCGCCGAACTCCTTCTTCGGTCCTGAACTGACCGTTTAGCAACTCTGAAATTGGCTTTGTTGAGATATCGACGACGTTTGTCCGTGTGACGGCCACCAAGGCACGCGCGTTGCGCGACCGTTCAAGAAAGATTTCCCGCAGAGCAAGCAAGAGATCGGGGTCCGGACCAAGAAAATCCTCGCCACTCCCCACTTGTATAAGGTACACAGCGGCAGCGTCGCGGACCCGAACAGCATCGAATTCTGGGTTAGCATAGGCTGCCAGCACTTCCGCACCCATCATCGACGTGACACCTCCTGGAGCGGTTGGCGGACCGCGATGTGCAATCCGGGCGATGAACGGCAGAGAGTGGAGGAATCTGATCCTCGACTGGACCAGACCTGCATCCTCATGTGCGCATAGTTCCTCAAGGTGATGAAGGGTGAGTATTGGCAGCACGCCTCGGTTCTTCAGCCATTCAGAAAAACCTCGTGCCTGCTGCCTTTCAGCGCTTTTTCGTGAAAGACTATCCCGAATCCAACCGGCAAGGTGTGAGGTGTCCAACGCAAGGATGAAGGGCTTCAGTAGGGCGTTCATTTATAGTCCATCGCACAGCAGTTGGGGTAGTGACCTTTCGAACTGCCAGCATGTCCCAACTGCACGCCCGAAGAAATCGTCAATTAACGCGTCTCTGGGTAATTTCTTTTGGGCGGTCATGCCGCAGGCGAAGTCACTGAAAACGCTCTGGAAATTGCCGTTTGCATGGACGTCCACATGGTTGTTGAAGGGGAAGAGGCGCTTGTCGACGACAAATGACGCAACTTATGCTACGCTCTCCGCCAGTGGCTGCACGCTGTGGAGGAGGGCCGTGGCAATGGCAGGGCAAGCACAGGAGTTCGGGGTTGAGCTATTGACATACGCATCAGCGGTCGGGGTTGGTTTCATTGCCAATCCACTCTTAGAAGTGCTGAAGGCGTGGCTTTCGGCAAGAAGTGGAGCAACGACCAACAAGAGCGATCTTGTGGCAAAGTTGAAAATGGCCATGGGCTATTTTGATGCCTACGCCGAACTCCTAGACAGCGCCGTTGGTGAACGACCCGCATCCATGACGTTGCGGGAACGGGAGATGAGAGCTTTAGCCTCCATGCGAGCATTTGATTTGCGGCCCGTCCACGATCTCATCGAGCACATAACTAAGCTCAATCTACGCCAATCTTCCCAATCAGGAGCTGGTCAAGCGCTGACAAAGAAATGTCTGCTGTTGATCTATGCTTTCGAGCACCTCAAGACCATAAATTTAGTACGACGCCGACCTCTACTCAGCACAGCGCCTCCCATCGAGCCACCTGAGTTCTTTATTCGAGAGGGCGACGATCAGCTTATTGACGAAGCAAGGGAACGGCATCGCGAGCTTAAAATGTTCGTCATTGGCCCGTATGCTGAGATTTTGGAGATTGACCCGAATACTTCAGCTGTCGACCTAAAAATAACAGCGTGGGAAGCTGCGTATCGAAACGAACGTGCCCAAAGCAGGAAGGATGCAGCCAACGAAAAGCTCCGAAACGCTCTTGAGCGGGCGTATCCTCAAGAGCCGCCAAAGGACTAGTGCAACGGCCTTTCCAGCATTTGCTTGAGGGAATGCTTCATTTTGACCGGGCCGCCAGGCACTCTTCACGAGCTTTCGCCATAATCTCATCGAGAGCGGTCCTGAAGGAGGATGGCCCAATCATTGAGTATTCGATTTCGACCGTTTGGGAAGACGCAAGTCCGTTGTGAGCTTTCCCATCCACCATCTTTTTGAAGCGAAAGCTTACGTCCGTTCGCCCGCGAACAAGGTGGTCGACCTGGCGCAATGCTTTCGCCAACAGAAGAATTTGCTGATCGCTTCCGAACAGCCTTGCGCTCTTTGGTTCGTCGAGCAGATGACGGAATTCAAGGAGCGTTGCCTTCTCCTGATCCATGCTCGCGCCCTCGGACACTTCGAACCACAAATCCGTCATGTCGCAATCCTTCTCAAAGCTCGATGACGAAATCCGGCCGAAATCCCGCCGTACCGCGTTCCCCGCCGTAGCCCCTTGGATTGCAAATCACCCTGGTCTTGTCAGCCATATAATCTCGGAACCGATGGATATGGCCGTGAATCCAAACCGACGGTCGTCGCCGCGCGATCAGATCGGATAGATCACTCCCGAACGCCGCGTTGGTCATGTGGCCATAGAACCGGGGATCGAAGCTCTGAACGAGTGGCGCGTGATGCGTTACAACGAACGTGCGACCGTCGAACGGTGTTTCCAGCTCGCGCTCGATAAATGATCTGCTCGCGATGTGGCGCTCAAGGATTTCCTGAACCGTGACCAACCCGTTTTCACCCGGACGCCGTTCGTCGGATCGGAAGATGCAGGCGAAGTCTGCCATCAGAGACGGTACCAAGCCGAAGGCAATAGCTCGCCGCTCTTCCGGCGGGATGTGTTCGTCGTCGCCGACCGAAACCGCGAAGTCCGTCCAAAGGGTAGCGCCGATAAAACGGCAACCAGCCATTTCGATGCGTTCGTTTTCGAGAAGATGGATACGGGTGCCATCGATTTCGCGACGTGCTCTTTCAAGCGTGAAGTCGATGCTCCCGTTGTAGTAGTCGTGGTTCCCGAGGACCAAAATCACGGGCATATGTGGCTCGATAACGCGCCGCAGGTAGGCGATACTTGTTGAAATGTTATCCGAGATGTCACCTGCGCAGATGCAAATATCCGCATCCGGAATACGAAGGGCGGTACCCCAGAGAGCGTCCGCCGCAGAGAAGTGGATGTCGCTGACGATCCATGCTCGCATTATCGTTCCTTTCATTCGGGCAAACAGAGACAGCCGCGCGGAATTTCCGCGACGGTTCCTTGATTCGAATGGCGGGAGCCCAGCTTCAGTCCTGGAAAATATCTCCGATACGTCCACCAGAAATCCATGCGCGGCGCTGCCCGGCATGCTTTGGGCACAGGCACTGGTAATAGCCGTCGAAGCTATCGATCACTCCTGCGTCACCACAGACTTCGCACGTCACCATGCTTGCATTCCACGAGCGGATGCGGATTTCCGCTAGCTCTGCGGCAAGTTCCTTCGAGAATTGATACCCTTCACGGCTTGGACCGATGTAAATCCGCAAATCACCGAGTTTTTCCTTGATCTGCCGAATAGTCGCTTGCCCGACTGAACCATGGCGGTCTAAAGCCGCCTCGATTTCGGCAAGGCTTTCGGCGATGAGCGGAAGCCAACCATTCTCAACGTTGAAAACGATGTCGGCTGGCAAAATGCGAGCGTGCTTTAGGCGGAGGTCGCCGATGAACTGGTCGCGGTCAAAATCAGGCGCAAGCATCGTTGCCGCCTTGCTGATTGTCCCGACTGACCTCAGCCAGCGCATCCAGATCGGTAATCCCATTGATCATCTTCAGCGATCCCAAGGAAATGAAGGGGAAAGGCCGCTCAGCATGTTCTTGCCGCGATGTGATCCGAGGTCATCGCTCCTGGCCAAAGCTTTTCCAGTCGATCTCCTTGCAAGCGCTTGTGCTTCGCCAACTCGGTGGCGAACATCACGAGTGTGTGCTGCAGGCCGCTGAGCATGTCTCTCGCCCGGGCGTATTCCGTCTGCAGAATCTCGTCGGCTTCCGCTCTTAGTCGGCGGTCCTGCCACAGCTCCGATGGACTGGTCGTGTCGATGGAACCCGGGAGAAAATATGGGGATGTCCCGAACCCGTATTTCGTCACCATCTCCACAGCAAGCTCTGTTGCTATTGCGAAGTCGCTCTGACTCGAACCTGAAGCCATGGTCGAGCGATCTCCGTAAAACACTTCTTCGGCGGCAGCTCCAGCCAAGTGCATAGCGATCAAGTTCATCATGTCCCACTTAGTTTTGAAGGGAGGACGAGGGTGCTCGATAGCCGTGATCCCATGCGCATCAAGGTCGGTCGCAAAATTCCGAGCATTGTCGAAGACCTCAACACGTTCGACTTTGCCAACTAGCAAAGCGTGGGCGATAAGTGCGTGACCCGCTTCGTGAATTGCGACATGCAGCAGATAACCGTCGTTCAGAACAGGCTGCGGCTCGATTTTCCCGCGAAGGTCATCAATCGTGATGTCTCGATTTTCGCGGCGGGCATCTCGTCGCGCCTCTCTAGCCAGCCGTTCGAGATCAGCACCACTCTTCCCTGGCAGTCTGGCGGCAATTTCCTTCAGAGAAGCGTCGTCCGCGAGCGACGGCAGGTGGAAAGCGAGAATTTCGGCCCGGGCTTCCGCGTCCGGCATGGGGAAGTGAACGTGCTTCTCTAACCGACCACTCCTGACAAGCGCGGGGTCAATTCGTTCAGGATGGTTGCAAGCGCCAACGACAACGACGCCCTCACGTCCGCCAATCCCATCGATGCATTCGAGCAACGCATTGACGACCTGGGTGCTGTAATCCGCGTGCCTTGAATCGAACTTGCTGCGGTCCCCAATGGAGTCAAATTCGTCCAAAAATAGTAGGCAAGGCGCATTTTCCTTGGCGGTCGCGAAGGATCGGTACATTGCTCGCAACATGTCGCCGAGGTGACCATCCTTGCTGCTCTGCCACTTCGAAATGGATGTGGCTTCCAGATGCATGTCGCATTCGGCGGCGAGAGCTGCTGCAAACCTGGTTTTGCCGGTGCCTGGCGGGCCATATAACAAGCATCCTTTATCGACATCGGACCAGTCGAGCTTTCCATCACGCCAATCTTGGAGGTCTTTCTTCAGGTCCAGCGCCCATACGGAAGCTTCACCAAAGCCTTTCGAGATATCCAGCTGTTTGGCTTCGCTGCGGCGCGGACTTTGCCTGCTTTCCTTCAGAAGTCTTTGCGCAGCCCGCGCGGCGGGTTGGCCAATTCGGAAGATGGCGTCCATCCTTTCCGAAGGTTGTTCGGCGATCAGCGCAACTTGTTCGTCGGAAACATCGCCACAGCCTCGGAGCCTTGCGAGCGCTCGGAGATGGTGAGGCTCACACAGACGTAGGCGGGCACGGACCGTTGCCGCAAGTTCGAAATCCTCATGAATCGCCGATCCCTCGGTAACGAAGATTATCAATCTGCTCCCTGATGCGAGATGCTCGGTAGGGTCGATCTCCCAGCCGCGCCTCGTCTTGGACTCCGGATGCTGACAAAAGCGAACGTTCTCATATTTGAAGGCGATTGCCGCCGCCTCCTGAACATCCTTTAGCCGCCATCCGGGTGGGGCCGTGACAAGTGCAACACAAAATGGATTAGAGATTGGCTCTATGTTACGCCGAACCAGGCTCACCATCGCACAATAGGCCAGGAAAAGGCGGGCTGACTTCATCGCGACGGCGGCACCGTCACGCCCGGTACTGAACGGGCGAGCGGATCGCGATCCAGTCAGCTGGATCGCGATCCGCTGAAGCTTGCTGATGTACTCGGCGAGATCGTTTCGGAGAGCGGTGTCCATCGATGTTCTCCGCGTCCGATCAGTGGAGGCCGTCGTCGAATCGGTACCAACGGCTCAACGTCCTTGCCAGCTTCCGCTCTCGGTCGAGAAAAAATAGCTCGCTTGTGACGCCGGGACCGTCTTTGATCGACGGATGGCCGCTCATCACGCCCATCAAGCAAGGCACAGGGCGACTGACTATCATGCAATTTCGGATGCTCACCGTGTCGGACGGGGTGGGGTAGCTGCCAGTCGTGGCGACTTGTTCGAGGTCAGCGAGAAGCAACCTCAGTCGCGGCAGGATTACGAAGGGCGGAGTTCCAAGCCATTTGTCAGTCATCGCTGATGCTCTCTGATTCGGCGGCTATGCCGCTGTTTATGGAGGGCACCAAAACTGATTCGCGATCCATTTGCAAAGGAAATGATCTGTTTGCAAATATTGCGATCCGTTGTGATTGCGTTTTAGAGGCGCGGTCAATTTAATTGACATTTCCTTGGAAGGGCTGCTCATCCAAGTAAATGGACAGCCTTCCGGACCTTCTTAGAGCTGCGCGATGCCTGTTGGGATATACCCAGACCGGCATCGAAGAGGTGCTCGAACTGAAGAAGCGGTCGGTCTACACGCTTGAAGCACGACGCTATAAGCTTACACCGCGCTTCGCCTTCCTCTTGAAAGACAAATACGAAGAGGCGGGCGTTGAATTCACCGACGCGGGCGGCAGCTTTGGACCGGGAATCCGCTGGCGAAATCCTGGCAAAAAGGACCCGTTCAAACGAGTCTTGCTACCGGCAGCAAGGGGATTAGCCAATCTTTCGCAAGCACAACTGGCCAAAATTGCCGACATAGATCGCAACTTTATCGCCCGGCTTGAGCAGGACGATTTCGATTCAGTCGACATGAAGAAACTAGCGCGACTGGAAGAGGCGCTCAGGGTCCAAAACGTTGAGTTCGTATCAGAGACATCGACGAGCGGCGCGGGCGTGCGCTGGATAAGAACCATCGATGATTCTTAGCTTCGCTCGGGCGAATAGCGATAGAAGCCCCGCCTCGCCACACTTTTGGTTGACGGTACGCGTACCGACTGTCAAGCTTTTGTTTTTGCTATAAGAATGCCATCCGGTACGATCGGTATGCTTATAAAAGCGCTCTATCCTGCTGAGCTACGGGACCACTCGGATGCCATGCATACAAAAGGCTTGGCGCGAAGCCAAGCCTTTTCGGTATATCCAATGTCGTTTCGTTTCAGGCGCCGAGACGTTGTTCGGCAAGGCGGACCCAATAGGAAATGCCGTGGGCGATTGCCTCATCGTTGAAGTCGTAGGCGGGGTTATGCAGACCGGCGGTATCGCCGTTGCCGATGAAGATGAAGGCACCGGGGCGGGCGTTCAGCATGTAGGAGAAATCTTCGCCGCCCATCATCGGGTCGACTTCGGAATTGACGTTGGCTTCGCCGGCAATGTCGCTGGCGACAGCAACGGCATGTTCCGTCTCGTCGGCATGGTTGAAGGTGACGGGATAGTTGCGATGGAAATTGATGTCGGCTTCGGCACCATGGGCAGCGCAGATGCCTTCGACGACCTGGCGCAGGCGTGCTTCGGCCTGGGCGCGCACGTCTTCGTCCAGCGTGCGGATCGTGCCGGCGATGGTTGCGTCATTGGGGATGACGTTATGGGCGAAACCGGCGTTGAACTTGGTGACGGAGACCACGACCGAGCGAAGCGGATCGACGCTGCGTGAGGCGATCATCTGCAGGTTCGTGACGATCTGGGCGCCTGTCGCGATCGGGTCGATCGTGCGGTGCGGCTGCGCGGCATGGCCGCCGCGGCCTTTAATGGTGACGGTGAACTCGTCGGTCGCCGCCATGATGGGGCCTTTGCGGGTGGCGAACTGGCCGACAGGCAGGCCCGGCAGATTGTGCATGCCGTAGACCTCTTCGATGCCGAAGCGCTCCATCATGCCGTCCTTGACCATCAGATTGCCGCCACCGCCGCCTTCTTCGGCCGGCTGGAAGATGACAGCGACATTGCCGTTGAAGTTGCGGGTTTCCGCAAGATATTTTGCTGCGCCGAGCAGCATGGCGGTGTGGCCATCATGGCCGCAGGCATGCATTTTGCCAGGTGTTTTCGAGGCCCAGGGCTTGCCGGTGATTTCGGTAAGCGGCAGAGCGTCCATATCGGCGCGCAGGCCAACCGTGCGGCTGCCTTCACCCTTGCCCTTAATGAGGCCGACGACGCCGGTGCGGCCGATGCCGGTGACGATTTCGTCGACGCCGAATTCCTTAAGCTTTTCAGCAACGAAGGCGGCCGTATTTTCGACTGCGAAGAGAAGTTCCGGCCGCGCATGGATGTGGCGGCGCCACTCTGCGACTTCGTCCTGAAGTTCGGCGGCTCTATTCAGAATCGGCATTCTTGGCTTCCTGTGAATGAAATGCGTGGGGCCTGTCTGAAGCATCACAAGGGCGTGATGCCTTGGAAATAACTTAGTCAATGACCTTTGCCATGTCATAGCCATATAGGGTAAATAGGGGAAGGTTTCGAGATAATTCCCTGAAGGACGAGCACTTGTCGACGCGCCACGATCGTTTGTTCGCCGCTTTGCGGCCCTTTTCTTTTATAGCGACAGCAACAGCGGTTCTTGTCTCGTCCGCTACACTTGCCGAGGCCAACCCGCATATTCTCGTCGACGTGCAGACCGGCCGCGTGCTGGAGCATGAGGAAGCTTTCCGCAAGTGGTATCCGGCTTCGCTGACCAAGCTGATGACCGTGTATACGGTGTTCGATGCGATCCGCTCCGGCCAGATCAATCTCGACACACCCGTCGTCATGAGCAAGCGGGCCGCGTCCGCGCCGCCGGCCAAGATGGGCTTCAAGGCGGGTCAGAAATTCACGCTCGACAGCGCGTTGAAGATCCTGATGGTGAAGTCGGCCAATGACATCGCCGTTGCCGTTGCGGAAGCGGTCGGCGGCACTCAGGAAGCTTTTGTCGTGCGCATGAATTCCGAGGCGGCGAAGCTTGGCATGTCGGATTCGCATTTCGTCAATCCGAACGGCCTGCCGGGCAACGGCCAGTATACGACGGCCCGCGACCTTGCGATCCTGACGGTGGCGCTGCGCCGCGACTTCCCGCAATATGCCGGCTATTTCTCGCTGGAAGGCTTTACGAACGGCAAGCAGAACGTCCCGAATATCAACATGCTCATCGGCCGCTTTGCCGGTGCTGACGGCATGAAGACCGGCTTCATCTGCGCGTCAGGCTTCAATCAGATCGGTTCTGCGACGCGCAACGGCCGGACGCTGGTTTCCGTCGTTCTCGGCACCGACAGCCTGGCGGCCCGCGCCGATGCTACCGCCAACCTGCTGCAGAAGGGCTTCACCGCGCAGTTTGCAGCAAATGATACGCTGGGCTCGCTGAAGCCTTACGGTCCCGGACAGGACCAGGTGAACGACATCACGGCCGATATCTGCAGCGCCAAGGGCGCCAAGATACGCAGCGAGACGCGCGACGAAGTTGGCCGCATGAAGGTGCAGTCGCCCTATATCCACGAGATGGATCACGAGCCGCAATTCGTGTTTGCCGGCCTCATTCCGGGCCAGGATCCGCAGCCGGTCGCCCAGAACGACAAGTCTGCCAAGGGCGATGCGGTCGAAGTGCTCGCCAATGTACCGGTTCCGCTCCCGCGGCCGAAATCCTTCTGAGGAAACATCATGAGCACGTTCAGCGACAAGATCCCGGTCACCATCCTGACCGGCTTCCTCGGTGCCGGTAAATCGACGCTCCTGAACCGCATCCTCAAAGATCCTGCCATGAAGGATGCGGCCGTCATCATCAATGAATTCGGCGATGTCGGCATCGACCATCTGCTGGTCGAAAGCTCCGGTGATTCCATCATCGAGCTCTCCGATGGCTGCCTCTGCTGCACTGTGCGCGGCGAACTGGTCGATACGCTGGCGAACCTCATGGATGCTGTGCAGACGGGCCGTGTGAAGCCTGTCAGGCGCGTGGTCATCGAAACGACCGGCCTTGCCGATCCGGCTCCCGTCATGCTGGCGATCATGGGTAATCCAATCATTGCGCAGAATTTCGAGCTCGACGGCGTCGTGACCGTCATCGATGCCGTGAACGGTCTACAGACGCTCGACAATTACGAGGAGGCGCGCAAGCAGGCGGCTGTCGCCGACCGGTTGATTGTCTCAAAGAAGAGCATAGCAGGCGATACGGATGCGCTGATGGCGCGTTTGCGGGGCCTCAATCCGCGTGCATCCCTCATGGATGCTGACAGCGAGGAAGCTGGCACGGCACATGTGCTCATCAACGGGCTTTACGACCCCGCGACGAAGATCGCCGACGTCCGCCGCTGGCTGCATGATGAGGATGAGCATGAGGGGCATCATCATCCCCATGACCATGATCACGGTCATCACCACCACCATCATGGCCACGAGCATCAGGACCCGCACGACGTCAATCGTCACGATGCGTCGATCCGTTCCTTCTCGATCATCGAGGAGAAGGCGATCGATCCGATGGCGCTCGAAATGTTCATCGATCTCCTGCGTTCAGCGCATGGGGAAAAGCTTCTGCGCATGAAGGCGATCATTGCCACCTCAGACCGGCCGGAGCGCCCGCTGGTGCTGCATGGCGTTCAGAGCATCTTCCACCCGCCGGTGCGGCTTGCCGCCTGGCCGGATCCTGAGGACCGGCGCACGCGCATGGTGCTGATCACCAAGGATCTGCCGGAGGCTTTCGTGAAAGATCTCTTCGATGCCTTCCTCGGCAAGCCGCGGATCGATACGCCCGATCGGGCTGCGCTCAGTGATAACCCGCTCGCCATTCCTGGAATGCGGATCTAACGATCAACGCTTGCGGATCAGGAAACGGTGGCCGCGCTCGGTCTTTTCCGTGCTGACAAGCTCGTGGCCATCTTCATTGCAGAAATGCGGGATGTCGATGGCGGCAAGCGGATCGCTGGTGTCGACGAGGATCATTGCACCGCTCGGCATGGCCGTCAGCTTCTTGCGCGTCTTGATGACGGGGAGCGGGCATTTCAGCCCGCGCAGATCGTAGAGAATGGCGTCCAAGCCGATCAGTTCCTGGCCCAGAACTTCCAGAACGGCTTCTTGGTGGCGTCGGCGGTTTCCTGCGGCGCGGGCTCGGGCGCGGCATAGGCCAGCGGGTTCTGCATCGGCACCGGAATATTGGCCGGCAGCGCTGCAGCGACGGTCGTGGCTTGAGCCTGCGTCGTCGGTGTCGCAGTCGCTGCGGTCTTGGCAGCAACGCTCTTCGCGGCCTGATTGGCCATCATGTCTTCGAGTTCGGCAACCTTGACCATGCGGCCGGCTTCCAGCGACGTGCCGGTTGGAGCATAGGCGAGTTCACGGCCCTTGCGCAGCTTGGCGACGACAGCCTTACGCTCGGCTTCGGTTGGGTCGTACCAGGCAAGGCCGTCATATTTTTTCAGGGCCGTCTGGTATTCGGCATCATAGGTCTTACCGTAGGAAGCGAGAGCGGCCGTCAGCGCCGGCGGCGTCGACATGGCCGGGCACGCGCCGGCCGGATTGAAGCTGCCGCCATCGGTGGCCTGCTGGTTGAAGACGTATTTCTTCTCGCAGACATTCACTTCCGGCGGGCGCTTGGTGACTTCGAAATTGTCGTAGCCGACCTTCAGCATCTTCCAGAAATCATAGTTCGTATCGAGACGGTGCTTGACCATGTTCTCGGCGGTCATGCGGAAGGGAAAGGCCTGAAGCTGCACGCTTTCCTGGCCGCCCTTGAAGGCGTCACGGGCAAAGGCGTAGATTTCCAGAACCTGCTGGTCGGTCATCGAATAGCAGCCCGACGACGAGCAGGCGCCGTGGATCATCAGGTCGCTGCCGGTGCGACCGTTGACGGCATCATAGCGGTTCGGAAAACCGGTATTGATCGCCAGGTAATATTTGGAATTGGGATTCAGGTTGGCGCGGCTGAGGTTGTAGAAGCCTTCCGGCGCCTGCCGGTCGCCGGTCTTGACCTTCGGGCCGAGCTTGCCGGACCAGGCGCAGATCTTGTAGCCGGCGATCTTCTCAAACCGATTGTCCCTCTTTGCCTTCCAGACTTCCAGCGCACCTTCTTCCTTGAAGATGCGGATCATGATCGGCGAGTTGCGGTCCATGCCCTTGGCCGACATGTCGGCAAGAATACGGGCGGGAAGCGGCTGCTCCACCTTGTTCTTGACGGTTGAAAGGTCGATGCCTTGAGCCGATTCCAATGCATCATTGCAGCCGGTCAGAGCCAGCGCCATGAGCGAAACATAGGCAAAATGACGTATGCGCATTCAATCAGCCCATCAATAATGCGACCCAACCCGCTTACAGAAACCGGGCGTAGCGCGGAATCATAGGCGGCTTATACTTGATAAATCCTTACCAGCCTATGATTTGCGCGGACGTCTCCTGCAAGCGCAATGTTACAGATAACATTATTGTGGCCAAGATTTGGCCCCAATCGGCTGTGCCGGCTTGTGGAACTTACAGATTGCGGCCCATTGCGAGGAATTTCTGGCGGCGGTCGTTGCGCAGCTGTTCGCCGGAGCGGGAAGCCATTTCGGCAAGTGCATTGGAGATCATATCGCCGGTGGCGGCGATGACGCTGTCGGGATCGCGGTGGGCGCCGCCAAGCGGTTCGGGGATGATGCCGTCGATGATACCGAGCGCCTTCAGGTCCTCGGCCGTGATCTTCATGTTGGTCGCAGCTTCCTTGGCGCGGGTGGAATCGCGCCAGAGGATCGAGGCGGCACCTTCCGGCGAGATGACGCTGTAGATCGAATGTTCGAGCATATAGACGCGGTTGCCGGTGGCAATCGCGATCGCACCGCCCGAGCCGCCTTCGCCGATGACGATGGAGATCAGCGGCACCTTCACGCCGAGGCACATCTCGGTCGAACGGGCGATGGCTTCGGCCTGACCGCGCTCTTCTGCGCCGACGCCCGGATAGGCACCTGCAGTATCGACGAGGGTGATGACCGGAAGTTGGAAGCGATCCGCCATTTCGAGGATGCGGATCGCCTTGCGGTAACCTTCGGGACGGGCACTGCCGAAATTGTGCTTCAGGCGGCTCTTGGTGTCGTTGCCCTTCTCCTGACCGATGACTGCGACCGGCTGGCCGCGGAAGCGGGCTAGACCAGCCTGGATGGCGGCATCCTCCGAAAACTTGCGGTCGCCGGCAAGCGGCGTGAATTCCTGGAAAAGCGTCTTGGCATAATCGACGAAATGCGGACGCTGCGGATGGCGGGCGACCTGCGTCTTCTGCCAGGCGTTGAGCTTCGAATAGATCTCGACGATCGCCTCACGGACGCGGACCTCGAGCCTGCCGACCTCGTCGGAGGTGTCGATGCTTTCGTCTTCCGTTGCCAGCTTCTTAAGCTCGATGATCTTACCTTCGAGGTCTGAGATCGGCTTTTCGAAGTCGAGATAGTTGTGCATGAGGTGCGTTTCCGTTCCTTGTGCGCGGGACAGTTTCCTGGTTCCGCCCCTTGTCGCCGGTCCTATTCGTGCTTTTTCGCCTGTTTTGCAAGGGGGTGGTGCGTATGGACGAGTTGCTGGAGCCGTTCTTCCAGAACATGCGTATAGATTTGTGTCGTCGAAATGTCCTGATGGCCGAGGAGTTCCTGCACCACGCGCAGGTCTGCGCCATTGGCCAGGAGATGGCTGGCGAAAGCGTGACGCATGACGTGCGGCGAAATCATCGACGGTGCGAGGCCGGCTCGAATTGCCAGATTCTTGAGATCGCGCGCGAAGACCTGTCGCGGCAAGTAACCTTCCTTAGAGGCGGCCGGAAAGAGCCAGGGGCTGTCCTGAGGTTCTTTCGACGCTGCGTTTTCCAGTGCCAGCATGCGGCCGTAGGACTTCAGTGCGGCGATTGCCGATTGCGAGAGTGGAACAAGACGCTCTTTGTTTCCCTTGCCCCGGATCATCAGGAAGCGGCCTTCCTGGTCGAGAACGCGGGCAGGAAGCGAGACGAGTTCGCTGACGCGCATGCCGGTCGCATACAGCAATTCCAGCAGCGCCAGCATGCGCAGGCGATGAAGCTGGCCGGGTGCTGTGTCGGCAGCTTCCGTCTCCGCCTGGGACAGCAGTTTCGTTACTTCCTCGACGCCCATCGTCTTCGGAAGTGCCCGGCCTTTCTTCGGCGCGTCGAGAATGCCGGTCGGGTCGTCAGTGCGCAGGCCCTCGGCGTAGAGGAATTTGTAGAACTGTCGCATGGCGGCAAGCCGGCGGGCCTGCGAGGAGGGCTTGAAGCCCTGCGCGGACAGCGAGGCCAGATAGGCACCGAGATCGCCCGATGCCGCCTCCGTCAGGCGGATGCTGCGGCCGTGCAGGAAAGAACGAAGGTCGTCCAGATCGCGCTCGTAGGATTGCAACGTGTTGACCGCGGCGCCGCGCTCGGCACTCATCATTTCCAGGAATGATTCCACGTGGACGCGGCCGAGATCCTTCATCGCGTCACTTTTTCGTGGTGTTGATCGTGCCGGTCGAGGGCGGGTTCACTCGCTCGGAAGGAATGCGGATCGTGACGTCCCGCTCCTGAGGCTCGACGAAGGTGACGAGCGCCCACATCGCCCCATAGATCAGTCCGGCGATGACCGCCAGGACGGACAGGAAACGGATCAGGCTCGGCATCCGGCTACTCCTTAGAACTCTGCTTCTGTTATAGGAAGCATGTTTGCAAGTGCAAGAAGCGGCAGTGAGACCATGATTCCCTTGCCCGCGACTTGACGCTACACCCGCATTTGTCGATACCGTTTGCAAACAAAGTGTGAATGGACCGATGAGTGAACCCCCAGTTTCCGTTGCAGACAGCCTGAGAGACAGAGCTCGCGCCGCGCTCGGTTCACGCAATCTGATCCTCGTCGGCCTTATGGGAGCCGGAAAATCCTCGGTCGGGCGCCTCGTCGCGCAACAACTCGGCGTTCCCTTCATCGACAGCGATATCGAGATCGAGCGCGTCTCGCGCATGACGATCACGGAGCTTTTCGCGGCCTATGGAGAGGAAGAGTTCCGGGCGCTCGAAGCGCGGGTGATGAAGCGTCTGCTGAAGGGCGGTCCGCGCGTTGTCTCCACCGGCGGCGGCGCCTTCATCAACGCCCGCACGCGCAAGCATATCAAGAAGGGTGGCCTGTCTGTCTGGCTGAAGGCCGATCTCGATGTGCTCTGGGACCGGGTCAACAAGCGCGATACACGTCCGCTGCTGAAGACCGAAAACCCGAAGCAGACGCTCGAAAATCTGATGAATGCCCGCTACCCCGTTTATGCCGAGGCCGATCTCACGGTGCTTTCGCGCGACGTGCGCAAGGAAGTCATGGCCGATGAAGTGCTGAGAGCCGTGGTCGAGGCCCACAAGGAAAGTGCAGTATCATGAACGCGATCACTCCCGCTTCCGTCGTCCGCAAGGTGCATGTGCCGCTCGGCGATCGAGCCTATGATATCATGATCGGGCCGGGGCTGATCGCCAGCGCGGGCGGCGAGATCGCTTCGCGGCTCAAGGGCCGCAAGGCGGCCATTATCACTGACGAGCATGTGGCGCCGCTTTATCTCGACGCTTTGAAGGCGAGTCTCGATGCCGCCGGCATCGCCTCAGCTGATGTCGTGCTGCCGGCCGGCGAGAAGACCAAGAGCTTCGAGCATCTGGTCAATGTCTGCGACAAGATTCTGGAAGCCCGCGTCGAACGGAATGACTATGTCATCGCGCTTGGTGGCGGTGTCATCGGCGACCTCTCGGGGTTTGCGGCCGGCATCGTCAGGCGCGGCGTGCGCTTCGTACAGGTACCGACCTCGCTGCTCGCCCAAGTGGATTCGTCGGTCGGCGGCAAGACCGGCATCAACAGCCGCCATGGCAAAAACCTCATCGGTGTCTTCCATCAGCCGGATCTCGTGCTCGCCGATACGGATGTCCTGAACTCCCTGAGTAAGCGCGAATTCCGCGCCGGTTATGCGGAGGTTGCCAAGTATGGCCTGATCGACAAGCCGGATTTCTTCGCCTGGCTGGAGAAGAACTGGCAGGCTGTGTTTGCCGGCGGCTCGGCGCGTATCGAGGCGATTGCGGTGAGCTGCCAGGCCAAGGCGGATGTCGTGGTTGCCGACGAGCGGGAAAACGGCCAGCGGGCGCTGCTCAATCTCGGCCATACGTTCGGCCATGCGCTGGAGGCTGCGACCGCCTATGACAGCAGCCGTCTGGTTCATGGTGAAGGCGTTTCGATCGGCATGGTGCTGGCGCATGAGTTTTCAGCGCGCATGAACCTTGCGAGCCCTGACGATGCCCGCCGCGTTGAGGCGCATCTGAAGGCGGTCGGCCTGCCGACACGCATGGCGGAAATTCCAGGCGCTCTGCCGCCGGCGGAGGTGCTGATGGATGCGATCGCACAGGACAAGAAGGTCAAGGGCGGCAAGCTCACCTTTATTCTCATGCGCGGCATCGGCCAGTCCTTCGTTGCCGATGACGTGCCGGCTTCCGAAGTGATCAGCTTTCTCAAGGAAAAACATCCCTGATGTCAGTCGAGGGTACCCTGGCGTTTTTATCGGTCTACTGGCCGGAGATCATTTCGATCGTGGCCCTGGTGTTGATGTCTGCGTTCTTTTCGGGATCCGAAACCGCGCTGACTGCCGTTTCGAGAAGCCGGATCCACACGCTGGAAGCCAATGGCGATGAGCGCGCCGGTCTCGTCAGAACCCTCATCGAGCGTCGCGACCGGCTGATTGGTGCGCTGCTGATCGGCAACAATCTCGCCAACATCCTGTCGTCGTCACTGGCGACAAGCGTATTTCTGGGGATCTTCGGCAATTCCGGCGTGGCGCTGGCAACGCTTGCCATGACCGTTATCCTTGTCATCTTCGCGGAGGTTCTGCCGAAGAGCTGGGCGATCTCGACGCCGGAGCGTTTTGCGCTCAATGTTGCAATACCGACGCGGCTCTTCGTCGCCGTGGTCGGTCCGCTCTCTTCGTTCGTCAACACGATCGTGCGTCAGATCCTCGGCCTCTTCGGGATCAACCTGTCGCGCGAAGTCTCGATGCTGTCGGCTCATGAGGAGTTGCGCGGCGCCGTCGATCTGCTGCATCGCGAGGGTTCGGTCGTGAAGGCCGACCGTGACCGTCTCGGCGGCGTGCTCGATCTCGGCGAACTCGAGCTTTCCGACATCATGGTCCACCGCATGGCGATGCGGGCGATCAATGCCGATGATCCGCCGGAATCCGTGGTCCGGGCGATCCTCGAAAGTCCCTATACGCGCATGCCGCTGTGGCGCGGTACGATCGACAACATCATCGGTGTCGTACACGCGAAAGATCTGCTCAGGGCGCTCGCCGAGCCGAACATGGAGCCGCAGCAGCTCGATATCGTGAAGATCGCCCAGAAACCCTGGTTCGTGCCCGACAGCACCAATCTCGAGGACCAGCTCAATGCCTTCCTGCGCCGCAAGCAGCATTTCGCCGTGGTCGTCGATGAATATGGCGAGGTGCAGGGCATCGTGACGCTCGAGGATATTCTCGAAGAAATCGTCGGCGATATCTCCGACGAGCACGATATCGATATGCAGGGTGTGCGCCAGGAGGCAGACGGCTCGATCGTCGTCGATGGTGGCGTACCGATCCGCGATCTCAACCGCGCACTGGACTGGAACCTGCCGGACGAAGAGGCGACGACGATCGCGGGCCTCGTCATCCATGAATCGATGACTATTCCCGAAGAGCGGCAGGCCTTCACCTTCTATGGCAAGCGCTTCGTCGTCATGAAGCGGGAGAAGAATCGCATTACCAAGATTCGCATCCGCCCCGCCGAGGAAGACGAGGCCAAACCCGCCTAACCAAGATTTCCGTTATCGGCGGCATTTCCGTGCGCCGGCTTATCCTACAGGATCTGACATGTTCGACATTCTCTGGCGATCCGTCGCCATCGGCATCGGGGCGACCGTCCTCATGGATATCTGGGCGATCCTGCTCGCAAAGCTTGGCGTGACGCCGTCGCCGAACTGGGCGCCAGCCGGCCGCTGGTTCTGGCACCTCGGTAAGGGCAAGGTCTTTCACGACGGTATCGCTGATGCCGAGCCCTATGCCAGCGAGCTGGCGCTCGGTTGGATCGGCCACTACGCGGTCGGAATCCTCTACGGCATTCTGCTGGCGATCTTCGTCGGTCCGGCCTGGTTTGCAGCGCCGACTTTCCTGCCGGCCTGGATCCTCGGCATCGTCACCGTCGGTGCGGGCTGGTTCCTGATGCAGCCGGGTCTCGGGCTTGGCTGGGCGGCTTCGAAGACGCCCAACCCCACGAAGGTCCGGGTGCTCAATCTGCTCGCTCATACTGTCTTTGGTTTCGGGCTTTACGCGACAGCGCTTATTATCCGTTAGAGCAATTCACGCAAAAGTGCACGGCGGTTTTGCGTCCGGAATTGCGTGAAAAGTAGGTTTTCTACCAGCGCGTCGGTTCGCCCGGCGCAGCCGGCTCGACGGCCAATGCGTGAAGCCCGGCATCCAGCTCTGGCTTCAAGAGGTCGGTGATCGCCCTGTGTCGTTGCAGCCGAGACATGCCGACGAATTTTGCAGAAACGATGCGAATGCGCATATGCGTCTCGCCGGTGCCCGTGATGCCCGGCTGGTGGCCGGCGTGCAGATGGCTCTCGTTGATGACGGACAGGCGTTCGGGTGCAAAGGTCGCCTTGAGCTTCTCTTCGATGCTGGTCTGGAGTGTCATCAACGGATCTTCTGAGTTCACGAAAAAGGTTCCCACCAAGCCAGCAACATTCCCGTTTGTCAATTCTTGTTGTCATCAATCAGCAGCCCCATAATTAGCGCCGCCATGAGACTTGATTCCAAATATTTCGATCGCATCCGAACGCGCCGCAGGCGAGAGCAGGAGCCCGAACAGGCGCCTCCAAGCTGTCAGTGGGACGGCTGCGACAAAAAAGGCACGCATCGCGCTCCTGTGGGACGCAATGCGGAAGGCCAGTTCTTTTTATTCTGTTTCGAGCACGTCAAGGACTACAACAAGGGATACAATTATTTCTCCGGCCTCTCGGACGGCGAAATCGCGCGCTACCAGAAGGAGGCGATAACAGGTCATCGCCCCACCTGGACGGTCGGCGTCAACAAGGATGCCAAGAACAGCCCGCTGCATGCCGAAGTTCGCTCCGGCGCCTATTCGCGCGTGCGTGACCCATTCGGTTTCGTGAAGGAAGGTGGCGGCAAGGGCAGTGGCCCGCGTTTCCCGCAGGCCCGCAAGCTGAAATCGCTGGAGGCCAAGGCTTTCGATACGATGGGACTTGCCGCGAACGCTACCTCTGCGGAGATCAAGAGCAAGTACAAGGAACTGGTCAAGAAGCATCACCCCGATGCGAACGGCGGCGACCGCGGCTCGGAAGAGCGTTTCCGCGCCGTCATCCAGGCCTATCAATTATTGAAGCAGAACGGTTTTTGTTAATTCCCGTCCTTGCTCTTAAACTTCAATCGGGTATGGTCCACATCGGCTGAGGCCGCAGGCAACCGCGGCATATATTTGCGTGTTTTCCCGACATTGCCTCTGCCGACCTTCCGGACGCGGCGTTTCTTGTCTGGGACTCTTTCAAGAATGCTCGCCAGCGGTCATTATCCCGCCGAGGTTTCGTTTCAGTCCCGGAGAAGTATCGCCGACGTTCCGACCCTGGAAGAACGCGGACCAAAGACTGCGGCACCATGGTTGCGCAATGGCTGAGATAGTGTGGCCGGGTGGCCGTCACCCGCCTTGGAGACATGATGAGCAAGATTGACCTTGATATTTCCGAACTGCCCGACACCACCGTTTCGGTCCGGGAGGTCTTCGGCATCGATTCCGACATCCGCGTTCCCGCCTACAGCAAGGGCGACGCCTATGTTCCGGATCTCGACACCGATTATCTTTTCGACCGCGAGACGACGCTCGCGATCCTTGCGGGTTTCGCCCATAACCGACGCGTGATGATCTCCGGCTACCATGGCACGGGCAAGTCTTCGCATATCGAGCAGGTCGCCGCCCGCCTCAACTGGCCGTGCGTGCGCATCAACCTCGACAGCCATGTCAGCCGTATCGATCTCGTCGGCAAGGATGCGATCGTCGTCAAGGACGGGCTGCAGGTCACCGAATTCAAGGATGGGATTCTGCCCTGGGCCTACCAGCACAACGTCGCGCTCGTCTTCGACGAATACGACGCCGGCCGCCCGGATGTGATGTTCGTCATCCAGCGCGTGCTGGAATCGTCCGGCCGCCTGACGCTGCTCGACCAGAGCCGCGTCATCCGTCCTCACCCGGCCTTCCGCCTGTTTGCGACCGCCAACACGATCGGCCTCGGCGATACGACCGGCCTCTATCACGGCACGCAGCAGATCAACCAGGCGCAGATGGACCGCTGGTCGATCGTCTCGACGCTGAATTATCTGCCGCATGATCACGAAGTGAATATCATCGCCGCCAAGGTGAAGAGCTTCGGCAAGGACAAGGAAGGCCGCGATACGGTTTCCAAGATGGTCCGCGTTGCCGATCTGACGCGCGCTTCGTTCATGAACGGTGATCTCTCGACCGTCATGAGCCCGCGTACCGTCATCACCTGGGCCGAGAATGCGGAGATCTTCGGCGATATCGCCTTCGCCTTCCGCGTCACTTTCCTCAACAAGTGCGACGAACTGGAGCGTCCGCTGGTGGCCGAGCACTATCAGCGCGCCTTCGGCGTGGAGTTGAAGGAAAGCGCTGCCAACATCGTGCTGGGGGCTTGAGGCCAGTCGATCATGGCAGCTCGCGGAGACAATTCGAAAGCAAAGCCCGGTGCGCCCGTTGATGTCGAACCGTTGCGCCGGGCAATAACCGGTTCCGTGCGCGCTATCGCTGGTGATGCCGAGGTGGAGGTTACTTTCGCCAACGAGCGTCCGGGCATGACGGGTGAGCGAATCCGCCTGCCGGAGCTTTCCAAGCGTCCGACGGCGCATGAGCTGGCGGTTACCCGCGGCCTTGGCGATTCCATGGCGCTCCGCATCGCCTGCCATGACGAGAAGGTGCATTCCACCATGGCGCCACAGGGATTGGATGCCCGCGTGATCTTCGACGCCGTCGAGCAGGCACGCGTGGAATCGATCGGCGCGTTGCGCATGGAGGGCATGGCCGCGAACCTGCGCTCCATGACCGAGGAGAAATACGCCAAGGCGAATTTCACCGGCATCGAACGGCAGGAAGACGCGCCGATCGGTGAGGCTGTCGCCATGATGGTGCGCGAGAAGCTCACCGGCCAGAAGCCGCCTGCTTCCGCCGGCAAGGTGCTCGATCTCTGGCGTTCCTTTATCCAGGAAAAGGCTGGCAGCGAGCTCGACAATCTCTCCGGCGTCATCAACGACCAGCAGGCCTTCTCGAAGGTCATCCGCAATATGCTCTCGGCCATGGAAATGGCCGAGGAATATGGCGATGACGACAGCGATCCGGACTCCGACGATCAGTCCAACGAGGACAATCAGCCGACGGGCGACGAGCAGAACGAGGACGAGATCGACGAGGATGCCGGCAGCGATGCGGCCCCCGTCGAGGACAGCGAAGTCGCCGACGAGCAGATGGAGGACGGCGAGACCGAAGGCGCCGAGATCTCCGACGACGACATGATGGAAGAAGGCGACGACGATTCCGAGACGCCGGGCGAGACCCGCCGTCCGAACACACCGTTTGCCGATTTCAACGAAAAGGTCGATTACCACATCTATACGGAGGAATTCGACGAGATCATCACGGCCGAAGAGCTGTGCGATGCCGCCGAACTGGAACGCCTGCGCGCTTTCCTCGACAAGCAGCTGGCGCATCTTCAGGGTGCGGTCGGCCGTCTCGCCAACCGCCTGCAGCGCAAGCTGATGGCGCAGCAGAACCGTTCCTGGGATTTCGATCTCGAGGAAGGCTATCTCGATACGGCCCGCCTGCAGCGCATCATCATCGATCCGACGCAACCGCTCTCCTTCAAGATGGAGCGCGATACGCAGTTCCGCGATACGGTCGTGACCCTGCTGATCGATAATTCCGGCTCCATGCGCGGCCGGCCGATCACGGTTGCCGCCACCTGTGCCGATATCCTGGCGCGCACGCTGGAGCGCTGTGGCGTCAAGGTCGAGATCCTCGGCTTCACGACCAAGGCGTGGAAGGGCGGTCAGGCACGCGAAAACTGGCTTGCGAATGGCAAGCCGCAGACGCCGGGCCGGCTCAACGACCTGCGCCACATCATCTACAAGTCGGCCGATGCCCCGTGGCGGCGTGTACGGCCCAATCTCGGCCTGATGATGCGCGAAGGCCTGCTCAAGGAAAATATCGACGGCGAGGCACTGATCTGGGCGCATAACCGCCTGCTTGCCCGCCGTGAGCAGCGTCGTATCCTAATGATGATTTCGGATGGTGCGCCGGTCGACGATTCCACGCTTTCGGTCAATCCGGGCAATTATCTGGAGCGGCACCTGCGCGCCGTGATCGAACAGATCGAGACGCGTTCCCCGGTCGAGCTTCTGGCAATCGGCATCGGCCATGACGTAACGCGTTACTATCGCCGCGCCGTGACGATCGTCGATGCGGACGAGCTTGCCGGCGCCATGACCGAACAGCTTGCCGAACTGTTCGAGGATCATGCCGCACAGCCGCGCGGTGGTCGCCTGCGCCGTGCAGGCTGATACAGTCTCGGGGAAACTTGCGCATGGCGTTTGGAAATCTGTCTCGCGCGGCCCTGGTCGTCCTTGGCCTCGCGACAGGATTGTCTGGCGCTCATGCGGGCGAGCCCGCAAAGATCATCAGCCGGCAGATTTCGGATTTCCACATCGGCCGTAACGAAACCCGCTTCGGCCCTTTGGAATTTATCGGCGGGCTGGAGATGGTGTCGAGCAATTCGCTCTTCGGCTCGCTTTCCTCCATCCGCATGCGGCCTGACGGCAAGGGTTTCCTCGGCGTTCTCGATACCGGGCACTGGCTGACCGGCAACATCGAACGCGACGCCAAGGGCAGGCTGTCGGGCCTTTCGGGCGTCGAGATCACGCCGATGCGGGATCGCATCGGCCGGACCTATGAGGGCAAGGGCCACATGGATGCGGAAGGCCTCGCGTTGGATGGCGACCGGATTCTCGTCTCCTTTGAGCAGGACCATCGCGTCGATGTCTATCCGAACCCCGGTTTTCTCGACTCGCGATCCCTGTCGACGATCGGGATCCTCATTCCCCGCGACGAGATGCGGGCAAACCGCGCGATTGAAGCCGTTGTGGTGGCTCCCGCCTCGAGCCCGCTGAAAGGCGCGCCCGTAATCGTGGCGGAGCGCAGTCTCGACGAAGATGGCAACCGGCTTGCGGCTATTCTGGGCGGGCCGCTGAAGGGGCAGTTCACGGTCGAGAAGGATGGCAGTTTCGATGTGACTGACGGTGCATTTCTGCCGGGTGGCGACCTGCTGCTTCTGGAGCGGCGCTTCAACATGGCCGAAGGTATCGGCATGCGCATTCGCCGCATCAAGGGAGCAGACATCAAGCCCGGCGCCATCGTGAACGGCGAGTTGCTCGTCGAGGGCAACTTCAATTACAATATCGACAATATGGAAGGGTTCGATGCCTTCCAGGCAGCCGATGGCACGACGCATGTCATCCTGGTGTCTGACGACAATCACTCCATCCTGCAGCGCAATCTGATGTTGGAATTCCGGCTCATCGATTGAGCGGCCGTCGAACGGCTGTCATAACTCTGCGCTATCCGGTCCGTCCCTTCGCGGATATCACCCTTTAAGAGAGCGTATCATGCACATCCATATCACGGGAGCCTCGGGCTCCGGCACGTCCACGCTTGGCCTGGCGCTGGCCGAAACGCTTGGCATCCGTCATCTCGATACCGACGATTTCTTCTGGATGCCGACCGATCCGCCCTTTACGACGCAGCGCGAGGTCGGGGCGCGTATCGCGATGCTCAGGCAAGAGGCGCTTCCCGATGCAGACTGGGTGCTTTCCGGCTCGGCGATGAAATGGGGCGGGGAATTCGAGCCGCTTTACGATCTGGTGGTCTTTCTGAGGATCGATCCCATCGTGCGTATGGAGCGTATCCGTAAGCGCGAGGAGGAGCGTTACGGCGACAGGATCAGGCTTGGTGGTGACATGGCGGTGAAAAGTCGCGAATTCATGGAATGGGCAGAGAGCTATGATACGGCGGGACCGGAACGTCGAAGTCTCGTCGGGCATGAAGCGTGGCTGAAGACGCTGACAAGGCCGATCTTGTGGCTCGATTCATCACGGCCTGTCGGAGAACTCGTTGCGGAGGTGCTGAGCCATCCGGCGGTCATTGCAAGGCGCCCGCACGCGTCGTGAGATCTGCAGTTCGCGTCGCCATTGGGTTGGTGCGGGCTGGTTGCAGCAAGGTCTGCAGCCAGCCCGTCCAGCATTCATGATCAGAGCGTTTTCCTGGGTCGCTCGACCAGAAATGATCTCCATCCAAAGCGAGAAGAAGCAAGGGTGGGGAACGCGAAGATTACGATCCGAGGGCGGATTGCGGGACGGTATTTACCGTGCCGCAGCGGATTGCATCGGGCGCAGCACGTTCATGAGCGCGCCATAGGGCATCAGCATCACCAGGCCGACAAGCATCTTTACCGCGAAATCGCCGAGTGCCCAGGAGATCCAGCGCGGAGCTTCCGTCGAGAGGACGCCGAAGATCGGCGCGTTTTCCAGCGCGAAAGGTTCGTTCGGGCCGAGGAAGACGAAGAAGGCGGCGAAAGATAACGAGAAGAACATCACCGTATCCAGCGCCGAGCCGATCAGCGAGCCGACGAGCGGTGCGCGCCACCAGGCCTGACGGCGCAGGCGATTGAAGACAGCGATATCGAGAAGCTGGCCGGCGAGATAGGCCGAGCCGGAGGCGATCGCGATACGCGGAACCGAGGTGAAGAAGGAAAGGGCGACACCGACGACAAAACCGGCGAAAACCACCTTGCGCGCAGCCTGCGGGCCGAACTGGCGGTTCGTCAGGTCGGTGATCAGGAAGGCGATCGGATAGGAAAAGGCGCCCCAGGTGAGAATGTCGGCGAGATCGATGCCGGCGACCGTCGCCTTCAGCGGAAACTGGACGAGGAAGTTGGAGGCGACGACGACGAGCGTCATCAAGGCGACATAGGCAAACGTATAGCGGGTCTTCAGCATTTTTTTATCCTGGGTGATGCCACCAGTTCGAGTGAGATTTCGGGCTGGGACTAGGGCCAGCCTGATAAAGCAAAAGGCTTGTCCGGATATTATCCGTGCAAGCCTTTCGAAGCTTTTGGAAGACTGAGGCCGAGCTTAGGCAGCAGCCACTTCAGCAGTCTTCTTGACGATCTGGCGACGCAGCAGGCGAGCGCGCATC
This sequence comes from Rhizobium sp. BK316, assembly GCF_014193695.1. Classification (GTDB taxonomy): domain Bacteria; phylum Pseudomonadota; class Alphaproteobacteria; order Rhizobiales; family Rhizobiaceae; genus Rhizobium. The sequence continues at coordinate 66,291 of NZ_JACHZR010000008.1, read as the reverse complement.
GAAAGTTCGCCTTCGTTTGCCTTCAGCAGGAAGGCATCGAGGCCGCCACGATGCTCGACGGAACGAAGAGCAGCAGCCGAAACGCGAAGACGGTAACGCTGGCCGAGCGCGTCGGAGATCAGCGTAACCTGGCACAGGTTCGGGAGGAACCGGCGCTTGGTCTTGTTGTTGGCATGGCTGACATTGTTACCAGTCAGGACTGCCTTGCCGGTCAATTCGCACATGCGGGACATGGAACACCTATTCTTGTTTTTCTCGGGCCATTGAATGACAATCCGGCAACAACCAGCTGCGCAATCCATCAGGCCATGATTGGAAAGTTGCGGTTCTATAGTCAGACCGGTCGCGCGCGTCAAGCCAAACCTTGGCCTTTCCCGCAATTCTGTCAAAAAGCTGCTGTTTTCTTCGCAATGCGGCAGGAGTATAGACCGTAGTGCAAGGGCGCAAGCGGCCCGGCAGGACAAGGCTCTCACCATGGCTCATCTGGGCAGACGGATTTTAGTTTCGGCATTTGCGGCGCTTCTGGCCCTGCCGGCCGGTGCGAGCGAAGTACAGCACCGTACTGAGTACAGGGTAGCCCTTGCCGGCCTGACGATCGCGCGGGCGGCCTTTCTCACCAAAATCGAAGACGATCACAGCTACAAAATCGACGGCGACATCAAATCGGCCGGGCTTGCCGATCTCGTCACCGATATCCTGGCCAAGACCAGCGTTACGGGGATGGTACGCAATGACCGGCTGCAGGCGGCAAAATATGTCCTCTATTACAAGACCGGCAAAAAGGTTCGCACCTACGAGGTCAGCTACCGCAACGGCAATATCGTTTCGGCCACCACCACACCGGAGCCGCGTCGGCCGAAGGAATGGATTCCGGTAACGCAGGGTGATATGCGCGCCGTGCTCGACCCGATCTCGGGCCTCATCTTCACCGGCGATACCGATGTCTGTTCACAGAAGCTGCCGATCTTCGACGGTGAGACGCGCATGGACCTTGTGCTTTCGCCGAAGGGCGATGAAGATTTCTCGACCGATGGGTTCAAGGGTAAGGCGACCGTCTGCGGCGTGCGCTTCATTCCGCGCTCCGGCTATAAGAAGGGACGCAAGGATCTCGTCTACCTCAGCAAGAGCAACCGCATGGAAATCTGGTTTGCCAAGGCGCAGGCGGCAAATGTATATGCTCCGGTCTACGTCCGCATTCCCACGGAATACGGGACGGTGACGATCACGGCTGTGAAGTACGGCCGCGTGAACAGCTGACGGAGCTTTCGTAAGTCTCCGCGAGGGGGACGGGTGAAGCTTCGAGCAACGTTGATCGGTTTTGCGGCCATTCTCATGTGGTCGTTCCTGGCCCTCTTTACGGCCGCCTCCGGCAAGATGCCGCCGTTCCAGCTTTCGGCCATCTGCTTTGTCATCGGCAGCATTCCCGGCATTCTCGTGCTCATCCTTAACCCGTCGCGCATCGTCCTCTTGAGGCAGCCGGCAAAGGTCTGGATCACGGGCATTGCCGGTCTGTTCGGCTATCACTTCCTCTATTTCACGGCGCTCAGGAATGCGCCGGCCGTCGAGGCGGGATTGATTGCCTATCTCTGGCCGCTGCTGATCGTGGTCGGTTCGGCGCTGCTGCCGGGCGAGAGGTTGCGCTGGTATCACATCGTCGGCGCTCTGGCAGGTCTTTGCGGCACCTTCCTGATCGTCGGGCGTAACGGCATCGATTTCGACGGCGCCTATGCCGTCGGCTATGGCGCGGCATTTCTCTGCGCCTTCACATGGTCCGGTTATTCGCTGCTGACGCGGCGTTTCGATGCCGTTTCGACCGATGTCGTCACCGGTTTCTGCCTTGCGACGTCGGCGCTTTCGCTGATCTGCCATTTGGGTCTTGAGACAACCGTCTGGCCGGAGACAGGCTTTGAATGGATTGCTGTCGTCGGCCTTGGCCTTTTCCCCGTCGGTGCAGCCTTTTATGCATGGGATTACGGGGTCAAGAACGGCGATATTCAGATCCTTGGCGCCGCAAGTTATGCCGCGCCACTGCTTTCAACGCTGATCCTGACGGTCTTCGGCATTGCCGAGCCCAGTTGGCGTATTGTGCTTGCCTGCCTGCTGATCACGGGCGGCGCGGTGTTGGCAGCGCAAGAAATGTTCCGCCGCAAGCCGCAGATGCAGCCGGTGGCGGAACAGGCTTAAGCGCCGGGTTTCCAGTCAGGCGGCGCCATCTCGAATTGCGAGAATTCGAAGCCGGGCGCCACCGTGCAGCCGACCAGCGTATAGTCGCCGAGCGTCTCGGCCGATTGCCACCAGTTGGCGGGGATGATTGCCTGTGGTCGCTCGCCCCCGGCAATATCGGTGCCGAGTTTCAGCGTCTCGCTGTGGCTGCCGTCTTCGGAACGGTGCAGCGCCAAAGGCGCACCGGCATAGTAGTGCCAGGCTTCTGCGGCATCGTGCACGCGGTGCCAGTGCGAGCGCTGGCCTTTCGCCAGCAGATAATAGATCGCCGTCGAATGTCCGCGCGCGCCGCCATTCTCGTCGCGAAAGGTCTGCACATACCAGCCGCCTTCAGGATGGGGCTGCATGCCGAGCTCGCGGATGATGTCCTCAGGGGTAAGGTCTTTGCCAGCCATGCTCTAGAAATTGTCCTTGCGCTTGCGGATCTCGGCGAAGACCTCTTCATTGGTCTTGCCTTCCATCAGCAGGTTGCGGCGGATGGTCGGATCGGCCGCGCGCAGGAAGGGATTGGTTTCCTTTTCGAGTGCCAGCGTCGTCGGAATGGTGAACTTGCCTTCGGTGCGCAATGCCTCGATTTCCGCCGCGCGGCTTTTCAGGCGCTCGTTGTCCGGGTCGATGGTGACCGCAAAACGAGCGTTGGAGAGCGTATATTCGTGGCCGAAATAGACGGTGGTCTCATCCGGAAGAACGGCAAGCTTCTGCAGCGAGTGCCACATGTCGGCGGCTGGGCGTTCGAACAGGCGGCCACAGCCGAGCGCAAAAAGCGTATCGGCAGCAAAGAGCAGCTTGTCGTCGACAAAGTGGTAGCAGATATGGCCCGCCGTGTGGCCGGGCGTTTCGATAACGTCGACCGTGTGGTCGCCGAAGAGGAAGCTGTCGCCATCACTCATCGTCTTGTCGAGGCCGGGGATCGCCACTGCTTCGTTGACCGGGCCGATGATCTCCAGGCCGTATTGTTCCTTCAGCGCCAGATTGCCTTCCACATGGTCGATATGGTGATGGGTCGTGAAGATATGGGTGATGTTCCAGCCGCGGCGCACGGCAGCGGCTTCCACGGCTGCCGCATCAGGCGCGTCGATCGAGGCGGTCTGCCCGGTTTCCGGGTCATGGACGAGAACGCCGAAATTGTCGCTGCGGCAGAGAAAAACTTCTAATTCCAAAGGTTTCATTGCTCAAATAATCCCTTATCCCTTGAACTGACCGGGAATGTAGAGGTTCCGGCCTTGAAGTCCAACCGGTCACTGATAACATTTGGGATAATGCACGCCGATATCGTCGACCTTCGCCAATTCTATCATTCCGAGCTCGGACACATGGCCGAGCAGTCGATTGCCATGGCGCTGTCGTCGCTCTGGGTGCGCCTGCCGCAGGAGCGGCTTGTGGGCATTGGTTACTCCGTGCCCTTTCTCGACCGGTTCCAGGCCGATACGGAACGCACCTTCGCTTTCATGCCGGCGGGGCAAGGGGCAGTGAACTGGCCTGTCGGCTCGCTTTCCTCCACCGCATTGATCTTCGACGAGGAATTGCCGCTGCCGGATTCCTCTATCGACCGGGTGCTGATGGTGCATTCGCTGGAATTTGCCGAAAGCCCGCGCGAGACGCTGAAGGAGCTCTGGCGGGTGCTGGCGCCGGGTGGACGGCTCGTCATCGTCGTGCCGAACCGTCGTGGTGTCTGGGCGCGCATGGAGCATACGCCCTTCGGTTCGGGCCGGCCCTATTCGCGCGGTCAGCTGACCCATCTGCTGCGCGAGACCAATTTCACGCCAGGCGCCACGGCCGAGGCGCTGTTCTTCCCGCCATCGAAACTGCGCGCGGTGCTGCGCCTGCGCCGCGGCTTCGAGCGGATCGGCCGCACGCTCTGGCCGGCTTTTTCGGGCGTCATCATCGTCGAGGCGCAAAAACGGCTCTATCAGGGCCTTCCTGTTGCCGCGCGTGCTTCACGCCGCGTTTTTGTGCCGGTCCTTGCGCCGCATGGCGTGCCGACCACGCGCAGCCGCTAGAGCATTTCCTGGTCAGATTGCAGCAATCTGTTGGCTCAAACGGAGTCGGATGGTCGACCGGCTGGCGCGCGTCGTAGCCCAAATCTACGGCCAAGCCGGCCGGTCGATCAGGCGGCCCGTTTCAGCCAACCCCGGTGGTTTGCTTGCAAACCAGCTAGGGCCGGGCATCTTTCCGCCAGGATCAGAAGCGATCGGCTCGGACGTACCTGGAGGTATGCCCTTCGCCAATCGCTTCTGCCCTGACGAAAACCTGCTCCGGCAGAATGCTGCAATCTGACCAGGAAATGCTCTAGGCGCTGCAGCCCTCGACAAAATCGCCATTCCGCTTTAATTGCACTCAAGTCTTTCGCCGGCTTTCCGGCAATTTCCAAGGTCGATCCATGAGCGTTGAGATGAGCAAGCCCGTTCCGCGTCCCGGTATTCTGGATATCGCTGCCTATGTGCCGGGCAAGGAGCATGCGCCGGGTGTCGCCCGCGTCTACAAGCTCTCCTCCAACGAGACGCCGCTCGGCGCCAGCCCCAAGGCGATCGAAGCATTCAAGGCGGCCGCAGGTAATCTCGAACGTTACCCCGACGGTCAGGCGCACGAGCTGCGCGAGGCGATCGCTTCAGTGCACGGCCTCAACCCGGCAAACATCCTGTGCGGCAACGGCTCCGACGAGCTGCTCGGGCTGCTCTGCCACGTCTATCTCGGCGCCGGCGACGAAGGCATCATCACCGAGCATGGCTTTCTCGTCTACAAGATCCAGATCATGGGCGCGGGTGCGACGCCTGTCGTGGCCAAGGAAAAGGACCATACGGTCGATGTCGATGCGATCCTTGCTGCGGTGACGGGCAAGACGAAGATCGTCTTCATAGCCAATCCCGGCAATCCAACAGGCACCTATATTCCCGTCAGCGAGATCCGCCGCCTGCAGGACGGCCTGCCGAAGCATGTCATCCTCGTGCTCGATGCAGCCTATGCGGAATATGTTCGCCGCAATGACTACGAAGCCGGCATCGAGGTCGTCTCGTCAAACGCCAATGTCGTCATGACACGCACCTTCTCCAAGGTTTATGGCCTTGCGGCGCTGCGTGTCGGCTGGATGTATGCGCCGGCCGAGATTATCGATGCGCTGAATCGTGTGCGCGGGCCGTTCAATATGAATGCGCCGGCAATCGCTGCGGGTGCCGCGGCGATTCGCGACCAGTCTTTCGTTCAGGAGGCCGTTTCCTTCAACCAGATGTGGATCGAAAAGCTGACGAGCGCATTCGAGGCCATCGGTCTGAAGGTCACGCCATCGGTCACCAACTTCGTTCTCATCCATTTCCCCGATGTCGACGGCAAGCGGGCGGCGGATGCCGATGAGTTCCTGACGAGCCGCGGCTATATCCTGCGCGCAGTGCGCGGCTACGGCTTTCCGAACTCGCTGCGCATGAGCATCGGTCCGGAAGAAGCCAATCGCGGCGTCATCGAGGCGCTTGGCGAATTCATGGGACGTAAGGCATGACAGTGCAGTTCAATCGCATCACCCTGATCGGTATCGGCCTGATCGGCTCTTCGCTTGCTCATGACATCAAGCGACTGGGCCTAGCCAATGAGGTGGTCGTCGCGACGCGCAGCGCGGAGACGCTGAAGCGTGCCGAAGAACTGGCGCTTGGCGATCGCTATACGACCTCGTCGGAGGAAGCGGTTAAGGATGCCGATCTCGTCATCGTGTCGGTGCCGGTCGGCGCTTCCGAAAGTGTGGCGAAAGAGATCGCCGGCAATCTGAAACCGGGTGCGATCGTCACCGACGTCGGTTCGACCAAGGCTTCCGTGATTGCCCAGATGCAGCCGCACATGCCCAGCCATGTGCATTTCATTGCCGGCCATCCAATCGCGGGTACGGAAAAGTCCGGCCCGGATGCGGGTTTCCCCGGCCTGTTCCAGGAGCGCTGGTGCATCCTGACGCCGCTCGAAGGAACCGACCCGACCGCGCTGAAGACGCTGCGCAGTTTCTGGGAAGCGCTCGGCTCCCGAGTCGACGAAATGGACGCCCAGCATCACGACAAGGTGCTCGCGATCGTCTCGCACCTGCCGCATCTCATAGCCTACAATATTGTCGGTACGGCCGACGATCTGGAGACCGTGACGGAATCGGAAGTCATCAAATATTCCGCCTCCGGTTTCCGCGACTTCACGCGTCTGGCCGCATCCGATCCGACCATGTGGCGTGACGTCTGCCTGCATAACCGAGATGCGATCCTGGAAATGCTGGCGCGTTTTTCGGAAGATCTCGCCTATCTGCAGCGGGCGATCCGCTGGGGCGAGGGCGACAAGATTTTCGAACTCTTCACCCGCACCCGTGCCATCCGCCGTTCGATCGTCCAGGCCGGCCAGGACGTGGATGCGCCGGACTTCGGCCGCCCCCACCCGCTGGAAAAGAAATAGTCATGGTGGAGATTGCGAAGCCTGGCCAGACGGACAAGGAATGGCTGCTTCGCGAAGACAGCCATGTCGGCGAGGCCTGGATTTCGCGTTGCATCGATCTCGGCGAATATCTTGTTGCCCGCGAGCAAGGTGAGATTGTCGGCTTCCTGCGCTTCTCCCGCTTCTGGGGCAGGATCCCCTATATGGAAATGATCCGAGTGCTGGATGGTCATCGCCGATGCGGTGTCGGCACGGCGCTGTTTCTCGCCTGGGAAACGGATATGCGCGAGAGCGGTGCGCGTCTTTTGATGACCTCGAGCGAGTGCGATGAAAGCCGTCCGCACGATTGGCATCGCCGCAACGGTTTTTCTGAAACCGGATCGATCGAACTGCCCGGCATCCAGACGGTGCCGGAAGTCTTCTTTCTCAAGAAGCTCGATTAAACCGGCGGGATCTTGCCGAGCGGAATGAAGCCGCTCACAGTTGCATTGCCGTGATCGACGACCAGATCGACGGAAACCTTGTCGCCACCACCGGCAAGCGCCTTCAGGAGCTTCGTCGCCGTATCGACGGTCGAGGCCATGTCAGGGAAGGTTTGTTTGATGCTTTCACCCCAGGGGCCGAGCTGTTCGATCTCCAGCTTGAACTTGCCGGAAAGGAAGCCGTTTTCGTCGAAAGCGAAGGGGCCGGAGATGGTCATCACCTTGCCGTCGCCGATGTCGGCGACGATACGGCGAAGCTCGCCCTGAGAACCGTGAATACCCTGTTTGTCGGTGCCATCGATCATTCCGGCCTTGCCCGTCAGCGTCAGGTCGGCGCTCGCGGAGAATTTCGGGAAGACCTGCGGCCAGTCCTTGACCACAGCATCGGCGTTTTCGACCGAGATCGCGCCGTCGAGATCCGCTCCGTTCTGCCGCAGGTGGATCTCGGTGCGGGCGGCATCGAAATTGACAGTCTGCCCGGTAAAGGAGGAGACAGCCACGGCCTTCAGCCCGCCGATGACGGTGGAGGTGCGGTCGATGCCCTGCGCCTTCGTCGTGAGGCTCGATTGCAGATTGTCCCATTGGGCATTGACCGTCAGGCCCTGCGCGGTGCGGATTTCAGCCGGTGCGTCAAGTTCCCACAGAATGTGGCCAGGGGCGTAGACCTGGGCGGCGGAGCGGAGCGCACCGAAGGTGGCGGAGATGCCGTTGACATTGTCGTCGACATCCACCTTCGAGCAGAAGAGCCCGATGCGGAAGGGGAAGCCGCGGAATTCGATATCGGAGCATTCACCGCTGACGCCGGTATCGGCGCGGGGGGCGATGGCGGTCAGCACCGTCTGTTTCAGCGCGGAGGCGGCGTAGAACCAGCCACCTGTATAGAGAGCGATCACCAAAAGAATGGCGCCGCCCAGCAACCAGAATTTCCTGCCGCTGCTATATTGGCCGCTGCCGGATTGGCTTGACGCTGCCATGATGTTCTCCAATGGTGAGAGCGAAATCTGATTTTGATCTGGCGTGCGATATGGACGAATTTTGGGTATTTGGCTACGGCTCGTTGATGTGGAATCCGGGCTTCGAATTCGTCGAGCGGTCGCAGGCCCTGATTCATGGCTACCGGCGCTCGCTTTGCGTTCGTTCCTTCGTCCATCGCGGCAATCGTGAAAATCCCGGTCTCGTCCTCGGTCTCGACAGAGGCGGAGCCTGTCGTGGCATGGCTTTCCGTGTCGCGTCGGACAAGTGGGACGAGGTGATCGACTATCTGCGCGCCCGCGAACTCGTCACCAATGTCTATCTGGAACGGCATCTGCCGCTGCAGCTTTCGGATGGCCGCACTGCGCGGGCGGTCGCCTATGTGGTCGACCGCGCCCACGAGCAATATGCCGGTGCGCTGGATGCGCTTGCCGCCGCGCGGGTCGTCGATGTCTCGGTCGGCCAGTCCGGCCCGAACGATGCCTATGTCTTCAATACGCTTTCCCATCTGAAGGAGATGGGTATTCGCGACCGGTGGCTGGAGCAAGTGGTCGAGGAAATCACACGACTACGCGCGACAGCTTAGGCAGTCGCGGCCTTCTCTTTGCGCAGTTCAGCCAGCCGCTCCACGGCGGTCGGCGGCAATGGAACATGCGGATTGCGCTCCACCGTGTCGATCAGAAGCTGATCGCTGGCGCTTTCCGTCACGTCGATCAGATGGGCGAAGAAGGCGTCGGGGTCCATGCCGGGCATGATGGGCGGTAGAATCCGCACTTTGAAATGACCGGGATAACGCATGGCGCTGCGGCGCGGCCAGAACAGGCCGGGATGCATGACGATGGGCACGACTGGGAGCTGCAGGTCGCGATACATACGGGCGATGCCGTATTTGTAGACTGGCTCGGCACCCGGTGGGCGGCGTGTGCCCTCGGGATAGATGATTAGCTGGCGGCCGGTGGCGAGTTCCTGCTTGGTGCGCTTCAGCACTTCCACCATCACTTTGCCGCGCGCACCGCGGTCCACCGGGATCATGCGCTGCCTCTTGGCGTACCAGCCGAAAAGCGGGATCCACATCAGCTCGCGCTTGAGAATATAGACCGGGTCCTTGAGGTTGGGCAGCAGTGCATAAGTGTCCCAAAAGGACTGATGCTTCGGGGAAATGATGTAGCTGCCGTCAGGCAGGTTCTCCAGACCCTCGATCTCGAAGGTAGTGCCGACGATCACCCGCATCAGCCAGTGGTTCGAGCGCGCCCAGTTTTTGGGAACGCTGTAGGCGAGCTTGCGCGGCGCGATGAAGTAGAAGGGGGAGAGCACGATCATCCTGATGATGAGGTTGGCGTAGAAGATCGTGTTGAACAGAACGGAACGCAGGGCGATCATGAAATTTTCCCGAGGCACGGTCACGCCGACCGGCCTACACGATATTGCCCGTCATAAAAAGCGTCTGATTGCCGCTAGAGCGCCGTGCGTCCATTCGGGCGCACAAAGGACGCTCTAACTCTTTGAATCTACGCATCAGGCTTTCTGAAAATCGATTCCGATTTTCAGGCCGATGCTGTAGCGTATAAAAGCCTCAGCTCTGGCCGGTCAGGTTGGCGGAACGCAGGCCGGTATGGCGCAGGCCGACGATGTTGCGCGCTCCGGCCAGCAGCAGCTTGGCGTATTCGGCCAGCATGACGCGCAAGGCGTTCGGATCGGTGAACCAATCGCGCGTCTTCAGATCGGAATTGACGACAGGATAGGGGATGAATTGAATGTCGGGATCGACATAGGAAAGCTCGGCGAGAGTGCGCGGCATGTGGTAGTTGTTGGTGACGACCAGAATGCTCCTGTAGCCCTTGGCGTGAATCCAGTTCGATGCCTCCTCGGCATTGCCGATCGTATCGAGCGCGTCGTAACCGATATCGACGCAGCAGGAGAAGAGATCAGCAGAGCCTTGAGTCATCTTGCGGATCTGCGTTGGCGTGGTGGAAGGATGCGCGCCCGATATCAGCAGCCGCTTGCCGGCGCCCTCCTGCAGGAGTTCGACGGCCTGATCGATGCGCTGGTAGCCGCCGGTCAGCACGATGATCGCGTCCGCCCGCGGCTCGGCAGGTGGCTTCAGGGTCGTTACCGAATCTGCAAAGCGCAAAAAGCCGCCGAAGATCAGCGCAGCGATCAACACGCAGGAAAAGCCCATCCAGCGCAAGATGCGGCGGATTGGGCCACGCCGTGGCGGGACACTTGCGGGGCCTTCAAGCTCCGGGTCCGGGCGAATCGGATTGCGTGTCGTATGGCCCATCGTCATGAGTCGTGATTATACGCTGATTGCGGCGCGGAACAGACGCTTTCATGGCAAAACGGCATGGCGGCACTAATTCGCTATACCGTCCGCGCGCGTCGGATCGGAGCGCAATGTATCGATTTCATAGATCGTGCGCATGACGGTGAGCCGTGCGGTCACGGTTGTCAGCAGTGCGATCACGATCATCGTCGCGAAGATGCCGAGATAGCCGAGCGCCCCGACCGAAAAGGTACCGAAGAGGGCCGTTGCCTGATCTGTCTCGGGTGTGGCGATCGTCCTGCTCTGCAGGAAGCCGGCGCCTGCGAAAAAGAGGGCGGCCAGGGCGCTGCCGATCGCCGAGCCCTTGAGGCTGATCTTCAGAAAATGCTTCTGGAATTCCGTTGCGACGAACGAGCTCTCGGCGCCGACGAAATGCAGCACTTCGACGATGTGACGGTTGCCCGAGAGTACGCCCCGCGTGGCGAAGACCACCGTCAGCACCATGGCAGTGAAAACCAGCAGCAGGACGCCGGTACCGATCATGACCGTGGTGCGGGCCATCGCAACCAACCTGTCGACCCAGGTGCGGTGGTCGTCGAGAAAAGCCTGCGGAATGCTCTCTTTCAGCAGGTCGCGCATTGCCGCGAAATCCGGCGGATGGCTCTCGTCGATGGTGATGATGACGAGGCGCGGTACGGGTAGTTCCTTGATATCCAGCCCGCTGCCGAGCCAGGGCTCGAGAAGGCGTGCGGTGGCGGCCTCGTCAACGATCTGGCCGCTCTTGGTGCCGACGAAGGTCAGCGCGATATCGCGGGCCTGAACGAGAGCCTTTTCCATGTCCAGGTTGTCGTCAGGTTTGATCTGGATGGTGATCTCCCTGGAGATCTGGCTTTCCCAGCTTGCCGCGGTCGAGCGGACCATGCTGACGCCGCCGAGCGTCAGGCAGGCGAGGAAGGCCATGATGGCGATCACCACCGTCAGCGCATTGCCCTGAATGTTTGACGGAGGCAGGATCGGTGCTGTCGGGCGCACGCGCATCTCCGGCCGCTTGGGCTGGACAGGGGCAGCGGCGGGCGTCTTTGCGCGGGTCCTGGTGGGCGTCTTAGTCATAAATGTCGAGATGCCCTTCCGAAAGGATCATGCGGCGGGCTTCCACCTGGTCCATCAGCGAGAGATCGTGGGTGGCGATCACCACTGCGGTGCCCAGGCGGTTGAGTTCCATGAAGAGGTTTAGCAGGCGCTTGGCCATCGGCGGATCGACATTGCCGGTCGGCTCGTCGGCAAGCAGCACTTCCGGCCGGTCCATCAATGCGCGGGCGATTGCAGCGCGCTGCTTCTCGCCGCCTGAGAGTACGGGCGGCAGTACGTTGATGCGCTCGCCGAGCCCGACCCATTTCAAAAGCTCCAGCACGTCGGTCTTGTAGGTGCTTTCATCCTTGCCGCGCACGCGAAGCGGCAGGGCGACGTTCTCATAGGTCGTCAGATGGTCGAGAAGACGAAAATCCTGAAAGACGATGCCGACGCGGCGGCGCAGCAGCGGCAACTCCGGCCGGGGGATCTCGGATATGTCGCGTCCGAACATGCGGATCAGGCCGCGAGTCGGCTGCAGCGACATGAAGAGCAGGCGCAGCAGCGTGGTCTTTCCGGCACCGGACGGGCCGGTCAGAAACTGGAAGGACTTTTTCGGGATGTCGAAGGTCAGGTCCCGGAGGATTTCCGGTCCCATACCATATCGCAAACCGACATTCTCGAAGTGGATCAACGGGCAGCTCAGTCTTTCGTGGTTTCACCGCATGACTTGTTAACCAACACCGTTAACAGCCGGTAAATTTTGCCGGAAAGACGCCCGTTTGATGGCGATCTTTGCGAAGCATTAACCATTGAAATTTACGACTGGGCTGGATTCGTTTCAATGCCAAGATTGTCTTGGGCAGCGAAACCATGTGGACATCCGAGAGGTCGCCACCATGGAAGCATCCTCCTTCAGACGACAGGCCGCCGGCCTAGCCTATGATTTTCTGCCGCCGGAACCGGCTATCCGGCGGCCCCGTCGCATGCCGTGTAGGGGTGACGTTGCCGATGCCGAATTCATTGTCGTCGGTAAGGCGCGGCCGCAAGGCGCGTCTGCCGGTGCCCACGATACGACCCATAACGATAATCGCCGTCGCAGCGCCCCGCTCAACACCGAACCGCCAGTCCTGCTTGCTGCTGCCGCGATCCTGCGTGGGATGGAGATCTGGCTGCAGCGCGCGTCGGCGCGCGGTTTTGTGGCGCTGGTGATTTCACTCTTCGTTCTGGTCTTCGGTCTTGCCGGCGGGTTCTCCGGCCTTTCGCGGGGCGAGGCTTCCACCACAACGACCCTTCATTTCTCGCATGTCACGATCACGCCGCGCGATGCCAATGGTATGCGCATCCTGCTCATCAACGGCATCATCGAGAATGACAGCGGCGTCACGCAATCGGTGCAGCCGATCCGCGCCGATCTCGTCGCCGACGAGCGGCTGACGGCGAGCATCGTCATTACGCCGCCGACGGATGCCATCTACGCCGGCCAAAGCCGCGGCTTTTCCGCTCGCGTGCAGCATGCCGGGGGCAAGGTGCCTGAGGTCCGGCTTTCCTTCATGCCTTGAGCGCCGAGAGGCGTTTTTGGGTTGATCGGCAGGAAAAACCTGTCCTTTCGGGGTGTTTCGCCGGAATTAATGTGCTAACGGCTTACCCTTCTTTTTTGTGGAGCAAGCCTTTATGCCTGTCGTGCGCGGAAAAAACATCGAGCCGCTCTTCACCGCCGAGCAGATCGCCGAGCGCAATCATTCCATGGCGCAGGATATCGCCGCCGGCCCGACAAAGGACCTCCTGGTTATTGCCGTGCTCAAGGGCTCGTTCATTTTTGCGGCCGACCTGCTGCGCGCCCTGCACGATACGGGCCTTGCTCCCGAGGTCGAATTCATCACGCTCTCAAGCTACGGCGCGGGTACGGTTTCGCAGGGCGTGCGTATCGTCAAGGACATCGACAGCGACGTTAAGGACCGCGACGTCCTGCTCATCGACGACATCCTCGAATCCGGCCGCACGCTGCGGTTTGCCAAGGAACTGCTCTACGAGCGCGGGGCACGCAACGTCACCATCGCCGTACTGCTCGACAAGCGGGTCAAGCGCAAGGAGGAGCTGGAGGCGGACTATGTGGGCTTCGAGTGCCCCGACTATTTCGTCGTCGGCTACGGCATGGATGTCGCCTACGCCTTCCGCGAACTGCCCTTCGTCGGCGTGGTTACCGGTGACGCTTAAGGCGTCCTGCTCTAAGACGGCTTGTTAACCATCCCGTCGATCGGCTTGGCGCGTTTACCGATCGCTAGGGAACCGCATGCGATCTCCGTTGCGGGGCATGACGACGGAGCAATGCACAGATGGCAAAAATTCTGATCACGGAAGACGAGGATTCCCTTCGTACTTTCGTAGCCCGGGCACTACGCCTTGACGGTCATGAGACCGATGAAGCCGCCGATGGGGCGGAAGGGCTGGAAAAGCTGAAGGGCGGCAGTTACGACCTGCTGCTTTCCGATATCCGTATGCCGGTCATGGACGGCATCGAACTTGCGCATCAGGCGAAGGACGCCTTTCCGGCGTTGAAAATTCTGCTGATGACCGGCTATGCCGAACAGCGCGAACGGGCCGACGACCTCGCCGAAAAGATCATCGATGTCGTGCCGAAACCCTTCGCCCTGCCGGACATCCGCAAAGCCGTGGCGCGGGCGCTTGTGGCCTGACATTTTGTGACGCGGGCGTGCCTCACGGCACGCCAATAGCCGCGCATTCTCCCAGCATTACTGAATATCCAGCAGCCGCTCGAGATATTGTCGCTCGATCGCCTGGGTTGGATTGTTGCCGAGTTTTTCGCGGATAGCGTCCAGAATCTCGCGGGCGCGCTGAACATCGATCTCATCGGGTATCTTCACATCATTGTTCATATCCGGCCCGAGATCGGTCTGACGTGGGCGGCCGAGCGGATCGCGGCCGTTCTGGTTGCCCTGGCCGAGTTGACCGTTCGGACCCTGCTGCCCTTGCTGGCCCTGCTGTGCCTGCATCATCTGGCTCATCATGTCACGAGCGCCCTTGCGCAAGGCTTCGAGAGCCCGGCCCTGCCCTTCCAGGGCGCTGCTGCCATTGCCCTGGCCGAGGTCGCGGCCGGCACCTTCCATCTCGCGCTGTGCCTGACCGAAACCTTCGCCCGGCTTCATGCCCATATCGCCAAGGCTCTTCTGCAGTTCCTGCAACCGTTTACCGAGCGCATCCTGCTGGGCGCGGAGCTGCTTTAACGCTTCGCGCAGTTGCTCCGCCGTCATCTGGTCGCCGGGCTGCTGGCCCTGCTGTTCCTGTTGGCCCTGCTGCTGTTGCTGCTGGTCTTCCTCGCCCGGCATCATGTCGTCCATGTTGGGATCGCCACGCTGCATGCGGTCGCGGAGCTGCTGGTCGAGGCGGAAAGTTTGCTCCATCAGCTTCTGCTGGTCGCGCAGGATCTGGCCGAGTTTGTCCATCTGCTGCGTCAGCTGGCTGTTTTCCTGCTGCTGGCCGCGCTGCGGGCGGGCCGTCTGCAGGTTGTTCATCAGTCGCTGCAGGTCGGAGAGCATCTGCTGGGCAGCATCTCGATTGCCTGACCGGGCCAGGTTTTCGATCTGGTCCATCATGCGCTGCAGATCCTGCTGGCGCAGGAAATTCTGGGCATTCTGGTTGGGCTGCATCGGCATGTTCTGCAGGCGCTGGGCCAGCTCGTTCATATAGTCCTGCATCGCCTTGCGAAGCTCGTCCATCAGCTTCTTGATCTCGGCATCAGGCGCATTGCGGTTCAGCGCATCGGCAAGGTTCTGCTGGGCGTCACGCAGCCGCCGTTCGGCAAGCGAAAGGTCACCGTCCTCGATGCCGAGGGCGATGTCCCAGAGATATTGGGCCGTATCCTTGAGCTGTTCTTCACCCTTGGCGAGCTTCATGCGCGCAAGTGCTGATTCGATCAGCAGATAGTGGGTCGTGTTCGGGATTGTCTCCTCGGGCCGGATCGTCAGAGCTTCGTTCAACGCGATCGCTTCCGGCATCTTGCGGGTGTCGAGGGCAAAGGTCTGGCGTTCTTCGGCAACGGCGGCAGCGAGCGGCTCGCTGAAGGGCCGCGAGGGCATGACCATCTCATAGGGCGGGCTGCGACCCGTCTGCCCGGCGGCATCCTTGGCGACGAGGGTGATACGCACGCGTTTGCCGGCGAGCGGATGTTCGGTCAGGTTCTTGCTCGTCAGGCCTTTGCCGTCCCGCGCATTGCGGCGGGGAATGTCCAGCCGGAATTCCGGCAGCGGATAGAGCGGCGTTGCGGCCGGATCGGATTCGACCGGCACGATTTCGGCACGGGCTTCCTGCACGCCGTAATCGTCCTTCACCGTGAAGCCGATTTCCAGCGCACCGTTGACGGCGCGGCGTGGCATGCCGTCAAAGGCGATTTCCGGCGCCTTGTCGGGCAGCACGTCGAAACTCCAGGTGCGGCCGTTCGCCTGCAGCGAGCCATTCTCGTCAAGCTTCATGATATGCGTCTGCGCCATCAACTGGGGCGCTGTGGCTGCACCTGAGGCCTGTTCTGCAGTCGGCTGCTGTGGCCGGGTGTCTTCCTGAACGGCGATTTCCTGGCTTTCGCCGTTGGCCTTCCTGAAGATGACCTTCTCGGTCGACTGGCCGCCGCTGACACGCACCGTGAGGCTGGAGAACTGCGGAACGCCGATCGCCGCCTGTTCGCTGCCATCTGCCGTCAGGTAGATCGGCGGCCGGCCGGTATAGGCGGGCGGGGTCACCCACGCGTCGATACGCACGGCCGGATTGCTCGTTACCTGCGCGGGTGCAGGCTGAAATGCGTCGGCGACCGAGCCGCCGTTGATCGACAGCGAGTAGCCGAAGGCCGTGACGACGAGTAACGCCGGAATGGCACGCAGCGCGAAGCGGTCGTACCTGGCGATATCGGGCCGCGGCAGGCCGGCGTCCAGCGTTGCGATCTTCCGCGCCATGCGCGTCTGGTGTTCGCGCCACAAGGCGCGTGAGAAGGGCGTATCGAAAGCCGGCTCATCCTCCTGCACCATGACGGGCTGATGTGGCAGGCCGTTGCGCTCTTCCAGCATGCGGTCAGCCTCGCTCACCCGTGGCCAGCGAAGAAAACGCGCTGGCAGCAGCGAAGCGAGGAAACCAACAGCAAAGGCAGTCAGGAGAAGGATGCGCAGCCAGTCCGGCACAATGCGGAAAAAGCCGAACCAGGAGACGGAGAGATAGATCGCGATGACGCAGACAGCCGGCATCAGCAGCGGAAGGATCTGCTCGGCGAAAAGCACGATCCGGGCCAGGAAACGTTTTGCCGCCACCAGCCGTGCCAGAGAGGGTTGGAGCGCGAATGCGCCTTTCTTCTTCTGCCTTGCGGGGCTTGTCATCAATCCGGTCTCCGCGATCTGGCGTTCAGGAAACAGAGGGCGCTTCCGGCGATTGCTGGGCAATACGCTCGCGAAGGAAAAGGATAACACTCTTTATGGCGAAGGCGAGGGCGAGGGCCTGTGAATACCGGTTTTTCGTATGCGGTCGCCAAAAAGTGATTGCGACTTTTAGTCCAGCCAGGCTGGAACGGAATCGAGACCGATCAGTTCCGAATAGGTCCGGCGCGGGCGAATCACATGGAATTCGTCGCCCTTGACCAGCACTTCAGGCACCAGGAGGCGGCTGTTATAGGTGCCCGCCTGGACCGCGCCATAGGCGCCGGCCGTGCCGACGGCAAGCAGGTCACCCGGCTTCGGGGTCGGCATTTCCCGGTCGAGCGCGAGGTAGTCGCCGGTCTCGCAGACGGGGCCGACAACGTCGGCGCGGATGCGCGGAGCGTTGGCAGCCGAAATCACCACGGGACGGACCTCATGATAAGCCTCGTAGAGGGTCGGACGGATGAGGTCGTTCATCGCGCCATCGACGATCACGAAAGTCTTCTCGCCGCCGTCCTTCACATAGATGACTTCGGTGACGAGGATGCCGGCATTGCCGACGATCAGGCGGCCGGGCTCGGTAACAATCTTGCAGTTGAGGGCGCGAAGCTGGTTCTTGACAACAGAGGCATAGGCGTCCGGCAGAGGCGGCGGATTGTTGTCGTCCTTATAGGGAATGCCGAGACCGCCGCCGATATCGACATGGTGGATGTCATGACCATCGGCACGCAGCGTGTTGACCAGATCGTGCAGCAGCTTGAAGGCATCGTCGAAGGGCTGCAGCTCGGTGATCTGGCTGCCGATATGCATGTCGATGCCGGTCACTTCGATGCCGGGCAGGCTGGCGGCGCGGGCATAGATTGTCCGGGCGCGTTCCCAGGAGATGCCGAACTTGTTTTCTTTCTTGCCGGTCGAAATCTTCGCATGGGTACGGGCATCGACATCGGGATTGATGCGGAAGGAAACAGGGGCTTTCTTGCCGGCACGCGTGGCACGCTGGTTGAGGATTTCGAGTTCCGGTTCGGATTCGACATTGAAGCAGTAGATGCCGGCTTCGAGTGCGTAATCCATCTCATTCGGTGTCTTGCCGACGCCGGAGAACATGATGCGGTCGGCGGGAATGCCGGCGGCCAGCGCGCGGCGCAATTCGCCTTCGGACACCACATCGATACCGGCGCCGAGCCGGCCGAGCGTTTTCAGCACGGCCTGGTTCGAATTGGCCTTCATCGCATAACAGACCATGGAATCGACATCGCAGAAGGCCTCAGCGAAGACCCGGTAATGGCGCTCGAGCGTCGCTGTCGAATAGACGTAGAAAGGCGTGCCGACCGCCTTGGCGATCTCAGGAACGGAAACATTCTCGGCGTAGAGAATACCGTCGCGATACTCGAAATGGTTCACGGGAGTCCGGCCTTAGAGAAGGGGATCGAGAAGGAAAGGCTTGTCGACGGAGCCTGGTTGTTTCGTCGGCTTGGAAATATCGCCGCCCTTGGTGGCATTGGCGCTCGGCGGATCGAGGTCGCCTTTGCGGCCGCATCCGGCAACGGCAAGGCCGATGACGGCAAGAACCACCGTAAGGCGGATGAAATGCGGCAAGCTCGTCTGCATGGATATCCTCATATCGGGCACTGGCTGGCACCTTCATAGCGAAGTTTATCTGCCTTGTGCACCCTGATTATTGAAGCTTCGTCCCGTGCGCATTTCCGAACGGTGAACCAGTTTCCGGTCCGCCGGGATATGCGTCAGTTGCGGGCGCGCCAATAGGCGATCTGCTTCCTGACTTCCGATGGCGCCGTGCCGCCGAAGCTCTTGCGGCTGGCGACAGAAGCTTCGACCGTCAGAACGTCATAGACCTTGTCGGTGATGCCGGGATTGATCGCCTGCAGATCGGCGAGCGGAAGCTCCGAGAGATCGCAGCTCTTGCTTTCGGCAAGTGCGACGGCACGGCCGGTGACATGATGGGCGTCGCGGAACGGAAGGCCTGCCTCGCGCACCAGCCAGTCGGCAAGATCGGTCGCCGTCGAATAACCGGAGCCGGCGGCCGCTTTCATTCTGATCGTGTTGATCGTCATGTCGCGTACCATGCCGGTCATGGCGGCAATCGCCAGTTCCAGGCTTTCAGCGGCATCGAAGACCTGTTCCTTGTCTTCCTGCATGTCCTTGGAATAGGCAAGCGGCAGGCCCTTCATGATCGTCAGCAGGGCGATCAGCGAGCCGTTGATGCGACCGGTCTTGGCGCGCACCAGTTCGGCCGCATCGGGGTTCTTCTTCTGCGGCATGATGGAGGAGCCGGTGGAGAAGGCGTCGGAAAGGCGCACGAAGCCGAATTGCGGCGTCGACCAGATGACGATCTCCTCGGCAAGGCGCGACAGATGCACGGCGCAGATCGCGGCAATCGCCAGGAATTCGATGGCGAAGTCACGATCGGAAACCGTGTCGATCGAGTTGCGGGTTGGCTCGCGGAAGCCGAGAGCCTTGGCCGTCATGTGGCGATCGATCGGGTAGCCGGTGCCGGCGAGCGCTGCCGCACCGATCGGGCTTTCGTCGAGGTGTTCGATGGCGTGGCGCACACGTGAACGATCACGGCCGAACATTTCCACATAGGCCATGCAGTGATGGCCGAAGGTGACCGGCTGAGCGGTCTGCAGATGCGTGAAGCCGGGCATGACGCTGTCGGCATGTTCTTCGGCACGATCGAGGAAGGCTGCGATCAGATCGGTGAGCATGGCCTCGGTTTTCTGCAGCTCTTCTTTCACCCAGAGGCGGAAGTCGAGCGCTACCTGATCATTGCGCGAGCGGGCCGTGTGCAGGCGGCCGGCGGCCGGGCCGATCAGGGTCGCAAGCCTGGCCTCGACGTTCATGTGAATGTCTTCGAGTTGGCGGGAGAATTCGAAATTGCCGCTTTCGATCTCTGACAGGATCGTGTTTAGCCCGTGAACGATCTTGTCCTTATCGTCAGCCGAAATGATGCCCTGATGAGCAAGCATCGTGGCGTGGGCGATCGATCCGCGGATATCCTGGGCAAACAGCTTCTTGTCGAAACCGATCGAGGCATTTATCTCCTCCATGATCGCATCGGGGCCGGAGGCGAAACGTCCGCCCCACATCTGGTTGGAGGATTTGGTGTCCGTGTTGTCCTCGGCCATGGAAGATGCCCGTCCTGGAGAATGTAATGACGACGAAAAAACCCTTCGGCCTGCCGTCCGTGAAACTGATCGCAATCGCCGCCGTTGCAGGCGTTGTTGCCGGTGCGGCAGCGGTATACGTGAAGGAGACGGGCATTGGCAATGGCGTCGGTGATGCCGCCTCGGCCGAATGCCCGCTGACGAAGGAGCGCGCCGCCAGTCTGACGCCGCTCATGAAGGGTCAGGTCGCCGCGATGGTCGCTGCCAACCCGCCGAAGAAGCTTGAAACCGTGGCCTTCAACGGTCCCGACGGCAAGCCGATGACGCTCGATCATTTCTCGGGCAAGACGGTGCTTCTCAATCTGTGGGCCACATGGTGCGTGCCATGTCGCGAGGAGATGCCGGCGCTGAATGCGCTGGAGAAGGAAATGGGCAGCGACAAATTCCAAGTCGTGCCGGTCAATATCGACACCGGCGACGACGAGAAGCCGAAAGCGTTTCTCAGCGAAATCGGTGTCGATGCGCTGCAGCTCTATCGCGACAACACGATCGGCGTCTTCAACAGTTTGAAGAAGGAAGGCCTTGCCTTCGGCCTTCCGGTCACTCTGCTGTTGGATGACAAGGGTTGCCTGATCTCCGCCATGAACGGTCCGGCTGCGTGGGACAGCGAGGACGCCAAGGCGCTGATCAAGGGTGCTGTAGGTTTGTAGGAGCGGCCTTCAGGGGTCGCCGGCGCCGCGAATGAGGAAAACGCCTGCAAGTCCGATCAGGACGCAGCACTGCAGCAGGAACATCGGCAATTCGCTCGACATGGCATTTTCCTTCCGTTCACGGCAAGGAAAGCACGTCGCGGGCATTTGTTCCACTCGCCTGTTCAGGCTATGGCCAGCTTAGCGCGTCGGAACAGGTGTTTCGCCACGATAGTCGTAGAAGCCGCGGCCGGATTTGCGGCCAAGCCAGCCAGCCTCGACATATTTCACCAGCAGCGGGCAGGGGCGGTATTTGCTGTCGGCGAGACCGTCATGCAGCACCTGCATGATCGAGAGGCAGGTATCGAGGCCGATGAAATCGGCAAGCTGCAGCGGACCCATCGGATGGTTGGCGCCGAGCTTCATGGCGGTATCGATGGCATCGACAGTGCCGACGCCCTCGTAAAGCGTATAGATCGCTTCATTGATCATCGGCAGCAGGATGCGGTTGACGATGAAGGCCGGGAAATCCTCGGCGACCGTGACGGTCTTTTCCAGCGACGCGACGAATTCCCGGGCGGCGGAAAAGGTCGTCTCTTCCGTTGCAATGCCGCGTACCAGTTCCACCAGCTTCATGACCGGCACCGGGTTCATGAAATGGATGCCCATGAAGCGCTCGGGGCGATCGGTCGCCGCCGCGAGCCGGGTGATCGACAGTGAAGATGTGTTGGTGGCAAGGATCGCTTCCGGCTTCAGCACCGGACAGACCTGCGTGTAGATCTTGCGCTTGACGTTTTCATCCTCGGTCGCCGCCTCGATGACGAGATCGGAAGGGGCGAGGTCGTTGACATCCGCGGAGCCGGTGATGCGCGAAAGCGCCGCGCTGCGCTCTTCGTCAGTCATCTTGCCATTCGTCACCTGGCGCGCAAAATTGCCGTTGATGGTGGCAAGGCCGGATTCAATGCGGTCCTGAGAGAGATCGTAGATGTGAACCTTATATCCTGCGGCGGCCGAAACATGCGCGATGCCGCAGCCCATCTGACCCGCACCGATGATACCAATATTCTTCAACACCGCACTCATCTCCAACCCCCGCCCGGCACCACCCCCGCGCTGCCGGTATTTTTATATGAAATTGCCGGACGAAAGATCGCCCGGCAAAAGTAGTAGACCGATAGAAGACAATTTTCCAGTCATTCGCAAGTGCGAAAAGAAGGCAATCTGCCCGATCAGAGGGCTTTTTCGAGCTCCGGCAGGACGTCGAAGAGATCGGCCACAAGTCCATAGTCGGCAATCTGGAAGATCGGAGCTTCCTCGTCCTTGTTGATGGCGACGATGACCTTCGAGTCCTTCATGCCGGCGAGATGCTGGATGGCGCCGGAGATGCCGCAGGCGATGTAGAGCTGCGGGGCGACGACCTTGCCGGTCTGGCCGACCTGCCAGTCGTTAGGGGCGTAACCGGCATCGACGGCGGCACGCGAGGCGCCGACGGCTGCACCGAGCTTGTCGGCGACCGGCAGGATGACCTCCTTGAACTTCTCGGCGGAGCCGAGCGCGCGGCCGCCGGAAATGATGATCTTGGCGGAGGTCAGTTCCGGACGCTCGGAGGCCGACAGCGCGTCGGACACGAAATTCGAAAGGCCCGGACCGGAAACGGCGGGGATTGCTTCAACGGCAGCCGAGCCGCCCCCGGAAGCGGAGGCGAAGGAAGCGGTGCGCACGGTGATGACCTTTTTGGCGTCGCTCGCCTGCACCGTCTGGATCGCGTTGCCGGCATAGATCGGGCGCTTGAAGGTGTCGGGCGAAACCACTTCGATGATTTCGGAGACCTGGGCGACGTCGAGCAGAGCTGCGACGCGCGGCATGACATTCTTGCCGGTGGAGGTCGCAGCGGCGACGATCGTGTCGTAGCTGCTGGCCATAGAGACGATCAGGTCGCCAAGCGGCTCGGCGAGATTGTTGGCGAGCTCGTCGCTTTCGGCGAGCAGCACCTTGGAGACGCCGGAAAGCTTGGCAGCCGCGTCGGCGGCAGCCTTTGCTCCCTTGCCGGCGACGAGAACGTGGATGTCACCACCGATCTGAGACGCAGCCGTCAGGGCCTTGGCAGTCTGGTCGGAAAGGGTTGCGTTGTCGTGGTCAGCCAGAAGAAGAATGGCCATGGTCGTAATTCCTTTCTCGAACCTTAGAGGACGCCGGCTTCATTCTTGAGCTTGTCGACAAGCTCGGCGACCGACTTCACCTTCACGCCCGCCTTGCGGCCGGATGGTTCTTCCGTCTTCAGCACCTTGAGGCGCGGCGCGGTGGAAACGCCGAAATCAGCCGGGCTCTTCTTGTCAAGCGGCTTCTTCTTCGCCTTCATGATGTTCGGCAGCGTTGCGTAGCGCGGCTCGTTCAAACGCAGGTCGGTCGTCACGACGGCCGGAAGCTTGACCTTGATCGTCTGCAGGCCGCCGTCGATTTCGCGGGTGACGGTGGCGCTGTCGCCATCAATTTCGACCTTGGATGCGAAAGTCGCCTGGGCGGAGCCGAGGAGGGCCGCGAGCATCTGGCCGGTCTGGTTGGAATCATCGTCGATCGCCTGCTTGCCGACGATGATCAGACCCGGCTTTTCAGCGTCGGCAACACCCTTGAGGATCTTTGCCACGGTGAGTGGTTCGACGGCATCATCGGTCTCGACAAGGATGGCGCGGTCGGCACCCATGGCAAGCGCCGTGCGAAGTGTTTCCTCGGCCTTGGCGGGGCCGATCGAGACGACGACCACTTCCTCGGCCCTGCCGGCTTCCTTCAGGCGAAGGGCCTCCTCGACCGAAATCTCGTCGAACGGGTTCATCGACATCTTGACGTTGGCAAGGTCGACGCCCGATCCATCCGGCTTGACGCGGATCTTCACGTTGTAATCGACAACGCGCTTGACTGGGACGAGAATTTTCATGGGGTCCTTCCTTCGAACAGAGATGGGCCTTCAACAGAGACGTCTGGGAAAATGCGCGCTTGGACGCCGCTCCGATTGTCGAATGGCGACATGGATACGCGTTTTTCCTCCAAATACAACGCTTCCGTGACGCGGCCGGTCGATTTGAATGGCAATATATTAACGTTTACGTTCACGTCAATATTAAAGCTTGTCCCGCCCCCAGGGCAGGCGCGGCGGCACGGGCATGCCTGAGGCGGTGACGCGGACGGGGATCGGCTGGTCGCGGACGGCACGCGGCGTGACGATCTGACGGTCGAAGAGCGGGACGTTGGGCCGGCGCAGCACAAGCACGAGCAGGGCGCCGGCGATGATGCCGCCGACATGCGCACCCCAGGAGACGTTGCCGTTGGGATCGATCAGCAGCATGAAGAACTGCTGGCCGACCCAGAGCAGGAGCGGAATGAAAGCCGGCAGCGGCAATGGCACACGGAAGAAGACCAGGACCCAGACCCGCACGCGCGGATGCAGCATGAGATAGGCAGCGACCACGCCTGAAATCGCACCCGATGCGCCGACGAGCGGTGCTTCCGACGTCGTCATCAGCAGGCCATGGCAAAGGGCGCCGGCCGCAGCGCAGGCGAGGTAGAAGACGAGGAAGCGCAGGTGCCCCATCGCATCCTCGACATTGTCGCCGAAGACCCAGAGGAAGATCATGTTGCCGGCAAGATGCCAGAAGCTCGTATGGATGAAGGAGTAGGTGATGTAGGTTGCCGTTTCCGGCACGATTTCCAGTCCCGGCGCCAGCTCCCGATAGCCGAAGACGACGGCTGGAATATAACCGAGGCCAACGGTTGCGGCCTGCGCGGCCTGTTCGCTTTCAAATGTCGTGAAGATCCAGGCGGCGATGTTCGCCGCCATCAGGCCGAGTGTGACCCACTGAACCCTGATGTGTTTCAGCGTATTGGCATCGTGTAGTGGTATGAACATGAAGGCCTGCCCCCGGGCGATCGTGATGGCTGCGAACCTACCTGTTTTTTCCAGGAACCCAAAGCACATCCGCCTTGCCATCATTATTTGCATGGCGGGCGGCTACGAACAGGAAATCGGAGAGGCGGTTGACGTATTGGAGTGCCGCGGCACTCACGATTTCTCCATCGCTGCGGGTAAGCGCTACCATCAGCCGTTCGGCGCGGCGCGCAATCGTGCGGGCAAGGTGCAGATGGGCGGCCGCGGCGCTGCCGCCCGGAAGAACGAAGGATTTCAGCGGTTCAAGGTCGGCGTTCAGCCTGTCGATATCCTGCTCCAGGCGGATGACCTGGCTCTCTACGATACGCAGCGGCTCGTAGGCTGGCGGCTCACCGGTTTCAGGCGTGGCGAGATCTGCGCCGAGATCGAAGAGATCATTCTGGATCAGCGCCAGCATGGCGTCGAGTTCGGCTAGCTCCGTCGTATGCAATCTTGCGACGCCGATCGCCGAATTGGTTTCGTCTATCGTGCCGTAGGCTTCGACACGCAGATCGTGCTTGGTGCGGCGTGGGCCAGAGACCAGCGCGGTCGTGCCGTTATCGCCGGTTCTGGTGTAGATCTTGTTGAGCTTTACCATTGCCTGCTCTCGGATCAGCTCGGGCGTCCGCCGCCGGTCAGCCAGAGCGTCAGCATGATCAGGATGACGGCGATCGCCTGCAGCAGCACGCGAAGCTGCATCAGCTTGTTGGAAAGGTTCGCATCGCCACCCTTCATCATGTTGAACAGGCCGCGGATCAGCACCAGGGCAACGAGGCCCATGACGATGATCGCGATGACGTAGGTGACCGTGGACATGGCAATCTCTTTTCTTTTTCAGTCCGTCCAGCGCATCAGGCGGTAGAAGAGGTCGGCCGGAAGCAGCCTCTTCAGCAATATGCCCTGCTTGGCCGGAGTCGTTACGGGATAATGTGGCTTCGGATTTTTCGAGTTCAATGCACGCGTCAATACTGCATAGACCGCCTCGGGGCCAAGTTTGTGGCGGTTCACCGGACCTGAGCCTTCAAGGCGGGCAAGCTGCCGGCGGTACTCGACGGCATGGGGCGAGTTTTCCAGGTCTATATGTTCTTTGATCTTCGCCAACGCGTTTGCCGTGAAGCGGCTGGTGATCGGCCCCGGCTCGATCAGGCTGAGGTGAATGCCGCTTCCCTGCAGTTCCATGCGCAGGGTGATGCTCAGGCCTTCGAGCGCGAATTTCGAGGCTGTGTAGGCGCCGCGATAGCGATAGGGCACTAGGCCGAGGATCGAGGAACACTGCACGATACGGCCCTGGCCGCGCCGGCGCATGAAAGGAATGACCTGCCTGGCCAGTTCGTGCCAGCCGAAGACATTGGTTTCGAATTGGTCGCGCAGCGCCTGCGTCGAGAGATCCTCGACCGCGCCCGGCTGCCCATAGGCACCGTTGTTGAACAGCGCATCGATCCGGCCGTTGCTGCGTTCAGCCACGGCGCCCACCAGAGCCGAGATTGTGTCGGGCTGCGTGTAGTCCATCAGAAAGGCTTCGACGCCGTCGGCTTCCAGCGCTGTTAGGTCATCGGTCTTGCGCACGGTCGCAAAGACCCGCCAGCCATCCGCCTTCAAGGCGCGCGCGCAATAAGCGCCGATGCCGGAAGAGCATCCGGTCACGACGATGGTGCGCTGGTCGGCCATTCAATGATTCCTGTACAAAATGGGACTCATTTCCCATATTCGCCGGAAGGATACCATTGGGAAGCCGAATGCCGAAAGCCCTGCGCACGCTCTATGACGTGGTCTACGACGCCATCTGCCACCTCATTGACGATGACGGCTTTGCCATGGCAAGTCATGTGGCGCTCTCCAGCCTGCTTGCGGTTTTCCCCTTTCTGATCTTCGGGACGGCGCTTGCCAATTTTCTTGGTGCGGACCAGTTTTCGAATTACGCGATCCATTTCATCTTCGACACTTGGCCGGCGGCCATCGCCAAACCGCTTTCGGATCAACTCGTCGAAGTTCTGACAATCCCGCGTGGCGGGCTTCTCACGATCTCTGTGCTGGCGGCCGCCTATTTTGCTTCGAACGGTGTTGAGGCGCTACGCATCTCGCTCAACCGTGCCTATCGAGTACAGGAAACCAGGCCATGGTACCTGACACGTCTTTTCAGCCTCGGCTATGTCCTTGTCGCAGTCATCATTGTCGCGGCCATCAGCATTCTGCTCGTGGCGGTTCCTGTCGGCCTCGATTACGCGCGCGATTGGCTGCTGCATAACGACAGTCTCGAATGGCTTCCTGCGACGATCCGTCAATGGCTGCCCATCATCGTAGACACACTCGAAATCGTTTTCGGCTGGCGCATCTATGGTACGCTCGTCATGCTCACCATCGCCCTGCTCGTCGTCCATCTCTGGCTGCCCGCCGGCAAGCGCCGTGTCTTCGATGTCATTCCCGGCGTGTTTCTGACTTTGCTGTCCTGGCTCGTCGGCGCGCTGATCTTCGCCTATTATCTGGCGACCTTCGCCAATTACACTGCCACCTATGCCGGTCTGGCGTCCGTCATGATCGCACTCATCTTCCTCTACATGGTGGGCGTCATCTTCATCGTCGGCGCGGAGATCAATGCGGCTCTGATGAAGTTCCGGGTGCTGCGCAATTTCTCGCGAACCTTCTCGGTGGTCGGGCGTGACCGCGCTGCCGATTCAAAGTCCGACAAGGCGGCGAATACCGGCAACTGACAGTCCCTTCGCACGCAGGTCCGCAAGGCCGGTATCGCCCTGGCTTTTGGAAAGCTTCCGACCATCTGCGTCCACGACGAGGCGATGATGGTGATAGGCCGGTTGCGGCAGGTCGAGCAACCTCTGCAGCAGCCTGTGCACCGAGGTGGCGTGGAAAAGGTCCAGGCCGCGCACGACATGGGTCACGCCCTGCAGCGCATCATCGATGACGACCGACAGATGGTAGCTGGAGGGCGCATCCGAGCGCGAGAGAACGACATCGCCCCAGGCGGCGGGCTCGGCCAGGATTTCACCTTTTCTTTCGTCGCCGGTTTCCGTCCAGAACAGCGGTTCGCCGACCAGATCCATTGCCCGGTGCATGTCCAGACGCCAAGCATGTTTCAGGCCGGAGGCCAGCATTGTGCCGCGCTCGTCCTCGCTGCGGTCGCGGTCATCAGCGGGATAATGCGGCGTGCCGTCGGGATCGCGCGGCCAGGGGCGGTTTACCCGCTCGTAAGCCGCAACGCGGGTTTTGACCTCGCCGCGCGTCAGGAAGGAAGGGTAGACCAATCCGCGTTCGATCAGCGAATGAAGGGCTGCCTGATATTCGGAAAAATGTTCCGACTGGCGGCGCACCGGCTGCTCCCATTCGATCTCAAGCCATTGGAGATCGGCGTAGATGCCGGCTTCGAATTCGGGTGTACAGCGCGTCAGATCGATGTCTTCAATGCGCAGCAGCAGCCGGCCTTCTATGGCTCTTGCCATGTCGTCGTTGAGGAAAGCCGACAGCGCGTGACCGAGATGCAAAGGTCCATTGGGGCTCGGCGCGAAACGGAAGACGGGTTTTTGACGCGGTGTCGTGATCATGCTTTCTTCTGGCACGGATTTGAAGCGATCGCGAGGCAAGGTGCAGGTCATCAGCAATGAAAAGGATATCGAGGAGGGGCTCGCCGCTCTTCTTGTTCTCGACCCACGGCTCGTTTCGATTGCCAAAGAAGCGGGGCCTGTGCCGCTCAGGCTGCGCGAGCCGGGTTTTGCCGGCCTTGCCCATATCATCGTTTCGCAGATGGTCTCGCGTGCCAGTGCGGAGGCGATCTGGCGGCGGATGCAGCCCGAGAGCGGATCGCTGAGCGCGGAGACTTACATACTGCTTCATCCCGAAGCCTGGCGCGAATTCGGGCTTTCCCGTGCCAAGGCCGACACGCTGACGCGGATTGCGCAAGCCGTCGCTTCCGGACGAATCAATCTGCAAGCCCTGGTCCAAAAACCGCCCGCCGAGGCGCTCGCGGAACTGACGGCGCAGAAGGGAATCGGGCCATGGACCGCAGAGGTCTATTTGATGTTCTGCGGCGGGCATGTGGATGTTTTTCCGGCGGGTGATGTGGCCCTCCAGGCAGCGGTTGCTGCGGCATTCGGTCTCGTGGAGCGCCCGCAGGCCAAAGTGCTTGCAGGGCTTGCAGAAATCTGGTCGCCCTGGCGCTCTGTGGCAGCCCGGCTTTTCTGGGCTTATTACGCCGCAAAAATGCGTCGGGACGTGCTGCCGATCGGTTAGAGCCTTTCCTGATTAGATTGCAGCATTCTGTTGGCTCAAACGGAGTCGGATGGTCGACCGGCCGGCGCGCGTCGTATCCCAGATCTACGGCCAAGCCGGCCTGTCGATCAGACGGCCCGTTTCAGCCAACCCCGGTGGTTTGCTTGCAAACCAGCTAGGGCCGGGCATCTTTGCCCTGACACAAACCTGCCCCGGCAGAATGCTGCAATCCAATCAGGAAAGGCTCTAACGGCACTGTCCCTCGATTCGCCTTTATTCCCTGAATTTATTGGACTTCACAATCCTGTAACAACCGGCCTAATATACAGGTGCAGATGCCGAATCGATCCAGGAGGGCTCCTTGACGATTGCAGTCTCCCCACAGGCCCTGCCGGCGCTCGTTCTGAACGCTGACTACCGGCCGCTGAGTTATTATCCCTTGTCGCTCTGGTCCTGGCAGGACGCGATCAAGGCGGTATTTCTCGACCGTGTGAATATCATCGCGGAATATGAGCACGAGGTTTCCTCACCGAGCTTCTCGATGCGGCTGCCGAGTGTCGTGTGCCTCAAGACTTATGTTCAGCCGTCCCGCAATCCCGCCTTCACCCGCTTCAACGTCTTCCTGCGCGACAGGTTCGAGTGCCAGTATTGCGGCGCTCATGACGATCTGACCTTCGACCACGTCACCCCGCGCGCTCATGGCGGCGAGACGACCTGGGAGAATGTCGTGGCGGCCTGTTCGCCCTGCAATCTGCGCAAGGGCAGCAAGCTTCCGAAGCAGGCAGGCATGTTCCCGGCGCAAAAGCCGTACCAGCCGACTGTGCAGGACCTGCACAATAACGGCCGGCTCTTCCCGCCGAACTATCTGCATGACAGCTGGCTCGACTACCTCTATTGGGATACCGAGCTGCAGCCCTGATTCAAAGTCCTTGGTTTATGCAGTCGTCATCGCAAAACCGCTGCGCACTTTTGCGCGACCTGCTTTAAGCGCTTACGCTGTCTTCTTCACGCTCCAGAATGCGAAGGCTGCGAGGATCAGGCTCGCAATCACATTCCAGCCTGCAAAGGACAGGCCGAGAACCCGCAGTGCTGCATCCGTGCAGGACGGGCCTTTGATCGTGTTCAGCTCGCCTAGGAGATCGCCGGCATTGGTGGTCATGCTGCTGGCCGTGGTCGAGCAGGTGGCGGGGCCGGGCCAGAAATGCCATTCCACGCCGGCGTGATAGACGCCCATGCCTGCGCCGACGAGCATCAGGATGCCGACGGCAAGAATGATGGCGCGCGTCATCCAGTTGGGCAGACCGACGAGGGCGGCCACCGCGCCGACGATCGCGATCGGAATGCCGTAGTAATAGGGCTGACGCTGCAGCAGGCAGAGTGCGCAGGGAATGTAACCGCCGATATACTGGAAGCCGAGGGCCGTTCCGACCACCACGGCCATGCCGATGGCAAGCAGCAGCGAGAGAGCGAAGCCCGGGCGGGCAAGCGGCGAGGTGGTGGCATTCATGGCGGAACTCCGCGAAGTTGGCTCAGTGGGCAAAGTATCGGTAGGCTAGATATAGCACGATCACGACCGCCGCGCCGATGCCGACGATCTGGCCGAGACGCTTCTCGATGAAATGGCGGATCGGCTCACCGTAACGGCGCAGCAGCCATGCAAGGAACAGGAAGCGGGCGCCGCGGGCGATGATCGCCGAAACGATGAAGAGCGGCAGGCTGACATGGATGACGCCGGACAGGATCGTCACGATCTTGATTGGTGGCAGATGCGCCAGACCCGAGGTGACGAGCAGCAGCAGGATGGTCCCGTAGGTGACGTAGGATTTCATCTGCTCGAACTGATCGAGCTTTCCATAGAACTCCAGAACCGGGCGCGCGACGGTCTCATAAGCGTAGTAGCCAAGCGCCCAGCCGGCTATGCCGCCGAGTACCGAGGCGATGGTGGCAACGATCGCATAGCGATAGGAGCGCTCGGGCTTGGCGAGCGCCATCGGCAGGAAGAGCACGTCAGCGGGGACCAGAAAGACGGAGCTTTCGACGAAGGCGATGACGGCGAGCCAGACTTCGGCCGATTTTTTCGAGGCCAGAGACATGGTCCAGTCGTAAAGTCTGCGGAGCATCCGTTTCCTTTCCTTGTTGCGATGCACAAAGCATTAGGGGGCGATCATGACGCTGTAAATGCTCGGCCTGCGGCTTCCGGGCGTTCTCGTTGAAAAATTTTTGTGATCTGTCGTGGGCATGTCTCCCAAGATTTCGCGAGATGGCAATCCGGCGAATCTGCGGCAAGCTTTATACGAGTCGAAATATTGGGTGGCATGCCATGCGATTGAGGGTAATAGAGGGCGGGCTCGGCGTGGCCGAACAGCAGGACAGCGAAGCCGAGAGCCGGAGGCCGGATCGTGAGGATGTTCGCCGCGAGGCGGCGCGGCGCCTTGGTGCCAGCGGCTATAGCCAATCACGGGTCATGGAATTTGCCGTCGGTGCGCCGATGCCGGCCGTGCTCAAATATCTTGCCATGCAGATCGATTTTGCCGCCGAGGCGATTTCCAGGCTCGATCCGATTCCGGCCGATTACACTTCGGATCTCTACTGGCCGAAGATGGACGACATCGCGACAGTGTGATCAGGTCTGCCTGCTGATCGTGAGATGTGTGGGAACAGCGGTGCCCCGACGAGCGACGCTTGCCCGGATAACAAGTGATCCTACCTTGATGGAACCTGCCTGAGCGCTGCGGCCTGCGTGCCTTGGCGTTTTTTATGACAGATCCATGGATTTTTCCCACTGCTGGCGCATCACGTTCATCTCGGTGCGCTTCTGTGCCATTTCGCTGACGATCGCACGCAGGTGCTGATGGCGTGACATGAACATGTTGAAGTCGCGCCGCTCCAGCACTTCGAACTGGCAGAAATCGACGGCGATGACATCGGCCGTGCGGCGTCCGCCGCTGAGCAGCGCCATTTCGCCGAAGAAGGCACCAGGCTCCAGCCGCACTGCTCCGCTTGCCAGCCGTACTTCGACCGCGCCGGAGGAGATGAAATACATGCTGTCGCCGCGATCTCCGCGGCGGATGACGCGTTCGCCGGGCGAGGCGAGTTTGGGGTTGAACAGCAGGAGCAGTTCCTCGAGCGCATCCTCGTCGGCTTCGGAAAAGAGCGGGAAGGTCTCGACCAACTGCTGGATCCGCAGATGATGCTGGCGCGCGCGCTCCTCGCCGAGCGCCCTGATCTTTTCCAGTTCCCGTGCCAGGGCATCCTGGTTCCTTCGGCCGTAGCTTTCGTAGAGGCGTGGCCACTTCACCTTGATGTTGCGGTTTAGCTTCTCCGCTACGAAGATGACGATCGGGTTCAGTGTGATGGAGAGAATCGCGGCGGCGAGGATCAGATCCTGTCCTTCATGCGGCAGGAGCCCGAGCGAAACGCCGAGACCGGCGAGGATGAAGGAGAATTCGCCGATCTGGGCAAGGCCGCCGGCTGCCGTCAGGCCCATGCCGATCGGATAG
Organism: Rhizobium sp. BK316; assembly: GCF_014193695.1. GTDB lineage: Bacteria > Pseudomonadota > Alphaproteobacteria > Rhizobiales > Rhizobiaceae > Rhizobium. Next base: position 34,026 of record NZ_JACHZR010000008.1, on the reverse strand, counting down.
CGCAACAGGGCTACAATGCCGAAGGAGATGATTGCCTTGCCGACGATGATCAGTGCCAGAGCACTGATCACAGCCAGAGGGTGCTGCACAATGATCGACGGATCGAAGAGCATGCCGACAGAAACGAAAAACAGCACAGAGAAGGCATTCTGCAGCGGCAGGGAATCGGCGGCGGCGCGATGACTGAGATGGGATTCGCTCATGACCACGCCGGCGAAGAAAGCACCGAGCGCAAAGGAAACGCCGAAGATTGCCGCCGAACCGAAGGCAATGCCGAGCGCGATGGCGAGCACGGTGAGCGTGAAGAGTTCACGCGAGCCGGTACGGGCAATCAGCGTCAGAAGCCAGGGCACGATGCGCGGCCCCAGGAAGATCGCCATGGCGGCAAATGATGCGACTTTCAGCAAGGTGAGTGCGATGGTGGCAGAAAGCGGCAGATCAAGGCCATGCGAGGTGGCGTCGCTTGCATGCCCGCCCAGAAGTTCCGCGAGCGCCGGCAACAGCACGAGCGCCAGTACCATGGCGAGATCCTCGACGATCAACCAGCCGACAGCCACGCGCCCGCCGGCGGTATTGACGAGGTTGCGCTCTTCCAGCGCTTTCAGAAGCACGACCGTGCTGGCGACCGAAAGGCTGAGGCCGAAGACGATGCCGGCGCCGAGGCTCCAGCCCCAGAGTTCGCCGAGACCGACGCCGAGTAGAGTGGCAAGCAGGATCTGGCCGATGGCGCCCGGTACGGCGATACCGCGCACGGCCAAAAGATCGGATGCGGAGAAGTGCAGGCCGACGCCGAACATCAGCAGGATCACACCCATTTCGGCGAGTTGGCTCGCAAGCTCCGTGTCGGCCACAAAGCCCGGTGTGAATGGTCCCATGAGAATGCCGGCGAAGAGATAGCCGACCAGTGGCGGCAGTCGCAGCCTGTCGGCGCAATAGCCAAGAACCGCCGCAAAGACGAAGCTTATGGCTACCGTCGCAATGAGTCCCGCTTCCTGATGCATCAGCCCTCTCAAAATGCCCCGCTGCCGGCACTTTAGGATGAAGCGCCGGCAAAGTTAAAGAGTTGATTTGAATAGATTAGGCCTAAATGGCCGACTTTTTGGGCGGAACCACTAAGCTTGCGTGTCGTTGCCTCTACATGAAGACAAGGAGAAGACAGATGCGAAAGATCATCATCAACTGCGCAATCGCTGCCCTTGCCCTGGGCTCGGCTGCAGCGCCTGCAATGGCAGACAGCGTGACCGTCACCCGCGAGCGCTCCTATGACGGATATGACCGTTATGACCATTATGACCGTGACCGGGCTCGCCCCGGCGTTACCATCAGCGATCGCGGCATTACGTTCGGCGCGGTGCGCGAACGGGATCGCTGGCGCGATCGGGACCGTGACCGCTGTTACACGCGTAGCATCACCCGTCAGACCGACGAAGGCACTGTCACAAAAACGGTGCGCCGTTGTGACTAAAGACTGAACTGAGGGCTCGGCATTCCACTTCGCTGGAATCTCAACATCGATCACCAAGGCTTATGCCCTCGCCCCTCGGGGCGCGGGCGAAGCATAAAGCCATTTAAGAGATATTTGGTGCCCCATGCCGGGGTCGAACCAGCACTTCTTTCGAAACTCGATTTTGAGTCGAGCGCGTCTACCAATTCCGCCAATGGGGCAGCGAAATACGAGGCGGCTGTCTAACATGCGTTCGCCCGCGCGTGCAAGACGGCGGGCGAAGTTTAGCTGTTTCGAATTCGGTGTTTAGTGGGCGACCGTTGCGCCCGGTCCGGTAAGGCCGGATTTCTTCAGCGTGATCGCCAGGATCGAGGCCAGCAGGCAGAAGGCGCCGGCGATGAAGAAAGCGGGCAGGTAGCTTTCCAGGGCCGTACGTGACAGGCCGGCACCATAGGCCGCGGTTGCAGCACCGAGCTGGTGGCCGGCGAAGACCCAGCCGAAGACGAGGCCGGCTTTTTCGCGGCCGAAGCGGTCGGCGGCGATCTTGACGGTCGGTGGCACGGTGGCGATCCAGTCGAGGCCATAGAAGACGGCGAAGATCGACAAGCCGTAGAAGCTGAAATCGCTGAAGGGCAGGAAAAGCAGCGAGAGACCGCGCAGGCCGTAATACCAGAAGAGCAGCCAGCGATTGTCGAAGCGGTCGGAGAGCCAGCCGGAACCGATCGTCCCGAAGAAATCGAAAATGCCCATGACAGCGAGAACGCTGGCGGCTGCGACCGGCATGATACCGAAATCGCCGCAGAGTGTAACGAAATGCGTCTGGATGAGGCCGTTGGTGCTGAGACCGCAGATGAAGAAGGTGGCGAATAGGATCCAGAAGGTTGATGTCGTTGAAATGTCCCTGAGAACCGTGATCGGCGTTGCAAGTGCTGCGCCGAGGGTACCGCGCGTCGGAGCCGGCGCAACCTGGGTTTCGCCGACCGAGGGCAGATTCACATCCGAGGGACGGTCACGCATGAAGAGCAGCACGAGAAGGGCGGCGACCATGATCATGGCGCAGACGAAGAAGACCGTGGCGCGCCAGCCATAGCGTTCGGTCAATTCCGCCATCAGCGGCAGGAAAACGAGCTGGCCGGTTGCCGAACTTGCCGAGAGCATACCGACGACGAGGCCGCGATGCTTGACAAACCAGCGTGTGGAAACCGTGGCCGCCAGTACCATTGCCGTCAGCCCGGTGCCGAAGCCGACGACGATGCCCCAGAGCGCCAGCAGATGCCAAAGTTTGGTCATGAACAACGAGCCGATGAAGCCTGCACCGATCAGCGCGAGCGCAAAGACGATGACCTTGCGGACGCCGAAATAGTTCATGAAGGCTGCTGCAAACGGACCCATCAGGCCGAAGAGGATCAGGCGGATGGCAAGGGCAGACGAGATCTGCGAGGTTTCCCAGCCAAATTCATCCTGCAGCGGCTTGATGAGGACGCCCGGCGCGCCCATTGCGCCAGCGGTTACCAGCATGGTCAGGAAGGTGGCAGCGACGACGACCCATCCATAGTGAATGTTTCGCCGGGCAAGGGATGATGCAAGGACTGCAGAGACCATGGGCAAATTCCGTTTGTGACGTGGGGACCATACAAGAGTGTTTTAGATGACGGCCATCATATTTGTTGCGTATTGATGATGGACATCATATAAATTGTCAAGCGACCATTTCCGGAGACAAAAAATGCGGGTCAGCCGCGAAAAATTTGCAGAAAACCGCGAGAAGATCCTGACGGCTGCCAGCGTGCTCTTCCGCGAAAACGGGTTCGACGGCGTCGGTGTTGCCGACATCATGAAGGCTGCTGGCCTGACGCATGGCGGGTTTTACGGCCATTTCGAATCGAAGGACGATCTTGCGCTGGAGGTCAGCCGCAAGCTGATCGAGCGCGTGGAAGAGCGCTGGCGTGAGCAGATTGCCGACCACCCCGACCGGCCACTGCAGGCGCTTCTCGATCACTACATCCACTGGCGTACGGTCGATGATCCCGGCGGAAGCTGCGTGTTCGCCTCGCTGATCCAGGAAGTCAGCCGCAGCGAAGGCGCAGTGCGCGCGACTTTCAGCGAAGGGCTGTCGACGCTGGTCGATGTGCTCCAGGATATTATGCCTGGCGAAACCAGGGAGGCGCGCCGCGCTAATGCGACGACAACGCTTTCCTCGATGATGGGAGCCGTTATCCTTGCCCGGGCGGTCGAGGACCGGGCACTTGCCGAACAGTTTCTGGTCACGATGCGCCGCAAGCTCGACCCGGAGCAGCAACCTTAAACCGTGTGCGATCTATCACACTTGAAACTACTTGTCTTATGATCTTCGGTGTTTGGCGGGCGTGATCGGATCGCCGCCTGCGGGCCTCAACCACCCTTCAAGCGGCGGGACGGCGGCTTATTTGAAGCCGGCGACATCGTGCGGAATGTAGGGGGCTTCGAGCGCGGCGATATCCTCAGCACTCAGTTTCACCGTCAGCGCACCGACGGCATCCCTCAGGTGGTTCGGCTTGGATGCGCCGATGATCGGTGCTGTAACGGCGCTCTTCTGTAGGATCCAGGCTGTGGCGACCTGCGCGCGGGAGATGCCATGGGCCTTGGCGATCTCGGCGACCTTCTCGACGATCTTGCGGTCGGCATCTTCGGCCTGCCTATAAAGCGTCTTGCCGAATTCGTCGGTCTCGCTGCGGTTGGTCGTCTCGTCCCAGTCACGGGTCAGACGACCGCGGGCAAGCGGACTCCAGGGAATGACGGCGATCTTCTGATCCTCGCAGAAGGGCAGCATTTCCCGTTCTTCCTCGCGGTAGAGCAGGTTCAGGTGGTCCTGCATGCTGACGAATTCTGTCCAGCCGTTGAGGCGGGAAATGTAGAGCGCCTTGGCGAATTGCCAGGAATACATGGAGGAGGCGCCGATATAACGCGCCTTACCGGCCTTTACGACATCATGGAGGGCTTCCAGCGTTTCCTCGATCGGTGTCGTGTAGTCCCAGCGGTGGATCTGGTAGAGGTCGACATAGTCGGTGCCGAGGCGGCGCAGGCTGTTGTCGATCTCGTCGAAGATCGCCTTGCGCGACAGGCCGGCGCCGTTCGGCCCGGGCCGCATGCGGTTGAACACCTTGGTCGCGAGTACGATATCCTCGCGCTTGGCGAAATCCTTGATTGCGCGGCCGACGATCTCCTCGGAGGAACCATTGGAATAGGTGTTGGCTGTATCGAGGAAATTGATGCCGAGATCGATCGCCTGTTTGAGGAGCGCGCGGCTTTCCTCTTCCGGCAGGCTCCAGGCGTGATTTCCGCGGTTGGGATCGCCATAGGTCATGCAGCCGAGGCAGATCTTCGAGACTTCGAGACCGGTCTTCCCGAGTTTTACATATTCCATGAAAGTGCTCCGTAATGAACTTCAGCGACTCCCCAGACGCATGCGCATGATGTAGTGCAGAAATCGTCGAAGTCTCAGTGAGCACGCGGAGAATGTGTTCTGCCGTTAGCGCAATAATACGTGATGAGCGGGCGGAATGTCGTCTCATCCTTGCGGATTACATCGCTTGCGCATCTGCACGGTGAGGTGTTAGCTGGTGCAGCATTCTACTGGATCATGCTTATGAAACTGCCGCCCGGCGATCGATACGACACGCTCTACCGCGATTTCTCCTGGCAGATATCAGAGGATTTCAATATCGGCCGCGCCGTCAGCGACGATTGGGCCGTGCGTGATCCGTACCGCGTCTGCCTCGAGCATTTCAGCCCCGACGGCCATCACCTGTCGTTGACCTACGGCGAACTTGCCGCTCGCTCCTCGTCCCTCGCCAACGCGCTCGCAGCACTTGGTATCGGCAGGCGAGATCGTGTGGCGCTGCTCCTGCCGCAATCCTTCGAGACGGTCATTTCGCATGTGGCGATCTACAAGATGGGCGCGATCGCGTTGCCGCTTGCGCTGCTCTTTGGGGTCGAGGCGCTGGAATACCGGCTGAAGACTGCGGGTGCGAAAGCTGTCGTCACCAACGGCTTCGGGCTTGCACGCATCAACCAGATCCGCGATCGTCTGCCCGACATTCAACATGTCGTCAGCATCGAGGGAGCCTCGGCTGGCACGCTCGGCTTTGCCGATCTGGTTTCGGCCTATCCGCCTGTCTTCGACATCGCGCAATCGGGACCGGATGAGCCGGCGCTGATGATTTTCACGTCGGGCACGACGGGGCCGCCGAAGGGCGCACTGCACGGTCACCGGGTTCTCGCCGGCCACATTCCCGGTATGCAGTTCGCCCATGAAGGTTTCCCGCAGGCCGGAGACAAGGTCTGGACGCCGTCCGACTGGGCCTGGGCCGGTGGGTTGCTCAATGCGCTGCTGCCGAGCCTGCTGCTCGGCGTGCCTGTCGTCTCGTCACCGGCTCAGAAGTTCGATGCCGACATGGCCTATCGCATCATGGCCGAGATGAAGGTGCGCAACGCCTTCATTCCGCCGACGGCGCTGCGCCTCCTGAAATCCGTCGAGGAACCGCGCTCGAAATATGATCTCGTACTGCGCACCGTCGGCTCGGCGGGCGAGTCGCTGGGACGTGAAACCTATGAATGGGCGCGCCGCACGCTCGGTATCATCGTCAACGAATTCTACGGGCAGACGGAATGTAATTTCGTGTTGTCCTCCAGCGCTGCCTTCGGCGTGACGAAGGCCGGAGCGATCGGGCGTGCTTCACCCGGCCACAAAGTGGCTGTTGTCAGCGATGAAGGTGATGAGCTGCCGATCGGCGAGCAGGGGCAGATCGCCATTGCCAGTCCCGACCCGGTGATGTTCCTCGGCTACTGGAACGATCCTGACGCGACGGAGAGGAAATATGCCAAGGGTTGGTTGCTGACCGGCGATATCGGCCGGCAGGACAAGGAAGGTTATGTTACCTTCGCCGGCCGCGACGACGATGTGATCACGTCGTCGGGGTATCGCATCGGGCCGGCGGAGATCGAGGACTGTCTCATCGGCCATCCGGCCGTGCAGCTTGCGGCGGCCATCGGCAAGCCCGATCCGCTGCGTACGGAGATCGTCAAGGCCTATATCGTGCTTTCGCCAGGTTACAGCCCGAATGCAGAACTGGCAGTGGAAATCCGGGACTGGGTGAAGACGCGGCTTTCGATGCACGAATATCCGCGCGAGGTCGAATTCGTCGATGCCCTGCCGCTGACGACCACGGGCAAGGTGATCCGCCGGCTGTTGCGGGAAAGGGCTGCGGCAGAAGATTAGCCGCGGCCGGCAAGCGACATGATCTTCTCGCGCAGCATTTTCGCCATGTTGCGGGTGCTGCGGTACATGTGAAGCTGGGCGGCGACCTGGCGCATGTCGCGGTCGCCATTTTGCGTCAGGCCGATCACCAGCGTGCCCATCTCCTCGCGCTCCTGCCAGAAGCGGCTCATGATCGGGTGATCGGAGACGGCGCATGAATCCGAGCGCATGACATTGGCGTCGTCGAGATGCCATTCCGTCAGTTCGCTCATCAACAGCTTGCCCGGCGAATAGCGGGAATAGCTCTCGTCATAGGCTGTCTTCCAGGTATAGGCCTCGCCGCCCATCATCAGCACGACGACCGAGGCAATCGCCCTGCCTTTGAGGTCGATCGTGTGGATGCGTACGGCGTCGACTTCCGCCAGGTTGGAGACGGCTTCGCGGGCGAAGGCGGTGTGATAGCGGTCGGTCACAAGCGCGCTGCGGCGCTTGCCCTTCCAGCCGCCGGCCTCCAGCGCCAGGAATTCCTCGAAGCGCATGTGGATCTCGCGAGGCTGGCGGGCAACGGTGTGGACGACCGTGCCGAGCTCTTCGAGCAGCCGCCACTGGCGGCGCATCTCGCGCAAATGAGAGGAGGATACGGTGCGGCCGAGATAGACCACGGCGTCGTCATCGCTCTGCAGCATCGGCCGTTCATAGGGATTGGCGATGGTCAACGGCAGGTTGCGGCTGAGCGCCACCGCCTTTGCCATGCGCACGAAGATGCCGTTCAGCCGTACGTCCGGCAGCACCAGCGTGCCCGGCAGGCCGAGGTCCGGCGTGATCAGGCCCTCGAAGAGATTGTCCAGCGTCTCGGCCGCGTCCTCGGCATCGACCAAGGGGGTGCCGAGCGGACCAAAGCTGTTTGCCCAGCCGCGGATGATCGACGGGCCGACGGCGAAACCGGGTTTGTCGACCGAGAAGGGCATGAGCAGGCGCATGCGGCTGCGATGTTCGTTCTGATCTCTGATAATGGCGAAATTGACCTGCCGGTCTTCCAGCCGAGGCATGGCAGGCGCCAGGAAACGGCCGCTGAAGAAGACGTTCGGCTCCATTGCGCGGTTGGAGAGGAAGTCCAGTTCCTCCTGCAGATCGTAGCCGAGCTTGCCGGGGTAAAGGCAGAGTTCACGGCCCGGCCGGCCGATTTCGATCCGTGCTTCGGCCTGTGGCGCTTCGAACTTGAGCGCGGCAAGATCGTGAACCATGCGGTTCGCGATGCTGTCGGTGCTCTCGGTGATGGGTGGTACGCGTACCATCTATCGGGCTCTCATTTCTGGCGTTGCGGCGGAAGGGGTTGCGAAGGCGAAAAGCGTGAAGCCGAGCGCGCGGCGCACGAAGACATGCAGCAGGATCGCTTCTACGGCCATGGCGGAGGCCGTGGCGATCGCCGTGCCGACGATACCGTAGTGCGGGATCAGCAGGATATTGAGGCCGACATTGGCGGCGAGCGCTCCGGCATAGAGAGCGACGCAGAGGTTCTGCTTGCCCGCCATCATCAGAAGCGTCTCGGCGGGACCGACCAGCGCCTTGGCGAGGATGCCGGCAAGCAGGATCGCCATCAGCATGTAACCAGCCGTGAAGGCACCGCCGAAAAGCGACAGCAGCAGATGCCCGGCCGCCACGACCGCGAGACCGACGCCGAGAGCCGGCCAGAACGTCCAGCGGGCGGCATCGACAGCGGCGGCCGCAAGATCGGTCTGGTTGCCTTCGGCGATGATGGAGGAGAAGCGGGGGCCGGAGGCAGCTTTCACCGAGAAATTGATGAAATGCACCAGAGCCATGGTCTTGGCGGCTGCGAAATAGATCGCGACGTCATGTGGCTCCAGGAAGATGCCGACGACGATGACGTCGGAATTGGTCAGCAGAAAGCTCACGCCTTCGATCAGGAAGATCGGGAAGGCGACACCCAGCCATTCCAGAAAATCCACTTTGCGTGGGCCGGCATCATAGTGCTTGCGCATCCGGTAGAGCGTGGCAGCGTACTGGCCGAGAGCAGTGACGAAGGTTGCCGCAAGGGCTGCCTGCATGGCGGTAACCGCCGTGTGCGGCGCGCCGAAGAGGATGGCAGCCAGCATGAAGAGGATAATGAGGATCGGCCTGACGATGTAGACCGGGCTGAGCGCCATGACCGGCCAATGGTTGGCCCGTGACGTACCTTCGAGGATATCGCCGAGCGCGATCATCGGCATGGCCATAAGGCCGAGGAAGATCGGCACAAGGTAATAGCTTTCGATCCTGTCGCCGAAGAAATGCAGGCCGAGCATGCCGGCGATGAGAACGGTCGTGCCCGAGAGCATTGAAAAGATGCGGGCAGTGCCCGTCAGGCCGCGGATTTCGGCAAAGGCACCGGCCGCGCGATATTGCGGCAGGAAGCGGACGATCGCGGTGTGGAAACCGAGGCAGGAAAGATCGCCGCAGAGGACGATCAGCACCCAGACGAAGACGAAGATGCCGTATTCATATTCACCCATCAGCCGGGCGAGCACGATCTGTGACAGGAAAGCGAGTGCGGCGCTCAGGATGCGGATCGAGAAGGCGGTCAACGCCATGCGCTGCGCGGTCGCCTTGTCGCCCCGTTCGGTCAACACTGCGGCAAGCATGCGCAACGCACGGCCGGCGATCGGCCGCAGCCCTGCGGGCAGCATCTTTTCCGCTGTTTCTATGACCGCCATTTTAACACGCAAAACTCTAAGGGCAGGGCATTCGCACCGACAAGTCTTGCCAGAGCAGGGTTAAGAAACGGTATTGCGACGATTACCAGAGTACCTGTGGCTGATGTCCAAAAATGGGAGAAAGACGAAAGAAAATGGCGCCCGAAGGCGCCATTCTCAAACCTGTTCGAAAGCACCGTGGCAGTGCTTGTATTTCTTGCCGGAGCCGCAGGGGCAGGCTTCGTTGCGGCCGACCTTACCCCAGGTCGCGGGATCGTCGGGGTTGCGGTTTTCCGGCGGAACCGTGATCTCAAGCGCCTGATAGGTCGTGTTCGTAAATTCATCCTCGCCGGTCGTCGGGTCCAGATGATGCGCCTGCATGACGGGCGGTTCCGGCTGCGGCGGAGCCTGCTGCACCAACTCGACGCGCATCAGCTGCGCGGTGACGGCCTGGCGCAGGTTGTTGAGCAGCGACTGGAAGAGCTCAAAGGCTTCCGACTTGTATTCCTGCAGCGGATCGCGCTGGGCATATCCACGGAAACCAATAACGGAACGCAGATGGTCGAGATTGACGATATGCTCGCGCCACAGATGGTCGAGCGTCTGCATGACGACCTGGCGCTCGACATAGTGCATGATGTCAGGACCGAAACGCTCGACCTTCTCATTGAAGGCAGCATTGGTGGCTTCCATCAGGCGTTCGCGGATGTCGTCCTCGCCGATGCCTTCTTCCTTCACCCAGTCCTCGATCGGAAGGTCGAGATTGAGGATGTTGGCGGCCTGCGTCTTCAGGCCGGCGGCATCCCACTGTTCGGCGTAAGCGCGTTCCGGGATATGGGTCGTGACCAGATCGTCGACCACTTCGCGACGCATGTCGGAAACGGTCTCGGAAATATTCGGAGCTTCCATCATCTCGACGCGCTGTTCGAAGATGACCTTGCGCTGGTCGTTCAGGACGTCGTCGTACTTCAGAAGATTCTTGCGGATATCGAAATTGCGGGCTTCGACCTTCTTCTGCGCGCGCTCCAGAGCCTTGTTGATCCAGGGATGAACGATCGCCTCGCCCTCCTTGAGGCCCAACTTCTGCAGCATGCTGTCCATGCGGTCGGAGCCGAAGATGCGCATCAGGTCGTCCTGAAGCGACAGATAGAACTTGGAACGGCCGGGGTCGCCCTGACGGCCGGAACGGCCGCGCAACTGGTTGTCGATGCGCCGGCTTTCGTGACGCTCGGTGGCGATGACGTAAAGACCGCCGGCGGCAAGCGCCTTTTCCTTGAGCTGCTTGATCTCTTCGCGGATTGCCTCGACCTTGGCGTCGCGCTCGGGACCATGTTCGACTTCACCAAGCTCATGCTCGATACGCATGTCGAGGTTGCCGCCGAGCTGGATGTCGGTACCGCGGCCGGCCATGTTGGTGGCGATCGTCACGGCACCCGGCACACCGGCCTGGGCGACGATATAGGCTTCCTGCTCGTGGTAGCGGGCATTCAGAACCTGGAAGTTCGAGAAGCCCTGCTTGCGCATCAGCTCTGCCAGAAACTCCGATTTCTCGATCGAGGTGGTGCCGACGAGCACCGGTTGGCCGCGCTTGTGAGCGTCCAGGATCTCGGCGATGATCGCCTTGTATTTTTCCTCGACGGTCCGGTAGACCTCGTCGTCTTCATCAATACGCTTGATCGGCAGGTTGGTCGGCACCTCGAGAACATCGAGGTTGTAGATGTTGCCGAATTCTTCCGCTTCCGTCTGAGCCGTACCGGTCATGCCGGCAAGCTTGTCGTACATGCGGAAATAGTTCTGGAAGGTGATCGAGGCCAGCGTCTGGTTTTCCGGCTGGATCTGCACCTTTTCCTTGGCTTCGAGCGCCTGGTGCTGGCCTTCCGAATAACGGCGGCCCGGCATCATGCGGCCGGTGAATTCGTCGATGATGACGATTTCGCCGTTGCGGACGATGTAATCCTTGTCGCGCTGGAACAGCTTGTGGGCCTTCAGCGCATTGTTGACGTGATGGACGATCGCGACATTCTCGATGTCATAGAGCGAAGCGCCCTTCAGGAGGCCGGCCTGCTTCAGCAGGTTTTCCAGCTTCTCGGTGCCGACTTCGGAGAAGTTCGCCGAGCGCTGCTTTTCATCGATTTCGTAATCCTCCGGTGACAGCAGCGGAATGAAGGTGTCGATCGTGTTGTAGAGGTCGGAGCGGTCATCGAGCGGGCCGGAGATGATCAGCGGCGTGCGGGCTTCGTCGACGAGGATCGAGTCCACTTCGTCGACGATCGCGAAGTTGTGGCCGCGCTGGACCATCTGGTTCGTCTCGTATTTCATATTATCGCGCAGATAATCGAAGCCGAGTTCGTTGTTGGTCGCGTAGGTGATGTCGCAGTTGTAAGCGTCGCGGCGTTCTTCATCGGAAAGGCCGTGGACGATGACGCCAGTGGTCAGGCCGAGGAAGCCGTAGAGGCGGCCCATGGTCGCCGCGTCACGCTGAGCCAGGTAGTCGTTGACGGTGACGACATGCACGCCCTTGCCGGCAAGCGCGTTCAGATAGACCGGCAGGGTGGCGACCAGCGTCTTGCCTTCGCCGGTCTTCATTTCGGCAATGGCGTTGGAATGCAGGATCATGCCACCGACGAGCTGTACGTCAAAAGGTCGCAGGCCAAGGACGCGGCGGGAGGCCTCGCGCACGACCGCGAAGGCCGGGATCAGGATGTCGTCCAGCGTCTTGCCTTCTGCGAGGAGAGCACGGAACTCCACCGTCTTTGCGGCAAGCTGATCATCCGTCAGCGCCTTGGTCTTCTCTTCAATAGAGTTGATTGCGGCGACGTTCGGCTGGAAGGACCGCACGCGACGATCGTTGGCAGAGCCAAATAACTTGCGGGCAATACCGCCAAAGCTGACCATATGACTGGTCCTTTCTGAATATTCTTCCCCGACGTTTCTTATTCGCTACCCAGCCGAAAAACAGGCGCACGCTTGAAAACGCCCGGAAACTGTTCTGGACGCGAGGTTGCGTGACAGATAAGAGGGGGGGCAAATGATGTCAACGGATTTGGCTGATATAGAAAGGCCACATTCCGGTGTTGAAGGCTGTTTTCGGGCTGGATTCACGAAAGCTGAAGCCGGCGGGTATAATTGTGAAGGGTTATTTGATGTTGAGCACCAACAAACTTGCTGCGCTGGCGTTTACGGCCTTCGTCGCCTTCCAGGCTCCGGCCTATGCCGATGATGCCGTCGTCGCCAAAGTCGGCAATCTGGAAATCCACCAGTCGGAGCTCGATCTGGCTGTGGCCAATCTCGATCCGCAGCTCGCGCAACTCCCCGACGACCAGAAGAAGGTCGCGGCACTCTCTGCCGCCATCGACGTGAAGCTGCTTGCTGCCGACGCTACTGCCGAGAAGCTCGACCAGACTGATGATTTCAAGAAGCGCATGCAGTATCTGACCGACCGCGAACTTCACAACGCCTACTTCAAGAAGCATGTCGTCGACACCGTGACCGATGCCGATGTGAAGGCACGCTACGACAAGGAAGTCGCCGCGCTGCCGAAGCAGGAAGAAGTTCACGCCCGCCATATCCTCGTCAAGACCGAGGACGAGGCCAAGGACGTCATCAAGCAGCTCGACGCCGGCAAGGATTTTGCCGAACTCGCCAAGGAAAAGTCCACCGATCCGAATAAGGATGATGGCGGCGACCTCGGCTATTTCAGCCGCGGCCGCATGGTCAAGGAATTCGAGGACGCAGCCTTCGCGCTTGAGAAGGGCACCCATTCCAAGACCCCTGTGAAGACCGATTTCGGCTACCATGTCATCAAGGTAGAAGATAAGCGTGACGCTCCGCCGCCGCCGTTCGACCAGGTCAAGGATCAGGTTCGTCAGCTCGTCATGCGCGACAAGTATCTTGCGCTCCTGAACCAGGCGAAGGCTTCGGCCAAGGTCGATATCATGGACGAAACGCTCCGCAAGGGTTACGAAGACGCGAACAAGCAGCCTGAGCCGGGTGCCGAACCCGCGCCGGCACCCGCACCGCAGCAGTAATCATTAGATTTGGGTCCGGTTCTTCCGGACCTTTCACTATCATTGTTGTTGTCGCATTTCCGGATGGCGCACCGGTTTTCATTTCGCCTGGAAATGCTCATTGGCAGGTCACATTCCATGTCCGCTACCGTTTCTCCGCTTGCCCCGAAAACCTTTGCCTCGCTGCCAGCACTTCGCGGTGTGCGCATGGCAACCGCTTCAGCCGGCATCAAGTATAAGAGCCGGACGGACGTGCTGATGATGGTCTTCGACGCTCCGGCTGCCGTTGCCGGCGTCTTCACGAAGTCGAAGTGCCCCTCCGCACCGGTCGATTTCTGCCGGACCAACCTGCCGCATGGCACGGCGCGCGCCGTCGTCGTTAATTCAGGCAATGCCAATGCCTTTACCGGCATGAAGGGCCGCGCTGCGACCGAGCTGACGGCAAAGTCGGCCGCTGCAGCAGTCGGCTGCAGCGAAAATGAGATCTTTCTTGCATCGACCGGCGTCATCGGCGAACCGCTCGACGCCACCAAATTTTCCGGCGTGCTCGACAAGATGCATGCCGATGCCACCGGTGATTTCTGGTTCGAGGCCGCCAAGGCCATCATGACCACCGACACCTATCCGAAGGTTGCAACCCGCACTGCCGAAATCGGCGGCGTCAAGGTGACGATCAACGGTATTGCCAAGGGTGCCGGCATGATCGCGCCCGACATGGCGACCATGCTTTCTTTCGTCGTCACGGATGCCGATATCGCTTCTTCTGCCCTGCAGTCGCTGCTGTCTGCCGGCGTCGAGCCGAGCTTCAACTCGATGACCGTCGACAGCGACACTTCGACCTCGGACACGCTGATGCTTTTTGCGACGGGTGCAGCGGCAGCTGACGGACAGGCGCGCATCGTGAGCGCGGATGATCCGCAGCTCGGCGCATTCCGCGCAGCCCTCAACGAACTCCTCAAGGATCTGGCGATCCAGGTCGCCCGCGACGGCGAGGGCGCCACGAAGATGCTCGAGATCACCGTGACCGGTGCGGAGAGCGATGCCGCCGCCAAGACGATCGCTCTCTCCATCGCCAATTCGCCGCTGGTCAAGACTGCGGCTGCCGGCGAAGATGCCAATTGGGGCCGTATCGTCATGGCCGTCGGCAAGGCCGGCGAAATGGCCGACCGCGATCGGCTCGCCATCTGGTTCGGTGACGTGCGCGTCGCCGTCAACGGCGAGCGCGATCCAGCCTATTCCGAGGATGCCGCATCCGCCGTGATGAAGAAGCAGGATATTCCTGTCAAAGTCGACATTGGTCTTGGCTCGGGCAAGGCTACGGTCTGGACCTGCGACCTCACCAAGGAATATGTTGCGATCAATGGCGACTACCGGAGCTGACCGTTCGTTGATGCAGGCATCTCTTCCGAAGCAGAACCTGCCGTTGGTCCGGCGGCTGGAGGCCGTGGGCTTTCGTGCCTGGCCGGCTGCGTCCGTGCAATATGACGGAAGCTGGCAGGTCCGCCTGACCGCGGGCCATCCTTCCAACCGCCTGAACTCCATCGTGCCGCTCGATCCTTCCGACCATCGTGATGTCGAAATCAGGCTGGAGAAGGCAAGCCGCAAGTTCGAGGCCTATGGCCGTCCCGCTATCGTGCGTGAGACGCCTCTTGCCTCGCCTGTTCTGATCGGCCTGCTCAAGGAGCAGGGATGGGAGCGTTTCGATGAAACGGCGGTCATGGTCTGCGATCTCTCGCAGGCCGATCTGCCCGATACGCTCGATCATCTTCCGACCCACGATGTCGGCCGGTTCGTCGATGCCAATCTTGCAGTCGATCAGGCGCCAGTATCGCTGAAGCCGGCGCTTGCCGAGATCATCTCGGCAATCAAGCCGCCATCAGGCCTTTTCATGATCGAGGATGCCATCCTTGGCTCGCTGGCAACGGTTCTCTGCGTGCAGGACAACGATCTTGCCGGCATCATGTCGCTTTCGGTTGCCGATGGGCATCGCCGCAGGGGTCTCGGCGTAGAAATCCTGACCTCGGCCTTACGCTGGGCGCGGATGCGTAGCGCCCGCACCGCCTGGCTGCAGGTGAAGCTTTCCAACGCGCCGGCGATTGCGCTTTATGAGCGTCTTGGTTTCCGTGATGCCTATCACTACTGCTACTGGCAGGAGCGCTGCGAATGAGCGAAGCCGGAAAGAGGCTGCTTCTGGTCGCCGCCTGCGCGCTGATCGACACGGACGGGCGTATCCTTCTGGCGCAGCGGCCGGAGGGCAAGTCGCTTGCCGGCCTGTGGGAGTTTCCCGGCGGCAAGGTGGAATCCGGCGAGACACCGGAGGAGACGCTGGTACGCGAGTTGAACGAAGAACTCGGCATCACGACCAAGGTACCATGTCTTGCGCCGCTGACCTTCGCCAGTCACAGCTACGATACATTCCATCTGCTGATGCCGCTTTACGTCTGCCGCCGTTATGAAGGCATTCCACACGGTCGTGAGGGACAGGCGATCAAATGGGTGCGCCCGCAGGCGCTGCGCGATTACCCGATGCCGCCGGCCGACGAGCCGCTCATCCCGGTGCTGCAGGATTTACTTTAGCTTTTCTGATTATTAATGCGAAACGTCGATTTCGCCTGTGGATATTAATCGATCATTTAGCACCTTCTGGCAATGATCGGCCTCACTCAAGCAACTGGCGTGTGTGTATTTAAGGGCTTGACGTCATGGACGACGATTTCTGGAAAGCTGTGCGCGAGAAGGAACGCGCTTCTTCGTCTGCTTCGCGCAGGACGGGGGCGCTCAATATTGCCCTTCTGTTCGGCACGGCCGTGGTGGCGCTCACCCTCATCCTGACGCCTATGCTGGCGGATTCTTCCAAGAAGAGCGTGCTCGCCAGCGCGCCGGCTGATTTCGACACGATCACCACCGGCTCCATCCCGAAGACCGAGAATGGCCCGAAAAGCGAGAACGGCAAGCGCTATACGATCCGCCGCAGCGTCCTCCAGGATACGCCTGGGTCGATCTGTGTCGTCCAGGGCTACGGCGTCGGCGCCGGCTGCTGAGGAAATGAAGCTCCCGTCACGGAGAGCCGTGAATTTCATTGCCGTCTTGCGCAAAGGGTTGGGTTGATGAATTTGCTGAAGAAATTTCTGGCAGACGGACGTGGTGCAACGGCGATCGAATATGGATTGATCGCAGCGCTTATGGCGGCTGCCCTCATTGGGGGCCTGGGTGTGTTCACCAATGGCCTGTTAGGCGTATTCAACACCGTCGAGAATAACCTGACGATTAATTGAGCCTATCCACTGGGTTCACTGCTTGAGCTTCTGCTCTTCCACTTTGAGAGCGTCAGCAAGTCGTGCCTTGGCCGATCCCGGCTTCAGCGGCTGCTGCTGGCTTTCGTGCGGCGCCCAGCCCGACACGTAGATCAACGAGAATGTCGCGCGGATACGGCCGTCGGGGTCCGAATAGCGCTCGGCATAGATTTCAGCTGCGCGCAGGAAGAAGGCGCGCGTCAGCGGCTTGCGGCTGCGGGCTACCAGTGGATTAGCCATGCCCATCGCTCTCAGATCGCGCATCAGCGGAAAAATTGAATCATAGCGGACAGTATAATTCTCTGCGTCGATGACGGGCAGGGCAAAGCCCGCGCGCTGAAGCAGGCCGCCGACATCGCGGACATCGGCGAAGGGGATCACGCGTGGGCTTGCGCCACCAGTCATCTCGATCTCAGTCGCCAGCAGTACGTCGCGCAGTTCCTGCAGCGTGCCGGCGCCCGGAATGGCAGCCAGGAACAGGCCGTCCGGCTTCAACGCGCGGCGGATCTGGATGAAGACGCCGGGTGTGTCGTTGGTCAGGTGTAGGTTGAGCGGCGCAATTACCAGATTGGCGGATTGGGGGGCGAGCGGCACGTCTTCGAGCGGCGCTTCGAGAAAGAGTTCGCCCGAAGTGACATAGCTGATGTCACTTTCCACGCGGGTGAGACTGCCTATCTTGCCGGTCGCCATCGCCGCACGGGCAGCTGCGCCCGTTGCGCCATGTAGTTCCACCGCATGTTCGAAGGTGCGCTCGACGACGGCCAGGCGGTCTGCCAGTTCCTCGGCGGCGATATCGAGCAGGAAACCTGCCTTCAGATCATTATTTGCGAGCGCGCGGTGACGATTTGCGGCGATCTGCGCCTTGTCGAAGATGATATCCATGGCGATGTCCATATTCCCCTGTCCGGCAGGCGGCAAGGCGATTTTCCTTTGGCTCGTGACGCGCTAGTCTGCGTCATATGGGGATGATCGAGACGGAAAGAGAGAAAGGACGCGTGTGGGCGCAGCTGCTGCGGCCGCTCTCCGTGCTTGCCGATCTCGTCTATCCGCCGGCCTGTGCGGCCTGTGGTGTTTCGACGGGTGGCCATCGCGGGCTTTGTCCCAAATGCTGGGCCGGAGTCCGGTTCATCGAGCGGCCTTATTGCGAGGTGCTCGGCCTTCCCTTTTCTCATGATCTCGGCGCCGGCATCCTGAGCGCCGAGGCGATCGCCAATCCGCCGCCCTTCGACCGGCTGCGTTCGGCAGCCGTCCATGACACTGCCGTGCGCAGTCTCGTGCATGGCCTCAAATACCGGGATCGCACGGATCTCGCGCCGATGATGGCGGGCTGGATGCTGCGTGCCTCGGACGGCATGGTCGAGTGCTGTGACGCCATCGTTCCGATCCCTTTGCATCGCACGCGTATGGTCTCGCGCAAGTTCAACCAGGCGGCGGAACTTGCCCGGCATCTCGCGCGGCTTGCGGACAAGCCGCTACTGCCGGCGACCCTTCTGCGCGTCAAGCGCACCAACCAGCAGGTCGGTCTTGGTGTGCGGGCGCGAGAAGACAATGTTCGAGGCGCCTTTGCGATTGCCAGGGGCAAAGAAAATGATGTCTTCGGCAAGCGCATCGTCCTCGTCGACGATGTCTATACGACAGGTGCAACAGTCGATGCGGCAACGCGGGTGCTGCGCAAGGCAGGTGCCGCCGATATAACGGTTTTGACCTTTGCAAGGGCCTTTGCAGAAACTATATGACAGTAAGAAAACAGCACCGTCTGGAGACCATTCATGGTACCCGTTACCATCTATACACGGCAATTCTGCGGCTTTTGTGCACGCGCCAAATCTCTGCTTGAAGAGAAGGGCGTGGACTATGTCGAGCATGACGCGACCTTCTCGCCTGAGCTTCGTCAGGAAATGCTCGGCAAGTCGAACGGCCGCACCACCTTTCCGCAGATTTTCGTCGGCGGCACGCATGTCGGCGGTTGCGACGATCTCTACGCGCTCGATCGTGCCGGCAAGCTCGATCCGCTGCTGGCTGCCTGAGGAAAAGCGATGAGTTTCACGGCCGCCGCCATCCAGATGTGCTCCGGTGTCGATCCGGAGCGGAATGCTGCTTCGATGGTGCGCCTCGTCCGGGAAGCCGCCGCAAAGGGCGCGACTTATGTGCAGACGCCCGAAATGACCGGTATGCTGCAGCGCAACCGCGCAGCGGCAAAGGAAGTGCTGCGCGACGAGAGCAATGACATCATCGTCAAGACCGGCTCGGCGCTCGCTGCCGAACTCGGCATTTACATGCATGTCGGCTCGACGGCGATTGCACTCGATGACGGCAAGATGGCCAATCGCGGATTCCTCTTCGGACCTGACGGCAAGATCCTGAACCGCTACGACAAGATCCACATGTTCGATGTCGATCTCGACAATGGCGAAAGCTGGCGCGAAAGCGCCGCCTACCGGCCGGGGTCTGAGGCACGCGTGCTGTCGCTGCCTTTCGCCGAGATGGGTTTCGCCATCTGCTATGATGTGCGTTTTCCGCAGCTTTTCCGTGCGCAGGCGGTTGCCGGCGCAGAGGTGATGACGGTTCCGGCCGCTTTCACGAAGCAGACCGGCGAGGCGCATTGGGAAATTCTGCTGCGGGCGCGCGCCATCGAAAACGGCGTCTTCATCATCGCCGCCGCGCAGGCCGGCCTGCATGAGGATGGCCGTGAGACATTCGGCAATTCGATGATCGTCGATCCCTGGGGCAAGGTGCTCGCTTCGGCCGGCTTGGCCGGCGAGGCGGTCATACTGGCGGAGATCGATCCGGCCGCCGTGAAGGCTGCGCATGACAAGATTCCGAACCTTAAGAACGGTCGGGAGTTTTCCATCGAGAGGATTGCGGGGGAAATTTCAGGAGGCGTAGCAGCTTGATCCGCTATTCCCTTATTTGCGAGAATGCCCACGAGTTCGAAGGCTGGTTTTCCGAAAGTGCCGATTTCGATCGCCAGGTCGCGAGCGGTTTTCTGACCTGTCCTGTTTGCAATTCCGGCTCCATCTCCAAGTCGCTCATGGCGCCTTCCGTATCGACCGCACGCAAGAAGGATGAGATGCAGGTCGTCGCCATGGATACGGCCCGCCGCGAAGCCTTTGTGAAGCTGAAGGAAGCCGTTGCCGCGATCAAGGCGAATTCCGAAGATGTCGGAACCCGCTTTCCCGAGGAGGCTCGCAAGATCCACTACGGTGAGGCGGATGCCCGCGGCATTATCGGCCAGGCGACACCCGATGAAGCGCAGTCGCTGGTGGAAGAGGGCATTGATATTGCTGCCCTGCCGATTCTGCCCGAAGACGTGAACTGATATGCGGGCGGCTGGTCTTTCATAATTTTGGCCTGCATGCGGCGCGATCAGGCTGGCCGTTTTGCCAGCAGCATGTAATTCACATCCATGTCCTTCGACAGGTTCCACTGGTTTGCCAGGGGATTGAAGAAGACGCCGGTACGGTCGACAATATCGAGACCGCTTGCCGTAAGCGGCTTTTCCAGTTCTTCCGGGCGTACCAGCTTCTCATACTGATGCGTGCCGCGCGGCAGCCAACGCAGGACGTTTTCGGCAGCGAAAATGGCAAGTGCGGCCGCCTTCATGGTGCGGTTGATCGTGGCGACGAACATCAGGCCGCCCGGCCGGACCATGCTGGCGCAGGTATTCATGAAAAGCTCGACATCGGCCACATGCTCCACCACTTCCATGTTGAGCACGATATCGAAGGTCTCGCCTGCCTCGGCGAGCTGCTCGGCGGTGACGGCGCGATAGTCGACCGCAACACCCGATGCCTTGGCGTGGGTGGAGGCGATGCCGATGTTCTTTTCCGAGGGATCGGCGCCGACGACTTTAGCGCCCATACGGGCGACCGGCTCCGACAAGAGGCCGCCGCCGCAGCCGATATCGAGCACACGCAGACCTTCAAGCGGCTTGGCAGTCTTCGGACTGCGCGAAAAATTCTCGGCTGCCTTATCGCGGATATAGGCCAGGCGAACAGGATTGAACTTATGCAGCGGCTTGAACTTGCCGGTTGGGCTCCACCACTCCGCTGCCATGGCGGAAAAGCGATCGACTTCAGCCTGGTCGATGGTGGTCTTTGCCGCTTCGTTCATCTGCCGCTCCTTCATGTCCTGTCAGTGAAGTCGGACGATCGAGGCGATAAGTCAAGGGTGCTCAGGTCGCACTGGAAGCTTGGCAAGGACCGTAAAAAATCGAGTGAGCCTGAAGACACTAAAAAAACCCCGCGTCTTCGCGGGGTTTGTATCAAAGGGGATGTCGATTCAGCGGCACTGACGGCGCGGGCCGTATGTGGGTTGGTACGTGTTATCATACGCGCGGTACGAGCGATAACGGCTGTAGCAGTAATCGGCATGCGAACTGCCTGTACGCACACGCGGCTGCGAGGCTATGATGCCACCGATGATCGCCCCGACAGCCAGACCCCCGATAATGGCGCCGGTATTGTCATAGCGGCGATAATAGCGGTCGCGGTAGTAGCGGTCGCCATAATAGCGGCGGTCCCATCCGCGATTATAGCGATAACGATCCGAATAACGATAATTATAGCCGCCCCAGCCTCGGTCATAACGAGGGCAGTTCGTGAAATTGTTGCAGCCTACCTGCAAAAGGTCGGTTTGGCTGCCTTCGGTCTGCACCGCCCCTTGGGCCGGGTTCGCCGTGTAAGCCGGTCCTGCCCAAGCAGGCATTCCTGAGAATGCGGTTGCTATCGACAGTGCAATTATCGCTAATTTTCTCATTCTACTCACCAGCTTTCTTGTGACGCATCTATTGCGATTTAAACGCATTTGGGGCCGTTAAGTTCAACCGCCTCCATGCCCCTGATTTACCGACATGGTAAGTAGGCGCTTTTACAGCAGTCGCAGGGACCGTTTCTGACGAAATCCCGCCGCCTCCACTTCGCCCTGTCCCCGCCCTTGCCACCCCCTGTCAAACTCGCTAAGAGACGCGCCAACTTTCGTCCTTGGTTGGCGGGGCTTTAGAAGCGTTCCAGAAACCAGTATTTCCGGGCTCTTCGGCCATTCGACAGTCGGGGTTTTCTGATGCCCGGGAGGGCAATGCGTCTCCCGGCGGTTTGTGAATGGCGCGTGGCGTACCGGAGAAGCAAATCCCGTTTCCGGCAATCTCGCGCGGGTCGTGGTAGAGGCTTATGGCACGCATCGTTATGAAATTCGGCGGAACCTCCGTCGCTGATCTGGACCGCATCAAGAACGTTGCCCGCCACGTAAAACGCGAAGTCGATGCCGGCCATGAAGTGGCGGTCGTCGTTTCCGCCATGTCGGGCAAGACCAACGAGCTGGTTGGCTGGGTTCAGAACACGCCGAAGGTGATCGGCGCGAACTCTCCTTTCTACGATGCGCGCGAATATGACGCTATTGTCGCCTCCGGCGAGCAGGTCACGTCAGGCCTTCTGGCGATTGCGCTGCAGAGCATGGGCATCAACGCCCGTTCCTGGCAGGGCTGGCAGATCCCGATCCGCACCGACAACGCCCATGGCGCGGCGCGCATCATGGAAATCGAAGGGACCGATATCATCAAGCGCATGGGCGAGGGACAGGTCGCGGTCGTTGCCGGCTTCCAGGGTCTTGGCCCTGACAACCGCATCTCGACGCTCGGACGCGGCGGGTCCGATACGTCTGCCGTGGCGATTGCGGCTGCTGTGAAGGCTGATCGCTGCGATATCTATACCGATGTCGACGGCGTCTATACGACCGATCCGCGCATCGAACCCAAGGCACGGCGCCTGAAGAAGATCGCTTTCGAAGAAATGCTGGAAATGGCGTCGCTCGGCGCCAAGGTTCTTCAGGTACGCTCCGTCGAGCTTGCCATGGTGCACAAGGTACGCACCTTCGTGCGTTCGTCTTTCGAGGATCCCGATGCTCCGGGCATGGGCGACCTCTTGAATCCGCCCGGAACGCTGATTTGTGACGAGGATGAAATCGTGGAACAGGAAGTAGTCACCGGCATCGCCTATGCCAAGGATGAGGCTCAGATCTCGCTTCGCCGTCTTGCCGACCGGCCAGGCGTTTCCGCCGCGATCTTCGGGCCGCTCGCTGAAAGCCACATCAACGTCGACATGATCGTTCAGAACATCTCTGAGGATGGTTCGAAGACGGACATGACCTTTACCGTTCCCTCTGGTGATGTCGAGAAGGCCATCAAGGTCCTTTCCGATAATAAGGAGAAGATCGGCTACGACGTCGCACAGAGCGAATCGGGTCTGGTGAAGGTCTCGGTCATTGGCATCGGCATGCGCAGTCATGCGGGCGTTGCAGCGACTGCCTTCCGGGCACTTGCCGAAAAAGGCATCAACATCAAGGCAATTACAACCTCAGAGATCAAGATTTCGATCTTGATCGATGGTCCTTATGCAGAACTCGCTGTCAGAACTTTGCATTCCTGCTACGGTCTGGATAAGAATTGATTCCCAGCGGGCGGTCTGCCCCTTCAGGTTGAAGATGCGGCCGGTCCTTCTGGCCGCACTAAGCGTTTATTTCGGGGAGCTTGAGACGCAATGAGAGACCTTTCCGGCGGTCCGCGCGTGCTGCTCAAGCGGCTGCGCGAATTGATGGCGGAGCCGCTGGAGCCGCAGGAGCGACTCGACCGGATCGTGCGCCAGATCGCCAGCAACATGGTGGCGGAGGTCTGCTCCGTCTATGTGCTGCGCGCCGATGGCGTTCTTGAGCTCTATGCTACCGAAGGTCTCAAAAAGGAAGCCGTCCACCTCTCGCAGCTGAAGATGGGACAGGGCCTCGTCGGCACGATCGCCGCATCGGCTCAGCCGCTCAATCTTTCCGACGCACAGTCGCATCCGGCTTTCCGTTACCTGCCGGAAACGGGCGAAGAAATCTATCATTCCTTCCTCGGCGTGCCGATCCTGCGCACGGGCCGCTCGCTAGGCGTTCTTGTCGTGCAGAACAAGGCGAGCCGCAATTATCGCGAAGAGGAGCTGGAAGCGCTCGAGACGACGGCGATGGTTCTCGCCGAGATGATCGCCACCGGCGAACTCAAGAAGATCGCCAAGCCGGGCCTCGAACTCGACCTCACCCGCTCGGTCACGGTCGACGGCGATACGTATAATGACGGGATCGGCCTCGGCTACGTCGTGCTGCACGAGCCGCGTATCGTTGTTACCAATCTGCTGAACGAGGATGCGGAGAAGGAAATCCGGCGGCTGGCGGAAGCCATGGGTTCGCTCAGGATCTCCATCGACGACATGCTGTCGCGGCGTGACGTTTCCATGGAAGGCGAGCATCGCGAGGTGCTGGAAACCTACCGCATGTTCGCCCACGATCAGGGCTGGGTGCGCAAGCTGGAGGAGGCGATCCGCAACGGCCTGACGGCGGAAGCGGCGGTCGAGAAGGTCCAGAGCGACACCAAGGCGCGCATGATGCGCCTGACGGACCCTTATCTGCGCGAGCGGATGCATGATTTCGAGGATCTGGCGAACCGGCTGCTGCGCGTGTTGACCGGCTATACCGGCCGCACGACCGCGGAGGGCTTTCCGAACGATGCAATCATCCTGGCGCGCGCCATGGGCGCGGCGGAGCTCCTCGACTATCCGCGTGCCAATGTTCGCGGTCTGGTGCTGGAAGAGGGGGCGGTGACGAGCCATGTGGTGATCGTCGCGCGCGCCATGGGCATTCCGGTCATCGGCCAGGCAGCGGGTGTCGTGGCACTGGCGGAAAACGGCGATGCCGTCATCATCGATGGTGACGAGGGTCATGTGCATATCCGGCCGATGCCGGAGCACCAGCGCTCCTACGAAGAAAAGGTTCGTTTCCGTGCAAGGCGGCAGGAGCAGTTCCGGGCTTTACGGTCCGTCGAACCGGTTACCCGGGATGGGCAGCGCATACAGCTTCAGATGAATGCAGGGCTGCTGGTCGACCTGCCGCAGCTGGCAGAATCGGGAGCCGAGGGCATCGGGCTTTTCCGCACCGAGCTGCAATTCATGATCGCCTCCACTATGCCGAAAGCGGAAGAGCAGGAGATGTTCTACCGCAATGTGCTGAAGCAGGCGGGCGGTCGCGTCGTAACCTTCCGCACGCTCGATATCGGCGGCGACAAGGTGGTGCCTTATTTCCGCGGTCACGAGGAGGAAAACCCGGCGCTCGGCTGGCGGGCGATCCGCCTTTCGCTCGACCGGCCGGGGCTCTTGCGCACGCAGTTGCGCGCTTTGCTGAAGGCTGCTGCCGGCGCCGAGTTGAAGCTGATGGTACCGATGGTGACTGAGGTTTCGGAACTCCGGCAAGTGCGTGAACTGCTGCAAAAGGAAGTGCAGCATTTGTCGCGCTTCGGCCATGGCCTTCCGCGCAAGTTGCAGTTCGGCGCGATGCTGGAAGTGCCGGCCCTGCTTTGGCAGCTCGACGAGCTGATGGATGCGGTCGACTTCGTCTCTGTCGGATCCAACGACCTCTTTCAGTTCGCGATGGCGGTCGACCGCGGCAATGCGCGGGTTTCCGAGCGCTTCGATCCGCTGGAGCGGCCGTTCCTGCGCATCCTGCGTGACATTGTGCGTGGTGCGGACCGCAACAAGACGCCGGTGACGCTATGCGGTGAGCTGGCCGGCAAGCCGCTCTCGGCTATGGCGTTGCTCGGCGTCGGCTTCCGCTCCATCTCCATGTCGCCGGCCTCGATCGGACCGGTCAAGGCGATGCTTCTTGGGCTTGATGTCGGGGCGCTGGCGGCGGCGGTCAATGAGGCGCTGGACGACCGGCATGCAACGACGCCGATGCGCGAAGTGCTTGCCCGCTTCGCCGAGAGCCACAATATTCCCCTTTAGACGTATATTAGAAGAACAGGAGCAAGGGGTGGCGAAGCTTCCCATTGAAAAGATGCGCGAGCTTGAGCGCCGCTTCGGCGAGATCGAGGCGCGCATGTCGGCCGGCCCGTCGGCCGATGTCTATGTAAAGCTCGCATCCGAATATTCCGAACTGCAGCCGGTGGTGACCAAGATCCGCGCCTATCAAAGGGCTGTGGACGAGCTTGCCGATCTGGAGATCCTGCTCGAGGACAAATCCGTCGACCGCGAAATGCGCGACCTTGCCGAGCTCGAACTGCCTGACGTGAAAGAACGGATCGAGGCGCTGGAGAATGAAATCCAGGTCCTGCTGCTGCCGAAGGATGCAGCCGACGAGAAAAGCGCGATCCTGGAAATCCGCGCCGGCACCGGCGGCAATGAGGCGGCCCTTTTCGCCGGCGACCTCTTCCGCATGTATGAGCGTTATGCGGCCGCACACGGCTGGAAGGTCGAAGTGTTGTCGGCGAGCGATGGGGAAGCTGGAGGCTACAAGGAAATCATCGCGACGATCACCGGCAAGGGCGTCTTCGCCAAGTTGAAGTTCGAATCCGGCGTGCACCGCGTGCAGCGTGTGCCGGAGACGGAAGCGGGCGGGCGTATTCATACCTCGGCGGCGACCGTTGCCGTTCTGCCGGAAGCCGAGGAGATCGATATCGAAATACGGCCAGAGGATATCCGCATCGATACGATGCGCTCCTCGGGTGCGGGCGGCCAGCACGTCAATACGACGGACTCGGCGGTGCGCATCACCCACCTGCCGACGGGTATCGTCGTGACCAGCTCGGAAAAGTCACAGCACCAGAACCGCGCCAAGGCCATGCAGGTGCTGCGTTCGCGACTTTACGATGCCGAGCGGCAGAGGGCCGACAGCGAACGTTCTGCCGACCGCAAGAGCCAGGTCGGCTCGGGCGACCGCTCCGAGCGCATCCGCACCTATAACTTTCCGCAGGGGCGCGTAACCGACCACCGCATCAACCTGACACTCTACAAGCTCGACCGAATGATGGTCGGCGAGATCGACGAAGTGGTGGATGCACTGCTTGCCGACTATCAGGCGAGCCAGCTCGCACAGCTTGGCGAACAGCAATGATCCTATCCGGGCCGACGGTTTCAGAGATCTTTGCCGAGGCCCGGCGTCGCTTCACGGAAGCGGGCATCGACGATCCGCAGACCGATGCGCGGCTGCTGATTTCGGGACTTCTGAAGCTTTCGCCGACCGAGATGCTGACAGCCGGACACGAGCCGGTGTCGGAAGAGCAGGCAGGCAGTATCGGTCGGGCCATCGAAAGGCGATTGAATCACGAACCGGTACACCGCATTCTTGGAGAGCGGGAGTTCTACGGCCTGCCGCTTTGGCTTTCCGCCGGCACGCTTGAGCCGCGGCCAGATACGGAAATTCTCGTCGATACGATCATTCCTTATTTGCGCGATCTTGCAAAGACGGAGGGCAATCTCCATATCCTCGATGTAGGAACTGGGACCGGAGCGATTTGCCTTGCGCTCCTCAGCGAATGTCCGGAAGCATCAGGCATCGGCAGCGACATTTCGACCGATGCACTTGAGACGGCAAGATCAAACGCAGAAAGAAACGGATTGCAGGATCGATTCACGACCATTCGATCGAGCTGGTTCGAGAACATCCGCGGGACGTTTCATGCGATTGTCTCAAATCCGCCCTATATTGCTTCCAGTATCATTCACGATCTCGCTCCCGAAGTGACGAAATTTGATCCGGCTGCAGCTCTGGACGGTGGCTCGGATGGGCTTGACGCTTACAAAGCCATAGCAAAGGATGCGGCGAGGTTCGTACGGCCAAATGGAGTCGTCGGACTAGAAATCGGCTACGATCAGCGAAACGATGTGACGGCGATCTTTGAAGCGCAAGGCTTCAAGTGCCTCAAATCCGTGAGAGATTATGGTCAGAATGACAGAGTGCTCGTGTTCTCGCCGGCATGACCGGCGACAAATTGCAGCATCGAACTGGACATTGTTGCTATTGCGAAGAAAAGGCTTGGATTTCCTGAGGAAGCAATATAGGTTGCCCTTACGCGTTGGGCGCATAGGAATGAACGAGATTCGTTCGGTACTTGCTCAGCCTCGGGGGTCTGCTCTTTTAGACGAGAGTTTCAAAGGTTGAACACGACCCAATGCGTGAATCAGTCAAACTGACTTGAAGACAAGCGGCAGGTCGGCGCGAAGGCGCACTATGCTTGCGGCACGAAGGCCCTGATCCGGATGAACCGGTCTTGGCGATTGGTGCCATGTATCCAATCACAAACAGAAGAATTCAGGTGAACGATCGATGAGGCCAGGACAGCAGAACAAGCGCGGTCGAGGGCGTGGCAATAACAATGGCGGCGGTGGAAACAACAATAACAACAATTTCAACCGCAAGGGTGGAAACCCGCTGACCCGGACCTACGACAGTTCCGGCCCCGATGTGAAAATCCGCGGTACTGCTCAGCACATAGCTGAAAAATATGCGCAGCTCGCCCGTGACGCACAGAGTTCCGGTGACCGCGTCATAGCTGAGAATTATCTGCAGCACGCCGAACACTACAACCGCATCATTGCGGCCGCACAGGCGCAGATGCAGGAACGCTTCCAGCGCGATGACCGCAGCGATTACAATGATCGTGACAATGCGGACCGCGATGGTGACGAACTGGATACGGCAGATAATGACGACGTCGTCATCGTTCAGCCGCCTCGCCAGCAGCAGCGCGAACAGCAGCAGGCCGCTCCGGCAGCGCCCGTGCAGCAGGCGGAAGCAATTGACGGAACCGGCCCGCAGCCGGAAATCGAAGGCATTCCGGCTGAAGTTGTGATGGAAGAGGAAGGCTCAGCTGCACCGCAGCGCGAGCGTCAGCCCCGCCGCCGCAACGCCGGCAGTCGCC
The DNA here is from genome assembly GCF_014193695.1 of Rhizobium sp. BK316. Taxonomy (GTDB): domain Bacteria; phylum Pseudomonadota; class Alphaproteobacteria; order Rhizobiales; family Rhizobiaceae; genus Rhizobium. The sequence continues at coordinate 5,640 of NZ_JACHZR010000008.1, read as the reverse complement.
CGCGCCGTCCGCGTCGCGGCGCTGAAGGCGAGGCAGCCGGTGAGGACGGTGCTTCCGCTGAGGCGCCGGTTCTGGCAGAAGCCGCTTCCGAATAAGCACGTCTTCGAATGCGTGATTTGAAAGGCCGCCCTCACCAGGCGGCCTTTTCCATTTGTGAAGCCCCGTCGGCCGACTGCGGCGGCTCCATCGACCTTTCTTTCGGACCGAAAGCCCCCAGGGGCGAGGAAGCCAACTGGCTGCCGACGGACCCCAAGCGGCAGTTCGAGCTAATGTTTCGTGCCAACGGCCCGACCAAGGATTTTTCGACAAGAAGCGGGTGTTGCCGGACGTTGTGTTGATGGGCAAATAGCGGCTGCGAAGGATGAGGCGCGGGCGACAGTTTTCGCGTGTCTCACCCCTTTAAACTCCTGGGATTCTCCACCATATCCTGCACAGTTTGGTTTGCTGCAAATCTCAATGGCGACAAACGGGGCTTGCCTATTGAGGGAGCTCAATCTCAATCATCGGTCTGTGCCTTATGAAGGGCGGGGCGATTCATGGAGGTAACGTATGAATATCGAAAAATACTCCGAGCGGGTGCGCGGTTTCGTTCAGTCTGCCCAGACCTATGCGTTGGCGCAGGGACACCAGCAGTTCACCGCAGAACATGTTCTCAAGGTCCTGCTCGACGACGATCAGGGCATGGCTGCGTCGCTGATCGAGCGCGCCGGCGGTGACGCCAAAGCCGCGCGGCTTGCCAATGACGCCGCTCTTGCCAAGCTGCCGAAGATTTCCGGCGGTAACGGCAACATCTATCTCGCCCAGCCGCTCGCCAAGGTCTTCTCCACTGCCGAAGAGGCTGCAAAGAAGGCTGGCGATAGTTTCGTGACGGTCGAGCGTCTGTTGCAGGCGCTGGCGATCGAAACCTCTGCCTCGACCTATCAGTCGTTGAAGAATGCCGGCGTGACCGCGCAGGCGCTCAATCAGGTCATCAACGACATCCGCAAGGGCCGCACTGCCGACACGGCGAGCGCCGAGCAGGGCTTTGACAGCCTGAAGAAATATGCGCGCGACCTGACGAGTGATGCCCGCGAAGGCAAGCTCGATCCGGTCATCGGTCGCGACGACGAAATTCGCCGGACGATCCAGGTTCTCTCACGCCGCACCAAGAACAATCCTGTTCTGATCGGTGAGCCGGGTGTGGGCAAGACGGCGATCGTTGAGGGTCTTGCGCTACGCATCGTCAATGGCGACGTGCCGGAAAGCCTGAAGGACAAGAAGTTGATGGCGCTCGACATGGGTGCCTTGATTGCCGGTGCAAAATTTCGCGGCGAATTCGAAGAGCGCTTGAAGGCCGTGCTGAACGAAGTTCAGTCCGAGAACGGCGAAATCATCCTCTTCATTGACGAAATGCATACGCTGGTCGGCGCCGGCAAGGCGGATGGAGCGATGGACGCCTCCAACCTGCTGAAGCCTGCCCTTGCCCGTGGCGAGCTGCACTGTGTCGGCGCGACCACGCTCGATGAGTACCGCAAACATGTCGAAAAGGATCCAGCCCTTGCCCGCCGTTTCCAGCCGGTCATGGTCGAGGAACCGACGGTGGAGGATACGATTTCGATCCTGCGCGGTCTGAAGGAAAAGTACGAGCAGCATCACAAGGTGCGCATCGCCGATGCCGCGCTGGTTGCCGCTGCAACGCTTTCGAACCGTTACATCACCGACCGCTTCCTGCCGGATAAGGCAATCGACCTGATGGATGAGGCCGCTGCCCGCCTGCGCATGCAGGTGGACTCGAAGCCGGAAGAGCTCGACGAACTCGACCGCCGCATCATCCAGCTGAAGATCGAACGCGAGGCACTAAAGAAGGAAACCGACGTGGCATCCGCCGACCGGCTAAAGCGGTTGGAAGGTGAGCTTGCTTCTTTCGAGGAAGAGGCTGATGCGCTGACGGCCCGCTGGCAGGCGGAAAAGCAGAAACTCGGCCTTGCTGCTGACCTCAAGAAGCAGCTTGACGACGCCCGCAACGAACTGGCGATCGCCCAGCGCAAAGGCGAATTTCAGCGCGCCGGCGAGCTCGCCTATGGCGTGATCCCGGGTCTCGAAAAGCAGCTGGCCGACGCCGAAAACAAGGAGGACAACAGCCGAAACGCGATGGTGCAGGAGGTCGTGACCCCCGACAATATCGCCCACGTCGTCTCCCGCTGGACCGGCATTCCCGTCGATAAGATGCTGGAAGGCGAACGTGACAAGCTGCTCCGGATGGAAGACGAGCTGGCGAAGTCGGTGATCGGCCAGGGCGATGCGGTTCAGGCCGTATCCCGCGCCGTGCGCCGTGCGCGTGCCGGTCTTCAGGATCCGAACCGGCCGATCGGCTCGTTCATCTTCCTCGGCCCGACCGGCGTCGGCAAGACGGAGCTCACCAAGGCGCTCGCCCGCTTCCTCTTCGACGACGAGTCGGCGATGGTGCGCATGGACATGTCGGAGTACATGGAGAAGCACTCCGTGGCCCGGATGATCGGTGCCCCTCCGGGCTATGTCGGTTATGATGAAGGTGGCGCGTTGACGGAAGCCGTTCGCCGCCGGCCCTATCAGGTCGTGCTGTTCGACGAGATTGAGAAGGCGCATCCCGATGTCTTCAACATCCTGTTGCAGGTGCTGGATGACGGTCGCCTGACCGACGGCCAGGGCAGGACGGTCGACTTCCGCAACACGATGATCATCATGACGTCGAACCTTGGTGCCGAATACCTTACGCAATTGCGTGAGGGCGACGACAGCGAGATGGTTCGAGAGCAGGTGATGGATGTGGTTCGCGGTCACTTCCGGCCGGAATTCCTGAACCGTATCGACGAGATCATCCTCTTCCACCGCCTGAAGCGCGAGGAAATGGGGGCGATCGTCGATATCCAGCTCAAGCGGCTGTTGTCGCTGCTGTCCGAACGCAAGATCACGCTCGATCTCGACGAGGAAGCCCGCGACTGGCTGGCCAACAAGGGCTATGATCCAGTCTATGGTGCCCGTCCGCTGAAGCGGGTTATCCAGAAATTCGTCCAGGATCCGCTTGCCGAACAGATCCTGTCGGGGCAGGTGCCGGATGGATCACTGGTGAAGATCGCCAGTGGTTCGGACCGGTTGCTGTTCCGGACGAAACAGCCGGTCAGTGAAGCAGCGTAAGGCTGCACAGACGAGAATTGAAAATGGCGGCTCTCGGGCCGCCGTTTTTGTTTCCGCGGTATGCGAGAATTATTTGCTTGCGACCTGGTCTGAGGCCGGCTGGTTGTTCAGCAGTGTGTCGATGCGCTTGCGCTCGTCCTCGAACTTGGCGAGCGCATCACCCTGCAGCGATTTGCCACCGGGCAGCCGGATACGCAGCGGGTCGACCTTGGTGCCGTTGACGATCAGTTCGTAGTGAAGGTGCGGGCCTGTTGATTCGCCTGTCGTTCCTACCCAGCCGATCACCTGGCCCTGTCGTACCTTGGCGCCTGGCACGATGCCCTTAGCGATGGCGCTCTGGTGGTTGTAGGAGGATTCATAGCCGTTGGCATGGCGGATGATCGTCTGGTTGCCGTAACCGCCGGAATCCCAGCCGGCCTTTTCGACCGTACCATTACCGGCGGCGATGATCGCGGTGCCGCGCGGGGCTGCCCAATCGACGCCGGTGTGCATGCGCGCGAAGCCGAGGATCGGGTGACGGCGCATGCCGAAGCCGGACTTGAAGATGCCGTTCGGAACAGGGTTGCGCAGCAGGAACTGACGGATGCTCTTTCCGTCCTGGTCGAAGTAATCGATCGTGCCGTCTTCCGGGTCCTGGAAGCGATAGAAACGGGTCAGCGTATCGCCGAAGCGGGCGTTGACGTAAAGAAGCTCGGAATCCTCGGTCGCCTGGCCGTTGCTGTCGGCGACGGAGAAGAAGGCTTCGAGGTAATCCGACGGTTTCAATTGCGCCTGGAAGTCGACATTGCTGGCGAGCAGCTTGATGATCAGCGCTGTCATGTCCTTGGTCATGCCATAGGAAAGAGATGCGCGGTAAATGCCGTCATAGACGCGCGGCAGATTTTGGCCGGCAGGAGGAGCGAAGGAATTATCTTCGAAGGCGGTGGCTATCGCATCCAGCATCGGCGGCTCGCTGCCGGCAACGAAACGGCCCCTGTCGTCGAGCGCGACGGTGATGAGATGGCGGGTGCTGCGATAGACGCTGGCGCGGATGATCTTCGCCTGTTCGCCCTTCTGAATGATGCCGATACGCAGGACGTCACCCTTCGAAAGCTTATCGGTTCCGAGCAGCGGGGCGATGTAACCGGACATGCCGTCTGCCTGCGGCTGCGGATAGCCGGAATCGGTGAGTGCCTTGGCGATCGTCGTATCCTGGCGCACCGGCAGAATGTCGTCGGCGAATTCCTCGGTCTGTGGCGTGATGGATTCAGGCGCCGAGACCGTCATATTCTGCTCAAGCACGCGCGCCGCGAGGCCGGCGGTCAGATCGACGTCGTTGTCCTCGGTGGAGAAGCGGCGCGGATCGACATAATAGAGAGCGGCAAGCTGAGCATTTCCGTCCGTCAGAACGGAGCCGTTGGAGCGGACATTTTCCTCGACTTCGTCAAGCGACAGGCCGGGGGCCATGTTCAGGTCGGATTTGTTGGTCGGGAAGGGAACGGTCTTCAGCGCCACTTCGGATTCGACATCGGAGCCGTAAATTGCGCCGGTGCGGCTTTGCGGTGCCGGCTGGGGTTCGTCGGCCGAGAAGATCGCCAGCGGATCGAAGTCTGGATAATCCTCGGTCGCGACGTGATTGGCAGCCAACATCATCTTCACATGGGAGAAGGGCTGGCGGCGTACGACTTCCTTCTCGCCGTCATGCACGACGGTCGAGACTTCCATGACGGCGCGGTCGGATGGTTTGGCTGCGATGACGGGGGCGATCAGACGGCCGCCGCGGGTAACAGACGTATCCTGATGCGCGTCGGCGGAGGCGCTCGCATAGGCTTCCGCGGGGATTGCCAGCTGCTGACGGCCGTCCAGGGCGGCAAAAAGCGCAACACCCATAAGGATCGAAGAAGTGATGCCAGTGAGGAACGTGCCCGAAAGCCAGCGCAGCGAAACCTCGCGCCGGTCGGGTGCGCGTCGCCCGTCTGCCAGAAGCGGAGGCTCGCTGCCGAGCGAGCGGATCATCATTTTCTCCGTCATCATGGCAGTGGAGTTCGCATCCTTACATTCGATGTCGTTCTGAGCATCCGCGGGCCATCCTGGCTGGGGCGAAAGATGTGCATATTTTGGGCACTGAAGTCAAATCACACCGGAATGGGCACCTTACGTGCGCATGCCTGCGTGAATCGTGCGTGTTTCCTCATGACCAGCAGAATGTGATGATGTCGGGGCGAATATGATCAAAATCGTATCTTCCACAAGAAAACTGAACGACAGTCACGTTTCCCTGGGCTCTCCGCGGCGATCGGAATCCGGAAAACAAGCGAGGTTTGAGGACCCATGTAAATTTCTCTGAAAAAACAATTGGATACAAGAAAGATGATTTTTTCTGAAAACGCCTGTTGACTGTTTCGATGTGTGAGGATTATAAGCCCAGTCACTGACGAGGGCGGCGGCGCTGCTGGCGACGAAGTTCCTCGTTCTGAAGAAATCAAGCGGATTGGCGGGTAGCTGGTT
>NZ_JACHZR010000007.1 GCF_014193695.1 Rhizobium sp. BK316 | reverse complement strand
CATCGCAATCCATCACTGACCTCCAAAAGTCAGTGTTGAATCTGATTTGCCACCTCTTGGGAATCTCAATCCGTTAAATCGTCACCACGACCTAGTATCTGGGAAAGCGATTTTTCTTAAGGACTAAGCAGAAGCTCACCGGGATGTGACGTTTGGCGGCAGAACAGTGAACGGGTTCGGTTGCGAATTTTCTTGACAGTTCCTATCTTCTTTTGCAGAAAACACGATAGTAAGTGTCATGTTTGGAATGAAGACGTGCTCGTCTGCAGTTGCAATTACATAACCGACAAGGAAATCCGGGACGTCATCAACAATCTTCTCGATGAAGATTGCTGGCAGCTGATCGTGCCTGCGAAGGTCTATCACGCCATGGCCAAGCGCGGCCGTTGCTGCGGTTGCTTCCCGAACGTTGTCGATATCATCATCCAGACAACCGAAGATTATCATGCCCGTCGCCACTCGACGGAGACGGAAATATTTGATTTCATGTCCCGCTTGAAACAATTCCACGAGGAAAACAGGAGAGCGGACATTGAAAGGCGACAAAAAAGTCATCGAGCGGCTTAACGAGGCCCTCTTTTTAGAGCTCGGTGCAGTCAACCAATATTGGGTTCACTATCGCCTTCTTGAGGATTGGGGTTACACCAAGCTCGCCAAGAAGGAACGCGCCGAATCGATCGAGGAAATGCACCACGCCGACCGTCTGGTCGCGCGCATCATCTTCCTCGAAGGCCATCCCAATCTACAGACGCTTGCGCCGCTCCGTATCGGTCAGAACGTCAAGGAAGTTCTGGAGGCCGATCTTGCCGGCGAATATGACGCCCGCACCGCCTACAAGAAATCGCGCGATATCTGTCATGACGCTGGCGACTACGTTTCCATGAAGCTTTTCGAAGAGCTGCTGGCAGACGAGGAAGGCCATATCGATTTCCTTGAAACGCAGCTCGAACTGCTCGAGAAGATCGGCGAAGCCAAATATGGTCAGCTCAACGCAGATTCGGCCAACGAAGCCGAATAATTCGCCATCGGCAATCCTATCTCAGCCGGCCGCCTTCAAAGCGGCCGGTTTCATTTCGGAACGCATTGATGACAGCTTCGGTCGATGCTCAATCTTCCGGGATCAAGCCGGAAAGGTGGCTGAATTCCGCCACGACCCGTTCATAGACGGCGCGCTTGAAGGGAACGATCAGGCCGGGCAAGTCTTCCATCGGCTTCCATTCCCAAGCGTCAAATTCCGGCTCATGGCCGCCGGGCGGCGGGTTGATGGCGATCTCACTTTCGTCGCCCTCGAAGCGGAAGGCGAACCAGCGCTGTGTCTGGCCGCGGTACTTGCCCCTCAGCCCGATGCCGATCAGCTGTGGCGGCAGGTCGTAATTGATCCAGTCCTTAGCCTCGGCAAGCAGGGTCACGGTCCGGATGCCGGTCTCTTCGTAAAGCTCGCGATAGGCCGCCTCCAGTGGGTCTTCACCCTTGTCGACGCCGCCTTGCGGCATCTGCCAGAGTTGGGGCGAACCGTCATACTCCGAATTACCGTCGGGAATGCGCCGCCCGGCCCAGACGAGGCCCTCGCGGTTGAGGATCATTACACCGACGCAGGGGCGATAGGGCAGGTCCTCGGCTTTTACGGTCGCCTGGCTCATGGTTTTCTCCGCTCAGGGATTCTTGGGGTCGTTGACGAGCGCTGCGACGCCGACAATCTCGATGCCGCGCATGGTCGCTTCCTCGCTCCATTTGGAGATCGCGTCAATGCTCTCGTCGAAAGCCGAGGCAACACCGATCGCCTGGCCGTTGCGGCGGGCGATGCGCTCCAACTCATCGAGCTTCTGCAGGATGGTGTTCACATCGACCTGGCTGTCCAGTTGCAGGTCGGCGAAAGCGTAAGGAAGCTCCGTGCCTTTGGCGACCGCAGCGGTCTTGGATTGCGCCGAAGTGCCATCGTCAAGGAACAGCAGCCCGCGCTTGCCGATATCCCGCATGACCGGTTCCATGGCCTTGGGATCGGAGAGGAAACGTCCGCCCAGATAGTTCATGATGCCGGTGTAGTTGGTGATTTCGCCCATGGCCCGATGCAGGCTTTCGAGGTTGCGCGCGACGGGCTTCGACGTCAGCAGCGTATCCGGCCCTGGATCATTCGCTGGGTAATCAAATGGCTCCAGCGGCACCTGCAGCAATATTTCGTGACCACCACGGCGGGCATCCTGCATCCAGCGTTGCAGGCTGTTGCCACTGGCGGCAAAGGCGAAGGTAATTTCTTCCGGCAATTGCTTGATGGCGCGCTGCGTGCCGGTCTGGCTGAGACCGAGGCCGCTGAGGACGATCGCGATGCGGGTGCCGCGCGTGCCGGACCATGGCCGCGCATATTGATCCATTGGCCGTCGGCCATCGGGACCCGTGATCGGCAGCCGGCCGAAGGGCGTTTCTTCGAGCAGATCGTCGTTGGGGATGGCCGCCATGCGGGGATCCTGGCCCTTCTGCATGGCATCGACCAGAACCGGGCCGCTGCTGTCGCGCGGGCGGGGGCTGTACTTGGTGATGACCGAGCCATCCCCGGCCACCATGCGCTCCACGTTGGCACCCGAGGTTGGCTCTGAACGCGGCATGCCATTTACTGCCTGATTGCTCGACGTTGACGGTTGCTGAATTGTGTCGGTCGGCGGCGCGGCCGTGGTATCCGGCAATGCCGGAGGCGTCGACTGTTCGAGGCCATCACTACGAAATGCCGTGTAAAGGGAAAAGCCGCCGATCGCGACAAGGCAGAGGCTCGCGGCGATCTGCCCGATCCGCAGCACGCTGGGGCGCTTGCGCGCGGCCTTGCGGTTGCGGCCTAAAGGTGCATGCAGGTCCGTTCCCAATTCCTTGCCCGCTCCAAAACCGGGAAACAGCAGAAAACCTCAAGGCCGGGCGGGTGCCCGGCCTTGAGAACGATGTATTACTTCGCGACGACGGCCTTTTCCGGGTCCGGCGGGAATGACGCGTCGGTCTTCTTGCCGCGCAGCAGGTCGAGTGCATAGTTGAGCTGCACGTCGTCCTTCGGATCCGGCGGCACGTAGGCGACAGAGCCCGAACCTTCCTCAGTCTCGCTCTGGCCCTTAATGTGGCCGCGCAGGGCGGATTCGCCCTCGGTCACCATCTTGCCTTGGAGATCGGCCGGAAGGGGCTCTTCCACCTTGATGTCAGGTGTAATGCCGGTGCCTTGGATCGAGCGGCCCGACGGCGTGTAGTAAAGCGCGGTCGTCAGGCGCAGCGCGCCGTTTTCGCCAAGCGGAATGATCGTCTGAACCGAACCCTTGCCGAATGAACGCGTGCCGAGAACGGTGGCGCGGCGCAGATCCTGCAGAGCGCCGGCAACGATTTCCGATGCTGAAGCCGAGCCGCCGTTGATGAGGACGATCAGCGGCTTGCCATCCGTCAGATCGCCCGGGCCAGCATTGAAGCGGCGGGTTTCGTCCGGATTGCGGCCACGGGTGGATACCACTTCGCCGCGCTGCAGGAAGGCGTCGGAAACATTGATCGCCTGATCGAGCAAACCGCCGGGGTTGAGACGCAGGTCAAGGACGAAACCTTTGAGCTTGTCGGCCGGAACGGTCGCCTTGATCTTCTGGATCGCCTTTTCGAGATCCGGATAGGTCTTTTCGGTGAAGGAGATGACGCGCAGGTAGCCGACATCATCCTCAACACGCGACTTGACCGCCTGAACGGCAACAACGTCACGTACGATCGTCAGTTCGATCGGCTTGTCGGCGCCCTTGCGGATGAGCGTCAGCTTGATCGGCGTGTTGACGGCGCCACGCATCTTTTCGACGGCGTCTTCGAGCTTCAGGCCGCGAACAGACTGGCCGTCAATTTCCGAGATATAGTCGCCGGCCAGAACGCCGGCCTTGGCAGCCGGAGTGTCGTCGATCGGGGTGATGACCTTGACGAGCTCGTCCTCCATCGTGACTTCGATGCCGAGACCGCCGAACTCACCCTTGGTCTGGGTGCGCATGTCTTCGGCGTCCTTCGCATTCATGTAGCTGGAATGCGGATCGAGGGAGGAGAGCATGCCATTGATGGCACTTTCGATCAGCTTGTCCTCGGCCGGCGGTGTTACGTATTGCGCACGCACGCGTTCGAAGACGTCACCGAATACCGAAAGCTCCTTATAGGTCGATGCTCCCGCCGCCTCTGCAGGCACGCCTGCGGAGTAAATGACGCTCATCGCGGTCGCGCCCATCAATGCGCCGACCAGAACAAGAGAAGCCCTACGAATCATTGCGTGCCTTTCCAGTGTCTTTGGCGGTCCACCACGGTCGGGAATCGACCGGTTTACCGTCCTTTCGAAACTCAATGTAAAGCGTTGGCCGATCTGTTTCCAGCGCCAATGCTGTCGCGCTTGCCACTCTTTTCGCACCCATTACGGCGAGCGGCTCGCCTGAGAAAACGAATTTCCCTTGACGGGTGCTGATCGTATCCATGCCTGAGAGAACCAAGTGATATCCGTCGCCAGCGTCGAGGATGATCATCTGGCCATAACTGCGGAAAGCGCCGGCAAAAACCACCAGCCCGTCAGCAGGGGCCGTCACCACCGTTTCCGGATTGGTCGCGACCGTTATTCCCATGGCCTCGTGTCCGGTGCCGTCGGCATCGCCGAACTGGCGCAGAATATCGCCTGCCACAGGCAGCTCCAGTTTCGCCTTCAATTCTCCGAAGGGATATGCGGGCGCAATGCGGTTTTTATCAGGCACCCCGCTGTCGGCCAGGGCCTTTGCCTGGGCGCGCTGTTCGTCGGTCAGGAGCTTGCGGTTCTCCTCCGCCTGCCGGGCGGCGGCCGCGGCGTCGCGCACCGAGGCGATTTCCGTTTCCATCGAAGCGACGAGGCTTTCGAGCGTCGTTGCCTTGCTTGCCAGTTCCTGAGACCGCTGCTTTTCGGCTTCCAGTTCGGCGGCATTGGAGCGGCTCAGCTTGTCGTTTTCGGCAAGCAGCAGGTCCATGCGGCGCTCCTCCTCCAGGCTGTTTGCCATGGTGGTGGTCAGGCCTTCCTTCTCCTTGGCGCTTGCCGTCTGCAGTGCCGAGAGGTCGGCAAGATCAGCCGCGAGCTTTTCGGTCTCCCTGCGGATGCCGGGAACCACGGCGCCGAGCAGAATGGCGCTGCGGACGGAAGCAAGCGCATCGTCAGGTGTCACGAGAAGGGCAGGCGGCGGGTTGCGGCCCATGCGCTGGAGGGCGGCAAGAACCTCGGCAAGCAGGCCGCGGCGTTCGTGCAGCGAGCGGCGGATGCCGTCTTCCTTGACGCCCAGCTCAGCGAGCTTCTTTTCGCTGTCGAGAATCTTGCTTTCGAGAGATTTGCGGCGCGTGGCGGAATCGATCAGCGCCTGGCGGATGCTCGCCGTGCTCTTTTCCAGATTGTCGATGCTGCTCTGAAGCTCTGTCACCTTGTCAGAGGAAAGGCTTATCGTCTTCGACAGCGTTTCCAGTTCGGTTCTCGTCTCGTCGCGTTTCTTTGCAAGTTCGGCAGCAGGATCAGGCGGCGGCTGTTCGGCAGTTGTCACCGGAGCGGCCGGTTCGGCAACGGTTGGTGGTGGCGGAGCATCCTGCGCCTGCACGGCAAAGGGGTTTCCCGAAATGGCAATGACGGCCGCGCCGAGTCCTGCGGCAACGGCCGGCAGGAACAGGCGGGATCGCTTGGGGGCAGCTCTCGTCATGCGTGTCGGGGTTTACTCGTTCAAATCGCCCGGAACCTAAGCTGATTTGGGGCTGTTGACCAGAAAGTTTGAAGGAGAAGGGGCCGGGAGGCAAAACACGGCTGCGTGACCATTTTCGGCGGTATCAAACACGATGATAGGGATGGCCGGAGAGGATAGTCACGGCGCGATAGAGCTGTTCGGCAATGAGCGTGCGGACGATCTGATGCGGCCACGTCATCTTGCCGAGACAAAGGGTCATGTCGGCTCGGTCATAGAGGGAAGGATCGAGGCCATCGGCGCCACCGATTGCGATCGTCACGTCACGCTTGCCCTGATCGCGATAGGCGCCGAGAAGATTGGCGAAAGCTTCGCTGTCCAGCGCCTTGCCGCGCTCGTCGAGAAGAATGAGAATGCTGCCGTCGGCGAGCGATTTCAGCAGCATGGCCGCTTCCTCGCGCTTGCGGGTCTCCGCGTTGGAGGCGCGGCTTTCGGCCACTTCGGCGATACGAGAGAACTCCAGGCCGACTGCGGGACCGGCCTTGGCAAAACGGTCGAAATAACGGGCCGCAAGATCCTTTTCGGGGCCGGACTTCAGCCGTCCCACCGCAAAAAGACCAATCCGCATTCATCCGCTCCTGCTATGCAGCGCTTCGAAGCGCAATGTGAACTTTCCGGCCAGCCATCGAAGGCCGGCCCGGTCAGTTACCACGTCTCAGGCGGCGGACGAATGCCGGGCTGCCTGTTTAGTGCCGCGTTTGCTCGTCCATATCCGGAGCCGCCCACATCTTTTCGATGTTGTAGAATTCGCGGATTTCGGGACGGAACACGTGCACGATAATGTCACCGGTATCGATCAGGATCCAGTCGCCACCTTCCTGACCTTCGACGCGGGCAGTACCGAAGCCCTCGTCCTTGAGATCTGTCAGAAGATGATCGGCGATCGCCATGACATGCCTGTTCGAACGGCCGGAGACGACAACCATGTAATCTCCCAGCGCCGATTTTCCGGCAATGTCGATGGTGACGATATCTTCAGCTTTGGAATCCTCGAGGCTGACGAGGACGGCTTCCAGAGCACGGGCAGCGGCATCGGCGCCACGTTCCGCACCCTTCGGGACAACGGCGAGCGTTTTTCCCTTGGCGTGTACTGTTGTCAGTGCTTTTCCTTTCCTGGAATGACAAACCATGCACAACACAGATCCGGTGCAACCGGATCATAGTTAAGATAGGCATCAAACCATTAACGTTTCAAGACGCGGCGCAGCATGCGAGCGGCCGAAAACCGCATTTGGCGTCACGAAATCGAGATTTCGACCCTCGGTCGAGATGGAGGGGCTGTGTACAGCGCCGGCGGTCGAGCGTAAAGTGTCGACGACTTCTGCAAATTTCGACCGATATGACCGAAACCGCCAAAAATCCGCTCACACCCGTCCTGCGAATCACCTTTCCCGATGACGATCGCCTCGGTCACGGCAAGATGGAACTGCTCGAGCATATCCGCGAGACAGGTTCGATCTCGGCGGCCGGCCGCGCCATGGACATGTCCTATCGCCGTGCATGGATGCTGGTTGCCGAGATGAACCGCATGTTCAAGGCCCCGGTGGTGGAATCGCAGCGCGGTGGCCAGAAGGGCGGCGGCGCGGCGCTGACGCCGTTCGGGGAGGAACTGCTGGCACGCTTTCGCGGAATGGAAAAGACCGTGCGCGCCAGCCTAGCCGACGATCTCGCCTGGCTGCAGAACAACCGCAATCTGCAACACGAAAGCCGAGGCTGATCAGGCTTCCAGCGCAACCGTCTTGATGACGGCGAAGGCCGGCATGCCAGGCTGCAGGTCCAGGCGCTCGCAGGACAATGCGGTAATGCGCGAAAGCACGGCGTCGCCGGCGCAATCGAGGCGGATCTCGACGGTTCCATCCTCCGCCTGCGAAACCTGCGTTATGGTTCCTGCCAAAATGTTGAGTGCGCTCAAGCCCTTCGGCTTCCGCGTTGCCAGCATCACGTCGCGCGCGGGGATGCGGATGCGCACAGGCTTTCCAGCAGCCGGCGCGACACCCGGAACATAAAACCTGCCTGATTTCAGCAGGATCGTTGCTATCCGATTGGCCGGATCGACGCTTTCGACCATGCCTTCCAGCACGGCACCGGCTTCCTTCCTGTCTTCTGGGAGAAGCGACGAACGGCTGAGGACTTCCACTGCCGGGCCGGCCGCTTCGACCTTGCCGTCGCGCATGACGACGACCTGGTTGGCCAAGCGCGAGACTTCGGCAATCGAATGACTGACATAGACGATTGGAATATCCATCTCATCGCGCAGACGCTCGAGATAGGGCAGGATTTCGGCTTTGCGGGCCTCGTCCAGTGCCGCCAGCGGTTCGTCCATCAAGAGCAGGCGGGGCGAGGAAAGCAGCGCACGGCCGATCGCGACACGTTGCTTCTCGCCGCCCGATAATTTTGAGGGGCTGCGCGCAAGTAACTGGCCGATGCCAAGCAGGTCGACGACGTAATCGAAACTTTCAGTGCGTGTGGATTTCGGCGCGAACCAGCGGCCATAGGAGAGGTTCGCCCGGACGCTCAGGTGCGGAAAGAGCCGCGCCTCCTGGAAGACATAGCCGAAACGGCGCCTGTGACGGGGAATGAAGATGCTCTTTGCCGTATCCGTCAGCACCTCGCCATCGAGCAGGACGCGGCCTTCTGCCGGTCGGGTGAGGCCGGCGATGATGCGGATCATTGAGGTCTTGCCGGAGCCGGAACGACCGAAAAGCGCCGTCACACCGCGCTCGGAGGTGAAAGCGGCATCGAGTCCGAGGGCACCGAGGCGATGTCTTGCTTCGACAATAAGTGTCATTCCGGATCGATCCTCCGGCCGGCGAGATAGCTGAGGAATTCCGAAGCGAACAGGGCGAGCATGGAAATCACGATGGAAACAAGGGTGAGCCGCATGGCGCCGGAATCGCCGCCCGGCACCTGGGTAAAGGTGTAGATGGCGGCCGACAGCGTCTGCGTTTCGCCGGGGATGTTGGAGACGAATGTGATGGTGGCGCCGAACTCGCCCATCGCTTTGGCAAAGCAGAGGATCATGCCGGCAATGACGCCGGGAATGATGAGCGGCAGCGTGACTGTCAGAAAGACCCATAGCGGGCTCGCGCCAAGCGTCCCCGCCGCTTCCTCCAGCTTGCGGTCGACGGCTTCGATGGACAGGCGAATGCTGCGCACCATCAGCGGAAAGCCCATGACGCCGCAGGCAAGTGCAGCGCCCGTCCAGCGGAAGGAGAGCACGATGCCGAGATATTGATCGAGCAGGCTGCCGATCGGGCCACGGCGACCGAAAAGGATAAGAAGAATGAAGCCGGTGACGACCGGGGGCAGGATCAGCGGCAGGTGAATGACGCCGTTGAGCAACGACTTGCCCCAGAAGCGGCCGCGAGCAAGCAGCAGAGCAACGAGGATACCAAGCGGCAGGCTTGCTATCATGGCGACGAAGGAAACGCGCAGGCTCAGCAGGATCGCCGTCCATTCCTCATCGCTCAAGCCGAACATATCCAAGCGTCATCTTCTCCGAAACATAGAAGGCCCGCCGAAGCGAGCCTTCACGCTAAGCTCTGGGCACTAATTGCGCAATTATTTCAGGATCGTGAAGCCCTGGGCAGTGAAGAAAGGAGCAGCCTTGTCCGACTTCAGGAAATCGAGATAGGCGGCGGTATCCGGGTTCTTGCTCTCGGCGAGCAGTGCGATCGGATAGATGATCGGCGGGTGAGAATCGGCCGGGAAAGTACCGACGATCGCGACGCCCTTATCGGCGGCGGCATCCGTCTGGTAGACGATGCCGTAGGGTGCCTCACCGCGGGAAACGAAGGCGAGCGCGGCGCGCACGCTTTCCGCATAGGCGACCTTGGTTTCTACGGACTTCCAGACGCCGAGTTTGTCGAGCGCCGCCTGTCCATACTTGCCGGCCGGAACTGCCTTGGGTTCGCCCATGGCGAGCTTCCCGTCGCCGAGCAGGCCGGCGAGATCGAAGCCCTGCTTGATTTCAACCGGCTTCTGTTTGCCGCTTTCGGCGACGAGTACGAGGCGATTGCCAAGAAGGTTGGAACGTGTGTCCGGCTTGATCAGCTTTTTGTCGGCAACGTAATCCATCCAGTTCAGGTCGGCGGAAATGAAGACATCGGCCGGGGCAGCATTTTCGATCTGCTTTGCCAGTGCGCCGCTTGCCGCGTAGGAAGCGACGGCTTCCTTGCCGCTTTCCTTCGCCCAGGCGACGTTGGCGGCATCAAGCGCATCCTTCAGGCTTGCGGCTGCGAAAACGGTGACCTTTTCGGCGGCTGCGGCAGGTGCGGAAAGCGCTGCTACGCCAAGCCAGATGGCCGAAATCGCGGCGGTTGCCAGTTTCATCCAGCGGCGGCGATTGTGCATGATCTTCTCTCCGGGTTCGAAATATCTAAACGGATATAACGGCAGAGGAGGTTTGGCTAGGGTTGCATTTCATAAAATATAACGGTGGCGAAAGGCAATTTTACCGCACCGCGTCCTCACGCATTCGTGAAGTGCATGGCTCATAGTGAACCGGAAATCACTGAGGCGAAAATGTGGCAGTTCGAGCTGACAAATGGCAAAGACGAAGGAGTGGCAGTTTGAGTCGATCTGTTTTTGCTGATTAAATTGGCAGCCGATGTCGCCTTGTCGCTGCGAGGTCTGCATTTCACGCATTGCTGCAATGCACCAGTATATATTCACCTTCTGAACAAATGTGCTAAAACACAATCATCCGACGGCTTCTCCTCCTCCCATAGCCGTCCGATAGGATCGACAACACTCCTCCTCCCAGTTGTCGATCAAGTTTTAAGCCCGACGCACCTCCTCCCGCGTCGGGCTTTTCATTTTCGGCAACTTCCGGACAACCCGATCTATTCTGCTGCCTTGTGCAGATTGCTGTCGCGGATGGCGGTCGAGCTCAAGGTCGAGCGCGGGCCATGAATGAAAGTCCAGGCGGGTGCCGGCTTCTTCCAGAGAATGCGGGCATCGTCTTCGTCAATGCGGGCAAAAGCGAAGGTCTTGGTCATTTTCGAGGAAAGATAGGAGAGCGTCGAGCCTGGCCGGTCGATAACGGCGATTGGGAAGGTGCGCGCGATATTCTGCCACTTTTGCCAGCGATGGAAATTTTCCAGGCTGTCGGCGCCCATGATCCAGATGAAATGCACATGCGGATTGCGTGCCTTCACGCGGGCGAGCGTGTTGGCCGTATAACTCACGCCAAATGACTGCTCGAAGGCGGTGACCTTGATATGCGGATCGGTAGCAATCGCCTCGCTGCGTGCGATGCGCTCCGAAAGCGGTGCGAGATGGTTGCGGCTCTTCAGCGGATTGCCTGGCGTCACCATCCACCAGAGCTGATCAAGCCCCAGTCGGCGGATGGCGATCTCGGCGACAAGGGCATGGCCCTCATGCGGCGGATTGAACGAGCCGCCAAACAGACCGACGATCATGCCGCGTTCGCTGTGCGGCATGCGGAGATAGTGCCGGTCTATCTGCTCCGTCGTCACGTCAGGGCCGCGTCTGTCCAGTGCCGCGAACGCGGTATTTGAAGGAGGTCAACTGCTCGACGCCAACTGGTCCACGCGCATGCATCTTGCCGGTGGCAATGCCGATTTCCGCGCCCATGCCGAATTCGCCGCCATCGGCAAACTGGGTGGAGGCGTTGTGCAGCAAGATGGCCGAGTCGATCTCGGTGAAGAAGCGCTCGACGACTTCGGGATCTTCGGCAAGCACAGCTTCGGTGTGATTGGACGAATATTTCTGGATATGACTGATCGCGCCGGAAATGCCGTCGACGACGGCAACGGAAATGATCGCGTCCAGATATTCGGTCGACCAGTCCTCTTCGGTTGCGGGCTTCAAGCCGGGCACGACCTTGAGAACGGCAGCCGAAGCGCGAACCTCGCAGCCAGCTTCAGCCAAAACCTCGATCAATGGCTTCAGATGCGTGCCGATCGCGGTGCCGTCAACGAGCAGGGTCTCGGCTGCGCCGCAGACGCCGGTGCGGCGCATCTTGGCATTGACGATGATGTTCTTCGCCATGTCGAGATCGGCGGAGGCATCGACATAGATATGGCAGAGGCCTTCGAGATGGGCGAAAACCGGCACACGCGCTTCGCTCTGCACGCGGGCAACGAGGCTCTTGCCGCCACGCGGCACGATGACGTCGATTGCGCCATCAAGCCCGCGCAGCATGGCGCCGACAGCGGCGCGGTCGGTGACCGGTACGAGCTGGATCGCATGTTCCGGCAAGTCGGCTGCCTTGAGGCCCTCGACCATGCAGGCATGGATCGCGGCTGATGAACGGCGCGAATCCGAGCCACAGCGCAGGATCACGGCATTGCCGGCCTTCAGGCACAGTGCGCCGGCGTCGGCCGTCACGTTCGGCCGGCTTTCGAAGATGACGCCGATGACGCCGAGCGGCGTGCGGACGCGCTCAATCTTTAGGCCGTTCGGACGATCCCAGGCGGCGATCACTTCGCCGACGGGATCGGCAAGGGCGGCAATGGCGCGGATGCCCTCAGCCATTTCCGTGACACGCTTGTCATTCAGCGTCAGGCGATCGATGAAGGAGGCAAGCATGTCCGTGCCCTCTACATCTTTCAAATCCCTAGCATTTTCCGAAAGGATATGGGCCTTGTTCGCCAGGATGGCATCTGCCATGGCGTTCAAAGCCTTATTCTTGGCGTCGGTTGGAGCAAAGCCCAATGGTCGCGCGGCGGCCTTTGCCTTGCGGCCGATGTCGTTCATCAGCACGTCAATGTCAGGGCTCTGCGCAACTGTATCAAGCATAGCTTGCGTCCTTCTTCTGCCTTTCCGATTTCGAACCGATCTGCGCGGTCATCACCATATCGTCGCGATGGACCATGGCGGCGCGGCCGGGATAACCGAGGATCGCCTCAATGTCAGCCGATTTGCGGCCGGCGATCTGGCGGGCTTCCTCCGCGTCGTAACTGACGAGCCCACGGGCGATCTCGCGGCCGGAGGGCGCGATGATCGCGACCGTGTCGCCGCGAGAAAAATTGCCGGAGATGCTGCGCACGCCTGCCGGAAGCAGGCTCTTGCCGGCGCCGAGCGCCGTGACGGCACCGTCATCGAGATGCAATGCGCCGGCCGGCTGTAGCTGCCCGGCAATCCAGGTCTTGCGGGCGGTCACGGGCGTGCCTGATGGTGCAAACCAGGACGAGCGCGCGCCCTTTTCGATGGCTGAAAGCGGATTATCAGGCTTGCCTGACGCGATGATCATGGCGCAGCCGGAGGTCGTCGCGATCTTGCCGGCATCGATCTTGGTGCGCATGCCGCCGCGCGAGAGTTCGGAGGCGGCGCCGCCAGCCATGGCCTCGATCTCGGGGGTGATTTCGGCAATGGTTTCCAGGAATTGTGCATCCGGATCGAGATGCGGCGGCGCGGTATAGAGGCCGTCGATATCAGAAAGAAGGATCAGCAGGTCGGCGCCGGTCATCGTGGCGACGCGGGCTGCGAGGCGGTCGTTATCGCCATAGCGGATTTCGCTGGTTGCGACCGTGTCGTTTTCATTGATGATCGGCACGGCGCCGATCTTCAGAAGCTGGTTGATGGTGGCGCGGGCGTTGAGGTACCGGCGCCGCTCTTCGGTATCGCCGAGTGTCAGCAGGATCTGGCCGGCGACGATCTCGTCGCGCGAAAGGCTTTCCGACCAGGCTCGTGCCAGCACGATCTGGCCGACTGCCGCTGCCGCCTGGCTTTCTTCCAGCTTCAGCGCGCCGGAGGGAAGATCGAGCACCGAGCGGCCGAGGGCAATGGCACCTGACGATACCACGAGGACATCGACGCCTTTGGACTTCAGCGCGGCGATATCGGCGCACATGGCATCGAGCCAGGCTTTCTTCAGGCCGGTCTTGCGGTCCACCAGCAAGGCCGAGCCGATCTTGATGACGACGCGGCGATAGCGGTCCAGCGGCTTACGGCTACTCATCCGCCTCGTCCTCGTCGCTCAGGATTATGTCGCGATGGCGCAGCTTCGGTGTCTTGGCGGGCTTTTCTTCGGTATTGGCTTCGACGATGATGTCGCGCAGCGCGCGCAGCACCTCGGTCATTCCCATGCCGGTGACGGCGGAAATGAGAAATGGTGTCTTGCCGCAGGCCTTGGCGAGTTCCTTGGCCTTTTTCTTCAGGGTCGCATCGTCGAGTACGTCGATCTGCGAGAGCGCGACGATTTCCGGCTTGTCGATCAGGTCGTTGCCATAGGCTTCGAGCTCGTGCTTCACCGTCTTATAGGCCTTGCCGACCTTTTCCTCCTGGGCAGAGACGAGATGCAGCAGTACACGCGTGCGCTCGACATGGCCGAGGAAGCGGTCGCCGATCCCCACGCCCTCATGTGCGCCCTCGATGAGGCCGGGAATATCGGCAAGGATGAATTCCCGCTCGTCGATGGTGGCAACACCGAGGTTCGGGTGCAGCGTCGTGAAAGGATAGTTGGCGATCTTCGGACGCGCGCGCGTGACGGAAGCGAGGAAGGTGGACTTGCCGGCATTCGGCAGGCCGACGAGGCCGGCATCGGCAATCAGCTTCAGGTGCAGCCAGATGGTCTTTTCTTCGCCCTCCAGGCCGGGATTGGCCCAGTCCGGCGCCTGATTGACCGAAGACTTGAAGTGGGCGTTGCCGAAACCACCATTGCCACCCTTGGCGAGGCAGAATCGCTGGCCTTCTGCCGTGAGGTCGCAGATCAGGGTTTCCTGATCCTCTTCAAAAATCTGCGTGCCGACAGGAACCTTGAGCGTTACGTCGTCGCCGTTGGCGCCGGTGCGGTTCTTGCCCATGCCATGCATGCCGACCTTGGCCTTGAAGTGCTGCTGGTAGCGGAAATCGATCAGCGTATTGAGGCCGTTGACGGCCTCCACCCAGACGTCGCCGCCGCGCCCGCCGTCGCCTCCGTCAGGCCCGCCGAACTCGATGAATTTCTCACGGCGGAAGGAAACGCTGCCCGCGCCACCATCACCCGACCGGATATAGACCTTTGCTTCATCGAGAAATTTCATTTTACTTCCAGTACTCAGTGCGTTTGGGCGACCCCTCTTGGCCCATTCGATATAGGCGGTTCAGGCGGAGGTCAAAGAATATCGTGATTTTTGCGAGCTATAACATACAGTACGGCTTCGGTCTTGATGGCAGATACGATCTGGAACGTATCGCCGAAAGTCTCGAAGGCGCCGAGGTCATAGCTCTGCAGGAGGTGACGAGAGGCTTCGTCCGGAACGATTATGCCGACATGCCGGCTGCGATCGCGGCCCTGTTTCCCGACCATTTCTGGGTCTATGGACCGGCCTGCGACATGCACGCCGTGGCGCCGGAGGGGGAGGTTTCTCCGCCGCGCGGCACCCGGTTCCAGTTCGGCAACATGGTGCTGTCGCGCTGGCCCATCCTGTCGACGCGAACGCTGCTTCTGCCGCGTAGTCGCACGGTAGAGAAGATCAATCTCCAGCGCGGTGCCACGGAAGCCGTTATTGCCGCGCCAGGTGGCGCGATCCGGGTCTATTCCGTTCATCTCGACCATGTTTCCGCCGACGAGCGCATTGCGCAGCTTCACCATCTCACCGACCGCATCAATGCCTTTATTCAAGAGGGCTCGTCGCTGAGTGGTGCCCACGAATTCGGGCTTTCCGAGCCGCCGCTGCCGGACGATTATGTCATTATGGGCGACTTCAACATGGAGCCGGAATCGCCGGAATATTGTGCCTTTGCCGGATCCGTCGACCGGTTTTACGGCCGCACGGCGCGAATCGGCACGCCGATTGACGCCTTTGCGGCGCTCGGAGCCCATAAGCCCGGAAGCTACAGCTGGATGGATCCGAAAGATCACGGCAAGCGCATGCATCTCGATTATTGCTTCGTCAGTTGCGGCCTCAAGGACCGATTAAAATCCGCCGTCATCGATACGGATTCCCTGGGTTCCGACCATTTTCCCCTGCGGGTCGAGATCGGCGATTGAGGAGACGCCGCCCTTAAAGCGTGCCGCGATCTTTCAGATCGCTCACCTCGCTTTAAGGTCTTCGTTTCGTGCATGTCGTTATCACAAAACCGCTGCACACTTTTGTGCGACATGCATCAGAGCGGCGTCCTTCCGATGTCAGGCGACCTTTTTCTGCTGCAGAGCGCCAGGCTGAAGCACGGTTTCGATATGGGCGACCATGGTGTTGCGGGCGAAAGAATAGATTTCGCTGCAGCCGGTCATCCGGAAACCGAGCTTCTCCTGCAGCCGGAGCGAAGCAGGGTTGTCGGCAAAGACGCCCGAATGAACCGGCACATCAGGCATACGCCGCGAGAAACGCTCGAGCACGGCTTCTGCCGCCTCGCTCATATAGCCGCGCCGCCAGTAGTAGCGGTTCAGCCAGTAGCCGAGGTGCCAGCGGCCGTGACGAAGCTCGATCGACACATTGCCGATATGGACGTCGTCACTGCCTGTTATCGCCAGTACCCAGTCCGGCATTACGCCAGATGTGACCGGAACCAGCCAGTCCAGCGCATCCTGCCGGTCGTAGGGGGCGGGAACGCGGGCCAGCATGCGGGTGACCGCGAAATCGGAAAGCGATTCCGCGATTGCCGGAGCGTCGCTCAGCCTGTGGGGGCGAAGCGTCAGCCTGGCAGTGGTGATGGCCGGCGCAGGGCCGGGCATCATGGGCTTGCTCTTGGGCCGCTGAAGGGTAACCGAACTCATGAGATTGCCCCCCAGCTTCTCAGCGACATCCAGGTCTTGCGGTCGAGCCGGTACCATTCGACCGGCACGTTGCTGCCGAGCGCCAGCGAGGCGGCAAGGCCGGATCCCTGGAACTGGAAGCCGCACTTCTGGATGACGCGGCGTGAGGCGACGTTCATGACCCGGCAACGGGCATCGATCTGCTCCACCTGCTGCCGCGTCCTGAACACCATGTCGACGAGCGCATGACAGGCCTCGGTCATATAACCCTGGTTCCAATGGGGTTCACCCAGCCAGTAACCGATCTCGACGGTCCTTTCATCGGTGTGCGGCTCTACTCCGCAGCAGCCCATGAAGGCACCGTTTTCGGCCTTGGTGATGGCATAGACGCACTTACCAATCTCGCCATTTCGCGTACGCCAAACAAAGTCGGCGGCATCATTGGCGGTATAGGGGTGCGGCATACGCGATACCATGGTGGCGACTTTGGCGTTGTTGGCGAGATGGGCAAGGGCGTCAATGTCTTCCTCGTGGGGCGCGCGCATGACGAGCCTTTCCGATAACAAGACAGGGCAATCGGTCCTTAACCGCTCCGGCCTCAGCCGTTCCATGGGAGACCGCTGGTCTTCCCGGGGTGACCGTGATTGGTCGACCCTCATCAATTCGCCTTGCATGTTCAGTCCTCCTGTTTGGACAAAGAAAAAGGGGAGATGGCGCCCCATCTCCCCTGTTTCTGGACTGAACCTGGTATGGCCAGCCGGGTCGATGAGACGCCGGCTGTTTTTGAGCGCTACCGGCTTATTCCGCTGCTTCCGCTTTCGGCATTACAGACACGTATACGCGACCATTGGCCTTCGTTCGGTAGTCCACATTGCCAGCCGTAAGCGCAAAAATAGTATGATCCTTGCCGAGGCCGACATTGGCGCCCGGGTGCCACTGCGTACCGCGCTGGCGAACGATGATGTTGCCGGCTACGACGTTCTCGCCGCCGAACTTCTTCACGCCGAGGCGCTTGGATTCGGAATCGCGACCGTTGCGCGAGGAACCGCCAGCTTTTTTATGTGCCATTGGAGTTCTCCTTTAAACCTGAAACCCGTTGATCTTACTTGGCGGCCACGATGTCCGTGATGCGGACAACCGTGTGATGCTGGCGATGGCCGCGCGAACGCTTCGAATTCTGACGACGACGCTTCTTGAAGGCGATGACCTTCTTGCCGCGGGTCTGGTCGACGACTTCCGCCTTGACGGAGGCGCCGGCTACGAAGGGCGCACCGATCGCTGCGTCGGCACCTTCGCCGATCACGAGGACTTCGGTGAATTCAATGGAGTCGCCAGCGGAGGCTTCAAGCTTCTCGATGGTCAGCACGTCGTTGGCTGCCACACGGTACTGCTTACCGCCGGTCTTGATGACTGCGAACATTATTTTATCCTTTCATGTTCGATCCAGCTCTCCCCGCAACAGGCAGGTGGCTGTCTTCTTATCAGTCGAAGTTAAGCAGGGATTTCAGGGAACTGGCCCGGAACTCTGGTCTGCCGGTGAAACCCCACGCGAGCGCGAGGCGGGCAGGCGCGGACTACTCCGCTCCTATTGCCGATGCGGGATACGCGAGTGACAAAAAGGTGTCAAGGCAAAAGGATGGAAAAGCTTGAGATTTCGGCTTGCCAGCCTGTCATTTGCTCGTTATGAGAACGCCCGCGCCGAACAAGCGCCGACCAAGACCGCGGAGAGGTGGCAGAGTGGTCGAATGCACCGCACTCGAAATGCGGCATACCTGCAAGGGTATCGTGGGTTCAAATCCCACCCTCTCCGCCATGCTGGGCTTTGGGCCGTAAGTTTCCCTGTGATCTTCTGACTTCTACGCATCTTAGATGTCGGCGTCGAAATTGGCTAGAACCGCCTCTCAGGCGTCCAGCAACGCGAAATTCTTCAACATCGTCAGAAAAACCTTAACACCTGAAAGTGCGGCTAGACTGATCGAAGGGACTTTGATCTCAGTGAAGCAGGCTGCTGAAAGCTCGTTTCATCCGTTCTTGGGTCGAGAAACAGAGCTGAAAGAGCTCGAGGATCAGATCTCAGATCATAACCGTCCCCCTGCCAAAGGCATATTTATCTCTGGTAATTTTGGGTCCGGCAGAAGAAGTCTCGCTCGAAGCTTTTACCAGAGCCACTACCCTCGCTCGGGGAGGGTCATACCGAGCGTAAAAGTCGATGCGTTTTCCAGTATTCATGAACTTTATCGGAATATTCTCACCACTTTGCGTCCCACGTTGACGGCTAGAGAATTCAGAGAGCGCATACAAGCGTTCGAACTTGCGGGCATCGATGAGAAGCGTCGCCAAACTGCTGATTTGCTGAATGGCTTGCTGCCCGCACAAGAAACGGCGTTCCTTATCGATAATGGGGGTATTCTCACGGACTCCGGAGCGCTTACCGAAGAGCTGGATGCGGTGATCTCAAAACTCTCCCCCAGACCCCACCCACCAGCGATCATAATTGCGCCGCGAATGACGCCGAAGAAACTAAGGAGATCCCAGAACGATATTGCATATGTCGGTGTCCGCGCTCTTCCATATGAGGCGGCGAAACGACTGCTGTCGCGGCTTACCAAGGACAAAGACATTACTCTTTCGATTGAAGCTCTAGACGCCCTAATTAAGCTGAGTGATGGTCACCCGTTTAATATATATAGGCTTGTTGAAGAAATTTCGGAGCGCGGAGTCGAGGCATTTCTTGCGAGTCCGGGCGATTTTATTGATTGGAAGCATAGGCAGAGCTCTGAATACGTATCAAAAATCGAATTTAACGATATAGAACTTAAAATTCTCGCAGTTCTGCGGGCTGTCCCTGAGCTAGATTTTAGCGCGATCGTTGCCGCATTGGAAATTGATGCCCAGTCCGTTAGCGATGCTTTGTCGAGACTAGCTAATCTCCACGTGGTTGATGGTGACGGGGATCGGTTTCAAGTCTCACCTGCGGTGCTTGTTGCAGTTGAGCGCGACAAACGCGTTAGGATTCCCCGCGATGTCGAGCAGAATGCTATGCGAAGTATCGCCAACTCGCTGTCTGTGAGGCTTGAGGAGGGAACGGCGCCCGTTGCGCTCGTAGACACCGCTATCTTGGCGTCTTTGAGCACCAATGACGAAATGTCCGGCTTTGCGGCAGCTTTTCTCTTGCCGTCTCACTATGTCTGGATGGCCAAGCGATCTTACGACCAGCGGGCATGGGAACGGAGCATTCGCTATGCTCAGGAGGGCTTAAAAGGATCCGATCGATTATCGTTGGAGGGAGTAGTTGCTGCTTGCCGATACATCTGTTTGCCTGCGGCGAGAACGGGAGATGTGGTAGCGTTTGCGGGAGGAATCAAAAAGCTTAAGGGCCTAAATGGAAATGATTGGGTAAAGAGCAACATAGCATTTTTTGAGGGTTTCAATGCTCGCTTGAAGGGGCGTCTTCCGACGGCTGAAAAGTTTTTCCGGGAGTCATATGATTTCTCCCCTGGAAATATTTCCGCCGCTCGAGAGATTGCTGCTATTTGCTTGGCTAGAGACAATCTTGATGAAGCTGAAAAATTTGCTCGCGAGGCATTTAGTTACGCTCAGCGTAACCCGTATGTAGTCGATATTCTTCTGGCCGTCCTCGTGAAGAAACATGGGCGCAATGCCAGGCGTGTAACAGAAATCAACGATATGTTTGATATCTTATCGAAAGTGGGGGAGGAAGGCGGCAAGTCTTTTTACACCACGCGAAAAGCGGAATTCGAACATTTATGGGGAAATAACAAAGAGGCCCTCCGCTTGATTGATAGTGCAATTGTGAAAACACCAACATTATTTGAGCCACAACGTATATATGCTGAGATTTTATTGAAGGACGGCAATAAAAGCAGGGCATTATCTGTTCTGGACGGCATGCGAGAGATGGTGGGTGCGCGGGATGTTGAGGATAGTAGGACTAACTATCGCGCATACCTTGTAACTTATGCTCATTATCTCGTTGAGATCGGAGAGTGGGATCAGGCAAAGAAGATTTATGATGAGGAGGCAATTTTTACAGAACACGAACGGAAAACAGCCGTTAAGGAGATTGAGGTTACACAAAGCTACAGCACGAAAAAACTTTAAAATACGCATATGACTCGCCCTGCACTATGCCGAAGCAGCCTTTCGCCTTTCCTGTGTTGCTGATCACAGAGACTATCGGCGAGAAAGGTTGAGTCCGAGACGGATGTCAGGAGAAAGAGGGGGCGTCGGGAGAAGTCAGCGGTGAGAAAGGCCCCTTTGTTTTCGGGGCCTGCATAGGATGCATAAGATGCATAGGCCGTTTCAACGGCTCTATAGGAAATGTCAGATTCAATGCCTGTCATGTCACCGTCTGACATTTCCCACACGACCAATGAAAAATCCTATGCAAGTTATGCATCCTATGCGCTGAGAGTATTCGAAGACCTGTAATTTGGACTCGGAATTTGGTTGGCCGACCCGATGGATATCCGCTTCGACGAGGCCATCACGATCACGGCAACGCAGGCATTCAATGTCTCGGAGAATGCAGCTCTGACGTATCTTTCGCGTAACTCTCACACCGATCGGAGAAGAGCTTTTCGCTCAGAAAATCGACGAGGACGCGGACCTTGGGAGAAAGGTGCCGGTTGGATGGCCAGAGCAGGTGGAACTGGGCGGGGGCGTCTATATGGGCGTCGAGCACGGTGCGCAGCCTGCCGTCGGCCAGTGGGTCGCGGGCGAGGAAATCCGGCATGCAGCCGATGCCCATGCCGCTGATGGTAGCGCCGCGAAGGGCTTCCATGTTGTTGCAGGTCAGAACGGTACGGGTTCTGATTTCCGGATGGTCCGCGGCGAGGCTGAGCGGCCAGGGCTGCAGCTTTCCGGAATTGGGGAAGCGGAACCGGACGCTCCGATGGCCTTCGAGATCACGGGGGCAGTCGGGGGTGCCGTGTTTTTCCAGATAGGCAGGCGCGGCGCACAGCAACAGCTGAAACGGGCGAAGTGCGCGCGACATCAGTCTCGAGTCTGGCAAGGTCCCGCTGCGGATTGCAACATCGACGCCCTCTTCGATCAGGTCGACGATCCGGTCGTTGAAGTCGAGATCCAGGTCGACCTCCGGGTAGAGGTTCACGAATTCCGGCAGGATCGGCAGGATCAGATGGTAGCTGACCAGCGGCACGCTGACGCGCAGCCGTCCCCGAGGGATTGCCACAGCCTGAGCGAGCGAGGCCTGGGCATCTTCCAAATCATCGAGGATACGCCGGCAGCGCTCGTGGAAGAGGCGGCCTTCTTCCGTCAGCCGCAAGCTCCGCGTCGAGCGCTGGAACAGGCGGACACCGAGCTGTTGTTCGAGCGCGGTCACAGCCTTGCCGACAGCGGAGGGCGAGAGGCCGAGCGCGCGGCCGGCGGCAACGAAACTTCCAAGGTCTGCGGTTCTGACGAAGGCTGTGAGGCCTCCCAACGGCTGATCCATTTACAGATCCATTCGAGCGGTTTCTTCCACTATGAGCGGAACAAACCATAGGTTATCGAAGAATTATCCTCAATTTATGCTGCTTTCCGCATTCGAAGTCCAGGCGTTTCGACGCCTCCCGCGCGCGAGCCTCCCAAGCGTGTCTTCATCCTCGAACCAGCGGATATCTTTATGACTGTCACTCACAAGTCCAAACCTACAAGTATTGCAGAGAAAATCTTCGTTCTGATCGCCGTCTGCTCTGCAGCGGCGGCAATGCCGCTCACCTTCACCGGTCCAGCCGTCGCCCTGCCGGCAATCAGTGGTGAACTCGGCGGCAGCCCCATTGCCCATAATTGGGTCACCAATGCCTTCATGCTGACATTCGGCAGCACATTGATGGCGGCCGGCGCTTTGGCAGACGGCTATGGCCGCAAACGCATCTTCCTGTGCGGCCTTGCCGCCTTCATCCTGTTTTCCGGCGGACTTGCCTTTTCGCCTGACATTATCTGGTTCGACAGCCTTCGCGCGCTTCAGGGTTTTGGCTCGGCCGCGGCCTTTTCCGGCGGAATGGCATCGCTGGCCCAGGAGTTCGACGGAAAGGAGCGCATGCGCGCCTTCAGCCTCGTCGGTGCAAGTTTCGGTGTCGGTCTGGCGTTCGGACCGATGGCGTCGGGCATGATGATCGAGGCCTTCGGTTGGCGGGCAATCTTCGCTCTCGTGGTTGGCCTCGCCACCATCGCCTTCGTTTTCGGGGCAATATTCCTGACGGAAACCCGCGACCCCGAGGCAAGAGGACTTGATTGGCCAGGCGCGATCAGTTTCACGCTCGCCCTGTCGCTCTTTACTTATGGCGTGCTGCGGGCACCGGAAAGCGGCTGGGGCGATACTCTCACGCTTGGGCTCGTTCTCGGCTCGGTGCTGCTGATGGCCCTGTTCTGTTTTATCGAACATCTTGTGAAGAGGCCGATGCTTGATCTGACGCTTTTCCGGTATCCTCGCTTTGTCGGTGTGCAGTTGCTGGCAGCGGCTCCGGCCTATGCTTTCGTCGTCTTGCTGATCCTGCTGCCGGTGCGCTTCGTCGGTGTCGAGCGCCTCAGCGCGGCTGCTGCCGGGCAGACGATGATCGCGCTTTCCGGCCCGCTTCTCATCCTGCCGATTGCCGCCGGATTGCTGACCCGGTGGCTGCCGGCAGCGACGATCTGCAGCGTTGGTCTCGTTATTTCGGCTGCCGGCCTCTTCTGGCTTGCCCATATTCCGGTGGGGTCGGATCACGCCCTGCTCATCGGCCCATTGCTGACGATCGGCATTGGCATCAGTCTGCCCTGGGGTCTCATGGACGGGCTCGCCGTCAGTGTCGTGCCAAAAGAGCGCGCCGGCATGGCTACCGGGATCTTCAGCACGACGCGCGTCGCCGGCGAGGGTGTGGCGCTCGCGATCGTCAGCGCTGTCCTCTCCGCGCTGACGCGATCGTTTCTCGGATCAAGCCATGAAGCGACAATAGCAGCACAGCGATTGGCAACCGGTGATCTGCATGGTGCGGCCCAGGCCCTTCCCGGCATGGGAGAACTGGAGCTCATTCATGCCTATAACAATGCCTTCAACCTGCTTCTGTGGCTGCTGACCGGCATCACGATCCTGACGGCAGTCGTCATTTTCACATTCATGGGACGAGGCACCGGCGAGATGGCGGAAGAGTCTATCACTGCCTGAAATATTGGGGCGGATCGACGTTTCCGCCTTTTAACTATAGCTGCCGAAAAACTACTCTGCGTGACGTAATTTATCCTGCAAAATTACATCCCGCAGTAACGACTCCTAAAGTCCCGTTTGGCACTTTATTCCTATTGATATTGTTTTGGCGTATTTGCTCGCTGGGGTTTTCCAAATGAGTCGTAATCGGGATGATTGGGTCAGCCAGCGGGCTTATGCCATCTGGGAAGAGGAAGGCCGGCCGCATGATCGGGGCGAAAGCCACTGGGCGCAGGCTCTCAGGGAATTCGAGCAACTTGAAGCCACCAAGGCTTCTGCCGACGGAAGCGATCTCATCGAAAAGCTTAAGGCAGCCGGGCGCTTGATGCGTGCCTATGACGAAGCTGAGGTGCAGGACAATCGGCACACCCATCGCAAGACAGCCGCTCGCTAGGATCGGCTGAGACCGGCGTCGCAGAGGCGCTTTTATATACTGAATGTCAAAAGCCGTCAGCCGTCGGCTTTTCGTTGTCAGGCCGGCTTGTTCGCAAGCATGATGTGAACGTTCCTCGGCTCTGTATATTTATCGAAGCCGCCGGCCGAGCATCGCAGTTCATTGCGGTCCTACCCCTCATTACTGGCGAGCGGCCCAGCTGAGGCCACGCCGGAGAATGAGGGGCATGTAGGGGTGGCTGAATTCGGCGGCGACGTGGCCCAGTGCGGAGTAGAACACGCGGCCTTCGCCGAAATGTCGCTTGAAGACGACGGGCATCGCGATATTGCGCGCGGCAGGATCGTACTGGCCGGTGAAGGTCGTGGTGGCCAGGATTTCCACCGAGGGATCGTAGTGCAGATAATACTGCTCCGAGCGGTAGTCGAAGTCCGGAATGCCTTCCATTAACGGATCATCCTGCCGCGTTATGGCAACCTGGAAGTCAATAATATTGCCGGGATGGGCAACCCAGGTGACACCGGAGACGTAGCGGAAGGGTGCGCTTTCCTTGAAGGAAGTAGCAAGGCAGCCGTGATGGCCCCCGAGGCCGAGACCGCCGCGAACAGCTTGGACCAGGGCATCTGCGTGCGGCTTTTCCAGCTTCTCGCCGGTAATGACCGGCACCAGAAGATCGGCATTTGCGAGAAGCGGGGAGCCGAAGATGCCGAGGTCATTGGTGATTTCGACTGCAAATCCGTCCTCGCGCAACAATTCGCCAACGATGTTTGCGCAGGGCTCCGGCTCGTGGCCCTGCCAGCCGCCCCAGACGATGATCGCCTTTTTCATATTTTCTTCCTTAAACTCATGCAGCAGGCTTATCGACGATAAACATTATAGTGCTAAGGCTGAGCGGCCAGATGTCGACCGATCTCTTCGACCACGGAAGAGCCGAAATGTCGGCGCCATTCCGACGGCGTTAGCGATATAACGAATGTCTTCGATGCAAAAGGCGTCGGTGTGGCCGGCAGGCCGATCGCGCTGCCCAATGCGCATTCCGTGTGCAAGGCATCTCTAATCTTCTTCTTTTTGCAAATATGTAACCGAGATAACTTTTTACTGACGTGTAATTTGGCTAAGGTCCACGCATCTGTGACTTGTAAAGGGATAGATGCATGGCAGGTGAAACGGTACTGGTCGTCGGCGGCGCTGGTTATATTGGCTCGCACACGTGTCTCGATCTGGCGAACAAGGGCTACAAGCCCGTGGTGTTCGACAATTTTTCCAACGGTCATCGCGAATTCGTCAAATGGGGACCAGCGGAAGAGGGTGACATTCGCGATCGCGCCCGTCTCGATGAGGTGCTGGCAAAGCACAAACCGTCGGCGATCCTGCATTTTGCGGCGCTGATCGAGGTCGGCGAATCAGTCAAGGATCCGGTCTCCTTCTATGAGAACAATGTCATCGGCACGCTGACGCTCCTCTCGGCGGCGCAGGCGGCGGGTATCAATGCCTTCGTCTTCTCCTCTACCTGCGCGACCTACGGTCTGCCCCAGAGCGTGCCACTCGATGAGACGCACCGCCAGGTGCCGATCAATCCCTATGGCCGCACCAAATATATCGTCGAACAGGCGCTTGCCGATTACGACCAGTACAAGAGCCTTCGCTCCGTCGTGCTGCGCTATTTCAACGCTGCCGGCGCCGATTTCGAAGGCCGGATCGGCGAATGGCACCAGCCGGAAACGCATGCGATCCCGCTGGCGATCGACGCAGCCCTGGGGCGCCGCCAGGGCTTCAAGGTTTTCGGCAGCGACTACGAGACGCGCGACGGCACCTGTGTGCGCGACTATATCCACGTTCTCGATCTCGCCGATGCGCACGTGCGCGCCGTCGAATATCTGTTGAGAGGTGGCGAGTCTGTCGCGCTTAACCTCGGCACCGGCACCGGCACGACGGTGAAGGAACTGCTCGGCGCCATCGAAGATGTCTCCAAGAAGCCGTTCCCGGTGGAGTATATCGGCCGTCGCGAGGGCGATTCACATACGCTGGTCGCCAATAACGACAAGGCGCGGGACGTGCTGGGCTGGGTGCCGCAGTATGATCTCTCGCAGATCATTCAGTCGGCCTGGAACTGGCATGCGAGATCAAATCAGCACTGAACGCGGCTCAAAGCCCAACGTTCTCATCGTCACTGCGGATCAATGGCGCGGCGATTGCCTCTCGGCTATGGGGCACGCCTGCGTCAAGACGCCGAATGTAGACGCTCTGGCGAAAGAAGGGACGCTCTTCCGGCGGCACTATGCCGGTGCAGCTCCCTGTTCGCCGGCGCGCGCTACGCTTTATACCGGCCTTTATCAGATGAACCATCGCGTCTGCCGGAACGGATCGCCGCTCGACCGGCGGTTCGATAATCTGGCGCTGGCGGCAAGGCGGGCGGGTTACGATCCGACGCTGTTCGGCTACACGGACACGGCGCCCGATCCCAGAGATATGGATGCCAATGATCCGCATCTGACCACCTATGAAGGCCTGCTGCCGGGTTTCACGGCTCGCCAGCTCCTGCCGGAACATGAAAGACAGTGGCTTTCCTGGCTGCGTTCACGCGGCCACAAGGATGCCGTCAGCCGTGATATCCACATTCCAGTCGGCGCTGCGGCAGGAGAAATCTCCGACGCGGCGCCCGCCTATTCACGTGAAGAAACGCAGACCGCCTTCCTGACCGGCGAATTCATCCGTTGGATGGGGGAGCAGGATGCGCCGTGGTTCGCGCATATTTCCTTTTTGCGGCCGCATCCGCCTTTCTCCGTACCGGAGCCCTTTAACCGCATGTTCAATCCGGGCGAAGGCCCGGCTTTTGCGCGTGCCACCGACTGCGAAACGGAACAGCAGAGCCATCCCTATCTTGCCTATGCGATGCCGCGCGCCGGCAAGGGCAGTTTCATCCGCGGGGCGGAAGGGCCGCTCAGCGACTGGAACGTCGCTGATTTCGATGCCATCCGGTCTATTTACTACGGCATGATCGCCGAAGTGGACGACCAGCTCGGCCACATCTGGCAAGCGCTGAAAGATGCCGGTGAGTGGAACAACACGATCATCGTCTTCACCTCCGATCATGCAGAGATGGCGGGGGATCACTGGATGCTCGGCAAAGGCGGCTATTTCGACGGCAGCTACCATATTCCGCTCGTCATTCGCGATCCCGGCGCGGCCGCAGCCGGTGGTATCGTTGATCATTTTACCAGTGCTACCGATGTGTTTCCGACGCTTTGCGAACGGCTCGGCATTGTGCCTGCCAATGGCATCGACGGCCGCTCGCTTGCATCGTTCCTCGACGGTATCGAAGCGTCGGGCTGGCGGGACGCGGCTTTCTGGGAATTCGATTTCCGCGATATCGCCCATGGCGAGGCGGAGCGGCATTTCGGCCTTCGGTCGAATGAACTGAACCTTGCCGTCATCCGCGACAACAGGTTCAAATATGTGCATTTCACCGCATTGCCGGCGCTGCTCTTCGATCTCTCGGAAGATCCGATGGAATTGCGCAACCTTGCCGACGATCCGGCCTATGCGTCGGTACGACTCGGCTATGCCGAACGGCTGCTGTCGCTCCGGGCGCGACATCTCGATCAGACACTTGCCTATACCGAACTGACGGAAAAAGGGCCGGTGACGCACCGACCCTGATTAGAGCGCCGTGCGTCCGTTCGGACGCACAAAGGACGCTCTAACTCTTGGAAATTACGCATCAGGCTTTCGAAAATCGGTTCCGATTTTCGGGCCGATGCTCTCGGCATCAGAAGTTTCCGAGGAAATCCCGCTTGCCGACCGGCGCACCCTGATTGCGCAGGATGGCGTGTGCCGTCGTCACGTGGAAATAAAAGTTCGGCAACGCGAAGAGGGCGACATATTCGAGGCCCGGCACGACCAGACCGTTGCGGCCTGGCACCGTGATATCCTTGACGTCGCTCCCTTCCAGAGCCTCCGAAGAGAAGCTGGCTAGATAGGCTTCGGTCTTCGCCATACGCTCGCGCAGTTCGGCGATCGTCGTTTCATTATCCTCGAATTTCGGCGCGTCGGTCGCCGTCAGGCGAGCGAGCGTAAATTTCGCGCTGTCGCTGGCGCGCTGGTACTGACCGGAAAGCGGCAGCATGTCCGGTGCCAGACGCGCGTTTACGAGAATGGTCGGATCGATCTTCTTTTCCTCGGCATAGGCTTCGGCCTTGTCGAGATAGGTTTTCAGGCTGGCAATGCCGCGCTGAAACATGGGTACGGTAAGGCGATACATCGAAATGGACATCTGTCCTGTCTCCAAAATCTTCAAAAAACAGCCGGTGTGCGCAGGCTGTTGGGGCCTCGACTAGATGGGGATCTCTACGGCTTTCACAATAAGTGCCTGTGACGGTTCTTTGCCGATCATGGCCGGATTGCAACAGGCTGATCTCCCACAGTTCACCGCAACAGCGGGCCTCGCGCCGCCAACCGTATCCGAAATCGGCAAAGAGGCTTGACGTCGTTTCGATAAAATGGAATGAATATTCCGCGAGACAAATTTTACGGTTTGTTTGTTCCGTTTTGACGGGGCCGCCACGGGAGAGGCGGCGCGGGATTAAGGCCTGCAGACGGATGTCTGAGGCCCCGGCGTGAGGAGGGTGCAGCCGGGCACCGCTTTGTGGAGGAAATGCAATGAGAAAATTCATTCTGGGCACTGCGATGGCGCTCGTCCTGTCGACGGCCGCCCATGCGGAAACGGTCGGCGTTTCGATGGCCAAATTCGACGACAACTTCCTGACCGTTCTGCGCAACGGCATGACCGATTATGCGAAGACGCTCAATGGCGTCACATTGCAGGTTGAAGACGCGCAGAACGACGTTTCCAAGCAGCAGAGCCAGATCCAGAACTTCATCGCCTCAAAGGTCGATGCGATCATCGTCAACCCTGTCGATACCGATGCGACGACGGCAATGTCGAAGCTTGCGGCCGATGCCGGCATTCCGCTGGTTTACGTCAACCGTCAGCCGGTCAATGTCGACACGCTGCCAGAAAAGCAGGCTTTCGTGGCGTCCAACGAGCAGGAATCCGGCACGCTGGAAACCAAGGAAATCTGCCGTATTCTCGGTGGCAAAGGCAAGGCCGTCGTTATCATGGGCGAGCTTTCCAACCAGGCGGCTCGCATGCGAACCCAGGACGTCCATGATGTCATCAAGACGGACGAATGCAAGGGACTGGAGATCGTGGAAGAACAGACGGCCAACTGGGACCGCACCCAGGGCTCCGACCTGATGACCAACTGGCTCTCCAGCGGCATCGAGTTCGATGCCGTGATCTCCAACAACGACGAAATGGCGATCGGCGCTATCCAGGCGCTGAAGGCGGCCGGCAAGGACATGACCAAGGTCGTCGTCGGCGGTGTCGACGCCACGCAGGACGCGCTTGCCGCCATGCAGGCGGGCGATCTCGATGTGACTGTATTCCAGGACGCCGCCGGCCAAGGCAAGGGGGCGCTCGATGCCGCACTCAAGATTGCCAAGGGCGAAAAGGTCGAGAAGAAGGTCTACATCCCCTTCCAGCTCGTCACGCCTGAAAACGTCAAGGACTTTGTCGCCAAGAACTGAGGCGGGTCGAGACGAACCGGGTGCGGGCCGGAACGCCCGCATCCTTTAAACCTATCCGTATCCGGAGGAAACCAGATGGCTGTCAGCCCGACCACCATGGCCGCGGTTCGCGCAAGTGGCGCAATTCCGAATGCGGAATATCTCCTGACCGCCGAGGGCGTGCGCAAGGAGTTTCCGGGTGTCGTGGCGCTTGATGATGTACAGTTTCGGCTGAAGCGCGGCTCCGTGCATGCGCTGATGGGCGAAAACGGTGCGGGCAAATCCACGCTGATGAAAATTCTTGCCGGCATCTATATTCCCGATAAGGGCGACATCCGGCTGAAAGGCGTGGAAATCCGGTTGCAATCGCCGCTCGATGCGCTGGAAAACGGTATCGCCATGATCCATCAGGAACTGAACCTGATGCCCTTCATGACGGTGGCGGAAAATATCTGGATCCGCCGCGAACCGAAGAACCGCTTTGGCCTCGTCGATCACGGTGCGATGTATCGCCAGACCGAGGAATTGTTTGCCCGGCTCAATATCGCCATCGACCCCGCGATCGAGGTCCGGTATCTCTCGGTTGCCAACCGCCAGATGGTCGAGATCGCCAAAGCGGTCTCCTATAATTCCGACGTGCTGATCATGGACGAGCCGACCTCGGCGCTGACGGAGCGGGAGGTCGAGCATCTCTTCCGCATCATCCGTGATCTGAGAGCGCAGGGTATCGGCATCGTCTACATCACCCACAAGATGAACGAGCTCTTTGAGATCGCCGACGAGTTTTCCGTTTTCCGCGACGGCAAATATATCGGCACGCACGCCTCCACCGACGTCACCCGCGACGACATTATCCGCATGATGGTCGGACGCGAGATCACCCAGATGTTCCCCAAGGAAGATGTGCCGATCGGCGACGTGGTACTGTCGGTCAAGAACCTCAATCTATCAGGCGTCTTCCGCGACGTTTCCTTCGATGTGCGCGCGGGCGAAATCCTCGGAGTGGCGGGCCTCGTCGGCTCGGGTCGGTCGAACGTTGCCGAAACGCTGTTCGGCGTGACGCCGGCGAGCTCCGGCACGATCGAGCTTTTCGGCAAGCAGGTTGAGATCATCTCGCCGACGGTGGCGATCCGCAATCACATGGCCTTTCTTACGGAAGACCGAAAGGACACGGGCTGTCTTCTCATCCTCAACGTTCTCGAAAACATGCAAGTCGCCGTGCTGCACGACAAGTTCGTCAAGGGCGGCTTCGTGCAGGAAGGCGCCATCGAGGAAACCTGCGAGGACATGGCGCGAAAGCTGCGCGTCAAGACGCCGAACCTTTATGAGCGTGTCGAGAACCTCTCGGGCGGCAATCAGCAGAAGGTGCTGATCGGCCGATGGCTGCTCACCAATCCGAAGATTCTGATCCTCGACGAGCCGACGCGCGGCATCGATGTCGGGGCAAAGGCGGAAATCCACCGGCTGGTCACCGAGATGGCGCGCAACGGCGTCGCCGTGATCATGATTTCCTCGGAGATGCCGGAGGTTCTCGGCATGAGCGACCGCATCATGGTGATGCACGAGGGGCGCGTCACCGGTTTTCTCAATCGCGATGAAGCAACGCAGATCAAGGTGATGGAGCTTGCCGCGCAGTGATTGCGTGTGAGCCGGGATCGCTGAAGGGAGGTTTGACATGACTATCAAGGCAGCAGAGGGCGCAGCCCCGCTCGCAACCAGGCCGAGGCGACGGCGCGTGCCGCCTGAACTCAGCATCTTCCTCGTGCTGGTCGGCATTGCGCTCATTTACGAAATCCTCGGCTGGATCTTCATCGGCCAGAGTTTCCTCGTAAATTCACAGCGCCTGACGATCATGATCCTGCAGGTCTCCGTCATCGGCATCATCGCCGTCGGCGTCACCCAGGTCATCATCACCGGCGGTATCGATCTTTCTTCGGGCTCGGTCGTCGGCATGACAGCGATGATCGCAACAAGTTTTGCCCAGTCCTCAACCTGGGGGCGGGCTGTGTTTCCCTCGCTGACCGATTTGCCTGCCCTCGTGCCTATCGTCGTGGGGCTGTTGATCGGGGCAACCGCCGGCCTCATAAACGGCGCGCTCATCGCCTATACGAAGATCCCTCCGTTCATCGCAACGCTCGGAATGTTCGTTTCGGCCAGGGGGGTGGCCAAGTGGTATACCAAGGGACAGCCGGTTTCGGGGATTACCGAACAGTTCCATTTTATCGGAACCAAGGCATGGCCGGTTGTCGTGTTTCTGATCGTCGCGCTGATCTTCCACATTGCGTTGCGCTACACCCGCTACGGAAAGTTCACCTATGCCATCGGCGCTAATCCGCAGGCGGCCCGCGTTTCCGGCATCAACATCGAGGCGCATCTCGTCAAGGTCTATGTGATCGCGGGATTGCTTGCCGGACTTGCAGGTATCGTCACGGCGGCGCGGGCAGAAACCGCGCAGGCAAGCATGGGCGTCGGATATGAGCTTGATGCGATTGCTGCGACCGTCATCGGCGGTACCTCGCTGACAGGCGGCGTCGGGCGGATCACCGGCACGGTCATCGGCACCATCATCCTCGGCGTCATGACGTCAGGCTTCACTTTCCTCAGGATCGACGCCTATTACCAGGAAATCGTCAAGGGCGTCATCATCATCGCGGCCGTCGTCATCGACGTCTATAGGCAGAAGAAACGAACCAAGCACTGAACCGGAAAAAGGGGCTTCGGCCCCTTCATTGTTTTATGGGGAATGGCTGTGATCACGACGAGGATGCAGGGCTTATGATGTCTTCAGATGGTGCGTGAGTTTCTGACGATCACCCAAAATCATCTCGGACGGAATATCGGCGAGGTAGAAGAGAGCGATTTCCAGTCCCTCTGCGATGGCGTCATCTGTTGGTCCCGGCAGCTCTTCCTCACGCATCCGTGCTTCGAAAACGGTGAGCAGAAAATCGAAGCTTTCGCCTTGTGGTGAAATAAACTTTTTTCGTTCGATTTCGATCGGCTCGACCAGATCCAAGGACACGCCGATTTCTTCTATTATCTCCCGGCGAAATGCGGCGGAGAAATCCTCGCCTTCTTCGACCGTTCCGCCCGGCAGAGACCAGCCGGTATGCATGCCGCTTCTCTTCGCCAGGACGATTTGGCCTCTGGCATTATGGATGATGCCGATCGCTCCACCCAATGCCCGGCGGGAAAAGTGCTTATGTTTCTGTGCCTCAAAATCGGCTTCCGGTAAGGGCTGGTCGGCGGCCGTCAGTCTGGCATCCGGGTATTGTCGAATAAGCGCCTGGAAAATTTCCTCACTCATGGGGTTCTCTCAAATCATTGGCAGAAAAGACATTCCGCGGCGATTCAGCCTGTGGACCGCGGCATCCAGGGTATTTGCGACGTTACCTTTTTGCATCGCAAAATTGCATGCTTTCCACATTGCGCATTTGTAAAAAAATAGGTGGCGCTTTCCGTCAGCTTTTCTATTCTTGCCGCTTCGATCCGCCCGTTCGGGCAGCGCAGGAAAGCAGATGCAACTCGTATTCGACGGCCACAACGACGTTCTCCTTCGACTCTGGACCCATGCGAAAGACGGTAGCGATCCGGTTGCGGAATTCGCTGATCGCACGACAGCAGGGCATATAGATGCTCCCCGGGCGAGGGCGGGCGGTCTGGCTGGTGGCCTCTGCGCCATCTACATTCCGTCGGGCGATCTGGTCTTTGCCGATCCCGATGCGAACGGCCACTACGCGACGCCGCTTGCCGCCCCTCTCGATCCGCTGCCGTCGCTCGCGATCGCCACGGAAATGGCGGCGATCGCGCTCAGGCTCGACCGTGCCGGCGCCTGGAAGCTCTGCCGTTCGGTCAAGGATATCCGCAAAGCGATGGCATCAGGCATTTTCGCCGCCGTCATGCATATCGAAGGCTGTGAGGCGATCGGCGCCGATCTCGCCGCGCTCGAAGTCTTCCATG
Organism: Rhizobium sp. BK316; assembly: GCF_014193695.1. Classification (GTDB taxonomy): domain Bacteria; phylum Pseudomonadota; class Alphaproteobacteria; order Rhizobiales; family Rhizobiaceae; genus Rhizobium. The sequence goes on along the minus strand of NZ_JACHZR010000007.1, from coordinate 179,690 downwards.
CCGCTGGCCTGCGTTCGCTGGGGCCTGTCTGGAGCCGCCACAACATTTTCGGCCATGGCGTGCCCTTCGCTTTCCCCAGTTCGCCGGATACGGCGCCGGGCCTGACGGAAGCCGGCTTCGCGCTGGTGCGCGAGTGCAACCGTCTCGGCATCATGATCGATCTCGCCCATATCACCGAAAAGGGTTTCTGGGATGTGGCGGAGACGACCGACCAACCGCTCGTGGCAAGCCATTCCAACGTCCACGCGCTGACGCAGGTGGCGCGCAACCTCACCGACAGGCAGCTCGATGCGATCCGCGAGAGCCGCGGTCTCGTCGGCGTGAACTATGCCACCGCCATGCTGCGACCGGATGGCCGCTCTGAGGCAGACACGCCGCTCTCCGACATGATCCGCCATATCGATTACCTCGTGAACCGCGTCGGGATCGACTGCGTGGCGTTCGGTTCGGATTTCGATGGTGCTACCATTCCGGAAGAAATCGGTGATGCCTCGGGCAACCAGAGGCTGATTGCCGCTCTCCGGCAAGCTGGCTATGGTGCGGAGGACTTAACCAAAATGGCCAGCGAAAACTGGCTTCGCATTCTGGCTTCGGCGTGGAGGGAAGAGGACGTCTGAAACCAAATAATACTTAGTAATCAATCAAAACAGGGGAACAAACCACGATGATTACCAAACTCAACCGTAGCTTCCGACTTCTTTCCGCGGGAGCGGCCCTTTCGCTCCTGATGGTAGCTGCGCCTGCTGCTTTCGCTGAGACGCCGAAGGATACGCTCGTTGAAGGTTTTGCCATCGACGACATCATCACGATGGATCCGGGCGAGGCTTTCGAGCTTTCGACAGCAGAAGTCACCAGCAATACCTACAGCCTGCTCGTTCGCCTCGACATGAACGACACGTCGAAGATCAAGGGCGATCTCGCCGACAGCTGGACCGTTTCCGATGACGGCCTGACCTATACGTTCAAGCTGAAGCCGGATCTGAAGTTCGCCTCCGGCAACCCGATCACTGCCGAAGACGTGGCCTGGTCCTTCGAGCGTGCCGTCAAGCTCGACAAGAGCCCGGCCTTCATTCTTACTCAGTTCGGTCTGACCGGTGACAATGTCACCGAAAAGGCAAAGGCTGTCGATCCGACCACCTTTACCTTCACCGTCGACAAGCCCTATGCGCCGAGCTTCGTGCTGAACTGCCTGACGGCAACCGTCGCTTCCGTCGTCGACAAGAAGCTGGTCATGGATCATGTGAAGTCCGTCACCGTCGATGCCGACCACAAGTATGACAACGATTTCGGCAATGAGTGGCTGAAGACGAATTATGCCGGTTCCGGTGCCTTCAAGCTGCGCGAATGGCGTGCCAACGAAGTCGTCGTCATGGAACGCAACGACAATTACTACGGCGAAAAGGCAAAGCTTGCCCGCGTCATCTATCGCTACATGAAGGAGAGCTCGGCGCAGCGCCTGGCGCTCGAGGCCGGCGATATCGATATCGCCCGCAACCTGGAGCCGGGTGATCTCGATGCCGTTTCCAAGAATGCGGATCTGGCGACAACCAATGCGCCGAAGAGCACGGTCTATTACGTCAGCCTCAACAGCAAGAACGAGAACCTGAAGAAGCCTGAAGTCCAGGAAGCCTTCAAGTATCTCGTCGATTACGACGCGATCGGTGCGACCCTCATCAAGGGTATCGGCGAGATCCACCAGACCTTCCTGCCGACCGGCCAGCTCGGTGCGCTGAACGAGAACCCCTACAAGCTCGACGTCGCCAAGGCGAAGGAACTGCTCGCCAAGGCGGGTCTGCCGGATGGTTTCTCGGTCACCATGGATGTGCGCAACACGCAGCCGGTAACCGGCATTGCCGAATCCATGCAGCAGACGCTCGCCCAGGCCGGCGTGAAGATGGAAATCATTCCCGGCGACGGCAAGCAGACGCTGACCAAGTACCGCGCCCGCACGCACGACATGTATATCGGCCAATGGGGCTCGGACTATTTCGACCCGAACTCCAACGCCGACACCTTCACCTCCAACCCTGACAATTCCGACGCCGGTACGGTGAAGACGCTCGCATGGCGCAATACCTGGGAAGCGCCCGAGCTCGACAAGGTGACGAAGGCTGCCCTGCTCGAACGCGACGCTGCCAAGCGCGCCGCCATGTACGAGGATGTCCAGAAGAAGTTCCTGGCCAACAGCCCGTTCGTCATCATCTTCCAGCAGATTGAAGTGGCGGGCTATCGCAAGAGCCTTAAGGACTTCAAATTGGGGCCGAGCTTCGACACCAACTATGTAGGCCCGATCGCGAAGTGATGAGCCGGCTAGGCTGATCCAGTGAGCATTGTCGAAACAAGACAGGAGGCGCGGCCCCGCAAGGGCCGTGCACTCTCCTTTGCAAAGGCGCTGGGGCGCTTCCTCTTCGCCGCCGTCACCACCTATCTCGGCCTTCTGGCCGTCACCTTCTTCATCGGCCGCGTCGTGCCGATCGATCCCGTGCTCGCCATTCTCGGCGACCGCGCACCGAGCCATGTCGTGGAGCGCGTGCGCCGCGAGATGGGCTTCGACCTGCCGCTCTACGAACAGTTCTATATTTACCTGAAAGGCATCCTTTCCGGCGATTTCGGTACTTCAGTCCTGACCACCAATCCGGTCATGGTTGATATTCGCCGTGTCTTTCCGGCGACGCTGGAGCTTGCGACCGTCGGCACGATCATCGGATCGGTCATCGGCGTGCCACTCGGCGTGCTGGCCGCTGTGCGCCGTGGCAGCATTGCCGACCAGGTCGTCCGCGTCATCGGCCTTGTCGGTTATTCGGTGCCGATCTTCTGGCTGGCACTGATCTCCCTCGTCATCTTCTATGCGCAACTGCGCTGGGTGGCTTTCCCCGGCCGCATCGATATCGTCTACGAATACAGTTTTACGCCGGTCACCGGCTTCTATCTTCTCGACAGTGCGTGGCAGGGGCAGTGGGATGTCTTTTATGATGTCTTCCGCCACATCATCCTGCCGGCCTGCCTGCTCGGTTATTTTTCGCTCGCTTATATCAGCCGCATGACCCGCAGCTTCATGCTGAACGAGCTGTCGCAGGAATATGTGGTGGCGGCCCGCGCCAAGGGGCTTTCGGAAACGCGGGTGATCTGGGGCCATGCGCTGAGAAATGCGGCGGTGCCGCTGGTGACCGTCATCGCACTCTCCTATGCCGGCCTGCTTGAAGGCTCGGTGCTGACGGAGACGGTTTTTTCCTGGCCTGGTATAGGCCTCTACATCACCAATTCGCTGCAGAGTGCCGATATGAACGCCGTGCTTGGCGGCACGATCGTCATCGGCACGGTCTTTGTCGGCATCAATCTCATTTCCGATCTTCTTTATCGGATACTCGACCCGAGGACGCGCAACCGATGACGGTTCCTTCCACGCCGATCAGCCGCCGCGAGTGGCTGCTGTCCGACCGGCCTCAGTCGCGCATGCAGGCCCGGCTCGGCCGCGCCTATGTCACGTGGCGGCAGTTTACCGCGAACCGGCTCGCCGTCGTCGGCCTGCTCATCATCGTGGCGCTGCTGCTGATTGCTGCCTTTGCCAATGTCATCGCCACTCACAATCCCGTTGTCGGCGATCTCAAGAATGCCCGCTTACTGCCGCCCGGTAGCGCCGGCTATCTGCTCGGCACCGATGATCAGGGCCGCGATATCTTCTCGCGCCTCGTTTACGGTTCGCGGCTGACGCTGCTCGTTGTCGTGCTGGTCGCCATCATCTCGGCACCGGTCGGCCTCATTGTCGGTACGGTGTCGGGTTATGCCGGCGGATGGGTGGATGCGACGCTGATGCGCATCACCGATATCTTCCTTGCCTTTCCGAAGCTGGTTCTGGCGCTCGCCTTCGTCGCAGCGCTTGGACCGGGCATCCAGAACGCCATCATCGCCATTGCCATCACGTCCTGGCCGCCCTATGCGCGCATCGCCCGCGCCGAGACGCTGACGGTTCGCCGCTCCGATTACATATCGGCGGTTAAACTGATGGGCGCCTCGCCGTTGCGGATCATCGTGCGGCACGTCATGCCGCTCTGCATGTCCTCGCTGATCGTTCGTGTGACCCTCGACATGGCGGGCATCATCCTGACCGCTGCCGGCCTTGGCTTCCTCGGTCTCGGTGCCCAGCCGCCGCTGCCGGAATGGGGGGCGATGATTGCCTCCGGCCGCCGTTTCATCCTCGACCAATGGTGGGTCGCGGCCATGCCCGGCATCGCCATCCTCGTCGTCAGCCTCGGCTTCAACCTTCTGGGTGACGGCCTGCGCGATGCGCTCGATCCGAAGGAGGCCGGCCAATGAGTTCGCTTCTGACTGTGAAAAACCTGCGAGTCAGCTATCCGACCCGCACCGGTGTGATCGAAGCCGTACGCGGCGTTTCGTTCACGCTCGGCAAGGAGCGGCTTGGTATCGTCGGCGAATCCGGCTCCGGCAAATCGCAGACCGGCCGCGCCATTATGGGCCTGACGCCAAAGCACGGCATCGTTACCGCCGACACATTGAATTTCAGCGGCATCGATCTTCTGAAGGCTTCGGCTGTCGAACGGCGCAGGCTGCGCGGCAAGCGCATCGCCATGATCCTGCAGGATCCGAAATATTCGCTCGATCCGGTCATGACCATCGGCAAGCAGATCTGCGAAACGCTGCGCACGCATGAGAAGGTTGGCAAGGGTGAGGCGCGCGACCGTGCGCTTTCCATGCTGGAAGCAGTGCAGATCCGCGACCCCCATCGGGTCTTCGATCTCTATCCGCACGAGGTTTCGGGCGGCATGGGCCAGCGCGCGATGATCGCCATGATGCTGATCGCTGGGCCGGAATTGCTGATTGCCGACGAGCCTACCTCGGCCCTCGACGTTACGGTCCAGCTCGACGTGCTCAGGATCATGGACCGGCTGGTGTCCGAACGCGGCATGGGGCTGATCTTCGTCTCCCACGATCTGAGGCTGGTCTCCTCCTTCTGCGACCGCGTCATCGTCATGTATGCCGGCCGGATCGTCGAAGAGATCGCCGCATCCGAGCTTCGCAACGCGAAGCATCCCTATACGCAGGGGCTGCTCAACTGCATGCCGCAGATCGGTGAAAACAGGCATCCGCTGCCCGTCCTCGACCGCAAACCGGAGTGGGCTGCATGAGTACAGCGCTATCTGCAGACCATCTCGGTGTCGTCTACGACCATTTTTATGCGCTGAAGGATGTGAGTGTCTCCATCGAAAGTGGCGAATCCTTCGGGCTCGTCGGTGAGTCCGGCTCGGGCAAGTCGACGTTGCTGCGAGCCGTTGCAGGGCTCGCGCCCGTCAGCGAGGGTATCGTCCGCGTTCACGGCGAGGTTCTGAAGGGTGCAAAGCGCAGCAGGAACTTTTACCGAAGCGTCCAGATGGTGTTTCAAGACCCCTACGGCTCGCTGCATCCTCGCCAAACCGTCGACCGGCTGCTTCTAGAACCGCTGGCGATCCATGGCATAGGTGATAGCGAGAAGCGCATTGCCCGCGCGCTCGACGAGGTCGGGCTCGGCAATGGCTTCCGCTTCCGCTATCCGCATCAGCTTTCCGGCGGCCAGCGGCAGCGTGTGGCGATTGCCCGCGCACTGATCGTCGAACCGTCGATCCTGTTGCTCGATGAGCCGACATCGGCGCTCGATGCCTCCGTGCAGGCCGAAGTTCTCAACCTTCTCGAACAGATCCGCCGCGACCGGAACCTAACCTTCGTCATGGTCAGCCATGATCTCGGTGTCATCACCCATATGTGTGGGAGGCTTGCTGTGATGCGTGGCGGTGCCGTCGTTGAACGGCTGACATCGGCTGAACTTGCCGCCGGCAGTGTTCACGAAGAGTACACGCGAAATTTGATGATCGCGAGCAAGGGTTTCGTAAAGGCTTGAAAGCCAATGTTTTCAAACCTTTGAAAAATCTCGCACCGCGTCGACGTTAAGGATAATGGTTTCCTAAAACACGACCATTCGACTAGACTATTGACAGCTGCCTTAGTTCTGTCATGATCGCGTTAACGACCGTTAGCTTTCGTGATCGATGGAGGTTGAGGCATGTTCTTTCTCGGTGGGATGACCATGGGTTACCTCGATCCACCTGTTAAGGCCGAGCGGAGGGAAACCGCCTCCGTTACTATCCCGGCGGAAAAGGATCGCCGGTTGATCGAAACATCCCCCAACACACCCCAGGGCGACAACGCTGCAGAGCGTTCCTGGATTTGGGCGTGGCGCACGCTCTGCTGAGCAGAAGCCTGGGTGGATTTTCTCTTTCGTCTGCTCTGGACGGAAATTTATCTCTACCTACCTTATAGAGAATGTAAGAAAATAAATGCGAGCTGGCTGTCCGGCCGCAAAAACAAACAGACGGAGGCGACACATGGCAAATCTGGGTATTTCGCATACTCATGTGAACCAGTACGGATCCGTATCGGCCAAGAAGCCGGTCACCACGCGGCACAAGATTCAGACCGCGATCCATGCAACGATTTTCACGGCGGCATTCCTTTTCGTCGTCGCAATGGTTTTCGGCGTCGTCGGCTGAGACGGCTCGTTCCGGGCGCTACCTGATGGCGCTCGCCTGATCGATCATTTCCCTATCTGGAACAATTGGGATGCAGCGGCATTCTCCTGACACTTTGGTGTTCGACTTGGAGAATGGTCATGAGAGGCATCCTGCTGTGGTCGCTGGGTATCCCGATCCCGGCCATCATCCATCTTCACCTGTTCCGCGAAATCCCGCTCATCCCCGAAATTAGGCGTGAGGCGCTGATAAGGCCGTCCAGCCCATGGACGTCATCCACGCGGCTTTTCATGCCTGTGGGTCGGGCGACTTACGGAAAGCCTGATGCGTAGATTCAAAGAGCTAGGGCGTCCTTAGTGCGTCCGCATGGGCGTATGGCGCTCTGGAAACAGGTCTCACGACTTGAATTATCGCAAGCCTGTCCAACTTTCCCGAATGGCCTTGCGGGGAGGGTATCGGGCACCCGTGACCATCGCAAAGTCACGGCTGAATGGGGTCGCTCCCTTGCTGCAACGCTCTCGGACCGCTCGTTTATCTTGGTTTTCCGGCCGTCGGCGAGGATCGGTCCGTTCATGCGAGAGGCATCATAAGCAATGTAGAAAGCCCGCCCACATTCAACAATGTCGTTTGGATCCAGAACCGAACCTATGTCCATTGCCAATCCGTCTCCGAGCCTACCGCGCGAGTCTGAGAAGAAGCAGATCGACCACAGTGATTCGATCCGCTCAACCTATCTGTCCAATGAGGACATCAGGGCAATGGGTGAAAGCGTCGCCTGCCGTACTGTGAACGAGTTGCCAGGCTTCGCACCGTTCGATTTCTTCGCGCGCCACAGGGAGAACGAGAAGGAAATCCTGCGCGTCTACCGCACGACAGCGGCCGACGCCGAGGCCGGCGGGAGGATCACGCCAGCCGCGGAATGGCTGCTCGACAATCATTACATCGTCGAAGAAGCTATCCAGGAAGTCCGTCGTGATTTCCCGCGCCGCTTCTATCGCGAACTGCCTTTGACTGATATCGGCGATGCCGAAATCCCGCGCACGCTCGTACTGGCCTGGCTCTATGTCGCCCATACCCACAGCACCATCTCGCAGGAAAGCCTGACGGCGCTCGTCGATGGCTTCCAGCAGCATGAGACACTGAGAATTGGCGAGCTCTGGGCGCTGCCGTCTCTGGTGCGCTACGTGCTGGTCGAAAACCTCCGCCGTATTTCGAGCCGAGTCGAGCGCAGCCGCGGCATGCGCCGCCGCGCCAATGAGGCCGCCGACGTACTGGTTCGCTTAGCCGACACCGCAAAGGCTGCCGCCTATCTGAGGACGCTGGAGGAACTTGCCGAGGACAATACTTTCTCGACGCAATTCCTCTACCGCATGCGTGATGGTTCGCAGACTTCGAGCATGGCGATCTCCTGGTTGGACCAGCGGCTGGAGCGGCTCGGGCGTGACAGCGAAGAAGTGACGATGGCGGAGCATAGCCGCCTCTCTGCCGGCAATGTCACAACGGGCAATATCATCCGCAGCCTACGCGAGATCAACGATACGGAGTGGTCGGTCTGGATCGAGCAGGTCAGCCATGTCGACAGGTTGCTCTGGGACAAGTCCGACTACGGTGATCTCGATCCCGGTTCGCGCAACAGCTATCGCAGGCAGATCGAAAAGCTTGCCAGACGCTCGCCGCTGAGCGAGGTGCAAATCGCCCAACTCGCCGTCGACATGGTGGCTGAGGTCAGGCATTCCGACGAGGCGCAGCCGCATGAGCCTGATATCGGCGGCTTCATTACAGGCGCTCAACGCCTGAAGTTCGAAGCGCGCGCGGATTACCGTCCAACGCTGGCGCAGCACGTCTTCCGCGCCGTCCGCAAGTTCAATTGGATGGCGATCGCCGTTCCGGTCGTGCTGATCACGATCATCGCCATGGCTGTTGTCGGCGGGTTCATGGCCATTGCCGGCATGGCGTCGATCGAAATCGCCCTGCTGCTCATCCTATTCTCGCTGCCGGCGTCGGAAGGTGCAAATGGCCTCTTCAATACCGTGCTGTCCTTCTTCGTCACGCCGGCGCGGCTCGTCGGTTACGAGTTCAAGCGGGGTATCCCTGACGATGCGCGCACGCTCGTCGTCGTGCCTTGTCTGATTTCCGATCGTGACAGCGTTGACGAGATGGTGCGCAATCTCGAGGTTCATTATCTCGCCAATCCGCACGGCGAAATCCATTTTGCACTGCTCAGCGATTGGCCGGACAGCGATGTGGAGGAAAGCTCTTCCGATCTGGACGTGCTGGAATATGCACGCCGTGAAGTTGCCAATCTCTCAGCTCGTTATGCCTATGACGGCGGGACGCGCTTCCATCTCCTGCATCGCCGCCGCCTCTACAATCCGTCCGAGGGTGTATGGATGGGCTGGGAGCGCAAGCGCGGCAAGTTGCACGAGCTGAACCTGCTGCTGCGCGGCGACCGCGACACGACCTACCTGCCAGGCGCCAATACCGTGCCTGCCGATATCAAATACGTCATGACGCTCGATGCCGATACCCGCCTCATGCGTGATACCGTCACCAAACTCGTCGGCAAGCTCCATCACCCGATCAACCGGCCGGTCATCAACCCGGAAACTGGTCGAGTCGAAAGCGGTTATGGTATTCTGCAGCCGCGCGTGACGCCGTCGCTGACGACGGGCAAGGATGCGTCGGTCTTCCAGCGCGTCTTTTCGATCAACCGCGGTCTCGACCCGTATGTTTTCACGGTTTCGGATGTCTATCAGGATCTTGCCGGCGAGGGCACGTTCACCGGCAAGGGCCTCTATCATGTCGATGCTTTCGAGGCTTCGCTGAAAGGCCGCATCGCAGAGAATTCGGTGCTCAGCCACGACCTTCTCGAGGGGTCGATGGCGCGCTGCGCGCTCGTCACCGATCTCGAACTCGTCGAAGATTTCCCGGTCCGCTATGAGGTCGAGACCTCGCGGCAGCATCGCTGGGCTCGCGGCGACTGGCAGCTCCTGCCCTATATGCTCAATCCGAAATACGGCGTCACCGCGCTCGGCCGCTGGAAGATGTTCGATAATTTGCGCCGGTCGCTGACACCGATCGCCTGGTTCTTCGCTTCCGTGCTCGGCTGGTATCTGATGGAGCCGTTCGGCGCGCTGATCTGGCAGATCCTGCTGATCTCCTGCCTGTTCGTGGCGCCCACCCTGTCGCTCGTCAGCGGCATCATTCCGCGCAGCAGCGATATCGTCGCCAGCGCTCATCTCCATACCGTCTGGTCGGATATCACGGCTGCCAATGCTCAGGTGGCGCTGCGCATCATCTTCATCGCCGACTCTGCCTGCATGATGGCGGATGCGATCAGCCGTTCGCTATACCGCCTGTTCGTCAGCCACAGGCTGATGCTCCAGTGGCGTACTGCGGCCAGCGTCCAGGCCGGCAAGCAGGGCACCATTCTTTCCTATTACGAAGCGATGTGGCATGCGCCGGTCCTCGCGGTCCTGGCGATAGGTTTTGCGGCGCTGTCAGGCGACGACGCCTTCCTCGTTGGTATTCCCTTCGCGCTCCTCTGGATCCTGTCACCAGCCGTCGCCTGGTATGTAAGCCAGTCGGCCGAGACGGAAGATCGTCTCGACGTGCCGGATGACGTCTCCGACGAGTTGCGAAAGGTCGCGCGTCGCACCTGGCGATACTTCGAAACCTTCACGACGGAGGAGCAGAACTATCTGCCGCCCGACAACGTGCAGGAAACGCCGCATGTCATCGTGGCGACGCGCACTTCGCCCACAAATATTGGCGTCTATCTCCTGTCCGTCATTTCCGGCCGCTATTTCGGATGGTTCTCCTTCGAGGAGACGATCGAGCGCCTGGAGCAGACGGTCGCCACGGTCGACCGCATGGAAAAGTTCCGCGGCCATCTCTTCAACTGGTATCACACCGATACGCTGCAGACGCTGGGGCCTCGCTATGTTTCGGCGGTCGACAGCGGTAATCTCGCCGGTCACCTGATTGCCATTTCCTCAGCCTGCCGCGACTGGGCGGAGGCGCCCTCGGCACATGTCCAGGGCAATCTCGACGGTGTCGGTGATACGGCCGGCATTCTCGGTGAAGTGTTGGACGACCTGCCTGACGACCGCAAGACCGTGCGGCCGCTGCGCCGCCGTCTGGAAGAGCGCATCGCCGGCTTCCAGAACGCGCTTGCCGCGGTCAAGCGCGAGCACGAGTTTGCCTCGATCCGTGTCATCAACCTCGCGGTCCTGGCGCGCGACATTCAGAACCTCGCCGGCAACCTGCATCATGAGGTGAAGTCGAAGCAGACGGAAGAGGTCACGTTGTGGGCGGCTTCGCTCGTCAAGGTCTGCGAGGCACATATCTCCGATAGTACCTTCGACCTTTCCAATATCGATGCCTTGCGTCCGCGCCTCGTCGCACTTCGCGACAAGGCGCGCGATCTCGCCTTTTCGATGGATTTCGGCTTTCTGTTCCGTTCGGAGCGTCGCCTGCTGTCGATCGGCTACCGTGTGGAAAGCGGCGAACTGGATGCTGCCTGCTACGACCTTCTCGCGTCCGAATGCCGCCTGACCTCACTCTTCGGCATCGCCAAAGGTGACCTGCCGACGGAGCATTGGTACAAGCTTGGCCGCCAGGTCGTGCCGGTCGGTTCGCGTGGCGCGCTGGTTTCCTGGTCCGGTTCGATGTTCGAATATCTGATGGCCCCGCTCGTCATGCAGGAGCGCGGCGGCGGCATTCTCAACCAGACCAACAATCTCGTCATCGTCGAGCAGATGAACCATGCCCGCAAGCTCGGTACGCCCTGGGGCATCTCGGAAGCGGCTTTCAATGCCCGCGACCATAACCTCAACTATCAATACACGAACTTCGGTGTGCCGACGCTCGGCCTGAAGCGCGGTCTCGGCCACAATGCCGTCATCGCGCCCTATGCCTCGCTGCTCGCCAGCCAGTATTATCCGGCGGCGGCGCTCGAAAACCTGCAGAAGCTTCGCAAGCTCGGTGCTCTCGGCAAGTTCGGTTTTCATGATGCCGTCGATTTCACGCCGACACGAGTGCCTGAGGGCAAGAAATGTGTGGTCGTCTATAACTACTATGCGCACCATCACGGCATGTCGATTGCGGCTGTCGCCAACGTCGCTTTCGACGGGCTGTTGCGCGAGCTCTTCCACTCGGATCCGGTCATCGAAGCGGCCGAACTGCTGCTGCAGGAAAAGGCGCCGCGCGACATCCCGGTCATGAGCGGCAAGGACGAATCCGTTACACCCGCCGCCATCCAGGACGAACTCATGCGTCCGGTCATCCGCAAGCTTGCCGATCCGGCATCGCGCGACCGCGAGCTCGTCTTCCTGTCGAACGGTCATTATTCCCTGATGCTGACGGCGACGGGCGCGGGTTATGCCCGCTGGAACGGTCTTTCCGTCTCCCGCTGGAAGCCCGATCCGACCGAGGATCGCTGGGGCAACTTCATCTTCCTGCGCGACATGGCGACCAATGAGTGGTGGTCGGCGACGGCGGAACCGAAGAGCGTTGAAGGCGAAACGGTCAGGGTGGAATTTGCTGACGAGAAGGCCGTCTTCAGCAAGGTGCTTGGCGAGCTCACGAGCGAGGTCGAATGCATCGTCGCCACCGAACATGATGCGGAAGCCCGCCGCCTGACGCTGTTCAATATGGGCGCGGAAGATCGCTTCATCGAAGTGACTTCCTATCTCGAACCGGTGATCGCATCGGACGACATGGACAATGCACATCCGGCTTTCGCCCGAATGTTCGTGAGGACGGAGATCGACAAGCGCGGCGACGCTATCCGCGCCTGGCGCAACAAGCGCGACCCGAACGAAGCGGCCATGAGCATCGCACATCTGATCGTCGACAATGCCGGCGATGCGCGCCACACCGAATTCGAAACCGAGCGGCGCAAGTTCCTCGGCCGCGGTCGCAGCCTGGCGAACGCTGCCGCGTTCGATCCAGGTGCGGCGCTTTCAGGCACTGATGGTTTCACGCTGGATCCCGTCCTGTCGCTGCGTCGTACTGTCCGCGTTCCGACCGGAAAGAAGGTCAGCGTGATCTTCTGGACAATCGCGGCGCCTGATCGTGCCGAGGTGGACAAGGCCGTCGACCGCTATCGCCATCCGGATGCTTTCAACCACGAACTCGTTCAAGCCTGGACGCGCACACAGGCGCAGATGCGCCATGTCGGCGTCAGCTCGCAGCAGGCGGCCGCCTTCCAGCATCTCGGTCGTTATCTTGTCTATCCGGACATGCAGCTTCGCGGCGATCACATGGTCGTCCGGACCGGCATGCAGTCGCAGTCGGCGCTCTGGCCGTTGGCAATTTCGGGCGATTTCCCGATCTTCACGCTGCGCATCGATGACGACATGGATCTCGAGATTGCCCGCGAGGCGTTGCTGGCGCAGGAATATCTGCGCTCGCGCGGCGTGACCGCCGATCTCGTCATCATGAACGAACGGGCCTCTTCCTATGTGCAGGATATGCAGCATGCGCTCGACGCGATGTGCGAAAACGTGCGCCGCATGGGCCAGGCTGACGGCCTGCGCCAGCACATCTTTGCGGTCCGCAGGGACTTGATGGAAGAGAGCACCTATCAGGCACTGATTGCTGCCTCGCGGGTGACGCTGCATGCCAGGAACGGCAAGGTGGTCGATCAGATCAACCGCACCCTCATGCTGTTTGCGCTCGGCAAGGAAGAGCTTGAGGAGACGGAAAAGACCGAACGCGCGGGGATGCCGGTCAAGCGCATACCGCCCCTGCCGGCCCCGGCTATCAAGACCGTCGCCATTGAGGAGGAAGGCGATCTCGACTTCTGGAATGGCATCGGTGGCTTTAGCCGCGACGGCCGTGAATATGTCACACGTCTGCCGGGCGGGCGGGCGACGCCACAGCCATGGATCAACGTCATCTCGAACGACCAGTTCGGCTTCCATGTGTCGGCGGAAGGTGCGGGTTTCACCTGGAGCGTCAATTCGCGCGATTATCAGCTCACCTCCTGGTCGAACGATGCAGTCATCAACCGTTCCGGCGAAGCCCTCTACATAGCGGATCTCGAAAGCGGGGCGGTCATGACGCCATTTGCAACGCTTTCCCGTCGCAACGACATTCGCTTTGAAGCGCGGCATGGTCTCGGCTATTCCACTTTCTCCAGCATGCAGCATGAAATTGCGCTGGAAGTGACGCAGACGGTGTGTCGCGAGAAGCCGGTGAAGCTGCAGCGCCTGCGGTTGCGCAATACAGGCTCGGAAAGCCGCAAGCTTCGGCTCTACGCTTATGTCGAATGGGTCCTTGGGAATAATCCGCAGAAGACTGCCTCCTTCATCTTGTCGAAACACGACGAGGAGACAGGGGCGCTGTTTGCTACGAACCTCTACAGCATCGATTATTCGGGCCGTACCGCCTTCTTCGCCGCGAGCGAAACGGTTTCGAGTTTCTCAGCAAGTCGTCGTGAGTTTCTTGGCAAAACCGGGACGATTGAGGCGCCTTTCGCTGTGACAGCAGCGGCGGCTCTTTCCGGCTCCACGGACCTCGACGGCGATCCAGCAGCGATCCTTGCGATCGATATCGAGCTCGGCGCCGACGAAGAGCGCGACGTCACCTTCTTCCTGGGGGATGCGCCGACGGAAGAGGCCGCGCGCGCCTTGCTTGCCGATATTCGAAAGGGCTCGTTCGATGAGGCGGTGCAGGCGAACCAGGGCTTCTGGCAGGAATTCACCGGCAAGCTGCAGATTTCGACGCCGGATCAGGGCATGAACAATCTCGTCAATACCTGGCTGCCCTATCAAAGCCTCGGCTGCCGCATCATGGCCCGCACCGCCTTCTATCAGGCGAGCGGTGCCTTCGGCTTCCGCGACCAATTGCAGGATACGCTCGCCTTTGTGCTGCAGGAACCTGCGCTTGCGCGGCGCCAGATCGTCAACGCCGCCTCGCGTCAGTTCCGCGAAGGCGACGTGCAGCACTGGTGGCTGCCGGGAACGGGCGCCGGCGTGCGCACCATGATTTCCGACGACGTTGTATGGCTCGCTTATGCGATCGATCATTATTGCAGCGTCAGTGGCGACAGGAGCGTGCTTGACGAGCAGCTTCCCTTTCTTGAAGGCCCGGCGCTGCTGGAAGGTCAGCACGACTCCTTCTCCAAGCCGGAGATGTCCGAGGATACGGCAAGCGTCTACGAACATGCGGCCCTGGCGCTCGATCTCGCCATTGCCCGCAAGGGCACAAACGGCCTGCCGCTCTTCCTCGGCGGCGACTGGAATGACGGCATGAACCGAGTCGGCATCGGCGGCCAGGGCACGAGCGTCTGGCTCGGCTGGTTCCTTGCCGGCACACTGCGCTCTTTCGTCCCATATGCCGAAGAACGGGGCGACAAGGCTCGTGCCGAACGCTGGAGGACCCACCTCACCGAACTCAAGAGGGCGCTCGAAAGCGCTGCGTGGGATGGCGGTTATTATCGTCGCGGCACATTCGATGACGGCACGCCGCTCGGATCGAAGGAAAACCTGGAATGCCAGATCGATTCGATCGCCCAGTCCTGGAGTGTGCTCTCGGGCGAAGGCGATTCGGAGCGGGCCGCCAAAGCGATGGATGCGGTGCTCGCCCAGTTGGTGGATGAGGAGGCGCGGGTCATCCGCCTCTTCACGCCGCCTTTCGAGAAGTCGTCAAAGGATCCGGGCTATATCAAGGCCTATCCGCCCGGCGTTCGCGAGAACGGTGGCCAATACACACATGCCTCGACTTGGGTGGTCATGGCACTGGCAAATTTGAAACGGGGGGACGACGCGCTGCGTTGCTTCCAAATCCTCAATCCGATCACCCATTCGCTGAATAAGGCGGCGGCCGAACGGTACCGCGTAGAGCCCTACGTCGTAGCGGCCGATGTCTACGGCGACGATCCCTATATCGGGCGTGGCGGCTGGACCTGGTACACGGGTTCGGCCGGCTGGCTCTACCGCGCGGCGGTAGAAGGCATCCTCGGTATCCGGCTAAAGGGTGGACAACTTTTTGTGAACCCGTCGCTCCCTTCCAATTGGGACGGGTTTGCGGCAGAGATCAAGCGCGGCGGAAGCAAATACCGCATTTCGGTCTCAAAAGCGTCCAATGCTGAAGGCTACACTCTGTCTATAAACGGCAGCGAAGTCGCCAATCCCCACGAGGGATATCCGGTCGGATAACAGCAATCTCCAAGCTGATTTTCCGGCGATTCGCGCGGCCAAAGGGGAACCCTTTTGGCCGGCGTAGCGTTTGCAAAACGGATAACAGGAGAGACACCATGGCAGGTATGCCGACCAAAGCCATTGGCGCCCAACGAAGTTCCATATCAGTAGCGGCGTCGAAGCGTGATACGAGGCTCGATGTGATTCGTGGTCTTGCCCTGATCACGATCTTCATCAATCACGTCCCAGGGCAAATCTTCGAATATATCACGACGAAGAATTTCGGCTTTTCCGATGCCGCCGAAGCCTTCGTGCTGATCTCGGGCATTGCAGTCGGTCTTGCTTATGGTTCGCGCTTCAAGGCGGGCAGACGGCTGGAAATGGCGATCAAGGCGGCAAAGCGCGCCTTCACGCTTTATCTCGCTCATATGATCACCACCTTCGTGACGCTGGCGCTCTTTATCTGCGGCGCTTGGCTGTTCCATCGGCCGGGGCTACTGGTCGAGATCAATATTCTGGCGGTGCTGATGAACCTGAAGGAGGGCATTCCCGCACTGCTGCTGCTCGGCCACCAGATCGGCTACAACAACATTCTGCCGATGTACGGCGCGCTGATGTTGATGGTGCCGCTGATCCTGCTTCTGAACGAGAAGAGCACGCTGTTGGCGCTAGTCGTTTCCGGCACCGTTTGGCTGCTTGCGGGCGTCTATCAGATTGCGCCGCAGAACATGCTGTTTGAAGGAGACTGGTTCCTCAATCCCTTCTCCTGGCAGTTCCTGTTCACGATCGGCATCGTGTCGATGATGCATGTCAAGCGCGGCGGCACGCTTCCCCGCCATCCGCTGCTTTTCGCGCTCGCACTCAGCTATGTCGTGCTCTCCTTCATCTGGGTGACAGCCCGTCTCTGGGATCTCGGAAACTATCTTGCGGCGCTCGGCCTGCCGGTAGTGCTCACCGGTTTCGACAAAACCTTCCTGTCGCTGCCGCGTCTTATGCACGTGCTGGCGCTCGCCTATCTGGTGATCAATATTCCGGCGGTATCGCAGGCTTTCCGCCGCCCGGCCGATCATCCGCTGACGATCCTCGGCCGGCACTCGCTCAATATCTTCGTCGCCGGCACCATCCTTGCAATGGCCGGGCAAGTGCTGCTCTACATCACCAATCGAGACCAGATCATCGGCCCGATCTTCGTGCTTGCCGGTATCGCCGCCCAGTTCGCCTATGCCTATTATCTTGAATACAAACGCGAACAGGAAAAGACCCGGCCTCTTGCCGGCGGCGCCATTCCGGTACCGGTCCGTGTCAACCGGGCGGCGGATTCCTACGGTCAGGGCAAGCGCAAATAGGCCGGCTTCCTCAAACAATATTAAGCTGGCGGTCGAAGAGGCCGCCGGCTTTTTTCTTTTCGCCGAGCGTGGATGGCTACGCCTTGACGCAGTTGCTCCAGGTGGAAGCGCGAGGGCAAACCTCCGGGATCACTATGAGATTTTGATTTTTTAGCTGTTCATCACGAATGGAACGGTTACGCGCCTGGCTCCATTTTGGCTTCCTGAGGCAATGCCAATGATAGGGAGCACGAAGATGTACTTCGAACTCAAGGACGCCACAGCCGATATCCTCGCCAGGAGCCGTCGGCATAATGAACTCTGCGATCTTCCCCTTGACCTGATCTCCTCCGAACGCGAGGCTTATGACATCCAGGCGATCGCACAGGATGCGCTGGGTTTCGAGCGCAAGGGCTACGTGCTTGTCGGCACGAGCGAGGAATCGCGCCACATCCTCGGTCTCGCAAGGCCGATCTATTCCGAAATTCCCGGTTCTGCACTTCTTGCCGGCACGAAGGAATTCCGGCTGCCGCCAGGCACCATCGGTGTCCAGTGTGAGCTGGTTTTCACGATGCTGCGGTCCTATCCGGATATCGGAGAGCCGATCAACCTCGACAGTGCTGCTGAAGCCGTGCTCGATTGCCGCCCGGCCGTCGGCATTCTCGGCCGGCGCACGCGGCGGGTCTTCACGGGAGACCACGCAGCGATCGCCGACTTCGGCCTGCATGTCGCAACCCTCTGCGGTGATCATACCGGGGCGCTGGCATCAGCCGATCTTGCCGGCATCGATATTACGACCTTCCTGTTCAAGCAGATGGTCTTTTCGGGGACATCCGCATCGGTCATGGGCAATCCGCTCAATGCCGTCGTCTGGCTGGCAGGCCAGCTTTCGGCGAACGGCAGGCAGCTTCAGGCCAACGATATCGTTGCGACGGGATCGTGCACGACCATTCTTCAGGTTTGGCCCGGCCAGCATATGGCGGCTGATTTCGGACCACTTGGACAGGTGGAATGCATCTTTGCGTGACACGCATTTCAAACCGAAAGGACAAGTTATGAGGCCGCAGCGAAAGCCATTCATTACCGAGATCAAGAAGACGAAACAGTTCTGCCGCAAGCCGGTTCCGGCCGAGGCCAATCGCCCGGATGCCGCAATGAAGGCAGGGACAAAGATGGATGTCGGCCGGAGCGAGGTCGCGCGTGATGGTTAGTCGCAACGTTCCTCACGAATATTTCGTGCTTGATGCCGCGAAGGCAGACGGCCCTGTTGTCGGTCATCTTCGCGGTAAACCGATTTCTGCCGTGGTCATCGACCGGAACGGTGGCCGCTATCGGTTTGTCGGCATCGCCGCCAGGGATGGCCGCGGCAGGCTTGATGTCATGTCGCTCAAACAGGGCGAATGGATCCTTGCACCTGACCTGGTCTATGCAGAAGCGGCTTAGAGGTTCTACAGATCTATCCCTACCGAGGACGATGACAAGCGGGTCTGCCCACAGCGTTTCACAGGGAATCCACGCAACAAAAAGGCCGGAAGAGCGATGCCCTTCCGGCCTTTCGTCGTGTCCTTGCGAAGCCGATCAGGCAGCTTCGGTCGTGTGGGCCTTGCGGACTTCATCGTCCGTCAGGATGCCGCTGGCGCGCAGCAGAGCAGCGAAGCGGCCGTTGGAGTGGCTGAGCTCGTCGAAGCTGCCGTGCTCGACAATGCGGCCGTTGTCGAGGAACAGCACCATATCCGCCTCGCGGACCGTCGAGAGACGGTGGGCGATGATGAAGGTGGTGCGGTTCTGGCGCAGGTTGTCGATCGCGGCCTTGACGCGGGCTTCCGTCTCGACGTCGAGCGCGGAGGTCGCCTCGTCCAGCACCAGGATCGGCGCATCCTTGAGAATGGCGCGGGCGATCGCGATACGCTGGCGTTCGCCGCCGGAGAGCTTGTTGCCACGTTCGCCGACATGGGTGTCGTACTGCTCGTCGCGGTTCTCGATGAAGTCGGACGCGGCGGCGGCTTCGGCGGCGCGACGCATATCCTCTTCAGACGCGTTCTCGCGGCCGAGGCGGATGTTGTCGCTAATCGAGCGATTGAGCAGGCCGGCATCCTGGAAGACGGTGGCGATATAGCGGCGAAGCGACTTGCGCGTGACCTTGCTGATATCGGTGCCGTCGACGAGGATCTGGCCGCCCTGCGGATCGTAGACACGCTGCAGCAGATTGACGAGCGTCGTCTTGCCGGCGCCGGTCGGACCGACGATCGCAACCGTCTGGCCGGCCTTCACTTTGAAGGAGACGTTGTGCAGGCCCTGCGAGCTGTTGGCGAAGCCGAAGGAGACGTCGTTGAACTCGACGTCGCCCTTGACGTCCTTGATCTCGCCGTTGCCGGCCGGCTCTTCGCGTTCGCGGACGGAATCTTCCAGATTATAGAAGTCTTCCAGTTTCGAACGGGCCTCGAAGATCTGCGTGGCGAACTGGCGCATCAGGTCCAGGCGGGCGATCAGCAGGTTAGCGAAGCCGATGAAGGCAATGACGTCGCCGACACGCAGTTCGCCGTTCTGGACCAGCACGGTACCGATGACGAGCACGATCATCATGGCGATCGTGGAGGCCATGCGATTCAGTGCGCTCGCAAGCGCCCACCAGTCGAGCACCGGGTACTGCGCCTGCAGCAGGCGATCGGCGAAGGACTTCAGCGCACGCGTTTCGGCATCGATACGGTTATAGCTATGCAGCACCGAGACGTTGCTGATGGAATCGCTGACGTGACCGAAGACAGTATGATAGTGGTTCTCGACCGAAGCCTGGCCATCCTTCGTGCGGCTCATGACCACGCGGCCGATGATCCAATAGGCGATGCCGAGCACGATCAGGACTGCGGAGAGACGCAGATCCATGGATATCGCGGTCGGGATGAGCAGGCCAAGCGCAATGACTGTCGAAAGATGGTTGCGCATGAACTCCAGCCACAGGCCGAACAGGGTTTCGCAGGCGCGCAGCAGCGTGTGCAGCGCGTTGGACGTACCCCGCTGATGGTGCCAGGAAAGCGGCATGGAGATGATGCGGCCGAAGGCCTCCGTCAGAAGCGTCGCGCGGCGGCCGTGGGCCAGCCTGTCTGCTTCGCGTGCCACGAGGACGAAGGCGATGGTATTGAAAACCGCAAAGGCGGCCCACATCATAAGGATTGGCTTGACTTCGCCCTTGCCGGAAATCGCATCGATGATACGGCCGAACAGGATCGGCTCGGCAATGGTGATGGCCGCCAATACGATGTTCGCGATAACGACGAGGGATACGCGGAGCTTGTAGGCGCCGAGATAGCGCAGAGCCCTTGCATAGACCTTAAATAACGACACGTCGGAACCTCTTTTTGCATCTGCGAAAAACGGGATGGTGCGATGCTACAAAAAACTACCTGAACCGACGATTAACAGGATCTTCGGGTTTGGAATCCGGCTTCGAAATTTGTGATCGTAGAGTGCGATAAGTGACCATGGTTTTGAAATTGTTGCTTAGCTATACATCACGACAATTTGCGCTTGCATTCGCTGGAGCGTCTAGCGCACCATCCAACTTGCGAACTGCAATTTTTAGGAAAGACCGTTCAGCGGCGGGTTAACAGGCCTGCTCCGGCGGCCTCGTTGGTCCGGGCAAGGGGCATTTTGTGCAAATTCATTCTTTAATTCAATTGCTTGTCATTTTAGAGGAAAGTTCCGATAGCCAAAGTGTGCTCGACGAACTCGAAAAGGTGATCCGCGCGAGCGGATTCGATTTCTACGGTCTGCTTCGTCATCCCAAGCAGGGAGACAACCCGTGGGGTGTGACTATGGCCAGCCGATGGCCGGAGAGATGGTCGCACATCTATGCGGTGAAAAAATACGTGCTCGTCGATCCGACCGTACGGTATCTTGCGCATGCGCAGCGGCCTTTCCGCTGGCGCGACAGCATGGCGGCTTTCCGGGATGACCCGCATCAACGCCGCATGGAGCAGATGATGGTCGATGCCTACGGCCATGGGCTGGAAGACGGCTATATCTTCCCGATCTATGGGCGAAACGGCATCCTCGGCAGCCTCAGCGTCGGCGGCAAGCCGATTGAGCTTTCGCCGCCGGAGATCTCGCTTTTCGAGGCGATCGCCCGCAAGGCCTTCTGGCGGCTGCTCGATATGCAGGGCGAGGCTGCGACGCTGGAAACGGTGCCGATCAGCGATACGCAGTTGACCAGGCGCGAAATGGAAATCCTGCATTATCTTGCCGAGGGCATGACCTCGATGGAGATCAGTAAGCATCTGAAGATCTCCAATCACACAGTCGACTGGTACATGAACGGCCTGCAGGACAAGCTGAAGGCCAAGAATCGGCAGCAGGCAGTGGCTCTGGCTTTCCGGCACGGGCTGATCACCTGAGATCTAGAGAAATTCTATTTCGTCACGGCAAGGGAAATTGAACTTTCTGTAACAGCACGTTAAGAATTCTCTTCGCGGGTGCAGCATGGCCCGTTTCCGTGCTTTGAGGAGAGTACATTGCCCATATCGAAGATTCTTGTCGCCAACCGTTCCGAAATCGCCATCCGTGTCTTCCGCGCGGCCAACGAGCTCGGGATAAAAACGGTCGCGATATGGGCTGAGGAAGACAAGCTGGCGCTGCATCGTTTCAAGGCCGACGAGAGCTATCAAGTCGGCCGCGGCCCGCATCTCGCCCGCGATCTTGGGCCGATCG
The DNA here is from genome assembly GCF_014193695.1 of Rhizobium sp. BK316. Taxonomy (GTDB): domain Bacteria; phylum Pseudomonadota; class Alphaproteobacteria; order Rhizobiales; family Rhizobiaceae; genus Rhizobium. The sequence goes on along the minus strand of NZ_JACHZR010000007.1, from coordinate 157,994 downwards.
AAAGCTATCTTTCGATCGACGAAGTGATCCGCGTCGCTAAGCTTTCCGGTGCCGACGCCATTCATCCCGGCTACGGCCTGCTTTCGGAAAGCCCTGAATTCGTCGATGCCTGCAATGCCGCAGGCATCACTTTCATCGGCCCGAGGGCCGAAACGATGCGCCAGCTCGGCAACAAGGTTGCGGCGCGAAACCTTGCCATTTCCGTCGGCGTTCCGGTCGTTCCGGCGACCGAGCCGCTGCCGGACGATATGGCGGAGGTCGCACGCATGGCGGCCACGATCGGCTATCCCGTCATGCTGAAAGCCTCGTGGGGCGGCGGCGGTCGTGGCATGCGTGTCATCCGCTCCGAAGCCGATCTCGCCCGCGAAGTGACGGAAGCCAAGCGTGAAGCGATGGCCGCCTTCGGCAAGGACGAGGTCTATCTCGAAAAGCTGGTGGAACGTGCTCGTCATGTCGAAAGCCAGATCCTGGGTGATACGCACGGCAATGTCGTGCATCTCTTCGAGCGCGACTGCTCCATCCAGCGCCGTAACCAGAAAGTCGTCGAGCGCGCGCCCGCGCCGTATCTTTCGGAAGCACAGCGACAGGAACTCGCCGCCTATTCGCTGAAGATCGCCGAGGCGACGAGCTATGTCGGTGCCGGCACCGTCGAGTACCTGATGGATGCCGACACCGGCAAATTCTACTTCATCGAAGTCAATCCACGCATCCAGGTGGAGCATACGGTCACCGAAGTCGTCACCGGCATCGATATCGTCAAGGCGCAGATCCACATTCTCGACGGATTTGCGATCGGCACTGAGGAATCCGGCGTACCAAAGCAGGCGGATATCCGCCTCAACGGCCATGCACTGCAGTGCCGCATCACGACAGAGGACCCCGAGCATAATTTCATTCCGGATTACGGCCGCATCACCGCCTACCGTTCGGCATCGGGTTTCGGTATACGCCTCGACGGCGGCACGTCTTATACCGGCGCGATCATCACCCGCTACTACGACCCTTTGCTTGTCAAGGTGACCGCCTGGGCACCCAATCCGCTGGAAGCCATTTCCCGTATGGACCGCGCGCTGCGCGAATTCCGCATCCGCGGTGTCGCCACCAACCTGACCTTCCTCGAGGCGATCATTACGCATCCGAAGTTCAAGGATAATTCCTACACGACACGCTTCATCGACACGACGCCGGAACTCTTCCAGCAGGTCAAGCGCCAGGACCGTGCCACCAAGCTTCTCACCTATCTCGCCGACGTCACCGTCAACGGCCACCCGGAAGCGAAGGATCGCCCGCGGCCATCAGAGGATGCCGCCAAGCCTGTCGTACCCTATATCAATGGCGGCAAGATCCCCGATGGTACGAAGCAACGTCTCGACCAGCTTGGCCCGAAGAAATTCGGCGAGTGGATGCGCGAGCAGAAACAGGTGCTGCTGACCGATACGACGATGCGCGACGGACACCAGTCGCTGCTCGCCACCCGCATGCGCACATATGACATTGCCGGGATCGCCGGCACTTATGCGCATGCGCTGCCGAACCTCTTGTCACTGGAATGCTGGGGCGGGGCTACCTTCGATGTTTCCATGCGCTTCCTGACGGAAGATCCGTGGGAGCGTCTGGGGCTGATCCGCGAGGCAGCTCCCAACTTGCTGCTGCAAATGCTGCTGCGCGGAGCGAATGGCGTCGGCTACAAGAACTACCCTGACAACGTCGTGAAATATTTCGTCCGCCAGGCTGCGAAAGGCGGTATCGATCTCTTCCGCGTCTTCGACTGCCTGAACTGGGTGGAGAACATGCGCGTGTCGATGGACGCCGTTGCCGAGGAAAACAAGCTCTGCGAAGCGGCGATCTGCTACACGGGCGATATCCTCAATTCCGCCCGGCCGAAATACGACCTCAAATATTATACGGACCTTGCCGTCCAGCTCGAAAAGGCCGGCGCGCATATCATCGCACTGAAGGACATGGCGGGCCTGTTGAAGCCGGCCGCCGCCAAGGTCCTCTTCAAGGCGCTGCGCGAAGCGACCAGCCTGCCGATCCATTTCCATACGCATGATACGTCGGGCATCGCTGCTGCCACGGTTCTTGCTGCCGTGGATGCCGGCGTCGATGCCGTCGATGCGGCGATGGATGCGCTCTCGGGCAATACCTCGCAGCCCTGCCTAGGCTCGATCGTCGAGGCGCTGCGCGGCTCCAAGCGCGATCCGGGCCTCGATCCGGAATGGATCCGCCGCATCTCCTTCTATTGGGAAGCGGTTCGCAATCAGTATGCGGCCTTCGAGAGCGATCTGAAGGGGCCGGCATCGGAAGTCTACCTGCACGAAATGCCGGGTGGTCAGTTCACCAACCTCAAGGAACAGGCCCGGTCGCTCGGTCTCGAAACCCGTTGGCACCAGGTGGCGCAGGCCTATGCCGACGCCAACCAGATGTTCGGCGATATCGTCAAGGTGACGCCGTCCTCCAAGGTTGTCGGCGACATGGCGCTGATGATGGTCTCTCAAGATCTGACGGTTGCCGACGTCGTCAGCCCGGACAGGGAGGTTTCTTTCCCGGAATCGGTGGTTTCGATGCTGAAGGGCGATCTCGGCCAGCCTCCGTCGGGATGGCCGGAAGCGCTGCAGAAGAAAGCTCTGAAGGGCGAGCAGCCCTATACCGTGCGTCCAGGTTCTCTGCTTGACGATGCTGATCTCGATGCGGAGCGCAAGGCGATCGAAACCAAGCTCGAGCGTGAGGTGAGCGATTTCGAGTTCGCCTCCTACCTCATGTATCCAAAGGTCTTCACCGATTTTGCGCTGGCTTCGGATACCTACGGCCCGGTCTCGGTGCTGCCGACGCCCGCTTATTTCTACGGCCTCAAGGATGGCGAGGAACTCTTTGCCGATATCGAAAAGGGCAAGACGCTCGTCATCGTCAATCAGGCGATGAGCCAGACCGACAGCCAGGGCATGGTCACTGTCTTCTTCGAGCTCAACGGCCAGCCACGCCGCATCAAGGTGCCGGACCGGGCGCATGGTGCGTCGGGTGCCGCTATCAGGCGCAAGGCGGAAGCCGGCAATGCGGTCCATGTCGGTGCGCCGATGCCGGGCGTCATCTCGCGCGTCTTCGTCTCGCCGGGACAGGCAGTCAGTGCCGGCGACGTGCTCGTCTCCATCGAGGCGATGAAGATGGAAACGGCCCTGCACGCGGAGAAGGGCGGAACGATCTCGGAAGTGCTGGTCAAGGCTGGCGACCAGATTGATGCCAAGGATCTGCTCGTCGTCTATGCCGGTTAAGCAGAAGGCGACGTTGTCTCCGATATCACCCGATTGTGTCCGATTGGCTTGTTAAAAAGCTGATTTTTCTGAGAGTTAGCAGCCTTCTCGCCTTGCCGGGCGAGGAGGCTTTCTCATAGAATTCCGCTCTCACCACCAGCCCCCAAGCCCAATCAGGAAAGCATCTCTATGAGCAAGTTGAAGATTGCCGTCATCGTCGGCAGCACGCGCATTGGCCGTTTCGCCGAGCATCCGGCCAAGTGGATCGCCGAACTCGTCGGTCAGCGTTCCGAACTCGAAGTCGAAATTCTCGATCTTCTCGACTACCCCATGCATTTCTTCGGTGAAGCGCGTGCCACCGCGGCGGAAAGCGAAACCGCCGAGCGTTGGAAGAAGAAGCTACGCGAATTCGATGGCTTCATCTTCACGGCCGCCGAATATAATCATGCCCCGACGGCCGTTCTGAAGAACGCGATCGATCTCGGCGAATTCATCCAGAAGCCGGTCGGCTTTGTCGGTTATGGCGGCGTCGGTGGCGCACGCGCGGTCGAGCATCTTCGTCTGGTCTTCGTCGAAATGAGCGCGGCTTCCGTCAAGACGGCCGTTCACATCTCGTTCGGCGAATATCTTTCGGTTCTCAAGGAAGGCAAGAACCTCGGCGACTACGCGCATCTGAACGAAGCCGCCAAGAACCTGCTCGATCAGCTGACCTGGTGGGGCAATGCGCTGAAGGCAGCCCGCGCCGTCGTCACGGCCGCTTAATTGGAATTTCCGTGTGGCGGGATGTTCGCATCCCGGCATTGCTCAGATATCGTAAGTGTGCGCCGCATTGATGGTGGAGATAAAGCGCTTGGTGCGCTCCTTCTCCGGCGTATTGAAGATCGCCCTGGCGCTGCCCGTTTCCACCACGCTGCCGGCTTCCAGAAAAACCACGTCATTGGCAATCTTGGAGGCGAGGCGAAGATCATGGGTCGCCATGACCATGGTCGTGCCTTCACGGGCAAGCTGGCCCAGCACGTCTACCACTTCCGCTGACAGTTCCGGATCAAGCGCAGACGTCGGCTCGTCGCAGAGCAATACGCGCGGCGAAGGCGCGAGAGCGCGGGCGATTGCCACGCGCTGCTGCTGGCCGCCGGAGAGCGTCGAGGGCCAGGCATCGGTCTTGTGTGCCATGCCGACCTTGGTCAGCAGTTCCATGGCGCGTTCGCGCGCCTTTTCCCTTCGCCATTTCAGGACTGTGACCAGACCTTCCATGACGTTTTCGATCGCCGTCTGATGCGGAAATAGCTGAAAGTTCTGGAACACCATGCCAGTCTGGCGACGGATCTTCTGGATTGCCTGCCAGCCGACACGCTTGCCGGGTGCGAAGGAAAGCGTTTCTTCGCCGAGGTGGATTACGCCTGCGGTCGGGATTTCCAGGAGATTGATGCAGCGAAGCAGCGTGCTCTTGCCGCCGCCGGACGGGCCGACGAGAGCGGTAACGCTGCCTTCCGGAATGCGGATGCTGATGTCCTTCAGGATGACGGCGTCACCGAAGCGCTTTTCGATATTGGAAAGCTCGATCATGCATTTGCCTCCAGCATGCCGCCATAACGCGCGAAGCGGCGTTCCAGCCTTTGCTGCAGCGTTGAGAGCACGGAGCTCAGGACGAGATAGATCAGTGCTGCCTCGATATAAAGGATCAATGGCTCGTAAGTGGTGGCGACGATGCGTTGCGCGGCCTGGAAGAGCTCCGGCACGGTGATGGCGGCTGCGAGCGAAGTGTCCTTGACCAGCGAGATGAAGGTGTTCGACAGCGGCGGCACGGCTACGCGGGCGGCTTGCGGCAGAATGGTGCGGCTCATGGCCTGACGCCAGCTCATGCCGATCGAATAGGCCGCTTCCCATTGGCCCTTGGGCACGGAGGAGATGACGGCGCGAATGATTTCGGAGCTGTAGGCGCCGATATTCAGCGTGAAGCCGATCAGGGCCGCCGGAAAGGCATCGAGCAAGATACCGATGCTCGGCAGGCCGTAGAAGATGACGAAGAGCTGGACGAGCAGAGGCGTGCCGCGGATGACCCAGACATAAAAACGGGCAATGGCTGCAACAGGTTCTGGTCCGAAGAGACGGGCGATCGCGGTGATCAGGCCTAGGATCAATCCGAAGGCGAAGGAAAGCAGGGTCAAGGGGATGGTGAAGATCAGCCCCGCCCAGAGGAGCGAGGGAAGCGATTCCGCCATCAGTTGGAGCCAGTGCGGCAAGGGCGTGTCCTCAAGAAAAGACGCGTCCGGCGAGTGTTCGCCGGACGCTTTCTCATGCAGCTATAGATGATATGGCGGCAGCGCGAAACCGCCGGTGTCAGGACTTACTTGGAAACGTCCTGGCCGAAATACTTGTCGGCGATCTTCTTGTAGGTGCCGTCAGCCTTGATGTCGGCGAGCGCCTTGTTAATCGCTTCGAGCAGTTCCGGTTCGCCCTTGCGGATGATGATACCGGAATAGTCAGCATTTTCCTGCTGGGCGACGATCTTCACCGGAGCGTCCGGTTTGTGCTTCTTGAAGTCGAGGAAGGAAAGGCTGTCGTTGATCGTGGCATCGGCGCGCTTCGTCAGCACGAGCTGGATCGACTGGTCGAAGCCGTCGGTGCCGACGAGTTCGGCGCCCGCTTCCGTGGCGAGCTTGCCGAAGTTGCTGGTCAGCGACTGAGCGGCCTTCTTGCCCTTGAGATCGGCGAAGGTCTTGATGCTGTCGTCGCCGTCACGGACGATCAGAACGGCCTTGGAAGCGATATAGGGCTCGGAGAAGTCGTACTTCTGCTTGCGCGCATCGGTAATGCCGACCTGGTTGATGACCGTGTCATAGCGGTTGGCGTCGAGGCCGGCGATCAGGCCGTCCCACTTGCCTTCAACGAACTCTGCCTTGACGCCGAGCTTGGCGGCGACTGCTTCGCCGATCTCCACGTCGAAGCCGACGAGCTTGCCGCTTTCGTCATGATAGGTGAACGGGGCGTAGGTGCCTTCCGTGCCGATCTTGAAGACGCCGGCAGACTTGATGGCGCCGAGGTTTTCGCCGGCATGGGCAGGCAGAAGGGCTGCAGCCTGAATGAGGGCAGCGGCGGCGACGGTTTTCAACCAGTTCATTGTTCTATCCATCCTTGGGAAGAGCGTGTTCGGATGGTTGATACATCGCAGAAAATTGCGGCATCGGAAGCGTAGAAAACTGCAAATAAAAGCGGCAACTGCGAATATTTTTCTCAAGCCGCCATTCTGGTTACGAATCCGGCTGAAACCGGTATCAGGCCGTCGCGCGATGGCGCAGTCTTTCGCTGACGATAATGATCAACCCTGCTCCAAGGATCATGATCGCGCCGACAACGACATTGTACGTCGGAATGTCGGCCCAGATCATGTAGCCAAGGATGAAGGCCCAGACGAGCGAGGTATATTCGAAGGGTGCGAGCACCGAAACCGGCGCCTGACGCATGCCTTCGAAAAGCGCGAACTGGGCGCAGCCGGCAACGACGCCGGTGCCGATGAGCAAGCCGAGTTGTGTGAGAGTCGGCGTCTGCCAGGTATAGATGACGGCGATGCCGGTCATGATGAGAAAGAAGACATTGGAGACGGCTAGCTGGACGATGGTCTTCTCATGCAGCGAGGTCTTACGCAGCAGCACCATGGCCGATGCCCAGAGCACGGCTGCCTGCAGCGCCAGATAGACTGACCAGGAGATGGTCAGGCCGACGGGATTGCAGGCGATGAGCACGCCCACGAAGCCGACGCCCACCGCAAGCCAACGTGCGGGTGTCACTTCTTCTCTCAGAATGAACCAGGCAAGCACGGTGCCGACGACGGGAGCGGCGTAGTAAAGGGTGGTGACTTCGGCGAGTTGCAGGTGGCGTGCGGCGGTATAGTAAGAAAGCCAAGCGCAGAGCAGTAGGATGCTGCGGGCGATCATCGGTTTGATGATCGGAGAGGTGACAGCGTGATGGACAAGCTTGCCGCGGCCATAGGCGAGGCAGCCGATAAGAATTGTGAGGCTGCGGAAAAACAGGATCTGCCAGACGGGGATCGCTGATGTCAAAACCTTGACGATCGCGTCATGGAAGGTGAACGCCATATAGGCTGCTGTCGTGAGCGCGATGCCCAAGCTGACGGAGTTTTTCACGGGAATGCACCAGAGGCGGGATATGCCGGCAGGAATCGGGAATGCCCGATCGATATTCGCGCCCTTGGAGCCGGTCAATAGGCCAGATTTCGCCCTACTGGTGGAGCTTCGTTTCACAATGTCAGAAAACGTGTGACCGTGCATGTTGCATGCACGATCGTCAGCGTTTATGCATGATTATAGGTGTTGATAGATTGATCCGGTAGGAACATGCAGGATTTCCTGTTGCGAGAACGTCAGAGTGTGATTTCCGAGCGGCTCAAGACGCATGGCCGCGTGCTGGCTGCGGAGCTTGCGCTCGAATTCGGAGTCTCTGAAGACACGGTGCGGCGTGACCTGCGCGAGATGGCTGCAGCAGGCCTCTGCGAAAGGGTCTACGGCGGAGCGTTGCCGGTCTCGCCGGCGCGCGGGAGCCTGACCCAGCGCATGAGTTTTGCTGCCGACCGGAAGCAGGCTCTGGCGCGCGCCGCTGCAGGCGAAATCGCCGCCGGCATGACGGTTTTCTTCGATGCCGGCAGCACCAATCTGGCAATCGCCAATGCGTTGCCGGCTGACTTGCCGCTGACTGCAGCGACGAATGCACCGGTGATCGCTGCGGCGCTGATCGAAAAACCTGAAGTCAACGTCATCCTGATCGGCGGCCTGGTCGACCGTCAAACCGGTGGCTCGCTCGGCGCCAAGGCCCTGCGCGACATGGAGCAGCTTTCGCCCGACCTCTGTATTCTGGGCGCCTGCGGCGTCGATATCGAGGCAGGATTGACAGCGTTCGGCTTCGAGGATGCGGAGTTCAAGCGGTTCGCCACATCCAGGAGCAAGCGGGTCATGGTTGCGGCCACATCGGAAAAATTCGGCACAGCAGCGCCGCACAGCGTTTTGCCGGTCGCGCATTGCGAATGCCTTGTCGTGGAGCATGACGCCGATGCTCTCATGCTCGAGGAATACCGTGCACGCGGGTGCCGGACGATCGTTGCGGAGAAGACGGCTTGAGGCCGTCCCGCCTTTTATGGGGATCGGGTAGTCAAGCCCGATGAGAGGAAAGACAAGGAAATGGATAATAACGTGAGCGTGGCTCCGAGGGTGCGGAGCAGCTTTGTCACCAGCAACAGAGCGGCGGTCTCGCTGCTCTTTCTCATGAACGGTTTCGTCATCGGTGGCTGGGCGCCAAAGATTCCTGACTTTGCCGAACGGCTTGATCTCACCAAGTTCGAACTCGGGCTGATGATCCTGGTCTTCGGCCTCGGTTCGCTCGTCATGATGCCGATCGCCGGCGCGCAGATCGCCAAGCATGGCTCGCGGGTTGTCGTGCAGGTACTGGCCGTTTGCCTGTTGCCGATGCTTCTGGCGCTGACGCTGGCTCCCAACGTCATCACAGGGGCGATCTCGCTCTTTCTGTTCGGCGGTTTCATCGGCGCGATGGACGTGGCAATGAACGCCAATGCCGTGGCGGTGGAAAAATCCATGCGCCGTGCCATTATGTCGTCCTGCCATGCCTTCTGGAGTCTCGGCGGTTTGATCGGTTCCGGTCTCGGCGGCCTGGTGATCTCCAAACTCGGTATTCTTGGTCACGCGGAGCTGGCGACCGTGCTTGCCGCGATCTTCCTTGCCATCGCCTGGCCGATGATCCTGGCCGACCCGCCGCATCCTGATACCAAGAAGGAGAAGACGAAGCTGCCGATGGTGCCGCTGCCGTGGCTGCTCGGTATTATGGCGCTATTCTGCATGGTGCCGGAAGGTGCGGTCCTGGACTGGGGTGCGCTCTATCTCAGGCAGGAAATGGGTGCGTCGGTCGCCCTCTCCGGCCTCGGCTTTGCGGCCTTCTCGGCGACCATGGCGACCATGCGCTTTGCCGGCGACCTGGTTCGCGACCGTCTCGGTGGCGTCAAGACGCTGCGTATCTGCACCTTGTTTGCGATTGCCGGTATGCTACTTGCGAGCCTTGCGCCAAATGCGGAAATTGCCATCCTCGGCTTCGCGCTTTGCGGGATCGGCATTTCCAACATGGTGCCGATCGCCTTTTCGGCGGCAGGCAATATTCCCGGCCTGAAACCCGGCATCGCTATCTCCGTCGTGACAACCATGGGTTATTCCGGCATGCTGGTTGCGCCTTCGGTGATCGGCTTCGTGGCTGAACATGTCGGCTTTGCGGCTGTCTTCATGGCGCTGCCGGTGCTGTTGCTCGTCGTTCTCGCATTCTCCAGGCTGGCGCATTATGCCGACGGGGTCTCCGGTGGCGGCCACTGAGCCGCCTCCAAACAAAAGTGATATACGGGGCGGTTGACAAGCCTGCGGGCTTGATCCACCTGAAAGGCTCTGTTTTCCGGGTGTAAGAGCTCTTCATGTCTGCTTTCGATTTCGATCCGAAACCGCGCCGCGCCTCCGTTGCCGTTGATGTCGGCGGTGTCATCGTCGGCGGCGGTGCGCCGGTCGTTGTGCAATCCATGACCAACACCGATACGGCGGATGTGGATTCCACCGTCGCCCAGGTGGCCGCACTCCATCGCGCCGGTTCCGAGCTTGTCCGCATCACCGTCGACCGCGACGAAAGTGCTGCCGCCGTGCCGAAGATCCGTGAGCGCCTGCTGCGCCTCGGCATGGATGTGCCGCTGATCGGCGACTTCCATTATATCGGCCATAAGCTGCTCGCCGATCATCCGGCCTGCGCTGAGGCACTGGCGAAATACCGCATCAATCCGGGCAACGTCGGCTTCAAGGACAAGAAGGACAAGCAGTTCGCCGAAATCATCGAGATGGCGATCCGCTATGACAAACCGGTGCGCATCGGCGTCAACTGGGGTTCGCTGGACCAGGAACTGCTGACGCAGCTCATGGACAAGAACCAGGCCGAGGGATCGCCGCTTTCGGCCCGGCAGGTGACGCATGAGGCGATCGTGCAGTCGGCGCTGCTGTCTGCCCAGCTCGCCGAGGAGATCGGCCTGCCGCGCAACCGCATCATCCTGTCGGCCAAGGTCAGTCAGGTTCAGGATCTGATCGCCGTCAATTCCATGCTCGCCGAACGCTCCAACCATGCGCTGCATCTCGGCCTCACCGAAGCCGGCATGGGTACGAAGGGCATCGTCGCCTCTTCGGCTGCCATGGGCTATGTGCTGCAGAACGGCATCGGCGATACGATCCGCATTTCGCTGACACCGGAGCCGAACGGTGACCGCACCCGCGAGGTGCAGGTGGCGCAGGAATTGCTGCAGGTCATGGGTTTCCGACAGTTCGTGCCTGTCGTTGCGGCCTGTCCGGGCTGCGGGCGCACGACCTCGACGGTGTTCCAGGAACTTGCGCAGAACATCCAGAGTGACATCCGCAAGAATATGCCGGTCTGGCGCGAGAAGTATCCGGGCGTGGAAGCGCTCAACGTCGCGGTCATGGGCTGTATCGTCAACGGACCGGGTGAAAGCAAGCATGCCGATATCGGCATTTCGCTCCCCGGCACCGGCGAGACGCCGGCTGCCCCCGTCTTCATCGACGGCAAGAAGGCCCTGACGCTGCGCGGCCCGAATATCGCTTCGGATTTCGAGGCGCTCGTCATCGACTATATCGAGAAGCGCTTCGGCCGGAAGACGGCGGCGGAGTAATCATTCCGCTTTTCGATGACCTCTTGCAAAGGGGCGAACGGCGCCGCCTTTCCTCAGCCTCAGCTCTTGCGCTCGGCTATGAAGTGGGCTGCCGTGATCAACAATGCAGCGTGCTCGCCATAGGAGGCGAGCAGTTCTTCCGCGTCCGCGACATGCTGGCGCAGCTGTTTTTCTGCCCACTCCATGCCGTGAAGCGCCACGAGCGTTCCCTTGCCGCGGGCCGCATCCTTGCCGGTCGCCTTGCCCATCGTCTGGGAATCGGAAGTCAGGTCGAGGATATCGTCGGCAAGCTGGAAGGCGAGGCCGATTTTTTCACCGAAGCGGCGCAGGCGCTGACGGTCCTCCGCAGACGCTCCGGCGATGATGGCGCCTGCCTCGCAGGCAAAGCGGATCAGCGCCCCTGTCTTCATCGCCTGCAGGCGGACGATGCCTGCTTCGTCTGGCGTCTGTTTTTCCGCGGCAAGATCGAGCGCCTGGCCGCCGGCCATCCCGCCGAGGCCAGCCGCACGGGCAATTGCCAGAACGAGTTCCGTTTTGCTGCGGTCCGGCAGATCCGTTTCCGGTGCGGCGATGATATCGAAGGCGTAGGTCAGCAGGCTGTCGCCGGCTAGAATGGCGGTCGCTTCATCGAATTTGACGTGCACGGTCGGTTTGCCGCGGCGCAGGTCGTCATCGTCCATGGCAGGCAGATCGTCGTGAACGAGCGAATAGCAGTGGATGCATTCAAGTGCTGCACCGACGCGCAGAGCTGCCTGCCTGTTGCCGCCGAGAAGCGTGGCAGCCTCCACGACAAGGAACGGGCGCAGACGTTTGCCACCGTTGAGGACGGCGTAGTGCATGGCGTTGCGCAAAAGGTCGGGGCGGGCGATCTCATCGGACAGAACGGTGGGGGAGAGCAGCAGGTCAAGCAGCGCCTCGATCTCGGTGGCGCCGTTTTTCAACCGTGTCTCGAATGTTTCCCGTTTCGCGTCCATGCGCGCTCTTTGGCACGGCGGAACCGCTGCTGGCAACGGAATTGTAGATCACTGCGCCAAGATTTCGGCTGCGCTCTGGCAATGCGGGTTTTCAGGCGGTATGACAACGACGAGGGCGAAAACGGACTGGGACATTGGATATAGCGCCAGAGACAGTGGAGAGCGCCGAGGCGCCGGTTCGCCGGCGCTGGTTTGGAGACCGCCAGGTGCTGAAGCGCATTGTTCTTGCCGTTCTGGCCCTGTTGCTTTTGCCCTATGTCCTGATCTTCCTCTATCTGCTGCCCTTCATTCATCCGGTTTCGACGTTGATGCTGCGCGATCTCGTGCTTCTGCGCGGTTATGATCGGCGGTGGGTGTCGATCGACGACGTCGCGCCTGTTCTCGTGCAGTCGGTCATGATGTCGGAAGACGGGCAGTATTGTTTCCATGGTGGCGTCGACTGGGGCGAAATGCGCATGCTGGTCGAAGATACGCTAGGGGGCCAGGAGACACGCGGCGGCAGCACCATTCCCATGCAGACGGCGAAGAACCTCTTCCTCTGGAACAGCCGCTCCTTCATTCGCAAGGGGCTGGAACTACCGCTCGCAGTCGCTTCCGATTTCGTCTGGTCGAAGCGGCGGTTGATGGAGATCTATCTCAATATCGCCGAATGGGGGCCTGGCATTTACGGTATCGAGGCGGCGGCGCAATATCATTTCAAGGTGCCTGCTTCGAAGCTGACGCGCCGGCAGGCATCGCTTCTGGCGGCTTCGCTGCCGAACCCGATCGACCGCAATGCCGGAAAACCCGGACGAGGGCTGCGCAGGCTCGCGGCGGTCATCGAACGGCGGGCGCAGGGCTCCGGCGATTACATCAAGTGCATCTATGATTGATATCAGAACTTGTCGTTGGAAGCGGCAAGCGTCATCTGACATTCTTGGTTCTGCCATAAGGGCGAATGCAGTACCAACGAGAGCCCTTAAGTCGCCCCATGACCACCACAACACTTTCGCCTGAGCTTCTCCAATATTCGAAAACCCACAATCCAGCTCCGCCGGTGCATTTAGGCACTCGTTACCACAAGGTCGGGGGCTTTCTGCCGGAGCAGGGCAACACGATCGTCTGCCATCCGGCGAAGGGCTCTGAAACCCAGCAGGCACTGATCCAGGCGCGCGAAAAATATCTTGCGATGCCTGAGGCGCCACAGTTTCTCTTCACGCCGATTACAAGCCTCCACATGACGCTTTTCGATGGCGTAATCGAGACGGAGCGCAAGCAGGATCGTTGGCCTGATGATATTCCACTCGACACGCCAATCGATGACATGAGCGAGCTCCTGGCGGCGCGGCTCGAAGGTTTCTCGATGTTCGATCCCTTCAATGTCGCTATCATTGAAGCTCGTCCGTCCGGCCTGCTGCTCGAGGGCGCGACGGAAGGTGATCGCAAGGTGATGCGCGCCTGGCGCGATGCATTCGCCGATCTTCTGGGTTATCGCCAACCCAACCATGAGGGCTCCACATGACCTTCGCCTATGCGATCGAGCGGCTGGAAGATGAAGCTTTGCCACGCTGGCAGGCGATGCTCAACGAGGTTGCTGAAGATATCCGACGCGCGGCGCCTGTGCTGGAGTTCAACCCGCCGGCCTTCTGCGTGTACGAGGATATGAATCACTTCCACGAACTGCTGATCTTCGATTTCGAACCCTGACAGGAAAGCATCATGGACAAGCTGACGCTCTATATCGCCAACAAGAACTACTCTTCCTGGTCGTTCCGGCCGTGGATGGCGCTGATGGGCGTCGGCATCGATTTCGAGGAGGTGCTGATCCCCTTCGACTATCCAAACGGTAACCCCAACATCAAGGCCATCTCGCCGAGTGGCCATGTGCCGATGCTGCAGCATGGAACGCTGAAAATCTGGGAATCCTTTGCGATCATCGAATATGCAGCGGAGCTCTTCCCTGAAGCCGGACTGCTGCCCGGGGATCGTGCCGAGCGGGCGCTCGCCCGTTCGGTTTCCATGGAGATGCTTTCGAGCTTCCGGGCATTGCGCAGCGCCTGCCCGATGAATATCCGCCGGCCGAAGGGCAAGATCGCACTTCCCGACGGGGTTTCCGCCGATATCAGCCGCATCGAGACGATCTGGCGCGATCTTCTGCAGAAATCCGGTGGTCCGTTCCTCTTCGGTGAATTCAGCGGGGTGGACGCGATGTTTGCGCCCGTCGTTAATCGCTTCGATATATATGATCTCGTCAGCGGCAAGGATACACTGGCCTATATGGATGCGATGAAGGCGCACCCGGCCTGGCGGAGGTGGGAAGAGGCGGCCCGCGTCGAGCCGTGGATCGTGCCGGAAGATGAGGTCTGATCAGAGAATCAGCCGCATCGCAAAAAATCCATATGGGGACTGGTCAAGGCCGCCCCTTGCATGTATAAGCGCGCAAAATTTCCGAAATCGCGACATGTCCGTTTCGGCCGCCAGTCTGGCCGTGGACATGTTTTGCCCGCAAGTGGAGTAAGAGAAATGGCTGTACCGAAGAGAAAAACGAGCCCGTCCAAGCGCGGCATGCGCCGTTCGGCTGATGCGCTGAAGGCTCCGACCTACGTTGAAGACAAGAACTCCGGCGAACTGCGCCGCCCGCACCATATCGATCTGAAGACCGGTATGTACCGTGGCCGTCAGGTTCTGACGCCGAAGGAAAACGCATAATTCTCTATGCGGCTTGTCCGATGAAAGTTTTAAAGGCCGGCTCAAACGCCGGCCTTTTTCTTTTCAAGATATCATAATCTTCGATGCCTTGAAGTGAGACGGTGATGTCAGGCAGTATTCCCTGGAGGTCAGGGAGATTTTTCTGCATGATTACCGCAATACCGCTGATGGTTATTCCATTTATTCTTTACAATCTGGCGATGCTGGGCCTGTTGGGTGGTGGCGGAATTCCCTCGCTCCAGCACGACGTGATCGTGCTGTCGATGCTCTCAGGCGCGATGTGGAGCATGGCGCTCGGCGATCTCTTCATCGTCGTGGCGCTCGTCGTGCTTTTCTTGGAGATCCTGAAGGCGACCCGGAACGGTTCCGGCAACCTGATCAATCATATGCTGTCGATGCTGGTCTTCATCGCCTTCCTGGTCGAGTTTCTTCTCGTCCAGGACGCGGCGACCCAGGTCTTCTTCATTCTGATGACCATTGCGCTGATCGACGTGATCGGCGGCTTTGCGGTGTCGATCCGCAGCGCCGGCCGGGACGTTTCGATTGGCCTATAGGTTGTCGAGTTTGTTCTGCAGCGCGCGAAGCTGTTCCTTCAGCTCGTCGATGTCCTTGGCCTCCGCCTTGCGGGTTTCCTTGGGCGGTGGCGTCATGAAGGGCGAGAACATCTGCATGGCCTGCTGGAACATCTCGGTGTTCCGGCGGACCTGATCCTCGATCATCTGCATGGGAAGCTGAAGGTTTTTGCCGAGCGGCGTTTCGCCGAAAGCGCGGTTCATCTGCTCGCGGATCTGCGACTGCTGTTCCGTGAATGCACGCATGGAATGCTCCAGGAAGCTCGGAACGACCATCTGCATCTGGTCACCATAGTAGGTGATGAGCTGACGCAGGAAGGAGATCGGAAGCAGCGTGTTGCCGGTCTTCGATTCCTGCTCGAAAATAATCTGGGTCAATACCGAATGCGTGATGTCGTCACCGCTTTTGGCGTCCTGGACGACAAAGTCCTCCCCCTTCTTCACCATCTCCGCCAGGTCTTCCAGCGTCACATAGGTGCTGGTGCCCGTATTGTATAAGCGGCGATTGGCATATTTCTTGATTACGATCTGACCCTCGGTCTTTGCCATATCAGTCTCCGAACCCCCATCTGATTGTATGTATACTCCTCCACCAGAGACTGTAGACGCAAAAGAAGGGCGGTGACAATCTCTTTGTGCGATGCGGCAAGCCCTTTCCCCGTACGGATAAATCCATTCGAGGGCGCTGCAGCAGATGGCGGGACAGTCTTGGCATTTGACTTGCGCCTGCAGCTTTGTCAGTTTCCACTTATATGTGTGACGAGAAACGAGGAAACCACCCTATGAGCAGTTCATCCGTCGTCATCGCCTCTGCAGCGCGCACCGCTGTCGGTTCCTTCAACGGTGCTTTCGGCACAATTCCCGCTCACGAACTCGGTGCGGCGGCCGTCAAGGGCGCGCTGGAGCGGGCAGGTGTTTCTCCTGAAGACGTGGACGAGGTCATCCTTGGCCAGGTCCTGCAGGCTGGTGAAGGCCAGAACCCGGCCCGTCAGGCCGCAATGAAGGCCGGCGTTCCCAAGGAGGCGACAGCCTGGAGCGTCAACCAGCTCTGTGGGTCCGGCCTGCGTGCTGTCGCACTCGGGATGCAGCAGATTGCGCTTGGCGATGCGAAGATCATCGTCGCCGGCGGCCAGGAATCCATGTCGATGGCGCCGCACGCAGCGCATTTGCGCGGCGGCGTGAAGATGGGCGACATGAAGATGATCGACACCATGATCAAGGACGGTCTCACCGACGCCTTTTATGGCTATCACATGGGCGTTACCGCAGAAAATATCGCACGCCAATGGCAGCTTTCGCGTGATGATCAGGATCAGTTCGCCGTCGGTTCGCAGAACAAGGCCGAGGCCGCGCAGAAGGCGGGCCGCTTCAAGGACGAAATCGTTCCTTTCGTCATTCAGGGTCGCAAGGGTGACGTGACCGTTGATGCCGACGAATATATCCGCTACGGCGCGACGCTGGAGGCCATGGCAAAGCTGCGACCGGCTTTCGACAAGGACGGCACGGTGACTGCGGCAAATGCCTCCGGTCTCAACGACGGCGCTGCTGCAGCCGTGCTGATGAGCGAAGCGGAAGCGTCGCGACGCGGCATCCAGCCGCTTGCCCGCATCGTTTCCTGGGCAACAGCCGGCGTCGATCCGCAGGTCATGGGTACAGGCCCGATCCCGGCCTCTCGCAAGGCGCTGGAAAAGGCCGGCTGGTCCGTCGGCGATCTCGACCTCGTCGAAGCCAATGAGGCCTTCGCGGCTCAGGCCTGCGCCGTCAACAAGGATCTCGGCTGGAACCCTGACATCGTCAACGTCAATGGCGGCGCGATCGCGATCGGTCATCCGATCGGCGCGTCGGGTGCACGCGTCCTCAACACGCTGCTCTTCGAGATGAAGCGGCGAGGCGCCAAAAAGGGGCTGGCTACACTGTGCATCGGTGGCGGCATGGGTGTCGCGATGTGCTTTGAGGCAATATAAATAGCGTACAGTGCATGTTTTTTGAGGCCTGCCTGAGAGCAGGCTGACAACAACAGGGGAGCGGAACATGAGCAGGGTGGCTCTGGTCACTGGGGGTACGCGCGGCATTGGCGCGGCAATTTCGATGGCGCTGAAGAATGCCGGCTATAAGGTTGCCGCCAACTATGCCGGCAATGACGAAAAGGCCAGGGCATTTCACGATGTCACCGGCATCCCGGCCTTCAAGTGGGACGTGTCCGACTATGTCGCCTGCGGCGAGGGTATCGAGAGGGTCCAGGCCGAGCTCGGTCCGATCGAAATCCTCGTCAACAATGCCGGCATCACGCGTGACGCGATGTTCCACAAGATGACGCCGCAGCAGTGGCACGAGGTGATCAATACCAACCTCACCGGCCTCTTCAACATGACGCATCATGTCTGGAGCGGCATGCGCGACCGCAGCTTCGGGCGCATCGTCAATATCTCCTCCATCAACGGGCAGAAGGGCCAGATGGGACAAGCGAATTATTCCGCCGCCAAGGCCGGCGACCTCGGTTTCACCAAGGCGCTCGCTCAGGAAGGCGCTGTCAAGAACATAACAGTCAACGCCATCTGCCCCGGTTACATCGGTACGGAGATGGTGCTGGCCGTGCCGGAAAAGGTGCTGAATGAGAAGATCATTCCGCAAATCCCGGTCGGGCGCCTCGGTGAACCCGAGGAGATCGCGCGTTGCGTGACTTTCCTCGTTTCGGACGACGCCGGTTTCATTACCGGTTCGACGCTGACGGCCAATGGCGGTCAGTTCTTCGTCTGAGCCTATTTCTTCTGATTGTCGGCATAGCTGCCGGTGCCGTCATGGGGGCCGGCAGATGCACCATAGGCCGCGAAGGCAATGGTGATGAGGGCGGCGATCACGATGATCCTGTTCATGGTCGTGTCTCCCGCGGACGGGCGCTCGAATAGTTGCCGTCGCGCGGTTTTCGGTTTCTTTGATGGTGTCAGGCGTTTGGATGATGCCGTTCGTTGGCCTTGACGGGCACCTTCTGAAGGGCGCGGTCCTGGCTGCGGAGAGCGGCAATTGCTGTCGTGAGAAAGACCGCGGCAATCAGGGCGGCGACGGCGGAATTGAGCAGGATCTGGGCCATGATGGCGTTCCTTTCCATTCGCGGGCGGCAGGTGCTCTGCCCTTTGCGATCTTGAAGGGAATATGCGCCTGGCGTCGGCGGCACGGTAGATTTGACTTCAGCGACCAATCGTCAACGCCATGTTGACGATAAAAGCGCGCAAGAAAAACGGGCGCCGAAGCGCCCGTTCAAAATTTCCGATGGACCGGGGTCTATTAGCGGCAACGCGCTTCGTAGCGGCGGCCGTAACGGTCGCGATAGATGCAGTAGCCACGGCGTTCAACCGACTGGCCGATCAGTGCGCCTGTCAGACCGCCGGCGACTGCGCCAACTGCCGCGCCACCCCAGCTGTTGCTGACGGCGCCGCCGATGATGGCGCCCGTGCCGGCGCCGATCGCCGTGCCCTGCTCCGTCGGAGTGCAGGATGCGAGAGCGCCGATAAGAGCGCAGCTAAGAACAATCTTTTTCATGTCTAACTCCCCAGGTTGCCGGCCTTTTAAATTCGGCCCATCAGTACAAGAATGATGATGATGACGAGAACTAACCCCAAACCACCGGAAGGTCCATAGCCCCAGCCGCGGCTATAACCCCAATTCGGCAAGGCGCCGATCAATAGCAGAATAAGGATAATAAGAAGTATCGTGCCTAGCATGGTGTTTGTCCTGTCTCATCCTCATTTCGATTGGACTAGAAACACGCATCTTCGATTTTTGTTCCCGGCTAATCTCTCGGAATGTCGCGGCGGCGTTATCGGTCATTTCTCCAAAGCGGAGTTTAGCCGGTTCGCCAAAAGCCAAGTCGGCGAAGAACTCCGCAGCCTTTTATCTGCATGGTTAAAAATATGTTTAAATACAACATGTTGTGGTGAACAAAGCGGGAAAGTGGTGACGTCTCCGATTCGTCACCGATTCGTTCCGGCTTTGATCGGTGCCGATCGTCCGTCGGTTTGCATACGCCCGCGTTTAAGGCATCGTAAATTCGACATGTAAAAGATTAACGCGATCTGGCGCTTCGGCCCGGCTCTCCCGAATTGGTGGAACCGTATCTTGGTGGCGGCGGCGAAAGGCCCACAACATCTCGCCGTGAACAAAAAGGGAAAGTCTCGATATCAGCGATTCGTCTCCGATTCGTTCCGGATTTGGTCGAAGCGTTAATTCTGGATCGGATCTTGCGGTCTTTACGGTTCGGCAAGAAGCGTTAATCGCGGTTGATGAAATCTCTCCCCCAATGAATTTATCGATTCTGCATCTAGTGTAAAAAAGCGATTCAAAATCAATACTTAGCCGTGAACAAAAGCTGAATCAGCCGGAGTCAGCGATTCGTCTCCGATTCGTTCTCAAGCTGTTCCGAATCTTAAATCAAGGACTTAGCGGACTGTGACTTCCATGCTCAATCCAAAGTCTATTTCAAATCTGCCCTTGCGTTTGGAGCTTCGGCTGTCCATGTGTTCTCTGCCTTACCCGCAGGAGCCGACTTGACCCGGGGCGTCCCCGCCTCACTTGCATGGACCATGACCCTGACTTCGCAGCCGATGATACTGAGCGGGCGCGGCGTGACCGCGGTGCTTGGGCCGACCAATACCGGCAAGACCCATTATGCGATCGAACGCATGGTGGCGCATGGCACAGGTGTTATCGGCCTGCCGCTCCGCTTGCTCGCGCGCGAAGTCTATACGCGGGTGGTGGAAAAAGTCGGCGTCCAGAATGTTGCGCTGGTAACCGGGGAAGAAAAGATCTCGCCGCCGAATGCGCGGTTCTCCGTCTGCACGGTCGAGGCGATGCCGCGGGAAACCAAAGCCGCCTTTGTTGCTATCGATGAGGTGCAACTCGCGGGAGACCTCGAGCGCGGCCATATCTTCACAGACCGTATCCTGCATCTGCGCGGTCGTGACGAGACGCTGCTGCTTGGCGCCGGTACCATGCGGCCGATCCTGCAGCAGCTTCTACCGGGGATAACCGTCACGGAGCGGCCGCGGCTTTCTCACCTTCTCTATGCGGGACAGAAGAAGATCACCCGGCTGCCGCAGCGTTCGGCTATCGTCGCCTTCTCGGCGGACGAGGTTTACGCGATCGCCGAACTGATCCGTCGTCAGCGTGGCGGAGCGGCCGTGGTGCTCGGGGCGCTGAGCCCGCGCACCCGCAATGCGCAAGTGGCGCTCTACCAGGCGGGCGACGTCGAATATCTGGTTGCGACCGATGCGATCGGCATGGGTCTCAATCTCGATGTCGATCATGTGGCCTTCGCGCAGGATCGGAAGTTCGACGGCTATCAGTTCCGCAATCTCAATCCTGGTGAACTCGGCCAGATTGCCGGGCGCGCGGGACGTCATGTGCGCGACGGAACCTTTGGTGTAACCGGCCAGGTCTCGCCGTTCGACGAGGAGCTGGTGCAGCGCATTGAAGGCCACGAATTTGATAATATCAAGGTTCTGCAGTGGCGGACCAAGGAACTCGATTTCTCCTCGATACAATCCCTGCGGGCAAGCCTTGAGACCGGACCCCGCGTGCCGGGTCTGACGCGGGCGCTGCCGGCGGTCGACCAGCAGGCGCTCGACTATTTATCGCGCTATCCGGAAATCACCGATCTCGCCAACACGCCGGCGCGCGTCGAAAAGCTCTGGGAGGCTTGCGCTCTACCGGACTATCGGCGCATAACGCCTGCGCAACATGCCGATCTTATTTCTACCCTCTTTTCCGATCTGGTGCGCTATGGCACGGTAAACGAGCAGTTTCTCGCGGAACAGGTTCATCGCTCGGATCGGACAGATGGAGAAATTGACACGCTTTCGGCGCGAATCGCGCAGATAAGAACCTGGACCTATGTATCGAATCGGCCCGGCTGGCTTGCCGATCCGACACACTGGCAGGAAAAGACGCGGGAAATCGAAGATCGATTGTCCGACGCGTTGCATGAAAGGTTGACGAAACGCTTTGTTGATCGCAGGACATCTGTGCTCATGAAGCGCCTGAGAGAGAATGCGATGCTGGAAGCTGAAATCAGTGTGAATGGCGATGTCTTTGTTGAAGGACATCATGTGGGGCAGTTGACCGGGTTCCGTTTTACGCCTGTGGGTGGAACGGATGGGCCGGACGCCAAGGCGGTTCAGTCTGCGTCGCAGAAGGCGCTCGCGCTTGAATTCGAAGCCCGTGCCGCGCGCCTGCATGCGGCAGGCAACGCCGATCTGGCGATCGGCTCGGACGGTCTTGTGCGTTGGCTCGGCGACCCTGTCGGACGTCTATCCGGTAGCGATCACGTGATGCGTCCGCGCGTCATCCTGCTTGCCGACGAGCAGCTTACGGGCAATGCGCGCGATCATGTCGCCGCCCGTATCGAACGTTTCGTCAATCATCATATCAGCACGGTGCTGAAGCCGCTCGACGATCTGTCGCGCGCTGAGGACCTGCAGGGCCTTGCCAAGGGGCTCGCCTTCCAGCTCGTCGAGAATCTCGGCGTGCTCTTCCGCCGCGACGTGACGGAAGAGGTGAAGTCTCTGGATCAGGATGCGCGCGCCTCCATGCGCCGTTACGGCATCCGCTTCGGTGCCTACCACATTTTTGTTCCGGCGCTTTTGAAGCCGGCGCCAGCAGAGCTCATCACACTGCTCTGGGCGCTGAAGAATGACGGGCTCGACAAGCCAGGTTATGGCGACCTCATTCCGGTGCTGGCCGCCGGCCGTACCTCCGTCGTCACCGATCCGAGCTTCGAGCGCATGTTCTATAAGCTCGCCGGCTTCCGTTTCCTCGGCAAGCGCGCGGTGCGTATCGATATCCTCGAGCGTCTGGCCGACCTCATCCGCCCGCTCTTGCAGTGGAAGCCGGGTCAAGCCAGCCGTCCGGAAGGCGCTTATGACGGCCGCCGCTTCACGACGACGACGGCGATGCTGTCCATTCTCGGCGCGACGCTGGAAGACATGGAAGAGATCCTCAAGGGTCTCGGCTATCGCGCAGACGCGGTAAAGGCCGAGGAGGCTGCAGCATTCCTTGCGACGCAGGATGCGGCATCGGCTCCCGTAACGGCGATTGAGACCGTGGCAGAGGAAACGGCTGAAAAGGCCGATCATGACGACGCAGATGGCGCTTCGGAAGAAACGCCCGCTGTCGAAGCCGCTCCTGCGGCTGCGGAGACGCCTGTGGCAGCCGAAGGTTCGGTTGAAGTCGGTGAGGCTGAAGCTGAGGCTGCAGAGCCGAAGCCGGTTCTTCTGTGGCGTCTCGGTGGCCGCAACGAGAACCAGCGCCAGGCGCGCGGCCATGGCGACCGCCGCGGCGGGCAGGGTCAGGGCGAACGTCATGGCCAAGGTCATGGCCAAGGTCAGGAACGTGGCGACCGTAATCGCCGTCCTGGCGGCGGTGAAGGCGGCGAGGCCCGAGATGGCAACCGCCACAACAACCGCAACCGGGATGGCGGCAACCGCGAAGGCGGGAATCGTGATGGCGGCAGACCGCAGCAGGCGCGCAACGACCGTAACGAGCAGCGCGGCGACCGTCAGGACCGTGGTGATCGCAAGGATCGTGGCGACCGCAACGACCGTAACAACAACCGCGGCAATTCGCAGCCGCTGCGTTTCGAGGCCAAGCCGCCGCGCAAGGAGAAGCCGATCGATCCGGATTCGCCCTTTGCCAAGCTTGCAGCGCTCAAGGAGCAGATGAAGAAGTAATCATGGGCGGAGAAACACAGCCAGGAAGCGGTTCGCGCCAGCGCATCGACAAATGGCTGTTTTTCACACGTATGGTGAAATCACGCTCGCTGGCGCAAAGCCATATCCAGTCAGGCCATGTCAGCATCAACGGCTCACGCTGCACGCAGCCTAGTCAAATGATCAAAGTCGGTGATCGCATCGAGTTGAAGCTGGAGCGGCGAGACGTCATTCTCGTCGTTCGGCTGCCCGGCGACAGACGCGGCCCCTACGAGGAGGCGCGGCTGCTCTATGAGGACCTGTCGCCGCCTCCAGATGAGACAAAACGCCTCACCCCATACGAACAGGCAATCCGGGCGACTGGTTCCGGCAGGCCGACGAAAAAGGAACGACGCGCAATCGACAGGCTGATGTCGGACGAGGATTAGAAAACTCTTCCTGCCATAAGCCTTTCGAAGATCGTTTGTCCTTGAAATCCTGCTGCAAAGTCGATACGTCACACACAACCTGCCGGGTAGTGTGCTTGCCTCCCAAGCCTGTTCACGCTTTTTCTCCGGCTCAGGGGACAGGCGCGACGTTCCAGGTTGCCCGGCCCCGCCCGCATGGAAATCCTGGAGTTCTTCATGACCTATGTCGTGACCGACAATTGCATTCGCTGCAAATACACCGATTGTGTTGAAGTCTGCCCTGTCGACTGTTTCTACGAGGGCGAGAATTTCCTCGTCATCCATCCCGATGAATGCATCGACTGCGGTGTCTGCGAGCCGGAATGTCCGGCCGAGGCGATCAAGCCCGATACCGAACCGGGTCTCGACAAGTGGCTGAAGATCAACGCGGAATATGCGAGCATCTGGCCGAATATCACTGTTAAGAAGGAGCCGATGCCGGAGGCCAAGGAGCTGGACGGCGAGACCGGGAAATTCGAGAAATACTTCTCTGAAAAGCCCGGTAGTGGCGACTGAAATTCTCGACGGGCAGCGCCGTTGAAACCGGGTTCAGCCTCAGGTTAAACGTTTCAAATTACGCGTGAGTCACATGGGGGCTATGTGTTGCCCACATGACTCACGTTAAGCAAATTATTGATTTCCTCATATTTTTGTGATACGTTCACCACACTGTTCCACTTGTGGCATGACGCATGCCCAAAACCATCACGAAAGTAAAAGCAAATCCGCACGCGGTTTCCGTGACATATCAATAACTTGAGCTGTCGGATCCCAAGATCGCGCGCGAGGATACCTTTTTGCTTCTGTCTGGTGGAACCAGAGTGAAGTCACCCGACGGATCTAACCGTCTCATCCGGGCCTGACTGACCCGGGCTCCGGCCGTTGCCGGAAGCGTAACAGGGAGTTTTTGATTAGAATGACCATCCAGCAGAAAAAACCTTCTACCGCACGTCACGGCTTCAAAACTGGTGAATCGATCGTGTACCCCGCTCACGGCGTCGGTACCATCACGGCTATCGAAGAGCAAGAAGTCGCCGGCATGAAGCTTGAACTTTTCGTCATCGATTTCGAAAAGGACAAGATGCGTCTGAAGGTTCCGGTCGCAAAGGCCATGAGCATCGGCATGCGTAAGCTTTCCGAAACCGACTTTGTCGAGCGCGCCCTCAAGGTCGTGCAGGGCAAGGCTCGCGTCAAGCGTACCATGTGGTCTCGCCGTGCCCAGGAATATGATGCCAAGATCAATTCCGGCGACCTGATTTCCATCGCAGAAGTCGTTCGCGATCTCTATCGCGCTGAAAACCAGCCGGAGCAGTCCTATTCAGAACGTCAGCTTTATGAAGCTGCCCTCGACCGGATGGCTCGCGAAATCGCTGCCGTCAACAAGATGTCTGAAACGGAAGCCGTTCGCCTCGTCGAGACCAACCTCAACAAGGGTCCGAAGCGCGGCAAGGCGATCGAGGAAGACGATTCGCAGGACGAAGCAGCTTAATAGCGCATTGTTTTTGCTGATGAAAAAACCCGGCCTGGTGCCGGGTTTTTTATTGGAACTTTTTCGCCGCTGCGACGTTCATATACAGTAATGCGGACTCCACCGGAACCCATAAGCTCGGTTTGACTTCCGCTAAAGCTGTCAATGTTCGATGAGGAGCGGATCATGATTTCCAGAATTTGCCTATCCGGCAATCTCAAGAAACTGATCCAGTCCAGCCGCTTCAGCGGCATATGAAGAGAGATAGGGCCTCCTCCTGAAAAGTCCAGGAGCGAGGCCTTTATGCATTCAAGAGCCTAGTTTGCTCCGGCGCAGCAATGTTCCGGAAACGATGTTTGCTTGTTTATTTTTAGGCACGTGGCCTGTTCAGGAGAGCGATATGAAGAACATGTCTGCAGATCGGCGCATGATCAAAATAGCAATGGCGGCTCCCTATCTCGCCCGTGAAGAGGAACATAATCTCGCCATCCGCTGGAAGGATCACGAGGACCGCGGCGCCCGCAACCAGATCGCCATGGCGCACATGCGCCTCGTCATTTCCATGGCAGGAAAGTTCCGCAACTTCGGCCTGCCGATGAGCGATCTCGTGCAGGAAGGCTATGTCGGGCTTCTGGAGGCGGCCGCTCGCTTTGAACCGGCGCGCGATGTACGCTTTTCCACTTATGCAAGCTGGTGGATCCGTGCTTCGATCCAGGACTATATCCTGCGCAATTGGTCGATCGTGCGCGGCGGCACGAGTTCGGCCCAGAAGGCACTGTTCTTCAATCTGCGGCGCCTGCGCGCCAAGCTCGCCAAGGGCGACACGCAGCTGACGCTGCAATCCATTCATCAGGAAATCGCCGCCGCTCTCGGTGTCAGCCTTGCCGACGTGCAGACCATGGATGCGCGCCTTTCCGGCAACGATGCGTCGCTGCAGGCGCCTTCCGTCTCCGGCGACGCCGATAGTGCAGAGAAGATGGATTTCCTCGTCAGCGACGAGCCGCTGCCGGACGAGCAGGTCTCCAACATGATCGATGGCGAGCGCCGCCGCGTCTGGCTTGCGTCTGCCCTCAAGCATCTCAACGAGCGCGAAATGAAGATCATCAGCGCGCGCCGGCTCGCAGAAGACGGAGCGACACTCGAAGAGCTCGGCGCCGATCTCGGCATTTCCAAGGAGCGCGTGCGTCAGATCGAAAGCCGGGCGATGGAAAAGCTTCGCACGGCGCTCGTGAGCGCCGATCCGCATATGGCAGCCTATGCCTGACCAAGAATTACTCCCCAGCAGCACATACTGGCCCGGCATAAGCCGGGCTTTCTTTTATTCGGAGATGATCTTCACGCGGTCACCGGGAGAAACAGCAGCGCCCGTCGGCAAGGCGTTGATGAGCTTGAAGAGATCAAGCTTGCGATCGGTACCCATCATGCGGGAGGCGAGCGTGGTGATGTTGTCGCCAGAGCGAACGGTGACGACACGGATGCGCAGCGGCTTCAGCGAGGCGGCTTCGTCCGGCGTCATACGGCGGAAGCTGGCGCGCAGGACGTCTGCCGTCGGCTCCAGCGAAGGGCTGCCCTTCGGCACGGCCGTCAGGAAGCGGAATATCTGGTTGTTGTTTCTGACGACCGTAACATCGAAATCCCAGCGATCGGCAGTGGCGCGGGCGGTCACAGCTTCCATACCGTTGACGTTGATCGGCCGGATGCTTGCGGGATCAAGCCCGGTAACCCAGCCGCTGGAGATATAATTCGTCAGGCTCTGGTTCTGGTTGTCGGCGACGCCATCGAAGCGGATGGCGATATCGTTCGGGCCGGTCGCCATGACCGCTTCGACCTTGTTGTCGATACTGAAGTCCGGCGGTACGTCGAAGCGTATGCCGAGGCCGCCATGCAGGAAGGTCTGGCCGCGCACATAGCCTTCTTCCGGGCTGTCGCCGTAGAGAAGACCGTCGATGCCATCGAGATAGTAATCGCGGCCCTTGTCTCCGACCGAACCTTCCTGGCCGAAGGCGCGGGCATGGCTGCGGGCAAGCTCGATGCGCTGGGCAGAATTCGGATGGCTCGACAGGAAGTCCAGGCTCTGGTCGGCTTCCGGATCGACCGACATGAAGCGGCTGTAGGCGGCCATGGAATCGAGAAAGCGGGTTGCGGCATAGGGATCGTAGCCGGCTTCGCCGAGCATGCGCACGCCGATGACATCGGCCTGCAGCTCCTGTTGGCGGGAGAAGGCGGCCAGGCGCAGCTTGCCGCGGGCAAGCGCCTGCTTGCCGGCTATATCGCTCGACAGAACCTCAGCCACGACGCGGCTGGCAATGACTTCGGCTTCCTCGCGCTTCTGGCGTTCGATGCCGTGGTTTGCGGTGACGTGGCCCATCTCGTGCGACAGTACAGCCGCCACTTCCGAGGCGTCATTGGCGAGCGCCAGCAGGCCGCGGGTGACATAGAGGTAACCGCCCGGCAACGCGAAGGCATTGATGGCGGGCGAATTCAGGATGGTGATGCGATAGGACTGGCTCGGATTTTCCGACACGGCCGTCAGCGCGCCGGTGATGCGGGCGACGAGGCGCTCGGTCTTGGCGTCCTTATATTCGCCGCCATAGCTCGCGACGATGCGCGGATGCTCGCGAGCGCCCATGGCAGCGCGCGGGTCATTTTTTTGTACTTCGTCGACGATCTGTGGATTGGACGATGGGCCGACGGTCGGCTGATAGGATTGTTCGATCAACGTCTCGCAGCCGTTCAGCGCGATGGCGCAGACTGAAAGCAGCAGGAGACGGCGCGCCCAACGGCACGGCGCAAGAAAAGCATCACTGGAAAGCGCGGGCGATTTCCACGTCGTCATGCTGTCCAGTCTGTCTCTCCCCATCATCTTAAGTCGCCGGTCTGCCGCATCTTCGGGCCGGCCGCTGCCAGAAAAATTCAATAGGCTTCCGCCTCGGTTCTCGCGCTGCACAATCGGCCGATCCAAGTCTTTGCTGTAGCTGATTTCCGCGTGGGTTGCATAGCGAGACTCTATCTAAATGTGGTGCCGTTGCATTTCGGCAATGCCTCGCCTGTCGAGGCACTTTCTCGCTCCGATGAAATTATGGCGAAAGTTCCATCGCAAGTGCAGATTCCGGCTACACTGCGGAAAAAATAGGTCAGCACGGCGACCGATGCGGGCGACCATAACGTCCGCGCGAAGAATACAATTAATAGTAGTGTTTGCTGCTTGATCGAAATGAAGAGGCGTGCGGGCCGCGCGCCTATGCTTATTCCGCAGCTTCGGCGGCGGCGCTGGTCGGGCCGGTCTTTGGTTCGCCGGCACGGGGCAGCTGCACTGGTTTCAGCATGATGGCGGCTATCAGGCCGATCAAAGCAATGCCGCAAGAGGTCATGAACAGCGGTGAGAAGGCGGCGGCATAAGCATCCGCGACGGCCTGACGGCTGGCTTCGGGAAGTGCGGCCATCATTCTTGGCGTCAGCTCCTCGATATTGGCCACGCCCGGGATGGAGGAACCGAGCTTGCCGAGTTGCGATGCGATGATCGCACCGTAGATGGAGATGGCAATCGAAGCGCCTCCCATGCGCGACAGCGTGACCGAGCCGGTCGCCGCACCCACATCGCGGGCCGGCGCGGCGTTCTGTACGCCGATGACCGGAACCTGCTGGGCAAGGCCGATGCCGATACCGTGCAGCAGCATGATCGCGCCGATGAAGGCGATCGGCGTGCCGGCATGGACCTGCGACATCAGTGCGAAAGCAATGGCGCTGCAGGTGAGGCTGGCGATGGCGAAGGGCTTGTAGCGACCGGTCTTCGAAATGATGCGGCCGGCGTTCAGGGAGCCGCAGACGAGGCCGCCTGTCAGCAGAATGAAGAGCAGGCCTGCGCCAGACGGCGAAAGGCCTGTGGTCGTCTGCAGGAACAGCGCGAGGTAATTGACCATGCCGATGGCGATCGCGCCGCCCATGATCGAGATCACCAGCAGCAGGCTGAAGGTGGAATTGCGGAAAAGTGGCAGAGGGACGATCGGCTCCGGCGCGCGGCGTTCGACGAAAACCCAGGCGATGGCGCAAACCACGCCGAAGGCGACGATGCTGATGCTCTGCGGGGAGATCAACGCACCGAAAAGTTCGCTGCTGTCGGTCGCAAGCACGATGCTGGTCGTCGTCAACGCTAGCAGAAGTGCGCCGGCATAATCGATCTTCGGTCGACGATGCGGTTTACGGTAGGGCAGCATGAAGGCGAGGCCGGCAAGCACGATAAAGCCGATCGGCACGTTGACGAGGAAGATCGAGCGCCAGCCGAAGAGATCGCTCATCGTGCCGCCGAGGACCGGGCCGATGGCGCCGGAGGCCATCAGCACGAGGCTGGAATAGCTCTGGTAGCGGGCGCGTTCGCGCGGCTCGAAGAGGTCGGCGTTGACGGCGAAGATCGAAACCATGATACCGCCGCCGCCGAAACCCTGCAGCACACGGGCGGCGATCAGCGTGTTCATGGAGACGGCGAGACCGCAGACGGCGGAGCCCACCGTGAAGATCGCGATCGCTGTCATCATCACATATTTGCGGCCGAAGAGATCGCCGAGTTTTCCATAAAGCGGCATGACCGCGCTCAGCGCCAGTAGATAGGCCGAGCCGATCCAGCCGAAGCGGTCCAGATGGCCGAACTCGCCGACGATGGTCGGCAACGCGGTGGAGACGATCTGATTATCCAGCGTCGCCATGAACATGGCGGTCATCAGGAAAAAAAAGAGGATGAGCCGCCGACGGGGATCCGTCACGAGCGGCGCAGGGGCAAGTTGCATATCCATGGGGGCCAATTTCGTTATTTCGATGCTTTATGTGCTAATGGCATATATTTGTCAATAGCACATTATTGACATTGGCATATTTTATTTTTGATTCCGGTCTGTTATGGTTCCGTCATGAACGAGACGCTGACCAAGACAAGAACGACAGAGATTGATGAGCCTCCCATGGACAGCGTGCTGCGCATCGGCCGTTCCATGACGCGCATGAGAATGATGACGGGCCGCCGGCTGATTGGCCGGCTGGCGATCCAGAGCGTGGCTCCGGATCTGGAGCTCTCGCATCTCGATGTGCTGGATGCCGTAAGGCGGGCGCAGGCAAACGGCGAGGTGACCGTTGGTGCCATTGCCGAGATGCTGCGCATCGATCCGTCGCGGGCCAGCCGCGTCGTTTCCGATATGGTCGGCCGTAATGTTCTGCGCCGCGAGGCATCGCAGGCGGATGCGCGGCGTATCGTCGTCGTCATGACTCAGGTCGGACAGAATCTGCTGGCGGAAATCCAGGCCCAGAAGCTCGCCTTCGTTACCGAGGTCGTGCGGGACTGGCCGCAGGAAGAGATCGACACTTTCTCCGTCTTGTTCGAGAAATTCATCGGCGGCTATGAGGCAATCTTCCTGTCCCGTGACAAGGATACGCCAGGCTGAAGAAAATAGTCTGAGCGTTTGATCTCGCTCAAGCCGACCCGCCTGAGGCAGGCCTAAGTCTCTCCCCGTTCGACGACATCAGGAGAGATTCACATGAAACATCATCCGCTTCGGCTGAGGGGCATTTTCGCCGCTATCGTTTTCGCATCCTTCGGGCACGCGGCGCTTTCCGCCGATCTGGCGCCTTCGGCTGGCCCGCCGATGGCCACGCAAAGCCCGTGGCAGGTACGCCTGCGTGCGCTGGGCGTGGTGACGCGCGATAACGGCTCGGTCGACGGCATTTCCGGATCCGGTCTTTCCTATTCGGACACAGTGGTTCCGGAAGCGGATATTTCCTATTTCTTCACCGACAATATTTCCGCGGAGCTCATTCTCGGCACGACCTATGCCAATGTGCATGGCGAAGGCTCGATTGCCGGCCTCGGCGATATAGGCAAGACGTGGCTGTTGCCGCCAACGCTGACATTGCAATATCACTTCACCGATTTCGGTGCCTTCCAGCCGTATCTCGGTGCAGGCGTGAATTACACGGTCTTCTACAATCAGTCAGGCAAGAGCGCCGACAGCCTCGATGTGAAGAATACATTCGGCGTCGCGCTGCAGGCGGGTTTCGATTACATGTTCGATGAGCATTGGGGTGCGAACCTGGATGTGAAGAAGATCTTCCTGCGTCCGGATTTCGATGCGACCGTCGGCGGTGCCAATGTCAGCGGCAAGGCGAAACTCGATCCCTGGCTGATCGGCGCCGGTGTGACCTACCGCTTCTGAGAGAAAGGCGCCGGATCTTCGGCGCCTCTTCCCCTTCACCCCCGGTTTGCGCTATGGGCAATGCCCATGAGCCAATCCACCTTCACTATCCTGCTCGGCGGGGTACTCAGCCTGACGGATCGTCTGCGCGAAGCCGTGCGGGACACCCGGTTCATCGCGGCCGACGGCGGCATGCGCCACGCAGCGGCGTTGGGCGTGGTGCCGGAATTGTGGGTTGGCGATTTCGATTCGACACCGCCCGATCTCGACGGCGCCTTTCCCAATGTGCCGCGTCAACCCTATCCGGCCGCAAAGGCGGCGACCGATGGCGAGATCGCCGTTTCCGAGGCAATCGAGCGTGGCGCAAAACGCCTGATCCTTGCAGGCGCATTGGGCGGTGAACGCTCCGACCATGCGCTTCAACATCTGCTCTATGGCGTTGAACTGGCGCAAGAAGGCTTCGACGTGCTCTTGACCTCGGGCAGCGAAGAGGCGGTACCTTTGCTTCCCGGCTCGTTGGAGATCGATCTTCCGCCGGGTAGCCTGTTTTCCGTGCCGGGTTTCAGCGAGCTGACCGGGCTCTTCATCGAGAATGCCCGCTATCCGCTCGCCGACTTCCATTTGCCCTTCGGTTCGTCGCGCACCATTTCCAATGTAGCGGAAGGCCCCGTGCGCTTCTCGCTTGCCAGCGGCAGGGCCATCGTGCTCGCGCGGCCCTATGATCTTTCCGGAGTCTGATTCTTGGCGCCTCCCATTCTGAAACTCGACGATATTTTCCTGAGCTTCGGCGGCACGCCGCTACTTGCCGGCGCGGCCTTGCAAGTGGAGTCCGGCGACAAGATCTGCCTCGTCGGCCGCAACGGCTCGGGTAAATCGACGCTTCTGAAGATTGCTGCCGGTCTCGTCGATGCCCAGTCCGGTGAGGTCTTCCGGCATCCGGCATCAACGGTGCGCTATCTGGAGCAGGCACCGGATTTTGCCGGCTTTAAGACCGTGCAGGCCTATGCCGAAGCGGGGCTCGGGCCGGGCGATGATCCTTACCGGGTCACATACCTGCTGTCGCACTTAGGGCTGACGGGCGAAGAGGACCCGAAGAACCTTTCCGGCGGCGAGGCGCGCCGCGCAGCGCTTGCCCGTGTGCTGGCGCCGGAGCCTGATATCCTGTTGCTCGACGAGCCGACCAACCATCTCGACCTGCCGACCATCGAATGGCTGGAAGGCGAACTGCAGAAGACGCGCAGCGCGCTGGTGCTGATCTCGCACGACCGCCGCTTCCTCGAGAAGGTCTCGACAGCGACCGTCTGGCTCGATCGCGGCACGTCGCGTCGGCTCGACAGGGGCTTTGCGTTTTTCGAGGCCTGGCGTGATCAGGTGCTGGAGGCGGAAGAGATGGAACAGCACAAGCTCGGCAAGGCGATCGAGCGCGAAGAGCACTGGCTGCGCTATGGCGTGACGGCACGGCGCAAACGCAATATGCGACGGCTCGGCGAGTTGCAGACCATGCGCTCACAATATCGTGGCCATAAGGGGCCGCAGGGAACCGTGCAGGCGACCACATCCGACGCACAGGAATCCGGCAAGCTTGTGATCGAGGCCGACAAGATTACCAAGAGCTATGACGACAGGCCGATCGTCGCGCCGTTCTCGATCCGCGTGCATCGGGGCGATTGTATCGGTCTGGTCGGTCCCAACGGCGCCGGCAAGACGACGCTTCTGAAGATGCTGACCGGCCAGCTTGCGCCTGATAACGGTACGGTGAAGCTTGGCACCAATCTCGAAATTGCCACTCTCGACCAGAAGCGCGAAGATCTGAACCCCGAGGATACACTTGCCAACTATTTGACGGATGGGCGTGGCGAAAACCTGCTGGTCAATGGCGAGCAGCGGCATGTGACCGGCTACATGAAGGAATTCCTGTTCCAGCCGGAGCAGGCGCGCACACCGATCAAGAACCTCTCCGGCGGCGAGCGTGCCCGGTTGATGCTGGCGCGCATCCTGTCGCGGCCGACCAACCTGCTGATCCTGGACGAACCGACCAACGACCTCGACATCGAGACGCTGGATCTGCTGCAGGAAATTGTCACAGGTTTTCCCGGCACCGTCATCCTCGTCAGCCACGATCGCGATTTTCTCGACAGGACGGTGACCTCGACGATCGCGCCTGCCAATCCGGAAGCGCCGGACGGACGCTGGATCGAATATGCCGGCGGCTATTCCGATATGCTGGCACAGCGCAAGGGTGCCGCCGAAGAGCGCCGCAAGGCTGAGAAGGCGGTGGAGAAGCCGAAGTCGCAGGAGGCTGCGGCTGCCGCTCCGTCCGTCTCGAAGGGCAAGCTCTCCTACAAGCAGAAATTCGCGCTCGAAAACCTGCCGAAGGAAATGGCGAAGGCGGAGGCCGAGATCGCCAAGCGCGAGAAGAAAATGGCTGATCCGAGCCTCTTCACCAAGGACCCGGCGACGTTCAGCCGGCTGGCATCGGAAATGGAGAAGCTACGCGAAAACCTGACCAAGATGGAAGAGGAATGGCTAGAGCTCGAAATCTTGCGGGAAGAGCTGGAAGGTTGATCGGAATAAAAATTTCTCGAATGTCGGATCGGGTGGTTATTGGCCGTCCTTGGGCCGAGCGTGATCAACGGCATGGTGCCGCCACGTCATAAGGGAGATTTTCATGCGCATGATTTTCGTGAACCTGCCGGTCAAGGACCTCGTCAAGTCGAAGGAGTTCTTCTCGGCGCTCGGCTTTTCCTACAATCCGAATTTTACCACCGACGACGCTGCCTGTATGATCGTCGAGGAAAATATCTACGTGATGCTGCTGACCCACGGTCACTTCCAACAGTTCATCGAAGGCGATATCGCCGATACGTCCAAGGGCAAGGAAGTGCTGACCTGCCTTTCGGCCGGCAGCCGCGCCGAGGTGGATGACTACCTGAAGAAGGCGCTGGCAGCCGGCGGCAAGCCCTGGAAGCCGATCCTCGACATGGGTCCAATGTACGGATGCAGCTTCCAGGATCTCGACGGTCATGTCTGGGAAATCATGTATATGGATATGTCTGCTGCCGGCTGAGCCGGTATTTCCAAAGATCTGGTGTGGACTTCCGGTATCCGGGATCGAGTTGCCGGAGTCCATTTTCTCTCACTTTTCCTTGATTCGTCAGTGTTGCGTCATGCGGCATAGAGTGCCGCTCGGCAGCCGGGACCGTGCCGATCAGAGGCAAGAAGGAAGAGTCACATGTCTCGCAAATCCTATACCGGACTATTCATGGCGCTTGCCGCCAGCAGTTTTGTCGTGCTCGGCCTTTCGCAGGCAGCGAGCGCGCAGGAAACGCAACGCATGCGCGTGCGTGGCACGATCGAGAGCCTTAGCGGCGATACACTGACCGTCAAGACCCGCGAGGGCAGCGACACGACGGTGGCACTTAAATCGGGCTGGAAGGTCGCTGGCATCAAAAATGCGTCGGTGGACGACATCAAGGTCGGCGATTTCGTCGGCGTCGCCTCCCTGCCGAAAGGCACAGGTCCCGATGGTGCCATCGAGGTGCTGATTTTCCCGGCAGCGATGAAGGGTACCGGCGAAGGCAACCGTCCGTGGGACGTGCAGCCGAACAGCTCGATGACGAATGCGACCGTCAGCAATGCGGTCAAGGCCGTCGATGGTCATACGATCACGCTGACTTATCAAGGCAAGGAAAAGACCATCTCGATTGCCGACGGCACGCCGATCGTCACCTTTGCGCCGGCGACGAAGGACGACCTGAAGCCGGGTGCAGGCGTCATCGTCATGGCGGAAAAGGCAGCCGACGGCAGCATCTCGGCCGCGCAGGTCACCGTCGGCGTCCACGGCGTGATGCCGCCAATGTAAGACACACAGTTCCGGACGCAAAACCGCTACATAATTTTATGGGAATTGCCTTAAAGCGCCGGGGCGCGGGCTGCCGCGGCGCTCGACCCGAGAACCGAAACTACCGGCTCTTCCTCGGATTTCGAGGGCAGCGCCAGCAGATGCAATGTGCGCGGATGCAGCGCTTCCAGATAGGTCTCCGAGCGGCCGATATAGATCATGCCGGTGTCCGGCATAGTGGCAAGCAGCTTCGTCATCGTATGCTGCCATTCCGGCTCCATGCCCTCGAGCACTTCGTCGAAAACGACCCAACGGGGCTTGACGAGAAGCAGACGGGCAAAGCCGATTGCCTTTTGCTCGTCGGCGTCGAGAAGCTTGTCCCAGCGCGCGCGGCTGTCGAGTCGGGCAACCAGCGCATGCAGACCGGCAGCCTCAAGCGCGGCTTCGATGGCCGCCGTGTCATAGGCCTCGGGTTTTTCGGGGAATGAGATTGCCTCACGCAGCGTTCCGCCGGGGACATAGGCGACCTGCGGGATGAACAGGATGTCGGCAATCGGCGGCAGACCCATCGTACCTTTACCGCACGGCCAGAGGCCGGCCATGGCCTGGAAGAGCAGGCGGCGGTTCACGCTGTGATCGCCGTTGATCATGACCTTCTCGCCGGCCTTGATCGTAACATCCGTTTCGCGTATCCGGAAGCCGCCGCAATCCTCGATGTCTTCGCCAAGCTTGGCGAAGATGACGATATTCTTCAGCGTCAGCGTATCTGCTGCGGTTTCCTCATAAACGATGGCGTCCTTCAGATCGAAGTCGTCGTCCATCTCCTGCAGTGCCTGGCGGAAATCGGTGACGCGCATCAGCGTGGCGCGCCATTCGGCGATCGGGCCGAAGTTGGCGACATACCAGCGCAGTGCCGTGTTGACCTGGTTGAAGGCCCCGACCGACATCATCAGCTGGCCGAAGGTAAGGCCGCCGGAGAAATAGGCGGGTGCTGCAACGATGATCGGAATGACGATGACCAGCCAGCCATAACCTGCCGAAACCCAGGTGAGGTTGGTATTGGCCATGGCGAGACGCTTGATAACCGCGAGAACGTTGCTGATGTCGATATTGATGCGCTTGCGCTCGTTTTCCTCGCCGTGCGCCACTGTAATCGCTGGCATGTTCTCGTTGGCGTGCATCAGCGCGAAGCGCAATTCGGCTTCCTTGGAGAAGCGGTCTGCATTGAGCTTGACAAGTTTGCGGCCGACGACCTGGCTTAGTACCGAGGCCGATGCAGCATAGAAGATTGCCGCCCAGACCATGTAGCCTGGAATGGAAAAACTGTAGCCGCTGATATGGAAGATGAAGCCGCTCGAAAGCTCCCACAACACGCCGATGAAGCTGACGAGTAGTATGGTCGACTGCAGGAGGCCGAGCACGAGACCGGTGGTGCTTTCGGCCAGGTTGCGGGAGTCCTCATGCAGCCGCTGGTCCGGATTGACGCCGAGAATGCCGATGGTAGAGAGTTTGAGGGCGCGCTTGCGCTTCAGCCATTGATCGACGAGATCGCGCGAAAGCCCTTCGCGCATATAGAGCGCAGTCATCTGGTTCAGCCAGGCCTGCAGCACGTTGAGTAGCAGTAGCGCGCCGGCGATCATCGCGAAGATTTCGAGCTGGTGGAAGAACTCTCCAAGATCACGGCGTTCGAGGGAATCGTAGAAGGGGGCGTTCCATTCGTTGAGGATCACCTGTCCGTAGGCTGTCGCCAGGATGATGACGACAAGCAGGATCGCAAGCCCCACGACCTTGCCGCGGACCTGCGAATTCCAGAATGCGGAGAACATCACTCCAAGCCGATATGTCAGGCTGAGATCATACCCTACCCGGTCCTGACTCTGGATGCCCCTCCCCCTTTCGATGTTATTTGCCATTACAAGTTTCCAAATCCGCCCATCCCTATATTAATAACATGGGGGCGTCACTGGTCCATCAACAGATTCCGCCACGCATAAAGAAAGCGTGATGGCTTTTGCAGCTATCTGCATTGACAGTTGATTCGAAGCTGGACTGGCGCTATCTAGGATGCCTTGTGGTGATTTGGCCGGCCGGCTTGCAGCCACGTTAAATAAGTCGCTAAAGGGCCGCGTGCGGACCGGTAGCGATTCTTTCGCCGCCGGTTTTTTATTTTGATCGAGTTGACCGCAATGCCCATCAAGATCCCCGATACGCTGCCCGCCTTCGAAACCCTTGTGAACGAAGGTGTGCGGGTGATGACCGAAACGGTGGCGATCCGCCAGGATATCCGCCCGCTGCAGATCGGGCTGCTGAACCTCATGCCGAACAAAATCAAGACCGAGGTGCAGATGGCGCGCCTGGTGGGTGCTTCGCCGCTGCAGGTGGAATTCTCGCTGGTCCGTGTCGGCAACCACAAGGCCAAGAATACATCTGAAGAACATCTGCTCGCCTTCTACCAGACCTGGGAGGAAGTGAAGCACCGCAAGTTTGACGGCTTCATCATCACGGGGGCGCCGATCGAGACGCTGCCTTACGAGGACGTTACCTATTGGAAGGAAATGCAGCAGATTTTCGACTGGACCCAGACAAACGTCCATTCGACCATGAATGTCTGCTGGGGCGCGATGGCGGGGATTTATCATTTCCACGGCGTGCCGAAGTATGAGCTGAAGGAAAAGGCCTTCGGCGTTTACCGCCACCGAAATCTCAAGCCCTCTTCCGTTTATCTCAATGGTTTCTCTGACAATTTCGAGGTTCCGGTGTCGCGCTGGACCGAGGTGCGCCGGGCCGACATCGAGAAGGTCGACGGCCTCGAGATCCTGATGGAATCGAGCGAGATGGGCGTCTGTCTCGTCCACGAGCCGAAGGGTCGGCGGCTCTATATCTTCAATCACGTCGAATATGATTCCACGTCTCTCTCGGACGAATATTTCCGCGACGTGAATGCCGGCGTGCCGATCAAGATGCCGCACAATTACTTCCCGCATAACGATCCGGCACTTGCGCCGCAGAACCGCTGGCGCAGCCATGCGCATCTGCTTTTCGGCAACTGGATCAATGAGATCTACCAGACGACGCCCTACGATATCGAAGAGATCGGCTCGGACATCTGAGCGTTACAGGGTGGGTTTAGAAATGGCGCCGTCGCACTTCCGCGACGGCGTTTTGTTTTCTGGGTCCGCCCGGTTGCGATTTGCAGCGAATGGAGGCAGGTTCCGGTTCCTGAATCCTAGGGATGGAGTGAGCGTCGATCATGGTGGACAAATTGGAACGGGAAGTTTTCGGACAGACGAAGGAGGGGGAGACCGTCCATCGCGTCGTCATCCGCGGTGGTGGACTGACGGTCAAGGTGTTGACCTGGGGTGCGGTTATCCAGGACGCGCGGCTGGAGGGCCATGATGCGCCGCTGGTGCTCGGCTTCGAGGATTTCAGCAGCTACCTCGCCCATTCGCCCTTCTTCGGGGCAACGCCGGGCCGCTGCGCCAACCGCGTCGGCGATGGCAAGTTCACGCTCGACGGCAAGGCTTACCAACTCGAACTCAACGAGAAGGGCGTCACGCATCTTCATGGCGGCAGCAACAATATCGGCACGCTCGTCTGGACGATCGTCGAACACGAGGCCGACCGCGTAGTGCTGAAGATCGTCGACCGCGATGGCCGTGCTGGTTATCCCGGCAACTGCACGATCCAGGCGACCTATCGTGTGCATGGCAATGGCGAGCTTTCCGTCAATTACGAGACGACGACGGACCAGCCGACGATTGCCAACGTCTGCCAGCATTCCTATTTCAATCTCGATGGCCGCGAAGATGCCTTGGCGCATGAGATCATGATCGCCGCCGACCACTATCTGCCGACCAATGAGAAGCAGATACCGACCGGCGAGATCCGCCCTGTTGAGGGGAGCGAGTTCGATTTCCGCGAGATGGCGCCAATGAAGCGCTTCGTCAGGCAGGAGCAGGCCCTCTACGACCATAATTTCTGCTTATCGAGCGAGCGCACGGGCAAGCGCTCCGTCGTGCTTGCCCGCAGCCTGCATTCCGGTGTTTCGCTGGAAGTGCGCACGACAGAGCCGGGCGTGCAGTTCTATGCCGGTTTCAAGCTCAACGTGCCCGTGCCGGGTCTCGGCGGCCGTAAATATGGTCCCTTCGCCGGCTTCTGCCTGGAAACACAGATCTGGCCTGACGCGATCAATCACCAGGGCTTCCCCAATGCGGTGCTGCGCCCAGGCGAAGTGCTGCGTCAGGAAACGGATTACATCTTCACGAAGAACTGAGTTCGTCGTCCTATCTGGATCAATGAACCCTCGCGGCGTCCGGCGAGGGTTTTTCTTTGATGGAGCGAATCCGGCTTGCTGATTGGTTCTAAATAGGTTCTATTATCTATCCATGGATAGAACCAGTCTGGTCGCAGAACTGAAGGGCCGCGCGCTGCACGACGAGGCGGCAGCAGGACCGCTTTACAAGCGGCTGGCGCAGGCGTTGACCGGCCTTATCCAGGAAGGCCTCTTGAAACCCGGCACGGCATTGCCCGGCGAGCGCGATCTGGCGGAAGCGCTGAAGCTCGGCCGCGTCACAGTGCGGACGGCCTATCGCGATCTCATGACATCAGGTGCGCTGGAATCGCGTCATGGCAGTGGCACTTTCGTTTCCAGCAAGGTGGAGCGCATGGAACAGTCGCTCTGGCGGCTTTCCTCCTTCTCTGCGGACATGCGTTCGCGCGGGCGCTCGCCAGCGGCGAAGATCCTGTCCCGCACCGTCAACAATCCATCCCCTGAAGAATCCTTTCTGCTCGGCCTCGGCGTCGACGAACCGGTGCTGCGGCTCGACCGCCTTCGTCTGGCCGACGGGCTGCCGCTCGCCATCGAGCGCGCCGTCGTACCCGTCAAGTTTCTTGGCGAGGATGCCGGCGGTGAAGGCTCGCTCTACGATGCGCTCGCCCAGAGTGGCCACAAGCCGGTACGCGCCATACAGCGATTGACGGCCGTCACGCTTGATCCGTCATCGGCCGCTATTCTCGATGTCAAAGCCGGCGCGCCGGCCCTTCTGATCGAACGCGTTTCACGCCTGGAAGACCAGCGCGTCGTTGAATACACCCGCTCGCATTATCGTGGCGATGCCTATGATTTTGTCGCCGAACTGAGAATTGGAGATGACCTATGAGTGAGAACCAGTCGCTGATGCTGCAGGAGGCCGGCCAGTCGCCCGAAGTGGTCGCTACCCTGCTCGAAAAGGAAAAGCCGGTCTTCGCCGAAATCATCCGGCTATTCTCGTCCACCCGCCCAAGTGTCGTGACGACAGCGGCGCGCGGCTCTTCCGACCACGCCGCGACCTTTTTCAAATACCTCTTCGAGATCACCTGCGGCGTGCCGGTCGCCTCGATCGGCCCGTCCATCGCTTCCGTCTATAATGCGCCCCTGCATCTGAAAGGTGGCATCCATTTCACGGTTTCACAGTCGGGCGCCAGCCCGGATATCGTTGCTTTGCAAGAAGCGGCCAAGAAGGGCGGAGCGACGACGATTGCCGTCGTCAACGTCACCGACAGTCCGCTCGCCAAGCAGGCCGATATCGTTCTCGGCCTCAATGCTGGCGCTGAAAAGAGCGTTGCAGCAACCAAGTCCTTCATCGCATCCGTTGCCGCCCTTGCTGGCGTTACCGCTGCGATCGACGGCAAGGCCGATCTGCAGACCGCGCTCGATAAGCTTCCAGCCGCTCTCTCTGCGACGTCCGGTATCGATACGAAGGCTGCCGAGGATGTACTGTTCACCGCCGCATCGCTTTATACCGGTGGACGCGGTACGGCCTTCGCCATTGCCCTCGAAGCAGCGCTGAAGGCCAAGGAGACGGCCGGCTTGCATGCCGAGGCCTTCTCGCTCGCCGAGCTCATGCATGGACCGATGCGCCTCGTGCAGCCGGGCTTCCCGATTGTCGGCTTCGTGCCGGAAGATGCCGCCTTCGACAACAATGTGAAGGCACTGGAGCGGCT
This sequence comes from Rhizobium sp. BK316, assembly GCF_014193695.1. Lineage (GTDB taxonomy): Bacteria > Pseudomonadota > Alphaproteobacteria > Rhizobiales > Rhizobiaceae > Rhizobium. The sequence continues at coordinate 117,170 of NZ_JACHZR010000007.1, read as the reverse complement.
GCAGACGCTCGGCGCCACCACCGTGCCCTTCTCGACAAAGCCGCTCGCCGGCGTCAATCTGCAGGTTCCCACGACCGGCAACGGCCTCATCGATCCCCTGGTTTCGCTGCTCGTCTATTATCGCCTGATCGAGTCCGTCACCCGCCGCAAGGGTTTCGATCCGGACAAGCCGGCAAACCTGCTCAAGGTGACGGAGACCGTCTGATGACCCGCAAGATCTTCACCGGCGCACGTATCTTCGACGGCGAACGCTTCCACGATGAGCGGGCGCTGATCGTCAAGGACGGACGCATCGAGGCGATCGTCGGCCGCAATGATCTGCCCGAAGGCCAAGTCGTGACGCTTGATGGCGGCGTCCTGTCTGCCGGGTTCATCGATGCGCAGGTCAACGGCGGTGGCGGCCGCATGCTGAACGATGAGCCGTCGTCTGACTCCATGTACATGATCGCCGATGGGCATCGCCCCTATGGCACGACGGCGCTTCTGCCGACTCTGATCACCGATACGGCCAAAGCAACGGCCGCTGCGATCGAGGCGGCGGAAGTCGCTGTAAAGACCAATCGCGGCGTTGCCGGCCTGCATCTGGAAGGTCCGCATCTGGCGCCGGCGCGCAAGGGTGCGCATCTGGCCGAATTGATGCGCCCTGTCGAGGACAAGGACGTTAAGGCCTTCATCGCTGCACGCGAGGCGATCGGCACACTGCTCGTCACGATCGCGGCGGAGCAGGTGACGGTTTCGCAAGTGCGCGAACTCAGCGAAGCTGGCGTCATCGTCAGTATCGGCCATTCCGATAGCACCAGCGAGGCGGCGGAAGCTCGTTTCGACGCCGGCGCGCGGGGTGTCACGCATCTCTTCAATGCCATGAGCCAGCTGGCGCACCGCGCGCCGGGGCTCGTCGGGGCGGCGATCGACCATCCGGCCGTCTGGTGCGGCATCATCGCCGATGGCCACCACGTCGATCCGAAGGCGCTGCGCACGGCGCTGCGCGCCAAGCGTGGCGAAGGCAAGCTGTTCTTCGTGACCGACGCCATGTCGCTCGTCGGCTCGGAGAAAGATACGTTCACGCTGAATGGCCGCACTGTGCGGCGCGAGAGAGGCGGCTTCTGTTCCAAACTCGTGCTTTCGGACGGCACGCTGGCAGGCTCGGATGTCGATATGGCTTCAACGATCCGCTACGGCGTCACCTATCTGGATCTGACGCTTGCCGAAGCGCTCAGGATGGCGACGCTCTATCCAGCGCGTTTCCTGCGGCTTGCCGATCGAGGCCACCTTTCGCCGGGCGCGCGCGCCGATCTCGTGCATTTCTCCGATACGATCGACGTGAAGGCAATTTGGCTCAGCGGCGAAGCAGCGTAAAGGAGTATGGGCGATGACTGACATCACCGATGCCTATTTCTCCGATCTGATCGGCCGGCTGCAAGAACTGAAGCAGGCGCTTGCCGAGCCGATGGCGCAGGCCGCTGCCGTGATCCTCGAGGCCGCCCGTGACGATAAGCGCGTCTATGTCTTTGGCACCGGCCATTCGCATATGTTGGCGGAAGAGGTGCATTACCGCGCCGGCGGGCTTGCCTTCACGGTGCCGGTTCTCGTCGGCTCGGCCATGCTGCATGAGGGCGCGGTCATCAGCTCCGTCTATGAGCGGACGCAGGGCCTGGTGCGGCCGATGCTGGAACGCTACGGCATGCAGCCGGGCGACGTCATCATCATCGCTTCCAATTCCGGCGTGAATGCTGCACCGATCGAAGCAGCCGATTATGCGCGCGAGATCGGTGCCCAGGTGATCGCCATCACCTCGATCGCCTATTCGACGGCGATCGCCAATGGCCGCCGACGACTTGCCGATGTGGCCGACGTGATTCTGGACAACGGGCTGCCGCCGGGTGACGCCGTTCTTGATCTCGACGGCACGGGCCTTCGGGTCGGGCCGGTGTCGACGGCGGTCGGCGTGACTGTCATCAACGCCATTTTCGCGGAGGTCGCCTCCGAGCTTTCCAAATCCGGGGATGCGCCGGTCTATCTCAGTGCCAACATGCCGGGTGCTGCCGAGACCAACCAGAAACTGGTCAAGAAGTACCGGCCGCGCAATCCGCATCTTTAAGGGAAAGAGAGGCCGGCTTTTGCCGATCTTCTCCATCCAACCGTGTCGTCTCAAAATCAACGGTCCCAAACGAAAACGGCCCGAAGCGGGTGCTTCAGGCCGTTCGAATGTCTGGAAACCGATGCGCGATCAGTCCTTGGCGCGCTCGACGTAGGAATTGTCTTCCGTCGCGATGACGACGCGGGTACCGGCATCGATATGCGGCGGAACCGAGGTGCGGATGCCGTTGGAGAGCATAGCCGGCTTGTAGGAAGAAGATGCCGTCTGACCTTTGACGACCGGTTCGGTCTCGACGATCTCAAGCGTGACGTGGCGCGGCAGTTCCAGCGCCAGCGGGATACCTTCGTGGATCGACAGGATGCAGGTCATGCCTTCCTGCAGGTAGGCCTTCTGGTCGCCCATGGTTTCAGCACTGACGACGACCTGGTCGTACGTCGCCGGGTTCATGAAGTGGAAGCCCTCGCCATCTTCGTAGAGGTACTGGAAATTGACGTCTTCCACGAAGGCGCGCTCGACCTGTTCGGTGGTGCGCCAGCGCTCGGAAACCTTCACGCCGTCGACGATGCGGCGCATGTCGACCTGAGTGACCGGCGTACCTTTGCCCGGATGGAAATTCTGAGCCGTGAGAACGACGTAGAGCTTGCCGTCGACATCGAGAACGTTGCCCTTGCGGACCGAGGAGGCGATGACCTTGACCATAAGACTTCCTTGTAAGTCGGCTTTCGGCGTCGTAGAGGACTGTCGGAATGGCCCTGAAGACGCAAAATGTTTTTCTTCGGGGGCGCACTAACCTAAAATCGCGGAAATAGCCACCCCATCCCGGCCGAATCCGGCGAGGAAAACGTTGAATGAACCCCACGAGCGCCAAAGCGTCTCCCTGGTGGACACCATCAGTGCATGCCGATCGCCGCCCGTTCCTCGTCGGGCGCAATGCGATCCAGGCAGCCCTGCGCGGTTATTTCGCCCGCGAGGACTTCATAGAGGTCGATACCGCCACGCTGCAGGTGTCACCGGGCAACGAGGCGCATCTGCATGCCTTTGCCACACAGGCGCTGACGACGGACGGTCAAGCGGCACCCTTCTATCTGCACACGTCGCCGGAATTTGCCTGCAAGAAGCTGCTTGCGGCCGGTGAGCAGCGCATCGCTTGTTTTGCCCATGTCTATCGCAATCGCGAGCGCGGGCCGCTGCATCATCCGGAATTCACCATGCTGGAATGGTATCGGGCGGGCGAAAGCTATGAGAGCCTGATGATGGACTGCGTGCGTTTGCTGGCGCTTGCCGCCGAAACGGTCAAAGCGGCAAAGCTCACCTATCGCGGTGCTGAGTGCGATCCTTTCGCAGGACCGGAGCGGGTGAGCGTCGCAGAAGCGTTCAGCCGCCATGCCGGTATCGATCTTCTGGCGTCGGTTTCCGCCGACGGCTCGACGGATCGCGAGCATCTCGCCGCCGAAATGCGGCGGGTCGGCATGCGCGTTGCCGATGACGATCATTGGGCCGATCTTTTCAGCCGGGTGCTGGTGGAAAAGGTCGAGCCGCATCTCGGTTTCGGCCGCGTCACCATTCTCGATGAATATCCTGTTCCCGAAGCCGCTCTTGCGCGGCCGTCTGGGCACGATCCGCGCGTGGCTGAGCGTTTTGAGCTCTATGCCTGCGGCGTCGAGCTTGCCAATGGTTTTGGCGAATTGACCAATGCTGCCGAGCAGAGGCGCCGTTTCGAGATCGAAATGGCGGAGAAGATGCGGATCTACGGCGAGGCCTATCCGATCGACGAGGACTTTCTGGCGGCGCTTGCGATCATGCCGGAAGCAAGCGGCATCGCGCTCGGCTTCGACAGGCTGGTGATGCTGGCGACGGGTGCATCGCGGATCGATCAGGTCCTCTGGGCGCCGGTTGCGGAGTATGGTCGATGAACGCTATGCGCCCGATAAAGAGTGTCGATGATCTCGTCAGGGCAGGGCTGGTCGAGGAAGCCGAACGGCTGGCGCTCGATGAGGTCGCCATGCGTTACGCCATCGCGCTGACGCCCGCCATGGCGAGGCTGATCGATCATGGCGATCCGGTCGATCCGATTGCGCGGCAATTCGTGCCTGATGCCGCCGAGCTCGTCACCACGCCCGAAGAACGGGCCGATCCCATCGGCGATCAGGCGCACAGTCCGGTCGAAGGCATCGTGCATCGCTATCCGGACCGCGTGTTGCTGAAGGCGGTACATGTTTGCCCCGTCTATTGCCGCTTCTGTTTCCGGCGCGAGATGGTAGGGCCGCAGGGGCTTGGCACGCTCGATCAAACGGCGCTGGCGGCCGCCTTCGACTATATCCGCGGGCATGGTGAAATCTGGGAGGTCATCCTGACCGGTGGCGATCCGCTGGTGCTTTCACCACGGCGGCTTGGTGAGATTCTGAGCCAGCTTGCAGAGATCGAGCATGTGAAAATCGTGCGCTTCCATACGCGCGTACCTGTCGTCGATCCGCAGAAGATCGATGCGGCGCTGATCGCGGCGCTGAAAACGAGCGGCAAGACCATCTATGTTGCGCTTCACGCCAATCATCCGCGTGAGCTGACGGCGGAAGCACGCTCTGCCTGCGCCCGTCTCGTCGATGCTGGCATCGTCATGGTCAGCCAGTCGGTGCTCTTAAGGGGCGTCAACGATAATCCCGATGTCCTGGCGGAGCTGATGCGGGCCTTCGTCGAGACGCGCGTGAAGCCCTATTATCTCCACCATCCGGATCTTGCGCCCGGCACCAGCCATTTCCGGCTGTCGATAGAGGAGGGGCAGAAGATCGTCGCCTCGCTTCGCGGCCGTATCTCGGGCCTCTGCCAGCCCACCTATATTCTCGATATTCCCGGCGGTTACGGCAAGGCTGTGATCGGCAAAGGCGCTGTGCAGGCGACCGGTGAGGGTTGCTATTCGGTTTCGGATTATCGCGGCGACGAGCATTCCTATCCGCCTGCCGGTTAACGCAAAAACGCGCACCCGGCGTGCCATTTCTGCACTCAACATAGCCGGCACCATTTACTGCCGGTCTTCTCAGGCCACATCAACCTATTGATAGAAATTAAGTATTAGGCCTCAAGCGAGCATGATTTGTAAAATACCAAGTATGAGTCACAGTCATATTTAACTAATTATATTAGCGGAATGTTCTGTTTTCCGCACTAAAAGCACTCCCATGAAAAGGCGATGAATGCCGGCTCAGGATCATGAAAATCTGGAGTGAATGGGATGAACAAGACAATCCGCGACCTCGTAGCCAAGTTCGGTAAGCTCCCTGTTCCGGTTGATCAGGTTGCCGATGATGCGGATCTTTACGTTGCAGGTCTGACGTCCTTCGCCTCGGTGCAGCTCATGCTCGGCATCGAAGAGGCATTCGACATCGAATTTCCCGACAATCTCCTGAACCGTAAGTCCTTTGCGAGCATCTCGGCGATCGCCAAAACGGTCGATCTCATCCGGGATAGCCGAAAGGTCGCCTGATGAACTTCCCGGTCAAGATCACGGAAGACAGCCTTGTCGCAAGGGCTGCCCGCGTCGCCGAAATTGCGGCAAGACACGCGGATGCCGTCGATATCGAAGGCCGGTTTCCGCAGGAAGCCGTCAATGCGATGAAAGCCGAGCGACTGCTCGGTATCCAGATTCCCCGCCATCTTGGTGGCGAGGCTGCTTCCACCACCGATATTGCCGAATTGTGCTCGATGCTCGGCCAGGCCTGCGCGGCAAGCGCGATGGTCTTCGCCATGCACCAGATCAAGCTTTCGAGCCTCGTCGAACATGGCGTCGACGGCGAATGGCATTGCGCCTTCATGCGCCGCATCGTCGCTGAACAGCTCCTGATCGCCTCCGCGACCACCGAGGGCGGAATCGGCGGCAATCTGCGCAACAGCATCTGCGCCATCGAAATCGATGGCGATATCTGCCGGCTGGAAAAAGATGCGACCGTCATTTCCTACGGCTCGCATGCCGATGCCATTCTCATAACCTCGCGCAGCCATCCGCAGGCCGCCTCTTCCGATCAGGTGCTGACAGCTTTCTTGAAAGATCAGTACACGATCGAAAAGACGCATGTCTGGAATACGCTCGGCATGCGTGGCACCTGCTCCGACGGCTTCCTGTTCAAGGGCGAGGCGCCGGCTGTACAGATCCTGCCGAAGCCTTTTGCTGAAATCGCTGCGCAGTCGATGCTGGCATCGTCACACTTACTCTGGAGCGGTGTCTGGTACGGCATTGCCGTCGATGCCGTTTCCCGCGCACAGGCCTTCGTACGTGCCGCTGCCCGCAAGTCTCCAGATGCGACGCCGCCCGGCGCACTTCGCCTCGCGGAGGTCTCCAACCTCCTGCAGATGGTGAAGTCGAACGTCGTTGCCGGCCTCAAGGCCTATGAAGATGCCAAGGCTGACGGCGACAAGCTCTCATCGATGGGCTTTGCGGTAGCGATGAACAACGTCAAGATCGCTTCCTCGGAAACGATCCTGGAAATCGTCAATCACACCATGCTCATCTGCGGCATCATGGGCTACAAGAACGGTACGCCCTTCAGCCTCGGACGTCATCTGCGCGATGCCCATTCCGCACAGCTCATGATCTCGAACGACCGCATCCTCGGCAATACGTCGAGCATGCTCCTCGTCCACAAGCAGGACACTAGCCTACTGGGGTAAAGCCATGGATATGCAGACATCGTTTCTGGACCGGCTCTTCGAGTCCGGCCTGCTGATCGATACCGGCGTTGACGGCCTTTATGGCCGCAGCGGCCAGTTTGAAGACGTCATTGCCGCCTTCGAACGGCTGATCGACAAGTTCGGCGGTGCCGACGGCGCCGAGGCGATGCGTTTTCCGCCCGGCATGAACCGCGCGCTCTTCGAAAAGAGCGGCTATATGAAGAGCTTCCCGCAGCTTGCCGGCACGGTGCACAGCTTCTGCGGCAGCGAGCTCGATCACATGAGCCTGCTGCAATGCATGGAAGTTGGCGAAGACTGGACCAAGGACCAGAAAGCAACCGATATCGTGCTGACGCCGGCCGCCTGCTATCCGCTCTATCCGACGGTTGCGAAACGCGGCAATCTGCCGGCCAAGGGCGGCCTTTTCGATCTGCAGTCCTATTGCTTCCGCCATGAGCCCTCGAAGGACCCGGCTCGCCAGCAGCTTTTCCGCATGCGCGAATATGTCTGCATGGGCACCGAGCAGCATGTGACCGATTTCCGCCAGAGCTGGATGGACCGCGGCGTCGAAATGATGAAGCAGGTCGGTCTCGACGTGACCATCGACGTTGCCAACGACCCGTTCTTCGGCCGCGCTGGCAAGATGATGGTCAACAATCAGCGTGACCAGAACCTGAAGTTCGAGCTGCTGATCCCGATCACCTCGGCGGCGAACCCAACCGCCTGCATGAGCTTCAACTACCACCAGGATTCGTTCGGCCTGAAGTGGGGCCTGAACCTCGAAGACGGCAGTGTCGCCCACACCGCCTGCGTCGGCTTCGGCCTGGAACGCATTGCTCTGGCGCTCTTCCATCACCACGGCCTTGACGTCAAGGAATGGCCGGCCAGCGTACGGAAAGTCCTGTGGGGCTGAGCGGCTCGATGATATCGGTCTTTGCGGGTATCGATCCCGATACCTACAAGCCGCATGCGCTGCATTCCAGCGAGCGCATGTGGCCGGAGACCAATTGTTACATCGACCTCTGGATCGAGGTGCTCTCGACCTTCGGCGTTGCGCCGGAGGCGATGCTGGGCTTCACGCTGACGCAGGATTTCGAGGGCGACCAGTTCACCTTCTTCAAGGTGCCGCTGGAAGATCTCGAAGCGCTCTATGACATCCGGGCCACCGAGCTTGCGATCTATGACCGCGTCGAGCGACATGTCGAGGTGCAGATCGCCCGCGGGCGGCTTTGCCTTATCGAGATGGATTCCTTCTACATGCCGGACACGCGCGGCACTGCCTACCGGCAGGAGCACGGCAAGACTACGGTCGCGATCAACCGCCTGGACTTTGCCGGCAAGCGCGTCGACTACTTCCACAATGCCGGCTTTTTCCGTATCGAGGGAGAGGATTTCGACGGGCTTTTCCAGTCCCATCTGACGGATGAGGATGCGCCGTTCCTCCCGTATACGGAGTTCGCCAAGTTCCCCGAACGTCCGGTCGGCGAGGCACATCTGCGCGAGGCGTCGCGGGGGCTTCTCGGCTTCCATTTCAAACGTCGTCCGAGCGCCAATCCGATCCGCGCCTTTGCAGAGGTTTTCCCGTTACAGGTCGAAGCGGTGGCTGACCGCTCCTTCGGCTTCTTCCATAAATATGCCTTCAACACGCTGCGGCAGGTTGGTGCGAATTTCGAGCTTGCTGCCGATCATCTGGCCTGGCTTTCGGCCGGCGAGTTTGGTGTTGCGGCCGAAGAGGCGCGCCGGATCTCGGAAGTAGCGAAGTCGGTTCAGTTCCAGCTTGCCCGTGCTGTCACCCGTCGCAAGTTCGAGCCGTTGAAGGCGGCACTTGATCCGGCCGCCGATGCATGGGATTCGATGATGGCATCGCTCGCGGAGCGATTCTGAAGCCGGAGATCTGACCATGCGGGGGCGGTTAGCAAGCATCGGGGCTGAGGAAAGCTTGCTTTCCGAAGGATGGAATCTGGTTCTGACTGAGCCTGACGCTTGTGCGACGCCGCACGATATCCATCTGTCAGCGCAGTTCATTCCGGCACCCGTTCCGGGCACTGTCGCGGCTGCGCTGGAAAGAGCCGGGCTTTTCGACCGGGAAAATGCCCAAGCGCTCAACACCAGGGATGCCTGGTATCTGACTCGCCTCTTCGATGTGGAGCCGGGCGAGGCGCTCCTGCGTTTTCAGGGGCTGGCGACGGTCTGCCATGTTTTTCTGAACGGGGTGGAGATCCTTTTCTCCGAGAGCATGTTCACCGCCCATGAGATACCGGTGACGCTCGCAGGCGGCGATGAACTGGCGCTCTGCTTCCGGGCGCTCGCCCCCCGCCTTGGCGAACCCGGACCGCGAGCCCGCTGGCGCCCGCAGATGATCACACCGCAAGGGCTGAAGAATATCCGCACGACGCTGCTCGGGCATATGCCCGGCTGGTGCCCGGAAATCCATGCAGTCGGGCCGTGGCGGCCGATTTCGCTCGTGCGCCGAGGCGCGGCCTCGGTCGATAATGTTTCGGTGCGCGCGGTGTTGGAGGAAAGTGGCGCGGGGCGGCTCAGCGTTTCGCTTTATACTGCTGGCGAGGAGCCGGTGATGCTGTTGCGTTGCGCTGGCGCCGAACAAGGTTTCGAGAAGATCGGCGATCGGCATTATTCGGCAATTCTCAAGCTCTCCGACATCGAGGCCTGGTGGCCGCATACGCATGGCGTACCGCATCTCTATGACGTGACGCTGGTTATCGATGGCGAAGAACATTCGCTGGGCAAAGCCGGTTTTCGCCGTATCGAGGCAGACCGCGGTGCTGATGGCAATGATTTCGCGCTTGTCGTCAACGGCGAGCGGGTCTTTTGCCGCGGAGCGGTCTGGACAACGGCCGATATCGTACGGCTGCCTGGCGAGCGAGCCGATTACGAGCCCTACCTGCGGCTTGCGGCAGAAGCTGGCATGAACATGATCCGCATCGGCGGTACCATGGCCTATGAAACGCCCGACTTTTTCGCGCTCTGCGATGCGCTCGGGCTGATGGTCTGGCAGGACTTCATGTTCGCCAATTTCGACTATCCGAAGAACGACAAGGCCTTTATCGGCCATGTGCATGCCGAGGTGGAGGAGTTTCTGCACGGCGTGCAGCTCTCGCCCTCGCTTGCCGTGCTCTGCGGCGGCAGCGAAATCCACCAGCAGGCGGCGATGTTCGGCCTGCCGGCGGATTTCTGGAGCGGGCCGATCACCGACGAGATCATCCCGGCGATCTGCCAGCGCATGCGGCCGGATGTGCCTTATGTGCCAAATTCGCCCTATGGCGGAACCATGCCCTTTTCGCCCAATGCCGGCGTCACGCATTATTACGGCGTGGGTGCCTATATGCGGCCGCTCGAGGATGCGCGCCGTGCCGAGGTCCGTTTTGCGGCCGAAAGCCTGGCCTTCGCCCATGTGCCGCAGCAGAGGACCTTGCAGCGGCATCTCGACGTGCCCTCGGTTCACAGTCCGCTCTGGAAAGAGCGGGTGCCGCGCGACCGCGGCGCGTCCTGGGATTTCGAGGATATCAGGGATTTCTATCTCGGGCTTCTCTACGATCTCGACCCGGCTAAGCTCCGTCGCGAAGACCCAGAGCGCTATCTCGATCTTTCGCGCGCCGTGACGGGCGAGGTGCTGGAGGAGACCTTTGCCGAATGGAGGCGTAAGGAATCGCCTTGCAATGGCGCGCTCGTCTGGACCCTGCAGGATCTGTTGCCGGGCGCTGGCTGGGGCGTGATCGATTCCACCGGCGAGCCGAAGCCCGTCTGGCATGCCATGCGCCGCGCCTTCCGTCCTGTCCAACTCATATTCACCGATGAGGGGACGAACGGCCTTTACGCTCATGTTATCAATGAAACGGACAAGGTGGTCGCTCTCGAACTCGATGTTGCCTGCCTGCGCGATGGGCGCCAGCAGGTAGCGAGTGGCAGCAAGGCTTTCAATCTTGATCCCAGAAGCGCGGAGCGCATCGCCTGCACCGATCTCTTCGGTGGCTTCTTCGATGCGGCCTATGCCTTCCGTTTCGGCGCGCCGTCACATGATGTGAGCGTCGCCTGGCTACGATCGACCATGGACGGCGCGTTGCTGGCGCAGGCGTTCCATTTTCCGCGCGGGCGAACCAGGGCGTTCCACGACGCAACGATCGAGGCATCCTTCATGCGTGAGGGCGATGATTGGTTCATCACGCTTGCGACCGACAGGCTCGCCCAATCGGTCCATATCGATGTCGAAGGTTATCGACCTGAAGAAGACTGGTTCCATCTGGCGCCGGGTTCTGCCAAGCGGGTCAAGCTCATCGCCACTGCGGGTACGGATGGCGATGCATTGCCGACGGGCGAAATCAGGAGCGTCGGCGCCTCGCGCCGTTTCGCGCTTTAAGGGCTGGGGAGTGGCAATGACGATAAGAGTGCAGGCGGAAGAGGCTTTGCGGGGCGTCTATCGGAGCGTGCGCGGACATGTGTTGCAGCGGCTCATCGTCAAATCGCGGCTCGCCTTCGACCCGCGCCGCCCAGTGGAAGTCGTCGGTTATCTGTCGATGGCGGCAGGTGTCGGCGAATCCGCGCGGCTTTGCGCCGCTGCGCTCTCACAGATTGGCCGTGAGATCATGTTTGCTGATGTCAGCACGCATCCGGATGAAGGCAAGCTGGTGGAGTGGGCATCTACACAGGTTTCCCAAGGTCAGCCAGGAAACCGCATATGGCATCTCAATCCGCCCATGCTGCCGCGCGCGATCCTGAAGAAAGGCCTCGGCAATTTCACCCGTGCCTTCAACATCGGCTACTGGGCCTGGGAGCTCGAAGTGGTGCCGGCGGAATGGCGCAATGCCATGCATTACATGAACGCCGTCTTCGTTCCCTCCGAATTCACCAGGCGGGCGATCGCGCCGCATACGAGCGCACCTGTCGTCGTCGTGCCGCATCCGGTGACCGAGCGGCCGGCGGCTGACGGTATCAGGCGGAAATTCGGGATTGCCGAGGATGCCTTCCTCGTATCCTTCATTTTCAGTGCCGGCTCCTCGATCAACCGCAAGAATCCGCAGGCTGCCATCGAGGCCTTCAGGCTGTTCAGCACCGAGTGCCCCAATGCCTTCCTGCTGATGAAGGCGAGCGGCAATCCGGGCAGGGACGAAGCGCTCCGAATGCTCATGCAGTCCGTCGAGGGCGACCCTAACATCAGGATCGTTACCGACAATCTGGCGAGTTCGGAGATCAACGGCATTATCCGTGATTCCAACGCCTATCTTTCGCTGCATCGTTCGGAAGGGTTTGGTTTGACGGTGGCTGAAGCGATCATGCACCGCACGCCTGTCGTCTCGACCGGATGGTCGGGTACCGCAGACTTTTGCGACCCTGATAATACCTGGCTGGTCGAGCCCTCACTCATTCCCGTCATCGATGATCATCCGGAATTTGCCGATCTCAAGGATGCCGTCTGGGCCGATCCTTCGCCGACGGAAGCGGCAGCGCATCTGAAGAGCATCTATTCCGATCCTGATGGTGCGAGGCGGAAGGCTGAGGCGGCTCGGGACTATCTGATGCGCCACCTTGCCGAGCACAGCTACGACAAGGCGCTTTCAAGGCTTTCGGCAATGCAGGCGAGCTAAGCTGAGGGCGTCACTCCCCTTTATTTTAACATTTCCAATTTAGAGATGGCTTGTTTTTCGGCCGCGATGCGGCGTGCAACGGATGGACAGATGTCGAAGGGCATTATCGCAAATTCGATGATGAATGCGGCGGCGGGCATGCTGCTTCTGGTGACGGGGTTCGTGTCCTCAATCATAACCGCGCGCCTGCTCGGGCCTGAGGCCAACGGCATCGTCGCTTTCTCGCTCTGGCTCGTCGTCACCGGCGCCTCGATTGCCGAACTCGGCTCCAGCATCACGCTTCTGAAGACGCTGCCGCAACTCTCGGCGCAGGGCTACGGTCTTGAGCAGCGCAAGGGATTTGCTTCGATCCTCGTCACTTTCATGGTCTGCTCCACGCTCGTGCTGCTGGGGCTCTACGCCATGTTCTTCCTGACGTCGGAGGAGATGCACTGGGCCGATACCGCGCCGTCGGTGGCGTTGGTCACCGGTATCCTTTTCTTCATCCAGGCAATCGGTTCCTTCGTCAAATTCTACCTCATCGGCGAAAAGCGGCTCGGCACCTTCTTCCAGCTGACGCTGATCGTCTCGGTCTTCCAACTCGCAGGTGTCGCGATCGGCGCCGTCTTTTATGGGGTGGAAGGTGTGCTCGTCGGTTATGCGCTCGGCCAGTTCGTGCTTTTCGTCGCTACCTTACCGATCCTCTTTACCCGCCGTGACCGCTGCGGCATCTCCCTCAAATATCTGGCTTCGTCTTCGGTCATCCTGTCGATGCAGTTCATTATCGATTCGATTTTCCTTAATCGTATCGAGCTGCTTTTCCTGCAGCAGTTCTGGTCGGTGGAAATGGTAGGCTTCTATGCTGCCGGCCTGTCGATCGCCAATATCGCGCTGCAGCTTCCGATCCAGATGAGCGGCAGTCTGCTGCCCTATTATTCGGAGCGCCGGCATACCAGCGCCGACTCGAAATTTCCGGTCGAAGCCTTTACCGCCGTCATCCGCAGCATGGCCTATATCGTGCTGCCGATGAGCCTCGGGCTTGCCGCGATCTCCAGCGAACTCGTGCATGTCGTCTTCGGCGAAGCCTTCGATCGAAGCGGTGGGGTTGTTGCCCTGCTTGCGCTTGTCGCGCCGGCCTACACCTTCATGCAGGTTCTCAGCCTATACCTGCTTTCCATCGATAAAGCTAACGTACGGTTGAAAATCAGTGTGATAGGTGGCCTCCTGATGGTAGTGGGTTGTTTACTCATCGTACCTAGTCTGGCCGCCGAGGGTGCCGCGCTCGTGCGCATAGCCGTATTTGTTGCGATGTCGGTAATGATGGTCAGACAAACGGGATTCGGAACTCAGCTTTCGGGCCTTTATCTCAGCCTTACGAAGATTGCTCTCGCAGCGGTATTTTGCGCTTGCGGCGCCATTACCGCACTTGAGTTCGTCCAGGGGCCGATCGGTCTTGTCGCTGCGATCATCGTCGGCACGTTTACCTATTTTGCTGCGCTGAAGGTCTTCCGTGCCGTTCCGGCCGAGGATATTCAAGTCCTGCGCTCGATCCTCGACAAGATGCCGGCGCTGCTGCAGGGAACGGCAAGGCGCGCGGTCAATTTCATCACCGCGCCGACCCCCGAAGGGGAAGAGAAAAGGCCGGTCAACGAGGAATTTTCGCGTGAGCCGGCAGAAGGCGCCGGCCGCGCCGCCGCCCTTCCTATTGTCTTCGATGGGACGATCGGTCTCTTCATGCCGGAAAAGCCTGACGTCGTAAAACGCTCGGCTGCCGTTCTCTTCGTCAGCCCCTGGGGTTTCGAGGAAATGTGCACACGGAAATTCTACCGCGTGGCTGCAGAGCACTTCTCCGATATTGGCGTTCCGAGCTTGCGTTTCGATTATCCAGGCACGGGCGACGCGCTGGATTTCGGTGATCACGCACCGAGCCTCGAAATCTGGAAGAATTCCATCCGCGCGGCCGCTGCGAAGCTGAAGGCACTCAGTGGTTGCTCGCAGATCATTCTTGTCGGCCAGGGTCTCGGCGGCACGCTTATCCATCTGACCGGCCACACGATCGAGGGCGTCGACAACATCGTGCTGCTTGCGCCTGTTTTAAGCGGCAGGGGGCATCTGCGCGAAATCAACATGTGGTCACGGATCATCCACGCCGACCTCGGTCTCGGCAAGGAACATGCGCCGAGCACCCAGGTCCAGATCGCCGGATTGACCCTGCCGGACGCGATTGCCGCGGAAATCGGCAAACTCAACATCAGTTCACCGCAGGACCTGGCGGCGCCGAATTATCTTATACTAGAACGCCCGGTTCGCGTCGATGATACGGCCTTCGCTGACGCGCTGAAGGCGCTCGGCGGCAATGTCGAGCAACGCGTTTTCGAAGGGTATGACGAGCTGGTCACGAACCCGCTCTTTGCCAAGACGCCGATGGCAGTCATCGAGCTGCTTTCCGAATGGCTCGTCGAAACGACTAGGCCCTCAACATCAGCCGAGCACTCACCGCAAGTGATCGAAAATCAGTCGCTCGCGGGCGACGGCTTTGAGGAAGTTCCGGTACGTTTCGGCGCCTTCCAGCATCTCATCGGTGTCGTCAGCCGGCCGCAGGGCGAGATCAAAGGCAATGCTGTTCTCTTCATGTCGACGGCCTATGACCGGCATGCCGGTTGGGGCCGTACGACGGTCGATATGGCGCGCGCGCTGGCGCGTCAGGGCGTGGTTTCGCTGCGCTTCGATTCTGCCAATGTCGGCGACAGCGTTCCGCGTCCGGATGCGCCGGAGCAGGTTCTCTATTCGGCGACGCAGACGGACGATGCGCTCGCCTCGCTCGATCTGCTGGAAAGCTTCGTGGCCGGCCCGATCATGGTCGCGGGTCGCTGCAGTGGTGGTTATGTGGCATTGCGCGCAGGCATCGAGGATGAACGTCTGAAAGCGATCGTTTCCATCAATCCTTTCGTTTACTACTGGGATCCCGACATGCCGGTGCGGCGTGAGCATGTCGTTTCGGTTCCGCGCAGTGTCGATGATTATGGCCAGCGGATGATGCGGCTCGACACGCTCAAGCGGTTGTTCCGCGGCGAGGTCGATGTCTTCGCAGCGCTGCAGAATATCTTCATTGCGGTCGGCCGCAGGCTTTCGCCGCGCATTGCGCCGCTCGTCGAACTTATCCCGGGACGCCGCCATGTCGCTCGGCAGGTCCGCCAGTCCTTTGCAGCGCTCGCCAAACGAAAGGTGCCGCTGACGCTGATCTACAGCGAAAGCGATGTCGGCCTCGACCACATGTATTTCCACTTCGGTCCGCGCGGGCACAAGTTCGCCCGGCACCCGAATGTGCGTTTGGTGATGCTGCAGGATGCCGACCACAACCTGACACCGCCGGAATCACGCAAGCTGGTGCTGGAGGAGATTGTTCGGCTGGCGAAGGCCTGAGAATTTTCTGGTTTTCCTCGAATGGCGGAAGCGCTTTCTCGCTTGTGTTCCCATAATTGCGGACACAAAGGGGCTGCGCGCGTTTGCTGGAATTTGTCTAAGCGATAATGCCGATCGACCGGTAAAGGTCGATGTAGCGCTCCGCCACGGCATCCCACGAATAGGCGTGGGCGGCATCGATGAGGTTCTTCCGTAGGATAGCACCCCCGGCAGCGACTTTGAGGTAAGCGTCTTCGATCGCATCTGCGGCCGCTTCCGGTTTCGCGAAGTCAGCGAGCACGATTGCCTCATGTCTTCCGGCCAGCGAACGATAAGCGTCGTTGGCGTTCAGAACCGGCAGCAGGCCGGCACTCATCGCTTCCAGTGCGACGAGGCCGAAGCCTTCGTATTCCGAAGCGGAAGCGAAGAGCGAAGCCTTGGCGATGATATCGCGGATCTCCTGGTTGTCAGGCGAGATGGTGAGCGTGACGGACTTCTCCAGCGACCTTGCCGCGATCTCCCGCCGGAGATCGGCGGCATTGAGATCAGATTCGGCACCGACAATATCGAGATGCCAGTCGGGATGACGTCTGACAAGTGCGGCCCCGGCATCCAGCAGGTGATCGAGCCGTTTGTTTACGGAAAAACGCCCAATCGTAACGATGCGCCGTTCCGGTGCGCGCGAGCCGATATCGGCAAATTTGCCGATATCGGCGCCGTTTTCGATGGTGATGCCGTCAGGAACGATCCGGATGAACTGGCTGAGGTCGGACGCGCTGCAGCAAACGACCTGTCGGTAGGCCATTGCAGAAAGCCGTGTCAGCGTACTGAACCAGATCTTCTTGATAACAAGGTATTTCTTTGTGTGGAAGAAGCCGCCATGGGTCGTGACCACCATGGGCTTGCGATGCAGGAAGCGGCCCCAGGCGAGCGCATCATAGAAGAAGTCTATGGCATGGACATGGATGAGATCGGCATCGCCGATATGGCGAAAGACCTGCGGCGCCAGCGGATAGCGGCTTGTGCCGGACCAGGAGATGCGGACGACTTCGATGCCGTCGATGGTTTCGCGTCGTTGAAGCTTGTTTTCGGGAGCGGTAAAAAGGGAATCAAGCGTGACGACGCGAACGCGATATCCGCGCTTCAACGTCTGGCGAGCCAGATTGGCGACCACATCTTCCATGCCGCCGCGGTTCGGCAGGAACTGCCGGACGACATGGACGATGAGCGGTGCCACCTGCGGCTGCTCCCTATTCTCGAAGGTCTCTTTCATGGAGACGGACATTTCCCACCTGTTTTTGTGGGTATTATCAGTCATGTCAGTGCTTAAGGGGTGGTTTATGAAGGGCGCGCCGCTGCAGGCTTTATTAGCAAAAGGGTTAACCGCTTCAGAACGCCTTGAAGGTCAATGTCGTGAGCGAGCGGATGATACCGGGGATATTGGCGATGTTGTCGTTGATGAACTTGCCGATATCCTGGCCTTCCTCGATGTAGACCTTGAGCAGCAGATCGTAATTGCCTGATGTCGAGTAGAGCTCCGAGACCAGTTCGGTCTTGTAGATGGCGTCGGCGACCTCGTAGGTCTTGCCGGGGGCGCATTGGAGCTGGACGAAGATCGGCTTCATGGGAATTTCCTGCATCGAATTCTGATGGCGCGCATAATGGTCGAAACCGCTGCCGCGATGCAAGCCTTCCTTACGTTTCAGAACCCGAACGGGCTTCGGCGATGATCCAGTCGCGAAAGGCGGCAAGCGGCGCGTAATCGGCGCGCTCCGGCGGGAAGGCCAGATAATAACGCTCGCGGCTTTCCATTTCGCGGTCGACGGCGGCAACGAGATCGCCGCGCTTCAACTCTTCCTGGATGAGAAAGGTTGGCAGAAGAGCGACGCCGAGGCCGGCGATCGCTGCTTGCGCAGCCGTCGCAAACTGGTCGAACAGCATGCCATGCACGCTTTCGAAGACGACGCCGCTATCCGCAAACCAGCGTTCCCAGGCATCAGGCCGGGTCGTCAGGTGCAGGAGAGGCACCGTCAACAGATCTTCCGGGCGGGAGATTGCGCTGTGCTTCAGAAAATCCAGGCTGCAGGCGGGTAGCGTGCGCTCCGACATTAGGAAGGCGAGCTCCGCACCTGGCCAATGAGAATGGCCGAAATGAATGGCAGCATCGATGGAATCGAGGCGGAAATCGAAGGAGGAAAGCCGGGTTACGAGATTGATCGTGACGCCGGGATTGGCGGCGAGGAAGCGACCGAGGCGTGGTGCCAGCCAGCGTGTGCCGAAGGTCGGCAGGATGGCAAGGTTCAGCGTGCCGCCATGGGGGTTGGCACGCAGGTTCAGCGAGGCGCTGGAGATGCGCCGCAGCGCTTCGCGGATTTCCCGCACATAGGCATCGCCGGCAAGGGTAAGGCGCACCGTTTGGCGCTCGCGCAGGAAAAGCTCGACGCCAAGCTGCTCTTCCAACGCCTTGATCTGGCGGCTGACAGCACTCTGCGTCAGGTCGAGCTCGCGGGCTGCTGCCGTCACGCTGCTGGTGCGAGCGACCGCTTCGAAGGCGGCAAGATGGGCGGTCGATGGCAAAAAGCGCCTTGCTGCGAGCATGTTCATTCCATTTCAGAATGAGCTGTTTCCAAAACGTCGATATTCATTGCTCCGACCGATTTGTAAAGAACTTCATCCTGCAAAATCGGAATGAACGCGGAGTTCTTCATGCCCGGCGCTTTCGTCTCCACGGATCGCATCCGTTCGCTTTTCACCGAAGCCATGTCGCAGATGTACCGGACGGAGGTTCCGCAATACGGCACGCTGGTTGAGCTTGTGGGGGAGGTCAACGCCGAAGTCCTAGCAAAAGACGGGGAATTGAGCGCGCGGCTTCGGCGTGCAGGCGAACTTGAGCGCATCGATGTCGAGCGCCACGGTGCGATCCGGCTCGGAACTGCCGGGGAGCTCTTCACGATCCGCCGGCTCTTTGCCGTGATGGGCATGCAGTCGGTCGGCTATTACGATCTCTCGGTCGCCGGCGTTCCCGTGCATTCCACCTGTTTCCGGCCGGTCGAGGAAGCGGCGCTGAACGTCAATCCCTTTCGTGTTTTCACCTCGCTTCTGCGACTGGAGCTGATCGAGGACGAGGAGCTGCGTGCCGAAGCCGCGGCTATTCTCGCAAAACGGCGAATTTATACGCCACGCGCTATCGAGCTCATCGAGCAGCACGAGAAGGCTGGCGGGCTGACGGAAGCGGAAGCGACGGAATTCGTCGCCGAGGCGCTGGAGACCTTCCGCTGGCATGGCGAGGCGACGGTCAGCGCTGAGACCTACAAGCGTCTGCATGACGCGCACCGTCTTATTGCCGATGTCGTCAGCTTCAAAGGGCCGCATATCAACCATCTGACACCGCGCACGCTCGATATCGACGAAGTGCAGCGGCGCATGCCGGAACGTGGCATCACGCCCAAGGCCGTCATCGAGGGGCCGCCGCCGCGCAATTGCGATATCCTGCTGCGGCAGACGAGCTTCAAGGCGCTGGAAGAACCGATCGCCTTTACCGGAGCGGCCGGGACGACATCAGGCACGCATACGGCCCGCTTCGGCGAGATCGAGCAGCGCGGCGTGGCACTGACGGCCAAGGGCCGGGCGCTCTATGATCGGCTGCTTGCTACGGTGCGCAGTGAAGTGCAGGTCGGGGCATCCGGCGCCAAGGCCGGGGACTACGATACCGAGCTCACCGAACGCTTCAAAGCGCTGCCGGACAGCTGGGACGGACTGCGGCGCGAAGGGCTGGCCTTCTTCCACTATTCGGCGTCCCCCGAAGGCATTGCGGCGAGGGGGCAGCTCCCCTCCGATCCGGAAATTCTCATCGCCAAGGGCTATCTTGGCTTTGATCCTATCATCTACGAGGATTTCCTGCCCGTGAGTGCGGCCGGCATATTCCAGTCGAACCTCGGTACCGATCAGCAGCAGAATTATGCGACGCGCTCGAACCGGGCAGCCTTCGAGGAAGCACTCGGCGCTGATGTGCTGGATGAGCTCGCGCTTTATGCCGAGCGACAGACTGCTTCGCTCGACATGGCTATGGAAAAGCTCGGCCTTTCCGGTCTGAAGCTGAAGACGGTCGCCTGATATTTGGCCGCTTCCGCGAGAGTGGAGGCGGCGCTAGAGTGCTGATTTCGATCCTGACTGGACTGTCCGATGCTCAATGATCCGCGCTCCCACGGCCTATGGGAAAAGACTGCTCCTCAGCCACCCGTCACATCTGCACTGGCGGGTGCTGTCGAGGCTGATGTCGTCATAGTCGGCGGCGGTTATACCGGCCTTTCCTCCGGCCTGCATCTGGCCGAGGCGGGGTCGCGGGTCGTGCTGCTTGAAGCGAAGGAAATCGGCTTCGGCGGGGCAGGCCGCAATGTCGGCCTGATCAATGCGGGCATGTGGGTCATGCCGGATGATCTTCCCGACGTGCTCGGCCCTGTCTATGGCGAGCGGCTGCTCGATCTGCTCGGCAATGCGCCGCGACTAGTGATGGAGTTGATCGAAAAGCACGGGATCGCCTGCGAGCTCGAAAAGCATGGCACGCTGCACTGCGCCGTCGGTGCCGACGGCTTGAAGGAAATCGAAGACCGCTACAGGCAATGGTCGGCGCGCGGAGCGCCCGTTATGCTGCTTGACGCGGGCGAGACGGCAAAACGTATCGGCACGAATGCTTATGCCGGATCGCTTCTGGACATGCGCGCCGGCACGCTACAGCCGCTTGCCTATGCGCGCGGGCTTGCCCATGCCGCGCAGAAGGCGGGAGTCGTGCTGCATACGGCGAGCCCGGTCATCGCAACGGAGCTTCAGGGCAGCCGCTGGGTGGTGAAGACGGCGCAGGGACAGGTCACTGCCGACTGGATCATCGTCGCGACCGACGCCTATAGCACTGGCCCCTGGGAGCAGGTGCGCAACGAGCAGGTGTTTCTGCCCTATTTCAATTTCGCCACCGTGCCGCTCGGCCATAATCTGCGCCAGTCCATCCTCCCCAATCGCGAAGGCGTTTGGGATACGAAGGAAATCCTCTCTTCCTTCCGGATGGATCAGGCAGGGCGTCTCGTTTTCGGCAGTGTCGGGGCGCTGCGCAATACCGGTCTTTCCGTGCACAAGGGCTGGGCCAAACGCTCGTTGAAGCGGCTCTTCCCTGAAATCGGCGATATCGAGTTCGAATGCGAGTGGTACGGTCAGATCGGCATGACCGACAATGCGCTGCCGCGCTTCCACAAATTCGCCCCCAACGTTGTTGGTTTTTCGGGCTATAATGGTCGTGGGATCGCGCCCGGCACGGTGTTCGGCCGCACGTTGGCGGAACATATCCTTGGCCGGGTCGGCGAGGCGGACCTGCCGCTGCCGCTGACCGATCCGTGTGAGCCGAGCTTCCGCGCACTTAGGGAACTATGGTACGAAGCCGGCGCTCAGGTCGCCCATTTCGCCGATGCCCGTTTCTGAGAACAACAAGACTGGAACCAAGACAATGAACATCGCCGTCCTCGATCTCGCCACCGAAACCGCCAAGCTGCTCGCCGATCTCGGCGTCGATGCCAACAGCTACACAGGTGGCACACTTTCCGTCACCTCGCCGATCACGGGCAAGGAAATCGGCAAGCTTAGGGAACATTCCGTTGCGGATGCCAAGGCGGCGATCGACGCGGCCCACAAGGCCTTCCTCGAATGGCGGGCCGTTCCGGCGCCGAAGCGCGGTGAGCTGATCCGTCTGCTCGGCGAAGAATTGCGCTCTTCCAAGGCAGCACTCGGCCGGCTCGTTTCGATCGAAGTCGGCAAGATCACTTCCGAAGGCCTCGGCGAAGTGCAGGAGATGATCGATATCTGCGATTTCGCGGTCGGTCTTTCCCGCCAACTCTATGGCCTGACGATCGCCACCGAACGCGCCGAGCACCGCATGATGGAAAGCTGGCATCCGCTCGGCGCCATCGGCATCATCTCGGCTTTCAACTTCCCGGTTGCCGTCTGGTCGTGGAATGCGGCGCTTGCCATCGTTTGCGGCAATGCCACCGTCTGGAAGCCTTCGGAAAAGACGCCGCTGACGGCGCTTGCCGTCCAGGCTCTGTTCGAGAAGGCGCTGAAGCGTTTCGTCGCCGAAGGCGGCAAGGCTCCCGCAAATCTCTCCACGCTGCTGATCGGCGGCCGCGAAATCGGCGAAGTGCTGGTCGACCATCCGAAGGTCCCGCTCGTTTCGGCAACCGGCTCCACGGCCATGGGTCGCGCCGTTGGCCCGCGCCTGTCGCAGCGTTTTGCCCGCGCAATCCTTGAGCTCGGCGGCAATAATGCTGCGATCGTCTGCCCGACGGCCGATCTCGATCTGACGTTGCGCGGTGTCGCTTTCGCGGCCATGGGCACGGCTGGCCAGCGCTGCACGACGCTACGCCGTCTCTTCGTTCATGAGAGCGTCTATGACCAGCTCGTACCGCGGCTGAAGAAGGCCTACGGTTCGGTGATGATCGGCAACCCGCTGGAAACCGGCACGCTGGTCGGCCCGCTGATCGATGGCCAGGCCTTCGACAAGATGCAGAGTGCCCTCGGCCAGGCAAAGGCTGCCGGCGGCGCTGTCGTCGGCGGCGAGCGCGTCGAGAACGGTTCGGCAGAGGCCTTCTATGTTCGTCCAGCACTCGTCGAAATGCCGGAACAGACCGGCCCGGTAGAGCACGAAACCTTCGCGCCGATCCTCTATGTCATCAAGTACAGCGATTTCGACGCCGTACTGGAGCTGCACAATGCCGTGCCGCAGGGCCTGTCATCGTCGATCTTCACCAACAATATGCGTGAAGCAGAGACCTTCCTGTCGTCGCGCGGTTCGGATTGCGGTATCGCCAACGTCAATATCGGCCCGTCAGGTGCGGAAATCGGCGGTGCCTTTGGCGGCGAGAAGGAAACGGGCGGCGGTCGTGAATCGGGTTCCGACGCCTGGAAGGCTTACATGCGGCGCTCGACCAACACCGTCAACTACGGAAAGACCCTACCGCTGGCACAGGGCGTCAAATTCGACGTCGAATAGGCTAACGCATTGGAATACAACAGGCGACGCCTCACCGGCGTCGCTTTTTTTCAAATCCGAATTTATTCCCGCGAAGATGAAAGATTGAGTCAAGATATTTTGATGTTATTTTTGCCGCTGAAACTTGAAATTATCAGTCAACAAAAATATACGCCTGCCATCGCCCTTGCTCGGGTGACATCGCCACGGAGGCCATCATGAAAACTGCCCTTAACCATCTTTCCAGCGCGCTCGCGCTTGCCGCTTCGCTTCTAGCCGCCACCGCACTCACCGGCAGCGCCAATGCGCAGGAGTCCGAAGGTATCGTCGTTTACAACGCCCAGCACGAAAGCCTCGGCCGTGAATGGATCGATGCCTTCACCAAGGAGACCGGTATCAAGGTCACCATGCGTCAGGGCAGCGACATGCAGTTCGCCAACCAGATCATCCAGGAAGGCGATGCATCGCCTGCCGACGTGTTCCTGACCGAAAACTCGCCGGCCATGTCGCTGGTCGACGGCGCCGGCCTGTTCGCGCCGATCGAGAAAGATACGCTGGATCAGGTTCCGGAACAGTACCGCCCGGCCGATGGCATGTGGACCGGCATCGCCGCCCGCACCACCGTTTTTGTCTATGACAAGACGAAGCTGACGGAAGACAAGCTGCCGAAGTCGATGCTCGACCTTCAGGATCCCGCCTGGAAGGGCCGCTGGGGTGCTGCGCCTGCCGGCGCAGACTTCCAGGCAATCGTTGCCGCCTTCCTGCAGCTGAAGGGCGAAGACGCCACCAAGGCCTGGCTGAAGGGTCTCAAGGACAACGCCACCCCCTATAAGGGCAACAGCGTCGCCATGAAGGCCGTCAATGCCGGTGAAGTCGAAGGCGCGATCATCTATCACTATTACTGGTTCGGCGATCAGGCGAAGACCGGCGAGAACAGCAAGAATGTCGGCCTGCACTATTTCAAGAACCAGGATCCGGGCGCTTTCGTCAGCGTTTCGGGCGGCGGTATCCTGAAGTCCACGCAGCATATGAAGGAAGCCCAGGCTTTCATCAAGTACCTCACCAGCAAGGCTGGCCAGGCGGTGCTTAAGGACGGCGATTCCTTTGAATATGCCGTCGGCAAGAATGCGGCCTCCAACGACAAGCTGGTGCCGCTTGCCGACCTCAACGCTCCGAAGGTTGAAGCCTCGACCCTCGACAGCAAGAAGGTCGTGGAGCTGATGACGGCCGCTGGTCTCATCTAAGCTTTTCTGTCGCAGTCTTCTTCCGGCCAAAACTATTGCTTTTGGCTCAAGAAAACCTTAGGGCATGACAAAATCCGGCAACCGCTCTTCAAAGGCGGTTGCCTTCCTTTTTCAGCGTGTGAAGGCATCGGCCTTGCTGCAGGACAACAGATTGCTCGCATCCGGCAATGAGGCGCCGGTGGCGCCGGGGGCCACGCCAATCGTTTTGCCGCGTGGGCGCATGCCGCACGCTCCCGTCGTCCTCCTTGCATCCATCGTGGCGATCTTCAGCCTCGTGCCGCTCGGCTTCATTGCCTGGGTGACCTATGACGTCGGCTGGGAAACGGTGAAGACGCTGGTCTTCCGCCCGCGCGTCGGCGAGCTTCTCGTCAATACGGTTCTGCTGGAATCGATCACCATTCCGCTGTCGATCGTCCTTGCCGTCACGCTCGCCTGGCTGACAGAGCGGACGGATATCCCGCTTGCGCGGCTCTGGGCGTGGCTCGCCATTGCCCCGCTCGCCGTGCCGGCCTTCGTGCATTCCTATGCCTGGGTGAGCCTGCTTCCGGGCATGCGCGGGTTGCAAAGCGGCGCCTTCGTTTCGGTGCTTGCCTATTATCCGTTTCTGTATCTGCCGGTCGCGGCGGCGCTACGTCGGCTCGATCCGGCGATCGAGGATGCCGCCGCCTCTCTCGGCCTCGATCCGTGGTGCGTCTTTTTCCGGACGATCCTGCCGCAGCTCCGCCTTGCGATCTGCGGCGGCTCGCTGCTGATCGCGCTGCATCTGCTTTCGGAATACGGACTGTTCGTGATGATCCGCTTCGACACGTTCGCGACTGCGATCGTCGATCAGTTCCAGTCCTCCTATAACAGCCCGGCTTCCAACATGCTCGGCGGCGTGCTCGTCGGCTGCTGCCTGTTCCTGCTTGGTCTCGAGATTCTGCTGCGCGGCAACGAGCGCTATGCGCGCGTCGGCTCCGGCTCGGCGCGACCGGCTGATCGACGCCGGCTCGGCTGGTTCGTGGTACCGGCCGTGGCGCTGCCGATCATCCTTGCAGTGCTGACCCTCGGCGTGCCGCTGATCACGCTTGGCCGCTGGCTCTATCTCGGTGGGCTTGGCATCTGGCGCATCGAGGTCGCGAGTGCCTTCGCGCAGACGATCGTTCTCGCCATCGCAGGCGGTGTGCTGGCGACGGTTGCCGCAGCGCCCATGGCTTGGCTCTCGGTGCGCGCGCCGGGCCGCTTCCAGCGTATTCTCGAAGCCTGCCACTATTATGTCGGCTCGCTGCCGGGTGTCGTCGTGGCCTTGGCGCTTGTTTCCATTACCGTCCGCCTCGTACTGCCGCTCTACCAGACGTTTGCGACGTTGCTTGTCGCCTATGTGCTGCTCTTCCTGCCACGTGCCATGGTCGGCTTGCGCGCCAGCATCGCGCAGGCTCCTGTCGAGTTGGAGCGTGCGGCGATGGGGCTTGGCCGCACGCCGGGACAGGCAGTGCGCCAGATCACCATGCGCCTTGCTGCGCCAGGGGCTGCCGCCAGTTTGGCGCTTGCAGCGCTCGGCATCACCAACGAGCTGACGGCGACGCTGATGCTCTCGCCGAATGGCGTTGACACGCTGGCGACGAAATTCTGGTCGCTGACCAGCGAGATCGATTATGTCTCGGCGGCACCCTATGCCTTCATGATGGTCGTGCTGTCACTGCCGCTTACCCTCATGCTCTATGCTCAATCGAAACGGACTGCCGGCCAATGACGCTGCTTACGATCGACACTATCAGCAAGCGGTACGGACCGGTTCAAGCCTTGAAGGACATCTCGCTTGAAGTGCAGGCGGGCAGCCGCACGGCGGTCGTCGGTCCCTCCGGCTCCGGCAAGACGACGTTGCTGCGCATCATCGCCGGCTTCGAACAGCCGGACATCGGCCGGATAATACTCGATGGCGAGGTTCTGGCTGACGGGCCGGCCTGCGTGCCTGCCCACAAGCGCGGCATCGGTATCGTCTCGCAGGATGGCGCGCTCTTTCCGCATCTGAGTGTGGCGGAGAATATCGGTTTCGGATTCGAGCGCGGTGCGCCGGATCGCGAAAAGCGCATCTTCGACCTTCTCGAAATGGTGGAGCTCGACCGCGGCATGCTGGAGCGCCGTCCGCATCAGCTTTCGGGCGGTCAGCAGCAGCGCGTGGCGCTTGCTCGTGCGCTTGGCCGTCGTCCGCGCCTCATGCTGCTCGACGAGCCGTTTTCGGCGCTCGATACGGGGCTTCGCGAAAACATGCGCAAAGCGGTTGCCCGCGTGCTGCAGACGGCTGGCATTACCGCGGTCCTCGTGACGCACGATCAGGGGGAGGCCCTATCCTTTGCTGATCAGGTTGCGGTCTTGCGCGAGGGGAGGCTTGTGCAGGCCGGCACGCCGCAGACGCTGTATCTCAAGCCGCGTGACCGCGAGACGGCGCTATTCCTTGGCGATGCGGTGATGCTGCCGGCGATCATCAAGAATGGTTTTGCCGATTGTGCGCTCGGCAATGTGCCGGTTGAGGGAGCCCACCAGGGCAAAGCGGAAATCATGCTGCGGCCGGAGCAGATTCGCGTCGTCGTCGATGAGGCGAATGCGAAATATGGCGGGCGTGTCGTGGATGTGGAATTCGGCGGCGCGACCTGCACGGTGGCGGTGTCGCTTGCTGCTGTCGCCCTGCCGCCGATCCTGATCAAGACCTCAAGTGTAGCATTGCCGGCGCGGGGCGATCTCGTTCGCCTCGATATCGCCGGCAAGGCGCATGTTTTCGTGCGATAGGTCCAGAGCATTTCCGTTTTCTTCGAATGCGGAAATGCTCTGTCTCTCTTTTTCGCGCACTTCCGGAAGGAAAACCGCTGCGCAGTTTTATTGGAATTGCTCTCTAGCCTGCCTTCAGAACCAGTTCTTCCGACTCCTCGCCAGCCAGCCAGCCGCCGGTGAAGCCGGCGCGCTCGAGGCCGAGGCGGATCACCGCGTTCTTGCGCATCAGTTTCCAGATGAAGTCGGAACGTTCGTTCTCGACCGTCATGACGACGAGACCCTGGTCGATGGCGACGGTGCGGTCATCGACCCAGCCTTCCGGCCGCTTGGTCTGGACGGTCGGGTTGAAGCCGCCAGGGAAGCCGCCTTCCAGAAGCAGGTTCGGATAGGTGGTCAGCAGTGCCTTGGTGCCGTCGATGGCGGCCTGCCGGTCGTAAGGCAGGCAGGCGAGTGATGCCCAGGGCGCGATCGTGCCGTCATCGGGACCGAGCGGAGCGCCACGGGCAGCATAACCAAGCACTTTCGGGTTACGGCCGCCGCGCATGCGCCGCGTCGGCGGCGGGCCATCGCAAGCGGTAAATCCCCAGATATCCTTGCTGTAGCCGACGAACTGGCCGGGATTGCGTTCCGCATAATCGCGCTGGACGTTGATGACGACCTGCGTGTTGCGGAAATAATCCCAGTTCCGCTCAGCCATCGGCTTGTCCTTGATGCCGCGGAAATCGATCCAGGCATGGGAGAAGAGATGGATGAAGAGCGGGCCGGCATAGAGATAGGGCTGCTCGTTGAAGATCATCCACGAATAGCTTGCCGTGAAGGCGTCATAGCTCGATTGCGGGATCGGGTAGGTCGGTGACGCAAGCGCCAGCGTGTAGAGGAGGATCGCTTCATCGAAGCCATGGTAGCGCCAGCGCAGGAAACCGGAAGAAGGCTTCCAGCCCATCGAGATAGTGTCGCCCTTGTTCAACGCCCAGCGCCAGTCGACGCGCTCGTAGATGAATTTTGCGAGCGCGCGTATCTCGGTCTCGGTTTCATCCTCGCCGTCGAAATATTGCGCGGCGGTCAGAATGCCGGCGACGAGCAGAGCGGTATCGATGGTCGAAAGCTCGCTGTTCCAGGCGCGGTTGCCGGTATTCACGTGCAGGAAGTGGTAGAAGAAGCCGCGATGCCCGGTTGCGTGGCGTTCCGTACCCTGTTTGGCGTTGGCGAAAAAGTGCAGCGTGTTGAAGACGCGCTCGGCAGCTTCCGCGCGGGTGATCCAGCCGCGCTCGACGCCAACAGGATAGGAGGAAAGTCCGAAGCCGACCGCGGCAATGCTTGCCGGCACGCCAGGGATCGACGTATCCGGCACAAGCCCGTTTTCTGGATTGGAATATTTCAGGAAATATTTGAACGCTGAGTGCTGCAGCCTGTCGACTAGCGCGGCATCAATGTCTTCAATCCGTTGCAGCATGTGCTCCTGCCCAACTGTTATATCGCCCCATGCTTCAACATGGTGGCTGCCCCCAGGCAAATCAAACCTTTTTGATTCGCAAGGATAAGAGAACACAAACGCCGGCAATTGGCGTTAATAATTCCCAGTGAAATAATATCTGGAATAAATGATATAAGCGATGCAGCAAAAGGGATTAAACCGCACCCCCGGATGCGGTTCGTCTCGCGCAATATCTACCATTCTCAAGCTGTCGGTTGAACCTGCTGGACTGGCTCAGGCGGCTTCCTCCATCCGCACCATATGGCCCGTCACGACCTCGCGGAACTGACGCTTCGGAGGCACGTAACCCACGGGGCGGACAGGGCTTTTCAGTTCGTCGGTGCCGAGATTGCGGCGGATGCCGCGGCGGGCGGGATCCGGTATGGGAACCGCCGCCATGAGTTTCTTGGTGTAGGGATGCTGCGGGTTGCGGAAGAGTTCTTCACGCGGGCCGATTTCGACGATTTCACCCAGATACATAACCGCGACGCGGTGACTGACACGTTCGACGACAGCCATATCGTGGGAGATGAAGAGGAAGGCGAGGTTGAGGCTCTGCTGCAGGTCCATAAGGAGATTGCAGACCTGCGCCTTGATCGAGACATCGAGAGCCGAGACGCTTTCATCCGCAACGATCACTTTCGGGTCGAGCGCAAGAGCGCGGGCGATGCAGATGCGCTGACGCTGGCCGCCGGAAAACTCATGCGGGTAACGCTTCATCATGTCCGGCTTCAAGCCGACGCGTTCGAGCAGGTCCGCGGCCTTGTCGCGCGCCTGGGCTCGGGTGCCCAGCCCGTGTTCGATGAAAGGTTCGGCAACGGCTGCTCCCACCGTCATGCGCGGATTGAGGCTCGCGAAAGGATCCTGGAAGATCATCTGGATGCTGCGGCGCATGTTGCGCAGTCTGGTCGCATCGAGGTTCAGCACGTCATAGCCGTCAAGGTTGACGGAGCCGCCATTCGGCTGCACCAGGCGGGTGATCGAACGGCCGGTCGTGGACTTGCCGCAGCCGGATTCGCCAACGAGCGCCAATGTCTCGCCTTGGAAGAGGTTGAAGGAGACATTCTCGACGGCATGAATAGCGCCTGTCCTGCGGCCCAGGAGGCCACCGCGAATATCGAAGCGGGTGACGAGGTTCTTCACCTCAAGGATCGGCGTCTTGCGACGGTCGATGGTGTCGGCCACCTCCACTGGTTCACTGCGCTCGCCCGTCGCCGTATCTATAACGGGAAAGCGCAAAGGCCATTTTTGCCCGTCCATCGAGCCGAGACGCGGCACGGCGGAAAGCAAAGCACGCGTATAAGGGTGCTTACCGCGGTTGAAGATATCATCCGTCATACCGGTTTCGACCGCCTCGCCGCGATACATGACGATGGTGCGATCGGCGATCTCGGCGACCACGCCCATGTCATGGGTGATGAAGAGAACGGACATGCCCTCCTCTTCCTGCAGCACCTTGATGAGATCGAGGATTTGGCCCTGAATCGTCACGTCGAGCGCGGTGGTCGGCTCGTCGGCGATCAAAAGCTTCGGCCGCGATGCGAGCGCCATGGCGATCATCACGCGCTGGCGCATGCCGCCGGAAAACTGGTGCGGATATTCGTCGAAGCGGGAGGCGGCATTGGGAATGCGGACCTTCTCCAGAAGGCGGATGGTTTCAGCCCGCGCGTCAGCCCTGCTGATATCACCATGGCAGGTGAGCGCTTCGGAAATTTGCCTGCCGATGGTGAAGATCGGGTTCAGGCTGGTCATCGGCTCCTGGAAGATCATGGCTGCCTCCTTGCCGCGGACCGCGCGCATATCGCTGTCGGAGAGCGAAAGGATGTCACGGCCATTGAGCGTGATGCTGCCTTCGACACGGCTCGAGCCTTTGGCAAGCAGGCGCATGATGGAGAGCGAGGTGACGCTCTTGCCCGAACCGCTCTCGCCGACGATGGCTACCGTTTCCCCCGGCATGACATCGAAGGAGACGTTGCGGACGACGGATTTCCATTCACCGTCGGCGAGGAAGGAGGTCGTCAGGTTCCGGACGGAAAGAACCGGAGAGACGGATGCTGCAGGCTGATCACTCATTTCGTTCCCTTATTCTTTTTTATACCGGATGGTCGGGCTTTCAGGTCTTCAAAGGCGTAGCGAAGGAGGCCGATGGCCGCCCTTCCGCAATGCGCGCGGCTTCCAGCGCTGCGATCTTTTCATCGATCTCGCGCCTGTCAATCATTCCGTCAGGATTGGCTTTCGTAGCCATGGTCTCGGCAACATGCATGTAGCGCTCCTGCGCTACGGCATAGAGACGGTGCAGTTCGGCGAGCGGATCGGGATGATCGTCCGCGCGGATGCTGAGCCAGGGATAATCCTGGTCGCGGTGGACGAGGAGGGCGGCGGACTGTTTGCCGCGCTTGTCGCCGCCGGCATCCTCGCCGGCCTGCATGGCTTCGAGCAGGCGCGCGATGAAGGGCTTGTCCATCGCCTTCTTGTAGGCGGCAAGCGTCTGAGCGACGACCTCGGGACCAGCCAGCATGTTGCCGGCGACGGAGATGTTGTCGTCCACCAGATGACCGGCCCAGTCGATGCATTTCGTGCCGGTAAAAGCAGCGTTGCGGCCGGCGGCATCGATCAGGTGAAACTGGCGCTGGTCGCGACCGGCGTCGCGACTGGTCAGTTCGGCGATGATCTCATCCGGCGCCTTGCCGCCGGCAAGCAGGACAAGGCCATCCGTGCCGTAGAGTGGGCTGACGAAAGCCTGAGTGGCGACCGCACCGATGCCGCCGCGGATATGCGGCACCAGCCCGCCGACCGCAAAGAAACGGGTGGCGACGGCTATGCCGAGATAACCAGTCTGGGGATCGCGGGCGACCATGGACCAGGTCATACTTACCTCCCAATCGCGTAGGCCTGCATCAGGCGCGGCGTGGCTGCGGCGCGCAGCAATCCATCGGTATCGCGGCGGGCAGCCGTTAGGCGACCAATGGTCCAGGGCTCGGAGACGGTGAGCGCGTGGCCGCGGGCGCGCAGGTTATCGAGCACATCGATCCTGAAATTGCCTTCCACCATCAGGCCGCCGGGTTCACGCGTGCGCGGATAGAAGGAGCCGGGGAAATGCGAGGTGTGGAAGAGCGGCTGGTCGATCGCCGCCTGCAGGTTCATCTTGTGATGGACATAGCGCAGGAAGAAGGAGAGCTGCCACTGTTCCTGCTGATCGCCGCCCGGCGTGCCGAAGGCAAGTGTCGGGCGGCCTTCGTAAAGGGCGAGCGAAGGTGTCAGCGTCGTGCGCGGGCGCTTGCCGGGAGTGAGCGACGTCGGCAGGCCGGGCCTCAGCCAGAACATCTGGGCACGCGAATTCAGGCAGAAGCCAAGGCCCGGAATGATCGGCGAGGACTGCAGCCAGCCGCCTGAGGGCGTGACCGAGACCATGTTGCCTTCGCGGTCGATGACATCGATATGGACGGTGTCGCCGCGCTTTTCCGTCAGATGCGCCATGGTCGGCTCGTAGACTGCGCCTGTCTTGGAATCTGCGCCGAGCATCTCCATCGTTACGTCATATTGCTGCTCGAAGCCCGCCAGTTTTCCGGGACGCAGGTCGAAGGATGCTTCGTTCGTAATGAGTTTGCGGCGGACGGCGGCGTAGGTGTCTGACAGAAGCTGATCGAGCGGCACCTCGCCGAATTTGGGATCACCGTAGTAGACCTCTCGATCGGCGAAGGCGAGCTTCATGGCTTCGGTCACGGTATGGACGAAGTCGGCGCCATCAGGCGCCATTGCGGCGATGTCCATGCCCTTGAGGATCGACAGGGTCTGCAGGAAGACCGGACCTTGGCCCCAGGGGCCGATCTTGGCGACCGTCCAGCCGTGATAGTCGTAGGTCTGCGGCTCCTCGATCGTTGCCGACCAGTTCGCCATGTCATCCGCCGTCAGCACTGCCTTATGCCGGCTGCCGCTTGCATCCATCACTTCCGCGTTTTTTAGATAGTCTGCGATCTTCTCGGCGACGAAGCCGCGATAGAAGGCGTCTCGGGCGGCTTCGATCTGCGCCTCGCGGTTTTGCTTTGCTTCCGCCTCGGAGATGATGCGCTTCCAGGTCTCGGCCAGAACCGGGTTCTTGAAGTTGGAATTCGGCTCCGGAACAGAGCCTCCCGGCACCCAGGTGTCGTAGGAGGTCGGCCATTCCTTTTCGAAGAATTCGGCAAGCCCCTTGATGGTGGCCGAAACGCGGGGCAGCAGCGGATGGCCGTTTTCGGCGTAGTAGATCGCCGGCTCGAGCACGTCGCGCACACTCATCCTGCCGTAGTCGCGCAGCATCAGCATCCAGCCGTCGAAGGAACCGGGAATGACGGTTGCGAGCAGGCCGTCGCCCGGGATGAGTTTTAGGCCCTCAGACGTATAGTGTTCGATGGTGGCTCCTGCGGGAGCAGGACCCTGCGCGCAGATGACCTCGACCTTGTCCTTTTTCTTCGAATAGATGATTGCCGGCATGTCTCCACCGGGACCGACGAGGTGCGGCTCCAAGATCTGCAAGGTGAAGCCGGTCGCAACCGCCGCATCGAAGGCATTGCCGCCTTTTTCCAGGATGCTCATGCCGACCGCCGAGGCGATCCAGTGCGTTGAGGTGACGACGCCGAACGTGCCCAGAATTTCGGGGCGGGTCGTAAATGCGGTCATTTCATATGTCCTTTCGAAGAGTCATGCTTCGCGCGGATCGAGCGCATCGCGCAGGCCGTCGCCCAAGAGATTGAAACCGATAACGACGAGGAAGATGGCAATGCCCGGCCACATCGCCATCCAGGGCGCCTGGCTGAGAAAATTCTTGGCGACGTTCAGCATCGAGCCCCAGCTCGGCGCGGGCGGTTGTTGGCCGAGGCCGAGGAAGGAGAGGCTGGCTTCGGCGATGATGGCGGTCGCGATCGTCAGCGTCGCCTGCACGAGGATAGGTGCGAAAACATTCGGCAGGATGTAACGGGTGATGATGCTGAAATGGCGAAGACCGATGGAGCGCGCGCCTTCGATATATTCCTCTGTCTTGACCGCCAGTACCTGGCCACGCGTCAACCGCACGAAGATAGGCATTGCCGAAAGGCCGATCGCGATCATCGCGTTGCTGAGGCTCGGACCGAGGAAGGCGGCAAGCGCAATCGCGGTGATCAGGAAAGGCATTGCGAGGAAGGCTTCGGTGATGCGGGAGATGATCATGTCGATCCAGCCGCCGAAATAGCCTGAGATCAGGCCGAAGGGCACGCCGATGAGAACGGCGATCGCCACGGAAAAGACGCCGGCCATCAGCGAGGCCTGCGCGCCCCAGATCATGCGGGAGAGAATATCGCGGCCAATGTCGTCGGTGCCGAGCCAATGGGCCGCTGACGGTGCCTTGCGGATCATCGACCAACTCGTGGCATTCGGATCGGGGAGCGGCAGGAGTGGCGCGATGATGGCAAGGATGGCGAAGAAGGCGATGATGGCGAGGCCGACGAGCGCGCCCTTGTTAGCTTTGAGCTTGCGCCAGGCGCGGCTCGGCGCACGCTGCTCGGTTGAGGCGATGGGTGCGGCAACGACTTGATCGATTGCGGTCATAGCGAAGCCCTCATGCGCGGATTGAGGAGAACGTAGAGCACATCGGCCACGAGGTTCATCAGGATGAAGCCGATCGCCGTGCAGATGACGACCCCCTGGACGACAGCGTAATCGCGGTTGAAGACGGCATCGACGATGAGCTTTCCAAAGCCTGGAATGGTGAAAATCTGCTCCGTGAGAACTGCGCCGGCGAGAAGTTCGCCAAAAAGCAGAGCGGTCAGTGTGACGATCGGCAGGACCGCGTTGCGGAAGCTGTGTTCCAGCACGACGGAGCTTTCCGGAAGCCCCTTGGCACGGGCGGTACGGATGTAGTCGGCGCTCAAGACGCTCAACATCGCCGAGCGGGTGTGGCGCATCAGCGTGGCGGCAAGCGCGTTGCCGAGCACGAAGGAGGGCATCAGCATGGTCTCGATCGAGCGCAGCGGATTGGAGAAGAAGGGCTCGTAACCCGAGGCTGGAAGCCAGCCGAGGTTCACCGAGATCAGCAGGATCAGCATGATGCCGAGCCAGAAATTCGGGATCGACAGGCCGGATAATGCGATGATGTTGGCGAGATAATCGATGATCGTATTTTTCTTGACAGCCGCCAGGATGCCCATCGGCACGCCGATGACGAAGGCGAAGATCATCGACATGATGGCGAGCTGGACGGTAACCGGTAGTTTCTCGGCCACCAGTTCGAGAACCGGCTGGTTGGTGCGCAGCGAAATGCCGAGATCGCCCTTCAGGGCCGAGCCCAGCCAGTAGAAATACTGGTAGGGGACGGGATCGTTGAGGTGATATTTTTCCCGCAGGAATTCCAGCACCTGCGGATCGCGCTCTTCGCCGGCCATGGCTAGGACCGGATCGCCCGGCAGAAGTTTCTGCAGGGAGAAGACGAAGACCGAAATGATCAGCAGAGTTGGAATGGCGACCAGCAGCCGCTTGGCGATGAACCTGTACATGGGCGCTCCGATACCATCAGCGGAACGCGGCGAGGATCGCCGCGTTCCTGAAGCGTGCGGCTATCAGCCTTCCTTCTTCACGCCGACGAGGCGGATCATGCCGTCGGGCGAAGCAACGAAGCCGGTGATGTTCTTGTGCAGCGCCCAGATCCAGGACTGGTGGCCGAGGAAGATGATCGGCAAATCGTCATTGAGGATCGTGGTTGCGGCATCGTATTTCTGCTTGCGCACGGAATCGTCAGGGGACTGGCGAGCCTCGTTCAGCAACTTGTCGACATCGGCATTGCAATATTTGCTGTCGTTCAGGCCGGCGCCGCAGGTGACGAACTGCTGGATATTGCCGTCAGGATCGACTCGGCCGGACCAGTCGGAGCGGCTGAGCTGATAGTTGCCGGCGGTCTGCTCGTTGAGCAGGGTGGCAAATTCCGTTGTCTTCAGGGTCAGGTCGAAGCCGGCTTCGGCGACCATGGACTGGATGATCTGCATCATCTGCATGACCACCGGGCTGTTCGACACCTGCATTTCAACCGGAATGCGGTCGAAGCCTGCCGCCTTGACGAGGGCCTTGGCTTTTTCGACGTCGCGGGCCGGAACCGGAACATTCTTGTCGAACCACGGGCTGCTCGGCGGGAAGGGCTGGTTGCCGGCAACGCCGGTGCCTTCGAAGACGATCTGCATGGCGGCATCGCGGTCGATTGCCAACGAGAAGGCCTGGCGCAGGCGCTTGTCCTTGCCCATCGGGTTGTCGGCGCGCACGCCATTGCCGACATTGGTGTAGATGCCGAGCCAGCCGGTATTGACGACATCCTTGTAGACGAGGTTCGGGTCGCTCTTGACCGTCTCGGCGTCGGTGGCAGCCAGGCGTTCGATCATATCGAGATCGCCGGAGCGCAGGTTGGCGAGGCGTACGGTCGAATCCGGGATCGGCAGATAGGTAAGCTTGTCGATGAAGACATTGTCTTTGTTCCAGTAGTCCTGGAACTTTTCGAGCACGATACGGTCCTGCTGGACGCGTTCGACGAATTTGAAGGGGCCGGCGCAGACGGGATGGTCGCCGAACTTCGCGCCGAGTTCCTTTGCGGCCTTCGGCGAGACGATCATGCCCGCACGGTCGGAAAGTTGGGCCAGCAGGGTGACATCTGGGCTCTTCAGCGTGAACTTGACTTCATATTCGCCTGACGCCTCGACCTTCTCGACGGAGCTCAGCTCGCTCTTGCGACGCGATTCCGGCAGGGTCATGTTGCGCTCGATGGTGGCGACGACGGCTTCGGCGTTGAAGGGTGTCTCGTCCTGGAACTTCACGCCCTGGCGAAGCTTCATGGTGAGTGCCTTGCCGTCAGCCGACCAGTTCCATTCGGTCGCAAGCTGCGGCACGATCTTCAGGTCGGGCGAGACATCGACGAGCTTGTCGCACATCGCGGTATAGACGATGCGACCGACGAAGGTGCGCGACTGCGCGGGATCGAGCACGTCGGCATCGTCCTGCAGGCCGATTTTCAGTTCGGTCGCGACAGCGGGAAGCGCAAAAAGCGCTACCGCTGCGGCTGATGTCAGCAATCTGGCGAATTTCATTTCATTCTCCTCTGTTATGTTTTTGTTTCACGATTGTCGTGTCGAGCCGTCGGTTATCTCCGCCGTGCCGTTTCCCCGCTCAGGTGGGTTCCTTCTCGACCTCCGTCTCGCTGTGGTCGAGAGAGGTAATGCGGATGAGGCTTTCCTGCAGCGTCAGCAGGTGCTGGCGCATGGCTTCGCCGGCTTTTCCCGGATCGCGGGCGGCGATAGCATCGACGATGGCTGTGTGCTGGCCATGGGTGACTTCGCGCGTGCGGCTGGCGCTGCGGGCGCGCTCGCGGATCGCCTGCCAGGCTTCGTCCTGGCGCACGCGGTTGATGACGTCGAAGATCATGAGGAAGAATGTGTTGCCGGCGCATTGGGCGATCTGGCGATGCAGCGCGCCATCCCAGAGTTCGCGGCCGTCGGCATCCGTGCTTTCATAGATCTTCTTCACCAGATCATGCATCCGCTCGACATCGGCTACCTTGGCGCGCATAGCAGCAAGTTGTGCAAGCTGAGGTTCAACGCGCAGGCGCACTTCCATGATTTCCATGAGATCGGTGTCGGCGACGATGGAATCGACATGGTTGCTCCAACCGTCCGGCCGCTTGCCGGCAAAGGTGCCGGAGCCTTGCCGGCGCCAGATGCGACCCTCGGCCTCCAGCACTTCCAGCGCGCGACGGATCGAGCGGCGGCTGACGCCGAGGATTTCGGAGAGCGTACGTTCGGTTGGCAGCTTGCCATCGGCATCGAGACTATCCGACTGCAGGAGAGCCCTCAGCTTCTCCAGCGCGTAGTTCGAATTGCCTTGCGTATCGTCCATGATTGGCTGAACCAATTTAATATTGGTTCAATGCAAACCAAATCCAGCGGATCGTCAAGCGCTTTTTTGTGCAAATAAATATCTGCCTGTTTATTGATCGTATGGCCTATATTTGCGACAGATCCAAAGGTACGCACACGTTTTGATGAGAACTGCACGCTAGACAAACGTGCGGTACCAAAAATCAATTGGTTCGCCTATCAAACCTCAGCGGTTCGCGGAGCGTGCCGATAGGAAAGCTTGCGGCTCGAAGCCGAAATCCTTGTCGAAAGGATAGGTCGGGTGCTGCTTGCGCAGGCGCGGCAGGCGCTCGACGAACTGGTCGACGACACCGACCGAGAGCGCCATGAGGTTGGGATTGGCGATCGGTGCGAGTTCCGGCGAGAGATAACCCGACTTGACGACGACGATCTTTGCCGTGCGCGGATCAAGACCGAGGCGGGTAAAATCGACGATGTTGTGATAGGGGCGGCGCTTGGCGGAGAGCACCAGATCGATGCCGCCGATGGAAACGACGGCCTGCCGATCGGCTGCGTCGCCGGTTTCGTGCAGGAACTTCACCGTGAAGCGTCCCGTCACCGGCTTGCTGCCCTTGGTATCGAGCGAGGCGCCGACGGTCAGGTCCAGCGTAGCGCCGACGTTGGCCGCATAGCAGGCTTCCGTTGCCGCCTTGTCGGCAATGCCGGCGAAGACAACGCCGGTGGCGCCCTTAGCGATCAGTTCGGCAAGGACGTCGGCACGATCGCCCACACCGCCGCCGGTCGGGTTGTCGCCGGATTCGGCAAGCACGACGGGGCCGGTCGGGCTAGCGATCGCCTTGGTGACGCATGCCTCGATCGAGCCGGTCTCGCAGCCGAAGACGAATTCCTCGCGTACGTCCCAATAGGCCTTTGCTATACGCTTTGCCTCACGCTCCAGAACGGCACAGTCCGTGCCGGTCATGATGGCGGCGGCGGTGGCGCGGGGCTCGTCGGCCCAGACATAACCGACCATCAGCGAGGCATCCCAGACGCCATCGAGTGCATCGATGCCGGGCAGTTCGGCATAGAGGCTCTTTGCCGGTTCATCCACGGTGCTCGTGCGTTCGCCCGGCAGGACGACCGGGATCGGTGCCCAAAGCAGGGTGGGTTTCACACCGCTCTTCAGGCTCTTCACCAGCATCGAAACCGAACGGCGCATCGTCTCCTCGACATCGATATGCGGCGCGGTGCGGTAGGTAGAGTACATGTCGATCGCATCGAGGATGCGCTGGGTGACGTTGCCGTGCAGGTCGTAACTTGCCGAAACTGTACAATCGTCGCCGACGAGCGCGCGGGCAGCGCTGATCCAGTCGCCTTCCGCATCCTCCATGCCTTCGACATACATGGCGCCGTGCATGGCGAGATAGAGGCCGTCGAGTGGCAGAAGCGGCTTTAAGCGTTCCAGGAATTCGGCCTTGAAGGCCTCGTAGGTGTGGCGCGCGACAGGGCCGCCGGCAATGGCGCGGGCATGGATCGTCGGCAGGAATTCGGCGTCGTAATCCTTCAAAAACGCAAAATATGGAGCGGTCAGCAGTCCCTCGCCGCGCACCACCCGGAAGTCCTTCTCCTCGTTCAGGACGGGATTGTACGTGCTGCATTCGATGTGAATGCCACCGACGGCGATGCGCATGGGAAACCTCAGCTTATCTTGGGACCAATCAGAAAATTATGGGCAGCGATGCTGGCAGCGCCCCGTGCCCAGACGTCGCTGTCGACGCGGCGGGTGCGGATCGGCGTTGTGCCTGCGTAACGGGGAAGAACATTGGCTTCGATCGCCTGTTGCACGACCGTGCCGAACAGGCCGTCGAAGGAGCCCTCGATGTGGGTGATGAGGATCATGCCGGGATCGTTCATCTGGATCAGATGCGAGATCGCCAGCCCGAGCGCGGCGCCCGCCTTGTGGATGATGGCGATCGCTTCGGCGGTGCCGTGCGAGGCTTCTTCTTCCAGTTCCGACAGCGAGGTGCATTTTAGCCCGGCGGCCCGCGTCATCTCCTTGATCGCTTTCATGGAGGCGATCGTATCGAGACAGCCGCGCTTGCCGCAGCGGCAGGGCGCGCCGCCGGGGTCGATCGTCGCATGGGCGATTTCGCCGGCACCGCCATGATTGCCGCGATAGAGTCTGCCGTCGATGAAATGGGCGCAGCCGATACCGTCTCCCAGTGACACGACCGAGAAATTCGGCGTGTCGCGGGCAATGCCGAAGAGCTTCTCGCTGACGGCCACGGCCTTGGCGTCGTTTTCGATGAAAGTATCGACGCCACTTGCCTGGCGGATGATTTCGGCGAGCGGCACATCCTGCCAGCCAAGAAGGGTGGATTGTACGCAGGTCGCCTGCTTTTCATCGACGAAGCCCGACAGCGCCACGCCGATGCCGGCTAGCTTCGAGCTTGCCTGCGTTTGGCCCTTCAGGATTTCCGGCAGGCTGGAGGTGATGGCATTGGCGATGACCTTGGGATCGCGGGAATAGGGCAACTGCTGGCGGGCGATGATATTGCCGTTAAGATCGCTGAGGATCATCGGCGCAGGATCTTCCAGAAGCGATATGCCGATGAAGAAGGCGCATTCCGGCTTCAGGTCGAGCAGGACGGAGGGGCGGCCCTGGCCGTAGACCGTTTCCGTTTCATGTAGAACGCCGCGATCGATCAACTCGCGGGCAATGCCGCTCATCGCCGCTTTGCTCAGCCCGATCGCAGATGCGAGATCGGTCCGGCTGAGGGGACCGGACTCGCTTATGACCCGCAGAAGCTCGCGCTGCGATGAGTTGAACATTAAAATTCCTGATCCTACTGCTTGTGATTTCGCCTCGACAATAAGTTCACAAAATGAACCAATCAATCAATATAAATTACAAAAATTGATCAAGGCGGACCAAAAGGGCGGTTTCAAGAATCAAAAGAGGGTGAATCTATGGATATCATACGCAAGAAATTTATTAGCGCTCGCCAATTCGCACTAGGTTGTGCCGGAGCGCTGTTTGCGCCGCTTTCGGCCTGCTCGATCCGCGAAAATAGCAGATAGATGCAACGCGTCTTGCGTTGCGCAGGATCGATCGTTTAGGAGTCATATCCCGGTTGGGAGCCCGCCATGGAGAAGGCTGGCTCATCCGCTCGCGCGCCGTTCTCTGTCGCACGTTTTTCGCGCTATAGTTCGTCCAAGCATAAGTTGGAGGCAACTATGGGCCAGCAGCAAATTCTGCTCAAGTTGACGGCGACGCGGTTCATCCACGCGATCAAATTGTTCATGACATCCGATGTCGGTGGACGAGCCGGGTTCCTTCTCGCATCGCTGATCGCTCTTTTTGCCGGTATCAGTGCTCTGAATGTCGTCAACAGTTTCGTCGGCCGGCATTTCATGACTGCGATCGCTGAAAGGCAGACTGCCGAATTTGTTCGCCAGGCGATCCTCTACGCTGGCGCTTTTGCTGCTTCGACGGTCGTATCGGTGATTGCCCGCTTCGCCGAAGAACGACTGGCTTTGCTTTGGCGAGAACACCTCACCCGTCGTGCAATCAGCGTTTATATGACCGACGGTACGTTCCACCGGCTCGGCATTCAGGGTAAAGTTTCCTATCCTGATCAGCGGATCGCTGAGGATGTCAAAGCGTTCACGACGACGACGCTCTCCTTTCTGCTTATGCTGCTCAGCAGCGTATTGACGGTCTTCACCTTTTCGAGCGTGTTGTGGCTGATCAGTCCGCTTCTCTTCTTTACGGCGGTTATCTACGCGGCCTTCGGGTCGTTTATGACGATCATGTTGGGACGACCTTTGATCGACCTGAACTATAACCAGCTCGATCGCGAAGCGGCCTTCCGGTCCGAGCTGATCCGTGTTCGCGAAAATACGGAATCGATCATGATCGGGGGCTCCGAGCTACGCCACATAGATCGGCTCCTCAAGCAGTTTGATAGCGTCGCTGCAAACTTCAGGCGGATAATTGGCATCAATCGCAATGTTGGTTTCTTCACCACCGGCTACAATTGGATGATACAGATCATTCCTGTCGTTATCATCGCACCCGCGTTCATGCGCGGTGACATGGAATTTGGTGTCATCACGCAGTCGGCGGCGGCCTTTGCCATGCTTGTCGGTGCGTTCTCATTCATCGTCGCACAATTCAACTCGATCTCGAATTTCGCGACCGTCGTGGCGCGTCTCAGTTCCCTTTTGGAAGCGATCGAGGAGCCCAGCAGCCCAGCAGACATCAGTCTCGAACTCGTCGAGGCTGAGGGGAGCCTTAGCTATGAACATCTGACGCTGAGGTCGCCGACAGGAGAGGCATTGGTAAAGGATTTGTCGGTTCTCATCCCGACAGATACGCGAGTGATCGTTGCTGGAGAAAGTGAGGCCGCGGCCACCGCTTTATTCCGGGCCACGGCAGAACTTAATCCGTCAGGGACCGGGCGCATCGTCATCCCACCCCGTCAACATGTGCGGTTTCTCGGTCAGCGGGCCTATTCGGGTCCGGGAACCCTGCGCCAGATCCTGGCGCCGGCGGAGCGCTCGATAGAGGAAACGGATGACCAAATCCTCGCTTTGCTGAGGAATCTCGGCCTTGCACGCGGTTTGACACCCAGCGATCTGGACAGCGAGCAAGACTGGTCCACGTTGCTGTCGCCGCGTGAACAACAGCTCGTCGCACTTGCAAGCGCGATCATAGCCACTCCGTCATACATTATTCTGGAAAAAGCCGATGCCATCTTCGGTCACGAACTTCTGACCGCTATCCTCGGGCTCCTGGCCGAAAGAAGGATCGCGTGCGTCAACTTCGCCGAGCCGGGTGCCCCGCGCTCATCCTATGATGCCGTTCTGGAATATGTTTCGGACGGTTCCTGGAGGTGGATCGATCAAAAACAGAAAGCCTGACTGTCACGCAGCTTGGTTCTTTGAAACCTCAGGTCGTCTGCAGTGCTGTGCGCTAGCCGGTTGTGTGTCAGGAAGTTGGGGCGGATTCGGCACGACCATCATAACCAGCCGCCTGAAAACCCTGCTCGTCTTAGTCCGACCACCACCGGCTCGCATCGACGCATGATGTTCCACAGCAAGCCGGTTCGGTAGTTTTCGATCATCAGGACGACGGGACCTTGGTCGATCCCGAAATGGTAGGGGCTGACCCACCATCCGTCGTTGTTGTCGCCAGTCGTATATGTCTGGTTGAACGACGGCCTAAACCCGTAAAGTCGCGTCATGCCCAGTTTCATGCGGGCAAAGTTTCGCACGGTCGGGATGACGATTTCCGGCGCAAATGGCAGCGAGGCAACCACAACCCAGGGGGATACCGTTCCATCATCCGGCCCATAGGGAGCGCCCCGGGCGACGTAGTCGAAGAATTCCCTATCGACGCCGTCTATGTTTCGCTTGATCCAGCCAGGC
Source organism: Rhizobium sp. BK316 (assembly GCF_014193695.1). Lineage (GTDB taxonomy): Bacteria > Pseudomonadota > Alphaproteobacteria > Rhizobiales > Rhizobiaceae > Rhizobium. The sequence goes on along the minus strand of NZ_JACHZR010000007.1, from coordinate 74,681 downwards.
CCATCGCTTGCCGTGAAACCCCAGCAATGTTCGCCGTAGCCTTTAAAGTTCAGCGGGTTGCGAATGGCGTATCCCTGCTGAACGAACGTGGCGTGCCGGCTGTTCTGGAAATAGTCGCTGTCGTGCCCGCGCATGAATTTATCGCGAATTTCACGAAAATCGATCCACATATGTGAAAGCTGGTGCGTGAAGAGCGGACCGGAATAGAGCAATTCACGTCCGAAGATATTCCGCCATTCGTAGCTCTCCGTATAGGCCGTGAAGCTTTCAGGCGGCAGAGGGTGGCTCGGTGAGCCTAGTCCGAGAATGTAAAGAAGCAGGCCTTCGTCATAGCCGCGCCACCGATATGGAATGAATCCGCTTTCCGGTCGCCAACCATGGGTGAGCGTAGCCCCGTGGTCGCGAGCCCAATTCCAGTCCACTCGCTCATACAGCGATTTGGCAAGTGCGCGAACCTTCGCCTCGTCCTCGGTGTCTGCATCGAAATAGGCTGCGACGGTCAGAGCGCCGGCGAACAGGAAAGCCGAGTCGATCGTTGACAATTCGCATTGCCAGACCCGTCGCCCCGTCTCAATGTCGAGGAAATGGTAGAAGAAACCCTTGTAGCCGGACGCATCAGGTTCCGGCCCCTGGTGGCAGGACATCAGGAATTCCAAGCGGCGTCGGGCGATCTTGGCGGCAAACTCGCGAATGACGACTCCGCGCTCCACTATGACAGGAATGGTCGCAAGAGCCATGCCGATGGCGGCGATGCTCGCCGGTGCGCCCGCCTGTGTCTTGTCGCGAACCAATCCATTGTCCGGATTCGTGCATTGCAGATAATAGAGCAAGGTCGTGAACTGAAGGCGACCGAGGTCCTCATCCGTCGGCATTCGGTTCAATTCGGGATCGGTTGACAGTAATTCCGACATGATAGGGTAGCCGAGGAGATCAGATGGTTTCGTCGGACAACCGGAGGCGGCCTTGGCCGGACGCCTGCCGGCATGATCGTTTACGCGCAACGCGTCTATTAGGCATTGTCTCCCTCTGTGGAGGTCGCCGCCTTCATTTTCCCCGCGCTCTTGACGCCCCATGCCCAGCCGCTGATCTCAGGCATATCATCACCATGCGCCTCGATATATTGCCGGTGCTCGATCAGCTTCCCGCGGATTGCCTGCTTGAAATAGGCCGCGCGCGCGCCAAGTTGCGGTAGCCGATCGATGACGTCTTCGACGAGATGAAAGCGATCGAGCTGGTTCAGAACGACCATGTCGAACGGCGTCGTGGTTGTTCCCTCTTCCTTATATCCTCGGACGTGCAGGTTTTTATGGTTGGTTCGTCGATAAGTCAGCCGGTGGATCAACCAGGGGTATCCGTGGAATGCGAAGATGATCGGCTTGTCCTTTGTGAAGAACGCGTCGAAGTCAGGATCCGAAAGTCCGTGAGGATGTTCGCTCGAGGGCTGCAGCTTCATCAGATTGACGACATTGATGACCCGCACCTTCACTTGGGGAAGGTGCTCACGGATCAGCTGTACGGCTGCGAGCGTCTCCAAGGTCGGCACATCGCCGCAGCAGGCCATGACCACGTCGGGTTCCGAGTCCCGGTCATTGCTGGCCCATTCCCAAATACCGAGACCTTCGGCGCAGTGCTTGATGGCCTCATCCATCGTGAGCCATTGCGGGGCGGGTTGCTTGCCCGCCACCACCACGTTCACATAGTTGCGGCTGCGCAGACAATGATCGGTAACGGACAGGAGCGTATTGGCATCCGGCGGAAGATAGACCCGGATGATCTCTGCCTTCTTGTTGATCACATGGTCGATGAAGCCCGGATCCTGATGAGAAAAGCCGTTGTGATCCTGTCTCCACACATGCGAACTCAGGAAGTAGTTGAGCGAGGCGATTGGCCGCCGCCAAGGGATGTGGTTGCACACCTTCAGCCATTTGGCGTGCTGATTGAACATCGAGTCGATGATGTGAATAAACGCCTCGTAGCAGGAGAAAAAGCCGTGACGGCCAGTCAGCAGATAGCCTTCAAGCCAGCCCTGGCATTGATGCTCGCTCAGGACCTCCATGACGCGGCCGTCGGGCGACAGATGATCGTCCTCGGGGTAGATCTCGGCCATATAGCAGCGATCCGTCACTTCCAGCACGTCCTGCCAACGGTTGGAATTGTTCTCATCGGGGCTAAACAGCCGAAAGTTCTTGCTGCCAAGATTCAGTTTCATCACATCGCGCAGGAACTTGCCCATGACGCGAGCGGATTCTGCGGTCACCGATCCGGGCTTGGGAACCGAGACGGCGTAATCGCGGAAATCCGGCATCTTCAAATCTCGTAACAACAGACCACCGTTTGCGTGCGGATTGTCGCTCATCCGGCGATGTCCGGTCGGTGCCAGCGCGGCCAGTTCAGCACGCAGTCTGCCATCGTCGTCGAAAAGTTCTTCGGGCCTGTAGGTCTTCATCCAGTGACGAAGCACCTTGATATGTTCCGCTTTGTCCATGTCGCCCATCGGAACCTGATGCGAGCGCCAATAGTCTTCGCATTTCTTGCCGTCGATTTCCTCCGGGCAGGTCCAGCCCTTCGGCGTGCGGAAGATGATCATCGGCCACGCCGGCCGGCTGACATTTCCCTTGTCCCGCGCTTCCGACCAGATCGCCTTGATCCTGGCGACGGCGGTGTCCATGGCCGCGGCAAGCTGTTGCTGCACCTTGTCTGGCTCATGGCCCTCCACGAAGAGGGGCGCATATCCCATGCCCTCAAAGAACTTCAGCAATTCCTCCTTGGGAATACGGGCAAGGAAGCAGGGATTGGCGATCTTGTAGCCATTGAGGTGCAGGATCGGCAGAACGCATCCGTCACGGGCTGGATTGAGGAATTTGTTGCCATGCCATCCCGTCGCAAGCGGTCCGGTTTCAGCCTCCCCGTCACCGACAACACAGGCGACGATCAGATCGGGATTGTCGAAGGCTGCTCCATAGGCGTGGCTGAGCGCATAACCGAGTTCGCCACCTTCATGTATGCTCCCTGGTGTTTCGGGAGCAACGTGGCTCGGGATGCCACCAGGAAAGCTGAACTGCTTGAACAGCCGCTTCATGCCTTCCTCGTCCTGACCAATATTCGGGTAGAATTCGGTGTACGTCCCCTCCAGATAGGCATGTGCAACGAGCGACGGTCCGCCATGGCCAGGGCCGATCACATAGATCATGTTGAGGTCGTCTCGCTTGATCACCCTGTTAAGGTGCACATATAGCATGTTCAGGCCTGGCGAGGTTCCCCAATGGCCGAGCAACCGCGGTTTGATGTGTTCGCGTGCGAGAGGCTTTTTGAGCAAAGGATTGTCGAGCAGATAGATCTGCCCAACAGACAGATAGTTCGATGCCCGCCAATAGGCCTCCATCAGGCGGAGTTCCTCAGTGGAAAGCGGGGTCTTTCCAGACGACGCGATTGAGGCTGGTTTGTTCATGACTGCCGTTTCAGGTGAAGCCATCTGAGTCTCCCAATCAAAATAACATTGCTGAATCTCGTTGGCCTGTTTCACGAAGGCCGATGCAGTCTCATGTCGATGCTGGGGTATTATTGAGGAGGAGATTCCGGGAAATGCTCCACCACGCCGCGGACACCACGGACACCTTCCGCCGAACGTTGTTGTCAGGTGATACTGTGACAACCGTTGTCGTCATTACATCTTTGACGAGCATATCGATCCACCGCAGGTCTGAACGATGGGAATCTTCCTCTGCCTATACCAGAGGTAGGCATAGGTAACCGCTTGCGCGAAGAATTCTCCCAACAAAGCTCAAGAAGCCTAATCGGATACTACCGCATTTTGCATTGAGTTGGATCAATCGAACGCCGCAAATTTGTCTGCGGAAAGGTGACCGAAGGAGCAACGCATGCCTTCCGGCATCGGGTATCGATTGATACTTGGCCTGCTTTTGTCCTGACGAAGCCGGTGATGGCGATTCACTGCGCGGCCGGTGGCAACACCAAGCGCACGTCATAAAGACGTTTTAAGCTCCGGTATGCGTAAGCCATATTGGGAAAACTGGAGCGGGCGAAGGGATTCGAACCCTCGACCCCAACCTTGGCAAGGTTGTGCTCTACCCCTGAGCTACACCCGCTCAAATCCACGCCGGTCCGGGGTAGTAAGTAGCGGACCGTGGGCGCCACCTTGCGGCGACGGGCGCTATATCGCCCAAACGATTTTCAAATGCAACAGGGAAATGACGGAAAAACGAAGAAAAGTTTTGGCGGTGGAAAACCGGCTTCGGAAACGCCGCGAATGCAGGGCAATGCGTCGGTCCTGAAGATTGCCAAGTTGATGAGGCGGACGTAAGCAGACAATCCAATCTACCTTTTCCTGTCTGATGGAATGACGATGACCGAAAACAAGCCCAAGACTCGCCAGGATCTTTTCGCCTTTCTCGACGGAATCGGCATCGCCCACAGCACCAAAGATCATGCCCCTGTCTTCACTGTTGCCGAATCGGTGGCGCTGCGGGACGAGATTCCCGGGGGCCACACCAAGAACCTCTTCGTGAGGGACAAGAAAGATCGTTATTTCCTGCTGACGGTGGAGGAAAATGCCGCTGTCGACCTTAAGCAGGTCCACACCATCATCGGTGCCTCCGGCCGCGTGTCCTTCGGCAAGCCTGAAAAGTTGATGGAATATCTGGGCGTCATTCCGGGCGCGGTTACTGCGCTCGGTGCGATCAACGATACCGGTAACAATGTCACCTTCGTGCTCGATGCGGATCTGATGCATGACGACATCATCAACTGCCATCCGCTCTCCAACGACGCGACCACTTCGATCGGCAGTGCCGACCTGATACGATTTATGGAAGCGACGGGGCATAAGCCGCTTGTCTTGAAAGTGACGTGCTGACATACGATTTTAGCGCTACAAGAGACGCCGGCAGATCGGCGCGGCGGGAGATATCCATGAGCGGCAGCGACAATCCCTACAACGGTTCTTTCGGCAACCAGATGTCGGCAACGGCGAGCTACGGTACAGCACCCCAGCCTGCGACAGCGGCCGGTGGCTATATCAAGGACACCACAACGGCGAATTTCGCGAAGGATGTTCTAGAGGAATCGCGCAATCAGCCGGTGCTGGTCGATTTCTGGGCGCCCTGGTGCGGTCCGTGCAAGCAGCTTACGCCGGTTCTGGAAAAGGTCGTCAATGAAGGTCAGGGCCGCGTCAGACTGGTCAAGATGAACATTGACGATCATCCTTCGATCGCCGGTCAGCTTGGCATCCAGTCCATTCCGGCCGTCATCGCCTTCGTCAATGGCCGCCCGGCCGATGGTTTCATGGGGGCGGTGCCGGAAAGCCAGGTTCGCCAGTTCATCGATCGCCTCGCAGGTCCTGCGGGTGCTGATGAGACCGCAGAAATCGAAGCTTATCTGGCGCAGGCCTCCGAAGCGCTGGCTGCTGGAGATATCAATGAAGCGGGTCAGCTTTATGGTGCCATCCTTCAGGCTGATCCGGAAAATGCGAAGGCGCTTGCCGGCATGGCCGAGTGCCTGATCGCAGCCGACCAGCATGGCGAGGCCCGCCAGATGCTGAGCGAGTTGCCGGAAGAGGCTTCCAAGGATGCCGGCATCCAGGCGGTGCTGAAGAAGCTCGACCAGATCGAAGAAGCCCGCAAGCTCGGCGATCCCATTGCCCTGGAGCGCGAGCTGGCATTGAACCCGGATCATCACGAAGCCCGCCTGAAACTCGCCAAGATCCTCAATGTCGAGGGCAAACGCGAGGAAGCGGCTGAACACCTGCTCTTCATCATGCGCAAGGATCGCGCCTTTGATGATGATGGTGCGCGACGCCAGCTCCTGCAGTTCTTCGAGGTCTGGGGCTTCAAGGATCCGGCGACTGTTTCGGCCCGCCGCAAGCTTTCCTCGATCCTGTTTTCCTGAGTTTGCCGCCTTCACCCTTGCGTTTTCGGACAAGGGCACCACATTTCTCGTCAGGGTGGGCGTGTTGGACACGCCCACCGCAAGAGTGCGGGACCAGTCTTCATGCAAGTGGGCAATGCCAGATATCTGAAGCCCGGTGATTTACCGGACGAAATTGTTGTTTTTCCCCTGACAGGTGCGCTTCTCCTGCCTGCCGGGCAGTTACCTCTCAATATCTTCGAGCCGCGTTATCTTGCGATGTTCGATGCGGCGCTCACCGGAAACCGTCTGATCGGCATGGTGCAGCCGGCGCACGGCGAGCATGAGGACAAGGCACATGCGCCGGAGCTTGCGGCCGTCGGCTGCCTTGGCCGCATCACGTCCTATGCTGAAACCGGCGATGGGCGTTATATCGTCTCGCTGACAGGCGTGTGCCGCTTCCGGCTGCTGGAGGAGCGATCACATGGCCAGCCGTTCCGTACTTTCCGCATAGCGCCGTTCATTTCCGATCTTTCTGCCGAAAACGAGGAGGATGCCGTCGACCGCAACGCCCTGCTGACGGCCTTCAAGGCCTATCTCGACGCCAACAAGCTGGAGGCGGACTGGGAGAGCGTGGAGCGTGCCAGCAATCTTACCCTCGTCAATTCGCTCGCCATGATGTCGCCCTTCGGCCCGGCTGAGAAGCAGGCGCTGCTTGAGGCACCCGACTTGAAAACCAGGGCGGAAACCCTGATCGCCATTACTGAAATCGTTCTCGCCCGCGTTTTTGGCGATTCCGACACCGTGCTGCAGTAGAGGATGCCATGGACGAAAAGCTGAGCCGGGTTGATCCGAAACTTCTCGAACTTCTCGTCTGCCCGCTGACCAAGGGGCGGCTTTCCTACGATCGCGAGCACAATGAGCTGGTCTCGGAAAAGGCGCGGCTTGCCTATCCGATCAGGGACGGCATTCCGATCATGCTGGTTTCGGAGGCGCGCGCACTCGAAGACTGACGAGTAATGTCAGATCGTTTCGCCTGAGAGCAGCCGTGGATTGTCCTTGGCTGTGGTTCCCGCCGCCTGGCCGATGAAGAAGGACTTCAGACCGGGCAGGCGATCGACGATGCCTAGGCCGAAGTCGCGGGCGATTCGGATCGGTGCCATGTCGTTGGAAAAGAGCCGGTTCAGCACATCGGTCGTGACGCCCATGCGGAAGGTGTCGAAACGGCGCCAGCTCTGATAACGCTCCAGAATGTTGATGGCGCCGATATCGAGACCGAGTCGATCGGCGTCCACGATGGTTTCGGCAAGCGCCGCCACATCCTTGAAGCCGAGATTGAGGCCCTGGCCGGAAATCGGATGGATGCCATGTGCGGCATCGCCGGCAAGCGCGAAGCGCGGAGCGATGAAGGAACGGGCGAGCGTGAGGCCGAGCGGGAATGCCCGCTTATCGCCGACGACCTTGAGGGCGCCGAGCTTGTGGCCGAAGCGGCGTTCCAGTTCCTCTTCGAAAACCAGGTCGTCCGCGGCGACGAGCCTAGCGGCATCATTCGTTCGCTCGGTCCAGACCAGCGATGAGCGGTTGTTGCGCAGCGGCAGGATGGCAAAGGGGCCGGACGGCAGGAAGTGCTCTTCCGCGCAGCCATGGTGCGGGCGCTCATGCTCGACGGTGGTGACGATGCCGGACTGGCCGTAATCCCAGGTCACGGTCTTGATGCCGGCAAAGTCGCGCAGTCTGGAGCGCACGCCGTCGCAAGCGACCAGCAAGCGCGATTGCAGCGTACTGCCGTTGGATAGGCTGACCTCGATATTGGCATCGCCTGTCTTTAGCCCCGTGGCGCTGAGGCCATGGCGGATTTCGATGCCGAGCCGCTCGCAGGCGCCGCGCAGCGCGCCGACCATGACGACATTCGGGATCATGTGGGCAAATGGCCGGCCATCGGCCACTTCGCCGTCGAAGGTCAGGAAGATCGGGCGGACCGGATCGGACATCTTGGAGTCTGTCACGATCATTTTGCTGATCGGCTGGGCCTCCGGTTCGATCTCGTCCCAGATGCCGAAGACCTCGAGCATCTTCGTTGCCGCAGCGATGATGGCGGAGGCGCGCATGTCCGTCTTCCAGACATGTTCCGCCGTTGCCTCGACGACGGCGACGTCAAGGTGAGGTGCCGCCTGCTTGACAGCGACAGCCACGGACAGGCCGACATAACCTCCGCCCACAACCAGCAAATCCAGCATCGCCTGCTCCTGTTACTTTCTACGATCAGATGCGATCTATATAGATCATCAGATTGCCACTTCCTACCGCCGGGAGCCGAACAAAATGACGGAGCAGACGGGCAAGCCCACCGCCATGGAAACGTTGATTTCGACGCTGGATATCGAGCCGATCGAGGTCGATATCTTTCGCGGCCGCAGCCCTCAGGTTGGCTGGCAGCGGGTGTTCGGTGGGCAAGTGATCGCACAGGCACTGATGGCGGCGCATCGCACGGTCGAGGGCGAACGTTTCATTCATTCTCTGCACGCCTATTTCATGCGCCCCGGCGATCCCTCCGTGCCGATCATTTATCAGGTCGAGCGCATTCGCGACGGATCGAGCTTTAATACGCGCCGGGCCGTCGCGATCCAGCACGGCAAGGCGATCTTTGCGCTGTCGGCCTCCTTCCAGGTCGAGGAACCGGGCTTCGACCACCAGATCCACATGCCGGCTGTGCCGATGCCGGAAACGCTGCTCGGCGAGCAGCAGATCAAGGAACAGTATCTCGCCCATGCGTCGGCGGCCGTGCGCAAATACTGGGAGCGCGAGAGACCGATCGAAATTCGACCGGTCTCGCTCAAACATTACTTCACGCGTGAGAAGCTCGAGCCGCGGCAGGACGTCTGGGTGCGCGCCACCGGTCCCGTGCCGGACAGCCGGCTCTATCAGGCCGCGGTACTTGCCTATCTCTCGGACATGACGCTGCTTGATGCATCGCTGCATGCCCATGGAACGTCCATCTTCGATCAGAATTTGCAGGTCGCAAGTCTCGACCATGCCATGTGGTTCCACCGGCCGGACAAACTTGACGACTGGCTGCTTTATACGCAGGACAGTCCGTCGGCCTCAGGTGCCCGGGGATTGACCCGTGGTAGCCTGTTTACACGGTCCGGTGTCCTGATCGCGTCGGTCGCGCAGGAGGGCTTGATTCGGAAAAAGGCAAATGAATAAATAATGTGCATATTTATAAATTTGCGCATTATTTGTGCGCTTATTGGCCAATCATTTGCCTGTTTATTAGCGCTCTCCCTTGTATCCTTTATATTTCAATAACTTAAAGACTGTCACGAATCTGGCACGCCCTTTGAATGTCTATCGCCGGTCGCTGTTGAAGAAACCGTCAGCGGCAAGGAGAGTCGGCTCCGCGCCGAGGATAACGAAGGATGGGAAACCAGATGAAAATTGTGATGGCCATTATCAAGCCTTTCAAGCTCGATGAGGTCCGCGAAGCCCTCACGGCGATCGGCATCCAGGGCCTGACCGTGACCGAAGTGAAGGGCTACGGTCGCCAGAAGGGGCATACCGAAATCTATCGCGGCACTGAATATGCGGTCAGCTTCCTGCCGAAGCTCAAGATCGAAATCGCGGTTGCATCCGAAATCGTCGACAAGGCGGTAGAGGCCATCGCAGCATCTGCCAAGACCGGCCAGATCGGCGACGGCAAAATCTTCGTTTACTCGATCGACCATGCCGTGCGCATCCGTACGGGCGAGACCGATTCAGAAGCGCTGTAAAAAGAACGGCAGATCAAGGAGCTATTTCCAATGTCAATTTCGAAGTTTTCCTCCAACATCGCACGGGTAGGCGCCCTTTCGGCCGCTCTCCTGGCGCCGGTCGTCGCTTTCGCGCAGGAAGCAGCCCCGGCAGCCGCCGATGCTGCAGCCGCTGCTCCGGCCTTCACCATGGACAAGGGTGACAATACCTGGATGCTCGTCTCCTCGGCGCTCGTCCTCCTGATGACGATCCCGGGTCTTGCACTTTTCTACGGCGGCCTCGTGCGTGCCAAGAACATGCTCTCCGTGCTGATGCAGGTCTTCATGATCACCGCCGTCGTGGCGCTGATCTGGGTGACCTACGGCTATTCGCTCGCCTTCACCGATGGTGGCTCGCTGAACAGCTTCGTCGGCGGCTTCTCCAAGGCGTTCCTCGCCGGGGTCAACACGTCATCGCTCGCAGAAACCTTCTCGAAGGGTGTCGCCATCCCTGAATACACCTTTATCGTATTCCAAATGACCTTCGCCTGCATCACGCCCGGCCTGATCGTCGGTGCATTCGCCGAGCGCATCAAGTTCTCGGCCGTCATGCTCTTCGTCGTGCTCTGGGTCACTTTCATCTACTTCCCGATGGCGCACATGGTCTGGTTCTGGGGCGGTCCGAGTTCCTACACCTCGCCGGCCGGCCTGATCTTCTCCTATGGCGCAATCGATTTCGCCGGCGGCACGGTCGTTCACATCAATGCCGGTATCGCCGGTCTCGTCGGCGCCATCATGCTCGGCAAGCGCACCGGCTATAAGAAGGAGATCATGGCTCCGCACTCGATGACGCTCACCATGGTCGGCGCATCGCTGCTCTGGGTCGGCTGGTTCGGCTTCAACGCCGGCTCCAACCTCGAAGCCAATGCCTATGCATCGCTCGCCATGATCAACACCTTCGTTGCGACGGCCGCCGCCGCCGTGTCCTGGTGCATCGTCGAGAGCTTTGCTCGCGGCAAGGCTTCCATGCTTGGCGCCGCTTCCGGTGCCGTCGCCGGCCTCGTCGCCGTCACTCCGGCGGCAGGTTTTGCCGGCCCGATGGGTTCGATCGTTCTCGGTCTCATCGTCTCGCCGGTCTGCTACTTCTTCGTCGACGTCGTGAAGAACAAGTTCAACTATGACGACAGCCTCGACGTCTTCGGTGTCCATTGCATCGGCGGCATCATCGGTGCTCTCGGCACCGGTATCCTCGTCAACCCGGCCCTCGGCGGCGCCGGTATCGTCGACTACTCGACGGCCGATTTCGCTGCCTCCTATGCCGGCACGGCAACGCAGGTCCTGGCCCAGGCCAAGGGCGTGCTCACGACGCTTCTGTGGTCGGGCATCGGCTCGGCGATCCTCTACAAGATCGTCGATGTCATCATCGGTCTGCGCGTTTCGGTCGAAGCCGAGCGCGAAGGTCTCGACCTCGCAACGCATGGCGAAGCTGCCTACCACTCTTAATCACAGGGTTTGCGGCGCCCGGCATAAGGGCGCCGCTGAACGGCCCGTCGCGGCCTATCTAACCATAAGCCGCTCTTGGCCCGGACCTGACAAGGTTCGGGCCTCTTTCTTTTTAGCGATCCGGCATATGCATGGTTAACATCGCTTTAACTCTACTTTGATTAGGTGGAGCGGACGCATTTGGCGCGGCGAAGCATTTGCGATTCGCGTGCCCACAGGCATTGGACGGGTTAGACACATGGCAAGAAGCACGTCTCCGGCAATGGACGGCCGTCCTGACCGGTTCTCCTTCTCGGCATTCATGCTGCGGCAGATCCAGGCCCTTATGGGCTTTGCGGTCTTCCTGCTCTTGGCGCTCGCGGTAGCGGCGCTTGCGACATGGAACGTCACCGATCCCAGCTATTCCTACGCTACCGGCAACCTGCCGACCAATGTGCTCGGTTATAGCGGTGCTGCCTTTGCCGACGTCGCCATGCAGTTCCTGGGATTGGCAAGCGTCGTTTCGATGCTGCCGATCGTTGCCTGGGCGCTGGCGCTGATCTCCGGCCGCCGAATCAGCCGCATTCCGGCACGTGCCGGTGCCTGGCTTGCCGGCACGGTGCTTTCGTCCGCCGTCATCGGCTGCTTCCCGCCGCCGCTCACCTGGCCGATCCCGAACGGTATCGGCGGTGTTATCGGTGACATGATCCTGCGCTTTCCGGCGCTCTTTGTCGGCGCTTATCCGACCGGCGTTTTCGCTATGGCTGTCGGCTGCGTCTTCGCTATCCCGACTGCCTGGATGATGCTCTTTGCCGCCGGTATCGTCGGCCGCAGCGAGCTCGACGAGGAGGAAGACGAAGAAGAGGATTATGTCGATACGCGCAGCAAGGCGCGCGTTGTCGGCGAAGAGGATGAAGACGACGATGGGTCCCGCTGGATGGCCTTTAGCGGTGCCATGACACATGCCTGGTACATGAACCAGGCCCGTTTCCGTCGGCTTTTCGGCATGGGTCCGCGCAAGCGCCGCCAGAGTGATTTCGAATCGCCTTATGATTTCAACGACGATGAATTCGGTACGCTGAACGAGCCGGTGCGCGCCAAGCCCGCCGCGCGGAGCGAGCGGATGGATCCCTCCATGGAGGCGCGTGCCACATCGAGCCGCCGCGTCGTCTCGACGCCCTCTATTTCACTCAACGACGATGAGGACGAAGACGACGATTCGCCGTTCTATGTCGACATGCCGCCGCGTCCGGCCGATATCCTGCCCGACGATGATGACGATGACTGGATGATCCGCGCACCGGCGAAATCGTCCGCCAAGCCCGAGCCGCGCGTCATTCCCGCCTCGGCTCGCCCGAAGCCTGGCGCGCGCGTCGAACGCGAGGCGCAGGGTTCGTTCATCCGGCCGGAAGGTTTCCAGCTTCCCTCCATGCATCTGCTCGCCGAGCCCAAGAATGTCGTGCGCGATTCCACGCTTTCGGCCGATGCGCTGGAGCAGAATGCCCGCATGCTGGAAGGCGTGCTTGAGGATTTCGGCGTCAAGGGCGAGATCATCCATGTCCGCCCCGGCCCCGTCGTCACTCTCTACGAACTGGAGCCGGCGCCCGGCATCAAGTCGTCCCGCGTTATCGGCCTTGCCGACGATATTGCCCGCTCGATGAGCGCGATCGCCGCTCGTGTCGCAGTCGTCCCGGGCCGCAACGCAATTGGTATCGAACTGCCGAACCAGACGCGCGAAACCGTTTATCTGCGCGAGTTGATCGGGTCGCGCGACTTCGAAGGCTCCAAGGCAAAGCTCGCAATGGCGCTCGGCAAGACGATCGGCGGTGAAGCCGTCATCGCCGATCTTGCGAAGATGCCGCATCTGCTCGTTGCCGGTACGACCGGCTCGGGTAAGTCCGTCGCCATCAACACCATGATCCTGTCGCTGCTCTACCGCATGACGCCGGAACAGTGCCGTCTCATCATGATCGACCCGAAGATGCTCGAGCTCTCCGTCTATGACGGCATCCCGCATCTGCTTTCGCCCGTCGTCACCGATCCCAAGAAGGCGGTCGTTGCGCTCAAGTGGACCGTCCGTGAGATGGAAGAGCGCTACAAGAAGATGTCGAAGATCGGCGTGCGCAATATCGATGGCTTCAACACGCGCGTCGAGCAGGCGCTGGCCAAGGGGGAGACGATTTCGCGCACGGTGCAGACCGGTTTTGACCGGCAGACCGGCGAAGCGGTCTACGAGACCGAGGAGTTCGATCTGCAGCCGATGCCCTATATCGTCGTGATCATCGACGAAATGGCTGACCTGATGATGGTCGCAGGCAAGGATATCGAAGGTGCCGTGCAGCGCCTTGCGCAGATGGCGCGTGCGGCCGGTATCCATGTCATCATGGCAACGCAGCGTCCTTCGGTCGACGTCATTACTGGTACGATCAAGGCGAACTTCCCGACCCGCATTTCCTTCCAGGTCACCTCCAAGATCGACAGCCGCACGATCCTCGGCGAACAGGGCGCTGAACAGCTGCTCGGCATGGGCGACATGCTCTATATGGCCGGCGGCGGCCGCATCCAGCGCGTCCATGGTCCTTTCGTGTCCGACGTCGAGGTCGAGGAGATCGTCTCCTATCTGAAGACACAGGGCTCGCCGCAATATCTCGACGCCATCACAGCCGATGACGACGAGGATGGTGATTATGGTGGCGGTCCCGCCGGCACGGCAAATCTTTCCGATTCCGAAGATCCCTATGACCAAGCCGTTGCCATCGTGCTGCGTGACGGAAAGGCCTCCACGTCCTATGTTCAGCGCAGGCTCGGCATCGGCTATAATCGTGCGGCATCGCTGATCGAACGCATGGAACAGGAGGGCATCATCGGCCCTGCCAACCATGCCGGCAAACGCGAGATTCTCGTGCCGACGGACGGGGATATTCTCGACCGCTGATACAGGATAATTTTGCTGTGCCGCCCATTCGGTGGAAACCTCGGGGCATGTAATCCGTTACCTTTCACCGGGCGATCGCGGCGCCTTGAAGACGCCGCCTTTCGGCGGCATGCAGATCGCATACAGGAGGTTCACATGACCAACTCCGTGCCCATCTTTTCCGGCCTGCCGGTAACCCGCCGCGATGTCCTTGGCGTCTTTGCGGCTGCTGCCGTTGCAACCGCCGCACCGTTTCCCGCTCTCGCCCAGGTCGCCCAGGCGGCAGCACCCGCTGGCAACAGTGCCACGGCACAGGCGATTGCCGATCATTTCTCCGGCGTCGCCACCATGCAGGGCGAGTTCGTGCAGTTTGGCCCTCGTGGCGAACAGACCGGCGGCAAGTTCTTCATCGAGCGTCCCGGCAAGCTGCGCTTCAACTATGACGCTCCGTCACCGATGCGCGTCATTGCCGACGGCAGGAACGTCGCAATCGGCAACGTGAAGCTCAAGACCTGGGATCTCTATCCGCTTTCCAAGACGCCGCTCAGTCTGCTGCTTGCGCCGCGTATCGACCTTTCGGCCGGCATGGTGAAGGGCGTGAAGCAAGAGTCCGATCTGACGACGATCTCGCTAGGCAACAATACGGTGTTCGGCAATTCGACCATCACGATGATGTTCGACCCGAAGACTTATGACCTGCGCCAGTGGACGATCACTGACAACCAGGGCAAGGACACGTCGGTGATGATCTTCAACGTGAAGACCGGCGTTGCCTTCGACCAGCGCGTCTTCCGCGTGCCTTACGAGGATATCAAGGGCACCTCGGCAAACCGCGATTGATGCTTTTCGGTTGATCGCCGGTCGCTTTTGCCTGCGGCTGGTTTTCTCGCCGACGCCTTTGCTCTAAAGCCCTTTCAGAGGGATCTGAAAGGGCATGGTATGAGCTTTTCCATCACCACCTGGAACATCAATTCGGTGCGGCTGCGCATGCCGATCGTCGAGCAGCTTGTGCTGAAGCAACGGCCCGATATCATTTGCCTGCAGGAAACCAAGGTAACGAACGATCTCTTCCCGCTCGCGCCGCTGCGCGCCATGGGCTACGAGCACATCATCATCCACGGTCAAAAGGGCTATCACGGGGTCGCCATCGCCTCCCGCGTGCCTCTGACTGAAGACCATCGGCAGGATTACTGCAATGTCGGTGATGCGCGCCATATTTCGGCAATCTTCGAGCGCGGCAGCCGGCGCATCCGCCTGCACAATTTCTATGTGCCCGCCGGCGGTGACGAGCCGGATCGTACGATCAATCCGAAATTCGGCCACAAGCTCGATTTCATCGAGGAGATGAAGAACTTGAAGGCCAGTGCCGAGCCGAATACGTCAGCCATTCTTGTCGGCGATCTCAATATCGCTCCGCTGGAGCACGATGTCTGGTCGCACAAGCAGCTTCTGAAGATCGTCAGCCATACGCCTGTCGAAACCGACGGGCTTATCGAGGTGATGAAGCGCGGCGGCTGGCACGATCTCATGCGCCAGCATGTGCCTGCTAATGAGAAGCTCTACACGTGGTGGAGCTACCGCGCGAAGGATTGGGAAGCTGCCGACAAGGGCCGGCGCCTCGACCATATCTGGTCCTCGCCCGACCTTGGTCCGCATCTGCAACGCATCGAGGTGCTGAAGGAAGCGCGCGGCTGGGACCGGCCGTCCGACCATGTGCCGGTGACCGTGCATCTCAATCTCTGACATGAGTCAGCTGAAACGGTGAAACTGGCTTGCGGCTTGCGCCGCAAGATCGGCAATGCTGTCGCGGATACGGTTTTCCATGATGCGCGCGGCCGAGGGATATTCCTCGATCAGGCGATGGAACAGCGCCCGTGTGATGCGGATAATGCCGGTATCCTCGCGTGCGATCGCCGTGAACTTGCGTTCCACTAGCGTTATGAGTGCCAATTCCGAAATCAGTGCACCGGGGCCTGCGATCGCTTCGGTCCGTCCCATGCCATCGGATCCCGTCACGCTGAGCTCGAGGCTGCCGCTGGTAATCACATAGGCGCTTTCGCCGGGTGAGCCCTGACGGAACAGCATCTGCCCGGCGGCAATCACGCGACGGTCGGCACCGAAGGCAATCAGACGCAGTTGATCGTCGTTCATGTCCTTGAAGAGCGGAAGCTGCGACAGCAGATGGATATCGTCAGAAAGAGACATGCTAAGGGATGATCTTGTAGCCGCCGTTTTCCGTCACGAGGATCTCGGCATTGGATGGGTCCCGCTCGATCTTCTGGCGCAGGCGGTAAACGTGGGTTTCCAGCGTGTGGGTGGTCACGCCGGAATTGTAGCCCCAGACTTCTTCCAGCAGCACGTCGCGGGTGACGACCTTCTGTTCGGCGCGGTAGAGATAGCGGATGATCGCCGCTTCTTTTTCCGTCAGGCGGATCTTCTGGCCGTTGTCGGTCGTCAGCAGCTTCTGGCTCGGTTTGAAGAGATAGGGGCCGACGGTGAAGGTGGCGTCTTCGCTCTGTTCGTGCTGGCGAAGCTGCACGCGGATGCGAGCCAGAAGCACGGCGAAACGGAAGGGCTTGGTGACATAGTCGTTGGCGCCGGCCTCAAGGCCAAGGATTGTGTCCGAATCCGTGTCATGACCGGTCAGCATGATGATCGGCGCCTTGAAGCCGCCCTTGCGCAGCAGCTTTACCGCCTCGCGGCCGTCCATATCGGGCAGACCGACGTCCATGATCAGCAGATCGACCGGATTGGAACGGGCGGCCTGGACGCCCTTGCCCGCGGTCGCTTCCTGCAGAACCGTGAATTCCTCATACAACGACAATTGCTCCGTCAGTGTCTGGCGAAGGTCGTCGTCGTCATCCACCAGAAGAATGGTGCGTGCGGTCATGCGGGTGCGTCCTTGCGTTGGTCAGATACTCCTACGCCAAATTCCACATTTGGCAAGGATTGGCGATCTGCTGCTGTTGCTGCCT
This sequence comes from Rhizobium sp. BK316, assembly GCF_014193695.1. Classification (GTDB taxonomy): domain Bacteria; phylum Pseudomonadota; class Alphaproteobacteria; order Rhizobiales; family Rhizobiaceae; genus Rhizobium. The sequence goes on along the minus strand of NZ_JACHZR010000007.1, from coordinate 57,720 downwards.
AGGGTTTCATATGGTTTCAATCGAAGCCCAAGGCAATTCAAGAACATGCGAGAAAAATGGAAAAAGCAAGGCGAGAGCGAAATGGGCAGCCCTCAACGCTCGTGGTGCGTGCCGCGCCAGGCAAGCCAAACAGAGCCATCGTCCGTTTTGGCCCTCTCATCTTGCCCGCCGCGATCGGCCGTAGCGGCCGGACCGTGATCAAGCGGGAAGGCGACGGGGCGACGCCGATTGCTGCCATGCGGCTGCTCTACGGTTTCCGGCGCGGCGAACGAAACGGCCATCTCCCGACGGCGCTGCCCATCAAGCGCATCCGGTCCGACATGCTGTGGTGCGATCAGCCTGCCGATGCGAATTACAACAGGCTGGTTAAGGCGCCATTCAAACCGAGCCATGAGGAGATGAAGCGGAAGGACGGGCTTTACGATATCTGCCTGGTGCTCGACTGGAACGTGACCTCCCGGGCGCGCAATCGCGGATCAGCGATCTTTTTCCATCTCATCCGGCCAGGATACGAGTCGACCGCCGGCTGTGTTGCGATCAGTGCCCGCGACATGCGTCGCATTCTGCCTCACATCAGAAAGGGAACGATCCTCCGCGTTCTCTGATTGTATTGCGGACTCTCTGTCCTATATGGACTTTCGACCGGGCGCGCGGGCTGCAATGCGTCCAGGGAAAACCGCCTCGCGGCTTCAATTCATGCCCCATTCAATTCGTGTCTTTGGCCAATCCTTCAAACTTCCGGAGATATATTGTGACCACTCAGCCCATCATGACTTTCCACGACGGACATTCCATTCCCCAGGTGGGTCTCGGCGTTTGGCAGACGCCGCAGGATATCGCGGCTCCGACCGTGCGCACCGCACTTGCCGCCGGCTATCGCCACATCGATACGGCGTCCGGTTATGACAACGAAGAGGGCGTCGGCGAAGGCATCCGCTCCTCCGGCATCGACCGCAAGGATATCTTTGTCACCACGAAACTGCGCAATACCGACCAGGGCTATGACAATACATTGCGTGCCTTCGAGGTCAGCCTGAAGAAGCTCGGCAGCGACTATATCGATCTCTATCTCATTCACTGGCCGTCGCCGCATCGCGGGCTTTACCGCGAAACCTGGAAGGCTTTCGTGCGCTTGAAGGAAGAAGGCCGCGTCCGCTCCATCGGCGTGTCGAACTTCTATCCGGACCATCTCGACCATATCGTCGGCGATACAGGCGTGGTTCCTGTTATCAACCAGATCGAGTTGCATCCGGACTTTCAGCAGAAAGCGGCGCAGGAAGCGCATAAGAAACTGAACATCGTCACGGAATCCTGGAGCCCGCTCGGCCAGGGCCGTTTCATTTCCAATCCGGTCATCGGTCAGATTGCTGCCAAGCACGGCAAGACGCCGGCGCAGGTGATAATACGCTGGCACATCGATACCGGCCTCGTCGTTATTCCGAAGTCGGTGACGCCCTCGCGCATCGAGGAGAATTTCAACGTCTTCGATTTCAAGCTGGATGGCGAAGACATGGCCGCGATTGCCAAGCTCGATAGCGCCGGCGCTCGCATGGGTCCGGATCCGTACACGGCGACGTTCTAAGCGCCGTCTTCTCAGCCTCGCGCAATTAAAAAAGCCCGGCGCTCGCGCGCCGGGCTTTTATCATCTCGGATGTGCGAGAGAGATCAGTTCCACTCGCGGATATCGACGAAGTGACCGGCAATCGCGGCTGCGGCGGCCATGGCCGGCGAGACGAGATGCGTGCGGCCCTTGAAGCCCTGGCGGCCTTCAAAGTTGCGGTTCGAGGTCGAGGCGCAACGCTCGCCCGGCTTCAGGCGGTCGTCATTCATGGCAAGGCACATGGAGCAACCCGGCTCGCGCCAGTCGAAACCGGCAGCCTTGAAGATCTTGTCGAGTCCTTCGGCTTCCGCCTGTTCCTTCACGAGACCGGAGCCCGGTACGATCATGGCATCGACGGTCGAGGCAACGGTCTTGCCTTCAACGATCTTGGCAGCGGCGCGCAGGTCTTCGATACGGCCGTTGGTGCAGGAGCCGATGAAGACGCGGTCGACAGCAATGTCCGTCATCTTCGTGCCCGGCTTCAGGCCCATATAGTCGAGCGCGCGCCACTTGGAGGCGCGCTTCGTCTCGTCCTGGATCTCATCCGGGTTCGGTACGATACCCTGAACGGAGACGACGTCTTCCGGCGAGGAGCCCCAGGAGACGATCGGCGGCAATTCGGCTGCGTTCAGCTTGACGATGCGGTCGAAATGGGCGCCTTCGTCAGACTTCAGCGTCTTCCAGTAGGCGATTGCCTGTTCCAGCGCCTCGCCCTTCGGCGCACGCGGCTTGCCCTTGATATATTCGAAGGTGATCTCATCAGGCGCGATCAGGCCGGCGCGGGCGCCGCCTTCGATCGACATGTTGCAGATCGTCATGCGGCCTTCCATCGACAGCGAGCGAATGGCTTCGCCGGCATATTCGATGACATAGCCAGTACCGCCGGCGGTGCCGATCTCGCCGATGATGGCAAGAACGATGTCCTTGGCGGTGACGCCTGCCGGCAGCTGGCCGTCGACCTGCACCAGCATGTTCTTCGCCTTCTTCTGGATCAGCGTCTGGGTCGCGAGAACGTGCTCGACTTCCGACGTGCCGATACCGTGGGCGAGCGAACCGAAGGCGCCGTGCGTGGAGGTGTGGCTATCGCCGCAAACGATCGTCATGCCCGGCAGGGTGAAGCCCTGTTCCGGTCCGATGATGTGGACGATGCCCTGGCGCTTGTCGTTCTCGGAATAATATTCGACGTTGAACTCGGCGGCGTTCTTGGCGAGCTGCTCGACCTGGATGCGGCTTTCCTCGTTCTTGATGCCGAGATGGCGGTCAGCCGACGTTGGAACGTTATGGTCGACGACGGCAAGCGTCTTTTCGGGCGCGCGGACCTTGCGGCCGGACATGCGCAGGCCTTCGAAAGCCTGCGGCGAAGTGACTTCGTGGACCAGGTGACGGTCGATGTAGAGAAGACAGGTGCCGTCTTCCTGTTCGTCGACCAGATGGTCGGCCCAGATCTTGTCGTAAAGGGTACGCGGTGCGCTCATGGCTAATGTCCGTTTTGGCTGGAGCATGGAATTGGGGGTGTGGCGGACAGGCTCCGCCGGCCGTCATTCGATCAACGAAGTCGGCTGTTGAGCGCACCGGAAACGGACGCAAAGAAGCGTGCCGGCAGGCGATAATGGTCCTGCAGCACGAAAATATGCGCACCGATGCATCTGAACTTGGATTCCATGGGGCCGGATATAGCGATTTTTGATCGAAACGGCAATTCGAATCGTTGAGGGCCTAGCGCCGCGGCATCTGCTTCATCTTCTTCTCGATCCGCCGCAGGAAGAGCGACAGGCCGATCGTCAGGATCAGATAGATATAGGTGACGATCGAGTAGGTTTCGAAGAAGCGGAAGGAGCCGGAGGCATAGACCTTGCCCATCTGTGTGATGTCGGCGACTCCGAGGACGGAGACGAGCGAGGAATCCTTCACCATCGAGACGAAGTCGTTGGAGAGCGGCGGGAAGATCACCCGGATTGCCTGCGGAAAGACGACGAGGCGGAAGCGGCGATAGCGCGACAGGCCAAGCGACTTGGCCGCCTCGATCTGGCCGATATCGACCGACTGAAAACCGGCGCGGAAAATTTCGGCGATGAAGGACGAATAGCCGATCATGAGCGCGATGATGGCGCGCCACATCAGCGACAGGTCGCGCACGAGGATCGGTTCTGCAAAACCGGCCTTCACGAAGGGCGTGATCAAAAAATTATAGGCGGCGACAACGCCCGGCGCGCCGACGAAGGCTATGTAGAACAGCAGGACGAGGATCGGAATGCCTCTGATAATCTCGATGTAGAAGCGGGCGATCTGGCGCAGCACGATATTGTCGGAGAGGCCAAGTAACGCGATGCCCAGACCGAGCACGGTCGCCAGCACAAAGGCCAAGAGTGTCACGAACACGGTAATACCGGCACCATTCACGACCGTCCGGAAGACCTGCGCGTAGATGTCGTTGGTGATGATGACGACCGCGAGAACGATGCCGATCAGAACAAGGACAACCAGCCACCAGGGACGGTCGTCCTTCTCGTGTCGCGGGGATGGTGGTAGTGCCATCTGCGATCGCTCGGGGGATTACTGGCCCATCTTATAGTCGAGGAACCACGTCTTGTTCAGCGCATCGAAGGTACCGTCCGACTTCAGCGCAGCGATAGCGGCATTGACGGGTGCGACTAGGTCGGAACCCTTCGGGAAGATGAAGCCGAAGTCCTCGGTGCCGAGCGGTTCGCCGACGACCTTCAACCCGCCATTCGAGGAATCGACATAGCCCTTTGCGGCGACACTGTCTGTCAGGACGAGGTCGACGTCTCCGGTCTTCAGAGCTTGTACGGTTGCACCAAAGGTTTCGAAGAGCTTGATGCGCGGGTTCTGTTCGTTGCCGTCGAGAATTTCATAGACGGCCGTATAGAAGGGCGAAGTGCCGGGCTGGGCGCCGATCAGGCCGTCGTTGAAGGCCCCGAAGCTTTTGGCGTCGGTGAAGCGCTTCTCATCACCCCGCACCAGCATGAACTGCTGCGAACGCATGTAGGGATCGGAAAAGTCGACCTTCTGCTTGCGATCGTCCTTGATGGTGATGCCGGTCATGCCGATATTGTATTGTCCGTCGGACACAGCCTGGATCATCGCGTCCCAGCTCGTGTTCTGGTACTCGACCTTGAAGTTCAGCCGCTTGGCGATCTCGTTCATCGCGTCATATTCCCAGCCGATCGCCTTGCCGGACTTGGGGTCGACGAACTGCAGCGGCGGATAGGCATTTTCGGTCACCACGATGACAGTCTTGCCACCGAGATCCGGCAGGCCGGCGGCAAAGGCTCCGAGCGGCGAAAGCATAGCGGCCGTTAGACCGGCGAGAACGGTGCGGCGAAAGAACATGGTGTGGCTCCCCAATATTTGAACGGCAGAATTGTCATGGAAGATACTGATATGGCAAGGCTGCAGGCGCTACGCACCGGCGCAAAAAAGAAAAGGCGGCCCAAAGACCGCCTTTCCCATGCAATGATTTCGCTTTCGCGAGATGCTTATTCAGCCGAACCTTCAGCAGCGGCTGCAGCTTCTGCGGCGGCCTTTGCTTCAGCGGCTTCCGCTGCTGCCTTTTCGGCGGCGAGAGCCTGAGCTGCTGCAACCTTTTCAGCTTCGATACGTGCCTTTTCCTCGGCAATGGCTGCGCGCTCTGCATCGTTGAGCTTGCGGGCGCGGGTGCCGGTGTTCTCGACGATACGAGCCGACTTACCGCGACGGTCGCGCAGATAGTAGAGCTTGGCGCGACGGACCTTACCGCGGCGAACGACTTCGACGCTTTCGATCATCGGGGAGTAAACCGGGAATACGCGCTCGACGCCTTCGCCGTAGGAGATCTTGCGGACCGTGAAGTTTTCCTGCAGACCGCCGCCGGAGCGAGCAATGCAAACGCCTTCATAGGCCTGAACGCGGGTACGGTTGCCTTCCGTAACCTTCACGTTGACGCGGACGGTGTCGCCCGGGGAAAACTCAGGAAGGGTGCGCTTGGCTTCGATCTTGGCGGCCTGTTCGGCCTCGAGCTGCTGAATGATGTTCATCGTCTTAACCTTTGGTTCTTCTGAAACAGCCAGAGCGCTCACACTGTCCTTCGGTCGATGCCTCCGGAGTTTGCCCTTGCGGGCGGGAGCGGATTCGCCATTCTTTGTTTGCTGGCAGACGGGGCTAGCCCCATTTCCGCGTGGGCCATTACACGAAAGACTTCCGCTTGTCATCCCTAGGACGACAAATTTGTGAAATCAACCGGCTTTTCCGGCCTTTTGCGCCGCAATCAGGTCCGGCCGTCTTTCCTTTGTCAGCACGACCGCTTGTTCGTGCCGCCATTTCTCGATGGCGCCGTGATTGCCCGATGTCAGGATTGCCGGAATCTCGTGGCCTTCCCATTCCTGCGGGCGGGTGTAGTGCGGATGTTCCAAAAGCCCGCCTTCGAAACTCTCGTGCAGGCCCGAGAGATCATTGCCCATCACGCCCGGCAGAATGCGCACGATCGCGTCGAGCACGATCAGCGCGGCTGGCTCGCCGCCCGACAGTACGTAGTCGCCGATCGAGACTTCTTCGAGTTCGCGCGCCTCGATCACCCGCTGGTCGACGCCTTCGAAACGGCCGCAAACGATGATGACGCCATCACCGGTCGCCAGCTGGCGCACGCGCTCCTGTGTCAGCGGTTTGCCGCGCGGGCTCATCAGCAGACGTGGGCGGGTGTCATTTTCGGAGGTGCTGTCGATTGCCCGGGCGAGCACGTCGGGCTTCAGCACCATGCCGGCACCGCCGCCGGCAGGTGTGTCATCGACGGTGCGGTGCTTGTCGGTGGCAAAATCACGGATCTGCACGGTATCGAGCGACCATTGCCCGCGTTCGGCCGCCTTGCCGGCGAGAGAGAAGCCAAGGTGGCCCGGAAACATTTCCGGATAGAGGGTCAGCACGGTCGCCCGGAACGCCATGGCGCTTACTTCTTTTTCTTCGGCCTGTCGGGAGCAAGCCCCTTCAGATCGTCAGGATCGTCGATGAGGCCCGCTGCAAGCGGGTCGATGAGCAGCTTGCCGGCTTCGAGATCGATTTCCAGTACGGAGGCTTCCGAGAAAGGGATCAGGACGGGACGTTTGCCAGGGCCTTTGAGCTCCAGCAGATCGCCGGCGCCGAAATCGAAGACGCCGGTCACGGTGCCGTAGTTGACGCCCTGGTCGTCATAGGCTTCCAGCCCTTCCAAATCGGCATAGAAGAACTCGTCGTCCTCCAGCTCCTCATCCGGCAGGCTGTCGCGCTCCATATAGAGCTCCAGGCCGTTCAGCGCCTCGGCAGCATTGCGGTCGTTGACGCCGCGGAATCGGACCACGACCATGTTCTTCATCTCGCGCAATTCGAGAATTTCGAAAACGCGTCCATCCATGCTGTGCAGGTGGCCATAGTCGCCGAGCGCGGTCGGATCGGCCGTATAGGCCTTTACACGCACCTCGCCGCGAATGCCCTGGGCGCCGCCGATGGTTGCCATCAGCACCGGGTTTTCAAGCTTGGTCATGGGTTCCTTCATCCGAACGCTGGCAGGAAGCTGAAATCACGCCTCTCATAAACGAAGTGCGCGGGAATGGAAACGAAAACGGGCGGCATGTCGCCATGCCGCCCGTTCAGATGAGGTCGAAATCATTATTCGGCGGAAGCAGCAGCTTCAGCGGCGTCAGCAGCCTTCTGAGCCTTCTCGGCAGCGCGCTCCTGAGCCTTCTTGCCCGGCTTTGCCTTTACCGGGTTGTTGCGGGTTTCGCGCTTGGAGATGCCGGCTTCGTCGAGGAAGCGCAGGACGCGGTCGGTCGGCAGGGCGCCCTGGTCGAGCCAGTGCTTGATGCGCTCGCCGTTCAGCTGAACGCGCTTCTCGTCGTTCTTGGCGAGCATCGGGTTCCAAGAACCGAGATTCTCAAGGAAACGGCCGTCACGCGGGCTGCGGGCATCGGCGAGAACGACGTGGTAATACGGGCGCTTCTTGGAACCACCGCGTGCGAGACGAATTTTCAGTGCCATGTTCTTTACTCCTTAGGCTTTTCTTGAGCCGCTTCGTTGGGCGGCGTGGTTATCGGGCTGCGGCGCTCTGTTCAGCGTGGTCCGCAGCGATCTGCTCATGATGCCGGATGACTTCCTTGATGACGAAGTTCAGGAACTTCTCGGCGAAATCCGGGTCCAGATGCGCATCTTCGGCAAGCTGACGAAGACGGGCGATCTGGTATTCCTCGCGCGCCGGATCGGCCGGCGGCAACTTGTACTTGGCCTTCAGCACGCCGACTTCTTTGGTGCAGCGGAAGCGTTCGGCCAGAATGTGGACGAGCGCTGCATCGATATTGTCGATCGATTGGCGGTAGCTCGAAAGCTGGACTTTGACGTCTGGATCAATCATGGGGCAGGCGATCCTTTCACTTCTTCTTGGGCAATCCGGGCAGACCCGGGAAACCACCACCGAGGCCCGGCAGCTTTGCGCCGCCAAGACCGGGCAATCCGCCCGGCAAGCCTCCGCCTAGACCGGGCATACCCCCACCCGGCTTTCCGAGACCCGCAGCTTCCGCCTGCTTCTGCAAGGCTTCCAGCTGCTTCGGGTCGATATTCGAGAGATCGGGCATGCCGCCCATGCCGCCGAGGCCCCCCAGCCCCATCTTGCCGGCGAGGCCGCCCATCATCTGCTTCATCATGCCGCCTTTGCCCTTGCCGCCCATCATCTTCATCATGTCCGCCATCTGGCGGTGCATCTTCAGAAGCTTGTTGATGTCAGCAGCATCGGTGCCGGAACCGGCGGCAATGCGCTTCTTGCGCGAATGCTTGAGCATGTCGGGATTGGCGCGCTCGGCCTTGGTCATCGAGGAGATGATGGCGAGCTGGCGCTTGAAGAGGCGGTCGTCGAGGCCGGCGGCTGCCATCTTGTCCTTCATGCCGCTCATGCCGGGCATCAGGCCCATGATGCCGCCCATGCCGCCCATCTTCTGCATCTGCTTCAGCTGGTCGGCGAGGTCATTCAGGTCGAACTTACCCTTGGCCATCTTGGCGGCCATGGCGGCCGCCTTTTCGGCGTCGATGTTTTCGGCCGCCTTTTCGACGAGCGAGATGATATCGCCCATGCCGAGAATGCGGTCGGCGATACGGCGGGGATGGAATTCTTCCAGCTCGCCCATTCGTTCGCCGACGCCGATCAGCTTGATCGGCTTGCCGGTGACGGCTCGCATGGAAAGGGCAGCACCACCGCGGCCGTCGCCGTCCATACGGGTCAGGACGAGGCCGGTGATGCCGACGCGTTCATCGAAGCTGCGCGCAAGATTCACGGCGTCCTGACCGGTCAGGCTATCGGCGACCAGCAGGATTTCGTGCGGATTCGACTTCTTCTTGATGTCGGCCATTTCGGCCATCAAGGGTTCGTCGATATGAGTGCGGCCGGCGGTGTCGAGGATGACGACATCATGGCCGCCAAGCTTTGCGGCCTGAACGGCACGAGCAGCGATATCGGTTGGCGACTGACCAGCAATGACCGGCAGCGTGTCGATATTCGCCTGGGCACCGAGCTGGCGAAGCTGCTCTTGTGCCGCCGGACGGCGCGTGTCGAGCGATGCCATCAGCACCTTCTTCTTCTCGCGCGTCGTCAGCCGGTTGGCAATCTTTGCCGTCGTCGTCGTCTTACCGGAGCCCTGCAGGCCGACCATCATGATGACGACCGGGGCGGCCGCGTGCAAATCGACGCCAACGCCTTCGCCACCCAGCATCTCGATCAGTTCGTCATGGACGATCTTGACGACCATCTGGCCGGGCTTGATCGACTTCAGGATCTCGGCGCCGACGGCCTTTTCACGGACGCGGTCGGTAAAGGAGCGGACCACTTCCAGCGAGACGTCGGCTTCCAGAAGCGCACGGCGAACCTCCCGCAGCGCTGCGGAAACATCATTTTCCGAAAGCGCGCCACGGCCTGTCAGTCCATTCAGGATGGAACCAAGACGGTCCTGGAGGTTCTCAAACATCGGCTCTTCCTTGCTACGTTTCGGGGAGTTTTGGGATGTCCCGAACGTCGTGCTTTTCCTTGACGAAAACAAGACGCAAAGCCAAAAAGCACCCGAGGGCGCGACGCGCTGTCGGGTGTTGACCTCCGGAATCTAGTCCCGGTCGGCGGCTCGGAGTCTGTTACTCGTCGCGGATTTGGCGCGATAAACAGGAAAGTTGCGGGAAAGTCAAGGCGAATGCGTCTGGCGACGTCGTTGCGGGCTTTTCTGAAGCCGAACGGCAGGAATGGCGAGGGATGATACATCACGCAGCCGGTCGCGACGACGGAAGTATATATCTATATATACTAACATATTCGCTTTAGAATTCGCCGATGTCTGGTAGAATATTTCGATCGGTGAGCCGAATTCGCGCTAAAAGCCAGTTGCAAAATATTCCGCTTCTGATTCTACTTTCTACTTAAGTAAATTCTGTAAAATGATTCGTGAATATCCTTGATGCCGAATGAATCGGCGGAGATATCAAATGATAAACCCGGATATAGAAAGCTGGGCGTTGGCTCGCGCCCATAATATAGTTCTGAAGGAAGGCCTGAATTTGGCGAAGGCGGCACAGGACCTGGATCGCAAACGGTCTCGCTTGCTGGTCTACGAGCTCAGAAAGGTCATTACCGCTGCTATCGTCGAAGCCCACGCGGCGTCCCTCAATTCCGATGGGACGGTGCGGTAGGTCTGGATTTGGCCTGGTTTATAAAGGCTGACTGTGCCGTACCCGTTGTGATTTCGCGGGGCTTCTGCTTTGCGCGTAAGAAAAAGGACGGACCTCGCTTGGCGCTCACCCACTGGTAATCCCTGCGCATTTCCGCCATATACAGCCGAAACGCAGCGGAAATAGTCAGATGAGCAATACGGTCGAATTCGCGAAGATGAACGGGCTTGGCAACAAGATCCTGGTTGTCGACATGCGCGGGCGGACCGACAAGGTGACGCCGCAGGCGGCAGTCGCGCTCAATGCCGATGCCGCGACCCAGTTCGATCAGATCATGGCAATCCATGATCCGAAGGCGCAGGGCACCGACGTCTATATCGATATCCTCAATTCCGACGGATCCAAGGCGCAGGCCTGCGGCAACGGTACGCGCTGCGTCGTGCAGGCGTTGGCCGCTGAAACCGGCAAGAAGGCCTTCACCTTCCAGACGGTCGCCGGCATTCTGAATGCCGTCGAGCATGAAGACGGCACGATCTCTGTCGACATGGGCCTGCCAGTTTTCGAATGGAACCGTATTCCGCTCGCCGAAGAATTCCACGATACGAGCCGTATCGAGCTGCAGATCGGGCCGATCGACAATCCCGTGCTGCATTCGCCTTCGGCCATGTCCATGGGCAATCCGCATGCGATCTTCTGGGTCGATCGCGATCCGATGAGCTTCGATCTCGAACGTTTCGGGCCGCTGCTCGAAAACCATCCGATCTTCCCGGAAAAGGCCAATATCACGTTGGCGCAGGTCATCTCGGACTCGGCGCTGCGGACGCGCACCTGGGAGCGCGGAGCAGGTCTGACGCTCGCCTGCGGTTCGGCCGCCTGCGCCTCCGCCGTCAGTGCTGCGCGCACTGGTCGTACCGGCCGCAAGGTGACGATCGACGTCGCCTCCAGCCCGATCCGCCAGCCGCTCGTTATCGACTGGCGCGAGGACGATCACGTGGTCATGACCGGTCCTGCCGAATGGGAATGGTCCGGCACGCTCGATCCGTCGACCGGCACATGGTCGCGTGATGCCGAACGCGGAGCGGAAGCGCGGTGAGCGGCGTCGAGGTCATCACCTTCGGCTGTCGTCTCAATACTTATGAATCCGAAGTGATGAGATCGCAGGCGGAAGCAGCCGGGCTCAACAACGCCATCCTGGTCAATACCTGTGCCGTGACCGGCGAAGCCGTGCGCCAGGCCCGCCAGGCGATCCGCCGTGCGCGCCGCGACAATCCGCATGCCCGCATCATCGTCACCGGCTGTGCGGCGCAGACGGAAAAGCAGACCTTTGCCGAAATGGCCGAGGTCGATGCCGTGCTCGGCAATGAGGAGAAGCTGAAGGCTGCCTCTTATAGCGCGCTTCCGGATTTCGGCGTTTCGGCGGAAGAGAAGCTGCGCGTCAACGACATCATGAGTGTGCGCCACACCGCGCCGCAGATGGTCAGGCATATCGACGGCCATGTGCGCGCCTTCATCCAGGTGCAGAACGGCTGCGACCATCGCTGCACTTTCTGCATCATTCCCTATGGCCGGGGCAATTCGCGTTCCGTGCCGATGGGGGCGGTGGTCGATCAGGCGCGCAACCTCGTCGAAAGCGGCTATCGCGAAATCGTGCTGACCGGCGTCGACGCCACGAGTTACGGCGACGATCTTCCCGGCCAGCCGACGCTCGGTCTGCTGGCAAAAACGCTGCTGAAGCAGGTGCCCGATATCCGCCGCCTGCGGCTGTCTTCCATCGACAGCATCGAGGCCGATCGCCATCTCATGGATCTGATCGCCGACGAGCAGCGCTTCATGCCGCATCTGCACCTATCGCTGCAACATGGCGACGACATGATCCTCAAGCGCATGAAACGCCGGCATCTGCGGGCTGACGCCCTGCGATTCATCGAAGACGTGCGTCGGCTGCGGCCGGAGATGAGTTTTGGTGCGGACATGATCGCCGGTTTCCCGACAGAGACCGCAGAGATGTTCGAAAATGCGGTGCGGCTGGCGGAAGAGGCTGACATCGCGCATCTGCACGTCTTCCCCTATAGCCCGCGCCCCGGCACGCCCGCCGCGCGCATGCCACAGCTCGATCGCTCGCTCATCAAGGATCGCGCCGCTTGCCTCCGTGCCACTGGACAGATGCTGCACCAGCGCCATCTGGACAAGATGGTCGGAACGCGGCAATGGCTGCTGGTGGAAAATAACGGTCTTGCCCATACGGAAAACTTCACGCTTGTCGCGGTGCCCGGTCTTCGTCCGCGCGATATCGTCGAAGCGACGATCACTGGCCACAATGGCAAGCATCTCGACATGCAATTGACGGCTGCCGCGGCGGCCTGACTTCACGGACAGCTTCATGGCACTCAGTTTCATCAAAAAGGTCTTCACTTTCGGCAAGGACAAGCCGGCTGAAGAGCTCGTGCCGGAAGCCGTGGAGAAGGAATTGGAGCCGCGCTCGCGCGACGAAGATCTGCCGGTTGCTGCTGATCCGGTCCTAGCTGAGGAAATGGATACGGCCGGCGGTCCGGCGGCGGATATCGAGGAAGCTCTCGCGGAGCAAGAACCGGTTGAAGCCCGGTCCGAATTACTCCCTACTGCCGATGATCTGGGCGACATGGGCGTTGTCCCTTTGTCGCTGTTGGAAGCCGAGGCGGAAGCGAGTGCAGACGACGCTGCGGCAGCACCCCCCTCTGTCCCTTCGGGACATCTCCCCCACAAGGAGGGAGATCGTTTGGAGGATGACGCTGCCGTGAGAGAGGAAGGCAGAGTCGAGCCAACCGAGGCATTTCCGGAAGAGATTCCAACTCGTGACGCCCAGGAAATTCCAGCTAAGGTAGTGCAGGATTCTCAATCCTTGCCAATCTCCCCCCTTGTGGGGGAGATATCCGGCAGGACAGAGGGGGGTGTCACCCCCGCCGAATCGGCGCCGAATCCCATCCTTCCCAGAGGCTTTGCCACCGGACCGGAAGCCGAACCCGAACCCGTGGTCGCGCCGCAGCCGAGGCTTTCCTGGTTCCAGCGCCTGCGCAATGGTCTCGCGCGCACCTCTTCTCAGCTTACCGGCCAGATCGCCGCGCTCTTCACCAAGCGCAAGCTGGATGACGACACGCTGCAGGATCTCGAGGACTTGCTGATCCAGGCCGATCTTGGTGTCGAGACGGCGATGCGTGTTACCGATACACTCGCCTCCGAGCGTTACGGCAAGGATGTGACCGGTGAGGATGTCAGCCGCATCATGGCGAGTGAAATCGCCAAGGTATTGAAGCCGGTTGCCAAGCCGCTGCAGCTCGATCTCTCGCACAAGCCGCATGTCATTCTCGTCGTCGGTGTTAATGGTACCGGCAAGACGACAACGATCGGCAAGCTGGCAGCCAAGCTTTCCGGCGCCGGACTCAAGGTGATGGTGGCGGCTGGCGATACGTTCCGCGCTGCCGCCATCGAGCAGTTGAAGATCTGGGCCGATCGCACCAAATCCGAATTCATCGGCACCAAGCTCGGCGCGGATGCGGCGGGGCTTGCCTATGACGCTTTCGAGCAGGCGAAAGCCAAGAAGTGCGATGTGCTGATCATTGATACGGCGGGCCGCCTGCAGAACAAGGCGGAGCTGATGGCCGAGCTGGAAAAGATCGTGCGCGTGCTCGGTAAGCTCGATCCCGATGCGCCGCATACCGTGCTCCAGACACTCGATGCGACGACGGGTCAGAATGCGCTCAATCAGGTTGAGATCTTCCGCAATGTCGCCGGTGTCAGCGGGCTGATCATGACCAAGCTTGACGGCACGGCGCGCGGCGGCATCCTGGTGGCGATCTCCGCCAAGCATAAGCTGCCGGTCTATTTCATCGGCGTCGGGGAAGGGGTCGACGATCTCGAACCGTTCGAGGCCGAGGATTTTGCGCAGGCCATTGCCGGCATTGGCCAATGATGCCACAGATTAGCCGTTGATGGCTTGCATGCATTGCAAAAAAGCAGGTTTGAAGAAGCATGACGACTGAAAGCGATATTACTCCCAGCGCCGCAGACCGGCATCATCCGCTTCTGAAACTGGCGCTGGAACTCGGGCCGCTTATGGTCTTTTTCTTTGCCAATCTGCGTGGTGAATGGCTCGTCGCGCGTTTTCCGGCATTGGCCGAACTCGGTGGTCCGCTCTTCGTGGCGACCGGCCTCTTCATGGGCGCGACCATTCTCTCGCTGGTGGTTTCCAAGATCATGCTTGGCCATCTGCCGATCATGCCCTTCGTTTCAGGCATCGTCGTGCTGATCTTCGGTTCTTTGTCGATCTGGCTGCAGAACGAAACCTTCATCAAGATGAAGCCGACCATCGTCAACGCGCTCTTCGGCTTTGCCCTGCTCGGCGGCCTTGCCTTCGGCAAGTCGCTTCTCGGCTATGTCTTCAACGCTGCCTTCCAGCTCGATGCCGAAGGCTGGCGCAAGCTGACGATCCGCTGGGGCATCTTCTTCCTCTTCCTCGCGGTGCTGAACGAGGTCGTCTGGCGCAATTTCTCGGATAATTTCTGGATCGCCTTCAAGGTCTGGGGCACGATGCCGATCACCATCATCTTCACGATGGCGCAGATGCCGCTGGTGCTGAAGCACAGCATTTCCACCGAGGCGGAAAGCGAAAAGTGACTGTCATCGACGGCGCCGACCGAGCGCGGCATCAGGTCTTCTGGTTTTCTGCATGCCTTGCGGTGCTGGTCGTCCAGATCGTCGCCGAATATCTGATGGGCCGGGTGCCGATCTGCACCTGCGGTTACGTCAAACTCTGGGAAGGCACGGTCAATTCCAGCGGCAATTCCCAGCACCTGTCCGACTGGTACACGCCGTCGCACATCATCCATGGCTTTCTGTTCTACGGGCTTGCGCACCTCCTGCTTCGCGGCAAGCCGCTGGCGGCGAGGCTGCTTCTAGCTATGCTCGTCGAATCCGGCTGGGAGCTTCTGGAAAATTCGCCTCTGATCATCGATCGCTACCGCACGGCGACGATCTCGCTCGATTACTACGGCGACAGCATCATCAATTCGGTCATGGATACGATCTTCATGGCTGTCGGCTTCTTCTTTGCATCAAGGGCGCCCGTGGCGCTGACGGTGGCGATCGCAATCTTCTTCGAGATTTTCACCGGTTACGTGATCCGGGACAATCTGACGCTGAATGTGCTGATGTTGATCTGGCCTGTCGAAGCGATCAAGGTCTGGCAGAGCGGGGCTTAAGAAACCGGCTTGCCCAGCGCCTTTTCCATTGCCGGAAAGAGGCCTTCCTTCAGGCTGAGATCGTCGAAGGGGCCGACACGCTTGTAAATGATCGTGCCGTCAGGCGCGACGAGATAGCTTTCCGGAATGCCGTAGACACCCCAGTCGATCGCTGCCTTGCCGTTCGGGTCTATGCCGATGGCTCGATAGGGATTGCCGAGTTCACCGAGGAAACGCAGGGCGTTGTCGTTTTTATCCTTGTAGTTGATGGCGACGATATTCAGCTGCCCATCCTCGGCGAGCTGCTTCAGGAGAGGATGTTCGTCGCGGCAGGGAATGCACCAGGAGGCGAAGACGTTGACGAGGGTGAGCTTGCCCTTGACCGCCTCATCCGTCAGCGCCGGCAGGCCAGAGCCTTCGAGCGGCGGCAGGTTCAGCGATGGTGCCTTGGTGCCGATCAAGGCGGAGGGAATCTCGGCGACGTTCTTGCCGTGGAAATCCTGATCGTAGAGCATTTTTGCTGCAGTCGCGGCAATGCCGCCGAAAACGACCAGCGGGATCAGAGCAAGTGCATAGCGGCTGAGGCCGCGGCTCTTCGGTCTATTTTCTTGTGGAGCCTCGGTCATTCGCCGTCCCTCGGTCTGGCGGAACGGCGGCGGATGCCGGCGGCTTCGAGCGCTGCCAATTCCTTCCGGCGCGCCCGCCCGTCAGACCAGGTCCAGAGCGTTACCGCAATCGTTACCAGGGCGGCGAAGCCGTAGGAGCCGTAGACGTAGAAAGCGTAGCTACTACCCATCGCTATTCCTCCCGACCTGCCATACGGGCAGCCATGCGGCGCTGGGAGGCGATGCGGCGGCGCCAGATCTCGTTCCTCATCGCCATTAGATGCAGCGTGAAGAACAGCAGGGTGAAGGCGATCGCCATGATCAGCAGCGGGCGCAGGAATTCCGGATCGATCGCCGGGCCATCGAGGCGCATGACGCTTGCCGACTGATGCAGCGTGTTCCACCAGTCGACCGAGAACTTGATGATCGGGATATTGACGAAGCCAACGAGGATGAGGACGGCGGTGACGCGCGCAGCCTTGGAGGGTTCATCCATGGCGCGGTTCAGCGCGATCAGGCCGAGATACATCAGGAAGAGAATGAAGACCGAGGTCAGCCGCGCATCCCAGACCCACCATGTGCCCCACATGGGCTTGCCCCAGAGCGAGCCGGTGACGAGTGCAAGCAGGGTGAAGGCGGCTCCGAGCGGGGCGGCGGCCTTGGCCGACACATCGGCCAGCGGATGGCGCCAGACGAGTGTGCCGATCGCCGAAATGCTCATGACCGTATAGCACATCATGGAGAGCCAGGCGGCGGGTACATGCACATACATGATGCGCACGGTCTCGCCCTGCTGGTAATCCCCTTCCGTCGAGAAGCTCAGATAGAGGCCGATGATAAAACAGAGGGCGGTGATGCCGGCCAGCCATGGAATGACACGCGATGCCAGCGCCAGAAACCGCGTCGGGTTGGCGAGGTCGCTGAATTTGCTGATGGCAAGGCTCGTTTCGTTCATATCCGCTTCCTTACCTTGATCCGCCCGGAGCCGCAATCGAAGCGCCGATCAATCCGCCGTGTTTCTGAGTGCAAGGACTGCAGCCGCCGGACCAATGACCGCGAAGAAAAGCGTCAGGGCAATGAGGATAAGAAAGGGTGGCAGGAAGGGCGACGGTCCCACGACTGCTGCATAGGTGGCGCTGACACCGAAAATCAGCACGGGGATCGTCAGCGGCAGGATCAGCACCGAGACCAGCAGGCCACCGCGCGGCAGCGCAACGGCAACGGCTGCACCGACGGCGCCGATGAAGGTGATCGCCGGCGAGCCGACGAGAAGGGTGAGCATGGTCGCGCCGATCGCCGTCTCGTTCATGTTCATGAAGAGGCCGAGCAATGGGGAGGCGATGACGAGCGGCAGGCTGGTTGCCGTCCAGTGCGCAGCGCATTTGACGAGCACGGTCAGCACCAGCGGCGTTTCCTGCATGAGCATCAGATCGAGCGAGCCATCGTCGCGCTCCGCCTGGAACAGGCGATCGAGCCCGAGAAGGGCCGCAAGCAGAGCGCCGATCCAGACGATGGCCGGGCCGATGCGTGAAAGAAGCGCAAGATCGGGGCCAACGCCAAAGGGAATGACGGCAACGATCGTCAGAAAGAAGAGAATGCCGATCAAGGCACCACCGCCGGCGCGAATGGAAAGCTTGAGGTCGCGAAGGAAAAGGGCGATCATCCCCATACTCCGTGGTCGACGCCAGCAAAGCCGGTCATGCGCAATTCTCCGGCATTTTCGAGTCCAAGCGGCTGATGCGTCGCGGCAATCACGATGCCGCCTTCGCGGCGATGCGTTTCGATCAGTCCCGCAAACAACTTGTCTGCGCTGGCATCGAGTGCTGCCGTCGGCTCGTCGAGGATCCAGATCGGGCGATGTGCGACCAAAAGCTTGGCAAAGGCAAAGCGGCGCTGCTGGCCTGCGGAGAGATAGCCGAAGGGAAGATGCGTGATGCCGGGCAGGCCTACCGCTTCGGCGGCTTCTTCGATGCTCGGGCTTGCGGTTTTGCCGGGTCCAAGAAAGGATCGCCAGAAATCCAGATTTTCTGCAACCGTAAGTTCATTCTTCATCGCATTGCGATGACCAAGGTAGTGGCTCGCTTCGGCTGCCGGGCCGCTCTCGCCACCGTGAGAATCAGTGACTGTGACGGAGCCTTTCTCAGCCCTTAGAAGACCCGCCACCACGCGCAATAAAGTGGATTTTCCCGATCCGTTTTTACCCGTCAAAATAAGCGCCTCGCCGGCCTGCAAGTGAAAGGAAACGTTAACGAAAATCAGATCTTCCCCGCGCCGGGCAGCCAGATTTTCAGCGGTAAGATGCATGCATCGGCTCTTTCTTCGTTACGCTCTCGGGCAGGCTCAAAAAATGTCCAATTTTGACCTTTGTCGGTATGGCAAGTCTTTACGAAATTATCTATAAGACCTGCAACCACGCCAGCGGTCGGCGTGAATTTCATCCTTGCGCCGAACTTGGGGTCTTCTCCTCACGTGCGGACAGCGGAAATGGCCGTACCCGCATCCTGATGTGCATTAAGTGCATAGGCGTTCGCACGACTGTGTTGGCTATCAGAAACGGGGTCTCTCGTGTCTAAATCTCTTGACAGTTTCAATTGTCGGTCCAAGCTTTCCGTTGGTGGAAAGGACTACGTCTACTACAGTCTGCCGAAGGCTGAGGCAAACGGCCTGCCGGGCGTATCGAAGCTCCCCTATTCGATGAAGGTGCTGCTGGAAAATCTGCTGCGCTTCGAGGATGGTCAATCGGTCACCAAGGAGCACATCCTTGCCGTTGCTGAGTGGCTGAACAACAAGGGCGCCGTCGAGAACGAGATTGCCTACCGCCCGGCCCGCGTGCTGATGCAGGACTTCACCGGCGTTCCCGCCGTCGTCGACTTGGCCGCAATGCGCGACGCGATGGTTTCTCTCGGTGGCGATCCGGAAAAGATCAACCCGCTCGTTCCCGTCGATCTCGTCATCGACCACTCCGTCATCGTCGATGAATTCGGCACGCCGCAGGCTTTCGCCAAGAACGTCGAGCTGGAATACCAGCGCAACGGGGAGCGCTACCGCTTCCTGAAGTGGGGCCAGCAGGCATTCAAGAACTTCCGCGTCGTTCCTCCGGGGACTGGCATCTGTCACCAGGTCAATCTCGAATATCTCGGCCAGACCGTCTGGACGAAGGAAGAGGACGGCGAAACGATCGCCTATCCGGATACCTGCGTCGGCACCGACTCGCACACGACGATGATCAACGGCCTCGGCGTTCTCGGCTGGGGTGTTGGCGGTATCGAAGCTGAAGCCGCCATGCTCGGCCAGCCGGTCTCGATGCTTCTGCCCGAAGTCATCGGCTTCAAGCTGACCGGCAAGCTCAAGGAAGGCGTAACCGCGACCGACCTCGTTCTGACCGTCGTGCAGATGCTGCGCAAGAAGGGCGTCGTTTCCAAGTTCGTCGAATTCTTCGGCCCGGGCATGGACAACATGCCGCTCGCCGACCGCGCGACGATCGGTAACATGGGTCCGGAATATGGCGCGACCTGCGGCTTCTTCCCGGTCGACGGCGAAACCATCAACTACCTCACCATGTCCGGCCGTACGCATGACCGGATCGCGCTCGTCGAAGCCTATTCGAAGGCTCAGGGCATGTGGCGCGAAGGCGACGGTTCCGACCTCGTCTTCACCGACACACTGGAACTCGATCTCGGCGACGTCGTTCCGTCGATGGCCGGTCCGAAGCGTCCGGAAGGCCGCATCGCGCTCGAAAACATCGCTTCCGGCTTCGCCGGCTCGATGGATGCCGACTACAAGAAGCCCGGCCAACTTTCCAACCGCTATGCGGTCGAAGGCACGGATTTTGATCTCGGCCATGGCGACGTGGCGATTGCCGCCATCACGTCGTGCACCAACACCTCCAACCCGTCGGTTCTGATCGCTGCCGGCCTTCTTGCCCGCAACGCCGTTGCCAAGGGTCTGAAGACCAAGCCGTGGGTCAAGACTTCGCTTGCTCCGGGATCGCAGGTGGTCGGCGAATATCTTGCCAAGTCCGGCCTGCAGGCCGATCTCGACAAGCTCGGTTTCAACCTCGTCGGTTTCGGCTGCACGACCTGCATCGGCAATTCCGGTCCGCTGCCGGCGCCGATCTCCAAGACAATCAATGACAAGGGCCTGATCGTCTCCGGCGTGCTTTCGGGCAACCGTAACTTTGAAGGCCGTATTTCTCCTGACGTCCAGGCGAACTACCTCGCTTCGCCGCCGCTCGTCGTCGCCTACGCGCTTGCCGGCACGGTTCAGAAGGATCTGACGAAGGAGCCGATCGGTGAAGACCAGAACGGCAATCCGGTCTATCTGAAGGACATTTGGCCGACCTCGCACGAGGTGCAGGACTTCATCCAGAAGTACGTGACCCGCGAGCTCTACGAAACCAAGTATGCCGACGTCTTCAAGGGCGACGAAAATTGGCAGGCCGTTCAGGTTCCTCCAGGCCAGACCTATGCCTGGGACGACGACTCGACCTACGTCCAGAACCCGCCATACTTTGTCGGCATGGGCAAGAAGGGTACCGGCACGTCGGACATCAAGGGCGCACGCGTTCTTGGCCTCTTCGGCGACAAGATCACGACCGACCACATTTCTCCGGCCGGTTCGATCAAGGCTGCTTCGCCGGCCGGCGCCTACCTGCTCGGCCATGACGTCGCAGTCGCCGACTTCAACCAGTATGGTACGCGTCGCGGCAACCATGAGGTCATGATGCGTGGCACCTTCGCCAATATCCGCATCCGCAACTTCATGCTCGGTGCGAACGGCAAGGAAGGTGGTTACACCATCCACTATCCGTCCAAGGAAGAGACCTCGATCTACGACGCGGCCATGCAGTACAAGGCCGAAGGCGTTCCGCTCGTCATCTTCGCTGGCGTGGAATATGGCAACGGTTCTTCGCGTGACTGGGCTGCAAAGGGCACGAACCTGCTCGGCGTCAAGGCCGTGATCGCCCAGAGCTTCGAGCGTATCCATCGTTCGAACCTGGTCGGCATGGGTGTCATCCCCTTCGTCTTCGAAGAGGGCACGACCTGGCAGAGCCTCAACCTGAAGGGCGACGAACTCGTCACCATCGAGGGCCTCGAAAACATTAAGCCGCGCGAAAAGAAGATCGCCAAGATCACCTATGCCGACGGCACGGTGAAGGATGTTCCGCTGCTGTCGCGCGTCGATACGCTGGACGAGGTCGTCTACCTCAACAATGGCGGCATCCTGCAGACAGTTCTGCGCGATCTTGCAGCCTGATTGTTAAGATACTTGCCTGATAATGACCGCCGGAAAGCAATTTCCGGCGGTTTTCCTTTGCGGAAAACGAGGGTGTTTCACTGCTCACGGTGATGTGTTTCGGCTGCACTCCGCCTGCGGCTCCGTCTCACCCGTTCGTGACTTTGCGTTTGGACCTGGAAGGATTATTCGTACGTTCATATCTCAGAGCCGGCGGTTCAGGACTGTTGCCGGCGCTGAAAAAGAGGTGCTGGTGAATGTCCCCGCGTTTTCTGATCCCGCTGGTCGCCGGGCTTGCCTTTGCAGGTCCGCTCTTGGCCGAAGACGGCACGCCGAAAGGCGTCGTTGAGCTGTTCACGGCGCAGGGCTGTGCCTCCTGTCCGCCGGCCGATGCCGCATTCCGCAAGCTCGTCAGCCAGGGCAATGTCATCGCACTCGCCTATCATGTCGACTACTGGAATTATCTCGGCTGGGCCGACACGCTGAGCTCAAAGGAAAATACCGAGCGGCAGTATGGCTATGCTCGCATGATGGGCCGCAGCAACGTCTATACGCCGCAGGTGATCGTCAATGGCCGTGACCATCTTGCAGGTGCGGATCTCGCCGGCATCAACGGCAAGATAAACGGCTATGCCAACGAGGGTAAAGGCCTGACTATACCTGTCAGCGCGCGCATGAGCGGCGATGAGTTGGAGATCAAGCTCGGCGCCGGACAGGGCAAGGCCAATGTCGTGATCGTCTATTTCGAGAAGGAAAAAACGATCGATGTCGAGAAGGGCGAAAACAGCGGCAAGAAGATTTCTTACCTCCACAGCGTGACCGATGTGGAGACCGTCGGCATGTGGGATGGCAAGGCCACGACGCTCACCCTGCCGGCGAGCGTGATGGAAAAACCTGATCTGGAGGGGTCGGCGATTCTCTTGCAGTCTGCGACAGCTAACGGCGATCCGGGAGCAATCCTCGGCGCGGCCGTCGTCATGGCTGGAAAAAATATCTAAGAATTTCATCTGCTTGCAGATGAATGTCAGGCGGCCCGGCCAAGCGTATTCGGGGCTGGGGTTAAGGTCGATACGCTCCGCCGGGCCCTTTGGCGCGCTGGCGCCAAACTGGGACCTATAGTTCTCTTGGAAATGAGGCGCTGTTTTGACTGAAATGCGGCACGGCGGAGAAAGCCGGTTTCGTCCCCAGTGTGGCAGTCCGTGGCCTTGCATTTTGCCGCGGCTCGGGCAAACTGTCACTCTCCTGTCACACGTGGAGGTCTTGGGATTCTGATGACAGATACGCCGGATTTGCGACACGGCGAAAGCCGCTCCGTCGACAATAACTCTTCAACCGTCGTTGATCTCAGGGAATACAGACAAAACAAGGAGCCGATGCCGGTGACGTTTCACCGGCGAGAACTCGACCAGATCTTGTGGATCTACGGTCGAATGGTGGGCGAGGGCGAGTGGAAAGACTATGCCATCGACCACACCAAGGAGAAGGCAGTCTTCTCCGTCTTCAAGCGCTCAGGCGAAATGCCTCTCTTCCGAATCGAGAAGAACCCGAAGCTTGCCGCAAAGCAGGGCGCTTTTTCCGTCGTGAATTTCAGCGGCATGATCCTGAAGCGCGGTCACGAGCTCGGACCGGTGCTGAAGGTCTTCGACAAGTCGTTGAAGCTCGTCGATAAGTAGACAAGCTCATCCCTTGAACAGCGTACCGGGATAGGCCTCGGGATCGGGATGGGTTTCCGTCCCTTCGCCGAGCTCCCGTTGCATCAGCATCGTGTCCAGCCAGCGGCCATGCTTGTAGCCAGCACCCTTCATCAGGCCGATCACTTCGAAACCGAGCGAGCGGTGAAGCGCGATCGAAGCCGGGCTCGCGCCGCCGATGACTGCGGTCATCTGTCGGAAGCCAGACACAGTGCAGCGGAAGATCAGCTCTGCGAGCAGCAGCTTGCCGATGCCCTTTCCGCGCGCCTCCGTGCTGAGATAAATCGAATCCTCGACCAGCCAGCGATAGGCTGGCCGCGTGCGGAAGGCGGAGGCATAGGCATAGCCAAGCAGGGTTCCGTCTTCGCCCGTGGCAGCAATGTACGGATAGCTCTGCTCGCGGATGGCGGAGAAGCGGGCTGCGATTTCTGCCTGCGTCGGCGGTACGATCTCGTAGCTGGACGTACCGTTCAGCACGGACTCGCGGTAGATTTCAGTAATGGCGGGAAAATCGGAAGGAAGAGCGTCGCGTAGAATAGGGGGCATTTCGGATCGATCGGCACGGTTGAAGGAAGGCTCCTGTTGAAGCACTCCGGTCAGCCGCTCGCAACAAAAAAGGCGGCCGAAGCCGCCTTTTCCGTTTTCAGTGTGAGCCGTTTATTTCCGGTTGCCCATGAACTGCAGCAGGAACATGAAGAGGTTGATGAAGTCGAGGTAGAGCGTCAGCGCGCCCATGATGGCCTTGCGGCCAGCGACGTCATAACCGTCTGCTTCAAAATACATTTCCTTGATCCGCTGGGTATCGTAGGCGGTGAGGCCTGCGAAGATCAGCACGCCGATCGCGGAGATCGCGAACTGCACGGCGGACGAAGCCAGGAAGATGTTGACTATCGAAGCGATGATCAGGCCGAAGAGACCCATGATCAGGAACGAACCCATTGCCGACAGGTCGCGCTTTGTCGTGTAGCCGTAAAGCGACAGCGCACCGAAGGAGGCGGCCGTCACGAAGAAGGTTTGTACGATGCTCTGGCCCGTATAGATTATGAAGATCGACGAGAGGGACAGCCCAACCAGTGCGGAATAGATCCAGAAGGTGGTCTGCGCTGCAGCCACGCTCATCCGGTTGATACGGAAGCTCAGGAAGAACACGGCAGCAAGCGGTGCAAGGATCACAACCCACCGAAGCGGGCTCGCATAAATCGCCTGACCGAATGCGGTTAGCTCACCATTGGCGAAAGCGAACTGGAATGACAGATAGGCGGCCACACCGGTGATCGCCAAACCCAGCGCCATCAGGTTGTAGACCTTGAGCATATAAGCGCGGAGGCCTTGATCAATCACTTCGCCGGTTTGTGCACGGCTTTGGTAGTTACGAAGATCAGCCATAGTTTCCTCTTACAAGCTCCGATGGAAATACGGTGTCGGGTTCACGACCCGGGCGCCGCTGCGGAGCTTCAGCATGCCTGCTGACAATATGAGGCTTTCGACCTTTTCAGACAAGGCCTTTACAATCAGCCGTTCGGTTAAATCGCCGTAAGGTGAAGGGATTTGAGTATCCAACCTGCTACAGCTCGCGCAAAACGGGTGCTGCCTTCTGTCCGAGGATGCGCCAGGTGCCGATCAGGCCGATGCCGACGGTCAGGACGAGCGCCGTGACGAGGGTAAGGCCGGCAACATCGGGCATGAAGCTGGAGGGCAGGCGCATGATGCGGCTGACGATGAACCAGGCTGCCACGCCGCCGGCAAAGAGTGCGAAGATGGCGGTGGCGAGGCCGAGGATCAGATATTCGTAGCTGAAGGCACGGATCAGCATGGTTCTCGTCGCACCAAGCGTTTTCAACACCACCGCATCATGCGTTCGCGCGCGATTGCCGGCGGCAAGTGCACCAGCCAGCACGAGGACGGAAGCGATGAGGGCGACGGAAGCTGCAGCGCGGATCGCGGTTGCAAGCTCGCCGATCAGTTGATTGACGATATCGATCGCATCCTTGACGCGTACGCTCGTAATCGTCGGATAAGCATTGGTCACCGACTTCAGGATTGCGGCGTCTTCAGTCTCGGTCGATGCGGGATCGGTCAGTGTCGCAAGCCAAGCATGCGGCGCGCCGCGGAAGGTATTCGGCGAGAAGACCATGACGAAGTTGATCGACAGCGATTCCCACTCGACCCGCCGGAGATTGGCGATCTTGGCGCTGATGTTGCGGCCAAGCACGTTGACGGTGACGGTGTCGCCGATCTTGAGGCCGAGCTCATGGGCCTCTTCCGCCGAGAAGGAGACGAGCGGCTCGCCGCTATAATTCTTTCCCCACCATTGCCCTTCGACGAGTGCCGAATTCTCCGGCAGGCTTTCCTCGTAGGTAATGCCGCGGTCGCCATTCAGCACCCAGCGGCCCGCCGCCGGAACATTCATCTTGGTCACGTCCTGACCGTTGAAGGCAATGATGCGGCCGCGCAGCATCGGCACTTCCACCAGCTTGCCGTTCGGCGACTGGGCGTGGATCAGGTTGCGAAAGGCGTCGACCTCGGCGCTCTGGATGTCGACGAAAAAGAAATTCGGTGCACCTTCGTTCATGCGGCCGGTCAACTGCTGGCGCAGGTTGCCGTCGATCAGCGTCAGGGTCACCAGCAGTGCAAGGCCGAGGCCGAGCGAAAGGACGACGGAGGGTGTCAAAGCGCCCGGGCGATGGATATTGCCGATCGCCAGCCGGAGCGCCGGCGAGCTTACGCGCGGGCACCTGCGCGCCAGCCAGGCGATCAGAGCCGCGACGAGGCGCAGAATGACGAAGGCGAAGATGATGGCTCCGACGAAGACCACAGCAATGAAGCGGTCATAGGCGGTAAAGATGGCAAGGCCGGCCAATGCGGCCAAGAAGAGCACGGCCAGCAGCACATAGGGCCAGGAGGGCAGGCGGCGGGCTTCAAAGCCTTGCTCGCGGAAGAGCGCGGTTGCCGGAACCTCGCGTGCATGGCCGAGCGGCAGGATGGCGAAGGCGAGTGTCGTCAGTATGCCGAAGAGGGCCGCAAGCAACAGCGCGCCGGGATAGAGGGTCGGATCGGTAGAAACTGGCAGGAATTGGGCAAGGAACTGCGCGGCCAGCATTGGTGACAGCGCGCCAAGCACCAGGCCGATCACGACGCCGCCCGCCGCGATGATGGCGATCTGGAACAGATAGATCCACACCACGACGGCCGCCGGCGCGCCGAGGCATTTGAAGGTCGCGATCGTGGTTCGTTTGGCGTCGAGGAAGGCGCGTACCGCGTTGGCGACGCCGACGCCGCCGACGATCAGCGCGGTCAGGCCGACCAGCGTCAGGAACTGTGAGAAGCGGGTGATGTTCTCCGTCAGCGACGGTGCTGCACGATCACTGGTGCGGATCGACCAGCCGGCCGAAGGAAATTCTCTGGTAGCGCGGGCCTGGATGCCAGCCATCGTGCCGCGGTCTTCGAGCTTGATCTTGTAGGCATGCTCCACAAGGCTGCCTGTCTGGATCAGCCCGGAGGCTTGAAGCGCGTTCCGGCTGACCAGCATGCGGGGGGCGAAACCGAAGCCTTCCGAGAGCGCATCCGGTTCCGTCTTGACGGTGCCCGTGATGCTGAGCTTGACGTTGCCGAGCAGCAATTCATCGCCGATCTGCAGCCTCAGCCGCTCCAGTAGCAGCGGGGCAACAATGGCGCCGTAGGTGCCGCCTTCTCCCGATAGCATGGAGGCGAGCGGATAGTTCGGTTCCGCTTCGAAGGTGCCGTAGAGAGGATAGGCCTCGTCGACGGCCTTGACCTCGACCAACGCTTGATCGGATCCGTCAGGCTTGCGGGCCATGGAGCGAAGGCCGGTGGAGACGGAGACTTCTCCGAGGCCGCGCAGGAAATTCATCTCCTCTGGTGTGGCTTCACGGTTGTTGAGCTCGAAACGAACGTCGCCGGCGAGAAGCTCCTGCCCCTGCGAAGCGATCGTATCTGTGATCGACTGCGACACCGAATTGACGGCGGCGATTGCCGCAGTGCCGAGTGCGATGCAGGCGAGGAAAATGTAAAAGCCCTTCAGGCCGCCGCGCAGCTCGCGCAGGGCCAGGCGGAAGGCGAGCGAGATGTGCGGGGTGACGATCGTCATGCAATCGCCGCCTCGGATTGGCGGACGGCACTATCGCCTTCGATGCGGCCGGAGCGGACACGGATCTGGCGTGAGCAGCGGTTGGCAAGGCCGATATCATGGGTCACCAGCAGCAGGGTCGTGCCGCGTTCGGCCTGCTTGGAAAACAGGAGGTCGGCAATCTGCCGGCCGGTATCGGTGTCGAGATTGCCGGTCGGCTCGTCGGCGATCAGCAGGGCGGGAGATGGTGCCAGCGCGCGGGCGATCGCCACACGCTGCTGTTCGCCGCCGGAGAGCTGGCCGGGGTAGTGGCTCAGGCGTTCGCCGAGGCCGACGGAATTCAGCTCGCGTTGGGCGATCTCGAAGGGGTTGGGAATATTGGCAAGTTCGAGCGGCACCGCGACGTTTTCCAGCGCCGTCATGTTGGCAATCAGATGGAAGGACTGGAAGACGATGCCGATGTTGCGGCCGCGGAAATCTGCGACCTGATCCTCGCTCAGCGCGTGAAGCGGTGTGTCATTGATGTTGATCTCGCCGCTGTCGAGCTTTTCCAGGCCCGCAAGCACCATCAGCAGCGTCGACTTGCCGGAGCCCGAGGGGCCGACGATGCCGACGGATTCGCCGGCGCTGATCTCCAGATCGATGCCCTTCAGCACATGAACGGAGGCGGCAGCATTACCGAGCGTCAAATCGGCGTGTTTCAGATCGATGATGGTTTTGGCCAACAGAAATCGCCCTATATAATTCCCTAACCGAATGGCCGCATAACGGCACCTAGCCAATCTAGGGAAAGCATTATGAGATTTAAAGTTGCCGCCCTTCACTTCGCTGTCATCATCTTCTCGCTGATTTTCTCGACAGTTGCCGAAGCGCGTACGATCAATCTGGTCGGTTTCGGCGATAGCCTGATGGCAGGTTACCAGTTGCCGCCAGGCGACGGCTTTCCCGAGAGGCTGCAGGCGGCGCTGAAGGCCAGGGGGATTGACGTTTCGATCACCAATGCCGGCGTGTCCGGCGATACGACGACGGGCGGGCTGGCGCGAATCGACTGGTCCATTCCTGACGGAACCCACGGGGTGATCCTCGAACTTGGCGCCAATGATGCGCTTCGCGGTATCCCGCCGGAACAGAGTGAAAAAAATCTCGACCAGATGATAAGCCGGTTAAAAGAGCGTGGCATTGCCGTGCTCCTTGCCGGCATGATGGCGCCGCCGAACATGGGTGCGGACTACGCCGAACGCTTCAACCCGATCTACCAAAAACTTGCGGAAAAACATGGGGTTGAGCTCTATCCATTCTTCCTCGACGGTGTGGTGCTCGATGCGGGCCTGAAGCTCGATGATGGCATGCATCCCAATGCCAAGGGCGTGGACGTGATGGTGGAGAAGATGGAGCCGGCTGTCACAAAATTCGTCGACACGATTTCTTCTGTGAAGAAATAGGGGCTTGCACAGGTTTGTAATGCGTGATTCCGTGTGAGCACCTGCAAAAGATTCGGGGAGTGCTCGTTATGCCGAGACTATTTACCGCCCTCGAAATTCCGCGCAATGCGGCGATGAGCCTGTCATTGTTGCGCGGTGGTCTTCCCGGAGCACGATGGATCGATGTGGAGAATTACCACATCACACTTCGCTTCATCGGCGATGTCGATGGCCGCACCGCAGATGAAATCGTCGAGCGCCTTGACCGGATCGACCGGCCGGAATTCCAGCTCCGGCTCGATGGTATCGGCTCTTTCGGCTCCAAGAAACCGCATTCGATCTGGGCTGGCGTTTCTCCTTCGCCGGAAATGTACGCCCTTCAAGGCGAGATCGAGCGGATCTGCCAACGCATCGGCCTGCCGCCGGATCCGCGCAAATTCACGCCGCATGTCACGCTGGCCCGGCTGAAATATTCGCGTGTCGATGATGTGGTTCACTATCTCGCCGGCCGCGGCAACTTCCAGACTTCTACCTTCACCGTGCCGCGTTTCGTGCTTCTGTCGTCGCGCGAATCGGTCGGCGGCGGGCCTTACCTGACCGAGGAAGTCTTCCCGCTCCACGAGCCGCTGATGGCGCCGAGCCTTTCGACCAGCGTGCTGCAGCCGGCCAAGAGCCTCGCATAGACGAGTTCAAAATCTTCCGGGCCGCCATAATAGGGGTCCGGAATATCTTCGCCGGTGCCAAGCGCGAAATCGCCGAAGAGATGAGTGTTGTCTGCGTGTGGCGAACGGCGGCGCAGTTCCACGACATTCGAGCGGTCCATGGCGACGATCAGATCGAAATCGTCAAAATCCTCGGGCAAGATCTTTCGGGCGCGCTGCCCGGTAATGTCGATGCCATGCGCGCTGGCCGTGGCGATCGAGCGAGGGTCGGGCAGTTTTCCCTGATGCCAGCCGCCGAGGCCGGCGGAATCGATGCGGAGTGCATTGCCAAGGCCTGCCTCGCCCACAACGTGATCGAATATTCCCTCGGCGAGTGGAGAGCGGCAGATATTGCCCATGCAAACAAAGAGGAGACTGATACGTTTCATCTGAGGATCCGACGGAAGGATGAAAGGAGCATGGCATGAAAATGGAAAAGCTGGAAAGATCGGCAATCAACCAATTGCTCGGCGAGCTCAAGGGCTGGGCGCTCGACGATTCCGCAAGCTCGATTTCGAAGACGTTCAAATTCGCGAGTTTCGTGGAAGCTTTCGGTTTCATGGCTGAATCGGCGCTTGCCGCCGAGAAGCTCAACCATCATCCGGAATGGTTCAACGTCTATTCCCGTGTCGAGGTGAAGCTCAACACCCATGATGCCAGTGGGTTGACGGAGCTGGACTTCAAGCTGGCAAAGGCCATGGAGAAGGCGGCGGCAAGACGGACCGATTGAATCGGCCGATTGATTCAGCTCGGGCCATCACCATATGATCGGAGCGACGAAAAGGGATATCGGGATGGACGAGGTCAAATACGGAGAGATCCTGTTGCCGGGCGACGAGGATACGCAGAACCGGCGCGAGGAGACGGTGCGGCAGAAATTCTGGCCGACCTTTCGTCGTGCGGTGCGGCAGATTCCGTTTTCACGCGATGTGGTCGCCGGCTTTTATTGCGCGCTCGATCCGCAGACGCCCACCAGAGTGCGCGGCGTGCTCCTGGCGGCCCTTGCCTATTTCGTCATGCCTGTCGACATCATCCCGGATATCTTTGCCGTTATCGGCTTTTCTGACGATATCGCCGTCCTGTCGGCGGCATTTGCCATGATCAGGGGCAATATCCGACCGAGCCATTATGAGGCGGCCGATCGCGTTCTTGCCGAGCGTTCCGAAGACGGCATGAAGACGATTTAGGCCTCTTCCCGTTCCACCAGGTTTCGGAGCTTGCCGAAGGCAAGCCTGATGCGCGACTTGACCGTGCCAAGCGGCAGGCCGGTCGCTTCGGCGATTTCGGTATGCGACTGGCCAAGGAAGAAGGCGGCCTGCAGCAGCGCTCGCTGTTCCTGCGGGAGTTGGGCGATGGCATCGCGTACCTTGGCGTCACGGTCATCATTGGCGACGATTTCGTCGGCGCTCATTTCTTCCGGTGGCTGAAGCGTCGGATCCTTCTCATCGAAAACGCGTACCAGCGCGCGGCGCTGGAGATCGATGCGCCGATTGCGGGCGATGCGGAAAAGCCAAGTAGAGAAGGAGGAGCGGGTGGGATCGTAGAGATCGGCCTTATGCCAGAGAACGATCATGATCTCCTGCACCAGTTCCTCAGCCTCGCCTGATGTCATTTTCTGGCGCATCAGCCACGATTTCAGGCGAGGCGCGAAATGGTCGAAGAGTATGGAGAATGCCGACTCGTCGCGTTCATCGGCAACGGCCTTTGCGAGGGCAGCGAAACGCTGTCTTTCCTCGGCATCCATCCCTCTCACGAACTCCCCGCAGCCAAGATTTCGATCCGAATTTCCTCACCTTAACGACCTACAACGGATTTTAGAAAGGTCAAACTCTTGCCTGAATCTTTGTGTCTTAAATTCAGCCGAACGGATGGGCTCAGCCATCAAGGCAGCGTGTAACCCTACGCGCCGCTGTCGGTTCGCAAATTAACAGTCGGGCGAAAATGAAACAGTCAGATACAATTCGCAGCCATTGTTGACCATTTGGTAACCTGAATTAAGTCAAAATAAAGCAGATCGTGATCATGCGCCGCCCGCAATGATCGCTTCGGGCCTTGAACCGCAAGAACCGGCAGGAATTCCATGTTTGTAAAAAGTATCGTATCCGCTTTCGCCCTCACAGTTGCTATGACCGGAGTGGCGGCAGCGCAGCAGGCGGCAGCAGCACCGACCCGCATTCAGCAGTTCCAGGCATGGGGCGCCTATTCCTACAAGTCCGGCGCCTCCACCGTTTGCTACGTGCTTTCGGTGCCGACCGCCAAGCAGCCGGCAAGCGTCGACCATGGCGATAACTTCTTCATCGTGTCGCAGCGCCCCGGCCAGAACATCTCCTATGAGCCGCAGGCGATGATGGGCTATACGGTGAAGGAAAATTCGAAGATCAACGTTACGATCGACAATAAAACTTTCGTGATGTTCACCAAGGACAAGGCCGGATGGGTCGAGAACGCGGCTCAGGAGCCGGCGCTCGTCGCAGCCATGAAGACCGGTCATTCGATGACTGTCAGCGCTACCTCGCGCAAGGGTACCGGTACCTCCTACAGCTACTCTCTGTCCGGCATCTCGGCTGCGCTGAAGCAGATCGAAAGCTGCAAGTAAGCTCGCGTTTCGGGCCAATGTTTCAAAGGCCGGCCTTGCGCCGGCCTTTGTCGTTTCCATCTATAGTGACGCTTCCATGTCTAGTGACGTGGGCCAAAAATGATGCTAAAGCGGCGCGCAACTGCGGAAAGATGGCGGTCTCATCGCCGCTCCGCCATTCATTTTCTGCAATCATGCGTCAACGGCCCCGTAAGTCTTCCGGCTTCCCGGGATGGTTGCCATGTTGAGTTCGGGATTAGAAGATTATGTCCGTCATGGATGCGATGACCGTTGCCAAGCCCGCCACCCGGGCGCCTCTCGGCGTTGAGCTTTCGCCAAAGCCGTCGCTGATCGGTCTGACGCGCGAGGAAATGGCTGCGGCACTGCGCGAAAAGGGCGTGCCGGACAAGCAGATCAAGATGCGTGTCTCGCAGCTCTGGAACTGGATCTACGTGCGCGGCGTTTCCGATTTCGACCACATGACGAATGTCGCCAAGGACATGCGCGAGATGCTGAAGCAGCATTTCACCATCGCCCGGCCTGAGATCGTCGAGGAACAGATTTCCAATGACGGCACACGTAAGTGGCTGCTGCGGTTTCCGCCCCGCGGCGCCGGCCGGCCGGTCGAGATCGAGGCTGTCTATATTCCCGAAGAAGGCCGTGGTACGCTCTGCATTTCCAGCCAGGTCGGCTGCACGCTCACCTGTTCCTTCTGTCACACCGGCACGCAGCGGCTGGTGCGTAACCTGACTGCCGAGGAAATCCTGTCCCAGCTTCTGCTGGCCCGCGACCGGCTGGGCGACTTCCCGGACCGCGACGTGCCTGTCGGCGCCGTAGTGCCCTCCGAAGGCCGCAAAGTCAGCAATATCGTGATGATGGGTATGGGCGAGCCGCTCTATAACTTCGATGCCGTCAAGCAAGCGTTGTTGATCGCCACGGATGGTGACGGCCTGTCGTTGTCCAAGCGCCGCGTGACGCTGTCCACGTCAGGCGTCGTACCCGAAATTCTCCGCACCGGTGACGAAATCGGCGTCATGCTGGCGATCTCGCTGCATGCCGTTCGCGATGACCTGCGCGATATTCTCGTGCCGATCAACAAGAAGTATCCGCTGAAGGAACTGATCGAGGCCTGCCGGAACTATCCGGGGCTTTCGAACGCGAGGCGTATCACCTTCGAATATGTGATGCTGAAGGACGTCAATGACAGCCTGGAAGACGCCAAGGGACTGATCCAGCTCCTGAAAGGCGTGCCGGCGAAGATCAACCTCATCCCCTTCAATCCGTGGCCGGGCACCAACTACCAGTGCTCCGACTGGGCGCAGATCGAGAAGTTTGCCGATTTCATCAATTCGGCCGGTTACGCTTCGCCGATCCGCACGCCGCGCGGCCGTGACATTCTGGCGGCCTGCGGTCAGCTCAAGTCGGAATCCGAGCGCATGCGAAAGACGGAACGTCTTGCGTTCGAGGCGATGATGATCGCCAATCACGGAGCCGACGACTGATCAGCAAGTTTGATCTTCATTACAATTCTCCGCGATTGATTATCGAGGGCACTTTTCCTAAAAATGCCCTCAAAATCATCGTGGAGGACACTCATGCGTTCAATTCTTCTGGCTTTTGCCGCAACTTTGGCCCTGACGCTGCCGGCGAAGGCCGATGACGTTACGGTTGCCGTAACCGCGATCGTCGAACATCCGGCACTCGATGCAGCCCGTAACGGCGTGAGGGATGCGCTGGCCGCTGCCGGCTACAAGGAAGGCGAAAACCTCAAGTTCGTCTTCGAATCCGCACAGGGCAATCCCGCAACGGCAGCCCAGATCGCCCGCCAGTTCGCGGGCGATGAGCCCAACGTCATCGTGCCGATCTCCACGCCGTCCGCCCAGGCCGTCGTTTCCGCGACGCGCGATATCCCTGTCGTCTTCACCGCCGTGTCCGATCCGCTCGGCGCGCAACTCGTCAAGAACATGGACAAGCCCGGCGGTAACGTGACTGGTCTTTCCGACATGTCGCCGGTCGGCGAGCATATTGCGCTGATCAAGGAAATCCTGCCTGACGTGAAAACGATCGGTTACCTCTACAATTCCGGCGAGGCGAACTCCGTCTCGCTGCTGGCAGCGCTGAAGGCCGAAGCCGACAAGGCCGGCATCACCATCGTTGAATCGGCTGCCACGAAGTCTGCCGAAGTGCAGGGCGCTGCCCGCGCGCTGGTCGGCCGTGCCGATGCGATCTACATCCCGACCGATAACACGATCATCTCGGCGCTCGAAGGTGCCGTTGCCGTCGCCGAAGAGAGCAAGCTGCCACTCTTCACTGCTGATACGGACTCCGTTTCTCGCGGCTCGATCGCAGCGCTCGGCTTCAACTATTATGATGTCGGCAAGCAGACGGGAGAGATCGTCGTGCGGGTGCTGAAGGGTGAAAACCCGGGCGATATCGCGGTGAAGACCGCAGCTGGCAGCGACCTCGTCATCAACAAGGCTGCCGCAACCAAAATGGGCGTGACTCTGCCGGATAGCGTTATTTCACGCGCCAACAAGGTTATTGAATAAACGACCGTCGTTCCAAGGTCTTAGTGACAATCAGCCGCTCCCGTTTGCACGGGGGCGGCTGTTGCATTACAGCGCCGCGCGCCAGATGGCGCGCAAGGACGCTGTAACAATGTAAAAACTGCGCATAATCCTTTCCTTAAATCGGTTCCGATTTAAGGGGTTATGCGCTAAAAGGCTCCGGTTTCGCGACGGGCGGAACGGAAACAAGAAGGGGCTGAAAGCCTTGAGCCAAATCGCATTCTGGGGGGCCGTCGAGCTCGGCCTAGTCTATTCCTTCGTCGCTCTCGGCGTCTATCTTGCCTTCCGTGTCCTCGATTTCCCGGATCTGACAGTGGACGGTTCGTTTCCGCTTGGCGCGGCGGTGACTGCAGTGTTGATCATTGCTGGCGTCAACGCCTGGCTTGCGGCTCTGATTGCGATGAGTGCAGGTGCTGCGGCAGGCATGGTGACGGCGCTCCTCAATGTACGCTTCAAGATCCTGAATCTCCTCGCCTCGATCCTGACGATGATCGCGCTCTTCTCCGTTAACCTGCGGGTGATGGGCAAACCGAATGTCGCGCTTATCAATGCCGATACGATGATCAGCCCCTTCTTCGGTCATGGTCTGAGGGATTTTTACGTGCGTCCGTTTTTCGTCGGCGTTCTGGTCGTTGTCGCCGTCATCGTCGTCTGGCGCTTTCTGGAAAGCGATGGCGGGCTTGCGATGCGCGCAACCGGCGCCAATGCCCGCATGGCCCGCGCTCAGGGTGTCGATACCAGCAGGCAGATCTATCTAGGCATGGCGATTTCCAATGCGCTGGTGGCACTTGGAGGCGCACTCTTTGCACAGACCAACGGCTTTGCCGATGTGACTTCGGGCGTCGGTACCATCGTCGTCGGCCTTGCCGCCGTCATCATCGGTGAGACTCTGCTCGGTCGCCGCGGGCTGCTGATTGCGCTTGTTGGATGCGTGTTCGGCTCGATCATCTACCGCATCGCCATCCAGCTTGCGCTTTCGAGTGATGTCGTCGGCCTGCAGGCCTCCGATCTCAATTTCGTGACGGCCGTGCTCGTGACCGTCGCGCTCATTCTTCCCCGCCTTCGCCGAGGTGCCGCATCATGATCAGCGTCAAGGACATCAAGGTCGTTTTCGGACGCGGTACACCGCTGCAGAAACAGGCGCTGAACGGCGTCAGCCTGACCATCGAGGAAGGCTCTTTCGTCACCGTCATCGGCTCCAACGGCGCCGGCAAATCGACACTGCTCGGCGTGCTCGCCGGTGATGTCATGCCGAGCGAAGGCTCGGTGCTGATCGGCAAGACCGACGTGACGCGCAAGTCTACATCGGCCCGCGCCGGTCTGGTGGCGCGCGTTTTCCAAGATCCATTGACCGGAAGCTGCGGTGCGCTGTCGATCGAGGAGAACCTCGCTCTGGCCGCCCGGCGTGGTGAAAAGCGCGGGCTCGGCGCAGCACTCGGTGGAAGCCGCCGCGACTATTTCAAGGAGCGAATCGCCGAGCTTAATCTCGGGCTGGAAAACCGGCTGAAAGACCGTATGGACCTGCTGTCCGGTGGGCAGCGTCAAGCAGTTTCGCTGGTCATGGCGACGCTTGCCGGCTCTGAAGTGTTGCTGCTCGACGAGCATACGGCAGCACTCGATCCAGGCATGGCCGAGTTCGTCATGAACCTCACCCAGAAGATCGTTTCTGAACGCAAGCTGACGACGATGATGGTCACGCATTCCATGCGTCAGGCACTAGACTACGGTCACCGCACGATCATGCTACATGGCGGCGAGATCGTTCTCGATGTCGCCGGCGACAACAGGAAGAACCTGCAGGTCGAAGACCTGATCGCCATGTTCCGCAAGATGCGCGGCCAGACGCTCGATGACGATGCCCTGCTGATCGGCTAAGCCGACAGCGTGCTGATCGGTTGATTAGCGGGCTTGGGTGAGCAGGATCTTGGCGGCGAAAACCGAGAAGACGCCGGCGAAGGTATAATCCATGCCACGTAGCACCTTCCTGTTCTTCTGCAGCCAGCTCGCCAGCCAGTCGGCCGCCATGACAACGGCTGCGTTGACCGGCATCCCGATCACGATGAAGCAGAAGCCGAGGAAGAGCAGCTTGTGCGTGACGGCGGGATCGCTGGCGCTGACGAACTGCGGCAGGAAGGTCATGAAGAAGATGATGACCTTCGGGTTCAGCAGATTGACCCAGAAGCCTGAGGAGACGTTCGAGAGGATCGTCCCCTTCGGGCCTTCGACCTTGGCAACCGTCAGCTTCGAGCCGAAGCGGATCGCCTGGATGGCCAGCCAGAAGAGATAGGCCGCACCTCCGGTCTTCAGGATCAGGAAGGCGGTCGGGGACGCAGTGATCAGCGCCGAGATGCCGAAGGCGACCAGCATCGTGTGCACGACGATGCCGAGGCTGGTGCCGAGAACGACGAAGAGCGCTGCCTTCTTGCCCTGCGCAAGCGCACGGCTGATCGACAGCGTCATGTCAGGGCCGGGAGTTGCCGCAAGCAACAGGGTGGCGGCGGCAAAGGCAATAAGCGTCGGAAAGCTCGGCAGGAAATCCATGGTCTGCTCTGAAAGCTGGAAAAAGATCTGACGGATCTCTTATCCGGCTTTCAGAAAATTACCAATCAAACCTTGTTATGGCGCCGATTACTTCTGTTCGAGGAAGGCCTTGAACTTGTCGGCGTAATCCTTGTGCCAGCGTGACAGCGGCGGACGATTCTCGATGATGTCGCCGATCGCCCAGGCCATGCGGCGTTCATCGACGGGGCGGGCTACGTCATTGTCGGGGCAGAGGATGTAGAAGTCGCCGCGCTCCAGGCTTTCAACCATGAAATCGACGGTCTGCTCCGGCGTCCAGGCGCCGGCAGGTTTTTCGCTGCGGTCACCTTTGGTGAGGCCGGTGAAGACGAAACCGGGGATCAGGAGATGCGCGGAAATGCCTGCACCTGCGGTGTTGCGCAGTTCATGCTCGAGCGCTTCTGTGAAAACCTTCACGCCGGCTTTTGAAATATTGTAGGCGGGGTTGCCGGGCGGCGTGGTGATGCCCTGCTTGGAGCCGGTATTGATGATGAGGCCCGGTTCGTTATGGGCGATCATGCCAGGGCCGAAGGTTCTGACGCCGTTGATGACGCCGAGAAGATTGACGGCGAGTATATTGTCCCAACCGGCCTGGGCGCTGAAAATTGATGTTTCCGGGCCGATGCCGGCATTGTTCATCAGCACGTGAACGCGGCCGAAGCGTTGGATGACGGCGCGTTCGAGAGCTTCGATCTGTTCTTTCTGCGAAACGTCGGTCTCGACGGCCATTACATGTTCCTGGCCGGCGATCGCTTCCAGTTCGGCGCGCGCTTCCGCCAGCTTGTCGCCGCCCAGATCGGCGATGACGACACTCATGCCGGCCTTGGCAAAGTGCTTTGCGGCCGCAAGGCCGATGCCGGACGCACCGCCGGTGATGACGGCAACATTGGATTGCTTGAAAATGTCTTGAATATTTGTCACGGGCCTAGCCTCTCCTCGGAGCATTGTTCGGACGTTGCCGAATATGGGCTCACGGTTTGCGCTGTCAAACCCTATCGGGCCGGTTGCCGTCCTCGTTGCCCTTGCGTCACGCGCCAATCTCGCTAAAAGTGCCGGGATACTGGGCTTTGCGGGTGTGCCGCGGCCTTCATGCAACGGACCTCATCATCATGGCATCACACAAAGACGTGAAGAAAGTCGTGCTCGCTTATTCGGGCGGCCTCGATACCTCGATCATCCTGAAATGGCTGCAGACCGAACTCGGCGCCGAAGTCGTCACCTTCACGGCCGATCTCGGCCAGGGCGAAGAGCTGGAGCCGGCGCGCAAGAAGGCCGAGATGCTCGGCATCAAGGAGATCTACATCGAGGACGTGCGCGAAGAATTCGTGCGCGATTTCGTCTTTCCGATGTTCCGCGCCAATGCCGTCTATGAGGGCGTCTATCTGCTCGGCACGTCGATTGCCCGTCCGCTGATCTCCAAGCATCTCATCGATATCGCCCGAAAGACTGGCGCCGATGCGATCGCGCATGGCGCGACCGGTAAAGGCAACGACCAGGTCCGTTTCGAGCTTTCGGCCTATGCATTGAACCCCGATATCAAAATCATCGCGCCGTGGCGCGACTGGGCCTTCAAGAGCCGTACCGACCTGCTTGAATTCGCCGAGAAGCATCAGATCCCGGTCGCAAAGGACAAGAAGGGCGAAGCGCCCTTCTCGGTCGACGCTAACCTGCTGCACTCCTCTTCCGAGGGTAAGGTTCTGGAAGATCCGGCGCAGGAAGCACCTGAATATGTGCATATGCGCACCATCTCGCCGGAAGCGGCGCCCGACAAAGCGACCACCATTAAGGTCGGCTTCCGCAAGGGCGACGCCGTTTCGATCAACGGTGTCGAGATGTCCCCTGCGACGCTGCTTGCGGCGCTCAACAATTACGGCCGCGACAACGGTATCGGCCGCCTCGACCTCGTCGAAAATCGCTACGTCGGCATGAAGTCGCGCGGTGTCTACGAGACCCCCGGCGGCACGATCCTGCTTGCGGCGCATCGCGCCATCGAGTCGATCACGCTCGACCGTGGTGCTGCTCACCTCAAGGATGAGCTGATGCCACGTTATGCCGAACTCATCTATTACGGCTTCTGGTTCTCGCCGGAACGCGAGATGCTGCAGGCTCTCATCGACAAGAGCCAGGAGCATGTCGAAGGTGAAGTGACGCTGAAGCTCTACAAGGGCAATGTCATGGTCATCGGCCGCGAGAGCGAAAAGTCGCTCTATTCCGACAAGCTCGTTACCTTCGAAGACGATCAGGGCGCTTACGATCAGAAGGATGCTGCGGGCTTCATTAAGCTCAACGCGCTGCGTCTTCGCACGCTCGGCAAGCGTAACCTGAAGAAGTAAGCGGCTTCAGACCGATCTCAAAGAGGCCCGCCGCTCCGTGAACTGACCCCCGAAAGTTGGACGACAACCTTCGGGGGCAGTTCACGGAACGCGGGCCTTTTCTTTTTCGCACCGATTGCAGGTTGCTACGTCTTGACGCGGCAGGGCTGTCGCATAAGCTGAGCCGTCATCACTGGAGCATTTCCATGCCGCAATCCCTGCTTCTCAGCGCCTTTCTGGCGGCGCTTTTCTATGTGCTCATTCCCGGTCCGGCCTTCCTGCAGCTTCTCGGCATTGGCGCCGGGCAGGGCCGCAAGGCAGGCGCCTTCTTCATGATGGGCCATCTCGTCGGCGATCTTATCTGGTCGGGACTGGCGCTGGTCGCGATCGTCGGGGCGAAGACCATAGGCACTTTCGTGTTCGACCTGCTCGGGCTCGCCTGCGGTTTCTATCTTGCCTGGATCGGCTGGAGCGCCGTCAATGCTAAGCCGAAAGCGGAGGGGCAGGCATTGATGGTGGTGGAGCGGCCTTTCCGACGTGGGCTGATCTTCGGCGTCACCAATCCGAAGGGCTATCCAGTGGCGCTCGCCACGTTCACGGCATTAGTTGCGGGCTCTGCGAACGCGCTCGATTTCCAGGCGCTGCCGATGTTGCTCAGTGTTTCCTTCGTGGGCTTCATCACGGCGGATATCATCCTGATCGGCATCATCGGCGCCGGCGTTGTGCGCCGCTTCTACCGCGCGCATGAACGTTTGATCGTCCGTTGCTCGGGCGTGCTCTTCATGGGTTTTGCCGTGCAGGCGCTGTGGCACGCCACGCCCGGTCTGCTCGGCTGGCGGAAGGCCTGATCAGGCCTCACTGCCCAGGAAACCAACGACCGAATTCAGCGTCTGAACCTCGTTCGGATCGCCGATCGACATGGCGATCTGAAGCTGGCTGCGATAGTAGTCGAGGAAGTTGAAGCTCGTGCCGTCGGTGACGTTGGATAGATCGATGACATTGCCGAGCGGATCGATCGCGTGCATCGGAAGCGGTTCGGATATTGCTGCAAACGTTTTCTGATCGATCAGGCCGTTATCGTAGCTCTGGCGTGCATAGCTGCGCAATTCACCCGGGCTGACGGCCGTAAAATCGAGCGCCTGCCCTTTGTCAGAATCGTCGATCTGGAACGAACCTTGGGTGACAGCCGGCTTGGGTCCGATTGTAATATCAGCGGTCTTCGAACTTTTTGCGTTATTATTGGGATTGTTTTTGAATAGCAAAGTCTGAGAAGACCGCAGGGAAAAAATTTCCATGCGCATGTCCTCTTACATGAAGATTAAAGGGAAACTAGCGTCTCGGCCCGATTCGCGTCAATCGTTAACGATTGGTTAATTTTCATGTATCAATTCTTGCCCTTAAGATTCAGCCAGGCGGGCAAAAGTCCAAGTTACCCACATATCAATTCTGTGACGGCCTTCCTATATTACCGATCCACTTGCCGGCATAAAGGACTTTCATATGTCTTCTCCCAGTCAATTCAATCAGGCACTTGTCAGCTGGAATGGCCTTCATGGACTGCCGCGTTTTGATGCGGTTGCCGATGGCGATTTCGAGGCTGCCTTCGAGGCTGCTCTTGCCTCGCACGAAAGAGAGATCGACGAGATCGCCGGTAACGGGCAGGAACCGACCTTCGACAATACGGTCGTAGCGCTCGAAATCGCCGGCGATGAGCTGTCGCGCGTTTCCGCTCTTTTCTGGAACCGCGCTGGTGCCCATACCAACGACGTCATTCAGGCACTGGAACGGGATATTTCGCCGAAGATGTCGCGGCATTATTCGAAGATTGGCATGAATGCCGACCTGTTCAAACGCATCGATGCGCTCTGGGAAAAACGTGAAAGCCTTGGGCTGACGCTGGAACAGACGCGGGTGCTGGAACGGCATTGGAAAGGCTTCGTCAAATCCGGCGCCAAGCTGCCTAAGGCGGAGCAGGAGAAGCTTGCTGCGATCAATGAAAAACTCGCCGGCCTCAGCACCGGCTTCGGACAGAACGTGCTGGCCGACGAGAAGAGCTGGTCACTGATCCTCTCCAGTGAAGACGAACTCGCCGGCATTCCCGATTTCCTGCGCGACGCGATGGCGGCTGCTGCCCGCGAGCGCGGCGAGGACGGCAGATATGCCGTAACGCTGTCGCGCTCGATCATCGAGCCATTCCTCACTTTTTCGGAGCGGCGCGATCTTCGCGAGCAGGCCTTCAAAGCTTGGGTGGCGCGCGGTGAAAATGCCGGCGCGACTGACAACAGGAGCATCATTCGCGAGACGCTTGCTCTCCGTGACGAGGTGGCGAAGCTCCTTGGATACGGCAATTTTGCGGAACTGAAGCTCGACAACACGATGGCAAAGACGCCAGAGGCCGTGAACGATCTGCTGCGTGCCGTCTGGGCAAGGGCCGTGAAGCGTGCCAAGGAGGAGGAAGCCGATATTGCCGGTTTGATCGCTGCCGAGGGCAAGAACCATGAGGTTATGCCCTGGGACTGGCGCCATTATGCGGAGAAGATCCGGGCGCAGCGGTTCAATTTCTCGGAAGCGGAATTGAAACCCTATCTGCAGCTCGAAAAGATCATCGATGCCTGCTTTGACGTTGCCGGCCGGCTGTTCGGCATTCGTGCCGTGGAGAAGAAGGGCATTGCTGCCTATCATCCCGACGTGCGCGTCTTCGAGATCCGCGACCGCGACGACAAGCTGGTCGCCCTCTTCCTCGGCGACTATTTCGCCCGCGGCTCGAAGCGTTCAGGTGCCTGGATGAGTTCCTTCCAGTCGCAGCACAAGCTGGTGCTGAAGAACGGTCATCACGGCGAGCTGCCGATCATCTACAATGTCTGTAACTTCGCAAAGCCTGCCGAAGGCAAGCCGGCTCTGCTTTCACTTGATGATGCGCGCACCCTGTTCCATGAGTTCGGCCACGCGCTGCACGGTATCTTGTCCAACGTCACCTATCCCTCGGTCGCCGGCACAGCCGTCTCGCGCGATTTCGTGGAGCTACCCTCACAGCTCTACGAACACTGGCTGACGGTTCCCGATGTCCTCAAGAAATATGCTGTGCATTTCGAAACCGGGGAACCGATGCCGCAGGCGCTGCTCGACAAGGTCCTGGCAGCGCGTACCTTCAATTCCGGCTTTAACACGGTGGAGTTTACCTCTTCGGCGCTTGTCGACATGGCTTTCCATACGCGTGACAAGGTGGATGATCCGATGGCAGTCCAGGCTGAGGTGCTCTCGGAGATCGGCATGCCGAAATCGATCGTCATGCGTCATGCCACGCCGCACTTCCAGCATATTTTCTCCGGCGGCTATTCGGCAGGCTACTATTCCTACATGTGGTCTGAAGTGCTCGATGCCGATGCCTTCGCCGCCTTCGAAGAGACGGGCGATGCCTTTAATGGCGAAATGGCCAGGAAGCTTCGCGAGAACATCTACTCCACCGGTGGCTCCGTCGATCCGGAAGATGCCTACAAGGCTTTCCGCGGCAAGCTGCCGAGCCCCGACGCCATGCTCGTCAAAAAGGGGCTTGCGACCTTCGAGGAATTGACAGGTAGCGACGCATAAGACAGTTTGATGACATAGAGCAAAGCGGCATGGTGACGGCCATGCCGCAGCTTTCGCGTGCCACCCCCTTTCGCAATCGCGAAAAAAACGGTATGAGCGCGCCAAACATAAATGGCGCGTCCACTAAGCGTAGCGCCCCAGCCTCAGAGATTATGACAAATGGCACTTCGCAACATCGCGATCATCGCGCACGTTGACCATGGCAAAACGACCCTCGTC
Organism: Rhizobium sp. BK316; assembly: GCF_014193695.1. Taxonomy (GTDB): domain Bacteria; phylum Pseudomonadota; class Alphaproteobacteria; order Rhizobiales; family Rhizobiaceae; genus Rhizobium. Next base: position 14,686 of record NZ_JACHZR010000007.1, on the reverse strand, counting down.
GACGAGCTCCTGAAACAGTCCGGCTCGTTCCGCGAGAACCAGCGCGTTGCAGAACGCGTGATGGACTCGAACGATCTCGAAAAGGAACGCGGCATCACCATTCTCGCCAAGGCGACCTCGGTCGAGTGGAAGGGTGTCCGTATCAACATCGTCGACACCCCCGGCCACGCCGACTTCGGCGGTGAGGTCGAGCGCATTCTCTCGATGGTGGATGGCGCGATCGTTCTGGTCGATTCCTCCGAAGGCCCGATGCCGCAGACGAAGTTCGTCGTCTCCAAGGCACTGAAGGTCGGCCTTCGCCCGATCGTCGCGATCAACAAAATCGACCGCCCCGATGGCCGCCATGAAGAAGTCATCAACGAAGTCTTCGACCTCTTTGCAAACCTCGACGCAACCGACGAACAGCTCGACTTCCCGATCATGTACGGTTCGGGCCGCGACGGCTGGATGAACGTCAATCCAGAGGGACCGAAGGATGAGGGTCTTGCGCCGCTTCTCGACCTAGTGCTGAAGCATGTTCCGGAGCCGACCGTCGAAGAAGGTCCGTTCCGCATGATCGGCACCATTCTCGAAGCCAACCCCTTCCTCGGCCGTATCATCACCGGCCGTATCGCATCGGGCTCGATCAAGCCGAACCAGGCCGTCAAGGTTCTCGGCCAGGATGGCAAGCTGATCGAAACCGGTCGTATTTCCAAGATCCTCGCCTTCCGCGGCATCGAGCGTCAGCCGATCGACGATGCGCAGGCGGGCGACATCGTCGCGATTGCTGGTCTCTCCAAGGGTACTGTCGCCGATACGTTCTGCGATCCGTCCGTCTCGGAAGCCATGAAGGCGCAGCCAATCGACCCGCCAACGGTTACCATGTCCTTCATCGTCAACGACAGCCCGCTGGCGGGCACCGAAGGCGACAAGGTGACGAGCCGCGTCATCCGCGACCGTCTCTTCAAGGAAGCCGAGGGCAACGTCGCCCTGAAGATCGAAGAAGCCGAAGGCAAGGATTCGTTCTACGTTTCCGGCCGCGGCGAACTTCAGCTCGCCGTTCTCATCGAAACCATGCGTCGTGAAGGCTTCGAGCTTGCCGTGTCACGTCCGCGCGTCGTGATGCACAAGGACGAAAGCGGCCAGCTTCTGGAGCCGATCGAAGAAGTCGTCATCGACGTCGACGAAGAACATTCCGGTGTCGTCGTCCAGAAGATGTCCGAGCGCAAGGCCGAAATGGCTGAGCTGCGCCCGTCGGGCGGCAACCGCCTTCGCCTGCGTTTCTACGCACCGACCCGTGGCCTGATCGGCTACCAGTCGGAGCTGCTGACGGATACGCGCGGCACGGCGATCATGAACCGCCTGTTCCATGACTACCAGCCCTACAAGGGTGTGATCGGTGGCCGCGTCAATGGCGTGCTGCTCGCCAACGGTTCCGGCGAAGCCGTCGCTTATGCGATGTTCAACCTGGAAGATCGTGGCCCGATGATCATCGAGCCGGGCGAAAAGGTCTATGCCGGGATGATCATCGGCATCCATTCGCGCGACAACGACCTTGAGGTAAACGTCCTGAAGGGCAAGCAGCTCACCAACATCCGCGCCGCCGGCAAGGACGAAGCGGTGAAGCTGACGCCGCCGATCCGCATGACGCTTGATCGTGCGCTCTCCTGGATCCAAGACGACGAGCTGATGGAAGTGACGCCGAAGAATATTCGTCTTCGCAAGATGTATCTCGACGCAAACGACCGCAAGCGGTTCGAAAAGTCGAAGGCGGCGCTCTAAGAGCCTTGAGCCATCCCTTAAAACCCCGGCCGTTGCGCCGGGGTTTTTTATTGTGCGCTGCGTCGATTCCGGCTTGTGACAATCGTTAAAAAAGCGTTAAAATTTATCTGTCGTCCACATATCAAGTCTGTGGGCAATCGATCACGATGCGGTCAGCGCATATGGTTAATTGCCTCCGGCAGGACCAGAGTAAGCGTTATGAAGACGTTGTCGATTGATGTCCGGCGGGCCGAACCGCATGATGCCCGAGCCATTTCGGAAGCCCATCGGCTTTCATGGCAGCATACTTATGCAGGCATCATTCCGCATCGCGCACTCACCCAGATGATCGAACGCCGCGGGGAAAATTGGTGGCGCAAGGCGACACGTGGCCCTGCCACGTTGCTTGTTCTCGATGTGGCGGGCACTGTCGCGGGCTATGCGACCCTCGGCCTCAATCGCGCCCGCGCGCTGCCGCAGGAAGGCGAAATCTACGAGCTTTACCTCCGTCCGGAATACCAGGGCATCGGCCTCGGTAAACTGCTTTTCGGCGAAGCCCGGCGACTGCTGAAGTCCCTCGGTTGCAACGGGATGGTCGTCTGGTGCCTGGAAGAAAACGAGACGGCTGCCAGCTTTTATCGCGATCATGGCGGTATCGATTTCTGCGAAGGCATGGAAAATTTCGACCATAAGCAGATCAAAAAGATCGGCTTCATCTGGAACTGATTACGGCTTCGCAACCGATCCATTTTACGCTGCAAATATTCTACTTTTGAGTGTCCTTGCATATTAAGCATTGCTTGCGAGGCATGTTGCGTTGCGGGATGAAACCGATTAACTGGCTGCGAGCAATTCAACCTCGCGGGAGTTTCCTATGCGCATCGATGCCGTTTCAATCGGTAATAATCCACCAGAAGATGTCAACGTTATCGTCGAGGTTCCGGTCGGCGGTCATCCGATCAAGTATGAAATGGACAAGGAAGCCGGCACGCTGGTTGTCGACCGTTTCCTCTACACGCCGATGACCTATCCGGGTAACTATGGCTTTGTACCGCATACGCTCTCGGAAGACGGCGACCCGATCGACGTCCTGATCGCCAGCACCCGCCCGCTGGTCCCGGGCTGTGTCATCAACGTCCGCCCGATCGGCGTTCTGAAGATGGAAGACAATTCCGGCAAGGACGAAAAGATCATTGCCGTTCCGTCGCCCAAGCTGACGCTGCGCTATGAGAAGGTCACGGACTACACCGACCTTCCGGAAATTACGCTGAAGCAGATCGAGCACTTCTTCGAGCACTACAAGGATCTGGAACCCGGCAAATGGGTGAAGATCTACGGCTGGGGCGATTCCAAGGAAGCCGGCGCGCTCATCCTCGAAGCGATCGAACGCGCCAAGAAGGAAAAGGCCTGATCTTCAGGCGACAAGCGTTTCAAGCTTTTTGATCAAATCCTCCGGGTCGCCATCGATCCGGAGGATTTTTTTACGCGATGTGTCGCCGGAGACGAGATCGACGGAGGATTTGGCGATGCCGAGCGATTTGGAAACGAGGACAATGAGCGCCTTGTTGGCTTTTCCCTTTTCAGGGACAGCAGTGACGCGGACCTTCAGCAGCATCCCGCCTTCGCCATCGGCTTCGATTCCGTCAACGGCATTCCGCCCACCATTCGGCGTCAGCCGGACGGCCAGGCGGATATGATCGTCAAATTTCTTCCAGGGCGAGGTCAAGCGACGAGCGGATAGATCGTCGTCCAGAGGAAGGAACGCAGGAAGAAGATGATCAGCAAAAGGATGATCGGCGAGATGTCGATGCCGCCGAGATTGGGCAGCAGGCGACGGATCGGGCGCAGCAGGGGTTCAGTGACGTTATAGAGGAACGTTCCGACCTGATTGACGAACTGATTGCTGGAATTGATGACGTTGAATGCATAGAGCCAGGAGAAGATAGCGCTGGCAATCAGGATCCAAGTATAAAGTTGCAAAGCCAAATCAATGGTTTGAAACAGCGCAATCATCGTCGTCTCCAATTCGTTGTTGACAGACATGTAGACATTGGCGACTAAACGAGCAAGTGCCGTGTGGAACCGCACGATGAATCATGTTTAACGGCCGCTTTTGCACGGCTTTGGCGCCGTTTCCTCGGAAAAGCTTGTATGTCGCTTTCGCCCACCGGAGACCGTTTTGCCGCGTTCCGGCATCCGTCCTACACCCGTTTCTTCTTCGCGAAGTTTCTGCTTTCCTTCTCGCAGCAGATCGTCAGCGTCGCGGTCGGCTGGCAGATGTATGATCAGACAGGGAGCGCAATCTATCTCGGGCTGATCGGGCTCGTGCAGTTCCTGCCGTCACTCTTGCTGATCCTTGTTACCGGCTCCGCTGCCGATCAGCACAATCGTCGCGCCATCGCTTCGATCTGTTCTCTGGTCAGCGCGCTCTGCACGCTTGCGCTCTTGGGAATGACGATTACCGGCACATTTTCACCGATCCCGGTCTTCATTGTGCTGTTGATCTTCGGCATCGAGCGCGCTTTTATGACGCCCGCCGTGCAGTCGCTCGCGCCGAACCTCGTACCGGAAAGGGATCTTTCCAACGCGATTGCCTGGAACTCATCCTCCTGGCAGCTTGCGGCTATCACCGGCCCTGTGCTCGGCGGTCTGCTTTATGGCGTTAGCGCATCAACCGCCTATGTCGTTGCCGTCGTCTTCTCCGCACTCGGCGCGATCCTGCTCTACATGATCCCCAAACCGCCGCAGAAGACGGCAGGCGAGGCCAAGAGCTGGGATATGATCCTCGGCGGCTTCCGCTATATCCGGGAGGAGAAGGTGGTGCTCGGCGCCATCTCGCTCGATCTCTTCGCTGTTTTGCTCGGCGGCGCCACTGCGCTAATGCCGATTTTTGCGCGTGACATCCTGACACTTGGACCTTGGGGCCTTGGTCTGCTTCGTTCGGCACCGGGTGTCGGCGCCATCATAATGGCAATCTTCCTTGCCGCCTATCCGCTGAAGCATAAGGCGGGGATCTACATGTTCATCGGCGTGGCTATCTTCGGCCTCGGCACGATCGTGTTCGGCCTGTCGACGAATACCGAGGTTTCCATCGCTGCCCTCGCCATCATGGGGGCTGCGGACATGATCTCCGTCTATGTCCGCGAAAGCCTGATTGCGCTCTGGACGCCGGATCATCTGCGCGGTCGCGTCAACGCGGTCAATACGGTCTTCGTCGGTGCGTCCAACGAGCTCGGAGAATTCAGGGCGGGCACGATGGCTTCGGTCTTCGGCGCTGTCCCGGCCGTCATCATCGGCGGGATCGGCACGCTTGCCGTCGCCGCGCTCTGGGCGACCGGTTTTCCGAAACTCAGGAAGATCGATACGCTCGATGCGCCTGTGCGGGAAGCGGCTTAGCTTCTGCTACTATCGCCTTGCCTTCGAAGACGACGTCAAGAAACTCGTCGAGCCAGGCTTTCAGCGGCGCATCGAACAGCATGCGACCTTCGAGATGTTCGCGCCCCTGCTGTGCATTCGGCAGGATGAAGCGGTGGGCGCCGTGCACCACCCAGCGATGCATCATCACCCGTGTCAGCTCCGCGTGGAACTGCAGGCCCCAGGCGTTGCCATTGTAGCGGAAGGCCTGATTGGGATAAGCGTCGCCGGATGCCAGCAGCTCGGCACCATGCGGCAGTTCAAATCCTTCCCGGTGGAAGTGATAGACCATTTTCGGCCAGTGCATCAGCAGCCGACCCCTTTCGGTCGTATGCAGCGGATACCAGCCGATCTCGGTGGACCCGTCACAATTGGCAGTGACCTTGCTGCCGAGCTGGCGCGCCAGCATCTGTGCACCAAGGCAGATGCCGAGATAGGGGCGGTTTTCCTTGAGCGGTATCTCCAGCCAGTCGATCTCCGCTTTCACGAACTCATCGGGATCGTTGGCGCTCATCGGGCCGCCGAAAACCACTGCACCGGCATGATCATCGAGCGTGGAGGGCAACTTATCGCCGAGTACCGGGCGGCGGATATCGAGATCATAGCCTTTCTCGATGAGAAGCTGGCCGACACGACCAGGGCTGGAACGCTCCTGATGAAGAATGATGAGAATGGGACGCTTGTCGCGTCTCATAATTCTGTCAGTCGGCATCGTCCTGCACCACCTGTGCGTCCGTAACCCGCGCGGCCGCCTCCTGCCGCTTCTGAATACGCTCACGGGAAGAAACACCCAGGAGATCGGCGATACGCCAGATCACATGGTCTTCCATCTCGCTGCGCTCGCCATCGGCATAGACGATATCCCAGAGAATGCCGATCAGCTCCAGTCGCTGTTCGGTATTGAGATGCCTCTTAAGATCGGATGTGAAGCGGAAATAATCAACCGCCGAGCTTTCGGCTTCCCGCCCCGCGGCCATCAGCGCGTCGAGCTGCTTACCATCAAGCGCGTACTGCTCCCTCAGGAGCTTGCGCAGTCGCTTCTTCTCGCTGTCCTTGATCTGGCCGTCGGCCTCCATGACCTGCATACAGAGCGCGGCTACCGCGATGCGCGGATCATCGGGGGCAAAGCCTGACTTCGGACGGTCGGCGGTCAGATGCTGGAAAAAGGCCTGAAAGCGTTCGAGCATGCGGTTTTTCGTTCCATTTCAGAAAAGACGGAGCCGTGTCTTCGGTTCCGGTTCCACTTTGGGGTCACGGACACCGGGATCATCTGGCAGGCCGCCAAAGAAGGGTTTTGGTTCAAGTGTCGGAGGAACCGGCCGGGAGGCAGACGGGTCGGCGGCTTTTGCCGGTGCGGGTGCAGGAGTTGCCGGACGCACGGCTTCGGCAATCGTTGCGGCCCGCTCCAGCTCGATGATGCGGTGGTCGTTGACCACGCTTTCCGGCCGGGTTTCACGCAATGGCGGCAAGGTCTTCAGCGCCGTTTCAAGGGGGGCGGTCGAACCCTCCTCCACCGGTCCTTCCAGCTGACCGAAAGGCGCCTTCCATTCGAAGGCGTCGAGACGGCCGGTTACGGGCGAGACGGGAAGCCATTTGTCGGAGACGAAACCATCGGCAACCCAGGCCGGATCGCGCGGTGCCTTCAGCGCCTGTGCCAGCCAATGGCGCATACGGCCCTGATCGCCGGTTTCGGCTTCCTCGATATCCGCAAGCAGAAGGAAGGCTGCTTCGCGCGGTTCGATACGAGCGGCGGCTTCTGCCTTGGCGCGGGCCTTGGCAAATTCCTGCGCGTCGAGCGCCGCCTGAGCGACGATGAGGAGGGATTCCACATTATTCGGTCGCATACTCTCTAGCCGCTCGGCGCGCTTCAGGCGGTCGAGCGTGGAGTCGCCGCTGCGGGCGCGAACGTAGATGCGGCCGATCTCCGGATGCGGCCCGGCCCTCCACGTTTGTTCGAGAATGGAGGCTGCCTTACGTATACCGCCTTCACGGAAAAGCGCCTTGGCGGCAATAAGCGCGGCCGGCACGAAATCGGCGGAGAGTTTCAGCGCCTGCTGGGCATCGTCGCGAGCGCCGACGGGGTCGCTTTCCAGCTTGTCATCGGCGCGGGCGGTCAGAAGTACGGCATGCAGGCGATTGGCTTCGGCCTTTTCGACGACCTTGGCGGCCTTTTGCTGTTCCAGCAGACGGATAGCGTCATCCCAGCGACCGGACTGGCTGCGATATTCGAGCGTCGCCTGTGCGGCCCAGGGCAGGTAGGGCGCGTTGTCGGCGGCTTTTTCCGCGTATTGACGGGCGGCTTCGTTGGCACCGAGGCGCTTGGCCTCCAGATAAAGACCGCGCAGGCCGAGCTCGCGTGTTTCGGGGTCATTGGCCATCGCCTCGAACTTGGAGCGTGCCTCGTCATAGCGGCCTTCGATGAGAGCGGCCTGTGCTTCCAGAAGATTGATCAGCGGTTCCTGATCGGCGCGGATGAGACCGCGTGAGCGGGCCGCCATCTTGCGGGCGAGCAGGGAGTTTCCCGCGCCGGCAGCGATGAGGCCGGTCGACAGCGCCTGATAGCCGCGATCACGCTTGCGGGCACGGAAATAACGCGTCACCGAATGCGGCGAGGTCCAGATGAGGCGGACGAACCACCAAGCCACCATGACGGCGGCAATCAACGCGATGATGGCGCTTGCCGCAACGATCAGCTTGGTCTGGTAGATCTGACCTTCCCAGATCAGCGACAGATCGCCAGGGCGGTCGGCAAGCCAGGAGAAACCATAAGCAAGAACAAGGACGAGGAGCGCGAAGATAACCAGGCGGACCATACTCATCCTTCCTTGCCGGTGCCGGAAACGGCCTTGGAGAGAGCACCGCCAACGAGATCTTCGACGCGGATGCGGGCTTCGAGCGACTGCTTGAAGGCGGCGGAAGCCTGTTTTGCCGTTGCGGGCAGGCTGTTCCATTCGGTGGCTGCACCGGGCAGATCGCCGTTTTTCACCTTGTCCTCCATGCGCGCGGCGATCGCTTCGACACTTTCGCCTTCGACATTGCCGACGGGGCGGACCGACACCAGCGATTTGGCGCTCGACATCAGCCGGTCCGACCAGCTCTGGTTGGGATCGGGCTGGTTGACGGATTCGACGATGGCCGTGGCGACATCGGGAACCTGTCGGATCAGCTCGGCGCGCGAGGGCACGCCGGTTTCGGCAAAGTTGCGCAGATCGATCGCGGCCGGATCATCAGGGGCGACGCCCGCAAACGTATCGAGTTCCGCGATGAAGGGGCCGCCGCGGTCGATCGCGGCCTTCAGAGCCGCAGCAGCGATGGCGCGAGCGACGGCGACATCCTCGCGCGGTTCGTTCAGCTTCTTTTCGGCTTCGGCGAGGCGGCTCGAAACATCGGCGTCGTTTGAAGCCTGCTGCTCGGTGGTCTGCGCAAGGCTCGTCTTCAGCTGATCGATCTCAGCTGTCAAATCTGCAATCTTCTGGTTGAGCGCTTCGGCATCGGCCGAGCCGATCGATGTGCCGGGTGCCGGCGCCGGAGGGGCCGCTTCGAGAGCAGCGACGCGCTTTTCGAGCGCACTGCTATCGGCGGCCGGTGGTGGGTTGGCGGCAAGGCTCGCGACCGATTGCTTGAGGCCTTCGATCTCGCTAGAGAGATCGGCTAATTCACCCGAGTTCGTCTGCTGGGTCGAGGAGCTCGGCAAATAGCCGGCATACTGGATCGCGCCAGCGCCAAGCAGGGCGACGAGGCCGCCGAAGATGCCAGCGGCGATAAGACCCGAAGTGCCCGCACCCTTCTGAGGTGCTGGCCGCACAGGTTCGCTCAGGGGAGGCTCTTTGGCCGGCGGTTCTTCCTGTGCTCCTGCGGCTCGCTCGCTCTCATGTTCCGAAAGGGGCTCACCGCTGGCTTCCGCAGCCGCTACGGCTTCGGTGGCTGGCGCATCACCGGCTACTTCCGCTGACGTTTCGGCAGGTTTTTCGGGGTCGTTCGCCGAGGCGAAGTCTTGCGCGTCCAAGTCGATCGTGACCGGTTCGTCGGAGCTCTTCGAGTGGCGTGGCGGATTTCCCGATACCATGAGGTCCTCATTATCCTGCATTGCAACGAAACTAGACAGGGATGACAATTAAGGGAAGAGGTTAGATCAAATTTGGGCGGCTAAAGCCTTCAAAGCAGCGACAAAAGGCTTTTTTCATCCGGCATTGGCGAAATCTCCAGGGCTCTCTTCAAGACCGGTGGAACAGCTTCCGCAACAGTGTTGCTGAGACAAATGAGACGGATTTTCGGCTGCTGCAGAAAAAGGGACTCTACCTGCGGGATGTGAAAGAAATTGCCAGCGGTCTGGCGGGAGTAAAAAAGAACCGCATCCGGAGCATTCTCTGTCAGGAGCGTCGTGACGGCTTCCGGGTTGGGTGCGGCGGGCTCCATCCGGTAACATTCGGCAATCGAGACATTGTGCCCGAGCTCCGCCAGTCGCGTCTCGAAGGTCCCGGCGCGCGGATTGCCGGCGAGATAGAGAAGCTCTCCTGCGTTACTTGCAGCGATCAGTTCGGCAAGCGCACGGCCGCTACCTGACGATGCGGTGACAGAATGGAAGCCCAGCTTGCGTGCCTCGTCGGCCGTCGTTTCGCCAACGGCAAAAAGGCTGCGAGAAAGGTGAGGTGAAAGTGCCTCGCCTAAAGCCTGCAAGGTGCGCACCGCTTCGGCGCTCGTTATGGCGATTGACCCGGTTGATGTTTCCAGAGCCAGCCGAGCAGCTACCATGTCGTGGACGGGATGGGCGAGCGGCAGCAGCAACGGCTCATGACCCAGCTCGCGCAAACGTTGAGCGGTGCGCTCGCCCGAATGCGCCGGACGGGTGACGAGCACGCGCATGTAGGCTAGCTCCAGTCCTCGAAGAAGCTGCTGCCAGCCCTTTCGCGGACGTCCTGTCCGGCGCGGGTGCCGAGTGCCGCTGCATCTCGGCGATGGCCGTCGATGGTGATGGCATGGTGGTGGCGGCCGTCAGGCGTGATGATGAGGCCCGAGAATCGTATCTGATCACCTTCGCAGACGGCATAGCCGCCGATCGGTGTCCGGCAGGAGCCGTCGAGGGCGCCAAGGAAGGCGCGTTCGCAGGAGACCGTGTCGAAGGTCGGCGAATCGTTGATCGGCGCCAGCAGATCGTCGATCCTGCTGTCGCCAATGCGGCTTTCAAGACAGATCGCCCCTTGCGCCGGTGCGGGCGGAAAATTGTCGGGGTCGAGGATATCGGTAATGACGTCGACCTTGCCGAGACGCTTGAGGCCAGCGAGCGCCAGAAGCGTCGCGTCGACCTGGCCTTCCTGCAGCTTGCGCAGGCGCGTTTCCACGAGACCGCGGAAGGTGATGACGTTGATATCCGGCCGCATGCGGCGGATGAGCGCCTGACGGCGAAGCGAGGACGAGCCGACGGTCGCACCATGCGGCAGGTCGATCAGCTTTGGCGCGGTGCGGCCGACGACCGCGTCGCGGATATCTTCGCGCGGCAGGTAGGCGGAGAGATAGAGGCCTTCCGGCAGGGTGGTCGGCATGTCCTTGCTGGAATGCACGGCGAAATCGAGATCGCCGGCGATGAGCTGCTGCTCCAGCTCTTCGGTGAAAAGCCCCTTGCCGCCGATCTCGGCCAGCGAACGGTCGGTGATACGATCGCCCTTGGTCGTCAGCACGACGATTTCGAACATCTCCTCCGGCAGGTTATGGGCTGCCATCAGCCGGTCGCGGGCTTCGTGCGCCTGTGCGAGCGCCAGCGGGCTGCCGCGCGTGCCGATCCGGAAAGGTTTTGTTTGCATCCGCTTTGATCCGTTGTTACCGGAGTTCTCGTAAACAGGTTTAACCCCTATCGCAATCAACGAACAGGTTTCATGGCTCCCTTTCTGCGCATCCTCGGTATCGAGACAAGCTGCGACGAAACCGCTGCTGCCGTCGTCGAGCGCGATGCGGAAGGTCGCTCCAATATACTATCGGATATCGTTCTTTCCCAGCTGGACGAGCATAGCGCCTATGGTGGCGTGGTGCCGGAGATTGCAGCGCGCGCCCATGTGGAAGCGCTGGATGAGTTGATCGACGAGGCGTTGAAGCGCGCCAATGTGTCGCTCTCCGATGTCGATGCGATCGCCGCGACTTCGGGTCCCGGACTGATCGGTGGTTTGTTGGTGGGGCTGATGACCGGCAAGGCGATCGCCAAGGCCGCTGGAAAGCCACTCTATGCCGTCAACCATCTGGAAGGCCACGCACTGACGGCGCGGCTGACGGATGGTCTTTCCTTTCCTTATCTGATGCTGCTCGTCTCCGGCGGTCACACGCAGCTCATCCTCGTGCGCGGCATCGGCGAGTATGAGCGCTGGGGCACGACGATCGACGATGCGCTGGGCGAAGCCTTCGACAAGACGGCAAAGCTGCTCGGCCTTCCCTATCCAGGTGGACCGGCGGTGGAGCGAATGGCGAAGGGCGGCAATGCCGATCGATTCAAATTCCCTCGACCGCTGGTGGGCGAGGCGCGGCTCGACTTTTCGTTCTCCGGCCTTAAAACGGCCGTGCGGCAGGCGGCAATTGGGATTGCGCCACTGACGGATCAGGATGTCGCCGATATCTGTGCCTCATTCCAAAAAGCGATTTCCCGTACGATGAAGGATCGTATCGGCCGTGGCCTGCAGCGGTTCAAAACGGAATTCCCGAACCTTTCCGAAAAGCCGGCGCTGGTGGTGGCTGGCGGCGTCGCCGCCAATCTGGAAATCCGCAGCACGCTGCAGACGCTTTGCGATAAGAACGGCTTCCGCTTCATCGCGCCGCCGCTTCGGCTTTGCACCGACAATGCCGTGATGATCGCCTGGGCCGGGTTAGAACGTATGGCGAAGGGTGTTGCGCCTGACGATCTCGACGTGCAGCCGCGTTCGCGCTGGCCGCTCGATTCCAACGCAGCGACCGTGCTTGGGTCCGGAAAGCGGGGAGCCAAGGCATGAGCGAGCGCATCGCCGTCGTCGGATCGGGAGCTTTCGGCACGGCACTCGCGGCCGTCATCGCGCTGACAGGGCGCAACTCGGTTATCCTCGTCGGCCGCAATCCGTCGCTGATCGAAGATCTCAAGGCGGAGCGGCTACATGATGCTGTTCTGCCCGGCATTGCGCTGCCGGAAACACTGGAATTTTCTGCCGAAGCCGACGCGATCGGCGATGCGGATATCGTACTCTTTGCCATGCCCTCGCAGGCACAAGCAGATGCGGCGCGGAGATATGGTCCTTATCTGGCTAAGGATGCCATCGTCGTCACCTGTGCAAAGGGTATCGAGCGGACAACCGGCGCGCTGCTGACCGATATGCTGGAGCGGGAACTGCCGGATCATCCGGTAGCCGTGCTCTCCGGTCCGGGCTTTGCCGCCGATATCGCCAAGGGTTTGCCGACGGCCATGGCGATTGCCGCTGCCGACATGCAGGTTGCCGAACGGCTGGCGCAGGCGATTTCGGGTCGCACCTTCCGGCTCTATGCATCGGCGGACCGCATCGGCGTGCAGCTTGGCGGCGCTTTGAAGAATGTGCTGGCGATTGCCTGCGGCATCGTCGAAGGCGGCGGTATCGGCGATTCGGCGCGTGCGGCGCTGATTGCCCGTGGTCTCGCCGAGATGTCACGCTTCATCGTCGCCAAGGGCGGCCATGCCGATACGGCGCGCGGGCTTTCCGGCCTCGGCGATCTAGTGCTGACGGCAACCAGCCATCAGTCGCGCAACCTGCGTTTCGGCATTGCGCTCGGGCGTGGCGAAAAGGTCGATCCGTCCCGTGGCGAGCTGGTGGAAGGGGCTTTCGCCGCGGCTGTCGCGTCGCGGCTTGCCAGGGAGCTTGGTGTCGAGATGCCGATCACCGATGCGGTTTCAGCGATCATCGAAGGCAAGCTCGGCATATCCGAAGCCATCGAACAATTGATGACACGTCCGATTACGACCGAATAGGAGACAGACATGCTTTTCGCCCTCCTCTGCAAGGATAAGCCCGGCCATCTCAACGTGCGCATGGAAACGCGTCCGACCCATCTCGATTATCTCAACAAGCTGAATGCCGAAGGCAAGCTTGCCATGGCTGGTCCATTCCTCGATGCCGAAGGCAAGCCGAATGGCAGTCTCGTCATCGTTCATGCAGAAACGGCTGATGATGCCAAGGCGCTCGGCGCTGCCGATCCCTATGCGCTGGCCGGCTTGTTCGAAAGCGTTGAGATCAAGCCCTTCAACTGGGTCTTCAACAAGCCGGAGGCTTAAGCGGGATGGCGCATTGGCTATACAAGTCCGAGCCTGCTGCTTGGTCCTGGGAACAGCAGAAGGCAGCCGGAGAGAAGGGCACCGAATGGACAGGCGTGCGCAACTACCTAGCGCGCAACAATATGCGGGCAATGCAGATCGGCGACAAGGGTTTCTTCTACCATTCCAATGACGGGCTGGAGATCGTCGGTATCGTCGAGGTCTGCGCGCTCTCGCATCCCGATTCGACGGCGAAGGGTGACGATCGCTGGGATTGCGTCGATATCCGCGCCGTCATGGATGTGCCGAAGCCGGTGACGCTGAAGGACATCAAGGCAAACGAGAAACTGTCCAAGATGTCGCTGGTCACCTCGATGCGGCTTTCCGTGCAGCCGGTGACGGATGACGAATGGGCCGAGGTCTGCCGCATGGGCGGTTTCGACAATCCGCCGCGCTGAGCAGCTTTGAAAACCGACCCGGAAACCTTCATCCGCGCCAATACCAGCCTGCTTGCGCCGCCGCATGTGCCGGAGATCCGGCTGTATCTCGCGAGCGAAGCCCATGAACTCTGGCTGAAGACGGAAGAGGAGCTGGAGGCGATCGGCCTGCCGCCACCCTTCTGGGCCTTCGCCTGGGCGGGCGGGCAGGGGTTGGCGCGTTATGTTCTCGATCACCCCGAAACGGTCCGTGGCAGGCGCGTCCTCGATTTCGCGAGCGGTTCCGGATTGGTAGGAATTGCCGCAAGCCAGGCTGGCGCGGCCAGGGTGACGGCGGCTGATATCGATCCGTGGTCGCAGACGGCGGTGCGGCTGAATGCGGCCGTCAATTCCGTCTCGCTGGATTTCACCAGAGCCGATCTCATCGGTCAGAATGTCGATGCGGATGTGGTTCTTGCCGGCGACGTTTTCTACGACAAATCCTTCGCCGGTGCGCTGGTGCCTTGGTTCGAAACGCTCGCTGCCGAGGGCAAGGATGTGCTGGTCGGCGATCCCGGGCGGGCCTATCTACCAAAGGACAGGCTGGAATTCTGCGCCGTCTATGAAGTGCCCGTCACCCGGGCGCTTGAAGACAGCGAGGTCAAGAAGACGACCGTCTGGCGGTTCAGGCCTTAAAGCGTATCGCGATCTTTCAGATTCGCCTGATACGCTTTAAGCTCTTATTTTAGCATGTCGTTATCGCAAAACCGCTGCACACTTTTGCGCGACATGCTCTAGGTCGTGGTGACGATTTAACGGATTGAGATTCCCAAGAGGTGGCAAATCAGATTCAACACTGACTTTTGGAGGTCAGTGATGGATTGCG
>NZ_JACHZR010000006.1 GCF_014193695.1 Rhizobium sp. BK316 | reverse complement strand
AATGCCGATCTCGCCAAGGACCTGCGCCTGCTCGTGCGCGAGCGCATCACCGATGGCGACAGCGACGAAGAGGTGCTGAACTATATCGTCTCGCGCTATGGCGAGTTCGTGCTGCTGAAGCCGCGCTTCAGCCTACGCACGCTGCTGCTCTGGGGCACACCCGTGCTGCTGATCCTCACCGGCGGGGTTTCGCTCGTTGTCTCTGCCCGCAGAAGAGCCGGCAAACCCACCGGTAGCAAGCTCACCGCCGAAGAACAGGCCAAGCTCGAAGAATTGCTGAAAAAATAAAACCATTCCGCCTGCTGAGCAGCGGAATGGTCGATCCTCACGCCTTTCGATAGGGAAAAAGCGCCCGCACGGCCGGATCGCGCAGCCACAATCCACCCCACATGAACAGCCCCAGATAGATGCTGAACAATATATGGCTAAAGAGCGGGCTTCCGGCCCGGATCTGTGTCGCCATGGCCCCACCGAGCAGCCCCATCATCAGCACGGCACCGAAAACGCTCGTCTGCGGGATGAGGTAGAGCACGAGGCAGGTGAGCTCGATGAGGCCGATCATCAGCACATAGCCGTTCGGCCATCCAAGCTGCGTCATGATTTCCTCGGCGACCGGCATGCCGAGAAGTTTTGGCGCGATCGATGCGCCGAGCATGAAGAGCGCGAAGAGCCCGGTGAGCACGCGACCGGTCCAGAGCATGGCCTTTTCGTTCATGGCTGACCCGCCGGGATCGTGTTGACCATCCAGGGCGTGCCGAAGCGGTCGGTGAACATGCCGAAGCCCGGCGACCAGAAGGTGGCGTTATAGGGCATGGTCACCTTGCCGCCTTCCGACAGCGCCTCGAAGACCCGCTTCGTTTCCGCAGCGTCCTCGCTGTGATAGGTGGCGCTGAAGCCGCCCATATCCTCCTGATACCCGGGAGGGGCGTCACAGCCCATCAGGGACTGGTCGCCGACATCGAGCCAGGCATGCATGATCTTGTCCTTGAAGGACGGATCGATCGGCATGTCGCCGGGTGCTTCTCCGAAAGTGTGCATGCCGGTCAGCTTGCCGCCGAGCACTTTGGCATAGAATTCGAAGGCCTGACGGCATTCGCCTTTGAACACGAGATTCGTGACGAGTTTCATGATCCTCACTCCCTTTGATGTCCTTGCATTGCAATCCAGCTTTCCAGCCTGCCGAAAGTGCTCTCCCAGCCATATCTGTGTCCGGCAAGGCTCTCTTCGGACTTCAGGTCTGCATGGGTAAAATCCATCCGCGTGCGGCCATCGGCCAGTTCCTCGAAGAGGACGGTCACGAGTGTCACGACCGGTTCGCCGTCCTCATGCGAGCTCTCCCACTGGAAGGTGAAGGAGAGGCGCGAGGGCTCTTCTATTTCTCTGTAGACGCCGCTCTGCCACAACAGGCGGCCGTCCTTCGTATTCTTCAGGCAGGCCCTGTATGTGCCGCCGATGCGCAGATCCTGCACGACGCTGACCGCCGGCCACTCGACAGGGCCGAGCCAGGCGACGACCATTTCCGGCCGGGTCCAGGCGGCCCATAGGAGCGCACGCGGCGCATCGAATATCCGCTGCATATGCAATGTGGGGCGCGATAGCTGATCGGCCATGATGATTTCCCTGTTTGATTGAAGATGCGCGTCGATCTTTTTAAGCATCGGATTCTCCGAAAACCGCTTCACACTTTTCGGTCCGATACTCTAGTTGCGCGAGCCGCGGTCATCCGCGCTTTGGATCTTCTGAAGGTAGCCGTCCAACCGGTCGAAGCTCGATTCCCAGAAGCGCCGGTATTGCTCCAGCCAGTCGGCGATGCTTTTCATCGTCTGCGGTTCAAGCCTGGCCGGTCGCCACTGGGCTTCCTTGCCACGGCTGATGAGGCCAGCCTTTTCCAGCACTTTGAGATGTTTCGAGACGGCCGGAAGGCTCATGTCGAAGGGGGCGGCGAGCTCGTTGACCGAAGCCTCGCCTTCGGCCAGCCGCGCGATGATTGCCCGGCGTGTGGGGTCTGCAAGGGCTGCAAAAGCGGCGCTCAGGGTGTCGGTCTGCATGATGTCCTCGTATGTAACTTTTTGGTTAAATACAGGGTGCCCACGCGCTTGTCAACCAATCGGTTAAATATGGATCGGCGAATTGGCATCGCCCCTCGCATGCAACCAAAAGAATGTCAGTACATTACGAATTTTTCATGGGCCGGACAGTTCGCAGTAAGGTCTGGCGTCCTATATCTCGATCATCAACGGATCCGGCATCGCCCGGAACGAGATCTGAACAAAAAGAGAAGGTGCTCTAATGCTCAAAAATTTCCGCGGACGTCCGTCCCTCAAAACGGTGCTTCAGGCATCCACCGTTGCCGGTCTGGCAGCCGCCGTGCTCGCAACCGGTATCCCTGTCGAGATCTCCCGTTCTTACGCCGAGGCTGTCAATGTCCAGTCTCCCTCGGTTCCGAGCTTCGCCAATGTCGTTGACGCCGTTTCCCCTGCCGTCGTTTCCGTTCGCGTCGAAAGCCGCGTGAAGCCCGCTTCCGATGACGGCAACGGTTTCTCCTTCGATTTCAACGGCCGCGGCTTTGACGATCTGCCGGACGCTCTGAAGCCGTTCTTCCGCCAGTTCGGCGAGCAGCAGAACCGTCAGGGCCAGAATCAGCAGCGCCGCTTCGGCCATCCGGGCGAGGGTCGCCTGCGCCCGGTCGCTCAAGGGTCGGGCTTCTTCATCACCGAAGACGGCTACATCGTCACCAACAACCACGTCGTGTCCGACGGCTCGGCCTTCGTTGCCGTCATGAATGACGGTACCGAGCTCGACGCCAAGCTGATCGGCAAGGACCCGCGCACCGACCTCGCCGTGCTGAAGGTCGATGGCAAGGGCCGCAAGTTCACCTATGTCAATTGGGCCGATGACAACAAGGTCCGCGTCGGTGACTGGGTCGTCGCCGTCGGCAATCCCTTCGGCCTCGGCGGCACGGTCACGGCCGGCATCATTTCGGCCCGCGGCCGCGATATCGGCTCCGGCCCCTATGACGATTACCTGCAGGTCGACGCCGCCGTGAACCGCGGCAACTCCGGTGGTCCGACCTTCAACCTCAACGGTGAGGTCGTCGGCATCAATACCGCGATCTTCTCGCCGTCGGGCGGCAGCGTCGGTATCGCCTTTGCAATCCCGGCTTCCACCGCCAAGGATGTCGTTGCCGATCTGATGAAGGACGGTACGGTTTCGCGCGGTTACCTCGGCGTGCAGATCCAGCCGGTCACCAAGGACATTGCCGACTCTCTCGGCCTTTCCGAAGCAAGTGGTGCCCTGGTCGTTTCCGCGCAGGACGGCACGCCGGGCCAGAAGGCCGGCATGAAGACCGGCGACGTCGTGACCGCCGTCAACGGTGAGCCGGTCAAGGATGCCCGCGATCTCAGCCGCCGCATCGGCGCGATGACACCGGGCAGCAAGGTCGAGCTTTCGGTATGGCGTTCCGGCAAGGCCCAGTCCGTCACCGTCGAGCTCGGCACGCTGCCGGCTGATCAGCAGGCTTCCGCAGGCGACGACAATGACCAGCAGGGACAGGCTCAGCCGCCGGCATCCGAAAAGGCGCTTGCTGATCTCGGCTTGACGGTCGGCCCCTCCGATGACGGCAAGGGTCTTGCCATCACCGGCATCGACCCGAACTCCGATGCTGCCGACAAGGGCATCAAGGAGGGCGAGACGATCACCTCGGTCAACAACCAGGAAGTCTCCAGCGCTGACGATGTCGTCCGCGTCATCAACCAGGCCAAGAAAGACGGCCGCACCCGCGCGCTGTTCCAGATCCAGTCGAAGGACGGCAGCCGCTTCGTCGCCCTTCCGATCAACGGCCAGGGCTGATCTTCCGCCCCAAATGACGGGAGCCGCGCAGACGCAAAGGCTGCGCGGCCCCGAATTTCCAGTTCTGCCAAGTATTTTAAGTTTGCCGAATTCTTCACAGCCGCCAAATTCTTCAATTACGAAGGACGCCCGCAATGACCTCCGCACAACAGGAAGACGCTTTGAGCCTTGCCGAAAAGCAACCGGCGGGTAATGTCGGCCGCATGAAGATTCTCATCATCGAAGACGATCTCGAAGCGGCGGTTTATCTCACGAAAGCCTTTCGTGAGGCGGGCATCGTTGCCGACCATGCAAGCGACGGCGAAAGCGGTCTCTTCATGGGGTCGGAAAATACCTATGACGTCATCGTCATCGACCGCATGCTGCCGCGCCGCGATGGTCTTTCCGTCATCAGCGAGCTGCGCCGCAAGGGTATCCACACGCCCGTTCTCATTCTTTCTGCGCTCGGCCAGGTCGATGACCGCGTCACGGGTCTGCGCGCCGGCGGCGACGATTACCTGCCGAAGCCCTACGCTTTCAGCGAGCTGCTGGCCCGCGTCGAAGTCCTCGGCCGCCGAAAGGGCACGCCCGATCAGGACGTCGTCTATCGCGTCGGCGATCTCGAACTCGACCGCCTCTCGCATGAAGTCCGCCGCGGCGGCAAGGAAATCCCGCTGCAGCCGCGCGAATTCCGCCTGCTGGAATATCTCATGAAGAATGCCGGCCAGGTGGTGACCCGCACCATGCTGCTCGAAAATGTTTGGGATTACCATTTCGATCCGCAGACCAATGTCATCGACGTGCATGTCTCGCGCCTGCGCTCCAAGATCGAGAAGGACTTCAGCCAGCCGCTGCTGAAGACGATCCGCGGCGCGGGTTACATGATCAAGGACGAGGGATGAGCCGCTTCTGGGTTCTTTTCAAATCCACAGCAGTCCGCCTTTCGGCCCTTTATATCCTGCTCTTTGCCATCTGCGCCGCAACGCTCGTCTTCTATGTGACGGCGATGTCCGAGCGGCTGCTGTCCGGCCAGATCCGCGATTCGGTCGCCCAGGAGGTGACGCAGGTCCAGCGCGCCTATGATGCCGGCGGCATGAACCTGCTCCTGCGCACGATGGAGCGCCGCGCCCGTCAGCCGGGCGCCAATCTCTATCTCATCGCCGGTCCCTCGGGCGATATCCTTGCCGGCAACGTCGCTTCCGTGCAGCCAGGCGTTTTCGAGGAGCAGGGCTGGACCTCGGTACCCTTCATGTATCAGCGCTATACCGATAGCGGTCTGGTGCGGCATATGGCGATTGCCAACATCTTCGTTCTCGACAACGGCCTGCGCGTACTGATCGGCCGCGACCTTGGCGAGCCGGAACGTTTTCGCGTGCTGGTGCGCCAGGCCCTCATGATCGCGCTCGCTATCATGGGTCTCGGCGCCATCATCATCTGGTTTGGCATCGGCCGCAATGCGCTGAAACGCATCGACCGCATGTCGGACGCCGGCAAGAAGATCATGGCCGGCGATCTCTCGCAGCGCCTGCCGGTCGGCGGCTCGGGTGACGAGTTCGATCGTCTTTCCGTCTCACTGAACACCATGCTGGAACGCATCGAAAAGCTGAACGAAGGGCTGCGGCAGGTCTCCGACAATATCGCCCATGACCTGAAGACGCCGCTGACGCGCCTGCGCAACAAGGCCGCCGATGCGCTCGACATGGAGGACCGCGAGCTGCGCCGCGGCGCTCTCGAAGGCATCATCTCCGAATCGGACCAGCTCATCCGCACCTTCAACGCGCTGCTGATGATCTCTCGCGTCGAGGCGGGTTCCGTCGCCGCCGAAATGTCGCCGATCGAGCTTTCCGCCATCGTCGCCGACAGCGCCGAACTCTACGAGCCGGTGGCCGATGAGGCAGGCATGGCGCTGACATCCGAGATCGAGCCTGGCATCGAGATACAGGGCAACCGCGAACTGATCGGCCAGGCGATCTTCAATCTGCTCGACAATGCGATCAAATATTCCGCCGATACCCAAGGCGCAGGCTCCGTCTCGGTGAAGCTCAGCCGCCGCCCCGACGGCATCTGCCTATCGGTCGCCGACCACGGCCCGGGCGTCCCGCCTGACCGGCGCGAGGACGTAGTGAAGCGCTTCGTGCGCCTGGATGAAAGCCGCTCGAAACCGGGCACCGGACTTGGCCTCTCGCTCGTCGAAGCAATCATGGAGCTGCATGGCGGCACGCTGGAGCTTTCCGACACCGAGCCCGGCAATGCGGAGCGTCCCGGCCTCACCGTCAGCATGGTTTTCCCCGTCAGGCCTGCCTGATTTCCTTATCATTTTCATGTTGGCGCTTTCACGCTGACACCCTAGTTTAAAGTCGCATTGCGGCTATGCCAGGGAGAGCGAATGCTGATGAAATCGAAGCACGGCTTGAAGGATGTCGCCGAAGGACTTCTGCGGCCGTTGAACCAGACGGAACTGAAAGCGGCGATCGTAGACCTGCAGGATATCGGCAAGAGCGAGCCTGTTGTCGCCGAAATGCTGAAGGCCGAAGGCGCGCTGCGCGATTTCATCGCCGCCGTCCTGACCCTCTCTCCCTACCTGCGTGAGATCGCCAATCTCGATCCGGCCATGCTTGCCTCCGCCATCAGCGATCCGCTGGAACCGCAGATCGAGACGCTGATATCAGAGGCGCGCGATTGCTGGAAGCCGAACAGTGACGGAAACGCGCCGGGCGAAGGCCAAGTGATGACCAGGCTTCGCATCGTCAAGCGCAGAGTGGCCTTCCTCGTAGCCCTTGCCGATCTCGCCCGCATCTTCGACGGCCGGGCGACGACCGGCTGGCTCAGCGAACTCGCCGAGGCCTCGGTGACGGCCGCCATCAATCATCTGCTGCTGTCGACGCATGAAAGCGGCAAGCTGAAACTGAAGAATATTGCTGCACCGAGCGAAGGTTCCGGCCTCATCGTTCTCGGCATGGGCAAGCTCGGCGCTTCCGAGCTCAACTATTCCTCCGATATCGATCTCGTCGTCTTCTTCGACGAAGAGGCCGGCATCGTGCCTGATCCGGATGATGCGATCGAGATTTTCCCGCGTATGATGCGGCGGCTGGTGCGCATCCTGCAGGAGCGCACGGCGGCCGGTTATGTCTTCCGCACCGATCTCAGGCTGCGGCCGGACCCCGGCTCGACACCGCTGGCAATGTCAGTCGATGCCGCCATGATCTATTACGAGGGCAGGGGGCAGAACTGGGAGCGAGCCGCCTTCATCAAGGCCCGCGCCGTCGCCGGCGATATTGCCGCTGGCGAGCAGTTCCTGCGCGGCCTTGCTCCCTTCGTCTTCCGCAAATATCTCGATTATGCGGCGATATCAGACATCCACTCCATCAAGCGGCAGATCCACGCCCACAAGGGGCATGGCGCAATCGCCGTGAAGGGCCATAACGTCAAGCTCGGCCGCGGCGGCATCCGCGAGATCGAATTCTTCGTGCAGACCCAGCAGCTGATCGCCGGCGGCCGGATGCCGGCACTGCGTTCGCGCGTCACCGAGGAGACGCTGGCGGAGCTCACCAAGGCAAAGTGGATCGATGCGGAAACCCGCGACGAGCTGACGGAGGCCTACTGGTTCCTTAGGGATGTCGAGCACCGCATCCAGATGGTGCGCGACGAGCAGACCCATCTCCTGCCGGAAACCGATGCAGAGCTGAAGCGCATCGCCTTCATGATGGGCTTTACCGATACGCCGAGCTTTTCCGAGCGGCTGGTCGAGGTGCTGAAGACGGTCGAGCGGCGCTACGCCGACCTTTTCGAGCAGGAAACGAAGCTCTCCGTTGGAACCGGCAATCTCGTCTTCACCGGTCAGGGCGACGATCCCGATACGCTGGAGACGCTGAAGAAGCTTGGCTTCGAACGACCATCGGATATTTCACGCGTCATCCGCACCTGGCACTACGGCCGCTACCGCGCCACGCAATCGGTCGAGGCGCGCGAACGTCTGACGGAACTGGCGCCCGAGCTTCTGCGCGTCTTCGGCGAAAGTAAACGGGCGGACGAGGCGCTGCTGCGCTTCGACAGTTTCATTTCCGGCCTGCCGTCAGGCATCCAGCTCTTCTCGCTGCTCGGCAGCAATCCGGCGCTGCTTTCCCTGATCGTCAACATCATGTCCTCGGCGCCGAAGCTCGCGGAAGTCATCGCCGCCCGCCCGCATGTCTTCGACGGCATGCTCGATCCCGGCCTGATGGCCGAGCTGCCGACGCGCGACTATCTCGGCGAGCGGCTGAAGGGCTCGCTGGTGCAGGCCCGACACTATGAAGAAGTGCTGGACCGGCTGCGCATCTTCGCCTCCGAACAGCGCTTTTTGATCGGCATCCGCCTGCTGACCGGCTCGATCAACGGTGACATGGCCTCGCGCGCCTTTACCCATCTCGCGGACCTCATTATCGAGGCGGCACTTGATGCTGTCATGAAGGAGATCCGCGTCGCGCACGGCGATTATCCCGGCGGGCGTATCGCCATCGCCGGAATGGGCAAGCTCGGCAGCTTCGAACTGACGGCGGGCTCCGATATCGACCTCATCCTGCTCTACGATTACGACGATGCGTCAGCCGAATCCGACGGTGCAAAGCCGCTCGATGCCACACGATACTTCACCCGCATCACTCAACGCCTGATCGCCGCTTTCTCGGCCCCGACGGCCGAAGGCGTGCTCTATGACGTCGACATGCGCCTTCGCCCCTCCGGCAACAAGGGACCGGTCGCCACCCGCATCAATGCCTTCGGCAAATACCAGCGCGAAGAGGCCTGGACCTGGGAGCATATGGCGCTCTCCCGCGCCCGGCTGATCTGCGGCGATCAAAGCCTGATCGGCGAGGCGGAAGGCATCATTGCAGATGTGCTCTCGGTGAAACGCGATGTCGCCAAGGTGACCCATGACGTGGCTGAGATGCGCGAGCTGATCGAAAAGGAAAAGGCACCGGAGAATGGCTGGGATCTGAAGCTCATTCCGGGCGGCGTGATCGATGTTGAATTCATCGCCCAATATCTCGCCCTGATCGCGCCGGCCAAAGGTGTCGAGATCAGGATCAACGGCCTGACAACGGGCGCGGCACTGAAGGTGCTGGGCGAGAAGCTGATGGGTTCGGCAGACCTCGATACCTGCCTTGAAGCTTTTACCCTCTATACCGAGCTTTCACAGCTCATCCGCCTCTGCATCGATGGAATGTTCGATCCGAAGGAGGCGCCTGCGGGCCTGACCGAGCTCGTCTGCCGGGCCGGAGACTGCCCTGACATCAAGACTTTGGAGGGTGAGGTGAAGCGGCTGTCCAAGGCTGTCCGCAAGGTCTTCCAGACAGTGGTAAAGGCCTGAGCCTTTCCGCGTCAGCCGTGATCGGGAATACGCAGCGAGATGACCGTTCCGACCGACTCGCGCGAGCGGATCTTCATGCTGCCGCCGTGGAGATTGGTGAGCGAGCGGGAGATGGAGAGGCCCAGGCCGGAGCCGCCCTTGCTCTTGGCATATTGGCTCTGCACCTGCTCGAAGGGCTGGCCGATCTTGGTCAGCGCCGAGCGGGGAATGCCGATGCCGGTGTCGGCGATGGTGACCATGACGCCATCGGCGACGCGGCGGGTGCGCACGGCAATGCGCCCGCCCTCGTTGGTGAACTTCACGGCATTGGAAAGCAGGTTCAGCAGCACCTGCTTCATGGCGCGGCGGTCAGCCATCAGCGTCATGCCCGAGGAGATGCGCTGCTCGATGACGATGTTCTTTTCAGCGGCCGGAATGGCGGTGAAGCGCAGGCTTTCCTCGATCAGCGGTGCAAGGTCGGTGCGCTCGCGCGACAGCAGCATATGGCCCGCCTCGATCTTCGACATATCCAGGATGTCGTTGATGACGTTCAGGAGATGTTTGCCGCTGTCATGGATATCGCGGGCATATTCATTGTACTTGGCTGAACCGAGCGGGCCGAACATCTGGTTCTGCAGGATCTCCGAGAAGCCGAGGATGGCGTTGAGCGGTGTGCGCAGCTCATGCGACATGTTGGCGAGGAATTCCGATTTCGCCTTGTTGGCTGCTTCCGCGCGTTCCTTCTCCACGAGATAGTTGGAGTTGGCGGTCGAAAGCTCGGCCTTCTGCGTCTCCAACGTCTGGCGCGAGGCGGAGAGATCGTTGATCGTCGCCATCAGCCGCCGCTCGGAGTCGCGCAGGCGCTCCTGGTGACGCTTCAAAGGCGTGATGTCGGTGCCGACGGAAACGCGGCCGCCGTCGCGGGTGCGCCGCTCGTTGATCTGCAGCCAGCGTTCGTCGGCAAGCTGTACTTCCGTCGTGCGCGAATAGCCGGAGCCGTCTGCATCGGCGATGCGCCGCTCGATGACGGGACGGGCCGCAGCGGCATGGACGACCGTGCGCTCCGTGCCGGGCACGAGCACGCTGTCGGGAAGGCCGTAGGCCTGCTGGAAATGCGCGTTGCACATGACGAGCCGGTCGTTCTTGTCCCATAGCACGAAGGCTTCCGAAGTGCATTCGATGGCATCGGCCAGACGCTGGTCGGCCTCGGCATAGCGCTGGGCAAGGCGATGCTGCTCGGTCACGTCCATGGCAATGCCGATCATGTGCACGCGGCCGGAATGGCTACGGATCACCTGGGCGCGGGCGCGCATCCAGACGTAGTGGCCGGCCGCATGGCGCATACGGAAGATCTGGTCGACCTGGCCGGAATCGCCCTTGGCGACGGCCCGCGCGATCTCATGCAGGCCGTTGTCTTCGGGGTGCATGAGGCGGGCCGCATCGGCGAAACTCATCGTCTTGTCGGAACCGGCAAGCCCGAGCATGTCGTACATCGAGCGCGACCAGAAGAATTCGCGGTTGTGGAAATCGAAATCCCAGAGGCCGCAGCGGCCGCGCGACAGCGCGGTCTCGACCCTGAGATTGGATTCCAGGAAGATGTCGTCGGCATCGCGTGCCCGCTTCACCTGCATGTAATAGGCGTAGAGGATGACCAGCAGAATGGAGGAAATGCCGGCAAACAGCGTAACGTTGAGCGTCAGCTCTTCGCGCCAGAGGCGGTTGATCTCGTTGAGCGAGGTGGCGGAAATGATATAGCCGCCGGCCGTGCCCATCAGGGCGATCTCGGCATAATGCAGCTCGCCGCCGATGCTCGTCTCGATGACATCGGTGCGGTCGCCGAACCGGCGGATGGCGGAGATCTCGGGAAAGAGCGTCGAGACATCGGCGCCGACATAGGCGGCACCCGCCGCCGTTGCCGCGAAGACCTTGCCGCTTGCCTGCACCAGCAGCACGAAGGCACCGTTTTCCAGCCGGTCCTGCGGCAGGAACTTCGCAAGACGCGCCTGCGCTTCCGCAGCGTTGCCGCCGTCGAACACATCGGTCGCATCGGAAAAGACGGCAGCAGCAGTCGCAGCGGAAAGCGCCGTCGCATGGCGCGCGGAGGCGGCCATGCGGCTGTATTCGCTGACCATGCCGAAGAAATGCGAGGTTGCCACCACGGCAAGGAAGGCGACGATCAGAACGGGGATGGCGCGCTTCAGCAGAAGCTCGGCCTTTGGCAGGTGGCGCAGCAATGGCTCAGGAGCTTTTGCAGTCTGTCCGGACAGGCTGTCGCGCCAGGCTTTGAGCCCGCCAAAATCGACACGCAGCCGTCCTTCGGCCGCGGTTGCCCGCCGCACGTCCATCATCTCTGAACCTAATCCCTCGTGTGATTCGCGCGCCGCTCGCTCGAACTACACGTAGAGAATCATGCGTGATTCGCCTTGTCCAGAGCCGATGGTAAAATTTTGTTAACCATTTGTGATTGCTGGTTTTTCAAAGAGATTCGCAGATGGCACAGCCTGGCTGCTTCATCCGATGAAGGCAGCCAGGCGGCAAATCACTTGCGCAAGTCAGCCCTTGAGGGTGCGCTCGACGATGTCGCGGACATCGGTCGAAAGACTGGCTGCCTTTTCGATTTCCATCAGGGCCGAACGCGCGTGATCGGCGCGGGCCGATTCCAGCGAGCGCCAGGAGCGCATCGAGGTCAGCAGACGTGCGGCAAGCTGCGGGTTGCGCTGGTCGATATCGAGGATCTCGCCGGCGAGGAAGCGGTAGCCTTCGCCGTCGGCGCGGCCGAAGCCGGTCGGATTGCCGAAGGCGAACGTGCCGACCAGCGAGCGCATGCGGTTCGGGTTCGTGCGCTTGAAGAGCGGGTTTTCCATCAGCGCCTTGACGCGATCGAGCGCGCCCGGTCCGGGAATGCCGGCCTGGATCGCAAACCACTTGTCGACGACGAGCGCGTTTTCCTGGAAACGGCTGCGGAAGGTTTCGAGCGCCGCCTTGGCCTCTGTGCTGTCGGGGAAACGATGGGCGAGGATCGTCAGCGCATGGCTGAGATCGGTCATGTTGTTGGCGCCGTCGAAGGCGGCCGTGGCGCGAACGGGGCTGCCCTCGGCATAGGAGAGGTAGGTCAGCGCAGCGTTGCGCAGCGCACGGCGGCCGGCGCTCTTGGCATCCGGGCTGAAGTTGCCGGGTGTGGTCATCGCGTCGTAGAGGGCTGCGAAGGTGGCTTTGCCGGCTTCGGCGATCTGCTTCATGACCGCCTGGCGACCGGCATGGATGGCATCGGGGTCGATATTGCTGCCGAGTTCGCGCGCGATGTCGGATTCGCTCGGCAAGGCCAGCGCCTGGGCGCGGAAGGCAGGCTCGAGGCCTTCATCGGCAGCCGCCGCAATCAACGTGTCGACGAAGGTCTGTTCGCAGACGATCGCAGTGCCCTCGCGTGCATCTCGGGCAGCCTTCAGGAGGTTCGGCAGCGCGAGATCCGTCAGCGCCTGCCAGCGGGCGAAATGATCCGTCTCATAGCGGGCAAGCAGGGCGAGATCTGCCGGGCTCTGGTCGAAATGCAGGTTGATCGGCGCGGAGAAGCTGCGGTTGATCGAAACCACCGGCCGCGAGCCGATGCCGTGGAAGACGGCCGTCTGCGTGCGCGCCGTCAGATGCAGCACCTCGCCGGCATATTCGGCGCCTTCGACGGTAACAGGCTCGATCTTGGAACCGTCCTCGGCAAAAAGCGCAAGGCTCAGCGGAATATGCATCGGCTCCTTGGTCGGCTGACCGGGGGTGGCCGGGATCATCTGTTCCAGCGACAGGCTGAAGCTCTTGGCAGCCGCATCATAAGTGCCGGACGCGGTGACGAGCGGCGTGCCGGCCTGATGATACCAGAGCGAGAACTGCGAAAGGTCACGGCCGCTCGCATCCTCGAAGCATTTGACGAAATCCTCGATCGTGACGGCCTGGCCGTCATGGCGATCGAAATAGAGGTCCATGCCCTTCTTGAAGGTCTCGCGCCCGAGCAGGGTCGCGATCATGCGCGTGACTTCGCTGCCCTTCTCATAGACCGTCGTCGTATAGAAGTTGTTGATCTCGCGATATTTGGTCGGGCGCACCGGATGGGCGAGCGGGCCGCCATCTTCCGGGAACTGCTCGGATTTCAGGTGGCGCACCTCGGCAATGCGCTTGACCGGGCGCGAGCGCTGGTCCGACGAGAATTCGTGGTCGCGATAAACAGTCAGGCCTTCCTTGAGGCAGAGCTGGAACCAGTCGCGGCAGGTGATGCGGTTGCCGGTCCAGTTATGAAAATACTCATGCGCGATGATCGCCTCGATATTGGCGTAGTCGGCATCCGTCGCGGTCTCGGGATCGGCGAGCACATATTTGTCGTTGAAGATGTTGAGGCCCTTGTTCTCCATGGCCCCCATATTGAAGTCGGAGACGGCGACGATCATGAAGATGTCGAGATCGTATTCGCGGCCGAACACGTCCTCGTCCCACTTCATCGAGCGCTTCAGCGCGTCCATCGCATAGGCTGCACGCGGCTCCTTGCCATGTTCGACATAGATCTTCAGCACGACCTCGCGGCCGGACATCGTCGTGAACGTGTCTTCGACGACACCGAGATCGCCGGCGACCAGTGCGAAGAGATAGCTCGGCTTCGGATGCGGGTCGAACCAGGCGGCGAAATGCTTGCCCGGGCCGTAGCCGGCGCCGCCGAGGAAATTGCCGTTCGACAAGAGCAGCGGATTGGCATCCTTGTCGGCGATGATATTGACCGTGTAGGGCGCCAGCACGTCCGGCCGGTCAGGGAAATAGGTGATGCGGCGGAAGCCTTCGGCCTCGCATTGCGTGCAATAAATGCCGCTGGTGCGGTAAAGGCCCATCAGCTGCGTATTGGCTTCCGGATTGATGATCGTGGTGACGGTCACTTCGAAAGGCACCGTTTCCGGCAGGTCGCAGATTGTGAGGCTCTCGGGCGTAACCGTATAGCGTTCCGGCGCCAGTTCGTTCTGGTCGAAGAGAAGGCTGGAAAGCGTGAGTTCGTCGCCGTCGAGGATAAGGGGAGCGGAAGGATCGGCGCCTTCGCGGCGGTGGAAGATCAGCCGCGCTTCCACCTTTGTTTCTGTCGGATCCAGTTCGAAAGTCAGGTCGACGCGTTCCAGTACGAAATCTGTTGGGCGGTAATCTGCCAGATTGATGACCTGACCGGTATCTGTTCGCATGTTGCCTGAAGACCTTTATTAGACAATGGCCGACTACAGAGGCGGGCGCGCTCTGCTGAAATTCGGCCGCCATGATTACATTAAAGTCTGAACTAAAGTTAAAGCAAATCGGCTGCGAACGCGAAGTTCATAGCCAAATTATTATGGTCAAATTGTCGTGCATATGCAGCCGAAAGCGGAAAACTGCTATTTGAGATTGAGTGCAATCTTGATCTCGGCATCGCTTTCCGTCTGCTGGATGACGACGCCATACCAGCCGAGCCCGTCATAATCCTCGTAGCCGAGCGTGCGGGCAAAGGCGACGATCGAGCCGCTATTGTCGTAATAGCTGCCCTTCGGCTGGCCGGTCTGGTTGGCAAGCGCGAAATGAGTGAAGAGCATGGCCGGATTGGTGCTGGCAATCACCCGGCTTGCGCCGTCGAGCAGCATGACGGTGGTCTTTTCCGCAAGCTGCGGCGGCAGGTTGGCTTCCTTCTCGACGATCGCCTGACCCTGGTTCTGCCAGTCGAAATAGACGCCGAGCGTGCCGATGAGCTTGCCGTCAACCTTGCCGCCTTCGCGGATGCCGGTCGCATAGACGAGTGCATGCCGCTGGTCGTGAAGCGGGCTCGGCTTCACCTGGTCGACGATATAGTCGTCGCCGGATGCGCAGCTCGCTGCGGCCCGGAACCAGGGATCGGCGGCAAGCGACGAGCCTGATATCTTGCGCTGGAAGGTCGGATTGGCCGATGCGATCACCCGGCCGGAGAGATCGGTCATCACGAGATCGAGATAGACGGTATAGAAGCGGTTGATGGTGCCGAGCCGTTCGGCAGCGAAGGCGACGCTGTCCTTATCCGGCTCCTGCAATGCCTGCCAGAGCGCCGGATCCGTCGCCCACCAGCGCACGTCGGCGGTGCGCTCGAAGAGGTTGCGCACGATGAGCTGGACCAGCGTCTGCGCGAGATCGGTCAGCCGCACGCCTTCCATCTCGGTAACGAGCGAATCCGCCATCGCACGGCTGAGGCCGATGCGTCCCAGCACATTGCTCTCGAACTTGTTGGTGATCTCGGTGGCGATCTGCGCCAGACGCTGCACTTCATTGGCGACGACGGCAAAGCCCTTGCCGGTTTCACCGGCACGCGCCGCCTCGATCAGCGCGTTGATGGCAAGCAGCTTGATCTGCTTGACGATGCTGGTGTTGTCGGTGCTGAAACGCTCCAGATCCGTGCTGATGCCGTCGGTGACGACACGCATCGAGCGGGGCGTTGCGTTCTGCGACTGGGATATGATCTCTGCGCTGAGCGGCTTCATTGAAAAAGATCCTGAAAATAATCTGACGCGGCTGGCTGCGGAACGAATGCTGGTCTTTTGTATGACTAATTAACTGGAAACGATGCGGCGGCATGGTTTGCAACCGGTTAACGCAGTGGGCGCAGATGTGAACATTTTCGGGGGAATGAGCGTAAAAAGTGAAGTTTTTTCACCAGAGAGTGGGGTTGCACAGGAAATAGGCAAATAAAGCGGGTAAATACTTGCTGCCTGGTGGGTGCAGATTTTTTCCCACCGGCGCATTTCTTCGGTTACGATGAAAAAATCGTCCGTTGCGTTCGAGTCGAACGCGTCTCCCCCGCTCGGCATACCCGCATAAGAGCCTGGATCATGGAATCGGTTCTCAGAAACCCGATGAGAGGCATTGCGCTGAAAGTCTCGTCGGTCGTGGTCTTCCTGACCATGCAGACATTCATCAAGCTGGCTGGGTCGGAGATCCCGCCGGGGCAGGTGACCTTCTGCCGCTCCTTCTTCGCGTTGTTTCCGATCATGGCCTATCTCGGCTACCGGCATCAACTGCGCTCCGCCTTCTACACCGCCAATCCTGTCGGCCATCTGAAGCGCGGCACGCTCGGCATCATCTCGATGGGGCTCGGCTTCTACGGGCTTCTGCATCTGCCGCTCCCCGAAGCGATCGCACTCGGTTACGCGACGCCGCTCGTCGCCGTCATTTTCGCAGCCGTCTTCCTGGGCGAGACGGTGCGTGTCTATCGCTGGAGCGCCGTCTGCTTCGGCATTATCGGTGTTGCCATCATCTCCTGGCCGAAGCTCACGCTGTTCCGGGAAGGCGGCATGGCGGCCGAACAGGCGGTCGGCGCGCTTTGCGTGCTGCTGTCGGCCGTGCTCGGCGGCATGGCGATGATCCAGGTGCGCCGCCTCGTCGAGGACGAGAAGACGGCGACGATCGTGCTCTATTTCTCGATCACGGCTTCGGTCTTCTCTCTGGTGACCGTGCCGTTCGGCTGGCTGCTGCTCGGCTGGTCATCGGCTCTCTTTCTGATCGCTGCCGGTTTCTGCGGCGGTGTCGCACAGATCCTGCTCACCGAGAGCTACCGGCACGCGGACGTTTCCACCATCGCCCCCTTCGAATACAGCTCGATCCTGCTTGGCGGCATCGTCGCCTATTTTGTCTTCGACGACGTTCCGAGCAATACGATGCTTTTCGGTACCGTTATCGTCGTCGCTGCCGGCATCTTCATCATCTACCGCGAGCATCAGCTTGGCCTCGAACGCCGCGAAGCACGAAAAGCCGGCACACCGCAGTCCTCCTGAGCGGCCAGGAAGGCTCCCAAGGGGGCATCACAGGTCGTATTTTTTATCGCATTGATTGAATAATTCAGGCATTCGCCCCTCAAAAGAAAATGAGATGGCGAAATCTTAGGATATCGCTTTTCGCAAAAATATGGTTATGAAAGTGAATTACTTTCATTTATTCAAAGCTGTGCATATTCGATAGGCCATGGATGCCGGGGGAGTTTCGGTATCGCTGCTCCGAACGCTGGCTTGCGAGCGGGGGTTGAGGAAAAGCATCATGGCGTTCACGGCGGAACAACTGGCGCAGCACCCCTCTTTCGTCGTGAGCATTCGCTTCCTGGCCGGGCAAATGCGTAGCATGTTTGATGCGGGGCCGCGGCTGGCGCGCCTGCTGGCCTCGCATCAACGCTGGCTCTTGACGCAGACGGCATATGCGTTGCATCTGGAATACGATCCGCAGGACGTGACTTCGGGCCTCACCGCCGTTCGGCTGACCGGCAAGATCACCGCGCACAAGATCGCCAGCCGCAACACGGTGCTTGCCTTCATCGAAGAGCTCTTCACCTATCGCTTCATCACCCATACGCCCGGCGATGAACGCCGCCGCCCGCGCCATTTCGAGCCGGCCGAAGTCAGCCACCAGGCAATGTTCGGCTGGTTGCTCGCCAATCTCGGTGCGCTTGATCTCATCGATGGTGGAAAGCGGGCGGCATTCCTGCAGGAAAATTCCCTGCTTTTCCGCCAGATCCAGCCACGTGTCGCCTATAATTGCCTCGAGGATATCAACTGGCGCGAACCGCCTGAACAGGTGGCGCTGTTCCTGTGGACGGAAGCGGGCGGAATGGTCATCGATCATTTCATGTCCCGGCTCGATCTCGAAGGAACCGATCCGGCACGGCTGTTGATCGGCAAGGTGGAAACCCGCCCGCTTGCCGGTGATTTCATGATGTCGCGCACACATCTCCAGCGGCTGCTCGCAAAGGGCGCGCAGCGCGGTTGTCTCGGCTGGTACGACGAGCCGAAGAAGTCGCAACTGTGGCTGTCGCGCGATTTCCTGAGGGAATATGTCGGCTGGCAGGCGATCAAGTTCGCCTATGTGGACGAAGCTTTCGAATGGGCAAAGGCGCAGTTCGAAGCCGGGAATGCCTGACTAAAGCGCGATGGCGCAAGCCGGGGTCTTGACCTCGGATGGCGTATCGCAAAGCTCACGACGATATTCGTGCGCGGCGCAGACGGCAGCACGGATATGCTCGAAAGAGTCGAGGTGACGCAGCAGTGAAATGAGAATTGTTGACATCGGTCGTTACTTTTTGAAATGCGAAAAGGCAGGCGAACCGCCTGCCGGATCATCACTCCGGAATTTTCAATATTCCTGGAAATCGGCGAAAATCGCGGCCGGACGCGAGGTGCGGCTGCTGATACCAGTACCGCGGGCGATCATCTGTTCGTTGGTGGCAAAGCCGAAACGGCTGTAGCCCTGGGTGCTGCGAACCTGATCGCTTGCTTGGCGCAGGGTTTCAAACCCGCAATGTATAGGACGAAAACGCTTGCTCATGGCCTTGGTTCCTGTTCATTCCTCCCAAGACACGCCTTCTATATTGCAGTGCAGCATTGATTCTTCAATGCACCCTTGCAGGATGCAGCCATGCATATATTGCATGGACCAATTCATAATATTTTCAAACTTGGCTAATTTGTAAGCAAGGAAAGCGACCTAAGTCTAGCCTGGAAGGCCAGAAGATCGCTCCAGGCGAGCCGCTTATTGACGGGTGCGGTTAACAGGTCCTGCGGATGCAGGCTGGCGATGGCCGGAATGACCTGATCTGCGACAGCGATCTCCTTCCACCGGCCGCGAAGCCCGTGAATCGTGTCATTTTCGCCGAAGAAGAATCGCGCCGTGTAATTGCCGAGCAGCAGAATGGCACGCGGCTCGGCGAGCGCGATCTGCCGCTCGATGAAGGGACGGCAGATCTCCGTTTCGGCCGCCGAAGGCATCCGGTTGCCCGGCGGACGCCAGGGAATGATCTGCGTCAGGAGAATGGCTGATCGATCGAGGCCGATCGAGGCCAGCATCCGGTCCAGCAACTGGCCCTGACGACCGGCAAAGGCCGTGCCCTCGCGCTCGTCATCGGCACCCGGCGCCGGACCGATCACCATGATGCCGCTCGCCGGATCGCCGCTCGCGAAGATGGTCGAGCGGGCGCTGTTTTTCAGATTGCAGCCGTTGAAGGCTTCCAACGCCGTCTTCAACTCGGTCAGCGAACGTGCGCTCTCGGCCGCAAACCGCGCCTGCTGCACCGCTTCGCCGTCGGGGATAGCCGGCTGCGGGCGCGAGACAGGGGCGGGAGTGGCTGCCCGCTGCTGCGGGGCGGCCGGGCGCGAAGGCGCCTCACTTTGCGAGTGTGCCAGTCTTTCCGGCTGCGCGGGTGCTGCCGCGCGGCGTGCCGCCTTCATCGCCTCGAATTCTGCGAACCGGTCGACCGCCTCGTCCTCCAGCAGCCAGTCCACGCCCGCTTCCGCATGGAAATGCAGAAGTGCGGCAAGTTCGGCCGGTGTCAGGTCGTTGGCGGAGATCATGGACGGACTTTAGCGGAGCGAAAACGGCAATGAAAGGGCGGGCAGGGCAGCCGGCGCCCTTTCGGCCCTTATTGCACAGTCCATTGGTCGATGTCGTCGCGTTCGCCGATCAGCGCCAGGCCGTGGGCGATCGAGAGCAGTTCGCCGCCGCTCTCGATCTTGTCGCTGTCGAAGCGCTCGGTGAAGATGCGCCGCACCGCCGGCACGAAAGATGTGCCGCCCGTCAGGAACACCTTGTCGATGCCGGATGCATCCGTATTGGTCTTCTCCAGCACCTCGTCGAGTGCGCCCTCGATGCGGGCAAGGTCATCGACGATCCAGCTTTCGAAATCGCTGCGCTTGATCGTCCGGTGACCGGCCCGGCCAAGCGGAGCGAAGTCGAAGGGGGCGTCCTCGGCGGCGGAAAGCGCCATCTTCGTTGCCGAGACCGCCTGGTAGAGCGGATAGCCTTCGTCATGGTCGATGAGATCGATGAAGATTTCCAGCTTCTCCGGCTCCAGCGCCGTGCGCACCAGCTTCTTCAGATCCTCGAATTCCCTTGTGGTCTTGAAGATCGACAGCTGGTTCCAGCGGCTGAAGCTCGCATAATAATTTGATGGAACCTCAAGGATCTTGTCGAAGCTCTTGAAATGACTCCCTTTGCCGATCTGTGGCGCGACGATGTTGTCGATCATGCGCGCGTCGAAATGGTCGCCGGCGACACCGACACCCGAATGGCCGATCGGCGTTGCCGTCAGCTTGCCGGCCTTGGTTTCGAAGCGGATCAGCGAATAGTCCGTCGTGCCGCCGCCGAAGTCGGCGACAAGCACGGTCGCATCGGACTTCAAGTTCTGCGCGAAGTAGAAGGCGGCCGCCACCGGCTCGTAGACATAGTGAATTTCCGGAAAGCCGAAGCGCGTCAGCGCCTCGTTGTAGCGCTGCACGGCCAGCACCGGGTCCGGACTGGCGCCGGCAAAGTGCACCGGACGGCCGGCAATGATGCGGGTGACATCCGCAGGCCAGTTCTCGCCCGCATAGTGGCGCAGACGCCGGATGAAGATTTCCATCAGGTCTTCGAAGCTCTGCCGCTTGCCGAAGATGATCGTGCCCTGGAAGAGGGCGCTTGCCGCGAAGGTCTTGATCGACTGCAGGAAGCGGCAGTCGCCGGGATTGTCGATGAACTGCTGGATCGCCGCATGGCCGGCCTCCACCTTCAGTGCCGACGCGCCGAGCTGCGCGTCCTTCATGAAGGAGAGTGCGGTGCGCATGCTGTCGGCGGTGCCGGCGCTGCTGGTGAGCGATATGGAATGAGTATCGGCGCCGCTATCTGCCAGCGCCAGAACAGTATTGGTCGTGCCGAAGTCAAGCCCGAGCGCCTGTGCCATGGCCGTGCTCCTTATCAGATCTGTCGAAAATGACTGAACCGGGGCAGGTGCCCCGAAATACGAAAGGGCGCCTTATGGTGCGCCCCTGACATGTTGTGAGAGGCGCGTGATCGCACAGCAGGAGCCGGAAAGCAACCCGCCTTAACTAGTTTCCAAGCTGCGCGCGCGTCTCCTCGGCCATCTTGCCGATCCACTTGCGGAACATCTCCATGGCAGGCGTGACAGAGCGCGATTTGAGACGCGTCAGCCAGTAACTGCCCTTGGAAATCCAGATCGGGAAGGGTTGTTCCAGTTCGCCTGCCGCAAGCTGGCGAGAG
This sequence comes from Rhizobium sp. BK316, assembly GCF_014193695.1. GTDB lineage: Bacteria > Pseudomonadota > Alphaproteobacteria > Rhizobiales > Rhizobiaceae > Rhizobium. The sequence continues at coordinate 375,862 of NZ_JACHZR010000006.1, read as the reverse complement.
AACATCAAGGGCGGCGCCAGCGCCACGCCCGCGCCCTGCAGCGCCGCCTCGATCATCAGCACGGAGGAATCGAAGACCATGCCGCGGATCGGCGGGGAGGTGACGTTAGCCTTCTCGAACCAGCCCGGCCATTCGTCGGCGCGGTAGGAGCGCAGCAGCGTCTGATGGGCGACGTCTTCGGGGGAGGAGAGCTGGCGGGCGATCGAGGGAACGCAGAGCACCGAAAGCGGCGCTTCGAACAGGGCTTCGGCCTCTATGTCGTGCCAGGCGCCGTTGCCGAACTTGATCGTATAGTCGAGACCCTCGGCGGCAATATCGACGCGGTTGTTATTGGTCGAAAGCCTGAGATCGATGAAGGGATATTGCTCGCGGAAATCGGCAAGCCGCGGCAGGAGCCAGCCGACGGCCAGCGTGCCGACCGCGCCGAGCTTCAGCACTTCGCGCACATGCCCGCCCTCGAACCGCTCCAGCATATCGGCCATGCGGTCGAAGGAATCCTGCAGCGCCGGTAAGAGGGCGAGCCCTTCCTCCGTGATCATCAGCCCGCGCGGCAGGCGGCGAAACAGGCTGGCCCCGAGCCGCTGTTCCAGAAGTTTGACCTGATGGCTGACGGCAGCCTGTGTGACGCAGAGCTCGATGGCCGCCCGGGTAAAGGAAAGATGCCGCGCCGCCGCCTCGAAGGCGCGCAGCGAATTCAGCGGCAAATATGGTCGAACCATGGCAATGGCCTAATCTGATTTATGCCTGACCGGAAATATCATCGTTTGATTGGGCCTTCCAGGCCGGCCTAGAAAGCTGAGGTCGAACCATATGGAGAACGAAAGTGGCTTTCGAAAGACTTCTTCTTCTGGCATTTTCCATAATTATTACAGCAATTTCCATGAGTGCATCGCAGGCCGATGCCGCCGATCCGATCCGCTGCACGCTCATCATCGATGAGAAGACCGGCGAGACGATTTACCGTCAGGGCAATTGCGATCAGGGCTTCTATCCGCAATCGACCTTCAAATTGCCTTTGGCCATGATGGGCTATGATTCCGGCATTCTGGTCGACGAGCACAATCCACTCTGGACATATGATCCGAAGCTCAAGCGGTCCCCGCGTGAACAGAAGGACACCGATCCGACCATCTGGGAGCGGGATTCCATCGTCTGGTTCTCGCAGGCGCTGACCCGCAAGCTCGGCAAGGGCGCCTTTGCCGATTACGTCAAGCGCTTCGGCTACGGCAATCAGGATATCTCGGGCGGGCCTGGCAATACGGATGGGCTGACGGAATCCTGGCTGATGTCGTCTCTGAAGATCTCCGCCGAGGATCAGGTGCGGTTCCTGCGCCGCTTCCGCGCCGGCCGCCTGCCGATATCGGATCGTGCGCGGCAGATGACGGAAGCGATTGTGCCGCATTTCCAAGCGGCTGGCGGTTGGGATATCCAGGGCAAGACCGGCGCCGGCTGGCTGCGCAACACGGCCGGCAAGACCAACTACGAACGCCCGCTCGGCTGGTTTGTCGGCTGGGCGATGAAGGGTGACCGGCGGTTTATCTTCGCAAGGCTCTACATCGCCAATCACCGCTACGGCGACAATCCCATCAGCTTCGAGACGCGGGATTCGCTGATCGCTGATTTTCCGATGCTGGTCGAAAGCCGCTGATACGAAAAGGGCGCCGCAAGGCGCCCTTTCTGTCTTTTTACTCCGCAGCGATCGCCCGCGGCTCCTCTGCCGCGTGCGCTTCCGTCTTCCTGCGGCTGAGCATGCGATGGAGGAAATTGCCGAACCGGTCCATCTCGACGAAGATGACCGGGGTGATGAACAGCGTCAGCATCTGCGAGACGATGAGGCCGCCGACGACGGCGATGCCGAGCGGCTGGCGCAGCTCCGAGCTGGCACCTGTGCCGAGCGCGATCGGCAGGGCGCCGAGCAGGGCGCAGAAGGTCGTCATCATGATCGGGCGGAAGCGCCGCACGCAGGCTTCGTGGATCGCCGCCGTCGCCTTCTCGCCCGTCGTGCGCATCGTCTCCACCGCCACGTCGATCATCATGATCGCGTTCTTCTTGACGATGCCGATCAGCATCAGCAGGCCGATGAGAGCGATGATCGAGAGATCAAAGCCCATGATCTTTAGCGCCAGAAGCGCGCCGAAGGCGGCCGCCGGCAGACCGGAGAGGATGGTCAGCGGGTGGATAAAGCTCTCATAGAGTACGCCGAGCACGACATAGATGGTCAGCACGGCCGCCAGGATCAGATAGGGTGTATTGCCCTGCGACTGCTGGAAGATCTCTGCCGTACCGCCATAGGACGTGAAGACGTCGGCCGGCATGTCGAGGTCTTTCTTGATCTGGTCGATCCTGGCCGTCGCGTCGCTGAGCGATACGCCTTCCGGCAGGTTGAAGGAAACGGTGGTCGAGACGAGCTGCCCCGTTTGGTTGATGGTGACGGGTCCGACCGTACGTTCGACATGCGCGAAGTTCGAAAGCGGCACCAGGCTGCCATTGGAAGAGGCGACGCGGATTTCAGAGAGTTTCTGGTCGTCCCAGGGCTTGCTCGTGTCATATTCGACGATGACGTCGTAGCTGTCTCCGGTCGACTGGATTTCCGCGGCCGCAAAGCCGCTGAAGGATTCCTGCAGCGTCGTGCGCAGCGTGTCGTTGTCGATCCCGTAGGCGGCTGCCCGCTCGGTATCGATGACGATACTGGCCTGAAGGGCATTGTTCTGCGCATCCGAGGTCACATCCGTGAACAGGCGGTCGGCGCGCATCGCCTGCTGGATCTTGCCGGCCCACAGGTTGGTCTGGTCGGCGTTCAGCGCCTGTATGACCAACTGATATTGGCTGGCGGTCTGGCGCCCGCCGAAGCGCAGGCTCTGGTTCGGGGTCACGAAGGCCTGCAGGCCGGGGATCTTGTTGATGTCAGTGCGCAGCTCGCGCAGCGTCTGGTCAAGCGGTTCACGCTGATCCTTGTCCTTCAGTTCGACGAACATCGAGCCGTTGTTCTGCGGCTTGTTGGGGTTGCCGCCGATGGTCGACATCACGTGGTTGACGGCCGGGTTCGCCTTGACGACGGCGGCTGCCTGCTGCTGCAGGGCCTCCATCGCCGAATAGGAAATATCCTGCCGCGCCTGTGTGCTGATCGTCAGGCGGCCGATATCTTCCTGCGGGAAGAAGCTCGTCGGCAGCGTCATGAAGAAATAGACGGTCAGCGCGACGGACGCGAGAAAGACTCCAAGGATGAAGGGGCGATGGCGAAGGCACCAGCCGACCGCATTGTCATAACCGCGCAGCGTCCGCTCGAAACCGGCATCGAAGATGCGGATGACGAGTGGCGGACGGCTGTGATTGCTGGAAAGACGCGAGCCGAGCATCGGCGTGACCGTCAGCGACACGATCGCCGAAGCAATGATGGCGATCGCCACCACCATGCCGAATTCATTGAACACGCGGCCGACGACGCCACCCATCAAGAGGATCGGGATGAAGACCGCAATCAGCGAGACCGACATGGAGATGATGGTGTAACTGACTTCACCGGCACCCTTGATCGCCGCCTCGCGCACCGGCATGCCTTCCTCGACATGGCGCAGGATGTTTTCCAGCATGACGATCGCATCGTCCACCACGAGGCCCACCGCGAGCGTGAGGCCGAGCAGCGAGATATTGTCGATACTGTAGCCCAGCACATACATCATGCCGAAAGTCGAAATCAGCGACAGCGGAACGGCAAGCCCCGGAATGATCGTAGCCGTTGCATGGCCGGTGAAGAGGTAGATGACGAGAACGACGAGGCCGATCGTCAGGAGTAGCGTGAACTTCACGTCGGCGATGGCATCGCGGATCGGCTTTGCGGCATCGTTCATGACGACTGTGTTGACCGAGGGCGGGATTTCGGCGTGAAGCTGCGGCAGCTTGGCGTTGATCGCGTCGACGACGTCGACCGTATTGGCATCCGGCTGGCGCTGGATGGCCAGGATGATGCCGCGCTGGCCGTCATACCAGCTTCCCGTATATTGGTTCTCGACGCTGTCCTGCACGTCGGCGATATCGCCGAGATGGATCGGCGCACCGTTCGGATTGGCAATGACGAGCGAGCGGAACTGCTCGGCGTTGGTGCGCTGCGTGTTCGCCGTGATCGTCATGGCCTGCGAATTGTTCTGCAGGGTGCCGACCGGCTGCTGGCTGTTGGCGGCGGCAAGCGCCTTGTTGACGGTATCGATGCCGATGTTGCGGGTCAAAAGCTTGTTGGGATCGACCTCGACGCGCACGGCATAGGTCTGCGCGCCGAAGACGCTGACCTGGGCAACACCCGGAAGCGTCGACAGCGACGGCGAGATGATGTCTTCGGCGATCTCGTCGAGCTTGCTGCGCGGCATGGTGTTGCTCTGCACCGACAGCAGCATGATCGGCGCATCGGCGGGGTTGGTCTTCCGATAGCTCGGCGGTGTCGTCATGTTGTCGGGCAATTGCCGCGTCGCATGCGAAATGGCCGCCTGCACGTCGGCGGCGGCCGCATCGATATCGCGGTTCAGGTCGAATTGCAGCACGATGCTGGTACTGCCGAGCGAACTCGACGCGCTGATCTCGCTGATGCCGGGGATCGTCTCGAACTGTTTGATCAGCGGTGTCGCGACCGAGGTCGCCATCGTCTGCGGCGAGGCGCCGCTCAGCTGCGCCGAAACGTTGATGGTCGGGAAGTCGACCTGCGGCAGCGCCGCCACCGGCACGAGCCGGTAGCCCGCAAGACCGGCCAGAATGACGCCGATCGCAAGCAGCGTCGTTGCGACCGGGCGCTGGATACAGAAATTCGGGATCATTGCTCAGTCCCCACTGCGATCGTTTCGGCCTGCTGCTGTTGCCGAGGCGCCTCGGCGGAGGCGACATTGAGCGTCTTGTCGTCGAATTGCTCGCTGACCGCCTGCTGGTCGTTGAGCTGGCCCTGGCCTTCGACAACCACGTGATCGCCTTCCGCGATGCCGGACGCAATGGCGGTGAAGCCGCCATTGGCGCGGGCGACGGTCACCGGCGTCAGGTGCGATTTGCCGTCCTTGGCAACGAAGGCGAAGAAGCCGTCGGGACCGGGGCTGACGGCAACCGTCGGCACGACCACCTGCTGCTCGTCATTGTTGAAATGCACGACGATATTGACCGACTGGCCGGGCCACAGAGCGCCGGCGGCGTTTTCGAACTTCGCCTTGGCAAGGATCGTGCCCGATGCCGTATCGACCGTATTGTCGTAGAAGCTGATCTCGCCTTTGCGCACCTGCCCTTTGGTGGAATTGGGTGCCGTGCTGACCTCGACCGGGCCGGCGGCCAGCGCCTTCTTCAGCACACGCAGGTAGCGTTCCTGCAGATGGAACTTCACGTAGATCGGATCGTATTTGGCGATGGTGACGATGGCCGCACCCGCATTGACGAAGGCGCCCTTGCTGAGGGTGATATCGCCGAGCCTGCCGTCGAAAGGCGCACGAATATCGGTATGCTCGAGGATGACCTGGTCGGAGGCGAGCGTGGCCTTGTCGGCTTCGACGGTCGCGGCGGCGGTATCGCGGGCAGCCTTGGCCTGATCGAGGCTCTGCTGGGTTCCGGCCTTCTGGTCGAAGAGGTCTTGCGCCCGGGTCAGCGCCGTCTCGGATTCTGCGAGCGTCGCCGTATCGCGCACGATCATCGCATTGTCCTTGTCGACGGCGGCCTTGGCCGTCCGGTCGTCCAGCTTGGCGATCAGATCGCCTTCCTTGACCGTCGCACCGTCCTGAGCCTCGATGCTGACGACGAGGCCCTGTTCCTGCGCGGCGATGGTCGTATTGTCCTCGGCATCGGCCCAGCCGGTCGCCGTCACATCCATCGGCAGCGTCGCCGTCACGGCTGCCACGGTCTTGACCATGGTCGGGCCTGTCGCGCCGTGCCTGCGTCCGCCGCCCTGCCGCTCACCGCCCTGTTGCCCAGCACTTTGGGCCTGATCGCTTTGCGCCTGCTGATGGCCGCCATTGCGGGTGCCCTCAGGCTTCCTGATGAACTGCGACAGGTAGGGCATATCGGAGGCATAGGGAATCCTGTCCCCGAACTGCCAGACGCCAACGGCGGCCACGGCTGCAATACTGACGGTGATCCAAAATTTCTTCATGGGTGAGACCGGTCTTGTCTTGGAAAATTGCGTGATTTCTGCCGTGATTGAGCCGCCTGTATTGCGGCGCAAAAAAGACATAATCACCCCGGCGGCGATCACTAAGCGGTTATGGCGGCTTAAATTTTCGTAATGAACAATCTGTAATATTCAGGTTATTCTAATATATAGTCAGGTAGGCAGCGTCGTCGATCGTGGAGACCTGCCAGCGCAGGCTGTACCGGCGAAACACTATTTGATCCGCATGGCAGATCCTGCGCGGGATAGACCCTGGAAAATGCAGAGGCAGGCAGCCATGGCCGAGTTGAATGCTGGTGAACTTCGCTCACTCATCACAACCACTTTTCCCGAACTGACGGGCTCCGTCTTCAAGCTGGCGACCAAGGGTTGGGATTCGGTGGCCGTCGATGTCGACGACCGGCTGATCTTCAAGTTTCCCCTTAATCCGCATGCCGAAAGGGCGCTTGTGAGGGAAGCGGCGTTCCTCGGCGTCATCAGGCCATCTTTAACGATGGCCGTCCCCGACATGCGCATCCACGACGGCCCATCGATCTTTTCGAGCCATTCCAAGCTGCGCGGCGAACATCTCATGACGGAGGATTACGAGGCTCTGCCGGAAGCAGCCCGTCAGCGCCTTAGCGACGATCTCGCCCGTTTCTATGCCGAACTGCATGACCTTGATGCCGACCGTATGCGCGCGCTGGGCGCCGGGCCGATCCTGCCCTGGCAATTGCCCGAGACTGTCAGAGACAAGGCCCTGCCGCTGCTGCCGTCCGAACTGACAAGCTATGCGGAAACCGTCATCTCGGATTTCCAGTCCCTACCGCCCGACCCCTACGGCATCACCTTCGGCTTCTTCGACGGCCACGGCTGGAACATGGCCTTCGATCACGGGCAGGGCAGGCTGAACGGCGTCTATGACTTCGCCGATTCAGGCTTCGGCCCGCTGCATCAGGAGTTCATCTATTCGAACTTCATCTCGCCCGATCTGACGGCGCGCATCGTCTCGGCCTATGAGACGCTGACCGGCCGCCAGCTCGACCGCCGGCGCATCGCGATCCTGACGGGCTTCCATCGCCTGTCCGAACTCGCCGAACTTGCCGACGATCCCGCCTATATCGGCTCGAAGATCGACAGCGTCGCGGCATGGGCCGCTGCCTCGGCCCATACTGGATGATGCCGGCGATCAGACGGAGCGCGCAGCACCGCCGTCGCAGCGGATCAGCGAGCCGGTGATGTAGCTCGCCGGCTCACTGCAGAGGAAGGCCGCCGTTGCAGCGAATTCCTCGATCTTGCCGTAGCGCCCGACCGGAATGCGCGCTTGCTTTTCCACGCGGATGTCTGCGACACTTTTGCCGGTCCGCTTGGCGGCGGCACTATCGAGATCGTCGAGGCGCGCTGTCAGGATGCTGCCGGGCAGCAGCAGGTTGGTGGTGACGCCGTGGCTTGCCACTTCCGACGCCAGCGTCTTGCTCCAGCCGGCCAGCGCCGGGCGCAAGGTGTTCGACAGTGCAAGATTGGCGATCGGCTCGATCACGCCCGACGAGGCGACCGTCAGGATGCGGCCCCAGCCCTGCGCCTTCATGCCGGGCAGCAGCGCATTGGTCAGCGTGATGACGCGCGCCACCATGGAAAAGAAATAGGTCTCCAGCTTGTCGGCAGTCATGTCCTCGGTCGTGCCGGGCGTCGGGCCGCCGGTATTGTTGACGAGAATATCGAGCCCGCCGAATTTCTCCTGCACGGCAGCCGTGACGGTGCCGACGAAATTGTCATCGGAGAGGTCGGCCCAGATCCAATCGGCCTTGCCCTTGCCTTGCGCATTGATCGTCTTGCAATTGGCTTCCAACTCGTCGCCGCTGCGTCCGCAGAGAAGAACATTCGCACCCTCCTGTGCCAGGGCCTTGGCGATGCCGAGCCCAAGACCGCGCGAGGAAGCCAGTACCAGTGCGCGTTTTCCCTTGATGCCGAGATCCATGATTTTTCTCCATTTCCTGTTGCTCTTTTTATAGGGCGCAAGCCGTGCGGAAGAAAAGGACGAAGGTGAACCCGATCAGCTTCAATAATTGACGTTAACGTAAGCGTCATATAATCTTTTGTGTAGAGGACACTCATTGTGCGAATTGGAGGATCGCCTGTCGCTTCCCGGCTCGACAATGTTTTCTGATTTTGACAAGACAGTTACCCTGATTAGGGAAAAACGGCCGTCAAACGGCCGAGCGGAGACGGATGGATGACCGAAATGACTGAGCTGCCGGAACGCGAGAGCATGGAATTCGACGTGGTGATCGTCGGCGCCGGTCCGGCCGGCCTTTCGGCTGCCATTCGCTTGAAGCAGGTCAATCCGGAACTATCCGTCGTCGTGTTGGAGAAGGGTTCCGAAGTCGGCGCCCATATCCTCTCCGGCGCCGTCGTCGATCCCATCGGCATCGATCGCCTGCTGCCCGGCTGGCGCGAAGAGGAAGGTCATCCCTTCAAGACCGAAGTGACGGACGATCACTTCCTGCTGCTCGGTCCAGCCGGCTCGATCCGCCTGCCGAACATCATGATGCCGCCGCTGATGAGCAATCACGGCAATTACATCGTCTCGCTCGGAAATGTCTGTCGCTGGTTGGCGACGAAGGCCGAAGAACTCGGCGTCGAGATCTATCCGGGCTTTGCCGCAGCGGAAGTGCTCTACAATGACGAAGGCGCCGTCATCGGTGTCGCGACCGGCGACATGGGCGTCGAGAAGAACGGCGAGCCCGGCCCGAACTATGCGCGCGGCATGGCGCTGATGGGCAAATATGTGCTTGTTGGAGAGGGCGTGCGCGGTTCGCTCGCCAAGCAGTTGATCGCCAAGTTCGACCTGCAAAAGGATCGCGAACCGCAAAAGTTCGGCATCGGCATCAAGGAACTCTGGGAGGTCAAGCCGGAGAACCACCGCCGCGGCCTCGTGCAGCATTCCTTCGGCTGGCCGCTCGGCATGTCGACCGGCGGCGGCTCCTTCCTTTATCACCTGGAAGACAATCTCGTCGCCGTCGGCTTCGTCATCCACCTGAACTACAAGAACCCCTATCTCTACCCCTTCGAGGAGTTCCAGCGCTTCAAGACCCATCCGGCAATCCGCGGCACCTTCGAGGGCGGCAAGCGCCTCTCCTATGGCGCGCGCGCCATCACCGAGGGCGGGTATCAGTCGGTGCCAAAACTCTCCTTCCCCGGCGGCGCGCTGATCGGCTGTTCGGCGGGCTTCGTCAACGTGCCGCGCATCAAGGGCAGCCACAATGCCGTGCTCTCGGGCATGATGGCGGCTGACCGCATCGCTGACGCCATTGCATCAGGCCGCGCCAATGACGAAGTGGTCGAGATCGAAGCCGACTGGCGCAAGAGCGATATCGGCAAGGACCTGAAGCGCGTGCGCAACGTCAAACCGCTCTGGTCGAAGTTCGGCACGGCGCTCGGTGTCGCTCTCGGCGGCCTCGACATGTGGACCAACCAGCTCTTCGGCTTCTCCTTCTTCGGCACGCTTGGTCACGGCAAGACCGACGCCGCCTCGCTGGAGCCCGCCTCGCAGCATAAGCCGATCGCCTATCCGAAGCCCGATGGCGTGCTCACCTTCGACCGCCTGTCCTCCGTTTTCCTGTCCAACACCAATCACGAGGAGGACCAGCCGGTCCATCTCCAGGTGAAGGACATGGCGCTGCAGAAGTCGTCGGAATTCGGCATCTATGCAGGCCCCTCGACGCGCTACTGTCCGGCCGGGGTCTACGAATGGGTGGAAAAGGATGGCGAACAGACCTTCGTCATCAACGCCCAGAACTGCGTCCACTGCAAGACCTGCGACATCAAGGACCCCAACCAGAACATCAACTGGGTGCCGCCGCAGGGCGGCGAGGGGCCGGTCTATCCGAATATGTGACACGAGATGATCGTTCGGTGCCGCGAATTCGGCGCCGAACCGGTCGCAGGGAAAATTTGCCGCAGATCAATAGGTCGCGCTGCTTGGCAGACTTGAGCCTATAGCCGAGTAAAGCGTCGCCTATACCTGATAACGCATTCGTTATCTCTATTCGCAACGTCGGTTTAGCGTTTCATTAACCATAATCTCCTTAGCTTGCGACATCTTCTTGACGCACTAAGGACACGTTCATGACGATCTCGCGCCGGGGCTTCCTGATCGCTCTGCCCCTTTTCGTTGCCGGCTGCTCTTCGACAACCCTGAACAGCCAGACGAATTACGCCGCACTTCCGGATGAGAAATTTCCGCTGAGGCAGGTGCCGATCGATCAAATCAAGCCGGAGCTTCGCCGCACCGAAGTCGCTTACGAGGGCAGCTATGCGCCGGGAACGATCATCATCGATACGCCGGCGCGGCGCGCCTATTATATCCTCGGTGACGGCAGGGCGATGCGTTACGGCGTCGGCGTCGGCCGCGAGGGTCTTGCCTTTGCCGGCAATGCCTATGTCGGCCGCAAGGCAGAATGGCCGAGCTGGACGCCGACGGAAAACATGCAGCGCCGCGAGGAGCGCTATCGCAGGCTTGCCGCGGGCATGCCGGGCGGCCCGAACAATCCGCTCGGTGCGCGCGCCATGTATCTCTATCGCGGCGGCAACGACACGCATTTCCGTATCCACGGCACCAACCAGCCGCAATCGATCGGCCTTGCCATGTCGAGCGGCTGCATCCGCATGATGAACCACGACGTGATCGATCTCTACAACCGCGTCGAAGTTGGCGCCAGGGTCGTGGTCATCCAGGCGACAGCCTGACCGATAGACATGCGAAAGCCGCCGCAGCGTATCGCTGTCGGCGGCTTTTGTCTGAGCGATACGATCAGCGGCGCTTGGCGGCGATGCCGGTCGAGAGCGCCACGCCGATGCCGGTGATCACGGCCGCACTGATTTCGGCAAAGCCCATCTGCTCGCCGAGCAGGAGGCCGCCGCCGACCGTTGCCAGCACCGGCGTCAGCGCGGTGAAAGCCGCAGCCTGCGTGCCGCCGAGGATGCGCACCGCCGTGCCATAGGCGACCATGGCGACAAGGCCGGACAGAATACCCTGGCTCAGCACCTGCAGGCCGATTTCCGGAAGTGGTGCCTGCGGCAGCGAGATGCCGAAGACCAGCGCCAAGACGGCCATGATCAGGAAGGACCAGATGGCGATCAGCGCGCTGGCCTGGATGGCGGTCAGGCCCGAGCGGCGGAAGGCATGCGTATAGCTTGCCCAGAGAACGGCGCCCGCCGGCAGCAGCACGAAGCTCGTCCAGGGCAGGGAAGCATCGGCAAGGCTGCGTATCAGTAGGATCATCACACCGGCGACGATCGCCAGCAGCCCGGCGATACGGGTTGCATCCGGCCGTTCGCCGAAGAGCAGAACGCCGATCAAGGCGGTGGCGAGCGGCATGGAGCCGCCGAGCAGGATGCCCGACGAGGCGGCCGGTGTGGAATGAATGGCAAGCGTCGTCACCAGGAAGAAGATTGCACCGCAGCCGGCGACCATGATCGCCAGCAGGTATAGCGGGAGACCTTTTGGCAGCAGGCCTGTACGCAGCCAGACAGGCGAGAGAGCGAGCGCCGGTATGCCGAAGCGGATCAGCCCGATATCGATCGAGCCCAGCGGCGTTGCAGCACTATGGCGGGTTGCCAGAAACCATGTCGACCAGATCAGTACGGTGATCGTGCCAGCGGCATAACCCAGTGTCTGTGAAGGCGATTTCTCGTTTGAAAATGCGATCGTGCTCATCGTCCTGTCCTCTCTTCCGTCCGGATGTCATCCGATTGACAAGAAGATTAGCGCCGGAGGCCGAGGCATGTCCTTGCTATCTGTGGCGCAGAAATCGTGCTATGCGCAATGATCTGCCAATTCATGCTGATGGATTTCGCAATTATGCCAAATCTCGATAAATTCGATATCGCCATCCTGAAATGCCTTCAGGAGGATGCGCGTGCCACCAATGTCGAGATCGCCGAGAAGGTGAACCTCTCGCCGTCGCCCTGCCTGCGCCGCATCCGCAATCTCGAAAAGCTCGGCGTCGTCAGGCGCTACACGGCCGATATAGACCGCAAGGAGGTCGGGCTCGGGCTTACCGTCTTCGTCGAGTTCAAGGTCGCCCGTCACAGCAAGGAGAATTCCGAGGCGCAGCAGGCAGCACTGCTCGCCATTCCGGAGATCGTCTCCTGCTTTCTGATTTCAGGCACGGCGGACTTCCTGGCCGAAGTCGTGGTCGAAGATCTCTCGGCCTATGAACGGCTGCTGACGGAGACATTGCTGACCCTGCCGAATGTCACCGATATCCGCTCGAATTTCGCCATTCGCAGCATCAAGACACATGGACCGCTGAAGCTGCCGGAGCGCAATTGACACGCCTTAGGACACCAGAGGCGGATGGTTTTAGCCCAGCCTAAATCTCCGCCTCTGATCAAAGAACTACAGCAGCGTCCCGCTGAGGATGAGCAGCGCCACCGAGAAGTAGATGACGAGCCCGGTGACATCGACCAGCGTGGCGACGAACGGAGCCGATGCCGTTGCCGGATCGAGCCGCAGTTTCTGCAACAGGAAGGGCAGCATCGAACCGGACATGGAGCCGAAGGTGACGATGCCGACCAATGCGGCAAAGACCGTCAGGCCGACCAGCTGCCAGTGCGGGCCGTAATCATAGAGCCCGGCCGTCTGCCAGAAGATCACGCGCAGCAGGCCGACAAGCCCGAGAATGGCGCCGAGCACAATGCCCGTCGGCAGTTCGCGCAGCAGCACCCGCCACCAGTCGCTCAGCTTCAACTCGCCGACGGCGAGCGCCCGGATGATGAGCGAGGTTGCCTGCGAACCGGAGTTACCGCCGGAGCTCATGATCAACGGAATGAAGAGCGTCAGCACGACGGCCTTTTCCAGCTCGCCTTCGAAATGCTGCATGGCGCTTGCCGTCAGCATTTCGCCGAGGAAGAGGGCACAGAGCCAGCCGGCCCGCTTGCGGATCATGCCGCCGAAGCCGATCTTCATATAGGGCTTGCCGAGCGCTTCCATACCGCCGAATTTCTGGGCGGCTTCCGTCGTATCCGCGATCATCGTGTCGATGACGTCATCGACGGTGACGATGCCGAGGATCAGGCCATGATCGTCGATCACCGGCAGCGCCAGCAGGTCGTGCTTGCGGATCAGCCGTGCGACATCTTCCTGCTTCATCAGCGCATTGGCCGAAACCGGCGTGCCCTTCTGAGCTACGGACAGGATCGAGGCATCGGGCTCGCCAGTAATGAGGCGGCGAAGGGTGACGACATGCATCAGCGCGCCGGAATTGTGATCCAGCACATAGATGGCATAGACGGTCTCGCGCGAGCGCTCGACCTGCCGCACATGGTCCAGCGTCTGCGCGACGGTCCAGTCATCGGGCACGCTGACGAATTCCGTCGTCATGATGCTGCCGGCCGTGCGCGGCGGATAGCCCATCAGATGCTGGATGGCGATACGAACAGGTTCTTCCAGGCTGGAGAACAGGCGTACGCGGTCGTCGACACCGAGTTCCAGCAGGACGTCGGCGACGCGGTCGTTCGACATGCCGTGCAGCAGCCGGGCCGAATCCGCACTGTCCATCAGCGCCAGAATGGCCGGCGCGTTGCGCAGCTCCGGACGGTCGAGAATGTTGACGGCATAGTCCTGCGGCATCCGCGAAAGGATGCGGCCGGCTTCAGCCGGGGCGAGCCCGTTCAGCGATTCCACGCGCTCGGCGATGGTCGCGACACGGCTGTTGTTCATGAAGGCACGGGCGGCATAGCCGGCCCGCAGGGGGAAGCGATTGATATTCATTGGCTCGCCTTTCCGTCGATCCGCCGTAGCGTCCGAACGGGCGAGCCTGGAGCATCCAGGTCAGCGCGCGACGGCCGCGTACGGCAAAGGCAATCGACTGCTACTGTCGCTTGGCATCGTGATGATGGCTCCGTTGATATCCGTGCGCGGCGTATGTCATGCACGTGTCCCACTAGGTGGTCTCGAATGCGGAAAAAGTCAAGCTGCTTAGATGTTTAACGCCAGAATGCCGCACCCTCGGCGCGGCATTATAGGTCAGCATCCTTTACGCAATATTTCTAGCGTCGGAAAAAGCGGATTTTCGACGTCGAAAACCTCAGAAGCCGGCAAGAACGACCTTGCCCTTCATCCTGCCGCTTTCGACCATGGCATGCGCCTTTTTCAGGTTCGCCGCATTGATCGTACCGACCGTTTCCGACAGCGTCGTGCGGATCTTGCCAGTGTCGACGAGCTCGGAAATCCTGTTCAGAATCTTGTGCTGCTCGATCATGTCGGGCGTGCCGAAGAGCGGACGGGTGAACATCAGTTCCCAGTGAACCGAAGCGGCCTTCCGTTTGAAAGGAACGATATCGAAGGTCTTGGGATCGTCGATCAGTGCGAAGCGGCCCTGCGGTGCCAGCGCCTCCACGATATCGGCAACGTGTTTGTCCGTATTCGTGGTCGAGAAGATGAAACCCGGTGCGCCGATACCAAGCGCTGCGACCTGCGGTGCGATCGGCTTGGAATGGTCGATGACGTGATGGGCGCCGAGTTCCCTAACCCAGTCCTGCGTTTCCGGGCGTGAAGCCGTGGCGATGACGGTGAGATCCGTCAGCACGCGGGCGATCTGGATGGCGATCGAACCGACGCCGCCCGCACCACCGATGATGAGCACGGCAGGGGCCGCACCCGGCACGGGATCGGTCACGCGCAACCGGTCGAACAGCGCTTCATAAGCGGTGATCGAAGTCAGCGGCAGGGCGGCGGCTGCAGCGAAGTCCAGGCTGTCAGGCTTCCTGCCGACGATGCGTTCGTCGACGAGCTGGAACTCGGCATTCGAGCCGGGGCGATTGATGACGCCGGAATAGAAGACCTCATCGCCTGGCGTAAACAGCGTCACATCCGAACCGACTGCCTTGACGATGCCGGCGGCATCGAAGCCCAGTACCTTCAGCTCATCGGCGGGCGGTGCCATATGAGCGCGCACCTTCACGTCGACGGGATTGACGGAGACGGCCTTGATCTCGACCAGCAGGTCGTGCCCCCGAGCTTCGGGTGTGGGCAGTTCGACATCGATCAGCGAGGTTTCGGCAGCGATCGGCTGCGGGGTTTTGTAGGCGACGGCACGCATCTTTTGAAACTCCTGTGTTCATTGCACGAGAGCTAGATGCGACCTATGTTCCGGCAACGCAAGAATGCACAAATTCTGTACGTAGTACCAAAAAGGATACTGTAAATGTCGCTGCCGCGCGCCAAACTGGTCACGAATTTTCCCGGTTGCCCGGTGGAGGCGACGCTGAGCTATCTCGATGGAAAGTGGAAAGGCGTGATCCTTTTCCACCTGATGGACAAGACTTTACGCTTCAACGAGCTGAGACGCCATCTGCCGGCGATCACCCAGCGCATGCTGACCAAGCAGCTGCGGGAGCTCGAAGAATCCGGCCTGATCTCACGAACAGTTTACCCGGTCGTGCCGCCGCGTGTCGAATATGCGCTGACACCGCTCGGCTCCACGCTGAAGCCGGTCATCCGGGCGCTTGCCGCCTGGGGCGATGAATTCGTCTTCTGCAGCCCGGAAGGCCGGGAACTGCGTATCTCGAAGGCGTTAAGCGCTCCGGCTGCGGAGCTCCAGGCGTAGCGACGCTGCAAAGACGAAGAGGCCGAGGAAGGACAGGACGGCGCCGACATAGCCGGTTGCCGCAAAGCCATAGCCAGCGGCAATGACGAGGCCACCGAGCCATGCGCCGATGGCGTTGGCAATATTGAAGGCCGAATGGTTGGAGGCGGCAGCCAGCGTCTGTGCATCGGCCGCGACATCCATCAGCCGCGTCTGCAGCGCCGGGCCTGCCGCAAAACCGCAGCCGACGAGGAAGACGCAAAGCCCGAGCATGTAGGGGTTGGAAGCCGTCAGAGAGAACATCGTCAGCACCACGATATTATAGACCAGCGAACCGCCGATCGTGCCGAGCAGCGATTTATCCGCCAGCCAGGAGCCGATGACATTTCCGGCATTCATGCCGACACCGAACAGCACGAGCATAAGCGCAACGGCCGTCTCCGGCAGCATGGCCACCTGCGTCGTTGTCGAGGCGATATAGCTGAACATCGCGAACATGCCGCCATAACCGACAGCGGCAATGGCAAGCGTCAGTAGGATCTGCGGACGGCGGAAGGCGCTGAGTTCGCGCAACGCGCTTGCCTCTTCCGAGACCTTGTCATGCGGCACGTAGAACCAGATGAGAGCGACCGTCACGAGGCCGATGATGCCGACCGTCAGGAAGGCGACCTGCCAGTCGAGCGCCTGGCCGAAGAAGGTGGTCAGCGGCGTGCCGAGCAGGGTGGCGACCGTCAGGCCGAGCATGACACGGCCGACGGCCCGCGCACGGCGATGCACCGGCACCATGGAGGCAGCGACGAGGGCGGCCACGCCGAAATAGGCGCCATGCGGCAGGCCGGTGATGAAGCGCAATACGGCGAAGCTCTCGAAGGTCGGAGCGACAGCGCTCAGGATATTGCCGACGGCAAAGAGCAGCATGAGGCAGAGCAGCAGCGTGCGCCGCGCCATCTTGGCTGCAAGCACGGCAATGACCGGTGCGCCGATGACGACGCCGAGCGCATAGGCGCTGATGACATAACCTGCCTGCGGGGTCGTGACCGAAAAGATATCGGCCACGTTCGGCAACAGACCCATGATGGCGAATTCGCCCGTGCCGATGCCGAAGCCGCCGGCGGCGAGCGCCAACTGCACCAGTGCGACGGTCATGGCGGAAGGAAGCTCCGCCTCCGGCCCAGACTCGACAGACTCATCGATGGAATCGTTGACGGCAACCTGGCTCACGGGCGGTCCTCGGAGGATCTGTACTTGGTGACGGCCGCTGGCGGGACGCGCAGGGCCGGTCATTTACAATTGGCGGGCAGAAATGGCGGGAGGAGGAGATATGATCTCCAATACTCCCATCTATTGAGCGCAAAGTCGGAAGCGTCGAGTGCTTTTTTTGCAGTGCAGCGTCCTGCTATCTGCATACGTCCATTGCAATATTTGCGTTTCAGCGATGTGACCGGAAAAACCATCCGGCTTGAAATCGCAGGTGCGCCAACCATCTCTTGAGGACAGGGATAGATAGGAACAGGCACTTTATGAAGCTCGTCGGCTTTTTCAATCGCGACGGCGGTACCTTCAGAACGACGGACATGCAGGCTTACGAGAAGCGCGCGGAGGAGGTCTTCCGCGATGCCGGGCATGATTTCGAAGCGATCGTCTTTTCCGGCGGCGAGATTGTTCCCGCCATGGAACGTGCCGCTCGGCGCGACGACGTCGACGGCATCGTTGCCGGCGGCGGTGACGGCACAATTTCGGCGGCCGCATCGATTGCCTGGAGGAACGGTGTGGCGCTCGGCGTCGTGCCGGCCGGTACCATGAACCTCTTTGCCCGCTCGCTGAAAGTGCCGCTCGATATCTGGCAGGCGCTCGACGTGCTGGCTTTCGGCGAGCTCGACAATATCGATATCGCCAGTGCCAACGGAAGGCCCTTCATCCACCAGTTCTCCGCCGGCCTGCATGCGCGCATGGTGCGCTACCGCAACTCCTACAGCTATCGCTCCCGCCTCGGAAAGTTGCGGGCGAGCGCCCGTGCGGCTTTCGGCGTCGTCTTCAACCCGCCGGAATTCGAGGTCGAGTTCGAGGCGGCCGGCATGAAGGAAACCCGCCGCGTCTCCGCCATCTCCGTCTCCAACAATCCCTTCGGCGAAAACGCGCTGCTCTATGCCGACAATCTGCGCAGCGGCGAGCTTGGCTTCTACACGGCAAAACCGCTGAAACCGCTCGGTGTCGCACGGTTGGCGATCGACATGCTGCGCGGCAGGTTCCGCGAAAACGATGCGGTCATGGTCATGCATCCGGCCGAGGTCAATCTGCACTTTCCGAAGCTGCGCGCCAAGGCGAACTGCGTCATGGATGGCGAGCTTCTGCCGCTGGAGCGCGATATCACGATCAAGCTGCACCCAGGCGAATTGAAGGTGCTGGTCAAGCAGGGGCTTGCCGCACAGGAAGGCGAAAGGGAGCGGCGCGAGCCGGCGGCCTGACGCTCAGAGCGCAGCGGAGCGCCTGGCTCTGAAAGGAATGAGAGCGCCTTCGACGATATCCCGGTCCGCCTCGTCTCCGAAAACACAGGTGCGATTGCGTCCCTTCTTCTTGGCGCAGTAAAGCGCCTCGTCGGCCGATGCGATGAGCTGGCGCCAGCCATTTGCGCCGCACCGGCCGGAGGCGACGCCGATGCTGACAGTGATGGAGAGATCCATACCGGTTTCCGCGTCGCGGATGACATGCGCTTGAATATGGCTGCGAAGTTCTTCGGCAAAATCCACGGTGTTCGAAAGATCCGATCTGGAAACGAGAACGGCGAATTCCTCCCCGCCATAGCGCGCCACGATATCCGTCGGCCGCATCGCACCCTGCAGCCGTGACGCGATTTCGATGAGCACGGCATCACCCGTCAGGTGGCCATAGGTATCGTTGACCGTCTTGAAGTGATCGATGTCGATCAGCATCAGGCAGACATCTTCCTCGTGCTCCGAAGGCGCATTGCCGAAGCCTTCCAGCGCCCGGCGGTTCCATACGCCGGTCAGCCCATCCTTCTCGGCCTGCATCTTCAGCCGGGCTTCATATTCGGCCCGTTCGTCAAGCTTGCCGCGCAGCAGTTCCAGTGCTTCGAACAGACTGCGCATCTCCGGTGCCTTGGAGATCGTCTCAAGGTTTGTCATGGCGCTGCCCTCGGCAAGCGCGATGATCTGCCGGCGCGCCGTCAGCAGCGGATCGAGCATATGAAGGCGGATGGAGCGGAAGAGGGTGAGCAGCACTGCGAGCGCAGAGGCTGTGATGAGCGCAATGACGGCCAGACGGTAGGAGGCTGTGTCATGCTGGGTCCGATAGCGCTTCACGACATCGTTGAGGAAGACCGTGCGCAGCCGCGCCAGCGGCTGCAGCGTCGGGACATAGTTGTGCGTCAGATCGACGGCGGAGATCGAATAGTCGCCGGAAATCTTGCCTTGTTCGATGAGGATCTTCACGAGGTCGAGGCCGGATCCGAAAAAGATCGCATCGACATCCTTCATGAGGTTGGCAGACAGCGTGTCGTTATCGCTGACGACCTTCTGGCCCTCCATCAGCGCGCGCAATTCCAGAAGCCGGCCGATGGTGCGGCTGGCATCGGTGACATGGCTGTCGCGCAGCGGCTGGCGCGTGGCGATCGGCCCCATGATCTGCGAGGCGGCCCGGCCGCCATATTCGCGCATGTCGCTGATCATCCGCCCTGTCAGGAACGGAGCAGTCAGTTCCGATTGGCGGCTCGTGAAGGCCGCCACGTGCCAGTCGACGACAGCCTGGAAGGTTTCGATCACCTCGATCATTTCGCCGATCGCGGCCTGGACATCCTCCGGCCGGCGCTCGGCAAGCGGTGTTGCAGCAACCCGGTCCACGGCCTCACGGGCTTTGCGAAGCTGGTCTCTGGTATCGGCCAGCGCCTTCTGCAGGTCGGGCAGGGCGGAAGAGACATCGACGGCGAGCGGCTCGTCGAGAGCCTCGAGCGCCTGATCGCTGATGCGCCGGAAGAACCTCAGGCGTTCCGTTGCCGGGGCGCTGCTGTCCGGCTCGATCGCCATGATATCATTGGCCGGGCCACGTTCCGCGGACACTTGGGTGCCAGCCTCCAAAACTTGGCGGAAGCGTTCCACCGCAAGCAGATTGTCATGAGTCGAACGGTAGCTCTCATAGGTCGGAATGAGGGCGCTCGCTGTCAGAACAAGGGTGAGAAAGGCGACGATGACGGTCGCAAACAGCAGCTTTCCCTCAAGAGTGATGCGGTTCATCAAACCGATCCCTTTCAACTCGTCATCCAATCCGGCCCCGTTGCCGGTTTATTGAGTATGCTGATACCCGGCATATATTACCGATTTCGAGTATAGATCATCGATAATGCCAACAGGGTTAAGAAAAGCGTCTAAGTGAAAGTGATATGACGGGCTCTATTAACTACAGGCGCGCGAGATATGTGCGATAGTCGAAATCCGACACGGTGCGCAGGTACGCTATTGCTTCCTTGTACTTCGTGTCGCCATACAACTTTCGATACTTGTCGCCGAAGATATTGGCGATGAAGGCCGACTGCCGGAAGGCCTCGACCGCTGTCAGGAAATCATGCGTCAGACGCTTCGCGCCCGGTGGTGTATAGGCGGGCGTCGTTTCCTCGCCGGGATCGAGATCGCCGTCGAGGCCGAGCAGCATGCCGCCGAGAATGGCCGCCAGCAGCAGATAGGGATTGGCATCCGCACCCGCCACGCGATGCTCGATGCGCGCCGCCGGCCCGTTGCTGTCAGGAATACGGATCGCCGTGCCGCGATGCCCGGTGCCCCAGGTGAGGTCGGTCGGCGCAAAGGAGCCCGGCTGGAACCGACGGTAGGAATTGGCAAAGGGCGCAAAGACGAGTTGCGCCTCCTGCATGGTCTGCAGCATGCCTGCCGTCACCGATTTTAGAAGCGTCGGTTCGCCGCCTTTGGCATCGAGGATATTGTTGCCGTGGCTGTCGATGATGCTCGCATGCACATGCAGACCGGAACCGGCATGATCCGAATAGGGTTTGGCCATGCAGGTCGATTTCAGCCCGTGCTTGCGCGCCGCCTGCTCGGCAACGCGCTTCAGGTAGAGGCAGTCGTCGGCGGCCGCCAGGGCATCCGGCCGGTGCAGCAGGTTCACTTCGAACTGGCCGGGGCCGAATTCCGCCGTCGTCGCCTCCGCCGGCAGGTTCATCGCCTTGGCATAGGCGCGCAGAGTCCGCAGGTAGTCGTCGAGCGCATCGACGGCGCTCATGTCATAGAGCTGGAAGCCGTTCGGATCGCCGCGATAGGTCAAGCTTGCAGGCGGCGAGGGCACGCCCGTCTCGCGCCAGCTCTCGTCCACCACATAGAATTCCAATTCCGTCGCGACGACAGGCGTCAGCCCGCGCTCGGAATAGCGTTCAAGAACGGAAGCGAGAATGCCCCGCGGATCCATGAAGCTGCGGCTGCCATCGAATTCGTGCATGGTGGCGAGCGCCTGCATGGAGCCCTCAGGCGCCCAGGGCATCGGCGTCAGGCTGCGCTTATCGGGAATGAGATTGCCGTCGGGGTCGCCGATCGTCAGCGACAGGCCGGTAATGTCGTCATTGTCGTCGCCCCAGATATCGAGCGACTGTGTGGAAGTCGGCAGGCGGATATCGCCGGCCCAGACCTTCTTTTCGGCCGAAAGCGGAAGCTGCTTGCCCCGCAGATCGCCGTTCATGCCGACAACGAGGATCTCGAAACGCGGATCGCCCTCACCAGCCTCTTTGCCGTTGCTCGCCATGACCTTGAAAATCCTCTCGCAGAAGGCCAAGCTCGTAAACCATCAGTCAAAGCCTTTCAATCCGAAGGTCCAATCATGTCCGATACTTACCCGCTGTCCAATCTTGCTGCGATCGATGCCGCCCACCATCTGCATCCCTTCTCCGACATGAAGAAGCTGAATGCCGACGGCACGCGCATCATCGAGCGCGGCGAGGGCGTGCATATCTACGACAACAACGGCAAAAAGTATCTCGATGGTTTCGCCGGCCTCTGGTGCGTCAATATCGGTTACGGCCGCAAGGAAATCGCCGATGCCGTCGCGCGTCAGATGAACGAGCTTCCCTATTACAACACCTTCTTCGGCACGACGTCGCCGCCGACCACGCTGCTCGCAGAGAAGGTGACGTCCAAGGCCGGCCCGCGCTTCAACCATATCTTCTTCACCGGCTCCGGCTCGGAAGCGAACGACACCTGGTTCCGCATGGCCCGCGTCTATTGGGCAGCCGTCGGCAAGCCCTCGAAGAAGATGGTGATTGCGCGGCGCAACGGCTATCACGGCTCGACGGTTGCCGGCGCCAGCCTCGGCGGCATGAAATATATGCACGAGCAGGGCGACCTGCCGATATCAGGCATCGTCCATATCGGCCAGCCCTATTGGTATGGCGAGGGTGGCGATCTCACGCCCGCCGAATTCGGCCTGAAGGTCGCCCGCGAGCTGGACGCCAAGATCGATGAGCTGGGCGAGGAGAATGTCGCAGCCTTCGTCGCCGAGCCGATCCAGGGCGCGGCCGGTGTCATCATTCCGCCGGAGACCTATTGGCCGGAAATCGACCGCATCTGCAAGGCCCGCAACATCCTGCTCGTAACCGACGAGGTCATCTGCGGCTTCGGTCGCCTCGGCGAATGGTTCGGCCATCAATATTTCGGCGTCGAGCCGGATTTTGCCCCGATCGCCAAAGGGCTTTCCTCGGGTTACCTGCCGATCGGCGGCGTGCTCGTCAGTGATCGCATCGCCGATGTGCTGATCAACGAGGTCGGCGATTTCAACCATGGCTTCACCTATTCCGGCCATCCGGTCTGCGCCGCCGCCGCGCTCGAAAACCTGCGCATCATCGAGGAGGAGAAACTGGTCGAGCGCGTGCGCGACGATATCGGCCCCTATTTCGCAAAGAAGTGGGCCGCCCTTGCCGATCATGATTTTGTCGGCGAGGCGCAAAGCATCGGCCTGATGGGCGGTCTGCAGCTTGCCGCCGACAAGAAGACCCGCACCCGCTTCGAAAAGCCCGATCCGATCGGCTCGCTGGTGCGCAATCACGCTCTCGCAAACGGCCTCGTGCTGCGCGCCACCGGCGACCGCATGCTGGCCTCCCCGCCGCTCGTCATCAGCCATGAGGAGGTCGACGAGATGGCGCGTATTACCAAGATTGCGCTGGACGCAGCCTGGAAGGAGCTACGTGGCTAGCGACGATTGCGACGGCGAAGCCCTGCCGTCGCTGCTCAGTGATGTTGGGTGAGGAGATCACTCGCATTGTCATAGAACGTCGATCATTTGGGGGAATCTCGACCAATGAAGCAGATTTACACCACTCTGGGACCGAAACGCCGCGAAGAACTCGGCATGATTCTTCCGCACGAGCACGTGTTTGTCGATCTCCGAACCCCCGACCGGCCCGGCTACGCCAAGGCGGATGTAGACGATGTCGTGGCGCTGATGGTCCCACAAATAGAGGCAATCAAAAGACAAGGCATTTCACTGCTCGTCGAATGCACGACAGGGGGCGTTGGAAGACGCGCAGATATTGATCTTGCCGTATCGAGGGCCGCCGACTTTCCGATCGTTGTGCCGACCGGTAACTATCGCGAACCATGGATACCCAGGTGGGTAGCAGAAGCCAGCGAAGTCGATCTCGAACAATGGATGGTGGCTGAGCTTACCGAGGGCATCGAAGATACCGGCGTGCTCGCCGGATGGATAAAACTGAGCGCCGGCGACGATGGCATTACGCCATTGGAGGCCCGCATCCTGCGCGCGGCCGCAAGAGCATCCGTGCGAACCGGTGCGGTCATCGGCTCGCACACGATTCGGGGAAGGGTCGTGATGGAGCAGCTGGACATCCTTCAGTCAGAGGGTTGCGCAGCCGAGCGGTTCATATCCATTCATACCCAGGAGGAAAAGGACTTCCAGCTTCACAAGGCACTGGTGGAACGCGGCGCGTGGATCGAATACGACCATGTCGGTAGGGCACCGGATGAAGACGTGGTCGCGTTGATAATGGACGCCCTTGAAGCAGGATTGGGCAAGCGGCTTTTGATAAGCCACGATCTCGGCTGGTATGATCCGGCGCAACCGGGTGGCGGGACCCCGAGGCCTTATACGCACCTTGTCGAGAGCCTTCTGCCAAGGCTTCAGATCGCGGGCGCGAGCAGGGACACAGTGCGCCAACTCACAGAGGTCAATCCTTTCGACGCATTCGCACGCTAGAGCCTTTCCTGGTTAGATTGAAGCATTCTGCCGGAGCAGGTTTTCGTCAGGGCAAAGGCTGATGGAGAAGGGCATACCCCGGGGTATGTCCGAGCCGATCGCCTTTGATCCTGGCGGAAAGATGCCCGGCCCTAGCTGGTTTGCAAGCAAACCACCGGGGTTGGCTGAAACGGGCCGCCTGATCGATCGGCCGGCTTGGCCGTAGATCTGGGCTACGACGCGCGCCAGCCGGTCGACCATTCGACTCCGTTTGAGCCAACAGAATGCTTCAATCTAACCAGGAAAGGCTCTTAGGGATAAGCCACCGCGTAGGCGAACTGATAGGTGTCACCCGGTCGGCCATAGATATAGGGCAGGGTGACGACATGCGTTTCCGGCTGC
This sequence comes from Rhizobium sp. BK316, assembly GCF_014193695.1. Classification (GTDB taxonomy): domain Bacteria; phylum Pseudomonadota; class Alphaproteobacteria; order Rhizobiales; family Rhizobiaceae; genus Rhizobium. The sequence continues at coordinate 351,562 of NZ_JACHZR010000006.1, read as the reverse complement.
TTCAAGCCGGTCTGCGCCAGCACATCCCCAAAATAATCATTCGGCCAGGCCGGCGGCGTCCTGCCCTTGTCGTCGCGCCAGACGAAGACGACGGGGTGTTTCGCATCCAGTTGGAATGTCGGCTTGAAGTCCGGATAGAAATAGGACTGCACCGGGGTGTCAGGCATTTGCAGCCGCATATTGCCGTCGAGATGCGGGTCGTAACCGACGATCAGCCCCGGTTCGCCGCCGATATCCTTGCGGATCGTCTCGGCAAAGCTGGCATAGGGGATGTTCAGTCGCTGATATTTGCCGAAGAGCGGGCCGTAATAGGCGCGCATGGCGAGCACGGCCAGCACGATGCCCATGATCACGCCACTCACCGCCAGCGATGCACGCAAGGGTACTGCGGGGTCGACCTCGGTGCTCTCGGCCTTCATGCAGATATAGAGCGGCAGGATGAGGAAGAGCGGCGTCAGCCATCGGTCGGCGACATTGTCGACGCCGGCAAGCAGGATCATCAGCGCAATAGCGCTGATCTCGATCAGCAGGATGCGCCCGGCAATTCTTGTCCAGCGGCTGGACGCGCGCCACATTGCCCGCAGCGATTTGGCAAAGAGCGCCAGAAAGATGAGGACAGAGACGCCAGCGATGCCGACCATTGCGGAGATGAAGCGGAAAAAGCCGGTCGATACCTGCGCCAGAAAGCTCTCCTCGTCACCGGTCATCTTGTGCAGCGTACGATCGACGGCAAGGTCGAAATGCTGCAGGAACCAGATTGCGTGCGGCGTGACGATGGCGATCGAAATCACGATGGTCAGTATCAGTCGCCAGTCGAGCAAGCGCTTGCGGAAATCGGCATCGATCAGCGCAGCGACGAATGCCGCGGCCGGAAGAAGCGCGAAATTATACTTCGATATGATGCCGATGCCGGTCGCAATGCCGACGATGGCATAGGAGATGGCCGACGGCGTCTTCAGCGTGCGGAAAAAGCCGTAGAGGAATAACGAGCCAGCAAAGATCGTCGCCACCGAATGGGTCAGGTCCCGCTGCGCCTCGAAGACGATCTGCGGCATGGTGAGCAGGCCGAGCGTCGTCATCACCACCAGGCTGCTGTTCTTCAACGTCAGCCGCGCCGCCAGCCAGTAGAAGACATAGGACAGGAACAGCATGGTGCATTTGAGGAGCGACAGCGAAAACAGCGACACGCCGATGAGCGATGTGACGCCGTACTGCACCCAATTGTAGAAGGGCGGCTGCGAATTATAGCCGAAGGCGAACCATTGCGAGAGCAATATCTGCTCCGCCTCGTCCAGCTCCAGCGCATTGGGAATGCTGAGCCGCACGATCAAGTGGAGCAGAAAATAGGTTCCAAGCACCGCCAGGATCAGATTGGGCCGGCGGCTGAAAAGGCTCTTCACGTCAGCTTTCTCGGGAGAAGATCTGGCGCACGATATAATTCGGCGAGGCGTCGTCGCGATAATAGGTTCGCGCGATCATTTCCGCCAGGATGCCGGTCGTGATCATCTGCACGGACGACAGCAGCAGCACGACGCCGACCATCAGCATCGGTCGCGTACCGATATCGTTGCCCATGATGAACTTGTCGAAACCGAGATAGATGAGGATCAGCGCTGCGAGGCCGCCGAGGCCGAGGCCGAGCGAGCCGAAGAAATGGCCCGGACGCGCCTTGTAGCGCATGAAGAACATCACAGACAGCAGATCGAGGATCACGCGGAAAGTGCGCGAGATGCCATATTTAGACGTGCCGTGCTGGCGTGCGTGATGGGTGACGGCCATTTCGCCGATGCGTGAGCTCGGCACCACGCCGGCGACCCAGGCCGGGATGAAGCGATGCATCTCGCCCATCAGCTTCACCTGCTTGATGATCGAGGCACGGTAGATCTTCAGGCTGCAGCCGTAGTCGTGCAGCTTGACGCCGGTGATGCGGCCGATGAGGTAATTCGCGCACCAGGAGGGGATCTTGCGCAGCAGCAGACCGTCCTGGCGGTTCTTGCGCCAGCCGACGAGCAGGTCGAGTTCACGCCGTTCCAGCTCCGAGACCATCGAGGGAATATCCTTCGGGTCGTTCTGCAGGTCGCCGTCCATGGTGGCGATCAGCCGGCCCTGCGCCGTGTCGATGCCGGCCTGCATGGCGGCCGTCTGGCCGAAATTGCGCTGCAGCTCGACGATACGCAGCGTCAGCCCCTCGCGGTTGACGAACTTGCGGGCATTGACGAGCGTTGCGTCCGTGCTGCCGTCGTCGACGAGGATCAGTTCCCAGCGAAGCGGATAGTCGGCCATGGCCGCGGCAATGCGCTCGACGAGCGGGCCGATGCTTTCTTCCTCGTTGAAAACAGGAACGACCAGCGACAGCTCGAGCGGTTGTATCTGATCATTCGCACCGCGAATGGACTCTACCGTTGTCTGCAACTTTCATTTCTCCTAAAAGGCGCGGCAATGGAAGACCGATGAAAACCAGCCGCCGCAGCCAAACTTAGGAAGCCTGATACATGAAGACCCCGAGTGTTGAAAGCGGGCAATCCTGGTTTCTGCGCAATCGCATGACCCTTCTGACGGTCGCAATCGTCGCAGCCTATGCGCTTTTCATCGAATGGTTCTGGGGCTGGACTGTCATATTGGAGCAATGGGCTGCCGTCGGTCCTCGGCCCGTTATCGGCGCGCTCATACTCCTGACCAGCACCTATTTCCTGCGTACATGGCGCATCTACGATTATTTTCCACGGGAGACGGCAGGCCGTTTCGCAACGCTCTTCCGCATCACGCAGATCCATAACCTTCTGAACATCATGCTGCCCTTCCGCGCCGGCGAGACCAGCTTTCCGGTGCTGATGCGCACGGAATTCGGCATTCCCCTGACGCGCGGCACCTCCGCCCTGCTGGTTATGCGGCTATTGGACCTGCATGCGCTGCTGGCCGCCGCGGGCCTCGGCGTTGCGGCCGCCGCCTCCAATGCCGCGCTCGCCTGGTTGGTCTGGGTACTCTTCCTGTTCCTGCCGGTCTTTGCTTTTGCTGCCCGCAAGCCGCTGCTGCGCCTCGGGGCGAAACTGCTGCCGCGCAAGGCGCAGACGCTGCTTCATGAAATCGAGAACGGACTGCCTTTCGATGCCGTTGCTTTTGCCCGCGCCTGGGCGATGACCATCGTCAACTGGCTGGTGAAGGTGCTCGTGCTCGCCTGGGCGCTCGGTCTGATGGGCGTGCTGCCGATGGCCGCGAGTTTCGGCGGCGCGCTCGGCGGCGAGCTTTCCTCGGTCCTGCCGGTGCATGCGCCGGGCGGCGTCGGCACCTATCCGGCCGGCATCACCGCCGGTGCCATCGCCTTCGGAGCATCGAGCGAACGGTCGGCCCTGGACGCGCTGGCGCAGGCAAGCGTCAGCGCGCATCTGCTCATCATCGTTTCCGCCCTGACAGGCACCGCCATCTCGCTGCCGCTCGGCCGCCGCAAGGCCTGACCGCGCCTCAAGACGATGCTGTAAGCTCCGAGATGCGCTTGCGCAGAAAGGCCCGTTCCGGCTCCTGCCGGCAGAGTGTCAGCGCCGTCTCGTAAGCCGCAATCGCCTCGGCCCTGCGTCCGAGCCGGCGCAGGAAATCCGCCCGCGCCGAATGGGCGAGATGATAGGACGTTAGGTCCCCCTTGCCCATGACGGCATCGACGAGGGCCAGTCCTTTCTCCGGCCCATCGGCCATGGCAATCGCCACCGCGCGGTTGAGCTCCGCAATATCAGAGGGATGGGCGGCAATCAGCAGGTCGTAGTAGAAGGCGATGCGCCGCCAGTCCGTTTCCTCGATGCTTCCGGTCTTCGCGTGTTCCGCCGCGATTGCCGCCTGAACCGTATAGATGCCGATATCAGGCGTGCGCATGGCGCTTGCAAGCAGCGACAGCCCCTCTGATATTCTTGCCCGGTCCCAGAGCGAGCGATCCTGATCGGCAAGCAGCACCAGCGCGCCGTCACCATCCTGCCGGGCAGCGCGCCGCGACTCCTGCAGCAGGAGCAATGACAGCAGGCCGGCGACATCCGGATGCGGCAGCAAGGCGGCAAGCAGCCGCGCCAGCCGGATCGCCTCTGCCGTCAGGTCGGCGCGCACGATGGCGCTGCCCGAGGATGCCGAGTAGCCCTCGTTGAAGACGAGGTAGATGACATGCAGTACCCGGTCGAGCCTTTCGGGCAGTTCGGCTCCGACGGGCACTTCATAAGGGATTTTTTCCGTCCTGATCCGGTTCTTGGCACGCACGATCCGTTGTGCGACCGTCGGCGCCGGTACGAGGAAGGCATGGGCGATCTCTTCCGTCGTCAGTCCGCAGACCTCGCGCAGCGCCATCGCCATCTGCGCATCGGCGGCAAGAGCCGGATGGCAGCAGATGAAGATCAGCCGCAGCATGTCGTCCTCGATCGGTTCCATGTCGCCGATCTCCGTTTCCGTGCCGTCAGGGTAGAGCCCGTCCTCGATATGCCGCAGCGAGGCGTTGAAGCGCGCTCGTCTCCTCAGATGGTCGATCGCCTTGAAGCGGCCGGTCGAGACGAGCCAGGCAACGGGATTGTTGGGCATGCCGTCGACCGGCCATGTCCGTGCCGCCGCCGCAAAGGCATCGTGCAGCGCTTCCTCCGCCCGGTCGAAATCGCCGAGCAGGCGGATCAGCGTCGCCAGAACCCGGCGCGAATGCTGCCGGTAGATATCCTCGATCACCTGTCTCATGGGCCGACCCTCACTGTGGCAGGGTGAGCAGTCTCACCGGCCGCAATTCGATCGCCCCGACCCGGACGCTCGGAATGCCCGCAACGACCTTGCGCGCCTCTTCGAGATCGGCCGCCTCGATGATGTAAATGCCGGCCAGATGTTCCTTGGTCTCGACATAGGGGCCGTCGGTCGAAGACAGAATGCCATCGCGCACCCTCAACACAGAGGCGCTGTCGGGGCCTTCCAATGCATCGGAATGGATCATGATGCCTTTGCGCTGAAGCTCCTCGTCATATTGGAAATGTGCCCTCACGAGTTCGTCGCCCTCGGCCTGGCTGAGTGTGCCGTCCATATCGGCGGCATTATAGATGAGGCAGACGAAGCGCATGGCTATCTCCCATCCTTGATCGAATAGCCGGGGCGGATTTCGATTGATGCATATTTGAGGATCGGGAAGGTGGAAATGATCGACTGTGCTTCCGCCATATCCCTGGCCTCGATCACGACGAAGCCGCCGAGATGTTCCTTGATCTCTGCGAAAGGACCATCCGTTGCAGCGATGGTGCCGTTGCGAACCCTGAGCGTCACAGCCTGCTCCGGCTCATAGAGCGCCAGCGCGCTCAACATATGGCCGCTGTCGCGCCAGTGGTCGTCGCTGACGATGCATTCCTGCGTGACGGCTTCCCACTCTTCTGGGGTGACCCGTTTGCTCTTTTCGGTATCGAACCAGATCTGGCCCAGAAACTTCATGACATCACCTCCTCAGCCGAATTCATGGATGGGGCGAACCTCGATCGCGCCGAGCTTTGCCAGCGGAATGCCGGCGGCAACACGGATCGCGTCGTTGAGGTCCTTGGCGTCGATCAGGATGAAGCCGCCGAGCGCTTCCTTCGTCTCGATGAAGGGGCCGTCGGTGACCGACATCTCGCCGCCGCGCACCCGGACCGTGACCGCCGATTGCGGCGACTGCAGCGCCTGGGCAATGATCATATGACCGCTGTCGGCAAGATCGCGGTCATAGGCGAGCGAATCCCGGTCGAGCTTTTTCTTTTCTTCCGTCGACATGGCCGACAGCACCGTGCCGTCGAACCAGACCTGGCAAAGATATTTCATCCCTTGTCCTCCACGCTGTGGTTTCACAGCCCTTAGAGCGCCGTGCATCCATTCGGACGCACAAAGGACGCTCTAAATCTTTGAATCTACGCATCGGGCTTTCCGAAAATCTATCTCGATTTTCGGGCCGATGCTTAGAGACGAACAGCCTAGGCGTTTTTCGACAGGGAAGAAAAATATCTTTTAAGCGGCCTGAATGTCGAAAGGCCGGGGCAGCGCTCGACAAAGCTCCATCGACAACATCGAGGAGATGGAGCAATGAGCATGCTTGAATTCGGAATAGCACATCTGATCATCACACGCGGCGCACGCGAGATGCCGCCGCTTGAGAATGCCGAGGTGATAAGGATGCTGGTCAGGACCGGGATTGCGCTGGCGGCGTTTGCAGGCCTGATCGCAGCGCTGCAGCTTGCCGCAAGCGCTTGAGAACAGTGTGTGGCCCGGCGGACAAGGCCGGGCCACGCCTGATATCTTACTGAAACGCCGTCTCGAAGAAGCTGCGCAGCTTGCGTGAATGCAGCGCTTCCGGTGGCATGGCGGCGAGTTTCTGGATTGCCCTGATGCCGATCTGCAGGTGCTGGTTCACCTGCGTGCGGTAGAAGGCGGTCGCCATGCCCGGCAGTTTCAGCTCGCCGTGCAGCGGCTTGTCGGACACGCAGAGCAGCGTTCCATAGGGCACGCGGAAGCGGAAACCATTGGCAGCGATCGTCGCCGATTCCATGTCGAGCGCGATGGCGCGGGCCTGCGACAGTCGCTTTACCGGGCCTGCTTGGTCGCGCAGTTCCCAGTTGCGGTTATCGATGGTGCCGACCGTGCCGGTGCGCATGATGCGCTTCAGCTCGAAGCCTTCGTAGCCGGTGATCTCGGCAACGGCCCCCTCGAGCGCCACCTGCACTTCGGCAAGGGCCGGGATCGGCACCCAGACCGGCAGGTCGTCGTCCAGCACATGGTCTTCGCGCATATAGGCATGCGCCAGAACATAATCGCCGAGGCGCTGGCTGTTGCGCAGTCCCGCGCAATGGCCAAGCATCAGCCAGGCATGCGGGCGAAGCACGGCCACATGGTCGGTGATCGTCTTGGCGTTGGAAGGACCGACGCCGATATTGATCATGGTGATCCCGGCATGGCCCTTCTTCTTGAGGTGATAGGCCGGCATCTGCGGCAGGCGAGAAAGCACGGCATCCGTTTCCGGAACGCTCGATCCTGCCAGCGTGACGATATTGCCGGGCTCGACGAAGGCGGTGTAGCCGTTGCCGCCCTCAGCCATCAGCTTGCGCGCCCAGGAGCAGAATTCGTCGACGTAGAACTGGTAGTTCGTAAACAGCACGAAGTTCTGGAAGTGCTCGGCACCGGTCGCCGTATAGTGCGAAAGGCGGGCGAGCGAATAGTCGATGCGCTGTGCGGTGAAAGGTGCAAGCGGCGAGGGCTCGCCCGGAGGCGGCAGGTATTCGCCGTTGGCGATCTCGTCATCCGTCGTGTTGAGGTCGGGCGTGTCGAAGAGATCGCGCAGCGGGGTATCGACGAAAGCCGTTGCCGATGCTTCCACATGCGCGCCTTCGCCGAATGCGAAATGCAGCGGGATCGGCGTCGAGGATTCCGAGACGACGACAGGCACGTTATGGCTCTTCATCAGGAGCAGCAGCTGCTCCCTAAGGTAATGCTTGAAGAGCTTCGGCCGCGTCACCGTCGTCGTATAGACGCCCGGTGCCGTCACATGGCCGTAGGAGAGGCGGGAGTCGACATGACCGAAGCTCGTCGTCTCGATGCTGACTTGCGGGTAGAAAGCGCGGTAGCGGGACGTGACCGGCGCCCCCTGCGCGAGCTTCGTGAAGCTGTCGATTAGGAACGAGGTGTTGCGCTCGTAAAGCTCCGTCAAAGCTTCGACGGCTTTTGCCGGATCATCGAAGGCTTGCGGCTCGAAAGGGGGGGGGGACGAAATGTCGAAAGCGGACAGTGGATAGATTCGTTTGCTCATGAGGCATTATAGAGAGTCGTTTTTAACAAGCAAACGACGCGCAAAGGCTGAAACCCAGATATTTTCCCCAATATCTTTCCAACTCTCAGCGGATGGCGGTGCAGTAACCGCCGCGGCTTTCCAGGCACGTATAGTTCGCGCCGAAATGCGACTGCTGTGCCCCGCCGCCGCCCGTGCGCACGACCACCGCCGAAAACGAGATCGCGAAGATCGCCGCAAACAGCGTTATGATTGTAAACCGTCTCGCCAGAATGAACACGTCCACGTCCTTACCCCGATATGCGCCCTTCATGGTGCTGTTTTGCCATGATGCGGCTGAACGGGTGCTGAGATGGCGGTTCATTTGGCGTTCAGTTTCTGAGGCCGGCTAAGGGTCTCGGAGACGGGTCCCCTCAAAGGCGAGTCCCCTCAAAGGCGAGTCCATGTCTGCGTTTTGCAGAGGACGTTCATCACGCAGCCCTTCAGCTTCAGAGAGCTGCCGGAAATGTTACCAAAGCCGCTATAGGTCTTGTCATTGGAGGGATCGGTGATCTCACCATTGTAACTGTCGCCGGTGCCCGCCAGCATGCCGATCTTCTTGCCGGCATATTTGCCCGACTTGAGCGTGATGCAGTATCCGCCGCCGCAAGGGGCAATCACTGCCGTATCGCCGGCGACCGTCTTCCACTTGCCGACGATCGGTTCTTCCGCCAGCGCAAGGCCTGCCGTAAGTGCCAGCGCACTGGCGAGAACGAGGGTACGGATCATCTTTTCCTCCATGAAGCTGATTGGCGCGAAAATAACTGACGCGAACGTAAAGGTAAATACGCTGCCGGAGCGCCTGAAATCCGGCTTTCGCCTCCAGGTTTTTCTGCTGATGGCCTGATCGATGCTGATTTCACGGTAAACAGTTCCTCAATTTCCAATTCCTAATTTTTCGTAAAAAGCGCGCGAAAATCCTTAATTCCCAGGGATTCCGATGTTTAACAAAAATCCAATTTTACCAAGCATTTGCACTTTGTTTGCGTCAAATTAATCATGCATTTTAGGCGTTTTTTGAAGGCCGTTTGGCATAGTGAACCCATCAAACGAGCGGGGAAAACCCGCCGGACCGGAGAGGCCGCAAGCCGCAGAAGATGGCAAGGCCCAAAGGTAAAACAGGGTACGTCTTAACAGGCTAAACAGGGATAGAACCGATGGCACGCTTTGAAATGCACAATGCTGAAATGGCCACCATGGGTGGCGACAACAACAGCGCCGATGTCTTCTGCGAAATGGGTCTGATGTATGCGACCGGCCGCGGCTGCAACATCGACCTCATCGCCGCTCACAAGTGGCTGAATATTGCCGCGATCAAGGGCAACGACCGCGCAGCCGAGCTGCGCGCCGATGTCGCTGCGACGATGAGCAAGATGCAGCTTGCCGAGGCGCTGCGCGCCGCCCGCGAATGGATGACGATCCACTAAAAACCGTCCATCCGGGAACAAATCGACAAGAGCAAAATAACAACCTCAAAAGAGGGGAGCTGGCGGGGCGCCTTGGACGGGGCCGATGCCAGGAGAAGGAAACCGCGACCGGCTTGTCCTCTGCCGGCCGCGGTTTACCTGTTTCAGCTCAATGTCTTCAGGACCGACGGCAAGGCTGCTTCAAGCCGCGCCATATCGGCCTCCGGCCCAACACTCACGCGGATGCAGCGGTTGAGCGGTGCCACGCCCGGCATGCGGATGAAGACACCGTGTTCCATCAGCCCGTCGACGATGGCCCGCGCATGGGTGCCGTCGCGCCCGGCATCGACTGCCACGAAATTGGTGGCCGACGAGAGCGGCTGCAGGCCGTTCGCCCTGGCAATACCGGCGATCCTGTCGCGCGCGGCATGGATTTTCCCGATCACTTCGGACAGGTAGGCCTGATCCTTAAGGGCCGCGAGTGCGGCGACCGTCGCTAGCCGGTTCATGCCGAAATGGTTGCGGATCTTGTCGAAGGCCTGCGCCGTGCCCGGCGTCGAGATGGCATAGCCGACGCGGGCGCCGGCAAGACCGTAGGCCTTGGAGAAGGTGCGGGTGCGCACGATGTTCGGCAGGTCGATGAGGGACTGGATCGACGGCAGGGCGGAGGCCGGCCCGGTCTCGCTATAGGCTTCGTCGAGGATCATCAGGCAGCTTTCCGGAAGCGCGCGCGCAAAGGCGACGATCTCTTGGGCATCCCACCAGCTTCCCATTGGATTGTCGGGATTGGCGAAATAGACGAGCGGCGCGTTTTCGCGCTTGACCGCATCGAGCAGCGCGTCGAGATCCTCGCGGTCGCCGGCATAGGGAACGGTGACCAGCCGGCCACCGAAACCGTTCACGTGAAAATTGAAGGTGGGATAGGCGCCGAGCGAAGTGACGACGGTGCCGCCGGGCTCGATCACCAGCCGCACGATCTGGCCGAGCAACTCGTCGATGCCGCCGCCGATGGCGATATTGGCCGGCGTCACGCCGAGATGGGCGGCGAGTACTTCGCGAAGCACGTAGTTTTCCGGATCGTTGTATTTCCAGATATCGCCGGCCTGTTCCCGCATGGCGGCAATGACCGAGGGAGCCGGGCCGAAGCCGTTTTCATTGGCGCCGATGCGCGCTTCGACCTTCAGGCCGCGCTGGCGCTCGATGGCCTCGGGGCCGACGAAGGGGACGGTGGAGGGCAGGGCGCTGGCAAGCGGCGTGAAGCGCGAGAAGGCAGACATGCGACGGCAATTTCCCGGAATTATTGAAAAAGCCGCGCAACAATAGGCCCTCGCTTTGCCAAGGCAAGCAAGATTATTTCTCGTTCGTGACGGCTCAGACGCGGTTGCCGTTGCGGCGCGCGTCGATCGCTTCCGTATTGCCGATCATGAAGTCGGCACGCACTACCTTGCGTAGAACATCCGGATCGATGAGGTTGATGAAGCGAACGCCGATGCGTTCATGATGGCGGTAGACTTCGGCACAGCCGATGCGGTAGGCAAGCCCCAGGATGTTCAGGTAATAGTGTTTGGGCAGGCCGGCCGTGGTCGACACGACGAAGGTCGCGCCGCCCTGGGAAATGTCGAGAATTTCGGCGCTGCGCATCGAAATCCCGGTCAGACAGGGGCGAACGGCGACGATACGGGCCGGTCGTTTGACGTTGAACTCCTCCCAGCGAATATCGTAGACAGCCGACTTCACCGTGGCGAGGTGCGTTGCGCGGAGCATTTCCATTTCGCATTCTCCGTCAGGCAGTTCAAAATTTGGGGCAGTTCAAATTTCGGGCTGTTCGACGGAGAGGCTCACACGAATGTTTTTCACATTCGTCAAATATAAAACTACAATTTTAACGAGTTTGAAATTTGTGCTTTAGCGGCACAGCTATTGTGCCCTCTTGGGAATAAACCTGTCGTCGCTCGAGCAAGCAATCTCACTGCGCAGTGAATCTCATAGGTGCTGTAGGCGGCGAATCCTAAAATGGCACCATAGAGAAGCGTCGTGCCGATCGACTTTGACCCTTGGATCACCCGTGACTCTCTTTCCGCGGGATCTTCCGAACTCTTTCAATTGTCCGGCGTTTTTCCTCTAGCGACGCGTCGCCTCCAATCATCAAAGCGAGGAAAACTCAAATGACAGATGTCAAAGTTCCCTGGGAATCCTGGGTTGTCGTGTGCGATGGGGCGAAAGCCCTGATCCTGCAGAATGCCGGTGACGCGCAACTGATGAATCTTCAGGTTCGCGAAACCCTGACGCAACCCAACCAGCCGACCCGCGAAATCGGTGCCGACAAGCCAGGCCGATCCTATGCGCCTGACGGACTGAGCGGCAGCGCCATGGAGGAAACCGACTGGCAGGACCAGGCGGAAGAGGAGTTCCTGAAGGAGGTGGCCGACAAGCTCGATGAGCTCGTGCATGAGAAGGAGGCGAGCCGCATCATTCTCGTAGCACCCCCGCGGGCGCTCGGCATGCTGCGTCCCAACCTGAGTGTCGATGCGCAGGCGGCGATTTCGGCCGAAGTGGTGAAGGACTATACCAACCTTCCCGTCGATCAGATCGAGCGGCATCTCGCCGCGTGATCGCCGAAAGCCATCGCTCTTCGAAACGCGGGTCGCAAGGCCCGCGTTTTCCTATGCGGATTAGAGGTCGGAAATCAGAGACTGGCTTCGAAACTCAGCCGCAGCACATGGTGCAGGAATTCGGGGTTCAGCAGCATGTTGAAGCTGATGGTCACGAACTCGCCTTCGCGCTTGACCACGGTCGAACCGATCTCGTCATGGATGCCAAGGATCTCCAGGAAGAAATGCTGCGGCATTTCCAGGCTGGGGCTGACTTCCAGCAGCGCGCCGGCGAGCGTGATGGTACGGATCAGGCAGCGGACCTGCGTGCCGGTGCTCAAGTGGTGGCCGACGAAAATGATGTTGCCGGGCCGGTCGAGATTGAATTCCCTGTAAGCCTGTTCCGGCTTGGGATGTTCCGTGTCGAGCTGCATCTGAAAGGCCATATCAGCCTCCGCTTGTTGTATGATCAGACTTTAACGCAGGATTGCTCACATCTGCTGAACAACATCTTTAAAATTGAAACCTTGTGCAAAATTGAATGACAAAACGCATTTATCACGGGCAAGACTGTCCAGAATCTGCCCAGTTTTTCACCATTTTTGTACTGCCATTGACTTGCGGCCTGTCGTCGCGCATAGAGAAGCCGGTTCGAGGCACCGGCCGCTCGCGGATGAAGATCCATGGTGAAGCCCTCGCGATCATGGTCACAGCCCGAGTGCATGCTGACTGACGGCAATGCGAGCCCCCCTGACAGTCGAATGGCATGCCTTTTGAAAGGCTGAACCCATGACTATGACCTATCCCACGGTCGACGAACTCAAGGCCCAGGCAAAGCGCCTGCGCCAGGCCATGACCGAGCGCGGCAGCGAGATCACCCATGCCGTCGCTCTGGAATTGATCGCCCGCCAATATGGCGCCCGCGACTGGAACACGCTCTCGGCCCTCGCTGCCAAGCCCAACGATAAGCCCGCCTCGCCGATCTTCGTCGGCGCCCATGTTCGCGGGCGTTATCTGAACCAGCCTTTCACCGGCAAGGTTCTGGCGCTTTCGGCCGTAGCAGGCAGCGAGTTCTACAGGATCACCATCCATTTCGACGAGCCCGTCGATGTCGTGACCTTCGAGAGCTTCTCGGCCTTCCGCCAGCGCATCCATGCCCAGATCGACGAGAACGGCGTCTCGCCGCGCAAGACCTCCAACGGTCTGCCGCATCTCGTCCTCGATATCTGACAGCCCTGTCGTTGCCCGCAACATCCGGATTCCGTCCATGACCTCGAGTTCGCAAACCAATGCCTTCCTAACCGGTTCGCTGCCTTCAGTCTCTGCCCGCACGGCGCTGCCGATCATCCTCATCACCACCATCAACGGCCTCTTTGCCGTTGTGGACGCCTATTTCCTCGGCGCCTATGTCGGCGCCGGGGCGCTCTCCGCCGTAACGCTCATCTTTCCCGGCCTGATGATGCTCGTCGCTCTGCAATCGCTCGTCTCGAACGGCATGGCGAGCATCCTTGCCCGCGAACTCGGTGGCGGCAATCGCGATGCCGCGCGACGCACCTTCGCTGCCGCCCATGTGCTGGCAATCGTCGTCGTGCTTGTCGTCAACGTCATCTATTGGACGGTCGGCTGGCGGATCGTCGACAATGCCGCGGCGGGCGATCTCGCCGTTGCCGAAAATGCCCGGACCTTCATCGCCATCATGGTCGGCGCAGCACCCATTGCCTTCTTCCTGTCGCTCAACATCGACGCCCTGCGCAGCGAAGGCCGGATCGGCTTCATGACCCTGGTGATGCTTGCGGCGACAGCGCTGAACATTGCCGCGAACTGGTTCTTCATGGCGATCCTTGGATGGGGTGTCGCGGGTTCGGCTCTCGGCTCGGTGCTCGCACAGGCAATCTGCCTGGTCGCCGTGCTGATCTATCGCTGGCGCAACGAGCGCGCCCTGCGTCCGGCGACACGCTTCCCGCTTGCCGACTGGCGGCCGATCCTCGCACTTGGTGTGCCGATGAGCCTCGGCTTCATCGGCATCTCGCTCTGCTCGGCAGCCGTCATCTTCAACCTATCGATCTGGAGCGAAGGGGATTATGTCGCAACCGTCGGTGCCTATGGCATCATCACCCGCGTCATGACCGTCGCCTACCTGCCGCTGCTTGGCCTCAACATCGCCTTCCAGACGATCTGCGGCAACAATTACGGTGCCGGCCTTGGAGAACGCGTCGGCCGCAGCCTGCAGATCGCCCTGGTCGCCGCACTCGTCTACTGCACCGGCGTCGAGATCACGGTGGAGCTGCTGGCCACCCGCCTCGGCCATATCTTCGTGGCCGATCCCGTCGTCATCGCCGAAGTTTCCCGCATCCTGCCCTGGACGGTCGGCGCCTATTTCCTGTTCGGCCAGATGATCGTGCTGTCGGGTTATTTCCAGGCGATCGGCGATGCCGGGCGTGCTGCGATCTTCGGCCTGTCGCGGGCCTATCTCTTCACACTGCCGCTGACCTTCCTGCTGCCGCATGCCTTTGGTGAAATGGGCATCTGGATGGTGCCGGTCTTTGCCGAGGCCTGCATGTTCCTGTTGGCCTTTGCCGTCCTTACGCGGAATGCCAAGCGGCTCGGCTGGCGCTATGGATTGTTGCCCGCGTAAGCCAACAAGGCCGCGCCTGTCCGGCGCGGCCTTGGTTTTCAATCCTTGCTGGCTGCGGGTGCGGAAGCCGCTGCCGCCTCCGCTTCCCCGAGCGCCTGCGCGCATTCCTCGCAGCAGACCTCGACGGTCTTGCCGCCGAGCTTGACGCTGATCGCGTCAGGTCCGAGTTCACAGTCGCAGGCGGCGCATGTCGTCTTCTTCATGGGATGGTCCTCCGTTTCGGTCCCCGTCTGGGGCAGGGTCATAAGACCATCGAAGGCTCTCTCGCCGCTGTCGAATTCTTTAGCGACTTTACGCCCGAAGCCGTGTCGCGCGCTGGAACTCCGCCGGTGTCTGGCCATAGGTCTGACGGAAGGATGAGGTGAAATGGCTGTGGCTGGAAAAGCCGAGATCGAGGCCGAGTGCCGTCAGATCCTCATACTCGCCAAGAAGATCGAGCGCGCGGGCAAGCCGGAGCCGGAGCTGGTAGCGGTAAAGCGGCGTCGCCTCCACCTGCTGGAAAACCTGCGTGAGATAAACAGGCGAAACACCGACCTCGGTGGCGATTTCGGCGAGCGTCCAGCGCCGCGCAAGATCGGAAGACAGAACGAGCTTCGCCCGGTCGACAAGCTTCTGTCGACCGACGCTGGCACCCGCTGCATGCGAGGTGCGCTCGCCAAGAGACCGGCGTACGAGCGTGAGCGCCAGTGTTTCCGCCTCCAGCGTCTCGGCAACACCCCGATGCAGCCCATGGCGAAGAAGCGCAACAAGCGCCTGCGCGCGCGGATCGATGCGCCGGCGCTGGCGTTTGAAACCGAATAGCTCACCAGCCTGCACCTGATCCCTGGGTGCAAGCTCGGCAAGCAGCGTTTGGTCTATCGAGAGGTCAATGCAGGCATCGCCACCGTCGACCGGGTGGCTGATGCGATAGCCTTGCTCGACATTGAAGAACAGAACCTGATTGGCTTCCGCCACCGTGTCGGTGCGCCCGACATGGCGCATGAAGACGCCACGATAGGGATAGACAAGGCTGGTCTTATGGGCGCATTCCTCACCGCTCTTGTGGCGGCACTCGCCATTGCACACAATGTCACGGATCGTGACGGTGTTGGTCTTCAGGAGCAGTTCGGTCGAAAATTGCGACATCGGTCTTTCCGGAACTTCGAGCAGCAAGCATTGCCCGCCGCACCCTATCACAATCCTTTGTTGTTCCAGTAGTAGCTGCTGACATGCACGTCGCTTTCGATCTGGCCGCGGGAAAGGCCGATATCTTTCAGCTGATCGTCTGAAAGCTCCATCACGGCGCTGCGGTTGCGCCGCTCGGCGAGCTTACGTGCCGTCCATCGGAAACCATTGATGAGACTGGCAAAGAGCCGGGATTGCCTGGTTTCCGTCCGTCGGGACATCTGGGAGTAGAGTGTAAGGCTTGAGCCGCGCATGGTGTTCCTCCATCCATTGCGTTTGAATGAGAGGATTGAACCATCTGCGCGGCTCGCCCGCTGTCAGATTATTTAGCGATCTGCGGCCATATCAGGCCTTCAGCAGCCACTCATGCTCCGGCGCATTGTAGAACTTCCAGATGCGCTTCGGCCCGGCCATGACATTGAGATAATAGAGATCATAGCCGTGCGTTGCCGCGCAGGGGTGATA
The DNA here is from genome assembly GCF_014193695.1 of Rhizobium sp. BK316. GTDB lineage: Bacteria > Pseudomonadota > Alphaproteobacteria > Rhizobiales > Rhizobiaceae > Rhizobium. The sequence goes on along the minus strand of NZ_JACHZR010000006.1, from coordinate 335,518 downwards.
TCCCCTGGGCACCAGTGTCACATCGCCGTCTTCCACGACCATCGCTTCGTCGAGCGAGCGGTCATCGGTATAGACGCGCTGGAAGCCAAAACCCTGCGGCGGGTTGAGCCGGTGATAATAGGTTTCTTCCAGCATGCTTTCGTGCGGAAGATTGTCCTGGTCGTGCTTGTGCGGCGGATAGGAGGAGGTGTGGCCGCCAGGCGTAATGACCTCGACGACGAGCAGCGAGTGTGCCGAGGCATCGTCTTCCGGCATGATATTGTTGACGTGGCGCACATTCGTGCCCTTGCCGCGTGTCAGCGGGGCATGCGTGCCGGGCGGAATGGCCTTCGCCTCATAGGTTCCGCCGCCGGGTGCAGAGCAGACGGCAAGCTCCAGATCGGTCTCGGCCGTGACAGACCAGGTCGATTCCATCGGAATATAGAGAGCATACGGCGCGCCGTCGAAGGGGCTCATGCGCTCGCCGAGCGTGCCGAAATCCTTCGTGCCGGCCGAAGCCTTGCCCTTGCCGGTGACCCAGACGAGGCAGATCTCGCGTTCGCCGGTCTCGCCCGATGCCGTTTCGCCCGGCTTCAGCCGGTACATGTCGAAGCCGACATAGGTCCAGCCGGCGCTTTCGGGCGTCACATGCGTGACGCGGCCATGCGTGCCTGATGGTTTTACCTTGAGGTTTGGCATTGGTGTTTTCCTCCTAGATTGGTGGGTGCGGCCCCCCTCATCCGGCTGCCGCCACCTTCTCCCCGCCGGGGAGAAGGGACATGCCGTGCCCTCTCATTCCCCCTTCTCCCCGGCGGGGAGAAGGTGCCCGGAGGGCGGATGAGGGGGCCTCTTGCTCCGACGATCGTGTAATTACCCCTTCGGGAAACCTTCCGTCTCCACCGTATAACCAGCCGCCGTCATAACCCGCATCAATTCGGCATGACCGATCTCCGCCATCTTCTGCGGCGGTGCCTTACGTGGGTCCTGCTCGGCTTCCACAACGAACCAGCCCTCATAACCATAATCCGCAAACCGCTTGACGATCGCGCCGAAATCGAGCGAGCCGTCGCCCGGCACGGTAAAGGCGCCAAGCGCCACCGCATCAAGGAAGGACTGCTTGCTGCGGTCGAGACCGTCGACAACAGCCTTGCGGATATCCTTGACGTGCACATGATTGATGCGGGCATGGTGATTATCGATGGCGCGCAGCACGTCGCCGCCGGCAAAGGCAAGGTGCCCGGCATCGAGCAGCAGCGGAATGCCGGCGCCGGAATTCTTCATGAAGGCGTCGAGTTCCGGTTCGGTTTCGACGACAGCCGCCATGTGGTGATGATAGGAGAGCGGCATGCCCTGGTCAGCGCACCATTCGCCGAATTCGGTGACGCGGCGCGCATAGGCCTTCATCTCGTCATCGCCAAGCCGCGGCTTGGTCGCGAGCGGCTTGGACCGGTCGCCCTGGATGGAGCGGCCGACTTCGCCATAGACGATGCAGGGCGCATTGACGGCCTTGAAGAGTTCGATCATCGGCGCGATGCGGTCCTTGTTGGCCGCAAGCTCCTCATTGACCAGCGTGCCCGAAAACCAGCCGCCGCAGAGCGTCACGTCGGCGGCGCGCAGGATGGGCAGCATTTCCTGAGGATTGCTCGGGAAGCGGCGGCCCTGTTCCATGCCGGTGAAGCCGGCTGTGCGCGACTGTCGCAGGCATTCCTCAAGGGATACATCGTCGCTGAGTTCGGGAAGATCGTCGTTCCACCACGCGATGGGCGACATGCCGAGTTTGGCCTTCATCAATGGTCTCCTTAAATAGTGCGGAGGAGCGCTGCCGCTCCTCCATAAATCATAGCAATCCGATCAGCCGACGCGCTGGGCGGCGCGTGCCTTGACATAGGCCTCATGCGCCTTGTTGACCTCGCCGCGCGGGCTGACTTCCGGCACCGCGACATCCCACCAGTGGCCGCCTTCATCCGTGGTGATCAACGGATCGGTGTCGATGACGAAGACCGACGTGCGGTCGTTCTTCTTCGAATCGGCAATCGCCTGTTCCAGTTCGGCAATCGAAGATACCTTGACCGCAATCGCGCCCATCGCTTCGGCATGTGCCCGGAAATCGATCTCGGGCATCACTTCGTGATAGGTGTCCTTCAGGAGATTGTTGAAGTTGGCGCCGCCGGTCGCCATCTGCAGGCGGTTGATGCAGCCGTAGCCGCGGTTGTCGAGCAGCACGATGTTGAGTTTGAGACCAAGCATGACCGAGGTCGCAAGCTCGGAATTCATCATCATGTAGGAGCCGTCGCCGACCATGACGACGACGTCCTTTTCCGGATGCGCCATCTTGGCGCCGAGGCCGCCGGCGATCTCATAGCCCATGCAGGAGAAGCCGTATTCCATATGGTAGCTGCCGGGGACGGTTGCCGGCCACAGCTTGTGCAATTCGCCCGGCAGGCCGCCTGCCGCGCAGAGCAGCGTGGTCTTCTCGCCACCGATCGAGCGGACAACGGCGCCGATGACCTGCGCATCGGAGGGCAGGGCGGCGTTGGTAGTGCCCATTGCCTTGGCGGCAGCCTCCATCCAGGCCTTCTTTTCCTTCGCAGCCTTTTCGGCAAGGGCTGCCGGCGCCTTCCAGCCGGAAAGACCGGATGAGAGCGCCTTCAGCCCTTCGCGCGCATCGGCAACCAGCGGATGGCTGTCATGCTTCAGTGCGTCATAGGCTGCAATGTTGAGGCTGAGCAGCTTGAAGCCCTCATTCTTGAAGAGTGCCCAGGAGCCCGTCGTGAAATCCTGGCAGCGCGTCCCGACGGCAATCACCAGATCGGTTTCCTCGGCAATCGCATTGGCAGCAGACGTGCCGGTCACGCCGACCGAGCCGAGCGCCAGCGCATGACGCTCGTCGATCGCCGACTTGCCGGCCTGGGTGACGACGACGGGAACGCCGTGCGCCTCCGCGAAGGCCGCAAGCTCCTTGGTCGCCTGCGAATAGAGGACGCCGCCGCCGGCAACGATGACAGGCTTCTGCGAGGCCTTGATCAACGCAATCGCATTGGCAAGCTCATCGGCATCCGGCTGCGGACGGCGCACCGTCCAGACCTTTTCCGCAAACAGGCTCTCCGGATAATCGAAGGCTTCCGCCTGAACATCCTGGCAGAGCGACAGCGTCACAGGACCGCAATCGAGCGGATCGGTCAGCACCTGCATGGCGCGCTTCAATGCGGTGATGATCTGTTCCGGCCGGGTGATGCGGTCGAAATAGCGCGAGACCGGGCGGAAGGCGTCATTGGCCGAAACCGTGCCGTCGCCGAAATCCTCGATCTGCTGCAGCACCGGATCGGGCGCGCGATTGGCGAAGACGTCGCCGGGGAGGAAGAGGACGGGAATACGGTTGACATGCGCCACACCGGCGGCCGTCACCATGTTCAGCGCGCCGGGGCCGATCGAGGTCGTGCAGGCCATGAAACGCTGGCGGAAACTCGCCTTGGCATAGGCAATCGCCGCATGGGCCATGCCCTGTTCATTATGTGCGCGATAGGTCGGCAGCTCTTGGCGCACCTGATAGAGCGCTTCACCCATGCCGGCGACATTGCCATGGCCGAAGATCGCCCAGACGCCGCCGAAGATCGGCACTTTCTTGCCATCGACAATGGTCATCTGCTTCTTGAGGAAATGCGCGATAGCCTGCGCCATCGTCAATCTTACCGTCTTGCCCATAAGGCGCCTCCCAAATTCACTCTCTTAGTTGAGGCCGCGGGTTTTCAGCCAAGCCTCTGTCAATTGCTTGAAGCGGCCGGCCATGTCGGCAATCGCCTCCTCGTCGTTGATCTTGCCGGACAGCCAGCCGCGCGCGGCTTCGGCAAAGATCGTGCGGCCGACCGCAAAGCCCTTGACGGAGGGTGCCGCCAGCGTTGCCTCGAACCCCTTCACCAGTTCATCGGCGGGAGCCTCGAGCCCCAGCAGCACGATACCGCGGCACCATGGATCATTTTTGGCGATGACGGCATCGATCTTCTTCCAGGCGCCGCTCGATGCCTGCGGCTCCAGCTTCCACCAGTCCGGCTTGATGCCGAGCGCGTAGAGCTCTTCCAGTGCCGTCGACACCGTATCGTCGGTCAGCGGCCCGTTCTTGCTTGCGATGATCTCCACCAGCAGCTCGCGGCCGACCTTGCGTGCGGCTTCGAAGAGCGTGCGCAGCTTCTCCTGCTGCTCGGTCTTCAGCGCTGCCGGATCGTCGGGATGGTAAAAGCACAGGCACTTGATGCAATGGTCGAGCGGCCATTCAACCAGCTGCGAACCGATATCCTGGCTGAACTCGAAACGCAGCGGCTTGGAGCCCGGAAGCTCGACCGGCCGGCCGATCCAGGTGAAATTCTTCTTGGCCGCATCGAAGAAGGCATCGCGGCCGAAACGCTCGTCGATCAGCATGCCGTAGCCCCGCCGCCCATCGGCAACGCGGGCTGCGGCTTCCACCGCCAGCCGCTTGAAGGCGACGATCCGCTTGTAGTCGACGCCGAGCTCGTCGCAGACGCTGGTCAATTGCGAACGGTGATCGATGGCGAGCGCCATCAAAAGTGGGATTGCGCCTTTGCGGGTCGAGGCCCAATGGATGTGGTTGATCGCCTCGTCCTTGCGCAATGCGCGATGTTTGCTGCCGTGGTTCAGGAAAAAGTCGAGTTCCGCCCAGGTCGGATATTCCGGCGAGCAGAGCAGGCGGGAGACAGCAAAGGCGCCGCAGGCATTCGCCCAGGTGGCGCAGGTCTTCAGCGGCTCATCCTTCAGCCAGCCGCGCAGCAGACCGGACATGAAGGCATCGCCAGCACCAAGCACGTTGAACACCTCGATCGGAAAGCCCTGGCCGACGATGCCGTCTTCCAGATTGTCGCTGATTGGGCCGTCATAGACGATGCAGCCCATGGCGCCGCGCTTCAGAACGATCGTTGCCGGGGAAAGACGTCGAATTTCCTTTAGTGCACCGAGAACATCGTCCGCACCCGACGCAATCAGGATTTCCTCTTCCGTGCCGACGATCAGGTCGCAATCCGGCAGCGTCTCCTTCATCTTCGAAGACACACGGTCGGACTTCACATAACGCTCGAAGCCCTCGGCATGGCCGGCAAGGCCCCAGAGGTTCGGCCGATAATCGATATCGAAGATCACCTTGCGGCCGTTGGCCTTGGCGATGCGGATCGCCTTGCGCTGCGCGGCCTCCGTATTCGGCCGGGAGAAATGCGTGCCCGAGACGAGCACGGCGCGCGAGGACCTGATGAAATCCTCGTCGATATCGCCTTCGTCGAGCGCCATGTCGGCGCAGTCGGAGCGATAGAAGATCATCGGCGAGACACCTTCGGCCTCCACCGCGAGCAGCACGAGCGCCGTCAGCCGCTCCTTGTCCGTCTTGATGCCTTTGGTCTCGACGCCTTCGCGCGCCGACTGCTCGATGATGAAGCGGCCCATCTGCTCCGCACCGACACGCGTGATCAATGCCGATTTCAGCCCGAGCCGCGCCGTGCCGATCGCGATATTGGCCGGGCAGCCGCCGACGGACTTGGCAAACGAGCCGATATCTTCGAGCCGCGAGCCGATCTGCTGGCCGTAGAGATCGACGGAGGATCGGCCGATCGTGATCACGTCGAGAGACGGCTCCGGCGAGCCCGGATTCGATTGTACCATGATATCCTCCCGCTAGATTCTTACACGGTCTGGGGTGCCCGTGAATTTTGAATAATGAAACATCGGTTCCGTCTCTTTGTCAATTCGGAATGTTTATTCCATTTTCGTCTTCACGGGTTTGGAATGTTGCAGCTTGCGCCGCCGCTCGGCAATGGCGACAGGCAGCGCCATGGTGAGCGCCATCGATGCCGAGAGCGAACGAAAACCGCCGAAATCGGCCTCCGCCACCTCGAACCAGTGTGTCGCGCAGGCAGCCAGCGGCGAAAAGGCCGAATCGGTGATCGCAATGACCGGCACGCCGCGATCGGCAAGCTCCTGGCTCTGGCTGAGACTGTCGGCGGCATAGGGCGAAAAGCTTGCTGCAATCGCCGCATCGCGCGGCGTGGCAAACTGCACCATCTCCGGATCGACGCCGTTTGGCGAGGCGACGATCTGATGGCGGATATGCAGCTTGGAAAAAGCGTAGGTCATATGCGCCGTCAGCGGATAGGAGCGCCGCTTGGCGATGAGATAGATGGTCTCGGCAGCCGCCAGGATATCGACTGCCTTGGCGAACGTGTCGGTCTGCACCGTCGCCGCAAGCCGGTTCACGGACTGGCTGGCGGCCGATATGAAACCGGAAAGCAGCGTTGCATCCTCGTCGTCCCCACCGGACTGTTCCAGCGTGACGAGGCGTTCCTCATAGCTCAGTGTCCGGTCGCGCAGCCGCTCGCGAAAGATGCTCTGCAGGTCGGAAAAGCCTTCATAGCCCAAGTGGTGGGCAAGGCGCACGAGCGTGGACGGCTGCACATCGGAGGCCGCGGCAATGCTCGCCGTCGTGCCAAAGGCGATCTCGTCGGGATTGCCGAGCGCAAAGGCGGCCACCTGCGCCAGCCGTTTCGGCATGTTCGCCTTGCGCTCGATGATGGTGCTGCGCAGGCTTTCGAAATCGCGCGGCACGCGCGCTCTCTTGGGATCATTATCCATGCTGACGGCTCAGAAGATGAAACAAATATTCCATATTTCGAAGCATAAACGATTTCCACGAAGGCGCCTAATTGTTTTTAATCTCCTGAAAATCAAGGGTTTTAGACAGTCTCAGGAGCGACGAGACGAAATGATGCATCGCTGCCTGCTTGTCAAAATGATCCAAATATTCCAAAAATCCATGCGGATTTGAGGAGGAGACCCTGACATGAAGCCACTCGGCATCGGTTTGATCGGCACCGGTTATATGGGCAAGTGCCATGCACTGGCATGGAATGCGGTGAAAACGGTGTTCGGCGATGTCGAGCGGCCGCGCCTCGTGCATCTTGCCGAAGCCAATGCCGAGCTTGCAGGCGCTCGCGCCGCCGAGTTCGGCTTCGAGAAGGCGACGGCCGACTGGCGGGCACTGATTGCCGACCCCGATGTCGATGTCGTCTCCGTCACCACACCCAATCAGTTCCATGCCGAAATGGCGATTGCGGCACTTGAGGCCGGCAAACATGTCTGGTGTGAAAAGCCGATGGCGCCTGCCTATGCGGAAGCCGAGCGCATGCTTGCCGTTGCGAGGCAATCCGGCAAAGTTGCCGTGCTCGGCTACAATTATATCCAGAACCCGATCATGCGGCATATAAAGACGCTGATCGGCGAAGGCGCGATCGGCTCGGTCAATCATATCCGCGTCGAAATGGACGAGGATTTCATGGCCGATCCCGATGTCTTCTTCTACTGGAAGAGCGAGCTGTCGGCCGGCTACGGCGCGCTCGACGATTTCGCCGTCCATCCCCTGTCGCTGCTCTGGTATCTCTTCGGCCATGTCGAGGCCGTCACCACCGATATGGTGAAGCCCTATGCCGACCGCCCTCAGAAGGAAGGCGGCCGCCGCGCTGTGGAGAATCACGATGCCGCCAATGTGCTGATGCGCCTTGGCGGCGGCATCTCCGCTGTGCTGATGGCAAACCGGGCCGCCTGGGGCCGCAAGGGCCGGATCGCCCTGCAGATCTACGGCTCGAAGGGCTCGATCCTCTACGATCAGGAGCGCATGAACGAATTCGAGCTCTATCGGGCCGAAGGGCGAGGCTCCGAACAGGGCTTCCGCAAGATACTGGCGGCGCCCGCCCATCAGCCCTATGATCGCTTCATTCCGGCCCCTGGCCACGGTCTCGGCTTCAACGATCTGAAGATCATCGAATGCCGCGAGCTGATCCGGGCGATTTCCGGAGAGCCGGCGTCTATCGTGACATTCGAAGACGGTCTCAGGATAGAGAAGTCGGTTCATGCCATGGCACAGTCCTTCCATGAGCGCCGCTGGATCGAGATCGGCTGAGGTTAGACCTCGCTTCCGTTGACGGCGTTTGGGGCAGGGGATAGGCCTTGTCCCTGTTGAAGGCCGCATATTCGGGAGTGACATCGTGACGGATAGACTGGTGATCATCGGCGCGGGGCAGGCAGGCTTCGCATTGGCAGCCAAGCTGCGTGCATTGAAGGATGAGCGTCCGATCACGCTCATCGGCGCCGAAGACGTGCTTCCCTACCAGCGCCCGCCGCTGTCGAAGAAATATCTGCTCGGTGAGATGGCCTTCGATCGCCTGCTGTTCCGTCCCGAGCATTGGTACCCAGACAATAATGTCGAGATCCGTCTGTCGACCTGGGCCGAGCAGATCAACCGCGAGACCAAGCAGGTCCTGCTGCAGGATGGTTCCATCATCGACTACGGTACGCTGGCAATCGTGACGGGCTCGACGCCTCGCCGCCTGCCTGCCGCGATCGGCGGCGATCTGGAGGGCGTCTATGTCGCCCGCGACAAGCGCGACGCCGATCTTCTGGCCGGGGAAATGCGACCCGGCCGCCGTGTGCTTATCATCGGCGGCGGTTATATCGGCCTGGAGGCTGCAGCCGTTGCCCGCCATCTCGGCCTCGAAGTGACCGTCATCGAAATGGCCGAGCGGATCCTGCAGCGCGTCGCCGCCAAGGAGACCGCGGACATCATGCGCGCGATTCATAAGAGCCATGATGTGACGATTCGCGAAAAGACCGGTCTGAAGCATCTGATCGGTAGGGATGGCCGGGTGGCCGGCGCCGAACTCTCCGATGGCAGCATCATCGACGTGGATTTCGTCATCGTCGGCATCGGTGTGGTGCCGAACGATCTTCTCGCCAAGGAGGCAGGGCTCGACGTCGGCAATGGAATCATCGTCGATGAGTTCGCCCGCACATCCGATCCGTCGATCTTTGCGGCGGGCGATTGCGCGAGCCTGCCGTGGCAGGGCGGCCGCATCCGGCTCGAATCCGTCCAGAACGCCGTCGATCAGGCAGATGCCGCCGCTGCCGTTATCGCCGGCGGCAGCGAACCCTATGACCCGAAGCCCTGGTTCTGGTCCGACCAATATGATGTGAAGCTGCAGATCGCCGGCTTCAATATGGGCTATGACGACACGCTTCTGCGCCCGGGCGCCCGCGAAGGCGCAAGCTCCGTCTGGTATTTCCGTGAGGGCAGGCTGATTGCCGTCGATGCCATCAACGATGCAAAGGCCTATGTGACGGGCAAGAAGATGCTGGAATCGGGGATCAATCCGGATCGGGCGATCCTTGCTGATCCCGCGGCCGATCTGAAGCAATTGCTGGCCTGACCGGGCAACCCGCACAAGCGCCTCTGAAGCGCTTTACGTTTGAACTGTCATCATTCTATCGGTGGCCTATCTAAAGGACATGTGAAAACTTCAAAAAGAGCTTGATCGCACGGGAGAATACCCATATCAGGGCTCCCACCGGAGAGGTGGCCGAGTGGTCGAAGGCGCTCCCCTGCTAAGGGAGTATACCCGAGAGGGTATCGTGGGTTCGAATCCCATCTTCTCCGCCATCTATCTTTTTTGTCATTGAATCAGATAGATGGCCGCGTATATCAATTCAGCCATAATATTTGCCGGAAGACGATTTTCGCTTGCCTCAGTCGGGCTGGGCCGCGTTTGGGCTGTAAATTTTCCACGTCTCTCGAAGCGTGATCGGTCCTTGGACGTAAAAATGCCCGCCGGGTGGTGAGCCGGCAGGCGTCTGTGGTGGCTTTGGTGAAGACGTTCTGCCCGAGAGCGCCAGCGCAGATGCCCGGGCAGCATTCCGCCATCGGTCTTGAAGGAGCCGACGGTTGCTGAATGCCGCACCCTGCGATAGGCCGGGCGAGTGTCGCCGGCTAGAAGCGAAAATATAAAGTCACTCCTGGCCGCCGATGGTAATAATCCCGATAGCCGTAATACCCGGGATATCGATAGCCGTAATACCGAGGATATCTATTGTAGCACCTGCCATAATACCCGCAGGAACGGTAGGCGTACCGGTGGTTCCAGTGGCGATCCGCACGCCAATGACGATGGCTCCGGTGTCTGACCAGCTCGACATTGCCGATCTGCACTTGTTCGGCTCTCGGCACGAAAATCGGAGCCGCGTTTAGCGGTGGGGCGAAAGATGCAGCCAGGACAACGGCTGCGAGTGCTGATAATAGCTTCCTCATCGACGTATCCTCTCAGGTTTTCAGATTGCGCTGCCAGGCATGAACCTCCGATGAACGGTTTCATCGATCGAGCGGCCTGGAATCGTCGGTGAGCCGACCACAGTGGGAGTGGTGCTGATCCGGCTGGCGGATATCGTCTCCGCCGTTTTCCTTCATTAATGTCAGCGGTCTTTTCGCGCGCGGCTTCTCGTGCCCGCCGTCAATTTTCTCTGTTCGAAATTCTCCCTGTCGCATGTCGCGTTCCGGAATCGCGATGAGCGCCGAGCGAATCGCATAGGGGAATCAATCGTCTCTCGTCGGCCAAAGCTGAAATCGGTTTCGATTTTCGCATGGGCAAGCTTCGCGTCAGTCGTTAGCCGGTCAGCGCAGAAAGCCGAATCTGGCGGGAAAATGGTGCCAATTTGGCACGACCGGATGCCTCTGCGTCTTATGAAATCCCAATAAACACCGGGAAAATAAGCGCTTTCTTAACAAAGCTTAAACAAATGGCGGCCCCGTTGCCCAACTTGTGGCCTTTCAGCAACAGCGTTTCGGTAAGGCCTTCGTAAACCCCTCTCGAACACAAGTTGGTGATTGCGTGACAGCTTTCGTCTTGTATTTTCACTCTCGGAAGCAAGGGCCTGACCGCCCGACTTCTTCAAACACCGGGGGTGGGGCAGGGAAACGTCGTTCAGACGTGATCCTACCTCCGATCGAAACTTGAATTGGAGGTCATTATGAACATCAAGAGCCTTCTTCTTGGCTCTGCTGCCGCTTTGGCAGTAGTTTCCGGCGCTCAGGCTGCTGACGCTATCGTTGCAGCCGAGCCGGAACCGGTTGAGTACGTTCGCGTCTGCGACGCTTACGGCACCGGCTACTTCTACATCCCGGGCACGGAAACCTGCCTGAAGATCAACGGTTACATCCGTTTCCAGGTTAACGTCGGCCCGAACGCCGGCGGCGACAAGACGACCAACGACTCCAGCTGGGATGCTGTAACCCGCGGTCAGGTTCAGTTCACGGCCAAGAGCGACACCGAATACGGCCCGCTCACCGGCGTGATCGTTCTCCAGGCCAACGCAGACAACGCGTCCAGCCAGAACACGAAGCTCGACTCCGCTTACCTCGACGTCGCGGGCTTCCGCGCTGGTCTCTTCTACTCCTGGTGGGACGATGGTCTCTCCGGCGAAACGGACGATATCGGTTCTGTCGTAACGCTGCATAACTCGATCCGTTATCAGTACGAAACCGGCTCCTTCTACGCTGGCCTCAGCGTCGACGAACTGGAAGACGGCGTCTATCAGGGCACCTTTGCTACCAACGCTGCCGGCACCACCACCTTCACTGCGGACGATGGTCCGAACAACGTCGGCGTTGCCTTCGGCATCGGCGGTAAGGCTGGCGCCTTCAGCTACCAGGTCACCGGCGGCTGGGACTTCGACAACGAAGACGGCGCAATCCGCGCTATGGGTACGGCTGAACTCGGCCCGGGCACGCTCGGCCTCGCTGTTGTCTACTCCAGCGGCCCGAACTCCTACTACTCGACGGCTGAATGGGCAGTTGCTGGCGAATACGCCATCAAGGCAACGGACAAGCTGAAGATCACCCCTGGCGTTCAGTACTACGGCAACTACTTCGGCGGCAGCAAGAATGTTCCGACAGACTGGGATGGTCTCGGCGATGCCTGGAAGGCTGGTCTGACGGTTGATTACCAGATCGTCGAAAACTTCTACGCCAAGGCTTCGGTCCAGTACCTGGATCCGGAAGATGGCGACGACGTAACCACCGGTTACTTCCGTCTGCAGCGTGCGTTCTAATTCGAGTTGACTTCGGTCATAGAGAAGCCCGGCTTTTGAGCCGGGCTTTTTTGTTGATTGCCACCTTCATTGTGGCGGGTAGTGTTTTGATGTCGGCGCTAGGCGGTGTCACGAAAGCTCAGCTCAGCCTGCCGATAAATGTCCTGATCGCCTCCGGAATGTCTCCTAAATGCAGAAGTGGCGCGTGACCTTGGCCTTTCGCCGTGATCTGCACCATATTAGGATGCCGTTTCGTCATCTCGTCTGTCGTCTCCAGGGATAGCAGATTGGAATTCTCTCCCCGGATCACCAATAGCGGTGTGGAGCGCAGCTCTTCGAATTGCGGCCAAAGGTCGGGTAGGGGGCCGTTGAAATCAATCGTTTTCAACTGTTCGGCAATAGCCGGGTCATAGTCGGCAACCGGTATGCCATTTGTCTCCCTGTAAATAGCCCGTGCCATTTCCCACCAGTCGTTGGCACCGAGCGCGGGAAAGGCAGCGGCAAGATTTTCTTTGAGGATATCGACCGCGTCACTCCAGGTCCGAGGTTTGCGGCTGCGATTGAGATAGTCCCGGATAGCCATCAGCCCGGCCGGTTCGATGACTGCGCCAATATCGTTGAAGATGACGCCGGCAAGTAATCCGAGCCGCGTTGCCGCCAGCAAATGCAGGATCAGCCCGCCTCGCGATGTGCCGATGAAGATGGCGCGGTTGATGCCGAACGCCGCGCAGGCGGCGATGACATCGCCGCCTTCGACGGCGAGATTGTAATTCGCCTTGTTCTCATCCCGCTCGGACATGCCGCGCCCGCGATAATCCAGGGCAATGACGCGCTGGGGAGAGGTGGCGTCTCGCGAAAGCAGTAATGCCAGATCGTGGAAATCACGCGAGTTGCGGGTCAGGCCCGGCAGGCAGATGACCGGCAATCGACCGGTGTCTCCAGTCGCCGGTTGGTAGTCACGGACGTAGAGCGTCAGCCCGTCAGTCGACTTATAGAATCGTTCAGCAAAATCTTTCATGTTCCCGTTGGCCATGACGCCTCCATCCGCTTGCCGGAAGAAGGTTAGTGTGCTTTCGGCAGGCCTGCCAATCGGCTTCAGGTCGCGCCGCGCCCACCAATGAGGTCACGCTCGATGTCAGGTGTCTGCCCAAGGCGCGCCTTGTAGACTTCGTAGTTCTCCATCACCCGCTGCACATAATTGCGTGTTTCGGGAAAGGGGATGCGCTCGATCCAATCGACGATCTCGTCGACCGGCTTGCCGCGCGGGTCACCATAGCGGCCGATCCATTCCGGCACGCGCTTCGGCCCGGCATTATAGGCGATGAAGGTGAGGATATAGGAGCCGCCGAAGGCGTCGATCTGCTCGCCGAGGTAATGCGCGCCGAGCGTCGCATTATAGCCGGCATCGGCCGTCAGCTTGTCCTTGGAATAGGTGATCTTGTGTCGCTTGGCGACGGCTTGGGCCGTGCCCGGCAAGAGCTGAAGCAGGCCGCGGGCATTGGCGGCGGAAACGGCGGCCGGATTGAAGGCGCTTTCCTGCCGGGCGATTGCATAGGCGAGCGCCTTGCCGGAGCCGGATATATTGGCGTTGGCCGGAATGACGCCGACCGGGAAGGCAAGTGCTGCGACATCGATGCCGCGCCCATAGGCGATCTTGCCGATCTGCAGTGAAAGATGATGGTCGCCCGCCTGCTCGGCCTTGGCAGTCAGGATTGCAAGCTCGCCGGGGCTCTGGAGCTGGTCGGCCAGTGCCAGATAAAGGGCTGCGGCCCGCCAGCCATGACCTGCGGATTCCAGCCGCCCGATCGCCTGCACGGCCTCGCGCTGCTGCAGATTCTGGCGGTCGGAAGCCGTCGGCGACGGATATGTGACATCGAGCGTCTTGCGTCCCAGCCTTTCCGCGGCAAGCTGGCCGTAGAAAGTGCCCGGAAAATTCGCGGCTTTGGCGAAAAATTCGCTGGCCTTGCCCGGTCCGCCGGCTTCGGCTGAGCGTCCGAGCCAATACCAGGCGCGCGAAACGGAGAGCGGGCCGTTGGAAACCTGCAGGATCTTGCGGAAATGCGTCTCGGCCGTCGTCGGGTCCTGCAGACCGCGCAGCGCATACCAGCCGGCATGGAATTGCGCCTCGACGACATCCGTCGGCACCGTCGCGACGGAGGCGGCAACGATCTGGTAGGCGGCCTTGAACTGTCCCTGGTCGACGAGGCCGCGGCTGACGATCCGCTGCTCGTTCCACCATTCGCCCGAGTTCATCAGTTCGGTCCGGTCGCGGGGTATTTGCTGCAGCAGCTTGGCGGCGTCGAGATACTTGTCCTGCTTGCGAAGATATTCGATGCGCGCGAAGAGAAAACCCGGATCGCTGCGCCACTTGGCATCGACCGCGTTCAGAAGCGCGCCGGCATTGCCGGCATTGTTGTCGACGGCAGCCCAGGCCTTGTAGAGCGACTGCGCCTGACCCATGTCGCCGAAGCGCTTGGCCTGCGCCACACGTCCGCGATACATGAGATAATCCATCCGCGTCTTATGATCGGCCGGAGTCAGCAGACCGGCAAATTCGGCCAGGATCTTGTCTTCGGTTGCCTTGTCGAGCGCCTGTCCGCGCCAGGTCTTGCCGATATATTTTGCCGCCTGCACAGACTTGCCGGTCGCCACAAGCGCCCGCGACAGGATCATGGCGCCCTGCGCCGTCTCGGGCGCCGTATCGCCGAAGGCGTTCAACACCGCGGCAGGAGCGGGGTTTTCGTCATAGAGCGCGCGTTCGGAATTGCCGCGCAGCCGTTCGAGACCCGGCCAGCCCTTCAGCTCGTCCGAAGCACTGGCGATCTCGTAGGAGGGAACACCCTTCAGGCCGGAGGTGGCGATTGCCCAGGTCAGGATATGACGGTCGAGCGTTCCCGCCGCCATGGTATTGCGGATGGCGAGCGCCTGCTGCGGATCTTTGTTGGAGAGCGCATCGAGCCCCGCCTTCAGGTCGCTGTTGACAGGCGCGATCGCCGGATTGCGCGGAATGGCGCCGGTCGTGATCGCCTCGGGGAAGGACGCGGTTTCCGGCACGAAACCCAGCGGCTTGACGGCGGGTACGGGAGCGCCTTCGCCGGGCAGCTGCGATGCAGCGCTGCCCCAGGCCGCGGCCACCAGACCGAAGGCGGACAGGATCAGAACGGTTCTCTTCATCCGGATGACTCGCAACGAAAATACGCCCTTCCATTTGGCGGGAGGCACATTAACGAAACCTTACCAAACCAGGTAAAATTCATTCACATTTGCTATCGGATTTTGCCCTAAACCGATCTATGCGCGCTTGTCGCGGCCATATTGCCGCTCTATGGTGCGCAACTCTTATTCATGGAATGCGGCTGAAGCAAGGATATCGGCCGTGAGGAGCTTTGCATGTTCAATGGGTCCATCCCCGCTCTCGTCACTCCCTTCACCGATGCTGGCCTGATCGACGAAGACAGCTTCGCCGCTCACGTCACGTGGCAGATCGGGGAGGGCAGCAGCGGCCTCGTTCCGGTCGGCACGACCGGTGAGTCGCCGACGCTGTCGCATGCCGAGCACAAACGGGTGGTGGAGCTCTGCATCGAAGTTGCGGGCAAACGCGTGCCCGTCATGGCCGGCGCCGGCTCGAACAATACGCGCGAAGCGATCGAGCTTGCCCAGCATGCCGAAAAGGTCGGTGCCGATGCCGTCCTCGTCGTCACGCCCTATTACAACAAACCGACGCAGAAGGGCCTGATCGCTCACTATTCGGCGATCGCCGAAGCCGTTGCCCTGCCGATCTACATCTACAATATCCCCGGCCGCTCGGTCATCGACATGACGCCGGAGACGATGGGCGCGCTTGCCAAGGCGCACAAGAACATCGTCGGCGTCAAGGATGCCACCGGCAAGATCGAGCGTGTCTCCGAGCAGCGCATCACCTGCGGCAAGGAGTTCCAGCAGCTTTCCGGCGAGGATGCGACGGCGCTTGGCTTCAACGCCCACGGCGGCGTCGGCTGCATTTCGGTGACGGCCAATATCGCGCCGCGCCTCTGTGCGGAGTTCCAGGCGGCGACGGCTGCCGGCAACTATGCCAAGGCGCTGGAACTGCAGGACCGGCTGATGCCGCTGCACAAGGCGGTCTTCATGGAGCCCGGCGTCTGCGGCGCGAAATACGGCCTGTCGAAGCTCGGCCGCATGGGCCGTACTGTCCGCTCGCCGCTGATGTCTTCGCTGGAGCCGGCAACGGAAGCGGCGATCGATGCCGCCATGCGTCACGCGGGCCTGCTCAACTAAAGCATGTCGCGCAAAAGTGTGCAGCGGTTTTGCGAAAACGACATGCGTTAAGCGTAAACCCGGCCCGTCTTCACAAAATCGAGCCGTTCTCTTACATAGATGACAGGAAATGAGGGCGCGGCATTCGCGCCTCTGGAATGGAATTATCGTCATGGCCCCCAAAGGCAGCCAGCGTATCGTGAAGAAGGTCGTCGCGGAAAACCGCAAGGCCCGCTTCAACTACGAGATCATCGATACCTATGAGGCGGGCTTGGTGCTGATGGGCACCGAGGTCAAGTCATTGCGCGAAGGCAAGGCCAATATCGCCGAATCCTACGCCTCCGATGAGGATGGCGAGATCTGGCTGATCAATTCCTATCTGCCGGAATATCTGCAGGCGAACCGCTTCAACCATGAGCCGCGCCGCCGACGCAAGCTGCTCTTGTCCGCGCGTGAGATCAACCGCTTGCGTGCAGGCATCAATCGCGAAGGCATGACGCTGATCCCGATGAAGGTCTACTTCAACGATCAGGGCCGCGCCAAGCTCGAGCTGGCGCTTGCGAAGGGCAAGAAACTGCATGACAAGCGCGAATCCGAGAAGGAGCGCGATTGGAACAGGCAGAAGAGCCGTCTGTTGAAAGACAACGGCTGACCATGCCACCAGCATTCGCTATCTGCGAATAGGGTTCAGTCTTCGAAATCGCTGGCCGGCGCCACTTCGGCAGGACGGGGCGGACGTTCGGAAGGATCCCGGCCGATCTCGGCCTTCAGCGACAGGAGATCGATGAAATGATCGGCTTGGCGACGCAGGTCGTCGGCGATCATCGGCGGCTGGGTCGACATGGTCGAAATGACCGAAACCTTGCGCCCCTTGCGTTGCAGCGCTTCGACCAGATTGGTGAAATCGCCGTCGCCGGAGAAGATGACGAGATGGTCGACCGTTTCGGACTGTTCCATGGCATCGATTGCGAGTTCGATATCCATATTGCCCTTGATCTTGCGGCGTCCCATGGAGTCGGTAAACTCCTTGGCAGGCTTCGTCACGACCTTGTAGCCGTTATAATCCAGCCAGTCGATGAGTGGACGGATCGAGGAATATTCCTGGTCTTCGATTAGCGCGGTATAGTAGTAAGCGCGCAGCAGGTATCCGCGTTTCTGAAATGCTTTCAAGAGCTTGCGGTAATCGATATCAAAGCCGAGACTCTTGGATGCAGCGTAGAGGTTGGCGCCGTCAATGAATAGTGCAATTTTTTCGCGTGGGTCAAACATCGCTTACCAATCCAAAGAGAGTAATCCAAATCCATAAGCCACTTAGCCCAATAAAAACAGCGGCTTGTGGATGTGGCGTCGAGCTGTTTCATACTTTATGAATTATTCATATATGAAAGATTTAGGGCACGATTCGGGATATTCCAAGCAACCCCCGGTGGAAATGTCATATTGTGCATGGAAATTTAGACCGGCTGCGGATAAAGGCGAGGGGACCCTAACGAAAAACTTGAATTTGCCCGGTTTTAATTGTATCGGGCGTTTTAATCCTGAAAAGACGACCGCAAAGGACAGGCAATGGCCCGTGTCACAGTAGAAGATTGCATTGACAAGGTGGAGAACCGCTTCGAGCTGGTTCTGCTCGCCAGCCACCGCGCCCGGCTGATTTCCCAGGGTGCATCGATCACCATCGATCGCGATAACGACAAGAACCCGGTTGTGGCTCTGCGCGAAATCGCCGATGAGACCCTGTCGCCTGATGACCTGAAGGAAGACCTGATCCACTCGCTGCAGAAGCACGTGGAAGTGGATGAGCCCGAGCCCGATCCGGCAAGCCTGATCGCCGCCGGCGCTGCTGCCTCTGCCGACAGCGAAGAGCAGGACGATCTGCCGGAAACGATCACCTTCGACCAGATGTCGGAAGAAGAGCTTCTGGCCGGCATCGAAGGTCTCGTCCCGCCGGAAAAGAGCGACGATTACTAAGCGCATCCCTTGCCTTTGAACGGTCGGGGCTTCCTGCGCGGCAAAAGATCGATGATTACCAATCATCAATCTTGCGCCTGTAAAGCTTAGGCATAATATTGCCCATGTGTGCGCCAATCTGCGATTGGCGCGCTTTTATTTTATTGGAGTGGCTTTGGAATGATGCGGCAGTACGAGCTCGTGGAGCGGGTTCAGAAATACAAGCCCGATGCCAACGAAGCTCTGCTGAACAAAGCCTATGTCTACGCCATGCAGAAGCATGGCCAGCAGAAGCGGGCGAGCGGCGACCCTTACATTTCGCATCCGCTCGAAGTGGCCGCCATCCTGACAGACATGCATCTCGATGAATCGACGATTGCAGTCGCCCTCTTGCACGACACGATCGAGGATACGACGGCGACCCGCGCCGAAATCGACGAACTCTTCGGGGAGGATATCGGCCGTCTCGTCGAAGGCCTGACGAAGATCAAGAAGCTCGACCTCGTCACCAAGAAGGCCAAGCAGGCGGAAAACCTTCGTAAGCTCCTGCTTGCCATTTCCGATGATGTGCGCGTCCTGCTCGTCAAGCTCGCCGACCGTCTCCACAACATGCGCACCCTCGACCATATGTCGCAGGAAAAACGCGCGCGCATTTCCGAAGAGACGATGGAAATCTATGCGCCGCTTGCCGGCCGCATGGGTATGCAGGACATGCGCGAGGAGCTGGAGGAACTCTCCTTTCGGCACATGAACCCCGAGGCCTATGAGACCGTCACCAAGCGCCTCGAGGAACTGTCGAAGCGCAATGAGGGGCTGGTCAAGAAGATCGAGGCTGAACTGCGCGACCTGCTGATCGCCAGCGGGCTGACGAGCGCCTATGTGAAGGGTCGCCAGAAGAAGCCCTATTCGGTTTTCCGCAAGATGCAGTCGAAGTCGCTCTCCTTCGAACAGCTTTCCGATGTCTACGGTTTCCGCATCATCGTCGAGGATATCCCCTCCTGCTATCGCGCGCTCGGCATCGTCCATACGCGCTGGCGGGTCGTTCCCGGCCGCTTCAAGGACTATATCTCGACGCCGAAGCAGAACGATTATCGGTCGCTGCACACCACCATCGTCGGCCCGTCGATGCAGCGCATCGAGCTGCAGATCCGCACCAAGCGCATGCATGAGATCGCCGAATTCGGTATCGCCGCCCATACGCTCTACAAGGATGGTGCCACCAATGCGGACGGCGATATCCTTTCGCGGGAAAGCAACGCCTATTCCTGGTTGCGCCACACGATCGAGGCACTTGCCGAAGGCGACAGCCCGGAAGAATTCCTCGAACATACCAAGCTCGAGCTGTTTCAGGACCAGGTCTTCTGTTTCACGCCGAAGGGCAAGCTGATCGCGCTGCCGCGCGGCGCGACCCCCATCGATTTCGCCTATGCCGTCCACACCAATATCGGCGATACGACCGTCGGCGCCAAGATCAACGGCCGCATCATGCCGCTGGTGACCCGCCTCAACAATGGCGACGAGGTGGAGATCATCCGCTCCGGCGTGCAGGTGCCGCCGGCTGCCTGGGAGGAAATTGTCGTCACCGGAAAGGCGCGCGCCGCCATCCGCCGCGCGACACGCATGGCGATCCGCAAGCAATATGCCGGTCTCGGCCACCGCATCCTGGAGCGCACCTTCGAGCGCGCCGGCAAGATCTTCTCGCGCGACGCCATGAAGCCGGCCCTCCACCGCCTGGGGCAGAAGGATGTGGAAGACGCGATCGCCGCCGTCGGCCGCGGTGAGATGTCCTCGCTCGACGTGCTGCGTGCCGTCTATCCCGACCATCAGGACGAGCGCGTCACCGTCAAGCCGGCCGGCGACGAGGGCTGGTTCAATGTCCGCAGCGCCGCGGGCATGATCTTCAAGATCCCCGGCAAGACCAAGGCCGATCTCGATGGCGAGCGCGCCTCCACCGAGAGCGATCCCGATATTGTGCCGATCCGCGGGCTCTCCGGCAATGTCGGCGTCAAGTTTTCGCCGACCGGCGCGGTGCCCGGCGATCGCATCGTCGGCATCATGGAAAAGGGCAAGGGCATCACCATTTATCCCATCCAGTCGCCGGCGTTGCAGCGTTTCGATGACCAACCGGACCGCTGGATCGACGTGCGCTGGGATCTCGACGAAGCCAACAAGTCCCGCTTCACGGCCCGCATCATGGTCAATGCGCTGAACGAACCCGGCACGCTCGCCAAGGTGGCGCAGACGGTCGCAAGCCTCGACGTCAACATCCGCATGCTGAACACGATGCGGGCGGCGACCGACTTCACCGAAATGATGCTGGAAGTGGAGGTCTGGGACCTGCGTCAGCTCAACCAGCTTCTTGCCCAGCTCAAGGACCTGGAATGCATCGCGACGGTCCGGCGTCTCTATGAGTAGGATTTCATTAAATTATTGCCGCTCGCAGACTTGCGATTTGCACATTTTGTGATCATTTCATGGCCGGGCCGGCACATTGAAATGGCAAGCCATGCATCATTTGCATGGCTGTGTTCAGGTTACAGCGTTGGTAATTAACCATTGCCGCGACTATCTTCTGGTCATCAAGAAATGAAACGAAGATGAGGCAAAGCAATGTTTGAACCGATCAGAAAGTTCGCCCGCGCCCTTCGCGCTCCGACCGCTCAGGAACGTGAAATGGCATATCTCAACGGCTCGCACGACCGTATTGATCTTGAATATCGTCAGCGCCAGGTCGATCGCGGCATCTTCCGCAATCGCTGATCGCTGAGATATACTTGACGCAAGGAAGGGGGCGCTATGCATGATCCACGCCCCTTGGAATAAAAGAAGAAGAGACGGCCTGTTTGTTAAGCGGTTCCATTTGCCGCTCTTGTCAGGGTCATGTGCGCTGCACTAAATACGCGCCATGTTATTTCGCCGTCGCAAACCAGCAGGATTTAAGGAAAAGCTGCGGGAGCTTCTATGGCCCCGAAAAGGTTTTCTGCGCCCTGCACGCTATATCATGATGCGCGTTCTGCGCCTGTCAGCTTCGCCGCATGCCGTTGCGGTGGGCGTTGCCGCGGGTGTCTTCGTTTCGTGGACACCCTTTATCGGCGTGCATTTCGTCATGGCCTTCGTCATCACCTATTTCCTGTCGGGAAACATGGTGGCCGCAGCCCTCGGCTGCGCGGCTTTCGGCAATCCGCTGACCTATCCCTTCATCTGGGGCATCACCTGGGAAGTCGGTCACCTGCTGCTCAGCCGCCAGGCTCAGATGGGCGGGCAGACGATCGATCTCGCCGAACTCTTTCATAAGCTGCACTTCACCGAGCTTTGGAAACCGGTGCTGGAGCCGATGCTGATCGGCGCCATCCCGCCGGCTGCTCTCACCTCGGTTGCGCTTTATGCGCTGACATTCTACACCGTCAGGGGTTTTCAGACGCGCCGCCGTGCGCGGCTGATGGAGCGTGCGCGTCTTCGGCTCGCCGATCCCGTCACCGAGATGCCGACCGTCTGAACTCAAGCAGAATTCATCCCGAAAGGCCCCTCGCATGATCATCGGCATTGGCAGCGACCTCATCGACATCCGCCGCGTGGAGAAATCCATCGAGCGCTTCGGTGACCGCTTCACGCATCGCTGTTTCACCGAGATCGAGCGTGCCCGTTCGGACCGCCGCGCCAACCGTGCCGAATCCTATGCCAAGCGTTTCGCCGCCAAGGAGGCCTGCTCCAAGGCGCTCGGCACGGGGTTGTCGCAGGGCGTTTTCTGGAAGGATATGGGCGTGGTCAACCTGCCGAGCGGCAAGCCGACCATGCAACTGACGGGCGGTGCCGCAGCCGTTCTTCAGGCCATGCTGCCCGCCGGCCATAAGGCGGCCATTCATTTGACAATAACCGATGATTATCCCTTGGCTCAGGCTTTTGTGATCATCGAAGCGCTGCCGGATACCGTATGATGGCGACCTCTCGTCGCTTTTACCGCCGTCGTTATTGCCGCCACCGGTCGAAGTCGCTAGAGAGAACATCAGAAAGAAATGCGCCTTCATGGCGTCTTGAAGGAATAAGACTGCGTGTCCGAAAAAGTCGAAGCCAAGCCGAACGCCCTCTGGGAAAACATCAAGGTCATCATCCAGGCTCTTCTCCTGGCGATGATTATCAGGACTGTCCTGTTCCAGCCCTTTACCATTCCTTCGGGCTCGATGATGCCGACGCTGCTCGTCGGTGACTATATCTTCGTCAACAAGTTTGCCTACGGCTATTCGAAATATTCGCTGCCTTTCTCGCCCGACATCTTCAGCGGCCGCATCTTCGGCTCCGATCCGAAGCGCGGCGATATCGTCGTGTTCCGTTTCCCCCCGAATCCTGATGTCGATTATATCAAGCGCGTCGTCGGCCTGCCGGGCGACCATATCCAGGTTACCGACGGTATTCTCTACATCAACGGCAAGCCGGTTCCGAAGGTACCGGATGGTACTTTCAACTCCGACTACAAGCTCGATCCGGGTCAGGACGTACCGGTATTCCGCGAGACGCTGGATGATGGCAAGACCTATGACACGCTCGACCAGTCGCCGGTGTCGCGCGGCGACAACACCCGCGAGTTCATCGTTCCGGAAGGCCATTACTTCATGATGGGCGATAACCGCGACAACTCGCTCGACAGCCGCTTCGATGTCGGCTTCGTCCCGGCGGAAAATCTCGTCGGCCGCGCCAGCGTCATCTTCTTCTCGCTCGGCAACGACACGTCCTTCCGCGAAATCTGGAAATGGCCGACCAACATGCGTTGGGACCGCCTCTTCAAGGTTGTTGAATGAGCAAGGCGCAGACGCTCTCAGCGGCGGACCGCGCAAAGCTTGAAACCCTGATCGGGCATGAATTTGCCGAGAAGGAACGTCTGGATCGCGCGCTGACTCATGCCAGCGCGCGCACCGACAAGGGCAATTACGAGCGGCTTGAATTTCTCGGCGACAGGGTTCTTGGGCTCTGTATCGCCGATTTGCTATTCCGCACTTTCGGCGCTGCGGCGGAGGGCGAGCTTTCGGTGCGCCTGAACCAGCTTGTCAGCGCCGAAACCTGTGCGGCAGTTGCCGACGAACTCAATCTCCACCTCTATATCCGCACCGGCGCCGACGTGAAGAAACTCACCGGCAAGCGCATGATGAATGTGCGCGCCGATGTCGTCGAAAGCCTGATCGCCGCGCTCTATCTCGATGGCGGCCTGGAAGTCGCCCGTCGTTTCATCCTGCGCTATTGGGAGGGCAGGGCGGTGCGCGCCGATGGCGCCCGCCGTGACGCCAAGACCGAGCTGCAGGAATGGTCGCACGCCAAATATGGCGTCACACCCGTCTACCGGGTTGAAGATCGCAGCGGACCGGATCATGATCCGCGCTTCAAGGTGACGGTCGAAGTGGCTGGTGTGGCACCGGAAACAGGCGTAGAGCGTTCCAAGCGCGCTGCAGAACAGGTCGCCGCGACGAAAATGCTCGAGCGTGAAGGCATTTGGCAGCCGACATCTGCCGGAAACTGACGGGATCAATGACAGAAGAAAACGAAATGGCAGCCGATCGCGCTGCTGAAAGCAATCCGACGCATTCGGGCTTCGTCGCCCTGATCGGCCCCACCAATGCCGGCAAATCGACGCTGGTCAATCGTCTCGTCGGCGCCAAGGTGTCGATCGTCAGCCACAAGGTACAGACGACGCGCGCCGTCGTGCGCGGCATTGCCATCCACAACAATGCGCAGATCGTCTTCATGGACACGCCCGGCATCTTCAAGCCGCGCCGCCGTCTTGATCGCGCCATGGTGACGTCTGCCTGGGGCGGTGCCAAAGATGCCGATCTCATCATGCTGCTGATCGACAGCGAGCGTGGCCTGCGCGGCGATGCCGAAGCCATCCTCGAAAGCCTGAAGGACGTTCCGCAAAGGAAGATCCTGGTTCTCAACAAGATCGACCGGGTCAATCGCGAACTGCTTCTGGCGATCGCTGCCACAGCAAACCAGAAGGTCGATTTCGACCAGACCTTCATGATCTCGGCCGAAAACGGTTCCGGCTGCGACGACGTGATGGATTATCTGGCAAAGACCCTGCCGGAAGGCCCCTGGTATTATCCTGAAGATCAGATTTCCGACCTGCCGATGCGCCAGCTTGCCGCCGAAATCACGCGCGAGAAACTGTTCCTGCGCCTGCATCAGGAGCTTCCCTATTCCTCGCATGTCGAGACGGAGAAGTGGGAAGAACGCAAGGATGGCTCCGTGCGCATCGAACAGGTCATCTATGTCGAGCGAGACAGCCAGAAGAAGATTGCGCTCGGCAAAGGCGGCGAAACGATCAAGGCGATCTCGTCGGCGTCACGCAAGGAATTGTCGGAAATCCTCGAACAGCCCGTCCATCTCTTCCTGTTCGTCAAGGTGCGCGAGAACTGGGGCGATGATCCCGAGCGCTTTCGTGAAATGGGCCTCGAATTTCCGCGCTAGTTCGACAAGAAAATTGACAAGGGGCACTCAGCCCCTTGTTTCCGTGTAAAAATCGCTGCCTGTTCCAAGGAACAAATCGGCCTGCCTGCGCATTGATCCGCCAACGGCGCTGCACCCTGCAGCGCCGGGTTTTGCGACAGCAGGGACAAGATGGCGACGGCAAAACCTACCCATTCCTTCAAGACGCCCTGCGAGCAGTGTCCGTTGCGGTCATTGCCGCATTTTCGGGAGTTCAGCCGGGACGAGTTGGAATTCGTCTCGAAGTTCAAGAGAGGGGAACTGGCGGCCGATGCCGGCGCAACCATCCTCGTCGAAGGCGCCCACAGCGCCCACCTCTTTACCGTGCTGTCCGGCTGGGGCTTCCGCTACAAGATGCTGGAGGATGGCCGCCGACAGATCCTGAACTACGTCATGCCGGGCGACCTGATCGGCCTGCAGGGCACGATCATGGGCGAGATGCAGCATTCTGTGGAGGCCCTGTCGCCGGTATCGCTCTGCGTCTTCGAGCGCGACAAGCTGATGACCCTTTATAACCGGCACGCCTCGCTTGCCTTCGACATTACCTGGATCGCGGCGCAGGAAGAGCGTATTCTCGATGAACACCTCTTGAGCATCGGCCGCCGCACTGCGCTCGAAAGAGCCGCCTATCTGATTGCCTTCCTCTTCGAGCGCGCCAGAAAGCTTAGCCTTTTCAATGGCCGCAATCTCATTCCGATCACCCAGCAGCATATCGCCGACACACTCGGTCTTTCGATCGTTCACACCAACAAGACTTTGAAAAAGCTTGCGGCACGCAGCCTCATCCGCTGGCAGGAGCGTGGCTGCGAGGTGCAGGACGGGGAGGGTCTGATGCGGATGGCCGGCTGGGAAGGCCTGAGCGACGGGAAACGTCCTTTCATATAGCTGCTCGAGCAGATCAATGTCTTTTTTAAATGCAAAATGACGCCGGGAAAATTAGAGTCGCGTCATCTTTCCTCCGACTTTCGTTTTTATCGACCGGAGACGAAAATGTGGCTATTCAGTTATGGTGGGCAACCACCGTCAAAGGTCCAGGCGGGGCACCGACGGAATGATGTTTGCAAAGAGGCCGAAGCGCTGCAATATTTGCGCTTCACGAGGGGCATGGAGATCATGAACGCAACAACCCGTGTTCTGGTCCTGGAAGACAGTCTGATCATCGCAATGGAGGCGGAGGATATCCTGCGTCTCGTCGGTGCTGATACCATTGATATTGCCAATAGCCTCGATCAGGCGAGGGATGCAATTCAGGTTGCGGATTACGATTTCGCGCTACTCGACGTGAATCTCGGCGAGGCGCTGAGCTTCGATTTCGCGCGAGATCTGTCGCAGGCCAACATCCCCTTCGGCTTCGTCAGCGGCTATTCCGATACGCAGGATTTTCCGATCGACCTTCAGGACGTGCCGCTTCTCGTCAAACCTTTCGACGAGAACGCGATGCGCGACTTCCTTCAAAAGCTTTTCCCGTCGCCGGCCGAATAAAAGGGCTCCAGCCTTCCTGGAGCCTTTCCCGGTCAGAACGCTTCAATCTGACGGGGAAAGGTTTTAAAGTGAATCGGCAGGCTGAAGGACGGTTTTCCGATGCAATGGCAGGATCAGGCGATCATTCTTGGCGTCAAGCGCCACGGCGAGACGAGCGTCATCGCCGAGGTGATGACGCGTGATCGCGGTCGTCACCTTGGTCTCGTTCGCTCCGGCCGTTCGCGCACCATGCAGCCGGTGTTGCAGCCCGGCAACGAGGTGGAAGTCACCTGGCGCGCCCGGCTGGATGAGCATCTCGGTGAATTCCGCCTCGAGCCGGTGAAGCTGCGCGCCGCGCGGCTGATGGAGACGGCAACCGCCGTCTATGGCGTGCAGGCCATGGGCGCATTGCTGCGCCTGTTACCGGAGCGCGATCCGCATCCGCATCTCTTCGAGGCGCTGGAAGTCATTCTCGATCATCTCCACAATCCTGCCGATGCCGGCGAACTCTTCGTACGCTTCGAACTCGCCGTGTTGAACGATCTCGGCTTCGGCCTCGACCTCTCGGAATGTGCCGCGACCGGCACCCGCACCGATCTCGCCTATGTCTCGCCAAAATCCGGCCGCGCCGTCAGTCGCGGCGCCGGAGAGCCCTGGGCCGACAAGATGCTGCTTTTGCCGGCCTTTCTAAGTGTTCAGGAAAACCAGGCGGCCGATTACGAGAGCCTCACGGCGGCATTCCGTCTGACTGGATTCTTTCTGCATCGCCATGTCTATGAGCCGCGTGGCCTGGAGGCTTCGGCAGCGCGTGAGGGCTTCGTCCAAGCAGCACTCAAGGCCTTGAACCCGGCTGCACGGACGCTTTCTCGGTCGGACGAGCTCTCTGCCTGAGCGGCTTTTCATCCTTGCAAAATAGTCTTCAGTTTTGGCGGTTTACCCGCATCCCCAGCGCCCCTATCTCTCCATTCGATAAGGATTCGATCAGGAAAGGCTCTAAGTGCTCAAGGAGGAAGCCATGCTGACCAAGCCCAAAACATCGACCACCATCAAGCTCTGGAATGGGCAGGAAGTTCCCCGCCTCGGCATGGGCTGCTGGGCGATCGGCGGTCCGTTCTTTGCCGGTGATACGCCGCTCGGCTGGGGCGAGGTGGACGACAATGAATCCGTCGCCGCGATCAATCGCGCGATCGACCTTGGTATCCGCTTCTTCGATACGGCCTCGAATTACGGTGCCGGCCATTCGGAAGAGGTCCTCGGGCAGGCAATCGGCAATCGCGCCGATATCATTATCGCCACCAAATTCGGCTTTGCCACCAATCCGGAGACGAAACAGGCGACCGGCGCCTTTGCCGATCCGGCCTTCATTCGCCAGTCGGTCGAGACGTCGCTCAGCCGTCTGAAGCGGGAGCGTCTCGACCTCCTGCAATTCCACCTCAACGATTTTCCGCTGGAACAGTCCGACGAAGTCTTCGATACGCTGGAGGCCCTGCGGGCGGAGGGCAAGATCGATGCCTTCGGCTGGAGCACGGATTTTCCTGACCGCGCCGCCCGCCATGCCGGCCGGCCGGGCTTCGTCTCGATCCAGCACACGATGAATGTCTTCGAGCCCGTGCCTCAGATGATCGATGTCGTCGAAACGAACGGTCTCATCTCCATCAATCGCGGCCCGCTGGCCATGGGCCTGCTGACAGGTAAGTTCACGCCGGACAAGGCCGTCGGCGCCAAGGACGTGCGCGGTGCGGCACTCGAATGGATGGTCTATTTCAAAGATGGCCGTATCGCGCCGGAATTTGCAGCAAGGCTCGACGCCGTGCGCAGCCTGCTTACATCTGATGGACGCACGCTGACGCAGGGCGCGCTCGCCTGGCTCTGGGCGCGCTCGCCGCGCACTTTGCCCATTCCCGGTTTCCGGACCGTGGCTCAGGTCGAGGAAAATGCCGGCGCACTGGAAAAGGGTCCGTTGCCGGCAGAGGTGATGGCGGAGATCGACGCGGCGCTGGCCCGCGTCTGAGGTTTTAGGCTCGGGCGCGAACCTTGAAGGTCCAACCGTCCGGCCGCGTCTCGAGGATCTTCACCTCGTCGCCGATCGTGACCCTGCCGGTGCCGCGCGGGGTGACGTTCCAGCCGAAAAGCGGGCCGGGAACGCGCCGGTCGCCCGACATTCGGATGCGGCCCATGGCGGGCATGGGGTTCGGCACTTCGCGTGAGCCCGTCAACTGGTCCTGCGTCGTCATGATGCACCGGGCGCAGGGTTTGACGAGGTCGAAGCGGATGCCCGCAATTTCGATTGCCGCCCAGCGGTCCTCGGCCCAGGCCTCGTCTGTGTCGATGACGATATTCGGCCGGAAGCGCTCCATGCCGACGCCGCCTTCGGCATGGTCGGCAAGATCGGCATTGAGCGCCTTCAGCGATCCCGTCGTCGTCACCAGGATCTGGTAGCCATCGGTAAAAGTCACCGGCGTGCCTTCGCCCGCCCATTCGGCATTGGCCATCCGTTCTGCCTTGCCGTCGAAGAAGACGAGTTTCACTGCGCGGCCGAGCCATTCCGAAAGCGTGGCGTTGCTCTCATCGTCAGCAACGGCGGCGCTGACGGCCGATTTCCAGACGATGACATCGAGTCGCCGGTCCGGATGCGGCGGTGCTGCGGCGATCTTCTGCTTGCCCTCCATCCGCAGCCGGAAGGCTCCGGCTTCGGGCCGAACCTCGATCTGAGCAAGGGTTGGGAGCTCGCGCTGGGTGATGAAGTGGCCATCCGGGTCCGTCACCATCGCGCGCCGGTCGCCGGGCAGGCCATAGGCGTCTATGTCCGTAAAGGGCAGGGCGATGCCGCGGGCGCTCTTGAGCGGATAGACGAAGAGATCGCTGACACGCATCATAGGCTCCTATATTTCGTCCATAAATGCAGCGAGGAAGTCGCGCAGGCTCCTGTCGCGGGCTGCGGCCAGTTCGCGCCCGGTCGGGGTCTGGAAACCATCCGCCAGTTTGAACAGCTTCGTCTGGAAATGGTCAATCGCATAACGCTTGTCATCGAGCGGCCGGTTCTCAGCAGCCGGATCGAAAGGATCGTAGAGGCCGGACCCAAGCCGCGCTGCTATATAGAAGCAGCGGGCAGCACCCACCATGCCGATGGCATCCAGCCGGTCGGCATCCTGCAGGATTTTCGCCTCCAGCGTTTCCGGCGGCACATTTGCCGAAAAGCTGTGCGCCGTCACCGCATGGGCGACATCAGCGATATCCTCATCGTCCCATCCAAGCTCTTTCAATATCCGTGACGCTTTTTCCGCGGCGAGCGCCGACGCCTGGGCGCGCAGCGGCGAATTCTTCTCGACGGCGACGCAATCGTGCAGCAGCACGGCAGCCGCGAGCACCTGGCCCTTGCCGCCTTCCGCAGCATGGATGCGCATGGCATTGCGGAAGACACGCAGGATATGGGCGAGATCGTGGGACCCGTCGTCACCCTCCGTTGCATGGGGTATGAGCTCCGCAGCAAGCGCTTCATGGGGGAAGAAAGCTTCGGCCTTGAACATCGTCGTCACCGGTTTTCGAAGGGATCGTTTCCTGTCGATAACGGCTTGGCTGGCGAGTCGCAACGTGCCGAAATCAGTATCGGGGTTTGACGGGCGGCGTAACGCTGCCATTCTTCTTTGGCGGCATCGAAAGCATGTGAGCTACGTCGCCGAAGGGTTTTGGCGGGCTGATGTAATAGCCCTGGATTTCGTCGCATGCCTCGCGTTCGAGCAGCGCCATCTGCTGTGCGGTTTCCACGCCCTCTGCGGTCACGCGCATGCCGAGTGCGTCGCCGAGCAGGATGATCGCGCGCATGATCGCATGCGCTTCCTTGTTCTCGACGATGTCGTTGACGAAGGACTTGTCGATCTTGATCTTGTCGAAGGGGAAGCTCGAGAGATAGCTCAGCGACGAATAGCCGGTTCCGAAATCGTCCATGGAGATGCGGATGCCGCGCTCCTTGAGCGCATGCAGGATCGGCAATGCCTCATCGAGATTTTCCATCAGCACGCTTTCGGTGATCTCCAGTTCGAGACGCGACGGCGAGAGTTCGGCGGCGGCAAGCGCCTCGCTGACATCCTGCGGCAGGTCGCTGCTGGAAAATTGGATGGCCGAGACATTGACGGCGATCTTGATATCTTCGGGCCATTGCGCTGCATCGTTGCAGGCGCGGCGCAAAACCCAGCGGCCGATATCGACGACGAGGCCGACCTCTTCAGCCAGCGGAATGAACTCCATAGGCGAGACGCGGCCGCGCACCGGATGATTCCAGCGGATCAGCGCCTCGAAGCCGCAGATGCGATGCTGCGTCAGGTCGTAGAGCGGCTGGTAGTGAAGCTCGAATTCCTCCTTCTGCACTGCAGCGCGCAGATCGGCCTCCAGCGCATGGCGGGCCTGCATCTTCTCGTTCATCTCTCCGGTGAAGAAGCGCTCGTGCCGGCGCCCGTCCGCCTTGGCATGGGACAGGGCGACCGCCGCATTGCGCAGCAGCTTGTCGGTCTCGACAGCATCGCCAGGGGCGATCGAAATGCCCATGGAAACGCTGAGTTCCACCTGCTTGTCGCCGCGGAAGAAGGGTTCGCTGAGCTCACGGCGGATCTGGTCGGCGAGCGCGGTGATGTTCCACGGCTGCTGGCGTCGCGTCTGCAGGATTGCGAATTCGTCCGAGCCGAGACGGGCAAGGATATTCTCTGAGCCGGCCGAGGCACGGATGCGCTCTGCCACCTGCTGCAGGATCTTGTCGCCGGCTGAAACACCCAACGTATTGTTGATCGATTTGAACCGGTCGAGATTGAGATGCACGAGCGCGATCTGCTCATCCTCCTTGCGCTCGGCAAGGGCGGCATCCAGCTGCTCGCGGAAGCGAATGCGGTTCGGCAGGCCGGTCAGGGGATCGTGATGGGCGAGATAGGTGATGCGCTCGGCAGCCTTGCGGTCTTCTGTAACGTCGGCATGGATAGCGATGTTGCTGCCGTCGGCCAGGATAGTGACCACGCTCTGGATGATGCGGCCGTCATCCATCAGCCATTCGCGTCTGCGGATGCGCCCTGCCTTCGAAGAGGCTTCCTGGCCGTCCTTCTTGCCACGCGTCCTGGCATTGGTCTGCTCAGTGCCGCGCGTCTTGTGCATCAGGTCGGCAATCGTCGTGCCGGGCGTGACATCGCTTTCGGTAAAGCCGAAGAGTTGGCGGAAGCGCAGGTTGGAAAGGGTCAGCCGCTGGTCCGCATCGAACACGCTGAGGCCGAGCGGCAGGTTGTTCAGGACGATTTCGAAGAGTTTGCGCTGTTCTGCAAGCGCCTGTGTGGTGGAGCCGATCGTATTCTTCAGGTCGCGGTTTTCATTGAGCAGCGTCTCGGTGCTCTGCTCGATTACATCATATTCGCTTTGATGGCTGCGATAGGTCGCGATGACGAGCTCCATCAGATGCTCGGCATCGATCGATCCGTCCTGCTTGACGGCCTGCGTGCACTGTTGCCAGAAAAGCGTCTCAGCTTTCATGCGCACGAGTCCCCTCATGGGACGGTTGCGGTGGAAGCATGGCAAAAGGCGAAGGCGTCTTCGATTGGCAAAGCTGCCATATCGCGCCGGGCATAAAAAGACCTTTCTAAAATGAATGCGAGAATCAAATTTTTGTAAGCGGCAAGCGGCAACTTCCAGCAACCCGCATGCGGCATCTTCTACCGCCCCGATTAATAATCGGTTGCAACTGGGCGGCTCTTTATCGCTAGCCGGCAATTTGTTTGTATCTCGCAAACTACTGAAATAATGAAGAAACCCGGTTTCCCAAGGGAAAGTGAAACAGCCGCTGGAATGGGTCGTTACACTTTGTCAACTATGGTTAATCGATAGTTAACAGCTTATTGACCGAAGCTGCAAATCAGTTTAACCAACAGATCAGCCTTGATATTTTCCACCCGCGTATTGCGTGCAGACTCTCACCGGTAGAAGCGGTGAACGGAGGTTTGTATGACTGCTCTTTCATCAGTTTCAGACATCTCTTATGCATATTTGGCAACGCTCTCGCGGCTCGACGCCAATGGCGACGGTGTGCTGAGCCGCACGGAACGCGCGGCGGATGAGAAGCCCGGCATTATCAGGGAATTTCTCGAAGACGATGATGCTGGCAATATGCAGCCGAAATATCCGAGCAGCCTCGTCGCGCTGGTGATGGAATATCGCGACAACGGCTCGGCGACCGGCATGGCCGTTCCCTATGCACTGCAGCAGGTTCTCCCTGATGCCGACGATCAGGCCATGCAGATCTATCGCAATACCTACGGCGAATTCGATCTCGATATCGCCGCCTGAGCCTGGGCCGGCCCAAGCTGAACGATCCCGCCGGCCCGTGGCCGGCTTTTTCTTGCCTTTTATGCAGGCAGGAACACCTTCCCTCGTGAGGCGTTGGGACGAAGTCCCCGAAATGGAAGGAAACCCGATGAAAATCATATGCACCATCGCTGCCCTCGGCCTGCTTGCGGCGGCGCCCCAAGGCTTTGCTCAGAACAAGCAGACGGCGACGGCGAATTTTGTCGGCCCTGACGGCAAGGAGGCCGGACGCGCCACGCTGACGGCTGCCGCCAATGGCGGCGTTTTCATCGAGGCGGAAATCTCCGGCCTGCCGATCAATAAATGGGTCGCCTTCCATATCCATGAAACCGGCCGCTGCGATGCCGCAACCCATCACGAATCCGCCGGAGGGCATTTCAATCCGACCAAGGCCGAGCATGGCTTCCTCGCCGCCAAAGGCCCGCATGCCGGCGACATGCCGAACCAGTATGTCGGGCAGGACGGTATCCTGCGCGCCCAGGTCTTCGACACCATGATCTCGCTTGACGGCAAGACGGATGGCGTGCGCGGCCGCGCGCTGATGGTGCATGCCAATTCCGACGATTACCGAAGCCAGCCTTCGGGCGGCGGGGGCGACAGGATTGCCTGCGGCGTGATCAAATAGATTATGGCTGCGTCTGCGGGGACGTCTTCGGCGTCCTCTTGCGGGCCGAAACCCTGGCCTGCGCTTCCTCTGGTGGCGGTTCGGGAACGGGAGCGTTCGAAACTTCCGCCGGAGCGTCGCCAGCCTCGCCCCTCTTGTCAAAGGCAAGCTTGACGCGCTTGATCATGTCGCGGCTCAGGCCCCACCAGTCGCCTGTCGATGCCCAGTAGCGCAACGTCACGCTGACCGCACTGTCGCTGAGACTATCGATGAAGACGCTCGGCGCCGGTGTCTTGAGGACGCGCTTATCGGCGGTTGCAAGCTTCATCAGCGTCTCCATGGCGAGATCGAGATCCTCCTGATGCGTAATGTTGATCTTCACTTCGTTCTGCCGGGTCGGCTGACGGCTGTAATTGGTGATCGGCGTATTCCACAGCGTCGAATTGGGCGCCAGCCGGTAAAGGCCGTCTCCCGTCTTCAGTTCCGTGGCGAACAGGCCGATCTCCAGCACCGTTCCGGAGATACTGCTCGTCTCGATATATTCCCCGACCCGGAAGGGTCGCAGCACCAGCAGCATGATGCCGGCAGCGATATTCTGCAGCGTCCCCTGCAGCGCAAGACCTACGGCAAGGCCGGCGGCGCCGAGAGTGGCGATAATCGATGCCGTCTGCACGCCGAACTGCCCGAGAACGGTGACGAAGACCAACACCAGCATCGCATAGCGCACGACATTGGTGAAGAAACGGGCGAGCGTCTCGTCGATGCCGCGCACGCGCGAGATGCCCTCATAGGCCCAGCGGCTGATGAGGCTCGCCGCCACCCAGCCGACGATGAGCAGGATGATCGCCCCGAGGATGGAGAAGGAATATTGCACGGCAAGCGCACTCGCCTGATCGAGTGCCGAGCGGGTTGCGATGATAAGGTCGGTGGCCTGCTGTTCCATCACGTGCTCCTCGGATGCCTCGTCGAGGGCAAGATGGGGCAGGGGTGAGGAGCGTCAACCGTTCGAATTGTCTCCGACGGACAGCACGAAGGGCGCGTTGCCGTCGGCCTCCGCACCGCGGCCGATCGCTCTCACGGCGTCGACGAGCCGCCCGCGCCGGTCAAGCAGCGCATCGCCGATTTCGATGATCCGTGCATTCGGTGTCGCATAGGGCGAGGCGGCGCGCAGCCGTCGGGCAAGTGCCGCATCTTCCTGCTCCGGCGCGAGCGACAGGGCGGCAATCAATGCTGCGGCGGGCGAGCGCGATACGCCCATCCAGCAATGGATCAGGAGTGGCGCCTGCTGCTGCCAGCCGGCGGCGAAATCGATGATCGCCCGCACATGCTTCTCGTCGGGCGCCACGAGATCGCCGGTGCCCTTGAAGGTGATATCGTTCATATTGAGCAGTAGGTGCCGGTCGGCCTGGATGATGCCCGGCCGGTGAAAGGCCTGTTCCTTCGCCATCAGGCTGATCATTTCGCGCGCCTTGTGCCGCACCGCCATCTCGGCGATACGCGAAAGCGGGGAAACCACGATCACGGTCATGGGGTCACGATCCGCTCCGCCTCGATCTCGGCGAAACGCTCGCAGAAAAGCCGCTGTGCTTCGAGTGCAGGCAGGGGATCGATCAACAGCATGTCCCTGGTGATGCCGCGCGGCTGGCCGAAGAATTTCTGCGCTTCCGCAGGCGTGAAGCCGGCAAGCACCGTCGCTTCGAAATAGGCGGCGATCGTATCGGCCTTCTTGATCTTGTCCTTGAGATCGCGCGAAGGGTGCGGCGGCAGGCCGAAGCGCAGGTGCACGGCGGCCTCCAGCCGCTTTTCGACGGTCTTGTATCCGCCGCCGACAACGGCCTTGAAAGGCGAGATCATGTCGCCGATCACATATTCCGGCGCGTCATGCAGCAGCGCCATCAGGCAATCGCCGGGCGTGGCCTCGTTGAAATGCCGGAAGATGGACTCGACGACAAGGCAATGCTGCGCGACCGAAAAGGCATGATCGCCCGACGTCTGGCCGTTCCAGCGGGCGACGCGCGCGAGCCCGTGGGCGATATCGGTCAGTTCGACATCGAGCGGCGAGGGGTCGAGCAGATCGAGCCGCCGGCCGGACAGCATGCGTTGCCAGGCGCGTGGAGCCTTCGCAACCGTCACGCGCTGGCCTCGTCCGAGGAGGTCGGGAAGCTGAGGCCGGACCAGGCCGGCAGGCTGAGCGTCACGGAAACATCGCCGGCAAGCAGCGGCGTGCCCGATGCGATCGCCTCGCCGGCGCGGTCGATGCGCACGATCGCCAGTCCACTCTGTCCCTCGACGGAGCCGAGCGTGCCGACGGGCTTGCCATTAGCCGTGATTTCAGTGCCGCTGGCCGGCAGCGCTGCGCCTGCCGACACGGTCACGACGCGGCGTCTTGCCGTGCCGCGATGCTGCATGCGGGACACCACTTCCTGGCCGACATAGCAGCCCTTCTTGAAGGAGAGGCCGCCATTGAAATCCATCAGCACGTCATGCGGAAAGGCGTCCTGAAGCGCGTAATCAGGCCCTGATATCACGATGCCATGTTTGATGCGCAATGCATCGTAGAGGGCCTCGTTAGAGCTGCCATGATGGCCGGCGCGGCGCAAAAGCGTGACGCCCGCCTTGGAGAATCGGCTGTCTTTAGCGCCGTCCCCAGCATCCTCGCCCCACGAAACGGTCACACCATCCTCGGCGTCAGGCGTCAGCGTCACCGGCGCGCGCAGGCGGTACATGGTCAGCCGTTTGAGCAGGGCTTCGCGCTGGGCCGCATCCGTTTCGATGACGAAGCCGTCGCCGTCGCGCCAGATCATGAAGTCGAAGAGGATCTTGCCTTGCGGCGTCAGCAATGCGCCCGGCCACGCCTCGTCCGCGCCGAGCGAAACGATGTCGGTGGTGATGAGATTCTGCAGGAAGGACTCTGCTTCTTCGCCGCCGACGGCAATGAGCGAGCGGTCTTTCAGGAATACGGCTGGCATGGCGAAACCTGTCGCGTTGGTGATCGCTCAGAGGTATGTCTTTGAGGCTGACGGTGCAAGCGTTGCGGCGTCAGTCGCCCGCAGTGAAGAACTTCCATTTGCCGTCGGGCGTTATGCCGACGCGATAGAAATTATAGCCGCCGAACTCCTGCATATCGGAGAGATCGCCTGCCGTGACGATGCGCAGCAGTTCCACGCGTTCCGGCGGGGTCAGCGATTTCAGGTCCTTCTCGGCGAAATAGGGCCAGACATACATGTCATCAGCCGTGCCCTGTCCGACATGCACGAAGCCGGTCGAGATGACGTCGAGCATGATGGCGAGGATTTCGTCGCCGTCGGGATCGCCCGAGAGATCCTTCAGCGTGCCGATCGGATCGTCAGTGGGTTCGCCGACCGTCACCTGCGTCTGGTCGGCACCGGTCCCCATCAGCGGGCGCAGGCGTTCGAGATCGCCTGATGCGGCAGCCTCGACGATCTGTTCGCGCATCTTGCGCACTGGCTCCGGCACCTTGCTGATGTCGTAGATCACGTCGACGGCCTTGGAATCGTCGGATGCGCCCGGTGTCTTGTCGACGCTCTGGCCGCCTTGCTTGTTGACGAGCGGATCGGGCTGGGGAATGCCGGAAGAGCCGTTCTGTGGTGCAGCCGGTTGCTGCTGGCCCTGTTGCGCTGTGGCCGGCGCATCGGGTTGGCCCGGAATCTTCTGAAGTTCGGAAAGCGCGTAGGCGGAAGATGCGGACAGCACGCTGCCTGCGGCAAGGCCGACGGCAAGCAGGACCGGCGCGAGCGGGATTCGCGAGGAAATATCTTTACCGGTACGCATGAGACTCTCTGTATTGCCCTTATTGCAGGGTCCTGTTGGTGGAAAACTCACCTGCCAGCATGCGATCACGCAGCGAGTCCAGCAAGGCCTCGGCGCTACCTTCTCCATGCAGTCTGATCGTCTCGCGCAGTGCATGGGCAATCGCGGCATCGGCAATGATCTCAGGCTCGATGCCGTCGGCCATGCCGTCGGCCCAAGCCTCGTTCTGGTATTCCAGAGCCGCCTGCATCTTTTCGTGGACGATCATGTCGTCGATGTCGTTGAGGCTTGGTTCCATTATCTTTTCCTCAGCACTTCTCATGTCTTACCGCTACGTTAACAACACTAACAGCCTTTTCCCAAAACGACACGTGCGCATGCGAAAACAGGTTAATTAAACGTTAATTTCCGAAGCGCGAAGTAATTTCTGTGGCAAGTGTTGCACCTTCGTTACGGTAGCGCTCTTCTGCCACGATGGCCGCCTGGGTGCAATCCGTATAAACCGAGGCAAAAGCGCGGTAGCCGCGATTGAAGGCTGCGGTCAGTTTTTCCTTGCGCTGCGGCTCTCCATTCGTTTCAGAATCAAGCAGTTGTTGCATGTCGCTCCGCCATTCGTCAGCCCCCGGCGCCTTGCACAGCGTGCGCAGGTAATGCACCGAACCCAGAACCTCCGCGAGCCGCGCCAGCTTGTCGTCATAGGGTACGATCGCGACCTGCGGCACGATCTCCTCTGGCGGCGGAGGCGCATTCTTGCCACCCTGCGCCCCTCCTTGTGCCCCTCCTTGCGCCATTGTGGGACCGGCCCAGACGAGGCCGCCAAAGACGAGAGATGACAAGACAACGCGTCGAACGGGAATCATGCTCCCCAGTTGATACAGGGAGCATGACAGGAACAAGGCGGATAGGGCAGTTTCCACTTCTATTCTAGCGAGTGCGCCTCATTCACCGGCCGACAGCCGCTCTGCGCATTCGAGCACGCTTTGCGGCACTGGCATGCGCCGGATCTCTTCCACGCTGTACCAGCCGATCGCCGCAGCATCGTCAGCGGCTTCAGCCACCAGATGGCGATCCGCCTCGACGCGGAAGACGGAGAGGAAGAAATGGCTGCTGATGCTGCCATCGGGCGCATGCGTCTTCAAGTCATAGGTGGAGAACAGCAGCGGGTTTCGTGCCTGAATGCCGGTCTCTTCGAGAAATTCGCGCAGTGCCGTTTCCTCGGGCGTCTCGCCGGGTTCGCCTCGTCCACCGGGAAACGCATACATATCGGCCGAAGGCGGGTTTCGCCTGAGCACGAGAAGGAACCGGCCATCACGTTCAAGGATGGCGGAAGAGGCGGGTTTGGCCTGGGAGGTCATTGTTTCGCACGCTTTGCTGTGATGCCGCCTTATCCCACGGGCGGCGCACCTTGCGCAACCGTCGGCATTGCGTGGAATATGGCACAACGATTCCTGCGAGACGCCGTTGACCTACCTCATCTACGCCCTTGCCGCTCTCTTCGAAATTGCCGGCTGCTTTGCCTTCTGGGCCTGGCTGCGGCTAGCAAAACCCGTCTGGTGGCTGGCGCCGGGTATGGTGTCGCTTGCCTTGTTCGCCTGGCTGCTGACTCTGGTGCCGAGCGAGGCGGCTGGGCGCACTTTCGCAGCCTATGGCGGTATTTACATCGTTGCTTCGCTGTTGTGGCTATGGCTCGCGGAAAGCCGTGTTCCCGACCGCTGGGATATCGGCGGTGCGCTGGTCTGCCTCGCCGGCACGGCGATCATCCTCTTTGCGCCGCGCAGTTAGAACAAGTCCGCTGAAGATGTGCAGCGCCTTTCCATTCAGAGGACAAAGCGCCTTGACCGATGCCGGACAGGGTGCAAAGACATCCGCATGTGTGGACGTTTTGCCCTGACAGAGGTGGTCAAGGATATCGCCGAAACCTTCAGCCTTGCCGAGCTAGAGGGCTTTCCGGCGCGTTACAACATCGCGCCGACGCAGCCGATTCTCGTCGTCATATCAGGTGAGGGGCAGGAACCGGGCAGCAACCTGCCGGATCGCCGCGCTTTGCTGGTGCGCTGGGGCTTCACGCCGGGCTGGGTCAAGGACCCCAAGGAATTTCCGCTGCTGATCAATGCGCGCTCGGAAACCGCGATCGGCAAGGCTTCTTTCCGCGCTGCCATGCGTCATCGCCGCATCCTCATCCCGGCCTCCGGCTTCTATGAATGGCATCGTCCTTCGAAGGAAAGCGGCGAGAAGGCGCAGGCCTATTGGATCAGGCCGCGCCGTGGCGGCGTGATCGCCTTTGCCGGCCTGATGGAAACATGGTCCTCGGCCGATGGGTCCGAGGTCGATACCGGCGCCATCCTGACGACGAAGGCCAACGGCGCCATTTCCTCGATCCATGACCGCATGCCCGTCGTCATCCAGCCGGAGGATTTCTCCCGCTGGCTGGACTGCAAGACGCAGGAGCCGCGCGAGGTCGTCGATCTCATGCAGCCGGTTCAGGACGATTTTTTCGAGGCGATCCCGGTCTCTGACAAGGTCAACAAGGTCTCTAATATGGGGCCGGATCTGCACGATCCGGTGCCGCTCGAAAAGCTGCCGAAGCCGCTCCAGAAGAAAACGCCCGATGACGGGCAGCTCAGTTTCTTCTGAAACGCGTCGCGCAAAGCTGCCCAGCCTTTCGGCCGCCTGTCATGGCACGGATCACGGATCGTCTCGCCTACGGCCTTGGTGCCGCCACGGCGTCGTTCGTCTGGTTCTTTGGGCTGGAATATGGGGCGCGTCTCTTGCAGCCCATTTTTGCCGGACCCGCGGCATGGCGGGTTCCGGATGTCATTATCAGCATCGTCATGAACCTGCTGGCGATCAGCCTGCGCGTGCGGTTCTTCGCGCCCGCTCAGGCGAGCTTCTTGACCGGCGCCGGCTTTGCCATCATCGAGGCGGCAGCCACGGCCTTGAGGCCGAGCGGGCGGTAGTTGGTCGCGAGATCCGGCTTGGCTGCCTGCTGCTGCTGTTCCGACTTCTTCGAGGTCACGATACTCTCCTTACGTGTTTCCCTAGAATTTTATGTATCTTGCTCTTTTGTCCTCAATAGCGACAAAACAGAGGCATTGCTCATCAGGAAATGTGAATACGGACCATAATTCGCGAGGCTTAACCGAAGCCTGCGTACGTTAATACTTACTTAAGAAAATAGAGCGCTCAGATGTGGCGGCCGATGTCGTCCTCGCCGACACCGGGTTCCTCGATGGTCAGCGTGCCATATTTGCGCTTCCACTTCCGCGCTCCGAAGGGCAGCGAAATGAGGTAGGCGCAGACCGTGAAGACCATCACTTCCCAAGTGAAGCTCATCAGCAGCGCAACGTAGATGACGACGCCGAGCATGGCCGGCAGCACGAGATCGCGTCGCATCCGGCTTTCGGATTTACCGGACCAGACAGGCAGGCGGCTGATGAGCAGGAAGGCGATGAGGACCGTGTAGCCCGAAGAGAAAAAGGCGAAGGTACGGTCGGTGGAGAGGCCGAGGAAGCCCAGATAGACTGGCAGCAGCACCAGCATGGCGCCGGCCGGCGCCGGCACGCCGACGAAATATTCCGACTGCCAGGGCGCGCGGTTCTCGCGCTCCGACATCACGTTGAAGCGCGCCAGCCTCAGGCCGGCCGCGATCGCGTAGATGAGTGCTGCGATCCAGCCGAGCGAGCGTGCCGCATCAAGCGCATAGACATAGACCACGAGGGCAGGGGCAACGCCGAAATTGACGATATCGGCAAGCGAATCCATCTGCGCGCCGAATTTCGACGTGGCCTTCATCAGCCTTGCCACACGGCCGTCGATGCCATCGAGGAAGGCGGCGACCAGCACCATGGCGACAGCCAGCTCGTAGCGGTTCTCAAAGGCGAGCCGGATGCCGGTCAGGCCGGCGCAGATCGCCAGGATGGTGATGAGGTTCGGTACAACGAGCCGGATCGGAATCTCGCGCAGGCGCGGCCCGCGGGCGGAATCGTCGTTTGGGCCGTTCGGTTCGAAGGGCGGAAAAGGAGGTTCCATATCGCGCGCTCCTGAAATTAGCTGCGGCGACTGATGACCGGACCCTTTGCCGAGGCGAATTCGGCAATGACGGTCTCGCCGGCTATCGCCGTCTGGCCAAGCGAAACGCGTGGCGCGGTATTGGCGGGCAGGAACACGTCGAGCCGCGAGCCGAAGCGGATAAGGCCGAAACGCTCGCCGGCATCGATAGGTTCGTTGACATGCGAAAAGCAGAGGATGCGGCGCGCCACGAGGCCGGCGATCTGCACCACGCCGATCTGCCCGTGGCGGGTCTCGATGACGAGGCCGTTGCGCTCGTTCTCCTCGCTCGCCTTGTCGAGTTCGGCATTCACGAAGCTGCCCGGCCGATGGTTGATGCTGACGATGCGCCCGCGCATCGGCGCGCGGTTCACATGGCAGTTGAAGACATTCATGAAGACGGAGATGCGCAGCATCGGTTCACTGCCGAGGTTCAGCTCGGCGGGTGGCGTGACCATCTGGATCGAGGAGACCTTGCCGTCGGCCGGTGAGATGACGAGGTCATCGTCTTGCGGCGTGACGCGCTCGGGATCACGGAAGAAATAGGCGCACCACAGCGTCAGGATGAGGCCGATCCAGAAGAGCGGCTTGAAGATCCAGCCCAATACGAGCGACGCGACGAAGAAGGCGGCGACGAAGGGGTAACCTTCCTTGTGCACCGGAACGATCGTGTTGCGAACCGTATCGAACAAGCTCATGAATGCCGGCCTCCTGTCGTTTTTCGTATCCGCTGGTTACAGAAAAACGACACCAGGAGCAATGCCGCGGATATCAGCAAGGCTTTCATGCGCCGGTTCTGAACAACAAAACGGGCACTTTGGCCTGTTTCGATACTCAGCTTGCCGGTGCCAACCGGTTGACGATGCCCAACTCGTCTTTCTCGCGCACCTGCTTCAGATGTTCTTCGGCCTGCGTCGCCTCGCGCTGGCGGCTCCACATCGAGGCATAGAGGCCATTCTGCTCGAGAAGGGCGGCATGCGTGCCGCGCTCGGCGATCTCGCCGCTCTTCAAAACAATGATCTCGTCCGCACCGATGACGGTAGACAGGCGGTGGGCGATGACCAGCGTCGTGCGGTTCCTGGAAACGACATCGAGCGCCGTCTGGATTTCCCGCTCCGTCGTCGTGTCGAGCGCCGAGGTCGCCTCGTCGAGAATGAGGATCGGAGGCGCCTTCAGGATGGTGCGGGCAATCGCCACACGCTGCTTTTCACCGCCGGAGAGCTTCAACCCGCGCTCGCCGACCTTGGTTTCGAAGCCCTCCGGCAGCGTCTCGATGAAATGCGCGATCTGGGCGATCTCGGCGGCCTGCTTCACGTCGGCTTCGCTGGCCGAAGGGCGGCCATAGCGAATGTTGTAGGCCACCGTGTCGTTGAACAGCACCGTATCCTGCGGCACCATGCCGATCACCGAGCGCAGGCTCTTCTGCGTGATGCCCCGTATATCCTGCCCGTCGACGGTGATCGCGCCGCTCTGGATATCGTAGAAACGATAGAGCAGCCGCGACAGCGTCGATTTGCCGGCCCCCGAGGGACCGACGACCGCGACCGTCTTGCCGGCGGGCACGTCGAAGGAAATGCCTTTCAGGATCGGCCGGGCGGCATCATAGGCGAAATGCACGTCCTTGAAGGAGATAGCGCCCTGGCCGATGGCGAGGTCCTTCGCGTCCGGCGCGTCCAGAACCTCGGCCTTGACCTCCAGAAGATCGAACATCTGCTCGATATCGATCAGCCCCTGGCGGATTTCGCGATAGACGAAGCCGATGAAGTTCAGCGGCACGGAAAGCTGCAGCAGCATGGAATTGACGAAGACGAAATCGCCGACCGTATGTTCGCCGCGCTGTACCGACCAGGCGGAAAGAACGAGCATGATCGTCGTGCCGATGCCGAAGATCACGCCCTGGCCGAAGTTCAGCCAGCCGAG
The DNA here is from genome assembly GCF_014193695.1 of Rhizobium sp. BK316. GTDB lineage: Bacteria > Pseudomonadota > Alphaproteobacteria > Rhizobiales > Rhizobiaceae > Rhizobium. Next base: position 292,827 of record NZ_JACHZR010000006.1, on the reverse strand, counting down.
CGAAGTCCACACATCGGTCGCCGCTTTCTCATAGCGCTCCATCGACTTGTCGAAGCGCTTGGCCTCCATCTCCTCGTTACCGAAATATTTGACCGTCTCGAAGTTGAGGAGCGAGTCGATCGCCTTCGTATTGGCGTCGGTATCGCTGTCGTTCATCGCCCGGCGAATGGAGATGCGCCAGTCGGAAGCGCGGATCGTGAACCAGATATAGGCCCAGACGGTAAAGGCGGTGACGGCAAGATAGGAGAAGCCGTAACCCCACCAGAAGATTGCTGCCGTCAGCAGGAATTCGATGACGGTCGGGACCGAGTTCAGGATCGTGAAACGCACGATCGTTTCGATGCCCTTGGTGCCGCGCTCGATGATGCGTGAAAGCCCGCCCGTCTTGCGTTCCAGGTGGAAGCGCAGGGAAAGCTCGTGCATGTGCACGAAGGTACGGTAGGCAAGCTGGCGCACCGCGTATTGGCCGACGCTGGCAAAGAGCGAGTCTCTGAGCTGGTTGAGGCCGAGCTGGATAAGGCGGGTCAGGTTATAGGCGATGACGAGGGCGGTGACGCCGATGAGCAGCGGCGGCAGTGTGCCCTGCAGATCCATCTTGCCGTTCAGCGCATCCGTGGACCACTTGAAGAAATAGGGCACCAGCAGCAGGACGAACTTCGAGATCAGCAGATAGACCGAAGCCCATACGACCCGCATCCTGAGATCCGGACGGTCTGCCGGCCACATATAGGGCCAGAGATTGTAGAGCGTTCCCAGCAGGTTGGTATCAGAAACTGTCTTGCTGTTTGCCATGCCTGTCTCCAGCCCGAAGGGCCGCTCTCGCCGCGGCCTGTCGCCGTTCCCGCGAGATATGATACCGGCTGGCGGAATACAACATTGATAGGGATTTTATAGGCGAAGTGTTGCGCGCCCGCGCCACAGCATCGGCCCGAAAATCGGAATCGATTTTCGGAAGCCTGATGCGTAGATTCAAAGAGTTAGAGCGTCCTTTGTGGGTCCGAATGGACGCACGGCGCTCTAAGGAAAACGGCGGCCGATGGGCCGCCGTTTTGATATTCAGGGATGCTGACCGGAGAGCCGCTTGCGATGCAGCTCCTCCGCGTTGGGCAGTGCATCCTTCGGCAGGCCGAAGATCTGGCCGGGGCGGATGCGGTCCGGATTGACGATCTTGTCCTCGTTGGCGATGTAGATCGTCGTGTAGCGCACACCGAGGCCGTAGACGCGGCGGGAAATCTGCCACAGCGTATCGCCGCGGCGGATGATGACAGCATTGTTGTTTTCCGTCAGCGGCGCCTGCTCGATCGTCTTCGGCTGGCCGGCGTCGGATATTTCGTTCGACGGCATGGGCGCGGCATTGGGAACCGTCAGCTGGGCAATGATCGCGCCGAGCTGGTCGAGCGCCGCGCCGACTGACTTTGCATCCTTCGGCAGGCCCTGCAGCACTGTGAGCGCGTTCGAGGCAACCTGCGAGGCGGAAGCCGATGCCTGCTTGATGGCGTCAGTCGCATCGATGCCCGGACGGAAATCGACAATCGAGCGCAGTGCGAATTCGGTTGCCGAGCGCGCTGCCGCAAGCTGTTCCGCACCCGGCACCCCGCCGTCTGCAAACAGGCCCTTCAGCAGGCCGAAGGCCTTCGTTGCGTCGCTCTTGAGCTTGCCGATCTGGCCTTCATCGAGCGGCACCATCGCCTGACTGGTATTCGCATTGTTGCCGGACCGGGCGGCAACCGTGACCTGATCGCCCGCTGGACGGTTGAAGTTGACGGTGGCGCGCACGAGCACCTTGCCGGCGCCGTCGACGACGTCGACGCGGATCTTGTGGTCGCCGACCGACAGATTCATCACGCCTTCGATGACGAAGTGCCCGTCCGGCCCTGCGGTATCCTGGCCGATGAGCGCATCATCGGCATAACCGACGACCTTGGCGTTGGAGCGCGTCGTGCCGGCAACGAAGATCTTGTTGCCCTCGATCTCGACGGCATTGACCATCACGTCGGCCGTGCTGCCGCCACCCTGCTGGGTGCCGGGAACCGCCGGCGCCGTCTTGGCGTTATCGCTGGCGCCTGCGGGCATATCCGGGGTCTGCACGGCGACCTGATCGTTCGCAGCGCCATTCTGCGCCGGCTGATTGCCCGCAGGTACGGCGGATGCGTCGTTGGCGGTCGGCGGCTGGGCACTGGCGACCTCAGCCTTCGGCGCCGTAATGATGCGGCTTGCCGTGCCGGGCTTGGAGACCATGGCGAGCAGTTCGCTGCCGCTGCCGTCCTTCGGCACGGAAACGGTCGCGACTTCTTCCGAGAGCGTGGTCTTGCCATCCTTGCCCGTCACTTTCAGCACGAGCTGATGGTCGCCGGCGGGAAGCGGATTGTCGAGAACGGCGGCAAAATCGCCGGTGCCGTCGACATCGGTCGTCACGACCACCTTGTCGCCGTCAAGCACTTCCAGCTTGCCATGCGGTTCGGCCGAGCCGGCAATGACGGTCGAACCATCGGGCTCGACGCGCAGCACGTCGAACGCCGGGATCTTCGGGCCTGTGTCGGAAGCGGCCGGCTGGCCGGCAGCTTCCGGCGATCCGGTCAGCGCGGCTTCGGCCTTTGTGAGTGCGGCCAGCGCATCGGCGGCATTTTCAGGCAGATTCTGGATGATGTCGCGCGCCTTGCCTGCACCGTCCTTGGCCTTGGAGACGAGGCCTGCGGTTGCGGTGTCGAGACCGTCAGGGGCGGCGAAATCGACGATCGCGGTCAGCGCATTCACGGCTGCTGTCTTGGCGCCTGCAACCGCATCGGCGGCGGGCACCTTGCCATCGGCAAACAGCGCCTTCAGGCCGGAGAGTGACTGGCCGGCATCGGCGGTGAGGCTGCCGATCTTCTGAACGGCGGCTGCGGCATCCGCGACAGCCGAGCGGGAAGTCTTAGACGCTTCGTTAACCGTATTGCTGACCTCGGTGCCGGCCTGGTTGATGGCGTCACCAACCTTCGCCACATCAGGGCCGAGCCGGGGCATGACGAAAAACACCATCAGTATGATTGCGATTACGAGCACTGCGAGGGCCAGCAAGCCGGCACGGTTTTTCATCATTACGTCTCCCAAGGCGGCAAATTGCCGTAGTATCCAGAAATTGCTAGCGATTCCCGTTGCTTTTCACAAGCATTCAAAGCAATTACACAAGCTCGGCACGCCGCTTTTCATTCAATTTTCTTGACTGCATTGAAATGGAATAGTTGTTTTTCCCTTATGACCGAACAATCTGTATCGATTCGATCCATTTGCGTTTATTGCGGCTCTCGGCCGGGACGCGATCCTGCCCATATGGCTGCCGGCCGCGCACTTGGAAAAGAGATCGCGGAATATGGCCTTCGCCTGATCTATGGCGGCGGCACGAAAGGCATCATGGGCGCTGTGGCCAGCGGGACCCTATCCAACGGTGGTCAGGTAACGGGCATCATTCCCGAGTTCCTGATCGACATGGAGGCGACCCGCCATTCGCTCGGCCAACTCAACGAGCTTATTGTAACCCCTGACATGCATGCGCGCAAACACACGATGTTCGAGCGCTCGGATGCCTTCGTGGCCTTGCCGGGCGGTATCGGCACGCTGGAAGAGATCGTCGAGATCATGACCTGGGCGCAGCTCGGCCGCCACGAGAAGCCGATGGTCTTCGCCAATATCAACGGTTTCTGGGATCCGATGATGGAGCTCATGCGCCACATGACGGGCGAGGGCTTCCTGCACACCGCCCATCGCGTCCAGCCGCTCGTCGTCGACGAGATCTCCGGCATCATCCCGGCCATCATGGCGCAGGCGGCAGAACTCGCCGCCGACCGCGGCGGCGAGGACGACGTGATCTCGAAGATGTAGGCTCAGCGCCCGCGCGTCGTCCGTAGCATCGACCAGGTATAGAAAAACAGGCCTGCCCAGATCAGCGGGAAGGCGATCATGCGCGCCCTATCCAGCTCTTCTCCGAACCCGAAGACGGCGATGAGGAAGATCATCGTCGGCGCGATATACTGCATGATGCCGATGGTCGACAGCTTGAGCAACTTGGCGCCGTTGGCGTAGATCATGAGCGGCACGGCTGTGATCAGTCCGCAGCCAAGCAGCAGGGCGGTGTCGGAAAGGCCGGTCCGGTATAAGTGTCCTTCGCCGCTGACGAATTCCAGATACAGGATGTAAAGCAGGGCAGGCAGGCTGAGGATCAGCACCTCCAGGAAGAAGCCCTGGTTCGGCCCGAGCGGCAACGTCTTGCGAAAGAGCGCATAGAAGCCCCAGCTGATTGCGAGCGTCAGCGCCACCCAGGGAATGCCGCCGCTGTCGAAAGCAAGGACCACGACCGCCAGGCCTGCAAGGCAGATCGCCGCGATCTGCATCGGCTGCAGCTTTTCCTTCAGGAGCACCGCGCCGAGAAAGATGCTGAAGAGCGGGTTGATGAAATAGCCCATGGCCGCATCGAGCGAATGGCCGGCGCCGATCGCCCAGACATAAGTGCCCCAGTTCACGGTAATCAGCGCCGCGGTCATGGCCGCCATGGCAAGCATGCGGGGAGAACGCAGCGCAACAGCAACGTCCTGGGTCCGCCCCAGGACCAGGAGCACGATGCCGGCGAGCGGCAGCGACCAGAGAATACGGTGGGCGATGACTTCGGCCGGCGAGATATGCGCCACCGCCTTCATGTAGATCGGCAGGAACCCCCACAGAAGATAGGCCGTAAGCGCGAAGGCAAATCCGCGTGGACTGTCTTCGTTCTTGATGAGCGGGGCGCTGACGTCAGCTGACATTGGATGTTTCCGTCTTTGTTCTGTTTCTGATCCGGATTAGCTTAAGCGGCGTGAATAGGCCAATTCATTTCCTTGAATGGACCGGTGTCTATTTGGCCGCCGGAAGAGGCGAACATGGACGAAACGAAACTGGCGATCTGCCGGCAGGCCTATGCCACTCAGATGCTGGCGAAGATGGGCATCGCAGGCGACGAGCGGCTGTGGCAGGTCTTTGCCACTGTGCCGCGGGAGGATTTCCTGGACCCGCCGCCGTGGCGCATGGCAAACGGGATCGGCTATCAGGACATGCCGTCGACCGATCCCGTCATCCTCTATCAGGATGTTCTGATTGCGCTGCAGGAGGGACGGCAGGTCAACAACGGCAGCCCCTCGCTGCATGCGCTCGGCCTTCACTGGCTCGCGCCGCAACCCGGCGAGACGGCCTGCCATATTGGCGCCGGCGGTGGCTACTACACCGCCATGCTGTCGCATCTGGTCGGTCACGACGGCCATGTCGTGGCAATCGAATATGACCGGGATCTTGCCGCCCGCGCCGCCACCAGTCTGGCCCCTTACGGCAATGTCGAGGTCATCTGCGGCAACGGCCTGAAATGGCCGCAGTCGCCATTCGACGCGATCTACGTCAATTTCGCGGTCCACAGGCCAGCCGAAGCCTGGATCGACAATCTCGCTGTCGGCGGCAGGCTGATTTTTCCGCTCAGCGCACCCTCCCGTGACGGCAGGGATAATTTGCGTCCACTCAGCGCCCGCGGCGGCTTCTTCCTGATCGAGCGCACGCCGAGTGACTATCGCGCCCGTTATCTGAGCTCTACCGTCTTTGTCTGGGGCCATGGCGCGACCGGCACGCTCGAGACCTACAGGGCGCTCGAAGACACCTTCCGGCATGGCGGCATGAACGAGGTCACGCGGCTGCGCTGGAAGACGCCGAGAGAAGAGGACGAATGGTATTCGGAGGAGGACTGGGGCCTCCTCTGAGCCTATTCGGCGGCGATCTTGCCGGCGAGCTGCCGGTTCTTCATCAGCTTGTAGATCACCGAATCCATCAGCGCCTGGAACGAGGCGTCGATGATGTTGTCGGAAACGCCGACAGTCCACCAGCGCACGCCGCTGGAATCGGTGGATTCGATCAGAACGCGGGTGATGGCGTCAGTACCGCCATTGAGGATACGCACCTTGAAGTCGGCGAGCACGAGGTCATCGATCTCGTGCTGGTACTTGCCGAAATCCTTGCGCAGCGCAAGGTCGAGCGCGTTGACCGGGCCTTCGGCTTCCGCAACCGACATCAGCGTCTGCCCGTCGATGCTGATCTTCACGACCGCTTCGGAGACGATCTTTATACGGCCGTGGGAATCGAAGCGCCGTTCGATCATCACCCGGAAACCATCGAGCGAGAAGAAGTCCGGAATGGTGCCCATGGTGCGGCGAGCGAGAAGCTCGAAGCTCGCATCCGCACCCTCATAGGCATAGCCGGATGCTTCGCGCTCCTTGACGATGGAGATCAGGAGATCGAGCTTCGGATCGTCCTTGGCGACGTCGATACCGCGCCGCTTCAGCGCATTGATGAAGTTGGCCTTGCCCCCCTGATCTGAGACCATGACCTTGCGGAAATTGCCCACACTTTCCGGCGGTACGTGCTCGTAGGTGCGCGGGTCTTTCAGCAGGGCCGAGGCGTGGATGCCGGCTTTGGTGGCGAAGGCAGACGCGCCGACATAAGGCATCTGATGATCCGGCGAGCGGTTCAGCAGTTCGTCGAACGCGTGCGACAGGCGGGTGAGGTTGGTCAACCGATCCGCGTCGATCGCCGTCTCGAAACGCGTGTTGTAGGCGCTCTTCAGCGCCAGCGTCGGGATCAGCGTCACCAGATTGGCATTGCCGCAACGTTCGCCGACGCCGTTCAGCGTACCCTGGATCTGGCGCACGCCTGCCTCGACCGCGGCGAGCGAATTGGCGACCGCCTGGCCGGTATCGTTATGCGCATGGATGCCGAGACAGTGTCCCGGCACGCCGGCGGCGATCACGGCTTCGACGATGGCGCACACTTCCGGCGGCTGCGTGCCACCATTGGTGTCGCAGAGCACCACCCAGCGCGCGCCGTTTTCGTAAGCGGTCTTGGCGCAGGCGAGCGCATATTCCGGATTGGCCTTGTAGCCGTCGAAGAAATGCTCGCAGTCGACCAAAGCTTCCTTGCCGGCGGCAACCACGGCCTTGACGCTTTCGGCGATGCATTCGAGGTTTTCCTCGTTGGTGCAGCCGAGCGCCACCTGCACATGATAATCCCAGCTCTTCGCGACGAAGCAGACCGCATCGCTGCGCGCCTGCAGGAGGCTCACGATACCGGGATCGTTGGAGACGGAAACGCCAGGACGCTTGGTCATGCCGAAGGCGACGAAGGTGGCCTGGCTGGTACGCTTCTCGGCAAAGAAGGCGGTATCGGTCGGGTTTGCGCCCGGATAGCCGCCTTCGACATAGTCGAGCCCGAACTCGTCCAGCATGCTTGCAATCGCAATCTTGTCCTCGACCGAAAAATCGATGCCGGGCGTCTGCTGCCCGTCCCGAAGCGTCGTGTCGAAGAGGTAGATTCTTTCGCGTGTCATGGTGGTGTTTCCTGTCGCGCCTTGCGGCTTTTATTGTTTGCCTGCGAACCGGTCCGTCGCCCGGATCAACTGGTCGAGAATGCCGGGTTCCGAGAAAGCGTGACCAGCCCCTTCGATCAGGTGGAAGTCGGCCTTCGGCCATGCCTTGTGCAGCAGCCAGGCGTATTTGGCCGGGCAGGGCATGTCGTAACGTCCGTGGACGATGACGCCGGGAATATCCTTCAGCTTATGGGCATCGCGCAGCAACTGGCCTTCATCCATCCAGCCGGCATGGACGAAGAAGTGGTTCTCGATGCGCGCAAAGGCATAGGCGAAATCGGCTTCCTCGAATTTGCCGCTCGTCGATTTCTCGGGCAGCAGCGTGATCGTCTCGCCCTCCCAGATGCTCCAGGCCTGCGCGGCCTCGAGAGCAACCGCCCGGTCCGAACCGGTGAGCCGGCGGTTATAGGCGAGCATCATCTCATGGCGTTCTTCCGGCGGGATGGGTGCGACGAAGCGCTCCCACTTGTCCGGGAACATTTCGGAGACGCCGAACTGATAATACCAGTCGAGCTCGGCCCGCGTCAGCGTATAGATGCCGCGCACGATGAGTTCGGACACCCGCTCGGGATGTTTCTCGGCATAGGCGAGCGCCAGCGTCGAGCCCCAGGAGCCGCCGAAGACCTGCCATTTGTCGACGCCAACCATGTTCCGCAGCCGCTCGATATCGGCAACGAGATGCCAGGTGGTGTTGGACTCCAGGTTCGCATGCGGCGTGGACTTGCCGCAGCCGCGCTGGTCGAACAGCAGGACGTCATAGAGCTTTGGGTCGAACAGGCGGCGATGAACAGGCGAAATGCCGCCGCCGGGGCCGCCATGCAGGAAAACCGCCGGCTTGGCGCCCGGTGTACCGGAGCGTTCCCAATAGATCACATGGCCATCGCCGACATCGAGATGACCGCAGGCATAGGGTTCGATTTCGGGATAGAGCGTGCGCAGCACTTCCGTCATATCTTCACGCCTTTCGCCGGCCAGACTGCGGTATCGTGATCGGGATGCTGGAAGGATATGATCGCTTCCTGCCGGGCATAGAAGTCCGGGTCCTTGTGAACAGGCGCGTCGAAGATCGTCTCGACCCAGGGCAGGCGGGAATCGTAATTGACCTGGATCTGCGGCGCGAGGTCGCTGCGGTCGTCGAAGGTGCCGATCGCAAGCTCCAGACCGCCCGGATGGCGATAGGTCATCGGCGTGCCGCAATCGCGGCAGAAGCCGCGGTCGATATTGACCGAGGACTGGAAATAGGCGGGCTCGCCGCGCGTCCATTCCATGCCTTCTTCCGGCGCCGTCACCAGCGCGGAAAAGAAGCCGCCGAACTGCTTCTGGCACATGCGGCAATGGCAGATGGACGGGCGTCCGAGCTTGCCTGTGATGCGGAAGCGCACGGCGCCGCATTGGCAGCCGCCTGTTCTAGTCGTCTCGGTCATGAATGAGCTCCGGGTGGCCAGTGGGATGTATCGTGGTCTGGATGCTGGTGATTGCTCGCCGCGATCCTGTCCTCGCGATCGGTTGTTTCCGGTTCCGGTTCGACTGGCAAGCCGTCGATCACATGAAACCAGACCATTTTGCTGTCGAGATTGGACTGCATGACCGGCTTTACCGCCTGCGGATCATCGAGCGAGCCGAGCGTGATGTTGATGGAGTCGGCATCGGGAATGTCGTAGAAAAGCGGCGTGCCGCAATCGCCGCAGAAGCCGCGCCGCACGAGGCCGGAGGAGTGGAACCACCTGGGCTCGCCGCGCGTCAGCTCGAAACCTTCACGCATGGCCGCAGCAAGCGGCAGGAAATAATTGCCGGCGGCTTTCTGGCACATGCGGCAGTGGCAAATATGCGGATAGCCGAGTTCGCCGCGCGCCCGATAGCGAACTGCACCGCATTGGCACCCACCAGTTTGCTCCACCGTTTCCATCAGGCATGATCCTCCGGCGGCCAGACCGGCGTATCGTGATCCGGATGCTGATAGGAAACGATCTCGCGGAGAAAGGAGCCTGCCGCAAGATCCGCTTCGGTCCGCTCTCCGGGCAATTCGTGCAGATGATCGACGAAGCCGATCTTGCCTTCCACTCCCCATTGAATGGTCGGTGGCAGTTGCGACGGATCGTCGAATGCGCCAGCCGCAACCGCCATGCCGTCCGGCGCCTCATAGGTCAGCGGTGTGCCGCAATCGCCGCAGAAGCCACGGTTAACGAAATTCGAGGACCGGAAGCTCTTCCGCTGCCCCCTTGTCCATTCGAATTCCATTCCACGCACGGAAACCAGCGGCGCATAATAAGCACCGAACGCTTTCTGACACATTCGGCAATGACAGATCGACGAATCCGGCGGCGTCCCCCGCATCCGGAACCGGATCGCCCCGCATTGGCAGCCGCCGGTATAGACGTTCATTTCTTCACCTCCCACGTCGTCACGCGCTCACCCGTTGCCGGATCCTTGCCGTCCTTGAGCTGTATACCCTCGGCGGCAAGCGTATCGCGGATCTTGTCGGCTTCGGCGAAATTCTTCGCCTTGAGCAACTCCAGCCGAGCCTTGACCCGCGCATCGATTTCCGCCGCCACCGCCTCGTCGATCTCGGTCTTTTTCGGCAGCACGCCGAGCAGGGCCGCACTGGCGGCAAAAACGGCGTCGTTGCCGGAATGCGCCAGCGCATGCAGCGCCTGTACGGCCGCGACCGTATTGAGATCGTCGGCGAGCGCATTCAGCACCGTCTCGTCCGGCTTGGCATCACCGGGTTCGGCCGCCGGCCATTTGGCGAGCAGCCGTTCGGCCTCTTCCAGCCGCTTGACCGAAAAATCGATCGGCTCGCGGTAATGCGTCATCAGCATCGCAAGACGCAGCACTTCGCCCGGCCATTGCCGGCCGGCGAATGTCTCCGTGTGCAGCAGCTCGTAGATGGTGACGAAATTGCCTTCGGATTTCGACATCTTGCGGCCTTCGACCTGCAGGAAGCCGTTATGCATCCAGACATTCGCCATCACATCGGTGCCATGGGCGCAGCGCGACTGGGCGAGTTCGTTTTCATGATGCGGGAAGATCAGGTCCAGACCGCCGCCGTGGATATCGAAGACATCGCCGAGATAGCGCCCGCTCATGGCCGAGCATTCGATATGCCAGCCCGGACGGCCGCGACCCCAGGGGCTTTCCCAGCCGGGCTCGTTCTCGTCAGACAGCTTCCAGAGCACGAAGTCGCCGGGATTCTTCTTGTGTGCGTCGACGGCAACTCGGGCGCCGGCCTGTTGTTCATCGAGATTGCGCTTCGAGAGCTGGCCGTATTCGGCCATCGACTTCGTGTCGAACAGCACTTCGCCTGATGCCTGGTAGGCATGGCCGCGCGCAATCAGCCGCTCGATGATCTCGATCATCTGGGCGATATTGTCGGTCGCGCGCGGCTGCACCGTCGGCTCAAGGGAGCCGAGCGCCTTAGCATCATCGAGAAACTGCGTCTCGGTCTTTTCGGTGACCGCCCGGATCGCGTCGTTCAGCGGCAGGCCGGGATAATCCCTGAGCGCCCGCGCGTTGATCTTGTCATCGACATCGGTGATGTTGCGCGCATAGGTGACGTGGCTTTCGCCATAGACATGGCGCAGCAGGCGGAACAGCACGTCGAAGACGATGACCGGTCGCGCATTGCCGATATGGGCGTAATCGTAGACCGTCGGGCCGCACACATACATGCGGACATTTTCGGCATCGATCGGCTTGAAGACCGATTTCTCCCGCGTCAGCGTGTTGTACAGCTTCAGTTCCGGCGTACCGCCCATTTCACTCTCCTAAAATGCATATGCAGAAAAATACCACCACCGGAGGCCGGGGCGTTTCGCATCTTGGACATTTGGGAGACGAAAACGGCCAGGCCAGCTTTGGGCTAGCGAATAATCTTCCGGCAAATAATGCAGGTAACCGTTTTCATGAGGCGTTTTATGGCGCGGGATCGGAGTTTGGTCAAGAGGGCGAGCAACGATCCGAGGCAACCTGAGTTATCTGTCTCGTCAATCGACTGCAGCGATGGACGCCCAGCGAAAGAGATGTGCTTGCGTTAAGATTTCTTGGTCATTTTCAAGACGTAAATTTCGCATAGCCAATTGCGAAGCCATTGAAAACAGGAGGAATGGGTGAGGGGAGTGGCACGATGGACAATCGGCGCGACCGCAATTCTGGCAGTCGCGTCCGCCGCATATTTCGCCTACGATTTCGGTATGGTCCGCTTCAACAATCCGTCTCTAAGCCGCTATCCGATCCAGGGTATCGATGTCAGCCACCATCAAGGCGACATCGATTGGAAAACCGTCGCCTCGAAGGCGAACGTGCGCTTCGCGATCATGAAGGCGACTGAAGGCGGAGATCACCGGGATTCCAAATTCGCTGAGAACTGGCAGCGTGCCGGAGATGCCGGACTAATAAGAGGCGCTTATCATTTCTTCACCTTCTGCCGCCCCGGCAAGGATCAGGCGCAGAATGTCCTCGCGACCGTGCCGAAGGAAGCGGGAACCCTGCCGATCGCCGTCGACCTGGAGTTCGTCGGCAATTGCGATAAGGTTCCGACGCTCGAGGAAATGGCTGCGGAAGTGAATGCGTTTTTCACGGAGCTCAAAGGCACTTTTCCGGAAAAGCCCATTTTTTACGTCACCGAGGAGTTCTTCGATCAATATCTGAAAGGCAATGAAGCGCGCTTCCCGGACCATTATCTGTGGCTGCGAAGCGTCTTCAAGGAGCCGACACAAGAGGGATGCAGTCGTTGGTCGATATGGCAATTCGCCGATAACGGCACCTTGGACGGCATTCAGGGACCGGTCGACCTTAACGCGTTGTGCCCGTCGGAGGCCTGTTTGGCTCATCTGTTCCCGACCGTTGCGGCGAATTGAAGCGTTCGGCTATTCCGGCAGCCGATAATCCACCAGCTTGTTCTCGCGCACAATGAACAACTTGCCGGTCTCGGTCACGCCGGGGCCGACCAGCGGCAGGATCGCCCTCGCCACTTCAGACGGATGCGGCAGGCTCATCGGATCTTCGCCGGGAACCGCCTGCGCGCGCATGGCCGTGCGCGTTGCGCCCGGATCGACGCTGGTGATGCGCAGCAGCGTGGTCTGCGTTTCGCCGGCCCAGGTGCGCGCCAGCGCCTCGACGGCGGCCTTGGAGGCGGAATAGGCGCTCCAGAAGGGGCGGCACTTATGCGCCGCACCCGAGGACATGATGACGGCGCGGCCGGCATCCGAGCGGGCCAGCAGCGGATCGACCGAGCGGATCAGCCGCCATGTGGCATTGACATTGATGTTCATGACCTTCTCGAAGACCTTCGCTTCGATATGGCCGATCGGCGAGATGACGCCGAGCACACCGGCATTGGCAACGAGAATGTCGAGCTTGCCCCAGCGCTCGAAGATCGAGCCGCCGAGACGATCGATTGCCTCCATATCGGCGAGATCGAAGGGCACGAGGGTGGCGGAACCGCCGACAGCCTTGATGGCATCGTCGAGCTCTTCCAGTCCGCCGACGGTACGGGCGCAAGCAATCACATGCGCGCCGGCCTTGGCGAGTTCGAGGGCGGTGAAATAGCCGATCCCGCGCGATGCGCCTGTGACCAGCGCGATCCTGCCTTCAAGATTGATGTTCATCTGCCCCGGCTCCGGATGTGCTTGAAAAGATAAGGGGCGCAATAAGCGCCCCAGATAGGAAAGTCAAAGCGGAAGCGGCTCAGCCGTTGCTGGCAAGCATGGAAATCTTGTTACCCATGGACTCGCCGTTCTTGTCAAGCAGGCGGGTCGGATAATCACCGGTAAAGTAATGGTCGGTGAACTGCGGGCGGGCCGGGTTGCGATCCTCGCCGCCGACGGCGCGATAAAGGCCGTTGATCGACAGGAAGGCCAGCGAATCCGCGCCGATATATTTGGCCATGGCTTCGACATCGGCATACTGGTTGGCGAGCAGCTTGTCGGCGTCGGGCGTATCGATGCCGTAGAAATCCGGGAAGAAGATCATCGGGCTCGCGACGCGGATATGCACTTCCTTGGCGCCCGCCTCGCGGATCATCTGCACGATCTTCAGCGAGGTCGTGCCGCGCACGATGGAATCGTCGACCAGCACCACGCGCTTGCCTTCGATCATCGCCCGGTTGGCGGAATGTTTCAGCTTCACGCCGAAGGCGCGAATCTGCTGCGTCGGCTCGATGAAGGTGCGGCCGACATAGTGGTTGCGAATGATGCCATATTCGAAGGGAATGCCGCTTGCCTGCGCATAGCCGAGCGCAGCCGGCGTGCCGCCATCGGGAACCGGCACGATCACGTCGGCATCGACAGGCGATTCCTTGGCGAGGTTCATGCCCATGTTTTTGCGCGTCGTATAGACGTTGCGGCCGCCAACGACCGAGTCCGGACGGGCGAAATAGACATATTCGAACAGGCAGAGGCGCTCCGGCTGCTGCTTGCTCGGCTTGCGCGCATCAATGCTGATCGAGCCGTCAGGCTGGATTTCGCAGATGACGACTTCGCCATTTTCCACGTCGCGGATGAACTTCGCGCCGATGATGTCGAGCGCGCAGGTTTCCGAGCAGAAGATCGGCTTGCCGTCCAGTTCGCCCATCACGAGCGGGCGGATGCCGGTGGGATCGCGCGCCGCGATAAGCTTCGTGCGCGTCATGGCGAGCATCGAATAGCCGCCTTCCATCTGGCGGATGGCATCGATGAAGCGATCGGCTGTGGACGTGTGGCGGGAGCGGGCGATGAGGTGGAGAACGACTTCGGTATCCGAGGTCGACTGACAGATGGCACCGGTGGCAATGATCTGGCGGCGCAGCGTCAGGCCATTGGTGAAGTTGCCGTTATGGGCAATGGCGATGCCGCCTTCTTCCAGTTCGGCGAAGAGCGGCTGAACGTTGCGCATCGCCACTTCGCCGGTCGTGGAGTAGCGCGTATGGCCCATCGATATGCTGCCGGGCAGGCGGGCGAGCGTCATCGGATTGGTATAGTGGTCGCCGACGAGGCCCATATGGCGTTCCTGATGGAAGCGCTTGCCGTCGAAGGAGACGATACCGGCCGCTTCCTGCCCGCGATGCTGCAGGGCGTGCAGGCCGAGCGCCGTCAGCGCCGCGGCATCGTCATGTCCCAGAATTCCGAAAACGCCGCATTCTTCATGCAGCGTATCTCCGTCGAGCGGATCGTCAGTCGGGAAGGAATGGGACTGGTTCATTTCTGCGGGCCTCTGCTCTCACAAGAATGGATCGGCATTTCCAATTGCATGATACCGGAAATCTCTAAGCTTTCCGATAGCCTCACGCTCAACGACACCTGTCTCAAAGTCGGTTCGCCGGCTCTGAAACGGTTGAGGCCCGGCAAAGCGAAATGCCCGGCCGGACCTTTGGTCTTACGCCCCGCTCAAATGGCAATTGCCAGGCTGCGGGTCAAGCTAGTGAACACTGCGTCAATTCGATGGCTGCTGTGCGCCATTGTTAGGCGCGGGTGCTGCGTCTTCCGCCGGAGCCTGATCGCTGGCCGGCGCATTGTCTTCCGTCGGCTTCGCGCCACCAAGCTTCTCGGTGATGCTCTTCTGGATCATCTGGGCGAATTCATCCGGCAGGACCGCCTGCAGGCGAACGACGAGAGAATCCAGGAACGGCTTCGATTTCGCGTTGTTGACCCAAGCCGGACGGTGATCGGCATCGACCAGCCAGTTCCAAAAGGCAACGGCCACGACAAGCAAAAGTATGCCGCGCGCCGCACCGAAGAGGAAGCCCAAAGTGCGGTCGAGCGCGCCGATACGGCTGTCGATGATGAAATCGGCGATCTTCATCGTGATGAAGGAGATGACGATCAGCGCGATCAGGAAGACGACGGCGGCAGAACCAACGATCGCGATGCGGTCATCGTCGGTATATTTCTTCGCATAAGGCACGAGGTAGGGGTAGAGATAGTATGCGGCGGCGGCTGAGCCGCCCCAGCTCGCGATCGAAAGGACTTCGCGCGAGAAGCCGCGGACCATTGCCAAAACGGCGGAGAAGAGCACGACGCCGATGACAATACCGTCGAAAATCGTAATGGGCATGTAAATTCCACTCCAGACTGCCGCCTTGCGGGCCGCGTCGCGCCTTGTTTGGCTGATCCTATAGCATCCCCGCTATCGGTGATGAAGGATCAAACGTCTTCTTCCACACGCTGCAACGCGCCCTTGGACCCGGCAATGCGCGCGACCAGATCCGGCAGGCTCTCGATCTCGCTCCAGCGGCCGCCGCCCTTCGGCAGTTCGGCGGAGCCGGACGGTAACAGAGCCGCCGAAAACCCCAGCTTTTCGGCTTCTTTAAGGCGCTGGGCTGTTTGCGCAACCGGCCGGACAGCGCCCGACAGACTGACTTCGCCGAAATAGACGCAATCGGCCGGAAGGGCAATACCGGCAAGCGAGGAAACCAGGGCCGAGGCAACGGCAAGATCGGCCGCCGGTTCCGAGATGCGGAAGCCGCCGGCAATGTTGAGATAGACGTCGTGCTGGCCGAGCCGCACGCCGCAATGGGCCTCCAGAACTGCAAGGATCATCGACAGGCGCGCGGAGTCCCAGCCGACGACGGCGCGCCGCGGCGTACCGAGCGAGGTTGGCGCCACTAGCGCCTGCACTTCGACGAGAACAGGCCGCGTGCCTTCCATGCCGGCAAAGACGGCCGCACCCGGCGATTTCTCGTTGCGCTCGCCAAGGAAGAGTTCCGAGGGGTTGGCGACTTCGCGCAGGCCCTTGTCCGACATTTCGAAGACGCCGATTTCGTCGGTCGGCCCGAAGCGGTTTTTTACGGTGCGCAGGATGCGGTAGTGGTGACCGCGGTCGCCTTCGAAATATAGCACGGCATCGACCATGTGCTCGACGACGCGAGGGCCGGCGATCTGTCCGTCCTTGGTCACATGGCCGACGAGCACCATGGCCGCACCCGTCTGCTTGGCAAAACGGATCATCGACTGCACGCCGGTGCGCACCTGCGTCACCGTGCCCGGCGCGGATTCGGCAAGCTCGCTCCAGAGCGTCTGGATGGAATCGATGATGACGAGGTCGGGGCGTTTGCCGTCCGCGAGCGTCGCGAGAATGTCCTCGACATTGGTTTCCGCTGCCAGCAGCACGTCGGTATCGGCGGCCGCCAGCCGCTGGGCGCGCAACCGCACCTGCGCCACCGCCTCTTCGCCCGAAACATAGATAATCCGGTGTCCGCGCCGCGAGAGTGCAGCCGCCCCCTGCATGAGCAGCGTCGACTTGCCGATGCCGGGATCGCCGCCGACGAGCACGGCAGAACCGCGCACGAAGCCGCCGCCGGTCACCCGGTCGAGTTCGGAAATGCCGGTATGGATACGCGGCGCTTCCTCGATCTCGCCTGACAGAGCCGTCAATGCGACCGGACGGCCCTTCTTCGGCGTCTTCGCCGGGCCGCCGCCGATGCCGCCCATCGGATCTTCCTCGACGATGGTGTTCCACTCGCCGCAATTGTCGCATTTGCCGGCCCAGCGGTTATGCACCGCGCCGCAGCTCTGGCAGATGAATCGTGTTTTGGCCTTGGCCATCAATGACTGCTTTCGGGTAGAGGGCGTGGCTGACGCCCGAATCGGAGTTTTGCCCTAGATAATGGCTTCCGGCATCGATCAAAACTAATGATTTTCCCATCAAGGCTCTGGCTGGCAGCATCGGCGCCTGTCAAAGGATGCCTCATGCTCGATTATTCGCTCGCCCACTGGATCGGTTTCTTCACCGCGGCGGTTCTCCTGAACCTCTCGCCCGGTCCCGACATGGCCTTCATTCTCGGCCACACGATCAAGAGCGGTACACGCGCCGGCTTCTCGGCGGTGTTCGGTATCTGGACGGGCGCCTGCATCCATGTGCTTCTCGCCGCCTTCGGCCTGTCGGCGATCCTCGCCGCCTCGGCCATCGCCTTTTCAGCCGTCAAATGGGTCGGCGCGGTCTATCTCGTCTGGCTCGGCATCCAGGCGCTGCGTTCAAAAGGCGAGGGCGGTTTCGTCAAGGCGGCCGGCGAGACGCTCGGCTGGCGGCGCATCTATCGGCAGGGCGTGCTGGTCTCGCTGCTCAATCCGAAAGTGGCGATCTTCTTCCTCGCCTTCCTGCCGCAATTCGTCGTCGAGGGCGCAGGTCCGACGTGGCTGCAGCTTACCGTCCATGGCGGCCTCATCATCGTCGTCGCCGTCTTCATCGAGCCGCCGCTGATCCTTGCGGGAGGGCGGCTCGCGGGTCTCTTCAAGAGCAACGCGAAGATCGGCCTGTGGCTAGACCGCGGCCTCGGCGCGCTCTTCGTGGCGCTCGGCGTTCGCCTCGCGCTAACGAGCCGCTGAGCTATTCCTCGTCCATCTCGTATTTGCGTTCATGGCGTAGGCCGATGCTCGTCAGCATCTCGTAGCCGATCGTGCCCGCAGCCTTTGCCGCATCGTCGACGAGAATGTTCTTGCCGAAGAGTTCGATATAGTCGCCGGCGCGCACGGCGCCGTCAGGCAGGTCGGTCACGTCGAAGATCGTCTGATCCATGGTGATGCGCCCTGCGACCGGCACCTTCTGGCCGGCGACAAAACCCTGTCCACCTTGCGGCACGGCCTGGCGCAACGGCACGCCGCCGCTCGACTGGCTGCGCATATAGCCATCGGCATAACCGGCCGCGACAATCGCCAGCCGGCTGTCGCGCGTCAGCTGCAGTGCTCGCCCGTAGCTGACGGTTTCACCGGCCCTGACCGTGCGGATCTGGATGATGCGGGCTTCGGCCGTCGCCACCGGTCGCATCGGGTTCGCCATCCCATTGACGGC
The DNA here is from genome assembly GCF_014193695.1 of Rhizobium sp. BK316. Classification (GTDB taxonomy): domain Bacteria; phylum Pseudomonadota; class Alphaproteobacteria; order Rhizobiales; family Rhizobiaceae; genus Rhizobium. The sequence goes on along the minus strand of NZ_JACHZR010000006.1, from coordinate 274,658 downwards.
CTGCCCGCCATAGAGCGCGATGCCCGGCCGGGTGAGATCGAAGTGATAGTCATCCCCGAGGAAGATGCCGCCTGACGCAGCAAGGCTTGAATCGATACCTTCATAGGCAGCGCTAACCATGCGGAATGATTCAAGCTGCTGCCTGTTCATGTCTGAGGATTGATCGTCGCCGCAGGCGAGATGGCTCATGACGAGCACGGGCGCAAAACTCGCCGGCCGCGACACGTCGTTGGCGAGCGCGATGGCTTCATCAACCGTCAGACCGAGCCGGTTGAAGCCGGTATCGACATGCAGCGCGTAAGGATAATCGCCATATTCCGCCAGCACCGCCATCCAGAAGGCAAGCTGTTCTTCCGAAGAGATGATCGGCACCAGATCGTTTTCGAAGAAGCGCCTCTCGGTGCCGGGCCAGATGCCGGCCAGCACGAAGATGCGCGCCTCAGGCGCAAACATGCGCAGCGTCACGCCCTCATCGACGGTTGCCACGAAGAAATCCCGCGCCCCGGCAAGGTAGAGCGCTTCGCCGGCATCCTCGATCCCCATCCCATAGGCATCCGCCTTGACGACGGCCGCCGTGCGCGCCTTTCCGGAGCGGCGAGCCATATCCCGCCAATTGTCGGTCAGCGCCGTCAGGTCGACGGTCAGCCGTAGGCCGGCGGAGGCGAAAAGGTCGTCGTCTTCGAAGGGGATAGAGAAATCTGTCATGATCGCCGCGATGAAAGGGAAAGGAATTGTTCAAAATACTTTAGAGAGCATTGTGGCAAAGAGAAAGCATGAGCGGCGACATGCCAGCCTTTCCCCACATGCGATCACTTTTGTTCAAGACGTGTATGAGCCGGCGCGTTAATCTGATGAGATGCAGAACGTTTCGCAGAAAGAGGCGGCAGACGCCATGCCGCTCGCCAAGGTGGAATCGGCCCGCTTCTGGCGGGACAGCCGCTTCCGCGATATGGAGTGCCTGAGCGCCAGCTTCCTGACGCATGAATATGCGCCGCATGCGCATGACACGTTCAGCATCGGCGCGATCGAAAGCGGCAGCCAGATCGCCACGCTCCGCGGCAGGCGGGAAGAAACCGGACCCGGCGACCTCTATCTGATCGATCCCGGCGTTGTCCACGATGGCGCTCCCGGCGGCGAGGGTTACCGCTACCGGATGATCTATCCGGATACGAAACTCTTCATCGATATTCTGGAGGATGTCACCGGCAAGGCCTTCAATGCGACGCCCTCCTTTGCCGGCGGGCTGCCTCGCGATCCGCAGCTTGCCAAGGCCTTCCATGCCGCCCACCGCACGCTCGAAAGCGGGGCCGGCGCACTGGAATCCGACGAAAGCATGTTTTCGGTGCTGGCAGCGATCTTCGCCCGTTACGGCAGCACCATCGTCGTACCAGTCGATACGAAGGAGCGCAGCGCCGTTGCCCGCGCTCGCGATTATCTCATCGAGAATTTCGACAGCGATGTGAACCTCGAGGAACTGGCCGGCGTGGCGGGGCTAAGCCGCGCGCACCTGATCCGCGCCTTTCGCAGAGAATATCACATTACCCCACACGCCTTCCTGACGGACCGGCGCGTTCTTGTCGCCCGCCAGCTGCTGCGGGAGGGCCGCATGTCGGCCGATGTCGCCGCAGAATGCGGTTTCGCCGACCAGGCGCATTTCACCCGCCACTTCAAATCGCGAACCGGCGTCACGCCCGGCCAGTTCCGCGCCGGGTAATCACTTTCGTTCAATACAGCCCTTGTCAGGCCCGGCTATGTCTCCGCCGTCTTGATAAGGAGCTTGCCATGTTGCAGCAAAGCCGGCCGGCCGGCGAATTTATAGCCGGAATGCGTACCATTTTCCCGCTGATCGTCGCCGTCTTGCCGATCGGCCTCGTCTTCGGTGCGGTCGCGGCGACCAAAGGACTTTCCCCACTGGAAACGACATTGATGAGCGCGTTCGTCTTCGCCGGCGGCTCGCAATTCGTGGCGATGGATATCTGGACCCATCCGGCGAGCTGGATCGGCGTCGGCTTCGCGGCACTGCTCGTCAATATCCGTCACGTGCTCATGAGCGCCTCTATCGGCACGAAGATGCAGTCCTTCTCCAGCGTCAAACGCTATATCGCCATGCTCTTCCTGGCTGATGAGCTCTGGGCCATGGCGGAATTCCGCGCCGGCAGCACACGGCTCACACCCGCCTGGTATGCCGGCATCGTCATGCCTTTCTACCTGACCTGGGTCGGCTCGTCGCTGGCGGGCGCTCTGCTCGGTGCCTTCCTCGGCGATCCCGCTGTTATCGGTCTCGACTTTGCCTTTCCGGCAGTCTTCGTCGTGCTGGTCATGGGCTTCTGGAAGGGGCCGGAAACCGGTGCCGTGCTCGCCGCAAGCGCAGTCGCATCCGTGGCCGTCCACCATTTCGTGCCAGGGGTCTGGTATATCGCGGCCGGTGCATTGGCCGGGCTCGTGACCGCTCTCTGGCAGGGCAGGGCGAAGGAGCAGGCGGTATGACGCTCGATCTGAACACTCTGCTTGCCATCCTTGCGATGGCCGCCGCAACGATCCTTACCCGCGTCAGTGGCCTTGTGCTGATCCGCTACGTGGAGATCGATGAGAACAGGAGAATGGCAATCGAAGCCATCCCGCCGGCTGTGTTGATGGCCGTGATCGCCCCGACTGCCTTTGCGACCGGCTGGGCTGAGACATTGGCTTGCGCGGTAACGGCGATTGCCGCCAGCCGCCTGCCAATGCTGGCAAGCGTCGTCCTCGGCGTCGCGACGGTAGCCTTGCTGCGGGCGGCGGGGTTTTGAAAGAAATTGACGCGGTAAACCCGCGTCAATGCTCCTCATACTGCGTGAAGGACGGATCGGCGAGATCGGCAAAGCGCGTGAATTCCGACTGGAAGGCGAGCTTCACCGTGCCGGTCGGTCCGTGACGCTGCTTGGCGATGATGACGTCGGCCGTGCCCTTCACCTTGTCGAAAAGCGCTTCCCATTCCGGATATTTCGGATCGTGGATATCGCGCGGTTCCATATTCTTGACGTAATATTCCTCGCGGAACACGAAGAGCACGACGTCGGCGTCCTGCTCGATCGAGCCGGATTCGCGAAGGTCGGAAAGCTGCGGGCGCTTGTCCTCGCGGCTTTCGACGGCGCGCGAGAGCTGGGAGAGCGCGATGATCGGCACGTTCAGTTCCTTGCCGAGCGCCTTGAGGCCGGTGGTGATCTGGGTGATTTCCTGAACGCGGTTTTCGTTGGATTTGCCGGAGCCTGTCATCAGCTGCACGTAGTCGACGACGAGCACGTCGAGCCCGCGCTGGCGCTTGAGACGACGCGCGCGCGCTGAAAGCTGGGCGATCGAGATACCACCGGTCTGGTCGATATAAAGCGGCACTTTCTGCATCATCATCGAGCAGGCGACGAGCTTTTCGAAATCGGCATCGTTGATATCGCCGCGGCGGATCTTCGAGGAAGAGACTTCCGTCTGCTCGGAGATGATACGCGTGGCGAGCTGTTCGGACGACATTTCGAGCGAATAGAAGCCGACGACGCCGCCGTTCTTCGCCTTCATGCTGCCGTCGGACTGCACTTCGCCTTCGTAGGCGGCGGCAATGTTATAGGCGATGTTGGTCGCAAGCGAGGTCTTGCCCATACCCGGGCGACCGGCGAGAACGATCAAGTCCGAACGCTGCAGCCCGCCCATCTTGGAATCGAGCGAATGGATGCCGGTGGAAATGCCCGAGAGGCCGCCGTCGCGTTCCTTGGCAACGGCCGCCATGTCGATGGCAAGCGCCACCGCATCGTTGAAAGCCTGGAAGCCGCCATCGTAGCGGCCGTTTTCGGCAAGCTCGAAAAGCCGGCGCTCGGTATCTTCGATCTGCGCCTGCGGCGGCATGTCGAGCGGCGCGTCATAGGCGATATTGACGACATCCTCGCCGATGGTGATCAGCGCGCGGCGGATCGCCAGATCGTAGATCGCCCTTCCATAGTCCTCGGCATTGATGATCGTCACCGCGCCGGTGACGAGGCTGGCGAGATATTGCGAAACGGTGATGTCGCCGACTTTTTCGTCGGCCGGGAGGAAGGTCTTGACCGTGACCGGGTTGGCGATCTTGCCCATGCGAATGATGTCGCCGGCGACCTCGAAGATCTTCCGGTGCAGTGGCTCGTAAAGATGTGTGGGCTTGAGGAAGTCCGACACCCGGTAATAGGCATCGTTGTTCATCAGGATGGCGCCGAGCAGCGCCTGTTCGGCCTCGATGTTGTTCGGCGCTTCGCGATAGTGCTGCTCTGCAGGAGCAACGGCGGCAATCTTTCGTGCAGCTTCGTTCATCGTCATCCGTACTGTCTTTTATCCAAAACCCGGATTTGCAGGGCGGGCCGCATAAAATCAAGTGTCGCGCAGCAACAGCTTTCAGGCGATGGTCAAATCGGCAGCGCTTTGCACATTCTTCGACTTCTCCACAGTCGGTGGATCCGCTGAGGAGAAATATCCTGACTGTCGCTTGCGGGACACGCCGCCCGCGGCGACTCACTTTGTCATTCCAGCATGTGGTCAGTGTAGCGCCCTTGATTCGATGGCGCAGCAAAAAAGCCCGTCATTCCCCAAGCTTAGCAGGCCCCATGTCCAGCAGACGTTCCGACCAACAAAAAAGCCCGGCGTGAGCCGGGCTTTCCGTTCCGTCTGAAGACGGGAATTATGCTTCGTCTTCGGCAACGCCGTCGGCTTCCGGATCGAAGAAATCTTCCGGACGCAGGGCATCTTCGTCAACGCCGTAGATGGCGTCGACCGAGGTGAGCTCTTCGCCCTTGGACTGACGCTCGGCTTCTTCGGTGGAGCGGGCAACGTTCAGCTCGATGTTGATTTCAACTTCGGCATGGAGCTGCAGTTCGACCTTGTGCAGGCCGATCGCCTTGATCGGCGTGTTGAGGTGAACCTGGTTGCGGGCAATGTTGAAGCCTTCTGCGGCCAGAACGTCGACGACGTCACGGGCAGCGACGGAGCCGTAGAGCTGGCCGGTTTCGCCGGCAGAGCGGACGACGATGAAGGACTTGCCGTCGAGAACGTCGGCGACCTTCTGGGCTTCGGACTTGCGCTCGAGGTTACGGGCTTCGAGCGTTGCGCGCTCGGATTCGAAGCGGGCCTTGTTGGCAGCGTTGGCGCGCAGTGCCTTGCCAAGCGGCAGGAGGTAGTTGCGTGCGAAGCCGTCGCGAACCTTTACGGTTTCGCCCATTTGGCCGAGCTTGGAGATGCGTTCGAGAAGAATGACGTCCATGGTGTTTTTCCTTTCTTGTTCTCAGATTTCGGTATCGCTTTGTTTGGGGGCATCAGCATCCTTGGTCGGGGTCAGGGCGATCGCCTTGCGGGTATCGGCGAGACCAAGCACGAGGATGAAAAGCGCTGGCAGCATCATCGTGCATGCCAGGTAGCTGATGATGAGGGCCGGCAGGCGCCAGTCCTTGCCGCGGGTGCGGAAATGCAGCGCGGCGAAGCCGGACATCAGGAAGCCGGCGCCGAAGGCTCCGACAACCGTGGCGCCGATCATCGCCGGAACGCCGCCCATGAACGTGGCGGCAAGGCCGGCGAGGAAGATGAAGATCGAATTGCGGTTCATGCGCAGCGAGGAGGGAATGTCTTCGCGCGGACGCAGGCCCTTGCCGGAAGCATTCACGATGCGGGTCGCGATGTAATAGGCGGCAAACAGCATCATCACCCAGATGCCGCCCTGCAGCGCCGGCAGCATGAGCACGACGAGCGACTTCGTCTGCGCGGTCGCGGCCGGATCGGGAATGAATGTCGGCTGCTGTTCCTGCAGCGACGCCATCAGCACATCGACCATCTGGTCGGTAATCTCAGGCCCGTAACCGATCATGATGCCGGTGACGATGACGGCGAAGGTGACGAGACCGCACAGATGCAGCAGGATATCGGACAGCGGATACCAGGCGAGCAGATGGTCGGGGCCGCCGAGTTCGGAAGCCGGGCGCGCGAGGTTCGCAAGGTGGCTCAGCCAACCAGCGGGCAGCAGCGTCACCAGCGTCATGACGAGCGCGAAGGACGGGGAAATGGCGATGGCGCCGAGCACCGCGGCGGTGACGACGGCCGAAATGGCGGCTGCATTGCCCCAGCCGAGGCCGACGAGCAGGATCGGAAGCGCGGAAGCGGCATAGAGCACGGCGCTGAACGACGGCTGCATGCTCGCGCCAAGCACCAGCAAGGCGGCGGTCAATCCGGCGAGTGCGCCGGTCGCAAGCGTTTTCAGGTTCGGTCGTGTCACTTCGCTGTCCTGCTTCATCAAGCAGTTAGAGGATTTCCCTGATCAAATTCGGGAGATGCCTCAACATGGGTTTTCAGGTTCCGATCCGCGCCCATCGCGGAAGGGAGGAAGCCCCGGATCGAAATCCGGGGCTCCAATAGTCAATTAGGCGACGACGTACGGCAGCAGGCCAAGGAAGCGGGCGCGCTTGATCGCCTGGGCGAGTTCGCGCTGCTTCTTCTGGGAAACGGCCGTAATGCGGGACGGAACGATCTTGCCGCGCTCGGAAATGTAGCGCTGCAGGAGACGGACATCCTTGTAGTCGATGCGCGGAGCGTTTGCGCCGGAGAACGGGCAGGTCTTGCGACGACGATGGAACGGACGACGGACCGGAGCGGAGGAAGATTCAGACATTCTTATTTCTCCTTATGCACGGTCTTCGCGGGGAGCGCGATCCGGACGCGGGGCGCGCTGGAAATCGCCGTCACGGCGCGGCGGACGGTCGCCGAATTCGCGGCGCGGGCCACGATCGCCGCCTTCACGCGGGCCGCGGTCGTCACGGTCGCGCTTCTGCATCATGGCAGACGGGCCGTCTTCGTGCTTTTCAACAGCGATGGTCATGTAGCGAAGAACATCTTCGCTGATGCGCATCTGGCGTTCCATTTCCTGGATCGCAGCTGCCGGTGCATCAATGTCCATCAGGGCGTAGTGAGCCTTGCGGTTCTTCTTGATGCGGTAGGTGAGGGACTTGAGGCCCCAGTTTTCGATGCGCCCGACCTTACCACCGTTAGCTTCGATCACGCCCTTGTACTGTTCTACGAGGGCATCGACCTGCTGCGTGGAAATATCCTGTCGGGCAAGGAATACATGTTCATAAAGAGCCATGACAGCTTTGCCTTTCTTGCGTTGATCAGAACCCGGCATTCGGCGGCTAAGCCTCAACGACTGCTCCTGAGAGGCGATAAGCGCCAAGCAAGAAAAGCGTTTCCGAGACGGTCGAGAGCGGAGACACGGGAGGCTGGAACGCTTCCGTTCCGAACGGCTCGCAAGAAGCAAACCGGCCCTCCGTTCAGCCACCAGCCAGAAGACCGGGTTAACGAACAGGCGCGCTTATACGGATTTTTGAGCGAAAGGCAAGGGAAGGAGGCAAGAAACCTTATTTTGTCACTTCGGGCCGGAGGAAAACGGTCTGCCCTGGCGGATTGTCGACGAAGAACTGGTCGTCGGCAATCAGTAGCGACTGTGTTCCGCTCTTATAGGCGAAATTCAAAGTCTCTGCCTCCGCCATGCGGCCGGTGAGGTTGATCGTGATCGTATCCGCGCTGTCGGCAAAACTGATCTGCAGCGTGTTGCCCTGCCGTTCTATGATTGCATCCGCCATGTCGCCCCGGTCGGTTCCATCAGAGCTGAAGCGCATGATCTCCAGGGGATTATTCGTCTCGATGATGTCGTGACCATCGCCCTCGGCAAAATGATAGGATGATTGCACGGTGGATGTGCTGTTGATGGCGACATAGTCGTCGCCCTTGCCGCCGGAAATATTGTACGCCGCTGCCGTCGCATTGACGGAGATGATGTCGTTGCCATCGCCGCCATCGATGCTGCTTGCATTGACGGCCGTCACGTCGATAACGTCATCTCCGCTGCCGCCATCCACGCTGAATACATTCCGCGAGCGGACGGTTATCGCGTCGTCGCCTTTGCCGCCGTCTACAGCAGACGCAAAGGCGGCCGAACTGATGTTGATGATATCATTGCCCTCGTCGCCGTAGGCACTCCTCACGCTGGTGGTGCTCTGAAGCAAAATCGTGTCGTCGCCTTTGCCTCCGTAGGTGGAGCCGATGCCCTGGACTAGATTTTCAATAGTTCCGAGCGGACCGCTGACGGGAGCGGTCGTTTCGATTGAAATATGATCGTCACCTCGGCCGGCATCAACCCAGCTGACATTTCCGCCACTGACGATAGAGATCGTGTCGTCGCCTGCGCCCGACTTGATGTGTTGTACGGAGGGATTGGAGGTCTGCTCCTGGTTTTTTCCCCCGGCGCGAATGTTGATGACATCGTCGCCGCCTCCGGTCGATAGCTTGCTGACCTCGTTGGCCGTGATATCGACGATGTCGTTTCCCGAGCCCGTCTTCACCGAGGCAGAGCCATCGGGAGAGTTGATCAGCACGCCGGCATTGCCCTTCGCATCCATGATGATCCGCATGATGCTGTCGATTGCGCCGCCATTGGCGCCGGCCGCTGTGACGGCGACCTGGGCGAAGACGCCGGGTTCGTGTTTGCTGCCGCCATTGTTGATCGACGCGCTCTGCAGCAATTGAAGCGCATACTCATCGCGGAAACGGGCATGAAATGTCGTCGAAATGCTGATCACTGCAAAGCTCCTCCCGTCTTCCTTGCCTTCTCATGAAGCCGAAGATCGATAGCCGCTATCATGGCGGGAAAAATCAATTGCTGAAACTGAGGGTATAGTGCCTTTGATTAGTTAAATGCCACTTAACGGCGAAGCGCGAAATACAACCACAAACGGTGGTCGCCGCCTGCCGAAAATGAAAAAGGGCGCGATTGCTCGCGCCCTCAAAATATCGGCATCCGGATGCCCTTAGAGCGGCATCGGATACTGCCGGTGAACCTTCTCGATTTCATCAAGCACATCGCTGCTGAGCTGCACGTTCGCTGAGCCGATATCCGTCTTCAACTGCGCCATCGCGGTCGCACCGATGATGACTGACGTCATGAAGTGGCGGGTCAGGCAGAAGGCAAGCGCCATCTGGGCGGGGTCGAGGCCGTGCCGTGCGGCGATGTCGAGATAGGCCTTCGTCGGCGCTTCCTGCAGCGGCTGCAGGCGGCCGCCGAGGTCGCCGTTGATCGAGGCGCGCGTGCCCTCGGGCTTCTCGCCGTTAATGTACTTGCCGCTTAAGATTCCGGCGGCAAGCGGCGAATAGGCCAGCAGCCCGACATCTTCATGGTGGGAGAGCTCCGCCATGTCGAGATCGAAATGGCGGTAGAGAAGATTGTATTCGTTCTGGACGCTGGCGACGCGCGGCAGGTTCATCTGCTCGGAAAGCGTCACATATTTCTGCGTGCCCCAGGTCGTCTCATTCGACAGGCCGAAGGCGCGGATCTTGCCCTCCTTTACCAGTTCGCCCACCGTCTCCAGAATGTCGGTCATGTTGGCGACGGCCTTGGCGCGATCCTGCTTGAAGGGATCATAGTGCCAGCTTTGGCGGAAATGGAAATGGCCGCGGTTCGGCCAATGGATCTGGTAGAGGTCGACATAATCGGTCTTCAGCCGCTTCAGGCTGGCCTCGAGCGCAATGCGGATATTCTTGGCATCGGCGCCTTCGCCGTTGCGGATATAGGAGCGGCCGGTGCCGGAAACCTTGGTAGCGAGGACGATATCCTTGCGCCTGCCGGTCTTTTCGAACCAGCTGCCGATGTACTCTTCCGTGCGGCCCTGCGTTTCGGCCGAAACCGGCGTGGTCGGGTAAAGCTCGGCAGTATCGAAGAAATTGATACCTTCCTGGACGGCGTAATCCATCTGCTCGTGGGCTTCCGCCTCGCTGTTCTGCGTGCCCCAGGTCATAGTGCCAAGGCAAATCTCGGAAACGGAAATATCTGTGCGGCCTAATTTATTGTATTTCATCGGGGACCTTGGACGTCAGCTAAGAAAGGAAGGGCTTGGGAAGAGCCGCGCAAATCTAGGCTGGATTTGCTGAAGCGCAAGAGAAAAAACCGGCCTTTCCCGCTGGGGCGAAAGGCTTTGGAGAGAATCCGCCGCCACTTGACTCTGAAAGAAAGAATGTCAATTGGAGGCGAAATGGCCCAATGGGCGCTATCGAGGGACTAAAGATGACCATTGCTTTCACTTTTCCCGGCCAGGGCAGCCAGGCCGTCGGCATGGGCAAGGATCTCGCCGAGAATTTTGCAGAAGCCCGCGCCGTTTTCGAAGAGGTCGATGAAGCGCTCGGTGAGAAGCTGTCCGATGTCATGTTCAACGGTCCCGAAGACAAGCTGACGCTGACGGCAAACGCCCAGCCGGCGCTGATGGCTGTTTCCATGGCCGTCATCCGTGTTCTCGAAGCCAAGGGGTTCGACCTGAAGGCGAAGGTTGCCTATGTCGCCGGCCATTCGCTCGGCGAATATTCCGCCCTCTGCGCTGCCGGCACCTTCTCGATTGCCGATACGGCGCGACTTTTGCGCATCCGCGGCAATGCCATGCAGGCAGCCGTGCCTGTCGGCGTCGGCGCCATGGCCGCCATCATTGGCCTGGAGCATGCCGACGTGCAGGCCGTCTGCGAGGAGGCTGCAGCGATCGGCTCCTGTCAGATCGCCAATGACAATGGCGGCGGCCAACTCGTTATATCAGGCGAGAAGTCGGCCGTCGAAAAGGCCGCCGGCCTTGCGACGGACAAGGGCGCCAAGCGTGCCATCCTGTTGCCGGTTTCCGCTCCCTTCCACTCCAAGTTGATGGCCCCGGCAGCGGATGCCATGCGCGAGGCACTCGCCGGCGTGAAGAAGGCCAACCCGGTCGTGCCTGTCATCGCCAATGTCCGCGCCGCGCCCGTCACTGATGCCGAGGAGATCGCCAATCTTCTCGTCGAGCAGGTTACCGGACAGGTCCGCTGGCGCGAGACGGTGGAATGGTTTGCCGCAAACGGCGTCACCACGCTTTATGAACTCGGCGCCGGCAAGGTGCTGACCGGCCTTGCACGCCGCATCGACAAGACTATCAATGGTATCTCGGTCAACGGCCCTGCCGATATCGACGCTGCCATTGCCGCTCTCACCGCCTGATTGCCCCATTTCATATAAGGAACGTTCCCATGTTCGATCTTTCCGGCCGCAAGGCTCTCGTCACCGGCGCATCGGGCGGCATCGGCGAGGAAATCGCCCGCCTTCTCCATAAGCAGGGCGCCATTGTCGGCCTGCACGGTACCCGCGTCGAAAAGCTGGAAGCCCTGGCAAACGAGCTCGGTGAGCGCGTCAAGATCTTCCCGGCGAACCTGTCGGATCGCGATGAGGTCAAGGCTCTCGGCCAGAAGGCGGAAGCCGATCTCGAAGGCGTCGATATTCTCGTCAACAATGCCGGCATCACCAAGGATGGTCTCTTCGTGCGCATGAGTGACGAGGATTGGGATGCCGTTCTCGAAGTGAACCTGACGGCGACCTTCCGCCTGACGCGCGAGCTTACGCACCCGATGATGCGCCGCCGCTATGGCCGCATCATCAACATCACCTCGATCGTCGGCGTCACCGGCAATCCGGGGCAGGCGAACTACTGCGCCTCCAAGGCAGGCATGATCGGCTTCTCGAAGTCTTTGGCGCAGGAAATCGCCACCCGCAACGTGACCGTCAACTGCGTTGCTCCAGGCTTCATCGAAAGCGCCATGACCGGCAAGCTGAACGACAAGCAGAAGGAAACGATCATGGGGGCGATCCCCATGAAGCGCATGGGCACCGGCGCCGAAGTGGCGTCTGCCGTCCTCTATCTCGCCTCTTCGGAAGCGGCCTATATGACGGGTCAGACCCTGCACGTAAACGGCGGCATGGCCATGATCTGAAACGATTAGCTGCCGCAGCCGCCGATTTCAGCCAATAGCGTGTTGAGCAATCACGAACGGTTGATTTTCTGGCTTTGCGGCAGACTTAAAGCATGTTAAGCGGGCCATGACTGTCAACAGTCGTCCCGAAAAAAGCAGACGGACCGGCGGGCTTTTCGCAAGCCTGGGACTTCTCTAAAGCCGGGTAAACGAGTTTGCCGAGGATGTCTGAACGCATCGCAGGCTGAAACAGGGTAGGGATGTCAGAAGGACATTCCGATCAGGACATAAGGTCGAGGAAACCGACATGAGCGATATCGCAGAACGCGTAAAGAAAATTGTTATTGATCATCTTGGCGTCGATGCCGACAAGGTCGTCGAGAGCGCCAGCTTTATCGACGATCTGGGCGCTGACTCGCTCGACACGGTCGAACTGGTCATGGCCTTCGAAGAAGAATTCGGCGTTGAAATTCCCGACGATGCCGCTGACTCGATCCTGACGGTCGGCGATGCCGTGAAATTTATTGAGAAGGCTCAGGCCTGATACTGTGCATTCGAGAAAGGGCGGGCCAAGAGTCCGCCCTTTTCTTTTGAGCATGTTTCTCCATAAAACATAACAGACGGGGGAAAGCAGTCGATGAGAAGGGTCGTCATAACAGGTACCGGCATGGTATCGCCCTTGGGATGCGGAACGGACGTTACCTGGTCCCGCCTGCTCGCGGGAGCAAACGGTGCCCGCCTCGTGACCGAATTCGAGGTCGAAGACCTTCCCGCCAAGATTGCCTGCCGCATTCCCGTCGGTGACGGTTCGGACGGTACCTTCAATGCCGACGACTGGATGGAGCCGAAAGAACAGCGCAAGGTAGACCCCTTCATCATTTACGGCATGGCTGCCGCCGACATGGCGCTCAAGGATGCCGACTGGCATCCCGAGACCGATGAGGACCAGATCGCCACAGGCGTGCTGATCGGCTCCGGCATCGGCGGCATCGAAGGCATTGTCGAAGCTGGCTATACGCTGCGCGACAAAGGCCCGCGCCGCATCTCCCCCTTCTTCATTCCCGGCCGTCTGATCAACCTCGTCTCCGGCCAGGTTTCCATTCGTCACAAGCTGCGCGGCCCGAACCATTCGGTCGTCACCGCCTGCTCCACCGGCGCGCATGCCATCGGCGATGCCGCCCGTCTTATCGCGCTCGGCGATGCCGATGTGATGGTTGCCGGCGGCACGGAATCCCCGGTCAGCCGCATCTCGCTCGCCGGTTTTGCAGCCTGCAAGGCGCTCTCGACGCAGCACAATGACGACCCGCAGAAGGCTTCACGTCCCTACGATAAGGACCGTGACGGTTTCGTCATGGGCGAGGGCGCCGGTATCGTGGTTCTCGAAGAGCTGGACCATGCGATTGCGCGCGGCGCCAAGATCTATGCCGAAGTGGTCGGCTATGGCCTTTCCGGCGATGCCTTCCACATCACTGCGCCGTCGGAAGACGGCGAAGGCGCGTTCCGCTGCATGACCATGGCGCTGAAGCGCGCCGGCCTGACGCCTGCCGATATCGACTATATCAATGCCCACGGTACCTCGACTATGGCTGATACGATCGAACTCGGCGCCGTCGAGCGCCTCGTCGGCAATGCGGCATCGAAGATCTCCATGTCATCGACCAAATCCGCGACCGGCCATCTGCTGGGTGCCGCCGGCGCCATCGAGGCGATCTTCACGACCCTCGCAATTCGGGATAACATCGCCCCTCCGACGCTCAATCTCGACAATCCTGAGCGAGAAACCGCGATCGATCTTGTTCCGCACAAGGCTCGTGAGCGAGAAATCAATGTGGCGCTATCCAACTCGTTCGGATTCGGCGGCACGAATGCATCGCTCGTGCTGCGCCGCTACGTCGCGTAACAGGCGGTTCACGAGCACGGGCGAACGTCAAACGGCGTCATGAAGCGCGGCAGAACCTGTTTTTGCCGCATTACTTCGCGAAATAGCGAAGCGGGGGCCAAGTTTTAGAGGATTGCCGGTGAGCGATACGACCAACCAGAGCAGCGAGAACGGCCAGCCGGCGCAGAAGGGACCGATCATCCCGAAGTCGCCGAGCGAAGCCCTGCGCCCGGAACGCGTTCCCGAGCCTCCGAAGCGCTCCAGGAATGCCCGCAGCCAGGTCATCCTCTTCTTGAATTTCGTAATGACCATGGCGGTGGTCGTCTGCATCGCCGGTCTCATCGGCTTCTATTACGCCATCACCGCTTATCAGAGCCCCGGTCCGCTGCAGACGAACACCAACTTCATCATCCGCAATGGCGCAGGCCTTTCGGAAATCGCTTCGAATCTCGAGCGCAATCTCATCATCTCTGATGCCCGCGTCTTTCGTTATCTGACGGCGACTCATCTCAACGCCGGCGAAAGCCTCAAGGCCGGTGAATACGAGATCAAGGCGCATGCGTCCATGAACGAGATCATGGAGCTCCTGAAATCCGGCAAGTCGATCCTCTATTCCGTCTCCTTTCCCGAGGGGCTGACGGTGCGGCAGATGTTCGATCGCATGCTGGACGATCCGGTTCTCGAAGGCGACCTGCCGGCGGCCCTTCCTTCGGAAGGCAGCCTGCGGCCCGATACTTACAAGTTCTCGCGCGGCACCAAGCGGTCCGAGATCATCGACCAGATGGCTGCCGCCCAGCAGAAGCTGGTCGACCAGATCTGGGAACGGCGCGATCCTTCGCTGCCTTTGAAGAGCAAGCAAGAATTCGTAACGCTCGCCTCGATCGTCGAAAAGGAAACCGGCGTGCCGGATGAGCGCGCTCATGTCGCCTCCGTCTTCCTGAACCGTCTCGGCAAGGGTATGCGTCTGCAGTCTGATCCGACCATCATCTATGGTCTCTTCGGTGGCGGGGGCAAACCCTCCGACCGGCCAATCTACCAGTCGGATCTGAAGAAAGAGACGCCGTACAACACCTACGTCATCAAGGGCCTGCCGCCGACACCGATCGCCAATCCCGGCAAGGACGCGCTGGAAGCCGTCGCCAATCCCTGGAAGACGCAGGATCTCTATTTCGTCGCTGACGGAACCGGCGGCCATGTCTTCGCGGCGACGCTCGAAGACCACAATGCCAACGTCAAGCGCTGGCGCAAGCTGGAAGCCGACAAGGGCGCCGATCCCGAAATTGTCGTCGACGGACAGCCGGAAGACCAGCCTGCGGACAACACATCCGCGGTTCCGTCGAAGAAAAAGAAGATCAACTGATATCCGGAGGCCTTCGATGGCATTGCAGTCCATGACCGGTTTTGCGCGGCGCGAGGGAACGGCCGGCCGCTGGCGCTGGGCATGGGAACTGCGTTCGGTCAACGGCAAGGGGCTCGATGTCAGACTTCGCCTGCCGCCTGGCCTGGAGCGCCTCGAGACGGATGTTCGCCGTATCGCCGGCGAGAATTTCAGCCGCGGCAACCTGCAGGCCACGCTGTCCCTGACGACGGGTGAAAGCCAACTTGAGGCCGTGCTCAATCAGGATGCCTTCGCTGCCGTTCTCGCCATGCGCGACAAGCTGGAGGGCCTGATCGATCCGGCACCGCTGCGGCTCGATACCCTACTTTCCATCCGCGGCCTCGTCGATTTTCGCGAGACGCAGGACAGCGAAGAGACAATTGCCGCGCGCGATGCCGATATCCTGTCGGGACTGATGGCTGCTCTTTCCGATCTCAGGACCATGCGCGAGCAAGAGGGAGCAGCGCTTACCCGCGTGCTTCTCGGACAGATCGCGACGATCGAAGGCTTGACGAACACGATCGAGGCCGATCCCTCGCGCTCGCCGCAGGAGATCGCGGCAAGGCTTTCGGCACAAGTCGCGCTCCTCATGGAAGGAGCCGGCGCGCTCGATCGCGACCGGCTGCATGCCGAAGCAGCATTGCTCGCCACCAAGGCGGATCTGCGCGAAGAGATCGACCGGCTGAAGGCCCATGTGACTGCCTCTCGCGATCTCCTGGTCAAGGGCGGTCCCGTTGGACGAAAGCTCGATTTCCTTGCACAGGAATTTAACCGCGAATCGAATACGATCTGCTCGAAGTCGAACGCTTCGGCCGTCACCGCAGCCGGGATCGAGCTGAAGGTGGTGATCGATCAGTTCCGCGAGCAGGTCCAGAATTTGGAGTAGGACATGAGCCCGGCGAAAATCTCGCCCATCCAGATCGCCCGTCGCGGTCTGATGCTGGTCATCTCGTCGCCCTCGGGCGCCGGTAAATCCACCATCGCGCGTACGCTCTTGGAAACGGACAAGCAGATCGGTCTTTCCGTCAGCGTCACGACCCGCCAGCGGCGGCCGAGCGAAGTGGAAGGCGTGCACTATCATTTCAAGAGCGTGCGGGAATTCGAGCGGCTGCGTGATTCCGATTCTCTACTGGAATGGGCCGAGGTTCACGGAAATTTCTACGGTACGCCCCGTGAGCCCGTTGAGCAGGCTATGTCCGAAGGCCGTGACATGCTGTTCGATATCGACTGGCAGGGCGCCCAGCAATTGCAGCAGAAGATGCAGGCTGATGTGGTCTCGATCTTCGTGCTGCCGCCGACCATGACCGAGCTCCAGTCCCGCCTGCACCGCCGCGCCGAGGATTCCGAGGAGGTCATCCAGACGCGCCTCGCAAACTCCCGTGCCGAAATCGCCCACTGGCGCGAATATGACTACGTCATCGTCAATGACGACCTGAACGCCGCCCTCGATGCTGTCCAGTCGATCGTCAAGGCAGAACGTCTGCGTCGCGACCGCCGCCACGGCATGTTCGATTTCGTCCGGGAATTGCTTGAGGAAACGCCAATACTCTAGAGCCTTTCCTGGTTAGATTGCAGCATTCTGCCGGAGCAGGTTTGTGTCAGGGCAAAGGCGATTGGCGACGGGCATACCCCCAGGTACGTCCGAGCCGATCGCCTTTGATCCTGGCGGAAAGATGCCCGGCCCTAGCTGGTTTGCGAGCAAACCACCGGGGTTGGCTGAAACGGGCCGCCTGATCGACCGGCCGGCTTGGCCGTAGATCTGGGCTACGACGCGCGCCGGCCGGTCGACCATTCGACTCCGTTTGAGCCAACAGAATGCTGCAATCTAACCAGGAAAGGCTCTAAAGGCTGTTCGCCAGCCGGCAGAATTCCTCCACCGACAGTGTCTCCGCGCGTCTAGCAGGATCTATGCCTGCTTTGACGAGCAGGCTTTCCCCGCCGATCGGCTTCAGGCTCTGGCGCAGCATCTTGCGGCGCTGGCCGAAGGCGGCCTGCGTGACCCTTTCCAGATTGGCGACCGAACAGGGGATGGGATTTTCGTTCGGCGTCAGATGCACCACCGTCGAGATGACTTTCGGCGGCGGCGTGAAAGCCTGTGGCGGAATATCGAATGCCATGCGGGCATGGGTGCGCCATCCCGTGAGCACGCCGAGACGGCCATAGTGATCGTCATCCTCCGAGGCGACGATGCGCTCGCCGACCTCCTTCTGGAACATCAGCGTCAGAGATTGCCAGAAGGGCGGCCATGCCTTCGGCAGCAGCCAGTTCACCAATAGCTGGGTTCCGACATTGTAGGGCAGGTTGGCGATGATCTTGACAGGGCCTTCCGGCGCTATCGCCTCGAAATCGATCTTCAGCGCATCGCCCTCGATGACATCAAGCCGGCCGGGATAATGATCGGCGATTTCGGCCAAGGCCGGCAGGCAGCGTGCATCGCGCTCGACCGCGATGACCTTCTTTGCTCCGAGCGCCAGGATGGCCCGCGTCAACCCGCCAGGGCCGGGGCCGACTTCAAAGACCGTCGCATCGTCCAGCGCACCGGCTGTACGGGCAACCTTCTGCGTCAGGTTGAGATCGAGAAGGAAGTTCTGCCCGAGCGCCTTGCGCGCATCGAGTCCATGACGCTGGATAATCTCGCGAAGCGGCGGCAGACCGTCGAGTGCAGCCATCAACGCTGGCTTTCCGCGGTACGGCCAAGCTGAGCGCCGAGCTTGAGCGCAGCAACGAGGCTCGTCTCGCGTGCAAGGCCCTTGCCGGCAATGCCGAAGGCAGTGCCGTGGTCGGGCGATGTGCGCACGAAGGGAAGGCCGAGCGTTACATTCACCGAATCATCGAAGCCGAGTGCCTTGGCCGGGATCAGCGCCTGATCATGATACATGCAGACGGCGACGTCGTAACGCGTGCGCGCTTCGTCGTGGAACATCGTGTCGGCGGGCAGGGGGCCGATCGCATCGATGCCCTCGTCACGAAGGATCTGTACCGCCGGATGAATGATGGTCTCATCCTCCTTGCCGATGGCACCGCCTTCACCGGCATGCGGATTGAGCCCTGCGATCGCGAGCCGCGGAGCCGCGATGCCAAACCGCTGCTTCAGATCCCTGTCTGCTATCCGGCAGGTCTCGACGATCAGGCCGAGCGTCAACGCCTGTGGCACATCTTTCAGCGGAATGTGGATGGTGACGGGAATAGCGCGCAGTTTCGGCCCCGCAAGCATCATGACGGGCCTGACCGATTGACCGGTCGCATGCATGGCAAGATCGGCAAGGAATTCGGTATGACCAGGAAATTTGAACCCTGCCTCGTAGAGCACCGACTTGGCGATCGGATTGGTGACGACCGCAAGCGCCTCGCTCTGCATGACGAGTGCTACCGCCGCCTCGATCGAGGCGATCGTACCCTTTGCCGTCGCGAAATGCGGCTCTCCTGCCGCAACATCGACGCCTGCGGGTATCGCCAGGACAGGCAGCGCGTCCGCAAATACACCGAGGCTTTCGGCTGCATTGTCGATGCTGCGCAGGGGGGCATCAAGGCCGAGCTTTCGTGCCCGTACCGCAAGCACATCGGGGTCGCCGATCAGGAAGAAGGGCGGCAGTCCAAGCTCGCGTCTGCGAAGCCAGGCCATGAGGGCGATATCAGGCCCAACGCCGGCCGGGTCGCCCTGCGTCAACGCAAGCGGTCGCGAAAACGGTGTTGCCATGGAAAAATCAGCGATAGATGATCTGCGCGTGCTTGCGCAGTTCATCCAGATATTTGGTGCTGTTTTCGTTTTCCGGCGCTGCGGTCTTGTCCGACTTGGACTTGTCGAGGTCCTCCTGACGGAACACCATTTCGGCTGCCTGGTCGTCCGAAACCTGGCGCTGGCTGCAGATTGCCAGATATTCCACGCCCTTTTCGGTTACGCGCGTTGCCGTCGTATTACCCTTGATCTGAGCCACGAGGTCTTTCCATTCCGCCGGGATTTCCGGAGCCAGCATGCGGCCGAGATCGCGCACAGAAACATCCCGCATCGTGGCGGCGAAGGTCTTTGCCTGATCGCATCCCGGATATTTGGAGCGCGATGCCTCAGCCTCGCTCTTGCGCTTGGCCGTGATCGCGTTGCGCTTGGCCGGCGGGACCACGAAAATGATCTGCTGCAGAATATACTCCGTCGTCACCGGCTTCTGCTTGTTGTTCTGCATCATGCGGTTGACCAGATCGTAATTCGAGATGCGCGCGCTGGAGCCGTAACGCGCATTGACGAGACGCGGCCAGCTCATCTGCACGGCAATGAAGTTCTTGAAATGATCGACACCCACGCCGGCGCGGTCGAGGATCTGTGACATCTGCTCGACGGAAAGCTTGTTGCTGGCGGCGAAACGGGCAAAGGAGGCGTTGACATCGTCCTGCGAGACGGACATGCGCACGCGAGCGATTTCCTGCCGCTTCAGCGTCTCGTCGACCAACTGTTCTTCTGCGGCTTTGGCATCGGGTTTCTGGCGCTGCAGTCGCATGAAGGCCTGCCGCTTGGCGACATCGCCGCTGGTAATCGCAGTACCGTTTACCACCGCCTTGACCTCGCTGGCCGCGAAGACAGGGGTGCTGAAGGCAGCAAGCATGAAGGCTGCGCCTGCAATGAGCGTTGTTACGGTTTTCTTCGCGTCAATCATCTGTTGACCTCCCGATAGCGCCGCACGACCCGGCGCGCGGCGTTCTTACCATAGACTGAGACGAGCGGAAATCGCATCTCTGGCTCCGCGACACCCTATGCCTCACATAACGATTGGTCGCAATGTCCTGCACAGGCTTACGGCGAAAGAATGGCCCGGCCGGAGATTTCCGGCCGGCCATCTGTCGTCAGAGGCTATTTGCAGCGTCACCCGTGCCCAGTCGGATATCGCCAAGCGTGCGGAAGGTCAGGCGTGCCGCGATCGTCCAGTCGCTTGCCGACTGATCCGTCGAATCGTTCCTATCCATCCAGGCGATGGTGAAGATGGTGCATTCGTCCTCATAGGAAATGCCGAGCGTCTGTCTCGTAACGACGTCGCTGTTCAAATCCCAGGCGATGCCTCCGAAGATCGACCAGTAGTCCTTGAACTTGACCCGGCTGCTCACCTGAACCTCATCCTGGTCATCAGCGAAGCCGTATGCCGGCTGGGCGCCCACATGCGTATAGGTCACCTGGCCCGAGAAGGTATCGTTCTGATAGGCCGTCGTCAGGTCGCCGCGATTGAGGGAGAAATCCTTCTGGTCCAGCCGGTAGGATGCCGCCAGGGAGAGGCCGAAGGGCATTTCGATGCCGCCCAGCCCCACATAGTCCGAAACGTCGTTCTCAAGGCCGGAATCGGCGCCGGCATTCACGAGGTCGTCGGTCGCAAACGAATTCAGACCGGCGAGTTGATAGGACTGTCCGAAGATGCCGTGCAGCTTGTAACCGCTGTCGAACGTGCCGGTATACTGGAAACCGACATTGGCGCGTGTGCCGCCTTCTATACGGTCATAGCCGGAGAACCTGTCGCGGTCGAACAGATTGGTCGCGTCGAAGACGAAGCTCTGCGCGTCTTCGTTCGGCAACCGGCCGGCGAGCGGTTCATCCGGTCGCGCATAGATCTGGGCGATCGGCTCAAGAACATGCGTGCTGTTGCTGGTCGTGAACAGGATCGGGTAGCGCATTTCCAGCCCGGCCGTCACCATTCCGCGCGTTGCCGCATTATCGTCCAGATAATTGCCGGCATAGGGAACGCCGTTCTCGACCGGACTTTCCATGTTGAGCGCCAAGGCATCGCCGCGTGCTGCGAGCAACGGCGTGATAACCAGCCCGGTAGGCGTTACGTAGGTGCGCTTCCACTGTATTTCCGTGCTCAAACGAGTGGTCTGACCTTCCAGGCCGGGGAAGCGATTGAAACCGTCGACAGTGGTAAAGTTTTCTTGAGAGCGCGAAAGATTGGTCAGATTCACATCGGCGGAAAGCTCACCGCCTGCGAGCGGCTGCGGCGCGACATAGTGATAGTCAAGTGTCGGATAGACGATCGGCTGCTGCTCTTCCGCGGTGTTGCCAGAATCGGCGTCCTGTACGTCGAAATAGAAGGCGCGCAGGTCGAAGTAATTCCGCTTGCCGAGACCCGTCAGATAGGCGGTATTGATCTGCGGCGAACCGTCGTAACCTCTGATCTTATAGGTGCGCGAGAAGTTGTTGTCGCTCTGCACCATGACATCCCAGCCGAAGCTCCAGCGGGGATTGATCATGAAACGCCCCGCCGACCCGATCATGCCGCGCTGTTTGGCTTCGGCGTCGCTGGTACCGGCACTGAAATTACCGGGGCTCATCTGATCAATGCCGGCAATATGCATCGTCACCGTGCCGTTTTCGAAGCGGCGGCGATATTCGCCCTCGAGCATGAAGCCCTGCGAGGTGTAGCCGGTGCCCGTGACGGTGAAATCCGAACTCGGGGAGATGACGTAATAATAGGGAACGTGCAGACCATAGCCGATATTCTGCGAAACGCTCATCGTCGGGAACAGGAAGCCCGACTTGCGCTTCACGGTATTATCGGGGACCGTGATCCACGGAACGTAGGCGATCGAACGGCCAAGCAGCTGAAAGCGGGCGTGCTCGAGCCGGATCGTGTGCTTCTGGTTGTCCTGGATGACACGCTGCGCCTTGACCTGCCAGAAGGGCGCGCGTTCGGGCTTTTCGGCGCAGGGCAAGCAGGCGGTGTAGACACCTTTATTGAGAATCATCTGCGTACCGCCGACTCGCTGGCCGGTTTCGGCAACGAGGCGGGTATTGTCGCTTGTCTCAATTCGCAGCGCATTCATGAAGCCGTCTGCGAAATTGTCGGTCACATCGAGGTGGTCGGCATAGATTCGGTTGCCGTCGGGCGTCACCATCTCGATGTTGCCGGTCGCCATCATGCGGCCGGTCTTCTGGTTATAGTCGACCTTCTGGGCAACCAGCCTGTAGCCGCCGTAGTTGATCTGCACGCCGCCGATCACAGAGACGAGCTCCTGGTCCTTATTATAGACAAGCTCGTTCGCTGACAGCATCAGCTTCGCATCCGGCGAGATATTCTGGCCGATTGCAGGCATGCCTGTACTGTTCTCCTGGCCGTAGGCCAGCGGAGCATTTTCAAAATAGGAACACAGAGCTGCGCCCAAGAGCAGGGCAACCAACTGTTTACTAAACACCTTGCGGTCGCCTACCGCCACTAGCCATCCTCCTGATGAAGCAGGATCGTCGCGCCTAAAGCGAGCGCCACGATCACTGGTATCCAAGTCGCCACAAACGGCGGCACGACACCGCTGCTTCCAAATGCCTTTACAAGCACGGTGACGACATAAAGCATGAAGCCTGAAAGGATTCCACCCAGAATCACAGAGCGTGACTGGTTGAACCGGCTAAATTTTAGAGACACTGTTGCAGCAATGAGAGTCATGGCCACCAGGAGCAGCGGCTGCGACAGCAGTGAGTTGAATTGAGTCTCAAGCGCCTTCGTGGAGATTCCGAAGGATTTGGCAGCAGCGATACGGTTGGAAAGATCAAAGAAACCAATTGTTTCCGGCGCTGTGAGCCGCTCCTTGATGAAGTCCTGCTTCAGGTTCGTACGAAGCTGTTCCGAAACCTTACGCACCGGGATTTCCCCAGGCTTGCGTTCCATGACGTTGTTAAGCTGCCAGTAACCATCTTCCAACTTAGCGGATGAGGCATCCTGCCTCAGAATGACCTGACCGCTGCTGTCAAAGTGGATAAGGACCGCGTCCATGAGCAGCGTGCCGCTCTCCAGTACGGTCTTGGCGCCGATGATGACATCGTCCCGGCCGCTGATCTGGCGCAGCCACGGAACCTGCAGCGCCCTGATCATGGCATTGTCCTGACCGCGCCACGCCGTTTCGAATTGTGTTGCC
This sequence comes from Rhizobium sp. BK316, assembly GCF_014193695.1. Lineage (GTDB taxonomy): Bacteria > Pseudomonadota > Alphaproteobacteria > Rhizobiales > Rhizobiaceae > Rhizobium. Next base: position 251,742 of record NZ_JACHZR010000006.1, on the reverse strand, counting down.
TGCCGTTGGCCCCAGGCGGCGAGCGGATTGAGCGCCACCACCGTCAGCACGCCGAGAATCAGGGAGCCGGCGATAAAAGGCAGCATGAACTGCCAAACCGAGATGCCGGCCGCACGGGTGACGACGAGTTCATATTTCCGGTTGAGCCCGATCAGCACGGTAATGCCGACGAACAGCGCCACGAAGGGGATGGTCTGCTGCAGGATCAACGGCAGTCGAGCGGCAGTGAGCAGCACAGCACCACCCAGCGTGTAGCCGGGAAAGCTGGAGATGCGGCTCGCCGTCTCGCTGAAGTCGAGCAGAAAGGTGATGGCGCTCATGCCGACCAGGAACCACATCGTGGTCACGACATACCGGCGGAAGAAATACCGCGACAACGTCCCGAAAATCATCGCGCAGCGCCTCCGCCGGTCCGACCCGTCGTGGCAAGTACCCGCTTCTGCGCGCGCTTCCAGAGTGTCGAGGTGCGATTTCTGACGGCGAGCGGCATGGCAAGCCGCTTATGCATGTTCAGGAAAATAATCGAAACCAGGCCGGTCACGATCGGGATCGCATAGAGGATCGGGATATAGATCGTGTTCTTGTCGATCTGGTTGGCAACGTAAAACGCCGCCCAGCGCAGTATGAATGCGAGGCCCAGCGCACCGACCATCGGATGCATGCGCGCCTCGCGGTGCGATCGCGCATCCCCGGCTATGGCAAGCGAGAAAAGCGCAAAAACGAAGGGAAGCATCCAGTCGGTCAGGCGGCGATGCAGTTCGGCGGTATAGCTGCCGGGCTTGGCGATATAGTCAGGATCTTTCGGATCGGGATTGAGCAGGAAAGCGAGATCGCGGTCGCTGGCGCGAAGCGTCGCCTGTCCGTTATTCTCCGTCATATCCGAAAGGTCGAAGGAATAGGAATCGAACTTGATGACGGAGACGTTTCCATCGGGCGTTTTGCGATGGACTTCGCCGTCATGCATGATCAGCGACGTGCCGATATCATCCACGGCGCCTTCGCGCGCATAATAGATGAGCTCGTTATTCGGCTCGCGCTCGTCGGCGACGAAAAGGCCCTTCAGCATGCGGCCGGCGAGCCGCTGCGAGATCTGCACATAGAGGCCTTCATCGATCTTGCGGAAGGTCTTTTCCTCGATCACCGACGAAAGAAGATCGGCATAGGTTGCGGCGATCATCTGCCGCACGACCGTCTTCGCGCGCGGCTCGACGACATTGTCGACGAAAAACGAGAAGACGCTGATGAGGACCGCCAGGAGCAGGATCGGCCGCGCCAGGATGGTGCGGCGGGCGCCGGCGGCATCGATCACGGTCAGCTCCGAATCGTTGTTCATCGTCGTCAGCGTCTGGGTAATGCCGATGACGAGAGCGAAAGGCAGCACGATGGGAATGATCGACGGCAGGATCAGCGTCGCAAGCGTGGCGAAGGAGCCGATCGACTGGCCGCTGTCGGTCACCAGGTTGATGCGCTGCAGAACCTGGGTGGTCCAGATGATCGCAAGCACCGGGAGCAGGGCCACGAGAAACATCTGGCCGACACGCCGCAATATATATGTCTCAAGTAGTTTCATGCTCGCCCTTGAAAGCACCCGCAGGCCGATATGGCCGACAGGAGATTCCCTCTACGCTGTTTGTCGCGGTTTTGCGACAAGGCCGTGTCAAAAATTCATTCAAATTTCAGAATTTTTTTGTCGCTGTGGCGACTCAGTGAGTGCCATCAGCGCTGCGAATATGACAACCGAGGAGAGCCACGCCAGCACCACATCGGATAAATAATGTGCGCCGAAGGAAAGCCGCATCGCCGGCGTCAGGATGGAAACGGCGGCAACGGGTGCCACAAGCGCATAGCGCACCGACTTCGGAACGAAGATCAGCAGGCAGAACAGCCAGCCCGCGCTCGCCGCTTCGCCTGATATGAAGGAACAGTTCGAGATGCATTTGCCCGCGAGCGAACCGGCTTCGGCAAAGTGAAGCGTACCGCCGAAGAAATCCGTCTGCACCGGACGCGGCCGGCCCCAATGTTCCTTGAGGATCACATTGACGAGAAGAACGGGGCCGATGAGCAGCGTGCCGAGCGCGACCTTCAGATCGCGGGCGCGTGGGGCGTTGAATGTCGCGCCATGTTGTTGATAGCATTCGGCTAGCTTCCACAGCATCACGGCGGTGACGACATAGGGAACGTAAAAGAAGAGGGTGCGCAGCAGGCCGAGGATTGCCTCGCTCCGATAGGGAAAGGAGCCGCAGACCTGCGTTGCGGGTGCCGATGCGCCACATGCCTCCTGGACGAAAAAAAGCTGGGAAAAATAAATATCTATCTCGGGAAAGGCCCGAAAGAGGCCTAGCAGCAGCCACCACACCCAGAAGAGCAGGACAAAGACGCCGAATGCCGTTTGCGGCAGGCGAATTGCCGGACCCCGCCATCGATTTTTCGAAAAAACTGTCAACGCAAACATCTACGAAACTGACGAAAACCTTTTGGCCGGGCGGCCGCGCGGAACATAACAACTGTCGCCGGCCATTGACAGACCCGCCAAACGCGAAATTATCCCCCTGGAACGGATTTAATGAATCCCATCGGAGAAGACATGTCTGCAAAATTCGAAATTTCATTCTCAAAATCGGCAAAGCTCAGCGGTGGTCTCGCAATCCTTCTGAAGGCTTCAGAGGCTGACATGGCGGCTGGGGCCGATATTGCCGATCCGGCGGGGGTGATCGCCAAGGCGTCGAAAATTGCACGCTTCTCTGCAAAGTCGTTGGCTGCTCTTGATCTGGTGGCACCGGAAGGCGCGCCCGTCGAGCGGATCATCGTCATCGGCCTCGGCAAGGCCGCAGACCTTACCGTCCATGACTGGCTGAAGGCCGGCGGCAGCGCCGCTTCGCGGATCAAGAACACCGAGAAGGCGACGATCTTCATCGATTCGCCGAGTGTGGAGGTCAATGCCAAGTCTGCGGTGGATTTCGCCCTCGGCATGCTGATGCGCGCCTACAGCTTCGATACCTATAAGACGAAGAAAAATGACGATGAGGACAAGCAGGCGAAGTCGATCAAGGTGACGATCGTCACGGCGGACGCTGCTGCGGCCAAGAAGGCCTTTGCCGATGCGGAAGCGATTGCCGCCGGCGTCAACCTCGCCCGCGACCTCGTCAACGAGCCGCCGAATGTTCTCGGCCCGGTCGAATTTGCCGCCAGGGCCAAGGAGTTGGAAAAGCTCGGCGTCGAGGTGGAAATCCTCACCGAGCGCGAAATGCGCCGTCTCGGCATGGGTGCGCTGCTCGGCGTTGCCCAGGGTTCCGTGCGTCCGCCGCGCCTTGCGGTCATGCAGTGGAAGGGCGGCAAGAGCAAGGACCGGCCGATCGCCTTCATCGGCAAGGGCGTGGTCTTCGATACCGGCGGCATCTCGATCAAGCCGGCCGCCAATATGGAAGACATGAAGGGCGACATGGGCGGTGCGGCTGCCGTCACCGGCCTCATGCACACGCTCGCCGCCCGCAAGGCGCCGGTCAATGTCGTGGGCATCATCGGCCTTGTGGAAAACATGCCTGACGGCAATGCCCAGCGTCCGGGCGACATCGTCACCTCCATGTCCGGCCAGACGATCGAGATCATCAACACCGATGCCGAAGGCCGCCTCGTGCTCTGCGATGCGCTTTGGTATTGCAACGACCGCTTCAAGCCGCAGTTCATGATCAATCTTGCAACGCTGACAGGTGCTATCATGGTCGCGCTCGGCAACAGCCATGCGGGGCTCTTCTCGAACGACGATCCGCTGTCGGCGCAGCTGACCGCGGCCGGTCTCGTGACCAACGAGAAGCTGTGGCGCATGCCGCTCGGCAAGGAATATGACAAGATGATCGACAGCAAGTTTGCCGACATGAAGAATACCGGCGGCCGCCTTGCCGGCTCCATCACGGCTGCGCATTTCCTGAAGCGATTCGTGCAGGATACGCCCTGGGCGCATATCGATATTGCCGGCACGGCGATGGGCTCGGTGCAGGATGAGATCAATCAGTCCTGGGGCTCCGGCTACGGCGTGCGCCTGCTCGACGAACTGGTCCGTGTGAATTACGAAACACGATGACGGAAATCCTCTTCTACCATCTGACGGAATCGAAGCTGGAAGACGCGCTTCCGCCGTTGCTCGACAAGAGTGTCGGGCGCGGCTGGCGTGTCGCCGTCCAGATGAAGGAAGCTGAGCGGCGCGATGCGTTGGATACGCATCTGTGGACCTACCGGGAAGACAGCTTCCTGCCGCATGGCACGGACGGGGCCGATTTCGCCGGGAATCAGCCCGTTCTCCTGACCATTTCGTCTGACAATTCGAATGCTGCCACCGTCCGCTTCATCGTCGACGGCGCCGAGCCGCCGCCCGCCGCCGATTATGAGCGGATCGTCTTCATGTTCGACGGTTACGATCAGGAGCAGCTTGAAGGCGCACGCGCCCAATGGAAGAAGCTGAAAGGCGAGGGGCATAACCTCACCTATTGGCAGCAGACGCCGGAAGGGCGGTGGGAGAAGAAGGCCTGACGCGACCGTCAGGCGAGGCCCGCTTCCGCCAGAACCTTGTCGATGAAATCCTTCTTCGCTCCGGTATAGGCGGCGCGGCTCTCGGCATATTTCTGCGCGAGGCCGATCTTCAGCTCCTCATAGGCCACCGCGAGTGCCGGATCGTTTTGTAGCCGGTCACGGAAGAAAATGTTCCGCCGCCAGTTGAAGCCCTGATATTCGACGACATGGGCAAGATGCGTGCGCGTCTCGCCCGCAATGCCGCGGCCGAAGAGATGGTCGTCAGGTACGATGTCTGCGCCGGCGTAATCATAGCCGATCTTTGCCATCGGTTCGATGCAGGCAAGCCCGTCTTCGAGGCGGCGGACGCCGATCAGGATGTCGATGATCGGCTTCGCCTTGATGCCGGGGATGGCGGTGCTTCCGAAATGCTGGATGTCGATCGCCAGAGGGCCGAGCGCATCGCGAATCCTGGCCTCTTCCAGCAGATAGGCCTCCCTCCATTTGGCATTGGCGTCGGCAAGCCTGACCGCCAGATGCCGGACGCCCAAACCAAATGATTCATCCTGCTCCTGCTGCATGGAAACGCCCCTTGATATCGGCGCCGCTATCCTAGCATGTTGCCGGCGCGATGGCATCTGCCGGCGAAGGCCGATCAGTCGTGAAATGCCTCGACGAATTTCCGCTTGCCAAGCATGAAGGCATCGGCGACGTGACGCAGCGGTGCCAGATCGACATCCGACTTGCCGGCCTTGATGAGCTCGGCAAAACGGCGATAGAGCGCCGGATATTCGGCTTCCGGGGCGGAGAACTTCAGCTCGCCATCGACCGAAAGCTTCGAACCGCCTTCCGACAGAACCATCTGACCGGCAGCCGTTTCCGCGATGATGTCCCAGCTCTGCTTGCCCGTCTGGCGCCAATCGAATTCGGCATGGACGGGAACATAGTCGACATTGCGGAAATGCAGGTCGGCAGCAATCGGCGAGTCACGGTTCTCCGGGAATTCCAGCGTGCCGGCGCTGAGGAACATTGCCTTGGGCAGGATATGCGTGACGATCGAGAGCGCATTGATGCCAGGATCGAAAACGCCGAGGCCGCCTGCCTGCCAGATCCATTCCTGGTTCGGATGCCAGTGGCGCACGTCTTCCTTCCAGATCACGTGCACGCTCTTGATCTCGGTCGAGGCAAGGAAGGATTTTGCGGCTTCGACAGCGGCTGCGTAGCGCGAATGCCAGCTCGCAAACAGCGTCGCGCCCTGCTTGTTCGCGAGGTCTTCGAGGTCGGCCACTTCGCTCAGCGTCGCACCCGGCGGCTTTTCGAGGAAGACATGCTTGCCGGCGACCAGCGACTTGTAGGCGGCTTCATAGCGGTACTGCGGCGGCATGCAGAGCGAAACGGCGTCGATCGATGGTTCGGCTGCCAGCATGTCGTCGATCGAGGTATAGGCGATGACGCCGTCGACCGTGCCATGGCGGCTTGCCGTCGCTACCAGCTTGAAATCGGCATTGGCGGCGATGGAGGGGAGATGCTGGTCGCGGACGATCTTGCCGACGCCGACGATGGCGAGATTGATGGCTGACATGGTGTTTGCTCGCGTTCGGTGTTTCGCTAAAAGTATGACTTATTGTGCGCCGTTTTATCAGAAAGCGATCCGCGGGCAAGCCGCCCTTGTCAGAGCGAAGCCATTTCCACCGGTGCGGAGCTCTTTTTGAATTTCAGCGTCACTACCTTGTAACCCTCCGCCTCGAGTTTCGAAAGCAGTGTCGGCAACATCGTTGCGGTGCGTTTATGGATGTCGTGCATCCGGTCTCTCAGGCATGAAAAAGCCGGGCCTGCGAAAGGCCCGGCTGTCCGAAAGCACGGTCGATGGCGCCTCAACTCGCCATCGCTTCCTCATATTCGGCGGACAGTTCCAGCCATTGCTCTTCGGCGGCAGCGAGCTTGGCGGCGGCTTCACCGCGCTGCTTGGCCTTTTCGGCTGCTTTGGCGGGCGCCTTTTCGTAGAGCGCCGGGTCTGCAAGCTCCGCATCAAGAGCCTGAATCAATTTCTCCAGCTTGCCCGTCAAGGATTCGATTTCATTGATCTTTTTCTTGAGAGGGGCAAGCGAGGCGCGCTTGTCGGCATTCAGCTTGCGCTGGTCGGCTTTCGAGGACTGTTCTTCAGGCTGTCTCTGCTTTTCGTCGTCTTTTTTTTTGCCGGAAGCGACGATCAGGTCGCGATACTCTTCCATATCGCCTTCGAAACTCGTCACCGTGCCGTTGTTGACCAGCCAGAGGCGGTCGACGGTCGCTTCGATCAAGTGGCGGTCGTGCGAGATCAGGATGACCGCGCCGTCATAGTCGTTCAGCGCCTCGATCAGCGCGCGGCGGCTGTCGATGTCGAGATGGTTCGTCGGCTCGTCGAGGATCAGGAGGTTCGGCGCATGAAAGGCGGCAAGCCCCATCAGCAGGCGTGCCTTTTCACCGCCTGAAAGATCTTTCGCCGCCGTCGCCATCTTCTCGGTCGCAAGGCCCATCTGCGCCACGCGGGCGCGCACCTTGGCCTCCGGTTCGGTCGGCATCAACCGCCGCACATGCTCGACGGGCGTCTCGTTCGGCACGAGGTCGTCGAGCTGATGCTGCGCGAAGAAGCCGATCTTCAGGCTCGGCGCGAGACGCATTTCGCCGCTCTCCGGCGCCAGGCGGCCGGAGATGAATTTGGCAAAGGTCGATTTGCCGTTGCCGTTCGAGCCCAGCAACGCAATGCGATCGTCATTGTCGATGCGAAGGTTGAGCCCTCTAAGGATCGGCTTGCCGGGCTCATAGCCGACAGCTCCGCCGCTGATCGCGACAATCGGGGAGGCCGGCTGCTTCTCGGGCTCGGGGAAGGTGATCGGCTGGACGTGATCCTCGATCACGGCCGCGACCGTGCCCATACGTTCAAGCGCCTTGACGCGCGATTGGGCCTGTTTTGCCTTGGAGGCCTTGGCCTTGAAGCGGTCGATGAAGCTCTGTAGGTGCTTGCGCGCCGCATCGTTCTTGGCCTTGGCCTTCATCTGCAGTTCGTCGGCTTCCGCCTTCTGCCGCTCGAACTGGTCGTAGTTGCCGCGGTAGAAGGTGAGCTTCTTCTGGTCGAGATGGACGATGGAATTGACCGCGTTGTTGAGCAGATCGCGGTCGTGGCTGATGATGATGACCGTGTGAGGATAACGGCGGATATAATCCTCCAGCCACATCGTGCCTTCGAGGTCGAGATAGTTGGTCGGCTCGTCGAGCAGCAGCAGGTCCGGCTCCGTAAAGAGCACGGAGGCGAGCGCCACGCGCATGCGCCAGCCGCCCGAGAAGGAGGAGGCGGGCCTTGCCTGCGCTTCCTGATCGAAACCGAGGCCCGAGAGGATGCTGGCGGCGCGCGCTTCCGCCGAATGGGCGTCGATATCGACGAGGCGCATCTGGATTTCGGCGATACGATGCGGATCGGTTGCGGTTTCCGCCTCGGCCAGCAGCGCCGCGCGCTCCTTGTCGGCAGAAAGCACGATCGTGATCAGTGAATCCTCGGTGCCCGGCGCTTCCTGCTTCACCTGGCCCATGCGCGCATTCTTGGGGATCGATATCGTCCCGCTTTCCGCTCCCAGATCACCTGTTATGACGCGGAAGAGGGTGGATTTGCCGGCACCGTTGCGCCCGACGAGCCCGGCCTTCGTGCCTGACGGCAGCGAGACGCTGGCATGGTCTAGAAGCAGGCGGCCGGCGATGCGGGCGGAAATGTCTGAAATCGTGATCATGCGCGCGGTTTTGGCCGAAAGCCGCCGCCAAGGCAAGATGGATCAGCGGCGTGTTTGCCACTGTTTGCCGTCAATAGCTCATAGCCGAACGCCTTACCGGCCGAAGGCTTGCACTGGCAGGCGCGGATTGGACTGGGCGGCAAGCAGCGCCACGCGGGCATTGGCCTGAAGCTGGCCTGATGTTGCCGCATCGCCGCTCAGCGCCACGCCGACCGATATCGTCAGGCCGCTCGCCTCCGACGTGTCGGATGCCGCAAAAACGAGGTTATCCTCGACGGAGCCGCGCAGCCGCTCGGCGATCGCCAGCGCATCCTGCATGCCGACATTGGCAAAGAGGAGGGCGAATTCGTCGGCCTCCAGGCGCGCAACGAAATCATTCTTCTTCACCGTCTTGCGGAAGAGGCCGGCAAGCTTCTTCAGAAGCCTGTTGCCGGTCTGCATGCCGTAGCGCGCGGTAAGTCCCTTGAAATCATCGATATCGATCATAATCAGCGCGCTGCCGGCCGCACCGTCCTCCTGACCATAGAGGTCGTCGAGCGCGCGGTTGAACCCGATACGGTTCGGCAGGCCGGTGATCTTGTCGGTGACAGCAGCAGTCTGCACCGCCGAAATGCCGCGCTCCAGCGTCGTCAGCCGTTCGATATCCTCTTCCAGCCTGGTGCCGATCGTCTGCTCTGCAGCAAGGACGGCCGAAAGTGAGGAGGCGAGATATTCGACCTCTGCCATGAAATCGGCAAGGCTCTGGTGGTCCTGCTGGCCCGAGACGGATTTGATGATGGTTTCGCAGGCCCGCGTGAAGGCCCGGTGATGCAGGCGCCCTTCAGCGAGCCGCTCCGCCGTTTCTTTGAGTATGCGGCTCGCCTCGATCCGCGAGTGGTCGCCCGCCAGCCCGTAGTGGCCGACGAGCCGGTAACGCAGGCCGAGTTCGTCCAGAGCCTCCTGCTGCGGATGCGGGCCAAGGGCCGCGATATCCTGTGCCAGCCCGGCGTTCAGGCCGATCAGCGCTTCGTAGAGCAGTTCATAATTGCGCGGCAGGCCTGCCACATTGAGCCGCATCATGTGCTGAGCGACCGTCTGGATATCGCTCGCCAACGCCGGTCGGGCGGTCTCGCGTGCATTCAACGCATTTGCAACGGCAGTCGGCATGACGATCCCCTCATTGCCATTGGTTCTCTTGGGTCATCGGCTCTTCTGCTTCCGCTATGCAGGCAAGCTTTTAAGAGACATTGAATTTTCAAACCTTCTCCGGCGGGAAGCCGCAAAACCGGTTAATACACCCTTGCTGCGTCCCGATCAGGAATGGCCGTATCCGTTTCAGCAGCAGCCGTGATGGCGCCATGAAAATTCCTGATTTGATCGCACCGGCTTTTGGGCGTGGAATGAACCAATTGCGATTGCGAAAGGACTGATATGACCAGAGCTCTCTATTCCCTGTGCGGTGCCGACGAGCGTCACTTCTTCTCGCCGCACTGCTGGAAGGCGGTGATGGCGCTCGCCCATAAGGGTCTCGATTTCGAAGAGGTTCCGACGACCTATGGCCGCATTGCCGATATCGGCGGCGGCTTTTCCAAGACCGTGCCGGTTCTGGATGACAACGGCCGGCTGATATCAGACAGTTTCGATATCGCCCTTTACCTGGAAGAGGCTTATCCCGACCGCCCGTCGCTTTTCGGCGGCGAAGGCGGCAAGGCCCTGTCGCGCATGGTCGAGGGCTATTCGCAGATGGTGGTCCATCCGGCGATCATGCGGATCGCGCTTCTCGATATTCATTCGATCCTCGATGAGGGCGACAAGGCCTATTTCCGGGTCAGCCGTGAAAGCCGCCTTGGCAAGCCTCTGGAGGAATTCGCCGCCGGCCGCGAGGCGGAGCGGGAGGCTTTTGCCGCCAAGCTTGAGCCGATGCGCCATATGTTGAAGTTTCAGCCTTTCATCGGCGGTGAGAGCCCGCTCTTTGCCGACTATATCGTCTTCGGCGCGCTGCAGTGGCTGCGCATCGCCGCCGGCCTCGCCATGCTGGCTCCGGATGACCCCGTCATGGCCTGGTTCGAACGCTGCCTCGATCTTCATGAAAGCCGGGGCCGGACTGTGACAGCGGCGTGAAATTGCCGGAGCCCCCTTGTTTTCGGGCGGTGAGGCGGGTAAAGACCGCCCACTTTTCCCTGAGTATGAGGACCCGAATTATGGCGATTGAACGCACCTTCTCGATGATCAAGCCGGACGCAACGAAGCGCAACCTGACGGGCGCTATCACCAAGATGCTCGAAGATGCCGGCCTGCGCGTCGTCGCCTCCAAGCGCGTCTGGATGAGCAAGCGCGAAGCCGAAGGCTTCTACGCCGTTCACAAGGAACGTCCGTTTTTCGGCGAACTCGTCGAAGGCATGACCTCCGGCCCGACCGTCGTTCAGGTTCTGGAAGGCGAAGGCGCCATCCTGAAGAACCGCGAAATCATGGGCGCAACCAACCCGGCAAACGCTGCTGAAGGCACGATCCGCAAGGTTCATGCTCTCTCGATCGGCGAAAACTCGGTTCACGGTTCTGACGCTCCGGAAACGGCTGCCCAGGAAATCAAGTACTGGTTCTCCGACACCGAAATCGTCGGCTGATTCAGCGCCGGAGCATTCCCTGGGAATGCATTGAATTGACTCATGAAAGCCGGGTTCGTCCCGGCTTTTTTGTTAAGCTGGACACTTGTCCGTATTCGAAAAATCCGTCGTCCCATCCGGCTTGAAAACCTCGGGGTTCTTCTCGTATCCCGCGCCGAGCACCAGCGGCTTGCTCGGGAGCACGGTCTGGTCGAGATCGGATTTGAACTGCGCCTTCAGTTCCTGCAACAGCTTGCCATCCTTGTCGACAAGCTTGATCGTAACGGAATAGGGCCGGTCCTTAACCACGCAGTGCAGGTTTTCGCTCTGGACGGAAATCTTGTCATCCATCGGAAAAACCTTCTGATTCAAAACCAGCGGCGCGCCGCCCTGCGGGTTATCGAACTCCGCGACGATGGTGGATCCGTCGGGAATAGGCGCCGTCTTCTTCATCGTCAGAAGGTAGGTAGCGCTGGCGTTTCGATAGTTGAAGACGAAGAGATGGCCTGTCACTTCCAGCATGGTTTCGGCCTGACGCTGGCAGGCGGAAAGCATGAGCCCCGCTGCCGCAAGGGCCGTGATGATCGAACGCCGTTTCATGGCGTCTCCTCCTTCTTTTTCCTCTGGTAGTGCCTGCTTGCCTTGGCGCGGTTGCCGCAGACGGCCATGTCGCACCAGGCTCGGCTTTTGTTCTTGCTGCGGTCGATGAAAAGCCAGCCGCAATTGCCGCAGATCTTCATCCGCTCCGGTTCCGGCATGGCGAGCAGCCGCAAAACCGAATGGGCTGTTGCCGTATCAAGGCCCTTGTCGGTGGCGCCGCGCAGCGTCCTCGCCAGCGCCTCCAGCAGATCGGCGAGCAGCCGGTCGTCGTTCCCCTCGAGCACGCGCTGCCGGAAGTACCGGTCCGTCGCCTCGCGCAACTCGATGAAGTTCACTCTATTCTGCGCTCCAACCGGCGCTATGTCGCCAAAAAGTGCCCGTTCGGCGCAGAATTCCTTCGCCGCCTCGGGAAAACGCTCCATTTGCCCTTCAGCCTCGAAACGGTCGATACGGCGCGCCGTGTCGTGGCGAAGGATGACGCTGTTGGCGACATCAAGAGCCAGCGCGCCGCCGGAAAAGCGATGAAGGGTCCAGGAAAAGCTCATGGGAAAAATATAACTGGTAAAACACGTTTTGCCAGTTATTATTTCAAGCCGATCCGGAGTTTCGGGAATGGCCTATCTTCTGCAGCAACTGGCGAATGCGGTGCCGCTCGCAGCACTCTACGCTACACTTGCCTTCGGCTATTCGATTGCCTTCGGCGTCACCAAGCGAGCCGACATCACCTATGGGGCGATCATCGCCTTTGCCGGCCAGATGCTTCTGCTCTTCACGGACATGGCCTATAACCGGTTATGGCTGGTGCTGCCTGCGGCGATAGCGATCGGCGTCTGCGCTTCGCTGATCTATTCGGTGGGGGCAGGGGTCTGGATCGGCCGTTCCATCATGCAGCCGCTCGCCAGCAAATCGCCGAATACGGTCATGGTCGCAGCACTCGGCATGATGATCGTGCTGATGGAAACGGCACGTCTTGCCGCCAATACCCGCGCCATCTGGCTGCCACCGCTGCTGAACGACACCGTCACCTTCTGGAGCGACGGCAGCTTCCGGGTAACGCTCACTTATATCCAGCTTCTGGATACGGTCCTGATGTGTGCGATCATTGCGATCGGTGCGTTGATCCTGAAGCGCACGGTATGGGGCCGCCTGTGGCGCGCCGTCATCGACGATCCGCTTGCCGCCGAACTCTGCGGCACCAGCGCCAGCCGCGTCTTCCTGGTATCCTATGCAGCGGCGGCCCTCGTCGCCACCTGCTGCGGCATCCTTGCGACCTTCTACTATGGATCGATGGATTTCGGCGCGGGACTGATGTTCGGCCTCAAGGTGCTGATGATTGCGGCCGTCGGCGGCTATTCCGATCCGCTGCGCTCGGCAGGCGGTGCCGCCGGCCTGGCGCTTGTCGAGACGCTCTGGGGCGCCTACGGTTCCTTTATCTGGCGCGATCTCGCCATCTTCTCGCTCCTGGTCCTTCTGCTGGTGATGAGCCGCCGCGAGCGCGTCACGCTCTGATCATTTCCAGCGGTCGCGTGCCGTGTCGTCTGCGTCTTTTGCCGAGATCCAGTCGCCCGTATGTCCATCCTTGCCATGCTCTTTCTTCCAGAAGGGAGCCGAGGTTTTCAGGAAATCCATGACGAAGTTTGCGCCGTCGAAGGCCGCCTGCCGGTGCGGTGCCGCCGCGACGACCAGCACGATGTTCTCGCCGGCTGCAATCTTGCCGAAGCGGTGGATGGCCGTCAGGCCGTCGAGCCCGAAACGCGCGATCGCGAGTTCGCCGATGCGGGTCATCTCCGCTTCCGCCATGCCGGGATAATGTTCGAGCTCGAGCGCCGAGAGCGTGCCGCCCTCATCGCGGCAGAGGCCGGAAAAGGTGACGATCGCGCCGATGCCGGGCTTGCCGTTGGACAGCCTATCGACTTCCGCCTGCAGGTCGAAATCTTCGCGCTGGACGCGGATGGTGAGCGAAGTCGTCACTGCAAAATCCTTTGCTGCCTTGATGTCGTCGCGAGGAATGCGGTGATGGAGTGCCGTGCCCACCCCCCTCTGCCCTGCCGGGCATCTCCCCCACAAGGGGAGAGATCACAAGCGGCTTGACCCTCGGGCCTATCTACCGTTTTGCCGGGCCGCGACATTTCTTGTTTGGGGAAGCCGGCGCCCCCAGCCAATCTCCCTCCTTGTGGGGGAGATGCCCGGCAGGGCAGAGGGGGGTAGCGATGTGGCACGACCATCATCCCATCATTTGTACGGCTCTCGGCCAGGCTGCCGTTGGCTTCAGCCACCCGTCATCGGCGGAAAAATGCCGATCTCTTTCGCGCCTGTTATCGGCTCGTCATGCTCCACATGCTCCTGATCGATCGCCACGCGGATCACATCGGGATATTGAAGAGCCATCTCATATTCTTCGCCCAGGCCCTTCAAATGATTCAGAAGATCGGCAACGCTGACGACGGAGGCGGGGAGCTCGATTTCCTCTTCTCCCTTGCCGATGCGTTCGCGCACCCAGGCGAAATAGACAAGCCGTGTCATTCTTCGTCATCCACGATATGTTTCAGCCCGGCACGGAAATAGTCGTAGCCCGTATAGATCGTCAGCAGCGCTGCGATCCACAGAAGCGCGATGCCTGTCTGCGTCGTATAAGGGAAAATCTCGTCGCCGGCGGGGCCGGCCAACAGGAAGGCAATGGCGACAAGCTGCAGTGTCGTCTTCCACTTGGCGATACGCGTCACCGGCACACTGACCTTCAGCGCCGCCAGATATTCCCGCAGGCCCGAAACCAGGATCTCGCGGCAGAGAATGGTGATCGCCGCCCAGATCGACCAGCCGGCGATGGTCTGGTCGGCTGCGACCAGGAGAAGGATCGAGGCGACCAGCAGCTTGTCGGCGATCGGGTCGAGCATGCGGCCGATATTTGACGTCTGGTTCCAGATGCGCGCGAGATAGCCGTCGAGGAAATCCGTGATCGAGGCGATGACGAAGATCCACAGCGCCACCCAACGCGCGGTGTTGCTGATCGACAGCTTGCCCTCGATGAAGAAGCAGAGAACGATCAGCGGCACAGCCAGGATGCGGCCGTAGGTCAGGAGATTGGGGATGTTATACGCACGCGATGCCATGGAGTGGTTCTCTGTGATGATGCGGCGGTAGATGACGGCTTTGGACCTCGACCGTCAACATTCTTTCTGCTTTTTCGCTGCCTTTGCGTGGAATTTGCGACCGGCCCCACTTATTTCGCGGCGTCGTCGTGAAAATGATTGTAGACCTGCTTGGCGACGGTCTCGGAAATCCCTTCCACGGCCATGAGATCGGAAAGGGCCGCGCGCGACACCGCCTTTGCCGTGCCGAAATGCTGCAGCAGCGCCCGCTTTCGGGATGGGCCGATGCCGCCGATCTCGTCGAGCGGGTTCTTGACCATCTCCTTCTTGCGCCGCGCGCGGTGGGAGCCGATCGCAAAACGGTGCGCCTCGTCGCGCATGCGCTGGATGAAATAGAGAACCGGATCGCGCGGCGGCAGCGTGAAGCCTCCTTTGCCCGGCGCAAAGAAACGCTCACGCCCGGCCTCGCGGTCCACACCCTTGGCAACGCCGATGGCGATCACGCTGTCGGTAATGCCGAGCTCTTCGAGGATCGCGCGCACCGCCGTCATCTGCCCCTGGCCGCCGTCGATGAGGATCACGTCCGGCCAGGCGGGGAAGGGCATGTCGGCCGCATCTGTGGCAGAGACCTGCGCGCTGCGATCCGGAATGCCTTCTTCCTTGAGCAGGCGGGAGAAACGTCGCGTCATCACCTCGCGCATCATGCCGAAGTCGTCGCCCGGCGTGATCTCGGTCGATTTGATGTTGAACTTGCGATACTGGTTCTTCACGAAGCCTTCCGGCCCTGCGACCACCATGCCGCCGACCGCATTCGTGCCCATGATATGCGAGTTGTCGTAGATCTCGACACGCTGCGGCACGTAGGGCAGGCCGAACGTGTCCTTGAAGCCTTCCAGCAACCGCGATTGCGATGCCGTCTCGGCAAGCTTGCGGCCATGCGCCTCGCGGGCATTGGCGATGACATGCTCGACAAGATCGCGCTTTTCGCCACGCTGCGGAACGAGGATCGAAACCTTGTGCCCGGCCTTTTCGCTGAGCGCTGCGGCGAGCAGCTCCAGTTCCTCCACCGTTTCCGACAGCATGATCTGCCGCGGCACCGGCTTGTCGTCATAGAATTGCGCCAGGAAGGCATTCAGCACTTCGGCGCCTGACAGTTGCGGATCGGCCTTCGGGAAATAGGCGCGGTTGCCCCAGTTCTGCCCGGTGCGGAAGAAGAAGACCTGGATACAGGAGATCCCGCCTTCGTGATGGATGGCGAAGACATCCGCCTCCTCGACGCCGGCCGGATTGATGCCCTGATGGCTCTGCACATGCGAAAGTGCGGCGAGGCGGTCGCGATAAATGGCCGCCCGCTCGAAATCGAGGTCCTCGGCGGCAGCATTCATCGCTTCCGCCATATGCTCTTTCACATTCTGGCTCTTGCCCGACAGAAAATCCTTGGCTTCGCGAACCAGTTCCGCATAGCCCTCATCGCTGACTTCATGCGTGCACGGCCCGGAACAGCGCTTGATCTGATAGAGCAGGCAGGGCCGGGTGCGCGTCTCGAAAACGCTGTCGGTGCAGGTGCGGATCAGGAAGGCGCGCTGCAGCGAGTTGATCGTGCGGCCGACCGCACCGGCAGACGCGAAGGGGCCGAAATAGTCGCCCTTGCGCGCGCGGGCGCCGCGATGCTTGAAAATGGCAGGCGCGCGGTGATCACCTGTTATCAGGATATAAGGAAACGACTTGTCGTCGCGCAGCAGCACGTTAAAGCGCGGCCGCAGGCGCTTGATCAGATTCGCTTCTAAGAGCAGCGCCTCGGTTTCCGTCCGCGTCGTGACGAATTCCATATTGGCGGTCTGGCGCACCATCTGGGCGATGCGGTTGGAATGCACACGACCAACCGCGTAATTGCCGACGCGCTTCTTCAGGCTGCGGGCCTTGCCGACATAGAGCACGTCGCCCGCCTCGTTGAACATGCGGTAGACGCCGGGGCTGTTCGGCAGACGCTTGACGAATTCGGCGATCAGATCGGCACCGACAAGGCCGGTTTCGTTGATGCTGCCGGCATTCCAGTCGATCGACGCCGAAATCGGCGAGGCGGAGGCATCGCCTTCCACCTCGATGATATCGTCGTCGTTTTCATCAGTCTCGTCGTAAAGAACACCGCCATCCGGCAGCTTCTTGGCATTCATTCCTTGATCTCCAGCACGTCAGGCGTCTGCCATGCGAGATGCTGGCCGCCGTCGAGTGCAATCATCTGACCCGTGATCGAAGGGGTCTCGAACAGAAAACGAATCGTTCGGCCGAATTCCTTGAGCTCAGGTCCTCGTTTCAAGATAAGGGCTGAAACCTGCGCTTGGAAGTCTTCTTGCAATTGCCGCTCGCTCGGAATCGACGGGCCGGGACCGATTGCGTTGACGCGGATGCGCGGCGCGAGCGCTTGCGCCATCGTCTGCGTCGCCGTCCACAGCGCCGATTTCGACAGGGTATAGGAATAGAAGCTCGGCCGCAGTGCCCAGACACGCTGGTCGATAATATTGACGATCAGCCCCTCGGCCGTTTCCGGCAACTGTTCGGCGAATTTGGCGGCGAGTATCGAAGGCGCGCGGACATGGACGGCGAAATGCTCGTCCCACACCTGCGCATCGAATTTGCGGAGCGAATCCTCGAGAAAAATCGACGCGTTGTTGACGAGAAGATCGATCGGGCCGAGCGCCTCGCACGCTTTCCCGACAAGGCCTTCGGTCTCATCGATTTTGGCGAGATCGGCCTTGATCGCAACCGCCCGGTGCCCTTTCTGCCGCAATTCCGCCACAAAATCTTCGGCCTCGGCGAGCGAGGTGTTGGCGTGGATGGCAATCGAAAATCCATCAGCAACAAGGTCTTCGGCGATTGCCCGGCCTATTCTCTTGGCGGCACCCGTCACGAGCGCCGCGCGAAGTCTTTTCTGGGTCAAGATCCTGCCTTTTGGTCCGGAAAGTCTGGTTGCTGACTATATAAGTGCAGGTCCTGATTATATAAATAGGCCGAAAGCATTGCCTGTGAGGTCCGGATATTCTATGTATTATTTGCAATCGCGATTTATTAAAATAGGTAGTGTAAGTTTAACTGTTTATTATCCTTAATAAACGGTATGTTGCAACCAAGCAACATCGAATTTCTGCCGTCGCGGAGCCACAATGATATCACAATTTGGCTCTTTCAAATCCGCATTTGCATTCCAATTTCACTCTCGATCCGGAAGGGACATTTAGTAATCCCCCGTGAATGCTTCGCCGAAGTTTAATTGACGAGCGCGCGGGACTGAAAGGAGAAAAGTATGCGTATACTCTTTGCTGGCCTCATGGCTTCCGCTCTTGCCGTTGGCGGTTTCTCGGTAGCTCACGCAGCTGATGCCGTGGACCAGGTCCCGCAGGCGCCGGTCGCTGAGGAAACCCCGGCTCCGGTCAACAACTGGCAGGGCTTCTACCTCGGTGGCGCAGCGACCTACAATATGGGCAGCTTCGGTTCCGACCGTGACACCTATGATTGGGGCGGCCAGCTCTTCACCGGTTACAACTTCCAGCAGGGCCAGATCGTTTACGGCGCTGAAGCCGATCTCGGCTACGGCGATGCGGACGTCACTCAGGACGGCATCAAGAACAAGACCGGCTGGAACGGCTCCGTCCGTGGCCGCGTCGGTTACGATCTGAACCCCTTCCTGCTCTATGGTACGGCAGGTCTGGCGCTCGCCAACACCAAGGTTTCCGACGGCACGTCTTCCGACAGCAAGACCGCCTACGGCTACACGGTCGGCGCCGGTGTCGAAGCCTTCGTGACCAACAACATCACGACGCGTCTCGAATACCGCTACACCGACTACCAGGACAAGGACTACAACCTCGACTCCGGCAGCGTTTCGCGCGGCTTCGACGAAAACAGCGTCAAGGTCGGTATCGGCGTCAAGTTCTGATCCTGACTGTATCGAATACAAAAAAGCCGGGCTTCGAGCCCGGCTTTTTTGTTGTCTGCATCGATCCCAGGTTTCACTAGTCCCGGGGCCTCACAGGTCCTGCAGGTCTCTCAGGTCTGCGGCTTCAGCTGCTCATAGCCGTCGAATTTCTTTTCGAATTCCCGCAGCCAGTCGATCAGCTCGGCATGGTCTTCTTCCCACTGGCCCTTGAAGCGTAGGTCGAGATAGCCAAGCGTCGCGGCCAGCGCGAAATGCCCGCCATGCAGCTTCTTGCCGAGCTTCGGCGTATTGGCGGCCAAATAGTTCAGTGCGGTCTCGACCTTCTTCCATTGCCGGTCGATCCAGGGCTGATGCACCTTTTCTTCGTCGCGGAAGCGGCGTTCGTAGACGATCGCCAGCAGGCAGTCGCAGACACCGTCGCAGAGCGCTTCCAGCACTTCGGCGTCCGTGCGCTTGCGCTTCTTCGAAGGATAGAGCGCGCCCTTCGTCATCCGGTCGAAATAATGCATGATGGCGATGCTGTCGAAGATGGAAACGCCGTCATCCGTCAGCAGCGTCGGGATCTTGCCGAGCGGATTGTTGTCCACGAGGATCGCTGGTCCCGCATTCGTATCGACCCGGATTTGCGCAATCTCGAGACCGAGATGGCGGGCGGCCATGCCCACCTTGCTGGAGAAAGGGGAGGTCGGGGAGCAGAGAAGCTTCATGGGGCACCTTTTGAAATGCGGATGGCACGGGACTATTCCCCCGCGTCGTAGATTCGGTCAATCGGCCTTGGCAGGCTTCGTCTCGCCGCGCAGCCAGAAGGCGCGCTGCGAGGCGAAACGGTCCTGCGCCAGATGGTCCTTCAGGGCCGGCAGCAACTGGTGCAGCTCATCCTTCAGCGTGAAGGGTGGGTTGACGACGATGAGTCCCGAGCCGGTCAGCCCCGTCGTCTCGCGGTCGCTGCGCACCGCAAGTTCGGCGCAGAGCATCTTCGGAATGTCCAGTGCCTGCAGCGCCTCGTGGAAGTCCTTGATCGGTGCGCCTTTCTTCAGCGGATACCAGAGGCAATAGGTACCGCCGGGAAAGCGCCGGTAAGCCTTGGCGAGGCCATCCACCAGCCGCTCATATTCGCCGTCCTCCTCGAAAGGCGGATCGACGAGCACGATGCCGCGTTTTTCCTTCGGCGGCAGATGCGCGCCGAGCGCCAGCCAGCCGTCGAGCTCGGTGATGCGCGCATGGTGATCGCCTTCGAAGACGCGGTGCAGCCGTGCGAAATCCTCCGGGTGGAGCTCCATCGCCGAAAGCCGGTCCTGCGGGCGAAACAGCATGCGCGCGAGCTTTGGGGAGCCGGGATAGAAGCGCAGGCCGCCCTGCGGGTTCAGTTCGCGGATCGCGGAGAGATAGGGTTCCAGAAGCTCGGAAACCTGCGGCCCGAGATCGGTCTCCAGGAGCTTGCCGATACCGCCTTGCCACTCGCCGGTCTTCTGCGCTTCCTCGGAGGAGAGATCGTAGAGGCCGATGCCGGCATGCGTGTCGAGCACCCGAAAGCCGGCGTCCTTCTTCTGCATGTAGCGGATCAGACGCGCCAGCACCGCGTGCTTCAGGACATCGGCGAAATTGCCTGCATGATAGATGTGGCGATAGTTCATTTTCGCTGATGCCTGCTATGAATTCGGATGACAGGGAGTTTTTGTGCCTTTTGGCCGCTTGAGCCTTGGCATATAGAAATCGCATGAACATTGCGACCCCCATCCACGCCAAATCCCGGATCGGTCATACGGCCTGTCCGCATGACTGTCCCTCCACCTGCGCGCTGGAGGTGGATATTACGGAAGACGGCCGTATCGGTCGCGTCCGCGGCGCGAACGACCATTCCTATACGTCAGGCGTCATCTGCGCCAAAGTCGCCCGTTATGCCGAGCGCCTCTATCATCCGGATCGTCTCATGCATCCGCTGCGCCGCGCCGGCGCTAAGGGGGCGGGGCAATGGCAGCAGATTTCCTGGGATGACGCGCTGGACGAGATTGCCGAAGCCTTCGTGAAGGCCGAGGCGAAGGACGGCAGCGAAGCCATCTGGCCTTATTTCTACGCCGGCACCATGGGCTGGGTGCAGCGCGACTCGATCGAGCGCCTGCGCCACGCCAAGCGCTATTCCGGCTTCTTTTCCTCGATCTGCACCAACCCCGCCTGGACCGGCTTCACCATGGCGACCGGCATGCTGCGCGGCCCGGATCCGCGCGAGATGGCGCGCACCGACTGCGTCGTCATCTGGGGCACCAATGCGGTTGCCACGCAGGTCAATGTGATGACCCACGCGATCAGGTCGCGCAAGGAGCGGGGCGCGAAGATCGTCGTCATCGACATCTACGACAATCCGACGATGAAGCAGGCCGACATGGCCCTCATCGTCAAGCCCGGCACCGATGCAGCACTTGCCTGCGCCGTCATGCACATCGCCTTCCGCGACGGTTATGCCGACCGCGACTACATGGCTAGATATGCCGACGATCCCTCGGGTCTCGAAGCGCATCTGAAGGCGAAGACGCCGGAATGGGCGGCGGCCGTCACCGGTCTGTCGGTCGAGGAGATCGAAGCCTTCGCCAAACTTGTCGGCACGACCAAAAAGACTTTCTTCCGTCTCGGCTACGGCTTTACCCGCCAGCGCAATGGCGCGGTCGCGATGCATGCCGCCGCCTCGGTCGCCACCGTGCTCGGCTCCTGGCAATATGAGGGCGGCGGCGCCTTCCATTCGAACAGCGATATCTTCCGCATGAACAATGCGGAACTGACCGGCAAGTCGATGAAGGATGCCGATATCCGCATGATCGACCAGTCGCAGATCGGCCGTGCGCTGACCGGCGATGCCGTGGCGCTCCGCCATCGCGGTCCTGTCACGGCCATGCTGATCCAGAATACAAATCCGGTGAACATCGCCCCGGAACAGCGACTGGTGAAGCGCGGCTTTGCCCGCGACGACCTCTTCGTCGCCGTGCACGAGCAGTTCATGACCGAGACGGCCGACATGGCCGATATCGTCATTCCCGCCACGATGTTCGTCGAGCATGACGACATCTACCGCGCCGGCGGCCAGAACCACATCCTGCTCGGCCCGAAGCTCGTCGAACCGCCGCCGACGGTGCGCAGCAACCTCTTCGTCATCGAGGAACTGGCAAAACGCCTCGGCGTCGCCGATCGCCCCGGCTTCGGCTTCACGGCGCGCGAGTTGGTCGACCGCGTGCTGGCCACGAGCAATCTGCCGGACTACGACTATTTCCTCGAACACAAATGGTTCGACCGCCAGCCCGCCTTCGAGGAAGCACATTATCTCGATGGTTTTGCCCATCCCGACGGCAAGTTCCATTTCCGGCCGGACTGGGTGAACGATCCCGCGCCGAACAAGCCGCCGGCTTCCGTCGGTACGCTCGGCCCCTATGCAGAGTTGCCGCCGTTCCCGGATCAGGTCGATGTCATCGAACTCGCCGATCCCAAGCATCCCTTCCGCCTGGCGACCTCGCCGGCGCGCAACTTCCTGAATTCGAGCTTCTCGGAAACCAAGACGTCGCGCCAGAAGGAAGGTCGCCCGGAAGTGATGATCAACCCCGTCGATGCGGAGGCGAACGGTGTCGGCAATGGCGACCTCGTCCGCATTGGCAATATGCGCGGCGACCTGCGCCTCCACGCCCGCGTGACGACCGAGGTCAAGCCAGGCGTTTTGATTGCAGAGGGCCTTTGGCCCAACAAGGCGCATGTCGATGGCGAAGGGATCAACGTTCTCACCGGCGCCGATCCCGTGGCGCCCTATGGCGGCGCTGCCGTCCATGACAACAAGGTCTGGCTTCGCAAGGACGTCATATGACGCAATCTAAGGCAAAAGTGGAAATCGTCGGCAAGGAAATCCTGTCCGAAGGCTGGACGAAGCTGGTCGGCTATGAGCTCGATTATACAGACCGGAAGGGCGAAACTCACCGCCTGCCCCGCGAGGTCTATCACCGCACGCCGGCCGCCTGCATCCTGCTTTACGATCCCAAGCGCGATGTGGTCGTGCTGGTGAAGCAGTTCCGGCTGCCGGCCTATCTGAACGCTGACCCCGCCTGGATGATCGAAGTTCCCGCCGGCCTGCTCGACGGTGACGAACCTGAAGCCGCCATACGCCGTGAGGCAATGGAGGAGACCGGTTATACGATTCGCGATGTCCGCTTCCTGTTCAGATCCTACACGGCACCTGGCTCCATCACAGAGATCGTGCATTTCTTTGCAGCGGCAATCGATACCGCAGACCGCACATCCGATGGCGGCGGTCTGGAGCACGAGCACGAAGATATCGAAGTGCTGGAAATCCAGCTGCCGCACGCCGTCGCGATGATCGAAAAGGGTGAGATCATAGATCTCAAGACGATCATGCTGCTGCAATGGGTGGTGGCGAACAAGGCCAGCCTGACCTAACCCGTAAGCCCGGCAACATTCTCGTTGTGAGCTGCTTTCTGCAGACGGACATCAGCGGTGGCGAGAGAAACGCGCTGTGCGACAGCCAATGACAGATAGGCGGCGTCGTAAGCTGAGAGTTGATACTTGCCGGCAAGCCGAATGATCGAAAGATGATCTTCGCTGGCGACAGTGCGAATTGGAAGACCGCTGAGCCGCATCAGACAGGCGAGTATATCGCCGCTATCGATGCGTTTGCGCCGTTCCGCCATGATGAGAATATTGCGCATTTCATGCCAGAAAAGGTCTGGCACCAACGCATCTTCGGTTTCGAGAAGCGACAGCGCCTGTTCGGCAATCTGGTTTTCCTCGTCCGGAAGCAGCCATGCGGCGGCAATCGAAGCGTCGACAACGAAGGGCATCAGCGCTGGCCTTCGCGACGCCAGTCCTGAATTTCGGCCGCTGTGGCTGTCGCACGCTCCATCCGCTCTGCTCGCAATGCGCGGATAGTTTCCAGCCGCTCGCGACGGTCATCAATCTTGACGATGCGCGCCACCACGTGATTGCCGCGTGAGATGACCACATCCTCGCCCGCCTCTACCTTCGTCAGGAGTTCGGAAAGATGGGTTTTCGCTTCTGCTACTTTAACCTTGATTGTCATGGAGCGTACCCTTTTTACCTCTCCAATTTAAGGTAGTCGAAGAACTTGGTCAACTTGTTGACCAAGTGGAGGCTCTCGGATCGAAAATCGAGTGCTCGAAATTCGGAGCCCTTCATGCAATTGTCACGAAGCAGGACTAAGCGCTGCCCTTCAACAATCATCGGATACGGTCAGGAGAAAGCCCATGTGGCTCAGCAATTTCACCCTCGTTCTCCCAGACGAGGTGGTGAGCGAAGGTTCCGTGCGTGTTGAAGACGGCGTGATCGCCGAAATCAGGCCGGAGCCGGTCGCCAATGCCGTCATCGACGGCGGCGGACGCCTGCTGATGCCCGGTTTCGTCGATCTGCACGGCGATATGATCGAGCGCGAGATCGCCCCGCGCCCGAACGCCCATATGCCGATCGATTTCGGTATCCACGAACTCGACAAGAAGCTTGCCGCTGCCGGCGTAACGACGGCTTTTGCCGCCGTCTCCTTCGCGACGGAAAGCGTCTACGGCCATGTCCGTTCGCTGGAAACGACCTCGGCCGTCATCGAGGGCATCAACACGCTGCGCGATAACCTGCTGATCGATCACCGTGTCCATGCCCGCTACGAGATCACCAACATCGGTGCGGCACCGGCGTTGGAGCGCCTGCTGGAAGCCGGCGATATCGACATGGTCTCGTTGACCGACCACACACCGGGGCAGGGCCAGTACAACGACATCAAGAGCTATATCCTGAGCATTTCCGAGCGCCGCGCCATATCGGAGGAAATGGCCGCCGAGGTCGTCGCCAAGCGCATCGCTATGCGTGACAACCCGGAAATCGACGCCAAGCTGAAGGATATCGTCGCGCTCGCGAAGAAGCACGGTCTCTCGCTCGCCTCGCATGACGATGACAGCGTCGAAAAGGTCATCGAAATGTTCGATCTCGGCGTCACGATCAGCGAATTCCCGGTCACGCTGCCGGCCGCTGAAGAAGCCCGCCGCCGCGGCCTCTGGACACTGATGGGCGCACCGAATGCACTGCGCGGCAAATCCATGTCCGGCAATCTGAGCGCGCTCGATGCCGCAAAGGCCGGCCTGCTGACGGTGATCGCTGCCGATTACCATCCGGCTGCCTTCGTGCCCGGCATCTTTAAGCTGGCGGAAATGGTTGAGGGTGGTCTTCCCGGCGCCGTCGCCATGGCGACGGCGAATGCCGCCCGTTCCGCCGGCCTGATGGACCGCGGCGAGATCGCCGTTGGCCAGCGCGCCGATCTCGTTGTCATCGAGCCGGGCGATGTCCATCGCATCCGCGCCACCTTCCGTGGCGGCCAGTTCGTCTATAGCGACGGCACGCTGCACCCGCTTCAGGCCCTTGCGGCCTGAGGTCAGGGTTTAGAACAATTCCAGCAAAAGTGTGCAGCGGTTTTGCGTCCGGAATTGCGTAAAAACAAGCAGATAGAGCGCTTTCGTGATTCGAAGAAAAACGAAAGTGCTCTAGTCGCCGATCAGCGAAATAAGCTGGGGTTTGGTGGCGGCAGTGGAAGCTGCCGCCCCGACCGCCTTGCCGCCTTCCATCTTCACCTTGCCTTCAGCAAAGAGCTTGAGCGCCTGCGGATAGAGCTGATGCTCGATGGTCAGTATGCGTCCTGCCAGCGCTTCTGCCGTATCGCCCGCAAGTACAGGCACGGCGGCTTGGCCGATGGCCGGGCCTTCATCCATGCCTTCGGTGACGAAATGCACGGTGCAGCCGGCGATCCGCATGCCGGCGTCGATCGCCCGCTGATGCGTGTGCAGCCCGGGAAACAGCGGCAGAAGGGAAGGGTGGATATTGAGGATCCGACCCTCATGGCGCTGGATGAAGGCGGCTGACAGGAGCCGCATATAGCCGGCAAGGCAAATGATATCAGGCGAAAGCTCATCGAGAGCGGCAAAGATTGCCGCCTCATGCTCGTCCTTGCTCGCATAGTCCTTGCGCACGAAGGCGAAGGTCGGAATGCCCTCCGCCGCCGCCTTGGCAAGCCCGCCCGCGTCCGCCTTGTCGGAGATCACGCCGACGATCTCGGCAGGATAATCCGCAGCCTTTGCCGCCTGCACCAGCGCCATCATGTTGGAGCCGCTGCCGGAAATGAAGACGACGGTGCGTTTGCGCGGCGAGCTCATAGGGCGAGCGTGCCCTTATAGATTGTGCCGGCAGCGCCTTCGGCGCGGGCGACCATGCGGCCGAGCGCCACCACCTTTTCACCTTCCGCTTCGAGCACCCGGGAGACCGCGGCAACATTCTCTTGCGCGACGACGACGATCATGCCGATGCCGCAGTTGAAGGTGCGCAGCATTTCCGTGGCTTCGACGCCGCCCGTCCTGGCCAGCCACGAGAAGACTGGCGGAGCTTCGACGGCGGAGAGATCAATCTCGGCAGCGAGATGCTTCGGCAGCACGCGCGGAATATTCTCCGGGAAACCGCCGCCGGTAATGTGGGCGAGCGCCTTCAGCGCACCCGTCTCGCGGATCGCTTTCAGCAGCGGCTTCACATAAATGCGGGTTGGCGTCAGCAATGCTTCGCCGAGCTTCTTGCCTTCGGCAAACGGGGCCGGCGCATCCCAGCCGAGGCCGGAAAGCGAAACGATCTTGCGCACCAGCGAAAAACCGTTGGAGTGGACGCCGGAGGAGGAAAGGCCGATGATAACATCACCTTCTGCGATATCGCCCGACGGCAGCAGCTTGCCGCGCTCGGCGGCACCCACCGCAAAACCGGCGAGATCATAATCGCCGGAGGAATACATGCCCGGCATTTCGGCCGTTTCGCCGCCGATCAGCGCACAACCCGCCTCGCGGCAGCCGGCAGCGATCCCGCCGACGATGGCTGCACCCTGATCCGGATCAAGCTTGCCGGTCGCGAAATAGTCGAGGAAGAAGAGCGGCTCCGCACCCTGCACGACGAGATCGTTGACGCACATGGCAACGAGGTCGATGCCGACGGTTTCGTGATAATCCGCATCGATGGCGATCTTCAGCTTGGTGCCGACGCCATCATTGGCGGCAACAAGTACCGGATCGGTAAAGCCTGCAGCCTTGAGGTCGAAGAGGCCGCCGAAGCCGCCGATTTCGCCATCCGCGCCTGGACGGCGCGTGGAACGCACGGCTGGCTTGATCTTCTCCACCATCAGGTTGCCGGCATCGATGTCGACGCCTGCATCGCTGTAGGTCAGACCGTTTCTTCCAGACTGGCTCATGATGATCTCCAGAGGATTTGAAGCTGCGGATAAAAGACCGCGTCACATGCCGGTCGCAATTGCATGAGAGTGCGCTTTATGCAAGCGTTGCAAGGGAAAAGCCCCCATTTTCCAGCTAATCCCTGTGCTCTTTCCGGATTTGGTGCAACGGGGTTGACCATCTTTGCGCCTCCATCCTATGTGCTGGATGGGCACGGGCAAGGCGTGCGGTCAGCGGGGAAGCGATGCCACAACAGGTCAGCGGAACGATACTGAAGCGCCAGGTCATCTTCTGGGTGGCGGTTCTGCTCGTCTTCGTCGCCTTCCTTTACATCTTCAGCTCGATTCTGCTGCCCTTCATTGCCGGCATGACGATCGCTTATTTTCTCGATCCGGTGGCCGACAGGCTGGAGCGGCTGGGTTTGAGCCGCCTGATGGCGACCATCGTCATTCTGGTGGCCTTCGTCATCGTCTTTGCGCTGGCGCTGATGATCCTCATTCCCGTACTCATCACCCAGTTCAACGATTTCGCCCAGCGCCTGCCGGGCTATATCACCCTGCTGCAGCAATTCATCACCGATTACCAGGATTCCGTGCTGCCCGGCTGGATCAAAAGCCAGCTCGGCACGATCAAGAATAATTTCTCCACCATCCTGTCGGAAGGCATGGGTTTCCTGACGGGGCTCTTTGCCCAGATCTGGAATTCCGGCAAGGCGATCGTCGACGTCATCTCGCTGCTCGTCATCACGCCGGTTGTCGCCTTCTATATCCTGCTCGATTGGGATCGTATGGTCGCCAAGGTCGATCAGTGGGTGCCGCGCGATTACGTGAACGACGTGCGCCAGATTGCCAGGGAGATGGATCAGGCGATTGCCGGCTTTATCAGAGGGCAGGGTTCGCTTTGCCTCATCCTCGGCATTTATTATGCTGTTGGCCTCTCGATCGTAGGCCTGAATTTCGGCCTGCTCATCGGGCTGTTCGCCGGCATGATCAGCTTCATCCCCTATGTCGGCTCGATGGTCGGGCTTGTGCTCGCAATCGGCGTGGCGATCGTCCAGTTCTGGCCCGATTATATCTGGATCGTCGCTGTTCTCGCCGTCTTCTTCAGCGGCCAGTTTCTCGAAGGTAACATCCTGCAGCCAAAGCTCGTCGGCTCCAGCGTCGGCCTGCACCCCGTCTGGCTGATGTTTGCGCTCTTTGCCTTCGGTGCGCTCTTCGGTTTCGTCGGCCTGCTGATCGCGGTGCCGGCCGCTGCTGCTGTCGGCGTCCTTGTCCGCTTCGCGCTTTCGCGCTACCTTCAAAGCGATCTCTACTATGGCAGGTTGCCAAGCGGCCAGGCCGGGAAGACGAAATCTGTTTCCGATGAATGACGTGAAGAACGCTGATCCGAAGCGCAGGGCCGGAGAACAGCTTCCTTTGGCCTTTTCGCATGACGCTGCAACCGGCCGCGACGACCTCCTGGTGTCGGAACGTCTCGCTGCCGCGGTTTCGATCGTCGATGCCTGGCCGAACTGGCCATCGCCAGTCGTCATCCTTGCCGGTCCTGTCGGCTCCGGCAAATCGCATCTCGCCGGCATCTGGAAGGAATTGAGCGGGGCGGAAATCATCCATCCTCAGGCTGGTTCCGATGCCGCGGTCGTGGCCGCAAACGGCCCCGTCCTTTTCGAGGATGTCGACCGCGCGGGTTTCGATGACGCCACGCTCTTCCACGTCATCAACAGCGTGCGGGAAAACGGCACCAGTCTCCTGATGACGAGCCGCCTCTGGCCCATGTCCTGGCCGGTCACGTTGCCCGATCTGCGCTCGCGCCTGAAGGCTGCGACTGTCGTCGAGATCGGCGAGCCCGATGAGGAATTGTTGTCGCAGGTCATCGTCAAGCTCTTTGCCGACCGGCAGCTTTATATAGATGACAAACTCGTCCTTTATATCGTCAATCGCATGGAGCGGTCGCTCAACGCCGCCCAGACGATTGTCGAAAGGCTGGATCGGCTGGCGCTTTCCAGGGGCACGGGAATTACTCGCACTCTCGCTGCCGAAGTATTGAATGAATTGGGCAATTCCGGCTCGGGCGATTGACTGTCACAGTTCCGTCGTGAAACTGATATATTCGCCAAAGCGATTGAAAGCGGGGTGAGTGGACCATGGACAGCGCATACCAGGAACATCAGGAACTCGCCCCGGATAACAGCACAGACCTGCCGCCGCTGGACCAGCTTCTCTCCAGCCCCGAGCGCTTCATCAACCGCGAATTCTCCTGGCTGCAGTTCAACCGCCGCGTCCTCGAAGAGACGCTGAACACCGAGCATCCGCTGCTTGAGCGCGTGCGTTTCCTGTCGATCTCGGCTGCCAACCTCGACGAATTCTTCATGGTGCGCGTTGCCGGCCTCGAAGGCCAGGTGCGCCAGAGCATCGTGATCAAGAGTCCGGATGGCCGCACGCCCGCCGAGCAGCTGGACTCGATCCTCAGCGAGATCGATCATCTGCAGATGGAACAGCAGGCCTCGCTTGCCGTCCTGCAGCAATATCTCGCCAAGGAAGACATCCTGATCGTACGCCCCGGCGCGCTGAGCGATTCCGACCGTCAGTGGCTGGCAAACGAGTTCGAGCAGTCGATCTTCCCGGTGCTGACGCCGCTGTCCATCGATCCTGCTCATCCGTTCCCATTCATTCCGAACCTCGGCTTCTCGATCGGCCTGCAGCTTGTCAGCCGCAATGGCCGCGAGCCGATGACGGCGCTGCTGCGTCTGCCGCCGGCACTCGACCGTTTCATCCGCCTGCCTGATGACCGCAGCACGATCCGCTACATCACGCTCGAAGATGTCGCCAACATCTTCATCCACCGGCTTTATCCGGGTTACGAGGTGCAGGGCTCGGGTACGTTCCGCGTCATCAGAGACAGCGATATCGAGGTCGAGGAAGAGGCCGAAGATCTCGTCCGCTTCTTCGAGACCGCGCTGAAGCGCCGCCGCCGCGGCAAGGTCATCCGTATCGAGACGGATTCCGAGATGCCGGCTTCGCTGCGCCAGTTCGTGGTCCAGGCACTCAGCATTCCGGATAACCGCGTTGCCGTTTTGCCCGGCCTTCTGGCGCTGAACACACTCTCGGAAATCACCAAGGCGCCGCGCGACGACCTGCGCTTTCCGCCCTACAATGCGCGATTTCCAGAACGTGTCCGTGAACACGCCGGTGATTGCTTTGCCGCTATCCGCGAAAAGGACATGGTGGTCCATCATCCCTACGAGTCTTTCGACGTGGTGGTCCAGTTCCTTCTCCAGGCTGCGCGCGATCCTGACGTTCTGGCGATAAAGCAGACGCTCTACCGTACCTCCAATGACAGCCCGATCGTGCGCGCTCTCGTCGACGCCGCCGAGGCCGGCAAGTCGGTGACGGCGCTGGTGGAGCTCAAGGCCCGCTTCGACGAAGAAGCCAATATCCGCTGGGCGCGCGACCTGGAGCGCGCCGGCGTGCAGGTCGTCTTCGGTTTCATCGAGCTCAAGACCCACGCCAAGATGTCGCTGGTCGTGCGCCGCGAAGAGGGCAAGCTGCGCACCTACTGCCATCTCGGCACCGGCAACTATCATCCGATCACCGCGAAGATCTATACCGACCTGTCCTTCTTCACGTGCAATCCTGTGATCGCCCACGATATGGCCAACATCTTCAACTTCATCACCGGTTACGGTGAGCCGGAAGAAGGGATGAAGCTTGCCGTTTCGCCCTACACGCTGCGCCCGCGCATCCTTCGCCACATCAACGAAGAGATCGAGCACGCCCGCAACGGTCGTCCGGCAGCCATCTGGATGAAGATGAATTCGCTTGTTGACCCTGACATCATCGACGCGCTCTATACGGCGAGCCGTGCCGGCGTTGAGATCGATCTCGTCGTTCGCGGCATCTGCTGCCTGCGTCCGCAGGTGCCGGGCCTCTCCGATAAGATCCGCGTCAAATCGATCGTCGGCCGCTTCCTAGAGCACAGCCGCATCTTCTGCTTCGGCAATGGATACGGCCTGCCGTCCGACAAGGCTCTGGTCTATATCGGCTCGGCCGACATGATGCCGAGAAACCTCGATCGTCGTGTCGAAACCCTCGTTCCGCTGACAAATCCGACCGTTCACGAGCAGGTTTTGTCACAGATTATGCTCGGCAACGTGATTGACAACCAACAAAGCTACGAGATATTGCCCGACGGTACGTCACGGCGCATGGAAGTGCGCAAGGGCGAAGAACCGTTTAACGCGCAGCAATATTTCATGACCAATCCCAGCCTGTCCGGCCGCGGTGAAGCTCTGAAATCGAGTGCGCCGAAGCTGATCGCCGGTCTGCTCGAAGGCCGAAACAACAAGTAAACTGGACCTAATGGTTGAATCTGAAGCCCAGGGGCGACTTCCGGGTATCGCCCCGGTCTCCGTTGTCGATATCGGATCGAACTCCATCCGTCTGGTCGTCTACGAAGGTCTGTCGCGTTCGCCCACCATCCTCTTCAACGAAAAGGTCCTTTGTGGCCTCGGCAAGGGCATAGCTCTCACCGGCAAGATGGATGAAGAAAGCGTTGCACGGGCGCTTCAGGCCCTTCATCGCTTCAAGGCCCTCTCCGATCAGGCGCGCGCCGCCACCATGTATGTGCTGGCGACGGCTGCGGCGCGTGAGGCGAGCAACGGCCCCGATTTCATCCATCAGGCAGAGACGATCCTGCAGCGGCACGTCCGTATACTCTCAGGTGAGGAAGAGGCGCGCTTTGCGTCGCTCGGCATCATTAGCGGCTTTTACAATCCCGATGGCATAGCCGGCGATCTCGGCGGCGGCTCTCTGGAACTGATCGATATCAGGGGAAAGGATGTCAGCGGCGGTATTACCCTGCCGCTCGGCGGTCTGCGTCTGTCCGAATATGCCGGCGGCTCGCTTTCTAAAGCGCGCGCTTTTGCCCGCAAGCAGGTCAAGACCGCCAGGCTTCTCTCCAAGGGGGAGGGGCGCACTTTCTACGCCGTCGGCGGTACCTGGCGAAACATCGCCAAGCTGCACATGGAGATCACCCGCTATCCGCTGCACATGATGCAGGGCTACGAGGTTTCCCTCGAAGGCATGACGCAGTTCCTGGATCAGGTCGTCACCGCCAAGGATTCCAAGGAGCCTGCACTTCAGGCGGTTTCCAAGCATCGCCGTTCGCTGCTGCCCTTCGGCGCCATCGCCATGAAGGAAGTGCTGAACGCCATGAAGCCTTCGGTGATTTCCTTTTCCGCGCAGGGTGTGCGCGAAGGTTATCTCTACTCGCTGCTGTCAGAATCCGAGCGCCGGTCGGACCCGCTGCTTGCCGCTGCCGGCGAGCTTGCCATCCTGCGTGCCCGTTCGCCGGAACATGCCCGCGAGCTTGCCGATTGGACCGGTCGCATGATGCCTTTCTTCGGCGTGCAGGAAACGGAAGAGGAAAGCCGTTATCGCCAGGCCGCCTGCCTGCTTGCCGATATCAGCTGGCGTGCTCACCCGGATTATCGCGGTGCCCAGGCGCTGAACGTCATCGCCCACTCGTCCTTCGTCGGCATCAGCCATCCCGGCCGCGCCTTTATCGCGCTGACGAATTATTATCGCTTCGAAGGTCTTCACGACGACGGCTCGACGGCGCCGCTCGCCTCTATCGCCGGCCCGCAATTCATCGAGCGCGCCAAGCTGCTCGGCGGCATGCTGCGCGTCGTCTACCTCTTCTCGGCCTCCATGCCGGGCATCGTACGCGACCTGACCTTCCGCAAGTCCGCGTCCCCCGATCTCGATCTGGAGTTTGTGGTCCCGCACGAATATCGCGATTTCGCCGGAGAGCGGTTGGATGGCCGCCTGCAGCAATTGTCGCGGCTGACGAACAAGCGGCTGGCATTCCGGTTCGAATAGGCCGATCCGACCAGGGCTGCCTTGCGGCCAAAAAAAAGGGCGGCACTTTCGCGCCGCCCTCTCAATCACTTCAAACACGAATTACTTCGCGTTCAGGAACTCGCCAACTTCGAGGATGCTGAACTCGTTGTTGTCAGCCTTGTCGACGGCGCGGCCGGCCGAGAAGGGCAGGTTGTTGTCGTTGCCGATGATGATGTGCGTGGCGTCGACCCGGTCGACGTTTTCGATCGTCACGAACGGCATGTTGTAGACGCCGGCGATGTCTCCGGCCTTCTTCTTGTTGTCCGGATCCTGGATGTTCAGCAGGTCGATATAGCCGATCTTGCGAACGGCCTTGCCGGCGTTGGCGTCATTGAACTCGATCTTGTAGACGCGCTTCAGCTCCGCCGGAGCTTCGAAGCAATCCGGCTTCGGCTGCTTGGGATCGGCGCAGGCCTTGTCCTTCGTGCCGGCGCCATTGTCGCGTTCGATAACGAGAGCGGTGGACTCGTCGAGCATGTTGAAGTCGCCGATCGAGGCGCCCTTGTCTTCGAACGGATAGAGCCAGCTGCGGCCGGTCCACTTCTTGGAAGCGACGTCGAATTCGATGACGCGGATGGCGGTGTGGCCGTCAACCGATTCCATCTTGCCGTCATCCTGATAGATGGCGCCTTCGAGCAGGCCGTAGAGCTTGGAGCCGTCCTTCGACATGGCCAGGCCTTCGAAGCCGCCGGAGCGCTTCAGGTTGAAGACCGGGTTCTTGGCGGCCGGGTTGCCCGGCAGCTGGATCAGCGGATTGTCGGGGGACAGGACCGGCTTGCCGTCGAGCGTGGTGGGGATGACGTCCGTCAGGCGGCCTTCGGTGTCGATCTTCAGGAGGAACGGGCCGAACTCGTCGCCGAGCCAGAAGCCGTCGGCAACCGGCTGAACGGATTCGATGTCGAAATCGGCGCCGGTGAGGTAGCGCGTATCGGAGGCTTCCGTGACGATCGGGAATGGAGCGATCTTGTTCGGGTCGGACAGGAAGACGTTCTTGACGACATCAACCTTGTTGGCGTTCCAGTCGAACTTCAGCTGATGCAGGAACAGCATGGAATCGGACGAGGTAAACTTCGAACCGAAGCCGTTGTCCGAGAGCGTCCAGAAGGTGCCGTCGGGCATGGTCTTGATGCCGGAGAAGCCCTGGATCGGCTGACCGTCGAGCGGCAGCTTGACGTCGGTGACGCGGGCGCCGTCCTTGCCGGCAATCGTGCCGAGCTTTTCGGTGCGCTTGCGGTCCGGCGTCGTGAACTTGCCGGAGGTCTTCAGGAAGGCCGGTGCATCGGCCGGGGCCGGGGTCAGCGTGTTGGCAGGCAGGATGGCCTGGCCGGCGAGCTTCGCCGGGAAATGCTGCTGGTCGGCGGAGGCGGAGCCTGCGACGAGCATGAAAAGTGATACGGAAGCAAAAAGAACGTTCTTCATGATGTCCCCATAGAACGGAGTGCAAAAGCGCCATCCGCTTAGCAGGGCATTCATGTCGGCACATTGACGGTTGGGTGAAGCTTTGGTGACGTGTGGATAAAGCCCCGGCTCAACCGCGCCGCAGGGTTGCCGGCTGATTGAGAACGGTCACGGCGCGCGAAGAAAGGGCGACGACATCGAGCCCCTGGCCGCGTCCGCGCACCGCGTGATTGCCGAGGTTTTCGCCGACGATATCCTCGGGAAGCGTCATACGTTGGGCAAGCTCTGCGGAAATCAGCACCGGCCGGTTCAGCGTCCGGCAAAGCGACTCCAGCCGCGCCGTGGTGTTCACGGTATCGCCGAAGAAGCTGATCTTGTGATGATCGACGCCGACTTCGGCGGTAATGACACTGCCGCCGTGAAGAGCGGCCCTGAGCTTCGGCACATGACCGTAGCTCTTCTTCCAGCTTGCGGCATTAGCTTCGATATCGGCGAGGATATCGAAAAGGCATCGCACGCAACGAGCATTCTTGGTGCCGCGCGCTAAGGGCCAGGTGATGATCGCCGCATCGCCCACATAGTCGTTGATCATGCCCTTGTGGCGCCGCACCGGCTCTGCGAAGGCCGCAAACAGCGAACTCAGAAGCTGTTGCGCGCGCAGGTCCCCATGCTTTTCGGCAAAGGCGGTGGACTCGGCGAGATCGATGAACAGGAAGACGCGCTCTTCCTTCGCCGGATTGCGGTAGCGGCTGACCAGCATGCTGACGAAGACTTCGCGCCCCAGCAATTCGCGCACCCTGAGCAGGAAGATCAGCATCGTGCAGACAGCAAGCGCATAGAGAAAGATATCGAACGGCATGATCAGCACGTCGATCATCTTCGGTGGCTTCAGAGCGCCCAGCAGAGTGAGAAGGAAACCGGCAGCCGCAAAGCCGATGCTCATCAGGATTTCATAGATGACGAGCTCGGTGATGATGAAGAGCAGTGTCGGAAATCTCTGAATGCGCCGGTAGAGGCCGCGCAAGAATACCCTGCGCTCGAAGGCGAGGATCGGCATGCCGATGAAGAGCGCGAAGATCGCTCCGATGATGGGCGTCTGGCCGCTATAGTAGTAAAGATCGTAGACCACGCCGCTGAGTGCCAGGACGAGCGCGATCAGGATCCAGTTCTGCGTCGGGGATATCTCTCTCATGCCGCCCTTTCGCCGAAGCACGTCATTCGGCTATTGTTTCCCGCGCAGTGCTATGGTCAAGACATTTCGAATTTAAGGCAGGTCGCGAAAAACTGTGCAGTTGTTTTGCGACAACGACATGCGTAACAACGATTTGAAGTGCGGTCGGCGAACCTGAAGGTTTGAAACTGCTTAAGCCGGCAGCGCGACGGTCTCGACCTTGCGACCGGCGAAGCGCAGGGCGATCTCGCCGCGGATGAGCTGTAGCGCCGGCTCGCCGAAAAGATCGCGCCGCCAGCCATGCATCGCGCCCACATCGGCCGTTTCGCCCTCAGCCGCGATCCTGTCGAGGTCGTCGCTGTTGGCAATCACCTTGGGCGCCACGCCATGCTTTTCGGAGATCAGCTTGAGCAGCACTTTGAGAAGCTCGACCGCCGCTGCAGCACCTTCCGGCGGCTGTGCCTGGCGCGGTACATGCGGCATTTCGGACCGTGGCAGTGCAAGCGCGGTGTTGACGGCTTCGAGCACCGCCCCTCCGGTAGCCGAGCGCTCCCAGCCCTTCGGAATTGTCCGCAGGCGGCCCAATGCTTCGGCATCCTTCGGCTGCTGCTGGGCGATCTCGTAGATCGCGTCGTCCTTCAGCACGCGCGAACGCGGCACGTTGCGGGAGCGGGCCTCGCGCTCGCGCCAGGCGGCGACATATTTCAGGATCGCCAGTTCCTGCGGTTTGCGCAGGCGCAGCTTCAGGCGCTGCCAGGCATCGTCAGGATGGATGTCGTAGGTCTCGCGCGATTCCAGAATGTCCATTTCCTCGCGCAGCCAGGAAGCGCGGCCTTCGCGCTCCAGTTCCGCCTTGAGATAGAGATAGGCGTCGCGCAGATGGGTGACGTCGGCCAGCGCATATTCGAGCTGCTTGTCGGAGAGCGGCCGGCGGCTCCAGTCCGTGAAGCGCGAAGACTTGTCGATATGGACGTTCTTCGTGCGGCTGATGAGCTGGTCGTAGGAGACGCTGTCGCCGAAGCCGCAGACCATGGCGGCGACCTGCGTATCGAAGATCGGGTGAGGGATGAGGTTGCCGCGATTGAAGATGATTTCAATATCCTGCCGCGCTGCATGAAACACCTTCAGCACATCAGGATTGGCCATCAGCTCGAAGAAGGGTGAAAGATCGATATCCCTCGCCAGCGGATCGACCAGTACTTCCACCGTCGGGCTCGCCATCTGGATCAGGCACAGTTCCGGCCAGAAGGTCGTTTCACGCAGGAATTCAGTATCGATGGTAATGAAATCGGACTTGGCCAGCTCTTTGCAGGCGGCCGCCAGATCGGCGGTGGTTTCGATCATATCAGTTCATTCGCAAGGAAGAGGTCGGTTAAACCTTCCTTCCCCTTTCGAAGAGATATGTCAATACGGTGAGCGGGCTTCACCTTCGCGAAGTCTTATTCGCCGGGATGCAGGCGATGTTTTCTGCGGTTGCTGCGTTCGTTCGCGAGCACGGCAACCCACCCGCCGATGGCGACCATCGCCGGCAGGATAATAAAGGCGAAGATTTCGATGCCGCTCATTAGGGGCAGACCTTTAAGTGCGCGTCTTCCTGCCAAATGTAATGCAACCGCGGCCGAAAGCCAACAGAAGGCACCGATCACGAACGTGAAGGTTGAAGCAATAGTCCCTGTTGCGGAATAAAGCGCCGCGGCGATCGGGGCGAAAACCCCAACCGTCAGACAGGACGTTGATGCCCTGTCGGTCGCATTTGCCAGATATTTGGTTCCGAAAGCGTCATCATATCAAACCACGCGAACGTAGCTCGTCATGCCGGTCTTCTGGTGCTCGATGATATGGCAATGCAGCACCCAGTCGCCGGGATTGTCGGCGACGAAAGCGAGTTGCACCTTCTCATCCGGTTGTACGAGGTAGGTATCGGACATCAGCGGCATGACTTGGCGCGTCGAGGACGAGATGACAGTGAAGCTCATGCCGTGCAGATGGATCGGGTGGGTGTGCGGCGTGACATTTTCCAGATTGAAGATGTAGCTCTTGCCGAGCTTCAGCTCGGCGAGCGGCGCAGTCGGATCGGACGTGTCGCCCGGCCACGGCACCTTGTTGATGGCCCAGAAGCTGTAGCCGAGCGTGCCGCAAATGCTGTCGACGGCCGCGTTCTCTGCGGTAGCGGACAGCACCAGCGGGATTGTTTCCGCAGACGAGAGATCGGCCTTCGGCACCGGATTTTCCGCGAGCGCGCCGAGATCGCCGATATCGCGTTTCAGCGACTGGCCGATGGCGCGCAGGCTCGCGATCACCTTCGGCGTCGTACCACGGATATCTTCGAGCGTCGCGACCGCACCCTCGCTGTCGGGCATGCGAACGGCAAGATCGAGCCGCTGCCCCGGACCGATCTGCAGGAGGTCGAGCGGGAAGCGCTTCGGCACCGGATTGCCGTCGATGGCAATGACCGTCGCATCGGCACCTTCCATTTTAAGCTGGAAGATGCGGGTCACATCGGTGGCGGCGATGCGCAGGCGGATCAGCCCACCCGCAGGTGCGTCATATGCCGGCTCCTGATGCCAGTTTGCGGTACGTATCGTGCCATATGTACCGGCCTTGGCCGCATCGCGCGGACGAAACGGCGCGATGAACTGTCCATCGCCGCCGAGCCGCCAGTCGCGCAGATTGAGCACGACCTCCGCATCGAAGATGGGATCCGATGGATCTTCCACGACAAGTACGCCCGTCATTCCATGACCCATCTGGGTCAGCGTGTTGCAGTGCGGGTGATACCAGAAGGTGCCGGCATCCGGTGGCGTGAAGAGATAATCGAAGCTGTCGCCGGTATAGACATAGGGCTGCGTCATGAAGGGCACGCCGTCCATCTTGTTGTCGATGCGCAGCCCGTGCCAAT
This sequence comes from Rhizobium sp. BK316, assembly GCF_014193695.1. GTDB lineage: Bacteria > Pseudomonadota > Alphaproteobacteria > Rhizobiales > Rhizobiaceae > Rhizobium. The sequence goes on along the minus strand of NZ_JACHZR010000006.1, from coordinate 213,659 downwards.
GGATCGTCGTCGGCTCTTCGAGGCTGTTGCTCAGCCGCGCCGCATAGGGTTTTCCCCGCGGCATCCTCAGCACCGGCGGCAGGCCTTCGTCTCCCCATGTCATGATATCCTTGGTTGCGGCTGCATCGACGATCTGTGCTTCCGTCCTGCGTGCCGTCAGCACACGCGGCTCGGGTGCGGCTTCCGCCAGCCCGAACCGTCCCGCAATGGCCATGCCCGCACCATAGGCGCCGGCGACAGCGGAAGCCTTGATGAGGTTGCGGCGTGTGAGCAGGGGCATCGGAAACTCCGTCTTTGAAGATGCCTCCTTTTAAAGTTGACTGCCGTCTTCATCAATATGCTGGCTTCTGCCAAACTGCCGCAGCGCGAGCACCGCAACTCCCTCGGAAACGCTGACGCAAACGGCCCGTCGGCCGCGCCAAGTCTTGACAAATCAAAGCGTCCATGCGCTTGTCCGCCCGATTTTCTTGTCGGCGCTGCAGGTCTGCGGACCATGCCGCCGTCTTAAGCCAAATACCAGGAATTGAGATCATGCACCGCTACCGCAGCCACACATGCGCCGCTCTTCGCAAATCGGACGTCGGCTCGACTGTCCGTATTTCCGGCTGGGTCCATCGTGTCCGAGATCATGGCGGCGTGCTGTTCATCGACCTTCGCGACCATTACGGCACGACGCAGATCGTTGCCGACCCGGATTCGCCGGCTTTCAAGCAGGCAGAAACCGTTCGCGGCGAATGGGTCATCCGCGTCGACGGCCTCGTCAAGGCCCGTACCGAAGATACCGTCAACAAGAACATGCCGACCGGCGAGATTGAGCTCTACGCGCAGGAGATCGAAGTTCTCTCTGCTGCCAAGGAACTGCCGCTGCCGGTCTTCGGTGAGCCGGACTATCCGGAAGAGGTTCGCCTCAAATACCGCTTCCTCGATCTGCGCCGCGAGACGCTGCACCGGAACATCGTCAAGCGCACGCAGGTGATCTCCGCCATGCGCCGCGAAATGGGCAATGTCGGTTTCACCGAATATACGACGCCGATCCTGACGGCATCCTCCCCGGAAGGCGCACGCGACTTCCTAGTGCCGAGCCGCATCCATCCCGGCACTTTCTACGCACTGCCGCAGGCTCCGCAGCAGTACAAGCAGCTGCTGATGGTTGCCGGTTTCGACCGCTACTTCCAGATCGCGCCGTGCTTCCGTGACGAAGATCCGCGCGCCGACCGCCTGCCGGGCGAATTCTACCAGCTCGACCTCGAAATGAGCTTCGTGACCCAGGAAGACGTCTGGAACACGATGGGTCCGCTGATGACCGGCATTTTCGAAGAGTTTGCCGAAGGCAAGCCGGTCACCAAGGAATGGCCGCGCATCCCTTATGACGAAGCGATCCGCAAATATGGCACCGACAAGCCGGACCTGCGTAACCCGATCGTCATGGAAGCCGTGACCGACCATTTCGCCGGCTCCGGCTTCAAGGTCTTCGCTAACATGATCGCCTCCAACCCCAAGGTTCAGGTCTGGGCGATCCCGGCCAAGACTGGTGGTTCGCGCGCTTTCTGCGACCGCATGAACGCCTGGGCGCAGAGCCAGGGCCAGCCCGGCCTCGGCTATATCTTCTGGCGCAAGGAAGGCGAAAAGCTTGAGGGTGCCGGCCCGCTCGCCAAGAATATCGGCGAAGAGCGCACCGATGCTATCCGCACGCAGCTCGGCCTCGGTGATGGCGATGCCTGCTTCTTCGTCGCCGGCGAGCCGGAAAAGTTCTACAAGTTCGCAGGCGAAGCGCGTACCCGCGCGGGCGACGAGCTGAACCTCATCGACCGCGACCGTTTCGAACTGTGCTGGATCGTCGACTTCCCGTTCTTCGAATGGAACGAAGAAGAGAAGAAGGTCGACTTCGCACACAACCCGTTCTCGATGCCGCAGGGCGGCCTCGATGCGCTGCAGAACCAGGATCCGCTTGGCATCAAGGCCTTCCAGTACGACGCGGTCTGCAACGGCTTCGAAATCGCCTCGGGCTCGATCCGTAACCAGTCGCCGGAAACCATGGTCGCTGCCTTCGAAAAGGTGGGTCTCACCCAGCAGGACGTCGAAGATCGTTTCGGCGGCCTCTATCGCGCCTTCCAGTACGGCGCACCGCCGCACGGCGGTGCGGCCTTCGGTATCGACCGCATCGTCATGCTGCTCGTCGGCGCCAAGAACCTGCGCGAAATCTCGCTCTTCCCGATGAACCAGCAGGCTCAGGACCTCTTGATGGGTGCGCCGACCCCGGCAACGCCCACCCAGCTTCGCGAACTGGCGATCCGCCCGATCCCGCCAGTGAAGAAAGACTGAGGCGCAAGCTCCTCAACAAAAAGAGCCCGGCGAGTTCATCATCGCCGGGCTTTTTTGGATCCAGAACAGGCTCAATCGTTGGCCGAAACCTTCACGCCGAGCATCTGCGGCACCGTGTTGGGTGCACCCATGGCAGCACCGACAATCATCGGGAAGGCGACTGGCTTGTCCGGCGTGGCCTTGACGGTCAAGCTCTTCGGATTGTCCAGGAAGGTGCTGACGGCAGCCGAAATCGCATTCTGCAGTTCCGGAATATTGAGCTGCGCCAGCATGATCGGCGTCATGGCCTTCAGCGAATCCGCCATCTGCTGGCCCGAGACGTTCTGCTTCGAACCGGCATAGTCGAGTGCGCGCTTGGTGATCGAGGCATCTTCGAAGCGGATCTGAGCGGAATCGAAGGTCAACTGCTGGGCAAGGCCGAGCATGGCGAGGCCGAGCGCCTGCTGTGCTTCTTCCTTGTTCGGATTGGCTTCCGACTGCTTGACCGCGTCCTGCATCGCCTTGATGAAGGCCATCGTGTAGCCGGAGATCTTGAGGCCAAAGTTCAGCTTGCCGACGTTGGTGATGTCGAGGGAAATTTCCGAAAGATCGACCGTGCCCGGCTCGAGATCCCAGGTACCCTTCATGGCGATGTCACCCTGGACGTGCTGAAGCGCCAGTTTCTCGATCGCTTCCTTGCTGTCCGGAGTATCCCCCGCCTGACTGAGATCGGCCTTGATGCTCTTGAAAGTGCCGTCGAAATCGAAGCCGGATTCGTCTTCGCGCAGCGTCGCGTTTGCTTCGCTCTCAAGCACCGAGAAGACCTCGACGCCATCCTTGACGATCGTCATCGCGCCGGTATGGCCGCTTTCGGCGATGAGCATGGAATCGATGGTGTCGCCGGGCTGAGCGGGAACGGAAATGCCGCCGAGGCTCATCTCCTGGACTTTGACGGTGACGCCATCCTTGGACGAGTTGATATCGGGAAAGGCCGCCTCTTCGATATAGTAGCTGCCGTCATCCTGTTCTTCCACGCCGGAAAGAGTGACCTCGCCGATCGAAAGCGGCTCGCTGCCGGCTGGCTTGACGCTGACATTCTTGAGCGTGACGGTCGTGCCCTCGATATCGACGCCATCCGCGGCGACAATCATCCCGCCCTGCTGGCTGTAGGGAGCATTGATCTTCTTCAGGAGATCCTGGCCGTCGAGCGCGAATGCTGAACCGGCGAACGAAAGAATGGCTGCGCTCGACAGCATCAGCCGCGTTGTGCGGTAAAAGGTCATGAGAAAGTCCCCTGGATGGCAAGTGCCGTTGAATATTACAAAGAAGCGACTGCGGAACGGTCCGCCTTTATATTTGCAGACCCCTAAATTTCTGTTGAGAGGATCGGCAAACGAAGTCCAAATTCAGGTGATACTTTTTTCCGTCTTTCGTGTCAGCACGAAGACGTCATCCACAGCCGGAATGCCCGGATTCCTTGCCCCACAGGCACTTCTGAGCTAGTCAGGATTCCATGGGACAAGAGATTTTACCGCCTTCTGGCGGAGACGGCGACAATATTCATCCGGTCGACCTGAAGGCGGCGCTCGAAGAGCGCTATCTTCGCTATGCGCTGTCGACCATCATGCACCGTGCGCTGCCTGACGTGCGCGATGGCCTGAAGCCGGTCCATCGCCGCATCGTCTATGCGATGAACGACATGGGCCTGCGGCCGAATGCGGCCTTCAGGAAATGCGCCAAGATCGTCGGCGAAGTGATGGGTAACTATCACCCGCATGGCGACCAGTCGATCTATGACGCGCTGGCACGCCTCGCACAGGATTTCTCGCAGCGCTACACGCTGGTGAACGGGCAGGGCAACTTCGGCAATATCGACGGCGACAGTCCTGCCGCCATGCGATACACCGAATCGAAGATGACCGCGGTCTCCGAACTGCTGCTCGAGGGCATCGATCAGGACGCCGTCGATTTCCGTGACACCTACGACGAATCCAATTCCGAGCCGGTCGTTCTCCCCGGCGCCTTCCCGAACCTTCTGGCGAACGGTTCCTCGGGTATTGCGGTCGGCATGGCGACATCAATTCCTTCGCACAACGTGCATGAGGTCTGCGACGCGGCACTGCATCTGATCAAGCATCCCGATGCCACGGTCGAGAAGCTCGTCGAATTCATCCCCGGCCCGGATTTCCCGACCGGCGGCATCATCATCGACAACAAGGAAAGCATCATCGAGAGCTACCGCACCGGCCGCGGCGGCTTTCGCGTGCGTGCGAAATGGGAAACGGAAGATCTCGGCCGCGGCGGCTACCAGATCATCGTCACCGAGATTCCCTTCCAGGTGCAAAAGTCGCGCCTGATCGAAAAGATCGCCGAGCTTTTGATTGCCCGCAAGCTGCCGCTGCTGGAAGACATCAGGGATGAATCGGCCGAGGACATCCGCATTGTCCTGGTGCCGAAGAGCCGCACCGTCGATCCGACCATCCTCATGGAATCCATGTTCAAGCTGACGGAGCTGGAAAGCCGTTTCCCGCTGAACATGAACGTGCTCTCGATGGGCGTGATCCCGCGCGTCATGGCGCTGAATGAAGTGCTGAAGGAGTGGCTGGAGCATCGCCGCGAGGTCCTGCAGCGCCGCTCGCGCTTCCGCCTTGCCGCGATCGACAGGCGCCTCGAAATCCTCGGTGGTTTGCTTGTCGCTTACCTCAACATCGATGAGGTGATCCGCATCATCCGCGAAGAGGATGAGCCGAAGCCCGTCATGATGGCGCGCTGGGATCTGACCGATGTTCAGGTCGAAGCGATCCTCAACATGCGGCTGCGCGCCCTGCGCAAGCTCGAAGAATTCGAGATCCGCAAGGAGCACGACGAACTCACCAAGGAAAAGGCTGATATCGAAGCGCTGCTCGCTTCCGATGAAAAGCAATGGCAGACGGTTTCCTGGGAAATCGGCGAGGTGAAGAAGAAATTCGCCAAGGCCACCGAGATCGGCCGTCGTCGCACGCAGTTTGCCGAAGCGCCTGAGGCCGACGAAGAAGCCATCCAGCATGCAATGATCGAGAAGGAGCCGATCACGGTCGTCGTTTCCGAAAAGGGCTGGATCCGCGCTCTGAAGGGCCACATTTCCGATACCTCGGCGCTGACCTTCAAGGAAGGCGACGGCCTGAGAGTGGCCTTCCCGGCGCAGACGACCGACAAGATCCTGATCGTCACCACAGGCGGCAAGGTCTTCACGCTCGGTGGTGACAAGCTGCCCGGTGGCCGTGGCCACGGTGAGCCTCTGCGCATCATGATCGACATGGACAACGATCAGGACGTGCTGACCGCCTTCGTCCACGACCCGGCGCGCAAGATGCTGCTCGTCTCGACTGCCGGCAATGGTTTCGTGGTGCCGGAAGCGGAAATGGTCGCCAATACCCGTAAGGGCAAGCAGATCATGAACGTCTCCATGCCCGACGAGACGAAGCTTCTCGTTCCCGTGAACGGCGATCACGTCGCCGTCGTCGGCGAAAATCGCAAGATGCTGGTCTTCCCGCTGAGCCAAGTGCCGGAGATGACACGCGGCAAGGGCGTGCGCCTGCAGCGCTACAAGGATGGCGGCATTTCCGACATTCGCTGCTTTGCGATCGCCGATGGCCTGAACTGGGAAGACAGCGCCGGCCGCACCTTTACGAAGAACAAGGACGAGCTTGCCGAATGGCTGGCCGACCGCGCTACCGCCGGCCGTACCGTACCGAAGGGCTTCCCGCGCAGCGGCAAATTCGCCGGCTGATCCCGGAATTTTGAGGCTCCGCCCTTGGCAGGCGGGGCAACTCCTCTATCTCAGTCCTGTCACCAAAAGAAGGGCCTAAAAAGAAGGGCAACGTCGTTCCGTGGGCGGGCGGGATGGCCGTGAACCGTGCGCTGAAAGCGTGCGAACAATGGAGGACCGTCGATGCCTGCCGCCAATACCATCAAACTGCATGTCGCCCACAGCTACAGGGCGCCGCCCGCTACGGTTTATGATGCCTGGCTCAATCCCGAAATCGCCCGCCGCTTTTTATTTGCAACCGACGACGGCCATGTCATCCGCGCCGATATCGATCCGCGCGTCGGCGGCCGCTTCATCATCGTCGACCGCCGCCCGACCGGCGATGCCTTTCATCACGGCGTGTTTCTGGAATTGAAACGCCCGAAGCGCATTGTCTTCTGCTTTTCGGTCGAGGAGCACGACCATAATTGCGATCGCGTCGAAATCGATATCGAACCGCTCGGCAGCGGCAGTCGCCTGACCCTCACGCATGAAATGTGTGCGGAATGGGCGGAATACGAGGAAAAGACCCGTCAGGGCTGGACGCATATCGTCGAAGGGCTGGATCGGGAACTGGAGCTTTCCGCAGGTTCGAAACGATCGAATCCCGAAGCCGGCCAGTCTGCAGGCGCTACGGCGTGAGCGGGATCGTGTGATCGCGCAGGAAGCGCGTCGCGCCGTCCTCGTCGATTTCGCCTGCTGCCACACCTATGACAAAAGTGTACAGATGGGCGTCGGTCGTCTCTATCGAATAGCCGTGCTGCAATAGAAAGACACCGCAACTGACAATGGCGATCCGTTTGTTTCCGTCAAGAAACGCGTGATTGCGCGCCAAACCGAAAAGATATGCGGCGGCAAGCTCAATGATGTCATCGCATCCGTAGTTTGCCTTGTTGATGGGGCGCCCCAAAGCGGATTCCAGCGAACCTTCATCGCGAAGGCCGGCGAGGCCGCCAAACCGTTCGATCTGCATCGCGTGCATCTGCTCGACCAGCCGTCTGCTTAGAAACTTGAATGTCATTATTCGGCAAGCTTCTTGAGCGCGACCTTATACTTCTCCATGAAGAGACGGGCTGCATTAAGCTCTTCGGAGATATCCTCATCAACAGGCTGCATGTAAAAGCGACCGTCCTCGGCCTGAAGCTCCAGAATATCTCCCGCCTTCAACCCAAAACGGTCCAGCACTTCCTTCGGAATAATCACGCCTTCCGAATTGCCGATCTTACGAATGGTGACGTTCATTGTCGCCTCCTGTTGCAACAAGGTTATAACAGAAAGATAGGCGACAACCAGCCGCCAATCAAGCGCGCCGTTGAAGACGATTCAGCTGGGATGAGTGATCGAGAGTCCTGAAGGCGGACGAGCGGGGATGTCCATGGAAAGCGCCAGTCCGCCGACTGCCGTCAGCAACAGGCCCTTCCGGTGATCGGAAAGGTGGCAGGAAGCATCAGTCCTGCGGGTCGTCCTGGAGGGAAGAGGGGTCGAAGCGTTCCCAGCCGCGCGGCGTCAGATGTTCCTGCGGCTGGAAGCGCGTCTTGTAATCCATCTTCCGCGATCCTTGAACCCAGTAGCCGAGATAGACATGCGGCAGGCCGAGCGCTTTCGTGCGGCGCACATGATCGAGGATCATGAAAGTGCCGAGCGAGCGCCGGTCGAGATCAGGATTGAAGTAGGAATAGACCATCGAAAGACCGTCGCTCATCGTGTCGGTGAGCGCGGCGGCAAGCAACTCGCCCTTCGGCCGCGTTTCCAGTCCCGAGCCTTCCTCGCGCCGGCGGTATTCGATGATCTTGGTGTTCACATGCGTGTCCTCCACCATGATCGCATAGTCGAGCACGGTCATGTCGGACATGCCGCCCTGCTGGTGTCGATAGTCGAGGTAACGGCGGAACAGGGAATATTGCTCGCTCGACGGTTGGGCCGCAAATTCCGTGGAAATGACATCGGAATTGGCCGCCAGCACCCGCTTCATCGATTTCGTGGGCTCGAACTCCTGCGCGAGGATGCGCACGGACACGCAGGCGCGACAGGCCTCGCAGGCGGGGCGATAGGCGATGTTCTGCGAACGGCGGAAACCGCCCTGGGTCAGGATATCGTTCATCTCCGCCGCCCGGGGGCCGACGAGATGGGTGAAGACCTTGCGCTCCATCTCATGCGGCAGATACGGACACGTTGCCGGAGCCGTCAGATAAAACTGAGGGGATGGCGTGGTCTGCGTATTCATCTCTTGCGGAGATTTCCTTTCGGGGCACCTGTCATTCCAGACAGCATGACGCAAGAATAAAAAACGTCAACAGCGCGGCATTCAGTGCCGCGCAATCGAATATTCGATTTCTTGGATATGGCGCCCTTTTGTGGCCGGCAAAGGGCGGGCGGAGACTTTATTTCGTCCCCGCCGGGCCGGTATCAGCTGATGCGGATCGTAGCCGTGCCGACGAGGAAATCGTGCAGCAGGCGCGAGCGCTCCGTGAAGAGGCCGACCAGCAGAATCAGCGGCGTCAACACCGAGTTCAGAATCCAGAAGAGCGCCAGGTGAGCAATGGCCAGGATGAAGTCCATCGGCCTTCCATCAACGCGCACGATGGCGATACCCATCGCGCGCATGCCGAGCGAAGCTTGCGACGGACCGCCGACAGTCATGCCAAAGTACAGGCCTGCAACGATGGCGAACAGGGCCGGATAAAGAATGAAGCCGAGCCCCAGTGTGACGATCCCCAGGAAGAACACTACGATCGCCGCGGGAATGCAGAGCATGGCCACGATGACATAGTCGAGGATGAATGCGAAGACGCGACGGCTGAGCACACCACTATAGGCGCGCCACTCCTCCGGTGCGGCATAAAGCGGATTGGGGTTGTAGCTCATCCATATCTCCCTTCGAAAGACGATGCCGCTGATATGGTATCGTCAGGGGGAAATGCAATAATCCGCCCGAAAATCACCTTTTTGCGAGGATTTTGGCCACTTCCGGCGCGAAATAGGTGAGGATGCCGTCACAGCCGGCACGCTTGAAGGCCAGCAGCGTCTCCATCATGATCCGCTCGCCGTCGATCCAGCCGTTCATCGCCGCAGCCTTGATCTGCGAATATTCGCCCGAGACCTGATAGGCGAAGGTCGGCAGGCCGAAAGCCTCCTTCACGCGCCAGCAGATGTCGAGATAGGCAAGCCCCGGCTTGACCATCAGCATGTCGGCGCCTTCCTCGACATCGAGGGCGGCGTCGCGGATCGCTTCCGTGCCGTTGGCCGGATTGATGTAATAGCTGTTCTTGTCGCCCTTCAGCAGACCCTTGGTATTGATCGCCTCGCGATAGGGGCCGTAGAAGCCGGAAGAGAACTTCGTGGCATAGGACATGATGCCGACGCTCTGGTGTCCCGCCGCATCGAGCCCGCGGCGGATCGCGCCGATGCGCCCGTCCATCATTTCCGACGGTGCGATGATGTCGGCGCCGGCATCGGCCTGCAGGATTGCCGCCTTGACCACCTGGTCGACCGTCTCGTCATTGACGATCTCGCCGTCGCGCAGGATGCCGTCGTGCCCATGGCTGGTGAAGGGGTCGAGCGCCACATCGGTAATAATGCCGATATCGGGCACCGCCTTTTTGATGGCGGCCGTTGTCTGATTGATGAGGTTATTGGCGACGAGGCTGTTGGAGCCCGTTTCGTCACGCAGCTCCATCTCGATATCGGGGAAGGTGGCAATGGCAGGGATACCGAGGTCGGCTGCTTCCTTCGCCGCCTCGACCGCCTTGTCGACGCTCATGCGGTTCACGCCGGGCATGGCAGCGATCGGATCGACGATGCCGGTTCCCGGAACGATGAAGATCGGCCAGATCAGATCGTCAACCGTCAGTCGGTTTTCCTGCACCAGGCGGCGCGTCCAGTCCGCCTTGCGGTTGCGCCGCATGCGGCGGTGACCGGTGATTTCATCGACGAGATGCGTCTTGTCCTGCATGATATCTGTCCCTGGGCCATTCCATTTATCGGAGCGGTCATTATCATGCGCGCCGGGAAATCCAAACCGGACGATTGGCCGCGGCGGATGAAACCCGGAAAAATGAAGCTGCGATCCGAATGTGAGGTCTCGCCATGGAAACCGATTCTCCGACGATACCGAAACGCACGCTGACGGATATCCTCTTCATCTTCTTCCTGCGGCTCGTTGCCGTTTCCTGCTTCTGGTTCGGCCTGCAATATTGGGCGATGCTCGTCGGCTATTCGCTGGTCGGCGCCGGCCGCTTCGATCTGTTGAGCCTGCCGTGGAAGGTCGCAAGCACGTCCCTTGCCGTTCTTTTCCCGGTCGCCTCGCTTGGCCTCTGGCTCACCGTTTCATGGGGACCGGTCATCTGGGTGCTTGCGGCCGGCGGCCAGATCCTCATGTACGGCCTGCTTCCGCAGATCTTCGGACCCAACCGGCTGATCATCCTGCTCCACGTGATCGTCGCCGTCATCTATTGGATTTTCAGGCTTTCCCTGTGGCTGGAGCGGCGCCGGCAGCGTCGCCAGGTAAGTGTTGATTTACCCTGATACATCAAGGGCTTTTCGTAAGCCTCTGTTAAGCCTGCGGTTTAAGTCGAATTTTATATGTATTCGATAGGGTCTCACTCAAGGCGGGAAGAAAACGACACCGCCAAACAAAACAGTGAGGCAGTCAAATGAACACGAAAATCAAGCCGCAGGCGGCATCGACTTTCCATGCACACGAACAGGGCATCCGTGATCTTTACATGGAATCCCTTCATCTTGTCGAACGTCTTCACCGTCGTCTTCTCGACGTCATCAAGGACGAGTTCGATCGTCAGGGCCGCAGCGACGTCAACGCCATCCAGGCGCTGCTCCTTTTCAACATCGGCAACTCCGAACTGACCGCCGGCGAGCTGCGCTCCCGCGGCTACTATCTCGGCTCGAATGTTTCCTACAACGTCAAGAAGCTGGTCGACCTCGGCTTCATCAACCACCAGCGCTCCCGCATCGACCGCCGCTCGGTCCGCATCAGCCTGACCGAAACCGGCCAGGACATCGCCGAAACGGTCGCCCGGCTCTACGAACGCCACATCACCTCGATCGACAAGGTCGGCGGCATCGGCACGGATGAGTTTACGCAGATGAACAAACTGCTGCAGCGGCTGGACCGGTTCTGGAACGATCAGATTTTGTACCGCCTGTAAGATGGCGACTATCTGTCCCCAGGCATGAACACCAGAATGCCCTGTTCGGCAGTGGCCGCATCAAAGGGCACGAGATGGCACAGGTGGCGCGGATCGCGCCGCTTGAACGCCGGCGATTTCCGACCTCCAATCGGCACCTGAAGCGCACGCGGTTTCCCTCCGCGATGCGCTTTTCTGCTTCTGGCAACAGCCACGCACCAGCTTTCGCTGCGACCATCGGCGAATGAAAGAAGTCATTGCCGATCTGATAAAAACCGAAATCTCCTTGGTTAAGGGCGTCAAGGCTGCAAGCCTTGGTGTGGCTGCTGTGGGACTGGCAGCAATTTCGGGAGTCATAAGCGTCCTCGGTGACGTAACTCCCAATACGTTTCTCGCCAAAGTGCTTGACGACATGTATCCGGCACTGCGAGCTGGCGTGATCAACGCAATCGCGACCTACATCATCGCGTCAATGGTAGACCGCGAGCGGGTGCACGTCGGCGCGAGCAAAACCGATTCGTGGTTTTCGCTCGGCCTTGGAATCGTGCTGTTTACAACTCCGATACTGCTTCTGGTCTACTCGGCGATTAACCTTGCCGACGCTTCATCCATGCTCAAGGCATTTCTTCACATTACCGCCGTAGGTCCAGATGCGGCGGCATCTGAGCTATAGTGTCGTTTCCTCGATGGAAAGGGCTCGGATAGGGGCGGATTCACAACCGTTGGCCGTCTTGCGGACATCGATACTTTAGAAATCTTGAGGACGCCGGGTATCGAGGGCAGGGAATGGCTGAAGATTGCTACGGCCTTGGGTCGATAAGAGCATCCTTCTAGATGATGCCATCCTCAGAAAGGAGAAACGGGTGTACTCGACCGCTAGATTGACTCTATAAGTTGTATCTAGCTACTATTACGTGTCTCGCTGTGGGGGAGGGGGCGCCAATGGTTTCGCATCAGTATCGCGGTTCATCCGTTAAAAATGCCGGGCAGTTCCTACCGAATGGTCTCCATAAGTCGGAGATCCCTGACTACCTGTTGTCCAAGTCATTCGAGAAGAAAGCGGGTGTTTGGCTGCCGCGTCGAGAAGTCCTGTTGGGTTTAGCGGCGACAGCAACTTATGCCGCCATGCCTTTACGGCCAGCCAAGGCGATATCTGGGGCGCAACTTGGCGCGACGTTAGGTGTGGCTATTACTGCTGTCGAGCTGGCAAAGCTCGTATGGGAGCTCGGCGAAAAGATTATCGGCAGCTTCACCGCAACTAATAATGATGCAAGGCCACAAATCGGCTCGGTCATACTAGCCATAATAAATGACTCTGACGAAGTTGAGAGCTCGCAAGGCCGACACTTCACTATACCGAAGCATACAGAGGCCGCATTAAAGTTTCGCAATGGCCCCGCACCCGATGAAGCGGGCAATAAAACCTTTTACGTTCTCGCAGAGGACGACTACGATACGGTCGATATCGAGGTTGCTGACGCCTAGCCTTTTTGCGCCCGCGAATTTCCGTACCACTCCGAAGTAGTCGATGTTAAATGTGGCGATCAGATTTTGTATCGCTTGGCAGTGCAAGCGAATTGGGATTTGTAAGATGCGCAGCGGTGTTTTACGAGACACTGAGATTCACCCAGATGCGTATTTCCGCGTAACAGTTGTGTTGCAGGAAAAATGACCTCCTCTGGCGACAAAGGGCGCACCACGGCTTTCCCTCCGTGGGCGCCTTTCTATTTTGAGGCAATGAGGAATCACCAATCTTCGGTTGATAACCGCACGCGACTTTGTTCATCCGAACGCGAATCATCTATATTCCGGATGTCTAATGGAGAACGGGTATGGGCGCTGGGAAAATCAGACTTGGCGAGGATCTGGAAATTGACGTTGTGGACCCACACAACATCCAGCCCGTCTACGCAGATTTGGTGACAGAACTACGCGTGAATGACGGGGTTCTCTACATCTCGCTGGCCAACGTGATCGTAGACGGCGAGAGTCACGCCATCTCGCGCAAAGCGCAGGTTTGCGCGCGACTTAGGATCGCCGGCCGAACTGCAGAATTCATCAAAAATATGCTCAGCCAACCAGAGCCTGAGCAAGCGCCCGCTGGTCAGAAACTGAACTAGCCCGACTGGGCGTACCGGTTATTGAAGGGACTTGCCGAACTTTATCCTCGCGTGGCCACGTCGGGACGCAATTTCCATCATGAGGAATGTCCATCCGAGGGTCAGGACGAGAAGCGCCCCTGTCCCAATGAGAAATGCCAGCGGCCCAGAAAAGTAGTCTCTCAACATCTCGCCAGCCGTAATGGAGACGACTGCCGCTGAGAGCACAGTGAAGATGAAACCACGATTCGAGAGGTGCTCGGCGGGTAGCGGTGAGGATATCGGCGAACCCGCCGATACAATAATACCGTCGAATTTAAGGTCTTCTTGCGTGCCCGTATGCAGAATGGAACAAACGAAACCCTGTCGAGGCTCCATGTACTCGAACGCCACATCCAATGCCGCTTCATCGCCATGGCCGAGATGAACGTCTATTGCCTCCTCGGCAACTGCTTCAACTCCAATCTGGAGAATGTGCTGACCACCTGGAACGTAAAGAGTTAGCGGGCTCTTAGGCGTGATATCCCGTCTTCGGATGGTCTGATTGCCGTCGTTCCATACAAAGACCTGCGAGAGCGTGGCACGCGGGATTTCGGTGCCTTCATAGGTGATCTTGATGCTGGACGAGTATTCAGGGCTCGCACCGTCGATGACGGTTGAATTGCGTATATGATACGCCAGCCGAGATCTCGGAAGAGTGGTGTAAGTCCAATAAGCGAGGGTAGCTGTAAGGGCGATGCCAGCCCAGAATGCGTAGTTAAAGCCCCATGATGTCGTGAATTCCTGCCAGTCCACCCGCATCTCCATAGTCGAATGACGTATGTTCTACCACGTCGCTTCGGTCAGGTGCATGAGGTGCAAGGGTTGGAGATAATTTTTAGTTGTCGAAATCCACAACCTGATTAAGCGTGTATGCAAGGGGGTGCGGTCCTAGACCGGCGCCCGCTTAAGAAACTGTGCATGGGCGGCAAAATAAGGGAAGGTTTTAGATGCGTAACGTTTTCTTGTTTTTTAAAGCCCACGAGGTCTGCGGTATCTAGCACACAAAACGCAGCTCCGCCGCCGCTCACCTCTGCGTGGCATCTTTGCAACGCACACCAGCCAAGCGCAAAGCCCGGTATTCAAGCCGTTTTTTAGTCGTTATTAACCAGCACGGTTTACCCGTCACAACCGGCAGTCTGTCTTGCGGTCCGGAAACACGAATTGGCCATATTGATGTGACAGCGGAATATTCGACAGCCGGCGTCCTCGATGGACCATTGGCACCATCCAGGTTGCTCGCAATCTTGTGATGGGACTGGCGGAATTTTCAGGTGCGCCGGAAGAACGAACGGATAGGGATCTGCGTTAAAGCGCAGGATATCGCAAAGGGCCGCGGCTTCCTCCACCGTGGCATTGAGTGGTTGGGACGAATGTCTAAAAAGAACGGAATTGAAGCTCTCTCGCGCCGCGCCTTCCTGGCGTCGGCGGCAACGGTTGGTGCCGGCGCGCTTGCCGCACCCGCATTCGCGCAATCGGCGCTCGATGGGCTGCTGAATGCCCCGAAACGCGGCAACTGGGACGACCAGTTCGACGCCAAGGCTGCCTCGCGCACGGCGACTGCCGTCCTTTCCAATACGCCGATCCTCAGCCCGCAGTCGGTGCCGAGCACGCAGCAGGCGATCATGCAGTATCAGCAGATCGCATCGGCCGGCGGCTGGCCGGAGGTCAATCCGGGCGATCAGCGCCTGCAGCTCGGTGCCAGCTCCCCTGCCGTCCAGGCGCTGCGCCAGCGTCTGGCGATCACCGGCGATCTGCCGCGTGAGGCCGGCCTGTCCAACGCCTTCGATTCCTATGTCGATGGCGCCGTCAAGCGTTTCCAGGCCCGTCACGGCCTGCCGGCCGATGGCGTGATCGGCGAATTCACGCTGAAGGCGATGAACATTCCGGCCGATGTGCGCCTGCAGCAGCTGAACACCAACCTCATCCGCCTGCAGACCTTCCCGGAAGACCTGGGCCGCCGTCATCTGATGGTCAACATTCCGGCCGCCTATGTGGAAGCCGTTGAAGACGGCAGCGTTGCGACGCGCCATACCGCGGTTGTCGGCCGGCTGAGCCGCCCGACGCATATCGTCAATTCAAAGGTCTACGAAGTCATCCTCAACCCGTACTGGACGGCACCGCGCTCGATCGTCGAGAAGGACATCATGCCGCTGATGCGCAAGGATCCGACCTATCTCGAAAAGAACGCCATCCGCCTGATCGACGGCAAGGGCAACGAAGTCGCCCCTGAGACCGTCGACTGGAACGGCGAGGCGCCGAACCTGATGTTCCGTCAGGACCCCGGCAAGATCAACGCCATGGCGTCCACGAAGATCAATTTCTACAACAAGAACGGCGAGTACATGCACGACACGCCGCAGCAGGGCCTGTTCAACAAGCTCATGCGCTTCGAATCCTCGGGCTGCGTGCGCGTCCAGAACGTCCGCGACCTCACGACCTGGCTTCTGCGCGAAACTCCCGGCTGGAACCGCCAGCAGATGGAGCAGGTGATCGCCAGCGGCATCAATACGCCGATCAAGCTCGCGACCGAAGTTCCTGTCTATTTCGTCTACATCTCGGCCTGGGGCATGCCCGACGGCGTCGTCCAGTTCCGCGACGACATTTACGAGATGGACGGCAATGCCGAACTGGCGCTCGACACCACTTCAGGCATGGAACAGCCGGTTCAGTAATCCGGACATCAAACGATCCTCAGAAGCCGCGCCATTTGCGCGGCTTTTTTATTTCAGCGGGGCCGTAGCCAGCGCAAACTACTCACCTCGCGCGCTTAGCCCAGCAAATGTCGTTCTTCGTATTGCCCTCGCATCTGCGGAAGGTTAATACCTTGCCGCATTCCACCGTAGGAGCCAGCCCATGACCAATGCTTCCACCGAATCCTTCTTCAATCGCTCGCTTGCGGACGTCGATCCGGAAATCTTCGGCGCGATCGGAAAAGAGCTCGGTCGTCAACGGCATGAGATCGAACTGATCGCATCCGAGAACATCGTTTCCCGCGCCGTTCTGGAAGCCCAGGGCTCCATCATGACCAACAAATATGCCGAGGGTTATCCGGGCAAGCGCTATTACGGCGGCTGCCAGTTCGTCGATATCGCCGAGGAACTGGCCATCGAGCGCGCCAAGAAGCTCTTCGGCGTCAATTTCGCCAACGTTCAGCCGAATTCCGGTTCGCAGATGAACCAGGCCGTGTTCCTGGCGCTGCTGCAGCCGGGCGACACCTTCATGGGTCTCGACCTGAACTCCGGCGGTCACCTGACGCATGGTTCGCCGGTCAACATGTCCGGCAAGTGGTTCAACGTCGTGTCCTACGGCGTGCGCGACGGCGACAACCTGCTCGATATGGATGAAGTCGAGCGCAAGGCCCAGGAGCACAAGCCGAAGCTCATCATCGCCGGCGGCACGGCCTATTCCCGTATTTGGGACTGGAAGCGCTTCCGCGAGATCGCAGACTCGGTTGGCGCCTACCTGATGGTCGACATGGCCCATATCGCCGGTCTTGTTGCCGGTGGCGTGCATCCGTCGCCGTTCCCGCACTGCCATGTCGCGACCACCACGACCCACAAATCACTCCGCGGCCCGCGCGGCGGCGTCATCCTGACGAATGACGAGGACCTGGCGAAGAAGTTCAACTCCGCCGTTTTCCCCGGCCTCCAGGGTGGCCCGCTGATGCACATCATCGCCGCCAAGGCCGTCGCGTTCGGCGAAGCCCTGCAGCCCTCCTTCAAGGAATATGCCGCCCAGGTGGTCAAGAACGCCAAGGCGCTTGCCGAAACGCTTGTCGCCGGCGGCCTCGATGTCGTCTCGGGCGGCACCGACAACCACCTGATGCTCGTTGACTTGCGCAAGAAGAACGCCACCGGCAAGCGCGCGGAAGCCGCACTCGGCCGCGCCTACATCACCTGCAACAAGAACGGCATTCCCTTCGATCCCGAAAAGCCCTTCGTCACCTCGGGTGTGCGCCTCGGCGCACCGGCCGGCACGACGCGCGGCTTCAAGGAAGCGGAATTCCGCGAGATCGGTAACCTCATCGTCGAGGTTCTCGATGGTCTGAAGGTCGCCAATTCCGACGAAGGCAACGCCGCTGTCGAAGCTGCCGTCCGCGGCAAGGTGGTGAATCTGACTAATCGCTTCCCCATGTATGACTACATGGGCTAGAGCGCCGTGCGCCCGTTCGGGCGCACAAAGGTCGCTCTAATTCTTTGAATCTACGCATCAGGCTTTCCGAAAATCGGTTCCGATTTTCGGGCCGATGCTCAAGGAGAAGGCATGCGCTGCCCCTATTGCGGTTCGGAAGACACTCAGGTCAAGGATTCCCGCCCGGCGGAGGATAACACCTCCATCCGCCGGCGCCGCATCTGTCCGGATTGCGGCGGCCGCTTCACGACCTTCGAGCGCGTGCAGCTTCGCGAGCTGATGGTCACCAAGAAGACCGGCCGAAAGGTTCCCTTCGATCGCGACAAGCTGGTCAGGTCCTTCGATGTGGCATTGCGCAAGCGCCCGGTCGATCGCGATCGCATCGAGCGCGCCGTCTCCGGCATCGTACGTCGCTTGGAAAGCTCGGGTGAGACGGAAATCTCCTCCGAGCAGATCGGCCTGCAGGTTCTGGAAGCGATGAAGAGCCTCGATGATGTCGGCTTCGTGCGCTACGCCTCGGTCTATCGCGATTTCACGCATGCCGAGGATTTCGAAAAGCTGATCGCCGAGCTCAACGCCAAGATCGCCCGCGATCCGCTGGACGTCTGACGATGGGCGGGGGGATCGTGCAGCCTGAGGACGAACGCTTCATGGCCGCCGCGATCCGCCTGTCGCGATGGCACACGGGCCAGACCTCCACCAATCCATCCGTCGGCTGCGTCATCGTTCGCGATGGCGCAATCGTCGGCCGCGCCGTGACCGCACTCGGCGGCCGCCCGCATGCCGAGCCGCAGGCGCTCGCCGAAGCCGGCGAACTCGCCCGCGGTGCGACGGCCTATGTCACCCTCGAACCCTGCTCCCATCACGGCAAGACGCCGCCCTGCGCCGAGGCTCTGATTGCCCATGGCGTCGGCCGTATCGTCATCAGCGTCACCGATCCTGATGTCAGAGTGTCCGGTCGCGGTATTGCGATGCTGCAAGCTGCCGGCATCGAGGTGACCTCGGGCGTGCTGGAGGAAGAGGGCCGGCAATCGCTTGCCGGCTATCTCACCCGCCAGACGAAGAACCGCCCCTATGTGACTCTCAAACTTGCTGTTTCTGCAGATGGCATGATCGGTCGAGCAGGGGTAGGGCAGGTGGCGATAACTGGCTCGGAAGCCCGCGCTCAGGTGCAGGCGCTGCGGGCCGAAACCGATGCCATCCTTGTCGGCATCGGCACGGCGATTGCTGACGATCCGCTGCTGACGGTGCGGACACCGGGTCTTGAAGCGCAATCGCCTGTTCGCATCGTGCTCGATCCCGCTTTGGCATTGCCGCTGACGAGCAAGCTCGTCGAGACGGCGCGGGATGTGCCCGTTATTGTGGTGGCGAGTGAAGAGATATCGCCGTTAGGGTCTGAGGAAGGGGCACCCCCCTCTGTCCTGCCGGACATCTCCCCCACAAGGGGGGAGATCGACAAGGGGCCTGCTCCCAGTTCCCCAGCTTCCGATGATGATGTTTCCGCCTCGAGGCCAGATGCGGGGCAGGGGGCTAGCACCCAGCGAATCTCCCCCCTTGTGGGGGGTGAGGTGCGTTCCGGCGAAGCCGGAGCGATCGATCCAGTGAATCGATCGCAGCTCCGAACGTCCGGCAGGACAGAGGGGGGTACCGCACCCACGGATGCCACCGACATGGACTCCCGCCGCACCGCACTCGAAGCCGCCGGCGTCGAGATCCTTTACTGCAATCCCTATCACCCGGAGGTCCTGCTGCCGGCGCTCGCCACACGCGGCATCTCCTCGCTTCTGGTCGAAGGCGGCGCAAAGACTGCGAAGCTTTTCCTCGAAGCCGGTTTCGTCGATCGCATCCAGCTCTATCAGGCGCCTCTCGTCATCGGTGAGGGGGGGATTGAATCCCCATTGCAGGCAACCGACATACCATCCGGCTTTGCCCACAGGGGCACATATATATTCGGCGCGGATCGCCTGGACGAATACGAAAGAGAGACTTGATGTTCACCGGAATTATCACTGATATCGGCACGATCGAATCCGTTTCGGCCCTCAAAGAGGGCATCAAGCTCCGTGTCGCGACAAATTACGATCCGGCGACCATCGATATGGGCGCTTCCATCTCCCATTCCGGCATCTGCCTCACCGTGACCGGCCTGCCGCAGGCGGGCAGCAACGGCCGCTGGTTCGAGGTGGAGGCGTGGGAAGAGGCGCTGCGCCTCACCACCGTTTCCGCCTGGCAGGCTGGCAGCCATATCAATCTCGAACGGTCGCTGAAGATCGGTGATGAGCTGGGCGGCCACATCGTCTCCGGCCATGTCGACGGCAAGGCCGAGATCTTGTCGGTGACGGAGGAAGGCGATGCGACGCGCTACCGCCTGCGCGCGCCGGCCCATCTCGCGAAATTCGTGGCGCCCAAGGGCTCGATTGCCCTCGACGGCACGTCGCTGACCGTCAATGCCGTCGATGGTACGGATTTCGACGTACTCTTGATCCGCCACACGCTCGAGGTCACGACTTGGGGTGAACGCAAGGCTGGCGACTTCGTCAATTTCGAGGTCGATACGATGGCGCGTTACGCTGCCCGCCTCGCTGAGTTCCCTAACGCGAAAACTGAATGATCGGGCCGTTATAGTCCGTCCGCGCCGTTTCCCTGAAACCGAGCTTTTCGGCAACCCTGAGCGACGGTATGTTGTCTGGGCTGATGATGCAGGTCATCACCCGCCCCGGAAACTGTGTCTCGCCCCAGCCGATGATCGCCGTCAGCGCCTCGGTGGCATAACCCTTGCCATGCGCAGATGGCATCAGCGCCCAGCCCACCTCCATCGTGCCTTCGATCGAAGGCTGCATGTCCCGCTTGGCTTCGAGAAAACCGGCTTCGCCGATGAAGCGGCCGCTTTCCTTTTCTTCGATAGCGAAGAAACCGAAGCCCATGTGATGCCACATGCCGGCAATACGCAGCAGCCGTGACCAGCTCTGCTCGCGGCTGGAGGGTACGCCGCTGATGAAACGCACGACGTCTTCGTCGCGCCAGAGCTCGAAATGTGCGTCGAAGTCGTCACGCCGATGCGCGCGCAGAACAAGCCGTCCGGTTTCCAGTGTCGGGATATCGATCATGAAAATGCTCTGAAACGATTTGCGATGAAGGCGCTGATATCAGAAGCCGGGCTCGCCGTCCCAGTAGTCGAGGGCGTTCTCGCCCCGGCCGATGTGATCGAAGGATCTGCCGTCGCGATTGGTCTTGGCGAGAAATTTACCGGAATCGGGATATTCGCAAATCTCGGTCTTCGCTTTGGTCGATAGGCCCAGATAGATCAGCGGCGTCGATCCGGTATTGATGATCTGATGCGCCGTTTCCGGCCCGCCCGCCGGCGCCCCCAGCACATCACCCTTCTTGATCGGATAGCGCTGCTCGCCGAATCGATATTCGCCCGTGCCCTCGATGATGTAGAAGAGCTCGTCTTCCACATGGTGATTGTGGAAAGGGCAGCCGGATTTGCCTGATGGCACTTCATTGTAGCTGATGCCGAGATTGGTGAGCCCGAGCTGGTTTCCGAAAGACGTGTCGCGGCTCTCGAAAAACCTTCCCTTCGTCCAGTGTTCGAGGGAGAGATCGGCCGTGTTGATGACCGGTTTTGCATTCGTCGCCATGGGGTCCTCCGCTTTGGCGAGAAAACAATCCTATCCGGCGGAAAATGCAACAGCGATTTCGATAAAAGGCGAGTATGGGCGGTGAGGAGATCAGCCGCCCATGCTCGCCTTCCAAGTTGGCAGCCTCAGCGAACGTAGAACGTAATGCTGCCGTCGGCTGCCTGTTCGGCGTTCACGACATTGCGGATAGCGATGCCATCATTGTTGAGCTTGTGTGCCAGCGACCTGTTGGCGTCGATGGAAGCCTGGATGGCGTGGATAGCGCTTTCCGAGCGCTGGGGGGCGGAGCGCGGGCCGGTGGTTTCGTCGTCGAGATTGTGCCAGTCGTAGACCGGCTGGATGTCGAAGTCGCCTTGGAAGGTGCGAAGCGTCTGCTCGATACCTTGGGCGGTATTCATGCCGAGGCTTTCAGCCCGGCTGACGCCGGCAAATGCAAGGGAGGAGAAAGCGGCGGCGATGGCGATTTTAGCAACGCGGTTCATGATGGTATCCTTTCGTCTGCTGTGACGGTCGGCTGTCGTTGCAGGGGATCGTCGGTGTTGCGACTGGGATTTGGCACTGCAGCATTGTCGTTTCAATGGCGTAAGTAACTGAAAATAAATTAAAAATTGTTCATGAAATCCGCCTTGGATTTGCCGTTTTTGCGCCACCCGGCTAGGCATGTTTTTCACGTCGTTGCGCCCGACAGTGGCGAGCTCCGCTATCCCATTGCAGATATTTTGTCTTTCCTTTTGGAGCGCCACCCGAATTTGCTTGCCATTCGCTCGAAGGCATGTTTTGACCGCGGCCTGCCCGAGTGGAAAATGCCCCTCCAACCGAAGGTGAACCATGCCGAAAGAGACCGCTCCCCATATTTTGATCGTCGAAGCACGCTTCTATGACGACATGGCCGATGCTCTTCTCGAAGGCGCGACCTTCGCGCTGGAAGAAGCCGGCGCCACGTTTGACGTCGTCACCGTGCCCGGCGCGCTGGAAATTCCGGCGGCGATTGCCATGGCGCTCGATGGCGCGGATAATGACGGCACGCAGTATGACGGTTTCGTTGCACTCGGCATGGTCATCCGCGGCGAAACCTATCATTTCGACATCGTGTCGAACGAGTCTTCGCGCGCGCTCATGGATCTCGCCGTCAGCGAGTCCCTTGCCATCGGCAACGGCATCCTGACCGTCGAGAACGATGAACAGGCCTGGGTGCGTGTACGCCGCTCGGAAAAGGACAAGGGCGGTTTTGCCGCCCGTGCAGCTCTCACCATGATCGAGCTGAAGAAGAAGTTGGGTGCATAAAGAATGACTGACGAAAATACCGAACGACCGGTCAAGGCTGCCAACCAGCGGGGTGCTGCGCGTCTTGCGGCTGTGCAGGCGCTTTATCAGATGGATATCGGCGGCACCGGCGTTCTGGAAATCGTGGCGGAATACGAGGCCCACCGCCTCGGCCAGGAACTTGACGGCGAAACCTATCTGAAGGCCGATGCCGGCTGGTTTCGCTCGATCGTCTCAGGCGTCGTGCGCGACCAACTCCGTCTTGACCCGCTGATCGCCTCCGCCCTGCAGGACGATTGGGCGCTGTCGCGTCTGGACAGCACCGTCCGCGCCATCCTGCGCGCCGGTGTCTTCGAACTCGTCGACCGCAAGGACGTTCCGATCGCCGTCATCGTCACCGAATATGTCGAGATCGCTCGCGCCTTCTTCGACGATGATGAGCCGAAGCTCGTCAATGCCGTTCTGGACCGCATCGCCAAGCAGGTGCGCGGCGAGCAGAAGAAATAGGCACTTAGCCGCCAAACGATCCCTCCCGTTCTTTCTGCGGAACTGCAAGGCTTTTGAGGTTTTGCAGTCTTGACGCGACGTTATCGACCACGCAATCTCCACTCGCCTGCTGGGCGTTTCTGTGGAGAGGAGTCGATTCAGCAGCGTTCGTCGCCGGAGAAGGAGTGAGCTCCGGCTTATGGGAGGAAAGAGCGAATGACCATTCTTTTATTGGTAATCGCATGTGGCCTGCTCTCGGTGGTCTACGCCATCTGGGCAACCCGGTCGGTGCTTGCTGCCGATCAGGGCAACAGCCGCATGCAGGAGATCGCGGGCTATATCCGCGAGGGCGCACAGGCCTATCTGACGCGTCAGTACAGAACCATTGCCATCGTCGGCATTGTTGTTTTCATTGCAGCATGGCTGCTCCTTTCCGCCACGGCCGCGATCGGGTTCCTGATCGGCGCCGTCCTCTCGGGTGCTGCCGGCTTCATCGGCATGCACGTCTCCGTCCGCGCCAACGTGCGCACCGCCCAGGCAGCGTCCACGAGCCTCAAGGCCGGCCTCGACATCGCCTTCAAGTCCGGTGCGATCACCGGCCTTCTGGTTGCCGGCCTCGCGCTGCTCGGCGTCTCCATCTATTATTATGTACTGACGATCGTACTCGGCCATGAGGCAGGCTCGCGCGAAGTCATCGACGCCCTCGTGGCGCTCGGCTTCGGCGCTTCGTTGATCTCGATCTTCGCCCGTCTGGGCGGCGGCATCTTCACCAAGGGCGCCGATGTCGGCGGCGACCTCGTCGGCAAGGTCGAGGCCGGAATCCCTGAAGACGATCCGCGTAACCCGGCAACCATTGCCGATAACGTCGGCGACAATGTCGGCGATTGCGCAGGCATGGCGGCCGACCTTTTCGAAACCTATGCGGTGTCCGTCGTCGCGACCATGGTTCTGGCAGCAATCTTCTTTGCCGGTGCACCCATCCTCCAGTCGGCCATGATCTACCCGCTGGCAATCTGCGGCACCTGCATCATCACCTCGATCATCGGCACCTTCTTCGTCAAGCTCGGCCCGAACGGCTCGATCATGGGCGCCCTCTACAAGGGCCTTATCGTGACCGGCCTTCTGTCGATCATCGGCCTTGGTGCCGCGACCTCGCTGACGGTCGGCTGGGGTTCGCTCAGTCAGGTCGCCGGCTTCGACGTTACCGGCACGAAGCTCTTCTTCTGCGGTCTCGTCGGCCTCGTCGTCACAGCGCTGATCGTCGTCATCACCGAATATTATACCGGCACCGGCAAGCGCCCGGTCGTATCGATCGCCCAGGCATCGGTCACCGGCCACGGCACCAACGTCATCCAGGGCCTCGCGGTATCCCTGGAATCGACGGCGTTGCCGGCACTCGTCATCGTCGGCGGCATTCTTGCCACCTATCAGTTCGGCGGCCTGTTCGGCACCGGCATCGCGGTCACCGCCATGCTCGGCCTTGCCGGCATGATCGTGGCGCTCGATGCCTTCGGCCCGGTCACGGACAATGCCGGCGGCATTGCCGAAATGTCCCATCTGCCACCCGAAGTGCGCAAATCCACGGATGCGCTCGATGCCGTCGGCAACACGACGAAGGCCGTCACCAAGGGTTACGCGATCGGTTCGGCCGGTCTCGGCGCGCTGGTGCTCTTTGCGGCCTATGCGAACGACCTGCAATATTTTGCCGCGCATCCCGACCAGTATCCTTATTTCCAGAATATCGGCACGATTTCATTCGATCTGTCGAACCCTTACGTGGTTGCCGGTCTGCTGTTCGGGGGCCTGATTCCCTATCTCTTCGGTGGCATCGCCATGACCGCCGTCGGCCGTGCCGCCGGCGCGATCGTCGAGGAAGTGCGCAAGCAGTTCCGCGAAAAGCCCGGCATCATGCAGGGTACGGAGAAGCCTGATTATGGCAAGGCAGTCGATCTGTTGACCAAGGCGGCGATCCGCGAAATGATCATACCGTCGCTGCTGCCGGTGCTGGCGCCTGTCGTCGTCTATTTCGGCGTGCTGATCATCTCCGGCTCCAAGGCGTCGGCCTTTGCAGCACTTGGCGCATCGCTGCTTGGCGTCATCATCAACGGTCTCTTCGTCGCGATCTCGATGACCTCGGGCGGCGGCGCCTGGGACAATGCCAAGAAGAGCTTTGAGGACGGCTTCGTCGACAAGGACGGCGTGCGCCACATGAAGGGCTCGGACGCCCACAAGGCGTCAGTGACGGGTGATACCGTCGGCGATCCCTACAAGGATACGGCAGGTCCCGCCGTCAACCCGGCGATCAAGATCACCAATATCGTAGCCTTGCTGCTGCTGGCGGTTCTCGCAAGCTAAGACGCTTCAAGCGAATGAAACAAAACCCGCCGGATCGCTCCGGCGGGTTTTGCATATGGGAAACCGCTTGCTTTAGCGCAGGCTGGACGGGTTCTGCGGCGTGCCGCCGGCGCCGCCACCGAAGAGGCTCTTGGCCGCATTCGCCGCGCTGCCGCCGGACAGCATCTGCTGCAGGAAGGTGAGTTCCCGACCGCCGGTCGGCGTGACGCGAGCAATCGTGTCGAACACCTTGCCGTCCTGCAGGGTGTAGTTGGCGCGGCGGGTAACGACGCCGTCCTTGTCGAAATAGATGGCGAGAATGCTCTGGGCGGTGACGCGCAGCTTCTGGAATGCCATCGAGCGCTGGCGGCGCTGCGAGATGTAATAGAAGACCTCCCCGTCGAAGGTTGCCGTGGTCGAGGGCGTGCCGAGCGACAGCAGCACCTGCTCACGACTGGAACCTTCAGGCACCAGCGCCAACGACTGCTCGTCAACGATATAGCCGCCGTTCAGCACGGTGCTCGTCTGGCATCCTGAGAGTGTGGTGGCGGAGGCGATTATGATGGCAATGGCCGCATTGCTGAAGAATTTCATGTCTGACTTGAAATACCGTTTCTTCAACGACATCTACTCCCTTGAGTATCGATAGCAGCCATTCCAAACACTGCGTGCTTCCTCCTGCAAAACCATTGTGGCCATTCCGGGGTCGAATTCTCCCGATCTGCCTCGTTGTGCACCGGAGCGCACCTGTCTCGAAACCGGCCACGAACGGCATTGCAATTCGCGCCTGCTTCGGTAAACCAGCTTTCGAAATCATGCAACAAGGCCCGGTGCCGCTCGGCGCCAAGAATGCGGTATTTCCGGAAAAAACAAATGATCTTCGGGCTCTTCGGTAAGAGAAACAGCAACCAGACCATCGTCGACCGGCAATACGCCGCGCTGACGGCCGCCGCTCGCATGCCGGAGCTTTATGAGCGCCTTGACGTGCCCGATACCGTCATGGGCCGTTTCGAGATGCTGTCGATCGCCATGATCCTGTTTTTCCGCCGCACCCGCACCTCCGGGACGAGCGGCCAGGAGATCGCCCAGGAAATCGTCGATGCTTTTTTTCAGGATATCGACTATTCGATCCGCGAACTCGGAATCGGCGACAACAGGGTGCCGAAGCGCATGAAGAAGCTGGCGGGCATGTTTTATGGACGGCTGGAAGCCTATTCGAAGGCCATGGATGCCGGCGATGCTGCCGCACTTTCCGTGGCCCTCCAGCGCAATATTTATCCCGAAGCAGCCGAGCCCGCCGACATGAGCGGGCTGGCGCAATGGATGGTGGCGGCGGAAGTCCACCTGTCGGCCATTCCCGAAGAGGCGATCGCCACCGGTTCGGCGACGATCCCCGGGGTCGCCTGAGGAGTAGAATCATGAAGAAAGATCTGAGCGAGATTCCCTTTTCCTATCCGGTCAAGGTCGGCCACATTTCCGCCAATCCGGTCGAGGTCCGCGTGAGCGCCGACAAGGACGAGCTGAAGGCGCTGGCCGAAAGCTGGAACGTCTTGTCGGTGGACGATCTCCATGCCGACCTGCAGATCAACAGGTGGAAGCGCGACGGCATCCGCGTCAAGGGACGCGTGCAGGCGAAGATCGTCCAGTCCTGCGTCGTCACGCTCGAGCCGGTCGAATCTGCAATCGATGAGACCTTCGAGCAGATCTTCGTGCCGGAAAATTCCAAGCTTGCCCGCCATCCCGCCAATGATACCGGGGAAATGGTGCTGGATCCCGACGGTCCGGACCTGCCTGAAATCTTTACCGGCGATACAATCGATGCCGGCGAGATCGTCGCGGAATTCGCAGCACTCGCCATCGATCCCTATCCGCGCAAAGAAGGCGTGGAGTTCGAGGCCCATATCGAGGATACGGGGGAAAATGACCGGAGGCCCTCTGCATTTGCCGCGCTCAAGGACTGGAAAAAGGACTGAAGCAACACCGGCATTCGCCATAATTCAGTTGTAAGCGACGCCAAAACCGGTATTTTGGCCGAAATTTCGCCCCTGAGGCGAAAGAGAAGGATCAGGGACGCGTGATCAGAATATCTCTCGACCTCATGGGTGGCGACTTTGGTCCCCAGGTTGTCATCCCCGGTGCTGCCAAGGCGCTGGACAGGCACCCGGATATTTCCTTCGTCTTTTACGGCATCAAGGAACAGTGCGACCCGGTTCTGGCGAAGTTTCCCAAGCTCAGGGAAAAGTCGACCTTTCACGATTGCGAACTTGCCGTCAGCATGGAAGAGAAGCCGAGCCAGGCGTTGCGCCGCGGCCGCTATGTCTCCACCATGTGGCGCACCATCGAAGCGGTGAAGTCGGGCGAGGCCGATGTCGCCGTTTCCGCCGGCAATACCGGCGCGCTCATGGCAATGGCCAAGTTTTGTCTGCGCACGATGGCCAATATCGAACGCCCGGCGATCGCCGCCATCTGGCCGACGATGAAGGGCGAAAGCATCGTGCTCGATGTCGGCGCCACGATCGGCGCCGATTCGCAGCAATTGATGGATTTCGCGCTCATGGGCGGCGCCATGGCGCGCGCCCTCTTCGAGGTTGAGCGTCCGACCGTCGGCTTGCTGAATGTCGGCGTCGAGGAAATCAAAGGTCAGGAAGAAGTCAAGGAAGCTGGCCGCCTGCTGCGGGAAGCCAATCTCGATTCGCTCGAATATTCCGGCTTCGTCGAAGGTGACGATCTCGGCAAGGGTACCGTCGATGTCGTGGTTGTCGAAGGCTTTTCCGGGAATATCGCGCTGAAGGCTGCGGAAGGTACGGCCCGGCAGATCGCCGGCTATCTTCGCGCTGCCATGTCGCGCACGCTGCTTGCCCGCATCGGCTATCTCTTCGCCAAGAGCGCCTTCGACATGCTGCGTGAGAAGCTCGATCCGAGCAAGGTCAATGGTGGCGTGTTTCTCGGCCTGAACGGCATCGTCATCAAGAGCCATGGTGGGGCGAATGCCGAAGGCATCGCCGCGGCCATCGAAGTCGGTTATGACATGGCCAAGAATGGCCTGACCCAGAAAATAGAAAACGATCTCAAAAAATACCATGCCAAGCGGCTGCCCCCGATGGGGCCGGAAGCCGCGTGAGCAACGAGGTTCAAGCAATATGATCCGATCTGTGGTTCGCGGCTTCGGGGCTGCACTGCCGAAACGCGTAATGACCAACCGGGAAATGGAAGGTATCGTCGACACGTCGGACGAGTGGATCGTCCAGCGGACCGGCATCCGCCAGCGCTACATTGCCGGTGATGACGAAACCACGGCATCGCTCGGCGAGGCGGCAGCACGTGCGGCGCTCGCAAATGGCGGCCTGACGCCTGACGATATCGACGTGATCATCTGTGCCACCTCGACGCCTGACAACACCTTCCCGGCGACGGCGGTCAATATCCAGAACCGTCTCGGCATGGCGCATGGCTTTGCCTTCGACGTCCAGGCCGTCTGCACGGGGTTCGTCTATGCGGTCACGACGGCTGACGCCTATATCCGTGGCGGTCTTGCCAAGCGCGTGCTCGTCATCGGCGCTGAGACCTTCTCCCGCATCCTCGACTGGAATGACCGCACCACCTGCGTGCTTTTCGGTGACGGTGCCGGCGCGATCGTGCTGGAAGCGGCCGAGGGCGAGGGGACGGCGGCAGACCGCGGCGTGCTGACTGCGCATCTGCGCTCCGATGGTTCGCACAAGGACAAGCTCTATGTCGACGGTGGTCCGTCCTCGACCGGTACGGTCGGCAAGCTGCGCATGGAAGGCCGCGAGGTCTTCAAATATGCCGTGGGTATGATTACCGACGTCATCCAGGCCGCTTTCGATTCGACCGGCACGACATCAGAGGATCTCGACTGGCTGGTCCCCCACCAGGCCAATCGCCGCATCATCGATGGTTCGGCCAAGAAGCTGAACATTGCCCCGGAAAAGGTCGTCATAACAGTCGATCTGCATGGCAATACGTCCGCTGCCTCCATTCCGCTGGCTCTTGCGACGGCTGCCGGCGACGGACGCATCAAGAAGGGCGATCTCGTGATGCTGGAAGCGATGGGCGGCGGCTTCACCTGGGGCGCGGCTTTGCTGCGCTGGTAGGCACGAATCCTAAAAAACTGGCGGCGAACAAGAGCTTGACCGTGAGGCACAAGACAAATAATCTTCGTCCACTTTCACAAAATATTTTCTATTGGGCGGGGAAACCATGACCGGAAAGACAGTTACGCGAGCAGACCTGGCGGAATCCGTTTTTCGGAAGGTCGGTCTCTCCCGGACGGAATCTGCTGAGCTCGTCGAAACGGTCATCGACGAGATTTGCAACGCCATCGTACGCGGCGAGACCGTCAAGCTCTCCTCTTTCGCAACCTTCCAGGTGCGCGACAAGAACGAGCGCATCGGCCGCAACCCGAAGACCGGCGAGGAAGTTCCGATTTCACCCCGTCGCGTCATGACCTTCAAGGCCTCGAATGTGCTCAAGACGCGCATTCTCAAGTCCCATGTTGCCCGGAAGGGCAAAACCAAGCCGCAAAACCCGGCTGCCTGATCATCTTTTTTCCCGCTGAAGGGAAACTTTTGCCGCGTCGCTCCTCCGGCTGTGCGCAACGCGAAGACGTGACTTGAATTCGCGGCTCCAAACCGTTGAAATATGATGAGTCGCCGTTTTGGATGGATCCGCGAGGTCGCGTAGCAGTATGACGTTGGACAAGAGCCCGGATGCCTTTCGCACCATCAGCGAAGTTGCTGATGATCTTGACCTGCCGCAGCATGTGCTGCGCTTTTGGGAAACCCGTTTTCCGCAGATAAAGCCGATGAAGCGTGGCGGTGGCCGGCGTTATTACCGGCCGGAGGATGTCGATCTCCTGAAAGGCATCCGCCATCTGCTCTATGATCATGGTTATACGATCAAGGGCGTGCAGAAGCTCTTGAAGACCAACGGCAACAAGTTTGTCGTCGCGGTTGGTCACGGCGATCTTGCAAGCGTCGAGGCACTCTCGGCCAACGTGGGCGATATTGTCGCAGGTGAACCGCGCGTTGCTATGGCGGAAGAGGACCAGATCGTCGGCCGCGCCAAGCCGCCGATTACGCGCCGCTTCTTCAATTTCGTCAGCGGCGAGGACGATCAGCCGGAAATCTCGGTCGGCAAGTCGAGTGTCGGCAAGGAGGACCGCGCGCTTCTCCAGGAAGCGCTTTACGATCTCCTGGAATGCAAGCGCCTGCTCGATCAGGTGCGCTAAAGCACGTCGCGCAGCGGTTTTGCCGTGACGACACGCGTGAGGCAGGAACCTGAGGCGTTACCGGCGAATCAGAAAGATCGCGATTCGCTTCAGGTCTGCATGCCCTTGAGCGCTTTTTCGAGATCGGAGAGCTGGAACGGTTTTCTGAGGACAGGCAAGCTTGAACTGCTGCCTTCGGGCGCGCTGCCATATCCCGTCGCAAAGACATAGGGCTTGCCGAGTGTCTCAAGCAGTTTCGCGACCGGCAGCGAACTCTTTCCAGCCAGCGATACATCAAGGATAGCTGCGTCGAATTCCTTGTTCTGGGCCGCATCGAGCGCCTGCTCCAGATCCGTAACACTGGCGGTCACGCGATAGCCGAGATCCACAAGCATCTCCTCAAGCAGCATGGCGATCAGCGCATCGTCTTCGACGATGAGTATGTCTTTCATGGTCCCGTCCGCCCTTGCGCAGCTCGTGCCAGGCCCTTTGCTGGGTGTCACGGCTTATGTGTCCTAAGCCGGCTGCTCGTCAAGGCTGCGGAGCCAGCCATCGGAGAGAACGCCAGCCATGCTTCATGGTTGCCCGCCGACGCGGCGCACTGGCCGACATCAAGAGCATCCTCATCCCAAGGTCAACCATGCGAGCCGAGGTTGACGCAGCTCCCGCGCTCGGTTAGTCGCGGAGGCCTGACAGCCTCCGCTTCGCAAGGAACCTCCTGTGTCCGCTTCCCATCGCGTTCTCGACAAGACCTACGATGCCTTCCTCTTCGATATGGACGGCACGGTGCTGAACTCCATCGCCGTCGTCGAGCGCGTCTGGAGCGAGTGGGCTGTCCGCCACGGCTTCGAGCCGGAAGTCCTGCTCAAGACCATCCACGGCGTTCGTGCATCCGATGCTATCAGGCAGCTCGGTCTTCCCGGCGTCGATCCGGTCGCCGAAGCCAAGCTCCTTCTGAAGGAGGAGATGGAGGATTTCGAAGGTATCATCGAGATTCCGGGTTCCATCCGCTTCCTGAATGCGCTGCCCGCCGATCGCTGGGGCATCGTCACCTCCGCGCCCATCGAACTCGCCCGTCGCCGTATGGCGGCAGCGGGCATTCCCATGCCGAAAATGATCGTCAGTGGTGAAGAAGTATCGGCAGGCAAGCCGAGCCCGGAATGTTATCTGCTTGGCGCAAGCCGTCTCGGCGTCGATCCCGCCCGCTGCCTGGTCTTCGAGGACGCGGTTGCCGGCATTCTCGCCGGCGAGGCCGCCGGCGCAGATGTCACCGTCATCGCTGAAACCCATGCGACGCCCTTCGAGACGCCGCACTTCACGATTTACAACTATGCCTCTTGGCAGCCGCGCATGACGGCGGACGGCAAGCTCGCATTGTCCGCGCTGTGATGGCGGCCGAAGGGTTTCAGAATTTGTAGCCCACGCCGGGCTCAGAGCTTGACGCGATTGCCCTTGTTGTCGATCATCTGCAGCACCTTGCCATCCGTCTTGATCGAGACGCAGTCGGTCTGCTTGTTGGGAAAAAGAACGCAGATCTGACCGTCTGAAATCTTGTAGCCGTTCTTATTGCCTTGGCGGTATTCATAGCCGTTCGAGGCCTTCCGCAGGTCGCTGGCGCCGTTCAGAAGCTGTCGGATTTCATTTTCCTTGGCGTTCCGGAACTGGACGTTTTCTGCCAATGCGATATGCGAGGAGGCCAGCGTTACGATCACGCCGATGAGAAGTGAGCGGCTTGGCAGCATGTGGTAAACTCCAGGCAATGGTCTGCGGCAGATTGAAGAGAGTGAAATGATCAGGGTCGTTCTTACCTTAGCTTTAGCAATGCTTGCCAGTAATGCAATGGCTGTCGATCCGACGAATCCGCGCGTCGACCGCCAAAACCGCGAGGATTGCCGCCGTTTTCCGGAGCGCTGCGCCGGCGACGACCGCAACCGCAACCGCCGTGACTATTATCGCGACAATACGCGCCAGGGCTCCGGACAATATATCTATCGCGGCCAGCGCCGCATATGGACGGATGAATCGCGCTAAGCACCTCGTTTTGCTCTTCGACCGGGATCTTCCGGTCGACCCTCGGCAGTGTAAGAATGGCAACCAAACCACGCCCCTCGATTTCGTAAGACCTGGTCCATGTCGAAAGCTCCGTGATCGTGGTATTCGGCCGCGTAGGAGTGGTGACGAACCAAGGGGAGAGAGATGCAGATATCGATCATCGCGGAACTGCAGACGGCTCGAAGCAATCTTGCCACGCTTGGGGCGACCGACCGCCGTGTAATCGTGGCGCGCATCCACAGCTATCTCCAGGAATACCGGGACGATATTCTCGGACACGTGCCTGCGGACCGACGCACGTGGATCGAACGATTGATCGCATCCCTTTCGACCAAGACTCCGCAGATCGCCTTGTTGGACAACGAGGAATTCCGTTCCGTGCTTGCCGAATTCGAAAAACTCCTCGTCCTGCTCGAAGACCTGACGTCCTCCTGGGACGGCTTACCCCACACCATTCACTGAGGCATTCGCTGGCTCGTCGCGCCCTCACGCCGGAGAGCGACGTGTCATTCGGCGGAGCAAGGATGAAGAGCGATCGGCTTCACGCCACAGGATCGTGGTCAGACGCAGGAGGCGATGTCTGGGAATTTCCGGGACTGATCGCTCAAAACCGGACGCTATTCGCGTTGCGCTCCGCCGTCCGGTTGGACGCGAAGTCAACCGGCTGTTTTAGACTGAGATTTCAAGGGATTAAATGGTCGGGGCGACTGGACTCGAACCAGCGACCCCTTGACCCCCAGTCAAGTGCGCTACCGGGCTGCGCTACGCCCCGACCTGCCGAAACGGCTTGCTCCTGTTAGACTTTTCGGTTTTTGGACGCAAGGGAAAAATGCCGCCGCGATCATAAAACGGAACTTGTTCAATGGAATGTCTGCCGGGCAGCTTTTACTCTGCCTCTCCGGTGCTGCCTGGAATCCTCAAAACCGGCTGATGACTGCCGAAAAAAGTCTGCGCAAAGCGTCAAAAGTCCTTGCATACGCCGAGGCGGCATGGAAATTCTTTCGCTGGTGAGCAATGTGGCGTTAAGCTGGAGACGGCATCTTGCCGAAATAATGTAGATTTCCGGTTGCAGTTTCTAAGCTGATAAATTTCAGGTAAAATATTTCCTTAATATTTTGACTCAATATTCCTGCTTAATGAAGGAGATTTATTATATATTCAGTGAAGTCTACCTTTGGCTGAAGCCAAGCGTCTGCGACATTTCCAATTTTTGACGTCTGAAACTGAAATTTATTCGCAATTTTGTTGCTGAACGTGTAAGCAAGGGAAATCGTAGGAAGCGTAGTTTCGGGCGTATGACGATCGACAGTAACAGGCAGGATTGCCGGCAGACCCTTGCCGCTGCGTTTAAGGCCCTCTCCGAGGAGGCCGTGAAAGCCGGCTGGCCGGAAGGGGATGTTGCCCTTGCGCTTGCGGAGCTTGCCGGAGAATATGTGGCCGAGGTCGGCGCCAAGGCGATCGTCGAAGGCTTTAACCAGTTGCAGCTCTATGCAGCGAGCGGCCGGCTGAAATTCTGAGCCGAATCTTCAATTCTTACACCAATAGTTCAGCGCTTCCGGCAGCCTCCACGAAGGGAGGTCTGTGCTGCGCTTTTCAGCCGGTCCACCACATAGAGGCAGTGCTGGAGCGCTATGTGGTACTCGCGGCCGCTTGGCCAGTCAGCGTTTGAGATATTCGAAGGCTTCCCAGGCGATTGCGACAATGAAACCGTTGCTTGGAGATTTGACACTCACGGGCAAACGGAAGCGTTTTCGTTCACGGCTCCTCATTCCATATGCATTCCAAACGGACCATAACGCACGAGGCACGAGATTGTTCCCGACGATTTAATTGCGCGGTTGCTAAAATTTCGGGCTACGCGCATAATGAGAAAGAGGCTGACAGGGAGGGCGTCGGCTGCGCAACATGACGATGCGTTGTGCCCTCTAAGGGAAATGTGGCGCGATGTTGAAATCGTCAGTTCACCCCCAGGATTTACCGCTCTTCTCGGAAGATATCGACCTGCTGTCGCGGGTTTTGAGCCAGGTTTGCGATGACAGCGGCATCACTCCCCGCACGCCGGAAGCCGACCGGATCGGTGCAGCCCTCATCCAGCTTTACAGGCAGGGCGTGAAGGACAGCGGCAAGTTGACCATTCTGGCCAAGACCTATCTCTAAAGCTCAGGTCTGCTCGATCGAGACACTGTTCTTGCCGATGCTCATCTCGATGCCTTCGGGTTTGCTCGCTTCGTGGAAGATATGACGTCTGAGACGGCGCCTGGTTCCGTCAATCGTCGTTGGCAGCGTTGAGGTTTTCCGGCCTGATGCCGTCATCGTTGGAGCTGCGGGCGCGCAGGCGTATGCCAGGGCCGCCTTCATCCTGGTTGCCGCTGGCGATGAAGATGATGCCGTGGGCTTCCAGCGTGTTGCGCACGTCGATCGCGGCGCGCGTCTCACCCACCCATTCGCCGTTTTCCAGCGCCTGGACTGTTTCGACGGAGTGTCCTGCATGAGCTGCGAGATCCTCGATGCTCATGCCGATCATGGCGCGTGCGCCGCGTATCTGTGTCCCTGTAATCATGCCGGAAATTTAGCGCTTTTGCCGAACTTCTCAAGTGTCTGTGAGCGGCTCGAGCGCTTGTGGCGAACTTCCAGCGCAGCACAACCCCAGACGATGCCGAACAACAGGTAGACGTGTCGCCAGTGGTCGATATCGATCACGTTGCCGATCGCCGCATGGCCGAGAACGGAAATCCACGCGACCATGAGAAAAGGCTGCCACGGCCGGTCGAGCAATATGTTGCGGAAGCCGAGATAAAGCGTCCAGCACAGCATGCCGACATAGCTGACGAAGCCCAGCCAGCCATAGGTGGTCAGCGATTTCAGCCAGATATTGTGTTCGTCTTCCGGAAACATGGTGCCGAAGACCAGCGGTCCTATGCCGAGCGGCCGTTCCATCATCATCTGGAAGCCGATGCGATGGCGATCGAAACGGCCGAGGTGTTCACCGTCATATTGCTGCACGAGCTGGGCGCGGGCGGAGAAAAGCTCGCTGACCTTGGGAACCTGCAGCGCGACCAGCAGCGAGGCCACCATCAGGATGATCGCGCCGAGCGACAGGATCAGCACACGCAGCCGGAAGGCGCCACTGCGTTCTTTCAGCAACATCACGAAAATCAGCACGATCACGACAAAGGCGAAAAGGCCCCAGGCTGCACGCGAGAAGGAGAGGAAGATGCCGAGCGCCAGGATGAGCAGCGCTCCCGCTTTGATCGGTAACGTCTTGAGATTTCCGGCGAGAATGCCGTGGACGAGGTAAAGCCCCGGCGGCACGAGGAAAGGGCCGAAGACATTCGGGTCCTGGAAGGCGCCCTTGGCGCGGTCGTAAAGCGTGAAGACTTCCAAGCCCGGAAAGGCGTGGAAATAGCCGAGGATGCCGAGCAGGGACGTGATGACCGCCGCAAAGCTCCAGGCATTGAAGATCAGCGGCAGCCGCTTGTGGCTGTCCTCGATGATCGCGGCGTAGAAGATGGATGTCAGTGCCAGGAAGGTGGAAACGGCAATATACATCGGGCCGGTCGCCAGGTCCCGCATCTGGGTGAGCGACAGCATGCCGCCGATATTGAAGGTCAGAAGCAGCGCCAGCAGCGGTGCGGTGGTGCGGGATATCTTCAGGCCGAGGATGAACCAGAGGCCGATCAGCCCTGCCATCCACAGTTCATAAGGCGCCGGCTCGTCGATGACGAAGCCGGAAAGAAAGACCCCGAAAGCGACCGCCGCCGAGCCGATGAGGCGCAGCGTCAGCCGTTGCGGCTGGGCCACGCGCACATGGGAGGCGTCGATCGCGCTCAATAGGCGTTTTCCGTGTTGAGCAGCCGGATCGGTGTCAGGAACAGGATCTTGAGATCGAACCAGAGCGACCAGTTCTCGATATAATAGAGATCGTAGGCCGTGCGGAACTTGATCTTCTCTTCATTGTCCACTTCGCCGCGCCAGCCGTTGATCTGCGCCCAGCCGGTGACACCGGGCTTGACGCGGTGGCGGGCGAAATAACCGTCGACGATATCGGCGAAAGCGCGCTCGCGCGCCTGCGCGAGCACGGCGTGCGGACGCGGGCCGACCAGCGAAAGTTCGCCCTTCAGCACGTTGAAGAGCTGCGGCAGCTCATCGATCGAGGACTTGCGGATGAAGCGGCCGACAGGGGTGACACGGGGATCGCCCTTGGTGACGGCAGCCCTTGCCGTCGGATCGCCCATGCTGGCGTACATGGAGCGGAACTTGAAGACGTTGATGATCTCGTTGTTGAAGCCATGGCGCTTCTGCATGAAGAAGACCGGCCCTTCCGAAGTCGCCTTCACGGCGATCGCTGTCGCCAGCATGACAGGCCAGAGCAGGCAGAGCGCGATGATGGCGAAGAAGATATCGAATGCGCGCTTGGCAACGGAATCCCAGTCGCGGATCGGCTTCTTGAAAATGTCGAGCATCGGCACCGCGCCGACGTGCGAATAGGCGCGAGGCCGGAAACGCACGCGATTGGCGTGTGCGGCAAGGCGGATGTCGACCGGCAGCACCCAGAGCTTTTTCAAAAGCTCGAAGATGCGCGCTTCAGCAGACAGCGGCAGCGCGATGATCAGCATGTCGATGCGCGTCATCCGCACGAATTCCACGAGCTCGCTCACCGTGCCGAGCTTCGGATAGCCTGCGACCATGATCGGCGAGCGCTTCTCGCCGCGGTCGTCGAAGATGCCGCAGATACGGATGTCGTTATCCGCCTGCTGCTCCAGCATGCGGATCAGTTCCTTGGCCGGTTCGCCGCCACCGACGATGACGGCGCGGCGCTCCATGATGCCGTTGCGCGCCCAACTGCGCACGCCCTGCGCCACGAGGAAGCGCTCGATAACCAGGAAGAGCGCACCGGCAATAAACCAGATACCGTAGGATTCCGCAGTCGCTGCGCTGAGACCGCGCAAGAGCGAGAAGCTGCCTGTTGTCAGCACGAAGACTATGGCGAATGCCGCGAAGGTACGCGGCAGATACCGCACGCGGGATCTGAGAGCCGGAATGGAATAGGTATCGGCAAGTTGAAGCGCCACGACGGTCAATGCTGAAACGACAGCCGCGATGACGGCCCGCATCGCGATGCTGTCGCTGCCGTCGCCGGGTGCGAAATAGAAGGTGACAAGGCCGATGGCGAACTGCGTCAGGAATTCCAGCAGCCGCAACTGGCCGATGATGATGACAGGCGAGTAGGTCCCGTCACGGAATTGCTCGGCAATCCGACGGGCATAGGGATTGATGGGAGGCGTCTCGCCGGCGGCATGCGTAGAGGCGTCGCCGCGCGTCTCCGTATCAGAGACCTGCTTGCGCAGGGCTTCCACGTCGAACTGTCCGCTCTTTTCCAGCTTGTTCATGGGGCTTCATCGCTCGTTGATGTGAGCGGGATAACAGAAAGCCCCTAAGAAACTTTTACGAGGCGGCCGGGATTGCCTGTGCCGTAGCGGGATTGACGAGCTCGCCGTAGAGTTTCAGCACTTCGCGGGCCATGACTGGGGCGGAAAAGACCGACTTGACCGCGTCGGGAGAAGGCATGACCTTGTCGTGCCAGCCGGGCACTGTCAGTGCTTCAGCCATCACCCGCGCCAAGTCGTCGGAGTCCCCCGGTGTCACCAGTGCGGGACTGTCTGTTCCAAGCACCTCGGGAATGCCGCCGACACGCGAGGCGATGACCGTCTTGCCGGCGCCGAGCCCTTCCAGAACGATGTAAGGCATGGCTTCGGCGCGGGAGGGGACGACAAGGTTCTGCGCCATGGAGAAGGCGTCCCTCACGCGCATGGCCGGCAGCATGCCGATGCGCTTGCCGAGGCCGCGCTCGACCATCATCTCGCGATAACGGTCGCGTTCCGGCCCGTCGCCGATCATCAGCGCCGAAAGCGGCCGGCCGAGCAGGCGCTCGGTCTTGGCGAAGGCGTCGATGAAAAGATCCGGGCCTTTGAGATCGCGCAGCATGCCGACATAGATGAAATGTACGGCGTCGGAGCGGGTCGGAATATCGGAAAAATCCCGTGCGCCGATGCCATTATAGATCAGCCGGTTCATGACCCGGGGCCGGCCCACCTTGGTCGCATAGGTTTGTCGCTCGTATTCGCAGATGAAGACCAGCGCATCGGTAAAATATTCCTGCAGCCGCTCCATGCGCAGCACGAACTGGCCGAGCATGGAGGCGCGGGAGTAATGCAGGCTTCCGCCATGCGCAGTATAGAGGCGGGCTACGCGATACCTGTTGACCCGCAGGGCTGAGCCGGCAAGCCGCGCGAGCACGCCGCCCTTGGCGCCATGCCCATGCAGCACATCCGGCCGCAAGCTCCTGATTTCCTTGAATGTGTTCCAGAGAACCGCTGCATCCGACGGGCTGATGGAGCGCCGTATCGGAATGCGCATCAGACCGAGCGAAAGAAAGGGGCGGATATCGTCGAAGAGACTGTCCTCATATTCGCCGCCAGTCGAACTGTCGCAGATGATGCCGATATCATGGCCCGCCCGGCTGTGTTCCTCCACGAGATCGCGGACATGACGGAAAATTCCGCCGACCGGCGAGCGGAAGCAGTGAAGAATGCGGAGGGGCCTCTGCTCTATCATCGGCTAGAAAAGCCGTTCGCGGACATAGATCGTGTCGCCGGCGATGATCGGGCCGGAAATATTGACGCGGCCCGTCAGCACCTGTCCGTTGATCTTGCGCGTGACGTCGACCATGCTCTGGTTGGCACGGCTGGTGAAGCCGCCGGCAACTGCGATGGCGTTCTGCACCGTCATGCCGGGCACATAGGCATATTGGCCGGGCTGGCCGACTTCGCCCATGATGAAGACGGAACGATACCGGTCGACATCGATGGTGACATCAGGATCGCGAAGATATCCCTGCTGCAGCTTCTGGGCGATCTGGCCCGAGAGTTGCTGCAAGGTGCGGCCGCGGGCAGGGACCTGGCCGATAAGGGGGAATGCGATATAGCCGGCCTGATCCACCGTATAGGTATTGGTCAGCGTTGCCTGATCGAAGACGGTGATGCGCAGGCGGTCGCCGCTGTCGAGCGAATAGGGCTGGATCGTCGCCTGGTTGAAGGCCTTCGGCGCGGGCCGATAGGTGGTGCAGCCCGCCAGTGCAGCCATCATGGCGACAAGGCTCATAGCCATCAGGATCTTGGGCTGGACGAAGGGCATCCGCTTGCTCACAGGAAGATAATTCGGTCGGGCCGTTATCGATCTATTAGGGTTAATGCCCGGTAAAAAAACCGCCGATTTCCTCAAATCCTTTATCAGGAGCATCGTATTTGCGAGGGAGTTGCCATTAACCGTTGAGTTACCATGGTCGTTTACGCTTGGGGCAGTTCGTATTGGAGTAATGAGTATGTCCCGCGTAGCGAGTGATCAGGATGTGGACATCGACCTCGGCCAGCTTGTGCGCGCGGTCTGGGCACGTCGTCTGAGAATATTGACGATCACCGCATTGGGTGCGGCAGTCGCTTTTGCCGGCGCCAAGATCGTTTCGCCGCAATATCGCAGCGAGACACGCGTCCTCATCGAACCACGCGCTCCGGCCTTTGCCAATACGCAGACGAGTGACGCCAATGCCGGACCGCTGCTCGACGAGCTGAATATCGCCAGCCAGGTGCAGCTTCTGCAATCGGCCGACCTCATCAAGCAGGTCATCAACAATCTGAAGCTCTACAATCTGCCGGAATTCGATGCTGCCGCGAACGGCTCCGCGCTCACCGATATCCTCGTGGCGCTGCACCTGAAGAAGAACCCGCTGGAAAATCCGCCGGAAGAGCGTGTCATCGACGCCTTCACCCAGCGCCTGCAGGTCTATCAGGTGCCGGGCTCGCGCGTCATCGGCATTACCTTCACCTCCAAGGATCCGAAGCTCGCCGCGAGCATTCCGAACGCCATGGCGCAGGTCTACCTGGCGATCCAGAGCGGCGCCAAGCTCGCCTCCAACTCGGAAGCGACGCGCTGGCTCGAACCGGAGATCGACAGCCTGCGCCAGAAGGTGAGCGAGGCCGAGAAAAAGGTCGCCGATTACCGCACGACCCACGGCCTGTTGCAGACCAATGGCACGACGACCTTCACTGCGCAGCAGCTCAACGACATCTCCGTCGAACTGACCCGCGTGCGCACCGACAAGGCGAATGCCGAGGCGAGGGCACAAGCCGTGCGCAATGCGCTGTCATCGGGCGAAGCCTCCGACACGCTTGCTGACATCATGTCGTCGCAGTCGATCCAGCGGCTGAAGGCGACGGAATCCGGGCTGCAGTCGCAGATATCAGACCTGCAGACGAGCCTGCTCAACAATCATCCGCGGCTGAAGAGCCTGCGTGCCCAACTTGCCGATATCCGCACGCAGATCCGCCAGGAAACGCAGAAGATCCTTGCCAGCATCGAAAACGAGACGAAGGTTGCCGAGCTGCGCGCCAAGGAACTGGAGCAGCAGTCCGATAGGCTGCAGGCCAACAGCGCCAGGGCGGGCGAGGACGCAGTGGGTCTTAACGCACTGGAGCGGGAGGCGAACGCCCAGCGCCAGCTTCTCGAAACCTACCTCGTCCGCTACCGCGAAGCCGCTTCGCGTGCCGACCGGAATTCCAGCCCGGCGGACGCCCGTATCGTTTCGAAAGCGATCGAGCAGGTCGATCCTTATTTCCCGAAAGTCGTGCCGATCGTCATCGTTGCTGCGGTCGCAACCCTCATCATGAGTGCGATCGTCATCATGCTCTCCGAACTCTTCAGTGGCCGCGCGCTTCGCCCGGTCGAGCCTCTGGATGTCGAATCCCGCACCATCGAAGACAGCGTCGAGGACGAAGAGCAGGGCGGAGCAGCACCCCTTCCTGCGGGAACGGCTCCCGTTTCCGCGGCAACGCTTGCCAAGCCCAGCATGCTGACGGCAGCGGTCGACGACGACGAGGAGCCGCAAGCCGAGCCGGTCGAGGAAGCGCCTGCCGACGAGAACGAGTTCTCCGTCTCTTCCGTCGCAAGCTATCTCGCCGACTGCCGTGCACCGCTCGCCGTTTCCATATCCCCAACCGGTGACAATGGTTCTGCCGCAACAGTTGCCTTGGCACGCCTGCTGGCCGATGACGGACGCCGGGTGATCCTGATCGACATGACCGGCTCCGGCTATCCGACCGAGCTCATGGCCGAAAACCCCGAGGCACCGGGCGTTACCGATCTTCTCTGCGGCGAGGCTGCCTTCGGCGAGACGATCCACGGCGACCGGTTTTCCGATGCGCATCTGATCCCGCAGGGTGTGAGTGATGTACGTCGCGCCATGCGAGGCGCCGATCGGCTGTCGCTGCTGCTCGATGCTCTGTCATCGGCCTACGATATCGTCATCGTGGAATGCGGCGCGGCCGATGTCGCCGGCGTGTCAAGACTGACGCGCAGCAAGGAGATCGAGATCATCCTGTCTCTGCCTGAGATCGAAGAAGCTGCCTTCGTCGGCCTGATGCAGGATTTCCAAGGTGCCGGCTACGAGCGTGTGGTACTGATGTCGGGTGGCGAAGAGGCCGCGATGCGCAGCCCCGCACGCCATGCTGCCTGATCTTCAGCCAATCTTGGCCCGGATGTTCTGGGCAAATTTATAGAGACCGGGGCGGGCCTTGATGAAGGCCTTGCCACGGGTGATCGCCCGGTGCGCTGCGCCGGCAGCGACGCCGATGCCGGAGATCGGCAGGACCACATCGTGATGGTCGGTTTCGATCGGCGCCCAGGAGCGCTTGTAGGTCTGATCACCGAGGCCG
The DNA here is from genome assembly GCF_014193695.1 of Rhizobium sp. BK316. GTDB lineage: Bacteria > Pseudomonadota > Alphaproteobacteria > Rhizobiales > Rhizobiaceae > Rhizobium. Next base: position 171,385 of record NZ_JACHZR010000006.1, on the reverse strand, counting down.
AAATCGAAAAGCGCGACTCCCTTGCCGTGCAGGCTTGAAATCATTTGCCAGAAGAGGAATTCGCCGGGGCTTGCATCCGCAACCAGATCCTCGTCGATCGCACCGAACTGGCAGATGACGTGGTCGCCCTTGCGGGAAATCCCCGACAGCGCGGCGATGCGTCCCTCATACTCGCCCTTTAGGCGCAGGGCGCGCATCTGCAGGCCGAAATTGTCGCCGATCCGTTTGTCGATCAGGCCGTGCAGGAAGGCCTTGGTCTCCGAATCCGCAAAGACATCGGGCAGGCCGAGCGAGGCGAAGCGGGCGCTTTTCAGGCGGAAGAACGTGTCGAGCAGTTCATGCTGCTCCGCGGACGCTTCCGGCGCGATATAGTCGAAGCCGCCAACCGCCTCCAGCCGCCGGCTCTGCGTGCGGAACTTCTTGCGCCGGCTTTTGGCGTTCAGCTGCTGCAGCGTCTTCTCAAACGTATCGAAGAGCGGAAGTTGATAGGCGTGGTTCTGGTTCTGCACCATGGGCAGGCCGCCAAGCATGTTGCGACGGCTGCGCCATTCCAGCGGAATATTCTGTAAGAGAAGCAGATCGGCCTTGCCGGAGAGTGCTGCACGAAGGCGGGCGGCGAGGCGATGGCTGTCCACCGCATCGCCATCTTCGGCAAAGGCTTGCGAAAACAGGCCGGTATTGATGTTGCTGTGGTCGGCGCCGATGAATTTGGCGATCCGCATGCCGCGCGAGGCGACGATTTCCACCGGCAGGATGAAGGCGGTGTGGTTGCCGCTCCTGCCGCACAGGATGGCGAGCGGACGGTGGAAGGCTGCCACCCAGGCCGCGCACCAATCGTAGCTCTGGTGCAGCGAGGAAAGGTTGTCGCGCTCCAGCGCGCGCCATTCCTCTTCAAGGGGCTCCATCCTGTCGAAAAGCTGGATATCGAGTTCGCCCATGGCGAGTTTCACGCTGAGTTGTCGCAGCCGGGAAATGCCGGTTTGGGCTTGCGCTGCAGCGTCAAGCTTTTGTTCAAGGACATCGAGCCTCTGCGTCTGCACGGGTCTTTCTCCGGTCAAGAGATGTGTTGCAGAGGAAGGTAGAGTGCCGAGACGTATATTTGGTTTAACCGCTGCGCCTGGCTGCAGTTTTCCACTGACAGGGTTATTCCGCCGTTAATCGGCCCCTACTGCTGTCTCGGGCCGGCCATCCACTTGATGATGACCATCGCCGGCAGCACCCAGAGCAGTCCGGTGAGCGCGAAGTAAAGCAGATGTCCCCACCACGGCGCATTGCCGAGTGTGGCGACCGCGATCGTATTCGCCACAATCGCATAGAAAAGCACGAGGATGATGATCAGGATCGTGCCGATGAATTTGCGAAGGCGGACGGGCATCGTATAACTTTCGAACGGATGGGATTGAACCGGCGCGACGGCATGCCGCAAAGGTTCGGGGCTTGTTTTGCATCAGCCGCTGGGGCAAATCAACTGCCGGATAAAAGGAGAGATCATGGCCGTCGCAAACCTGAGCCCGGAGCAGGCGATCCGCACCGAAGTGCGCAGGCAGGACAATAACCGCCGCGCCGTGCGCATCTGGTTGGGCTTCGTGCTTCTGGCGCTCTTCTGTCTGGTGCTCGTGGGCGGCGCCACGCGGCTGACCAATTCCGGCCTGTCCATCACCGAATGGAAGCCGATCCATGGTGTTGTTCCGCCGCTGAATGCCGCCGAGTGGGAAGAGGAGTTCAAGCTCTATCAGCGCATCCCCGAATTCCAGCAGCTGAACAGCGACATGACGGTCGATGAGTTCAAGAGCATCTTCTGGTGGGAATGGGCGCATCGGCTGATCGCGCGCGGCATCGGCGTCATCTTCGCGCTGCCGCTGGTCTTCTTCTGGGCGACCGGCCGGATCGAGAGGCGCCTGCGCTGGCCGCTTGCCGGCATCCTGGCGCTCGGTGGCCTGCAGGGTTTCATCGGCTGGTGGATGGTCTCCTCCGGCCTGTCTGCGCGCACGGATGTCAGCCAGTACCGGCTTGCCACCCATCTCGTCATGGCGTGCCTGATCTTCGCTTCCTGCATGTGGATCATGCGCGGGCTCTCGCCGCATTCCGACGATCCGGCCCCGACGAAGAATTCCCACCGCTGGGCAGCGGCCATCGCCATCTTCTCGCTTTTCCAGATCTATCTCGGTGCGCTGGTCGCCGGCCTCGATGCCGGCTTCACCTATAATACCTGGCCTCTGATGGATGGCGCCGTCCTGCCTGGCGATCTCTTCATCCAGCAGCCCTTCTGGATCAATCTCTTCGAGAACCCGAAGACGGTGCAGTTCATCCATCGTCTCGGTGCCTACACGCTCTTTGCGGTCGCGTTCATCAACATGGTGATTGCACTGCGAGCCGCATCTTGGAGCACCCATGCGCGCCGGGCCGTGCTGCTCTTCGCGCTCATCACGATCCAGGCAGCAATCGGCATCACCACGCTGCTGCTTGAGGTGCCGCTGCACTGGGGCCTGCTGCATCAGGCAGGTGCGTTGGTGGTATTCGGTTTCGCCGTCGCCAACTGGCGCGGCTACTACGGCGAATATCCCCGCGCAACTGTTATCGCCGAGCGCGACTGAGCAGGGATAGAGACGTCCTATCCCCTGGCTCGCGGAAGAGTGAATGGGATCAATGCGATGCTCCTCGCATGGATTTGCCGTGACATGCTAGATTGTCGGCTTGGCGCATGGGCGATCCTATGAAGGGGGATGTTCACATGAACAGATTTCGCACATTCGTAATGGCAGGCGTTCTGATCACGCTTTCCGCAATCGCTTCGAGTTGCACCTCAACGGAGAGCTACGACTATGGCGAGGATACGTCCCTGAACCCGGCCTGCGCCGGCGGTTTCCGTCCCAGCGACAATCGCCCCTGCTCTTATTGAGCCGACGGGCTTACCAGGTTCCCATAAAGGCCGAGGCTGCCAGCAATAGCCCGGTCAGGATATTTGCCAGGAACAGGCGGTAATTCACTTCCGGCCGTGCAAGGTCGATCCGCCAGGTCTGCCAGACAAGGTGCGCGGCGATGACGAGCATTCCGAGCGCATAAGGCAGGGACATGCCGGACAGCCAGCCTCCAAGCGACCATGCGGCGACCGTCAAAGCGTAGAACAGGCCAATCACGAGCTTGCCATGCCGGCCGAACAGGATGGCAGTCGATTTCAGGCCGAGGGCTCTGTCGTCTTTCACGTCGACATAGGCATAGACGGTATCATAGCCGATCTGCCACGCGATGGCTCCAGCCCACATAAGCACGGCTCCGGCCGGAATATGGCTGGCAATTTCGGCCCAGGCCATGAGCATGCCCCAGTTGAACGCCGCGCCCAGCACGGCCTGTGGCCAATGGGTGAAGCGTTTGCAGAGCGGATAGACGAAGACAAGCGGCAAGACGCATAAGGCGACCAGCCGCGTATAGGGTGTCAGAAACAACAGAAGAGACGCCGCCAGGGCGAGTTCGATGGCCAGAAAGGTCAACGCCTGACTGACTCCGATCTGCCCGCTCGCCAGTGGCCGAAAACGGGTTCGCTCGACATGGCCGTCAAATTTCCGGTCCGCGATATCGTTGATCGTGGAGCCGGCGCTTCGCATCAGCAGAGCACCGAGCGTGAAGACGGCCAGCTGCCGGATATCGGGCAGCCCATGGGCCGCCTGAAACAACGCCGCCCAGCATGGAAACAGCGTCAGCCATATTCCGACTGGACGATCGAGCCTCGCGAGCCTCGTGTAAGGTCGCCATGTGCCCGGCAACAGCCGGTCCACCCAGTCACCTTGATGAATATCGCTCAAGTCCGGGCGGTTTAATGTATTCATGGTATGATCTGGCTATCTTCGAAAATTCTCAATGAAAGCAGTTATTTCGTGTCTCGCACGGCTGTCGCAGAATAGAGGCTTTCGCAAGCATTGCAATGATCCTCCCTGCGTCTGACGGAGCCGATTAGCCTGCGTGAGAGAGGATATTCAGCAGCTTGCCGGTGGGGTCGCGAATATAGAAACGACGAACGCCCCAGGGCTCGTCGGCCGGCCCGTAGACGATCTGATGTCCACCTGTCACCGCACGCTGATGGACCTCGTCCACATCATCGACCTCGATCGAAACGTCAGGCACTGCGGTTCCCGATCCGCCTTCCGTCGCGATGCCGATCTGGGTGAGTGCTCGCTTGTCGGATGCAAGAGTGACGATCCAGCCATGATCCATCACGATGTCGAGATCGAACAGCTCGGAATAGAAGTTGCGCACCTCTTCGATGGAGGCGGCGGCGATATTCGGTACGATGCGCAGCACTGTCATGGTGTTCCTTCCTCCAGTCGAAGAGAAATAGCACTTGGTCGATCTGCGGAACAGTTCAGGACCTGTCTGCCGAACGGTTCCGCATGTCGGCTCATCGGACCTCAGATGCTCGCCTGCAGCCCATAGAGATTGGCATAGATGCCGCCGCTCTCCATCAGCTTGTCGTGATTGCCTTCTTCGACGATACCGTCGCCTGTCAGCACCAGAATACGGTCGGCGTGGCGGATCGTCGAAAGGCGATGAGCGATCACGAGCGTCGTGCGCCCCTTTGCAAGCGTCAGGAAGGCCTGCTGCACGGCCCGCTCGCTTTCATTGTCGAGCGCGCTCGTCGCCTCATCGAAGATGAGGATGGCAGGGTTCTTGAGGAAAGCGCGAGCGATCGTCAGCCGCTGGCGCTGGCCGCCCGAGAGTTTCACGCCGCGTTGGCCGATATCAGTCTGATAGCCCTGCGGCAATGCCATGATGAACTCATGCGCATGGGCGGCGCGGGCTGCGGCCTCCACCTCTTCGTCTGTCGCGTCCGGTCTGCCGTAGCGCAGATTGTCCGCCACGGTGCCGGCGAAGAGATAGACATCCTGCTGCACGACGCCGAGGTGGCTGCGCAGCGAGGCAAGTGTCACATCGCGGATATCGGTGCCATCGATTTCGATCGAACCGCCAGTGACATCATAGAAGCGGGGAAGCAGCGCGCAGAGCGTGCTTTTCCCCACACCCGACGGGCCGACGAGCGCCACGAATTCACCAGGCCGGATGGTCAGCGAAAGGTTGCTGAGCACCTCCGCCCCGTCGACATAGCTGAAATCGACATTCGAGAGCCTGATCTCTCCCTTCGGCATATGCAACGCGCGGGCCGAGGGACGATCCATCACGTCAGGATCGATCTCCAGGATCTCCATCGCCCGCACAAACCCCGTATAACCCTCCTGCCAGAGCCGGGCGAGATTGGCCATCCGCTTGACCGGATCGACGAGAACGCCGACGCAGAGCAGGAAGGTCAAAAGGTCCGCAATGGTGAGTTCCGCCGCAAGGATGCGCAATCCGCCGAGGATGACGACCAGAAGCGTGATGATCTGGGCGAAGGTTTCGGCGCCGGCGGAAAACCAGGCTTCGCTCCGGTAGCCATCGGAGCGGCTTTCGAGGAAGCGCCGGTTCAAGGCAGCAAAACGTTTCCGCTCCAGATCCTCGTTGGCAAAGGATTGGACGACGCGGATACCGGCCAGCGCATCTTCGACCCTTTCGTTGACGGCAGCGATCTCCTGCTTGCTTGCCTCAAGGGCGCGATTCATGCGCCTGTTGAAATGCAGCGCATAAGCCACAGCAAAAGGCGTCAGCAGGAGGATCAGAAACGCAAGCTGCGGATCGATGAAGAACAGGACCGTCATGGCCCCGCCATACTTCAGAATGGCGATCAGCAGGTCTTCAGGCCCGTGATGGAAAAGTTCGCCCAGCCAGAAGGAGTCGCCGACGATGCGGCTCATCAATTGGCCGGTGCGGTGCCGGTCATAGAAGCCGAAGGAGAGCTTCTGGCAGTGATCGAACAGTTCCTGGCGGATATTCGCCTCGATATGCGCACCCATCATGTGGCCGCGATAATCGACAAAGAAGATGGCGGCTGTCTCTATTGCCACAATGGCCAGCATGACGCCGCCCATGCCGAGAATCTGCCAATAGGCCGAAGAAGTATCGTTGAGCGCGATGAGATAGCCCATGACGATGTTGGCGCAGAGCGGCAATGCTACTGCGGCGGCAGCGACGACGACGGCGCAGGCAATATCGGCCATAAGCAGCGGAAGATGCGGCCGGAAGTAGGACAGGAACTTGCGCAGGCGCAGCTGGCGCCTGTTGTGGATGTGCGTTGCGGTGGAGAGGCTGTGGTTAGGACGCCGCGGGTTTTTCCTCGCGCGTGAAAGCAAGCTGGACATGAAGACGGATATCCTGAGTGTTGATCTTGTTTTTCTGGTTGCTCAGGATCGTTTTCATGAGGGCCTCCCATCGGCGTGAAACAGGGGCCGCGCGCCTTTCAAGCAGCGCAGCCTTGCTGACAGCGTGCCGCTTTTACCGCAAAACGCCGCAAAAGGCGACTGTCTTTTGCTGTGGCGCATGACGGCGATAGGTTTGGGCGAGGTGTGCGGAGCATTTCCGCTCACGGATCAGGCCCGCCGATCTCTTCCTGCAATCGCTCGAAAGCTGTTGGAAACAGCGTGGCGGGTGGGCTGTAAGGATTAGAGAAGGCGTAGATGAAGAAGAGGATGATGCCGGTAAAGACGCCGAAGATAGACAGGAGCAGCAGGTTGCGGCCGTCGGGCGCGTAGGGGTAATAGCCGATGGCGGTGAAGATCACGCCCGAAACCGCCGCAAACCAGAAGATCAGGCTGATGGAGTCGGTGCCGCTGTTTTCCCGCCGGTCGCGGGATTCCGAGATTGTATGGATTTCATCGAGCATGTGGCCGCGCAGGCTCTGCTGCTTGGCATTGACGGGAGCCAACTCGAGAATCCTGAGATAGGCGTTGTTCCATTGATCCCAGGCCGCCGATGAGAGTTCGCCGGTCCGTCCGAGTTCGGTCCATTCCTCCTCGATGACGATACGGACATAGTCTTTCAGCGCCTTCTGGATCGGTGCCTGCGCCTCCGGGCCATAGCGCTCGGCATCATAGAAGACATCGCCGACTGCATTGCTTTCCACTGCGCTTTCCGTCCGCAGAGCCTGGTATTCGATCATTTCCTGCGCGAAAACGAGGGCAAGGATGAGTGCGTGCAAGCTGGCAATGCGGGTGATGACTGAACTGGCCAGCTCCCTGTCACGTCCGCCCGGGTCGCCGCCCATGACCAGATGCATAATGTAATAGGCCGCAAGCACGGTTGCGGTCGTGCCTCCAATGATGGCGATGCCGATCAGAACCGACGCCATTGAGCTCCCCTCACATGGGAGAGTGTAAGGCTTTCATATCAGGCGGGCAATCGTATCAGCTACTACCGAAGCAGACCGTCGAACGCAAATGCCGCAACCGCCTGATAATAGGCATTGCCGGGCGTTATACGCCCAGCATCAAATCCATGTTCTGCACGGCGGCACCCGAAGCGCCCTTGCCGAGGTTGTCATAGACGGCGACGAGCAGCGCCTGCGCGATATCGTCATTAGCAAAGACGTGCAGGCGCATGCGGTTGGTGTTGTTATAGATTTCCGGGTTGAGCTCCGGCGTGCGTTCCGACGCCTCCAAGGGGGCGACCTCCACGAAACCCGTGATGCCGGCATAATAGTCGGCGATGGCGGCATGTAGGTCAGCACCCTTCGGCACCTTGGGCAGATGCGAGAGCTGCAGCGGCACGGTCACGACCATGCCCTGTGCGAAATTGCCGACGACCGGCTGGAAGAAGGGCACGCGTCCAAGCCTGGCGTAGCGCTGCAGCTCCGGCAGATGCTTGTGCTTGAAGTTCAGGCCGTAGGGCATGTATTCCGGAGCATCCTCGCCCTTGGCGACGTAATCCTCGATCATGGTGCGGCCGCCGCCGGTATAACCGGAAATGCCGTTGACCGTGACCGGGAAATCGGCCGGTACCAGGCCGGCCACGATCAGCGGGCGCAGCATGGCGATCGGGCCTTGCGGCCAGCAGCCAGGATTGGCGACCCGCTTGGCCGAGGCGATGACGCCGGCCTGCTCCTTGCTCATTTCCGGAAAGCCATACGCCCAGCCTTCGGCGACGCGATGCGCCGTCGAGGCGTCGATTACCTTTGTACGGTCATTCTCGATCAGGCTGACGCTTTCCTTGGCGGCATCGTCAGGCAGGCAGAGGATGGCGATATCGGCCTCGTTGAGCAATGCGGCACGCACCGCCTTGTCCTTGCGGCTCTCGGTCGGGATCGACAGCAGCTCAAGATCGCGGCGCTCCGCCAGACGCTCGCGGATCTGCAGACCCGTCGTTCCAGCCTCGCCATCGATGAAGATCTTTGCTGCCATGATTATCCTGCACTTTCAGTGGGTTCGGATTGTTTCCGGAATCAGTTTGCCATGAAGTTGAATCAATTTGATAACAGCAGTCATCCTGCCGTTGCGCGCCGTTCGGCGTGAAGACCCAGCATATACATCGCGACTGTCGCCCCCGCAATGGCGGTGATATCGGCGTGATCGTAGGGCGGGGAGACTTCGACGACGTCTGCGCCTCTGACATCGAGCTGCTTCAGGCGCTGCAGCACGGAGAGGATCTTCGCGCTGGACGGGCCGCCGGAAACCGGCGTGCCGGTGCCGGGCGCAAAGGCCGGATCGAGGCAATCGATGTCGAAGGTCAGGTAGACGGGCGAGCCCTTCGTATGCGTGATGATTGCGGAAGCGATTTCGGTCGCGCTCATATCCTCGACCTGATGGCCGTAGAGAAGATGGATGCCGAAATCCTCTGGCGCGTGCGTGCGGATGCCGATCTGGATCGAGCGGTCAGGATCGATGAGGCCGGCGCGCACCGCACGGGCCACGAAGGAGCCGTGGTCTATACGGCGCTCGTCGTCCAACCACGTGTCCTGATGCGCGTCGAATTGCACGAGCGCCAGCGGGCCGTGGCGATCGACATGCGCCTTCAGCAGCGGCCAGGTGACATAGTGATCGCCGCCGAGGGTGAGCAGGAAGGCGCCGCTGTCGAGAATGGCGCTCGCCTGCCGCTCTATGGCTGCAGGCGTATCCTGATGATTGCCGTAGTCGAGCAGGCAGTCGCCGTAGTCGATGACGGCCATCTCGGCGAAGAGATCGCGCTGGAACGGATATTGCGGATCATTGTCGAAGATCGCCGAAGCCCGGCGGATCGCCTGCGGCCCGAAGCGTGTACCTGGCCGGTTGGAGGTCGCCGCATCGAAGGGAATGCCCCAGACGACGGCATCGGCTCCTGTCAGATCCTTGGTGAAGCGGCGGCGCATGAAGGAAAGCGCGCCGGCAAAGGTCGGGTCGGAGGCGGCCGATGTAAGGCTCTGTGCCGTGAAGGCATGGTCGATGGTCTTATTCGCCATGGGAGGCTCCTTCCTCTGCGATAAATTCGTAAGCGCGCTCTACCCGCGCAATGCGAACCTTATATTGCTTGTACCAGCGCTCACGGCCGAGGCGCTGGGCGGCAAGATGGTTTGCCACCTGTTTCCAGGCCTTCAGGCTTTCCTCGTCGGCCCAGTAGGAGTTGGTGATGCCGAAGCCATCGGCATCCCTCGCGCTTTCAGCCCCGAGACAGCCCGGCTGCTGCAGCGCCAGGTCCGTCATCCGGTCGGCCATGGCGCCGTAGCCATTGTCGCCCTCGGTACGGAGGGAGGAGAAGGTAACGACGTAATAGGGCGGTTCGGGCGTGGTGGCGAAGGGTGAGGGCTGGTCGGTCGACATATCAAGATTCCTTGTCTCTCCAGCATGGGGTAGGCGAGCGGCAGGTCGATTGCAAGCAGATGCGGCTTTGGCTTGCCCATGCGTTGACTTCGCAAATCGCTTCCAAGAAGCTGCTGCAAGCAAATCACCAGGGAGCCACAGGCAATGTTCGATCACGTTTCGATCGGGGTCAAAAGCCTCGAAAGGTCACGCCAGTTCTATGATGCGGCACTGGCGCCGCTCGGTTACGAGCGGCTGTCGAATTTCGAGGGAACGATGGGGTACGGCGCCGAGAGGCCTGCCTTCTGGGTGAGCGAAGTGGAGCGCCCGGTGCCGGCGGATCGCGGCTCGGGACTGCATTTCTGCTTCGTTGCGACGAGTGAGGAAGCCGTCAACGCCTTCTACGCTGCCGCATTGGCCAATGGCGGCGAGGACAACGGTGCGCCGGGCATCCGTCCGGATTACGGCCAGTTCTATTATGCCGCCTTCATCATCGATCCGGACGGCTATCGGCTTGAGGCTTTCTTCAACAAGCCGGAGTGAGGCATCGTTTTACTAGGCTGCATCCTGATCGGACGAGATGGAAATCTTCAAGCCGAGCGCCTTGATCACGCCGAAGAAAGTCGAAAGCCGGGGGTCTCCCGTTTCGCTGAGTGATTTGTAGAGCGTTTCGCGAGTGACGCTGGCCCCCTTGGCGACGGAGGTCATCCCTACCGCACGGGCAACATCGCCGAGCGCATGGGCGACGAGGGAGGGGTCGCCGTCCTCGAATGCAGCCTCGAGATAAAGGATGCGTTCTTCTGGCGTTTTCAGGTGATCTTGAATGTCGAAGCGGGTGGTTTCGAAAGGCATCTCAAATCTCCTTTGCCAGTTGCCTCGCCAAGGCGATGTCGCGGTTCTGCGAGGATTTGTCTCCACCGCAGAGAAGAATGACGATCGTATCGCCTGTCCGTACAAAATAGATGCGATAGCCGGGGCCATAGGTGATGCGCATTTCGCTGATGCCTTCACCGACTGGCTTCACGTCACCGGGATTTCCCAATTCCAGACGGCGAATCCGCGTGACAATGCGCATCCGGGCGTTTCCGTCCCGAAGCTCGCCAAGCCATTTGGTGAATAAGGCGGTCTGACGAACTTCGATCATGTGTGAATTATAATTCACAGTGGGAATTTGTCAAAAGATTACAGCACAAACGAAAAGGCCGGGCGAAAACCCGGCCTTTCCATGAAAGCATATCCAGAAAGCGATCAGCGCTTCGAGAACTGGAACGAACGGCGGGCCTTGGCCTTGCCGTACTTCTTACGTTCGACGACGCGGCTGTCGCGGGTCAGGAAGCCGCCCTTCTTCAGGACCGAGCGCAGGCCCGGTTCGAAGTAGGTGAGGGCCTTGGACAGACCGTGGCGAACAGCACCGGCCTGTCCGGAGAGACCGCCGCCGGCAACCGTGGCGATGATGTCGAACTGGCCGTCGCGGGCAGCAGCGACGATCGGCTGGCGCAGGATCATCTGCAGAACCGGACGTGCGAAATATTCCGCGAATTCCTTGCCGTTGACGATGATCTTGCCGGAGCCCGGCTTGACCCAAACGCGGGCAACGGCGTTCTTGCGCTTGCCGGTCGCGTAGGAACGGCCAAGCGAGTCGACCTTGCGGACGTGAGCCGGAGCAGCAGCTGCTACTTCAGACGACGTGCCGAGATCCTTCAGGGAGGAAAGGTCAGCCATTTATCAGGCGCTCCTTACGTTCTTCTTGTTCAGCGAGGCCACGTCGAGGACGGACGGCTGCTGGGCTTCATGGGGATGGTTCGGGCCGGCGTAAACACGCAGGTTCTTCATCTGGCGACGGCCGAGCGGGCCGCGGGGAACCATCCGCTCAACAGCCTTCTCGAGGACGCGCTCCGGGAAGCGGCCTTCGATGATCTGACGAGCCGTACGCTCCTTGATACCGCCGGCATAGCCGGTGTGCCAGTAGTAAACCTTGTCGGAATACTTCTTGCCGGTGAAAACGACCTTGTCAGCGTTGATAACGATAACGTTGTCGCCGTCGTCAACGTGAGGCGTGAAAGTTGCCTTGTGCTTGCCACGCAGACGCATAGCGATGACGGAAGCGAGACGGCCAACGACGAGCCCTTCGGCGTCGATGACGACCCACTTCTTCTCCACCTCTGCAGGCTTCTGGGAGAAGGTTACCATAATTGTCACTCTCTCTTGGATCCCCATGCCCGAAGGCGAAGGGGCGTTTCTTGTTGCTTGGCTTGGCTGATCGAAAGACAGACCAAAAAAGAAAACAGCCCCGAAAGGCTGCATTTCCGGCGCGGCTTATAGCGGCAAACCCCTATCGGGTCAATATGAGCGATTCTGGTGATCGGAAAAATAGATATTTGAAAACAATGACTTAAGTGTGAGGTATTTGAATACCTCACTTTGATGCGCCTGAAAGCAGGAGGTTTTGCCCTTTAGGAGGCCCTGCAATGCCGTATTCGGCTCGAAATCGCCGCACCCTTGTGGCACAAGGACGGGATAGAGACAGCGACAGGAACATGCCATGGCCGAAATCGTATCCTTCCGCAAGGACAACAGCAATTCGGGCGAAGGCGCCCTTGTGCTCCGTCAGCTTTCCGGTGGCATATTGCGCCTGACGCTCAACAATCCGCCGGCCAATGCCCTGTCGATATCGACAATGGAAACGCTGATGGGCGAGCTGCAGGGCGCGGCCGACGACGAGGACGTGCGCATCGTCGTCATCGCATCGACCGGCAATGTCTTTTCCGCCGGACACGACCTCAAGGAACTGACGGCCCACCGCGCCGACGAGGATGATGGCATCGCCTTCTTCGAAGAGACCTTCGCGCTGGCCGCCGACCTGATGCTGGAGATCAGCCGCCTTCCGAAGCCCGTCATCGCCGAGATCGACGGGCTCGCGACGGCGGCAGGCTGCCAGCTCGTCGCAAGCTGCGATCTTGCGATCTGCACGGATACGTCCACCTTCTGCACGCCGGGCGTCAATATCGGCCTTTTCTGCGCGACGCCGGCTGTCGCCGTCTCCCGCGCCGCCCACCGCAAGCAGGCGATGGAAATGCTTTTGACGGGCGAGACGATCGATGCCTCGACTGCCAAGGATTTCGGTCTGGTCAACCGCATCGTGCCGAAGCAATATCTCACGCAGGTCGTCAGCAAATACGCTTCCGTCATCGCCTCGAAGTCGCCGCAGGCGCTGAGGATCGGCAAGGAGGCCTTCTACCGGCAATTGGAGATGCCCATTCAGGAAGCCTATGATTATGCCGCCAGCGTTATGGTCGACAGCATGCTGACCGGCGATGCGCAAGAAGGCATCGGGGCCTTCCTCGGCAAGCGTACGCCCGAGTGGAAGGACGATTGATCAGGCAAGCTTCAGGATCAGCCCGCCGAGCGCGATGATGATGCCGGCAAGATAGCGCCAGACGCTGGCCTTTTCCTTCAGCACCAGAACCGAGATGGCAAGCGCAAACAGGATGGCGGTTTCGCGTAGCGCCGCCACGGTCGCAACTGGCGCCTTCGTCATCGCCCAGAGTGCCAGCCCGTAGGACGCGATCGAGCCCGCCCCGCCGATCAGCCCACGCCACCAGTTGCGCCTGACGTGCTTGCCGACAGTCGCCAGACCGCGTTGGGAGACCGCCCAGGTAAGGAGCAGAACCGGCGGCAGAAGCGACATCCACAGCGTGTAGGAAACCGCATTGCCGGAAAGCCGGGCGCCGATACCGTCCACATAGGTATAGGTTGCGATGACGCAGGCGTTGACGAGGGCCAGCATGATCGCGTGGCGGCTGCCGTGGCGCGCTTCGAAGGCGAGTGTGAGGATGCCGGCGCAGATCGTCATGGTACCGGCAAGCGCTCGACCCGTCAGGTTCTCCCCCAGGATGAAGCCGCTGGTAGCGACGATGAGCAGTGGCGCTGCCCCGCGCATCAGCGGATAGACGAGGCCGATATCGCCCGCCCTGTAGGCGGCGGCGACCAGTTGGAAATAGGCAAATTGCAGGATGGCGGAGGCGCCGATGAAAGGCCAGGCCTGCGGCTGCGGCAGGGGAAGCAGCAGCAGGAAAGGCAGCGAGGCGACCGCGCCGCCTGCAGAGATCAGCGCCGCATCGAGCGACTTGTCGGTACCCGCTTTGATGATGGCATTCCATGTTGCATGCAGAAGAGCACCGAAAAGGACGAGAAGAACGACGTCGAGGGGCAAGGTGGCTGGTCCGGGAGCAGTGCAACAAAATATAGGAAAGTATCACAACTTTTCCGTTTGGTCATGCCTTATGGCGGCAACCTGTATTTGCGCGATTTAATCTGAAGGTGTATTCCGCATGTTCAGAATTTGAATAACATGGATTGGTTAGGTGAACAATTGCTCACCGTTGTAGCAATTTCTGCGTGCGCTCGAAATACGTCAATTATACTCACCTTATTCAACTATGAGATGTTTCTAATGAACGTGTGAACATATCATGATCAAATTATGCATGAAAGGTGAAGTTCTTGTGGAGAAAGAGAATGTCGAGAATCCTATGATGCTGAAATATAGACATTATTCTATAACTTTGAAATAATTGTAAATTTACAACCGAAAGCGATTTTTTTGAGATTTTTGTATCCTTGGATTGAACATCGATCCTTTCGCGCATGCGAAAGGATCGATAATATTCACATTTCCGAATAAATGCTGAATTAGAGGCTGTAGTGTGGAATGAAGAACGTCCCGTCCAGGTTGTCTATATTCTGGCAGTTCAGCACCCGGCACCTGGGATTGTCCTTGGAGGGAATGCTCGTCCATTCCGCATAATCGGTCGCGTCGCAGTAGTTGCTGTTGCGGACATAGCGGTCGTAGAGCGGAAGGCCGCGCGGCGAGGTGTAGCGAAAGATGACGGCGCCTTCGTTATGGATCGCCGCCCGCACGCTCTGGCAGCTCATGGCAAGCGGATTGTAGCGTGAGATCGCAAGCGTCGGCGAGGCAGCTAATACGAGCGCGAGCGCAAGGATTACCTTTTTCATGGCACAATTTCTCCCTGATATTTCCGGCACCTATATATACGTTGAAACAGGCCGCCCGGTTTCAATGATCAGCGACTGTCAAATCCGCCTCCTGAAGACACCAGACTGGAGACACCAGATATGAACCATGATGCCTATGCCGACGACTATCTCTCCGGCATTCTGAAATCCGTGAAAACCATCGCGCTGACGGGGGCTTCGCCCAATCCGGCCCGGCCGAGCAATGGTGTCATGGGCTATCTCCTGTCGCGCGGCTACAGGGTCATTCCCGTCAATCCGGGGCAGGCGGGCAAGCAGATCCACGGCCAGACCGTCTATGCCCGCCTTGCCGACATTCCCGAGCCGGTCGACATGGTTGATGTCTTCCGCGCATCCGAATATCTTGACGGGGTGGTGGATGAGGCGCTGGCGCTAGAGCCCCGCCCGCAGGTCGTATGGGCGCAGCTCGGTGTAAGCGACAACGCGGCCGCCGCCAAAGCCGAAGCCGGTGGCATCAAAGTCGTGATGAACCGCTGCCCGGCGATCGAATATCCGCGTCTTTTCGGCTGACGCTGTGAGTATCCAGGCCTTCTCGGCTGACGCCGTCGGGCAGAACGGATTTTCCTCGGAAGGCGCCGCGGTTGAAAAAGATCGCGGTTAACTTTCACATTCGAGTGGTTATGATCGCGCCCGTCAACAACAATACGGGAGGACGACATGGCCAAAAACGATCCGGGATTCAACACGCTGGCGATCCATGCGGGTGCACAGCCCGATCCGGCGACCGGCGCGCGGATAACACCGATCTACCAGACGACGGCCTTCGTCTTCAACGATTCCGACCATGCCGCGGCACTGTTCGGCCTGCAGCAGTTCGGCAATATCTACACCCGCATCATGAACCCCACACAGGCGGTTCTGGAGGAACGTGTCGCGGCCCTTGAAGGCGGCACGGCAGCTCTTGCCGTTGCCTCCGGCCATGCGGCGCAGATGATCGTCTTCCATACGCTGATGCGCCCCGGCGAGAATTTCGTCGCCGCCCGCCGTCTCTACGGCGGCTCGATCAACCAGTTCGGCCATGCCTTCGAGAATTTCGGCTGGCAGGTACGCTGGGCCGATCCAGATAATCCCGATGATTTCGAGAGCAAGATCGATGACAAGACGCGGGCGATCTTCATCGAAAGCCTTGCCAATCCCGGCGGCACCTTCGTCGATATTGCGGCCATCGCCGAAATAGCGCATCGTCACGATCTGCCGCTGATCGTCGACAACACAATGGCCACACCCTATCTCATCCGGCCGATCGAACATGGCGCCGATATCGTCGTGCACTCGCTGACCAAATTCCTCGGCGGTCATGGCAACTCCATGGGCGGCATCATCGTCGATGGCGGCACTTTCGACTGGTCGAAGACCGGCAACTACCCGATGCTGTCAAGCCCGCGCCCGGAATATAACGGCGTCGTCCTGCATCAGACCTTCGGCAATTTCGCCTTCGCGATCGCCTGCCGCGTGCTCGGCCTGCGCGACCTTGGCCCGGCGATCTCGCCCTTCAACGCTTTCCTGATCCTGACCGGCATCGAGACGCTGCCGCTGCGCATGCAGCGCCATTGCGACAACGCGCTTGATGTCGCCAAATGGCTGAAGGCCCATTCGAAGATCGCCTGGGTAAATTATGCCGGTCTGGAGGACGACCCGAACCACGCTCTGCAGCAGCGTTACTCGCCGAAAGGCCCAGGTTCCGTCTTCACCTTTGGCGTCAGGGGCGGTTACGAGGCCGGCAAGGCGCTGGTCGAGGGCTTGGAGCTTTTCTCGCATCTCGCCAATATCGGCGATACGCGCTCCCTCGTGATCCATCCGGCCTCCACCACGCACCGGCAGCTGACCGACGAGCAGAAGATCGCCGCCGGCGCCGGGCCGGACGTGGTGCGCCTCTCGGTCGGCATCGAGGATGTGAAGGACATCATCGCCGATCTCGAACAGTCGTTGTCGAAGATTTGAGGAAAGGCCTTCATGTTCCTGCTTTCCGTTGTGGCCATTTGGGCGGTAGCCGCCATCACGCCGGGGCCGAACTTCTTCATCGTCGTCAGAACGGCGCTGGAGGGATCCCGCAGCGCCGCGGTGGCCGTCATCGCCGGCGTCATCCTCGGCACTTTCTGCTGGGGGCTCGCCGGCTGGCTGGGGATCAGCGCGCTCTTTGCGGCGGCACCTTTCGCCTATCTGTCCCTGAAGATTGCCGGTGGGTTTTATCTCTGCTGGCTCGGCGCTAGGCTCATCTGGAATACAAGGCGCAGGGCAGGTGGGTTGGCGCCGCAGGCCGGTCGGGCGGGGATCGCTCCGAAACAGGCCTTCTATTCGGGGCTTGCCACCAACCTTGCCAATCCGGAATCGGCCGTCTTCGTCGCCTCTCTCTTTGCCGCTACGCTTCCGGCCGAGCACAGCTGGATGCAGGGTGCGGCGGCCGTCGCCGCGATGGTTCTGGTCTCCTCGCTCTGGTACACGTTCGTGCTGACGGTGCTGCGCAATCCGGCCGTTGCCGGTGCCTATGCGCGCGGCCGCAAGGCACTCGATGCCGCGGCCGGTGTCATCTTCATGGGCTTCGGCCTGAAACTTCTGACTTCGGCGCGGTGACCATGACAAACGCGATCCCCTTCGATATCGACAGCGTCGAACCGGAAATCGGCGCGCCAGCCGCCGAACGCATCATTTCCGGCAATCCGCAATTCCGCACCTGGAACCTGGAAGAGGCCGAAGGCGGCCTCTATGCCGGCATATGGGAGGCGGCGCCCGGCAAGTGGCGGATCGCCTATGAGGAATGGGAATATTTCAGCATCCTCTCCGGCCATTCCATCGTGACCGAAGACGGCGGCGAGCCGATTCATCTAAAGGCGGGTGACCGGATGATCCTCAGGCCCGGCTTCAAGGGAACCTGGGAAGTCGTTGAAACGACTCGCAAGGATTATGTGATCAAGGTTTGAGCGGCGACCGGATAGAAGCTTTTTGAGCATTCTTATTAACGGCGCCTACATCATCAAATGCTAGACCTCATCTGCAGCGCATTGCGGACATGATGTCTCCTGCCGTCACCAAAGACATGCCCTTGCAATTCATCTTTTCGGGATTGGCATGTCGTCGAATCTTGCGGGTAGGCGCGTTCGGACTCAAACATCTTCCATCATTGCGACAACCGTCTGCTTCCTTGTCGTCGCTCTCGTGCTGACAGGCCTCATGGCCCATGTCGTCGTTACGATGACCCGATCTGCAAACCAGATCGATGATGCCAGGGCCACTCGCGCCGCCCGTGCGGCGATTGCGGCCTTTATCAGTCGCTTGAGCGCGACAACCACGGACAACGCCGCATGGGATGACGCCTATAACGCGATCTCATCTGCCGCCGCCGCGGATTGGGCCTATGAGAACTGGGGAAAAACCAGCGCGGATTATCCGCTCTACGACGGCGCCGTCGTGATCGGCCCCGACCGCTCTTCGGTCGTCTCCGCGTATGCCAAAGGCAAGCCCATCCAGCCAAGTGTTTTTTTCGGTGAAGGCTTTTACCAGCAGATCAACAAAGCCGCCGAATCCAGACAGGCGCCGGTCGTCAATTTCATCCGGACTGAAACGGGAATCGCGCTGATCGTGTCGCAGGCAATCCAGCCTTTCACCGCGGAAGGCGAGCTTCCGAAGTTGAGTGTGCTGAGCTTCTACAAGGATCTTACGTCGGAAGTCCTAGACACTTTTTCGAACGAGCACGAACTCGAAGGCTTGCGCCTTGCAGCCGCGCCCGAGCCGGGCCGGCTGAACACACCGATCACGGACATCAAGGGTGGTGTCATTGGCCATCTTGTCTGGCCCAGCAAAGCGCCCGGAAACGCCGTGTTTCACCAAGTCTATCCTTACGTTGCGGCCGCGGTCATCATCCTTGTGATGTTTCTTGGGGGCGTTCTGCTGGTGGGCGCATTGGAGGCCCGGCGCCTGCGCCGATTGGCGCAAGCGGCGATTTTCGAAGCGAACCACGATAGCCTGAGCGGCCTGTTGAACAGGCACGGGCTTCTTGCACTGCTGGAAGAACTGGAAAACACTGATGTTGCGCCGCCCCGGCTCTATCTGATCGATCTCGATGGATTCAAGGCTGTCAACGATGCCTGGGGGCATGCGGTAGGGGATGATTTGATCCGCATCGTCTCGAACGCGCTGATCGCCTGCCACCCTGAAATTGTTGCGGCGGCCCGGCTGGGGGGCGACGAGTTTGCGCTGGTGCAGATTGGAACCGCCGCGCGTGAAGAGATAGAAGAGACTATTCTGGCGCTGTTCACCGAGCCCTTCAAAATCGATGGGCGGACGATCGAAGTCGGCGCAAGCATCGGAGCCGCCGCACGTGACGGAGACATCGAGCCTTTGGAGCTTCTCCGCAGGGCGGACATGGCGCTCTATCGCGCCAAGGCAAATGGCAGAGGCCGGGCGATCGAATACGATCCAGAGCTGGATCGGGAGCGCCAAAGGGTCGCCGAAATGGAAGGTTTACTCAGGAGCGCTATCAGTAATGGTACGATCGAAGCCTTTTTCCAGCCGCTCGTCTCCGCCACCACAGGCGCTGTCACTGGTCTTGAAGCACTTGCACGTTGGCGGACCCCAACAGAAAACATCAGCCCCGAGATCTTCATCCCGCTCGCCGAAAGGTGCGGCCTTATCGATGCACTCGGCGTTCATATGCTGAAGACATCGATCGAGCACGCGAAGAACTGGCCCGGTTTGGCGCTGTCGGTAAACGTTTCGCCGGTCCAACTCTGCAATCCGGAATTCGCCGGCGAAGTGATCTCGCTCCTACAGGAGCTCGATTTTGATCCGAAGCGCCTGACGCTGGAGATCACCGAAGGCGTTCTCATGACAAACCCGGAACAGGCTCGCCGGTCCATAGATCACCTCAAACAGGTCGGTATAAAATTCGCGCTTGATGACTTTGGCTGCGGTTATGCAAGCATTGGCGCATTGCGGCAGTTCGGGTTTGATCGAATGAAGATCGACCGTTCGCTCGTATCCGCTCTCGACCAAGGCTCGAATGGCGCCGACGTATTGCGGGCAACCATCTCTCTGGCGACCGCTCTGCAGATTCCCGTCACCGCAGAGGGCATCGAGACCTCGCGCCAGGCGGCGATCCTGCGAGAAGCCGGTTGTGACCAACTGCAGGGTTATCTGATCGGAAAGCCTATGTCGGCGCTCGACATATCCAGCAAACTTCAAGAGCATGCAGCGTGATGTCGCATGGATTGCGGCACACGCGTCTGAGGTGATCGTCCGGTCCTCTGAACATTTCGATGTCTGAAGACGACATTTTCATGCACTGCTGCGGCAATCGACCACAGCCCTGCGGCAATGGGTCCGCACGTCCTACGCCAAGGCGCTGTGAATGGACGATTCACTCGGAAAGTCAGTGACTTCAGCGACTTATGCACAGGTTTGCACGTCGCAGTGACCGTCGGAAATCGTCATCAAACTGTAATAATAGGCGCCTAGCCCCACTGTCCGTGACGAGGAAATTCTGCGCCCTCGACAGTGGACACCCCCTCCATGGCGCGGGACCTCGTCGTCCTCCAGTTCCATCAGGGAAGAGTCGCAAATGCTCACCAAGAAACTTCTTTCGGCCTGCCTCGGCGCTGGCCTGGCTGCCGCTCTGGCAGTTTCGGCCTCCGCTGCCGATATTACCGGCGCTGGCTCCACCTTCGTCTACCCGGTTCTTTCGAAGTGGTCGGCAGACTACAACAAGGAAACCGGCGACAAGCTGAATTATCAGTCGATCGGTTCGGGCGGCGGGATCGCCCAGATCAAGGCCGCAACGGTTGACTTCGGCGCTTCCGACGCCCCGCTCAAGCCGGAGGATCTGGCCGCTGGCGGCTTCGGCCAGTTCCCGCTGGTTGTCGGCGGCATCGTTCCGGTCATCAACGTCAAGGGCATCAAATCAGGCGAACTGAAGCTCTCGGGCAAGGTTCTCGCCGACATCTATCTCGGCAACGTCACCAAGTGGAACGACAGGGCCATCGCCGATCTGAACCCGGGCCTGAAGCTGCCCGACAGCCAGATCGCCGTTGTCCACCGTTCGGACGGCTCGGGCACTTCCTTCAACTGGACGAACTTCTTCTCGAAGGTCAATCCGGACTGGAAGTCGAAGGTCGGGGAAGGCACCGCCGTCAACTGGCCTGTTGGTATCGGCGGCAAGGGCAACGAAGGCGTTGCTGCTTATGTCACCCGCGTCAAGGATTCGATCGGCTACGTCGAATACGCCTACGCTCTGCAGAACAAGCTGCCCTACGTTCTCATCCAAAACGCTGCCGGCCAGTATCCGAAGCCGAACGCTGAAAGCTTCTCGGCTGCCGCTGCCAGCGCGGAATGGGGCAAGGCTCAGGACTTCTACCTGATCATGACCAACGCTCCGGGCGAAAAGGCCTGGCCGATCACGGCAACCACCTGGGCGATCATGTACAAGGAGCCGAAGGACGCTGAACGCTCCAAGGCTGCTTTCACTTTCTTCAAGTGGGCTCTCGAAAAGGGCCAGAAGGAAGCGTCCTCGCTTGACTACGTTCCGCTTCCGGACACGCTGGTGAAGCAGATCGAAGATTACTGGACGGCCTCTTTCAAGAGCTGATCCCGACGAAACTGCGGTCGGGGCGGGAGGCTTTGCTTCTCGTCCCTGATGCCTTTGACACCCCCTCAAAGCAGCAGAGCGTACGGATATGAGCGAAGCATTGGCATCGCTGCCCGCCGATACCGCGAGCGTGAAGCGCCGCGACGGCGCCGCAGGCGATCGTATTTTTTATTGGATGGTTTTGGGCTGCGGCCTATTCGTTCTCGCCGCTCTGCTGGCAGCGGCGATTTCCATGGCCATGGGCGGGCTTCTCGCGTTCCGGACCTTCGGCTTCGGCTTCCTGACCGGCACCGAATGGGATCCGGTTGCCCAGCAGTTCGCCGGTCTGGTGCCGATCTACGGCACGCTGGTCACCTCCGCACTCGCGATGATCATCGGCGTTCCTGTCAGCCTCGGTATCGCGGTTTTCATTACTGAAGTTGCGCCTCGCTCCATTCGTGGGCCGATCGGCGGTGCAGTCGAGCTTCTGGCCGGTATCCCCTCGATTATCTACGGCATGTGGGGTCTCTTTACGTTTGCTCCCTTCATGTCCGATTACATCCAGCCGCTGCTGATCGATTGGCTAGGCCCGATCCCGCTGATCGGCGCGCTGTTTTCCGGCGCTCCGCTCGGCATCGGCATGCTGACGTCAGGCATCGTGCTGGCGATCATGATCATCCCCTTCATCTCCTCGGTCATGCGCGACGTCTTCCTGGTTGTCCCGTCACAGCTGAAGGAATCGGCCTATGCGCTGGGTTCGACCAAATGGGAAGTGGTACGCGACATCGTCATTCCGCACACCCGCACGGCTGTCGTCGGCGGCATCTTCCTTGGCCTCGGCCGCGCGCTCGGCGAGACGATGGCGGTGACCTTCGTGCTCGGCAACACCCATAATATTGCTGTGTCGCTGATGGAGCCGGGCACCTCGATCGCCGCGACGCTCGCCAACGAGTTTGCCGAGGCTTCGGATGACCTCTACCGGTCGTCGCTCGCAGCCCTTGGCCTCATCCTCTTCGTCGTCACTTTCGTCGTTCTGGCGGCTGCCAAGCTCATGCTGGTGCGCATGGCAAGGCAGAGGGGAGAGTAATCATGGCTACCTATTCAGGTTCTCTCTACCGCCGCCGCCAGATTGGCAGCATGATCGCGCTGACGCTCTGCGGCATTGCCACCGTACTTGGCCTGGTCTTCCTGGTGTGGATCCTCTGGACGACGCTGGTACATGGCTTGTCTGCGCTGAGCCCCAGCCTCATCACCGAAATGACGCCGCCTCCCGGTGAAGACGGCGGTGGTCTCGGCAATGCCTTCATGGGCAGCCTGCTGATGGTCGCTCTGGCCGTCGTCATCGGCACGCCGATCGGTGTGTTGGCCGGTACCTATCTGTCGGAATTCGCTCGAGGCAAGAAGCTCGGCGAGGCGATCCGCTTCGTCAACGATATCCTGCTCTCGGCGCCGTCGATCATCATCGGCCTGTTCGTCTATGAACTGGTCGTTCGCCCGACGGCGCGGTTCTCCGGCTTTGCCGGCGGCATCGCGCTTGCCTTCATCTTCCTGCCGGTCGTCGTGCGCACGACCGACGAGATGCTGCGGCTGGTTCCCGATGTCATGCGTGAGGCGGCACTTTCGCTCGGCATCCCGCGCTGGAAGGTCACGGTCGACGTCCTCTACCGCGCCGCCTCCACCGGCATCCTGACCGGCGTCCTTCTTGCGATCGCCCGCATCTCGGGCGAAACCGCGCCTCTTTTGTTCACGGCTCTGAACAACCAGTACTGGAGCCTCGATATGTCGCAGCCGATGGCGAACATTCCCGTCGTCATCTTCCAGTTCGCCATGAGCCCCTATGAGCAATGGCAGAATCTTGCATGGGCCGGCGCCTTCGTAATGACGGCCGTCGTTCTGATCCTGAGCGTCGTATCGCGCTCCGTCCTGAACCAAAAAGGTGGGAAATGATGCTTCAGCCTGCAGACACTTTCGAGACCGCCAGCAAGTCGGAAAAGTCGACAGCCAAAGACAAGATCGCTCTCGAGAAAGTCAATTTCTATTACGGTGACGCCCACGCGATCAAGGATGTGAGCCTGAGGTTTCCCGAGCGCCAGGTCTCGGCCCTGATCGGTCCGTCCGGCTGTGGCAAGTCCACGCTGCTGCGCATCCTGAACCGCATCTACATGCTGTATCCGAAGATGCGCGCCACCGGCTCGATCAAGCTCGACGGCAAGAACATCCTCGATCCAAGCTTCTCGATGAACGAACTGCGCGCCCGCGTCGGCATGGTGTTCCAGAAGCCTGTGCCGTTCCCGATGTCGATCTATGACAACATCGCCTACGGCATTCGCCACCATGAGCGCCTCAACAAGGCCGCCATGGATGTCCGCGTCGAACAGGCGCTCCGTCAGGCGGCCCTCTGGGATGAGGTCAAGGACAAGCTGAAGGGCAGCGGCCTCGGCCTTTCCGGCGGTCAGCAGCAGCGTCTTTGCATCGCCCGCGGCGTGGCGCTGCGTCCGGAAGTCCTGCTGCTCGACGAGCCGACCTCGGCCCTCGACCCGATCTCGACTGCCAAGGTCGAAGAGTTGGTCGCGCAGTTGAAGGGTGAGTTTACGATCGTTATCGTCACCCACAACATGCAGCAGGCAAGCCGCATCTCCGACAACACCGCCTTCATGTATCTCGGCGAGCTGATCGAATACGGCCCGACCGCGCAGATCTTCCAGTCGCCGAAGGTCCAGCGCACGGAAGATTATATCACCGGTCGCTACGGCTGATACGACTTTCCCTTGTGGAAAAGAAACGGCCGGCACGCGATGAGCATGCCGGCCTTTTTATTTTCAGGTGTCGGATCGATGCTCTACCAGACGAGATCCAGGCGATCGAGGCCGTGGAAATGATAGACGTCTTTGACGACGGGCGTCTTCGCGAGCTTCAGTCTCGGCAGCCGCTTGAACAGGATCGGCAGCACGACATTGAGCTCCAGCCGCGCCAGCGGCGCACCGATGCAGAAATGAATGCCCGCGCCGAAGGAGAGGTTGGGCGCCTCGTTGCGGTCGGGCTTGAAGGTGAGGGGATCACTGAACTTTGCCGGATCGAGATTAGCGGCGGCCAGGATCATGCTGATCTTGTCGCCGCGCTTGAACTCCACGCCGTCGATCTCTGCGGGTTCGAGCGCCCAGCGCTGGAAGATATGAACAGGCGCGCAGATGCGCAGTGACTCTTCGACGGTGCGCTCTGTGGCGGTCTCGTCGCGAAAAAGCTCTGCCGGATCGTAGCCGCTGTCCAGAATGATGCGCACGGAATTGCCGATCTGGTGAACCGTCGCTTCATGGCCGGCATTGAGCAGCACGATGGTCGTCGAAACGAGCTCGTCTTCCGTCAGGTACTGGCCCTTGTGTTCGGTATGGATCATGTGGGTCAGAAGATCGTCGCGAGGTTCTGCCCGGCGCTCGGCGATGACGGTTTTCACATAAGCGGAAAATTCCTGTGCGGCCTGTTCGGCGGCATCTTCGTCCGCGCGGGTGCGCCCGAACATGTACATGCGCACATAGGCATGCGACCATTTCAGCAACTGCGGCCCCATTTCCTCGGGAATGCCGATCATCCGGGCGATCATCGTCACCGGGATGATATCGGCGAAGGCCGATAGAAGCTCGACTTCGCCCTTGTCGGCGAAGCCGTCGATCAGTCTATTCGCGAGCTCTTCCAGCTCCGGCTTCATCTTCTCGACATGGCGCGAGACGAAGGCGCGGTTGACGAGGGTGCGCAGCCGCGTGTGTTCCGGCGGTTCCAGCTCCAGCAGCGAATAGCGCTCGGCGAGATCGAAGGCGGCGAGATGCGGCTCCGGTTCCGGCAGGCCGAGTTCTTCGCGGCTGGCGATATGCAGGATCTGCCGGCCGAAACGGCGGTCGCGCAGCAGTCCGTTCACATAATCGTAGCCGGTGACGAACCATTGCTTCTGCTCCTCCCAGTAGAAGGTGGGACAATGGGCATGAAGCGCAGCATAAACCGCGTTCGGGTTGCCATAGAAGGCCGGGTCGCTGCCGTCGAGCGACACGCGGCGGGTTGCTGGATCGATCTTGAGGAAGGGCGGTATCATCATGGCCAGAGGCTTAGCGGATTTGCCGGGCCTCGGAAAGATAGTGGTAGAGATAGTGGTTCAGCCGGCGCGTGAGAGTACACCCATGCGGCGCAGTGCCTCCACCTGATCGTCGACGGTCGGCACGAGTTCGCCGGCATTGGTGTTCGGTTCGCCAGGCACCGGTGCCGCTGTTTCCTCCTCGCCGAAGACCACGGTGCAGTTGCGGCCGGCAGCCTTCGCCGAATAGAGCGCCCGGTCGGCGGCCGACACCATCCGGTCGATATTGGCTTCGATCGCCGAGGATAGTGCGATGCCGACGCTGACGGTGGCGGGGATCAGTGCCTCGCCGGTATTGATCGGCAGGCGGCAGAATTCGGCACGGATCGATTCCGCCAGCGCTTCCGCTTCCGTCTGGTCGCGGACGGTCACGAAGGCTGCGAATTCCTCGCCGCCCATCCGGCCGAAGACATTGTTCGGGATGTACTGGCGGGCAAGGCGGGCGAAGGCGGTCAGGACGGCATCGCCCGACTGATGGCCGAAACGGTCGTTGACGCGCTTGAAATGGTCGAGGTCGAAGAGGATGACGCCGACCTGATGCTGCTCGTCATGGGCCTTTTCCTGGATCTTGTCGAAATGGCCGAGCAAGCCGCGGCGATTCAGCACGCCCGTCAGCGAATCCGTGAGCGTCAGGAAACGCAGGTGGCGTTCCGACCGTTCCATGATGAGGCGGCAGGTGAGCGCAAAGGCGATGATGAGCAGAAAGGCGGTGGCCATGGCGGCCGCACCGCCGAAATTCGTCGCTTCCCCATCCGAAGGGAGAACAAGCGCCATTGCCAATGCCACACCGAAGCAGAGGAAAGCCTGCAGCACGAAGATCGCCATCAGCTTGATGCGTGTGCGCTCGCGATGGATGTCACCGGCGGCGACCGCCATGGCAAGCGCGGTGGCGCCGGTCGCCGAGGAGAGATTGTAGAGAATGACGCGGTTGGAATAATCCTCATTGATCCACGGCAGGAAGACGCCTGCAAGCCAGATTGCCGGCGGCAGCAGCGCCCACCATTCCATCTTCCTGCGGTCGAGCGCCAGGAAACCGGCGACCCAGGCGCTTTGCCCAAGCAGAGCAACGGCATTGCCGATTTCGATGGAAAGCAGGTTGGGGATTTCGCCGCGGGCCGCAGCAAGCGCAAAGCCGATGCCGCTGAACAGGAAACCGAGCCCCCAATAAAGGTAGGCGCCGCTTTTCCGGTTGTGGCGCCAGGCCACGAACAGAACCAGAGCCAGCGTCAGGGCTTCGGAGCACCAGATGGACAGACCTGTAGTGACATTGAACACGGCATCAACCCCTTGAGTGTTGGCCGCATCCTTGCCGAAGAAGCTCGCTGTTTGATTAATGACGTGAGGCTGTAGTCGGCAATCGGGCCGATATCTGCTGGTAGGCTTTCCGCTCGGTAAATGCCCGCGACTTTTGTCGAGCGCGGTAAGCCTTCCTTCATCCTGTCATAGAGAAAAACTGTGAGAGCGAAAGGTCCGGCCTCGCCGTTAACAGGCGTTTGGGAGAAACGGGATAGGGAAATGTCAAAGCCATATGTCGCCCACCCTTCTTAACGTTATCCTTATGCGTGTCTTGAAGAGGGGGGCTGAGACACTCTATGTAGGGACAAGGCATTTTTCTTTGATTCCCGGCATTCGCCGGAAAGACGTTAAAAGGACGCACATGAGAAACCCAGTCGATACCGCTATGGCCCTCGTGCCGATGGTTGTGGAACAGACCAATCGCGGTGAACGCTCCTACGACATCTATTCCCGCCTGCTCAAGGAACGTATCATCTTCCTGACAGGCGCTGTCGAGGATCATATGGCGACACTCGTCTGCGCCCAGCTTCTCTTCCTCGAGGCCGAAAATCCGAAGAAGGAAATCGCGCTCTACATCAATTCGCCGGGTGGCGTAGTTACCGCCGGCATGGCGATCTACGACACGATGCAGTTCATCAAGCCGGCTGTCTCGACGCTTTGCATCGGCCAGGCCGCTTCCATGGGCTCGCTGCTTCTGGCCGCCGGCCATAAGGACATGCGTTTCGCCACGCCGAATTCCCGCATCATGGTTCACCAGCCTTCAGGCGGTTTCCAGGGTCAGGCATCGGATATCGAGCGTCATGCCCGCGACATCCTGAAGATGAAGCGCCGCCTCAACGAAGTCTATGTGAAGCATACGGGCCGCAGCTACGAGGAGGTCGAAAAGACCCTCGATCGCGACCATTTTATGGATGCGGACGAGGCCCAGACCTGGGGCGTTATCGACAAGGTTCTGACATCGCGCATCGAAATGGAAGGCGATCAGGCCTAGTAATTAATAGGGATGGTGTTTTCGCCGCCACAGTTCTATCCCATTTGTGATTGAACTAGGGGTTTCATCTGGCGGCGGAGACGCTAATAGTAACTATTAATGCTATGTTGAATTTTTGTGACATAGCATTCGGCATTCGAAGGGGAATTCGTTGCCGCCGGTGCCCGGACACAATTGGATCGGACCCGGTTCGTAGCCCCTGAAGCCCTTGTCGGCAGAAACTCCGGGTAGGGAGTGCTGCCAGGGAGCTGATTGAGTGGACCGCAATTTCGCGTTCGAAATGCGGCGTGCTGGAAGGAAAGTGATATGAGCAAGGTCAGCGGCAGCAACGGCGGCGACAGTAAGAACACCCTCTATTGTTCTTTCTGCGGAAAGAGCCAGCACGAGGTCCGGAAGCTTATTGCCGGACCGACCGTGTTCATCTGCGATGAATGCGTCGAACTGTGCATGGACATCATCCGCGAGGAGAACAAGTCCTCGATGGTCAAGTCCCGTGATGGCGTTCCTACGCCCCAGGACATCATCAAGGTTCTCGACGAATATGTCATTGGCCAGCGTCAGGCGAAGAAGATCCTGTCGGTCGCCGTCCACAACCACTACAAGCGTCTCGCGCACGCCTCCAAGAACGGCGATGTCGAGCTGGCGAAGTCGAACATCATGCTGGTCGGTCCGACCGGCTGCGGCAAGACCTATCTTGCCCAGACGCTCGCCCGCATCATCGACGTTCCCTTCACGATGGCCGATGCGACCACGCTGACGGAAGCCGGCTATGTCGGTGAAGACGTTGAAAACATCATCCTGAAGCTTCTGCAGGCTGCGGACTACAATGTCGAGCGCGCCCAGCGCGGCATCGTCTACATCGACGAAGTCGACAAGATCTCCCGCAAGTCCGACAACCCGTCGATCACCCGTGACGTATCGGGCGAGGGCGTGCAGCAGGCGCTTCTGAAGATCATGGAAGGCACGGTAGCCTCCGTACCGCCGCAGGGTGGCCGCAAGCATCCGCAGCAGGAATTCCTGCAGGTCGACACGACGAACATCCTGTTCATCTGCGGCGGCGCCTTCGCAGGTCTCGACAAGATCATCTCCGCCCGTGGCGAGAAGACCTCGATCGGCTTCGGCGCGACAGTCAAGGCACCGGACGACCGTCGCGTCGGCGAAGTGCTGCGCGAACTGGAGCCGGAAGATCTGGTCAAGTTCGGCCTCATCCCGGAATTCATTGGCCGACTGCCGGTTCTGGCAACGCTGGAAGACCTCGATGAGGATGCGCTGATCCAGATCCTGTCCGAGCCGAAGAATGCGCTGATCAAGCAGTATCAGCGCCTGTTCGAGATGGAGGACGTGGAGCTGACCTTCCATGAGGATGCGCTCCGCGAAATCGCCCGCAAGGCGATCGTCCGCAAGACCGGTGCTCGCGGCCTGCGTTCGATCATGGAAAAGATCCTGCTCGACACGATGTTCGAACTGCCGGCCCTGGAAGGCGTTCGCGAGGTCGTCATCTCCGAAGAGGTCGCGCGTGGTTCGGCTCGTCCGCTGTATATCTACGCCGATCGCCAGGACGAGAAGGCAAACGTTTCGGCCTGAAGCTTGCGTTGAGAGCCGTTATTTTAAGGGGCTTGCCTTGTGCAGGCCCCTTTCTATTTGAAAATGGGTGCCGGGCGCTGATAATAGTTGCGGGCAAGGTTGAAAACAGCCTTGGCCGATATTGCGCAAACGATGACCCTTGGCAATGATGCTGTGATTCCGTAGCGTGTTGCTGGCGTTGTTATTTTAGGCGGTTCGGAAATGGTAAGCGTCGCTCCAGATAGGCGCTTCATTGTGTTGGCGTTCCATGTAATAAAGCTGTCACAACCGTGGAACGCGGGCGTTAACGTGGCTTGAAAAGCGTAGTCAGAACCTCCACTTGTAACAACAAGTGAGAGTGCCGGCCGGTCCCAAGCGGCCGCGCCAAAGAGCCCGGTAACGGGACGATGGAAAGGAATAAAAATGACGAAGAAAACGTCTGTAGCGAGCACCAGCACCGCCTATCCTGTTCTTCCTCTGCGCGACATCGTGGTTTTCCCCCATATGATCGTGCCGCTGTTCGTCGGGCGGGAAAAGTCGATCCGCGCGCTCGAAGAGGTCATGGGCTCCGACAAGCAGATCATGCTGGTCACCCAGATCAACGCCAGCGATGATGATCCGGATCCGTCTGCGATCCACCGCGTCGGTACGGTCGCGAACGTGCTGCAGCTCCTGAAGCTGCCTGACGGCACCGTCAAGGTTCTGGTCGAAGGCCGCGCCCGCGCCGAGATCGACAGCTACACGAGCCGCGAAGATTTCTACGAAGCCCTCGGCCATGTGCTCGATGAGCCGCATGACGATCCGGTCGAGCTGGAAGCGCTCTCCCGTTCCGTCGTCTCGGAATTCGAGAGCTACGTGAAGCTCAACAAGAAGATTTCGCCCGAGGTTGTCGGTGCGGCCAGCCAGATCGACGACTATTCCAAGCTCGCCGATACGGTTGCCTCGCACCTGTCGATCAAGATCACCGAGAAGCAGGAGATGCTGGAAACCACCAGCGTCAAGGCCCGCCTCGAAAAGGCGCTCGGCTTCATGGAAGGCGAGATCTCGGTCCTGCAGGTCGAAAAGCGCATCCGCTCGCGCGTCAAGCGCCAGATGGAGAAGACCCAGCGCGAATACTACCTGAATGAGCAGATGAAGGCGATCCAGAAGGAACTCGGCGACGGCGAGGAAGGCCGCGACGAGATGAGCGAACTGGAAGAGCGCATCGCCAAGACGAAGCTGTCCAAGGAAGCCCGTGAAAAGGCTGACGCCGAGCTGAAGAAGCTGCGCCAGATGAGCCCGATGTCGGCTGAAGCCACTGTCGTGCGCAACTATCTGGACTGGCTGCTCGGTATCCCCTGGGGCAAGAAGTCGAAGATCAAGGCCGATCTCAACAATGCCGAAAAGATCCTCGAAGCCGATCACTTCGGTCTCGAAAAGGTCAAGGAGCGCATCGTCGAGTATCTGGCGGTCCAGGCTCGCGCCACCAAGATCAAGGGTCCGATCCTGTGCCTCGTCGGCCCTCCGGGCGTCGGCAAGACCTCGCTCGCCCAGTCGATCGCCAAGGCAACCGGCCGTGAATATGTCCGCATGGCTCTCGGCGGCGTCCGTGACGAAGCCGAAATCCGCGGTCACCGCCGCACCTATATCGGCTCGATGCCCGGCAAGGTCATCCAGTCGATGAAGAAGGCGAAGAAGTCCAATCCGTTGTTCCTGCTCGATGAGATCGACAAGCTCGGCCAGGACTATCGCGGCGATCCGTCTTCGGCTCTGCTGGAAGTGCTCGACCCGGCTCAGAACTCGACCTTCATGGACCATTACCTGGAAGTCGAATACGACCTGTCGGACGTGATGTTCATCACGACGGCGAATACGCTGAACATCCCGGCCCCACTGATGGACCGCATGGAAATCATCCGTATCGCCGGCTACACCGAAGACGAAAAGCGCGAGATTGCAAAGCGGCACCTGCTGCCGAAGGCCATCAAGGAACATGCACTGCAGCCGAGCGAATTCTCGGTCAGCGACGATGCTCTGATGGCGATCAGCCAGCAGTACACGCGCGAAGCCGGTGTCCGTAACTTCGAACGCGAATTGATGAAGCTCGCCCGCAAGGCGGTCACCGAGATCATCAAGGGCAAGACGAAATCGGTTCACGTCACGGCAGCAAACATCGACGATTATCTGGGCGTTCCGCGCTTCCGCCACGGCGAAGCCGAACGTGAGGATCAGGTCGGTGTGGTCACCGGTCTTGCCTGGACGGAAGTCGGCGGCGAGCTGCTGACGATCGAAGGCGTCATGATGCCCGGCAAGGGCCGCATGACCGTCACCGGCAACCTGAAGGAAGTGATGAAGGAATCGATCTCGGCAGCGGCATCTTACGTCCGCTCGCGCGCCGTCGATTTCGGCATCGAGCCGCCGCGCTTCGACAAGAGCGACATCCACGTGCACGTGCCGGAAGGCGCCACACCGAAGGATGGCCCCTCGGCCGGTGTCGCCATGGCAACCGCGATCGTGTCGATCATGACCGGCATTCCGGTCAACAAGGATGTGGCGATGACGGGTGAAATCACCCTGCGCGGCCGTGTCCTGCCGATCGGCGGCCTGAAGGAAAAGCTGCTCGCGGCACTTCGCGGCGGCATCAAGAAGGTGCTGATTCCGGAAGAGAACGCCAAGGATCTGGCAGAGATTCCGGACAATGTGAAGAACAGCATGGAGATCATTCCGGTCTCCCGCATGGGTGAAGTGATCAAGCATGCGCTGGTCCGCCGCCCCGAGCCGATCGAATGGGATGGCACGGTCGAAACGCCTGTCATCGCGACCGTCGAAGGGCTTGACGATGCAGGCGCCGCCATAGCTCATTGAGCTGGTGGTTGCCACATTTATGCCCAATTGTTGCAAATCACCAAAAAGGCCGGCGGAAACGCCGGCCTTTTTTTGTGAAAACGTCATGTAGACGCTTGCTTTTCCTTGATTTGCAGGGCTTTTGGGTTCTCGGCGGGCCTGATGAAAGCGATTTCCGCGCCTAGCTTACAGATTGAGTTGTTTCAAACCATTTAGAAAGGGGTGGAAACATGAATAAGAATGAACTCGTGTCCGCAGTAGCCGAAAAGGCTGGACTGACGAAGTCTGACGCAGCATCTGCCGTCGACGCAGTTTTCGATGTCGTGCAGGCTGAGCTGAAGAACAAGGGCGACATCCGTCTCGCCGGCTTCGGCAGCTTCACGGTTTCTCATCGCGCTGCCACGAAGGGCCGCAACCCGTCGACCGGCGCCGAAGTCGATATTCCGGCACGCAACGTGCCGAAGTTCACGCCCGGCAAGGGCCTGAAGGACGCCGTCAACGGCTGATACGAGATTGTCCGCCGGCCGTAAACGAGAACGGCCGCGCAGGATTTTAAGGGGTTCGGCATTGCCGGACCCCTTTTTCTTTTCGCCGCATGCCGCATGTTGCGCTTTGTTTTACGACGGTGACGTTCTCAGGGCGGGGCCGGCTATTTGTGGCTGGGCGCCGCAATCATCCTCGGCGCATCGCTTTTCATCATGCGCAACGAGATGCGCCGGGAGCGGGAATCGGGCTGACACAAACTGTATAAAATGTCGCAGGCTGTCATGTCTCTGTCATGCCAGTCCCGCAAAAACCCTCTGTTCGATTTTTTCGACATTGGGGGATTTCAATGACAACTTTCTCGTGCAAGGCAGCGCTCACCGCCGTGCTTCTCGCATCCGTTGCCTTCCCGGCAGCGGCTGAGCCGGTTTTTAACCGCATCGCCTCTTTCCCGGTTGCAACCAACCTGCCGGCCGACAAGGACAAGCTTTCGACCACCTCGGCCGAAATCATCACCGCTTCGCAGGATGGCAACACGCTGATCTACAGCGACAGCCCGCTCGGCGCGATCGGCTTCATCGACATCACCGATGCAAAGGCACCCAAGGCCGGCGGCGCGCTGATGATGGATGGCGAGCCGACCTCGGTCACGACAGCAGCCGGTAAGGCGCTCGTCGCCGTCAACACCGGCGAAAGCAAGCAGAAGCCGTCTGGCCGTCTGGCGATCGTCGACATCGCCACGAAGAAGATCGACGCGACCTGCGATCTCGGCGGCCAGCCCGATTCGATCGCTCTCAACAAGGACAGGACGCTCGGCACCATCGCGATCGAAAACGAACGCGATGAAGAGGTCAACGACGGCAAGATCCCGCAGATGCCGGCAGGCGACCTCGTCGTCTTCCAGCTCAAGACCGACGGCACCGTCGATTGCGGCACGATCAAGCATGTTGCGCTCACCGGTCTCGCAGGCGTTGCCCCTGAAGATCCGGAGCCGGAATTCGTTGCCTTCAACAACCAGAACGAAATCGCCCTGACGCTGCAGGAAAACAACGAGATCATCATTCTCGACGGCACGACCGGCACGGTGAAGACGCACTTTACCGCCGGCAGCGTCGACCTTTCGGGCATCGACACCAAGCGTGATGGCGCCCTGAAATTCACCGGCGAGAAGAAGGGCGTCAAGCGCGAACCGGACGCCGTGAAGTGGCTGGACGACAACCGCCTCGTCGTCGCCAACGAAGGCGATTATGAGGGCGGCTCGTGCGGCTTCACCATCTTCGATAAGACCGGCAAGGTTCTCTTCGAATCCGGCAGCTCTTTCGAGCGCGCCGTAGCCTCTCTCGGCCATTATCCGGAAAGCCGGTCCTCGTCGAAGGGCGTCGAGCCGGAAGGTCTGGAAGCCGCCAAGTTCGGCGATGACAACCTGTTCTTCCTGCTCGCCGAGCGCGCTTCCGTCGTCGGCGTTTACAAGGATACGGGTGCTGATCCGGAACTGCTGCAGATCCTGCCGTCGGGCATTTCCCCGGAGGGCGCGATTGCCATTCCGCAGCGTAACCTGCTTGCCACCGCCAACGAACTCGACCTCGGCAAAGATGGTGGTACGCGTTCGCACGTCATGATCTACGAACGCAGTGAAGGCGAGAAGGCCTATCCGCAGATCGTCTCCGCCGAGAAGGACGGCAACCCGATCGGCTTTGCAGCCCTTTCGGGACTCGCCGCCGTTCCGGGCAAGCCGGGCATGCTCTACGCCGTCAGCGACAGCGTCCTCGGCTCGCAGCCGACGATCTACACGATCGACGCCACCAGGAAGCCGGCCGTCATCACCGACGCACTCGTCGTCAAGCGTGATGGCGCTCCGGCCCAGAAGCTCGACATCGAAGGCATCGCTGTCGCTGCCGACGGTTCCTTCTGGCTGGCTTCGGAAGGCTATACCGAGCGCCTCGTGCCGCATGCGCTCTACAACGTCACCGCCAAGGGCGACATCAAGACCGAGATCGCTCTGCCGAAGGAACTGCTTGCCAACGAAATCCGCTATGGCTTCGAAGGTGTGACGACCGTCGGCACTGGCGACGACGCAACACTCTGGATGGCTGTTCAGCGCGAGTGGAACGATGACGAGAAGGGCTTCGTCAAGCTCCTCTCCTATAACCCTAAGAAGAAGGAATGGGGCGGCGTGCGCTACCCGCTCGACAAGACCGAGAGCGGCTGGGTCGGCCTCTCCGAAATCACTGCCCAGGGCGACAGCGTCTACATCATCGAGCGCGACAACCTCGTCGGCGATGCGGCCAAGCTGAAGAAGCTCTACAAGGTCGCAATCTCCGACCTGAAGCCCGGCAAGCTCGGCGGCGAACTGCCTGTCGTCAAGAAGACGGAAGCCCATGATTTCATCGGCGACCTGAAGTCGGCCACCAACGGCTACGTTCTCGACAAGCTGGAAGGCTTCGCCTTCGACGCATCGGGCAAGGCCTATGCCGTGACCGACAACGACGGTGTGAGCGATTCTTCCGGCGAGACCCTGTTCTTCCCGGTCAACCTGACCGCCACGAACTGAGTTCGTAGTCTCATGAAATGGAAAGGCCGGACTCTTGCCCGGTCTTTTCTTTGGCCGCCCGCGCTGACGGCTTGACGGCATTAAGCCATGAATTTGGGTAGTGCGGCGGCCAAAGCGTCGACGGCAAGACGGATCCTGAGCGGCAGGTGCGGTGTCTGCAGCCACAGCGCATGGCAGTCATAGAGAAATTCCGGCTGACCTGGCAGCAAGATTTCGAGCGCTCCAGCCTGCGCGCGGTCGCGAATGAGCCAGTAGGGCAGCCAGGCAAGCCCCATGCCGACCGTTGCCGCATCTGCAATCGCATCGAGATCATCGAGCCGCAATCGGCCATTCGGCCGAACTTCTACCGGAACATGGTCTTCATGCGGGAAGATCCATGGGCTGGAGCGCGCGGTGCGTGCGTAAATGATTGCATCGTGCTTGCCGATATCCTCGATCTTCTCCGGTCTGCCATGCGCGTCGAGATAGCTCGCCGAGGCGCAGACCACCATGCGCTGGCGCGCGACACGTCGCGCAATAATGCCTGACCTGTCAGCGAGTTCCCCGGTGCGGATCGCGAGATCATAGCCGTCATCGGCGAGATCGGTAATCGGGTCGCCGAACGATAGATCGAGTTCGAGGCTCGGATATCGCTTTGCAAGCTCGATCAGAACCGGAAGCACGCAATGCCGGCCGAAATGCACGGGCATGGTGACGCGCAGCTTTCCGCAAGGTTCGGACAGATGGTCGAACGCGAGCGCATCCGCGGCTTCTGTCTCGGCAAGGATCACCCGGCAGCGCTCGTAATAGGCGCGTCCAAAATCCGTAAGGCTTTGGCGGCGTGTCGTCCGGGTGATAAGGCTTACCCCCAATCGCTCCTCAAGAAAGCGGATGTGCTTGCCGACCATCGGACCGGAGATGCCGAGTGCCGCTGCCGCTGCCGCAAACGAACCCAGATCCACGGCCTTCACGAAGACGGTCATGCTCGTGAGACGATCCATATTGCAAACTCATGGTTTCTTCTGTCTTGCATCTAGCCCAATTTATCTCCCTCGATCCAATTGGCATAGAACATTCAGTCCGATTGTTTTGGAGTTGATGGGAAATGGCACGCATAATCCGCTTTCACGAATTTGGCGGTCCTGACGTTCTCCGCATTGAGGATATGGATATTCCCGCCCCAGGGCCGGGACAGGTTCAGATCCGCGTCAAGGCTCTTGGGATCAACCGGGCCGAGGCCCTGCTAAGATCCGGCACCTATATCGAAACCGCGCCGCTGCCGTCAGGCCTTGGTCTTGAGGCGGCAGGCATCATCGAGGCGGTAGGGGAGGGCGTAGACGGCTTTGCGCCCGGCGACGCCGTCAGCATCATCCCGCCGATCTCAATGGTGCGCTCGCCGGCTTACGGTGAACTGGTCACATTTCCCGCTGGATCTATTGTCAGGCACCCGCCGACAATCTCCTGGGAGGAGGCTGCCGCTCTCTGGATGGCGTATCTGACTGCTTATGGCGCCCTCATCGATATCGCCCGACTTTCAAGAGGGGAGTTCGTCGCTATCACCGCTGCATCGAGCAGTGTAGGTCTTGCCGCAATCCAGATCGCCAACGTGATTGGCGCTATACCGATTGCGATCACGAGAACCTCTTCAAAGCGCCTTGCATTGCAGGAAGCCGGTGCTGCGCATGTCATCGCCTCGCAGGAGGAGGATCTGGAAACACGACTAAAGGAAATCGCCGGAGAAGCAGGTGTTCGTGTCGTCCTCGATGCCGTGGCCGGACCTATCTTCGACCCGCTGACGGCGGCGATGTCCTCGGGCGGCATGCTTATCGAATATGGTGGATTGAGCCCGCAGCCAACACCGCTTCCGTTGCCTGCCGTGCTCGGCAAATGCCTGCTGCTGCGCGGCTATCTCGTCCATGAGATCATTCGCGATCCAATACGGCTGCGGGCTGCAAAGACCTTTATATTCGAGGGGCTCGCGTCCGGCGCGCTGAAGCCTGTCATTGCAAGGACATTCCCTTTCGAGCAGATCGTCGAAGCGCATCGGTTCCTGGAATCGAACGAGCAGTTCGGCAAAATTGTCGTGACGGCCTGATGCGGTCCGGCTGGGATCATGTCTCAAGCCCGGCCTGCAAGTTGTTGGCCGGGCTTGATGGTCTGCCAGGGCTTACCAGCGCTGATGCACGTGCGGAGCGATCAGCCGCCCGTAGATTTCACGCGTTGCGGCCATGACGTCGGCCGAGAGCGGCGCGAGATCGGCAGCGGCTGCGTTCGCCTTGGCCTGCTCGGCATTGCGCGCGCCGGGGATGACGACTGTGACGGCATCCGCCATCAGGATCCAACGCAACGCGAATGCGGCCATGCTGGCCCCTGCCGGAACGAGCTTGCGCACTTCCTCGACCGCCTGCAGACCGACCTCGAAGGGCACGCCCGAGAAGGTCTCGCCAACATCGAAGGCTTCGCCGTGGCGGTTGAAGTTGCGGTGATCGTCGCTGGCGAATTTGGTGTCGCGGGTGATCTTGCCGGAGAGCAGGCCGCTTGCGAGCGGCACGCGGGCGATGATCGCCACGTTCTTGCGGCGGGCCTCGGCGAAGAACAGGTGGCCAGGACGCTGGCGGAAGATGTTATAGATGATCTGGATGCTGACGACTCCGGGATATTCGATCGCCTTCAGCGCTTCCTCGACCTTCTCGACGCTCACGCCGTAGCCCTTGATCTTGCCGGCCTTCTGCAGTTCGTCCAGCCCCGCGAAGACCTCGGGGTGATAGAGCACCTCCGTCGGCGGGCAGTGAAGCTGCACGAGGTCGAGGTTGTCCACCTGCAGGTTCTTCAGGCTGCGGTCGATGAAGCTTTCCAGGTTGGCCTTGGTGTAGCCCTCAGTGACATGCGGGTTGAGGCGGCGGCCGGCCTTGGTCGCGACCATCGGGCGCTCGCCGCCACGCGCCTTCAGCACGTCGGCAATGATCTTTTCGGAGCGGCCGTCGCCATAGACGTCGGCAGTGTCGATGAAGGTCATGCCGGCATCGAGTGCGGCATTCAGCGCAGTGCGGCCGTCCGCTTCGCTGACATCGCCCCAGGAGCCGCCGATCTGCCAGGCGCCGAAGCCGACATCGGTGATGGTAAAGGGCAAGCGGCCGAAAGCATGATGTTTCATGGAAATCCTCCGTTCGTAATGAAAGGCCTCGCAGTAGCAGGTGCCGATTAGGGCGGCAATCGCCGATGCCGCTTGGATCGCCTGCTGCGATCAAATATCCTTGTCCACGACGGCTTCAACCGCAGACGACGGAAGAACAGGAAAGATCATGGATATCAAAACCGCAGGCTCGCGCCCCTCCACGAAAGGCCAGGACGATTACTTCACCGGTTCCGTTCGCCTGGATCCTCTCGTCGAAGCGCCGGAGCCGGGGCGCGTGCGGGCCGCTCACGTGACCTTCGAGCCCGGCGCGCGCACAGCCTGGCACACGCATCCCCTGGGGCAGACACTGATCGTTACATCAGGCAGGGGGCTCGTTCAGACATGGGGCGGGGAAATCAGGGACATTCGCCCCGGGGATGTCGTTTGGTTTGCGCCGGGAGAGAAGCACTGGCATGGCGCAAGCCCCGAGACGGCCATGAGCCACATTGCCATCCAGGAAGCGCTGAACGGCAGCGTCGCAGATTGGCTGGAGCAGGTCAGCGACGAGCAATATGCCGGCAAGGTCCAAGGCGGCTGAGAAAGGCCTCAGGCTCTGAAAATGCTCGTGCGATTCGAGCCTTCGTCATGATTTCCGTCGCGGCGAGGGGACGTCTCGGCCGCATCCACGTCGGCTGCATGTGGAAAACTTGGCGCGGCAGATCGCCGATTTGCTGCGGGGTTCGGGGAGGCTTTCCGAAACAATTTCTGGACTGTCATGGTTTTGTCTCCAAACCTGCTTGACACTAAAAGGCGAACCCCTTAGTTAGCCGCTCATCCCAACGGCCAGCCCGTTCGGGGAGGGTGCTCAGGCACCGGATTGCTTGAAAGAATGCGGGTGTAGCTCAGTCGGTTAGAGTGCCGGCCTGTCACGCCGGAGGTCGCGGGTTCGAGCCCCGTCACTCGCGCCATTTCAAAGCAGGCGGCAAATTGTCGCCGTCTGTCCGGTTTCATGGTATCCTCACGGTCCGCAAGGTCCAATGCGCGGGTGTAGCTCAGTCGGTTAGAGTGCCGGCCTGTCACGCCGGAGGTCGCGGGTTCGAGCCCCGTCACTCGCGCCACTTATCTCCAAAAAGCCATGCAGTTTCCGAGGGTCAGCCATGCGGCCTTCCGCAACTTTTGGGGATTTGTCGCGACATCGTTGCATCTGCTTGATAATGTCCGTCCGCCACTGTTCGAATAGCTTCTGTAAAAGTCTTGCGCCGGGGCTCCGGCTGCGCTAACCACGGCTTGTTGCAACGCACGTTCGCTTGCCGGGCATTTGCCCAGTTGCGCCGCCAGGCGCCGCCGGCAAGCAGGGATGAACATGATGACTGAACTGCTCAGTTCCTATATTCCGATCGCTATTTTCATCGGTATCGCGCTCGTCATCGGCCTGGCGCTGCTCATTGCGCCGTTTGCCGTTGCCTTCAAGGCGCCCGATTCGGAAAAGCTCTCGGCTTACGAATGCGGCTTCAACGCATTCGACGACGCCCGCATGAAGTTCGACATCCGCTTCTACCTCGTGTCGATTCTCTTCATCATCTTCGACCTTGAGGTCGCCTTTCTCTTTCCGTGGGCCGTCTCCTTCGGCGCCATCGGCTGGTTCGGCTTCTGGTCCATGATGGTCTTCCTCCTCGTGCTGACCATCGGCTTTATCTATGAATGGAAGAAGGGAGCCCTGGAATGGGAGTAGCCCCCGCTGGCAATCAGACGCTCGTCGCGCCGCAGCCGAAGGGGATCATCGATCCCTCGACCGGTAAGCCGATCGGCAGCAACGACGCGTTCTTCGGCGAGATCAACAACGAACTCGCCGACAAGGGTTTTCTCGTTACCTCGACCGATGAGCTGATCAACTGGGCTCGTACCGGCTCGCTGATGTGGATGACCTTCGGTCTTGCCTGCTGCGCCGTCGAGATGATGCAGCTCTCCATGCCGCGTTACGACGTCGAGCGCTTCGGTTTCGCGCCGCGCGCCTCGCCGCGCCAGTCCGACGTCATGATCGTCGCCGGCACGCTGACCAACAAGATGGCGCCCGCTCTCCGCAAGGTCTACGACCAGATGCCGGAACCGCGTTACGTCATCTCGATGGGCTCCTGCGCCAACGGTGGCGGCTACTATCACTATTCCTATTCGGTTGTTCGTGGTTGCGACCGCGTCGTGCCGATCGACATCTACGTGCCGGGCTGTCCCCCCACGGCAGAGGCGCTGCTTTATGGCGTGCTTTTGCTGCAGAAGAAGATCCGCCGCACCGGCACGATCGAACGCTAAGGGCAAGGACTGGACATTATGAGCGAAGCCCTCACTGAGCTTTCGTCGTACCTTTCGGAGGCGCGCGGCAATCTGATTGCTGCCTCGCAGCTCAAATATGGCGAGCTGACGCTGACGACGACCGGCGACAATCTGATCCCGCTGCTGACCTTCTTGCGCGACGACGCCAAGTGCGGTTTCGTCAACCTGACGGATATTTGCGGCGTCGACTGGCCGCAGCGCGAACTGCGCTTCGACGTCGTCTATCATCTTCTGTCTCCGAAGAAGAACTTGCGCATCCGCGTGAAGCTGGCGACCGACGAAGATACGCCGGTTCCGTCCGCCTGCGCCGTCTATCCGGGCGCCGACTGGTTCGAACGCGAGACCTGGGACATGTACGGCGTGCTTTTCACCGGCCATCCGGACCTGCGCCGCATCCTGACCGACTACGGTTTCGAGGGGCATCCGCTGCGCAAGGATTTCCCGACGACCGGTTTCGTCGAGGTTCGCTACGACGATGCGGCAAAGCGCGTCGTTTACGAGCCTGTCGAGCTGAAGCAGGAATTCCGCAATTTCGATTTCTTGTCCCCCTGGGAAGGCACGGAATACGTGCTGCCGGGCGACGAAAAGGCGAAGCAGTAAGTTTGAGGCGTGTGGCGGGTTTTTGCCCGCCGTTCACTGACTACCCGAAAAAGCGAGCCCATCGCCATGACCGAACATAACGTCCGTAACTTCAACATCAATTTCGGGCCGCAGCATCCGGCAGCGCACGGCGTTCTGCGTCTTGTGCTGGAGCTTGATGGCGAAATCGTGGAGCGCGTCGATCCGCATATCGGCCTGCTGCACCGCGGGACCGAAAAGCTGATTGAAACCAAGACCTACCTGCAGGCCGTTCCCTATTTCGATCGCCTCGACTACGTGGCGCCGATGAACCAGGAGCATGCCTATGCGCTGGCCGTCGAGAAATTGATCGGCCTGGAAATCCCGATTCGCGGCCAGCTCATCCGTGTCCTTTATTCGGAAATCGGCCGTATCCTGTCGCATCTGCTGAACGTCACCACGCAGGCTATGGACGTCGGTGCGCTGACGCCGCCGCTCTGGGGCTTCGAAGAGCGCGAAAAGCTGATGGTGTTCTATGAGCGCGCCAGCGGCTCCCGCATGCATGCCGCTTACTTCCGTCCGGGCGGCGTTCACCAGGACCTGCCGGAACAGCTCGTGCAGGATATCGGCAAATGGTGCGACGAATTCCCCGGCAAGCTCGACGATATCGACGACCTTCTGACCGGCAACCGCATCTTCAAGCAGCGTAACGTCGATATCGGCGTCGTCTCGCTGGAAGATTGCTGGGCCTGGGGGTTCTCGGGCGTCATGGTGCGCGGTTCGGGCGCGGCCTGGGACCTGCGCCGCGCGCAGCCCTATGAATGCTATTCGGATCTCGAGTTCGACATTCCGGTCGGCAAGAACGGCGACAACTACGATCGCTACCTGATCCGCATGATCGAGATGCGCGAATCCGTGAAGATCATGAAGCAGTGCGTGAACCGCCTGCTCGGTGATGCCAAGACGGGACCGTTCTCCTCGATCGACGGCAAGGTCGTTCCGCCGAAGCGTGGCGAGATGAAGCGTTCGATGGAAGCGCTGATCCACCACTTCAAGCTCTACACTGAAGGCTATCACGTTCCCGCCGGCGAGGTTTACGCTGCCGTCGAAGCGCCGAAGGGTGAGTTCGGCGTCTATCTCGTTTCCGACGGCACCAACAAGCCCTATCGCTGCAAGATTCGTGCTCCGGGTTATGCGCATCTGCAGGCGATGGACTTCATGTGCCGTGGTCACCAGCTTGCCGACGTCGCGGCCGTTCTCGGCTCGCTCGACATCGTGTTCGGCGAGGT
Organism: Rhizobium sp. BK316; assembly: GCF_014193695.1. Lineage (GTDB taxonomy): Bacteria > Pseudomonadota > Alphaproteobacteria > Rhizobiales > Rhizobiaceae > Rhizobium. The sequence goes on along the minus strand of NZ_JACHZR010000006.1, from coordinate 129,049 downwards.
GGACCGGTAATGCAGGCTCTGTCGCTTGCAGCAGCACTCCTTCTTTCGGCTTCCGCTGCCTTTGCGCAGGAAGCCGGAAAGCTCGGCACGCCGCTGGGCCACGAGGAAGCGCAGCCGCCGGCAGAGCAATCGTCCATGGGCGACCTTTTGTCCAAGGGCTATCAAATCAAGGCCGCCGTGCCGAACGGCGGCAAGTTTGTGGTATTTATGCAAAAAGACCAGTCGGCCTATGCCTGTGAAATGCAGTCTCTGACTGCTTCGCGGTGTGGAACGCTAAACTGACAAGGCGTGAGGAAGAATGTCCGTTCGTCGATTAGCCGAAGATCAATTCCAGCCGGCCGCATTCGCTTTCAGCGATGAAAACGCGGTCTGGGCGGAAAAGACGATTCAGAAATATCCCGCAGGCCGTCAGCAGTCCGCGGTCATTCCGCTGTTGATGCGTGCGCAGGAGCAGGATGGTTGGGTCACCCGCCCGGCGATCGAAAAGATCGCCGACATGCTGGACATGGCCTATATCCGTGTTCTCGAAGTCGCGACCTTCTACACCCAGTTCCAGCTGCATCCGGTCGGCACCCGCGCTCACGTGCAGGTCTGCGGCACGACACCGTGTATGCTGCGCGGTTCGGAAAAGCTGATGGGCGTCTGCCGCAGCAAGATCCACCAGCACCCGTTCGAACGCAACGCTGAAGGCACGTTGTCCTGGGAAGAGGTCGAATGTCTCGGGGCCTGCGTCAACGCTCCGATGGTGATGATCGGCAAGGACACCTATGAGGACCTGACGCCGGAACGCCTGGAAGAGATCATCGATACGTTTGCTGCCGGCAACGGCACCAGCGTCAAGGTCGGTCCGCAGATCGACCGTCACCTGTCCTCGCCCGAGGGCGGCCCGACGACGCTTCTCGACGACGTTACTGTGACCCGCACCCGGGCTGGCAAAGCCCCGGCTGCTGCCGACGGTGCGCCGGTTCCGCCTTCCGAGGCCGCTCGCCCGAAGAGCACCGATGCCGAGACCAACGCCTCGCTGAAGACGCCGGCAACCTCGCCCAAGGCATCGGCCAAGAATGCGAAGGCTGCCGAAGTTCAGCCGCTGTCTGGCACTGCCGCTTCCGAGCCGGCGCCGAAGGCGACTGCTGCTGAAACCACCGCAAAGCCGTCGCTGACCGACAAGAATCGTCCGGCCGGCATCGAAAAGCCCGCTGCTCCCGATGATCTCAAGATGATCTCCGGCGTCGGCCCGAAGATCGAAGCGACGTTACATGAAATCGGCATCTTCACCTTCGCGCAGATCGCGGGCTGGAAGAAGGCCGAACGCGAATGGGTCGATAGCTTCCTGAATTTCCGCGGCCGCATTGAGCGCGACGACTGGGTCAAACAGGCCAAGGCGCTCGCCAAGGGCGGCGAAGCGGAATATATCAAGGTCTTCGGCAAGAAGCCGCGGTAAGAGGTGTGAGACATGCTGCAAGATAAAGACCGCATCTTTACCAACATCTACGGCCTCAAGGACAAATCCCTGAAAGGCGCGATGAGCCGCGGCCATTGGGATGGCACCAAACAGATCCTCGAAAAGGGCCGCGACTGGATCATCGACGAGATGAAGGCATCCGGCCTTCGCGGCCGTGGCGGCGCAGGCTTCCCAACCGGTCTCAAGTGGTCCTTCATGCCGAAGCAGAGCGACGGCCGTCCGCATTACCTCGTCGTCAATGCCGACGAATCGGAGCCCGGCACCTGCAAGGACCGCGACATCATGCGCAACGATCCGCACACGCTGATCGAAGGCTGCGTGATCGCAAGTTTCGCCATGGGTGCGAACGCTGCCTATATCTATGTGCGCGGCGAATATATCCGCGAGCGCGAAGCCCTGCAGGCGGCAATCGATGAATGCTACGATGCCGGCCTTCTCGGCAAGAACAACAAGCTCGGCTGGGACATGGACATCTATGTCCATCATGGCGCCGGCGCTTATATCTGCGGTGAAGAAACCGCGCTGCTCGAAAGCCTCGAGGGCAAGAAGGGCCAGCCGCGCCTGAAGCCGCCATTCCCGGCAAACATGGGCCTCTATGGCTGCCCGACGACGGTCAACAACGTCGAATCGATCGCCGTTGCTCCGACCATCCTGCGTCGTGGCGCCGGCTGGTTCTCGTCCATCGGCCGTCCAAACAATGTCGGCACCAAGCTGTTCATGCTTTCTGGTCACGTCAACAAGCCGTGCACCGTCGAAGAAGAAATGGGCATCACCTTCCGCGAGCTGGTGGACAAGCATGCCGGCGGTATCCGCGGCGGCTGGGACAACCTGCTTGCCGTCATTCCGGGCGGCGCATCCTGCCCGATCGTTCCGGCCAAGGACATCATGGACTGCCCGATGGACTTCGACGGCCTGCGCGCCGTCGGGTCCTCCTTCGGTACGGCTGCCTCGATCGTCATGGACAAGTCCACCGACGTCATCAAGGCGATTGCCCGCATCTCGGCCTTCTTCAAGCATGAGAGCTGCGGCCAGTGCACGCCGTGCCGCGAGGGCACGGGCTGGATGTGGCGCGTGATGGAGCGTATGGCGCGCGGCAACGCGCAGAAGCGCGAAATCGACATGCTGTTCCAGGTCACCAAGCAGATCGAAGGCCACACCATCTGTGCGCTCGGCGATGCCGCCGCATGGCCGGTGCAGGGTCTGATCCGTAACTTCCGTCCGGAAATCGAAGCCCGCATCGACCAGTACACGGCCAATGCCCTCGATCACGGCGCGGTTCTGGAGGCGGCGGAGTAAGCGCATGACGACCAGCACGTCCGACAGCAAGGTGAGGGAAGGGGCAGCTGATTTCGCGGCTGACTTCGGCCGTCTTGCTGCCGGCATGCTGGAAAATGCGCGCGCCATGCCTATTCATCCGCTGATGGCCCATCCGGCTGCGGCATTTGCCGCTGCGACGGCGATCGGTTTCGGCCTCTCCACACAGATGGCTGGCGCCTTCTTCGGCGTGCTGCAGGGTGCGCTCGAAACGGCGAACATGGCAGCCGCAGCACTCGACGAAACGCCGCCAGATGAAGACGCGCCGGAGATGGATGTCCGTCCGGAGAATATCCGCCGGCCGGCTGAAAAGACCGAGCCGGTTCGCAAGGCGGCAAAGCCGAAGCTGACCGTGGTTTCCACCAAGGCCCCGGCCGAGAAGAGTGCCAAGCCTGCGGCGGCTGCCAAGGCCAAGCCGGCCGCAAGGTCCAGGAAGGCTGACGACCTCAAGCTGATCGCCGGCATCGGTCCGAAGCTGGAGCAGGTGCTAAACGGAAGGGACATCCGCACCTTCGCCGATATCGCGGCATGGAGCGATGCTGAGATTGCGAACCTGGATGCCGAACTCGGCGTTGACGGCCGTATCTTGCGCGACGACTGGGTCGGCCAGGCCAAGGTGCTGGCGACGCGGGGACGCAGGAAGAAGTAGATTTCCGGCCGAATGCGATGGCTGGAGGAATGGCGGATCGACCGACGGGGCAGGGGCTCCGGGTCGCAATGCCGCTGGCGGGTTCCGGGTCTCGGAACCAGCGAAAGAAAATTTGGGCAATACCAGCGCCAGGACGGATGAAATAACCGCCTTGGCAATATGGATGTTGCAAAAATAGGTTTGTTTGCCGGTACCCGGCGAATGGGAAACAGGACTGAGTGACGATGGCAAAACTGAGGATTGACGGTAACGAGATCGAAGTTCCGGATCATTTCACGCTGCTTCAGGCATGCGAAGAAGCCGGTGCTGAAGTTCCGCGCTTCTGCTTCCATGAGCGTCTGTCGGTTGCCGGCAACTGCCGCATGTGCCTCGTCGAGGTCAAGGGCGGCCCGCCGAAGCCGCAGGCTTCCTGCGCCATGGGCGTGCGCGATATCCGCGGCGGCCCGAACGGCGAACTGCCCGAAGTCTTCACCAACACGCCGATGGTCAAGAAGGCCCGCGAAGGCGTGATGGAATTCCTGCTGATCAACCATCCGCTCGATTGCCCGATCTGCGATCAGGGTGGCGAATGCGACCTGCAGGACCAGGCCATGGCCTTCGGCATCGACACGTCGCGCTATCAGGAAGACAAGCGCGCGGTCGAGGACAAGTATATCGGCCCGCTCGTCAAGACGGTCATGAACCGCTGCATTCACTGCACGCGCTGCGTCCGTTTCACGACTGAGGTCGCCGGCATCTCCGAACTCGGCCTGATCGGCCGCGGCGAAGACGCCGAAATCACCACCTATCTCGAGCAGGCCATGACGTCCGAGCTGCAGGGCAACGTCGTCGATCTCTGCCCGGTCGGCGCTTTGACCTCCAAGCCCTTCGCTTTCACGGCTCGTCCGTGGGAACTGAACAAGACCGAATCGATCGACGTCATGGACGCCGTCGGCTCCGCGATCCGTGTCGATACGCGTGGCCGCGAAGTCATGCGCATTCTGCCGCGCGTCAATGAAGCCGTGAACGAAGAGTGGATTTCGGACAAGACCCGCCACGTATGGGACGGCCTGAAGACGCAGCGCCTCGACCGGCCCTATGTCCGCAAGGGCGGCCGTCTGCAGCCGGCGACCTGGGGCGAAGCCTTCGGCGCCATCAAGGCAGCCGTTTCTGCGACATCGGGCGACAAGATCGGTGCGATCGCCGGTGACCTCGCTTCGGTCGAAGAAATGTACGCACTCTCCGAATTGGTGAAGTCGCTCGGTTCCGAGAACCTCGACTGTCGCCAGGATGGGGCGGCACTTGATCCGTCGCTCGGCCGCGCAAGCTACCTCTTCAACCCGACCATTGCGGGCATCGAACAGGCTGACGCGCTGCTCATCATCGGCGCGAACCCGCGCTTCGAGGCTGCAATCCTCAACGCCCGTATCCGCAAGCGTTACCGTCGCGGCGGCTTCCCGATCGGCGTGATTGGTGAGGGTGGCGAAATGCGCTACAAGTATGATTACCTCGGTGCTGGTCCGGACACGTTGAAGGACATTCTCGACGGCGGCCACGCCTTCGCAGAGGTTCTTTCCAAGGCGTCCAAGCCAATGATCATCATCGGCCAGGGTGCTCTGACCCGTACCGATGGCGCAGGCGTTCTCGCAACAGCCGCCAAGCTCGCCGTCAATGTCGGCGCGATCGCCGATGGCTGGAACGGCTTTGCCGTTCTGCACACTGCGGCTTCCCGCGTCGGCGGCCTCGATCTCGGCTTCGTGCCAGGCGCCAAGGGCGTCAACGCTGCCGAAATGCTGAAGGCCATGGACGTGCTCTTCCTGCTCGGTGCCGATGAGTTCGACCTCGCAGCCAAGACCGCGAAGTTCACGGTCTACATCGGCTCGCATGGCGATAACGGCGCACATGGTGCCGACGTCATCCTGCCGGCTGCCGCCTATACGGAAAAGTCCGGCACCTGGGTCAACACCGAAGGCCGCGTCCAGATCGGCAGCCGCGCCGGCTTCGCACCGGGCGACGCCCGCGAAGACTGGGCGATCATTCGCGCCCTTTCCGACGTGCTCGGCAAGAAGCTCCCCTTTGATTCCCTCGGCGAATTGCGCGGCAAGCTCTATGCGGCATTCCCGCATTTTGCGGCTGTCGACGAGATCGCCGAAGGTAACAGCGCCCAAATTGCCGCACTGGCGAAAAAAGCCGGCAAGATGAACAAATCCGGGTTTGCGTCGCCGGTCAAAGACTTCTATTTGACGAACCCGATAGCGCGCGCCTCGGCTGTCATGGCCGAGTGCTCGGCATTGGCCCGCAACAATTTCAAAGTCGCGGCAGAGTAAGGGCAGGAACTCATGGATTCTTTCTTCTCGACCTATGTCTGGCCGGCGATCATCATGATCGGTCAGTCGCTGCTGCTGCTCGTCTGCCTGCTGGTCTTCATCGCTTACGTCCTGCTTGCCGACCGCAAGATCTGGGCTGCCGTCCAGCTTCGCCGCGGCCCGAATGTCGTCGGTCCCTTCGGCCTGTTCCAGTCCTTCGCCGACCTTCTGAAATTCGTCTTCAAGGAGCCGGTTATTCCGGCCGGCGCCAACAAGGCGGTCTTCCTGCTGGCTCCGCTGGTCACCGTGCTTCTGGCGCTGTCGACCTGGGCGGTCGTGCCGCTCGCCGACGGCTGGGTGATTGCCAACATCAATGTCGGTATTCTGTATATCTTCGCGATCTCGTCGCTCGAGGTCTACGGCATCATCATGGGCGGCTGGGCTTCGAACTCGAAGTATCCGTTTCTCGGCGCGCTGCGCTCGGCAGCGCAGATGGTGTCCTATGAGGTTTCGATCGGCTTCGTCATCGTCACGGTACTCCTCTGCGTCGGTTCGCTGAACCTGACCGATATCGTCAATGCGCAGCATACGGGCCTTGGCACCATGCTCGGCCTGCCGGCATCGTTCCTCGACTGGCACTGGCTGTCGCTGTTCCCGATGTTCATCGTCTTCTTCATTTCGGCGCTCGCCGAGACGAATCGCCCGCCCTTCGACCTTCCGGAAGCCGAATCGGAACTCGTCGCCGGCTTCATGGTCGAATACGGCTCTGCTCCGTACATGATGTTCATGCTCGGCGAATATGCGGCCGTCGTCCTGATGTGCTCGCTGACGACGATCCTCTTCCTCGGTGGCTGGCTGCCGCCGGTCGACTTCTGGCTCATCAACTGGGTGCCCGGCATCATCTGGTTCATGCTGAAGGCGTGCCTGGTGTTCTTCATGTTCGCCATGGTCAAGGCTTTCGTGCCGCGTTACCGCTACGACCAACTCATGCGTCTCGGCTGGAAGGTCTTCCTTCCGCTGTCGCTCGCCATGGTCGTCATCGTTGCATTCGTGCTGAAACTGACGGGATGGGCCGGCTGATGTCCAACCTCGTTTCCGGCAAAATTGGAGAATAAGATGGGAAGCCTGTCCGCCTCCATCAACTCGCTTTTCCTCAAGGAATTCGTCGGCGCCTTCTTCCTGTCAATGCGCTACTTCTTCAAGCAGAAGGCGACGATCAACTACCCCTTCGAAAAGGGTCCGGTCAGTCCGCGCTTCCGCGGCGAACATGCGCTGCGCCGTTATCCGAACGGTGAAGAACGCTGCATCGCCTGCAAGCTGTGCGAAGCGATCTGTCCCGCTCAGGCGATCACCATCGAAGCCGGCCCGCGCCGCAACGATGGCACGCGCCGCACGGTGCGTTACGATATCGATATGGTGAAATGCATCTATTGCGGCTTCTGCCAGGAGGCATGCCCGGTCGATGCGATCGTCGAAGGCCCGAATTTCGAATTCGCCACCGAGACTCGTGAAGAGCTCTACTTCGACAAGCAGCGGCTGCTCGAAAACGGCGACCGGTGGGAGCGTGAAATCGCCCGTAACATTGCGATCGACGCGCCGTACCGCTGATTGAGATTTGAAATGCCGCGGAGAGGGCGCTCTTGCCTGCCGCGGTCAACATGCACCGGGGCTTTGCCGGCGAAGGCTGTGCGAGGTCCTATCGGGCAGGGAAACTCCCGGCTGCCCGGGGGAAGATGAAAAAGGCACCAACATGGGTCTGCAGGCTCTATTTTTCTATCTTTTCGCCTTTGTCGCGATAGCGTCGGCGTTCATGGTCATCTGGGCGAAGAACCCGGTTCACTCGGTTCTGTTCCTGATCCTGGTGTTCTTCAATGCAGCCGGTCTCTTCCTGCTGCTGGGTGCCGAATTCCTGGCGATGATCCTGCTCGTCGTCTATGTCGGCGCGGTTGCGGTTCTCTTCCTCTTCGTGGTGATGATGCTCGACATCGACTTCACTGAGCTTCGCGCCGGTGTTCTCGAATATGCGCCGATCGGCGCGCTGATCGGCCTCATCCTCGCTGCTGAGCTCATCGTCGTCGTCGGCGGCAGCGTGATCTCGCCGGAGGTCGCCAAGACGGTCGCCATGCCGATTCCGGCTCTCACAGAGCGCACCAATACGGCCGCGCTCGGCGACGTGCTCTACACGAATTACGTCTACTTCTTCCAGATCGCCGGTCTGGTCCTGCTGGTCGCCATGATCGGCGCGATCGTGCTGACGCTGAGGCATCGCACCAACATCAAGCGGCAGAATATTTCCCGCCAGGTTGCCCGCACGCCCGCGACTGCCGTCGAGGTGGTCAAGGTCAAGCCGGGCCAGGGCGTGAACTGAACCGAGAGGTCAAGGAACAAAGAACATGGTCATCGGACTCTCCCACTATCTCACGGTCAGCGCCATCCTCTTCACGATCGGCATCTTCGGCATCTTCCTGAACCGAAAGAACGTCATCGTCATCCTGATGTCGGTCGAATTGATCCTGCTGTCGGTCAACATCAACATGGTCGCCTTCTCATCGTTCCTCAACGACATCGTCGGCCAGGTGTTCGCATTGTTCATTCTGACCGTTGCTGCTGCCGAAGCGGCGATCGGTCTTGCAATTCTCGTTGTCTTCTACCGCAACCGCGGTTCGATCGCGGTCGAAGACGTCAATATGATGAAGGGCTGAGCGGCTCATGTTCCTCTATAAGGCTATCGTCTTCCTTCCCCTCATCGGCGCGATCATCGCCGGCCTCTTCGGCCGCGCGATCGGCGCCAAGGCGTCGGAATATGTCACCAGCGGCCTGATGATCGTCGCCGCCGTTCTGTCCTGGGTCGTCTTCTTCACGGTCGCGCTCGGCCATCCCGAGGGCGCTATCAAGGTCGAGGTTCTGCGCTGGATCCAGTCCGGCGGGATCGACGTGTCCTGGTCGCTGCGTGTCGATACGCTGACCTCGGTCATGCTGATCGTCGTCAACACGGTCTCGACGCTGGTGCACATCTACTCGATCGGTTACATGCACACCGATCCGCACCGCCCGCGCTTCTTCGCCTATCTGTCGCTCTTCACCTTCGCCATGCTCATGCTGGTGACCTCCGACAACCTCGCGCAGATGTTCTTCGGCTGGGAAGGTGTGGGTCTGGCCTCGTATCTGCTGATCGGCTTCTGGTACAAGAAGCCCTCGGCATCGGCGGCTGCAATAAAGGCCTTCATCGTCAACCGCGTCGGCGATTTCGGCTTCGTGCTCGGCATCGCCACCGTCTTCGTGCTGTTCGGCTCGATCAATCTCGATACGATCTTCGCCAATGCTGCGACCTTCGCTCCGGCGGAAGGCGGCGGTGAAGCCGGCGAAGTGGTCCTGAACCTCTTCGGCATGCATCTCGACAAGGCGCATGCGCTGACCGGCGCCTGCCTGCTGCTCTTCATGGGCGCGATGGGTAAGTCGGCACAGTTCCTGCTGCACACCTGGCTGCCGGACGCCATGGAAGGCCCGACGCCGGTTTCCGCACTCATCCATGCCGCAACTATGGTGACCGCCGGCGTCTTCCTCGTCGCCCGCATGTCGCCGATCTTCGAACACTCGCCGGATGCGCTCGTGGTCGTTACGATCATCGGTGCGATCACCGCCTTCTTCGCGGCGACCGTCGGTCTCGTGCAGAACGACATCAAGCGCGTCATCGCTTATTCGACCTGCTCGCAGCTCGGCTACATGTTCGTCGCTCTCGGTGTCGGTGCCTATGGCGCGGCAATCTTCCACCTCTTCACGCACGCCTTCTTCAAGGCTCTGCTCTTCCTCTGCGCCGGTTCGGTCATTCACGCCGTCGATGGCGAGCAGGACATGCGCTACATGGGCGGGCTGCGTCCGCACATCAAGGCGACGTTCTGGATGATGATCATCGGCACGCTGGCGATCACCGGTGTCGGCATTCCCTTCACCCCGGTCGGCTTTGCAGGCTTCTTCTCGAAGGACGTCATCATCGAAGCTGCCTATGCATCGCATTCCCCGGTGGCCGGCTTCGCCTTCACGCTGCTGGTCATTGCCGCTCTGTTCACGAGCTTCTATTCCTGGCGCCTGATCTTCATGACCTTCTACGGCAAGCCGCGCGCTTCGCATGAGGTCATGCATCATGTCCACGAGTCGCCGCAGGTCATGCTGGTGCCGCTCTACCTCCTCGCCATCGGTGCAGTTTTTGCCGGCGTGCTCTTCGAAGGCCGTTTCTACGGCGAGGAATATGCCGAGTTCTGGAAGGGCGCGCTCTTCACCGGCGCCGAGAACGAACTGGTGGAAGAGTTCCATCACGTTCCAGCCTGGGTCGGCCTCAGCCCATTCATCGCCATGCTGCTCGGCTTCGTGACCGCCTGGTACATGTACATCCGGTCGCCCTCGACGCCGCGCAAGCTCGCTCAGCAGCACCGTGTTCTCTACCAGTTCCTGCTCAACAAGTGGTACTTCGATGAACTCTACGACTTCCTCTTCGTCCGCACTGCCAAGGCGCTTGGCAACTTCCTGTGGAAGAAGGGTGACGTCGGCGTCATCGATGCCTACGGTCCGAACGGCGTCGCTGCCCGCGTGGTCAACGTGACCGACCGCGTCGTGCGCCTGCAGACCGGCTACCTCTATCACTATGCCTTCGCGATGCTGATCGGCGTTGCGGCGCTCGTTACCTGGATGATGCTCGGGAGTTCCTTCTGATGACCGATTGGCCTATTCTTTCAACGGTCACCTTCCTGCCGCTCGTCGGCGTGGTGCTCCTGTTGCTGATGAACGGCGAAACCGAGAATGGCCGCAAGAACGTGCTGTGGATCTCTTTGATCACCACGGTCTTCACCTTCATCCTCTCGCTCTTCATCTGGATCGGCTTCGACAACGCCAATCCGGGCTTCCAGATGATCGAGCAGCATAGCTGGCTCGGCACCGGCATCGGCTACCATGTCGGTGTGGACGGCATCTCCATGCTGTTCATCATCCTTACGACCTTCCTGATGCCTTTCTGCGTGCTCGCAAGCTGGCTCTCGATCGAGAAGCGTATGAAGGAATACATGATTGCCTTCCTCATCCTCGAAGTGATGATGGTCGGTGTCTTCGTTTCGCTCGATATCGTTCTCTTCTACGTCTTCTTCGAAGGCGGCCTCATTCCGATGTTCCTCATCATCGGTGTCTGGGGTGGTGCGAGCCGCGTTTATGCGAGCTACAAGTTCTTCCTCTATACGCTGCTCGGCTCGGTGCTGATGCTGCTCGCCATCATGGCCATGTACTGGCAGGCCGGCACGACCGATATCGCCCAGCTTCTGGACTACAAGTTCCCGCCGGCGATGCAGACCTGGCTGTGGCTGGCCTTCTTCGCCTCCTTCGCGGTGAAGATGCCGATGTGGCCGGTCCACACCTGGCTCCCGGATGCGCACGTCCAGGCGCCGACGGCCGGTTCCGTCATCCTGGCGGGCGTGCTCCTGAAGCTCGGCGGCTACGGTCTGATCCGCTTCTCGATCGGCATGTTCCCGGTCGCATCGGACTATTTCGCGCCGCTCGTCTTCGCCATGTCCGTGATCGCTATCATCTACACCTCGCTGGTTGCGATGATGCAGGACGACATGAAGAAGCTGATCGCCTATTCTTCGGTTGCCCACATGGGCTACGTGACGATGGGCATCTTCGCGGCCAATGCACAGGGTCTGCAGGGTTCGATCTTCCAGATGCTGTCGCATGGTATCGTTTCGGCCGCTCTCTTCCTCTGCGTCGGCGTCGTCTATGACCGCACCCACACCCGCGAGATCAACGCCTATGGCGGCCTCGTCAACAACATGCCGAAATATGCCGTCGCCTTCATGGTCTTCACCATGGCGAACGTCGGCCTGCCGGGCACGTCGGGCTTCATCGGCGAATTCCTGACCCTGATCGGTGTCTTCCGCGCCAATACCTGGGTTGCGCTTTTTGCAGCCACCGGCGTCATTCTCTCGGCCGCCTATGCGCTCTGGCTCTATCGCCGGGTGATCTTCGGCGCGCTGGAGAAGGAAAAGCTGAAGGCACTGCTCGACCTTTCGCCGCGTGAACAGATCATCCTCTACCCGATGATCGCGCTCACCATTTTCTTCGGTGTCTATCCGGCTCCGGTCTTCGATGCGACCGCAGCTTCCGTAGACCATCTGATCAACAGCTATTCGGCCGCAGTGCAGGCAGCGCAGAATGTTGCGCTGTCGATGAAATGACGGGACTTTAGGACATGACTGCTGAAACAATCTCCCTGAGCCTGTACCTGTCCGCGCCGGAAATCATCCTCGCGATCGGTGCCCTCGTGCTGCTCATGATCGGCGTCTTCGCGGGCGAGCGGTCCGGGCCGCTCGTCAGCACGCTGGCGATGATCGTGATCGCCATCTCCGGCCTCTGGCTGATCTTCATCCCTGGCGACGGCCTTGCCTATGGCGGGGTTTATCTCGCTGACGGCTTCGCACGCTTCATGAAGGTGCTGGCGCTGATCGGATCCTTCGTTGCGCTGTTCATGTCGATGGGTCTCGCCAGAGAAAACCAGCTCGACAAGTTCGAGTTCCCGGTTCTCCTGGTGCTGTGCACACTCGGTATCATGCTGATGATCTCGGCTAACGACCTGATCGCGCTCTATCTCGGCCTCGAGCTGCAGTCGCTGGCGATCTACGTCATCGCTGCGATCAACCGCGATAGCCTGAAGTCGACCGAAGCCGGCCTGAAGTATTTCGTGCTCGGCGCCCTGTCGTCGGGCATGCTGCTCTACGGCATGTCGCTGGTCTACGGCTTCACCGGCCACACGCACTTCGCCGAGGTTGCCCAGGCGCTCACGGTCGAAGGAGCACGCTCGCTCGGTCTGGTCTTCGGCCTCGTCTTCATCCTCGCCGGCATCGCCTTCAAGATCTCGGCCGTTCCCTTCCACATGTGGACGCCGGACGTTTATGAAGGCGCGCCGACCCCGGTCACCGCCTTCCTCGCAAGCGCACCGAAGGTTGCCGCCATGGCGATGATGACCCGTATCGTCATCAGCGCGTTCCAGCCGGTATTGACCGACTGGCAGCAGGTCATCGTCTTCATCTCGATCGCCTCCATGCTGCTCGGCTCGTTTGCGGCGATCGGCCAGAAGAACATCAAGCGACTGATGGCCTATTCGTCGATCGGTCACATGGGTTATGCGCTGGTCGGCCTTGCGGCCGGCAACCAGACGGGCGTCACCGGCGTCATGCTCTACATGGCGATCTACATGGTCATGACGCTCGGCTCCTTCGCGATCATCATGTCGATGCGCCGCAAGGACGGCACTGTTGTCGAGAATGTCAGCGATCTCGCCGGCCTGTCGACGACGAACCCCTTCATGGCCGTGGTGCTGACCGCGCTGATGTTCTCGCTTGCCGGTATCCCGCCGCTTGCAGGCTTCTTCGCGAAGTACTTCGTCTTCGTCGCCGCCATCGAGGCAAAGCTCTATGCGCTTGCCGTCATCGGTGTTCTGGCCTCGGTCGTCGGCGCTTACTACTATCTGCGCGTCATCAAGCTGATGTGGTTCGATGAGGCGACCGGCGAATTCGCTCGCGTCTCCGGTTCGCTGCGCCTCGTCTTCGGTCTCTCCGGTCTCTTCGTCGCCGCCTATGTTCTCATCGGCGGCCCGATCGGCGGCGCGGCTGAACTCGCCGCAGCAACGCTGTTTTGATGTTTTCCGACAAGCGGCGCCGGATATCGCTCGGCGATATCAGGCACGAGGCCTTGTCGGATACGTCATCGACCAACACGGAATGCCTTGCCCGGGCTCGGGCAGGGGACGGCGGCCTGCTCTGGGTGACCGCTGAAAGACAGACCGGCGGCCGGGGCCGCCGGGGCCGTCCTTGGGTTTCGGAGCGCGGCAATCTCTACGCTTCCCTTCTGCTCATCGATCCGGCGCCGATGGAGCGCCTTGCCTCCCTGCCGCTGGCAATCGCGGTCGCCGTGCATCAGGCGGTCCGCAGTGTGCTGCCGCCCGGCGCCGAGCCGCTGGAGGTGAAGTGGCCGAACGATATCCTGATCGGTCGCAAGAAAACCTGCGGCATCCTCGTGGAAGGTGAACGGCTGGCGGATGGCCGTCACGCTGTCGTGATCGGCATCGGCATCAATGTGTCGGTCATGCCCGACAATCCTATCTATCCCGTCACCTGCCTGCGCGATCAGGGAAGTGCAGCTTCGCCCGAAGAGCTCTTCGCCCACCTCTTCGCCTCGATGGCCGACGTGCTGGATATCTGGAATGAAGGACAGGGTATTGCCGAGATCACGGCGCGGTGGCGTGCCGTCGCCTGTGGTATTGGCGAAAAGATAACCGTGAATCTGCCCGACCGGTCGATTTCCGGATATTTCGCCGGGATAGATGATAATGGCCTGTTGATGCTCGATACCGGCACAGGCAGGATGATGCCGATTGCGGCCGGCGATGTATTCTTTGGATAGTGGAAAAAATAGACATTATGGCGAAACAGGACGAACTGGTATTCCTGCCCCTGGGCGGCGTCGGCGAGATCGGCATGAATCTCGCGCTGTACGGTTACGGCCCGGCGGATCATCGCCAGTGGATCATGGTGGATTGCGGCGTTACCTTTCCGGGGCCGGATTTACCGGGCGTCGATCTCGTCCTGCCGGATATCCGCTTCCTCGCCAATGAGCGCAAGAACCTCAAGGCGATCATCATCACCCACGCCCATGAGGATCACTACGGCGCGCTCGCCGACCTCTGGCCGGGCCTGAATGTTCCAGTCTACGCCTCGCCCTTCACCGCCGGCCTGCTGGAAGCCAAGCGCAATTTCGAGAAGGATGCGATCGGCGAAGTGCCGGTGACGATTTTCAAGGCGGGCGATACGATCAATGTCGGTCCCTTCAGCATCGAAGGTGTTGCCGTCAATCACTCCATCCCCGAACCGATGTCGCTGATGATCCGCACGCCGCTCGGCAATGTCATCCACACCGGCGACTGGAAGATCGATCACGAGCCATCGCTTGGACCTCTGACCGACGAGACGCGTTTCCGCCAGCTTGGCGATGAAGGCGTGCTGGCACTGCTCTGCGACTCCACCAATGCGCTGCGCGATGGCGTTTCGCCCTCGGAGAAGGATGTCTCGGAGAGCCTGCGCAAGATCATCGAAGATGCCGAGGGACGCGTGGCCATCACCACCTTCTCCTCGAATGTCGGCCGTATCCGCACTGTCGCCGAAGCCGCAGAAGCTGCGGGCCGCGAAGTGCTGCTGCTCGGAAGCTCGCTGAAGCGCGTGTGCGATGTCGCTCAGGACATCGGACTGATGGAGGGCATTAAGCCGTTCATCTCCGAGGAGGATTACGGTTTCATTCCGCGCGACAAGGTCGTGGTCATTCTCACCGGCAGCCAGGGCGAGCCGCGCGCTGCCCTTGCCAAGCTTTCCCGTGACGAGATGCGCAATGTGGCGTTCACCGCCGACGATATCGTCGTCTTCTCCTCGCGTGCCATCCCCGGTAACGAGAAGGCGATCCAGGATATCAAGAATGGCCTCGTGGAGCAGGGCGTTCACATCATCACTGATACAGAGGCGCTGGTGCATGTCTCTGGCCATCCGCGCCGCAACGAGCTGCAGAAGATGTACGAATGGACACGGCCGAAGATCGTCGTGCCCGTGCATGGCGAGGCGACGCATCTGACGGCCCACAAGGAGCTTGCCGAACAATCCGGTATCGCGACCGTGCCGCGTGTGCGCAACGGCGACGTGCTGCGGCTCGCGCCGGGGCCGGCCGAGGTGATCGACAAGGCGCCGCATGGCCGCATCTACAAGGATGGGTCGCTGATCGGTGATTTTGATGAGATGGGTATCGGCGAGCGCAAGAAGCTTGCCTATGTCGGCCATGTTGCCGTCAGCATCGTCCTTGACAGCCGCTATGATATCATCGGCGAGCCCGATCTCGTCGCGATCGGCCTGCCGGCCTATGATGACGAGGGCGAGGATATGGAGGATGGGTTGTTCGACGCCGCGATCAGTGCGTTTGAGAGCATTCCACGCGCCCGCCGGAAGGATATCGACATGGTACAGGAGGCTGTGCGCCGCGCCGTGCGCGCTGCCGCCAATCACATCTGGGGCAAGAAGCCCGTCGTCACTGTTTTCATCACCAGGGTCTGAACGATGCTCGGCCGGGTGAACCATATCGCCATCGCCGTGCCCGATCTTGCTGCTGCGACCGCAAGCTATCGTGACACGCTGGGCGCCGTGGTCTCAGAGCCTCAGGCGCTGCCGGAGCATGGTGTCACGGTCGTCTTCGTGGAACTGCCGAATACCAAGGTGGAGTTACTGGAGCCGCTCGGTAACGCCTCGCCGATTGCAGCCTTCCTCGAGAAGAACCCTGCCGGCGGCATGCACCACATCTGCTACGAGGTCGAGGATATCCTCGCCGCCCGAGACCGGCTTACGGCGTCAGGAGCGAGAGTGCTTGGCAACGGCGAGCCAAAGATCGGTGCTCATGGCAAGCCAGTGCTTTTCCTTCATCCGAAGGATTTCTTCGGGACGCTCATTGAGCTGGAGCAGGTCTGATCGCGCTGCGGCAGAGTGACCTAAATTATCTACAGCCTTTGAATTGGCCAGCATTCCCGCTTATAAGCACGCAAAACGAAGCGCTGGAGCGCCGTGCGTCCATTCGGACGCACTAAGGACGCTCTACCTCTTTGAATCGACGCATCGGGCTTTCCGAAAATCGATTCCGATTTTCGGAAAGCCCGATGCTGTAAGGCGCATATCGACGGGAACCAACATGTTTCAGGCCTTCCTCCAGGGATTCGCAGTCTACTTCATCATTTGGTGGATCACGCTTTTTGCTGTCCTGCCGATCGGCCTGCGCACGCAGGCGGAGGACAATGACATCGTGCTTGGCACGGTTCCGAGCGCGCCGACGCGCTTTCGTCCGCTTTTCGTCTTCTCTCTGACGACGCTCGTCTCCGGCGCCATTTACGGCATCTGGTACGTCTGCTCGACTTATTTCGGCTTCGGCTTCGACGCACTTCCACAAATAGGGCCTAGCTTCTATTAGGGATGTCTTTTGCTCAAACTTTGAGCAAATGTAAACGCAACCGCGAAAAACTGTCATATGCACGTCACGCAAGTGAGGCAAAGAGCTTGCGTAACGGAAAGCGGGCTCACCTAACGTAAGATGGCTTGATTTTCGGGACAGCTGGGAGCCGAAAAAGCAAAAAAAAACAAGGCTAAAAGCCTTGTTTTAAGTATCGCGTGATCCTTAACCGTTACCGGGGCAGCGACAAGCGCGCCTAAGATCTGATCCTCCCAAGACTTGACCGCGAATTCGGCAAGAATTTAACCTTCTTGCCTGTTTTGTGAGCTAAAACTAGCCCAAAGATTGTGCTTTGTCATCAGCTTTTTTTGCATTTTTGCTACACTCACGCAAAATTTTTCTGTTGACAAGATTTACCTTCAAGTCCTTATAAATGCGCGCTTTTTCGCGCCTGCTGAATTTATGGGCGCTAACATGCGTCTGCGGGAGGCTGCTCGCGTCGGTCGCGGGTTTCTTTCCTGTCGCGAAGCGGCTATGAACGCTCCCATCTTTATCAAAGACCGTCGATTCCGCTTGGGTAAGCGGCGTCTCAACTGTACCGGAATCCGCCATGCGTCTGTCCCGCTTCTTCATACCCATCCTCAAGGAAAATCCCAAGGAGGCGGAAATCGTCTCCCATCGGCTGATGCTGCGTGCCGGCATGATCCGCCAGCAGTCGCAGGGCATCTATTCCTGGCTGCCGCTGGGCAAGAAGGTGCTGGACAAGGTCAACAATATCATCCGCGAAGAGCAGAACCGCGCGGGCGCCATCGAGCTTTCGATGCCGACGTTGCAGTCGGCCGAGCTCTGGCAGGAGAGCGGCCGCTATGACGCCTACGGCAAGGAGATGCTGCGCATCAAGGACCGCCAGGACCGTCCGATGCTCTACGGCCCGACCAACGAAGAAATGATCACGGATATCTTCCGTTCTTCGGTCAAGTCCTACAAGGACCTGCCGCTCAATCTCTATCACATTCAGCTGAAATTCCGTGACGAGATCCGTCCGCGCTTCGGCACCATGCGCTCGCGCGAATTCATGATGAAGGACGCCTATTCCTTCGATCTGACGCGCGAAGGTGCGGAACATTCCTACAACAAGATGTTCACCGCCTACCTGCGCACCTTCGATCGTCTCGGCCTGCGCGCCATTCCGATGCGCGCCGATACCGGCCCGATTGGTGGCAATCTCAGCCATGAATTCATCATCCTTGCCGATACCGGCGAGTCCGAGGTTTTCTGCCACAAGGATTTCGTCAACTTCGATATCCCCGCGGAAAACACGGATTTCGACAGCGTCGACGGTCTGAAGGGGATTTTCGACAAGTGGACGTCGCTCTATGCCGCGACCTCGGAAATGCATGACGAGTCGGCCTTCAACGCCATTCCCGAAGGCGAGCGTCTTTCTGCGCGCGGCATAGAAGTCGGCCATATTTTCTACTTCGGTACGAAGTATTCCGAGCCGATGGGCGCGAAAGTGCAAGGTCCCGATGGCAAGGAACACTTCGTTCACATGGGGTCTTACGGTATCGGCCCGACGCGCCTTGTTCCCGCCATCATCGAAGCATCGCATGATGAGAACGGAATCATCTGGCCGGAGTCGGTCGCACCCTTCGATGTCGTTGTTATCAACATGAAGGCCGGCGACGAAGCCTGCGACGGTACCTGCGAGCTGATTTACGCGGCGCTGACCAAGGCGGGCAAGGACGTCCTCTATGACGACACGGACGATCGCGCCGGTACAAAGTTTGCGACCGCCGACCTGATCGGCGTGCCGTATCAGATTATTGCCGGTCCGCGCGCGGTCGCGAACGGCGAAGTGGAAGTGAAGGACCGCAAGACCGGCGCCCGCGAGACGATGACCATCGAGGCGGCGATCAACAGGTTCGTGGCTTAAAAAGACGGAGGCGAAATGGCAGAGGCAGCAGTGGACCGGAGTTCAAAATCCGGCTTGGGTCCGGCTGGCAAGCCATTTTCTACCTTCGAACGCCTGGTGGCGTGGCGCTATCTGCGCGCCCGCCGCAAGGAGGCCTTCATCTCGGTGATCGCCGGCTTCTCTTTCGTCGGCATCATGCTGGGCGTTGCGACGCTGATCATCGTCATGGCCGTGATGAACGGGTTCCGCACGGAGCTCGTCTCCCGCATTCTCGGCATCAACGGCCACATGATCATCCAGCCGGTCGATGGTCCGTTCACCGATTATGCCGATCTCGTGAAGAAATTCGAAGCCGTACCCGGCATCAAGATGGCGCTGCCGTTAGTGGAAGGCCAGGTGCTGGCCTCTTCGCAGACGGGCGGCAGCACTGGCGCGCTGGTGCGTGGCACGCGGGCCGAAGACCTGACCAAGCTCAAGACGGTTTCCGACAACATCAAGTCCGGTGATATGGTGGGTTTTGCCGCGGGCGACGGCGTTCTGGTCGGAAGCCGCATGGCCGATCAGCTGGGACTGCGGGCGGGCGACCTGATTACACTGACATCACCGGAAGGCGACGTGACGCCGATGGGCGTCAATCCGCGCATCAAATCCTACAAGATTTCCGGCCTCTTCGAGATTGGCATGTCGGAATACGATGCCTCGATCATCTACATGCCGCTCGAGGAATCGCAGCTCTATTTCAATGCCGACGGGCTGGTGCAGTCGATCGAACTCTTCGTCAACAACCCTGACGACATCGATAATCTGAGACCCAAGGTCGAGGAGGCGGCCGGCCGGCAGATCTTAATCACCGATTGGCGCCAGCGCAACCAGACCTTCTTCTCCGCCCTGCAGGTCGAGCGCAACGTGATGTTCATGATCCTGACGCTGATCGTGCTCGTCGCCGCGCTCAACATCATCTCCGGCCTCATCATGCTGGTGAAGGACAAGGGCAGCGATATCGCGATCCTGCGCACCATGGGTGCAAGCGCCGGCGCCATCATGCGTATCTTCTTTATGACAGGCGCGGCGATCGGCATTGTCGGCACGATCGCCGGCGTCTTGCTCGGCGTGTTCGTCTGCATCAACATCGAGTCCATCCGCCAGTTCTTCTCATGGGTCTCTGGCACGGTGCTTTTCGATCCGCAGCTCTACTTCCTGAGTCAGCTTCCGGCGGAAATGGATGTGAGCGAAACGGTTTCGGTCGTCATCATGGCATTGACGCTCTCCTTCATCGCGACGATCTTCCCCGCCTGGCGCGCCTCCCGCCTCGATCCCGTTCAGGCCCTTCGCTACGAATAAGGCCGTGATCCAAGGTCAAATCCAAGGCCCAATCCAAGGAATGCCGCATTCATGAAACGCAACGTCGTTCTCAAGCTTTCGGGCGTCGAGCGCCACTATGGCCAGGGCGAAACGCTGTTGACCATCCTTAAGGGTGCGGATTTCACCCTGTCGAGCGGTGAGATGGTGGCGCTGGTGGCGCCGTCAGGCACAGGCAAGTCGACGCTGCTGCATATCGCAGGGCTGCTGGAGCATCCTGACGGCGGCGAGGTATCGGTCAACGGTCGCCCCTGTGATGGCCTTTCCGATGACAAGCGCACGGCCATCCGCCGCGGTGAGATCGGCTTTGTTTATCAGTTCCATCACCTGCTGCCGGAATTCTCGGCGCAGGAGAACATCATGATGCCGCAGCTCATCGCCGGCCTCTCATGGAAGGAAGCGGGCGAGCGGGCAAAGATGCTTCTGGATTATATGCGCATCGGCCACCGCGGTACGCATCGCCCGGGCGAGCTTTCCGGCGGCGAGCAGCAGCGTGTGGCAATCGCTCGCGCCGTTGCCAATGCACCGAGCCTGCTTCTGGCCGACGAGCCGACCGGCAATCTCGACCCTGAAACCGCCAGCTATGTCTTCGACGCTCTGGAGGCCCTGGTGCGCCAGTCCGGTCTTGCCGCGCTGATCGCCACACATAATCACGAGCTTGCCCGGCGCATGGATCGGCGCGTGACGATATCAGACGGCAAGGTCGTGGATTTCTGATTATCAGGGGATAATCAGCCCGCCGCGATAATCGAGCTCATAGGCCTTTTGACCATCCACGAGAATGAATTCGTGACCACGGAAATGCGTGCAGTCGCCTTCGCTCGTATCGACATAACGCCCCAGCGAATGATCGAAGATCATGCCTCCGAGGAAGCGGCCCTGCTTGTAGAGCTGTGACAGCGCCGCGCTGATGATGGTGCCTGCGACAGTCCCGTCGATGATCCCGGGCTCGATGATCCGCCCAAAGTAGTTCATCGCCCAGACCGGCTTTTCTGCCAGCCACACCACCTCCTGACCTGCGAAATCCGTGCCGCCGAAGTAGCTGTCGAGATAGCGCCAGATGCCGCGCTTGTAGCCGATGTCATGGGCGCCGATCCGGTAGGACGGTTGCGCCTTCGCTCCGGCGACATAGGTCTGCGATTTGGCTTCGACGATGAAGCCGTTGAGTTCCTGCGTGTCCATCGCCCAGATGCTCCGATGTTAACCATGTCCTGCGGAAACGGGGGGTAATCCTGTTGACAATAGAACATACATGGAACAAAGTAAAAACATAAGAGCAAAGGAGAGCCAAATGACTGACATGATCCGTGATATCGCAGCATTCACCTCCATCGCAATGTTCATTGCCAGCTTCTCGCTGATCGTCATGGCAATGTAAGAATTCAGGGGATCGCATGGCAGCCGTGCGATCCCGCAGCGGGACTTTTTCTGGACAGAATCGCCTTCAATGCCGACAATGCGCATTCTTCATTGAGGCAGTTGGAAGGGCATGTCATGGCGGATGCGGAACAGGGTGCGATCGGCGGAAAACCGGGCTTCGTCCATCTGAGGGTTCACTCTGCCTATTCACTGCTCGAAGGCGCGCTGCCCCTCAAAAAGATCCTCTACAAGGCGTCGGGCGACAGCCAGCCGGCGATTGCCATTACCGATACCAACAATCTCTTCGTTGCACTGGAGTTCTCCCAGAAAGCGATGGATGAGGGGCTGCAGCCGATCATCGGCTGCCAGGTGTCGATCGATATGGAAGACGGTCTCGAAACCGAGAAGCGGGGCGGCCAGCAGGCGCTGGTCAAGCTGCCTTCCATCGTGCTTCTGTCCGCCACCGATGCAGGCTACGAACGGCTGGTCGATCTCGTCAGCCGCGCCTATCTCGGTGGCGAGGGCAACTCGACCATCCATATCCGTTCCTCCTGGCTGGATGAGATCGGCACGGAAGGGCTGATCGCCCTGACGGGTGCCGCGACCGGCCCGGTCGACATGCCACTCAAGGACGGTCATGCCGCCGCGGCGGAAACACGGCTGCTGACGCTGAAGCGCATCTTCGGGGACCGGCTTTATGTCGAACTGCAGCGGCACGGCACTTATGACAAGCGGCACGAACAGAAGGTCATCGGCCTTGCTTACAAGCATGATCTGCCGCTGGTCGCGACCAATGAGGCCTTCTTCCCGACCCGTGACGATTACGACGCGCACGACGCGCTGATGGCGGTTGCCCATAACGCCATCGTCTCCGACGACAGCCGCTTCCGTCTCTCGCCGGATCACTACCTGAAGAGCCGCGCGGAGATGGAAAAGCTCTTCGCTGATCTCCCGGAGGCGTTGGAAAATACCGTCGAGATCGCCCGGCGCTGCTCCTTCGTGCTGAAGACCCGCAAGCCGATCCTGCCGCGCTTCACCGGTGCGACCGATGATCCAGAGGAGGCAGAGCGCGCAGAGTCGCTCGAACTTCGCCGGCAGGCGGAGGAGGGGCTCGACATGCGCCTTGCCACCCTCGGCATGTCGGCTGGCTATGAGGAGAAGGATTACCGCGAGCGGCTGGAATTTGAGCTCAGCGTTATCGAACGCATGAAGTTCCCCGGCTACTTCCTGATCGTTGCGGACTTCATCAAATGGGCCAAGCAGCATGACATCCCGGTTGGCCCTGGCCGCGGCTCGGGTGCGGGCTCATTGGTCGCCTACGCGCTGACGATTACCGACGTGGATCCGCTTCGCTTCTCGCTGCTTTTCGAGCGCTTCCTCAATCCGGAACGCGTCTCGATGCCGGACTTCGATATCGACTTCTGCCAGGACCGCCGCGAAGAGGTGATCCGTTACGTGCAGCAGAAATACGGCCGCGAGCAGGTGGCGCAGATCATCACGTTCGGTTCGCTGCAGGCGCGCGCCGCATTGCGCGACGTCGGCCGCGTGCTGGAAATGCCCTACGGCCAGGTCGACAAGATCTGCAAACTCGTGCCGAACAACCCGGCAAACCCGACGCCTCTGTCCAAGGCGATCGAGGAAGAGCCGAAGCTGCAAGAGGAGGCCGCCAGGGAACCGGTCGTCGCGCGCCTCTTGGATATCGCCCAGAAGATCGAAGGCCTCTATCGCCACGCTTCGACCCATGCCGCCGGTATCGTGATCGGCGACCGCCCGCTGTCGAAGCTCGTGCCGATGTATCGCGATCCGCGCTCCGACATGCCGGTCACCCAGTTCAATATGAAGTGGGTGGAGCAGGCCGGCCTCGTGAAGTTCGACTTTCTTGGCCTGAAGACGCTGACCGTGCTCAAGGTCGCCGTCGATTTCTGCAAGAAGCGTGGCATCGAGGTGGATCTCGCCAAGATCCCGCTCGACGACAAGAAGACCTACGAGATGCTCTCGCGCGGCGAGACGGTCGGCGTGTTCCAGGTTGAAAGTGCGGGCATGCGCAAGGCGCTGATCGGCATGAAGCCGGATTGCATCGAAGACATCATCGCGCTCGTGGCGCTCTACCGTCCCGGCCCGATGGAGAATATTCCCACCTACAATGCCCGCAAGCACGGTGACGAAGAACTGGAATCGATCCACCCGACGATCGACCATCTTCTCAAGGAAACGCAGGGCGTTATCGTCTACCAGGAACAGGTGATGCAGATCGCCCAGGTCCTGTCGGGCTATTCGCTCGGCGAAGCCGATCTTCTGCGTCGCGCCATGGGTAAGAAGATCAAGGCCGAAATGGACCAGCAGCGCGAGCGCTTCGTTGACGGCGCAGTCAAGAACGGCGTGTCGAAGCCGCAGGCCGACAACATCTTCGAACTGCTCGCAAAGTTCGCAAACTACGGCTTCAACAAATCGCACGCCGCCGCCTACGCCATCGTCTCTTACCAGACGGCCTATATGAAGGCGCACTATCCGGTCGAGTTCCTGGCCGCGTCGATGACGCTCGATATGTCGAACACCGAAAAGGTCAACGACTTCCGGCAGGATGCCAAGCGCCTCGGTATCGAGGTCATCGCGCCCTCCGTTCAGACCTCCTTCCGCCAGTTCGAGACCGGCGATAACCGTATCTATTACGCGCTTGCGGCTCTCAAGGGTGTCGGCGAATCCGCTGTCGATCACATCGTCGAAATGCGCGGAGATAAGCCCTTTGCCAGCATCGAGGATTTCTGCCTGCGCATCGATCCGCGCCAGGTGAACCGCCGTGTGCTGGAAAGCCTGATCTATGCCGGCGCCTTTGATTGCTTCAATCTGGATCGCGCCCAGCTTTCAGCCGGCCTCGACCGCGTGCTCGGCTATGCGCAGCGCGCCCAAGAAAACAAGCTGAGCGGTCAGTCCGATATCTTCGGCGGAGCGCTGTCTTCAGGTCCGGAAAAGATCGCCCTGCCGCCATTCTCGCCGTGGCTTGCCTCGGAGCGGCTGCTTAAGGAATTCCAGGTGCTGGGCTTCTACCTGACCGCCCATCCGCTCGACAGCTACAACAACATCCTTCAGAAGATGCGCGTCCAGACCTTCGCGGACTTCTCGACGGCGGTGAAGCAGGGCGCTGCGAACGGGCGGCTGGCGGGTACGGTGATTTCCAAGCAGGAGCGCAAGACACGCACCGGCAACAAGATGGGCATCATCGTCTTTTCGGATTCCTCCGGCCAGTTCGAAGCCGTGCTCTTCTCCGAAATGCTGAACCAGTACCGTGACATACTGGAGCCCGGAAAGTCCTTCGTCATCACCGCGATCGGCGAGGAACGACCGGAAGGCGTGAGCCTGCGGCTGCAGACCATCCAGTCGCTGGAAGAAAAGTCGTTGCAGATGCAAAAGGCGCTGCGCGTCTATGTCCGCGACTCCGGCCCGCTGCGCGCTGTCGCAGCACATCTGAACGCCAAGGGCGACGGCCTCGTCTCCTTCATCGTCATCAAGGAAGAGGGCAAGCGCGAGGTCGAGGTGGTGTTGCAGGACAAGTACCGCATCACGCCGGAGATCGCCGCGGCCTTGCGAGCTGCCCCTGGCGTCGTCGACGTCGAACTCGTCTGAACGGGAAAGAGCGACCGGCACTGTGCCGGTTGCCTTTGCTTTCAGCCGGCCTGCAATCGGCAGGATGCATCGGCACAGCGGCCTCTGCCGAAGCCCATGATGACCATGCCGATCAACGTCGCCGCGACCGGCACCAGCAAAGCGGTCCGCAGCGCCTCCAGCCGTTCGGACGGGCTTTCACCCTCGCCGAGAGCAAGTGTGCCGACAGCACTGACGGCGGAGAGGCCGAGCGCTGCGCCGAACTGGAACGAAGTGTTCACCAGGCCGCTCGCCAGCCCCTGTTCGTTTTCGGCAATACCTTCAGTCGCGATGATCGTCAGTGGGCCGTAGCCGAGCGAGAAGGCAAGGCCGAGAAGGATCGTCGATGGCAGCATCGCCGCATAGGTCCAATCGAGCCCCATGCGGAGAAAGAGCGCGTAGCCCGCAACAGCGAGTGCAAAGCCGCCAAGCACCACGCGTCCATTGCCGAAGCGTTCGACGAGCAGAGGCGTCAGCAGCGGTGCGAGAATGGCGTCCATGCCGATGACGATCAGGGCAAGGCTGGTTTCGAACGAGGACCAGCCCAACAGTTCCTGCAGATAGAGCGAGACGATGAACTGGAAGCCGAAGAAGGCACCGGTGAAGAGCATCGCTCCGAGGTTGGATTGTACTATGGTGGCAGACCGGAAGATTCCGAGACGCACGAGCGGCGCACGTGAATGACGCTCAATGAGTATGAAGGCAAGCCAAAGCACCGCGCTTGCCGCTGCCGCAGCGATCGTCCAGGTCAGGTCGTTGGTCGCATGTTCCAGTCGTGTCAGCGTATAGGCGGCAAGCAGCATGGCGCCGGTCAGGGTCAGGGCGCCGGCAATGTCGAACCTCTGGCGCGGGACGGCTTCTTGCCTGTCCTCCACGATCAGCTTCATGCCGGCAAGCAGAAGAATGGCGGAGAAGATAACCGGAGCGAAGAACACCCATCGCCAGCCGACGGCCGACAAAAGCCCGCCGATGACGAGCCCGAGCGAGAAGCCGGCCGAGGCGGTGCCGGCATAGATCAGCACGGCCCTGTTGCGCTGTGACCCTTCGGGAAAGCTTCCATTGATGAGCGCAAGGCCGGCCGGCGTCATGAAGGCGGCCGCTGCGCCCGTCACGAAGCGGGCCGTCAGCAGCATCCAGCCTTCGGTCGCAAAGCCGCCGAGGCCGGAGAAGAGCAGGAATACGGTCAGCGCCGTCAGGAAGACTTTGCGCTTACCATACATGTCGGCGACCCGCCCTCCGAGTAGCATCAGGCCGGCATAGGCAAGCACATAGGCGGAGACGACGGCGCTCAGCGTCGTGGTCGAAAGGCCAAGCTCGGCCCGGATCGAGGGCAGCGCGATATTGAGCATGGCCGCATCGACGCCTTCGAGGAAGATCGCGCCGCAGAGAACGGCGAGCATGCCGGCAGCACTGCGGCTCATTCTTCCGCTCTCCGCCGTAAGTGGAGGACTTGTAGACATCATGATTTCCTTGTCGTGAAGCAGGGAAGAGCGAGAATGGTTACATTATAATCCTCGGTTCCCTATTGTAACCAAAGCTGACATAAGGCATGGTTCGAACCCATGGAAGAAGGCACTTCAAACTCACCGAGTGACTGCTGCAGCACCGAGCGCGACTACGACATCCACCAGTGGGATTCGCGGGAGGAATGCGAGGTGCGTCAGATTTTGGATCGCATCGCCGACAAATGGTCGCTGCTGGTTATCGCATTGCTTGAAAAGCGCACTCTGCGCTTTACCGAATTGCGCAAGAGCATCGATGGCATCAGCCAGCGCATGTTGACGACGACCTTACGCCAGCTCGAGCGCGACGGGCTGATCGAGCGGACAGTCTATCCAGTGGTGCCGCCAAGGGTCGATTACGCTCTGACGGAACTCGGCTGCACACTGCATGAGACCATCAAGGCGCTCGTCGTCTGGACCGAGACGAACCAGGCGAAGATCATCTCCGCTCGCCGAAGCTATGACGAGCGCGCCAGCGAGAAGCTCTGGTAGGTCTCAGCTCTCGCGAGTGATGGTGATGAATTCCGTGCCCTCGCCGGTTTCGGAACCGAGGCCGGTATCTGTGATTGTCAGTGTCGAGCCGGGCGAGATCAGTGCGTCGATCCGATGACGGGTCTCTTCTGACATCGAGATGCGGCTGAGTGCCTTCGCGATAGGACGGCCGCTGATGATGGAGCTTTCCTGATTGGCGATACCGAGCCGCTTCACCGTTTCGCGAGAGAGATTGTTTTCCAGCGTGACGCCCAGCCAATCGGCTGTACCGGCCGCCTCATCCACGGCATGCAGCGAGAAGAAGTGGGTGCCGAGCGCAAGCCCCGGATCGGCAATCGTGATCGGCGCTTCGAAGAGCGGCTTGAAATCCTGCCGCACCATGATGACGCCATTCGGCGGTTCGCCCTTGCCTGCCGCGGCGTAAACTTCCCTGAGGAGAGTATCCGTGATCAGGCCCTTGTCACGGGCAAATTCGGTTGGTCGCAACGCCTTGAAGGCATTGATGGCCTGAACCGTCGCGGGACCGGCCAGCCCGTCGGGCTCGCCGGCAGCAAAGCCGAGTTTGTTCAGGAAGGTCTGGATGTCGATGACGTTTTCACGCAGCGTCCGGCGCGTAATCAGCATGCTGATCGGCGCGGTATCCGCAGCAGGCGCCTGCAGTTGGATCATCGGCATCGGCAGGGCAGCCGTCGTCTCGTTCATGGCGACCTGCACCTGCGTCTTCGCGTCGCCGATGGCCGGGCGAAGCTCGACGTCGGAAAGCAGCGGTGACGGCTCGGGCCGGTCGGGACGGAAAAGTGTTGGAT
This sequence comes from Rhizobium sp. BK316, assembly GCF_014193695.1. Taxonomy (GTDB): domain Bacteria; phylum Pseudomonadota; class Alphaproteobacteria; order Rhizobiales; family Rhizobiaceae; genus Rhizobium. The sequence goes on along the minus strand of NZ_JACHZR010000006.1, from coordinate 101,260 downwards.
GGTCGATCGGCTCGGGCGTCAGCTCACTGTCGGTGATGATGACGGGTACGCCCATCTCGGTCATCTTGTAGAGCGATTTCGCAAACGCGTCGGGCATGCGCACGCAACCATGCGAGGCCGGGTAGCGCGGCACGGAATTGGACTCATGCAGGGCGATCCCGGACCATGTCAGCCGCTGCATGAAGGGCATCGGCGCATTCGAATATATGTTGGATTCGTGGTATCTCTGCTTCTCGATGACCGAGAAGATGCCGCTCGGCGTCGTATGCCCGTCCTTGCCGCTCGAGATCTTGGAGGTCGCCACGACCTCCGCGCCGTCATAGACGGTCAGCGACTGCCTGTCCTTGGAAACGAATATCTGCAGCGTACGCGCACCGGCTGCAAAAGCAGGATCGACAAGGGCGGTCGCCGACAGCAACCCGATAAGGACACCTACACGCACAGACATGACGCAATACACCACATGCACAAAAACCACGCGAGTTAAGCATGCGAAGTTTAACGAAGGCTTGAATACGCCATCGCGTTTTGATCACGAGATTGTGGGATATTCAATTTTATGCAAATCTAAAATAAGGGAAGTCTTGGGGGAGACTTGGAAATGCATGTCGATATTGTTTCTGCGTTCGATGATCTGCATGCCCTGAAGGATAACTGGAACGAGGTATACGCCGCCGACCCGGAAGCGCACTATTTCCTTTCCTGGCACTGGATGGCGCAATGGCTGCAGCGGCGGTCATTATGGTTCGTTCTTGCCGCCAAGCGGCGGCAGGCGGATGACCGCTATGTAGCTTTCCTTCCCATTCAGCTCCACGTCGATTTCGAGGAAGGCCAGGGCCTTGGCAATATCGTGCGCCTCGGCGGCACGCCCTATGCCGGCTATAACGGCCTTCTGACGCATCCTGAGGACGCCGAGGCGGTGCTCGGCGCTTTCGCCGATTGCCTGCAGAGCTTCAACTGGAAACATCTCGATCTTGATGACGTCTATATGTCCGAAGCGAGACTGAAGAGGTTTCTGGCGGGCTTTTCTGCCTCGGAATTCTCAAGGAGGAAAGTTCCGCGCCGGCCGCATATCACAGCTGATGGCGAAAACATCGACCACGACGTCTATGTCTACGTCCCGCTTGGCGAGGTCTTTGAAACCTTCCTGGACGAGCGCATCGGTGCCAAGACGCGGCGCAACGCGCGAAAGGCGCTGCGTGATCTCGTCGCGCCGGACAATGAGCTGCGCATCACGCATGTGACGCCGGAGACAATGGAGCGCGATCTCGAAATCTTCTACGGGATGTGGAACGTCCAGTGGGGTGAGCGTCAGCCGCGCTACGGCAAGTTCATCCTCGATAACAGCCGTCACATGCTGCCGGCCTGCATAGAGGACGGTTCGGTCTTCATGCCGATCCTCTGGCATCAGGACAAGCCGGTCTGCACCTTCATCAGCTTCCTGGATCCCCACCGCAAATCGATGATGTGCTTCCTCGGAAGCCGCGACCTGACTTTCCGCCGCTCGATCAGCCCCGGCTTCCTGCTCCATTGCTACAATATGCGTTGGGGCATCGAGAACGGCTACCGAACCTACGATCTCGGCACGGGCAATTACGGCTACAAGGATCTTTTGGGCTCCGAACACCATATCGTTGAGAAGCTGCAGGTCTCCACGCTCTCCGGCCGCAATATCGGCGATCGCCTCGACCCGCGCTCGCTGGATAGCGCCATGCATCAGGCGGCACATTTTTTCAGAAGTGGAAACCCGGAGTCGGCAGAACTCTGCTGCCGGCAGATCCTTGTCGCCGACGATGCACATGCGCCCGCAACCTCACTGTTGGCGAAAATAGAAGCAACGCAGCGGCCGAGACTGGTGAGCGATCCCGCAGCCCATTTCAGCGCGGCTGCCGAACGGCACCGGGCCGGCGATCTGGTCGCGGCGGAAGCGGGCTACCGCGATGTGATCGCGATCGTGCCTGAGCATTTCGATGCTCTGCAGCATCTGGCGCTGCTGCTGCTACAGAAAGGCGCTCTCGGCGAAGCCAAGGACTGTGTCGACAAGGCGATCGAGGTGAAACCGGTCTCCGCTTCGGCCTATTGCAATCGCGGCAATATACTTGCGCGTCTTTCGAATTTCGAAGAAGCGCTTGGAAGCTACGACCGGGCCATCGCGCTGGATGCTAGCCATGCCATCGCCTTCAACAATCGCGGCAATGTGCTGCGGCGGCTGGGACGCCATGACGAGGCGGTGGAGAGCTACGACCGCGCGATCGCGATCGATCCGGGCTATGCTCAAGCAATAAAGAACCGGGACGCAGCGCTTCAGGAGATGGAGACCGTGCTGGCGTAGCTATCGGTTGCCCTTGCCGCCAAATGTGTAGCCGGTTTCAACCGTGCCTTTGCCGAATTTGTCGCGCAGCTTGTCCATGGCAGCTTCCGCCGCCGCACGGCGGCCGGATTGCTGGTCGATGAGATCGGGCGGATCGGCGCGGCCGGCATCGCCGAGATCGGTGACGCCGATGCCGATCAGGCGGAATTTCGTGCCGTCGGCTTCCTTCCCCAGAAGCTCGATCCCGGTGCGGAAGATCTTGTCGGCAAGTTGTGTCGGGTCTTCAAGGCGGCGGTTGCGGGTGCGGGATTTGAAATCGGCCGTCTTCATCTTCAGTACGACCGTATGGCCTGCGATGCCGTTCTTCTTCAGCCGCCAGGAGACCTTTTCCGAGAGATTGCGCAGGATCGGCACCAGATCGTCATAACGCGAGATATCGTCGAAGAAGGTGGTTTCGGCAGAAACGCTCTTTGCGGCATCGTTGATATGCACCTCGCGGTCGTCGATACCGCGTGACAGGCGGGACAGCCGCTGGCCGATGCTGCCGTAACGGCGCATCAGGTCGTTCTCCTCCATCCCCTGCAACTGGCCGATCGTGCGGATGCCGTCAGCTTCGAGCGTCGCGGCAAAAGCCTTGCCGACGCCCCAGATGGTCGTCACCGAGCGAGGCGCCAGGAACTCGACCGCTTCCTCGCGCCCAATGACGGAAAAGCCACGCGGCTTCTGCAGATCGGAGGCGACTTTGGCGAGGAACTTACAATAGGAAAGTCCGACCGAAACGGTGATGCCGATCTCCTTCTCGACGCGGCGGGCAAACTTCGCCAATGTGCGGGCCGGCGGATCGTGGTGCAGCCGCTCGGTGCCGCCGAGTTCCAGGAAGGCCTCGTCGATGGAGAGCGGCTGCACCAGCGGCGTCAGCTCCTGCATCAGCGCGCGGACCTGCCTTCCCACCTTTACATATTTCTCCATGTCGGGACGAATGACGATCGCCTGCGGGCAGGCCTCCAGCGCCTTGAACATCGGCATGGCCGAGCGGACGCCATGGATGCGGGCAATATAACAGGCGGTAGAGACGACGCCACGCTTGCCGCCGCCGATGATCACGGGCTTGTCGGCGAGCTCCGGATTGTCGCGTTTCTCCACGGCGGCATAGAAAGCGTCGCAATCGACATGCGCGAGCGTCAGGTCATAGAGCTCTTTGTGGCGCACGAGGCGGGGGCTGCCGCAGGCATGGCAACGGCGCGCCTCACCCTTCTGCCCGGCAAGGCAGTCGCGACAGAAGCCGGGTGTCTTGTCAGGTGCAGGCGTCATGGTGAGAACAAAGGTTGAACATCGCAACATTACGCCCTAAGCTTTCGAGTCTCAAGAGAGGGAGGAGAGCTTGGCCGTGGATATCGATCTTCGTTTCGAGCCTGTCACCGCCGAACGCTGGGATGACTTCGAGGCGCTATTCGGCCCGCAGGGTGCCTTTTACAATTGCTGGTGTGTGGCGCTGCGCCTTCCGCATGCCGTCCGCACCAAGATGGAGCCCGCGGAGCGCAAGGCCTATATGCACGGCCGCATCGCGGCGGGGCCGCCGCCGGGCATTCTCTGTTATGTCGAAGGCGAGCCAGTGGCCTGGGTGCAAGTGGGGCCACGCCACGACGTGCCGCAGTTCAATTCGCCGCGCACGGTCTCGCGGCCGCTGGAGGATGGCGATGCGCACGATCCCTCGATCTGGGCGGTCAGCTGCTTCTTCCTGCTGCCGAAGCTGCGCGGGAAAGGGGTCAGTCACAGGTTGCTTGCCGGCGCCGTCGATTATGCCCGCAGCCAAGGTGCGCGGCTGCTGGAAGCCTGTCCGATCGACCATGTGAAGCAGTCGAAATCCGTCACGCTCTGCATCGGCTCGACGGCTATTTTCGATGCTGTCGGTTTCGAGACGATTGCGCGGCGCAAGGACGGCCGACCGCTCATGCGGCTGGATTTGCGCGCCTGATGGTGTCTGCCGCAAGATGCTGGTCAATGAGCATGGCGGCGTGCGCCCAGTCCCGTGCCCGCTTAATATCCTCAGCGGCCGCCGGTGCGAGGCGATGAACGGGCGAGTCCGGCATGAGATGGATGAGCAAACAAGCACTCACATGCTCCTTCACCGAATGCAGGTTGCGCGCCATATCATCGATAAAGACGACCGGGAGGTCGCGACCGCCATGCAGCGCCTGCACGATCGGTCCTTTCGGCTGTTCGCTGGCCAGCAGCGGGAAAGTGAGGCCGGTGCGGTCCAGGAGGCGGCGGCGATGAGCGGAAAACTGCGGCGGCATCGCGGTGAGGAACAGGATGTCGGCATCATCAGACAGGCGTTCGAGTGTCGAAACGACAGGATCGATGGGCGTCTGCCAGCTTTCCTGGGCCTCGAAGAACTCCAGGATCAGCCGGCTGACATGCTGATCCTCAAGCGCAAGCCCGTCGGCAAGCGAGACGACATTGCCGTGAAGCCGGAAGGAGCGCGGCAGGAATTCATGGCCGAGGCTCTTGAGGTATAACTGAAAGGGATCGATGAATTGCAGTACGACGTCATCGACATCGCAGACGATGAGCGGCCTGTCGCTAAGGCGGATATGCGAGATGTCGAGTTCGGCGCTGTCGTTCACGATCAATATTCTCCGGAATCGAGGCCGGGTGGCGAGAAGTGTCGCCATGCCGCCGTCAGCGCTTCGGGTGTCGTGTCCGTCGCCTCACAGAAGGCGATCGCCGTCGGCTCATGGTTCATGAGGAAATCCAGCATACCGGCGAGAAAGCCGGGATCATTGATGGCATTGCGCACTTGGCTCGGTTCTACGCCGGTCAATGCCAGGAAGCGACCGAAGAGATCCGGGTCGTTCGCAAGCCAGCCAAGGACGGCGATGGCCGTTTCTTGCGGATCGGCTGTCGCCGCAAGTTGTTTCGAAGTCTTGAAATTGCTTTGCATTGCGGTGGTCGAGTTACCTTTTCTTCAACCAAATACCGGTAGCTTGCACTATCGGTTTCATGGAGCCATTTGTCAGCTAATGTCTTTATCATGGACATTTGGCTTCAAGAGCGGACGTAGGGACAGCTGATCATGCCCAAACAGGTGATGATTGTAGAAGATAACGAGCTCAACATGAAGCTCTTTCGCGACCTCATCGAGGCCTCGGGCTATACCACGATCCAGACCCGCAACGGCATGGAAGCGCTTGATCTTGCGCGCAAACATCGCCCCGACCTTATACTTATGGATATTCAGCTTCCGGAAGTTTCCGGCCTCGAAGTCACCAAGTGGCTGAAGGAAGACGACGAACTGCATGTGATCCCGGTCATCGCCGTCACGGCCTTTGCCATGAAGGGCGACGAGGAGCGGATCAGACAGGGCGGCTGCGAGGCCTATGTCTCCAAGCCGATCTCCGTTCCGAAATTCATTGAGACGATCAAGACTTATTTGGGCGACGCCTGAGGCATCGGAAGAGATTATGACTGCGCGAATACTGGTTGTTGATGATATTCCAGCGAATGTGAAGCTGCTCGAAGCGCGGCTGCTGGCGGAATATTTCGACGTGTTGACCGCGGCCGACGGCTACGAGGCGCTGGCGATCTGCGACCGCAACCAGGTCGATCTCGTTCTCCTCGACATCATGATGCCCGGCATTGACGGTTTCGAAGTCTGCGAGCGGCTGAAGGCCAATCCCAAGACCGCGCATATTCCCGTCGTCATGGTGACCGCGCTCGACCAGTCGGCCGACCGCGTGCGCGGCCTGAAGGCCGGTGCCGATGATTTCCTGACGAAGCCCGTCAACGACCTGCAGCTCATCTCCCGCGTAAAAAGCCTGCTGCGCCTGAAGACACTGAGTGACGAACTGCGCGTGCGCGCCGAGACCGCCCATACGATGGGCATGGATGAGTTGATGCGCTCTGGCGACGGACGCTCCGACGAGGCTGGGCAGGTATTGCTGGTCGACAGCCGCGCCAACTCGCAGGAACGCATCATCAAGACGCTGAAGCCTGTCGCCGATGTTCTCGCCATTTCCGATCCGCAGGCTGCCCTTTTCGAAGCGGCCGAGAGCGCCTTCGAACTTGTCATCGTCAACGCCAATTTCGATGATTACGACCCGCTGCGGCTCTGCTCGCAGTTCCGTTCGCTGGAGCGGACCCGTTTTTTGCCGATCCTGATCATCACGGAGCAGGGCGCCGACGAGATGGTCATCCGGGCGCTCGATCTCGGCGTCAACGACTATATTGTCCGCCCTGTCGATCCGAACGAGCTGGTCGCCCGCAGCCTGACGCAGATCCGCCGCAAGCGTTACAACGACCGCCTGCGCGCCAGTGTCAAGCAGACGATCGAGCTTGCCGTCACCGATCCACTGACCGGTCTCAGCAATCGCCGTTATCTCGACAACCATCTCAACGTGCTCTTCAACCGTTCGATGGCGCGGGGTCGGCCGCTTTCGATCCTGATTACCGATATCGACCGCTTCAAGCAGGTCAACGATACCTATGGCCATGATGGCGGCGACCAAGTGCTGAAGGAATTCGCAAACCGCGTGCGCTCGACCGTCCGCGGCGCTGATCTTGCCTGCCGTTACGGCGGGGAAGAATTTGTCGTCGTCATGCCGGACACCTCGCCCGAAGTTGCTGCGGCCGTTGCCGAGCGCCTGCGCGCAGCCATCGAAACCACACCCTTCCTGCTGAAGTCGTCAGGCGAAACACTGAATATCACGGCCTCTTTCGGTATATCCTCGCGTATCGCCTCGGTCATAACGCCCGACCAACTTATGAAGCAGGCAGACCTTGCGCTTTATGAAGCGAAAAACACCGGGCGCAACCGGGTCGTGGCCTCGGCCGCCTGACCGCACAATGTGCCGTAACGCATCGCTTTCGGTTATCCACTGGCGGTAACTGAACCTTACGAATATTTAATATTGACGGCTGCAACGAAGACGCTTGTTTTTCAACCCGATAGCCCAAAAAAGGACTTTAAAGCGCGTTTCTTCCGATAATGCGTATCGCCTGCTCCCGAAAGCTAGAGGCAGGGAATGAAGAAAGAAGAGCGGACTATAACAGCCTTCCGAGCGGTTTGTTCGCGTAAATCGTATTTCAGAAAACGTAACGCCGGTGCCTCACGTAAGGGTAGGGGTGATGGTGTTATTGCAATATATTTATGAAATTCTTAGTTTGGTCAAATATTGTCCTCTTGGTAAAAGAGAATTGGATGCCGTTTTACACGTACCAAAACTGGACTTTTAACCATAGAATCATGCCTTGAAATTTTACCATTAAGAATTTGTTGATTTTCTTTCATTTTTGCGCAAATTATCGGCTCAGAACAGAAAACGCTCCCATGGAGGAGCTGTCGATACCCCATGATGCTCAGGTCCGCCGCATCTCCTGGGTCGTGGGGTCGGTCGGCTGGTACGCAATTTAAGACGGTTCCTCGTGCCGTTTTGCATGCTGGCCGACCCCCTTTTCGTAAAAACGCCGTCACTTCCCGAAGATGGAAGGGCGGCGTTTTTCTTTGTTTGCGCTAACATTGCCGTCAGCAAGTCCAAAACAAACAAAAAGCGCGCAACCCGAAGGCGCGCGCTTTTCTAGAACCGTCAGACCAAGTGATTACTTGATCTTGGTTTCCTTGAACTCGACGTGCTTCTTGGCAATCGGGTCGTACTTGGTCTTCGTCATCTTGTCCGTCATCGTACGGCTGTTCTTCGTCGTGACGTAGAAGAAACCGGTGTCGGCCGTCGACAGAAGCTTGATCTTGATAGTGGTAGCCTTGGCCATGGTCGTCCTGCCTTTAAGAAAATGAAAGCCGTGGAAAGCCGGATAGGCTCCACGGCAAATTCTGGCGCGAAACTACGAATCTAGCCCGAAAAGTCAAGCCCGCTTTCCGATGAAAAGCAGCCTTATGCCTGCGAGCAGGGCATAAAGCCCGAAGAAACCGGCAATTGCATAGGCAAAACCGTTGTTTCCGGCAACGTCGATGGCAGCGCCGATCACCTGGGGACCCGCAACGGTGCCGACGGCATAACAGAAAACGAAGGCCGCATTGGCCGCCGCAAGGTCCGAACCTGTCAGTCGCGAGCCGAGATGGCTGAGTCCAACCGTGTAGAGGCCGGAGACGCAGCCGCCCCAGAACAGCAGGATGCCGGCCATAAGAAGCCAGTTATTGACGAGGACCGGCAGCATCATCGTGCCGACGAAACCGGTCAGGGCCATCAGCGCCAGCAGGGGACGCTTGTCCTTGATACGATCCGAAAGCAATCCGAGCGGGATCTGGAAGATGACGTTGCCGACACCCATCATGGTGAGCAGCAGGGCGGCCTGCGATTCGGTGAAATGTGCGCGCACCGCAAAGATCGGAAAGAGCGAGAGGCCGCCGGCTTCGACCGCACCGAAAATGAAGACCGCTGCAGTCGCGGTCGGCACCAGGAAGACGTAGCGCATGAAATGCAGTTCCGGCTTCTCGTCCAGAACAGGGCTTTCATAGCGGGCGATGAAGATCGGGATGGCGGCAAGCAGGATCGCGCCTGCGCCGACCAGGAAGGGGAGGATGCCGTCACTGCCGAGCAAGGAGAAGATCAGCGGTCCCGCGGCAAAACCGATGGACAAAACCGTGGCATAGATGCCGAGCACGAATCCGCGCTTGGAAGGCGGCGAGGCGGCGTTGATCCAGAATTCGGAGAGGATGAAGAGCGTGGTCGTGGCGCCGTGGAAGGCGAAGCGCAGCGGGAACCACATCCAGAAGTCCTGCGCATAGTAAAAACCCAGTGCGCTCAGTGCCGAAATCAATACCGCCCACAGCATGGTGGGCGCCACGCCGTATTTATGCGCGAGCTTGGTGGTGATCGGCGCCGCCGCCATCGCCGCGATACCGGCCATTGCGGTGTTGAGGCCGATAAGAGTGGAGGAAATGCCGCGTTTTTCGAGAATGATGCTGAGAAGAGGCAGTCCCAGGCCGATCGCTATGCCGACGGCGGAGATGGAAGAGACGGCAGCTACCAGAGAAGGCCAATGGATTTCCTCGACATCGCCCGGTGTGCCGTTCCTCGGCTGAGACATTTATCCATCCTTAGAGAAGTATGCGGACGAATCGTCCGTCTGGTGCCACATAGAAAGACATAGGCATGCCAAATCCAGGTGACGGGCAGGGTTTCATAATAATTCTGGCATCTGCCGGCGATTTCTTGAGTGTAAACTTTCCCCGTACAAGAAATAATTACCGTGTCGATCTGCTGCGGATAGTCGGCTACAGGCCATGGCGCTCTGACCGCTGCCCCTACACGCGAAATATGCCTGTAAGGTGAAGGTGTTCAAGCTTGCCGGCCGGATACGTCGTAATCATCAGGTTCGTCGTCCTGGCCGCCGAAGCCATGCATTTTCAGCGCCCACTGCAGGCCGATGACGCAACCCTTGATCGGCTGGATCGAGACGAGTGCGGTGATGATGGTGATCGGCGCCCAGATGGCGAGATGCATCCAGACCGGCAGCACGAAGGCCGTGTCCGTCAGCATGAAGCCGCCGACGACGACGTGGCCGAGCACGAGAATGACGAGATAGGGCGGCAGGTCGTCGGCGCGATGGTGGTACATCGCCTCGCCGCAGGCCGCACAGTGATCGACGGGCTTGAGGAAGGCGCGGAACAGCTTGCCGCTGCCGCAGGCCGGACAGCGGTTCAGCATACCGCGCATAATGGAGCGTCCGAGCGGGCGCTCGGCATCGGGCGTATCCCCGTAGCGGACGGCCTCGTCTGTCGGTGTGCTCATCGATCTTTCCCTTCCCGGGACCAGAGTCTCTCCATCTTTCTTCGAAATATGGAAAGATTCTGTCTCTTTCTCTTCACGCAGCTCCGGACGCCAAACCGCTGCGCACTTTTGCTGGAATTGCTTCAGCGCCGCCCGCGCGGCGGCCTCGTTCCGATCTTCTTGCGGGCGCGGCTTGCATCGCGCCGTCCCGCCTTGTGGAAGGAACGCACTGCCGTCGGCATCTTGCGTCCTTCGCTCAGCATTTCAAAACGCAAGGCACCCGCAAGCGGGATGGCCTCTGCCAATCGCACGGTCACATTATCGCCAAGACGATAGCCGAGCCCGGTTTTTTCACCGCTCAGAGCCTGATGCGCCTCGTCATAGATGAAGTAGTCGGTGCCGAGCGTAGATATAGGGATGAAACCATCAGCGCCATAGTCCGGCAACAGGATAAACAGGCCTGATTTGGTAACGCCCGAAACGCGTCCTTCGAACTCCTGGCCGATGCGGCCGGCAAGATGATGAGCGATCAAGCGATCGACCGTCTCGCGCTCGGCGGCCATGGCCCGGCGCTCGAAGGTGGAGATCTCGGCCGCGATATCGTCGAGAGTTGCCTCCTCTTCCGGCGTGATGCCGCCTTCGCCGAAGCCGAGCGAGCCGACGAGCGCACGATGCACGATAAGATCGGCATAGCGGCGGATCGGAGAGGTGAAGTGCGCATACTTCATCAGGTTCAGGCCGAAGTGACCGATATTGTCGGGGCTATAGATTGCCTGGCTCTGCGAGCGCAGAACCATTTCGTTGACCATGGTCTGGTGGGCGGTGCCGTCCGCCTTGGCGAGAATGCCGTTGAAGCTGTTGGCACGCACGTTGCCGCCCTTGGCAAGCGAGATGCCGAGGGTGGCGAGAAACTCGCGCAGCACTTCCTGCTTGGCGAGCGTCGGCGCATCGTGGATGCGATAGATCAGCAGTTGGCGCTTTTTCTCCAGCGTTTCGGCAGCGGAGACATTCGCCTGGATCATCATTTCCTCGATCAGCTTGTGCGCGTCGAGGCGTGGCGGCACGAAGACCCGGTCGACGGTGCCGTCGGGCTTCAGCAGGATCTTGCGCTCGGGCATATCGAGTTCGAGCGGCTGTCGCCGCTCACGGCCACGCTTCATCGTTTCGTAAGCGTGCCAAAGCGGTTTCAGGATGGGCTCCAGCATCGGGCCGGTCTTGTCGTCGGGCTTGCCGTCGATTGCTGCCTGTGCCTGCTGGTAGGAGAGCTTGGCAGCACTCTTCATCATGATGCGGTGGAAGGTGTGGCCGATCTTGCGGCCTTCCTTCGAGAAGACCATGCGCACGGCAAGGGCAGGGCGGTCGACCCCCTCCTTCAGCGAGCAGAGATCGTTGGAGATGCGCTCCGGCAGCATCGGCACGACGCGATCGGGGAAATAGACCGAGTTGCCCCGCTTTAACGCCTCCCGGTCAAGCGGCGAATTCGGCCGCACATACCAGGAGACATCGGCAATCGCGACAGTGACGATGACACCGCCCGCATTGTCTTCCGATGGATCTTCCTCGGCGTAGACGGCGTCGTCATGGTCCTTGGCATCGGCGGGGTCGATGGTGATCAGCGGCATGTCACGCCAGTCTTCCCGATGCGACATCGTGGCAGGCTTGGCGTCATCCGCCTCCGCGACGGCGGCTGGCGGGAAGACATGCGGAATGCCGTGCGCGTGGATTGCGATCATCGAGATCGCCTTTTCCGAACCGACGGAGCCGATGACCGAAAGCACCTTGGCACGAGCCAGGCCGAAACGGCCGAGACGCGCAATCTCTACCTCGACCAGGTCGCCGTCCTTGGCATCGCCCTTGTAGTCGGGATCAATCACCATTTCCTCGCCGCGCCGGTCGATCGGCAGCAGGCGTCCGGCACCTCCGGGCGCGTCCTTGAAGACGCCCATGGTCGCGCCGCGCCGCTTGTCGATCACCTTGATGATGCGCGCCGTATAGGCCGGTCCGCCGCGGTCGACGGCCGGGAATATCTTGGCGAGGATACGGTCGCCGAGGCCGGCAACGGGCGACTTACCCTTGCCCTGGCGGCCTGCCGGAGATTGCTGGCGGATGGCGACGGCAGGCGCCACGCCCTGATCTTCCGGCCATTCGGCCGGCCGGCCGATCAGATCCCCGTCCTTGTCGCGGGTGGTGATGTCGAGCACGGTGACGGGCGGCAGCGCGCCTGGCCGGATCAGCGACTTGCGGGTCTTCTGCAGCATGCCTTCCTGCTCCAGCTCCTGCAGCAGATGCTTGAGCTCGACACGGCTTTCACCCTTCAACCCGAAGGCCTTTGCGAGTTCGCGCTTGGAGGCTTTCTGCGGATGCTCGGCAATGAAGCGCAGGATGACCTCGCGCGGCGGCAGGACGCCGTGCGCGATATTCAATGGTTCGGGCGCGGCTTCTCTACTCGCGCGTCCGAACTTTCCCGGGCGCTTGCCCATGGCTCTCGTAGTCTCGCGCGGTTCTCTGGCCACTCTCAGCTCTTTTTTGTTTTCGCCGCTGCTTTTGCCTTGGCTGCCTTCGGCTTTGCGGCGGTCTTCGTCGTCTTGGCTTCGGCTGCTGCAGCCTTCGGCTTCGCAGCTGTCTTAGCCTTGGTCTTGGCAGCGGGCGCCTTGCCGGCCTTTTCCGCAATCAGCGCCAACGCTTCCTCGACGGTGATGGCCTGCGGATCCTTGCCCTTGGGGAGCGTCGCATTGACCTTGCCCCAGTTGACATAGGGACCATAGCGGCCGTCGCGAACGGTGATCGCACCACCGTCAGGATGATCGCCCAGTTCCTTCAACGCGGCCGGCGTTCCGCGGCTGCCGCCGGGCGCCTTGGCCTGCTTTTCGGCAATCAGCGTCACGGCGCGGTTGAGGCCGACCGAGAAGACGTCCTCGATGCTCTCCAGATTGGCATAGGTGCCATCATGCAGCAGGAACGGCCCATAGCGGCCGAGCCCGGAAGAGATCATCTTGCCGGATTCCGGATGTTTGCCGATGTCGCGCGGCAGCGAGATCAGTGCCATCGCCTTTTCGTAGTCGATATCTTCGGGCTTCCAGCCCTTGGGAAGGGACGAGCGCTTGGCCTCCTTGCCGTCGCCGCGCTGGATATAGGGTCCGAAACGGCCGAACCTTAGTGTCAGTTCCTCGCCGGTGGTCGGATCGGTGCCGAGGTTCTTCGGCTCGTTCAGCGCGACGCCTTCAGCCTCACCGCCGTTTTCGGAAGAAAGCTGGCGGGTATAGTTGCATTCCGGATAGTTCGAGCAGCCGACGAAGGCGCCATACTTACCGAGTTTCAGGGACAGGTTGCCGGTGCCGCAGACCTGGCAGATGCGCGGGTCGCTGCCGTCCTCACGCTTGGGGAAGACCAGCGGCGCCAGCGCTTCGTTGAGCGAGTCCAGAACGTTGGTGACGCGCAGTTCCTTGGTGTCTTCGATCTGCGAGAAGAAGTCTTTCCAGAAGTCGCGAAGAACCTGCTTCCAGTTCAGTTCGCCAGCCGAGATCCGGTCGAGCTTTTCTTCGAGATCGGCCGTGAAATCATACTCGACGTACTTCGTGAAGAAGCTTTCGAGGAAGGCGGTGACGAGGCGACCCTTTGCCTGCGGGATCAGCTTGCGTTTGTCGATCGTCACATAATCGCGGTCGCGCAAAGTGGCGAGCGTCGCGGCATAGGTGGACGGACGGCCGATGCCGAGCTCTTCCATCTTCTTGATGAGCGAGGCTTCCGAATAGCGCGGCGGCGGTTCGGTGAAATGCTGCGTGGAGTTGATCTTCTGCTTGGCGAGGTTTTCGCGCGCATTGATCTCCGGCAGGCGGCCATCCTCGTCATCGGCATCGTCACCCTGCTCGCCATCTTCCTTCTGGTCGGTATAGGCGGCGATGAAACCGTCGAAACGGATGACGGAGCCGACGGCGCGCAGCCCGGCCTTCTGGCCGTTCTTGTCGGCGAGGATTTCGGCCGTGGTGCGCTCGATTTCGGCGGATGCCATCTGGCTGGCAATGCCGCGCTTCCAGATCAGGTCGTAAAGGCGGATCTGGTCGGCATCGAGGAACTTGCGGACGCGGTCGGGCGAACGATTGAAATCGGTCGGGCGAATTGCTTCGTGTGCTTCCTGGGCGTTCTTCGCCTTGGTGGAGTAAAGGCGCGCCTTCTCTGGCAGATAACGGTCGCCGAACTGTTCGCCGATGGCGCTCCGCGCCGCATCGATCGCTTCGGGGGCCATCTGCACGCCGTCCGTACGCATATAGGTGATGAGACCGACGGTCTCGCCGCCGATGTCGACGCCCTCATAAAGCTTCTGCGCAATCTGCATGGTGCGCGAGGCCGAGAAGCCGAGCTTGGAGGACGCCGCTTGCTGGAGCGTCGAGGTCGTGAAGGGCGGTGCCGGATTGCGCTTGACGGGCTTTGCCTCGACGCTTTCGACGACGTAGCTTGCACCGTCCAGCAGCGCCTTCAGTTTGCCGGCTTCCTCGCCATTGGTAATCGAGCGCGGCTGCAACCGCTTTCCGTCGGCAGAAACCAGCCTTGCCTCGAACTCGTCGCCGCGCGGCGTCTTCAGGAGCGCCGACAGGTTCCAGTATTCCTCGGATATGAAACGTTCGATTTCGGATTCACGGTCGCAAACCAGGCGCAGCGCAACCGATTGCACGCGGCCTGCCGAACGCGCGCCGGGCAGCTTGCGCCAGAGAACGGGCGAGAGATTGAAGCCGACGAGATAATCGAGCGCGCGGCGTGCCAGATAGGCATCGACCAGAGGGACGTCGATATCGCGCGGATCGGCCATCGCATCGAGCACGGCCTTCTTGGTGATGGCATTGAAGACGACGCGCTTGACCGGCTTGCCGTTGATGACACGCTTCTTGTTCAGAAGATCGAGAACATGCCAGGAGATCGCTTCGCCTTCGCGATCGGGGTCGGTCGCCAGGAACAAGGCATCGGAGGATTTCACCGCGTCGGCAATATCCTTCATGCGCTTGGACGAGGCGCCATCCACCTCCCAGAGCATCTCGAAATCCTGATCCGGAAGAACTGATCCATCCTTGGCAGGCAGATCGCGTACATGGCCGAAAGAGGCGAGCACCTTGTATCCTGGACCCAGATACTTGTTGATCGTCTTGGCCTTGGCAGGCGATTCCACCACTACAACATTCATGATGATTCTCTAAAAAAGATGCCGATCCGGCGAACAAGCAGGCGGAACACGCACTGCAACATGAATACCGGCCCTCCGACATGGACAGGGAATTCGCTCCGGTCAAGAGGTTTGCTCTAATTTTACCTCTTTCCGATGCGTCGCAACCATTGCGAGATTGAAAGTCTGTTGCAATTCAGGATAATTGCTCTATCGTTTTTTGCGCGTGGTTCGGGCTCCTTGTAAAGCAGCCTTTTCTGATTTCACAGAGACAATTATGGCGCCCAAGGTTGCAGAAAAAGACATCGATCGCTTGGCATCGCTTGAGAATATTACTTTCATCCGGCAGATGCTCGGTGAATTGCACCAGGTGGCAGAACGCGAAAAGGCGGAGATGCTCTGCTATCTCATCGAGATGGCTTATGTCGAGGCTGGAGACCTGCAGTCACGCATGCATGACGGCTCAGTCGGTCATGGAAATTGAAACCAATCCGCCGGCATGGCGGTGAAGCCGCCCGGCCATATCCAGCTCGAGAAGAACGAGATAGACGGCGGAAGCCGAAAGACCGGTGTGACGGATGATGTCGTCGACCTCCACCGGCGTCGGACCGAGCGCATCGCTGACGAGCGTGCGATCCGTTTCGTCGGGCGGAAGCGACATCCTGCCGCCCTCGCGCTTCGGTTCTTCGGCTGATGGCATCGAGAAGAGATCGGGCTGGGAGAGCGGCGCCAGCGCCTCCACGACATCCTCGGGCGAAGTGACGATCATCGCTCCCTCTTTGAGAAGGCCGTTCGTGCCGTGGCAGCGTGGATCGAGCGGCGAACCTGGCACGGCAAAGACCAGCCGCCCGAATTCGCCGGCCATCCGCGCCGTGATAAGCGAACCGGAGCGAACCGCTGCTTCCACGATCGCGACGCCGAGCGAGATGCCGGCAATCAGCCGGTTGCGGCGGGGAAAATCACGCGCACGCGGCTCCCAGCCGAAAGGCATCTCGCTGACGGCAAGCCCGTTGCCATTCCATATATCCTCGAGCAGCCCGATATTTTCAGGCGGGTAGGGTTGATCGAGCCCTCCGGCCATTGCGGCAATGGTGCCGGTATCGAGGCTCGCCCGATGGGCGGCCGTATCGATGCCGCGGGCAAGGCCGGAGACGACCATATAGCCAGCCCGGCCACAGTCTCGAGCAATCATCGCCGCGAACTTCGCGCCGCTGATCGAAGCATTGCGCGAACCGACGATACCGACCGCCGGCCTGTTCAGCACGGAAAGATCGCCTTTGACCGCGAGCAGCGGCGGCGCGCCGTCGATCTGGCGTAGCGCCTGCGGATAATCGGGCTCGCCGATGCCGACGAAACAGCGCCGAAACGCTGGGCCGCCTCGAGTTCGCGATGCGCTTCAGCCTCGGTGGCGATGCGGATCGAACGGGTCGCACCGCCGCGCGCCGAAAGCTCCGGCAGCATGGCAAGTGCCGCTTCCGCCGAGCCGAAATGATTGATGAGATCGCGAAAGGTTGCAGGGCCGACATTGTCGGAACGGATCAGCCTCAGCCAGGCGATCCTCTGCCTCTCCGTCAGCGCAATTCCCTTTGGCCTTGCGCTGAGCGCGTCCATTATCCCTTAGCCCCGATCTTGCTTTCCGTGCCATTCATCAGGCGGGAAATATTGGCCTTGTGCTTCCAGTAGGAGATGACGGTCATGATCGCCATGATCGCCGCAACCTTTTCGTCGCCCAATATCCATAATGCAACCGGAATGACAAGCATCGCAATCAGCGCGGAGAGCGAGGAGTAGCGGGTGATAAAGGCGGTCCCCAGCCAGACGGCTGCAAAGAGGAGGACCATTGATGGCGCAACGCCAAGAAGCGTACCGATATAGGTGGCGACACCCTTGCCGCCCTTGAAGCCGATCCAGACCGGAAAAAGGTGGCCGATGAAGGCGAAGAAACCGGCGATGATGCCCGCTTCCTCACCCGCGAAATGGGCCATGATCCAGGCGGCTGCGGCCGCCTTCAGCGCATCGAGCAGCAGCGTTGCTGCCGCAAGCTTCTTGTTGCCGGTGCGCAGAACATTCGTCGCGCCGATATTGCCGGAGCCGATGCTGCGAACATCGCCAAGGCCGGCAGCGCGTGTGAGGATGAGGCCGAACGGAATGGAGCCGAGCAGGTAGCCGACGACAACAGCCGCAAGCGCCAGAGGCAGCGTAATCTGCCAGGTGACAAGATCAGATATCATTTTGTTCCCCAATCCTTTGCCGAGAGGCTGCCCGCAAGGGCTGGGCAGCTCTCAGCCCTGCAATGCGTGAACCAGCTTGCCGCCGACATAGGTCGCGACGGCTCGCCCGCTGAAGCGTGCATCCTCGAACGGCGTGTTCTTCGAGCGGGAGAGAAGCATGTCCTTGGCGACAAGCCAAGGTTCTTCGAGATCGATCAATGCAATATCAGCTTTCGCACCAGGTTTCAGCGTACCGGCATTAAGACCGAAGATCTGCGCCGGTCGCGTCGACATCGCATCGATCAGCCGCATCAGGCTGACCTGCTCGCTGTGATAAAGCCGCAAAGCTGCCGCGAGCATGGTTTCGAGCCCGACCGCACCGTCCTCGGCTTCGCCGAAGGGCAGGCGCTTGGTATCGACATCCTGCGGATCGTGCGAGGAGACGATAATATCGATTACGCCCCTGGCCAGCGCATCCACCATCGCCACACGGTCGTCTTCGGAACGCAGCGGCGGATAGAGCTTGAAGAAGGTCCGGTATTCGCCGATGTCGTTCTCGTTCAGCGCCAGATTGTTGATCGACACGCCGCAGGTGACTTTCGCGCCGCGCAAGCGGGCAAGCTCGATCGCGTCGACCGATTCCGGTACGGAGATCATCGCCGCGTGATAGTTGCCGCGCGTCAGCTGCGCGATGCGCAGGTCGCGTTCCAGCGGGATCAGCTCCGCTTCCTTCGGAATGCCGGAAAGGCCAAGCCAGCTTGCGAGCAGCCCTTCATGCATGACGCCATTGGCACCGAGATACTTGTCGCGCGTAGCGCAGGAGATGACGGCGCTGAATTCGCGTGCATAGGTCATCACCCGGCGCAGCACCTGCGTGTCGGAGATGCTGGTATGCGCGTCGGTGAAGGCGACGGCGCCAGCCTCCATCAAGAGACCGATCTCCGTCATCTCTTCGCCGGCAAGACCCTTGGTGATGGCCGCTGCCGGATAGACGTTGACGACGGCCGTATCCCGAGCCGTCTTCTTGACGAACTCGACGAGCGCGATGTCGTCGATGACGGGATGCGTGTCCGGCATCATGATGATCGAGGTCACACCGCCCGCCGCCGCAGCGCGGCTTGCCGAAGCGATGGTCTCGCGATGTTCGCCGCCTGGTTCGCCGATATGGACGCGGGCGTCGACAAGGCCGGGCACTGCGACGAGGCCGGTGCAGTCGCGCACCGTGGCGCCGCCGGGAGTGCCCTGGTTCTGCGCATCCTTGCCGGCCGCAACGATGAGGCCGTCTTTGACGATAACAGTGCCGATCTCATCGAGATTGCGGGAGGGGTCAACGATGCGGACGTTCTTAAGGACGAGATTGCTCATGCGCCCACTCCATCCGTGCGGGGACCCTGGTTCTGGGAAACGAGCAGCGTCTCCATGACGGCCATGCGCACCGCGACCCCCATTTCCACCTGTTCTGCAATTACGCTCTGCGGACCATCGGCGACCTCGGAAGCGATTTCCACGCCGCGGTTCATCGGCCCGGGATGCATGACGAGCGCATCCTCCTTCGCCGCCTTCAGCGTTTCCGCATCGAGGCCGTAGAAATGATAGTATTCGCGCACCGACGGCACAAAGGCGCCGGACATGCGCTCGCGCTGCAGCCGCAGCATCATGACGACGTCGGCGTCCTTCAGCCCTTCCTTCATCGAATGGAAGACCTCGACGCCCATCTCCGCGATGCCCGCCGGCAGCAGCGTCGCAGGGGCGACGACGCGCACCCTGGCTCCCATGGCGTTCAGAAGCAGGATGTTGGAGCGCGCCACGCGCGAATGTAAAACGTCGCCGCAGATTGCGACGATGATGCGCGACAGCCGCCCTTTGGCGCGGCGGATCGTCAGCGCGTCGAGCAGCGCCTGCGTCGGATGTTCGTGCTGGCCATCGCCGGCATTGACGACGGAGCAGGAGACCTTCTGGGCGAGAAGCGCTGCGGCACCGGCGCTGGAGTGGCGGATGATCAAGACGTCCGGCCGCATCGCGTTCAGCGTCATCGCCGTGTCGATCAGCGTCTCACCCTTCTTTACCGAGGAATTGCCGACCGACATGTTCATCACGTCGGCGCCAAGGCGTTTGCCGGCAAGTTCGAAGGAGGCTTGCGTCCGTGTCGATGCCTCGAAGAAGAGGTTGATCTGCGTCAGGCCCCGAAGGGTCGACGTCTTCTTCTCTCGCTGTCGACTGATCTTGACGGCTTCGTCGGCCTTGTCGAGAAGATAGGTAATATCCTGCTCGGTGAGGCCCTTGATGCCAATGAGGTGGCGGTGGGGGAAAAAGACCATGACCCTGCCTCTTATTGTCTTCGCGGGGTCTATAAAGAGTGCGGGGGGAAGGGGCAAGCATGTGCTATGCGCAAATCCCTACGTTCCCCATGCATTTTCCGCCGAATCCCGCTACTGCATGATTCCTTAAATCGGAATCGATTAAGGATTAAATTATGCAGCAATTTAAGGTGCTGCAGCGTCCTTTGCGCATCTGAAAAGACGCGCGGCGCTGTAGAGCAGAAATCTGCGAATCATGAACTTCCGGTTTCCTTTTGCCGGGCTCTTGAAATAGAAGCGAATAATGACCGCCGCAAACCGGACTGAAGACAAACTCGCCGAACTCAACCAGCCGAGCCTCTGGTCGGGAATCAATGCCTATCGATCCGATCCGCTGATCGTCGATCTGACCTCCACGCTGCCGCGCACCATCCGCGACGACCTTGAAAACATGGGCCGTTACGTGACCTCGCCTGAGGCCCAGGAACTGGCGCGCATGGCAAACCAGGGCACGCCGCAGCTTCGCACCCACGGTCCGCGCGGCGAGCGTCTGGATATCGTTGAATTCCATCCCGCCTGGCATGCGCTGATGCGCCGTTCCATGGCTTCGGGCCTGCATTCCTCCGTCTGGGACCCGCAGGCCGATACCGAGGCCAAGGACCAGTCCCACCACATTCGCGCGGCCCGCTTCTATCTGACGGCGCAGCTCGAATCCGGCCATCTCTGCCCGCTGACGATGACGAGCGCATCCGTTGCCGCTCTCTCGGCGTCACCGGCTGTTCAAAAGGACTGGGCGCCGAAGATCCTGTCGCGCAAATACGACTCGTCCAACCGGCCGGCCATGCAGAAATCGGCCGTGACGATCGGCATGGGCATGACGGAAAAACAGGGTGGCACGGATGTGCGCGCCAACAAGACCGCTGCCGAAAAAATCAGCGAGGGCATTTACCGGCTCTCCGGCCACAAGTGGTTCATGTCCGCGCCGATGAGTGACGCCTTCATCATGCTGGCGCAGACCAAGGAGGGCATGGGCTGCTTCCTGGTGCCGCGCCTGCTGGAGGACGGTTCAGCCAACGGCCTGCAATTTCAGCGCCTGAAGGACAAGATCGGCAACCGCTCCAACGCCTCATCCGAAGTGGAGTTCACCGATACGTTCGGCTTCCTGCTCGGTGGCCCCGATGCCGGCATCCGCACCATTCTCGATATGGTGACGCTGACACGGCTCGACTGCGCCTTGGCCTCTTCCGGCATCATGCGCGCCTCGCTGGCTGAAGCTGTGCATCATACACGCGGTCGCAGCGTCTTCGGCAAGATGCTGGTCAACCAGCCGATCATGACGCGTGTGCTCGCCGATATGGCGCTCGACGTGGCCGCGGCCACGGCCCTCTCTTTCCGTCTGGCCGATGCCTTCGACAAGGCGCGCGGCAATGCCGAAGACGCGGCCTATGCCCGCGTCATGACGCCGGTCGCCAAATACTGGTGCTGCAAGATCGCCCCGTCGCTGATCTATGAGGCGATGGAATGCATCGGCGGCAGCGGCTATATCGAAGAGCGCCCGATCGCCCGCCATTATCGCGAGGCCCCGGTCAATGCGATCTGGGAAGGTTCGGGCAATGTCATGGCGCTGGACGTGCTGCGTGTGCTGAATCGTGGAAAGGATCTCTTCGAGACGGTTTTCGCAGGTTTTGCGCGCGATCTCGGCCCGGCCGGCAAGAAGACGATCGACGTGCTGCGCGCGGCGATCGCGCTCTGCGAACAGGACGAGGGCGCGGCCCGCCTGCTCGTCGAGCAATTGGCGCTTGCCGCCGGTGCCGCCGAACTCTACCGTCTCGGGGCAGGGCGCATTGCCGATGCCTTCATCGAGACCCGTCTTGCCGGCGGCTGGCGCTCGACCTACGGCATGCTCGATTCGCGCTTCGACGCGAGCTATATCGTCGATCTGCTTTACCCGCCTGCTGCGTAGCGCAGCCGTTCGCTATGCGTAAGGTGCGATCTCGGTGAGATCTACGCCATTTCGCTTGCGATGCGTGACGGCGGGCAAGAGCGAGCCATCTGGGTGTCGCAGGCCCGAAAGTGCAGCATGTGCTGCATTTATCCCGGCATCAACGCCGGCAATCAGGGCGGTCTGCGCTTCTGATCTTCGCGGGCTTCGTGCGCCTGCTCCCGCCGCTCGTCTCGCTCTCGGAAACCACCGTCTGGTTTGGCCGTACGCTCGAGGCTGAGCTTCGTCCAACCGACGGCGGGCTGAACGCTCTCATTCAATTGCATAAAAAATCCGGCCGCGTCACCGCAGCCGGATCATGTCACTTATTCCCGAAAATAAGCGTTCAGAAGAAGCCGCGGCGCTGCCACCAGCCTGCCTTCTTCGGCTTGCCTTCGCCTTCAGCCTCCGCGCTGTCGGTGCGGTTCGAGGTGACCGTCGGTTCGGAAGACGAGATGTTGGAGCCGCGGTTGGCACGAACAGGCTTTGCCTCGTCCTGCGCCGGCGCGGCGAGATCCGCAGAGGCTTCCGCTGCTTCCGGCTCGGCTTCAGCAACAGGCGTTTCGGCGACGGGGGCTTCAATGACGGGCTCTTCGACCGGCGAGGGGGCGGCCGCCTTACGGCGACCACGGCCGCGTGCCGGCTTGACCACCTCGGCAACGCTTTCGCTGCCTTCGATGGCAGCCGCCGCGGACTGGCCTTCATTGGTTTCGGCTGCGACGACTTCGACCGCCTCCACCTCGGTCGCAGACGTCTCTTCAGCTGCGCTGTCATCGTCTTCGTCCGCGCTACCGTCTTCCGAAACTGCGCCCTCAGCGCCTTCCTCACCACGGTTACGGCGGCCGCCACGCTTGCCGCGACGGCGGCGCTTGCGGCGCTGGGAGTCATCACCTTCGGCGCGGGCCTCTGCGGCACCTTCGGCGACATCGCTGTCGCCCTCGCTGCCGCCGTCCTCGCCCTCTTCGCTATCGTCAGCCTCGTCGGAGACGGCATCGGCAGCAACCTGCTGCTCGGTGCTGCCGTTGCGGCCACGGCGGCGGCGGCGGCGCTTGCGTTTACGTCCACCTTCGCCTTCGCTCTCTGCACGGGCGGCGGGGCGCTCGGCAGCAGCGGGCTTTTCTTCCAGCTCTTCGTCTTCTTCCTCGTCATGCTCGATGACGACATCGTCATCATCGTCATCGGGAATGGCTGCGAAGTTGAAGAGGCTTTCGATCTTGACGGGGTTTTCGACCGGCTCACCGCGATCGATCGCGAAGTGCTGCGCACCGACCGAGCCATCCGCATCGATGATGATCGCCACACCGAAGCGGTTTTCATAATCGACGATCGTCTGGCGCTTGTGGTTGAGCAGGTAGAGCGCGATGTCAGGCGTCGTGCGCACGGTGATATTGTGCGTCGTGTTCTTCAAGAGATATTCCTCGACGCCGCGCAGAACATGCAGGGCAACGGAGGACTGCGAACGGACGTGGCCGGTGCCGCCGCAATGCGAGCAGACCTGCGTCGTCGATTCGAGAACGG
Source organism: Rhizobium sp. BK316 (assembly GCF_014193695.1). Classification (GTDB taxonomy): domain Bacteria; phylum Pseudomonadota; class Alphaproteobacteria; order Rhizobiales; family Rhizobiaceae; genus Rhizobium. The sequence goes on along the minus strand of NZ_JACHZR010000006.1, from coordinate 78,064 downwards.
AAGCGCGGATGCGCTGGCGCGACATTTCCAGAAGTCCGAAATGCGAGATGCGGCCGACCTGGATGCGGGCGCGGTCGTTCTTCAGGCATTCCTTCAGCTTCTTCTCGACAGCGCGGTTGTTGCGCTTCTCTTCCATGTCGATGAAGTCGATGACGATGAGGCCAGCAAGGTCGCGCAGGCGAAGCTGACGGGCGACTTCGTCCGCTGCTTCGAGATTCGTCTGGAGAGCCGTGTCCTCGATCGAGTGCTCACGGGTCGAGCGACCGGAGTTGACGTCGATCGAAACCAGCGCTTCGGTCTGGTTCATGATCAGGTAACCGCCGGACTTCAGCGTCACTTGCGGCTGCAGCATGCGGTCGAGCTGCGCCTCGATGCCGGAGCGCGAGAAGATCGGATGGATATCGCGGTAGGGCTGAACCACCTTGGCGTGGCTCGGCATCAGCATCTTCATGAAGTCTTTGGCTTCACGATAGCCTTCCTCACCCGCAACGATGATCTCGCCGATGTCCTTATTGTAAAGGTCACGGATCGAGCGCTTGATGAGCGAGCCTTCCTCATAGACGAGGCAGGGAGCGGTGGAAGCGAGCGTCAGCGTGCGGACGTTCTCCCACAAGCGCATCAGATATTCGAAGTCGCGCTTCACCTCGACCTTGGTGCGGTTCGCGCCGGCGGTACGCAGGATCACGCCCATGCCTTGCGGAACTTCCAGCATGCGGGCGATTTCTTTCAGCCGCTTGCGGTCCTGCGGGTTGGTGATCTTGCGGGAAATGCCACCGCCACGCGCCGTGTTCGGCATCAGAACCGAATAGCGGCCTGCAAGCGAGAGATAGGTTGTGAGAGCCGCGCCCTTGTTGCCGCGCTCTTCCTTGGCAACCTGCACCAGCAGGATCTGCCGGCGCTTGATGACTTCCTGGATACGGTACTGTTTGCGCGGCTTGCGCTGCACGCGGTCCGGAACCTCTTCCATCGCATCTTCGGCGCCGACCGATTCGATGACTTCCTCTTCGCCGTGGTCGTCATCGTCGTCATCATCGTCGTGACGACGCTTGGAAACGTCTACGTCCTCGGAAATAGAGTCCGTTTCGACCATAGCGGCCATCTCGCCACCAACGGAGCCTTCATCGTCGTTATCGGCAACGGATGCTTCCGGTGCTGCGGCCTCTTCGGCGACAGGTTCGGCTGCCTTCTTGCGGCTGCGGCGGGCGCGAGGCTTCTTGGCAGGCGCTTCTTCAGCGACGGGTGCTGCTTCTTCGGTCGCCACTGCTGCTATGTTTGTTTCCGCAGACTCTGCTTCGGGCTGTTCGACCGGAACGATGCCGATATCGGGCTGATCCTGCGTCGAGAGATCGACGACAGGAGCCGTCTCGACATGCTCGACATCCTCGTCGCGGCGGTGCTCCTCGGCTTCGGCGCGAAGCAGGGCTTGACGGTCGGCAAGCGGAATCTGGTAATAGTCGGGATGGATTTCGGCGAAGGCAAGGAAGCCGTGCCGGTTGCCGCCGTAATCTACGAAAGCGGCCTGCAGCGAGGGCTCGACCCTCGTTACTTTTGCAAGATAGATGTTGCCGCGAATCTGCTTCTTGTGCTGCGACTCAAAGTCAAATTCTTCTATGCGGTTCCCGCGAACGACAACGACGCGCGTCTCTTCCTCGTGAGACGCATCGATAAGCATTTTGTCTGCCATGTAAGCTGAGCTCCTCGGCGAGGCCGCGAGAGCGCATTCCCGACTGCTGTTGACACAGAAAGAATGCGGTCCGCCGTGGCCGCGCCGGATAATGAAAGTCGCGATTGGTGCGGGGGAGAGGGCAGCAGCCAGACCGCAACCGGAACAATTTCGTTCCGGGGCCTGTACACTTCAGATAAAACCTGCTGCGAAACCATCAACAACCAAGCGTGATCGACAATGACGAAGACCCATTTCGGGTCCGATGAGTTTGCTCCCTGAGAGCGTGGTGGCTGATCCACCGATGAAATCCCAGCATGAAGCCGGAAAATCAGGATCCAGTTCTCGGGTGGAAATGCATTCGACGGCGGACGATTACCGGTTGTGGCGCCAGGTCCGGGGGGCCGGCTGGCTGCCTCGCGGCGACTCTATCCCGTCAACACTTCTACCCTGAAATTTGTTGTATGTTTTCTCTGTCACAATAGCAAGGGAAAAGCCAAATGTGCCATAATATTGATGGATTTCGTATCGCATAAACTCCTGGGGGATAAGCGATCCTGATTCGCGGGTCGGCATATGCGCGCTCGCCTCTGGCGAGAGTGCGCCGGGGCGACGTAGGGTCCATCGCAGTAATAAATAGGGTGTGACGGGCTATTGTTTAAGAGGTTTTGGGTCGGGGCGGAGTTGTCCGCAGGGCGAAAACTGGGATTTGCGGCGTGGCTTTTCGCCTTCGCGGCGCTTTGCACGGTTCCGGGCAGCGCAGCCGGTGCGAAGGATTCCCTGCTGGCTTATGGAGCGCGAATCGTCGGCGACGACGCCAGAACCCGTATCGTCATCGATTTCGACCGCGAGCCGCGTTTCTCCGTCCACTACATCGCCAATCCCGAGCGTATCGTCGTCGACCTGCCGGCAACGGCCTTCGGTTTCCCGGCCAAGGACCTCGAAGCCCGCGGCCTCTTCAAGGACATCCGCTACGGTGCCATGGACGAGGGGAGCGCCCGCATCGTGTTGACGGCGGCACGCCCGGTCCAGCTCGCGTTCGCCAAGGTACAGACGGATGAGAAAGGCAGCGGTCACCGGCTGGTGCTCGATGCCGAGATGATCGACAAACAGAAATTCGCCGAACTGGTGAAGACCCAGTCCTGGACCGATCAGGCCAATGCAGCGCAGACGACGAGCGCCATTCCGCAGCCGGAAAAGACCGCGCCGGGAGATTTCGTCATTGCCGTCGATGCCGGCCACGGCGGTATCGACACGGGCGCTATCGGCGTCGATACGAAGACCGAGGAAAAGCAGGTGACGCTTGCCTTCGCCAAGGCGCTCGCCGACCGCCTGAACAAGGAGCCGGGCATCAAGGCTTTCCTGACGCGTGACAGTGACGAATTCCTGTCGCTCTCGCAGCGCGTGCTCATCGCTCGGCAGAACCACGCCGGTCTCTTCATTTCCCTGCATGCCGATACGCTGAAGCAGAAAGACATTCGCGGCGCGACTGTCTACACGATTTCCGACAAAGCCTCGGACAAGCTCGCCGCCGATCTCGCCGAACGCGAAAATCTGTCCGACCAGATCGCCGGCAAGGAAACGGTCGCCGAGCCGCCGGAAGTCGCCGATATCCTTCTCGACCTGACGCGGCGCGAGACACAGGCTTTCTCGATCTCGCTCGCCGAAAGCGTACTCGCTTCCTTCAAGGATCAGGTCAGCACGATCAACAATCCGCACCGTCATGCAGGCTTTCGTGTGCTGCAGGCGCCGGACGTCCCCTCGATCCTGCTCGAACTCGGCTTCCTCTCCAACGTCGATGACGAGAAGCTTCTGCTCGATGAGGGCTGGCGCGGAAAGATAACCGATCTTTTGACCGATGCGGTGAAGCGTTACCGCACGAGCCTTATGGCCAACGGCGGCTAAACCAGGCGTTGCCCGGAAGCGACACCCAGGCCTAAACCGGACCTCTTGGAGGAAGGGAAAGGGAAAGTGGTGGGACGAGCCCTATTTTGCTCACATTCACGCCGTTACTCGGGTCTATATGTTTCGCATATGTGAGACGGAATCGTCTTGTGGCGCCAACGCGCATGGAGTAAGCCGCGCAATGTGCAAACCAGCATCGTCTATGCGATTGTAGCGGCTGCGCCGATCAGAGATTAGAAGTACCGGTAGCTGAAAATATGGTTAGACTTCTTGGATATTTCTTCGGAATAGCGTGCGTCGGTTTTCTGGGCGCTGCGGCTGTCGTCGCCGTCTATCTTGGCAGCGTCACGAAGGATCTTCCGGACTACGCCGTTTTGAGCAGCTATGAGCCGCCGGTCACGACGCGAGTCCATGCCGGCAACGGCGCGCTGATGGCCGAATATGCCAAGCAGCGGCGCTTGTTTCTGCCGATCCAGGCCGTGCCCGACCGCGTGAAGGCGGCCTTCCTTTCGGCCGAAGACAAGAATTTCTACCAGCATCCGGGTATCGATATCACTGGTTTCATGCGCGCGGTGGTTGCCTATCTGACCGGCGGTCCGACGCAGGGCGGTTCGACCATCACCCAGCAGGTGGCCAAGAACTTCCTGCTGTCGAGCGAACAGACCATGGAGCGTAAGGCCAAGGAAGCGATCCTATCCTTCCGCATCGAGCAGGCCTACAGCAAGGACAAGATTCTCGAGCTTTATCTGAACGAGATTTTCTTTGGCCTGAATTCTTACGGCGTTGCCAGCGCTTCCCTGACCTATTTCAATAAGTCCGTCAGTGAACTGACCATTGCCGAGGCGGCCTATCTCGCCTCGCTGCCGAAGGGGCCGGCCAACTACCATCCGTTCCGCCATCCCGATGCCGCCGTCACGCGCCGTAACTGGGTCATCGATCGTATGGTCGAAAATGGCTACGTAAGCCAGAGCGATGGCGAGGACGCCAAGAAGCAGCCGCTCGGCGTTACCGCCCGCAACAGCGGCTCATCTCTTTTTGCCTCCGATTATTTCGCCGAAGCCGTCCGTCGCCAGCTCATCGACCAGTATGGCGAAAAGGCGCTCTATGAGGGCGGCCTTTCGGTGCGCACCTCGCTCGATCCGCAGATGCAGCTCGAGGCCAGAAGGGCGCTGCAGGACGGCTTGATCACCTATGACGAGCGTCGCGGTTTCCACGGTCCGATCAAGCAGATCAGCACGTCTGGCGACTGGGGTCCGCCGCTGGCCGAAGTACCCGCTCTCTCCGACGTGCCGGAATGGCGCCTTGCGGTCGTGCTTGCCGTTTCCAATGAGGCTGTCGATATCGGCCTCCAGCCGCCGAAGGATGGAGGCGGCAAGGTTGCGGCCGCACGTGAGCGTGGCACGATTGCGGCTAAGGACATGCAGTGGGCATTCCGCTCCGCCGGCGGTGACCGCAAGACCACGAAGTCGCCGGTCGGCGCCGTCTCGGCAGGCGATGTCGTCTATGTCGAGCGTCTCGGAGGCGACGGTTCGACCTCCTATCGTCTGCGCCAGCCACCGAAAGTGCAGGGCGGTCTCGTCGCCATGGACCCGAAGACAGGCCGCGTTCTCGCCATGGTTGGCGGCTTCTCCTATGCCCAGTCGGAATTCAACCGTGCCACCCAGGCGATGCGCCAACCGGGTTCCTCCTTCAAGCCCTTCGTTTACGCTGCCGCGATGGACAACGGCTACACGCCGGCCTCGGTCATCATGGACGCGCCGATCGAGATCGTTTCGGGCGGTCAGGTCTGGAAGCCGGAAAACTATGGCGGCGAAGTCGGCGGCCCCTCGACGCTCCGCTCCGGCATCGAGAATTCGCGCAACCTGATGACGGTGCGCCTCGCCAACGATCTCGGCATGAATATCGTCGCCGAATATGCCGAGCGCTTCGGCATCTACGACAAGATGCCGCCGCTGCTCGCCATGTCGCTCGGTTCGGGCGAAACGACGGTGCTGCGCATGGTTTCGGCCTATTCAGTCATCGCCAATGGCGGCAAGCAGATCAAGCCGACGCTGATCGACCGTATCCAGGACCGTTACGGCAAGACGATCTTCAAGCATGAGGAGCGTCTTTGCGAAGGCTGCAATGCCGGCGACTGGCAGAGCCAGGACGAGCCCAACATCGTCGACAACCGCGAGCAGGTTCTCGATCCGATGACCTCCTACCAGATCACCTCGATGATGCAGGGCGTCATCCAGCGCGGTACCGCTGCCGGCAAGATCGATCTTTCGGGCCGCGACGTTGCCGGCAAGACCGGCACGACCAACGACGAGAAGGATGCCTGGTTCGTCGGCTTCACGCCGGATCTGGTCGCAGGCCTTTACATGGGCTTCGATACGCCGGCTCCGCTCGGCCGCGGCGGCACGGGCGGCGGTCTCTCGGCGCCGATCTTCAATGAATTCATGCAGGCGGCTGTCAAGGATATGCCTGAATCCAAATTCGTGGTCCCGGCCGGCATGAACATGATCGCGATCAACCGCAAGACCGGCATGGCGGCTGTCGATGGCGATCCAGGCACCATCATCGAAGCCTTCAAGCCAGGCACCGGCCCGGCCGACAGCCTCTCCGTCATCGGCATGGACGGCATGATGGCGCCGGAAGAAATCCTGCGCACGTCGCCGCAGGCAAACCAGGCAGTCCAGACCAACACGCCCGGCCTGTTCTGATCACAACCGATTTCCATTGCGCCCGCCACGGCTCTTTACATCCGCGGCGGGCGTCTCTATGTCACCAGCCTTACAGAATACCCGGTTACTCACAGAATACCGAAGCAAAGAAGCAGGAAAATGCGAGCGGAAATCCAGAACATAGTCGATGAAACCAAGCAGGCTATCACCCTGCTGAGGAGGCATCTTTGACTGGGACCAGGCGGTAAGACGACTGGACTGGTTGAACAACAAGGCAGAGGATCCCAACCTCTGGAACGATGCGCAGGAAGCCCAGAAGCTGATGCGCGAGCGCCAGCAGCTCGATGACGGCATCAATGGCGTCAGGTCGCTGGAGCAGCAGCTTTCCGACAATATCGAGCTTGTCGAACTCGGCGAGGAAGAGGGCGATGAAAGCATTGTCAAGGAAGCCGAGGACGCGCTGAAAGGCCTGCAGGCCGAGGCCGCCCGCCGACAGGTCGAAGCCATGCTGTCAGGCGAGGCCGACGGCAACGACACCTATCTGGAAGTCCATTCCGGCGCAGGCGGCACGGAAAGCCAGGACTGGGCGAACATGCTCCTGCGCATGTATACCCGCTGGGCTGAGCGCCAGCGCTTCAAGGTCGAACTCATGGAAGTGCATGACGGCGAAGAAGCCGGCATCAAGTCCGCGACCCTGCTGGTCAAGGGCCACAACGCCTATGGCTGGCTGAAGACGGAATCGGGCGTGCACCGCCTCGTGCGCATCTCGCCTTATGACAGCAATGCGCGCCGCCATACCTCGTTCTCGTCGATCTGGGTCTATCCTGTCGTCGATGACTCGATCAACATCGAGATCAATGAAAGCGATTGCCGGATCGATACCTACCGCTCGTCGGGTGCCGGCGGCCAGCACGTCAACACGACGGACTCGGCCGTACGTATCACTCACATTCCGACCGGTATCGTCGTCGCCTGCCAGCAGGAACGCTCACAGCATAAGAACCGCGCCAAGGCCTGGGAAATGCTGCGTGCCCGCATGTATGAAGCCGAGCTGAAGAAGCGCGAAGAGGCCGCAAACGCCGAGGCTGCCTCCAAGACGGATATCGGCTGGGGCCACCAGATCCGCTCCTACGTTCTGCAGCCCTACCAGCTCGTGAAGGACCTGCGTACCGGCGTTACGAGCACTGCTCCCGATGACGTGCTCGATGGCGATCTGAATGAGTTCATGGAAGCAGCACTTGCTCACCGCATCAGCGGCGCAGCCGATGCCGTCGTCGATGACGTCGACTAATCGGCAAAGACAGACCTGAAATAGAAAGCTCCGGAAACGGGGCTTTTTCATTTTCAGGCGTCCGCAGAAATGTCGATTCCGTGAAAGAACGCACCCGATAGTTCGGCGATCTCCTCGTGAACATCAGCACGTTCAATACCCGCCGGATCGGTAAACAGGAGCTCTGCAAAGGAGAGTCCCAGTGCCGTGCCTTCCGGCAGGAAGATATAATGCCCAAGACCGCCCGGAAGGATTTTCAAGGTGCTTCGATCAAGCCGCGCATGCAGCCATGACGAACATTCTTCGGCCGGGGCCGTGTTGTCGGCATCGCCGACCAGAATGAGAGCGGGCTTGTGGATGGCTTTCAGGCTCTCCTCGCTGAAGCCGCGGATAGATCGACCCGGCGCGCAGACCAGCGCTGCCCTGATTCTGTCGTCCCGATAGGATCGCGACATCCGCGACCATGATTCGCGAAATGCCGTGCTTGTGCGGAGCAGCGACGGGATATGATCGGCGAGGTCGGGAAACTCCCGCGGGCCACGTGGCCCTCCAGGTTTCAGCCTGGATTGTTCGAACTGCGAGAATTGAGCGATGGCACCGAGAAGCAGCATCACCGTATAGGCACCAGCTGAAAATCCGGCGGCGAACACGCTGTCCGTATCGATATGTCCGGCCAGATCGCCCTGCCAGTCTTTTCGGCGGTCGAGCATGAAGCTCAGATCGGGCGCGCGCTCCCAGAGACAGGCAAAACCCTCGGCGCGATAAGCTTCGCCGCCGGTATTGCCATGATGGTCGACGCCGAGAGCGATAAAACCACGATCGACCAGACGGCGGGCGAGCCATTCCAGCCCGGCTGCCGAGCCGCCGGTACCATGCGACAGCAGGACCAGCGGATAGGATTTCGTCGCCGGGCGGATGGGCGCATCGCGGGCGACCGCGGCCCTCCGGAACCAGCTTCGTCCCGGAATTTCGGTTTCAAGCGAGCCCTCGGCTGCCGGATACCACAGGGACCAGCGAACAGGTCTTGGGCCGGTCCCGCCCCAGTCAGGCCGCGTCTCGTCATGGAGAATGCCTTCGCGAAAGCCGAGTTTCATGGCTTAGCCCCGATGAATAGCCTGCGACGCTCAGTTCGTCGCTTTCTCCACGGTAATATCGCCGAACTCGTCGATCAGCACCGTCCAGCCGTCGGATTCGGCAGCAGCATCGGTCTTCAGGTAGACCGTGGCGAAAAGGCCCGGCTCCTTGATGATGCCGCTCGAATTCTCGGGCCGGATATCCGTGACATAGGGTTTGAGGTCGCTGATTTCCTGCAGTTCGACCGTCGAGACGATGGCAGGTCCGGCGTCGCTCTGCGCGATCTGCTGCAGATAGATCTTGGAGGTTTTGTCCGGCTGGCGCACGGCGAAAAGCTTGTAATAGCCGTGCCGCTGCTGCGGTTTGGCATCCTCCCCGCTCACATTTTGGGTGCTGACGCTCTGCGTGGTTGTCGGGGCACGCTCGACCGGCAGCGAATTGCCGTCATCTTCCCAATAGCCGGTGCTGGTCGCGAAGATGATCGAGGCCGGCAGGATATCGTCGTGAACGGTCTGCGCCTCGGCGGCGGTCGCCCAGCCCGAAACAAGGAGCGCCGTCATAAATGCTTGCCGCATCGCCATCATTTCAATCCTCGAACTGTTCCGCCAGAATCCGGTCCGACCACGAGCGGTCGGGATCGGAAAGGATGCGTGCCGTCATGTCCTCGGACTGGGCGATGCGCACATGCAGTATGGATTTGATCTCGGTATTGTCTGCGACCGCATTCACAGGCCGCTTCTCGGCTTCCAATATATGGATGTCGACGGTCACCCGGTTGGGAAGCAGCGCTCCGCGCCAGCGCCGCGGCCGGAAGGCGCTAACCGGCGTCATGGCGAGGAGGGGCGCGTCAAGCGGCAGGATCGGACCGTGGGCGGAAAGATTGTAGGCGGTCGAGCCGGCAGGCGTGGCCACCATCAAGCCATCGCAGATCAACTCCTCCAGCCGCACGCGCCCGTCGATTTCCACCCTGAGCTTCGCTGCCTGATAGGATTGCCGGAAAAGATAGACTTCGTTGATCGCAAGCGCCGACGAGTTGCTGCCGTCGGCATTGGATGTCGTCATCTTCAGTGGGTGAAACGCATTCTCGACGGCGGCACAGATGCGGTCGTGCAGGCCGTCCGTCTTGTAGTCGTTCATCAGAAAGCCGACGGATCCGCAATTCATGCCGTAGACGAGCTTGCCGCTGTTCATCGTGCTGTGCAGCGTCTGAAGCATGAAGCCGTCGCCGCCGAGCGCGACGATCACATCGGCCTCGTTTGCGGGCACATCGCCGTAAAGGCGAATCAGCTCGTCTCGCGCGGCGAGCGCTTCCGTGGTCGGCGAGGCGATAAAAGAAAGCGTCTGAAATGACCGGCCCATGCAATGCCCTTTGTTATGCTGCTCTAGCTAAAGGATAAAGGGCTTCTACGACAAGACGTTTTGCGTCTGCTGCCGGAGTTTGGGCGATCCTGGAAACAAAGAGATAGGCCGCCGCCCTTCGATCGATATGCCGCAGCAGGTTACGTCCGCGCTCGAATTGAATCCTTATCGAAGCGCCGATGGCACAAAACCTCCGCTGTGGATAGATTTGCCTCGTTGCCGGAAAGGGCAAATTTTCTTTACAAAAGATCAGAATCTGCTACTTCGCAGCCATTGCCCTTGTAGCTCAGTTGGTAGAGCACCTGATTTGTAATCAGGGGGTCGCGGGTTCGAACCCTGCCGGGGGCACCAGTTTTCCAGCCATTCCATTACATGAACAGAGACTGAAGGGTCGATTCAGCAGCAATTCAGACGCGCTCGATCATTCTCGCTTCATCAGAAACGAGGAAGTGAGCCATGAGGATCTCCAGTTTTCTCCTAGCAGCCGCCATTTCGGCCGGTACTTTGTTTTCCGCCGTAGCCCCGGCTGCGGCTGTCCCTCTCGACCGTCCTGCCGTCTCGCAACGGAGCGATGTGATCCAGGTCCGTGGCGGCGATCGGGATTGGGGTGATCGCGATAGGGGCGATCGGGATTGGGGCGATCGCCGTGACTGGCGCGAGCGCCGCCATTGGCGTGAACGTCGTTACTGGCGCCCGGCCTGGGGTTATGAGCGCCGCTGGAGCCCGTGGCAGGAAGAGCGTTGGCGCGAGCGTCAATATTGGCGGCGCCATCACGGCGGACCCTATTGGCTCTATCGGAGCTGAGTGAGGCAAGCCGCCTTCCAACCCCGAACAAAATCCCGTCGCAAGATTTCGAGCTTGCGACGGGATTTTTGCGCGACCTGTATTCGGTCGCAGGCGGAACTGCTCGCAGAAGGAAACCGCGAAGGCGCATGGTCGTTGGCGGACCCGGCTTTCACCGCCATATTTTTGTTCAACGCCCTTCATGGGGTCGTCAATCAAGACGATGCCGGCGACGATGGAGCCAGCCGCGCAAAGCTGCTTCGTGATATCGAGGATAACGTCCTGCGCCTCGTTCGCTGAGACGGCAACGACGGCATCTTCGGGCGCACGAACATTTAAATCCCTGTTTGTCTTGCGGGATTGAACATCCGACAGCTTGGTGGGTTCCGGACCGGCTATTGCGCTGGCTGGGGCGGATTTGCCGGTGCCGTCGGCGCGAGCGGGTCGGGCTGCCGGATCGGATGCGATTTATCGACCCAGATGAGGCTCAGAATGATCATGACAAGGACCGCGATGAAGAGAACGCCGAAGATCAGCGGTCGAAATGCCATAATGTGGATTTCCTTTTTGCCGGCGCCCCTGGAAAAAAGAATGTATAGCCGAGTACAATGACCGGCTGGCCTTTTCCAAGGCGGAATATGGACCATGAACGAAGGTGTTCAACCGCAAGCGCGGCAATCCTTGCCTCTGTCCACGACATATTGGTGGTGGCTGCCCGAGAAGCCGGGCATTGACACCTATGCCTTCAGGTGCAGCCTTGCCGCATAAAGGGCAATCGCCGCGGCATTCGACACGTTCAGCGATTTGATGGCGCCGGGCATATCGAGGCGGGCGAGCGCGCTGACGGTCTCCCGTGTCTTCTGCCGCAAGCCCTTGCCTTCGGAGCCGAGCACCAACGCGATTCTGCCGCCTGAGAATGTGCCTTCGAGCGGCGCCGGCCCTTCCGAATCGAGACCGATCGTGAAGAAGCCGAGCTTGTGCAACTCGCCGAGCGCATCCGAGAGATTGGTGATCTGTATATAAGGTATGAGCTCCAGCGCGCCCGAAGCCGATTTGGCAAGCACGCCCGATTCGGTCGGGCTATGTCTCTGGGTGGTGATGACGGCGCCGGCGTTGAAGGCGACGGCCGAGCGCATGATGGCGCCGACATTGTGCGGATCGGTCACCTGATCGAGCACGAGAAGCAGCGGGCTGTCCTTCAGCGCTTCCAGTCGCCGGACGGGCAGGGGGCGCGTTTCCAGCAGCACGCCCTGATGGATCGCTTCGGGGCCGAGCACCTTGTCGATATCCTGCGGCGAAACCATTTCGACCGGAATGCCGATCACGTCGGGATCGACCTCCAGTCGCGCAAGCGCGTTCTGCGTGATCGAGAGCTTGATGTTTTTGCGTTCAGGGTTTTCAAGCGCGGCGCGAACGGTATGAAGGCCGTAGAGGAAGACCTGATCGGGGGCGAGCGCCGGCGGCTTCCAGTCATCAGCGCCTCGCTTGCGCTTCTGCGGCGCTGGTGTCGGGATTTCGCCGCGTTCGCGCTTGGCGTCGCGGTGCGCGCGCCGGAGCGTTGCGTAATGCGTGTCTTTTGCGGACTTGTCGGTGGCGGGCGTGCCGCCGGATTTTTTATCTTTGCTCATGCGGCTTTATAACGATGGCGCTTGTTGCCGCATAGGCCTTCTTTCATGCGCCGGCTTTCAACGGACAATGAAATTTTTCCTGTATTTTCCATTGTCATCGTGTTGACAGACTGAAATCGTCCGGTCATATACGCGGCGCAGACGACGGGGCGGCAACGCTTCAAAGTCTGACGAACTTGGTCTTCAAGATCCGGACGAAAAACTGGAGAGATGCCCGAGTGGTTAAAGGGGACGGACTGTAAATCCGTTGGCTCAGCCTACGTTGGTTCAAATCCAACTCTCTCCACCATTCGTCATTGGATCGGACCACCCCGCGGGTATAGCTCAATGGTAGAGCAGCAGCCTTCCAAGCTGAATACGCGGGTTCGATTCCCGCTACCCGCTCCAATACTTTCAATTACTTAGATAACAGGCGTGTCACCCGTGTCATGCCGTGTCAGCCGCGCTTTTTGGCACGAGCCTTCGCTATTTCCCGGCTCTTTTCCAAACCGTCGCCCCGGCTATAGCGCCGAGTCGTCTTCGTCGTGCTGTGGGTTGCCAATTTGCTGGCATCTTCCAGAGAGCCAGTAGCCTCCTCCGTTTCCGTGACAGCCCCAGCTCGGGAATCCATCGACCAAACGTTCGAAGGAACTCCAGCCGCATCGCGAACCTTACGGAATTTTTCCGTATAGCGGTTCTCCCAATATGGCTTGCCGTGATCTTCATCGATGACAACAGGGCCAATATCGGGAATGCGGTAGGCTTTTAAAGCCTCCTGGACGAGTGGATATTCTTTCAGATCGCGTGCAACCGCAGCACCGGTCTTGCTCGTCTTGAGCGACAGGATCATATCTCTTGATATGTCCTTGGCCATCAGGCCCGACCAGCGGAATTCCCCACCACCGGGCGGCGGCGCCCATTCCCCGATGACATCGATGCGGCGAAGAGCCGTTTCGAACTTGACGGCCTCGACAAAGCCAATCGAGGGGCATTTGAGTTCGGCACTTTTCTTCACGATTGCTAGGCATTGGTCGTAGGTCATTGCCACGGTACGCGCCGCCGGCTGCTCGAATCGCATGTCAGACAGTATCAGTCTGGCCTGTGCGCAGCCGTGGAAGCGTTCTCCTGCTCCATAGGAGATTATCACCCGCAAGAGCTTGATCGCGCCTGACGCCCTTCTGTGGCCCTTTTTGCGCCAATTGGCAAACCACTCCCGGAAGTCGGAAGCCCGCAATGCGTCAACGCGACGTTTCCCGACGTTCTTTTCTAGCACACGAAGGCTCGGCTCATAATCCCTTATGCGAGTTGAATGCTTCACGGAATGCAAGGTGCTGGTCTTGTCATTCCGGTAGCAGGTAATCAGGGATTTGATTGTGCCGTCGAACTGATGCGGGACGCTGCGTTCTACGAGTTCGGCTTTTAGTTCGTTTGTTCGGCGCTGGCATTCTGCGGCGATTTGCTCATCAGATAAACCATCATCAAGCCGGATAGCAGAAAGGGCGGCAGGTGCTCCCTTGACCGCCCGTTTCGGATTCCAGTAGTGGGCGCGAGACCCATCTTTGTTATCCCGGTACTGGTAACCGGGCCTATCAGTCCTCATCCCAATCTTCCTTTCCATCAGGGGCGAGATTGCCCGATGGAACCATGCCTGGGTCAATTGAGGGGGCGTCAACCATTTTCTGCTTGTGGATATCGGGGATAGCGGTGACAACCAGCGTTTTGATATCGATCGTTACCGCCATCCCCTGAGACTTGGCGGCTCGGAAGATGCGCTCCATGTCGGCTTGGCGAAAAGCGGCTCGCGTCATCCTACCTATCCTTTACAGCGTCGAGAGCAGCCCTGGCGCGTCGGAGATCCCTGATTTTGAAATATGCCGGTGTTGCCCAAACTGTATCATCGCCATCTCCGTTGTCGGGATCATAGCAGGCGGCTTCATCGGCAAACGGCTCCAATGCCTTCCTAAGCCGCTCGATCTCGTCTGCTGCGTCATCGTTGCGCTTTTGTAATTCGCCAACCGCCTTGAGGTACCCTAGAGATTCCGTCTCTTTGCCAGCAAGTTCGATGCGTAGGCGATTGATCTCGTCAATGGCGTCCGATATGGCTTGCTCTACAGTCCCTCTCATCTCGACTCATCCACCGGTTTGAACATGGCCCTTGGCGGCAACGCGGGCTTAGGGAGTCGCTTTGCAGCCTTTGGTGACTGAGGGAAGCCCGCGCTGCGAATGGGCTTCTGCGTGGCCGCCTTGAGCCCGTGAGCGGCATTATAAACCCGCTTGGCCTTGGCTATCTTCTTCACATCATCGTTCGTCTTGCCGTCTTTGCCGCGATGGCAGCAGAAGCCTAGCAACTGGCCTTCGGCGATGGTTATCTTGCGCTGCTTGTCGGCTTCCGGTCGTAGAGCCTCGGGAATCACGTGATCGATTTCCCATGCCCCTTTCTTCAGCACCAAGCCGCAACGCTCGCAGGCGACGTTCCCAGAGGCGGTACGGGCACGCTCGACGATCTGCTCTTTCTGGTTACGGGAAAATTCGCGGCGGCTCATGTTGCAGGCTCCTTCTTCAGGAGCCATGCAGGTGGTTTCCAATTACCTTCTTCTTCATCGCAATAGGCGTCGATCATCTCGCGGCAGTTGTCGTATGCCAATTCACTGACTTTGAACCCACGAGGCGGCTTTACCCCTGCTTCGTTGATCTGCATGGACAGAAACCCGGCGCATGTCAGAGACTTTCGGGTCGCAATCCCTTCGCCCGTCTCGTCATCGTGTTCGATGGTCTTGTGGCACAGGAATTCCGAATACGGGTTCTGCGCCGAGTAGGCGATGTCTTCAGCCCGCTCTACATGGAGGAAAGGGCGAACGTCTCGACGGAAGGGGCAATGAGCGCATGGCTCTTTCATGAAGGATGTCATTCGGCGCCACCTCCCATGAAACGTGGGTCAACGAACTGCTGAACCGGTATAGGAGTCTCGCACCAGAGACGGACGAGGCCCTTACCTAGATCCGTCGTCTCGACAGGGCTTTCGATATCACCCCGACGCAAGATGCCGACATCCACGAGGCGCTTGACGGTTGGCCAATAGCTGGGAGCGGTGTTCCTTTCGAACGGCGCAAGGCTGCAGTTGTGGTGCAGGATGATTTCTATCTCGTAAGGCGTCCACATCATTGCACCACCGTCTTTGGCCAGTTATGAACATCTTCAACGAGCGCCCATGTTTCGGCATCAACGTTGGTGATCCTAGGCGTGAAGCCCTTTCGTTGAAATTCGATGACACGCTTTACCGCTGCATTGATTGCAGCCTTGCGATCCTCGCTCTTGACTATGCAGAGGGTCACGATTCCATGTTTGATCCTGTGCTCAAACATCCTTGGCAATCTCCCTTTCTTCTCGCTCGACCCGCTCGTTCTCCGCAGCCTGCTTTGCCATCAATACGGCAATGGCCCGTAGCTGCTTTACGGGGTTGGGCTGGTGGGTGGGATTAGACATCGGACCCCACCTTTCCCTTCGAGGGTGATGGCGACCGAACAACACGGCGGAAGTGGTGGGCATAGGCGCCGACTGCCTTCCAATATGCGGCCATCGGGCCTTTATTCTTCGACCAAGATTGCTGTGCGCGGTTGCGGGCATCGGTGACTAGGTCACCAAGGATATCGGCGACGATCTCACGGGCTTCCGGCGACAAATCATCGAGCCGCTTCACTGCCGGCAGAGCGAGCACAGGGTTTCGAACCTCACGACGGTTACTGCGGTCGGTCATTTTTTCACCCTACCCGATAAGGCGGCTAGGGCCGCGGACATGAACTCGTCCAGTCTATCAAGCCTAAGCACGTCGTCATTCGCGAGTTCGATCAGGTTCACTTTCTTCAAACCCGCATCGACGGCTTTGCGCACATCCTCTTGATCAAATATGACTTTAGGCATCGCCGCTGCCCTCCGTTGCGGATTGCACGACGGTTTCATCAGCCCGCAGTGGAGAAGGCATGAGCCCTTTGCGGCGTAGATAGTCGAGCGCACCGTCATTGAGCTTCTTGGCAGCGGGCGTTTCCACGGCCTGAAGATGACGGGACATGCGCAGGACGATGGACACAAGCTCGCGCTCGATAAGGTCATTTCCGAAGCTGTCGGTCGCCCGCACATTTGTCTTGGGGGATGGCGTCTTGCCGAAGGGCAGCCAGCCTATAACCTCGCCATGACCATCGGTGATGCAATCGTGGCACCAGTCCCAGCCGGCGAACCGCCATTCATCTACCGTCGTGTCCGAAAGCTGGTTGAAGCCAATTGTTTCGTACGGGTCGCGGCTATCGTGGAATGAAGTGAAGGCGTCCAATTCCTCCTGACCTGGCAGGATCAGCAGGTGAAGCATGGTGCCGTTTTTCGGTGCGGTAGCAGGATCGTTCCAGCCGGCAGGGGTGACAGCGTTTGTCATGGCTTCTCAACTCCAATCGCGATGATGCGGTCGGATGGGACCATCTCTGCCAGTTCCGACATAGGATCGATGCGCTCGTGCTCTGCAATGTTCATGACAGGCACGGCGATCTCTGTGCCGTAGCGCTCTGTCCATGTGGCGAGCCAGTCGCGCCAGTTCTCACCGTTGACCTGTTTCGCCTCGTCGATTGCGCCTTGCATGTCAGGGTATTCCGCCAGCAGCACGGGGCGCGCCTCGCGGCTGATGCGCGGGATCTGATGCGTGTAGACGCTCTCGCCCGTCATCCAGTTGAGAACTTCATAAACGCATCCAATGCCACTCTCTGACACGAGGAAGCCGGTCAGCGTGGACATGACGGCGTCTATCGGGAACGTCTTAGTTTTGCGATCAGCCATGATCGGCCTCCGTAATTGCGCGCTGGTGGATCATCATGGCGAAGTTGCAGATATCGACGGGATCGCCTTTCTCGATGTGCTCGACGAGGAGTTTGCCGAGGTGGGAGAGTGAGCATTGCTTTGGATCGTCCCAGCCGCCGCGGCCTTCCTCGCGTTTCTTGGCAAGCTTGGCTTTCATGGCGGCGGCAAATTGGTCGACGGCGATATCGTCAGGGTGCTGATCACCCCCAAGCACATGTTCAGCGGGAGCGGGCCTTGTCGCGAGGGATAGACGAACCTCGTCTTCATAGTCGCGTACCAGTCGCATCGCACTCGAAAGGGCGATGTTCTTGAACGTGTCTAGGATAGGCATGTCTCCCTTGGCGCGGTAGGCCTCAATGACCGCCTTGTCTTGCGCGCGAATAGCCCACGCCATTCGATTGAACCACTCGAATGCTCCCCATCGATCAACGTTATCGACGAAGGCCAGCATGGCATCGGGCACAGGGTCGTCGAGCAGAGATGCGACCTCAGCAAGCCTTTGCCCGAGCGCCGCCATGAACTGCGAGAATTCCGGATCGAGCTGCTCACGAGCCTGCATGCGGCACTGGCCTGCGAAGTCAGCCAGCGACCATGTTTCGAAGCGTCCGCCCTCAATGGAGGGCACCACCGTTTGTGGCGAGGGCGATGGGGAGACCGGTTCGAAACGCTTGTCGAACTCGGCTCGGCCGAGATACCGCAGCGTCTCACTGCCTTCGGCCTTGAATGAGACGACGTCGTCGTCTTCTCCCGCGACGACGAAGACAACGCCGTTTGCCGGGTTGATGTATCTTCCGCCGGCTGAAAGTGGGACGGGCGACGGAGAGCCAAGTTCCTCAATGCATTCGAGCAAAAGCCTCGAGCGCTCTACGAACCGTTCGCGATTCGGAGATCTGGCGGCAGACACGTCGTCGCTCGTCATGGTTTGGAGAACGCGCTGAAGTTTTTCGACAACAGTCATGCGGCGGCCCTCCGCTCCTCCTCCTTCAGATGGAGAGTGTGAGGCGTAGAGTGGCGTTGCCGAAGGCCATGCTTTAGCTTGTGCACGGCTCATTGTGATGTAATAGCATCCAAGGCCGTCAATCATGTACCATGCCACCGGCTCGGCATTGCGGGCTTTGAGATAGGCGCTTATTGCCGCTTCAATCTCTTGCCGGGAATATTCATCATCCATTGTGAAAGCCGCCCAATATGCGGCAACAGCAGCGTCAATAGCCTTCTCATGATCTGTCTGTCCGGTCATTGTTTGGGCTCCTGATGAGGGAAGTATGCAGGGTTCAGACGCAAAGTGACACGCCCAACCCGGCACCCAGCTCGATAAGCACGCTTCCAACCCTGCATCTCCGTTCCACCTTCCCGAGCCCACGTTTTGCCAATCGCTTCGCATGATGCCCTACGGGTATCGCGAGCTGTATTTGCGAGGATAAACGCCCTTGGAGTTCCGGACGGCCAGAATGCCGCCCATGCGTGTTCGACGATTTCCATATCCTTCCCCTTACTCTACCGGTTCAGACTGGCTGCGGAGGGTGGACGGGCCATCAGTAGGCCAAGCCCGTCTTTTACCGCATTGGATGTAACTGATAGTCTGGCGCGTCACACCGAACCGCTTAGCCATCTTGCTTTGCGTCACATTGCCCTTCAGGGCCAATATATCGCGTACGTCATTCTCTGTGAGCTTGGCTTGGCCGTGTCGTTCGCCACGCATCAGCGTGCCGTGGACTAACCTGTCAGCTTGGTTCTCTGTCTTCGTCTTCCAGTCCAGATGCCCAGGGCTGATGCATCCGAGATGGCCTTTGCCGCAGCTGTGCGCCGCCTCGTGTTTTGGAGTTGGAGGAGCTCCGTGTGCGAGTTCGCAGACGTAGCGAGAAGCAGTAGCCGTCTTGCCGTCGATCCTGATCTGTCCATAGCCGTTTCTGCCCTTGCTAAACGGCCAAGACAGACACTCGTCGGAAGTGTGGAGCATGGCGACTTCGTTGATGAAGCGCAGGGGGTCACCTTCAAACGTGCCGCCTGCTAGCGGGTCCCCGTGCCGCAAAAGGCGCCTGTAATGCGCTTGGCAGTAGCCCTTGCGGTACTGAAGCTTGTCGCAGCCAGAAATCGAGCATGAACTAGATTCATCCATTATCGCTCTCCAGATCTTCCAAACTGCACTCAAGAACACCGGAAAGGAAAGACCGGGCTTGGAGAAGCGTCCTGTTCTTTGTGGAGACCGCGTTTGCAGCGATGAGGATAGAATCAATCTTCTTCTGATCGTCAGGAAGTTTCACCTTCCATTCACCAGCACACTGTCCGATGGCGGCTACCCGCTCTTCGTCATCCGAATAACTCATGACGGTGAGAGAGAGCATTTCACGAGCGCAGTCGATAAGGGTTGGAGCCTCCGGTGACGATGTCGAGCCACCACCACCGAAGGACTCGACCGACACAGATCCGCCACGGGAATCCGTTGTGTCGGTATGGGGTGAGCCTGCCAAATCGGGGGCGTGATCGGCAGGCTCGGCAGACGAGGAATTATGCGGGGACTCGTCTGCGCCGGCGAGAGGGCGCTCGCCGGGTTCTTGTTCAATGATTTCGCCGGTTGATGGATCGTGATCCTCTTCGCGGATATGAGCCGTTTCTTTTTTCAAGGTCGCAACATCAACGCCAGTCATGCGTGATAGAAGCTCGGTCATATTCTCCAGAGCTTCGGTCATCTCCGGGTCGTCGAGTTCGGTAAGGGATTTCGGATACTGCATAAACTGACCTCCGACCGTCTTCGAAAGATTGACGATACCGAGAGCGAGCTTGATTGCCTCGCTGGCCTCTTCCTTTGTCTTCCACGGCGTATCGCACTGCTTGACGACAAGGCTAAGGATTGCCCACCACTTGCGTACAAGAACGCGATCCTTTTCCTCTGTGAAGCGAACATAGACGACAGTACCGCGGCGATAACTATTCAGTCGCTCCTGATCGAATTGAGCAGCAGGGGAAAGCCTGCCTCCTTCTATGATCATTCGCAGCGCCGGAAAATCTCCCTTCGACATGTCAGCCTCCGATCTGCTTCAGGCGCCGGTTCTTGATGGCTTTGGCAATTCCCTGGTTGATGTCGTCACCATCGAAGACAGCCATTGGGTCGCGGGCCGTCCATACTTCCTCAACATCTGCAGCCGTGGTTGCCTGCGCCATTTCGGCTTCCATAGTTTCGAAGAACTGCGTCGGGTCGAGATATATGCCGTTCGCGTCCTCATGTGGATTGATGATTTCGCCATCGATTACCTTTTCCACGCGGCGCTCTTCGATAACTTCTGCTGTGTCCTCAGATGGGGGGGCAGGAGGTGCCGGCGGCTTCGGGGGCGTGACATCCTTCATGTTGGCGATCTTCTCGCCTTCGTCTTCATCGTAGATTCCAGCGAAACCAAACGCATAACGAGCGCACTGGATGAGAGCCTTGTGGCGAAGCATCCTGTGCTTCATTGCCCACGGCTCTGTCTGCCGCACGCACTCGACAAGATATTCAGTGACCTCAATCGGGCGCGACCGATCCTTGCGATAGATTCGGCATGTGATCGAAACGAGAGCGCCCTTGTCATCGTGTTCTACGGCGAATTCGATTCCATCCAATGCGTCTTGGCTGTTGATGAGATTAACCCACCCGTCTACGCTGACTATTGGTACGATTCCGCCGCCCTTCGCTGGGAATGCATAGATTTCCTTCAGAAGCGGGTTGAGATTGTATTCCTTCGCGACGAGAAGGAACGCCGCAAACTCTTCACGAGAAGGAACCTTCCCGTTCTTGTCGGGCTTCATGCATGTGGCGCGAACCGTGGCTTCAAATGCCGGCGGCTCCATGCCGTAGCGGTTTGCCATGTCGAGCAGGACGGATTTCGGCCTGATTTCAGCTACAGCGTTCATCTCACGTTTGCCCTCTCTTCAGTGGTGATGCCTGGGATGTTTGTGCGGCCCGCATCGAGCGCGCGCTGCGCAAGCTGGCGAAGCACGAGTTGCACTTCCTCGCGACCGGCCATGTAGGCATACAGTGCGGCATAGTCAGTGACTTCCTTCAGGAACACCTTTGCCGAGACACTGGCGGCCTTGCCATAGGTAGCCTTTATTTGTCCCGTGGCGCCTTCAGGAATGGCGTCGGCCTGTGGCGCGTCCAATGCAGCGGTTTCGCCGTCTCGCTCATGTGCGGCGTTCTCTGCGGCAATACGGGCCTGTTCAATTTCGTACTGTCGCTTGCGTTCTGCCTGGAGCTTCTTCGTCTCCCATGCGCCGATAGAATCGCGAACCTGATCGGCTCCGGCCTTTGCCTTCTTCACCAAAGGTTGCCATTTGGCATCTATGGCTTTCCCGGCCTCAAGATGCGGTTCCTTTTCCTTGGTGCGGATCTTATCTGCTTCGCGGGAAAGCTCGTTCAGTCTGTTGCGCAGTGAGAGCGCCTTTGCCGCCGTGGCATCATCGGAAATAGCCTTGTAGGCATCCATGCCAGCGAGAGCCGCCTCGATCTGATCCATGAGTGTTGCGGCTTCATCTGCCGCGCCAGAGTTGTCACCAACTGTCGGTTCCGGTGGCTTCACCTGGGCGGCAACAACCTTGTCATCGTCGGGCCAGCCTTTGCCTTCATCGGCATTGACATATGCTTCATAGCTCACAGGATTGCGGCAGACGCTCGTCCAGATGTCTTCGGCGCGAACTTCGCGTCCCGCTCGATACGCAATCCAGTTGCCCTGCTCGTCCTTCCAGATCGCGACAGGCTCGAACGGCTTATCCTTGCCGTAGCGGACGCGGTAATAGCCCTGCTGAGGATCGCCATCATGAACAGGGAGCGTCTTTCCGATAGCGGCGGGGTTCTTCAATGCTGCTTGCCACCAAGCCCACGGGCCGATGACCTTCTGTGCCAAAGCGCCAATTGATTGTTCAGCCACGACGGCTCTCCTGTTGTGCAAGATCGATCTGTTTGAAATAGCCTTCCTGGCTACCGAGAATTCCGAATGCGGTTATGCCGGCGATAACCCCTCCGAATACACAGACGGCTAGCTGCGTCTTCCACGATGGAACCATAAGTTCGGCAGCGAGAGATTGAGGCTTTGCAGCGCGGCATTCGTCTTGCGTGCAGGTGCATTCGACGGTGCGCATGGAGCAAAAGATGGTCATTCGCCTATCTCCTGCTTAATTTGATCTCGCCTGATCTCGATCGTATTGGCGCAACCCTTCTGCGCCGTCATCAGAATGTCCTCGATCATTGAGGCGGCATAGGCTGACAGCATTTCCGTTGCTTCTGTCGCGCCTACGCATGCAGACGCGGCGTATAGCGTAACAGCAATCTTGAAGCTGCCTCTGTCTCTGGAAAGAAGGTTGTGGCCGTATTCTTCGAACCAGCTCAAAGCCTTCTGGTTTTTCTCAATGTCTGATGCTGCTACTCTGATAAGGTTCGTGTTCATCACTCTTCACCCCGCATCATCTTGAGCCTTGATGCCGCAGCATCGAGAGCGGCAGTAGCGCAGGTCGGGCAAAGGTCGATGAAATCCAGCTTCTCCTTGCCGCCGTAACTATCAGCGGATCGGGAGCCTTCGATTTTCAGAGAGCCCCAAGCGCCGGGCTTCTTGAACGACTTGTTCTGTGAAAACGCTTCCTGAACCTTATCAGCGGTGAACCCGCAGTTGTCGCAGGAGATGCGTGGCGTAATGTTTACGTCTGCCATCAGTTGAACCCTCCGGGCATCTCGCCATCGGCGAAGTCTCTTTCGCCTTCTTCAAGCTCTTGCTTTCTTGTCAGCGCAGACTTGAGCGCTGGCGGTTCGCCGTGGAAGTCGGACGCAGCGGCGGCACGCGCTTCGCATTCAGCAAGTTCTGCCGGTGACAGCCAGGATGTTTCGTGCTCTTCTAGGGCTTCTAGCCATTCCTGATCTTCATCGACGGGCTTCGGCCCTAGCCGCTCCGACACGATACGGGCGATAGCGTCTTGCTGTTCGTCGTTCATGCGTAGGAATGAGCCGTAAGGGTCGTCTCGGAATTTGATCCATTCACCGGCAGAGAGAACAGAGTCGATCTGGTCCCGGTCAATGTTACGAAGGATCGCTATGATGTTGCGGAGGGTGGAGGCGGAAATGGTCATTTCACACCTCCGACAGTCCAATCGACTTCACCGGTCTCTGCGAGATGGCGGAGAGTGGCGGCGGCTTGGGAAGGGGTGATCTCCTGGTATAAGCCCACTTCTTCGGGCGGATAGAACAGGAGATCCGCCTTCATGGGATTGATCCCTAGATAATCCGTTGCTTCGCCTTCCAAGTCACAAGCAACATCGTACAGATGACCGCTTGGGCGCCCTAGAGCCTCCCAAGCTGCCCATCCTGCAATGCATGCAGGCGTGCCGCAGTCGTGCGTTATTGCAGTCATTGTGAAGCCTTCAGCATCATCCTCTTCGGTGTGCTCCTGCTCCTCGATCAGATCGGCCAAAGCCAGAATGTGTTCTTTCTTCATCGTACCGGCCTCCTCAGCCGTTATTGGAGGGGCGGACGTAGCCGATCTTGAGGCTCGTCTTTTCGAACTTGGATCTGACAGCTGACGGGAGGTCTATGCCGGCGGCCTGAGCGAATAGGTCTAGGTAAATGAACGCGTCGGCGATTTCGTCGCCAAGCATCCCGCGCAGCTCGTCAGGAGTTTCCTTGTTGCCTGGAATGCCGTCACGAACGCGGTTCAGCTTCTTGAGAACGTTTGCCGCCTCGCCGAGTTCGCCAAGCGTTGCTGTCATCCAGTCTGACAAAGACCAGCTATCGAGCTTGTGGTTGAAGACTTCCGGAGATGTGCAGCGCTCAAGATTTTCGGCGCTGAATTCACGCATGTCGAAGGTGTTGCTCATCGCCTTACGTCCTCTAGTTTATTTCAGTCTGTCGTGGGGGTGGGTGGCGGTCAGCCGCTGTAGTTCTCGGCCTCCAACCGCGTCACAAAGAAGTGGATGCCGTTGGAGCATTCCTCGGCCCAGTCCTCATCGAACTTGTCGGGCGTTATGCGCTGGCCGGCTACGTACTTCGTCTTGCGGTCGTGAAGCGAAATCCCGAACTCGCCGCCGATGACTTCGATAACATCGGCATACTCAGCGCGGCACTTGCGACCGAAGGCGTGAGAACGTTTTGCTTCTTCCGGAATGCGGAGCTTGACGATCACGCCATCCATGCACTTCTTCCAGCCGATGAGGGAGCCTTCGGGAAGAATGCGCGTCATGGCGATAGCCAATTCCGCATTCTTGGCGGAGCTCAGGTTGGCGGAGCTCAGGTCGGCGGAGCGCAGGTCGGCGTAGCGCAGGTCGGCGTAGCTCAGGTTGGCGTAGCGCAGGTCGGCGGAGCTCAGGTTGGCGTAGCGCAGGTCGGCGGAGCTCAGGTTGGCGTAGCGCAGGTCGGCGGAGCGCAGGTCGGCGTAGCGCAGGTCGGCGTAGCGCAGGTTGGCGGAGCTCAGGTTGGCGGAGCGCAGGTCGGCCTTTTCCTTGATAGCCCACTTCACTGCCAGGCCAAGCTTCACCGAAAGCAACGCGTTTTCGTCGCAGTCGATTTCGGCTGTGAACTTCACTTCGCCGCTGAAGCGGTCAAGAACGTTAAACTGCATGGTACCCTCTGATTGTTTGGTTGAATTATTCGGCTGCGATCTGTGTGAAATGGCGCTCAAGCCGTGAGCCCACTGACGGCGCAAGAACGATCACCGGAACCGCGAACGTGTCCGGGATGTCGGAGAAGCGCTCGTAGGAGAAAACCTCTCCACCGATCCGGTCGGCCCGACGCTTTGCCTTGGCATAGGTGCGGAATTCATCGGCATCCGTGCGGAATTCGGACCAGCCGTCGTAACGGGCGGTTTCGCAGCCGTCGTAATATTCCGTGGCAAAACCGGACCGGCGGGCAATCGCGTAACGCTTGATCATTGGCATGTCCGTATTCCTCTCTTCACACAGTCCCCGGCCTTCGCTTGGGGCGGGCGGGGCGGTGGGTGGGTGTGTTAGGCTGCGCGTTGATCTGTCAGGATGTTTTCGGAGAGCTTCTTCATGGTGGCTTGGAGCGGGTTGATAAACGCGACATCCATGCCGTTGTCCTTGCCAAGCTCGATAACGTTGGCGAGCGCACCCATGAACTGCTTCATGCGGGTCTCATCAGCAGAAGGCATGTCGGAAACGAATTTGTCTGCCTCATCCAGACATGCGATGATCGATCCGGCTCTGATGAACTTGTATTCGTGATTGAGGATCGCAGCTGCGGGAGCAGTCACGTCCTTCCACTTGAGGTAAACGTGGGGCTGGACGTTGCTTTCGATCGTGGCCTGTACGTTCGGCTCGCGAAGTCCCTTGGCCGTCATAGCCTGAGAGATTTCATCAACGCGCTTCTGGATTTCCTTGCTGTCCATCTTCATTCCCTCTCCGGTGAATCTGTTGGGCTGTAACGCGAGCCCTGCGCGGTTTCTGGTGTGGTTAGTAACGCTGGAACATGATGTCTTCGGCGGCATCACGAGCACTCGTGTTCGGCTCGTTCTTGTCGTACCAACGGGCCTCGTCGAGCGTGCACGGAGGCTCGCTCCAGCGGAGAAGGTGAGAGTCGATATCCGCCTTGAAATCCGCGGCACGACGAGCTTCGATCTGAGCACTAAGCCGTTCATGGGCTGCGCGAGTACGCGGCATCATGTGCATTTCATTCAAGATCATCGTCTCGCTCCTCAATCCGTTGGGGCAGTTTTCCGACATGCCCAGGTCGTATGCTTGGGGTGGATGATCAGCCGATCCGGTTTCTCAGTGCTTCGCTTTCGCGGGGTCATTCCGTTTCGGTTGATGTAGACATTCGTACGCTTTGTACGATTGCAGGTCAAGTACGCTTTGTACGATTTTCCTTGTTCGGGTGTTTTTTTAATCGTACATCACGGATGACGGCGCGATTGTCGCCTCAGCGGAATCTCAAAATTGGACAGGTGAAGATGGAAAACGAGCCGGAGTTATCCGATGCGGGAAGGTGGTATCGGAACAGGGACGAATGGATTCGCCACATCTTGGGGCGCTCGTATCTCTCCGCAGATTGCCAAAGGGTGGCTATCTTCATCGCCATGCACATGAACCGGCGCGACAATCACACTAAACACCAGCAAAAGACGATCGCCAAAGATCTGAACTTAAGCCCTTCGACAGTCAAACGAGCTGTCGCGAAGCTGGTCGATGAAAAACTGATCGACAAGGACCAAGTGCAGCGTGGAAGGCGCGGACGTGCCGTCAATCAATACCGGCTGATCTTCGCATGGGAAGTTCTCTAGGGTGCACTAGCGCCCCCTTGGCAAAGGTGCACTAGCGCCCCCCCTAATAACGGTAGGCTTAATAACATAGTTTGTTTGTTAATAAGGTTCTTGCTCTGAGGGGAGTAGTTGGAAGGGTGGGAGAGCGCTAAAAGCAGACTGAAATCCCGTCCGCTACTCACCCTTTTTTGATACCCACGTTTTCCCTATTGCTAACGTAGGGGTAGATTATATATTCGAATGCTCGGCCACGAACGATCCCTTATTTTTTTGCGAGGATCGCGGCGATTTTCGATAGGAGCGCGGCGGCTTCGGCGCGGTCAGCATCGTCAAGAGCGAGTACACCCCGAAGTGCTGCGCTTACGTCATTTATCGGGGACGGGTCGAAAGACTTTTCCAACCTGGACAAGATTTCAGCGTTCATGCTTCTGCCGTTGTCCACGGCGGAATGGGCGAGCTTTTTCTTCAGTTCCGGCGGGAGTCGCAAGTTATGACGAGGATCTTCGTGCTGTGGCATTATTGCCTTATGGGGGAAATTATCAGTGCTGAAAATGGTGCAAGTATGGTGGCAATGTGCCGTGGATGTGCCATGCTCTGAGGCGGGCGAATAAAAGGGTTGACTTACGGGTTAGGAAGATGTTCCTATTTCGTTCTCAAGAACGAGCAATTATCAGGTGCATTAAAAATCAACAAAAGGCAGGGTGGGGTTGTGTCGGGTGATATGGAATTAGCAGGGGCAGTCGAGAGTCTATCGGGGATGTCGGTTCAGGAGATTGCGGCAGTTAATGTCGTTCTCCATTGTTTTCTTTGCCATCGTTTTTCCGAGTGCGAGACTGCGCGGCAGCTCGTCGAACAACCTCTTTCGCTTCTGGAAGAAGTTCGGGTTTCTGTTCCGCAATTTGTCGAATCGTAGAGATCACGTCGAGTAAGGCGTTGACTACTTCGTTGCTGTCGGCCCCAGACATAACTGCCTCCGTTGCGGTGGTTTTGATGCGGTCCAGCCATTCCTCGGTCTTTGGAGGTTGACCGCCCGGTGGTTGGCCTTCCCCAAAAAGAAGCCAGCTCGCCGAGCAGCGAAACAGCCTGGCGTACATTGTCGCCGCCTTTTTGGTTAACGGCTTATTCCCGTTAGCGTGGCTGGTAATCGTATTCTGATTGATTTCACGAAATTTCCTTGCAGCATCAGCCGGCTTTTTGACGCCGGCAGCTTCCATCGCCATCTGCAATCGTACGTTCGGTGCGGTCATTGCCATCTTATGACTGAAATTTGTCGTCCAAGGTGTACGATTTGCGCTTGATTTATTCTCGTACGTTTTGTACGAATAGGCATGAGCAAAAATCCAAGCACTGTCCAAGACCTCATCTCCGAGTGGAAAACGATAGCTGGTTTCGCGGCCGATATGGGCTGCGGGTATGAGGCTGCTCGTAAGATGCATAAGCGAAATAGCATTGCTCCCGAGCACTGGCCCAAGGTGATCGCCATCTCCGCAGAGAAGGAAATAGAGGGCATCACCTTTGAGTGGCTCGCCCGCCAGCGCATTTCGCAGCAACCGGAGACTGCGGCATGAGCGCGATCAAATGTCCTATGTGTTCCAGCAATCTCCTCACGCCAGATCGTATCGAGAGGATGCTGGCGAAGCAGGAAGAACAGCTCGTAAGCGGAAAATCGCAGGATTGCACCGGAGAGCTTGATATCAATCCGGTTAGTCTCCTTCGCAAAGTCGTCTCCTCTGTGATCAATCATGGGCGGCAGGACATTCTCTGGGAGTTCCCTGAGCTTTTGGAATTTCTCGGGTCAAGGATACCGGCTCCTGAAGAAGTCGAACACCTGCATGGTATTGACCAACGCATGTTCGAAGCCAAGGCGAAATGGCCAAACCTCATTCGGGAGGACGGCACATGCTGAACGTCTCCGCATATCCGTTCTGCGCCGCTCGCCTCAAGTTTCAGCGCTGCAATCTCAGCGAAGAAGGCTTCACGAAGTTCTGGGCTGCGGTGAACGTTGCCACTGATCTCGACGATGATGCTCTGACAGAATTCGGTGGCTTCAATTTCGATGATCGATCCGATGAGAACGGGGAGCGGTTGCTCTCTCGTCTTGAACTGTTCATTCGCACGAAGGTGGCCGGTAAGAAAGCTAAGTCCGATATCGGTAATATGTCTTCGGCGGAAAGTAGTGTTCGCGCATTCCTTGGTGCCAATGGCGTCAAGGTGGGCAAGCTCGATGGTATCGAAGATTACTGGCGTGCAGCTCGCATCCTGTGGGGCGACCGCATAGATGCGAACCCAAAGGTCAAGGACGTTTATACCCTCGTCTTTCAACTCAATCGCATCCCGAAAAAGCAGCGCCCAAAGATTGCTCGCGGAAACAAGTCTCTTCTTCCAAACGAGTGGAGGGCCGCAGCATGACCCACCCATCCCCCAAGCTCATCACCGGTCTCCAATCGCCCATTGAGCCCGTTCATACAGTCCACCACTGCCCGACATGCGAGCGGGTATTGAGTGTCGCGGAATTCATTGAAAGGTTTTGCACCGACTGCAAGACATACACGAAGCCCGTTGCGGTGAAGGAGCGAGTAGCATGAGAAAGCTTGTCGCAATTGCATGCCTTTCCGTTCTCGCTGGCTGTGGCGTTGACCACACGAAGGCAAAACGCATTCTCGAAGGGCAGGGTTTGAGCGATGTCGTTATCGGCGGTTACTCATGGTTTGGGTGCGGTAAGGAGGACACATACCGTTCCTCGTTCACTGCGAAGGATGCCAAAGGGCACGACATCAGAGGCGTTGTCTGTGGCGGCGTTCTCAAGGGCTACACCGTGAGGTTCGACTGATATGACCACTTCCGGCAAACGTCTCATCCAGGCCGCACAGAAAGCCCGCTCTTCCGAAGAGTGGAAACGCTTGGAATCCGACTTCGACCGCATCATTGGCGATAGCCTTTCCATCCCGCATTGCGATGCAAGGGACGCTGTTGAAGCGGGTAGCGAACGCACAAATGAACGGAGATTTCGGCAATGAGCAATTTCCTATTGGCATTCGGTGGCGCGTCAATCTTCGTCACATTCTTCGTCCTCGCAGCCTGCCGTGTATATGGACGCTGTGCACGGGAAGAAATCGATGAGGCAGCTTTGGAAGGCGATCTGACCGCCTACGTCAAGCACCTCAATTCCACGGATGCCGCGTGATGTCGAACCGTACTCGACACGACTCCATCTTCGATGACCGCGATCGGCAGGCTGTTGCCTATAACCTGTTCAAAGCAGGCAACGATACCTCCGATATCGCGTCTTTCTTGCACATCCACGAGAGCGAAGCGCTTCGTCTTGTTTCGCAGCAGCGAAGCCTTCTCCTCGGTGTTCAGTCTCCATATCCGTCTGCTCCGGTTGGTAGCCTTAGCGTTCGGAATGTCTATCAACGTCTGTCGCTCAATAGCGGCGGTTAATTCCTTTCTCTGCACCGCCCGAACGAGGACCAACATAACGGGGTTTTCGTTCATGGACTGCTCAGAAAGTCAACATTCATCAGTCAAAACCAAAACAGGGAATGAGGCGAAAAAGATGTCGTGCGTAATCGACGCATTTAGCCCGGAGGAGGCGAGGTTACTCGCCAACAAAATGTATCGGCACGAGAGTGCCGGATGGGGCGATGAGGAGCGCGCCCTGAGCAAGGTTGCCCGTCAGTGCGGTATGTCGGCAATCAGCTTCAAGCGTCTGATGAAGGGGCAGAGGAAGGGTGTGGACGTTGGGCTTAGCAAGCGCATCCGTCTGGCCTACCTGAACCTCTGTAACTCCCTTATCGCGCAGCTACAGAACGACGTGAAGGCTATCGAGGAGACTCACGGCCATGATGCTGTGGCGGATTTTAAAGACAATGTGGACGATCTGGCGGCGCAAGTGCGCGCTGCGAAAGAGCGAGCGAAAGGACGCTAAACGTGATGACGACAATAGGCGATAACAGCCAAAAGGCAGAGCAACAGCGGCGAGTGACGCTCGCCTACTACCACCGGACAGACAGGGATATTGCAGCAAGGGCAAAGGCTCTCGCTGCCGACAAGAAAGCAAACCGGCTCAATGCCAAGGCCGCTGGCATCCCGTCATCGCAGCTCGACCATCTGCTGAAGTCCTTCGAGGCCGAAGACCAGCAGAAGCCGGTCGATAAGCTGAAGCGCGATATGGAGAATTTGGCCTATTTGGGTCTGATCCCCGATCCAAACATCAAGGGCGATCTGTTCTCGCGCGTTGATCGGGTTGATGCCGAAGGGATGATCCAAGCCAAGGGATTCTTCGCCGGACTGAACGGTCTTGACCGTGTCTCCTGTTACGATGCTGGGTCATCCGACGACAAGCTCTGGCTATCGTCTTACGACGCTGGACGCAAGGAATACGAAACCGAGTTGCCGGACATCATGGCCCGCATCCAGGCGCAGGCGACGAAAGAGGAACCCTCTCCACCGGCAGACTCCGATCCGTTCTCCGAAGATGAAGCAGCGTGAGGTGATCCATGGGCTGGCCTGACGCTTTTGCAACTGTTGGCGTGGCTGCATCGATAGCGGCGTTTCTTGTCGCCTTCTTCATCTGCACCACCCGCTAAGGGCACACGAATTTCGCAAGCCGGAATCCTCTCCGTCTTGGTTGGGTACGACACCGTCGCCCTAATCCTCCTCCCAAGAGGTGATGGTGAACTGGTCGGGGACGGCGCAAATGCCTCCCCGACATTTTCGAAAGGTTGGGTCAAATGGAAAAGATTGCATCTATCGTGCTGTTCAGCCTCGTTCTGACGCTTGTATCTCCGATCCTCGGAGTCGCGTTCGGAGCGCTCGCTGGTTGGCTTGTCGGCCTCGTGTTCTCAACTGAAATCCTCGGCTTCCTTCACCGGATCGGCGTCGATACCGAAGGCTTGACGATGTGGCAACTCGGAGCCGCACTTGGCTTCATCGGCGGCTATCTCAAGACCACCGTTCACAAGAAGGACTGAGGCCATGCGCAAGACAGTTCTTCTCACGGCGCTTCTCGTTGCAGGTTCTGCTTATGGGCACACAGCCCCGAGCGGCATGGAATACAGTGCCTACTGCTGTAATGGCGATGGCATGAGCGGAGATTGCCAGCCTATTCCATCCCGCAGCGTCAAGGCCGTCTCGGGTGGCTACCAAATTTCACTGAATCCGGGCGACCATCGCCTTGTGACGCGGCAACACGTCTTCTTCATTCCCTACGACAAGGTGCGCGAGGCGACAGACGGCGGATATCACGCCTGCCTCTATCCAGACGAAGACACCCTCCGCTGCTTTTACGCCCCGCCGCAATCATTCTGAGGGCAACGTCATGAAACCTAAAATCTCCGTCCAGCAAGAGCTTCTGCTCGCCTATCTCTCATCATGGGGGCCACTCGGTTCCATCGTCGCCTTCAACATGGACGATGCAGCCCATGACCTCGGCTACAAAGACAAGCGCAACATCTACACCATCGTCAACGAACTGGCGGATATGGGCCTTGCGCAGCGTATCAACTCCAAGCGGCGCTGGGGCAGAACGGAATTCGTCTGCCATGTCAGACCCGAGCAATGCGAAGTGGTCACAATCGCCCGCGTTGGCGCGCCAAAGGGCACGAAGCGTCAAGAGCATAGGAAGGTAACCAAGACTGAGAAAGCCACTCAGCGGCCTCCTGTGGCGGTTTCTGTGCCGAAGCCGGTAATCAAAACACTTATCCACTATGCCGGGTTCGATAAGCGGGAAAGGGCGTTCGCATGAGCATCCACGTCAAACAAGACTCATGGACCGACGCAGAGAAGACCATCGCCGTCCAGATGTGGCGCGACGAATACAGCTCGCAGCAGATCGCAGATCGTCTTAACCGCACGAAGAATTCCGTCGTCAGTCTAGCCAGGCGCGAGCGAGACAGGTTCCCGCAACGGCGCATGTCGCCGAGCTCGTCCAAACCGCACGAACCTTCCAAAAAGCGCTTCATGTGGACGAAAGAGCTTGAGGACAAAGCAGCGCGTATGTGGGCCGCTGGCGAACTGGTGGTGAAGATCGCCGCCGCTCTCGGGTGCGGTGCCACGACCATCAATGACAGGGCACATGAATACCGGCATCGCTTTCCGAAGCGCAAACGGATTCCGACCGTCGTTCGTATCAAGGGTATTCCCGAAGTTCCGGTTGAAGCCCTGATGAACAACAAGGCGAAGACGCACATATTCGATGCGGTGCAGTTTCAGTTGGAAGGCGTTGCGCCGGTCAAACTCATCGATCTCCAAGGAGGGCAATGCAAATTCCCGGTCGATAACGAACTGGGCCCGGACATGGGCTGCTGCGGTTCGCATATATCCGAACGTCACCCGTCCTATTGCTCTCATCATGCGCGTATTTCCTTCGGGCCGGGAACGGAATCCGAGCGGCGGGCGCATCGCGGAATGGAGAAGCTGTCTTGATAATCGCTTCATTCGACCCGTCAAAGCACACCGGTTACTGCTGGTACGACACTTCCAAGCATCATTCGGCTATCCGTTGCGGTGTCATGGAAGTGCCGAAAGGTTCCGACCATTATTTCACCGGAGACCAGATCGGCCTCAAGGTAACGCGGCTTATCCGTGAGCTTGGCAAGCCTGATTTTGTGGTGCTGGAAGAGCAGTCCCTAGCCAAGATCGGCAATACGAGCGCCGATGCAATGCTCTATCCCTGGATTGCTACCTCGGCCATTGTCGCCACAATATCCAACTTTGGAATCGCGTATGGAACAATACCGCCGGCAACATGGCGGAAGCTGTTCTTCGGTGAACGCTTTCAACCGCCGCTCGACAACAAGGGCAAGAAGGATTGGAAGGCCGCGGCGGTAGCCGAATGCGAGCGGCTGGAGATCACTCTGCCTGCACAGAAGGCAATCAGCCATAATGCCGCGGAGAGCTGCGCCCTTGCGATCTGCTGGCGGGGTGCAAAGCTCCATGCGCGTCGATACGAGCCTGCTTTCCTTGCCCTCCTGCAGCGCCGTAACGAGCGGAGTGCTGCAGCATGAACACTGCGACATCTGCACGCGGGCTATTCCGCGCGACTGGCAAGAAGTCAAAGCCCGTCGCCGTGCGCGACCTCGAAGGCAATATCGTCAAGGTGGACGCGCTGGAGCGTGAGAAGGACGAGTTTTACCCGACTCCGATCGAACCCATTCGCGCCATCATCCACGCCGAGATAGATCGCCTCAAAGATTTCCCTCTTATTTGGGGGCCGGCCTGTGGCACTGGCGTTATCGGCCGGGAACTGCGTGCGCATGGGCTGAATACCTACGATAGCGATTTGGTTGACCGTGGATGCGGAGCAGAGATCAAAAGCTTCTACGAATATTCAGAAGCCCCGGCGACGGCCATTCTTGAAAATCCTCCGTTTGCAGAATGTGGTTGGGGGAACGGCAAGGCCCGCTGGCTGAAACACGCTCTTGATGTTCTCGATGTCGAATACATGGGCCTCCTGATGAATTGGGGATGGCCTGGCGCTGGGGGGCTCAAGCAGTTCTACGCCGCGCACCCTCCGGCCCGCGTCTACCTCATGCGCTGGAAGATCGACTTCACCGGGCAGGGCGCTCCTCCCATGCTCAATGCCTGGTTCATTTGGGATAAGGCGCACAAAGGCGAAACCATTCTCCGCATGCTTGACCGCAATGACGCCCGTCAGGGGGAGATGTTCGCATGACAGCCCCCGCCCGTAATCTCCAAACGTCTCGCTCTGTCCCTGAAAGCCTTCTAGCAGAACAGCAGCTCATAGGCGCCATCATGATGAACGGAGACGCATTCGATGCAATCCGTCATCCACTGGAGCCAGAACACTTCTACGAGCCATTGCACGGCAAGATATACGAGGCAATGAAACAGCTTCGCGCCGATGGCAAGCGGATCACCACGGTATCGATCATGCCATTTATCCGGTCTGCAATGAAGGTCGGGGATCTGACCGTAGCGGAATACCTGGCGCTTCTCGTCAACAGCGCCTGCATGGTGATCATGGTCAACCAGCACGCGGAGGACATCATCAGAGCTGCCGCGGCTCGATGGGCTATCGAGGATGCGGAGGACATGATTGCCGCCGCCTATGATCGGTGGGGCACTGCTGGTTTTCTCGATGAGATCGATAGCCTAAGCCAGAAGATCCGCACCCGCTGCATGGAATTGTCCGCGAAGGAGCATGCGCGTCCCGGTGATTCCTACATGGACCGGTTTAATGCGTCGGCGGCCAATCAAGGTTCGGTCGGTGTTGCGGTGGGCTTGTCCGAACTGCGCAAGGTACTGAACGAGGATGTTTTCGAAGCCGGAAATTTCTACGGCCTTCTATCGGCAAGTAATGAAGGAAAGACGAGCCTCACCATCCAGATCATGCTCCACGCCCTCAAGTGCGGCCATCCGGTCCTCTTCCTCTCCTATGACCAATCGCAGGGCCAATGCGTAGCGCAGATGATAGCCCAGGTTTACGGGATCGACTCCAAGCAGCAGAAGAACCCGCATGGCCTGATGAGCCAATCCGAACAGGACCAGAGCATCAATTTCGCCACATGGATCAACACCCAGCCGATCGACATCATCCGCTGCCATCGCGAAAGCAATCCTCGCCTAATTGGTTACGCAAAGAACTTCATAGCCAAGCACAAAGGCGGCAAGACGCCATTCATCGTCATAGACCACATCAAAAAGATCAAGCCGCGCGACGAGCGGCAGTCTCCAGACCGCATTGCCGGCGAAATCAACGTCGAATGGAAATCCTTTGCGGACGAGACGAAGACGGCTGTTCTGATGCTCAATCAAAGAAACGGGGAGGGTGATCGTCGTCTAAACCCGCGTCCGATCAGCAAGGATCTCTATGGCGGCGCGGGCGCCCGTGAAGACTACGATGCCATCGTATATCTCTATCGCCCAGAGAAGTACCGCAAGGATATGCTGGCGACGGCTGGCCCGAAGGATCATGCAAACATAACCGCAGTCTTTGCGGAGTTCGGCGCGGATATCGAAACGGTCGCTGAGATCGGCGTCATCAAGAGCCGCTTCGGCGATACGTCCGTTACGCAGCGCCTGAAATTTGAGGCTCGATATACCCGCTATGTGTCCATGAGGTCCGAAGACCCGCAAGGGAGAATGATCTGATGGCGAAGCTCACCAAGGCCGAAGCCAAGGCGCATCAACAGGCTTGCGATCTACTCAGCAAAGATGTGCTGACTGAAGATGAGAAGTTCTTCGTTATCGACAACTGGCAGGAGTCCGCCTCGCATATCAACACCGTGGCCGGTGCTTTCTTCACCCCATACGAATTGGCGCGAGACTTTGCGATTGAGACGTTCTCGGGTCGAATGATCGA
The DNA here is from genome assembly GCF_014193695.1 of Rhizobium sp. BK316. Lineage (GTDB taxonomy): Bacteria > Pseudomonadota > Alphaproteobacteria > Rhizobiales > Rhizobiaceae > Rhizobium. The sequence goes on along the minus strand of NZ_JACHZR010000006.1, from coordinate 42,343 downwards.
CCTTTGCGCCGGCATAGGCATCCTCTCGTTCGCGGCAAGCATGATGCATCGCTGGAGCGGGACGCCGCTAGATATCACCTGTATTGAGATCAATCCCGACTATATCGCCGTTGGCAAGAAACTCCTCCCAGAAGCCAGATGGATCGAAGCAAGCGTCTTCGATGTGCTGGATATGGATCTGGGCCACTTCGATATCGCGATCAGCAACCCGCCCTTCGGCAAGATCAAGCGACCCGAAGGGAAGGGCGCGCCAAGATACACTGGCGCTGAGTTCGAATTCCATGTGATCGACATTGCCGCCCATCTAGCAAACTACGGCGCCTTCATCCTTCCGCAAATGTCGGCAGGATTCCGGTACAGCGGAGACCAGACCTATCGGCGAGATACCAGCGGCAAAGCCTTCGATTTCCAACAGAAGACCGGCATTTATCTCGGCCCGTCATGCGGCATCGATACTGCTTGCTACAAGGATGCCTGGCGCAGTGTATCGCCCATCTGTGAGGTTGTGTGCTGCGATTTCGAAGAGAAGGAAGTCGAGGCAATCACCTCAAAGCCCGCGGCAGATTCTGAGCCACAGCCGACAACACCAAATCCACCCGAGGCCAAGGGGCAAATGGACCTTTTCGGAGAGGCAGCATGAACGGAGCGCGGACACAGTTCGAAGACTTGGGCGCTTCGGGGCAGGGGAGTCTTGGAGTGTGATGGCGAAGTTAGCGAAACAGTTTTCATCGAGGAGATGAGCATGAAGAACCGCCTTATTGATCTTAACAATCATCTTTTTTCGCAGCTTGAACGGCTGTGTGATGAGAACCTGACAACAGAGCAGATAGAAAACGAAGTGAAGCGCGCCGATGCTATTGTTGGTGTCAGCGAGCAGATCATCCGCAATTCGGATCTATCCTTGAAGGCGGCAACTCTCGTTGCCAATCACGGCGACCGCTTCAAGCCAATGCTACCGACGATCTTCCGCCAGCCTGACACTATCGAAGGTAAGGCTATCGCTGACGGGAGCGAGAAGTGAAAGGTCGTTCGATCCCGTATAGCGCCGCCGAGATGGCATGGCTTGAGGATAACCGTCTTCTCCCCATTGCTGACTATCACCGCGCGTTTTCAGATGCCTTTGGGCGTTCGGATGTATCAGCCGCGAACCTTCACGCGCTACGCAAGCGTAAGGGGTGGAAGACAGGCCGCACGGGTTATTTTTCCAAAGGACAGGAGCCACACAACAAGGGGGTTCCATGCCCAGAAGGTAAGGGTGGGCGCCCCCCGAACGCTCGCAAGACGCAATTCAAACGCGGCCAACTTCCGCATAACACCAAGTTCCTCGGACATGAGCGCCTTTCAAAGGACGGCTACATAGAAATCAGCGTCGATGAGGAAAACCTTCACACTGGATATGAACGCCGGTATGTGCTGAAGCACCTTTACCTTTGGGAGAAAGCCAACGGCGCGGTGCCGGATGGCATGTGCTTGAAGGCAGCTGACGGCAACAGGCAGAACACAGATCCTGCGAATTGGATACTGATTCCTCGCGGCGTTCTTCCCAGGCTCAATGGTGGGCGTGCGACCCGTGTCATGGCTTACGACGCCGCCCCTGACGAACTGAAGCCTGTTCTTATGAATCTCGCACGTGTCGATCAGAAAGTCAGTGAGCTTCGACGCAGGGGCAGTTCCGAGAGATGAACCACTTCGCCATCGGCACTCAACCCGTCCGCAATGGCTATCTGGCTTGGTTCAGACGGGTGCACAAAGCCACCAACGAGATCATCAAATCTCACGGCAAACCCGTCATCTATCCAACGGAAGAGAAGGCAAGAGCAGCCGCAGCGGATGCGTTACTGGTTTATCTCAATAGCGAAATGGTCCGCGACGGAGAGGTTATCGGAGCCGCGAGAAAAGAAGCGGGGTCGGTTTTCAGACAGCGAAAGGAGAAGGCATGAGCGGCATCACCCTTTGGAAACCAGAGCCGGACGTGCTCATCCACCAGGCGCTCGGTAAGGCATGCGAAGAAGCAACCGAGCTTGCCGGCATCCTTGCCCGTTGTCTCATTCAGGGCCTCGACCAAAGCGAGCCAGTCACCGGCAAGCCGAACCGCCAAGCGCTGTTCGAAGAGATCGCCGACCTTGATGCAGCAGTGCAGTGGCTGCGCGAGCTGGTCAACGATGAATACGACGGCGATCGAGCCGACCGGAAGCTGAATGGTTTCCGACGCTGGCAGCGCATGCTTGAGGAAGACATGCAGGAGGCAGCGGAATGAAACGACGCGGTTTCCTCGGCTTCATCGGCGGCGCGGCTATAGCCGGTCCACAAGCGGCGAAGACAGCCGTCAAGTCTCTTCCTTCCGGTATGAATGTCGGTGGGCTTATGGCGGTTCAGCCATGGGGCACTCCGGTATCCGACGCTAGCTGCATTAAAGGCAGCGGAGACTGGCGGCTAGACGAGATCGCCCGTCTCAAGCGCCTTATCAGCGGCCAACTCTCAGACGACGAGATCGAAGAAAAGCGGCAGCAAAAACTTCACCGGCTTGATCCGATCGTATCTCAGAACGTCATGGCGCTTCATTCGGTAGCGGCCCATCGCAAGCTGGCAATCTACAGCGAGCGCATGACCTTGATCCAAGAGGAGATCAACATGCTCTATCACAAGCGCTCCTTGCGCGATCTGTTGAAGGCGATAGGCCAATGAACGTCCACGTCCAACCAAAGAAGCCCTTCGACGCAGACGCCTACTGCAGAATGCAGGCAGAGCGCAGAAAGAAGCTGATGGGGCTACAGACGAGCGTTAAGCCGCGTCCGGTGTCTACCATTGCAAAACCCATTGAACGCGCTGTAGCGAACGCTGCGTGGCAAAGAGAGCATATCTGGTTTGATGCCCATGTGGATGATTACCGCAGGTCATCGAAATATGCCAAGAACCCACGGCAATACCTTGAGCGCAGGGCGTGGGAACTGGGGTTTACCGTCAATGAGATAATAGGCGAATTCCAATATATTCCGCATCGGATGGCGCGGCGTGTTCTCGCTTGGGAATTGCACACCAAATGGGGATTGGGCACCACCCAGATAGGCAGGATGTTCATGCGGGATCACAGTTGCGTTTATCTCATGCTCAAGGAGCCGAAACCGACTGAACAAGAGGCGTCAATGCGGCTCGTTCTTCCAAGCGGGGAAACGTTTCTTTGGGCTGTTGAGAAAGCCTATTATGACGGTATGCCGTATTGCGATTTCAACGAAACCTTCAAGATAAGCAGGAACAGCATCCAAAGGATCGCCCGTTACATGGAATGGCCCTATAGGCGAGCGGATTTGACGAAGAAGGCGCTGCAAAGCCGGGGCAAGACCATTGTGCGTCTTGCAGACCGCAATGGATGGGAAAGGAAGGTGAAGGCATGAGCGACCGTCTTTCCTGCTGCGTGCCCTTCTGCGGACGCACTTGGAAGGGTGATGAGCGCGCTGTCGAATGGATATGCCGCTCGCATTGGACATCGATCCGAATGGAGCGCCGCAAGGTCTATCGGAAAGCAATCGGGGCCTTCAAGGCTGACCCTAACGATCTCAACCGCACGAAAGCTATTCGCCTTTGGAATGCAATGAAGCGTGAAGCAATCGAGAAAGCGGCAGGCATATGACGGTATCCCCCCGCGTCTCTGCTCTCTGCGCTGAACAGATATTCTCCGACTTTGGGATAACCATAGTCCCGGCGAATGTCATGCCGGCTGTTGGAGAGACGCGGGCTGTCGTGACATTGCAGCGGATATGCAGGCGCTACGGAGAGGATCATGGCCGCTTTCTTGTGATGACATTGGCAGAGACGGCCAACAACAAGAGCGCGCTGACAGAGACTACGCTTTGGGCCGTTAGTGATATGATCCGGGCAACGAACGAGAACTTCCCAGACCTGATAGAGAACAACGTTGAATCATGGTTCAAGTTCTGGGATGCGCTTCCGCTCGGATGGCTTGAACATTGGTGCTTAGACCTCGATGGTATCATTCCCAAGCGATACGCATTATCTGGCATGATATACGAGAGACTGAAGCGCCAGTTCGGCGGCTTAGCCAAACAACCCGATCTTTTAGACGATAGGCGAAGAGGTGCGGCATGAATGAGGGACAGATAATCGAGCTTTTCGTCAAGGCTGCAGAAGTCGATCGCAAGCTACCGGACACGGCGCGGCCTATTCAGCTCAAAGCTATGAATCACGGGTACATACATTCGTTTGCAGACATGAACCATTGGCACGAAGAAGACCTTCACGCTGCCAACTGGGCGTGGCTCGACCCGAAGAAGCTACGCGCTACCACAAATGACGTGGGGCTGTGGGAAGCTGCTATGGAGGTGATTGCCCTTATCCCCGATGAAAGGAAACGTCGGGCGCTATGGGCGTGGGCAGCTTCTGAAGCCGGTAGGCAACCGTTCGCCAAGTGGTGTAAGCAGGTCGAGGGGATTAGCCGACAGCTCGGAGATTGGCGTCGTCGGGCCGCAATTGAATGCATTGTTGCAGCTTTTCGGCGCAAGCCATTGCAGCATAACGATAATGCGCCAGACGATGGCTTTACAGATGACCCGGAAATCGGGCATAAAGACACCAACATCGCAGTATGGCGCGCTCCTGATGCAAGGCCAATGGCAAGCGATTTCGACCGTGAGCTTGAAGAGTTCTCGTGGGCCGAGGCGCAAAACGAACGCCGTCGCCAGCGCTACGAACAGCGCAAGAAGCGGCAGGCTGCGTAAGAATTTGGAAGCGCTGGTATAAAGCGAAAAGTCCGCCCCCGTCTAATAAACGGGTTCCAGCCTTCCAAAGCCAATTCGCCGCAAGGCACAGAGATCGGAAACGGAGCCTAGCCCGGCCGGCAATACTCCGAGCATGGTGGAAGTCCATGTCGTTTCCGACAGTCGGTTAATGGTGGATGCAAAGGCCTCGTGAGGTCCTCGCCCGCAAGGGTCCGACTAGGGCATGAATCGTTCGGGAGAACTCTCTCGCCCATCCGGTAGGCGGACATGCAGCGCAGGAAAGTTACGGATCTGAGGGCCTGCGCCCCGTTGAAGATCCAGCATATCGTTCGGGAGCGCGTTTGCGTGTGAGGCTTCGGCCTCCTCGGCGTCCAGATCGGGAAGGCGAATGGATCGCAAGTAGCCGAAGCGGCAGATAGCCGAAACAAGCGTGTAGCTTGAACTAGGCAGAAATCGCACCAAAGAGGGCATCCGTCCCGTAGGCGAATATGCAGGATTGCCTTCCCGACCACACCCACACCCATCCGGTAGGCGCTCGCCAACCTGGGCGTAAATCACGGGGAAATCCCGTTAAATTGGCTGAAAGATCAATAAAATCAGCGCTCGCCACCTGGGCGAGATTTGGTAGGCGTGGATCATTCAGGAGAGCGAGATGAGCAGTGAAAGCGACTTCTCGTCATTGGATCGCTGCAGATACATTCGCCGCGCCACGACGGAAGAAGGGCTCCCCGGCTGGGCTCTTTTCGACAGCGACGGAGAGCTTGAACTGTTCTCGGAAAACAGAAGCGTCATCTGGTTCTACATCACCGAACATGAACTGACGCACAGGTGGCTGAACTGATGGCCCACCATCAAGCGCAAGCGCCCCAAGTCAACCCGCTCCGGCTGCCTCATGTGCAAGCCGTGGAAGCGTCAGGGCTCTTGTATCGGCCATCGCGCCAAGCATTCCGACATCAAGCGCATGCAGCAATTCAAGTGCGAGGCGGCATGAATCTCTTCCTTGTCATCTACATGGGCGTAGCGATCGGCGGTGTAGCCGGCCCGCTGCCCTATGACATGAAAGAGTGCGAAAGCCGCAGAGACGTATTTCGGGCCAAGACGCAAGAGGTCATCGATACGGGTTTCTCCAAGGCGGAGAACCGTAATGTGACCGCAAAGGAACTCGCCGCTCTCAAGACAATGCGCTTCGAATGCGAGTATCATCAGGCGCGTCCATCGTTGGGTGTTCCAGCGTGAGCCCGCAATCCGAACGGTCCATTAAAGACGTTCTCATTGCTATTGCTGTCCTCGCAGCCATTGCTGGGTTCACCATGGCACTCCTTGTAGCCGCCGCAGAAGCAAAACAGTACACCCCTAAACCGGATATGCCTCTATTTGCCACACAGAGCGTCGTACACGAGGTTTCTGGTGCTGTCCGCTGTCAGACACTAGGCATGACTCCAAAGCGCGTCCTGTGGGCTATACGGGGCAAGGATGGGAATGTGAAGGCGAGCGGGTTTGTGGTGGTGTGCCGATGATGCAGTACATCCGCAATATATGCGCCTTCAAACTTCGCGTGGCCGGCGATGAACTATCCTTCGAGATAGGGTGGCTATGGATCGCGCTTATCGTCCTGCTGATCTATGTGGCTTAGAAAATTCATCCGCCATGTATCGTATTTTACCGGTCCAGTACTGAACTGCGCGAAAATATTTTCTAAGTTCTCGAAATTCATATAAGAAAACGCAACAAAATCAACGACCGTATCAGTTGAGAACAACACATGACCTTCGAAGCCGGTAAAAGCGGCAATCCCGGTGGCCGACCAAAATCAAAACCCTTCAAGGAAGCGCTTCTCATGGAGGCTCTTTCGGCTGAGCGCGGCGACAAGTGCGTGGCCAAAAAAGGCTCACTCAGATGGAACGCTCGCCAGCTTCTTGAGAAGGGCGAAGTAAGCGCCATCAAGGAAATTGCGGATCGCCTTGATGGCAAGGTGACGCAGGGCATCAGCGGCCCGAACGGCGGACCAATCCAAGTCGATCTAACCCATCTTGAGCCGGATGACCTTGAACGCCTCGAAACCATCTTTGGTAACCTTGCCGGTAGCGCCGGCCGTGATGCTGAGGATGATCCGGGAGGAGAAGGAGCGGCGTAAGCTTCAGTCTGAACGTGATCGGATCGCTGCAGAAGCTGAAGAGATACGAGCCCGCTGCCAGACGCTTCTAGGCTTCGTCCGCGAGGGATGGCATATCCTTGAGCCCTCCCGCCAGTTGGTCGAAGGCTGGGCGCTGGAGGCTATCTGCGAGCATTTCGAGGCGATCACCTACGGGCAGATCAATCGCCTTCTGGTGAACGTCCCGCCGGGATTTATGAAGTCTCTCATTGCGGATGTGCTCTGGCCCGCATGGGAGTGGACCATGTTCCCGCATCTGCGTTACGTGGCGTTCTCTTATGCCTCTGCTCTGACCTACCGCGACAATGGGCGCTTCCGCGATCTGCTCATCAGCCCTTGGTATCAGGGTATATTCGGTGACAAGTTCACACTGAGGAAGATCGGCGAGGAGCGCGTTACCAACAGTCATACGGGCTTTAAGTTCGCTTCGTCTGTCGGGGGTGTTGGTACGGGCGAGCGCGGTGACCGTGTCATTCTCGATGACCCGCACAACGTCAAGCAGGCGGAGTCGGAAGACGTTCGCAAGGAAACTGTACGATGGGTCCGTGAGGGCATGTCGAACCGCCTCAACGATCAAGAGAAGTCGGCAATCGCTGTCATCATGCAGCGTGTCCATGAGGAAGACGTATCGGGTGCCCTGATCGAACTGGGCGACTATGAGCACCTGATGATCCCGATGGAATGGGACGGCCGACGCTATCATACCTCTATCGGCTGGACTGATCCTCGCGATGAGGACGGAGAGCTTGCTTGGTCTGATCGCTTCTCCCGCAGAACGGTCGAGGGCTTCAAGACGACGCTCGGGCCATATGGTTATGCGGGCCAGTATCAGCAGGCACCTACGCCACGCGGCGGCGGCATTTTCCAGCGGGGTTGGTGGCAACTCTGGGGCAATCCTGATGATCCCGATGACCCGCAGTTCAAGAAGTTTCCATCCTGTGATTACATCATCGCCTCGCTAGACACGGCCTACACCGAAAAGACAGAGAACGATTATTCGGCCATGACGGTCTGGGGCGTCTACTACGACCGCTACGACATGCCCAAGGCGATCCTGATGAATGCCTGGCGCGATCGACTGGCGCTTCACAATCTGGTGGAGCGGGCTGCGTCGACATGCCGGCGGTTGAAGGTGGATCGATTGCTGATCGAGTCCAAGGCGGCCGGCATATCGGTCTCGCAGGAACTGCGCAGGCTTCATGCCGCTGAAGGGTATGGCGTGCAGCTCGTCGATCCCAAGGGTGGCGACAAGGTAGCCCGAGCCTATGCGATCCAGCATCTGTTTGCGGACGAGATGATCTATGCGCCTGATCGGGATTGGGCGGATATGGTGATTACCGAGATGGCGTCATTCCCGAGGGCGCCGCATGACGACTTGGTGGATAGCTGCACCCAGGCGCTGAAGCATCTGCGCGATATCGGGTTCTTGGTCCACGGTTCCGAAATGGCCGCCGACTTGGTGGATGATTTGCAACATCGCGGCGTTGAGAAGCCGCTTTATCCAGTGTGAGGATCGATCATGGCCATCGTTGCAGAGAAGCAATCACACCGATACTGCGTCACGTTCTCTGATGGCGGCTTCGAAAACATGAACGCTGGACGCGTGTCAGTTGATGAGCGTGGTACGCTAACCCTTTACGATGTGGTCTACTATCGCGACCCTGCCGCTGAAAAGCGCTGGCTGCCGCCTCTAATGATGCTTCCTCCACCACGATATACGCCGTTCCGCTGGTTTGCTGCTGGAACATGGAAGGAAGCAGTCATGCTTTCAGACAGCGCAGAGGAAAAGTGATGGAAAGCCGTATGGTGAATATTTCCGAAAGCATCATCGCCTCGGCCAATGAGGGGGCTATGGTTCCCCAGCCTATGTCCTACTACATCCCGGACCATCTCCTCACATCGCCATCAATGACGGGCGCCGTCCCAGAGATGGACCGCATAGAGAGGGCAGCGCGCGCCGTCGTGACCCGCATGGGCTACGATCCTGATGCACTGGCATGCCGATACACGCCGCGACAGGTTGGAGCCGGGATCATGATTGTCCCCCCATCCGACCATCAGCGCCCGCTCTGGACATTCTTCACCGCCGAGGCCGAAGCGGCTTTGAGCGTTCTCGATATCTAAGGAGTTGCCCCAGTGGCCAAAACTGCGAACGATAACCCCAAGAAAATCTCTATGGCGGAAGAGAACGACCTGCTCAACAATCTTATGGAGGAAGCGTTCGGATGCCGCCCTCTGTTCCTCGGAATGAGGATGGATGAGGCCCATGCATGGATGACAAAACTCCATCGCCATTGGATCGAGCGCAGCCGTGACTCGGCTCTGACCCGCGGATAGTATTGATGGCACGACCGCCCAAGACTGACATCCCGGCAGTACCTATGCCGATGGGCTTGCTTGCGCCGTCTGCGCTGCGTGAGCCGCCACCGGAGCCGGCAGGCATACTCGGTGACATCGATGTCGATCTGCAGACGGAAGGCGATGTCGATGGTATTGCGGTCGATCCTGCCACGGGTGCTGCGATCATCGAGATGGATGACGGCGGCGTCATTGTCGACTTCGAACCGGAGGCCAAGCGCGATCCGACCGGCTCGGCCAAGCATGATGCCAACCTTGCCGAATACATCGATGAGAGTGAGCTTAACCGCATATCGGAAGAATTGCTTCTCGGCATTCAGCAGGACGAGCAGTCACGCACCGACTGGCTGGAAACGCGGGCGCAGGGCATCCGCCTGCTCGGTCTGAAGCTTGAGAACCCGAAGAGCGGCATTGACTCTTCCGTCGCGCTCGAAGGCATGTCGACGGTTCGCCACCCGCTGCTGCTTGAGGCGGTGCTGCGGTTCCAGGCCAATGCGAGAGGCGAACTCCTGCCTGCCTCCGGGCCGGTGAAGGTCAGCGACAAGATCCAGGAAGACGGTACGCAGGACCAGCTTGCCGAAGCGCTGGAAAGCGGGCTCAACTACTACCTGACGACCACGGCGACGGAATATTACCCCGACACGGATCGGATGCTGTTCTACGTCGGCTTCGGTGGCTGCAGTTTCAAGAAGGTTTATAACTGCCCGATCAGACAACGCCCGGTATCGGAATCGGTGGATGCCAAGGATCTGATCGTCTCGGATGCATCAACGGATCTGCGCAACTCGCGCCGCGTCACGCATCAGATCACAATGCGGCCCTCAACACTGAAGCGGATGCAGTTGGCGGGTGCCTATCGCACTGTGGAGCTTGGCGTTGCCAATCCGTCGCAGCCCAATGCGGTTGATCAGGAAATTGCCAATACCCAGGGCATTGATCCGCAGATTGCAATGCAGGAGTCCGATCGCGATCACACGATCTACGAATGCTATTGCGAACTCGATATCCGCGGCTTTGAGGATCGGCAGAAGGGCAAGATCACCGGTCTCGCGCTTCCCTATCGCGTGGTGATCGACAAGGACAGCCGCCGCATCTTGGAAGTGCGTCGCAACTGGCGCGAGGAAGATGACAACAAGCTGGCGAAGATCTGCTTCGTCAAATACTCGTTCGTCCCCGGTCTCGGCTTCTATGACATCGGTCTCGTCCATATCCTCGGGAACACCACCAATGCGCTGACCGCTGCATGGCGTGAAATGCTGGATGCCGGCATGTTCGCCAATTTCCCCGGTTTCCTCTATGCCAAGGGGGCGGGGCGGCAGAACACCAATGAATTCCGTGTTCCTCCGGGCGGAGGCGTGGGTCTGGATACATCCGGCGGAAAGCTATCCGATGCCGTGATGCCACTGCCTTACAAGGATATCGGCCCCTCTTTCGCGGGCTTCATCGATAAGGTCGGCGAAACCGGCCAGAGGGTCGGCGGCACGGCAGAGGTAGCCATTGGAGAGGGCAAGCAGGACGCCCCAGTTGGCACCACGCTCGCTTTGATCGAGCAGGCGACCAAGATAGAGAGCGCGGTCCACAAACGCCTCCACGCCGCTCAGGCAGAGGAATTCCAGCTTCTGAAGGAATGCTTCAGGGAGAACCCGGAATCCTTCACACGTTCCGTCAAGGGAACGATCAGTTGGAACGCTGAGATGTTCGTCGCCGCACTTGAGGATGCATCCCTCGTGCCAATGGCTGATCCGAACACACCATCCCATATGCACCGGCTGATGAAGGCGCAGGCGCTGGTCCAGTTGGACAAGGCATATCCAGGCGAGATGAACAGCAAGGAAGTGCTGCGCCGTGTCATCATGATGATGGGTGACGATAACCCCGATGCCCTGCTTGCCGCAGACGGTTCACAGCCGCCGAATCCTCTCGCTCTCGCCAAGATGGCTGAACTGCAACTGAAGGGGCAGGATCAGCAGTCCAAGGCCGCAGCCAAGGCTCAGGAAATCCAACTCAAGGCCGCTAGCGTTGCTCAGAAGGCCAAAGCCGACAATGACGAACTGCAATTGAAGCGCGAGACCGCGATGGCAACCGCTGCGACCGATACGAGAGAGCTACAGGCCAAAACCAAGATCGCCGGCCTCAACTTCCTTGGCGATCTGGCAAAGCACGAGACGGCGCTTGATGAAGTGCAGGACGCTTCCCGCAATCTGGGCGTTCTAGGCCCTCAATAGGAGAATACCATGGCCCACCAGATGAAGCGCGAGGCCGACCAGTCCCGCGATGACAAGATGCGCAGCATGAAGATCACCACCGCCGATCTCGGGCGCGATGAAGGCGTGGGCCATGTCATGCCAGCATCCGATGGCTCGCAGGGTGAAGCATCCACCGGCTATGCCAAGGGCTACAAGCGCGGCGGTCGGGTGGACAGCGGCAAGGTCGATGGCGCCAAGACAAAGACCCGCATGGATCGCCCCGGCAAGTTCGCTAATGGCGGTAATGTCGGCAAGGCGAAGAAAGGTTCGGGGACCACGGTGAATGTGATCGTCGCATCTGGCCCGAAAGGGGCGGGAGCGCCGCCTGTTCCTCCTCCCATGGGTGGTGCTCCAGTTCCGCCTCCGATGCCCGCACAAGGCGCTCCTGGCGCTCCCATGCCGCCGTCTCCATCCATGCCGATGCGCAAGGACGGTGGCCGTGTCAGTTATCCGAAGATGGAAGCCGGCGCAGGCTCGGGCGACGGCCGACTGGAGAAGATCGAGGAGTACGGCAGCAAAGCCAAGAAATAGCGCACGCTTCTCACAAGCTGCCCCAACTCGCGGGTGGGACAAGGTTTTGCTCGTCCGTGAAGAACGGCTCCGTTGGCGTGCGCTCTGCATCGAAGGGCGGGGGAAGCAGGCAAGCGAGGACCAATGACCGCCAGCCATCTCGATGTTCGCCTGCTCACCAGAGCGCGCCAGCAGATCAATGAACTGATCGACTCCAGAACGGAAGCGGTGGCGTCCGGCATGGCCGAAGACCACGCAGCCTACAAACAGCGCTGCGGTGAAATCCAGGGCATGCGGATGGCCTTGGAGGTGATGGAAGAGATCGTCCGCCAGATGGGCGAAAGCCGCCTATAACCATGGAGCCCTTATGCTAGGCAGGAAATCGCAGAGCACGAAAGAAGAAATCCTCGCATCGGTCGGCGACCTCTCGCAGATCGAAGTCATGCACAATCAGATCCTCGTCGGTATCTGGATGCGCCCGGAGAAGACAGCTGGCGGCATCTTCCTCACTGACAACACGATCAATGAGGACAAGTGGCAGGGCAAGGTCGGACTCGTTCTGAAGAAAGGCCCGCTGGCCTTCGAGGATGACCCCAATAACGATTTCAGGGGGCAGACCGTCAACGAAGGCGATTGGGTGATCTATCGCACCTCCGACGGCTTCTCGATCGACGTGAACGCCACGCATTGCCGTCTGCTTGAAGACGTTCATATCAAGGGCCGCGTCAGCGAGCCGTCCGTTATCTACTAAGGTGATCCATCATGTCAGACATTGAGACCGACAAGGACGATCTGGAAGTGATCGTCGATGACGCTGCGCTTGACAAGGCCAAGGACGGCGATATCGAAGTCCCCAGCAATGACACGCAGCCGGAAGACTGGAAAGCGCAGCTCGAAGCCGCGCAGAAGCGGGCCGAGGAAGCAGACGCCAAGCGGGAGGAGGCGGAACGCCTTCGCCAGAGCGAGGCAGAGCGTCATGCCCGCGAAACCGCCCAGGTCCGCGCCACTGCCGTAAGTGCAGAAATGACGGCGATCGACAATGCGATTGCCAATGTCGAGCATGAAAAGGCCGATGCCAAGGCCGAGTACAGCAAGGCGATGGAAGCCGGCGACTATGAAGCTGCGGCAGAAGCACAGGCCAAGCTTGCCGATATCGCCGTCCGATCGCAGCGTATCAAGGAAGGCAAGGCAGCCATCGAGCGCCGCGCCGAGGATGCCCGCCAGCAGAGCGATCCGGTGGAACAGTGGGCATCCCGCGTATCCGAAAAGTCTGCGGCATGGATTCGCTCGCATCCCGACAGCGTTCGAACCGTCGATCAGCAGCGCAAGCTTGAGCAGGCGCATTACCTGGCGCTCGGCAATGGTCATCAGGCCGACACGGATGGCTACTTCGAGTTCCTGAACAAGCAGCTCTACCCGGCCAAGGAAGAGACGCGCACCGACCCGATGCACGAACCAGCGCAGACCCGCACGCAATCGGCCCCAGCAGCCCCGCCAAGCCGCGAGAGCGCCACGTCGCCATCCAACCCTTCGCAGACCCGCATTCGCCTCTCTGCGGCCCAGCGTGAGATTGCTGCGGCTTGCGGCATGACCGATGCGGAATATGCCAGACACCTCGTCGCTATCCAGCGCGAGAGCGGCACCACCACTCACTGAGGATACCTTCATGACCGAAGAGACAGAACAGCCAGCCCGTCGCGGCGTGGCACCACGCTCCAGCCTGCGCCTTGAACCGGTGCGCGACGAAATCCGCTCCCGCAAGCGCAAGGGCGGCCAGAGCGTCGATAAGTTCCATATCGATGCATCGCAGATTCCGTCCGGCTCCTCCTACGAATGGAAGACGGTCACGGTCTACGGCAAGGAAGACCCGTCCTACAACGTGCTGCTGCGCGAACAGGGATGGGAACCGGTGGACAGCTCCCGCCATCCCGGTCTCGTCGCAGACGGCCACACAGGCCCGATCATCCGTGACGGCCTGATGCTGATGGAACGCCCGATCGAACTCACTCAGGAAGCAATGGCCGAAGACCGCGCCAACGCGACCGAGATGGTCACCATCAAGAAACAGCAGATCCTCGGGGAGACGCCGGCCGGCACGATGTCGCGCGAAGCGTCCAACCTGAAGAACTACGCTCGCACCTCTTACGAAGCGCTCCCGATCGACAATTGAGCGCTTCCATTTCTCATGCCGTGGCGGGCCGCTGCGGCATCACCCAGAGACGAACTACCGGGCCGGTAGCAAGACTCAGACATCCCAGAATGGAGAATGGCAATGGCTAATACCTTTGCTCCCTTCGGGTTCTCTCAGTACCGCGGTACCGGTTCTGCGCCCACTTATGAGCAGGTTGCTCGCAGTGTCGCCTTGACCGCTGGCGCGATCTACTCGGGCGACCCGGTAACGACCCAGGCGGACGGCACGGTTGCCCAGTCCGTCGCCGGCACCACACAGATTGCCGGTATCTTCGTCGGTTGCGAATATTACTCCGCCGCCGTCAACCGCAAGGTCTGGTCGCCCTATTGGCCCGGTTCCGGTTCCGCTCTCGCGAATACGACCGTCACGGCCTACATCATCACCGACCCGAACGCGCAGTTCCTCGTTCAGTCCGGTAATGCCGGTTCGCCCGTTGCGGCAACTGATATCGGCGCGAACATCAACTTCGCCATCGGTACCGGTAATGCCCTCAACGGCCAGTCCGGCGCCTATGCCAACCAGGCAACGATTGCCACCACCGCTACGCTGCCTTTCCGCATCGTGGCTGTCGTGACCCAGCCTCCGGGTGGACCCGGTACGGATGTCGCTTCGAACGGCAACTGGATCGTCGTCGCCTTCAATAACGTCGACACCAAGTCGCTCACCGGCATCGTGTAACGGAGGTCTCGGAACATGGCTGTCAATCTCGCATCAATCCGCGATCTCCTGCTGCCGGGCCTGCGTGGCGTTACCGGCAAGTACGATCAGATCCCCGCCCGCTGGCCGAATGTATTCAGCAAGGGCAAATCCAACATGGCTCTGGAACGCACGGTCTCCATGCGTTACCTCGGCCTTGCCAAGCTCAAGACCGAAGGTGGGCAAACCTCCTTCGACAACCAGGCTGGCGAGCGCTACGTCTACAACCAGGAGCACAACGAAATCGCTCTTGGTTACGCGATCACCCGCAAGGCGATCGACGACAACCTCTACAAGGCGCAGTTCCAGCCCTCCAACCTCGGCCTGATGCAGTCCTTTGCCCAGACCAAGGAAATCTACGGTTGGAACGTCTTCAACACGGCGAACGTCTACAATCCGGCAGTCGGCGGCGATGGTGTGGCACTCTGCTCCACTGCGCATCCGATCGATGGCGGCACTGTCGCCAACACGCCGGCTGTCCAGGTTGACCTCAACGAGGCATCGCTGCTCAATGCGATGACCACGATCCCGGTCACCTTCCTCGATAATGCCGGTCTGAAGACCTTCGCACGGGCTCGCAAGCTCGTGGTTCCGAATGCGCTTGAACCGGTCGCCATCCGCCTCACCAAGACGGAACTTCGTCCGGGTACAGCCGACAACGATGTCAACGCCATCCTGTCCACCTCGGGCGGTCTTCGCGAGGGCTATGTCGTCTCGGAATTCCTCACCAGCAACTTCGCGTGGTTCCTGCTGACCAACAACGAAGGACTGCTCTATCTGGAGCGCGTCGCCTTCGAGACGGATATGCAGGTCGATTTTACCACCGATAACCTTCTGGTGAAGGGATACGAGCGCTACAGCTTTGGGTATAATGACTGGAGAGCGCTCTGGGGCTCCTTCCCAACGGCTTGATCGGAGGCCATCATGACAACGACGGCCTTCACGGGGCCGGTTGCCACATTCACGGAGAAGCCCGACGGAACGGCCGCTGGTTATTCCGATATGGGCTTCTGCGCGATGTCGCAGACCACCCTCCTTACACAGAACAGCACCAATGCAGTGTCTTCCACGCTCTACATGCCATTCGGCAGCCAGATCGTGGATATCATCGTTGACGTGCTGGTCGCCTTCGACTCCGCGACCTCCGCGACGTTGACGGCGGGAACTGCTGCTGCTGGCACGCAATATGCCAGCGGCGTCAATGCAAAGACAGCAGGCCGGGTACGTCCCACGTTCACGGCCGCCCAGCTCGCAGCAATGGATGATATCGGCACCACTCCACAAGTGGTGTTCACAATCACCCCGGTTGGAGCCACCACAGCCGGATCGGTTCGCGTAACCGTTCTCTATGTTCAACAGCCCCAGGCAGGAGATACGCCATGAAGGCTAAGATGAAGAATTGCCGCAAGGACGGCGGTGTGGTTCCGAAGGACGACTCTCCGAAGGAAGTCTATGCCGGTGCCGGCAGCAAAGTCGTGAAGGAAGCCGACGAACGCAAGGACGGAGGCCGCGTCAAGAAGAAGGAAGTGGGCAAGCCGGACGGCAAGATGTCGAAAATGCGTCTCGACCGTCCCGGCCGCAAGTCGGGTGGCCGTGTCGGCGCCGACTCCAGCCCGTTATCGTCTGCGGCTAAGGTTTCCGACCGCAGCGACAAGGAGGGTGACTGACTACGCCCGAGGTGGCGAAGTCGGCAAGAAGTGGATACAGGGCGCCAATATCGAAAAGGGTGCCCTGCATCGCGAGCTAGGCGTAGCTCAAGGCGATAAGATACCGGAGAAGAAGCTAGAAAAGGCTGCTCACTCGGACAATCCGAAGCTCGCCAAGAGAGCACGGCTCGCCGAAACCCTCAAATCCTTCCACCACTGAGGCAGGGGCTACGGCCTCTGCCTTTCTCTTTCCGTATGAGGATGGCCCAATGGCGTCTCCGCTCTCGAAATTCGTCACCGTATCAGCGACGGGCACGGCGACGGTGTGCAATCTGGATTCGACCATTGCGCCGTTCAGCGTCGCCATACAGGTCTATGTTCCCGGCGGCGTGACCACGACCTATAGCGTCGAATACACGCTGGATGACCTACTTCTGCAGGACAACACCGCCAACCCGAATGTCCGCTGGACAACCGATCCGCAGTTTCCGGTCGGGTCGAGCGCCACGATCACGGGCAACTATATCGTGCCTATCGCAGCGGTTCGCTTGAATGTCGCGACCATCACTGGCGGCAGCATCGAACTGAAGGTGCGCCAGTCCCTTTCGATCAACTGAGTGGTAAAATCGGATGAGCGGTATCTCGACCGGCGGGGGCATCTCTTACGTTCCGGGCGCAACGCCTCCATCTGCTGCCAATCCGACTGCATCGGTTGGTACAAGCGCCGTCAATGGCAGCGCTCAGACATTCATGCGCAGCGATGCGGCCCCTCCCATCGATCAGGCTATCGTTCCCACATGGACGGGCCTCCACACGTTCAATGGAGGAAATGTTGCCGGGACCCCGAGCATGGTTCTCGGAGATATCTCCCCGGAGATTCGTTTCTTCCGCAGCGGGAATGCCGCAGATCAGAAATATTGGCGCCTTCTTCCGACTACGACGACCTTCAATATCCAGGCCGCTTCCGACGCCGACCCGACGACCGGCCAAGTCGGCTATTCCATGGTGCGTAGCGGAGCAACGGTCACGCAGCATGTCTTTCTGACCGGAGCTGCTGCCAGGCTGGCGATTTCCGATACGGATATTGCGGCAGCCGCTGGGTATGCCCCGGCCAATCCCGCGTCGCTCGCCACCAAGCAATACGTTGACACCGCCGTTGGCGGAGGCCTTGCTCTGGCTTCGGGCACCTATACGCCGAGTGTGCTGTTTACCAACAACGCGTCCGTCGGCTTTGTCGGCCTGTTCTACTATCAGCGTGTCGGGAACGTGGTGAACGTGACAGGCCGGTTCTCGGCGACGGTCACGAACAACGCATCATCGGCGAGCATTAGGTTTTCGGTGCCAGTCTCCACGTCGTTCACCACCGGGAATCAGGCAACTGGGTTTGGCACGACGGTCTTGAACCCTGTCGCTGCGGGGCAATTCTCGGTCATCTCCTTTGCAGGAGACAACAGCGCCTCCCTGACACTCTGGTCGGCCAATACCAGCAGCAACGATTACGGCATCAATTTTAGCTACACGGTACAATAAGGATCAACGCATGGCTGGATCGATATCAGCGAACGGTCTGTCTGGACCGGGCGGCGTTTCCTTCGTGCCGGGTACGGTAGTGCCGTCCAACGGTGCCGTTGTGATCGATGGAGTATCCTCGTCAGTCACGGCTTCCAATGGCACAACGCAGCTTTCCACGGCAACGGCCAAGGTTTCCGGCGGCTCTCTGCAAAGCCTGTCGCTGCCAGCGGGAAGAACGGTCATCACCAACCAGGCCGGCGCAATTACCGTTCAGGATGCCGATGGCACGCAGATCAATTGCACCGCAACCATCGTCGATCCGACCGGCCAGCTTTCCTATGTGGGTGTTCCAGGTACTGGCGCGCTCGTCACCAACGGCATGACCGTGAAGATGGCAAACAACGGCGGTGGCGGTCCCGTTGACGGTACCGTGGCGATTACCGGCGGCTTCATCAACTGGGTAGCGCTTGCCGCTGCGACAGACACGATCATATCGAATGGCTTCACCACAAACGCGTCCGTTGCGGTCAGTCCCTCCACCGATTTTGCGACCGTCAATGTGTCATCGGGTGGCTTGCAGAGCGTAACGGTCTCATTTGCCCCGACAAAGGCTGTCGTGACGAACAATCAGGCTCTCACTGTCCCTGTAACCGGAACATACACGACGACTGCTACCCTCACGGTTTCCGGCGGCGCTGTGACCGCCATTGTGTTGAGCTGATCCGATGACCCTTAGCGGCACCACCAACTTCAATCCGTCCAACGGCGAGTTCATCCTCTACTCGTTCGGATTGGCGGGCATCCGGCGTTCCGCCATCACGCAGGAGCATCTTCAGGACGCCCGCATGGCGATGAACCTGATGCTCGCGGAGTGGAACAACGACACGCCGAACTTGTGGAAGGTCGATCTGGTCGAAGTGCCGTTGATCGAGGGACAGGCGCAATATGCCGTCGATCCCAGCACGGTGATGATCCTCGATATCTACTGGCGCATTTTTGATGGCGCGGGGAACCCGATCGATACGGTCATCTGGCCGCTGTCGCGCACCGAATACGCATCGCTTCCGAACAAGGAACAACAGGGGCGGGTGACGAGCTTCTGGTTCGACCGTCTGCTGTCGCCGTCGATCTACCTCTGGCAGGTTCCGGACGGCAATGGCCCGTATCTGCTGCGCTACTACCGCGTCTCGCAGATCTTCGATGCCAACATGCAGGGCGGGGAGAATGTCGATCTGCCTAATCGCTGGTTCGGCGCCTTCGCGTGGGGGCTGGCTGCACGACTGGCCCACAGCTATGCACCGGCACAGGTCGGACGGCTTGAGGCCAAGGCGCAACAGGCGCTGGAGAACGCGCAAGAGCAGGACACCGAGAACGTGCCTTTGTTTTTGGCCCCTGCAACCGGCGGATTTTATCAGAGGTAACGAGATTTGGCTTGGAGGTTCCACGGTAGGGCGCAGGTCAGTCCTTCAAATCCGCGTTCGTTCGCCATCTGCGATCGGTGCGGTGCCCTTTACAACCACACGTCCCTTAATTGGCAACAGGAATGGGCAGGGACGCGCCTGCAGAATCTCCGTCTTCTCGTCTGTAATCGATGCCTTGACGTACCGCAACCGCAGTTGAAGACGCGTATCCTGCCGCCTGATCCGATGCCGATCAAAGACCCACGCCCGCAGGATTACAACACGGCCAACAATACCTTCATCACCACGAATGACGGTGATCGCATCTCCACCAATGATGACGACAACATAATCACGAGCGGATCATGACGGACTATACGACATACGTCTCCCAGCTCGAAAACATGATCGCCATGGACCCCGCAGACGGGGATTTTCCGACGATCATTCCGGCCATCATCAACTACGCGGAGATGCGGATTTACCGCGAACTGGACCTGATCAGCACGATCACGCGAGATACCTCGGTTGTCATGACCGCAGGCAACCAGAACATCACGTTGCCCAATACATTTGTCGTCATTCAGGGCATCAATCTTCTTCCCGCCGGAGCAGCTCCAGCAACGGCGTCTCGCACGCCGCTGGTGTCTGTGTCCAAGGAAGTCGTCTACGCGCTGTGGGGCGATCCTACGGCCACTGGAACGCCATCCATGTATGCCATGGTCGATCAATGGACGGCGATTGTCGGTCCATCCCCGAGCGCGGCATTCGGAGTGGAAAGCTACGGTACGATCCGGCCAAACCCGTTGTCGGCAACAAACCCAACCACGTTCCTGACCACCTATCTCTATGATCTGTTTCTGGCCGCCTCCATGATCTTCGTTTCGGGCTGGATGAGAAATTTCGGCGCTATGTCCTCTGACCCGCAAATGTCGTCTTCATGGGAGGCCCAATACCAGAACCTGAAGGCATCGGCGAACATCGAAGAGTTGCGCAAGAAGTCGTGGTCGGATGCTTGGACCTCGTTTTCTCCAACCCCCATTGCGCAGCCCTCGAGAGGCTAACTCATGCCGCTCCAGACGATTACCCTTGATGCCGGCGTGAATGTGGAGGCGACAGCCACGCAGAACGCCGCAACCATCCAGCAGTCGCAGCTCATCCGCTTCAAGGCGGCCGGCAAGATGATCCTGGTGGAGAAGCTGGGCGGATGGCTGAAATATTACGCCACCTCGATCGGATCGGCTATCCGGGAGCTTCACGCTTGGCAGGACACGAGTTCGGGCAGACACCTTGCCGTTGGTGCGGAACAGTCTCTCAGCGTCATCACGCAGAATGCGGCGCAGAACATCACGCCGAGAACCTTCGTCAGCAATGCCGCGGTGGATTTCTCGACGACATCAGGCAGCACGACGGTCACAATCGTTGACCCGAATTTCGTGACATCCAATCTGGACTCGATCTTCATCACAACGCCGGTATCGGTCGGCGGGATTGTGTTGCAGGGTGCATACCAGATCGACCTGACGCTGTCCTCGACCTCGTACCAGATCACGGCCGCAACGGCTGCGACTGCAACTGTGGCAAACGGGGGCGCAGTTCCGTCATTCACGACCACGGCCAATTCCGCCACCGTCACTGTCAACCTTGCCGATCATGGGGAAATCGTCGGAACCACATTCCCGGTTCTGGTACCAACAACGGTTGGCGGAATCACGCTTTCCGGCTCCTATCTCGTCCGGTCTGTCGTCGATGCCAACAATTTTACGATCAATGCCTCGTCGCTTGCGACATCGGGCGCCACGGCATCGATGAATGGCGGCCAGGTCAATATCATCTATTATGTCACGCTATCCCCGACGTACCCATTGGCGGGATACGGTATCGGTCCCTATGGGGCAGGTGCCTACGGTCTAGGTGTCGCACCGTCCCCGAGCAGCGGCACGCCGATCACCGCGACGAACTGGAGCCTCGATAACTGGGGCAATATTCTCCTTGCCTGTCCGGCGAATGGAGCGATCTATTCATGGTCTGCCGATAGCGGCTTTCCGGTCGCGTCCAAGGTCGTGAATGCTCCAAGGGTGAACGGTGGCATCTTCGTTTCCGAGCCCTCGCAGATCCTGGTGGCATGGGCGTCCTCGATCGATGGCGTTCAAGACCCGCTGCAGATCAACTGGTCCGATAGTGGCGACTTTACCAACTGGACCGTCTCGGCCCTGACGCAAGCCGGTGGCTATCGCATTCCGACCGGTTCCAAGATCGTCGGAGGGCTGCAAGGGCCGCAGTTCGGCTTCATCTGGACCGATGTCGATGTCTGGGCGATGCAGTATATCCAGCCACCGCTGGTGTTTGGATTTAACAAGCTGGCGGAGGAATGCGGGCTGATATCCAGGCATTCGGCCTGCGTCATCAACTCGACCGTCTACTGGATGGGGAACAACCAGTTCTTCCAATATGCTGGCGCCGGGGTGCAGCCGATCGTCTGTTCGGTTTGGGATTTCGTGTTTCAGGATCTCGATACCGATAACGCCGACAAGATTCATGTTGCCTCCAATAATGGCTTTGGCGAGGTGGCGTGGTACTTCCCGTCAAAGTCTGGCGGCACGGGGGAAGTGGACTCGTACATAAAGTTCAATTTTTTGCTCAATTGCTGGGATTGCGGGCGTCTTCAGCGCACGGCGTGGATCGATCAATCCGTGCTTGGTCAACCGATCGGCGCAACGTCCGATGGCTTCATCTACCAGCATGAGGTCGCCAATGATGCAGACGGCGCTCCGATGGGCGAATATTTCGAGACCGGCTATGCGCAGATTTCCCAAGGCGAGGAACTGACGTTCATCGATTGGATGATCCCGGATTTCACCTACGGAAAATACAACGCTGCGCCGAACGCAGCCCTCAACGTCACTCTGAAATTCACCGACTACCCCGGCTCTTCGGAAAAGTCGAAAGGTCCGTATCAGGTGATCTCGACGACCAATTTCCGCAACCCGCGCATTCGGGCCAGAGAGGTCGGAATGAGGATCGAGGGAACGGGATTGGGCGGCTGGTGGCGCATGGGTGGACTTCGGTACAGGGGTGCCCCTGATGGGAAACGATAATCATGGCATATAGCGACGGCATTCTCTCAACGCTGCAGCTTGGCGTGCGGGCGATGAACGACCTGCGGCTGGCAATCACTGCCATCTTTCCTCAAACGGGCGGCACGGCGACATCTGCAACAGGCGGAGCGGCAACTCTGCCGCCAAACCCGGTCGGTTTCATCGTCGTAACGTTGCCTGACGGCACATCGGCTAAGGTTCCATACTACTCATGAATAAACCGGCACAGAGCGGCGCTGACGGCGATTCTATCGGCGCAGCCATGAGACTAGCCGCAACGCCTTACACGCGTCCTGCGCCCTCTGTGGGGGCTTTACGCTCGCATGTGGCAGGGCGCACCGATCACCTCGCAATTGATGTCCCCGCTGAAAGCTTCGTCATCCCGGCAGACGTTGTTTCCGGCCTCGGGGAGGGAAATTCCGAGAACGGCCATAAGGTTCTCGAAAACATGTTCAGTCTTCCGGGTGGGTCTGCCCCGCCCGCAATCAATCGCAAGGATGGCGGTGCCGTGCCGATCATGGCCGCGGGTGGCGAGTTTGTCGTTCCGCCCGAAGTCGTCGCAAAGCTTGGCGGTGGCGACATCAAGAAGGGGCACAAGGTTCTCGACTCCTTCGTCCGTCACGTCCGCAAGAAGACTATCAAGACCCTTAAGTCCCTACCCGGTCCCCATAAGTGAGAAACCTGTATGTCTGAAACCGTCCGGTACGCAGTGCCGCAAGACGAGGACAAGATCATTTCGATGATCTCGCTCCTGCATGACGAGAATGGCTTGTTCCCGCTCTCCGAAAAGCGGGTTCGCGAGTACATGCAGCGCTATTTCCGAAAGGAGGGGGCGTTGATCGGTGTCATAGGTGATATCGGCGATCCGGTGGCGAGCATCTATCTCGGTATCGAGCAGCCCTATTACAGTGACGCCTGGTATCTGAACGAGGCGTGGAACTTCGTCCATCCCGACCATCGGCGCTCCGATTACGCCAAGAAGCTTCTCGGCTGGGCCAAGGATATTTCCGAGCAGATGAAGCTGCCTCTCATGGTGGGCATCGTCAGTAATCACAGGACCGAGGCCAAGGTCCGGCTTTACGAGAAGCAATTGGAGAAGGCGGGTGCCTTTTTCGTCTGGAACCGGCATCTCGTCGGCCCCTCGGCATGGGATAAGTAAGGATAGGCAATGGGCGGCAAAAGCTCCAAGACGACGACAGAGACAAAGCTCCCGCCGTCGATCGAAAAGGCGTATAACGCCCTTATTGCTCAGGCGACGCCCATTTCGCAGACACCGTATCAGGCATATACGGGCGGCGTCGGGGGCTCCGGGTTTGAGCAGAACCAGCTTACCGGCTTCAACACCATCGCCGGCCTCAATGGCGCCTCAAACGGCTATTTCGACAGCGCCAACGCTGCCCTGAACTCGTCCACGGCGCCGACCTATTCCACGGTCGACCAGTATATGAGCCCGTATCTCGACAACGTGGTCAAATCCACGATGGCGAATATGGCGGAGCAGAATGCCGAACAGCAGCAGGGCGTGCTCGGTAATGCCGCGGCGATGGGTGCGCTTGGTGGCAACCGTGTCGGCGTGGCGCAGGCCGAACTTGCCCGTCAGCAGAACCTCGCCAACCAGCAGACGATCGCCGGTCTCTATAATCAGGGCTACAATACCGCGCTTGGGGCTGCACAATCCGACAAGGCAGCCGCTCAGAACGCAGCAGCGGGTTATGCCAATCTCGGGTCGACTGCCATGCAGACGAACCTTGCTCAGGCTGCGGCACAGGTCGGTGCGGGTACGCAGCAGCAGCAGTGGAACTATCAGCAGTATCAGAACAAACTCGCGTATCCCTTTGAAACGACTTCATGGCTTGCCAATATCGTTTCTGGCCTTGGGTCGGGAATGGGCGGGACAACCACCACCACGCAGCCAAGTGGTAACACCGGGAGTGCCGTGCTTGGTGGCGTCCTGTCGCTTGCATCGCTGTTCTCCGACCGCCGACTCAAAGAAGGCGTTGTCCCGATCGGCAAAACCTTTGATGGGCAGAACATCTATCGCTTCCGGTACAAGGATGATCCGACAGAACGGATCGGCCTCATGGCGCAGGAAGTCGAGAAGCGGAACCCGGATGCCGTTGGTGAAAGCCATGGCTACAAGACCGTCGAGTACAAGACTGCAACGGACAAAGCAGCCGAGCGCGGTCACTTCGCACAGGGCGGCATCATCCCCTATACCAGCCCATCCGGCATCATGGCGGCCAACAACAACAATCCTCCCGGTGCCAATGACAACGGCGGCATGGGATATGTGCCGCAGGTAGCAACGGCCGGCATTTCGCCGGGTCGATCCACATTGCCGCAGGCACCTTCGGGCGGATCGCATCAGCCGGACCAGGGCGACCAGATGCTGCAGCAGGGCATCAAGGCTGCTTCGTCTAGCATTCAGGAGAAATATCCCAACGGGATTATCGCTGGCCTCGGCGCAGCGCCTGCCGCCGCTCCCACGCCGCCAGTGCCGGCACCTGAAGCGAACGGTGGTGTTTTCTCGACGCTTGGGCATCTCTTTGGCTTCGCAGACGGCGGGGCTGTGCGCGGCTATGCTCCCGGAGGCTATGTAGATCCCTATCTGGTCGCTCCCGATCCTGTCCCTCCGGGCATCGCTGCATTCGATGCAGGAAACGCCGCGCCTGCGCCAGTTGCTTTCGATCCGAGCCGCTTTGCCTCGGAACCCGTCGCCACGACCCCGAAGGATCTACAGAAGGGCCTTGTCGGGCAGCAGTTGAACGAAGGCATTCTGCCGCCAGCTCAGACCGCTCCTGCAGATTGGAATGCGTTCGCACCGACCGCAGCCGCCGGGGCACCGGAAGCAGCTCCTGCGCTTCCCCCACCCGTTGAAGTGGCAAAGAAGAGCTATCCGGTTGCCGGTGTCGTGCCGCAGAATGACAATGCTGCCGCCCCCGAACCCGCGAAGGGCAACAAGTGGACCGCACCACTCAACAAGATCAATTCCGAGTTTGGTCTGCCGGAGGGGTATCTCAATCGCACGGCCTATCTGGAGAGCACCTATAACCCGAACGCCAATAATGGCGTGTCGCGCGGCATGTTCCAGTTCACCAATGCGACGGCGGGGCAGTATGGGCTCAAGAACCCGTTCGACCCGATGGCATCCGCCAATGCCGCAGCGCGTCTGGCGCAGGATAACTATCGCTTCCTCAAGAATGGACTTGGTCGAGATCCGTCTGCTGGCGAGCTCTATCTCGCCCACCAGCAGGGCGCATCCGGAGCGTTGAACCTTCTCACGCATCCCGATGCGCCGGCAACCGACATCGTTGGTCGCGCTGCGGTGGTTCAAAACGGTGGTAAGGCCGGCATGACCGCTGGCCAGTTTGCCGGACTCTGGACGAACAAGTTCAACGGCGCCCCCAGTGATTCGAGCGTCGATACCAGCGCGACAGGCTCCACGGTGCCCACAAGGACATTCGCTGATGCCTCTGGTGTGATTCCTCCGGCCTCCAATGAAGAGGGTTCTACGAGCCTTGGCGATCTGTTCAGCGGTAAGGGCTTCCACCTGTCCAATGACCAGCGCATGGCGCTTCTATCGGCTGGTCTCGGGATGATGGCGGGAACCAGCCCGAACTTCGCAACCAATGTCGGGACGGGTGGCCTCAAGGGCGTTGAATCCTGGCGCGAAGCCCAGAAGATCAACCGCGAGAAGGCGCAGGCCGAATCCGAAATCGCCACCCGCAGGGGGCAGCTCGGGCTGGAAGGCCAGCGTGTCGATATCGCAGGGCGCCAGCTTGCTCTTGAAGCCCAGAAGAATGCTGCCGATATAGCGCAGACCACCGCCAATACCGCCAATCTGGAACTGGAGAACCAGACCAAGCGCTATCAGCAGACGATCACGCCGGCCGGTATCATCATCCGCGACATGACGGACCCGAACGCGCCGCCGAAGCTCACCACCTGGGGAGATATCCAGAAGAACGGGTTGCCGCCGGAAGCGACCAGCAATGAGGCTATCGGTGCATCAGTGGCATCCGGCAACCAGCAGCCTCAGAATGCCCCACAGGAGCCCACCAAGGGCAATCGCGTGCCACAACAGGCTCCGGTGACCGCGGCGCCCACGCAGCCCGTTGCAGGGCCGCAGGAGTTTGTCACCCGTGCGCCGCAGACGGTCCCGATGGATGGGCGCCTGTTCTCGCCAGCAGGGCAGGACATCGCAAAGCAGGAAGCGATCGATGGTCTGAAGCAGGCTCGCGCCGAATACCAAGGTGCCGCCAGCGCGCAGACGCAGCTCGAGGAGATGAAGCACGATCTGGCGACCATCGACAATTCCGCATGGACGACACCGGGAACTGGGTTCCAGCGCCGTGTTCAGTGGGCGAAGACCATCAACACGGCGTTTCAGGGGCTAGGCATTGAGCCACCGATCGATGCGACGGCCGTTGCCGCTGGCGAAGACCTGAACAAGCTGTCCACCCGTCTCGGTTTCGATCTCAGCAAGACGCTGGGCTCCAACGAAGCGGCCTCGGTTGTGGATCAGGCCGTGTCTGCCGTTCCCGGCGGCTACAATTCCAAGGAAGGTGCGCAGCGCATCATTGCTGGCATCGAGGCTGCCAACCAGCGCAAGCTCGATTACTACCGGTTCCTTCAGGACTGGACGGCCAAGAGCGGCGGCTCCATCCTTGGGGCGGATGATTATTTCAATAAAGTCAATCCGCCGGAAAAATATGCCAACGCAGCGCTCCTTAGCCTTGCGGTGGTTCCGACATCTCAAGCCGACATCGATAATGCGCCGAAGGGCACGATGTTCAACGTCAATGGCCAGCTGATGGTGAAGTGATGGATTTGGATACATCCTCTCTGACGCCTCTGGGAGGCCACAGCGCTGCGTCTCCCTCTGGCGGGTCTCATGGGCTGGATATCTCGTCCTTGCGTCCTATGGGGCAACCAGAGGGGAATACGGGCCATTCTGTAGACCAGCCCCACGTCACGCGGCCAACCGCAGGAAGTCTGGCGAAACAGGCCGGTCTCGGACTCCTCAGCGGTATCCCGAACGCCATCGGAGGCATTTCCGATCTGCTCGAAAAGGGCACCATGGACACGCTGACGTTTTCCAACCCGGTGACGGGGGAAAACACGTTCCATGCTCTGGGCCGCACGCTGGGTCTGATCGATGGCGAAGAGCCGAAGCCGGAACCGTATATCCCGACGACTGGTGATGATATCCGACGCCTTTCGCATGTCGACCAGTTGCCGGAGCCCAAGAATCCGCAAGAGCGTGTCGCGCGCATGACGGGCGAGGGCGCGGTCACCATGGCCGTTCCTGGCGGCCTCTTCGGTAAGGCTGGCACGGCTGCCAATATCGCACGCGGGGCTGTTGTCGGTGGCCTGTCCGGTGCTGGATCGCAGACAGCGGCTGAAGTCGTTCCCGAGAAATACAAGCCGCTGGCATCGCTCGTGGGCGGTCTGGTCGGCGGGTTGACGGGTGAGGCCGTCACGGCAGTTCCAGGGGTGGTTAAATCTGCGGCGAGGGGGGCAAGGGATTATGTCGCGCCTCTTACCGAAGGCGGCCGGGAACGCCTAGCGGGGCAGGCGCTGCGGGATGCTGCGTCCAATCCTGAAGACGTGATTGCCTCCATCGACAAGCAGCCGCGCAATCTCGTTGCAGGGTCCGAGCCAACCACGTTCCAGTTGACCGGCGATCCTGGTCTCGGAACGCTGGAGCGCGCCGTCGCGGCCAAGAACCCGGAGACGTTCCAGCAGATCCGAGGCGAACAGAACGCCGCACGCCTTGATGCGCTTTCCGACATACAGGCAGCCGGCCATCCGGAGGCGGTCAGCAGTTTCTTCCGCAGCCAGTTGGATGATCTCGACAAATCGACACAGGCCCTTCACGAGGCCGCAGAGACGCAGGCCAAGAATGCGGCCTCTGGTCTTGGCGGCGGAGATGCGGCAACCCTTGGGGAGCAGGCACGAACTGCCATCCAGAACCGCCTAGATGATGTCCGCAATCAGGAACGGTCGCTGTGGAAGGCCGTAGACCCCGAAGGCAATCTCGTAACGGTGGCCTCTCCCATCAAGCAGGCCGCAAGCCGCATCTATCGCGATCTTGGGCCGGAAGGCGAACTCGGTCTTGCTCCGATCGAGAAGAACATTGCCAGCGTGATCGAGGGATACGGGCAAACGCTGCCATTTCAGCGGCTGATCAACCTGCGCAGCGCGGTTTCGCAGGCCATGCGGGATGTGCGTTCACCATTACAGGCAAATCAGCCAGCTTATGCACGGCTCACCCAATTGCGCGGAGCGATTGAGGACGCTATATCTGACAGCATCGCCCAGAAGGCCGCGCAAGAGCAGCAGGCCGTGGTTACAGGGGCGTTGCAGCCAGAAGACGCGATGATGGCGCGTATCGCTGCTGAGAGGCAAAAGTGGTACGATGAAAGAGCCTTGGAGGCTTCTGGAACAGGGGATGGAAGGAATGCCGGAAGCGGACAAGCTTCCTTTTCTCGCCCATCTGGAACAGAAAGCCAAGCAAGAAGCCGACCTGGTCATGATGCGGGCGGCGAGGATCTGTCTGGACAACCGTTCCTCGACGAAGAAGCCGCCGGCCGCCTGAAGACTGCCACTGCTGCCACCGCCGAGCGCAAGCAGACCTATGGCGCAAAGCCTGTCTCGCAAATCCTACAGCGTCCCGGCAACACGCAACCCTACACGATGCCCTCTGCTGGCGTCACGTCTTCCATCTGGAAGGCCGGGAATGCCGGTGCGGACACGGTTCGCTCTACCCTGAAGGCCGCTGGCAACAGCGCCGAGTCCGTCGATGCGATCCGCAACATGGCGGCACAATCCCTCCGGGACAAGGCAGAGAACGGCGTCATCACGCCTAAGGCTCTCGATGCATGGAAGAAGGCTCATGGTCCTGCTCTCCATGCTCTTGAGGAAGCAGCGCCCGGTACTATGGCGAAGTTCGAGACTGCAGCGAAGGCTGGAGAGCATCTTGCCCAGACCGCAGCCGACCGAAAAGCCGCGCTTGATTCCTACCAGAAGTCCGCCGCCGGAAAGTTGCTCAAGGTCGATGATCCCTCCGATGTCGTCAAGACCATTGGCGCCATCTTCAACCGCAGCGACGCCGTGGCCCAGATGAAGGCGCTTGCCAAGGCTGCGGCGGCTGATCCCGATGCAATGGCCGGCCTTCGGAAAGCTATCGTCGAGCATATGGAAAACCGGCTGATCTCCAATACAGAAGCCGGCACATCGGGCCGGAATCTCATCAAGTCCGACCAGTTCCAGACCTTCCTCGGCAAGAACTTCACCGCACTGCGCCAGGTCTTCAGCGATGAAGAATTGAACACGATGCGGGCCATCGCCCAGGATTTGAAACGGGCCAACCGGTCGATCGCAAGCTCGAAACTACCTGGCGGCTCGAACACCGCCCAGGACACGGCGGCCATTGCTGCGCACAGCATGAAGGAATCGCTTCTGTCGAAGATCGTCACGCATATCGTTGGCGGTGGTGCCGGCTTCCTGACGACTGGACCGGTGGGCTTGGCTGCTGGCGTTGTCGGTAGCCATGTTCTCGGTTCTATGCGCGAGGCAGGTATCCGCAACATTGAGGATCTCATTCGAGACGCGATGCTGAATCCTGATCTGGCGAAAGCCCTCCTGATGAAGGCTCCGAAACGGCCCGATACAGGATCGGCGCTGACGCTAGCGGCGAGGCTTCGGAACCTGTCGGCATTCTCGGCGGCGCAGAGCCAGAAGCAGAGCGGTGACAACCGCCAGTAGATGTAATACAAATGCGAACGCGCCGGGGACGGCAATCCCACGACGCGCTCTAACCAAGCCCGAACATAGGAGGTTCGAAGAATGGCTAAATCTCGTTTATGCTCGATTCCTGATTGCGGCAAGCCACATTACGGTCGCGGGTTATGCAATAAGCATTGGCAACGCCTGAGAAAATACGGTGACCCGCATATCAGTAAAACCACACCTGGAGATCCAGAGAAGTATCTTTATGATGTCGTTCTTTCGTATAATGGCGACGAATGCCTCATTTGGCCCTTCGGTCGCGTATCGACCGGTTATGGATTGGTTAGAATCGATGGAAAGTCGGCTTTAGTCAGCCGCTTTGTCTGTGAAAAAATCTGCGGTCCGGCGCCATCTATAACGCATGAAGCCGCTCACTCATGCGGCAAAGGTCATCTCGGGTGCGCCACTAAACGTCACCTGTCTTGGAAGACACCAACAGAGAATAAGGCTGATCAACTAATCCACGGGACGCGTGCTCGCGGCACCAAACATGGAAATGCAAAGTTAACTGAGGCTGCCGTGGAGACGATTCGATCCTTGTGCGGCAAAGCCAAGCAAGCGGAAATCGCACAACGATTTGGCGTTGACCAGTCAGTTATCAGTCGCGTCCAGAGCGGCAAGAGATGGGCTTGGCTTGGCTGACCATCTCTATACCATTTTTATACGACCTACAGGCGCCCCGAAAGAGGCGCCTTTTTCATGAAAGGGCCGGCCAGTGGCATCTACATTCAGCCCAAACCTTCACCTGGAATTGCAGGTGACGGGCGAGGATAATGGGACGTGGGGAGACAATTTAAACAATAACGTCTTCTCCATCGTGGACAACGCGATGGGGCGTGTCCTGTCGTTGCCGCTCGCTGGCGCCGATGTCACCCTCACCACCACCCAGTCGCAGAACAATTTCATCGACCTGAGCGGTACCCTGTCCGCTAATGTCAACGTCATCTTCCCGCAGATTGGTCGAACCTACTTTGTCCGCAACGGAACGACAGGGGCCTTCACCGTCACGCTGAAGACTTCGGCAGTCGGTGGCGCGACAGTGGCCATTTCTCAAGGAGATGCGCTGTTCTTCGTACTTAACGGCACCGACGTGGTTCAGGAAACGAATGACCCATGGTGGGCTATGCCAATCGGTGTCCCGTTCCCGATCATGACCCATAAAGGCGCCACGGAACCGCCGACAACCAAAGGCTATCGCTATGTCAAGCTCACCGCGGCGGATGCCTACAATACGGGCGTTCTGACGAGCGAAACTGTGAGCGGGTCGGCGCCTCTGGTGATTGCGACGGCGGTCGTCTCGTTAGCCGGTAGCCCAATGAACGGCCAGACGATCAATTTATGGAACACGGAAGGCCGCAGCCCCCGACCGAACCTTCCGATCGGTACTCTCCAGATGGATGCATTCCAAGGACACGCACACGCCCCTCCGTCAGGCCAAGTTGGGTTTATCACAAGCGGCCCTGGCGGGTCGGCTTTGGTTGGCGGGTCAACCGTAGCAGCCCTTGCTGCAACGGGAGGCCCAGTCAGTGATGGAACGAACGGAACACCCCGCGTGGGTATTGAGACGCGTGTGAAAAACGAAGCTGTGCCTTATTATATGAGGATCAAGTAATGCCCTATGCAGCTAACGGCGTTATCTCAGAAGACCCGATCGATGGCGGCATTTCGATTTCGGCGGAGCAATATCGCGCTGCGCTCGCTGGGATGCAGGAAGGCAAGACCGTCTCAGTCGGCAACGGCCTAGAGATCAAGGACGCGCCACTACATCCAGAACCGGGCATACCGGGCGCGCCGGATTTTTACATCATCTCCAAGATGACTCCGTGGTTGCGGATGACGGACGAGGAAGCGGCCATCGTCCGCGCCGCCATGGATAGAATGCCGATCCGACTGCAGGAAATCTACAAGTCCGCTCCGTACCTCCAATCCAATGATGCTCTGTGGCCGACACTGCAGCGGATGCTCGCCTCATGTCTGCCGCCCGCACGCGCCGACGAACTTCTCGCGCCGGAGACCGCCGATGGCGAACATTGAAATCAACGAACTGCCGCCAGCCGCTTCTCTCGACGGCACGGAACTTATCGCGATCGATAAGAACACCGGGCCTGGATATGTGACGCAGCAGACGTCGATCAATTCTCTTTCGTCGCTCGGCGTTACGCAGCCCTATGTTGTTGCCCAGGTCACGGTCGGTCTTCCCAATTCACGACGCCTCGCAGGGGCTGCGGGCCAGATCAACGTGAGTGATGGCGGCCCCGGCGCGGATATCAGCATAGGCCTTGCCACAAATGGCGTCGTGGCCGGGACTTATGGTGACGGAACCCATGTCTCCCGTGTGACGATCGATGCAACGGGGCGCGTTACTGCGGCATCTCAGGTCGTGATCACGAATCAGGGTGATGTCGTTGGCCCCGCGTCTTCCGTAGCCGGCGATATCCCGATCTTTTCCAACACGACCGGAAAACTACTATCCGATTCCGGCAAGGCGCTTCCGGCTGGCGCGATTGTTGGAACGACCGACACCCAGACGCTGACGAATAAGAGCATAGATGCCGGACAATTGACTGGAACTGTGGCCTATGCACGCCTTCCGGTCGGAACTGGAGTGAATACAGTCGCGGCTGGCGACGACAGTCGTATTGTCAACGCACTCAACAAAAACAATAACCTGTCGGATGTTTCTAATCCATCGAGTGCGAGAACAAACATTGGCGCCGCGGCATCCGGTGTGAATTTCGATATCACAAGTCTGACGGGGCTCACGACGGCACTCAGCATTTCGCAGGGCGGTACCGGCACGACGACATCAACTGGAACCGGGTCCGTTGTTTTGAGCGTTTCGCCGGCATTGACCGGCATACCGACTGTGCCGACGGCCTCCGTAGGGACGAATACGACGCAGGCTGCTTCAACGGCCTTTGTTCTCGCGCAGGCCTCGTCCACAACGCCGGTCATGGACGGGACGGGGGCTGTTGGCGTGTCCACGCGATTTGCGAGGGCTGATCACGTTC
The DNA here is from genome assembly GCF_014193695.1 of Rhizobium sp. BK316. Lineage (GTDB taxonomy): Bacteria > Pseudomonadota > Alphaproteobacteria > Rhizobiales > Rhizobiaceae > Rhizobium. The sequence goes on along the minus strand of NZ_JACHZR010000006.1, from coordinate 8,996 downwards.
ATCCATCCGATACCTCGCGCCTCGCTGCAGCCAACAATCTCTCCGATGTGGCAAACCCGGCAGCGGCAGCGGCAAATATCGGAGCGATCACCACATCTGCGGTAAACACATTCACAGCGGCCCAAGCATGGAGCGAGGGGACAGCCATTGCATCGGCCGCTACTCTGGTGCTCGGCAATGGTGGGAACTTCTTCCATGTCACCGGGACCGCGATAATCACCGCCATCAGCGGCACGCCGAGCCCGGTCACGCTGGCATTCGATGATGCCGCCACCTTGACGAACAACGCCAATATCATCCTGCCGGGGGGCGCAGATATCATAACAGCTGCCGGCGATGTGGCGGTCTTCGTTTTCGAAGGTTCCGGCGTATGGAGGTGCGTCAGTTATACAAGGGCCGTTGCGCCTCCTCCCATTGTGACGCCGTGGGTATCCTACACGCCTACATTCAACGGGATAGGCACGGCTACGAATGTCAAATGCCGATCTAGGCGTGTCGGGGCCAACCTGGAAGTAGAGGTGGCATTTGCGACGGGGACGGTCACCGGGACGACGTTTGATATGACAATGGGGTTCAATGGCGTCAACGGAAGTGTCGTCTGCGATACCTTCTGGAACGGCTTCCGACCGGTTGTCGGGGTCGGGGCAATACAGGTGGCGGGTGCAATAAGCATCTATGTCTTGGGGCTTGGGGGCTCAAATCTCGTAAATCTGAGTTTTGCGGCTTCAGGTCGTGACGGCCTTACTCCGGTTGCCGGATCAGTGCTCGGAACCGGAAACCCGATAATTCTTCGCTTCTCAACGCCAATTGATGGATGGAATTGATGACGGCAATAGGTGATTCCATTCGCGCCGTGGCACTGTCTCTCCAGACGATAGCAGATGCGGTTGATGCTATCCCTGTAGGTGTGCCGACTGATCCAACTATCCCGACCGGAATAGACTGCCTGGCAGGTACATGGCCGACAGGGGCAAACTATCCGGCGTTCCCGCTTAGCCTTTACTCCAATGATACGCAGCCTACATCGGTTGAACTTGGTTACTACGATCGCCTCATGGCACATTGCCCTGATGGCACGATCGGCATATGGGGCGACTCGACTGTTCAGGATATGGTAGATGGGAAGATCAGCCAGTTTGTTCAGACGTTCGGTGTCGGTGGCGAAAGCCTACGACGCTGCATCAATAGAATGGCTCGGGGCGGCTTGGTCCATAGAGCCGGCACTGTCGTGTTTGCATCCGGCATAAATGAGCTTTCGAATTTCACTGGGTACGCTCCTTATTCGGCTTCAGTCATAACCGACAACGTGGCCTATCTGCATTCTGGGCTTGCCGCGCAAGCAACCGGGAAATGGGTGATCCGCGATATCCTGCCGGTGGATGAGCCGCTTCTATGCGCCAATGTCAGCGCCAATTATTCCGGCATGAATGCCAAGATTGACATGGCAAACCAGAAGGTTCGGAATGTGTGGACAACCAGCCCCGCGCAAGTCCAGTTCGTCGGGCTGAAGGAGCAACTGGTGGACAGCACCGGGAATCTTGCCGCCGCCAACCACATCGACGGAATGCATCTGAGCCGCGCCGGCGACGATATCCAGTGCGCCGGCATCAAGGCGGCGCTCCAAGCGCTCGGCGTCATTTGATCGCCTCCACGTAGATAGACATTTGTGGATGCGTCGAATCGAACAGGTTTGATTGCCGCATAAGTGGAGAAACGGACTGTCTATATCCTGATCGGTAAACAGTCGTGAAGCCGGCGTCTCTCAGGAATCGTTCAACCTTGCCATGCGTCCACCAGGAGACGTGGTTGCCTGGCTTCTGAGGATTGAAGGAGACGAGGCTGGCAAGATAGTCGAGCGTGCCTTCGAAGCCTTTCTCGGCAAACAGCGCACGCACCTCAGCAGCCGTGATCTTCTTGTGGTCTTCCACCTGATTAGGAGCTAGCTGTGAAGCGACATGGTGCAGCCATCTCTCTTCGAGAGGGGCACTGGTCGCCGGAGCCCGTAGGAATGACGAGTATGCTTCCGGCTTGTCGTACCATTGATCCCAGTAGAACCAATCGTCATCGCCAGCCATGAGGGCGCGATAGTCGGTTTCAGCATCGGGGCCGGTAGTGACGCGGCAGACCCCGCCAGGTGCAAGAACGCGGTAGGCTTCCCGGAATAGATTTGCCACGGCCTTATCGGTTACATGCTCGATCGTGTGCGATGTGTAGATGATATGGGCCTGTCCGTCACCGATCGGAAGAGGCTCTATCGCCATAAGGTCGTAATGCACGATATCGCGGTTTCGCCCGTACCAATCTGAATCGTAATCGACGCTCGTCCAGTACGGGTGCTTAAAGTTTGCCGCGCCGATGTTGTAAAACGGCCGACGGGCAAGCGTCTGCTTGTCGAACAGCTTTTCATAGACATGAAGCCGATACGGATCTTCCAGGCGCCGAACTTCAATCCCGATGTTACTGATCGATTTCTGCACGGCACGCTTGAGTGAATTTATCAAAGAACCATCCCCCACGGTTGTTTCTGCATTCCATACGCAGTCTGCAGCCAGGATGCAACCCACGCGCCCTTGGATGAGGGTCAATACAATTCCCCGGCAATAATGAAAGTGGACCCATGTCCTTTGCATCCCCGCTCTCTGATGAGGAGTTGGCGGAACTTGTATCCGTCTATCTTTCGACCGGGATGAACAAAGTACAGACAGCATTGGCTCTCGACCGGCCAAGGACAACGATACAAAGCCAACTGAAGGTTGCCGCAAGGAGGGGGTTTCTTTCTCCTGCATCCGAATCCGACATCATGCCGGGTTTCGAAGTCACCCGAATCCAGACCGGACCTCGCGGGACAACAGTGGAGCAGAAGCCAGAGAAGGGGCCGACGTTCAAGCCGCCTGACGGGCATCGGATCAAGGGTGTTTCGGCGTTCATCGGTGCCGATGGGCGGGAGATTGCCCGATGGGTGAAAACCAGGGAGGGCGAGCACAGCCGCCGTCATATCCATCTGAAGCCGATAACGAGGAGGGCATTCGTCGCATGAGCGATCTCCCCCCTGCATATGTCCGTGTCTCCAAGAACGGCACCAAGACCCTCTACGAACTCATGTTCCGCGGCGAAAAGCTCTGCGACCTCACCCACGCTGAAGTGGTGGAGATTGCGTTGAATATCGTTAGCGCATCGCGTTGGAAATAGGCAGATCCCATGATCTTTGTGAAGAACAAGCGTAGGCGCTTAGCGCGCTCCTACTCGATGTGGTGCGTCTACTGTTCCGGGCTTCTGAGTATCGCTCCGTACTTCCTTCCGTACATCGATGACTGGATTCCGAAGTGGGCCTCTATCGCCATCCTGGCGGTCTCTCCGCTCGCCTACGTCATCCACCAACCCACTCTCAAGGGAGACGACAATGCCGATTAAGCTCGTGCCCAGCAAGCGCGCTTCCGCAGCTATTGCCTCCATCGTCGCAATGGCGGTTGGCGGGTGGGCTACGCTGCCGTCCGGCTACAAAGTCCATGACGATACCGCGCTTGCCATCAAGTACCTGACCGGCCCTTGGGAGGGGCGCCGACTTGTCGCCTATCTCGACACGCTTCCGAATCCGGATCGCTGGACGATCTGCGATGGCGATACAACAGATGTAAAACCGGGCCAAGTCGAAACTAATGAAGGTTGCGACAAGCGTGTTGCCGTCAAGATGGAGCGCGATTACCGCCCGAAGCTCGTTGCGTGCGTTCCAGATTGGGATAATCACCCGCTTGGATGGCGCGGCGCGATGCTTGATCTGTCGTGGAACATTGGCCCCGGCGCAACGTGCAATTCAACAGCAATCCAAGTCGTCAAGACGGCTGTTAAGCTGAAGAAAACGCCTGACTACAAGGCGAGTTGCGGCTATGCCACCCTCTACATCAAGTCGGGCGGCAGGACATATGACGGCCTGGTCAAGCGCCGCGGTATGGGCGACGCCTCCCGAATTGGGGATGGCGAGATGTGCATGAGCGGCCTCTGATGCCCGCTTTCCTCGCTACGCCTCTTGGCAAATGGGTATTCCGGATTGTCGGCTCCATCCTGCTTGTTCTGGCTATCGTTGGCGCGTTCCGTCTCTGGCTGCATCAGCACAATAAAGCGATTCTCAAGGGCTATGTCCTCCAATCGGAAAAGGACGCTTCCGACGCCATCGTGAAGAAGCTCCAGCATGACCTCTACCTCGGACAACAGATCCGGGAACAGGCCGACAAGGCCGCTGAACAACTCGATATCGATTTCCAAAAGAGGCAAGCCGCAGATGAGAAAGCCATCTCGGAGAACCGTGGCGGGTCGGTTGTTACTCGCGATGACATTGAGCGCATTAACAGGGTGCTCAACGCTCAATGAGCGGAGACAGGGTGCGGCAATTAAGGCGGCTATCGCGCAGGCTCCGGTCGCGCTTCCTGAACTTCCGGAAAAGTGTCGCGAGAAAATGCCCATAATCGGCTTAATGGAAGGCGCTGAGTGGTTTGGCATCTATGTCCGGTGGGTGACAGCGGCCAGAGCACAAAACGCGCGTACGGGGCTGTGTGGGGCTTTTTACGACTCCGTCAGGAAGAAATACGGGGCGGCCTTGTCCAAGACTGAAACGACTCACTAACCACCAACTAACCCAAACATCAACAGGAGAATACCACCATGGCCCTTACCGGCGTCCATGTCGAATGCGGTACGTCTATCGTTTACGGCAATTCGACCCTCTTTTCGGTCATCTGGTCGGAGACGATTGCTGTCCCCGGAACTACCACGCAAGCGGCCCCAGTTGGTCCGTTCAATGGCAATCTGATCTTCCGCATCAGCGCTCCTACTGCGGCTGAAGTGTATGTCGCCGCCGGCATCGCGCCAGACTCGACAGTGGCGGTCTCAACCAATGCAAACAATGCACGAGCGCACCTAGCCGCCAACGAGCTTCGCGATATCGCGGCCAAAGAAGGCTTCAAGGTCAACGCCTCCGCCGCTTAAGGGAAGACGCGCATGGTCGGTATCGATACCAAACTTACATCGCTGCGCGGCCCTAATACCGCGATTTCTTCTCTTGGACCGCAGGGATTCGCCCTTGCTCGGGGCGGTGGGGTCAACAATATGGCGAAGTACAAGGCTGCTCGCGCTGCGGTATTGGCTGGAACCCGGTTCGGCCGCGCCTTAAACATAGGAGACTCTACCACGGCAGGTTTTGGCGCCCTGACCAACGGTACGCTTGATGGTGCCTTTCCTCTTTCTTACCCTGCTGATCTAGCAGCTTATCTGACCAGCCATGGGCTTCCTGCTCGATCATGCTCTATGGGTGATGGGAACAGCGCTTCGCTGTCTGCTTATACCGCATACGACACACGAAATTCTTTCGGTTCTGGTGTGGGGTGGGCTATTCAGACTGCATCATCTATCGGCGCCGGCTTGATCCGCGCCGGAAGCACCACAGTAGATCGGTGGGTGAAGACGTTCTCAGGCACGTGGGATACGATCGAGATCGTCTACATCAACATCGCCGCTGGGAACTGCTCTGTTTTCATCGATGGCGGTGCGGTTGCTGTTGGCAGTTTCTCCCCCACGGCCGGCGGCGGCGTAACCGGGACACCTCAAAGAGCTACGATCACGGTTCCTCGTGGGGCGCACACGTCCGTTGAAATCCTGCGCAATTCTGGAACGAACATCTATGTCAGCTCTGTCGAGGTCTACGACAGCCAGAACAAGGAATTCCTCATCTATAACTGCGGTTGGGCATCGGCGAAATCTACGGATTTGGTGGTGACGACAGCGAATTATCGCACGCTGAACATGATCCAGTTCATGCAGCCGGATCTGATGATCCTGAATATCGGCATCAACGATTACCCGACCACACCGCAGGCGACGTTCGAGGCAAACGTAACGACTCTTGTCAATACCGCCAGATTGAGCGGAGACGTGGTCCTTAATGTGCCGAACCCGCGCAGCGCAACAGCCAACCAGGCGGCCTTCCGTGGCTATATTCAAGGTTTGGCTGTAACGCTCAATACTCCACTCGTTGATCTTCAACTCGCACCACCGGCAGGCCTTGGCGATTACGCTACCGCTTCCGCAAACGGCGATATCAATGTCGATGGTATTCACCCAACAGCGCAGGGCTATAACAAAATGGCCAATTTCAATGCGCAGCCGATGTTAACTGCCTGATCCTCGCCGCCCCATCGTCTGACACCCACCGTCGCCCACTAGCGGCGGTTTTTCCTCCTCTCCCATCCCCCCGAAAGCCCATGATGACCGAAGCTGAAGTCAAACTGTTCGAACTGTCCGGTGACATCGGTTCTCTCAAATCTGATGTAAAGCGCTTGCTCGAAGACGGAAAAGAACGGTCGGAATCCATCCACGCCCTGACCCAGGTCATTACCGAACTCAAGGGAACGATTGAAAGCCTTGAACCGAGAATCGCAAAGGGAGAGGAAGCCGCGGAGATCATCGATACCATGCGCAAGCAGGGTAGGGGATGGCTTGCCGGTGTAGCGGTAGGGGCGGCTATTACAGGGGGTGGGTTAGTCGCGACATTTGGGGATCAGGTGAAGGCTTTCTTTACCGCGCTCGGCAAATAAGTTGACAATCCCTAGCTTCCGCCATCACATGCGCCCGACCATCAACCAATCGGGGGTACACCAATGGCAAAACTGGACGAACTGAAAAAGCAGAAGGCAGCAGCGGAAAGAGAACTCGCGGCCTTGGAACAGCAGATTAAATCCGCCGAAGAGAAGAAGGCTATGGCGTCGGCCATTAAGGCTAATCTAGCTCATGCTCTTACGGAGCTTCATGAAATCGGTGAACTGCCGGATTGGATCGATATTAAAGCCGTTACTGCAAAGGACGGCGTGATTAATTTTTATCGCTCGTTGCGGGTCAAGAAGTCTGCTGGATAGGGCGTTTAGCCAAGCAGAAACTTCATGATTCCGTCATTTAACCAACCGAAATCGATTTTTACGCTTGGTAAACGTCGCGATTATCCATCCATCGCCAGCATCATCAGTCATTAAATCATAACCTTGAGCATCAGCCATGCGCTGGAAAACAGCAATGTTCCCAGCATGCGTAGCTATTTCGTCTAAACCGCCAATGGTTGTCTCTCCGCTCACCATTCTTTGCCAAATCATCCCGGCCTCGAATCCCAAGACAAAGTTCTCTGATTGATCGGGGAATGGCACAAGGCATCGAAATTCCGCTGCGTCCGGTGAAAAATCGTCTATCATCCCACTATCCCCTCCCATACCCATTTCACCCCTTCCCAAGCCAGCACACCGATGAACCCGGTAAAGACGATGGCGGTGTAGATCGTCCATTTCAGGCGGGTGAACATCAATAACCCGGACCTCTGCCAGAAAATTTATTTCCGTTATAAATCACGAAACCGCCTGGATCGACATATACCTGCCCATCTTCGCATAAATCACCATTGGCCGTTATCGTTCGAGGCCCAGAGACGAAAACACCATGCGCGACAAGGTAGGCGTCGATCGCAGTAGCGACCTCATCTCCGGTCAATTCTATTGACACACCTGGCCCATATTTCGTTGTGCCACCGCCATATTTGACTTCCATTATTCCCCACTCCTCTCATCTTCCCCGTTCGGTTCACGAAGGGCGCCATTTATCATGAGTTCCCATACAGACTCAGCCTGATACAGGTCGTCAAAAGGCTCAAGCATTTCTTCGGTAGGCTCGCGGAGGGCTTCGATAGCTGCCCGCGCAAATTCCGCACAAATCTCCTTGAACCCGCTTCCGCATTCATTCCATGGCGTGTGCGGATCGGCAACCTTCCCGATCGCTCTCGCAACTCGCGTTACCATGTCTGTCATTGGGCGAGCTCTTTCTCGAAAGATTCGGCCGCGGCAATTGCGGCCAAAGCCGCATACCGGTAATCCACTATGACGCCTTTCGGGAGTGCTGCTTGGATATTGTCACGGAGCGCTGCTTCGACACGCTCAAGCCGCGCCTTCTTTGGTTCGTTTAGGGCGGCAATGCCGTTCCTGGTTATCTCATAGCCGCCGGTTTCGATCCATCGTATCAGGCTTAAATTGGCGAGTGTCATCAGTTCGCCGTCTTCTTTGCACCGGCTATAGCAACCTGGATTTCCGTGTATGGCGCGCAAATCGCGCATTTGCTCTTTCGTCAGGGCTATATCAGTCATTATTGCGCTCCTTGAGCTTTGCGTACTTCGCTGGATAGTTCAGCCGCACCCATTCCGTAGCGCCACGCTTGTAAGCGACTTCCACGGCGCTATCTAGATCAGCCTCCAGACCTTCGATCTTGTCGATAGCCTCTTCCAGCAAATCCAGAACTTCCGAGGTGCGCCGTGCTTCTCGCAATCTGCCGATTGTATCAGTCATTGGCGTTGTCCTTGTGCTCGTTTCCATCATAAGTGATTTCTGAAATGACGAGAACAAAATGTGTCTCGCCGTCATGTTCCGAGATGAACGACACAGAAACAGAGTGACACGCCTATATTATAAAGCCTAGATAATCTGAAAGCCTTCCAAGCTGAATACGCGGGTTCGATTCCCGCTACCCGCTCCATCTGTTCCCCTTCATAGAAGACCTGTCGTAGTGCTTTGCGTCTGGGCCGGAAGGTTCTGCATTGCCGACACCATATGATGCTTGCGCGACGATTGCGGAATTTGCAGTCACGACCAGGGTCGGTGAAGACGCGAGCCCGCCCTTCTTTCGATTTTTGTCTGAAATTTCAGGGATTTTGGGGAGGCGGCAGGCGAATCGTCTTGTGGGTTGCAAATTATCTCCCATATCCGGCCACACGCCAAGAATGGCGTCTGTAATTAAGTCTTGCGCAATTTCGCCGAAAGCCTTAAACGGCGGCACTAAACCGGTTCGCCGGGGTCACCCATTTTACGTCCACAGGAAGCATTCAAATGGCAAAGAGTAAGTTTGAGCGCAACAAGCCGCACGTCAACATTGGCACGATCGGCCACGTTGACCACGGCAAGACGTCTCTGACGGCAGCG
>NZ_JACHZR010000005.1 GCF_014193695.1 Rhizobium sp. BK316 | reverse complement strand
CGTCCGGAATGAAATATCGCGGGGTGGAGCAGCCCGGTAGCTCGTCAGGCTCATAACCTGAAGGCCGCAGGTTCAAATCCTGCCCCCGCAACCAAGCCTTTCTATCAAGCAAAAAGCCCGCATGGTGAAAACCTGCGGGCTTTTTGACGTTAAGGGGTGGCGAAGACCGCTCAGAAGGCCGATCTGCCGTACAAGCCGGCGACCGACCTAAAGGCGTACGCACCCGGGGAACAATTTGGCGTGCTGTGTTGCGCCGGCTTCACGGCTGAAGGCAGACCGACGACCGTTCTAGCAGGACAGGAGCGGTCTTGGAGGACTGAAACCAGCGGGCTGAACTCGCCTCGGCGGACATCAACGGTGGAGGCAGGTGCTAGGTGTTGTCTTCAGTCATGCGCGGTGGTAGTATTTAATAGTATTGTTGCAGCTTTGGCGCGCGCTCTGCATGTTTTGCCTGTGAGTTGCTTCTGATTGGCGGAGAATCTCCGCACATGAAGAGCATACTCGCAGCTTGTTTTCGACCGCCGCCGCTCAACGGTGCCTCCGCCTGTTTGTCTTAAACGTGAACGGATATACTGGAGGAAAAAAATGACCAAGTGCACGATAGGTCTTGCTCTCTTAGGTTGCCTTGCCTTGTCTGGCTGCCAATCTGCTTCGACGTCCCAAACAGGACGTAGTAACGAGTTCGGCTGTATTGCCGGTTCGGTCGGCGGTGCGGTCGTCGGCGGATTGCTTGGCGCGACTATTGGCGCGGGGACCGGACAGCTCTGGGCCGTCGGTGGCGGCGCCACGCTGGGCGCCGCGGGCGGCAGTGCCTTGACATGTCATTGATGCGAAAGGTCGGGATGATGAAAAGAGCAGCCCTGCTGACGGGATTCGTTTTTTTTACCGCCATTGCAGCCGTCGCGCAGAATCAACCGGTGGCCATGAACCAAGGCCAAATGGACCGGCTCGATCGTGACAAGAATGGAGCGGTCGACCGATCTGAATATCAAACCTTCATGACCTCGGCCTTCGCGGGCCTGGATAAGAACAAGGACGGCAATCTGAACTCTGACGAAGTTGTCGGAGTTCTGACTGTCCAGCAGTTCTCCACCACCGACGCCAACAGTGACGGCAAGGTCAGCCAGAACGAGTTCCTGAATAGGGTTATGGCCGACTTCAAAGCCGCCGACCGCGGCGGCGATGGGAGCCTGCAGTAACGCACCAAGCAACGGCTAGGTGTGTTCGCCCGGTAGGCTTCACTCAGGTGAGCCTCATATGTTCATCATGCCGGTCTCGGAGGCTTGAGGATGTGGGACCGGGGTCGCCTACTCGTCGCGTCGCAAGTTGCGAATTCGGTCGAAAAGAACGGCAAGGACAATTGCACCGCCGATAAAGCTACCTTGCCAGAAGGCGTTGATGCCGAGCAGGCCAAGACTGTTGCGGATCACCTCGATGAGCGCGGCGCCGATCAACGCCCCAAAGGCGGTGCCGACGCCGCCAGCCAGATTGGCGCCGCCGATAACCGCAGCGGCGATAACCTGAAGTTCCATCCCTGCTCCGATATTTGTGGTGACTGCGCCGAGCCAGCCGGTTTGGATGATGCCGGCAATCCCCGCCGACAGGGCGGAAATCATATAGACGATGACCTTGATCCTCTGCACGGGAACGCCCGTCAGCGTCGCTGCGTGCTCATTGCCGCCGATGGCAAAAACATAGCGGCCGAACTTAGTCCAGCGCAGAACAAAACCGGTCATGAGTGCCAGCACGACCATGTAGAGCACTGGATTGGCGATGCCGAAAAACCAGGCACCGCCACCCAGCGCAAGCAGCTTGTCGTGATCAGGCCCGAACTGGAAGACGACAGTGTTGTTGGACGCCACCATCGCCAGGCTGCGCGCAATCGACAGCATCCCGAGCGTGACGACGAAGGGTGGGAAGCCGAGATAGGCAATCAATAGGCCGTTGAAAGCTCCGACCACAAGAGCAGTACCGATCGACGCAGCGATGCCGATCTCAATGCTGTACCCCGCATGCATGACGACCGCCAGCACCATGCTGCACAGGCAGAGCACGGAGCCAACGGACAAATCGATGCCGCCAGTGATGATGACCAGCGTCATGCCCAGCGCGATAATCGCGACGAACGTGACGTTGCGGGTGATGTTGTAGATGTTTTTTGCCGTCGCAAAGGAGTCTGTCGCCATCGACAGAAAAATGCAGGCGAGAATGACCGCGATCAGAACCCAGAATGTCTGGCCGCCCAAGATTGTCGCAAGCCAGCTCCGTTGCTTCTGCCCGATCGTCTGGTCAAGTGTAATCGCCATCGTCGACCTTCTTCCTTCTCGCTGCGGGGGCGGATAGCATCGATCACACCTGTTCGATGGCGCCGGTGATGAGCCCCGTCACTTCCTCAGGCGAACTTGCCGCAATTGGCTTGTCGGCTACTTTTCTGCCACGCCGCATCACGATCACACGGTCCGCGACCGAAAAGACGTCCGGCATGCGATGGCTGATCAGGACGACGACAATGCCCCGGTCACGCAATTCGCGGATCAGATTGAGAACCTCGGCGACCTGGCGCACGGAAATGGCTGCGGTTGGCTCGTCCATCAGCACGATTTTCGCCTCCGACAGCATCGTCCGGCCAATCGCGACCGCTTGCCGCTGGCCACCTGACATTTGCTTGACGAGATCGCGTGGTCGCGTCTCCGATTTGAGCTCGCGGAAGATCTCGCCGGCGCGTTTGTACATGGCCTTGTAGTCGAGGATGCGAAAGGGCCATATGCCGCGTCGCAATTCTCGTCCGAGGAACACGTTTGCCGCCGCCGTGAGATTATTGCAAAGCGCCAGATCCTGATGGACGATTTCGATGCCATGCAGCCGCGCCTCCTTCGGCCGATGCAGCACGATCTCGGAGCCATCGAGACGCATGGTTCCGTGGCTCGGTCGAAAGTTGCCGGCGATCATCTTGACCAACGTGGACTTGCCCGCGCCGTTATCGCCCATGAGGCCGACGACTTGCCCTGCTTCGAGCGAAAACGAAACGTCGTTGACGGCCTGGATGGCACCGAAATGTTTGGAAATATTGGTGAGCTCGAGAACCGCCACCAGCCTCCTGGCCTCCCAAAACTTGTCGCTATCCGTTCGCTCCGAGCCCGGCCTGTTTTCGACGCGAGGCTCGGGCGAAATCGCCTTTCCAATATCCTCCCAGGAAAAGCGAATATGAGCATTTACGCAAAACCCTGCGACAGCGTCAACTCATTGTCCGAGATGCGGAGCCTATTGTAACAAAAATCTGTTTTGTCAGACAAATATCAATTGACGGAAGTGGCGCGCGAATATTAGCTATTACTGGGAGAGAGAGCATGCTGATCCTTGTTACCGGTGCCACGGGCAAGGTCGGGCAGCGCTTCATTGCTGGGCTGCTTGACGATCCGAGATTTTCCAAAGCCCGTGTTCGCGCGCTTTGTCACAACCGTTTGTGCGAGGCGACCGACCGTGTCGACGTCATCCGCGGCTCGATCGCCGATCGCGATGTTGTGGCGGCAGCACTCAACGACGTAACCCATGTCGTGCATCTCGCCACTTGTAAGGAAACCCCTGAAGACATCATGGACGTTACGGTCAAGGGTCTCTTCTGGCTTCTCGAGGAGTTCCGCGGAAGCGCCACGGCACGTCAGTTCATCCTGATCGGCGGCGACGCGGGCATTGGGCATTTCCACTATCGCCATGGCGGCCCGATCACCGAGAGTGCCCCTCATTGCGCTTATCCGGGAAGCTATGCGCTCTCCAAGGTTCTGGAAGAGGTCATGCTGGAGCAGTTTGGCATTCAGTACGGCCTCAATGGCTGTTGTCTGCGAGCGCCCTGGATCATGGAAAAGGACGACTTCAAGTATTCGCTGTCCTTTGGAGATGACGTCTTTGGTGGCCCGGACTGGAAGACGCTCGTCCCGGAAGAAGCGGCGCGGCGCTATGCAGCTATGGGTACGGTGCCGCTGCTGCTCGATGCTGACGGTCGTCCGCTGAAACGCAACTTCGTGCATGTCGATGACCTCGTATCGGCGATATTGGCAGCAATCGACAATCCCCGGGCGGAACGACAACTCTTTAATATCTGCATGGATCGACCTGTCGACTATTCTGAAGTCGCCGCCTATCTGTCGCGCACGCGAAATCTCGGCTCTGTAGACATACCAAGCCGCTTCCATTCCAACTGGATGGACAACAGCAAGGCAAAATACCTGCTGGATTGGCGGCCAAACTACGATCTCGAAATGCTTATCGACTCGGCGTGGCAATACGAGCGTTCGAAGGAGGAGCCTCGTATCGTGTGGTATCCGGGTTGATTTCGTGTGGCGGGCATGCCGTGCCCGTCTGTTTCAAGGGAGGAAACCATGAGGAAGGCATTACTACTTACAGCCGCAGTTTTAGCATTGACCGCAGGGCAGGCCCTGGCGAAGAAGCAACTCGTCATCGTCGTGAAAGGTCTCGACAATCCATTCTTCGAAGCAATCAATCAAGGTTGCCAGAAATGGAACAAAGAAAATCCGACTGCGGAATTTGAGTGCTTCTACACCGGTCCGGCATCGACATCCGATGAAGCCGGCGAAGCGCAGATCGTTCAGGATATGTTGGGCAAGGCAGACACTGCCGCAATCGCAATTTCGCCATCAAATGCGAAGCTCATCGCCCAGACCCTGAAGACCGCCAATCCGAGCGTTCCGGTGATGACGCTTGATGCCGATCTTGCAGCCGAGGACGCGGCCTTACGCAAGACCTATCTCGGTACTGACAACTATCTGATGGGCGCACGTATCGGTGAGTACATCAAGAAGGCCAAGCCGAACGGCGGCAAGATCTGCACGATCGAAGGCAATCCGGGAGCAGACAATATTCTGCGTCGCGCGCAAGGTATGCGTGACACGCTCACTGGCCAGAAGGGCCTTACGGAATTGAAAGGCGAGGGTGGCTGGACGGAAGTCGCCGGCTGCCCGGTCTTTACCAATGACGATGGTGCCAAAGGCGTGCAGGCAATGACCGATATCCTCGCGGCCAATCCCGACCTCGATGCATTCGGCATCATGGGCGGCTGGCCCTTGTTCGGCGCACCGCAACCCTATCGCGATCTGTTCAAGCCGATGGCTGAGAAGATTGCCAGCAACGAGTTCGTCATCGGTGCGGCAGACACGATCGGTGACGAGGTTGCGATCGCGAGAGAAGGCCTGGTGACCGCGCTCGTCGGCCAACGGCCGTTCGAGATGGGTTACAAAGCACCTTCCGTGATGATGGATCTGATTGCCGGCAAGGCAGTTGAAGATCCGGTCTTCACCGGGCTTGATGAGTGCACGAAGGACACAGTCGATACCTGCATTCAAAAGTAGCGCTCGCGGTTTGGCGCACCCGGTACAAGGGTGCGCCGGCTGCCTCCACGAGACGGATCGAAAGATCTGCAGGGCTTGACGCGCCCTGAATTCCGCGCTTTGGGCCGGACTCAATCGCAGGCGACTTCCTCGTTATTACGATTGTTTTGATCAGACGTGCAGACAGTCGAAAGAATGCTGAGGCAGTAGAAATAAATGCCTGACAAGAAATCGGGGAAGCCGACGACTTTGGTCGAGGTGGCGAGAGCGGACCGTTCAGCCACTACAAGGCGCCCAAATGCTCCCCGCATGACTGGGGCGAGTGTTCATGTGTCTTTGGCAGGCGAGATCGGCCTCCGGATCGTGCGCGGTGACTATCCGCCCGGCACGATCCTGCCAAACGAGGCAAAATGGTCGCAAGTCTTTGACGTCAGCCGGTCAGCGGTGCGCGAAGCAATCAAGATGCTGATGGCCAAGGGCCTGCTTGCTTCCCGCCCAAAAATCGGCAGTTGGGTCGAACCTAGGGAACGTTGGAACCTGCTGGATCGAGATGTGCTGGGCTGGTATGCCGCATCTCCCGATCGGGAATCGTTTCTGAGGGCCGTGCAAGAACTCAGGCATATGATCGAGCCGGAAGCGACTGCGCTTGCTGCGGAGCGCCGAACCGAGGAGCAAATGAACGCGATCAGTCAGGCCCTGCATGACATGGGTCAGGCGACGTCACTCCAGCAGCGAACAGAATCCGATACCCGATTTCACATCGCGATCTTGCGCGCCACCGGAAATGATCTGCTGGTGCCGCTCGGCGCATTGATCGAATCGGCGCTGAACCATCTCTTCGCCTATATCACGCGCGAAGAGGATGACCTGCTGTATGTACTGAGACTACATGAAAATATTGAGAAAAGCATCCGACTGCAGCGACCGAACATGGCGCGCAACGCAGTCCGCAAAGTGCTGGCAAATACAGACCAACTGATAGCACGGTGGTCACGATAGAAGTTTGCATCCTGCCCGGCTGTGGAGGCGGCCGCCAGTCGCGCGTGCGTATCTTCGACAGTGTATAGTGCAAAGCCCGCAATAGAAGCCAAAAACAGGTCCGCCAAAAGCGGGCTTCTTTGTTGGCAGCGGAACGACGATTTAGCACGGGTCGAGGCGCGCCTCTGCCTTTGCAAAATTTTCGGGTGTTGAGGCAGCAATGGGCCATGAGATTCTGGCGTCGTTTCCAGTGAGCTGGAGGTTACTTCAAACAGAGCCACGCTGGTATAAAGCATAGATAGCCGATGTTATTATCGCCTGCCAGCAGCGCAGAATGCATCCCGCGGCTAACCCATAAGCATAGTGCGTTAATCCTTGTCCGGATATTCGAGCCTAGTCTATAAAATTCGAATGTGCTAAATTTAAAGGCGAGTGGACGTTCCACAATTTCCGTTTAGCGACCTTCATCGACCCTTTCGAGGTCCTGCTGTCTCATTCAGCTGAGGTATTTGTTTTCATGCCGTAAATCGATGAGCTTTCCAGGGAGGGGAACAATGCGAGAATGTGCATCTTCTCTAAGAGCGGAGCGGCGCGGGAGGCGCCGTTTGATCTTCGGATTATCGGCGCTCAGCGTCGTCTGTGCGGCTAGTCTTTTCGCTGGGATCGCTATCGCGCAGGCACCCACCGACGAGCAGAAAAGCGCGGTCAGATCAGCCTGCCGATCCGATTTCATCGCACAATGCTCTGGCGTGCAGCCGGGAGGCATGGAGGCGCTGAACTGCCTGCAGCAACATGATTCCACACTCTCCGCCGCCTGCCGCGAGGCTGTCTCGGCTATAACAGCCAAACCCAAATCGACATCCGCGGAGCCAGCTCAAACGGCGCCTGTCACAACAGGTGCGGCGACGCCTGCTCCGGCAGCCGGCGCTCAGCCGACCGAGGCGCAGCGCGATGCCGTCAAGTCAGCCTGCCGCTCCGACTTCATGGCGCAATGCTCCGGTGTGGCCCCAGGCGGTGCGGCGGCGCTCTCCTGTCTGCAGCAGCATAGTGCCGGTCTGTCGGCCCCCTGTCAGCAGGCGGTCGCGGCCATCGGTGCAGCAGGGGCGCCAGCAACCAGTGCAGGTGCTGCCACGGCTACCGCACCGCCGGCGACCCGGCCGGCCGCCATGCCCGTCTTCTCTCCGCGCGAGGAAATGATGATCGTGCGCGAGACCTGCGGACCGGATTTCCGGGCCTTTTGCCGGATGGTGCCGATCGGCGGCGGGCGGGTCATCTCGTGCCTGCGGGACAATCTGCAGCGCGTATCACCAGCCTGTCACAAGGTGCTGACCTCGGGACTGTAGCGGCCTTCCAAAACGCTCGGGTTCACTGGGGAATGCCTGAACTCTCAGGCATTCTCCTGATGGGTCCGCACCGCCATTCCGCTGTTGTCGCAGCACGATCCGAAATCCCCGCATTCGATGAATTCAATGACGACACAAGTGAAAGGCAATTGCCATGTCATCGACTTCTCATCTATCGCGATTGAAACGAATACTGAGCTATTCCGCTGTTGCTGGCGGCCTTGTACTACCAACCCATGCATGGGCGGATGATGCAAAAGATCTTCTGAAGGCCATGTCCGATTTTCTGGTGGCGCAGAAGACCATCTCCTTCAACTACCAGTCATCGCTCGAAGCTGTAACCCCGGATTTCGAGAAGCTGCAATTTGTCAGTTCGGGTACAGCCAATATCACCCGGCCCGACAAACTGCGTGTCACGCGGACCGGAGGCTTTGCCGATATCGATGTCGGCTTCGACGGTTCGACGCTGACCGTGCATGGCAAGAACCTCGATGCCTATGCGAAGATCGAGGGCAAAGGCTCGCTCGATGATCTGATCGACAGGCTCGCCGATGCCGGCGTGGAAGCGCCAGGCGCCGATCTGCTCTCGTCTCACGTCTATGACATCTTGATGTCCGACGTGACCGAGGCCAAGCACATCTCGAGCGCCTTCATCGACGGTGTGGAATGCGAATATCTGACGTTCCGCACACCGGAACTCGACTGGCAGATCTGGATACAGACGGGTTCGCAGCCGATACCGCGGCGCTATGTGATCACCAGCAAACACGTCGTCCAGGCGCCGCAATATACGCTTGAGATCAGCGACTTCAAAAGCGGGGCGGATGTTGCCGCCACCTCTTACAATATCGAGATCCCGGCCACTGCGAAGACCGTGGATCTGAGTGAACTCCAATCTATCGATGAGCTTCCGGCGCCCGCCGTTACAGGAGATATGCAATGACCCGCAGCAAGCTCTTTTTCGCCCTCTGCCTTGCCAGCGTGATGACCTTTACCGATCTTCGCCTGGAAGAAGGTCCACTACCGCTGTCGATCGGCTTTGCCACACCGGCGGAGGCGGTCATCGGCCGTCCCTTGACGCCGCTCTCCTATGCGGGGGTGGCGCGTCGCACCACACGCCGCGTGGTCCGGCGCACGGCGACGACGATTGCCGTGCTGCCTCCAGGCTGCATTTATGGCCCTTATTATGGCGGCTATTATTATCGCTGCGGCGGCCTCTACTATGCCAAGAGCGGCGGGGTTTATGTGCAGGTAATCGTGCAATAGGCTGCTTGCCAGCCTATTGTGCCGTCATTTCCGCATCGGTCACTGCAGGAGCTTTGCCGCGGCGCCTTCTGAACTCTTCAAAGCGCTGCAGCACGACGTAGAAGGAAGGAACGAACAACACGGCAAGGCAGGTCGATGCGATCATGCCGCTGAAGACCGATATGCCGATCGACTTGCGGGCGGATGCGCCGGCCCCCGTCGCGAGGACAAGCGGCAGGACGCCGAGAATGAAGGCGAAGGATGTCATGAGGATCGGTCGGAAGCGCAGGCGGGCAGCCTCGACGGCCGCTTCCAGGATTTCCATGCCTTCCTCTCGCTTTTCTCGGGCGTATTCGACGATGAGAATGGCATTCTTCGATGCCAAAGCGATCAAAAGGATCAGGCCGATCTGGGTGTAGAGGTTGTTGGCGACGCCCGCCGCCATTAACGCGCCGACGGTGCCGAGCAGGGCAAGCGGGACAGCCAGAAGCACAGCAAGCGGCAGGATCCAGCTTTCATATTGACCCGCGAGCACGAAGTAGACGAGCAGCATGCCGAGCGCGAAGATATAGTAGATCTGTCCGCCGACCGCCTTTTCCTGATAGGAGAGCGCCGTCCACTCATAGCCGGTTCCCGTCGGCAAGGTCTGGTCGGCAATCTGCTCCATGACGTTGAGTGCCTGGCCGGAGCTGAAGCCGGCGGCAGGTCCGCCAACGATGGTTGCTGACGGGTAGAGATTGTAGAGGCTGATCAGTGAGGGGCCTTGCATCGGCTTGATATCGACAACGGTTCCGAGCGGCACCATCGTGCCATCGCCGGCCTTGACCTCCAGATTGCGGATATCGTCAGGGCTGACGCGGAATTCCGGAGATGCCTGGGCATAGACCTGGAACGTGCGGCCAAACTTGTTGAACTGTGTCACGTAGCTCGATCCGACGTAGCCCGACAGCGCAGAGAAAACCTGTCCAACCGTGACGCCCAACGTCTCGGCCTTGATACGGTCGACCACGACCTCAAGCTGCGGCACATTCGAGCGGAACGACGTGCTCAGCCTTTGCAGCGATGACTGGGCTTCGCCATTTTTCACAATCGTATCGGTAAGGGACTGCAACAGTGCATAGTCGGAAACACCATTCTTGATCTCAACTTGCATCGTGAAGCCGCTGGCATTGCCGACGCCCTGGATGGGGGGCGGCACGATGACGAGGGTTTTCGCGACCAGTACGTTTTGCAGCGCACCGTTCAGATGCTGGTAGATGGACAGAAGATCCTGGCCCTTTTCCTTCAGCCTTTCATCCCAGTCCTTCAGCACGACATAGGCCACGCCGGCGTTCTGCAGACTGGCATTGTTATCGAGAACGGATATGCCGCTGATCGTCAGGACCTGATCGACGCCCGGTGTCTCCTGGGCGATTTTGCCGACATCCGCCATGACGGCATCGGTGCGCTCCTTGGATGCGCCATCCGGCAGTTGCGCGCCGATCAGCACGTAGCCCTGGTCCTCAATTGGCAGAAATGCAGTCGGCACGCGTGTCAGCCCCCAGACGGCGACACCCATCATCGCCAGCGCAAGAACGACCATCGCGACGGCGTGGCGCGTCATCGAGCCGATCAGCCGGACGTATCCGTGTTCGCCCCAGTCGTAGATCCGGTTGAAGCCGCGATAGACGAAGTTGCGCTTCTCGGGTGGCACCGGCGCGCGCAGCCAGAGGGCGCATTGCGTCGGTTTCAACGTCACGGCGTTGATGGCGCTGATCAGCGCCGTGGCGGCAATCACGAGAGCAAACTGGCGGTAAAGCTGGCCCGTCAGCCCCGGCAGGAAGGCGGCTGGAATGAAAACGGCCATCAGCACCAGCGTGATACCGATGACGGGGCCGAGCAGTTCTTCCATCGCCTTTTCGGCTGCCTGCCTGCCGGACATGCCTGCCTCGATATGTCTCGCGACACCTTCGACAATGACGATGGCGTCATCGACGACGATGCCGATGGCGAGGACGATTGCAAACAGCGTGGAGAGGTTGACGGTGAAGCCCATGGCCGCCATCGCGGCAAAGGCGCCGATGATGGTGACCGGAACGGTTGTTGCCGGCACGAGCATGGCTCGCCAGTCCTGCAGAAACAGCAGAATGACGATGAGAACGAGAACGCCTGCCTCGATCAGCGTGACATAGACTTCGTTGATCGAGGCCTTGACGAATTTCGTGGTGTCGAAGGGGAGATGATATTCGAGGCCTGGCGGGAAGGCCTTGGCCAGTTCCGCCATCTTTACATCGACTGCCTGGGCCACAGCGATGGCGTTTGCTTCCGGCAATTGGGAGATACCGATGCCCGCAGCCGGTCGGCCATTCTGCATGAAGGTCTGGCTATAGGTCTGCGCACCCAGTTCGACCCGGCCGATATCGCGGATGCGCGTTACCCGGCCGCCGTCCGCGCCATCGACCTTGACGATGATGTTCTCGTAGTCGACAGCATCATTCAGCCGGCCATTGATGTTCAGTGTATATTGGAATGTCTGCCCCTGGGGCACCGGCGGAATGCCGATCTGGCCGGCCGTGACCTCCTGGCTCTGTTGCTGCACGACATTGACGATATCCTGCGGCGTCAGCCCGCGAGCCTGCAGCAGGTTCGGATCCATCCAGATACGCATGGCATATTGGCCGGCGCCGAAGACCGTGACGTTGCCGACGCCAGGCAGGCGGGCAAGTTCGTTCTGGAGGTTGATGACCGCATAATTGGAGAGGAACAGGTTGTCATAGCGGCTGTCCGGCGAGGTCAGAGTGACAAAGCCGAGGATAGCGGTCGATTTCTTCTGAGTGCTGACGCCTTGAACCTGCACCGACTGCGGAAGTGACGACATGGCGACCGCGACACGGTTTTGCACCAGGACCTGTGCCTGATCGGGATCTGTGCCGATGGCGAAGGTCACGGTCAGTGAGTAGGTGCCGTCGCTTGCGCTGGTGGACTGCATGTAGAGCATGTCCTGTACGCCGTTGACCTGCTGCTCGATCGGCAGCGCCACCGTATCGACGAGCGTCTTGGCGCTGGCGCCCGGAAAGCGGGTCGTCACCTGCACTGTCGGCGGAACGACATTTGGATATTGCGCCACTGGCAGTTGGAAAAGAGCCACCGCGCCGATGAGAACAAAGACCAACGCCAGAACATTGGCGAGCACCGGCCGTTCGATGAAGAAGCGCGAGATCATGCTGTTGCCCTTGGACGTTCAGATGAGGCGTTGTGGCGAAATTACTGCGTCGTCGTCGTAGCCTTTGCATCGGTGCCGGCCGCCGCCGGTTGCGGTTTCATGTCGATTTTCTCGGGCGCAGCCTTGCTGCCTGGGATTGCCTGCTGGATGCCCTGGATGACGACCCAGTCGGCGGGTTCGAGGCCGGATTCGATGACGCGGAGGGCGCCTTCGCGCTGGCCGGCCTTCACCTGTTTCTGCTCGATCGTATCGTCCTTGCCGAGAACGAGCAGGTAGCTGCCGAGCTGGTTGGTGGCGATCGCATCGTCGCGCACGAGCAGCGCCTTCTCGTTCTGGCCGATCGGTACGCGAACGCGCACGAAGAGGCCGGGCAGCATGGCCTTGTCTTTGTTATCGAACAGAGCCCGAACCTGAAGCGTTCCGGTCGATGCATCGAGTTGCGGCGAGACGTAGTCGAGATGTCCCTTATGTGGGTAGCCTTCTTCGGATTGCAGGCCGAGTTCGGCTGGGATGCTCGGCAGATCCGTCTGCTTGAAGGTGCGTCCCTGCTTTCTCAACATATCCTTGATCAGTAGCACCTGGGTTTCGCTGACGTTGAAATACGCATAGATCGGGTCCGTTTGAACAATGCTGGCGAGCTTGGTGGGGCCTGAGACGCCGACGAGCGTGCCGATATCGACAAGGTGGTCGGTCACCGTGCCATCGAAGGGGGCAATCACTTCCGTATAGCCGAGATTGATCGTTGCAAGTTCGACATTGGCCTGCGCATTGAGGATCTGCGCGTTGGCCTCGTCGAGCGTCGCCTTGGCGCTGTCGACGGCTGTCTGCGTCGTGACCTGCTGCTTCATCAGATTGACCTGACGATCGTACTCCTGCTTGGCGCCAACCTGGGATGCCTGTTGCGATGCGAGGGATGCCTTGGCCTGATCAAGCTGGGCCTGATAGGTGTCGCGCTCGATCCCGAAGAGCTTCGTGCCCTTCGTTACCGTCGTGCCATCCTGATAATCGATCGATTGAAGGTAACCCTGGACGCGCGCTTCGATATCGACCGAGTTCAGCGGCGCAGTATTGCCCGTGAGTTCGAAATAGAGGGTGATGGGCTCCTGGACTGGTTGCGCAACACGGACGGCCGGTGGCGGAGGCGGGACGTAGGTATTGCTGCTTCCATCGCAGGCAGCGAGCGCTGTCATGCCGATGAGTGTTACGGAAATCTGCAGGCCCCGATGCAATCCCTCACGCATTCTTGCTGCCCCGATGATCTATGTGTCCCGGTCTTCATGCGTGCCTTGGTGACGACCCCATCAGTCGCCAAGTGTTTCAGGCATGCGGTACTATGTCGCGGGATTGTCCGAAATTGCAATAGCTTATGGCATGCAATCCAGCTGCGTCTAAACGATTGATGACTCCGCAATTCCATCATGGCCCAGCCTGGAATTTTCTATTCACTGCTGAGTAATGAGCAGCACGTAAGACACGAACAGCATCAGGTGAACTGCGCCCTGCATGAGATTGGTGCGCCCACTCGAAAACGTGATGATGCTGACGGCGAGCGTCAGCACGAACATGACAAGATCCGGGCCTTGAAGCCCCAGCGTGACGGGGTGTCCGTAGAGGTGGCTGATTGCCAGCATGGCCGGCACGGTGAGGCCGATCGTCGACAGAACCGAGCCGAGGAAAATGTTGATGGCTCGCTGCAGGTGGTTGGCGACGGAGGCGCGCACGGCGCTGATCGCCTCTGGTGTTGCGACGAGTACCGCCATGACCACCCCCCCGAATGCTGCCGGTGCACGAAGGGTTTCGATCACGTAGTCGATCGGCCGGGCAAGCTGTTCGACCAGGAAGACGACCGGCACCATATAAGCGAGCAGCAGTACCGCATGATGCCAGACGGACCGGTGGCGCCGCATGCTGACGATGTGCTGCTCGTGATGGTTGCCGTCATCGGCGAAGTAGCGATGATGACGGCCGGCCTGGAGGAGCAGAAATACACTGTACAGGCCAATCGAGACTATGCCGAGAAACATCTGCCTGGGCGCCGAGGGGTGCGGGCCATCCGGGCCGGCCAGAAACGTGGGCATGACGAGGCTGAGGGTGGCCAGTGGCACGATGACGCCGAGATAGGCATTGGCGCCGTGCAGGTTGTGCTGCTGATCTTCCCGCCGCCACGCGCCAAGGAGCAGCGACAATCCCACCATGCCGTTCAGAATGATCATGACGACGGCAAACAGCGTGTCACGTGCGAGCGTCGGATTGTTCTCTCCATGCCGCATGACAGCCGAGATCGCCATCACTTCGATCGAGGTAATCGCAAGGGTCAAGATGAGGGTCCCGTACGGCTCTTGAAGCTGTTCCGCCAGATGATCGGCATGACGAACGACCGATAGGGCGGAACCCAGCACAACGGCAAAAAGCCAGAAAAAAATGACGATGAACCAGAGTGGCTCGGAAAGCTGCGCGAAGATTGGCCCGGAGAAAACAAGGAAAGCCAGGCTGGTTGCGACACTGACGCCAAAGAACCATTCCTCGCGCACGATGCCTGCTAAACCGATGGTGTGCAATGCGGAGCCGTCAGTCATTGAAACCACCGCCAGCCACGGAATGCCGTAGCATCACGACCACGATCGCTGCCATCTTCCTCTCCGCTTTCCCCGCCGCCGGGCAAACCGAGCGGTGCGGTTTGGCGGCGGCTGGGAGCGATTGTCTCACGCAGAGGGGCATTCCGCCTATCTAAAAATCGTCGCTCAGGTTTCAGGCGAATTCAATGGTACTTCCGTTTCTCCCGCCCCAGAATTTCCGGGGCGTCGAGGCCGGCGATCGGTCTCGAAAGGTCGGCAGGGATGTCGCCGGCAAGCTGGAGATCCAGGTAACGGGCGCAGCAGACACGGAGGAACGAAGTGAAGTTGCCGAGGTCATGGCCGGCATCGATCGACTCGTGGTGCAGCCTGGTGATGAGCTGGACCACGTTCATGCCGTCGCGGGTGGCAATTTCTTCCAGTTTCGACCAGAAGAAATTCTCCAGCCGCACGCTGGTGACCATGCCGTCGATGCGCAGCGACCGGGTGGTGCTTTCCCAGAGGCTGGCATCAGCCTTGATGAAGAGTTCACACATCACGTTCCTCCCGCGGCTTCACTCGGCGGCGTTGGTCTCCAGCACCGTTGCCGCGTCGAGCACCGTCATGAACTGGCGCAGCCACGAGGGGTGAGCCGGCCAGGCCGGTGCGGTGACGAGATTGCCATCGGAAACAGCGTCACTGATCGCGATATCGGCATACGTGCCGCCGGCAAGTTCGACTTCCGGACGGCAGGCGGGATAGGCCGAGCAGGTGCGGCCCTTGAGAACACCGGCAGCCGCCAGAAGCTGGGCGCCGTGGCAGATCGCGGCAACCGGCTTGTTGGCATCGAAGAAATGCCTGACAGCCTTGATGACATCGGGGTTGAGGCGGAGATATTCCGGCGCGCGGCCGCCGGGAATGACGAGCGCATCGTAATCTTCGGCGCGCACGCTTTCGAAGGTGGCATTCAGCGCGAAGTTATGGCCGCGCTTTTCGGAATAGGTCTGGTCGCCTTCGAAATCATGGATGGCGGTGGCGACCGTCTGGCCGGCGGTCTTACCGGGGCAGACTGCATGGACCGTATAGCCGCAGGCAAGCAGCGTCTGGAACGGCACCATGGTTTCGTAATCTTCAGTGAAATCGCCTGTGATCATCAGGATCTTGGTCGCTGGCATTTCTTCCTCCCGTAAAAAACCAACAGATGGACTTTAACAAAGGATCGCGGCCGCGGGTAATATAGGAATACTACACGGGGCTTCCGGATCAGGTCGTTTCGCGTGCCCTGACATCGGGGATGGCGCAGGCCTCGCCGCCGCCGAACATGCGCGAACGGGTGAGGAAGCGCTTCTCGCGGCCATTATCGAGCGAGAACATGCCGCCGCGGCCGGGCACGACGTCGATGATGAGTTGCGTGTGCTTCCAAGCCTCGAACTGGCTGGCGCTGATATAGACAGGCACGCCGCCGATCTCGCCGAGCTTCACATCCTGATCGCCGACGATAAAATCGTCCGTCGGATAACACATGGGCGAAGAGCCGTCGCAGCAGCCGCCGGACTGGTGGAAGAGGATTTTGGGATAATCCCGTTGGATTTCCCTGATGAGGTCGAGCGCCGCATCGGTGGCGAGCACGCGCGCTTCGCCATTGACCGTCTGTTCCATGATTGCCTCCTCCAAGACAATGCCTCCTCCCCGTGAAGGGAGGAGGCTCGATGATAGCACGATCGGCTGCTTCTCAGAAGAAGCCGAGCTTCTTCGGGCTGTAGCTGACCAGCATGTTCTTGGTCTGCTGGTAATGGTCGAGCATCATCTTGTGCGTTTCGCGACCGATGCCGGACTGCTTGTAGCCGCCGAAGGCCGCATGGGCCGGATAGGCGTGGTAGCAATTGGTCCAGACGCGGCCGGCTTGGATTTCCCGGCCGAAGCGATAGGCGCGGTTGGCATCGCGGGTCCAGACACCGGCGCCGAGGCCGTAGAGCGTGTCATTGGCAATCTCGAGCGCCTCCTTGTCATCCTTGAAGGTGGTGACGGAGACGACCGGGCCGAAGATTTCTTCCTGGAACACACGCATCTTGTTGTGGCCCTTGAAGATGGTCGGCTTGATGTAATAGCCCTCAGACAGTTCGCCGCCGAGATCGTTGCGTGAGCCGCCCGCAAGAACCTGCGCGCCTTCCTGCTTGCCGATATCGAGGTAAGCGAGGATCTTTTCCATCTGCTCGGTGGAGGCCTGAGCGCCAATCATCGTTGCCGGGTCGAGCGGGTTGCCCTGCTTGATGGCTTCGACGCGCTTGACGGCCCGTTCCATGAAGCGCTCATAGATCGATTCCTGGATGAGGGCGCGGCTCGGGCAGGTGCAGACTTCGCCCTGGTTCAGCGCGAACATGGCGAAACCTTCGAGCGCCTTGTCGAAGAAATCGTCGTCTTCGGCAGCCACATCGGCAAAGAAGATGTTGGGTGACTTGCCGCCGAGTTCCAGCGTGACCGGAATGAGGTTCTGGCTGGCATATTGCATGATCAGGCGGCCTGTCGTCGTCTCGCCGGTGAAGGCGATCTTGGCGATACGCGGGCTGGAGGCCAGCGGCTTGCCGGCCTCGAGACCAAAACCATTGACGATGTTGAGCACACCGGGCGGCAACAGATCGCCGACGATTTCTGCCCAGAGAAGCAGGGAGGCGGGCGTCTGTTCAGCCGGCTTGATGACGACGCAGTTGCCGGCGGCAAGGGCCGGGGCCAGCTTCCAGGTCGCCATCAGGATCGGAAAATTCCAGGGAATGATCTGGCCGACGACGCCGAGCGGTTCATGGAAGTGGTAGGCGACCGTGTCATGGTCGATTTCGCCGATCGTGCCTTCCTGGGCGCGGATGCAGGAGGCGAAATAGCGGAAGTGGTCTATGGCGAGCGGAATGTCGGCCGCCATGGTTTCGCGGATCGGCTTGCCATTGTCCCAGGTTTCGGCCTGCGCCAGAAGCTCCAGCTTGTCTTCCATGCGCTGGGCGATCTTCATGAGGATGTTGGAGCGCTCTGTGGTGGAGGTGCGACCCCATTTTTCCTTCGCGGCATGGGCGGCATCGAGCGCGGCGTTGATGTCTTTTTCATCGGAGCGCGGGATTTCGCAGAGCTTGCCGCCTGTGACGGGCGTGACGTTGTCGAAATATTTGCCGCCGATCGGCTCGCGCCATTCGCCGCCGATGTAGTTGCCGTATTTGAGCTTGAACGGCGACTCGACGATTTTCTGATGAAGCATGTCATCCTCCCTTGATGAACAGGTCCGGGAACGAACCAGTGGAGGGAATCTGTGTCGCTTTTGCCTGGGGGAACAGGGGAGCTCACCAATACCGCAGTGCACAGTGTCGCAGAGTTGCGACAGGTTTCGGCACCGCCACGACATTGTGATTGAACCTTTCGCCCTGTCTTAGTGCAGGTCGAGCTTCTTCATCTTCCGGTGCAGTGTTGCGCGGCTGATGCCAAGGGCTGTGGCGGCCTGGGAGACGTTGCCATGGGTACGCGACAGCGCCCGCAGGAGAGCGGCTTTTTCCGCCTCTGCCATTTCTTCCTCCTGCGAAACGCGACCTTCGTGCAGCGCATCGGAGGCCGGAATGCCGGCGGCGATATGCCTGTCGTCAAGCTTGAGGGCAAGACGGGCGGCGCGCGTGGCGCCGAGGACGAGATCGTGCCGGTCGACGGCAAGTAGTGCATTGGCGGAATTGGCGCCGGCCGGGACCATGACGAAACGGGCGCCGGCAAAAGCGGAACGGAACAGATTGAGCTCGATACGCATGGCCGCATCTCGCACGGCTTGCGACAGGATGGTGAGCGTCATTTCATTGACGTCATCGCGGCAGGTGGAAATGTCGAGCGCGGCGGCAAGCAGACCGCGATGATCGCGGATCGGGGCTGTGGTGCAGCTCAGCTTGATGTTGGAGCAGTAGAAATGCTGGTCGCGGAAAACGGCGACGGCACGTTCATCGGCGAGAGCCGTGCCGATACCGTTGGTGCCGATGCTGGCCTCGGTCCAGACGGAGCCGGTCCAAAGGCCCACATCGTAGAATTCCTTGTCATTGCCGGCGGCGCCGCGGCGTTCCAGCGCAATGCCGTTGCGATCGGTCAAAAGCAGGCAGCAGCCGGCCTTGCCCACCGTCGCAAAGAGACGGTCGAGTTCGTCACGGGCATCGGCGATCAACTGCTCGGATTGTCCCCGCGCAAGGCGGAATTCCTGTTCTGTCAGGCGCAGGGGCGCACGTTTTTCCTCCGGCGCCAGCTGATACATGGTCATGCAGCGGCGCCATGAAGCCACGATCGGCGAGCTGGCCGCAGCAGAGTTTTGCTGGGCGCACGTATAGACATGCTCCGCATGTGCGGATTGTTCGTGCATGAAGGCTCCTCCCACGGAACTTGCGCATATTCTGATGTAAATATGGCGGCTTTGCAATCAAGCCGGTATGACCGCGGATTGTATGGATCGAATTTGCCGGATGCGAAGTGTCGCATTTCTGAGACAGCACGCCTTGCGGTTCAATCCGGCGTGTAAACTTTTGCCTTCACCTTCGGCTGAGCCAGTTTTCGATGCCTCTCGCCGCGGCGCGGCCCGTGGCGAAACAGGCTGTGAGCAGATATCCGCCCGTCGGCGCTTCCCAATCCAGCATCTCGCCGGCTGCAAAAACGCCGGGAAGATGTTTCAGCATGTAGCTCTCGTCGACCTCGCTCCAGGCGATGCCGCCGGCGGACGAGATGGCCTCGGCGATCGGACGCGGGCGCAGAAGCGGGATCGGAAGGGCCTTGATGGCGGCGGCGAGCTTCTGCGGATCGTTGCGATCGGCTTCCGGCGTCAGTTCGCGCAGGAGCGCGGCTTTCACGCCGTCGATCCCGGCGCCTTTGCGCAGGCGGTTGGAGAAGCTCGATTTCGTATCCTGTCGGGCAAGGTCACGGGACAGGCGTTCGAGCGTGCGGCCGGGGGTGAGGTCGAGCGTCAAAAACGCCTTGCCTTCGCCACGCAGACGACCCCGCAGGGCGGCGGCATGCGCATAGACAAGGCTGCCCTCGATGCCGTGTTTGGTAATCACGAATTCACCGGGAAACGTCCCTGCGGAGGAAGTTGCTGTGACGGATTTCAGCGGTTCGCCGGCAAAACGCTCGCGGAAGAGATCGCTCCAGGCGACGTCAAAACCGCAATTGGCGGGCTGGAATGGAGCGATTGTGATACCGCGATCGGCAAGCATCGGCACCCAGGCCGCATCGGAGCCGAGACGGGGGTAGCTTGCGCCGCCGAGCGCAAGCAGCGTGGCATCGCAGGAAATAGTCTTGCGTCCGTCTGGCGTTTCGAACCTGTGTCCACCGTCGGCAAAGCCGATCCAGCGATGGCGGGTGAAGAAGCTGACGCCGCGGGCTTCCAGCCGGGCGAGCCAGGCGCGCAGAAGCGGCGAAGCCTTCATGACATTGGGGAAGACGCGGCCGGAGGAGCCGACGAAGGTTTCGGTGCCGAGATCAGTTGCCCAGGTGCGGATATCGGCCGGGGTGAAGGCATCGAGGGCGGGACGAAGACTGACATTGGCATCGCCGAAACGGGTGGCGAAGAGGTCGTAGTCTTCCGAATGCGTGATGTTGAGGCCCGACTTGCCGGCGAGCAGGAATTTGCGCGCGAAGGTCGGCATCGCGTCATAGACAGCGACGGCGTGGCCGCCTTCCGATAATATTTCGGCCGCCGACAAGCCTGCGGGACCGCCGCCGATGATCGCAATCGTCTTCTGTTCCATTGCGCCTTCTTGGCGCGGGTGATCGCCTAGCGCAAGCCTCAGTGACGCGGATGCACGCACTTGCCGTGGTCGGCGAGCACTTCGATGACCCGGCATTGATCGACGCGGCCGTGGCAGCAGCTCTCGACCATCTGCTCCAGTTCCGCCCTCAACGCATTCAGACTGCGGATACGTTGCTCGACCTCGATGAGACGTGCCTTGGCGATGGCATCGGCGGAGGCGCAGGGCTGGTGTGGGTCATCCTGCAGGTGCAGCAGCGTGCGGATCGCATCGATCTCGAAGCCGAGTTCGCGAGCGTGGCGGATGAAGGCGAGGCGATCGAGGTCAGCGGGCTCGTAGGAGCGCTGGTTGCCCTCGCTGCGGCTGGGTTCGGAAAGCAGGCCGATGCTCTCATAATAGCGGATCGTCGGCACTTTGACGCCGCTGTGACGTGCGGCTTCACCGATGGTGATCTTTTTCATGATTTTCCTCTTGCACCTCTAGTCGCTAGAGGATGTAGGAAGGACGCTGCCTACAAGCAAGGATTTAGATCGTGAGCGAAGCAGCACAGGCACGGTACAGGGTCGGCGGTATGGATTGCGCCGCCTGCGCAACGAAGATCGATACGGCCGTCAGGCGTATGGACGGGGTCGAGGACGTCTCGGTTTCGGTGACGGCCGGCACGATGACGGTGCGCCACAATGGCAGCAGCGATCTCAAGGCGATCGAGAAGAAGGTGACCGGCCTCGGCTATTCCGTCGCTCCGTTCACGGGCAAGGCGCCTGCTCAGGAAAAGAAGGGCGGCCAGTATCATGCGCACCATGATCACGACCACGGCCATGACCATGACCACCACGATCATGACGGACATGAACATCATGATCACGATCATTCCAGTCATGTACATTCGCACGGTGCGGAGGAAGTCGCGGGGCTGCACGGTCATGATCATGGGCCGATGACCGGCCCCTGGTGGCAAAGCAAGAAGGGCCGACTGACGATCTTCTCCGGCCTGGCGCTCGTTGTTGCCTATGCGGTCGGCCATCTGGTGCCTGCGATCGCTTCCTATGCCTTCATTGCCGCCCTGCTGGTCGGGCTGGTTCCGATCGCGCGGCGCGCCATCATGGCGGCGCTTGCCGGCATTCCCTTTTCCATCGAAATGCTGATGACTACAGCCGCTGTCGGCGCAGTCATCATCAATGCCGGCGAAGAAGCGGCGACGGTGGTCTTCCTGTTCCTTGTCGGCGAGCTGCTGGAAGGCGTAGCCGCCGGCAAGGCGCGCGCTGGCATCCAGTCGCTGACGACGCTGGTGCCGAAGAATGCGCTGCTCGAAACGGGCGGCGAGGTGACGGAAGTGCCGGCGGAAACGCTCGCTGTCGGCTCCATCATTCTCGTACGGCCGGGCGACCGGATTTCTGCGGACGGTACGATCCTGTCTGGTGAGGGCGACATCGACGAAGCGCCGGTGACCGGCGAAAGCACGCCGGTGCGCAAAGGGGCGGGTGAGACCGTCTTTGCCGGCACGGTCAATGGCGATGCAGCATTGCGTGTTCGCGTGACGGCCGCTGCCGAGGACAATACGATTGCCCGCGTCGTCAAGCTGGTGGAGGAGGCGCAGGAATCCAAGGCGCCGACGGAGCGCTTCATCGACCGCTTTTCGCGCTATTACACGCCGGGTGTTGTCGTCGTGGCGGTCCTGGTGGCGATCCTGCCGCCGCTGCTGACGGGTGCGGCTTGGGGCGAATGGATCTACAAGGGCCTTGCGATCCTGCTGATCGGTTGCCCTTGCGCTCTGGTCATTTCGACGCCTGCAGCCATTGCCGCCTCGCTTTCGGCGGGTGCGCGCCGCGGGTTGCTGATGAAGGGCGGCGCGGTTCTGGAATCGCTTGGCAAGGTGACGGCCGTCGCCTTTGACAAGACGGGCACGTTGACCGCGGGAAAGCCGCAGGTAACCGATATCATTGCCTTTGGACGTCCCGATGCGCAGGTGCTGTCACGCGCCGCGGTCCTGGAGCAGGGCTCCAGCCATCCGCTGGCGCTGGCGATCCTCAACCGGGCGAGGGCCGATGGTGCACCTATGCCGCCGGCTTTCGAACTTGAGGCGCTGCCGGGCAAGGGTGTGACGGGCAAGGTGGGCGGCGAGACGCTCGATCTCCTGTCGCCGCCGGCTGCGCGTGAGCGTGGGGCGCTGAATGAGGGGCAGGATGAGCAGGTCGCTGTCCTGAACGGCGCGGGCAAAAGTGTTTCGGTGCTGCTGATCGATGGCGTCGCTGCCGGCCTGATCGCCATGCGCGACGAGCCGCGCGAGGACGCAAAGAGCGGCGTTGCGGCGCTGAAGGCGGCCGGTGTGCGCGCCATTATGCTGACCGGCGACAACAAGCGCACGGCCGCTGCCGTTGCCGGCGATCTCGGCATCGACTGGCGCGGCGAGCTTCTGCCGCAAGACAAGCAGCGCATTGTCGGCGAGTTGAAGCGCGAAGGGCTTTTCGTCGCCAAGGTCGGTGACGGCATCAATGATGCGCCGGCGCTTGCGGCTGCCGATGTCGGCATTGCCATGGGCGGTGGCGCCGATGTGGCGCTGGAAACGGCGGATGCGGCGGTGCTGCATGGACGTGTCGGCGACGTGGCGCGCATGATCGACCTTTCGAAGCGGACGATGCGCAATATCATGCAGAACATCACTATCGCGCTCGGGCTGAAGGCGGTGTTTCTCGTCACCACCATCCTTGGCATCACTGGCCTGTGGCCGGCGATCCTGGCGGATACGGGCGCGACCGTGCTGGTGACGATGAACGCGCTTCGCCTTCTTCGGATAAGGACGTAAGGATTTCTTTGGCAGCGTGATGCGGCAGGGGCACGCTTGCCACATCACTGTTCTCGGGATCCGCCGATCTGGAGCAAGGAGCCAGTTCGGTGCCTTAACTGGAGCTGCCTCAGCAACAACAGGCGTGCCTTTTGCGCGACGCCACATCACGATTCGGGCATGAATCCCGAAGCAAAAATCGCGAAGCGGCTACAGGCTTGCTCTCTTCCTCCCAGCCGTCTCCACTGCCTGTTTTCTTGATCATTTGTTAACCACGTTTTTCACAGGAATGCAGCGATTTCAAACATCCCGTAACGCGATGCACAAACCATCCGTTGACGCAAACCGGGATTCGCGTACTATATCTAGTGTTCAAGGTTCCTTCGATTCGTGAGGGTCGGGGGCTAAGACGGGAATACGGTGCGTTTCGCCATGACGGCGCGACAAAGCCGGAGCTGCCCCCGCAACTGTAAGCGGCGAGCAACTGTCCGATTTCGGGTCACTGAGGCATGACGCTTTGGGAAGGCTGGGGCAGGGGCTTCGACCCGTAAGCCAGGAGACCTGCCTTGAATAAAACGTCCACGGGCGGGGTGTCCGGAAGGTCGCGTGCATGAAAGCGGAATCTATCCGTCCTGTTACGCTGCCCCGAACGTCCGCATGAGCACTTCGGGGTTGAAGTTATGTCGAGAACGTCAAGGCCGCCGCCCGCGCAAATCCTGCAAGGGATAATTTCAGGCGTTTAAACGCCAACTCTGCAAGATCATCATCAAGCGTTGCCCCGGACGCCGTAAGGCGCCCGATCCCAGTATTGCGTCCGGAATCCATTGACATCACGAGGAACATGATGAGCGTTACCGTTTACAGCAAGCCTGCCTGCGTTCAGTGCACCGCCACCTACCGTGCCCTCGACCGTCTGGGCGTCGACTATCAGATCATCGATATTTCCGAGGATGCCGACGCGCTCGATCGCGTTCGCGGCATGGGCTACATGCAGGTTCCTGTTGTCGTTGCCGGCGAGAACCACTGGGCGGGCTTCCGTCCCGACATGATCAGCGCCCTCTCCTGATTGGAGAAGAGCGATGGGCCTGATCGTCTATTATTCCAGCCGGTCCGAGAATACCCATCGTTTCGTCGAGAAGCTGGGACTACGCGCGGCGCGCATTCCCGTCGGCGTTGAAGACATCCACATCCGCGAACCCTATGTGCTGATCTCGCCCACCTATTGTGGGGACGGTGGCAAGGGCGCCGTACCCAAGCAGGTGATCCGCTTCCTCAACGATGCGGAAAACCGCTCCAACATCCGCGGCGTGATTGCAGCGGGCAACAGCAATTTCGGCGAGACCTACGGGCTTGCCGGCGACGTGGTCTCGCAGAAGTGCCAGGTGCCGTATCTCTACAGGTTCGAGCTTCTGGGAACTGCCGAGGATGTCGCCAATGTCAAAGACGGGATGGGACGATTTTGGACACGGGGACAAACCTGACGCGGGATGCGGGGGCAAAACCGCTCAAGGCAGTGGAAGCGCTGGACTATCATGCGCTGAACGCGATGCTGAACCTCTATGACGACGAGGGCAAGATTCAGCTCGACAAGGACCGCATGGCGGCCAAGCAGTATTTCCTGCAGCATGTGAACCAGAATACGGTGTTCTTCCACAACCTCAGGGAAAAGCTCGATTACCTAGTCACCGAGCGCTATTACGAGCAGGAGGTGCTCGACCAGTATTCCTTCAATTTCGTCCGCGATCTGTTCGATCAGGCCTATGCCAAGAAATTCCGTTTCCCGACCTTCCTCGGCGCATTCAAATATTACACCAGCTATACGCTGAAGACCTTCGACGGTAAGCGCTATCTGGAGCGCTACGAAGATCGCATCTGCATGGTGGCGCTGGCGCTCGCCAGAGGCAATGAACAGCTTGCTCGCGATCTGATGGAAGAAATCATCTCCGGCCGTTTCCAGCCGGCAACCCCGACCTTCCTCAATGCTGGCAAGAAGCAACGCGGCGAACTCGTTTCGTGCTTCCTGCTGCGTGTCGAAGACAATATGGAATCGATCGGCCGCTCCATCAATTCGGCACTGCAGCTTTCCAAGCGCGGCGGCGGCGTGGCGCTTTCCCTGACCAATATTCGCGAGGCGGGTGCGCCGATCAAGCAGATCGAAAACCAGTCTTCCGGCATCATCCCCGTCATGAAGCTGCTGGAAGACTCGTTCTCCTACGCCAACCAGCTCGGTGCCCGGCAGGGTGCGGGTGCGGTCTATCTCAATGCCCACCATCCCGACATCATGCGCTTCCTCGATACCAAGCGCGAAAATGCCGACGAGAAGATCCGCATCAAGACGCTGTCGCTCGGCGTCGTCGTACCTGATATCACCTTCGAACTCGCCAAAAACAATGAGGATATGTACCTCTTCTCGCCCTATGACGTGGAGCGGGTCTATGGCGTGCCCTTCACCGAGATATCGGTGACGGAAAAGTACCGCGAGATGGTGGCGGATGCGCGTATTACAAAGAAGAAGATCAAGGCGCGCGAATTCTTCCAGGTCATTGCCGAAATCCAGTTCGAGAGCGGCTAT
The DNA here is from genome assembly GCF_014193695.1 of Rhizobium sp. BK316. Taxonomy (GTDB): domain Bacteria; phylum Pseudomonadota; class Alphaproteobacteria; order Rhizobiales; family Rhizobiaceae; genus Rhizobium. The sequence goes on along the minus strand of NZ_JACHZR010000005.1, from coordinate 384,548 downwards.
CCCTACATCATGTTCGAAGACACGGTGAACCGAGCAAACCCGATCGCCGGTCGCATCAGCATGAGCAATCTCTGCTCGGAGATCCTGCAGGTGAGCGAGGCCAGCGAATTCAACGACGACCTCTCCTACAAGACGATGGGCAAGGATATTTCCTGCAATCTCGGTTCGCTGAACATCGCTATGGCGATGGATTCGTCTGATTTCGGCAAGACGATCGAAACCTCGATCCGCGCGCTGACGGCCGTGTCCGACATGAGCCATATCTCCTCGGTGCCCTCGATCGAGAAGGGTAATGACGACAGCCACGCGATCGGCTTGGGACAGATGAACCTGCATGGCTATCTCGCCCGCGAGCGCATCCATTACGGTTCGGAAGAAGGCGTCGATTTCACCAATATCTATTTCTACACGGTGACTTATCACGCTCTGCGTGCCTCCAACCGCCTGGCGGCCGAGCGTGGCGCAAGCTTCAAGGGCTTCGAGAAGTCGAAATATGCCTCGGGGGAATATTTCGACAAGTATACCGAGAAGGAGTGGAAGCCGGCGACCGAGAAGGTTCAGACGCTCTTCGACAATGCCGGCATTCATATCCCGACGCAGGAAGACTGGCTCGCGCTGAAGAGGACGGTCATGGCGTCCGGTCTCTATAACCAGAACCTGCAGGCGGTGCCGCCAACGGGCTCGATTTCCTATATCAACCACTCGACCTCCTCGATCCATCCGATTGTCTCGAAGATCGAGATCCGCAAGGAAGGCAAGATCGGCCGCGTCTATTATCCCGCACCGTTCATGACCAATGACAATCTCGATTATTATCAGGATGCCTACGAGATCGGGCCGGAGAAGATCATCGACACCTATGCGGCTGCCACCCAGCATGTCGACCAGGGCCTGTCGCTGACGCTGTTCTTCCGCGATACGGCAACGACGCGCGATATCAACCGCGCCCAGATCTATGCCTGGAAGAAGGGCATCAAGACGATCTACTACGTCCGCCTTCGCCAGATGGCGCTGTCCGGCACCGAGGTGCAGGGCTGCGTTTCCTGCACGCTCTAACCGACCGGAGACAATGATGAACATGCAATTCAAGCCGGTCAGCCGCGTGCGCGCCATCAACTGGAATCGCATCGAGGACGACAAGGATCTCGAAGTCTGGAATCGCCTCACCGGCAATTTCTGGCTGCCGGAAAAGGTGCCGCTGTCGAACGACATTCCCTCCTGGGCGACGTTGACGACAGCCGAGCAGCAGCTGACGATCCGCGTTTTCACCGGGCTGACCCTGCTCGACACAATCCAGAACGGTGTCGGCTCGGTCAAGCTGATGGCGGATGCGGCAACCCCCCATGAAGAAGCGGTGCTGTCCAACATCTCCTTCATGGAAGCGGTGCATGCGCGTTCCTATTCCTCGATCTTCTCAACACTCTGCCTGACGCCCGATGTCGACGATGCCTATCGCTGGTCGGAAGAGAACGAATTCCTGCAGAAGAAGTCGGCGCTGATCATGGAGCATTATGCGTCCAGCGATCCCCTGAAGAAGAAGGTGGCGAGCGTCTTCCTCGAAAGCTTCCTCTTCTATTCCGGCTTCTATCTGCCGATGTACTGGTCGAGCCGTGCCAAGCTCACCAACACGGCCGACATGATCCGCCTCATTATCAGAGACGAAGCCGTGCATGGCTATTATATCGGCTACAAGTTCCAGCGTGGACTTGAAAAGCTCTCCGAAGAGCGCCGGCAGGAGATCAAGGACTTTGCCTTCGACCTGCTGCTCGAGCTCTACGACAACGAAGCGAAATATACCGAAGCGCTCTATGACGGCGTTGGCCTGACAGAGGACGTCAAGAAGTTCCTGCATTACAACGCCAACAAGGCGCTGATGAACCTCGGGTACGAGGCGCTGTTCCCGGCCGAAGCCTGCAAGGTCAATCCGGCGATCTTATCTGCGCTGTCGCCGAATGCCGATGAAAACCACGACTTCTTCTCGGGCTCCGGCTCCTCCTATGTCATCGGCAAAGCGGTGGCGACCGAGGACGAAGACTGGGATTTCTGAGGTTTATCTTTACGAAGCCTCTTATCATTCGGCCCGCTATCGCCCACATTCAGCGCGATGTATTCGTTGAATGTGGCGTAGCGGGAGTTTTTTTATGAGGCCCTCTTTCGAAGCGACTGATCCGGCAAGCGAAGCTGCCGAAGGCGTCTGGCCAATCCGCAGGCGCCGAATTCTCGACTGGCTGATCAACGAGACCCGCAGCGAGCGTTTCATCGACAATATCCTGGTAGAGATGTGCAAGCGGCTGCTGGCAGTCGGCGTGCCGGTGACGCGGTCCAGCCTGCATTTCCGCACCAACCATCCGCAATGGATCGGCGCCCGTATCCTATGGGTGGAAGGCATGGAAGAGGCAAAGATCAACACCTTTGCCTACGGGGTGGAAACCACGCCGCAATTCCTCAACAGCCCGGTCAACGAGATCCACAGCGGCACCAACGAGGTGCGGAAGAACCTTGAGGATTTATGGGAGGGCGACGACTATCCCTTCTACCAGGAATTGCGAGACGACGGCTATACGGAATATGTTGCCTGGCCGATCGATCATACGTTCGACAAGCGCCACGTCGTTACCTTCTCCACCAATAGGCCAGGCGGTTTTACCGGCGAACACGTGGATTTCCTGCGCGATCTGCTGCCGGCTCTCACTCTCGTCAGCGAGATCAGGCTCAAGAACATCATGGCGCGCACGCTGCTGCAGACCTATGTCGGGCCGCATGCGAGCGAACAGATTCTCTCCGGCGTCATCACCCGTGGCAGCGGCACGACCGTCGGCGCGGCGATTATGATCTGCGATCTGCGCGATTTCACGGCGATCTCCGATCTCTGGCCGCGCGACGACGTCATCCAGCTGCTCAATGACTATTTCGATGCCATGTCCGATCCGATCGAACGGCACGGCGGTGAAATCCTGAAATTCATGGGCGATGGATTGCTTGCCATCTTCCCGCTGTCGAAGCCTTCGGCCTGCGAGGATCTCTTGACGGCGATCCGTGAAGGGCAGGAGGCGATGGCGAAACTAAATGAGCAACATCAGCGTTTGGGACGTGATCCGCTGCGCTATGGTGTCGGCGTCCACGTCGGTGACGTCATGTACGGCAACATCGGTTCGCGTCGACGGCTGGATTTCACTGTCATCGGCCCGGCAGTCAACGTCGCCTCGCGGCTTGAAACCTTGACCAAGGAGGTCAAGCGGCCGGTACTTTTGTCTCGCGCTTTCGTTGAGATGGCGACCTGCACGGAAGAGATGGACAATCTCGGCACTTTTCCTCTGCGCGGGCTTGGGGAGCCGGTCGAAGTCTTCGCTTTCCGCGAAAAGCCGACAGCCGGTCGTGACGCAGCTTAGGCCACCGGAAAATTGATCTGCGGCGGCAGGAGCAGGCTCTGGCTCTCCGCTGCCGGATTGCCGATTCGCTGAAGAAGCATCTGGCCGAGATGTTCGCCCGCCTCGACCAGGTCCTCATAGATAGTCTCGATTTTCGGCTGCAGATGCGTCAGGAGATGCGAGGTCTCCTTGGCGACGATATCGTAGTCATCAGCGAGAACGCGTCCCACATCATTCATGGCGGTGACGAGCGCCAGCGCCGAAACTTCGCCTGGACAGACGAATCCGTCTGGAACATCGGCCGCCGCGGCACGCGCCCGAAAGAAATCTCTGATTTCATTGGCCGGTGAATCGAGCGTGACCGCTTCCGATATCTCATAGGCGACGCCGGCCTCGCGCACGGCGGTCATGAAACCATGCAGAATGTGCTGGCTGAAGGTCAGCCGCTTCGGCGGCATGACAACGGTGACCTTCTTCCTGCCCTTGACGATCAGACGCCGGGTGGCTTCGTAGGCGAAGGCATAATTGTCGTAATCGACATAAGCATGCGGTGTCGAAAATTCGGTGCGCCCGTGAGACACGAAGGGGAAGCTGACTTCCTGCAGCATCCGCACCCGCGCATCGAAGGGTTCTGTCCGCGTGAAGATCAGGCCGTCGGCGAAATTGTTGCGGACGATATATTCCGCTGCTTCGAGGTCCGTCGTCGACAGGAAGTTCGGGGCGACGACGAGGTGGTAGGATGTCTCTTTCAACGCCTTGGCAATGCCGTACATGATCGCGGTGCCGAAGCCGACCACTTCCTGATGCGGATCGAGAAGGATGCTGATGACATTGGTGCGGCCTGTCTTCAGGCGCTGAGCAGCCCGGTCGGGCAGGTAGCCGATCTCGCGGGCAATGCGATGGACGCGCTCGCGCGTCTCAACCGATATTTGCGGCGCGTCGCTGAGTGCGCGCGAAACCGTCGTCACTGCAAGGCCGGTCAATGTCGCGATGGTACGCAAGGTCGGCTTGCTGCGTTTTTGCGCACCATCCGGATTTTCACCGCGTTGCAGTTGGGACGATTCGGTCACTGGGGACATTCCATGCTGGGCCGCGGCTACAATAACACGATGAAAACGGCACGCAATCAATCAATGCAAACGATTTAAATTTTTACGGCATCTTAACCGAACAGAAAAAATATAAATAAAATCAATATTTATCGGACTAATCATATTTTTCTCGGGAGTCGAGGAAGGGCTTGACGTGGCCGCGTTTATAACGTTTTAAATTGTTACCCGCACTGGGAGGTGCGGTGTATGTGGTGCCTGGCCGCCCTCACGGCGGAAGACATCCGGCAGGCGAGGTGGGTCTCGCCGCCACTTACGAACGGGAGGATATTCATGCGCAAGTTTTTGAGCTCGGCAGCTCTTGCTGTCGTGACGATGGCTGGTTTCGGCAGCGCTCACGCGGCTGACGTCAAGGAAGTTCAGATGCTGCACTGGTGGACGTCGGGCGGCGAAGCCGCGGCGCTCAACGTGCTGAAGCAGGACCTTTCCAAGGAAGGTTTTGCCTGGAAGGACGTACCGGTCGCAGGCGGTGGCGGCGACGCAGCCATGACCGCGCTGAAGGCGATGGTTGCCGCAGGCACCTATCCGACCGCTTCTCAGATGCTCGGCTATACCGTGCTCGATTATGCTCAGGCTGGCGTCATGGGCGATCTGACCGAGACGGCGAAGAAGGAAGGCTGGGACAAGTCCGTTCCGGCAGCACTGCAGAAGTTCTCCGTCTATGACGGCAAGTGGGTCGCCGCACCTGTCAACGTCCACTCCGTCAACTGGCTGTGGATCAACAAGTCGGTCATGGACAAGATCGGCGGCACGCAGCCGAAGACCTTCGACGACCTGATCGCGCTGCTCGACAAGGCAAAGGCAGCTGGCGTCATCCCGCTCGCGCTCGGCGGTCAGAACTGGCAGGAAGCCACGATGTTCGATTCCATCGTGCTGTCGACCGGTGGCCCGGAATTCTACAAGAAGGCTTTCAACGACCTCGACGAGGAATCGCTGAAGTCCGACACGATGAAGAAGTCCTTCGATAACCTCGCCAAGATCATCCAGTACGTCGATCCGAACTTCTCGGGCCGCGACTGGAACCTGGCGACCGCCATGGTCATCAAGGGCGATGCTCTTGTGCAGGTCATGGGTGACTGGGCGAAGGGCGAATTCGTTGCCGCCAAGAAGACCCCTGATACCGACTTCCTGTGCTACCGTTTCCCGGGCACCGACGGCAGCGTGGTCTACAACTCCGACATGTTCGGCATGTTCAACGTTCCTGACGACCGCAAGGCCGCTCAGGTGGCGCTCGCCACAGCAACGCTTTCCAAGAGCTTCCAGTCCGCCTTCAACGTCGTCAAGGGTTCGGTTCCGGCCCGTACCGACGTACCGGATACGGATTTCGACGCTTGCGGCAAGAAGGGCATTGCCGACCTGAAGGCTGCCAACGAAGGCGGCACGCTGTTCGGCTCGCTCGCTCAGGGCTATGGTGCTCCTCCGGCGATCGCCAACGCCTATAAGGATGTCGTCTCGAAGTTCGTCCATGGTCAGATCAAGACCTCCGACGAAGCTGTTACCCAGCTCGTCCAGGCTATCGACGACGCTCGCTAATTCTAACGACAAAGGCTTTCCCGCGCGCTTGCGGGGAAGCCACGGCCCCTGCTGCGCGGGGAGGAGATGATCACATGAGCACAGTTGCGACCACGGATCCGGTCCTGACGTCGAAGCCCTCAACCCGCACGTCCATTCGCGGCCGACTGCAGGATGCATTGCCGAAAATCGTATTGGCGCCGAGTTTCCTCATCACGGTGATCTTCGTTTACGGCTTCATCGTCTGGACGGCCTACCTTTCCTTCACCAATTCCAAGACCTTTCCGTCCTATGCGCTGACCGGCTCGCGCGCCTATCAACGGCTCTGGCGCTGGACCTTCGAGAGCGACCCGCCGTCCTCCTGGTACACGTCGATCACCAATATGGGGATCTTCGGCTTCCTCTATATCTTCATCTGCCTTGGGCTCGGCCTGCTGCTGGCAATCCTTCTCGACCAGAAGATTCGCGGCGAAGGCATATTGCGGCCGATTTTCCTCTATCCGATGGCGCTGTCCTTCATCGTGACGGGCGTTGCCTGGAAATGGTTCCTCGATCCGGGCCTCGGACTCGAGCAGACGCTGCATCATTTCGGCTGGACGAGCTTTCACTTCGACTGGATCAAGAACAAGGATTTCGTCATCTACACCGTCGTCATCGCCGGTGTCTGGCAGGCTTCGGGCTTCGTCATGGCGATGTTTCTTGCGGGCCTGCGCGGCATCGACGGTGAAATCATGAAGGCGGCGCAGATTGACGGCGCGTCGCCCTTCCAGATGTACCGGCGGATCGTCATTCCGATGCTGCGGCCGATCTTCCTGTCAGCCTTCATCGTGCTTGCGCATATGGCGATCAAATCCTACGACCTCGTCGTGGCGCTGACATCGGGTGGCCCCGGCGGTTCGGCATGGCTGCCGTCCAACTTCATGTACGAATACACTTTCAAGCGGAATGAAATGGCTGTCGGTTCCGCGAGCGCCATCATCATGCTGATGACCATCTCGGCGATCATCGTTCCATATCTCTATTCCGAACTGAGGGAGAAGGCGCGATGAGCAGCGTTACCTCTTCTGATATCGCGAGTTCGCACGGCGGCAATAGCGGCCGCTGGGTCGGCCGCATCATCATCTACGGCCTGCTCTTGATCTTCGCCATTCTCTATCTGATGCCGCTCTTTGTCATGCTGACGACCTCGTTCAAGACGATGGACGAGATCCAGAACGGCAATATGCTTGCGCTGCCGCAGGCGCCGACGCTCGATCCCTGGTTCAAGGCCTGGGGCGAGGCCTGTGTCGGCCTCACCTGCGCCGGTATCAAGGGTTACTTCTGGAACTCGATCAAGATGGTCGTGCCGGCAGTTGCCATCTCGACCATTCTCGGTGCGCTCAACGGCTATGTGTTGACCAAGTGGCGCTTCCCCGGCCATACGCTGGTCTTCGGTCTGATGCTCTTTGCCTGCTTCATCCCGTTCCAATCGGTGCTGCTGCCGATGGCGACCATTCTCGGCGCGCTCGGCCGCTTTGGTACCACGCTGCAGAATCTCACGGGCCTGAGCTTCGGCTTCGGCAATTCGACCGTGAACCTCGTCTTCGTGCATGTCGTCTACGGTCTCGGCTTCACGACGCTGTTCTTCCGCAATTTCTACGAGGCCTTTCCGACGGAGTTGGTAAAGGCGGCGCAGGTCGATGGGGCGAGCTTCTTTCAGATCTTCCGCCGCATCATGCTGCCGAATTCGCTGCCGATCATCGTGGTGACGGTCATCTATCAGTTCACCAATATCTGGAACGACTTCCTCTTCGCCTCGGCCTATGCCGGTACGGGCGACTCCATGCCGATGACGGTGGCGCTGAACAACGTCGTCAATACCTCGACCGGCGTGGTCGAATATAATGTCAACATGGCTGCGGCGATGATCGCAGCCGTTCCTACGCTCATCGTCTACATCCTCGCCGGCCGCTATTTCGTGCGCGGTCTGATGGCGGGCGCCGTCAAAGGGTGATCCATGGCTTTCCTTGAAATTTCCGGTCTCAAGAAGCGCTTCGGCGCCGTCGACATTCTCAAGGGGATCGACCTGGAACTCGAGAAGGGTGGCTTCCTGGTGCTGGTCGGCCCGTCAGGTTGTGGCAAGTCCACGCTGCTTAACACCATCGCCGGGCTGGAGGCGATCACTTCGGGCGAAATCCGCATCGACGGCCGCTCCATCAACGGTTTGCACCCATCCAAGCGTGATATCGCCATGGTCTTCCAGAGCTACGCGCTCTATCCGAACATGACCGTTGCCGGCAATATCGCCTTCGGCATGGAAATCCGCGGCGTGCCGAAGGACGAGCGCGAGAAGGCGATCAAGCAGGTCTCCGACATGCTGCAGATCGGCCATCTGCTCGATCGCAAGCCCTCGCAGCTCTCAGGCGGCCAGCGCCAGCGTGTGGCGATGGGCCGCGCTCTGGTGCGCAACCCGCAGGTCTTCCTCTTCGACGAGCCGCTTTCCAACCTCGATGCGAAGCTGCGCGTCGACATGCGCACGGAAATCAAACGCCTCCACCAGCGCATGGGAACGACGATCGTTTACGTCACCCATGACCAGATCGAGGCGATGACGCTGGCAACGAAGATCGCCGTGCTGAAGGACGGTGTGCTGCAGCAGTTCGGCACGCCCGCCGAGATATATAACAGCCCCGCCAATGTCTTCGTGGCCGATTTCATGGGATCGCCGGCAATGAATCTGCTGAACGCCACCGTTGAAAACGGTGCCGGCGGGCTGCAGGTGTCGCTGGAACGGCCGAATGGCGAACCGCTGAAGCTGCCGGTCAATGCCGGGACCAACAACTTGACCGGCTATGCCGGCAAGCAGGTGATCTTCGGCATTCGCCCGGAAGCGCTGACCGATATCGACGGAGCCGATCGGAAGGCGAAGTCCGTCGTCCACGGCGATTGTGCCATCGAGGTCGTGGAGCCTGCCGGTTCCGATACGTTCGCCGTCACCAAACTCGGCGGCAAGTCGGTGGTTGCGCGCCTTGGCGCCGATGCCGGCATCCTGCCCGGCCAGAATACCCGCCTTGCCTTCAATCTCGACAAGGCGGTGTTCTTCGATCCGGCCAGCCAGTTGAGGATCGCTTAGCCAGCAAAATATTCTCTGGCCGCAGTCAGACCGCCGCCACCGAGATCGTGACCGGTGCGAAGTGGCTTGAGGTCGCTTCGACGGCGATTTCGCCGGTCAGGCCCGTCGCTTCCAGCCAAAAGCCCGTCGTCCCGCCCTGCAGCGGTACGGTCGTCGGGCCGACAATCTTGGCAGGGCCTTTGACCGTCAGCGTTACCGCATCGTTCAGGAAGGGCAGGCGCTGACCGCGCTGGTCGAGTGCGCGGATGATGACACGGGTCGTATCGCGCTCGCGCGCCTTCAGCATGGTACTGTCGGGCGCGACTTCGAGTGCGGTCGGCAGCGGATCGGCGGCGAGTGTCAGTCTGGCCACGGGCTCGCCATTGATGAAGCCGGTGAATTCGCCGTCGATCCATTCCAGGCCCCAGCGGCCGAGTTCGTCCTGGGTAAAATGGCGGTGGTCGAGCACGACTGGCGGGTGCGGCAGGTGCGGATAGTTTTCACGGTCCGGGCCGATACGTTTTGTCAGCGAGCCGTATGTCAGTTCCACTTCGTCGCAATTGGTCAGGATGATCAGCGGCAGCACGCCGCCGATGCTGCGTTCGCCGCGCGCCCAGAACGTGACCGGTTTCATGATGATTTCATCCGAAGGGTCGCACTGGCTGGCATAGACATAGGCCGCGAATTTCGGCTCGCGGAACATGTCCATGACGCCGTGATAGCAGATGCGGTCGCCGGAGCCGAAATCCTTGTGCGTGTTGTAGTCGAACATGCACCAGCCGATCGCACCCGAAATGTCCGGATCGCCATAGGCGGCGTTCAGCACTTCCAGATGGCGGCGCACATGTTCGGCCTGGCGCTGCTCGGCATCATACATCTTGGTCGGATGCATGTGGCCGTTGAACTCGGTGATGATGTAGGGGACCTTGTAGGAGAGGCCGGTATTTTCCTGCTGGCCGCGAAGCGCCGTGCGTGGGCGATTGGCGCCCGGCAGTTCCTCATTGCCGAGGATGAAGTCGTTCATCGTATAAACGTCTTCGAGAAGCTCGCTTTCCGTCAGGTAGCGAACGCCGCCGGTCTGGCGCGTTGAATCGAGCTCGTGGGCCAGTCGGTTGGTCGCAGTATAGAAGTCGTGGCTATCGAGCGACTCGTTGATGCGCACGCCCCAGATGATGATCGACGGATGGTTCCAGTCGCGCTCGATCATGCGGCGCACGTTCTCGATGGATTCCTGCTGCCAGTCGAGATCGCCGATATGCTGCCAGCCGGGGATTTCCTCGAAGACGAGCAGGCCGATGCGGTCGCACTGGTCGAGGAACCATTTCGACTGCGGATAGTGCGAAGTGCGCACGATATTGCACTTCAGCACTTTTTTCATGATGTCTGCGTCGCGTTCCTGCGCGGAGCGGCCGGCAGCGTAGCCCACATAGGGATAGGCCTGATGGCGGTTGAGGCCCTGCAGCTTTACGGGCTGGCCGTTGAGCAGGAAACCTTCCGGCGTGAATTTGGCGGTGCGGAAGCCGAAATGAGCGGAAGTTCTGTCTGAGCCGTGTTCGGTTCTGAGATCGACGACAACTTCGTAGAGCGCCGGGTTTGCCAGGTCCCACAGTTCGATGCCGGTCAGGCCGCCGAAGGAAAGGGTCGTCACCGAGCCGATCGTCTCACCGGCGGCACTTGCGAGAATGATGCCGCTTGCATCCTTCAGCGAGGCGGTAATGGTTGCCGCATAGGTCAGGCTCTGCGGGTTGGCGATATCGATGCGCACGGTCGCCGATTTCATGTCGGACAGCACGTCGTGGGTCTCGATCTTGAGATTGCGGATGGAGACCTTGTCGGTGACCTTCAGCCAGACGTCGCGATAGATGCCGGCATAGGTGAGATAGTCGATGCGACCGCCGAAGGGCGGGATGGCGGGGTTCTCGCTGCCGTCGATCTTGACCGTGATCAGGTTCTCGCCCTTGATGAGTTTGCTGGTCAGGCGGGATTCGAAGGGCGTATAGCCGTCCTTATGGGCAATGATCTCTTCGCCGTTCAGATAGACGACACTGTCGGCCATGGCGCCATCGAAGAGGATTGAGACCTCGCGGCCTTCGAATTCCGGCAGCCAGCGCAGCACCTTCTGATAGGTGAAGGCGCGCTGATAGCGCTTCTCGTCGAAATAGTTGAAGGGCAGCTCGACGGCCGTGTGCGGCAGGCTGACCATATGGTCGCCGTCGAAAGCCTCGGTCAGGTGCTGGCCAAAGCCTTCGTGGAAGCTCCAGGATTCATTGAGGGAAACGACGGAACGCATCTCAGGCTCCCCGGCAGGCTGCAGGGAAGAGGCGGCGCCCGGCGGCGCGTGAAAGGGTGATCATCGATATTCCTCCTCGATGCGAATGGCTGGAGCCGCCTCTCAGGCGGTCGAACCCCAGCGGGGTGTGCAGGCAAGCGTAATGCTGTGCGGACCCTCGTCGCCGGCCTCATGGCGTTCGATCACCTCGACGACCGCGTCCATGAAGGACACGTGGTCGAGGCTCAGCGTCGTCAGGTCGTTGCAGTCCCAGGCGGCCATGGCAATGCCATCCTGGCCGACGATGGCGATATCCCCAGGCGTATTCTTCCCGAGCACGCGGCGGGCGGCATCGCGCGCGCCGATCGCCATCACATCGTTGCCGCAGATGACAGCATCGACCTTGGAACGATGCAGCAAGAGAACGGCTTCCTTGAAGCCGGAATCGTAGGAATAGTCGCCGAAGGCTTCCGCCTCGAAGGCAAGGCCGTGACGCGCCAGAGCGTCTGCAAACCACTTGCGGCGCAGCTTGTCGATCCAGCTCGATTTGGTGCCGGAGAGATAGGCGAAGCGCCGTTTGCCATCGCTGACGATCTTGTCGATGATCTCACCGGCGCCAACGGCGCCATCGATGCGGATGTTGGAGACATCCTCGTTTTCCAGCGGTTCGAAGGAAACGATGATCGGCTTCGTGGTGTGGAAGATGTCGACCGCATCCTGCATCGACACCATGTCGGAGAAGATGACGACGTGATCCACCTGGTAGGTCGAGGCGAGCCGCATCAGCTGCAGCCGGTCCGAATGATCGGCGCAGCAGAGAAGAATGGGCAGGAGTTGGTGGGCCTGCAGGCGGTGGATGAGAAGCTGCTGCTCTTCGGCTTCGCATGGGTTGCCGATCGCATTGACGACGAGGGCGACGAGGCGCGAACGCTGGTTGTTCAGCGAACGGGCGATCGCATTCGGCTGGTAGCCGTATTCGCGGGCGACGGCGAGAATGCGGTCACGCGTGGCGCTGCCGATCCGCGAATTCGGCGAGAAAGCCCTCGAAATCGTCGCCGAGGAGACGCCGGCCAGTTTCGCCAGTTCCTTCGAGGTGATCCGCCGTCTGTTCGTTCCATTCATCGTCTTGCGCCTATCCGGCAATCCTGACGGGGGTGCCGTCGGCCGCTGCCGATTCCTTGATTGCATCCCAGAGCCTAGCGAATCTGAGACCCATTTCAACGGAGCCGGAGTTTTCCATCGTTCCGGCACGGATGGCGAGGAAATTCTTCATCGGATTGCCGAGAATCTCGGCCTCTTCGCGCAGCTCGCTGATGCGCCCGACGCTGATTTCGCGCCAGCCGCCCCAGGCGTCGATGCGCACGATCGCCTTCGAATAGAAGAAGATGATGTAGGAAGCGCAGCCGGGAGGGCCTTCGCCGGCGGCCGTCAGCGTGGCAAGCGCGCCGTTCTTCAGGCGGGCGGAGACCGCGGTGGCGATATCGACCTTTTTTCCCTGATTATTCATATAGGCAGAAACGCTGTCGAAATCGGAATTGGCGAGCAGGCAGACGGTGTTCATCATGTGCGCGCCGGTATCGAACATGAAGCCACCGCCAGAGATTTCCGGCTGCTGCTTCCAGTGGCCGTCATAATTCGAAGACCAGCTTTCCCAGATCATGCCGGAAATGGCGATCAGCTCGCCGAATTCGCCTGACAGAGCGCGTTTGCGCGTGTCGAGCACCAGCGGAGACAGCCCGCCCTGGAAGGCGGTGACGATGGTGACGCCGCTTTTCTTCTGCGCCGCGATCAGCGTCTCGGCCTCGGCGACGGTCGTCACCATCGGCTTTTCGAGGAAGAGGTCGAGGCCAGCTTCGGCGACGGCGGTCGCCTGCTCGGCATGGGAAGCGTGCGGGGTCGAGACATAGATGATGTCGAGTTCGTCGCGGCATTTTGTGAGCAGATCCCGGTAATCGGCGAAGCTCTTCGGTTCCGGCGCACCGGCCGCGGTACAGACGTCGATGAGGCGCTTGCGGGAGGTTTCGCTGGTGTCGGCAAGCGCCACGAATTCAATTTCCGGCATCCTTGCCCAGCTCTGAGCATACTCAGCCGCTTTCAAGCCGGCGCCGATGACGCCGAGGCGTAATTTCTGAGACATCGAAATCCTCCCTGATATCGCTGTGCAAACGATTACACAAACGATACCATTGGTGCAAGTTATAAATAACTACCTAAAATCAATATGATAAATTTGCGTAGTTTGAGGTTTCAAAAATCATCTTGTCAGCATTCAGAATGCGTGTACATTTTCGTCACCGGTGCTGGAGGGCGCCGTGGCTCTAAAAAAGGGAGGACTTCCGTTGAAGAAGACGGTTATCGGTGGCCTGTGCGCCATCCTATTCAGCGCGGTTTCGACGCTGGCCCATGCTGAAACAATTCGTATCGCCAATCACGGTCAGGCCGGCATCGACGCGATGAAGTCGACCGTCGAGCGGATCGAGAAAAAATATGCCGTGACGGTCGAGGTCGTCGAATATCCGGCGCCGGATAAGGACTATCTCACCAAGCTCCTGACCGAACTCGGCGCCGGCAACGCACCCGACCTCTTCTCCATCCCGACGACGGCTGCCGTTGCCGACATGGTCGAAGCCGGCTACCTCGCGCCCGTTTCCACCGAGTTCAAGGCCTGGGACGGCTATGCCAACCTCTATGACGTCGCCAAGCAGCTTGCTGTCAGCCCTGACGGCGAAACCTATGTGATGCCGTTCATGCTCGGCATTCAGGAAATCTATTTCCGCAAGGATGTTCTCGAAAAGGCTGGCATCTCCGCCGAGCAGCCGAAGACCTGGCAGGAGCTCCTGGATCGCGCCGCCGAAGTCAAGCAGAAGACCGGCTCTTACGGCCTACTCTTCCCGGCCGGCGTTTCCTGGGGCAGCGGCGCCTTCGACGAAGGCTTCCAGCACCTGCTCGTCGGTTCCAAGACGCCGCAGCTCGTCGGTGCCGATGGCAAGCTCGACCTGAACGGCGAAGGTGTCAAGGATGTCTTCAACGTCTACAAGACGCTGATCGACAAGGACCTCATGCCGGTGCAGCCGCTGCTCGGACCGGAGCCCTGGGTCGTGCCGAAGTATGAAATGTTCCCGGCCGGCAAGCTTGCCGCCACCACCTGCGGTTCCTGGTGCTACATTTTCGACTGGGGTCGCGAGAGCAAGAACCCGATCCCTGACGTGACCAAGATCGTCGGCACCTGGACCGTTCCGGGTCAGAGCGGCGGCCAGTACGTGCTTGCCAACCTCGCTGCTCCGTGGGCCGTCAACTCCAAGTCCGCCAATGTGGAACTGGCCAAGAAGGCGCTGATGGAAATCGGCTCGGTCGAAACACAGGTTTCCTATGCTGCCCGCATCGGCAACATTCCGGCCAGCAAGGATGCCGCCAAGGATCCGGAATTCCAGAAGCTGACGGAACTCGTTCCGATCCATGCTGCTGCTGGAAACGGCGTCTTCCTGAAGCAGGCTTCCGGCTTCGGCACGGTTGCCGAAGGTGTGGCACGCGCCACCGAAGCCCTGCTGCGCAAGGAAACCGATGCGGCCGGCGCCCAGAAGATCCTTGTCGACTACGTCAAGGAAACGCTCGGCGACGACATGGTCAAGTAAGCCGCTTATCTTCCTCCCGCCAAGACGGGGACGCGGCATTCTCGCCGCGTCTTTCCGATTTCATTTGATAAGGTTGTGAGCTTCAATGGCCCGAAACTCTCATGAAAAGCGAACCGAGCGCCAACTCCTGCTGGTTCTGCTGCCGTCGCTGGTCCTGCTTCTGGCCTTTGTGATCTATCCCGCCCTCTATTCCGTCTATCTGAGCTTCACCAATGAGGCGCTGACAGGAGCTGCGGCCCTGCGGCCGCGCTTCGTCGGTATCCGCAACTATGTGCGCCTCTTCAACGATGCAAAGTTCTGGAATTCGCTGTTCGTCACCTTCGTCTTCGTCATGGGTTCTGCCGTCATCGGGCAGTTCGCGCTCGGACTGATCTCGGCAATGGCGCTGCGCCGGCCGATCCGTTTCCGCCAGTTCTTCTCTTCGATTATTCTTCTGCCGAATGCCGCCCCGGAAGTCGTTGCCGGCTTCATGTGGATCTCGATGCTGGCCGGCGGCGAACATGCGACGCTCTCGCGCATCGTTGCCTTCTTCGGCATCAATCCGGCCGACTGGCTGAACGCCTTCCCACTGTCGATGATCATCATCGTCAACACCTGGCGCGGTATCGCGACCGCGATGATCCTGCTTACGGCGGGCCTCAGCACCATCCCCGCCGAGATCTACGAGGCGGCGCGCATGGACGGCGCGACACCGTCGCAGATGTTCCGCCGCATCACCCTGCCGCTGATGATGCCGACAATCCTGCTCTACATGCTGATTTCGGCCGTCTCCACCATTGCCGTCTTCGGTCTCGTCTACGCGCTGACGCGCGGCGGCCCGGGCGGGGCGACGGAGGTCGTCAGCATCTACATCTACAACCAGTCCTTCACGGCCTTCCAGCTCGGTTACGGTGCTGCGGTCGCGGTCGTCGCGCTCATCATCTCGCTGATCCTCGGCATCGGCTATGTCCGAGCCATGAAAGTGGAGGTCTGACATGACCGCTATTTCCCCGAGCGAAGGTGCCAACAAGACCCGCTCCGACCTCATCGCCTATGCAACGCTGTCGATCATCTCGATCTTCTGCGCCGTGCCCTTTTTCTGGGTGCTGCTCGCCTCCTTCGATGGCAATGCGCGGCTCTTCCTGCGCTGGCCGGAGCAATGGACGCTTGCAAACTATGTGCGCGTCTTCACCAAGGAGGATGGGGCGAAGTGGCTGTTCAACTCGCTCTTCGTGGTCGGCGGAGCGACGCTTATCGTCATGGTTCTGGCGGGGCTCGGTGGCTATGCGCTGTCGCGCACGCGGGCCTGGTGGAAGCTGCCCTTCCTCTACGCGATCCTGCTGATCCGCGTGTTGCCGCCGACCGCACTCGTCGTGCCGCTCTACAAGTTCCTGCTGACGCTGAACAATGGGGAGGCTGCAATCCTGCGGCCGATCTTCGGAAGCTATGCCCGCGATATCATGCGCTGGACCGGGTTCATCGACGGTTATCTCGGTATCATGCTGGTGCTCGCCACCATGCAGTTGCCGCTTGCGCTCTGGATCATGAAGACCTTCTTCGACGGGTTGCCGCGCGACTATGAGGAAGCGGCCGTCATGGACGGGGCGACGATGATGCAGCGCATCCGCCGCGTGCTGATCCCGCTTGCCATGCCGGGTCTGGCGGCCGCCGGTCTCTTCGCCTTCATGTCTGCCTGGGGCGATTTCCTGCTGCCGCTGATCTTCCTGTCGTCGCCAGAGCTGCAGACGCTGCCGCTCGGCCTCTTCCGCGCCTTCCTGCGCATCAACGAGATCGATTACGGCCTGCTGACGGCGCTCGCCTTCATTTACCTGCTGCCTGCCGTCGTCGCCTTCGGCTTTGCGCGACGCTTCCTCGTCCAGACTTTCTCGGGCGGTGTGAAGGGCTGAGATCAAGAAAGAGAAACGAATGATCAATCTCAGAAACGTTCGCAAATTCTACGGCGCGCTCGAAGTCATCAAGGGCGTCGATATCACGGTGGAGGATGGCGAATTCGCCGTGTTCGTCGGCCCGTCGGGCTGCGGCAAGTCCACGTTGTTGCGTATGATCGCCGGCCTCGAAGGCATCGATGAGGGCGATCTGGTGCTGAACGGCCAGCGCATCAACGACGTGCCGCCGGACAAGCGCGGCATCGCCATGGTATTCCAGTCCTATGCGCTCTATCCGCATATGACGGTCGCTGAAAATATCGGCTTTTCGCTGAGCCTCAAGAAGGTGCCGGAAGCCGAAATCAAGAAGCAGGTCGAAGGCGTCGCGGAGATCCTGCAACTGACTGACTATCTCAGCCGCAAGCCGGGAGCACTGTCCGGTGGCCAGCGCCAGCGCGTGGCGATCGGCCGTGCGATCATCAAGAAGCCGTCGCTGATCCTGTTCGACGAGCCGCTGTCGAATCTCGATTCGGCGCTGCGCGTGCAGATGCGCGCCGAGCTGCAGCGCCTGCATCGCGAGCTGAAGGCGACCGTTGTCTATGTCACGCATGACCAGGTCGAGGCGATGACAATGGCCGATCGTATCGTCGTTCTGAACGAGGGTGTCGTGGCCCAGCAGGGCGCGCCGATGGAACTCTACCATCAGCCCGAAAACGAGTTCGTCGCGACCTTCATCGGCTCGCCGAAGATGAACGTGCTGCCGATGACGGCAACACGCCGGGATGCCGGCAAGGTGCATCTGGAAAGCCCGCTCGGCCTTGCGATCGATCTCTCGGATGCCAATGGCGCCGTGCCGCAGGGTGAGGCGAAACTCGGCATCCGGCCGGAGCATCTGAAGCTCGCGCCGCAGGGGCAGGGCGATTTTTCGGCCGAGGTCGTTATCGTCGAGCGGCTTGGTGTCGAGACCTATCTAACGGTCGGGTCGCAGCAGCAGCCGATCGTCGTGCGCACAGAAGGCGACATGACCATTCGTCCCGGCGATCGCGTTTCGCTCACAGCCGAGCGCGCCGCTTGCCATCTGTTCGATTCCGCCGGCCGGGTTCTCCATTCGGCTCAAATTTGAAACATCGAGGAATAGCATGACAATCAAGGTCACGATCTGGAACGAAGGACGCCACGAGCAGGTCCACAAGGAAGTCCAGGATATCTATCCCGACCGTATCGACGGCGCGATCGCCGCCGGTATCGCCCATCCCGATTTCGAGATCCGCCGCGGCACGCTCGACGATCCGGATGAAGGCCTGCCGGATTCCGTGCTCAACGATACTGACGTGCTGCTCTGGTGGGGGCATATGGCGCATGAAGAGGTCAGCGACGGGCTGATCGACCGCGTACAGCAGCGGGTGTTGAAGGGCATGGGCCTGCTGGTCCTGCATTCCGGCCATCACTCCAAGCTCTTCCGCCGGCTGATGGGCACCAATGCCAATCTCTCCTGGCGCGAAACGCCCGAGGGCGATCTGGAGCGCGTCTGGGTGGTCAATCCCTCGCACCCGATCGCCGAGGGCCTGCCGCCCTATTTCGAGGTCAATGCTTCGGAAATGTATGGCGAGCCCTTCGACATTCCTCAGCCGGACGAGCTGGTATTCATCTCCTGGTATTCCGGTGGCGAGGTGTTCCGCAGCGGCTGCACCTTCCAGCGCGGGCGCGGGCGCATCTTCTTCTTTAGTCCCGGCCACGAGACGTACCCGATCTATCACGACAAGACGGTGCACAAGGTCATCACCAACGGCATACGCTGGGCGCAGCAGAAGCATATGGATGGCCGCATCCTCGAAAACTGGCACCGCAAGGAGCCACTGCACGGCCGGCCGGACAAGGTGAAGGCTTAAATAGTTCCTCCCGTGGGGCTGGGGCCATGATGATCCTGGCCTCCACGGGGCGGTAAACGATGGAGGCTGGAATGCAGACCGTTTCGATGAAGGCTGACGGAGATGCCTTTCTCAGCAAGGCATTCTGGGTTTCCATCCATCGCGATCTGCCGCAGCGGCTGGATGCGCTGGCGCGGCTCGCCGCCGAGAGGCCCGATGTGTTCGCTTTCGAAAGCAGCCAGAAGATCGCCGAGCGCTGCAATGTTTCACAGACCAGCGTCATCCGCTTCGCGCATCATCTCGGCTTTGATGGTTTTGCCGAGATGAAGCAGGTTTTCCAGCAGGCACTCAGAGCTGCAGCGCGCAAGGCGTAGGCTTACGGGTACTGCGCGCCGTTCGTCGTCGTGTAGATCGAATAGAGCGATTGCGTCGCGGTGATGAAGAGGCGGTTCTTCTTCGGGCCGCCGAATGTGATGTTGGAAACGGTCTGCGGCACCTTGATCTTGCCGAGCAGTGTCCCGTCGGGCGCAAAGCAGTGCACGCCGTCGGCAGCACTCGTCCAGAGATTGCCGGAGACATCGAAACGGAAACCATCGGGCACGCCGCTGTCGATCGAGCAGAAGTAGCGGCTGTTTGTCAGCTTGCGGCCATCCACGACATCGAAGACGCGGATATGGCGCGGGACGTCATGATTGGCGGAACCGGAATCGGCGATGAAGAGCTGGCGTTCGTCCGGTGAGAAGGCCAGCCCATTCGGCTGGATGAAGTCGGTCATGACGGCTTCGATGTCGCCAGTCGCGGCGTCGATGCGGTAGACGTTGCGGCTTTCCTGCTCTTCCGGAGATTTGTGGCCTTCGTAATCCGACATAATGCCGTAGCTCGGATCGGTGAACCAGATCGAGCCGTCGGACTTGACCACGACGTCGTTCGGAGAGTTCAGCCGTTTGCCGTTGTAACTGTCGGCAAGCACGGTGATGCGGCCGTCCGACTCGGTGCGAGTCACACGGCGGCCGCCATGCTCGCAGGAAACGAGGCGACCCTGCCGATCACGGGTATTGCCGTTGACGTAGTTGGAAGGCGAACGGAAGACGGAGACGGTCCCATCCGGCACCCAGCGCATTATGCGTTCGTTCGGAATGTCGCTCCAGAGCAGGCAATTCAGATCGGAAAACCAAACCGGCCCCTCGGCCCAGCGACAGCCCGTGTAAAGCTCCTCCAGCACAGCGCTGCCGGCGATCAGCGCGCGAAAACGCTCGTCTTTGATGTCATAAAGCTCGTTTCCGGCCATGCACGATTCCTCCCAGATCGATATTGCATCTTCGTAGCGGCAAACGGCTGAACGTGCCAGAGCCTGGCTGCAGAAAGCGCCAGGCGTGGATGCGTTTTAAAGAGCGGCTATCGGATGCGGCGAGCCGTCATAGGCGCCCCAGATCGATTGGTCGAAGCAGATGACGGAGCCGGTCATCAGGCCGGATTCGGCCGATGATAGATAGACACAGGCGCGGGCAACCTCCTCCGGATCGACAAGACGGCCGAAGGGCTGGCTTGCGGCAGCCTTGGCGAGCCAGTCATCGTCGGCCTTGTGAAACTCCCTCTGGATGCGGTCTTCGCCTTCGGAGGCCATCCAGCCGATATTCAGGCCATTGACGCGGATGCGGTTGCGCAAGAGCGCATAGGCGGTGTTCTTGGTCAATGTTTCCAGTGCGCCCTTGGACGCGCAATAGGCTGATATGAAGGGTTGGCCGGCCTTGGCGGACATGGAGCCGATATTGACGACGGTGCCTTCGGTCTTCTCTCGGCGCATGACCTTGACCGTTTCCTGCATGAGGAAGAAGGGGGCGCGAACGTTGACGGCGAACATGGCGTCGAAGAGTTCGGGGCTGGTATCGAGGATCGTGCCGCGGTCGGTGATGGCAGCGGCATTGACCAGGGCATCGACGCGGCCGAAGGTCTGGTCGCAGACATGGACGACATTTTGCGCATCCTCGACCTTGCCGAGATCGGCCTTGACGTAGACCACCTTGGCGCCGGTCTTTGACGAAATCTCCTCGGCTTTTGCCTTGCCCTTGGCTTCGTTGCGGCCGCAGATGACGATGCCTTCAGCGCCGCGTTCGGCAAAGAGGCGGGCAATGGTGGCGCCGAGGCCCTGTGTGCCGCCGGTGACGATGGCGATCTTGCCGTCGAGGCGGGCGTAATCCGTGTTCATATGTCTTTCCTCCTGATGACATGCCAATGGCCCCTTACCGCTGGTAAGGGGCTCTGGGATGATGGTGTTGTAATGGCCGTGTCAGCTCAGCTTCCTGGCTGCCTGTTCCGCAAGGGCCTTGCCGAAGGCGTCGTCGCTCCAGTTTTCCGCGAGCGCCTCGTGCATCAACCGGGCCTGGGTCTTTGGCGCAAGGCCGCCGAGTGGCGGATCGCGGTCGAGATTGGTCGGGAAGGAATAGCCTTCCGCGCAGGAGGCGACGGCATTGGCGATCTCGCTTGCCGACAGCGCACTTTTCAGCGCCTTGAGAGTGGGGAAGAGTTTTGCGCTCATGCGTTCGCGATTGACGGTTTCCATCGCTCGGCCAAAGGCCGAGGAGACCTGCAGCAGGTTCGCCACGCGCTTGATGTCTTTCGAGCGGTTGGTGCCGGCGGCATGGAAGAGGGCGGGGTTGAAGAAGACGACATCGCCCTTTTCCAGCGGCAGCTGGATATGGTTCTGGTCGAAATAATCCTTGAATTCCTGGCGCTTGAGAGCGAGGTAGCCCGGCTCGTAGGTCTGGCTGTGTGGCAGGAAAAGCGTCGGGCCGCTTTCGAGCGGCATGTCGCAATGGGCGACCGCACCCTGCAGGGTCAGCACCGGCGAGAGGCGATGGACATGCGCGGGGAACTGCTCGATTACCTTGGATGACTGGAAGCCGAGGTGATAGTCGCGATGGGCCGATTGCGCGGCACCGCCCGGGTTCACCCGGTTAACCTGCGCCGTCATCTGATAATGCGGGCCGAGCCATGCCTCGCTCGCCAGCGCCACGATGGCATTGCCGTAATAGCGAGCGAAGTTGTCGGGGTCGGCAAGGCAGTGTTTTTCCAGCGAGTTCCAGATGCGGTCATTGGCGCCGGGCTTGGCGAAATGGTCGCCGCCCCCGGTCGATGTGCGGTGCTGCTCCTCGATGATCTCGTCGAAGATGGTGCTGGCTCGATCGATGATGCCGGTGTCTTCGTAGGCATGCTTGAAGACGACGACGCCGGGGCCGATGCCGAAGGCTTCCGAGATCTCGGCGAGAATGGCGCGACGGCCTTCCGGCGTCGAGGCTGCCTCGATCACCTTGCGGCTGTCGTAGATCAGCACGTTCTTCTCGACGGCAGAAGCCGTTGGGTAGTCGGCGAGGACGGTTGTCTTTTCGGCGAGCGCGCGGAAATCATTGAGATCGCAGGCGTCTTCGGTGAGCCAGACGCGGTCGGTACGCAGTTTCTGCTGGTTGTCTGATTTCATCGGGTGCTCCTCCATGTCCGATGAAGGGACTATACGCCGACGGCGATCCTGATATAGAGCAGGAATCCATCAAAAATCCATCAAAACAGCAAGCATGGCACATCCCTTTCTTGTCAAGGATATCGCTTTTCAGGCAGGTCTCAGCACTGCCACAGTCGATCGGGTGCTGAACGGCCGGCCCGGTGTGCGGCGGCAGACGGAGATGCGGGTGAAAGCGGCAATCGCCGAGCTCGAGAAACAGGCGGGTGCCGATGTAGCCGGTCGCAAGCTGACGATCGATATCGTCATGGAAACGCCTGACAGGTTCAGCACGGCGGTGCGGGCCGCCTTCGAAGCGGAGGTTGCGACCTTCCTGCCGACTGTCTTCCGCTGCCGGTTTCATTTTGCCGAGGTGGTGCGAGTGGCAGAATTGGCACAACTTCTCGACCGGATCCGGCTGCGTGGCACACATGGCATCGTGCTGAAGGCGCCCGACGTGCCTGATATCGTCGCGGCCGTTGCAAGGCTCGATGCCGCCGATATCCCGGTCGTCACGCTCGTCACCGACCTGCCGAATTCGGCTCGGTCGGCCTATGCCGGCGCCGATAACCGGGCGGCGGGGGAGACGGCAGCCTACCTTATCGGCCGGCTGCTCGGGGCCTCCGGCGGCAAGGCGCTGGTGACGCTGTCGAGCGGACGCTTCCGGGGCGAGGAAGAGCGGGAGATCGGCTTTCGCCGGGTGATCCGCGCGCATTATCCGTCGATCGGTATTATCGAAGTGAGCGAAGGGCATGGCACCGATGCCGCGACGGGCACGCTCGTTGCCGAAGCCCTTGCCGGTGATCCCTCGATCAACGCCGTCTATTCAGTTGGCGGCGGGAACCGTGCAGTGCTCGCCGCTTTCGAGGCTGCAGGCCGGCCGATCTCGGTCTTCGTGGCGCATGATCTTGATGCTGATAATCGCGCCTTGCTTGTGGAACGGCGGATCGATTTCGTGCTGCATCATGATCTCAGAACCGATGCACGCTCCGCTTTCCGTGCAATCATGGCTCGCACGATCCCTGCCAGTCGGGCGGCGCCGGCGGCGTTTTCGACCGTCGAAATCGTTACGCCTTACAATATGCCGACGAGCCAATAGTATGTTCGGGTTGATTGTCTTTCCATCTGCGGCAGATTCACGTTACAGCTTGCGGACAGCGAGGAGAGCGCATGGATCACAGTGACGTCGGCACAATCGCAGCATGGGTGACGGAACAGGGCCTGAACGGTGCGACCGAAGCGGAGTTGCTTGCCGGCTTCTGCGAGGCCTGCCGCAATGCCGGCATGCGGCTTGATCGCGCCATGGCGTTGATGGACACGCTCCATCCGGTGCATGAAGGCCGGGCCTTTCGCTGGGACAGCGTTGAGGATTTCGAGGGCGAGTTTGAATATGGCCCTTCGAGCGAGGGCCAGGGGCTGGATACCTGGCGTCGGTCGGCCTTCTACCATCTCTGGACCAGCGGAGATCGAGAGGTGCGGCGCAGGATCGGCTTCGGCGATCCGACTGATTTCATCATGCTGGATCAGATTTATAAGCTCGGTCATACCGATTACGTTGCCATGGCCTATCGCTTTGCCGAGGCCGGCACGATCGGCGAGATGGATTGCTTCTTCTCGCATTTCTCGACGAAGCATCCGGAGGGGTTTTCCGATCAGGATCTTGCGATCCTGCGCAAACTGGTGCCGGTGCTTGGGCTGGCAATCAAATGCGTGGCACTCGCCCGCATCGCCCGCACGATCGCCGAGGTCTATCTCGGCGAGGATGCGGCCCGCCAGGTGATGGACGGCAAGATCTCGCGCGGCAAGACCGAGCGCATTTCGGCAGCGCTCTGGTTCTCCGACCTCTTGAACTACACGAAGATCTCGGACAATTCTCCGCCGGAAGAGATCATTCCGCTGCTCAACGAATATAGCGAGGCGGTGATAACAGCGATTCATGAGGCCGGCGGCAATGTTCTGAAGCTGATCGGCGACGGGGTGCTTGCCATCTTCAAGGGCGAGGAGCCGGCGGAAAGCTGTTCTGCGGCGCTGAAGGCAGAGCGCCTGCTACGGCAGAAGCTTGCAGCACTCAACGCTGCGCGCGAAGTGAACCGGCGGCCGACGACGGATGTCTATATCGGCCTGCATATCGGCGATGTCTTCTACGGTAATATCGGCAGCCAGGATCGTCTGGACTTCACGGTCATCGGGCCGGCGGTCAACGAGGTCAGCCGCATTGCCTCGATCTGCCGTTCGGTCGATCTCAACGTGCTGATGTCGTCGGATTTCGAAGCGACGATCCCCGAGGCAGAGCGGAACGTCCTCGCCTGTATCGGCCGCTATGCTCTGCGCGGCGTCAAGCGCCCTCAGCTGCTCTATACGCTGGAAAGTGCGCGGCTGAACGGCTGACCAGCAAGATCTATCCGCGTTCAAGGCCTGCATAGGATGCAGGTCGGCTATTCGCTCCATGCAATTGCCCTAACGCAGCAATCCCTGTCCGCCGTCGATCCAGACCGGCGTGCCGGTAATATGCCTGGCGCGCTCGGAGGCGAGGAAGAGGATCGTTTCGGCGACATCTTCGCTCGATCCCGCCTTGCCGCCGGTGATGGGGATTTCGCCCTCCGGCCAGATGACGGGCACCTCGGTTTCCTCGCGGTGACGCGTCGTAGTGTTGGCGGAAATGCTGGTTTCGATGGCGCCGGGGCAGACGGCATTGACGCGGATGCCGTGTTTGCCGAGCTCCAGCGCCAGTTGCTGGACCATCGCGACCTGCCCCGCCTTGGTCGCGGTATAGGCCGTGGCGCCGGGTGTCGTGAAGGTGCGTGTGCCATTGATGGAGGAGACCACGACGATCGAGCCGCCGTTCATCTTCAGATAGGGGACGGTCAGATGCAGGGTCATATATGTGCCGCGCAGGTTCACGGCCATGGTCCGATCCCATTCTTCGGGCTTGAGGTCGTCGATCGGCGCCCAGACACCGTTGATGCCGGCATTGGCGATGACGATATCGATGCCCCCGAAAGTCTCGGTCATTTTCTCGATGGCAGTCCGCATCTGCGCTTCATCGCTGGTATCGGCGGTCAGTTCGATCGACTGGCCGCCGGCGGCAATAATCTCCTGGCAGGTCCGTTGCACCTCGCTTTCGGTGCGGCTCAGCACCGCGACCTTTGCGCCTTCGGCGGCGAGCTTCAATGCGGTTGCCTTGCCGATGCCGGAGCCTGCGCCGGTCACCAATGCGGTCTTTCCCTGCAACTCCATCGGCCGTTCCTCTTTGCGGTTGCCGGTAAGGCAATGATCGGGGCGGCTCTTGGTTCCGGACGCTCGGGCGATGACTACCATTTCAGGAGGCTGTGACGCAGCGCCCATTTCTCCGGTCCGTGAACGGCGGCGAAGAGCAGGCCGGCGAGGAAGGTGAAGTGATCGACGAAGAAGCCGAACTCGGCTTGGTTCTGCTGCCAGTGCGAGGGGCCATGGAAGGAGAAGGCGAGGAAGATCACGTAAATGCCGGCAAGCAGGCTGGCCTCGGTGAAGAAGGCGCCCGTGATGAAGGCGAGCGCCAGCGCGATCTCGAAGAAAGCAGCGATCCAGGTGAAGAATGTCGCCGCCGGAAAGCCGGCCGCGGTGATATAGGCTGCCGTCGCGCCGATATCGGCAAACTTGAAGCCGGCCGCCATGAAGAAGATGAAGCTGAAGATGATGCGGGCGATGATGACTGCAATGGCTCTGGCCATGGTAAAATCTCCTCTTTGAGTTTCCACTATGACGGACGAGCTGCCCGTTATCCGACAGAGCTAATGAAAAAGGGCCGCTTTCGCGGCCCTTCGTTTACCATTCGGCGAAGCTTCCGTCTTCATGGCGCCAGATCGGGTTGCGCCAGCGGTGGCCTTCCTTGGCGCGCTCGATGACATAGGCCTCGTCCACTTCGACGCCGAGGCCGGGACCTTGCGGAATGGAGACGAAACCGTCGGCGTACTGGAAGACTTCCTTGTTGGAAATGTAATCCAGAATGTCGTTGCCCTTGTTGTAATGGATGCCGAGGCTTTGCTCCTGAATGAAGGCATTGTAAGAGATGGCATCGACCTGCAGGCAGGCGGCAAGCGCGATCGGACCAAGCGGGCAGTGGGGCGCGAGCGCCACGTCATAGGCTTCGGCCATGGCGGCGATCTTGCGGCATTCGGTGATGCCGCCGGCATGCGAAAGATCGGGCTGGATGATATCGACATAGCCGTCCGACAGGACCGACTTGAAATCCCAACGGGAATAGAGGCGTTCGCCGAGCGCGATCGGCGTCGAGCAATGGTTGGCGATTTCCTTGAGCGTCTCGCGGTGCTCGGACAGTACCGGTTCCTCGATGAACATCAGCTTGTAGGGCTCGAGCTCCTTGGCGAGAACCTTGGCCATCGGCTTATGCACACGGCCGTGGAAATCGACGCCGATGCCGATATGCGGGCCGATCGCCTCGCGGATCGTGGCGATGGTTTCGACGGCCTTGTCGATCTTTTCGTTGGTGTCGACGATCTGCATTTCTTCGCAGCCGTTGAGCTTGATGGCCTTGAAGCCACGGGCCACAACGTCCTTGGCGTTGCGGGCGACGTCGGAAGGGCGGTCGCCGCCGATCCAGGAATAGACCTTGATGCGGTCGCGTACCTGGCCGCCGAGCAGCGAATGGATCGGCTGTCCCAGTGCCTTGCCCTTGATGTCCCAGAGCGCCTGGTCGATGCCGGAGATTGCTGACATGTGGATGGCGCCGCCGCGGTAGAAGCCGCCGCGATACATGACGGTCCAGTGGTCTTCGATGAGGAAAGGGTCCTTGCCGACTAGATAATCGGCGAGTTCGTGAACGGCGGCCTCGACGGTCAGCGCGCGGCCTTCGACGACCGGTTCACCCCACCCGACGATACCTTCATCGGTTTCGATCTTCAGAAACAGCCAGCGCGGCGGGACGATGTAAGTGGTCAGTTTGGTGATCTTCATGGAAATCGTGCTTTCGTTTCGCTTCGTGTTCCCATCGGCGAACGAAGCCGCCGATATTGCTCAGAGTTCGTTTATTTCGTCCGGCCGGCGGCGGTGAGGTCGCGTTTGGCGAGGTCGAGAATTCGGTTGACGCAATCGCGCGCCTCTGCCGCGTCGCGCAGGCGCAGTGCCTCCACGACCTTGCCATGAATGGCGATCGCTTCCCGGTGATCCGGCATGGCGAGGTTCGACGCGTGAAGCGCGAATTTCAGGGCGGCATGGATGGCGCCGGCGAGGCGGCGGAAGACCTGGTTATGGCTCGCCTTGAGAAGCACCGTATGAAAGAGGAGATCCGCCTCGGTGAAGGCTTCGGGATCGTCGCTCGCCGATTGCATGCGCTGCCAGGCTTCCTCCAGATCGGCGATCTCCTTGGCGGTCGCGCGGCTTGCGGCATATTCGGCCGCGGCCGGCTCGATCGTGCGGCGGGCCTCCAGGATACTCGCCAGCAAGTCGAAGTCGCCGAGATGCGGCCCCATCCACTCCAGCACATCCTGATCGAGGATGTTCCATTCGTCCTTGTCGCAGACGGTGGTGCCGATGCGTGGCTTGCCGCGCACGAGGCCCTTGGATTCCAGGACTTTCAGGGATTCTCGGATGACGGTGCGGCTGACGCCATGGAGGTCGCAGAGATCGTTTTCGCGCGGCAACAGCGTACCGGCGGGGTATCGGTTGGCGCAGATATCCTCGGCAATCGCCGCCGTCACGTTACGGCGGACGCGCGGCCGGCGCTCGGGCGCCGCAGTTTTTTCATCGCGTCTTGCTGCGGGCTGCATCGGAAGATTCCTCGTGGCCAAGTCTTTTAAAGCAATCATCATACACAAGCAATCTTCTTGTATGATGATTGGAATTCAATCTGGTGTCGTCTTCCGCGGATAGAGGACTATATTGCCGGTCGGAAGGGCAGAATGTCCTTCGCGGTGGAGCGGCACAACGCTTCGAAAACCAATCGAAACAGGAGGACGGCATGCAGATCAATCGTACAGGTTCGGCTCAGTGGTCGGGCGGTCTCAAGGACGGCAAGGGTCTGATCTCGACCCAGAGCGGTGCGCTGAACAATTACCCATACGGCTTCGCAAGCCGCTTCGAAGGCATTCCCGGCACCAACCCGGAAGAGCTTATCGGCGCTGCTCATGCAGGCTGCTTCACTATGGCGCTGTCGCTGATCCTCGGCGAAGCCGGCCTCAAGGCCGACCACATGGAAACTTCCGCCAAGGTGACGCTTGAAAGCGTCGAGGGCGGCTTTGCCATCACCGCCATCCACCTGTCGCTGACCGGCAGCATTCCCGGCGCCGACCAGGCAAAGTTCGAGGAACTTGCCGGCAAGGCAAAGGCGGGTTGCCCGGTTTCCAAGGCTCTCTCGGCCGTTCCGATCACGCTCGACGTCAAGCTCGCCTGATCCTTCAAGCCTGTTTTTATTCTGATGCCGCAGCTCTCCGAGGCTGCGGCACTTTTGTTTGCATCGCAAAATCATTGACAAATGAAGGATGATATTTTACGACTGACGAAATTCGAATTTCGTCAGTCGTAAAATATCAGGCCTGAAACCCATGAATGACATCGCGGAAAATACGCTCGACGTCACGCGGCAGGAAAATATCACCCGTATTCTCGATGCGGCGGAGCGGCTTTTCCGCCACTACGGCTATTCCAAGACGACGGTTGCGGACGTTGCCCGCGATCTCGGCATGTCGCCTGCCAATATCTACCGTTTCTTCGCCTCCAAGGTTGAGATCCACCAGGCGATCTGCGGACGCATGCTGGCGATGAGCTATGCGCTTGCAGCCAATATCTGCCATCAGAAGATCAGCGCTTCCGACCGGCTGCGC
This sequence comes from Rhizobium sp. BK316, assembly GCF_014193695.1. GTDB lineage: Bacteria > Pseudomonadota > Alphaproteobacteria > Rhizobiales > Rhizobiaceae > Rhizobium. The sequence continues at coordinate 355,523 of NZ_JACHZR010000005.1, read as the reverse complement.
CAGTACGTGCGCAGCCAGTACCAGCTGACGCTCGACATGATGCTCGATCAGCAGAAAGTGCATGAGATGGTGATCGTCGCGATCGAACGCGACTGGCATGTCATCGAGAAGCACATCGACTCCATTCACGCATTGCTTGCCGACGTTATCCGCGACGGCATCGCTGCCGGTGAATTCGCCGAACAGGACCCCGAGATCGCCTCCCGCTGCTTTGGGGCGGCGACCATCAATCTCTGCCACCCGCAGATGGTGGCCCAATGTCTTGCCAAGACAAACCGGGCGACCGTGGACGAACTGATCGAATTTGCGATCAGGGCACTCAGAAAATAATCGCGGCCAAGGTCGCCCAAGAAAACCCTAGATAATCAGGAGTGCGAAAGATGTTTTCGCTCAAGACCTTCAGCAACCGCATGCCGTCCGTCATGAGCCTCGCGCTCCTTGGTGCGGTCGGTCTCGGCGTTGCAAGCTGCACGGAAGAAAAGGCAGAGGTTAAGGAGGTCATCCGGCCGGTCAAGGTGGTCGAGATCGCCAAGGCTGGCGATACCCGCACGCTGGACTATTCCGGATCGGTAAGGGCGCGCACGGAAATGAACCTCGGCTTCCGCGTCGGCGGCAAGATCACCGAGCGCCTCGTCGATATCGGCGAGCAGGTGAAGCCGGGTGACGTTCTCGCGCGGATCGACTCGACCGACTACCAGCTTGCGGTGAAGACTGCCGACGCCAATCTCGCCGCCGCTGAAAAGGCCGTCGAGACGGCCGATATCGCCAACCGTCGCGCCGAGCAGCTCTTCGACAAGAATGTCGCGCCGAAATCCCAGGTCGAGCAGGCTTCGCTCAGCCATGACCAGGCGATTTCGAGCCGGGATGCTGCCGCTTCCGCGCTCGACCAGGCGAAGAACCAGGTGAGCTATACGGAACTCAAGGCGGACCATAGCGGTATCGTGACCACCATCAATGCCGATGTCGGACAGGTCGTAGGGTCCGGCACGCCGGTGGTTGCCGTTGCCGTCGATGGTGAGAAGGAAGTGCAGATCGCGGTGCCGGAAAACGATATCGCGCAGTTCAAGCCGGGCAAGACCGTCAAGGCGAGCTTCTGGTCCGATGACCAGCTGGTGCTTGATGGCACCGTTCGCGAGGTCGCGGGCAGTGCCGACCAGCAGTCGCGCACCTTCGCCGTGCGTGTCAGCCTGCCGAACGATCCGCGCGTGCTGCTCGGGATGACGGCGACGATCGAAGCCGATGTCAGCAATGCGGACACCTATGTTTCCATCCCGCTCAGCGCACTGGCACAGAAGGATGGCAAGCAGGTCGTGTGGACCGTCGACCGTGGAACGGAAACCGTCCATGTCCGTGGCGTCGAGATTGCGGATTTCACCGGCGATGGCGTTCGTGTCGCCAAGGGGCTCGATAACGGCGATCTCGTCGTGGCAGCCGGCACACAATTCATGAGCGAAAACCTGAAGGTCAAGCTTCCCAACCAGCAATCGGCTGCCGCCGAAACGGAAGCAGCCGTCCGCTGAACGGTCAGGGAGAGGGAACACGACCATGGATACCACCACCACTGAAAAGCGCCCCTTCAACCTTTCGCGCTGGGCAATCGGCCATCCGAGCATCGCGCGGTTCCTGTTCGGACTGATCCTGATTACCGGTGTGCTCGGCCTGACACGCATGGGCCAGAAGGAAGACCCTGATTTCACCTTCCGCGTCATGGTGGTACAGGCGCTCTGGCCTGGCGCCTCGCTTCAGGACATGGAAGACCAGGTCACCAACAAGATCGAACGTAAACTGCAGGAAACCCCGCATCTCGACTGGGTAAAGTCCTACACACGCGCCGGCAGCACCATCATCACCGTGCAGGTGAAGGGTGACACGGATTCAGCTCAGGTCGCGGACGCCTTCTATCAGGTGCGCAAGAAGGTCGGCGACATCAGTGGCGACCTGCCGCAGGGCCTACTCGGTCCCTATTTCAACGATGAATTCGGCGATACGTTCATCACGCTGCATTCGATCAGCGGCGATGGTTATTCCTATCCGGAGCTGAAGACGTTCGCGATCCAGGCGCGCGACATGCTGCTGACGACGCCAGGCGTCGAGAAGGCGGTCATCATCGGCGATCAGCCGGAAAAGATCTATATCGACGTCTCCTCCAAAGCGCTCGCCGAGCGCGGACTGACGATCCCTGACCTGCAGAACGCCATCAAGGGCCAGAACGCCGTCGATCCGGCCGGCAACGTCGATACCGGCCTGCGCTCGGTTCGTATCTCCGTGGAAGGCAATGTTCACAAGGTGGAGGATATCCGCGAACTGCGCCTGCGTTCTGGCAATCAGGTGACGCGCCTTGGCGATATCGCCACCGTCACCTCCGGCCTCGAAGATCCCTATCAGCGCAAGTACCGCTATAACGGTCGCGAGAGTGTTCAAGTCGGCGTCGTCATGGCCAAAGGCTTCAAGGTCACCGATGTCGGCAAGGATGTGGAGGCGACCTACAAGCGCTTCGAGGACTCGCTGCCCTATGGCGTCGCCGTCGACCAGATCTCCAACCAGCCTGACGTCGTGACGGATGCGGTCAGCGAGTTCATGCATGCACTCGGCGAAGCGCTGGCCATCGTGCTCGTCGTCTCGTTCCTGTCGATCGGCTGGCGTTCGGGTCTTGTCATCGCCATCGCCATTCCGCTGGTTCTGGCTGCGACCTTCGCCATCATGTACGAACTCGGTATCGACCTGCAGCGCATTTCGCTCGGTGCGCTTATCATCGCGCTCGGCCTGCTCGTCGACGATGCGATGATCGTCGTCGAAATGATGGAGCGAAAGCTCGAGGAAGGTCTCGTCAAGATCGATGCGGCGAGTTTTGCCTATTCCTCGACCGCCTTCCCGATGCTGACGGGTACGCTGATCACCACGGCCGGCTTCATTCCGGTGGGCTTTGCGGCCTCGACGGCCGGCGAATATGTGCGTTCGCTCTTCTATGTGGTCGGTATCGCGCTGGTGACCTCATGGTTCGTGGCGGTCTATTTCACGCCGTGGCTCGGCTACATGATCCTGAAGCAGCGTCATCATGCGGGCGAGCATCATGACGTGTTCGACACGCGCTTCTATCGCGGCTTGCGCCATACGGTCGGCTGGGCGGTGCGCCATCGCGTCATCGTGGTTGTGCTGACGCTCGCCACCTTCGTTGCCAGCCTCTGGAGCTTCCAGTTCATTCCGCAGAACTTCTTCCCGCAATCCTCGCGCCCGGAAATCCTCGTCGATCTCTGGCTGCCCGAGGGCACCAGCATCAAGGAAGTGGAAGTCCAGGCCAAGGCGCTGGAAGCCAAGATGATGGACGATCCGGATAAGAAGTTCATCGCCACCTATATCGGCGAAGGCGCGCCGCGCTTCTTCCTGCCGCTCGACCAGCAGCTTAGCAACCCGAACTATGCGCAGCTCCTGATCATGGCCAATGACGAGCCGGCCCGTGAACGCCTCATCACCAAGCTCAGGACGATCCTTGCGGAAGATTTCCCATCCATCCGTGGCAAGGTCGACCGTCTGTTCCTCGGCCCGCCGACGGGCTGGCCGGTACAGATGCGCGTGATGGGTCCGGACCGTGGGGAAGTGCGTGAGATCGCCGATCAGGTAAAGGAACGCTTCGCCAAGGACCCGATGCTCGGCGCTGTTCATGACGACTGGCTGGAGCCGGTGCCGGCGATGAAGCTGGTCATCGACCAGGACCGTGCCCGTGCGCTTGGCGTCACCTCGCAGCGCGTCCGCCAGATGCTGCAGACCGCCATGTCCGGCGCGCCGCTCGACGACTTCCGCGACGGCGAAGAGACGGTGTCGATCGTCGCCCGCGAGCCGGATGCCAACCGTTCGCTGCTCTCAGCCGTCAACTCGGTCTATGTACCGACGGATTTCGGCGGTTTCGTTCCGGTCTCGCAGATCGCCAAGGTCGTGCCGTCAATGGAACAAGGCGTCGAATGGCGGCGCGACCGCCTGCCGACCATATCCGTGCGTGCGACATTGCCTGATAATGTTCAGTCGAATGACGTCGTGACCAAGCTGTACAACGACATGAAGGATCTGCGCGACAGCCTGCCGGCCGGCTACAAGATCGAGATCCAGGGCGGTGCCGAAGATTCGGCCGAAAGCCAGGCCTCGATTGCCGCCAAGGCGCCGATCATGCTCGTCGTCATCATGATCCTGCTGATGGCGCAGCTGCAGCATTTCGGCAAGGCGATGCTGGTCTTCGCCACCGGCCCGCTCGGCATCATCGGTGCCGCCTCGGCCCTGTTGATCAGCGGTGCGCCTTTCGGCTTCGTGGCGATCCTCGGCGTCATCGCGCTGCTCGGCATCATCATCCGCAACTCGATCATCCTCGTCGACCAGATCGATCAGGACATCAAGGCGGGCATGTACAGGCAGGAGGCGATCGTCGGAGCTGCCGTCCGCCGCTTCCGGCCGATCATGCTGACGGCGCTGACAGCCGTGCTGGCGCTGATCCCGATCTCGCGCGGCGTCTTCTGGGGTCCACTCGCCTACGCCATGATGGGCGGTATCCTGGTCGCCACCGTGCTGACCATCCTCGTACTGCCGGCCGGCTACGCTCTGTTCTTCGGCCGTGAGCCGAAGGCCAGGAATGACGAACATGCCAATGCCAACCAGGAAGAGGCGGATGGTGACATCCATCATCCGCCGGCATTGGCAGCCGAATGAGACAATGGCGCATGGCGCGGTCGAGGCCGCGCCATTTTTGTTTCACTCATCCTTTGTCTCACTCATCTTTTGTTTCGGGCCTTCGTGCTTGCGGCGGTAGTAGAGCGTCTGCCAGAGCATGTGGTCGCCGCGCACGCCATCGGCGTACAGAATGCTGCCGTCGAGGAGACGGGGGCGCTAAACGGGAGTAAAGATCGCCCTATATTCGTTGGAGGGAGGATATGACTGTGGCCGATTACCGTTTAGAAGCGAGCTGGAGCCCGGTCGAAGGACGTTTCGGGCGCTTCACTTTCACGCTCTTCAACCTTTCTGACGAACCGCTCTCCGGTTTTACGCTCGCCTATACTTCGCTCACCCGCGTGGCGGACGGACATGCCGCGGAAGGTGCCGTGCTCAAGCGGCGCGTTGCGAATTTTCATGAGTATTCTCCGCCTGATGGGCTCACGCTCAAGCCTGGCGACAGTTGGCAGTTTACTGTGGAGGGGCTGGCGAATGGCCCGAAGCACATCACGGCGGGCATCAAATCCGCCTATCTTACGCTTGCCGATGGCCGGCATGTCCCCGTCAGCTTCGGCGATCTGATGCTTGATGGCGCAGAGCGCGGCGAATTGCCTGAGCTGCTGCCGAGAGGCGAGGTGACGGAGCCGTTTTCGCTGCTGCCCTGGCCGCTCTCCCTATCAATGCGGCCGGACGAGGTGCCGCCCGTCGCGCTTTATCCGGCGGCCGGCTCGCGCGCCGAAGATATCAAGGCGGTGGCGAAGGTGCTGGCACTCTACCAACGACTCTTTCCCGCCGACAACGTGCCTTTCACGCTGCAGCCGGTCCAGGGTGGTCGGCCGATCCGCTTCGAGACGGAATCCTCGATCATGCCGACCGCTTATGAACTACGCTTCACGGCACAGGAAATCATTCTCGCCACGGATGATGCGGTAGGGCGGTTCTACGGGCTTATCAGCCTCGCCCAATTGCTGCACGGTGCGCGCCGGGATGCCGAGATCTTCCAGTTTCCCGTCTTCGGCGATATTGCCGACCAGCCTCGTTACGAGTGGCGCGGCTGTCATCTCGATGTCAGCAGGCAGTTCTATCCGGTCGAGGATATCGAGCGGCTGATCGATATCCTCGCCTGGAACAAGCTCAACATTTTCCATTGGCATCTGACCGACGATGAGGCCTGGCGACTGGAGATCAAGGCCTATCCGGAGCTCACGGAGATCGGCGCAAAACGCGGGCCGGATGAGGTTCTCGTGCCGCAGCTTGGTGACGGGGCCGAACCGCGATCGGGATATTACACGCAGGACGACGCGCGCCGGATCGTCGCTCACGCCGCTGCACTTCATGTCGATGTCGTGGCCGAGATCGATATTCCCGGGCACAGCGCAGCCGCTCTCTTTTCTCTGCCAAAGCTTGTCGATGGGCAGGAGGCGCCGGGCAGCTACCGCTCGGTGCAGGGCTATCCGAATAATGCGCTCAATCCGGCGATTGAGTTCACCTATGAATTCCTGGGCAAGGTGTTCGACGAGGTGGCAGCACTCTTTCCCTTCGACTATCTCCATATCGGCGGGGATGAGGTGCCGCATGGTTCCTGGCTCGCCTCACCGGCCTGCAAAGCATTGATGGAGAAGGAAAAGCTTGCCGGCACGGCCGAGCTCCAGTCGCATTTCATGCGGCGGATCAAGGCCATGCTTGCCGAACGCGGCAAGAAGCTTGCCGGCTGGAACGAGGTCTCGCATGGCGGCGGCGTCGATCGCGACGGCACGCTGCTGATGGCCTGGGAGAAGCCGGAGGTCGGCATCGAGCTGGCGGGCGAGGGCTATGATATCGTCATGACGCCGGGGCAGGCCTATTATCTCGATATGGCCCAGGCGGAAGGCTGGGGAGAGCCGGGTGCGAGTTGGGCTGGTTTCACGCCACCGGAAAAGACCTATGCATACGAACCCGAGGGCGAGTTCCCAGAGGAGTTGAGAGAGCGGATGCGTGGCATCCAGGCTTGCATCTGGGGCGAAAATTTCGTCTCGAGGGCCTATTTCAACCGGTTGGTCTTCCCGCGGCTGTCGGCGGTTGCGGAAGCTGCCTGGACCCCGACACTCCGAAAGGACTGGCTGCGCTTCGCCGCGATCGTCAGGATGTGGCCGAAGCTTTAAAGTTGGTTATTACGCAATTCCGGACGCAAACCCGCTGCACACTTTTGCTGGAATTGCTTCAGGCTGCTTCGGCCTTCAGACCCAGAAGCGCTGCGCCGATCAGACCGGGTTCGATGCGGCATTCACTGCGCACCACCAGCGGCCGATCGAATTTCCGCAGGATACGGGCACGCACTGCCTGATCGAGTTCGGCGAGAAGCGGTTCGACATTCGATAGGCCGCCGCCGACTGGCACGATCGTTGCGCCCGTTATGTTGACAGCGAGCGCCAGCGGCGAAGCGACGAGATCCACATAGACGTCGATGGTGCGGTTGGCCTTTTCCTCGCCTTTGCGCCAGTTGGTGACGATTTCTTCGCTGGAGAGGTCGAGATCGTGCAGCGTCTTGTGCAGGCGTTCCAGGCCGCGTGCGCCGCCGACGGTATCGACGCAGCCTTTCTGGCCGCAGCCGCAGGCATAAGCGGGAATGGCGACCGGCGGAGTGCCTGCCTGCGACGCGATAATCGGGCCGTGGCCCCATTCTCCCGCAAATCCGCCTGACGCATTGATGAGGCGACCATCGGAGACGATGCCGCCGCCGACGCCGGTGCCGAGGATGGCGCCGAAGACGATGCGGTGGCCGCGGCCGGCGCCGAGCTCGGCTTCCGCCATGGCGAAGCAATCGGCATCATTGGCGATCAGCACGGGCAGGCCGAGCGTAGCCTCCAGATCGGCAGCGAGATTGCGGCCGTGGATGCAGGGTATGTTGGCGACGATCAGGCGCTGCGTGTCCGGGTCGACGACGCCGGCAATCGAGAGCGCAATGCGGGAGGGTTGTTCGCCGGCCTCGGTGATAAAGCTCTTCAGCGTTTTGACGAAAGCCGGGAAATCGTCCTTCGGCGTCGGGCGGCGGCCGAGCGGTACGATGTCGGATTCTGAACGCGCAATTCCGCCCTTGATGGCGGAGCCACCGATATCGAATGAAATGATCATCTGGTGTCTGCCGATTGTCTGTGTCGGCGTCTGCTCGCACTCTTGGCGGGGAATTACAAGGATTATTCGATAAATGAACTAAGTTACTGGCATGCGCGCACCGAAATTTTCATCCGTCAGGGTCATGCTATTGGCATATTGCACGGGCAAGCTTTTCATTATTCACCTGCCGATGCCGGATTCATGACCATCGAAAATACCGAAGCCAATAGAACGACCACTCGCAGGCCGCGCCCAAAAGGCCGGCGGCTTTCCTCCATCCTGCGACAGATGGCGGCGGATCGAAGCCGTGAACGAGTGTCGATCGGAGATCTGTTCCAGACGATGGGCGACCGGGCGATCGGCGCATTGATGCTGATCTTCGCATTGCCGAACGCCTTTCCAACACCGCCCGGCACCTCCTCGCTGCTCGGCGCTCCCCTGGTATTCCTCGCTGCGCAGCTCACCTTCGGCTTGAAGCCGTGGTTGCCGAAGGCAATTGCGGCGCGCTCCATGCGACGGGAGGATTTCGAGACGATCGTTGGGCGCATCCATCCCTGGCTCGCCTGGGCGGAACGCATGCTGCAGCCGCGGCTCAGCATTTTCGTGGAGCCGCCTGCGGAATATCTGGCGGGCTTCTGCTGCCTGGTGCTGGCGATCGTTCTCGTGCTGCCGGTGCCGCTCGGCAATATCCTGCCGGCGATTGCGATTTCCGTCTTTGCCTTTGCAATTCTCGGCCGGGACGGGCTGTTTTCGCTCCTTGGCTTCGTCATGACGGCGGTTTCCGTCACTGTTGCCGGTGGGGTGATCTACGGTCTCTTCAAGGCTGCCATCTACATCGTCATGCAGTGGTTCGGATAAAGAACTGGCTGCTCACTTTTTCAACGCCCTCGACATTTGCCCGATTTTTGGTTTGATCTGGCGCCAGACAGACTCAAAGAAATCAATGGCGGCGATAGATGGTGAAGAGATCGGAGACCTCCGGACGGCTGGATGACGCGGCGCGCGCCGGTTGGCTCTATTATGTTGCCGGCCGTACGCAGGATGAAATCGCGTCCGCCATGGGCATTTCGCGCCAGTCGGCACAGCGGCTTGTCTCGCTCGCCGTGGCCGAGCGGCTGATCAAGGTACGGCTCGACCATCCGATTGCCGCCTGCCTCGAACTCGGTAATCAGCTGCGCAAGAAATTCGGTCTTAAGCACGTCGAGGTCGTTCCGAGCGATCCAGGCTCATCATCGACGACGGTCGGCATTGCGGAGGCGGCAGCTTCCGAGATCGAGCGCTGGCTGAAGCGCCCCGATCCGATCGTGCTCGCGGTCGGCACCGGGCGAACGCTGAAGGCGGCCGTCGACCAGTTGCCGGCGATCGAATGTCCCAATCACCGCATCGTTTCGCTGACGGGCAATATCGCCCCGGACGGTTCGGCCGCCTATTACAACGTCATCTTCAGCATGGCCGATGCCGTGAAGGCGCGGCACTATCCGATGCCGCTGCCGGTTCTCGTCACCTCGGCGGAGGAGCGCGAGCTTCTGCATGGCCAGCAGCTCGTGCGCTCGACGCTGGCGATCAGCGCACAGGCGGATGTGACCTTCGTCGGTATCGGCGAGCTCGGGATCGACGGCCCGCTCTGCGTCGACGGTTTCCTCGAGAAGGACGAGATGATGGAACTGATGCGCGGCGGCGCGGCGGGCGAGATTTGCGGCTGGATATTCGACGCCGACGGCAAGCTGCTCGACAACCCGATCAACGAGCGTGTCGCATCGGCTCCGATCCCGCCGCGCGATTCGTCTGTCGTCATCGGGATTGCCAAGGGCAAGCGCAAGTTCAAGGCGATCAGGGCGGCCATCAGCGGCCATCAGGTGAACGGTTTGATCACGGACGAAGAGACCGCTGAGTTTTTGCTCAATAACTGAGCAAAAATATTACCTTTCTGAATCAATGCTATAGCTCGATTGTTCGGCATCGCAGCAACGATTGCCAATTGACAAATTTTCTCCGCTGATGAGTAATTGCCCATGAGCAAAGCGAATGCTCACTACTCATCTTCTGGGAGGAAGATATGACATTGAGAACTTTCCTGCTGGGCGCCTGCTCGGCAATGGCGTTTGCCGGCATGGCTTCGGCCGAGACGCTGACAATCGCGACCGTGAACAACGGCGACATGATCCGGATGCAGAAGCTGACGGATGACTTCAAGGCGAAAAATCCCGGCATCGACCTTGAATGGGTAACCCTCGAAGAAAACGTACTGCGCCAGAAGGTCACGACCGACATCGCGACCAAGGGTGGCCAGTATGACGTGCTCACGATCGGCACCTATGAAGTTCCGATCTGGGCAAAGCAGGGCTGGCTGCTGCCGCTCGACAATCTCGGCGACAGCTACGACGTGAATGACCTGCTGCCGGCTATCCGCAGCGGCATCAGCCAGGACGGCAAGCTCTATGCAGCTCCGTTCTACGGCGAAAGCTCCATGGTCATGTACCGCAAGGACCTGTTCGACGCCGCCGGCCTGAAGATGCCCGACGCGCCGACCTGGGACTTCATCGCAGACGCTGCGAAGAAGATCACCAACAAGGACAAGGAAATCTACGGCATCTGCCTGCGCGGCAAGGCCGGCTGGGGCGAAAACATGGCCTTCCTGACGGCGATGTCGAACTCTTTCGGCGCTCGCTGGTTCGATGAAGAGTGGAAGCCGCAGTTCGATCAGCCCGAGTGGAAGGACACGCTGACCTTCTACGTCAACCTGATGAAGGAAGCCGGCCCTCCGGGTGCTTCTTCCAACGGCTTCAACGAAAATCTGGCGCTCTTCCAGACCGGCAAGTGCGGCATGTGGATCGACGCAACGGTTGCTGCTTCCTTCGTGGCCGATCCGAAGCAGTCGCAGGTTGCCGACAAGGTCGGCTTTGCGCTGGCTCCGGACAAGGGCCTCGGCAAGCGCGGCAACTGGCTCTGGGCTTGGAACCTCGCCATTCCGGCAGGCTCGCAGAAGTCTGAAGCCGCCGAGAAGTTCATCGCCTGGGCAACCAGCAAGGACTACACCAATCTCGTCGCCGAAAAGGAAGGCTGGCTGAACGCACCTCCCGGCACCCGCACTTCGCTCTATGCGAATGCCGACTACCAGAAGGCCGCTCCGTTTGCGAAGATGACGCTCGACAGCATCAACTCCGCCGACCCGACCAAGCCGACTGTCAAGCCGGTTCCCTATGTCGGCGTCCAGTTCGTGGCGATCCCGGAATTCCAGGGCATCGGCACGGCTGTCGGCCAGCAGTTCTCCGCAGCTCTTGCCGGCCAGATCTCGGTCGACCAGGCCCTGCAGAGCGCGCAGCAGCTGACCACCCGCGAAATGACCAAGGCGGGCTATATCAAGTAAAACCTCCTGAGCATGTACGGAATGCTTGACATTCCGCACCTCCGGGCCGCCGATCATCCGAACTGTATCGGCGGCCGCTTTTTCCAAAGCTGTTTCGCAGCCATTTCCGCTTCAGATCAGACCGGTGATTGCTATGGCAACGTTCCACACTCGCTCCGCAGCACGCCTGATGATAGCACCGTCCGTGGTGCTGCTCTTCGCGTGGATGATCGTCCCGCTGGCGATGACGATTTACTTCTCCCTGCTGAATTACAATCTGCTCAGCCCGGGCATGGAGAGTTTCGTCGGTCTCTTAAACTACCAATACTTCCTCACCGATCCGGCCTTCTTCGCAGCGCTCATCAATACGCTGGTGCTGGTCGCCGGTGTGCTTCTGATCACCGTCGTCGGCGGTATCCTCTTTGCGCTGCTGCTCGACCAGGACATTTACGGTCAGGGAATCGTGCGTATCCTGGTCATCGCGCCTTTCTTCGTCATGCCGACGGTGGCAGCGCTTGTCTGGAAGAACATGTTCATGAATCCGGTCAACGGCCTCTTCGCCTATATGGCAAAGGCTGTCGGCCTGCAGCCGATCGACTGGCTGGCAAGCGTCCCGCTGTTTTCGATCATTCTGATCGTCGCCTGGCAATGGCTTCCCTTCACCACGCTCATCCTGCTCACGGCGCTGCAGTCGCTCGATGAAGAGCAGAAGGAAGCCGCCGAGATGGACGGCGCCGGAGCGATCTCGAAATTTATCTATATCATCCTGCCGCACATGGCCCGCGCCATCACGGTAGTGATCCTCATCCAGACGATCTTCCTGCTGTCGGTCTTTGCCGAAATCCTCGTCACCACCAATGGCGGCCCGGGCACGCAGAGCACGAACCTCACCTATCTCGTCTATGTACAGGCGCTGCTGCAGTTCGATATCGGCGGGGCTTCGGCGGGCGGTATCGTGGCGGTCGTGCTTGCCAATATCGTTGCGATCTTCCTCGTGCGCCTCGTCGGCAAGAATCTGGAGGCTTGAGATGGCTAGAAAGGTTACTACCCAACGTAAAGTCATCATGACCGCGATCGCCTGGACGCTCGCCATCCTGATCTTCTTCCCGATCCTCTGGACTTTCCTGACGAGCTTCAAGTCGGAGGCAGATGCGATCGCCTCGCCGCCGCAGTTCCTGTTCTTCCACTGGACGACGGAGAACTACGCGGAGGTGCAGAGCCGCTCCAACTATCTCAGCCACTTCATGAATTCGGTGGTGATCTCCTTCGGCTCGACGCTGATCGGCCTCATCATCGCAATTCCCGCCGCCTGGGCCATGGCCTTTGCGCCGACTAAGCGGACCAAAGATGTGCTGATGTGGATGCTGTCGACGAAGATGATGCCGCCGGTCGGCGCGCTCATCCCGATCTACCTGATGTTTCGCAATTCGGGCCTGCTCGATACGCGCACCGGTCTGGTGATCGCGCTGACACTGATCAACCTGCCGATCATCGTCTGGATGCTCTACACCTACTTCAAGGAAATTCCCGGCGAGATCCTTGAAGCCGCCCGCATGGATGGTGCATCGCTCGCCAAGGAAATCATCTATGTGCTGACGCCGATGGCGGTGCCGGGCATCGCCTCGACGCTGCTGCTCAACATCATCCTCGCCTGGAACGAAGCCTTCTGGACGCTGAACCTCACGGCCTCCAAGGCAGCGCCGCTGACGGCCTTCATCGCCTCCTATTCGAGCCCGGAAGGCCTGTTCTACGCCAAGCTTTCGGCGGCTTCGACCATGGCGATCGCGCCGATCCTCATCCTCGGCTGGTTCAGCCAGAAACAACTTGTCCGCGGCCTGACTTTCGGCGCGGTGAAATAAGATCATAGGGAGAGAAACATGGGCAGCATTACCCTTCAAAAGGTTTCGAAGGTCTTCGGCGAAGCCAAGGTCATCCCTTCGATCGATCTCGATATCAGGGACGGCGAATTCGTCGTCTTCGTCGGCCCCTCCGGCTGCGGCAAGTCCACGCTTCTACGCCTGATCGCCGGTCTCGAAGATGTCTCCGGCGGCAAGATCGTCATCGACGGCAAGGATGCGACCGAGAAGGCGCCGTCCGAGCGAGGGCTGGCGATGGTCTTCCAGTCCTACGCGCTCTATCCACATATGAGCGTGCGCAACAACATCGCCTTCCCGCTGAAGATGGCGGGCATGGACAAGGCAGAGATCGACCGCAAGGTGAACGATGCGGCGCGCGTGCTGAACCTCGGCGACTATCTGGACCGCAAGCCGCGCCAGCTTTCGGGCGGTCAGCGTCAGCGTGTCGCCATCGGCCGTGCGATCGTGCGCCAACCTTCGGCCTTCCTCTTCGACGAGCCGCTGTCGAACCTTGATGCGGCGCTGCGCGTCAACATGCGCATCGAAATCAGCGAGCTGCACCAGCAGCTCAAGACGACGATGGTCTATGTCACCCACGACCAGGTGGAAGCCATGACCATGGCCGACAAGATCGTGGTTCTGAACAGGGGCAATATCGAGCAGGTCGGTTCGCCGCTGGAGCTATACCGCAGCCCGCGAAACCTCTTCGTTGCAGGCTTCATCGGCTCGCCCAAGATGAATTTCATCAAGGGGCAGAATGCTGCGCAGCTCAATGCGCACACGATCGGCATCCGTCCAGAACATGTGCTGCTGTCGACCGAGAGCGGCGACTGGAAGGGCAGGGTCATGGTGGCCGAACATCTCGGCTCCGATACGTTCCTGCATGTCGATGTCGAGGGTATCGGGATGGTGACGGCGCGCAGCAACGGCGACTTTGCGTCCAAGGCCGGTGATACTGTCTACCTGACGCCGGACAAGATACGCATCCATAAATTCAACGAGAGCGGTCTCGCCATCTGAGGCAGCCGCCGGCTGGGGGCAGACATGCGGACCGGGCGGCTTCGTCCGGCCCGCGCTACCGGGAGGACGAAAGCCCTTTCGCAAGACCTTCAAGAGGACTGAAACATGACGTGGAAACTATCGCTGGCAACGCTCGCCGAGGCAGCAAAGACTGCAGCCATTCCGGCCTATGAGCGGGCGTCGCTGAAAGCCGGCATCGTGCACTTCGGCGTCGGTAACTTCCATCGCGCGCATCAAGCGATTTATCTCGACGATCTCTTCAATGCCGGCAGCGATCACAACTGGGCTATCATCGGTGCGGGCGTCCTGCCCTCGGATGCGGCCATGCGCGAGAAGCTTGCGGCGCAGGATTTCCTGACGACCGTCGTCGAGCAGGACAACAACAAGACGTCGGCGCGCGTGACCGCGCCGATGATCGATATCCTGCCGGTCGGCGAACCTGATGTCATCATTGCCAAGCTGGCCGATCCCGAGATCCGTATCGTCTCGATGACGATCACCGAAGGCGGCTACTTCATCGATGCCTCGGGCAAGTTCAATCCGGCGCATCCGGCGATTGCCGCCGACGGGCAGAACCCCTCTGCGCCGAAGACGGTCTTCGGTCTGATCGTTGCCGGCCTGAAGGCGCGCAAAGACAAGGGCGTCGAGCCCTTCACCGTCATGTCCTGCGACAACATTCCCCATAATGGCGTCATCACCGCAAATGCTGTCGTCGGAACGGCCAAGCTTTCCGATCCTGCCTTTGCCGACTGGATCAAGGCCAACGTCTCCTTCCCGAACGGCATGGTGGACCGCATCACGCCGGCGACCAGCCAGCGCGAGATCGATTTCCTCAAGCAGACTTTCGATATCGAGGACAACTGGCCGGTCTATTGCGAAGAATTCAAGCAGTGGGTGCTGGAGGACAAGTTCCCGATGGGGCGCCCGGCGCTCGAAAAGGTCGGCGTCACCTTCGTACCCGATGTCACGCCCTATGAGCATATGAAGATCCGCATCCTCAACGGCGGCCATGCGGCGATCGCCTATCCGGCGGCGCTGATGGACATTCATTTCGTGCATGAGGCAATGGAGAACGATCTGATCCGCGCCTTCCTCGCCAAGCTGGAAAACGAGGAAATCATCCCGATCGTACCGCCGGTGCCGGATACGTCGCTTGCCGATTATTTCAAGCTGATCGAACGCCGTTTCCTCAACCCGAAGATCGCCGACACGATCCCGCGGCTGGCACAGGATGGCTCCAACCGTCAGCCGAAATTCATCCTGCCCTCGACGCTCGACAACCTGCGCCAAGGTAGGGATGTCGTCGGCCTCGCGCTCGTCTCTGCGCTCTGGTGCCGCTACTTCTTCGGCAAGAGCGACAGCGGCAAGGACATCGTCTTCAACGATGTCAGCGCCGACCGTCTGCACGAGGCGGCGGTAAAGGCCAAGGACGATCCCGCGGCCTTCCTCGTCTTCGACGATATTTTCGGCGAGGTGGCGAAATCCGAGCTTTTCCGCAAGCGTTTCGCCCATGCGCTCAAAACCCTGTGGGAAAAAGGCACGAAGGAAACCTTGCAGCTCTATCTCGACGGCAAGCTCGCAGTGTAAGAAATCCCGGTGGCGGTGTTTCTGCCGCCATCCCGGCCTTGCGGACAAAGCAGGACGGTTGCGTCCGAACTGAACTCAGGTTGGGTCTTCCATGTCTGATGCTGAACCACGGCTGGTCATTTTCGATTGCGACGGTGTGCTCGTCGACAGTGAGCCGATTTCGATCAGCGTTCTCGTCAGGGCGATGGCCGACCTCGGCGTGACGATCACCGAGGACGAGGCCTATGAGCGTTTCCTCGGTCGCAGCCTTGCAACCCTGATCGACATATTGGAAACGGAGTTCAATGTGCATGCCAACGAGGCGTTTCTCGAAGGCATCCGCACCAATCTCTACGCCCGCTTCCGCACCGAGCTGAAACCCATGGCGGGCATTGGCGAAACGATCGATGCGCTTGGTGTTCCCTGCTGTGTAGCTTCGTCGAGCCAGGTCGAGCGGATCAGGCTGTCGCTTTCAGTCACCGGGCTCCTACCGAAGCTGCCGAATATCTTCAGCGCCAGCATGGTCAAGCGCGGCAAACCGGCGCCCGATCTGTTCCTCTACGCGGCCAGCAAAATGCAAGTCGAGCCGCGCGACTGCATCGTCATCGAGGACAGTCCGGCCGGTATTGCCGCAGCAAAAGCGGCGGGCATGACGGTCTTCGCCTTCACCGGCGGCTCGCATGCCAACTTCGCCGGATACCGGGAAGAACTCGACCGTCTTTCACCGGAAGTGGTGTTTGACGCCATGCCGGAATTGATACACCTTGTCCGCAAACAAAAGCGGGACGGGACTCAGCATTGATGCGTGATCATGTGGTTGCGGTGGACATCGGCACGGGTAGCGCACGCGCCGGTGTCTTTGACGCGCATGGCCACCTGCTTGCCAAGGCTGAACATCCTATTGTCATGAATCGGCCGCGCGAGAACCATGCCGAGCATGATTCCGAGGATATCTGGGCGGCCGTCTGCATTGCGGTGCGCACCGCGATGGGCCAGTCCTGCATTGAAGCGGCCGCTATTGGCGCGATCGGTTTCGACGCCACTTGTTCGCTTGTGGTGCGTGACACCGAGGGCAGGCAGATCAGCGTTTCCACCGGCGGTGAGACGCGTTTCGACACCATCGTCTGGCTCGATCATCGGGCACTGAAGGAAGCCGATTTCTGTACGGCGACGAAGCATGAGGTGCTGGAACATTCCGGCAATGTCATGTCGCCGGAAATGGAAATGCCGAAGCTGATGTGGCTGAAGAAGAAGCTGCCGGCGACCTGGGAGAAGGCCGGCCATTTCTTCGATCTCGCTGACTTCCTGACCTGGAAGGCCACCGGTTCGCTTGCGCGCTCCCGCTGCACGCTGACAGCCAAGTGGAACTATCTGGCTCACAAGGAAAAGGGCTGGCGGCAGGATTTCCTGCAGCAGATCGGTCTTGAGGATCTGCTGGCACGCGGCCATCTGCCGGATGAGACGGCAGCCGTCGGCGAGAGCATCGGTAAGTTGACGCCGCAGGCTGCCGAAGCATTGGGCCTGACCACCGATTGCCATGTCTCGACCGCAATGATCGATGCCTATGCCGGCGCGCTCGGCACGCTCAGCGGCTATGCCGGCGATCCGGCAAAGCTCGAGCATCAGCTTGCGCTGATTGCCGGGACATCGAGCTGCGTTGTCGCCTTTTCCCGCGAGCGAAAGCCGAGCCAGGGAATGTGGGGGCCGTATTACGAGGCGGTCTTTCCGCAATCATGGCTCGTCGAGGCTGGCCAATCGGCGGCCGGTGCGCTGCTCGATCATATCGTGCGCATGCATGCGGCCGGCGGTGAGCCGACCACGGTGCTGCATCAGAGGATCGTCGCCCGCATCGCTGAACTCAGGGCAGAGGAGGGTGACGCGCTCGGTGCGCGGATCTTCGTCCTTCCCGATTTTCACGGTAACCGGTCGCCGCTGGCCGATCCGCATGCCGTCGGCGTCGTCAGCGGGCTGACGCTCGATACGTCCTTCGACGGGCTCTGCGCGCTCTATTGGCGGACCGCAGTCGGAATTGCGCTCGGCATACGTCATATCCTCGAAAAGATGAGAGATCACGGCTACGTGCCGAATACGCTGCATGTGGCCGGCGGGCATGTGAAGAACCCCGTTTTGATGGAACTCTATTCGGATGTGACGGGCTGCAAGGTCATCGTGCCTGGCATGAACGAGGCGGTACTGCTCGGCACCGCGATCGCTGCATCGGTTGCCTGCGGCTTACACAGAGATTTGGCGGCGGCGGGCAAAGCCATGTATCCGGGCGGCGTTGAACGGCTTCCCGACAGGAGCAGGCAGGCGTTTTACGACCGCGATTATCGCCGCTTTCTTGCCATGTATCGTCACCGGGCAGAGCTGGAAGCCGTGGAATAGAGCCTTTGCTGGTTAGATTGAAGCAAAGGCTCAGCGGTTTGTCGCCTCGCCGAGGATCGTTGCATATTCCACCATGCGTCGGCGACGCTGGCTCGCCTCCTCGCCGGCATTCAATATAACCGCCTCGGACAGACAATCGAGCAAGGCGATCAGCGGCGGCAGGTTATCCGCGTCGGGCGCGCGGGCAGGCGGCAGAGGCAGGACGATGTTCGCCTGTTCGGGCAGCCAGTCCGCATGCTGGGCGGAAATCAAGATCACCTTGTAGCCGTAGCGCCGGGCAGTCCGCGCAAGCAGCCGCGACCTGGTGAAGCGCCGGCAATCGATGATGACGAGCACGGCATCGTCGACGAAGGAACGGGCGAAAAGCTCCGTGAAGCGGCTTCCCGCGCCGTCGATCGCACGCACGCCGTCGCGAGCCTGGGTCAGTCGCTGGCAGAAATGATTGGAGAAGCCGGCAAGTCTGGCATGGGTGGCGACGAAGACCTCTTTGGCGGCGCCGATCATTGCGACGGCTTCGGCCCAATGCGGCTGCGCAGTCAGATGATAGATGTGATGCAGCGCCTGTATCTGTTCGGCCACGAGAACGGCGAGTGCCTTGCCCTCCGATGCATCCGTCTGCAATTCCGTCATCGCGCTCTGGAATTGGACGGGAGAGGTCGTTGCCGTTTCGCGGATCTCCACCTTGACGCTGTCCAGGCCCTGATAGCCGAGTGCACGAAGGAAACGGCCAACCGTCATGGGCGAAAGATCAAGCCGGTCGGCAACCGACGCGGCGGTTTCGAACGGCAGGTCGTTCAAGTGTTCCGTGAAATATTTCGCGATGCGTCGTTCGGCAGGCGTGCCGGACTTGGCGTATTGCCTAAGCTTCTCTACAAAATCTTCCACGTCGCAGCCTCCCCCATTTCCTCAGAGGCTTTCCGTGGATTCATGCAGTGC
Organism: Rhizobium sp. BK316; assembly: GCF_014193695.1. Lineage (GTDB taxonomy): Bacteria > Pseudomonadota > Alphaproteobacteria > Rhizobiales > Rhizobiaceae > Rhizobium. The sequence goes on along the minus strand of NZ_JACHZR010000005.1, from coordinate 336,629 downwards.
CGAATCCTTGTTTCTTAATATTGTCCGGAAGCTCTTCTTATGGCCCACACGTATTTCGAACACTATGAACTATATATTAGCACATAATTTTCGACAAGTTTTCTATTCATGCATGTAATTTTCAACTGACTTGCCGGAAGGACGCAGGTTTCCTACATGACGCTGCGTAACGGAGACGCCAGAGAAATGATCCTTGAGGCCGCTCGCCTTTCACTTGCCAACCTGTTTGCGCCAGGGACCCGGTCGGCTTTCTGGAAAGTTCTGGGACTGACGGTGCTGGTGCTGATCGGCTTATGGTTTGCGCTGCGCGGTCTGTTCATCAATTTCGCCTTTCCCTGGGTGGCCGGGTTCTTTCCCGAGATGCCTGATTGGGCCGGCTGGCTCAGCTTCGTTTTCCTTGTCGCCGCCGGTATCGGCCTTGCGCTCGGTCTGGCGCTGCTGCTTTCGCCGGTCACCGCTCTGATAGCCGGCCTCTTTCTCGACGACGTCGCGGAAGTAATCGAAAAGCGGGATTATCCGCAGGAGGCGCCGGGCAAGGCCATGCCGCTCGGTCCTGCAATGGCAAGCTCGCTCAAATTTCTCGGCGTGGTCATCGTCGGCAATATCATCGCGCTCTTCCTGCTCTTCATTCCCGGCATCAATCTCGTGGCCTTCTTCCTGGTGAACGGCTACCTGCTCGGGCGGGAATTCTTCGAGTTCGCGGCCATGCGCTTCCGTTCGCCGCCGGAGGCGCGGCTGTTTCGCGCCAAGCATGGTCCAACCGTCTTTCTCGGCGGTCTGGTGATCGCACTTTTCCTGGCGATCCCGATCGTCAACCTGCTCACACCGCTCTTTGCTGCCGGCATGATGGTGCATCTGCATAAGCTGATCTCGGCGCGCGATCCCGGTTTCCGCGCTTAACCAGGCAGCGCTGCCGCGTCATACATGACAGCGTATTCGGCGCTCGGCGGGATCGGCTTGATGATGTCGATCAGCACGCCGTTCGGGTCGGCGGTAATGAAATGGCGCTGGCCGAAAGCCTCGTCGCGAATCTCGCGCAGGATCGGCAGGTCGGCCGCCGTGCAGGCAGCGTAGATCGCGTCCACATCCTCTACCTCGAAATTCAGCAGAAGCCCGGAGACCTTGCCGCGGCCCGCAGCCGGAATGGTTTCGTGGCTGCCATCGAGCACGGCGAGCGTCACATGCTCATCCTCTGTCGATTGCAGATGAATGTACCAGTCGCTTTCGAACAGCCGCTGGAAACGGAAATGGCGGCAATAGAAGGCAGCCGTGCCGGCAACGTCATCCGTCATGATGACAGGATAGTAGCTCGTCGATTTCATCGCTTTCCCTCCTTCGGATCTTTACGTGCAGTCTGTATGTTTTTGTAATTAACATACATTCAGATTGTATGTAAAGAAGAGTCATGAGTCGCAGCAATCGTGAGAGAACCGAGCAGACCAGACAGGCCCTGATGGATGCCGCGCGCCGGCTTTTCGTCGAGAAGGGATATGCGGCGACGGCGACGCCTGACATTGTCGCGGCAGCCGGCGTCACGCGCGGGGCTCTCTACCATCACTTTGAAGACAAGAAGGCGCTCTTCCGGGCGGTGATCGCAAGAGAGGCGGCTGATGTCGCCGAAGAGATAGAGAAGCGCGCAAAGCCGGAAACCGAACCGCGTGCGGCACTGCTTGCAGGTGCCGCAGCCTATTTCGATGCGATGGCGGTGGCAGGGCGGACACGGCTGCTTCTGCTCGAGGCGCCGGCGGTGATTGGCCTGCCTGCGGCCACGCAGATCGATGTCGAGACTACAGAAGCGACATTGCGGGCAGGGCTCGAAGCCTGTCTGCCGCAGGCCAGCACACTGCTCGGGCCATTGACGGCTCTGCTGTCAGCCGGCTTCGACCGCGCAGCAATCGCCATCGAAGCGGGCGGCAGGCGTGAAGAATATGAGAGGGCGATTGTTGCCCTACTCGACGGCCTCGCCGATCACCTGCGGAGGTAGTTCGACCAGCGGTGCCGGGATATCGCAGCTCTTTTCCGGCGATTTGCAGATGTCGGCGATCACGCAGCGTTCGCATTCCGGGCGGCGGGCCTTGCAGGTATAGCGGCCATGCAGGATCAGCCAGTGATGAGCGTGATAGAGGTAGTGCTTCGGCACGACCTTCATCAGCCGCTCTTCCACCTCGTCGGGTGTTTTGCCCGGCGCGAGCTTGATACGGTTGGCAATGCGGAAGATGTGGGTGTCGACGGCCATCGTTGCCTGGCCGAAAGCCATTGACAGTACGACATTGGCGGTCTTTCGGCCGACGCCCGGCAGGCGAACCAGCTCCTCGCGCGTCTCCGGCACCTTGCCGCCGAACTCGTCGACCAGCATCTGCGAGAGCGCAATGACGTTCTTCGCCTTGTTGCGATAAAGTCCGATCGTCCTGATGTAGTCACGGACCTTCTCCTCGCCGAGATCGAGCATTTTCTGCGGCGTATCGGCGACCTTGAAGAGCGCGCGCGTCGCCTTGTTGACGCCGGCATCGGTCGCCTGGGCGGAGAGTGCCACTGCCACGACGAGGGTGAAGGGATTGGTGTGTTCCAGTTCGCCCCGTGGCTCCGGACGCTGAATGGAGAAGCGGCGGAAGATCTCCTCGCGTTCGGCGAGCGAATAGGCGGTCTTCACCGCCGCCGGCTTGCGGTTGACGATCACATTCGAGTCTTGCGACGGTTTGGTAACGGATTTGAGTTTCGGATTCGCCATGGAAAATCTATACTCGGCGGCCATGATGGAAAGCAACGCCGACAGCCGCAACGATCAGCCGGTTTTCGCAGCCGAACTCTTTCCCTACCGTTCGCTCGGGCGGAAGGGCTTCAAGGTGTTGCTCGGCATGTCCGGCGCGATCTGCTTCATCTACGGCATGTTCTTCATCGTGACCGGCGCCTGGCCGATCGGCTTCTTCTTCGGCCTGGATTTCCTGCTGCTTTATGGTGCCTTCTGGCTGAGCTACCGGTCCGGTAGGGTGCGGGAAGAGGTGACGGTTTCACGCACCGATGTTGCGGTGCGCAAGTTCTCCCCCTCGGGCCGCATGATCGAGCATCACTTCAATCCGTTCTGGACGCGCTTTCTCGTGCGCCGACATCAGGAGATCGGCATTCTCTCCATGCATATTTTCGGGGAGGGCAAACGCACCGATGTCGGCTCCTTTCTCAATCCTGACGATCGCGAGAGCTTCGCCAAGGCCTTCAAGGGCGCATTGGCAACGGTAAGACAGCGTATTTGAGAATCGGGGCGCAAGAAACGGGTGGTTTAGCTGCTCGCCCTTGATTATCTCCTTTGTAAAGGAGAAAGACGATGAACATGATCGCGAAGCTCGACACAGATATCACTCCTGATGGCCCTGATTACGATATCGTCCGTCAAGTCATCGAACTCATCAGCGAGGAATATCGCGACCAGCCGTCGCTTGAAGCGATTGCCGCTCGGCTGAACCAGTCGCCGACGCAGCTCCAGAAGACATTCACCCGCTGGGCCGGCCTGTCGCCGAAAGCCTTCCTGCAGGCCGTGACGCTCGACCACGCCAAGCGGCTGCTGCGCAGGGAAGAAATGCCGCTGCTCGAAACTTCGATCGAGGTCGGTCTCTCAGGCCCGAGCCGCCTGCACGACCTGTTCGTCACGCATGAGGCAATGTCTCCGGGCGAATGGAAGGCGAAGGGCGGTGGGCTGACGATCCGTTACGGGTTCCACGCTTGCCCATTCGGGACGGCGCTCGTCATGGTTACGGACCGCGGCCTCGCAGGTCTCGCTTTCAGCGATTCCGGCGATGAAAAGGCCTGTCTCGAGGATATGACCTGCCGCTGGCCGAACGCTGATTATGTCGAGGACCGCCAAGCGACAGCACCCTATGCCGAGCGTATCTTCCAGCCGGGCCGCTGGACATCGGACCAGCCGTTGAGGGTCGTCCTGATCGGCACGGATTTCCAGGTCAGCGTCTGGCAGAGCCTCTTGAAAATCCCCTTCGGCAAGGCTGTGACCTATAGCGATATCGCCAAGGATATCGGTCGACCGACTGCCATGCGCGCGGTCGGTGCGGCGGTCGGGGCCAACCCGATTTCCTTCGTCGTGCCCTGCCACCGCGCACTCGGCAAGAACGGGGCATTGACTGGATACCATTGGGGTCTCACCCGCAAGCGGGCGATGCTCGGCTGGGAATCGGCGCACGCCTGACCGACGCGATAGGCCGAGGCCGTTCAGGCGGCTTCGGCGAGTTCCAGCAGCGCTTTTGCCGCACTCTCATCTGTTATCAGCGTGTTGCAGCCGACCCGCTTGATCGTCGCGCGGATCGCGACGGCGCGGTGTGCGCCGCCGGAAGACAGCACGATGTGCTTCGCCTTCTTCAGCGTATCGAGATCCACCGACATGACCCGCTCATTGATCGAATGGTCGACGGAATTGCCGTCCTTGTCCAGAAAGTTGAACATGGTGTCACAGACGCAGCCGGCATCTATCAACTGCTGCAACTCGGCCTTCGAAATCCAGCCCTCGGAGAGCGAGGTCGAATGCGGGCCGATATCGCCGCAGCTGACGATCGCGAGATCAAGGTTTTCCGCCAGCTGATAGATCGTATCGAGCCCGCATTTTTCGACAAGGTTGCGCTTGGTCTCGGTCGAATCGACGAGCAGTGGGGCGAGGAACATGTAGCACTCGGCGCCAAGCTGGTTTGCCAACCGCCAAGTGTAGTCGATCGGGTTCGTCTGGTGGACAGCGACGATGCCGCCGAGCAGGGAGACAATCTTGCAATTGTCCCGGCGCGGCGGGCGAAAGCTCGCGAGCGAGGCGGTCATGGTGCGACCCCAGCCGACGCCGATCGTGTAATCGTCCGGAATGGCCTCCGACAGGAACTGGCCGAGCGCCAGACCGACATTCTTTGCCAGGGAATTGACGTCGCAATTGGCGGGCTGCGGCACGACGATAGCCTCGTCCAGCCCGTAAGCCCGCTCAAGCTTGACCGACAGCTCGACACAGTCCCCGATGGAATCGTTAATCCAGATCTGCACTTCGCTGCGTTTCATCGCCTCGTCGAGCAGGCGGATGACGGTAGTGCGGCTGATGCCGAGCTGTTCGGCGACATCCTTCTGGGTCAGGCCCTCGTTATAGTAGAGCCATGCGGCCCTCAGCCTGAGCGACGAGGCTTCGGAATAGGCAGTGTGCGTGCCGCGTTTCAGCTTGACCACATCTCCTCCCGCGCCGATTTCGCCCTAGATCTTTGCCATCAATAGCATAAGGTTGCGATATCGGCTTTGTTCCCGCGATAATGCCGGGTGTGACACTTATGTCAATTGAAATGCACAAATGTCCTTGACTTTTCGTTGCGAGAGCGGCGATAGTCATGGCCGACAACGTCGTTCTTGTCCGTCCGAGGAGGACAATGTGCGGGCATGCGGAAAGTCACGACCGACCTTTCAGCCGCAGGCGGCATCGCTTGTGATGCGCTTGTCATTTTGCGGCGCCTGGAACACCGCCCTTGGGAACACCGCCAGTGTCTCTCACGTTTATGAATCATCCGTGACGGACGCGCGACTATTCGCCTGCTACATGCAAACCATCTGTCCTTAGATCACCTCTTTGCCGGGCGGAACTCGCGCCGGTCCGCAGCCCAAGTTCAAAAAGGATTTAGACCATGACATCCAAGCTTGACCAACTCCGCGAGATCACAACCGTCGTCGCCGACACCGGCGACATTCAGGCTGTCGCTCGCCTGAAGCCGGTCGATTGCACGACCAATCCGTCCATCGTTCTCAAGGCGCTTGGCACCGAAATGTTCGCCAACGACATGAAGGAAGCGATCGCCTGGGGCAAGAAACTCGGCGGTGATGCGGATGCTGCGGCTGCAGCCGTTGCCGATCGCCTTGCCATCTCTGTTGGCGCAGCACTCGTAAAGCTCGTTCCCGGCCGCGTTTCGACGGAAGTCGATGCCGACCTCTCCTTCGATATGGAAGCCTCACTTAACAAGGCACGCAGCATCATCGCCTCCTACAAGGAGCGCGGCATCGAGAGGGATCGCATCCTCATCAAGCTCGCTTCCACCTGGGAAGGCATTCGCGCCGCCGAAATCCTGCAGAAGGAGGGCATCGACTGCAATCTGACGCTGCTCTTCTCTAAAGCCCAGGCAATCGCCTGCGCTGACGCCGGCGTGTTCCTGATCTCACCCTTCGTCGGCCGCATCCTTGACTGGTACAAGAAGTCGACGGGCAAGGATTTCACTGCCGAGGAAGATCCGGGCGTTCTGTCCGTTCGCGACATCTACAACTACTACAAGGCCAACGGCATCAAGACGGTCGTCATGGGCGCCTCTTTCCGCAACACCGGCGAAATCGAAGCGCTGGCCGGTTGCGATCGCCTGACGATTGCTCCGAACCTGCTCGACGAACTGTCGAACGACCAGGGCAAGCTCGAGCGCAAGCTGTCGCCGGAAACGATCAAGCCGGCTCCGAAGGTTACGGTCGACGAAAAGACCTTCCGCTGGATGATGAACGAAGATGCGATGGCGACCGAAAAGCTCGCCGAAGGTATCAGGGCGTTCGCAAAGGATCTGGGCACGCTGCGCAGCCAGGTCCGCAAGGAACTGCAGCTCGCCGCCGCTTAAGGCCGAGCAAGCCGCACTTTGATGAAAGGCGCGGGTGCCGCTGGCATCTGCGCCTTTTTCATGTTGATATCAAAGACATGGAGGCCGGAGGATTGCAGTGGCTGACGGGGATGACGGAAATTCGCTGGTCTCGCTTGCCTACAAGCATGCAAGCTTCATCCTTTCGGTGCTCGGCGGTTTCATAGTCTTTCTACTGCTGACCTCCCGGGAGGTCAGCGCCAGCAATATCCTGTTCGGCTGGAATGCTTCGGCGATCGTCTTCATCGGGCTGAGCTGGCGCAAGATGCTTCGGGCCACCATCCAGAGCATCCGCAAGCGATCTGCGGACCTCGATTTTTCCGACACGTTCCTGCTCTTTCTGTCGATCGCGGCGGCCCTTGCCAGTATTGCCGGCATCGGCATCGAGCTTCATTCGATCAAGGACGCGCCGGCCAATATCGCGCTCTGGCGTGCGGCCGCGGCGATCCTGACGATCATGATCTCCTGGTTTTTCCTGCATACGCTCTTCACGATCCATTATGCGCATTATTTCTATGGCGGGCCGAACAAGGGCGACGGACTGAAATTCCCCGACGGTATCGAAGAGCCCGCCTATTGGGACTTCCTCTATTTCTCCTTCACGATCGGCGTGGCGGCGCAGACGGCCGATGTGGCCGTCACCTCGACAGCGATGCGCAAGCTGACCCTGCTGCATGCGCTTCTATCGTTTCTTTTCAACACCACCATTCTCGCGCTTGCGATCAATGTCGGCGCAAGCCTGCTTTAGAGTCTTGCGGCGCTCCTAAATAGCGTTTCGAACTCGGCAAGATCGCCCGAGGCGACATCCGAAATCGCCCACAACATCAGTCCGCCATCCGACCATACCATATTGTAGTCGTCATGGGCTCTGGTCGTTTGTGTCGATGATGTCGCAGGCCAGATGGACAGGTTGATGATGTGGCCATGGCGCCGGTAGACCGAGGGCCGCAACGGGCGTGGCCGCCGATATAATCGACACGGCCGCCGACCAACGGGAAGCCGTCCTTGGCGAGATCGCTGACAGGCGGCGAGAAATCGATCTTGCCGTTGAACCAGGGTTTTACGGTATGCTGATCCGAAGTCAGCACGTCCGTCAGTGGAGGATATGATGGAAAACGCTTCAAGCCGGCCCCGTCTGGCCGACCTCATTCTTCTTCTGGGTAGGCTTCTGCTATCCCTGATCTTCCTGCATGAGGGAGCGTCTCTCATCGCAGACATCACCGCGACCCTTGCCACTTTCGAAAAGCTTGGCTTGCCGGCACTGGTGACCTTTGGCGTGATTGCCCTGCAACTCGGCGCCGGCCTCTCGATCGCCACTGGTTTCCTCAGTCGGCTCGGCGCGGTTGCCCTGGGGCTGTTCTGCCTCGCGACGGCTTTTCTGTTCCACACCAATCTCGCAAGCCAGAACGAGTTGCTGCATTTCGAGAAGGATCTTGCAATTGCCGGCGGCATGTTCGTGCTGGCGGTTTCCGGTGCAGGATCGGTGTCGATCGACAGTCTCGTGAAACGGCGGGTGAAAGGAGTGCATCCGTGGCTCAGGGCGGTGCTCTAACGAACTTGTCTTGAAGCCGCCGGCAAGCCAGCCATCCGGAATAACCTGCTGGCTAGAAGATCGCCTGCCCGGCCATCAGCGCCAGGATGAGGAAGATCAGGAAGACGACGAGGAATATGCCGAAGAGTACGCGGGCGATCGTCGCTGTTGCCGCGGAAATGCCGGAGAAGCCGAAAAAGCCGGCGACGATCGAAATGACCAGAAATATCAGAGCCCATTTCAGCATGGATATCTTCCTCCGTGATTTTTGGAGGAAGACGCATCGAAGCGGATTTTGTTCCAAATCGTTTAAAATGGAACGTCGTTCCTCGGCTGGATCGGCCTTGCCGTCATCATTTATGTGGCGCTCGACATGATCTGGGAAGGCGGGTGCGAACTACTTGCGCTCTATAAGCCCTAGACTTTCAGGCTTGAGAGCAGCGAGATGAGTTGAGACTGGCGCTGCGTGCCAGTCTTGGCGAGAACCTTTTTCACGTAGCCGCGCGTCGTCTCATAGGTCAGTCCGCATATTTCGGCGATCTGACGCGGTGACGAACCATCCATGAGCAGGCGCGCGACCGTCGTTTCCTGAGGGGTGAGTGCGAACAGCTGTCGCAGCAGATCGCGGCTTGGGCTCGTACGCTCGGAAAGATCCGTGATGATGGCGACAGCGGCGGAATGCGAGAAGAGTTCGGCCGGCACGCCGTTCAGCCGTTGGGCGCGGATGACGAGCGGTGTCTTTCCCGGGCGGGAAAACAGAACGGGCGTGGAAACGACAGGATTGACGAAAGACTCCTTCGAAAGGATTGCCTGCAGGTGGCGTCGCAGGACACTGGTCTCTTCCTGGCTGATGCCAACGAGTTCCCGATCCAGGATACGGATATTTCCGTCGAGCAGTTTCTCCGCCCGCTGATTCAGCCGGGTGATACGCCCAGCCCGGTCGAAGAAGATGACTGCGGTACCGGCGAGCTCGAAGGCTTCGCTCATGCTGTCGATCCTGGCGACATGCAGCGCGCGGATGATTTCGGCCGCAGCGGTCAGCCTCGACTGCATTTTTATGAGCAATCGCGCATCGTCGCGATCGAAAGGCTGGTCTTCGATCCGGCGCTGCAGATTGAGGCTCAGCATCGTATCGCCGGCGGTAAAGCCCACCATGGCGGAATAGCGAAAGCCGAAGCGGGCCAGAAACTCCGTATAGAAGCTCTGATTCTTGAATTCTTCCTCGCTGGCGATGTCGTGTTCGATGACGACACCTTTGGTCATCGCAACCGCCAGACCGCGCTCACGGAAATCGCGCTTGTACCATTCTTCGGAAAAATAGACCTGGAAGGCCTCCAGCAAATTCGGCGTGCTCAGGAAGCCGGCGGGAAATTTTCCCCGAACCGGCATGATATGCGTTCCCACGGAACCAGTCGCCTGACTGATCTGCTCCAGCGTGCGCTCCCAGCCATCAGGTATAAGTGCGGATTCCAGTAATCTGTCCAGGGCTTTTTCAAGCTCGGAGATATCGATGGGCGTCGCCATGGGTAAGTAATGCCTGACCGATTTCTTTGATCCGACGAAGAATCATATTTATCGCGGCTTGCCATATACGGTGAAGCAGCAATTCCACGTTCGAAAAACAGCATTTGCAGTTGTATTATGACAAAGTGACAAAAGTCACTGATGGCGGTAGTGACTTTTGCAGCGGAACAGGAGGCTCTTGTTCAACTATCCGTGATTGATCATCACGTGACGGACAGCTGTGTAATCTTCCAGAGCGTAGACGGACATATCCTTGCCGTAGCCTGACTGCTTCAAACCGCCATGCGGCATCTCGTTGACCAGCATGAAATGGGTATTGATCCAAGTACAGCCATATTGAAGGCGGGCGGCGGTCTTCATGCCGCGGCCGATATCCTTGGTCCAGACGGAAGAGGCAAGGCCGTAATCGCTGTCATTCGCCCAGGTTACTGCATCCTCGACATTGGTGAAGCGGGTGACCGAGACGACAGGGCCGAAAACTTCGCGGCGGACGATCTCATCCTCCTGCGTTGCGCCCGCAACGACTGTCGGCGCGAAGAAGAAGCCCTTATCGCCAGAGACCTTGCCGCCGGTGGTGATGTCCATGTGCTTATGTTCAGAGGCTCGGGTAACGAAGCTTTCGACACGATCGCGCTGGCGCTTGGAAATCAGCGGGCCGATTTCGTTTTCGGTGTCGTCGGTCTGGTTGAAGCGGATGCTGGATACGGCAGAGGTCAGGTCGGCGACGAAATTGTCGTAGACCCTGGCGTCGGCATAGATGCGGCAGGCGGCTGTGCAGTCCTGGCCGGCATTGTAATAGCCGAAGGTGCGGATGCCGGCGACGACGGCATCGATATCGGCGTCGTCGAAGATAATGACCGGCGCCTTGCCGCCAAGTTCCAGATGGGTACGCTTGACGGTCTTGGCGGCAGCCTGCAGCACCTTCTTGCCGGTCGCAATATCGCCTGTAATCGACACCATATCGATTTTCGGATGGTTGATCAGCGCGTTGCCGACACTCTCGCCGCGGCCGAGGATGACGTTGACTACGCCCTCGGGGAGAATGTCAGAGAGGAGCTTTGCCATCTTGAGTGCTGTCAGCGGCGTCTGTTCGGACGGCTTGAAAACGACCGTATTGCCGCCGGCGATGGCAGGCGCCAGCTTCCAGGCCATCATCATCAGCGGATAGTTCCATGGCGCGATCGAGCCGACGATGCCGATCGGGTCGCGGCGGATCATCGAGGTATGACCGGGAAGATATTCGCCTGCGACCGGTCCATGCAGATTGCGCACCGCACCGGCAAAGAAGCGGTAGCAATCGACGATGGCTGGGATTTCGTCATTCAGCACGGCATTGATCGGTTTGCCGCAGTTCAGCGCCTCCAGCGTGGCAAAGCCCTTTGCATCCCTTTCAATGGTGTCGGCGATCTTCAGGAGATAGGTGGAGCGTTCGGATGGGGTCGTCTGTGCCCAGGTGACAAAGGCCTTTTCGGCGGCATCGACGGCGGCATCGATCTGACCGAGCGAAGCTTCGGCGAGGTTCAGCACCGTCTCGCCGGTCTTCGGGTTCAGGATGTGCTCTTCCGTTTCCGTGCCGGTCTCGAAGCGGGAACCGATCAGCATTTGCGTGTCCATGGGCGTTCTCCTTGTTCGTTGGTGGAGCGAGATGGGGGCAGGAAAGCGTTTGACACTTTCCGATCCCACTCCGGGTTATTTGCCGGCGCCGGCGATCTGATCGCCATCGCGCGTGAGGTAATAGGCCGCCAGGATCGGCAGGAAGGTGACGAGCACGACGACCATGGCGACCACGTTGGTGACTGGGCGTTGGCGTGGGCGGATCAGTTCTTCGAGCATCCAGATCGGAAGGGTGGATTGCTGGCCGCCGGTGAAGGTGGTGACGATCACCTCATCGAAGGACAGAGCGAAGGCGAGCATGCCGCCAGCCAGAAGCGCCGTGCCGATATTCGGCAGGATGATATGGCGAAAGGTCTGGAAGCCGTCGGCGCCAAGATCCATCGAGGCTTCGATCAGCGAGCTCGACGTGCGGCGGAAACGGGCGACGGCATTGTTATAGACGACAACGACACAGAAGGTTGCGTGGCCGAGCACGATCGTCCAGACCGAGAAGGGGATGTCGAACAGGCTGAAGGCGGAGCGCAGCGCGATGCCGGTGATGATGCCGGGAAGCGCGATCGGCAGGATGACGAGCAGCGAGATCGCCTCACGGCCGAAGAATTTCGTCTGGCTGACGGCGGCTGCGCAGAGCGTGCCGAGGATGAGCGCGATCGCCGTCGCGATGCAGGCAACCTGTAGAGAGAGACCAAGTGCCGACCAGACGTCCGGGCGATTCCAGGCGATGCCGAACCATTGCAGCGTCAGGCCCGGCGGCGGCCATTGATAGCTCTTCTCTTCCGTCGTGAAGGCGTAGACGAAGATCAACAGGATCGGCAGATGCAGGAAGAGCAGACCGCCGGCAGCGGCGATCTTCAAAAGCGCTGGGGAACGTTGTACGCGATCAGAGCGCATCGAAAGCCCCCATGCGTTTGGCAAGCCACAGATAGACCGCCATGATGACGATCGGCACGACGGAGAAGGCCGCCGCGAGCGGTACGTTGCCGGCGGTTCCCTGCTGCGTATAGACCGCCTGGCCGATGAAGAGGCGCGACGAGCCGATGATCTGCGGAATGATGTAGTCGCCCAAGGTCAGCGAGAAAGTGAAGATAGAACCGGCGACGATGCCGGGCAGCGCCAGCGGGAAAAGCACGGTTCGGAAGGTCTGGTGCGGGGTGGCACCGAGATCGGCTGATGCCTCGATCAGGTTGCCGGGCACGCGCTCGAGTGCTGCCTGCGTCGGCAGGATCATGTAGGGCAGCCAGATATAGACGAAGACGATGAAGGTGCCGAGATAGCTGACGGAAAGCGAATTGCCGCCGACGACCGGCAAGGCGAGGACACTATCGAGCAGCCAGGAAAGATAGAGCTTGTCGAAGAGCCAGGTGAGGATGCCTTCCTTGGCAAGGATCAGCTTCCAGGCGTAGATCTTGACGAGATAGCTCGACCAGAGCGGCAGCATGACGCCGAGATAGAAGAGAGCCTTCCATTTTCCCTGCGCATAACGCGCGGCGTAATAGGCGATCGGGAAGGCGACGATGGCCGAGGCGATCGTTACCAGTGCCGCCATCAGGACGGTTCTGACGATGATGTCGAAATTGCCGGGGTTCAAAAGCTGCGCATAGGTATCGAGAGTGAACTCGTAATTCACCATTCCCGAGAAATCGTCGATCGAGAAGAAGCTCTGCAGCAGGAGCGCGATCAGCGAGCCGACATAGATGATGCCGAGCCAAAGTAGCGGCGGTGTCAGCATCAGCAACAGGAGCAGTTTCGGGTGGCGCCAGAAATTGTCCGACAGGCGGCTGAAGAAACCGCCGCGCCGCGGCAGGATCGAGGTTTGCGGCTTGGTGATTGCCAGCGCCGTCATGCCGCGTCATCCATATAGTGCACGTCGCCCTGCTGCCAGGCGAGACGGATGGCGGTGCCGACATCAGGGATATCACTGCCGGCCGGCAGCATGACATGCAGGTGCGACCCTTTGATATCGACAGTAAGGCGGGTTGAGGCACCCAGGAAGCTGGCATTCTCGACCCTGGCTTCGATACCGTCAGCCGCGAGGCGGATTGCTTCCGGCCGCAAACTCGCCCAGCGTTTCTCGCCGCCGAGAACCGTCATCACATCGGGAGAAATGACATTCGACGAGCCGACGAAATCGGCGACGAAGCGTGTCTTCGGGCGACGGTAGATATCCTGCGGAGTGCCGTGCTGGACGATGCCGCCATCGTTGAAGACCGCAACACGGTCGGCCATGGAAAGTGCTTCGCCCTGGTCGTGGGTGACGAAGATGAAGGTGATGCCGAGCGCGCGCTGCAGGCTCTTCAGTTCTTCCTGCATCTGCTCGCGCAGCTTCAGGTCCAGAGCTCCGAGCGGTTCGTCCAGCAGAAGCACCCGTGGCTTGTTGACGAGCGCGCGGGCCAGCGCCACGCGCTGCCGCTGGCCGCCGGAGAGCTGGCCGGGGCGGCGGCTGCCATAGCCCGGCAGCTTCACCAGTTCCAGTGCCTTCTCGGCCTCCCTGATCCGCTCCGCCTTGCCGACGCCCTTGACCATCAGCCCGTAGGCGACGTTGTCGAGAATATCGAGATGCGGGAAGAGCGCGTAATCCTGGAAAACGGTATTGACGTTGCGGCGATAGGGCGGAATGCCCTCGGCGGTTTCACCGAAGATCTCGATATGTCCCGATGTCGGCTGTTCGAAGCCCGCAATCAGCCGCAGGCAGGTGGTCTTGCCGGAGCCGGACGGGCCGAGCATGGCGAAGAATTCACCGGGCGCGATCTCGAGATCGACGCCATCGACGGCGCGCACCGCGCCGAAATGGCGAGACACCTTCTGGAAACGGACGGCTGACGTCATGGGGGCTCCGGTATTGCAATGTTATCGAGAGGGGCTTCGGGTTGAAAACCGCCCCCCAAACCCCTCCCCCTAGGGGGAGGGGCTTACCCTGCCGCGCCCACGCTCAAACCCTTCGGCGTTACAACAGGAATTCGGGGTGCCACTCCAGCCCCTTCCCCTGTCGGGAGGGGCTGGGGGGATTTACATGGATCGGGCTTGGCGTCACCGCCCGCCGATCACGCCGATATAGTCGGATACCCAGCGATGATAGGGTACGCATTCGCTCTCGCTTGCGCATTTGGCGACCGGCGTCTTCCAGAACTTGATCTTGTCGAAGTGATCATAGCCATTGGTGTTGCAGCCGGCATCGGTCAGGAGTTCGTTGCCCTTGCAGGCGGCCGGAACCGAGGGTACGGCGCCGAACCAGGCGGCGGCATCACCCTGTACTTTCGCCTTCAGGGAATGTTCCATCCACATATAGGCGCAGTTCGGATGTTCGCTGTCGGCGTGCAGCATGGTCGTGTCGGCCCAGCCCGTCACGCCCTCCTCGGGGAAGGTGGAGGCAATTTTCTGCTTGTCGGCCTGCAGCAGGTTGACCTGGAAGGGCCAGGAGCCGGAGGCGACGACGCCTTCATTCTTGAAGTCGTCGACCTGGATCATCGCATCATGCCAGTAGCGCGAGACGATCTTGCGCTGGCCGCGCAGCAGATCGAGGGCAGCCTTGTACTGCTCCTCGTTAAGTTCATAGGGGTCCTTGATGCCGAGATCGGGCTTGTGCGCCATCAGATACAGAGCGGCATCGGCGATGTAGATCGGGCCGTCATAGGCCTGAACGCGGCCCTTGTTGGACTTACCATCAGGCAGGTTCTGCTCGTCGAAGACGATATTCCAGCTCGTCGGCGCCTTATCCTTGAAAGTGTCTGTATTGTACATCAGCACGTTCGGCCCCCAGAGGTAGGGCACCCCGTAGTGGACGCCGTTCACCGTATTCCAGGGCGCATTCTGCAGGCGCTTGTCGACGGTCTTGAAGCTCGGGATGAGATCGGTGTTGATGGGCTGGACGCGTTTTCCCGCGACGAGGCGAAGCGACGCGTCGCCTGAGGCAGTGACGAGGTCGAAGCCGCCTTCGTTCATCAGCGCCACCATTTCATCGGAGGTGGCGGCGGTCTTGACTGAAACCTTGCAGCCGGTTTCCTTTTCGAAGTCGGTGACCCAGTCGTAATTCTTATCGGTCTCACCGCGCTCGATATAGCCGGCCCAGGCAACGATGCTGACGGCGCCTTCACCCTTGCCCAATTCCTTCAGCGGTTCGGCAGCGACAACCTGTGTCGCAAAGCTCAGGCTCGCGAGCGCAGCAGTGCACGATTTCAGAAGATGCTTCATCGTCTGTCTCCCGGTTCGGTGCCGCTTTTGCGGCGTTTTGTTCCCGGAAGAAAAGGTGACGCGGAAAGCCCGGTTTCGCAAATTCATTTATCAGAAAGCCGATATCGGAAATTCCGATATCTAGCGGGATCGGCCCGACCGCATGTTCTCGGCGATGGCGACGAAATCGCGTGCCGCCTGCGGCAGGCTGGAGCCCTTTCGCCAGACCATGCCGACCTGTACGACGGGCAAGGAGCCGGAAACGTCGCGGCTTTCGATACGGTCGCCTTCCAGCGACCAGGGGCGGTAGACAAGATCGGGCAGCAGCGCCACGCCCGCGCCCGTCGCAACCAGGCTGCGCACGGCTTCCACCGAGCGGGTGCGGAAGGCGACGTGCGGACGGGCGCCAAGTGCGGTCAACAGCTTGCCGGTATTCTCCTCGATCTCGTCAACCGTCAGCATGATCAATGGCTCGCGAGCGATATCGGCGATGGAGATGATATCGGCCGAAACCAGCGGGTGGCCCATCGGCAACCACAGGCGATAGGGCGAGGTTTCCAGGATTTCGGCCTGCAGGGCCATGCGATCACGCAGATTTGAAATCACCATAACTGCAACATCCAGCTCGCCGCCGACGAGCAGATGTTCCAGATAACTGCCATTATCCTCGATGGCGCTGACCTCGACGCCGGGGCAGGCGCGGCGATAGCGGGCCAGCAGATCGGACAGCACATAACCTGCGACGAGCGAGGTGACGCCGATGTTGAGCGTGCCGGAGGGTATGCTCTGCTGGCCGGAAAAGCTGGTGCGGGCATCCGAGACCGATGCCAGGATTTTCGTGGCATGCCGCAGGAACTGGTGGCCATTATGGGTGATCGAGAGTCCCCGTGGGTGGCGCTCGAACAGCACGACGCCGAGGTCGTTTTCCAGTTCTTTCAGCGCTTCGGTGATCGAGGATTGGGAGATCGACAGGTTCTGCGCCGCGCGCGTGACAGAGCCCTGTTCGGCAACGGCGACAAAATACTGGATCTGGCGAAGCGTGAAGGCCATGGCATTTTAGAACATGTACTTCAGCGGTCTGGCAAGCGCATCGGCGGCTGGACCTTTTTTGGTATTTTGCCAATTCGAGACAAAGTCGGGCGGCCCATTTAAAGATTCGGAAACGTCATTTCCCTTAGCTTCACAGTCACTTGTATTGCGTTGGAGTTTTCAGATGGCGGAGCAGTTGGCGTGAAGGCCTTACTGCGCATATTCCGGCCTTCCCGGAAATTGGCTTTGATCATCGGTGGTAGCGCTCTGCTGGCGGGCGTTTCCGGCGGCGCTGCAGTTTATGTCGGCAAGGACAGGCTGCTGGGCGACGAGGAATCCGTCGATGGCGTGGCCTGTACCGACGTCAATCTCGTGACGATCAAGAAACAGGACCACGTCTGGGTCCGCAAATATATCAAGACCGAGCCTGTCGACGGCATGACGCGCATCAAGACGGCGCTGCGTGTCGCCCAGGCCGTCTATGCAACGCAGAAACCCGACCTCGTGCAGGTTGTCGTACTCGATGAAAACGGTCCGACGCTCCGTTCGGATATTCGTGGCCGGGCGATCGGCGCCGACGTGGTCTATATCGCGCATCCCGACAAGATGGTCGAAGGGCTGGATGATAAGCCCTATACGGCCCGCTACTACGACGGCAAGGCGAGCGAGCAGGGCCTCTTCTATGGCGAACGCATCGACCTGCCGGACGATCAGATCGCAGCGCTGAACGCCAGCCTCAAGGATCCGGCCGATTGCATCGACCCGGTTGCCGTTGCCTCCACCAAGGGAGGGAGCAAGGCAGCAGGCGCCGTGCCAGCCAAAGAACCTGAGGAGCCGTCCGCTGAAGAGCAAGCGGCCAAGGATGCAGCCACTCCAGCGGAAGCTGCTCCCGCAGAGGAGGTGCCTGCCAAGAGCGGCCACTAGGTCCGACAACGATCAGGCCCCCGGCCTGATATTTTCCCTTATCGAAGATACGTCGCGCGTCGGCGGCTGGCCGAAGAGGCGCGCATATTCCCGAGTGAATTGCGAAGCGCTCTCATAACCTACGGCATAGGCGACCGAGGATGCGTTTCCTGATTGGGCAATCAGCAACTGGCGGGCCTGCAGCAGGCGGATACGCTTCTGGTACTGGATGGGGCTCATCGCCGTCACAGCCTTGAAATGGCGGTGAAAGGCCGAGACGCTCATGGAGGCGAGGATGGCGAGTTTTTCGACCTCGATCGCTTCGGTGTAGTGTTCACGAACCCAGCGGATTGCGAGCCTTACTTGCGACAGGGCGCTATCCGGTGCCGCAATATCGCGCAGCATCCAGCCCTGCGGTCCCTGTAGCACGCGATAGAGGATCTCGCGCTCGTAGGCCGGGGCGAGGGCAGGAATATCCTGCGGGCGCTCCATCAGTTGCAGCATTCGCAGCCATGCATTCAAAAGTTCCGGAGTCATGCGGCAAACGGAATAGCCACCGCTCTGCCCCGCCACATAGGATTGCAGTGGAATATCCAGCAGAAGGGCCGCGACACGCGCCGGATCGAGCGAAAGGCTGACGCCGATATAGGGCCGGTCGGGGCCGGTCTGCCGCACCATGCCGGTCGCCGGTATATCGACCGAGATCACGAAATAGCTGGCGGGATCATAATAATAATCGCGGCCAGCGATCGTCAGGGTCTTGCTGCCATCGAGGATCATATTGACCATCGGTTCATAGACGGCGCCGAGCTTATGTTCGGGAATCTCCCCCTTGACCATCACGATGCCGGGTATGCCGGTCTCCGTGGGACGATTTTCGGCATGGGCCGTCAAGCGGCGCAATTCGTGGAGCATTGTTTCCATGCCCAAATCCTGGACCAGCACGTGATCACGCGCAAGACAAAAGCAGGAATAGGCAAGAACGAGGCAGTTTCCGGCGGAGTGTCTGCCGGCCGCTTCCCATAGCTTCCGACCATCGAAGCAAAGGAGACAGAGATGAAGATTGCAATCATCACCGGCGGAAGCCGTGGCATCGGCCAGTCAGCGGCGCTGGAATGCGCAAGACGCGGCATGGGCGTTGTCCTCACCTATAACAGCTACAAGCCGGGTGCAGATGAGGTCGTTGCCGAGATCAAGGCCGAAGGCGGGCAGGCCGTGGCTCTTGCCCTCGATGTCGGCGATGCCGACAGCTTCCCCGCCTTCGTGGAAGAGGTCAAACGGCTGCTTTCCACCTATTGGGGGCGCAGCGATTTCGACTGCCTCGTCAATAATGCTGGTTTCGGCATATTCAATCTCATGGAGACGGTAACCAAGGAGCAGTTCGACGCCCTCATGAATGTTCATTTGAAGGGGCCGTTCTTCCTGACGCAGGCGCTCTTGCCGCTGATGGCGGACGGTGGCGTGATCCTCAACGTGACGAGCGCTTCCGTTCGCGTCGCAACGGCCGGCGTTGCGCCTTATGCGGCCCTCAAGTCCGGACTTGAGACGCTGACCCGTTATCAGGCGAAGGAATTCGGCGGCCGCAGGATCCGAGCCAATGCCATTTCGCCTGGCCCCATCCGCACCAATCTTGCCGACGCGGCGCTGGACAAGAATCCGGAATTTGCAGCACTGCTTGCCTCGCAGACCGCGCTTGGTCGTATCGGCGAGGCGGAAGATGTCGGCCGCGTCATCGCCATGCTTGCATCCGACGATGGCGCGTGGATCAACGCGCAGACGATCGAGGTCGCGGGCGGATATATGATCTAAGCTGAGACGGCACATGGCACATGCAATCGAAATAACCTCTTTCCGTTTGAAGGATGGGCTCGTCGCTCAGGATTTTCTGGCAGCCAATGCTGATGTCGAACCCTGGCTGCGCCGGCAGCCGGGCTTCCGCTCAAGGATCATGGTGGAACACGAGGATGGCACCATTACCGATATGGTGATCTGGGACACCGCGAGGCAGGCATCGGATTCCGCTAGCCGGCTCATGCGCGAGTTGGCGGATTCACCCGTGCACGCGGTGATTGATCAAACCACCGTTTCATGGACGATCGGCTCGGTGTTTCACCAGTCACCATAAACAAAAGGGGAGCGTCCTTTCGGTCGCTCCCCTTTTTCTTATCAGGGAAATTCGCGTCTCAGTCCGCCTTGCTGCGGCGGGCCGGGAAGAGGATGACGTCGCGGATCGACGGTGCGTTGGTGAGCAGCATGATCAGGCGGTCGACGCCGATGCCGAGCCCGCCGGCGGGCGGCATGCCCTGGTCGATCGCATCGAGGAACTCCTCGTCAAGCTGCTTTTCCTTCTCGCCGCGGACATGGGCCTGCTCGAGCTGCTCGACCATGCGGCGGCGCTGTTCTTCCGGATCGTTGAGTTCGGAGAAGGCGTTGCCGAGTTCCCAAGCGTTGCAATAGGTTTCGAAACGTTCGACGAGGCGCGGCTCGCCCGGCACCTCCTTGGCGAAGGGCGAGATATCCTTCGGGAAATGCGTAACGTGCGAAGGCTGGATCAGCGTCTGCTCGACCTTCTCTTCGAAGATGAAAGCGAGGCATTCGCCCCAGGTCCAGTCCTTCTCGACCTCGAAGCCGGCAGCCTTGGCAGCGGCGCGGGCTTCCTCGTCGGTCTTCATCGCCAGGAAGTCGATGCCGGTGACTTCCTTGACCGCGTCAGGCATCGGAACACGCTTGAACGGCCCCTTGAAGGACATGGTCTTGTCGCCGAAGGGGAATTCCGTCGTTCCGTGGATGGAGAGTGCCAGGCTCTCGAACAGCCGCTCGACAAGGTCCATGATGTCCTCGTAATCGGCATAGGCCCAGTAGCACTCCATCATGGTGAATTCCGGATTATGCCGGGTGGAGACGCCTTCGTTGCGGAAGTTGCGGTTGATCTCGAAGACCTTGTCTGTGAGGCCCGAAACCAGCGTGCGCTTCAGGAACAGTTCCGGCGCGATGCGCAGGTACATGTCGAGCTTCAGCGTGTTGTGATGCGTCTTGAACGGCTCGGCAGTGGCGCCGCCATAGACCGAATGCAGCATCGGCGTTTCGACTTCCATGAAGCCGTCATTTTCCATGAAGCGGCGGATGCCGGAGAGGATCTTCGAGCGCTGCTGGAAGCGCAGCTTCGATTCCTCGTTGGTCATGATGTCGAGGTGGCGCTTGCGGTAGCGCAGCTCGATGTCGGAGAGGCCGTGCCACTTCTCGGGCATCGGCAGCAGTGACTTCGTCAGCATCTCGATCTTCTGGGCATTGATCGTCAGCTCGCCGCGCTTGGTGCGGCGCACGACACCGGTGACGCCGATAATGTCGCCGATATCGATCATCGGCAGAAGCGCACGCGCTTCTTCCGGGGTCGTGTCCTTGTGGCTGAAAATCTGGATCTTGCCGCCAGCGTCGTGGATGTCCATGAACATGCCGGAGTTGCGCGACGAGTAAACACGGCCGGCGACGGTCACGACATCCTGTGTCTCGACGTCGGGCTCCAGGCCCTCGTATTTTGCGGCCAATTCGGCATTGGTCATCGTCCGGTGGAAATGCGCCGGATAGACGTCGCCGATCTGCTCGCGCAGCAGCTTCAGCTTCTGGGCGCGAACTTCCGTTGCATCGGAGGAAAGGGTGCTTTCGGTCTTGTTGTCAGCCATTGTCGAAATCCTCTGACCGTTCTTACTTCGAGCCGACAAGGGCGGCGACTGCCTGCGAGGCGAGCTTCAGGCGCTGGCGTACGACGGAGCGGCCGAGGATCGCCATGGAATCGAAGAGTGGCAGCGAGCGCGACGAGCCGGAAACGGCAACGAAGAGCGGTGCGACGACGACCTTCAGCTTCTTGCCCATCCGGTCGGCGACGGCGCGCAGCTCGGCCTCGATCGTCTCGACGTTCCATTCCAGGATCTTTTCGAGATCCGGCTGAACGGCGTTGAGGATCTCGAGGATCTCTTCCGGTGGCGACTTGATCTTGGCGAAATCGGACGGCTGCAGGCCGAGATCGGACTTCAGCAGGAAGCCGGCGAGATCGGGCAGTTCGCCGAGCTTGGAAATGCGCGTCTGCGACAGGCGCAGGCCTGCCATAAGGCGATCGTTTTCCATCGCCCAGATCAGCACGCGGGCGCGGAATTCTTCTTCCGACAGCTTTTCGCGGATCCAGCGGCCGTTCAGCCAGTCGAGCTTCTGGATGTCGAAGATCGCGCCGGCCTTGGAGAGGTTGTCCGGATCGAATTTTTCGGAGAGTTCCTCCATCGTCAGCAATTCTTCGCCTTCGGCGATCTGAATGAAGAACAGGCCGAGGAAGTTCATCAGCGCTTCGGGAATATAGCCGAGCGCGGAATAATAGGAGATCGAGGTCGGGTTCTTGCGCTTCGACAGCTTGGACTTATCGGCGTTGCGCATCAGCGAGAGATGCATGAAGACCGGCTGGTCCCAGCCGAAATAGCGATAAAGCAGGATGTGCTTCGGCACGGAGGCCAGCCATTCCTCGCCGCGCGCGACATGGGTGATCTTCATCAGATGGTCGTCGATGACGTTGGCCATATGATAGGTCGGCATGCCGTCGCCCTTGATGAGCACCTGCATATCGACGGAATCCCACGGGATAGACACGTCGCCGTAGACGCCATCGGTGAAATCGCAGGAGCCCTCGGTCGGGATCTTCATGCGGATGACGGAGCTTTCGCCTGATGTCATCTTGGCCGTGACTTCTTCAGCTGTGAGGCTCAGGCAGAGACCGTCATATTTCGGCTGCTTACCGGCAGCGCGCTGGGTCTCGCGCATCTGCTCCAGCCGCTCGGGCGTGCAGAAACAGCGAAAGGCATGGCCCTTGTCCAGCAGTTCCTGAGCGTATGGCTGATACATGTCCTTGCGGTCGGACTGGCGATAGGGGCCGTAGGGGCCGCCGATATCGGGGCCTTCCTTCCATTCCAGCCCGCACCATTTCAGCGCATCCAGCACCTTCGTCTCGAATTCAGGGGTCGAGCGCGTCGCATCGGTATCCTCGATGCGCAGGATGAACTCGCCGCCGTGCTTCTTGGCAAAGAGATAGTTGAAAAGAGCGATGTAAGCGGTGCCGACATGCGGCTCGCCAGTCGGCGAGGGAGCGATGCGGACGCGGACGCCGGAAGCTGTCATTTTTTGTGCCCGTCAATGAATGCCGAGCGGCTTTTCGATGAAAGCAACGTTCGGCCTGGAGGATGCAGATATCTTTCGGGAACCGGCTGGAGGAGGCGTCTGCCCGCATAATCCGCCGATTATCCTGATGGTTGCGCTTAGGCCATATTCAAAAGGACACGTCAAGAAAAACCGCTTCCAGTGGGCCTCTTCCGGCCCCTCCGGGCGGGCGACTCGGATGATCTGTTCTTCGACGTGAAGCCCGGCGACGACATGAAGCAGGCGATGTCTGTGCTTTTCAGCGAAGCCGCCATGCGCGCAGAAGAACCTCCGCCTTATCGAGTAAGGCGGAGACAACAAGCGGATCTCTGATGGATGGGCGGCCTTAGTGGCCGCCCTCACGCTTTCGCCGGCGCGCGTTCCTCGCCAGCATGTTCAGCGCCTCGACGAGGGCCGAGAAGGCCATGGCGGCGTAGACGTAGCCCTTCGGCACGTGGAAGCCCATGCCGTCGGCTATCAGCGTCGTGCCGATCATCAGCAGGAAGGCGAGCGCCAGCATGACGATCGTCGGGTTGCGCTCGATGAAATTGGCGAGCGGCGTTGCTGCGACCAGCATAACCGTGACGGCGGCGATGACGGCGACCACCATGATCGGCAGGTGCGGGGTCATGCCGACGGCGGTGATGATACTGTCCACCGAGAAAACGAGATCGAGCAGCAGGATCTGGCCTATTGCCGACGCGAAGTTCGTGCCTGTCGAGCTCGCAATGAAATCCTCCTGATGGTCCTCCGGATCGACATTGTGGTGGATTTCCTTTGTGGCCTTCCAGACGAGGAAGAGACCGCCGGCGATCAGGATGAGATCCTTCCAGGAGAAGCCGTGGCCGAAAAGCTCGAAGAGCGGTTCGGTGAGCTGGACGATCCAGGCGATGGTGCCGAGCAGGGCAAGACGCATAACGAGAGCAAGGGCGATACCGGTCCTGCGCGCTCTTTCCCGATGCTCGGGCGGCAGCTTGTTGGTGAGGATGGAGATGAAGATGAGGTTGTCTATCCCGAGAACCACTTCCATCACCACGAGCGTGACAAGCGCCACCCAGGCAGCCGGGTCCTGAATGAGCGTCATGATATCCTGCATCGGCGTATTTCCCCCTTGCGTCACATAAGAACGCGGACAATCTATCGTTACGGACTTGCCGGGCAAGCGCCGCAAGGGGGTATACGAAAACGATCGGGCTTTTATTCCCTGATCGGCAGCCAGATTTCCGTCACGCCCATTCCCGTATAGGGATCGAAGCGGTCATCGTAGCGTTCGAACATGTCAGGCATGCTGCCGTGTTCGAGGCCCGAAGTCGGCCACCAGTTGCCGAAGATCAGGTCCATCGTGGCTGGTATGCCGGAAACATGGCCGCGGTGGGAGAAGACGGCGTAGCGCTGGGCCGGCAGCTTTAGTGTGGCAAAGCCATCCGGCAGCTCGTCGGCGTCGGATACCTCGGCCGCCGCCATATAGCGGAATTTCTCGGCCTCGCCGTCGATATGGGTACAGATCCCGTAGGCGACATTGCCTTTCTGGTTGGGGATATGGCCGAAATGCTGGTTGAATTTCTGCCAGAGCGACGGGATCGCAGCGTTGCCGCCATAGGCATAGGTTTCCTGCAGGCCGGCGAAAAGCATCGGCGGCAGGCTTTCGAAACGGGGTGGTTCGAGATCGTTGAGGTTTGCGGTTTTCATCCTGATAGGCTCCATCAAAACAAGATTGCGAATGTGCCCCTGTCGCCGCACCGCGTCCGGCGTCATGCCGAACTGGTCGCGGAAGGCACGGGTGAAAGCCTCGTGCGAGCCATAGCCCGCGCCGAGGGCAACCTCGAGAATGCTGGATGAGCCCGAGATAAGGGACAGCGCGGCACCGCTCAGACGCCGTGCGCGAATATAGCCGCTGATCGAATGGCCGGTCACCAGACCGAAGACGCGCGACAGATGATAGCGCGACAATCCGGCGGCTTCTGCGATCTCGTCGAGGCTTATATCGGTTTCGAAATGGCTCTCGATGAACCATATCGCCCGTCCGATGGCGCTCATTTCCTCTCCCTTGGTTGCCGTCTTATTCCTAGTGGAAATGCGGCAGCAGGATTTGATCGCTATTGCGCAAATCCGGCGGAAAACCAATCGAGGTGGAGAAACGGATCAGGCAGGTTCGTGTTTGCGAACGCCGTAGGCTGCCATGAAGACATAGATCGCGCCGCGGATGACGCGTTCGATCTCGTTGCGCGGCGGCGGTCCTTCCATATTGCCGAAGAGGCGCAGCTTGAAGAAGCTACCGCTTGCAAGGTCGAGAAACTGCCCGGCGGCGAGATCGATATCGTCGATCTTCAGGGTGCCTGCCCGAACATGCTTCTCCAGGAAGTCGTGCATGATGGTGCGCAGGTTCTGCGGCCCCTTGAAGAAGCGCTGACAGAGAAGGGGCATGCGCTCGCGTACGCCGAGTACGGTACGCATCGCATCGATGACCTTGTCTCCGGTCATGTGGGTGACGAAGGTCATCCCGAATTCGTACAGGCCGGCCTCGACATCGTCGTGTTCCGCGAGGACCGTGCGAACGGCCGCGACGAAGGCGGCGCGCTCGGTTTCGACCATGGCGTGGAAGAGTTCTTCCTTATTGGCGAAGTAGACATAGAGCGTTCCCTTGGAAACGCCGGCCTCGCGGGTCACATCGTTCATGCTGGCCGCGTCGAAGCCCATCTTCATGAACACGCGCCGGGCACCATCAAGGATCTGCTGGCGCTTGGCGGGATCCTCACCCGCAGCAAAGCGGCCCCCCGGATTGGGTGGGCTGAATACGGCGGTGTCCTCGGGCTTCAGTGTCATGTCTCCTTAACCGTCTTGGCGAATTCGTGTTTTCTTTCAGAGAAATCGAACCGATTGGTTCTATGCATCTTGATATGATGTCAAAAACCCTTTATGTCAACTGAACCGAACCGTTCAGTTCGATTATTTTACTCCAGATCGGTAGCCGTTAATGTCGACCAACCAGAAAAGCAACGTCGCGCGCATCGTCAGCGAAAATGCCGGCGCCGAAGAGGTGAAAGCGGAAATCGCAGCTCCCGCCGAAGCCCCGAAGGCCGAGGCGCCGCAGACGGCTCCCGCGCAGTCCGCGCCTGCTGTCGCACCTGCACCGGCTGCTCCAAAGAAGCGCCGCAGCTTTGTACTGCCCGTCGTCGTGCTGGCGCTGCTCGGCGGTGCCGGCTGGTACGGCTACGACTGGTGGACCCACGGCCGATTCCTCGTGTCGACCGACGACGCCTATATCGAGGGTGATATCGCGACGATCTCGCCGAAGGTTACCGGCTACGTCGCGAAGGTGAATGTTGTTGCCAATCAGGAAGTCAAGGCAGGCGACGTTCTCGCTACCCTTGATAACGGCGACTACCAGAACGCCCTCGACCAGGCGAATGCCCAGATCGTGACGGAGCAGCTTTCGTTGAGCCGCATCGATGCACAGATCGAAGGCGCGAAGGCCAGTCTCGTGCAGGCGCAGGCTCAGAAGACCGCCCTCGAAGCCACGGTGCGCGGTGCGGAAATCAAGCAGAAGCGCCAGAGTGATCTGCAGGCGAAGTCGGTCGGTACCACGGCAGACCTCGACGACGCCAATACGGCGCTCGATCAGGCTAAGGCTAACCTCGCAGGCGGCGATGCCAATATCGTTGCTGCACAGGCCAACATTGCCATCCTCGAAGCTCAGCGCAAGGAAGCCGAAGGTTCTGTCCGCACGTTGGAAATCCAGCGCGACAAAGCCGCCCGCGACCTCTCCTTCACCGTGCTGAAGGCACCTTATGACGGCATCGTCGGCAACCGTTCGGTTCAGGAGGGCGATCTCGTTTCGCCCGGCCAGCGGCTGATGGCGCTCGTGCCGACCCGTCAGCTCTATATCGACGCCAACTTTAAGGAAACGCAGATCCAGCATCTGGTTCCCGGCTCCAAGGTGAACGTCCATGTCGACGCCTACAGCGATTACCCTGTCGTCGGCACCGTCGAATCGATCTCGCCGGCTTCCGGTTCGGTCTTCTCCATGCTGCCGCCGGAAAACGCGACGGGTAATTTCACCAAGATCATCCAGCGCGTGCCGGTTCGTATCGCCCTGCCGCAGGATGCGCTTGACAGCGGCCGCCTGCGCGCCGGTCTCAGCGTCGTCGTCGACGTCGATACCCGCACGGCGCCGGTGAAGTAAGCCCTTAGGGCAGAGGTGGTCCCATGGCCGGGAGTGCGACAGCAACGGCAGGTTCGATCCCGGCAGCGCCCGCGCATGCCGCCGATCGCATGGATCCTAAAAGGCTCATCGCTTTCTTCGCGATGGTGCTTGGCATGTTCATGTCGATCCTCGACATCCAGATTGTCTCCGCCTCGCTTGCGGAGATCCAGGCAGGACTTTCTGCCGGTACGGACGAGATTGGCTGGGTGCAAACGGCCTATCTGATCGCCGAAGTCATCATGATCCCGCTGTCGGGCACGCTGGCGCGTATCATCTCGACGCGTTACCTCTTCGCAATCTCGGCTGCCGGTTTCACCATGGCGAGCGCCCTGGCCGCAACGGCGACGAACATCGACCAGATGATCGTCTACCGTGCCATTCAGGGCTTCATCGGCGGCGGCATGATCCCCTCAGTCTTCGCGGCCGCCTTCACGATCTTCCCGCCGTCGAAGCGTTCGATCGTCTCGCCGATCATCGGTCTCATCGCCACGCTTGCGCCGACCATCGGCCCGACAGTCGGCGGTTATCTGAGCCATGCCTTCTCCTGGCACTGGCTGTTCCTGGTCAACATCGTGCCCGGTATCATCGTCACGATCGTCACCTGGAACTTCATCGATTTCGACAAGCCGGAACTGTCGCTCTTCAAGAAGTTCGACTGGTACGGGCTGTTTGCCATGGGCATCTTTCTCGGCTCGCTGGAATATGTGCTGGAAGAGGGCAATTCGAACGACTGGTTCAACGACAGCTACATCGTTGCAGGCGCCGTCGCGTCGACTGTCGCTTGTGTCGTCTTCTTCTACCGCGCCTTCACGGTGGAATTCCCGGTCGTCGACCTGACGGCCTTCTCGAACCGAAATTTTTCCTTCGGCTCGGTGTTCTCCTTCGTCATGGGCATCGGCCTTTATGGGCTCACCTATATCTATCCGGTCTATCTCGGCCGTATCCGTGGCTACGATTCGCAGATGATCGGCGAGACGATGTTCGTGTCGGGCCTTGCGATGTTCTTCACCGCGCCGATTGCCGGCCGGCTGTCGACCAAGATCGATCTGCGTTTGATGATGGCGATCGGCTTCGTGAGCTTTGCGGCGGGTACCTATATCATGACGCATCTGACGCAGGACTGGGACTTCTACGAGCTCTTCATCCCACAGATCCTGCGCGGCTTCGGCCTGATGATGTGCATGGTGCCGATCAACAACATCGCGCTCGGCACGCTGCCGCCGGCGCGTATCCGCGGCGCATCCGGTCTTTTCAACCTGACGCGTAACCTCGGCGGCGCCGTCGGTCTTGCTGTCATCAATACCGTGCTCACCACCCGCCAAGACGTGCATTACGAGCGGCTGCGCGAAAACGTCCATTGGGGCAATACGGCCGCGATCGACCAGATGAACAACATGACCGCCAATTTCAACAATTGGGGTCTGGATGGAGCCAATGTCGCGGTCAAGCAGATGGTTGGCTTGGCCACCAAACAGGCGATGATCCTTTCCTTCAGCGACATCTTCCTGATGCTGACGGTGCTTTTCCTGGCGATGATCCTTGGTGTCGTCATGATCAAGAAACCCGCGCCGCAAGGCGGCGGGGGAGGCGGTGGCGGCCACTGACCTCCGGCCGCCATTGCGAGAAAGGCCCTCTTCGGAGGGCCTTTTTGCTTTTAAATATGAGCGGTTTCTCTGCTCCTTCAGCGCGGGTGTTTTCCAGCTCACGTATTTTTTGATTTACGTACATCAAAATTGGCGCTAATGGTCTCGTCAGGAGGAATGATGAGGCCAACCGTTCATGATATCGCCGCTGCGGCGGGTGTCAGTCTTGCGACCGTGGACCGGGTTCTGAACCAGCGGCCAGGCGTGCGCCATGTGACGCGGGAGAAGGTGGAGACAGCCATCCGCGATCTCGGCTATGTGCGCGACGTGGCGGCTGCAAACCTTGCCAAGGGCCGCGTCTATCCGCTGACCTTCATCCTGCCCGCCAGCGACAACTCCTTCATGCATGGCCTGAATGCCGAAATCCGCGCGGCGATTGCGCGTTCGGCCGCTGAGCGTACGGATATCCGCATCGTCGAAGTGCCCGCCTTCGATCCGCAGGCGCTGGTGCGCGAGCTGGAAACGCTCGCTGCCGAAAAGCCCTCAGGTGTCGCGCTTGTCGCCACGGATGCGCCCGATGTGCGTGCTGCCGTGGACCGGCTGGTGCATGACGGCATTCCGGTCGTCACTCTCGTTTCCGATCTGACGGGATCGCTGCGTCATCATTATGCCGGCGTCGACAACATCGCCGCGGGGCGCACCGCTGCGCGTCTGCTTGGACGCTTCCTCGGCGGCGCCAGGGGCGAGATCGTCATTCTGGCCGGCTCCATGTTGGTACGCGACCATCGCGAACGCCTGGAGGGCTTTGCATCTGTCATGGCGCAGGAATTTCCGGCGCTGCATCTGCTGCCGGTGCTCGAAGGTCGGGACGATCCTGAAGTCGCCCATATGTTGATTGCCGATGCGCTCGGCAAGAATGATGGCATTATCGGCATCTACAGCCTCGGCGCCGGTAATCGTGGCCTTATCCGGGCACTAAAGGAAAAGGCGGCAGACAGGTCGCTGACGGTGATTGCCCATGAATTGACGGCGCATACGCGCGCAGCTCTTCTCGATGGCACTATCGACGCAATCCTCAATCAGGATGCCGGCCACGAGGTTCGCAGCGCGATCCGTGTTCTCAAGGCGAAGGCAGACGGGCTTGCGGTCATCGATGCGCAGGAGCGCATCCGCCTCGACATATTCCTGAAAGACAATCTGCCGTAACGGCAAAGGGAGAAATACCACATGTATCTGGGTCTCGATCTCGGAACTTCGGGCGTCAAGGCGATGCTGATCGACGGCGATCAGAAGATCATCGGTTCCGCCAATGGTTCGCTCGACGTCTCGCGCCCGCATTCCGGCTGGTCCGAACAGGAACCGGCTCATTGGGTACGCGCTACGGAAGAGGCTGTCGCCGGCCTCAAGGCCAAACACCCGAAGGAGCTTGCCGCAGTGAAGGGCATCGGCCTCTCCGGCCAGATGCACGGTGCGACGCTGCTCGACGCCTCCGACAAGGTGCTGCGCCCCTGCATTCTCTGGAACGACACGCGTTCCTATGTCGAGGCGGCCGCGCTCGATGCCGATCCGCGCTTCCGCAAGCTGACCGGCAATATCGTTTTTCCGGGCTTCACCGCACCGAAGCTTGCCTGGGTCGCCAAAAACGAGCCAGAGATCTTCGCCAAGGTCGCCAAGGTTCTGCTGCCGAAGGATTATCTACGCCTCTGGTTGACCGGCGAGCACATCTCGGAAATGTCCGACTCGGCCGGCACGTCCTGGCTCGATACCGGCAAGCGCGCCTGGTCGTCCGAACTGCTGGCCGCGACCAATCTCGATGAAAAGCAGATGCCGAAGCTGATCGAAGGCACGGAGCAGGGCGGCAAGCTGCGCGCCGAGCTCGCCTCGGCCTGGGGCATTTCAGGC
Organism: Rhizobium sp. BK316; assembly: GCF_014193695.1. Taxonomy (GTDB): domain Bacteria; phylum Pseudomonadota; class Alphaproteobacteria; order Rhizobiales; family Rhizobiaceae; genus Rhizobium. The sequence continues at coordinate 306,368 of NZ_JACHZR010000005.1, read as the reverse complement.
GATGTCGTGGTTGCCGGTGGCGCTGGCGACAACGCGGCTTCGGCCTGCGGCATGGGCACGGTCAGCGATGGCGCCGCTTTCGTATCGCTCGGCACGTCAGGCGTTCTCTTCGCCGCCAACGCCGCCTACCTGCCGAAGCCGGAAAGCGCCGTTCATGCCTTCTGCCACGCGCTGCCGAATACCTGGCACCAGATGGGTGTTATCCTGTCGGCCACCGATGCGCTGAACTGGCATTCTTCGGTCACCGGCAAGTCGGCTGCTGATCTCACCGGCGAACTCGGCGAAAGCCTGAAGGCGCCGACCGGCGTGACCTTCCTGCCTTACCTCTCAGGCGAGCGCACGCCGCATAACGATGCGGTCATCCGTGGCGCCTTCATCGGCCTTGAGCATGAAAGCAGCCGCGCAGTGCTGACCCAGGCCGTGCTGGAGGGCGTGTCCTTCGCGATCCGCGACAATCTGGAAGCCCTGCGTTCGGCCGGCACGGATATTTCCCGCGTCACGGCGATCGGCGGCGGTTCGCGCTCGCGCTATTGGCTGGCCTCGATCGCGACTGCGCTCGGCGTTCCCGTCGACCTGCCGGCAGACGGCGATTTCGGCGCCGCCTTCGGTGCTGCCCGTCTCGGCCTGATTGCGGCAACGAGCGCCGATCCGGTTGCTGTCTGCACACCGCCGGTGACGGCCGGCACGATCGAGCCGGTTTCGGCACTGAGCGGCGCCTATGAAGATGCCTACAAGCGTTATCGCGCGACCTATCCGGCGATCAAGTCGCTGGTGCATTGAGAACTGCAGCCGGCAGCCCCTCATCCGGCTGCCGGCACCTTTTCCCCGCTGGCGAGAAGAGACTGGCGGCGCTGCCTCATGCCCGTCTCCCCTCGGGGGAAGGTGGCCCGAAGGGTCGGATGAGGGGCCGCACGACACTAACGATAAGACTGAACGACAAACCCAAGGAGAACCCCAATGAGCACCGGATTTTTCGGCGACATCCAGAAAGTGAAGTACGAAGGCCCAGACAGCACCAACCCGCTGGCCTTCCGCCACTACCAGCCGGACGAAATCGTTCTCGGCAAGCGCATGGAAGACCATCTGCGCTTTGCCGTCGCCTACTGGCACACCTTCACCTGGCCGGGCGGCGACCCCTTCGGCGGTCAGACCTTCCTGCGTCCGTGGTTCGAAGACACGATGAAGGCCGCAAAGCTGAAGGCTGACGTCGCTTTCGAATTCTTCTCACTGCTCGGCGCGCCCTATTACTGCTTCCATGACGCCGACGTACGTCCGGAAGGCAAGAATTTTGCCGAAAACACGAGGAATCTGAACGAGATCGTCGACTACTTCGCCGAGAAGCAGGCGGCCACCGGCACCAAGCTGCTCTGGGGCACGGCGAACCTTTTCTCCAACCGCCGCTATATGTCGGGTGCTGCGACCAACCCGGATCCGGACGTCTTTGCATTTGCCGCTGCAACGGTGAAGACCTGCATCGATGCCACGCAGAAGCTCGGCGGCGAAAACTACGTTCTTTGGGGCGGCCGCGAAGGTTATGAAACGCTGCTCAATACCGATATCGGCCGCGAACTCGACCAGCTCGGTCGCTTCCTCAACCTCGTTGTCGAGTACAAGCACAAGATCGGCTTCAAGGGCACGATCCTCATCGAGCCGAAGCCACAGGAGCCGACCAAGCACCAGTACGACTACGACGTCGCGACCGTCTATGGCTTCCTTAGGAAGCACGGCCTCGAAAACGAAGTGAAGCTCAACATCGAGCAGGGCCACGCCATCCTCGCCGGCCATTCCTTCGAACATGAGCTGGCGCTCGCAAATGCGCTCGGCATTTTCGGCTCGATCGACATGAACCGCAACGACTACCAGTCCGGCTGGGATACCGACCAGTTCCCGAACAACGTTCCGGAAATGGCTCTGGCTTATTATTACGTCCTGGCGGGCGGCGGCTTCAAGACGGGTGGTACCAATTTCGATTCGAAGCTGCGCCGTCAGTCGCTCGATCCGGCAGACCTGCTGATCGGTCATATCGGCGGCATGGATTGCTGCGCCCGCGGCCTGAAGGCTGCTGCCAAGATGCTCGAAGACAAGGCTCTGTCGCAGCCGCTCGCAGACCGCTATGCCGGCTGGAATTCGGCCGAAGGCCAGAAGCTCTTCCGCGGCGAATATTCGCTGGAAGAGATCACGCAGTGGGTCGAGAGCAAGGACGTCAACCCGCAGCCGAAGTCCGGCAAGCAGGAACTGCTGGAAAATATCGTCAACCGCTACGTTTGATCGGCGGTTTCGATTATTTGAAAAGCCGGGGAGCGAGAGCTTCCCGGCTTTTTCATTTGCGAAGGCGAACGTTGGCTGGCTGTACTGGTCGGGTATATGGAAATCTGGCATGCCATCAGCGGCGATGGAGAAAACGCTTGGAGCGCTTCATGACGGACGATCGCAAACTGCATTGGGAAAACGTCTATTCGACCAAAGGCGAGGCTGATGTCAGCTGGTTTCAGGAAAGCCCGGCGCCTTCTCTCGAGCTGATTCACTTCGTTAAGGCAAAACGATCTGACGCTATCGTCGATGTCGGCGGTGGAGCTTCAAGGCTCGTTGACAGCCTTCTTGCCGAAGGGTTCGTCGATGTGACTGTGCTCGATCTCTCGGCGGCTGCGCTCGATACGGCGCAAAAGCGTCTCGGCGTCAAGGCTGACGAGGTGACATGGATTGCCGGCGACGCCACTCTTTGGGAGCCGGCGCAGACCTATGATATCTGGCACGATCGCGCAGCCTTCCATTTTCTGACCGATGCGGCTGAACAAGCGGCCTACATCGAGCGACTGAAACGCGCGCTGAAGATCGGCGGCTCTCTGATTATGGGAACTTTCGCCCTCGATGGGCCGGAAAAGTGCAGCGGTCTGCCAGTTGCGCGCCATAGTTCGGACAGTCTGCTGGAACTGCTGGGAGCAGGTTTCGAGCTGATCGACAGCCGCCGCCACGATCATTCGACACCTTGGGATAGCGTGCAGAGATTTCAATTCAGCACGTTCAGGCGGATTGCATAATCGCAGAGGAAGCCTGAGGGTTTCAAAGTTGTAATTCGATCGCGGCCTTGTCTATGACCGACCAGACGTTTTCGATCTTTCCGTCCAGGAACTCGTAGAAGACGTTTTCGGCAAACTGCACTCTCCTGCCGTTGACCGGAAGACCGAACAGCTCGCCCTTAGGCGTGCAGTTGAACTGTAAACGGCTTGCCACACGCGGCGGCTCGCAGATCAGCAGCTGAATGTCGAAGAAGAGATCGGGGATGGCGCGAAAATCGCCTTCGAGCATCTCGCGATAGCCGGACAGTCCAACATGCTCGCCGTTATACCGAACATGCTCGTGGACGAAGTTTCCCAGGTTATCCCAATCCTGTCCGTTCAGGCAGGCAATGTAACCCCGGTACCTGTCGGTCAGCAGATCTTGCGTCATCTCAGTTGCCTCGTCTTCACAAAGGAGTCCGTCGCCAAATTAGGACAGCATTGAGTTCGGGCAACAGCAGATCATTGACAGTGGCTTCGAGCCTACCGCTTCTGCCAGTTACGCGGCGGTGCTGAGACAGAGTTGCGCACAACAAGGTCCGGCCGCAGCAAAATTTCCGTTTCGGCCGGATGGCTGTTGGAGAGGAGTTCGAGGAGCAGCGCCATCGCCTGTTTGCCGATTGCCGTTCGCGGCTGGCGAATGGTCGTCAGCGACGGGCTCATGAAGACGGCTTGCGGCACGTCGTCGAAGCCGGTGACGGAAAAGTCCTGCGGGATATTGTAGCCGCGGGCGTTGAGGCCGATCATGACGCCGATCGCCGTCTGGTCGTTGACGCACATGAAGGCGGTGGGCAGCGTATCGCGCATGAAGAGCTGCTCCACGGCATGGCGGCCGCTCTCGATCGTGCCGTCGCCCTCCAACACGATACGCGTGTCTTTCGGCACACCGGCGGCGTCGAGACCGGCGTCATAGCCTTGCCGGCGGCGGCTGTAGGCCAGCCGGGTGCGGGAATCGCCGATAAAGGCGATCTTGCGGTGCCCTTCGGCCAGGAGCAGGTCGACGGCTTTCCTGGCGCCCTCGATGTCGTCAACGCCGACATAGGGGATGCCACCATTGAAGACGGGTTCGAATACGCCGACGCTCGGCGGCAGTTGCGCCGTCACAGTCTGGTGGCCGAAGGGCAGGATGCCGGTGAAAAGGATGAGTCCCGCCGCCTGGTTGGAACTGAAAAACTTCAGATATTCGAGGCCGCGCTGCGCATCGTTCTGCGTATGGCCGATGAGGATGCCGTAGCCATGGGCGCGAGCCTCATTCTCCAAGCCGATCAGGATGTTGGAAAAGTTGGGGTCGCCGATATCGGGCGCCACCACAAGGATCATGTTGGAACGGCCGAGCCGCAGGCTGCGCGCCATGGCATTGGTCGTATAACCGGTGATGGCGATTGCCTGGTTGACCTTCAGTCGCGTCGAATTGGCCACCTTTTCGGGCATGTGGATTGCCCGCGAAACCGTCGCGATGGAAACCTCGGCGATCCGGGCGACGTCTTCGATTGTTGCGGGCGTGGAATTCGACACGGGGCTCCGCCTTGGGCTGTCTTCGCCGCACACTACACAGACTTGCCGGGAGGTCAAAGGCACCGCACAACAGATCTGTGTAAATCCACCATGTAAACCTTTACATGCGCGATGTAAAGGTTTACATATGCCCAACATAAGCGGATGGGAGCCGCAGGAGGAAATCATGACCGTGGATACCGCAGAAGCTGCACCGGTGGTGTTGTCCGCCAGGCGCATTTGCAAGTCTTTCAGCGGCGTGCAGGTTCTTTTCAGCGTCAATTTCGATCTTCGCGCTGGTGAAATCCATGCGCTGATGGGTGAAAACGGCGCCGGCAAATCCACCCTGGTCAAGATTCTCTCCGGCTTCGAGCAGCCGACGTCGGGCGAAATCGTGCTCGACGGCAAGCCTGTGGTGCTGCCGCCGAACGGCGCGGCCGAAGCGCTCGGGATCGTCATCATCCATCAGGAATTCAATCTCGCCGAACATCTGACCGTGACCGAGAGCCTGTTTCTCGGCCGCGAAGTTACGCATTTCGGTGTGCTCGATCGCAGATATATGCGCGCGGAGACTCGCCGGGTGCTGGATGTGCTCGGTTCGCATGTCGACGAGAATGCGATGATCAGCTCGCTCTCGATCGCCGACAAGCAGATGGTCGAGATCGCCAAGGCGATCAGCCGTGATGCCCGTGTTGTCTTTATGGACGAGCCGACGGCCGTGTTGTCGCGGGAAGAAACCAATATGCTCTTCAAGCAGGTGCGCAAGCTGCGCGAGCAGGGCACAAGCTTCGTCTTCGTGTCCCACAAGCTCGACGAGGTCATGGAGCTGACCGACAAGGTCACGGTGCTGCGTGACGGCCAGTGGGTCAAGACGGCGCCGACCTCCATGCTTGATGGGGAATCCATCGCGCAGTTGATGGTCGGCCGTGAGCTTTCCAGCCTCTATCCCGCTAAGGTCGAGCCCAATGTGGACGAGGAAGTGGTTCTTCGCGTCAGCGCGGTTTCGACTGGCTACGTGCAGGATGCGAGCTTCGACGTGCGCAAGGGCGAAGTCATCGGTTTCTCCGGCTTGATCGGCTCCGGCCGCACGGAATTGATGGAAGCGATCGTCGGCCTGCGCTCGCGTCTGTCGGGCGAGGTCGTCATCCACGGCGAAAGCGTGTCTTCGGGCGATGCGCGTGCGGCTAATCGCGCCGGCCTCGCCTATATGACCAAGGATCGCAAGTCGAAGGGGCTTCTGCTCGGCTCGGGCATGATCGCCAACCTGACCCTGCAGTCGCTCGAGCGGCATGTCAGCCATGGTTATCTGAGCCCGAGCAGCGAGGCGGCCGCACTTGCCAAGGCTAAGCGGCGCTTCGACATCCGCGTGCGTGACGGCAATATCATTGCCGGCCGCATGTCGGGTGGCAACCAGCAGAAGCTGCTTCTCGCCAAGGTCATGGAGACCGAACCGCAGATCATCATCATCGACGAGCCAACGCGTGGCATCGATGTCGGTACCAAGCAGCAGATCTATCATTTCATCTCGGCGCTCGCCCGCGACGGGCGGTCGATCATCGTCGTTTCCTCGGAAATGCCCGAGATTATCGGTCTCTGCACGCGCGTCGCCGTCATGCGCGAAGGCCGGATCGTCGGCATCCTGGAAGGGGACGAAATTTCCGAACAGGAAATCATGCGTTACGCCGCAGGACTGAAGCGTCAGGCGGCCGCCTGACGCCGGCAGGGCACGGGCGCACCGCGCGATAAACAAGATGCCCAGCAGTCATGGGACGGGAGGTTGGTTTTGGATATGAGTGTTAACGAGGAGACCAGGGAAATCCGGCGCAGATCCTGGCGTGATGTCGATCTGCGAGCGGTTGCGCCCTTTGCCGCACTGGCTCTGCTCCTCATCGTGGGCGCGCTGGTCAATCCGAATTTCATCGGCATCACCAACCTTACAAATGTCGCGACCCGCTGCGCCTTCATTGCGATCATCGCCGTCGGCGCAACCTTCGTGATCTCCGCCGGCGACCTCGATCTTTCCGTTGGCTCCATGGTGGCTTTCGTCGCGAGCTTGATGATCCTGCTCATCAATTCCGGCGTCATCGCCGATCCGACACTGATGCTGACGGCAGCTGTCGTCTTCGCCGTGATTGCCGGTGCGCTCTGCGGTCTCGCAAACGGCCTCATCACGACGGTCGGCAAGATCGAACCCTTTATCGCGACGCTCGGTACGATGGGCATTTATCGCGGCCTGACGACATGGCTGTCGCAGGGTGGAGCGATCACGCTGCGCTCGGCAGATATTCAGACGCTCTATCGTCCGGCCTATTTCGGCAATATCCTCGGCATTCCGGTGCCGATCGCCGTCATCCTTGCCGTCACTGCCGTTGCGGCCTTCATTCTCTACCGCACGCGTTACGGCCGCCATGTCGTGGCTGTCGGCTCGAACAGCGACGTTGCCCGCTATTCAGGCATCGCGGTCAACCGCGTGCGGACGATTGCCTTCGTCATCCAGGGTCTCTGCGTGGCGATTGCCGTGTTGCTCTATGTGCCGCGCCTCGGTTCGACCTCGGCAACAACAGGCATCTTGTGGGAGCTGCAGGCGATTACGGCCGTCGTCGTCGGCGGCACGGCATTGAAGGGTGGTGCGGGCCGTGTCTGGGGCACGATCTGCGGCGCCTTCATTCTCGAGCTCGTCGGCAACATCATGCTGCTTTCGAATTTCATCAGCGAATATCTCATCGGTGCGATCCAGGGCGCGATCATCATCATCGCCATGCTGGTGCAGCGGTCGCTGGTCCGCAAATCGTAAGACAAGCCTGCTTCTCGGATTGGCCGGGCTATCCAGGGCACCCGGTTCGGATTGGACAAGTCCCTGATATTTTTGGGAGGAAATAGCATGCGCAAGCTCATGTTGGGTCTGGCTGTTGCGGGGGTGGCTTTTGCCGGCGCAGCCTACGCCCAGGACAAGAATTACACGATCGGCGTGTCCATTCCGGCTGCCGACCACGGCTGGACATCGGGTGTCGTGTTCCATGCAGAACGCGTTGCCAAGAAGCTGATGGCCGAACACCCGGGCCTCAATGTCATCGTCAAAACCTCGCCGGATGCCGCAACGCAGGCAAATGCCGTGCAGGACCTCGACACGCAGGGCATCGACGCTCTCGTCATCCTGCCGTCGGATCCAGATCCGCTCGTCAACGCCATCAAGGAAGTCAAGGGCAAGGGCAAGTTCGTTGCGCTCGTCGACCGCGCGCCATCGAACAACGACAATTCCGTGCGTGACCTCTACGTTGCCGGCAACAACCCGGCGCTCGGCGAGGTCGCCGGCAAGTACATTGCCGAAAAGACTCCGGAAGCTGAGGTCGTCGTCATCCGCGGTCTGCCGATCCCGATCGATCAGCAGCGCCAGGACGGTTTCGACAAGGGTATCGCCGGCTCCAAGGTCAAGGTTCTCGATCGCCAGTATGGCAACTGGAACCGCGACGATGCCTTCAAGGTCATGCAGGACTATCTGACGAAGTATCCGAAGATCGACGTCGTATGGTGCCAGGATGACGACATGGCCGTTGGCGTTCTCCAGGCCATCGAGCAGGCCAAGCGCACCGACATCCAGTATGTCGTTGCCGGCGCCGGCTCCAAGGACATGGTCAAGAAGGTGATGGATGGTGACAAGCTGATCCCGGTCGACGTTCTCTACCCGCCGGCAATGGTCGGCACGGCCATGGAACTGACGGCTGCTGCGCTCTACGATCAGGTTCCGGTTCACGGCAACTACATCCTCGACGCAACGCTCGTCACCAAGGAGAATGCCAAGAACTTCTACTTCCCGGATTCTCCGTTCTGATTGCTGCTTTCACGCATGCGCCCATTCGAGAGGATGGGCGCATTTTTCGTGCCTTCAGACAAGTTGCAGCCGAAATGCGGCACGTACCTCTTGCCGTTCCGCGGCGAGCGTGATTAGGTCCAGACCGCGTTGATTTTCGGCTACCCCGCTAAATCCTTCGCATTGGCGGGGAGGCGCCTTTTCTTTACCGGACGGCGCACTAAGATTTATCGAAAACGTTTACGATCGATATTCAGGGAGGAAACTGACATGAAGACGATCAAGGGACCCGGCCTGTTCCTCGGGCAGTTCGCGGGCGATACCGCGCCTTTCAATTCCTGGGACGCGATCACCAAATGGGCGGCCGACACCGGCTACAAGGGCGTGCAGGTTCCGACCTGGGCAAGCCAGCTCATCGACCTCAAGAAGGCGGCGACGTCAAAGGATTACTGCGATGAATTCGCGGGCAAGGCGCGTGAAAACGGCGTCGAGGTCACCGAGCTTTCCACCCACCTGCAGGGCCAACTCGTTGCCGTTCATCCGGCCTATGACGAAGCCTTCGATGGTTTTGCCGCACCCGAAGTGCGCGGCAATCCGAAGGCGCGCCAGGAATGGGCCGTGCAGCAGGTCAAGTATGCGCTGACCGCTTCCAAGAACCTCGGCCTGAAGGCGCATGCGACCTTCTCCGGTGCGCTCGCCTGGCCCTTCATCTATCCGTGGCCGCAGCGTCCTGCCGGTCTCGTCGAGACCGCCTTCGACGAGCTTGCCCGTCGCTGGAAGCCGATCCTCGATCATGCCGACGAAAACGGCGTCGACGTCTGCTACGAAATCCATCCGGGCGAAGACCTGCACGACGGCATCACCTACGAGATGTTCCTGGAGCGCGTCGGCAACCATCCGCGCGCCAATATGCTCTACGATCCGTCGCACTACATTCTGCAGTGCCTCGACTATCTCGACAATATCGACATCTACAAAGACCGCATCAAGATGTTCCACGTCAAGGATGCGGAGTTCAACCCGACCGGACGCCAGGGCGTCTACGGCGGTTATCAGGGCTGGGTCGAACGCGCCGGCCGCTTCCGTTCGCTGGGCGACGGCCAGGTCGATTTCGGCGCAGTCTTCTCCAAGATGACCGCCAACAACTTCGACGGCTGGGCCGTAGTCGAATGGGAATGCGCGCTGAAGCATCCGGAAGATGGCGCGCGTGAAGGGGCCGAATTCGTCAAGGCGCATATCATCCGCGTGACCGAGAAGGCCTTCGACGACTTCGCGGCCGGCGGCACCGATCAGGCTGCCAACCGGCGCATGCTGGGTTTGTCGTAAGCGGATCGGGATTTCGAGGAGAATATCATGGCAATCGAAGCATCATCCGAACAGACCCGCGAGCCGCGCATCCGGCTAGGCATGGTTGGCGGCGGGGCAGGGGCCTTCATCGGCGCCGTTCACCGCATCGCCGCACGTATCGACGATCAGTATGATCTGATCGCCGGCGCGCTGTCGTCGACACCAGAAAAGGCTGTTCAGTCCGGTCGCGATCTCGGTCTCGATCCGTCGCGCACCTATTCCAGCTATCGGGAAATGGCGATCCGCGAGGCCAAGTTGAAGAACGGCATCGAAGCCGTTTCCATCGTCACGCCGAACCATGTGCATTATGACGCGGCCAAGGAATTCCTGCGCCGCGGCATCCATGTCATCTGCGACAAGCCGCTGACCTCAAACCTTGCCGACGCCAAGAAGCTGAAGAAGGTTGCCGACGAGAGCGGCGCGCTGTTCATCCTAACGCATAACTATACCGGCTACCCGATGGTGCGTCAGGCGCGCGAGATGATTGCCAATGGCGAACTCGGTGATATCCGTATCGTCCAGGCCGAGTATCCGCAGGACTGGCTGACGGAAGCAATCGAGCAGTCTGGCCAGAAGCAGGCTGCATGGCGCACCGACCCGGCCCAGTCCGGCGTCGGCGGCTCAACTGGCGATATCGGTACACATGCCTATAACCTGGCCTCGTTCATCACCGGCCTCGAACTCGACAGCCTTGCTGCAGACCTCGACAGCTTCGTGCCGGGCCGCCGTCTCGATGACAACGCCCATGTGATGCTGCGCTTCAAGGCCAAGGGTTCGGAAAAGCCAGCCAAGGGCATGCTCTGGTGCAGTCAGGTGGCGCCCGGCCACGAGAACGGCCTCAAGGTGCGCGTTTACGGCACCAAGGGTGGTTTCGAATGGGTTCAGGCCGATCCCAACTATCTCTGGTATACGCCGTTCGGCGAATCCAAGCGGCTGATCACTCGCAACGGTGCCGGTTCCGGCGCTGCCGCTGCCCGCGTTTCCCGCGTTCCCTCGGGTCACCCGGAAGGCTATCTCGAAGCCTTCGCGACGATCTATACGGAAGCCGCGCACGCCATCAACGCTCACAAGAAGGGCAAGGCTGTCGATAAGGCCGTGGTCTACCCGACCGTCGACGACGGCGTGAAGGGTGTCGCTTTCGTCGAGGCCTGCGTCGCCTCTTCGAAGCGCAACGGTGCCTGGGTCAAGGTCTGAGTTCTACGCTATCAAGCACGTGTCAAAAAAGCCGGGGCGGTTCGATATCGCCCCGGCTTTTTTCTTTTTTCGGTGATCAGGCGGCGACGGTGGTGCGGCCGCGTTTCAGCAGGTTATCGACGCTGAAGGGGCCGGCGCCAGCGGCGACCAGGTAGAGGAAGACGAAGCAGAACAGGATCGCCGCGACACCGCCGTTCTGCGCGGGGAAGAAGCTCTTCGATGCGTGGCCGATGAAATAGGCAAAGGCCATGAGGCCCGAAAGCACGAAGGCTGCGATGCGGGTCTGGAAACCGATCAGCACCAGAAAGCCGAGCGTGAGTTCGATGAGGCCGGCAATCCAGGACAGCGAGCCGACGGGCGGCACGCTTGCCGCAGCCGGGAAAAGCAGGATCTTCTGCGTTCCGTAGCTGAAAAGCACGAGGGACGAGACGATGCGCAGCAGGCTTAGGAGATGCGGCTGCAGCAGATGGATCGAGGAGAGCATTCGTTTCCTTTCATATTGCGATGCCCTTTTCCGTGTAAGGATCAGGGTTGCGACGGCAAATCACGACTGCTGACATTGGCGTTATGAGATCCGGAAGAGTGGTTTGTGACAGCCTTGCTGTTCTGTCGTCTTTCTTTCTGTAACGTTGCAGTTTTCCGTGCTGCCGGCCTGTACTTTGGGCGCGGGCTTGGTTAAACCCCGCGCAAACGGTCAGTCCACAACTGAGAGATGGGATTTAGAGATGATCGATCCGAAAAAGCTTGCCGACCGCTTCCCCGGTGATTTCACTTTCGGTGTTGCCACCGCTGCCTTCCAGATCGAGGGCGCCAGCAAGGCCGATGGCCGCAAGCCGTCCATCTGGGACGCCTTCTGCAACATGCCTGGCCGCGTCTACAATCGCGATAACGGCGATGTCGCCTGTGACCACTATAACCGGTTGGAGCAGGACCTCGATCTCATCAAGGATATGGGCGTCGATGCCTATCGCTTCTCGATCGCCTGGCCGCGCATCATCCCCGATGGCACAGGCCCGGTGAACGAAGCCGGCCTCGATTTCTACGATCGTCTCGTCGATGGCTGCAAGGCACGCGGCATCAAGACTTTCGCGACGCTCTACCACTGGGATCTGCCGCTGCTGCTCGCCGGTGACGGCGGCTGGACGGCGCGTTCGACCGCTTATGCCTATCAGCGCTATGCAAAGACTGTCATGAGCCGCCTTGGCGACCGCCTCGACAGCGTAGCGACCTTCAACGAGCCGTGGTGCATCGTCTGGCTCAGCCATCTCTATGGCATTCACGCGCCGGGCGAGCGCAACATGCAGGCCGCCCTGCACGCCATGCACTACATGAACCTCGCGCACGGCCTTGGCGTCGAGGCGATCCGTTCGGAGGCGTCTGGCGTGCCGGTCGGCCTGGTGCTCAACGCCTCCTCGATCATTCCGGGGTCTGACAGTGCTACCGATCTCGCTGCCGGTGAGCGCGCGCATCAGTTCCACAACGGCGCCTTCTTCGATCCGGTCTTCAAGGGCGAATATCCAAAGGAATTCGTCGAAGCGCTCGGCGACCGCATGCCCGTCATCGAAGATGGCGATCTCAAGATCATCAATCAGAAGCTCGATTGGTGGGGTCTCAACTACTATAAGCCGGATCGCGTCGCCGACGATGCGAGCCGCGGGGGTGACTTCCCCTGGACTGTGGAAGCACCTCCGGCAAGCGACGTGAAGACGGATATCGGCTGGGAGGTCTATTCGCCAGGCCTCAAGCTGCTCGTCGAGGACCTCTATCGCCGTTACGACCTGCCGGAGTGCTACATCACCGAGAACGGCGCCTGCGACAATACCGGCGTCGTCAATGGCGAGGTCGATGATGTGATGCGCCTCGACTATGTCAGTGACCATCTCAATGTCGTCGCCGATCTGATCAAGGACGGTTATCCGATGCGCGGCTACTTCGCCTGGAGCCTGATGGACAATTTCGAATGGGCGGAAGGTTATCGCATGCGCTTCGGCCTCGTTCACGTCGATTACGAAACGCAGGTTCGTACGGTCAAGAAGAGCGGCAAGTGGTATCGCGAATTGGCGAGCCAATTCCCGAAGGGCAACCACAAGGTCGTCTGAGATCGACAGATTTCCAGCGGGGCATGGGTGCCCCGCCGTTTCAAATCGCGCGTAGCGTTTTTACCGCAGCGAGGCGTTTGCCTCGCGTCATCTTCCGCCCGTCACGGAAGTTCCCGGCAAGCAGCGCAAGCTGCGTCGATCCGGCCAGCACTTCCAACGCCTGCATGGTGTAGAAAAAGCTATCGAACAGACCTGCAGCTGCTCGCAGATAGAGCAGGATTGCCAAGGGCAGCAATATGAGTAGCCCGCTGGCGGCAATGATCTTCATCCGTTTGCGCTTTCTGTCGATAGCCGGCGAATGACGGCCGCGCGCCAGCGAAAAGCCGCTGCCGCCGGTGATTGCCATCGCCGGGATCAGCAGACAGACGCCGGCAAGGATCGCTTTTTTGACCATAAGGACGGCCGCCTCGTTCAGAAGCAGTTCGGAGATCAGCGTTGCGGTCAGAAATCCCGCAATCAGGATCATGGCCAGAGTGCCTGCGCCGGCATGAATGATCGTCTTCATGTCTGCTCCTCGCTTTCCGTGGCGTCGAGCGCCAGCCGTTGGTCGAAACTGTTCAGGAGACTGAGCGCGGTGCGGAGATCCGATGCATCCAGCCCATCGGCAAGTCTGTTGGCCCAGCCGGTATGAAAGTCGGTTATCCGTGCATAGCTTTCCGCGCCTTGTGGCGTCAGTCCATAAAAGGGCGAGCGCTGATGGCGCGGGTTCGCTCGTTTTTCGATGAAACCGTCCTCTTCCAGCTTGTTCACCTGTTTCTGGGCGCCCTGCCGCGTCATGCCCATCATCTCGGCGATGACCGGGACGGCGACGTTTCCGGAAGACAGCGTGATCGCACCAAGCACCTGCCAGCGAGCGCTGGTGAGGTTCAGCGGAGCACCGAGCCGATCGCCGCCATCCAATAGTCGTCCATTGATGCGGAAGACCATCAGCATAATGTCCGTCAGCAGGTCTGCTTCGATCGTGCGCTTCAAAGTTTTCGGCTCTCCATATCGAGTTATGGAAACTAGTTACCATTATTGGAAACTAGTTGTCAATGTGCTGTGGCGTGCGATATTCAAGTAAATCCTGAGCCGGATTCTCGATTGTTCTCATGATTTTAAGCGTTTCTTGACCGTTGCCTGCGAAGATTTCCTGAACGGGGAGTTGTATGAATTGCCGCCAGTCTTGAGGTCTAGAAGCAACGGATCGGGTTTGGGCCGCCATACCACGGTGACCGGCGTGCTTTTTTCCTTTGCGGTCATTGTCGCCGTTGTCACCGTCATGGTGCTGACGGCGCTGGAACGCGTTTCCGAAAATGCCAACATGCTCGACGAAGAGCGTTCGCGCGAAACCACGATCGGTGCACTCAAGACCTTCGAAGATCAGCTTGCCGCCACGCTCGACGATTATGCCGCCTGGGATGACGCGGCTGCCAATGTCTACAAGCCGGATGGCATGGTATGGACGATCAGCAATTACGGTGAGATGTCCGTCAACAGCTCTCTCTTCGACATGGCTATCGTCATCGATGACGAGAAGAAGACCGTCATCGCCTATCAGGACGGCCTGCCCATGCAGAAGCCGGTCAGCGATTTCTTTACCCCGTCCCTCTGGCTGCTTTTGGATAAGGTTCGTGCACCTGACGCCAACGACAAGCCGGAAGCGACCGGCTTCATCAGGACCGAAAAGGGTATCGCGGCTGTCGGCATCGCGCTTGTGCGCGAGAAGTCCGGTGCGCTGGACGCGCCTGCCGGTCAGCATCGCTATCTGATTTTCGCCCGGCATCTCGATGATGCCAAAGTATCTGCTCTCGGCACCACTTATGTGCTGAACGGGTTGCGGCTCGTGCCTGCGGATTCTGTTTCGGCCTATTCCGTCGAGATCGCAGACCCCGCTCGCGCGGTTCTTGCCAAGCTTGTCTGGGTGTCGCGTTCGCCCGGCGATATCGGCTATGCGCAGGTCCGGCCCACGGTCATCCAGGCGCTTGGTCTTGTCGGCCTGTTCTTCGTCGTTCTGCTCATCATCGGCTGGCTGGCCGGGCGGCGCCTGAAGGCGGAGGAAAACAGTGCGCGTGAAGAAGCGCTTCGCGATCGCCTGAGTGGTCTTTCCAACCGCGATGGCTTGAGCCTTGCGGTGGACAGTTTCGTCGCGGAAGCACGGCAGACGAAACGGAACGTCCTGCTGCTCTATCTCGATCTCGACGGGTTCAAGGAAGTCAACGACAGCTATGGCCACGGCACCGGCGACCAGCTGATCCGCGCTGTTGCGGCAGGACTGGACGTGCTGATCCCTGACGATGCCTTGCTCGCGCGCATTGGCGGCGACGAGTTCGCAATCGCTTTCCTTTCGGATGCGGAAAATGCCGCCGCATTGCAGCTTGCGGAGCAGATCCTCGATTTCCTCGCCGAACCCCTGGAGGTCGGTCGGCGGATCGTCGTGGTCGGCGCCAGCATCGGCATCGCCATGTCGCCGCTCGGCTCGATCGATCGCGAAGAACTGGTGCGCCGCGCCGATCTCGCCATGTACAAGGCAAAAGAAGCCGGCCGCGCCCGCATGACGCTCTACGATCCGGCCATGGATACCGATCGCGCGCAGCGCAATGCGCTGGAGCTCGATCTGCGTATGGCGATCGAAAGCGGCGATCTCACGCTTGCCTATCAGCCGCTCGTCGACGCCGCGACGCATGAGATGAATGGCGTGGAGGCACTGGTACGCTGGAATCGGCCTGGCCACGGTCCGGTTTCGCCTGAGGTTTTCATTCCGATCGCAGAGACCAGCGGCCTCATCGAATCCCTCGGGCTATTCGTGCTGCGCAAGGCCTGCGAAACGGCAAAACAGTGGCCGGAGCTGAAGATCTCGGTCAACGTTTCACCGGGCCAGTTCCGTAATCCGGCCTTCACCGATTATGTTCGCTATGTGCTGAAGCAGACGGAGATCGAGGCGAGCCGCGTCACGCTGGAGATCACCGAAGGCTACATGATCCAGAATCCGCAGCGCACGCGCCAGTCGATCGAGCGACTGAAGTCGCTCGGTGTCAAGGTGGCGCTCGACGACTTCGGCTCCGGCTTCTCTTCGATCGGCTACCTGCGGCAGTTCGGCTTCGACCGCATCAAGATCGACCGCTCGCTGGTGACTGACATTACCGGCAACGGCCGGCAGCGGGAAATGCTGCAGGCGACGGTCGCACTTGCTCGCGCGCTGGATATTCCCGTCACCGCCGAAGGCATCGAGACGGAGGAGCAGGCGATCGCGCTTCGCCTCTTTGGTTGTGACAGCCTGCAGGGCTATTTCTTCGGCAAGCCGATGGCTGCCGACCAGATCAACGAGCTGTTGCAGGAACGCCGTGAGGTTCAGCCGCAGCGCCGCCTTGCCCGTTAAAAGTCCGCCTTACGTGCCGATATGCTTCTGGCCGCGCTTCTTAGCGAGCGCGATCTGGTGCTGGCGTTGACGATAGCGCAGGCGGTCTTCTTCGCTGCGCGTATGGTAACAATTGCTGCAGGAAACGCCTTCCTCGTAGTAGGGCGAGGTGACCTCTTCTGCCGTGATCGGGTTGCGGCAGGCGTGGCAAAGTTTGTGCTCGCCTTCCTTCAGGCCGTGCTCGACGGAAACGCGCTCGTCGAAAACGAAGCAGGCGCCGTCCCACAGGCTTTCTTCCTGCGGCACTTCTTCCAGATATTTCAGGATGCCGCCCTTGAGGTGATAGACCTCATCGAAGCCCTGTTCCTTCATGAAAGCCGTCGCCTTCTCGCAGCGGATGCCGCCGGTGCAGTACATGGCGATCTTCGGCTTGTTGTGCAGGCCGGGATTGTTGCGCACCCAGTTCGGAAACTCGCGGAAAGTCTTGGTCTTCGGGTCGACCGCGCCGCGGAAGATGCCAATCGCCGTCTCGTAATCGTTGCGGGTGTCGATGACGATCGTGTCGGGATCCGAGATCAGCGCATTCCAGTCGCTGGGATCGACATAGGTTCCGACCACCTTGTTGGGATCGATGTTCTCGACGCCCATCGTGACGATTTCTTTCTTCAGCTTCGCCTTCATGCGCAGGAACGGCATTTTGGAAGCGCGGCTTTCCTTATGCTCCAAGGCAGCAAATTCCGGCTGGGTGCGCAGGAAGGAGAGGACGGCATGAATGCCGGCGTCCGGTCCAGCAATCGTGCCGTTGATACCCTCATGGGCAAGCAGAAGCGTGCCCTTCACGCCATTCTCCTCGCAGAGCGCCTGCAACGGCGCCTGCAGGCTCTCGAAGCGCGGCAGGGATACAAAATGATAGAGCGCTGCCACGAGGAAGGGGCTTGTTTGGGTCGCATTGTCGGTCATGCGCGTGGAAATACAGAATATGCGGCCCCTGCGCAATGACATTACGCAAGGACGGCACTATGGGATTGTGGCTTATCCGCGCGCCTTCCACTCGGCGTAGGACCGCATGCCAAACGCAGCATCCGGCTCTTCGTCGAGCACGTTCAGGAATTCGATCGAATGCCCGTCGGGATCGTGGAAGTAGAGCGACAGCGCCGGCATCCAGCCGATGACGATCGGTTCGGTGATCGGCTCGCCGTGAAAGCCGGGCAGCTTCAGGCCCTTGTGGATCAGCAGCGCCGGCGCCCGCATCATTTCCTCCTGCGACAGGCGGAAGGCCATGTGCAGACGCATCTTCAAAGGGCCGGTACCGGTTTCCCAGAGGCCGAGCATGGCGTTCTTCTTGCCGTTCACCCAGAAGAAGGCGATGCGGCGCTCGGGAAATTCGGCGGCGAGCTCCAGGCCCAGAATATCGCGGTAGAACGAAATGGAAGTCTTCAGATCGGCGACGGTGAGATGGGTTTCGTAGATGCCCTGGATTTGCGGCGTCGTGGCGTTGTCGGCAGACATATCTTCCTCAGCGGGTTCATTGACCGGCTGAGGCTAGAACCTCAACCAATGTTGAGGTCAACAGGGCAAATGCGTCAATTGCGGATCGAGACCCAGAGCAGCTCGAGACGCTGCGCTTCCTCATCCGGCTCATCGCTGTAGAGTGTTTCGGCGCCTCGTAGCGCCTCGCGCCGGTCCTCCTGCTGGCGGAAGATGATGGCATCCAGCAGATGGGCGAGGTCGTCGTTGCGGGTGAAGAGCTGCGGCTCTGCCTCCACAAGGCCTGAAAGCACAGAGAGATCGTTGATATGCCCGAGGCGTTCGACGAGGTCCTTGGCGAAGTCGCGCTTGACCTTCATCGCGCTCGGCCAGAGATCACCCAGAAGCGCGTGATAGAGCCGGTAGTCATAGGTGCGCTTGCGCAATTCGTGAAAATCTTCAGCCGCTGCATCCTCGTGGCAGGCATCCAGCGCCTCCCTTGCACGCGATGCCGTCCGGCGCCAGCTCTTTGCCAACATGCGGGCATTCTTGCGGTGGCTCTTGTCGAAGGTGATATCGTCGAGTGCTGCGATCGCCTCCCGCAGCGTGCCGGCGGTATCATGCAGCCGCTGCTCGAGGTCGCTTTCGGCTTCCGCCATCCAGTCGCGACGCGCTTCCAGAATGGACACGATGCGACCGAGCGCCTCCGCCTCTTCCACGTTTCGAGCATTCTCCTGCAGGTAGCGGCCGGTGCCGACGATTGCTGCGGCATTGCGGATGGCCGAGAGCGACCTTGCAGTGTCCCTCAGTCGGGCATTCTCCCGCTTCTGGAAATCCGGCGCTTGGCGGGACACGAGGCGATAGAGCGAACGCAGCCGCTTCATATTCTTGCGGAAAGAGTGGATCGCCTCGTGGGTGCCTTCCGGCCGTTTCTCGAGAACGGTGATGGCACGCGTGAGCTGTTCCACGGCCGCGCTTTGGAACTCGTCCGTAAAGTCGGCCTCAGGCCGTATGCGATAGCCCATGCCTGTCGTGCTCGAATTCTGTGGCAAGTGCCTGATTGGAGTAGCGGAAGTCACCTGTTACCTCGCGGCCGATCCAAGCCGGCAGGGAGGGATTGTCGGTCTCGGCCTGCATCTCGACCTCGGCTATAATGAGGCCGCGATGGGCGCCGGCGAAGACATCGACTTCCCAGACGAAACCTTCGTGGGGCACGCGGTAACGCGTCTTTTCGATGACGATGCCGATGGCGTTTTCGAGCAATTCCTCGGCGTCAGAGACGGGGATCTCATATTCGAATTCGTCGCGGGTAAGGGTGCTCCGGCCGATCTTCAGCGTTAACCGCGCGGTCTTTTCATCCGATATGCGGACGCGTACTGAGCGGTCGTCCATCGAGGCGATATAGCCTTGTTTCAGGACCGATTTCGACTGAACTGCGGAGCGCCATGCATCGCTGCGTACGAGGAACTTCCGTTCGATCTCTTTCGCCATACGAATGAACCTTTTGTGACGATTGCGGTACGGTAACCCAATTTATAGTGATTTAATACCCGTCTTGTCGCGCAGGATGGTTTTATCTCGACAAGCCTTTATGAGGGCGTTATTCGAAACTCGATTTCAATCGTTTCAAGGAAACTGTGGCCATGGGCGAGAAGACAGAGAAACTCCTTTCCATCCTGAAACTCCAGCCTGTCGTTCCGGTTCTTATCGTCGATGACGCGAAGTCGGCCGTGTTGCTTGCGCGCGCTCTTGTCGCCGGTGGTCTCAAGGCCATCGAAATCACCATGCGCACGCCGGCCGCTCTCGATGCGGTGCGCGCCGTTGCTGCTGAAGTGGAAGGCGCGGAAGTCGGCGCCGGCACGATCCTGAACGCTGCTCATTGGGAAGCCGCGGTGCAGGCAGGTTCCAAGTTCATCGTCAGCCCCGGCACGACCCAGGAGCTTCTGGATGCCGCCGCCGATTCTCCGGTGCCGCTGTTGCCGGGTGCAGCGACCGCAAGCGAGGTCATGGCGCTGCGCGAAGAAGGCTACCAGGTTCTGAAGTTCTTCCCGGCCGAGCAGGCCGGCGGTGCCGCCTATCTGAAGGCGCTGTCCTCGCCGCTGTCAGGCACGCTTTTCTGCCCGACCGGGGGCATCTCGCTGAAGAATGCCAATGACTATCTTTCTCTGCCGAACGTCATCTGTGTCGGCGGTTCGTGGGTCGCGCCGAAGGAATTGGTCGCGGCAGGCGACTGGGCAGGTATCACCAAGCTCGCTTCGGAAGCTTTCGCGCTGAAGGGTTGAGCTCTCGAGACTTGCCGGTTTTGAACGCTGACAGATTTTGAACGAGGGTGGCCGCGCCGCCCTCGTTTGTATTTCGGCAGTCGCAAACCTATGTTCTCCTCCAGCCTCTAAAACACGGAGAAGATGAGGACATGTTCGACGCGAAGAAACTACTCGACCAGCTTCTGGGATCTCAGGTGCCGGGTGTGGGCGGCAGTGTGCGCGACCGGGCGGGCGATGCGATCCAGATGGCGAAGGACAATCCCTTGAAGACTGGCGCGCTTGCCGCCGTCCTTCTGGGCACCAAGGCCGGCCGCAGCATCGCGGGCAATGCCATCACCATCGGCGGTCTCGCAGCCATTGCCGGTCTCGGCTACCAGGCCTGGAAGAACTATCAGGCCGGACAGGCGCCTGCAGCACCGTCAGATGCGCCGACGGCCAACAATCCCGTGCTCCTGCCGCCGCCTGCAGAATCCGGTTTCGGCTCGGCTTCACCCGCGACCAGCAATGAATTCGTGCTCGTCCTCATCCGCGCCATGATCGCCGCCGCCAAGGCCGACGGCCATATCGACGATGCGGAGCGCGCCCTCATCATGGACAAGGTCAAGGCGGCCGATGTCAGCGGGGAGGCCGCGACCTTCATCGAGCACGAGCTTTCGGAGCCGACGGATATCGATGCGCTTGTCGCAGCCGCCGTTACCGAGGAGCAGAAGGTCGAACTCTACACCGCCTCGCGCCTGACGATCGAGCCGGACTCGCGTGCCGAACGCGGCTATCTCGATCTGCTCGCCGGCAGGCTGGGTCTTCCCGATCAGCTTGTCGATCATATCGAGGCGACGGTTTCTTCCGCTAAGGTCACTTTGTCCCAATAGCATCGCGATTCCAGCAGTATCAGGGCCGGTTGCCTTTGCGAGGCGGCTGGCCTATTCCACTCCCGGACAAGAGGAGTGAGCATGTCCATGAGCCCGGAAAGCCGTTCGCAGGCAATTGCAGCCGCTATCATTCTGGTTTGTGCTGGGCTGGTGATCTATTTCCTGCCGACCATCGTGTTGTGGATCGGCAGTTTTTCGCCGACATTGGCCGTCATCGTCGGCGTCTGCCTGTTGATGTGCTTCTTCGGCATATTCTGGCTGCGGGCGCGCTATCAGCGCAGCAAGAAGCTCTGAGAGCCTATCCCTGCAGGGAGGCTCCGAGCAGCAACACACCCATCAGGATCACGAGGATTGCGCCCAGTATCTCGATCGCATTGCCGATCCAGACGGAGGCTGACGAGCCGCGACCGGAGAGGCGCACAGCAGTACTTTTGGCAGTGACGGCAAGTGTGGCGAGAACCGCAACCGTAATCGCGGTGCCGAGCGACATGGCGACGACCGAGAGCACGCCGCCGAGATAAAGCCCGTTCAGCAGTGAGAAGGTCATGACCAGCAATGCGCCGGAGCAGGGGCGTAAGCCCACGGCGATGACAGCCGACCAGGCTTCGCGCATGCTGAACTTGTCGCCGCTGACGAGCGAAGGATCGGGCACATGGGCGTTGCCGCAGGTCTCGCAGATCATGCCGGGCACATAGGTGTGGCCGCGCTCGACCGCCTGCGCCTTGCCGTTAAAGCTGAAATCGGCGCTCTGGCGCTCGGCGGCATTATCCTTCCAATTCAGCATCATGCTGACGGGGCCGGCTGGCGTTGCCATCAGCTGCCGATGCGGCCAGCTGCCGGCGATCGAGCGCAGCTTGCGAAAAAGCAGCCAGCCGCCGAAGAGGATGACCATCACGAAGCTGGCAATTTCCATGGCCTGTGTTGCCATGGTCAGCGTGATGCCGGTGCCACGCAACACCAGCCAGGCGCCGCCGACGAGCACGACGGCCATGACGCCCTGGACGAAGGCGGAGATGAAGGAGATGACGACGCCACGTCGAAGCTCGACTTCGTTGGCGATCATGTAGGACGAGATGACGGCCTTGCCGTGGCCGGGGCCGGCGGCATGAAAGACGCCATAGGCAAAGGAAAGACCGATCAGCGAAGAGAGCTGCCAGGGATCCTGCCGCATGGCTTTCAGCGCATTGGTCAAGGCGCGGTAGAAGGCCTGCTGCTCGTAGTTGACATAGAGAAAAAGAGGCTCCAGCGGCCCGCCCGTCGGCTGGAAGCTCGGTTCCGCCGTGCCGATACCGAGCGGCGATTGGGCGTGGGCGGCGGCAGCCATGATGGCGAGCGCGAGCAGGGCGAGAGGCAGGCGTTTTGTCAGCATGTGATCTCCAGCCGCGTGGCGAAGAGCTTCGACATATTGGTGCCGGTCGGATCGTTGAAGAATGCGTCGGTCAGCGATTGCTTGTTTTCCGAGATCACCTCGTCCGCATCCGGGCGCACGACCGCGTGCTTGCAGGACTGGAAGTTGGTGCCGACCATGGCAAGCTCGTCGTCGGTCGGAAAATCGATTGAGGTGTAGAGCGTCGGGTCGTAGACGCCGAAGGTGAGCTTGCCCTTCAGCGGCATCTTTTCGACCGGCTTGACGGCGAAGAACATCAAGAGCTGGCCGTCCTTGTAATCGACATGGATGATGTCGGGCTTCTGGACGGTGATGTTCTTCCCGTCGATCGTCAGGTTCATGTAATAATCATAATCGGCAAGCGAATCCCGGACGGTCTTGCCGACCTCGGCAAGTTCGCTCGGCTCCAGCTTCAGATCGGTGTTCTTGTCGAAATCCATGACGACCGAGGAGGAGAAGACCTCGTCGAAACGCCAGACGTTGCGCAGTTCCTGAATGCTGCCGTCAGGTGCTGCGACCACTTCCAGTCGGGCCTCCACGAAAATATGCGGATGGGCGAAGGCGGTGGCGGGGGCCAGCGAAAGAAGCCCAGCCGTCAGAAATGTCGATCTTTTCATGCTTACCCGCTGCCCCTGTTCGGTTGGGGTGATTTGTCACCAGAAAATGGGACGGAATTGGGACCGTCCCTGCGACGCTTGGGCGCGCATCCCGTTCGCGTCAGGGATGTTTCTTGAACCAGTTGTGGAGGTAATCCACGAAGATCCTCACCTTTGCCGGCAGATAACGCCGGTGCGGATAGACGGCATAGATGCCGCGGTCGGTCGGAATATAATCATTGAACAACGTCACCAGCCGGCCGTCCTCGATCGGCTTGCGGGCGATAAAGTCAGGAATCAGCGCAATACCGATCCCCGACAGCGCGGCGCGCAGCGTGGCATGCGGGCTATTGACTTCCATCGGCCCGGAAACGGCAACCGCAAAGGAGGTGCTGTCGGGATTGTAGAAGCGGATGCTTGCCTGGCTGCGGGAATTGGTGTCGATGATGAAAGGCACATTGGAGATATCGCTCGGGTGCTCGATATTGGGATACCGCTCCAGGAATTCCGGCGTGGCGCAGATGTGCACGCGGAAATCGGAGATCTTGCGGGCGATCATGCCGGAATCTTCAAGCTTGGTGACGCGGACCGCAACGTCGAAGCCTTCCTCGATCAGGTCGACGAAACGGTCGTCGGCGGCGATCTCCAGCTGCAGGTTCGGATTTTCCTTGGCGAAATCGATCAAGGACTGGCCGACATCCGCATCGACGAAGGTGCGCGGCACGGAGACCTTGAGGCGGCCCTTCAACTGTGCATTGTTCTCGCGCACGAGATCGGCGAGGTTGTCGATCTCCTTCAGGATGTCGGAAGCGGTACGATAATATGTGTGGCCGGCCTCGGTCATGGAGAACTGCCGGGTGGTGCGGTTGAGCAGCAGAGCGCCCAGTTCGTCTTCCAGTTCACGCACGTATTTCGAGAGCAGCGCCTTGGAGCGCCCCGTACGCCGTGCCGCGGCGGAAAAGCCTTCTGCTTCAACAACATCGATGAAGGCACGGATGCGGGTCAGGGTGTCCATAAGCGGTGCTCCAAATCTGTTGAAGGAGGTTGAACAAATTGTCCCTCATCGTTCAATTATTTTTTGGGCGGTGGCGCAAAATTTCTCTTGATTGTGAAGGCAAATATTCTTATTTCCCATTCAGCCCAAAGTCGCACGTGCCCATGGGTGTCCGCCGAACCCTCGAATTGGTGAGGAAATCGGTAAGGTACCTGGAATTAACCCCTCCAGTCGCTATTCCGGCCAACCGGAAAATGCGAGGACGCCTGAAGCAACGACGGTGCGGGCCTTTTTGTTCTCTCCCTGCTTTCCATCAGCGGGGGTTACTGAAGAGGCACACCTTCATTGCCGGAAGTGCGGCAGGGATATTCCCTCCAATCCATGGCAGACAAAGCCGAACCTATACCGCATTTGCGGCGTTGGTTCATTACTTGCGCGTCGAGCGTCGTCAAGGATCCGGGGTCTCCACCGGCTGGTTCCTGAGCGATTCCCGCACGCCCTTTGTCCTCCGGTTCACGCCGGAGCTCTGGAATTGGAAGAGGGAATCGATATGACCACCCAGCGCATCCGCGACTTTCTCGCAACCCGACGTCCCGACGGTCCCTGCCTCGTGGTTGACCTCGACGTCATCAGCGACAATTTCCACGCCTTCCGTCACGCCATGCCGGACAGCGCGATCTACTACGCCGTCAAGGCCAACCCGGCCCCGGAAGTGCTGAAGCTGCTCGCGGGCCTCGGCTCCAATTTCGATTGCGCGTCCGTCGCAGAAATCGAAATGGCGCTCGAAGCCGGTGCGACTGCAGCTCGTATTTCCTACGGCAACACGATCAAGAAGGAACGCGATGTCGCCCGCGCCCATGCGCTTGGCGTCAGCCTCTTTGCCGTCGACAGCCACGAAGAAGTCGAGAAGATTTCCCGTGCGGCTCCAGGCGCTCGCGTTTTCTGCCGCGTGCTGACCGATGGCGAAGGTGCCGAATGGCCGCTGTCGCGCAAGTTCGGCTGCGTTCCGCAGATGGCCGTCGACGTTCTCGTCTACGCTCATCAGCTCGGCCTACAGTCCTACGGCGTCTCGT
The DNA here is from genome assembly GCF_014193695.1 of Rhizobium sp. BK316. Taxonomy (GTDB): domain Bacteria; phylum Pseudomonadota; class Alphaproteobacteria; order Rhizobiales; family Rhizobiaceae; genus Rhizobium. The sequence continues at coordinate 281,383 of NZ_JACHZR010000005.1, read as the reverse complement.
TCCATGTCGGCTCGCAGATGATTAAGGTCGATGCCTGGGATTCGGCCCTTGCCGATGCCAAGCGCGTCTTTGTCCAGCTTGCCAAGCAGGGCATCCACCTGCAGATGGTCAACATGGGCGGTGGCTTCCCGACCAAGTACCTGCGCGACGTTCCGTCGGCAGAAGCTTACGGCAAGTCGATCTACCAGGCGCTGCGCACGCATTTCGGCAACCAGATCCCGCAGACGATCATCGAGCCGGGTCGCGGCATGGTTGGCAATGCCGGCGTCATCAAGGCTGAAGTCGTGCTGATTTCCAAGAAGTCTGATAATGACGACGCCCGCTGGGTTTTCCTCGACATCGGCAAATTCGGCGGTCTCGCCGAAACCATGGACGAGGCCATTCGCTACCCGATCCGCACCGAGCGTGACGGCGACGAGATGGAGCCCTGCGTGATCGCCGGCCCGACCTGCGATTCGGCCGACGTGCTGTACGAAAAGAACCTCTACCCGTTGCCGATCTCCCTGACGATTGGCGACGAGGTTCTGATCGAAGGCACCGGCGCCTATACGACGACCTACTCGGCGGTCGCTTTCAACGGCTTCGAGCCGCTGAAGGCCTACGTCATCTAAGGTCCTGTTTCTGCCAGCCCCGTAATCAGCCGGGGCGGCAACTTCACAATTTCCAGTCATCACCGCTGATAACGGTATTGGGTACGGGAGGCCAAGATGGCCGCTGTTCTTGATTCTGTCCGCGCATTCTTTGCGCCTGTTGCTTTCACCATCGACGTGGAAAATCCGTCCGACGTGGTCGCTCGCGAGAGCCTGCTCGATCGCGTCATGGGGCCGGACCGTCGCAAGAAGTCGTCGGAAATGATCCGCCGTAACCGCGTTCCGGCCGAGGGCCTGGCGCTGGTCGCGCGTGACCGTGACGGCCGTGTCATCGGCACGGTACGCCTGTGGAACGTCGAAGCCGGCATCAACTATGAAGGCTCGCCGCTCGACGCACTGCTGCTCGGCCCGCTCGCTGTTGACGGCAAACATGGCGGTAAGGGTATCGGCTCCGCGTTGATGCGGGCGGCGATCCTCGAAGCAAAGAAGCGCGGCCACGGTGCAATCCTGCTCGTCGGCGACGCGGATTATTACGAGCGTTTCGGCTTCTTCGCCGAAAAGGCTCGTCACCTTGTCATGCCCGGCCCCTTCGAACGTTCGCGCTTTCTGGCGCTTGAACTTGTTGAGGGCTGGCTTGGCGGCGCGGCTGGTATGATCGTCCCTTCGGGACGCATGCTGGCCGGCGCGCCGGTCCGGAAGGCGGCCTGATCGACAAAGCCTCTCCCATTCTCTGAACTGACCCCCCGAAAGTTGGACAACAACCTTCGGGGGTCAGTTCATTCTCCGGGAGGGGCTTTTTGTTTCGGGCTATCGTCTGGGGATCAGGGAGCCGTTGCCTGTATCCGGCCATTGTCAATCAGCCAGCGGACGGCTTCCTGCACGGCCTGCAACGAGCTGTGCCGCGGTGTGAAGCCAAGCAGCCGGCGGGCCTTTTCCATCGAGCAATTGGGGCTGCGGGCAATGTGTTCCCAGGTAGCTCTCGCTTCTTCCGGGATCTGTTTTTCCGCCCAGGCGTCATAGGCGAGGAATTCCAGCTTCGCTTCCTGGCCAAACCATGCGGCCATCGCCTCAGCATAACCTCGTAGCGTGATTGCCTTTTCCGAAACCGCATGGAAGGCCTCGCCGATCGCGGCCTGCGGCTTGGCAATGGCGGCCATGAAGAGTTCGGCAATGTCGTCGGCATGGACGTGATGTACGGTTTCCATGCCGAAATTCGGCAGGGCCAGTGTTTCGCCGCGCGCCAGTGTCGTGAAAACATTGGGATTGAAGTGACCTGCCGGGTTCAGAGGGCTCCAGCCGGGACCGACGATATGGCCGGGATGGATGAGGGTTGCGGGGAAGTTCCTCTCCCGCACCATCCGCAAGAGATAGGTTTCGATTGCCGCTTTCTTCACGCCGTAGTCGCCGAAGGGCTTCTTCGGCGTCTCCTCGGGCGTCGGGACGACGGTGGAGAAACCATGTGTCCAGATCGTGCCGGTGTGAAGGAAATGGCCGACATGGCCTTCGAGGGCGGTTGTCAGCTGTTCGTTGCTGTCAGGCGTGAAGCAGATCATGTCGATGACGATCTCGCCATTCAGCGCACGGATCTCATGGCCGAAGCGGCCTTCGGCCTCGAGCGCTGCGCGATCCATGCGTCTGATATCGACGCGGCTCCACGCTTCACTCGTCTTGTAGGGCGCGGCAGCGCCGCGGCTGATCGCCACCACTTCATGGCCGGCCTCGACGAGGCGAGGCACGAGATAGGTGCCGACATGTCCTGTTGCTCCGATGACGATCACGCGGGCCATGCTGTCTCCTCCAGATGCACATATGGGCTGGTCATGCGCAGTATGTCGTGCCGCTTCGCGGGACTGCAAGTGGCCGGTGCGCGGATCATAAAGTTTCACGTCCGCGTGAATCGCCGGTCTCCGCTGCTGATTTCGCCGCCCAGTTGCGCTAGCTCATCGCTCCATGATCAAGCGCCTTGCTCTCTTCCTTCTTCTGCTGCTCGTCCCCATTGCCGCTGCCGCTCAGCAGGCGGCAGGCTCCGTCCCAGCTCTTCTGGACAGCCTCGGAAGTCGGGACGAGCTGAGGCCGCTGAAAACCGTCGTTGTCGCTCGTGATGGGCGCGTGGTGGCAGAGCATGGCTATCGCGGCCACACGCCATCGGAATCGACCAATATCAAATCCGCCTCGAAATCGATCATTTCGGCGCTGGTCGGGATTGCCATCGGCAAAGGCCTGCTGGAAGGACCAGACCAGAAGATCGCGCCGATCCTGAAGGCGGATCTGCCCGTTCGTCCGGATCCTCGCCTCAACGAGATCACGGTCGGCAATCTTCTCTCCATGCAGGCGGGGCTGGATCGCCTGTCGGGGGCGAATTACGGCCGCTGGGTTTCCTCTCGCAACTGGGTGCGCTTTGCGCTGTCGCAACCTTTCACCGATCAGCCGGGCGGGGAGATGCTGTATTCCACCGCCTCCACGCATCTTCTCTCCGCCATTCTCACCAAGGTCGGTGGCAAGTCGACGCTGGCGCTGGCGCGGGAATGGCTCGGTCCTGTCGAGGGTTTCCGCATCGGTGCGTGGGAGCGTGACCCGCAGGGCATCTATCTCGGCGGCAACCAGATGGCGATGAGCGCCCGATCCCTGCTTGCCTTCGGCGAGCTCTACCGCAATGGCGGGCGCACGGCCGATGGCAAACAGGTGGTTCCGGCGGACTGGGTCGCCCAGTCCTGGCGGTACCGCACCAATTCGCGCTTCTCCGGCGACGAATATGGCTATGGCTGGTTCATGCGGCGGATCGGCGGAGAAAAGGTGCATTTCGCCTGGGGCTATGGCGGACAGATGCTTTATATCGTTCCGTCGCTCAACCTCACCGTGGTCATGACGTCGGAAGAGAGCGGCCCTTCCGCCCGCAACGGCTACCGCGATTCGCTGCACGGCCTGCTGGCAGACATCATCAGCACAGTACGGGCAACCTGACGCAGAAAACGAGACGTCGTTAAATTTTTAGCGAAGCGTCCAATCAAACTGCAAATCGCTTCCTGTAGGGTTCGCCGCGTGGGACTTCGGGATAGGCTCGATGCTGCTGGATCTGCGGACAATCTATTTCATCGTTGCTGTGAGCTGCGTCGTTTTGAGCGCTCTGCAGTTTGCCGCCTATGCGACGGGCCGCTTCGAAAGCTGGCCGCTCTGGTGGGGCACGAGCAACCTGCTCGTCGGTATCGGTTCATTCCTCGTCGCGCTACGCAATCTCGTGCCCTATTATGTCTCTATCGATGTGGGCAATGTGCTGACCATTGTCGGCTACATGCTGATGTTTTTTGCGGTGCGCGCTTTTGCCCGCCATCCCATCCACCGGCGTTATTTCTGGATCGTGATCGTCAGCGCCAGCATGCCGGTGGCGCTTTTCATCAGCGATCCCTCAGCGATATCTGAACGCCTGCTCTATGTCTCGGTGATCTGCTGCCTTTGCGATCTCACCATCGTCAGGGAGGCCGCAGGCATCGCCCGCCGTGAAAGGCTCTATTCGGCGGCCATTCTTTGCGGGCTCTACGTTGTCACTGCAGTCATCTTCGCGGTTCGCAGCTTTCTGGCCGCCACTGGTGATATCGGCGGGCCGGATCCCTTCGGCGGCAGCGTGATCCATAGCTGGATGGCGGTATCGGCGGTGGCCTTCATCATGCTGCGCAGCATGGCGATGGTGCTGATGGCGGCCGAGCGGAGCAGGAACCAGCTCATCGAGCTTGCTCATCACGATCCGCTGACAGGCACGCTCAACCGTAGCGGCCTTGCCCGACATGTATCGTTGCTCGGCGTTCACCCGGTCTCGCTGCTCATCATCGATATCGATCATTTCAAGCAGTTGAACGACCAGCACGGTCATGCCACTGGCGATGAGGTGTTGCGGCTCTTTGCGACAGTGTCGAAGGGTATCATGCGCCCCGGCGATCTGCTCGCCCGGCAGGGCGGGGATGAGTTCCTCGTCGTTCTCAGGGATGCCGATCAGGAAGAAGCAGTCGCGATCGCCAACCGTATTCGCCTCTCCTTTGCGGCAGCCGTGATGGAGATGCCAAATCTGGCGATCTTTCCGACACTCAGCATCGGCGTCGCCACGCGTCAGGAAAACAGCGTGGATTTTGAGCGAATCGTGCAGAAGGCGGATGAGGCGCTTTATCGTTCGAAACGCGAAGGCCGCAACCGCGTCGAGGCGTCAGCGGAAAACCAGCAGGCTGCTTGAGCGCGGCCTGCCTTAGATATTCTGATCCATGGTCTCGGCAGGGATCTCATCATTGCGATGAATGCGTACGACGGCAGCCGGAACGCCAGCGACCGTGCAATGCGCTGGTACTGGCTTCAACACGACACTGCCAGCGGCAATCTTGCTGAAAGCACCGATCTCGATATTGCCGAGAATCTTCGCGCCGGCGCCGATCATGACGCCATGCCGGATCTTCGGATGCCGGTCTCCGGTTTCCTTACCCGTGCCGCCGAGCGTGACGTTTTGCAGGATAGAGACTTCATCCTCGATGACGGCTGTTTCGCCGATCACGATGCCCGAACCATGATCCAGCATGATCGAGGAGCCGATCCTTGCCGCCGGATGGATATCTGGGCCGAAGACCAGCGAGGCGAGGTTGGAAAGCCAGCTCGCAATCTCGAAACGGCCGTCGGTCCAAAGGGCATGGGCAATGCGATGTGTCTGCAGGGCGTGGAAGCCCTTGAGGTTCAGAAGTGCGTGCAGATAGGTGGTGCAGGCGGGGTCGCGTTCGCGCACAGCCAGAAGATCGGCTTCAATGGCGGCGCGGATATCGGCACGCTCCAGCAGTGTGCCGTGAAATAGTCCGAAGAGGTCTCGGGCATCGATCTTTGCCACTGCGAGGCGTGCGGAGATCACATGCGCGATGATATCAGCATCGCTTTCTGCGCCGATGATCTGCGTTTCGAGCAAAGTCTGCAGCGTCGGTTCACGCCTCGCGAGATCCGTCGCTTCGGCACGGATTGCCGACCAGACGGACGCGAAGGCGCCCAACTCTTTGGCGGTGGCGTTATTCGAGGCTTGCATTCCCGGATCCTTGTTCTTGCAATCTGCGCACGGCAAGTGTTCAGCGGCGGAGTGGATCAGCACTATACACCGGTTCCGGCAGATCAGGCCAATCGCAGAGCGCGGCACGCCCGACCATCACCGCCTGATACGCATGCCCGCTATCCAGTTGCGATACTTCGAGGGCCAAGAAATCAGTCCGCCGCGATATCCACCACGCCGCAATCGCCGGCTTCGGAGGCGAAGGCGAGCAGCTTGCCGTTTTTGCTCCAGCTCATGCTCGTGATGGCGCCCTTGCCGGGGCGGCGCAACAGCGCTTCCTTGCTGTCGGCGAGACGGACGGCGAGGATCATGCCATCGATGAAGCCGATGGCGAGGATGTCCTCGGCGGGGTGGAATTTCACTGCGGTCGCCATGATGTTGGCGCGGGTGCCGAGTTCCAGCGGCGCCTTGCCCATCGGGCCGTCCTTGCTCTGGAAGGGCCAGACGATGGCGGCCGGTGCACCCGAGGAAGCGAGCCACTTGCCCTTGGCGGACCAGGAGAGCGATTTGACCTTGGCGGGATAGCCGGTCATGCGCATATGGCGGGCTTCGGTGCCCGATTTGACGTCGAGTTTCCAACCATGCAGCGCGTTTTCCTGCATCGAGGTGACGAGGAAATTACCATCAGGCGAGAAGGTCACGCCGGTATGGGCGCCCTTCCATTCGAGATCAACAGGCTTGGCGCTCATGCCGACCCAGTGCAGCGAAACACCGTTATAGCGGGCAGCCGCTATGCGCAGGCCTTTCGGTGCAAAGGCAATGCCTTCGACCGTGCGCTCTTCCGGGAATTCCTTGGTCGTGCCGTCGGCAAGGCGCACCAGCGTGCTCTTGCCGTAGGAATAGGCGACAGCGCCCTGCGGGCCGGCTGCGACCTGCGAAATCCACTTGCGCGGCGCGGAGGCGATCTCGCTGACATTGCCGTTAACATCGACGCGCAGCACCTTGCCGTCCTCGCCGCCGGAAATCAGGCTTTCGCTGTAGGGATCGCGGATCGCTGTCAACATGCCCTGATGGGCTTCGATGACCTTGTCGCTGCCTTCGAGCCGGTGAAAGGTGCCGCTGGCATTCGCGAAGAAGGGGACATCACCTAAAAATTCGACGGCCAGAACGTGGCCGTCGAGATCAAGCGGTGCAACTGTTGGCATCAGGCGGCCGCCTCGCACGCCTTGAAGGATTCTTCCAGCTTTGCGCGATCGAGATCGCGGCCGATGAAGACGAGACGGGTCTCGTGCTTTTCGCCATCCTTCCAGGGACGCTGGTGGTCGCCTTCGATGATCATGTGCACGCCCTGGACGACATAGCGCTCGGCGTCATCCTTGAAGGCGATGATGCCCTTGAGGCGCAGGATGTTCGGGCCTTGCGTCTGGGTGACCTTCTGGATCCAGGGGAAGAAGCGCTCCGGGTTCATTTCGCCGCCGCGCAGCGAAACGGACTGAACCGTCACGTCATGGATGGCCGACATCTCGCCGTGGTGATGGTGATGATGATCGTGGTCATGATCGTGATGATGGTGGTCATGGTCGCAATCCGGGCCGCAGACATGATCGTCATGGCCGTGCTCGAGGAAATGCGGATCGTTCTCCAGAGCGCGCTCGAGATTGAAGGCGCCCTGATCCAGCACGCGGGCGAGATCGACGCCGGAGCGGCTGGTCTTGTAGACGCGGGCGGCCGGGTTGATGGCGCGCACGATATCGTCGATCTGAGCCAGTTCTTCCGGCGTCACGAGGTCGGTCTTGTTGATGATGACGACATCGGCAAAGGCGATCTGGTCCTCGGCCTCGCGGCTGTCCTTCAGGCGCAGCGGCAGATGCTTGGCATCGACGAGGGCGACGACGGCATCGAGCTCGGTCTTGGCACGCACGTCGTCATCCATGAAGAATGTCTGGGCAACCGGAACCGGATCGGCAAGACCGGTGGTTTCGACGATAATGCCATCGAAACGGCCGGGACGGCGCATCAGGCCCTCGACGACACGGATCAGGTCGCCGCGGACCGTGCAGCACACACAGCCATTGTTCATTTCGTAGATTTCTTCATCGGACTCGACGATCAGGTCGTTGTCGATGCCGATTTCGCCGAACTCGTTGACGATGACTGCATATTTCTTGCCGTGATTTTCGGAAAGAATGCGGTTGAGCAGCGTCGTCTTACCCGCGCCGAGATAACCGGTGAGCACGGTAACGGGAATGGGCTTCTGCTGTGTCTGGATCGCGTCGGTCATGAGAACCTCGAAGAATAGGGCCTTGACCCCGAGGGCAAAGTGCGGGGCCTGAATGGGTCGGTTTCATATAGGCGCTTGGAAGCGGCAGTTCAAAGGGTTTTGTATGTTATAAGATCACATTGCCCTTTGCGCAAAGCCGGATGGTCATCGCAGCGTTTCTGCGTCGAAGGCGTCGATATCCTGCAGCAGCTCGACCAACCCGTTAACGGCATGGGTAATCAGCGCTTCGCCCTTTTTTGCCGTGGCCTTAGCGGCATTGCCGGCCACGCCCTGCGGATTGAGATCCGACATCTTCCAGCCGAAAGCGTGCGGGCCATAGGCGCGCAGGTGCTTGAAGCGCTCGGCAAAGTCTGTCTGGCGAGAGGGAAAATCGGCAGCTTTTTCCATATCCACCCTGTCCGGATATAAGGCCAGCATAACGGATGTTTCGATATCACCGCCGTGAATGTCGATCGCCTTTTCCTGAGGTGAAATGATGCCCTCCGGCAGGCCGAAGCGGGTCCAGCTGGTAGCGACGGCCAGCATGTTGAAGCGCACGCGCGCTTCCGTGGCGACGATGGTCATGAGCGGCGAGTTGCCGCCATGGGCATTCAGCATCACAAATTTGCGGATGCCGAGCGTCGAGAGGTTTTCAGCGATATCGAGCCAGTGCTTTACGGCTGTATCGAAAGGGAGCGTCTTCGTTCCTTCAACATCCATGTGCTCTAAGGAGTAGCCGACCGATTCGATGGGGAGTACGGTGACGGGCAAACCGGCCGGAAGGGCGGTTTTCAGCCTGTCGACGACACCCTGCGCGATCAATGTGTCGGTTTCGAAGGGCAGATGCGGACCGTGCTGTTCATGGGCGCCGAGCGGCAGGACCGCGATCCAGTGGTGACGGGCCTCAGGAGCGAGCGCCGGATCATTGTCCTCGAAACGGAACGACGGAACCAACACGGGCGTTGCCTCTTGTTTATGACGAGATGATGGGCAATGTCATAGCGCAGCCTGGGCAGTGCTTAAAGATCAAAGGGATGGCAATGGGCAAGAAGCATAAGGACGGCAAGAAGCACAAGAAAAAGAAGGATCAGACCGAATACACGATTGTCGATCTTTCGCCGGCCTTGACGCAGGCTGCCCGCTCCATGCGCACGGTCCTGTCGCGCAACCTGCTCGAAAGCGGTCTTTATGCCGGCCAAGACGGCGTGATCCTTTCGCTTGCCGAAAGCGACGGGATGACCGCCGGCGGACTTGCCCAGAAGCTTGGCGTCAAGGCACCCACCATGACCCGCACCATCGGCCGCATGGAGGCGCAAGGCTTCCTCGAGCGCAAGCCCGATGCCGAGGATGCCCGGCTCACCAAGGTCTATCTCACCGAACTCGGCCGCGGCAGCGTGCAGGCGATCGAGCTTGCCGCTTCCTCCTGCGACAAGCTTGCGACGTCCGGTTTTTCCGAAAAGGAAATCCGCAATCTGGTGCGTCTGCTGAAGGCGATCGATGGCAATCTGCAGGCCGAGGCGATGCATGTCGACGAAGATGAGGAAGATTGAAAATTTCCTCAAAAGGCGAATTGCCTGCACCGCTTAAATCTTTTAATTAAATTTTTTAAGGCTGTCGCTGCGCTGCGGCAGTCCGTTATCGACTTCACGCGTTGCCTGGAGGAGGAGACGTGGCTCAGAAGATCAAGCTTTCGACGATTGCCGAAACGCTCGGCATATCAACGGCGACCGTTTCCCTGGCCTTACGCGATAGTCCCCTCGTGGCAGGCAATACCCGCGAAAAGATCAAGGAACAGGCCCGCGCACTGGGTTATATCTACAATCGCCGCGCTGCCAGCCTTCGTACCTCGCGCTCCGGCATTATCGGCGTGGTCGTCCACGACATCATGAACCCGTTCTACGGGGAGATCCTGAAGGCGATCGAAAGCGAACTCGACCGCAGCCGACACACTTTCATTCTTTCCAACCATTACGATTCCGTCGAAAAGCAGCGCACCTTCATCGAAACCCTGCTGCAGCTCGGCGGCGACGGGGTGATCATGTCGCCGGCGATCGGTACGCCGCCGGAAGACATCCAGCTTGCGGAAGAGAACGGCATGCCGGCGATCCTCGTCGCCCGCTCCATGGACAGTCAGGATGTGCCGACCTATCGCGGTGACGACAGCTACGGTATTTCGCTTGCCACCAATCACCTGATCGGCCTCGGCCATCGGACGATCGCCATGATCGGCGGCACGGACCAGACCTCGACAGGACGCGACCGTTATCAGGGCTATGTCAATGCACTGCGCAAGGCCGGCATCGAGGTCGATCCGAACCTGCGCATTCCCGGCCCGCGTTCCAAGCAAGGCGGTTTCGAAGCCGCGGTGCATTTCCTTTCCCTGCCGCAGAAGCCGACGGCGGCCGTCTGCTGGAACGATCTGGTCGCTATCGGCCTCATGAACGGCATTGCCCGCGCCGGCCTGGTGCCAGGCGGCGATATTTCGGTCACAGGCTATGACGACCTGGAAGAGGCCTCGATTGCAACGCCGGCGCTGACCACTGTCTGGAACGGCCAGACCGAGGTTGGACGTCTTGCCGCCCGCGCCCTACTTGATCGGCTTGCCGGCAGCCATGAGCCTGATGGCATCCATCTCATCAAGCCGGAAATGCGTATCCGCCAGTCCACCAGCCCCTATCGGCCGCGTAGCTGACCGCCGAAGCCAAGAGGAAAAGCCATGTCCCGTATTGCCGTTCTCGTTCCCGGGAAGATGCATGATCGCGTTCTGACCCAGTTGAAGGACCGCTTCGAGGTGACAGCCGTCGATCGTGACGAGACGCTGAAGCTCGATGCCGAGACGGCGAAACGCATTCGTGGTGTAGCAGTCAGCGGAGCCTTTCCGGCTGCCTGGTTCGAGCAGTTGCCTTCTATCGAGATCGTCGCCAGTTTCGGCGTCGGGTACGATGGCATCGATGCCAAGCTCGCAGGCTCGAAAGGCATCATCGTCACCAATACGCCCGACGTGCTGAACGACGAGGTTGCCGATACGGCGATTGCGCTTCTGCTCAACACCATCCGCGAAATCCCCAAGGCGGAGAACTGGCTGCGGGACGGCAACTGGAAGCCGGGCGCTTCCTATCCGCTGACGCGCTTTTCGCTGAAGGGCCGGCATGTCGGCCTCTACGGCCTCGGACGTATCGGCCTAGAGATTGCCAAACGGCTGGAACCTTTCAAGGTGAAGATCAGCTATCACACCCGCTCGCGCCATGCCGATGCACCCTATGATTACCAGCCGACGCTGAAGGGGCTCGCCGAGGCCGTCGACACGCTGATTGCGATCGTGCCGAAGACGCCGCAAACCCACAAGACTGTTAATGCGGAGGTTCTCGCCGCGCTCGGCCCTGATGGCGTATTGGTCAATGTCGGCCGTGGATGGACGGTGGATGAGGATGACCTGGTTGCCGCGCTGAATGCAGGCGCGATCGGCGCTGCCGGCCTGGACGTTTTCTATGACGAGCCGAACGTGCCGGCGGGATTGTTGGCCGCGCCGAATACGGTCCTGTTGCCGCATGTAGCCTCGGCTTCGGTGCCGACGCGTAATGCCATGGCGGATCTGGTGGCCGCAAACCTGATCACCTGGTTCGAACAGGGCAAGCCGGTTACCCCGGTGGCGGAAACGCCCGTCAAGTCGTAGCTCGTCGCTGCCATCCCCTCCGAAGGCGGAGGGAGTTTTCGCTTTTTCCTTTTTTGCCCTTGGACTTTTTCCCGTTTCCCTACTTGGTCGGCCGGGAAGGATTGGCTATGGTTAGCTCCGGTCGCGCCCGTTTGTTGCGGCCGTAACTGTCATCGGCGGCATTTCGCCGTCTCAAGCTTATACATAGCGATTTGATCGGGGAGCGTCTGCTCCGCCCGGCGTTTTTTCATGCCGGCAGCCGGCGTTTTCTGGAAGGAGGCAGAAATGGATTATCGCAAGCTCGGTCCCAGCGGGGCCGTCGTCACCGCATATTGCCTGGGTACCATGACTTTCGGGAAGGAATCCGATGAGGCGGCTTCCTTCAAGATGCTCGACGACTACTTCGCCTGGGGCGGCAATTTCATCGATACTGCAGACGTCTACAGCGCCGGTGCATCGGAGGAGATTATCGGCCGTTGGCTCAAGGCGCGCCCGACGCAGGCACAGCAGGCGGTGATCGCCACCAAGGGCCGCTTCCCGATGGGCGACGGGCCGAACGATATCGGTCTTTCCCGCCGTCACCTCAATCAAGCGCTCAACGACTCGCTGCGCCGTCTGGGCGTCGAGCATATCGATCTCTACCAGATGCATGCATGGGATGCCCTGACGCCGATCGAGGAGACGCTGCGCTTCCTCGACGATGCTGTTCGCGCCGGCAAGATCGGCTATTATGGTTTCTCCAACTATGTCGGCTGGCATATTGCCAAGGCTTCCGAAATCGCCAAGGCCCAGGGCTATACGCCTCCGGTGACGCTGCAGCCGCAATATAACCTGCTGATGCGCGACATCGAGCTCGAGATCGTCGATGCCTGCAAGGATGCCGGCATGGGTCTGTTGCCATGGTCACCGCTCGGCGGCGGCTGGCTGACCGGTAAGTACAAACGTGACGAGATGCCGACGGGTGCGACGCGCCTCGGCGAAAATCCCAACCGTGGCGGCGAAGCCTATGCGGGCCGCAATGCGCAGGAGCGGACCTGGGACATCATCACTGCTGTCGAAGAGATCGCTAGGGCACGCGGTGTCAGCATGGCTCAGGTGGCACTGGCCTGGGTCGCGGCACGTCCGGCCGTGACCTCAGTCATCCTCGGCGCCCGCACCTCAGAACAGCTTGCCGACAATCTTGAGGCTGCGAAACTGGTGCTGTCAGAGGAGGAGACGGCGAAGCTCAATGAGATCAGTGCGCCGACACCGGGGCAATATCCCTATGGCGTCCATGGCGCCAATCAGCGTCATCGCAAGATCGAAGGCGGTCGCTGAGCCATTCGATCAGAAAGAAACAAGGCCGTCGGCGCGATCCGGCGGCCTTTCTGTTTCAGCCGATTGCCTGTGCCGGCAGCGGCGGCAGCCTGCTCGCGGCGTAACCCCTGACAGCATCGCCGAAAGCGGTGAAGAGCTTGTTTGAAGGCTTGTCGGTCTCGGCCCAATATTCCGGATGCCACTGTACGCCGACGGCGAAGGCCTTGGCGTCGATGACGGAGACGGCCTCGATCGTGCCGTCCTCTGCCGTGGCTTCCACCTGCAGGCGCGGCGCGGTCCTGGCGATTGCCTGCCGATGCAGGGAGTTCACGCGGATCTCGCCGGCGCCGACGATGCCAGCAATGCAGGAGCCTTCCCTGATGAAAACGCTCTGGCGGATCGCGTACATATGGTCGCGATCCGTGACATCAGGTTTACGGTGATCCCAGATGCCAGGTTGCTCCTGGATTTCACTGGCAAGCGAGCCGCCAAGGGCAACGTTCAATTCCTGAATGCCGCGGCAGATGGCAAGAAGTGGAATGGCGCGGTCGATGGCACGGCGGATCAGCGGCAGGCTCGTGGCGTCGCGGGCCGGGTCAAAGGGGCCGTCGGCTTCCGCAGCTTCGAGGCCGTAGAGCGAGGGGTGCACATTGCTGGCTGAGCCGGATACCAGCACGCCGTCGACCCGGTCGAGGATCGCATCCGTGTCGTACCCTTCCTCGAAGGCGGGAATGATGAAAGCCATCACGCCGGCGGCATTCAGGGCCGCGCGGAGATATTGATGCTGCGCCGCATGCCAGGTTGCGCCATCGAGGATGCGGATATCGGCAGGAATAGCAACGATCGGTTTCGTCATTTTCGTCCCGGAGAAAACACTAGCAGACGTTTCTGCCTCCAGAATGGGCGGTAAGTCAACGCTTGGCTGCTAAGCTGCTGATTCCGATGGATGTGTGGCTCGCGCCACAGAAGCGTCGTGATCCCAAAGACTAATAGACGAAAGCTTGAAACGCTTCTTCCGCCATGCTTAGCTTTGCCCCTACTGCGGGTAGGGGTGAGGATTGCCACGCAGTGCCATCTATACGGGAGGTTTTTGATGGATCGTCGTTCATTTATGAAAAAGGCGGGAACAGCCGGCGCCGGAGCCGTTGCCGCAACTGCATTGGCTGCGCCTGCAGTTGCGCAGGAAAACCCGAAGATTTCCTGGCGTATGACCTCGTCGTTTCCGAAGAGCCTGGACACGATCTATGGCGGCGCCGAAGATATCGCCAAGCATGTTTCTGCTGCCACGGATGGCAATTTCACGATCCAGCCTTTCGCAGCCGGTGAAATCGTCCCGGGCCTGCAGGCCGTCGATGCGGTGGCCGCCGGTACCGTTGAGGCAGCCCACACCACGTCCTATTATTTCGTCGGCAAGGACCCGACCTACGCGATCGGAACGGCCATTCCGTTCGGACTGAACAGCCGCCTGACCAATGCCTGGTTTTACCAGGGCAACGGCAATACGCTGATGAACGAATTCTATGCCACGCAGGGAATGTATGCCCTGCCGGCCGGCAATACCGGCGCCCAGATGGGCGGCTGGTTCCGCAAGGAGATCAACACGCTCGATGATCTCAAGGGTGTCAAGATGCGCATTGCCGGTCTCGCCGGCCGTGTTATGGAGAAGGTCGGCGTCATCCCGCAGCAGATCGCCGGCGGCGACATCTACCCGGCGCTCGAAAAGGGAACGATTGATGCGGCAGAATTCGTCGGTCCGTATGACGACCTGAAGCTCGGCTTCCACAAGGTGGCGAAGTACTATTATTACCCGGGCTGGTGGGAAGGTGGCCCGACGGTGCACGCCTTCTTCAATCTCGATAAATGGAGCAGCCTGCCGAAGCACTATCAGGCGGCGCTCAACGACGCCTGCGCCTTCGCCAACACCAACATGCTGGCGAAATACGACATGAAGAACCCAAGCGCGTTGAAGCAGCTTGTTGCGGAGGGGGCGACCCTGAGGCCGTTCAGCCAGGAGATCATGGAAGCCTGCTTCCAGGCTGCGATGGGGATCTACGGCGAAATCTCAGGCACGAACCAGTATTTCAGGAAAATCTACGATGATCAGACTGCTTTCAAGAGAGACGCCTATCTCTGGATGCAGCTGTCGGAATATACGTTCGATACATTCATGATGATCCAGCAGCGCGCGGGCAAGATCTAAGGCATTCTGCCGTTTCTCAGCGATATCGGCCTCGAAAGCCCTGGATGAAAATCCTGGGCTTTCGTTTTCGCGTAAATGCTTTACTGCGCGGGGGGTATCGGCGGGGGCGTGCTCGGCAGGGCCGGTAGGGTCAAGCCCGGAATCTGCGGCGAGCCATTGCTGCCGCCCGGCGCCCCGAATGACGGCAGGCCGAGCTGACCGCCGAAACCCGGTACTTCGATCTTGATCGAGTTCGGGTCCACTTTCGGACCGTGATCCAGCCAATAGGTGACCGATTCCGGCCAGAAGATCACAATCGCCACGAGAATGAGTTGCATGCCGACCCAGGGCAGGGCGCCGAGATAGATATCCTTGGTGCGGACATCCCTGTTGGCGATGGAGCGCAGGTAGAAGAGCGCGAAGCCAAAGGGCGGATGCATGAAGCTCGTCTGCATGTTCACGCAGATCAAGACGCCGAACCAGATCAGGTCGATACCGAGACTGGAGGCGACCGGCGCCAGCATCGGGATGACGATGAAGGCGATCTCGAAGAAATCGAGGAAAAAGGCGAGGATGAAGATGAAAATGTTGACGAAGATCAGGAAGCCGACAGGTCCGCCGGGGATGCCCAAGAGCATGTGTTCGATCCAGCGTGTGCCGTCCATGCCCTGGAAGACGAGGCTGAAGCAGGTCGAGCCGATCAGGATCATCACCACCATCGAGGTGATGTGCGTGGTCGTGCTCATGGCTTCGCGGATCAGCGGCCAGGTGAGGCGACTGTGCAGGGCGGCAAGCACCATGGCGCCGACGACGCCAAGCGCGCCTGCTTCCGTCGGAGTGGCGAGGCCCATGAAGATGGTGCCGAGCACAAGGAAGATCAGCACGATCGAGGGGATCATGCCCCACAGTACCTTTATCAGCAACGCCCAGTCGAAATCGCCGCGCACGTCCTTGGGCAGCGGTGGCATCGCCTTCGGGTTGATGATTGACAGGATCAGGATATAGGCGACGAAGATCGCCACCTGCAGGATCGAAGGACCGATTGCGCCGAGATACATGTCGCCGACGGAGCGACCGAGCTGGTCGGCAAGCACCACCAGCACCAGCGAAGGCGGAATGACCTGGGTAATCGTGCCCGAGGCGGCGATGACGCCCGTTGCAAGCCGCGGGCTGTAGCCATAGCGCAGCATGATCGGCAGGGAGATGACGCCCATGGTGATGACCGAGGCTGCGACCGTGCCGGTGATGGCGCCAAGCACGGCACCGACCAGAATGACGGCATAGGCAAGGCCGCCGGGGATGCCGCCGAAGAGTTTGCCAGTGCCTTCGAGCAGATCTTCGGCCAGTCCGCATCGCTCCAATATCGCACCCATGAAGGTGAAGAAGGGGATCGCCAGCAGCAGATCGTTGGAGACGATGCCGAAGAAGCGCAGTGGCAGCGCCTGCAGGAAGACCTCTCCGAAATGGCCGGTCACAATGCCGATGATGCCGAAGAAAAGGCCGACTGCGGCGAGCGAAAAGGCGACGGGGAAGCCGTAGAGCATGAAGATGACCATGCCAAGGAACATGGCCGGCGGGATGATACCGTAGTCAAACAAATCCGTTCCTCCGGGCGCCGAGTTACTGCAGCGGCTTTTCGTATTTCGTATCGATCTCGATCGTGCCGGTCAGCGCGGCGATTCTCTTGATCAATTCCGAAATGCCCTGGAGGGTCAGGAGTGCGAAGCCGGCAAAGAGCATCAGCTTCACAGGCCAGCGGATGAGGCCGCCGGCATTGGCTGAAACCTCACCCTGCTGATAGGCGAGCAGGAAATAGGGCCAGCAGAGAATTGCGAGGAAGAGACAGGCCGGGATGAGAAAGACGATCAGGCCGATGATGTCGATCCAGATCTTTGCCCTGTCGGAGACGGAGCCATAGATCAGATCGACGCGTACATGCTCGTTCTTACGAAGGGTATGCGACGCGCCGAGGAGGACGACGAAGGCGAAGAGATACCACTGGATTTCCAGCCAGCCGTTCGAGCTGTAGTTGAATGCGTAGCGCACCATCGCATTGCCGGCGCTGATCAGGCAGCAGAACAGAACCATATATTCGGACAGTTTGCCAATGAACTCGCTGATCGAGTCGATCAGTCGACTGGCGGCCAGAAATACCGACATTCGCCTCCCCTTATTGTTTGCCGTTTTCGGCAGTTCTCCCTCTATAACCGGTGTAGACCAGGGTTTTTGAAATTGGAAGGATAAATGGTCCGCCTTGGAATATAGTCTTATGCGGCTAAGGATTGTGATGCCGTCAGAGATTCCAACAACTTTCGCGCGGATATATTTTTCAATAATCTCGCGATAAAGCTGCAATATCGCGTGCTGGATATGCAGCTCATCCTATGGTTTTAGAAAAATTGACCAAATGTTTGAACCGTTTGAAATCAATTTTTAAAGGGTTCGGTTTACATTCCCTGCGCACAGGGAAAGTATGGATGAAGCCACATAACCCGAACAGGGTCCCTAAGGATGTGTATCTGTCGTTTGTGAGTTCTCTCTCCGGGAACCGCATGACGCTTCTTGTTGGCGTGATTGTGCATGTTGCGACGTGCCTTGCCGTGGCTGCCAAGACACAGTACTCGATCTACATCCTGCTGTCGGTCGCCTTCCTTCTGGTCTTCGGCGCTCGCATGGTCATCTTCCGGCAATTCGACCGTGTCGACAAGCAGAGCCTGCCGCACGCCGGAATCGAGCGTTGGGAGCGGATTCTCGTTGCCAGTGGAGCCTGCACCACCGCGCTCCTCGGCATCGCCAGTGGCTATGCCATCTTCGTCGTGCGTGATTCCTTTGCGGAGCTTGCCTGCATTTCCGTCACCATGGCGACCATGGTTTCCGTCGTCGGCCGCAACTACGGCTCGCGCTTCGCGGTCGACCTCCAGACGCTCTTCTGTTGCCTGCCGATGATCGTCTGCAGCCTCCTGGCGCTGGATTTCTATCGCGGCGTGCTCTCGATCTTCCTCATTCCTTTCTGGCTGACGACGCGGGCCATGGCGAACGGCGTACGCGAGTTTCTCTATGAGAACGTCATTGCGCGCCGGGAAATCACTATCATCGCCGACCGTTTTGATACGGCGCTCAACAACATGCCGCACGGCCTCGTCATGGTCGATACGGAGAACCGGATCCAGGTCATCAACCGCAAGGCCTGCGAGCTCCTGAAGATCGGCGCACCGGATCGGCTGAAGGATCGCGATCTCGGCGCAGTGTTGCGCTATGGCGCGCGCTACAGCTTCATGGACGCGTCCCAGCCGGAGTTGATCCTGCGGCAGCTGACGCAGGTCGCCGAAGGCAGTCTGTCACGTACGCTCATCCATTTTCCTGAGGGTTTGTCGCTGGAATTTTCGGCGAGCCGACGTGCGGATGGCGGCGCCGTATTGATTTTCGAAGACGTTTCGAGCCGCGTGAAGGCCGAGCAGAAGATCCTGCATATGGTGCGCTTCGATGCACTGACAGGTCTGCCGAATCGCGAATATTTCGGCCAGCGCGTGCAGGAGTACCTCACCAGACATCCGAAAAAGCGTGGCCCTCTCGGTTTCATGATCCTCGATATCGACGAGTTCAAGCATGTCAACGACATGCGGGGCCATGTCACCGGCGACCATCTGCTGTGTGCGATCGCCATGCGGGTCAAGGAGATGGCTGGCAATGCGATCGTTGGCCGCCTGATGGGGGATCAGTTCATCCTCTTCTTCCCGCATGCGCGCGACAAGCAGGTGCTGGATGCCGACATCCGCAAGCTGCATGCCGCCGTCCAGGGGCAATATGAAGTCGATGAAGTAACCTTCCTCGTCTCGCTCAGTGCCGGTTATGCTGTTCTTGAGAGCGATGCCTTCGCCATGGACGAATGGAGCGTCAAGGCTGACCTTGCGCTATTCGAAAGCAAGTCGCGCATAAAGGGTGGCATCGCCGGTTTCGAGCGCGAGATGGACGGCCGCTATATCGAGCAGCAGAAGCTGAAGGCGGATTTACGCGAGGCGGTGGCTGCAAATGCGCTGCACCTCGTCTTCCAGCCTATGTTCAAGGCTGATGGTGCGCGCATCGAATGCGCCGAGGCCTTGGCGCGCTGGGTGCATCCGGAAAGGGGCTCGATCCCACCCGACGTCTTCATCCGGCTCGCCGAGGATATGGGCATCATCTCCGACATCACTCGTTTCGTGCTGTTCAAGGCCTGCAGCGAATGCATGACCTGGCCGGAACACATCGCTGTCTCGGTCAACCTTTCGGCACGGGATCTGCGCGACGCTGACATCCTTTCAGTCGTCGCCGATGCGCTTGCCCAATCCGGCCTGGCGGCGGCGCGGCTTCATCTCGAGGTAACCGAAAGCTGCCTGATCGACGAACCGGCGGCGGTGCGCGCCATCCTGGCGGAACTCAGGTTCCGTGGCATCACCATCGCCATCGACGATTTCGGCACCGGCTTCTCCAGCCTCAGCTATCTCGACACGCTGCCGCTCGATATCGTCAAGATCGACCGCTCCTTCGTGCGCAACATCGTCGAGGATACCCGCCGCCTCAAGCTTCTGCGTGGCACCGTCAATCTCGCCCGCGAACTCGGCCTCAAAATTGTCATCGAGGGTGTGGAGACCGAGGAGCAGCTGGCGCTACTCAACAAGCACCGCAGCGCCGACCTCGTGCAGGGCTATGTTTTCTCGCCGCCCGTGCCCTCCCAGAACATCACGCTGCTGCAAGAGGGCATCATCGGCCGCCGCACCGTCCAGCGCCGTCGCACCAAGGTCGCCTGAGCCTCCTGCAAGTGACTGGTTGTCCAGCCGAAAATCTTGCGGGCCGTTAACCTTAATAATTTAAATTTAACGCAAATTCTCAGATTTTCTTGCCTATATATCGGCGGCGTATGATTAATGATCCGTTAACGAGCGGATCGAGAGAATGTCAGACACACTTTTTACGCGTGGCGATTTCAGCAGGAAAATCCTGGAAATTCTAGACCACGTCGAATATCGCCGTGTCGAAAGCAACGAAGACATGGAGGAGGTGGAGCGGCTGCGCTATAAGGCCTATAAGGCTCATGGCGCGCTGTCGCTTGCCCCGGAAGGCCTATTGGACGATGTCGATTTCGACAGCCATGCCTATATTTTCGGTCTTTACTATTATGGCGAACTGGTCAGTACGATCCGAATTCACTATGTGACGCCGGATCATCGTATCAGTCGGTCCGGAGAGGCCTTTCCCGAGGCGATGGATGAGCTTTTGGACGCGGGGCTGACCTTGATCGACCCGGCGCGTTTTGCGGCTGATCCGGAACTCACCGCCAACATGCCATGGGTTCCTTATCTGACGCTGAGACCCGCCATCGTTGCGGCAGCGTATTTCCGGGCTGACCGCGTTATTCAGTCCGTCCGGCCCCCGCATGCCGCCTTCTACAAGCGGGTCTTCTATGCCGATACCATTGTGCCCGGCCGACTGGCGGAGAGTTACGGGGTTGACGTGACGCTGATGGCAACGAATGTGGTCGAGGTCGGGCGCAAGCTTTTGACGCGTTACCCCTTCTTCATCTCCAGCGCCAGCGAGCAGCGCATGATGTTTTCGCGCAAGCCGAACGACACGCTGCCGCCTCTCACCATCATTCCGACGGCGCGTTTCGTGCCGCCAGGCGAACTTGGTACCGATCTGCCGCTGTGATTTCTCTTTCTTCGCGATAGAGGGACGATACCCGTCAGGGCAGATGAGGCGTGGGCGACAGTCGAAAACCGCATCTGTCGTCGGACCTCCTTTCATCCGGCCGTTGAGGTCGTCTTTTCGTTCGGATGATGTCGCGGTGAGGCGTTCCTGCGGCATTCTCATGCATTGCGCTTTCGCCCGTCATTGTGTAATCCCTGCGGGTAGGGGTTTGCCTTGCTGGGGCAAGGGAATCAGGCAGCGTTAAGGCATTTCAGGGAGACGATATTCATGGCCGAACATCATACCGGACCGGTCGAGACCGGCGCGCCGATGGACTACAAGGAACATGAAAAGACCTACGACATGTTCATTGCCGGCACGAAATACGGCACGATGATTCTAATTGCCCTGATGCTTGCCATGGCTGCAGGTTTCTTCGGCGGCGCCGGCTTCCTCGGCGGCATCCTCGTCTTCCTCATCATTCTCGTCGCCGGCATCTTCCTGCTCCGCTAAGCGCGGCCTGCGGGAAGACAAGGTTTTTCCGAACTTTGTGATGTAGATGCTTGGCCCGCGCAGGCAAGCAGCCTGCGACGGTCCAGCTGACCCGGAGGAGGGGGCAGTTGGCGAATATCATTTTCGTAGCAAAGGAAATCACTGATGATGAGACGCGCGTTGCCGCGTCTGTCGAAACCGTGAAAAAGATGAGGTCGTTCGGCTTCGATATTATCGTTGAATCAGGCGCCGGAACGCTTTCCCGCATTCCGGACAGCGAGTTCGAGGCCGTCGGTGCTGCAATCGGCACATTCGCGGATGCAGCGTCCGCCGATGTCATCCTCAAGGTCCGCCGGCCGAGCGAAAGCGAAATTGCCGGCTACAAAGCCGGTGCCGTCGTCATCGCCATCATGGATCCCTATGGCAATGACGAGGCGGTTGCCGCGATGGCTCGATCGGGTCTTTCCACCTTCTCCATGGAACTGATGCCGCGCATTACCCGCGCGCAGTCGATGGACGTGCTGTCATCCCAGGCCAATCTTGCCGGCTATCAGGCCGTCATCGAAGCCGCCGTCGTTTATGACCGAGCCCTGCCGATGATGATGACGGCGGCAGGTACGGTTCCCGCCGCCAAGGTTTTCGTCATGGGTGCGGGCGTTGCCGGTCTGCAGGCGATCGCGACGGCGCGCCGTCTTGGCGCCGCCGTCTCGGCGACAGATGTCCGCCCCGCGGCCAAGGAACAGGTCGCCTCGCTCGGCGCCAAGTTCATCGCCGTCGAGGACGAAGAGTTCAAGGCGGCGGAAACGGCCGGCGGCTATGCCAAGGAAATGTCCACCGAATACCAGGCCAAGCAGGCGGCACTCGTAGCCGAGCATATCGCCAAGCAGGACATCGTCATCACGACCGCACTCATCCCCGGCCGTCCGGCGCCGCGGCTGGTGTCGCGCGCCATGCTGGCTTCGATGAAGCCGGGTGCGGTGGCTGTCGATCTCGCGGTCGAGCGTGGCGGCAATATCGAAGGCGTGGTCGCGGGTGAGGTCGCCGATGTCGAAGGCGTGAAGGTAGTCGGCTTCTCGAACATGGCGGGCCGTGTGGCCGCCAGTGCCTCCGCGCTTTATGCCAAGAACCTTGTCACCTTCCTGGAGACGATGGTGAACAAGGAAACGAAATCGGTCGTGCTCAACCTCGAAGACGAGCTCATCAAGGCGACGATGCTGACCTATGCGGGGGATGTCGTGCATCCGGCATTCGGCGGCGCCAAGAAGGGGGATAACTGATGGCCAGTGAAGCAATGGACAAGGCGCTGGAACAGCTCGACCAGGCCGTCACCGCGGTTATCACCGCTGCTGCCCAGGCACCTGAGGCGGCAAGTGCCGCAACCGGCGGGGCGATCGATCCCTTCGTCTTCCAGTTCGCGATCTTCGTGCTGTCGATCTTCGTTGGCTACTACGTCGTCTGGTCGGTGACGCCGGCGCTGCATACGCCGCTGATGGCCGTGACCAATGCGATCTCCTCGGTCATCGTCGTCGGTGCGCTGCTTGCGGTCGGCATTTCGACCAGCGGCCTTGCGACCGGCTTCGGTTTCGTGGCCCTCGTACTCGTCTCGGTGAATATCTTCGGCGGCTTCCTCGTCACACAGCGCATGCTGGCAATGTACCGCAAGAAGGACAAGTGAGGCGCCGATGACCAATCTTGCAGCCTTCCTCTATCTCGTTTCCGGCGTGCTCTTCATCCTGGCGCTGCGCGGGCTCTCGCATCCGGCCACCAGCCGCAAGGGCAATCTCTATGGCATGATCGGCATGGGGATTGCGATCCTCACCACGCTGGTGCTGGCAACACCGGATTTCGGCGGCTTCGTGCTCATCATCCTCGGTCTTGCCATCGGCGGCAGTGCGGGCGCCTATATCGCCCGCACCATCGCCATGACCTCGATGCCGCAGCTCGTGGCCGGCTTCCATTCGCTGGTCGGCCTTGCCGCGGTTCTGGTCGCCGCATCGGCGCTCTATACGCCTGATGCCTTCGGAATCGGCGAGATCGGTCAGATCCACACCGAAGCACGCATCGAAATGGCGCTCGGCGTGGCGATCGGTGCGCTGACCTTCACCGGCTCCATCATCGCTTTTCTTAAGCTCGACGGGCGCATGTCCGGCAAGCCGATCCTGCTGCCCTTCCGGCATCTGATCAACATCACCCTGCTTGCCCTGATCGTGCTCTTCATCATCGGGCTGGCGGTGACGGAAAGCCATTTCGACTTCTGGGCGGTCGTGGCTCTGTCGCTGGCGCTCGGCGTGCTTCTGATCGTGCCGATCGGCGGCGCCGACATGCCAGTCGTCGTGTCGATGCTGAATTCCTATTCGGGCTGGGCCGCCGCCGGCATCGGCTTCACGCTCGGCAATCTGGCGCTCATCGTCACCGGCGCGCTGGTCGGCTCCTCGGGTGCGATCCTGTCTTATATCATGTGCAAGGGTATGAACCGCTCCTTCATCTCCGTCATCCTCGGCGGTTTCGGCGGCGAGACGTCGGGTGGTGCGGCGGATAACTCGGACAAGACCGTTAAGCTCGGCTCGGCCGAAGATGCGGCCTACCTGATGGCGAATGCCTCGAAAGTCATCATCGTGCCTGGTTACGGCATGGCGGTGGCGCAGGCACAGCATGCGCTGCGCGAACTCGCCGATAATCTCAAGAAGAACGGCGTGGAGGTGAAGTACGCGATTCATCCGGTCGCCGGCCGCATGCCCGGCCATATGAACGTGCTGCTTGCCGAGGCCAATGTGCCTTATGACGAAGTCTTCGAGCTTGAGGACATCAACTCGGAATTTGCCCAGGCCGATGTCGCCTATGTCATCGGCGCCAACGACGTCACCAACCCGGCGGCGCGCGACGACAAGACCTCGCCGATCTACGGCATGCCGATCCTCGACGTCGATAAGGCCAAGACCTGCCTGTTCGTCAAGCGCTCGCTCGGCTCGGGCTACGCCGGCATCGACAACACGCTGTTCTACAAGGACGGCACGATGATGCTGCTCGGCGATGCCAAGAAGGTGACGGAAGAGATCAACAAGGCGATCGCTCATTAGCGCGTTTTCGTTTTTCCTCGAATCCCGAAAATGCTCTATCGCCTTGTTCTTACACAGTTCCCGACGCAAAGCCGCTGCGCATTTCCGCTGGAATTGCTCTCATCGAAAAGCCCGCTTCGGCGGGCTTTTCATTTGCCGCCGGGAGCGATCAGATTTCGCCCGGCACCAGTGTCATCTTCTCGACACCGACGGCGAGATTGAGACCTTCCTGGGCCTGCAGGTTCAGCGGCTGCAGCATGAAGGCCTTGTTGGTGCCGCCGGCAATGACCTTGGCACCTCCACCGGCACCGAGGCTGGCATCGGCGCCAATGCCGTAATATTCTCCTGCCAGCGCGAAATCGGGAACATTGGTGCCGGTCTTGGCAAGCACCTGCCAGATCATCACGCTCTTGCCGGTCTGGCCGATATCGATGCCGAATTTTTCGATCTTGCCGGCATAGACCGCCTTCGGGCCACCGGAAGCTGGCGTATAGGTGCAGATCAGGTTCTTCTCAGACGTGACGATCAGCCCCTGGCCGCCATCCGATCCGCAGACGAGCCGGCCAAGCGACATATAGTCGGCAGCTGTGGCAGACCCGGCCCAGGCTGCAGCCGAGACGACTGCAGCCGCAATCATGGTTTGCTTGAACATGGTCCTTCTCCTTTTGAATGACCTGTTCGAAACGGACGGTTGCAGTGATTGTTCCGGTTGCGCTACTCGCGCTCCATCATCCCACGCTGGGCGGTGAGGATCCAGACGAGACCTTCCGGGCGGAAGTCAATATCGACCTTGCCCCGGAAAGCGGCGGCGGCATGCGCCTTGATGACGGTGGTGCCGAAGCCAGTGCGCGCCGGCGGTTTGACCGGCGGACCGCCGCTTTCAGTCCAGGTGAAACGCAGCATGTCGTCCTCTGCCGGCTGCCATTCGAAACGCACACGGCCTTGAGGCACGGACAGCGCTCCGTATTTTACTGAGTTGGTAGCAAGTTCATGCAGTGCTAGGCCGAGGTTCTGAACGGCATCGGGCTTGAGGATAAAATCCGTACCCTCGATTTTCACCTGCTCACGGGCCTGCGGAAAAGCCTGAAGATGAATATCGATGACGCGATGCAGCGAGACGCCGGACCACTGTTCGCCTGTCAGAAGCTCGATCGAGCGCACGAGCCCTTCAAGGCGATGGGCGACGGCCAGCCGGAATGTCTCGACGCTGTCGGCCTGTTTGGAGAGTTGACGCATCATGGCGAGAACGAGCGTCAGCAGGTTCTTGGTACGATGGACCAGTTCATGCATGACGAAGCGCAGCCGGTCCTCGCTCTGGCTGCGGTCGAAAGAGGCATTGGAAAGCGCAATCGCTACCTGGTTGGCCTCGATAACGCTGGTTTCGACCGGCGAGACGATATGGCCTTCGCCGAGCCGGTTCGCCATGTCGGCAATTTCACGGATCGTGGAACGGACTTGTCGGGCAACGGCATAGGCGGCAAGCACGGCGACGAGCAGCAGCACGAGGCCGCCGATCAGCAGGAAGCGCCAGGTGCTGAGTATTGGTGCCTGCGCAGTAGCGATCGGTCCCCATACCACCGTCTTCCAGGACCAGCCGGGAATCTGCGCATAGCCCAGCATGGCGTGCGGGAGGATATCGCTGTCTTCGAAAACGCCGCTGGAAGCGACGAGCGAGGGCAGAATGCGTGGGTCGAAGGCTTCGCCGGGCTGCAGATTAGCGGGGCCGCGGCTCGCTACGACATGACCACCCTGATCGATCACCGCTGCCGACCAGCCGGAGGCAAGACCTTCGGTCGTGACGAGTTTTGCGAGGTCGTTGGCATTCTGGGTGATGATCAATGCGGCGACAGGATCCTCGTCACGCGGTAGGGTGACGTTATAGACCCACGTGCCGCTCGTTGCACCCACGAAGACGTCGGAGGCTTCGATCCGGCCGGACTTCATCGCGGCTTCGAAAGCCGCGATGTTCGTCGTCTTTCCGAGCGGCGTGCCGAAGGCGCGACGGGTATTGAGAAATTGCTGCCCGGCCCTGTCGACGGCGATCACATAGAGCGTATCGCCGCGCAGCGCCGTTTCTGTACGATTGTAGAAAGACTCATAGTCGCCGCCCTCCAGCTCCGGCGAGGAGGACAGCAGCCGCAAAGTCGTCGCCATATCCTGAAGCTGGCGGTCGATGGTTCGCGACAGCGCCAGCGCATCCTGTGCGGTTTCGCGCTTGAGTGTGGACCGCTGATTATCTTCCAACTGCATGAGAAGAAGGGCAACGAAGGCGAAGATCGGTAGCGCAATCGCCACGGCCATGGCGACGAGATATGTTCCGATCGCAGCTTTCGGGAAAAGACGTACGGCAAACTTCATCGATGCCGCCCCTGGTCTGTCGGGGCTGGATGCTGCGGAAGCACGGTTTCGCCTGCTGTCACGAAAGCAAGAATCCGCATCGCTCGCAAACGCCCCTTACATTCGTACCGCCCAATAGCCCGCTATCAAAGCACGGTCATGTTAGGGGGCAGGGCATTTGGTTGCAACCTACTAAAATAGTCAGGTGTAAAATCGTCAATTTTATTGTCGACTATCCTGCTTCGGCGAAGCGCTGCAACCGGAAAGGCATGAGGCTTTCGTCACTCTTGCCTGACAGAAGCTCTTCGGCTGCCAGCAGGCCCGCAAGCGGGGCAAGTGTGACACCGGAGTGCATCACCGCGGCGTAGAGACCCGGCAGGCCGGCATTTCCGATGATGGGAAAACCATCAGCCGGTGTCGGGCGATAGCCGATAGTGAAGAAATCGAGCTTCAAATCGCCATTGTCTATGATCGTCGCCTTCACGTGTGCGAAGAGTTCCGCAGCGCTTGCCTGATGGTCTTCGCAGGGAGCGCCGCCACCGAAATCCGTGCCGGCGATGATACGGCCTTCCGCTGTCTGGCGCATATGCAGACGCGGTGTCATGACGAGGCCGTTCAAGCGTTTCGAGACAGGACGGGAGTGCACGATCAGGCCGGCCGGCGTGGAGAGCGGCAATGTTATTCCCGCCGAGGCAGCGACCGGAACTGCGCCTGCGCCTGCGGCCAGCACGACATGATCGGCTTCGCGCATGCCTTCCGACGTGACGACCCCGATGACTCGTCCACCACTCTGAAGCAGACCGTTGACCGTGGCATGAACGAATGTCGCACCATGCGCCTCAGCATCAGCAAGCATCAAACGTGCGGCGGCAACAGGCTCCACCGCACCTTCTTCTGCGATATAGAGGGCGAAATCCGGATATTCGCCGAGGCCGGGTTCGAGCAGCGCGCTTTCTTCCCGGTTCAGCCGGGTGATACCGTAGCCCCAACGGCCATGCTCATCGGCATAGGTTTCGAGATCGGCCGGCGGTATATCCCAGCAGAGGCCGCCGCACCAGGTAAGCGGCAGGCCGGGCAGTTCCCGCGTCAGCCGCTTCCATTCGGCCATCGCCCTGCGGCGGAAATGGAAATAGAATTCAGGATTGCCCCAGCTCGCATTGATCCAGGCAAAGGAGCAAGGTGTCGCCACACCGCCGAGTTCTTCGCTGATGATGGTGACTGCTGCACCCTTGCGTGTGAGATGCCAGGCGATGGAGGCGCCAATGATGCCGGCGCCGACGACGATCACATGCGGTTTCGCTGTCATCGTCATCACCTTTTCCTGTTTCTGCTAGCCGGCCGTGCCGCCGACGCGGGCAAGGCCGTCCCGGGCTGGCTGGTACTTCGGATCGAGGCCGACAGCGTGGCGGTAGGAACGGATTGCCTTATCCTTCTCGCCGCGGCGCTCGTAGACAAGAGCCTGGTTTGCCCAGGATTCGGCGAGGTTGCCATTCAGCTCGATCGCGTGGTTGAAATCAGCGAAGGCGTTGTCGTCGTCGTTCAGCGCGATATAGGAAATGCCGCGGCCATTATAGGGCTCGGGCGAGTTCGGCGAGAGCGAGATCGCCTTCGAGAAGTCGTCGATCGCCTTATCCTGCTGATTGCGCTTCTGATAGATCAGGCCACGGTTGTGGTAGGCACGGCCATCCGTCGTGCCGAGCTGGATCGCTCTCGAGAAATCGTTGAAGGCCTGATCGTCCTGGCCGGCCATGCGGTAGACATTGCCGCGGCCGATATAGGCGACGTCATAGCTCTGATTGATCTGCAGCGCGGCATTGTAATCGCCGATCGCCTGCGCCTGCTGACCCATGTTGCGGTAGACCAGCGCGCGGTTGGCATAGGCCTGGAAGAAGCGCGGGTTGATCTGCAGCGCCGTATTGAAGTCGTCGAGCGCCTTGCGGAACTCTCCGGCGCGACCATAGGCGGAACCGCGGACATTATAGCCTTCCGGATCGCGCGGATTGGCATTGATGACGGCCGTCAGCGACGCGATGTTTTCCTGCGAGCCCTGCGCCTTGTCGATGCGGATCACAGCATCAGACGTGTTGGTCGTTTCGCAACCGGCAAGGCCAAGTGCGGCGATAAGAGCCAGAGAGGCAAATACGACCGATTTCTGCGAACGCAACGAGCGGGACGGGTTGAAGGTTATTATAGCCATTCGGGCTCGCTTTCCCCATGCATCATATCCGGCAAGGCGGATATGCAATCTTCAGCAGCAAATTAAAAAAGGCGGCGGCGAAACTCATCGCCCCCGCCACACATGCACCTGAAAACGTCGAAAAAACGACGGCACCGCCTCAGCGTGCTGCAACCAGACCTTCGCGCTGCGCGCGCTTGCGGGCCAGCTTGCGAACGCGACGAACAGCCTCGGCCTTTTCGCGAGCACGCTTCTGCGACGGCTTCTCGTAGTAGTCGCGCATCTTCATTTCGCGAAAAATGCCTTCGCGCTGCATCTTCTTCTTGAGAGCGCGGAGAGCCTGGTCAACATTGTTATCGCGGACAAGTACCTGCACGAGAATCACGTTCCTTTGGTTTGGTTGATGCCGGAAGGCGGCGCAGCGCCTGGGGCAAAAATATAACGTTCGCGCGGCCGCAGCCTTGCGATTGGTGAAGCGGGATAGCAGATCGAGGGAGTGAAGTCCAGACGGCATGTGCGAATGGGCGGAAAAATGCCGGCCATGATTACGGGGCGCTAGAAGCGGGCCGTCTCGGGCTTGGTTTCGTCGAGCGCGGCGATCGCTTCCTTCAGCGCGGCTATCACGCGGGAACGGTCGGCGGGCTCAAGCCGAGCCATGTCCAGATGCAGGTCCAGGCCGGCCAGATGTTCGCTCAGAACGCGGCTCTTGTGATCGGTGCCGAGCATCAGCCCGTCCACGGCGTAAGGTACGATCTCCCGCTGGATCCCCTTCATGGTGATCGGCGGCAGGGGATGGGCGTCAACGATATCCTTCACCAGCGCATAGGTTTCGTAGCTGATGACGATTTCGCCGCCCTGAGCAATCGATTGAAGGCGGGCGGCGAGGTTCGCTTCGGCGCCGATGATCGTATAGTCCATGCGGTCGTTGCTGCCGAAATTGCCGACGTTGCAGTAACCGCTGTTGATCCCCATGCGTACCACGAAGGGCTCCTCGGTGCCGTTTCTGCGCCATCTGTCCTTCAGTTCACCGAGCCGGCGCTGCATGTCCACCGCCATGCGCAGGCATGCCTTGGCGTCTTCCTCCGGCCCCTTGGTCTCGGGATCGCCGAAGAACACCAGCATCGCATCGCCGATGAACTTGTCCACCGTGCCGCCATGGTTGAGTGCGATGGCGGACATTTCGGTCAGATATTCGTTCAGCATCTCCGTCAGTGCTTCCGGCTGCAGGCGCTCTGTCGTCGCGGTGAAATCCTTGATGTCGGAGAAGAAGATCGTCAGGCGCTTGCGCTCGGTGTGGACGACCACATCCTTCTGGCCGCTGAAGATGCTCTTGTAGATCTGCGGCGGCAGGTAACGGGAAATCTTGAGAGAAACGCTGGCGAGGAATTCGTTTGCGGCTTCAAGGTCGCGGTTGGCGCTGTGGATGACGCGCGTCTGCTGACGCTGCAGGACGATGAAGCTGATGCCGATGATGGCGACGAAGAGGAAGTAGCAGAGCAGATATTTGAAGGCGAGAATATTGCTCGCATAGGGCTGACGGATGATGACTTCCTGGATGCCGCGCACATCGCCCACCTTCCAGTCTTTCTTCGGGCTTTCGGGATGGATATTGTGGCAGGCCACACAGGCCTGACCCATGACGACAGGTGTGATGAGCCGCAGCGTATCGGTAAATCCGACGCGGGTGAGATCCGTCAGCGTCTGGCCGGAATTGGTGCGCAGAGCCGTGAGCGACGCCTTTTCGAAACTATCGAGATCGTGAGGCGCACGGTTCTTGAAGGGGAGATCCGAGAGGAACCGATAGGTAATATTGGCCTGCTGCTCCCTGATGACGTCGCCGAGTTCCAGCGAAAGCGTCGCCGGCAGCGGAATGGCGCCTGGAATATTGGCATAGTTGTGGGAGACGACGGTGCCGCTGACGTCACCTGCCTGATGGGCAGCAAGCACCCGGCCGACGACATTGGCCGAATAATAGGAGCGGATACTTGTGACGAGCGAACTCATGTCCCGCGCCTGCCGGCGCAGAGCGCTTTCGGAGAGATCGCTGATATCGAGCCAGACAGCAAGCGGCAGTCCGGCCAGCATCGCCAGCACGACGACGACCAGCCAGTAGCCGCTTCTGCGCGCGGTGAAAGCCGAATCTTCGGCAGTTCTTGCCGTGGTCTCTCCTTGCGGATCTGCCATGGCTCATCCCCTCGACATCAATCGCATTATTAAATCCCCTGAGACACAGAAACATTTCGTCGCGTGCTCGGCAAGGCCGACGCTTGAAGGTCGGGCCGAAAGCGAGGACCAAATCTGGAAGTAATTCCACGCTGTGTTGCCGTTACATCTCGGCGAAAATACTGGGCCGGTGCGATGGGCGGATTCTGCATTGCCGTCCGTTTGTTTTTCAGCTTGTGCGCATGAGCGAATGGTCTTTGACGTCGAACAGGCGTAGCCTGCCTGCGGCGGGGAGGTCGGGCAAAACATGACGCGCTTGCAGCAGATCGGTGTGCTGATCGGCCTGATCATCGTGGCCGCGCTTACGATGTTCCGGGCAAGCGATCCGCCGGTGCTGAAGCAGATCCGCGACGTCACCTTCGATGAGTATCAGCGCCTTGTGCCGCGCAGCTTCGCAGCGATGCCGGTCCGAGTGGTCGATATCGACGAGGCTTCCCTGCGGGAGTTCGGCCAGTGGCCCTGGCCGCGCGACAGGCTGGCAACGCTGGTCGAGCGTCTCTCCGACATGGGAGCGGCGGCCATCGCCTTCGACGTCATCTTCGCCGAGCCCGACCGAATGTCGCCGCGCAATGTCATCCAGGAGGTGGAGGGCGTCGATCCATCGCTTGCGGCGCAATTGCCCGACAATGACGAGATATTCGCGCAATCGATCGAAGGAAAGCCTGTCGTTCTCGGCTTCGGGCTTTCCAACGAGGGTAATTACAAGCCGCCGGTAAAAGCCGGCTTTGCCTTTACCGGCGAAAGTCCGCTAGCCGCACCTCCGCATCTTAACGCTTCCACGCCGCTCCGGCCGAGGCTGGAGGCGAATGCCGCGGGGCTTGGCCATGTCAGTCTCAATCCCGGCAGCCCGTCATCGGTGGTTCGTGCAGTGCCGTTGTTCCTCAGCGATGGCGAGCAGTTTTATCCCAATCTTGCGATCGAAGCGTTGCGGGTAGCGCAGGGTGCTTCGACCTATGTACTGGCCGGCGCGCCAGACAGGGCAGGGATCATCACCTCGGCGAAAATCGGTGATTTCATCGTCCCGCTGACGGCTGCCGGAGAGATCTGGCTTTATGTGACGCCGAACCGGGCGGAACGTTATATCTCGGCCCGAAAGGTCCTTGCTGCCGGCGGAGCGGCCCCTGATGTTGCTGCTCAGATCGAAGGCAGCATCATCTTCATCGGCACCTCGGCGGTCGGGCTGCAGGATATCCGCACCACCGCGCTCGGAGAAAATGTGCCCGGTGTTTCGCTGCAGGCACAGACGGTCGAGCAGATCCTCTCGGGCCGCTACCTGTCACGGCCGGACTGGGCCGACGGGCTGGAGATCCTCTCCATTGCCGTGGTCGGTTTCCTGCTCGTTCTTGTCACGACCTTCGTCAGCCCGGCTGTGGCTTTGGTCTGCGGCCTGGCGATCACCGCGATGGCGCTTGTTGCGTCGTGGTTCTGCTTTCTCTACGCCGGTCTGCTCTTCGATCCGCTGGCGCCGATCGTCAGCGGCTCCATCACGCATTTTGCGGCAACATCGTTCCGCATCCTCGTCATCGACAGGGAGCGGCGGGAAGTACGGCGCGCTTTCGGCCACTATCTCTCGCCTTCGCTGCTGCACCGGATCGAGCACACGCCTGACGCGTTGAAGCTCGGCGGAGACGAGCGTGAGCTCACCATGATGTTCGTCGATGTACGCAATTTCACGGAGATCAGTGAAAAGCTGACGCCGATCGCCGTCGTCCAGTTCCTTAATACGCTGCTCGATGCACTGAGCCGTCATGTCGTGGGGAACGAGGGAACGCTCGATAAATTCATCGGTGATTCCATCATGGCGTTCTGGAATGCACCGGTCGATGTTTCGGATCATGGGGCAAAAGCGCTGCGGGCGGCACTTGCCATGCGCGAGACCCTCGCCGAGCTGAACGCTCGCGATGCTTTCGGTTTCGGCAACGCTAGGCAGGTCAGGATCGGTATCGGCATCCATACCGGCCTTGCCTGTGTCGGCAATATGGGCGCAAAGACGCGCTTCAACTATTCGGCGGTTGGTGACGCCGTGAATGTCGCGGCGCGCATCGAATCCTGCTGCAAGGACGTCGGTTTCGACATCCTGATCTCCGACAGCACGGCGCGGGCGCAGAGCGGTGCGGCGCTCTTGGAGGCGGGAGCCATTCCGCTCAAGGGAAAGAGCAGCCGAACGCAGATCTTTGCCGTGATCGGCGACGAGAAGGTCGCCACCTCGCCGGAATTCGGTGCCCTGCATCTCGTCCATGAAGACGTGATGAGCGCCTTGCGTGTGCGCTCAAGGAACAGCCGCAAGCTGATCGGTGCGGCAAAGCTCGCCGGCGTACAGGTCTTGCCCGGTCTCACCGAATTCTACGAGCGGATATCGGGCAGGAACGATCATTTCCGGGAGGAAATCGATCTGCCGGAAAACCAGGCCGTCGAATAGTCAGTCAGCGATTGCGATTCCAGCCACCGTTCCGGTCCCTGCTCCCGTTTCCGCCCCAGCCGTGATTCCGGTCATGGCCACGGTGGTCGCGATCCCGATCTCTTCCCATGCTCTGGTCGTTGCCGGCGGTCTGGTTTTCGCTGCCGCCTCTTTCCTGTCTGCTCGGCTGGTCCTGGTGGTTATCTGCCCTTTCCGTACGGCCTGGCCTGTCAGACGCGCCATGTCTGTCCGCACGATTGAACCCGTCGTGCCGGTCCGGCCTTCCGTGATCGTCTCTATCGTCCTTATCCTTCCAGCCATGCTTGTCGTGTTTGTCGTGCCAGCCGTCCCTTGGTTTGTCATGGTGGGGTCTGTCATGATGAGGCTTGTCATGATGCGGCTTATCGTGATGCGGTTTTTCCGGCCGCTGCTTCGGCGGATCATCCTGCTTCTGCGGTTGCTGCGAGGGTGGGGGATCCGGATCCCGCGGCCGGGGTTCCTGGCGAAGCCGGTCTTTACGCTCGGGCTCAACCGAGGCCATCCGGCAGCCGCCAAGCAGGCCAAGGCCGCCTGATAGACTCTGATTGCCGGAAAGGAAGGGAAGGGCGCGCTGGTTACCCAGTCGCTGCAGCACGGCGCGGTTGACGGGTTGCGCATCCGTCATGTTGCCGTTCGGCCGCGCAATGACGCAATCGCAACGCTGCTGCAATTGCCGGCAGCCGCCCGGGCCGCAGAAGCTGGCCGCACCGTTCAGCAGCACCACGGCAGTCGTACCGTCAGGGCCGACATAGAAATCGAAAGCGGTGCCGCGCACGCCGATCGTGCCGGCCGGCGTCTGGATCTGGTAAGCCGAGGATTTCGAATTGCCGCTGACCCAGCGAAACGTGCCTTTAGCCGCCTTGATGGAGAGGCGTTT
Source organism: Rhizobium sp. BK316 (assembly GCF_014193695.1). Classification (GTDB taxonomy): domain Bacteria; phylum Pseudomonadota; class Alphaproteobacteria; order Rhizobiales; family Rhizobiaceae; genus Rhizobium. The sequence goes on along the minus strand of NZ_JACHZR010000005.1, from coordinate 247,142 downwards.
GACAGAGTCGGAATCGTCGTAAACATATTTGTCGATGACAACGGACGAGCCCCACCCGACGGCAAGCTTGGTGCCGTCGCGGAAGACGAACTGGCCGAGCCCGGATTGGGAGGTGCGGATACGCTCGTTGCGATGGACCTCGTCATTGACGATGATCGGACCGGCCTGTCCGCTCACTTCGGTTCTGATGAGGGTTGCCTGGCCGACAGGCTCGGCGGCAAGCGCAGGCCATGCGCTCAACAGCGTGAGGCAGAAGCCCGCGATCCCTATGCTACGCAAACCCAACATGTGACACTCCACATATCGGAACATTAGCATTTGCAGTCGGCCGCTTCTGCCTGCCCTGTTGGGTGAGAAAAGGGCTATGCCGCATCTGCGAAGGGAGACGGCCACAAATGGAGGCGGTGCAGCTATCGTCGTGTCAAAACAAAAGCTCTTTCACGTCGCAAAAGAACCGTTGTGCCGCAATTCGATTTGCGATTTGTATGGCCACGACGAACAGCTTTTGCCTGAAGGAGATGATGGCGGATGCGGAAATATTCGGTTTTTGCCGTAGCGCGGGAGGCTCTGCGCGGGCACAGGGGCTGGGAAAAACAGTGGACCTCGCCGGAGCCGCGACCCGAATATGACATCATCATCATCGGCGGCGGCGGCCACGGGCTGGGCGCGGCCTACTATCTCGCCAAAGAGCATGGCATCACCAATGTGGCGGTCTTGGAAAAGGGCTGGCTCGGCGGCGGCAATACCGGCCGCAACACCACCATCATTCGCTCCAACTATCTCTATGAAGAGAGCATGCACATTTACGAGCACTCGATGAAGCTCTGGGAAGGGCTGTCGCAGGAGCTCAACTACAATGTCATGTATTCGCCGCGTGGCGTCATGATGCTGTCGCACAATGTGCACGACATGCAGAGCTTCAAGCGGCATATCCATGCCAATCGGCTTTACGGTATCGACAATGAATGGCTGACGCCGGAGCAGGCCAAGGCCTATTGCCCGCCGCTCGATATTTCGGCGACAGCGCGCTATCCGATCAACGGTGCAGCCCTGCAGCGTCGCGGTGGTACGGCGCGTCACGATGCTGTTGCCTGGGGTTATGCGCGTGCGGCGTCCGACCGTGGTGTCCACATCATCCAGAATTGCGAAGTCACCGGCATCCGCCGCGGCCCGGACGGACGCGTGACCGGCGTCGAGACCAACAGGGGCTTCATCGGCGCAAAGAAGGTCGGCGTTTCGGCCGCCGGCCACACGACAACGGTCATGAAGATGGCGGACGTGCGCGTGCCGCTGCAATCGAGCCCGCTGCAGGCCTTGGTTTCCGAGCCGCTGAAGCCGATCTTCCCCTGCGTCGTGATGTCGAACACGGTGCATGCCTATATCTCGCAGTCCGACAAGGGCGAGCTCGTCATCGGCGCCGGCACGGATCAGTATAATTCCTACTCCCAGACCGGCGGCCTGCAGATTATCACGCATACGCTGGACGCAATCTGCGAACTTTTCCCGATGTTCCGCCGCGTGAAGATGATGCGCCAATGGGGCGGTATCGTCGACAATACGCCGGATCGTTCGGCCATCCAGTCGAAGACGCCCGTTCCGGGGCTTTACGTAAATTGCGGCTGGGGTACCGGCGGCTTCAAGGCGACGCCTGGTTCGGCCAATCTTTTCGCCCACCTGATCGCCCTCGACGAGCCGCACAAGTTCAATGCCGGGCTGACGCTGGAGCGTTTCCGCTCCGGCCGGCTGATCGACGAGGCGGCAGCTGCCGCCGTGGCGCACTGACAGGAGGACGACATGCTGCTGATCTATTGCCCTTACTGTCAGGAGGAGCGCTCCGAGCTCGAGTTCCGTGGAGCCGGTGACGCCCATATCGCTCGGCCGACCAATATCGCTTCGATTTCGGATGAAGCGTTCGAGGAGTATTTCTTCCTGCGCGATAATCCGAAAGGCCTGATTTTCGAACGCTGGCGGCACATGCATGGCTGCGGGCGCTTCTTCAACGCGGCGCGCGATACTGTCAGCGACAAGTTCATCATGACCTACAAGGCCGGTGAACCGAAGCCTGACATCGGGACTGCGGCCGAGCCGCATGCGCCGGTCGAGACCTATGAAGCTGTTGAAGGAGAGGCCCAATGAGCGGCGCCAACCGTATTGCCGGCAAGGGCCGACTGACGCCCGCCAGGACCGCGCGTTTCACCTTCGACGGTAACAGCTATACGGCGCTCGAAGGCGATACTGTTGCCTCAGCCTTGATTGCCCATGGTGTGCACCTTGTCGCCCGGTCGTTCAAATATCATCGCCCGCGCGGCATTCTTTCGGCCGGCGCCGAGGAGCCGAATGCACTGATCGATGTCGCCCGCGACAGCGCCCGCAAGCAGCCGAACGTCAGGGCAACCGTGCAGGAAGTCTTCGACGGCATGATCGTGAAGTCGCAGAATCGCTGGCCGTCGCTTTCCTTCGATATTGGTGCGATCAATAACCTGTTCTCGCCCTTCTTCGCAGCGGGCTTCTACTACAAGACCTTCATGTGGCCGCGGGCTGCGTGGAAACGCGTATACGAGCCGATGATCCGCCGCGCTGCCGGCCTTGGCGTCGCACCCACAGAGGGCGATCCTGACCATTACGCCAGCCGCTACGCTCATTGCGACGTGCTGGTCGCCGGAGCCGGTATTGCCGGGCTTTCGGCAGCACTTGCCGCTGCAGAAGCCGGCGCCAAAGTCATCCTTTGCGACGAACAGGCGGAAGCCGGCGGCGCGTTGCGTTTCGATGTTGGCGTCAAGGTGGATGGGCTCGACGGCTACGCCTGGGTACAGAAGACCCTTGCGCGGCTGAAGGCCATGGAGAATGTGCAGGTCCTGACCCGCACGACAGCCTTCGGCTACTACAACCACAATTTCGTCGGCCTCGTCGAACGGGTCACGGACCATATTGCTCTTCCCACCCGCGATCTGCCGCGCGAACGGCTGTGGCAGGTCCGCGCCAAGCGCGTTGTGCTTGCGACCGGGGCGATCGAGCGCCACATGGTATTTCCGAATAACGACCGGCCGGGCATCATGCTCGCCTCGGCTGGCCGCATGTATCTCAATCATTATGGCGTTGCGGTTGGCCAGAAGGTCGGCATCTATACCGCGCATGACTCGGCTTACGAGGCTGCTTTCGACCTGAAGCGCGCAGGTGTTTCGATTGCAGCGATCGTTGATATCAGGCAAGCGCCAGGTGCGGCGGTACTCACTGAGGCTCGTGCGCTCGGTATCGATGTGCTGACCGGCCAGTCGGTCGTCAACACATCGGGCGCTTTGCGCATCTCCTCTATGACGGTGGCGCGCAACGGCGGTGGTTCGCCACGCAAGATCGCCGTCGATGCGCTGCTCGTCTGCGCCGGCTGGACACCCTCCGTACACCTCTTCTCGCAGTCGCGGGGCAAGGTTGCCTTCGATGCGGAGACGCAGCGTTTCCTGCCCGGCACCTACGCACAGGACTGCCTTTCCGTCGGCGCATGCAACGGGACGGACGGCCTGCAGCAAACCGTCGAGGAATCGCTTGCCGCCGGTGAACTGATGGCGCAGGCCGTTGGCAGACAGGCGGGCAGCAAGATCGGGATTTCGGTCGAGCAGGCCTTCAACTGGACGGGTGGCATGATCGGTGCGGCCGAAGGTGCCGGGCCGGACACGAATGCCAAGGCCTTCATCGATTTCCAGCACGATGTCTGTGCCAAGGATATCCGCCTTGCTGTGCGCGAGGGCATGCATTCGATCGAGCATATCAAGCGCTTCACGACGAACGGCATGGCGTCCGATCAGGGCAAGCTGTCCAACATGCATGGCCTGGCGATCGCTGCCGAAACACTCGGCAAGGATATTCCGCAGGTCGGTCTCACCACCTTCCGCGCGCCCTATACGCCGGTGACTTATGGTGCGTTGATCTCGCATTCGCGTGGGCCGCTGTTTGACCCGACGCGCAAGACGCCCCTGCACGCCTGGGAAGAGGCCAAGGGCGCGATCTTCGAAGATGTCGGCAACTGGAAGCGCGCCTGGTTTTATCCTCGTGCCGGCGAAACGATGCATCAGGCCGTTGCCCGCGAATGCCGGACGGCACGCGAGGCCGCCGGTATCTTCGACGCTTCTACCCTCGGCAAGATCGAGGTCGTCGGGCCGGATGCCGCCGAATTCATGAATCTCATGTACACGAATGCCTGGGATACGCTGAAACCAGGTAAATGCCGCTACGGCATCATGCTGCGCGAGGATGGTTTCGTTTATGACGACGGCGTCGTCGGTCGTCTCTCCGAGGATCGCTTCCATGTGACGACCACGACCGGCGGGGCGCCGCGTGTTCTCAACCATATGGAAGACTACCTGCAGACGGAATTCCCGCATCTGAAGGTATGGCTGACCTCGGTGACCGAGCAATGGGCCGTGATCGCCGTGCAGGGGCCGAAGGCGCGCGACATCGTAGCGCCGCTGGTCGAGGGTCTCGATATTTCCAACGAAGCCTTCCCGCATATGAGCGTTGCGGAATGCAAGGTAGCCGGCGTTCCGGCGCGTCTCTTCCGTGTCTCCTTCACCGGCGAGACGGGTTTCGAAATCAACGTGCCCGCCGACTACGGCCAGTCGGTGCTGGAGGCCGTGTGGGCCAATGCCGAGCCGCTCGGCGCCTGCGTCTACGGCACGGAGACCATGCATGTGCTGCGCGCCGAAAAGGGCTACATCATTGTCGGCCAGGATACGGATGGCACCGTGACGCCCGACGATGCGGGGCTTTCCTGGGCTGTTTCCAAGAAGAAGGCGGACTTCGTCGGTATCCGCGGCCTGAAGCGCCCGGACCTTGTGAAGGAAGGTCGCAAGCAGCTCGTTGGTCTTGCCACCAAGGATGAGAAGCTGGTGCTCGAAGAGGGGGCGCAGATCGTTGCCAACCCGAACCAGCCGAAGCCGATGACGATGCTCGGTCATGTGACCTCGGCCTACTGGTCGGAAAATTGCGGCCGCTCGATCGCCTTTGCATTGGTTGAAGGTGGGCGCAACCTCATGGGCGAGACGCTCTATGTGCCTATGCCGGATCGGACAATTCCGGTCGAGGTGACGGATCTGGTGTTCTTTGACAAGGAAGGAGGCCGTATCCATGGCTGAGGTCACAATTCGCAAACCGGCGCTTTCCGGTCTTCTTGCCGGTTCGGCCACGGTGCGCGTGACGGTGGCGCCAGTCGCCAGCCGTCTTTCGCTGCGCGCGCCGGCTGAATCCGTATCGGCACTCTCCTCCGCTTTGGGAGTCGCTTTGCCGACTGTACCCAAGACGTCTGGTCGCGCTGCGGGGCGCTCGGTGCTTTGGCTGGGGCCGGATGAATGGCTCGTCATCGATGAGGACGGCTCGGACCTGCCTGCACTTCTCGCTGATGCCGGCGCTCTTCATTCGGCAGTTGATGTGTCCCATCGCAATGTCGGTTTCATCGTCTCGGGACCTGGCGCAGTGGTAACCCTTTCCGTTGGTTGCCCGCAGGACCTCTCGCTCGAAGTCTTTCCGGTGGGCGCTTGCTCGCGGACGATCTTCGGCAAGGCCGAGGTCGTGCTCTTTCGAACCGAGGACGATACGTTCCGGGTGGAGTGCTGGCGGTCGTTTTCGGATTATGTTTTCGGGCTGCTGGCCGAAGGTGCTGAGGACGCAGGACATTAAAGCGTGTCGCGATCTTTCAGATTCGCTGGCCACGCTTTAGGTCTTTGTTTTACGCAATTCCGAACACGCAACCGCTCACACTGTTGCCGGAATTGCTCTAAACCCCGCAATCGGCCCTAAGCGTCTTCCGGTCGATCCTTCGGGTCGAACTGGATGATCGTGATCCAGCGGGCGGTGAGCGCCGGCTTCTTTTCGTTCTCGATTTCGATCGAGACGTCATAGGTCGTCATCAGCATGCCGGCGCCCCTGAAGCGGGCATCCGAAAGCACGAAGTGGCCGCGGATGCGGGTGCCGCTTTTGACCGGTGACATGAAGCGGATTTTGTCGAAGCCGTAATTGATGCCCATGGTCTGCTCGCGCACCTTGGGCAAGCAGTTGTAGTTCATCGTCGAAAGCAAAGAGAGCGTCAGGAAACCATGGGCGATGGTGCCGCCGAAAGGGCTTTCGGCTGCTGCGCGAACAGGATCGACGTGAATGAACTGATGGTCGCCGGTTGCCCCGGCAAAGGCATCAATCATCTTCTGATCGACGAGTATCCAGTCAGATAATCCTGTTTCCGTGCCGACCAGCTCCCGGACATCCGAGAGCGAAATTTCCGTGACCATGCATTCCTCGTAAAAAGCCGCAGCCGCAAGCCTTATCGCGCATTCATGACGATTGCGACAACGATTCTCGCAGGCCGGTAACGTGGATCAATTTTCCACGAAAAAGGCGACTGAACGCGGTTCCACCATGACACGGGCAGCGACGTTTCGCGTCTCGCCGGGCAGAAGCTGGCGCCAGTTTGCTTCGCCGGTTGAGAGAAGCGTGAATAGCTGATGCTGCTCGGAGCGATTGAACAGGACGGCGAGGCGGGTCTGTTTGCGGGAAGAACGATCGCGGGTCGCCATCATCATGCCGAGAGTGGAGAGCGAGGGTGTTTCCCATTCGCCTGTTGTCATCGGTTCGCCGGAGAGCGATATCCATTCCACATCACCGTTGCCGGAGAAGAAGGTCAGATCGGAGAATACCGAGAAGCGGCGACGAAGCGTAGCGACGAAGGCGGTATGGGCGATCAGGTCTTCGTCCAGCAGCTTCCAATCGACCCAAGTGATTTCATTGTCCTGGCAGTAGGCATTGTTGTTGCCATGCTGCGTGCGTCCGCCTTCATCGCCCGCCGTGAGCATAATGCTGCCGCGGCTGGCAAAGAGCGTAGAGATGAGCGCCATGACATCGGCCTTGCGGCGCTCACGGATCACGGGATAAGCGGTCTCGCCTTCGACGCCGTTGTTCCACGAATGGTTCTCGTTGTGACCGTCGCGATTGTTCTCGCCGTTCGCCTCATTGTGCTTGCCGCTGTAGGAGACGAGGTCCATGAGCGTGAAGCCGTCATGGGCCGCGAGGAAATTGACGCTGCGGGTCGCTGTTCCGCCATTGGCTGAGAAGATGTTCGACGAGCCGGCCAGCACGGTTGCGAGCGAACCCGTCTTCCAGCCATCGCCGCGCCAATAGCATCTGATGTCATCGCGGGCACGGTCATTCCATTCCAGGAAGGGCGCCGGGAAATTGCCGAGCTGATAGCCGCTTGGACCGATATCCCAGGGTTCGGCGATCATGATGCGATCGGTGAGCAGATCGTCGGTGAGGATCGCGGCCAGTGTGCCATTCCGCTCAAAGCCGTTTTCTGTGCGGCCGAGAATGGGGGCAAGGTCGAAACGGAAGCCGTCGATACCGGCATTGCGCACGAAATGGCGCAGGCTGTCGATGATGAGCTGTTGAACATAGGGATGATCGCAGGCAACCGTATTGCCGGTGCCGGTGTCGTTGACGAGCACGGACGGCCGGTCCGGCACGTGACGATAGTAGCTGAGATTGTCGATGCCGCGCAGCGATAGTGTTGCGCCATAGCGGTCGCTCTCGCCTGTATGGTTGAAGACGAGGTCAAGGATGACGGCAATGCCCTCCTCATGCAGTCTCGCCACCGTGTCGCTGAGCTCTGCAATACCGCCCGGCACGATGCGCGGATCGAGTGCCATGAACGCAACAGGATTGTAGCCCCAGCCGTTCGTAAGTCCGAGTGGCGGCAGATGCCGCTCGTCGATCCAGGCGGTGATCGGCATCAGCTCGACGGCATCGACGCCAATGCGCTTCAGGTGAGCGATAACGGAGGGATGGGCAAGAGCGGCGACCGTGCCGCGCTGAGCTTCCGGCACATCCGGATGCAGGATGGTGAAGGGCTTGACCGCCACTTCGTAAATAAAGCCGCCCGGTTTGAAGAGCGGCTTTCGGATTTTGACGGGCGCGTCTTTGGTAACGACCGACTTCGGCATCAGATGCTGCGTATCCTCGCCGAAAATGGCGAGGCGCGGATCGTAATGGAAGGGCCGGTCTACCGCCTTGGCATAGGGATCGATCAGCAGTTTCGAAGGGTCGAACCAGAGGCCGTTATCCGGGGCGTAGATGCCGTCCGCGCGGTAGCCATAGCGGGCACCCTCCTTCACGCTGTCGGCGAAAAGACGGAAGACATGGCCGCTGTCGCGAGCCATGGGGAGCCTTGCATATTCCTTGCCGTCTTCATCGAAGAGGCAGAGATCGATCTGCGTTGCATGATGCGACCAAACAGAAAATTCAACGCCCGTTTCGAAGACGATGGCGCCGCCCTGTGCGGAACTGTTGCCCCCCATATGCCCCCCGGGATCAGGTGATCACGGTCGGCTCGTTGCGGCCCGTGCGCTCACGAATGTTGGCGATGCTTTCGGCGGCTGCGATCAGATCTGCGAGCGCTTCCTGCGTTTCGATATTATGGCGAGTCGAATCCGGCTCGTAGCGCTCGATATAGACGCGCAGGGTTGCGCCAGACGTGCCGGTGCCGGAAAGACGGAAGACGACGCGTGAGCCGCCCTGGAAGAGGACGCGGATACCCTGATGTTCGCTGACCGACTTGTCGATCGGATCATGATAGGCGAAGTCATCTGCCTTCTCGACGGTCAGATCGCCAAAGGTCTTGCCAGGCAGGGTGGAAAGCTGGCTGCGCAGATTATCGACAAGGCCGTTTGCAGCATCGCTGTCGACGCCTTCGTAGTCATGGCGGGAATAATAGTTGCGGCCGTAGGTCTGCCAGTGCTGGGTGACGATCTCCTGCACGCTTTCGCCGCGTACGGCCAAAACGTTCAGCCACAGCAATACAGCCCAGAGACCGTCCTTCTCGCGGACATGGCTGGAGCCGGTGCCGGCGCTTTCTTCACCGCAGATCGTCGCCATGCCGGCGTCGAGCAGGTTGCCGAAGAATTTCCAGCCGGTCGGGGTTTCGTAGATGCCGATGCCGCGTTTTTCGGCGACACGGTCGGCCGCGCCCGATGTCGGCATGGAGCGGGCAATGCCGGCGAGGCCGCCGGAATAGCCGGGCGCCAGGTTGGCGTTGGCGGCGAGGATAGCAAGGCTGTCGGACGGGGTTACGAAAATGCCCCGGCCGATGATGAGGTTGCGGTCGCCGTCGCCGTCGGATGCGGCGCCGAAATCGGGAGCATCCTCACCCATCATCTCGTCGTAGAGCTCCTTGGCATGAACGAGGTTCGGGTCGGGGTGATGGCCGCCAAAATCCCGGAGCGGCATGAAATTGCGAACGGAGCCGGAGGGCGCGCCGAGACGGTTCTCGAAGATTTCCTTGGCATAGGGGCCGGTAACGGCGCTCATGGCATCGAAGGCGATGCGAAAGCCGAGGCTGATCAGATTGCGGATCGCGCCGAAATCGAAGAGCTCTTCCATCAGCGCGGCATAGTCCTCGACCGGGTCGATGACCGAGAGGATCATGCCGCCGGGCAGCTCTTCCTTGCCGATGCGGTCGATATTGACGTCGGCGAAGTCGGCGATCTTGTAGCTTTCGATCACCTTGGAGCGGGCGAAGATCGCGTCCGTGATCTTTTCCGGTGCCGGACCGCCATTGTTGACATTGTACTTGATGCCGAAGTCCTCTGTCGGGCCGCCTGGGTTGTGGCTCGCCGAGAGAATGATGCCGCCGAAAGCCTTGTACTTGCGGATGATGTGGGAGGCTGCGGGTGTCGAAAGAATGCCGCCCTTGCCCACCATGACCTTGCCGAAGCCATTGGCGGCGGCCATCTTGATCGCCTTCTGGATGACTTCGCGGTTGTAGTAGCGTCCGTCGCCGCCGATGACCAGGCACTTGCCCTGATAGCCTTCCAGCGAATCGAAGATCGACTGGATGAAGTTCTCAGCATAGTTCGGTTGCTGGAAGACGGGAACCTTCTTGCGCAGACCTGAAGTGCCGGGTTTCTGGTCCTGATAGGGCGTGGTGGGAACGGACTTGATCATTTTAGTTCACATGCCTTTCGAGACGAGGCTTGAATACAGGGCAACATAACGTTCGGCGCTCTTCTCCCAAGAGACATCCGACTTCATGCCCTGCTTTTGCAATTGGGTCCAGACTTTTTGATCCGCGTAGAGGTGCATGGCGCGGCGCAGTGCCTGCAGCATGCTTTCTTCGTTTACAGGTGCGAATTGTATGCCTGTCGCCACCTTTGCTGCAAGTGCGGCATGATTGGCATCGATCACGGTATCGTTGAGACCGCCGGTGCGCGCCACGATCGGCACGCAGCCGTAGCGCAGGCCATAGAGCTGGGTGAGGCCGCAGGGTTCGAAGCGCGAGGGGATGATGATCGCGTCACAGCCAGCCTGCATGAGGTGCGACATCGGCTCGTTGTAACCGATGGAAACGCCGATGCGGCCCGGGTTGCGGTTGGCGGCGGCGAGCAGCGCACCTTCGAGGGCTGCCTCCCCGGATCCGAGCACGACGAGCTTGCCGCCGAGTGCGACGATCTTATCTGCGGTGCTTGCGACAAGATCCATACCTTTTTGCCAGGTCAGCCGACTGATGACGCAGAAGATCGGCGCATTGTCATGGTCGAGATGGAAGAATTCTTCGATCGACCTGCGGTTCTCGATACGGTTTTTCAGTGTCGTCGGGCCATAATGCGTGTGGACGACCGGATCAGTCGCCGGGTTCCAGATGTCGGCATCGATGCCATTGACGATGCCATGCAGCACGTTGCGGCGGCTGGCGATGACGCCTTCCAGGCCCATGCCGAATTCCGGGGTCAGGATTTCATCGGCATAGGAGGGGCTGACTGTGGTGATAGCCGAGGCAATCTGCAGGCCGCCCTTCAGGAAGCCGACGGTGCCGTAATATTCGATGCTTTCGGTGGCAAAGGCGTGGGGTGGCAGGCGCAGGCCGGGAAAGATATCGGCGCCGAACTGGCCCTGGAAGGCGATGTTGTGGATCGTCAGGATGCTCGGCAGCTCGGGCGTCGGATAATAGCGCATATAGACCGGCACCATGGCGGCCTGCCAGTCATGGGCATGCACGAGATCCGGCCGCCAGCCAGGCAACAGGCCTGCGGCGATTTCGGCGCCCGCCAGCGAAAGGGCGGCAAAACGGCGCCAGTTGTCCGGGTGATCCTTGCCGGTCGTGTCGAGATAGGGGCCGCCGGGGCGGTCGTAATAGGCGGGGGCGTCGAGTACGAGGATATCGAGACCCTGATGCTCCGCCTCAAGCACGCGTGCCGGCTGGCCCAGAAGATCGGAAAATTCCAGCCGGGCGATCGGATTTTGCAAGACCTTCATGACACCGGGATAACCGGGCATGAGGGTCTTGGTTTCGACGCCGAAGGATTTGAGGGCTATGGGCAGGGCGCCTGCCACATCGGCAAGGCCCCCTGTCTTGATCAAAGGGAAGACTTCGGACGAAACCGAAAGAACTTTCATAAGTCAGATATCCAGCTTGTCGATCATCGGTTGCGTGATCAGGCAAATACCGCTTTCCGTGCGTCGGAAGCGCCGCGCATCGAGTTCTGGATCCTCACCGACGACGAGGCCTTCCGGAATGACGACACCATGGTCGATCACAACATCCTTGAGCTGCGCGCGCCGGCCGATCTTCACATTGGGCAGGATGACCGCTCCATCCAGTTTGGAGAAGGAGTTGGCCCTTACGCCGGTGAAAAGAAGGCTCCGGTTGAGGCTTGCGCCTGAAATAATGCAGTCGCCTGCAACGACGGACGACGTTGCCGAACCGCGGCGGTCTTCGTCGTCATGGACGAATTTCGCCGGTGGCGTGATTTCGGCGTAGGTCCAGATCGGCCAGGATTTGTCATAGATATCGAGGGCCGGAACGATCGCCGTCAGGTCGATATTGGCCTGCCAATAGGCGTCGATGGTACCGACGTCGCGCCAGTAGGGCTCGTGTTCGAAATCCGAGCGGACGCAGGACTTGGCGAAGCGATGGGCGACCGCCTTACCATGCTCGACGATATAGGGGATGATATCCTTGCCGAAGTCGCGGCTCGAGGTTGGATCGGCGGCATCGCGGCGCAGCGCCTCAAGGAGGAACTTCGTGCGGAAGACGTAGATGCCCATGGAGGCGAGAGCGAAATCCGGCTTATCCGGAATGCCTGGAGGATCGGCCGGCTTTTCGATGAAGGCGAAGATCTCGTCCTTGTCGTTGACATGCATGACGCCGAAACCGACCGCTTCCATACGCGGTACTTCCAGGCAGCCGATCGTCACGTCGGCGCCGGAATCGACATGCTGCTGGAGCATGTATTCGTAGTCCATCTTGTACACATGGTCGCCAGCGAGGATGACCATGTATTCGACGCCGTAATCCTCGATGATATCGATGTTCTGATAGACGGCATCGGCAGTGCCTTCATACCACTGCGTTTCGGAAACGCGTTGCGATGCCGGCAGAATGTCGAAGCTTTCGTTGCGTTCCGGACGGAAGAAGTTCCAGCCGCGCTGCATGTGGCGGATCAGCGAATGCGCCTTGTATTGCGTGGCGACGCCGATGCGGCGGATGCCGGAATTCAAGGCATTGGACAATGCGAAATCGATGATGCGCGCCTTGCCGCCGAAATAGACGGCCGGTTTGGCACGCCGGTCGGTCAGCTCCTTGAGGCGGCTTCCCCTGCCGCCGGCCAGAACATAGGCCATTGCATCGCGGGCAAGTGGCTGAATGCGTCTTTCTACCATTTTCTCCTCCCACCAGTCACTAATTCTCGGGTTCAAGCATGATCGTCGCCAGCGGCGGCAGGGTTATCGAGCAGCTTATCTCGCCGCCGGCATCGACGGCCTGCACGCGCCCGCCATTGCCTTTTCCGCTGCCGCCATAGATGTCGGCATCGGTATTGAGGATTTCCCGCCAGCGTCCCGACGAAGGCAGCCGGATCGAGTAATTCTCGCGATAGACAGGCGTAAAGTTGCTGATGACGGCAACCGGTTTCTGACCGGGCGCCTTGCGCAGCCAGGCGAAGACCGAGTTCTCGTAATCGTCGGCGATCAGCCATTCGAAACCGTCGCCTTCGCAGTCGCGCGCATGGAGCGCTGCCTTGCTGCGGTAGGTGAAGTTGAGGTCGCGCACCAGGCGGCGCATGCCTTCGTGCATGCGATACTGGAGGAGGTTCCAGTCGAGCGACTTGTTTTCGCTCCATTCGGCCCACTGGGCAAATTCCTGTCCCATGAAGAGCAGTTTCTTGCCGGGATAGCCCCACATGAAAGCGTAGTAGGCGCGCAGATTGGCGAATTTCTGCCAGTCGTCACCCGGCATCTTGGCGATCAGCGAACCCTTGCCATGCACGACTTCGTCATGGGACAGCGGCAGGACGAAATTTTCCGAATAGGCGTAGAGCAGCCCGAAGGTCAGTTCATTGTGGTGATGCTTGCGGTGCACCGGCTCGCGGCTCATGTAGCTCAGCGTGTCGTGCATGAAGCCCATGTTCCACTTGAAACCGAAGCCGAGGCCGCCTTCGTGAACCGGCTGCGAGACTTTCGGCCAGGAAGTCGATTCCTCGGCGATGGTCATGACGCCAGGATGCTCGCCATAGATGCGTGTGTTGAGGTTCTGCAGGAAGCGGACCGCTTCGAGGTTTTCATTGCCGCCATACTCGTTCGGGATCCATTCGCCGTGTTTGCGCGAATAATCGAGATAGAGCATCGACGCGACCGCATCGACGCGCAGGCCGTCGAGATGGAATTTCTCGGCCCAATAGAGGGCATTGTTGACGAGGTAAGACACGACTTCCGTGCGGCCGAAATTATAGATCGCCGTGTTCCAGTCCGGGTGGAAGCCCTTTCGCGGATCGGCATGTTCGTAAAGTGCTGTGCCGTCGAACCAGCCAAGGCCGTGCTCATCAGTCGGGAAATGCGCCGGCACCCAGTCGAGAATGACGCCGATGCCGACCTTGTGACAGCCATTGACGAAACGGGCGAAGCCTTCCGGCTCGCCAAAGCGGGCGGTCGGGGCATAGAGGCCGGTCGTCTGGTAGCCCCAGGAGGGATCGTAGGGGTGCTCGGTGATCGGCAGGAATTCGATATGGGTGAAGCCCATATCGACGCAGTAGGGGATGAGGCTCGAGGCAAGCTCATCCCAGGACAGCATGGAACCATCCTGGCGACGCTGCCAGGAGCCGGCATGAACCTCATAGATGCTGATCGGCTGGCGGCGCTTGTCGGTTTCGCGCCAATGCTTCAGATGCGGCTCGTCCTGCCATTCCTGCAAAAGCTCGGCGGCCGTCACGGAAGCCGTCTTCGGACGCAGTTCGCTGCGGCGGGCAAAGGGATCGGCCTTCAGCGGCAACAGCACGCCGTCGTGACCGCGGATCTCGAATTTGTAGGGAACACCGAGCGGCACGTCGGGGGCGAAGATCTCCCAGATGCCGCTGTCGGACCGGAAGCGCATGACGTGGCGGCGACCATCCCAATTGTTGAAATCACCGACGACGGAGACGCGCTGCGCATTCGGCGCCCATACGGCGAAGTGGATGCCGGTTGCACCCTCGTGCTTGATGCGATGGGCGCCCATCTTGTCGAAAAGCCGCAGATGCGAACCCTGACGGGCGTAATAATCGTCCATCGGGCCGAGCACCGGGCCGAAGCTGTAAGGGTCGGTCACGGCCCATTCGGCGTCGGCGCGCCGAGCACGATAGCGCACCGGCTGGAATTTGGTGATGGAAACCTGGCCGCCGAAGAGGCCGTCCGGATGGAGCTGGTGGAGATCGCCGATCGGCGTCCCATCCAGCGTCATGGCGGTAACGGCTTCCGCACCCGAAATGAAGCACCTGGCGATGAAGGACTCACCGGCCTGGTGCACGCCCAGGACGGCAAAAGGATTGGCCTGCGAGCCACTGAGGATTGCCGCGATCTCGTCTGCCGAAATTTCCCAGGGAAGCTTCACTTCAGGGGCGGCTTTCGGCGGCTTCATCAAGCTCTCCAGATCTCGTCGGCATACTGTCGGATCGTGCGGTCGGAAGAGAACCAGCCCATCCGCGCCGTATTATTGATCGTCTTCTCATACCAAGAGGACTGGTTGGTCCAGATCTGATCGACCTCACGCTGGGCGGCGGCATAGGCATCGAAATCACCTGCGACCATGAACCAGTCGTGAGAGTAGATGCCGTCGATGAGGCCGGTATAGCGGTTGCGATCGTCAGGAGAGAAGACACCCGAGCTGATGGCGGCCAGCGCCTGCGATAGCTCCCGCGAACCCTCGATGATCGCACGTGGATTATGGCCCTCGCTGCGGATCTTGGCGACTTCATCGGCCTGGAGCCCGAAGATGACGATATTGTCTTCGCCGACATTGTCGCGCATTTCGACATTGGCGCCGTCGAGCGTGCCGATCGTCAGCGCGCCATTCAGGCCGAACTTCATGTTGCCGGTACCCGACGCTTCCATGCCTGCCGTCGAGATCTGCTCGGACAGGTCGGCGGCCGGAACCATGACTTCCGCAAGCGAGACGTTGTAGTTCGGCACGAAGACGACCTTCAGTAGGCCGCGGACCGACGGGTCGTTATTGATGGTGCGGGCAACGTCATTGATGAGCTTGATGATGAGCTTGGCGTTGTAATAGCTCGGCGCCGCCTTGCCGGCGAAGAGTTTTACACGCGGAACCCAATCCAGTTCCGGATGCGAGCGGATCTGATCGTAGAGTGCCACGGCTTCGACGATGTTAAGGAGCTGGCGCTTATATTCGTGGATGCGCTTGATCTGGATGTCGAACATGGCCGAAGGATCGAGCTTCACGCCCATGCGGCTGGCGACGAGATTGGAAAGAGCCACTTTGTTCGTGCGCTTCACGGCCGCGAACTTCTGCTGGAAACTCGGGTCGGTGGCGAATTTGTCGAGTGCCCGCAGCTTCTCGGCGTCGTCGAGGAATTCATCGCCGATCGCTTCGCGCACCAGACTGGTCAGGCCGGGGTTGCATTGCTGCAGCCAGCGGCGCGGCGTGATGCCGTTGGTCTTATTGTTGATGCGGTCGGGATAGAGTTTGTGCAGGTCTGCGAAGACCGTGACCTTCATCAGGTCCGTGTGCAGTGCCGAGACGCCGTTGATCGAGTGCGAGCCGACAAAGGCGAGGTTGCCCATGCGCACGCGGCGGTCGCCGCTTTCATCGATCAGCGAGATCGAACGGATTTCCGTGTCGGAGAAATTGCGGCTTTTGCGCGCCTCAATCAGGATCTTGGCGTTGATCGCATAGATGATCTGCATATGGCGCGGCAGCAGTCGCTCGAACAGCGGAACCGGCCAGCTTTCCAGCGCTTCCGGAAGAAGCGTGTGGTTTGTGTAAGAGAAGGTCCGGCGGGTGATATCCCAGGCCTGATCGAAATCCATGCCGTGCACATCGCAGAGCAGGCGCGTGAGTTCGGCGACGGAAACGGCCGGGTGCGTGTCGTTGAGCTGGATCGCCACCTTGTCCGGTAGGGAGGTGAAATCGTCATACTGCTGCAGGTGACGGCGCAGGATGTCCTGCAGCGAGGCGGACGAGAAGAAGTATTCCTGGCGCAGGCGCAGTTCCTGGCCGGCAGGCGTTGCATCCGCCGGATAGAGAACGCGCGTCAGGCTTTCAGCCCTGTTGCTCTCGCGCAGCGCGCCGATATGATCGCC
Organism: Rhizobium sp. BK316; assembly: GCF_014193695.1. GTDB lineage: Bacteria > Pseudomonadota > Alphaproteobacteria > Rhizobiales > Rhizobiaceae > Rhizobium. The sequence goes on along the minus strand of NZ_JACHZR010000005.1, from coordinate 230,543 downwards.
GGCATTGAAGGCGTCGAGCAGGATCGGGTCGATCGGCTGCGCCGACCAAAGGCGAAGCGTATTGACGCGCTTGCCGCGCCAGCCAACGACAGGTGTGTCGAAAGCGGCGGCGATGACGCGCTCGGCCGGCTTCCAGACGTAACGCGGTTGCTCGTCATGGCCGCTGATGACCTCGATCGAGCCGCCGAAGCCGATCTCATAGGCGCTCTCGCGGCGTTCGAATTCCCAAGGGTTGCCGTGGGCGAGCCAGTTTTCCGGCAGCTCGACCTGCCAGCCGTCTGCCATCTGCTGACGGAAGAGGCCGTGGACGTAGCGGATGCCATAGCCGTAGGCCGGCACATCGACGGTTGCCATCGATTCCATGAAGCAGGCGGCAAGACGGCCGAGACCGCCGTTGCCGAGTGCGGCATCAGGCTCCAGGCCGGCGATGACGTTGATATCGACGCCGAGCGAAGCGAGCGCATCGCTTACCTCTTCCATGAGGTTGAGGTTGGACACGGCATCGCGCATCAGGCGGCCGATCAGGAATTCGAGAGACATATAATAGACGCGCTTGGCGCCTGTTTCATAAACCTTGCGGGTGGATTCCATCCACTTGTCGATGATGCGGTCACGCACCACGAGAATGGTCGCCGTCAGCCAGTCATGCGGCTTGGCGACCTTGGCGTCCTTTCCGATACGATAGGTCAGGCGCTCGATAATTTCCTCAGCGAGGATTTCCGGCCGGGAACTGCGCGGAGCGGGGGCGGGAATGATCGGCTTCGAAACAGTATTCATGGTCAGGTCTCGCCAATTTTGATTTTGTTACAGTATCTTACGCCTGATTCAATCGATTTGTCGCTTACACCGACAGGGCAGTTTATGCACCGTTATCACGCACTTGCAACAAGGGAATTAGGCAAACGAAAAATTTGCGGAACCTTCATGTTCGGGGGCTCAAGGGACTTGATTTCAATCTGTTTTCCCGATCTGATTGGCAGAATAAAGCTTAAACAAAAGCCGCCCCGGTTTGTTCCGGAGCGGCTTTTTGCTGCTGCTGTTTGTAGATACCGATTGTCAGTTCGTCAGGCGCGTCATCTGTGCGGAGGCCTTCGCTCCGATCGCCTTGAACGCCGCAAGGAGGTCTTCCATTTTTTCTGCCTGGAAATAATGGGCATCATCAGAGGCGCAATAATGCAGCAGTGCCTGTCCGCCCGCAGGCGCCATGAAGGCGATGGTGTAGATCTCGATACCCTTGGATTTGGCGTTGTCGCACGTTGTTTTTGTCGAGGTATCGTAAGAGCGGCCGCCCCACTTGTCGTTGTTGTTATCACCATCCGTCATAAAGACGATGTATTTCTTGGGTACCTGCCCGGTCTTCTGCTGGTGAAGGGCATCCTCGGCATCGTTCCCGGCCGCGTTCTTAGCAGTCAATGACGTGTAGGCCGTGTTCATCGCGCCGCTTGAATTCGTGCCGCCCCCGGCCTGAAGCTCGTTGACATAGCTGGCGACACCGGCGGTTCCCCAAGCGAGCTTGCTCGGCGTGTATTCAACCAGATCGTAAGATACCGCGCCGGTGCGCGCGTATTCCGCATTGGGATCGGCGCTGTTGAGCTGGCCGAAGAGATTGCCGGCGGCAATCTTTAGAGCCTCTATCTTCGTGTAATAGCGCGCACGAGTGCCAGTGCAGGTGTCGTAGACCCACTTGTTGTTCCTGTTGTAGTGGCCGTTGCAGTTATACGTGTATGTTTCCGTCGGGTTATCCACATTGACGGTCGCTGTAGCCTCTCCCATCGATCCCGATTTATCGAGCGCAAGAAACATGGAGATGGAGCCCTGGGTCTGTGAATGGCCGCTGACCGTTGTGCCCGACGTCGAAAGATGCTGCGTCGTGAAGCCGACCGCTCGCATGAGTGGATTGACCGCGAGATCGTAACTCGGTGAAACCGTTACCTGGTAGGACGTCGACTTACCCGATGTCGTTGTCTGGACATCGACATCCGTCGCGTTCTTGATATCCACACCACTTTGCAGGTAATTCGCCATTTGTCCGGCGACGAAATTCTGCGCGAAGGCCTCGGCCTCCGAGGTTTGGATCGTGCCATTTGCCAGCGCGGTCGCGGTTGCGAGCGCAGCCGAGTCGGCTGCCTCCTGCAACTGCTGCTTTGAGAGTAACATATCGCTGACCTGGATCGCCAAGCCTGCGGCGCCGATAAGCACAGGCAGCAGGATGGCCGTCATGATGCCGAAATTGCCGCCACGGTCGCGCCGCAGCCGATCAAGATGCGAATGCAGGGTGTTCATCATGTCCACCGGTTCAAAGGAGCCCTATGCAGGCTACTGATGGACCAGATGACTTTAATGGCCGCTAAAGCCAGTGTCTAAAATTGTAGGCAACTGGCTGTTTTTTCCTATTTCGGGATTATTTCAGCGGAATTACGTCTACCGCCTGCACGGAGCGCTGGCTGCCATAGCTCTTGAGTACGCCGATAACGGGAGCGACGTCGGCATAGTCGCGGCCGTAGGCGACGACGATATGGTCGGTTCCGGCGGGGATGTTGTTGGTGGGGTCGAGCTCGATCCAGCCGGCCGTCTCGCCGCACCAGACGCGCACCCATGCATGCATGGCATCGGCCCCCTCCAGCCGTTCCTTGCCCGGTGGCGGGATGGTGCGCAGGAAGCCGGAAACGTAGCCGGCGGGAATGCCGAGGCTGCGCAAGGCAAGGATCATGATGTGGGTGAAGTCCTGGCAAACGCCGCGCTTCAGCGTGAAGGCTTCCAGCGGCGTCGTCTCGACGCTCGTCGCTTCCGAATCGTAGGTGAAATCCTCGTTGATGCGGGCACAAAGCGCATAGGCGATCTGCATCACCGTCAGCGAAGGCTGGATACAGGTCCTTGCGTACTCACTGATGATCTTGGTTTCGGTCAGGCGCGGGCTGTCGCCAAGGAAATGGTGGGGCGATCCCGGATCGAGTGACCAGATTCCGGCGACGTCCTCCGGGAGCTCGGCCAGCAGCGGCGAGAAGTCCGCCGATATGGCTTGGCTTTCGACCTGCACGCGGGCCTGCATGCGGATATCGAGCGTTTCATGTGGCGAGCGCAGCAGGAAGGATGTGGCCGGATGTTCGAAGAAATCGACGAAATGGGACTGTTCGTCCGGCTGTGGCGAAATGCTGATCGAACCGGCGACAAGGCGTTGGCGGTTCGGCAGCGAGAGCGGCATGAGGCGCATGATGTGGCGCGCGCCGGATGCCGGCGTGTCGTAGGCATAGCCCATATGCAGGGTGAGATCGTAGAGCACGGCCGTCATCCGAGATAGGTCTGTGCCAGAAGGTCGGAAAGGTGTTCCAGCTCGCGCTCCAGCCGATGATAGACATCACCGTTCATGGCTTCCGGCGTCATGACGGCGAGGCCGGAATGCAGGCGCATCGCCTCACGGTAGAAGGGCGACATCTGGCCATTGATGAAGGCGTTTGGAAGCTGCTCGACTTCGCGATGGATCTCGTTCATCTGGAAGAGGATCGAGCGCGGGTTGAGCGGATCGAGCGCCAGGAGGTCGGTCACCGTCAGCCGCGCGGTGTTCACATTGTAGCGGCGGCGGTGGGTCATGACGCTGTCGCCGATTTCGAGCAGCATATCGAGCGCGCCATCGGGCGCTTCCGGGCCGGACATGTGGCCGAGAAGACGCGTCATATGCAGGCCGCGCTCGATGTATCGGCCAAGCGAGAGGAAGCGCCACCCGGTGAAGCGGTACATGTTTTCATGCACGAGACCGGCGAAGCCCGCAAGCTTTCGCAGCAGGATGGTCATAGCATGGCTGGCGTCGTCGCCTGATGTAATCGTCGTATGGAAACGGCGGGCGGTCTTGGCGAGATCGTTCAGGGCCAACCATCCGTCGGGCGAGAAGCGGTCGCGGATATTGCTCGCCGAATAGACGGCGCTGTCGATATTGCGCAGCAGCGATTCCGGCACCGGTTCGGCCGTGTCGATATCGACCGCGGCCAGGTATTCGGTGACGTCTGCCAGCAGCGGCTGGTTCGGGTCGGCGGCCTCGGCGTAACGCGCATGCCAGGCGCGCAGGATGCGCAGCGCCCCTTCGGCACGCTCGATATAGCGGCCCAGCCAGAAGAGGTTGTCGGCCGCGCGGCTCGGCAGGCTCCCCGGCATGTTGCGGGTGAAGCTGCCTTCGGCGGGCAGGAGAGTGTGGCGCTCGACCGGCTTGTCGCTGACGATCCAGACGTCGGCGGCCGCGCCGCCGGACTGCATGGCGATGGCGGCGGCATCGTCTCCCGAGCCGATGCGGGCAAAGCCGCCGGGCATGATCTGCCAGCCGTTGGCGGTGCGCGCGGCGAAGACGCGCAATGACATCGGCCGCGGGGTCAGCTTGCCGTTGACCCAGGCGGGGGTTGTGGAGAGGGTGACGACTTCCTGACCGACAAGTTTTGCGCCGTCGCTTGTCAGCCAGTCTGCAATCGAGTTCTTCGCGGTGGCGCGCAGCGACGAACCGAGGACGGATTCGCCACCGTCATCGAAGAAGGGCGCGCGGGAATAGGCAGGGCCGATCACCATCTTCTCGATATTGGCAGCCACATGGTCGCGCTCATCCTTTTGGCCGCACCACCATGTGGCAATGGACGGCAGGCGAAGATCCTCGCCCAGCAGCGCACGACAGACGGCGGGCATGAAGGCAAGCAAGGCGCGCGTCTCAAGAACGCCGGTGCCGAGCGCATTGACGATGGTGACGGTTTCGGCGCGCAGCGCTTCGACAAGGCCAGGCGTGCCGATATGCGAATTCTGGTTCAATTCCAGCGGATCGGCATAGGCGGAATCGAGACGACGCCAGAGTACGCCGATCGGCTTCAGGCCGGCGACGGTGCGCACCATGATGCGGCCGTTGACGACAGTCAGATCCTCGCCTTCCAGCAGCATGAAGCCGAGGTAGCGGGCAATATAGGCGTGTTCGTAATAGGTTTCGTTGGCCGGGCCGGGGGTCAGAACCGCGATGCGGTCGTCGCCCGAATGTTTCATCGTCTGCAGCGCGTCGCGGAAGGCACCGAAGAAAGAGGCGAGACGGTGAACCGGCGTTTCGGCATAGACGTCGGAAAAGGATCGGGTGGTCGCTACCCGGTTTTCCAGCGCGAATCCCGCGCCCGAGGGAGCTTGCGTGCGGTCGGCAAGTACCCACCAATTGCCATCAGGGCCACGGCCGATCTCAAAGGCGCAGAAGTGCAGATAGTGCCCGGTTGCCGGTTTTACGCCAACCAGAGGTCGCTGGAATTCCGGATTGGCAGCAATGAGGGCCGGCGGAACGATGCCCTCCTCGACGAGCTTGTTGTCGCAGTAGATATCGGCGACCATCGCTTCGAGCAGATCGGCGCGCTGCACGAGGCCCGCCGAAAGCACCTGCCATTCGCGCTCGTCGATCAGCACCGGGATGTGGGAGAGCGGCCAGGCGCGCTCGCCGCTGCCCTTGGCGCCGTAAGCCCGATAGAAGACGCCGGCATCGCGCAGGTAGCGGTCGGCGCGGGCGAAGCGCTCGGTCAGATCCTTTTCCGGCATAACGTTCAGATGAGAGAGGAAACGCTGCCAGACGGGGCGGATGGAACCGTTGTTGTCCACCATCTCGTCGGCAATGCCGGATAGAGGAGCATAGTCGAAGACCGCATCCGCGCCGGCGCGTTCTTCGATCTCGTTCCTCAATTCCAGTGCAGGCTTCTTGCCCATCAGACCCAATTTCTTCAAATTCCAGCGGGCCGCCTCAGATCCAGCGTGAGCGGGAATTCAGGCGAAACCGTTTCGGCGCGTGGAATATAACCACCCGCCGTATGTCCCCACGGTTCGAAACGGGCAAGCCGTCGTGCTTCCGCCTCGTTGCCGTTGACCGGGAAGGTTTCATAGTTCCGACCACCCGGATGGGCAACGTGATAGATGCAGCCGCCGATCGAACGTTTCGACCATGTATCATAAATATCAAAAGTCAAAGGCGTATTCACCGGCAGTACAGGGTGCAGGCCGGAAGCCGGCTGCCAGGCCTTGAAGCGCACGCCAGCGACGGACACTCCGGACGTACCGGTCGGTGTCAACGGCAGGGTTCGGCCGTTGCAGGTGACGGTGTAGCGCGAGGCGTTGCTGGTTTCGAGGCGAACCTGCAGGCGCTCGACGGACGAATCGACATAACGCACGGTGCCGCCGACCGCTCCCTGTTCGCCCATGACATGCCAGGGTTCCAGCGCCTGCCTGAGTTCCAGCTTCGAGCCTTCGTATTCGACTTCGCCGCAGAAGGGGAAACGGAATTCGAGCTGGGCCTTGAACCATTCGGGACTGAGGTCGAAGCCGTTTTCGCGAAGATCCGCGAGGACATCGATGAAATCCTGCCAGACATAATGCGGCAGCATGAAGCGATCGTGCAGCGCGGTCCCCCAGCGCACGAACTTGCCATCGGCCGGGTTCATCCAGAAGCGGGCGATCAGCGCGCGCACCAGCAATTGCTGGGCGAGCGACATGCGGGCGTTCGGCGGCATTTCGAAGCCGCGGAATTCCACGAGGCCGAGGCGGCCGGTCGGGCCATCGGGTGAGAAGAGCTTGTCGATGCAGATCTCGGCGCGATGGGTATTGCCGGTCACGTCGATCAGCAGGTTGCGGAACAGGCGATCGACGAGCCAGGGCAGAGGCTGCAGGCCGCGGCCGGGCGCGGGGATCTGCGCCATCGCGATTTCCAGCTCGTAGAGGCTGTCGTGGCGGGCTTCGTCGATACGCGGCGCCTGGCTGGTCGGGCCGATGAAGAGCCCCGAAAAGAGGTAGGACAGCGACGGATGACGCTGCCAGTGCAGCACGAGGCTTTTCAGCAGATCCGGACGGCGCAGGAAAGGACTGTTGTTCGGGTTACTGCCGCCGACAACGACATGGTTGCCGCCGCCGGTGCCGGTGTGGCGGCCATCGATCATGAATTTGTCGGCGCCGAGGCGGCCCTCGCGAGCCTCCTCATAGATTGCGGTGGTGATGTCGACCGTTTCCTTCCAGGTCGAGGAAGGATGAATGTTGACCTCGATGACGCCAGGGTCGGGCGCGACGCGGATGACGTTGATGCGCTCGTCCTGGGGCGGCGCATACCCTTCGATATGGACCGCAAGGCCGAGAGCGGCGGCCGCACGTTCGGTCGAGGCGATGAGATCGAGATAATCTTCCAACGTCTCGGTCGGCGGCATGAAAACGCAGAGCCGGCCGTCGCGTGGCTCGACGGAGAGAGCCGTGCGGACATGGCCGCCGATCTCGTTGACCGATTGCGGCATGGTCGGCTGCTGACCGGTGAAGGGCTGGAAATGCGCGGCCTGCAGCGGACGTCCGCCATCCTGTCCGAAATCCGGCAGTTCGGACCGCTGTACGAAGGGATCGAGCGGATTGATATAGGGGTATTGCGAGGGCGGGATATAGGCGAGGGAATTGAGCGGCAGGCGGTAGCCCACAGGGCTGTCGCCCGGCATGAGGAAGATGCGGCCCCGCCGGGTCGACCATTTCTCGCTCATCCAGCTGCGGCCGGTGGCGCGCGCATTCCAGGCCTGGACGGGCAGCACATAGCCGGTCGGGCGCGTCAGCCCGCGATCGAAGACGCGGGCAATGCGGCTTCGCTCCTCGGCATCTTCCAGTTTCGAATTCGATGGATCGACGTTCTCGGGGAGGCTCGCTTCCTTGACCAGCCATTCGGCGGGATCTTCGAAAGCGGGGGTCACATAATCGGGCGAAAGATCCAGCTCGCCGGCGATTGCTGTCAGCAGACGGCCGGCATCGTCCTCCGTGACCTGATAGTTGCGGCCCTCGGTAGCGACGAGATTGTCATTCGACCAAATGGGCAGGCCGTCCTTGCGCCAGTAGAGCGAGAAGGTCCATCGCGGCAGGCTTTCGCCCGGATACCATTTGCCCTGGCCGTAATGCAGGAAACCATTGGGCGCGAAACGGGTTCGCAGCCGCCGGATGAGTGCGTCGGCTTTCTCACGTTTCGTCGGGCCGACGGCCTCGGTGTTCCATTCGTCAGACTGGAAATCGTCGATGGAAACAAAAGTCGGCTCGCCGCCCATGGTCAGGCGCACATCTTCCGCTTCCAGGATACGATCGACCTTTTCGCCAAGCGCGTTCAGCTCGTCCCAGGCATCGTCGGAAAAAGGCTTGGTGATGCGCGGATGTTCGGCGACACGGGCGACCTTCATGTCAAAGGCGAATTCGGTCTCCGCTTCGCCGAAATAGCCGCCTGAAATCGGTGCGGCGTTGCGAAAATGCGGTGTCGCGGCAAGCGGGATATGGCTTTCGCCGGTCAGAAGGCCCGAGGTCGGGTCGAGGCCGATCCAGCCGGCGCCGGGCAGATAGACTTCCGCCCAGGCATGCAGGTCGGTGAAATCATATTCCGTGCCCGAGGGGCCATCGAGCGCCTTGAGATCAGGGGTGAGCTGGATGAGATAACCGGAGACGAAGCGCGCGGCGAGGCCGAGATGACGCAGGATCTGGACGAGCAGCCAGCTCGTGTCGCGGCAGGAGCCCTTGGCTATCTCAAGTGTTTCTTCCGGCGTCTGCACGCCGGTTTCCATGCGGATCACATAGCCGATCTGCTGCTGCAGGCGCATGTTGAGGCCGACCACCATGTCGACAGTCTTCTGCGCTGAACGATCGAGCGTTTCGAGGAAGGCTTTCAGGCGCGGGCCAGGCTCTTCCGGCTTCATATAGATCGACAGGTCTTCGCGGAGCGTTTCCGGATAATCGAAGGGCCACATTGTCGCTTCTTCCTCGACGAAGAAGTCGAAGGGATTGTAGACCGTCATGTCGGCGACGAGATCGACCTCGATCTTGAATTCGGTGACCGGGTCAGGAAAGACGAAGCGGGCGAGATAATTGCCGTATGGGTCCTGCTGCAGGTTCACGAAATGGTTGGCCGGCGTGACCTTCAGGGAATGACTCAAGACCCGCGTTTTCGAATGCGAAGCCGGCTTCAGGCGGATGATTTGTGGGCCGAGGCGGACCGGTTTGTCATATTGATAATGGGTCAGATGATAGATGCTGGCTTTGATCGACATATTGCTCTTTTGTCCGCGGGCCGTTGATCGGCTTAGCTGTTCCCAAAGCCAGTGTGTGCAATGCAGCGAAAGAATGCAAGGCGGAAAGGTTAACACTGTAACGGCGTTCAAGCAGCCCTGTTGAACGTCACCGACGCCTTGAGTCCCTTGCCGCCGCGGCCCGGTATGAGTACCAGTCTCGCGTTGAAAAGATGGGCAATTTCCTCCACGATCGGCAGGCCGAGGCCGGCGCCGGGGGCACCTGAATCATTGCCACGGGAGAAACGCTTTCTGACGGCCTCCAGCTTTTCGGGCGGAATGCCCGGACCGTTGTCCTCGACTTCCAGCCGCACCGTTTCGGCATCTTCAAGAATACGCACAGTCACTTCTGCGCCCTTACCGGCATAGGCGATCGCATTGCCGGCGAGATTACGCAGCAATTCGCCGATCAGCAGCGGTTCGGCGCGGATCATCGCGGGGCCTTCACCCTCGAAGCCGAGATCGATGCCGGCTTCAGCAGCCCGTGGGATCTGCTCACCGGTGATCTCCTGGGCGATAGCGGTGAGATCCATTGCCGAGGCGGTCAGCGCTTCCTTGGCGGTCGCGGCGTCGATCTTGGCCATCAGCAGAAGCTGGGCAAGGATGCGCTCGGCATGCGCAACGGCCTGATCGCCCTTGAGCGCGGCGTGCTGCGCTTCATCCAAGGAGCCGGCACGGGCCGAAAGGGCAAGTTGTGTGCGGATGATCGTCAGAGGCGTGCGGAGCTGATGGCTGGCATTGCCGGTGAAATTGCGCAGCGCATCGAGGGCCGATTGCAGGCGCACCATGAAGGAGTTGACGGTATCGACGAGCGGCTGCACCTCGCTCGGCACGGATTGTTCGATCGGATGCAGATCGTCGGGGTTGCGTTCGCCGATGGCATCGCCAAGCTTGTAGAGCGGTCGCAGCGCGACAGTCACAGAAATCCAGACGATGACGGCTGCACCGGCAATCATCACCGCGAGGCGCAATGCCGAGCGGACGAGAATCGCCTGCGCAAGTTGACGGCGGGCAATGGTGGTTTCGGCGACAGTGACGACGAAAGGCACGGAGCGGATGCCAGTCGAGGCGGAGCGCCCCAAGGTCGCGACGCGGATCGGCTCGCCGCGGAAGAGGTCGTCGGCGAAGGCGGCCGTACCGCCCTGTGTTTCCTTCAATACGGGAAGAGCCTGATAGCCGGTTATGAATGTTCCGGGTGGGCCATCGACCCGATAAAAGACGCGGTCCTGTGCTGCCGAGGTCAGCATTTCCAGCGCGACATAGGGAATGTCCACTTCGAGTGTGCCGTCGTCGGCAACGACGACACGTTCGGCGATTGCCAGCGCGGAACCGGCGAGCACGCGGTCGGAGACGATGTTCGATGTCTGTACCGCCTCCCGCCAGGTATCGGCAAGCGCCAGCGTGCCGATAACGGCGGTCGAGACAAGCAGCCAGAAAAGCAGTCGGCGCCGGAGCGAATAGGCAGCCGTCATGAGGCCTCGGGCAGCTTGTCGAGATAATAGCCGATGCCGCGGGCGGTCTTGACCGTCAGGCCATGCGGCGAAAGCCTTTTTCTCAGGCGGCTGACATATTGCTCGATGGCATTGGTTGAAATGTCGTCATCGAAAGCGGTCAGTGATTGTATGATCGCTTCCTTGGCGACGACCTTGCCGGCGCGCATGAAGAGGATTTCCAGGAGGCCAAGTTCGCGGGCAGGGATATCGAGCGGTGTGGCGCCGGCAGAAAAGGCGCGGGAATTCAGGTCGAGCGAGATCGATCCGAAGCTGACGGTCGAGGAATGCAGTCCCGCCTGACGACGCAACAACACGCGGACACGTGCCTCGAATTCGGCGATATCGAAGGGCTTGATGAGGTAGTCATCGGCACCGAGATCCAGGCCCTTCACACGTTCTTCCGGCGAGCCGCGGGCCGTCAGGATGAGCACGGCAGCCCGGTTGCCGCGGGCGCGCATGGCGCGCAATACATCGAGCCCGTCCATCTCCGGCAGGTTCAGATCGAGTATGACGAGATCGAAATTTTCTGCCGCGATGACGGCATTGGCCGAGGCCCCGTCATGGACGACATCCACCGCATGGCCCGTGCCGCGCAAGATCGCCGACAGGCCGTCGGCCAGTGCGATATTGTCTTCGGTGAGCAGGATGCGCAACGGATGTTTCCCTCGATTTTTTTCGGGGAGTTTATCAGGAATGGCAGCCCGATGTCACAGCGATTGTGGGAATTGGTGAATGGAGAATGGCAGGATGAATGACGCTCCCCTCGGCCCTATCCGACCGAGGGTCGCCCCCGTGCTCTCAGAAAACGGATTATGCAGCCTGGAGAATGTTGATGCCGTGCGTGGCGGTCAGCCTCATGATACGGCCGATCGCTTCCGGCGTGGGCGGACCTTTCGGCGCTTCATGGGAAGCGGCGGCTTCAAAGAAGGCGATCATGTCATCATCGACGATCGACATCATCACGGCCTGGACAGGGCTGATGTTCTGATAGGCATGCGGCGCATGGGCCGGAATGGTCACGACATCGCCGGCAACCGCGTCGGTCTCGACAGGCTTGCCGCCGATCATGCTCCAGATGCGCACCGTACCTTCCAGGATACGGAAGATTTCCGGCGAGGCATGGGTATGCGGTGGCGTGCAGCTGCCCGGGGGAATGATGACGTCGATAACATTGAAGGCGGTGCCTTCGAGCTTGCCGCGCTTGCGAACCTGGTCGCCCATGACCCAGAAGGTGTTGGCCGTGACCAGCGGATGGACCTTTGCAGAGCTGTTGGTGTTCATTTCGATTTTTCCATTTTGTTGTGCCCGTCTTTCCTTGCCGCATCGAGCAGGGCTTCGATTGCCCATGCGGCGGCCTTGCCGGCGTCTTCGCCGGAAAGGCCCCAATAATCCTTCATCGTCTGCCAGGCCGTGGCGCTGAACAGCAGCTGCACCGTGGCTTCGAGCTGCCTTGCGCGCTCCGGCGGCAGGTTCTTCGAAATCCCCGCCAGGCTCTTGCGGAAGGCGACCTGTCGTTCGTCATTGGCCTGGAGACGCATCTGCCGGCCGGCGCCGCTCGCATGCGAGGCGCGCACGATCCCCTCGATACCGTCGAGCGAGGCGAAGAGCGCGGGCGGCAGGTCGGTCAGGTCCTTCTCGCTTTCCGGCCAGAAGCGGACGCCGAGCGAAGCGTTCGCGTCGTTCCAGAAAGCCTCCAGTAGCGCTTCCTTGGTGGGGAAGTGCCGAAAGATCGTCCGGCGATTGACGCCGGAGACGGCGGCGAGTTCGTCGAAACCCAGAGCATTGTCCGGATTCTGTTCGAACATGGTGCGAACGCCGGCCAGGATGCGCTCCCGGGTGGCCTGCGCCTGCTCGGCCCTTAACGGGCTTTCATATTTTGTCACTGATAATGTATTCATGTCACTTATAATGACATTAACTTTTCCAGCTGTCAAGTGGGCTGCTTGTGCCTTTGCGAGCCGTGAGGCATTCTCCGTTCATGAGGAGCTTTTTCATTCTGTTCTTGTGCCTGGTGCCCGCTCTTGCCGCCGCGGATCAGGTCTTCTATCCGGCGAAGTCGGGCAATTCCGATGCGCCGGTGCTGACAGTCTATTCGTCACTTGACGAACCGCTCGCGCAGCCGATGATCCGCGGCTTTCAGGAGGCCAATCCGGATGTGGCGGTCAAATATGAGGACATGCTGACGGGAGACATCTACGACCGGATCGTCAGGGAGACGGATGCCGGCCACAAGACGGCGGACTTCGCCTTCTCTTCTGCCATGGACCTGCAGGTGAAGCTTTCGAACGACGGTTATGCGCAGGTGAGCAATCTGCCGATGAGTGCACAGTGGCCGAAATGGGCGAACTGGCGCAATACGGCCTATGCGCTGACCTTCGAGCCGGCCGTCTTCGTCTATCATAAGCCCAGCTTTGTCCATGAAACGGTGCCGAGCTCGCGGGCGGAATTCGTCGATTATCTGAAGCGCAAGGGCAACGATGTCCATGGGCGGATCGGCACCTATGACATCGAGCGTTCCGGCGTCGGCTTTTTGTTTATGGCGCGAGACCAGGAACAGTTCGGCGATATCTGGTCGGTGATCGGCGCGATGGGGGCGGCGGGCGTAAAACTATATTCCACCAGCTCGGCGATCCTCGAGCGCGTGGCCGACGGGCGCTTCGTGCTCGGCTATAATATCCTCGGCTCCTATGCAGCCGACTGGGCCTCGCGTCACTCCGATGTCGGCATCGTGTTGCCGAAGGACTACACCGTCGTGATGTCGCGGATCGGCCTGGTGCCGCAGGCTGCCGCAGAGCCGGAGCTCGGTCGTCGCTACCTCGCCTTCTTCATGTCGAAGGAAGGCCAGACGATCATGGCCCGCGAGTTGCAGATCCCAGCCGTCAGCCCGGAAGTGGCGGGCGAGAATACCGCCAATACGTTGCAGGAACTTCTCGGCGCACAGTTGCGCCCTGTACCGGTCAGCCCCGGCCTGATGGTCTATCTCGATCAGGTAAAGCGGGCGCGGCTGATTGCGCACTGGAACGAGGTGCTGCGCACGCAGTAAAACCTCGCTCGCCAATGCTGCAGTTCAGCAGCGAATTCCAAGTCGAAAACGTATAAAGGGCGAGGTTTACCTCTGGCGAGTCCCGCCGTTCCGCATTGATCCCGCGACAGCGGCAATCAGCCTTTGTGGATCACCACTTCCAGATATTCAGCCGGCACGACCATTGTGCCATCCTTGGCGCGGCTACTCGCTTGGCTGTGGCGAGCGGTAGTCGAATTACGGCAAAAAAGTGTCTTGCCGCACTGGATATCCTGCCGATGTCAGCTAAATGACAGCTTCATATGATGGCTTGGGCTACTTCCTCTCCGTGGAGGCGGAGAGTTGAAGAATTCCGGGAGGACTTCCGCTCGCTATCAGGACAATTACGTCCATCGATCGGTGATCTCTCTCCATTTTCAAAAATAGCACTGGCGGTTCGCTCAGCCGCAGCACGGAGGACACATCGTGAAGCATACTTTCATCGCAACCCTTTTGGCAGCGGCGATTGCGCTGCCGGCGTACGCGGCCGATTACACCATCATCGCTCCGGCAGCGCCCGGCGGCGGCTGGGACCAGACGGCCCGCTCGCTGCAGACGGTGCTGCAGCAGGAAGGCATTTCCAAGAGCGTTCAGGTTCAGAACGTACCGGGTGCCGGCGGTTCTATCGGTCTTGCCCAGTTCAGCAGCCAGAGTGCCGGCAATCCCAACGCTCTCATCGTCGGTGGCTACGTCATGGTCGGCGCCCTGTTGACCAACAAGTCGGTCGTCACGCTGAAGGACGTCACCCCGATCGCCCGTTTGACCGGCGAGTATGAAGCCATCGTCGTTCCGGCCGCGTCCGACATCAAGACGCTTGCCGATCTCGTCACCAAGCTGAAGGCTGATCCGGGCGCCGTTTCCTGGGGTGGCGGTTCTGCCGGCGGCACGGACCATATCGCCGTCGGCCTGATCGCCAAGGCGTCCGGCGTCGATCCGACGAAGATCAACTATGTCGCCTTCTCTGGCGGCGGCGAAGCACTCGCGGCTATCCTCGGCGGTCAGGTCACGGCCGGCATTTCGAGCTACAGCGAGTTCGAATCGCAGGTCAAGGCCGGCACGCTGCGCCTGCTCGGCGTTTCCAGTGATGCCCGCATTGCCGGCGTCGACGCTCCGACCTTCAAGGAAGCCGGTACCGACGTTTCCATCCAGAACTGGCGCATGGTCGCTGCCGCTCCGGGTTTGACCGATGAAGAAGTCGCCTCGATCGCGGCCGACTTCGACAAGCTGCACAAGTCTGCCGCGTGGCAGGAAACCTTGAAGACCAAGGGCTGGGCCGATACCTACCTCGCAGGTGACGAGTTCAAGGCGCAGCTCGAAAAGGATGTCTCTGCTACCGAAGGCATTCTCAAAGATATCGGTCTCGTTCAATGAGCGAAGCCGATACCTCATCGGCAACGAAGCGCCGCCCCGATTGGGCGGCGCTGATCATTGCCGCTTTCCTCATCGTGGTCGCTGCCGTGGTCTTCTGGGATGCCTCGCATCTGAAGACGATCGCGCAATATGATCGCATCGGCCCGTCGACCGTCCCGCAGCTTGTCGCCCTCGGCCTGTTCTGTCTTGGCATATGGACGGCGATCGAAGCCTGGCGCGGCGATTTTCCGGAACGCGAGCATCAGGAAGTGGCGCCCGTTATCTGGATCATCGCGGGCCTCGCCGGGCAGATGCTGCTCCTGCGCACCGCCGGCTTCTCAATTGCGACCGGCGTGCTCTTTGCGCTGACCGCACGCGGTTTCGGCAAGCGCCAGATCTGGATCTCGTTGCCCATCGGCATCATCATGAGTTTCATCGTCTGGGCGATCTTCTCGCAATTGCTACAGCTGACGCTGCCGGCCGGCCCGCTCGAACACCTGTTCTTCTGACAGCGGCGGCCTTGCGCCGGGCGCTTTCAGTTTTTTTGCTTTTTGCGCGGACGGTCCTAGTGCCCCCTAAGGAGCCGCCGCTTGGGACAAAGACATGAGCACATTCGAATTCCTCTGGCAGGGTATTCTGGTTGCTGCGCAGCCGATCAACCTGCTCTATGCCTTCATCGGCGTGACTCTGGGTACCGCCGTCGGCGTGCTGCCGGGCATTGGCCCGGCGCTGACCGTGGCGCTGCTCTTGCCCGCCACCTACAAGCTCGATCCGGGCGGTTCGCTCATCATGTTTGCCGGTATCTATTACGGCGGCATGTACGGCGGCTCGACCACCTCGATCCTCCTGAATACGCCGGGTGAAAGCGCCTCGATCGTCACTGCGCTCGAGGGTAATAAGATGGCGCGTGCGGGCCGTGGCGGGCCGGCGCTGGCGACAGCCGCCATCGGCTCCTTCGTTGCCGGCCTCATCGCCACGCTCGGCCTTGCTTTCGTCGCGCCCTATATCGTCAAGCTGGCACTTGTTTTCGGTCCGCGCGAATATTTTGCGCTGATGGTGCTTGCTTTCGTTACCGTCTCCTCCGCCTTCGGGGATTCGGCGCTGCGCGGTCTCACCTCGCTCTTCATCGGCTTTGCGCTCGCCATGGTCGGCATCGACCAGCAGACGGGCCAGGCTCGCCTTTCATTCGGTATTCCGGACCTGCTCGACGGTATCGAGGTGACGACGCTCGCCGTCGCGATGTTCGCCATCGGCGAGACGCTTTATATTGCCGCCCAGGGCAATCGCGGTGAGGACAAGGTGGAAGCGGTGCGTGGCTCGCTCTGGATGAATGCCCAGGACTGGGCGCGTTCCTGGAAGCCGTGGCTGCGCGGCACGATCATCGGCTTCCCGATCGGCGCCATGCCGGCAGGCGGTGCCGAAATTGGCACTTTCCTTTCCTATGCCACAGAAAAACGTCTGTCGAAGAACCCCGAGGAATTCGGCCATGGCGCCATTGAAGGCGTCGCCGGTCCTGAGGCCGCCAACAATGCCTCGGCCGCCGGCACCCTGGTGCCGCTGCTGACGCTCGGCCTGCCGACATCTGCGACGGCGGCTATCATGCTCGCCGGTTTCCAGCAGTACGGCCTGCAACCGGGTCCGCTGCTTTTTGCGACCAATCCGCAGCTCGTCTGGGGTCTCATCGCCAGCTTGCTGATCGCCAATGCGATGCTGCTGGTGTTGAACCTGCCGATGATTGGCCTCTGGGTTCGCCTGCTGACGGTTCCGAAGCCGTGGCTTTATGCAGGCATCCTGCTGTTTGCGACACTCGGCACCATCGGGGCCAACCCGTCGGTCTTCGAGCTCGGCATGCTGCTTGGCTTCGGCGTGCTCGGTTATATCATGCGGATCTTCGGTTATCCGATCGCCCCTACTGTCGTCGGCCTCATCCTCGGGCCGCTCGCTGAGCAGCAGCTTCGCCGAGCGCTCTCGATCAGCCAGGGTGACGTGACCACGCTCGTCATGTCGCCGATCGCCTGCGGCCTATTGATCGTCGCGGCCGCGGCCTTCCTCATTCCGCTGATTCTGAGATTGCGTGGCCGCGGCCAGGTTCTCTCTCAGCTTGCGGCAAATGAAGACTAAAACAAAAGACGACCCTGACCCCTAATTCGGGCCGGCCGTGGCGACATGGCCGGCCTTTTCTTTGCTGTTTGTTATTTTTTATCGGCGCCTGGAAACAAACCATTCCGTAAGTATATGAATTTATAAATGAAATTTACATGAGCCTTGAACTTTGTTCTTTCGCCGGCGAAGAAATATGCGCTTTTCGCATAGCAGCGGTGATTTCCTGCGCGTTGTAGGGGCAGCCCTGTCTTCCCACCTATGAGCAGTCAATCACAGAGCGAGAGGAAAGAAGATGTCCGCTATTAGAAAGTCGATCCACAATGGTTTCCTGGCACGCGCTTTCGCAGCGCTCGGTGCCGCAAATGCAGTCAGTGCCGCTGTCGAGGGCGGTCGCAAGCCGCGCGCCCGTGATCTGCAGGAACTTGGGATCGATCCGGTGACCTTCGGCCGTGTCATCCGGTAAGACGTGCCGGACGCATAGATTGAATACCAAAGTACCCATTGAATGAATGAGCCCGCAACCGTTGGTCGCGGGCTTTGTTTTTTTGAACTATGCAAGCCGCAGCGCCAGACCACCGCGGCTTTC
This sequence comes from Rhizobium sp. BK316, assembly GCF_014193695.1. Taxonomy (GTDB): domain Bacteria; phylum Pseudomonadota; class Alphaproteobacteria; order Rhizobiales; family Rhizobiaceae; genus Rhizobium. Next base: position 212,894 of record NZ_JACHZR010000005.1, on the reverse strand, counting down.
TTATTATCAGGCGTGCAGGCGCTCTCGCTCGGGAACATGCGCTTCCTTCTGCCGCTCCTGCCTGTTGTGGCGGATCGAGGACCAGAGCGAGATGCCGATCAGGGCGGCACCACCGAGGCCGGTAATGACCTCGGGTATGTGCACCATGGTCTGCACATACATGATCACCGAGAGGATCAGGATGGCGTAGAAGGCGCCATGTTCCAGATAGCGGTATTCGGCGAGCGTTCCCTTTTCTACCAGCATGATCGTCATGGAGCGTACATACATGGCGCCGATGCCGAGGCCGATGGCGATGATGAAGAGGTTCTGCGTCAGCGCGAAGGCGCCGATGACGCCATCAAAGGAGAAGCTGGCATCCAGCACTTCCAGATAGATGAAGGCGCCGAGGCCACCTTTTGCCGCCTCGCTCATCGCGCGCTGCGATGCATCGAGGATGCCGCCGATGACTTCCACCACCAGGAAGGTCACGAGACCGTAGATGGCGCAGTAGACGAAGGTGGTCGCGTCCTCACCCTCCAGGAGATAGGAGAAAAGTAGGATCAGCAGGAGCACGAAGGCGATCTCGATGCCCTTGATCGTGGCCGAACGCGCCATCAGCCGCTCCAGCGAACCGATCCAGTGGACTTCCTTCTCATGGTTGAAGAAGTAAGTCAGGCCGACCATCATCAGGAAGGTGCCGCCGAAGGCCGCGATCGGCAGATGCGCATCATTCATGATGCGGGCATATTCAGCCGGTTCACGTGCCGCCAGCACGAGCGCTTCCCATGGGCCAATCTTTGCCGCGATGGCGACGATTGCCAGCGGAAAGACGATACGCATGCCGAAAACGGCAATGACGATGCCCCATGTCAGGAAGCGGTGTTGCCAGACGGGAGTCATTTCCTTGAGTTTGTTGGCGTTGACGATGGCATTGTCGAAGGAGAGCGAAATCTCCAGAACGGCCAGCACGGCGCAGATGAAGAAAACGGTGGCCATGCCACCGAGCGTACCGGTCGACTGCCAGCCAAGGAAGGCGCCGAGTGCAAGGCCGACCGCCGTGACGATGAAGGCCCAGCGGAAATAGCCGAGCGAGGATTTGTGGGATTGGAGCTGGTTCATGGCTGCACCTCGCAGCCGCAAACCTGGTCGGAAAATGGGGTGAAAGCAGAAAAACGCGTACCACTAAGGGCATGCGCGTTTGGCATGGTGAGCTTTTTCATCGATGAAAAATCCGCCGGCTAATTTGCAGGCGGTACCGACATCACGAGAGCGCCGTAAAAACTCTCGCCAGAGGGGCCCGGCACCAGGGTTCCCCCGCAGCCGATGTCTGGATGAGGCGGCGGGTGCTCCAGTAGGTAGTGAAGTTGTCGCGCCAGTCAAGATACCCGATCGGGCAGAGCTGGCGATTTCTTTGGAACCATGCGGGGCTCTCGCCCGTTACGACCTAGCTGAGCCGATGAAAACATCTGAGATATTCTTGAAGGAGGGCGACGATGCAGAATTCGACCCATGTTCCCGATAAGCGCACGGAAGCCTCGGACCGCATGAAGCGGGCAAGTCCTAATCGCATGCAGAAAGCCCAGGTGCTTCCGCCGCACCAGGTCGACCTGACGCTTACGCCGGGTGTCTTCCACGACATCCATGTGCCGGCGCATGTCACCGGCAGCGACCTTTCCAAGGGCGGACCTGACATCAAGAGCGACAATGCCAAGCTCGCAAAGCCCGTCCGTTGAAACCAGTTCCGTAACGACAAGACAGGTGAGATGCGAATGACAATCAATCTTGTGCCGCGTGATATCTTCATCCAGCACGAATATGAGTGGCAGGCCGTACGCGAGGCGGCCGAGCGCCGGATCGATGTCGGCAAGCGCGAGACGCCATCCGTGCCGCCAAGCGAGCAAACGGCGAAGACGCCCGCTGCTGCACCTTCGGCAGCGCAAGGCTGCTGAGTCCCAGGTAGAACTTGTGCGAGACGCCCGGCCATGAAGCCGGGCGTTTTCATGTCCGGCGAATTTCGGTTTGGGAAAGCGATCCGCGGCGATGCCTTGCCAACCTTTCGGAAAGGATTGCGCGGCGATAATCCGGCCCATTCAAGGGAATCGGATCGATGGCCAAGACAGCGACACGCGGCCGCCGCAAGGCGCCGGCAAAAAGGAAGAGCAGCGCATCCTCCGGAGGCGCGATGCCCTGGCTGGTGCTCGGCATCGCCGCGGTGGGCGCCATTGCCGCCTATGACAACTGGAAAACCATTCGCCCGATGCTTGGCAAGGCACCGGCTGCCGTTATCCGCGAAGCGGCTGAAGCCAAGCCTCAGGCATCCAAGGAAGCGCCGAAGCAGGTTGCTGTCGCAGCACCTGCCGCCAAGCCACGGCAGACGAACGATCCGGTGCCGCCCATGGCGGTCCCCTCGGTTCCGGTTCCGACGGCAAAGATCGTGCCGGCCTCCATCTCCCCTGTTGCCCCGTCTTCTTCGGAAACCGCCAAAGCCGCCTTTGGATATTGCGGGCAAGGCGAACATATCAATTGCGTCGGCGATGCCGGCACCTTCTGGTACAAGGGTGAGAAGATCGTCATCGCTGATATGGTGAGCCCGGATGTCGATCGCGCGCGCTGTGAAGACGAACGGAAGATCGCCTTTGCCGCCAAATCGCGGCTGCTGGCGCTGCTGAATGCCGGTCCGTTCAATATGAATGCTGCCGGCAAAGCGGATGACCGTGGCGCGCCGCGCGTCATTTCGCGCGACGGGCGCTCCTTCGGTACGCGTCTTATCAATGAGGGCCTAGCGAGGAAGCCGGGATCTGCTTCAGGCTCCTGGTGCGCCTGAGGCCGTCAGTCTAACGATCTCTTATTTTCCACCGTTTTTGCGTGCCGGTGCCTTGCCGCTGGTGCGGAAGCTGCCCGTGAAGGCCGCATCCTTGCTTTCCGCCGTGCATTCGATGGCTGTCGGCTTGCCGGCATAGGGATTGCCGAAGGTGCAGAAGCCTGCAACCTTCACCTCGCCCGTCATCTTGTTGCCGACGCCCGTGGTGACGAGACTGAGCGGCAGGCGGGCATTGCCATTGGATGCAGGCTTGATGCCCTTCCCATCGCCCTGGAAGCCTAGCAGCTTGCCATCAGAGGTGAAGATGAAGGTGACGGTGCCGTTGACGAGCGTCACACTTGCCAGCTCTCCCTTGCAGCCCTTCGTGGCGTCGAACTTGGCGACGACCAGCTTCTGGCACTTGCCGCCAAGCGCGATGACGCCGGGCGCGCCCGGAAAATTGTCATCCGCCTGCGCTGCAGCGGCAAAAGTGAGGGTGGAGAAGGCGGCGATGGCAAGCGCAGATAATTTCATTTCGATTCGAACCCCGTGTCCTGACGAGGCGAATCAATGCCTCAGGTTCCATTATCGCGCATGGCATGGCTCTGTGTCCGAATTTGGTTTCGGCGCTCTCTCTTATCCTGTCAGCAGGGATACATTCGCTTCAGCGACGTGAGCAGGACGTAGGGATAAACCTGGAACGTTTCCTCGCCGATATCTGGGTGCAGTTCCAGATATTTCTTCACAATGGCAACATATTCGGTGTTTGAAATCGCGCGGTCTCGCGGTGGGCAGTATAGCCGCGGTTGGCCTGCATCTTTGAGTTCGTCGTTCACAAATAAAAGTGTCAGTCCGGCTGCGCCGATTAGCATTTCGACGACACTTGTCTGCTTGCTTTCCATCAGCGTGCGGAACTTCATATCTTCCTTTGCGGAAGCCGGGCCCGAGTTCAGCATCAACAGCAATATCAATCCAATAGTGATTTTCATGCGCACCCCCAATGAGGGAGAGCGAAACAACATTGCAACCGATTGGTCAAGCCTTCCTTCGGGGGAAGTCTGTAGGACTGCCTTGCTGATTGAGTTGCGATGCTGCGCAGGCGTGAGATGATTTGCAAACGGCATATCGCCAAAATGAAAAAGGCCTTTCGACTTCCCGAAAGGCCTTGCTTTTCAGCGAATTAGGATGGTGGGCGTGACAAGGATCGAACTTGTGACCCCTACGATGTCAACGTAGTGCTCTCCCGCTGAGCTACACGCCCATCCGATGTCGGCGCATAGATCACAAAACCTCCGGAGCCGTCAATAGGCTTTTTTGAAGTTTTGTGACGAGCCGCCAAGACGCCTTACGCGGCAAGCATCTTGTTGACCTCGTCGACGAGGTCGCGCAGGTGGAAAGGCTTGGAAAGGACCTTTGCATCCTTCGGAGCCTTCGAATCAGGGTTCAGCGCAACGGCTGCAAAGCCGGTGATGAACATGACCTTCAGGTCAGGATCGAGTTCGGTCGCGCGGCGCGCCAGCTCGATGCCGTCCATTTCCGGCATGACGATATCGGTCAGCAACAAGGAGAAGGGCTCTTCACGCAGGCGGTCATAAGCGCTCGCGCCGTTGTCGTAGGAAAGGACCTTGTAGCCGGCCTTTTCGAGCGCCTTCACCAGGAAGCGGCGCATGTCGTTGTCGTCTTCGGCGAGAAGTATCTTCTGAGTCATTAATCCGGACCGCTGATCACTAGTGTTTTATGGGATACCAGCCGTCTACACTAGACTTCGCCCGGTAAACAACCGGTGAAATCGCCCTGGCCGCGACCGCCATCCCTTCTATGTAGTATGGACTTAAGGGCAGGCAACTGGCAACATGGCCGTCACAGCCACTTGATGACATGGTAAAGAGGGCAGGAAGTGCCGGAAATACGCGAATACGAGCTTTTTGAAGTGCATGAGCCCGTGTCGCAGACCATTCCCTTCGTCTACAACTCCCCTCACAGCGGCCGCATTTATCCACCGGAATTCATCGCGCAGTCGCGGCTGGAAGGTATCTCGATACGCCGTTCTGAAGACCATTATGTCGATGAACTGTTCGGCGCGGCCGTGGATCTCGGCGCACCGCTGCTGCTTGCGAATTTCCCGCGCGCTTATCTCGACGTCAATCGCGAGCCCTACGAACTCGATCCGCGCATGTTCGACGGGCTGCTGCCGCCTTATGCGAATATCAACTCGCTCAGGGTTGCGGGCGGGCTTGGTACGATTCCACGCATCGTGGCTGAGAACATGGAAATCTATGCGCGCCGGCTACCCGTTCAGGAAGGGCTGGAACGTGTCGAAAGCGTCTATAAGCCCTATCACTTCGCGCTGCGGCGGCTGATTGCACGCACGCACGTGCAATTCGGCTTCGGTGTCCTGATCGACTGCCATTCCATGCCGGGCAATGTGCGTGTCGCCGGCAGTAATGCGCGGCCGGACTTCATCATCGGCGATCGTTACGGCACCAGCGCTTCGGCTGAACTGTCGCGCACGGCGATCGGCATTCTCGAGGAGATGGGTTTTGCGGCGATCCGCAACAAGCCCTATGCCGGCGGCTTCATCACAGAGCATTACGGCCGGCCGTCACGCGGGCTGCATGCGCTGCAGATCGAGGTCAACCGCTCGATCTATGTCGATGAGGTAACGCTGGAGAAGCGGCCTGATTTCGACACCGTTGTGAGCGCCATCACGTCGTTCATGCGGCAGATGGCTGATTATGTCGAGAAATTTGCCGGCGACCGAGCCCTGGCGGCCGAGTAATTTTCAGTCTTCAGGTCAAAAAAAACCGCGCTTTGTCAGCGCGGCTAAGTCTAGGGAGGAAACACCCAAGGAGGGTATTTACAGTCAGAAGACTGTAGGTAAGAAACTACTGCTGCATTGCACAATTGTCAAGCAATATATTGCACTGCAAAATCTTTAGGCAGCTAATCGGAAATTGCCTGTTGTATTTGCATTCCGCCGCTTTTTCGCTATGAAAAACGCCATTCCCCGCCAGCTATGTGGATTTCTCCATGCTTCCCGACCGTTCGTTCTTCAACCGTCTCGCCGAAGCTGCAAAGGCAGAAACCCTGCCGCGCTTTCGCTCGGGCATCAATGTAACCAACAAGCTGTCATCGGGCTTCGATCCGGTCACGGAAGGCGACAGGGCCGCCGAGACGGCTATTCGTGCGCTGATCGAGGCGAATTTCCCCGAGCACGGCATTCTCGGCGAAGAGCATGGCAATGTCGGTCTCGATCGCGAGCATGTGTGGGTGATCGATCCGATCGACGGCACACGCGCCTTCATTTCCGGCGTTCCGGTTTGGGGAACGTTGATCGGCCTGCAGAAGAATGGCCGGGCGGTTGCCGGCATGATCGAGCAGCCCTTCACCGGTGAGCGGTATTTCGGCGATGAGAATGGCTCGACCTATAGCGGGCCGGAGGGTGAGCGCCGGCTGCAGGTGCGCGACTGTGACGCCCTTTCGAGTGCGATACTCTTCACCACCTCGCCGCATCTCTTCGTCGGCGAGGAGATGGAGAAATATCGTGAGATCGAAAGCAAGGTCAGGCTCTTCCGCTACGGCTGTGATTGTTATGCCTATGCGCTGCTGGCAGCAGGCCATGTCGATCTCGTCATCGAGAATAGCCTCAAACCCTATGACGTCGGCGGGATCATTCCTGTCATCGAAGGCGCCGGCGGGATCATGACCACCTGGGACGGCGGGCGGCCGGAAAACGGTGGCTCGATCATCGCAGCCGGCAGCAGGGCGGTTTACGAAGAGGCGATCGCCATCCTACAGCGCTAAACATGTCGCACAAAAGTGCGTAGTGGTTTTGCGACAGCGATATGCGTAAGAAAAGGCTCAGACGCCGATCGCCGTCACTTCGTCAGTCGCCTCGGCGTCGCTGCCGGGAATGAAGGCATGGAAGGCGGCAAGCGCGGCTGTGCGATACATATCCCTTTCCTGGAATATCTCGTGGCGGGCACCGTTGATCGGGACAAGCTGACCGGCGCGGAAATAGCGTGAGAGCCGTTCCTGCGCCGTATAAGGCACCAGCCCGTCGCGCGTCGGCGCGATGACGACGGAGGGGATGGTAATCGAAAAGAGATGGTAGGGCTGGGTCACCCGGTCGATCGCTTTCATGCATTCGTGCATCCAGCGGGCGGTTGGCGCTCCGAGAGCGAGCTCCGGGTGGGCCTTTGCGATCGCCGCATTCCGTTCGAAACGCGTTTCATCCGACGTGAGAGGGTTATCAGGGAATTCCAGCTCTTTCATCTTGCCGAGCGGCACGCCGCCGAGGCCGATGGCGCTGAGCGTGGCTGATACCGTGCGGATAATACCCTCGGAAGCAGCCTGGCCAATAAGGCCAAGGAAAGGGGCTGATAGCACCATGCGCTCGATGCGCGTCGACAGATAAGGGGCGGCGGAAAGCGCAATCAGCGCGCCTGTGGAATGGGCGAGCATGTAGAAGGGCAGGCGGGTATCCGGCAGCACGACCTTTTCGAGGAACGTGTCGAGATCGCGTTCGTAATCGGAAAAGCGGCGGATGTGGCCGTGATTGCGTTTCTTGATCAGCCGGGACGAGCCACCCTGACCGCGCAGATCATAGGTCGCGACCCAGAGCCCCTTGGCGGTGAGGTCGCGGATCGTTTCGAAATACTTCTCGATATATTCGCTGCGTCCGTGCAGGAGGACCACTGTTCCGTGGGCGACCGGTGTTTGCGACCGGAAGACGGCAAAACGCAACCTCTGACCGTCGTGGGTTTCGAAAAAGCCCTCGGTGCGGTTCTCCGGCGCCGGATTGTCTGGAGTCGAATGAAGAACCTGTTCCATAGGCTGAATGTTTCTTCGCGTGAGAGGTATACTAGGGGATATCGCAGAAGCTGGGAAAATCAATGGCGAAATTGCCGCTCAATATAAGAGAAGTATAATATATTCAGATTTTTCTATACGGCAGGTTGGCGGCAAAGGGAGCGGCCGCCCTCTTTCGATATTTTCAAGCGGCGATTCAGTGGCCCTGTCGTGCATTGTCAGCGCTCTCATGCTGAGCCATCAAGATGGCGCGGCTAACGGATTGGACGCGACGCAGAATCAGCTTGCAGAGCTTTATGCCTGAAGAAAAAAGGCCGGCGGAGCTGAGGGAGCTCTTGGCCGGCCGAATCTAGGCTGAAGAAGAAGGGACGATACACTCCAGCCTTCGGGCCAGTGTCACCCGATGCGCCTATCTCTAGCGAGCGGCGTCTGAACCTTCGCCGAACCTGCCGTTCATGCAGGGTTCACGCAGGATTCCAGCGATTTGGCGAGGGGCTTGAAGTCTCGGAAAGCCATCACCATCTGAACTTTGCGGACGCCGGAAGGGTCCGCACAACCGTCCCGAAGCCGCCAAGATGGGGTTTCAGGGGCATCATATCGCAACACGTCGCTTCCCAAGGAGGACATCATGCGTCACGTAGACTTCTCTCCCCTTTATCGTTCCACCGTCGGTTTCGACCGTCTCTTCACGATGCTTGACAGCCTTGCCCAGCCGGAGCAGGTCCCAACCTATCCGCCCTATAATATCGAGCGGACCGGTGAGAATACCTATCGCATTACCATGGCCGTTGCGGGCTTCGACGAAACCGAACTCGCTATCGAATCGCATGCCCATGCGCTCACCGTGAAGGGTGAAAAGCGCGAAGAAAATGCCGATGGCAGCGAGTACCTGTATCGCGGCATCGCAAAGCGCGCATTCGAGCGCCGCTTCCAGCTTGCCGACCATGTCGAAGTAACCGCCGCTTCGTTGAAGAACGGCCTCCTGCACATCGACCTTCTGCGCAGCATCCCGGAGGCTCTGAAGCCCCGCAAGATTGCGATTGCCGCAGAGCCGGTCGAAGCTCCGAAGGCAATCGAAGCACAGGTCGTCAACAACTAATTCGCTTTCAGACGGATCAAACAAAGACGGCGCCCTTGAGGGGGCGCCGTTTTTGTTTGTGGTCATTTTGTTCGATCAGGCTGGGCTTGCAGCTTCTTCAAGCTGCTTTTCGGTCGCTCGGCGGGCTGCGGCCGCCGCATATTTTTGGGCGATAACGGCGCAGACCATCAGCTGGATCTGATGGAAGAGCATCAGCGGCAGGACGATTGCGCCGATCGACTGGCCGGCGAAGATGACGTTTGCCATCGGTACGCCGCTTGCGAGGCTCTTTTTCGAGCCGCAAAAGGTGATGGTGATCTCATCGGCCTTGCTGAAGCCCAGCCAGCGGCTGCCATACATGGTGATAACGAGAACGAGGGCAAGCAGCACCATGTCGGCAATGATCACGGCGGCGATGTCGGCGATCGAGAAGGTGTGCCACAGACCTTCGACGACAGCCGTCGAGAAGGCTAGATAGACGACCATCAGGATGGAGCCGCGGTCGACGGGCATCAGGATCTTCTTCTTGGAGCGGATCCAGTCGCCGATCCAGGGCTGCAGGATCTGGCCAACGACGAAGGGGGCCAGAAGCTGGAGCAGGATCTGTTCGAGCGCGTCGAAGGAAAAGCCGCCATGGCCGCCGACCGAGAAAAGCAGGCCGACGAGCAGCGGCGTCAGGAACATGCCGAAGATATTGGAAGCTGAAGCCGAGCAGATCGCCGCCGGCACGTTGCCGCCGGCCATTGAGGTGAAGGCAATGGAGGATTGGACCGTCGACGGCAGCACGCAGAGGAAGAGAATGCCGAGATAGAGCGGCTGCGGCAGGATCGAATCTGGAATGAGACCCACTGCGAGACCAAGGATCGGGAAAATACCGAAGGTCGTCAGCAGGATCACCAGATGCAGCCGCCAGTGCAGCAGGCCAGCAATGACGACATCGCGTGAAAGGCGCGCGCCATGCAGGAAGAACAGCAGCGCGATGGCGATATCGGTCGCTACACCGAACCAGTCGGCAAACGTGCCGCTCGCCGGGAAGATCGAGGCAAGGATAACAGTGCAGACGAGCAGGATCGTGAATGTATCGGGCAAAAAGCGGCGCATAGCGGTCTCGCTGGAATAAATGAGTCATTGTTCTGTCGCTCATTATGATCCAGGATGCAAGAAATAACAGTTATCATAAATCTGGATTTTAGGCATGCTGGATCTCTCACAGCTTCGCAGTTTCGTTACCGTCGAACAAATGGGCAGCTTCACGCTTGCTGCTGAAAGGCTGGGCCTCGGGCAGTCGACGGTCAGCCAGCACATTCAGAGGCTGGAGACCTCGCTCGGGCGCCGGCTGCTGGAGCGGGATACGCACAAGGTCGTGCTGACCGGTGACGGCGAGGCCCTGCTTACGCATGCGCGTGCCATGCTGTTGATCGAGGGGCAGGTGCAGTCGTTGTTTAAAGGCGGCAGCCTGCGGGGACGCCTGCGGCTCGGCGTTTCCGAAGATTTCGTGACGAGCCAGTTGCCGGCGGTGCTGGAAGACTTCGTGCGCTCGCATCCCTCCGTCGATCTGGAACTGACGGTCGCACTTTCGGGTGTGCTCTACGAAATGCAGGATGCGGGAGCGATCGACCTCGTGCTTGCCAAGCGCAGGCTCGGCGACGAGCTCGGAAGGCTCGTCTATCGGGAGCCGTTGGTCTGGCTGGCCCGTGATCCTCAGCATGTGCTTTCCTCCAGTCCATTGCCGCTGATCGCCTTTCCGCCGCCGAGCGTCACGCGCGCCATCGCGCTGGAGGCGCTCGGGCGGCATGGTGTGGCCTGGCGCATCGTCTGCACCTGCGGCAGCCTGAGCGGGCTGACGGCTGCGGCGCGCGCCGGCATGGGGGTGTTGGTGCAGCCGCGCAGCATGGCGCCCTCGGGTCTGAAGGAAATCGCTCCAGGCAAGTTACCGGTGCTGGAGGATGTCGAATTCGTTCTGGTGCCGCGCAAGGGAGCCGATCAGGCGTTGGTGGCGGCCCTTTCGGAGGATATTTTGAAGAAGGTCAGGGGGTTGCGGTCTGCCTGAGTGCAAAATCCCGCCCGAACGGCGGGACTTTCATTCGAAGAAACCGGCTTTGTTCCAAAAGAGACCGGAACACACCACCTTGTGAGCGGGCGTCCGGTGCTTTCGAAAATCAGGCCGCCAGGCACTTCAGGAAGCCGTCGACATCGGTCTCGGTCGTGGCGAAGCTGGTGACCAGCCGAATGAGCGTTTCACCTTCCGAAACGAGATCCGATGTGCCGGCCGGGATTGGCCACGCGTAGAATTTTGCGCCCCTGGCTTCTGCCGTCTTCGCTGCGGACTTCGGAATGACGGCGAAGACTTCGTTCGAGGCTGTCGGCCAGGCGAGGCGAGCGGAATTGCTGGTACCGATACCGGCGCGCAGGCGGTCTGCCATGCCGTTGGAATGGCGGGCGAGATCGAGCCAGAGGCCGTTTTCGAAATAGGCATCGAACTGAGCTGCGATGAAGCGCGACTTGGAGAAGTGCTGGGCGGCGCGCTTGCGAATGAAATGCATTTCCTTCGCCTGCTCCGGATTGAAGAAGACGATCGCTTCCGCGCACCAGCAGCCATTCTTCGTTCCGCCGAAGGAGAGCATATCGACGCCGCGCTTCCAGGTCATTTCGGCAGGTGTTGCATTCAATGCAACCAGCGCATTGGCAAAGCGCGCACCGTCCATGTGCAGGGGCAGTCCCCGTTTCTTGGCGATCGAGGAAATTTCGCCGATTTCCGGCAGCGAATAGACGGTACCGATTTCGGTCGATTGTGTGATGGTGACGGCGCTGGCGCGGCCATGACGGAGGGCATCTTCGGGGAAGTGCGCGATCTTTGCCGAGAGCCTGGCCGGATCGATCTTGCCGGCCTCACCTTCGACGGCCATGAGGCGGGCGGAGCCGGAGAAGAATTCCGGCGCGCCGCATTCATCCTCGATCACGTGGGCTTCCGAATGGCAGAAGGTGATCCCGCCGGGGCGCTGGACGCTTGCCAGTGCCAGAGAGTTGGCCGCTGTGCCGGTGGCGACGAAGAAGACGGAAACCTCGCGTTCGAAGATCTCGGAGAAGCGGGCTTCTACCCTTTTGTCGAGATCGCTGTTGCCATAAGCGGCCGCAAACCCGGCGGATTCGGCAAGCAGGCGTTCGGCAATGGATTTATGGGCGCCAGCCCAATTGTCAGAGGCAAAAATCATGGAGGAAACCATTGAAAATGATGGGGCGGGAGGTTCGGGAAGGGACATTACGCCAAAGCTTCACAGGATCAAGGGCGGAAGCCGGAATGCATCACAGAAATTGAACTGCGTAATCAAAAAACAAAATGGTTTCTCTCTGTGTAATTTTATGTCGCTGTTTTGGCCGATTTGGCAATCTTCCGTCGCAAATTGATGTTTTTTTAAGAGGATGCCCTTGCGAAGAGGAATTGTTTCTGGCATTGAACGGATGAACTAGGACAGGGTTGCTGTCCTATTTTGGCCTTCCCGGCCGAAGAGGCGCCAAAAGCCCTGGCACAGAGCGGCTTTCACGCTATAGTTCTTTCGAGCGCCAAGCCTTCACATGGCGGCGCGCGGAGGCGAATGGCAGGCGCGGAACGCGACGGTTTGCTTTCGTTGAAAAGCAGGTGTCTGCGACCGGATCTTCACAATGCAACAGCGCTGTCACGCGCCGGACCTATCTTCAGGGTGCGGAGCGCGACAAAAAGCCGCCCGCAGTCCCGCGGGCTTCGACAGGAGGAAGACGATGACGAAGATGACGCCATCCATGGGTATTGGCCAGTTCGCGGCAGCAGATGTGCACGCAACGGCCAATACGCGTAAATCCGCCTCCGGCCTGCCGAAAAAACAGGGGCTTTACGATCCGCGCAACGAACATGACGCCTGCGGTGTCGGCTTCGTCGCGCATATGAAGGGTCAGAAGTCCCACCAGATCGTCAAGGACGGTCTCTTCATCCTCGAAAACCTGACGCACCGCGGTGCCGTCGGCGCCGATCCGCTGATGGGCGACGGTGCGGGTATTCTCGTGCAGATTCCCGATCGCTTCTTCCGTGAGGAGATGGCCAAGCAGGACATTACCCTGCCGAAGGCCGGCGAATATGGCGTCGGCCATATCTTCATGCCGCGTGACGAAAAGCAGATCGAACATTTCAAGAAGGTCATCAAGGACGTTATCACCGAAGAAGGCCAAGTCTTCATCGGCTTCCGCGACGTACCGGTCGACAATTCCTCGCTCTCGAAGGCGCCGGCGATTGCCGCGACCGAGCCGCATCATGTGCAGGTCTTCATTGGTGCCGGCAAGGATGCTGCGACGAACGACGAATTCGAGCGCCGGCTCTTCACCCTTCGCAAGGTCATCTCCAACCGGATCTATGATGAGTTCGACGGTGAAGAGAGCCACTTCTATCCGGTGTCGCTGTCGAGCACGACCGTCGTCTACAAGGGCATGTTCCTGGCTTACCAGGTCGGTGCCTACTATAAGGACTTGTCAGACCCGCGCTTCGAAAGCGCTGTCGCTCTCGTGCACCAGCGGTTCTCGACCAACACCTTCCCGTCCTGGAAGCTTGCGCACCCCTACCGCATGGTCGCCCATAACGGTGAAATCAATACGCTGCGCGGCAACGTCAACTGGATGGCGGCGCGTCAGGCTTCGGTCTCCTCTCCGCTTTTCGGCGAGGATATCTCCAAGCTCTGGCCGATCTCCTATGAGGGCCAGTCGGACACGGCCTGTTTCGACAACGCACTCGAATTCCTTCTGCGCGGCGGCTATTCGCTGTCGCATGCGGTCATGATGCTGATTCCGGAAGCCTGGGCCGGCAATCAGTCCATGTCGCCGGAGCGCAAGGCATTCTACGAATATCATGCCGCTCTCATGGAGCCGTGGGATGGACCGGCAGCCGTTGCCTTCACCGACGGCAAGCAGATCGGTGCCACGCTCGACCGTAACGGTCTGCGTCCAGCCCGCTATCTCGTCACCGATGACGACCGTGTCATCCTCGCTTCCGAAGCCGGCACGCTGCCGGTCGCGGAAGAAAACATCATCCAGAAATGGCGCCTGCAGCCGGGCAAGATGCTGCTGATCGACATGGAAGAGGGCCGCATCATCTCTGACGACGAGGTGAAGGCGCAGCTTGCGAACGCACATCCCTATCGCAGCTGGCTGAACCGCACGCAGCTGATCCTCGAAGACCTGAAGCCGGTCGAACCGCGTGCGCTTCGCCGCGACGTCTCGCTGCTCGACCGCCAGCAGGCCTTCGGGTACACGACCGAGGACACCAGGATCCTGATGTCGCCGATGGCGACGACGGGCCAGGAGGCGATCGGCTCGATGGGCACGGATACGCCGATCTCGGCCATGTCCGAGAAGTCGAAGCTGCTCTATACCTACTTCAAGCAGAACTTCGCGCAGGTGACGAACCCGCCGATCGACCCGATCCGCGAAGAACTCGTCATGAGCCTCGTCTCCTTCATCGGTCCGCGTCCGAACATTCTCGACCATGAAGGCATGGCGAACGCCAAGCGCCTCGAAGTGCGCCAGCCGATCCTGACCAACGGCGATCTCGAAAAGATCCGCTCCATCGGCCATACGGAGGACCGTTTCGACACCAAGACGCTCGACTTCACCTATGATGTGGAGCGGGGTGCCGAAGGCATGCCGGAAATGCTCGATCGTCTCTGCGAGCGTGCGGAAGCAGCCGTCAAGGGTGGCTACAACATCATCGTGCTGTCCGACCGCCAGGTCGGGCCGGACCGCATCGCCATTCCCGCGCTGCTTGCAACCGCTGCCGTGCACCATCATCTGATCCGCAAGGGGCTGCGTACCTCGGTCGGTCTCGTCGTCGAAACCGGCGAGCCGCGCGAAGTGCATCATTTCTGCCTGCTGGCCGGTTACGGCGCCGAAGCGATCAACCCCTATCTCGCCTTCGACACGCTGCTCGACATGCATGCCAAGGGCGAATTCCCCAAGGAAGTCGATGCCAGTGAAGTCGTCTATCGCTACATCAAGGCGGTCGGTAAGGGCATCCTCAAGGTCATGTCCAAGATGGGCATCTCGACCTACCAGTCCTATTGCGGCGCGCAGATCTTCGATGCGATCGGCCTGCAATCGGAATTCGTCGACAAGTATTTCTTCGGCACGGCGACGACTATCGAAGGTGTTGGGCTCGAAGAGATCGCGCGCGAGACCGTTGTTCGCCACAAGGCAGCCTTCGGCCGCGACCCGATCCTGGCAAGCACGCTCGATATCGGCGGCGAATATGCCTACCGCATGCGCGGCGAAAGCCATGCCTGGACGCCGGATGCCGTCGCTGCCCTGCAGCATGCGGTGCGTGGCAATGCCGAGGATCGCTACCGCGAATTCGCCGAGATGGTGAACACCTCGGCGCTTCGTATGAACACGATCCGCGGCCTCTTCAAGATCAAGAGCGCCGAGGCACTCGGCCGCAAGCCGGTACCGATCGATAACGTCGAGCCGGCAATCGATATCGTCAAGCGCTTCTCCACCGGCGCCATGTCCTTCGGCTCGATCAGCCGCGAGGCGCATACGACGCTGGCGATCGCCATGAACCGGATCGGCGGCAAGTCGAACACCGGTGAGGGTGGCGAAGAGAGCGATCGCTACATGCCGCTGCCGAATGGTTCGTCGAACCCCGAGCGTTCGGCCATCAAGCAGATCGCGTCCGGCCGTTTCGGCGTGACGACGGAATATCTGGTCAATGCCGATGTGCTGCAGATCAAGGTCGCGCAGGGTGCCAAGCCCGGCGAAGGCGGCCAGCTGCCCGGTCATAAGGTCGATGCGGTCGTTGCCAAGACCCGTCACTCCACGCCGGGCGTCGGCCTGATTTCGCCGCCGCCGCACCATGACATCTACTCGATCGAAGATCTGGCGCAGCTGATCTACGATCTGAAGAACGTCAACCCGACCTCGGATGTCTCGGTCAAGCTCGTCTCGGAGGTCGGCGTCGGCACGGTTGCTGCCGGCGTTGCGAAGGCGCGCGCCGACCATATCACGGTGTCCGGCTTCGACGGCGGTACGGGCGCTTCGCCGCTCACCTCGCTGAAGCATGCCGGCAGCCCGTGGGAAATAGGTCTTGCCGAAACCCAGCAGACGCTCGTGCTGAACGGTCTGCGCTCGCGCGTCGCCCTGCAGGTCGACGGTGGTCTGAAGACAGGCCGCGACGTTATTATCGGTGCGCTGCTCGGCGCTGACGAATTCGGCTTTGCGACGGCTCCGCTGATTGCTGCCGGCTGCATCATGATGCGCAAGTGCCACCTCAATACCTGTCCGGTCGGCGTGGCGACGCAGGACCCGGTCCTGCGCAAGCGCTTCAAGGGTACGCCCGAGCACGTCGTCAACTATTTCTTCTTCATCGCCAACGAAGTGCGCGAAATTCTGTCCTCCCTCGGCTTCACCAGGCTCGATGAGATCATCGGCGCTTCCGAGCTGCTCGAGAAGGATGAGATGCTGGCGCACTGGAAGGCTAGGGGACTCGATTTCGCGAAGATCTTCCACAAGGTCGATGCACCCAAGGAAGAGACTTACTGGACGACACGCCAGAAGCATCCGATCGACGACATTCTCGACCGCAAGATGATTGCGGCGGCCGAACCGGCGCTGGCGTCGAAGACGCCCGTTGCCTTCGAGGTCGACATCAAGAACGTGGACCGTTCGGCCGGCGCGATGCTCTCGGGCGAAGTGGCCAAGCGTTATAACCATCGCGGCCTGAAGGAAGACACGATCAACGTCACCCTGAAGGGCACGGCGGGGCAGAGCTTCGGCGCGTTCCTGGCGCGGGGCATCACCTTCAACCTCGTCGGCGACGGCAACGACTATGTCGGCAAGGGTCTTTCGGGCGGCAAGATCATCATCCGTCCGCCTGACAATTCGAGGATCGTGGCTGAGAACTCGATCATCGTCGGCAATACGGTGCTCTACGGCGCGACCGAAGGTGAGTGCTACTTCCGCGGTGTCGCGGGCGAGCGCTTTGCCGTTCGTAACTCCGGCGCGATCGCCGTCATCGAGGGCGTGGGCGACCACGGCTGCGAATATATGACGGGCGGCGTGGTTGTCGTGCTCGGCGGAACGGGCCGCAACTTCGCAGCCGGCATGTCCGGCGGCGTGGCCTATGTTCTCGACGAGGCCGGCGATTTCGCCAGCCGCTGCAACATGGCCATGGTCGAGCTCGAGCCGGTTCCGGAAGAGGACGACATGCTGGAGAAGCTGCACCACCACGGCGGCGACCTCATGCACAAGGGGCGTGTCGACGTCTCCGGTGACATGACGCGCCACGATGAGGAACGGCTCTACCAGCTGATCTCCAACCACCTGCACTACACGGGCTCTACCCGTGCCAAGGAAATCCTTGAGCACTGGGGTGACTACCGCCCGAAATTCCGCAAGGTCATGCCGGTCGAATATCGCCGCGCGCTTGAGGAAATGGAGCGCAGCCGGATGGGTATCGCTGCCGAGTAATTGCACCGAACAATCCGCCACGCCTCAACAGCGCGTGGCGGATGACTGAAATATCTCAATGACTCAACGACGATCAGCCGCGAGCTTGAAGCTGGCGCGACCGCGTGGATGGAAATCAGGGATATGTTCTGATGACGGTCAAAGCAAACAACCTGCCTCCGCGATCGAGGCTGAACAGACAACTGGCCGCAGGCGAGGCGGTCATGAGGGTAAGGGACGAAAATATGGGTAAGGTAACAGGGTTTCTGGAAATCGATCGGCAGGTAGCGAAGTATCAGCCGGCGTCGGACCGCATCCGGCATTTCCGTGAATTCACGATCCCGATGTCGGACCCGGAAGTGCAGAAACAGGCAGCCCGCTGCATGGACTGTGGCATCCCCTATTGCCACGGCCCGACCGGCTGCCCTGTTCATAACCAGATTCCTGATTGGAACGACCTTGTGTACAATAACAACTGGGAAGCGGCGATCCAGAACCTGCATTCGACCAACAACTTCCCGGAATTTACCGGCCGCGTCTGCCCGGCTCCGTGCGAGGAAGCCTGCACGCTGAACCTTGAGGATACCCCGGTCGCAATCAAGACGGTCGAACAGGCAATCGCCGACAAGGCCTACGAACTCGGCTTCATCCGTCCGCAGCCGGCGACGATCCATACCGGCAAGAAGGTGGCGATCATCGGCTCCGGTCCCGCCGGTATGGCGGCAGCCCAGCAGCTCGGCCGCGCCGGCCATGATGTGCATGTCTATGAGCGCGAGACAAAGCCGGGTGGCCTGCTGCGCTACGGCATTCCGGACTTCAAGATGGAGAAGAACTTCATCGATCGCCGTGTCGAGCAGATGAAGGGCGAGGGCGTGACCTTCCATTGCGGCGTCAATGTCGGCGTCGACGTCAAGGTCGAACAGCTTCTGGCTGATCATGATGCCGTGCTTTACAGCGGCGGTTCCGAGACACCGCGTGAAGCCGGCATTCCAGGCACCGATCTCGCCGGCGTTCATGACGCGATGCCCTATCTGGTGCAGCAGAACAAGCGCGTCGGCCGTGAAAACATCGACAGCACCGGCTGGCCGTCCGATCCGATCCTGGCCGGCGGCAAGCATGTGGTCGTCGTCGGCGGTGGTGATACGGCTTCGGATTGCGTCGGCACGGCCTTCCGTCAGGGGGCGGTCAAGGTGACCCAGCTCGACATTCGCCCGCAACCGCCGGAGAAGGAAGACAAACTCGCCGTCTGGCCCTTCTGGGCAACGAAGATGCGTACTTCCTCTTCGCAGGCCGAAGGCGCGATCCGCGAATTCCAGGTCGCGACGCTCGAATTCGTCGGTGAAGACGGTGTGCTGACCGGCGTGAAGTGCTGCGAGGTCGACGAGCGCCGCCGCCCGGTTCCGGGAACGGATTTTGTCATCAAGGCGGATCTCGCCTTCATCGCCATCGGCTTCAGCGGCCCGTTCAAAGACAGCGTGCTGAAGGAGCTCGATGGCAAGCTGACGCTCAACACCGACAAGCGTGGCTCGACCAATGTTGTCGCCAACGACCGCGACTACAAGACTTCGGTCGACAAGCTCTGGACGGCGGGCGACGTGCGCCGTGGCCAGTCTCTGGTTGTCTGGGCGATCCGTGAAGGCCGCCAGGCAGCACGCGCCATCGACGAAGCGCTGATGGGCTCGACGGTTCTGCCGCGCTGATTTGCCGGAAGAATTGATCAGGTGATAAACTCCGCCGCATCCCGGCGGAGTTTTTCGTGGTGCGGCCATTTGACTCGCCGGCACTTCAGGCAAGCCTCATGCAAAGGGCCGCTCGGGCGGTCTTTTCTCATTTTATGGAAATTTCCGCCGTCGTCCCCAGCGTCGGCATGCGATAGTCGTCGATGCGGCCTGCAGGCGCCGGTGCCATTTCTCCTTGCTCGACCAGGAGATCGCGCGGTGATTTCGTCAGCGTCACAGGCATAGCCCTACTGGCGCCGAGCAATTCGGCTCCACCATCAAGGTTCGGGTCGGACAGGCTGATCGGCTGCGTATGTTCCACCGGATCGGTCGGCAGCGTCAGCGCCGGGAGGTTGCCGGGATCGAGGCGCACGAGGTCGGGACTCGCCTGGGTGCCGAGAATGCGGCGCGCCGGTTTTTCGACATAGAAGGCGAGCTTGCGGCGGCCCGCCTGTGTCAGGTTGATGCCGTCAGTGGTGCGCAGGCGCACTTGCTGGCCGTTGACGTCGGAGCCGGTGACGATGAATTTACCGTTCTCATCCACGAAGCCGTCCCAGATATCGACGAATTCGCCGCCGACGCTTTCCATCTGGTTGCGATAGAGTTGGTTCATCTGCACGGCGTCGGATGTCATCGAATCGGATTCGAAGGCGGGAAGTCCGACCCAGAGCAACGGGATCTTGCGGCTCGTTATTTCCTTGCCGAAGGCCAGCACGCGGCGCTGGTATTCGGTGAACCAGCCATCGGTACGGAATTTTTCCTTGCCGGCATCCGTCACCATCTGCTGGCGATCATTGGCGCCGATCATGACGACGACCATCGCCGGCTTCAGTTCGTCGATCATCTTCGGCAATTCGCCGGGCCAGTTGTAATAGTCGTCGCGTACGAGACCCGATGACACATTGCTGCGGGCTTCGACCACGACACCTGGAGAGGTTTCGAAGGCCGCAGTGAGGCCGTCACCGAGGCCACCGGCGAGGAAGTCGCCGACAACAAGGATTTTCTGGGCGCTGTCCAGCTTTTGAACAACCGGCTCAGCCGGCGTTACGGGCGCCGTTCGGGTCGGGGCTACGGCCTTCTGTGCTGCTGGCGGGCGCCGGCGCTGCTGCTGCCGTCTCGGCTGGTCCCGCATTTCGGGCTGCGGATTCTCATCGATGTAGCGGCGCCCGAGAAAGAAATCGAGGATGGACCGGCGCTGGTAGCGAAGCTCCTGCGCTTCGGCATAGTGCACCGGCACCATCGAGCCGAGGCAAAGGGAAAGCGCGGCTGCGGCAAATACAAGCACGCGAATCCATCTGGTCCGGTTAGTTTTTTTCGTCATCGGGCAGTTCCGCATCTGCCGGGCATCTTGCATAGGCGGCGGCTTTCCGTCCACTCCACATCATTATTTAGGTCACGCTTTTCCCGCTTCTACAGCATCGGCCCGAAAATCGGAATCGATTTTCGGAAGGCCTGATGCGTAGATTCAAAGGGATAGAGCGTCTTTTGTGCGTCCGATTGGACGCACGGCGCTCTAGCGGCGCAGCGCGTGGAGAAGCGAAAGTGATGGCTCACCATCCGGCTGCATGCCGATACGCTCCTGTACGGCGGCGATCGCAGCCTTGGAGCCGGAGCCGAAATTGCCGTCGACATCGCCGCTATAATAGCCGAGCGTCTTCAAACGCGTCTGCAGTTCGAACTTTTCGGTGATGTCGAGAGCGCCTTCCGGGCGCGGCCAGCGCTGCTGCATGCCGCCGTAGCCGGCGATCTGGTCTGCGAGCAGGCCGACGGCGAGTGCATAGCTGTCGGAGGCATTGTAGTTCTTGATCGTGAAGAAGTTGGCCGTCATCAGGAAACCTGGACCATCGGAACCGGCCGGCATCTTCAAGACGGCGCGGCTCTGCCCATCCTTGAAGGGCTTACCGCTCGGGCGTTTGAGACCGAGCGCTGCCCACTGGGCAAGCGTGTGCGTCTTGCCGACCTGCTTTGCCGCAGAAGCAGGTACTGCGACCTCATAACCCCAGGTTCTGCCTGCATCCCAGCCATTCTTCATCAGAAGATTCGCCGAGGTAGCCAGCGCATCGGGCACGGAATTCCAGATGTCGCGATGGCCATTGCCATCCGCGTCGACCGCGTAAAGAAGATAGCTCGTCGGGATGAATTGGGTGTGGCCCATGGCGCCGGCCCAGGAGCCAGTCATCTCCCTGGCGGGGACGTCACCGTTCTGCAGGATCTTCAGGGCTGCGATCAACTGCTTCTTGGCGTATTTGCCGCGCTTGGGATCGGCATAGGCAAGGGTGGCCAGTGCTCGCGGCACATAGTGAAGACGCTCATCTTTTGCGAGAACGGCGCCGTAATTTGATTCCATCGACCAGATCGCCAGCAGAATCGACTTGTCGACGCCGAACTGGCGCTGGATGGCATCGAACGTCCTGGCATGTTTGGCAGCCATCTTGCGGCCGATTTCCACAGTGTAGGGGTTGACGCGGGAATCGACATAGTCCCAAATCTTCGATGTAAATTCAGGCTGATAGGTGGCCTTTTCGAGGACTGTGGGATCGGGTTCGCTTACCCCAGAAAAGGCTTTTTGGTACGTTGCCTTACTGATGCCACTCTGAGCAGCAGTTTGGTAGAAGTCCGCGATCCACTTCTGGAACCGGGCATCGGCTTTTGCGTTATTGGGGGCCAGTCCAGCCGCGGTGGCGACAACGATGGCGAGAGCAAGACCACGAAGGGAGTTTGTGTATTTCTGGGTCATCGGCAGTCGTATCCGTCATCTTCAGTTTTAGCCAAGGCGGTACGTCATGTCCGCTCTACGCCGAAATTACAGGAACGGAGTCAACAAATTCTTTACCATGGGCGGCCGGGGCAGTCACCATTTGCAAAACGGTAGCAATTCTATACTAGTTCAAATCGATATAGCGTTTAGGTAAAAGCGGTATAGTCAAAACAGGAGATCGGTGTGGCTCAGCATAAGAAAGTTCGTAAGGCAGTATTTCCAGTCGCGGGACTGGGAACGCGGTTCCTTCCGGCTACCAAAGCGGTTCCGAAGGAAATGCTGACTGTTGTCGACAAGCCAATTATTCAGTATGTCGTCGACGAAGCACTTGAAGCAGGCATTGAACATCTGGTATTTGTTACTGGCCGTAACAAGCACGTCATCGAAGACTACTTCGATATTCATTTCGAACTTGAGCAGACGCTCAAGGAGCGCGCCAAGAAGGCGGAAATCACCCTCCTGCAGCAGCAGCTTCCCAAGGCAGGCACGGTGAGCTTTACCCGTCAGCAGGAGCCGCTCGGCCTCGGCCACGCCGTCTGGTGCGCCCGCGAGATCGTCGGCGACGAGCCTTTCGCGCTGCTTCTGCCCGACATGATCATGAAGGATAAAAAGGGCTGCATGAAGGGCATGATTGAGCTCTACGAGCACAGCGGCGGCAACATTATCGCTGTCGAGGAATGTGCTCCCGATCAGGCTCACAAATACGGCATCGTCGGCGTTGGTGATGCGATCGGCGAAGGCTTCCGCATCACAGGCATGGTGGAAAAGCCGGCCAAGGGCACCGCTCCTTCCAACTTCTTCATCAACGGTCGCTACATCCTGCAGCCGGAAGTCTTCAAGATCCTGGAAAGCCAGGAACGCGGCGCCGGCAACGAGATCCAGCTCACCGACGGCATGCTGAAGCTGCTCAAGGAACAGGATTTCGCAGGCTATCACTTCAAGGGCGAGACTTACGACTGCGGTGCCAAGGATGGTTTCATCCTCGCCAACGTTGCCTTTGCTCTCGAGCGTGCGGACATTCGCCCGAGCGTCGAAGACGGCTTCAGGAACCTGCTCGCCCGTCTGAACTAAGCTTGTTCAGCGCTTCAATTTGAGACCGACGCCGGCTCGCCATTGCTGCGAGTCGTCGCCTTCCTTGCGTGTCGTCAGCTCGTAGCCAAGCGTGCTGGTGAAGTCGAGGTAACGGTTAATATTCCAGACAAGACCAGACGAGGCAGTGTAAACCGTCTCGTCACTTATGGTGCTGCCGCTCGGATAATCGCGCAGCGTCACGCCGCCGATGACCGTCGCCACCAGATAGTCGCGCAGCTGATGATCAACTGTTGTCGTCAGCTGATGCGAGACATAGCCGCTGTCGCCTGCCGAGGTGGAAGGCTGGATGCTGGTCTGGAGATTGAGATTGACATTCGTTCCGCGGATCGGCGACCAGAGCAGGCTGGCATCGAGTATTGCCGTATCGATCGGTTTCAGCCTGTTGTCATCGAAGTTCGCCGTTGCATAACCGACCGCAACCTCGCCCTTGAGCTTTTCGCCCATATCGACCTGCACGCCGCCCTTGGCGCCGTAGCTATCTCCCGAACGCTGGTAACCCGAGGAATCGGTGCGTTCGTCATAATTGGTTTTGCCAACTGACGCTTCGATGAACGGAATGAGTGCCGGCGACAGTTCATAGCCGATACGGCCGCGCACCGTGCCTGTCGTCTGATTGCGGTCGCTCAGCGAAACCGTCGTGCCGTTCGAGAGCGTGGCGTCCGAATAGATCGAGCGGAAGAGTGCAACGGCGGCCGTTCCGCGCAAGATCCCGAAATCGTGCTCGATGGAAGCACCGCCGGTAAATACCTGCACATCGGACTGCTGATCGGCGTTGGGGATCGCGTCCGGATCATCCGTATCCTCGCGATAGAAATTATAGCCGCCGGTGATGTGGCCGACCGTGTCGCGCGACAGGTCCAGCCGCAGATCGCCATCGATCTTGAAGGAAGGCTGCTCTTCACCCTCGCCGCTGATGTTTTTCTGCCAGGCGCCCGCGGAGATGACGGTCAACTGATGCCGGCTCCAGTCGGAGGTCAGCGTCGCGCCCACATCGGTTTCGAGGAAGCCGCGGCTCTTTTTTGTGCCGCCGTCCTTCGTGATCTCGCTGTTGATCGTCTGGGTGACGCTTGGGCGCAGCACGAAGCTGCCGAGGGGGATGCCCGGCGTTTCTTCGGTCGAGGCGCTTGCCGGCACTTTTCGCGTTGACGTTTCGTCAAAGCGCGGCTCGCGAGTGTTCAGCCTGCGCATATCCTCGTCGAGGATTGCGCCGGTAATCTCGTCATCGGTCTGCGTCGCCAAGGCAGGTGCTGCGACCGAATCTGCGCCTTGGGCGGCGGCATTGGCGGGAGCGGCCGTGGTGTCGCCTGCGTCACCGAAGTCCGGCGCATTGTTCGCGCCGGCGCGCTGTGTGGCGGAGGTAGCCCCGGTGCGCGAATTCGTAGTGCTTGCCGATTGCTGCTGCGATGTCGTCTGTTGCGCATCAGCGACAGGTGCAATCAGCAGGCCGATAGCCGCAACGGAGACGGCACGGCTCATGGCGCGGAGCGGCGTCACACTGCTCGTCTGTTTTCCCTGGCCCATTCAAATCCGCGCCTGAAATGCTTTTAAGTCTTACCCAAGCGTAAAGCCTTGTGGTTAACCATTCGTTGCCGTGCGGGCCGCGCGTTCATACATGGGAAACATTGTCGGGTGGACAGGCAAAGTGAAAAGGTCTAACGCATTGCCATGATCAGGAGAGCGGTGAAACTCGTCGAAAACAGCGTGCTGGAGTCGGGCAAGCGCACGATCAGCATCGAAAGACGCGCCCTCGAGGCGCTCGAACGCGCTTTCGATGATGGGCTGGCTGGACCCTTTGCCCGTGCGGTCGAGATGATCGGCGAGAATTCCGGCCGCGTGATCGTGACCGGCGTCGGCAAAAGCGGCCATATCGGCACGAAGATCGCTGCCACTTTCGCTTCCACAGGCACACCTGCCTTTTTCGTGCATGCGGCGGAAGCCAATCACGGCGATCTCGGCATGATCGCCGGCGATGATCTGGTGCTGGCGATCTCCAAAGGCGGTGAAAGCGCGGAACTGAAGAGCATCATTTCCTACACGCGGCGTTTTTCCATTCCGCTGATTGCAATGACTTGCAGCCCGCAGTCCTCACTGGCAACGGCCGCCGATATCGTGCTGCTGATCCCCAACGAGGAAGAGGCCTGTCCGAATGGGCTGGCGCCAACCACATCGACGATGATGCAGCTTGCGCTCGGCGACGCGCTGGCGATTGCGCTTCTTGACGCGCGTGGCTTCACGGCGACGGATTTCCATGTCTTCCATCCCGGTGGCAAGCTGGGTGCGAGCCTGATGCATGTTACCGACATCATGCATACGGGTGACCGCCTGCCGCTGGTCCCGAAGGGCACGTCCGTGCCGGAGGCGATCAAAGTGTTGTCGCATAAGCATTTCGGCTGCGTCGGCGTGCTGGATGCCGAAGGCCGGCTTTGCGGCATCGTCACGGATGGTGACATGTCCCGCAACCTCAGCCGCAATCTTGCGGAGCTGACGGTCGACGACATCATGACGCGCGCGCCGAAGACGGTCAGGCCGACGATCCTGGCGACGGCAGCCCTGGCGCTGCTCGAGCAATACAAGATCGGCGCGCTTATCGTCACTGATGACGACCAGCGTCCGATCGGCCTGGTTCACTTCCATGATCTCTTGCGGATCGGTGTCGCCTGATCAGGTCGGCTCGACCGTCAGGTCGCGGCCGTTGCTTGAAACCACTTTGACCTGCGTCCCGGCTGGGAGATCCGGCCCCATGACCTGCCACATCGTATCGTCGAGACGAATGCGGCCGCGGCCCTCGCGGATCGGTTCGCGTAGCGTCGCAGTGCGGCCAACGAGGCTCGCGCCGCGCTGATTGAGGAACGGCTCGTCCGTCGTGTCGTTCCGCAGCGTCAGCCGCCGGCCGATGAGCGTGGAGACAACTGCAGACACGGCGAAAAGAATCGCCTGAATTTCCCAGATCCAGAAGGCAGCATCCCAGAAAAGCAGCGACAAGACGCCGACGGCAAGTGCCGCAAGGCCGATCCAGACCAGGAAGAAGCCCGGCACGATCATCTCGGCGGCAAGCAGCACGAGGCCTGCTACCCACCAGCTCCACGGCCCAAGTTCGCCGACGATCTTCGCCAGCATGGCTCAGCTCTCCGGATTGGGATTGAAGGGATTGGGTGGAACCGGGCTGACGGGTGGTGTCGAGCGCGCGGGACCGGAGCGCGGAGGCGAGGGCGGATTGCTGCCGTCGCCAAAGACCTCGCGGGCAATCGCGCCGATGCCACCGAGCGAGCCGAGAATGGAAGAGGCCTCCATCGGCATCAGCACGACCTTGGCATTGTTCGCCTGGCCGATCGAGGTCAGTGCTTCGGTGTATTTCTGCGCCACGAAATAGTTGATTGCCTGGATGTTGCCGGCGGCGATCGCTTCCGAGACCATCTTCGTCGCCTTGGCTTCTGCTTCGGCCAGACGCTCGCGGGCTTCGGCATTGCGGAAGGCCGCTTCGCGCTGGCCTTCGGCCTGAAGGATGGCGGACTGCTTGGCGCCTTCGGCTCTCAGGATCTGCGCATTGCGCGAACCTTCAGCTTCCAGCACCTGGGCACGTTTCTCGCGCTCGGCCTTCATCTGGCGGGCCATCGCATCGACGAGATCGCGCGGCGGCTGGATATCCTTGATCTCGACGCGAGTGACCTTGATGCCCCAGGGCTGCACGGCCTCGTCCACGACGCGCAACAGCCGGTCGTTGATCGCGTCGCGATTGGAGAGCAGCTCATCGAGATCCATGGAGCCCATGACAGAGCGAATATTGGTCATGGTGAGGTTCAGGATCGCATTTTCCAGGTTGGAAACCTGATAGGCGGCCTGAGCGGCATTCAGCACCTGGTAGAAGGACACGGCATCGGCAGAGACCGAGGCATTGTCCTTGGTAATCACCTCCTGGGTCGGCACGTTCAGCACCTGCTCCATCACGTTCATCCGGGCGCCGACTCGCTCGATGAAAGGGGTGATCAGGTTCAGGCCGGGTTCCAGCGTACGCGTATAGCGGCCGAAGCGCTCGATCGTGTAGCGATAACCCTGCGGAACCGTCTTGATACCCGCAAAGAGCACCAGGATGACGAAAATCACCAATACGATCACGAGAATATCGAAGCCGCTCAGCAGCATGTATTCCTCCCTCACCCCACCTATCTGACGTGGTGAATTAGCACGTTCTTTGCAAGGACGGAATGACGGGTCTCGCCTGTCAAATCAGGGTGATAGGCCGACGTCGTCCAGGTCGCTCTTTGTGATGTAGCCGCCCATCAGGCAATTTGTGAGGAATGGCTGATCGTCCGGGCTCAGATTGCTGGCCTTGACGTCGCGCAGGCGGAGCTGGCAGGCCACCTGACCGACGATGCCCTTGGGTGGCCCGCCGCGATGCATCCGTTGATATTGCTCCCAAGCGAGATAACCGCCACCCGCAATGACAAGCACACAGGCAAAGACAATCAATTTTCTGAAACCTGCAGTCATGAAATACGTCCAGATGAATAAGCCTCAGACCGGGAACCTGCGCACCGCAGTTGCGGTCGCTGGCTTCGGCCCTTCCGTAGATCTGGGGCGAAGGACGTCTTTATCTATTGCAGTGCGCCAGAAAATCTGCCGCCAGGCTGATCATGCCCAGCCCAACAGCTCGCGACGCACGACCTTCTCCAGCACCTGCATGCCGTCCTCGCTGTCATTCAGGCAGGGAATATGCGTGAAGTGCTCGCCGCCATTGTGCTTGAAAGAATGGGCGGCCTGTTCCGCGATCTCCTCCAGCGTCTCCAGACAGTCGGAAACGAAGCCGGGGTTCATGACGGCGATGCGCTTGACGCCGTCCTGCGCCAGCTTCTCGACGGTCTTGTCGGTATAGGGCTGCAGCCATTCTTCCGGTCCGAAGCGGGATTGGAAGGTGACCATGAAGTTCTCTTTCGTGAGCCCTAGACGCTCACGCAACAGGCGGCCGGTTTTCTGGCACTGACAGTAATAGGGATCGCCCTGCTGGGAATAGGAGAGTGGAATGCCGTGGAAGGAGGCAAGCAGCATCTCCGGCTTCCAGTCGAGAGTAGCGAGATGCTGCTCGACGGATTTTGCGAGCGCTTCGATATAGGTCTCGTCGTCGTGATAATCCGGCACCGTGCGCAGCGCCGGCTGCCAGCGCATGGCGAGCAGCTTCTGGAAGGCCTTGTCGTTGACGGTTGCCGTGGTGGCGGCCGCATATTGCGGATAGAGCGGAAAGAGCAGGATGCGGTCGCAACCTTCGTCCTTCAGCGCTTCGATGCGCGAGGGGATCGATGGGGTTCCGTAGCGCATCGCCCAATCGACCTTGACGTTGGGCAGGTCCTTCAGGCGTTCAGCCATGAAGTCGGACTGGTTGCGGGTATAGGTGCGCAGCCAGCTTTCGTTCAGATCCTTGTTCCAGATCGTCTCATAGGCCTTGCCGACCTTTTGCGGGCGCGTGTTGAGGACGATGCCGAACAGGATCGGGTACCACTTCCAGGGCGACCATTCGATGACGCGTTTGTCGGTCAGGAATTCGCGCAGGTAGCGGCGCATGGACGTATAATCGGTGCCGTCAGGCGTGCCAAGATTGACCAGCAGGACGCCGACCTTGCCGAATTTGACGGCGGGATGGTCCGCCGGGCGGAGTGAAGTATCTGTCATTCTTGCCCCAACGCGCTTTTCGTGTCTCGCCGGCTCATACGCAGCCGGCCGATCACGGTTCACCCTATAAGAAGAAAAGCCGGCCCGGGGAACCCCGGACCGGCTCTCATGATCGGGACAAATCGTCTTACTTGGCCGGAACCTGGATTTCCTCGCCGATCCGCAGATGACGCGGGTTCGGGCTGCCGTTGGCTTCGGACAATCTGCGCCATTCGGCGCCGTCGCCATAGAAGGTTTTGGCGAGATCCCAGAGAGTATCGCCGGCAACGATGACGTGGGTCGAAGGTGTTGATGGTGCGGAGGTTGCCGGCGCCGGTGTCGCCGGAGCAGGGGCGGCGGGCGCCGGTGTCGGAGCCGGTTCAGCCGAAGGGGCTGGCGCTGTAGGGGCGGGGGCCGGTTCGCTAGAAGGAGCCGGTGCAGGAGCCGGCTCGGTGGAGGGAGCGGGTGCCGCCTGCGCGATTTCGGTGACGCGGCCGTCCGTATAGGGCTTATACGGCGAATGCGCAGCGATATATTCGGCGGTCACATCGGCTAGGTCCGGACCGTAGTCATAGGCATTCTGGCCATCCTTGAAGGCGACATAACCGTCGCCGCCGGCGCGCATGAAATTGTTGGTGGCAACGCTGTAGGTCTTTGCATTGTCGATCGGCACGAAGCTGTCGCCGTCCTTGACCTGGACGTCGCTGACGCGGCTGCCGACCGGCTTCGACTGGTCGAAGGAGAATTTCAGGCCGGCGACCTGTGGGAAACGACCGGCGCCCTGATCAACCTGGCTAACGCCGTTCTCAAGCGCCTTGACGATGTCGGCGCCCGTCAACTCGAAGGTTGCAAGCGTATTCTGGAAGGGCAGCACGGTGATGACTTCGCCTTGCGTGACGTCGCCGCCATCGATGGAAGCGCGCAGGCCGCCGCCGTTCTGGATGGCGATGGTCACGCCCTGGTTCCTGGTGCGGTCGAGCATGGCGTCGGCCACCAGATTGCCCATCGAGCATTCCTTGGCGCGGCAGACCTTGCGGTCGCCTTCGATCGGGCCTTCGGAGGAGCCGATCACCTTCTTGCGCAGTTCTTCAATCGGCTTTGCCAGTTCGACAATGCGTGCCGCGACGGCCGGATCGGGTGTGAAGGAGGAATCGATCAGGATGGGATCGCCCTTGGCATCCTTGACGACGCCGTTGTCATCGAAGTTCACGACGAGATCGCCGAGATACTTGCTGTAGGAGGCTGCCTGCACTACCGGCACCTTGTAGCCGCCGGGGTTGTCGACCATTGTCGGGTAGGGGCCTTCGGCCTTCGGGTCGGTGTTCGAGAGCAGGCTGTGCGAATGGCCGCCAACGACCACGTCGACATCGGGGATCTTGGCAATCAGGGCAAGGTCGCGCGGGTAGCCGACATGGGTGAGCGCAATGATCTTATTGACGCCTTCGCCCTTCAGTTTCTCGACCTCTGCCGTGATGCTCTTGATGTCATCGGCAATCGTCACGTTCGGGCCGGGCGAGGAAAGCTCCGGCGTATCGTTGGTGACGGCGCCGACGATGCCGATCTTCTGACCGCCGACATCAAGCACGAGGGAAGGCTTGACGCGGTCGCCGATCTTGGAGGCGGCACTTGCCTTGACGTTGGCGGTGACGACCGGGAATTGCACCTTGTCGAGGAAGGTTGCGAGCCCATCCTCGCTGTCGTCGAATTCATGATTGCCGACCGTCATGGCGTCGAACTTCATGAGGTTCAGCATTTCGGCTTCAGCTGCGCCCTTGTAGGTCGTGTAGAAGAGCGAACCCTGGAAGTTGTCGCCGGCGTTGAGCAGCAGCGTGTTTTTACCTGTCAAGGCTTGGCGGCGCTGGTCGATGGCGACCTTCAGCCGTGCGGCTCCGCCGAAGCACTCGTTCTTGCCTTCTTCCTCGGCAGAGCACGTGGAATCGAACTTGTTGATCGATTCGATGCGCGAGTGGAAATCGTTGATATGAAGAATATTGAGTTCGTAATCTGCAAATGCGGCGCTTGTGCTCAGCGCCAGAATAGACGCTGTCAAAAGACCGAAGCTGAAAGACTTCGTCATCCCTGTTCTCCTGATTGAGGGCGAAGATCCCCCTGATCTTCGCCGATCCCTTCCATAGTTCGTCGGGGCAGTTTCCCGGCGTGCGGATGTTCCATCAGACGATGCACGGCCGCAAGGGAAAGCTGGGCCAAGGGAGGCGCTTTCCAAGGGGAGGTGGGCAAAAAAGCCGACTGGCTATCCCACGCATTCGTGGTCGGCGACGTTTCGGTAGAGTTCGTGCGCGGCCTCTGCGATGTTGGGAAGTGTGGCGAGCGCGATGATCAAGCAAAGAAGGGAGACGACGCGGTGAGAGCGCCGACCGGCCCGATAGGCAAGGAATGCGCCTGCGCCATAGATCAGGACTGCCGGCAAGGCGAAGATCAGCACCTGCAGCGGCCCGTCGCAATCGGGAGCGGCGATGCCCTGTGCACGATAGACGTTGACCGGTAAGACGACGGCAAGTGCCGCAAGCGGCGTTGCGAGCAACAGGGCAAGGTAACCGGCGAAAGCCCGCATAGTGCTTAGCCCACGCCCATCTGCTCTTTTCAGCTGCGGCGCGTCAGGACGAACTGCGCGCCGGCATCCGAGGTGCAGTTTAGCTGGCTTGTCGTGACGAGGGCGCAATTGACCTTCGACTGGGTGTTGCGAACCAGCGAAGTCATGTTGATTTCCACCAGCGATGGCGAGGTTTTGATATAGGTGCCGGAGGCCAGAAGCTGGTTGCTGTCAGTCGTGCGCGTGGTGAAGGTGCCGCCCTGGAAGGTGGAGACGATACCGTTCGGATCGGCCCAGGTTCCTTCGACACCGGCGGGAGCGGGTCCTGACGCGACGGGGAGGGGGCGCGGGCCGGAGGAGACACAGGCGGCAAGAGCTGCCGATGCAACCACAAGAACGAGACCAGTTCTGATTTTCATAGGGCTTCTCCCGGCGAATCTAGGCGGAAACTATCCGCAACAGTCCGCCAAAAACATGGCGCGGGCCTTCTGCGAAGGCAAGCCTTCGGCGGCAGACGACCGGCATTTAGACAGCAGGCGTTACAAAAATGCCCGCCTTGCAGCGGGCATCTTCGAAAGCATTACGACAGGACTCAGCGAACGAGGATGTTCTTGAACTGCCACGGATCCTTGGTGTCGATGTCTTCCGGGAACAGGCCCGGACGACCGTCGAGTGGGGTCCAGTCGGTGTAGTGGCCTTCGACCGGGCCGAGATAAGGCAGCTGCACTTCGAGGCAGCGCCTGTAATCCATCTCGTCGGCTTCGACGATGCCGGCCTTCGGGTTTTCGAGAGCCCAGACCATGCCGGCGAGAACGGCAGAAGTCACCTGCAGGCCGGTTGCATTCTGGTAGGGAGCGATGCGGCGGGTTTCTTCCAGCGACAGGCGCGAACCGTACCAGTAGGCGTTCTTGTCGTGGCCATAGAGCAGCACGCCGAGCTCGTCGACGCCGTCGACCAATTCGTTCTCATCGAGAACGTGATGGACTGGCTGTGCCGTACCGCCGTTGCCGAACATCTCATGCAGCGAGAGAACGGCGTCATTGGCCGGATGGTA
Organism: Rhizobium sp. BK316; assembly: GCF_014193695.1. Lineage (GTDB taxonomy): Bacteria > Pseudomonadota > Alphaproteobacteria > Rhizobiales > Rhizobiaceae > Rhizobium. The sequence goes on along the minus strand of NZ_JACHZR010000005.1, from coordinate 180,949 downwards.
GGCATAGTGGCAGGTCGGACGATAGGTGACGTCGCCGTCCTTGTCTCTTACCGAGAAGAAATCGGCGATCGAGATCGACTCGTTGTGAGTGACGAGGAAGCCGTATTGAGGGCCGGGCGTCGGGCACCAGGTGCGTACGCGGGTGTTGGCGCCGGGCTGCTCCAGGAAGATAGCGGCTTTGGAGCCCTTCTTGTGCTTCTTGGCGTTCTTCGGCATCCAGTTTTCATGGGTGCCCCAGCCGAGTTCTGCCGGCTGCAGGCCTTCGGAGATGAAGCCTTCGACCGACCAGGTGTTCCAGAATACGTTGAGCGGCTTCGGATGGATGGTGCGCTGCGTGTCGCGTTCGGCGATATGGATGCCCTTGACGCCGACCTTCTTCATGAGCTTTGCCCATTCTTCGCGGTCGTCCTGGCCCGGCTCGTCGAACTTCAAGCCGATATCCTTGGCGAGGTTGAGCAGCGCCTGCTTGACGAACCAGGAGACCATGCCCGGATTTGCGCCGCAGGTGGAAACGGCTGTGGTGCCGCCCGGGTTCTTGGCCTTTTCCTTGCGAACGGTTTCGCGCAGAGCGTAGTTGGTGCGCTCCTCGTTCTTCATGTCCTTGTCGAAGTAGAAGCCGAGCCAGGGCTCGACGACGGTATCGATATAAAGCACGTCAAGCTTGCGGCAGAGCTTGATAATGTCGAGCGACGAGGTATCGACGGAGAGGTTGACGCAGAAGCCCTGGCCTTCGCCTTCGGTCAGCAGCGGCTTCAGCAGTTCCTTGTAGTTGTCCTTCGTCACATATGCCTGAATGTGCTTGACGCCGTGCTTTTCCAGAATGTGGGCATCGTCCGTGCGCGGGTCGATGACGACCATCCGGCTCTTGTCGAATTTGAAATGGCGCTCGATCAGGGGCAGCGTGCCGCGGCCGATGGAGCCAAAGCCGATCATGACGATCGGACCGGTAATTTCGCCATATACCGGATAGTTCTGTTCCGTCATTCTTTTCTCCTGTTGGAAGGGAACGAAGGCCTTTAGCCTAAAGAATTCATATGAAAATGCCGCGAAGCTCGCGAAGTGACCGGCTCTAATCACAAAATGGCGTCACAATAAAGAGCGATCCCCCTGCAAAGGTCAAATATCGGCGCTGCAAAGCGCCCGCAATTTCCGCACGAGCTCGTCTCGTTGCAACGTCAGGCCCTTGTAGGCGGCCTGATGTTCGTCGAGCGCTTCCAGTTGATCGGCGAAACGTGCGGCGATCTCAGCCGCGCGCGGATGGCGGGCGACCACAGCGATCGGATCGATATAGATGCGGATGGTGAAGAGGATATCGCCGGAGACGGCAAGCTTGTGCAGGGTCTGGCGCTCGACGCGGACGAAACGCTCTTCGAGCGTGAAGGCTTCGGCGTAAGGCGGCCGGCGATGTTTCGAAACGGGGAGGAAGAGATCGGCCGTCGTGTTGATCGACCAGTTCAGCCGCTCGACTGGCTGGGCAACGCGCAGACTATCGAAGATGCGGGTGATGAGCGCAGCGTTGCGTGTGCCTTCGCCGAAACCGGGCACATCGGCATGGATCTCGTGCATCGGGCGGCCGAACTTCTCGCGCAGCGACCACGAAGAGGGAAAGGCGACGTGGGCGGCAACGAGATGCCAGCCATCGGCCTTGCGGCGCATGAGGACGAGATCGTCCTGAACGAGCGAACCGGCCTTGAACAGAGGCGGTAGAGCCGAAATATCCTGACGGTGCATTGCCGGATGCCGCCCGGCAAGGTGCGCGAGGAGAAGATCCAGCGCCTCCAGCTGAGCCGTTTCAGTCCCTTCCTCAGCGACGAAGATGTCATCGAAGCGCTCGTTTGCCAGCCGCGCCTTTTCCGCGAGGTAGCGGTTGAGATCGTCGTCGGGTTCGATCCAGCGGACAGGGTCGAGCGGCATCAAGCCGATCGTGAAGGGTCGGGCCGAGCCGTCATAGGGCATATAAGACGGACGTTTCATCGCCGCTCCCTTTTGAGACCGATAACCAGCCGGCGCGGTTTGCGGCTCAGCGTTTCAAAGCCTCCAGCCCTTCGGTCACCGTGGTCAGCGCGACTTCGGTGACGTCATATTCGGCAACGCCATGAATGATGAAGGGATCGGCCGCCACATAGGTTTCGATCAACGCGCGGTCGCCGACGGCGAGGATGACGCCGCCGGTGCGCGGCACCTTGCGGCCGGAGGCAAGGAACCAGCCCCTGGCATACCCCTCCTTCACCCATGCCATATGCGGCTCCATGTGCCTGTCGGCCTCTTCGTTCGGCTTCACATAGGTCAGGGAGAGGATAAACATGCTCAGTCCTTTTGCAGCGTGGCGCGGATCAGGCCGCGCAGCGAATTTCCAACGTAAAGCGCATCGTTGTCGAGATCATCAAGCGTGATGCGGCCAACGTGGGCCTTGCGCTGGCAGATGAGCTCGGTGCGCAGCACGCCGGCGAGTAGGCCGCAGGAGATCGGCGGTGTCGTGAAAATGCCGGTACCGTCATCAAGGAAAATGGATGTGATGGTTCCCTCGCAGACTTCCTGCCGCTCGTTGAGCAGGATGACTTCATCCGCCTGTTGCAGTGTGAACTCGGCGCGTGCGGCCTCGTAGATGTCACGGCGCGTGGTCTTGATGCGCAGCAGCCTGTCGGCGGAATTGACACGGGTGTTCGAGATACGAAGGGTCCAGACGGCGTCGGGCGGAAGCGGGACGAAGGGCGCCGTGGTAACGTCGATATGGCCCTGATGGTCAAACGTCAGCCTGACACGGCGCGGTTCGCGTTCCCCCTTCAGCGCTTCTTCCAACTTGGCAGCCGCATCCAGCGGCTCGGGAAAACCGATGCGGCGGGCGGAGCGGGAGAGGCGGGCGAGATGCAGGCGCAGGCGAATGAACCCTTCGTCCGGTTGCCAGCGCAGCGTTTCGATCAGCGAAAAATCCGTCATCGGGCAATCCCTTGGTCGCCGACGGCGAAGCGGGCCTTGAGCAGGCATTCCTCATATTCGGCTTCGGCGGTTGAATCGAAGACGATGCCGCCTCCGACGTTGAAGACGGCCTTGCCGTTATCGAACAGCGTCATAGTGCGGATGCCGACGGAGAAGCGCATGGCGCCACCGGGCGAGATCATGCCTATCGCGCCGCAATAGGCATCACGCGGCGTGTCTTCGAGGTCGTGGAGAATTTCCATAGCGCGTATCTTCGGCGCACCTGTGATCGAGCCGCAGGGGAAGAGCGCCGCGAATATGTCGCTGACGGAGAGATCGGGCAGGAGCTTCGCCTGCACGTGGCTCACCATCTGGTGGACTGTGGGATAGGTCTCGATGTCAAAGAGTTTGGGAACGTCGAGCGTACCGACTTCGGTGATGCGTGAGATATCGTTGCGCAAGAGGTCGACGATCATGCGGTTTTCCGCCTGCGTCTTGATGTCGGTCCTCATGGCTTCGACGATTTCGGCATCTTCGGCAGGTGTCGCACCGCGCTTTGCCGTGCCCTTCATGGGATGCGTCTCGATCCAGCCATTCTCGTCGGTACGGAAAAACAGTTCCGGAGAGCGGGAAAGAATGATGGGGCCGCCGAGATTGGCAAACGCACCGTATTTCACAGGCTGGCGGTCGATCAGCGACCAGAAGGCTGCGAGCGGATCGCCGCTCCAGCGGGCTTCGATCGGCATCGTCAGGTTGGCCTGATAGATATCGCCGAGGCGCAGATGCTGATGCAGGCGTTCGAAACGCTCTTTATATATAGGGAAATTCCAGCCCGCCTTCGGGGCCGTCAGGAACTCCTCGTTTTCGAGGCGTTGCCGCGGTTTTGCGAGAGGATGATCATCCGGCTGCGGCGCATCGAAAACGCCGAACAGCAACAGTGGCGTCTCCCGGTTCTCTTGCGCAAAGCCGGCCAGTTTTCCTTCGAAAAGATGGCCGGCCTCATAGGATATATAACCGGCAAGCCATTTGCCGGCCTTTCGCGCCTCTTCCATCCGCTTGAGCGCCGGCAGGAACTCTGCGCGCGTGCGGGCGATGATGATATCTTCGGGGCCGGCGAAGAGCATGACTTCGCCGGTCGTATCGTCCCGGAACAAAATGAAGGGTTCGGACGCTGCCATTGCCTTTCCAGCAAAGGTGCGGGCTTCGGCAGCTTATGCCTTATCCAGCGCCTCGAGCTCCTCAATCAATCCTTCGATCATCGACAGGCCCTTGCTCCAGAAGGAGGGATCGGTCGCGTCGAGGCCGAAGGGCTTCAGCAGTTCGGAATGATGCTTGGTGCCGCCGGCTTTCAGCAGTTCGAAATACTTCTCCTGAAAGCCTGTCTCGGCCTTCTGGTAGACGGCGTAGAGCGAGTTCACCAGGCAGTCGCCGAAAGCATAGGCATAGACATAGAAGGGCGAATGGATGAAGTGGGGGATATAGGCCCAATAGGTCTCGTAGCCCTCGGAAATCTTGATGGCCGGCCCGAGGCTTTCCGACTGGACGGAGAGCCAGAGTTCGCCGATATCGTCTGATGTCAGTTCGCCGGCCTTGCGGGCGGTGTGGACCTTGCGCTCGAATTCGTAGAAGGCGATCTGGCGCACGACCGTGTTGATCATGTCCTCGACCTTCTGGGCCAGCATCGCCTTGCGTTCACGGTTGTCAGTCGTCCGGTCCAGCAGTGCGCGGAAGGTCAGCATTTCGCCGAAGACGGAAGCGGTTTCGGCAAGGGTCAGCGGCGTCTGGCACATGAGGGCGCCTTGCGCGCCGGCAAGGACCTGATGCACGCCGTGGCCGAGTTCATGGGCAAGCGTCATGACATCGCGCGGCTTGCCCATATAGTTGACGAGCACATAGGGATGGGCGGACGGAACGGTTGGATGGGCGAAGGCGCCCGGCGCCTTGCCGGGGCGAACGGGCGCATCGATCCACTGTTCATCAAAGAAGCGCCTGGCGATATCAGCCATTTCCGGCGCGAAATTAGCGTAGGCGGAAAGCACGGTGTCCTTGGCTTCGGACCAGGAGATAAGGGCGTTCGAGGTTTCCGGAAGTGGCGCGTTGCGATCCCAGAAATTCATCTGCTCCATGCCGAGCCACTTCGCCTTCATCTTGTAATAGCGATGCGAGAGGCGCGGATAGGCTTCCTTCACAGCCACGGCGAGGGCATCGACGACCTCGCGCTCGACGCGGTTTGCCAGATGGCGGCTATCGGCGATGTCTTCGAAGCCGCGCCAGCGATCGGCGATTTCCTTGTCCTTGGCGAGCGTATTGGTGATGAGCGTGAAGGTGCGGATATTGGTCTTGAAAGTTTCGGCGAGCGCCATCGCCGCCTTGCGGCGCACGTCCGGATCCTTTTCCTGAAGCATGTTCAGCGCCACTTCGAGCGGCAGCTTTTCGCCGTCGACCTCGAAGCGCAGTTCCGCCATCGTTTCATCGAACAGGCGGTTGAAGGCGGCAGCACTCGTCATCGACTTTTCGAGGAAGAGCTGCTCCAGCTTGTCTTCGAGCTGATACGGCTTGTCCTTGCGCAGATCGACCAGCCAGGGGCGGTAATGGCCGGCAAGCGGATCGTTCGCCATGCAGGCATCGATAACAGCATCGTCGATGCGGTTCAGCTCCAGCGCGAAGAAAAGCAGGCGGCCGGAATATTCTGTCAGTTTGGCTTGAACATCGCCATAGAGCTTACCGTTTGCCGGGTTGGAGGTATCAGAGAAATAGGTGAGGCCGGCGAAGGAGCCGAGGCGGCCCATAATGTCGTCGAGCGCCTCATATTCCTTCAGCGCCTGGCCGATGCCTTCCTCGCCCTTCTTTTCGGCTGCGTCGGCAAGCTTGCCCTTCCATTTGTCCTCGAAATCCGAAGCAGCCTTGCCGGCCTTTTCCATGTCGGAGACGAAGGCGGTGGAGGTAGCCGAAGGGTAGAGATCCTGCAGCTTCCAGGTCGGAAGCTCGCCCAGAGCCGGGGCTGCCGCTGCGGTGGGAGCCGTTGCCGAAAGATAAAGATCGGCGTGCGCAAGCGTGTGTCTCATGGGGCGGTTCCTCTTCCTCTTTTATAACAGGTTTGACTGTCTACAGCATCGGCCCGAAAATCGGAATCGATTTTCGGAAAGCTTGATGCGCAGTTTCAAAAGACAGAGCGTCCTTTGCGCGTCCGAATGGACGCGCGGCGCTCTGGGCGCCGGACGGCACGGTGTTAAGGGGTTTTCGGCGCGCAAAAGGCCCTGTTACGGCACGAAAACGGCCTGTCATAACAATTAAAATGCAATTGTTTCTCAAAACTGGATGTTCAAGCCTTTCTGCCAGAGTGCGCCTCAAGGTTTCGCATGAAGTGAGGCGACAATGACCGGTTACAATGAGCTCAAAGGGGCAGGGCAGATCCTTGTGGTCGAGGACGATCCCGTGCAGCGCCGTCTGCTCAAGAACGCTATCGAGCGCAGCGGCCATGTGGTGCATCAGGCCGAAAACGGCCGCATCGGGCTGGAGATGGTGAAGCGCGATCCCGGGCTTTTCAATGTCATCGTGCTCGATCTGATGATGCCGGAAATGACCGGCCTCGAATTTCTCGAAGCGATGCATGATTTCGGCACGCCGATTCCGGTCATTGTCCAGACAGGACAGGGCGGCATCGAGACAGTCGTGCAGGCCATGCGCGCCGGCGCTTTCGATTTCGTTGTCAAGCCGGTCTCTCCGGAACGGATCAACACGTCCATTTCCAATGCGATGAAGCTCGACCAGCGCGAGGTAAAGGCCCGTGCCGGCCGCCGATCGCGGGCGGGCTCGGTCGGCTTCGACGATATCGTTTCGGCAAGCCCGGCGATGATCCGCGTCATCGATCTGGCGCAGCGCGCCTCGCAGTCCAACATCCCGGTCGTGCTCGAAGGTGAATCGGGTGTCGGCAAGGAGCTGGTGGCGCGTGCGATCCAATCGGCCGGTGACCGGGCCAACAAACCTTTCGTGACGGTCAATTGCGGCGCCATTCCGCATAACCTCGTCGAAAGCATTCTCTTCGGCCATGAAAAGGGCGCCTTTACCGGTGCGACCGAAAAGCATATCGGCAAATTCATGGAAGCCGATGGTGGCACCATCTTCCTCGACGAGATCGGCGACCTGCCGCTCGAAGTGCAGGTGAAGTTGCTGCGGGCTGTCCAGCAGGGCGAGATCGAGACCGTCGGCGCGCGCACTGCGCACAAGGTCAATGTCCGCCTCATTTCGGCGACGAACAAGGATCTGATCGAAGAGGTCAAGAACGGCCGCTTCCGCGAGGACCTCTACTATCGCCTGAACGTCTTCCCGATCACCATTCCAGCACTGCGCAAACGCAAGGAAGATATTCCTCATCTGGTGCGCGTTTTTACCGACCGCTTCTCCAGCGAGCAGAAGAACGGCCGCCGCATGACGGCCAATGCCGGCGCGCTGGCGCTGCTGACCGCTTATGATTGGCCGGGTAACATCCGCCAGCTCGAAAACGCGATCTTCCGTGCCGTCGTGCTTGCCGAAGGTCCGGAACTGACCGAATCGGACTTCCCGCAGATCGCCGCCCAGCTTCCGAATTACGAGGTCGTGGATCACCTGGCGCTCGTCGCCGATAATTCACATCTCGATCCGGATGCCGAATTCCCCGAGGACTATCAGGCGGTATCCGTCGCCGAGACGATACGCCGCGGTCCGGAGGTGCCCGACAACGCGATCCCGAGCGTCAATCAGTCCGGTGACGTCCGCCGCCTTGCCGATGTCGAGGAAGAATTGATTCGTTTCGCGTTAAAGTTTTATCGCGGGCAAATGAGTCAAGTGGCGCGAAAGCTAGGTATTGGGCGATCCACACTTTATCGGAAACTCAAGGATTATGGTATCGACCCCGATAATCCTCAGAAAGATGCGGCATAGAGGCGTTTTTGTTAAGAATAAGGCAACCATGTTTGGTTACTCGCCATAAACCACTTGTTAGCGGCTCGTTCACTATGTAAAGAAAAGGTTGATCATGTGTGGCATTTTTGCCATCGTGTGACCGCAATTGACAGCCATTTGAGACAGCACGGGACATTGACTGTCTGACGGGGATCGAGTTGCCGAATTTGAATGGGAACACCAAGCTTTCGCGCTTGAGCTGGCGCTTGCTGTGCGCCAAGATTGGCGGAAAGGCAGTTAGGACGGCAGCGGCCGCCCTTCTTGCGCTCGCGGTTTCCTCACCTGTATTCGTAAGCACACAGTCTCAGGCTGCAGGCGATACCCGCAGCCTGAAGCTCTATTTCATCCATACCGGCGAAAAGGCAGTCATCACCTACAAGCGCAACGGCAAGTTCGACCCGAAGGGTCTCGAGCAGCTCAACCGCTTCCTTCGCGACTGGCGCAAGAATCAGCCGACGAAGATGGACCCGCGGCTCTTCGACCTCATCTGGGAAGTTTACCGCCAGTCCGGCTCCAGGGATTACATCAACGTCGTCTGCGGTTTCCGCTCACCAGCCACCAACGAGATGCTGCGCGGTCGTTCGCGCAAGTCCGGTGTCGCCGAAAAGAGCCAGCATATGCTCGGCAAGGCGATGGATTTCTTCATTCCCGACGTGAAGCTCGCCACGCTGCGCGGTATCGGCATGAAGATGCAGGTCGGCGGCGTCGGTTTCTATCCGAAGTCCGGTTCGCCCTTCGTGCATATGGATGTCGGCGGCGTTCGCGCCTGGCCGCGCATGAGCCGCGACGAGCTGGTCAGGCTCTTCCCTGACGGCAATACCATTCATATTCCCGCCGATGGTAAGCCGCTGCCGGGTTACCAGCAGGCGATGGCCGATTACAAGCGCCGCATGGCGAACGGCAGCCAGATCATGATGGCAAGCGCCGGCGCTTCCGTTTCCAATGACGAACCTCGCAAGCAGAAGACACTGTTTGCCTACCTCTTTGGTGGCGGCGCCGACGAGGAAGAGGATAATTCGGAGGATAGCACACCGGTGGCTGTCGCCAAGGCAACGCCGCCGAAGGCTGAGGCTGTCCCGGCAGCTGATGAACCCCAGCCGCAGACCGAAGTCGCAAGCGTCAATGCACCGGTGCCGCAGGTTCGCCCGGCCTTCAGCAACCAGCTTGCCGGCAACGAGGTTGCCAATGCCCTGGTGCCGCCGTCTGCGGGTAACGCCGCCCAGCAGGCCCTTGCCGCCATGCCGGCAGGCCAGCCGCAGGAGCCGGAGCATTTCGCCGATCTGAGCGGCTACAGCATTCCGGTTCCGTCGCTGCTCGGTCAGCGTCGTGCACCGGGTGATGCCGAACTTGCTTCTGTCGACCCGAGCCTGATGTCGACGGGCGTTCCGACCCCGGCCGAACGTCCGGCCGTTGCCGAAAATCTGCTTGCTGCGCAGAATGCCGATCCTGAAGCGGGTGAAGACGAGGCAGATCAGGATACGCTTTCGCCAGCCATGGTGGCAGCACTTGCTAAGCAGCAGGATGAGAGCGGAGACACGCAGGTTGCTTTGAACGCGCCTCCTGAGCCGCAGACGGTGGAGCAGGCGATCAACGCTGCCGCGCCGAAGAACCCGCCGGCACTCGACAAGCCGCCGCTGCAGCTTGCAGCGCTTGCACCGATGGCGAAGTCTGCAAGCTTTGCTGCACCGGTCGTGGCGCCGAAGCCTGCTGTCATCGACAGTCCGGTTGCGCAGGGCCTGCCCACCAAGGGTGGCCGTCCGACGAAGCAGGAAGCGGTGGCTGCCGATGAAAGCCGTCAGACGATGCGCACAGAGCCGAAGCTGACGCAGAAGATGATTTCGCAGTGGGCTCTCACCAACGCCCGCCTGGAAATGGCTTCTAAGAAGGTGCAGGCTCCACGTTTCGTCAGTCAGACGCTGCGTGCCCAGCCGACCGCGGTGTATGCCGAAGGCTTCGTGAAGACTGCTTCGGTCGATCCCGCCCGCTTCAGCGGCACGGCCGTCAATTTCATGGAAGTGCGCAAGTTCAACACGCGCTGATCTGATATATCCGAACAAGCAAAAGCCGTCGAACAATGTCCGGCGGCTTTTGCTTTTGTGGCTGCCGGCAAGGCGAAAATCGGCGCCGATATTTTGATGAGACCAAAAGAAAAGCCACCAAAGCGGCGGCTCTCTGGAAAAGCAGATGACTGATCCTCAGCCTTCCGGCGGGGATTCGATCATGCCGAGGGCGTGCAGGTAGGTGTCGAGGATCGCATCTTCTTCCATGCGTTCCTGCTCGTCCTTCTTGCGAAGGGCAACGACCTTCTTGAGGATCTTGGTGTCGAAGCCCATGCCCTTGGCTTCGCCATAGACGTCCTTGATGTCGTCCGCGATTGTCTTCTTTTCTTCTTCCAGGCGTTCAATACGCTCGACAAAAGCGCGGAGCTGATCGCGGGCGACGCCATGTGCATCAGACATCGTGTTCTCCTGATTTCGGGATATGCATTCGGTTGCCAGTGACTGCCGCGAAGTGCAGCCAGCGTCAAGGCGATTTGAGACCGCGTGGCCTATTTATGCGGGTTGTTCACCTCAAAAGCTGCCTTTTGCACAGGCGATGCTTCCGTCTGATGAAGGTTCTTCCAGTCCTCGTAGGGCATCCCGTAGACGATCTCGCGCGATTCGTCCTTCGTGACGGCGATGCCTTCGGCTTCCGCAGCCTCGCGGTACCAGTTGGATAGGCAGTTGCGGCAGAAGCCGGCAAGATTCATCAGATCGATGTTCTGCACGTCGGTTCGTTCGCGAAGATGCGTGATCAGCCGGCGGAAGGCGGCAGCCTCGAATTCCGTCTTCTGTTCCTTGCTGAGCGTGGTCATGGGCCAGGTCCTTTTACTCAATAGAGGCCGGTGCGTGAAGTGTGCACGCTGTATGCATGAAGGGCTGGATCGGCGTTCATCTCCGCAAAGATTGGAGCCAGACGCACCGCCCATTCCTCGATACCGGCCTCATCGCTGATGAGGTCTTGGCGTACTTCCAGAAGCGCGTGCGGGATGCCCGTGATCATGCAATGGCGGTACATGGTGTCACCCTTCAGCGCACCGTCATAGGGTTCGTTGTCACCGACGAGGAGATCGGGATCGGCACGCAGTTTTTCAAGCAATGGACCGACGGCGCGGTCGTCGCTATCCCAAAGCACTGCGGCATGCCAGGGACGGGGAATGCCCTTCCAGGCGGGCGTGAAGGAGTGGAGGGAGAGCACCAGCGGCGCTTTGCCGGTCGCATTCGCCACCCTGTCGATCGTCTCCGACACGGCATTGTGATAGGGTCTGTGAAAGGCCTCGATCCGGTAGTTCCATTCCTCCTCAGTAATCGGATGGTTTCCGGGGATAATGGCGCCATCAGATATCTTCATGATCAGGGTCGGATCGTCCTCACCTCTGTTGGGGTCGATCAGCAGGCGCGAAAAACCGCCGAGCACACCGGGTACGCCCAGTTGCGCACAAAGCCGGCGGGTCAGGCCCTCGATGCCGATGTCGTAAGCAATATGCCTGAGAAAGGCGCTTTCCGGCAGGCCGAGCCGGCCATATCGTTCGGGCAGGCGGTTCATGGCATGATCGCCGAGGATCACCATGCCTTTGTCATGTTGGCCGGGTAGGATTTCGAAGGATTGGAAGTGGTCCATCAGGAAATTGCCGATTGTCATTTCGCGTCTTTGGCCAGTGATTGCATGCGCGTTCGGCCGGTTCAAGCGCGATGGGCAGGGCCAGCGCGACGAGATGCGCTCAGCGGACGGTTATGAAAGGAAATATAATCGATTAGCATCGCGTTGACTTTCGCTTGACGGCGGCGCAAGAAGACACGGACAACGAATAACCGTGGAGCTATTTGGGAGCCGTGTTGATCCAAGCCGCGCCAAGTTTCCTCACGCGGTCCGGGCCGCTGGTCCGTCTCGCATTGTTCGCTCTTGCAGCCGTTTCGCCGTTCTTCATCGCCGATGCCGCGCGCGCGGATTTCCGTGTATGCAATGGTACGCAAAATCTGGTTGGCGTTGCGATCGGATATCGCGCGAAGGAGGGCTGGGTCACCGAGGGTTGGTGGCAGGTGCCGGCAACGACCTGCGCCACGCTGATCGAGGGGGAATTACAGTCGCGTTATTATTACCTCTACGCAGAAGATGCCGCCCGGGGAGGCCGATGGACGGGTGACGTGCAGATGTGCGTGGCGGAAAATGAATTCAAGATCGCGGGCGTGCAGGACTGCTATGCCCGGGGTTATCAAAAGATGGGATTCAAGGAATACGATACGGGCCGCCAGGGTAGCTGGATGGTTCAACTCTCCGACACCCCAGGGACGCAAGAAAGCCAGAATTGATGAAGCGTAACCGCAAAGTTAAAATCCTCGCCACCCTCGGCCCGGCCTCCTCCGAGGAATCGATGATCGAGAAGCTGCACCAGGCGGGTGCGGATATTTTCCGCATCAACATGAGCCATGCGAGCCATGATGTGATGCGTATGCTCGTGCAGCGCATTCGCGCTGTCGAAGCCCGGTCTGGCCGGCCGATCGGCATTCTGGCGGACCTTCAGGGTCCGAAGCTGCGCGTCGGCAAATTCGCCAATGTGAAGGTGGAGCTGAAGCCCGGCCAGACCTTCACGCTCGACAGCAACGATACCCCCGGCGACAATACGCGCGTTTTCCTGCCGCATCCTGAAATTCTCGAGGCCGTTCGGCCGGGTCACCGCCTGCTGATCGATGACGGCAAGCTGGCGCTGCGCGCTGAAAAGTGCGATGGCAAGACCATTGTCACGACCGTTATCGCCGGTACCAGCATTTCCGACCGCAAAGGTGTCAGCCTGCCCGACACGTTGCTCGGCGTCGGTGCGCTGACCGATAAGGATCGTGCCGACCTCGACGCGGTTCTTGCGACCGACGACGTCGACTGGGTGGCGCTCTCTTTCGTCCAGCGCCCCGATGACCTCGCCGAAGTGCGCAAGATCGCCCGTGGCCGCGTCGGCCTGATGTCGAAGATCGAGAAGCCGCAGGCTCTGGAACGCATCGAAGAAATCATCGAGCTTTCCGACGCGCTGATGGTGGCCCGCGGTGACCTCGGTGTCGAAATGCCGCTCGAAGCTGTTCCTGGCATTCAAAAGCAGCTTATCCGCTCCTGCCGCCGTTCGGGCAAGCCTGTCATCGTCGCCACGCAGATGCTGGAATCGATGATTTCTTCGCCGGTTCCGACCCGCGCCGAAGTGTCTGACGTTTCCATCGCCGTCTTCGAAGGCGCGGATGCGATCATGCTGTCGGCTGAATCCGCATCCGGCGCCTATCCGGTCGAAGCCGTCTCGATGATGGCCTCGATTGCGAGCACGGTGGAGAAGGATCCGCACTATCCCGGCATCATCTACGCGCAGCGCGCCCAGCCGGAAGCAACCGGTGCGGATGCTATCTCGCTTGCCGCCCGTCAGATCGCCGAGACGCTGAAGCTGTCGGCCATCGTTTGCTACACCTCTTCGGGCACGACCGGCCTGCGCGCTTCGCGCGAGCGTCCTCAGGTGCCGATCATCGCTCTGTCGCCGATCATTAAGACGGCGCGCCGCCTGTCCGTCGTCTGGGGCATGCATTGCGTCGTCACGCATGACGCAACCGACCTCGACGACATGGTCAACCGCGCCTGCCGCATCGTTGCTGCGGAAGGCTTCGGCAAGCCGGGCGATCGCATCATCATCTCCGCCGGCGTGCCGCTCGGCACACCGGGCGCGACCAATATGCTGCGCATCGCCTATATCGGCTCCGACGGCCAGAGCGGCATCTGATCGTTTTCAAGCTAGAAAATGCGAAGCGCTCCTCGAAAGAGGGGCGCTTTTTGTTTTTCGATTTCGCTTTATGCGCTTCGGCCGCGGGAGAGGTGGCCGACGCGATAGATCTGATTAGTGCCTGAGGCGGGAGGCGCCTTTGCATAGAGACCGAAACGCACCATCGTCCAGTCATGTGGATCGAAGGCGGCGATGCGGGCGAGCACATGTTTGCCGCCGGCTTCCTGCTTTGCCAGGTCAACCTCCTGCTGTCGCAGGTCGGGCAGTTGGGCATGCGGCTCGATGGCGCGATATTCGCTGTCGGCGAAGCGGGCATTGCCGAGGTCGGACGAGACCTGCGCACTCCAGACGATCCAGTGGCGAATGCTCGGCCGGCCGAAGGCGCCAGTCAGCGCAGCAAAGCCGGGGCCGCAGATGAAGTCGCAGGCGCCTTCCGGCTGATCCCAGAGATAGAAGGGCGCATAGAGGTTTTCACCGCTGCCGAACTCACCATGGCGAGCGCTTAGAAACGCCTTGAAACCAAGCTGCGGGAAGCCGTCCATCGCCGGCCCCTTGTCGCGGATGCGGCGGTCGATGATCTCCATGTCGTAGTCGGCGGCCAGGGTGACGGAATATTGCATTGCCATCATCGCTGAGGTTCCTCCACGTTCCGCCAATCGACAAAGCGTCCCTTCTCGAAGCCCTGGATGCTCAAGTAGCTGAAGGGACTCTCGGCTGTTGCCCCGTGCCAGTGAAGCTCGTCCGGAGCGAACCATATTGCATCACCGGTTCTGACTTCCTCGACTGGTTCACCCTCCCGCTGCACGAGACCGACGCCGGAGAGGACATAAAGAAACTGGCCGCGCGGATGCGTATGCCAGTGGGTGACGGTGCCAGGATCCAGGGTTGCGCGCATGGCGGTGTTTTCGCCATCGATCCGACTGTCGAGCAGCATTTCGACCCAGAAGGGCGCATTCGAAATACCTTCCGGAGCGCGGGTGGCATTGCCGGGGCGGCAGATGGTCATCGTCTTCGGGTTGGCCTCGCTCATGATGGAACTCCCATGGCGCGGGCTTCCCAGCCGGGCTCGGCCATCTGCGCTAGGCCGTCGCCAAAGGACCATTCGTCCGGTTCGCTGGTCGAGATGACGATCATCACATCTTCCGGGCGCAGGCCAGACGATTGCTGCAGCAGTTCGACGGTTCGGCGGAAGAAAGCCTTGCGCATTTCGGTCGTCCGCGGCTTGCCAGCCGTGATCGCGATCAGCACGAAATCATCCGAGCGCGGGCCGGCGAGGTAATTCCGGTCGAAGATCAATTCGCCCGGCTCGTGCTGGTGGATGATCTGGAAGCGGTCGGCAGGTGGCACGTTGAAGGTCTCCACCATGGCTTTGTGGATGTTGTCCGAAAGGGCGCGCAGATAATCCGGCGACTTGCCCTTCAGAAGGGAGATGCGAGCAAACGGCATTGGATGCCTCCTTGTTGTGTGTCTTGACAGGAGAAGCATGCCACGCCACGATAATACAGAAAATCAGAATTTTATGGACTTATTGTCCTTTAAAATGGGATTGTTGGATGAGGCGGGTTACGTTCGATCTGGATGTGCTGAGAACGTTTGCGACCGGCATGGATGTCGGCAATTTCGCCAAGGCGGCGGATCGGCTGGGACGGTCGACATCCGCCGTCAGTGCACAGCTCAAAAGGCTGGAGGAGCAGGCCGGTACGCCGATCTTCCGCAAATCGGGACGTAGATTGGCGCTGACGGAAGCCGGTGAGACAATGCTTGCCTATGCCCGGCGGTTGCTCGATCTGAATGACGAAGCGGTCGCGGCGGTGCAGAGCGTCGAGCTGGAGGGCTGGGTGCGGCTCGGCCTGCAGGAGGATTTCGGCGAGAACCTGCTGCCCGAGGTGCTTGGGCGTTTTGCGCGGGCGCATCCGAAGGTGCGTATCGAGGCGCGGGTGGTGCGCAATGCCGAGCTTCTGGAACGCGTGACGACGGGCAAGCTCGATCTGGCGCTCGCCTGGAGCGTCAGCACCTTGACCGCGCATTGCGAGCATATCGCCGATGTGCCGATGCGGTGGATCGGTCCGGCGAGCGGGATGCCGGCATGGGCGGCTGGAAGCGGCGAGCCGATGCCGCTGGCTTCGCTCGAGGCGCCCTGCCTGCTCAGGAACGCCGCGACGAAAGTGCTGGATGAGGCCGGTATCTCCTGGCGGCTGTCCTTCGTCAGTCCAAGCCTCGGCGGCCTCTGGGCGGCAACCGCTGCAGGGCTGGGTATTACGGTGCGTACGCCTATCGGGCTGCCTGCCAAGGTGCGGATGCTGGCGCCAGGGGAAGCCGGCCTGCCGGAACTGCCTGACCTGGGGCTGGTCTTGCATCGAGCGGACGCGGAGCCGGATGCTGCAACGAGGCGGCTGGCGGAACTGGTGCTGCAGTCGGTGCATGAGGCGGTGCGGTATGTTTCCATTCCATCCGATCAGGGGAAGGCGCTGCGAAGGTTCGGGTGAGGTGTTGACCCTCCGGGCGGAAACCAATAGCTTCTCCCCACTATGAAAATGATCGCTCTCAACATCGCCACGGTCTTCTTCTTGAGCCTCTAAGGCTCTGCCTTCGGGCAAAGGAAGATGCGGCCGCTTAACCAGCCGGTTGGCTGGTGCGTTACCGTGGACTGTAACCACCCTGCGTCAGGCGAATGGATGATGCCGGCAGGGTTTGGCGATAGAGAGATATTTCATGACATCTACCGTTTACCCGCCGGCGCTCAGCGCCGCGCAGATCGAGCAATTCATCGAAGACGGCTTCGTACGCGTCGATGATGCTTTTCCCCGCAACGTGGCCGAGGAGGCCCGCGCCATCATGTGGCGGGATATCCCTTTTGATCCCGACGATCCGAAAAGCTGGGTGCAGCCGGTCGTCCGGCTTGCCGGCTACGGCGGCGGACCGTTCGAGACGGCAGTCAACACGCCCCTGCTGCATTCGGCTTTCGATCAGCTCGTGGGCAAGGGACGCTGGGAGCCGCGCAGCGGTCTTGGCAGCTTCCCGGTCCGCTTTCCGCATCCTGACGATCCCGGCGATGCCGGCTGGCATGTGGATCTGAGCTTTCCGGGAGCGGATGGAAACCCGGGCGAGCAGCGGGATTTTTCCGCCTGGCGGGTGAATATCAACTCACGCGGACGGGCGCTCCTGATGCTCTTCCTGTTCTCGGATGTCGGCGAAGAAGACGCGCCGACGCGTATCCGGGTCGGGTCGCACAAGGACATCGCAAGGCTTCTGGAGCCGGCCGGTGAGGCTGGCATGGCGCATCTTTGGCTGGAGCATGTCGGCGAGGACAGGCCGCTTGCTCTGGCGACGGGGCAGGCGGGTACGGTCTATCTGTGCCATCCGTTCCTCATCCATGCAGCACAGATGCATCGGGGCAAGGAACCGCGCTTCATGGCGCAGCCGGGCCTCGCGCCTTCCGAGCCGCTAAAGCTTGCGCGTGAGGATGGTGCCTACTCGCCTGTCGAAATCGCCATCCGCAGGGCGCTTCAGCAAGGTTGAGGCGTATCGCAAAACAGCTGCACGCTTTTGCGCGGCATGATTGATGTGGAGGGGGTTGTTTCGTATCGAACCCCCTCCACTTCAGGTAACCTCCTCCACAAGATGCCCGGATTGAAGAAGAGAGCGCCCTTTGTGTCTCCGAAATGGACGCTCAATGCTCTCGGTGGAGGGGGTTCACGTTCAAATGGAGGGTGTGGACGGGGTTACCCCTCCAGCTCAAGTAATTGATATATATTGATTTGAATCGAGTGGAGGGTGTGGATGGGGTTATTTGATCAAACCTGCCGGAAGCCACTTATGTCGGTACTCAACGTGGCTGTATAGCGGCGCTTACGGCTACTCTTGGAAAAATGCACCGAACCCCATCCACCCCCTCCACCTCCGCCGCGACCAGAGAGGGTGCATTCGGCTTTGCCTGTCACATCACGCCTGCAGTTCCTGCTGGGCCGCCCGACGAATTGCCTGCGGCGGCTGGCCGAAGGCGCGCAGGAAGGCGCGGCGCATACGCTCGCGATCGGCAAAGCCGGTTTCGCGGGCGACGATATCGATTGGATGACGGCCCTGTTCCATCATCAGGCGAGCCGCTTCCAGGCGCAGGTTCTCGACGGCCTTTGCCGGCGACTGACCCGTTTCGGCGCGGAAGGTACGACTGAATTGACGGGGGCTCAGATGTGCAGCCTCGGCCAGTTCTTCGACCGAGAGCGTGGATTTCAGATTGCTGCGGGCATGTGCAAGCGCCTTCTGGATGCGGTCGGATTTCGGCTCCAGTTCCAGAAGGGCGGAAAACTGCGACTGGCCGCCGGCGCGACGATGATAGACGACCAGCTTGCGGGCAACAGCGCGGGCGATCTCCAGGCCATGGTCTTTCTCGACCATGGCCAAAGCCAGATCGACACCAGCCGTCATGCCCGCTGAGGTCCAGACGGAACCGTCGATGATGTAGATGCGATCCTCTTCCATCCTGATCTGCGGATAGCGGCTTTGCAGTTCGCGAGCGAGATACCAGTGGGTGGTGGCGCGGCGGCCATCAAGAACGCCGGCATCGGCGAGAAGGAAGGCACCGGTGCAGATCGAGGCCAGGCGGCGTGTCACGGGAAGGGCCGCGCGAATGAAATCCGCCTCGGCCTCGCTGGGCAGCCTGACGTCAGGTGCGCCGGCAACGATCAGCGTGTCGAAAGCGGGATCGCCGAAGGCTTCGGTCTCGATGATCATGCCGAGCGAATTGGCGATCGGGCCGCCGGTCTCGGAGAGATAATGAATATCGTAAGCCTTCTCGCCAAGTTCCAGATTGGCGAATTCAAAGGCAGAGACGGCAGCGAGGCTCATGATCTGGAAGCCGGGAAAGAGCAGGAAACCGATTTGCTGCATGGGTCATGTCTCGAAAAGTGGATGTCCTAAAAGGTGGTATATATGACATTTGGGACATCGGCAATCGGGCGTAAAACTCTCCTCAAGCGCAAGGCAATCGGGCCGGCGCACGAAATGGAGAAGATCATGGCACAGGAGCATAAGGGTACGGCGCTGGTCACAGGTGCATCCTCGGGCATCGGCGCAATCTATGCGCAACGGCTGGCAAAGCAGGGCTACAACCTCATCCTCGTCGCCCGCAATGACGAGCGGCTGAAGGCGCTGGCAAGGCGGCTGGCCGATGAAACGGGCCGCACCGTCGAGACGTTGTCTGCCGATCTCGGCAAGAAAGACGATCTCGTCAAAGTCGAGAAGGTACTGAAGGAAGACCGGAGCATCACCATGCTGGTCAACAATGCCGGCTTCGGAGGCACTGCGCCGCTGCTCGCCTCCGACGTCGACAAGATGCAGGAGATGGTGGATATCAACGTGACGGCGGTGATGCGATTGACCTACGCCGCCGTGCCCGGTCTCGTCGCCCGCGGTGGCGGCACCATCATCAATATCGCCTCGATCGTGGCGATCGCGCCTGAGATTCTCAACGGCGTCTATGGCGGAACGAAAGCCTTCGTGCTCGCCTTCAGCCAGTCACTGAAGCATGAGCTTGCCGACAAGAATATCCGCGTCCAGGTCGTGTTGCCAGGCGCCACCGCCACAGAGTTCTGGGGCATTGCCGGCACGCCGGTCGAGCATCTGCCGGGCGAGATCGTCATGTCAGCTGAAAACATGGTCGACGCGTCACTGGCAGGTCTTGCCGAGGGTGAATTTGCGACGATCCCGGCGCTCGAAGATGCCGGCCTGCTCGCCGCTTATGAACAGGCACGCCAGGCGCTGATGCCGAACCTGTCTCGCTCGGCGCCGGCTCCGCGCTACAAGGTCGGATAACGGCGATCGACAGAGAATGGCATCGTCCGCGGCAGGTCGCTGCGGACGATATTTTCTATCGAGGGAGGTTCGTACTGAAGGCCGCTGCCACCATCTCCGCGAGGCGATCATGGATAGCCGTCCGGCTTGTTCCCCTCGGATCGTCGCAGAGAGGCTCTTCACCTTCCTTGCGAAGGATGGCGGCGCCTGACGGTTTGCATTCGCTGAAGGCGCTGTATTGCGAAGCGCCCGTCAGGAGATCGTGACGTGCGTTTTGTATTGCGTCCTTCAGGCCTGACGCGCGCAGCCCCGGCCAGATGGTTTCCGGGGTGCCGAGATTGATCAGCCGGACGGGGATCGATATGCGCGCGAGGCTTTCAGGCGCGAAGCTGGCGCCGAATTCAGGATCGATGACGACGACCGCCTTCACCCGCGGTTCGAGATGGGAGCGGGCGAGCTTCTGCCTGTCGATGGAATGGAGATCGATACCGGCGCTGGCGAACTCGGCGCAGTCGATGCCTGTGCCGCCGGGATCGCAGGAGCGCGCGAAGCTCTCCGGATCGAGGTGGCCGCCAGCAATCGAAAGTGCGGATGTCCCGCCGACTAGGAAGCCCAGCACGCCGATACGGTTGTGGTCTATCGTTGCAGGCAGCGTGCCGCCCTTCTCGATTGCGTTCAGGGCTGCGGAGAGATCAGCGGGCCGCAGCCATATCTCGTGAAGGCTCTCTTCGCTCGTCATCATCTGCGGATCCGGCTGTCGCATCATCGCCACCACGAAGCCCTTCGACGCGAGGCGCGATGCCATCCAGGCGCCGATGAACGGACCGGATTTCAGACCGCCATGAGAAAGCAGGATCAAGGGATGGCTGCCGGCAGCGGCAGGTGCGCCCTGTTGTGCGGCCTCGCCTTTGAAAAGCGGACTGTCACCGACCAGGACGGGCGTTCCGCCTGCCGTCGCCGGATACCAGAGCGTGATGTCCATGATGCCGCCGCGTTCCGGCACAGGAACCGAGAAGAAGGACAGACCGACAGTGTTGGCCGTATGTACCGGAGTGTTGGCGGCAAGAAGGCAGGCCGACAGCAGCTGGATGAGAAGATGTATCATGAAAACCTCGGAACGAAGACCGCCACATGGCGGCGAGACGAGGTTTCGCTGTTTTTCAGGTGAGGAAGACCCCGATCATGATCGGGGTCGTCGCCGATCGCGATCAGGGTCTTCGTCGTTAAGTTGCCGGCTTTTAGCCGAAGCGCTCCAGCGCTGTGGTAAACACGCCGGCGTCGATGTTGCCGCCTGAGGTGACGACGACTGCCGTATCGCTGTCCAACTGGTCGCCGTGGAAGAGTGCAGCGGCAAGGGCAACGGCCCCGCCTGGCTCGACGACGATCTTGAGGCGGATGAAGGCAAGTGCGACAGCGCGCAGTGCTTCATCGTCGGTGACGACAACGCCCTGTCCGGCCAGGCGTTTCAGGATCGGGAAGGTGATGTTGCCCGGTTGCGGCGTGACGATCGCATCGCAGATCGAGCCCGTGAGCGAAGCATTGCGCTCGATCTTACCCGAGGCAAGCGAGCGCGTCGTGTCGTCGAAGTTTTCCGGCTCGCAGGGACGGACGCGAAAACCCGGTGCGCTTGCTTCCAATGCCAGGGCGATGCCGGAACTCAGGCCGCCGCCGCCGCAGGGAACGAGGACTTCGGCATTCCTGACGCCTTCCTCTTCCGTCTGTTCGGCGATTTCCAGCCCGGTGGTGCCCTGGCCGGCAATGACCAGCGGCTCATCGAAGGGCTTGATGAGCGTCAACCCGCGTTCGGCCGAGAGCTTCGCGCCGATCTCGTCGCGGTCGTCATTGGCGCGGTCGTAGAGCACGACTTCGGCGCCGAAGGCCCGCGTGTTGGCGATCTTCAGCTTCGGCGCGTCGCTCGGCATGATGATGACAGAGGGGATGCCGTGCATGCGGGCGGCAAGGGCGACACCTTGTGCATGGTTACCAGAGGAGAAGGCGATGACGCCTTTCTTGCGCAGGTCCGGATCGATGCCCGAGACGGCGGACCAGCCACCGCGGAACTTGAAGGAGCCGGTATGCTGCAGGCATTCGGCCTTCACGAACAGCCGCCGGCCGGCGATTTCATCGAGAAAGGGGGAGGAGAGAAGCGGCGTGCGCCGCGCATGACCGCGCAGGCGAGCCCGGGCGGCAACGATCATTTCAATGGAAGCCATGGGAATCTCTTTTTGCTGAATGCCGCTCATGCATAGAGCGCGCATCTTTGCTTGTGAACGGCGACTTTGTCACGGTGACATGAATATGACATTGGACGCTGTGCCACCCGATTCCTGGGGGATGCGCCGTCGTCTGAACTGTGTCGGGCTTTCGCCATTCATACGCGCGAACTCGCGGTTGAAGTTGGACTTGCTGATGAAGCCGGAGTCGAACATCACCTGCGTTATCGAGTGATCGGTGCCGATCAGCTGCTCGCAGGCGGCGCGGATGCGGAGGTCGTTCACATATTGTGAGACGCTCATGCCGTGGATGCGGTTGACGGCCGTGGAGACGCGCCGGGCGGGCAGGTTCATCCTGCGGGCAATGCGGCTGAGATTGAGTTCGGGATCGCGGTAGAGTTGACGAGCGCGCATCAGCGCATCGAGGGCTGCGGCGACCGCTGCGTCTTCCTCCGTTGCCGGTGGCGGCGGGGGCGGTTCCGCGGATGTCGCTTCGACTGTACTGCCGCTGCTCGCCACCGAGGCGGCGGTGCCGAGAATCAGTAGCGCGATGACATTCCCGAGCGCTACGATGGCGCCTGCATGGATGCCACCGGTCTTGGTGAAATCGAAGCTGATAATGACGTCGGTGATGGCAGAAGCGATGAGGGCGAAGCCGGTGATCTGCAGCGAACGATAGGAAAGCACTGCACCGTCAAGGCGGGAGGCGACGAGCGCATCCGGGCCATGCCGGGCAAGCCAGAGCAGTGCTGCACCGTAGCCGAGGAAGATCAGGATAATGGCGAGGCTGATCGGCTCAGGATAAAGGGCGATGAGAACCATGATCGCGGCCGTCGGCAGAAGGTGCGGCCAGAAACGGGAGAGGGTGGGCAGCTCTTCCATGGCCAGCCCCTTGAAGCAGACCCAGGCGAGAGCCGCGATCGTTGTCGCGATCAACGACTGAAGAGGCATGATCTCGATGATGTCATAGCCCCAGCGGATGCCGATCACCACGGATTGGAGGACATAGAACCCGATCAGCAGCAGGAAAGGTCGCTTTTCGGCGAGCGATCCATCTCCCTGCCGCAGCATGCGGATGAGCAGGATGGCAAGCAGAAGAGCCACGACGAAGGGCAGGGGAACAAAGATCATCGGTGATATCCGAACAGCAACAATGATCTCAGAATGAACCCGATTGCGTTCGCGGTCGACCCGGATCGTGATCGAGGTCTCGAAATGGGCCTGAAAATCCATCCTGCCGGTGTCCTCGATAGGAGGTCGCAATCATGAACGGATTTCCGATGGCCATTCTTCTCGTCATGCCGGTGCTTCTGGTAGCCTCCGCTTCCGCATTGCCGGATAAGGTGTCGACCACTGCAATTTCCGACCTTTCCGGCGTACGGGCCGTCGCCATCAGCGGCGATGCCAGCTCGATCAACATCACCACGCGAAGCGACCAGCCTTATGGGGCATCACTCAGTGGGCGACGCAAGGGCTGGTTCTCATCCTGGTATTCGAGCTGGTACTTCGCCGATTGCCGTGACAACAGCAACATGCGTGTCGACGGCACGGTCCTGCATATCGATATTGCCGCATCGTCCTGGCTGGACCCGTCCGACTGCGTGATCGAGGTCAATGCCAATGTGCCCGCCGGCGCGGCCCTCAGGATCGATCAGAGCGCCTTCACGGCAAGGCTCGATGGCCATTTCTCCGATCTCGCCATTGCCGGAAAAGCGGCTGACGTGACCTTTGACGGCCATGCCAGTGGCATCGATATCCGTGCCGATGCCGTGCGGGCTTCCCTTGATTTCGACAGGGTCGAAGCGGACGAAAGAGTATCGATCCGTGCTCGCGCACTCGATGCTTATCTCGGGTTCGGAGACAGTGTGCCGATAGACTACAGGGTGACGGCAAAAGCTTCCTGGGTCGATGCCCGGCAGCCGAGCGTGCCGGGCGCCATGCCGCGCGTCGAGATCGACGGCGATTTCGTTCGCGTCAGGATCCGCTGAAGCCCGGCCTGTCAATAACCGTTGGCCGAGCCTTCGGTCGCGCGGCTGTCCATTGCGCCGTTGTAGCGGGCGCCACCACCCTTCTCGATGGCTGCAAGGCTTTTGCCTCCGACGAGGATGCCAGCCGCCTGTCCCCAGACCGGAGCACCATTGCCACCCGCGAGTTTGTAACCCATCTCGGCAAGCGCCTTTTCAGTATCCGGAGAGAGCGCAAAGGGCTCCAGGTAGACGGTGTCCGGCTGCCATTGGTGATGGATGCGCGGGGCGTTGACCGCCTGGCTGATGTCCATGCCGAAATCGACGACGTTGAGAATCGTTTCCAGTGTGATCGTGATGATGCGCGAGCCGCCGGGGCTGCCGATCACCATGAAGGGCTTGCCGTCCTTGGTGACGATCGTTGGACTCATAGAAGACAGCGGCGTCTTCTTCGGTGCGATGGCATTGGCCTCGCCCTGCACAAGGCCATAGAGATTCGGCACGCCGGGCTTGGAGGTGAAATCGTCCATCTCGTTGTTAAGCAGCACGCCGGTGCCGGGTGCGACCACACCGGCGCCGAAGGAGCCGTTCAGCGTATAGGTTACGGCAACGGCATTGCCTTCGTCATCGATAACGGAATAATGCGTCGTCTCCGTGCTTTCCTTGCCGCCGAGCGGCTTCAGATTGGCCGACGTACCGGCCCTGTAGGGATCGATCTTGGCGCGGATCTCCTTGGCATAGTTCTTGTCCAGCAGCTTGGAGACGGGGTTGTCGATAAAATCGGGATCGCCGAGCGCAGCGTTGCGGTCCACATAGGCATAACGCATGGCCTCGACCATTATATGCACGGCTTCGGTCGATCCATAGCCGAGATAGGAAAGCGGATAGCCTTCGAGGACGTTCAGGATCTCGCAGATGATGACGCCGCCGGAGGAGGGCGGTGGTGAGGAAATGATGTCATAGCCGCGGTAATTGCATTCGATCGGTTTCAGTTCCCGCACCCTGTATTGCTCGAAATCCTCCTTGGCGAGAATGCCGCCCTTGGCCTGGCTCGCCTTGACGATCGCATCGGCCGGTGCGCCCTTATAGAAGGCGTCGGGGCCTTTTTCCGAGATCGATTGTAGGACAGCGGCCAGATCCGGCTGCACCAGTTTTTCACCGGGCGAATAGGGGCTGCCGCCGGCCTTGAGGAAGATTTTTGCGGCCTCTTCATCCTTGGCAAGCCGCTTGGCGCTGCCGGCAAAGCTTGCCGTATCACCTTGCTCCAGCGTGAAGCCTTCCGCTGCATATTTCAGGGCTGGCGCGATCAGTTCCTCGCGCTTCTTCGTGCCGTATTTCTCGCGGGCTGTCTCGAATCCCATGACCGAACCCGGTGTGCCGACGGCGAGATAGCCGTCGAGGCTGGCGCGGGGAACGATATCGCCCTTGGCGTCGAGATACATGGTCTCGGTTGCCGCGAGCGGCGCGCGTTCGCGGAAATCGAGAAAGGTCGTCCGTCCGTCTTTCAGGCGGATCGTCATGAAACCGCCGCCGCCGAGGTTGCCGGCTGTCGGATAAACGACAGCCAGCGCATAACCGACTGCGACCGCGGCATCGACAGCATTGCCACCGCTCTTCAGCACGTCGACACCGACATCGGTTGCCAGATGCTGGGCAGTGACGACCATGCCATGTTCGGCTTCGACAGGCGCAGGCGAGGCAGCAAAGGCTGGCAATGGCGCGAGGCAAAGCGAGATGGCGGCGAGAATGGCGACGGATTGTCTGTGAAGGCGGTCCATGAATTTCCCCTCGAAGGACGGCGATGGGAAAGATATGGCGTCACTTCCGCGGCAGACAATAATCAGGCGAGAAGCTCGGCGAGTTTCCTGTTCGTGTCGTGTTCGTCGAGAGGCGTGTAGACGATCAGCTTCATGTCCGGCTGGCTCATCAGCGCAAGGCCTGTGTGTTCGAAGGCCATCAGGCCCTTGACCGGATGGTTCAGGCGCTTCACGCCGGTGAGCGGAGCCACGACCTCATGGCGTGGCCACCAGGCGCGGAATTCCGGACTCGCCTGCTGGAGCAGAGCGATGAGCCGCTCGAAATCCGGGTCGCCGGCATAGCGGGCGCTGTCGGCGCGGAACATGGCGAGCGAGACGCGGGCGACGGCCTCCCAGTCGACCAGCAGGCTGCGATGGAAATCATCGGCAAACAGCCGGTGCATGGTGTTGCGCTCGTCCGGCCCCAGCCGGTCATAACCGCCGAACAGCAAGTCTGCCGCGCGGTTCCAGGCAAGCACGTCCCAGCGTCGGCCGAGCACATAAGCCGGCTGATGTTCCAGATTATCAAGCATCCGGCGAAGCGGTTCATCGACCACCTCGGGTGCTGACGAAAGCGGTTGCGGCAACTGGCGGCTATTCAGCGTGATGAGATGCTGGCGTTCTGCTTCATCAAGGCGAAGCGCGTCCGCCAGTGCATTCAGCACCTGAGGGGAAGGATGGATGTCGCGGCCTTGCTCAAGCCAGGTGTACCAGGTGGTGCCGACGCCTGCGAGCATGGCGAGTTCTTCGCGCCTGAGCCCCGGTGTCCGGCGGCGGAAGCCTTCCGGCAGGCCGACATCGGTCGGCCGCAGGCGTTCACGGCGAGAGCGCAGGAAGGCCGCGAACTCGCGGCGGCGGGCATCGAACGTATCCAGCTTCTGATCCATAGCGGCCATCATATCAGTATCGATACCAGGATAAAATTAGGCCTGTTTGCGATTTTTGAGCTCCGCAAGATGAGAACGTCTCCGGCAAAGCAAGTCGGGGGCCAGATCATTCAAGGGAGTATTCTCATGTCATTACAGCATGCAGTCGTTATCGGTGGCTCTTCGGGTATCGGCCTCGCCACGGTCAAACTGCTTCTGGAACAGGGATTTCGCGTCACCTCCGCCGCACGGGACGAGACAAAGCTCAAGGCGTCGGCTGACAATCTTTCCGGCGAGATCGCGACGATTGCCATCGATGCCCGAGATCCCGCCGCGGTGAGGCAGGCTTTCGAAGGTCTCGGATCGTTCGATCACCTGGTGCTGGCGCTTGGCAGCGGCCATGGAGCCGGCCCCTTCTCAACGCTCGATATGGCCGATCTGCTGGCGGGCTTCCGGACGAAGCTGATCCCTCAAGCGGCAACAGCACAAGCGGCTCTGCCTTTCCTGAAGCCGAACGGCAGCATCACTTTCGTTTCCGCCGTCAGCGCGCTGGCCGCCATGCCGGGGACTGCTGGTCTGGCTGCCGTCAATGCCGGCATCGAGGCGATGGTGCGGGTGCTCGCAGCCGAGCTGAAGCCATTGCGCGTGAATGGTGTTTCGCCCGGTGTGATCGATACGCCGTGGTGGGACTTCCTGCCTGCCGAGCAGCGTCAGGCCGTCTTTCAAGATTTTGCCGGGCGCACACCGGTCGGCCGCACCGGCCGGCCGGATGACGTCGCCAGGGCCGTGGCATTTCTGGTCTCGAATGGTTTCATGAGCGGTCATGTCCTGACCTGCGACGGCGGCATTCACCTTGCGGCTTGAGTGGGTCAGACCGTCTTGTCGACGGCCTCCTCGGGAGTGAATACCATGCCGGTCAGGTCCTTGTCCTTCAGGGCTGCCCATTTCAACAGGGCGTCTAAAGCGGGGCAAAGGGCCTGGCCCCAGTCGGTCAGGCGATATTCCACCTTGGGCGGCACCTGATGGTGGACGATACGCAGCACGATGCCGTCATTTTCCATCTGGCGCAGTTGCTGGATCAGCATCTTCTGCGAGATTGCGGGGATGGCCCGTTCGAGATCCGAAAAGCGCAGCACCTTGCCGCCGAAGAGGTGGAAGAGGATGATGAGCTTCCAGCGCCCTTCCAGGATCTTCAGAACGTTCTCGACGCCGGTCGCGGCAGAATAGGGTGTCATTGCAGTACCTTACTTTCAGGTAAGTACCTGACTTTCTTGTAGGTTCTTGTCATTTGGAAAGCCTATGCCCATTCTTTTCGGGAAGCAACCGAAGAGGAGTTTGCGAATGAATATAGAGCTTCCGAAGCCGCTGTCGGCCTATTACTCTGCCAAGAACCAGAAGGATATCGAGGGAATGCTCGCCTGCTTTGCCGCTGATGCCAGCGTGCGCGATGAGGGCGAAGACAGGCGGGGTCATGCTGAAATCCGCGAATGGATGGAGGAGACGACGCGCAAATATGGTGTGACCGTCGATCCCAGGGAAATCTCCGGTGAAGCTCATACGCCGGTCGTGGCTGCACTGGTCGCCGGCAATTTTCCCGGCAGTCCCGTCACCTTGTATTATCATTTCACGCTTGCGGGTGGTGCCATCACGCATCTGGAGATCGATGCATGAGCGCTGCACCGGCTTTTCCGTTCGATCCGAACGAGTTCATTGGCAAGCGTGTGCTTGTCACAGGCGGCACCAAGGGCATGGGCGAGGCGATAGTTCGACGGTTTTCGGCAGCTGGCGCGAGGGTCGTGACAACCGCGCGCTCGCCACTGCCGGAAGGGCAGATGCCGTCACTGTTCGTTCAGGCCGATATCAGCACGGCGGAGGGCGTCAATAGCGTCGCCTCGGCAATGCTGGATGCTTTCGGCGGTCTCGATATTCTCATCAATAACGTCGGCGGTTCATCGGCACCGAGCGGCGGTTTTGCAGCGCTCAGCGATGAGCACTGGCAGGCGGACATCAATGCCAACCTGATGGCACCCGTGCGGCTCGACAGGGCCTTCCTGCCCGGCATGATCGAGCGCGGCCATGGCGTCATCATCCATATTTCATCGATCCAGAGGCGGCTGCCGCTCTATGAAGCGACGCTCGCCTACGCGGCAGCCAAGGCCGGATTGTCGACTTACAGCAAGGGATTGTCGAAAGAGGTCGGACCGAAGGGCGTTCGGGTGAATGCCATAGCACCTGGCTTCATCGAGACCACGGCTGCAACAGCGCTGATCCGGCGTATCGCGCAAGAGGCCGGTACTGACGAGGATGGTGGCCGCAAGCTGCTGATGGATTCGCTTGGGGGTATATCGATCGGCCGGCCAGGGCGCCCGGAAGAGGTGGCGGAGCTCGTTGCCTTCCTGGCCTCGCCGCGTGCCGCTTCCATTCACGGGGCGGAATATACCATCGATGGCGGCACCGTTCCGACGGTCTGATCGATTGAAAGGCCGGCTAGCCGCTCTTCCGCCTTGCGGGCAATTGCTGCAAGGTCGCGCGGCTCGCCGGCAATCTTCTCCATGGCGGCGATGGCGACGTCAGTTGCGAGATAGTCCGGTTTGTGGCCGACTCCTCTGACCATGATGAGTTCCGACCCCCTGATATCCCGCGCCAGGCCCCGCGAATGCAGGTGTTCCCAGACAATCTCGTCCTTGTCGCCCGTTATGATGACGGTCGGTGCTGATATCTTGGAATAGTGCTGCGCATTGGCCGTCAGATATTCGTGAAGCCCTTTGAAATCGAGGGCATTGTTGTAAAAGGCGCGCGGCCGCAGCACCAGCGACGGGCCGGTCTTGGCGACGTAATCAACGGGGCGGGGATTGGGGCGGAAGACATTCAGCGTGCCGCGCTCCAATCGGTGCAGGCCGAGAGGCACTACGACTGCATGATTGAAGAGCCAGCCGACAACCGGCGCCGTTGCGACATGATAGTACCAGTCGATGCCGCCGGGCCATGGATGGGAGGCCGGCGCGAGGAATAGCAGACCTGCCGTCTTGCCCGGATGGCGGACGCCGAAGGCCGCGGCAATCGCGCCGCCGAAGGAATGGCCGATGATGATTGCCTTTTCGATGCCGCGCTTTTCCATCAGCCTGGCGATAGCGTCGGCCTGGCCGGAAGGCAGGGCATTTTCCGGCCCGCCGCGTTCCGAATAGCCATGACCGGGGCGATCGACGAAGAGCATCTCTGCACGGCCTTCCAGCGGCTCTTGGAAGGCACTAGCCTGGTCCAGCAGGTTGCCACTCGCGCCATGAATGAAAACCAGAGCCGGAAGATCGGCGCTGTCTGGGCGAGGCACATGCACGGCATTCATGCGATAGCCGCCGATATCGGTCAGTTCGCCGATATTGGGATTGGCATATTCGAACTGGCGGGCTTTGTAGGAGGAATAGCCGATGGCGGCGGCTATCGGGACAAGGAGGGCAGAGATTTCGGCAAGCATGGCTTCAACCGCACAGTGACGATATCATCGAGCTAAGATTGTGCACCTTCTTATGCCGTCAAGTGCGCGCCGGATCTGTCAGGTGCGGTTGCCGGCAAGCTTTTCCGAGAGCGTGTTGACCTGATCCTGGGCGGTACGATCTGCGGGGTAGACATCGAGAATGCGCTCCCAGGCCTTGAGCGTTATGTCGTCATTGCCTGTTGTGGCGAGGATAGCCGCCATGCCGGACAGCGCGCCGAAATGGCGAGGCTCGATTTTCAATACCTGCTCGATATCGGCCATCGACTTGCGATAGTTGCCGAGCACGAAGTTCAGCGTCGCGCGCCGGTTCCAGCTTTCGGCATAGGTCGGCTTCAGGGCGATGGCTTCATCGAGGAAGTCTAGGGCTGCTGGATTGCGCTTTTCCTCGATCGCCTTGTCGGCCCATTGCATCAGGAGATTGATGGTTGCGCTGCCGGAATCGTTCCATTCCATGCGGATCTGATTGGCGATGCTGCTCGCCTTGTCCGGGTCGCGCTCACGCTTCAACTGCGAATAGAGCTGGTCGAGACGCTGTTTCGGCGAAGAATCGGTATTGGCCGGCTGCTCGACAATAACGTCCTTCTGCTGCGCCATGGCAGGAAGGGCAGGGACGAACAGGGTGAGGGCAAGCGGCAGCGCCGCTGAGGTCATAGCAAAAAAGCGCATGGCGGACATATTAGCCCGCCATCGCTGAAGATCAAACAAATTTGGCGTGATCACCGAAGCAACCAACCGATATACCAGCCCGCAGGCAGGCAAACCGGATACGCGTACAATCAGCCCTGACGAGCCTTGTAGCGCGGGTTCTGCTTGTTGATGATGTAGATGCGGCCCTTGCGGCGAACGAGACGGTTGTCACGATGACGCGCCTTGAGCGACTTGAGCGAATTCTTGATCTTCATTTTTCTGATCCGCGATGTTTCTGGGGGAATTCACATTCGCCCGTATCTTTAACAATCAAAAGCGCGCCGGCTGGGCGCGCTCTTCAGGTGGGGGAGCAGATAACCCGGCCTCTGCCCTGTGTCAACCATGTGAAGGCTTTTTTCCGTGGGTTTCAGGCGCTGTCCGGGCAAAGGTTCAGGTGGTTTTGCCCGTCAGCATCGTCACGTGGCCCATCTTCCGGCCAGGGCGCGACTCGGTCTTGCCGTAGAGGTGCACAAGCGTGTCGTCGCGTTTCAGCCAGTCCGGGATGGCCAGGATATCGTCGCCGATCAGGTTCTGCATCACGCAATCGGAATGGCGGCGCGGATTGCCGAGCGGCAGGCCCGCAACGGCGCGGATATGCTGCTCGAATTGCGAGACGATGCAGGCGGCTTCCGTCCAGTGGCCGGAATTGTGGACGCGCGGTGCCATCTCGTTGGCAATCAGGCTGCCATCGGCCAGCACGAAGAATTCGATGCCGATGACGCCGATGTAGTCGAGCGCGGCGAGGATTTGTTCAGCAGCCTTGCGTGCTGCATCGGCGGTGGCAGCGGAGATCGCCGCCGGTACGGTCGATGTATGAAGGATGCCGTTGCGATGGACATTTTCGGCCGGGTCGAAGCAGAGCACGGTGCCATCGGTGGCGCGGGCGGCGATGATCGAGATCTCGCGCTCGAAGGCGACGAAGCTTTCGAGGATGAGCGGCACCGAGCCGAGCTCCGCATAGGTCCCGTCAGGACTGTCGGCCGGTGAACGGAACACCTTCTGGCCCTTGCCGTCATAACCAAGGCGGCGGGTTTTCAGCACGCCCTGACCACCGAAATCCGCCAGCGCCGAATCGAGATCGGCCTGACTGTCGATGGCATGGAAACGGGCGGTCGGGATCCCGCAGCTGTTGATGAAGCGTTTTTCGATGAGGCGGTCCTGGGCGGCTTCCAGCGCCTTCGGCGGCGGATAGACAGGCACGCTTTTTGCCAGCTTTTCGGCAGCCGCAACAGGCACATTCTCAAACTCGTAGGTCACGACGTCGCAGAGATCAGCCAGTTCGGCGAGCGCTGCCGGATCGTCATAGGCGGCGACGATCTGCCGGTTGGCGAGCTGGGCGGCGGGGCTGTCCGTCTGCGGCTCGAGGATGACCGTGCGGAAATTCAGCCGTGCCGCGGCCATGGCAAGCATGCGGCCGAGCTGGCCGCCGCCGATGATACCTATCGTTCTTACCATCAGAGATCGTCCATCGGATATTCGGCGACCGAGGCGCTTTGGCGCTCCCGCCATTCGTCGAGGCGGTCGGCGATCTCCTCGTCGGAGAGGGCGAGCACGGCAGCGGCGAGAAGAGCAGCGTTGATGGCGCCTGCCTTGCCGATGGCAAGCGTGCCGACTGGGATGCCGCCCGGCATCTGGACGATGGAAAGCAGGCTGTCCTGACCGGACATCGTCTTCGACTGGACCGGCACGCCAAAGACCGGCAGCGGCGTCATGGCGGCGGTCATGCCCGGAAGGTGGGCCGCGCCGCCGGCGCCTGCAATGATGACCTTGAACCCCTCCGCGCGTGCGCCCTTGGCGAAAGTGACGAGCCGGTCGGGTGTGCGATGAGCGGAAATGATACGCGCGTCATACTCGATTTCCAGCGCCTCCAGCGTATCGGCAGCATTCTTCATGGTTTCCCAGTCGGACTGGCTGCCCATGATAATGGCGACTGGCGGTCTGTCTGTCATCGTCACAATCGTTCCTTCAGGCGATGATATCGGGGATGATCTGATCTTCCAACTTGGAGAGCTTGTCCTTGATGACCAGCTTCTTCTTCTTCATGCGCTGGATGCGCAGCGCGTCGCAGCCCGTCTCAATCATGGCGTTGATCGCGGCGTCGTAATCCTCGTGCTCCTGGCGCAGACGCGCCACCATGAGCCTGATTTCCGCCTGTTCCTGATCGGCCATTTGTATTCCCCATAATCGTCTTCGGACCTTGTCCGGTCTGCCGATAATTTCCGCAAGCTCCTATCACCAAATAGAGGTAACGGGAAGTTAGTGTTGATCATGAATTTGCCACTTAGTCTTCATCTTTTGGCCTTCGACAAGCCTTTAAAAATGTGTCACAGTCCGCGGGTTGACACCTTGGATCTCCAGCAATGGATGGCTGGGGAAGGGTAAGAGGAAGGAAGGGTCAAATGACTGTTCAAGCTCATCTTGAATCGCTCCAGAAAAAGCATGTCGCTCTCGAGGAGGAGTTGCATGCCCTGAGAACATCTCCCTCTATTTCCGATACTGAACTTGCCGAATGCAAGCGCCGTAAGCTGCGCATCAAGGACGAGATCGAGCGTCTCAAGTCATCCGTCCATTGATCTTTCCAGGATATCGCCGGATATCAGTCTTGTGAAAGAAAAGGTAAATTCCCCAGTTTTCTAGACTATCAAGCAAGACCCGGTGAATAACCGAAATCAAGCGCCAGTCCCTTGCATGCGGCATCGGGCTGGCGTTTTTATGAGAAAAGGGCGTCTTCAGGCCCAGAACTGATCCAGCCAGAGATTGAGCTTGTCGAAGCCGCGGTTGTTGACCGTGTAGATGCGCTTCGTGCCTTCCGAGGTCACGGAAACGAGGTTGCTTTCGAGCAGCGCCTTCAGATGTTGCGACACGGCAGGGCGGCTGATCGGCAGGCCCTCGGCAAGCTCATTGACCGTCTTCGGCGCGCGCCGCAATTCCTCCAGCAAAAACCTCCGGTTCGGATCAGCAATCGCAGCGAAGGGGTCCGTGTTCGACATCGCAAAAAGCTACGTCAAACAGGCCCTTGCAGCAAGGAAATTGTGCATCGCAACGGAAGACAACCCTATTCGAGCATGCCTTCGCGCAGGATCAGGAAAGCGGCGATCAGCGCCATGGTATACATGAAGGGATAGAATATCTGCGGCTTCATGCGCCGTACGCACCATGCGCCGGTGATTGTTGCCAGCGGAGCGAAGGGCAGGAGCGTGGCGGAGGCCAGAAGATTGCGGGTGTCGAGCTGGCCGAGCGCGAAATACGGAACGAGCTTTACGGCGTTCAGGATGGCGAAAAAGCGCACGCTGGTGCCGGTGAATTCCCGCGGCGGCAGCTTGAGCGGCAAGGCATAGATCTGGAAGGGCGCGCCGCCGGCATGGGCGACGAAGCTGCCATAGCCGGAAAGCGTGCTCCAAAGGCTCGCCAGCACCGGGCGCTGGGGCCGCGGCGGGATGACCTTCCCCTTGCCGGGGCCGAAATTGTTCCAGAAATAACGCAGGCAGAAGGCGATGGTGACGGCGCCGATGAGAATGCGCAGCACATTGCCTGGTACGAGAGCGGAGGTGGCCCAGCCGAAAGCGATACCGAGAATGGCGCCTGGCAGCATGATCTTCAGCGTCGTCCAGTCGCCGTGCTGGCGCCAGATCACCAGCGATATCATGTCCATGAAAACGAGGATGGGAAGCAGGATCGCGGCGGCTTCGACGGGTGCGACGACGAGGGCGAGAAAGGGGAGGCCGATCAGCGACAAAGCGTCGCCCATCCCGCCTTTGGCAAGCCCGACCAGAATGACAGCCGGGATTGCGGCGTAGTAGAATGACAGATCTTGCGGCATGCTTTTGAAGTTCCTCCCCTTGCAAGCCCCCTCTATCGGAATTACTCACTCAAAACGAGTGCGGATCCGCCATAGAGCGGGAAAAACCGCCGCAGATGGAAAGACTTCATGACCGAACCGGAAAACCGCTGCCGCCTTGTCCTTGTTGTGCCCGACATCGCCGATGCCGATGAACAGGTGAAGAGCGTTGCCGATGCGCTTGATGGCGGCGATGTCGCATCCGTCATTCTCCCGCAATACGGCCTGGATGACGGCAGCTTCCAGAAACGTGCGGAGAAGCTCGTGCCGATCATTCAGGGTGCCGGTGCTGCGGCACTGATCGCCGGCGACAGCCGCGTTGTCGGCCGTTCGAAGGCCGATGGCCTGCATGTCACCGGACCGGCAGGCGAGATTGCCGATGCGATCGATCGTTACGCGGACAAGCTGATCGTCGGCGGCGGCAATGCGGCCGACCGGCATACGGCGCTGGAAGTCGGCGAGGAACGGCCCGACTACATCTTCTTCGGCAAGCTCGATGGCGACATCAAGCCGGAGGCGCATCCGAAGAACCTGGCGCTTGCCGAGTGGTGGGCTTCGATGATCGAGATCCCCTGCATCGTGATGGGCGGCACCGATCCGGCTTCCGCGCTTGCCGTTGCCGAGACCGGCGCGGAGTTCGTGGCGATGCGCATGGGGGTTTTTGCGGAGCCGGCGCAGGCGTCCTCGATCGTGGCTCAGATCAATGCCTT
This sequence comes from Rhizobium sp. BK316, assembly GCF_014193695.1. Lineage (GTDB taxonomy): Bacteria > Pseudomonadota > Alphaproteobacteria > Rhizobiales > Rhizobiaceae > Rhizobium. Next base: position 145,947 of record NZ_JACHZR010000005.1, on the reverse strand, counting down.
GCTTGACGAAAAAGCGCCACGGTTTGAGGATTGATATCGCCCTCATGCCGATCCCTGCCCGCCTTTCGAGATGCGTTCTCCTTTGCATAACCGCCCTGCTGGCGGTCCGGCCGGAGTTTGCGCTGGCCCAGGCGAATGAAGCGATTACCGAACCCTCCGCGACGCCCAGCCAGACATTCCGTACCGACCGGCCGCAGCCGCCCGCTGGCGCCGTTCCATCCGATGGCGTCGGGGTTTTCGATCGCATGGGCGCAAAGCTGCCCGACCTGCCGCCTGAAAAGGAATACAAGGGGCAGATCGACGAGGCGTTCGGCGCCTATCAGCGTGGCTATTACCTGACTGCCATGGACAAGGCGTTGCCGAGGGCGCAGCTCGGCGATCCGGCCGCCCAGACCTTGATTGCGGAAATCCTGTCGCAGGGGCTTGGCGTCAAGCGGGATATGAAGAATGCCGCTTTCTGGTACGGCAAGGCGGCGGAGGGTGGCGATCCGGCAGCCATGTTCAAATATGCCCTGCTCCTCATGGAGGGCAACAACGTCACGCGCGACAAGGCGAAGGCCGATGAATTCATGCGCAAAGCGGCTGATGCGGGCAATTCGTCTGCCGAATTCAACTGGGCGCAGACACTCGTTGCCGACAATCGCGGCGACAAGGGGCTGAAGCTTGCCTTGCCCTATTATGAGAAGTCGGCGGAACACGGCGTCGCCGATGCGCAATATGCAGTTGCGCAGATCTACCAGAAGGTTGCCGATCTGCCTGAAGACAAGAAGCTTCTGGCCCGCGACTGGCTGGCGCGCGCGGCGCGTGCGGGGTTCGATACGGCGCAGCTCGACATGGGTATCTGGCTGGTTAACGGTATCGGCGGGCCGAAGGATTACGTGCGTGGCTTCGAATGGCTGAAGTTTGCCGCCAACCGCGGCAATGTCGTTGCACAGAACAAGCTCGCACATCTATACATCAATGCGCTCGGTACCCCGCCCGATCCAATCGAGGCCGCGAAATGGTACGTGCTGTCGCGGCGGGCAGGGCTGACCGACCCGGTGCTCGAGGATTTCTATCTCGGCATCGAGGACGATCAGCAGAAGGCCGCGATCGAGGCGGCAAACAAGTTCCGCCGGACCAACTGACGCGCGGGCCTTGCCTTAGAAAAGCGCGTCCTCGAACAGATCTTCGTCGCTCTGGGCTTTTGCCGGCTCAGCAGATGCGGCTGCCGCCGTTTCGTCGATGGCGGGAATGATGTCGCGATGGACATTGCGTTCCTGCACCATCGTGTAGAGCTTGAAGATCTTGCGGTCGAACGGAGCAATCGCTTCGGCGATGTCGGAGATATCGGCGATCCGATCGCCGGCCACGGTTTCCAGCACGTCGGCACAGCGAGCGAGCACATCGCCGAGATCATGCTGAAAATCGAGTTTGCCGATCAGCAGGTTGATCTTGGTCGCGACCTCGCGGCCATGTTCGGCAAGCACCTTGAGCTCGTCTTCCATCAGGTCGGCTGCGGAGCGGATCGTACCGACCGCCGAGGTGAGGCTTTCGGCAAGGCCGCCGTTCTTGGCGCTGCCTGCAGGAGCAACGCGTCCGGCCGAGGCTTCGAGTGCCGGCAGGCCGTTGACGATGGCATCGGCTGAATCGTCGAGCTTGCCGGCAAAGATGCGCAGCTCGGCGGTAACGACGTTGATCGATTTGCCCTCTTCCCCGAGACGGCTGCAGCGCAGGTTGGTATTCAGCGCCATGTAGTGAATATCGGTCTTGACCGCGCGGATCGCCTCGATGGAGTGCAGAAGCGTCGCGGCGGTGCCGAGCGTCGACTGACTGACCTGATCGGCCTGCCGGCCCGCGGCATCGACCTGTTTGACGATCTCGTGGGCGGCCGAGACGCTGGATTCCAGCGCGCGCATGAAATTGCCGCCATTGCCACCGCTCTGACCACTCATCTGGTCGCGCAACCTCAGAATTTCCTGCGTATCCTGGCTGAAACTCGCGATGGTCTGCACGACATTGCGGGAATCCCGCTGGAAATCCGTGCACATGTCCGCCATCTGCGCGGCCGTCAGGTGATGAATGACGTTCTGCAGGCGCTTGCGTGCGTCGGCATCGAGCCTGACGCCGTCCTCGCTTACGAAGAAATCCTCCAGCAACGAGAAGGTGCTCTGCACATGCTCGATGCGCTGGCGGGTGATATCGCCGATCTGCAGCGCCGAAAGCGTGGATGCGACCTTGGCCTGCACGCCACGGGCAACGGCACCGACGTCGCGGGCGATCGCCCCTAGATTCTGGCGATGATCGGCGATCTTCTTCGCGTCGTCCTTGAGTGCCCTGGCAACGGCAGGAACGGTGTCGGCATAGTTCTTGGAGAGATTGTTGCCGAAGGAGAGGGCGAGCTTGACTTCCTTCTGCAGGCTGTCGAGATGGCTAGCGAAACGGTTGACTTCGTCGGTCCCTGAATAGATGCGTTCGAGGATCTCCTGAGCGAAGCCCGCGAATTCGGCGAGGCCCGCGCCCGTTATCTTCACCGTGACCGCGAAGGTGCGCAGGTAGCGCATCGTCTCCTGCATGTCTGCGACATGCCGGTGCAATTCCGAGCCGGTCTGGGCAAGTGCCGCCAGGGCCTGCTGGCGGTTTTCTTCGGCGCCCGGAAGCTCGATCAGGTTCTGGACGGTTGCATTGAGATCAGCGCTGGTATCACTCGCCTCATTGTTGTCGAGCGCCTTGGTGATCTGCTCCAGCGACGTCAACAGACGATTGAGGACATCCATGACGGACAGCAGGACGGTGCCACCTTCGAGGAAGCGTTCCTCGACCTCGGTGCGGGCCGATTCCAGAGTCTGACTGATATCCGAACCTGATGCGTAAAACGCAGTCTGTGCCGATGCCGTCGCGTTTGTCATTTTTGTACCTTTACTTATAAACACAGGCAATTTGACTCTATTTTTACGGGCAGGATGGAAACGGCAGGTAAACGCCGCAGACTCGTAAACGTTGTGATTAACAACCTATGAAGGCATTCGGCAAGAATTGACAGACCCTGTGCTGGTGCCAATCTATCTATTTGTTTTTATATAGTATTTTATAATATGAGAAGGCTTCATTATAATTTATCTTGGGTGATAATTCAGGGAGTCCAGACTCGCGCAAATTGCACTTTCCTACAACCGTCGTTTACCCGCTGTTAAGCCTGTCATGAGAGTCCTTTTAGGGTCGTTAAGTATTTCTCCGACCATGGAGGCCGCATTGGATACTCAGGCACAATATTGTGAATCTATATTCCTTCCAAAAATTCTGAGCATTCGCAATGCTTCAGAAGTATATTCGAAGATTATTGATCAATTCCGTGACAATAATAGTATTACTCTAAGTCTTCCTGAGAATGCGGAGGCGGATCTGAGTTTCCTTCAGCTCATCGAAGCGGCCCGTCGTCAGGCAAAGGCCGCAGGTAAGACTTTTACCCTTTCGACTCCGGCCAGCGGTTCGCTTCTCAAGGTTCTCGAGCGGGCCGGATTTACCGAGGCCTTCGATGAAGAAGACAAGAAGTTCTGGTTGCATAAAGAGGTGACATTATGAGCGCAAACATCCTGACCGTCGACGATTCCGCCAGCATCCGGCTGACCACCAAGGTCACGCTCACCAATGCAGGTTACGCAGTCACCGAAGCCGTCAATGGCGCCGAGGGCCTGGCAATCGCCAAGAGCGGCAATTTCGACCTGATCGTCACCGATCTCAACATGCCCGTCATGGACGGGCTGACGATGATCGAGGAGCTGCGCAAGCTGCCCGCCCAGGCCGGCGTGCCGATCATCTTCCTGACGACGGAGTCCGATGCAGACCTCAAGGCGCGCGCCAAGGCTGCCGGCGCCACCGGCTGGCTCACCAAGCCGTTCGATCCGGAAAATCTCGTTAAGATCGTGAAGAAGGTCCTTGGCAGATGAGCTCGCTTGATCCAGTCGCAGTCTTCCGTACCGAAGCAGCCGAATGCCTCGAGGCGATCGAAGCCGGCCTTCTCGACCTTAACTACGACCTCGAAAACAAGGATCTCGTCGACGCCGTGTTCCGTGGCCTTCACACGTTGAAGGGCTCGGGGGCGATGTTCGGCTTCGAGGCGCTTGCCGCTTTCACCCATCATTGCGAAACGGCCTTCGACCGTGTCCGCAAGGGTGAGGTTCCGGCAACCGCCGAGCTGGTCGCGGCCGTCCTTGCCGCGCAGGATCACATGCGGGCTCTCGTCGAGCAGCCCGATGCCGATCATGGCGATACCGGCCACAAGCTGCTTGCCCAGCTTCAGGCCGCCGTCGGCGGCAAGGTCGAGGCAAAGGAGGCTGCTGCGCCTGCCGCTGCAGTGCCCGCTGTCACTGCAATCGCTCCTGCTAAGAAGACGACGACCTGGCGCATCCGTTTCAGCCTGCCGGCAAATGCCATGGCCAACGGCACCAACCCGCTCGGTCTTCTGGATGAACTGCGCGATCTCGGCGAATGCACTGTTCGTGCAAACACGTCAGGCATTCCGCCGCTCGATGATCTGGTCCCGACCGAACTCTACGTTTCCTGGGACGTCGTTCTGACCAGCGAGCAGGACCGTTCCGCCATAGACGACGTCTTCATCTTCGTCATGGACGATATGGAGCTCGATGTTCAGGAAATCGCCGGTCCGCAGCCCGCTCCGGTCGATACAAAGAAGGATATAGCTGCCGCCGCTCCGGTCGCGGCGGCAACACCCGCCGCCTCTCCGGAATTCCGCCCGGTCGAGGCCGTTCCGGTGAAGCGCGAAACGCCCGCGCCCGCCCAAGCCGCAGCCCAGGCAAAAACGCAGGAAAACGTCCGCGTTCCGGCAGAACGTCTCGACGAGCTGATGGACCGCGTCGGCGAGCTCGTCATCGCCCAGTCGCGCCTCAGCCAGCTGGCAAGTTCCAGCTCGGATATCGCCCTGCGCTCGGTTTCGGAGGAAATCGAACGTCTCTCCGGCGAGCTTCGCGACACGATGATGGTGCTTCGCATGGTGCCGGTCGGAACGCTCTTCTCGCGCTTCCGCCGCCTCGTCCATGATCTCGCGCGTGAAACCGGCAAGGTGATCGAACTCGTCACCGAAGGCGAGACCACCGAAGTCGACAAGACCGTCATCGAGCGTCTCGCCGATCCGCTTGTCCACCTCGTCCGCAATTCGATCGACCATGGCCTCGAGCCGCCAGCCGAACGCCTTGGCGCCGGCAAGACGGAAGCAGGGACCGTGACGCTTGCCGCCCGCCAGTCCGGCGGCGAAGTCATCATCTCCATCAAGGATGACGGCCGCGGCATCAACCGCGAGCGGGTTCGCGCCAAGGCGGAATCCTCGGGCCTGATTGCGCCCGGCCAGCCGCTTTCCGATCAGGAACTGCTGCAGCTCATTTTCGCGCCGGGCTTCTCCACCGCTGCGCAGATCACCAATCTCTCCGGCCGCGGCGTCGGCATGGATGTCGTCAAGAAGACGGTCGAGGCGCTGCGTGGCGCCATCGAGATCGTCAGCCTGCCGGGGCAGGGATCGGAAGTCTCTCTGCGCATTCCGCTGACGCTCGCGATCATCGATGGCCTGCTGGTGCGTGTCGGTTCCGGCCGTTACGTCATCCCGCTCTCGGCGGTCGAAGAATGCCTCGAACTTTCGCTGGAAGAAGATCTCCGCTCGCGTGGGCGCAGCTTCATCTCGCTGCGCGACAGCCTGGTGCCGTTCCTGCGGCTGCGCGATCTCTTCCGCACCGGCACCAAGCCGGACGTGCATCAGAAGGTGGTCGTCATCTCGACGGGCACAGAACGCGTCGGCCTCGTGGTCGACCAGATCATCGGCGACCACCAGACGGTCATCAAGTCGATGTCCAAACTGCACAACGACGTGGCGACCTTCTCTGGCGCCACCATTCTTGGCGACGGCAGCGTCGCTCTCATTCTTGACGTCGGGCACCTCGTTGCCGCGGGTCAGCAACAGGAGGCGCAATTGCGCGTGGCAGGATGAGCACAGCAGCAACAGCCGAAAAATTCGACAAGCACTGGAATTATGCCGAGGAAGTCGAAGTTCTGACTTTCGATCTCAATGGCGAGACCTTCGCGCTGGAAGCGGTCATCGTCCAGGAAATCCTGGATCTGCTTCCCGAAACTGCGGTGCCCGGCGCCCAGCCTTTCGTCGCCAGCGTCATCAACTTCCGCGGCAAGGTCATTCCGCTCGCCGATCTTCGTCTTGCTTTCGGGATGGAAGCTTCGGAAGCGACGATCGACAGCCGCATCGTCGTCATCGAGGTCGATCTGCAGGGGGAGCAGACACTCGTGGGAATGCGCACCGACAAGGTGAACGAGGTCACGACGCTGACGAAGAGCGCCAGCGAACCGCCACCGAGCGTGGGTATGCGCTGGCGCGCGGATTACATCAACTGCCTGGTCAAGAGGGGCGGCGAGTTCATCATCCTCCCGAATTTGCAGGCGATTTTCTCATCGAGGCATGAGACGGCGGGGGCCGTCAACTAGCCGGGGCCAATCACTAGGGGTTAAGACGATGCGATTGACGATCAAGACAAAGCTGGTGACAGCGTTCACCTTTATCATTCTCATGCTCATGGGTACTGCCGCCTACGGCATCTTCAGCCTCGGCTCGCTGAACGACACGATCGGTAACCTTCTTGCCGGTCCTGCCGCGCGCCTCGACCTGGCGCAACAGATCAATATCGCCCAGCTCGAAGCCATCCGCCAGCAGAAGAACCTCCTGACGGCGCGCAATGCCGACGACGCTTCCGGTGCGATCGAAAAGGGCAACAAGGCTCGCAAGGACTTCGCCGATGCCTTCGCTGCCGTGACGAAGCTTGCGACCGAGCAAGGCAAGGCGCGTTGGGAGCAAGTTGCCGAACTCTCCAAGGCATTCAATCAGGCCGACGACCAGATCCGAAATTTCATCAAGGACGGCAATATGGACGGCGCCAACAATGTCTCGGTCACGACGGCTCGCCAGACGGCCAACGATATCGACGCCACACTCGATGAAATTCTGACGCTCGAAAAACAGCGCATGAAGGAAGCAGACGACAGCGCCGAACAGCAGTATGCCACGACGCGCACGACGATGATTGCGGTTGCTGCCGTAGCGTTGCTGATTGCTGTCCTCACGGCCTTCTGGATCGCGAATACGATCAGCAAGGGTCTTAGCCGCGCCAACACCGTTGTCCGCGAAGTTGCCGAAGGCGACCTGACGAAGATGGCCGAAATCACCACGCATGACGAAATCGGTGAACTGCTCGGCAACGTCAATGTCATGATCGAACGCCTGCGCGGCGTCGTGGCCGATGCCTTGTCTGCCGCTGATAATGTTTCGTCGGGCAGTCAGGAACTTTCAGCCAGCTCCGAACAGGTCTCGCAGGGCGCGACCGAACAGGCGGCTTCGGCTGAAGAGGCCTCCGCTTCAATGGAACAGATGGCTGCGAATATAAAGCAGAATGCCGACAACGCCGCCCAGACCGAGAAGATCGCCCGCCAGTCCGCCAAGGACGCGGAAGCTTCGGGCGATGCCGTCAACCGCGCCGTGGATGCGATGCGCACGATCGCCGAGAAGATCGGCATCGTCCAGGAAATTGCCCGCCAGACGGACCTGCTCGCCCTGAATGCCGCCGTCGAGGCCGCTCGCGCCGGCGAACATGGCAAGGGCTTTGCGGTCGTCGCTTCCGAAGTGCGCAAGCTGGCAGAACGCAGCCAGTCGGCAGCCGCCGAAATCAGTGCCATGTCCGGCGATACGGTGAAGGCCGCCCGCGATGCCGGCGACATGCTCGGCCGCCTGGTTCCTGACATCCGCAAGACTGCCGAGCTGGTTTCCGAGATCAGTGCCGCCTGCCGCGAGCAGGATATCGGTGCAGCGCAGATCAACGAAGCGATCCAGCAGCTCGACAAGGTGACCCAGCAGAATGCCGGTGCCTCCGAAGAGATGTCGGCGACCTCCGAAGAGCTTGCTGCTCAGGCCGAAGAACTGCAGGCCTCGATCGCCTTCTTCAAGGTCGATACGGCAGGCGCGACCCGTGCTGGCGTACGGAAGACCGCTGCGAAGACGACTGCCAAGATGGTCAAGGCTCCGGCCGCTGCCCCACGCAAGCCGGCTCCGGCGACGCAAAACCACAATCACGGCCACACCGTAGCTTCCCAACAGGCACGCGCCAAGGGCTTTGCCCTGGACATGTCGATGGGCGGCCCGGATGCCGGTGACGACGATTTCCGCGAAAGCGCCTGAGCGGCTTCGCAGTCGACCGAAACTCTCCGCGGCCGCTTTGGCGGCCTCGGACGAAAATATCCCGCAACGTGTGTATGCGTTAGCGTCGTGATCACTAGATGTCCGACTGCTGGGAAGTGAATTACTCGCTGTCCCCCTTTTTTGGCTCTTCATTGGTTTTCCTTACTGGCGATCTGCTCACGGGCCGCCTTGCGAGACAGTATTTTCCGCTTTCAGGGGATAGAGATGCGTTTCACTATTAAAATGAAGCTAGGTATTGCTTTTGGCCTCGTAATATTATTGGCGCTTGGGATGGCAGGTCTTGCCATTACCAATCTTTATTCACTCAATGCGGCTATCACCGATATCGTTGCTGGTCCTGCCAAGAATCTTTTGGCTTCGGGCGGGCTTTCTGATGCGGTCGCCGCATCGATCCGCGCCGAGAAGAATGCCATCATGAACACGGATCCGGCTGCCATTACCGGATATCGGGACACGGTCACGCAGGAGCGGAAGTCCATCGACGATCGGCTGGCCGAGCTCGACAAGGAGACCAATCCGGCAGTCGTCGGCAAGCTCGCAGAATTCCGTTCGGTCTATCCGAATTGGATGCAAGTGCAGGACCAGATCCTCGATCTGGCAACCCAGAACACAACTGAAAGCAATGCCCATGCCGCCCAGATCTCCATGGGCAATGGCGCAAAGGTCACGGACAATCTCCTGAAGATCCTGGGTGAACTCAACAATCACATCGTTGAGGATCTGCGTGCTACGGACGAAGCGACGAATGTCCAGTACGACAATTCCAGCAGCGCCTTGATCGGCATGGCGGTTGTGCTGTTCGTCTTCTCGACGACCATCGCCGTCTGGCTCGCATTCGGCATCAACCGCGGTCTGAAGAAGGTTGCCTTCATCGCGGAGGCCGTGTCGAAGGGCGACCTCGAACAGAAGGTCGAGATCAAGACCAATGATGAGATCAAGGATCTGATCGACACGGTCAATGTCATGACCGCCAACCTGCGCAGCACTGCAGCGCTTGCCGACAAGATCGCCATGGGGGATCTCTCGGTAGACGCAAAACCGCTGTCGGATAAGGATGTTCTCGGCATCGCCATGCAGAGCATGGTGTCAAACCTGCGCACAACGGCCGAGGTGGCAGACCTCATCTCGAACGGCGACCTGACGGTTTCTCCGAAGCCTCTCTCCGAAAAGGATACGCTTGGTATCGCTCTGGAGCAGATGGTGGAGCGCCTGCGCGGTGTCGTCGCCGATGCGATCGCGGCTGCGGAAAACGTCTCTTCGGGCAGCCAGGAACTCTCGGCCAGCTCCGAGCAGGTCTCGCAGGGCGCGACCGAACAGGCGGCTTCGGCTGAAGAAGCCTCCGCTTCGATGGAAGAGATGGCCTCAAACATCAAGCAGAACGCCGACAACGCCGCCCAGACCGAAAAGATCGCCCGCCAGTCCGCCAAGGATGCGGAGAATTCCGGCGATGCCGTCAACCGTGCGGTGGCTGCGATGCGCACGATCGCCGAGAAGATCGGCATCGTCCAGGAAATCGCCCGCCAGACCGACCTGCTCGCCCTGAATGCCGCCGTCGAAGCCGCGCGTGCCGGTGAGCACGGCAAGGGTTTTGCGGTCGTCGCCTCGGAAGTGCGCAAGCTGGCAGAACGCAGCCAGTCGGCAGCCGCCGAAATCTCGGCGATGTCCGGCGATACGGTCAAAGCCGCGCAGGAAGCCGGCGACATGCTCGGCCGCCTGGTTCCTGACATCCGCAAGACGGCCGAACTGGTCTCCGAGATCAGCGCCGCCTGCCGCGAGCAGGATATCGGTGCTGCCCAGATCAACGAAGCGATCCAGCAGCTCGACAAGGTGACGCAGCAGAATGCCGGTGCCTCCGAAGAGATGTCGGCGACCTCCGAAGAGCTGGCAACCCAGGCTGAGGAACTGCAGGCCTCGATCGCCTTCTTCAAGGTGGATATGGCCGGTAACCGTCTGTCCCGCGCTCCGGCTGCCAAGGTCACGGTGCGCACGCCGCTTCCGACCGGAGGCCGCAAGCCGGTCGCCAAGAAGACCGCGGCCGCGAATACGGTTGCTGCCCAGCAGGCGCGCGCCAAGGGCTTTGCCCTCGACCTCTCCATGGGCGGCCCCGACGATGGGGATGCGGAGTTCAAGGAAAGCGCCTGAGCGCTTTATCCCGTCAGGGCGGCTGCGCATGCGGCCCCTGACACAAGCTTCCGGCGACCAGGAACGCCGGATGCAAGGCCGCAAGACCTTTGTGCGACCTGTTTTTGCCTACCGGAATGTCTTGCTGCATGACGCGGCGACAGGAACCATCGGTCCACGTTTATTACGTCGTTTTCAAATAGGGGTATTGCGATGCGTATTACGATCAAGCTCAAGCTCGCGGCCGCGTTCGGCTTCGTCATACTGTTGCTGGTAGGCAGCGCGGTTTATGGAATTATCAGTCTCAGCTCGCTGAATGCCGCCGTCGGCGACCTGATCGCAGGTCCATCAAAAAGACTGGAATTGGCTCTGGAAGCAAAAGCTGCCGAGCTCGATGCCATCAGGTGGCAGAAGAACGCCCTTTTGGAAATGGATCCCGAAGTGGTCAGGAAGAACTACGAGAAGTCGGCGAAGAGTATGGATGACATGCTTACTTTCGCGACAGGCGGCCAACGGCTCGCAACGGCTGACGGCAAGCCCACGTGGGACAGGCTGGTCGAGCTGGGCAAACGTTTCATGGAAGGTTCCAATAAAGTTGCCTCCATCCAGGAAGGTGGCGACAGGGCAGCGGCCACGGCTTATTCCGGCGGAGAGGTTCGCGCCATCGTCGACGAACTGGAAGACGTCTTTACGACGCTCGTCGCGCTTCAGCAGAAGTCGATGACCCAAGCCGACGACGATACGGAAATCCTCTATGGTAATACGAGAAACCTGCTGATCGGCATCGCCATAGGCGCTTCCGTCATCGCTTTCGCTGCCGCGCTGTGGATCGCGCTCGGCATCAACAGCGGCCTACGCAAGATCATGAACGTCGCCAGCGCCGTCGCCATCGGCGATCTGAACCAGAAGGTCGAGATCAGGAGCAATGACGAGATCAAGGACCTGGTGAACACGATCAACGTCATGACGGACAATCTGCGTAATACCGCTGGCATCGCAAACGAGATTTCGAACGGTGATCTCAGCGTCACACCGAAGCCGCTCTCCGACAAGGATACGCTCGGCATTGCCATGCTCGGCATGGTGAATAACCTGCGCTCTACCGCCGATGTTGCCAACCAGATCGCAGAAGGCGACCTCTCGGTCGAGGTGAAGCCGCTTTCGGTCAAGGATACGCTCGGCATCGCCATGCAAAGCATGGTCACCAATCTTCGTGCCACCGCCGACATTGCCACGCAGATTGCCGCCGGCGACCTGACGGTTTCTCCGAAGGCGCTCTCGGCCAAGGACACACTCGGCACCGCGCTCGAACAGATGGTGGAGCGTTTGCGCGATGTCGTCGCGGACGCAATTGCGGCAGCGGAGAATGTTTCGGCCGGCAGCCAGGAGCTTTCGGCGAGCTCGGAGCAGGTATCGCAGGGCGCCACCGAGCAGGCTTCGTCGGCCGAGGAAGCCTCCTCCTCGATGGAGGAGATGGCTGCCAACATCAAGCAGAACGCCGATAACGCCGCCCAGACGGAAAAGATCGCCCGCCAGTCGGCCAAGGATGCGGAGATGAGCGGAAACGCCGTTTCCCGTGCGGTCGAGGCCATGCGTACGATCGCCCAGAAGATCAGCATCGTCCAGGAAATCGCCCGCCAGACCGACCTTCTCGCACTCAACGCTGCAGTGGAAGCTGCTCGTGCCGGAGAGCATGGCAAGGGTTTTGCGGTCGTCGCTTCGGAAGTGCGCAAGCTTGCCGAGCGCAGCCAGTCGGCGGCAGCGGAAATCAGCGCCATGTCGAGCGATACCGTCACAGCTGCCCAGGAAGCCGGGGACATGCTCGGCCGCCTGGTGCCTGACATCAGAAAGACGGCGGAACTCGTGGCGGAGATCAGCTCCGCATGCCGTGAGCAGGATGTCGGTGCGTCGCAGATCAACGAGGCGATCCAGCAGCTCGACAAGGTCACCCAGCAGAATGCGGGTGCTTCGGAAGAGATGTCGGCTACTTCGGAAGAGCTTGCCGCTCAGGCCGAGGAACTGCAGGCCTCGATCGCCTTCTTCAAGGTCGATACCACGGGTGGCAAGGCAATGGCGACGAGTGGCCGCCAGGGCCGCACCCCGGCCGCCAAAGTGACGACGCGCAGCCCCGCTCCGGCAGCAGCCCGCAAGCCGGCCGGCAAAGCGGCCCCTGCCAACGGCGTTGCCGCTCAGCAAGCTCGCGCCAAGGGTTTTGCCCTGGACATGTCCATGGGCGGGCCGGATACGGCGGACGATGATTTCCGGGAAAGCGCATAGGGTTTTCCGTTTTCGACGAGGGAGGGGCCGAAGCTACATGGCCCCTCCGGCATCCGGCGATGTCCAAGCCGGTCTGTACCGGGCTCAGCCGGCGACGCATGAAGCGTTTATCAGAGGTCCTGTTGTGCGGCACAGCCGCAACCATTCTAAAAGAGGTTCGGAAATGCGCTTCACCATCAAACTGAAACTGGGCCTGGTCTTCGGTTTCATTGTTCTCCTGACCTGCGCAATGGCAGGTCTTTCGATCTACAATCTTTCGTCGCTCAACGATGACATCTCGGTCATGGTTGCCGGCCCAGTCGCCAACCTGCGCGATTCCGGTGATCTTTCCGATGCGGTCATGCGCTCGATCCGCGCCGAGAAGGATGCAATCATCAACACGGATCCGACTAAGATCGCCGGCTATGTCGACGAAATCTCCCAGCAGCGCGATCAGATCAAGACGCTGCAGGCACGTCTTGCTGCATCCCCCGATCCGGATATCCGCAGCGGCATGAGCGAATTCGGCGATCTCTACGGCAAGTGGACGTCCCTTCAGGACCGTGTTGCTGATCTCGCCACGCAGAACACCAGTGAATCCAACACGCAGGCCGGCGTCATTTCGATGGGTGAAGGCCAGCAGGTTACGACACAGCTTCTCGCCATCCTTTTGAAGCTGAATGACACGGTAACCGGCAATGTCGCCGAGACCGACTCGGCCACAAACGAGCAATATGCACAGTCGCGCAACCTGCTCATCCTCATGACGATCGGGCTGATGGTCATATCCTCGGCTGCTGCCATCTGGATCCTGCTCAATATCTCCCGTGGCCTCAAGCGCGCGGTTCAACTTGCTGATGCCGTCAGCATCGGCGATCTCGAACAGGACATCGAGCATAAGAGCAATGACGAGATCCGCGATCTGGTCAATTCCATGACGCGGATGACCGGCAACCTGCGTAACACCGCGCAGATCGCCAACCAGATCTCGAACGGCGACCTTACGGTCTCTCCGAAGCCTCTGTCGGAAAAGGACACGCTGGGCATCGCTCTGGAGCAGATGGTGGAGCGCCTGCGCGGTGTTGTCGCCGATGCGATCGCCGCTGCGGAAAACGTCTCGTCCGGCAGCCAGGAACTGTCTGCCAGCTCCGAGCAGGTCTCGCAGGGTGCGACCGAACAGGCGGCTTCGGCTGAAGAGGCCTCCGCTTCGATGGAAGAGATGGCCTCAAACATCAAGCAGAACGCCGATAACGCCGCCCAGACCGAAAAGATCGCCCGCCAGTCCGCCAAGGATGCGGAGAATTCCGGCGATGCCGTCAACCGTGCGGTGGCTGCGATGCGCACGATCGCCGAGAAGATCGGCATCGTCCAGGAAATCGCCCGCCAGACCGACCTGCTCGCCCTGAATGCCGCCGTCGAAGCCGCGCGTGCCGGTGAGCACGGCAAGGGTTTTGCGGTCGTCGCCTCGGAAGTGCGCAAGCTGGCAGAACGCAGCCAGTCGGCAGCCGCTGAAATCTCGGCGATGTCCGGCGATACGGTAAAGGCGGCGCAGGAAGCCGGCGACATGCTCGGCCGCTTGGTTCCGGATATCCGCAAGACTGCCGAACTGGTCTCCGAGATCAGCGCTGCTTGCCGCGAGCAGGATATTGGTGCAGCCCAGATCAATGAGGCGATCCAGCAGCTCGACAAGGTGACGCAGCAGAATGCCGGTGCCTCCGAAGAAATGTCGGCGACCTCCGAAGAGCTGGCAACCCAGGCTGAGGAACTGCAGGCCTCGATCGCCTTCTTCAAGGTGGATATGGCCGGCAACCGTCTGTCCCGCGCTCCGGCTGCCAAGGTCACGGTGAGCACGCCGCTTCCGACCGGAGGCCGCAAGCCGGTCGCCAAGAAGACCGCGGCCGCCAATACGGTTGCTGCCCAGCAGGCGCGCGCCAAGGGCTTTGCCCTCGACCTCTCCATGGGCGGCCCCGACGATGGGGATGCGGAGTTCAAGGAAAGCGCCTGAGCATTCGGGTCCTTTCAATCTGTTAACAGGCGTCCCCGATAATGGGGGCGCCCGAATCCAAGGAAAGCGGTTGATCATGGCAACAACATCTCTGGAAGCTCAATTCGTGACCTTCAGCCTCGGCGAGGAGATCTTCGCCGTTCCGGTGGAGGTGGTGCGCGAAATCCTCGACTATGCGGAAGCCTTCAAGATTCCGAATGGCCCCGACTATCTGCTCGGCCTGCGCGATGTGCGCGGTCAGGGCGTGCCGACGATCGACTTGCGATTGAAGCTCGGCATGTCGAAGACCGTGCCGACGCCGCATACGCGCGTGCTGGTCCTCGACGTTCCCATGGAAAACCGTCTTCTGACGCTCGGCCTCGTCGCCGATCGCGTTTTCGAAGTGACGCCGTTCCGCCGCGATCAGATCGAGGCTGCGCCCGATATCGGCGTGCGCTGGCGGTCGGATTACATTGCCGGTGTCGTGCGCCGCGAGAACGGCTTCGTCGTTATCGTCGACCTTGCCCGGCTTCTGTCGCGCGAGGATGCCTCTGTCCTGCAATCGGCCGCCTAAGGCCCTCGAGACTTACCCGGAGCGTCGCGTTTTATGAGTATGGCAGCGGTAGAAACCCAATTGCCGGGTGACAGGATCAGCAAGCGTAACTTCGACAAGCTGGCACGGTTCATCTATGACTATAGCGGCATCAAGATGCCGCCGACGAAGCTGACGATGCTGGAGGGCCGGCTGCGCCGGCGTCTCCGCGCCACGCGCCATGCGAGCTTCGACGACTATTGCGATTTCCTGTTCAACGAGGATGGTCTCGAGCAGGAGAGCGTCTACCTGATAGACGTCGTGACGACCAACAAGACCGACTTCTTCCGGGAAGCCAAGCATTTCGAATATATGCAGACGGTCGCCCTTCCAACGCTCGCCGACAGCGGTGTGCGGACCATTCGTACATGGAGTTCGGCATGCTCGACCGGCGCGGAGCCCTACACCATGGCAATGGTGCTGGCCGAATTCGTCGAGGGTCGTAGCGATCTCTCCTACAGTGTGCTGGCGACCGACCTCTCGACCGACGTGCTGCAGACCGCGCGCCGGGGCATCTATGCGGAAGATCTGGTCGCGCCGGTGCCGCGCGACCTGCAGAAGAAGTATGTCATGGTGGCCAAGCAGCAGGGCCGACGCGATGTTCGCATCTCACCGAAGCTGCGTAGCCGCGTCGGCTTCGCCCGCATGAACCTGATGGACGAGAAATATCCGGTTGGCGACACGATGCATCTGATCTTTTGCCGCAACGTGCTGATCTACTTCGACAAGCAGACGCAGGCAGGTGTTCTCACCCGTCTCTGCGATTGCCTCGCGAAGGGCGGGTACATGTTTATCGGACACTCGGAATCGATCACCGGCTTCGACCTTCCCTTGAAGCAGGTTTCGAATACGGTGTTCCAGCGCATCTGAGAGGGTCCTATGGCCAAAAAAGTCCGTGTCCTCATCATCGATGATTCCGCCAGTGTCCGGCAGACACTGACACGGGTTCTGGAAGACGACCCGGAGATCGAAGTCATGGGCGTCGCCTCCGACCCGTTCATGGCGGCGCGCAAGATCCAGGAAGAGATCCCCGACGTTATCACGCTCGATGTCGAGATGCCGCGCATGGATGGCATCACCTTCCTGCGCAAGCTCATGTCACAGCGGCCCATCCCGGTCGTCATGTGTTCCTCGCTGACGGAAGCAGGTTCGGAAACGCTGCTGCAGGCGCTGGAGGCTGGAGCTGTCGATGTCATCCTGAAATCGAAAATCGGTGCGGCCGACAGTTTGGCCGACGATGCGATGCGTATCCGTGAAGTGGTGAAGAGCGCTTCGCATGCACGGCTTGCGAATGTGCGCCGCGCTGCAGGCCGCGTCCGTTCGGCTTCGGCGGAAGGGCCGGCCAAGAAGCTGACGGCCGATGCGATGCTGCCGCCACCAACCGGCCGGGCCATGGCGAAGACGACGGAAATGGTCGTCTGCGTCGGCGCTTCGACGGGCGGAACGGAAGCCCTGCGCGAATTTCTGGAGGCGCTGCCGGCCAATGCGCCGGGCATGGTGATCGTCCAGCACATGCCGGAAAGATTCACCGCGGCTTTCGCCAAGCGCCTCAATGGTCTTTGCGAAGTCGAGGTCAAGGAAGCAGCCGACGGCGATCCGGTGCTGCGCGGTCACGTGCTGATTGCGCCCGGCGACAAGCATATGCTGCTGGAGCGTCAGGGCGCACGCTATTATGTGTCCGTCAAGTCCGGACCACTGGTTTCCCGCCACCGCCCGTCTGTCGATGTGCTCTTCCGTTCCGCTGCCCGTTCGGCCGGCTCGAACGCGATGGGCATCATCATGACGGGAATGGGAGACGACGGTGCGCGCGGCATGCTGGAAATGCATCAGGCCGGCGCCTATACCGTCGCGCAGGATGAAGCGACCTCGGTTGTTTTCGGCATGCCGAAGGAAGCGATCGCCAAGGGCGGTGTCGACCGAATTCTGCCGCTCGACCAGATCGCCCGCGAAGTGCTGATCACACAGCAGAAGTCCTGACTTTCGGACATTGAGCGATGGAATGACGGGAGCAATGGAATGACGGCACATCTGCGCCGCCGTTCGCTTGTCTGCACCAGGCCAGATAACCGCCGTCGATCGTCAGGCTGGCGCCGGTGATGAAGGATGTTTCGGGGCTCGCGAGACAGGCTGCGAAGCTCGCGATTTCCTTGTCCTCGCCCATGCGGCCGAGTGCCATTCAGACGGATCTATCCAGAATAACTTGGAATTATCCTTTCGTGCTGCAACCCCGCCATGCGGCATTCCCCTTGAAATTTCCCTGATTTTGTGGTCTTGAGGCCGCCAATCTATGCAGCGCTGTCGCTTCCGGCGTTCAGGGACATACCCCCGCCCCTGACAGCGCGTCCCGTATTATCCAAGGAAAATGCCCACATGGCCCGTTCAGCTCTTCTCAATGTCATGGTTCAGGCTGCCATCAAGGCAGGCAAGTCGCTGGGGCGTGATTTCGGTGAAGTGCAGAACCTGCAGGTATCGGTGAAGGGACCGGGCGACTTCGTCTCGAATGCGGACCGCAAGGCCGAAAAGATCGTCAAGGAAGAGCTTCTCAAGGCTCGCCCGACCTACGGCTTCCTCGGTGAGGAAAGCGAAGAGATCAAGGGTACTGATGGCGCGCATCGCTGGATCGTCGATCCGCTCGACGGCACGACCAACTTCCTGCACGGCATTCCAGCCTTCGCCGTCTCCATCGCACTCGAGCGCAACAATGAGATCGTGGCAGGTGTCATCTTCAACCCGGCGACGGACGAGCTTTACACCGCAGAGCGCGGCGGTGGTGCATTCTTGAACGATCGCCGGCTGCGGGTCGCCTCGCGCCGAGTGCTCTCCGACAGCGTCATCGCCTGCGGTGTGCCGCATCTCGGCCGTGGAAATCACGGCAAGTTCCTGATCGAGCTGCGCCACGTCATGGGTGAGGTCGCCGGCATCCGTCGCATGGGTGCGGTCTCGCTCGATCTTGCCTATGTGGCGGCCGGTCGTTTTGACGGTTTCTGGGAAACGGCGTTGTCGCCCTGGGACATGGCGGCCGGCATCCTGCTCATCCGCGAAGCGGGCGGTTTTGCGACCGACTGGGACGGCGGCACGTCGATCCTCGAAACCGGCGCGATCATTGCCGGCAACGAGCACATTCACAAGGCCCTGACGGAAGTCGTCAAGCGGCCCGTTCCGACCCGGTGACGGGCGGGCAAGCAGCCTGTTGCAAAGTCCCGCTTTTCCACCGGGCATACTTCAATTCGGCGCAATGTTGATCTAGTCTCCGGCTGCAATTAGTCCGGAGGCCGAGGAACCTATGGAAAATGTGAATGTGGCCGAGTTCGGCTCGACCGAGAAGACCACGAGTGGCTACGCCTACAAACTCTCAAGTCCCATGTCGTTCTTCTGGACGATGTTATTGTTCCTCATCATCGTGGGCTTCATAGCGGCCATCCTGTTCCGGCAGACACAGACCGCCTTCATGCATAATCCGGGCCTCAATGGTCTCATCCTCGGCGTTCTTGCCGTTGGAATCATTCTCGTTTTCAATCATGTGCTGTCGCTTCGTCCGGAAGTGCGCTGGTTCAACTCCTTCCGCGCGGCAGGCAGCGCCGACAAGGTGAACCGCAATCCGCGGCTGCTTGCGCCGATGCGGGCGCTGATCGGCAATCGCAAGTCCGGGGTGGCATTGTCGACCACGGCGCTGCGCTCCATTCTGGATTCGATCGCCAATCGTCTCGACGAATCACGCGACGTCTCCCGCTACCTCATCGGGCTTCTCGTCTTCCTCGGCCTGCTCGGCACCTTCTGGGGCCTTATCGGTACGATCGGTTCCATCAGCTCGGTCATCCAGTCACTCGATGCCGGCTCGAACGGTACGGGCGACGTGCTGTCCACGCTGAAAGAAGGGCTTGCGACGCCGCTGTCCGGCATGGGCCAGGCTTTTTCGTCATCGCTGCTCGGTCTTTCGGGTTCGCTGATCCTCGGTTTCCTCGACCTGCAGGCCGGCCGCGCGCAGAACCGTTTCTACACGGAGCTCGAAAACTGGCTCTCCTCCGTTACCGATGTCGGCTCGGACATTCCGGTGCCGACGCTCGATGCAGTCTCCGGCGGCTCGTCGGAAGATATGAAGGCGCTTTCGGAATATCTGCGCAAGGTTGCCGAAGAGGGTGGCCCGGCCAGCCAGCGGTCGGTCGCGGCCATGGCGAGCCTTGCCGAAGGCATCCAGGGCCTCGTCAAGAACATGCGCAACGAGCAGCAGATGCTGCGCGACTGGATCGAGGTGCAGCAGGACGAGGCAAAGGCGATGCGCCGCACGCTCGACCGGCTGGCCGAGCGTATCGGCGTGCAGGATCGTGGCGGCGAGAGGGCGCGCGAGCGGGCCGGCCATGTCGAAAAGAGCGAGGGCAAGTAAGCGATGCCTCTTGCCCGCAACCGTCGCCACCAACGCGCGGTCGACTACTGGCCGGGCTTCGTCGATGCTCTGTCGACGCTGCTCATCGCCATCATGTTCATCCTTACGGTCTTCGTCGTCGGCCAGTTCATTCTCAGCCGCGAAATCAGCGGCCGTGATGAGGTGCTGGCACGTCTGAACGGTCAGATCAATGAGCTCACGCAGTTGCTGGCGCTCGAGAAGGGCAGCAATCAGGATCTTCAGGATTCCGTCGCCAATCTGCAGGCATCGCTTGCGAGTGCTGAGGGCGAGCGTACGCGATTGCAGGCGCTGCTGAGCGCGGGCTCCGGCGGCCAGGATGCGGCAAAGCGACAGATCGGAACGCTGACGCAACAGCTCGATGAGCAGAAGCAGGTCAGCGACCGTGCCCTCAGCCAGGTCGAGCTCCTCAACCAGCAGATCGCAGCACTGCGCAGCCAGATTGCTGCTGTCGAGGCAGCACTTCAGGCTTCCGAGGAGAAGGATCAAACCTCGCAGACAAAAATCGCCGATCTCGGCCGCCGTCTGAATGTGGCGCTGGCCGCGCGCGTGCAGGAACTCAACCGCTACAGGTCGGACTTCTTCGGCCGTCTGCGCGAGATCCTGTCCGATCGCGAAAACATCCGTGTCGTCGGCGACCGTTTCGTCTTCCAGTCGGAAGTGCTGTTCCCATCTGGGGGAGCGGACCTCAATCCCGATGGCCAAACAGAAATGGCAAAGCTCGCCGCCGCCTTGCTCGACCTTGCCAAGGAAATTCCGCCCGAAATCAACTGGGTTCTGCGCGTCGACGGGCATACGGACAATGTCGCGCTTTCAGGCACGGGCCGCTACCGGGACAACTGGGAGCTTTCGTCTGCCCGCGCGATCTCTGTCGTGAAGTTCCTGATCGCGCAGGGTGTGCCTGCCGACCGGCTTGTTGCGGCAGGTTTTGGCGAATTCCAGCCGATTGCGCCCGGCGATACGCCGGAAGCGCGTGCCACGAACCGCCGTATCGAACTCAAGCTGACCGAGAAATAACGGCCTTAAGCCTGCTGGTGAGGAAGGTGCAGATGGCCGGATTGTCGCTCAGGCCGATCGCGATTCCGTAGGCTTCTGCCGCGGCATCACTTTCACCGAGTTCGGAAAGCAGATGCGCGCGCACTGCCCAATAGGGCTGGTAGCTGGCAATGGCACGTTGCTCCAGCCCGTCCAGCAAAGTGAGGGCCGAGGCCGCGTCTTCGACCCTGCCGATGACAGCTGCGTGGCTGACCTTCGCGCCGAGCGTCGGTTTCATGGCAATCAGTGCCCGATAAAGCGTGACGAGAGCTTCCCAGTCCGTTGCCGCCGTCCGGCGACGCGAGACGTGGACGGACTGGATCGCCGCCTGGCACTGGAACGGACCAAAGCAGTCGAAAGTACCGGCTTTGCGCAGCAGCGCGTCGGCTTCCGCCATCATGATCTCGTTCCAGAGGCCGGTGTCCTGATCCTCGAGCGGCACGTAGAGGCCATCAGCGTCGAGCCGTGCATGTCTTCTTGCTTCGCAATAAAGCATCAGTGAGAGCAGCCCCATGACCTCGGGCTCTTCCGGCAGAATTGTTATGAGCGTACGGCCAAGCCAGATGGCTTCGCCTGTCAGGCCCGTGCGACTGTCTTCCTCGCCATCGAGACCATCCCAGCCCAAGCCATAGGCGGCATAAATTGCGGAGAGCACGCTCGCCAGCCGCTCCGTCAGCATGTGCTGCTCGGGAATAGCGAAGGGAATGCCGGCATCGCGGATCTTCACCTTAGCCCGCACCAGACGCTGGCTCATGGCATCCGGCGAGACGACGAAGGCCCGCGCCATGGTTTTAGCGTCAACGCCAAGCACGGTCTGGAGCATCAGCGGTGTGTGAACAGACTTGTCGATTGTCGGGTGGGTACAGGCAAAAAGCAGTTTCAGCCGTTCATCCGGGAAGACGGCATTTTCGACATCGTTCATGCGCTCTTCGGCTTCCTCGAAAGCCAGCGTAATCATGTTGCGAGCATTGTCGCGCACATTTCGGTGGCGGACGGCCTGTATGAGGTTGCGGCGAGCTGCGGTGAGCAGCCAGGCCTCGGGATTATCGGGAATGCCGCGCTCGGGCCATGTTCGCAGAGCAGCCGCAAGCGCTTCGGACAGGGCATCTTCTGCTGCCGGCACATCGCGCGAGCGGGCAGCAAGAAAGGCAATAAGCTTGCCGTAGGATTGGCGCGCCACCTTTTCGGCGGCGCGACCTGCATCTGATGTCACAACGGTCTCACGCTGTTTGCAGCCGGGGCCGTATTTCGACCGAGCCCCGTTCGGAGACGGGAACGCGTGTGGCCCATTCGAGCGCGGCATCGAGATCCGGCACCTCGATCACGTAGAAGCCGCCGAGCTGTTCCTTGCCTTCCGGGTAGGGACCGTCCTGCACGTCATGATCCTCACCCTTGCGGCGCATGATCGTGCCGGTCTCAGGTGGGGTCAGACCGGCGCCGGCGGTCAAGATCCCGGCTTGCATCAGTGCCTTGGTGTAAGCCGTCCAGCCGTCGCGGTAGGCGGGATCGCCGCGGCGGACAAAGTCTTCTGCGGATTCACGGATGATAAGCGCGTATTGCATCGGAAACTCCTGATCCTCTGATGGCGTTTGACCGGGCAGCAGCATGTAAAGCCGAAATTGCCAAGGCTGCAATGCTCCGGTGGCGCGGCCTCGGGCCGTTCCGAAACAATGAGGTTTCAGCAGCCGTCATTTCGACATCGCGGTCGAAAAAAGTTCGCGCTGCAAATGGGTGCGGGAAAATACGTCGATAAGGAGATGCTGGAGGCGACGGTGTCGCCTCCGCTTCAGATCAGGCTTCCGCCTTTGTCTGGTCCACCACATCCGCGCCGGGCGAATTCTTCTTGATGGATTCAATGGCGTTCACTGCGGATGCTTTCGCCTTGTAACCTTCGGACGAGAACATGGTCTCTCCGTTCGACGCCTTGAAGCGGAAGCGGAATTCACCGGCCTTATCCTTGTAAACTTCAAATCTGTACATGGATCCCTCCTGGTAAGCTGAAATCGTGCATCAGCCTTTTGAAGGCTAGCCCAGAATTGTAAGCTTTTCCACTACCTTAATTAGAATTCAATTGCAGGGCGTCCGGTTGCCGCCGGTTGGATCGGGCGGAGAGAAGGGGATACCGGCATGCGGTTCCCTCCCGTTGCGGTCACTCCATCTGGATATGGGCGCCGTCGACGACCGGTTTCCATTTGGCAAGCTCGGCCTTCACATGAGCGCCGAGTTCTTCCGGCGTAGATCCGACGATCGTCGCGCTGAACTCCTTCATCCGCTCGGCAACGGCCGGATCGGTCAAGGCTTTGTTGGCCGCGGCGTTGAGGCGGCTGACCACATCGGCCGGCGTGTTGGCGGGTGCAAAGAGCGCATTCCACGTATAGGTCTCGTATCCTGATATGCCGGATTCCGCTATGGTTGGAACATCGGGGAAGGAAGGCGCGCGTTCGGCCGTCGTCACGGCGAGAGCTCTCAGCGTACCGGCCTTGATGTGGCTCGACGACGAGGGCAGATTGTCGAACATGATCGGCACCTGGTTGCCGATGACGTCGTTCAGCGCCGGTCCCGCTCCCTTATAGGGAATATGCTGCATGTCGACGCCGGCCATGCTTTTGAAAAGTTCGCCGGAAAGGTGCAGCGGCGTGCCGTTGCCGGATGAGGCGTAGCTGTATTTGTCCGGATCGGCTTTCAGCAGTGCGATCAGTTCCTGCACATTCTTTGCAGGCAGTTCCGGATTGACGACCAGCACGTTCGGAACGATCACGAGCAGCGAGATCGGTGCAAAATCCTTCTCGGCATCGTAGGGCGTCGATTTCAGGATCAGCGGGTTGAGAGCGTGCGTGGCGACGGTACCCATCAGGATCGTATAGCCATCCGGCTCGGCGCGCGCGACATTGCCGGCGCCGAGATTGCCGCCGGCACCTGCGACATTCTGCACGATGACCTGCTGGCCGAGATCGTCGGACATTTTCTGCGCGACGATGCGGGCGACGACATCGGTCGAGCCGCCGGCGGCAAAGGGCACGATCATGGTGATCGAGCGATCCGGAAAGCTCTGGGCCAATGCTGCCGTGCCTGCAGTGGCGGCAAGCAGACCAAGGGCTAACGCCAGGCTCATGCGACGAGTCATTCTACAAAGCGCCATTCGAATCTCCTCCCATAGATTTCAACAGCAAAGATCCCATCCTCGGGCATAGGGAGGTTAGGGCAGGCTGCGGCAAAGGCAATCGCTGGTGGGAGGTGTGCCGATCAGACTTTAGTCGCGATGCGACGCGAGGCAGCCTACTTGGCTGCGGCCAAGACGTCCTCGTTGGCCGCATCGAATTGCAGGCGGGCGAGCTTCGCATAGATGCCGCCGTGACGGATCAGGCTCTGATGCGTGCCTTCCTCCACCATACGGCCCTGATTCATGACGAGAATGCGGTCGGCCTTCAAAACGGTGGCGAGGCGGTGAGCGATCACCAAGGTGGTGCGGCCCTGCATCAGGTCATCGAGGGCTTTCTGCACCAGCGTTTCGCTTTCGGCATCAAGGGCGGATGTGGCCTCGTCCAGAAGCAGAATGGGTGCGTTCTTCAGGATCGCGCGGGCAATGGCGATGCGCTGGCGCTGGCCGCCGGACAGGGTGACGCCGCGTTCGCCGACCTCAGTGTCATAACCCTTTTCCAGCCTGTTGATGAATTCATCGGCTTGGGCCGCAATCGCGGCGTCACGAACCTGCTCGCGCGTGGCACCTTGAACGCCGAAAGCGATGTTGTCGTGGATCGAAGCTGCGAAGATAGTGACATCCTGCGGCACGATGGCGATGCGTTGGCGCAGTGCATCCGGATCTGCCTGGCGGGCATCGACGCCATCGATCTTCACGCCGCCCTGTTGCGGATCGTAGAATCGCAGCAGGAGCGAAAAGACGGTGCTTTTGCCGGCACCGGAGGCGCCGACGATCGCGACCGTTTCCCCCGGCTGCACTCTGAAATCCAGCCCATGCAGAGCCGATCTGCCGGGGCGGGACGGATAGGCGAAATGCACGCTATCGAATTCCACCCGACCCTGTGCCGGTGAGGGAAGCGGTTGCGGATCTACAGGGGCAGCAATCGGCGAAACCTCGTCCAGAAGCTCGGTCAGGCGGTCGGCCGCGCCTGCCGCTTGCGAAAGCTCACCCCAGACCTCCGACAATGCGCCGAGCGAGCCGGCTGCGATGACTGCATAGAGCAGGAACTGGCCGAGCGTGCCGGCCGAGAGCGTACCGGCGAGAACGCTATGGGCACCAAACCAGAGAACGGCGACCACGCTGCCGAAGATCAGGGTGATGGCAATGCCTGTGAGCAGGGCTCGGGAGGATACGGCGGAACGTGCGGCCTGATAGGCGGATTCGACAGCCGAGCCGTACCGGTCGGCGGCTGCGGTCTCGGCGTTAAAGGCCTGTACAGTGCGGGTTGCCGCGATCGTCTCATTGGCGAAGGCGGAGGCCTCGGCCAGTGTATCCTGTGCTGCGCGGGAACGCTTCCGCACCGAGCGGCCGCCAGCGACCAGCGGAAAGACAATGACCGGGATCGCAACGATGACGAGGCTCGAAAGCTTCGGCGAGGTGACGATCATCATCCCGAGCGCGCCGATGCAGAGAATAAGATTGCGCAGCGCAACAGAAGCCGTGGCGCCGACGGCGGATTTGATCTGTGTCGTGTCGGCCGTCAGCCGCGAGACGATCTCGCCAGATTGGTTGACGTCAAAGAAGGAAGGCGAAAGCCGTGTGACATGCGAAAAGACATCGCGGCGCAGATCCGCAACGATGCGTTCGCCGATGCTGATGACGAAATAATAGCGAAGAGCGCTAGCGACGGCGAGCACCATGGCCATGAGCATCAGCATGGCGAAATAGCTATTGATGAAGCTGCCGTCGGCCTGAGTAAAGCCGTGGTCGATCATCCGGCGCACGGCAAGCGGTATGGCAAGCGAGGTGATGGCGGCAAGAGCCAGCGCAATCAGGGCGCCCGCGACCATGCCGCGATAGCGTGCCACATAGGGGGCCAATCTGCCGAGCGGTCTTAGCGAACGCGACTTCTTCTCCCCAAGCTCTGCCTGTTCTGCCAATTCGTCTCCGATCGCCTTCAAAGACCGCGTATTGCGGCTCCTTGGCCCTTGTTATCCCGGCGCCCTTCATGTATAGGCACCGCATCCTAATGGGAAGCCGTAGCCTTAACGACTGCGGCTTCATTTATTCAATCGGTTCTTTCGCCGCAACTGTCTGCGGCAAATTGAACCCCGGCATCGCAGGAAGATTGTCATGAAGGAAGGCATCCATCCCGACTACCACGTCATCAAGGTAGTCATGACCGATGGCACCGAGTACGAAACCCGCTCGACCTGGGGTTCGGAAGGTGCTGTCATGAATCTCGAAATCGACTCCAAGTCGCACCCGGCCTGGACTGGCGGCAACCAGCAGCTCATGGATCGCGGCGGCCGTGTTTCGAAGTTCAACAAGCGTTTCGGCGGCCTCGGCCTCTAATCCGCTTGCGGTCGACGGAATTTGCAAAAGCCCGGCTTCAAGCCGGGCTTTTTGCTTTCTGTGTTTGCACTCCTCATTCCTGCGCGTATAGGAGTGAGGCAGGCGGCGTGAACAAACAAAAAACCGGCCGCGTTGCCGCAGCCGGTTTCATCGAATTCTTGATGCCAGATCAGTTGTTGCCGAAAGCCGTCTGCAGCAGGGAAAGCTGGGCCTGGACGCTGTTCTGATTGTCCGGAACGATCGCAGCTTCGGCCGGGCGATAGATCTCGCGGTCGAGCAGGGCGATGCGGTTCTGCAGGCGGAGCGAACGTTCGACGAGATCGCGGAAGGATTCCGGCAGGTCGCCCCAGCCCGGAGCGTTGCGGTCGACGTTGAAGCCGTCGAGGCGAACCTTGTTCTTCTCGGCCAGAACCTGATCGCGGGACATTTCGCCATTGTTGACGGCGCGCTGCAGCAGCAGCCAGGAAGCCATCTGCATGAGGCGGGTGGTCAGGCGCATCGATTCAGCCGCGTAAAGGACCGAGGCCATGCGCGGCAGCACCTTGGAGGCAGCGCGGCCCTGGCCGTCGAGGTAGGATGCGGTTTCTTCGACGAGCGACATGCCCTCGGCATACAGCGTCTTGAACTGCGAGGATGCGGCAGCGCGGCCCGCAAAACTGATTGTGTTCAATCCAAGTTCCGACATCTAAAGAATCCCTGTTGCACGCATCTACTATCAGGTAACGCCGGTTTCCGTGGAAAAGTTTCCCACGCCGGTCTTTATGATTTCAAGATGGTATCTTTAGCCTAAATGCGCAAGCCGTTTCTTAAGAAAAGGTTAATCTCCACAGTTTCGTGGAAAGGAGTAGGGCAGCGCAAAAAGAAGAGCCGCAAAAGCGGCTCTCAAGGTAAAACAGGGAGAAAAATCAGACCAATTCACCGCTTGGAAAACTGTCTGAGGTCCAGAAAGATCTGAACGGTATGAGTAATATCTTATAAAGCTTAATTTTTTATTAATATCGTCCCAATTTAAGACTTGCAGCAAGTAATTTTGAAGCAATATTTGCGTGTTTGCAGTCTTATGATCGGAAAAGGCCTTCGGCTGCAACCCGGCCGGACGCCTTCTTGGCGGCCTCTGCTTCGAGCCGCGCGATCTCGGTTTTCAAGAGTTCCACGCGCGCTTTCAGCTCGTCCACCGAAAGCATGGAGAGATCGGAGCCGATCTCGTGTGCAGTCTTCTTCTGTGGCCTGTCGTCATCCATGAAGCTCATCGTCACTCCTCCTTTAAGGCGTGTCGCGATCTCCAGGATTCGCTTTCACGCTTTAAGTTTTTGTTTCATGCATGTCGTTCTCGCAAAACCGCTGCGCAGTTTTGCGTGACATGCTTCAGTTCGTCAGCCGAACTTTACAGCAGGATCGCCGCTTTCGGGAGACTTGCCGGCGCTGCGATTGGCAAGCGACATGCTTTCGGGCGTGAGGGTCGGCGCTGTCGCCGTCGGGATCGTGGTATAGGCGTCACGGTCGCTTGCGGGAACGGCGGCGCGGATTCGGCTTCTGATGATGGCGTAAGCGGTGATCAGAAGATGGGCAAGCGCGGTCACAAGGAAGAGCGCGTGCGGGCTGATGATGGACATGACCGGGCCGCCGATCGTCGGGCCGATGACGGTGCCGATGCCGTAAAGCAGGAGCAGGCCGCCTGAGACCTTCACGAAATCCTCGGATGCGGCGAAGTCGTTCGCATGGGCGACCGCGATCGGGTAGAGCGTGTTGGCGACGGCGCCGTAGAGGATGACGAGGCCGATCAGGAAAGCAGGGGAGGAGGGGTGCAGCAGGAAGATCAGCAGGCCGGCAAGGGCTGCGATGGCCGACATGGCGGCCAATACATAACGACGGTCGATACGGTCGGAGAGCCGCCCGGCCGGAAGCTGCATTATGGCGCCGGCAAAGATGGTCGCACTCATCATGACAGCAATCGCAGTGTCGGAGAGGCCAGCACCCGCACCGAAGACGGCGCCGAGCGTACCATAGGCGCCGTTGGCGATGCCGACGAGCAAGATGCCAAGGCAGGAGACGGGCGAATTGCGGTAGAGCGCCGGCAGATCGAGTTTTACGGCCTTCAGCGGCTGCGGCGAGGCGGCGGTCGACAGCGTCGTCGGCAACATGGCGATGCAGTAGAAAATGCCGCAGACCATGAAGAGCACCGGCGTGCGCACGTCTTCCAACGGGATCATCAACTGGCCTCCCACGACGCCGAGCAGGGTGATGCCGATATAGAGCGAGAAGATCGCGCCGCGGCTTTCATTGTTCGCCCGCTCGTTCAGCCAGCTTTCAATGATCATCGAGGTGCCGGCGGTTGAGAAGCCGGTGACGGCGCGCAGAACGACCCACCAGATCGGGTCGATGATGATGCCGCTCACGAGCGCGATGATGGCGATGATGGCGATGAAGCCGGAGAAGGCGCGCACATGGCCGACACGGCGCACCAATTTCGGGGCGACAAGGCAGCCGATGACGAAGCCTGCCGCCCAGGACGTGCCGAGCAGGCCGAGCGTCGTCGTGGCATAACCTTCGAGATTTCCGCGTACGGGAAGCAGAATGCCCTGCAATCCGTTGCCCATGAAAAGGAAGAGCGTGCCAAAGAGCAGCGCAGCGACGGACAGAAGATTTCTTGTCATATCCCCAGACTCGGCGTGTTCGCTTTGAAAAAGGACGTAAGGCGAGACCTGCATCTGCCCAGTCCATAAGAATGTTGATTGTGTCCCGGAATGCCTTTACGGCGAGTAGATATTCTCTGTTCGCGTGAAAAAATGTCCGTCCTGTGACATTCTGATAAATGGAAAAAATAAAGCCATGACAAAGCTGATAGCGTTGCTGCTCATCCTTGCCATGGCAATCCAGATCATCAAGCCGCTCGGCTATCCAGGTCTGCGCCGTCGGATGGATTTCTGGAAGATCGCGCTGATTGCCTTTGCCGTCTGGGCGGTGGCGCTGCTGGCGCGCGATTTTGTGATGTAGGCCGCAGGTTCAGTCCTGCAGGATGATCTCGCCTTTCATGACGGGTACGCAGCTTCCTGAGATCGTCACGTCGGTCACTGTGCCGGCCTTCTTGACGACATCGAGCTCGATAACGCTGCGCCGGCCCATTTCAACGCCCTGTTCGATCGTTACGTGCTGGCTGATGTCAGCCTCCGGCTGCAATGAGACGAGATAGGCGGAAAGGGCTGCCGATGCGCTGCCGGTCGCCGGATCCTCGATGACGTTGTCCAGTGGCGCGAACATGCGGGCGCGGATCTTCCAGGGCGTAGCGGCGGGGCGGACGTAGAGGAACAGGGAGAAGTCATGGCTGCCGGCTGTGGTCTTGGCCGCCGCCTGGAAGCCATTGAGATTCGGGCTTGCCGCAGCGAGAGCGTCAAGGCTTTCGAGTTCTGCGACGGCAAAGTTCAGACCGACCGATGCAAAGACCGGGGCATGGGTGCTTTTGCAGATTGAGGCCGGATCGATGGAGATGCAGCTGGCAATGACCGCTTCGGGTATCGTGTCTCCTACTTCAAGCGGTTGCGGCGCACGGATCGTCGCTGCGGTGACACGGCCTTCGCGGCGCCGCAGGGCGACTTCTACTAGGCCGGCCTTCTCCTCGAACCGCAGCTTGTCGCCGACGGGGCGGCCGAAGATTTCGCTCTGCTGGCCGAGCACATAGGCGGTGCCGACATTGGGATGCCCGGCGAACGGCACTTCCATTGTCGGCGTGAAGATGCGCACCCTTGCCGTGTTTTCGAGGTTCTCCGGCGGCAACACGAAGGTGACTTCGGAATAGCCGAATTCGGCGGCGATCTTCTGCATTGCCGCGTCGCTGAAGCCCCTTGCGTCGGCCATGACCGCGAGCGGGTTGCCTTCGAAGCGGGTGGACGTGAAAACGTCGACGGTGGTGTAGGACAGGCTGTTCATGGCGGCTCCGATGGTTGAGGCGCCATGATTAGCGAGGCCCGCGGTTGTGGCGAAGGATTATCTTGTCGCCATGACAAATCGCCATCGCGATACGCACGTGCAAATAAAACAGGCGGCGAAGATGTTCGCCGCCTGTGTCGTCTTTCAATCGTCAAAAGGCTCAGGCGGCCTTTTCGAGTTCGGCCTTCCAGTTGCCTTTGGCGGCGAGGCTGTTCATTTCGGCGCGGTGCGCAAATTCGCGCTGGCCGGCAGCGATGTTTTCCTGCTTGCCGTTCCAGGTCTTGAGCGCGCTGTCCTGCAGGGCGCGGCCATAGGAGAAGGTGACGAACCAGGGCAGATCGTAACCTGAATTGATCGCGGAGAGATGGGCGGTCGCTTCTTCCGTTGTCTGGCCGCCGGAGAGGAAGGCGATGCCAGGAACGGCTGACGGAACCGTCCGCTTCAGAACCTGCACGGTGCGTTCGGCAACCTCGGCGACGGAAGCCTTGCGGGCATTCTTGCCGTCGATGACCATGTTCGGCTTCAGGATCATGCCTTCGAGGCTGACGCGGGCATCGGCCAGTTCCTCGAATACGATGCGCAGCGTAGATTCAGTCACTTCTGCGCAGCGGTCGATATTGTGGTCGCCCGGTTTGCCGTCCATCAGGCATTCCGGCTCGACGATCGGCACGATCCTGGCTTCCTGGCAGAGCGCTGCATAGCGCGCCAGCGCCTGGGCATTGGCGCGCACGGAGCCGCGGCTCGGCAGGGTCTGCGAGATGGCGATGACGCCACGCCACTTGGCGAAACGAGCACCGGCTTCGTAATATTTGGCGAGGCGGTCTGCGAGGCCGTCGAGGCCTTCGGTGATGGTTTCGCCGGGGAACTTGGCCATCGGCTTGGCGCCGATATCGACCTTGATGCCCGGAATGCTGTCTGCAGCCTTGATGATGTCGACGAAAGGCGTGCCGTCGGCGGCTTTCTGGAAAAGGGTTTCCTCATAAAGGATGACGCCGGAGATGTACTTCTTCATCGCTTCGTCGGAGCGGAAGAGCATCTCGCGATAATCGCGCCGGCTGGTTTCGGTCGATTCAAGATTGATCGCGTCGAAACGCTTCTTGATGGTGGCGGTCGATTCATCGGCTGCCAGCAGGCCCCGACCACCGGCAACCATCTTAACTGCAATGTCTTCCAGTCGTTCGCTCATCTCGTTCTCTCCACAATGAAACCCGGCAGAATTGATAATATAGAACCCGGATAACAGAAGTTTATAGGGAGAAAAAAGGGAGTGCTAAGTCATTGAAACGATTGAAATGATTTCAATCGTTTGAAAGTTCGGGAATTTTTTCTCTTTTTGAGCAAAAGACCGCGGAAGCGCTAGCCTCCGCGGTCTATCCTGCTGGAATATCTGGCTAATCGCCTTATCGATTAACGGGAGAGAACGGCCACGCCCGGTAGTTCCTTTCCTTCCATCCATTCAAGGAAGGCGCCGCCTGCGGTCGAAACATAGGTAAAGTCTTCGGCAACGCCGGCATGATTGAGAGCGGAGACCGTGTCACCGCCGCCTGCAACGGAGGTAAGTTTGCCGTCCTTGGTGCGTTCGGCGGCATATTTTGCGGCGGCGACGGTCGCTGCATCGAAGGGCTCGATTTCGAAGGCCCCGAGCGGGCCATTCCAGACGAGCGTGGTGGCGCGCTCGATCCATGCCTTGACGGCGTCGATCGACTTCGGGCCGACGTCGAGGACCATGGCATCATCAGGGATGGTGTCGATCGAGACGGTCTCGTTGGCAGCACCCGCCTTGAATTCTCGGGCGACGACTCCGTCTTCCGGCAGGACGATCGCGCAACCGGCAGTGGCGGCTTCAATCATGATCTGCTTGGCGGTATCGGCAAGATCATGCTCGCAGAGCGACTTGCCGACATTGGTGCCGCGGGCGGCGATGAAGGTATTGGCCATGCCGCCGCCGATGACGAGCGCATCAACCCTCTTCACGAGGTTCATCAAGAGGTCGATCTTGGTCGAGACCTTGGCGCCGCCGACGATCGCGACGACCGGACGGACGGGGTTGCCGAGGCCCTTTTCCAATGCTTCGAGTTCGGCCTGCATGGTGCGCCCCGCGTAGGCCGGCAGGTGATGGGCGAGACCTTCGGTGGAGGCGTGGGCGCGGTGCGCGGCCGAGAAGGCATCGTTCACATAGATATCGCCGTTTGCGGCGAGCGCCTTTGTGAAATCCGGATCGTTCTTTTCCTCGCCCTTGTGGAAGCGGGTGTTTTCGAGCAGCAGGATATCGCCATTGTTCATCTTCGTGACGGCGGAAGCAGCTGCCTCGCCGATGCAGTCGGCTGCCGTCAGCACCGCATGGTCAAGCACTTGCTCGACGGAGGGGGCAACCAGCGAAAGCGAGAATTCCGCCGAAGGACCATCCTTCGGGCGACCGAAATGGGCGAGCAGGATAACCTTGGCGCCCTTTTTCGACAGTTCAAGGATTGTCGGCGCAACGCGCTCGATGCGGGTCGTGTCCGTGACCTTGCCGTCCTTGACAGGGACGTTGAGGTCGACGCGGACGAGAACGCGCTTGCCGGCGATGTCGTTGAGGTCGTCGAGAGTCTTGAAAGCTGCCATGGGAGGATCCGTTCGTGGTTGGCGAAAGTTGCGCCGACCATAGCAAGGATCGGGGGAGACGCAAGGCAGTGGGTCGCCGTTTCAGCGCGGGTTTTCCTCACGTCCCACAGCACCTTCCGTCGTGGCTGCCTCATGTTTCTGGCGGCCTTTCATACGGTCGCGGATGCGCTGGATAATATCACGCAGATTGATGAAGATCGGCAGCGTGGTGGCCGGCTCGACAGCTTCCAGCGACATGCCGACAGAGGTAATATGATCCTGGTCGTCGAGGTCGCGCACGATGAGGATGAGCGAGCCCAGACGGACGCGATCGGCATAGTCCGCCTTGCCGCCGAGGCGCTGTTTCATCAGTTCGGCGATCGTCAGCCCCTTTTCGGATTCGTTGAGAAGGCCGGGACCGTAAGCGGCGTCGAGATCGGCGGCGGGACGGGCCGGTGACAGCGCGAAGGCGCCGAAGAATTCCGCATCGTCCTCATCAACAGGTGCGCGGCTGGCGAAGAGCCGGTCGAGCAGGCGCGAGTAGCTGGGCGCGATGAAGAGGTAGACGAGATCGTTTTCCCGGAGGCGGCCGGCGTATTGATAACGCATCGACTTGCCGTCGCGGATCACGAGCGAGGGGGCTGCCCAGCGCGGGATGCGCTCGCCGCGAAGCACCGGGCTATCCTTGACGACGCGATAGGACAGCAGCTCGTGGTTGGCGGCACCCGGCAGATCGACCTCTACCTTGTCGACCGCGCCGATGCGCGGCGGAATGATGAGGCCCAGGCGCTTGGCGACCGGCTTGATCGTCCAGCCCTGTACGAGCAGCGAGACGAGCACGATGATGAAGGCGGTGTTGAAATAGATCTGACTGTGCTGCAGCCCGCCGAGGATCGGCATGATGGCGAGAAGGATGGAAACGGCGCCGCGCAGGCCGACCCAGGCGACGAAGCCGATTTCCTGTTGGGTATAATCGAAGGGCAGCAGCGACAACCAGACGGCGAGCGGCCGGGCGACGAAGATCAGGAAGAGCGCGAGCAGGATCGCCGGCACGATGATGATGGGAAACTGCGAGGGCGTCGCCAGCAGGCCGAGCACAAGGAACATGATGATCTGGGCAAGCCAGGTCATGCCGTCCTGAAAGCGCCTGATGGTGCCAATCGCCTGCATCCTGCGGTTTCCGGCATAGATACCGGCGACATAGACGGCAAGGAAGCCGCTGCCGCCGACAGCACCGGTGAAGGAGAAGACCAGCAAGGCAAGCGCCAGCACGAAGATCGGCGTGAGGCCGCGATCCGTTTCCAGCCGGCCGGCGATCAACACGATCATCATGCCGCCGAGCAGACCGAGGATGACGCCGAGGCCCATCTGCTGGATGAACATGGCGAGCATGCCGATATTGATGCCGGCGTAACGTTCGCCGCTGGCGAGAACCTCAACCAGCGCGATGGTCAGGAAGATCGCCATCGGGTCATTGGTGCCGGATTCGACTTCCAAAGTGGAACGCACCTTGTCGCGGATGTTGATGCCGCCGATGCGCAGCAGGAAGAAGACGGCGGCGGCATCGGTGGAGGCAACGATGGAGCCGAGCAGCATGCCCTCCAGCCAGGTGAAATTGAGTAGCCAGCGGGCGGCGAAGGCAAAGAGCGCGGCAGTCAGGAGCACGCCGACGGAGGCGAGCGTCAGCGACGGCATCGCCGCGATGCGGAAGGCCTGCATCGGCGTGCCGAAGCCGGAATCGAAGAGGATGATGGCAAGGGCAACCGAGCCCAGAACATAGGCGAGGTAGTTATTGCTGAATTCGATGCCGAGACCATCGACACCGGCGGCAAGCCCGATCATCAGAAAGAGCAGCAGCAGGGGAGCGCCGAAGCGGAAGGCGAGCAAGCTCGAAAAGGCAGCAAGAAGCACGAGTGCGGTTGCGACCAGCACCACGATGTAAAACGCTTCCATGCCTACCCCTTTCGCCTCATCGCCATCCCAAAGTCGCCCAGCCTGTCCCTTACCCTCCGCGTCCAGCACGATCCATTAGTAAACGGCAAAATACGACAGAAGGGTAGGCCTTGCGGCTTAACCTCGGCTGCATTGCTGCATCATGCTGCTGGACGACCCTTGGGAGGAGGGACAGTGAAGGATGCTACGGGAAAAAGTCTGTATAAAGAATGTATAAGCAAATCAGGCGAGAGCAGGGCAGATAGGCGGAGGGCCGCATTTTTTGTTGGCGGCGCGCCTAGAGGCCGCTCCGACCCTTCTGCACCTCATATTGCTTCTGAATTTTGTCCACCAGCGTACCATCCTTAAGCGGCACTTTCTCAATCGTGTTATAGGTGCGAAAGCCCATCTTTTCGTAATAGGCGAGACCGCCGGCATTATCGGCGCGGATGGTTGCGTTGATGAACTCGATGTTGCGCTCCTTGGCAACGGCAAGAGTTGCCGCGAAGAGTGCGGTTCCGACGCCTGGTATCTTTGGGTTTTGCCGCGCAAACGTCGCGATATCGGCCCAGCCTTTCGGTGGGTTTCCGTAGAGGCTCAGGGACTGAAAACCGGCGAGACCGGAACTGCTTTCGGCGACGTGGCATGTCAGAGGCCATTTGCCTGTTATGAACCAATCGGCCAGTTCCTCGGGCGAAAGAGGGGTCTCGATTGCAGTCGTGCCGCCGATTGCGATGATCTCGTTGAGAATTTCGGAGAGTTCCCGGGCGTCGGTCGGATGAGCCTTTCGGATATTCAGTTGCGCCATTTCCCGTTCTTTCGACCCAACTTAGCGAAGGTTGCACACAGTTCCTCAAAACAAAACGGCCCGGTTTCCCGGGCCGTTTTTCAATCTGCCGTCAAGCTCAGATGAGCTTGGCGAAGGCCACAGCCGTGTCGGACATGCGGCTGGAGAAGCCCCACTCGTTGTCGTACCAGGACAGGACGCGCACGAAGTTGCCTTCCATGACCTTCGTCTGATCTGTCGCGAAGATCGAGGAGTGGCTGTCATGGTTGAAGTCGCGGGAGACCAGCGGCTCGTCGGTGTAGCCGAGGATGCCCTTCAGCTTGCCGTTTGCAGCAGCCTTGATCGCTTCGTTGATTTCGCCGACCGTGGTGGCCTTCTTGGAAACGAACTTGAAGTCGACGACC
This sequence comes from Rhizobium sp. BK316, assembly GCF_014193695.1. Lineage (GTDB taxonomy): Bacteria > Pseudomonadota > Alphaproteobacteria > Rhizobiales > Rhizobiaceae > Rhizobium. The sequence continues at coordinate 110,194 of NZ_JACHZR010000005.1, read as the reverse complement.
GAGACGTTCGGGGTCGGAACGCGGATCGACGTGCCGTCGAGCTTGCCCTTGAGGTGCGGCAGAACGAGGCCGACGGCCTTTGCGGCGCCCGTCGAGGTCGGGATCATCGAGAGGGCAGCAGCGCGGGCGCGATACAGGTCCTTGTGCATCGTGTCGAGTGTCGGCTGGTCGCCGGTGTAAGAGTGGATGGTCGTCATGAAGCCGTGATCGATGCCGACGGCGTCATCGAGAACCTTGACGACCGGCACCAGGCAGTTCGTGGTGCAGGAGGCATTGGAGATGACCAGATGCTCCTTGGTGAGCTGGTCGTGGTTGACGCCGAAGACGACCGTCAGGTCAGCGCCGTCGGCAGGAGCCGAAACGATGACGCGCTTGGCGCCGGCCGTCAGGTGGGCCGCAGCCTTGTCGCGGGCGGTGAAGATGCCCGTGCATTCCATCGCGATGTCGACACCCAGTTCCCTATGGGGAAGGGTTGCCGGATCCTTGATCGCGGTGACCTTGATCGGCTTACCGCCGCCGACGGTGATCGTATCGCCTTCGACCTTCACTTCGGCCGGGAACTTGCCGTGGATGGAGTCGTAACGGAGCAGGTGGGCGTTGGTCTCGACCGGGCCGAGGTCGTTGATGGCGACGACTTCGATGTCGGTGCGGCCGGACTCGACGATGGCGCGAAGAACGTTGCGGCCGATACGTCCGAAACCATTGATGGCAACCTTGACTGTCATGTGCATTCACTCCCTAGAGGTGGGGCTTGCTGATAGTAGATGAGGAAGTACCCGAAGGTACTTCTATTAAAGCTTCGCTTCTGCAGCTGCAACGACGGCGTCAGCCGTGATGCCGAAATGTTCGAAGACCTTCTTTGCCGGACCGGAAGCGCCGAAGCCCTTCATGCCGATGAACGATCCTTCCGGACCGATGAAGGCATCCCAGCCTTCGCGGACGGCGGCTTCGACGGCGATCTTGACCGGCGAGTTGCCGATGACGTCCTTGCGGTAGGCATTCGGCTGCTCGAAGAAGAGTTCCGTGCAGGGAACGGAAACGACGCGGGTGCTGACACCCTTGCCTTCCAGCGTTGCGCGGGCGGCAACGGCCAGTTCCACTTCCGAGCCCGAGGCGAAGATCGTGACCTTGGCGTCGGCATTGCCGGCGAGCGTATAGGCGCCGAGTTCGCAGAGGTTCTTCTGGTTATACTCGGTGCGGACGGTCGTCAGGTTCTGGCGGGTGAGAGCCAGCGCAGACGGATGATCCTTGCTCTTCATGGCGATCTGCCAGCATTCGGCCGTTTCGACGGCGTCTGCCGGACGGAAGACCCGCAGGTTCGGAACGGCGCGCAGGCCAGCGATCTGCTCGACCGGCTGGTGGGTCGGGCCATCCTCGCCGACGCCGATCGAGTCATGCGTGAGCACGTGGATAACACGGATGCCCATGAGGGCAGCGAGGCGGATCGGCGGGCGGCAATAATCCGAGAAGATCATAAAGCCGCCACCGTAAGGAATGAGGCCGCCATGGAGCGCGATACCGTTCATGGCAGATGCCATGCCGTGTTCGCGGATGCCCCAGTGCATATAGCGTCCGGCAAAATCCGTCGGCGTGATCGAATGCATCTGGCTGGTCTTGGTGTTGTTCGACGGAGTCAGGTCGGCAGAACCGCCAAGCGTTTCCGGCACGAAGCCGTTGATGACTTCAAGCGCGTCTTCCGATGCCTTGCGAGAGGCTATCGTCGGCTTGGTTTCGGCAAGCTTCTTCTTGTAGTCGTCGATGGCTTTGTCAAAGCCTTCAGGCAGGTCCCCGGCAAAACGGCGGGTGAACTCGGCCTTGGACGGCGACTTGGAAAGCGTCTCTTCCCATGCCTTGACGATATTGTCGGAGCGGGTGCCGGCAGTGCGCCATGCGTCGAGGATATCGGAGGGGATGACGAAAGGCTCGTATTCCCAGTTCAGCGCCTTGCGGGTGGCGGCGATTTCATCGGCGCCGAGCGGGTTGCCGTGAACCTTGTGGGTGCCCTGCTTGTTCGGAGCGCCGAAGCCGATGACGGTCTTGCAGGCGATGAAGGTCGGGCGGTCGGACTTGTGGGCGGCTTCGATCGCGTCGGCAATGGCGGCCTGGTCGTGACCGTCGATCTCGATCGTGTTCCAGTGAACGGCCTTGAAGCGGGCGATCTGGTCGGTCGAGTCCGACAGCGAGACGGCGCCGTCGATGGTGATCGAGTTGTTGTCCCAGAAGAGGATCAGCTTGTTCAGCTTGAGATGGCCGGCAAGGGCAATCGCCTCATGGCTGATGCCTTCCATCAGGCAGCCGTCGCCGTTGATGACGTAGGTATAGTGATCCTGCAATTCCGGACCGAATTCGTCGCGCAGCTTGCGCTCGGCGATCGCCATGCCGACGGCATTGGCAATGCCCTGGCCGAGCGGGCCGGTGGTGGTTTCGATGCCGGTGGCATGACCGTATTCCGGATGGCCGGCGGTCTTGGAGCCGAGCTGACGGAACTGCTTCAGGTCCTCGACCGACATGTCCGGATAGCCGGTCAAATAGAGTAGCGAGTAGAGCAGCATCGAGCCATGGCCGGCAGACAGCACAAAGCGGTCGCGGTTCGGCCAATGCGGCTTCTTGGGATCGAAGCGGAGATATTTGGTGAAGAGGACCGTTGCCACATCAGCCATGCCCATCGGCATGCCCGGGTGGCCGGAATTCGCCTTTTCGACAGCATCCATGGAGAGGAATCGGATCGCATTCGCCATCCGATCGTTTTGTTCGCGTGAGGTCATGGCTTTTCCGCTGGTTCCAGGTTGGGGATGGCCTCGAGCCTGCCAAGGCCATCAAAGAGAGCGGTCGAGACATAGCAGTTGGAACAGGCAAGTCAACAAATTGGAAGCCGTTTGGAGGCCGGGTGCGACGATTTTTGACATTTGACCGTCAAGTTTTACAAAAGACGAATTTTGTGTGACAAGCTTGTGTAAATCACTCATCCACAGAATAGGGCGGGCACGATCAGCCAGGCTTTATTGACGCGCTCCAGCCTAGCTGCATATCCTCTTGAAAATACAGGGTCGGCGGCAGGGGCCGATTCGCGGGTCTTGTGCGGGGAACCGGAAAAGACATGACGCCTAACGGCAAAACCATCGAAGCGGCGCTTACGGAGCTGAAACAGGCAATCTCGGGCCTCGAGAATGCGGTGGACATGCGTATCGAGCGCCAGCGCGAGCAGGGCGAGATCGAAGGCGAGGTTCGCCGCGTGCATGCCGATCGCTCGCGTCTTGCCCAGGAGCTCGACCAGGCCGAATTCCGCGCCAATCGGTTGGAGGAGGTCAACCGCGAGGTTTCGCGGCGGCTGGTGACGGCGATGGAAACGATCCGCGCGGTTCTTGACCGCTAAGAGGACTTGGAAGAGATGGCGCAGGTAACGGTAACGATCGACGGCAAGGCCTATCGCATGGCCTGCGAAGAAGGGCAGGAAGAGCACCTGAGCGATCTTGCGACCCGTTTCGACCGTTACGTGGGCCATCTCAAAGGGCAGTTCGGCGAAATCGGTGATCTCAGGATCACAGTCATGGCCGGGATCATGGTGATGGACGAGATTTCCGAGCTGACGCGGCGCGTTGCCGGGCTGGAATCCGAACTGGAGACGCTGCGCAGCAACCGGGATACCGTGCTTGCCGCCACCGCCCGAACAGAAGAAGGCATTGCGGCTGCCCTTTCGGAAGTGACGAGCCATATTCAGGGCATTACTGATAAGCTCAACGGCCGCACACCCGCTGAACTCAATTAATTTGGGACAGCACCGCCGCCCCACTGGTGCGGCGACATAAATGCACTTATATTCCGCAATGCGGTCTGTGCTTCTCGACAGGAACAAATGAATCCTCGGGGCCTTACCCGATCCTTAGGGAGCTGTCCCTGTCCGGGCTCGTGGGTCTGGACACACGGCGCCCACCTACTTCAGTAGGCGCCCAGGATCGAAAGTTTCCACCGGCTGTGTGGATCGCACTTTAATCTCTTTCCGGCGGGTTCGTCCGGAGCCATGTCGATATCTCCGACAAGTCCTACTTTCAGTCGCCCTGCGGTTCTGTCCAGCCGGTGAGCTTCGCTCAGTCGTAGGCGCCTTCCATGATGATATCGAAGACCGGGTCCTTGATATCGTAATAGGCGTCGGGGCTCGCTATCGCTGGCCTGTGACAGGGCGATGACGGAGGTCTTTCTGTTATGTCCTATCTAGCGGATGTTCTTGACCAGGAAATCGATGAAGGCGCGGATGCGGGCCGCAAGATGTTCGTGACCGGGATAGACGGCGTGGATGAGTTCGATATCCTCGGGGTTATAGGCTTCCAACACGGGCACCAATGTTCCCGCGTCGATATCCGGCTGCACATGGAACTGACCGACGCGGGCGAGGCCAAGACCGGCGAGGCAAAGGCTGCGTGCGGTCGGCCCGTTATTGGTTTCGAGATTGCCGAAAACGGGTCTTGAGAAACGGTCGCCATTCTCAGGATTGCGGAATGGCCATTCTTGCGAGGTCGAGCGAAAGCTGAAGGTCAGGCAATTGTGGCGGTCGAGATCCTCGGGGCTTTCCGGCATGCCTTCTCGTTTCAGATAGTCGGGTGAGGCGACGATGACGCGGCGGCTTTCGAGCAGCTTGCGCGCCTTCAGCGAGGAGTCGCGCAGGGCGCCGGAGCGGATGGCGATGTCGGCACGCTCGCCGACGATGTCGATAATGCCATCGTTGAGCGCGAGGTCGAGATCGACTTCCGGATAGAGCTTCAGGAAATTCGGGACCAGCGGCACGATGTAGCGAACGCCAAAGGCGACTGACGTGCTTACGCGCAGGCGGCCGCGCGCCATCGTCGTGCCGCCGGCCGAGACGGCGCGCTCCGTCTCCTCTATGTCCGAGAGGATGCGGCGAGAGCGTTCGAGATAGATTTCGCCTTCCGGTGTCAGCTGCAGGGCGCGGGTGGTGCGCACCAGAAGACGCGTGCCGAGACGATCTTCCAGCCGTGTGACGAGCTTGCTGACGGCAGAGGGGGAAAGCCTGAGCTTGCGGCCGGCTGCCGAAAAGCTCTGCAGCTCAGCCGCCTGCACGAAGACATCCATCTCGCCGATGCGGTTATCCATCCGCCGCGTCCTATCTTGAATTCAATTCACAACTGTTGAGCCATTATAGGCAATTATCGAGCAAGTGCGCCACGCCCATATTCCCGGTCCGAACAAGAACCGCAAATTCATCGGGTCACTCTCATGCCACTTGCACTCTTTGCATTGACGATCGCGGCCTATGCGATCGGTACGACGGAATTCGTCATCGTCGGCCTGTTGCCGACGGTTGCCAATGATCTCCATATTACCCTGCCGCTCGCCGGCCTCATCGTCAGCGTCTATGCGCTGGGCGTTACCTTCGGCGCACCCATCCTGACGGCGCTGACCGGGCGGATCGAGCGCAAGCCGCTCCTGCTTGGGCTGATGGCGCTCTTTATTATCGGCCACATCATTGCCGCGCTCAGCCCCGGTTATGAGGTGTTGCTGGTTGCCCGCGTCGTCTCGGCTTTCGCGCATGGCGTGTTCTTCTCGGTCGGCTCGACGATCGCTGCCGATCTGGTACCGGAAAATCGCCGGGCATCGGCCATCGCCATGATGTTCATGGGATTGACGGTCGCCATCGTGACCGGCGTTCCGCTCGGCACCTTTATCGGCCAGACCTTCGGCTGGCGTACCACCTTTGCTGTCGTTGCCGGTCTCGGTGTCGTTGCCTTCGCCGGCATTGCTCTTCTCCTGCCGTCGAACCTCAAGAAGGCTCCGCCGGCCAGCATCGGCGAACAGATCCGCGTGCTTGCCACCGGTCGCTTGCTGCTCGTCTATGCAATGACCGCGCTCGGCTATGGCGGCACGTTCGTTGCCTTCACCTTCCTCGCGCCCATCCTCGAACAGATCACCGGCTTTGCCTCCTCGGCCGTTGCCTTGATCCTGATGCTCTATGGTGTGGCGATTGCCATCGGCAATGTCGTCGGCGGACGCATCTCCAACCGCGATCCCGTCAAGGCGCTGACCTTCCTCTTCATCGCCCAGGCGCTCGTGCTGGTGCTCTTCGGCTTCACCGCGATTTCACCCTGGCTGACGATCCCGACGCTCGCAATCCTCGGCTTCCTGTCTTTCGCCAACGTGCCGGGCCTGCAGCTCTATGTTGTGCAGCTCGCACGTGAGCTTCGGCCGAATGCAGTCGATGTCGCCTCGGCGCTCAACATTGCCGCCTTCAATCTCGGCATTGCCATGGGCGCCTGGATCGGGGGCCTGGTCGTCGAGTCCCGTTTCGGGCTGGGTGCCACGCCCTTCGTCGCCGCAGCGCTTGTCGCTGTTGCCCTTGGTCTCACCATCAGGAGCGGGGCACTCGACCGCCGCTCCACGCCCGCCGCGGCTGTTGCCGGCAGCGCCGCCTGATCTCTGCATATTGAAAGGAAACAGCATGAAAATCGTCAGCGCCAATGGCGCTTCCATCCCCACCCTCGGCACGTTTCGCGTGCCGGGTCCTGATGCAGAACGCATGGTTTCGTATCCAAGACTGTCTCCGAAGAGCGGGCGAAGGAAAATGCGGCGATCTTCGGCGCCGGTCTGAGACAAGGCTGCTTAAGGAAACGGGCGCTTCGGCGCCCGTTTTACCGTACCGGATCAGCGGCGGTGGAGCGGGTAAGGACCATCCTCGAAGATCCGGTCGTGATAGCCCTTGGACCCGACGATGAGCGCGAGCGGGCTCCTCCATTCCTTACCATCACGCAGGCAATCAAGTACGTGGGCAAAGTCGTATTTTGGGTTCCAGCCGAGCTCTCGTCGGGCGAGCGTATTGACATAAACACGATCGAACTGCTGGAACATGCTCCAGCCCCGCGCGGCATACAGTGCGGTCATGCCCGGGAACAGGCGTTCCACCGTCGCGGCCGCGTCACGGCGCAGGTCGGCGAGATCAGCCCTCGTAAAGGGCGCAGTCGCAGAGATGATATAGCGGCCGAAACCGATGGATTGTGCCTTGTCGAGTGCCAGCAGATGGGCGTCGACCACGTCCTCGATATCGACGCGGCGATGGAGCAGTTCGTTGGCCTGGGCGTTTTCGGCAGAGTAGCGGTTGCGGATATCGGGATCGTCGTCATTTTCGGGGAAGAAGCGCGAGGTTCTGAGAATGATGACGGGCAGAGACATGGTGCGTGCGAAGAGCTCGCAGACGCCTTCGGCTGATATCTTCGTGACACCGTAGATATTGCGGGCGACTGGCAGCACATCTTCGGTGATCCAAGCGGCTGGTTCGCCTGCGGCTGGGCGCAGGGCCGCTCCGAAAGCGCTGGTGGTGCTGGTGAAGACGAAGCTCTTCACGCCGGTGGCGACTGCCTGTTCGAGAAGGTTCAGCGTGCCCGAGACATTCGTGTCGACGAAATCCTGATTGCCGTGCGTTCCGACATGCGGCTTGTGCAGCGTTGCTGCATGGATAACGGCGGTGACGCCCGTCAGCGCACGGCGGATGAAATCGGCATCGGTGATCGAGCCGGTCATATCGGTAAAAGGCGAGGGCTTGATATCGATGCCGCGCGCCTGACGGCCTTGATCGCTCAATGTCCGCATCAGTGCTTCGCCGAGATGGCCGGCGCTTCCCGTCACCAGTATCGTCATTCCATGTCTCCAGTCAGATGGCGACGGACGCTAACAAGGGTCGCTTCGGCGGAGCAACGCATAATTTATGCAGCAGGATGCAGGAATTCTGCAGCTCAGCCGACCGTCGTGACCAGCCGTGCCGCACTGCCGTCAGCGAGAAGGATGCGCTCCCACAGCACATGCCCTGCGGCGATGGGTAGGTGCGGATTGCCGTTTGCGCCTGTTTTCAGCATCAGCGAATTCATTTCGCCCTCATGCCAGCCGAGATCCACCAGTTCTCGTTCCGACTTGATGATTTCCTCCGAAGCATAGGAAAACAGCGGCCTTCCCAGGAAATCGGAGAGCGGCAGGCGCCATTCGCTTTGCCGCGCACTGGAAGCGGCAAAAAGTCGGTGGGTGCGGTCGCAGATAAGGTGAACCTTGCTCCGGGAATCTTCGACCAGCCGTCTCAGTGCGGCATCTGCTGAGGAGGACGGGGAAGCGAAGACGGTTTCCAGCCGCCTTGCCTGAACGGCTGTGACCGGCAAAATGCCGCGCTCCCAGCGGGAGACGGTCGCCTGGTTGACAGCGAGCAATTCGGCCAGATGCTCCTGCTTCATGTTGCGCAGCCGGCGCATACGGCGGATTGTCGGTCCTGATATCGGCATGGCTCTTTTCCTTGCCCGTTATCGTAAAGTAGCGGCCCGTATCGCCGCAAGCTAGTGCGGCGGAGCCTCGACGTCCCTCTTCAGCCGGTCGAGAATAGAGAGCGCATGCCCGGCATAGGCACTGATCCAACGGTCGTGGATCTGTTTGATCGGCAGGCTGTTCAGATGGTTCCAGCGCTCCCGGCCTTCCTTCCTGGCAATCACGAGATCGGCTTCTTCAAGCACCCTCAGATGCTGCATGACGGTGCAGCGGTCCATCTCGGGAAAGGCTTCGCAGAGCGCGCCTGTCGTGCGCGGCTCTTCCTTCAGAAGGTCGAGAATGTCGCGGCGGCGGCGATGTGCCAGCGCCTTGAAAATGGGGTCGTCATCCGATTCGCTTGACATGTTATGTTTTTATAACATAATTGCATCAGATACAACGGAGAAGAGGAGGAAGTCGCATGTCCCTCAATATTCGCGTTTCGGGCCGCATCGGCCGCCCGGTGGCTGATGTCTTCGATGCAGTCGTTAATCCGAAGAAGCTGTCGAGCTATTTCACCACGGTGGGCGGTGCCAGCGCGCCGCTGGTGCAGGGCACGACAGTAACCTGGTGGAAAGATGTGCCTGTCGAGGTGGTCGAACTCGTGCCTGACAGCAAGATCGTGCTGCGCTGGGACGGGGCCACGGACGAAGAGAAAAAGCCGTACAAAACCCTCGTAGAGATGAATTTCAAACCGCTGGATGACGGAGGTACCATGGTGACCATTGCCGAAGACGGCTGGCGCGAGGATGAGCCGGGGCGGCGCGGAACATATCAGAATCTCGAAGGCTGGACGCAGATGTTCTGCTGCATGAAGGCCTTCGTCGAATACGGCATCAATCTGCGAGAGGGCATGTTCCTCAGCGAGATGCGCGGCGAACAGGCAAGAGCGCCGGAAGGCTGAGGGGGAAGCCATGTCCGATCTTATCTATGGCGGCATTGACGTCGCGATGAAGGTTCCGCCACATCGGTATGAGGCAACTGTCGCTTTCTACCGCGACGTGGTGCAGCTGAAGGAAATCGAAGGGGACGATGTCTCCTTCGAACTGGGGCCGATCCGGCTCTGGATCGACAAGGTGCCGACCATGAGCCAGGCCGAGCTCTGGCTGGAATTCATGACGCCGGATTTCGACCGCGCCGCGGAGCATCTGGAGAAAGCCGGCGTTCCGCGCTGCGATCCCATCGAGCCGCTGCCCTCCAGCCTCCGCGGTGGCTGGATCCTCAATCCGGCTGGCATCGTGCATCTGGTGCGGGAGAGCCGCGGCTAACTGCAATCCAGAAAGCCATCGCGATGGTGCCGATGCCGCACCGAACAGGCAGAAGATCATATAGCCGCCGACGAGGCGGCTATATACGTGTTGGAAGCTTGGAATTGCGCTCCAAAGACGGCAGATTGTTAAGTGCGGAAGATACAGCCGTACAATAGAGGCATTCGCCTTTGTGACCGAGACTTCGCTTGCCTGTCACGATGCCGGTGCTAGTTTCCGGAATCATATCGATTAAATCCCAGGAGATTTCATATGCAGCTTGGCATGGTTGGTTTGGGCCGTATGGGCAATTACATGGTCCAGCGCTTGATGCGGGGCGGCCACGAATGCGTGGTCTATGATGCCAAGCCGGACAGTGTCACCGAGCTTGTCGGCCTCGGCGCAGAGGGCAGTGCCTCTCTTGAAGAATTCGTCTCGAAGCTCGCCCGCCCGCGCGCCGTTTGGCTGATGCTGCCGGCTGCGATCACCGACAAGGTGATTGCCGCACTTCTTCCGCTGCTGCATGACGGCGATATCCTGATCGACGGCGGCAACTCCTATTATCACGATGACATCCGCCGCGGCGCGGAACTCATCACCAAGGGCATTCACTATGTGGACGTCGGCACCAGCGGCGGCGTCTTCGGCCTCGAGCGCGGCTACTGCCTGATGATCGGTGGCGAAAAAGGCATCGTTCAGCATCTTTCGCCGATCTTCGCAACGCTGGCCCCAGGCAACGGCACCGCGGAAGCCTCGCCGAACCGCACGCCGGAAGCTGCGGCTCTCAGCACTGCGGAGCAGGGCTTCCTGCATTGCGGCCCGCATGGCGCCGGCCATTTCGTCAAGATGGTCCATAACGGGATCGAATACGGCCTGATGGCTGCCTATGCCGAGGGTCTCAACATCCTGAAGCACGCGAATGTCGGTGCTCTGACGCATGAGGCCGACGCCGAGACGGCGCCGCTCTCGCATCCGGAATTCTACCAGTACGATTTCAACCTGCCGGAAATTGCCGAAGTCTGGCGCCGCGGCAGCGTTATTACCTCCTGGCTGCTCGACCTGACAGCCGATGCGCTGCACAAGGATCCGGTCCTTACCCAATATGCCGGCCGCGTTTCGGATTCCGGCGAAGGCCGCTGGACGATCATGGCCGCCATCGACGAAAGCGTGCCGACGCCGGTGCTCAGCGCCGCGCTGCACGGCCGCTTCTCTTCTCGCGACCAGGACGAGTTTGCAAACAAGGTGCTTTCGGCTATGCGCGCCGGCTTCGGCGGTCATGCCGAAAAGCCGCACAAATAAGCGAAGCACATTGATGCTTATATCAGCCGCCGGCCGGAAGGTCCGGCGGCTTTCTTTTTGCCGGTATTCAGCTAGACCATTTGTTCGGCTGGCATTTCCGCTGCGGCGCTTGCATAAATGCCTGACGTACAAAACCGGAGGCGGGTATGGGGCGAATTTCTGCGATCGGCATCTGCGGCATGCTGCTGTTGCTTTCTCTTTTTAGTGCCGTTTACGCGCAGACGCCGTCAGCTTCCACTGATGTTGCGCCACCGCCTGCCCAAGTGCGGCAGATGATGGAGCTGATGCAGACGCCGGAGGTCAAGCAATGGATGGCGACGCAAATGGCGGCGCCAGCAGCCTCGAACGGCAATAACGAGGAAATGTCGATATTGTCCGGCCGCCTTCAGCATGCCCGCCGGCACATCGCTATGGTCTCCGGCGCAGCCATGACGCTGCCATCCGAAATCGCACGGGCTTCATCGCTCTTCCTCGGCGAGCTGAATGCTGCTGGTCCGCTGCGCATGGCCGCACAATTTCTTGCCATCCTGGTCACCGGCTTCGTCGTTGAAATCCTGGTGCGGAGGGCGGTACGCGAACGGCGGGAGCGGGCGGCACAGATGACCGGCACCCGGTTGGCCGCGCGCATCGTTCCTGCCATCGTCTTCGGCCTCGCGACCGGGCTTGCATTGATCAGCTTCAACTGGCCGCCAGTCAGCCAGAATATCGCGATCGCCATCGCCATTGCTGTCGTCGTGCAGCGCTTCGCCGTTTCCATCGGCGGTGTCGTGGTCGATCTCGTCACACTGCCGCGCGGCGAGGGTGAGACGGTCGCGGTCGATCCGGCCGTCGCGCAATTCTGGTTTCGGCGCTGTACGCTATTCGTCATCTACTTCGTCTTCGGTTGGGCCATTCTCCAGTCGATGGTGCCGCTCGGCTATTCGATGGCCGCGCGTTATCTGGTCGGCTATGTGCTCGGCATTGGCCTCTTTTTGATTGCCACGGAGGCGGTCTGGTCGCGGCCGGGCATTGAGACGAGGCGCAGCCATGCGGTTACCTGGCTGTTGATCCTCTATTTCCTACTGCTCTGGGGCATCTGGGTGCTGAGCTTCGATTGGCTGCTCTGGGTCTGCATCTATGTGCTGCTGCTGCCGAGAGTGCTTGCCGTCTCGACGCTTGCGGTCAAATCATTCCACAATGCCGAAGCGGGTTTTCTCGCCAAGCGCCGGATTGCGACCGTGTTGCTCGACCGCGGCGTGCGGGCTCTGATCATCGCCTTTGCGGCGATCTGGCTCGGGCGCATGCTCGGCGTCGAAACCGCCACGATGATGACGTCGAATGAAACGATGATAGATCGGGTGGCGCGCGGCATCATCGGCGGTATCGTCATTCTCCTTGCGGCCGATCTGCTCTGGCATCTCGTCAGGGCCTATATCGACGGCAAACTTCTGGATTCACCCGTCGATGGCACGGTCAGCGACGAAGGGAAGGTCAAGCGCGCCCGTCTGCAGACGCTGCTGCCGATCTTCCGCAATATCCTCGCGGTCGTCATTGTCGTGATTGCCATCCTGATGGTGCTTTCGGGCCTCGGTATCGAGATCGGACCGCTGATTGCCGGCGCCGGCGTCGTCGGCGTTGCTGTCGGCTTCGGCGCGCAGACCATCGTCAAGGATGTCATCAGTGGCATGTTTTATCTGTGGGACGATGCTTTCCGCGTTGGCGAATATATCGAAAGCGGCAGCCACAAGGGCGTGGTCGAAGCTTTCAGCTTGCGTTCCGTCAAACTCCGCCATCACCGCGGACCGCTGACGACGGTGCCTTTCGGCGAACTTGGGGCAGTCAAGAACCTCAACCGCGACTGGACGATCGACAAGATCAGCCTGAACGTGACCTACGACACCGATCTCGTGAAAACGAAGAAGATCATCAAGCAGATCGGTCAGCAGCTTCTCGATAACCCTGAGTGGGGTCCGAATATCATCGAAACGCTGAAGATGAAGGGCGTGGAACAGTTCGGTGAATTCGCCATCGAGATCCGGTTGTCGATGATGACGAAGCCCGGCGAGCAGTTCGTCATCCGCCGCAACGCACTGGCGATGATCCGCAATGCCTTCAAGGAAAACGGCATCCAGTTCGCGGTGCCGACGGTGCAGGTTTCCGGGGAGCGGGAACTCGATGTGGATGCCGCCGCCGCTCGCTATGCGGCGCACTCACGGGCACGCGATGAGCCGGCGGCCTGATCTTTTCGGATATGTATCGAGGGTGAGGAGAGGCTTACGAAAATGCAATGCACTCAGGCCTGCGTGCTGCGCAAATTTGCCCCAATTGGGGATAAAGGAGGCGGCAAGTGCGCGGGTACGGGTAGCCGCAACAGGGTTCATAGAGCTTGCATGTTGCTTATGTTACGTCTTTCGAAAGAGTTTCCCGCGAAACTGGCAATTGCGGCAGGTATGAGATGTCGGGTCACGGCGAGTTGGAAGAGAATTCGGAGACGGGAGAGGGCTTTTCGCCAGGAGTACTTTTCCGACGCTATAGGACGCCGCTGACGGCTTTCGCCACGCTTCTTATTTTTTGCCTCGTCGGCTACGCGATCATGCAGCTGACGGACGAGGTGCGCTACGATGACGTAGTGGAGGCACTGGCCGAAACTCGGCTGAGTTCGATTCTGCTCGCCCTGTTTTTCACGGCGCTGAGCTTTCTGGCACTCGTCTTCTACGATCTCAACGCCATCGATTATATCGGCAAGCGGCTGCCCTTTCCGCATGTCGGGCTCACGGCGTTCAGCGCCTATGCGGTCGGCAACACCGCCGGTTTCGGCGCGCTGTCGGGTGGGGCGATCCGTTACCGCGCCTATACGCGGCTTGGACTTTCGCCTGAAGATATCGGTCGCATCATCGCCTTCGTGACGCTGTCCTTCGGCCTCGGTCTTGCTGCCGTGGCGGCGATTGCGCTGCTTATCATCGCCGATGAAATTGCGCCGCTGATCAGCGTCAACAGCCTTTGGCTTCGCATCATGGCAGCAGCGATCCTGGCGGTCCTCGGTTCCCTCATGGTGCTTGGGCGCGAAGACCGGGTAATCGAAATCGGGCCGATTGCGCTGCGCCTGCCGGATTCGCGCACCTGGTCGCGTCAGTTTCTGGTCACCGCCTTCGATATCGCAGCCTCCGCCTCGGTGCTCTACGTGCTCCTGCCGCAGACGGCGATCGGCTGGCCGGTGTTTCTGGCGGTTTATGCGATTGCGGTCGGGCTTGGCGTGCTGAGCCATGTTCCGGCGGGGCTCGGCGTCTTCGAGACCGTCATCATCGCCTCACTCGGCAGCGCGGTGAATATCGATGCCGTGCTCGGCTCATTGGTGCTCTATCGCCTGATTTATCATGTGCTGCCGCTTTTGATCGCCATCCTTGCGGTCTCCGCCACGGAGCTGCGCCGCTTCGTGGATCATCCGGCCGCTTCCAGTGTGCGGCGCATCGGCGGGCGGCTGATGCCGCAGCTTCTGTCGGCGCTGGCGCTGCTCCTGGGTGTCATGCTGATCTTTTCGAGCGTGACGCCGACGCCCGATCAGAACCTCGAATTCCTCTCCAACTATCTGCCGTTGCCGATGGTGGAAGGAGCGCATTTCCTCTCCAGCCTGCTCGGTCTTGCGCTGGTCGTTGCCGCCCGTGGTCTTGGCCAGCGACTTGACGGCGCCTGGTGGGTGGCTGTGTTTTCCGCCGTCGCTGCCCTGACACTCTCGCTGCTGAAGGCGATCGCCCTTGTCGAGGCAGCCTTCCTTGCCTTCCTGGTCTTCGGCCTGTTCGTCAGTCGCCGGCTCTTTACCCGTCATGCCTCGCTTCTCAATCAGGCGATGACGGCGTCCTGGCTGATGGCGATTGCGGTGATCGTCGTCGGTGCGGTCGTCATATTGCTCTTCGTCTATCGCGACGTAGAATACAGCAACCAACTCTGGTGGCAGTTCGAATTCGCGGCGGAAGCGCCGCGCGGTCTGCGCGCCGTACTCGGTATCACCATCATTTCCTCGGCTATCGCCATCTTCAGCCTGCTGAGGCCGGCGACCTTCAAGCCGGAGCCGGCGGATGAGGAGGCGGTCCGCCGTGCCGTCGAGATCGTCGAGAAGCAGGACAGCGCGGACGCCAATCTCGTGCGCATGGGGGATAAGTCCATCATGTTCTCGGAAAAGGGCGACGCCTTCATCATGTATGGCCGGCAAGGCCGGTCGTGGATCGCGTTGTTCGATCCGATCGGCGAGCAGCATGCCGTGCAGGAACTGGTCTGGCGCTTCGTGGAAGCGGCGCGCGCCGCAGGCTGCCGTGCAGTCTTCTACCAGATTTCGCCGGCGCTGCTTTCGCACTGCGCCGATGCTGGCCTGCGCGCTTTCAAGCTCGGCGAACTGGCAGTGGCCGATCTGCGCACCTTCGAGATGAAGGGCGGCAAATGGGCGAACCTGCGTCAGACCGCAAGCCGCGCGCAGCGCGACGGCTTGGAATTCGCCGTTGTCGAACCTGCCGATATCCCCGAGATCATCGGCGAGCTCTCCGCCGTTTCCAACGCCTGGCTCGAGCATCACAACGCCAAGGAGAAGGGCTTCTCGCTCGGTGCCTTCGATCCTGATTATGTGACGTCGCAGCCGGTCGGCGTTCTCAAGAAGGATGGCCGGATCGTCGCCTTTGCCAATATCCTCGTCACAGCGGCGAAAGAGGAGGGGACGATTGACCTCATGCGTTTCTCGCCCGACGCGCCGAAGGGGGCCATGGACTTCCTGTTCGTGCAGATCATGGAATATCTTCGCGCCCAGGGCTTTATGCATTTCAACCTCGGCATGGCGCCCCTCTCCGGCATGTCGAAACGCGAGGTGGCGCCCGTCTGGGACCGTATCGGCGGGACCGTCTTCGAACACGGCGAGCGCTTCTACAACTTCAAGGGGCTTCGTGCCTTCAAATCCAAGTTTCATCCGCACTGGCAACCGCGCTATCTTGCGGTTTCCGGAGGAGGCAATCCGATGATCGCATTGATGGATGCGACATTTCTGATCGGGGGCGGATTGAAAGGGGTAGTGAGAAAATGATGAAAAACATACTGTTTGCTGCTGCATGCGTCAGCATGCTTGCGGCCGTGCCGTCCTATGCTGCCGATGAAACCACCCAAAGTTTCGAAACGGGCCTGATCCCTTCGCCGCACATCTTCCTGCCGCAGGGTGAAGTGAAGGGCGCCGTCTTCCTGATTTCCGATGCGGCCGGCTGGGGTGACTACGAAAAGACCGAGGCCGACCGTCTGGTTTCGCAGGGCTCCGTCGTCATCGGCGTCGACTTTCCGTCCTATATGGAAGCGCTCAATCGCTACGACGTCAGCCTCAACGACGGCTGCATCTATACGGTTTCCGATATTGAATCGCTGAGCCAGCAGGTACAGCGCGCCGCCGGCAACAGCCCCTATCACCTGCCGATCATTGCCGGCATCGGCGAGGGCGGCGCTCTGGCTTTGGCCATTGCCGCGCAGACGCCTGATGCGACGATCGGCCAGACATTTGCCGTCGATCCGCGTGCGGGTATTCCGCTTGCCAAGGTGCTTTGTACGCCCGCAGCAAGGCAGGTGGTCGGCGATCGCAGCGTCTATGGGCTCACCGACGGCACTCTTCCGGACCCTGTTATCGCTACCTTCACGCCTCAGGCGGACAAGGATGGCCGCGCCCATGTCGAGAATCTGAAGAAGGTCCACGATGCGATCGACATCCGCGACTCATCCGATGATGCGCAGACCGTGTTTGCCGACACGCTCGACGACCTGGTGACGGCTTCGGGCGCCTTCGACAATCCGCTCGGCCTGCCGCTTGCCGTTCTCGACACCACGCCGAACCTCGATACGATGGCGGTAATCTATTCCGGCGACGGTGGCTGGCGCGACATCGATAAGGAAGTGGGCGGCATGCTGCAGAAGGAAGGCATTCCGGTCGTCGGCATCGACTCGTTGCGCTATTTCTGGACGGAGCGGAAGCCGCAGGAAACGGCCGACGATCTTTCGCGCATCATCGAGTTTTACCGCAAGCAGTGGAAGGTGAAACATGTCCTGCTGATCGGCTACTCTTTCGGCGCGGATATCCTGCCAGCCACCTATCAGTTGCTGAAACCGGCTGAGAAGACGGCGGTGGCGCAGATTTCGCTTCTGTCGATGTCGCATCAGGTCGATTACGTCATCTCCGTCATGGGCTGGCTCGGCCAGAAGACTGAAGGTGCCGGCGGCGATCCCGTCAAGGATCTCAAGGGTGCCGATCCGAAGCTTGTCCAGTGCATATACGGTAAGGACGATGATGACGATGTGGCCTGCCCCGCCGTCAAGGATGTCGGCGGCGAGGTCATCGAACTGCCGGGCGATCATCACTTCGACGAGAATTATGATCTTTTGACCAAGACGATCATCAATGGCTTGAAGGCGCGCCTCAAGGGTTAGCGCATCAGCATCTCCTCGCTCCAGCCGAGAGCGGCGATCTCGCCGCCCCGGAACCTCGCATCGTCATCGACGATGAATTCGTCGAGTTGCGGCGGAGCGACGCTGCTGCCCGAGAGCATGGCATGCACCTGCCCGCGATGGTGCGTCTGATGCTGGAAGAGGTGGCTCAACACATCCTCCATGCGCTCCTGCTGGACGCGGCCGTCGCGCTGAAGCTCCACGATAGAGGTAAGCTTCTCCGGCGTCAGCGTTTCGCAGATGGCCACAAGGCGCTGATCGACCTTCGCTTGCTCTGCGGAGAGCGATGGCAGGTCATCGAAGGGCTCTTCGACGTCGAAGGCGCGAAGGCCGAGGGTGCCGCCTTCGAGGCCATCGACATAGAACCAGTCGACCGTGAGGATATGGTTCAACGTCGATTTGATCGACGGGAAAAAGCTTGTGCGCGTGGCCTCGAATTCACCGGGCGTTAGGGCTGCACAGGCGGCAAGAAGCCGGTTATTCGCCAGGGCATTGTTATAGGCGAGCTTTCGGAACATGCGGCAGGGATCGAAACTCGGCATCGCGTCTCCTCCTTGGAGCATTTCCGGTTTTTCCTCGAAGTACGGAAATGCTTTATCTCTTTGTTTTTACGCAATTCTGGACGCAAACCGCTTCGCACTTTTGCCAGAATAGCTCTAATCCTTGTCATCGAGATCACCGTCGCGCCACACCAGGTGGCGAGGTGAGGTGGGCAGGTTTTCGATCTCACCGGAGATGAAATAGGGCGGAATGTCGAGCGCCGTCAGAGCCTGAAATGTTGCGGGTACCCATTTGAATTCCAGATGGTTGTCGCCATCCTCCACCCGGTGAATGATCTCATGCGGGCGGAAGGGGAAATCCTGGGGTATTTCCATGTGATAGTAGAAGCCGAGTTCGTGCCAGTCGCGCCCCTCGTAATGGAAGAAATTCTCGACGGTCCAGAGCAGACGGCCGACTGTGACCTCGACGCCGAGCTCTTCCATCATCTCCCGCTTCAGCGTTTCCTCAGAGGTTTCGCCGATCTCGGCACGGCCGCCGGGAAAAGTCCAGAAAGGTTCGTGAACGGCGCGATGGACAAGCACGTGCCCGTCGCGAAAGCCGAGCCCGGCAATGCGGTAGTTGAAGCGCTGGCTGCCTGCATTGAGGCGAACGACGGTTCTCTTGGGCATGATATTATCCGAGGTCGATGACCACTATCTCCGGCGGAATACCGAAGCGCACGGGCGCGATGGAGCAGCCGAGCCCGCCGGAAACGATGACGTTCCGACCGTTTTCTACAATATGGCCATAGGCATAGCGATCGCCATAACGCGAAGGCACGATCGGCGAATAACCGAGAAGACGGATCTGTCCGCCATGCGTATGGCCGGAAAGAGTGAGCGACACACGTTCGGGCACGCGCGGAAAAATATCGGGCTCATGGGCAAGCAGGACAACGGGCGCGTCGTCGGAAACCTGCGCGAGCGTTCCGTCGAGATCATCGAGACCCTGCATTCGGCTGCGGCCCCATTTCCTCCCCGGCAGGAGCGCCAGCTGGTCCTCCAGACCTGCCAGCCAAAAGCCATGTCCGTCCTTTTCCAGCCGGACGGCGCGATTGCTGTAGACGGAGATACCCGCTTCAGTCAAAGCTCTGTGTCCGAAGGTGTCGCCTCCACCATTCATCTGTGCGGTTCTGTCTTCCCACCAATCATGGTTGCCCATGATCGCATGAACGCCGAGCGGGGCCTTGAGCGTTGCCAGCGCCCTCGACCATTCACTGGAATGGACATAACGCGTCACCATGTTCATGCCGGCCGCGTAGTCGCCGAGCAGGAGTGTTATATCACCCTCCAGCTCGTTGGCGCGGGCGCAGATCGAAGCGATGCGGTCTACTGACATCCAGGGTTCGCAGGCATGGAAATCGGCCAGTGCGACAAGCCGAAGCTTCAGGCCGGGAGTCCATCCCGGCGGCGTCAGCCTGTAGCGGGAAATCGTCAGCCGGGCCAGCGGTTCATAGGCGAGGGCATATCCGCCGAGTGCCATGAGGCCTGCAAAGCTGCCGCCCATGAGTTTGAGAAAGCTGCGCCGGCTGATCAATCAATCGTCCTCCCGGAACAGCCCGAACTGAGCAGCCTCCATATCCTTCGGCGGCTGCATGCCGAGATGTTTCCATGCGATTGCGGTCAGAACGCGGCCACGTGGTGTGCGCTGGATGAAACCCTGCTGGATCATGTAGGGCTCGATGATGTCTTCGATCGCGTCGCGCGGTTCGGAGAGGCCGGCGGCAATGGTTTCGATGCCGACCGGGCCGCCGCCGAAATTGACTGCGATCATGTTGAGGTAGCGCTTGTCGAGCTGATCGAAGCCGACATTGTCGACCAGCAGGCGGGTCAGCGCCTCGTCGGCGACCTCGCGGGTGACGGCCTCGGCCCTTGCGACTTCGGCGAAATCACGCACGCGGCGCAGCAGGCGGCCGGCGATGCGCGGCGTGCCGCGGGCGCGCCGCGCAATCTCGCGGGCGCCGTCATCGGTCATGCCAAGGCCCATCAGGCGGGCGCCGCGGCGGACAATCAGCTCCAGTTCCTCCACCGTATAGAAGGAAAGGCGCACCGGAATGCCAAAACGGTCGCGCAGCGGCGTGGTCAGCAGGCCGAGGCGGGTGGTGGCTGCAACGAGCGTGAATTTCGACAGGTCGATCTTTACCGAGCGGGCGGCTGGGCCTTCGCCGATGATGAGGTCGAGTTGGAAATCTTCCATCGCCGGATAGAGGATTTCCTCGACCGCCGGGTTGAGGCGGTGGATTTCGTCGATGAAGAGAACGTCACGCTCTTCGAGATTGGTCAGCAACGCGGCCAGATCTCCGGCCTTCGCGATGACGGGGCCGGAGGTAGAACGGAAATTGACGCCGAGTTCCTTCGCCATGATCTGCGCCAGCGTCGTCTTGCCGAGGCCCGGCGGACCGACGAAGAGAACATGGTCCAGCGCTTCACTGCGGTTCTTGGCGGCTTCGATGAAGATCTTGAGGTTGGCACGCGCCTCCGCCTGGCCGGTGAACTCGTCCAGAGACTGTGGGCGCAGGGTGGTGTCCAGGTCTTCGCCACGCTTTTCAGGCGTTATTAGGCGGGCATCCGTCATCAGGCATTTCCGTTCAAAGCTTGCTCAAGTCCATACACCAAGCGGCAGCCATTGACACCCTGCCGTGGCATCAACGCGAAAGTTCCCGCAGGCCGAGACGGATCAGCTTGGCGCTGTCCGCGTCCTCGCCGGCCGTCTTCATGGCAGCGGCAACCGCGTTGGCGGCCTGGTCTCGCGAATATCCGAGATTGGTCAAGGCCGAGACGGCGTCAGCCACGGGGGCTGGAGCCACACCTTCGCCAATCTCCTGTTTGAGGCCGATATTGATGGCCTCGCCGGCAAAGGCAGGCGCCTTGTTCTTAAGTTCGGTGACGATGCGGATCGCGACCTTGGGACCGACTCCCTGGGCGCGTGAGACGGCGGTCTTGTCCTGGAGGGCGATTGCATTGGCAAGTTCTGAAGGGGTCAGGGTCGAAAGAACGGCAAGCGCCACTTTCGCGCCGACGCCCTGCACGCTCTGCAGCAGGTTGAACCATTCGCGTTCGAGCTGCGTCTGGAAACCGAAGAGCTTAAGCTGGTCCTCGCGCACATAAGTTTCGATGAAGAGCACACAGGCTTCTCCCACGGAACCGAGCTTCGAGAGCGTGCGGGACGAGCAATAGGCGACGTAGCAGACGCCATGCACATCCACGAGCACATAGTCGTCGCCGATCTCGTCTATGGTGCCTTTCAGCTTGCCGATCATGATCTTGTTCCGTCAGGGATGAGTTTCAGGTGAAATAATATCGAGCGAAGGGAAATAGGAGCGGTAGCGGGCCGCATCACGGGTCAGCAGGCGGTGCCGATGCCATTCCGCGTGGGCACCAACCAGAAAATCGGGAAGCGTCCGTTCCCGTTGGCCACCCGCAGTCCGATAGCTACGATGAGCTTGCCCTGCACGGAAGGCTGCCTCGAAAGGCAAGTTCTCTCGTTCAAGATTAAGCCAGGCAAAGGCAAGCAGAAGCTTTTCCTCTGTCAGCGGTGCGGCACCGAGTTCAGCCCATACGACCGGGGTCAGCACCAGATTTCCCTCAGAGGCGCAACGTTTCAGCGCGTCAAGCGACCAATGGCGAAATGAGCTTTGCGGTCCCAAAATGTCGATGAGAATATTCGTGTCAATGACGGTCGAGATCTTCACGCGGACCCCTTAGCCATTCCATATATTCATCCGTCGTCATGCCATCGAGGTCCAGCAGTCCCTCTACGCTGGCAGCCCATTCCTCGAAGTTGCGAATCTGTAAGCTGTTTTCGTTGACCTTCACCAAAAGGGCTGCATCGTCTTTCGCGATAAACTCCACCTCAGATCCCGGAACGATTCCAAGTCTGTCGCGGATTTCCTTAGGGATGGTCACCTGGCCTTTTTCAGTCACGCGCATGGTAATACCTCTGAGGTAATACCTAGCTGCGGACCTGGAACAAGTCAAGAACAAATCAGCTGGCGAGTGCCTGTCGCATCTTGTTTCCGCCGCGGTGATGGGCGTGGCAGATGGCGATCGCCAATGCGTCGGCGGCGTCATCGCCCTTGAATTCGACTTTCGGCATGAGGATCTTCAGCATCATATGGATCTGCTTCTTGTCGCCGTGGCCGACGCCGATGACAGTTTTCTTCACGGCGTTCGGCGCATATTCCGACACTGGAAGACCGGCGCGGGCCGGCACCAGCATGGCGATGCCGCGGGCCTGGCCGAGCTTCAGGGTTGCCACTGCATCCTTGTTGACGAATGTCTGTTCCACAGCGGCTTCATCCGGCTTGTAGGAATGGACCACATCGGCAAGGCCGTCATGCAGCTGGCAGAGGCGGGAAGCGAGGTCCATGTCGCCATCCGAAGTGACTGTTCCCGAGGCAACGAAGCGCAGCGAATTGCCGAGCGTATCGATGATGCCCCATCCGGTGCGGCGAAGGCCGGGATCGATACCGATGATGCGAATCGTGTTTTGCATGGTTCACCCTATAGCGATGGCGAAATAAGTGCCATTGATATGTGAACAAAGCGAAAACATACCTTGTTTTTGCGGGATCGCATTTACCGCGAATTAAACCGGATGCCTGAATTCTAATCCATCAAATGTGAGAGGGGCCGGCTTTTGCAAAGCTTAAGGCTTCCGATGGTCTGTTTGTAGTTCAACCGACGGGTGATGTCTTCGCGATTCCACTCGCCGGCGGCGCCGTTCCGGAAGGGTTCGTTTTTCATGGCTCAGAGATTTCAGTCCCTGTCCTTCAAGGTGATAGCCACCTTCATCCTGCTGACCACGCTTTCGGTCGCGGTGATCAATATCCTTGCCTACTTCGCCAGCAGCCGCGTTTCCGACGAGCAGGCACTGAAGGCGAAGGACAGCGTGCTGATCTTCCGCGGCGACATGCTGCAGGATCAGTTCCAACAGCTCGAGAACCAGGCGACCTCGATTGCGCGCATCGAAGCGCTGCAGATGTCGATCACCAATCTGAAGAGTGGCTGGAAAACGATGGAGAAAAGCTCCGGCGACGCGCGGGGCGAGCTGAAGAAGGTCTTCATCGCCGACAACCCGAACCCGGCAGACCAACGCGAAAAGCTAGTCAAACCCGAGGGGCCGAGCGGGTTCTACTATTCGAGCCATGAGAAGACGCAGGGCGAAGTGGCGCGCGATCTCGCCGATACCGCCTTCAGCGACCTGTTGATCGTTGATCTCGATGGTACTGTGCTCTATTCCTACAAGAAGAACGAAGACTTCGCTGAAAACCTGAAATCGGATGCCTGGAAGTCGACCGGGTCAGGCATCGCCTATGCCAGGGCGATCGAGAATACCGCCAAGGCAACTGATGATTCCGCGCCGACGGCCTTCTCCGGTCTGCGCGTCGATGCCAAGAGCGGCACGTCGGCGATCTTCTATGCCGTCCCGATCGTCAAGCTGGGTCAGGCGAAGGGTCTGATGCTGTTCAAGGTGCGCGATGATATCGTCACCGGCATTCTGGCTAAGGGTATCGTGTCCGGCAGCACGGCACAGGCGGCGATCATTTCAGATGACGGCTCGGCCGTTGGTCTCAACGCATCCAACCAGCTTGCGACGCTCGATACTGCGCCGTTCACCTTTATCAAGGATGCGCTAGCGAGCTCGGCGATGACGGTTGCGGATTTCGATCGCGCCGATGGTGCGGCACGCGCTTATGTGCGCGGCATCGATTATCGCGGTGACCGGTTCCTCGTTGTCGAAAGCGTGCTGCTCAGCGAATTGAATGCCGGTTCCATCGAGATCGCCACGCTGCTGACCTGGATCGGCATCGGCGTTCTCGTCATCATGGCTGTTGCCACGGGGCTCATCACCAACTTCCTGTTCTCGCCGCTTGCCCGCCTTGCGGGCGTGACGCGCGAAGTCGCTGACGGCAGGCTGGAAGTCGAGATCGGCAGCCAGAATCGCAAGGACGAGATCGGTACGATGGCGAAGGCGCTTGCTCGTTTCAAGCAGTCGCTGATCGAAGGCCGTCAACTCGAAGCCGCGAGCGAGCAGACGCGTGCACATGCCGAAAGCGAGCGCCAGCAGAACCTTGCACAGCGCGAGGCAGAAGCCCGCAGCCTGCAGGACGTCGTCAGTGCGCTCGACGAGGGGCTTCATCATCTGGCGAGTGGCGATCTGGCCTACCAGATCGAAACCCATTTCCCGAGCGAGCTCGAAAGCCTGCGCGTGAACTTCAACGAGGCGCTGGCAACGCTCAACGAAACGATGACGGCGATCGGCGGCAACTCCATGGCCGTCCGGGCAGGCTCCGAGGAGATGCGCACGGGGGCGGACGAACTGGCCGGCCGCACCGAGCGGCAGGCAAGCTCGATCACCGAGACTGCCAATGCCATAAGCGCCATCACCCAGTCGGTGCGCGTGCAGATCGAACGGGCCGAGCAGGCCGAGCGCATTGCCCGCGACGCCAAGAAGGAGACGGTCGGCTCCAGCCAGATCATGCGCGAGACGATCGCGGCGATGGAAGCGATCCAGGCGTCCTCGCGCCAGATCAACACCATTATCTCTGTTATCGACGATATCGCCTTCCAGACCAATCTGCTGGCGCTGAACGCCGGCGTCGAGGCAGCACGTGCCGGCGAAAGCGGCAAGGGTTTTGCGGTCGTCGCCATGGAAGTGCGCGAACTGGCGCAGCGGTCTTCGAGTGCTGCCAAGGAAATCTCCAGCCTGCTGCAGAAATCCACGCATGAGGTCGAAAGCGGCGTGGCGCTGGTCGAACGGGCAGGGCTGGCGCTCACCGGCATCGGCGGCCATGTCGAAGCTATCAACGGTCAGATCAATGAGATCATGGAATCGACTCGCGAGGAGGCCGATACGCTGCGGCAGATCAACAGCGCGGTCGCCGAGTTGGATTCCATGACGCAGCAGAATGCGGCGATGGTCGAGGAGACGACGGCCGCGATCCATCGCTTGGCAACGGAAGCTGTTGAGATGGACCGCCAGCTTGGCAACTTCACCCTTGCCGAAGGATATCAGCAGCACAGTGCCGACATGCATCAGCTACGCAGGCGGGCCTGATCGCATCATGCTGATCCGGTTCGAAAGGCCCGAAGATGCGGACGCCATTCACGAATTGACGTGGCTGGCGTTCGAGCCGATGCCTTATAGCAACAACACGGAAGCACGGATCGTCAGGGACCTTCGAGCGTCGGGTGATCTGACGCTGTCGCTCGTCGCGGACGAAGGTGGGGAGATCATCGGCCATGTCGCCTTCTCGCCGATTTCGGTCGGCGATATCGAGCATGGATGGTATGGGCTTGGGCCGATTTCAGTAAAGCCGGAGCGGCAGCGGCAGGGGATCGGCAGATCGTTGATCCTGAAAGGGCTCGATCTGCTGAGAGAGCGTGACGCAACTGGCTGCGCGCTGATCGGCGATCCCGCGGTTTATCGCGGCGCAGGCTTCGAAAGCGATGGAAAGCTGACTTATGGCGATCTCGATACGCGATATGTCCAGCGGATCGTCTTCAAGGGATCGCCACCATCAGGCGCATTGAAATTCTCCCCGGCTTTCGACGAATGACGGTTATTTTCCGCGGCAGCTTTTGTTTGCGCCGCGATTTGGAATAGCGCCATAGCGAACCTACATAGACCGCACTCCCATTCTTGCGCGGCAGGTTTCCATGGTTCCCTTTTCCATTCTCGATCTTTCTCCCGTGGCTGAAGGCACGACCATCAGCCAATCCTTTGCGGCGTCGAAGCGCATGGCACAGAAGGCGGAGGAATTCGGCTATACGCGCTTCTGGATGGCGGAGCATCACGGTATGCCCGGTGTCGCGAGCGCGGCGACTTCGGTCATTCTCGGGCAGATCGGGGCGGTGACGAAGAGCATCCGCATCGGCTCCGGCGGCGTCATGCTGCCGAACCATGCGCCGCTCGTCATTGCCGAACAGTTCGGCACGCTGGAAGCTTTGTTTCCCGGCCGCGTCGATCTGGGCCTCGGCCGCGCGCCGGGAACGGATATGCGCACGGCGCAGGCGCTGCGGCGCAACCTCGACGCGGGCGCCAACAGTTTCCCCAATGATGTGGTGGAACTGCAGCAGCTTCTCGGTGCACCGATCGAAAACCAGGCGATCCTCGCCGTACCGGGCAACAACTCGCACATCCCAATCTGGCTCCTCGGCTCCAGCCTCTACAGCGCCCAGCTTGCGGCCATGCTCGGCCTGCCCTTTGCCTTTGCCTCGCACTTTGCGCCAGACATGCTGCTCGATGCGATCGCGATCTATCGCGACCGCTTCCAGCCCTCGGCGGAACTCGACAAGCCCTATGTGATGGTCGGTGTCATGGGTGCCGTTTCTGAAACGGATGAGGAGGCGCAGTACCACTTCACCTCGGCCCAGCAGCAGTTCGTCAACCTCAGGCGCAATGTGCGCGGACCTTTCCCGCGGCCCGTCAAGGATATGGATGCCTTCTGGTCGCCGATGGAAAAGATGAATGTGGAGCACACGCTACGCTACGCCGTCGTCGGCTCGCCTGCTACGGCCGAAGCCCAGCTCAATGATTTCCTCAAGGAAACGCAGGCGGATGAGGTCATCATTTCGATGCCGATTCATGACATCGAGGCGCGGCTGAAATCGGTGGAGCTCTTTGCCGGGCTCGGCAATTTCATGCGGGCTGCAGCCTAATCACAAGAATACCAGACAAAGAAAAAACCCGGCTGAGCGCAGCCGGGTTTTTCAGTTTCGTATTGGAGAGCTCTTAGGCCGAGAGCTTCGCCAGAACTTCTTCCGAGACTTCGAAGTTCGAGTAGACGTTCTGTACGTCGTCATCGTCTTCCAGCGAGTCGATGAGCTTCAGCAGCGACTGGGCTCTTTCCTCATCGACCGGCACGTTGTTCTGAGCGCGCCAGACGGCTTTTACGGTTTCGGCTTCGCCGAGGGACGATTCGAGAGCCTTGGCGACGTCGCCGAGAGCTTCGAAAGCGGTCGTGATGTAGTGACCCTCTTCATCGGTCTCGACATCGTCGGCGCCTGCTTCGATGGCGGCTTCCATGATCTTGTCGGCATCGCCGGCAGACAGCTTGTAGGTGATTTCGCCGACATGATCGAAGGAGAAGGACACCGACCCGGTTTCGCCGAGTGCGCCGCCGGCCTTGGTGAAGATCGAGCGGACGTTGGAGGCGGTGCGGTTGCGGTTGTCGGTCAAGGCCTCGACGATGATCGCCGTGCCGCCCGGGCCGTAGCCTTCGTAGCGGACTTCGTCATAGTTCTCGGTGTCGGCGCCGGAGGCCTTCTTGATGGCGCGGTCGATATTGTCTTTCGGCATCGACTGGGCTTTGGCGTTCTGGATCGCCAGGCGCAGTCGGGCGTTCATTGTCGGGTCGGGAAGACCAGCTTTGGCGGCAACGGTGATTTCGCGCGCGAGCTTGGAGAACATTTTCGACCGCACGGAATCCTGACGGCCCTTGCGGTGCATGATGTTTTTAAACTGTGAATGGCCAGCCATGGCACCCCTGTTCACGTCTCATTGTTCGGAATGGGCCGCCTTATAAGATCGGAAAGGGCGATATTCAAGGAAAAAGCGGCCATTCGGTCTTGCCATCATGGCTTGATAGGTGGCGGAACAAAGCCTGAGAGGCGACGTTTTCAACCGGACAGCACCAGCAGGAAAGGAACGGCTATGGCAAGCTTCAGCGAAGCCCGTGAACAACCGGCGCGTCAACTCTGGGATCAGATCAACGACATCCACGCCGGCATGCTCGGCCTTTCAGGCGTCGATATGCATATGCAGCCGATGGCCCCCAATGTCGATCCGACCACCAATACGATCTGGTTCTATACCAAGACGGATGCCGAACTCGTACAAAAGATCAAACCCGGCAGCCGTGCGCATTTCTGCGTCATCGGCAAGAACCATGATTATCATGCCTGCCTGTCCGGGGTTATCGAGGTGCGTCCGGATCCCGCGAAAATCGAGGAGTTCTGGAACTCGGTCGTTGCCGCCTGGTACGAAGGTGGCAAGAAGGATCCGAAGCTGACGATGCTTGCCATGCATGTCGATGATGCCGAGATCTGGGTTTCGACCGGCAGCAAGCTGAAATTCGGCTGGGAAATTGCGAAGGCCAATTTCGACGAGGAGAAGATGCCTGACGTCGGCATCAAGCGACATCTGCAATTTGCATAAGCCAAAGGCCCGGCACAGTTCGGGCCTTCTACTGCACATCCTTCATCACGTAGATTAGCGGCTTTTTCGGCAGCGTGCGCAGCGAAACGGTGATGCTGTTGTCCGGTGCATAACTGACGTCGAACCCATTGCCGAACATCGAGATGAAGGCGTTGACCGGCGGACCGCGGCGATGCATCGGCAGGATCAGCGACGAGCGCAGCCGCTTGATAACGCGGCTCATGCTGTCGGCACCCATGGTCAGACCGCCATCGACCGGCACCATGACCACGTCGAGCCGGCCGATTTCCGTGTAATGGGTATCGGTCAGCTCGTAATGCAGATGGCCGAGATGGCCGATGCAGAGGCCGGCGATTTCGAAGATGAAGATTGAATTGCCGTCCAGTTGCGAGCCGCCCAGCCCATAGCTGAAACGGATATCCGTCGTCACATTGTGGATATAGGCGTCGCCCACGACGAGATTGATCCTGGCCTTTTCGCCCGGGATGTCGCTCCACCCATGCAGCACGTGTTTGATGCCGGGATCCGGGGTCAGCGTGTAATGCGTCGAGTGCGCCTTGTTCATGGTGACGACATCGGGCGTAATGGCCGGCCTGTACCAGCCATTATAATCGGTGGCGATGACGATGCCGCCGGGAGTCTCTATTTCGAACGTCGAATGGCCGAGATAGGTAAATTTGACGTCCTCATCCTCGGAAACCGCAGGGACGATCGGCGCTACACTGGAGAAACTCGCGAAGATAGCCTTGGGGATATTCTGGGCGATGGCCTGGCACTGACTGACAGGTTCTCGTTCTTCCTGGGCTTTGGCAAGGTTCGGCGCGGTGAAAACCGCAAGGCATGCGATAGCGAGGACAAGACAATGCGGCTTCATGCCACCCCTCCGGCGCTTTCACGAAGCGGAAAGGATGCGGCATGCCGTCGCAGCGGTCCAGACGGAGCATGCTCACAATTGTGTGTTAACGCCAGAACTCCGGGATCGTTTCGGCAAGTCTTGGACCAAGCCGCAGCGGAGCGATCTTTTCCGCCAGACCTGTCGCATCGGAGATTTCCACGCCGACGCCGCAGATGGTAGCGGGGCCGGTCGCGGCTTCCATGCGGCCTTTCGGCATCTTGGAGATGAAGCGGTTGAGCGGCTCTTCCTTGTCCATGCCGAGCGAGGAGTCGTAATCGCCGCACATGCCGGCATCCGACATGTAGGCGGTGCCGCCATTCAGGATCTGCGCATCGGCGGTCGGCACGTGGGTGTGGGTGCCGACGACGAAGCTGGCGCGGCCGTCGACGAAATGGCCGAAGCATTGCTTCTCACTCGTCGCTTCCGCGTGGAAATCGAAGATGATCGCATCGGCCTGTTCCTTCAGAGGGCAGGCGGCGAGGATCGTCTCGGCGGCCTTGAAGGGGTCGTCGAGCTCGGGATGCATGAAGACGCGGCCCATGATGTTGGCGACGAGAATGCGCGCGCCATTGCGCGCATAGAAGAGGCCGGAGCCGCGGCCAGGCGTTCCCTGCGGATAGTTTGCCGGTCGCAGGAACTGGTCGTGGCGGCCGGCGAAGGCGACGGCATCCTTCTGGTCCCAGACGTGATTGCCTGTCGTCACCACGTCGGCGCCGACATTGATCGTCTCGAGAAAGATGTCTTCGGTGATGCCGAAGCCGCCGGCGGCGTTCTCGCCATTGACGATGACGAAGTCGAGCTTCAGGTCGGAAACCAGACCGGGCAGGCGGTCCCAGACCGCGGTGCGTCCCGTCTTGCCGACCATGTCACCCAGAAATAGCAGTCGCATTCCCTATCCAATCCGTGAGGTAAAATGGCGCAGGCCGCTTTCCGTCAGGATGGCATCCAGGCTTATGTCATGCGGCTCAGCGGGTACCTCTGCCACTTCCTGGCAGTCAAATGCAATGCCGATCAGCTTCGGAGACAGGCCTTTTTGCCGGAGACGGCCGATTGCACGGTCATAGTGGCCGGCGCCGTAGCCGATGCGGTGGCCTCTGGGATCGAAGGCCGACAGCGGCACGAGCATGATTTCCGGGTCGAGGATAGCAGCGTCTTCGCCTGGGCCGACCGTGCCGAAGCCGGTGCCGATGAGTGCCACGCCGTGGACAAGCTCACGGAAGACGATGGTCTGCTTGTCGATGATTGCGGGCACGCAGAGGCGGGCGCCGCGGCCGCGCCACCGCGCCATCAGCGGCTGCAGATCAGCTTCCGAACGGATCGGCAGAAAACCTGAGATGATGGTGTCGGGCGCAAAAGCAATCGTATCGCCGGCATGGGCCGCCATGTCGAGGCTTTTGGCTGCGCGCAGATCCGTCGGGATGGCGTCGCGAGCCGCCAGACGTTCGGTGCGCAATTGAGCCTTCAATTCCTTGGGCGTCATCTCAAATCCAGTATCGTTGCCCAGCGAACATAACCGCTTGCGGCTGGTGGCGACAGGTGAAAAGGGTCTATTCCTCGCCTGATTGCGCCTCATTCTCAATGTGGGCATGGGAGAGCTTCAGCATAATTTCCGACGCTTCCATCAATGTCTTGCGCTCCTCCGGCGTCAGCCGGTCATTCATCGCCTTTTCCAGCCAGGCGCGACGGGCGCCTATGTCATCGGACAACACCGTGCGGCCGTGAGTAGTGATCGACAGCTCGATCTCGCGGCGGTCGGCCTCGCTACGCGTACGGCTGATCAGCCCGTCGCGCTCAAGAGCTGCAATGATGCGGGTGACCGACTGCGGCTGCAGATGCTCCTCCAGGGCGAGCCGCCAGGCGGGCATAGGCCCTAGACGGTGAAGTGTCGCGAGAATCGCGATGGTGGAGAGACTGTGCGGACCTTCGGGGCGCGCGGCCCGCAAGCGACGGCCGAGCAGCAGGACGGAGCGCAGAATGAGCGTCGCGGCTGTATCTTTGTTACTGGACATATAGTACGCACTGCGTATTATTTTGCCAAAGCCCAATCCCGAGTCTGAGAGGCCGTCGATGGAAAAGACACTCAATCACGTAGCCGGAGCCTTTCGCTGGTCGACTGAAAAGGAGGTGACGGCGATCGAAATCGCCGTATCGGCGGTTGCCATGGCTGTTCCGGCACTGCTTGCGGCGAAGGGCCATCATACAGGGCTTGGCCTGATCGGCGGCATGGCAATGAGCGGGACGGTAGCGCATGGCAGACCGAGGACGCAAGCTGCGAGCGCAGGGGCCGCATTGCTGGTTCTGATATCTGCGGCGGGGCTTGCCTGTGCACTCGCCCGGCTTGGCGGGTCTTGGCAGACGGGGCTGCTGGTGATTGCCGGCGTTGCCGGTATCGTCGGCGGTTTCGATCGCGCGATGGTTGCCGCTTCCATGCGCTTCATCTTCTATCTCGTCATGGTCGGCGGCATCGTCTCCACCACCACCGCAAATCCGCTGCTGATCTTCGCCATTATCATCGGTGGCGCGCTTTTCGCTGTCGTTCTCCACATCTCGATGGCAGCGGTCGTCGCGCATATCCGCCGTCATGCGGCAGAGCCGGTTGAGGATGAACGCAAGCCGACCGCCAGACAGAAATTCAACAGGCTGCGGCGTTCCCTGATGGAGCCGGCAGGCTGGCAATATCCTGTCCGGCTGGTTTCCTGTCTGGGTGCCGTCTCGCTCATCCACCTGTTCTTTCCCGATCACGATATTCACTGGGCGGCGCTGGCGCTGGTGCTGCTGATCGAGCGGCGGCCGGAACGCTTGCCGCTCAAGACGACGCAAAGGGTGATCGGCGTTCTCTTCGGGGTCTGTTGTGCGGGATTGCTCTCGTTTCTTACCTTGCCGGCCTGGGCCGATGTGCTTGTTGTCGCCGTGCTCGGTGGTATCAGGCCCTTTCTGAGGGCCAGAAATTATCTCGCCTATTCGATCGTGATGACGCCGCTGATGATGATGGCCATGGGAACCGCCGATCATGCCCTGCCGGCTTCCGCGCTACTGGATAGGCTGTTTGCAACTGTCTTTGCCGCCTGCCTTGTGCTGCTCGTCAACCAGGCAACCATCCATTTTCTGCCGCAGACGGCAGAGCCTAAGGCTTAGACGACGATGCTCGAAGGGATGGTCGCTGTCGGCACGGCAGCCGACAGGCCGGTCACGGCTGATTGTGCTGCCCCAATCGCACCTTCGCGGGCAACGTCGCTGTTTTTCTCGCGCAGGTCGCGCATGGCCTTTTCGAGTATTTGCTTCAGTTCGCGGACCACGGATTTGAACTCTTCCATCGTCTTGCGGTCATCGGCGGAAATTGCCGACGATTTCGGACCGTCTTCGATGATTTCCTGATAGGCCTTGCGCGCATGAGCCGCGCCATCCGTTTCCGCAGTGTTCGTGCCGTCCTCGGCGGCTTCCGTTGTCGTCTCGGTATTCTGCGTTGCCTCGGTGGAAGTCGTAGCATCGCTTGCGACAACGTCGGCTGCAGCACTCGTGGTGGCATCGGTCGTCGTGGTGGTGGAAGCTGACGTGGATGCTGCGCCGGCCGCAGTACTTGCGTCGGAAGAGCCACCGGTTGCAACGGCGGAGGCGAATTCGGAGGCTGCGGCGCCGACCTTGCGCGCGAGTTCCGCGGCAAGACGCGCAATCACTTCAGGCGGGAAGCCCGCCGTTTTCAGCGCCTGAAGCTCCTGCTTGGCTTCTTCGAGCTTGCGCTGGGCGCGGCTCTTCGCATCGTCGGCGGAGCTAGCCAGCGAATTGCGCACCTGCTCCAGCGCCAGCGACTGCCGCTGGATCTTCAATACGCCGGTGTCGGGCTCATCGCTCGTGGACGAAACGCCGGATTGTGCCGGCTGGGTGCCGCGCAGAAGGGTGGACGCCGAAACGGTTGCGAGCTGCATAATATACCCCCGATTACATTTGGTGCGCACTCTGCCAGATCAGACTTGCGTGGAACTGGGCCGCGGAACCATTTGTCTCTCGGCCAATTGCCGCATCGTTTGCTCGCAAAGGGCCATGCCGCCGGGCTTCCAGCCGAGCGCGCGGATCTTACCCGTGTCCATAGCGCAAAGCTTTGACTTGTCCGCTGCTTCGGGCAGCGGGAAGGGACAGTCGGCGTGATGCCGGATCGGCGAAAGGATATCTCTCGCATCGACGGCGATATCCGAAACGTTGAAGACCTCGCCGGAGATTCGGGCGCTTTCTGTTTCCAACATCAGCCGCACGGCACGGCCGAGATCGCGACCGTGTACCTCGGTTCCCGCGCGCGGGGAAACAGGCCGGCCGCTCAGATAGTCATCGATCAATCGATCCCATTTGCTTGGATAACGGTCACCGTAAACGCCTGTTGCCCGCAGGCTTGCTCCCGCAAAGCCCGGTCCGGAAAGATGGGCGAGCGTGCGTTCCGCATCGAGCTTGACCTGTCCGTAGAGAGTTTCCGGCGTGGCGGGCATGGTTTCGAAAAGCTCGGTGCCCGGTGCGTGCTCGCCATAGACGGCGCGACTGGACATGAAGATGCAACGGCGGGTGCCTGCGCGCTTTGCTTCCTCGAAGAGTTTCACTGTGCCATCGAGGTTCAGGCGGTGAAACGCCTTTGGGTCATCGCCTTCGCCGCCGCGGTATTTTCCTTCGATGTGGCTGAAGGCAGCATGCACGAAGAAATAGGCGTCATCGAAGGCGCCGATATCGTCCTCATCCGGATCGAGCGAAAGTGGGACGAAATCGACCGGGCGAGAGAAGGACCGGGGGAGCGGCGCACGCCGTCCGCCGACAATCACCTGATATCCGGCAGAAAGCAGCTCTTCGACGATATAACGTCCGACGAGGCCCGTTCCGCCTGATACCAGTACTTTCATGCCGCCTCATCCGGATTGGCCAGAGATGCAATCTCCGGCACATGGCCGCCAATATGGAAACAATGCCACAAATCGATCAAAGGTTGTAGCCTCGCGGCCTTGGGATGATCTTTTTCCCAAGGTTTTTCATATTGATAGTGCAGAATAGAAATGCTCTCCCAATCCCACAGGGCCGGCATGGTGAACCAGACATATTGCAGCATGTTGAAATAGACCGGCAGGCCGTGCCAGTCAGGGAAGAACGTCTCAAGGAAGGTCTGGTCTGTACGCCGCCAGAAGATGTCGGGCTGATCCAGAACCGCAAGCATCTTCCGGAAGGTCTCTTGCGAAGGGCGGGCGACGAAGACCCCGGAGTTCATGCGGCGGAAGTCAACAAGACTTTCATAGACATTCGGCGCCGCGGAGAATTCCGGATAGGCGAAGAGCTTGTCGACGTTCTTCAAGGCGATCGCATCGGCATCGATGAAAACGCAGCGCTCATATTCGACAAGCTGCCAGAGGCGGAGCTTGCAGAAATTGTCGAGCGGCGAGTGAAAAGCCGGCTTGCGGCCCTTGGTGAAAGGTGCCTCGGAATGGAGGTTGCCGCGCGCATGCCGCTCGTTGAAAGCATCAGACAAAGGCAGATGCTCAACTTCAACCAGCCGGCAGCCGAGAGCGTCCAGTGGGGCGAGGGTGGCCGCGTCAACACCGCCGGTATGCAGGATGACGATGGCGGCATCCGTACCAGTGCGGCGCAGCGAGTTGGCTAGTGCCGTCGCGCCCATAGCGTAATCGGCATTGGTGACCAGGGTGACGTAGGCGAACTGCGGGACTGAGGTCATGGATGCGAGGTACTTTCCTGAGCGGCCTCGCTCCGGCACGGCCGTTGCTTCGAGAAGATAGCACCACTCATGATACGGACTTCAGCCGCTTGCCCTCCGGGTCGTGATTAATTGTCGCGGCGATATCCTTCGTCCAGGCGGAGACGGCCGGGACGCGGGAGCGGTCGACACGGTAAGCGAATTTCCTGGCGACTTCGACGATTTCGTCGAGCAGGCCGGCTTTCAGGGTAATCGGATCGAGGCCAAGGCCGAGGAACTTGTCGTTCCTGACGACCAGATCGTTTTCGGCGGCTTCCTTGCGCGGATTGGGCAGCCAGACGACTTCGGAACCGGCCATCTTGGCGATCATCTCCGCAAGATCGCGCACGCGGTGGGTTTCCGTCATCTGGTTGAAGATCTCGACCCGTGAGCCGCGAGCGGGGGGATTCTGGAGCGCCAGTTCGATGCAGCGAACGGAATCCTGGATGTGGATGAAGGCGCGCGTCTGTCCGCCGGTGCCATGGACGGTCAGTGGATAGCCGATGGCGGCCTGGATGAGGAAGCGGTTCAGCACCGTGCCGTAGTCGCCGTCATAATCGAAGCGGTTGATAAGCTGCGGATGGCGGCGCGTCTGTTCAGTATGCGTGCCCCACACGATGCCTTGATGCAGATCAGTGATCCTAAGGCTGTCATTCTTGGCATAGAACTGGAAGAGCAGCTGATCCAGGCACTTGGTCATGTGGTAAATGGAGCCGGGATTGGATGGATAGAGAATCTCCTGGGAGGCAGTTTCGCCATCCATCGTCTCGATACCGACAGGCAGATAACCTTCCGGAATGGCGGCGCCGACCGTCGAATAGCCATAGACGCCCATCGTGCCGAGGTGGACCACATGCGCATCGAGCTGCAGCTCGACCAGCGCATTCAAGAGATTATGCGTGGCACTGACATTGTTGTTAACAGTGTAGTTCTTGTGCCGGTCGCTCTTCATCGAATAGGGCGCGGCGCGCTGTTCGGCGAAATGGATGATCGCATCCGGCCGGTTTTCCGCGAGCCACTTCTTCAGGAGCTCGTAGTCCCGAGCGAGGTCGATCAGATTGAAATGGATGCGGCGGCCGGTTTCGTCATGCCAGATACGAGTGCGCTCCTGAATGGAGTCCATCGGCGTCAGCGACTGGACGCCGAGCTCGGTATCGATCCAGCGACGGGAGAGATTGTCGAGGATGTGGATGTCATGCCCGGCATCGGAGAGATGTAGCGAGGTTGGCCAACCGATGAACCCGTCTCCGCCCATCACTGCAATCTTCATGCCACTGGCTCCTCATGGTTGCGTCCTAACGGGAATAGTTAGGAAATATGACAATTGTTCAATGCTTGCGTGTCGAGACGTGTTGCGCCAAAGAGGGCCGGAAAGTTTGGAGAAAATTATGGCGGAACACGGTTTTTCTATTTCCGGCGAGCTCACCGAGGTGGGTCATCGACTCGTCCAGCGGGTCTATTACGAAGATACCGATTTCTCCGGTCTGGTCTATCACGCACGCTATCTGCATTTCCTCGAACGGGGCCGCACCGACTACCTGCGCTGTCTCGGTGTCGAGCAGCGAGAGCTTGTGAATGCGGACGAGGAAGGACTCGTTTTCGTTGTTCATCGCATGGAGATCGACTTTAAAAGCCCGGCCCGCATGGACGATATTTTGACCGTGATCACACACACGGAAAAGGCCGGTGGCGCGAAGATGGTGCTCAACCAGGAAATCCGCCGCGCCGATACTCTGCTAATCGCCGCGAAGGTGATCATCGCCGTGATCAATGCCAAGGGCAGGCCGCGCCGGCTGCCGGAGGCGCTCGCAAGGCAAATGCTTATTCCAGAGACCTGAAAATAGCCGGGACAATGCCTGCGTTTCCCGCGTCAAACTGCCGGAATCGAGGGCTTGTAAAAACTTGAATTTTATGTGAAGGAATTGCCGCGCTGCAAGATGAGCGCTGTGTTCAGCAACCGGGCGATGCTCCGGTCAAGTTATCCAGGAACAAAATCTCTCGCGACATTCCTGCTGTCATAGTCTGGCACTAACGATCTATTAACCATAATGGTGTCTTACTCGCGGAGTCGGAGTTTGTGCGACGCACGCCTTCCTTTGACCAAATTTGACGGCAAGAAGGCGGAAGAAGAGCTTGGAAGCTTGACCAGGGCTTTGGGCGGCGGCCGCCAGACATTCTTGCGTGATCACTTCGTGCCGCCCGGTCAAGCGCCGGGCGTTTGGATTCGGGGATTTTGGATCTATGGAACAAGTAGGATTGGCAGCAGCCACGACCGACGTCAGCCTCTGGTCGCTTTTCATGCAGGCCGGCATCGTCGTCAAGCTGGTCATGCTCGGCCTTGTCGCCGCTTCGGTGTGGACCTGGGCGATCGTCATCGACAAATATCTGGCCTACGGACGCGCCCGTCGCCAGTTCGACAAGTTCGAGCAGGTCTTCTGGTCGGGCCAGTCGCTGGAAGAACTCTATCGGACGCTTTCCGAGCGCAACAATACGGGCCTTGCGGCGATCTTCGTCGCGGCGATGCGCGAATGGAAGAAGTCCTTCGAGCGTGGTGCGCGTTCGCCGATCGGTCTGCAAATGCGTATTGACCGCGCCATGGACGTCACACTCGCCCGTGAATCCGAATATCTCTCGGCCCGTCTCGGCTCGCTTGCGACGATCGGTTCGGCCGGTCCGTTTATCGGTCTGTTCGGCACGGTCGTCGGTATCATGACCTCGTTCCAGGCAATCGCCGGTTCGAAGTCGACCAACCTTGCGGTTGTGGCGCCCGGTATCGCGGAAGCGCTGCTCGCGACCGCCATCGGTCTCGTCGCCGCTATCCCGGCGGTTATCGCCTACAACAAGTTCTCCGCCGATGCCGGCAAGCTCTCGGGTCGCATGGAAGGCTTTGCGGATGAATTCTCCGCCATCCTTTCGCGCCAGATCGACGAGAAGCTGCAGCCGCGCCAGGCCGCGCAGTAACGGAGTAGACGACCATGGGTATGGCTGTAGGCGGCAATAGCGGAGGAGGCGGCGGACGCCGCCGCCGCGGCCGCAACAAGGGGGTTATCTCCGAAATCAACGTGACGCCGCTCGTCGACGTCATGCTCGTGCTGCTCATCATCTTCATGGTGGCGGCCCCGATGATGACGGTCGGTGTTCCGATCGATCTGCCGGAAACGCAGGCCAAGGCGCTGAATTCCGAGACGCAGCCGATCACGATCTCGGTCAAGAACAACGGCGAAGTCTATCTGCAGGAAACGCCGATCCCGGCTGAGGAAATTGCTGCAAAGCTCGAGGCGATCGCCACCACCGGTTACAACGAGCGCATCTTCGTGCGCGGCGATGCGACTGCGCCTTACGGCGTGATTGCTGACGTCATGGCCCGTATCCAGGGCGCGGGTTTCAAGAATATCGGCCTCGTGACGCAGCAGAAGAAGGACCAGTAACGCTCAAGATGAAGACCAGCGTCGTCACATCTGCGGTTCTGCACGGGCTGGTGCTTACCTGGGCGCTGGTGTCGCTGGGCGCTCCGGAATCTTTCAAGGTGGAGGATTTCGAGGCAATGCCGGTCGATCTCGTGCCGGTGGAATCCATCACGCAGATGCAGCAGGGCGATAAGAAGGCTCCAATGAAGGAGACCTCTGCGCCTGTGCCCACGACGCGGCCGCCAATCCCGGAGCCGTCGGAAAACGCCGGTGATAATAAGGTCGATCTGAAGACGCCGCCGGTTCCGAACGCCAAGCCGAGCAACAGCGACGCGGCCGCTGCCAATTCGAGCGACAAGCCCCAGTCGCAGATCGACCCGAAGCCGAACGACGTCAAGGAAGTCAACAAGGAAGAGACCGAGGTCGAGCAGCCAAAGCAAGTCGCTTCCATTCCCCAGACCAAGCCGGCAGAAATAACGCCGCCGCCGAAGCCTGAGGAAAAGCCGCCGGAAGAGCAGGCCAAGCCTGAGGAGCCGCCGAAGCCGGATGCGGAAGCACTGCCGGACAAGGTGCCGACCCCGGTCGTCAAGCCGCAGGTAAAGCCGCCGGAGCAGAAACCGGCCGAAAAACCACCGGAGAAGACCCCGGATCAGCCGAAGGCTGCGGAAGTGCCGACGGACAAGAAGAAGGCTGACAAAAAGCAGGAAGTGGCGAAATCCGCTTCGTCGATGAAGAGTGACTTCAACGCGGATGAGATTTCCGCACTGTTGAACAAGACGGATCCGTCTGCCGGAGGCACGAAGCGTTCGACGCAGGAAGCATCGCTGGGCGCGAAGAAGGCCACGAACGGCGCCTCGAAACTGTCGCTTAGTGAAATGGATGCGCTGAAAAGCGCGATCGCCGGCAACTGGTCGGTCATTCCCGGCATGGAAGGCATGGCTGACGTGCGCATCAAGGTTCATATGAAGCTTGATCAGGACGGCAATATCATTGGCGAGCCGGAAGTCGAAGCTACCGGTGGCGACAATGATTCCACCCGCCGGGCTCTGGCCGGCGGTGCCTATCGCGCCATCATGAAATCAGCGCCTTTCTCAAGTCTGCCGAAAGACAAATACGACGCCTGGAACGAAGTCGTCGTCAACTTTGATCCGAGCGATCTGGGAATCTAGATGCTGCACCGGCGATTCCATTTTGCGAAGTCTTTCGGGACCATGGCGATATTGGCGATTGCTTGCACGCTTTCTCCTAATGCGCGTGCTGAGACTGTCGTCCGCAAAGAAAGCGGTACGAATGTGCCGATGATAAGCCGAGCGACCATGGACGCAATGAAACGCTCGGTCGCTGACCGTTTCATACTCCCTGGTAACCTCAAGGATGCCGGCAGCGTCAAACTGCAATTTCGTGTGAAGCTCGGCAAAGACGGCAAGATCTTGGGAACCCCTGAGGCTGACGCCAGCGGTGGTAGCGAGGCCACGCGTAAAACCATTAGGGACGCTGCGTTTCGTGCGATCGTCCGCGCGGCTCCTTTCACGATGCTCCCAAAAGATAAATACGATGGCTGGAAGGAAGTTATCTTTAACTTCGATGCCAGCGACCTGAACCCATAAATGCTGAAAGGCTGTTTGGTATGACAAAGTGTTCCTTCTTCCGCGCCATCATGGTCGCTGCCGGTCTGATGACCGCCGCTGCCTTCGCGACGCCGGCCAACGCACTTGTTGAGATCAACATCAATAAGGGTAACGTCCAGCCGCTGCCGATCGCGGTAACGGACTTCCTGCAGGGCAACATGGGTGCGCAGGTTTCACAGGTCATCGCGGCCGACCTGCAGCGGTCTGGACTGTTTGCGCCGATCAACAAGACAGCCTTCATCGAGAAGATTTCCAATCCGGACGCCTCGCCGCGCTTCGAGGATTGGAAGGTCATCAACGCTCAGGCACTGGTCACAGGCCGCGTCACCCAGGAGGCGGATGGCCGTCTTCGCGCCGAGTTCCGTCTGTGGGACACGTTCGCCGGTCAGCAGATGACCGGCCAACAGTTCTACACGCAGCCGGAGAACTGGCGCCGTGTCGCGCACATTATCGCTGATGCGATTTATAAGCAGATCACCGGCGAAGAGGGCTATTTCGACACCCGCGTCGTCTTCGTGTCCGAATCCGGCACCAAGCAGCAGCGCAAGCGCCAGCTGGCGATCATGGATCAGGACGGTTTCAACGTGCGCATGCTGACTGACGGTAGCGACCTCGTTCTGACGCCGCGCTTCTCGCCGAACCGGCAGGAAGTGACCTACATGTCCTTTGCCAACCAGCAGCCGCGCGTCTATCTGCTGCAGCTTGAGACCGGGCAGCGTGAAGTGGTCGGCAACTTCCCGGGCATGACCTTCTCGCCGCGCTTCTCTCCTGATGGCCAGAAGGTCATCATGAGCCTGCAGCAGGAGGGCAACTCGAACATCTATACGATGGACCTGCGCTCGCGCACGACGACCCGCCTGACCTCGACGGCGGCCATCGACACTTCGCCCTCCTATTCGCCGGACGGCAACCGCATCGCCTTCGAAAGCGACCGCGGCGGACAGTCGCAGATCTACGTCATGAATGCCGATGGTTCGGGTCAGACCCGTATCTCCTTCGGCGATGGCCGTTACTCCACGCCGGTCTGGTCGCCGCGCGGCGATCTGATCGCTTTCACCAAGCAGTCGGGCGGCAAGTTCTCGATCGGCGTCATGAAGCCGGATGGTTCGGGTGAGCGTATTTTGACGACCGGTTTCCACAATGAAGGCCCGACCTGGGCGCCGAATGGCCGCGTCATCATGTTCTTCCGCCAGGCAGCGGGTGCGGGCGGTCCACAGCTCTATTCGATCGACCTGACAGGCTACAATGAACAGGCCATCAAGACGCCGGCCTACGGTTCGGACCCCGCCTGGTCGCCGCTTCTTGAGTAGTGGAGGAGCGGAAATTCGCCTTCATGTCGCCGCAAAGTCCTGAAAATGGGCGATGCAGGGACAAATCAACGAATCGTTAACCATAATCTTTGATGGCCGGTTAACCGAGTGCGGTTACTGTCCGGAAACCCTGATTGAAGTCGCAAGGAGACCCGGCCATGAGCCGAATTCACACCCCGGCAATGAGCCGTCTGCAGAATTTCGCCCGCAACCCCGTCATGATCGCGCTTGTCGCCGGTCTCGCTCTTGCGGGCTGCGCCAACAAGAAGAACGTGCCGAACAGCGCCGGTGATCTCGGCCTCGGTGCCGGTGCGGCAACGCCGGGCTCTGCCCAGGACTTCACGGTCAATGTCGGTGACCGCATCTTCTTCGACACCGACTCCACGTCGATCCGCGCCGATGCCGCCCAGACGCTCGACCGTCAGGCTCAGTGGCTCGGTCGCTACCCGAACTATGCAATCACCGTCGAAGGCCATGCCGACGAGCGCGGCACGCGCGAATACAACCTTGCTCTCGGCGCTCGCCGCGCGGCAGCGGCCAAGGATTATCTCGCTTCGCGCGGCGTCCCCGCCCAGCGCATGAAGACGATCTCCTACGGCAAGGAACGTCCGGTCGCCGTCTGCGACGATATTTCGTGCTGGTCGCAGAACCGCCGTGCCGTCACTGTTCTCGGCGGCGCAGGCATGTAATTTCCGGCAAAACCCGGAATTTGAGAAGGCGGTCCTTTGCGGGCCGCCTTTCTTTTTGACCACACTTTGGCCAGACTCCGTTGCTTTTTGAGAGCAATTGGAAAAATCTCCTGTTCGTGCCATCGAGGCGCGAAGAATCACTGGGACAGGACGATACAAAAATGAAGAAACTAGTCGTGGCAGGCATGCTGTGCCTTGCGGCCGTGACCGGGAGCGAGCGAGCGGCTTATTCCGCTTCGTTCTTCGGCTTGCACATTGGCGGCCAATCCGCGCAACAGAGCCAGCCGGCAGCACCCGTCGTCAACGTGCAGAACAGCGGCGCGGAAGTCCGTATCCAGCAGATGGAAGACCAGATGCGGCAGTTGAACGGTCGTATCGAGGAAATGAGCTATCAGCTCCTCCAGATGCAGGAGACGATCCGCAAGCAGCAGGAAGACAACGAATTCCGCTTCCAGCAACTCGAAAAGACGGGCGGCGCGAGCGGTGGCGGCGGTGCCAAGGCACCGGTGAAGAAGAGCGAGGCAGATGTCGCTCCGCCGGCTTCAGGCGGTGGCGACGATATCGCCAAGGTCATCCAAGCCCCGCAGGGAGCCGAAACGGCTCCCTCCACCAACATGCCGGCCGATGGCGGCCTCGGCCAGCCGCCGCGCGAGCTGGGCTCCATGGATTTCGATCAGAATGGTAATCAGATCGGCGGTTCGGTGAATCAAGGTGCAACGGTCGGTTCCGCGCCGCTTCCGGATGCTGCGCCGAAGGGAAATAGTCTTCCAGGCGTAACCGCACCGCAGCAGACAGCTTCGCTCGGCAGCGAATCCGATCAATACAAGGCCGCCTATGGTCACGTGCTTTCCGGCGATTACAACATTGCCGAGCAGGAATTCACGCAGTACATCGGCCGCTATCCGAACAGCGCACGGACTCCGGACGCGAATTTCTGGCTCGGTGAAGCACTTTATTCCCAAGGCAAATTCAATGAGGCGGCGAAGACTTTCCTGAACGCCCATCAGAAATATGCCACCTCCGAAAAGGCGCCGGAGATGCTGCTGAAGCTGGGCATGTCGCTTGCCGCGCTCGACAATACCGAGACTGCCTGTGCGACGCTGCGCGAAGTTTCGAAGCGCTATCCGAAGGCTTCCCGCGCCGTCATAAATAAGGTCGCGAGCGAACAGAAGCGTCTCGCCTGCTGAGGTCTTCCGGTTTGTTTCCGGAGGATCCCATTTCCCCTGAGGCGGCAGTCGACCGTTTCCTCACCTCGCTGAAGACGCCTGTGCGCATTCTGGTCGCGATCTCGGGCGGAAGCGATTCCACCGGCCTGCTCCTCCTGCTTTCCGAAGCGCTGAAGGCCGCTCCCAATCTTTCCATTTCCCTTTGCGCCGCGACCATCGACCACGCGCTGCGCCCCGAATCTGCAGACGAGGCGCGTCAGGTCGCAGCCCTCTGCACATCGCTCGGCATTCCGCACCGGACGATAATCTGGCAGGGCGCGAAGCCGAAAACCGGCATCATGGCTGCCGCGCGTGAGGCGCGTTACGGTCTTCTCGCCGAGGGGGCGGAAGCGTTTGAAGCCAACCTTATCGTCACCGGGCATACGGCCGACGATCAGCGTGAGACGTTACGGATGCGGGGGATGCGGGCGGAGCAGATTTCGACCGGCATTGCCGATGCGGTGCTCTTCGACCGGCGCTTCTGGATCCTGCGGCCGCTGCTTTTCTCCACCCGTGCCGATATTCGCGCTTTCCTGAGCGCACGAGACGTGTCGTGGATCGACGATCCCAGCAACGAGGATATGAAATACGAACGCGTGCGGATGCGCCGGCAGCTATCGGCCGAAGCCGGTGCAGAGAGAGATATGCGCGGGGCCGGGCAGGAGCGGCTGGCTCTTGCGTCCGAGGGAGCCGAATGGCTGGATCGATATTTCAGGCTTCATGGCGGCCTGCTCGGGCAAGTGATGCCTGACGGTCTGAAGCAGGATCACGCCGTCCTCGATTATGCGCTCGGCCGCCTGGCTGCCGTTTTCGGCGGGCAGTCGTTTGTGCCGGGGAGGGTGCAGATGGAGCGGCTTCTTGCGTTTACTGTTGGCGGCAAGCCGGGGCGAATGACTGTCGGCAGGGTGGTATTCGATCTGCGGCGTGATGGGCTATATCTGGCGCGTGAGAGCCGTGGAATCCTGCCTCTGGTGCTTCGGCCGGGAGAGGCCGGGGTTTGGGATGGACGGTTCGCGGCACGCAATGGATCGGTGGCCTCGATCGCAATCGAAGCCGCGGCCACACACTCCCCCTCATTCCTGTGCTTGTCACAGGAATCCAGCGTGCCCAAGTCCTTGGGCACGGAAGACTCTCTTTCGCTGCATATGGAGTCATTCACCGCGCGGACGCGCGGTGGCTGGATTCCTATGACAAGCACAGGAACGAGGGAGCATCATTTGGGGCACCTTCCCAAAGCAGCATGGAAGCGCGCAATCGCCTCGGCGCCGGCCTTGTCCGCGGAAGGAGCTTATTTAGCTTCAGAATCCGTCCGATCCATCGATTTGGCGCCCTATTTTGCCCCCTTCGACCGCTTTTTGACACGATTTGATTTCACCTTTGCCGACAGGCTTTCGGCAGTTTTCTCAAGAGCGCCCTATGCGGAGCCGCCTTTAAGAAGTATTGACGGAAAAACGATCTGACAGAGTGGATCGCCTTGGCAATGGCTTGGCGCAACCCTATGTTAGAGACCAAATATGACGGCCGCCATGAGGCGACTGTCCAGTGCTGGGGAGTTCGATGAACCCTAACTTACGTAATTTCGCATTGTGGGCGATCATAGCGTTGCTGCTGATTGCCCTCTTCAGTATGTTCCAGACGGCTCCGGCGCAGACGGGTTCCCGCGAAATCCCTTATTCGCAGTTCCTGCGTGAGGTTGATGCGGGCCGGGTGAAGGATGTCGTGGTCACCGGTAACAGGCTGACCGGGACATATCTGGAAAACAACAATACCTTCCAGACCTATTCGCCCGTCATCGACGACAATCTGCTCGAGCGCCTGCAGGGCAAGAATGTCGCCGTCACTGCGCGCCCGGAAACCGATGGTTCTTCCGGCTTCCTGAGCTATCTCGGGACGCTGCTGCCCATGCT
Organism: Rhizobium sp. BK316; assembly: GCF_014193695.1. Lineage (GTDB taxonomy): Bacteria > Pseudomonadota > Alphaproteobacteria > Rhizobiales > Rhizobiaceae > Rhizobium. The sequence goes on along the minus strand of NZ_JACHZR010000005.1, from coordinate 65,463 downwards.
CTTGATCCTCGGTGTCTGGCTGTTCTTCATGCGCCAGATGCAGGGTGGTTCGCGTGGCGCGATGGGCTTCGGCAAATCCAAGGCCAAGCTTCTGACCGAGGCGCATGGCCGTGTGACCTTTGATGACGTTGCTGGTGTGGATGAGGCAAAGCAGGACCTGGAAGAAATCGTCGAGTTCCTGCGTGACCCGCAGAAGTTCCAGCGCCTCGGCGGCAAGATTCCGCGCGGCGTGCTGCTCGTCGGCCCTCCGGGTACCGGTAAGACGCTGCTTGCCCGCTCGGTTGCCGGCGAAGCCAACGTTCCGTTCTTCACCATTTCCGGTTCTGACTTTGTTGAAATGTTCGTCGGTGTCGGTGCAAGCCGCGTCCGCGACATGTTCGAACAGGCCAAGAAGAATGCGCCCTGCATCATCTTCATCGACGAAATCGACGCCGTCGGCCGCCATCGCGGCGCCGGTCTCGGCGGCGGTAACGATGAACGCGAGCAGACGCTGAACCAGCTTCTCGTCGAGATGGACGGCTTCGAAGCCAATGAAGGCATCATCCTGATCGCCGCGACCAACCGTCCCGACGTTCTCGATCCGGCGCTGCTGCGTCCGGGTCGTTTCGACCGCCAGGTCGTTGTTCCGAACCCTGACATCGTCGGCCGTGAGCGTATCCTGAAAGTTCATGCCCGCAACGTTCCGCTGGCACCGAATGTCGATCTCAAGGTTCTGGCCCGCGGTACGCCCGGCTTCTCAGGTGCCGACCTGATGAACCTCGTCAACGAAGCTGCTCTCATGGCCGCCCGCCGCAACAAGCGCGTCGTGACCATGCAGGAATTCGAAGACGCTAAGGACAAGATCATGATGGGTGCGGAGCGCCGCTCTTCGGCCATGACCGAGGCGGAAAAGAAGCTCACCGCTTATCACGAGGCCGGTCACGCCATCACTGCGCTCAACGTCGCGGTCGCCGATCCGTTGCACAAGGCAACGATCATTCCGCGCGGCCGTGCGCTTGGCATGGTCATGCAGCTTCCCGAGGGCGACCGCTACTCGATGAGCTACAAATGGATGATCTCGCGCCTTTGCATCATGATGGGCGGTCGCGTCGCCGAAGAGCTGACCTTCGGCAAGGAGAACATCACTTCGGGTGCTTCCTCCGACATCGAGCAGGCGACCAAGCTTGCCCGTGCGATGGTCACCCAGTGGGGCTTCTCCGATGAGCTCGGCCAGGTTGCTTATGGCGAGAACCAGCAGGAGGTCTTCCTCGGTCATTCCGTCTCGCAGTCGAAGAATGTCTCTGAAGCGACCGCGCAAAAGATTGACAATGAAGTGCGCCGCCTGATCGACGAGGCCTATACCCAAGCCCGCACGATCCTGACGGAAAAACACGACGAATTCGTCGCGCTCGCCGAAGGGCTGCTCGAATACGAGACGCTGACCGGCGAAGAGATCAAAGCGCTGATCCGTGGCGAAAAGCCTGCGCGCGATCTTGGCGATGATTCGCCTCCGAGCCGCGGCTCGGCCGTGCCGAAGGCCGGTGTGCGCCCAGCTTCCAAGGGTGATGAACCCGAGGGCGGGCTGGAACCTCAGCCTCACTGAAATTGAACAGGAATTTGCTTAAAGGGCCGGATTTCCACAGGGAATCCGGCCCTTTTAATATTAGTAACAGGATATAATCGGTTTTCTTGGTAATTTACGTGCCGGTTACGCGGTTTTGTGGCATTCCGCTGATTAAAGACAAGTCTGATCAAGGTTTTGGGCGCAGCACCAATCTTTGAAGCCGGATTCTTGCTTGAGGAATGCGTAAGCTTCTACGGCGCGCGGAAAGCGCAGGAGTGCATATGAAAAGACGCTATTTTGGGACGGACGGCATCCGAGGCCAAGCCAATATCTTCCCCATGACGCCGGACCTTGCGATGCGGGTCGGCATCGCGGCAGGAACAATTTTCCGTAACGGCGCCCACCGCCATCGTGTGGTGATCGGCAAGGATACGCGCTTGTCGGGATATATGCTGGAGAATGCCCTCGTGGCCGGCTTTACCGCGGCGGGACTGGACGTGTTCCTGCTCGGTCCTATTCCCACACCTGCGGTTGCCATGCTGACGCGCTCGCTGCGATGCGATATCGGCGTGATGATTTCGGCCTCGCACAATCCGTTCCAGGATAACGGTATCAAGCTTTTCGGTCCTGATGGTTACAAACTCTCCGATGACATCGAAGCACAGATCGAGGACCTGCTCGACAAGGATCTATCGGGACAGCTTGCCAAGGCTGAGGAAATCGGCCGAGCCAAGCGTGTCGATGGCGATATCTATCGCTATCTCGAGCACGTCAAACGCACGTTGCCGCGCGACGTGACCTTGCAGGGCCTGCGCGTCGCGGTCGACTGCGCCAACGGTGCGGCCTACAAGGTGGCGCCTGCCGTCCTCTGGGAGCTCGGCGCCGACGTGGTAACGATCGGCAACGATCCAAACGGCACGAACATCAACCTGAATTGCGGCTCCACCAGCCCGGTCGCCCTGCAGAAGAAAGTCGACGAAGTGCGTGCCGATATCGGCATTGCGCTCGACGGCGATGCGGATCGCGTCATCATCGTCGATGAGAACGGCTCGATCGTCGACGGCGATCAGCTGATGGCCGTCATTGCCGAAAGCTGGGCCGAGAGCCAGCAGCTGCGCGGCAACGGTATCGTTGCGACCGTCATGTCCAATCTTGGCCTCGAGCGTTTCCTTGAGGACAAGGGGCTCGGCCTTGCCCGCACGAAGGTCGGCGACCGCTATGTCGTCGAGCATATGCGCCAGCATAATTACAATGTCGGCGGCGAGCAATCCGGCCATATCGTGCTTTCGGATTACGGCACGACCGGCGACGGTCTCGTTGCCGCGCTGCAGATTCTGGCGGCCGTCAAGCGTACCGGCAAGACGGTCAGCGAAATCTGCCGCCGCTTCGAGCCTGTGCCGCAGCTTCTGCGCAATGTCCGCATTGCCGGCGGCAAGCCGCTGGAGGACCTGCAGGTGGTCAAGGCGATTGCCGATGCGGAAGCCGAGCTTTCCAAGAATGGCCGTCTCGTCATCCGCCCGTCCGGCACCGAGCCGCTGATCCGCGTCATGGCGGAAGGCGACGACCGGGCGCAGATCGAGCGCATCGTCAACGATCTCATCGGCACGATTTCGAGCGTACGCAGCGCCGCCTGAAAGCGCCGCAAAAAGGATTGAAAGCCGGCCTTCGTGCCGGCTTTTTTATTGGCGTTGCGCGAGCCAGACCGTGTGGCTGCCGCAGGCGGGGTCTTCGACCTTGTGGGCGACGACTGTGAGGCCGTGTTCGGTGAGCAGGGCGCGATATTCATCCGGACTGAGGAGCAGTTTTTATTTGTCGTCTTGCAGATTCCAGAAGTCGAAACAGGCAGATGGCCCGTATTTACTTTTTCGAAACATGTTCTGCCGTGAATATTCGAATTACTTCTTATGGTTAAGCAGCTTTTAACGTTTCCGATTCATTATCCATAAAAAGCGTAACCGTTTTGGCGGCAGCACGCCGACGCAACCGACTGGAGTGAATCCATGAAACGAACCTTGTCCGGTATCTTCGCCGCGCTGTTGATCGCGTCGAACGCCTATTCTGCCGATCTTGCTCCGGTCGAGCCCGTGCCGGAACAGCCGCCGGAAGTCGCCGTTACCGAATCGACCGGCTGGTACCTGCGCGGTGATATCGGTTACGCCTTCACTGATCTACGCGGCGCGAAGTTCTTCCAGGGGAGCAATGCTCTGGAAGCCGATTTCGACGATGCCGATCTAGACGATAGCTGGATGATAGGCGGCGGTGTCGGTTACCAGATCAACAACTATCTGCGCACCGACCTCACCTTCGACTACCTCACCAACGCTGACTTCCACGGCTCGACGACTGGCGGCGGCGCGGCCTTCGGTGCCTGCGCTGTGGCATGTACTTCGACAGATGTATCGTCGATGACGGCCTATACATTGCTCGCCAACGTTTACGTCGACCTCGGCACCTACGCCTACTTCACGCCCTATGTCGGTGCCGGTATCGGTGGTTCCTATGTCAAGTGGGACGATCTCCAGAACGTTGCCTGCGCCGACGACGGCAGCGGTTGCGATGACGGAGTCATTCACGGCGGCCGCAGCGGCTGGCGTTTCAGCTACGCTCTCATGGCCGGTGCCTCGATCGACGTGACCTGCAACGTCAAGGCCGATGTCGGCTACCGCTATCTGCATATCAACGGCGGCGACATGTTCGGCTATAACGAAAACGGCGGCCCGGGCCGCGACCGCGGCATCAACGTCCACGAAGCCCGCGTCGGCGCCCGTTACCTCTTCGACGGCTGCGCCCAGCCGGTTGCCTACGAACCGCCAGAAATTCCGCTGCAGCAGCCGGTCTATAAGTAGGACCAGAGCTTCAGAGATTATCGAAAGCCGCCCGGAGGGGCGGCTTTTTCGTTTCAGCGAGTGTTTCTGGAGACCATTGCCAGAATGATTTCAAAAAGTTCGCTCTCAGCCTGTCTGGCCGTGATTTCACCCGTTACGGCGGCGTAAGAGAGAGTTTCGGCAGCGCCGAGCATTGCCCAGAGGCTGGCTGAAGCGATGGCCCCTGCACCGACGAAGGGGGCAAGCACGGATCTGCACTGGTCCATGAAAACTACCTGACACTCATGCTTGACCTTTTCCAATTCCGGGGAACTCGCCAAAGCTGCGATCACATCGGGAATTTCACGCCCCTGTGTGAGAACGCAATCGATATAGGAGGCGGCCATCACCTTTGCCTTGTCGATCAGTGCCTGTCCGCTTTCACGAAGCGCAGTATTCATCAGCGCCGTCTGCCGATCGTCAAATTCGCGGTAAAGTTCAGCAAGCAGTCCTGGCCGTGTGCCGAAATGATCGTAGACGACAGGTTTCGTCACGCCCGCTTGTTCGGCGAGCCGGCCAAGCGTCAGCGCATCGGTCCCTTCTTCCCGGATCAGCTGCCACGACACGTCCAGAAGCTGTCGATGCCGTTCCTCTCTCGAAAGCCGGCGGCGCGGGCGCGCGGTGGTGCTGTTATGTCGGTTGTCAACGCTTGACATCATAACCTACGAAAAGTAACCTACCAAAAGTAGTTTACAAAAAGTATATAAGCCGTCGACCTTGCTCGCAAGCGTCGATCAGGAGGTTTCGACATGCATGCACTCATCGTTCTCGCTCATCCCGATTCTGGTTCTCTCAGCCATGGCGTTGCCGCGCAAATTGCCGCGGGCATATTGGCATTCGACGGCGCCAACTCCTTCGACATCGCGGATCTAACGGATGAGGCTTTCGATCCCAGATTCAGCGAAGCCGATATTGCTGCCCATCGCCGCAAAGCTGCGCCCCCCGCCGATGTCGCCGCCGAGCAGGCGAGAATCGATCGCGCTGATGCGCTTGTATTGGTCTATCCCGTCTATTGGTGGTCGATGCCGGCCCTGATGAAAGGCTGGATCGATCGCGTTTTTGCCAATGGCTGGGCTTATGACGATGTACCCGGCAGCAAGGTCGTGAAGAAGCTCGGGCATCTGCGGGTGCATCTCGTCGGTATCGGTGGTGCAGATGTCAGCACCTATGAGCGGCACGGCTATCTCAACGCCATGAGGACGCAGATCGACCATGGCATTTTCGACTACTGCGGCGCCCATGTCGTGATGTCGGAACTGTTTCTCGACGCGGATGCGGGAAATGCTGCTGCCCATATCGAGGCGGCGTCTTGCATTGGTCGCAACATCTTCAATTTTCAGGGCCGCTGTACCGCAAGCAGTGCGGCGTAACCGGAAAGACGATCGCCACTGCGGCAAAATATCCTCTAGAAACGACGTCAGCCGCTTGACTATGACGGGCTTCGCCCATAAACACGGCGGCGGGACACTCCTCCCCAACGAGGAGCCATCTATCTGGAAGGGTAGCAATATGGCGAATACCGCAAAGCCGGACGTGCGTCCGCAAAACACTCATTTTTCTTCTGGCCCCTGCGCGAAACGTCCTGGTTGGACGCTCGAAGCTCTTTCCGATGCGGCCCTCGGCCGTTCGCACCGTGCGAAAGTCGGCAAGGCCAAGCTGAAGCAGGCCATCGATCTTACCCGCGAAATTCTGGAAGTGCCTGCGGATTACCGCATCGGCATCGTTCCTGCTTCCGATACCGGCGCCGTCGAGATGGCGCTTTGGTCGCTGCTCGGTGAGCGCGGCGTCGACATGGTCGCCTGGGAAAGCTTCGGTGCCGGCTGGGTTACCGACGTCGTCAAGCAGCTGAAGCTGAAGGACGTTCGCAAGATCGAAGCCGGTTACGGCGAACTTCCCGACCTTTCCACTGTCGATTTCGACCGTGACGTGGTCTTTACCTGGAACGGCACAACCTCGGGCGTTCGCGTTCCGAATGCCGATTTCATCCCTGCCGACCGCAAGGGCCTGACGATCTGCGACGCGACGTCTGCCGCCTTCGCGCAGAATCTCGATTTCGCCAAGCTCGATGTCGTCACCTTCTCCTGGCAGAAGGTTCTGGGCGGCGAGGGTGCGCATGGCATCCTCATCCTGTCACCGCGCGCCGTCGAACGTCTCGTCTCCTATCAGCCGGCATGGCCGCTGCCGAAGATCTTCCGCCTGACCTCGGGCGGCAAGCTCATCGAAGGCATCTTCCAGGGCGAGACGATCAATACGCCGTCGATGCTCTGCGTCGAAGATTACATTGATGCGCTTCTCTGGGCCAAGCAGCTTGGCGGCCTCAAGGCCCTGATCGGCCGCGCCGATGCCAATGCCAATGTTATCGCCGATTTCGTCGCCGCAAACGACTGGATCGCCAATCTGGCCGTCAAGCCGGAGATCGAATCCAATACCTCGATCTGCCTGAAGATCGTCGACAAGGATGTGGCTGCTCTCGATGCCGATGGCCAGGCAAATTTCGCCAAGGGCCTCGTCGCTCTCCTCGAAAAGGAAGGTGTCGCTTACGACATCGGCGCTTACCGTGACGCTCCGTCCGGGCTGCGCATCTGGGCGGGTGCTACGATCGAAACTGCAGACATGCAGAAGCTGATGCCGTGGCTCTCCTGGGCTTTTGAAACCCAGAAAGCCGCGCTTTCTCAGGCTGCCGCCTGACGTGATCGCATCCGGCTCCGCCTGATGGCGGAGCCCCGCATTCCGAATTCATTCATCGTTGAACTCTTTGAAGGAGGCCCTCATGGCACCTCGCGTTCTCGTATCCGACGAACTGTCGGAAACTGCCGTCCAGATTTTTCGCGATCGCGGCGTCGAAGTCGATTTCCAGCCGCAGCTCGGCAAGGACAAGGACAAGCTGTTCGAAGTCATCGGCAATTATGATGGTCTCGCCATCCGTTCCGCCACGAAGGTGACGGAGAAGATCATCGAAGCGGCCAAGAACCTCAAGGTCGTCGGCCGTGCCGGTATCGGCGTCGACAATGTCGATATCCCGGCCGCATCGCGCCGTGGTATCATCGTTATGAACACGCCCTTCGGCAACTCGATCACGACTGCCGAACACGCAATCGCCCTGATGTTTGCTGTCGCACGTCAGCTTCCGGCTGCCGACACCTCCACGCAGGCCGGCAAGTGGGAAAAGTCGAAGTTCATGGGGGTCGAAATCACCGGCAAGATACTCGGTGTCATCGGCGCCGGTAATATCGGCTCCATCGTCTGTGCCCGCGCCATTGGCCTGAAGATGCACGTCGTCGCCTATGACCCGTTCCTCTCCAAGGAGCGTGCCGAGGAAATGGGCGTCACCAAGGTCGAGCTCGACGAGCTGCTCGCCCAGGCCGATTTCATCACGCTGCATGTGCCGATGACGGACAAGACGCGCGGAATCCTGAACAAGGAAGCGCTTGCCAAGACGAAGCCCGGCGTTCGCATCATCAACTGCGCCCGCGGCGGTCTCGTCGATGAGGCAGCGCTTGCCGATGCCATCAGGTCCGGCCACGTCGCCGGCGCTGCCTTCGACGTCTTCGAAGTCGAACCCGCCAAGGAAAGCCCGCTCTTCGGCCTGCCGAACGTCGTTTGCACGCCGCATCTCGGCGCTTCGACCACGGAAGCGCAGGAGAACGTCGCTCTGCAGGTAGCCGAGCAGATGGCGGACTACCTCGTCAAGGGTGCGGTTTCGAACGCCATCAACATGCCGTCGATCACGGCTGAGGAGGCGCCGATCCTGAAGCCGTTCATCAAGCTCGCCGATGTTCTCGGCGCCTTCGTCGGTCAGGTCACGGAAGAGCCGATCAAGGAGATCGAGATCCTCTACGACGGCGTCACGGCCAGCATGAACACCCGCGCGCTGACCTCTGCGGTTCTCGCAGGCCTGATCCGCTCGCAGGTTGCCGACGTCAACATGGTTTCGGCGCCGATCATGATCAAGGAAAAAGGTATTATCCTTTCCGAAGTCAAGCGCGACAAGTCGGGCGTCTTCGACGGCTATATCAAGCTGACCGTGACGACGGAATCCATGACGCGCTCGATTGCCGGCACGGTCTTCTCCGACGGCAAGCCGCGCTTCATCCAGATCAAGGGCATCAACCTCGACGCCGATGTCGGCAGCCATATGATCTACATCGCCAATACCGACGTTCCCGGCATGATCGGCTTCATCGGCACGACGCTGGGTGCTGCGGACGTCAACATTGCCAACTTCCAGCTCGGCCGCGACAAGCAGGGCGGCGACGCCATCGCTCTGCTCTATGTCGATGCTGCGGTTGACGATGCCGTTCTGAACAAGTTGACAGCGCATCCGGCGATCCGTCAGGCAAAGCTGCTGGCCTTCAACGTCGACTGAGTTTTCCTCCCAAGGAAGATGTGCAAAACCCGGCGCGGTCTCCGCGTCGGGTTTTTATGTAGGACCCTGGGTGCGCTATCGACTGATGACGTTCAGCGGCGGCTGGCTTCATTGTCATGATGAAGGAAAGCGTCCCGACTCTCATCGAAAAGCCTGAAGAATTCGTCCCAGGAAATATCTTCGACAGCATTTGCCGGCTTGCCGAAATCGATGCGAACCGTACCGCTTCTCATGCGGGCGGGATGGCCGCCGCGTGCCTCGATCCATTCGCGGATTCTGTCGTGATCTGTCATTGCCGATGCGCGCATCATCGCCTCCCTGCAGATGCGGTTGCAATTTCATCATAAGTAACTATTGCGGGATGGATTGGTTCCATCTGAGGGAACGCATTCGCATCCAAACCATGCTTTGGTCTGAACGGCGGAAGCTTTCAACCAAATCGCGATATGAGTGGTGCCGAAGGCTCTCACTGCTTGTTTAACAGGCGTTAGCTCAAAGTTTGAGCCGCCTATGATTGTGATTTTATTTAACTTTCCTGGTTATACTGCTTTCAATATTGGTTCCAATTTCGCGTGAATTTCTCAATGGCCTCGTTTCAGACGATATCCGAGCAGTCCGAAGCTCTTGTTGACGATTTTCGTTCGCTGTTTGCGACGCATCCCTCTCCAATGTGGGTTTACGATCCGGATACGCTTCGCTTCCTAATCGTCAATGATGCTGCGCTTATGCTTTATGGCTACAGCGCAGAGGATTATCAGGGCATGACCGTGCTCGATATCCGCCCCGCTGCCGAACGGGAGCGGATGCTTAGCGCCGTTCATGATCGTACCGACATGGAGAAGGCCGAGCGCTGGACGCATCTGAAGGCCAATGGTGAGGCCATCGAGGTTCTGACTTACGGCCGGGAAGTACGCTTTGAAGGAAGGACTGCGATCCTGGCGATCGTGCAGGACCGCACCGAGGTGAATGCCGCCCACCGCCAGATCACCGATACGCGTTCGCTGCTGGACAGCATCGTCGACAATCTGCCGATCGGCGTCTTCGTGAAGGATATGGAAGAAGATGGCCGCTACATCCTGCTGAACGAGGCGTGCGGCGAGATCATGGGCTTTCGTGCCGGCGACGTGATCGGACATGTGGACCGGGACTTTTTCCCCTCCGAGCAGACCGCCATCTTTCATGAGCAGGATCATGTGGCATTCGCCGCCGGCGAGACGATCAGCTTCGAGGAGACAATGGAGCGGGCCGACGGCGGTCAGCGGATCCTTCGCACCGTCAAGCGTGCCCTGCCGGCGCCTGAAGGGAAGGAGCCACGTTATCTGCTCGGCATCTCGCACGACGTGACGGAGGAGCGCGCAGTGGAAGCAAGGCTTGCGCATCTTGCCATGCATGACTCGCTGACGCGCCTGCCGAACCGCGCCGCCTTCTCCAAGCATATCCACAAGCAGGCCATTACCGCTTCCATCGAAAAACCGGTGGCACTGCTCTACATCGACGTCGACCACTTCAAGACGGTCAATGACAGCAAGGGCCATGCTGCAGGTGATGCGCTTCTCTGCCAAGTGGCGGAGCGTCTGTTGGCGCTCGCCGATGAAGGCGACCTCGTGGCTCGTCTCGGTGGGGACGAATTCGCAGTCGTGCTGCAGCTTGTCGAGCCAGATCGAGCAGAGCGTTTCGCCGACCTGCTGCTCAAGTCACTTGCCAGGGCTTTTGATCTTGACGGCACGCGGGAGCACGTCACCTGCAGCATCGGCATTGCACTGGCTCCTGTCGATACTGGCGAAGCTGACGTGCTGATGCGTCATGCCGATCTTGCGCTCTATGCCGCCAAGGAAAGCGGCCGCTCGACCTATCGTCTCTATGAGCCTGCGATGCGGCTCGAGGCCGAGCGTCGACATCATCTGACCGGCGAATTGCGTGATGCGCTGGAACACGGGCAGTTCGAACTTTATTATCAGCCCATCGTCCAGCTCGAGGATGATGGCATCGGCGGTTTCGAGGCGCTGATCCGCTGGCGGCATCCGGTGCGCGGTCTTGTGCCGCCGATGGAATTCATTCCGCTGGCGGAGGAGACGGGACTAATCGTTCCGATCGGCGACTGGGTCTTGCGGCAGGCCTGCCGCGTCGCAGCTTCCTGGCCGGACCATCTGAAGATCGCGGTCAATCTTTCTGTCAGCCAGTTCCGCCATGCAAGTCTGCTTTCCGGCGTCGTCGGTGCGCTCAATGAGGCGGGACTGCGTCCCGAGCGGCTGGAAATCGAGATCACCGAATCTGTCTTCCTGGCCGATGTGGCGCAGAGCCTGCCGCTGCTTCGGGCGCTGAAAGAACTCGGCGTGCGTATTGCGATCGACGATTTCGGTACGGGCTATTCGTCACTCAGCTATCTGCGCGCCTTCACCTTCGACAAGATCAAGCTCGACCGCAGTTTTGTGTCCGGCATCGAGACGGATCCCGGCAATCTGGCCATCGTGCGGGCCGTGGCCGGTATTGGCTCCGGCTTCAATGCCGTTACTCTTGCCGAGGGCATCGAGACCGAGGAGCAGTTGCAGAAGCTGCGGGCCGAAGGTTTCGGCGAGGTGCAGGGCTATCTTTTCGGCAAGCCCATGCCGCAGCGTGAGGCTGAAGCATTGATCTACGGCCGACAGTTGAAGACAGCGTCAGCCTGAGATCGTGACATGGGATCAGCCTCGGTACGCGGTCCTGATTTATATTGAAAGCTCATTTGCCAGCAAACCAAGAATGCTGTCACATCGGCCCTTCCTGGTTCGTTCGAATTCAGGTTTGGTGTCAGAAGGAGGCTTCATGCCTTCAGAACGGCATTCGGACAGCTTGTCCCATTGACCAGGCAATTCAGGTTTTGAAACGTGACGTCTGCAATCTCGCGCAAGGCCTCGGTGGTAAAAAAGCCCTGATGCCCCGTCACCAGAACATTGGGAAAAGTCATCAGCCGCTGAAAGACGTCGTCATCGATGATATCGGACGACCGATCGTGAAAGAAAAGCGTGCTCTCCTCTTCGTAAACATCAATACCAAGAGCGCCCAAGCGACGGGATTTCAGTGCCAGAATGACCGCGCGCGTATCGATGAGTGCTCCGCGGGACGTATTGATCAGCATTGCGCCAGGTTTCATTAAACCCAGTTTCTCTCTGTTGATCATGTGTCGGTTGTGTTCAAAGAGCGGGCAGTGGAGCGTGACGATATCAGACCGTGCCAGCAGGCTATCCAGATTCACCATTTCGCCTATAGCTGTAAATTCCGGGGAGGGCGTTGGATCGAACCCCAGAATACGGCAGCCAAAACCGTTCATGATTTTTGCGACAGCGAGGCCGATCTTGCCTGTGCCGATGATGCCGACAGTCTTTCCGTGAAGGGTCATACCCAACAGGCCGTTGAGCATGAAATTGCCTTCCCGAACGCGGTTATAGGCGCGATGTGTGTGTCGATTAAGCGTCATGATCAGCGCTACCGTGTGTTCCGCGACGGCCTCCGGAGCATAGGCGGGCACACGCGCGACGAGGAGACCAAGCTTTTGGGCGGCAGCGATATCGACATTGTTGAAGCCTGCGCAACGGAGAAAAACGCCCTTCACACCGAGCCTGTACAACGCCTCAAGGACGGGTGCATTCACGACATCGTTGACGAAGACGCATATGGCATCACAGCCCTGCGCAAAGGCTACCGTCTGCAAGGACAGACTGGCTTCCTGGTAAATCAGGTCGAAGGGCGCCGGTTCACGCCGATTTGCTTCGTCCAGGAAATCCTTGTCGTAGGTATGAGCGCTGAAAACGGCTATTTTCATGGGTAATCCTATCGTCGTGCTTGAGACTGCGTCCGCCTTCAATGAAAAAGCGTGGGACTGCCAGAATGCTTGCGTGTAGGCCCAACCAGCGTCTTCGTTGTCAAGCAAGTGGATACCGAGGCCATCGGATTTCTACAGCTTGTGAGAAGGAGGAAAATAAGGGGACGCCAAGTAACATGGAGGCCTTCCAACTATCGCCCAGGTAAAAGTATACCAGGTTAGACGCTAGCATCTATTACATGATGAAGCCCGTAGCATCGCGTAGCCTCTATCGGCGTGTGCGGCGCTTGCAGTCAGAAAGGGCGTCAGCCTGAGATCATCATATCGAAAGCATCGGCCGCCTTGCTGCGATAGCGCTCTTCGTGACGCAGCAGGAAGAAGGGGCGGGGCAGGGGCGGCATATTCACCTCGGTGAGAAGACCGTTGTGCAACTTCATGGCAACGACGCTGCGCGACATTAGTGTGGCGCCGATGCCAGCTTCGACGACGCCGACGAGCGGTTCGTTTTCCGGCAGCACCATCGCCACATCAAGAGCATCGATATCAAGGCCGGCCTGTTGCAGAAGGCTTTCGAAGGCGAGGCGGGTGCCGGACCCCTGTTCGCGCAGGACCCATTGCGTCTGAGGAAAATCGGCCGGGCTGTGCGGTTTGCCGTCCGACCAGGGATGATCGGGGGCGACGACGACGATCATCTCGTCCAACGCGACCTGTCTTGCCGAAACGCCGCGCCTCTCGCTCGGCCACTCGATAAGGCCCACTTCCACCTCGCCATTGGCAACCGCATCAGACACTTCAGCCGTGTTGCCGATGCGGATTGCCAGTTCGATCCCCGGATAATCCCGCCGGAAATCGGCAAGCCGCGGCGACAACCAATAGCCGCCGATCGTCTGGCTGGCCATGATGGTGAGCTCGCCATGCATGAGCCCGGAAAGGTCCATGAGGGCCGCTTCCGCCGCTTTTGCACTGGCGAGAACGGCCTGTGCTTCCCTGAGGAACAATTGCCCGGTCCGATTCAGTACGATCGAGCGGCCGACGCGGTCGAACAGTGTGACGCTGTGGCGTGTCTCCAGGGCGGCAATTGCGGCGCTGACGGCCGATTGGGTCATGTTCAGATGATTGGCGGCCTTTGTGATGTGCTGATGCGCTGCCACTTCTATGAATATTCTAAGCTGTTCCAGTGTCATGCCGCCTCCAGAATTATTCGATTTTATCGAACAAATAGATAAAAATAAATCGTTGGAATCGATTATTTTACGGCGATAGGAAAGCGGCCAACGAAAGGAATTCGTCATGGCCGTCCTTCATCTATCTCCCTCCGCCCCGGCTGTTCGTCATCGGGCGCGAGTCCTGCGCCACTTCACGCCGAACTGGTTTGCGACGACGATGGGAACCGGTATCCTTGCCGTCTGTCTTGGCCAGTTTCCTGGTTCACCGGCACTCCATGCTGCGGGTGAGGCGTTGTGGCTGGCGAATATTGGGCTGTTTGCGGTTCTGAGCTGCATATATGCGGGAAAGTGGCTGCTGCATCCCGGCGCTGCACTGAGGGCCTTCGACCATCCGGTGGTCTCGATGTTCTTTGGCTGTATACCGATGGGACTTGCGACCATCGTCAACGGCTTCCTGATCTTCGGGCCAGCTCTCGTCGGTGACACTGCCGTTGCTATCGGATCGGAACTGTGGTGGGCGGATGCGGGGCTGGCGGTTCTGGCAGGTCTTGCCATTCCGCTGGTCATGTTCACGCGTCAGCAGCATGCAATCGAGCATATGAGCGCCATCTGGCTTCTGCCGATCGTCGCCTCGGAGGTCACAGCCGCCAGCGGCGGATTATTGGTGCCGCATCTTGCCGAAGGCACGCAGCTTCCGGTGCTCTTTGCAAGTTTCGTGCTGTGGTCCTGCTCGGTGCCACTCGCTCTCGGCATTCTCATCATCCTCTTCCTGCGTATGGCCCTGCACAAGCTGCCGCCGGCCGGCATGGCGGCAACGAGCTTCCTGGCGCTTGGCCCTGTTGGTACCGGTGCGCTTGGTCTCGCTCTGTTTTCCGTCAATGGTGAGCAAGCTCTCGCTGCGGGCGGGCTCGGTGCATTGGCTCCGGCAATTTCGGGTGCGGCTCTGCTGGGTGCCGTCCTGTTATGGGGCTATGGCCTCTGGTGGCTCGGTTTGGCGGTCGCGATCACCATCAACCACCTGCGGCAGGGCTTGCCCTTCAATCTCGGCTGGTGGGGGTATACTTTCCCGATCGGTGTCTATGCCGTCGCGACGCTGCGACTTTCCAGCATTTTCCCGCTACCGGCACTTGCTGGTTTCGGGGAAGTTCTGGTCGCAGCCCTTGCCGCAATCTGGATCGTCGTCGCCTTCCGCACGTGCTGCGGCGCCTATGATGGTTCGCTCTTTGTGGATCCCAGCCTAGAGGGCTGATGGTCTATTGCCTACACAACTTTCTCAATCATTCGTTATTTTGAGAATGCCAGTCAGCATTGCATACTCTCTGCGGGGCTGGAAAAGGAGGATGCACATGAAACGCTACACACTGTCGATGATCGGGCTGGCGCTCATGGCGGCCATCATCGCCAACCCGGGTATCGCACTTGCCTGCAACAAATTGATCGGCGCCTGAGCCGGTAATATCCACCTCTTTCTTGAAGGCGCAGTTCCGGCTGCGTCTTTTTTGATGCCTTTTCCGTTCCCATGCTGCGCTGCGCCCCAACTGGGTCTGCGCATCAGGCGCGAGGCAGTGAAATAGGCCTATCGCGTCGGGGCTTCTCCGTCGCCTTCCACTGGCGTCGTTGCGATCGGCGACTGTGCGTCGCCGGAGGCAACGGCTGCAGGCAAGGGGACCTGGCGCTTGCGTTCGCGGATCAGCGTCAGCAGGCCCGAGCAGATGATGAGCACGATGCCGAAAGCCATCGGCAGATCGACGCTGTCGTTGAAGAAGAGATAACCGAAGGCGATCGCCCAGATCATCTGGCTGTATTGCGGTGTCGCGACCAGCGTTGCAGGGGCGAGCCGCGCGGCAGTCATCAGCATCACGTTACCGGCTGCGCCGAGCAGGCCGTAGCTCGCAAGGAACAGCCATTGCTGCGGGCTTGGCACGACTACCTGCGAGAGCATGAGCAGGCCGCTGACAACAAGGGTGCCGAGCAGCGAGGCGCCATAAAGCGAGAGGCGCTTTTCGGCCGGGCCGAGTTTGCGAAGGATGACGATGGCAACGGCGGCGGCGATCGCGCCGATGGTCGCCGCCAGATGGCCGACGGACAGTTCGCGGAAACCCGGCCTGAGAACCACGAGCACACCCAGGAAGCCGACGATGACGGCGGCCCAGCGCTGCCAGCGCACATCTTCCTTCAAAAAGATGACCGAGAGGATGGTGACGAAGGACGGCAGCAGAAACAGCAGGCAGAAAGCCTCCGCCATCGGCAGCTTGGTGAAAGTGATGATGGAGGCGATTGCACCGGTCGCGCCAGCCGCAAAGCGCACCATCCAGAGCGGCCGGTTCGTCGTCCTGAAAATGTCGAGCCATGAATCTCCTCGTCCTTTGATGAAAGGCAGCGCAGCAAGGCTGAGGATCGCACCGGTGAAGGCGACCTGGAAGGAGGGAACCGTGCCGTGCAGGGCCTTGATGGATGCATCGCTGAAGGCAAAGACGGCATAGGCCGCAAATGCGACAAGGACGCCACGAAGCGTGGTGGAGGCGGCTGTCATTTATCCGAATCTACAAAAAGGTGGGTCATTTCATCTACGGGATGAAATGTGGCCGATCAAAGGTCGATTGCGAATAGCTGCAATGCGTGACCCGCGCATGACGCCGCCGGCAAGGCCCCGAAAAGCCGGCCCTTGCGCGGAGACGCAATAGTTTCTATATCCGTCGCCCATGCAAGCTGGCGGCCGATCCCGCCGGACATACAGGAAATCCGCCACATTCCGACGTGAGAAAAGGCGGATCGAAACAGCATAGAATTTGGCAGCACCCGTGAACACACTGGATTTTGACAAGAAGCCGGAAGACACCCGTGTCGTCGTCGCCATGTCCGGCGGCGTTGACAGTTCCGTCGTGGCCGGGCTTCTCAAACGCCAGGGCTATGATGTGTTGGGCATCACGCTGCAGCTTTACGATCATGGCGCAGCGGTCCACCGCGCCGGTTCCTGCTGCGCAGGTCAGGATATCGACGATGCGCGCCGCGTTTGCGAAACGCTTGGCATTCCGCATTATGTGCTCGATTACGAGAAGCGTTTTCGCGAGACCGTCATCAATCCCTTCGCGGAAAGCTATGTCGCCGGCGAAACGCCGATCCCTTGCGTTGCCTGCAACCAGACGGTCAAGTTCGCCGATCTTCTGGCGACTGCTAAGGAGCTTGGTGCCGATGCGCTGGCAACCGGCCACTATATCCGCTCGCGCCGGAACCCTTCTTCCTGCAATCCCGGCCGCCGCGCGCTCTATCGCCCGGCCGATGCCGATCGTGACCAGAGCTATTTCCTCTTCGCCACGACCCAGGAGCAGATCGACTATCTGCGCTTTCCGCTGGGTGGATTGCCGAAGTCGGAAACCCGCAGGCTGGCCGAAGAGATGGGTCTCGTCGTCGCCAAGAAGGCCGACAGCCAGGACATCTGTTTCGTGCCGCAGGGCAAATATTCCGATATCATCACCAAGCTGAAGCCGAATTCGGCCTTGGCAGGCGATATCGTGCATCTGGACGGCCGTATCCTCGGCCAGCACGAGGGTATCCTGCATTATACGATCGGCCAGCGCCGCGGCATCGGCGTCGCCACCGGCGAGCCGCTCTATGTCGTTTATCTCGATGCCCGTTCGCGCCGCGTCATCGTCGGCCCCAAGGAAGCGTTGGAAACGCATCGCGTCTACCTGCGCGACGTCAACTGGCTGGGTGACGAGACGCTTCAGGTCGCAGCCTCAGGCGAAGGCTTTGCCTGCTATGCCAAGGTGCGCTCCACCCGTGCGCCGGCGCCTGCCGTGCTGCATATCGATGCGAGCGGCATCTATGTCGACCTGACGGTTGGCGAGGCTGGCATTGCGCCCGGGCAGGCCTGTGCGCTTTATTCGGCGCCCGGCGACGACGCCCGCGTCTTCGGCGGCGGCTTCATCGAGCGTTCCGAGCGCGAGCCGGCTGCGGAAGCCTCTCTGAAGGCTCTGCTTTCCCATCATGCCATGGCCGGAAACGGCTAAGAACAGGGCTGCGGAAAGCCACCGTTTTTCTCCATCATGTGCTTGACACAAAGCGGAAGCGCACCTTATAAGCCGCACATCCCACGAACCGGAAGCGCTTCGCGAACGGTATCGTTTGACCAGTGGCGGAGTAGCTCAGTAGGTCAGAGCAGAGGAATCATAATCCTTGTGTCGGGGGTTCAAATCCCTCCTCCGCTACCAAAAGTTTCATAATGAAAACAGCGGCTTATCGAAAGATAGGCCGCTTTTTCTTCGTCGCGTCATGTTGCATCGCAGTTCCGGAAATTTCTACGCATTTCCAATGGGTTCGTGAAAATGCGCGCTGGTCCATGCGACATGAAGTGCGACACAGAATGCCGCTACCTCATTCGGTCTTTGGCGCTAGGGCGGCGGTAATCTCAGCATAGGCTTCATCGAAAATTCGATTGGCATCAGGGAGCAAAACGGTACGCTCGATCGCATCAACTAACGTTTCGCGCGTACAAACGCGAGCTCCCGATTTTTCTGCAGGCTCAATCTCAGCAACTACCTGGTCTCGGGGTAGCGTCGTGACAATGAGCGGCAACACTCGAATATGTCCGTATCCGCTTGCCGTCAGCGTCTCTTTAACTCGTGCTGCTCGACCGATGAGGGTCGCAAGCTTGTTCTCGGTTTTCAGCATTCCCATCGTGACTTCAACTACAACGTAATCGCCCCGAGGCGTTGTAGCGATTAGGTCAGGCGCTTCTTGAAGCTTGGATAAGAAGCCGATCCAGTTGGGATTGAAGCCCAATAGCCACAGAAGCCAAGCCACCGCCCCCTCCGTATCGCGGCTTTGACCTCCTTTAGCGCTTGTTCGAAGCAGCAATTCAGTCATCACCTGAAGACCGGGATCTGACACCTCAAAAGTTGATCTACGATCATTTTGTCCATGTTTCGGATCAACGATGTAACCATGATGGAGTGCTTCGCCATCGAAAGATGCGAAGCACTGAATGATCGATCCGACGGCAACATTCAGGTGGCCGCGGCCCCTATCTAGTCCAACGTCTTCATGCCAATTGAGCGCATTACCCGCGAAGCTTCCTCTCGCAGTTATTTCTCTTTTGTTGTTGAAGACCCGATAACCGAGCTTCACGAGCTCGTGCGGAGTTCCCGCTGACGTAACAACTCCGATTTCTGCGTCTTCGCCGTTGATGGCGCACGCGAAATCGACTTCCAAGACCGGTTGTATGACGGCGTCGAATGCTGTCTCCTGGCCAGGCGTGCCAAGTCGGAATTGAAGTAGCAATTCATCAAGACTGTCATAGGGTTCGTCCGCGCCCCGCAGTTCCCAATCTATCAATGGCCGAGAGCAAAGTTCGCCCATCGTCGCGCCACTGATTGTGAGGACTGCCAGCCGGCCTTGATTGGCGGCGGGATGAAAAGGTTGGATGTTTATTGGTCGCGCTCCGCCGTTATTCGCAGCGAATGCTAATGTCCCTTTCGGTGTGACAAAGTCCCCCTTGTGAACGGAGCGTATGAAGTCGATCGGCGAAAGGCCTGTCTCCGGCAAGCTAAACCGACCTGCGACTACAGTCCGACTTTCATAGAAGGAAGTTTCGGGCGGAGTGCCGCCCTCCAAGAACAATCGTGCCTGAATGACCTGGAATTTCTCATTTATCTTGACGGCGCAGAAATGGACCATCGCTAGCGGAAGTCCGCGGGCCGTCCGTTTTAGAATATTCTCGAATTCGTCAATTTTCCGGTCGTTATATGCTCCGCTCATTGCCTACCCCGCAATCATTCGTTGCGATTTTGTACTGCTTTTGAGGTTGATCGAGTAGGCGATACGACTTCTTTCCAACAGGAATTATTCTATACCGGCAGATCGACCGCGCGGGGCAGCAAGATAACTGCCCCGCTTGCAGCGCATCCGAGCTCCCGCTTACGCTGACAGCGCGGTCAAAAGCCGAAGTTCCGCATTTTCGACCATGTCGCAAAGCGCTTGGCGCCGTGCGCCGATGAGGGCGTCGCGCAACTCGACGCCTATCTCGGCATCTTCCTTCAGGTGACCGGCAACACCGGCAAGCTCGGCGCCATTCTTTGCGCACAGAAGAGATGCCGCCCGGATGGTTGGGCCGATCTCTTCAATGTCGGCGGTCAGGTTGAAATCTTCGAGGCCGGTGAAACTCTCAAATGCGGAAAGCGAAATAGATTTCATTGTTTATCTCCCGCCGCCGGAATGGCGACGGTTCGACAAGGTAAGCATTTTTACGATGCTCGCAACAGTTGATTTAATCCAACAATGCAGCCCTGAAGTCGGATTTATTCCTACTTCTGGCTGCGGCAAATATACTGCATCAGGCTTCGATATCTCGGTTTCGAGGAGTTCAGCAATCCGCGCGCCGGTGCGATCGGGAAGGGATCAGGTATTTTTTAAAGGTGCCGGGCAGACCTGATGTTCAGGGTCGTACCAAAGAACCCGCATCACATTCAAATGATGAATGCAATGCACGCGGACCGCACCCATCAGGCGGATCGAGAAGATACTGTCGATGTCATCATGATGAATTTCGCGAAGGCGTTGTTGCGCTTCGCCTGAAAGCTTGTGGAGTTCGATGGGATGCGATCCTTGCTGTCGAAGGTCGGTCTCCGACAGCGTTTCGATTTCAGAAAGCTTCTGTATTACCGCTTTATATGTGGCTGGGTCTTCGAGTGCTGCCCAAGAGTACGGTCCACCCCTGTCAACGCTCGAAAAACGCCAAGAGATCGGCTTCCCGCGAACATCGGGATCCGTAGCAAACTTAACGGTTTTGCTGGGAGATGGCTCCTTCTCAATGGAGGGAACCTTCTTCTTTTTGTTTTTTCCTGACATTAAAGCGAGCCGTAATACTCCGCCATCGCAGCGTGAGTTATCTCAGCATTGGAACGATCACCGGGAGCAACGCCACGTCTAGCCTCGCGCCAAGGGCGCTCCGAATGAGTGAGATCGCTTAGCCAATGCGCATCTTTTTCGGCGTAGAACTTCAGCACGTTTTTGATGGTGTCTCTCGCCACAACATCAAGCTTCCGCTTATCTCCCCTGAAATCGCCTGGCTTTACCAGGAAATTGCCTCGATGGATTTCGTACAGGTTCGGGCAGACAGGGCCATTAGCCCAAGCCTCAATTCGATCGTCGAAAAGCTGACGGTCATCCCAGACCAGTGACCAGGCTTGGCAATAGTAGACAAGCTTCTGCAACTTCATGGCTGACATCTCGCCTTGCCTGTCGAGAATATAAGTCGCCACGTCAACAGCGCGGGGCATAGAAAATCCTCTCAAAGGTTTTAGCTTATCACTGCACAAGTAGGATAATACCCAACTAACGTAAAGTTTCACCCCGATCTTACGCAGGGCTGGCGTCTACAGGCGTTGCGATTTCTGCCTGAGGAAAGTTGAATTTTCAATTTTTATCGGTGACGCGTGCAGGACGCGCCGCGCGGTTGGGGACCGATTGCCCAATGCCAGCGCCTCGTCTCTGCGGTTGCAATTACTCGGTGCATTACGCCGTGAGGGAGTTGCATACTTGCGGGCGCAAATTCATCATAGTTCGGATTGATCGATTGCAGGGTGAAAATTTGGAAGCCAAAAATATAGACCAGGTATGGGAGGCGGATCGTCTTGGTAGGCGCCAGGACGCGGACTTCCTGTATAATTTTATTGTTGGCGAAGTGGCCAAACGTAAGCGACAAAATAGGCGAAGCTCATATGCACTGAACGTTGACGCTCGATGGGGCGCCGGCAAATCTTTCTTTCTAGAACGATTTGGCAAACAAGCCGAACTTCAAGGCCACGTGGTGGCTTACGTCAATGCGTGGCAGGACGATCACGCGAGCGATCCATATGTGGCGATTATGGCCGCGATTGATCGCGCATTTGCCCCGTACGTGCGAGAGGACAGCGGGCTTAAGAAGGCATGGACAGCGGTGGTCGAGAACGGCGGTCCAATTGCGATGAAAATTGGAGCCGGCGTTTTAAGGTCAATAGGGAAAAAACATGCCGATATCACTTCCGACGATCTTCTATCAGATGACCCGGACCCGTCATTTGCCACTGATTTAGCGGAAGCGGTGGTCGAAAGCTCGCTCGAAACGGGCAAAGCTGAAATCGAAAAGCTATTTGATCGCACGCTTCAAAAAATGATCGATCAGTTCAAAAAGGCGGATAGAGCCGTCAAGTCTTTCCGCAAAAGGCTGGCTGAAGCTGTTCAAATCTTAGATCAATCGGGAAAGAAAGCTCCCTTTTTTATTCTTATCGACGAACTCGACCGCTGCCGCCCATCGTACGCCGTTCATCTCCTTGAACGGATAAAGCATCTGTTCGAGGTTGACGGAGTGGCATTCATCTTCGCAACGAATTCTCAGCAGCTCCAATACAGTATCATCGGAACCTATGGCGCGGGGTTTGACGGCTTTATTTATCTCAAGAGGTTCTTCGATCGAACGTACATTTTCAAAGAAGTGTCGGTGAAGCGTCAAATCGAGGAACTCAGTGCCTCGATTGAAAAACGAAAAGTCCGCGTTCCGTTGGACGATTTGGTGGAGTTTCTGTCATCGGCATGTGACGCATATGAGCTTGATCTAAGGGCGATCGAGCAAATTCTGGAGATGGTTGATGTTGCAGTGTCGGCGTGGCAGCATCCAATTCCGCTAGATATGGTTATTTTGTTCCCGCTCTGCGTGTCATTCTACCGCACGGGCACAGTCGACTTGGTCGTTGCCCAACGTGATATCCCTAAAGGTTGGTTCATAGGAGATACCGTACAAGATTACCGCCAAACTATTGATCGTCGAGTAATGATCAATCAAGCTTTCTCGGTCGCAACCGACCGCTTCACATCTATGGAGAAGGTGATGAGCGCGCAGGAAGCGAATAATGATGCTCCCACGGAGCGATATGTTCGCCAAACCTTTATGCCGGAATGGAACGGCAAATTCGTTGACCGAAATTCTCGAAGCATCCAAGCAGATTTGATCGATCTTGTGGCGAACGCAGGGCGTTTAGCCGTTAAGTCTACCGCGGCGTAGCGTGACATTGCCGACGTCACACTGTCACGCATAGGTGTCACGTTTTGCCGGACGCATGTCACGGTTCCGCTGTTGCCCGACCTCGGGATCGGCAATCTGCTTCACTGCATTTCGTTGCTTCGTCGGCTTGGTGATTTTCTCATATTTGGTCGAGCCTTTGACCTTCTGCCAGCCGGGTTTGACACAGATTTTCGGCACTTAGAATTCTCCCCTTTCAACCCAACCAAAACGCAAGTTTCAAATTTCGAAAAACGCTTAAAAGTCGGGGGGCAGCGGTCCCGTACCCCCATCCGAGGCGATAACGATCCCTATCCAGGGGGAGGGGAAAGGCCGGCCATTGCGCGCCGGCCTTCTGTCCCTGATCAAGCGCCAGCGTTCTTGGAAAGACCGCGCCAATCGATGACCTTTGCGGCTACGTCGAGGCGGGCCTTTATCTCGATGCCGTCAATTTCGAAGCCGGCGCGTGTCTCGGTATAGACGCCCCGTGCTCCTTCGAGATAGGCAAGCTCGACGACATCGACGAACGTCGGCGACGTCGCGAAGTAATAGGCGGTGGCGCTGCCGGCGATCCCGTAGCGCGCGACGCCGAGGTCAAGACGCGGCTCGGCGATGACCGTCAAATTGCGGATTTCGCTCGGGACTGCATCGGCGGTCTTGGCCGGCGTGATGCTCGTCACGAACTTGAGCGCTGCCACCTCAAGAGCCTTGGGCACGATAAGGTACTCGGGTGATAGATTGAGCGCCGTTTTTCCGTCAAGTCCGGTTTGTAGGCCCATCTTTTTCCGGGCTTCAGCAACTGTGATTTCGCCGATCGTGCCCGCAGTCAGCAAGTTGCCGTGGTTCGCATGGAACAGGGCGGTGCCGTCGCCCATATTCGCATTGAGCAGGATTTGACCCCAAACGAGGTCGCTTTCAAGCTGTGCAGCCTGGACGCCGAATGCGCGCGGAATGCGGTCAAAAGCACTCAGATCATCATTGACGATCGCCTGCCGGGTAATGCCGATGATCCTGCCGAAAGTCTCAAGTTTGAACTTTTCGGCGCTGTCGCCCATCGTCCCACTGGTGAATTCGCCGTGCTCGTTCACCTTCTCAAAGGCCGGCGCTTCACTGATCTGCGTGCGGCTCACTTCCTTAAAATCGCTGACCGTCGTCTCGCGAACGAGCGGACGCGACGGTTTCTGGACGACCGTGGGCCACGAAGAATTCGGGCTGCTGGATGAACTGCTTCCCTTTGGCTACGCCAACAATTCGCTGACCTATTACGACAGCACCAGCGGCACAGTGCAGGAAATGCAGAGCGACTATTTTCTGCATGATGGGGAAAGCTACATGGCCCATGTGGGCGTATTCAAACGGCAGCAGGAATACGACAGTCTGATCCAGTATTTCGAAGTGCGAATGCAGGCTGTTCAAGCGGGCGCCGCTTCGGTCGGCTCGATGCAGAAACGCCTCGAGATGCAGGAAGAGTTCACCAAAGGGCTGATGGAAGATACGACGACGGGCATTGGTCGGTTGGTGGATGCAGATATGGAAGAGGAATCTTCAAAGCTGACGGCGCTGCAGACGCAGCAGCAACTTGCCGTTCAATCGCTATCGATCGCGAACAACGCGCCCAAAAATATTCTCACGCTCTTCCGAGGATAGTACCTGTCAAACGATGATGTCAGAGGATTGATGGGGGGCGGTGGGTATTGGCAGCCGGGCAAACCTCGTCGAAGAGGTCGAGCCGCTGAAAGGCCCGGATTTCGGGCGAAAGACGAGGTCTGTCCGAGGTTTCCCTGCAGGGCAAACGTCAATTTGGATTTCGGGTCCGTTTCAGTAGTGCTTGGGGGTCCGCCAGAAACCAGCACTTCAAATCCAGGCTCCAATGAAATCAATCATTTGAAGGCGGGTTGAGCGGCTTTAAAAGGCTTTTCAAAGCCCGTTTGTGATTTTTTTGAAGGTGCGCTATTTTGCCATCGGATCGGCTCGAATTCTCGCAGTGGCGTGTCAAGACTTACATCGCGGCTTTTACCGCCCGCCTTTGCAAAAGCCCTTGACCCGTAAAATCCCAGTTATTCCGGTTACTGGTGTCAAACATCAGGCGTCTCTCTATTGGGCGGTTAGCCAAGAGGTATTCATCCTCTCAACGGCTACATTGACAATTGGTCGTCCCTCGTCTCCCGTAATCAGAAAAGACGAAATTGAGAGCATGGACCCTATCGCCACCAATCAAATGGTTGGGGGCGCTGCCTGAGGGCGAAGAAGTTGCCAAGGGCATTTGGCGGAATCTCAAGAAGAAATTGAAAAGGGTGGCCTCCGGTCAGGGAGAGACACCCTCCTCGTACTGACTCTGGACGAACAGCAGAGTGGAAACTAGCGGACAGACCGCGGTCTACAATCGGACCAAAGTCCGATACCGCACCGTTTTTTATAAGGGCTCAGTGAGCGCGACGAGAAGCAGATCCGGCAATCAGAGCCTTCCTCAAAGCGACCTCCGGCACCGGAATACGAGGGATGCCGGAGCCTAGACGCTAGAGTACGAAACATTGTTGGAAGCAATACACAACGCAGATATGGTGGGAGGCGGAGGCCCGCACCCAAAGGTAGCGAGCGCTGTCGTGCTGAACAGTCAGTTCAGCACGTCGATAGCCGTAACGCCAGCCTCGTTTGCGGCACGAATTATCGCCGCTCTGAGTTGCTCCGGTCCAGCGTTGCCCTTCACGACGTCCAGACAGATTTCAATCGCAGCAAGAAACGCCTCTCCGTCATTGCAGGGGAACTCGTTTATGAGCGCGTTGGCGGCTCCCATGGCCGTCCTGACGGAAAAGATCCTGTCGGGATCCTTAAAGAGAAGGATCACGGGATCAAATTCAATCGAGGTGTCCCATTCCATTACACAATACTCCTGATGGGATGGCGTATTGTTAACGATGCAAGAGACGTACCAGTGCACGCGACGGTTTATTTTGAGGCAGGCGCCATCATGACCACAACGGACCTCCGCTACAACTTGTCCTCGAAAGCAAAACAATAAGTGCGCCGTAGCGGCGCAGACGCTATAATTTCGACCGATAGGTGCACTGTACCGGGGATCTGCAATGAAATACGCAGTTGTCGCAATGCTTCTTCTGGCTGCCGGCTGCAGCACGACGACGCAGGACCGGCCGATCCCGGGCAGCTTGACCTATGGCGGCAAGGTTATCCATTCGCCTTATAAACCCGGCACTGTCATCAAGCACACGTTTCTCGGAGAGTTCGGTTATCGGGAATTCGAACGTTATGTCGTTCAGCCCGACGGCACGCTGAAGCTTGCTTCGCGGATCACGAGCAAGGATTTCCTCTGGAATTGATGAGACATGTCCTGGAGTCCTCTTGAACGGGGGCTCGGCGTTGACCTGCGTCAAGGCGCGGGATTACGATTGCGATTGAATTCCCCCTTCATCTGACTTCAGCCAGCAGAACGGATCTCCTATGTACAATCGCATATTGCTGCCCACCGACGGTTCGGAACTCGCCGCTCGGGGTGTCGATCATGGTCTTGCGCTTGCCAAGGCGCTCAACCTTCCCGTGACAATCGTGAGCGTCATCGTGCCGCTGACCGGTTTTGCGCTCCAGGGGATCGTGCAGGCGGAAGCGATGGACAGCTACAACGAGGGTCGTCGGAAAGAGATCGAGGATCTGGAGCAGATCATTGGGGAAAAGGCGAAGAGCGTCGGTGTGGTCGCCGACTTCGTCAGCAAGGTGCACCTTTCGCCGGCCACGGCCATTCTCGAAACGGCGGCGGAGCAGGGTTGCGGCCTGATCGTTATTTCTTCGCACGGCCGCCGCGGAATCTCGCGGCTCATGCTCGGTAGCCAGACGTCCGAGGTTCTTTCCGAGGCGGGTATTCCAGTCCTGGTCGTAAAGTAAAAAAGGCTCAGTTTTCCGTCAGCGCCGCGAGGGGTGTCGTGCGCCCGGCGATGTGATCTGCCGTCTTGGTGGACACCGCTCCGCTTTTCTCGCTGTTGTCGTCGGCTTCGTTGCGGCTGCCTGCCTCCGGTGTCATGTAGAAGGCCAGCGTTTCCTCCAGGCGGGAGGCAGTGAGGCTGGTGGCGAAACCCTTCATGGCTTTCCTCGGCGGTGTTTCCAGTTGTGGAATTTCATAGCCTACGTTTCAGTGGGTTCGGAACATGGGCTGAAAGGTTGTCACCAACTTTCGAAGACCGATGAGCATTTCCATTTTCCCCGAAATACGGAACGCTCCATCTCTTTGTTTTCACGTGATTCCGGACGCAGAACTTTTGCTGGAATTTCTTTAGTCGCTGATGAGTTCGAGGCAGAATTGGATAAAGGCGTTGACCTTGGCCGGTATGTGATGCCGGGAGGGATGGACTGCGTAGAGCGGGCTCGATGGAACATCTTCCCGCCAATTTGGTTTCTCTCGCACAGATTGGAGGATCAAGCGATGACCCAATATGGTGACGACAAGAACCGAATTGTGGATGAGAATACAGGCATGCCGCTCGGGCAGGCATCCTATGAAGAGGAAAAAACGCTTGCCGATGAGCGGCGCAGTGTTTCGCTCTGGGGTGTGTTGGCAGCTGGCATTCTGGTCATTCTGATCGCTGCGGCGAGTTTTGCCATCTGGCCAGGCACGACCAACGAACCGGCTTCGACCGCGTCCACGACCCAGGACCCGATCAACGCGCAGCCCTCGGGCCAGGGCACATTCGACAATAATCCGGCAACCGGCTCCATCAAGCCTCCGGAAGCCACCGACCGCGATCCGACACCTGACGGTAGCGGTGGTGGTCCGACGGGCGTGACCACGCCAAGCGGCACGCAGAGCGGACAATAATATTGTGACCCTGCATCACGGCTGGGGAAGGGCCGCGCGGTTTCCGTGCGGCCCTTTTCATGCAGGTTAACTTCCTCTCAGGCCGCGGGCCATTTCCAGTCGCGAACGTCGGGCATATCCTCACCATATTCGCGGACATAGGCATGATGCTCGACGAGTTTGGCTCTCAGGCTTTCCAGCACTTCTGGGACTTTTTCCTTCAGGCCCGGAACGCGCTCGATCGCCTCGATCGCGAGGTGGAAGCGGTCGAGCTCGTTGAGCACGGTCATGTCGAAGGGCGTGGTCGTCGTGCCCTCCTCTATGAAGCCGCGCACATGGATATTGCGGTGGTTGGTGCGTTTATAGGTCAGCCGGTGGATGAGGTAAGGATAGCCGTGATAGGCGAAGATCACAGGCCTGTCCGACGTGAAGATCGCGTCGAAGACCTCGTCCGTCAGGCCGTGCGGATGCTGGTCTTTCGATTGCAGGGCAAGCAGGTCGACGACATTCACCGTGCGGATCTTCAGTTCTGGGACATGCTGGTGCAGCAGATCGACGGCGGCGAGCGTTTCCATGGTCGGCACGTCGCCGGCACAGGCCATGACGACATCGGGCGCCACCGTATCGTCCTCATGGCTCGCCCAGTCCCAGATGCCGATACCAGCCTCACAATGCTTCACCGCCTCATCCATGGTCAGCCATTGCGGTTCGGGCTGTTTGCCGGCAACGATGACGTTGATGCGGTCATAAGTCCTAAGGCAATGATCGCCGACCCAGAGCAGGGTGTTGGCATCCGGCGGCAGGTAGATGCGGACGATATCGGCCTTCTTGTTGGCGACGAGATCGACGAAGCCGGGGTCCTGATGCGAAAAGCCGTTATGGTCCTGCCGCCAGACATGCGAGGTCAGGAGATAGTTCAGCGAGGAGATCGGCTTCCTCCACTCCAGCTCCCGGGTGACCTTCAACCATTTGGCATGCTGGTTGAACATCGAGTCGATGATGTGGATGAAGGCCTCGTAGCAGGAAAAGAGACCGTGCCGGCCCGTCAGCAGGTAGCCTTCCAGCCATCCCTGGCAAAGATGCTCGCTCAGAACCTCCATGACGCGGCCATCGCGGGAGAGGCCGACATCATAAGGTTCGATCTCCTCCATCCAGACGCGGTCGGTGACCTCGAAGACGCTGCCAAGGCGGTTTGATTCCGTTTCGTCGGGGCCGAAAATGCGGAAGTTCGCATTGGCCTTGTTGAGCGTCAGCGTATCACGCAGGTAGTGGCCGAGGATTTCGGTGGATTGCACCATGGCATCGCCGCGCTTTTCCACCTTCACCTCATAGGCGCGGATATCGGGTGCGATCAATTCCTTGCGCAGAATGCCGCCATTGGCATGTGGATTGGCGCCCATGCGGCGCTCGCCCGACGGGGCAAGTGCCCGCAGTTCCGGCTTCAGCGTGCCGGAGGCATCGAAGAGGTCTTCAGGATCGTAACTGCGCATCCAGTCTTCGAGAATTTTCCGGTGTTCGTCATTCTCCCGGCAATTGGAGACCGGCACTTGATGGGCGCGCCAGAAGCCTTCGACCTTCTTGCCGTCCACTTCCTTCGGGCCAGTCCAACCCTTGGGGCTGCGCAGCACGATCATCGGCCAGCGCGGGCAGGCCTGCGGCGCCTTGCCGTCGCGAGCTTCCTTCTGGATGGCGCGGATACGGTCGAAGACTTTCTCGAAGGTCGCGGCCATCTGCTGATGCATTTTGGCCGGTTCGTGGCCTTCGACGAAGAAAGGCTCGTAGCCGTAGCCTTCGAAGAGATGCATTAGATCCTCGTCACCGGCACGACCGAGAACTGTCGGGTTGGCGATCTTATAGCCGTTCAAATGCAGGATCGGCAGAACGGCGCCGTCGTGGGCGGGGTTCAGAAACTTGTTGGAATGCCAGCTTGCCGCCAGCGGGCCGGTTTCGGCTTCGCCGTCGCCGATGACGCAGGCGACGATCAGATCGGGATTGTCGAAGGCCGCGCCATAGGCATGAACGAGCGCATAGCCGAGCTCTCCGCCCTCATGGATGGAGCCGGGCGTTTCCGGCGCCGCGTGGCTCGGAATCCCACCGGGGAAGGAGAACTGGCGGAAAAGCTTGCGCATGCCCTCTTCCGTCTCGGTTATATCGGGATAGATCTCGCTATAGATGCCTTCCAGATAGGTATTGGCGACCATGCCCGGCCCACCATGACCGGGACCGCACATATAGATGATATCGAGATCGCGGGCGCGGATGACACGGTTCAGATGCGCGTAGATGAAGTTGAGGCCAGGTGTCGTGCCCCAGTGGCCGAGCAGGCGGGGCTTGATATGTTCGGGCTTCAGGGGCTGGCGCAGGAGAGGATTGGAAAGAAGATAAATTTGGCCGACTGAGAGATAGTTGGCGGCGCGCCAGTAGCGGTCGATGAGCGCGAGTTCTGCGTCTGAAAGAACTGATGGAGTCGAGACATGCTTTTCCATGGATTTCTCCCGTTTAAACTTGTTCAACGTCAATTCTAGCGGCCAGCGTCGGCACGCACTTGATCTGGATCATCAGGAGCGAAGAATAGAGAGTGCCTCCTGCGCGATGATCTGTTCCTCGTCCGTAGCAATGACATGCGCCGTTATGCGGCTCGAGGGTGTCGTGATCGTGAAGCCATTGGCTGCATTTGCCTTTTCGTCGACCGTAAGGCCGAGCCAGCCGAGATGCCGGATGACCGCCGAGCGGATCTGCGGCTGGTGCTCCCCGATCCCGGCGGTAAAGACGATGGCGTCGAGTCCGCCGAGTGTCACCGACATGCGGCCGATCTCGCCAGCGATGCGCAGCGTGAACAGGTCGAGCGCCTCGCGCGCTTCCGGGCTTCCGTCCTCGAGAAGGTCGCGAGTATCTGCGTTGATGCCGGAGACGCCAAGCAGGCCGGAGCGATGGTAGAGCATGTCTTCCAGCTGATCGACGGACTGCTTCTTTTGCTGCAGCAGATGCAGGATCACGCCGGGATCGAGCCAGCCGGGCCGGGTGGCCATGGGTATGCCGTCCAGCGTGGAAAACCCCATGCTGCAGTCGCGGCTGACACCGTTTTCCAGAGCGCAGAGGCTTGCGCCGCTGCCGAGATGGGCGGCGACGATTTTCGCTTTATTCGACAGCCTGCGGCCGACCTCGCCAGCGATGAATTTGTAGGAGAGGCCGTGAAATCCGTAGCGCTTGATACCTTCGTCGTGAAGCGCGCGCGGGATGGCGAAGCGGCGGACGAGGTCGATCTGCGTGGCATGAAAGGCGGTATCGAACGAGGCCGTTTGGGCAAGATGCGGTTTCAGGTGCTTCAGCGCGCGGATGAAGCGAAGCGCCTGCGGTTGATGAAGGGGTGCCAGCGGCGTAAGCGCGTCAATCGCTTCGATCGCGGTATCATCGAGCGCCGTCGCTGCGGTGAAGTGGTCGCCGCCGTGAACGACGCGGTGGCCGGCAGCGCGCACGCTGCCGATGTCGAAATGCTCCGACAGCAGTTCGAACGTCTCGTCGATGACGGCATGCAGGTCATCGGTGAGTTCGGCCTTCAGCGGCATGTCGAAGGTCTGCGGACCTTCCTTCAGACTGAAGGCGAGGGGTTCGGCGCGGAAATCGATCACCCCCTTGCCGATGCGCCGCACCTTGCCATCCTCAATGGAAAAGATGCCGATCTTCACCGTCGAGGAACCGGCATTGAAGGTCAGGAGAAGATCGGTCGACGGCATGTTGCTTGATGCTCCCCGGCAATCGTGACGATGAACGAACTTAGCGTCATCGCGTCAGGTGGGAAGCCTCTTCTGTCCGGGCGAGCAATTTTTGGTTGTCGATCCAGTCCCCGGAAGGCGTCAGGCGAGGGATGACGCGTCGCTGGCCGCGCACTTTTGCTGCTGGAATTGCTCAGGTTCAGGCCGTGGAGGCCAGGCTGGCAATTTGACTTTCGATGAAGATGCCCGCCTCTGCGGCGGGCATCGCCTTGCCGAAGAGATAGCCCTGGCCGATGTCGCAGCCAAGCTGCAGCAGATAGGCGAACTGGGCATGTTCCTCGACACCTTCCGCCGTCGTCTTGATGTTGAGACTTTTTCCGAGAGCAAGCATGGCGCGGACGATTTTTTCCTGCTTCTCGTCTTCCCGGCAGGTGGCGATGAAGCTCTTGTCGATCTTGATCTTGTCGAAACGGTAACGGGCAAGCTGCGCAAGGCTCGAATAGCCCGTGCCGAAATCATCGAGCGCGATCTGTACGCCCGCCTCATGCAGTTCATCGAGAATATGGGCGGCGATCGCCGGATCCTGGATCAGCGCGTTTTCGGTGATTTCCACCTCCAGCCGTCTGGCAGGCAGGCGACTTGCCGCGAGCACCTTGAGGATGCGCGAGGCAAGCAGTTTGTCCTCCATCTGCACAGGCGACACGTTGAACGAAAGCCTGACGTGATCAGGCCAGGCAAGCGCATCGCTGCAGGCTTGGGTGAGGAGGTTTTCGAACAGTTCGGTGATCATGCCGGTTTCTTCGGCGATGCCGATGAAGACCGGAGGCGGAATATTCATGCCGTCTTCGTCGGTCCATCGTGCCAGTGCCTCGAAGCCGCAGACGCTGCCGCTTCTGAGATCGATCAGCGGCTGGTAGTGGGTCTTGATCGCCTTGTTCTGAATGGCGCCACGCAGCTTGGTCTCCAGCGATGCGCGTTCCGCTACTTTGTCCTGCATGGACGGTTCGAAGACCAGTTGATGATTGGGGCCGCGCGATTTTGCCTCATACATGGCAAGGTCGGCGCGGTGTGCAGCGTCCTCCAGCGGCTCTGCGCCTTCGCTCCAGCGGTCGTAGCCTACACTGGCGCCGACCTCGACGGCAAAACCGTCGATCAGGATGGGGCGTGTGACCGCCTGGATGAGCACTTTGGCAAACCATTCCTCCCGCGCCGCGGTCATGCCGAGGGCGATGATGATGAATTCATCGCCACCGAAGCGGTAGACGCAATCGGCATTACCCAGCGCGCAGATGCGCTTGGCCACTTCGACCAGCAGGACATCGCCGCCTTTGTGGCCAACGAGATCGTTGACTTTCTTGAAACCATCGAGATCGACGGAGAAGATCGTGACGTTGTTCCTTGCCTCGTCGGGAATATTGCCCTCCTTGTCGGTAATCTTGGGCAGAATCTTACGTTCGAAGGCGTAGCGGTTCGGAAGCTTGGTCAGATGGTCGTGGGTGGCAATCCAGTCGGCGCGGGCCTGGGCGGCATCGCGAAGCAGCATCTCCTTGCGAAGATCGGCAATGCGCAACACGGAATAGATGAAACTCATCGCGCCGGCGATGCCGAGGGCGAGCACAAACTTGTCGGCGCCGTAGTCCTCGAAGTTGCTCATGAAGCTGACGAGCCAGCTATCGACATCCAGCAGGGCGCCTGAAATCCATAGCGCTGCACCGAGCGCCATGATCGTCAGACATTGCCTTCCCGCCCTGGTCCTGAAGAATTCTGGCATCAGCTTCTCCATCTCCATCCCGCGGCGGAAATATCATGAAAGTCTGAAATGTTTATTGAAACCTGGAGGCGAATTGTTGGAGAACATGCTACGCATTCGGTCGCACTTTCATCGAAAACGAGCACGCCTTTCGTGCCGTACAGCCTTTGATATGGCGCAAGAGACATCGAATTTTTCCAGCAATTTCAAACCTTTGTCCGCTAGCCGCTTTATGCCTTCTAACGGATGCACCCGGATGTCACGGCTCCCGGCGATCTGCCGTTCGATTTTCCCGACCTTTTCGCGGCCGTGGAAGGGGCAAAGCACGTGCCGGCCGAACTGGAGCTGAAAGTTGATTGCACCCGGCCGTCCTGAGCGGAACCAATGCGCTGCTCAAGCCGTTTTCCGGGACTGTTCACGAGAGAGGACGATCCCATGCAACTTGTCGGCACCCAGGTCATCCCCGCCTATGGCAGCAAAGGCGGTTTTACGGTTGAATTCGTGGGCGACGGTGGCGAAGTCGTCTCCGTGCAGATCAAGAGTGATCGCGGCCAGCAATTGAACCGGCTGAATGCGGTGGAAAAGGCGAGAGAGGTTATGAGGCGCTTCGCCACCGCGCCAATCCGCGAGGGCGATAACGAGCGACCAGCCGGGTTAGGAAACGCTCGTTCGCGGGGTGACGAGGAGGAGATGGAAGAGCAACTGGACGAGGGACTGGAAGGCACTTTTCCCGCCAGCGATCCGGTCTCGATCACCCACACCGCAATACCAAAGGGCAGCAAACACTGATCCGCCGGCCCCTCGCCTGCTCAGCGCGTTCGTCTCGGTCACTCAGGTCCAGCAATAAGATCGGCAAAGAGAAAGGCGAGCGGCCGCAGCGCGCCCGCCTTTGACGTACTCTGACTTTCAGGCGACGTTGATCAGCAATGGTAGGCTGATCATTACGCCGACGAGAACGGCGACAACAGTTGTGACACGCACGATGCGCAGACGCCGCGTACGCTCCCCACTCCAGTCATAGGTCATTTTTCGTCTCCTCGGGGAAGGACGTAGAGCCCGGAATTCCGGGTCCAATATGTATGACCGCGTTTGCTTGTGTAAGGCTGGACTAATTTACGAGGAATGTTCAGAAACGCAGCGACCAACGGCGGCCGTCGTGCGTCATGCGCGCCATGCCGAGCGGCTGGATATCGATCGTCCAGAAGGCGGCCGGCGGTGCCTTCAGCACATTCAGGATCGCAGCGCGGATGACGGCTGCATGGGTAACCGCGATGACACGGCCGCCGAGCGGCATTTCCTCATTCATCCAGCCGGTGACGCGCCTGCCAAGCTGTTGCAGGCTCTCGCCCTCGTGGGGGGCGGCTTCGGGATCCGATATCCAGAGAGCAAGATTTTCGGGCTCTTCGGAGTGAAGGCTCATGAGCGGCCTGCCGGCCCAGCGGCCGTAGTCGCAATCTCGCAGAGACGGCGCAACGGTCGCTTCGAAACCCAGCATCTCGGCCGTCTGCCGGGCGCGCAACGCCGGGCTCGTAAAAACCCTGTCCGCCCTTCCTGGTGTCGGCATCGCGGCCTCGCCCAGGGTCTTTTCCTCCAGTGGCTCATCGACCGGAAAGGAGGCGGTGCGATTTGCCGCCGTGGCGCCGTGGTTTATCCATGTGAGCCGGGTGGTCATATTACGCGCGCCCTCCGGAGACAGGGCGGGATGGCCGCCGCCCCGCATATGAAGTTTCGTTGACAGTCTCTTTGACGAAAAGATATAACCGTGACGTTGCGGGTTTGGAAGCCGGTGAAAGTCCGGCGCGGTCGCGCCACTGTGACCAGCGTGTCGAAATTCTTCGCGTTGGAAGTCAGACCCTACTGCACACACGATTTTCGACTGAACGCGTCATTCCAGGAGGAATATATGTCTGACACCACTTTCGCGCCCATCGCGTCACCCGCGCCGATCCCCGTAGGCCAGATCCTGCCTTGGGCAATCTTCGGCGGCCTGCTGATGCTCATCGCCATCTATTTCGTCGGTACTGAAGAGGGCGCAATGGCGCTCTTCAACGGCATGTATGTGCACGAATTCGTGCACGACGCCCGCCATCTTCTCGGCTTCCCCTGCCACTAAGGGAGGTCCTCACATGGTTGGAAATCTTCTGCTCCGCGGTATGGTCGCGGGCCTGATTGCTGGCATCTTGGTTTTTGCCTTCGCGCGTTTTTTCGGGGAGCCGCTCGTCGATGCGGCCATTGCCTTTGAAGAGGCTACATCGCAGGCAGCCGGCGCGGCAGCCGAACCAGAAATCGTCAGCCGTGCCACACAGGCAGGCTCTGGCCTCTTTACCGGTGTCATAGCTTATAGTGTCGCCGTTGGCGGGCTATTCGCGCTTGTCTTCGCTTTCGTGCAGGGCCGCTTCAGCAGCCTTTCGGCACGCGGCACTTCTGCCGTCATCGCGGCCGCTGCTTTCGTCGCTATCGACATTGTTCCGGCAATCAAATATCCAGCCAATCCGCCGGCTGTCGGCAACTCGGATACGATCAGCGTTCGCACCGAGCTGTTCTTCCTGATGATCGTCGTTTCCATGGCCTCGATGGTTGCAGCAATTGCTCTCGCGCGACGGCTGACGTCGAACTACGGCGCCTGGAATGCGGCGATCATTGCCGGCGTTCTCTTCATCGTCTTCATAGGCCTCGTGGAATATCTGCTGCCGCCGGTCAACGAAGTGCCGGAGAATTTCTCGGCCATGTTACTGTGGCGCTTTCGCACGACGACGATCGCTATGCACATGATCCTCTGGTCGGTGCTCGGCCTTGGCTTCGGCGCGCTGGCGGAGAGGCGCCTCGGGGTGAGGACCGGGTTTCGTTCGGCTTATCGATAGGATGGCAGGGAGGGGTTTCGACAGCTCCCTCTTTTCTCATGGGCCTGTCGGCTCGCGGTTAGCCGTATCGAGACGTTGGGGCGTCTTATGAAAATCGCGTTGCATTCCATCTGTTTCGGCCTTGCCCTGCTGACCGCGGGCATTGCATCTGCGCACAGTCGCAGCGGCGAGGGCAGCCATGCCGGCCTGCCGGTACCTGAGATCTCTCACGGCGAGATGGCGGTCATTTCCGATTATCACACGCGCATTATGGCTCTCGCCTCAAGGGCAATGGATACCAGCGAGCCTTTTCGGCGCGTGCTGAACTATGCCGAAATCCAGTATTCCTACTGTCTCTGGGGTGGGGTACCGGGCAGCGTGACGGATGAAGAGAGCCCGTTCAACGAATGCGCGCATGCCTATCTCGCCGCGACAAAGGCGGTGCTCATGTCATTGCGCGACATGCCGCAGGAGGCGGCTGCGGCAGGGGAGATTGCATCGGACGTCGATGCCGACATGGTCAGGCGCGGCCTTTCACTGGTAACCTGCCGCTTCAGTGGAGAAGGTTTCAATACCGCCGATGTGGTAGGTCCGCGCTGGAGTGAAATCCCGCTGCATCCGGCGAGCATGGCTTCGCTGAGCGGATTGGCAGCGATCCTCGCCTTAGGCGTCTTTGCGGTCACGCGGTCTCTTCGGCTTCAGTCTTCCGAATAGCGCTGCTCGCGCCACGGATCGCCATACATATGGTAGCCGTTCTTTTCCCAGAAGCCGGCCTTGTCGGCCGGCAGCAGATCGATGCGGCGCAGCCATTTGGCGCTTTTCCAGAAATAAAGGTGCGGCACGACGAGGCGCATCGGTCCGCCGTGATCGCGGGTCAGCGGCAAGCCCTCCCATGCGGTGGCGAGAATGGCGTCTTCGGCAGCGAAATCGGAAAGCGGCAGATTGGTCGTATAGCCATCATAGCTGGTCAGCATGACGTAACCGGCTTCCGCTTTCGGCATGGCGAGATCGAGCAGGTCGCGGGTCGAAACACCCTTCCATTTATTATCGTAACGCGACCAAGTGGTGACGCAGTGGATGTCACTGACCATCGCGCTCTGCTCCAGTGCCTGAAAGGCCGCCCAATTCAGGTCCAGCGGTGTCTCGACGAGGCCGCCAACCTCCAGGCGCCAGCTATCGATGGCAATGATCGGTTGCTGGCCGAGGTCGAGGACCGGCCAGTTTTTGACCAGATGCTGGCCGGGTGGCAGGCGCTCGGTTTCCGGGCGGCTGATGCGACCGGTCAGAAATTTTCCCTCGGCCGCCCAGCGGCGCTTGGACGTCGTGAGCTTGCTGTCATCGGGGATCTGGTCGTCGCTCATGAGGGTCTCCTTGCGGTGCAGCAATCAGACATCCGCGCCTGACATGTGTCAAGTTTCGGCGCCTCTTGGAAATCCTAACCGTGCTCATTACACTCGAAGCGTCGGGTTTATGCCTCCACGGGGAGCGGAGGCGGAAAGGGAGGAGCAAGACTCTGTCTTCGCGCTATCGTGTCATTGTGGCGCTCTGCGCTGCACCCTTGCTTGTTTTCGCTTTCTTCTATTACGGGAGCGCGGTCGCCACGCGCGCCTATATGGGTGAAGCCTCCGCGCAGGCGGGCACGGCGCTCAGGCTTGCGGTTTCCGCACTTAGCGGCCATCTCAGCCGCTACGAGGCCTTGCCTGCGCTGATCGCCGATCACGACGATATCAAGGATCTCGTCACCCGGCCGGATGATCGGTCGCTGCGCGACAATGCCAATCTCTACCTAAAGGAAATCAACGGGCTCCTGAAATCCTCCGACATCTATGTCGTGCGGCCGGATGGTGAGACGATCGCCGCCAGCAATTTTGACAACCCCGGCAGTTTCGTCGGTGAAAACTTCAGCTACCGACCGTATTTCCAGGAGGCGATCGGCGGGCATCATGCACGCTTCTACGCACTCGGCACGACCTCGCTGAAGCGCGGCTATTATTTCTCTTCGCCGATCTGGGTCGAAGGGGAAATCCGCGGCGTCATCGTCTTCAAGGTGGATATCGATGTGATCGAATCCTCCTGGAGCGGCGGTGAGTACCGTATCTTCGTCTCCGATCCCGAGGGCATCATCTTCATGTCTGACAGTCCGGACTGGCTTTACGGGGCGATTCTGCCCCTGAGTGCAGATCGCGTGGCGCGTACCGAGGCATCGCGGCGTTATGCCAATGCCAAGCTCGTCGAGCTGCCGGTCATCCGCCATCGCTTCGAGGATCATGACCTGATGACGCTCGCCGGCGATCGCAGGCAGAGCGAATATCTCGTCCTTTCGCATTACATGCCGGCCGAAGACTGGACGGTGAACGTGCTGATGGACACGAGTTCCATCCGGACGCAGGCCCGCACGGCACTGGTTGTGGTCTTCCTTGTTCTGTGTATTGCCGCGCTTACATTCGCCGTTCTGCGGCAGCGACGCATGCGGCTTGCGGAGCGCCTGCAATTGCAGGCCGAGGCGCAGAACGAGCTGGAGCGGCGGGTCGATGAGCGTACGGCCGACCTTGCTCGCGTCAACAGCCGCATCGAGGAGGAGATCGCCGAGCGGCGTCTGACAGAGCAGCAACTGCGCCAGACACAGGCCGATCTCATTCAGGCGGGCAAGCTTGCCGGGCTTGGGCAGATGTCGGCGGCGCTCTCGCATGAGTTCAACCAGCCGCTCGCCGCCGCCAAGACTTATACGGACAGCGCCGCCGTTCTGCTGGAGCGCGGCCGCACTGCCGAAGCGCAGGATAATATCCAGCGCATCGGCGGGCTGATCGACCGCATGGCCTCAATCAGCCGGCACCTGCGCAATTTTGCGCGCAAGCCCAATGAGAAGCTCGGTCCGGTACCGCTCGACGAGGCGATCCGCGACACGCTGGAGATCATCGCCTGGCGGCTGAAGGCCGCTGATGCCGATCTCCGGCTGCATCTTGGGGCGCGGCCGCCGGTGGTCAAAGCCGGCTCGGTGCGTCTGCAGCAGGTGCTGGTCAATGTGATCTCGAATGCGGCGGATGCGGTCGAGGGGTTGGAGGATCGGCGTATCGAGGTTTCGGCATCCGAAGAGACGGGCAGGGTGATCCTGACCGTACGCGATCATGGGCCGGGCGTGCCGCCGGCGATTACGGAGCGTATTTTCGATCCCTTCTTCACTACCAAAGGCGTCGGCAAGGGGCTCGGGCTCGGGCTTTCCATCTCCTACAACATCATCAAGGATTTCGGTGGCAGCCTGACCGTCTCCAACCATCCGGAGGGTGGGGCAGTATTCCGTATCGAGCTTTCGGCGGCGGCAGGTATGGTGCCGGAGGCGGCGGAATGAACGAACAGAAGATATTGCTCGTCGACGACGAGGAGGAACTGCGCCGTTCGACGGCGCAGGCGCTGGAACTATCGGGTTTCAGCGTCGAGACGTTTTCGAACGCGGATCATGTGCTGGAGCTGATCGGCTACAGTTTTCCGGGTGTCGTCGTCACCGATATTCGCATGCCCGGCATGGACGGCATGACGCTGATGCAGAAGATTCGGGAGCTCGATACTGAAGTGCCTGTCATTCTCGTCACCGGCCATGGCGATGTGCAGCTTGCCGTCAAGGCGATGCGCGAGGGTGCCTATGACTTCATCGAGAAGCCGTTTACGCCGCAGATGCTTGCCGGCGTCATCCGCCGCGCCATGGAGCGGCGCGGCCTCGTGCTTGAAAACCGGCTGCTGAAGGCAGTTGCCGGCAAGCGCGATGATATCGAGGCGCGGCTGCCGGGGCGCACCCAGATCATGGTCGATCTGCGATACCGCATCCGTGCGATCGGGGCGAGCGATGCCGACACGCTTATTGTCGGTGACACAGGAGCCGGCAAGGAAGTGGTGGCGCGTGCGCTGCACGATATCAGTGCAAGGGCGAGCCGACCGTTCATCGCCATCAATTGTGCGGCACTGCCGGCAAACCTAATCGAAAGCGAGCTTTTCGGCCACGAGGCCGGCGCCTTCCCGGGCGCGGTGCGGCCTCGTTACGGCAAGTTCGAACATGGACGCGGCGGCACCATCCTTCTCGATGAGATCGGCTCCATGCCGGTCGATCTGCAGGCGAAGTTCCTGCGGGTGCTGCAGGAGAGGGTGATTTCGCGGCTCGGTTCGAACGAGATCGTGCCGCTCGATGTGCGATTCATCGCGACAAGCAAGGTCGATCTGGAAGCGGAGGTCGCTGATGGACGGTTCCGCGCCGATCTTCTCTATCGCCTGAATGTCGCGACCCTTCACGTGCCGTCGCTTTCGCAACGCCGGGCAGACATCCCACTGCTTTTCATGCAACTCGTCAGGGAGGCGGCAGCACGCTACGGCAAGGATGAGATGGCCGTGCCGCCGGATGTGATTTCCGACATCGGGCAGCGCGAGTGGCCAGGCAATGTCCGTGAATTGCGCAATGCCGCTGACCGTTTCGTACTTGGCCTCGACGGGGGCGGCAGGCAGGCCGAGGCTGCGGGGCTTGCCGAACGTGTCGCCGAATTCGAGCGCGGCGTGATTGCAACTGCGCTTGTCGCCCATGGCGGCAGCCTGAAGCCGGTCTATGAATCGCTCGGCATTTCGCGCAAAACGCTTTATGAGAAGATGCAGAAATACGGTCTCGACAAGAAGCTGCTGGCCAATGAGATGACCGGCGAGACGCGCCGCGAGCTCTGATCCAATTCCGATTTTTGAATGTGATCGCCTGTTTTCAGGGTGTTCTCGATGCCGGTCGAGGGCTCCAAGTTCATCGGTGCCGTATCCGGCGGGTGGCCGCAAATTCTTTCCAGCCTCAAATCGCTGCTGGAAACCGGCGAGGTCGTTCTGCCGCCCAACCGGTCAGGACAACGATGGGTGGATTTCCACCCATCGCTTTAACCAATTGTTTCCAAATCAACCCATGCTGCGGCGCACTGTCGCAAAATCGTCGTTCCTTTCTTCGCGCCGCGATTGCGGCAGCCAGTCGCAGGCGTGCAAATGAGCCATCCGAGCCGGTGCGGAGGATGTGCCGGCGGGACTAGTCATTTTCATCAGGGAGGAAAACGATGAAAATCCTGAAGGCCATGCTTGGCGTGACCGCCGCCGCTGCCGTTTCGCTTCTCGCTCACGCCGCTTCGGCGCAGACCTATCCCGAACGCAGCATCACCATGGTCGTGCCTTTCTCCGCCGGTGGACCGACCGATACTGTTGCGCGCCTCGTTGCAGAATCCATGTCGAAGGATCTCGGCCAACAGATCGTCGTTGAAAACGTCGGTGGGGCTGGCGGCACGCTCGGTGCTGGGCGAGTCGCCGATGCCGATCCGGACGGCTACACGATCCTGCTGCACCATATCGGCATGGCGACCAGCGCTACGCTTTACCGCAAGCTCGCCTATGACACGCTGAACGCCTTCGACTATGTCGGTCTCGTCACCGATGTTCCGATGACGATCGTTGCCCGCAAGGATTTCGAACCGGCCGATCTGAAGGGCCTGATCGACTATGTGAAGGCGAACAAGGACAAGGTCACCGTCGCCAATGCCGGTATCGGTGCGGCATCCCACCTTTGCGGCATGATGTTCATGAGCGCCATCCAGACACCGCTCACGACCGTTCCCTACAAGGGAACCGGCCCGGCCATGACTGACCTTCTCGGCGGCCAGGTCGATATCATGTGCGACCAGACGACCAATACGACGAAGCAGATCAAGGGCGGTACGATCAAGGCCTATGCAGTGACATCGCCGGCCCGCCTCGATGTGCTCAAGGACATTCCGACCGCCGTCGAAGCCGGCCTGCCGGGCTTCGAGGTTGGCATCTGGCACGGCATTTACACGCCGAAGGGCACGCCGGCCGAAATCAATGAGCGCTTGTCGAAGGCGCTGCAGGTCGCGCTGAAGGACCAGAACGTCGCCGCCCGCTTTGCCGAGCTCGGCACCGCTCCGTCTTCAGAGGCCGATGCGACGCCGGCAGCGCTCAAGGCGAAGCTTGAGAGCGAGATCGCCCGCTGGAAGCCCGTCATCGAAGCTGCCGGCGAATACGCGGACTGAACCCGACCGCATCTACACCCTCCTCCCGATCGGGAGGAGGGTGTCTGCGTAATTCGATGTCCGTCGCGACGCTCCATCTCCAACACCAGGAGACATCATGAAATCTCTCAGTTTCGACACCACCAATGTCATCTGCGGCGCCTTGCTCGCCGCAACCGGTGCCTTCTTTGCCTATCAGTCGCTGAACCTCGAAATCGGTACAGCGCTGCGCATGGGACCTGGCTACTTCCCGCTCGTCCTGTCCGGCATCCTCGTGCTGCTCGGCCTGATCATTCTCGTGCAGGCGGTGCGGGTTCAGGGGGAGCCGATCGAGCCGTTCGCCTGGCGCGGCATGCTCTTCATCCTGCCGGCGCCGGTCTTTTTCGGACTAACAGTTCGCGGGCTCGGTTTTGCGCCGGCAATTTTCCTGACGGCCTTCATCGCCTGCTTTGCATCCAGTCGCATGAACGTGCTGTTCGCGCTGGTTCTTTCGCTGCTGCTGGCGGTCTTTTCGGTTGGGGTCTTCAGCTATGCGCTCGGGCTGCCGTTCGAACGTTTTGGCCCCTGGGTCCGGTTCTAGGAGGCGGGTATGGAACTCTTCAGCAATCTCGCTCTCGGTTTCTACACCGCGGCAAGCCCGGAAAACCTGTTCTTCTGCCTGATCGGCGTGCTGCTCGGCACGCTGATCGGCGTGCTGCCCGGTATTGGCGCCACGGCAACGATCGCCATGCTGCTGCCGATCACCTTCCAGCTCGAGCCGGTCTCCTCGCTCATCATGCTCGCCGGCATCTATTACGGCGCACAATATGGCGGCTCGACGACGGCAATCCTCATCAACATGCCCGGTGAATCTTCCTCGGCAGTGACAGCCATCGACGGCTATCAGATGGCGCGCAAGGGCAGGGCGGGTGCGGCGCTTGCAATTGCCGCGCTCGGCTCCTTCTTCGCTGGCTCGGTATCGACCTTCCTCGTGGCTGTCTTTGCTCCGCCACTGACGGCGATTGCACTGCAATTCGGTTCGGCCGAATATTTCTCGCTGATGATCGTCGGTCTCGTATCCTCGATCGCGCTGGCCCATGGCTCGGTCGTCAAGGCGCTGGCAATGGTGGCGCTTGGACTGCTGCTCGGCCTCGTGGGCACGGATATCTATACCGGTAC
This sequence comes from Rhizobium sp. BK316, assembly GCF_014193695.1. GTDB lineage: Bacteria > Pseudomonadota > Alphaproteobacteria > Rhizobiales > Rhizobiaceae > Rhizobium. The sequence continues at coordinate 22,400 of NZ_JACHZR010000005.1, read as the reverse complement.
GCCGCGTTTCACGCTCGGCATACGCGAATATGCCGACGGCCTGAATTTCGTGGCGCTTGCCGTCGGCGTCTTCGGTATTGCGGAAATCCTGCGCAATCTGGAAGGTGAGAAGACCCGTACGGTGCTGATGGCGAAAGTCTCCGGGCTCCTGCCGTCGAAGGAAGAGTTCAAGGAGATGATCGCGCCGGTCATTCGCGGCACAGTCATCGGCTCGGCGCTCGGCATCCTGCCGGGCGGCGGGGCGATCCTCGCCTCGTTCGCCTCCTATACGGTGGAAAAGCGTGTCTCCAAGAGGCCGCAGGAGTTCGGCCACGGCGCGGTCGCCGGCGTTGCAGGGCCGGAATCGGCCAATAATGCCGGTGCGCAGACGTCGTTCATTCCACTCCTGACGCTCGGGATTCCGGCAAATCCGGTCATGGCGCTGATGGTCGGTGCAATGATCATCCAGGGCATCGTGCCAGGACCGAACGTGGCGACGGAGCAGCCGGCGCTTTTCTGGGGTATCATCGCCTCCATGTGGATCGGCAACCTTATGCTCGTCATCCTCAACTTGCCGCTGATCGGCTTGTGGGTGAAACTCCTGACAGTCCCCTATTACGTGCTATTCCCCGTCATCATGGCCTTCTGCTCGATCGGGGTCTACAGCGTCAATTCCAACGTTTACGACCTCTATGCCGTAGCCTTCTTCGGTCTCATCGGCTATGTGCTCGCCAAGCTTCGCTGCGAGCCGGCGCCGCTCTTGCTCGGCTTCGTACTCGGGCCGCTGCTGGAGGAAAACCTGCGACGGGCCATGATCCTGTCACGCGGCGATGCGATGACCTTCGTCACACGGCCGATCAGTGCCATTCTGCTGGCGATCGCCGTGGCGGTGCTGATCATCGTCTTCCTGCCGAGCGTCAAGCGCAAGCGTGAAGAGGTCTTCGTCGAAGAGGCGTGAGGGCTTGCGCTGACGGCCCGTTTGTTGAAAAAAGAGTGATCTGATGCGGGCGCCGTCGGGCGCCCGTTTTCGTTTTACAGGATATCCAGGCTCATGAGCATTCCCGCCCGGATCAGCAACGATCTGCCCTTTCTGACCTCCCTCCGCCGAGACCTCCATGCCCACCCCGAACTCGGCTTCGAAGAGGAGCGCACCAGCGATGTCGTCGCCAAGCTTCTGAAGGAGGCCGGTATCAAGGTGCATCGCGGCCTCGGCAGTACCGGTGTCGTCGGCACGCTGCAGATCGGCAATGGCACGCGCACGATCGGGCTGAGGGCAGACATGGACGCTCTCGCCATGCCGGAGACAGCGGAGCGGCCTTATAAATCGACAGTGCCGGGCAAGATGCATGCTTGTGGTCATGACGGGCATACGACGATGCTGCTCGGCGCGGCGCGCTATCTCGCCGAAACGCGCGGGTTTTCCGGCACGGTTCATTTCATCTTTCAGCCGGCCGAGGAGGGCCGCGGCGGGGCGAGGCGTATGGTGGAGGAGGGGCTGTTCAAGCAGTTTCCCTGCGATGCCGTTTATGGGCTGCACAATATGCCCGGGCTTGCCGTTGATGAGATCGCTGTCGTCGGGGGGCCGCAGCTTGCCTCATCCGATAGCTGGCGGATTACCTTCCGAGGCACTGGCACGCATGGCGCAAAGCCGCATCTCGGCCGCGATCCGATCACGGCTGCCGGCACTTTCCTGTCGTCTCTTCAGACGATCGTCGGGCGCGTCGTCGATCCGCTTCAGCCGGCTGTCGTCAGCGCCTGTTCGATACAGGCCGGTAATCCCAAGGCATTGAACGTCATTCCTGATATCGTCGAGATCGGCGGAACGGCGCGCGCCTATTCGCCCGAAGTGCGGGACCGGCTCGAAACGGAAATTGGCCGCCTGGCGCAGGGTACGGCCGCGATGTTCGGTATTTCGGTAGACTATGAATTCGAACGCCGTATTCCGCCCGTCGTCAATGATGCGGATGCGACTGCACGGGCGCTCGGTGCTGCGCAGGCGGTCTTTGGCGAGAAGGTGCGTACGAGCTTTCCGCCATCCACCGCCGGCGACGATTTCGCGTTCTTCGGGCAGAATGCTCCAGGCTGTTATGTCTGGCTCGGCAACGGTCCGGCTGTCGATGGAGCGCTGCATCACAACACTGCCTACGACTTCAATGACGAGGCGCTCGGATATGGTGCGGCTTATTGGGTGTCGCTGGTGGAGCGGGAACTCAAGGCTGAGGCGTAAGCTGCGTCAAAAGGTCTCCAATATCGGGCTTTCCATCACCTTGCCCGTGATGACGTCGGCAATGCCGCGGTCGGTCTGGTGCGGGCCGATATTGCAGGCAAGCGTCGCGCCGAAGCAGGCCTTGAAGACCAGATAGGGCGGCTTCCAGCCGACGATCTTTTCCATGGCCTTGCGGATGGCGGTGAAGCTGTTGGCGGTTTCCTGCAGGGAGGCATCGGTTACGAGGCCGGAGAGCGGCAGGGGCAAGAGGACTTCGACGCGGCCGTCCTTTACCACGGCCATGCCGCCGCCGACTTCGATGACGGCGTTTGCTGCAAGCGCCATGTCTCGCGCATTTCCACCGAAGACGGTGAGGTTGTGGCTGTCATGCGAGACGGTGGTGCAGAAGGCGCCGTGCCATTCACCCCAACCGGTCAGGAAGCCGACACGCGGCTTGCCATCTGCCAGTCCGTGGCGATGTGCGACCGCGAGCATGGCGCTGCCGGTCGGCGGCACGACGAAACCGTCGCGAATATCTGCCTCGGCTTCGCCCCACTGGGTAAAGCGCGGGCGGTCGATCGTTGCGAGGCGTACCTTGCTTCCTTTCGCGGGAATGCGGAAATCATCGTCGGCAAACGGTGCGAGCTTGACCGACTGCATCAGCGGACCGGCATCGAGTGGCTGGATCGGATCCTTCACTGCGCCATCTTCGGCAACCAGGCGGCCATTGGCGATGACGGCGCGGGCTTTGAATTCGCTCATATCCTCGAACAGCACGAGATCGGCGCGGCGGCCAGGAGCGATCAGGCCAAGATCGGAGCGCTTCAGCCGCTGGGCGGCGTTGAAGGTTGCCGCACGCAGCGCCCATTCCGGGCGCATGCCGTAACGCACGAGGCGGCGCACCACATCATCGAGGCCGCCATTCTGGTAGAGCTCATCGGGGAAGACGTCGTCAGTGCACAGCGTGACGGTCGGCGGAAGGTGGCCGATGCCATCAAGCGCATCGACGAATTCCTTCAGCAGATGATCATGAGAGCCACGCAGCTCGATCGTCATCCCGGCTGCGAGCTTCTGCAGGAGGTCAGCGCCCGAGGTAAGTTCGTGATCGGAGGTGACACCAGCGGCCATGAAGGCATTGAGGTCGTCACCCTCCAGCCCGCGGGCATGGCCGCAGACGAGCTTGCCGGAGGTTAGGCCGGCATTGACGATTGCTGTCATGCGCGGGTCGCTGTCGATGACGCCTCGCATGTTCATGACCTCAGCGACACCGCCGATCACCGGAGAGCGCAGCAGCTCGGTGATGAGGTTGGCATCGAAATCCGCGCCGGCCAGTTCAAGCCCAGGGGCAGAGGGAACGCAGGAGGGAGCAAGCAGGATCATGCGCAGCGGCAGATTGCGCGAAGCTTCGATCGCCCAGCGCACGCCGTCAAGGCCATGGACATTGCCGAACTCGTGCGGGTCCCAGACGATCGTCGTGACGCCGCGCGGCAACACGGCTTCAGCATATTCGGCCGGCGTGACCATCGAGCTTTCGATATGCATATGCGTATCGATAAGGCCGGGAGAGATGATGCTACCGGTCGCGTCGATTACATCAGCGGCATCGGTGCGGCTTGCTGGCGCGTGCACGCTCGCAATCAAAGCACCGACGAGGCCGATATCGGCCTCGCGGGTCAGGCCGGTCACGGCATCGAGGATACGGCCGCCGGTAACGAGCATATCGAAGGGGCTGTCGCCGCGGGCCGCAGCGACGGCGCGGGCGCGGAAGGCCGGTTCGTTGAGATCGGCGGGTTCCTGGCGCAAGTTGGCGGTCATTTGCGGGCCTCGTTGACCAGGGCGGCGAGAATGATGACACGCGCCATATCGGCGTCGATGTCGGCAGCGAACTGTGCATTGAACGTTGCATGGGTGGCACGGGTTTCAACGATCGTACGCCCACGCGTGTGCTGTCCCTGTAATTCCACATCGATGCGGGCAGGGCGGAAGCTCACCACCTGCGGAGCGACGAAGGCGACGGCAGCCGAAGGGTCGTAGATCGCCATGGCGGGGCGACCGCGGCTGGTGCCGATCCTGATATAGCCAGCGAACATGTCGGCGATCAGTTCGGCATTTGCGCCGCCGGCAGCGCGCACTGGATCGGCATCCTCAGCCTTGGCAAGCACCTTGCGGCAGAGATCGAGATCGACCATGCGTAGCGGCAGCTTGTGGGCGATGACGATCGCCAGCGCTTCCGGATCGGCGAGCGCATTGAATTCTGCAGAGGCCGTGTGGTTGCCCGAGGTGACGCCGCCGCCCATCCAGACGAGTTCGGTGATGCGGGTTGCCAGATCGGGCCGGGCGAGCGCCAGCGCGGCGATATTCGTCAGCGGACCAAGCGCCAGGATGCGATGCGGGCCTTCCAGCTCCAGCCAGCGGCAGAGGGCAAGGAAGGCATCGCTGTCTGGCAGGATCGGGGTCGGCGGCAGGTGTTTTCCCGTCGTTGGAATACCGCTTTCGCCGAGGATCGCCTGCGCGGTCTCAAGTTTGCCGAGCACGGGCATATCCCGGCCGGTGTGAATCGGAAATTTCCAGCCGAAGGCCTTTGCAGCACCCGCTGCATTGGTGCGTACCTGCGGCAGCGGCGCATTGCCGAAGACCAACGAGACGCCATCGATGTCGTGCTCGGCGTTCATCACCACCATGATGGCGGCGATGTCGTCGAAACCCATGTCCGTGTCGATCCAAACACCCATGATCTCACCCGAAACGCTTGAGGCTTGCGGCGGCTGCAACCGGCAGGTCGAAGGCGATCGTGCTGCCGAGTTCGTGCTGCGGCAGGGCAGCGTCGACTTCCGCCTTGATCGGGCCAAGCGCGCTGTCCAGCAAGTATTCGCGGCTGTTGCCGGCAAAAGACGTGCCACGCACGCTACCCTGGAACGGGCCGGAACCAAGGACAACCGCGCGGGGTCGCCATGCCAGGCCCGCCGCATCTTCAGGGGCAGGTGCGGAAAGCGCGACTAGGCCGTTCGGCATCGCAAGCTTTCTGTCCCTCAGCGCAAAGACATTCTCGAAGCCGACGAAATCAGCGACGAAGGAGGAAACCGGCTTGTTATAGATGTCCTCAGGTGTGCCGATCTGCTCGATACCGCCGTTCAGCATGACGATGATGCGATCGGCAAGGGCAAGGGCTTCCGCCTGGTCGTGGGTGACGAAGATCATCGTCACGCCCGTTTCCTTCTGGACGCGTTGCAACTCGGCACGCATTTCCAGACGCAGTCGGGCGTCGAGATTGGAGAGCGGCTCGTCGAGCAGCAGCACCTTCGGTTCCATGACCATGGAGCGGGCCAGTGCTACGCGTTGCTGCTGGCCGCCGGAGAGCTCGCCGGGCTTGCGGCCGGCGAATTTCGCGAGGCCGACGGATTTGATGCCGGCATTGACCTTGTTGTCGAGATCCTGGCCGCGCAGCCTCTTCAGGCGGAGACCGAAGGCGACGTTCTCATAGACGCTCAGATGCGGGAAAAGCGCATAGGACTGGAAGACAAGGCCGACGGCGCGCTTGTTGGCGGACACACGGGTGATATCCGCACCATCGAGATTGATGCGGCCGGAGACCGGATTCAGCAGGCCGGCAATCGCGCGCATGGTCGTTGTCTTGCCGCAGCCGGAGGGGCCGAGGAGTGCCACCAGTTCGCCTTTGGCAATCGATAGGTCAAGGTCCTTCACCGCAACCGTATCGCCATAGGCGAGCGTCAGCTTGTCGAGTTGAAGGTATGCGTCAGACATAGCGAGAGAATCCCAGGAAGCGTTCAGCGAGGAAGACGATGCCGATCGAAAGGAAGGCGAGCAGCGCCGAGAGCGCGGCAATGGACGGATCGTAGGTGGTTTCCATGTAACCCAGCATGTCGATCGGCAGCGTGCGCACGCCCGGACCGGAGAGGAAGAGCGACACCGGCACCTGATTGAAGCTGGTGACGAAGCCGAGGATGAAGGCGGCGAGAATGCCGCCGCGGATATTCGGCATGACGACCCGGAAGAAGGCGCCGAACCGCGAGGAACCGAGCAAGACCGCTGCTTCCTCGATATCGGAGCGCAGGTTCCCGAGGCTCGCGGACACCACACGCACGGCATAGGGCAGTACCAGCGCGGTATGGGCAAAGAAGAGCGCCAGCGTGATGTTGAAGCCGAAGGGAACCACCAGGTAACGCAGCAGCGCCAGACCGACGATGATGCCGGGCACGATGATCGGCAGCGAGACGATGGTTCTCACCGTTTCGGAACCCGGAAGCCTATAGCGCGACAGCGCATAGGCGGCGGGAACGCCGAGGACGAGCGCCGCCAGTGTGCCGAAGACGGCAAGAAACATCGACATGGCGAAGCTGTCGCGGAAGCTGTCGATGGTGAAGACCTTGGCGACCCAGCGCAGCGACAGGCCCTGCGGCGGGAAGGCCAGCGTATCTCCGGCCGAAAGCGAGGCGGCAATGATGATCAGGAAGGGGCCGATCAGGAAGACCAGCAATAGGAACAGCACAACCGGTGAGAGGAGGCGGATGCTCATCGGCGGTTCCTCGCGGTTGCGAGCCGTTTCAGCAAGATATTGGCGGCGAAGCTCATGACGATCAGGATGAAGGCGATGACGCTCGCCGAAACGAAATTGTTGGCGACAGACACCTGCTGGTACAACAGCGTTTCCAGCATCAGCACCTTGGAACCGCCAAGGATGGCGGGCGTGATATAGGCGGTCAGCGAGCCGGTGAAGACCAACGTGCCGCCGACGACGAGACCTTCCTTCGTCAGTGGCAGGATGACCTTCCAGAAGACCTGAAACCAGTTGGCGCCGAGGACGCGTGCGGCAGGAATGGCATCCTTCGGCATATTCTCGAGCGCGCTGATGAGTGACAGTATCATCAGTGGCAGGAAGAGCTGCAGCAGGCCGATGAAGACGGCGGTCTCGGTAAAGAGCAGGCGCAAAGGTTCCGCGCTCAAGCCGAGACCTGTGATGGCTTCATTGACGATGCCGGTGCGGCCAAGGATGACGATCCAGGCGTAGGTACGCGCAACCGGCGAAATCATCAGCGGCAGGGTGACGAGGCCGATCATGCGGCCCTTGCCGTTCGGCGGCAGATTGACGATCGCAAAGGCGGCGGCGTAGCCGATGATGGCTGAAACCGCCGTCACCTCGAGGCCAAGCCGGAAGGTGCGGAAGAAGACGGTGCGGTTCAGCGTTTCGGAGAAGAAATCGGTATAGGCAGTAAGCGTCCACGCGCCGCCGCTGCGAAAACCTTCGGAGAGCAGGATCGCGACAGGCAGCAGAAAGACCACGGCTGCGAAGATCGCTGCCGGCAGGGCAAGTGCCAGTGCTTCAGCGCGGTTCTGGAACATGAAACGCCTTTCGAGCGGAGGAAGGGTCGGTCCCGGCCGGCGCCGGGACCGTTATCGGCAGCGGCTTACTGGCCGACCTTTTCGTTCCATTGCTTCAGCCAGCCATTGCGATTGTCGAGAGCGGCTGCGGCGGGGATGAGCTTCAGGCTCTTGGCGGTATCTTCGCCATAGGTGATGTTGTTGGCGACCTCGTCGGAGACCTTCACTTCCTTGTTCGCCGGGCTGTCGATCAGTTTTTCGGCGAGCTTGGTCTGGACTTCGGTCGACAGCCAGAAATCCATGAACTGCAGCGCGAGATCGTGGTTCTTCGATCCCTTGGTCATGACCAGCACGTTCATGCCGCCGGTCTGGCCCTCCTTCGGCGTTGCCCAGGCGACGGGAACATTGAGTTTGGTGAAGCCTGCCCAGGAGAAGCGGCCGATCGGAGCGGCCCAGATTTCTTCCTGCTGCATGAGCTGCACGAGCTGGGAAGACTTTTCGTAGAAGGTGACGATCTCGCCCTTCTTTTCGCCAAGCGCTTCGATCGGTGCCTTGAGGTCGGCCGCGTCCTTGCCGAGCGCGAGGCCCAGCATATAGAGCGCCGGCGGGCCTTGATTGGTCGTGACGTTCGGGAAGGCAACATGGCCGACATATTCCGGCTTCAAGAGATCGGCCCAGGACTCGATCTTCATCTTGTCGGAACGGTAGACTATCGAGGTGGCGTAGAAAGTGTAACCGACGCTCATGCCGTCGGCGTTCGGATCCTTGGCGATATCATAGAGCTTGGAAAAATTTTCGAGCTTGGAGGTATCGACCTTGTCGATCAGGCCGGCGCGGGTGGCGGCAAGGCCGTCAGCCATGGAGACGGCGGCAAGATCGACCACCGGATTGGCTTTGTTGGCTTCCATCTTGGCGAGGCGCTCGACGCTGTTGCCGGTTTCGACAACGAGCTTGCAGCCGCACTTGGCTTCGAAGGGGTCGTAGACGATCGTCTTGTAATCGTCCTGCGCAAAGGCATAGACGGAAATGGTCAGCGTCCGTTCCTGTGCCGCGACGCCAAGGGGGAAAAGCGCGGCCAGCGCCACCGATGCAATGAGGGCTTTCTTCATTCTACAGGTTCTCCATCTCTGAGGTTTTTGGTGCCGGGTTCGCGAGCCCGGATGACTGGCGGATGACGAGTTGCATGGGCACGCGTTCGGTCTCCGCCGTGACCAGCACGCCCTCCCGAGTGCCGCTTTCGTTTATTCTGTCGACCAGCGCGGAGATGGCGATTTCGGCGATGGTGTCCATGTCCATCCTCACCGTCGTCAGCGACGGCGTGACGACAGGCGACCAGATGAGATCATCGAAGCCGGTGACACTGACATCGGTCGGAACGCTGATGCCCTCCTGCTGTAGTTCGGTCAGCGCCCGCAGGGCCTGCAGGTCGGAAAGGGCCGCAAAGGCGGTGAAGCCCTGACGCGTCTTTTCCGCAAGGCCCAACCGGCAGCCGGCGCCCGTTTCGTTCTCCAGGCGTTCGATCCACAGCATTTCGGAACGCATGCCGGGCTGCAGGCCGGCCCTGATGCCGCCGGCTCGGTCGTTCTGGACATTGGATTCCTGATTGTTGCCGATGATCAGGATCTGCTTGTGGCCGAGGCCGGCGAGATGGGCAGCGATCTCCCTGCCGCCCTGCCAATGGTCGGCGGCGACCGTATTGCCGGGCGTGGAGGCAGTATCGATGACCGCGACCGGGCAGCTTGCGGCGGAAATGCGGGTGGCACGGCGAGGCACGACCACCATGCCGTCGACACCACGTTCCACCAGCCGGTTGATTGCCTCGGTCTGCGCCGTGATGTCGCCGCGGGAGTCTGCGATCAGTACCCCATAACCGGCGGCGGAGGCGGCAAATTCGATGGCCTGCGCAATCTTCGGGAAGAGCGGATTGGCGATATCAGGCAGGACGAGGCCTAGCACGCCGCTGCGGCCCGTGCGCAGCGCCCGTCCGGCTTGGCTCGGCACATAGCCGAGTTCGGCAGCATGCGTCCGAATTCTCTCGATCAGAGCATTGGAAACTCGGCCCTTGCCGGAGAGCGCATTCGAGACCGTAGCAACGGAGACGCCGAGCGACGTCGCTATCCTGCTGAGATTGGGACCCGGGCGTTGTGAAGCCATGATTTCGAGGTGCTGCGCTTAATCGTTTAAGCAATTGCATAGCGTAGCGCTTAGGGCTTGTCGAATCCAAATTTACTCAGTGGGCGAATATCTGTCCCGGCGGCTTTCGCGCAAACAAAAAGCCCCGCGGAAAACCGCGGGGCCTGAACAAGCAATGGGCGACGATTTCACGTGCCCTTGGCGACCTTGACAGGTGCAGTCGTCTTGCCGCCGGGGGCAAAGCCGCCGCCAGTTGCGATGTTGAGCGCGGCATAATCCTTCGCCATCTGCTGAACGGCAGCAGCAAGGCTTGCCTGAGCAAGGGAGACCTGACGCTGGGCGTCGAGGACGTCGAGCAGCGAGGAGGCGCCGTCCTTGTAAGACGCTGTCGAAAGTTCGAGGGTTTCTTGTGTCGTGCGGACCTGTGCGCGCAGCGCATTGACCGTCTCGGCGTCACGGCGGACGGCGGACAGGGCGTTCTCGACCTGCTCGACAGCCGTCAGGACGGTCTGCTTCCAAGCGAGATAGGATGCGGCTGCATCAGACTTCGAAACGTTGACATTGGCGCGCAGACTGCCGCCGTCGAGGATCGGCAGGTTCAGGGTTGGGCCGAAGGACCATGCACCGAGAGCGCCATGAAGGCCGCGCTGGTTGATGTAGCTCGGCGAGATCGAACCGGACAGCGAGATCGACGGATAGAGCTGAGCCTCTGCGACACCGATCTGAGCGGTGGCGGCCGCAAGGTTACGCTCTGCCTGGCGAATATCCGGACGGTTGCGGATCAAGTCGGCAGGAATGCCCGAATTGATGCCGCCGCGGAAGGTCGGCTGACCGGAGCCACGGAGCAGTTCATCGACCATCGAACCGGCCGGCTGGCCGACAAGGGTGGCGATATGATGGGCCGAAACGCGGATGTTGGTTTCAAGGCCAGGGATTTCTGCGAGCGTCGATTGAACGAGACCTTCTGCCTGCACAACGTCTAGGCGGGAGGCGGCACCTGCATCCAGCTGGAACTTGGTGAGGTCGTAGGTTTCCTGACGAGACTTCAGGTTGGCTTTCGAAAGTGCCAGACGCTGCTGGAAGAAGCGCAGATCGATATAAGTCGAGACAATGTCCTGGATGTAGGACAGCCTAGCAACATCGGCACCCGCGTAAGCCGAGTCAAGCGAAGCGAGGGCGGCTTCCTTGCTGCGCCTGTAGAGGCCGAACAGATCGAGCAGCCAGGAGAGCGAAAGCTGGCCGGCGCTGGTGTGTCGGGTATCGAACTGGGTGCGCAATTCGCCCGTCTGGCCGCTGGCGGTCTGGGAGGCGCCGACATCGAGGGCAGGCAGGGCGCCGGCGCCGGCGATCGTCACATTGGCAGAGGCGGAATTGATGCGTTCGATGGCCTGCTGAATCGTAAGGTTCTGGTCGAGGCCGGTCTGAACAAGGCTGTTGAGCTTCTTATCGTTGTAGGCCGTCCACCATGCGGCGGTGGCGACATCGCCGATGCTCTTTGGGCTGCCTTCGCTGAATTTTCCAGGAAGCGACATTTCAGGAGGTACGTGATCAGGGCCTACTACGCAGCCCGAAAGCAATAATAATAGCGCCGGTGTGGCATAACGAAGGGGTACCATGCATTTCATCCTGTAACTCGAGCAAGTCAATTCTTGTCCGAAGCGTCATGCTTCACTATCGGCTAACGCGCCTCGTTCTCTACGCCAAACATCATGCCGAAGCAGTCCGGGCGCAATGTAGCAATCTGAAAAGCTTTCTCACAGTGCATTTATATCACACTGCCGCCTCATTTTTTTGCCGTGTGGCGAAGATGCGGCGGATGACGACGAAGAAGCTCGGCACGAAGAAAATGCCCAGCATCGTCGCAGAAAGCATGCCCCCGAGGACGCCGATGCCGATCGCGTTCTGGGCAGCGGAACCCGCGCCCGTTGCGATCGCCAGCGGCACGACGCCGAGGATAAATGCCAGAGAAGTCATGATGATGGGACGCAGGCGCAGCCTTGCTGCCTCCAGCGTCGCCTCGAAGAGGCCCAGTCCTGTTTCCATCCGGTCTTTGGCGAATTCCACGATCAGGATCGCGTTCTTCGCCGCAAGGCCGATGGTCGTGAGCAAGCCTACCTTGAAGTAGACGTCGTTCGCCTGCACGAAGAGCGTTGCCGCGGTGAGTGCCCCGAGCACGCCGACCGGAACTGCCATGATGACCGAGAATGGGATCGACCAGCTTTCGTAGAGCGCGGCCAGGCAGAGGAAGACGACGAGAACCGAAATCGCGTAGAGCATCGGCGCCTGCGAGCCCGAGAGGCGCTCCTGATAGGAGATACCCTGCCAGGCAACCGTATAGCCGCCGCCGAGCTGTTCGGTCAGGGCTTCCATCTCATTCATGGCCTCACCCGAGGAGACGCCTGGTGCCGCGCCGCCATCCAGCGGAATGGCGCTGACGGCGTTGAAGCGGGCAAGAGACGGCGCGCCGTCGACCCATTGGGTGGTGGTGAAGGCGGAGAAAGGCACCATCTCGCCGGCGTTGTTGCGGGCATACCAGTGGTTCAGATCAGTCGGCTGCATGCGGAAGGGTCCGTCGCCCTGCACATAGACCGGCTTGATCTCGCCGTTCAGCGTAAAATCGTTGACGTCGCGGCCGGTGAAGATGATCGACAGCATGGAATTGACCGAGGCAAGGTCGACACCCATGGCGCCGATCTTCTCCTGATCGATCAGGATCTTCATCTGCGGCTCGACTTCCTTGTTGTTCGAGCGGAGTGCCACGACCTTGCCGGTGGCGCCAGCCATCTGGATCAACCGCTTGGAAGCGGCCGTCAGGGCTTGATTGCCGTGGCCGCCGGTGTCCACCAGATACATGGAGAAGCCGCTTGACACGCCGAGACCCTGGATCGCGGGCGGCAGCAGCGCAAAGACCTGCGCCTCGCGGATCGCAAAGAAGTTCTTGAGAGCCCGGCTGACCACCGACTGCGCGCTGAGGTTGGGATCAGTGCGCAGCGAGAAGTCCTTGAGTTTGGTGAAGACGATGGCACTGTTCTGACCCGAACCGTTGAAGCCGAAACCGAGCGCGCCGAAGACGGATTCCACCGCATCCTTCTCGTTTTCACGGTAGTATTTTTCGACCTTTTCAACGACGGCCTGCGTCTGCTGCGTGGTGGACCCAGGCGGCGTGGTGACGATGGTCAGGAGCACGCCTTGGTCTTCCTGAGGCAGGAACGAGCTCGGCAGGCGGGTGAAGAGATACGCGCAGCCGACGCCGACCAGCAGGAAAACCAGCATGACACGGACCGGCCGCTTCAAGAGGTAGCCGATGGTGCGGACGTAGCCGTTGGTCGAGCGGGTGAAGTTCCGGTTGAACCAGTCGCCGATGCGATGTTTCTTGTGCTCGTTGACCGGCTTCAACATCGTGGCGCAGAGCGCAGGCGTCAGCACGATGGCGACGAGGGCAGACAGCAGCATGGCCGACACGATCGTGATGGAGAACTGGCGATAGATGATGCCGGTCGAGCCGCCGAAGAAGGCCATGGGGATGAAGACGGCGGTCAGCACGAGAGCGATGCCGACGATGGCGCCGGTGATTTCGCCCATCGACTTCTCGGTCGCCTCCAGCGGCGAGAGCTTTTCCTCCGACATGATGCGTTCGACGTTTTCGACGACGACGATGGCATCGTCGACGAGAAGGCCGATCGCCAGCACCATGGCGAACATGGTCAGCGTATTGATTGAGTAGCCTGTTACCGCGAGGATGCCGAACGTGCCCAGAAGTACGACGGGAACGGCGATGGTCGGGATCAATGTCGCACGCAGGTTCTGCAGGAATATGAGCAGAACCACGAAGACGAGCACGATCGCCTCGATCAGCGTATGCACGACCTTTTCGATCGACAGTTCGACGAAGGGGGTCGTGTCGTAGGGATAGGTGATCTCGACGCCTTCCGGCAAGCCGCGGCCGATCGTTTCGAGCGCGGTGCGGACACGGGCGGCGGTATCGATGGCGTTCGCGCCGATTGCGAGGTTGATGGCGAAACCAGACGATGGCAGGCCGTTGTAGCGAGAGCTGCCGCCATAGCTTTCTTGGCCGATCTCGACGCGGGCGACATCGCTGAGGCGGACGGTCGAACCGTCTTTTTCGACCTTCAGGATGATGTGTTCGAAATCAGCAACCGTGGTGAGCTGGCTTTGCGCAGTGATAGTGACGTTGATCTGCTGGCCCGGGACGGCCGGCTGGGCGCCGAGCGAGCCAACGGAAACCTGGGTGTTCTGTGCCTGGATGGCCGAGGTCACATCGCCGGGGGTGAGCTGGTATTTCTGCAGCTTGAACGGATCCAGCCAGACGCGCATGGCGTAGCCGGAGCCGAACACATTGATGCTGCCCACGCCTTCCAGACGCTGGATCTGGTCCTCGATCGAGGTCGACATGATATTGCCGAGGTCGACGGAAGTGCGCTTGCCGTCCGTCGAGACCAGCGAGCCGACGAGAAGAATGCTCGAGGTGGAGCGCGTGACGCTGATGCCGGCATCGATGACGTCGCCCGGCAGCTGCGACTGGACGAGCTGCAGCTTGTTCTGCACCTGCACCTGCGCGATGTCAGGATTGATGCTCGTTCCGAAAGTCAGCGAGATGCTGGCCGAGCCCGTCGATGAGGTCGAGGTCATGTAGGTCAGGTCATCGAGACCGGTCATGCCGTCTTCGATGAGGGTGGTCACTGATTTTTCGACCGTCTCGGCGCTGGCACCGCGATAGCTGGCGTTGATGCGGACCGTGGTCGGCGCAATGTCGGGATATTGGGATATCGACAGTGTGAAGATGCCGAGCAGACCGGCGAGCATGATGGTGATCGCAATGACCCAGGCGAAGATCGGTCGTCGGATGAAAAACTTGGCCATCGGTTATTCCTGTACGGCTGGGACGGTGACGATACGAAAGCGCCTGCGCATCACTTTGCTGCGGGCTTTTGTTCGCTTCCGGCCACGGGCTGATCGGCAGGGACAACCACGCCGTTGTCGTTGATCTTCATTGGAACCGGCTTCACCGGCATGCCTGATACAATCGACTGGAGGCCGCTGACGATCAGCTGATCGCCGTCCTTCACGCCGTCGGTTACGAGCCAGGAATTGTTGGAGGGCGTAGCGTTCTGGAAGACGCGGGTCTCGACCTTGCCCTCGGCGGAGATGAACTGTGCGGTCAGGCGGCCGTTGGCATCGCGCGTCGTCGAAAGCTGCGGCAGGGAATATCCGGTCTCGGCACCGAGCTCGACCGTGGCGCGCACATACATGCCCGGCAGGACGACGCGGTCCGGATTCGGGAAGACGACGCGGATGATGAAGGTGCCGGTCGTTTCGCTGACGACCTGCTTCGACATGTCGAGCTTGCCCTTCTGATTATATTCACGGCCGTCCTCGAGGATCAGGCGGAACACGACATTGTTGTCCTCGCCCTTGACCTCCCCGGTAGCGATCGCATCGCGCAGCTTCAAAAGGTTGGTGCTCGATTCCGTCAGCGAAATATAGATCGGATCAAGCTGGCGGATGGTGGTCAGCGCGGTCGACTGGTTGGCGGCAACGAGGTTGCCGACATTATAGGCGGTCTGGTCGATAATGCCGTCGAAGGGCGCGGTGATCTTCGTATGGTCAAGGTCGATCTGCGCTGATGTCAGCGCAGCCTTAGCCGCTTCGACTTCGGCATTTGCCTGGGCCAGCGCCGTGCGGGCGGTCTCAAACTCGATCTGCGTCGCGCCGCTGCCGACAAGCCGCTGGTAGCGGTCGAAATTGCTCTGGGCGCTCGGCACGCTTGCCTGAGCCTTGGAGATGGCCGCCTGGGCCTGCTCGACAGCGGCGCGATAGGCCGCATCGTCGATCTGATAGAGCAGGTCGCCCTTCTTGACCTCACCGCCTTCCTTAAAGGCGATCTCGCGGATGATACCGTTCACCTGCGGGCGGATATCGGCCACCTGGAAGGCTTCGGCGCGGCCGGGCAGGATCGTGGTGATCGGATAGGTGTCCTTCTTCAGCGTGACCACACCGACCGGGGCGGCACCGCCTGCGCCCGCATTGCCGGCGGGCTTGCTGCCGCTGTCGTTGCAGGCGGCGAGGCCCATAACGAGCAGGAGGGCCGAGGAGACGATGAGGGCGCGCCTGATCATGCTGAATTTCCTGTGCGGTTGGCAGTAGCGGTTCAATCGCCGGCCCTAGGAGGCGCCGCTCTATATAGGAGTGATGATTGACCCGGAAACAGGTGCCGTTATCCGATATTAAGAAAAGCTTTATGAAGTGACGTAATTCAGCAATCGTCACTTAGCAAGGGTTATTTTGCAGTGCGGCATCCACGAAACACACGATTTTTTCCGCACGATGGACAAGCGTGTTTTTGTCGTCCTTGGCAATGAGAATGGGATGCAGAACACAGGCGAGAACGTCTGCAACGGTGCGGGCTGCCGCGTCCGTATTGTCGCAATGGTAATTGCCTTCGGCTACACCTTCACGGATGATCTCGCCCAGTTTCTGCTCTATCCGCTCGCGATAGCGATGGCCCGCGTCGAGCTTGGCATCGATAGTAGAGATCACCATTTCGAAGATGTAGGGGTTCTGCTGGATGTCCTGCAGATGGCTGTCGAGCAGGCGCAGAACGAAGCTCAGCAACTGCTCCTTCGGCGGCAGGCTTGTGTCGACGGCGGCGAAGCGCTCCGTAGCATTGCCGAGATGGCGCTCGGCAATCGCATCGACGAGGACCGCCTTCGAATGGAAATGCTTGAAGACGTTGGCCGGCGACATGTGCAGCGAGGCGGCGATATCGGCGATGGAAACCGCCACAAAGCCGCGCTGGCGAAACAGCGTCTCCGCCATCGAGAGGATATCCTCCCGGGTCTCTTCGGCCTTGCGTCTGGGCCTGCGTGCCATTTGTCCCCCGCCGGGCTTGGCCCGACACCCCTTTTTACAATGCTAGCGCGTTTGGCCGAAAGGCTGCAAGCCAACTCGCAGCCTACTGCATAATTCCCTAAATCGGGATCGATTTAGGGAATTATGCAGTAATTCAAAGTGCTACAGCGTCCTTTGCGCGTCTGAAAAGACGCGCGGCGCTGTAGTCACGCGGTTCAGGGGAAATAGGGCGCGAGATTTGTGCGAACACGCGCGGCGGGCGTTTCGCCGCGGTCGTCGGGTACGAAGCGTTCACCGGTGATCCACTCATAGGCTTTGATATAGACGGCCGAGGTCTGCTCGATCAACGCGACCGGAATTTCCGGAATTGCATCCTTGTAGGGATCGCAGCGTTCGACTACCCAGGCGCGCACGAAGTCCTTGTCGAAGCTTTCCGGGCGATTGCCCGCTGCGAAAGCAGCGGGATAGGTTTCTGCGACCCAGTAGCGGCTGCTGTCGGGCGTATGGATCTCGTCGGCGAGCATGATGTTGCCGTCCTCGTCCGTGCCGAATTCATATTTGGTGTCGACGAGAATCAGGCCGCGTTTTGCCGCTATTTCCTGGCCGCGAGCGAAAAGCGCCAGCGCATACTTGGAAAGCGTTTCCCACTGTTCTCCAGTCAATAGCCCGCGGCTGACGATTTCAGCCGGCGTCAGCGGCTCGTCGTGACCGCCGTCAAATTCTTTGCTGGTCGGCGTGATGACCGGTTCGGGGAGGATCTGGTTGTCGCGCATGCCGTCGGGCAGGCGCATGCCGTACATTTCGCGCTCGCCCTTCTTATAGAGTGTGAGAATCGACGTGCCGGTCGTGCCGGCGAGATAGCCGCGCACGACGATCTCGACCGGAAGAATATCGAGCCGTTTGCCAATGACGACGTTCGGATCGGGATAATCGAGGACGTGATTGGGGCAGATGTCCTTCGTCGCCTCGAACCAGTAGCGGGCTGTCTGCGTCAGCACCTGTCCCTTGTAGGGAATGCAGGTCAGGATACGATCGAAAGCGCTCAGCCGATCAGTGCTGATGATGATGCGCCGCCCATCCGGAAGATCGTAATTCTCGCGCACCTTGCCACGGTAGTAGTTCGGCAGTTCCGGGAAATGGGCTTCGGAGAGAATACGCACGGCGCTTGGCTGTCCTTCTATCGGCTTAGATTGTCTCTGCTCTAGTTTCATTGCCGGGGAAGTCAAGCAAAGGCTCATTCAAAGCCAGAAGAGGGCAATGAGAATGAGTGTGACTATATAGCCGGCGAGCGTCAGCGGCCAGCCGGCGCGCAGGAAATCACCGAAGCGATAGCTGCCGATGCTCATCGACAGCGTATTGTTGTGATGGCCAAAGGGTGTCAGGAAATCCTGCGACGCGCCAGCCGCCACCGCAATTAGATAGGCCTGCGGCGCATGCTGGCCGACGCGCGCGAACTCCAGCGCTATCGGAGCCAGAACGATCGCGACCGTCGCATTGTTGACGAAGGGCGTCAGCGCCATGGCGAGGAACAGAACCAGCGCGATGCCCCATAAGGGATGGCCGATCGGGAAGGCAAGGCTCAGCCATGCCGCAATGATCTCGGCCGTGCCCGTTGTCACCACCGCCTGACCGATCGGGATCATCGCCGCGAGCATGATGATGATCGGCCAGTTGAGATCCGCCATCGCATGACGAATGTTGAGATAACCGAGCAGTGCGAGCGCCAGCACCACGAAGGCGAGGGCGATATCGGGGCGAAGACCGAAGGCGGAGGCAACGACGCCGCAGGCAAAGATCGCGAAGGGTCGCCACGAGGCCGACGATGTCGGGGAGGGCGCTGCGGAGGCAAGCGGCAGGCATTCGCACTCCTCGAGCGCCTCCGCGATTGCCGCTTGCGGGCCTTCCAGCACCAGGATATCGCCGATCGAAAGCTGCAGATCGGCGAAACGTCCTTCAATACGGGGAGAGCGCATCGACAGTGCCGAGACAGTGACCCCGCGATTGCGGAAGACCTCCAGCGATGCGATACGCGAGCCGACGACGGTGCTTTCCGGCATGACGACGGCTTCGATGCTGGCGAAATCCGGCTGCAACCCATGCGGATGGGCTTCCGGCACCAGCGCCTGGCAGGTGGCCAGATTCGCGAAGATCGAATCCGCACCTTGGGCCAGGAGAACATCTCCCGGCTGGATGACTGACTGTTCGAGCGGGCCGAAGACGAAGGCCCTGTCGCGGATGAGGGCATGCGGCTGAATGCCGAAACGTTCCGGACATTGAGCAAGTGTTGCGCCGACGAGTGGCGAATGTTCGGGAATGCTGCGCTCGACGACGATGCGACGGGCAGGGGGAGGGGGCGCTGTCGCGGATTCATCCGACTCGGAAAACAAACGCTGTGCGATCAGGGTGATCAGGAGAATGCCCAGAATGGCGACTGGCAGGCCGACATAGGTGAAATCGAAGAAGCGGAAACCTCTGCCCGTTGCTTTTTCAAGCGCATCACTGACGAGAAGATTGGCAGGCGTGCCGATCAGCGAAACGAGACCGCCGAGAAGAGCGGCGAAGGAGACCGGCATCACGAGCTGCCGGCGCGGAATGCCGATGACGGCGCTCAGCCGCAGCGCTAGCGGCAGGGTAATCGCGAAGGCGCCGATATTGTTCATGAAGATCGAGATGAAACCGCTGAGGGCGGAGACACCAGCTATGACCCGGAAATGCGAAAGACCCGATGCGACGAAGCGTTCGGCGAGACTGTCAAAGAGTTTGGTGCGCGCCAGGACCTGGACGACCAGCAGGATTTCCACGACGGTGATGACAACGGGGCTTGCGAAGCCGGCAAAGATGCCGTCGGCGGGGTAAAGACCGAGCACATAGCCCGCAAGCAATCCGCCGATCGCGACAACTTCGATGCGCAAGCGATCGAGGGAGAACAGGAAGAGCATCGCCACCAGCAGGATCAGGAGGGCTGCTTGCTCAGGCGTCATCGGCGGTTCCTGTGTTCGATCACACGCGGAATGTAGCTTTTCGTCCGATGCTGTATAGTCCGTTCAGATGAAAGAATGAATGGTGCTCATGCGCGGTCCTGCCGTTGGTCAGGCCGGTCTGCACCATTTTCCTTCGGCTGTCCGCTCGAGAATAGGCGTTGCGAAAACGCCTTTCGTGCGTGCCTGCCATTGAGGTCCCGCGGTGTCGAGTTTCGCGCGCCAACGGTCTGATTGCAGCATGGCCGCACCGACGACGACGGGTTCTATGCCGCAGCCTGCCAGCAGACCGAGCCCGGCGGCAACAGAGGTTCCGCTCGATATAACGTCGTCGATCAGCGCGACACGGCGGCCTTCCAGAAGAGGCAGCATGCGCGGATCGACATACAGGCGCTTCTCTTGCTCCGGTGTGGTGATCGATGAGAGGGCGACCGACAGTTCTTCGCGATACCAGAACTTGCGGGAGGTACCGAGCGGCACATAACGGTGATGGCCGAGCTTCTGGGCCACTGCCGCCGCAAGTGTCAGACCGAGTGTCGGCAGGCCGGCGATCACGTCGATGCCGAAGGGTTCTATCTTTGCTGCAAGGATTTCAGCGAGCGCATCCAGCACCGCGAAGCTCGCCTGATTGATGATCAGTGAGGCCAAGGCATGCTCGCCGTCAGCGAGCACGCGGATCGGCAGCCGCAATTGCCTGCCATCTTCCAGCTCCGCTACGAAGAAGGATGTGACGTCGCCACCTGTTTCGAAACTGCCGGGTGGATGGATTTGCTGCCAGAAATCATGCGGCATCATTTCGTTCATTCTCAATCCCGTATTTTCTTGCTGGCACCGACCTTCCGGCGAAGATCCTTCAGTTCGGCCTCGTTGAGCGCCCTGACCGATCCCCTTGGCAGGTCGCCGAGCTCCAGCCCGCCGATCGCCACGCGTACGAGCCGCAGGCAGGCGATATCGAGTGCTTCCAGCATCCGGCGGATTTGCCGGTTGCGGCCTTCCTGCAACTCCACTTCGATCCAGGAGTTGCGGTCGCCCTCACGCAGCTTTCGCGCAGATGTGGCGCGCAGCAATTCACCGTCGTGCCGAAGGCCTGATGTCATGGCCGATAGCATGTTGTCGTCGGCAATCCGGTCGATTTGCACGTGGTAGGACTTGGGGACATGAGTGATCGGATCGAGCAGTGCCTGCGCGAACTCCGTGTCGTTGGTAAAGAGCAGAAGCCCTTCGCTTGCCTTATCAAGGCGACCGACGGGCGAGAGGTGCGGAACATCGAAATCGGTCAGGCAATCATAGACTGTCGGCCGCCCCTCGGGATCGTGACGAGTGGTCACGAGACCGCGCGGCTTGTTGAGCATCAGATAGATCCTCGCCTCGGCGGCGATTTTTCTGCCGTCGACCTTTATGATGGTGGTCGAAAGATCGACCCATGTCGATGGATCGGTGACGATACGATCACCGATGGCCACACGGCTTTCGGCAATCAGGCGCTCTGCCTGCGTGCGGGAGCAATAGCCGAGCTTGGAAAGGGCACGTGGAAGTGTAACCCGCTTGCCGGTCGGCTCAGCCTCGGGTCTGTTGCGTTCGCGTGTTTTCTGCGGGGGGTGCCGCCCTTTCACTGCGCCAATCCTGATGCGATTGCGAAAGCCGTTCTTTGCATGAACGGCGCGCTGATGCCAGCAATGGCGCGCTGAATTTTGGGGAGGAGGGGATTTTCGGATGCCGATAAAGACAGTCAACGCTTCAGGCAAAGCGCAGTGGGAAGGAGACGATATTGTGTGGCCTCAAGAACAAGCCATAAAGCCCGCGAGTTCCTGCCGGTTCATAACGACGCCGGCGGCAGCCTTCGCTGGGTCCGGATGTGTATAGGCCAGGCTCGGCATTTCGGGCAGATCAAGGGCCTGGCGCATGTTCATGATGCCGACTGCGTGACGCCCGTTGCCGCCATCGACACTCACTTCGACGATCAGCTTCTCTCTCTTGTCGTCCATGATGTCCTCCCTTGATTTTTATGTTCCTATCGCTCGCATTAAAAGTTGGTTTTTCTAAGACATAAGTATTTACGCATCCTGCAAAAATCGGATCTGCTGGATGCGTAAAAATGTTAGAGCGGGAGGTCGGGGAGCTTAACGCCACCAGTGACGGGGCTCAGGTTGCGACGTACCTGACAACATATAGCCAGCGAGGAAGCCGATCGCTCCGGCGACAAGAAGTGCTGTCGTGGTTGCTGCAGGGTGCTCGCGAGCGGTGCCGGCAACCGCTGCACCTTCCGCCCGGATCTGAGCAACAGCGTTTTTTGCGCGAGGAAGAGCGTCGTCATAAGCCTTGCCCGCGCGGTCGCGCACTTCGTAATAGGCCTCGGCGCCTTGCGCGGAAATCATCTTCTGCAGGCGGGACACCTCCTGCTGGAGGGCGGCAATGTCCTTGCTGACGGATGTTCTGAGATCATCGGTATTGGCGGCCATGTCTGTCTCCTTCCTTCAATGGGGAGGGAAACACGAAAAACCGCGTTAGGTTCCGAGTCTTTCGCGACAATCCGATATGACGGTTGTTTGACGGTGGTGATGGGGCCGGCGTTTATTCTGCGTTAACCATAAAATTGGCCAAGGCACTGTTTTTCGCGACCTTTCCTCGTTTTTTGAAGGGGTTCCTGATGATTTTTTATCGCCTGGTAAAAGATTGTTCGGGAATTTTGTCCCAAAGGGCGGCCTGTGGATAACTTTCTACTGGAAAATCCTTTGTCGAATCAACCTGTTACAAAAATGTCAAAAAAGTTGGATTGGATGTGTTGACTGTTTTGGT
The DNA here is from genome assembly GCF_014193695.1 of Rhizobium sp. BK316. Lineage (GTDB taxonomy): Bacteria > Pseudomonadota > Alphaproteobacteria > Rhizobiales > Rhizobiaceae > Rhizobium. The sequence continues at coordinate 101 of NZ_JACHZR010000005.1, read as the reverse complement.
GGGGTGGGATTATAAGCCCAGTCACTGACGAGGGCGGCGGCGCTGCTGGCGACGAAGTTCCTCGTTCTGAAGAAATCAAGCGGATTGGCGGGTAGCTGGTT
>NZ_JACHZR010000004.1 GCF_014193695.1 Rhizobium sp. BK316 | reverse complement strand
AAGGTCGACCAGGTCGATGACGCCGAGCTCCTCGAGCTCGTCGAGCTGGAAGTGCGCGAACTTCTGTCGTCCTACGACTTCCCGGGCGACGACATTCCGGTCGTCAAGGGTTCGGCGCTTGCTGCGCTTGAAGATTCCGACAAGAAGATCGGTGAAGACGCGATCCGCGAGCTGATGGCTCAGGTCGACGCCTACATCCCGACGCCTGAGCGTCCGATCGACCAGCCGTTCCTGATGCCGATCGAAGACGTGTTCTCGATCTCGGGCCGCGGTACGGTTGTGACCGGCCGCGTCGAGCGTGGCATCGTCAAGGTTGGTGAAGAAGTCGAGATCGTCGGCATCCGTCCGACCTCGAAGACGACGGTGACCGGCGTTGAAATGTTCCGCAAGCTGCTCGACCAGGGCCAGGCCGGCGACAACATCGGTGCGCTGGTTCGCGGTGTGAACCGTGACGGCGTCGAGCGTGGCCAGATCCTGTGCAAGCCGGGCTCTGTCAAGCCGCACAAGAAGTTCAAGGCCGAAGCCTACATCCTGACGAAGGAAGAAGGCGGCCGTCATACGCCGTTCTTCACGAACTACCGTCCGCAGTTCTACTTCCGCACGACGGACGTGACGGGTATCGTGACGCTTCCGGAAGGCACGGAAATGGTCATGCCTGGCGACAACGTCACTGTTGACGTCGAGCTGATCGTTCCGATCGCGATGGAAGAAAAGCTTCGCTTCGCGATCCGCGAAGGCGGCCGCACCGTCGGTGCTGGCATCGTCGCTTCCATCGTCGAGTAATCCATTCGGCTGCTCCGGTGGAGCAGCCGATTCGATGACATTATTATGAAGCAGGCGGCGCTGGCCGCTTGCTTATTACACAGAAATGTTGCAAATGGCGCGCGAGCGCGATTTGCGTACCGCTTTGGATGACGAAGCGGTGACTACACGAACAGTAAGGTGGGTCAAAAGGCCCTGAAGAATGGATAGGGATGCCGTAACAGGCATTTCTCTCGATCTTTGAAACCGGTGGTCCGCCTTAGGAAGAAAGAACAACCCATGTCTTGCCCAAAGACATGAGGGAAAACAAACACAAGGATAACGTCGAATGAACGGCCAAAATATCCGCATTCGCCTGAAGGCGTTCGATCACCGGATTCTCGATGCTTCCACGCGCGAGATCGTGTCGACGGCGAAGCGCACCGGTGCAAGCGTCCGGGGCCCCGTTCCGCTTCCGACCCGCATCGAGAAGTTTACGGTCAACCGGTCCCCGCACATCGACAAGAAGAGCCGCGAACAGTTCGAGATGCGCACGCATAAGCGCCTGCTCGACATCGTAGATCCGACCCCGCAGACGGTAGACGCGCTGATGAAGCTCGATCTCGCCGCAGGTGTCGATGTTGAGATCAAGCTCTGAGCTTGCTCGAGCTGAGTTGGAAGGATTGAACCGATGCGTTCAGGTGTGATTGCACAGAAGGTGGGAATGACCCGCGTCTACAACGACGCCGGCGAGCATGTCCCGGTAACGGTACTGCGTTTGGATGGCTGCCAGGTCGTGGCCCAGCGCACCGTAGAAAAGAATGGCTATACCGCGCTTCAGCTCGGTGCTGGCCAGGCCAAGGTAAAGAACACGTCCAAGGCGATGCGCGGCAACTTTGCCGTTGCTAACGTTGAGCCGAAGGCCAAGCTCCAGGAATTCCGTGTTTCGGAAGACAACCTGCTCGATATTGGCACTGAGCTTAAGGCCGGTCACTTTGCTGCTGGCCAGCTCGTCGATGTCACCGGCACCACGGTCGGTAAGGGCTTTGCCGGCGCCATGAAGCGCCACGGTTTCGGCGGTCTGCGCGCCACGCACGGTGTGTCTGTTTCGCACCGCTCGCATGGTTCGACGGGTTCGCGCCAGGATCCGGGCAAGGTTTTCAAGAACAAGAAGATGGCTGGTCATATGGGCCAGACGCGCGTGACGACGCAGAACCTTGAAGTGGTTTCGACCGACGAAGATCGTGGTCTGATCCTGATCAAGGGTGCAGTACCCGGTTCCAAGGGTGCCTGGATCATCGTGCGCGACGCCGTCAAGTCGGCAGCGAAGTAAGGGAGCCAGACCAATGGAATTGAACGTCAAGACCCTCGAGGGCAAAGACGCTGGGAAGGTTTCCCTTTCTGACGCGATTTTCGGCCTTGAGCCCCGCGAAGACATTCTCGCCCGCGTCATCCGCTGGCAGCTTGCCAAGAAGCAGCAGGGCACCCATCAGGCAAAGGGCCGCGCGGACGTTTCCCGCACCGGCGCCAAGATGTACAAGCAGAAGGGTACGGGCCGCGCTCGTCACCATTCGGCTCGTGCTCCGCAGTTCCGCGGCGGTGGTAAGGCCCACGGCCCGGTCGCCCGCAGCCATGAACACGACCTTCCCAAGAAGGTTCGCGCGCTCGGCCTGCGTCATGCGCTGTCCGCCAAGATCAAGGCAGACGAACTGATCATCATCGATGATCTGGTCGCCAACGAAGCAAAGACGAAGGCTCTGGCCGGCGTATTCGCCTCGCTGGGCCTCACCAACGCCCTCTTCATCGGTGGCGCCGAGCTCGACGGTAACTTCAAGCTCGCTGCTCAGAACATCCCGAACGTCGATGTTCTGCCGATCCAGGGCATCAACGTTTACGACATCGTCCGCCGCGGCAAGCTCGTGCTTTCCAAGGCTGCCGTTGAAGCGCTAGAGGAGCGATTCAAGTGACCGATCTTCGCCACTACGATGTGATCGTTTCTCCTGCGATCACCGAAAAGTCCACGCTGGTATCGGAAAACAACCAGGTTGTTTTCAATGTCGCCAAGAAGGCGACGAAGCCGGAAATCAAGGCTGCGGTCGAGGCGCTCTTCGGCGTCAAGGTCACGGCCGTCAACACCCTGCTGCGCAAGGGCAAAACCCGCCGGTTCCGCGGTTTTGTCGGCAAGCAGCAGGACGTGAAGAAGGCTGTCGTGACGTTGGCTGAAGGCCAGACGATCGACGTCTCCACCGGTCTCTGAGGAATAAAAAGATGGCATTGAAAACATTCAATCCGACGACCCCGAGCCAGCGCCAGCTGGTCATCGTCGACCGTTCGGGCCTCTACAAGGGCAAGCCGGTCAAGTCGCTGACGGAAGGTCTGACCAAGAGCGGTGGTCGTAACAACCTCGGCCGCATCACAGCCCGCTTCATCGGCGGCGGTCACAAGCGTACGTATCGCATCATTGACTTCAAGCGTCGCAAGTTCGACGTCGAAGGGACGGTCGAGCGTATCGAATACGACCCGAACCGTACGGCTTACATCGCGCTCGTCAGCTATGCCGACGGCGAGAAGGCCTACATCATCGCTCCGCAGCGTCTTGCTGCCGGCGACAAGGTCATCGCTTCCGACAAGGCCGTCGACGTCAAGCCCGGCAACACGATGCCGCTGCAGTACATTCCGGTCGGCTCCATCATCCACAACGTGGAAATGAAGCCGGGCAAGGGCGGTCAGATTGCCCGCTCCGCAGGTTCCTACGCACAGCTCGTCGGCCGCGACCAGGGCATGGCGATCCTTCGCCTGAACTCCGGCGAACAGCGCCTCGTGCACGGCACCTGCCTTGCTTCGATCGGTGCTGTGTCGAACCCTGACCATGCCAACATCAACGACGGCAAGGCCGGTCGTACCGTTTGGCGCGGCAAGCGTCCGCATAACCGCGGCGTCGTCATGAACCCGGTCGACCATCCGCACGGCGGTGGTGAAGGCCGCACCTCTGGTGGTCGCCATCCGGTGACGCCGTGGGGCAAGCCGACCAAAGGCAAGCGCACACGCTCTAACAAGGCGACCGACAAGTTCATTATGCGCTCGCGTCATCAGCGCAAGAAGTAAGAGAGGAAGTCCTCAATGGCTCGTTCAGTATGGAAAGGTCCGTTTGTTGACGGCTATCTTCTCAAGAAGGCTGAGAAGGTTCGTGAAGGCGGACGTGCAGAAGTAATCAAGATCTGGAGCCGTCGCTCCACGATCCTGCCGCAGTTCGTTGGTCTCACCTTCGGCGTCTACAACGGCAGCAAGCATGTTCCGGTCAGTGTCAACGAAGACATGGTCGGTCACAAATTCGGTGAATTCTCTCCGACCCGCACCTATTACGGTCACGGCGCGGACAAGAAGGCAAAGAGGAAGTAACGATGGGCAAGGCTAAAGCCGAACGCCGGCTGAAGGACAACGAGGCGCAAGCAGTCGCCCGTACGCTCCGCGTCAGCCCACAGAAGCTCAACCTGGTTGCTGCGGCCATCCGCGGCAAGAAGGTCGAGCGTGCACTCGCTGAGCTGGAATTCTCCCGCAAGCGCATCGCAGGCGCCGTCAAGAAGACGCTCGAATCTGCGATCGCCAACGCCGAGAACAACCATGACCTCGACGTCGACGCTCTCGTCGTCGCCGAGGCCTATGTCGGCAAGTCGATTGTCATGAAGCGCTTCCACGCCCGCGGCCGCGGCCGCGCATCGCGGATCGAACGTCCGTTCGCTCACCTGACGATCGTCGTTCGTGAAGTGCAGGCACAAGAGGAGGCCGCATAATGGGTCAGAAAATCAATCCGATTGGTTTCCGTCTTGGCATCAACCGTACCTGGGATAGCCGCTGGTTTGCGGACAATGCCGAGTATGGCCAGCTCCTGCACGAAGACCTGAAGATGCGTAAGTTCGTCATGAGCGAACTGAAGCAGGCCGGTATCTCCAAGGTGGTCATCGAGCGTCCGCACAAGAAGTGCCGCGTCACGATCCACTCGGCCCGTCCGGGCCTGATCATCGGCCGCAAGGGCGCCGACATCGACAAGCTCCGCAAGAAGCTGTCGGACATGACGAACTCCGAAACGCACCTCAACATCGTTGAAGTGCGCAAGCCGGAAATCGACGCAACGCTCGTTGCTCAGTCGATCGCCCAGCAGCTCGAGCGCCGCGTGGCTTTCCGCCGCGCCATGAAGCGCGCCGTTCAGTCCGCGATGCGTCTTGGCGCCGAAGGCATCAAGATTACCTGCGCCGGCCGTCTCGGCGGTGCAGAAATCGCTCGCACGGAATGGTACCGCGAAGGCCGCGTTCCGCTGCACACCCTGCGCGCCGACATCGATTACGGTACGGCTGAAGCCGAAACCGCATTCGGTATCTGCGGCATCAAGGTCTGGATCTTCAAGGGCGAAATCCTTGAGCACGATCCGATGGCTTCCGAACGCCGCGCGCTGGAAGGCGATGCACAGGGTCCGGCAAGCCGCGAACGCGACCGTGGCGATCGTCGCCGCGAACGCGACAACGCGTAATTAGCGCTGGCGAAAGATAAGCTCGGAGAAGTAAGAAAATGTTGCAGCCAAAGCGTACTAAGTACCGCAAGCAGTTCAAGGGCCGCATCAAGGGCGTAGCCAAGGGCGGTTCTGACCTGGCCTTCGGCGAATTCGGCCTGAAGGCTCAGGAGCCGAACCGCGTTAACGCACGCGAGATCGAAGCGGCCCGCCGCGCGATCACGCGTTACATGAAGCGCGCCGGCCGTGTTTGGATCCGCGTGTTCCCGGACGTTCCGGTAACCGCAAAGCCTACCGAAGTCCGCATGGGTAAGGGTAAGGGTTCCGTGGAATACTGGGCATGCAAGGTCAAGCCCGGTCGTATGATGTTCGAGATCGACGGTGTCTCCGAGGAAATCGCGCGCGAAGCGCTTCGCCTCGGCTCGGCCAAGCTCTCGGTCAAGACGCGCTTCGTTCAGCGCATCGCAGAGTAAGGAGAAGGCACGATGAAAGCCGAAGAAGTACGCGGCCTCACGGCCGACCAGCTCAAGGACAAGCTCGCCGACCTGAAGAAGGAGCAGTTCAACCTGCGCTTCCAGAAGGCGACCGGCCAGCTTGAGAAGTCCTCGCGCATCAACGAAGTCCGCAAGGACATCGCCCGCGTCAAAACCATTGCCCGCCAGAAGGCGGCAGAAGCAAAGGCTTAAAGGAAAAAAACATGCCGAAGCGTATTCTGCAGGGCGTCGTGGTTGGTGACAAGAACGAGAAGACTGTCGTAGTTCGCGTTGAGCGTCGTTTCGCTCATCCGCTGCTCCAGAAGACCGTTCGTCGCTCCAAGAAGTACAAGGCCCACGACGAAAACAATCAGTACAAGATCGGCGATATCGTCTCCATCGAGGAGTGCGCACCGATCTCCAAGGACAAGCGTTGGACGGTTATTGCCGCCCAGGCCAAGTAAGAATTTCGCGCGAGGCCTTGCGTCTCGCGGAAATTTCTGTATGAAGCAGCGTCGGAACGCTCGAATGCCGGGCGTTCTTTTGCTTTAAGCGCACGGAAGGTCCCATCTGGGAAACCACCCTGGCAACGATCGATCCCGCGCTATTCAAGCTATTGCCGTGCTTTCGCTGTTCCTGTGACGAGCGGCCGGCAGACAATTTTCATAAGCCGGGAGAGGGGGCTTTGCCCAACCATTCCGGTAAGAACAAGAAGGCGACCTGATATGATTCAGATGCAAACAAACCTCGACGTCGCGGATAATTCCGGCGCCCGTCGTGTCATGTGCATCAAGGTGCTGGGCGGCTCGAAGCGCAAGTATGCCTCGATCGGCGACGTCATCGTCGTTTCGATCAAGGAAGCTATTCCGCGCGGCCGTGTGAAGAAGGGTGACGTGATGAAGGCGGTTGTAGTTCGCACCGCCAAGGACATCCGTCGTCCGGATGGCTCTGTCATCCGCTTCGACACCAACGCAGCAGTCCTCATCGACAACAAAAAAGAGCCGATCGGCACCCGTATCTTCGGACCGGTTCCGCGCGAATTGCGTGCGAAGAACCACATGAAGATCATCTCGCTGGCTCCCGAAGTACTGTAAGGAGCGAGAACGATGCAAAAGATTCGTAAGGGCGACAAGGTCGTCATGCTCGCAGGCAAGGACAAGGGCCGCACTGGCGAAGTCCTTCAGGTCCTGCCGAAGGAAGATCGCGCCGTCGTTCGCGGCGTAAACGTCGTAAAGCGCCACCAGCGCCAGACGCAGACCCAGGAAGCCGGGATCATTTCCAAGGAAGCTTCGGTCCACCTGTCCAATGTCGCGATCGTCGACAAGGACGGTAAGCCGACCCGTGTCGGCTTCAAGGTTGTTGACGGCAAGAAGGTCCGCGTGGCCAAGCGTTCGGGAGAAGTGATCGATGGCTGAGGCAAAGTACGAGCCGCGGCTCAAGAAGGAATATGTCGAGCGGATCCGCAAGGCGATGCAGGAGAAGTTCTCCTACGCCAACGAGATGATGATCCCGAAGCTCGACAAGATCGTTATCAACATGGGTGTGGGCGAAGCCACGGCTGACTCGAAGAAGCCGACCGTCGCTGCTGCCGACCTGGCTGCCATTGCTGGCCAGAAGCCGGTCATCACCCGTGCGCGCAACTCTATCGCTGGCTTCAAGGTCCGCGAAAACATGCCGATCGGCGCGAAGGTCACCCTGCGCGGCGCCCGCATGTACGAGTTCCTGGATCGCCTGGTCAACATCGCGCTTCCGCGCGTTCGCGACTTCCGCGGCCTGAACCCGAAGAGCTTTGACGGCCGTGGCAACTTTGCCATGGGCATCAAGGAGCACATTGTGTTCCCTGAAATCAACTACGACAAGGTTGATCAGATGTGGGGCATGGACATCATCGTTTGCACGACGGCCACGACCGACGACGAAGCTCGCGCACTCCTCACGGAGTTCAGCTTCCCGTTCCGTCAGTAACCGTAACGACGAGCGTAGAAAAGGAACCTGACATGGCGAAGACAAGCGCAGTTGAAAAGAACAAGCGCCGCCGTAATACGGTCGCAAACCAGGCCGGCAAGCGTGCTGCCCTGAAGGCGATCATCATGAACCAGGCTCTTCCGATCGAAGAGCGGTTCAAGGCCTCGATCAAGCTGGCATCCCTGCCGCGTGACGGATCGAAGACCCGCATTCGCAACCGTTGCGAAGTGTCCGGTCGTCCGCGCGCTTACTACCGTAAACTGCGTATGTCGCGTATCGCGCTGCGCGAACTGGGCAATCTCGGCAAGGTGCCGGGCATCGTCAAGTCGAGCTGGTAAGGAGCAGGTTAGATGACAATGACTGATCCGTTGGGCGATATGCTCACCCGTATCCGCAACGGTGCTTCGCGTCGCAAGTCGTCGGTTTCGACGCCTGCTTCCAAGCTCCGTGCACGTGTTCTCGATGTCCTCCAGTCCGAAGGCTACATCCGTGGCTACTCCGTCGTCGATTTCGGCAACGGCAAGTCCGAACTGAACATCGAACTGAAGTACTATGAAGGCGCATCGGTGATCCGTGAGATCGGCCGTGTGTCCAAGCCGGGCCGCCGGGTTTATGTCTCGGTCAAGTCCATTCCGCAGGTCGCGAACGGCCTCGGCATCACCATCCTTTCGACCCCGAAGGGCGTGATGGCCGATCACCAGGCTCGCGAACAGAACGTTGGTGGCGAGGTTCTCTGCTCTGTCTTCTAAGACAGCGCAGGGTCTCCATAGCGAACAGACAGGATTGAAACATGTCTCGTATCGGTAAGAAGCCCGTTCAGGTGCCTGCTGGGATCACGGCTACGGTCGATGGCCAGAAGGTTACCGCTAAGGGTCCGAAGGGCGAGCTGGTTTTCGTCGCAAACGACGAAATCAGCCTCAAGCTCGAAAACAATGCGGTCGTCGTAACGCCGCTCACGCAGACGAAGGATGCTCGTTCGAAGTGGGGCATGTCCCGCACGATGATCGAAAACATCTTCAAGGGCGTCAAGGACGGCTTCGAGCGCAAGCTCGAAATCAACGGCGTTGGTTACCGCGCTTCCCTGCAGGGCAAGAACCTGCAGCTGGCGCTCGGTTTCAGCCACGACGTAGTCTATGAACCGCCGCAGGGCATCACGATCGCTGTACCGAAGCCGACGGAAATTATCGTCACCGGCATCAACAAGCAGCAGGTCGGCCAGGTCGCCGCCGAGATCCGCGAATACCGCGGTCCGGAGCCCTACAAGGGCAAGGGCGTCAAGTATGCCGAAGAGCGGATTGTCCGCAAAGAAGGCAAGAAGAAGTAAGGATCACGCGAAATGGCTAGCAGGAAAGAAGCACTTGCACGTCGTGCCAACCGCGTGCGCCGTCATCTCAAGTCGGTGGCCAACGGCCGTCCGCGCCTGTCGGTTCATCGCTCGTCGAAGAACATCTATGCTCAGATCATCGACGATGTTGCCGGCAAGACGCTTGCCGCTGCATCGACCCTCGACAAGGATCTGCGCGGTTCTCTGAAGACCGGTGCCGACACCGCAGCAGCGGCCCTCGTTGGCAAGCTCGTTGCTGAGCGCGCCTCCAAGGCAGGTGTCACTGAGGTCGTTTTCGACCGTGGCGCCTTCATCTATCACGGCCGTATCAAGGCCCTGGCAGATGCAGCCCGCGAAAGCGGTCTGACCTTCTAATCAGTTTCCGGCCGAAGGCTTTTAAGCCTCGGCCGGATTTCACCGGACCGCAAATCGTTCCCTTGGGAAGCCGATGCGGTCCTCGTTTTGTTTGCCGATTGCACCCGGAAAAGAAAAAGGAAGAGGACAATGGCACAGGAAAGAAGGCCGCAGCGGGAAGACCGCCAGAGCCGTGAAGAGCGCGATAGCGAATTCGTCGACAAGCTGGTCGCGATCAACCGCGTCGCCAAGGTTGTTAAGGGTGGCCGTCGCTTCGGCTTCGCCGCTCTCGTCGTCGTCGGCGACCAGAAGGGCCGCGTAGGCTTCGGTCATGGCAAGGCACGTGAAGTGCCGGAAGCTATCCGCAAGGCAACCGAAGCCGCCAAGCGCGAATTGATCTTCGTACCGCTGCGAGACGGCCGTACGCTGCATCACGACGTCCATGGCCGTCATGGCGCCGGCAAGGTTCTGCTGCGCTCGGCCAAAGTCGGTACCGGTATCATTGCCGGTGGTCCGATGCGCGCCGTTTTCGAAACGCTCGGCGTCCACGACGTCGTCGCCAAGTCGACCGGTTCGTCGAACCCCTACAACATGGTTCGCGCCACCTTCGACGCTCTGAAGCACCAGGTTCACCCGAAGGACATCGCAGCCCAGCGCGGCATCAAGTATGCTACGCTCCAGGCTCGCCGTGCCGCTTCTGGCAACGCCTCTGAAGAATAAGAGGAGCTGACCAATGGCCAAGGCTACCAAGAAGGCTGAAGCGAAGACTGTTACGATCGAACAGGTCGGCAGCCCGATTCGCCGTCCGGACGTCCAGCAGCGCACGCTGATCGGTCTCGGACTGAACAAGATGCACCGTCGCCGCACGCTGGAAGACACTCCGGCCGTTCGTGGCATGATCCGTGCAGTCCAGCATCTCGTTCGCGTTGTCGACGAGAAGTGAGACCGGAGTAACGCTCATGAAACTCAATGAAATCAAGGATAACGAAGGCTCTACCCATAGCCGCAAGCGCCTCGGCCGCGGTATCGGCTCGGGCTCCGGCAAGACCGGTGGTCGCGGTGTAAAGGGTCAGAAGTCCCGTTCGGGCGTCGCCATCAACGGCTTCGAAGGCGGTCAGATGCCCATCTACCGTCGTCTGCCGAAGCGCGGCTTCAACAACATCTTCGCAGCCGACTACGTCGTCGTATCGCTGGCACGTATCCAGGCTGCCGTCGATGCCGGCAAGCTCGACGCGAAGGCAACGGTTGATGCGGCTGCTCTCAAGGCTGCCGGCGTCATCCGCCGCGCCAAGGACGGCGTTCGCGTTCTCGCCGACGGCGAGCTCAAGGCCAAGATCACGCTCGAAGTTGCAGGCGCTTCCAAGTCTGCCGTCGAGAAGATCGAAAAGGCCGGCGGCAAGGTAACGCTTCTTTCTGCCGCAGCGGCAGAATAATAAACTCATGATATATCGCCCGGGGTGCTTCACACCGGGCGATTTTGCTCCCATATGTGAGCCTCACAAAAACCTGCTTGGACGCATTCGCGTCGGGACGGTAAGACTGAAGACAAGGGTGAGGCACAGGGTTGCGCCAGCGATCCGTCCGAAGCCCGGTTTTTAAAAGAAATTCATACTGATTCCGGTGCCGGCCGACTCGAGAGCGCCCGGAATTGGTAGCGCGGAGAAACGCATGGCTTCTGCAGCGGAACAACTGGCTTCAAACCTCAATTTTTCGACCTTCGCCAAAGCCGAGGATCTTAAGAAGCGCCTGTGGTTCACACTGGCAGCTCTCCTCGTCTACCGGCTGGGCACCCATATTCCGCTTCCAGGCCTCAATCCGCAGGCCTATGCCCAGGCATTCCAGGGCCAGGCCGGCGGCATTCTCGGGCTCTTCAACATGTTCTCGGGCGGTGCCGTACAGCGCATGGCGATCTTCGCGCTCGGCATCATGCCCTACATCTCCGCTTCGATCATCGTGCAGCTCATGACCTCGGTCGTGCCGGCGCTCGAAAACCTGAAGAAGGAAGGCGAGCAGGGTCGCAAGATCATCAACCAGTACACCCGCTACGGCACGGTCATCCTCGGCGCGCTGCAGGCCTACGGCATTGCCGTCGGTCTCGAAAGCGGCAACGGCCTCGTCGTCGATCCGGGTTGGTTCTTCAAAATTTCGACCGTCCTGACGCTGCTTGGCGGTACCATGTTCCTGATGTGGCTCGGCGAGCAGATCACCTCGCGCGGTATCGGCAACGGCATTTCGCTTATCATCTTCGCAGGCATTGCGGCCGGTCTTCCGACAGCCCTTGCCGGCACGCTGGAACTTGGCCGCACCGGTGCGCTGTCGACGACGCTCATCCTGGCGGTCATCGTCGTTGCGATCGCCGTCATCGCCGTCATCGTCTTCGTCGAGCGCGCGCAGCGCCGCCTTCTGATCCAGTATCCGAAGCGCCAGGTCGGCAACCGCATGTTCCAGGGCGACACCTCGCACCTGCCGCTGAAGCTGAACACCTCGGGCGTTATCCCGGCAATCTTCGCATCCTCACTGCTGCTTCTGCCGGCGACGCTTGCGGGCTTTGCCAGCACGACGGCGATGCCCGCCTGGGCGACCGCCGTCGTTGCAGCGCTTGGCCACGGCCAGCCGCTTTACATGGTGCTCTATGCGGCACTCATCGCCTTCTTTGCCTTTTTCTACACGGCCATCGTCTTCAATCCGAAGGACACTGCCGATAACCTGAAGAAGCATGGCGGCTTCATCCCCGGCATCCGCCCGGGCGATCGCACTGCCGAATATATCGACTACGTGCTGACCCGTATCACGGTGATCGGCGCTATCTATCTCGTATTCGTCTGTATCCTGCCTGAGATCCTGGTGTCGCAAACCGGCATTCCATTAGCCCTTGGTGGGACTTCGCTTTTGATCGTGGTTAGCGTAACTCTTGATACGGTGGCACAGATCCAGGGCCATTTGATCGCACAGCAGTACGAAGGCCTGATCAAGAAATCGAAGTTGCGTGGAGGAAAGAGGGGGCGATGAGACTTATACTTTTGGGGCCGCCGGGCGCGGGTAAGGGGACCCAGGCCCAGCGGATCGTGGAAAAGCATGGTATTCCGCAGCTTTCCACGGGTGACATGCTGCGCGCCGCCGTTCAGGCGGGTACTGAAGTCGGCAAGCGCGCCAAGGCTGTCATGGACGCCGGAAATCTGGTCTCGGACGAGATTGTCAATGCCATCGTCTCCGAACGAATCGATCAGCCCGATTGCGCTAACGGTTTCATCCTCGACGGTTTCCCGCGCACGCTGGTGCAGGCGGATGCTACTGAGGCGATGCTGAAGGCCAAGGGTCTTGATCTTTCGGTCGTCATCGAATTCCGTGTCGACGACAAGGAACTGGTCCGCCGCGTGGCAGGTCGCTACTCCTGTGCTGAGTGCGGCACGGTCTATCACGATACGGACAAGGTTCCAGACAAGGAAGGTGTCTGCGACAAGTGCGGTTCGACCCACTTCAAGCGCCGTCCCGATGACAATGCCGAGACCATGACCAAGCGCCTCGAGGTCTACTACAAGGAAACCTCGCCGCTGATCGGCTACTACTACGCCAAGGGCAAATTGAAGTCCGTGGATGGCATGGCCGAAATCGATCAGGTTACCGCCGAGATCGAAGGCATTCTTTCCAAGCTTTAAAGCTTTGAAAATAAACTTGGCGGGAACGGTTGCTTTTTTGCACTGATTCCGCTAAACCGCGCCAACTCGCGACATCCCCTGCGATCGGCGCGGATTTCCCGAAGGAAATCCGGGTTCGGTCGTTTTGTGATGTTGCGAACCCGAATTTGAACGAGCGGCCTTTTGGCTGCATAACGAAGCCCTATTGCCGGACGGCAACTGGAATGCAAGGAGAATAGGCGTGGCACGTATCGCTGGCGTCAACATCCCGACTGCAAAGCGCGTCGTCATCGCGCTGACCTACATTCACGGGATCGGACAGAAATTCGCGCAGGAAATCGTCGAGAAGGTCGGTATTCCGGCTGATCGCCGCGTTCATCAACTCACGGATGCTGAAGTCCTTCAGATCCGCGAAACCATCGACCGCGACTATCAGGTCGAAGGTGATCTTCGTCGCGAAACCTCGATGAACATCAAGCGCCTGATGGACCTCGGCTGCTACCGCGGCCTGCGTCATCGTCGCGGCCTTCCGGTCCGCGGTCAGCGCACGCACACCAATGCTCGTACCCGCAAGGGTCCGGCAAAGGCAATCGCTGGTAAGAAGAAGTAATTTCCGGGAAACCGGGATGGGGAGGCTGGCGGTCTGCGCCGGCCTCTTTTGAGTTTGGAGCGGGGTCATGTAGGCACCGTTCCGGTGTAGCCGCTGGGATTACGGCGGTGAAGAGATCAACGAAAGGAATACCATGGCTAAGGAAGCCGTCCGCGTTCGCCGTCGCGAACGCAAGAACATCTCGTCGGGTGTCGCTCACGTCAACTCGACTTTCAACAACACGATGATCACCATCACCGACGCGCAGGGCAATGCAATTGCCTGGTCGTCGGCTGGCGCCAAGGGCTTCAAGGGCTCGCGCAAGTCGACCCCGTTCGCTGCCCAGATCGCTGCTGAAGACTGCGCCAAGAAGGCCCAGGAACACGGCATGAAGTCGCTGGAAGTCGAAGTTTGCGGCCCGGGCTCGGGTCGTGAATCGGCTCTGCGCGCGCTCCAGGCTGCCGGTTTCATGATCACGTCCATCCGCGACGTGACCCCGATCCCGCACAATGGCTGCCGTCCGCGCAAGAAGCGCCGCGTCTGATCATCGCTATCGTCACCGGTGAGCGCCTCAGCGCTCCCGGTGGTTTTCAAGCTCGGTTGCCACGATTGGATGGTGGCAACGAACGGAAGGCAAAATTATGATTCAGAAGAACTGGCAGGAACTGATCAAGCCGAACAAGGTGGAGTTCTCTTCGAGCTCGCGCACCAAGGCGACTCTCGTTGCAGAGCCGCTTGAGCGCGGTTTCGGCCTCACGCTCGGCAACGCGCTGCGTCGCGTTCTGCTCTCCTCTCTGCGCGGTGCCGCTGTTACGGCCGTGCAGATCGACGGCGTGTTGCATGAATTCTCCTCGATCCCGGGCGTTCGCGAGGACGTTACAGACATCGTGCTCAACATCAAGGAAATCGCCATCAAGATGGATGGCGACGATGCCAAGCGCATGGTCGTGCGCAAGCAGGGTCCGGGTGTTGTAACCGCTGGCGACATCCAGACGGTTGGCGATATCGAAATCCTCAACCCCGAGCATGTCATCTGCACGCTCGACGAGGGTGCCGAAATCCGCATGGAGTTCACCGTCAACAACGGCAAGGGCTATGTCCCGGCCGAGCGCAATCGTGCGGAAGATGCTCCGATCGGTCTTATCCCGGTCGACAGCCTCTATTCACCGGTCAAGAAGGTGTCCTACAAGGTTGAAAATACCCGCGAAGGACAGGTTCTCGACTACGACAAGCTGACCATGACCATCGAAACCGATGGCTCAGTCTCCGGCGAAGATGCCGTCGCTTTCGCGGCTCGCATCCTGCAGGACCAGCTTGGCGTCTTCGTCAACTTCGACGAACCGCAGAAGGAAGCCGAAGAAGAAGCCGTCACCGAACTGGCCTTCAACCCGGCGCTCCTCAAGAAGGTGGACGAGCTCGAACTGTCCGTTCGTTCGGCAAATTGCCTGAAGAACGACAACATCGTCTACATCGGTGACCTCATTCAGAAGACCGAAGCAGAAATGCTCCGCACCCCGAACTTTGGTCGCAAGTCGCTGAATGAAATCAAGGAAGTTCTCGCTTCCATGGGCCTGCACCTCGGCATGGAAGTGCCGGCATGGCCGCCCGAGAACATCGAAGATCTCGCCAAGCGCTACGAAGATCAATATTAAGAACCAAAAAGGCAGGCTCTTCACGGCTGCCTTTCCCCGTCAAACAGCAGGCCTATCGCCTGCATGTGCCAGGAAACGGCAGGCCCGGTAACGAAGTAAGGGCACTGCATTAAAGGAGAATAGCAATGCGCCATGGTAAAGCCGGCCGCAAGCTGAATAGAACTGCAAGCCACCGCAAGGCGATGTTCGCCAACATGGCGGCTTCGCTCATCACCCACGAGCAGATCGTAACGACCCTTCCGAAGGCCAAGGAAATCCGTCCGATTGTCGAAAAGCTCGTCACCCTCGGCAAGCGCGGCGACCTGCACGCTCGTCGTCAGGCGATCTCGCAGATCAAGGACGCCGCTGTCGTTTCGAAGCTCTTCGACACGATCGCTTCGCGTTACGCAACCCGCAACGGCGGCTACCTGCGTATCATGAAGGCGGGCTTCCGCCAGGGCGACAACGCCGCTCTCGCCGTCATCGAATTCGTTGACCGCGACGCCTATGCAAAGGGCGCAGCCGACAAGGCTCGCGTCGCTGCCGAAGAGCAGTCTGTCGCTGCCTGAGATTTTCCGGTTTCGGAAAAGCAGAAAAGCCGGGCCTTGCGCCCGGCTTTTTCGTAGGCAATAGAAGGCTGGCAGACCGTTTTCGCTCAGGTAGACTGAAGCGATCGATCGTCGCCGGCCTGTCACCGAGGACGGCTTGATGACATTGCGCACGCCGCAACGATCCTGGCCATGCCATGGCGGCGTCTCATTCCAGAACATCGAACGGTATAGCCTGCGGAAGTAACCGGGCGCTCCGAATCTAAAAACCAGCAGTCTCTCGCACCTCGATTGCCCCCATCCGAGCGAGCGAGTCCCGCTCTGCGATCTCCATTGCCTCCGCAAGGTTCTTCGCTTCAATGAGCAGGAAGCCGCCCAGATGCTCCTTAGTCTCTGCGAACGGCCCGTCGCTCCAACTGACCTTGCCGGCGCGAACGCGCAGTGTCTTTGCAGTCTTTGGGTCAGCAAGCGCGTTGGAGGCGAGATAGTGGCCTGATCGTTTGAGTTCTTCATTGGAAGCGAGAGACTCCCGGTCAATCTCGGCCCATTCCTCCTTGCTGGCGGCATCAGCAAGAGTTTGATCGATGTAGAAGAGACAGAGGTAGCGCATTAGGTTCTCCATGGTGCTGTCGATATTAGTCGCTTTTGGAGGCCACGATTCGACAAAGACCGAAAAAGAATCCTGCCACAACAGAGTCGCTTGGACTTCCGGCTCGCCTCTCCCGGACAGCGCAGCGGCAGCTACCATTGCCGCTATGACGCCGATTATCTGTGCGTCAAGATCGCCGAAATTGGTGCTGACATCGTCATCCCGGCGAAACGCAACCGCAAGCTCCAGCGCTCTTACGACGCCGTCTTCTACAGGGAGCGCAACCGTATCGAACGCTTGTTCAGCAAGCTCAAACAGTTCAGACGCGTCGCAACCCGATACGACAAGCTGCTCGCAAACTTCATGGGCTTCGTCAAAAAGCCCTGACCTCCGCCCCGTCAATCCTCGAGATGCACGAGAATACGCAAGCACGGCTTAAATTCCGTCACCTACCGTAAGGATGGGCGGCTTTGATCCCAGCCTCTGATCGTCTGGACAGGGAGGAAACCATTCTGCGATTTTCCCGGTTGAGATTTCCGGGGACACCAACCCGACGTCACGTAGCAGGCGAGCGTCAAACCGCGAAAGTTTGCTCAAGCTTCGGCGGTACCTTCGCTGATGCTTCAGCAGTACCCAAACCGCTTGCAAGGTGCGCACGACACTGAGGTGCTGCGACTGTAGTTGGACTTGTTCGGAGTGCTCAATGGAAACCATGGTTGGCTCTTCTTCTTCGACTAGCTCACCCTTAGTCGAAGGCGACAGGCCGAAATCGACACGCCGGTTTCAGGAACTTGACCCGCGTAGGCGACAAGACGGGTGAGCGGACCATGAGGCATCGTTTGATGCGTGACACGATCTTGAGGGAATAGAGCCGGCCGATCTGCAGGATTTTGCTAAGGTGCCTCCCGCAACGGCATTGCCTCCCCGACGCGACGCTGCCCTTCAATGCCTTGCTGAAGGTTGCAGACCGCGCTACTGGGACGAGCAGCTGCGGACCCACATATAGACGAGCCCTGCTCGCATTCGGCGGTGCATCTACCGGTTTGCTGGTTCGCTGCCTGTTTTTGCATTCATTCCGGCACGTGGATCTTGTATTTGATGTGCTTGAGGTTCGCGACGATCGTGAAGGTCATGATCACCAGCAGGCACCACGAACTCCATTTGCCGATATGCACGGTCGACCACGCGCCGATCTGGTTCGGATAGCGCCACACGCCGAAGAAGGTGCTGATGTTTTCCGCAAGCCAGATGAAGAAGCCGATCAGGATGAAGGCGAGAAGCAGGGGCATCTTGCGGTCCTGATCATAGGGCCTGAAAATGACGGTGGTGCGCGCATAAAGACCGAGCGTGCAGGCGGCGATGTACCAACGGTAGTCGCCGATATAGTGATGGGTGAAGAAGTTGGCGTAGATCGCCAATGCCATGAGCCCGGCCATCCAGTAGGGCGGATGATGTCTCACGCGCAGATCAAAAAGGCGCCAAGCCTGAATGACGTAGCTGCCGACAGCCGCATACATGAAGCCGGAAAAAAGCGGGACGCCAAACAGTTTGGTATAGGCGAAATCCGGATAGCTCCACGATTGGATGCTGCCTGAGGTCTTGAAGACCTCCAGTGCAAAACCAATCAGATGAAAGACAGAGATCGCCTTCAATTCGTCGATGGTTTCGAGCTTTGCCCAGACCATCCAAGCCTGAATCGCAAGAGCGATAATCAGCAGCAGATCATAACGCGGAATACCGATGATGCCTGCATGCGGGACCAGGAAGACCGACAGAAAAAACAGGCCTGCGAAGAGGCAGGCTCGGGCCTCCTTGACGGCAAAATAGAAGAATTCGACGATGAAGCGTTCGATGCCATTGCGTTGAAGATCGGCCGGCCGGTCGATCAGATGCTTGTCCAAAAGAGGAAGTAATTCCGGGAGTGCGGCGACTTTTGGCATATGCTGGCGAGCAACCTCTGTTTTGAAACAGTGCGAACCTACCGAGTGACGGCGACAGCTTGATATCTTGATGATTGGAAATTAGGCAGCGGAACTCGGTTAGAATTGTGGTGGCCTTTTTGAATTCACACAAGATTATTCGGCGCATCCATGCCCAGCGCCTCGCGGCCCTGCTGCTCATCATCATTTCCGGTTTGACACTCCGGCGATTCGGTTATGCGGCCGATCTTCCCTTCTTCATCGTCAAATACGGCGGCTCACTGCTCTGGGGATCGATGGTTTATGTCCTGCTTGCATTTATCATCGCAGGCCTCTTTGGGAGCATTCGCCCCGCAGGAATTGCTCTTATGGCGCTATGCGTTGCGATAAGCGTCGAGTTGTTCCGGCTCCATCACACGCCCTGGCTCGATGCGTTTCGATCGACGACCGCCGGCGCCTTGCTGCTTGGGAGAGTCTTCTCGCTCTGGAATATCGTCGCCTATTCTATCGGGATAGCTGCGGCCTATGCGCTTGATCCCGCACGCAGGCGATTGTCTTCCGAGCCGTAACGCGGATCTCTATGACGCTGATGATGCTACGGTTCGTCCGCGTGCCCGTCCTTGACCCATCTTTCGGCTCCGCCCGATGGGCTTGTAGGAGCGGTAGAGGATCAGCGCGATGATCAGCCCGACATAGATATATTGCTCGAGGTCCAGGATCTTCGTCGACAGAGCAAAGTGCAGTGCTGCCGATGCGGCAACGATGTAGACGAGGCGATGGAGCCAGATCCAGTTCTTGCCCAGCCTGCGGATCGAGAAATTATTGGATGTGAGCGCGAGTGGAACGAGCATCGCCAGTGCACCCATGCCGAACATGATGAAGGGTCGCTTCACGACGTCATCGATGACGGCAGCGACGTCCAGCGCCTGATCGAGCACCATGTAGACGGTGAAATGCATCAGAGCATAGTAAAACGTCAGAAGGCCGAGTGCGCGGCGATAGCGCAGGTAATTCCAGCCGAGAAGATCGCGGGCAGGGGTAACCGCAAGCGTCAGGATCAGGAAGCGGATGGTCCAGATGCCGAGGAAGAGCTCGAAGGTCTTCACCGGATCGGCGCCGAGCTGGTCCGTTGCGCCGAGATAGAAGTTCCAGGCTGCGGGCAGGAGCCCCACACCATAGAGCAGCCAGACGGATGCCGGCTGCAAGCGCTTCGGAATGGCGAGCGAAAACGCTGCCATCAGAAGTTCACCCGGAGATCCATGCCGTCGTAGAGACTGGCGACTTCGTCGGCATAGCCGTTGAAGGGCAGGGTGGGATGGCGGCTGGCGCCGAAGAAGCCGCTTTCGCCGATGCGCCGCTCCGTCGCCTGGCTCCAGCGCGGATGATCGACGGCCGGATTGACGTTGGCATAGAAGCCGTATTCCTGCGGGTTTGTCACCTGCCAGGTATTCTTCGGCTGCTGGTCGGTCAGCGTGATGCGCACGATCGACTTGATGCCCTTGAAACCGTATTTCCAGGGGACAACGAGACGCACCGGTGCGCCATTCTGGTTCGGCAGCGTTTCGCCATAGAGCCCGACGGCAAGCAGTGTCAGCGGGTGCCGGGCTTCGTCCATGCGCAGACCCTCCACATAGGGCCAGTCGAGCGACTGGAAGAAGCCGGCCTGACCGGGCATCTCCTCCGGCCGCACAACGGTCTCGAAGGCAACATATTTGGCGCTGCCCTGCGGTTCCACCTTGTCGAGAAGCGAAGCAAGCGGAAAGCCGCTCCACGGAATGACCATCGACCAGGCCTCAACGCAACGCATGCGGTAGACGCGTTCCTCGATGGGGAATTCCTTCATCAGCGCTTCGATATCGAAGGTGCCGGGCTTATTGACGAGGCCGTCGACCTTTATCGTCCAGGGCAGCGGCTTGAACTTGCCGGAAAGGGCTGCAGGATCGCCCTTGTCGAGGCCGAATTCGTAGAAGTTGTTGTAGGTGGTCACGTCCTTGATCGGCGTCAGCTTGTCATCGACCGTGTACTTGCTCTTGACGGTCGTAAGCGCCGCAGCGCTCGCCTTGCCAGCGCCGTAGAGCGCCATGGCGCTGAGTGTCGCGGCGCCAAGAAATTCCCGGCGCTTCATATAAACCTCGCGCGGCGTGATCTCGGAAGAAGGGACCTTGGGCGGACGATAGGTTGGCATGTCGAATTCCTCTTGGGCGGGGCAGCCCGCGTGAATCTTAAACGCAAATTACGCGCTTTGGATCAGTGTGTATGCCTTGAATCCTAGCGACGAAAAGCCAATTTTTTGTGTTCGTCCGTGATGGAATAGGCCGTAACAAAAGAGAGCTTGCGTCCGTATATACCCGATGGTGCTACCCGTACCGCTTTGGGCGTTCCCGGTAGTGACAGCTAGGGTCGATTGGATTAGGACAATTCCAAAAAGCAGCGACTGCCCGGCCTCCGCAAATCCTTTTGCCGCCCCGCATCGCCAGACAATTCCTGGATATTGAGGAAGACACCGATGCCAGCTTATCGTTCCAGAACCACGACCCACGGCCGCAACATGGCGGGCGCGCGCGGCCTTTGGCGCGCCACGGGCATGAAGGATTCGGATTTCGGCAAGCCGATCATCGCCGTGGTGAATTCCTTCACCCAGTTCGTGCCCGGCCACGTCCACCTCAAGGATCTCGGCCAGCTGGTCGCCCGCGAAATCGAAGCGGCCGGCGGCGTTGCCAAGGAGTTCAACACGATCGCCGTCGACGACGGTATCGCCATGGGCCACGACGGCATGCTCTATTCGCTGCCCTCGCGCGAACTGATCGCCGACAGCGTCGAATACATGGTCAACGCCCACTGTGCCGACGCCATGGTCTGCATCTCCAACTGCGACAAGATCACTCCCGGCATGCTGATGGCGTCGCTCCGCCTCAACATACCCACTATTTTCGTTTCCGGCGGCCCGATGGAAGCCGGCAAGGTCGTCCTGCATGGCAAGACGCATGCGCTCGACCTCGTCGATGCCATGGTCGCTGCTGCCGATGACAAGATCTCCGACGAAGACGTCAAGGTCATCGAGCGCTCTGCCTGTCCGACCTGCGGTTCATGCTCCGGCATGTTTACCGCAAACTCCATGAACTGCCTGACGGAAGCGCTCGGTCTGTCGCTGCCCGGCAACGGCTCGACGCTTGCCACCCATGCCGACCGCAAGCGCCTCTTCGTCGAAGCCGGCCACCTGATCGTCGATCTCGCTCGCCGCTATTACGAGCAGGAGGATGAGAAGACCCTGCCGCGCACGATCGCCTCGAAACAGGCTTTCGAGAATGCCATGGCGCTCGATATCGCCATGGGCGGCTCGACCAATACGGTTCTGCACATTCTGGCGGCTGCCCATGAAGGCGAGGTGGATTTCACCATGGCCGACATCGATGCGCTGTCGCGCCGCGTTCCCTGCCTTTCGAAGGTCGCTCCGGCCAAGTCCGACGTGCATATGGAAGACGTTCATCGCGCCGGCGGCATCATGTCGATCCTCGGCGAGCTCGATAAGGGCGGCCTCCTCAATCGCGACTGCCCGACGGTTCATGCCGAAACGCTGGGTGACGCGATCGATCGTTGGGATATCACCCGCACCAACAGTGAGACGGTTCGCAAGTTCTATCGCGCGGCTCCCGGCGGCATCCCGACCCAGGTTGCCTTCAGCCAGGAAGCCCGCTGGGATGAACTCGATACCGACCGCGTCGGCGGCGTCATTCGCTCCGTCGAGCATCCCTTCTCCAAGGATGGTGGTCTGGCCGTCCTCAAGGGCAATCTGGCGCTCGACGGCTGCATCGTGAAGACGGCCGGCGTCGATGAGTCGATCCTGAAATTCTCCGGTCCTGCCAAGGTCTTTGAAAGCCAGGACGCGGCCGTCAAGGGCATCCTCGGCAATGAAGTCGTTGCCGGCGATGTCGTCGTCATCCGTTATGAAGGCCCGAAGGGCGGCCCTGGCATGCAGGAAATGCTCTATCCGACGAGCTATCTGAAGTCGAAAGGCCTCGGCAAGGCTTGTGCGCTCATCACTGACGGCCGCTTCTCGGGTGGCACCTCCGGTCTCTCGATTGGCCATGCCTCGCCGGAAGCTGCCAACGGCGGCACGATCGGTCTCGTGCGCCAGGGCGACATGATCGACATCGATATTCCGAACCGTACGATCAGCCTGCGTGTCAGCGATGCGGAGCTTGCTGCCCGCCGCGCCGAGCAGGATCAGAAGGGCTGGCATCCGGCCGAGCCGCGCAAGCGCAACGTCTCGACTGCGCTCAAGGCCTATGCGGCTTTCGCAACAAGTGCCGACCGTGGCGCCGTACGCGATCTGAACGCCCGCTAAGACGTATAGTATTTCAAACCTACGACCCGCTGACTAAGAGTCAGCGGGTCGTGGCGTTTTCAGAGATGCCGCGTTTCGGTCGGCACATTCCACCAGCTATTGTTCCTGCCGTCGAAATATTGCACCGGCGCTTCCGCAAGCTCGGCGGGATCGAGATCGTCAAGGCAGGCGAGATTAATCGAGACATAGGCGCCGCCGACTGCCTCGACATAGCCGTCGCCGTAAGCCGCCACCCCGCAGTTGGCGCAGAAGCGGTGATGGCCGGAGAAGGTGCCGAACTGGTAATCGCTGATGCCGGTCTCCTCGCACAGAAGACGGAAATCCTCGGGCTTGATGTTGGCGCCCCAGTAGCGGCGCTTCCAGCAGATTGAGCAGTTGCACTTTCCCGTCCCGGCCTGAATGTCGATATCGGCCTCGTAGCGGATACGGCCGCAATGGCAGCTTCCGTGATAGGTCTTCTTCATGCGCTCCTCCTTGCGTGTTGCTGCACCATATGACAACATATTGTCATTATCAATGAATGACAATATGTTGTCAAGATGATGAGAAAACGTATGCCTGACGGCGATGCTTTTGCCGCCCTCTCTATCGCGGTGATCCGCCTTTCCTCCCACTTGCAGGCTGAAGGCGATGCGCTTGCCAGACCTGCCGGGCAGACCAGTGCGCGCTGGCAGGTGCTTGCTGCGGCCGACCACGCGCCTATGTCGGTTGCCGATGCAGCGCGTGCGCTCGGTCTTGCGCGCCAAGGCGTACAGCGGATCGCCGATCTTCTTGAAGGCGAGGGGCTGATTGCCTACCGCGCCAACCCGGTCCACCAGCGCGCCAAGCTGATGGAGCTGACCGAGGCGGGAAAGAAAGCGCTTGCAGATATCTCCGCCCGCCAGGCAGTATGGGCAAACGAACACGGTGCCACCTATGGCGAAGAACGGCTGCGCCAGGCCGCCAGCCTCATCAACGAGATGATTGCCGATTTCCAGGGCCGGGGAGATCAGGACTGAACGTCCTCAGAGCGGACGATTGATGTGCTTGTAGGTCTCACCGAGCTGCTTCAACCGTTCCTGATAGGCAGCACCAATGCAGGCGGCATCTGCGCCACAGGCCTGCCGCTTCTTCAGCCACGCGGTCTGCTCGTCCTGCAGCGTACCGCGCGCACCCATGGCGAGCAGGCCGGACAACAGCTCGAAGGTCGTCACCATCTTCACATCGGCATCGTTGAGTGGTCGGTTCTCGCAGATCACCTTCTCATCCGGCTGCAGCTCCTTTGCATCGCAGTTGAAGCTCGCCGCCTGCGCGCCATTCGGTGCAAGAGCGAATAACGTGGCGCAGATGGCGGCGGATAGGATGGCGGTCTTCATAATCTCTCCAGCTGTAAGGGCACTCTGTTTCGGCCTCACGGCAAAGATGATGCAGCTCCGTTTTATGGCAAGGATCAAACCCGCCGGGCCGCTTTCAAGATGATGTCCCTGCCCGGTGACTACGTCCTGCTTTTGAGCTTAGATATCAGTAACCTGCTTGATTTTGCTGATTCAAATTCCCAAATCCGCGATGCCTTTGTCTTCCATGCTTCCGCCCTCTTTCCTTTCTAGCGTCGGGCGCTACAACATTTTTCGTGAGAGCATTTCAAAAGGATTCCCATGCAAGGCCTGTTCAAGCACGCCTCCGTTTCGCTTCTGGCACTGACGCTCCTGCTGCCCGCCTACGCTCAGGCGCAGACCAAGACCGTGCCGGAAAGTCAGATGCAGATGCAGCTTTCTTTCGCACCTCTGGTCAAGCAGACCTCGGGCGCTGTCGTGAACGTCTATGCTGAAAAGACCATTCAGCGGCAGTCGCCCTTTGCCGGCGATCCCTTTTTCGAGCAGTTCTTCGGCCAGCAGATGCCAAACCGCTCCGAAAAGCAGTCTTCGCTCGGCTCCGGCGTCATCGTCGAGGCGAACGGCACCGTCGTGACCAATAATCATGTCGTCGAGGGTGCAGATGATATCAAGGTGGCGCTGTCGGACGGTCGCGAGTTCCCCTGCAAGGTGGTTCTGCGCGACGACCGCGTCGATCTCGCCGTGCTGAAGATCGACAGCAAGGCGGATTTCCCGGCACTGCCGATCGGCAATTCCGATGCGGTGGAAGTGGGCGATCTCGTGCTGGCAATCGGCAATCCCTTCGGCGTCGGCCAGACCGTCACCAGCGGCATCGTTTCGGCACTTGCCCGCAATCAGGTGGTCAAGAACGAATTCGGCTTCTTCATCCAGACGGATGCCTCGATCAATCCCGGCAATTCCGGCGGCGCGCTGATGAACATGAAGGGCGAGCTGATCGGCATCAACACGGCGATCTTCTCGCGCGGCGGCGGGTCTAACGGTATCGGCTTCGCCATTCCTGCCAATCTCGTCAAGGTCTTCCTCACCTCGGCCGATTCCGGGGTCAAATCCTTCGAGCGGCCCTATATCGGCGCGAGTTTCGATCCGGTGACCTCTGAGGTCGCCGATGCACTCGGCCTCGACAAGGCGCGCGGTGCGCTGATCGCCAAGGTCACGGCGGATAGCCCGGCAGCCAAGGCCGGCCTTAAGGCGGGCGAGGTGATCACTGCCGTCGACGGCGTCTCCGTTGAACATCCAGATGCGCTTCTTTATCGATTGACGACGGCTGGCCTCGGCAAGTCGGTCAACCTGACGGTCATGGAGAACGGGCGCGAGCAGCAGGTAACGCTTGCCCTTGCCCGCGCGCCGGAAACCCAGCCTCGCGATCAGCGCACGATCGGCGGACGCACGCCCTTTACCGGTGCGGTCGTGGAAAACCTTTCGCCGCGTGTCGCAGATGAGCTGAGGATGCCGCTCGATTCGACGGGTGTGGTTATCTCCGATGTTGAGGGCGGGTCTCCCGCTTCCCGCCTCGGCTTCGAGCCGAAGGATATCATCGTTTCCATCAATGGGGCCGAAGTGAAAAGCAGCCGCGACCTGGAGGCGATCGCCGATTCCGATCCCAGCCTCTGGCGGGTCGAGATCGAGCGCGATGGTCAGCGTATCAGGCAGTTCTTCCGATGAGTGATGATCTCTTCGCGCCGCGAGTTCCGGAAGAGGTCGCCAGCCGGCGGCCGCTTGCCGATCGCCTGCGGCCGAAGACGCTCGGTGAAGTCACCGGCCAGGAGCATCTGACCGGTGAAGACGGCGTTCTGCGCCGCATGATCGAGAGCGGCTCTCTCGGCTCCATGATCTTCTGGGGGCCACCGGGTACCGGCAAGACGACGGTTGCGCGGCTGTTATCGGGCGAGGCGGGGCTGGCATTCGAACAGATCTCGGCGATCTTCTCCGGCGTTGCCGACCTGAAGAAAGTCTTCGAGGCGGCCCGCATGCGCCGCATGGACGGTCGCCAGACGCTGCTCTTCGTCGATGAGATCCATCGCTTCAACCGCGCCCAGCAGGACAGTTTCCTGCCGGTCATGGAGGATGGCACTGTCATCCTCGTCGGCGCGACGACGGAAAACCCGTCATTCGAGCTCAACGCCGCCCTTCTGTCGCGCGCCCGCGTGCTGACCTTCAAGTCGCATGATGAAGAGAGCTTGGAGGAATTGCTGAAACGCGCCGAGACGGTCGAGGGAAGGCCACTGCCGCTGACCGAGGACGCACGCGCCAGCCTGATCCGCATGGCCGACGGCGACGGCCGCGCGGTGCTGACGCTGGCTGAAGAAGTCTGGCGCGCCACCCGCGAGGGCGAGACCTTTGATACCGAAGGCCTGACGCGCATCGTCCAACGCCGAGCTCCGGTCTATGACAAGGCGCAGGACGGCCACTACAATTTGATTTCGGCGCTTCACAAGTCCGTACGCGGCTCCGATCCCGATGCCGCCCTCTATTATCTCGCCCGTATGTTCGATGCTGGCGAGGATCCGCTCTATCTCGGCCGGCGGCTGGTGCGTATGGCGGTGGAGGATATCGGGCTTGCCGATCCGCAGGCGCTGGTGATCTGCAACGCCGCCAAGGATGCCTATGACTATCTGGGCTCACCGGAAGGCGAACTGGCCTTAGCGGAAGCCTGCGTTTATCTCGCAACCGCACCGAAATCGAACGCGGTCTATACCGCCTTCAAAGCGGCGACCATGGCCGCGAAGCAGAACGGTTCGCTCCTGCCGCCGAAGCATATCCTGAACGCGCCGACAAAGCTGATGAAGGGCGAGGGATATGGCGAAGGCTACCGCTACGATCACGACGAGCCGGATGCCTTCTCGGGCCAGGATTATTTCCCGGAAAAAATGGGCCGCCAAACCTTCTACGATCCGCCCGAACGCGGTTTCGAACGCGAGATCCGCAAGCGGTTGGACTGGTGGGCAAAACTTCGTAAGGAGCGCAATCCGCGCTGAAATCGGGCAGCGCTGATATCAGGCGCGCTTCTGTGTGGCTGGAGCGGTGATCAGCTTGACGGAAGAATCCGCCAGCCCGTGATGGCCTTCCATATCGACGACGATATGCCAGTGGCCGCTTTCGGGAATGGCGAGCTTGACCGGCGACTTGCGCGCGACGCCGCCGATATATTTGAAATCGAGCACTTCGGTGAACCGCTGGAAATTGGGAGCCGTCATCAGCCGCACATTGTTCACGGCGCTCAGCGACACCTCGACGATCGTTCCGGCGCGCTGTTCCTTGATATCATAATGGGTGAAGCGGAAGTTCGGTTTCGGCATTGGTCTCGCGGCATATGTAGTCTCTGCATGCGGGACTTTATCAGGACGGCAGTTAAGGAAAAGTTGGAAATCTCCGCCGTGTTGCCGCTCCTGCTGTGCCAAAACGGCAGGAACGGCACAGTATTCAGTGGATATTGCCGGTGCTGCGCGCAAGAGGTGCAAAATCGAGCACCGCGCCCGTTGCCGCACGGCAGATCTCATCTGGATTGTGGTTGCACTCTTCCGCTGCGAAATGGAGGGCCGCAGCTTCATTGACGAAGAGACCGCCGACGAGCCCCTCGCGATCCTGGACGATCCAGCGGCCACCCTTGTCGCGGCCGACGGTGAAGCGGGCCGGACGGGCGGCGACGGGAGCCGAAATCTGTCGGCGTTGGTGTACATTTGCCATTGTCGTCATCCTCGATCCGGCTCTTACTGGGAAATAAGGTGGAGGCTCACCTGCACGAGCCCGGCAAAGGCCATGACGGCGCCGAGCCGGAGTGCGACGGCCACAAGACCGGCAAAGAGCGGATGGGAAGGATCAACCGCAGCCGCATGGGGGCTTGCGCCACGTTGCAGCGGGTCAGTCTTGGTACAGGTATCAGTTAGGCGTGACATCGTTTGTCCTTTCGAAGTCTAACTCAACCGCCGTTTGAGTGTCGCGGCGGTGTCACGCTGATCAAGATAGATGCCGGCGGATAGGGTTTCCATTTGGCGCCGAAAGCGAAAATATTAAAATCTCATAGGGATAGCGCCATGCGCGCGACGCTGCCGCCGATGAAGGGGGCAAGCGACTTGGCGATCGCAAAGCAGCTGCCGGACTCAATCGGCACAAGCGGAAGGCGAAGATCCGAAGGCGTGCCGCGCAATATCTGCAGCGCATATTTCAGCCTTGCAGGATCGTCCTCGGGGCCGAGTGCGGCCACAACCGGCAGCAGCCTGTCGCTGAGCGCGAATGCCGCCGAGATATGGCTTCCATAAGCGGCCTTCTGCAGTGACGTGACGAGCTGGGGAAGGATATTTGCGGCCGCGGACACGATACCGTCGCCGCCCGAGAGATGGAAGGAAAGGGCGGTGGCGTCATGACCGGACAGGAATCGGAAGCGTTGCCGCAGCGCCGGCGGCAGGTTGGCGAAGCGGGCGATATCACCGGTCGAATCGACGATCGCGACGACCGCTTCGAACGCGGCAAGCCGCTCCAGCGTTTCCATGGTCAGATCGCTCGCCGTCCGCGCCGGCGCATTCTCGATGAGAACAGGCAGATCGGTTGCTGCGGCAATACGCTCGAAATGACGGACGATACCCTTCTGCCCCGGCTTGGAGTAATAAGGCACAGTCACCAGCACGGCGCGGGCGCCGCACTCTTTCGCGTCCCGTATCAGAGCGATCGTGCTTTCGGTGCAATTGGTTCCGGCCGCGGCGATCACCGGGATACGGTCCGCCGCGGTCCGGATGCAGATGTCGAGCACCATGCGGCGTTCCTGAGGCGAAAGGGTCGGCCCTTCGCCCGCCGCGGTGCAGATCGCGAGTCCATCGACGCCGCTCAGCACCTGCCATTCAACAAGGTCCTCCAATGCTGCGCCGTCGACCTCACCGTCTCGGAACGGCGTGACGAGCGCGGTGATCGCGCCGCCTGGGCGCAGTTTTCCCGTATTGTTCATGATGGGCTCTCAGAGCGAGCTCAGGACCACATAGAGTTCGACGCAGGCGAGCACGATGCCGAACACCATCAGCGCCTGGTCCGTGCGCTTTTCGCGCATCTGCCTCTTGCCGCGCGTGATCCGGTGCGGGCGAAGCGGCTGGTATTGGGGGGACATGACATCTCGCATGGTGGTAACCTTTGTTGTTGTGTCAAAGGCTACTGCCACGTCCGATAGGAAATCCATTCGGGGTGGAGAGCGAAGATATAGGAATAGCATAAAGAGGCGGCTGTCAGCCGCCGCGCTGGTTTTCCTTGTCGAGCTGCGTGACGAGCGCCAGTATCACCTCGGAAACGGGCGTCGGCACTTTGGCCGTGCGCCCGAGCGCGACAACCATGCCGACGAGCGGCACGATTTCCAGCGCTTTGCCGGCCAGCAAGTCCTGCAACATCGAGGTGCGCACCGGGCCGATATGGCGTGACTGCTCAAGTCTCTCCTCAATGGTGATGCTGAATGTTGCACCAAGGGCGCTGCCGACAGCACGCACTTCGTTCATGATTTTACCGACCATGTCGAAAAGCGCAGGATCGGCCATGATATCGGTCATCAAGGCTCGCGTCAGCGCGCTGATCGGGTTGAAGGCTGCATTGCCCGTCAGCTTGTTCCAGATCTCGTCACGAATGCGCGGCGTGGTCGAGACAGTGAGGCCGGCCCTGGTGAAGAGACCGGCGACGGTTTCGAGATCGGCCGACATGTCGCCGGAGGGTTCGCCGAGCACGAAGCGGCCATTGTTGGAAAGGCGGATTTCGCCGGGATTGACGACTTCCGCACCCTGCATCGCCACACAGCCGATCACCCGCTCCGGGCCGATCAGGCGCCACAGCTTGCCGCCGGGATCGAGCTCATCGAATTGCAGCTCGGCATGGCCGCTTTGCATATCACGATGGAAATACCACCAGGGAATGCCGTTCAGCACCATGACGACCCGTGTATCGTCCTTCAGTAACGCGGCCATGCCTTCCGCCGCCGGGCCGAGCTGATGCCCCTTCAGTCCGGTGATGATGAGGTCCTGCGGCGGCAGCGTCGCGGGATCGTCCGTTGCCGTGATCCGCACATTGATCGGCCCATCGGCACCGGCTTCATGCAGGGAGAGGCCATCCTTGCGGATCGCCTCCAGATGCGCGCCGCGCGCGACGACCGAGACGGTCGCGTGATCGCCAAGCCGGCTTGCAAGCTTGACGGCGATCGCGCCTCCGAGGGCGCCGGCTCCGTAGATACAGATGGATGTGCTCGCCATGCCCTGCCTCTTCCTATTCGTGATGACGCGGTAGACATAGGCCATCGAAGCGCCGGGGCGAATGAAAATCTTGACCTGTTGAACGCTCTTCACGCTGAAATGAAACAAGCGCGCCGGCGGGCGCGCTTGTTGTTGTGGGGAAAGTCAGGCCTTCTCAGGCGGTCTGCTCGAAGTCCGTGGAGACGGCGAGCTTGCGCCATTGGGCAAGTTCCTTTTCCACATTGGCATGTTCTTCTTCGATCCTGGCGACCGTATCGCTGCCGAACGGCATGCGCAGCGGCGGGTGGGCGGCGTTCACCATTTCGATGATGCCGGCAGTCAGTTTGGCCGGATCGCCCGGCTGGGCATGGTTGGCGCTGGCTGCGAAGTCGCGCATGTTGCCGGCCGGTGTGCCGACATAGTCGGGGAGGGAGGCAGGGCTGATCGCCAGCGAATTGTCATGCAGGAAGTCCGTGCGGAAGAAGCCGGGCTCGATGATCGTGACCTTGATGCCGAAAGGCTCGACTTCGGTCGCCAGCGATTCCGACAGACCCTCGACAGCAAACTTCGTGGAACCATAGACGCCCCAGCCGGGGAAGCCCGCATAACCGCCGATCGAGGAGAAGTTCAGGATATGGCCGGCGCGCTGGCGGCGCATGTAAGGCAGCACGGCGCGGGTGACCTTCAGCAGGCCGAAGACGTTGGTGGCATAGATCTTCTCGATCTCGGCGGCAGTGGCTTCTTCGACGGCGCCGAGCAGGCCGTAGCCGGCATTGTTGGCGAGGATGTCGATGCGACCGAAGCGGGCAACGGCGGCAGCGGCAGCTTGCCTAGCCTGGTCTTCATTGGTGACATCGAGAGCGACGGCAAGCAGGTTCGGATGATCGCCGAACTGTTCGGTGATGGTCTTGGGGTTGCGGGCGGTGGCAACGACAGCGTCGCCGTTGGCAAGAGCACCCTTGGTCATCAGCGCGCCAAAGCCGCGCGATGCACCCGTGATGAACCAGACTTTCATGGCAATTTCCTTTCGTCAGATTGTTTGTTTCAGCAGTTCGTTGCTGACGGAGAGGAATTTGACGCAAATCTCGCTCATGTATAAGATTTGTTATTTAAGAGATTGTGATGAGTGAAATTCAGCAATGAGGGCAACCGAGCTTTCCGAAATGGCAGCGTTCGCCGCTGTCGCCAGACACAAGAGCTTCCGCAAGGCGGGAGAGGAAAGGGGCGTGACCGCCTCCGCGATCAGCCACGCCGTCCTCAATCTGGAGGACCGCATCGGCATTCGCCTCTTGAACCGCACGACCCGCAGCGTCTCGCTGACGGAAGCCGGCGAACTGCTCCGGTCTCATCTCGATCCGGCCTTCGGCGAAATCAGCGCCGCGCTCGATGCGCTGAACCGCTTCCGCGATACACCTTTCGGTCGGGTCCGCATCAATGTCGGCAATTCCATTGCGCCTTTCGTCGTCGGTCAGGTCATCGGGCCGCTTCTGATGAAGAACCCCAATCTGCAGCTCGAAATAGCCGCAACGGACCGGCTGGTGGATATCGTCGAGGAGGGTTTCGATGCCGGCATCCGTTTCGGTGAGCGTGTCACGGAGGGTATGATCGCCGTTCGCATCAAGCCGCGCATGCGTCTCGTCGTCGTCGGTTCGCCCGCCTATTTCGAAACTCGACCATTGCCGGAAACGCCGCATGATCTGAAGCGGCATATCTGCATACAGAACATGTTTCCGTCAGGCGCGCGTTATCCCTGGGATTTCGAAAAAGACGGCCAGGCCATCACCTTCCATCCTACGGGTCCGTTGTCCCTCGACGACCATGAATTGATGACAACGGCTGCCCTCAGCGGTGTGGCGCTCGCCTATGTCTGGGAAGGCAGGGTGGCACCGCTGATTGCAAGCGGCCAGCTTGTTCAGGTGCTGGACGAATGGTGCCAGCCGGAAGAACCGCTTTATCTCTACTATCCCAGCCGGCGGCACATCTCGGCGGGCTTCCGCACAGTGATCGACGCGATCCGCGGCGATTAGAGTGCCGTGCGTCCAATCGGACGCACAGAGGATACTCTAACTCTTTGAATCCGCACATCAGGCTTTCCGAAAATCGATGCCGATTTTCGGGCCGATGCTGTAGTCGTCAGAGTTTTTGGAACTCCAGGCGGTAGACGACATCCTCTCCCGTTATCGGATCGGTGGCGGGTGCATCGCTGATGACGAGTATGTCGCCCTCGATATGCACCGGGCGGATCAGCGGCCGCTCCCATGTCGGATTCCAGGCGGCCTCGACATGATGGATCACTTTGTCGCCCTCCAGCGTATAGGCGGCGGTATAAGCCAGCATCGTATCGAAAAGTGCGGCCTTTTCGTTGTCGTTGGGGGCTTTGCCGTTGGGTCTCGGCCTGCGTCGGTTGGTAGCGAAAGCCATCATCCGGCCATCGGCATGATAGGCGATATATCCAATGGGATCGGCACCCATGGCATCGCTGACTTCCCCGGTCGCAACAACGGTTCGCGTCCACGAGATCATGCGCCACGTCCCGATGAGGGCGGCTCTGTCCATGATCTTCCCCTCCTTAAAGTAGTCTAGCACAACCAAAAAATGCGGACTACGAACCCGTAGCCTTTTCTGGTCAGAATACCCCAAGCTGACCGGGAAAAGCTCTCGGCAATCAGTCAAAACTCCCTTTTGACTCTCGGTGGCGAAGTGGAGAAGATGCGCCGCAAGAAGGAAGATCAGCGCCGGAGGGGCGAATGAGAAAGCCGTTTTTTTCTGCTGGCAGTCGGTGGAAAATGGAATGTCGCAAAGGGCTGCTGTCAGTGTTTGCAGCGATGATGTTGTCTGCCTTTCCGCTGGAAATATCGGCGCAGGAAATGCCGGCACAAACACCGGCTTCCAAGGAGCAGGTCGAAAAGCTGCTTTCCCGCTGGAAAGAACATTTCAAGGGTGCGGAGACCCTGCGGGATCGTCGCACCGCTTTCCGCGATTTCATGGAATCGCTGCCCGAGCCGACACGCATCCAGATCCGGCATGTCGATGCCGATGGCGTCGATGCCGAACTTGTCTGGCCTGCGCGCCTTCATCATCCGATCGGCCGGCGCGCCATCCTCTTCATCCATGGCGGCGGCTTCTATGGCGGTTCCATTCGCACACATCACCTGATCGCCGGTTCGCTCGCCAAGGCAGCGTCCAGCGATGTGTTGCTGATGGATTACAGACTGACGCCTGAATATAACTACCCGGCGCAGGTCAATGATGCGCTCACCGCCTACCGCTGGCTGCTTGACAGCGGCTACAGCAACGGAAATATCGTGGTGATCGGCGATGGTGCCGGTGGCAATCTGGCGCTCGAAGCCGTGTTGCGGCAGATGCGCTCCCGCCAGCCGCTGCCGGCAGCCGTCGTGGCGCTGAGCCCGATCACCGATCTATCCGCCTCAGGTGCATCGGTCACAGAGAATGCCACCAATGATCCGGTGCTGGACAAGGATGCGCTGGAAACGTTGCGCAAGGCCTATCTCGGCAATAATTCCGCGACGGATCCCAACATTTCTCCGCTCTATGCCGATCTCTCGGGTTTTCCGCCCTTGCTGCTGCAGGTCGGTTCCGGCGAGCTGCTGCTCGACGATACGCTGCGGCTTGCCGACAAGGCGCACAAGGCGGGCGTCGACGTGACGACGCAGGTCTGGCCGGGAATGCCGCATCAATGGCAGCTTTTCCCCTCGGTGCTGGATGATGCTGACAAGGCAGGCCAGGAGATCGCCGAATTCGCGATCGCGCATTTTGCAGATCCGCCAGCGCAGTAAGGGCCAATCCGGAACCACACGATCGCAGTTCTTACGAGTGGCTCGAATTCAGCCCCTCGATCGGCCGGCCGATGGCTAGATTCTGACGCAGCTTGGGATCTAGCCGCTCGGCATAGGCGTGATCGGGCGCGGCACCCAGCGCATCCAGCATCTTGGAGAAAAAGCAGCGCGCGGCGGCTGCCGCGGTGACATCGAAGATCTCTGCGTCAACAAGCCCGTGCCGCTTCAAGCCATCGATGTCCTGCTGCGTCACCGAGGTCGCATCGCGCGCCACCTTGGCGGCAAAATCCATGATTGCCCGCTCGACGGCATCAATGGGCGCCTTCTCGCTGCCGCCAGCCACTGCCGAAAGGCTGTCATTGGTAAAACCGTCGCGCAGCAGTGCGGAACCATGGGCCAGCATGCAATAGGATGACTTGAGCTCTCTGGCTGCCGCCAGCGTGACCAGTTCATAACGCCGCTGGCTCATATGGCCGCGAATGCTGGCAAGCAGCGTCCCCCAGTTTTCCATCACTTCAGGCCGGTGTCCGAAGGCGCGGTACATGTTCGGCAGGTAGCCGTAGCTCGCTTCGGCCGAGGCGTACATCGAAGCCGTCTTCTTGCTGGCGGATGCATCGGGGGTCTGAATGAAGGCCATGGCGTGATCCTCCCTTGATCCAGTGGGAGAATAGAGCGGTGCCTGATGACATCAATCCGCCCGCCGATCGCTTTCCGCAAAACTGATGCCGGATACCTTGGCTGGTCGCCGGGTTTCCCGTTGGCGGTAGAATGGCAGGATGTGATGTTCCGTCAGGGATGCCATGATGATCTCGCCCGGCTCGGCCGGCGATATCCAACGGACCTCCTCGATCTCCGCCGTTGCCTTGATGTCGTGATCCTGTGCATGCATCAGAAAGACATCGGCGATGACGATATGATCCGGCTCGTTGGCGGCAGGCGCCTGAAACCGCCCCAGAAATTCGAACTCGGTGGCCGATGCGGTGACGCCGATCTCCTCTGCCAGCTCTCTGATCAGAGCGTCCTCAGGCGTCTCTCCGGGCTCGATCTTGCCGCCCGGCTGCATGAAGGCCACGGTGCCGCACTTGCGCACCAGAAGCGTATGGCCATCATCCCGCAACAGAAGGGCCGCCGATATTCTGATCATCTTCGTCATGCGCGGATCTGATCGGATTCGCTGTCGCAATTCAATTGCCGCGCTCGGGATCGGCCGTTTGTCAAAGGCAGTTTCACTGCCTATATCAGCGGTCTCGGAAACAGGAAGTGGATGTGACAATGTTCCAGGCGGCATCGATCGAATTAGGCAACAAGGTCGAGTTCTATCGCGAGCTTGCCCAGCAGCTGCAAGGCCTGCTCGAAGGCGAGCCGGACATGATCGCCAACGCCGCCAATACCTCGGCGCTGATGTACCAGA
This sequence comes from Rhizobium sp. BK316, assembly GCF_014193695.1. Classification (GTDB taxonomy): domain Bacteria; phylum Pseudomonadota; class Alphaproteobacteria; order Rhizobiales; family Rhizobiaceae; genus Rhizobium. Next base: position 826,068 of record NZ_JACHZR010000004.1, on the reverse strand, counting down.
TGATGCCTGACCTAAACTGGGCGGGCTTCTATCTCCTGAAAGGCGATGAACTCGTGCTCGGCCCCTTCCAGGGTAAGCCGGCCTGCGTGCGCATTCCCGTCGGCCGAGGCGTTTGCGGCACGGCGGTCAAGGAAGGCGCCTCCATTCTGGTGGAGGATGTCCATGCGTTCCCCGGCCATATCGCCTGCGATGTCGCGTCCCGGTCCGAGCTCGTCGTTCCCATCAGAAACGGCGACCGGATCGTCGGCGTCATCGACCTCGACAGCCCGCTTCCCGCCCGTTTCGATGCCGACGACCAGGTAGGGATCGAGCGCCTGGCGGAGATCTTCGCCGCGGCAACTCGCTTCTGAGTGGACTATCCCTTTGGGCTTGGCGACGCTCCCCCGGTAGCGTTGCGGCGCACAACGTTGAAAACGCCCTGATCGCGGCAGAAGCGCATCTGACGGAACTAGACAGCATAACCGGGGATGAGGCTTAGTCTCGGCTCCGGCAGCCGGTGGGTAAGACGCGGCTGCAAACGTCTGCAGGCTGCGTGAATGACGAAATCTTGATTGCCCACGCGGTTCCCGGAGCTTCGGACCAGCCTATCTGCCTAGCGATGACACGAGCCTGTAATGAGGTTCCGATGTCGTCGCTTATCGGTATGGGGGTAGATAAAATGTCCCAATTTCGAAAACTGCTGGCAGCCGGGGCAGCTGTCGTCGTCATAGCCTTGGCATCGTCCTGCACGACGAGCTCGGATAGTTCGATCCAGACCGGCTCGGTCGGGTATGGGCAAAGCGCCGACATTGGGCTCCGACCGGCGTGCTTGGGTGGATTTGGCAACGATAGACCTTGCAGTTATTGACAAACTGCCGAGCCGCCAGACGAAGCTCGGAAGTTGACTGAATGCTGGATCGCTAGCGCAGCGGACCGGGGGACGACGGCTTTCGCCGCTGAAGCCATTGAAAACGATCCAATATTGTCAGATAAGCAGAGGTGATGCAAAAGGACGCAGTTTTCTGTGATGGCGGAGCTTCGCATATTGCTGCCGGTGACATAAAGTGCAAGAAATCGATAATCGCTTGATCGCATCACGCCGACCTCGCTTGGGAGGCGGCACATTTTCATAACCTATGGGAGCTGCATGATGGAATATCGTCGTTTGGGGAAGTCGGGTCTGAAGGTGAGCGAGTTCTCCTTCGGATCGTGGGTCACGTTCGGCAAGCAGGTCAATGGCGGCGATGCCGTCGACCTCATGAAGCTCGCCTACGACAATGGGATAAACTTCTTCGACAACGCGGAAGGGTACGAAAGCGGCAAGTCCGAAATCGTCATGGGCGAGGCGCTGAAGTCGCTTGCCTGGAGCCGCGACAGCTACGTCGTATCCAGCAAGGTCTTCTGGGGAGGTCAAAAGCCGACGCAACGCGGCCTGTCGCGCAAACATGTGACGGACGCCTGCCACGCAGCGCTGAAGAGACTGCAGGTGGATTATCTCGACCTCTACTTCTGCCACCGCCCGGATATCGACACGCCGATCGAGGAAACGGTCCGGGCGATGCACGATCTCGTCGCCCAGGGCAAGGTTCTCTACTGGGGAACGTCGGAATGGTCCGCGCAGCAATTGACGGAAGCCTATGCCGTTGCCCGGGATCTCCGCATCACGCCGCCGACCATGGAGCAGCCGCAATACAACATCTTCGAACGCCAGAAGGTCGAAGCCGATTACCTTCCGCTCTACGACTTGATCGGCCTCGGCACCACCATCTGGTCGCCGCTCGCCTCGGGTGTGCTCACCGGCAAATACAATGACGGCGTACCGGCCGACAGCCGTATGAACCTGCCCGGCTACGAATGGCTGAAGGAAAAATGGTCCACCGATGCCGGCCGCGCCCAGCTCGAACAGGTTCGCCAGCTTGCAAAGCTCTCGGACGAGATCGGCCTGTCGATTACCCATCTCGCCCTTCTCTGGTGCCTCGCCAACAAGAACGTCTCTACCGTCATCCTTGGAGCATCGCGCGCAAGCCAGTTGCAGGATAATCTCGCGGCCCTCTCGCACAAGGACAAGGTGACGACTGACGTCATGGAGCGGATCGACAGCATCGTCGGCAACAAGCCGGAAGCACCGCGCCGCTTTTAGGCAAGGCCAAAGTTAGATCGAACACCTTTGCTCTTATCCTTATTCCAATACGAAATGGCCGGACCTTTTGGTTCGGCCATTTCATTTTTACCGCGCTTCATTGACCGCTCGTCAGAGCGGGCCGCTGATCGCTGTATCTGTCACAGGCTGATGGTCACCGTCGTTCCTGTCGGATTGCCTTCGAGGGCCACGCTCCCGCGGTGACGGGTCACGATCTGCTTCACGATGCTCAATCCGAGGCCGGCACCCGTGCTCCGCGGTGTGACCCTGTAAAATGGTTCGAACACGAGGTCTCGATGCGCTGCTGGAATTCCGGGGCCTTCGTCCGAAACCGAGATGCCTCCACATTCGGACACGCGAACCGATATCGTGCCGCTATTTCCGCCATGGTCGATCGCATTGCGCACGAGGTTACCTATGGCGCGTGACATCGCCGACGGACTTACCAGGCGATAAAGCTCGTCGACGTCACTGTCGAACGAGATCTCATATCCATTTCTTATGGCAAGCGGAGCTTGGTCGGCAACGACGTTCCTGGCGACTTCCACCAGGTCGGCTTGTTCAAACGGCTCCGGCGACTGCTCGCTCCGTTCGAAGTCGAGCAATTGCTCCGCCGTCTCCCGCAGACGCCCGATGTCATCCATCATGGTCTCGCGCGTGCTTCCTTCCAGGGTCGTATCGATACGCGTCTGCATGACGGCGATCGGCGTGCGGAGTTCGTGTGCGGCGTCGATCAGAAAACGCTCTCTGGCTGCGAACTGCTGCTCGAGGCGCTCCAGAACGGAGTTGAATGCGTGGATAAGCGGAACGACCTCGCTCGGAACCCGATCCACCGGAAGCCGGGATCCCGGCTGGCGCGGGTCAATCTCCGGCGCTTTCTGTACGACGTGGCTCAGCCCTAAGAGCGAACGCCTGACCAGTCGCGGCACGGCGAAGAAGAGGGCGGGCAGAGTAACCGCGAGCAGAGGCACGTAGATCGGATATGCGCTGCCGAGCAGCGCAAGAAATGTCGACTCGCTTCCGTTGCGACCGCCGTAAAGCACCCGGATCTCGGTCGTATTGATCTCAAAGTCGTCGACTGAAGCCGGCACCGGGCCACTTGCCGACGTGTCGCGAATATCGGCGTCCTTGATAAGCGGCACGAACTTGGTGAGCTGTGTGTACGCAGGTGGAATGTTCCCATATGCCACAGCCGTTCCGTCTGGGGCCGCAGCGTAGAAAAAGAGATTGGGGGTATCCTTCTTCAACGCTGTGAGCTCTTCGCTGTCCTTGATGCGAAGTCCTCGTCCAGGTTCGTAGTTCAAGGACCCCTCCAGGGCATTCAAAAGCCGGTGCTGCATACCGACGTTCGGAGAATGGATCATCGCCCCATAGATGCACAGAGCGACGATCTCCGATGCCGTGATGACGACGAATGGCACGCTTAGCTGCCAACTCAGTCTCCACCACAGCGACGACGTATTCGGAAATCGCATCAACGCTCCTTCAGCAGGTATCCTACCCCGCGGATGTTGTGAATGGACACGCCGGCGTCCGCGTCAGTTAGGCGTTTTCTCAGTCGCGAGACATGAGCATCCAGCGCGTTGGATTGGATGGTTTCCTCGTAATTGTAGATTTCGGTTTCCAGCACCGATCTGAGGACGGTCTTACCTTTTCGCTTCGCAAGAGTAACGAGCACCATCAGCTCTCGACGAGGCAGATCGAGTTGCAGTTCGCCGATCATGACGTCCATCCGGATCGGATCTACAGTCATCCGTCCTGCGACTATGGACGGTTCCGCCAAGGCCGACGGGCGTCGCAATACCGCCCGCAGTCGAGCGAAAAGCTCCTCCATCAGAAACGGCTTGCCCAGATAGTCGTCGGCGCCGAGGTCCAGGCCCGCGACCCTTTCCTTCGGCTCGTTTCTGGCCGTCAGGACGATGACCGGCGTCACGACGCCGGAGCCTCGTAACCAAGGGATGAATGTGATGCCGTCGCCGTCCGGCAGGCGTCTGTCGAGCACGATCGCATCATAGGTCTGTTGTCGGGCGAGTTCGATTGCATCCCCAAGGAGAGCGGTGTGGTCCACCGCGATGCCGTTCTTGCCAAGAGAGGCCGCAACCGTTTCCGCCAGTCTGGTCTCGTCTTCGACCAACAGGATCTTCATGCATCACCCACCTTTCCGATCCTATGTTCACGACGACTATTGCGACAGGATTACGGCGCGAGCGTTTCGAACGAGGGGAGGACGTGGCGGTGCTGCGAGTCGAATACAGCGGATCCCATGAGAGATTGCCGACCGCTTTGAATAAAGACTGCAGACGCGTAGCGCCTGGAGCTGTTTTCTGATCGGCCGGTCGATGACCCATCTCGGTGCCTCGCCAACAAAAACGCCTCGACCATCATCCTCGGCGACTTGCGCGCGAGCCAGTTGCAGGACAATCTCGCCGCTCTCTCGCACAAGAGCAGGCTGATGTCTGACGTGCTGGATCGGATCGACAGCATCGTCGGAAACAAGCTGGAAGCAGCGCGTCGTTTCTAATCCCTCTGGACGAGGCCGAGCCTATCCGGCCCAATCCTCATTGCTTATATCAGTATTCCGATATGAAAATGGCCGAACCTTTCGGGTCCGGCCATTTCAATTTCTAGCTCACTTCAGATCGCGCTGCTTGTTAAAACCTTTTGAATAGCTTTTGCGATGGTTGGGTGGAAGGAGCAAGATATTCCTTCGCAGCAGCGGCGGGCCAAAGACCGCTGCGAGAAAGAGCAAATGCGAGGAGGAGACAACGATGGCCACGGAGCTCACTACATCCCATCTCCTGGATAGCGCCACGGACACTGAACGGCCGCCGCTACCCACGACGACGGGGGAAATCACCAACACCCTGAACCATTATTACCGCGGCGAGCTCGCGCGGATGACCAGTTGGCGGGACCGCATCGACCGGACGTCGAACTGGGCGATCACCGTCGTGGCGGCGCTGCTCTCCGTGTCCTTGTCGACACCAACGTCCCATCATGGCGTGTTGTTGTTTGGCATGTTGCTGATCACATTGCTGCTGATGATCGAGGCGCGACGTTATCGCTTCTTCGATGTTTATCGTGCGCGGGTGCGGCAAATGGAGCGCAGCTATTTTGCGCAGATTTTGATGCCCGAAGCCGAGCTCAATCCCGATTGGGCGCTATCGATTGCCAAGAGCCTACGTGCACCGCGGCTTCTCCTCGGCTATTTCGAGGCTATGCAGCGGCGGCTGCGGCGGAACTATTGCTGGATGTATGCGATCCTGCTGATGGCGTGGATCTTGAAGATCTCGACGCCAAAGCTGCAAGCGGAAGGTGCGTCGCAAGAGCTGGCACATTCGTGGAGCTATATTGTCGACAACGCGGCACTCGGACCGATTCCCGGCTGGCCGGTGATCACGATCGTGGTTGTCTTCTATGCCGTCATTCTCTACGGCACACTACGCCGCAAGTTGGACGACGGTGATTTTCCCCATGGCGAAGCGCATGTCTGATCGTTTGGCAATGCCGGGACTAAACACTTTTTAGTGCAGGATGAATTCTCCCTTCACCGCCCGCCATTCGGTCGCCGGACTCCGGCCTGTGGGCATCATCGGGTTTGGCATTACACATCTATCGGGCGCGGTTTGCTTTGCGCGGGAGACGATTTCTCCGAATTATTCAAGGAAAACCATCGCCCGCATGATTGGGCGCGACCCGATATGAAAATGGCCGGACCATTCGGGTCCGGCCATTTCAATTTCTAGCTCACTTTTATGACCGCGCTTCAAACGAGTGACGGCGGCCAAGATTTCCCGAAGAGATCAGCTGCACCCACTCGTCGCGCCGCAAGTGTCGCACTTCTCGCAGGTACCGTTGCGCACCATCGTGAAGTTCTGGCACTCGCTGCACATGTTACCCGTATAGCCCTGCATGATCGAGCGGGCGCGGCGTTCGGCTTCCACCTTCTTGGCTTCCGTCTTGGCGGTGGCAGCGTCGGCTGCGGCCTTGTCGGAGAAGAGGGCGGTTGCGTCGGTGCCTGCTTCTTCGAGCACTTCCTCGGCAATCTCTTCAGCCAGCTCCTTGGCGCGCTCTTCGTAATCGCGCTTGAAGGCGACGATTTCTGAGGTGGAGATCGCCACGGTCGGCTCCAGCTTGCGGGCGGCTGCACCTGCAAAAGAGGTCACCGAGCCGGTCGAGGAGGCGCGGGCAGGGGCTGCCGTTGCCGCACCCTTCGGCTCGCCGAGCTGACGGTCGCTGCCGGTGTTCGAGACAAGCGTCGGCTTGTAGCCGCGGGTCCAGCCGGTCGAGACGAGGTTCGTCTTGCCTTCCTGGATGCCCTTGCCGAGCGCGGTGTTGGAGAAGTCGGACGTATCGACATGCGCCAGATCGTGACGGCCGAGATAGGAAACGGCGAGTTCGCGGAACACGTAGTCGAGGATCGACGTGGCGTTCTTGATCGCGTCATTGCCGATGACGATGCCGGCCGGCTCGAACTTGGTGAAGGTGAAGGCCTCCACATATTCTTCCAGCGGAACGCCGTATTGCAGGCCGAGAGAGATGGCGATGGCGAAGTTGTTCATCATCGCACGGAAGGCCGCACCTTCCTTATGCATGTCGATGAAGATCTCGCCGAGGCGGCCGTCACCGAATTCGCCGGTGCGCAGATAAACCTTGTGACCGCCGACGGCAGCCTTCTGGGTGTAGCCCTGGCGACGGTTCGGCAGCTTCTCGCGTTCGCGGGAAACACGCTCGATGACCTTCTCGATGATCTTTTCGGTGACCGTCACGGCCTGGGCTGCGAGCGGCTGCTGGATCAGATCTTCCAGTGCATCCTCGTCGCTCTCGTCCTCGATCAGCGAAGCGTTGAGCGGCTGCGACAGCTTGGAACCGTCACGGTAGAGGGCATTTGCCTTCAGGCCGAGCTTCCAGGAGAGCATATAGGCGTTCTTGCAATCCTCGACGGTTGCCTCGTTCGGCATGTTGATCGTCTTCGAGATCGCACCCGAGATGAAGGGCTGGGCGGCCGCCATCATGCGGATATGGCTTTCGACCGAGAGGTAGCGCTTGCCGATCTTGCCGCACGGATTGGCGCAATCGAAGACCGGCAGATGCTCTTTCTTGAGGAAAGGCGCGCCTTCCAGCGTCATCGCACCGCAAACGTGGATATTCGCAGCCTCGATGTCCTTCTTCGAGAAGCCGATATGCTCGAGCAGGCTGAAGCTCATGTCGGTCAGCTGTTCGTCGGAGACCTTCAGTGTGGTCTTCAGGAAGTCGGCGCCGAGCGTCCACTGGTTGAAGACGAACTTGATGTCGAAGGCGCTCTTCAGAGCCGCATTGACGGCTTCCACCTTCTCGTCGGTGAAGCCCTTGGCCTTCAGCGTCGAGGGGTTGATGGCCGGGGCCTGGTTGAGGTTGCCGTGGCCGACAGCGTAAGCCTCGATCTCGGCGATCTGGCTTTCGGAATAGCCGAGCGTGCGCAGTGCATCCGGAACGGCGCGGTTGATGATCTTGAAATAGCCGCCGCCGGCGAGCTTCTTGAACTTTACGAGCGCGAAGTCAGGCTCGATGCCGGTCGTGTCGCAATCCATGACGAGGCCGATCGTGCCGGTCGGTGCGATGACCGAGACCTGCGCATTGCGGTAGCCGTGCTTCTCGCCGAGTTCGAGCGCCTTGTCCCAGGCAGCCATTGCATGGGCTGCGAGATCCTGGTCCGGGTTTTCCTGATGGATCAGCGCGACCGGGTTGACCGAGAGAGCCTCGTAACCGGCATTCTCACCATGGGCGGCGCGGCGATGGTTGCGGATGACGCGCAGCATGTGCTCGCGGTTCGGCTCGTAGTTCGGGAACGGGCCGAGTTCGGCAGCCATTTCGGCCGAGGTTGCGTAGCAGATGCCGGTCATGATCGCCGTCAGCGAGCCGGCAATGGCGCGGCCTTCGGCGCTGTCATAGGGGATGCCAGTCGACATCAGCAGGCCGCCGATATTGGCGTAGCCGAGGCCGAGCGTGCGGTATTCGTAGGAAAGCTCGGCAATGCGCTTCGACGGGAACTGCGCCATCATGACGGAGATTTCGAGCACGACGGTCCACAGGCGAACTGCGTGTTCGTAATCGCCGATATTGATGCGCTTGGTGGCCTTGTCTTTGAACTGCAGGAGGTTCAGCGAAGCAAGGTTGCAGGCCGTGTCATCGAGGAACATGTATTCCGAGCACGGGTTCGAGCCACGGATCGGGCCGCCGGCCGGCGAGGTGTGCCAGTCGTTCATCGTCGTGTTGAAGTGGATGCCCGGATCGGCCGATGCCCAGGCGGCATAGGAAATCGTTTCCCAGAGGTCGCGGGCCTTTAGCGTCTTCATCACCCGGCCGTCCTTGCGGGCGGTCAGGCTCCAGTCGCCATCTTCTTCGACAGCGCGCAGGAAGTTGTCCTTGATCGAGACCGAGTTGTTGGAGTTCTGGCCGGAAACGGTCAAATAGGCTTCCGAATCCCAGTCCGTATCGTAGGTCTTGAACTCCATGTCCTTGTAGCCTTGGCGGGCGAACTGGATGACGCGCTGGACATAGTTTTCCGGAACCTGATCCTTCTTGGCGGCGCGGATTTCGCGCTTGAGCGCTGGGTTCTTGGCCGGGTCGAAGCAATCACCATTGTCGCCTTCGCAATTGACGCAGGCCTTCATGATCGCCTTCAGATGCTGGGCGACGACCTTGGAGCCGGTCACGAGAGCGGCAACCTTCTGCTCTTCCTTGACCTTCCAGTTGATATATTCCTCGATATCGGGATGGTCGATATCGACGACGACCATCTTGGCCGCACGGCGGGTCGTGCCGCCAGACTTGATGGCGCCTGCAGCGCGGTCGCCGATCTTGAGGAAGCTCATCAGGCCGGAAGAGCGGCCGCCGCCGGAAAGCTTTTCGCCTTCGCCGCGCAGCATGGAGAAGTTGGAGCCGGTGCCGGAACCGTACTTGAAGAGACGGGCTTCACGCACCCACAGGTCCATGATGCCGCCTTCGTTGACGAGGTCGTCTTCGACGGATTGGATGAAGCAGGCATGCGGCTGCGGATGTTCGTAGGCCGACTTGGACTTGGTGATCTTGCCGGTGAAGGGGTCGACATAGAAATGGCCCTGGCCAGGACCGTCGATTCCATAGGCCCAGTGCAGGCCGGTATTGAACCACTGCGGGGAGTTCGGGGCAACGCGCTGCGTGGCGAGCATATAGGCAAGCTCGTCCTTGAAGGCGGCGGCATCTTCCTCCGAGGAAAAGTAGCCACCCTTCCAACCCCAATAGGTCCAGGTGCCGGCAAGACGATCGAAGACCTGACGTGCGTCGGTTTCCGAGCCGGTCTGTTCGTCCTTCGGCAGGCTCTTCAGCGCCGCGTCGTCGGCAACGGAGCGCCACAGGAAAGAGGGGACATCGTTCTCTTCTACCTTCTTCAGGCGGGCAGGGACGCCGGCCTTGCGGAAATATTTCTGCGCCAGAACATCTGTCGCGACCTGGGAGAACTGCGCGGGAACGTCGATGTTTTCGAGGCGGAAGACGATCGACCCGTCAGGGTTCTTGATCTCACTCGTCGCCTTGCGGAATTCGATATCCGCATAGGCGCCTTGACCAGCCTTCGTAAACCGACGTTCGATGCGCATGTCCTTAACCTCTTGTTGGCACCCGAAAGGGCGCAAAATTTCCATCCGGCTACACGTTGTCCCTTCGCGCAGCCGATGCTCGTTCCGTCTTGTGACAGGATTGTCATCCGGAGATGTCTTTCCTGTATCTTGTGGTGAGGCTGGCTGCAAACGCTAAATATAGTGTTAACAGCTAAGTTTTACCAGTCCCCGATATCGCTTTTTGAGGCTGGAAAAAGGCGCAAAAAACCCTACGGGCGTCACCGTTTCCGACGGTTCAACACCCTGATTCCGCGTTCGATTTTCCTTGGGAGAACCGGGCTCGTTACCTCCGGTTCAGTCGCCGCCGCAACATCTGAAACATTAAGTTTGAAACGGCTGATTCCGTCAAGGGGTGGAACGTAACCGTTTACTAACCACAACATCTTGTGGATGTCCCTGTGGAGACTGGGGAAAATCCGGGTAAGCCTGAAAATACAAGGGCTTGCGGCGGTGGGTTAACGAGGGAAGAAGCGGAATGTCAGAAAAATCGAGTGCGGCAAAAGTTAGGATGGCTTTTACGACGTAAATGCGCTTATCGATTCGTTCAGGGAAATCAGCAGTTTCTAGAGGGCGTCGATGGCGATCGTGACGGTCGCGGTGCCAATCGGCTTGCCCTTTTCGTCGGTGACGACGAAGCTCGCCTGAGTCTCCAGATGCTGCGTCGACTCGTCGCGCTCAGCCCGGCCGACATAGATATCCTGCGAACCGAGGGCGAAGGTTTTCAGAAATTTATCCTCGTCACCCTGCCAATAGTCTGTCGTGATGGTGCTCTGGCCGACATTCAGCCCGTAGCGGTCCGTGACGAAGAACTCGATGATCGCTCCCTGCGAATCGTCCTGCTTCGATTTGAGATAATGCGAGATGGATTTAGCCATCAGCGCCTTGACCATCTGGAAGTCGCCCTGCGCGACCTCCGCCCGGTAAGTTTCGTCGAGCACCCGCATGTCCATCTCGCTGACATCGCCGAATTTGGCGTTCTGCTCCTCGATCGCCTTCATGACGACAGGAGCCTTGACCATCGGCCGGACCAGCTTTTCGACATAGTCCCGCACGAGGCCGATATAGGCCGGTTCAGCCCCGGCAGGCGTATAAGAAAACAGGCAGCAGATCAGCCCGAAGGCTGCTGCCGTTCGAATCTTGCCCCAGCATGCCATTGCGCTTCCCCAACCCGCATTCAGCCGCACTTTGAATCCGGCCTCTGCGACCGGTAGTTGCCTGACGCTATGCTAATAAAATAAAACGGACGTTACCGAACAGGGGCTGGAATCCGCTACCGGGGAGACAAAAATTGGGACAATTTCCGGTAGCAAAACCAGAGGTTGCTCGCGTTGGCGGCTGTTGGAGCAATTTCAGCAAAAGTGCGAGGCGGTTTTGCGTCCCGGAATTGCGTGAAAACAAAACGGATACTCTAGCCGCGCGCGCCCTTGGCGATCGGCTCCTGGTAGGTGAAGCCCATATCCCAGGGGAAGTAGATCCAGGTGTCCTGGCTGACTTCGGTGATGAAGGTATCGACCGTCGGCACGCCCTTGGGCTTGGCGTAGACGCAGGCGAAATGCGCCTTGGGCAGCATGCCGCGCACCTGAGCGGCGGTCTTGCCGGTATCCGTGAGATCGTCGACGACGAGAACGCCTTCGCCGCCGTTTTCCATGAGTTCGGGCGCAATGCCCTTGAGCAGCACCATGTCGCCCTGATTGACGTAGTCATGATAGGAGGCGACGCAAACCGTTTCGATGAGGCGGATGTTCAGTTCGCGCGAAATGATCGCCGCCGGAACAAGGCCGCCGCGCGTGATGCAGACGATCGCCTTGAATTCCTGGCCGAGGCCCGCAAGCCGCCAGGCAAGCGCGCGCGCATCGCGGTGGAACTGATCCCAGGAGACGGGGAAGGCTTTATCGGGAAGGGACATTGGGCTGCTCCGCGGCATGAAAAAAGACACGCCGTTTGCCGGCGACCGAATGAACATCGGCTGGCAAAACGCAAATCGCGCAGCCGGAACTGCGCGATGGATGCCGAAGCCTGATATCATCGGTCGCCGCAATTAGCGGGATTTGGAGACAAAAGGCAAGAGCGGGCTTAACGCGAGAGCAATGTCAGCGCCGTCATGGACTGCAAAAGTGTCTTCGTCGTCCCGCCGAAGATCGCCTGCCACAGCCATGAATGCGTATAGGCGCCCATGACCAGAAGGTCGATGCTGTCGTCCGAAAGCCGGTTCTCGATGATGTGCGAGGCGTTCTTGTCGCCGCTTGCGGCCGTGGCGAGCGTTACGTTCACGCCGTGACGGGCAAGCGTTGCGGCGATCTCCGCGCCGGCTGTCGCTGGCGACTGCGTGGCCGTTTCGGCCGGATCGACCGAGAAGATTTCTACCGCTTCGGCAGCCTTCAGGATCGGCAGGGCGTCGAAAGTGGCGCGTGTGGCTTCCTTGGAGCCGTTCCAGGCAATCAGCACGCGCTTGATCGGCTTCGGCTGGCGAATGATGTAGGGGATCATCAGCACCGGGCGGCCGCTTTCGAACAGGAAGTCATCGACATCAACATGGCTGTCGGAGCGCCTTGCCGGATCGGCCTGCGAGGCGATCAGCAGGTCGGCGCTGCGCGCGCTTTCGATCAGGGGCGCCGAGCCGTATCCCGTCGATGTGGCAAAGGCGCGCCATTCGAACGAAGCACCGAAAGCCTCGCCACGGGCGCGGAAAATCCGCTCGACCTCGACAGTTTCGGAATGGGCCATATCCTGAAGCGCCTGCACGGCGACCGGATCGGGAATTTCCATTGGCGCGAGCAGCGGCACGGCGGCGATCGTTTCGGCATGCAGGCCGATCACATGGGCGCCGCTTTCAGCGGCAATGGCAAAGGCGAAATCGGCAACGGCACCGCTATTGTCTGCTGTATCCAGAATGGCGAGAATGGTTTTATAAGACATATCAATTCTCCTTTACGGCTGAAATAATGGTCCGCGAGGAAAGAAATGCGCCGGGGCACGCTGCGGTTCCTTGACCGGGATCAAGACCGCAGAACCTCCTTCACGCTTCCGCCTGATAGTTCTCGGCAATGTCCTTCCTGCGTCTGATATCCTCGATCATGGCCCGCACGTCCGCACCCGCAGCCTCGATCACATCCTGCGAGCGACCGCGCACGACGATTTCGGTCGAAAATTTCTGCCCGACATACCGGGGATAGGAGCCGATGCTGGTTTCCGGATGTGCCTTCTGGATCGCCGTGAGCGGCGTTCCGATCTCGCCTTCGCCATAGGGGCAGGCGATAGCGAACGAGAGGACGGGCGTGCCTGTCCTCAGCGTCGGCAGCACATTGTCGACCATGGCCTGGAAGACCTGCGGAACGCCGGCCATCACATAGACATTGCCGATGACAAAGCCGGGCGCGGTGGAGACCGGGTTGGCGATATGTGCGGCGCCGCGCGGCATGCGGGCCATACGCTGGCGGGCCTCGGTGAATTCCATTTCGCGGCGCCTGTACATTTCGGCAAGCAGCGCCATCGCCGCCGTATCATGCTCGCAGGGCACGCCGAACGCCTTCGAGACGGCATCCGCGGTGATATCGTCATGCGTCGGCCCGATACCGCCCGAGGTGACAACATAATCGTATTTGCCGCGAAGCGCATTCAGTGCCTCGACGATCGCATCCTCCTCGTCGGCAACGATGCGCACCTCCTTCAGGTCTATGCCCGAAATGGTCAGCATGTCGGCTAGGTGGCCGATATTCTTGTCCTTGGTGCGGCCGGAAAGGAGCTCGTCGCCGATGGCAAGCATGGCGGCGGTAACGACAGTCTCATTGCTCATGGGGATATTTCCGTGGTGTGAAGCTTGGAAATAGGTAGCGCCGTTTGGCCACTTTGCAAACGGCAAAGCGACGCGGCCCAAGGGTCGAAACGAAACGGCAAGTGAAATTTCGTCTACAGGCGGTGAACAGTGAGTTCTTGCGTGCAGGACTATGTTGAACCGGATGCGCTGGTAGAACGGTCGCGGTCACGAAATTCAACCAGTCCTCGTTGGAGATAACAATGGCGAAGATTCTCGTCCTCTACTATTCGGCTTATGGCCACATCGAAACCATGGCTTATGCCGTAGCGGAAGGCGCGAAGTCCGCCGGCGCTGAAGTTGTTGTCAAGCGCGTTCCGGAACTGGTTTCCGAAGAAGTCGCCAAAGCTTCCCACTACAAGCTCGATCAGGCAGCCCCGATCGCCACAGTCGACGAACTGCCTGATTACGATGCAATCATCGTCGGCGCCGGCACGCGCTTCGGCACGGTCGCATCGCAGATGCGCAACTTCTGGGACCAGACGGGCGGCCTGTGGTTCACCGGTAAGCTCGTCGACAAGGTCGGCTCGATGTTTACCTCGTCCGCGACCCAGCACGGTGGCCAGGAATCGACGATCCTCGGTTTCGTCCCAACCTTCCTCCATCAGGGGATGGCCTATGTCGGCCTTCCCTACGCATTCCAGGGCCAGATGGGTACGGAAGAAGTCAAGGGCGGCTCGCCCTACGGCGCATCCACCATCACCAACGGCGACGGTTCCCGCCAGCCTTCGGCAATCGAACTCGAAGCTGCCAAGTATCAGGGCGCGCACGTCGCCAAGATTGCTGCAAAACTGGCTTGAGCTTCGCCACAATCACGTTCTGAGACGGCGGTCCCTTGGGCCGCCGTTTTATTTTTGGGATAAAGTGATCGGCAGGTTTCGCAAAACGCAGAGGTTGTCCTGCAAACAAAAACTTGACGAATCCGCCTAAGTCGTTGATCTGGACAGCGCGCGAGCGTGGCGAAACTGGTAGACGCAAGGGACTTAAAATCCCTCGGCCTTAGGCTATACGGGTTCGATCCCCGTCGCTCGCACCACATGAATTATCGTTTGAAAGCAGCTTATCCTCCCTCGAACAGAAATCCCGATATTTCCTGGGGAAGGGGCAGCTAGTATGGGCCTCATCGATATTCACGGATGTCAAAGCGCTGGTTGCTTTGCCCGCCTCATATCATCCGTGGACGCTGATTTAGATAGGCGATTGCACCGGCCTGCAGTAGAATAGCATCAAGGCCGCCAATTCCAGTCCGGTCATGGCGAATCCTTTGTGGCAAATCGATGAAACAAAGATTAGCAGCAGTCCTAGCGGCCGACATGGCAGGCTATAGCCGACTGATGGAGGCGGACGAAGCAGGCACGCTCGCCCGCCTCAGAACCCACCGGATAGAGTTGATCGACCCTGCCATCGCCAAGAACGAGGGCCGTATCATCAAGACGACGGGCGACGGTATGCTGGTCGAATTCCAGAGCGTGACCGACGCTGTGAGATGCGCCGTGGAAATCCAGCAGCGCATGAAGCGGCGCAATTCTGACGTGCCGCAGGATCGACGGATCGAATTCCGGATCGGCATCAATGTCGGCGATATCATTTTCGACGACGATGACATTTTCGGCGATGGTGTGAACATTGCCGCGCGCGTCGAACAACTGGCCGACGTCGGAGGCATCTGCATCACGGCGGCGGTGGCGACGCAAATTGCCGACCGACTCGAAGTGGCCATCGAGGACCTTGGTGAGAAGGTACTGAAGAATATCAGCCGTCCGGTTCACCTTTACCGGGTCGGGGTCGACGACACCGTCCTGGCGTCGGCGGCGAATGCCGCGGACGGCAAGCGTACCGCTTCCAAACCCACGATCGTCGTTCTTCCTTTCAACAACATGAGCGGCGATCCCGAGCAGGAGTTCTTTGCCGACGGCCTGACCGAGGATATCCTCACCGAACTGTCGCGCCGCCACGAGCTCTTCGTCATCTCGCGCAACTCCAGCTTCGTCTACAAGAACCAACCCGTCAATGTGCGCGAGGTGGCCGAGAAGCTCGGCGCCCAGTACCTGGTCGAAGGCAGCGTACGGAAAATCGGCGACAGGGTGCGCGTCACGGTCCAGTTGATCGATGCGGTCAACGATGCCCATGTCTGGGCGGACAAATACGACCGCAAACTCGACGACATTTTCGCCATCCAGGACGAGGTGACGGCCGCGATCGCGGCCACGCTTCCCGGGCGCGTCGAGGCGGCCCAGCGAGACCAACTCGCCCGCACGAAGCCGGCAAACATGGCCGCCTACGAATGTGCGCTCGCGGCCAAGGTGCTGCACCATCGAAGCAGCGCCTCGGACAATACGCAAGCCCAGGCGCTGATCGACAGGGCCATCGAACTCGACCCAGGCTATGCGCATGCCCATGCCTGGCGGGCTTGCATCCTCGGACAGGCGTGGGTGAACGACTGGTGCAGTGACAAGGATGCGGTTTGGGCGCAAGTCAATTCCGAGCTGGAGCGGGCGCTTGCGCTCGACGACAACGACGCCGACGTGCATCGCATTCTCGCCGCGGTCAATGTCAACAACAACCAACTGACGACGGCACGCTATCACCAGGAGCGCGCCCTCTCGCTCAACCCCAATTACGACCTGGTGGTGGTTCAGCAGGGTGAGTTGCTGACCTGGCTCGGCCGGCCGGAAGAAGGAGTCGAATGGATCCGCAAGGCCATGCGGCTCAACCCGCATCATCCGGCTCGTTTTTGGAGTCACCTCGGAAAGGCCCAGTTCACCGCCCGGCAATATGGCGAGGCGATCGAGGCCTTCATGCATCTTTCCGCCATGGACCACGTCCAGCACGCTTTCGTCGCGGCCTGCTATGGCTGGCTCGGCGACGATATTGCCGCATCCGCACATATGAAGCAGGTCAAAGCGCTTGCGCCCGACTTCCGCATCGAGCCGTTCCTCGCTACGCTGCACTACACCCAAGAATCCGATACGCAGCATATCCGCGAGGGGCTGATCAAGGCGGGTGCCGGCGAGATCGTCTCAACGACCAGCGATCTGGAGAAACGCAGGAACCTTGGCTGAATTCCATATCTCTCGACAGTTGGCAGCGCCAGATCCCCGCAACACCGCGACAAGAAAGCCGTGGGTTGGCGCAGCGAGATATCCGTGGTTGCCGCTCGGCGTTTGTACCGCCGGTGAACGTGAGTGTCCCCTTGATACTCGGGAGTATGCTTTCAAGGTATCCTGAAGCGAGGGCGGCGCGATCGAAGCGCCCCGCAGCAGCTTGATACTGAGCGCTGACTTAAGAGGTAGAGTTGTGACAGAAGCGAGCATCTTTCTGGGATGCTCCCGTGGGTTCGATCCCCGTCGCTCGCGCCATCTTTATAAATCCGTTCGAATATGCTTGTATAATGTGAATAAACCATAGGCAGCGCTTGTCTATGGCCTCAACGGTGCAAAAAATGTAGGCACTGTGCGGTTGAGTAAGTATTGTCTTAGTGGGAGTAAGGCGATGGTTTACGACTGGAATGGTGCAAGGACGCGTCGCATCAGACTTTTCAAGATGAGTGCCCTCCTGCTATTGGGAACGGCAGTGGCAGCGGTGCCGTTGTTCTTCTGGGCCTTGCAACTGCGCGGGCTTTAACGTCCCTGTCTACGGTCAGCGTCTGGCAAATTCTGCGGCGGCGTTCGCCATGGTTCTTGCCTCCCGCCATTTGTTGAAGGCCCAGCCGGCGACTAGGCCGACTGCTGCGCCTGCTGCCTTGACGCCTGCATCGTGAAGGCGCGCATGCCGCGTCGGCGACAGGTACTGCAGATATTCGATCGCGATGGCACCGAAGATCAGCAGCGCGGCGACCATTTTCCATTGTCTCGGATAAGCAAGAGCGAAAGCCAGCCCTGCCGCCAGGTAAGCCGCAGCGCGGTCGATGTCAGGTGTCTCGATCGTGTGAGGTCGCAATTCGATCGGTGAAACTGTCACGAACAGGATGAAGGCGAGAAGAAGCCATGCCAGTAGCTTTGTGATCTTGGATGTCATCTTGCTGTCATATTAGCAATTGCTGTGCGACATCAAGTTAAAAGCCGTCCACGTGACCTGGATCTTGGGCGCAATCTGGAGACGCGCTTAAGGAAGCCTTTCATCGGGCGAACCGCAAATGGCGCAAACGGGCTTCTTTCCACAAGCGGCCTGTGTCATAGCGACGTCTGGATTTTTGAAGAATGGACGAACGCCCGTGACAAGACACGATGTCGAAGGCGCCGAAGAGGCGATGCGCAGCCTTTTCCCCGCAACGCCGCTACAGCTCAATGATCACCTTTCCGCCCGCTATGGCGCCGATATCTGGCTGAAGCGCGAGGATCTTTCGCCGGTGCGATCCTACAAGATCCGCGGCGCATTCAATTTCTTCCGCAAGGCGATTGCCAAGGGCGCGGGCGGCAAGACCTTCGTCTGCGCCTCCGCCGGCAATCATGCGCAGGGCTTTGCCTTCGTCTGCCGCCATTTCGGCGTGCCGGGCGTCGTCTTCATGCCGGTCACCACGCCGCAGCAGAAGATCGACAAGACCCGCATGTTCGGCGCCGGCTTCATCACCATCGAACTCATCGGTGATTTCTTCGACCAGTGCTATCAGGCGGCCCGCGATCATGTGGAGGCGATCGGCGGCGTCATGGTGCCGCCCTTCGATCATGCTGATATCATCGAGGGGCAGGCGACGGTCGCCGCGGAAATCATGCAGCAGCTTCCCGAGGGAACAGTACCGGATATGATCTTCTTGCCGGTCGGCGGCGGCGGCCTTGCCGCCGGTATCACCGGTTTTCTCGACGGCGTTGTGCCGCAATCCGACTTCGTCTTTGCCGAGCCTGCCGGCGCGCCGAGCCTGCGCCGCAGCCTCGAAGCGGGGCAGATCGTCACGCTGTCGAAGGTCGACAATTTCGTCGACGGCGCAGCGGTCGCCCGCATCGGCGACCTGAATTTCGCAGCGCTGAAGAGTTTTTCGGCCGAACAGGTCAGGCTGATGCCGGAAAACGCCATCTGCGTCACCATCCAGGAGATGCTGAACGTCGAAGGCGTGGTGCTGGAACCGGCCGGAGCCTTGGCGCTGACGGCGATCGCCGCCATGGATCGCGAGGCCATCAAAGGCAAGACGATCGTTGCTGTCGTCTCGGGCGGCAATTTCGATTTCGAGCGGCTGCCCGATGTCAAGGAAAGGGCCATGCGCTACGCCGGTCTGAAGAAATACTTCATCCTGCGCCTTGCCCAGCGTCCCGGCGCGTTGCGCGATTTTCTCAATCTTCTCGGACCGCATGACGATATCGCCCGCTTCGAATATCTCAAGAAATCGGCGCGCAATTTCGGTTCGATCCTGATCGGCATCGAGACGACGGCTCCGGAGAACTTCGCGACGCTGGTCGCCAATTTCGAAAGATCAGGCATGGGCTTCGAGGACATCACCGAAAACGAGATCGTCGCAAACCTGATCATTTGACTTTGCGTAGACAGCACTGCGTGCTAAAGGCGGATTATGGCTTCGTTCCTTTCAAACATTCTTTCGGTCTTCTCCGGCGGTGGCAAATCCTCAGATGAGGCGGCTGCGGGTCCTTCCGGCGAGCCGCAGCTCTATGGCGATTGCACCATCTATGCCGAGCCGCAGAAGGAAGGCGGCCAGTATCGTCTAGCCGGCCGGATCGAGAAGAAAGTCGGTGAGGACGTTCTCGTGCGCAAGTTCATCCGCGCCGATCTCTTCTCCTCGTCCGATGATGCGATCGAATGCACGGTGCGTAAGGCGCAGCAGATTATCGACCAGCACGGCCCCTCTCTTTTCAGCGATGGCGAGAAGCTTCGGCAGGTCTGAGGGCGCGAGCCGGGCGAACCTTGTCCGAGCTGACATTTCCCGTTGTTTTTCAAAACTATGACAGCATTTCGGTGACGGAAACTGCTGGTTTGATCACCTAATCTTAAAGGATTATGGCGAAGGTGGCGCCTGCAGGTTTTGCAGGGCGCCGCTTGTGTTTGAGCTTTCCGGACGATTGACCAGAAGATCCGCCGCGGTGGCTGTGGCTCGCTCGTGCGCTCCTGTTGTCGGCGGAGGGCAGTGATGGAACTCCTCAACACCGCGCTCTTCATCGTCGAAGCCGTCAGCTATTTCGTGCTGATGGTCAGTCTCCTGCATTTTCGACAGCGCCTCGGACTGGGTGTCTTCCTGACGGCGCTCGGCGTCATGCATTTCATGGAGACCTATCTTGCTGCGGTCTTCTATGTTTCCCTGCCATTCGGGAACGTATCGCCGGGGTCTTCGATCTTCTTTTCCGGCAAGCTGATGATGATCCTCATGCTCTACCTGCAGGAGGATGCGGCGACCGTCCGCCAGCCGATCTATGGTCTGTTTCTCGGCAATCTCCTGACCGTCGCCATTGCCTGGGTGCTGCAGCTTCATCAGCCGCTGGATCTGTCGCCCGGCCATCCGGCAGACGTTAATTTCCTGAAGGAAATGGGGTGGCTGATGGTGTGGGGCACGGCAATCCTCTACCTCGACTCGCTCGGCATCATCCTGCTCTACGAGAAGCTTGGCGATTTCACGCGTCGCCGCGTCGTGCTGCGCTTCATGATCTCGGGCCTTGTACTTCTGACATTTGACCAGATCCTCTTCTTCAGCGGCCTGCATTATTTCGTGGGCGTGCCGATGACGGCCTTCTGGGCTGGATGGAAAGCCAAGATGCTGGCCGTCTGCCTCTATTCACTGATGTTCGCCGTCTATGAATACCGTATCCGCCGGGACGGTGTTGCCGCCTCGGCCCGCTCGATCAGCGACCTCTTCGGGGATCTGACATTCCGCGAGCGCTATAACGATCTCCTGGAGCGCACCGGCCGCGACATGTTGACCGGCGTCTATGACCGCAGCCGCATGGAACTGGAGGCGCCGCTGATGGTGCGCGAAGCGCTGCGGCAGGGCCAGTACGCGACCGTTCTCATCATCGATGCCGACCATTTCAAGGACGTCAATGACGGCTTCGGCCATCTGCAGGGCGACAAGGTTCTGAAGGCCATTGCCTCGAGGCTAGGAACGACGCTGCGCTCCAGCGACCGTATCTTCCGATTCGGCGGCGAAGAGTTTGTCGCCGTTTGTCCAGGCACAAGCCATGAGGAAGGCTTGCTGCTCGCCGAGCGCCTGCGCTGGACGATCGTGACCAGTGTGAAGACGCCCGATGATGCGTCGGTATCGGTGAGCATAGGGGCTGCAACCGCCGACGAAGACGGTACCAGCTTCACGACCGTGCTTTCGGCGGCAGACAGCCGCCTCTACGAGGCAAAGAAGAGCGGCCGCAACTGTGTCGTCGGCCGCTCCGGTGTCGTGAAAGTCAGCTAGCTTCCGCCCGCTCAGGCGGCGCGGAAAAGCTTGGCGCCGGAGGGAGCGCTCGTCATACCGCCGTCGACGGTAATTTCGATCCCGGTGACATTGCTGGAATCGCTGGAGGCGAGATAGAGCGCGGCCTTTGCGATCTCATCTGCTTCGCTCATGCGGCCAAGCGCGCTCATGTTCCCGAGCTTTTCTTCGAGTGCCGACATCGCATCTTCGGTCTGCGCATAGGGCGACCAGATCGGTGTGCGCGTGCCGCCCGGCGTTACCTGATTGACGCGGATACCGCGGGGCGCAAGCTCGGAGGCAAGGTTGCGCGTCATGGAGCGCACGGCACCCTTGGTGGCGGCATAGGCCGACCAGCCGGGCGCGCCAAGAACGGCATGGACCGAGCCGTTGAGGATGACAGAAGCGCCATCATTCAGATGCGGAAGTGCCGACTGAACCGTGAAGAAAACCGAGGTCAGGTTGGTGCTGATGATCTTTTCGAACTGTTCCAGCGAGGTCTGGCCGAGCGGCGTTGCGCCGCCGATGCCGGCATTGGCAAAGACGACATCGAACTTGCCGACGGCAGAAGCTGCCTCGGCGAAGACCTTCTCCGCCGCCGCAACGTCTGTGAGATCGATCTTCAGCGTCAGCACGTCGCCGCCAAGTGCTTTCTTGGCCGCTGCCAGCGTTTCGGGGTTGCGGCCGGTGATGATGACCTTCGCGCCTTCGGCAACGAAAACCTTGGCAGTGGCAAGCCCGATACCGCTGTTGCCGCCGGTAATGAGCGCGATCTTGTTCTTGAGACGCATGGAATGGCTCCTATTGGAAAATGGCTCGATCTGGATTATGATCGATATCTACAAGGATTATGATTATAATCCACATAAGTCAAGTCCGCATATCGGGAGATTTTCGATGGGTCATTCGCAATTGGAAAAGCAGAAGACGCACGACAGGATCGTCGAGATCGCTTCCAAGCGTCTGCGAGAGAAAGGACTGGAAGGGCTCGGCGTGGCCGATCTAATGAAGGAGGCGGGGCTGACTGTTGGCGGCTTCTACAAGCATTTTGCCTCGCGCGACGAGATGGTGGCCGAAGCCATGAAACTGGCTTTCGGCTCCTGGGAAGCGAAGGTGCGTTCGGAGGGCAGGGCACCCGCAGATATCCCGATGGCGGAATATTCCGCCAATTATCTGAGCCCGCATCATCGCGAGGACGTGAGCGGCGGCTGCCCCTTTGCTGCTCTGACGGCCGACCTTGCCCGTAGCGGCGAGAAATGCCGTTCGCTTGCGACCGATCAGTTGAAGGCGAATCTGGGAAATATGGCCGGACGTGTGGCAGCGGCCGATGAGGCGCAGGCACGTCGAAAGGCGATTATCCTCTCCAGCCTGATGACGGGCGCCGTCGGCCTCGCACGCATTGTCGACGACGAAGAGCTCTCCGACGAAATCCTGGAAACGGTCCGCTCCTTCACCGATGACTTCGCGGGAAAATGAAAGGGCCGGCATCGCGCCGGCCCCGTCGAGTGGTACTTCTTAGTTCACGGATTAAGCAGCAAGCGCGAGCTCTTCGACGCGCGACTTGGCAGCGCCGATGGCCTTCTCCGCTGCTTCCGGGCCGAAGGCGAGACCTTCGACATAGATGGTTTCGATATCGGTGATGCCAAGGAAACCGAGAACCGACTTTAGGTACGGAACGGCGTGGTTCATGCCGGCGGCCGGACCCTGGGAGTAGACGCCGCCGGAGGCGAGAACGACATAGACCTTCTTGCCGGTCGCGAGGCCGACCGGGCCGCTTTCGGTGTACTTGAACGTAAGGCCTGCGCGGGCAACGTTGTCGATCCAGGTTTTCAGCGACGAATAGATGTTGAAGTTGATGAGGCCGGTGCCGATGACGATGCTGTCGGCGGCGAGAAGCTCGTTGACCAGCTCATCAGAAGTCTTCACGGCTGCAGCTTCCTCAGCCGTACGGGCTTCCGGCGGCTTGCGGATGGCAGCAGTGAACAGGTCATCAATATGCGGCAGCGGATTTGCGGCGAGGTCGCGACGAACGACGACGCTACCCGGGTTCTGGCTCTTGAGCTTGTCGGCGAGCTCGGCAGCGATCGACGTGGAAAGTGATTCCGAACGCGGGCTGGACGTCAGAAGAAGAATGGAAGACATAGTTGAATTTCCTCTCGAATTGGATTTCAGCTGCCGGTTGGAAACGGCAAACCGCTGTGTTCGAGTGTGAAAATAAGGCTGGCCCGCTATCGAAAAAACTGGGATAATGTCGATCAAAATTATCGATGGATTGGATGGAAGATGCTTCCCAACCCGACACTGGATCAATTGCAGGTTTTCCTGACGGTCGCCGAAACCGGCAGCTTTTCGGCCGCCTCGCGCGTGCTGAACCGCGCGCAGTCGGTGGTCAGCTATACGATCGCCAATCTGGAAGCCCAGCTCGAAGTGCCGCTCTTCGAGCGTTCCGGCGCCCGCCAACCGAAACTGACGGATGCCGGCAAGGCGATGCTGGAGGATGCCCGCCGGCTGATGGCCGACCTCGAAGTCATGCGCGCCCGCGTGAAAAGCATCAAGCAGGGGTTGGAGGCGGAGCTTTCTCTGGCAATCAGTGTCATGGTGCCTGCCGATGCCGCTATGATGGTGCTGCGCGAGTTCCGCGAAAAATTCCCGGGTGTAGCCCTCAACCTCAATGTCGGCGAGCTCGGCATGGTCATGGACATGGTGATGAACGACAAGGCCGATATTGGGATTGGCGGAGCGCTTGTGAGGCAGGACGATTCGCTTGTGGCCGAAAAGATCGGCTACTCGTTCATGGTTCCCGTGGTCGCACCCGATCATCCGCTGGCGAGCATTGGCCGCCCGCTGACGCTGGCTGATGTGCGCGAAGAGATCCAGCTTGTGGTTTCCGATGCCTCCGGCCTGACCAAGGGGCGGGACTTCAACGTCCTGTCTTACAGGACATGGCGTGTCAGCGACATTGCGACCAAGCACCAGCTCATCAGGGGTGGTCTCGGCTGGGGTGGCCTTCCGGTTTCGGTCGTCGGAGAGGACATCATGAAGGGCAATCTGGTCGCCATCAAGCTGGAGGCTTACGAGCAGGGCGAATATCCGATCTATGCCATGCGCAGGGCCGCAAATCCGCCAGGCCCCGCCGGGCAATGGCTGGTCGAGGCCTTTCGCGGGCGGCTCTCCATGTGCCCGAGCCATGGCGAAATGATCAACATACTGGGCATTGACGGGCTGCATGCCATTCCCGAAGCTGCCGAATAGCTGCACGGTTGACGGGTTTCCGGCCTTTGCTATAACGGCGTTACGGTCTGCAGTTCACCGAGGCGTCGCCGTCCCGCAAGGGAAGCTAAACCTGCTCCAGAGAGATGATCAGCACTTGTCCTGTGCCGAAGTCGAAAGCCGGCGACCACCGACACCTTTTTCAGGGAACGGCGCGTTGAGGATAAGACGTGACCAGATCTATCTTTCCAATGGAAATCGCCGATCTTTCGGCTTTCGCCAAATCTCTCCGCAAGCAGATCGAAGCGCTCGCTGACAATCCGAGCCATGTCGAGATGCTCAACCTGCTGACCCGCGCGGCGGGTTATCGCAACTACCAGCATTTCCGCAGCGTGGCGCAGTCCGCTGCGGTCCTGAAGGACTGGAGCCTGAAGCTGGATCCCGAGCCTTTGCCGAATGAAGACCGCGTGCTGAAGGCATCGCGCCATTTCGATGGCAACGGGCAATTGATCCGCTGGCCGGGCAGGAGGGGGCTGCAGGAACTTTGCTTGTGGTTCCTGTGGTCGAAAATACCGGCGGATACGGAACTGACGGAACGCGAAATCAGCGATTTGCTGAGCCGCCTGCACCTCTTCGGCGATGCCGCACTGCTGCGCCGCGAGCTTTTCGATTTCGGGCTTGTCCACCGCACCCGGGATGGCAGGCAATATCGCAGGATCGAAAAGAAGCCGCCGGCCGAACTCGGCTTGCTTGTTCGTCGCATCGAAGCTGAGGCGGAAACTGCTTGAGCGAAAAGGGCGCGGTTGAAGAAACCGCGCCCCTGCGGCTTTAGAGAATCAGTCTGAATTTTGTGAAGCCCTCGGCGCCTTCGCCGGCATCCTCGATCTTCACGCTCTTGACGTCGGCAAGGTACTGCTTGGCCTTCGGGCCGCTTTCGAACACGACGGTCGTGCCGGGCAGCGGCTTGAAGGTCCAGTTGCCGTCGGCGGACGGGTTGATCGTGCCCTGATCATGGACATAGCGGACGATGACGTCGCGGTTGGTATCCGGCGCCTGGAAGATCACCTTATCGGAGGCGATGTCCGGGAAGTTGCCGCCGCCGCCTGCACGGTAGTTGTTGGAGACGACCACAAATTTCTGCGCCGGATCGATCGGCTTGCCCTCGAAGGCCAAGTTCTGGATTCGATTGGCGTCCGGATTGATGGCCTTGCCCGACGAATCATATTTCGGCGGCTGCGACAGGTCGATCTGATAGTTCACACCGTCGATGATGTCGAAATTGTAGGACGGAAAGTCCTTGTTGAGGAGGACCGCGTCCTTCGCGCCGGGTTCGATATGGTTGAACATGCCGGCGGACATCTCCAGCCACTCCTTCACCTGCGCGCCGGTGATGGCGACGGCCTGAACCGTATTCGGATAGAGATAGAGGTCGGCGACGTTCTTGATGGCGATATCGCCGGCTGGAACATCCGTATAGTAGTCCGCACCGCCGCGACCGCCGGCCTTGAAGGGGGCTGCCGCGGAGAGAACGGGCAGATCCTTGAACTGCGTATCCGCCAGCATCTGCTTGATATACCAGGTCTGCGCCTGTGAAACGATCTGTACCGACGGATCGTCGGCGACGAGCGCAAAGTAGGAATAAAGCGGCGCGGAGGTCTTGCCGACAGGCGTGCGGACATAGGCAAGCGTTGCCTCATGCTCTGCCTTGGCTGCCTCGACGACTTCCTTCTTGTCGGCAACATCGGCAACGACTTTCTTCTTGTCGTCGCGATGGTAGATCGGCCGCGCCTCGGAGGTGAAGTCGACGATCTTCCAGCTGTTGCCGTCTTTTTCCAGCAGGAGGTCGATCAGGCCGAGATGCGAACCCCAGAAGCCTGCCATGACGGCGGGCTTGCCATGCAGCGTGCCCTTGACCGGATCGGCATTGCTTATGCCATCCCAGCTCTTCGGACCGGGGAAGACAAGATGCTGGTGACCGGTGAAGATCGCATCGATGCCCTCG
Organism: Rhizobium sp. BK316; assembly: GCF_014193695.1. Taxonomy (GTDB): domain Bacteria; phylum Pseudomonadota; class Alphaproteobacteria; order Rhizobiales; family Rhizobiaceae; genus Rhizobium. The sequence continues at coordinate 799,950 of NZ_JACHZR010000004.1, read as the reverse complement.
ACGGCAGCGAGGTGGAGCGAGGCATTTTCCATCTTTTCGGACGGGGCGGAACCGTCGATGCCGGAATGGGAAAGGGCGATGACGATGTCGGCGCCGGCTTCCTTCATGGCCGGCACCCAGGCCTTGGCCGCCTGGACGATATCGCGGGTCTGCGCCTTGCCTTCGAGATTCTTGACATCCCACAGCATGATCTGCGGCGGCACGAAGCCGATAAAGCCGATCTTGACCGGGCTTTCATTGCCGGAGCCATCCTTGATCTGCTTTTCGACGATAATGTAGGGCTTGAAGAACAACTCGTCCTGCTTCGGGTCGGAGGCGAGCTGGCCCTTGGTCAGGTTGGCGCAGACGAAGGGGAAGTTCGCGCCGTTCAGCACCTTGAACATGAAGTCCAGGCCATAGTTGAACTCGTGGTTACCGAGCGTGCCGACGGTGTAGCCGAGCGTGTTCATCCCCTTGATGACCGGATGGATATCGCCGTCCTTCATGCCGTGCTGATAGGCCATATAGTCGCCCATCGGATTGCCCTGCAGCACATCGCCATTGTCGATCAGCAGCGAGTTGACGGCTTCTGCCCGGATTGTGTCGATGATGGTTGCCGTACGTGACAGGCCCATCGTGTCGTTCGGCTTGTCGGCATAATAGTCATAGGGGAGGACGTTGACATGGATGTCGGTCGTTTCCATCAGCCGCAGATGCGCCTGGTTTGCGGCAGCGCGGGCGCTGAATGGGTGCAGCAGCACGAGAGCGGAAGTGGCGGCGAGACCGCCGAGCAGGGAACGGCGGCTCATCGTAGGCACATCGAAAATGGAAGACACGGCAACACTCCTTTTGACATCATGCATCACCCGGTTCGCTGAACTTAGGATGATTGGCGAAGGAGTACATCGCGAAAATGACAGAAGAGCAACAACGATGCTGCAAAGGCGGCATCGTTTTGAAAAACCTTAGCGAACGCGCGGCACGTCGCGATGGAAGAAGCGGAAATAGGAGGCAATGAGCGCACGCGCATTGGAATTCACGTCGAACTGGATGCCGACGCGGCCATTGTGTTTCCAGCGGATGACGCCGTCGAGCAGGCCGAGATCCTCGGCTTCGATGCGTACTTTGCTGCCGGAGGCCGCGTAGAGCGGCGCCTTGACCTCGAGCGCTGCTCCCGTGGCGGAAAGATCGAGGATGCGGGCATCCACCTGGCTGTTCATATAGCGGATCTTGCCGAAGACGCGGCAGTTCTTGCGGTCAGCCTTCCGGGCAGTGATCTTGAGATTACGTGTCATGCTTGTCCCCCTGAAGAATTCGGGAAAAGCATAGGCGCGGAAGATTGAAATGCCTTTAGAGGCTTGTCTAAAATTGCGCCGAAAGTCTCAATTCCGCACGGCCGCCCGCCGCGCCACGACATGTTCGCGCCAGACTGTGAAGATACCCGCCGCGACCACGATGAGCGAGCCGACGATCATGTTCAGCGTCAGCGTTTCCCCGTAGATCAGCACCCCGAGGATGGAGGCGTAGACGAGCTGGATGTAGGTGAGCGGCTGGACCGCGGCCGCATCGAGAGCGTCATAGGCGCGGATCAGGAAATAATGGCTCGACGTGCCGGTCAGGCAAACCGCAAGCATCCACATCCAGTCCCATCCATGGACCGGCGCCCAGTAAAAAGGCCCGGCAAGCGTCATGACGGCGGCTCCGACGACACCCGTATAGAAGAAGCTCGTCATCGCCGAATCCTGCCGGCTCACGTAACGCGTGGCGATCACATAAAGCGCGAAGTTGAAGCAGGAAACGACCGCGAGAAGCAGATTCACATCGAAAAATCCGCCTTCCGGCTTCAGGATCAGCAGCACGCCGAGAAGCCCGACACCGATCGCGGTCCAGCGGCGCCAGCCGACCTTCTCGCCGAGAAGCGGAATGGCAAGCAGTGCGACGATGATCGGGGTGGCGGCAAAGATCGCCTGCGAATGCGCAAGGCCGATCAGCGCAAAGCAGGTGATTGCCAGCACCACCTGCGTGGCAAGCAGAACACCGCGCGAGAACTGAAGAAAGGGATGTTTCGTGCAGGCGGTGGCAGCGATGCCGCCGCGCATCCTTGCGGCCAGGATCACGGTGAACAGACCGAAAGCCCAATAGCGCACCATTGTCACGAAGATGGGCGAATAGGTTGAACCAAGATGTTTCGAGATTGCGTCCTGCGCTGAAAAGATGGTGAGCGCGAGAAGCAGGAAGATATAGCCGTGGGTCTTGGATTTCATGTCTTGCCGTTGAAGCGGAAGATGCCCGCAGAGCCAAGCTAGGGCAGGGTTTCACTCGCTTTGCAAGGGCTCAGAAGCCGACATTCGGCCTGTCGATGATTTCGCGGAGCGCAAAGCTGGAGTTGATCTTCACCACATGCGGCAGCGCCGAAAGCCAGTCGCGATGGATGCGCTCATAATCTTCGAGGTCACGTGCGGCGACCCGCAGGATATAGTCGTACTCGCCGGACATCAGGTAGCAGACGAGCACGTTCGGACAGCGCTTCACTGCCGCCTCGAATTCCGACAGCGTCTTGGCGAACTGGCCGGACAGCGAGATATGCACGATGGCGATCATCTTGTAGTCGAGCGCCTTATGCGAAACCCGCGCATGATAGCCGCCGATAACGCCACTCTTTTCGAGAATGTCGAGCCGCCGAGAACAGGCGGAAGGCGACAGTCCCACCTTGTTGGCAAGCTCCGCATTGGTGATACGCGCATTGATCTGCAACGCCTTCAGAATCGCAAGATCGATATTATCGAGGTCGGACATTCGAAGAACTTTCGAAAAATGGAGGAGTGACGCAATAATCTTCGAAACTTCGCATCAAGGCAAATCCTCTTTGCAAGGACATTTCGTGGCCGTGGTGCTTGGATTTAGGGGTAAGAAAACGCTCCGCGGAATGCGGACATAGAATGAGAGGAACGCGAATGCGTGTCGGTTGCCCGAAGGAAATCAAGAACCATGAATATCGCGTCGGTCTGACGCCGGCTTCTGTGAGGGAATATGTCGCCCACGGCCATGAGGTCTGGGTGGAAACGAAGGCGGGTGCCGGCATCGGTGCCGATGATGCCGCCTATGTGGCTGCTGGCGCGAAGATCGCCGCCTCTGCCAAGGATATCTTCGAAAAGTGCGACATGATCGTCAAGGTCAAGGAGCCCCAGCCCTCGGAATGGGTGCAGCTCCGCGGCGGCCAGCTTCTTTACACCTACTTGCATCTTGCGCCCGATCCGGAACAGACCAAGGGCCTGCTCGCCTCCGGCGTCACGGCCATCGCCTATGAGACGGTAACCGACGATCGCGGCGGTCTGCCGCTGCTTGCGCCGATGTCCGAAGTCGCCGGCCGTCTTTCGATTCAGGCCGGCGCCACCGCACTGCAGAAGGCCAATGGCGGCCTCGGCATCCTGCTCGGTGGCGTGCCCGGCGTTCTGCCGGCCAAGGTTGCCATCATTGGCGGCGGTGTCGTCGGCCTGCATGCGGCCAAGATGGCTGCCGGTCTCGGCGCCGATGTCAGCATTCTCGACAAGTCACTGCCGCGCCTGCGCCAGCTCGACGACATCTTCAATGGTCGAATCCATACGCGCTATTCCAGCATTCAGGCGCTGGAAGAAGAGGTCTTCTCAGCCGATCTCGTCATCGGTGCGGTGCTGATCCCCGGTGCTGCCGCGCCGAAGCTCGTTACCCGCGAAATGCTATCGGGCATGAAGAAGGGCTCGGTCATCGTCGACGTTGCCATCGACCAAGGCGGCTGCTTCGAAACCTCGCATGCAACGACGCATTCCGAGCCGACCTATGTCGTCGACGGCGTCGTGCACTATTGCGTCGCCAACATGCCGGGTGCCGTTCCGGTCACCTCTGCTCACGCGCTGAACAATGCCACGCTCGTCCACGGTCTGGCGCTCGCCGATCGCGGCCTGCGCGCCATTGCCGAGGACAAGCACCTGCGCAACGGCCTGAACGTCCATCGGGGGCGCATCACCAACAAGCCGGTTGCCGAGGCGCTCGGTTATGAAGCTGTCGCCCCGGAAAGCGCGCTGAACGTAGCGTAAAGCAACTGACTCAAGATCAGGCTAGGGCGCCGGCTTCCGCAAAGGCCGGCGTCTCTACTTTGTCGATGCGACATTGATAACAATTGTTGCGCGCCGAGCGCACATGCACATAGGCAATGCCCGACCGCGTGAGCAATTCGGCCGCATAAGCAGGAATTTTCTCGATGGGCGTGACCGCTCCGGTGCCATAAACGATCCTGTCGTTCTCGCCATAACCGCGGACGATGAAATCCGGGCTCGTGGTCAGGACGGGAGGTAGAATCTCGTCGGCAAAATAGCGCTGGCAGGGCTGTTTATGCAGGAAGATCGGCCCAGTCTCGGCATAGGGCTGCAGTTCCGGAAAGGGCCGATAGGCGAAGACGAGCAGTTCTTCTCCAGCGCCGATATTCCGCAGGCAGTGACGGCAGGGATGGCCCGGACCATCGGAAATCATTGTCTCCGGTAAACGATCGTAGGCGTCGCGGCCGCCGCTCCACAGCGCTTCTGCATCTCTTGTCAGCATAGCGGAAAACTGAATGTTGGTCATGGCAAATCTCCTCGTGAGCTTTGCCATAATGTCTGCGCTGAAGCTCAGCCAAGCCACCCGATTCTTGCCTGAAATCGGCAAGGCCTAGGTTCGGGTGCGACGCAATCAGCTTCTTCTGGCTAGTTCCAGCAATTCCTTGTCGCTCAGTGGCCTGACGATCCCGGTCCCCGTGGAAACGGGAGAGAAGCCGAACATTTGATAGAGCTGCAATGCGCGCGGATGGTCGAGATTGTTGGTCGTCGTCGTGACCTTCTTCGGATTCAGCGTCCAGATGGCGTAGAGCGCCTGAAGCAGGAACCATTTGCCGATGCCGAGGCCGAGCGCGTGCTCGAAGAGCCCGAAATGGGAAAGCTCGATCGTATCCTCGTCCTCGCAAAGATACTCGTAGAAGCCGGCTGGTGCGCCGTTGACATAGAGCACGCTGATATTGTTGCGCTTGTCATGGAGTGTAGCTGCTAGTTCCTCGTCGCTCATCCGCAACCGGTCGACCCACTGCCAGCGTGCGCCGACCTGACGGTAGAGATAGCGATAGAAGGCGAGCGGAATGCCAGGCGCGCGCATGATTGCCGTCTGGATGTTGACGGGCACAGGCAGGCTTGCCTTCGGCGGCGCAACCATTTCAAGCCGCGTGATATGGGCCTTGAGCGAGGCGGGCGTCTTTCCCATGGGCGTCAGGCTTTGACCGGTTCGGGTGGGCCTGTGACGACGGGCGTGTCCTCACGGCTGCCCCATTCGCTCCAGGAACCGTCATAGAGTTTATTGTCGGTATGCCCCAGCGATTCCAGCGCCAGCGTGATGATGGCAGCGGTAATGCCCGATCCGCAGGAGGTGACAACTGGCTTGGAAAGGTCGATACCGGCATCCTCGATCGTCTGCTTCAGTTCCGGCAGCGATTTGAAGCGACCTTGATTGGCGAAGATGCCTGAAGGCAGGCTGCGGGCACCGGGCATATGGCCGGAGCGCATGCCGGCACGCGGTTCCGGCTCGCTGGCTGCGAAACGGCCAGCGCTGCGGGCATCGGCGATCTGCAGGGCCGCACTCGAAACGATATCGCGCATCTGATCGAGGTGGACGACGCGGCTGGCGTCGTAATTCGTCTTGAAGGTCGCCGGTGCATAGCGTGGCACTTCGGTTTCGAGCGCTCGTCCTTCGGCCTTCCAGCCGTCCAATCCGCCGTCGAGCACGAAAACGTTCTTTGCGCCCATCACCCGGAACAGCCACCAGACACGCGGCGAGGCGAACATGCCGATGCCGTCATAGACGATGATGCGATCATTCTCGCTGATGCCGAGCTTGCCGGCTTCCGCCGCGAAATAATCGGGCGAGGGGATCGTGTGGGGCAGGTTCGTCGAGTGATCGGCGATCTTGTCCTGGTCGAAGCGGATCGCGCCGGGAATATGGCCGGCGGCATATTCCGCATCGGCGTCACGCTTCTGCGCCGGAAGATAGAAGGATGCGTCGAGGACGCGCAGGTCCGGCTTGCCGAGTTCAGCCTGCAGCCAGTCGGCTGAGACGACGAAACGGCTTTTGGTGTCGCTCATGATGATCTCCCCAGATATCAGGATTCGGCTATCAGGCTTCGTTGCCGGGCGTGCCGAAGCGAATGCGGAAACGCCGGTTCTCTTTGCCTTTCTTCTCGATCTTGGCAATATGAATTTGGCCGACTTCTTGTGTTTCCGAAACATGCGTGCCGCCGCAGGGCTGGCTATCGATGGCGGAATTCTCGCCGATGCAGACGAGGCTGACGCGGCCAAGGCCGATTGGAGGACGCACATTCTTCGATTTAACGATACCGGGATTGGCGGCGAGCTCTTCATCCGTAATCCACTGAAGATAGACCGGATGGTTCTGGTTGACGAGGTCCATCAGCTTGGCCGTCACATCGTCCTTGTCGATCGTGTCGGTCATGTCGAAGTCGACGCGGCTTTCTTCCTCGCCGACGGCCGCCCCCGTGATCGGATAGGAACAGACGACGGACAGGAGATGGCAGGCCGTGTGCATGCGCATCAGTCTGTAGCGGCGCGGCCAGTCAATGTGTAGCACCAGCTTCTCGCCGATTTCGGGCCGCGCCTGGCCTTCCAGCGGCATATGGATGACGATGTCCTTGGTCGCGCCGTGTTTTGCCTGGCCAAGCTCTACCTTGGAGCCGTCGACCCGTTCGAAGAAGCCGGTATCGCCCGGCTGCCCGCCCGATGTTGCATAGAAGCAGGTCTGGTCCAGCTCAATGCCCCCGTCCTCGTGAACGGCCGTGACGACCGCTTCGCATGTGGAGAGATAGAAGTCGTCACGGTAGAGGGCATTGACTGGCATTGGGGCTCACGCTGCAGGTTCGTAGGGTATTTTGATATCCGTCGAGCCGACCATCCATTCGGGAATGGGAAGACCCTTGGATGACAGGAAATCCGGATTGAAGAGCTTGGACTGATAGCGGTTGCCATAGTCGCAGAGGATTGTCACGATCGTGTGGCCGGGGCCGAGATCCCTGGCGAGGCGAGCCGCACCGGCAATGTTGATTGCCGTCGAACCACCAAGGCAAAGGCCTTCGTTCTCGACGAGATCGAAGAGGTAGGGAAGCGCCTCGGCATCGGTGACGCGATAGGAAAAGTCCGGCGTGAAGCCTTCGAGATTGGCGGTAATGCGTCCCTGGCCGATGCCTTCTGTTATCGAAGAGCCCTCGGATTTCAGCGCGCCATTCTTGTAGAATTCGTAGAGCGCCGCACCCTCGGGATCGGCAATGCCGATCTTGATATCCTTGTTGAAACCCTTAAGACCTGCCGCCACGCCGGCAAGCGTGCCGCCCGAGCCGACCGAGCAGATGAAACCGTCGACCTTGCCGTCGGTGTCTCTCCAGATCTCGGGTGCCGTGGTTTCGATATGGGCCTGGCGGTTCGCGACGTTGTCGAACTGGTTAGCCCAGATCGCGCCGTTCGGCTCGCTCTTGGCAAGCTGCTCGGCAAGGCGGCCCGAAACCTTCACATAATTGTTCGGGTTCTTGTAGGGAACGGCCGGAACTTCCACGAGCTCCGCGCCGAGCAGCCGCAGGGCATCCTTCTTTTCCTGGCTCTGCGTTTCCGGGATGACGATCACGGTGCGATAGCCGAGCGCCTTGGCGACGACCGTCAGGCCGATGCCGGTATTGCCCGCCGTGCCCTCGACGATGACGCCGCCGGGCTTGAGCAGTCCCTTCTTCTCGGCATCACGGATAATGTAGAGCGCCGCTCGGTCCTTCACCGACTGTCCGGGGTTCAGGAATTCGGCCTTGCCGAGAATGGTGCAGCCGGTCGCCTCGGACACACCCTTGAGTTTGATGAGGGGCGTATTGCCGATAGCCTCGATTACGGAGGGGTGGAAGGTCATGGAATCTGCCTCGTTTACGCATAGTTTAGGAACGGTCTTTTCCCTTCACAAGGCGGCATTGGCAAGAAATCCTATTCCATGCCTTCTAGGCCCGCGACAAAATTAGTCTTCCATTTCCAGCCTTTCGTCCAGCCCGGGCAAGCAGTGATCCGAAGATTGACTTTCGGCGTATGGATGACGACAAAGCAAGCACGGGCGCAGGAACAAGGCGTGACCGAATCTGACATGGTTCACGAGCATATCGACACGATCGATGCATTGATGGCGCACTATGTCGCCGGCTCCCTTCCGGAGCCGGCCCGCGCACTCGTGGAATCCCATCTCGAAATGAAGCCGGACAATCGTGGCCTGGTGGCTGACCTCGAACGGCTGGCTGGAGAAGCTCTGGAGAGCACGCCAGCAAGTCCGATCAGCGACCGCGATGCGAAGCTTGCGGCAATCTTCGGCTCGAAGGCTCCTGCTTCCCCTCCGAAGCTCCCGTCACGTCCGCAGGGTGCTCTTTTCCCGCGCGCCTTGCGCAACCTCATCGGTTTCGAAATCGATGACGTGCCGTGGCGCAAGCGTCTTCCGGGCTTCAAGGAATATGCGACCGATATCGACGGCTGCGAGGTCAGTCTGATGTGGATACGGCCGGGTCGTGTGCTGCCTGCCCATACGCATGCGGGCATGGAACTGATCCTCATCCTCGATGGCGCTTTCCGCGACGAGCGCGGTCGTTTCGGGCCGGGAGATATCTCGGTTGCGGATGCCACTGTCGACCATCGCCCCGTCGCCGAAAAGGACCGGCCCTGCATCGCCTTTGCCGTTTCTGACGGCCCGATCAAGCTCACCGGCTCCTTCCGGCAGATCATTGGTGACCTCATCGGCTGAAAGCAGCCATAATGCTGTGATAGAGCCATGGTCCCGGGGGAGATGAGGAGCTTCCGGGCCTGTGTTCGTGTTCAAATCGGCAGACCGGAGGAAGTGTCATGCGTAATTTCATCGCCCGTCCAGAACATGGTATCGTCTGGATTTCCGGTGCGAGCTCCGGAATAGGCCGAGCGCTGGCGCTGAAGCTCGCAGACGAGGGATACAGGGTCGCCGTCACCGCCCGCAATCACGAAAAACTGGTGGAATTGCAGCTCGAGGCGGCCGGATTGGCTGGCAGCATCATCGTTCTCGATGGCGATGTGGCCGATGCCGAAGACATGGAACATGTCATGGCCTCGATCGAATATGAGCACGGTGCGCTCGCCATGGCGATCCTGTGTGCAGGCGTCTATCAGCCCGTCCACGGCGAGGATCTGAACAGAGCCGATTTCGAGAAGACTTTTGCCGTCAACCTCTCAGGCGTCGTCAATTGCCTGCTGCCGGCGATCCGCCACATGAAGACGAAGGGGCAGGGCCAGATCGCCATCGTTTCCTCGGTCACGGGTTACACGGGATTGCCGACCAGCGCCGCCTACGGCGCGACCAAGGCTGCCCTGATCAACATGGCCGAAAGCCTGAAATTCGATCTCGACAAGATTGGTATCCGCATCCAGCTCATCAATCCGGGTTTCGTCGATACGCCGGCAACGCGCAAGAATGCCTTTCCCATGCCGGCACTGGTTTCGCCCGAGACGGCGGCAGAGCGCATTGCGGCGGGTCTCAAGTCGCAGGCGTTCGAGATCACCTTCCCGAAGCGCTTCACCTATGTGCTGAAGTTCCTGCGGATCTTGCCTTACGGTCTCTATTTCGCACTGGTGAATCGCTTCACCGGTTGGGGCGAGCGGCCTGCCAACTCCGGTCGCCGCCCGGTGACGCCGCATCCGGCCGAGTGATCAAGGCCGCGAAAAGACCACCTGCCGCACATCGATGTTGCGGGCACGAAAGCCTGCCTCGCAATAGAAGAGGTAGAATTCCCAGAGCCGCTTGAACCGGTCGTCGAAACCCATTGGCCTGAGCTTGTGCCAGACGGACCAGAAGCGCTCGCGCCATTCCGCCAGCGTACGGGCATAATCAAGGCCGAAGCCAAAGTCTCTCACCAGTGACAGGTCCATCTTCTTGCCGAGTTCGGCGAGATGGTGACGGGTCGGCAGCATGCCGCCGGGAAAGACGTATTTCTGGATGAAATCCGGATTGCAGCGATATTGCTCGAAGGCTTCAGGACGGATGGTGATGATCTGCAGCCCAGCCTTGCCGCCCGGCTTCAGGCACTGTTTCAGCTTGGAGAAATAAGCCGGCCAATATTTCTCGCCAACAGCCTCGAACATCTCGATTGAGACGATGCGATCGTAGACTCCGGTTTCATCGCGATAGTCCTGGAAGCGGAAATCGACCTTGTCGCTGAGCCCCGCCTTGCTGATGCGCGCCTGCGCGAAGGCAAGCTGCTCGCGGCTGATGGTCAGCCCCGTCACCCGGCAGTTCAAATCGCCCGCCGCGAACTCGGCAAAGCCGCCCCAGCCGCAGCCGATTTCCAGCACGTGATCGCCGGGCTTGATGCCGGTTGCCTCCGCCAACGCGCGATATTTGGCATTCTGCGCCGACTGCAGGTCATTGGCGCCGGTCGAATAGAGCGCCGAGGAATAGGTCATGCTCGGATCGAGCCATTGCTTGTAGAAGTCGTTGCCGAGGTCGTAATGAGCCGAGATGTTGCGCTTCGAGCCTATTCTGGTGTTGGCGTTCATCCAGTGGCGGATGCGCTCGACGAGGCGGCCGACACCGCCCTTGCCATGCGAATAGCTATGCGCGGCCTCGCCATTGACGAGGAAAAGCTCGAGGAAGGCAGTGATGTCGGGGCTGTCCCAGTCGCCATCCATATAGGTTTCGGCGACACCGATCGTGCCGCTGGTCAGAGCCCGGTCTGGAAGGTTCCAATTCCGGAGCGTGAGCGCTGCGTTCGGTCCGGCGATCCTTCCCTTGATGAACACCCTGCGCCCGTCGGGCAGGGTGACGGCAAGCGAACCATGCTGCATGCGCAGCAGCCCCCGCAGCGCAAGCTTGGCCTTGAAAGGCAGGCCTTTGACGATGCGCGAGACGTTCTCTGCCGTCAATGTCACGGCATCCCGGGCAGTTTGGTTCCAGTCTTGTGTTTTGCTCATCCTCCGTCCTCCCGCATTTTCTGGCCGGTTGGGGACGACGCCTGCGCCTCTCCTCCGGCGATCGAGGCGAACGCTAGATTCATTCCGCAGCTTCTGCAAGCCGGCTTGGGGGGCTTCACGCTGACGGGCGGCGGAGGCGGTGGCCGGCGAATATAGACGGCGCCTTTCAGCCAGAGTTTCAGAGCCTCCCAGTGAATTCCAGCCATGATCTTGACGGTCAAGAAGGGAATGGCCGCAAGAAGATAGCCGAGCGTCCAGCCCGTCAGCGGCTTTTGCCGGCCGCTGAATGTGGCTGCAAGAAGCGGCCCCTCTGCATCGGTCTCAAGTATGCGCCAGCGGATAGAGGCAATCGGATCAACAGTTTCAGCAGGCGGGCATGAAAAAGGCCGGTCAAGCCGGCCTCTCTCAACGAATGGGTCTTTGCCCGATCAATTGTCATATTCGCGGCATGCCTCACTGATCGAAGCGCCGCTTTCACCGCCGCGCGTATCGATGCCCGTGCGCTGCTGCGGCATTCCCGGGCATTCGATTGCCTGGCCACCGATGCTCTGCGTTGTGGTCGGGTCTACCGGACTTGCGGGAACCGGATGAATGCCGTTGCTGTCACTCGTATAGTCGGACGAGTAATTGCCCGAATTTGGGTCCGTGGAACCGCCATTGGTCGGGCCTATGCTGTCGGGATTGGACTGGGCAAATGCCGACGACGCCATGCCGATGGCAAGCAGCGATGCGGCGATAAGGGATTTACGCATAGGGCTATCCTCCTTCGATTTTCATCTTTGGTGACATTCCCCTAACCCCTCAGCGAACTCCTTGTTCCGAAATTTGATCGGAGCGGTTGCGGCGACAATGACTTATGCGATGGATTTTCCAGCCCTCGCGTGGGTTTTGGAGCTTTGTTTCTTTAGTCTATAAATTTAATAGATAATTTTGGTTGAGCTGCGTCGCAGCAGATTGCTGCGCATTCGCCAGGAGATAGCCCAGGAGATAACAGTGACAAAAATCCTGATCGTGCCGGGTCTGTTCGGTTCTGACGAGGGGCATTGGCAGCGCTATTGGCTCCATGATGTGCCGCAGAGCCGGCTGATAGAACAGGACGACTGGAACCACGCGCGTCTGGACCACTGGATGGAGCGGCTGGAGCAGGCGCTGCTGGAGGCGGGAGAAGCCTATATCGTTGCCCATAGCCTCGGCTGCATCCTGACGGCAAGGCTCGCCGACCGGCCCCTGGCTTATAGAGTAAAGGGGGCACTTCTGGTCGCCCCTTGTGATCTGCACGCAACGGAGCGACTGCATCCCGGTTCGCTCGCCTTCGGCCCCATGCCCACAAACCCGCTTCCGTTTCCGAGCCTCACCATCGGCAGCCTCGACGACAAGTACATGTCGCTCGACCGTTTGAGCTTCTACACCCGCCTCTGGAAAACCGAGGTCCGCAATATCGGTCTCGCAGGCCATATCAACATTGCCAGCGGTTTCGGCCGCTGGACCGGCGGCTACGCATTGTTCGATGCGGTAAAAGGCAAGGCGAAGGCAAAGAGACCGCAGATATCCACGTTTGCGGCAACCGCCGCATCGGCCTGACGCTTTATCGGGGCATGCGCAAGAAACGGGTTGAACTTAAGCTTCCGCGGTACGATTCTAATGACCAACGGACGTGAGGGCTTCACCATGGCTCAGAAAGTGCATCAATATCTGATCTTCGAAACCGCTGGCGGCTTTTGTGGCATTGCCTGGAGCGACGCCGGCGTGACGCGGTTCCAGCTGCCGACGAAGAGCGCCGAGTCGACCGAACGCCTGCTGTTGCGCCGTTTGACGGTTGCTGAACCGGGCGCACCGACGCCACTGATTCAGGAGGCGGTTGCCGCTGTGAAGCGCTATTTCGAAGGTGAGGAAATCGACTTCTCCAGCGTGCCTGTCGATCTCGACGGTCAAGACGCATTTTTCCGCGATATCTATGCCGCCGCGCGCCGCATCGGTTGGGGCCATACGACGACTTATGGCACGCTTGCCAGGGAGCTCGGAGCAGGGCCGGAAGCAGCACGGGATGTGGGGCAGGCGATGGCAAAGAACCCAGTCGCGCTCATCATCCCCTGCCATCGCGTGCTTGCCGCAGGCGGCAAGATTGGAGGTTTTTCCGCACCCGGCGGTTCGACCTCCAAGCTTCGCATGCTGGAGCTCGAAGGCGTGCAGGTCGGCCCGCCTGCGCCGGCTCAACAATCGCTGGATTTTTGAGGGCGTAGTGCAAGCAAGTGCTTGGAATGTGTTGAGAAACCTCGCTATAAATCTCTGTCTGTAGCGAGGTTTTTTCATGAAGAAGATTTTCAATCCGCCATCTGTCCGCCGCCCCTTTGGAAATTACAATCACGGCCTCCTCGTGCCGCCGGGCGCGTCCCTGCTGGTCACGTCCGGTCAGCTCGGCATCAGCCTCGATGAAAAAATCCCTGACGATGTGACGGCACAGGCCGAGCTCTGCTTCGAAGCGATCAAGGCGATCCTTGCCGAGGCCGAGATGAGCTTTGCCGATGTCATCCGCATTTCCGGCTTCGTGACGAAGCGGGAAGATTTCCCTGCCTATATGGCGGTGCGCGACCGGTTCACGCTCGACCCAAAACCTGTTTCGACGCTCATCATCGTCAGCGGTTTTACCCGGCCTGAATTTCTGGTCGAAGTAGAAGTCACGGCCGCAAAGGTCGTTTGACCTCTACGGCTTGATCGCAAGCTCTGCGTGAAAACAAAGAGATAGAGCATTTCCGTGGTTCGGAGATAAACGGAAATTCTCTAGAAGCGTTCCATCGCGGTCTGCACCTTGGCGAGAAATGCTGCCCGCGTTTCCGGCGTGCAGTTGTTCATGTCGTAATGGGCGAGAAAGGTGACCGGTTTGAGCGGGTTGATCTGCGCCCGCAGAACCCGTTTCACGATCTTTTTCGGGGGATTGCCGGCGACAAAGGCACGGAAAGGTGTCGCGCCATAGGTCAGCACCGCTCCGAGCTTTTTGATATGGCGGAGGCGCGATTCAACCTTGCCGTCCACGAGTTCGAAGGAGACGCCGGGAAGCCAGACTCGATCGAAATAACCCTTGAGGATGGCCGGGAAACCGAAGTTCCACACCGGTGTGCAGATGACCAGCGCCTCGGCCTGCCTCAGTCTGTCGACATAGGGTTTTACCAGAGACGTATTCTCCGGATAGTCGTGATAGACCAGCCGGTCATGCTGGGAGAGAACGGGATCGAATTTTTCGGCATAGAGATCGCAGGCGTCCACCTCATGCCCGGCCCTGGCGAGGCTCTCCAGGGTCTGCCTGTAGAGCGCTTTGCCGTAGCTTTCCTCGACCGGGTGCGAGTGGATGACGAGAACCCTCATGAGGCCTCCATGACGGCCGCAAGACCGGGGAAGAGGTAATTCTTGCCGGCGTTGAAGTCGAAATTGGGATTCTCCCAGGCGATCATCTTGCCGGGGTTGAGCAACCCCTTCGGGTCGGTCTCATGCTTGAAGGCGAGCTGTACCTTGTCGGTGCGCTTCATGCCGCCTTCTTCCAGCGTATAGCGGTGCGGATTGAAGATTGGGCAGCCGTGGTCCTGGTGGATCTTGATGATTTCTTCCAGCCGTTCCTCTGTCGTGTAGCGTACCAGCGGCAGGCCCGAGCACTGGATCTGCCCGTCGAACCTGATGAATTCGAGATGACCCGGCACCTCGTCGCCGAAAATCTCGACCATTTTCCGCACCTTGGCGACATGATCCGGCCCCGGATACTGCACCTGCAGATAGGTGAATGTCGGATCGACCTTGAGCGCACGCAGCGTCGTATGGTTCCAGGCAAGCTCATAGGCATGCGGAATGCCGCGCATGCTCTCGACCTTGTCGGAGCGGAACATGATCTCACCCTTCTGAGCTGCAGTAAACGCAAGGAAGGCATCCATGGAATGCGGCGCGATCATCAGCACGACAATCGACTGGCCCTGACGGATATAGGGCTTGTGCCGGGTGAAATAGTCATGCGGGATGGGAGCGGCGATCGGCGCGATTTCCTTGACGAGAATGCCGTTGCACTTCGCCAGCGCATCGGAGAAACGCACCGCATCCATGAAGTCGTCATAGCCGACGAGAACGTCCACCCAGTCATAGGCGGGTGCGAGCGGCATTTCGATTTCCGTAATGATGCCGTTGGTGCCATAGGCGTGGCTGACTTTCTGCAGGTCCCAGCCAGTGAGATCGAGCACCCGGGGCTCCGCCTCCATGGTCACGACGCGCAGGCGTAGGATATTGCCAAGGTCGCGCAATCCGCCCCAGGTGATCGAACCGACGCCGCCAGAACCGCCGGCAATGAAACCGCCGACCGTCGCCATCTGGGCGGTCGAGGGGTGGAAGCGCAATTCCTGGCCGGAATGCGCCTTGGTCTGCTTGTCGAGCTGGGCGATCACGATACCGGGTTCGCAGATGACGCGACCGGGATGGATCTCCTTGATCTTGTCCATGGCGGCAAGGTTCAGGATGATGCCGCCGGAAAGCGGCATGGCCTGGCCGTAATTGCCGGTGCCGCCTCCGCGCGGGGTCACTGGGACGCCATGGGCATAAGCGACCTTCAGCGTCTGGATGACCTCGGCCTCGTTCTTTGGTGTGACGACGATATCGGCCGTCACATTGTCGAGCTGCGCCTTCAGGATCGGCGAATACCAGTAGAAATCCCGGCTCTTCTGGCGAACGAGCGCCGGATTGTCCTCGATCGCGATGCCTTCGAGTTCTCTTTTGATCTTCTGAAAATCGGCCATGTCAGCCTCCAACGACGCTATCGAGTTCACGGTAATCCGGCAGGCTGCGGTCGATCACCTTGCCGCGGCGAAGCACGACGCGGTCAGACTGCGGACGGGAAAGGAATTCGCTCCAGCGCCGGGCGCTGAAGAGCACGAGATCGGCGGGATTGCCGACGGCAATACGGCTCATCTGCGGCCTGCCGGCAATCCTGGCCGGTGACGTCGTGACGACACGCGCCGCGTTGTCGAGCGGATGATCGAGATGCAGGATGCGCACTGCCTCGCGGAATACCTCGACCGGATCGAGATCGCCATAGGCATAGAAGGGATCGCGGGTATTGTCGGAGGCGACTGCCGTCTCGACACCGGCAGCCGCCAGTTCCTTGAAGAGCGTAATCCCGCGCCAGCGTGGCGTTCGGTCCGGATAGCGATCCTGCAGATACATGTTGCACATCGGCAGCGAGATGATCGAAATCCCCGCCTGGTGGACCAGTTCCACCGTCCGCTGCGCCGTATCGTCATCCTGCCGAGCAAGCGAGCAGCAATGACCTGCCGTCACCTTCCCCTCGAACCGGTTGCGCAGGACGGCTTCGGCGATCGCCTTCAATGTCTCCACGCCCGGATCGTCGGTCTCGTCGACATGCAGATCGACATCGAGTCCGTTCTTTGCTGCCGCGCGCAGAAGCGTATCGAGCTGCCAGTCGAGCAATGGTCCCATCTTGGTGACACCGCCGAGCAGGCCGCCCTTGTCTTTGACGACGGCGACGAGATCGGCGAAGAAACCTTCGTCGACCATATTGTCGAGCGGGAAAAGGGCAACCGCCTGCAGGGCGATCTTGTCCTTCCACTCGTCGCGTATTTCGGCAAAGACCTCAAAGGAAATGCGGTGTTGCGGGGCAAGCGAATCCAGATGCGTGCGGATCAGCCCGGTGCCATGTGCATAGGCCGAACGCAGCGAGAATTCCATGCGCTTGCGCACATCGGCTGTCGACCAGTTTGCCTCCCGGTCTCTGCCTACGGCTTCCAGCGCACCCATGAAGGTTCCATCCGGATTGGGTTTGCGCGGCCAGATATGGCCCTTGTCCAGATGTGTGTGGATATCGGCAAAGCAAGGCCAGACCATACCCTCTTTCATATCGGATTTGGCGAACTCCGCCGAAGCCGTGCCCGGCGGCAGGATCGCTGCAATTAAGCCGTCCGCAATCACGATGTCAGCTTTGACGAGCCCCTCGGCTGCTGCCGCCGCATAGCCTGTCGCAACGGCCGGAAGCGTCGCATTGGCAAGCACGAAGCGGCCCGCATTGGGAGGAGACATGAAAGAATAGGTCATCAATTTTCCCGCTTCAGGCTGCTCTCATGCCAGCGATGCAGGCTGAGCCATGAAATGAAGGAGGTAATGGCAAAGATTGCGACCCCGAGCATCGACAGCATGAAGAGCGCGGCGAATAGGCGGGGAATGTTCATGCGATATTGTGCTTCAAGGAGCCGGAAGGCGAGGCCGGAGCCCGCACCTGCCGAACCGGCTGCAAACTCGGCCACAACTGCCGCAATCAGGGCCAGACCGCCGCCGATGCGAAGCCCGGTCATGAAATAGGGCTGGGCTGCGGGCAACTTCAAATAAAGCAGCGTCTGCCAGCGCGAGGCGCCGTAGAGCTCGAAGAGATTGATGAGGTTGTGGTCGACGCTCTTCAATCCCTGTACCATGTTCGACAGGATCGGAAAGAAAGCGACGAGAAAAGCGCAGATCAGCAACGCCACCTGCGTGGACGGCGCATAGATCAGGATCAGTGGCGAGATCGCCACGATCGGCGTGACCTGCAGGATGACGGCGAGCGGATAGAAGGCGATCTCGATCCAGCGCGACTGCACTAGGAAGACCGCAAAACCGACGCCGCCGATCAGCGCGAGCGCCAGTGACATGAAAGTGATCTTGGTCGTAACCCAGAGCGCCGGCGAAAGCGTGCCCCAATCGCTGACGAGCGCTCCGGCAACCGCAAATGGGCTCGGAAGGATATAGGGCGGCACGCCCGAAACCTTGACATAGGTCGCCCAGATCGCAATCAGCACGATGATGGCGAGAAAAGGCACGCTAATGCGGAGCGCCAGATCCCGGCGCTTCGCATTGAGCGGATTGGACATGGCCGGCAGGGAGTTTTCGACTGTCTCTATGCTCATCAGTCTTCCTTTGCTGCGTTGATCGCGCCAATCAGCGAATAGGAAACGGTCTCGCAGGCCCGCCGGTATTCCTCGGAAGTTCGGTAGTGCGCATCACGATCGACGCTCGTGGTCAGCGGAATATCGGCATGGACGCGGCCCGGCCGCGCCTTCATCACCACGATCCGATTGGAAAGGTAGGCAGACTCAAAGACGGAATGCGTGACGAAAATCACCGTGATGCCGGTCGCCTTCCACAACCGCAAAACGTCGTCATTGAGCTTTTGGCGGGTAATCTCGTCCAGAGCGGCAAAAGGCTCGTCCATCAGCAGCAGTTTCGGTTTGGTCACCAAGGCGCGGGCGATCGACACACGCATCTTCATGCCGCCGGAGAGTTCGCGCGGATAGGCATCGGCGAAATCATGCAGGCCGACAGTCGCGAGCGCTTGCATGATCCGGTCGCTCGCCTCCGCCTTGGAAACGCCGCGCAATTTCAGCGGCAGATAGACATTGCCGAAAACGGTCTTCCACGGCATCAGCGTCGGCTCCTGGAAGACGAAGCCGATATCGCCTTCTGGCAGGCCCTTCGAATTGATGCGCGAACTTGGCCAGTCGATCTTGCCCGCCGTGGCGTCGCCAAGGCCGGCGATGATGCGCAGGGCCGTGGATTTGCCGCAGCCGGAAGGACCGAGAAGGCTGATGAACTCGCCGCTTTCGACTGTCAGGGACATGCCCGAAAGCGCGATCGTGCCGCTGGAAAAAACCTTCGAGACGGACTGCATGACGACCAGCGGCCGCTTGCGTATTTCCTTCGAAGGCGCCGCCTTGGTTTCGGCTAGGGACATTCTCTCGCTCTTTTATCGAAGGGGATGCGGCCCGCCGCCTGAGAGCGACGAGCCTGCCTTGGGAGGCTATTTCTTCAGTGATACACCGACGCTCTTGCAGACGAATTTCGTCGTAAAGGCCTTGGTGTAGTCGGTGTCGGTCTTGAAGACCTTGATCGCCACCATTTCGTCGAAGAACTTCTTGTAGTGGGCGTCCGTGATGCAGCCGATGCCCTTGTCCAGGCCATCACCGGATTCGATGATGCCGTATTCCTTCATCTTGGCGATCGAATAAGCGATCTGGCCATCCGTCATTTCGGGATTGTCCTTCTTGATCAGCTCGTTGGCCTTGCTGTTGTCGCCGTAGAGATAGTTGTACCAGCCCTCGATCGAGGCATCGACGAAGCGCTGCACTACGTCCGGCTTGCTATCGATCATCTGCTGCGTCGTCGTGATCATCGTCGAATAAGGCGAGTAGCCGTTATCGGCGAGCAGGAAGACCTTCGGTTCCCAGCCGGTCTGCTTCTGGATTTCGTAGGGCTCGGAGGTCAGATAACCCTGCTGGGCAGATTGCTTATCGGCAAGGAAGGGACCTGGGTTGAAGTTGTAAGGCTTGTACTGCTCGTCCTTGAAACCTGGAAAGTTTGCCTTCATCCACTCGAAATAGGTGAGGTAACCGTCCTTGCTGAGGAACAGCGCCTTCAGCTTGGCAAGGTCCTCGAACTTATCGACGCCGACATCGGGATGAGCGATCAGGATCTGCGGATCCTTCTGAAAGATCGCGGCGACATCGACGAGCGGAATGCCCTGCTCGACAGCGGAGATTTCACCCTGCGGTCCGCCCATGTAGAAATCGATCTTGCCTGATATCAGCAGCGCATTGTTGGCGGCGTTCGGCCCGCCCTGCACGATGGAAACGTCGAGGCCGTATTTGGCATAAGTTCCGTCGGCGACCGCCTGGTAGAAGCCGCCATGCTCGGCCTGCGCCAGCCAGTTGGTGCCATAGCTGACCTTGTCGAGCGCATAGCCGGGTACGCTGGCGGCAAACATGCCGCCAAGCCCAAGAACTGCAGAAAATACGGATGTTTTCAATCTGTTGGACATGGCGGCATTCCCCTTCTGGTGCCTTGGAAGCTCGTTTTCGACCCCCGATTTTCTTCATTTGAGCGATTGCTTCGCTCTTTGAAAAGCAGCAAAATTCGTGCGCAGTGATGCCTTTTTGGCATCCCACTGGATTCTGTGCCTGAATTGGGCGCTGTGCTCAAAAACGATGCAATGAGGTCGCAATGCTGCACTCCAGAAAGCTTCTCTACATCAACGAGATTGCCCGCACGGGCTCGATCCGAAAGGCCGCAGCGCGCCTCAACGTTGCCTCTTCGGCGATCAACCGGCAGATATTGGCGCTGGAGGAGGAAATGGGCGCTCCGCTCTTCGAGCGCCTACCGAGGGGGCTTCGGCTGACGGCCGCCGGCGAGCTCTGCATCGAACATATCCGTGAGGTTCTGAAGAACTACGAGCGGCTGGAGGGGCGTATCAAAAGCCTCAAGATGCAGCAGGCCGGCAAGGTCAGGTTGGTGACGACTGTCGGTCTTGCCTCAGGTCCATTGCCGGAGATCATCACCCGCTTCCAGTCCGAGCATCCGCGCGTCTTCATTCAACTGCGCAACGATGCCGGGACGATGACGGTCAATCCGGTGCTGTCGGGTGAGGTGGATATCGGCCTGGGCTTCAATATTCCGGCCACACCCGGCATCCGCACGCTCGGAAATTTCGATATCCCGATCGGCGTCATCCTGCCGCCTGGCCATCCCTTGATCGGACCCGGACCGATCAGCCTTGCCGACGTCGTGCAGGAACGGCTGGTGCTTGCGCAGCAAGGTACCAGCCTGCGTGAGGTCATCAACCTCGCAATGGCCAGGCTCGATATCCCTGTCGAGCCGGTTCTGGAAACCAATGCATCGGAAATGCTGAAGAAACTGGTCAAATGTGGGGCAGGGCTCTCCATGCTGAACCCGCTCGATGTCATTACCGAATGCCGCCAGGGCGAGCTGGTGTTCCGCCCTCTTGCCGAGCCGCACAGCCGCCATCAGCCGATGAAGCTTTTCGCGCGTGCCCGCGCGCCGCTCGATTCCGCGACCAGCCTTTTCGTCGAATATCTGCTGGCCGAGCTTGCGGGCCTCGTTCAGGAGTTGCAGGCCAAGGGACACATCCCGCTGGAGCGGCCTGTCGTTGCGTAATTACTGCGAATAGAGGTTGGAGAGCGGATAGCGCTTCAGGTCGTAGAGCAGCTCTATGAAGCCCTTCACCTGATGGCGGCAGATCGCGTCGCCCTTTTCGGCTGTGCCCTTCGAGGCATCGCCGACCACGCCATTCGGATTGAGATCGTGGGCGATCCAGGCAAGTGAATGCGGTGGCAGCGGCTGGATATAGCGCGATTGCGCGCGCATCCATTCGGCCTTTGATATGAAATTCTCAGCCTTTTCCATCCGCACCAGATCCGGTCGGAAATGCAGCATCAGCGATGTCTCCACTTCGCCGCCATGAATGCCGTAACGCGTTTCGTGCTCGCTGATCATGCCCTCGGGATTGCCGAACCGGCCCCATTGGGTGGAAACGACGGCCATCTGGTAGCGTACCCTGAGCTCGCGGGCGACGATGCTCATGATATCGACATTGCCGCCATGCGAATTGACGATCACGAGCTTGCGCAGGCCGGCTTCCGCCACCTTCGCGCCGATCGCCGTCCAGACGGGGATCAGCAGCTCGGCGCTGAGGGAAAGCGTGCCTGGACCGTAGACATGCTCGTTGGCCTTGCCGATTTCCTGTGTCGGCAGGACGAGGATATCGAGGTCATCGGGCCGTTGCCGGCGCAGTTCCGCCAGCATGCCGTTGGCGATCGCCACATCGGTTGCGACGGGCAGATGCGGACCGTGTTGCTCCGTCGAGGCGATCGGCAGGATGGCGATGGTCGTTTCGGCAGAGAGAGCGGCAAAATCATAAGTGTTCAGTTCATTCCAGTAGAATGGTGTCGCCATCGCCGCTTTCCCTCTTTGTCAGTCCTTGACAGTGAGTAGGGAATATTGCGGCATGCGAAAAGCATCGATTTGCGCGCGCGCCGCTGCCTTTTTGAGCGCATCATATCTTAGCTCGATGTCACGCCATCGTTGCCTGCGGGAAATAATATTCCGCCGCCGCCCTTTTCGCGGAAGGCTTTGGTTTGACCGCGCTCGGCACAAGTCTGTAGATAGTCACCAGCATGCGGGCACGTCTGCAAGTGTTCAAGATAAACGATTGGCAACAGGAGGGCCGACCATGAGCTTACGTATTAACGATATTGCTCCCGATTTCACCGCCGACACCACCCAGGGTCCCATCAAGTTCCATGACTGGATCGGCAATGGCTGGGCCGTCCTCTTCTCGCATCCCAAGAACTTCACGCCGGTCTGCACGACCGAGCTTGGCACGATGGCCGGCCTCGAAGGCGAATTTAAGAAGCGCGGCGTCAAGATCATCGGTATCTCCGTCGATCCCGTCGAAAGCCACGCCAAATGGAAAAATGACATCAGGACGGCGACCGGCTTCGATGTCGAATATCCGCTGATCGGCGACAAGGACCTCAAGGTCGCCAAGCTCTACGACATGCTGCCCGCCGGCGCCGGCGAGAGCTCCGAAGGCCGCACGCCCGCCGATAACGCCACCGTGCGCTCGGTCTTCGTTATCGGCCCGGACAAGAAGATCAAACTGATCCTCACTTACCCGATGACGACGGGCCGCAATTTCAACGAGATCCTGCGCGCCATCGATTCCATCCAGCTGACCGCCAAGCATCAGGTCGCAACCCCAGCCAACTGGAACCAGGGCGACGACGTCATCATCACTGCTGCCGTTTCCAACGAAGACGCGATTGCCCGCTTCGGCTCCTTCGATACGGTTCTGCCCTATCTCAGGAAGACCAAGCAGCCTTCGGCGTAAGTTCGCCGCGGATTTCGATCGAATCAAAAAGACGCCCCGGTTTCCGGGGCGTCTTTGTTTTCGGTGACTGAGCCTGCCTCTGACGCGATTGCGAGCCGCCGGCTCTTATTTGCTGGAGGTAATGCTCGCAAAAGCGAGGCCGACTGCGAAAAACGCAAATGCTGCGACAACGCCACTGACGATGATGATGGTATCTGTTGGCATAGGAATCTCCGTTGGTTGTGACCGGAGATTACGTCTGCTTCAGCCCGGATCGTTTGAGCGAGATCAAATCCTACTGGCCTATTCGGATGGCGTCACACGGGTCCAGAACTCGTTGAATGCGACCGAATCGAAGAAGGCCGAAGCGCGGACGATACGGTCGTCGCGCATGTCGAGGAACCAGGCATAGGTATTGACGTAAGGTTTCCCGTCGCGGGCGATGCCGCGGGCGTCGAAAAAGACGATCACGGTGTCACCGTCGGCATAGACGTTGCGGATCACGGGCTTCAGCGGCGCCTTCATGCGGGCGTTGAACGGGCGGATCACCTCGCGCAGAAACGCCTCGCGGCTCGGATAAGTCTTCGACGCCAGCGAATAACCCTCGATCGTCCAGCGGGCGTCGTCGGCGAGCAGGTCATAGGGGCTGCCTGTGCCGGCCGCCCACGCTTCAAAGCCGGCCTCGACGGCCGCCTTGTTGCGGCGTTCGGTTTCGGTCAGCGTCTGCGGCGCGGCACGGGCTTCGAGCCCGCCCAGGGCCAGGATTGTGGCGGCAATGCCGAGAGCAGCGTTTAAGATGCGGCGGGCAACGGATGTCGGGCTGCGGACAGTTGCGCTTGCAGGGATGGACATGGTTTCCTCCAGGGATTGGGACGGTGGTGCGGCACCCGCCAGCGGGTGCCGCTGCGACGCGCGATGCCGATCAGATCTGGTTTTCCCAGGCCTTGAGCTGATGCTCCCTAAGCATGTCCTCGATAACTTTCGGAACCACGTTGCGGAATTTGCCAGTATCGGCTGGAACGATCTCGATCATCCGGTCGATCATTTCCGTCGGGTCCATCTTGCCTTCGGGGGTGGCAAAGAAGTCGTTGAAGCCGTTGCGCAGGTCGGCCCGCTTGGTGAAATTCTTACTGTCATCCAGCCAGCGGAACGGATTGTCGGCCATCGTCTCGTTATAGCCAGTGTAATAGGCGCCCGGATTGATCGTCTGGATCTTGATGCCGTAGGGGCCGAGCTCCTGCTGCAGCGCTTCGGCGATCGATTCCAGAGCGTGCTTGGTGGAGACGTAGGTGCCCCAGTTGGCCGGCGTGAACAGGCCGCCCATCGATGAGGTGAAGACCACCTTGCCCTTCTTGCCTTCGCGCACCCATTTCTGGACGACACCCTGGGTCAGCGTGAGCGGCAGGAAGACGTTGACTTCGTAGTTCTTGCGGACGAGATCAATCGGAATTTCCCAGACCGGGCCGGCTTCGCCCATGCCGGCATTGTTCCAGAGCACGTCGAAATCGAAGCCTTGGGCCTGCTTGATGTCGTAGGGGTCGGTAAGGTCGAGGCGCTCGACGCGGAAACTCCTCAGGCCAAGGGCGGCGGCTTCTTCGCGCAGCGGCGTGACCTGTGAGGAAACCTGCGCGGTGGCGATGATGTTGTGGCCGTTCTTGGCCATGCCGATGGCGGCGGCTTTGCCGAAGCCGGAGCCTGCGCCGGTGATGAGAATGGTCTTGGTCACAATAACTTCCTTTCGATGTGCTTGGGTTGAAAAAAGGTAGTTCAGACGGAGAAAAGTCGTTCAGGCGGTGAGGGCAGCCGCTGCAGCCTGGGCAATTTCAAGGTCCTGGGCGACGGCCCCTCCGGACACGCCGACTGCGCCGATCATGATGTTACGTCCATCGGTGAGGGGAATGCCGCCGGCGAAGACGACGAGGCCGCCATTGGTTTGCTCTAGGCCGAACGAGGTGCCGCCGGGTTTACAGAATTCGCCGATTGCTTCGGTGCGCATGGAAAACAGCGCCGCCGTCCGGGCCTTGTTGACGGCGATGTCGATGGAACCCAGCAAGGCGCCGTCCATGCGGGCAAAAGCCTTCATGTGAGCGCCGGCGTCGAGCACGGCGATATTGGCTGGAACGCCAATTTCTCTTGCTCGCGCCTCGCCGGCGGCGATGACCCTGCGCGCTTCTTCAGCGGTAATCATGTCCCTGTCTCCTCTTCGTTCGAGGGTGGGTGCTCCCCGTTCGATGAGACAGGTGTAGGCCGAAGGCGCGTTGCCGTATTTCCATCTCTTGCTGCACTATGTGCAGATCTTGCGCTCGAATGGGCACGCAGAGGGGGCGGCGAACGCGTCCGGACGGCGGATATTGCTAAGAGGTGAAGAGCGCGCGGTACTGGCCGGGCGTCAGGCCGGTTATCTTGCGGAAGACGCGGGTGAAATTGGCCTGTGAGCCGAAGCCGGTATCGATAGCGATCTCCACCAGCGAGGACTGCGCGAGCCGCAGTTTCTCCTTGGCCGCCTCGATCCGTCGCTCGGTAACGTAGCGATGCGGGGCCTTGCCGGTGGCCACGCGAAAGATGCGAGAAAAGTGAAAGGGGCTGAGACAGGCCTCCGCCGCAAGATCCTCCAGCGAGATTTCCGCCGCAATGCGAGCCTCGATGAAATCGAGGACGCGCCTCAGCCTTTTCGGATCGATGGCGGGTGTCCGCGTCGGCGGACGCCAGCGGGCGGACGAATAGGTGCCAAGCAAATGCGCCGCCAGCGCCAGCTGAATCCCGTCGAGAAACAGCCGGTCTGTCGCTTCCAGTTTTCGGTTCAACACACCACGAAAAAGCTCACCGAGCTGCAAGACCACTGGATCAGGGACGCCGCCCGCATAGGCGAGCTGCACTCTCGCCGGATCGATGTCAAAGTTTGAAAGTGCACTCTCACCGACGAGCGATGGCGGCAGGAAGATGTGAAGGGACTCAGGCATCGTGCCGACGATTTCTACAGCGCTCTCATTGACTCCAGCCGGACATACCCATGCGACTCCGGGGCGGGCGATAGCTTCCCGCCTGTGACCGTCACCGGTCCATCGGATCTTCGACTGTCCCGAGAGCAGGACGGCTATTTCTGTGCATTCGAGTGTAAGGTCGACCTGCCAGCCCGGATCGAAACGCCGGAGCTCGACCTGCAGCCCTGAACAGTCGACAAGCCCGCCCACGCGCTCGCTGGTCCGATATTTTCTGTCCCCTTGCGATGCGTCGAAATCCATGTCGCCTTCTCGCCGTGAAGATAGGTCGGAAAATTCGAATTAATGGGTATCGTGGCTTGATTGCTGCCGTCGCCGCATCGGCCCTGAAGTTCTATAATAAATATTCGCCGGCGCGAGCCATGATTGTCAGGCGCCTGCGCACTGCAATCAGGATTTTGACGAAAACCCAAGCGAGTGCAAGTGTCATAGCCCGAAGGTGTACTGCTGCCATCTCGGTGACTTCAGCACCTACGGCGAATGGAGCGGTCAAGTGCTGTCGAGCGTCATGAATACGCACCAAATGCCAAGAGAAGTGCGCCGACTGCGATAATGACAAGGGCTTGCCAGTTTTGGGATACACCGAGAAACCTGATGCCCTGGTGCCGTGGTTCAAGCGTGGTGCCGCCTTGGGGTATTTGATGCGGATCACTCGATCTTCGACGAAGCGTCGATGAAAAGAATAAAAGTAGTCCGCCAATTATAAGAGCGGCACCGATCAAGATAGCCCACATCGTAGCCTCCGCTAGCGACAAGTGTCTGAATTAAACCAAACTCGGACTTGATGGTTCCGCCTTATGGGGCGCGCGTTGCGGCTACTGCCTGACAAAAATGCGTTCCCAAAGTGGGAAGGGAGGTAGGAGAGGGAGTGGGAAAGAAAGCGCCTGCTTCGGAATATTCAACGAAAACAGGCGCTTATCTTCAAATTGGCTCCCCGGGCCGGAATGGTCTTGATCCAGGAGGAGCCATCGATATAAGTAAAATCAAATAGTTATATGATATCTTCAACGCGATTGCCTTGAATTTGTAGCCCAAAAGTATTCGCATTTGTGGCCGGAAAACATTTACGAAACCACACTTGACTTTACCGCGCTTTATCTATAGCGGGGGTCTGTGACCGGTTCATGGAAAGCGCAAATCCGCCGGTCTTGCCACCGCCGTTAGGCGAGGGCGCGATGCAGGCCCGTGGGTTTGACTGCTTCGCAGTTCACTTGGAAGTTATAGTGAACCTTTCCCATCCTAGCAGCGGGGAAAAGCTGCGTTCCCGTATAGAAAAATTGCTCATCTTGGCGGCCGATTGTGTTGATGCCGTTGGCCCCGCCGCCGAACCCTGGCTGGTGAGGCTCGAGTTGGAATACCGCGCAGCATTGCGGCCTTCCGCCCATGATCGCGTAGCTGCTCTCATCGCAGAGGGACAACGCCATGGCTGAGGCTGACGAATTCCTGACAGCATCCCAGATTTGCAAAGAGCGTAAATTCTCGAAAGTGACGCTCTACAGCCTAATCCGGCGCGGGTTGCTGCCTACCGGTGAGCGGGTTGGCATCAGGGCGGTAAGGTGGCGCCGATCTGTCCTCGAGGAGGCTTTCCAAAAACTCAATTCGGAAAAAGCACCTGAGGCCAACGCGTGACGAACTGGAGAAAGGTGAAAACCGCAAGACTCGTGAAAGAAACCGTCGACCGGGTTTGGTCCGCGTGCTGGGATTTCGGCTGCCGGGAGCTCGGTGACATTACGCGGGAAGTCCTTCTCGCTGCACTTACGGAAGTGGCAACCAAAGACCGGAATTTAAGGGATGAACTTGTCCAGGTCATCGAGTTGGAAACCGATGAACACCGCGCCGCGTTGGACCGAGTGGCGCGAGACAGCAAATCAATCCTTGGCGGCGATTCCCGAGCTGATCGACTCGACAACGTGCGTTTATCTCTAAGTGATATCGAGGATGATTGTGGTCTAACGCTTCTCGATATCGGCCGTCTCAAGGCTGATATCGCCGAAGCGATCGGATTACGGTCTTTTGATTGGTGGAAGGTTCCGGTGAATATCCGCGATGCCGTCGACAAGCTTGAAAGACGTACGGAGGCATCGAAAGGTGACGCATCTTATGGCTTGGAACAGTTGGAGGCATTTTGAGCAGCCGTCGGATCGATTTTTCCTCAGACGCTGCTACCTTCAACGAACAGCGCGACGAATGGAGAAGCATGGGAGTGAGCCTACCGGGCCTTCCAAAAGCAGGCTTGAGGGTTGCTGCCGTTCTGCCAGGATTCTTGAACCGAGATCTCGGATACGCTTTTCCCACCGATGAGCAACTGGCGGAAGCCATCGGAGGTGACGTGAAGACTGCAAAGCGTGGCTTGTCATTCCTTGAGGATGCTGGCGCCCTTGAACGTGTGACGCAGCCGAAGCGCGATGACAAAGGTGTTGTTGTCGGCAAGTTGCGTCGCATCTACCTCACCTCACCAGACATCGCAAAGCAGCCTGAACCGAAGGGACAGGATGAAGCTGCGGGGCAATCACCGAAGGGACATTTACCGAAGGGACAGCCAGAACCGAAGGGACAGAAACGATCCACCGAAGGGACACCCGTATGTCCCTATATCCCTGATAGTAATACCCCTGATAAAGATTCAGCCTGCCCATGGGAAGATGTTGGTGGATACGCGCGAGGATCTGAAACTGTCCCTTCGGCTGCGGCCAGAAATGTCCCTTCGGTTCCCCGTCATTTTGTCCCTTCGGCGTATCGTGAAGACCTAGAGTTCCTGAATACCTTCGATGAGATCGTGGTGGAGATGACAGATGGAAAGACCATCGCGGCGGGCGCGATGGATCGGATTGTTCAGCAGGCCTTCGATAAGACCACCGACGGGAACGACCTGTTCATGCCATTTCATTGGCGTGATGTCTGCGCCCTGAGATCGAGAGAGACAGAGGACTGGTTTCGGCAGCGGGTGGGACAAGTAATTCATCGGAAGGCGGCATGAAGGAACTGACACCCGATCAACAGAAAGCACTGTTTTACCTGAAGCTGGAACGGAAGATCGATAGTGCCATCATTCCCGAACTGATCGCCCTCGGTCTAGCCGCGGGAGATCCGCTGCGGATCACGCCCTTGGGATGGGAACTGCTGCGCTTCTCTAGTCGGAAAAACCTTAAGCCCGAGAATATCCAGTGACGCCCTCTGATCGTCCGCTGATAACCTTGGGCCGGTTCGCGTGTTCTTGGCGCGATTTACCGGCCAGGCAGTTTCATACGTCGATCGAAGTTACTTCCGCGTCGGGGTGTCCGTTCGAATCTTGAGATATTTTGGGGGATGGCAAAAGCTTCAACTGCGGGGGATTAGCCAGTAACAGCTGTTCCGCAATGGTGCCTGCTCGAGTGTAAAAATTCTCGACGGCGGACACCACCCCGTCGGCGTACACCAAACCGCCCAGAACGATCGCAACGGCACCTGCAGCTTTTGTATACTTCGCCCGTCGCTCTTTCGGCACTAGCTCTGCGGCTTGCTTAGCCGTTGCATGGAGTTGGATTAGCTTTTCACCTATCGCGATAGATCCAAAAATGTCGAATAATTCGATCATTCGAATTGAGGCTAGGATTGCGTTTCCAACCATCTCGGAGGCAAAATCGTGGGTTTCAGAAATCTCATCGTAGACTTGACGTAAGTCTGCCACGTATTGCGTTCGCTCGTCCTCGCTGAGAACCACGACTGGCACGACGCCGGCTAACCCACCGCCCGCCATGTCGAGCGCCATTAGATGGGTATCAGTAAAAACCTCCGCCTTCGTGTTAGGCCACCCATTGGTCGCATAACGGATTTCGGTGAACATCATCAGATGCCTAACCGCATTGCGAAGATTGGTCCGATGGCGCTCGTTCAAAACGGCTTCATCGACGGCCTTGAGAAAGCGCTGAAATCTCAAACGTATTGCCGACAGAAAAATATAATACTCAGCTTCTTCCGGTTGAGAGCCAAATAGCGCAGCGAGCACTTCTAAGGTTCGATGTCCTCCATTCAGATCCTTAAACACGAGACACATGCGGTGTAATTCTTCGGCCTCATTACTCACGTTCGCCATTAAGGCAATGCTCCAGGAATCTTGAAACTATACCCATACCTGCATTTTTTGGCTCCGACACGTCAATAACCCGTGCAGAAATTTTGCCATTTTGACGCCTTCGAAAAACAAAATTGAGAAAAAATTCGATGTTTTTTCATCAGCTGATTTCCCTTGACCGGATTCCGATATCGCAGGAATGTATTCTTAGTTAATCGGATTAATTTCCTATCACGTGTTGACGGAATCAAAAAAGACGAGTCATTTTCACACCGAATCTTCCCCAAGTGAGGGGCAGCGAATCAATGATTTCTTCAGATCCGAACGACGAAGACGACGAACAGCAGGCGCCAGAAGAAAGCGCTCCGTTCGACGATGACTCGACTTTCGACGATGGCACGGAGTGGGTGTAGCTACCCCGTACTCACGTGACACCTAAGCCCGCCTTTGAGCGGTTTTTTTATTGCCCGGATTCCGACGATGTTAGCACCAACCGCCGCCACAGTTTTCTCCGATGACAATATCCCTGGCTCCCCGTCCTCTGGACCGAAAAAGGTCAAGAAATCCGAGGTGCGTGCGTGGGGCGCGTGGCTTGAAAGCTTCGTCACAGCAATCGGTGGGTCTGGTGGCAGCGTGTATCTCACACGCGCCCAGCTCTTTGCTGATCTGCAGCACGACGCAAACGACATGGCATGGGTCGTGCAAGATGAGGCGCTGAGCGGTATCTATAGAAAGAATGGAGCCGCCGGCACCGGATCATGGACTCGCGTTGCTGATCTCCCGTATTCGGTCATCATCGCCGAGGACGAAGGCACCGGCACACCGAACGCTATTCATGCGAGTTCGGCCCAGCCTATTTCCAGCACCGCGCAGGTTTGGCTGACGGTTTCAACCACCAACACTGGCTCGCCCGTCACCGTCAGCTTTAATGACGGTTCGCCGCTCACAATCAAAACGAATTCCGGCGGGAATGTAGCGCCTGGCGCAATCGTCGCCGGCTCTATTCTGATTGGCAAGCAGGATGGCTCGACTTTCCGCCTCGCCAGCGACCAGGCAAGCGCTGCTATTCAGGCGGCGATGGAAGCCGTTTTTGGGCAGTTCCAGTCGCAGTATTTGGGGGAATATGCGACGGCGCCCACGAGCGATCCGAATGGCGATCCGATTAGGCAGGGTGCCTTCTACTGGAATACCGCTTCTATCGCTCACTTCTATTGGGACGGAGCGGCATGGCAGGGATTCCCCTTTGCCACAGTTGCGGACGATACGGTGACGGACGTTAAACTATCCGCCGCCCTTCGCAATCGCATTTCGATTGACGGCGGCACACTCAGCGCGATCCATTCTTCAAGAGCTGTTGCCGAGCCTGTTTTCATGGCGAATGGGCTGGCCGATGGTTTCGGCGGCGAAGGAGGTATCAACACAAGCGCATCTTCCGGATATGTTCTTGATCCCGGTAACGGGAGAGTTATGAACGGCGGCAACCCCGTCCAGCAGGTAGACTCGTTCTCATATGTGCCTTTGGCCACGTCGGCAGGCGGATGGGCCGGCAATACGCTCCGACAGAAATTTGCTGGCGTTCGCATCTCTCAGGGCGGCAACAAGGTCCGGATTCTCTGCAAGGGCGGGAGTTCTGGAGCTACCTTCTCTTCCGTTTACGTTGGGCACGCAGGCGCGGGCGGATCATTCACCGGAGACCAGGTTCCGCTGACATTCGGTGGTGGTGTTTCGACCCTCACGCTGGCTGCCAACGAAGAAGAGTGGTCGGATTGGGTAAGCTATGCCGTAACGGCAGGCTCACCCCTGATCATTGCCGCACAGTGCACGGCAGGAGGCACGATCGGGCGCATCAATCCCACTGATGCGGATTTCACGCTTTACTATAAGGCTGGAACCGACGCAGCCACCACGACGGCAACCGGATATACGACGTCAGTCAATGACATCGTTCTCGTTGAGCAGATCCAGGTCGAGCAGCCTGACAGCACAGAGAACATCGCTCTGGTGACTGCCGCCTTCGAGTTCATCGATTTCACACCCACACAGGTCAAGGTGTCTGGCATCTTCGAAGCGCTCGATGCACTGACGCTGAACACCGACGTCAAGATCGATGTGAGCCGCGACGGCGGAACCACGTGGACGGCGGCAACCATGACGCAATTGAAGGCTCTTGGCTCTCGGACCTATTTCGAGACGAATATCGTCTCGGTATCGGGCCAGCCGTCGGGCGATGAAATCTCTATCCGATATAGAACGTTCAACTTGAAGCGCTGCTATCTTTGCGGCATCCGTACCGAGGTGAACGCCTGATGCTGGATCCTACCATCGTAACGCCGCGGCCTGGCGCTGGATTGGCAACAGGTTCTGGAATGGCCCCTCAACTCAAGCGGCCTCAGGGACAAAACCTTTTGCTGGGTACCGTGCCCACGGCCGTTTCGTTTTCGCCAGGAGTCTATTTCGCTGGGCGCGTCGAGGCAGACGGAAGGAAGCAGTCACGTCTTCGGATTGACGGCGGCGAGATTGCCTTCTTTGGCGACAGCAACATCGACGGGCTCGATCTAGGTGAAATCCCTTTTGCATCGAATTTCGGGATTGGTGGCGATACGATCGAGGGGCTGATCTATCGCCTGCGAAGCGGCTCTTATTCTTGCCTCACCAATGCTCGCGCCATCGTTCTTGCTGGCATACCGCTGAACAATCTCACCCAAGATGGGCCTAACATCCCCGCGATCGAGGGGCTGTATGCTTCGGTGATGAGTTATTTCACCGGCCCGCTTGTGATCGTCCCGCCGACGCGCACGACTGTCACGGGCTATAACTCCAACATATCGGCTTTCAATGCGTGGCTGCTCTCGACATACTCGAGCCGAGACCAATGTGAAATCGTCGATATATCAGACCTGCAAACGAGCGGCGGCGCGGCAATTCCGGGGTATCTGCTCGATTATGCACACTGGGGGCCGACGCAGCAGCGGATTATTCTCGATAAGATCAAGGTCGCGCTGAGAAAGGTTTAGCGAGGCTTTCGCGCCGATAAGCCGACGATCCAGCGTACCAAACTAAACTGCGGCGGTAGGCCCGCAACTTCTCTTCCACGGGAAGTCAATTCGATAACTTCGTTCGTCCCGTACCCTTGAGGCATTTGCCTAATTAGATCGGCCCTGATTGCCGTTAGGATTGCATCAACCGGATATGGCTCATTTGCCTCCAGGAAGTAGATCTTGCCACCTCTCGTGGCAAGATCTGAAACGATGCTACCAACTGTCTGGTCTGCCATCTTATCTCTCTGCCGCCCCTGCTCCGCCTAATCCTTAGCGCCGCAACGCGACGCCGATCTCCGCCAGCGTTCCGAGTGCAATGGCGAAGATGATAGCGAAAAATCCGCGATTTATGACTTCACCTGAATTTTCCGCACCGGGCGCATATCGCGCTAAGGCAGCGTCATATGGTCCGAAAAACTCGGTTGCTACTCCGAAGCCGATGACTAGCTGGATCGCGCCTAACACGAGCGCGAGCCAGGCTGCAATCCTGGCAAGGTTAGTGAAAATCATTGCGTCCCCAGCACTCATAGAGAAATCGCGGATGAATGTCCGCGACCGTGGAAAAGTTGCGTTTTATGCAACTCCTTCATTGCCGCAATCAACATTCTGTTGCACGGTGTCTTTGGCTGTCGGTGAGATCAGCATTCGCGCTGACCCCACCGCCGAGGAGCCACCTGACGCGGGAGAGTGCGGTTCGCCTCCAAGCTTAGCCGCATTCCCCGCTGCCAGGATCTTTAGCTAGGCAGCTTTGCGCGGCAAGATCAATGCGTACGGCTGGTTATCCAAGCAAAAGCAGTGGATTGCTCACAGGAAAAACGTTGGCCGCAAAGCCGGCGCTCCGAAATGGGCGCCGTTTCTATTGATGCGAGAATTCCAGCAATGGAGTGGCGCCAGGCCGTTGGCGATCTGCCTCACTGGTCCAGAGCTTCCACTTGAGGACAGGGATTGAATCGGTAGGAATTTGCCCTTGGCCGAACCCTGGCAGCGCAAGTCGATAACCATCCATCATCGACTCGCGCGTAAATGGCGCGAGGTACATTGTGGCGCCTTCAGTATACAGGTGGATCGCTCCGGGGGTTTCTGAATGCCTGGAGCTTATGGTTGCTGATGCATTAACCTCGGGGGCTAGCACCCAGTCTTGCCCATACGATAAGCATGGTGTGCGGAGATTCACGACTTCGTGGACCGTCGGCCTTACTTCTTCACCAAGCTTTAGGATGGCGATCAGCCTTCTCGGTCCATCTATGGCGATCGGAAAACTGATACCAAGTCCGGTTCCGAACTGAACCTGGCAAAGTTCGCCAACCTGCAGGTCAGCAAAAAACTTCATGCGAACGGGGCTGTGCAGAAACATCTGTTTCTCCTCGTCTGGAAGCGCCTTAGACGCTTCGAATGCCTTGGCTTTCGTAGACTGAGGGAAGGCGCTTCTCCTCGTCGGCCAACACTCTCTCAAGTGCCTCTAGTGCATTCTGCATTTGAACGAGACGATCTAAATCGCTGTAGGTAACAGCCTTTGTCATCCCTTCAACGTGCTTTCTTCTCGCCTTAAGAAGTGTCTCGATTGCTTGGTTGGCTGCTTCCACGTGTTCTTTGGACATCTGTCACCCCATCGTTTGTGACGAAGGCTGCCATCGGGCTGGCTGATTGTCCAGACATCCACAATACAACCCACAGAGAAAGCGCGATCGTCTGATCGCTGCATCCGTCGGGGATACGACGATGGCGAGACTAAAGATATTGGGGCCATCAATCTCCGTATTGGCACCACTTATCAAGCCTGAACGAGAGGGCCTCAGCCGGACGCAATATCGTGCAGCGGAGCAGCCCTGGCGCAAATGGTACAGCACGAAGCGTTGGCAGGATCTGCGTCTGTCGATCCTCGTCCGGGATGGATACAAATGCGCGATGTGCGGCCGCATCAGCCTGAGAAGCGGTACAATGGTCTGCGACCATGTCGAACCTCACCGCGGTGATGAGACGCTCTTTTGGGATCCAGAAAACCTTCAGACTCTTTGCGCTGACCCTTGCCATAACCGGCATAAGCAGATGCTTGAGGGCCAACAGTAAACCCAACAAGGCGGCAATTTCGAGGCTGCGCAGTCCAGCCGACAACGGTAGAAACCTCCCTGCCGCCCCATGCCAACGAGGGCCAAGGTTTCAAGGCTGCAATCGACCTAGACTTTGGCGCGAATCGTGTTTTGATCATCTCGTGATGGGGATGATCATGACAAACGACTCTGAGCAGAAACTACCTACAACATGGACTGACGTTGCCAAATCTCTGGCAGAAGGCGGCGTACCGCAGATTCTCGCCGGGCCGGCCGGCAAGGCCCTCAGCCGACTTATAGCAGGTGCGACTGACATTCCCGCAGCCTGGCTGGAAAAGCAGGCTCAACGCATTAAAGATGACACCGCTGCCAGAACCACAATTGTGGGTGCGATAGCGAAAGCGACAGCTAGTGCTGCCGTTGCTGATCCCGCACTGCTAGATCGTGCGCTGCATCGACATGTATCGGAAATCTACAGAGCTCAAGAAAATCGTGAGGCCGTTGCGGAAAAAACAATAGCGCACCTCACGACAGATCCTGTGGTATCGACTTCCGAAGGTCCGACGGACGACTGGATGAATGTTTTCGATGGGTATGCAGCGAAAGCGAGTTCAGATGAACTTCGTGAAACTTGGGCTCGAGTGTTGGCTGGGGAAATCCGCAAGCCAGCTTCATTCTCATTGCAGACTTTGCAGTTCATATCCGTACTCGATGGCCCGACGGCAATCGCCGCCGAAGTTTTGCTGAGCAGAACCGTCGATCGAAGATATGCATTACTTGGGGAGACAATAACGGGGGAACTCTTCGACCAGATGCATCTGGTTAGGACGGCAGGGTTGATCGGGCAATTGAATGCCGACACCACAACTAGAAAGCGGATAGGCGAAAACGGTGTCGCGATTTTCTGTATGGCCGACCAAGGAATAGTTGCACGTGGCACACCCAATGCAGAAATCCCCGTTTCATGCACGCTTGTCACGATTATCGGGCAGGAATTGCATCCAGTAGTACAGCCGCAAGCATCTGCTGAAGCGACTGACGTGCTGATAGAACAGCTCAAGAGATCGGAGCACGTGCAAACGATATTACGCGGAGTCTGGGTGAGCGAAAACGGAATGATAGTCGTTCACGATGCCGTCGAAGTGTGGGAACGTCCCCCACAGAATTGACACTGGACTTTGCGAATGTCCGCGCCTTCCATCGGGGGGGGCACTCTACCCAGTCGGGCAAGCTTCGGCACCACACCCGCGTCCCCTCACCATCACATTTTTTTCTGCCGTCTCGAAATTTCGAGGGTGAATCATCGTCATGACCGAAAAAACAAAGGCCCCTGGTAAGCGGGGGCGGCCGACCTATCGCGCCTCCCTTGAGGATCGGCAGATGGTCGAACAAATGAAATTCTGCGGTGAGAGCGACAACACGATCGCCCGAGCGCTTGGCATCGACCCCGACACCCTTCGTAAACACTTTCTCGAAGAACTGGCTGATGGCCACGCACAACGCCGAAAGGAAGTGATCGGCCTGCTGTTTGGCGCCGCACGCAGCGGCAATGTCGCGGCGATCAAGAAGCTCGAGGAAATGGGCAGGGTCGCCGGTGCGCAAGAAGCGGTGAAGCAGCGTGAGGCGAAGGCTCCCAAACTCGGCAAAAAGGAGGAGCAGAAGCTCGCCGCAAAGGCTGTTGCCGGCAAATTCGCGCCACCAACGCCGCCGAAGCTGGTTGTCGATAATCGCTGATGCAGTGGTCAACGGCTTGTGTTGATTGGCGTGAGCGTATCGTTCAGCGCCGATCGCTGATCCCTTTTGCACCTTTATTTCGCGATGAGGCAGAGGCCGCCCTGGAGGTGTTCAAGTCTCTGCAGGTGGTCGACCTGCCGCAGGTGGTCGATCCGGATACCGATGAAACGAGACACCCCACATTCGGCGAAGTGGGCGAGCAGTTTGTTTTCGACTTCGTCAAAGCCGTCTTCGGCGCCTATGACGCCAAGAACGCCAACAGGCTGATCGAAGAATTCTTCCTTCTAATCTCGAAGAAGAACGGGAAATCGACGATCGTTGCCGGCATCATGCTCACGGCACTCATCCGCAATTGGCGCCATTCCGCTGAACTGCTGATCCTGGCGCCCACGCGGGAAGTCGCCGACAACTCATTCAAGCCGGCCGCCGATATGGTGAGAGCGGATGCGGAGCTGTTTGATCTGCTGCATGTCCAGGACAATCTGAAGACGATAACGCATCGCCTAACATTGGCCGTGCTTAAGGTGGTGTCCGCAGATTCATCGACCTCAGCCGGCAAGAAGGCGGCCTTCGTGCTTGTCGAGGAGCTTTGGCTGTTCGGCAAGAAGGCCGGCGCCAGCGCTATGCTTCAGGAGGCGACGGGCGGGCTTATTTCCAGGCCGGAAGGCTTCGTGATCTACATCTCGACGCATTCGGACGCGCCACCGACCGGTGTGTTTAAGGAGAAGCTCGATTACGCCCGCGCGGTCCGCGATGGCGAAATCGAAGATCCGCGCTTCCTGCCGGTCCTCTATGAGTTCCCAGAAGAGATGATTGAGAGCAAGGCTTACCTCAATCCCGCAAACTTCTATGTCACCAATCCGAACATGGGAAAATCGGTGCGGCGGGAATGGCTGGAACGGAAACTTGCAAACGTCTTGAGTGGTCAAGACGAAGAAGGCGATACGATCCAGACGTTCCTCTCCAAGCACCTGAACGTTCCTATCGGCATGAACCTCCGGGCAAATCGGTGGTCCGGCGCGGACTACTGGGTTGGCGCAACCGATCTCGCGCTTGCAGGTCTTCCGCCCTTCGATGCTTTGGATGCCATGCTCGATCGTTGCGAGGTCGTGGTTGCTGGTATCGACGGTGGCGGCCTAGACGACCTCTTCGGACTTACGATCGTGGGGCGGGAGCCAGCCGAAATAGAGGTGACCGTGAAGGTCAACGGTAGGCCAACCGTCAAGCGAATGAAGCGATGGCTCGCTTGGTCGCACGCGTGGTGCGACAGAGACGTGCTGGAAAGACGGAAGTCGATTGCAACGAAACTGATAGATATCCAGAAATCCGGGCATCTAACCATCACCGACGATGCTCTCGAAGACCTGGCTGCCATTGTTGAGATCATCAATGGCGTGAAGACTCGAGGCATCCTGGCGGCGGTAGCCGTCGACCCCGCCGGCTTAGGCGAGCTCGTCGATGCTCTGGCTGCTCCGGAGATCGATATCACGCAGGAGAATGGCCTGCTGTTGGGCATCCAGCAAAGCTACGGCCTTATGAACGCCATAAAAACGGCTGGGCGGCGTTTGAAAAACGGCACGCTGATGCATGCTGGCGGCCCATTGATGACCTGGTGTGTCTCGAATCTGAAGATCGAGCCAACCGCAACAGCAATCCGGGCGACCAAACAGACTGCCGGCGATGCGAAAATCGATCCGGTCATGGCGCTTTTCAACGCGGTGACTGTGATGACGCGCAATCCGGCGGTGCCGGAGACGCCGAAGAACCAGATGCTGATCCTCGGCTGAAGAATCCAAACAATCTGAATATTGGAGGTGGTCATGACGTTGACGCGCCGCGCTTACTCGTTGCTCACCGTCAAGGCGGTCGATGAAAATAAGCGCATCATCCGTGGTATTGCCACGACGCCGACGGTTGATCGTGTCGGCGACATCGTGGAGCCGCTCGGGGTCAGCTTCAAAAACCCGCTGCCGCTTCTCATGCATCATAATCATGAAAAGCCGGTCGGGACTGTTAGGTTCGACAAACCGACGACAGACGGAATCACGTTCACTGCCGAGTTGCCGGTAATCGACGGATCTGGCGTGCTCAAGGATCGTATCGAAGAAGCGTGGCAGAGCGTTGTCGCCGGGTTGATTGCCGCCGTCTCCATCGGATTCCGGGCTCTGGAATACGCATGGATGGACGATGACGGCATCCGCTTCATGAAATCCGAAGTCTACGAACTGAGTCTCGTGACGGTTCCGGCTCAGCCGGACGCCATTATCACCAGCCTGAAGAACATGGACGCGGCTGCAGTCGCGATCATCAAAACCTTCGACAAGGGCGCTCCGGCCGCGTCTGGCCAATTGGTCCGCCCTCCGAAAACCACTCCCGGCGCTGCGGGAAAAACCCACTCCGTAAATCTCAAATCAAAAGGAGACAAGGGAATGAAGACCCTTGCTGAACAGATCGCGGCGCTTGAAGCTTCTCGCGCTGCCAAGACCGCCCAGATGGGCGCCGTTATGCAGAAATCGATGGACGAAGGCCGCTCTACCGATGCTGCCGAACAGGAAGAGTTCGACATGCTCGAAAAGGACGTTTCTGCAATAGACGCCGATCTCAAGCGCCTTCGCGCTCTCGAAAAGGCACAGGCCGCGACGGCCAAGCCGGTTGTCGCAAGGTCCGCCGCCGAAGGCACGCAGTCCCGCCTTGGCGCGCCGGTTCACTTCGACAAGCACGCCAAGGACGAAGATTTCGAGGGCCAGAACTTCACGCGCCTCGTTATCGCGAAGACGCTTGCGCGTATGGATGACGTGTCGGCAGTCGTTGTCGCACATAAGCGCTGGGGCCAGAAGAATCCGGCCTTTGTCGAACACGTGAAAGCCGCAGTAGCTGGCGGCGGTGCGGGATCGGGCGAATGGGGTTCCGAACTGGTCCACATAGACCGTTATACCGGCGACTTCATCGACTATCTCTATGCTCGCACGGTGTTCGACAAGCTCCCCCTCCGCGAAGTTCCGGCTAATGTGAACATCGCGGGCCAGGACGGTGCCGCGTCGGCTTATTGGGTCGGCGAAAGCAAGTCTATCCCGGTTACCAAGGCTGACTTCATGGACGTGAACCTTCTGCCTTTGAAGGTTGCAGCTATCGCCATCGTCTCCAAGGAACTGCTCCGGGATTCGTCGCCCTCGGCTGAAAAGCTGGTGCGTGACTCGCTGGTCAACGCTTCGGCACAGCGTGTCGATCAGACGTTCTTCGGTACTTCGGCGGCCGCTGCTGGTGTCTCGCCCGCAGGGATACTGAACGGCCTCACCGCCGGTACGAGTGCCGGCAATGATGTCGATGGCGTCATCGCTGACGTGAAGGCACTCTACGCTCCGTTCATCGCCGCCAGCAATTCTGAAGCTCTTGAATTCGTCACGACCCAGTCTTTGGCCAAGTCGTTGGGCCTGATGCAAAACATCATGGGCAACTGGGCCTTCCCCGGCATCGGCGCCAATGGCGGTACGTTGCTGGGCGATCCGCTTCATGCGGGCGGTAATATCGGCGCAGGTGACCTGATCCTCCTGAAGCCGTCCGATATCTACAAGATCGGTGATCGCGGCGTCGAGGTGTCGATTTCGTCGGAAGCCGCAATTCAGATGGATAGCGCACCGAATGGCGACACTGATACGCCGACCGCCAACACATCGGTCGTGTCGATGTATCAGACGGAAAGCGTCGCGTTGAAAGTCGTGCGCCCGCTGAACTTTGCGAAGCGTCGCGCCTCTGCGGTCGCTTACATCGGTAACGCCGACTATGGCGCCCCGAGCGCCTAAAGCCCTTCCTTTTTCTTGAGACAGCCGGTCGCGGGCAACTGCGATCGGCGTTTTGCTATCTGGGGAGATGTCCCGAATGAGTAATTACCTTACGCGAATGATGACCGCGAGCAACCCGCGCCATCGCAAAGTCGCGGAGCTGCTGCTTGCCAAGCGCAAATCCCGCGTGCCTGCGAAAACGGAAGACGAGCGGGCGCGCCTTGCCGGGGAATTTCACCGTCTCACGGGAAAGAACGCCGATAAGCGTTGGTCGGCTTCCACCTTGCAGGCGAAGGTGCATGCCGCTCAGTCTGCCATTGTCGAGGGGGCTGATTGATGGCTCGTAAGCGTCGGCGCCAGAAGGCGCTTTCCCCAGCGCCTAGCCGCGGCTGGCGTATCCTCGAATCCTATCTCGGTGCCTGGCAGCAGGACGTGGAGGTCAAGCGTGACAGCGTTCTGGCCTTCCA
Source organism: Rhizobium sp. BK316 (assembly GCF_014193695.1). Classification (GTDB taxonomy): domain Bacteria; phylum Pseudomonadota; class Alphaproteobacteria; order Rhizobiales; family Rhizobiaceae; genus Rhizobium. Next base: position 759,160 of record NZ_JACHZR010000004.1, on the reverse strand, counting down.
TGCTGATTTTGCGTGCCGAACGTTGATCGCCTCGGATATCGCTAAGCTTGGCTTGCGGCTGGTCAAAAAGGACAAGGATGGAATCTGGACGGAAGCGCCACGGCAGCCGGCCATCCTCCGCAAGCCGAACCATTTCCAGAACCGCATCCAGTTCATTGAGTCGTGGGTACTTTCGAAGCTTCAGGCTGGCAATACGTATGCGCTGAAGCGTCGAGACGGAAAGGGCAAGGTTGACGCCCTCTATATTCTCGACCCGAATTTGGTAACACCACTCGTTGCCGACAGCGGTGACATCTTTTACGAGCTCAACACCGATAGTCTTGCTGGCTTGCCGCAACAGGTCGTCGTACCTGCTAGCGAAATCATCCACGATCGTTTCAACACCTTCTTCCATCCGCTCGTCGGGCTTTCCCCAATCTTCGCCGGTGGATTGGCTGCGATGCAGGGCCTAACAATCCAGAAGGATTCCACGGTCTTTTTCCAAAACGGCGCGCGCCCATCCGGCATTCTGACCGGCCCGGGAAACATCTCAGACACTGATGAGCAGCGGCTGGCGAAAAGCTGGAACGAGAATTTCAGCGGCAAGAATTCGGGCAAGATCGCGGTTCTCGGATCGGGTCTCAAGTTCGAAGTGATGTCGTCGAAGGCGGTCGACGCTCAGCTTATCGAACAACTCCGATGGACCACGACCGTCGTATGCTCCGTGTATCATGTGCCGCCCTACAAAATCGGGATCGGTGAGGCTCCGAAATACGCGACTTCAAGCGTGCAGTCCCTCAATATCGACTATTTCGAGACCTGCCTTCAGATCCTAATCGAAGCAATCGAAGCCTGTCTTGACGAGGGGCTTGATTACAATGGCGTGTCGATCGGCACTGAGATCGACGTCGACGGCCTGCTTCGAATGGATACGGCGACACAGTTCGATGTCGTGCAGAAGTCCAAGGGAACGACCACGCTCAACGAAGCTCGCAGGCGCGTCAACCTCGTTCCCGTCGAGGGTGGCGATACGATCTACCTTCAGCAACAAGACCACAGCCTCGCAGCTATTGCTGCGCGGGATGCCGCCCTCATTGCCGGTGAGCCTGAGCCGGAACCGGACATGACCGTGCAGACGAACGCCGCTTTGGTCGAGATATTCAAGGGACTTCGCTGATGTTCGACGGAAAATCATTCGGTGCGGAGATCGTCGCCGCGGTGAAGGAATATGTGCAGCGCGCCATTGCGCCGATCACATCACGTTTGGACGGACTGGATCAGAGGGCCGTCGAATTGAAATCCGCCATCGATGCTATTCCCGATGGGAAGAACGGCGTCGATGGAGTCGGCTTCGACGACATGGCCGCCGAATACGATGGCGAGAGGACAATCACGCTTCGGTTCCAGCGAGGCGAGGTCGTTAAAACCTTCAGCTTCGAGATGCCAGTGGTGCTTGACCGCGGTGTTTGGCGCGAAGGCGAACACAAGTCCGGTGACGGCGTGACATGGGCTGGATCTTACTGGATCTGCCAGCGGAATACCTCAAGCAAGCCTGGCGTCGGCGATGATTGGCGGCTTGCTGTGAAGCGCGGTCGCGATGGAGGGAAAGCTTGATGTTCCATGTGACCGAACAGGAAGTCTGGCAGGCGCTTCAAGTCGACCTATACGCCACTGGCGGCAGCCCTGAGACGCAGGAGCCTGCGGATCGCGCTTATATCGCCACCCTGATCACCGCCGCACAGAATCGCCTAGACGACCATCTGGCAACCAAGCTTATCGATTGGGAAGAAGTCCCTGCCGAGCTCAAGCTCGCCATCACGATGGATGTGACGATCAACTATTTCGACCGGAAATCCCCGGTGCTTCCGGAGCAGTATTTCTATCTCATTCGGCCGTTTCGAAATTGGGGGTTTGGTTATGGCTAAGGTGACCATCTCTGGAATGAAGGAACTTCGGCAGCAACTCCTGAAGACCATTCCGGATATCGTGAAAGCCGAGATCCAATCCAGCTTGGAAAAGTCAGGCGAAGAAATGGTGCGCACCGCGAAGGCGCTGGCACCGGTCGAAGACGGTAGTCTCCGTGACAGCATTTCCGTGACGACCGCCGGAAACTCCATTGCTGGAGGCAAAGAGGTCGGCGAACTATCAGTTCGGGTAGTCGCCGAAGAGCCCTACGCGGCATTCGTCGAGTTCGGCCGGCACGAGAAAGACGGCCAAGGCGCAATGTCTGCCAGGCCCTTCTTTTGGCCTGCCTACCGGTCGATCAAAAAGCGTATTCAAAGCCGGACGGCACGGTCCATCAATGCGGCCTTGAAGAAGCTTTCAAAATGACCATCAATCCCGGCAAAATGCGTGATCGCATCACGCTCCAGAAGCGCGGCGTGCCGACATGGGACGATCCAGAGCCGTTCGTTGACGTCGGCACCGTGTGGGCACAATTCCTCCCGACGCGCGGCCGTGAGTTCCGCGAGGGCGGCGTGGCCATCGGTGAAACACGTGCGGTGTTCAGCATCAATTATCGCGAGGACCTCTCGCAGGTCGACCGTCTCGTTCATCTTGGACGCGGCGGTAATCGGGTCTGGAACGTCCAGGACGTCGTTCCGGTCGGTTTCAAGGATGGAACCGAGATTCACGCCACGGCGACAGACGTGGGCGCGAACTAAGGATTTTGCCTCATGGCAGATGAAATCAATCTGCGGCCATTGGTCGTCGATATCAGCGCCACCACGGCGCGTCTCGAAAAAGCTCTGAAGCGAGTTGAAGCGCAGAACTCTGCCACGATGTCGAAAGTCCAGCGGGATGCCGCTGCAGGCATGGCGAAGTTCGAGCAAACCTTGGCCAGGACGGCACAATTCGAAGCTGCGCTTTCTCGTATGGATCGAAGCTTTGCCAATTTCGGAAAAAGCCTCGTCCCGTCGCTGGGTGCGATCACGGCCGCGCTGTCCGCCCGCGAGGTCCTCGCGTATGCCGATGCATGGACGTCTGCGAAGAATAGCCTGGCGGTGGCCGGCGTTACCGGTGAACAGCAGGCGAAGGTACTCGACGAGCTTTACAAATCGGCTCAGGCCAACGCAGCCCCGATAGGCGCTCTGAGCGATCTCTACGGCAAGGCAGCCCAGGCCTCCGATAATCTTGGCGCCAGCCAGCAAGATCTCCTGAAATTCTCCGACGGCGTAGCGGTCGCCCTGCGCGTGGCAGGAACTTCCGCAAGTGCGGCGTCAGGGGGTCTACTCCAGCTCGGGCAGCTTCTTGGGAAAGCTCGTGTCGAAGCTGAAGAATTCAATTCGATCAACGAGGGCGCGCGGCCGATTCTCATCGCCGTCGCCAACGGGTTGGATGCGGCTGGCGGCTCGGTCAACAAGCTGAAGGCGCTGGTCAATGACGGCAAGGTTTCTGGGCAGCAGTTCTTCCAAGCGTTCCTGAAGGGCCTGCCCGCCATCCAGGCAATGGCTGCCAACTCGACGACCACGATCGAACAGGGCATCATCAAGGTCAACAACGCCTTCACAAAATACATCGGCGAAACCGATAGTAGCCTTGGGGCATCACAGCGGCTCGTCGCCGGCCTGAATGCCCTCGCCAACAATTTCGACCAAACTGCGGAGATGACCCTCAAGCTGGCCGGCGTTGTTGCTGGCGCCCTCGTTGGACGTTCCATCGTCGGGATGATTGGGAAGCTTGGCCTGGCAACCTCCGAAGTCTACAAGTTCGTGGGTGCGCTTCGGGCAGCTTCCACCGCGGGCCAACTGGCTTCTGCTATTGGCGGCGTCGGCGCGGTTGCGGGGCCGCTCGGGCTGATCATCGGCGGGACAGTGGTCGGCGCCCTTGCCCTCTTCTCGTCATCATCTGCGGAAGCAACGCAGGGTGCACGAACCTATGCGCAGGCGCTTCAGGAGATAGAGCAGCGTGCAAAGGACGCTGCGCCGGCAATCGGCGGCGTTTCCACCGCGATCGATGAGAAGGTGAAGAATGCCCTCAGCGCTGGCGTTGAAGTGGGTACCGCAAGCATCGATGCAGCCCGCCAGGCCGCCGTCGATCTCTTTAGCGAGATCATCGATAACGCGCCACGGCGTCTCATCACTGAAGAGCAGTTGGGCTCCCTTCAGGATCTTCGCGATGGGCTAAGCACAGGAAAGCGGGCGGCAAACGAGGTTGAACAAGAACTGTTCGCCTTGGCTAATTCCAATCCGAATTTTCAGCGCCTCGCAGAGCAGCTTTCTCCGCTATTGCAGCAACTTTCCTCTGCGATCGCAGCCACCGATCTTCTCCAGAAGAAACTTGGTTCCGACGGTCTCTCCGCTGCTTCCGTTGCCGCGTACAAGCAGTACGACGACTCCCGCCGACAGGGCGAGGAAATGCTGCGTATCGGTAAAGCGTATGCCGACGAAGCCGATCGTCAGAATGGTCTGAGCAAAGAGCAGCTTGCAGTCGAGAAGGAAATCGCATCCATCAGGCAAGGGCTCACCTCGAAGGGCGGCTTCCTGCCTGACGATCAGATTGCGGCATTAGCTGCGAAAAATGTTGCTGCTGATCAATCGAGATCCCAGAGTGGTCGAGGCCAAAGCCACGGAGTAAAGGCCACGGCTGAAAGCCGGTTCGATCAGGATATTCAATCTGTCAAAGATCGGACAGCCGCGCTTGTTGAAGAGCAGCGCACACTGAGCCTGTCGTATCAGGATCAAGAGCGCCGACGTATGGCGCTTGAGCTCGAGCAAAACGCTCTGGCTGATCTTCGCGAGGAAGCTCGCCGTAAGGGCCAGACCGATCTCGACAACCTCAAGATCTCCGACGAACAGCGGCAGAAGATCGAACAGGCCAGCGCCGCCTATGCCGCGCAAGCCGACGCTTTGCGACGTGTCCAGGAAGCACAGGACCGTGCCGACCGCTCGGCCGAAGACTTCTATGATGCCTTCAAGAGCGAGATTTCGGGAGCCATCACCGGCGCGGAGAGTTTCAGCGATGCCTTGGCCAATATCGCCAAGCGTCTTGGTGATCTCCTCATCAGCAATGCTTTTGACGCACTCTTTGCGCCCAAGACCAGTAATTCGGCAGGCGGCTTATTCGGCTCACTGTTTGCGGGCATTGGATCGCTGCTTGGCTTCGAAACCGGCGGATACACTGGCGATCGCGGCATCAGCGATGTAGCGGGCGTGGTTCATGGCAAGGAATTTGTGGTGAATGCCGCTGCTACCGTGAAGCATCGACCGCTGCTTGAAGCCATCAACTCCGGACGTGGTTTTGAGCGCGGCGGATATGCATCGATGACCTTGCCGACACTTCGACCCCCGACATTTGGTGGTTTCGGTGACTTGGTGGGAACGCTGCAGCAATCCCGGGTAGCCGTCGATGTCGGGGTAACGGTCGACGATGATGGAAAGCTGCAGGCATATGTCCGGAAAGAGTCTTCCTCTGCGGTAAAAGACGCGGCGCCAAAGATCGTCGGTACAGCGATCAATGGTGCCAACCAGCGGGTCGTTCCAACCGTCGCTGACTACCAGAGCAACATGGCCGGCAGGGATTATCGGAATTCCTGACGGGGTCTTCGGCTTCCGCCCCATTCAGCCTCGCCATATCACCTAAAAACCGGAGATGTCGCATATGAGTATTTTTTCTAAGGCACATATCTTCTTTGAGGGGCTCTTCAGACGTGACGGTACGCCGGTGCCGGCTGACCAGAATTCCTTTGCCTATGTCGCCATGCCAGAAGCTGGCAATGGAGCTTACCTGTTCATGGGCGTCGATGCCCTCGAGCAATTGGAAGCAGATTTCGGTGAGGACTATTTCGAAATCATCTCGCGTGGTTTCCTGAAACCGTCCGCCGTGATCATTTCGCGCACCATGGCCGTATGCTTGGTCAACGGCGACGATTCCGGGTTTCCTTGGGGCCTCACCATCGATCAGATCGGCTTGCGTCTCTACGATGCGCAGATCCGGGTGTTTAAAGGCAAGACGTTGGCCGAAGCCATCGAGATAGTTGCCGGGAAGGCGCCTAGTGTCGAAGAGGGGTCAGAGATCGAGCCAGCGACCCGGGCGTCTAAAGACGAGGGAACGACGTCGACGGCCGCGCCGATGGTGAAGGAGGAAATGGTCGATCCACAGAGCGGGCTCATCTTTCAGAAGATGACTGACGGCGCCTGGGCGCAATTAGAACCTTACGAGAAATATGACCCGGAAACCGGACGTCGGATGGTCGTTCATGAAGGTGCTTGGGTGTTCAAGCAATGAGCGGGATATCGATCGTTCGGGAAATCCTTGCTGTCGATGCCGATATCATCGCCGTTGTAGCGCAGCGCATTTTTCCTATTGAACTGCCTCAGAAAATCCAATTGCCGGCGATCGTACTTTCTTCCGTCGATGAGATCGACGGCCGCCACCTCTCTGGAAGCGATCGATATCCAGTTTCGCGCTTTATCGTTGATTGCGTCGCGGCAACATACCAAGCCGCCGATGTGCTTGGTGATGATGTCCGCGATACCCTGATCGACTACCGCGGTTCGATCGCTGGATTTGAAGTCGACGACATCGCGCACGATGGCGTTGACTTCTTTGATCGCGGTGAGACCGGCGACGCGTGGCGGCGCCGGCTCGGATTCCGGATGCGGTTTCGAGCTACCTGAACAATGCAGGGCGCTCCACCACGCTAAAGTGCGAGCATGCCTGACATCGGACGAATTTCGTCTGAACATCGATGTTATCTATCGCCCGCCCTTTGGGCGGGCTTTTTTAGTTCTTGCGATCCCCGTTCCTGGCAAGCCAGCGCTCCGTTCTTACCCTTTGGATGGACATCGCCACCCCACCTATGCAGGTCTGATAGAAAGACCAGCGGGGTTGACCATCAAACGGACCTTTCTGTGTTGTCTCTTTGCCGGTGGCACCGTCAGTGACGGTGATCTCTATTTCATCAAGAATTTTCGCAACGTCAGGGTGATCGAAATTATGCACGTGAAGACTATGGGCCATTCGGTTCCGAATGCGCGCCAATGAGACGATCATCGTGTGTTCGTGCGGCCTCATCAATCCTAGCGCTCGAGCGACATCCAAGCGCGCAGCCAACGTAGACAATGGCCCATATCCGTCGAATATTTTGTCACGCAATTTGGAATTGAGCCCTGGCATAGCCAACTCCAGAATTTCCCGGACTCCATCGTCGATGAAAGACACGCCCACGATCGCTATGGTTCGATGATCGGCGCTTGGCTTCGATATCGTTGTCGTTAGCTCAAAGAAATCCTTCAAGTACTCGGGAATTGAGACGTCAATCGTCACTTGAGCCAGTTATCCATGATGAACTTCGATGATTCCGGAGGGATATTCTGCCAGGAAGCTTCGTTGTTCGATGCGTCCACGACGTAGAGTGAATCGTTGGCGTCCATTGCACTCCAGACATGATCACGCGCCTGTACTGCCGTGTATTGCGAATTCACATACCAGTACGAGTATTGGATTTTCGCCCAGTCGCCTAGTTGTTTGATCGCAGCGATCACGTTGTCATAATTTTGCCCGGGATTTTTCAGGTCGTAAGATATATGCAGATTCCGTCCCATGTTGCCCCTCCACGTTGCAATTAAACGTGAGCAAAATACACGCAGGAGTCAATGGGAGTGCCTGGCTAAAGGTGCCAAATCCCCTTCAGAACTTCTCATGCGTTCTCTGGCTTCGGCTTTCCCGGTCTCCGCTTGCCACTTATCCTTTCGAGATAAAGCCGCTCGCGGATCCGATCGCCTTCAGACATCGTCGGCCTCTCAGGCTCGGACGGCGGTCTCCTCATCCGTGGCTCGGGGGAACCATCGAAGCGAAACTCAGCCTCCAGCGCAACGTCGAGCTCCGATCGACTGTAAACGACGACGCCCTCTCTCCCTCGAAATGAGCGAATACGCCGCTCACGGCGCCATCGATTGAGGATCTGCGCGGTGAGCCACGGATATCGCTCGAGCACCACGTCGTGTGGAGTCATGTCGTCTAGCGTGACCGCCGATGTGGCGGCCTTGCCTGTGATCCTGGCCTTTACGCGATCCATGGCGGCTTGTTCATTCCGCCGTTTTTGGATCTGGCCCTCGAGCCACTCGAACCAAGGGACAAGTTTATAGCCTTCTTCTTTTAGGGCTACTATTTCCTCTGCCGTGTGATCCAACCAAGTCTCCATCTCTGCAATGGTGATTTCTGGCGGAAGCTCCGGTCCGACGGGCCGCTCGTGGGTGCTCACGGTTTCTGTTCTCCCGTCTTCATTTCCGCCTTGAACCGGGCTTTTTCTGTTTTGGCCCACCGCGGATCGATGCGCCGACGGTCGTCCCGACCTTTTCTGCCTTGCGCTCCACCCGAAACCGCGCTCGTTCCAAGGTCGCGCTCACTTTACGGCGCTCTTCGATCTTCTCTTCAAGCCATTCGTAGAGTGGAACGAGCTTATAGCCTTGCTCGCCGACTGCTATGATTTCGCTGGCGAGCCGGTCGAGCCAAGTCTCCATCTCGTCGATCGTTGGTCCGGCGCTCATTCTATTTCCATAGACATCTTCTTCCATAGACATCTTCATTTCCGCGCCGGGCTCCGTCTTCGCCGCTTCAGACCTTTGCGGGTCAATTCGGCCACAGTCACTCCCTCCCGCTTGGCTAGGTGTTCAACTCGGGCACGCGCACGGTCCAGGGTGGCATTCATCTTGCGGCGTTCTGCGATCTGGTATTCGAGCCAGTCGAACCAAGGAACCAGCTTCCAGCCTTCGTCTCCGAGAGCGACTACCTCGATGGCGACCGTATCGAGTAAGCGCTCCATCTCCTCAAGCGAAACTTCTGGCGGGATGTCCGGTCCTATTGGCCGCTGTCGGCTACTCACACCATCCGTCCTCCGCCTTGATTTTTTTTACGCTCCACGCGCGCGCTCGCCCGATCGAGAGTGGCGTTCACCGCTCGTCGGGCGAGTATCTGGCCTTCTAGCCATTCGTAGAGATGGACTAATTTATATCCGTCTTCTCCAGCCGCGACGATTTCTTGTGCGAGCCGATCGAGCAATTTCTCCATCCTCTCAACGGGTACATCCGAGGGGACGGTAGGGCCAGGCGGGCGGGTCGTTTCCATCTTTTCCCCAGACTTTTTTCGGTATTTTGAGATTGTGAAATATTCCTTTTGGAATATAAAATGGCCGAAAACCGAATAAAGTCGGAAGCGTCTTAAGCAAATATTCCAAACGGCATGAAGTTTATCCAACGCCGAAAAAGTAAATGGTAAATTTCTATATTTTCATATTTAAGGGATCGTCTACATTGATCGCGACGAACACGAGTTGCAGCTCATGTCCGTCGCTAAACCCAAAGATCATAGGAGGATCTCGTGGATCTAACTTCCAATATCACGCGTAGAAATACTTTGAAAGGTGCTGCTACCATTTCCGCAGCGGCCGCCATTCCTACCGCCGTGGGGGCATCAGAGAGGAGTGGCTTCGAACTCGTCGCATTTCACTTGGAAGAACTCAGGAAGGCCCTTGAGGTCGCGTGCGGCGGCACGTGGTCGGCAGCGGCGACGGGATCGGAGCGGACCATTCTGCTGATGAGGGACTGAGCTAGCGACGAAAATCGTCGCGACCTAAACGGCCGCTCCGAAAGGGGCGGCCTTTTCATTGTGACGAAAAAGGAGTTTAGATGCGCTCAATTTCCCATTGAGAAGAGTCCAGCTTATGTATACTGACAACGAAACCTAAAAATAAAATTCTCTCAATAGAATTTGATATCTGCCTGTTCTCCTGGCCGCCAAAAAACTCCACAGGCTGGACTTTCAGGAAGCCATTATTGACTAATGCTTCAGCTAGTTCATCTTCAGAACGTTCATCTTCAATCGCAAAACTTGGCACTTCTGTTGCATTTAATTTGATTATGTAAAAAGCCATTTTCCGTCCCTTAGTTGAGTCAATTGTTCATTGCAACCATTCTTATTTAGGCATGTGGCGATTGCAAGTCGCAAGGGTTATTGAGGCCACTTAAACTTGATGCCGTCCAAGAATTTCTGCCGGCGCTTCATCTCAGCGCCGTCGCCATAGGCCGGCCGGCCAAATTCGTGCCCCATCAAATCGGCCTGCATCCGGTCTGAGCAATCTGCGTTCTCAATGCGGTCCTGAAAAGTGTGTCGCAAGCTGTAGACGGTGTGGCGCTCGGTTGGCCGCAAGCCGGCGCTCAGCATCACCTTATTGATCAAGGCCGAAGCCGCGTCGGCGCTGTCCGCATAGCGAGGGAAACCGTTCGGCCGCTGTTTCATCGCCCAAAGAGAGACGCCGACGAGTGGGATCTGCCGAATGCTGTATTCGGTTTTCTGAACACGGTCCTCACGCTCGGCAACCTCGATGTGTGGAACCTCGTCGTCAAGGCGGATGTCCTGCGGACGGAGATTGCATATCTCGCCGAGCCGCGCGCCCGTTTCGACCATCGTGAGCACAATCAGCTTCGCGTCGTCGTTCATTGTGTCCAGCGCCCCGGGCGCCAGGATACGATCTTGCACCCATGCGACAGGAAACGGCGGCCGCTTTCCCAATTTTGTCGCAACCGTCTCCTTCAGCCGAACCTTGTCCCACACTGTGCGGTAGTCGGTTTGGAGGGCGTCATCGATGACCGTGAGCATACCTTTGAGATCAGAGAAGCATCGATTTGCTGAATAGGCCTTGAGCTTTTCGCTCTCGATCTTCTCTAGCCACCATCCGCGCATTTTAAGCACGTCCGGGCGTTTGATAGCCCCGAGTTCCATATCGCCGCCAAGAGCTTCCCTCGCATACTCGATCGCCCGCAGTCGCGACACTTTGTGCTTTCGAAGCTGGTCCGGACTCATCCCCTTCAAGCCGGCGGCGTTGTGCTCTTCGTATTCTTTCCAAATATCTGAAATGCGGAGGGTAGGGGCGGGGGCTGTTCCTAACATCGCATCGACGACCGCTGGAGCCTTTCCGAGATTCGCATGGGCGATTTTCAGCCGTCGCTCCATTTCATCGATCGACAAATCCTGAATATCGGTGGCCGGACGGTAGACGAAGCCGAGCGATTGTGCGGCTTTCACCGCGGCTTCGTAGGAGGCGATAGAGGTCGTCCTGTCTCCACCCTGCAGAAGCGATCTCCACATTGCTTCAGTTGCCCGGTGAATTTCCTCCGCCCGCTGCAAAGCTTCCCGATGACTATCGGTCTTCAGGCTCTTCTTGACGTGGCTACGTCCGTCGAGGTGGCCCACTTCGCGAGGAACGCGACGATAATATAGCCAGGTCCCAGAGCGCTTATCCTGAACCACATATCTCGAAATATCGCGCGATTTCATGACCGGTCTTCTCCGCTGTGGTCGGAAAAGTATCGAAAATGTAGCCAATTCGACAAGTATGGGGCTGCGGAAACGGTTGCAGATTTCGGAGCCGCATCAGATAAGACATTGAAATCGAAGTAAAAAAGGGGTGCGCATTTTTGCGCACCCCTCTTCGAAACTGGCTCCCCGGGCCGGATTCGAACCGGCGACCTGTCGATTAACAGTCGAATGCTCTACCGCTGAGCTACCAGGGATCACCGCTTGGCCGCGGCGTGAGCGGGGTAATACAAATGCTTTCCCGATTTGCCAAGCAGTTTTTTCAAAAAAATGAAATCAGCTTGTATTTGCGGTGTTTGCGCCCATCTCTTGTGGATGACTAACAGGAAAAATGGGCCGAAAAAGGCCGGAGAAACGCATTTCGGGATCGATCACCGGGATGGCAAGCTGGTTCTCGGCTCGTTGCGCGTGCCTATGCCGCGCTCGCGCATCGCACGCATGACGACCGGAACACTGCTCATTTTCGGCGGCATTCTGGGCTTTTTGCCTGTTCTCGGCTTCTGGATGTTACCGCTCGGCTTCCTCGTGCTGTCCCACGAGCTACCGGTCGCACGCAGATGGCGACGCCGCGTCGCAGTCTGGTGGCATCGCCGAAAGCGCCCTGCTTGAAGCCTCCGGGGAAACAGCAAGCGGCCTGCGATGTCGGTTGTTTGCCGCCCGAATCGCGCCATGGATTCATGCGGCATTGCGCTCTCATTGTGGAGAGATGACAGCACCGTCAACGGACGCCGGAGCGGCTGTTCCTGACTCGGTGATTTCCGACAGGTAGATCGGCAGCTCGCCACTTTCCTCAAGCGCGGTCGTTGTGATCACGAGTACGCCGATCAGAAATATCAAGAGTTTTACCGCATAGGAGCTGGCGCCGAGGCTCTGCCACCAGCCGGCTTGGACACGCGACGGTTCCAGATAGTATTTATAATAAAATTCCGGATCGTCGGTTTCGATGAGGTTGTCGTAGATATGGGGCAGCACCCCGTTATGTCGCACTGATCGGCCGCCGGCAAATTTGATATGAAGCACTTGGACTTGCGGATCGTAGGATACAGCACGGATCTGCTTGGAATTCAAAGGCACCCAATTCATTTCTGCTCCTATCTCTCCCAAGAGGAGGATGGAATGACGATGATGAAAGTCAAGTTAAGAATTTGTTACTCATATTTTAGGTTAACTTCCGAAGTTTCTAATATAATTAAAGTGGAGGCGATGTCGTCACGACGGATGACGCCTCGGGGATAAATATAGGCAATAGGCTGAGGGCATGTTGATTTCGCCTATTGCACAATCCGGAGCGCAAGGAGGCCTATTCGAGCGGCTGTTGGCCTAATTATTGTTCAAGAAAGCTCGAACTTTTTGCGGGGTAGGCCTTTTATCATCAGATATGGAGGCGGCTGTCTCGCCGCCTTCCGGCGCTGGATCGACCCTTATTCCGTACGACCCGGATGTGGCCAGAGTTTGAAATTGCAGGAAATGTTTTTGGAAAGCCCTCTTGCGATTTCCTTACGATCATTCTAAACGCTCGCCACGGCTAAGTTGACAGCCTGTGAGGCCTCGTGGCGGAGTGGTGACGCAGAGGACTGCAAATCCTTGTACCCCGGTTCAATTCCGGGCGAGGCCTCCAATATCTTCTCACCATGACATAGAACTCCGGCCGCGTCATATGAGGCGTGCCAACGGCGTCGCAGTTCCACTCACCAGATACCGGGGATTTGGGTGAAATCGAATTGGGCTGGCTTGATGCCGGTGAGGGAATAAAGCGCCCGCAATCCGCCGCTGCGCAGGCCCGCCAGATAGTCGGCGTCACCCTCTGCCGTTTGGTTCCCTATCTGCACATCTGGACCGAGCAGTCGTTGCAGCGCCTGCGCCGAGATCCGTGTGAAATTGCAGATGGCGCCGTTTTTGAACTTCACAAGCAAGAGCCGCGCTTCCGGATTGTAGTGAAGCGCTTCGATATCTGGGGATTGAACGGCGAATGTTTGCATGCCGCAAACCTAGCGAAAGCCGCGGCTGGCGCAACAGTATGGTTGATATAGAGTTAATGACGCAATCGGCCGTGCCAGTTTGACCCGGCTGGGTGCCGAAAACCATTTCTTCGGCGCGCCGAGCAAGCGGCCAGGCAACTTTTACTGAGAGAATACGATCTGTTCAGGTCGATTTGCCGTCCAGCAGCCCGCAGCAGAATATGCCGACGAGCGCTGCGGCGATGAAAAAGTCGAACAGCGTGAAATATTCCAGAACGGCAGACATGGCCTGCTCCTCCTCATTTCCTCCAATCGCAATAATACCATGAAATCGCCATTTGTTCCACGCAGAAGTTGCAGCTATCGCTTTTCACCTGTTGCATGCGGCGAGGGGTTTCCGGGATTCTTCAAACGCGCCTCCGGCAAGCCTTGAAAGCATCCGTGCCGGAGATTAAGAGACGGAAGACTGAACCGCTTTCATCGGCGAGAGGATATGATGGATTTCGAAGCAGCACGCGTAAAGATGGTCGACAACCAGGTCCGCACCACGGACGTTACCTCGCATTCGGTGCTGACGGCCTTCCTCACCGTCCCGCGCGAGGCATTCGTGCCGGAGAAAGCGAAGGCGCTGGCCTATATCGACAATGATATCGAAATTGCTCCGGCGGCTGCCGGCAATCCGGGCCGTTTCCTCATGGAGGCGTCGCCGCTCGCAAAGCTGTTGCAGCTCGCCGCCATCACCAAGGATGATGCGGTGCTCGAAGTTGGCGCCGGCACCGGTTACGCGTCCGCGCTGTTGTCGCTGATCGCAGGCTCCGTCGTCGCGCTCGAATCGGATGAGACCCTTGCTGCTGAAGCCAAGGCAAATCTCGCCGGTTATGCAAATGTGCAGGTGGCAACTGGCCCGCTCGAGAAGGGCAATGCCGACGGCGCTCCTTATGATCTGATCTTCATCAACGGTTCGGTGGAGGAAGTTCCAGCGGCACTTCTTGGCCAGTTGCAGGATGGCGGCCGTCTCGTTGCCGTGCAGGGTTATGGCAATGCTGCCCGCGCGAAGGTCTTCGTCAGCGAGCGCGGCGCTGTTTCCGAAAACGTCTTCTTCAATGCTTCGGTCAAACCGCTGCCCGGTTTCGCCAAGGCTCGTGAATTCGTATTCTAAGGCGTTTCTGCCTTCGTTTTTTTGAGCGGGCGCCATAGGCGCCCGTTTTCGTTTCGGCTGTCAAAAAAGCCTTCACAGACTTCGCTTACACTTGGGTAACAAAACTGTGCACGGCTGCATTTGTTTGATTCGCGCTGATTTTTTTCCCCTTTGGGGTATTCTAAGGTCATGGTGATTCGGATGCATGCTCCACGCCGTCCGATCGTTGTTTAAGGGATAACGGGGATAGATATGGCTCAGCCAGGTGTAGTGCGTGAACCGTCCATGGAAGAGATTCTGGCCTCCATTCGCCAGATCATCGAAAGCAATGAGCCAGGCGCCGGAAAGGCGATATCCGCCTCGCTTCCCCCTGTTTACGGTGCGGAAGAGGAAAACGACTCCGAAATCCATCTGACGGTTGACGACACCTATGCTGGCGTCGAGTTTCCGGAGCCTCCAGCGCTGCGTGGCGATCCGCGTTTCGTCGCTGCAAATTCCGCCGGTACCGCTCCGGAGCCGGAAATGCCTGCTCGCGCCATGTCGCTTGCCGATGTCGCAGCCCGCGTCCGTGCCGCTTCCGAGCGCAGCGCCGTTCAGGCCGGCCAGGCTCTCCGTGACATGCCCCAGCCGTCCCGCGAACCGCAGCCGCAATTCGAGCCGCAGGCAGCCTACGAAGCGCCGCGCGCCGCTGCCGATCCGCGCCCGGTCGAGCCGGCTCCGGCTCCACGCGTTGCTCCGATTGTTCCCGTCGCCCAATATGCTGCCGAGCCTGCACCCGTCTTTGCCGAGCCGCGCCTGCCCGAGGTTCCGCAGCCTGCGCTCGTCGAGGAGTCGCCCGTGCTTCCCGCTGTCGAACTGCGCGTCGAGCCGGTAGCCTTCCAGCCCGCCGAGCTTGCGCCTGCGCGTGTCGCAGAAGAAGCGCAGCCGTCACTTCTGTCCCAGAACACCGGCCTGCAGGTTGCCCGCTCCTTCGAAGAGCTTGCCGCTGCCATCGATGGTGCCGCCGAGCGCCGCTCTCTTGATGAGATCGCCGAAGACATGCTGCGTCCGATGCTGCGCGAGTGGCTGGATGACAACCTGCCGACGCTCGTCGAACGCCTCGTGCGCGAAGAGATCGAACGCGTGGCGCGCGGCCCGCGCCGCTGATCGGATCGCTTTTTCCAGACAAGAGCCGCTCCGGTCTCCGGGGCGGCTTTTTTATTGACTTGGCCGTAGCCATCCTATTTACAAAACGCCCATCCTCGAACCTCGAATTGGTCAGAAAATGCTCGAAAAGACCTACGATTCCGCCGCCGTCGAACCGAAAATCGCTGCGAAATGGGATGAGGCCGATGCCTTTCGCGCCGGCGTCAACGCAAAGCCGGGTGCTGACAGCTTCACCATCGTCATCCCGCCGCCGAATGTCACGGGCTCGCTGCACATGGGTCATGCGCTGAACAACACGCTGCAGGACGTCATGGTGCGGTTCGAGCGCATGCGCGGCAAGGATGTTCTCTGGCAGCCGGGCATGGACCATGCCGGCATCGCCACGCAGATGGTCGTCGAGCGCAAGCTGATGGAGCAGCAGCTTCCCGGCCGCCGCGATATGGGCCGCGACGCTTTCATCGAAAAGGTCTGGGAGTGGAAGGGCGAATCGGGTGGCCTGATCTTCAACCAGCTGAAGCGCCTCGGCGCCTCCTGCGATTGGTCGCGCGAGCGCTTCACCATGGATGAGGGCCTGTCGCAGGCCGTTCTCGAAGTCTTCGTCACGCTCTACAAGGAAGGCTTGATCTATCGCGACAAGCGTCTGGTCAACTGGGATCCGAAGCTGCTGACGGCAATCTCCGACATCGAGGTCGAGCAGCACGAGATCAAGGGCAATCTCTGGTACCTGCGTTATCCGCTGGAGCCGGGCGTCACCTATCAGCATCCGGTTGCTTTCGATGAAGAGGGCAAACCGACCGAATGGGAGACCCGCGATTATCTGGTCGTCGCCACCACACGTCCGGAAACTATGCTCGGCGATACCGGCATTGCCGTCAATCCAGAGGACGATCGCTATAAGGCGATCGTCGGCAAGCATGTCATCCTGCCGATCGTTGGCCGCCGCATCCCGATCGTTGCTGACAGCTACGCCGATCCGACTGCCGGCAGCGGCGCGGTCAAGGTTACACCGGCGCATGACTTCAACGACTTCGATGTCGGCAAGCGCACGGGCCTGCGTGTCATCAACATCATGAATGTCGACGGCACGATCACCATCAGGGACAACGAGGATTTCCTCGAAGGGCTCGATCATCCGGTGGCACTGCACGGCGCCTGGGATCGCCTCGAAGGGCAGGATCGTTTCTATGCCCGCAAGGTTATCGTCGAGATCTTCGAGGAAGCCGGCCTGCTCGACAAGATCGAGCCACACAAGCACATGGTTCCGCATGGCGACCGTGGCGGCGTACCGATCGAACCGCGCCTGACCGAGCAATGGTATGTCGATGCCAAGACGCTGGCTGAGCCGGCGATCGCCTCCGTTCGCGAGGGCCGCACCAATTTCGTGCCGAAGAACTGGGAAAAGACCTATTACGAGTGGATGGAAAACATCCAGCCCTGGTGCGTTTCGCGTCAGCTCTGGTGGGGTCATCAGATCCCGGCCTGGTACGGTCCGGACGGTCAGGTCTTCGTCGAGAAGACCGAGGAAGAGGCGCTGCAGGCTGCTATCCAGCATTATCTCTCGCATGAAGGCCCGATGAAGGCTTTCGTTCAGGACAAGCTGGAAAACTTCCAGCCCGGTGAGATCCTGACGCGCGACGAAGACGTGCTCGATACATGGTTCTCTTCGGCCCTCTGGCCGTTCTCGACGCTCGGCTGGCCGGACAAGACGCCGGAGCTCGAGCGCTATTATCCGACCAGCGTTCTCGTCACCGGCTTCGATATCATCTTCTTCTGGGTCGCCCGTATGATGATGATGTCGCTGCACTTCACGAAGGATGAGGACGACAATCCGGTCGAGCCGTTCCACACCGTTTATGTCCACGCCCTGGTGCGCGACAAGAACGGTCAGAAGATGTCGAAGTCCAAGGGCAACGTCATCGATCCGCTCGAACTGATCGACGAATACGGTGCGGACGCGCTGCGCTTCACGCTGGCGATCATGGCCGCGCAGGGGCGCGATGTGAAGCTCGATCCGGCCCGCATCGCCGGCTACCGCAATTTCGGCACCAAGCTCTGGAACGCCACGCGCTTTGCGGAAATGAACGGCGTGAAGAGCGATCCGCATTTCGTGCCGGAAGCCGCCGAACTGACGATCAATCGCTGGATCCTGACGGAACTTGCCCGCACGGAACGTGACGTAACGGAAGCTCTTGAATCCTACCGCTTCAACGATGCTGCCGGTGCGCTCTATCGTTTCGTCTGGAACCAGTTCTGCGATTGGTATCTCGAGCTTCTGAAGCCGGTTTTCAGCGGCGAAGATCAGGGCGCAAAGGCCGAAGCTCAGGCCTGCAGCGCCTATGTTCTGGAGGAGATCTACAAGCTGCTGCACCCCTTCATGCCCTTCATGACCGAGGAGTTGTGGGCGCATACGGCGGGTGAGGGCGCCGAACGCGACGGTCTTCTCTGCCATGCCGAATGGCCGTCGCCCTCTTATGCCGACAACGCCGCAGCCGATGAGATCAACTGGCTGATCGACCTCGTTTCCGGCATCCGCTCGGTCCGCTCGGAAATGAACGTGCCGCCATCGGCAACCGCGCCCCTCGTCGTCGTCGGTGCCAACAGCCTGACGCGCGAACGCCTGTTCCGTCACGACGCCGCCATCAAACGCCTGGCGCGTGTAGAAGCCATTTCGCTGGCTGAAGCTGCACCGAAGGGTGCCGCTCAGATCGTCGTCGCAGAAGCGACCGCCTGCCTGCCGCTCGGCAATCTGATCGATCTTGCGGCGGAAAAGAGCCGCCTTGAAAAGGCGATTGCAAAGGCCGATGGCGAAATCGCGCGCATCGACGGCAAGCTCTCGAATGAGAAGTTCGTCGCCAATGCCAACCCGGAAGTGGTGGAAGCCGAGCGCGAACGCCACGCTGAACTGACGGGCCAGATCGAGAGCCTGAGGACCGCTCTGGCGCGAGTTAGCGAAGCGGGGTAATCGCGGTTAACGAGTATAATATTCCTGAAGGCGCGTTCCCCGTGAGCGCGCCTTTTGCGTTTTAAAAGTATGATGATTCGTGAGAAACGCGCTGTTTTGACCCTTTAGCCTGTGGATATCACCCGTTTGAGGGATGCTGAACGCGAAAACTGCCACTGTTGTCACTTAGATACAGCTCCCACTCTTCGTGGAATGAGAATCTAATCAACCCCTCAAAACTGACAGGCAGAAGAATAGAATTTTATCTATCTGATTTTTTGACGTGCCCGTCAATCAGTTACGTAAATTAGCCATAACGCAACTTCGCATCGCAGCGGAGCGCTTCGTTGCGATTTATTAAGTTCACTACCACAGTGTGATTACTTCAATTGCTTGAGTGGGGGAGACACAATGGCAGCGCGTATGTTTTCCAGGGGCGTAACATCGCTCATCGTATTTTCGGCACTGGCTTCGCCGTCCTTCGCGGGCGGTCTGGAGCGCGGTGGCTACAATATCGATCAGCTGTTCGATACCTCACCTTTCTCGTTCCAGTCGGGCATCATCTATGTCACGCCTCAACGCAAGCTAAAAGACGTACGCGACACGGATACGTCAATTGGCGGCGGCGGCAATCTGAACAACCGTCCGAGTACTGCAGACGATACCGCGAATTACACCGTTCCTTATATTGGCTTCAAGGCTGGTTTCGGCGATGCGATCGACTGCCTTGTCGACTATTCTGAGCCATTCGGCGGGCATTCCAATCCCGGTTTGAACTGGGCCGGCGCCAACAACAATATCGAGACGGAGATCAAAACCCGCAATTATGGCGGCACCTGCTCCTATCGCTTCGATGTCGGTCAGGGACAGCTTCGCTTCATCGGCGGCGCCTTCTATCAGGAAGTCGAGGGCTTCAAGGAGCGTCTGGTTTCTACGGTTCCGCTTCTGACCGGTACGGGCAATGGTATCGGTCGCCTCGATCTCGAGGACAATGGCTGGGGCTGGCGTGCCGGTCTCGCCTACGAGATCCCGGAATATGCAATGCGTGCGAGCCTCGTCTATAACAGCCGCGTCAAGTACGATAACCTGACCGGGACTGTTGATCTCCGTCAGGTTCCGGTCGTGCCGATATTCGGAGGCAAAATCACACCCGTCTACGGTTCCGCCGAAGCGCCGGATTCGCTGGAACTGAAGCTGCAGAGCGGTATCGCCCCGGATTGGCTTGCTTTCGGCTCGGTGAAGTGGACGAACTGGAGTGTACTGCAGTCCGTGCCGTTTTGCCCAACATCGACGAAGGGCTTGGTCGCCTGCACCAGCGCGACGCAACTCACCTCGCTCGACCTTCTCTATCGCGACGGCTGGACCATCACCGGTGGTGTGGGCCACAAGTTCAACGACCAATGGGCAGGCGCGGTCAGCCTGACCTGGGACCGTGGCACCAGCCAGGGCTACGGCTCTCAGACCGATAGCTGGACGCTGGGCGTCGGTGCAGCCTTCACGCCGACCGAACATATCGAGTGGCGCGTCGCTGGTGCCGTTGGCGTGCTGACAAGCGGTTCGTCTGGCGTTGTGACCGAGGACGGCGTCACGTTTGGAGATGATGTCTCCTATTCCTTTGGCAACGATCTGGTTGCCGCGCTGTCGACCAGCATAAAGGTCAAGTTTTAATTCCTGATTTGAAGAATTGAGGAGCCCGGCCCAGCCGGGCTCTTCTTTTGTTTGCCGCCGTTAATCATCCCATTTTCTCGTCCCGTTTTGTGACGATTCAGCAACACTTTTTTACGATGGTTCGCGTATGGTGTCGGCGGGGCGAATTTGTCCATTTCCCGCCACAAAGAGGGCGCAGCGATATTGGCGGGCGAGGAGATGACAAGCGTAGGGTGTGTGTAAGCAGTAGCATGGGTCGAATTTTTTCCGTTAACGCCAGACAGTGCGATAGCAGCGGCGAGAAGCCAGCGGCAGCAGCCGTTTTGCTTTCCGCTAAAGGCATTTCCGGCCGGAAATCCGCACCTTCGGCAGTGTTGCAGATTCACGTCTTTCCATCATTTTCGATCCCCCGGCATGAAGCTTCATTCTCCCGGGAAGGGCGCGATACCGGTTTGGTCACATTTGCTCTTTACGAAGACGATGAAGGCGGACGGGTGGGGACCTGGATCGCAGAGGAAGTACCGCAGGCATCACATGCGGGCCGTGCCGGAAGCCGGATGGTTTGCAAGGATGTGCTGGTTTTGAAAGAGGGGCATGGGGCTGGAAGCGACGCGGGTAAAGGGGCCTTGGAGCCCGCCGCGGGATCGCTCGCCTGGAAGGAATGCATCCGCGCGGGCAGAACGGCGAACAAGGCCGCCGCCAAGCGTCTGGGATGAACGAAAGAAACCGGTAAAGATGGTAACGTCCGAGTTCAGATTGTTCAAATTCATGCTGGTCAGCATGTCGATGGCCGTTTCCCTGGCTTTAGCCTGTCCGGTCCTGGCATTCGACATCAAGACGGGCGTTACGAAAGAATCAGGCCCCTTCGATCTCTTCAAATTCGGTTTCAAGGCGTACAAGAACGGTCAGAAGGAAGAGGCGGTCGAAGCCTATAAGTATGCCGCCGAAAAGGGCCACACCGGTTCGCGCTGGGCGCTCGCCAACATGTATGCCGACGGCGACGGCGTGGCGCAGGATGATTTCGAAGCCTTCAAGATCTATAGCGAGATCGCACAGCAGGGTGTGGAGCCCGGTTCGGAGGATACCGGCTTCTTCATCAATGCGCTGCTGTCGCTTGCCAGCTATTACAAGCACGGCATTGCCGGCAGCCCCGTGAAGATCGATCTCAATCAGGCCCGCCAGCTCTATTTCCAGGTCGCTTCCACCTTCGGCGTCCCCGAGGCGCAGTTCCAGCTTGCGCAGATGATGCTCGCAGGCGAGGGCGGCAGCGCGAGTATCAATCAGGCCAAGAAATGGCTCAATCAGGCCCGCAAGAGCGGCCACCCCGGCGCCATGTCGGTCTTCGGCAACATCCTTTTCGATGAAGGCCAGTCTGCCCGCGGTCTGGCGCTGATGACGGCGGCTCTCGACCGCTGCAAACCGAAGGATTGCAGCTGGATGCAGTCGCTGCAGGAAGATGCTTTCTCGGTCGCCAGCGAGGCGGATCGGCGCGCGGCCGTATCCCTGTCGCATTCGATTGCGACCGGCTCGGACGACTGAGCTTTCGAGCAATTCCAGCAGCAACAGTGCGCAGCGGTTGTTGTCTAATCGCGTAAAACGGAAGTGCTTTAAAGCTCAGGCAGCAAACTCGAAGTAAGCCACGACAGGCACGTGGTCGGACGGCTTTTCCCAGGCGCGCACATGCTTTTCGATCGCCGCCGACGTCATGCAGTCGGCTGCTTCCGGCGACAGCATCAGATGGTCGATGCGGATGCCGTTGTTCTTCGGCCAGGCGCCGGCCTGATAATCCCAGAAGGAATAGAGCGCTGTCGCATCGGTTGCCGAGCGCACCGCATCGACGAGCCCCAGATTTTCCAGCCGGCGGAAGGATTCGCGCGTTTGCGGCAGGAAGAGTGCGTCGCTTTCCCAGACCTTCGGGTCAAAGCAGTCATGTGGCTCGGGAATGACGTTGTAGTCGCCTGCGAGAATGAAGATTTCCTCGAATTCCAGGCGTTCGGCCGCGAATTTGCGCAGACGCTCCATCCATGCCAGCTTGTAGGGATATTTTTCCGTTTCCGGCGGGTTGCCGTTCGGCAGGTAGAGGCAGCAGACGCGCGCCACCTTGTTGCCGGGCAGCGAGAACACGGCTTCGAGGAAACGTGCCTGTTCGTCGAGCGGATCACCCGGCAGGCCGCGATTGACTTCGGAAGGCGAGCTCTTGGAAAGAATGGCGACGCCGTTGAAGCCTTTCTGCCCATGCGTTTCGACATGGTAGCCAAGCGCCTCGATTTCCAGCCGCGGGAAGCCTTCATCGACTGTCTTTATTTCCTGCAGGCAGACGATATCGGGGCTGGAATCCTTCAACCATTGCGTCAGGTTATCGATGCGCGCCTTGACGCCGTTGATGTTCCAGGTCGCGATCTTCATGGCTTGTATCCTAGCTCCGTGTGAGCGTTCTTTTATCGCGCACCGGCGCCGGCGGACAAGACAGGAAACCGACCGAAAGAAAATCTCCGGCCGGTTATATGTGGAAAGCAAGTTGTCGGATCAGATCGCGAAGCTGGTGCCGCAGCCGCAGCTTGCCACCGCATTCGGGTTGTTGATCTGGAAGGACTGGCCGAGCAGGTTGTCGACGAAATCGATTTCGGAGCCAGCCATATAAACCAGCGAGAGACTGTCGATCAGCACCTTGGCATTGTTCTTCTCGACGACGATGTCGTCGTCAGCGGCAGCATCCACAAGATCGAACTTGTAGGAAAAGCCCGAACAGCCGCCGCCCTCGACGGAGACGCGCAACGCGCTCTTGCCGGGATCGCTGCCGACGATAGCGGCGATACGCTTTGCCGCGGCATCGGAAAGGGTTACATTTGCTTCAGTCATTATTCCTCCTGCCGGGGTCAAGATCCGGAGAGAACCCATTTTAGACGTTTGATGTTCAAACGCATGATATCAAAGAAACTTATCATGATCCTCCCATAAAGGACAGGATCTGGCGAAGCGGTCGACAAAGTGCTTCTTTGCCGTTTCTGTAGGCTATAGGTATGAAGAGCGGAAAGCGGCGTCAATGGGCAAGTCGCAACGCATTGGTGATGGTGAAGAATGAGCTTCGACACGCATGCATTGGGTTTCGGTTATGGCGAACGGGCGGTCTATGCGGCAGATCCATGGAACTCGCGCGGGCGCCTCTATCCAGAGAGCGGCAGCCCGACGCGCTCCGATTTCCAGCGAGATCGCGACCGCATTGTCCATACGACGGCTTTTCGGCGGCTGAAGCATAAGACACAGGTTTTCATCGCCCAGGACGGCGACCATTACCGCACGCGCCTGACGCATACGATCGAGGTGGCGCAGATCGCCCGCGCGCTTGCCCGTGCCCTGAAGGCTGATGAGGACCTGGCTGAGGGCGTGGCGCTCGTCCACGATTTCGGCCACACGCCCTTCGGCCATACCGGCGAGGATGCGCTGCACGAAGAACTGCTGCCCTATGGCGGCTTCGACCACAATGCCCAATCCTTGCGCATCGTCACCAAACTCGAGCGGCGTTATGCCGAATTCGACGGCATCAACCTGACCTGGGAAAGTCTCGAGGGTCTCGTCAAGCATAACGGCCCGCTGCTGACCGCCGATGGCGTAGGCACGCGCGGACCGGTGCCGCAGCCGATTCTCGACTATTGCGAGTTGCACGATCTGGAGCTTGCGAGCTATGCAAGCCTCGAAGCCCAGGTCGCCGCCATCGCCGATGACATCGCCTACAACACGCATGACATCGATGACGGCCTGCGCTCGGGTTATCTGAGTTTCGAGATGCTGGAGGAAATTCCGTTCCTCGCCGGGCTGATGGCAGAGGTGAGAGAGCGCTACCCGCATCTGGAGCCGAGCCGTTTCACGCATGAAATCATGCGCCGTCAGATCACGCGCATGGTCGAGGACGTCATCGGAGTGGCGCAGAAACGCCTCGCAGAGCTGAAACCGCAGAGCGCCGATGATATCCGCAGGGCGGATCACGTGATTGCAACGTTTTCAGACGAGATGGCCGAAACCGACAGGCAGATCAAGGCGATGCTCTTCAAGCGCATCTACCGGAATCCCGACATCATGCGCATCCGCGCCGGTGCCGCCCAGATCGTCAAGGATCTCTTCGGTGCCTATATGGCCAATCCCAAGGAGATGCAGAGCCATTATTGGGTAGACCATATCGCCGGTCTCTCCGATGCGCCGAAAGCCCGCCATGTCGGCGATTACCTTGCCGGCATGACGGACACTTATGCCATCAGTGCCCACAGGCGATTGTTTGACCACACTCCGGATTTGCGATAGGCAGCGGGCGCCCGGCAGCCGCCGGCAATCCTATTGGCACAGCCTGTGCATGGAAGAGTGCGATGAACCTTTTTACCGATTTTGAAGCCAGGATTAAAAACGCCCTTGAACAGCTCGATCTGGTCAAGGAAAAGCGATCCGAGCTCGATTTCGGTCGCATCGCCGTCGAACCGCCGCGTGATGCGAGCCACGGCGATGTCGCGACCAACGCTGCCATGGTGCTTGCCAAGCCGCTCGGCACCAATCCGCGTGCACTGGCCGAAATCATCATCGCCAAGCTGCAGGAAGATGCTGACGTCGCCGAAGTTTCGGTCGCCGGTCCGGGCTTTATCAACCTCAGGCTTTCCGTCGGTTACTGGCAGCGCCTGCTTGGCGCGATGATCCAGTCGGGCACCAAGTACGGCCGTTCCGGTCTGGGGCAGGGCCGCAAGGTCAATGTCGAATATGTCTCGGCCAATCCGACCGGCCCGATGCATGTCGGCCATTGCCGAGGCGCCGTCGTCGGCGACGCGCTGGCGAACCTGCTCGCCTTTGCCGGCTACGATGTCGTCAAGGAATATTACATCAACGATGCAGGCTCCCAGATTGATGTGCTCGCGCGGTCCGTCTTCCTGCGCTACCGCGAGGCGCTCGGCGAGAAGATCGGCGAGATCCCGTCCGGTCTCTATCCGGGAGACTATCTTGTCCCGGTCGGGGAATCGCTTGCTGCCGAATATGGCGTGCGCCTGCACAATATGCCGGAAGAGCAGTGGATGCCGATCGTCAAGGATCGCGCCATCGAGATGATGATGGCGATGATCCGTGAGGATCTGGCCGCGCTCAACGTCCATCACGACATCTTCTTCTCGGAGCGCACGTTGCATGCCAATGGCGCAGCCGCGATCCGCACCGCCATCAACGACCTGACCTTCAAGGGCTATGTCTACAAGGGCACGCTGCCGCCGCCGAAGGGTCAGCTTCCCGAAGACTGGGAGGACCGCGAACAGACGCTCTTCCGCTCGACCGAAGTCGGGGACGATATCGACCGTGCGCTCATCAAGTCGGACGGCTCCTATACCTATTTCGCCGCCGACGTCGCCTACTTCAAGAACAAGTTCGATCGCGGCTTTGACGAGATGATCTATGTGCTCGGCGCCGATCATGGCGGCTACGTGAAGCGTCTCGAGGCGGTTGCACGCGGCGTTTCGGACGGCAAGGCGAAGCTGACGGTGCTGCTCTGCCAACTCGTGAAGCTGTTCCGCGACGGCGAGCCGGTGAAGATGTCCAAGCGCTCGGGCGATTTTGTCACATTGCGCGATGTGGTTGAGGAAGTCGGACGTGATTCGGTCCGCTTCATGATGCTTTACCGCAAGAATTCCGAGCCGCTGGACTTCGATTTCGCCAAAGTAACGGAGCAATCCAAAGATAATCCGGTCTTTTACGTACAGTATGCGCATGCCCGCTGCATGTCGGTCTTCCGTCAGGCGAAGGAAGCATTCCCGGATCTTGCCCCGACGCCGGAGCTTTTGGCGCAATCCGTTGCAGGCATTAGCGATTCCGCCGAATTGCAGCTGATTGCCAAGGCCGCGGAATTCCCGCGAATCGTTGAAAGTGCAGCCCAGTCTCAAGAGCCGCATCGCATCGCTTTTTACCTCTATGATCTTGCCAGCGCCTTCCACGCGCACTGGAACAAAGGTAAAGATCAGACTGAATTACGATTTGTTAACGATAAGAACCGAGAATCGAGTATTGCCAGACTTGGGCTGGTGTACGCCGTCGCGTCGGTTTTGAAGTCGGGACTTGCCATTACAGGCACTGCCGCACCGGACGAAATGCGATAACGTCACCATTTCCCCACAATGCGCTGGCATTGAAGTGTTTGCGTTTTTGAGTGGGATGGGCATGGCTGATAAACGACTTGCGTATGACACGCGCGGTAAAGACGATATGTTTGCCGACGATGATCCGTTGGCTGAACTTGCTCGTATCGTCGGCTTTGAACCCCGAATTGCGGCCAATACTGTAGATGAACCTCAGCGGCAGGAGCCGGTTCTCAATCTTGAGGACGAGCTTCTCCGCGAGTTCGAGAGCTATGATGCGCCGCGCCCCCCGGCTGACTCCGATCATCAGGTGGAGCCAGTCGCTCAACAACAAGTCGAAGCCTACGACTATGTCGAGCCGGTTCAGGAGGACGTCCCCTCGATCGGTGAGGAACTTGTTCCGACGGTCGTGTTCGATTTCGAGACGCCTGTGGTCGAGCCGGATCTCCCGGAGGCAGCTGTCATTGCTCCCGAAGTGGCTGCTCCCGAACCGGTTGCGGTCAATCGGGAGGCGCCTGTCACCGATGATTGGGCTCCTGTTCCGACGAAGCCCGTTGCCGTTTCTGCCGAACCTCCGGCCACGTTTACGGCATATGGCGGCGCCCGTGATCTGATCGAAGAGCTGGAGCTTTCCATCGGCGGCGCTCTTCCTGCCGCTCCGTCCATTCAGCCGCCGACGAAGGCGCCGCAATGGTCGGCCGCCAGCATTCGTCTGCCGATCGCCAATTTCCACGCGCCGCGCCGCGAGGAACCGGTTCTCACCGAGCTGGCCATCGAGGCGCCCGTTGTTGAGCCGGCTCCGGTGGAAGCCTTCGCTGCCGAACCTGAATTTGTTGCCGAACCGGCGTTCACGGTCGAACCCGAAGTGGCTGTGCCTGATGTCGCCGAAGAGCCTCTGCCGGTCGCCGCCGTTGAAGCTGCGGATTTCGAGCCGGTTGCCGCATCCTTCGGTTTTCCGGCAGAGATCGATCGCCACGAAGAAGTTGCCCTTCCTGAAGAGCCCGTCGCAGCGTTCGAAGATAGTGCTGCCTTCGAAGAGCCTGTTGAGCCCGCTAACTCCGGTTTCGACCTGATCGCGGCTGCAGCCGAAGGCGATGTCCATCCCGATGCTGCGCTCACCGAAGCGTTGCCGGAGCCCGCCTTCGATACGGAAACCTTCGATCTCGACGATCTGCTTGCGGATGTCTCCCGTTATCCGGTACCGCAGCGCGCTGCATCGTCCGTTGCGTCTGAGCCCGTCGCCGCTGCACCCGAGCCTGTCGTTGCGTCGCCGGCACAGCAACCGGCGCCGGTTGCTGCTGTTCCCGTCTTCGAAGCTCCGGTGTTCGAAGCGCCCGTTGCTCGCGCATCCGTGCAGCCGACGGTGATTGCGCCTGTGCCGATGAGCCGTGCGACGCCCGTTCTTCGTCAGCCCGAAGCGCCGAAGCCGGTCGTTCGGGCTCCGGTGGAGCCGGTCTCGCAGCCTATCGCGCCCGCGCCTGGCGTCGCGCGCCAGCCGGAACTGGAGGCTGAAGATCCTTTTGCCGGCCACGATTTCGAACTGGATCTCGCCGGTATCGAACTGGAGCTTGCCGATCTCGACTTCGCCGAGCCGCAGGCTCCGCAGTCGAAGCCTGAGCCCGAACCCGTACGAGTTGCGCCTGTCATCGCAGCACAGCCTGCGCCGCGTCCGCAGCCGGCACCGGTTTTCGTGCCTGAGCCGCAGCCTGCTCCGGTCAGCTATGCCAGGCCGGCGCCGGCAAGCGAATCCACCGAGGATCTGCCCTTCGATCCGTCGATGATCTCCGATCCGGAAGATCGTCCCGAGACGGTGGAGGACATGCATGTTCCGACGCTGCCGCCTGTCGAGCATCCGGAACCGGTCGCCAAGACCGCCGACTTCGATTTCGATCTCGATGCCGAGATCGCAAGCTTCTTCGAACCCGCCAAGCGACAGGAGAAAGCACCGGTTGCCCCGGCTTGGGCATCCCCGGTCAGTGCTGCAACGGCCGCTGCTGTGGCCAAGCCCGCGAACTCCGTCTTTGCCGACGGGCTTGATGATTTCGAGCGCGCGCTGGAAGAGGATTTCCGCCGCAGTGTGCGCGAGCCGGTCGAGCGCCGCGAGAATGTTTCCGAAGTCCATATCGAATCCGCGAGCCAGACCGCGGATTTCAACCGTGCCCGCTCCATGCGCCGTCTGTTGGCTGCAGCCGCCATGCTGGTCGTTTTTGCCGGCGGCGCTTATGGGGTCTACACTTGGGTTTCCAACGGTCCCGGCCTTGGCATCGTCAGCTCCGGCGAGCCGCGCGTCATAACCGCCGACAAGGATCCGGTGAAGGTCGTTCCCGAGAATCCGGGCGGCAAGACCGTGCCGAACCAGGACAAGGCTGTCTATGACCGGGTCGCAGGTGCTGCCGAAGAGCCGAAGCAGAAGGCGCTTGTTTCCTCCGATGAGGCGCCGGTCGATGTCGTCCAGCGCACATTGACGCCGGAAGTTTCGCCCGATGACAATGAAGGTAGTGCCGATCAGGTCATGCCGACTGCAGTCGGCGAAACGCAGGATCCGCGCCTGCTGCCCGATCACGACAGCACTGTGAATGCCTCCGCTTCCGACGACGATGCGGTACCGTCCGTTTCGCCTCGCAAGGTCCGCACGATGATCGTCAAGCCGGACGGCACGCTCGTCGCTCGCGAAGAGCTCGCGCCTGCCGAGCAATCCGCGCCAGCCAATGACGTGGCGGCGACAACCCCTGCAGCCCAACCGGCTGCGACGCCATCTGCTGCAAGTTTCCCAGCAAGCACCGGCAATCAGGTTGCTTCCACAGCAATTCCACCTGTCGGAACTGCGCCTGCAGCTCAGACGGCGGCCAAGGTGGCTGAGGCGAATGCCGCCAACGCAAATCAGGTTGATCCGCCGGTTCGCGCAGTGAAGACGACGCCGATCGCCGACGCTGCCTCTGCCTCTGCCGTGGCGACCGATACGGCGCCTGTCCCGACCGCCCGCCCGGCCGAGCAGCCGGTCAATGTCGTCGGCACGGTAACCGAGAACGGCAATGTTCGCCCAACGGCTCAGCAGAAGCCGACGCAGGTCGCTTCTGCACCGGCAGCAACCGCTGCCCAGCCGGCACAGCAGGCTCCGGCCGCCGCAAGCGGTGGCTACGGCATCCAGATCGCATCGCTGCCGTCGGAGGATGAGGCGAAGAAGTCCTACGCCAGCCTGTCGAAGAAGTTCGCAGGTGTGCTCGGTGGCCGCGCCTACGAAATCCGTAAGGCAGATATCGCCGGCAAAGGTACTTTCTACCGCGTCCGCATCCCGGCCGGCTCGAAGGACGAAGCTGCCGCCCTTTGCGAGCAGTATCGCTCCGCCGGCGGAAGCTGCCTCATCTCGCGCTGAGCTTTCTGAATAATTTTATCGGCACGGCGGGCTTGTCCCGCCGTTCTTTTTTGTGGGATCGCGCTTGACCTTGCTCGCAATTCGCGGGGCGGCCCTTATGATTCGAATATGACCGAATCAAAAGCAATGATCCTCGGCTGCAGCGGCCTCAAGCTGACCGACGAAGAGAAGGCCTTCTACAAGGCTGAACGCCCCTGGGGCTTTATCCTCTTCGGGCGGAATATTTCCGAAGCCCAGCAGATCAGTGATCTCGTTGCCGAGCTGCGTGAATGCGTCGGCTGGCATGCGCCTGTGCTGATCGATCAGGAGGGCGGTCGCGTTCAGCGCATCCGTCCGCCGATCCTGCAGCACTATCCGCCGGGACAGGCGCTTGGCGATCTCTATCGCCGCGACCGCGCGCTTGGGCTGCGCGCCGCCTGGCTGATGTCGCGCCTGCATGCCTTCGATCTCCAGAGGTTCGGCATCAATGTTGATTGCCTGCCGGTGCTGGACGTGCCCATCGAAGGCAGCAGCAACGTCATCGGCAACAGAGCCTATGGCGGCGATCCCGTCACTGTCACGGAAATGGGCCGGGCTGCTTCCGAAGGGTTGAAGGCTGGTGGCTTGCTGCCGGTCATGAAGCACATGCCGGGCCACGGGCGCGGCTTTGCGGATTCGCATCTGGAGCTGCCGGTCGTCACGGTATCGCGCGAAGAACTGCAAGTTCACGACTTCCCGCCCTTTATCGCCATGAAGGATGAGTTGATGGCCATGACCTGCCATCTCGTCTTCACGGCAATCGATCCGGACAATCCGGCAACCACCTCCCGCAAGGTGATCGACGAGGTCATCCGCACTGAGATCGGCTTCAAGGGCTTGCTCCTGTCGGACGATAGCTCGATGAATGCGCTTTCCGGCACGATCGGCGAACGGGCGGCGAATATTATTGCGGGCGGCTGCGATATCGTGCTGCATTGCAACGGCCATATGGACGAGATGCTTCAGGTCGTGGCAAATGTTCCGCCGCTGGCAGGTCTTGCGCGCGAGAGGGCACGGCTGGTTGAGGACGGCTTCCCGACCGCCGACGCTGTAGACGAGGCGACGATAAGGGCGGAATTCGACGCCATGTTTGCAACGGCTTGAGAAGAGGTCGGAAAGGCAGGGTAGGGTGAACACGATCAAGGGCACGGAGCGGTCCCAGGCGGCGTCAACGCCGATGGACAAGCTGTGGCAGGAGAACGGTTCGGAACGCGCCAGCCATGAGCCGGCGCTGGTGATCGATGTCGCCGGCTTCGAAGGCCCGCTCGATCTTTTGCTCTATCTTGCCCGCAACCAGAAGGTCGACCTGTCGCGCATTTCGGTTCTGGCCCTTGCCGAGCAATATCTGCAGTTCGTCGAAAGCGCGCGGCGTATCCGCATCGAGCTTGCCGCTGACTATCTCGTCATGGCGGCCTGGCTTGCCTATCTGAAATCGCGATTGCTGATCCCGCAGCAGGTCAAGGACGACGGTCCCTCGGGTGAGGAAATGGCCGCAACGCTTGCTTTTCGCCTGAAGCGGCTGGAGGCGATGCGCCAGGTGGCCGACGGCCTCGTCAACCGCAACCGGCTCGGTCGGGACATTTTCGCCCGTGGCGCGCCCGAACATATCCCGGATCGCCAGCAGTCGGCCTATCAGGCCAATCTCTATGATCTCCTGAGCGCCTACGCAGCCTTGCGACAGCGCCATGCTATCACCCAGGTGACGATCGAGCGGCGCAACGTCTGGTCGCTGACTGATGCCCGTGAACTGCTGACCCAGATGATCGGCGATATCGTCGACTGGACGGCGCTCGAGCAATATCTGCTGCGTTACCTCGCAAGCCCCGCCGAGCGCGTCACGGCCGTTGCCAGCGCCTTTGCCGCCTCGCTGGAGCTGGTGCGCGAGGGCAAGCTGGAGATCCGCCAGGACGGCGCTTTCCAGCCCATCTACATGCGCCGCGGCCCGAAACATGCCACACTGCAGGTGGTCGAACAGGAGCAGTCGGATTGATCGACGCGGAAGACGATGACTTTGAGCGCGAAGACGGGGAAGGCGAGGACACTGCCCGCGATCTACGGGCCGAGATCGAAGCGGAGCGCATAGCTGAAGCGCTGGTTTTCGCATCCGCCCAGCCGGTATCCGAAGGTTTCATCATCGAACGCCTGCCGAAGGGGTTTGATGCGCACGAGATCATGCTGCGCCTGAAGGAGCAGTATGCGCCGCGCGGCGTCAATCTCGTGCAGATCGACAGTGCCTGGGCCTTCCGCACCGCCGCCGATCTTTCCTTCGTCATCCGCCGCGACGAGAACGAGGTCAAGAAGCTCTCCCGCGCTGCGCTGGAAGTGCTGGCGATCATTGCCTATCACCAACCGGTGACGCGCGCCGAGATCGAGGATATCAGAGGTGTGCAGACCTCGCGCGGTACGCTCGATGTATTGATGGAGGCGGGTTGGGTACGTTTCCGCGGCCGCCGTCGCACGCCGGGCCGGCCGGTGACGCTCGGCACGACGCGGGATTTCCTCGATCATTTCGGCCTTGAGGAATTGCGCGACCTGCCTGGTCTTGAAGAACTGAAGGGCGCCGGCCTGTTGTCCGGCCGGATCCCCGCCAATTTCAACATTCCGTCGCCCCTCATGAACGACGAACTGACCGAGGACGAGGATCCAATTACACAACTGGACCTTGAAGAGCTTGGACTGCTCGCCCCGGGTGGCGCCTCCGAGGAATGATGAAGGTTGGTCTTGCTTTTGCCACGCCCTCGCAAAACAATGTCAATCATGACTTTTCGATGGATGAATGGCTTGTCACAAAGGCCGATACCGTGACATTAAGCTCAGTCCAGAAGGATTGATGTTGGAAACCGGATCGGAAATTCTTACATCGAGGGAATACCGAAACAGGGAGTATGCGTAATGGGTTCTTTTAGCATGTGGCACTGGTTGATCGTTTTGGTCATCGTGCTTTTGTTGTTCGGTCGCGGCAAGATCCCGGAACTGATGGGCGACGTTGCCAAGGGCATCAAGAGCTTTAAGAAGGGCATGAACGACGAAGACGCGCCTGAAACCGCAAAGACCGTCGATCACAAGGCCGACGAAACGAAGTAATCACGTACGGGAAAGGGCGCAGCCCCCGCGCCGCCCGTTCAGGAGCCTTGCATGTTCGATATTGGCTGGACCGAACTCTTGGTTATCGCGGTCGTTCTGATCGTGGTTGTCGGTCCGAAGGATCTGCCGCCGATGCTGCGCGCTTTCGGCAAGATGACGACACGTGCCCGCAAGGTGGCAGGTGAATTTCGTGCCCAGTTCGACGAAGCTCTGCGCGAAGCCGAACTTGACGACGTGCGCCGCACGATCAGCGACGCCCAGAGGCTGAACCCGGTCAACAGCCTGCGCGAGGCGATGAACCCGCTGCGCCAGATGGGCAACGAGATCAAGTCCGATCTGCAGAACGCGACGAAGGTTGACAAGCCGGTCGAGCAGGGCGCTGAAAACAAGATGGACGTGCCGCATGCGGAAGTCTCTGCACCGGCACCGTCCCTGAGCCTGCCGGAAACGCCGCCAGCCGTTCCCGCGCCGCCGCCGATTGCCGCCGCAGCCGTTGCGCCGCTCGTCGCCGCTGAAAAGCCGAAGACGGTGCGCAAGCCGCGGGTGAAGGCAGCAGACAAGGCCGATGCGGTGGCCCTTGTTGCCGCACCTGTCGAAAAACCGAAGCGCGCTGCTGCAACGAAGAAGCCGACCGAGGTCAAGAAGCCGGCCGTAAGAAGAAAGAAGGATGAGGCATGAGCGGTGATATCGAAGACAAGCCGCAGCCGTTGATCGAGCACCTGATGGAGCTGCGTAAGCGGCTTATCTGGTCGATCGGGGCGTTCTTCATCGCCTTCATCGCGTGCTTCATTTTCGCCAAGCACATCTTTAATTATCTCGTCTTTCCCTACAAGCTTGCCGTCAGCTGGGCTCACCTCGATGTCGAGAAAGCGCAGCTCATCTACACCGCGCCGCAGGAGTTCTTCTTCACGCAGGTCAAGGTTGCCATGTTCGGCGGTCTTGTGATCGCCTTCCCGATCATCGCAGCACAGATCTACAAGTTCGTCGCTCCCGGCCTCTACAAGAACGAGCGCCAGGCCTTCCTGCCGTTCCTGATCGCATCGCCGATCCTGTTCCTCATGGGCGCCGCGCTGGTCTATTTCTTTTTCACGCCGATGGTCATGTGGTTTTTCCTGTCGATGCAGCAGGCGCCGGGCCATGACGAAGTGGCGATCTCGCTCCTGCCGAAGGTCTCGGAATATCTGAGCCTCATCATGACGCTGGTCTTCTCCTTCGGTCTCGTCTTCCAGCTTCCCGTCATCACCACGCTGCTCGCCCGCGTCGGTCTTCTCACCTCACAATGGCTCGTTGAGAAGCGCAAGTTCGCGATCGTGCTTGCCTTCGTCGTGGCTGCGGTTCTGACGCCGCCCGATCCCATGTCTCAGATCGGTCTTGCGCTGCCGACGATCCTTCTCTACGAGATTTCCATCTACGCGGCACGACTCGTGGAGCGTCAGCGTTCCAAACAGGCGCTTGAAGAGGCCAGTGAATCCTCCGACGTCGCCAAGACGGACAGCGTCTGAGCGCATCAGGACATTTCTCTGAGTTCTGCCGTTTTCCATCCGGTCGGGGTTTTCTCCGACCGGTTCATTTCTGTTGAAACGATCTGGAACGACGATGCTCGATATCAAATGGATCCGTGAGAATCCCGAGGCTCTCGATGCTGCCCTTGCCAAGCGCAGCGCGGAACCTCTGTCGCAATCTCTCATCGCCCTTGATGAAAAGCGCCGCTCCGCCGTGCAGAAGGCGCAGGATCTGCTCTCCCGCCGCAACGCCGCCTCCAAGGAGATCGGTGCGGCCATGGCGCAGAAGAACGCCGAGCTTGCCGACAAGCTGAAGGCCGAGGTTGCCGAGATCAAGGAAATGCTGCCGGCTGCCGAAGAGGAGGAGCGTGCGCTTTCCGCCGAGCTCAACGACCAGCTCTCGCGTATTCCGAACGTGCCGTTTGACGACGTGCCAGTTGGTAAGGACGAACACGACAATGTCGTGACCCGCGTCGTTGGCGAAAAGCCGCGCTGGAACCATGCGCCGAAGGAGCATTTCGAAATCGGCGAGGCCCTTGGCTACATGGATTTCGAGCGCGCAGCCAAGCTGTCAGGTTCGCGCTTCACGGTTCTGACCAGCCAATTGGCCAAGCTTGAACGTGCGCTCGGTCAGTTCATGATCGACCTGCACACGACCGAACACGGCTATACCGAAGTGTCCTCGCCGCTGATGGTTCGTGACGAAGCTGTCTACGGCACCGCCCAGCTGCCGAAATTCGCGGAAGATCTGTTCCGCACCAACGATGGCCGCTGGCTGATCCCGACGGCGGAAGTGACGCTGACCAACCTCGTACGCGAGGAAATCCTCGATCAGGAAAAGCTGCCGTTGCGCTTCACCGCACTCACCCCGTCCTTCCGTTCGGAAGCTGGTTCTGCCGGCCGCGATACCCGCGGCATGCTGCGCCAGCACCAGTTCTGGAAGTGCGAGCTCGTCTCGATCACCGACGCTGAGAGCGCGATTGCCGAACATGAGCGGATGACGGCCTGCGCCGAAGAAGTGCTGAAACGCCTCGGCCTGCATTTCCGCACGATGACGCTCTGCACCGGCGATATGGGCTTCGGCTCGCGCAAGACCTATGACCTCGAAGTCTGGTTGCCGGGACAGAACACCTTCCGCGAAATCTCCTCCTGCTCGGTCTGCGGCGATTTCCAGGCACGGCGCATGAATGCTCGCTATCGAGGCAAGGACGACAAGGCGACGAAGTTCGTCCACACGCTGAACGGCTCCGGTACGGCGGTCGGCCGCTGCCTGATTGCGGTTCTCGAAAATTATCTGAACGAGGATGGCTCGGTCACGATTCCGGACGTTTTGCTGCCCTATATGGGCGGTCTGACGAAGATCGAACGGGCGGCTTGAGACGATGCGCATCTTGCTGACGAATGACGACGGTATCCATGCCGAAGGCTTGGGTGCGCTGGAACGGATCGCAAGAGCGCTTTCTGACGATGTCTGGATCGTCGCCCCCGAAACCGATCAGAGCGGCCTTGCCCATTCGCTCAGCCTTTCGGAGCCGCTCAGGCTCCGGAAGATTTCAGACAAGCATTATGCGCTGCGCGGCACGCCGACCGATTGCGTCATCATGGGCATCAAGCAGGTGCTCGACATCAAGCCGGATCTTGTTCTGTCAGGCGTCAATTCCGGTTCCAACGTCGCCGACGACGTGACCTATTCCGGCACGATCGCCGGCGCCATTGAAGGCACGATGCAGGGCGTGCGCTCCTTCGCCCTCAGCCAGGCCTACATCTATGATGATGGTGCGCGCATCCTGCCCTGGGAGGTTTGCGAGGCGCATGCGCCGGCACTGCTCGAAAAGCTGATGGCGGTCGATCTGCCTGAGGGTACCTTCCTGAATCTCAATTTTCCGAACTGTCGTCCCGACGAGGTCGAGGGCGTCGAGGTGACGGCGCAGGGCAAGCTTGCTTTCAACCTGCAGGTCGATGCGCGCACGGATGGCCGCGGTTTTCCCTATTACTGGCTGAAATTCGGCGAGCGCGCCGGCGCCTTTACCGAGGGCAGCGATATTCACGCGCTGAAGCATAATAAGATTTCGGTAACACCTTTGAAACTGGATCTGACCGATTATTCCGTGACGGACCGCGTGGCGCGGGCCATCGGACACGGAGTGAAGGGGTGACGGCGAAACTGGCCGAGAAGGAGGGCTTTGCGGCGCTGGTCCTCAGATTGCGCGCAGAAGGCATTTCCGACATCGATTTGCTGACGGCAGTCGAGCAGACGCCGCG
This sequence comes from Rhizobium sp. BK316, assembly GCF_014193695.1. Classification (GTDB taxonomy): domain Bacteria; phylum Pseudomonadota; class Alphaproteobacteria; order Rhizobiales; family Rhizobiaceae; genus Rhizobium. Next base: position 722,704 of record NZ_JACHZR010000004.1, on the reverse strand, counting down.
CTCGCTCTTCGTGCCTCCGCAATTTGCAGAGAATGCCTATTCCAGCCGCACCATTCCGATTGATTGCGGCTCCTTCCTCGAAGGCGTCGATTTTGCCGTCCGTCTTCTCCATCATCTGAAAGTCCGCCCCGGCCAGCGCGTGCTCGAAATCGGCACCGGCAGCGGCTTTACCGCGGCGGTCATCGGTCGCATTGCTGAACGCGTGCTCACGGTCGACCGATATAAGACGCTGACGCTTTCGGCGCAGCGCCGCATGGAATCGCTGAGCCTGCGCAACATCATCATCCGTCAGGCCGATGGCAGCGCCGGCATGCAGGGCGAGGGCACCTTCGACCGTATCCTGGTCACGGCTGCCTTCAATTCCATGCCGCGCTTCTATGCCGATCAGCTCGTTTCGGGCGGTTCTATGATTGCGCCGCTGATCATATCCGAAAACGAATGCCGCATGGTTCGATTGACCAAAACCGGCAGCCGCTTCGAGCGGGAAGAGCTCTTCGACGCTCCCTATCTGCCGATCGTTCCCCGCCTCGCTTCCCAGCTTTAAGCTAGGCAAGGCTCCAGGGCCTGCGGGCTATGACTTTTCGCCCGCAAACTTATGGTTATCAAGCTCTCAAAAATATAGCACTGATTCCAGCGCCTTAACCGCATGGTAACACTAACGCGCTTTAATAGATTCACAAATGGTTGCGTTCTAAGTGGGTCGAGTCATGCGTTTTAGTTTTTCGCCGAAGTTCGGGAAGTCGGCCGGGAATCTTCTGGTGGTCGCCTTGCTGGCGAGCGCAGCTACGGGCTGCAGCTCTGATGTGACGCGTTTCGGCAGTCTGTTTTCCTCCTCCGGGCAGGATCAGATCACGACAAATTCCATCCCGCGCAGGAGCTTCAACGGCCCGCAGGGCGACCCGGTGCCGCGCGCCGATCTCGGCGGCTCAGGCATTCAACCGGCTTATGCCGCGAGCAATCAGGGCCAGCCGGCTTACGGCGCGAGCAATCAGGGGATGAGCCAGCCCTATCCGGGTCGTTCGAGCTATGAGCCGGTCAGCTCCAACGCACGGATGGCATCCACCCCGGTTTCTGTTCAGCGTTCCGATCTCTCGCCGCCAAGCGCAGGTCCGGTTTCCTCACGTCAGCGAGAGAGGGATGTCGCTCTCGCCCAACCGTTCCCGGCCGCTCCGAAGCCTGATCGTATTGCACCGGCTGCTGCGTCGGCTCCGAGGGTTGCGCCCGATGCGCTGACGACAGGCACGACACCGAAGGTCTCCGGCTGGTCCGGCGCCAATGCACCGTCCGTCACTCTGCGTCCCGGTGAAAACATCGCCATCCTTTCCCGTCGGTACGGCGTTCCGGAAAAGGAAATCCTGCGCGTCAACAATCTGAAGACGGCATCCGCCGCACAGCCCGGCCAGGCGATCCTCATCCCGACCTTCAATGGTGGCAACAATGCCGCCAAGGCCGCAGCCCAGTCCGCTGACCTTTCCAAGCCCGGCAACCTGCCGCAGCCGACGAAGGGCCAGGAACAGAAGGTGGCCGTTGTTCCAGGCGCCAATTTCGCTCGCGACAAGACCGTCGCAAGCGCGGACCCGGCAGGTAAGGTTCCCTCGGGTGCCGGTAAGGATCCGAAGGGCGCTGTCGGTACTTACACGGTCAAGCAGGGTGACTCGCTTACCAAGATCGCCAAGGCGACGGGCGCCAATATCGACGCTATCAAGGCGGCCAACAATCTGTCGGCAGGTTCGATCCGCATCGGTCAGGAATTGAAGATCCCGAACGGCGCGGCTTCCGCCGATGCGATCAAGACCGCGTCCATCCCGGCGCAGAAGGTCGATCAGGTAAAGCCCGCCCAGGCCGCGAGCGCTCCGGTCCAGACCGCTTCCGCGCAGCCGGCGCCTTACAAGGCTCCTGCCGCCACGCAGACGGTCGACGACGTCGAGAAGAAGTCCGATGTCAGCGCAGCAGCTCCGGAAGCCACTGGCATCGGCAAATATCGCTGGCCGGTTCGCGGTCAGGTGATTGCCGCGTATGGTGCCAACGTCAACGGCAGCCGCAATGACGGCATCGACATCTCGGTTCCGCAGGGTACTGCGATCAAGGCTGCTGAAAATGGCGTCGTCATCTATGCCGGCAACGGCCTGAAGGAACTCGGCAATACCGTTCTCGTCCGTCACGATGACGGCACCGTCACCGTCTACGGTAACGCCGATACGCTGAGCGTCACCCGCGGCCAGAAGATCCAGCGCGGCCAGACGGTCGCCGTGTCGGGCATGAGCGGCGACGTAAAGCAGCCGCAGGTACATTTCGAGGTCCGCAAGGATGCGGCCCCGGTCAATCCAATGACCTTTCTTGAATAGCGATATTTCTTGAGCAGGTAGAGCGTCTCAGGGAAATGCAAAAGCCCGGTCGGTGACCGGGCTTTTGTCGTTTTGAAGCGTGTCGCGCAAAACTGTGCAGCGGTTTGCGACAACGACACGCGTTGGGAAATGTCTAAGCGGGGTCGAGATGGATGCGCAGTCGCCCCGCCAGATCCTGGATATACTGCCATGCGACGCGGCCGGAGCGGGCGCCGCGGGTCGTTGCCCATTCCAGCGCTTCGGCATGCATCTTCTCGCGGTCGAGGCCGAGCTTGAAGTGGTCGGCATAACCATCGATCATCATCAGATAATCTTCCTGGCTGCATTTGTGGAAGCCGAGCCACAGCCCGAAGCGATCGGAAAGCGACACCTTTTCCTCGACGGCTTCGGACGGATTGATTGCCGTCGACTGTTCGTTCTCCATCATCTGACGCGGCAGCAGGTGGCGCCGGTTGGACGTGGCATAGAACAGCACATTGTCCGGCCGCCCCTCCACGCCGCCATCGAGCGCGGCCTTGAGCGACTTGTAGGCGGTATCGTCGTGGTCGAAGGAAAGATCGTCGCAGAAGACGATGACGCGATGCGGCATATCTTTGAGGAGGTCGAGAAGTGTGGGCAGGCTGGCGATATCCTCGCGATGCACTTCGACGAGCTTCAGCGATACGCCACTCTCGCGGCGCACGTCTTCGTGCACGGCCTTGACGAGAGACGACTTGCCCATGCCGCGCGCGCCCCAGAGAAGGACGTTATTGGCCGCATAGCCCTCGGCAAAACGCACGGTATTTTCGTGCAGGATATCGCGCACGTGATCGACCCCGCGGATGAGCTTCAGCGCTACGCGGTTGGGACGCTTGACGGGCTGCAAATACTGGCGGGCGGGGGACCAGACGAAACAGTCGGCAGCATTCCAGTCGTTGGCGGCAGGCGCCGGTCCCGCCAGCCGCTCCACCGCATTCGCGAGCCTCTTCAGCTCCTGAAGCAGAACGCTATTGATTTCCTCGGCCATCGGGTGCCTCCTTCATAGATTGCAGCGATAATCCGCTGTCTTTTTTTTAATGCCGGGTAGCATGGCCTTTCCACAGCGGAAAGGTTATGAGGCAGCGGAATCGGTACGGTTGCCGGCTGTTTTTGTTGCATTCATCAAGGCTGCAACTATAGTCCGGCGACTTGAAAAGAGAGGCGGGGTTCCGCCGCCCACAGCCTTAGGAGCTTAGCATGTTTATCACCCCGGCATTTGCCCAGAGCGCAACTGACGCCACGAGTGCTTTCGGCGGCTCAGGCCTCGAAATGATCATCCTGTTCGTGCCGCTGATGGTGGTCTGGTATTTCCTACTTATCCGCCCGCAGCGTGCTCAGGCCAAGAAGCGTGAGGAAACCCTGAAGGCGATCCGTCGCGGCGACCAGATCGTCACCGGCGGCGGCCTCGTCGGCAAGGTTACGAAGGTTGTCGACGAGAAGGAAGTGGAAGTCGAAATCGCCGAAGGCGTGCGCGTGCGCATCGTCCGTACCGGAATTTCCGAAGTCCGCGTGAAGGGCGAGCCGGTCAAGGCTGACGCTGCATAATATGCAATAGCAACACCCGCCGGATCGGAAGATAGTCGAGAGAATGCACCATTTTTCCCGCTTGAAAACACTTCTGATCTGGTTGGTCGCGATTGCCGCTATTGTCGTCGCTGCGCCTAATCTTCTGAGCCAGGCGCAGCTTTCCTCCCTGCCAGGGTGGGTCCGGCAGGACCGTATCACGCTCGGTCTCGATCTGCAGGGCGGCTCCTACATCGTATTTCGCCTCGAGCGCGCGGATATCATCCGAGACCGGCTCGAAAAAACGGTCGCCGGCGTTCGTGACAAGCTCCGTGGCGCCGGCATCCGCTATACCGGGCTCACAGGAACCGGCCAGACGGTGACGGTCAAGATCACCGATCCGGCCCAGCTTCAGGCTGCCGCCGATCTTCTGAAATCACTGACATCGGCCAATGTTGCTCTCCAGCAGAGCAATGATGGCCAATTGACGCTGCAGATCTCCGACAAGGCGATCGATGCCGATACGGTAGCGGCGCAGACGCGCTCCCTCGATATCGTCGCCCGCCGCATCGCCGGCTTTGGAATGGAGAATTTCACCGTTCGTCCTGACGGGAACGACCGTATCGCCATGCAGGTCCTCGGCTCCGTCGACGCCGAGCGGTTGAAGAACCTGCTGAACGAACCTGCGGCCCTCTCCTTCCACCTGATCGATGAAAGCATGACCGGCCAGCAGGCGCTCGCCGGCCGCTGGCCCGCGACATCGCAGGTGCTCTATTCGCTGGATGATCCGCCGGTCCCCTATCTCGTCGATCGCTCGATAATTGCGACAGGCGCAGATTTTGCCGAGGTCGATACGAAGACTGACCCACAGACGCAGGACAGCGCGGTCGTCTACCGGCTGAACGCCGAGGCTGCGCAGCGCCTTGCACAGGCAACGACCGCCAATGTCGGAAAGCATCTCGCCATCGTCTTCGACGATCAGGTGATGGCAAGCCCCGTCATCGAAGCGCCGATCACAGACGGACGCGGTGAGATTGCCGCCAATTTCTCCGAAGAGGGCGTTGAGGATCTGGCCGTCATGCTTCGGGCCGGCGCGCTGCCTGCAACGTTGACGGCCGTCGAGGAGCGCACTGTCAGCCCGCTCTTCGGTTCCGAATCCGTTTTCTCCGGTCTGATTGCCGGCATTGTCGCGGTGGTGCTCGTCGCTGTGCTGATGATCGCGCTCTATCGTATGCTCGGCATCATCGCCGTCGTTTCACTGGTCTTCAATCTGGTGCTGATCGTTGCGGTCTTAAGCGTTGCCGGCGCGACGCTGACGCTTCCGGGCATTGCCGGCCTCGTGCTGATCGTCGGCATGGCGGTGGATTCCAACGTGCTGATCTATGAGCGCATCCGCGAAGAAGCGAGGGTGCCGCATACGACCTTCGCCCAGGCGGTCGAGCGCGGCTTCTCGCGTGCTTTCGCCACCATCGTCGATGCTAACGTCACGATCTTCATCGCCGCCGTCATTCTGTTTTTCGTCGGCAGCGAATCCATTCGCGGCTTTGCCGTGACGCTGGCCGTCGGCATCCTCACGACCATCCTGACGGCCTTCACGCTGACGCACGGCTTCGTCGCCGCCTGGCTGGCGAAGCGGCATCCCCGCCATCTGCCGAAGAGCGCGCTGGCAAGCCTGTTCGAGCATGCCAATATTCGTTTCATGGGCATTCGCCGCTATGTCTTCACGGCATCGGCGGCACTTTGCATCGCCGCAATGCTCGCCTTCGCCTCGGTCGGCCTGCAGCTCGGCATCGACTTCACCGGCGGTTCGCTGGTCGAGGTCAAAGCGAAGCAGGGCAATGCCGATATTGCCGATCTCAGCGCCCGTCTGAACGAGTTGAACCTCGGACCGGTGCGCGTCGAGCGAATCGGCGATGCCACCAACGCCCTGATCCGCGTAGGCTCGCAGGACGGCGGCGAAAATGCCGAGCAATCGGTGGCGACGTTCATTCGCGGCGAACTGGCCGAGGACTATGATTTTCGCCGTGTCGAGGTCGTCGGCCCGGCCGTCTCCGGCGAGTTGACGATGCTGGCGACGATCGGCATCCTTGCCTCGCTGTTCGCCATCCTGGTCTATATCTGGATCCGCTTCGAATGGCAGTTTGCGGTCGGCGCGATCGTCGCGACGCTGCACGATGTCATCATCATGCTCGGCCTCTTCGTGCTGACGGGCATGGAATTCAATCTGACGAGCGTGGCCGCATTGCTCACCGTCGTCGGCTATTCGCTGAACGACACCGTCGTCGTCTATGACCGCATGCGCGAAAACCTGAAGCGCTACAGGAAAATGCCGCTGCCGATCCTGATCGATGCGGCGATCAACCAGACGCTCTCGCGCACCGTTCTGACGGGCGCCACGACCTTGCTTGCGCTGCTTGCGCTCTACATCTTCGGCGGAGCCGTCATCCGCTCGTTCACATTCACCATGCTCTTCGGCGTTGCGCTTGGAACATTCTCCTCCATCTATATAGCAGCGCCTGTCCTCATAATCTTCCGGCTGCGCCGGAACACGAACGGTGAGGACGAGGGCGACACCAGCATGAAATCCGGCAAGCCGGCGGTATAGATCCATGGCAAAAGGCATTGAAATCCGCGACGCCCATTTCCCGGGCCGCGCTCCCATCGACACCTATGGCAATGGCGGCTTCCGCTTTGCGGATATGTCGCATCGTGGTTCCATCCTCTGCCTGCCATCGGGCATTCACGGCTGGGATATGGACATGACGACGCCGCTGTCTGTAGAGAATTTCCGTCTTGTGCTCGATGAAGCCGCCGATATCGAAGTGCTGCTCGTCGGCACGGGCACGGAGCTTCGCCGTCTGCCCGCGGAATTGCGTGCCGCCCTCAAAGCGCGCGGCATTTCCTCAGATCCGATGAGCACGGGTGCCGCCGTGCGCACCTTCAACATCATGCTTTCCGAACAGCGCGCCGTCGCCGCCGCCCTGATCGCGGTCTGATCATGTCCGATGTGAAGACGAACCAGGATATCAGCCTGGCGATGCTGCGCGACACCGATCGCGACCGCTATCTTGCCTGCCTGCTGTCGCCCGAGGCCAAGCGCGGTGCGCTCGCTGCCCTTTATGCCTTCAATGCCGAGCTCGCCCGCATCCGCGATCTCGTCCACGAGCCGCTGCCCGGCGAGATCCGCATGCAATACTGGCGCGACCTTCTGGAGGGGAATGCGCACGGTTCGACCGAGGCCAATCCTCTTGCCGCGGCCCTTCTTACGGCCGTCGAGACGCATCGGCTTCCGCGCCAGACGCTCGTCAACATGATCGAAGCGCGGATATTCGACCTCTACGACGACCCGATGGAAAGCCGCACCTCGCTCGAAGGCTATGCGGGTGAAACGGCCTCGGCGCTGATTCAGCTTGCGAGCCTTGTCCTTTCGCCGGAAGACGCGACAAAATCCGCCGATGCTGCCGGTCATGCCGGTGTGGCGCAGGCGATATCAGGCATGCTGCTTTTGATGCCGCTCCATCAACGCCGCGGCCAGGTCTATATCCCGCTCGAAATTCTCTCGGCGACGGGTCTCGACCGGGAGACGTTCCTGGCTGGTACGGACAGGCCGCGCATCTCTGCGGCCATCGAAGCTTTTGCCGGGCTCGGCCGCGATCACCTTGCCAAGGCGAGGGCCTCTGCGCTGTCGCCGGTTATCGTGCCGGCCTTCCTGCCGGTTGCGCTTGCGGAACCGGTGCTGGTGAAAGCGCAGAAGCGCGGTGCTGCCGTTTTGGAAGGCTCTCTGCAGGAGCCGCAATGGCGTCGTCAGATGCGCATGGCTCTTGCGGGCATGCGTAAGAAAATCTGACGACGGTCAAACTCGCGCAAGTCTCGCGCGTTATGTCAGGCATAACCCCATTCTAAACGGAGAATCCGCGTGGGCATTATCGTCTGGTGCGTTCTTTTCGCCATCGTCATCTTCTTCGCCTTCGTGGCGACGCGCATGGCTGCTCAGAACAAGGAAGATGGTCTGCACGACACGGGCCTTGCCATCATCGAGTTCGGCCGTGCATTCCCCAATGAAGCGATCCGCCAGCTTCAGGCGACGGTTGACGGTCAGGCCGTCTTCGTTCGTCTGCACGATAACAAGGCCGGCTTCATGCGCAACATGTCGCGTCACTTCGCCTGTCATCTGATCGAGCCGGGAACGGTGCGCGTTCTTGCTTCCGAAACGGGCAGGGGCCTGAGCATCGAATTTGTCAATGCGCCCTCTCACAACGGCACTTACGAGTTCGCTTCGGCCAAGGAGGCGTCGGAAGTGTCGCTCTGGCTGCTCGGCAATTATGTTGCCGAGCCGGATAAGGAATTGCCTGCGCCGAATTCGTCCGCCGCAAACGGCCATTAAAGCGTGTCGCGCAAAAGTGTGCGCGGTTTTGCGATATCGACACGCGTAAAAACAAAGACCTAAAGCACGGCGAGCGAATCTGAAAGATCGCGACGTGCTTTGGTCAAAACAAAATGTAGGCTCAGATGCTTTCGGCGAGCTTGACGTCCTGACCCAGCCAGGCGGCGCAATCTGCAAGCGCTCGCTTGGCAATCAACTGCCGCTTCATGATCGTCTTGTCCTTGCCGCGGAAGCGCTTGACGCCTTCAGGCTTGACGATCGAGCCGGGTTGAAGCTCGGGAAACAGACCGAAATTGATGTTCATCGGCTGGAATGAGCGCTTGCCTGGCTCCTCGTCGGTGACGAGATGTCCGCCGGTGATATGGCCGAGCAGCGAACCAAGCGCCGTCGTTGCGGGGGGGAGCGAAACTGGTTCTCCCTTGCGTTCCGCGGCGGCAAAGCGGCCGGCGAGCAGACCCACACTTGCGCTTTCGACATAGCCTTCGCAGCCGGTGATCTGGCCGGCGAAACGCAGACCGGGACGTGATTTCAGCATCAGCGACGGATCGAGCAAGGTGGGCGAGTTGATGTAGGTGTTGCGGTGCAGGCCGCCAAGCCGGGCGAATTCGGCATTCTCAAGCCCTGGGATCATGCGGAAGATATCAGCCTGCGCACCATATTTCAGTTTTGTCTGGAAGCCGACCATATTGTAGAGCGTCCCGAGCGCGTTGTCCTGGCGGAGCTGCACGACGGCATAGGCCTTCACGGTCGGGTTATGCGCATTGGTGAGCCCCATCGGCTTCATCGGCCCGTGTCGCAGCGTCTCGCGCCCGCGCTCCGCCATGACCTCGATCGGCAGGCAGCCGTCGAAATAGGGCGTGCCTTCCCATTCCTTGAAGCCGACGGTATCACCGGCAATCAGCGCGTCGACAAAGGCATTGTACTGCTCTTCGGTCATCGGGCAGTTGATATAGTCCTTGCCGGTGCCGCCGGGGCCGACCTTGTCGTAACGCGATTGATACCAGCAGATATCCATGTCGATGCTGTCGCGATAGACGATCGGCGCGATGGCATCGAAGAAAGCAAGAGAATCCTCCCCCGTTTCCGCCTGGATGGCGCTCGCTAGCGATGGCGCAGTCAGCGGACCGGTGGCGATAACAGCCAGATCCCACTCCCTCGGCGGCAGCCCGGAGATCTCCTCGCGCACGACCGTGATCAGCGGATGTTCCTGGATCGCCTTGGTCACGGCATTGGAAAAGCCGTCGCGGTCGACGGCGAGTGCGCCGCCGGCCGGCACCTGATGTTTGTCGGCCGACGCCATGATCAGCGAACCCGCCATGCGCATTTCCGCATGGATGACGCCGACCGCATTGCTGGTAGCGTCATCCGAGCGGAAGGAGTTGGAGCAGACGAGCTCGGCAAGTCCATCGGTCTTGTGTGCATCCGTGCCGCGCACGCCACGCATTTCATGCAGGATCACAGGAACGCCGGCATTGGCAATCTGCCACGCAGCTTCAGAGCCGGCCAGTCCGCCGCCGATGACATGGATAGGGGAGTAGGAGGAATTGTTGATCATCGGCGGCTGATATCACGCCAGGACATGCGATCCAACAATAGAATCGAAAACGGCGCCGGCCGGCGCCGCAACGTGATTAGCTCTGCTCTCGCGTTCCGGGCGATGCTTCGCGCTGGTCAGCATCTTCGAGATCGGCAGCAACAACGTATGCGTCGCCATGTTCTCGCGCCGCTTCGCGTTGTGCAGCAAGGTTAGGGAGGTCGTCGGGGTTCATTTCTTCAGCGTCTGTGGTGAAGGCGTCTATTTCACCCTTTGGTGATGGACTGCCCTCACGACGGGCATCCAGTGCTCGGGAGGTTTCGTCCGCAATTTCGCGACGACGCGCGTCGGCAGCCGGGCTGTCTTCGGCCCGCGCATCGTCAGTTGCTTTTTCGAGAATGGTTTTGGCCATGATGTCACCTCCAGAAACGGCTGGTCTCGACGGATTGGCGACCGAGCAGATAGCCGATGCTGAAAGCCAGAACGCCGATACCTACAACGACGGAGCTGGCGGTATGGGGATGACCGGCCGCACCCGTTGCAACGGCCTGTACTTCGCGCTTGACGGCAGAGGCAGTATTGGAAGCAGCTTTGCGAATGCCTTCGGGCTTATTCGCCGGCTGGCCGGTAAAGCCGGCATTAAGTCGGTTTGCCATGGTAGTCTCCTTTCGTGAAGGAGAACTGACGGAAGGCTGTAGGGTTCCGATAAAGAAAGAGCAAAGCCCAAAAACGAAAACGGCGCCCGATGGCGCCGTCTTGGAGAATGGTTCGCTCGATGTATTAGCGGAACGAGCGGGATGCGATGTTGCGGATGTCGTAACGGCTGACGCCGATATCGGCAAGCGTCTGGTTGGACAGGTTGCCAAGTTCGTTGAGCGTGCGGCGGTAGCTAATCCAGCTCTTTGCAATGCGGATCGGGTTCATGATCTTTTTCCTCAGATGTCTTGTGCAGGCAGCGGGATCGCTGTCTCTGCGGTTGACATCTATATAATCGAGGTCATCGATATTGTGCAGTGCAAATAAAAGGCGTCTGCTATGCAATTGTGCAATCTGATGCTCGCTAATTATGCAGAGCACGATTTTTGAGCGGGCCAAGAATTAATACTTCTGCAACTTTTTCGGCAGTCCGACCGATAGGTAAAAAGAAAACGCCCGCTGCGGAGGCAGCAGGCGTTTTGGGAAGGCAATCTGCTTGGGAGGAGCAGCGATTACCTGTACTTAGCGGGCGGAAGCTTCGCGAGCAACGCGATGGATGTCCGAACGGTCGATGCCGAGGTCATGCAATTCGCGGTTGGTCATGCGGCCGAGTTCGGTAACGGTCTGACGATACTTGCGCCAGTTATTGAAAGAGCGAGAGAAGTTCATGTTAATCCCCTTTCCTAGGGCTTGATCCTGCCAGCAGCCTGTCTTCGGCGCTGACCTCTATTCGATGACCAGAATATATGTTGCGGCGCGAAGAACTAACAGAGCCAAGATTTCAAGCCACCTATGCGTGATTCGCAGAGCTCAGGCCGAGATTCACACGCTTTAGCCATTTTCTGGTCAACGAATAGGCAGAATGATTTTTTCTCAGCCTCCCGGCTTTCGTGGATAGATATTTGGCCAGCTTCCATACCTGCGAAGGGGCTTTTCTCCCGTTGGCGCCTTCCTCAGCGCGTCCTGGTAACTGGTCGTTGGTCGAGCTTCGAAAGCCGTGTCGCTGGCTCTCGGATGAGGCTTAACGAATGCTTCACCTTGATTCTCGCGAAGGCCCGGAAGGGCAGGGTGCTAATCGTTTAATCATCCATTAAGCAAAACGCCCACCGGGGGAGGATCCGGTGGGCGTCGTGATGGTGACTGGCAACTGGGAGGAGGAGTGTTGCCAGTCTATCGCAGGGCGCTGGGAGGAGGAGTGCGCGTCTGCGAATCTCGTCACGGACAAATGGTCCGCAGGCATCCGGCAACCCGGGCCGGGGCGCCATCCCCGTGCTTCGATAAACAGGTAAATAGTATGACTTTTGATCTTTTTGCAGTGCAATATGGTCATGAGGGCTATGCTGTTCATGCATGCCTCTTCTGCTGTAGTTATATATTAGCAATGCCGCGGTTAGTGTTTCGTTAACGGTCGCCCCAATTTAGACCAGGGAGGAATTTGCATATTTCAAATGCCGACGTTTCCGTGCGCCGATCCTGCGCTATAAATGCGTCAGCCGAATATGGCGGATCATTGCGGGGTAGGGCATGTATCGCGGCAGGTTGGAGCGTGATCTCTCGCTCTGGGTGGGGAAGGGACTGCTTGAGGAAAAGACGGCGGAGACACTGCTGGCCGAATATGACGCGCGCCCGGCAAGTTTCAGCCTCGGTCGCGTGCTGATGGGGCTGGCGGCGATATTGCTTGGCGCGGCCCTGCTGCTGCTCGTCGCCTCAAACTGGGAGTATATTCCGCGCCTCGTGCGCGTAGGCCTCATGCTGGCGCTCATCTGGGCGGTTCATATCGGCGCCGCACTTCTTTTTGTACGTGGTGCGCTGGCGACCGCTAACGGTTTGCTTATCATCGGTGCCCTCAGTTTCGGCGGCGCCATCTCCCTTATCGGCCAGATGTATCATCTCTCAGGCGACGAGCAGACGGTCATGTATCTCTGGTTTGCCGTTGCAACTGTTTCGGCAATCCTTTTCCGCTCGGCCGCGGTGACCGTTGTCGCCGGCTTCCTCTCCTGGGCCTCCTTTGCCGTATACATCGAGAATTACGATACGCGTTGGGTCGGCTTCGGTCCCTACGCGCCGCTGGTGATGGCGGCTGTTGTTCTCGGGCTGGTGCGCTTTACGGGCGCCGATCGCGCCCGCCATCTCGCCTATCTGTTGGTCATCGGCTGGCTCGCATGGCTTTATGTACTTTTTGACGAGATTTCCGTGGCGATCGCCTTCGCAGTTTTCGGCATGGCGGCGTTCCTGCTGACGGCCTTGCCCGTCCGCCCGATTTCCACGCTCGTGAGAACGGCGGGTGCCGCTCCGGCGTTCTATAGCTTCCTTGTCGCCATTATGGGACTGTTCCTGCTGCATATGGAAATGGACGAAGGCGGGCGCATGGTCCTGCTTGGCCTGCTGACGCTGGGTGCTGCGGTTGTGGCGATTGTGCTGCATGGCCGCAACAATGGCGCGGTACGCTACCTGGCCTACGGCGCTTTCGCTGCTGAGATGCTCTATCTGGCTTCGGTGACGGTCGGCACGATCCTCGGCACATCGAGCCTCTTCCTGTTTTCCGGCCTGGTGGTGGCAGCCGTTGCTTGGGTCGTCATCCGCCTTGAAAAACGCTTCTCGGCAGGTCGAGTGGAGGAACGCGCATGAGCTTTGCTTTTGCAAGACCGCAATCCACCCGCTTCTATATTATTGCTGCGATTCTGGTCGCTGGCCTGCAGACGCTGATCCTTGGCTATATCATACAGAGCCGCGCTTCAATTCTTGCCGGAGGCACCGAGATATTGCTCAAGACGGCGCCGGTCGATCCGCGGGATTTCCTGCGGGGCGACTATGTGGTGCTGAATTACGACATATCTACCGTCCCGGTCTCGACGGTGACAGGCGGCATTCCGGCAGAAGCAGGCGAGCAGACGCTCTGGGTGCGCCTCAGGCGCCAGCCGGACGGCTTCTGGGGTGTTGTCGAATCGTCGTTCAAACAATTGCCGGCCGCGTCAGACACGGTCGTGATGCGCAGCCTGCCTTTCTACAGCTACGGTCCCGATAACGGCGAAACCATCCGGGTCGAATACGGGATCGAGCGCTATTACGTGCCGGAAGGCAAAGGCAAGCCGCTGGAGGAGGCCCGCAACGAGGGTGTCGTTTCGATTGCCGCCAGCGTTTCGCCCTCGGGTGCCGCGCAGATCCGCAGCCTCGTCGTCGACGGTAAGCCGGCCTATGAGGAGCCGCTCTACTGAGAGGCGAGACGGGTGATGGGAGGGGCGCGCTTTTACCCGAAAATCCCTGTCATTTGCCGTTCATTTTTCCTTTGCCTGTTCTAAATCGGGTGATATAGAGACGCCGCGCTCCGGAAGGCCTCATGCGCAGGCATATGCATGCGGTTTTGCGAACGCGGGTATGGTGAAATTGGTAGACACGCCAGATTTAGGTTCTGGTGCCGCAAGGCGTGGGAGTTCAAGTCTCTCTACCCGCACCAAGCTGCCTTGCAGGGCGGGAGGACTGGAACTTGGTTGTCCCGGATACCCGGAAAGCGAGTGCTGTTCCGCTTCGAACGGAACGAACAGGAATTAGAAAAAGCCACGCGCGGCAGTTGGCCGGCGTCGTGCTCACCGAAACGAACGGCGTCTGGGCACGGCCGCCACTGAAATGAAGGTAGGAAGACATGCAGGTTATCGAAACGCTCGCTGAAGGGCTGAAGCGCGAAATCAAGGTCGTTATCCCGGCCAAGGACATGGAAAACAAGCTGAACGAGCGCCTTGCCGACGTGAAGGACAAGGTTCGCATCAACGGCTTCCGTCCGGGCAAGGTTCCGGCCGGTCACCTCAAGAAGCTTTACGGCAAGTCCGTCATGGTCGACCTTGTCAACGAGATCGTCCGCGACCAGCCGACCCAGATCCTGTCCAGCCGCGGCGAAAAGTCGGCCACCCAGCCGGAAATCGACATGACGGAAGACCAGGCCGAAGTGGAAAAGATCCTCGCCGCCCAGCAGGATTTCGAATTCACCCTGTCTTACGAAGTTCTCCCGCCGATCGAATTGAAGTCCAACACGGGCATCAAGGTCACGCGCGAAGTCGTCGACATCTCCGACGACGAAGTCAACGAGCAGGTTCTGAAGGTCGCTGAAAGCGCCCGCGACTACGCTGAAAAGAAGGGCAAGGCTGCCAACGGCGACCGCGTCAAGATGGACTATGTCGGCAAGGTCGACGGCGTTGCCTTCGACGGCGGCACCGATCAGGACGCTGAACTGGTTCTCGGCTCCGGCCGCTTCATCCCGGGCTTCGAGGACCAGCTCGTCGGCCTCAAGGCTGGCGACGAGAAGACCATCACCGTAACCTTCCCGGCCGACTATCCGGCCAAGAACCTCGCTGGCAAGGAAGCCACCTTCGACGTCACCGTCAAGGAAGTTGCAGCTCCAGCCGATGTCGAGATTAACGACGAACTCGCCAAGAAGCTCGGCCTCGAATCGGCCGATCGCCTGAAGGAAATCGTCCGTGGCCAGATCGAATCCCAGTACGGTTCGCTGACGCGCCAGAAGCTGAAGCGCCAGATCCTCGACCAGCTCGACGAGCTGTACAAGTTCGAAACCCCGTCCAAGCTCGTCGAAGCCGAATATAACGGCATCTGGAACCAGGTCAGCAACGACCTCGCCCAGTCCGGCAAGACCTTCGAGGATGAGGACACGACCGAAGAACAGGCGCGCGAAGAATACCAGAAGCTCGCCGAGCGCCGCGTCCGTCTCGGTCTCGTTCTCTCCGAAATCGGCGAAAAGGCCGGCGTCGAGGTCAGCGAAGATGAAATGCAGCGCGCGATCTATGAACAGCTGCGTCAGTATCCGGGCCAGGAAAAGCAGATCCTCGAGTTCTTCCGCAGCCAGCCGGGTGCCGCCGCTTCGATCCGCGCTCCGATCTTCGAAGAGAAGGTCATCGACCACCTGCTGACCGAAATCAACGTCACCGACAAGAAGGTGACCAAGGAAGAGCTGCTCGCCGACGAAGAAGGCGAAGCTTCCGACAAGGCCGACGCCAAGAAGGCCGCACCGAAGAAGAAGGCTGCCGCCAAGACCGAGGCTTCTGCCGAAGCCGCTGAAGGCGAAGAAGCCGCTGCTCCGAAGAAGAAGGCAGCTCCGAAGAAGAAGGCTTCTGAAGACAGCGCCGAATAATCGGCTCTTTCCTGCTGAAATTCGAAAGCCCTGCCGCATGCGGCAGGGCTTTTTTGTTGGGCTCTGAAACCAGGCGGGCCGTGCGCCGGCCTGGTGACTTTGTCAGACGGCTTTGCGCGTGTGAGTCAGTTCGGCAACCTTCTTGATGTGGCTGACGGCAGCCGTGCCGCCGGCCGTCTTGGTGAAGAGATCCAGAACGTCTTCGTCATCGTCACCCACGGGCGTCAGAGCCTTGTCCATATAGGTCTTGGCGCCGGCACCACGCGCAATCAGGAAGGCCGAAACGCTGAGGCCGATGATTGTGCCGGCAAGCGAGAGATGCTTGCGGGCGGTATCGAAGACAAAACGCGGCCAGAACAGCAGTGGATGTTCGCGCTTCAGGCCAGGGCGCCGCTCTGAGGGATGTTTTAGGCGCAGAAGGCCGCTCTGCAACGGATGGACATTCTCCAGCGGTACGGTGGTCGCAAACGAGACCAGGACCTTGACGAGACTGCTCAGCTTGATGCCGGTCGCCACAGCGCGGCGCAGCAGGGTCTTCATATGGTCAGGCGAATAGTAGAGCGACCAAGCCTCCTGGTAGATATCTTCCCATTCCTGCTTGCTCATCTTCGGATGGGCCGTGCAGACATGCTCGACATCGTAGATATTGAGATCGGCATCCATCTCGACGCCCTTCTTCCAGAGAACCTGATGGTCCTCGGAGCCGGGGAGCGGCGTCAGAACGAAGAACTCGATGACGTCGAGCGGCAGCTCTTCCTGAATGATCTTGATGTCGCGGCGGATCGATTCCGGCGTGTCTGCCGGGAAGCCCAGAATATAGCCGGCAAGCGTCATGATGCCCTGCGCCTTCCAGGCAAGCAGCATCTTGCGATATTCGGTGATCTTGTTCTGGTTCTTCTTGGCGGCGGTCAGGTTGTCTGGATTGACGTTTTCCAGACCGATGAAGACGCGGGTAACGCCGGCACGCTTCGATTTTTCGATGAAGTTCGGGATCTTATGGCAGAGCGTGTCCACCTGGATCATCAGGCCGAGCGGAATGCCGTCTTTTTCTCTCAGCTCGATCAGCCGGTCGAAGATCGCTTCCCAATCCTTGTTACGGGCAAAATTGTCGTCGGTGATGAAGAATTTATGGATACCCTGCGCCCAGTTCATGCGCACCAGCTTCTCGACATCGTCGGCGGAGCGGAAACGGGACTTGCGGCCCTGCACGTTGATGATCGTGCAGAAGGAACATTGATAGGGGCAGCCGCGGCCTGCATCGAAACTGGTGCTGAGGCCAAGCGTGCGCTGGATATTGTCTTTCGGCAGGAAAGGCACCGGCGTGCCGCCGATGCCGGGAAGGTCGTTCATGAAATTGTAGAGCGGCTTCAGTTCGCCGGCGGCCGCATCGCGCAGCACCAGCTCCAGCCGTCCTTCGGCTTCGCCGGCAAACATCGAAACGCCCATCTTGCGGCATTCCTCAAGGCCGATCGCATCACCGTCGAGCATCGACAGGCATCCCGATATATGGAAGCCACCCATCGAAACCGGCAGTCCGGCATCGCGGAACGGACGGGCGATATCGAGCGCACGGGGATACTGGTTGGATTGCACGCCGATAAGCGCGATCATCCCGAAGTTGTCGTTGCGCTTGAACTGCGACAGCAGCGCCGCAAAATCGATGCGTGTATTGGTCTCGTCGATGACTGTGATGTCGATTGCAGTATCGGCGCCAAGAATTTGCCGCTCGGCACAATCCGCGGCAATCCCGTAGATGGCTGCCAGCGAATTGGAAGGGATCATTGCCCGCCACCAACGGATCACATAGCCGTCATCGTCATAGTGCGACGGCTTTATCAGGATGAGCTGAAACCGTTTGCGAGCAGCCTCTGAAGTATCGGACAAAATATCTATCTTTCGTTGTGGTCTGCATTGCTGGATTTACTGGTACCGCAGGCCGGTCTACGACATGGATTTCAGGCTGTCGAAAGGCGCACCCCATACTTGGGAAGGCGATAAGCAAAACGCAACAGAACAATGCAGGGTGCGAACACGCTGACCTTACCAATATCTTTTGACATAGGATATAGGTCATCGGCGCAGGGTACAGGCAATCGCCAGTAGCGTGCAACGAGACGCCCCGCGGAGAAATAAAATTAAATATCAGCGACCTGCGTTCTGCCGCTTGGAAAGGCGAGGGCGTTCCCCTCGCTTCCTTAAAGTTCGGACTTTATATCGCCCATGCGGTTCCACGCATCGAGGCCGGCGATTTTGTAGGCTTCGGCAAGCGTCGGGTAGTTGAAGGTATTTTCGACGAAATATTCGACTGTACCCTTCAGGTTCAGCACGGCCTGGCCGATATGTACCAGTTCGGTCGCACCTTCGCCGACGATGTGCACGCCGAGCAGCCGGCGCGTCTTCAACGAGAAGATCAGCTTCAGCAAGCCGGTATCGAGGCCCATGATGTGGCCGCGCGAGGTCTCGCGGAAGCGGGCGATGCCGCATTCATAGGGAATGCCGCGCTCCTTCATTTCCTCTTCCGTCAGGCCGCAGGTGGAGATTTCCGGCACGGCATAAATGCCGTAGGGGAAGTATTTCTGCGGCTCCTTGGCGACGGCGCCGATCGCCACGCGCGCTGCAATACGGCCCTGTTCCATCGAAGTCGAGGCAAGGCTCGGGAAACCGACGACGTCGCCGGCGGCGTAGATGTTCGGTACCGAGGTCTGGAAAGTCTCGGGATTGACCTTCAGACGGCCGCGGCTGTCGGCTTCGATGCCAACGGCTTGCAGGTTCAGCGTATCGGTGGCGCCCATGCGCCCGGCGGCAAAAAGCACCATGTCGGTCACGAGATGCCGGCCGCTGTCGAGCGTCAACTGCACCTTGCCGGTATCAAGCCGCTCGACCTTTTCTGCCTTCGTGCCGAGCAGCAGCTTCATATTGCGGTCGCGCAGTTGATAGGTGAAGTCCTCGACGATTTCCTTGTCGATGAAGTCGAGCATGGTCGACTTCGGATCGATGACGGTTACAGCCGTATCCAGCGCCGAAAAGATCGTCGCATATTCGATGCCGATGACGCCGGCGCCGATGACGACCATCGTGCGCGGCAGTTCTTCGATATCGAGCAGCTCGTCGCTGTCGAGCACGGTCTTGTGGTCGAACGGCATGTAGTCAGGTCGGAAGGGCTTGGTGCCGACGGCGAGCAGAATGCTGGCGCCGGTCACCGTCATCGTGTCGCCGTCGTCCTTGATGACCTGCAGGGTGTTGGCGTCGACGAAGCTTGCCTTGCCGCGGATGTGCTGGACGCGATTGCGGGCGAACTGGTGTTCGAGCACTTCGACTTCATGATCGAGCGTGATCAGCAGGCGGCGGCGCAGGTCTTCGGCACTGATCTCCTGCTTGACGCGGTAGCTGCGGCCGTAGAAGCCGCGCTCACGCCAGCCGGAAAGATTGAGTGCGGTCTCGCGCAGCGTCTTCGAAGGGATCGTGCCGGTATGGACGGACACGCCGCCGACACGCTTTCCTTGCTCGATGACCAGTACTTTCTTGCCGAGTTTTGCAGCCTGGATTGCGCCGCGGCGCCCCGCCGGACCGCTGCCGACTACCACGAGATCGTACTGGAACATCTTTAGCCCCGAACTGGAATTGGAATCATATTGCGACGCGAAATGTCGCGCGTTCATCGGTAGCCGGTCAATGTTACAGTTTGTATTCCCGTGCAGTTTAGGAGTTCAAAAAGCCAAACATCGGCTCAAGCCGCTCGAATGTGCGGTCCATTGCGTAGGCGCCGATGAAGAAAAGCGACAGATGGCCGTATGTCAGCGAGATCTGCGACTCCGCCGCCATCTCTCCTTCCTTGGCAATGCCGGCGACGTAGATGGCTGAAGCCAGCCCCGTACGGTCGGCGCCGGCCTTGCAGTGAATGAGCATAGGCTTGGGCGCGGCCGCCATGATCGCCATCAGCTGACGACCTTCCTCGATGGAGAGTTCCTTGGTCGCCGACATGCGGAAATCGATATGCTGGACATTGAGGCCCTTTGCAGCCGCGACCTCGTTGTCGTACCAGGCCTCGCCGCTGCTGTCGCCGCGCAGGTTCAGTACGGTTTTGATGCCGTACTCCTTGACGAGTTCGCCAAGCTTCGCGGGGGAGGGCTGGGCGGAGCGGTACACCTGGCCATCGACGACCGCATGCACGTTGGTCGAAAGCTGCAGGTAGCCGAGATAGAGACCGGTTATGACCAGCAGCAGAAGCGTCAGCCGTATCAGCGATCGAAGGCTCGGCGGCGCGTACAAGCGACCAGGAAAAACGCCCATATTTCCCATCCTGTTGTCAGTCCTTCAGCTTGGAGAACGCCAAAATGGCTTTTTCATGCCCTCGCCGGCGTCCTATATCAAACGCAGGCCTTTGAGGCTCGCTTGTCCGTCTTTGCCGATGATGATGTGATCGTGGATGGCAATACCAAGCGGCTTTGCCGCATCGATGATCATCTTCGTCATGTCGATATCGGCGCGCGATGGAGTGGGATCGCCTGAAGGATGATTGTGGACCAGAATCAACGCCGTTGCCGAAAGCTCGAGCGCCCGCCTCACCACTTCGCGCGGATAGACAGGCGTGTGGTCCACCGTGCCATGCCCCTGCACCTCGTCGGCGATCAGCGCATTGCGTTTGTCGAGGAAGAGAATGCGGAATTGTTCGCGCGTCTCATGTGCCATGGCCGCATGACAATATTGGACGACCGACGACCACGAGGAAAGCACCTGCTTGCCTTTAAGTTCGCTCTTCAGTGCACGATGGCCAATGGCGGATATCAGCTTCAGGTCCAGCGCCACTGTCTCTCCGACGCCTTTGATTTCCTGCAGCAGTGCTGCCGGTGCGCCGAAGACGCCGGCAAGTGATCCGAAGCGATCGATCAGCGCCTTGGCGATCGGTTTCGTGTCGCGGCGCGGGATCAGCCGGAAGAGCAGGAGTTCGAGGATTTCATAGTCGGCGAGCGCCGTATCGCCATTCTCACGGAAGCGGTTGCGCAGCCTCTCGCGATGGCCGTGATAATGTTCTTCCCTGCCAGGCAGGGCGGCTCTTTTTGCGGGAGCCGTCGCCTTTGCCGGCTGTCCGAAAAACGCCCGTTCGTCCACGGCGATATCCTCGTCCATGTCGAAAGGCAATTCGTCATCGCCGGTCTGCGGAACGGGGCCTTTCGCCATGGAGACCGTCACCCGTTCAGTGACGGCAGGCCCGGCCGGTCGAGACCGGCGGGCGAAAGCGTGAAGATCTCGCAGCCATTTGCGGTCACGCCGATGGTATGTTCGTATTGCGCTGACAGCGAGCGGTCACGCGTTACGGCGGTCCAGCCGTCCGCCAGCACCTTCACATGCGGGCGTCCGAGATTGATCATCGGTTCGATGGTGAAGATCATGCCCTCACGCAATTCCGGTCCTTCATTGGCGCGGCCGTAATGCAGGATGTTCGGCGAATCGTGGAACAGACGGCCGACACCATGGCCGCAGAAGTCGCGCACGACGGAGCAGCGCTCGGCTTCGGCATAGGTCTGGATCGCTTCGCCGATCGCGCCGGTGCGCGCGCCGGGATGAACGGCGGCGATGCCGCGCATCAGCGACTCATAGGTCACTTCGAGCAGTCGCTCGGCAGCGCGTTTGATCTGGCCGACCGGGTACATGCGGCTCGAATCCCCATGCCAGCCGTCGACGACAAAGGTCACGTCGATATTGACGATATCGCCTTCTCGCAACGGCTTGTCATCGGGAATGCCGTGGCAGACCACATGATTGATGGAAGTGCAGGTGGACTTCGTATAGCCGCGATAGTTCAGCGTCGCCGGATAAGCGCCGTGATCCATGCCGAATTCGAAAACGAAGCGGTCGATTTCATTGGTCGCGAGACCCGGCTTGACGATATCGGCAAGCGCATCGAGACAGCGCGCGGTCAGCTGGCACGCATTGCGCATTCCCTCGAATGCTTCGGGACCATAAAGCCTGATGGCGCCGGTATTCTTCGGCGGCGCGGAGGAGGCTTCGATATAATTCACCATTGCAAGGCCTTAGCAGAAATTGTCGTCTCTTTTCATAATGCAGCTATGCCGGGTTCGTCCATCGCGATCAACCGCATGGGCAAGATTTCTCGGACGCGTCATAGCGATGAGAAGATGCCGCCGGGCCGCCCACCAGCGTCTGCAGAGCTGCGGATCATCAATATCCACAGTCTTCTCAATTAGATAGGATTGTAGGCGGAAAATTCCGCTGTTACTCACCGATTGGTGACAGACCGGGGTTGACCGAATGCTGAATGAAAGTACCGTGGCCGTGCTCGAACAGACGGGTGCTGCTGAACCTGAAAAGCGCATCCGCGACAGAAGCGCGACTGAGCGCGCTATCCTGAAAGCCGCCAAGAATCTGCTGGCGGAAGAAGGCTTCCAGAATTTCGGCATCAATGCCGTCGCCCGCCGCGCCGGCTGTGATAAACAGCTCATCTACCGCTATTATGGCGGCCTCGATGGCCTTGTCGAGGCGATCGGCGCCGATCTCGGCAATTGGGTCAAAGATCGCATCCCTGAAGATACCGGCGGTATGTTCCTCCTGACCTATGGCGACCTCATGGAGCGGCTCTCGCTGCTTTTCCTGGAAGCTCTGCGCGACGATCCTCTGATGCGGCGTATCGTTGCCTGGGAAATTTCGGAAAATACCGAGCAGGTGAGGCGCCTTTCCGAAGCGCGCTCAAAAGCGCTCGGACTGTGGCTAGATCGCATGCGCGGCTCGCTGACGCCGCCGAAGGGCATCGATACGGCAGCCGTCAATGCGCTGATCTTCGCCTCCATCCAGCATCTTGTGCTGTCAGCAGCGGCCGGCGGTCAGTGCGCGGGTTTGGTTTTGAAGAACGGCAAGGACTGGGAGAAGGCGGCAGGTGCGCTGAAGCGCCTGGTGCGCGGCGTCTACGGCTGAATAATCCACAGCAGGTGCCCGGGCATTAACCTTAACAATTGGTTTACGTTGCGTGACGCTGGTTAACCCGCCAGTGTGGTGTCAGGTAGAAATGTAACGAATGTAGGCCCGAGTTCAGCCATGGGAACCAGAGCAGCCAGAACCGCGTTGCTTGTCGCGGCGATGATGTTTTTCGCCGTGCTGGCGCTGGATATCACGGTACCCACGCTCGTTCTCTGCATAATGGCATCGTCGGTCTGGCTCGTTTCTCTTGATATGCCGGTCCTGCGCAAGCACGAAGGAGAGGCCGCATGAAGTGGTTTCTGATCTTCTGGGCCGGTCCGATCGTCTTCTTGGCGGGATGGTACTGGCTTTCCTATTACGATCTGAACTTCGGCATCTTCATGCTGACGCGGCAGGTCCATGACCTGACATTCCAGGTTTACGGCAAGGTACTCGGCTTGCCGCCGGAGGAAATTCCGCCGCTCGTCGCCCGCGCCATCGCCATCGACAGCCTCGTCGTCTTCGCCATCATGGGCTTCCGTAAGCGCCGTCAGATTGCGGCATGGTGGAGGGCGCGTCACGCCTCCGTATCGTCTGCCGATCTCGCCAGCAAGGAAAGCCTGTCAAGCGCTCCCTGAAGGATGAAGCTTGCCGCAGCCGAATCGATCCGTTCGGCGCGTTTTGCCCGCGAAACATCCATTTCCAGCAAGGCCCGTTCTGCCGCCACCGTCGATAGCCGCTCATCCCAATAAACAAAGGGAATGGCGGTCTTCTGTTCCATGTTGCGCACGAAAGCTCGCGTCGCCTGAACGCGCGGCCCTGCCGATCCATCCATATTCATCGGCAGGCCGATGACGAAGGCTGAGACTTTTTCTTTCGTTGCGAAGGCCAGCAGGGTCTCGGCATCGATGGTGAATTTCTCGCGCTTGATGACCGGGCGCGGCGTCGCAAAGCGGCGTCCGAGATCGGACATGGCAAGACCGATCGTCTTCGTGCCAAGATCGAGGCCGGCAATTGCCTGTCCGGGGCCGAGTGCTTCGGCCAGTTCCTCGATCGTCAGCACCGTCATTGTCGTGTCATCCTGTCAAAAGAAATTGAACCGCCCACCGCTTTTCTTTGCGGCCATATCGGCTATGTCCTTAGAGCAATTCCAGAAAAAGTGCGAAACGGTTTTCCGGCCGGAATTGCTTTGAACCATTCTGGCTCCGAAATCGTCTTTTGCATCACGTAATAAAGGAGACTTTTCATGAAGATCACCTGGCTCGGCCATGCTGCTTTCCGCATCGAGACGAAAGCCGCCAAAATCCTGATCGATCCCTTCCTGACTTATAACCCATCCTTCGCCGGCCAGGATATCAAGGACGTGACCAACGGCATCACCCACATCCTGCTGACCCACGGCCATGCCGACCATGTCGGCGATACGGTCCAGATTGCCAAGGAAGCCGGCGCCGTCGTTCTTGCCAATGCCGACCTTGCTTCCTGGCTCGGCTCCAGAGGAGTCGAGAAGCTCGAAATGGGCAATACCGGAGGCACCGTCTCGCTCGGCAGCTTCAGTGCGACTTTCACCAATGCGTTGCACTCTTCCGCCCAGATCACCGAAGATGGCGTTTCCCATTCGCTCGGTAATCCGAACGGCCTCGTGCTGCATTTCGAGGACGAGCCCAGCCTCTTCCATATGGGCGACACCGATATCTTCTCCGACATGGGGCTGATCAACGAATTGCATCAGCCGGATATCGGCATCGTCCCGATCGGCGACCGCTTTACCATGGGCGGTGCTGTCGCAGCGCTTGCCTGCCAGCGCTACTTCAACTTCAAGACGGCCATTCCCGGCCACTACGGCACTTTCCCGATCATCGACCAGACGCCGGAGAAATTCATTGCAGGCATGGAGGCTTCCAAGACCGAAGTGAAGGCGCCGAAGCCCGGCGAAAGCTTCTCGCTCTGATGCATAACTCCTCGAATCCAGGTGGATTTGAGGAGAGGAATTCTGCGTTGCCGAAAAGGCAAACCCGTTGCACAGGACGGACAGGGTCTTTATAGCGATAGGAAAATTCCTATCCGGAGAATGCCATGTCCGTCGATCTCGCCACCGTTAAGCGCGTTGCGCGCCTTGCCCGTATTGCCGTCTCGGAAGAAGAGGCAAATCGCATGGTCGGTGAGCTGAATGGTATCCTCGGCTTCGTCGAGCAGCTTTCCGAAGTTGACGTCGAAGGTGTCGAGGCTATGACCTCGGTCACGCCGATGGACATGAAGAAGCGGACCGATGTCGTCAATGACGGCAACAAGGCCGCCGATGTCGTTGCCAATGCCCCGATCACCGACCACAACTTCTTCCTGGTACCGAAAGTCGTCGAATAAGGCGCTCAACGCCTCTTTCCGACCCCGTTGCCATTTTCAGATCTGAAGCGAAAACACGATGAGCGAACTCACCAGCCTGACCATTGCCGAAGCCCGCCAGAAGCTGCGCGCCAAGGAGATCACCGCCAGCGAACTGACCGAAGCCTATATTTCGGCGATCGATGCGGCCAATGGCCAGCTCAACGCCTATATCAAGGTCACGCCGGATCTCGCACGTCTCATGGCGAAGAATTCCGACGAGCGCATCGCAGCCGGCAAGGCAGGTGATCTTGAAGGCATCCCGCTCGGCATCAAGGACCTGTTCGCCACCGTTGGCGTGCACACCCAGGCCTGCAGCCACATTCTCGACGGCTTCGAGCCGCGGTATGAATCGACGGTTACCCAGAACCTCTGGGACGACGGCGCCGTCATGCTCGGCAAGCTGAACATGGACGAGTTCGCGATGGGCTCTTCCAACGAGACCTCGTATTATGGCGCTGTCATCAACCCCTGGCGTGCCGCGGGCTCCAATCAGCAGCTCGTTCCCGGCGGCTCTTCCGGTGGTTCGGCCGCAGCCGTTGCCGCTCATCTCTGCGCCGGCGCCACCGCCACCGATACCGGCGGCTCGATCCGCCAGCCGGCAGCCTTCACCGGCACCGTCGGCATCAAGCCGACCTATGGCCGCTGCTCGCGCTGGGGCACGGTTGCCTTCGCCTCTTCGCTCGATCAGGCCGGCCCGATCGCCCGCGATGTTCGCGATGCCGCAATTCTCTTGAAGTCGATGGCCAGCGTCGACGCCAAGGACACAACCTCGGTCGATCTGCCGGTTCCGGATTATGAGGCCGCCATCGGTAAATCGCTGAAGGGCATGAAGATCGGTATTCCGAACGAATATCGCGTCGACGGCATGCCCGAGGAGATCGAAGCCATCTGGCAGCAGGGCATCGCCTGGCTGAAGGATGCCGGTGCCGAGATCGTCAACATCTCTCTGCCCCACACGAAATACGCCCTTCCGGCCTACTACATCGTGGCGCCCGCCGAAGCCTCTTCGAACCTCGCCCGTTATGACGGCGTGCGCTACGGGCTACGGGTCGACGGCAAGGATATCGTCGATATGTACGAAAAGACGCGCGCCGCCGGCTTCGGCCAGGAAGTTAAGCGCCGCATCATGATCGGCACCTATGTTCTGTCGGCCGGTTACTACGACGCCTATTACCTGCGCGCCCAGAAGGTTCGCACGCTGATCAAGCGCGATTTCGAACTCGCCTTCGATGCCGGCGTCGACGCCATCCTGACGCCGGCCACCCCGTCGTCCGCCTTCGGCGTTGCCGACGAGAACCTCGCCGCCGATCCGGTCAAGATGTACCTGAACGACATCTTCACCGTGACGGTCAACATGGCCGGCCTGCCGGGCATCGCCGTCCCTGCCGGTCTGGACCATAAGGGCCTGCCCCTCGGCCTGCAGCTCATCGGCAAGGCCTTCGACGAGGAAACCCTCTTCAAGACCGCCCATGTCATCGAACAGGCGGCCGGCAAGTTCACGCCGGCCAAGTGGTGGTAACAGATCTAACGATCCAATCAATCTTCGCGATTGAAGAAAAGCAGGCGCCGTCTCGGATTTCGAGGCGGCGCCTGTTATAGAGGGAGGACTTTGCGGGGAGGGCCTCATGCCGAAACGGGATCTTGCGCGATTGATCGAGGCCTTTGATCGCCTCGCTGCCAGCGGCTTTAAGATGGGCGCGGAGTGGGAGGCGGTTCACGAAATCTGCCAGAACCATGAAGGCGAACAGCCCTTCGACTGGGGCCACGCGCTTTGTCATCGCGTCGAAGGCGACGACTGGAACGCCGGCTACTGGTATCGCCGCGCCGGCAAGACGGTCGGCGCGGGCACGATTGCCGAGGAGTGGACGGCGATGCGTCCGGAGCTTTCCGAAAAGCTCTGAAACTCTGTCGGCCGCGCAGCAACTTTGCTGCACGGCCAAGCTCTTGTCAGCCCTATCTGTTGTCGAGCTGCGACCTGACCAGTTTCAGCCCTCTGTCCGTGATCCGATAAGGCTGGCCGGCGGAAGATTTGATCGCCTTCAGCCGTTTCAGCTTACGGAAAAGCTCCAGACCGAAGCCGGGATAGACCCAGCCGTCGCGGGTGAAGCAGTTCACCGTTTCGATCTTCTTATTGTCGTCGCGGGTAATTTCGATACGGCCGCCCTGGGCCATAAGGTGCAGGATGCGCTGTTCTGCGCGCGAGATGTCCATTGCTGTTGATCCGGAAACACGCCTTAGTAAAGGCGCACAAAAACGATCTGGCGTTCGGGCTTGCCGATACGCCGCGGCTTCGTTTTTCGGGTCCATGCGCGCGAGCCTGTGCTTGCGGGCAGGGACCTTTACCGGGACTCAGACAGGTTAGACATAAAACACCTCTGGCGCGTCTTTTATCAGCAACCACGATCCGGTCAAGCCGGACGAGGCTTGCGCAGAAAAGCCGATCGAAATGCTTTCCCCTTTTATCTCATTGGAGGCACTGGAAAATTGCCCGACTCAATGGTCTACTCTCTCTCATAGAGCGGAGGTGCCATTGATCCACATTCGCAATGCCCGCGAAGGCGAAACGGAACTCTTGAGCGAAATCGGCTTACGAGCCTGGCAAAGAGCGATGGCATTGATCGGCGAATCGGACGCCATGACGGATGGAGCCCGCAGCGCCTTCCGGACTTTTGTGGACAATAACTGGCTGACCATCACTGTCGTCGAGCAGAACGGACAGGTTGCCGGTTGGGCTGCGCGCGAGGGGCTGGACGAGACGATTTCCGACTTCTGGATCGACCCGAGCTTCAACCGGCAGGGGCTCGGCACCGCTCTGCTGGAGCGTATCGAGGCCGATATTCTGGAGCAGGGCTTCGAGGAGGCGGCAATGCAGACCCACTCGGGAAATTCCGAGGCGATCGCCTTCTTTCAGAAGCACGGTTATTCGATCCACTGGCTCTCGGTCGCCTATAATCCGAAGCTCGATCGTGACGTACCGTCCGTCGGGCTCACCAAGCATCTCGGCCCGCAGGAGCCGGAAGGTTACGGCCCCGGTTTCTAACCGTTGAAAGCCTTGCACCGGCAGGCCATTTCCTTTACCTCACCAGTTGAAAAGAACAGCCTTCGAAGAGCATCTCATGACCATTGTCGACGTTCGCACGCCCGATCCGAAACGTTATATCCCCGGCGCCACTGGCGATTGGGAAGTCATCATCGGCATGGAAGTCCATGCCCAGGTGCTCTCCAATTCCAAGCTTTTCTCCGGCGCTTCGACGGAATTCGGCAAGCCGCAGAATTCGAATGTCTCGCTGGTCGATGCCGCCATGCCCGGCATGCTGCCCGTCATCAACGAGGAATGCGTCAAGCAGGCGGTGCGCACCGGTCTCGGCCTGAAGGCTGAGATCAACAAGCGCTCGGTCTTCGATCGCAAGAACTATTTCTATCCGGACCTGCCGCAGGGCTATCAGATCTCGCAGTATAAAGACCCAATCGTCGGCGAGGGCAAGATCGTCATCTCGCTCGGCCCGGATCGTCAGGGCCAGTTCGAGGATATCGAGATCGGTATCGAGCGCCTGCACCTGGAGCAGGATGCCGGCAAATCGATGCACGACCAGCATCCGACCATGTCTTATGTGGACCTCAACCGTTCGGGCGTGGCGCTGATGGAAATCGTCTCCAAGCCGGATATGCGCACCTCCGATGAGGCCAAGGCCTACATGACGAAGCTGCGCTCGATCGTGCGCTACCTCGGCACCTGCGACGGCAACATGGACGAAGGCTCCATGCGTGCCGACGTCAACGTCTCCGTGCGCCGCCCGGGTGAGCCTTTCGGCACGCGCTGCGAAATCAAGAACGTCAACTCCATCCGTTTCATCGGCCAGGCGATCGAATTCGAAGCCCGCCGGCAGATTGGCATTCTCGAGGATGGCGGCACGATCGATCAGGAAACCCGCCTGTTCGACGCGAACAAGGGCGAGACGCGGTCCATGCGCACCAAGGAAGATGCGCATGATTATCGCTATTTCCCCGATCCGGACCTGTTGCCGCTCGAATTCGACGACGCCTTCATCAGTGATCTGGCCCAACATCTGCCGGAACTGCCCGACGACAAGAAAGAGCGTTTCGTTCGCGAGCTCGGTCTCTCGATCTATGACGCTTCCGTGCTCGTCTCGGAAAAGGCGATTGCCGATTACTTCGAAGCTGTTGCCGAAGGCCGCGACGGCAAGACGGCTGCCAACTGGGTCATCAATGACCTGCTCGGCGCACTGAACCGCACCGGCAAGGATATCGAGGAGACGCCGGTTTCTCCGGCCCAGCTCGGTGCCATCATCGACCTCATCAAGGCTGAGACCATCTCCGGCAAGATCGCCAAGGACGTCTTCGAAATCATCCTCAACGAAGGCGGCGATCCCGCCGAGATCGTCGAAAGCCGCGGACTGAAGCAGGTGACGGACACCGGCGCGATCGAAAAGGCTGTCGATGAAATCATCGCCGCCAACCCGGATCAGGTTGCCAAGGTCAAGGCGAAGCCGACGCTTGCCGGCTGGTTCGTCGGTCAGGTCATGAAGTCGACCGGTGGCAAGGCCAACCCGCAGGCCGTGCAGGCTCTCGTCAAGGCTAAGCTCGGCATCGAGGAATAAGCTGAAGGCATTAGCCGAAGCGTGCGAAGCGGTTTTCGAATGGCCGATGCCGTAAGGAGAAGGTCTTGGTTTATTTCGTCCGAACGGCCAGCGAGCGCGATCTCGATAAGGTGCAAGCCCTCTTGGTCGAAAGCTTCCATGCCGCCTATGACGCCGGCTATGGTGCCGCAAAGGTCAACGAACTGGTCGCTCATCTCTTTTCGCCGGCTGCGCTGAAGGCGCGGCTGGCGAAGAAAAATGCCGAGTTTCTCGTCGCCGACGATGGCAGGGATATCGGCGGCATGGGCTATGCGGCGATGTCGGACGAAACGACGAAGACCGTCATGCTATATCTCCTCTATGTCCGACCCGGCCTGCATCGGCAGGGCATTGGCCGCGATATTTTCGCGGAGCTCGAAACCTGCTTCCCGGACGCAGAGATTATGCGGCTGGAAGTCGAGGTGCAGAACCACAAAGCCATCCATTTCTATGAGCGGCTCGGTTTCGTCGAAGCCGGCAGTAACGAGAACGACGGTCCCGGCCAGTCCGGCATCCCGACGCTGGTCCTCGAAAAGGTGCTCGAGCTCCACTGACATGGCATTTGGCGACATCATCATTCGCGAGGCGCGTGAAAGCGATCTGTCGGCCTTGATCGCAATGTTTGCCGCCGATCCGCTCGGCGGCCATGGGGATACGACCGATCCGAAGGCATATCCGGATTATATCAGCGCCTTTGCGACGATCGCTGCATCGCCGAACCAGACGCTCTATGTTGCCGAATGGAATGGAGAAGTCGTCGGCACCTTCCAGACGATGATCACCACCTCACTCAATGGACGCGGCTCGTCCGCCATGATCATCGAGGCGGTGCAGACGCGTGCCGATCTGCGTGGGCAGGGCATCGGTGCTCGGATGATCGAATTCGCCATTGCCGAGGCGAAAAGTCGCGGCGTGCGGCTCGTCCAGCTGACATCGAATGCAGTGCGCAAGGATGCCCATCGTTTCTATGAAAGGCTGGGTTTCAAGCCCTCGCATATCGGTTTCAAGATGGCTCTGAAATGACCGCCGTCTCAGTGGGAATCACTGGACAATTCGCCTTGGCGGCGGCATAAGCGAAAAAGCCTATCTGCTTTCGTCCGCGTCCTGCGGCCACGAGGAAAAGACATGATCAAGTTCCTGCTGCACACCTTCACCTGGTGGAACAATTACACTTTCGGCACGCTGTTCGCCCTTCGCGGCTTCAAGCGCGTTGGTGAAGACGAGTTGGGCAATGTCTATTACGAAGGCGGTCTTTCCTCCTACGGTCTGCCGAAGCGCTGGGTGATCTACAAGGGTTACGCCGAAGCGTCCGCCATCCCCCCGGGCTGGCACGGCTGGATGCATCACCGCACCGACGTTCCGCCGTCGAAGGAAAATTACGTTGCCAAGGAATGGCAGAAGCCCCACCGCGCCAACCCCACGGGTTCGCCGCAGGCCTATCGCCCGCCGGGCTCGCTCTCGGTTGCCGGCGAACGTCCGCGCGTGACCGGCGACTACGACGCATGGACACCTGGCAACTGAGAGTCAAGCAATCGATGGCGGGGTCTGCCCCGCGCTTTGGCCACAATTGACCTTTACCCGCAGGTTGGCCGCAATCGCGCGGCCGTGAACCTGATATGTGCTGGAGACGGGTAGATATGAAGCTTTCCCTGCGAAACATGGTCCTGCCGGCTGCGGGAACTGTATCGCTGTTGGCGCTTTCCGCCGCGCTTCTTTCCACTCCCGCGCAGGCTGCCCGTATCGATAATCCGGTCGCCGTCTTCTCCGGCCTCGACAAGATCACCGGCCGCATCACCACCTTCGATGTCTATGTCAACGAAACGGTCCAGTTTGGCGCGCTGCAGGTTACGCCGAAGGCGTGCTATTCGCGCGACCAGTCGGAAGCCCAGAAGATCGATGGTTTCGTCGAAGTCGACGAGATCACGCTGGACCGCAAGATCCGCCGCATCTTCACCGGCTGGATGTTTGCCGACAGCCCCGGCCTCAACGCCGTCGAGCATCCGATCTATGACGTCTGGCTGAAGGACTGCAAGCAGAACTCCGACGTCCCGCCACCGGACAGCGCTGGCGCGAAGTAAGAGCACACGCCTGATCGACCGGGCTTTCAGCTGCAAATAACTATCTACAGCAAGATGATGGCGGCGCCGGGTGCGTGTCGCATAAGATCCGTTCGATGCGACACGCCTGCTGATGCTGGCCGCTATGCGTTGGGCGTCTTGTTGCCGGTGAAGAGCTTCTTCACGAGGCCGACCGCCCCGCCAAATACCACAAAGACAAGGATCCACGCCTTCTTCAGAAAGGCAGCGGCGATTGCCAGCAGTCCGATCTTCGCGGCAACCTTGGCGCCAGCGCCTGCAGCGATCATGCCCGCCATCCCGTAGGCAGCGATCTTGTCGCCATCCACGTGATCGCTATAGGCCATTCCCTTGTCGAACTGGACGAGCTTGGTCACGGTCGGGACGGCGGTCTCGATTTCCTTCAACTGTTCGAGACCGGCAACGAAGTCGAACTGAAAGACGCCCTCACGGCCCAGCGTGCGCACGGAATAGTTCAGTGTATGCTGCGTGTTTCCATTCTCGTTGAACACCAAATCGCGTGCCCAGTGCAGGGCGTGTGCGGATTGGTCGTAATGCGGGGCAGAGGCCCAGCCGACGAGTGTCACCGTCGGAAAGCCCTGCTTCTGTCGCTCGGTATTGCTCTCCGAAATAGAGTCCTTGATGTTCTGCAGCAGTTCATCGTAGTCGATCGTCGCTGCGTCGGCATCCGATACATAGCCATCCGCGCTGAATTCGACGACCGAACCCCATGACCCGACATCAGTCGGGGAATATTGTGCAGGAAATAACATGCCCAACGCATCAGCCGCCGCGCCCGGAGGGTTGCCCCAGATATCGACGAGCACGGTCTTCGTATCTTCAGGGCTGAGATAGTAAAACCCATCCGGTACGTTCAGCGTTGCCTTCGCAGCCGGCAGCCTAATCGCCCCTTGCTGGAAGTCGAGCTTTTGCAGAACCGGCTTTTCTTGCTCGGAGAAATCCGTTCTGTTCGGAAACATTTCCTGATAGGGGCGGGAATTGGCTGTCCCGGCAGCCATGGCGAGCAGGATCGCTGCCGCAAAATATCGCTTCAAGATTTCACCCTCCGTTGCAGCCCGACCTTAAACTGATTGGTCGAAAAATCAACGCTGAGGTGAAAAATTCAACATTAAAACCTAAGGTGTGGCGATTCCATCGCCGCGGCGAGCATCAGCGCGTAATCCGCTTTCGGCACGTCAAGCGCCCCGAATGTTTTGAGATGCTCTGTCGTGAATTGCGTGTCGAGCAACGTGAAGTGCTGCCGCCTCAGATGCTCGACGAGATGGACGAGACAGATTTTCGAAGCGTCGGTTCGCCGCGAGAACATGCTTTCCCCGAAGAAGGCAGATCCGAGCGACACGCCATAGAGACCGCCGACGAGTTCATCGCCATCCCAGGCCTCGACAGAATGGGCATGGCCCATGCGGTGCAGGGCGGAATAGAGCGTCTTGATGGTTTCGTTGATCCAGGTGCTCGGCCGATCGGATGTCTCGCTGGCACAGGCGGTAATCACGGCATCGAAGTTACTGTTGAAGCGAATGTCGAAGGGCTTTTGGCGGACTGTCTTTCGAAGGCTTTTGGAGACGTGGAAACGATTATCCAGCGGCAGGACGCCGCGGATATCCGGCTCGACCCAGAAGATTTCCGGATCGTCAGCGGATTCGGCCATGGGAAACAGGCCGATAGAATAGGCGCGCAAGAGGATTTCCGGGGTAATACCTGGTGACTTCCTGCGCGCTCCTGCCATTCCTGTCCTATGCTGCCGGCTTGCTGTTGGCGAGATAGTTTTCCAGCCAGTGAATATCGTAGTCGCCGTTGGCGATATCCTGGTTGGAAACGAGATCCTGGAACAGTGGCAGCGTTGTCTTGATGCCGTCAACGACAAATTCATCGAGCGCACGGCGCAGGCGCATCATGCATTCGACACGCGTGCGGCCGTGAACGATCAGCTTGCCGATGAGGCTGTCGTAGTAAGGCGGGATCTTATAGCCCTGATAGGCGCCGGAATCGATGCGCACGCCAAGTCCGCCCGGTGCATGGAAATGCGTGATCGTGCCCGGTGAGGGCACGAAGGTGCGCGCGTCCTCGGCATTGATGCGGCATTCGATGGCGTGGCCCTGGAAATGCACCTCGTCCTGCGTGACAGACAGACCGCCGCCCGAAGCTACGCGGATCTGCTCATGCACGAGGTCGATGCCGGTAATGGCTTCGGTAACCGGATGCTCTACCTGCAGGCGAGTGTTCATTTCGATGAAATAGAACTCTCCGTTCTCGTAGAGGAACTCGATCGTGCCGGCGCCGCGGTATTTCAGCTTCTTCATGGCGTCAGCGCAAATCTGGCCGATCTTCTTGCGCTGTTCGACATTGAGGGCAGGCGAGTTTGCCTCTTCCCAGACCTTCTGGTGACGGCGCTGCAGCGAGCAGTCGCGTTCGCCGAGATGGATGGCATTGCCTTCGCCATCGCCGAACACCTGGATTTCGATGTGGCGTGGCTTTTCGAGGTATTTTTCCATGTAGACGGCGTCATTGCCGAAAGCGGCGGCCGCTTCGGTGCGGGCCGTCGACCAGGCTTCGATCAGGTCTGCTTCGGTCTTGGCAACCTTCATGCCGCGTCCGCCGCCGCCGGCCGTTGCCTTGATCAGCACCGGATAGCCGATATAGCCAGCCGTCTTCAGCGCATCCTCTTCGGTCTTCACTTCGCCGTCGGAGCCGGGAACGACGGGGATACCGAGTTCCTGTGCCGTCGTCTTGGCGGTGATCTTGTCGCCCATGATGCGGATGTGTTCCGCCGTCGGGCCGATGAAGGTGATGCCGTGGGCTTCGAGAATATCGGCGAATTTGGCATTTTCCGACAGGAAGCCGTAACCCGGATGTACGGCATCAGCGCCGGTGATTTCGCAGGCTGCGACGATCTGGTGGATGTTGAGATAGCTTTCGCGCGAAGGCGGCGGACCGATGCACACGCTCTCGTCGGCAAGGCGCACATGCATGGCGTCGGCATCGGCCGTCGAATGCACGGCGACACTTGCAATGCCGAGCTCCTTGCAGGCGCGCAGCACGCGAAGGGCGATCTCGCCGCGATTGGCTATGAGGATCTTCGAGATCATTGGCAAAGCCTTATTCGATGATGACGAGCGGCTGGCCGTATTCGACGGGCGAGCCGTCTTCGACGAGGATTTCCGTGACCTTGCCCGACTTCGGCGAGGGGATCTGGTTCATCGTCTTCATCGCTTCGATGATGAGCAGCGTCTGGCCTTCCTTGACGGTGGCGCCAAGTTCGATGAACGCGCGAGCGCCAGGGGCCGGGGCCATATAGGCCGTGCCGACCATCGGCGCGTTCACCGTGTTCGCCGGGTTACGGCCTGCCGCAGCGGGAGCAGCGGCAACCGCTACCGGGGCTGCTGCAGCTGCAGCCGGTGCTGCATAGGCGGGGGCCGCAATCGGCGCCTGGATGTACTGGGTCGTGCCTGCACGCGAAACGCGGATACGCAGATCTTCCTGTTCGACTTCGATCTCGGTCAGATCCGTGTCCTTGAGGATGTTGGCGAGATCGCGGATCAGTGCCTGATCGATACCGGATTTCTTTTCAGCCATGAGTGTTGCCCTGTCTTCTTCTTATGCCGTGATGTTCTTCAGCGCGCGGAGCGCCAGGATGTAGCTGTGAGGCCCGAAGCCGCAGATCACGCCTTTGCATGCCGGCGCGATCATCGACTTGTGACGGAATTCTTCCCGTGCATGCACATTGGATATGTGAAGTTCGATGACGGGAATGGAAATAGCACGGATCGCATCATGCAGCGCGACGGATGTGTGCGTATAGGCGCCTGCATTGATAGCAACGCCGAAAGCCTTTTCATTCGCTTCGTGGAACCAGTCCACCAGCGTGCCTTCGTGATTGCTCTGGCGGAAATCGATGTCGAATCCGAGTTCGCGGCCCGCAGCCTTGCAGTCCGCCTCTATGTCCTTGAGCGTCTTGCCGCCATAGATGCCAGGTTCTCGCTTGCCCAGCATATTCAGGTTGGGGCCGTTCAGGACGAAAATCGTTTGCGTCATCGAATGTTCCGTTTGGCGCACCGGCTCTTGATCCTCTCTGAATCAGGCGACCGTTACGCGGTTCATTGTATTCATCGCGCCCTGTGTCAGCCTTTCGACGGCAAAGGCACGGGAATGCGCGAGCGCCACCTATAGACTCCGCGCGGGCTTATTGAAAGCCCTTACAGAATCGGCAGCGGAGGTCGCGCCATGTTTGTCCACATGGCTGAAACGCTTCGATTTAGGCGATTTGATGGGCGCGGGTTCAGCAGCTCGTCTTGCCGCAGGCCCGCATGTTCTTCACCTTGGCTTCGAGATCGTTGAGGCCGACGGCGCCGGGCACCATTTCGTTACCGATCACATAGGACGGTGTACCGCTGATACCGAGATTGGCTGCAAGCTGATAAGTCGCCTGCACGATGCCATCGTTCGGGCTCTTTTTCATCTCCGCGCGGATCTTGTCTTCGCTGACGCCGAGAGAAGAGGCGACCCGGATTGCGGTGTCCTCGGAGGCGCGGCCATCGCTGCCGAGCAACGCGACGTGGAAATCGCCGTATTTTTCCGGCGCAAGGCGGCGGAAGGCATCCGCCACGCGGTGCGCCGCGACCGAATCCGGCCCGAGGATCGGGAATTCCTTCAGCACGAAGCGGACATTCTTATCCTTCTTCAACAAGGCCTGCATGTCGGGCAGGGCGTGGCGGCAATAGGTGCAGTTATAGTCGAAGAACTCGACGACGGTGACATCGCCTTTGGGATTGCCGAGCGTCACGTCGTCATTGGAATCGAAGATCCTGTCGGTATTGTTCTCGATGGCCATGGTGGCCTTCACCTGCTGGGCCATCTGCTGCTTTTTTTGCAGCGCGTCCTGCACGTCGAGCATGATCTCAGGATTTTCGATCAGGTACTGCTTGATGAATTCCCCCAGTTCCTTCTTCTGCTGGTCATCGAATGCAAATGCCTGAGCCGGAAGGGCTATAGAGGCTGCAAGCGCCAGCGCGGTGAGCGTTTTGGAGAAGAAGGCCATGGTATCCTCGTCGTCGGCTGATGGGTTTTCGAAGCGAAATTACCATTACCGGGTTAATGGGCTTGGATGCGTCCGCATCAAATTACGGCGCGTCGGGCCGCCATCAAACAGGAATTTTCCTCCGATCCAAGCCCTCGCGGGATTGTGATGAGCCGATTATTGCGGCAATTGTCTGGCCGTCATCTGAACCCAGGCAGGAAGTGATCGTGTTTTCCATCTCGAAACGCAGCGAAGTCGAACCGTTCCACGCCATGGATGTCCTGGCCGAGGCGACGAAGAGGCGCGCAGGCGGCCACCCCGTCATTTCCATGGCCGTCGGCCAGCCGTCGCATCCTGCACCCCAGTTGGCTCTTGAAGCCGCCCGCGCGGCGCTCGCCGAAGGGCGCATCGGTTATACGGATGCGCTCGGCACGGCACGGCTGAAACATGCGCTCGCCGAGCACTATCGCGATCGCCACGGCCTCGAGATCGCTCCTGCACGTATCGCGATCACAACCGGTTCGTCGGCCGCCTTCAATCTCGCCTTCCTGTCACTTTTCGATGCCGGCGATGCCGTCGCAATCGCCCGGCCGGGCTATCCCGCCTATCGTAACATCCTCGGCGCCCTTGGCCTCAATGTGGTCGAAGTGCCCGTTACCGCAGAAACGCATTTCACCCTGACGCCAGAAAGCCTCGAAGCGATCCAGACGGAAAAGGGCGTGAAGCTGACGGGCGTGCTGCTTGCCAGCCCCGCCAACCCGACCGGCACTGTCACCGGTCGCGATGGCCTGAAGGCGCTTGCTGCTTACTGCGACGCCAACGACATCGCCTTCATCTCCGACGAGATCTATCACGGCCTGACCTTTGCAGGAGAAGAGACGAGCGCGCTGGAGCTGACCGACGAAGCGATCGTGATCAACTCCTTCTCCAAATATTATTGCATGACCGGCTGGCGCATTGGCTGGATGGTGCTGCCCGAGCGGCTGGTGCGTCCGATCGAGCGCGTCGCCCAGAGCCTCTATATCTCTCCGCCGGAGCTTTCGCAGATCGCCGCCACCGCCGCCCTCGGTGCCGGCGATGAACTGGATGGCGTCAAGGCAAGCTATGCCGCCAATCGTGAACTGCTGCTCGACCGCCTGCCGAAGATCGGTCTTGCGCCGGCGTCACCGATGGACGGCGCCTTTTACGCTTATGTGGATGTTGCGCGCTTCACCAATGACAGCATGGATTTCGCGCGGCGCATGCTGGCGGAGATCAATGTCGCCGCCACCCCCGGCCTCGATTTCGATCCGGTTGAAGGACCGCATACGCTGCGCATCTCCTATGCCGGTTCGGAGGCCGAGATCGCCGAGGCGCTGGAGCGCATCGGCGTCTGGCTGAGGTAGGCGTTTTCAGTCCCGGTATTCCGGGGCCTGCCGGTCGAGAACACGCCTGACGCTTTCGAGATGCAGGCGCGCACTTTCCGGATCGCCTTCCCGCATCTGCTTTGCGGCCTGTTCGGCGATATCGGTCGGCACAGCAATCAATTGCCGCCCGGTGCTCATCGCCTTGAGCTGAACCTCTGCAGCGCGCTCAAGATAATAGAGGTCGTCCCAGGCTTCGGCGATGTTTGGCGCGCAGACCATGACGCCATGGTTCTTCATGAACAGGATGTCCTTGTCGCCAAGCACGGCCGCGATCCTGTCGCCCTCGCGCTCATCGAGCGCCAGTCCGTTATAGTTTTCATCGACCGCGACGCGGCCATAGAATTTCAGCGACGTCTGACCGGCCCAGACGAAGGGTTCACCCTCGACCATGCTGAGCGCGGTCGCGTTCGGCATATGCGTATGGAAGGCGGCACCGACGCGCGGCGACATCTTGTGCAGGCGGGCATGGATGAAGAAGGCGGTCGCTTCCGGCACACCGTCGCCGGCGATGACATTGCCATCGAAATCGCAGATCAGCAGAGACGAAGCGGTGGCCTCCTGAAAGGCCCAACCGAGCCTGTTGACCAGGAAGAGATCGGGATGGCTGGGCACGACGGCCGAGAAATGATTGCAGATGCCTTCCTCGAGCCCGAGCCGCGCGGCCATTCTGAGGCAGGCCGCCAAATCGACGCGCGCCTGCCAAATCTCGTCCGTATCGAGCGGCAAATTGCGCAATATCGCGGGCTGTCCTTTCGCAAGGTTCAGTTCATGAGCCATGTCTTGTCTCCAATCGCGTCAATTACATCCAGCCGTTTGCGGCAAATAGGCCAGGCACCTTGTTGAGCGTCGGCACGATCTCGTTGGGACGGTAATCGCTGAGCGGCTTCCGTCCCGTGCCGCGATCCACCCAGATCGCACGAAAACCGAGTTCGCGCGCGGCGGCAAGGTCAAGATGCGGGCTGGCGCAGATATGCACGAGATCATCCATGCCTATGTCGAGTGTTTTCCAGGCATGCCGGAAGATCTGTGGCGACGGCTTATAGGCTTCCGCTTGTTCAGCGGTGATCACCCGGTCGATGAGGCCGCCGAGCTGTGCGACATTGCCGGCAATGATCGCGTCGTCCGTATTCGAGATAATGGCGAGCCGGAACCCGGCAGTCTTCAGCTCGTCGAGCGTTTTGACGACTTCGGGGAAGGGCGGCATCCGGCCGATCGATGACGTCAGCAGATCGGCATCGGCAGTGTTGAACGGCAGGCCGAACTCGTTCATTGCCAGTTCCAATGCAAGGGCGGTGACTTGGCCGAAGGATCGGTGCGGCTTCTGCTGTTCCAGTTCATGCTCGTATCGGTCGTAGACAGCAATGAAGGCCGACTGGTCGATATCGCCGCCCTTTGCCGACAGGATCGCATCCATCGCGGCAAGCAGCCCTTCATCCCACTGGATCAGCGTGCCGTAACAGTCGAATGTCAGCCAGCTCGGCCGATTTCCGGGAAGTGTCATCTGTCGTCTCCATGATTTTCGCCATGTTGACAAAGAATGGAGTCATTGAGAAATTAAATGTTGTAATTTCACATAGTGGAAAATCGAATGAGCTTCGCTTTCGACCTCGATCTTCTTCGCACCTTTGCAGCCGTGGTCGACGCCGGCGGCTTCACGCGTGCGGCCGAGCGCGTTCACCTCACCCAGTCCACTGTCAGCCAGCAGATCAAAAAGCTTGAGGCCAATATCGGTCGCACCCTGCTGCTGCGCGACAAGTCGACGGGTGGCATCCAGACGACCGAGGAGGGCGAAGTGCTCCTGAGCTATGCGCGACGTCTGCTGGCGACGGCAGAAGAGGCAATGGACGTCATGCGCAAGCCCACTGCGCCCAAGACCGTCAGGCTTGGTGTTCCCGAGGATTTTGCCGGCCGCAGGCTCATTGATCTTCTCTCCGGTTTTTCTGCTGCCTCATCGCATATAAGGCTCGACACTGTCAGCGGATGGAGCGTCGAGCTTCGCCGCCTCCTCGACGCCGGCGAAATCGATCTGGCGCTGATCAAACGCGAGCCCGGCGACGGCGCCTGTCTGGCCAGTTGGGAGGAAGAGCTGGTCTGGGTCGAGAGCATGAACCGGCCGGTAAAGGACGATGAGACGGTGCCGCTCGCGGTTTTTCCTGTTGGATGTATCTATCGCGAACGGTCGATCCGATTCATCGAGCGCAGCGGGCGGCGTTGGCGCATTGCCTATACGAGCCAGGGTTTGATGGGAGTTCAGGCCGCAGTCGCTTCCGGCCTCGGCATCAGCCTGCTGCCATCGGATGCCGTCTTGCCTGAACATCGCCGGCTTACAGCGGCAGATGGGTTCGATCCGCAGCCGGCATCCGAACTTGCGCTCGTCAGGGGAAAGCTGCGCCTCTCGGCGGAGAGCCGGTCGCTGGCCGATTTCCTCGCGGCCAGTCTTTAGGTTCGCGACGAGAAGAGCGAAGCGAGCGTCGAAGCAGGCTTGTTGTTCATCCGGGGCACGACGACGAGCTGCCTGATATCGCCGCGCTTGTAGGCGGCGAGGAAACGCTTGTAATCCTTGAAGGAAATGCAGCCGTTGGAATCGCCGTTCTTCCCAAGCATGTAGGTGTGTGCCAGCAGGCCGACGCGGTTGAAGATCGCGTCCGAACCCTGCACCGGCGTCAGGCGAATGGCCGCTACGCCATGGAACAAGGCTTCACGCATGGTCAGATTATAGGTGTGCGGCGGCGTCGGTCCGCGCATCTTCTGATCGATGTAGCGTGGGTTGTCGCGCATCTTTCCGAGGCCGGAATGGGCCTCCAGCCGCTCGCCGTTCGGCAGGTAGACCGTAGCGTTTTCGATGTCGTAGATCGCAACACCGGCGCGCAGGCGCGGCGAAAAGACCGGCTTATCGTAGCGCGGCACTGCATCGTCTTGGTCATCCTCGATCGGCGAGTTTGGCTTGGCATAAGCAAGCACAGGCTCGGCAGCGCGCGGCGAACCCTTGGAGGCCGGAGCCGGCTTGCCGACGAGGCCATCGGGCCGCGCCATCGGCAGCGGTACGGAATCTTCATCGGGCGCCAGAACCAGATCGAAAGGCCGCGGGCTGCTGTCTGCCTCGGCAACGTCCACCTCTGCCGGCTTGCCGGCAGCAGGAGCGGCAGCCCGATTGACCGGCGCCGGCTCGACCGGAACGGGCGTCACGCGAGGTCCGGCTTCGGCAAGCGCGAGCGTTGCCGGCATTTCGGCAGCAGCAACGGCTTCCTTCGACGGAATGATGATCCTGTCATCGACGTCAGACGCAGCGGAAGCGGTTTCGACGACGGTTGGCGGCGCCTTGAGCGTGTCGTCCTTGTTGAAGCGCGGATTGTCGGAGAGGGCAACCGGCTGAAGTTGCGCGACGGCAATGGGAAGGCGGTTGGTTTTCGCAAGTGCCAGGATTGCATTCGAGGCAGCCGATGTCTTCTCCGCATGCGACTGGATCAACTGGGCCGTCAAAGGCACAACCGGCTTGGCGTCGAATGCCGCAAGCCGCGAAGCCTTGTTCACGTGGATGAGGCGCTCATGCGCAACGGCAACAGGTGTTGCCTTCGGCGCAGCCGTGACCTGAGCAATCTCCTTTCGGGAGGAGAACGGCATCGGCACGGATTGCATCGTCGCAACAGCGCCGATGAGCCACGTGGAGGTCAAAAGTCCGGCGATTGCGATGCCGGTAAGAAAACCGCGAGATCTGCCCGAACGAACAGGGGATCCGCCAAAAGGGGCGACGTTATTGAACGTCCCTACTGCAAACGCCATACTCTACTCGTCTTCCAAAACTCGCTACGCAGGCCGGCAACACTGACTACTGATCTATGCCGGAGCCGCTAACTGCCCAAAAAGGCCGAATTTTGGCCCGTCCGCGGCATGCGACCGTTTCTTAAGGATGACGAACTATGGTTTCCAATTGGTTTACGGGCACGGCGCTCTGCTTCGATTGTCACGAAAAGAGACGCAATATTTTAGGGAAAGCTATTTTTCAAAGGTTTGCAGTCACCGCCCGGTGAGGGGTGATTCGATGGTGGAAGATTTTTCCGACGTCAGCTTCGCGCCATCACATAGCTGCCGGGTGCTTCCTCGATGGCGTTGAGTGCCGCGCCGCCCGGTTTGCGGGCCGCAACGCGCTCGCCGGCTTGCGCCTCGATCCACGCATGCCAGTGCGGCCACCAGGAGCCCGCCGTTTCCTTCGCCTTGGCAAGCCAGGCGTCATAGTCGCCCTTGGCCGGGCCGCCGCTCCAGAACTGGTATTTGTGCTTGTCGGGCGGGTTGACGACGCCGGCAATATGGCCGGAGCCGGTCACGACGAACTGCACTTTGCCGCCGAAGAACCGGCTGCCGAGGAAGACGGACTTCGCCGGCGCGATATGATCCTCACGCGTCGCGAGATTGTAGATCGGAATCTTGACGTCTTTCAGCGAGACGGTTTTGCCGTCGAGGATCATCTCGCCCTTTGTTAGTGCATTCCTCAGGTAGCAGTTGCGCAGGTAGAAGGCATGGTTGGCTGCTGCCATGCGGGTCGAATCGGCGTTCCAGAACAACAGGTCGAAGGGGAGAGGCTCCTGGCCCTTCAGGTAGTTGTTGACGAAATAGGGCCAGATAAGCTCGCTTGCTCTCAGCATATTGAAGGCCGTCGACATGCGCGAACCGTCGAGATAGCCGAGTTCCTGCATATGCGCTTCCAATGCCTGAAGCTGCTCTTCGTCGACGAAGACCTTGAGGTCGCCGGCATGGGTGAAATCGACCTGCGTGGTAAAGAGCGTCGCGGTCCTGATGCGCTTGTTCTTCTCCTTGGCATGCAATGCCAGCGTAGCGGCGAGCAGTGTGCCGCCGACGCAATAGCCGATGGCGTTGACCTCTTTCTCGCCGGTCGCCTTCTCCACCGTCTCCAGCGCGAAATCGACGCCTTCCCTTGCGTAAGCCGTCCAGTCTTTCAGCGCATGGCGGCTATCCGGATTGACCCAGGAGATAACGAAGACGGTGTGTCCCTGATCGACACACCATTTGATGAATGATTTCTGCGGGTTGAGATCGAGAATGTAGAATTTGTTGATCCAGGGCGGGCAGATCAGCAGCGGCCGCTTCAATACGGTTTCCGTCGAAGGCTCGTACTGGATGATCTGGCAGATTTCATTCTGGGCGATCACTTTGCCCGGGGTCAGCGCCATATCGCGGCCGACGGCGAATTTGGTCATGTCGGTCTGGCGCAGGCGTAGTTCGCCGCGGCCCGCGATGATATCCTCGGTCAGCATCTTCATGCCGCGCACGAGGTTCTCGCCGCTGGTCGCGATCGTTTCCCGGTAGACTTGCGGATTAGTGACCACGAAATTGGTGGGCGATAGTGCCGCGGTGATCTGCTTCACATAGAAGCCGGCCTTGTGCTTCGTGTGCTCATCCAACCCTTCGGTCTCGGCCACGAGCTTTTCAGCCCAGTCGGCGGTCACGAAATAGACCTGCTTCAAAAATTCGAAGAAGGGGTTCTTCTGCCAGTCTTCGTCTGCGAAACGCTTGTCCTTGCGCTCGATCTCCTGTTCGACCGTCTCGCCCTGCATGCGCTGCATCGACCGCATCCAG
The DNA here is from genome assembly GCF_014193695.1 of Rhizobium sp. BK316. Classification (GTDB taxonomy): domain Bacteria; phylum Pseudomonadota; class Alphaproteobacteria; order Rhizobiales; family Rhizobiaceae; genus Rhizobium. Next base: position 679,045 of record NZ_JACHZR010000004.1, on the reverse strand, counting down.
ATGCCGAAGAACGAGGTCATGAGCTCCGTCTGGGCTTCGAAGGTGCGGCGCGGATCGGAAATCCAGTACTCCGTAACCTTGGAGAGCGTCTTCACCATATCGGTGACGGGTTCGACGACCGTGTCGGAGATTTCGCCACGCTCACGCGGGGCCAGCCACGCTGAAGCTGCCTTGCCGAGGTTTTCGAGCGCACGGGCGAAGTTCATCGCCATGGCCTCGGGATCCTTCAGGAGATAGGGATCAAGATCCTTGGCGTCGAAATCCCGCTTGGCACCATTCTCCCGCTTGCTGTCGGTCACGCATTTCCTCCGGCGGCAGCATCCACTGTTTGTTCGTTGTACATCTGCGACGATGAAGAAAACAAGTTCCGCAGACCCGCTCTCGTGCTATTGCTTTGTCGCTGCGACGAATTTAACAGTCGAAGCAGGCAGGATTGGATCATCAGGCATGACGACGACAGGCATTGGGCATTTCGCGACCTTCACCCGCACCGCAGCAATCTGCGCGGCGGCCGCGGCAATGGCCTTCGCGCTTGCCGGATGCAACAAGACCGCCGAGGAGAAGAAGGCCTTCGCCCAGCGCATGGCAGCGCCGACCGCAGTCGTGATGCCGGCGTCCAAGGGAGAGCCTGTCGAAGGTGGCCTGACCAAAAGCCGTGATGGTTATCCCTCATTCGGTGCGCCACTGACCGCCGCCAACGTGCAAATGAGTGACGAGCAGGCAGCCGAGCTGCAGCACCAGCTGACAGCGCTGACGGGCAAGCGCAATTCAGGCGCGATCTCGGAGGCGGAATATCAGCGTCGCGTCGCCGAGATGCGCGCGCTTGCCGCCGACCACGGGGCCTCGACGCTCTCCGAAATCACCAAATAAGCCTTGCCTTTAAGGCGATTTGGACGCAAAGCCTTCCGGATGGATCGGAAGATGCAATTTTCCCGATAATGCGCTTCATGTGCGGCTCTCCGTCAAAGATTTGCCGCGCAGTTTGAGTTGAAGAGGAATACGGCGCTGCGAGTCTGAAGCTCGTATCGCAGATGCCGGGAGACGGAACGAGCTTCGACAGCGGTCAGTTGGCCGCATTTCCATGGGGAAAGAGATGGAAGAGTTTCACAAAGTCCGGCGTTTGCCGCCTTACGTTTTCGAACAGGTCAACCGTTTGAAAGCGAGCGCGCGAGCGGGCGGGGCCGATATCATCGATCTCGGCATGGGAAACCCTGACCTTCCGACCCCTCAGGCGATCGTCGACAAGCTGTGCGAAGTCGTCCAGGACCCACGCACACACCGCTATTCGTCCTCCAAGGGCATTCCCGGCCTGCGCCGTGCGCAGGCTGCCTATTACGCCCGCCGATTCGGCGTGAAGCTGAATCCCGATACGCAGGTCGTCGCCACTCTTGGCTCCAAGGAAGGCTTCGCCAACATGGCGCAGGCGATCACCGCACCGGGGGACGTCATCCTCTGCCCGAACCCGACCTATCCGATCCATGCCTTCGGCTTCCTGATGGCTGGCGGTGTGATCCGCTCCATGTCGGTCGAGCCGGACGAAAGCTTCTTCCCGCCGCTGGAACGGGCGGTGCGCCATTCGATCCCGAAGCCGCTGGCGCTGATCCTGAACTATCCGTCGAACCCGACGGCCTTCGTTGCCAGCCTCGACTTCTACAAGGACGTCATTGCCTTCGCTAAGAAGCACGACATCATCGTGCTGTCGGACCTCGCCTACTCGGAAATCTATTTCGATGGCGAGCCGCCACCGTCTGTGCTGCAGGTTCCGGGCGCAATGGACGTGACGGTCGAATTCACCTCCATGTCCAAGACCTTCTCCATGCCTGGCTGGCGCATGGGCTTTGCCGTCGGTAATGAGCGGCTGATCGCGGCGCTGACGCGTGTGAAGTCCTATCTCGATTACGGCGCCTTCACGCCGATCCAGGTTGCGGCCACCCATGCCCTGAACGGCGACGGCTCCGACATTGCGGAAGTCCGCAACGTCTACAAGCGTCGCCGCGACGTCATGGTCGAAAGCTTCGGCAAGGCCGGCTTTGAAGTGCCGCCGCCGGCGGCCACCATGTTCGCCTGGGCAAAGATCCCGGAAAAGTTCCGTCATCTCGGCTCGCTGGAATTCTCCAAGCTGCTGGTCGAGAAGGCCGACGTCGCCGTTGCCCCGGGCATCGGCTTTGGCGAACAGGGTGACGACTACGTCCGTTTGGCGCTCGTAGAGAACGAACACCGCATCCGCCAGGCTGCGCGCAACATCAAGAAGTTCATGTCGACGGCCGACGAGACGATGCACAACGTCATCTCGCTCAACGCCCACCGTTAATTCCAACCTTGAAGACAGCCGCGAAACTGCGGCTGTCTTTCATCAGAGACATTTCAGGATCGATCCATGGCAGATGCCCTCAAAATCGGCATTGCGGGCTTGGGTACCGTTGGTGCCTCGCTTGTTCGCATCATCAAGCAGAAAAGCAACGAACTTGCAGTCACCTGCGGCCGCCCGATCACGATTACGGCAGTTTCGGCCCGTGACCGAACGAAGCACCGTGGCATCGATCTGACAGGCATCGCCTGGTATGAGCGCCCGGAAGAGCTGGCGGAAAAAGCCGACATCGATGTTTTCGTCGAGCTGATCGGTGGCGCAGAAGGCGCCGCAAACACAGCCGTTCGTGCCGCTCTCGCTCGAGGTCTCCATGTGGTGACAGCCAACAAGGCGCTACTTGCCTATCGTGGCGTCGAGCTTGCGACGATTGCCGAAGAAAAGGGCTCGCTCCTGAACTTCGAAGCGGCGGTCGCCGGCGGCATTCCGGTCATCAAGGCGCTGCGTGAATCGCTGACGGGAAATACGATCTCGCGCGTCTATGGCATCATGAACGGTACCTGCAACTACATCCTCACCAAGATGGAGAAGGAAGGTCTGTCCTTTGCCGATTGCCTGAAGGAGGCTCAGCGTCTCGGTTATGCCGAGGCCGATCCGGCTTTCGACATCGAAGGCAATGACACTGCTCACAAGCTGTCGATCCTGACGACGCTTGCCTTCGGCAACAGAATTGCCGCCGATGATATCTATCTCGAAGGCATCACGAATATCTCGATCGAGGATATCCGCGCTGCGGCCGATCTCGGCTACCGTATCAAGCTGCTCGGCGTTGCCCAGCGCACGGATACCGGCATCGAACAGCGCGTGCATCCGACCATGGTGCCAGTTGATTCCGTCATCGCCCAGGTCGATGGCGTCACCAACGCGGTCGCAATCGAATCCGATATCCTCGGCGAATTGCTGATGGTCGGCCCCGGTGCCGGTGGCAACGCCACGGCATCTTCTGTGCTTGGCGATATCGCCGACATCGCCAAAAGCCAGCCGGGCGCCCAGCGCGTTCCCGTTCTCGGTCATCCGGCAAAGTCACTGGAGCCTTACCGCAAGGCGCAGATCCAGAGCCATGAAGGCGGTTATTTCATTCGCCTGACCGTTCTCGACCGCACCGGCGTCTTCGCCAGCGTCGCCACCCGCATGGCTGAAAACCAGATTTCGCTGGAATCGATTGTCCAACGCTCCCAGCAGCATCTGGCGCCCTCGCATCATCAGACGATCGTCCTCGTCACTCATGCGACAATGGAGGATTCCGTGCGCAAGGCAGTCGCGGCGATCAAGGAGGAGGGCTACCTCGTCGGAGAGCCGCAGGTGATCCGCATCGAACGTCCGAAGGAAGAATCCTGACGCTTTGTTCCAGTTTGGAACGGTTCAACCCGTCCGAGGTCACTCGGACGGGTTTTCTGTTATTAATCAAGGCACTTCGCCAAAATTTATATTAACAGATATTGAGATATAGATATAATCAATCCGCGAGATGTTGGAGTCGTGGGTTGAGGAATATCGAGCAGCATACGGATGATCATGCTCCCACGGAGCTTGAGAGTCCTCGGGCGGATTTACAGAGATATGATCAGGCGACCCTTGGAGTGGCCCTCGAATGCGAGGGGCCGCAAGGGCGAAATTGGGCTACGCTCCTGATCCTGCTTTCGATCGTGTTCGTTCAGACACTGGGTATCGGCTTGGTTATCTGGACACTTTTCTGGTAATCCACAGCCTTCAAATCACCGCTTTGCTATCCGTTCCGCATCTGTAAAAAGAGGCAGATGATGAAAGCGGAGTTTGGCATGGCAGATATGGTCGATCCGGTACCGCGCGCCTTCCTGGGCGTCGAAAGGTCCGTTCTCGACAATCGCTGGGTTTCACGTCTCGACCAGGCGGGGCAAAACCGCGCGCTCGCCATGTCGCAGATGCATGGCCTGCCTGACCTGATCGCCCGCGTGCTTGCCGGGCGCGGCGTTGCGGTGGATGAGGCGGTCGAATTCCTCGATCCGACGATCCGCAGCCTCATGCCTGATCCCTACAAGCTGACCGACTGCGAGAAGGCCGCCAAACGCCTTGCCGCGGCGATCCGTAATAGTGAGCCCGTTGCGATCTTCGGCGATTACGATGTCGACGGTGCGGCCTCTTCCGCGCTCATGTATCGCTTCCTGACCCATTTCGGCGTCAAGGCGCATATCTACATTCCCGACCGCATCTTCGAAGGTTACGGCCCCAATCCGACGGCCATCAATCAGCTAATCGACAACGGTGCAAGCCTGATCGTCACCGTCGACTGCGGCTCCACCAGTCATGAGACGCTGGCGGCTGCCGCAGACCGCAACATCGATGTCGTCGTCATCGATCACCACCAGGTGACACACGAGCTGCCGCCTTGCCACTCCCTCGTCAATCCAAACCGCGAAGACGATCTTTCCGGCCTGGGGCATCTTTGTGCGGCGGGTGTCGTTTTCATGGTGCTTGTCGCAACGCTGCGCCTGCTGCGAGAGGCAGGAGACAAGCGCATTCTCGCGATCGATCTCCTGCAGTGGCTGGATATCGTCGCACTCGCCACCGTCTGCGATGTCGTGCCTCTCAAGGGGCTCAACCGCGCCTATGTGGTCAAAGGATTGGTCGCCGCGCGCCACCAGAGCAATGCCGGTCTTGCAGCACTTTTCCGCAAGGCGGGCCTGGCAGGCCCTGTTACGCCTTATCATTTCGGCTTCCTGATCGGTCCGCGCATCAATGCCGGCGGACGAATCGGCGATGCAGCGCTTGGAAGCCGCCTGCTGACACTGGATGATGCCGTAGAGGCCGAAGCCATCGCCCAGCGGCTGGATGAACTCAATCGCGAGCGTCAGGCCATGGAAGCGGTCATGCTGCAGGAGGCTGAGGCCGAAGCGCTAGCCGAGTATGGAGACGGCGAGGGGGCCTCTGTCATCGTTACCGCGCATGAGAAATGGCATCCCGGTATTGTTGGCCTCATTGCCGCGCGCCTGAAGGAAAAATTCAAGCGACCTGCCTTCGCCATCGCCTTCGATCCATCCGGCAGGGGTACCGGCTCGGGGCGTTCGATCAATGGCTTCGACATGGGCAGGATGGTGCGTGCAGCGGTTGATGAGGGACTGCTCGTCAAGGGCGGCGGACACGCCATGGCGGCCGGTTTGACCGTGGAGCGCAGCAAGCTCGGCCTGCTGCGCACTTTCTTCACCGAGAAGGCCCAGAAGACGGTGTCGGCCCTCGTCGCCAATGAAACACTGAAGATCGATGGCGCCATCGCTGCAAGCGGTGCAACGATCGAGCTTATCGACCGTCTGGAAACGGCGGGACCTTATGGCTCGGGACATTCCCAGCCGCTCTTTGCCGTACCGGGCCATCGTGTGCGCGATTCCCGTCTAGTCGGCGAACGGCATGTGAAAGTGACGTTGGAAGCCATGGATGGCGCACGCCTCGACGGCATCGCCTTCAGGGCTGCCGAGACCCCGCTCGGCAATCTGCTTCTTAACTCTCGCGGCGCCAACGTGCATGTCGCAGGCTCGCTCGGTGCCGAACACTATCAAGGCTCGCGCAGAATCCAGCTGCGGATCAGCGACGGCGCGCCGGCCAAGTGACGGGCTGAAGGGCAAGAGGTCAGGATGAGGGCAGGTCGGCTGAGCTGGAAAAATGGTGCTTTTCCGCGAGGACGAGTGACGGGCATACCAAGCGGCACGCCGCCGTCAATTCGCACATCGCGGCTCAGCGAGCGTACCGAGATAACTCTATAAAAATAAAAGGAAATATTGGAGGAGAGTGGCACGCCCTAGGGGAGTCGAACCCCTCTTTACAGAATGAAAATCTGTCGTCCTAACCGATAGACGAAGGGCGCGTGCTCTGTGGTGGCGCCCTTATAGTCAGCACTTTTCTGCACCGCAAGCGGCAAAATAAGAAATTTTTGCCGGATTGTGCAGTTTTTTGTTGGGCTTGTGGAAAAGCCGAAAAGAGCGGCTTTATTGCCTCGTATAGTCACTGCCTCCCGCTGCTAACTTTGTCAGCCAAGCCACCGAACAATTTCGTAAGCTGGCATCGGGCGGTGGAAACCTTTCAGAGTCAATTCGCCAACAGGAATGGATTCGACGAATGACTCGACGGCGCCGAAGACGCGTTGGCTGACGAGGATCTGACGAGACTTGGCCTCCTCGCACAATCGGGCCGCATGGTTCGCTACAGTACCGATGACCGCATAGTCCGAGCGCTGGTTGAAACCAATCTGCCCGATGGTTGCATGGCCCCGGGCGATGCCGATTCCGAAACCGAGCAAATAGCCCCGCTTGCGCCATCGTTCTGAATGCTCGTCAATTGCGTCACGCATCGCCACGGCCATTGAAACAGCACTCTCAGTATGGCTGGCGCAGGGCAATGGGTCGTTGAAGACCACAAGAATGCCGTCGCCCACGAACCGTTCCAACGTCCCTTCGTGGCGGGTGATTTGTTCACCGAGGCAGGAATGGTACTCGCCAAGAACCGTCATCACCTCTTCAGGCTCGGCAGTTTCGGCAAATGCCGTAAAGCCGCGTAGATCGCAGAAAACCACCGTGACCTCACGGCGGTGGCTTTGGAGAAGCGCTTCGCCATTGCCGGCCGCAACAATGAGATCGGCAACCTGGGCGGGCAGAAACCGTCGGAGCCGAGCCATCCGCTCGATCTCCATGACCTGCCGCGCCACTTTCTGTTCGAGGGATTGGTTCCACGCCGTCAATTGCGCGGTCAGGTCCTGAAGGCTCCGTGCCTGGGCTTCGACGGTGTCGTGAAGCGCCTTCTGCCGTAGCATCGATCGGACACGCGCCAGCAGCGCCTTGTGCTCGAATGGCTTAGTGAGATAGTCGTCGCCACCCGCATCCAGCCCCTCTACGACATCTCCCGTGTCGGCTTTTGCAGTCACGAGGATGACCGGGATTGATCGTAACGAAACGTCTTGCTTAAGTATGCGCACGACGCTGATACCGTCGAGTTTCGGCATCATGATGTCGAGAAGGATGAGGTCAGGCATGAGGTCGCGCACTTTAGCGAGCCCCTCTTCGCCATCCGCGGCGGTCGCCACTTCGTAACCATTCGCCTCGAGGCGCATCCGCAGGATCTCAAGATTTTCCGGCGTGTCGTCGACGGCAAGAATGCGGGGCGGATGATGCATGGTGCAGCCTCCCTAAGATAGGAATTCACGAATCTTTGCCAGCAACAATCGCGGGCTGAATGGTTTGGCGATGTAGCCATCGCACCCTGCAGCAAGGGCTTTTGCCGCATCGCCGGACAGCGCATAGGAGGTGACGGCGATGATCGGGATGTGCCGGAGCGCTGGGTCGGACTTGATGCGGCGTGTCGCTTCATATCCGTCCATCACGGGCAACTGGATGTCCATAAGGATCAAGTCCGGCCTGTGGGCCGCTGCAGCCGTAACGCCGGCGGCGCCATCCGCGGCCTCGATCAGTTCGTATTCGGTGGTCGCGATGAGGTCGCGCACGATCTGGCGATTGTCTTCTGTGTCTTCCACCATCAGGATTCGTTTGTTCATGCCGCTTGATCGCGCTCCCCTGCATCAATTGGGACCGTTATGCGGAAGGTCGCACCGGAACCGGCCTCCGACTCCACGGTTATTGTTCCGCCGTGCATTTCAACAAAGCGCTTCGAGATCGCCAGACCGAGACCCGTTCCTCCTTTCTGCTTGGTGCTGCTGTTGTCTACCTGCTGGAATTCCTCGAAGATGAGAACTTGGTCTTGAGGCGCGATGCCCGGGCCGGTGTCCCGCACGACGATCTCGAAGTGGCCATCGGCTGCGCTGGCCAGAATATTGACCGACCCCGCCTCGGTGAACTTGATAGCGTTCCCGGCGATGTTGAGCAGGACCTGAGTCAGACGGCGCTCGTCACCGCGGCCGGTCGGAAGATCGTCGGCAAGTGTCGCGGTGAACACGAGGCCCTTTTCCCGCGCCAGCGGCTCTACCGCAGCGGCGGTACTTCGAACGATCTGCGCAAGGGAATAATCGTCAAACGCCAGTGTCAATTGGCCGGCTTCGATCTTTGAAAGATCGAGCACGTCGTTAATGAGTCCCAGGAGGTGGCGACCGTTGGCCTGTACTCGCGCCACCGTCGCCTTTGCCCGGTCTGGAAGCTCGCCGTATATGCCGTCGAACAGAAGTTCGGTGAAGCCCAGAACCGAATTAAGCGGCGTCCTCAACTCATGGCTCATGTTTGCGAGGAACTGAGATTTGTGGCGGCTTGCGGTCTCAAGCTCCCGGCCTTTATCCTCAATCTCGCGGAACAGCTTGGCGTTTTGAATGGCCAGTACCGACTGAGCGGCAAAAGTTTCCATCAGGTGGACAATCTGCTCGTCAAATTCCCCGGGTTCGCGGCGCCTGACGACGAGAGCGCCAACAATCTTGTTCGGCCTGAGCAATGGAACAATCAGAACGCTGCGATATCCGGCGTCTCGAATAATTTTCTGAGCGGGAGTCGGCGTGCCTTCGCCGAGTTCGGGCACTTGAACAGGTTCGCGGCGCCGGGCGGCTTCACCGATCACCGGATCATTCAGAGAGATGGTCTGCCCAGAAATCGCAGCAACAAGCTCGTCGCTCATTCCGTAAGTTGCGCGCGGACGGAACTGTTGCTTGGTGCTGCTGAACACATAGATAGTACCCGCATCCGTGTCCGAGAGTTGTACGGCCTTAGCTACGATCGTCTGCAGCACGGTGTCGAGATCAAGCGTCGAATTGACCGCCTTGGTGACCTCTCCAAGCGCTTGCAATTCGGCGACAGAGCGCGCGAGTTCGGCCGTGCGCGCCTGGACCTCCTGGAACAAACGCACATTCTCGATCGCGATCACCGCTTGGTCGGCGAAGGTGGTGAGCAGTTCGATCTGCTTGCTGTTGAACGGGCGAACTTCGATACGACGGATTGTCAGAGTTCCGATGGCTTCGTCTTCCCGCAGGAGCGGGGCAGCAAGCGTGGTCCGATGGCCAAGCCGCATCGCCATTTCTCGGCCCGCAGGGAAATCATCGCCTGCGGTGGTGAGGTCGCTTACGAAAACGGTTTCTCTGTCAACAAAGGCGCGACCAGAAATCCACTCACGGCTGATCGGCCACCTGACGAAGTCAATCGGAATCGGGCCGTAATGCGCCCTGATTGTCAGCGACTCACCGTCTTTCAGGAGTATGATCGCGTCGTAGGCGTCGCAGAGTTTTGCCGCGCTCTCGGCGACGGCATTCAGGACAGGCTGAATGTCGGTCGGGGAAGCGGCGATCGTGCGCAGAATCGTGCTCGTCGCCATCTGCTGCTCAAGTGCTTCAGTCAGCTCTCGGTTCCGGGTCTCAATTTCCTGGTAAAGCCGCCCCAACTGCGCAGAGGTCTGGTTGACATTGTCGGCGAGCACTCCCAGCTCGTCCCGGTTGCCGACTGCAACCTGTTGGGCAAAGTCGCCGCTTGCTATCTGGCGTAGACGCGTCTCAATCTTCTTGACGGGCTCGATCAGCGACCAGGAGATGACGTAGCCAAGACCCAGCGCTAAGAGGATACTGCCCACAGCAAAGGACACTACCACCAGTCGCGAGGTGTCGTAGGCTCCCTCCGTCACCTCGATAGCCGTCACCATCTCGGCTTCGGCCATGTTGACCAACTGGTTCATCAGCCGTTCGAGCCGGTCGGCCGAAGGCATGATCTCATTAAGTTGAACGTTGCGTGCTTCCTCAGTCTGACCGGCGCGGATGAGTCCCGCGCCGCGCGTCACACCGGCCGTAAACCGGTCATACTCAAGCCGGACCTGACCGAGCACTTCCACCTCGCTCACGGCGACGAACTCCATCCGATCGAGATCATAACCAAACTGGTTGAGCTGGCGTAGCGCCGCATCCAACATCCTCTCATCTTGAAGCAAAAGTGCCGTCGAGATGCTGTACAGCTGGTTGGACGTGTCGTGCTGGACCTGGCGATAGGCTGCGATCTTGCGCTGCAGCTTGATCAGTTCGGTCGTCTGATCGTTGACCCCGCTCAACACCTGCAACCCGACCGCCCCGAGCACGATCAGCAGTCCGACGATCGACAGGAACGCGATTAGGAGCTTGGTCTGAACGCGTACCGGCAGGCGCGCAATCCAACCAATCAGCCGGGTCGCGACGCTACCGGGCTTCATCCACGAGGCTGAGAAGATCACTGCGGAACTCCTCCAAATCGAAACCAGCTCCGATATACTGCACGCGTAAGTTACCGCTACGATCCACGAGCGACGTCAACAGGGTATGATCGACGTCGCCGCCCACGGTCTTCCTCGCTATGACGCCATACCTCCGCCCCACATCGTGAACGACTGCCGGATCGCCGCTAAGAAACACCCAGCCCTTCACATCGGCGGCGAAATTCTGCGCGTATTGCTTCAACACTTCAGGTGTATCCCGTTCGGGGTCGACCGTGATCGAAACGAAGCTGATCTGCGGCCCGAACACAGGGCCAAGCGCGTCCTTCACACGCGCCATGTTGTCGGTCAGCATCGGGCAAATGTCGGTACAGGAAGCAAAGATGAACGCGACGGCGACGACCTTGCCGCGAAGATCGCGGAGTGACACAGGTACGCCGTCCTGCGACGTCAGAGTAAAGTCCGGCGCCGCTCCGATGGTCGGCAAACGCTCGTCGTGCGATGTATCATGCGCCTGCGCTGGCGCGCCTAGCAACATCAACAGCAGAATCTGTGCTGGCCATCTCATTGAAACCCCCTTCTTCCCTCCCGAAAGAGCGTGTCTGGCCACTCGCCTACATCTTCAGCTTGCGTTTCACCTCGTTGAGGAAGCGCCAATCGGTACCGCCGGCGATGATTTTTTGCGGGCTCGACTTGAGCATGCCGGACTCATGCAGCCGCAGGGAGTAAAATCGAATCGTGTCCTCGGGATCGTAATCGCGCCATTTGCCGTAGGGCACCTCGCTCATCGTTTGCAGGGCATAATCATAGTTGGCGGTGAACCCGCCATCGACGATTTGTCGTGCAACGCGACGTGGCTCGGCCACGCATAGGTCTGCCGCCTTGAGAATGGCGCGCAACACGCGCTTGGTGGCGACGGGGTTGTTCCGAACGAAGTTCGCATTGCCTGCGAGCATGCAGCAGAAGTACTGCGACCAGGGATGATCGATGGCACTGTTTACGACAACGTGACCGATGTTGCGGGCGCGCAGTTCCTGGGGTTCGGGTGGAAAGCCAAGGAACGCGTCGACTTTTCCGTTCTCGAAAAGCTCCATTGGCCTGACGGACGGATTGGTCACCCAGCGGATGTCCCTTTGTGGGTCAAGCCCGACATAGGCAGCCATGCTGGTCACGAACACGTGCGGCGTTGAACCCAAGCCTTGTATGCCTACAGTTTTTCCCTTCAGATCTGTGATGCCGCGAATACTTTCGTTTCCAAACAGCTCGAAGCAGCCGGAATGCACGCCCGCCAGCAGGGTGATCGGTTCACCCGCATCGATCGCAAGGGCAAGTGGTGCAGCGAAGTTCAAACTGAAATCCACATCACCGCGCGCGATCTGCTCGGCCTGGGCGTAGCCTGCTTCTGCCATCACATAGCGGATGTCTGTGAACCCATCCAAACGCAGCAACTCCTCGGCGACGAACTGGGGGGCGATACAGATGCCCCTGATCTTTGCCAAGCGGATGGTGCTGGTTTCTAATGGCGCTTCCGCGGCTAACGACTCCACTGCGCCGCCCAGACTAGCGACGACTGCGGACGTGGCGCTTGCCAAGAAACGGCGCCGGTTTAGCATCAGTTGCATAGTGCTCTCCTTCCCTGGAAAAGCACAACGTTCGGATTACACCCGAACGTTTTGGCAGCGTTCCTGAATGATCTGCATCGGAGTGAATCCCCTCCAAACTCAGCAGGAAAATTTCAAACAGAATCGCTAAAAAAATGATCCCAGAGGGCAGAAACTTCGGGCAATGTAATTATCACTGCGGAGAGCGCCTAAGGGTGAGTTCTCGCGCCGGCACTGAAGTTTCCACCGCTAAGATTATACACCTTGGCGGCGCCGGTATCGAGAGGAAAGCTTTCCGGCAGCAACCGGCTCGCCTACTAGTCGGACATCTTCACGCCGACTTTGATAGTCTCGCTCGGTACCTGCCTTAAGCCGAACTGATTAGCCAGACTTACGGTGCAGCACTTTCGCCTAATAGAGCGGCGCGGCAAACGAACCACAGGCGAGCGAAGCCGCCGCGCGCTGTTCGAGGACCGCGCCTACCGCTCGCGAGCGCGGAGATAGCATTGCTTTGCTTCCGTGCACCCTGCCGCGGGTTTAACCTCGTGCACCCTATGTGCTATTATTCGCAATCCAGTTAAACCGTACGAAGCTGTATCTGTTCATGCGAGGTCAGAGGCCCCATGGGTACATTCTTCATGTCACGCTGGCCAGCATTTGGAAGGGAGGGACACCATGTATACCCTATACCCTGGACGGTTTAGCCGACGGAGGTTCCTGCGTGGGATAACTCTGGCAGGGACTGCTGGGCTCCTAGGCTGGTACCCCACGCGAGCCGCTACGGAGCCGCCGCCCGAGACGACGCGGATCCGGCTCGTCAGGATTCCCAGCATCTGTCAGGCGCCCCAATATGTAGCCGAAGAACTGTTGCACGGCGAAGGGTTCACCGAAGTGCAGCACCTCCGGAAGGAGGGAACCGCAGACATCGAGACGGCCCTGGCCTCAGGCGAAGCCGATCTCAATGGGCATTTCGCCGCTCCGCTCCTTCTCCGCCTGGAGGCGGGGGATCCTATCGTCATTCTGGCAGGACTCCACGTCGGCTGCTTTGAGTTGTTCGGGACCGATCGCATCCAGACGATCCGCGACCTCAAGGGGAAGACCGTGGCGGTACCGGCGCTAGATTCCAGCCGATTCGTCTTCCTCGCCTCGATCGCGGCTTACGTCGGCCTGGACGTCCGTAAGGACATACACTTCGTGGCGTATCCCGGACCCGAGTCCGTCCGGCTCCTAAGTGAGGGGAAGATCGATGCCTATCTGGGCTTCCCTCCCGAACCACAGGAGATGCGGGAGCAGCAAATCGGCCATGTGGTGATTAGCAGCACCGTGGACCGGCCTTGGTCGCAATACTTTTGCTGCATGCTGGCTGGGAATCGAGAGTTCGTCCGCACGAATCCGGTGGCCACCAAGCGCGCCCTCCGCGCCATCTTGAAAGCGGCGGATTTCTGCGCCAGCGAGCCCCAGCAATCTGCACAATTCATGGTGGAACAGGGCTATACTAAGCGCTATGACCATGCCCTACAAGTTATGAAGGCGCTGCCATATCAGTGGCGCGAGTATAGCGCTGAGGACACCCTGCGCTTCTATGCCCTACGCCTCCACGAAGTCGGGATGCTCAAGAGTACACCCCAGAAGCTCCTGGCCGAGGGCACTGACTGGCGTTTCTTCAACGAACTAAAGAAGGAGTTGAAGGGATAGAAGAGGGAGGTGATAAGTGGAACGCGAGACGAGGAGATGGCCCGGGCAAGGAGGCGAGCTGCCCCCGGTTGTCCAATCCTTTAGGATTGGTTCTCATTGCGAAACGTTGGCACTTTCCCGAGAAGAATATGCACTGCCCATTCACGTGCCCTGGCGTGCCCCATAATGGCAATGGTTGTCCGGCTGTTATGAATCAGTACTATCTACATGACATAATTATATAATTTGGTACGCCCTAGGGGAGTCGAACCCCTCTTTACAGAATGAGAATCTGTCGTCCTAACCGATAGACGAAGGGCGCAGGCTTGCAACTCAAATAGGAGGGCGCAATGCGTTCCGCAAGCAGTAGATAGAGCACTGTATTATAAGAGGAAGTGGCACGCCCTAGGGGAGTCGAACCCCTCTTTACAGAATGAAAATCTGTCGTCCTAACCGATAGACGAAGGGCGCGTGCTGTGGTGGCGCCCTTATAGTCAGGCACTTCCGATCCCGCAAGCGGCAAATTTGAAATTTTTCAAAAAAATGACAGTTCGTTCCCACTTGTGGAAAATGAAGATTATTGCAGCCGAATCAAAGGGCTGCAACGGTCGCTGGAAATCAGATGCCGACCGCTTCCCTTACGTCATGCTGTTCAAGGGCTGAAAGTCATATGGCCCTTGCTGAAGCAATCGGCGCGCTCTTGCGGCCACAGCCCCAGTTCCAGTCGCGAGCATTGCCGGTATCCAGATGGACCGAATCCGTGTGGCAATAGGTGCCGACGCCGCCACGGTCCGGCAGCGAGCGAATATATTGGGCGATATCCCATTTGCTGATGCCGTCGATCTGGATATCAGCAGCTTCGCAGCTCTTGTGCATCGATTCTTCGGCGCCGCCGACTTCACGGTTATGCTGCGGATCGCGGTAGCCCGATGTCACGACGACCGGCTTGCCGAAATGGGTCTCGACCGTCTTGATGACCCGCATGAGATCGGGTTTGAAGCAGCCGACCTGGACGCTGTCGTTCTGCACATGCAGGCCATTCGGCGCGACACGCGTCATGCCAGGCAGCGATACCTTCTGCAGAAGCCCGGAAAGGCTGCTGAGCAGGTTCTGTTTCGGCGCACTGTAGAGCGCATTCGTCGTCGATCCCGGAATGCTGCCGCCGGCAAGCGAGGCGGTCTGTACGGGCGCAATCCTCGTGCTGGTATTCTGCGACGATTGCTGCGGCAGCATCTCGCCTTGCTGTGGCTCCGGCGGCGCGCTGAACACGCTCGATCTTGGGCCGGCATTCTCAGGTGCGTAAGCGTTCGCGCCCTGCGGCTGGATGACCGTGGAGGTCGAGTTGTTCTGTGGCAGCGGCTGATGATCGGAAAAGATGCTCATCGCCTGCGCATTGATTCGCGTCGACTGCATGACGAGGCCGCCGATATTGGCAGGCTGCTGCGGCTGAATGGCCGGATCGACGGGTGGAGCGGACGGTGCCGCATTCGGATCCTGCACCGCAACCTGCGGATCGACGCCGGAAACATTCGTCAGCATCGGATCGCGATAGAGTTGCTTTGGTGCCGTGGGCGTCGATGCGGCCGGCATTGCCGCAGCCAGTCGCGGCGCTGGCTGTCCCGCTGCTGCAGCCGGCGCGGCGACGGCGGCCGAATCAAGCGCCTTCTTGTCGGAAACGCAGCCGGAAAGCGCCAGGACGGAACTGGCAATCAGCAAAGCACCGACAGCCTGCCGGCTCGGAGGGGCAATCCGCTTGTTATTTCTGGTCAACCGAGAAATCTCCGGTGAATGCGGAAGGCGCCCGAAAGCGCGCTTCCGTTACGATAGAGCCGGAGAGTGCCTTGCGAAGCTTGCCCGCAGCTTGGCTTACCAGGTGCCGGTATTGCCCATGGACAGCCAGGGTTCGGCCGGAGCCAGTTTTTCGCCCTTCTGCAGGATCTCGATCGAGATGCCGTCGGGCGAACGCACGAAGGCCATGTTGCCGTCGCGCGGTGGACGGTTGATGATTATACCGTTGTCCATCAACTTTTGGCAGAGCGCGTAGATATCATCCACCTCATAGGCGAGGTGACCGAAATTGCGTCCTCCAGTATAATCTTCCGTGTCCCAGTTGTAGGTGAGTTCGAGGCAGGGAGTCTTTTCGCTACGGGCACGGTCGATATCGTCCCTAGCAGCCAGGAAAACGAGCGTAAAGCGGCCCTTTTCGTTATCATGGCGGCGGATTTCCTCGAGACCGAACAGGGCGGAGTAAAAATGGAGGGAGGCGTCGAGATCTTTGACGCGAACCATGGTGTGGAGATAGCGCATTTTGTTTCCTCTCTCTTTTTGGGCTAGCCCGTCTGGGTAACAGACACCAGTTTCGGGCAAGTCATCGCTATAAAATGTACAGTTGGGAATAACCGAAAA
Source organism: Rhizobium sp. BK316 (assembly GCF_014193695.1). Taxonomy (GTDB): domain Bacteria; phylum Pseudomonadota; class Alphaproteobacteria; order Rhizobiales; family Rhizobiaceae; genus Rhizobium. The sequence goes on along the minus strand of NZ_JACHZR010000004.1, from coordinate 662,875 downwards.
CTAGGACTTGCGCTTATCCGTTACCAAGATGTTAATCTTGATTTCAAGAATCAGTTAACCGTAACAGTGTGACGCGTATTGAGGGGCTGGCGACATGGCTGACAGGATTTCATCGAATGGCTTCACCGACCTTGAAGAATTGTCGGCGGAACCGGTCGATCTCGTTGAAATCACCGGCGTGGTGAAATGGTTCGACGTGGCCAAGGGCTTTGGCTTCATCGTTCCTGACAACGGCATGCAGGACGTCTTGCTGCACGTAACCTGCCTTCGCCGCGATGGCTACCAGACCATCCTCGAAGGCACCCGCATCGTCGCTCTCGTCCAGCGCCGCGAGCGTGGCTACCAGGCCTTCAAGATTCTCTCCATGGACCAGTCGACTGCGGTTCATCCATCGCAGATGCCGCCGGTTCGCACCCATGTGCAGGTCACGGCAACCAGCGGCCTCGAGCGTGCCCTCGTGAAGTGGTTCAACCGCACCAAGGGCTTCGGCTTCCTGACGCGCGGCGAGGGCACGGAAGACATCTTTGTGCACATGGAGACGCTCCGCCGTTTCGGCCTCACCGAATTGCGCCCCGGACAGGTGGTGCTGGTGCGCTTCGGCGACGGCGAGAAGGGCCTGATGGCCGCCGAGATCCATCCGGATGTTCCGAGCCCGGTGGGCCGGTCTCACTGATGGGCGGCCTGTTCCCGGTCGAGATGATAAGAGGCGCCTTCATGGCGCTTTTTTTCATGGTCGCCCTGCCGGCATTTGCGCAGCAGGACATGCGATTCGAAAAAGAGCCGCTGATCATCCAGACGGCTGCCGGCAAGATGCTGCACTTCACCGTGGAGATCGCGGCCACCGGCGACCAGCGCGCCTATGGCCTGATGTTTCGCAAGGCGATGGCCGAAGACGCCGGTATGATCTTCGATTTCGGCACATCGCGGCGCGTCACCATGTGGATGGAAAATACCCTCCTGCCGCTCGATATGCTCTTTGCCGACGATCGCGGTGTGATCACCCATATCAAGGAAGACGCCACGCCCTATTCCCGCGACATCATCGATTCGATGGGCGACGTTCGCTATGTGGTCGAGGTGAATGCCGGCACAGCCCGCAAGCTCAATATTCGCCCCGGCGATCGCATCGTCAGCGCCACGACAACGAAAAAGGTGAAGTAAGCCTGTGAAAACTGCCGGGAAAGGCAGATTTATGGGGTTGCTAGGGCAGGGGGAAGCGTGTATTCCCGCTGCCATCAAAGGCTCGGAGTGTAGCGCAGTCTGGTAGCGCATCTGGTTTGGGACCAGAGGGTCGGGAGTTCGAATCTCTCCACTCCGACCATTATTCTCCCAATATCTTCCGCAATTTGAGATGGCTTCGCAGCGTGTCGTCGCCTGTGGCTGCAGAGATATTTTTGTTCGGGACGTGTTTCGCACCGGAAGATGGCGACGATACCATTCACGTCGCAAATCACGCATGCTCAGGCGTGCTGTGACTCAGCCTTGAGCAAGCAGGCCGACATACTGAGCATAGCTGATCGCTGCGTAGAAAAACGCAGTGATGCTTGCTCCAATCATGATGGCATGGAATTCTGCAGAAGTTCTCATAGCTCTCACCCGTATCACAACGGTTGGTAGACATCGTAGTCGCCTATGCCGGTCATAACAATTAGAAAGCGATCAAAACATGCAACAATCCGAAACATTTCGGATTGTGTGACAGGATTGCCCGCTTATCCACACCCGGCTACGAGGGCTGCGCCTTAAGCGCTCCGTATAAGAAACGCGCTATGCGGCAATCGGTTTCGTCGATCCACCGATCCTGTGGCAGCAGCGCTTTTCCCTTGAAAAAACGGGGATTCGCGGCTAAGCAAAATTCACTTCTTCCTGCGATGTTCGGTATGGAAGCAAGCCTGATCCCAGGCTGAGTTATGAAAGGCGGGCGTGGCCCGCATATCGGAGGCGCCGCAGTCATGTCTGCTAAGATCTATCGTCCGGCCAAGACCGCAATGCAGTCCGGCAAGGCCAAGACGCATCTCTGGGTGCTGGAGTTCGATCAGGAGCAGCCACGCAAGATCGACCCGATCATGGGCTACACGTCTTCGGGCGATATGCGCCAGCAGCTGAAGCTGACCTTCGAAACGCAGGAACTTGCCGAGGCCTATGCCAAGCGCAACGGCATCGAATACCGCGTGATCGCGCCCAAGGATCCCGCGCGCCAGGTCGTCGCTTACCCGGATAATTTCCGCTATACCCGTACCCAGCCCTGGACGCACTGATCCGCCCGCTGCTTGAGACAGAAATGCTGGTGTCGCGGGCTCGCGACATATGCAGACAGACGGCCCCTTAGCTCAACTGGATAGAGCAGCTGCCTTCTAAGCAGCAGGTCGCAGGTTCGAGTCCTGCAGGGGTCGCCATCTTTATCTTTGTCCGACCCGGAGACATCGGTAACACTCCGTACCTAGGACATGGGCGACAATCTGGTGCGAGCGCGCCTCGAGGTCATGCCCTGAGGCGCGCTGAATTTCACTTCCAACTCGTCAGAGACTGAAGCGCAAGGTCGAGCTTTCGAAGCAGACCGCGAACTGGCTTGCAATCGGGATAGGAGGAGGCGATCAGCGCCTTCGCTTCCTGCAAGCGTTCGATGTGAAGGCTGCGGCCGGCGATGCCATACTCATCATCAGGCACAATGTTGCGCTCATGATAGTAGAGTTCGAAGAATACATCGTTCGGCAGGGTGTTACTGTCATACTCAAGCTGGACCCAATCATCCAGTTCCGAACGAACGGAAGCGAGCCTGTTGACGATTCCGGCTCGTTGCCGGGTCGCACTTATAACATCCTTCAATAGTTGGCCGACACGCTGATGCGTGGCGATAGCCATTTTTACATTCGGCCGCCGGCCAGAAGCCATCACCATCCGGTACGGCACGGTATTGCCCGTCGTCCGGGGGCCGCGCTTCTGTTTCGCTTTCTGAGCTTTTTCTTCTGCGTCCCGTACTTCCCCAGGTGACCGAAACAATTCGCCATCAGTCACGGTCACCCGTTTGCAGTTTTCGGGTACAACAGGGGCGGGCATGCGCGACAGCGCCAAAAGAACCGGTCCAAGTGGCAAGCCTTTCTGCTCATCCGAAATCAGATAAAGCTCACTCCCGCCTTCCGGATAGTACATACCAGCCCAAAGCGGCTTGGCAATTTCCCAGCGATTGCGAAGAGACCATGTACTGCGCTCCTGCTGCCGATCCTCTACCGCTGCCGCGTAGGGTTCATCGACGAAGAGGAAACGCTTTTCGACGGGATCGTACCAGCTGCTGCCGTGATCTCTTCCGGGGAGGTCACGTCCAAAATCACCCCTGATGGGCATCCTTTTTGAGGAGGGCTTAAGTCCGGTGGAAGCCATAAACTGCAATGTACGCGCCGCTTTACACGCGAGGGCAAGAGCTGAATCCGCGCCCTCTATATTCATCTGGCAGTGGATCAGGTCGGACGCCCAGCGCGTGAAGTATCCCAGTCCGCGAGCCTGCTTGTATTGGCGAGTTGCGATGATCTCGTCGAGGGGCTTTGATAGCGAGACCTCGATGATCTCGTTGCCACTCGCCTTTGTCTTCGGGTTCCGCCAATGAACGCTGATGAACGTGGAGAAAATGGGCGATGACGGAACAACCGTTGAGGCTTGCAGCGTCCGCAGAGCGTTGGTGTAGTTTGAAAAACCGGCTCGAACCGATGCGCGATCGAGACCCACTGAATGGGCAACGTCGTCCTGCTTGGAGATGGTTTTCGCGAGGCGCCTAATGCCCTCGATTGTGGTAGGCCTAATGTCGTTGACGGACATGTTCTTTTCTCCCGGACTCTTTTTGAAGCGTCACCCGTCAACCGCTTCTGAGCCCGATCAAAAAACATGAACGGGTTCGACTTTCCACCAAGGCAGTGCTGTCAACAGCTTCGCAACTGACGGGCGGCGTGCTCCTGCCGGGAGCGAAAAAGAGATAAGTTCGATTCCAATTGGTTTCAAGATCAATACAGATGGCAGAGCTCAAGCCTTTCTGTATCACTTCCTTGGATGGGGTGGTTGAGAGATTTTGCCGAGGACGATTTTGTCCGGAGGCTCGTCGACCGTCACGTCAAGAGCCGACTCATTTGAGGCATTCGAATTTGAAGAATTTGCTAGATACAGAGGCTTTGACTCCGAACGTATGCGTCGGGGTGCAATCGTATTCAAAGAATTTGAACTGAGCAGCAGACTTCTGCTCGCTGCGGACGATGATTTTGATAACGGAATAAGGGCTGGCCAGGCATGATCAAAGTTGAATGCGCGGCCAGCCCGATTTCTCCGGCTTGCCGACTTAGCCTTCGGGTGTCAGCGTCATGGACGTGCCTGTCGCGGCAACATTGATGCCGAGCTGGCCGGTGACGCTGATCGTCTGCAGATGGATCGAGCCGGAAGTGCCGCCGAAGAGCACGTTGGTGCCGATGCCGCCGACGAGCGTGGCTTCAGCGGTTGCGCCCTGGTAGAGGCCAGCCAGCGAGCCGCGGTGATAGCCGGCTGTCGGTGCAAAGACTGCCCAGAGCAGGCGACCGCGCGTGGTAAAGCCGAGATCCACGCCGAACTTGCGCAGTGCGCCACTGTAGTGCTCAGGCGATTCGCTGCTGCTCGTCGGCTGGAAGACGCAATCGATCTGCTTGGAGGACCCGAGCACATAGCCGACGCCGCCGCCGATATCGCAGGCAAGGTAGCCGATCTTCACGCCCCCACTTACATCGGGAGCTACCGGCGGCTCCCTCCGTACCAGGTCCGCTGCGCCGGCACTCATGGCAAAAGCCTGGAGCAACGAGGCTGCGGCGATTGTGGTCGCGAGTATTTTTTTCATTTCCGTCTCCTTTGGATATCGCGCGAAGGATATAGCGTCGGCTTTGTCATAACCAAGGCAGAAAAGCTTTCGCCCTCATTTTGGTTCCGAGATCTGCCTGTGCCAAGCTGCCGCGGCCATCTTTTATGGAACCCTATCGGCCTGCATCGGTTGTCCAGATATCCATTTCTTCAAACTATGGAGATCAGAATGAGCAAGACCAATGCAGACGATATCCGCAAGCGAACGGAACGGCAGGTCGAGAACACCAGTGCCGGAGGACATCTTGGCGGGACCTATTTCGGCCAGCAGCCGGACGGAAAAACAGCCTCTTCCAGCAGCACCGAGGCACGGAAATCCCGTCCGAACGATGGAAGCAACTGATCCAATAGATGTTGCCATCCTTGCGGCCGATCGGGAAAGCGTGTCGTCCGCATCCCTGAGGTTCTACGTGTCCCATTTTTTGAAACGGTTATGATTTGATTTTAAAAGCAGGCTGCTGCGCTCTGCGGCTTTCCGTTAAATGCGCAAAACCCGCCGGCAATCAGCCGGCGGGTTTTGAATTTCTATACGCCGATATCAGTGTTCGATCAGTGCAGGATCTGGCTGAGGAACAGTTTGGTGCGTTCGTGCTGAGGATTGTCGAAGAATTCGGCCGGTGAATTCTGCTCGACGATCTGGCCCTGGTCCATGAAGATCACGCGGTTCGCAACCTGACGCGCAAAGCCCATTTCGTGGGTGACGCAGAGCATGGTCATGCCTTCTTCGGCAAGGCCGACCATCGTATCCAGCACCTCCTTGATCATTTCCGGATCGAGCGCCGAGGTCGGCTCATCGAACAGCATGATCTTCGGGTTCATGCAGAGTGAGCGGGCAATCGCCACGCGCTGCTGCTGGCCACCCGAAAGCTGGCCCGGATATTTGTTGGCCTGTTCGGGGATCTTGACGCGCTTCAGGAAGTGCATGGCAATGTCTTCCGCCTGCTTCTTCGGCATCTTGCGCACCCAGATCGGCGCCAGCGTGCAGTTTTCCAAGATCGTCAGATGCGGGAAGAGGTTGAAGTGCTGGAACACCATGCCGACTTCGCGGCGCACTTCGTCAATCTTCTTCAGGTCGTTGGTCAGCTCCGTGCCGTCAACGATGATCTTGCCCTTCTGATGCTCCTCCAGACGGTTGATGCAGCGGATCATCGTCGACTTGCCGGAACCCGAAGGGCCGGCAATGACGATACGCTCGCCGCGCATGACCTTCAGGTTGATGTCGCGAAGCACATGGAAATCACCGTACCACTTGTTCATGTTGATGATCTCGACGGCAACGTCGGTCGCCGACACGGTCATCTTCTTTGTTTGGGCTTCTGCCATTGCGTGTTCCTATTCTTATCGTTTGTGGCCGGTGTCGAGATGACGTTCCATGAATGCTGAATAGCGCGACATGCCGAAGCAGAAAAGCCAGAAGGCGAAGCCGGCGAATATCAGCCCTGTCAGCGGCGTTACCGCGGTTGCCCAGTTCGGATCGACGAAGTTGAGGCGAACGATGCCGAGCAGATCGAACATGCTGATGATCGACACCAGCGAGGTATCCTTGAACATGCCGATGAAGGTGTTGACGATACCCGGGATCACCAGCTTGATCGCCTGCGGCATGATGATCAGCCGCATCTTCTGCCAGTAGCCGAGGCCGAGTGAATCGGCCCCCTCGAACTGGCCCTTGGGAATTGCCTGCAGGCCGCCGCGGATGACCTCGGCCATATAGGCGGAGGCAAAGATCGACACACCCACGATCGCGCGCAACAGCTTGTCCACCGTCCAGCCGGCCGGCAGGAAAAGCGGCAGCATGACGCTCGCCATGAAAAGAACTGTGATCAGCGGCACGCCGCGGACGACCTCGATGAAGATGATGCAGACCGTGCGGATGATCGGCATCTGCGAGCGTCTTCCGAGTGCCAGAATAATACCGACCGGGAAGGAGACGGCGATGCCAACGAAGGAAAGCACCAGCGTCACCAGCAGCCCGCCCCAGAGCGGTGTCTCGACTATTTCCAGTCCAAAGCCGCCGTAAAGCAGAATGAAGGAGACGACCGGCAGCACGATGAACAGCAGGATCGCATTCAGCCCCTTGCGCGGCACAGATGGAATGAGCATCGGCACGAGCAGCAGCACGAAGAGAATGCCCACCAGCGTCGGCCGCCAGCGCTCGTCGAGCGGATAACGTCCAAAAATGAACTGGTCGAATTTGGCATTGACGAAGGCCCAGCACGCACCGCTCCAGCCGTCCGGCTGGATGCCGCCCTGGACGGCAGTGGCGCAGAAGGTGCGGTCCGGGCCGGTCCAGACCGCCTGTACAAACAGCCAGTTGATGGCATGCGGCAAGGCCCAGGCGAGGAAGGTCACTGCCAGAAGGGTGAGGACGATATCCTTGGGTGTAGCAAGCAGGTTGCGGCGTATCCAGGCTCCGGCGCCCTTTTCTCCAGATGGCGGCGGCTCCTGGGCCAGCATGCTGGTTCTGACGAAACTGTCACTCATCTTATCTCTCCACCAATGCCATCTTGGCGTTGAACCAGTTCATCAGCAGCGAGGTCACGATGCTGATGGCGAGATAGATGACCATCCAGATGAGAATAACCTCTACGGACTGACCGGTCTGGTTCAGTGTCGTGCTGCCGACGGCGACGAGATCGGCAAAGCCGATGGCAATAGCCAGCGACGAGTTCTTGGTGAGGTTCAGATACTGGCTGCTCAGCGGCGGAATGATGATGCGGAACGCCTGCGGAATGACCACCAGCCGGGTGATTGCCGAAGGATGCAGGCCGAGTGCCGCTGCTGCCTCCGTCTGTCCCTTCGGCACGCCGCGGATGCCCGAGCGCACGATCTCGGCTATGAAGGCGGCCGTATAGAAGGAAAGCGCCAGGAAAAGCGACATGAATTCCGGGCCGACCACGGAACCGCCGGTCAGATTGAACTTGCCGGCGACCGGGAAATCAAAAGACAGCGGTGCGCCTGCGAGCAGAAAGGCAATGAGCGGCAGGCCGACTATGAGGCCGATCGAAACCCAGATCGTGTGGAACGGCTGACCTGTCGCTGCCTGCCGGCGATGCGCCCACCGTGCGGTGATAACAGTGGCAATGATCGCGACAGCAAAAGCAACGCCGACCAGCCAGAAACCGTCGCCGAAGATCGGCTTGGGGAAGGCGAGGCCGCGATTGTTCAGATATGATCCGAGGGGGAGATGCAGCGAGTCACGGGCATTGGGCAGAATAGCCAGAACGCCAGAATACCAGAAGAAGATCACGAGCAACGGCGGAATGTTGCGGAAGACTTCCACATAGACCGTGCAGAGCTTGGCAATCAGCCAGTTCCGCGACAGGCGGCCGATGCCGATGACGAAGCCGATTATTGTTGAAGTGATGATGCCGGTGACGGCGATCAGCAGCGTGTTCAGAAGGCCGACGAGAAGTGCGCGGCCGTAGGTCGAATCACTCGAATATTGGATCAGCGACTGGCCGACTTCGAAACCGGCGCGCCCGTTCAGAAAGCCGAAACCCGATGCGATGTTGGCGCGTGCCAGGTTGACTGCCGTATTGTGAGCAATCGACCAGATCAGCGCGACCAGCAAGACAATGGTAAGAGCTTGGAAGAAGATGCCCCGAATTGTCGGGTCATAGAGGGCAGACTGGAAGCTCCAGCCGCTCCTAGTCAAAGAGGATGAATCCGCAACCTGATGCGTCATGCCTGGCCAATTCCCCACGTTATGCGCCCCTTTTCGGAGCTTTTTTATAGGAGGATGAGGAAAGGCGGTTTCCCGCCTTTCCGGCTTTTCATGCCTGATGCCGGTTAGCGAACCGGCGGAGCGTACTGAATGCCGCCCTTGTTCCAGAGAGCGTTGAGGCCGCGCGAGATCTTCAGCGGGCTGCCCTGGCCGATGTTCTTTTCGAAGACTTCGCCATAATTGCCGACGGTCTTGACGACGTTGTAGGCCCAGTCGTTGGTCAGGCCGAGATCGGTACCGATCTTCGTGTCGGCTTCAACGCCGAGGAAGCGCTTGATATCCGGGTTCGGCGAATTCTTCATGTCGTCGACATTGGCCTGGGTGATACCGAATTCTTCGGCGTTGATCATCGCGTAGCCGACCCAGCTAACGATATCGAACCACTGGTCGTCACCCTGGCGGACGGCCGGCGCGAGCGGCTCCTTGGAGATGATTTCCGGCAGGATCATGTGTTCGTCGGGGTTCTTCAGCGTCAGACGCAGCGAGTAGAGGCCGGACTGGTCAGTCGTGTAGACGTCGCAACGGCCGGAGTCATAGGCGGCGTTGACTTCGTCGAGCTTCTCGAAGACCACCGGATTGTACTGGAGATTGTTGGCCTTGAAGTAGTCGGCGAGGTTGAGCTCGGTCGTGGTACCCGACTGTACGCAGACGGATGCGCCGGAGAGTTCCAGAGCCGACTTCACGTTCAGGCTCTTGCGAACCATGAAGCCCTGGCCGTCATAATAGTTGATGAAGCGGAAGTTCAGGCCGAGAGCGGTGTCGCGGTTGATCGTCCAGGTCGTATTGCGGGCGAGCACGTCGACTTCACCGGACTGCAGCGCAGGGAAACGGTTGGCGGCGCTGAGGGGGGTGAACTTCACCTTGTTGGGATCGCCGAAGATCGCAGCGGAAACCGCGCGGCAGAAGTCAACGTCGAAGCCCGACCAGTTGCCGGACGCGTCAGGGGCAGCAAAGCCGGCAAGACCGGTGTTGACGCCGCACTGGACAAAACCTTTTGCCTTTACGTCTCCGAGAGTTGTGGCCGAAGCGGCCGAAGCGCCAAGAGCGAAAACTGCTGCGCCGACAGCTGCGGACAGGAGCTTGTACTTCATTTTTCCCAACCTTTTTTCCGTTGTCTTATATTTTATCGTTTTGAGGAGTGGCCGGATTGAAATTGCCCGTGTGCCTCCCCGTTTCCCGCAACCCTCCCGGCGCGAGTAGGTCTATCACAGTCGCAAATGTCACTATGGTCAAGTGTCGCGGCCAATAATTGCGGCAAAATTCAGCATTTTGGTAGATTGCGCTGCGTCTCTAGGCACTTGGCTAGAAATTGGGCTCTAGCTTGAGGAAAAAATAGCGCTGAAATCGCGAAGTAAAGGCCGACGGCTTTGCGGGGCGAGGCTATCACGTCGAGTTGTAGGGGTTGACCCTGATGGCGACGCGGTTCAAGAGTTCGGCCTTTGCATACCCTCGCCAGAAGGCCATTTCCCACATGAAAGATCTAGACAGTCTCCTGCCGGGCGCCGGCATCAACACCCGTCTTTCCCATATCGGCTACGACCCCGCAGATTATCACGGTTTCGTCAATCCGCCGGTGGTGCGCGCTTCGACGGTGCTCTTTCCCGATGCCAAATCCATGGAGACACGCAACAAGAAATACACTTACGGTACCCGCGGCACGCCGACGACCGACGCTCTGGCCGAAGCGATCAATGCGCTCGAAGGCTCGGCCGGCACTGTGCTGGTACCTTCTGGGCTCGCCGCCGTCACGGTCGCGATCCTCGCCTATGTCGCCGCGGGCGATCACGTCCTGATCGTCGATTCCGTCTACGGTCCGACGCGCCATTTCTGTGACACGATCCTGAAACGTATGGGGGTCGGGGTCGATTATTTCGATCCGGCGATCGGCGCGGCCATCGAAACGCTCTTCAAGCCGAACACTACGGTCGTGCTGACCGAGGCTCCTGGCTCCAATACTTTTGAGATGCAGGATATCCCGGCAATCGCGGCGGGGGCACACAAGCACGGTGCCGTCGTGCTGATGGACAACACCTGGGCCACACCTCTTTATTTCCGGCCGTTGGATTTCGGCGTCGACGTGTCCATCCATGCCTCGACCAAATATCCATCGGGACATTCCGACATTCTGATGGGAACCATTTCCGCCAATGCCGAGCACTGGCCGAGGCTGATCGAGACGCATGGAACGCTCGGCCTTTGCGGTGCGCCTGACGATTCCTATCAGATCCTGCGCGGTCTGCGCACCATGGGTATCCGGCTGGAGCGCCACTATGAAAGCGCATTGGCGATCGCCACATGGCTCGAAAGCCGCGAAGAGGTTGCCCGCGTCCTGCATCCAGCCTTGCCGAGCTTCCCGTCGCACCATATCTGGAAACGTGACTTCAAGGGTGCCAGCGGCATCTTTTCCTTCGTGCTCAAGGCCAGCGATCCGCAGAAAGTCAAGCCGAAGGCGCATGCCTTCCTCGATGCTCTCTCTTATTTCGGCCTCGGCTATTCCTGGGGGGGCTACGAAAGCCTTGCCGTGCTGGTCAATCTCTCTGACCGTAAGATCGCCAAGGCGCCGGCTGAAGGTCCGGTCATTCGCCTGCAGATCGGCCTCGAAGATATCGTTGACCTCAAGGCCGATATCGAACGCGGTTTTGCTGCGGCAAACGCCGTCTGATCAGCCGCCATTTGATCAGCCGCCATTTGATCAGCCGATGGGGCGGTAGCCGTAAATCCAGTCAAGATCCGCCGCGAGGCTTTGCGGCGGTTTCAGCGACAGCACGATATCCCGGCCGAGGCGGATCGGTCCGCTTGCATGATAGGCGAAGCGGTTGAAGGCGCCGCGCTGGCGAAGCTTGGCGATGCGCGGCGTGCGATGCCGCTCGAAAAGCGAGATGGCTTCGGAAACCGGACGGGTGGCGAGGAAGGCCGCAAGCTCGAAGGCATCCTCGATCGCCATTGCCGCGCCCTGCGCCGCAAAAGGCATCATCGCATGCGCTGCATCGCCGATCAGCACGGTCTTGTTCCCATCCTGCCACTTGCCCGGCGTCGCTTCGAAGAGCGGCCAGAAGGTGATGTCGCTGCGCCCGCGAAGCAGACCGGCGATAACAGGATGCCAGCGACGGAAGCGCGACTGCAGAAGCTCCTGCTGGGCCTGTGTCGGCGCGCCCTGCCAGGCTTGCGGAGCAATATTGCCGGCGGTGATTGCCACCATGTTGAAGCCGCCTGTTTCCTTCAGCGGATAGCAGACCATATGCGCCGAGGAGCCGAGCAGGGCCGAGACGCTGGTGCGGTCGAGAAAGCCCGGCGCTTCGGCTTCTGCGATGGTGAAACGGAAGGCGATATTTCCGGAGAATTGCGGGACAGGGGCGCCTGGTATTGCCTGCCGCAGTCTGGACCAGACGCCGTCGGCGCCGATGATGACATCGGCCGAACGCCGGCCCTGCGGCAGATCCGATTCGAATCGTGTTCCGAGATGCAGCGTGCAAAGCGGATTGGCGATCACCGCATCCAGAAGAGCCTTTTGAAGCGTCTTGCGATGCAGGACGCCGTAGGGTGCTCCCCAGCGATTCCGGGCGAAACTCCCGGCAGGCACTGCCGCAAGCTCGCGCAGCGAACTGCCTGAGATCAGCCGGATGGATTGCGGCTCGAGCCAGAGGTTGGCCAGCCCGTCGAGCACACCGAGTTCGGCAAGCACGCGCGATGCATTGGGAGAGATCTGCAGGCCGGCACCTACCTCTGCAAGCTCGGACGCCTGTTCGAAAATATCGGAACTGATGCCACGCCTTGCGAGCGCCAGCGCGGCTGTCAGGCCTGCAATTCCGGCGCCGATGATGGCGGCATGTTCGACCGGCATGGGGTGTCCGATCTAAAAGAAGAGGAAAATTACGCTGCCTTGATGTGGAAGACGCAGCCGGGCGGGTTGGTCTGGTTGGCCTTCAGCGACGTATTGTAGCGATAGAGGGTCGAGCAGTAGGAGCAGACCTTCTCGTTGTCATCGCCCATATCGATGAAGATATGCGGATGATCGAAGGGAGCGGAGGCACCGGTGCACATGAATTCCTTGACGCCGACTTCGATAACGCGGTGACCGCCGTCGTTCTGGAAGTGGGGAATGCTGTGGCCGGCCATGTCTGTCTCCGAATGCTTTGATATTCTGCGCGGACCTTATAGGCCTTCGAAGGAAAAGTGTAGTGCCAAAGCAAGGCTCCAATGCGAGTTTTTGGCTTCACGCTCAAAGGTCGCTCGACTATGGTCGCGCCAAACAAGGACGACCCGATGAACCTGAATACGCCTGCATTTTCAAGCTTCACTCATGATGGACTGAAACTCGCTTTCTTCGACGAGGGGGATCCCTCTGGCCCGCCGGTGCTGCTGATTCATGGCTTTGCCTCGTCGGCGAGCGTCAACTGGGTTCATCCGGGCTGGCTGAAGACTTTGGGTGACGCCGGCTACCGTGTCATTGCCGTCGACAACAGGGGGCATGGCGCCAGCGACAAGCCGCGCGATGCCGAAGCTTACAGGCCATGGTTCATGGCTGGTGACGCGATCGCGCTGCTTGATCATCTCGGTATTCCCGAGGCCAATCTGATGGGCTACTCCATGGGTGCCCGCATCTCCGTCTTTGCGGCACTTGCCCATCCACACCGCGTCCGCTCGCTGGTGCTCGGTGGCCTCGGTATCGGCATGACCGATGGGGTGGGCGATTGGGACCCGATCGCCGATGCGCTGCTTGCGCCGTCGCTTGCCTACGTCACCCATCAGCGCGGGCAGATGTTCCGCGCTTTTGCCGAGCAGACGAAGAGTGACCGTGAGGCGCTTGCCGCCTGTATCAAGGGTTCGCGCGATCTGGTTGCCCGCGCCGACATGGGCAAGATCGATGCGCCCACCCTGATCGGGGTTGGAACGAAAGACGACATTGCCGGTTCTCCCCAGGAGCTTGCGGCGCTGATGCCTGACGCCGAAGCGCTGGATATCCCCGGCCGCGACCACATGCTCGCCGTGGGTGACCGGGTGTTCAAGAAGGCTGTCTTGGAATTCTACGCCAAGGTCGCTGCCGGCTGATGTCGCCGGCAGGTGACATAAACGTGATTTCCAGGAAAAACGCACTGCACCGGTGTGCCGCGGGCACCCATTTATGTTATCGGCGTTTTCCTCTATATAATCGCATTCCAACAGGAAATGAGGAGACCGGAAATGGTCGCTAAGACGGATATCCGCACGCTGGATGCAGCCCATCCGCTGAAGGTGATGGACCCTATCTGGGACAGTCTGCGAGAAGAAGCGCGCCTTGCTGCAGAAAGCGATCCGGTGCTGGCAGCCTTCCTCTATTCGACGGTCATCAACCACCGCTCGCTCGAAGAATGCGTCATCCACCGCATCTGCGAGCGCCTCGACCATCCCGACATGCAGGCAAACCTGCTGCGCCAGACCTTTGAGGAAATGCTCGAGGACTGGCCGGAATGGAGCTCGATCCTGCGCGTGGATATCCAGGCAGTCTATGATCGCGACCCCGCTTGCCTGCGCTTCATGGAAGCCGTTCTCTACTTCAAGGGCTTCCACGCGCTGCAGACGCATCGGCTGGCGCACTGGCTGTTGAACCGCGGCCGGCGCGACTTCGCGCTGTACCTGCAGAGCCGCTCCTCCAGCGTCTTCCAGACGGACATCAATCCCGCCGCTCGCATCGGCAAGGGCATCTTCCTCGACCACGCGACCGGCCTCGTCGTTGGCGAAACGGCTGTCATCGGCGACAATGTCTCCATCCTGCATGGTGTGACGCTTGGCGGAACAGGCAAGGAAGGGGCCGATCGTCACCCGAAGATCGGCACGGGCGTAATGATCGGCGCAGGCGCCAAGATCCTCGGCAATATCGAGATCGGCTTCTGCTCGCGCGTTGCCGCCGGCTCCGTCGTCCTGAAAGCGGTGCCGCCAAAGACCACGGTGGCGGGCGTGCCTGCCAAGGTTGTCGGTGAGGCCGGCTGCTCCGAGCCCGCACGTGTGATGGATCAGGTTATCGGCGCCGATATCTGAGCCTTCATTGGAAAAATGCGGAAAAACGCCTAGATCCCGGTGGAGACAGTCGTTGCTAACAGGAGCTTGCGACCTTTACAGCGCCGCTTTACCTGTGCAAGAAGCGGCCAACCGAGGTCGCTTACGGAGATCAAAAGAGTGAAGCCTGAAGAAATCAAGAAGCTCGACGCCTATTTCAAACGCACGCTGAACCCGCAGATCGTGGTGAAGGCGCGCCCGCGCAAGAACGACTCCGCGGAAGTCTACATTGGCGAAGAATTTCTGGGTGTCATCTACATCGATGACGAGGACGGTGACCGTTCCTACAATTTCTCGATGGCAATTCTCGACGTCGATCTCTGATCGGCCGTCACTTCGATCAAAAGCCGTGCATCGCCAGCCGATGCACGGCTTTTTTGTTTGCGCCGATCGCCAAATATGCTGGTTCGCCAAAATTTATGATAACCCTGCGGTTGCAGTCGCCTGATATATATTAGCAAAATCAATGAAAGACGAACGTGCCCAAAAATCCGGTCTTTAATGTCGTTAACGACCACAACCAGTGGATGTTTTGCGATGCACAAGACTACTTGACTCTTTGTGCATTGCAGCTACCTTCTGCCTGCAACAGCCAATTGGAGGATGGTCATGTTCAATTTCGATGATGTAAACCGGAAGAGCAAGGAAACTGTGGATTCGATGCTGAAGAGCTATTCCGATACTGCCAAGGGTTTCCAGGCGATCGCCTCCGAGGCGGCCGAATATTCCAAGAAGTCCTTCCAGGATGCCGTCACCCATTTCGAGACGCTGTCGGGCTTAAAGAGCTTCGAAGCGGCTTTCGAATTGCAGACCAATTATGCGAAGTCTTCCTATGAGGCTTTCGTGACCGAGGCGACCAAACTCGGCGAAATGTATGCCGACCTCGCCAAAAATGCTTACAAGCCTTACGAAGCACCGATGGCCGCCACTGCCGCCAAGGTCTCGAAAGCGACCCCGGTAGCCCCCGCCGCCGCATAAATCTTGTAGCGCATTGCGCGCCGCCTATTGAAAATCAAAGACCGGCACCGCATCTGCGGCCGGTCTTTTTTGTTTCCCGAAGCCTGCCCTGGTTTTTACGCAGACTTTTTTGGCCTTTGCGTCAAGTCCTGCGGAATTGTGATTGCAGTCGGAAACAAGGGGCTTAAAATCGCTCTATTATGAACTACCTTAGGGTTTCAGATATTCGTCGGGAAAGCACCCCTCCCATGCTCCCCTGCCGGATTGATTGAGGAATGAATGACAATGATCGCCAGACCGATCCGGATGCAAAACGACAGCGAAAGGAACGGGGACAACGGAAATCGAACCTCGGTCATCACGCGCACCAAGCCGAAGACCAAGAAGCCTAATCTCTATCGCGTACTGCTTTTGAATGACGACTACACCCCAATGGAATTCGTCATTCACATCTTGGAGCGTTTTTTTCAGAAGGATCGGGAAAGTGCCACCCGCATCATGCTGCATGTCCATAACCACGGCGTCGGCGAATGCGGAATATTCACATACGAGGTAGCGGAGACCAAGGTGAGCCAGGTGATGGACTTTGCCCGGCAGCATCAGCATCCGCTGCAATGCGTCATGGAAAAGAAGTGAGGAACTGAACGTGCCAACATTTTCGCCTAGTCTTGAGAAGGCGCTCCATCAGGCACTGACCTTTGCCAACGAGCGGCACCATGAATATGCGACGCTCGAGCATCTGCTGCTCGCCCTGATCGACGATGCCGATGCGGCTGCGGTCATGGGTGCCTGCAATGTCGACCTCGACGCGCTCCGCAAAACGCTCCTGGAATATGTCGATAACGAACTCTCCAACCTGGTCACCGGTTACGACGAGGACTCCAAGCCGACGTCAGGTTTCCAGCGCGTCATTCAGCGCGCGGTGATCCACGTCCAGTCTTCCGGCCGCGAGGAGGTAACTGGCGCCAACGTGCTCGTCGCGATCTTCGCCGAGCGCGAGAGCCATGCTGCCTATTTCCTGCAGGAGCAGGAAATGACCCGCTACGACGCCGTCAACTACATCTCCCACGGTATCGGCAAGCGCCCCGGCGTATCCGAAAGCCGTCCACCGCGCGGCGCTGAGGACGAGTCCGAGTCCAAGCCGACCGCACGCGGCAATGAGGAGGAAAGCGGGCCGAAGAAGCAGCAGGATGCGCTGAAGGCTTACTGTGTGAACCTGAACGAGAAGGCCAAGGGCGGCAAGATCGACCCGTTGATCGGCCGTAACGCCGAGGTGAACCGGACCATCCAGATCCTGTGCCGCCGCTCCAAGAACAACCCGCTCTATGTCGGTGACCCCGGCGTCGGTAAAACGGCGATTGCCGAAGGCCTTGCCAAGCGGATCGTCGAAGGCAAGGTTCCGGAAGCTCTGGCCGATGCCACGATCTTTTCGCTGGATATGGGCACGCTGCTCGCCGGCACGCGTTATCGCGGTGACTTCGAAGAGCGCCTTAAGCAGGTCGTCAAGGAACTGGAAGAATATCCGGGTGCCGTGCTCTTCATCGACGAAATCCACACCGTCATCGGTGCGGGTGCAACGTCGGGCGGCGCAATGGATGCCTCGAACCTCTTGAAGCCGGCCCTGTCTTCGGGCGCGATCCGCTGCATCGGTTCGACCACCTACAAGGAATACCGCCAGTTCTTCGAAAAGGATCGGGCTCTGGTCCGCCGCTTCCAGAAGATCGATGTCAATGAGCCGTCGATCGACGATGCAATCGAGATCATGAAGGGCCTGAAGCCCTATTTCGAAGAATACCACCACCTGCGCTACTCGAACGAGGCGATCAAGACCGCTGTCGAACTCTCGGCTCGCTATATTTCGGACCGTAAGCTGCCGGACAAGGCGATCGATGTCATCGATGAGACCGGTGCGGCCCAGATGCTGCTGCCGCCGTCCAGGCGCCGCAAGCTGATCACCGAAAAGGAGATCGAAGCGACGATTGCGACGATGGCCCGTATCCCGGCAAAGACCGTCTCGAAGGATGACGAAGCCGTTCTTGCCAATCTCGAGAAGGAGCTGCGCTCGGTCGTCTATGGTCAGGATGTGGCGATCGAAGCCCTGTCCACTTCGATCAAGCTGGCCCGTGCTGGCTTGCGCGAACCGAATAAGCCGATCGGCGCCTATGTCTTCTCCGGCCCCACCGGCGTCGGCAAGACGGAAGTCGCCAAGCAGCTTGCCGCCTCGCTCGGTGTCGAGATACTGCGCTTCGACATGTCGGAATACATGGAGCGGCATACGGTTTCCCGTCTGCTCGGTGCACCTCCCGGCTATGTCGGCTTCGACCAGGGTGGCCTCTTGACCGATGGCGTCGACCAGCATCCGCATTGCGTGGTGCTGCTGGACGAAATCGAGAAGGCGCATCCAGATATCTACAATATCCTGCTGCAGGTCATGGACCACGGCACGCTGACCGACCATAACGGCAAGAAGATCGACTTCCGCAACGTCATCCTCATCATGACGACCAATGCGGGCGCTTCGGAAATGGCCAAGGCCGCCATCGGCTTCGGTTCGTCCAAGCGCACTGGCGAAGACGAAGAGGCGCTGACCCGCCTGTTCACGCCGGAATTCCGCAACCGTCTCGACGCGATCATCCCGTTCGCGGCGCTGCCGACGGCCGTCATCCACAAGGTCGTACAGAAGTTCATCATGCAGCTTGAAGCTCAGCTCTCCGAACGCAACGTCACCTTCGACCTGCACGAGGATGCGATCGCCTGGCTGTCCGAAAAGGGTTACGATGAGAAGATGGGCGCCCGCCCGCTGTCCCGCGTGATCCAGGAAAACATCAAGAAGCCGCTGGCGAACGAAATCCTCTTCGGCAAGCTGAAGAAGGGCGGCGTCGTCAACGTCACCGTCGGTCCCAAGGAAGACGGCAAGCCCGGCCTCATTCTGGAAGCCATTCCGGAAACGGCGCCGATCAAGCCGAAGCCTGAGGCCGAACTGGTTCACCCGGAAGCGGCTCACGAGGATGATGGCGAGCTGAAGACCAAGCCGGTCAAGAAGACAAAGGCCAAGACCGTGCCGCGGCCTGAACCGGAAGTTCGCGACGCCCCCAAGAAGGGTTCGACGGTTCCGAAGGTTCCGCGCAAGAAGTAAGTCTTCAAAGCCAGAGAATGAAAAAGGCCGTTGAAAAGCGGCCTTTTTATTTGCATTAAAGCATGTCGCGCAAATCGGGCGGTGTTTCCGTTACGCGAGTTCCGCCTTGATCTTCTCCGCGTTGGCGGCGAGCACCGCGCCGTCCTCCATCTTGCCGGAATGCGGCTTGAGTGCCACGCCCTCATGCCGAGGGATGACATGGAAATGCAGGTGGAAAACCGTCTGACCTGCTGCCGGCTCGTTGAACTGGGCGATGAAGACGCCGTCGGCGTCGAAGGCTTCTTTCACCGCATTGGCGACCTTCTGGACGACGGTGATAGTGTGAGAGAGCGAAGCCGGATCGGCGTCGAAGATGTTGCGGGAAGGTGCCTTCGGCAGGACCAGAACATGGCCCGGCGCTTGCGGCATCACATCCATGAAGACGACTGTCTTGTCGTCCTCATAGACGCGATGCGACGGGATCTCGCCGCGCAGGATCTTGGCGAAGATGTTGTTGTCGTCATAGGCGGCGCTGGTCATGGCGAAATCTCCTCATGCTTTCCTTGATCGCGTAGCGCGGCGGAGCCAAGCGCGTCAATCCTCCTGCAGCCGTTCGCCCTTGCGGAAGGGAGTGTGTTCGCTCAGCATCTCATTTATGTACTCGACATCCTCCCGTTCCCGCTCGAGGTAGTCGGCAACCGCACGGCGCAATCCCGCATGGGCGATATAGTGGGCCGAATGTGTCGTCACCGGCAGGTAGCCGCGCGCTAGCTTATGTTCGCCCTGCGCGCCGGCCTCCACCTTCTTGAGACCCTTTTCCAGCGCGAAGTCGATTGCCTGATGGTAGCAGACCTCGAAATGCAGGTAGGGATGATCTTCGATGCAGCCCCAGTGCCGCCCGTAGAGCGTATCGCCGCCGACGAAATTGATGGCGCCTGCCACATAGCGGCCGTCGCGCTTCGCCATGACGAGCAGGATGTCGTCGGCCATGCGCTCGCCGATCAGCGAGTAGAATTTGCGCGTCAGATAGGGGCGGCCCCATTTGCGGCTGCCGGTATCCATGTAGAAGGCGAAGAACTGGTCCCAGATTTTTTCGGTCAGGTCTTTTCCGGTCAGCCAGTCGATAGTAATGCCGTTTTCAACCGCCGTCCGACGCTCCTTGCGCAGTGCCTTGCGCTTGCGGGAGGCAAGCGTTTCCAGGAACTCATCGTGGTTGGCATAGCCTTCATTGATGAAATGAAACTGCTTGTCGGTGCGATGGAGATAGCCGTCGGTCTCGAAGACCGGCATCTCGTCCTCTGGCACGAAGGTGATATGGGCCGAGGAAATATCGAGACGGCGTACAACCTCCTTGAGGCTTTCCGCCATGGCATTCTGAACTGGTAGTCTTGCAAATCCTTCGGCCACGAGCAGGCGAGGGCCGGTTGCAGGCGTGAAAGGGATCGAGCATTGCAGCTTCGGGTAATAGCTGCCACCGGCCCGTTCGAAAGCGTCGGCCCAGCCGTGGTCGAAGACATATTCGCCCTGGCTGTGGTTCTTGAGATAGCCGGGCAGGGCACCGACCAGTTCACCCTTGTCTGTTTCCAGAAGCATGTGATGGCCGAGCCAGCCGGTCTGTGCCGTGGCCGAGCCGGATTCTTCCAGCGACGAGAGAAAGGCATGCGAAACGAAGGGGTTATAGGCGATGATATCGCACGCCTTCGATGCTCCCGAAAGCCTGGACCAGCGCTCTGGGGAAATCGCAGTGAATGATCGCTCGATGCGAATGGAAAGTTCGTCTGACGATTCGTCTGTCATGAAGCAAATGCGAAGCCGTTGGGAGGAGGGAGCGGGCTCCCTCCCAGTCTGCGCACGATCTTGTCGAAAAAGCGAGCGTCAAACCGCCGTGCGTGGATCGAAGCCCTCGAAAGTCATCTGGTCGGCGTTCTCGAATGTATGCTTGCGGGCCTCATCGTCGCGCACCGTCCAGGTGATGACCGGAATGCCCTTGTCGCGCTGGCCGGTGATGAACGGGTTCGGCAGGTCGGCATAATAATAGGAGATGAAATCGAGGCCGATCTCCATTGCCTTTTCATGCACGGCATATTCTTCGGCCGTGTTGCCGTTGGCCGTCAGGCCGAGCGGGTAGGGCGAATTCAGGTCCTTGAGGTCCTTCAGCAGCCAATGGTCGAAGCTCATCAGCGCAACCTTGCCCTGGTAGCCCTCTAGCACTTCGAGAACGGCCTCGGCAAAGCCCTCGTCGTCGGCTTCGCGGCCCTTGAGCTCCAGCACCAGTGGTACCTTGCCCTGCACAAGGGTGAGAAGCTGCTTCAGCGTCGGCACTTTGTCCTTCGTGCCGCCGACGGCAATCAGACCGAGCTCCTGGGAGGTCCGTTCACGCACGTCGCCCTTCAGGTTGCAGAGGCGTTCCAGATCTTCATCGTGGAAGACGACCGGCACTGCATCGGAGGCGTAATGCAGGTCGCATTCGATGGCAAAGCCTGCTTCGACGGCACGCGAGAAGGCCGAAAGCGTATTTTCCCAGACGACATTGTTGAGGTCATGATAGCCGCGGTGCGCAACCGGCAGCTCTTTGATCCATGAGGCATTCGTCATTATGCGATTTCCATGATAGCATCGATCTCGACTGCGGCATTGAGCGGCAGAGCAGCCATGCCGACGGCAGCGCGGGCATGTTTGCCGGCTTCGCCGAGCACGCCGGCGATCAGGTTCGATGCGCCGTTGATGACAAGGTGCTGCTCGACGAAATCAGGTGCAGAGGCAACGAAACCGTTGAGCTTGATGACGCGGCGGATGCGACCGAGATCGCCGCCAAGCGCTGCCTTTGCCTGAGCGAGGATGTTGATGGCGCAAAGTTCTGCAGCACGCTGACCGGCGGCGACGTCGACAGTCCTGCCGAGGTGACCGGAAATCGCGACCTTGCCGCCTTCGAGCGGCAGCTGGCCGGAAATAGTGAGAAGATTGCCGCTGATGACATAGGGGACATAATTGGCGGCAGGTGCGGCAGCTTCGGGCAGGGTTATCCCCATTTCCGACAGGCGCGTGGCGATTTGATCGGACATTTTCGTCTCCGCTTTTGTTGTCAATTCTTCAAAAATTATGCATCAAGACTAGAATCTTTAATGTGACAGTTTCGAGCCTCGACTTGGCCGCCTCTATTTGGCCGAAACGGTTCTTATAACATCGCGGACGAGTCCAACAGGAGTTAATGAATGTTCCGATCGTCACTTGCCGCTCTTCTTCTCGCAAGCGTTTCCGCCAATGTTTCGGCGGCCGCGCCGGCGACGAGCGCTGCGATCGCGACCGGGCTCGTCGCTCACCGCGCCGTCTACGACCTGGAACTGAAGGACGCCTCGGAACGCTCCGGCATCTCCTCCATGTACGGCCGCATGGTCTATGAGTTCGACGGCAATTACTGTGAAGGCTTCACCACGAATTTCCGCTTCGTCACCCAGATCGACACCGGCGACAGCGTGCGTGTCAGCGACCAGCAGACCAAGACCTTCGAAAGCCTGAAGGACGGCAAGTTCACCTTCGATACCAAGTCTTTCACCGACGATCAGCTCGACAAGGAAGTCAACGGCGCGGCTCAGGATAAGCCGGAAGGCGTGAAGGTCGACCTGACACAGCCGGCCAGCCGTGAACTGCAGCTCGAGGAAAGCCGTTTTCCGACCGAGCACATGCTCGACGTCATCCAGAACGCCAAGGATGGCAAGCGCTTCTTCGAGGCTCGCGTTTTCGACGGCTCCGACGACGGCGACAAATCCCTTGTCACCACGACCATTGTCGGCAAGCAGGAGACCCCGGTCACGGATGAGGCCGATGCCGGCAATGCCGGCCAGTTCGCCAAGTCGTCCTTCTGGCCGGTGACGATCTCTTATTTCAACGAGAATGCCAAATCGGACACGCTGCCGGTCTACCGCATGTCGTTCAAGCTCTATGAGAACGGCATCACGCGCGACTTGACGATGGACTACGGTGATTTCGTCCTGACCGGCAAGCTCGCCAAGCTTGAGCTTCTCGACAAGAAGGCTGCGCCGGTCTGCCACTGAGGCAGCCCTCGCCGCAGGCCTGACCGGAACTGGCAAGCTGAGCCGATCGTCTCGACAATTCGCATGCGGGTCCAAGCAGATTTTTTGGCATAAGCCTTGCTTTTACGGCAAATCGAATGTAAGGCCACGCGCATTCCACACGTAAGGCATGGGATCGTCCGGGAGAAATCCGGCTTTTCCGCCCGGTGGCATCTTCAAAGAGGATGCTGTTCGCCTTGCGGAGGTTCAACCGGAAAAGGAGTAACAAGGCATGGCATTGCCTGATTTTTCTATGCGCCAGCTGCTCGAAGCAGGCGTCCACTTCGGTCACCAGACGCACCGCTGGAACCCGAAGATGAAGCCGTACATTTTCGGCGATCGTAACAACATCCACATCATCGACCTGGCCCAGACCGTGCCGATGCTGTCGCGCGCCCTGCAGGTCGTGTCCGACACCGTTGCTCGTGGCGGCCGCGTTCTCTTCGTCGGCACCAAGCGCCAGGCTTCCGAACTGATCGCTGACTCGGCTAAGCGTTCTGCCCAGTACTACGTCAACTCGCGTTGGCTCGGCGGCATGATGACGAACTGGAAGACGATCTCCAATTCGATCCAGCGCCTGCGCAAGCTCGACGAAATCCTCAGCGCCGAGCAGTCCGGCTACTCCAAGAAGGAGCGCCTGAACCTCGAGCGCGAACGCGAAAAGCTCGACAAGGCCCTCGGCGGTATCAAGGACATGGGCGGCACGCCGGACCTGATGTTCATTATCGACACCAACAAGGAAAAGATCGCGATCGACGAAGCCAAGCGCCTCGGCATCCCGGTCGTTGCCATCATCGACTCGAACTGCGATCCGGACCTGATCGACTATCCGATCCCGGGCAACGACGACGCTTCGCGCGCCATCGCTCTCTACTGCGACCTGATCGCCCGCGCTGCCATCGACGGTATCGCCCGTCAGCAGAGCGCATCGGGCCGCGACCTCGGCGCCTCGACCGAAGTTCCGGTCGAGCCGGCGCTCGATGAGGCAGCCGACGCCTGATAAAGCGGGCGGAGCAAATCTCCGCTGAAGCTTGTGAAGATTGGGAAAGGCCGCTCGCGACTCTCTGAAGTTCGGCGGCCTTGCTCGTTTCCGGTGGAAGCGCACGCTGCTTTCGCCCCAAGAGTTTTGTTATGATGCGTCTTCATAACGCTGTCATACATACAGGTACATTTCGTGCCTCAATCCGGTGCCGCACCGCGTTCCGCGGGCCACCGTATAAACCGACAAGAGGAAGCTTATGACCGAGATTACGGCTGCACTGGTGAAAGAACTGCGCGAAAAGTCTGGCGCAGGCATGATGGACTGCAAGAAGGCGCTGACCGAGACCAACGGCGATATCGAAGCCGCGATCGACTGGCTGCGCGCCAAGGGCATCTCCAAGGCCGACAAGAAGTCCGGCCGCGCCGCCGCTGAAGGCCTGGTCGCCATTGCCGGCGCCGGTCACAAGGCTGTCGTCATCGAGCTCAATTCCGAAACCGACTTCGTTGCCCGTAACGATGCCTTCCAAGATCTAGCACGCGGGGTCGCCGAAGTTGCGCTGTCCACCGACGGCACGGTCGAAGCCATTTCGGCTGCGACCTATCCCGCATCCGGCAAGCCGGTCGCCGACACCATCAAGGAAGCGATCGCAACCATTGGCGAAAACATGACGCTCCGTCGTGCCGCCAAGCTGGAAGTCGAGCACGGTGTCGTGGCAACCTACATCCACAACGCTGCCGGCGACGGCATTGGCAAGCTCGGCGTTCTCGTCGCGCTGAAGTCCGTCGGCGACAAGGCCGTTCTGACCTCGATCGGCCGCCAGGTTGCCATGCATATCGCGGCTACCAACCCGCTGGCGATCCGCGCCGAAGAAGTCGATGCTGCAGTCGCCGAGCGCGAACGCAACGTCTTCATCGAGCAGTCCCGCGAATCCGGCAAGCCGGAAGCCATCATCGAAAAGATGGTGGAAGGCCGCATGCGCAAGTTCTTCGAGGAAGTCGCTCTTCTCTCGCAGTCTTTCGTCATCAACCCGGACCTGACGGTTGGCGCTGCGATCAAGGCAGCCGAGAAGGAAGCCGGCGCGCCGATCGAAATCACCGGCATGGCTCGCCTGCTCCTCGGCGAAGGCGTCGAGAAGGAAGAAACCGACTTTGCGGCCGAAGTCGCCGCTGTCGCCAAGGGCTGATCTTTTCAGCCATATTTGGGAAAACCGAAGGGCATCGCGTGACAACGCGGTGCCCTTCGTGTATCGGGCAATTGCGGCAATATACGAGGAGCCAACATGACGTCGGAGCCAATCTATAAACGTGTTCTACTCAAGGCTTCCGGAGAAGCCATGATGGGTGCCCAGGGGTTCGGCATCGACGTTGCGGTAGCAGATCGCATCGCTTCCGACATTGCCGAGGCAAGGCACATGGGTGTCGAAGTTGGCGTCGTTATCGGCGGCGGTAACATCTTTCGCGGCGTGGCAGTTGCATCCAAGGGTGGTGACCGCGTCACCGGCGATCACATGGGCATGCTCGGCACCGTCATCAACGCGCTGGCGCTGGCAACGTCCCTGCGCAAGCTGAACATTGACACGGTGGTTCTTTCGGCAATCTCCATGCCGGAAATCTGCGAAAGCTTCTCGCAGCGCGCGACCCTCTATCATCTGTCGCTTGGCAGGGTAGTGATTTTCGCCGGTGGCACAGGAAATCCCTTCTTCACGACCGATTCCGCTGCAGCGCTTCGCGCCGCCGAAATGGGCGCTGAGGCAATCTTTAAGGGCACGCAGGTGGACGGCATCTATACCGCCGATCCGAAGAAGGATCCGGACGCGACCCGTTTCGACCATCTGAGCCATAAGGAAGTTCTGGACAGGGGCCTTGCCGTGATGGATGTCGCAGCCGTTGCGCTGGCGCGAGAAAATTCCATTCCGATCATCGTTTTCTCGATCCACGAGAAGGGGCGTTTCGGTGAAATCTTGACGGGGGGTGGTCTCAAGACCATCGTATCCGACAACTGATAGGGAGCTGCGCTGCTGACGGCGCAAAACTTCTGAGACGGGAGCATAGACATGAGTGAAGGTATCGACATCAAGGAATTGAAGCGCCGCATGGACGGTGCCATTTCCTCGTTCAAGAGCGACATTGCATCGCTGCGCACCGGCCGTGCTTCGGCCAACATTCTCGATCCGGTGACGATTGAAGCCTATGGTTCGCGCATGCCGCTGAACCAGGTTGCCAATATCACGGTGCCCGAGCCGCGCATGCTGACGGTATCCGTCTGGGACAAAAGCATGGTCGGCGCCGTAGACCGTTCGATTCGCGAATCGAACCTCGGCCTGAACCCCATCGTCGATGGTCAGAACCTTCGTATCCCGCTGCCGGAGCTCAACGAAGAGCGCCGCAAGTCGCTCGTCAAGGTGGCGCACGACTATGCCGAAAAGAGCAAAGTTGCGATTCGCCATGTTCGTCGCGATGGCATGGACGGCCTTAAGAAAGCCGAAAAGGATGGCGTAATCGGCCAGGACGAAAGCCGGGCACAGTCGGAACGCGTTCAGAAAATGACGGACGAGACGATTTTGGAAATCGACCGCTTGCTTGGCGAGAAAGAAAAGGAAATCATGCAAGTCTAGTATACTTGCGTCCTCGCCAAGAAAGACCGGACGGAAAATGTCGGAAACCTCATTTTTGACTGCGCCAGAGCACGTTGCGATCATCATGGATGGCAACGGCCGTTGGGCAAAGCAGCGCGGCCTGCCGCGGACGATGGGACACCGCAGGGCGGTCGAGACCGTTCGCCAGACCGTGCGCACGGCAGGCGATCTGGGCATCAAGTACCTGACGCTCTTTGCCTTCTCCTCGGAGAATTGGCGCCGCCCGGAGGCCGAGGTCACCGATCTCCTCGGCCTGCTGAAGGCTTTCATTCGCAGCGATCTCGCGGAGCTCCATCGGCAGAATGTACGCATCAGGGTGATTGGCGACCGTGTCAATCTGCGCAGCGACATCCTCAAGCTGCTGCTGGAAGCCGAGGAGACGACCAAGGCCAATACGGCACTCACGCTCGTCATCGCCTTCAACTATGGCTCTCGCGATGAGATCGCCCGCGCCATGATGAGCCTTGCCAAGGATGTGGAGGAGGGGCATCTCCGGTCGCAGGATATCACGCCCGCGTTGATCAACGCCCGGCTCGATACGGCCGGTATCCCCGACCCTGATCTCATCATCCGCACCAGCGGCGAGGAGCGGCTCTCCAACTTCCTTTTGTGGCAGGCTGCCTATTCGGAATTCGTTTTCCTGCCGGAATACTGGCCGGATTTCAGCCGTGAGCTCTTTCTTTCAGCGCTCGAGAAATTCGCCTCGCGTGATCGCCGCTTCGGCGGACTGTCTGCGCAGGCTGCGGCAGTGAACACCTGATGAAGCAGGAACTGAAGCTCCGCATCGTTTCAGGCCTGATTCTCGCAATCGTCGTTCTTGCCGCAACCTGGTATGGCGGCCTTATCTTCCGCGTCGTGGCGGCAGCGATCGCTCTTCTGATCTATTACGAATGGTCGACGATAACAGGCATTGCCCGCGACCCGGTCACCAACGTGCTCGGCTGGGTGGGTGAGGGGCTGGTTTCCCTTCTCGTTCTGGCCGGCGCGTTCGAATATGCCCTGGGAATGCTGATTGCCCTGACTGCGGTTGGCATTGCCATGATCTTTCTGCATCGTGCCAGCCGCTGGTTCGCGCCGGGGCTTTTATACGCCGGCGGCACCGGACTGGCGCTCGCTGCGATCCGCGGTGATGAGACACTAGGTCTCTATGCAATGCTCTTCATCTTCGCCGTTGTCTGGGCGACCGATATTCTCGCCTATTTCGTCGGCCGCGCGCTCGGCGGCCCAAAGCTTGCGCCGCGCATATCGCCCGGCAAGACCTGGTCGGGGGCGGTCGGCGGCGCCATTTCGGCCGTCATTGCCGGAGCCGTCATTGTCCATTTCCTGATTCCGGAAGCCCAGGATCAAGCCGCAGTGATTGCGCTTGTCCTGTCCGTTTTCAGCCAATCAGGCGATCTTTTCGAGAGCTTCATCAAGCGAAAATTCGGCGTGAAGGACTCAAGTCGTCTCATTCCGGGGCATGGCGGTGTCATGGACCGTGTCGATGGACTGATTTTCGCCTGTTTTTCAGCGTTCTTGCTTGCTGGTCTTTTTTCGCTGATAAAGGGCGGCGGAACGACGTCGCTCGGTGCGGCGTTGTTCGGCCTTTGATCATTACGGCCAGATAGAAGAAGGAACTCATGGAAGCGGTGACCGGCATATTCGGTTTTTTGACGGGCTATATCGTCCCCTTCGTCATCGTGCTGTCGCTGCTCGTCTTCGTGCATGAGATGGGCCACTATCTCGTCGGACGCTGGAGCGGTATCCGCATCCTAGCCTTCTCCGTCGGCTTCGGCCCGGAGATTGCCGGTTTCACCGATCGCCACGGAACGCGCTGGAAGATCTCGGCGATCCCGCTCGGCGGCTATGTACGCTTTTTCGGCGATGAGGATGCCTCCAGCAAGCCGGATACGGACAGGCTTGCAGCGATGACGGACGAAGAGCGCGAGCGTTCTTTCGCCGGTGCAAAGCTGTGGAAGCGTGCTGCAACCGTCGCCGCCGGTCCGATTGCCAATTTCATCCTCGCCATTGCCATCTTCACGGTCCTTTTTTCGATCTATGGCCGGACGGTGTCCGATCCCGTCGTCGCTGAAGTAAAGCCGGATAGTGCTGCCGCGGCAGCCGGCGTACTGCCGGGCGACCTGCTCTTCTCCATCGACGGCACCAAGGTCCAGACCTTCGACGACGTGCGCCGTTATGTCAGCATCCGTCCGAACCAGAACATCGTCGTGACCGTCGAGCGTAACGGCGAAAAGATGGACCTGCCGATGGTGCCGCAGCGCACCGATATCACCGACCAGTTCGGCAACAAGATCGAGATCGGCTTGATCGGAATCGTCACGAACGAAGAAGTCGGCCACTTCCGCCTGCAGACCTTCACGCCGCTGGAAGCGCTGCATGAAGGCGTGATCCAGACCTGGCATATCGTGACCGGCACCTTCAAATATATCGGCAACCTGCTCAATGGATCGATGAAAGCTGACCAATTGGGTGGTCCGATCCGCGTGGCGCAAGCTTCGGGCCAGATGGCTACGCTTGGAATAGGTGCGTTGCTGCAGCTTGCTGCGGTTTTGTCGGTTTCGATTGGATTGCTGAATTTGATGCCGGTCCCGGTACTTGATGGCGGCCACCTGATGTTCTATGCGGTGGAAGCGGTTAGGGGAAGGCCGCTCGGTTCTTCGGCTCAGGAAATTGCGTTTCGCATTGGCTTGGCCATGGTGCTTACATTAATGGTTTTTGCGACCTGGAATGACATTAGCGCGCTCATCGGCTAGCGCGTAAAAGATAGGGAAAATTACTGTTTATTTACGATGTTTCAAAGCTGTAGTGGCGAATGGGTCACGCTTCGAAATGAAGTAAACAGAAATTAACGAGCTCCCTTGCTTGTATGTCAAAAGCGGGTAAAACGACACACGTGGCCGGAATCGGGGGATCCCCTGGGGCCGGAGACGAGGGAAAAAAGGTAATGGGTGAAATGAAGGCTGGTTCAAGATTTTTGAACGCAGTATCGGCGATTGCGCTGTCTGCTAGTGTTGTTGCTTCTGGCGCAGGTGCTTTGACTTTCGTTTCGGCTACGGCTGCGGAAGCTGCCGTCATTCAGCGGATCGACGTGCACGGTGCAAGCCGCGTCGGTGCTGAGGCCGTCCGGTCGAACCTCACCATTACTCCTGGCAAAAGCTTCTCCAACACCGATATCGACGACTCCGTAAAGCAGCTTTACGGCACCGGTTACTTCTCCGACGTCAAGATTTCGGTTTCCGGCAGCACCCTCGTCGTCAACGTTCAGGAAGCGCAGCTCGTCAACCAGGTCGTCTTCAACGGCAACCGTAAGGTCAAGGACGACAAGCTGGCGGCTGTCGTCAAGACGCATGCCGCTGGTCCCTATAGCGACGCGCAGATCCAGTCCGATATCGCAGCGATCAAGGAAGCCTATGCCGCTACCGGCCGCAGCGAAGTCGAAGTGACGACGCAGGTCGTGCCGCTCGGCGAAGGCCGCGTCAATCTCGCTTTCGTCATCAATGAAGGCGACCGTACCAAGATCGACGCCATCAATTTCGTTGGCAACCAAGCCTATAGCGCCGGCCGTCTTGCTGCCGTCATTCAGACCAAGCGTTCGAATTTCCTCTCGTTCTTGACCCGCAAGGACGTCTACAACGAGGACAAGCTGCACGCTGACGAAGATGCGCTGCGTCAGTTCTATTACAACCGCGGTTATGCCGACATGCGCATCGTTTCTTCCGATGCTGCGTTCGACGAGGCGACGAACAAGTACACGCTGACCTTCAACATCGAGGAAGGCCCGCGCTATGACTTCGGTGCAGTTACCGTCCAGTCGACTGTTGAGGGCGTCGACGCCCAGCAGTTGCAGGGGTTGGTCAGAACCCGCGAAGGTCAGGTCTACAACGCCAAGGAAGTTCAGAAGTCCATCGAAGCGATTTCGGATCAGGTTGCTTCGGCCGGTTATCCCTTCGCACGCGTTACCCCACGTGGTAACCGCGACCTGAACAACAATACGATCGGCGTCGAATACCTCGTCGATCAGGGCGAGCGCGCCTATGTCGAGCGTATCGAAATCCGTGGCAACAGCCGCACGCGCGATTACGTTATCCGCCGCGAGTTCGATCTCAGCGAAGGCGACGCCTTCAATCAGCAGATGATCACCCGCGCAAAGCGCCGTCTCGAAGCGCTTGGCTACTTCTCCTCGGTCAACATCTCGACCCAGCCGGGCAGTTCGCCTGACCGTGTTGTCATCGTTGTCGACGTGCAGGATCAGTCGACCGGTTCGTTCGGCATCGGTGCCGGTTACGCGGCCGGCGGCGATGGCCTGCTGCTCGAAGCCTCGATCGAAGAAAAGAACTTCCTCGGCCGCGGTCAGTACATCCGCGTTTCGGCCGGTGGCGGTCAGGAAGGCTCGCGTGCTTACGGCTTGAACTTCACCGAACCCTACTTCCTCGGCTATCGCCTCGCCGCCGGTTTCGACATCAATCACAGCGAAACGTCGAGCAACGACAACTACGATTACGAAGAAACCAGCGGTGTTCTGCGCGTTACTGCGCCGATCACGGAAGATCTGGCGACGACGTTCCGCTATAACTACAAGCAGATGAAGTACGATTCCAGCGGAAGCAGTCTGAGCGATTTGTCCGCTACCTATCAAAACCTGGTCGAGAACGGCCCGTGGGTAAAGTCGTCCATCTCGCAGACGCTGACTTACAATACACTGGATGACACCGTCCTGCCGCGTGAGGGTATCTACGCTACCGCGACCCAGGAAATTGCCGGCCTCGGCGGCGACTCGCAATTTTACAAGATCTACGGTAAGGCCCGATATTACCATCTGCTCGCTGACGACGCCGATATCATCGGCTCTCTCTCGGCTTCGGCAGGTTATGTTGTCGGCTTCGGCGATCATCTGAACGTCTTCGACCAGTTCACGCTGACCAATTCCGATATCCGCGGCTTTGAGAACAAGGGCATCGGCCCGCGCATCGTGAACCCGGACGATCCGCTCGGCGGTACGACCTACTTCACCGCTTCTGCCGAAGCGACGTTCCCGATGCCGGGCTTCCCGCGCGACTTCAACCTGCGCGGCGCAGTCTTCGCAGACGCCGGCACGCTGTTCGGCAACGATGTCGAACTCCTCGGTTCGGATACTGCAGAAGGTACGGACGCGCAGCTGCGTGCTTCGGTCGGTCTCGGCCTGATTTGGCAGTCGCCCTTTGGCGCGCTCCGCGTCGACTATGCGATCCCGGTCATGAAGGAAGACTTCGACAAGACCCAGCGCTTCAAGTTTGGCATTAACAACCAATTCTGATATCGGCAGTCCGGAACTGTAAATTTCAATTCCGTTCTGGAGTTTTGCCGATGGAGCAAAATACTTTTTTTCCGCCCCATGAAGGCGTGCGGCTCGTTGAGTTGGCGCAATTTCTTGGGGCGGAACTTGGCAATTCCGCTCATGGCGATGTCATCATCCATTCGGTCTCGCCGATAGCGAGAGCCCAGGCGGGGGATATCTGTTATATCCTCTCTCGACGTAACCGCGACGAGCTTCTGAGTTGCGAGGCTTCGGCCGTGATTTGCGACAAGGCCTTGGCTGAGCTGGTGCCGCCGCATATCCCTGTGGTGATCTCCTCCAATCCACATGCTGCCTTCGCGATGGCAGGCGGGTTTCTCTATCCCGCAGCTCTCAAGCCGGTGACGTTTTCATCCGGCGAGACGGAGATCGCGCCGAGCGCCGTCGTCGATCCGACAGCCCGGCTGGAGAAGGGCGTGATTGTCGAGCCGATGGCGATCATCGGCCCCGGCGCGGAGATCGGCGAGGGCACGCGCATCGGTGCTCAGTCGATCATCGGCCCCAACGTCAAGATCGGCCGCAACGGTTCGATCTCGACGGGCGCGAGCATTCTCTGCGCGCTCATCGGCAACGGCGTTATCATCCATAACGGTGTCCGTATCGGCCAGGACGGTTTCGGTTATGCGCCGGGTCCGCGCGGCATGATCAAGATCGTGCAGATCGGTCGCGTCATCATCCAGGACAATGTCGAAATCGGCGCCAATACGACGATCGATCGCGGCGCCATGGACGATACCGTCATCGGCGAAGGAACCAAGATCGACAACCAGGTCCAGGTCGGTCACAACGTCCGCATCGGGCGCCATTGCGCCATTGTTTCGCAGG
The DNA here is from genome assembly GCF_014193695.1 of Rhizobium sp. BK316. Lineage (GTDB taxonomy): Bacteria > Pseudomonadota > Alphaproteobacteria > Rhizobiales > Rhizobiaceae > Rhizobium. Next base: position 630,333 of record NZ_JACHZR010000004.1, on the reverse strand, counting down.
TCGGTCTTGCCGGCAGTACGATCGTCGGCGATGGCGTGCAGATCGGTGGACAGGTCGGCCTCAAGGGGCATATCACCATAGGCGATGGCGTACAGATCGCCGCAAAAAGCGGTGTGATGACCGATCTTGCTGCGGGCGGCCGCTATGGCGGAATACCTGCACGTCCTCTAAATGACTATCTGAAAGACGTTGCCCAGCTCATGGCAAAATCCGGAGCGCGCGGAAAAAAGGGAGGCAAGAATGACTGAGGAAACCGCCGCCACGCTCTCTTCGGCGGATATCATGGAGATAATGAAGCTGCTGCCGCATCGCTATCCGTTTCTGATGGTCGACAAGATCGTCGATATCGATGGCGACAACGCCGCCGTGGGCATCAAGAATGTGACGGTCAACGAGCCGCATTTTACCGGCCATTTCCCTGATGCGCCGATTATGCCGGGCGTTCTGCTGGTAGAAGGCATGGCGCAGACTGCGGGCGCGATCTGCGCCAAGAAGGAGGGCCAGACCGGCAACCTCGTCTATTTCATGACGATCGACAATGCCCGCTTCCGCAAGCCGGTCGTGCCGGGCGACCGCGTTGAATTTCACGTGCAGAAAATAAAGCAACGCGGCAATATCTGGAAATTCCATTGCGACGCAAAGGTCGACGGCGCGCTCGTCGCCGAGGCCGATATCGGCGCGATGATCGTACGTAAGGACAACGCATGAGCATGATCGCCGAAAGCGCCAGAATTCATCCGATGGCCGTAGTGGAGGACGGTGCCACGGTCGGTGAAGGCGTGGTGGTCGGCCCGTTTTGTCATGTTGGCCCCAAGGTCACGCTTCAAGACAATGTCGAACTGATCAGTCACGTGGTTGTTCTCGGCCTGACGACCGTCGGCGCCGGTACGCGTATATTTCCTTCGGCCGTTATTGGTGGCGACTCGCAAAGCGCCCGTCACAGCGCTGTCGACACGTCGCTGATCATCGGCCGCAATTGCACGATTCGCGAAGGCGTTACGATGAACACCGGTACCGTCGAGCATGGCGGTTCGACTGTCATTGGCGACAACAGCCTTTTCCTTGCCTATTCGCATGTTGCCCATGATTGCCGGGTCGGCAACCATGTCATCATGTCCAACAATGTCATGCTGGCTGGCCATGTCTCTGTTGGCGATCACGCGATCATCAGCGGCGGCGCGGCAGTGCATCAGTTCACCCGAGTTGGCAAATATGCCTTTGTCGGCGGTCTCTCGGCCGTCAGCTATGATGTCATTCCCTACGGCATGCTGAACGGCAATCCCGGCATTCTGAGCGGTCTCAACGTCGTCGGCATGACGCGCGCCGGCGTTGATCGCGCTGTCATTCATACGGTTCGCCGCGCCTATAAGGCGATCTTTGAGGGTGCCGGTTCGATCCGCGAGAATGCCGCCCAGATTCGCGACGAATATGCCAATTGCGAGCAGGTGATCGAGATCCTTGATTTCATCGCCGCCGAGAGCGATCGCGCGCTATCTTCGCCGAGCCGGGGGCAGAAGGGCTGATCTGTGGCTTCCGCTGGCGACACTGCTGAAGGCCGGCTGGCGATCATTGCCGGCGGCGGCCTTCTGCCGTCCTATGTCGCCGAAGCTGCGCGTTCGGCCGGCGAGAACCCTGTTATCGTCATCCTGAAGGATGAGGGCGACCGTCGCTGGGATGGTTTCGACCACGCCACGATCGGGATCGGTGATTTCGCTGCCCTGGACGGGCTCTTTAAGAAATATCGTATCGACCGTGTCGTCATGTCGGGCAGCGTGCGTCGCCGGCCCGAGTGGCGCGAGGTGCGGCCGACGCTGCGCATCCTGACCAAGGTGCCCGCCGCCATCCGCACGCTGCTTTCCGGTGGCGACGATACTGTTCTGCAGATGGTGATCAAGCTGATAGAAGGGCGAGGCCTGCGCGTCGTTGGCGCCCATGAGATTGCACCGGACCTGCTGGCGACCGCAGGTCCGCTGGGCGCGGTTTCGCCCAATGAAGAGGATCGTCGTGATATAGCGCGCGCAGGCAAGGCGGCGGAGGTGCTTGGCGGTCTGGATATCGGGCAGGGCGCGGTTTCGATCGGCGGACGCGTGGTGGCCGTCGAGGGCGTCGAGGGTACGGACGGGATGCTTGACCGTGTAGCGGCCCTGAGAGCCGCAGGCCGTATTTCACCACGCCGGCGCGGCGTGCTGGTCAAGCTTTGCAAGCCACAGCAGGATATCCGCGCCGATTTGCCGGCGATTGGTGTGTCCACTGTGCTGAACGCCAAAGCCGCCGGGCTTGCAGGAGTGGCCATCGAAGCCGGCCGGTCGTTGGTGCTTGATCGCGACGCGCTCATCAAGGCGGCGGACGAGAACGGTCTTTTTGTCTTCGGTATCGACAAGGGCTTGCCGGGATGGGGGCTTGCATGAGCGGCAGGTCGTTGAAAATTGCTGTCGTAGCCGGCGAAGTGTCCGGCGATCTGCTTGGCGCCGATCTCGTTGCAGGCCTGCGGAAGATCCATTCCGGCTCCATCGAACTCGTCGGCGTCGGCGGTGAGGGGCTGCAGGCCGAAGGATTGAAATCGTTCTTTGATTTCTCTGAGCTCTCCGTCATGGGCATCACGCAGGTCCTGGCCAAGCTGCCGACGCTGTTTTCCCGCATTCGGCAAACGGCAGCGGCGATCATTGCGGCAAAGCCCGATATCCTGCTCATCATTGACAGCCCGGATTTCACCCACCGTGTCGCCAAGCGTGTGCGCACAGCGCTGCCTGATCTGCCTGTCGTCAATTATGTCTGTCCCAGTGTCTGGGCCTGGAAGGAATATCGTGCCCAGCGCATGCTCGCCTATGTCGACCATGTGCTGGCTGTACTTCCTTTCGAACCGGCGGTGATGCAGCGTCTCAACGGGCCGGCCACCACCTATGTGGGCCACCGTCTGGTTGCCGACGCGGCGCTTCTGGAGACCCGGCGTCTGCGCGCTGGCCGGCAGCCCGGCAACGGTGCGATCCTGCTTCTTCCCGGCTCGCGTTCCTCTGAGATCAAGAAGCTCCTGCCTTATTTCGAGGCCGCCGCCAATGAGCTCGTCGCCCGCAATGGACCGATGCGCTTCATCCTGCCGACTGTGGCGCACAGGGAAGCGTTTGTGCGGGAAGTGACTGGGGGATGGGCGGTGAAGCCGGAAATCGTTGTGGGCGCCGAAGCGAAATGGAAGGCCTTCGCCGAAGCCGATGCTGCCATGGCGGCGTCCGGGACCGTAATCCTGGAACTGGCGCTCGCCAATGTCCCCGTCGTTTCCGCCTACAAGGTCGATTGGATCATGCGCATGCTGACATCAGGCATCAAGACCTGGACTGGCGCTCTGCCCAATCTGATCGCAGACTATGCGGTCGTACCGGAATATCTGAACGACATCGTTCGTGGTGCAAGCCTCGCACGCTGGATGGAAAGGTTGTCGGCCGACACCTACCAGCTCAAGGCGATGAAGGAAGGTTACGAGCTCATCTGGCTGCGTATGCAGACGGAAAGTCCCCCGGGGGAGCACGCGGCGCAGATATTGCTCGATGTTCTCGCCAAAAAAAAACCCGGTCATTTCTGACCGGGTTCTTTTTTGTCTCGAAGTCAGCGCTTAGCGCTTGGAAACCGGCACGTAGTCGCGCTTCGGCTCGCCGATATAGAGCTGGCGCGGACGGCCGATGCGCTGTTCCGGATCTTCGATCATTTCGTTCCATTGTGCGATCCAGCCGACGGTACGGGCGAGAGCGAAGAGCACGGTGAACATCGTCGTGGGGAAGCCCAGAGCCTTCAGCGTGATACCCGAATAGAAGTCGATGTTCGGATAGAGCTTCTTCTCGATGAAATAGGAGTCGGTCAGAGCGATACGCTCCAGTTCCATCGCGACTTCGAGAAGCGGATCGTCCTTGATGCCGAGTTCGCCGAGAACTTCATGCGTCGTCTTCTGCATGATCTTGGCACGCGGATCGTAGTTCTTGTAGACGCGATGACCGAAGCCCATCAGGCGGAACGGGTCGTTCTTGTCCTTGGCGCGGGCGATATATTCGGGAATGCGGTCAACCGTACCGATCTCCGTCAGCATGTTGAGAGCTGCTTCGTTGGCGCCACCGTGAGCGGGACCCCAGAGGCAGGCGATGCCGGCGGCGATGCAGGCGAACGGGTTTGCGCCCGAAGAACCGGCGAGGCGGACCGTCGAGGTCGAGGCGTTCTGCTCGTGATCGGCATGCAGAATGAAGATGCGGTCCATGGCGCGCGAAAGCACCGGGTTGACCACATATTCTTCGCAGGGAACGGCAAAGCACATGCGCAGGAAATTCGACGCGTAATCGAGGTCGTTCTTAGGGTAAACGAAGGGCTGGCCGATATGGTACTTGTAGGCCATGGCAGCGAGCGTCGGCATCTTGGCGATCATGCGCAGGCTGGCGACCATGCGCTGATGCGGATCGGTGATGTCGGTGGAGTCGTGATAGAAGGCCGAAAGCGCGCCGACGCAGCCGCACATGACGGCCATCGGGTGCGCGTCGCGGCGGAAGCCGGTGAAGAAGCGGCTCATCTGCTCGTGCACCATCGTGTGGTGCGTGACGCGATAGTCGAAGTCCTTCTTCTGAGCGGCGGTTGGCAGTTCGCCGTAGAGCAGCAGGTAGCAGACTTCCAGGAAGTCGCCGTGCTCGGCAAGCTGCTCGATCGGGTAACCGCGATGCAGCAGAACACCTTCGTCACCGTCGATATAAGTGATCTTTGATTCACAGGATGCGGTCGACGTAAACCCGGGATCGTAGGTGAAGGAGGCCGTATTTTTATAGAGTGCACCGATATCGATGACGTCAGGTCCGACCGTGCCTTTTCTGACGGCGAGGTCGACTGATTTGTCACCGATTTTGATTGTAGCGCTTTGATCCGTCATGCTGATCCTCCGGAGTGGCGGTGGCGCCGCAAAAGCGCCATAAGGGTTAAGCGTCCTAAGCGATAGCTATATGATCGTGAAGCTAATGCCAAGTTACCGTGATGCCATTTTGTGCATCGCGGCATCATCTTTTAGGCACTGCAGCGATGAGCCCTATGCATATCAGAACACCATGATTTGACTGGATTTTTCGTTCCCATGAATTTTCCTCGTATTTCAATCGATTATTGTTTGCGCGTTTTGATCACAGGTTGCATTCTGCCGATATCCGGGGGCGGGTCCAGGCGGTTATGACGGGGTTCGAGACAAGAGAACGGCAGGCGCAATCCATTGATGCCAAGATGGATTTTGCCGATGTCGCACCGCGCGCCATTGTGACGCAACCGGTAAGGACGCAGGCTGCTGTTCCGCTGCAGTGGCGGCTGATTGCCGTTGCGAAACAATACACCGAATCGTCTATCCGCATGGCCGCCGAAGAGGCTGGCCACGGTCGCCTCATTCTCTTCTCGCCGGTCTTCCTCGGTGCGGGTGCTGCGACCTGGTTTCTGGCAGTTTCGGATTTTCCGGCCGTCTCGCTTGGTCTCTGCCTGTTTATCCTCTTCCTTGCCGTTGCGCTCTGCGGATATGGCCGGACGGAACTGCGGGCGACGCTGCTTGCTCTGCTTCTCTTTGCTGGCGGAATGCTTTCGGCACAGGTCGAAACATGGCGGGCGCAGACCCTGATCCTGGATTCTGCCGTAACGACAACGGTGACCGGCCGCATCGAGCGCCGCGAAGGCGATGGAAGAGGGCGCTGGCGCTATATTCTTGCTGTTAGCGGAACGGATGCTCCTCAGATCAAGCGTCCACCCAAGCGTATTTCCGTGCTGGTCCGGGGCGCCACGCAGCCCTTTGAGCTTGGTGACGTCATCGAGGGCAGGGCACGTCTCACGCCTCCGGCAGGACCCGCACTTCCCCACCTCAACGATTTTGCCTTCAGCGCCTATTTCGACGGCATTGGCGCCAACGGCTTTTTCTATGGTGCGCCGAAAAAGGCTGCGTCGCAGCCGCAGCAGGCGGGCTCGATCGGTAAGGCGACCCTGGAATGGCTCTATCGGCTCAGGAGCGGCATCGGCGATCGAATCCGCTCCGTTCTGCCGGGTGATACCGGCGCCTTTGCTGCTTCACTTGTCACCGATGAGAGACGGGCGATCTCGGATGAAACGACGGAGGCGCTGCGGCAATCCGGCCTTGCCCACATCATCGCGATCTCCGGTCTTAATATGGCGCTCTCCGCCGGCATCTTCTTTGTCGGCCTGCGCGTCATCCTCAGTCTTTTTTCCGGCATTGCCCAGGCATGGCCGACCAAGAAAATCGCGGCGGCCGGAGCGCTCGCTGCGGTGACGGCTTATTATCTGATCTCGGGTTTTGCCGTCTCCGCCGAACGCGCTTTCATCATGATGGCGATCATGCTGGTTGCCGTCTTCTTTGACCGGCCGTCGATCAGCCTCAGAAACGTGGCGCTGTCCGCGCTCGTGATCCTCGCAGCCTCGCCGTCAGAGGTGCTGGGACCGAGCTTCCAGATGTCCTTTGCCGCAACGCTTGCCCTGGTCGCCGGTTACGACCTCTGGAAGGGCCGGCCGATGCGGGAGAATGCCTTTGCCAAGTTGCCGATCATGAAACCCCTCTTCATGATTGGCGGCTTCTTCGGCGGCATTTTCCTGACCTCGTTGATCGGCGGTTTCTCGACCGCGTTGTTTTCGATCGAGCATTTTCACCGGTTGACTGCCTACGGCCTGCCGGCAAATCTCGCGGCCATGCCGGTCATTTCCTTCATCGTCATGCCGGCCGGTATGCTGGCGATGCTGCTGATGCCCTTTGGCCTCGATGGCCCGGTGTGGCAGGTCGCAGGCTTCGGGCTCGATCTGGTGATAAAAATCGCAAAGACGGTATCGAGCTGGGGTGGCAATATCGATGTGGGCCGTTTGCCCGGCTGGTACTTCCCGACAGCCGTCTTCGGGTTTCTGCTGCTGACCCTGCTCAGAACCAGACTGCGGCACGTCGGAACGGCAATCGTTGCGGTTTCCACGCTTGCCGTCGCGTTGCTTCCGATCGAGGCGATGCCCGACATCACCATCGCCGAAGATGGCGGCCTGGTCGCTGTTGTCGATGGAGAGGCAATAGCTTCGAACCGCGAAAAGCCGCCTGCCTTCATCTTCGAACAATGGCAGCGGGCGCTTGCCATGGAAGAACATCGAAAGCCGGTCATGCTCCAGGCTGTCAATGTCCCCACTGCGCCTGAAGGTAAACGGCTGCAGCTATCACGGGATCAGCAGGACGAAGCCAGAGCAGCGATAAGACATGCCGCCGCGAGCTTGCCATCGCGCTTCTCCTGCCAGAAGGGCGCCTGGTGCACTGCCTTGCTCCGAAATGGAAAGAAACTGACGGTCATCGACAATGCAGCCTATCTCGGGCCGGCCTGCGATACGGCCGATATCGTCGTTACCCCTGTCCGTTTGCGGTTTGACCATTGTCGTTCCGGCGCATTGCTCTTTACTGGCGAGACACTACGCAGAACAGGCTCCGTCGAACTTCGTTTTACCGATAAGGGGATTGAGATCACAACTGCATTCGACACGTTGCGGCGGCCCTGGATGCGCCACCGTGCCTATGACTGGCGCAGCGACAGTTTCGCAGACGCCAGTACGTCACCGGTCAGTGATAGCGGCGAATGAGGCCGACGAGCTTGCCCTGGACCTTGACGCGATCCGGCGGGAAAATGCGGGTCTCATAAGCGGGGTTTGCTGCCTCGAGTGCAATCGATGCGCCCTTGCGGCGAAAACGCTTGAGCGTCGCTTCCTCCTCGTCGACGAGTGCCACCACAATATCACCGGGATTGGCGGTGCTGCCGTTGCGGATGATGACCGTGTCGCCATCGAAGATGCCGGCTTCGATCATCGAGTCGCCGCGAACCTCGAGTGCATAATGCTCACCCGAGCCCAGCATGTCGGCGGGAACGTTGATGTCGTGCGTATTGTTCTGGATTGCCGAGATCGGTACACCGGCGGCGATGCGCCCCATGACCGGCACAGAAATCGAATTGCCGTTGTCGGCAGCAGGTGCAGACTTTGCCGGAGCGGGAGCCGCCGGCTGAGGCTTGCCGAGGCTGCCCTCGATGACGCTCGGCGAAAAGCCGCGCCGAGGCTGCAGGCTCGGGCTGTAGGCTTCCGGCAACTTGATGACTTCGAGCGCGCGTGCCCGGTTCGGAAGCCGGCGAATGAAGCCGCGTTCTTCGAGCGCTGTGATCAGCCGGTGGATGCCGGATTTTGAGGCCAGATCCAGGGCATCCTTCATCTCGTCGAAAGACGGCGGAACGCCTGACTCCTTCATCCTTTCATGAATGAAAAGAAGAAGTTCCTGTTGTTTGCGCGTGAGCATGGCGTATACCCCAGTCTTGAAACAAATCCAGAACAGACACTATATGTTCCATATGTGTTCCGCAAGTGGCTAAATTTTCGTAAAACTTCTGTTCATTCTGCTGAGAATTTTATTTTTATCGCGGGAAAGCCTGCCCGGCCTTGCTTCGTAACGCCTGCTGAAGCACATCATCCTGGCAATGCTGGAGAGTAGCCGATGACCCAGGACATGCTTCCGATCGATCATCTCGTTTTGCCGGTTACCGATATCGATCTTGCCCGCGAAAGGCTGGGCAAGCTTGGTTTCACCGTAGCCCCTGATGCCCGCCATCCCTTCGGCACGGAAAATGCCTGCGTTTTCTTTACTGACAAAACCTATCTTGAGCCATTGGGTGTCGCGAGTGTGGAGGAGAGCGAGGAGACGGCGCGTGAGGGCAATGTCTTTACCGCCCGCAATCAGGCTTTCCGCTTCCGCTGCGGCAGCGAGGGACTGTCCGCCATCGCCTTTGCGACAGCGGATGCAAAGCGCGAACATGCTCGATTCGTAAAGGGCGGCATCAGCGCTGGCTCTGTGCTGCAGTTCGAACGTTCCGTGAAAATCCCCGATGGTGCAGAAAGTGTTGCCGGCTTCCGGCTCGCCTTCGCTGGCGACCTGCGGGCACCGGATTTCTTTCTCTTCGCTGTCGAGCGCATCAACCCGCTTCCGGCCGACCGCGGCGCGCTGGAGACCCATGCCAATGGCGTGACGGGCATTGCCGAGATCGCGCTCGCGGCCCCCGAGCCGACAGCTTTCGGCGAGTTCGTTCGCGCGGCGGCAAAAGCCGCTTCTGCCGATGTCACGAGTTTCGGGCTGGAGGTGCCGACCGGAAACGCAAAGATCAGCCTGATGACCCCAGAGGGTCTGGAGGCCTATTTCGATTTGAGCACGCCGGATAGCGATCGCGGCCTGCGCGGCCGGGCGATCCTCTTTGCGGTTGCCGATCTGGCCGTGACAGAAGCGCATTTGGCTGCTAACGGGGTGACCTATACACGCAAGGGAAACCGTATTCTTGTGAAGTCCGTGCCCGGTCAGGGTGCGCTCTTTGCCTTCGAGGAAACATCATGAGCTCCAATACCAATGCAGAGGTCCGGATCGGCGAGGGCGCTGGCCAGGTTCTGTTTTCCAATTCTGCCAAGCTTTCGCTCATCGCTGGTCCGTGCCAAATGGAAAGCCGCGAGCATGCCTTCATGGTCGGCGGCACGCTGAAGGAGATCTGCGACAAGCTCGGTATGGGCCTCGTCTACAAGACCTCCTATGACAAGGCGAACCGCACCTCGATTTCCGCCAAGCGCGGTATCGGCCTCGAAAAGGCGATGGAGGTTTTCGACGACCTCAAGAAGGAATTCGGCTTTCCTGTCCTGACGGACGTTCATACGGCAGAACAATGCGCCATTGTCGCTGAAACCGTCGATGTGCTGCAGATCCCGGCCTTCCTCTGCCGCCAGACGGATCTTCTCGTTGCCGCCGCCAAGACCGGCCGCGTCGTCAACGTCAAGAAAGGCCAGTTCCTGGCTCCCTGGGACATGAAGAATGTGCTCGGCAAGCTGAATGCCAGCGGCAATCCGAATGTATTGCTTTGCGAGCGCGGCGTTTCCTTCGGCTACAACACGCTGGTCTCCGACATGCGTTCCCTGCCGATCATGGCGGCAATGGGCGCTCCTGTTATCTTCGACGCCACGCATTCCGTCGCCCAACCGGGCGGGCAGGGCGATTCCTCCGGCGGCCAGCGCGAATTCGTTGAAACGCTGGCGCGTGCTGCCGTAGCCGCCGGCGTTGCAGGTGTCTTCATCGAAACCCATGAGGATCCGGACAATGCCCCTTCCGACGGCCCGAACATGGTCTATCTCAAGGATCTGCCGCGGCTTCTGGAAAAGCTGCTTGCCTTTGATGCGGTCGCCAAGGGCTGACAGTCAAAAGCCTGACATGATCGTGTTATAGCGACGATTAGAGATGCAGGTCGAAAGTGTCGCAAAGCGCCCCCCAAAGTGCCATTGTAATTTGCGTACCTTCGATTAAGACGGTTTCAAACGATTTATCCACCCACGAGCAGGAAAAAACCATGACTGCAATTACCGATATCATCGCCCGCGAGATTCTCGATAGCCGTGGTAACCCCACCGTCGAAGTCGATGTCTATCTCGAAGACGGCAGCATGGGCCGTGCAGCTGTTCCCTCGGGTGCTTCGACCGGCGCGCATGAAGCCGTCGAAGTGCGTGACGGCGGCAAGCGTTATCTCGGCAAGGGTGTTGAAAAGGCCGTCGAGGCCGCTAATACGGAAATCTTTGACGCCATCGGCGGCATCGACGCCGAAAACCAGATTCAGATCGACAAGATCATGATCGAGCTCGACGGCACGCCGAACAAGTCGCGTCTCGGTGCCAACGCCATCCTCGGCGTTTCGCTCGCCGTCGCCAAAGCTGCCGCAGAGGCTTCCGGCCTGCCGCTCTACCGTTACGTTGGCGGCGCTTCCGCAAACCTGCTGCCGGTTCCGATGATGAACATCATCAACGGCGGCGCACATGCCGACAATCCGATCGATTTCCAGGAGTTCATGATCCTGCCGGTTGGCGCAGATTCGATCCGTGAAGCTGTTCGCATGGGCTCGGAAGTCTTCCATACGCTGCGTAAGGAACTCGCTGCCCAGGGACACAATACCAATGTCGGCGACGAAGGCGGTTTTGCGCCGGGTCTGAAGAGCGCTCCGGAAGCCCTCGACTTCATCGTCAAGTCGATCGAGAAAGCCGGCTACAAGCCGGGCGAGGACATCTACCTCGGCCTCGATTGCGCCTCGACGGAATTCTTCAAGGACGGCAAGTATGTGATGGAAGGTGAAGGCCGCACGCTCGAGCCGGGCGCCATGGCTGAATACCTTGCCGAACTCGCTGCCAAGTATCCGATCATCTCCATCGAAGACGGCATGGCCGAGGACGACTGGGAAGGCTGGAAGACGCTGACCGATCTCGCCGGCAAGAAGTGCCAGCTCGTCGGCGACGACCTCTTCGTCACCAACTCGGCTCGCCTGCGCGACGGGATCCGCATGGGCGTCGCAAACTCGATTCTCGTCAAGGTCAACCAGATCGGCTCGTTGACGGAAACGCTCGACGCCGTCAATACCGCGCACAAGGCAGCCTACACCGCCGTCATGTCGCACCGTTCGGGTGAGACGGAAGACTCCACGATCGCCGATCTTGCGGTTGCCACCAACTGCGGTCAGATCAAGACCGGTTCGCTGTCGCGCTCGGATCGCCTTGCCAAGTACAATCAGCTCATCCGCATCGAAGAAGGTCTCGGCCCGCAGGCTGAGTATGCCGGCCGCTCTATCATCCGCGGCTAATACGATCTTGGAAATCAGGCATTTGGAACCCGCGCTCCGGCGCGGGTTTTTTGTTGAGTCCCTTCCGGAATCGCTCAGAGTCAACGAACGGTTAAACTCTGCGCGTTAAGTTGAAATGATTGGTAATGCGTTAGAGCATGAGTGTATGTGGACAAAGCATCATAAGAAGAGAAAGACCGGTCGCTTCGTCATTCCGGCCATGACGGTCGCCTTCCTCTCCTATTTCGGCTATCATTGCATCCATGGTGATTATGGTCTGCGTGCGACGGAGGCGTTCGAGCGCCAGCGTCTCGCGCGCGAGAAGGAATTGGCGGTGCTCAAGGCTAAGCGCGAGCATCTGGAGGCGCAGGTAGCGCTCCTCAGCGACGGCTCGCTGGACAGGGATATGCTCGACGAAAAGGCGCGGTATCAGCTCAACATGTCGCGCGCGGACGAGATTGTCATTTACAATCATTACCGCAATTAACCGAATTTAGGTTAATCGATTTTTTTTGTTTTTTATCAATAATTTACAAGCGAATATGAGCCATGCAATTATGGCATTGCTGTGGTGATTTTTCTTCCCTATGGTACGCGCCACCTGAGAACCGATAAACCCATAGGGAGGGTTGAATGGCGTTGCGCAAAACCGCGACCGTTTCCAGCCGCAAAACCAGTGCGAAATCTGCAGCCAAGGCATCGTCCGCAGCCAAGGCATCGAATGGCGGTCCCATCGCCGATTTCGATCGCGATGAGGAGCTGAAGGCCTATCGCGAGATGCTGCTCATCCGCCGTTTCGAGGAAAAGGCGGGCCAGCTTTACGGCATGGGCTTCATCGGTGGTTTCTGTCACCTTTACATCGGCCAAGAAGCTGTTGTCGTCGGCATGCAAATGGCGCAGAAGGAAGGCGATCAGGTCATCACCGCCTATCGCGACCACGGTCATATGCTGGCGACCGGCATGGAAGCGCGCGGCGTCATGGCCGAGCTGACCGGGCGTCGTAACGGCTATTCCCACGGGAAGGGCGGTTCGATGCACATGTTCTCCAAGGAGAAGCATTTCTACGGCGGCCACGGCATCGTCGGTGCCCAGGTTTCGCTCGGCACGGGCCTCGCCTTCGCAAACAAATACCGCGGCAATGACAGCGTCTCGATCGCCTATTTCGGCGACGGCGCAGCCAACCAGGGTCAGGTCTACGAGAGCTTCAACATGGCTGCTCTCTGGAAGCTGCCAATCATCTATATCGTCGAAAATAACCGTTACGCCATGGGCACTTCGACAGCCCGCGCGACGGCGCAGTCGAACTATTCGCTCCGCGGTTCCGGCTTCGGCATTCCCGGCATGCAGGTCGATGGCATGGACGTTCGTGCTGTCAAGGCTGCTGCCGATGAGGCGCTCGAGCACTGCCGCTCCGGCAAGGGGCCGATCATCCTGGAAATGCTGACCTATCGCTATCGTGGTCACTCCATGTCCGACCCGGCGAAGTACCGCACCAAGGAAGAAGTACAGAAGATGCGCTCCGAGCAGGACCCGATCGAGCAGGTTCGCCTGCGCGTGATGGAAAAGGGCTGGGCGACCGAAGACGATCTGAAGGCGATCGACAAGGAAGTCCGCGATATCGTCGCCGACAGTGCCGATTTTGCCCAGGCCGATCCGGAGCCGGATGCATCCGAGCTTTACACCGACATTCTGCTCTAATTCGGGGAGGGAACCCATGCCTATCGATATCCTCATGCCCGCCCTTTCTCCGACGATGGAAGAAGGCACGCTGTCCAAGTGGCTCAAGAACGAAGGTGACAAGGTCACTTCCGGCGACGTGATTGCCGAAATCGAAACCGACAAGGCAACGATGGAAGTCGAAGCCGTCGACGAAGGCGTCATCGGCAAGCTGCTGGTTCCGGCCGGCACTGAAAACGTCAAGGTAAACGCCAAGATCGCTATCCTGCTGCAGGACGGCGAATCTGCCGACGCGATTTCCGCCGCTCCTTCTGCCGCTCAACCGGCTCCGGTCGCTGTTCCGCAGGTTGCCCAGGAAGAGAAGCCGACGAATACCGGGTCGGCTACTGCCCCTGTTCCGGCCGAGCCCAAGGCTTTCGTGCCGAACGACCCGGAAATTCCGGCTGGTACCGAAATGGTGTCGATGACGGTGCGCGAAGCGCTGCGCGACGCCATGGCCGAAGAAATGCGCGCTGACGACAACGTCTTCGTCATGGGAGAGGAAGTTGCCGAATACCAGGGTGCCTACAAGGTTACCCAGGGTCTTCTGCAGGAATTCGGCGCTCGCCGCGTTATCGACACCCCGATCACCGAGCACGGTTTTGCCGGCGTCGGCGTCGGTGCCGCCATGTCGGGCCTGAAGCCGATCGTCGAGTTCATGACCTTCAACTTCGCCATGCAGGCGATCGACCAGATCATCAACTCGGCTGCCAAGACGCTCTACATGTCCGGCGGCCAGATGGGCGCCCCGATTGTCTTCCGCGGCCCGAACGGCGCTGCTGCTCGTGTCGGCGCCCAGCACAGCCAGGATTACGCAGCCTGGTACAGCGCGATCCCCGGCCTGAAGGTTGTCATGCCTTACACGGCTTCCGATGCCAAGGGTCTGCTGAAGGCCGCGATCCGGGATCCGAACCCGGTCGTCTTCCTCGAAAACGAAATTCTCTACGGCCAGCATTTCGATGTGCCGAAGCTCGATAATTTCGTTCTGCCGATCGGCAAGGCCCGCATCCACCGTCCGGGCAAGGATGCTACCGTCGTCTCCTTCGGCATCGGCATGACCTATGCCACGAAGGCGGTCGCCGAACTCGAGAAGATCGGCATCGATGTCGAACTGATCGACCTGCGCACCCTTCGTCCGATGGATCTTCCGACGGTCATCGAATCCGTCAAGAAGACCGGCCGTCTGGTCACCGTCGAGGAAGGTTATCCGCAGAACTCCGTTGGCACCGAAATCGCCACCCGCGTCATGCAGCAGGCCTTCGACTATCTCGATGCGCCGATCCTGACGATCGCTGGCAAGGACGTTCCGATGCCTTACGCCGCCAATCTCGAAAAGCTCGCGCTTCCGAATGTCGGCGAAGTGGTCGATGCGGTGAAAGCCGTTTGCTACAAATAAGGAGAGGGCCTTTCGATGCCGATCAATATCACGATGCCCGCCCTCTCTCCGACCATGGAAGAAGGCAACCTTGCCAAGTGGCTGGTCAAGGAAGGCGATAAGGTCAAGTCCGGTGATGTGATCGCCGAGATCGAAACCGATAAGGCGACGATGGAAGTCGAAGCCGTTGACGAGGGCACGGTCGCCAAGATCGTCGTTCCGGCCGGCAGCGAAGGCGTGAAGGTCAATGCCCTGATCGCCGTTCTCGCCGCCGATGGTGAAGATGTCGCTGCCGCTGCAAGTGGCGCCGGCTCTGCCGCTCCGGCACCGAAAGCTGCTGCTGCTCCGGCTGAAGCACCGAAGGCTGAGGCCGCATCTGCTCCGGCGCCGTCGGCTCCGGCTGCTGCCCCGGCACCCGCTGCGGTCCCCTCTGGCGGCGCGCGTGCCTTCTCTTCGCCGCTTGCTCGTCGTCTGGCCAAGGAAGCCGGTATCGATATTTCCGCCATTGCCGGCACCGGTCCGCATGGCCGTGTCGTCAAGAGTGATATCGAAGCTGCCGCTGCCGGCGGTGGTGCCAAGGCTGCCGCTGCTGCCCCGCAGGCTGCTGCACCGGCTCCGGCCGCTGCCGCTCCGAAGGGCGCATCCGACGAAGCCGTGCTCAAGCTCTTCGAACAAGGCTCCTACGAGCTCGTGCCGCATGACGGCATGCGCAAGACGATCGCCCGTCGCCTCGTCGAATCCAAGCAGACCGTTCCGCATTTCTACGTGTCGGTCGATTGCGAGCTCGACGCGCTGATGGCGCTGCGTGCCCAGCTGAACGACGCCGCTCCCCGCAAGGACGGCGCTCCGGCCTACAAGCTGTCGGTCAACGACATGGTCATCAAGGCCATGGCTTTGGCGCTCCGCGATGTTCCTGACGCTAACGTTTCCTGGACGGAAAGTGCCATGGTCAAGCACAAGCATGCCGACGTTGGTGTGGCTGTCTCGATCCCCGGTGGCCTGATCACCCCGATCGTCCGCAAGGCCGAGGAGAAGACGCTCTCCGTCATCTCCAACGAGATGCGTGATCTTGGCAAGCGTGCGAAGGACCGCAAGCTGAAGCCTGAGGAATATCAGGGCGGCACGACTTCGGTCTCCAACATGGGCATGATGGGCGTGAAGAACTTCGCAGCTGTCATCAACCCGCCGCATGCGACGATCCTCGCCGTCGGCGCGGGTGAGCAGCGCGTCATCGTCAAGAATGGCGAAATGGCGATTGCGACGGTCATGACCGTGACGCTCTCGACCGACCACCGCTGCGTCGACGGCGCTCTTGGCGCCGAGCTGCTGCAGGCTTTCAAGGGCTACATCGAAAATCCGATGGGCATGCTGGTCTAAGCAGGACGCGGGAGGGCGGACATGACGAAGACTGTTCTTTGCTATGGTGACTCGTTGACCTGGGGCTATAACGCCGACACGATCGGTCGTCACGCCTATGAGACTCGCTGGCCGAGCGTGCTTCAGGCAACGCTCGGAAGCGAGGCTCGCGTCATCGCGGAAGGCCTGAACGGCCGCACCACCGCCTTCGACGATCACCTCGCCGATTGTGACCGTAATGGTGCACGCGTCCTGCCGACGATCCTGCAGACGCATGCGCCGCTCGATCTCGTCATCCTGCTGCTCGGCACCAATGACATGAAGCCGGTTGTCGCCGGCTCCGCCTTTGCCGCATGTCAGGGCATCGGTCGTCTGGTGCGTCTGATCCGCAACCATGCCTGGCCCTTCGAATTCGACGGGCCAGAGATCCTGATCGTGGCGCCGCCGGCGATCTGCGAGACGGGCAATGTGCCCTTCGCGGCTTCGTTCCCGGGCGGCATCGATGAATCGGCAAAGCTTCCCACGCTTTACCGTGACCTTGCCGATGAACTCGGCTGCGGCTTCTTCGACGGCAATTCCGTCGCCAGGACCACGCCGCTCGACGGCATCCATCTCGATGCGGAGAATACGCGTGCGCTCGGTCGCGGCCTTGAGCCCATCGTTCGGATGATGCTGGGTCTTTGACGGTGACCGCCTTTCTCGCCCTCCGAAAAGCCTCCCGCCGGGATGCCTCGGAACTGGCGATTCTGGCAGACATTGCTTCTCACGGCTTTGCCTCATGGCTCTGGTTTGCCGATGTCGCAAGCGGCATGAGCGATACGCCGCTGGAACGGGGCCGGTTGAAGATGAGCGATGAGGCGCTCGGGGGCTGGAAGAACGCCGTCATCGGCGAGGCCTATGACGAGATCGCCGGAATGGCGATCGGTTACGAAGTGGATGAAGGCATACGCGATCTCGAAGCGCGGCATCCGGCCATAGAGCCGATGCTGGCGATGCAGAGATCGGTGATCGGGCATTGGTTCATTGGCAGCCTTGCGGTCTATCGCCATATGCGCGGTATCGGCATCGGCAAGAGGCTGCTGGAGGATCAGCTTGCAAGGGCAGATCGGCTGCCGGTCAGCCTGATCACGTCGGATAGTAACGAAGCGGCTCTGTCGCTTTACGAAAGAAACGGATTTTCGGAAACGGCGCGCATGAAAGCTGTGCCGCTCTTCGATAACAGCAAGAAGCACGCATGGGTTTTGATGACCCGGGCGGGAGCGTAACAAAGGCAGGAAAGCAATGGCTCAATCCTACGACGTCATCGTCATCGGTTCCGGTCCCGGCGGCTATATCGCCGCCATCCGCGCCGCGCAGCTCGGCCTCAAGGTCGCCTGTGTCGAGCGCGAACATCTGGCCGGCATCTGCTCCAACTGGGGCTGCATTCCGACCAAGGCGCTGCTGCGCTCCGCAGACGTCCTGCATACCGCCCAGCACGGCAAGGATTACGGCCTGGTGCTGGAAGGCACGATCAAGCCGGATATCAAGGCGATCGTCACCCGTTCGCGCGGCATCGCCCACCGGATGAACAACGGGGTCGGATTCCTGTTCAAGAAGAACAAGGTCGATGTCATCTGGGGTGAAGCCAAGATCACCAAGCCCGGCGAAATCGTCGTTTCCAAGACGACGAAGAAGCCGATGGAGCCGATGGGGCCGGTGCCGAAGAATGCACTCGGCGAAGGCACCTACAACGCCAAGCACATCATCGTTGCGACCGGCGCCCGTCCGCGCGCCCTGCCGGGCATCGAGCCGGATGGCAAGCTGATCTGGACCTATTTCGAAGCGATGAAGGCTGACGAACTGCCGAAGTCGCTGGTCGTCATGGGCTCGGGCGCAATCGGCATCGAATTCGCAAGCTTCTACCGCACCATGGGCGTTGATGTCACCGTAGTCGAAATCATGAGCCAGGTCATGCCGGTCGAGGATGCGGAAATCTCTGCCCTCGCCAAGAAGCAGTTCGAGCGCCAGGGCATGAAGATCCATCTGGAGGCCAAGGTAGCCAAGGTGGAGAAGGGTGCAAACTCGATCACCGCTACCATCGAGAAGAAGGACGGCACGACTGAGACGATCACCGCTGACCGCATGATTTCGGCTGTCGGCGTGCAGGCCAATGTCGAAGGCATCGGCCTTGAGGCTGTCGGTGTGAAGACCGATCGCGGCTTCATCGCCATCGACGGCTACGGCAAGACCAACGTGCCCGGCATCTATGCGATCGGCGACGTTGCCGGCCCGCCGCTTCTCGCCCACAAGGCCGAGCACGAGGCTGTCGTCTGCGTCGAGAAGATCGCCGGCCTTCCGAATGTCCATCCGATGGACAAGCTGAAGATCCCGGGCTGTACCTATTGCAACCCGCAGGTCGCTTCCGTCGGCCTCACCGAAGCCAAGGCCAAGGAGCTGGGCCGCGATATCCGCGTCGGCCGCTTCCCCTTCAGCGCAAACGGCAAGGCTGTCGCGCTCGGTGAGGACCAGGGCCTCGTCAAGACGATCTTCGACAAGAAGACCGGTGAACTGCTTGGCGCCCACATGGTCGGCGCTGAAGTCACCGAACTCATCCAGGGCTTCGTTGTCGCCATGAACCTGGAGACGACCGAGGAAGAACTGATGCACACCATCTTCCCGCATCCGACTATTTCGGAGACGATGAAGGAAAGCGTGCTGGATGCTTACGGCCGCGTGCTGAACGCTTGATAATTTCCTGGTCTGCCCTCTATCCCGGCGTGGCGGAACGCCATCGCCGGGGATGGAAAAAACGAAAGGAAATCATCATGTCTATGAGCACGCAGTCGCTTCTCATCTTTCTGCTGATCGGCCTGGTTGCGGGCTTTCTTGCAAGCCTGGTCGTCGGCGGGGGTGGGTTGATACGATGCCTCCTGAGCGGCATCATCGGCGCGTTCGTGGGCGGGTTCCTGTTCAATGCGCTGGGGATCTCGCTCGGCATTGAAAATGCATTGGTGGTTGAGATCATCCACGCCACTGTCGGTGCCATTGTCGTGGTGCTGATCGCAAGGGCGATAGCGTAGGAAAAGGGACAGGATGGAAGGCGTCGGCTGGATTTCGGCGATCATCATCGGTGGACTTGCGGGCTGGCTCGCAGGCAAGCTGATGGAAGCGCGCTACGGCATTTTACTGAACATCGTGCTCGGCATTGTCGGCTCGGTTGTCGCCACTGCCGTCCTGGCGCAGTTTCATATCGAGGTTGCCGGCGGAAGGTTCGGTTATTTCGTGACGGGTTTCATTGGCGCCTGTCTGCTAATATTCCTCGCGCGCCTGGTGCGAAGATAGTGAGCGAAGATCGGGCGCACCTCCTCAGATCGAAAGATTTGAATAAAGGAGCGATGCGCAATATGAGATGCCGGGCCGCATGGGGCGGCGGAAAGTTGAACTGACATGGTCACCATTCTCGACACGATCAATCCAGACGCAAAGCGCGTGCGGCATCCGGAAAAGGCGCATCGCCCGGATACGGAAGTCCTGCGCAAGCCGGACTGGATTCGTGTGAAGGCGCCGACCTCGAAAGGCTATGCCGAGACCCGCTCGATCGTGAAGGAGCACAAGCTCGTCACCGTCTGCGAAGAAGCGGGCTGCCCGAATATCGGCGAGTGCTGGGACAAGAAGCACGCAACCTTCATGATCATGGGCGAGATCTGTACGCGCGCCTGCGCCTTCTGCAACGTGGCGACAGGCAAGCCGAACGCGCTCGACATGGCCGAGCCTGAGAATGTCGCTAAGGCGGTCAAGGAAATGGGCCTGTCGCATGTCGTCATCACGTCGGTCGACCGTGACGATCTGGAAGACGGCGGCGCCGAGCACTTTGAAAAGGTGATCTGGGCGATCCGCGTCGCTTCGCCGATGACGACAATCGAAATCCTGACGCCAGACTTCCTGAAGAAGCCTGGAGCGCTGGAACGTGTCGTCGCCGCCAAGCCCGACGTCTTCAACCACAATCTGGAAACCGTTGCCGGAAACTACCTGACGGTTCGCCCCGGCGCCCGCTACTTCCACTCCATCCGCCTGCTGCAGCGGGTGAAGGAACTCGATCCCACCATGTTCACCAAGTCGGGCATCATGGTCGGCCTCGGTGAAGAGCGGAACGAGGTCCTGCAGCTCATGGATGACCTGCGTACTGCCGATGTCGACTTCCTGACGATCGGCCAGTATCTGCAGCCGACCCGCAAGCACCACAAGGTCGAAAGCTTCGTCACGCCGGATGAGTTCAAGTCCTACGAGACGGTTGCCTACACCAAGGGTTTCCTGATGGTCGCCTCCAGTCCGCTGACCCGCTCCTCGCACCATGCCGGCGACGACTTCGCCCGCCTGAAGGCTGCGCGCGAGAAGAAGCTGCTGATGGCTGCCGAGTAAAAGCTTACCCCTTGTTTTTGATGGGAACCGCAGCGATTTTCGCCGCGGTTTTTCTTTGCGTGTTGCGCTGTCATCATCAGGTCATGCGAAGCAGCTAGCCAGCACGCCGCTCTTCGCAGTTAAGTCTGTCCGCGAAGGCGATCCTGTCGAAAGCGAGCCTGCCATGCATCAAGTGACGACGTCGCCTGAACCCATTTGTGAGGTCTCTATTGCAGAGGCAGCCGACATGATCCTTCGTGCCGAGCGAATCATGGTCATCGGTTGTTCGGGCGGCGGCAAGTCGACGCTGGCCCAGAAGCTGGCAAGCCATTTCGACCTGACCTACCTCTCCATCGACCGTGATATCCGCTGGCTGCCAGGCTGGGTGGAACGCGGCAGGGAAGAGCAGCGCCAGCGTATCATCGAGAGGATTGCCGGCGAACGCTGGATCATGGATGGCACCAATACCTCCACCTTCGATATCCGCCTGCCGCGTACCGATATCGTCATCTGGGTGCGGATGCCGCGCCTGCTTTGCGTGTGGGGCGTCATGACCCGCTGGCTGAAGCACATCGGCCGCACCCGCCCGGAAATGGCGCCGGGCTGCATCGAAAAGGTCGACTGGCAGTTTCTGGAGTTCATCTGGACTTTCGAGAAAAAATTTACGCCGCGCATCACAGCCGCGATCGCCGCCCACGGGCCGCATATACCGGTTTTACAGGTGAAATCCCGCCGCCAGATGCGCGCGCTTCTTGATCTTCTCGGTATGCCGGCTTAACTGCGCTTCATGCCGCAATTCGAAACGCATCGCTCCGTCCCGCACACGCCCGACCAGATGTTCGACCTGGTGTCAGATGTCGAACATTATCCGGAATTTCTGCCGCTCTGCGAAGCTCTTGTTGTGAAGAACCGCAAGGAGCGCGACGGCAAGGAACTGCTGATCGCCGACATGACGGTCGGTTACAAGGCGATCCGCGAAACCTTCACGACCCAGGTCCTGCTAAACAGGGCCGAGCGCGTCATCGACGTCAAATATATCGACGGCCCCTTTCGCTACCTCGACAACCGCTGGCGGTTTGTCGAGGCGGAGGGTGGCGGCTGCACGGTCGATTTTTTCATCGACTACGAGTTCAAGAGCCGCATTCTCGGAGCTCTGATGGGGTCAATGTTCGACCGGGCTTTCCGCATGTTCACGGAAGCCTTCGAAAAGCGGGCGGGCACGATCTACAGCCGATAGAGCCTTGGTCAGCGATCGAAGAAATGATCGAAGATCTGCGTCGCGGGATAGGCGTAGGCGCCACGGTCGATGAAGCTGTAGCGATAGAGGCAGCCTCTGAGCGCAGCGTTGTAGATCAGGCTGGTGGTATCAGGCGATCCGCGATAGCCCAGCGCTTCCGGCTGGCAGCGGCGGAGCGCATGGTCGTATTTGCGCAGCAGAACGGGATCGGAATCCACCCGCACGCCACCGTAAGTCTGATAGTTGGATGGTGCTTCAGCCGCCGAAACGCAGGCGAGGCTCAAGACGACACCGATGCATGCGAAGTATCTCATTTAACTGATCCCTCAAAACCGACTCTTGCCTAGACTCGGCAGAAACTGAAATTCCTGCCTTTTGTTCCCTCACTCAATATCACACAATTTCAATAACCATTTGAAGTGCCGTCCGGATTGTTGCCAGCCGGATTTCCGTGCGGCCAATGTCGCCGTAAAGCATCTTCCGATGGATAAGCTTACCCGAACGTGATTTCGCGGCAAGATGCACCAGCCCGACAGGTTTTTCCGGCGATCCACCACTGGGGCCGGCAATGCCTGTCACGGCGACCGCAAGGTCGGCGCGTGAGCGGAAGAGGGCGCCATGCACCATCTGCCGCGCCGTCTCCTCCGAAACTGCTCCGAAACGGGCGAGCGTTTCCTCCTGCACGCCGAGCATCTGCATCTTGGCGGTGTTCGTATAGGTTACGAAACCGCGGTCGACGACGGCTGACGATCCGGAAATCTCTGTCAGTGCGCCGACAATCAGCCCACCGGTGCAGGACTCTGCCGTCGATACCAGCAGGCCCGCAGCCGTGAAATCGCGGATGATGTTTTCCGCCATCGACGTGATATCTGCGGGAAACAGGCTCATCGCTTCGTGCTTCCATAGACAACGGTTGCCGTTGCGATCGCGGCGATCCCTTCGCGGCGGCCGACGAAACCGATCTTCTCGTTGGTGGTGGCTTTCACCGAGCAACGCTCGATGTCAATGCCGAGGAACTCCGAGAGATTGGCGCGCATGGCCTCACGGTGCGGGCCGACCTTCGGCGCCTCCGCGATCAGGGAAACGTCGGCATTGGTGATCGTGCCGCCATGATCGCGCACGATCTTTGCGGCATGTTCGATGAAGATACGGGAAGCGGCACCCTTCCATTGCGGATCGGACGGCGGGAAATGGTCGCCGATATCGCCTGCGCCGCAGGTGGCAAGCAGCGCATCCGTCAGCGCATGCAGTGCGACGTCGGCATCGGAGTGACCCTTCAGCTTCTGGTCATGTGGAATGAAAACACCGCAGAGCGTCACGCCGTCACCGGGCACTAGTTGATGCACGTCATAGCCGTTGCCGGTTCGCACATCGGGAATGCGCGCGCCCGAGAGCCTGTCGTCGGCCATGGTGATATCGCTCCTGACTGTCAGCTTCACGTTGCTCGATGCGCCCTCGACGATCGTTACGGGGATATCGAGCCATTCGGCGATCGACGCATCGTCGGTGAAATCTGTTTTGCCGATTGCGGCTGCCTTCTGATGGGCCTCGAGAATGATGGCGAAATCGAAGGATTGCGGCGTCTGGGCCGCATAGAGCTGGTCGCGCGGGATGGTCTTGACCACGATTCCGTCGCTCCCTGCCTGCTTCAGCGTATCGGCGACCGGTGTTGCAGGAAGGACTGCGGGCGCGCCGGTCGAAAGTGCATCGCCAATCCTGTCGAGAAGCTGGTGATCGAAGAAGGGGCGCACCGCATCATGGATCAGCACATGGCTGATGCCCTTATCCTTGAGGTGTCGCAGGCCGGCAAGCACCGATTGCTGCCGCGTGGGGCCGCCATGGACGGTATCGATCGGGGTTGCCGAGACGATGTGCCGAGACGCTCTAGCAAAGAGCGCTTCATCATCCGGATGGATGACGACGACGATGTGCTTTGCCGGTTCCCATGTCATGAAGTTTTCAAGCGTGTGGACGATAACCGGCTTGCCGCCGATCATCCGGTATTGCTTGGGGCCTTCCTCTGACGATCCGGCGCGTTCGCCGCGGCCCGCCGCAACGACGACAATTCCAGCCGATATCGGTTGCTTACTATGCATTTGCAGCATAAATCCCTGAAATATCCGGAATGGATGTCAGTTGCTCTATCGTCTTGCTCGGACCTTTTCCAGCATTTGCCCAAAAAATATCAATTCGGGCTCGACCCTCTTGGCAAGCCAAAGATCTATGGCTAAAAATAATGCAGATACATGGTGTGCCTGAAAGATAATCATTTGATTTCCAAGGACCTCGCAACGCCTTTTCGAATCGGATCTGTGTCCGTGCGGAACCGCGTTGTGCTTGCCCCGATGTCCGGCGTCACTGACATGCCGTTCCGTGAGCTTGCCTGGCGCTATGGCGCCGGCCTCGTGGTGACGGAGATGGTGGCAAGCCGGGAGTTGGTGAACGATACCGCCGAATCCTGGTCGCGCCTGCGGGTAGCCGGTTTCCGTCCGCATATGGTGCAGCTTGCCGGGCGCGAAGCATACTGGATGGCTGAGGCCGCAAAGATCGCGGCCGATCACGGCGCCGATATCATCGACATCAACATGGGCTGCCCAGCCAAGAAGGTCATCGGCGGCTATTCCGGTTCGGCGCTGATGCGCGATCCCGATCATGCGCTTGAACTCATCGAGGCGACCGTCAAGGCGGTCGATATCCCCGTGACGCTGAAGATGCGCCTCGGCTGGGACGAAAATTCCATCAACGCTCCGCACATTGCCAAACGCGCCGAAGAAGCGGGTGTCCAGCTCGTCACCATCCACGGCCGCACCCGCATGCAGTTCTATGAGGGCAGGGCGGATTGGGATGCGATCCGCCTCGTGCGCGATGTCATTTCCGTGCCGCTGATCGCCAATGGCGATGTCGAGACGGCCGCAGATGCCCAGGAGATTCTGCGCCGGTCCGGTGCTGACGCCGTCATGATCGGCCGAGGCTGCCAGGGCAGGCCTTGGCATGCAGGTGTTCTTGCCGGCGCAAACGAGCCGTCGCGCGAGGAGATCGCCGCAATTGCCGTCGAGCACTATCGCATGATGCTGGAATTCTATGGCGAGGCCGTTGCCGTCAGGCACGCCCGCAAACATCTCGGCTGGTATCTGGAGCGCTTTGCGCCGGACCTTCCCGGCGAACATAAGGCTGCGATCATGACATCGCGCAATCCTAATGATGTCATTGCCCGCTTCGGCGATGCAATGGCGGTAGGTGCAGTAGAACAGCGGGAGGCGGCATGAGCACGGACGGCACACCTTCTTCCGAGAATACCGGCAATGCCGTTGCAATGTCGGTGTTGAACGCCATCCAGAACCCGGTCGTCATGGTGGATGAGGGCGGCTTCATCGCTTTTGCGAACTGGGAAGCCGAAGCCTTCTTCGGCGCCAGCGCCGCGCATCTGTCGCGCTACCGCATCTCGACCTTCATTCCTTTCGGAAGCCCGCTTCTGGCGCTCATCGATCAGGTGCGCGAACGCAAGGCGCCGGTCAACGAATACCGCGTGGACCTGAGCTCGCCGCGCCTCGGTCAGGACAAACTCGTCGATATCTATGTCGCACCCGTCATTGCCGAACCCGGCTCGGTCGTCGTCGTTTTCCAGGAACGGTCGATGGCCGACAAGATCGACCGGCAGCTGACGCACCGGGCGGCGGCCCGCTCGGTCACGGGGCTCGCCTCCATGCTGGCGCATGAGATCAAGAACCCGCTCTCCGGCATCCGCGGCGCTGCCCAGCTCCTCGAGCAATCTGTGATCGACGATGACCGCGCCCTGACGCGGCTGATCTGCGACGAGACGGACCGTATCGTCTCGCTGGTCGATCGCATGGAGGTCTTTTCCGACGAGCGCCCGGTCGACCGCGTGCCCGTCAACATCCATTCCGTGCTCGACCATGTGAAGGCGGTCGCCAAGGCAGGCTTTGCCCGCAATATCCGTATGACGGAAAATTACGACCCGTCGCTGCCCGCCGTTTACGCCAATCGCGATCAGCTCGTGCAGGTCTTCCTCAATCTGGTGAAGAACGCTGCCGAAGCCGTCGGCGACCGGTCGGACGGTGAAATCATCCTGACGACGGCCTATCGCCCCGGTATCCGCCTGTCTGTCGCCGGCACGCGCGAGAAAATCTCGCTGCCGCTGGAATTCTGCGTTATCGATAACGGCCCAGGCGTGCCGACGGACCTGCTGCCGCATCTTTTCGACCCCTTCATCACCACCAAGACGAACGGCAGCGGTCTTGGCCTCGCCCTCGTTGCCAAGATCATCGGCGATCATGGCGGCATCATCGAATGCGACAGCCAGAACAACCGCACGATTTTTCGCGTCCTCATGCCGGCGTCCAAGGATGCCTCGCTTGATGACGCCGGTATTGCAAGCTCGACAGGACCCAATAGATGACAGCCACGATCCTCGTTGCAGATGACGATGCGGCCATCCGCACGGTGCTCAATCAGGCCTTGAGCCGCGCCGGTTATGATGTGCGCATTACTTCCAATGCCGCAACGCTGTGGCGCTGGGTTTCAGCCGGCGAAGGCGATCTCGTCGTGACTGACGTCGTAATGCCCGATGAAAATGCTTTCGACCTTCTGCCTCGCATCAAGAAGGCGCGGCCGGAACTGCCGGTCCTCGTCATGAGCGCGCAGAACACCTTTATGACGGCGATCAAGGCTTCCGAAAAGGGCGCCTATGATTACCTGCCGAAGCCTTTCGACCTGACGGAGCTGATCGGCATCATCGGCCGGGCGCTTGCCGAGCCGAAGAGGAAGCCGGCCAAGCTCGACGAGGACACCCAGGACGGCATGCCGCTCGTCGGTCGCTCGGCGGCGATGCAGGAAATCTACCGCGTTCTCGCCCGCCTCATGCAAACGGACCTGACGCTGATGATCACCGGCGAGTCGGGCACCGGCAAGGAGCTCGTCGCCCGCGCGCTGCATGACTACGGCAAGCGCCGCAACGGCCCCTTCGTCGCCATCAATATGGCCGCCATCCCGCGCGATCTCATCGAATCCGAGCTCTTCGGCCACGAGAAGGGCGCCTTCACCGGCGCACAGACCCGTTCGACCGGTCGCTTCGAACAGGCCGAAGGCGGCACGCTTTTTCTCGATGAAATCGGCGACATGCCGATGGATGCCCAGACGCGTCTTCTCCGTGTGCTGCAGCAGGGCGAATATACGACTGTCGGCGGCCGCACGCCGATTCGCACGGACGTGCGCATCGTGGCGGCGACCAACAAGGATCTGAAGCAGGCGATCAATCAGGGTCTCTTCCGCGAGGATCTCTATTATCGCCTTAACGTCGTGCCGCTGCGCCTGCCGCCGCTGCGCGACCGCGCGGAGGACATCCCCGATCTTGTCCGCCATTTCGTCCAGCAGGCCGAAAAGGAAGGCCTCGGCTCCAAGCGCTTCGATCAGGAGGCGCTGGAACTGATGAAGGCCTATGCCTGGCCGGGCAACGTGCGCGAGCTGGAAAACCTCATCCGCCGCCTGATGGCGCTTTATCCACAGGATGTCATCACCCGCGAAATTATTGATGCGGAGCTTCGCTCCGATGTTCCCGACAGCCCGATCGAGAAGGGGCCGATCCGTAGCGGCACGATGACGATCGCCCAGGCGGTCGAAGAGAATATGCGCACCTATTTCGCAAGTTTCGGCGAAAACCTGCCGCCGCCCGGCCTCTATGATCGTGTGCTGACGGAAATGGAATATCCGTTAATTCTTGCGGCATTGACGGCCACCCGCGGCAATCAGATCAAGGCGGCCGATTTGCTGGGGCTGAACCGCAATACGCTGCGCAAAAAGATCCGCGAACTCGGCGTTTCCGTCTACAGAAGCTCGCGTACGGCCTGACCTTCGACCTTGACATTGTGGCGAAGTGCGTTGCATTTTCGCCACAATGCGTTGCTTAAAGGTCACGCATAGGGTTTGGACATTCGCCCACGATCGAGTCGTTTGAACGCCGGTTTTTTTCGTAAACCGGCGCCATTTGGCTTCTCGTTGGGCGTGGCGGCAATGCCGTCCGAAGAGAGGCTGAATGGACGAAGAAGGGGTATCGCCGGAAACGGCGAACGAGGCGGTGACAACGGTGACCGACCGTCGTGCCCTGTTTGCCGTACCCGGTCTGGTGCTTGCCGGCGGCGCGTTGGTCTGCGCGACCGTCACGCTCTTCGTACTGCTCGGCGTGACGCCGATTGCCCCGACCTCGCACGTGGTCATCGGCTCCGTCGTCATCAATTCCTTTTTCGTCCTCGGTCTGATCGCGCTGATCGGTCGCGAAGTCGCGCGGCTTTTCAAGGCCCGCACGCGCGGCCGCGCCGCGGCCCGCCTGCATATTCGTATCGTCGTGCTCTTCTCGATCGTTGCGATCACGCCGGCGATCCTGGTGGCGATATTCGCCAGTATCACGCTGAATGCCGGCCTCGATCGCTGGTTTGCGCTGAGAACCCAGGCGATCGTCAGCTCATCCCGCAACATCGGTCAGGCCTACATGCTGGAAAACGCCAGCTATTTGCAGGGCCAGACAGTGTCGATGGCAAACGATCTGGAGCGCAACCGCGCGCTCTACAGTCTGGACAAGACCGGCTTCGGCGAGTTGATGACCCGTCAGGCAAGGGGCCGTGGCCTGCTCGGCGCCTTCCTCGTCGAGCGCGATGGCTCCGTTATCGTCCAGGCCGACATCAGTACGGAAAAGCCGCTGCCCGCCATCCCGCAGGATGCGCTGGAAAAGGCGGCCGCCGGTCAGCCGACGCTGATCCCGCCCGGCGTGACCAATCTTGTCGGCGCCATCATCCGGCTCGAGTCGATACCCGGAACCTTTCTCTATACGGTGCGCGCCGTCGACCCCAAAGTCATGAACGCCATGCGCATGATGGAGGAGAACGCCACCGAATACCGCTCGATGGAAGCCGGCCGCGTTTCGCTGCAGATCGCTTTTGCGGTGCTCTATATCGGCTTTGCGCTGATCGTGCTGCTGGCGGCGATCTGGACCGCGATCGCAGTGGCCGACCGTATCGTTCGGCCGATCCGCCTGCTGATTACCGCTGCCGACAGCGTCGCATCCGGCAATATGGACATCGTCGTACCTGTCCATGCTGTCGATGGCGACGTCGCCAGCCTTTCGCGCACCTTTAACAAGATGATTTCGGAAATCCGCACCCAACGCGACGAGATCCTTGAGGCCAAGGACGAGGTGGACGACCGTCGCCGCTTCATCGAGGCCGTGCTTTCAGGTGTCACCGCGGCTGTCATCGGTGTCGAACAGGACCGGCGCATCACCATCGTCAACAGTTCGGCCGAAACGCTGATGGCGCTGCACGCCGATGAATTGCTCGGCAAGCAGTTGTCGGAAGTCGCGCCCGAAGTGGACCAGGTTCTGACGGAAGCTGCCTCACGCTATCGCGGCGATTTCCGCAAGCAGATCGCGCTGGTGCGCGGCGGTACTGTGCGCACGCTCAGCGTTCAGGTGACCCGCGAGGAAGTGCGCGATCTCAGCGAATCCTATGTGATTACGCTCGATGACATCACCGATCTCGTCATCGCCCAGCGTTCCACCGCCTGGGGCGACGTTGCGCGTCGTATCGCCCATGAGATCAAGAATCCGCTGACGCCGATCCAGCTTTCGGCCGAGCGCATCCGCCGCCGTTACGGCAAGCAGATCGACGAGAACGATCGCGCCGTCTTCGACCAGTGCACGGACACGATCATCCGTCAGGTTGGCGATATCGGCCGCATGGTCGACGAATTTTCCGCCTTTGCACGCATGCCGAAGCCGACGAAGGAGCCGAGCGATCTGCGCGCCATCCTTCACGATGCGATCTTCCTGCGCGAGATGGGTAACAACCATATCTCCTTTCTGCAGGAATTCGGCGAAGAACGGCTGGAGGGCGCCTTCGACAGCCGCATGCTGGGTCAGGCCTTCGGCAATCTCATCAAGAACGCTGTGGAAGCGATCGAGGCCGTACCGAGCGAGGAACGCGAGGCGCGCAAGATCCTCGTCCGTGCCTCTCTGGACGAAGCGCGCGACCGCTTCACCGTCGATATAATCGACAATGGCCGCGGCCTGCCGGTCGAGAACCGTCACAGCATTCTGGAACCCTATATGACAATGCGCGAGAAGGGCACCGGCCTCGGCCTCGCCATCGTCAAGAAGATCATCGAGGAACATGGCGGGCAGCTTGAACTGCATGATGCGCCCGCCGATTTTGACCAGGGAAGAGGGGCCATGATCCGCGTGCATCTGCCACGCCGGGACGTGTCCACAACCCCGGCAGCCAGTGACAAGGAAAGCGTTTATGGCCTCTGATATTCTCGTCGTCGACGATGAGCATGACATCCGCGAGATCGTTGCCGGCATCCTGTCGGATGAGGGCCACGAAACTCGCATGGCGCATGACAGCGACAGCGCGCTGGCGGCAATTTCCGATCGCGTGCCGCGCCTTGTCTTCCTCGATATCTGGATGCAGGGCAGCAAGCTCGACGGTCTCTCGCTGCTGGACGAGATCAGAACGCGCCATCCCGAGCTCCCGGTCGTGATGATATCAGGCCACGGCAATATCGAGACGGCTGTCTCCGCCATCAAGCGCGGGGCCTTCGACTTCATCGAAAAGCCGTTCAAGGCCGACCGCCTGATCCTGATCGCTGAGAGGGCATTGGAAAATTCCAAGCTGAAGCGTGAAAACATCGAATTGAAGCGCCGCGCCGGCGATGCGCTGGAGCTGATCGGCACCTCGGTCGCCGTTTCGCAGCTGCGCCAGACGATCGAAAAGGTCGCGCCCACCAACAGCCGCATCATGATCTTCGGCGCATCCGGCTCCGGCAAGGAACTGGTGGCGCGCATGATCCATAAGAAGTCGACGCGCGCCAACGGCCCCTTCGTCGCGCTGAACGCGGCCAACATCACGCCCGACCGCATGGAAGTGGCGCTGTTCGGCACGGAGGGTGCGCCGGGGCAGGCGCGCAAGATCGGCGCGTTGGAGGAGGCTCATCGCGGCATCCTCTATCTCGACGAAGTCGGCGAAATGCCGCGCGAGACGCAGAACAAGATCCTGCGCGTGCTGGTCGACCAGCAATTCGAGCGTGTCGGCGGCTCCAAGCGCGTGAAGGTCGATGTGCGCATCATTTCCTCGACCGCTTATAATCTGGAAAGCCGCATCGCCGAAGGCTGGTTCCGCGAGGATCTCTATCATCGCCTTGCCGTCGTGCCAGTGCGCGTACCGCAGCTCGCCGAGCGTCGCGAGGATATTCCGTTCCTCGTCGACCAGCTTATGCGCCAGATTTCCGAACAGGCGGGCATCCGGCCGCGCCGTATCGGTGATGACG
Source organism: Rhizobium sp. BK316 (assembly GCF_014193695.1). Classification (GTDB taxonomy): domain Bacteria; phylum Pseudomonadota; class Alphaproteobacteria; order Rhizobiales; family Rhizobiaceae; genus Rhizobium. Next base: position 599,297 of record NZ_JACHZR010000004.1, on the reverse strand, counting down.
CCATGGCCGTGTTGCAGGCTCATGACTGGCCGGGCAATATCCGCCAGCTCCGCAACAATATCGAGCGCTTGATGATCCTCGCGCGCACCGACGGTCCGGATACGCCGATCACCGCCGACATGCTGCCGACCGATCTTGGCGACATGCTGCCGAAGGTTTCGGCCAAGAACGACTACCACATCATGACGCTGCCGCTGCGCGAAGCCCGCGAAATGTTCGAGAAGGATTACCTGATCGCCCAGATCAACCGCTTCGGCGGCAACATTTCTCGCACCGCCGAATTCGTCGGCATGGAGCGCTCGGCGTTGCACCGCAAGCTGAAGTCGCTCGGCGTCTGATGTTTTTCCGGCGCGGGCTCGTGTCGCGCCGGTTCCCTCCTTTGCCTGAAGCAGGTTTCAATGCCAAGAATTGCCTATGTGAATGGACGCTATGTGCCGCATTCTAACGCCATGGTGCATGTGGAGGATCGTGGCTATCAGTTCGCCGATGGCGTCTATGAAGTTTGCGAGGTCCGCCACGGCCTGATCGTCGACCTGACCCGGCACCTGAACCGGCTCGACCGTTCGCTCAGTGAACTGCGCATCGCCTGGCCGATGAGCCGTGCGGCTCTGACGCAGGTGATTCGCGAGACGCTGCGCCGCAACCATGTCCGCAACGGTCTCTTCTATCTGCAGGTGACGCGCGGCGTTGCCCGCCGCGACCATGTCTTCCCGGCTGAAGGCACGCCGCCATCGATCGTCGTAACTGCCAAGAGCACCGATCCGTCAATCATCGCCAAGAAGAATGCCACTGGCATCAAGGCGATCACCGTTCCCGACAATCGCTGGGACCGCGTCGACATCAAGTCGATCGGGCTGCTGTCGAATGCGCTTGCGCGCCAGCAGGCGAAGGAAGCCGGCGCACAGGAGGCGATCTATATAGATGCCGACGGCATGGTGAAGGAGGGGGCGGCGACCAATGTCTGGATCGTCGATGCCGACGGTACGCTGGTAACGCGGCCTGCCGAACATGGCATCCTGCGCGGCATCACCCGCACGACTCTGATCGATGTCGCGGCCAAACTGGGGGTTGATATCGTCGAGCGGAAATTCTCCGTTTCGGAGATGATGGCCGCCCGCGAGGTCTTCATCACGGCGGCTACAAGCATTTGTTTTCCGGTGGTTTCCATTGACGGACAGGCGATTGCGAACGGTCATCCGGGAAGCCTGTCACAGAATATTCGGGAAGCCTTTTTCGACGTTGCGGAAAAGATTACGATTTGATACCAAGATTTGCTGGGCTGGAGGAATGAGGGTGCCACCTGCCTTGCTGGAGAGGTTGATTGATATTCTACCGGCTTGATCAGGCCGGCAATAAAGAAAGAAGCGGCGCGATGGCGGAACGTTCTCAGAATCTGCAGGACTTATTTCTCAATACTGTACGCAAGCAAAAGATTTCCCTGACAATCTTTCTGATTAACGGCGTGAAACTCACGGGTGTTGTCACTTCTTTTGACAATTTCTGTGTTCTGCTTCGCCGTGACGGCCATTCGCAGCTCGTGTATAAACACGCGATCTCGACTATCATGCCTGGTCAGCCAATGCAGATGTTCGAGAGCGAAGAAGCAGCGTCCTAAACCAAGGCCAGCCGTCATTTCGACACGCGATACAAAGAATGATTCCATCATCCCTGAGGCCGCCAAGCACAGGGATGATATGCGCGCGACTGTCGTCGTGCCGGTGTTGAAGTCGCGCTCGCGCGGCGGTCAGACTGAGTCGGCTTCGACTCGCACTCCCGAAAGCCGTCTCGACGAAGCGACGGGTCTCGCCCAGGCGATCGACCTCAATGTCGTCAACGCATCGATCGTCTCCGTCAACGATCCGCGTCCGGCAACGCTTCTCGGCACGGGCAAGATCGAGGAAATCAAGCACCTGCTGGACGAGCGTGATTCCGGCTTGGTCATTGTCGATCATCCGCTGACGCCTGTGCAGCAGCGTAATCTGGAAAAGGAATGGAACGCCAAGGTCATCGACCGGACGGGCTTGATCCTCGAAATCTTCGGCCGCCGCGCCTCCACGAAGGAAGGCACGCTGCAGGTCGATCTTGCGCATCTGAACTACCAGAAGGGCCGGTTGGTTCGAAGCTGGACCCACCTTGAGCGCCAGCGCGGCGGTGGCGGTTTCATGGGTGGTCCGGGTGAAACCCAGATCGAAGCCGACCGCCGTCTGCTGCAGGATCGCATCATCAAGCTCGAACGTGAACTGGAGCAGGTCGTGCGCACCCGCCAGCTTCACCGAGCCAAGCGTAGGAAGGTGCCGCATCCGATCGTGGCGCTCGTCGGTTATACCAACGCCGGCAAATCGACGCTCTTCAATCGCATCACCGGGGCAGGGGTTCTCGCCGAAGACATGCTCTTCGCGACGCTCGACCCGACGCTGCGCCGCATGAAGCTGCCGCACGGCCGCACCGTTATCCTCTCTGATACCGTCGGTTTCATCTCCGACCTGCCGACCCATCTGGTCGCCGCTTTCCGCGCGACGCTGGAAGAAGTGCTGGAGGCCGATCTCATTCTGCATGTCCGCGATATGTCCGATGTGGACAATCAGGCCCAGAGCGCTGACGTGCTGCGTATCCTCAACGACCTTGGCATCGACGAGGCCGAAGGCCAGCGCCGCATCCTCGAGGTCTGGAACAAGATCGACCGGCTGGAGCCCGAAGCCCATGACGCCATGGTGCAGAAGGCTTCCACCATGCAAAATGTCATCGCCGTTTCCGCCATCAGCGGCGAGGGCGTGGACAGGCTGATGGACGAGATCAGCCGCCGTCTGTCCGGCGTCATGACGGAAACGACGATCACGCTGTCCGTCGACAAGCTGGCGCTGCTGCCCTGGCTCTACGACCATGCCGTCGTCGATAGCCGCGAGGACAATGAGGATGGTTCGGTGACGCTGGAACTCCGGCTATCGGAGACCGAGGCGGCCGAGCTTGAGCGCCGGATCGGCCATGGCCAGAGGCCTGCAAAGGAAGACTGGGAGCGATAAGCCCGTTGAGCGGAGCTCACTCCGTGCCAGCAACGACAGCCCGCTCGATCGCCTTCGCCGCTTGCCAGATCTCTTCCATCCGCTCCAGGCTGGCTGCCTCCAGGCTCTCGCCTTCTGCATAAAGAACCGTCTCGATATGATTGAATCGGCGCCTGAATTTCGTATTCGTGCCACGCAGCGCCTGTTCCGGATCGGCTTTCACGTGTCGCCCGATATTGACCATCGCGAAGATCAGATCACCGAGTTCGTCGCTGACCTTTGATTTATCGCCCTCACGCAACGCAACCCGCAGCTCATCGACCTCTTCCTCGATCTTGTCGAGGATTGGTTCGGGCGCCGACCAGTCGAAGCCGACCTTGGCGGCGCGCTCCTGAAGTTTGAGCGCTTCGGTCAGCGCCGGAAAGCTGCGCTGCACGGAGCCAAGGAAGCCTGCCTTGAAATCTTCAGTGATGCCGCGGCGTGCCCGACGTTCCGCGCGCTCGCGTTTTTCCGCCTGCTTGATCTCGTCCCACTGCTTCTTCACGGCATCGGGCGTATCCGCATCCGAGCGAGCAAAGACATGCGGATGCCGGCGGATCATCTTGCGGGTGATCGCTTCCACCACATCGCCGAAGGAAAACTCGCCGGCTTCTTCGGCCATGCGCGCATGAAAGACCACCTGCAGCAGCAGGTCGCCAAGCTCGTCGCAGAGATCGTCCATATCCTTGCGCTCGATCGCATCTGCAACCTCATAGGCTTCTTCGAGCGTATAGGGCTTAATGCTCTCGAAGTTCTGCTCGATGTCCCAGGGGCAGCCGGTACGAGGATTGCGCAGTGCTGCCATGATCTCGATCAGGCGCGAAATGTCTTTCGAAGGTTCCATGGTCCTCAGCTCAGCGGAATGTCGTTGGCGCTCTTGGTGGCCTGATAGGTGTCGGAGAGGGCGGCGTAGCGTGATTTGATCCGCACTGTCTGCGCCTTGAGGTCAGCCTTCAGCTGATCATCCTCTGTCTCGACGAGATCGGCGATCGCAAAGCTCTTCCAGAAGGCGTTTTGCCGCCTGTAGCCGCCAGGCTCGAGCCCGAAGACTTCCTTCAGGATCTTCAGATCGTGCGGAATCGCAAAGCTGTCGCGCGAATCCTCGTGGCTGAAGAAATAATAGAAATTATCGAAGCCGGCCCAGGTGATCGCCGACATGCACATGGTGCAGGGTTCGTGTGTGGAGAGAAATATCAGGTCCTTCGTCGTCGGCTTGTCGTTGAGTTCGTAGAAGCGTTTCAGCGTGTGCACTTCGCCGTGCCAGAGCGGATTTTCGAGCTCGTTGTTGGTTTCGGCGAGGATGAGCGACAGATCGGACTTGCGCAGGATCGCCGCCCCGAACACCTTGTTGCCGGAGGCGACGCCGAGCTCCGTCATCGGTAGGATATTCTCTTCCATGACCTGCAGAAGGCGGGAGGCGATTGTCTTTTCCGGCATGAAATTCTCCTGTTCGGCGCATCCTATCGCCCATCGGAATGAAGCGGAACGCATAAGTCCGGCGCCGGGGACTTTGTCACAGGCTTTATCGCTTCACCCTTTGGCTTCCGGAAAAAGCTGCGACGACGGCTCAAGATATGTGGTTTTTGCGCCGCACGGGTCAGTTTTCTCAAATCATTGATCAACCGGGTAAAAGAATACGCCGCTGGCCGGCCTTTGGAATTCTGTTTCTTCATTCGCTTGCCTGGAAAATGCATATTCGAGCAACTTCGAAGTGGATTGAGAATGCCTCCCAGGACTGAACAGCTTTCGGTATTTCCCGCCTTCTTTCGCGTGGAAGGTCGGACTGCGGCCGTATTCGGCAATGGCGACGAAGCTTTCGCCAAGGTTCGCCTGCTCTTGAACACGCAAGTGCGTATTATCGCGCATGCCGATCGCCCAGAGGCCGATTACCACGCCTTCCTGATTGCCAATCGTATCGAGACCGTCCGCGAAGCCTTCGTGCCCGAGCAGGTTGAAGGTGCCATTCTGGTATTCGCCGCGACTGGCGAAGCCGAGCAGGATCGCCGGATCGTCGAAGCAGCCCGCGCGGCAAAAATCCCGGCCAACGCCGTCGACCAGCCCGAATACTGCGATTTTTACACACCGGCTCTTGTCAACCGCGCGCCTGTCGCCGTTGCGATCGGCACGGAAGGCGCAGGTCCCGTACTCGCGCAGATGATCCGGGCTCAGATCGACCAGCTTCTGTCGCCCTCTCTCGGGCGTCTCGCAGCGCTTGCAACCAGCTATCGCAAGACGGTCGAGCATCTCATCCCGCGCGGCGTTTCCCGCCGCATCTTCTGGCGTCGTTTCTTCTCCGGCCCGGTCGCGAATGCTGTCGCCAATGGCAATCTTCCGCAGGCTCGCCATGCTGCCAATGGCCTGCTCCGTTCGCTGGATCGCGCCGAAGGGCATGTTTGGCTCGTTGGTGCCGGTCCCGGTGCCGAAGACCTGCTGACCTTGCGCGCCCAGCGTGTGATGATGGAGGCCGATGTGATTGTCTATGACGCACTCGTGCCGCAGGCGATCGTCGATATGGGACGCCGCGATGCCGAGCGTCTTTCGGTCGGCAAGCGCAAGGGCTGCCATTCGAAGTCCCAGGAAGAGATCAATGATCTCCTGGTCGAGCTTGGCCGGCAGGGCAAGCGCGTCGTGCGCCTGAAGAGCGGCGATCCGCTGGTCTATGGCCGGGCCGGGGAAGAGATGGCCGCCTTGCGCGCCGCCGGCATCTCCTATGAGATTGTGCCCGGCATCACTTCCGCCTTTGCCGCCGCTGCCGATTTCGAACTGCCACTGACCCTGCGCGGCGTTGCCTCCTCGCTGGTCTTCACGACCGGGCATGATCTGACCGGCGACGTTCTGCCGGACTGGGCAAGCCTTGCAGTGTCGGGTGCCACGATCGCCGTCTATATGGGCCGCACGGTCGCAGCCTCCGTTGCCGAGCGGCTGATGCAGGCCGGCATTCCCGCAGAGACCACCGTTGCGGTGATCGAGAATGCCAGCCGCGCAGATCGCCGCCTGTTGCATGGAACCTTACGTGATCTTCCGGACCTGCAGCATCGTGACGAGTTGACGGGACCGGTCATGGTCATTATCGGCGATGCGGTCGCAGGCGCCAATTTCGAACTGTCCGAACCGCTGGTGCGTGAGCGCATCCGGTTCGATGAACTTGCAAGGAGCTGACATGGTAGACAAGGTTCTGACCGCCAACCGCCTGACGGACGGCATCGCCGTCTGGCTGAACGCCAATGGCGAGTGGGTGACCTCGTTGCAGGAAGCGCTTGTCGCTCGCCATGCCGAAGCCGTCGCGGCGCTCGAGGAGATCGGTAAGAAATCCTATGCTGACAACCTGGTCGTCGACGTTGCCGTTGTCGAGGTTCAGGAAACCAATGGCCAGCTCTGGCCGCTGCGTCTGCGCGAGCGCATTCGCGCGCAGGGGCCGACCATGGAATATGCGCCGGGCTACAAGCCGGCTGATCCAGAATTCATTGCAGTCTGAGGAAGACGATGTACCGTTACGACGAATTTGACCATGCCTTTGTCGCCGAGCGCGTCGAGCAGTTTCGCGATCAGGTCCAGCGCCGCCTTTCCGGCGAGCTGGCCGAGGACGCATTCAAGCCGCTGCGCCTGATGAACGGTGTCTACCTGCAGCTTCACGCCTATATGCTGCGCATCGCCATTCCCTACGGTACGCTGAGCTCGCGTCAGATGCGCATGCTCGCCCATATCGCCCGCACCTATGACCGCGGCTATGGCCACTTCACCACACGCCAGAACCTGCAGTTCAACTGGCCGAAGCTATCCGAAATACCTGATGCGCTTGCCGACCTCGCGAGCGTCGAGATGCACGCCCTCCAGACCTCGGGCAACTGCATCAGAAACGTGACAGCCGATCACTTCGCCGGCGCCGCCGCCGATGAGATCGCCGATCCGCGCCCTTACGCCGAAATCCTGCGCCAATGGTCGTCGGTCCACCCGGAATTCTCCTTCCTGCCGCGCAAGTTCAAGATTGCTGTGACCGGTGCCGAGCGCGACCGCGCCGCCATTCAGGTCCATGATATCGGCCTGCACCTGAAGAAGAATGACAAGGGCGAGATCGGCTTTGCCGTCTATGTCGGCGGCGGTCAGGGCCGCACGCCGATGGTCGCCAAGCTGATCCGCGACTTCCTGCCGGAAGAAGATCTTCTGTCCTACACGACCGCCGTCATGCGCGTGTATAACCTGCATGGCCGCCGCGACAACAAGTACAAAGCCCGCATCAAGATCCTCGTCCACGAGACCGGTGCCGAAGAACTCGCCCGTCAGGTCGAGGTCGAATTCGCGCAGTTGAAGGACAGCGAACTGAAACTGCCGGAAAAGGACGTGCAGGCAATTACCGCCTACTTCGCGCCGCCGGCCCTGCCGGAACGTGCCGAGGGCTGGGAAAACCTTGCCCGCTGGAAGAAGGCCGATCCGGCTTTTGCGCGCTGGGTCCAGCAGAACGTCCAGCCGCACAAGAACCCCGATTACGGCATGGTGACGATCTCGCTGAAGCCGATCGGTGGCATTCCGGGCGACGCCTCCGATTCCCAGATGGATGCCATCGCCGATATCGCCGAGGAATATGCCTTCGACGAAATTCGCGTCAGTCATGAACAGAACCTCATCCTGCCGCATGTCGCGCTCGCCGACCTCGAAGCCGTCTATCGCGCTCTCGTCGCGATCAATCTGGCTGAAGCCAATTCCGGCCTGATTACCGATATCATTGCCTGTCCGGGGCTGGACTATTGTGCGCTCGCCAATGCGCGCTCCATTCCGCTCGCCCAGGAAATCTCCCGCCGCTTCGGTGACGCGGCCCGTCAGGCCGAGATCGGCGAGTTGAAGATCAAGATCTCCGGCTGCATCAATGCCTGCGGCCACCACCATGTCGGCCATATCGGCCTGCTGGGCGTCGAGAAGAAGGGTGCTGAACTCTACCAGATCACGCTCGGCGGTTCCGGTGACGAACATACGTCGATCGGCGAAATCATCGGCCGCGGCTTCGAGCCGGACAAGGTGACGGATGCGATCGAGACGATCGTCGATACCTATCTCGGCCTGCGCCTCGATCCGTCAGAGATATTCCTTGCCACTTATCGCCGTGTTGGCCCGCAGCCCTTCAAGGATGCGCTCTACGGCTCGGCTGCGGAAGCGGCATAAGGAGGGGATGATGACGAAGATCTGGAGAGAAACCGGTTTTGTCGAAAACGATCCCTGGGTGATCGAGACCGACGAGGTGAAGGCAACGGGTGATCAGAAGCCGCTTCTGACGCTCGATGAGCTGATTGCCAAGGCCGATGAGAGCAACGATGTCGGCTTCGGCGTGCTGATCAAGCCGGCCGACGATGTGCTGAAGCTTGAGCCTTATCTCTATCGCCTGGAGATCGTGGCTGTCGCATTTCCGGCCTTCAACGATGGTCGTGCTTTCAGCCACGCTTCGCTTCTGCGCCAGCGCCTCGGTTACACCAACGAGCTGCGTGCTGTCGGCGATGTGCTGATCGACCAGGTGCCGCTGATGCTGCGTGTCGGCATCGACAGTTTCGCCGTCACCAACGAGACGGCGATCCGCCGTCTGTCGGAAAAGCGCCTGCCGTCCATTCCGCATCATTATCAGCCGGCGGTGCGTGACGCCGAAGCCGGCAAGGGCTATAGTTGGCGCCGTCAGGCAAAGCCGGCCGCCTGAGGCTGCCGGTTTGCCGTCTTTTTGATGACGGAACGATAGCATGAGCAAATTCGAAGTGGCGGTGATCGGTGGCGGTCTCGCCGGCATGATCGCCGCAGTCGCCTTGGCGCGCGGCGGTCGCAATGTGGCACTGGTCGCCCCTCCATCTCCCAAGGAAGATCGCCGCACCACCGCATTGATGGATCAGTCGATTCGCTTCCTGGATCGGCTCACCCTCTGGGAAAAGCTTCGCCCGGCAGCGGCTCCGCTCGCCAGTATGCGCATCATCGACGGCACGAATCGCCTGCTGCGTGCCCCGACCACGAGCTTCCGTTCCGCCGAGGTAGGGCTCGAAGCTTTCGGTTACAACTTTCCGAACAAGGCATTGATGGATGTGCTTGAGGCTGCGGTCGCCGCCGAGGGCAATATCACGCGTTTCACCGTCATGGCCGAAACGATCGGCATCGCTTCGGAAGCGGTGACGATCAAGCTTTCGGACGGCGAAGAGATCAGCGCCGATTTCGTCATCGGTGCCGATGGCCGCAAATCGAAGCTGCGGGAAACCGCCGGCATCGATGTGCGTACCTGGTCCTATCCGCAATCGGCCATGGTGCTGAATTTCGCCCATACGCTGCCGCACCAGAATATCTCCACGGAGTTCCACACGGAGCACGGTCCCTTCACGCAGGTTCCGCTGCCGGGCAACCGCTCCAGCCTTGTCTGGGTTCAGAACCCTTCCGATGCCACAGCCCGCATTGAGCTGTCGCTGGCCGAACTCGGCAATGTCGTGGAAGAGCGTATGCAATCCATCCTCGGCAAGGTCACTGTGGAGGAGGGCGTGCAGATCTGGCCACTGTCGGGAATGATGGCGCATCGCTTCGGCAAGGGCCGCATCGCGCCGATCGGCGAAGCTGCCCATGTTTTTCCGCCCATTGGCGCGCAGGGCCTCAACCTCAGCCTGCGCGATATCATGGCATTGACCGATCTTCTGTGCGCGCGCGCCGAATTGCCTATTCCCTCGGATGCCGGCAGCCGCTTTGATCGTAAGCGCCGTGTCGATATCATGACGCGAACGGCAAGCGTCGATCTCCTGAATCGTTCGCTGTTATCCGGTTTCCTGCCGGTACAGATGCTGCGCGCCGCAGGCTTGCACATCCTGTCGGCCATCCCGCCGCTGCGCAATATCGTCATGCGCGAAGGCATCGAGCCGGGACGCGGCTTTCGCGATATTCCCGAGGCGATCAAGGAACGCCTAAAGCGGAAGAAAGCCTGATCATATTGCAATCAGGCCGAACGAGACCATCACCACTGATGGCATCGTGGCGATCAGGATTGTCGCCGAGGCTCGTTCCTGCCAGCCACCTATCGCCGGCCGATGACGGATGATAGCTGCCGACGGCTTTTCCAGTTGGGCATTTTGCGGGGCAGGCGAGATTTCCGCTTAGCCGATTTGCATCAGGATCGGAAAGGTCTGCTGAAACCAGATCGCCACATTGCTGACCCAGCCGAGGAGGAAGGCGAGGCCAGTCAGCACGAGGAAGACGCCCATGATCTTCTCCACCGTGCCGAGGTACCGGCGGAAACGCGACAGGAAGCGCATGAACGCCCCGGAAAAGCCAGCCGCGATCCAGAAGGGTACGGCAAGGCCGAGCGAATAGACGGCAAGCAGCCCGGCGCCGGAACCGACCGTATCACGCGACGCGGCGACACCGAGGATCGCCCCGAGCACCGGCCCGATGCAGGGCGTCCAGCCGAATGCGAAGGCCAGTCCCATAATGTAAGCGCCCGTCAGCGTCGCCGGCTTGCCGCTGCTCTGGAAGCGAGCTTCCCGCGACAGGAGGCCGATTCGGAAAAGCCCGAGAAAATTCAGCCCCATGACGATGATGATGAGGCCACCGATCTTGGCGAGCAGATCGAGGTGCTGGCGCAGCACCATGCCGATCGTCGAGGCGCCGGCGCCGAGCGCCACGAAGACAGTCGCAAAGCCAAGCGTGAAGAAAAGCGCCGAAAAGAGCACGCCGCGCCGCACATCTGGGGCTGCGGCAACCGTACCGCCGCCGCGGAACTGCTCGACGGAAATGCCCGCCATATAACAGAGATAGGGCGGTACGAGTGGAAGCACGCAGGGCGACAGGAAGGAAAGCGCTCCGGCAAGCAGTGCGCTCCAAAGGGAAATATCGGCGATCGACACGGATTCTCTCCGGCAGCAATTGAGCGATGTTCCTACCGCCGCAGCAGGGCGATTGCCAATCACCTTTTTGCGCTGATCGGAGCTGGCCCGCGGACCCGTGCGTTCCGAAGCGGGACAGAGCATGTGGATATTAACCGCGCATAAACCACCACAGGCACTGTGAATGGATCGACTCACGCGCTCTCGCTGGTATGGCCGGGCATTTGCGGACACCCCACTGCAAATGCCGGGAGGTCCGGCTAGGTAAGCGAGAGGCCGATGCCGGGTCTCTCGCTGCTCGTCCGGGCCTGTTGCTGGCGCGCCGATGCGTTTGCGACCGAAAGCGCCTGGATGGCGGACTGGATCGAATCGCGGAGATCGCTGACGAAGTTCTGCTGGATGTTTATACGCTTCTGCATCGCCACGATGGCTAATAGACTGCTCCGATGCCTGGACGTTCGATTCCAGGTAAATGATAGTCACAGGAGCCAGCGCCGTGGAAATGGGCTGTAAGCCTTTCCGGTATAAAGCCCATTCAGTTGCGGTGACTGCGTGATAGATTGCCGCCAGAGAATCCACGAGGAGAAGCATTGATGAGCAGATTTCGGGCATTTGTGGCAGTCGGAGCGCTGATTGGCATTTCGGTGTTGACGGCATGCGCAACTCCCCCGAATTCCTACGGGTCCGCATCAGGCTACGTGCCAGGAGATTCGTTGAACAGAGCATGCCAGGATGGTTTCAGGCCGAGAGACGGGCGTTCCTGCAGCTATTGATGGTGATAGGAGGGGACATCGAGCTGCCAGTATTGCGGCGAGCAACTTGAAATTCGTCTTGCTCATCTGCGCCTGGCAGCATCCCGTCAATGCAGTTGCGGCTCGTCCTCATCCTCATCGAGAAAGCTTTGCACGCCATCTCGTTCTGCGGTGGCCAGGAATTCTTCCCAAGCGTCCAGGTCCGTGGCGAATTTGTCTTCCCAGCTGGTCACGACTTCGGTTTGCGAGATGACTTCGAGGGTCCAGTCTCCGTTGGTGCCTGCCGGCCGAAATATATCGACGAGTACGGTTACTCCACCGTCTTCGAACTCGCCGGAAAAATCAGAGTGCTCAAGCTTCGGTTCTCTAGTCTTTTTCGCCATTTCAATCTCCAGCACCGAAAGGCGCATCATTCTCATAAAGGCAACGACACTGAACGTCTCGCATTCTCGGACGTCGATCGCCGGACTGGCGGATCAGGCTGACGCCTGGGTTCTCCGCGTGCCAACCTTACGTCGATTCGCAAATCGTTATCTCTACTTCGGTGAAAAGAAAGGCAGTTATGGTGAGAGCGATGGGGCTCGAACCCATGACCTACTGATTAAAAGTCAGTTGCTCTACCAGCTGAGCTACGCTCTCCCTCTCCGCGGGTGCGAAGCACCCCGGCTGGAAGTGCGCGGAACATAGGCAGCTGACCTATCGCGGTCAACCGAAAAATCTTCCTATTCATTGTATTGGGCACATTTCTTGCCCGCCACCATTTTTCAAAACCGGCATTGCCCGGCCATCACGATCGAACGCGGGGGATATGGGACCCGTTCATCAGTAAATGTGGTCGACGCTATGTTAATTCTTCCGCCGCTCCAGAAAGGTGATTGCCTGCAGTGTGGCGATGATGACGACGATGCCGATAAGCGTGCGAAGATCGGGCACCTCATTGAAGAAGAAGTACCCGCTCGCAGTCGCAAAGACGATCGACAGATAACCAAACGGGGCAAGCAGGCTGGCACTGGCAATCTGATAGGCGCGCAGGAAGCAGAATTGCCCAAGTTGTGCCAGAAGGCCGATGCCGAGCAGGGCGGGCCAGTCCTCGCTACGCACCGGTTGCCAGACGAAGAGCGCGGGAAGGACGGTGATGACGGTCAGACCCGCCGTGTAGAAGACCATCATGACTGTCGTATTTTCGTAATGCAGCATCCGCGTCTGGATTGTCGCCAGCGCCCCAAAGATGATGGAGAGCAGCACCGCCACCAACCCTATATTCCAGGCGAATGTATCCGGCGCCAGCATGATCAGCACGCCGACAAAGGCAAGCACCGCGCCGATCCACCGCCAGCGGCTGACCTTTTCGCCGAGCATGGCGACAGCCATCAGCATCGAGACGAGCGGCCGGGTGAAACCCAGCGCATTGACCAGTACCAGCGGCAGCATAGTAAGCGCGACGAAATTGCTGGTCAGCGCCACAGCGTTGCAGCTGATACGCATGACGTTGCGCAACGGATCTCTGGAATTGGCAAGCTGCCGGCGATGGCGCCAGATCAACGGCAGGATAAGCACGAGCCCGATCAGCGCACGAATGAAGACGAGCTGGATAGCCGGATAGGATGCGCCCTGCATCTTCACGAGCACCGTCATGCCCGTCACCAGCGTCGCATCGGAAAGCAGCCAGACGATGCCGAAACGGCTGTCCCTGGCTGCTGTAAAGCCATCCATTTCGCTCGCCTCAGGCGGGCTGGACGAGGTTGGCGATCAGCCGGAAGGCGCCGGGCACGAGTTTGTCGAGCTGGTGATGCAGCACGAGGCTCGTATGCGTATGCCGGCCCTTGCCGATTTCGGCTGATATCAGCGCGCCCTTGAGCGGCTGCTCTTCGAGGTCGTGGATCGCAACGAGCGGCACATAGGCATCGTCCCAGCGGGAGGCGAAATAGAGGCCGCGCTCCTTGTCCCAGCCATCCCAGTCGGCGGAGGTGATCTTGTTCGGCCCCTGCAGCAACGGGTGTGCGGGCTCCAGCACGGTGACGTCAGCCGTCGGATCGGTCACGCGCCAGCGGAGGGAGGGAGAGCCGACTTCGATCCGCTTTGGCGGCGTGGCATCAGGCTGCCAGCCGTCGCTTGGGCGGTGATAGAGCGTCAGCAGATGGCCGCCCTCTTCGACAAAGCAATGCAGGCGGGCCGTCGCGGCCGCCAGATCCTTACGCATGCCGAAGGCGAAGATGCCGATGACGATGGTCGTGAAGCGGGAGAGATCGCCTGACAGAGCCTGTGCGTCAAGCTCCGTGACATCGAGCCCCATGCGATCAAGCCAGAGGCCGACGCGATCCGCGCCGCCGCCGACATAGCCGATTTTCGCGCCATCAGGCAGTTTAAGATCGAGCGCCAGAACCCGCAGCCGCTCCGGCTCACGGAAACTCGTGCGGCCGATATGCGGATAGGCGATCGGCGAGATGCGCATGGCCGGCTGACCATCCACAAGCGGCGCGATGGCGAGGAAGCCGGGTGTTATAGCGGTAGGAGGCGAAAGCTTGAGAGCGCCGTTGTCTTCCTTGACGGTCCAGCCGGCCGGAGCGGAAAAGCCGATACGCCCCGCGGAAGCAGCTTTGATCGTCCGTTCCTGCCTGTTGCCATCTACGGGAAGGATGAACGCGTTGGGCTGGAGGCTCAGCGAATGTTGCGGCGCGACGGTAAGCGGCTCTTCGAGATCGACCGTCACCTTTACTGAACGGCCGCCGATCCGAGCCCTGACTTCGACGGAAGCATTGCCGTTGCCGCCAAGGCTCGACCATGTCGGCAGGTATTGCCGGGTGAGAGGGGCATCGGCCGTCGATCTCAGTTCGTAGACGATCGATAGCGGCGAGGTTTCCTTCAGACTGGCCGAGACGCCCTCGGGCAATCTTAGATCCGCATCGGATACCGCAGTGCCGGCATTGCCGCTGAGATGGAGCGTCAGTTTGCTGGTCGCGCCAGGCGAAAGTTCGGCAGGTTCGGCAACGGCCCGGACGAGGACCTGCTCGGCCTCGCACAATGCCGCCTCGATTTCCACAAGCTTGCGTCGCAGACGATGGCCGTGCGCATCGAGGAATGCTTCGGGCGCATCGGCAAGCGCTCTTTCAACTTCGGCTGCCGCTTTCAGCAGCGCATCCACAATGGCGGATCGTTCCGGGAAGCGCTCGATCGCCTTGCCGATCGCGCCATCTGCCCGCATCAGCGCATCGACGACCGTTTGCGGCAGCTCCGTCTCCCGTGCAAGATCAGCCAGCGTCGAGGGAAGCGAATCGAGAATGGAGGTCTCCGCAACGGAGCCTTCGGCGCTGAGTTTCAGGTGCAGCGGCCATTCATTGTCGCCGATATCATGCCAGCGGCCCATGCCCTGTGAGGCATGGTAATAACGCGACCATTCGCCAATGTGCGCGTAGCTGACGCCGCTGACAGGTTCGAGGCCCGCGGCATCGAGTGGCAGCGTCGTGGCCGGAGGAGGCACTTCGTCATCATAGGTATCGCCGCCGCCTGACCATGCGGGTAGGTAGAATTTTGCCACCTGCCAGGGCGCCAGCCCTTCGTCGAAATGTTCTGGAAAGGCGGAGGCGTCGGCCGCAAGGCTTATTGCGGTCTCCGCCGCACGCGTCATGGCGCGATGATGTCCATGCTGGCCCGGTACGTCGAGGAAGGTCGGCAATACGATATCGGGACGCTCTGTGCGATAGGCACGCACCAGCCGCTCGACGATGCGCTTCTCGCCCCAGCGGTCAAACGTCCGGTCGCCATTCTTGGAGAAGCCGAAATCATGGATCGGATCTTCGGGACCATGGCCGAGCCAGTGGATATCGGCGTCGAGTTCGCGCGCCGCTTCCTCCATCTCGCGGCTGCGCACAATGCCGAGCGCGCCGAGCCGTTCAGGCCCCAGCGCATTCTGGCCGCCTTCACCGCGTGTCGAGCAGGCGACGACGACGCGCATGCCGAGACCGAGACGCAGATAGGCGAGCAGGCCGTTGTGCTCGTCGTCGGGATGCGCACCGGTATTCATCATGGTGACGGTCGAGGTCAGGCGCGAGAGCGCCCGATGCAGACGCGTGAGCGAGAGGCTCCGCTTCTGTCTTTCAATACGGTCTCGATCGGTCAGCATGGTTCCTCCCTTGGGGCAGACCGGCTGCGCGCTTTCTTAGGCTGCGTTATCGGCGGCGGCGGTCGGTGAAATATCGAGTTTGGGGGTGACGGCTTCAAAGAGCGGCAAGGCGGCAGCGCCGAGTGCCGCCGTCAGCTGTCCCGTCTGGCCGCGGATGACGCGCGGAAGCGCGCGCGTGCGCCGGCTGGCAACGGAAACCGGAAGCGTCTGCATCGCCGCGACGATCTCGTCGATGACCGCATCGGGCAGTGCACCGCCAAGTATCACGGTCTCCGGGTCGAGAACGTTTTCCAGCATCGCCACCATCGGCGAAAGATAGTCCGCAGTCTCAGCGATCCATTCCTTCACGACGGGATTGCCTTCCCGGTGCAGCACTTCGATCGCCGCAAAATCGGCATTCTCATAACCGGCCTCGGCGAGCTTTTCCTTCAGTGCATGTAGAGAGGCGTAACGCTCCAGGCAGCCGCGTTGGCCGCAGGGGCAGGGTTTTCCGCGCGGGGCAACGACAACGTGGCCGATTTCACCGGCGTTGCCGAAAGCGCCACGGAAAGGCGCACCGTCATGGATGAGGCCAAGACCGACGCCGACGCCGAAATAGATCATGCAGAAACTGGAGATGGCGCGGCCCGCACCGAACAGCCGCTCGCCGACAGCTGCAGCATTCGCATCGTTTTCGACGATGACGGTCTCGCCACTGGCTTCGCTCAGCACCGCAGCCGGATTGATGCTGCTCCAGCCGGGCAGGGTAGTCGGGCCGACCGAGCTCATGCCCTCGATTTCGAAGGGGCCAGGCATGACGACACCAATGCCGAGAAGTTTTGATGGGAAGCGCTTGTGGACCTTCTTCACCTCGCCGGCAAAGAGCGGAACGATATGCTCCGGGCTCGTATTCTCCACAGGCATAATGGTCTCGGAGCGCACCTTGCCGGAGAGATCCAGCACCGTCGTCACCATATGGTCGGCGGCGATTTCGACGCCGATGGTAACGGCACCATCAGGATTGACGGCAAACTGGATCGGCGGCTGCCCACGGCCGGAGCGTAGCCGGCCAATTTCCATCAGCAACTGCTCGCTGACGAGCTCGTCGACGATATTGGCAACGGCCTGCGCGGTCAGATGCGTGAGCTTGGCAATATGCATGCGGCCGAGCGAGCCATGCATGCGCACGACATCGAGAACGACACGACGGTTATGGTCGCGGCTGCGCTCGGGGTTCTTGCCCATCGCGATCTGCTGCTTGCCGGATTGCCGTGTCATCTCTCCGCCCTCGTCTCTGCCGATATGGATAGCGCCGATATCATGAAAGGAGCAATAGAATAATTAAACTAAATTATCTTATTGACAAAACCTTCCGTCCGAACCAGCCTGAAAAGGTCGCACTGCGATGCCGAGGAAGGAGGAGCCTCAGTTCCATCTTCCCGAGCCAATCAAATCGGGGCGCCGGCGAAATCGCGGGATGTCCTGGGGAACCAGATGAGCGCGAGCGGCATGAAGGCCGGCTCGGCAATGGAGGGATAATATGCGTCGCGGAATCTTATTTGCCGGCCTGTTTGCAGGCATCAGCATGGTTGCGGTCAACAGCGCCCAGGCGGTGGAAATCGAATATTGGCAGTATGTCTACGATACGCGCGTCAAGGCGATGGACCAGCTGATTGCTAATTTCGAGAAGGCCAATCCCGATATTACCGTCAAGCAGACGACCTTCCCTTATGCCGATTACCAGACGCGTGTCGTAGCCGCCAATCTCGCCGGCAACGGTCCCGATGTCATGCAGCTCTTCTACGGCTGGCTCGACCAGTTCATCGCCGGCGGCCTGTTGCAGCCCCTGCCATCAGACGCTTTCCCGCATGACCAGATCGAGAAGGACTTCTTTCCGATCGTGAGCGCCATGAAGCGCGGCGACGACTATTACGGCCTGCCGACCGCCGTCCGCTCGCTGGCGCTCTTCTACAACAAGAAGCTCTTCCAGGAAGCTGGCCTCGACCCGAGCAAGCCGCCGCAGACCATCGATGAATTCGTCGCGGCCGCCGAAAAGACCGTCAAGCGCGATGCCGCCGGCAACATTGCCGTCGAAGGCACGACGCTGGACATGGGCGGCCAGGATCACCAGTGGTGGCGCGAAGTGCTGATCCGCCAGTTCGGCGGCGAGCCCTATACATCAGATTATTCCAAGGTCACCTACAACAGCGATGCTGGCCTGAAGGCGCTGAAATTCTACACCAGCCTGCAGACCGAAAAGAAGGTCGGCCAGACCGGCTTCATGGACGAAGGCCAGGCCGCCTTCCGCGGCGGCAAGGCGGCAATGACCATCGACGGCACCTTCCGTCTCGGCTCCTTCGGCAGCATCAAGGATTTCGAATGGGGCGTCACCGAACTTCCGGCTAACGCAGATGGCCTGCGCTCCAACTATGCGAGCTATTTCGCCAACGGTATCGGCGCCAAGGTCTCCGGCGAAAAGCTGGAGGCTTCCAAGAAGTTCCTGGCTTATGTGACCTCGCCGGAGGCCATGAAGATCTGGCTCGGTACGGTCGGCGAGTTGCCGGCTCGCCGCGAAGCCGCTCTGACAGACGAAAACCTCAAGAACCCGATCTATGCGCCGTTCCTGAAGGCGCTCGCCTATTCGCACACCTCGCTCTTCGTGGACGAAGCCGGTCAGCGCCAGAATGCCATCGATATGGTCAACCGCGTTCTCCTCGAAGGTCAGTCGCCCGAAGATTCCATTGCTCAGGCCGCAACCGCCGAGCAGGAAATCATCGACAACGCCAAGAGCAAATAAGGGACGGCCATGAACTCCGCACCCGCGAATACGGAAGGGGCGGCTATAAGCCGTACCGCCGGATCGTCGTGGGATCGGCTGACGATGCGCCAGAAGCGCCTCGTCTGGGTCTGGACATTCCTCGCCCTGCCGATCCTGTTTTACTGCGTGATCCGCTTTTATCCGACGTTGCAGGCCTTCTACCTATCCTTCACCAATTGGAACCTGATGAAGCCGCCGAAATTCATCGGCGTCGCCAATTATGTGAAGCTCTATAACGACCCGCAGTTCTGGAAGGTTTTTCGCAACACCTTCACCTATCTGATCATCGGCACGCCGATCAGTCTCGTGGTCGCTTTCGTCGTGGCCTTTTTCCTGGATCGTGTGCGCTTTCTGCACGGGCTGATCCGCGCGCTCTATTTCCTGCCATTCCTGACGACGGCCGCCGCCATGGCCTGGGTCTGGCGCTGGTTTTACCAGCCGGCCCCGATCGGCGTCATCAATGATGCGCTCGGCATGGTCGGCCTGCCGCAGCAGCAGTTCATCCGCTCCGTCGATCAGGCGTTGCCATCGATCATGGTCACGGCCATCTGGGCCGGGCTCGGCTTCCAGATCATCATCTTCATGGCCGGTTTGCGCGCCATTCCGAACACCTTCTACGAGGCTGCGAAGATCGATGGTCTCGGCGAATGGCCGATCCTGTGGAAGATCACGCTGCCGCTCCTGAAGCCGACGACCGTCTTCCTCGTGGTCTTCTCCTCGATCGGGTTTCTGCGCATCTTCGACCAGGTCTACAACATGACGACCAACGATCCCGGCGGCCCGCTCGGATCGACCAAGCCTCTGGTTCTCATGATCTATCAGACGGCCTTTTCATCCTACAACATGGGTTATGCAGCAGCGCAGACCGTCGTGCTCTTCGCCATCCTGCTCTGTGTCTCCCTGCTGCAGCTCTGGATCCTGAGGGAGCGCAAATGAGTGCCGTAACAACCAATACGACGGCACCGCTGCCGAAAGCCAATATCCGCCCTGGCGCGATCATCACCTGGACACTGCTCTTCATCGGCGGCCTCATCATGGTCTCGCCGCTGCTCTTCATGTTCTCGACCTCGCTGAAGACGGCGGGCCAGGTCTATGACCTGCGCCTCATCCCGGCTGAGCCGACACTACACAACTACATCACCGTCCTCTCCGACGGCCGTTTCATGCGCTGGTTCCTCAATTCGACGATCGTTGCCTGCACGGTGACGCTCTCGAACGTCTTCTTCGACAGCCTCGTCGGCTACACGCTCGCCAAGTTCGAGTTCCGGGGCCGCTACCTGATCTTCCTCGCGATCCTCTCGACCTTGATGATCCCGACGGAAATGCTCGTCATCCCCTGGTATCTGATGTCGGCCCAGCTCGGCTGGCTCGACAGCTACTGGGGCATCATGTTCCCAGGCATGATGACGGCCTTCGGCACCTTCCTGATGAAGCAGTTTTTCGAGACGGTCCCGAACGATTTTCTTGAAGCGGCCCGTATCGACGGCCTGAACGAGTTCCAGATCTGGTGGAAAGTGGCGATGCCGCTTGTCACCCCGGCGCTCTCGGCACTGGCGATCTTCACTTTCCTCGGCAACTGGACGGCCTTCTTCTGGCCACTGATCGTCACCACCAGCCGCGAACTCTACACGCTGCCGGTCGGCCTATCGAGCTTTGCCGTCGAGCAATCCATCCAATGGGAAATGATCATGACCGGTGCAGCACTCGCGACATTGCCGACGCTCATCGTCTTCCTGGTGCTGCAGCGCTACATCGTGCGCGGCGTCATGCTGGCCGGTCTGAAGGGATAGAACATGACCGAAACCAATCCACGCTTGGCCGACAGGAGCGTCTTTCCTGATCCGGTCTATAAGGAAACGGTGCTGAAGCCGCTTTTCGATGGCGCCAAGACGAATCATGTCGACGGCTTCCGCCGCATTGACCGTGCCCATTTGGTGATGCTGGTCGAAACCGGCATTCTGG
This sequence comes from Rhizobium sp. BK316, assembly GCF_014193695.1. GTDB lineage: Bacteria > Pseudomonadota > Alphaproteobacteria > Rhizobiales > Rhizobiaceae > Rhizobium. Next base: position 578,802 of record NZ_JACHZR010000004.1, on the reverse strand, counting down.
ACCGAGAGCAGGCCGGTAAGATCGCCACCGCGCTTGAAGCGATCGACCGCGACATCGACCCGGAAAAGCTCGTCTATACCGGCGAGGTAGAGGACTTCTTCTTCCTGATCGAAAAGGAACTGAAGGCCCGTATCGGCGTCGATATTGCTGGCCGCCTGCATACGGCGCGTTCGCGCAACGACATCGACCACACGCTGTTCAAGCTCGGCCTGAAGGAGCGCATCGACGCGCTGATGGTCAAGGCGCGAAAACTGCTCGATGCGATGATTGCCACCGCCGATTGGGAAAAGGAGACGCTGATCGTCGCCTATACGCACGGCCAGCCGGCCCAACCGACCACCTTCGGCCATTATCTCTCGGCGGCGATCGAAGTGCTGATCCGCGATATCGAACGCTTCGCGGAAGCCCGTGAGATCGTCAACCTCAGCCCCATGGGTGCTGCGGCGATCACAACCTCTGGCTTCCCGATCGACCGCGCCCGCGTCGCCGAACTGCTCGGCTTTGCCGCGCCACTGCGCAATTCCTACAGCTGCATCGCAGCCGTCGACTACACGACCTCGACCTATAGCGCCATCGAACTGATGTTCCTGCATCTCGGCCGGCTTATTCAGGACTTGCAGTTCTGGACGAGCTTCGAGGTCGGCCAGATCTATGTGCCGAACGCGCTGGTGCAGATCTCCTCAATTATGCCGCAGAAGCGCAATCCGGTGCCGATCGAGCATATGCGTCATCTGGCGAGCCAGACCTTCGGACGCGCCCGCACCGTGCTCGACGTGATGCACAATACGCCTTTCACCGACATGAACGACAGCGAGGGCGAGACGCAGGGCGTGGGCTACGAGGCCTTCCATTCGGCAGGCCGTGTGCTTGACCTGCTCGCCGCCTTCGTCGCGCAGATCAGCATCGATCCAGAGCGGGTAGCGGAAAACATCCGCCGCTCCTGCATCACGATCACCGAGCTTGCGGATTCGCTGGTACGTCGGGAAGGGCTCTCCTTCCGGCAGGCGCATGAGATTGCCGCGACCGTCGCTCGCGAGGTGGTCGCCAAGGGTGGTGGTCTCTCGGATGACGGCTACGAGCCTTTCCTCGCAGCTTTCCAAGAATTGGCTGGCCGCAAACCCGGTATCGACAAGGCGCAATTTGCCGAGATCGTCTCGCCGGAACATTTCGTTGCCGTCCGCGCCCGTTTCGGCGGTCCTGCGCCGGCACCGATGGCGGATGCGCTTGCAGCCTACCAGGAAAAGGCTGCCGCATTCGCCAGACAGGCACAGGAGAATGCAGCGCGCGAAGCCGCCGCTGCTGAAGAACTTCAAACCAGATTCACGACATTGATGGGGGCCGCCTGATGGCAAATATCGAACTGCAGGGGCTCGTCAAACGCTACGGCAAGCTCGATGTCGTGCACGGCATCGATCTCGCGATCGCCGATGGTGAATTCGTCGTCTTCGTCGGCCCGTCCGGCTGCGGCAAGTCGACGACGCTGCGCATGATCGCCGGCCTCGAAGACATCTCGGGCGGCACGCTGAAGATCGGCGGCGAGGTGGTGAACGAGCGCGAACCGAAACAGCGCAACATCGCCATGGTGTTTCAGAACTACGCCATCTATCCGCATATGAGCGTGCGCCAGAATATCGGTTTCGGCCTCTACACCTCCAAGCTCTCGCAGGCGGAAAAGGATAAGCGCATCGATGAGACGGCACAGATCCTCGGCCTCACGGACTATCTCGCTCGCCGTCCGGCGGCTCTCTCTGGTGGTCAGCGCCAGCGCGTCGCGATCGGCCGCGCCATGGTGCGCAACCCTTCCGCCTTCCTCTTTGACGAGCCGCTCTCGAACCTCGATGCACAGCTTCGCACCCAGATGCGCATCGAGATCAAGCGCCTGCACCAGCGTTTGGGCACGACGATCGTCTATGTCACCCACGATCAGGTTGAGGCCATGACCATGGCCGACCGGATCGTCGTCATGAAGGACGGCCATATTCTGCAGGCGGGAACGCCGATGGATATCTATGAAAACCCCGCCGATGTCTTTACGGCGCGCTTCATCGGCAGCCCGTCGATGAACCTTTTGCCAGGCACTGCTGCGGCTGATGGCATCCGCATCGGGCAGGGCGGTCCGCACCTGATCGGCGTGCGGCCGCATGATCTTGTTATCGGCGAGGGGGGCAGCGTGCTGTCGCTCTCAGGCACAGTCACCGCAGTCGAGCCGCTCGGAGCCGAGACGCTGGTGCATTTCGATGTCGCTGGCACATCGGTGATTGCAACCGCCCCCGGTAAGGTGATACCGGCCGTCGGCGGCGTCGTGAATGCCCATGCGGCCTCCGGTGCTCTCTATGTTTTCGATGCAAAAACGGAAAAGGCCCTCGGGCGCCAATGACATCTGATAGTGACATGCGATCGGCGGTGCTCAGCATCGGCCGGATCTATTGCGACCTGATCTTCACAGGACTGGAGACCATGCCCGTTCTCGGGCGTGAGATATTCGCCGATGACTTACGCATCGCGGCAGGCGGCGGAGCTTTCATTATGGCCGCTTATTCGGCCCATATCGGTCGCAAGACCGCTCTGCTCTCCCGTCTCGGGACTGATGGGCTTTCGAGCGGCCTGACCACGGAACTGCAGGCGAGCGGCGTCGATCTACGCTTTCTCGATCGGGCCGCCGATGCCGGTCCGCAGGTCACCGTCGCAATCAACAATGGTGAGGAGCGGGCCTTCCTCTCCCGCCGCGCTGGCGGCGCGAAACCGGCAACGCTTGGCGAAGCGCTTGCCTGGAGCGAGGCGCGTCATCTGCACATAGCGGAATTTGCAACACTCGCAGAAGTTCCCGGCCTGGTCGGAAAAGCCAGGGAGAACGGGCTTACCGTATCGCTCGATCCGAGCTGGGATGAGACCCTGATCTACCAGCGTGATTTCCTCGATTGCTGCGCCGGCGTCGATCTCTTCCTGCCGAATGTCGAGGAAGCCGTTGCCATCACCGGATGCTCCGATCCAGCTGAAGCACTGGACAGGCTTGCGACGCGCTTCCCGATGGTGGCGCTAAAGGCAGGCGCTGGCGGTGCTTATTATGCGGCCCGTAATATGCGCCTCCATCAGAATGCTCCGACCGTCAAGGTCGTGGATACGACTGGCGCGGGCGATGCCTTCAATGCCGGGCTCATCCACGCCTGGCTTGGCGGCGCGAGCCCCGATATCTGCCTGCGCGAAGGTATTGCCATGGGCAGTCTCGCGGTTCAGGCTGCGGGCGGCGCTGCGATCCTGCCTGCACGTTAGAGCTTGGACGATACCGCGGCCTTTCCAGAGCCGCGGATCGCTCTAGGTTGACCGAAAGCGGCGCAGAAATCGCTGTGCCAGATGCAACCTGAATATTCGCATAGAGCCCGCGGAGCTTGTTGCCGAACGGCTTTCGCTGACTGCGCCATCCAGCTGTTTCCTTACGAATATTTCATGTTTTTCAGCCGCATTTCCGTGCCATCGTCAGGGCATCGGTAATGTTGGGTTCATCTTCGGCATGATTATCTCGGCCTGAAGCAGGGCTGATACGGCGAAGCATATATCGAGGATTAGATGGACAATTTGGAGGCTGGCAAAGAGACCGGTTCCGTAACAGGCGCAAACGCCGACCTGGCTGCCGTGCTTGCTGCCGGCCGGCAAAGCAGGGGGCGTCGCTGGCGTGGCCGGCTGATCGTCCTGGTGCTTTTGATCCTTGCCGCCGCGGCTGCTGCCTACTTCTACATGGGCCGAAGCCGCGCCGAGTTCAGCTACACGACCCAGCCGGTCAAGCGCGGCGACCTGACGGTGCTCGTCACTGCCACGGGTTCCGTCCAGCCGACCCAGCAAGTGGATATATCGAGCGAACTGTCGGGCACGATGCGCGACGTCAATGTCGACTATAACAGCACCGTCAAGGCAGGTGACGTTCTGGCCGTACTCGATACTAACAAGCTGGAAGCCGACGTGAAGAGCTCTCGCGCCAAGCTCAATTCGGCAAAAGCCAATGTGGTCAAGGCGAATGCCGATCTGCAGTCGGCCGCGACCTCGCTCGACCGTCTGAAGAGCCTTGTCAAAAGCAACGTCTCCACGCAGCAGAGCCTTGACGACGCGACCTACAAATATGACTCGGCTGTCGCCGCCAAGGATATCAACGAGGCCGACGTGCTGGCTTCCGAGGCCAACCTGCAGCTTGCCGAGGTCAATCTCGGCAAGGCGAAGATCGTCTCGCCGATCGACGGCGTGATCCTGACCCGCTCCGTCGACCCCGGTGCAACCGTTGCTGCCTCGCTCTCGGCACCTGTGCTGTTCACCATTGCCGGTGATCTCAAGAAGATGGAGCTGCAGGTGGATGTCGATGAAGCCGATGTCGGCCAGATCGCCGTCGGCCAGAAGGCGACCTTTACGGTCGATGCCTATCCGGATCGCATTTTCCCTGCTGTCATCGAGCAGATCCGCTTTGCCTCCGAGGTCGTCAACAATGTCGTCACCTACAAGGCGGTCCTTTCAGTCGACAATGCCGACCTGCTGCTGCGCCCCGGCATGACTGCGACCTCAGACATCACTGTCGAGGCCGTCAAGGATACACTGATGGTCCCGAATGCGGCCCTCCGCTACGCCCCGCCGCAGATGGAAACGCGTGGCAGCCGCGGCATCTTCAGCTTCTTTCGTCCGCCTCGCCTGTCGCGCAGCGGTGGTGGCGGCGATTCCAAGCTGACCGGCACCCAACGCCGCGTCTGGGTGCTTCGTAGCGGCCAGCCTGCGCCGGTGGTGATTCAGGTGGGATCTTCCGATGGCCAGTTCACGCAGGTTACGTCCGGCGAGCTTGCCGAAAAAGACGCAATCATCACCGATGCCGCAGCGCGGACGAACTGACGGGAGTCGATGATGGAACGCCCGCCGCTGCTCGAATTCAGGCAGGTCTCGAAAATCTACGGTGAGGGCGCTGCGGCCATCCGCGCGCTCGATCATGTGGACCTTTCGATCCGCACGCATGAATTCGTCGCGATCATGGGACCGTCGGGCTCCGGCAAGTCGACGGCGATGAATATTCTCGGCTGCCTCGATGTACCGACCTCCGGCGATTATGTTTTCCAGGGCATTTCGACCAGCGGTTTCGATCGCAGCCAGCTGACGCTTCTGCGCCGCCATATGCTCGGCTTCGTCTTCCAGGGCTTCAACCTGTTGTCGCGCACATCGGCGGTCGAGAATGTCGAACTGCCGCTGATCTATCGCGGCATGGCGGTCGGCGAGCGGCGTAAGCGGGCGAGGGAAGCGCTTGGCCTCGTCGGCCTGTCGGGCCGGGAGCATCACAAGACGCAGGAACTCTCCGGCGGCCAGCAACAGCGCGTAGCGATCGCCCGCGCCATCGTCACCGAACCCGCCCTGCTGCTTGCCGACGAGCCGACCGGCAACCTCGACACCAAGACCAGCATGGAGATCATGGATCTGATGACGCGGCTGAACCGCGAACAGGGTATCACCATCGTCATGGTTACGCACGAGCCTGATATCGCAGCTTACGCAGGGCGCCTGCTGCGCTTCGTCGACGGCAAGCTCGAAACAGAAGCGGAGCACCAGCGGAGGGCGGAACATGTTCTTTGAGACGCTGAAGCTCGCGCTGCGCGCCATCAGCCGCAATCTGCTGCGCTCCTTCCTGACTGTGCTCGGCGTCGTCATTGGTGTTGCCGCCGTCATCGCGCTCGTCACGATCGGCAACGGCACGACGGCGCAGGTTTCAACCGAGCTGTCGCGCCTCGGCACCAACATGCTCTTTGTACGTCCCGGCCAATTCGGTCCCGGTCGCGCCAGCGCCGAGGCGCGGCGTTTCACGCTGAAAGATGTCGAAGCGATCCGCGATCAGGTTCCCGGTCTGCGCGCCGTGGCGCCGTCCAACCAGTCTACGGCAACCGTCATCTTCGGCGGGCAGAACCATTCCACCACCGTCTACGGCACGACCAACGACTATTTCATCGCGCAGGACTGGGATTTGGCGCTCGGCCGCAATTTCACACCCGCCGAAGAGCGCGGCCAGTCGCGCTGCATCATCGGCGAGACCGTGCGCGAACAGCTTTTCGGCGCCGCCGATCCGACCGGCCAGCAGATCCGTGTCGGCAAGGTTTCCTGCCCTGTTATCGGCGTATTGGCAAAGCGCGGTCAGTCCGGCATGGGCAACGACCAGGACGATGTCGTCATCATGCCGGTCAAGGTCTTCCAGCGGCGCATCAGTGGCAGTTCCAACGTGCCGACCATCCTCATTTCGGCGCGTGACGGCGTGTCGACCTCAAAGGTGCAGGCCGATGTCGAAAACCTTCTGCGTGAACGCCGCAAGATCATTCCCGGCCGCCAGGATGATTTCAACGTCAATGACATGACGCAGATCGCCGAGGCGATGACCGGCACGACGACACTGCTGACCGGTCTGCTTGGTGCGGTCGCCGCCGTCAGCCTGCTCGTCGGCGGCATCGGCATCATGAATATCATGCTGGTATCGGTGACCGAGCGCACCCGTGAGATCGGTATTCGCCTTGCCATCGGCGCGCTCGAAAATCAGGTGCTGACGCAATTCCTCGTCGAGGCGGTCGCCCTGTCGCTGTTCGGCGGCATAGCCGGTATCATGCTCGGTCTGACGCTTGCCTACGGTACGGTCAGTTTCCTGAACGTGCCCTTCGTCGTCAGCCCGCTCATCATCTTCATCGCCTTCGTCTTTTCGGCGGCGATCGGTATGATCTTCGGCTTCTTTCCGGCGAGACGCGCAGCCCAGCTCAATCCCATCGAGGCATTGCGCCACGAATAACGGGATTGTTCTCGCATGCTGCATGGCTTTGATATATCAGCATAACTTGTCTTTGGCATTTAACCGTGCCAGTATTGATATATCAGTTTCGGATTCGCCCGTATGCAGGAATCGCTAAGCCATCTCGCCTATCTGGCGCTAGAGCATGCCATTGTGACGCTGGCTTTGGCGCCCGGTGCGCTGGTGACGGAGAAGCAGCTCATCGATCTTGCGGGCCATGGCCGCACACCGGTGCGCGAAGCGATCCAGAAACTCGCCTGGCAGGGGCTGATCGTGGTGAAGCCGCGTGTCGGTCTGCAGATCGCCGAGATCCACGCCGAAGACCATGCGAATGTCATGCAGGTGCGTCGCAAGCTTGAGCCGGCAGCGGCGGCATTGGTCGCCGACGCGGCGAATGACGAAGAGAGGGCGCGGCTCATTCAATGTGCCGCCGCTATGGAGAAATGTGCTGTCGGGGGCGATCTGAAAGGCTTTTTCGCTGCGGACAAGGCTTTCGACGAGATTCTTGAGGATGTGTGTCCGAACCGCTTCATCACCGCGGCCCTCGGGCCGGTGCAGACCCATTCCCGACGTCTGTGGTATTCGACTGCGAATCCGGAAAGGATGGATCGCTCCATTTCTCTCCATGTCACAGTGATCACAGCCATTCATCAGGGCGAGGTCGATGAAGCACGCCTGACGATGGCAGCGTTGATCGATTATCTGAGCCAGAAATAAAAACGGCCCCGTTTCCGGAGCCGTTGCCTGGAAATCCGTATCGCAGCCTCAGCCGACGAAGGCGCGTTCGATCACGAACTCGGCGGGTTTGCTGTTGGCACCCTCTTCGAGTCCGGCCTTTTCCAGAAGCTCCTTGGTGTCCTTCAGCATCGCGGAAGAACCGCAGATCATGCCGCGGTCAACCGCCGGATCGATTGGCAGGACGCCGAGATCGGTGAAGAGCTTGCCGGAGGAAATCAGGTCGGTGATACGGCCGCGATATTCGAAATTTTCGCGAGTGACAGTCGCATAGTGGCGCAGCTTATCGCCGACGACTTCCTTGAGGAGCTCGTCATTCTGTATCTCGTGGACGAGATCGAAGCCATATTTCAGCTCGGAAATCTCGCGCGTCGTATGGGTCAGGATGACTTCGTCGAACTTCTCATAGGTTTCCGGATCGCGGATGAGGCTCGCGAACGGTGCGACGCCGGTGCCGGTCGAGAACATGTAGAGGCGCTTGCCCGGGGTGAGCGCATCGAGAACCAGCGTGCCCGTAGGCTTCTTGCGCATCAGCACTTGGTCGCCCGGCTTAATGAGCTGCAGATGCGAGGTCAGTGGGCCGTCCGGCACCTTGATGGAGAAGAATTCCAGCTCTTCGGCCCAGGCCGGACTCGCGATCGAATAGGCGCGGAAGACCGGCTTGCCTTCGACCATCAGGCCGATCATCGCGAATTCGCCCGAACGGAAACGGAAGCCATCCGGCCGGGTCATCGTGAAGCGGAAGAGCCGGTCAGTGTAATGCGTCACGCTCAGCACCGTCTCGGCATAAACACCGGCGGGAATGGCGGAGGCGAATTCTTCGGTCTTTGCAGGAGCGTTCATTTCGATATCGGGCTCGTCGTTCGCAGGGTAATCATCGGCATGCGAGGCAGATATTACAAAACCCCGCTAAATTAAAGGCAATCCATTCCATCGCATGGCTGAGGAGCGAAATATGCATGTCACGGTCAGGATTCACTGGCCTGTGGCGAACTGTCGCTTTTGCGCTGGCTAAGCTATTCAAAGGATGCATATTAAAGCATGTCGCGCAAAAGTGTTCATGCGGTTTTGCGACAACGACATGCGTCAAACAAAGACCTGAAGCGTGGCGAGCGATCTGAAAGATCGTGGCACGTTTCAAGAAAAAAACGACGCCCGCCGCGGCGCGGGCGCGACAGATGGTACGGGGGAACATGAAGATTTTCAATTACAAGCGCGTTCCTTACGCGGAAATGCGCGCATTTTCCGTCCATATCCTGACGGCCTCCGGCTCCTTTCTGGCATTTCTCGGCGTGGTCGCTGCCGCCGAGCACCGTTTCGTCGACATGTTCTGGTGGCTGGGTCTTGCGCTCCTGGTCGATGGCATCGACGGGCCGATCGCCCGCAAGGTGCGTGTCAAGGAAGTTTTGCCCAACTGGTCGGGCGATACGCTCGACAACATCATCGATTACGTGACCTATGTGCTGCTGCCGGCCTTCGCGCTCTATCAGAGCGGCATGATCGGCGAGCCCTGGTCTTTCGCCGCTGCCGGCATGATCGTCGTGTCGAGTGCCATCTATTATGCTGACACGGGCATGAAGACGGAGGAGTATTTCTTCTCCGGTTTCCCCGTCGTCTGGAATATGGTGGTCTTCACGCTCTTCGTCATGCATGCGAGCGAGATGACGGCCTTTATCGTCGTCACCGTCTCCGTGATCCTGACCTTTTTGCCGATCAATTTCCTGCATCCCGTGCGGGTCCAGCGCCTGCGCCCGCTGAACCTCGGCATCTTTCTGCTGTGGTCGGCGCTTGGTGCCTATTCGCTGCTGATGCATTTCGACATGCCGCAATGGGCCGTCGTTCTCTTCATCGTGAGCGGCATCTATCTTTACGTCATCGGTGCGGTGCTCCAATTCTTCCCGGCGCTCGGACGCAAGTGAGGCAGATATAAATGGCAAAGACGAAGGCGGTTTCTTTCTCCAGAAACGGTGGACCCGAGGTTTTCGAATATGTCGATATCGATCTGCCGCCACCCTCGGAGGGTCAGGTGCAGATCCGTCAGGAAGCGATCGGCCTGAATTTCATCGACATCTATTTCAGGGATGGCACCTATAAGGCGCCGCAACTGCCCTTCGTGGCCGGCAAGGAAGCCGCCGGCGTCGTCACGTCAGTCGGTCTCGGTGTGACCGATTTTGCCGTGGGCGACCGCGTTGCCTATGCCAGCGCCGACGGCGCGTACAGCGCCGAACGCAACATCGAGACAAAACATCTGGTGAAGGTACCAGAGGGTATCAGCCTGGAGACCGCGGCCGCCATGATGCTGAAGGGCATGACGGCCGAATACCTTCTGAACCGCACCTTCAAGGTCGGTCCTGAGACGGTGTTACTGTTCCATGCTGCAGCCGGCGGCGTCGGCCTCATCGCCGGCCAGTGGGCAAAGGCGCTCGGCGCAACCGTCATCGGCACGGCAGGCTCCGCCGACAAGGTGCAACTGGCGCTTGACCACGGCTATGACCACGTCATCAATTACAAGACTGAAAATTTCGCCGAACGCGTGCGGGAAATCACCGGCGGCAAGGGCGTCGACGTGGTCTATGACTCGATCGGCCGCGACACTTTTCCGCAATCGCTGGATTGCCTGAAGCCGCGCGGTCTCTTCGCCTCCTTCGGCCAATCCTCTGGCGCCATTGAGAATTTCACGATGGCGCACCTCGCCCAAAGGGGCTCGCTCTATGCCACGCGCCCGACGCTCTTCACGTATATTGCCTCGCGTCAGGAACTGACCGATTGTGCAAACCATCTATTTGATGTTGTGCAGAGCAACAAAGTGCGTATCAATATCAACCAAACCTATCCGCTGCGTGAGGTTGGGCAGGCTCACGCGGATCTGGAAACAAGAAAAACAACCGGAACGACGCTGCTGATTCCATGAGATCCAAACGGACCGGTCGGCAGAAGAAATGAGGGGAACGTGTCGCCATTGAATGTGCCGGCTTCCGGCGCGTTGTTATCGGTGCAGAAGCTGACCAAATTCTTCGGTAGCTTTGCCGCCTGCAATGAAATCGATCTCGATATAGCGCCGGGCGAAATTCATGCGCTTCTCGGCGAAAATGGTGCAGGCAAATCCACACTGGTCAAGATGCTGTTCGGCGTTCTGGAGCCGACGGACGGACAGATCCTGTGGGAGGGCAGGCCGGCTACGATTACCTCGCCGGGCGAGGCCCGCAAGCTCGGCATCGGCATGGTCTTCCAGCATTTCTCGCTCTTCGAGGCACTGACTGTTGCCGAGAATATTGCGCTTTCCCTCGATGACAGCATCCCGATCGGCAAGATCGCCGAAGAGGCGAGGGCATTGTCTGAGGCCTATGGCCTGCCGCTCGACCCGCATGCCCATGTTGCCGATCTCTCGGTCGGAGAACGCCAGCGCATCGAAATCGTCCGCGCGCTGTTGCAGAACCCGAAGCTCATCATCCTTGACGAGCCGACCTCGGTGCTGACGCCGCAGGAGGCTGACAGGCTCTTCGAAACCCTCTTCAAGCTGCGTGGCGAGGGCCGCTCCGTTCTCTATATCAGCCACCGCCTGGAAGAGGTGCAGCGTATCTGCGATCGCGCTACGGTCCTTCGCCACGGCCGCGTGACCGGCGCCTGCGATCCCAAGCAGGAGACGCCCGCTTCTCTCGCCCGCATGATGGTGGGCAGCGAGGTGGCAGCCGTTACCCATCCCGAGCGCAACGACAAGGGCGAGGTGCAGCTTGCCGTCTCGAACCTCTCCGTCTCTGCGCGCACACCCTTTGCCATGCCGCTGCGCGATGTCTCCCTGACGGTGTGCTCGGGAGAAATCCTCGCAATCGCCGGTGTGGCCGGCAACGGACAGAGCGAGCTTTTCGATGCGCTGTCAGGCGAATATCCGGTCTCGTCTGCCGAAGCGATCATTATCAGAAAGAAACCGGTCGGTACGCAGGGCATCACCGCCCGACGCCTGCTCGGCGCCGGCTTCGTGCCGGAGGAGCGGCATGGCCATGCGGCCGTCTCCGCCATGAAACTCTCCGACAATCTGGTGCTGGCTCGCAGCCAGTCGGATCGCAAGGCTTTCCTTGGTATCCTCGGCATCATCCGCCAAGGCGCGGTGAAATCCGCAGCCCGGCGCATTTCGGAGGTCATGGACGTGCGCAAGAGCGGCGATGACCCCGCGGCAGGCTCGCTCTCCGGCGGCAACCTGCAGAAATTCATCGTCGGTCGCGAACTCGACCGCCAGCCGGCTGTTCTCGTCGTCAATCAGCCGACCTGGGGCGTCGACGCCGGTGCCGCAAGCCGCATCCGCCAGGCCCTTGTCGATCTTGCAAAAGCCGGTTCGGCCGTCGTCGTCATCAGCCAGGATCTCGACGAGATCTTCGAAGTGGCGACCGATATCGCCGTCATTTCCGAAGGACGGCTTTCCAGTCCCTATCCGGCTGACGAATTGACGCGCGAAAAGATCGGCCTGCTGATGGGCGGCCTGCATGAAGGCAAGCATGCCGCGGAGGCTGTTCATGCGCATTGAGCTTGAAAAGCGCCCACAGGTCTCGAAACTCTACGCCTTCATTTCACCACTTCTCGCTCTCGTCCTGACGCTGATCGCAGGCGCGATCATGTTCGCCATGCTCGGCAAGGATCCGGTCGAGGCGCTCGACGCCTTCTTCGTCGAGCCGCTTCTGGAAGTCTGGTCGCTGCATGAGCTGGCGATCAAGGCAGCCCCGCTGATCCTGATCGGCGTTGGTCTCGCCGTCTGTTATCGCTCGAACAACTGGAATATCGGCGCTGAAGGCCAGTTCACCATCGGCGCGATCACCGGTTCTTATATCCCGATCATCTTCTACGACTGGCATTCGCCGCTGGTGCTGCCGCTGATGCTTATCCTGGGCGCGCTTGGCGGCGCGCTGTTTGCCGCCATTCCGGCGCTCTTGAAGGCGCATTTCAACACCAACGAGATCCTGACGTCGCTGATGCTGGTCTATATCGCCCAGCTCTACCTCGACTGGCTGATACGCGGTGCATGGCGCGATCCGAAGGGCTTCAATTTCCCGGTTTCGCGCGACTTTGCGCCGGAGGCGATCGTGCCGGCAATCTGGGAGGAATCGGGCCGTGCCCACTGGGGTTTCATCTTCGCCATCGTCGCGGCTGTTCTCGTCTGGTTCATGATGCGCTTCACGCTGAAGGGCTTCGAGGTCGTCGTGCTCGGCCAATCGGAACGGGCAGGGCGCTTTGCAGGCTTCTCGTCCAAGCGGATGATCTGGTTCAGCTTTCTCTTCTCCGGCGCGCTGGCCGGCCTTGCCGGCATTTGCGAAGTCTCAGGCTCGATCGGTCATCTGCAGCCGGCGATCTCGCCGGGGTACGGCTTTACCGCCATCATTGTTGCCTTCCTCGGCCGTCTCAATCCGCTTGGCATCATCGCTTCGGGTCTGGTGCTGGCGCTGACTTATCTCGGCGGTGAGGCAGCACAGCTTTCGATCGGTGTTTCCGACAAGGTCACCCGCGTCTTCCAAGGGTTGATCCTCTTCTTCGTGCTCTCTTGCGACACGCTGATCTATTACAAAATCCGCATCGTCTGGTCGCGGGTAAGGGGTGGCGCGGCATGAGCATCTTCGAAGCCATTCTTCTGACGGTTATCACCGCCTCCACGCCGCTTGTCATCGCGGCACTCGGCGAACTCGTGGCGGAGCGTTCCGGCGTCCTCAATCTCGGCGTCGAGGGCATGATGATCATGGGTGCGGTCGCCGCTTTTGCCGGCGCGCAGATTTCGGGTTCGCCCTATGTCGGCATCATCGGCGGCATCGTCGTCGGCGCGCTTTTCTCATTGCTCTTTGCCTTCCTGACGTTGACGCTGGTTGCAAACCAGGTGGCGACCGGCCTGGCGCTGACCCTTCTCGGTCTCGGTCTGTCCGGCCAGTTGGGCGAGGCCTATGTCAGCGTGCCCGGCATCCGGCTGGAGGAGATTGTCATTCCGCTCCTCTCCGATATTCCTGTTGTCGGCCCGGTTCTCTTCAAGCAGGATTTCATCTTCTACCTGTCGATCGCGCTCGTCTTCGGCGTGAACTGGTTCCTTTTCCGCAGCCGCGCCGGCTTGAAGCTAAGAGCGATTGGCGACAGTCACGGCTCCGCTCATGCGCTTGGCATCCATGTTATCCGCACGCGTTATCTGGCTGTCATGTTCGGCGGCGCCTGTGCCGGTCTTGCTGGCGCACAGCTCTCGCTCGTCTATACGCCGCAGTGGGCGGAAAACATGTCTGCCGGCCGCGGCTGGATCACGCTGGCGCTTGTCGTCTTCGCCTCCTGGCGCCCGTGGCGGGTCTTTGCCGGCGGTTATCTCTTTGGGGCGGTCACGATCCTGCAGCTCCACGCGCAGGCTTTCGGCCTCGGCATTCCCTCGCAGTTTCTCTCGATGCTGCCCTATGCCGCGACTATTGTGGTTCTCATCATCATTTCTCATAATCGGCGCACGACGTTGATCAATACGCCCGCGTCGCTTGGAAAAGCCTTCGTACCGGAGCGATAGAACAAGAACAGAGAGATGGGTTTCCGGAAAATCTTCAAACCAACAGGGGTCATCATGAAGAAGTTCGCACTCACACTTGCCGCATCGGCTGCAGCCGTGATCGGCATCTCCTCCGCCGCCGAGGCAGCGGACAAGACGAAGGTCTGCTTCGTCTATGTCGGTTCGCACACCGACGGCGGTTATTCGCAGGCACACGATCTGGGTCGCCAGCAGGTCCAGGCCGAATTCGGCGACAAGATCGAAACGCCTTACCTCGAAAACGTTCCGGAAGGTCCGGATGCCGAGCGTGCCATCGAGCGCCTTGCCCGCTCCGGCTGCAAGCTGATCTTCACGACGTCTTTTGGCTTCATGGACGCGACGGTAAAGGTTGCTGCCAAGTTCCCGGACGTCAAGTTCGAGCACGGCACCGGTTACAAGGCCGGCCCGAATCTCGCGACCTACAACTCGCGCTTCTATGAAGGCCGCTACATCCTCGGCCAGATCGCCGCCAAGACCTCGAAGAACCACGGCGCTGCCTACATCGCCTCCTTCCCCATCCCGGAAGTCGTGATGGGCATCAACTCCTTCGAGCAGGGCGCCAAGTCGATCGATCCGAGCTTCAAGCTGAAGGTCATCTGGGTCAACACCTGGTTCGACCCGGGCAAGGAAGCCGACGCCGCCAAGGCCATGATCGACCAGGGCGTCGACGTGCTGACCCAGCACACCGACACGACCGCGCCGATGCAGGTTGCCGAAGAGCGCGGCATCCACGCCTTCGGCCAGGCATCCGACATGATCGCAGCCGGACCCAAGGCGCAGCTGACGGCAATCGTCGACACCTGGGGCACCTACTACTCCAAGCGCGTCCATGCGCTTCTGGATGGCACCTGGAAGTCCGAGCAGAGCTGGGACGGCCTGAAGGACGGCATTCTCAAGATGGCGCCATACACGAACATGCCTGACGACGTGAAGAAGATGGCTGAGGAAACCGAAGCCAAGATCAAGTCCGGCGAACTGCATCCCTTCACCGGTCCGATCAACAAGCAGGACGGCACGCCCTGGCTGAAGGCCGGCGAAAAGGCTGACGATGGCACGCTGCTCGGCATGAACTTCTACGTTGAAGGCGTGGATGATAAACTGCCGGCGCAGTAAGCAGAGTTTGTAACTCGCAGTTGCGAAAAGGCGCTCTGAAAAGAGCGCCTTTTTTGCTGCAGTGCATACCAAAATGCTCATTTACAAAAGTATTACTATATGATTTTTTGACCCTGCGCCGCGAGACGCGGCATTGGGAGAGGAAATCATGAAATTGAAGACTGCACTTTTGAGTGCCACGATTCTGGCTGCCTGCATGTTTGGTTCGGCTTCGGCTGCCGGCCTGACCGTTGGTTTCTCGCAGATCGGCTCGGAATCGGGCTGGCGCGCGGCTGAAACGACCGTGACCAAGGAGCAGGCCAAGAAGCGTGGCATTGATCTGAAGTTTGCCGATGCGCAGCAGAAGCAGGAAAATCAGATCAAGGCTCTGCGCTCCTTCATTGCTCAGGGCGTTGACGCCATTCTCATTGCTCCGGTTGTCGAAACCGGCTGGGATGACGTTCTCAAGGAAGCCAAGGAAGCCAATATTCCGGTCATCCTTCTCGACCGTACCATCAAGGCTCCTGACGATCTCTATCTGACGGCGGTTACCTCCGACCTGGTCCATGAAGGCAAAGTCGCCGGCGACTTCTTGGTCAAAACCGTCGGCGACAAGAAGTGCAATGTCGTCGAGCTGCAGGGCACGACCGGTTCGTCGCCGGCCATCGCTCGTAAGAAGGGCTTCGAAGAGGCCCTCGCCGGCCACGATAACCTGAAGATCGTTCGCAGCCAGACCGGTGACTTCACCCGCACCAAGGGCAAGGAAGTCATGGAAAGTTTCCTGAAGGCCGAGAACGGTGGCAAGGATATTTGCGCTCTCTATGCCCATAATGACGACATGGCGGTTGGCGCCATCCAGGCGATCAAGGAGGCCGGCCTGAAGCCGGGCAAGGATATCCTCGTCGTCTCCATCGACGCCGTGCCGGATATCTTCAAGGCCATGTCCGAAGGCGAGGCCAATGCCACGGTCGAGCTGACGCCGAACATGTCGGGTCCAGCCTTTGATGCGCTCGAAGCCTACCTGAAGGACAAGAAGGCTCCGCCGAAGTGGATCCAGACCGAGTCCAAGCTCTATACGCCGGCTGACGACCCGATGAAGGTCTATGAAGAGAAGAAGGGGCAGGGCTACTGATTTAAACCTGGAACCGCACTGGTCCATCATGGACCGGTGCGGAACTGCCGGGGCCGGGTCGGGCGTCATGCCTGGTTTTGGCACAGGCGTAAGGCGCAATATCAGGAAACAGCAGCCCTCATGGTTCACAATTTCGAGAATATTCTCGCAGCCTCGGCCATATCGAAATTCTTCCCCGGCGCTACCGCCCTGGACAAGGTGGATTTCACGCTGCGCCGTGGCGAGGTTCATGCGCTTCTCGGCGAAAACGGCGCCGGCAAATCAACGCTCATCAAATGCATGACCGGCGCCTATCGCCGCGATGCCGGAAGCCTAACGCTGGAGGGTCACGAGATCGATCCGGCCGATACGCTGGCCGCCCAGAAGCTCGGCATCGGCACCGTCTACCAGGAGGTCAACCTCCTCTCCAATCTCAGCGTTGCGGAAAACCTCTTCCTCGGCCGCCAACCGAAGCGCTTCGGGATGATCGATGCCCGGGCCATGAACAGGAATGCTCGTGAGCTTCTGGCAGGCTACGGCCTCGACATCGATGTGACAGCGCAGCTCGATCGCTTTTCGGTCGCCGTCCAGCAGATCGTCGCGATCGCGCGTGCCGTCGATCTCTCCGGCAAGGTTCTCATCCTCGACGAACCAACGGCAAGTCTCGATACCCACGAAGTCGAGATGCTGTTCGGTATCATAAATGACTTGAAGAAGCGCGGATTGGGTATTGTCTTCATTACCCATTTCCTTGAGCAGGTCTATGCCGTCAGTGACCGTATCACCGTGCTGCGCAATGGCAGGCTTGTCGGTACGCATGAGGCAGCCGAACTGCCGCGCCAGAACCTGATCGCCATGATGCTCGGGCGGGAACTCGCCCAGACAGAGCATGCCGCCAGGGAACACACCATCGCCGCCGGCGAGGTTAAATATGCTTTCGAGGGCTTTGGAAAACGCGGAAAGGTGAAGCCCTTCGATCTCGAAGTCCGTGTCGGCGAAGTTGTCGGCATTGCCGGACTTCTGGGCTCCGGACGCACAGAAACCGCCGAGCTCATGTTCGGCATCGAAAGCGCCGACAGCGGTGTCGCCAAGATCGATGGGGCGCCCGTGACGCTGTCGAGCCCACGGACCGCGATCGCCAAGGGCTTCGGCTTCTGCCCGGAGGATCGCAAGACGGATGGCATCATCGGCGATCTATCGATCCGGGAGAATATCGCGCTTGCGCTGCAGGCCCGCCGCGGCTGGGCGCGACCGCTTTCACGCGCCGAACAGAATGCGATTGCCGACGAATATATCAAGGCGCTCGATATCCGCACGACCGACCGCGAAAAGCCTATTCGGCTACTGTCCGGCGGCAATCAGCAGAAGGCGATCCTTGCCCGCTGGCTCGCCACGAATCCGGATTTCCTGATCCTGGACGAACCGACCCGCGGCATTGATGTCGGCGCCCATGCCGAGATCATCAAGCTGATCGAGCAGCTTTGCGCCAGGGGCATGTCGCTGATCGTCATTTCCTCGGAGCTGGAGGAACTGGTTGCCTACAGCTCGCGCGTCATCGTGCTGCGCGACCGCGAACATATCGCTGAATTGACCGGTGAGCGTATTACCGCCGCCGGCATCGTCGACGCCATTGCTGCGGGCGACAAACGAACGGAGGATGCATGACTGCCTCGCTGAAGGCGCTGGGCTTTCGTCTTGCGCCGCAATTGATTGCGCTTTTGGTTGTTCTTCTTTTGAATTTCAGCTTCTTCCCGCAATTTCTTGATGTAATTGTTCAAAATGGCCGGCTCTACGGAAGTATCATCGATGTGCTCAATCGCGGCGCGCCGGTGGCGTTGCTCGCCGTCGGCATGACGCTTGTGATCGCCACCAAAGGCATCGACCTCTCGGTCGGCGCGGTCATCGCGATTTGCGGCGCCGTTGCAGCCTCGTCGATCGTCGAAGGCAATTCGCTTGCCTATACCCTGGCACTCACTGTTGTCATCGGTCTGCTCTGTGGCTTCTGGAACGGCTTGCTTGTTGCCATCCTCAATATCCAGCCGATCATCGCGACCCTCGTTCTCATGGTCGCCGGCCGCGGGATTGCCCAGCTCATCACCGAAGGTGCCATCATGACCTTCAACGATGACGGACTGATCTTTCTCGGCAGCGGTTCCTTCGCCTTCCTGCCTATGCCCGTCGTCATCTGGCTGGTCGTCGCCCTGCTGGTCATCCTGCTGGTCCGCCGCACGGCGCTCGGCATGCTGATCGAGGCTGTCGGCATCAACAGACGCGCGAGCACGCTGTCCGGCGTTCAGACGCCGGTGCTGCTGATGGCGGTCTATATGCTGAGCGGCCTCTGCGCTTCCATCGCCGGTCTCATCGTCGCCGCTGACATCAAGGGAGCGGATGCCAACAATGCCGGCCTCTGGCTGGAACTCGATGCCATCCTCGCCGTAGTCGTCGGTGGTAACTCGCTGCTCGGTGGCCGCTTCAGCATCATCGGCTCGCTGATCGGCGCAATGATCATCCAGGCGGTCAACACCGGTATTCTGCTTTCCGGCTTTCCGCCGGAGTTCAATCTCATCATCAAGGCGATCATCATCATCGTCATTCTGGTCATCCAGTCGCCGGCCATGCAATCGCTGACCAGCTTCCTGACCCGCCGGACGGACGCAGGGGGGCGCAAATGAATTCCAAATACTTGCCGCTCCTTGCGACGATCGTCATCTTCGTGCTCGCCTATGCGGTTTGCACGCTGCAATATCCGAACATCCTGTCGACGCGCGTCATCGGCAACCTGCTGACGGATAACGCCTTTCTCGGCATCGCCGCCGTCGGCATGACGTTCGTCATCATCTCCGGCGGCATCGATCTGTCGATCGGGTCCGTCATCGCCTTCACCGGCGTCTTCTTAGCCGTGATCCTGCAGAACACCAGCATTCATCCGCTGGCCGCCTTCGCGATCGTTCTCATCATCACCACGGCCTTCGGCGCGGTCATGGGCATGATCATCCATTTCCTGCAGATGCCGCCGTTCATCGTGACGCTCGCCGGCATGTTCCTTGCGCGCGGCATGGCCTATGTCCTGTCGATCGACAGCATTCCGATCAATCACGAATATTATTCGACGCTGACGAGCCTTTATTACCGTTTGCCTGGCGGCGGACGGCTGACGCTGATCGGCGGCATCATGCTGATCGTCTTCGCAGCCGGCATATTCATCGCCCATCGCACCCGCTTCGGGACTAACGTCTATGCGCTGGGCGGTGGCGTGCAGACCGCGCAGTTGATGGGCGTTCCGGTGGCGCGCACGACGATCCAGATCTACGCCTTGTCGGGTTTCCTGGCGGGCCTATCCGGAATCGTTTTTTCCCTATACACCTCTGCAGGATATTCTCTTGCGGCGGTGGGCGTCGAACTGGATGCCATCGCGGCAGTCGTCATCGGAGGGACGCTGCTGACAGGAGGAGCGGGATTCGTGGCAGGGACCTTCATCGGTCTGCTGATCCAGGGGCTCATTCAGACTTACATCACTTTCGACGGTACGCTGTCGAGCTGGTGGACGAAAATCCTGATTGGCCTGCTGCTTTTTGCATTCATGGTAATGCAGAAGGCCATCCTTTTCCTTTCCAGTCTGAACAGGAGATATGGCTAGGAGGAGTGTCGTATTGCGCAACAGACCGCTTGAAACCCGTAAGGCAGGGCGAAGAACCCGAACAAGCCACGCGCATGTCGTCGATGAACTCGGAAGGGGAATCGTCGCCGGCACCTATCCCGTCGGCACGATCCTGCCCGGAGACGGAGAGCTGGCGCAGCGCTTCAAGGTCTCGCGTACGGTGCTGCGTGAAACGATGAAGACGCTCGCCGCCAAGGGCATGGTCGTTGCAAAGGCGCGCGTCGGTACGCGTGTGACGGAAAAGAACTTCTGGAACATGTTCGACACCGAAATCATATCCTGGCATTTCGCCAATGGTGTGAGTGAAGAATTCCTCCTGCAGCTTTACGATATCCGCCTCGCTTTCGAACCCTTCGCTGCCGGCCTCGTGGCAGAGCGCGCAAATCCGGCCGAGATCGAATTGCTGCGCGGCCTAGCGCTCGATATGGCTGCAAGCGGCCACACGTCCGAGAGCCTCGCGCTTGCCGACCTGCGTTTCCATCTCGCTGTTTCCGAAGCTTCCCACAACCCGTTCATGCGTACACTCGGCGGGCTTATCGAGGCAGCACTCGTCGGCATGTTCCGCATGAGCACGCCGCCATCCCAGAGCGGTTTCGCCAACATCGCCGAGACCCATATGCGCATCGTCGATGCTATCGCCGCAGGCAATACCGCTGCCGCACGCAAGGCGATGGAAGATGTCATCGTAGAGGGCAGAGAGCACGTCCACGAAGCCTTCTCCGCGCTCGCCGAGCCTATCGTTTCCCTGCCGATTTCGTCTTTTTGAAGCCTCGCCTTGCTGCTATGAGCGGCAGAACAGCCGATTAGCAATGGATTCTCGGAGTCTGCCTATGGAACGCACCTGCCTTGCCGTCATTCTCGCCGCCGGTGACAGCACGCGAATGAAATCTGCAAAGTCGAAGGTGCTGCATGAGGTGGCCGGCCGGCCGATGATCGCCCATGTCGTCGATGCGGTAGCAGCAACCGGAATTTCCTCCGTAGCCCTCGTCGTCGGCCGCGATGCCGAGAAGGTGGCGAAGGCTGCCGATATCGGTGGCGTAAAAATCCAATCCTATTTGCAGGAGCGGCGCCTCGGCACCGGCCATGCCGTTCTCGCCGCCCGTGAGGCGATTGCCGAGGGTTACGACGATATCCTCGTCACCTATGGCGATGTGCCGCTGCAGACCGCCGGCCCGCTGCTCGAAGCGCGCAAGGCGCTGGCCGAAGGCAGCGACATCGTCGTCATCGGTTTCCACACGGACCGCCCGACCGGCTATGGGCGCCTGCTCGTCAAGGATGGTGAGCTGATCGCCATCCGCGAGGAAAAGGATGCGACGGATGCCGAGCGCACCGTCAAGTGGTGCAATAGCGGCCTGATGGCGATCAATGGCCGCAAGGCGCTCGACCTTTTGTCGCGCATCGGCAACAGCAATGCCAAGGGCGAATATTATCTGACCGATCTCGTGGAGATCGCCCGTTCGCTTGGTGGCCGCGTCACTGCTGTCGATGCGCCGGAGGTTGAAATGACCGGCTGCAACAATCGCGCCGAACTCGCTGCCATCGAACGGCACTGGCAGGAGCGTCGCCGCCACGAATTGATGCTCTCGGGTGTGACGATGATCGCCCCGGAAACGGTCTTCCTCTCTTATGATACCGTCATCGGCCAGGATGCGCTGATCGAGCCGAATGTCGTTTTCGGCCCCGGCGTCGTCATCGACAGCGGCGCAGTTATCCATGCCTTCTCGCACATCGAGGGCGCGCATGTGAGCGAAGGCGCAACGGTCGGTCCTTTCGCGCGTCTGCGCCCAGGTGCGGATCTGTCGGCCGGTTCCAAGGTCGGCAATTTCTGCGAGGTCAAGAACGGCAAGATCGGCGAGGGCGCCAAGGTCAACCATCTGACCTATATCGGCGACGCCGTTATCGGATCAGGCACCAATATCGGCGCCGGCACGATCACCTGCAATTATGACGGGGTGAACAAGTTCGAGACGATCATCGGCAAGGATGCCTTCATCGGCTCGAATTCCTCGCTGGTTGCCCCCGTCACGATCGGCAACAGCGCTTATATCGCGTCGGGCAGCGTCATCACCGCCGATGTGCCGGCCGAGGCGCTCGCCTTCGGCCGTGCCCGTCAGGAAATCAAGCCCGAGCGGGCCAGACTTCTGCGCGAACGGGCGCTTGCCATCAAGGCGGCGAAGAAGGCCAAGGCCTGAGCTTTCTTCCGTAACCGGCGGAAACCGAAAGTGACCGCCGTACCAATTGAGAAATAAGCGAGAATCGCTAGGAGTGGCCTCAGGATTAAAGGCCGAGGGGACGTTTGCATGTGCGGAATTGTGGGGATCGTTGGAAATGCGCCGGTTGCGGGCCGTCTCGTTGATGCGCTGAAGCGGCTGGAATATCGCGGTTACGATTCCGCCGGTGTCGCCACGATCCATGAGGGCGTGATGGATCGCCGCCGCGCCGAGGGCAAGCTCTTCAATCTGGAGAAGCGCCTCGACAGCGAGCCGCTTCCGGGAACGACCGGCATTGCCCACACGCGCTGGGCAACCCATGGCGTGCCGAACGAGACCAACGCCCATCCGCATTTCGTCGAAGGCGTCGCCGTCGTCCATAACGGCATCATCGAAAATTTCTCCGAACTGCGCGATGAACTGAGCCACGAAGGCGCTGCCTTTCGAAGCCAGACCGATACCGAAGTTGTCGCCCACCTCATGGCGAAATATCTGCGCGAAGGCCTGTCGCCGCGCGAAGCCATGCTGAAGATGCTGAACCGCGTCACCGGCGCCTATGCGCTCGCCGTCATGCTGAAGAGCGACCCCGACACGATCATGGCCGCCCGCTCCGGCCCGCCGCTTGCCATCGGTTATGGCAGGGGCGAGATGTTCCTGGGATCGGATGCCATCGCGCTGTCGCCCTTCACCAACGAGATCACCTATCTCGTCGACGGCGATTGGGCCATAATCACCCGCGATAGCGCGACCGTGCTCGATTTCTCCGGCAAGGTGGTCAAGCGCCCGCGGCAGATCTCCCAGGCGACCGCCTATGTCGTAGACAAGGGCAATCACCGCCACTTCATGGAAAAGGAAATCTACGAGCAGCCGGAGGTCATTTCCCACGCGCTCAGTCACTATGTGGATTTCGCAGCCAATACGATCAGTCCGAATGCATCCGCCATCGATTTCAAGGCGGCGACCGGTCTTGCCATTTCGGCCTGCGGCACGGCCTATCTTGCCGGCTTGATCGGCAAATACTGGTTCGAGCGCTATGCGCGCCTGCCGGTCGAAATCGACGTCGCTTCGGAATTCCGCTACCGCGAAATGCCGCTGCAGCCCTCGCAGGCAGCGCTCTTTATTTCGCAGTCGGGCGAGACCGCCGATACGCTGGCGTCGCTGCGCTACTGCAAGGAAAACGGCCTGAAGATCGGCGCCGTCGTCAACGTGCGGGAATCGACCATTGCCCGCGAATCCGATGCGGTCTTCCCGATCATGGCCGGCCCGGAAATCGGCGTCGCCTCCACCAAGGCTTTCACCTGCCAGCTTGCCGTGCTTGCTTCGCTGGCGATTGGCGCCGGCCGCGCCCGCGGCACGATCAGCGCTGACGACGAGAAGGCAATGGTGCGCCACCTGGCCGAAATGCCGCGCATCATGAGCCGAGTCCTGAACCTCGTCCAGCCGCAGATGGAAGGCCTGTCGCGCGAACTCTCCAAGTGCAAGGACGTGCTCTATCTCGGCCGCGGCACCAGCTTCCCGCTTGCAATGGAAGGCGCGCTGAAGCTCAAGGAAATCTCCTATATTCACGCCGAAGGTTATGCCGCCGGTGAGCTGAAGCACGGACCGATCGCACTGATCGACGAAAATATGCCCGTCATCGTCATCGCGCCCTATGACCGTTTCTTCGAAAAGACCGTGTCCAACATGCAGGAAGTCGCAGCCCGCGGCGGCCGCATCATCTTCATCACCGACGAGAACGGTGCGGCTGCCTCCAAGCTGCCGACAATGGCGACGATCACGCTTC
This sequence comes from Rhizobium sp. BK316, assembly GCF_014193695.1. Taxonomy (GTDB): domain Bacteria; phylum Pseudomonadota; class Alphaproteobacteria; order Rhizobiales; family Rhizobiaceae; genus Rhizobium. The sequence continues at coordinate 554,900 of NZ_JACHZR010000004.1, read as the reverse complement.
CTGTCGTCGATGAGATCATCTCGCCGATGATCTTCTCGCTGCCGATCCAGCTGCTTGCCTATCACACGGCAGTCTTCATGGGCACGGACGTGGACCAGCCGCGCAATCTCGCGAAATCGGTGACTGTGGAGTAAGCCTTCAGGGGTTGAAACATGTTGTGCGACAAGGCGAATTCTGGCAGTTTTGAGCCTACGGACACAGGGGGAGGCCGGTTCGACGGCCTGTCTGAAGACTGAAACGGAGTTCATCAGAAAAGATGACCGAGAAGGCTCCCCGAGTGCCGGTCGCAATGCGGCTGAGGAATAATTTTCTCGCCGGACTTATCATCTGCGCACCGATCGCGATCACCATCTGGCTGACCTGGACCTTCATCCATTGGTCGGACAGTTGGGTGCGGCCTTATATCCCGGCGCGCTGGAATCCCGAGAGCTACATCAACTTCGCCATACCCGGTTTCGGCCTGCTGATTGCCGTGGTGCTGATCACCATCGTTGGTTTCCTCGGCAAGAACCTTATCGGCCAGAGCATTGTCCGCTTCGGCGAATCCATCGTGCATCGCATGCCGCTGGTGCGTACCGTCTATAGGAGCGTCAAGCAGATCTTCGAAACAGTTCTGAAAGAGCAGTCGAATTCCTTCAAGAAGGTCGGCCTCATCGAATATCCGGGGCCGGGCCTCTGGGCACTGGTCTTCATCGCCACCGATGCCAAGGGCGAGATCGGTTCGAAGTTCAATGCAATGGGGCAGGATATGGTTGCCGTCTTCCTGCCGCCGACGCCGGTGCCGACGGCGGGCTTCCTCATCTTCGTGCCGCGCGAGAAGATCGTCATGCTCGACATGAGCCCGGAAGATGCGGCCAAGTTCCTGATATCAGGCGGCCTCGTTGCCCCCGAACACTTGCCCGTCGTGCGTCCCAAGCCTAAGGCGATATCCAAGGTCGACTAGCCTGCCCTCAGGAAGCGGATCGCTTCGTCGCGGCGGAAGAGGTAGAGTAGGGTGCGCACTGCCTCGCCGCGTTCGCTCGTCAGGTCCGGATCGCGCTCGATCAGATAGGCGGCGTCCTTGCGGGCGATTTCGAGCAGATCGGCATGCGCCTCGATACTGGCGATACGAAACCCCGGCGTGCCTGACTGACGTGTGCCGAGAAGCTCGCCTTCGCCTCTGAGCTTCAGATCTTCCTCGGCAATCCGGAAGCCGTCCTCGGTCTCGCGCATGATCGAAAGCCGCGCATGGCCTGTTTCACCGAGCGGCCCCTTATAAAGCAGGATGCAGGTGGAAGCCTCGTCGCCACGGCCGACACGACCGCGAAGCTGATGCAGCTGCGCCAGGCCAAAACGCTCGGCATGTTCGATCACCATGATCGTCGCATCCGGCACGTCGACGCCGACTTCGACGACGGTCGTCGCCACCAGCAACCGTAATTCGCCGCTCTTGAAGGCGAGCATGACCGCATCTTTCTCCGGTCCGCTCATCCGCCCGTGAATGAGGCCGATGCCAGGACCGAGTGCGGAGACGAGCGTCGCATGCCGCTCCTCCACCGACATCAGATCAACTTCTTCGGATTCCTCGACCAACGGGCAGATCCAGTAGGCCTTCTTGCCTTCCGCCAGCGCGCTCTTGAGGCGGCCGACGATCTCACCGGTCCGCTCGATCGGAACTGTGATCGTTTGGATCGGCTTTCGACCTGCCGGCTTCTCCGTCAGCTTGGAGACATCCATGTCGCCGAAGGCTGCCAGCACCAGCGTGCGCGGGATCGGTGTTGCCGTCATGACCAGCATATGCGGCGAAATGCCCTTTGCCGTCAGCCGCAGGCGTTGGTGCACACCGAAACGGTGCTGCTCGTCGACGACAGCCAGCATCAGGTTCTTGTAGTTGACGCTATCCTGGAAGAGCGCATGCGTGCCGATGATGATCTGCGCTTCGCCCGACGCAATGCGCTCGAGAATATCCTCTCGCTCACGGCCCTTGGTTCGGCCCGTCAGCACTTCGACGCCAAGGCCCGCCGCATCAGCGAATTTCGAGATCGTTGCATGATGCTGGCGCGCGAGGATTTCGGTCGGCGCCATCAGCACGGCCTGTCCGCCGCTCTCGATGACCGCAGCCATTGACAGCAGCGCAACCAGCGTCTTGCCGGAGCCGACATCGCCCTGGAGAAGCCGCAGCATACGTTCATCGCCGGCCATGTCCTTCAGGACATCGGCAACAGCCTCGGTCTGGCTGCGCGTCGGAGAAAAAGGAAGGCTTTGCAATATCTTGCCGCTGATTTCTCCAGTAGCATGTACGGGTTGTCCAGCCACTTTGCGCAGCCGTTGGCGCACCAGCGCAAGCGATAGCTGGCCGGCCAGAAATTCGTCATAGGCAAGCCTGCGACGGGCAGGGGTCTGCGGATCTATGTCAGAGGTGTCCCGCGGCTCGTGCAGCATATGGAAACTGTCGCGGATAGAGGGCAGGCCCTGCTTCTGCGCCAGCGAAAGATCGATCCATTCCGGCAATTCCGGCATGCGCGGCAGCGCCGCCTCGATGATCTTGCGCAGCGTCTTCGGCGAAAGCCCCGCCGTCAGCGGATAGATCGGCTCGATCAGCGGTAGGTTCTCACCCTCGCTTGCCTTGACGATATAGTCGGGGTGAACCATCGAAGCGCGGCCGTTGAACCAGTCGACCTTGCCGCTGACGGTCACTTCCTCGTCGATCGGGAGCTGTTTCTCCAACCACGCGGCTTGTCCGCGGAAGAAGACGAGCGACAGCTCACCGGTCTCGTCATGCAGGAAGACGCGGTAGGGAACGTTGCGATTGCCGCGCGGTGGCGCCTGATGCCTGTCCACACGCGCCGTGATCGTCACGATCGCGCCTTGCGGCGCGCGGGCGATCCCCGGCTGGTTGCGCCGGTCTATCAGCGAATGGGGCGCATGGAACAGAAGGTCGATGACTCGGCAATCCTCGGGCGTCTCGCGTCCGAGCAGCTTGACGAAGAGCTCCGAGATCTTCGGGCCGATGCCTGGAAGGCCCGAGACGGGAGAAAACAGCGGATCGAGAATGGCGGGGCGCATAGGCGCCAAAATGCGATGAACAATAGGGCCTTGGCAAGGCTGACAAGCCGCTTTCGAGGGTCTATAGAGGCGCATCAACAAGGAAGGTGATGCCATGACAGGTGTAACGCTCACGAGCGCCGGTCTCGACCCCCGCCGCCGCCGGATTCTGTTCCGCTGCTGGCATCGCGGTATCAGAGAGATGGATCTTGTCTTCGGTCAGTTTGCTGAAAACGAACTTCCCACCATGAGCGAAGCCGAACTCGATGAGTTCGAGACGATCATGGGCGAAGAGGATAACGACCTCGTGCGCTGGATCATGGGAACCTGGCCGACGCCCGAGCATTTACGGACACCCATGTTTGCCCGCATCGCCGCCTACAAACCCGATTTCGACCTGCCCAGGAAGCCGGAATGATCCCTGGTTTTGATGCCAAAAAGCTCGCAGCTGCCGCCGAGCCGCTGACGATCGGCAACGTGCCTGCGGGCATGGAGCCGCTGCTGCTTGCCGAACTCGCCCGCAATGGTGAGCCGGTGGCCTATGTCCTGTCGGACGGTCAGCGCATGGCCGATCTGGAGCAGATGCTGGGCTTCGTCGCCCCCGATATCCCGGTCCTGACGCTGCCCGCCTGGGACTGCCTTCCCTATGACCGCGTCTCGCCGAGCGCCGATACATCGGCAAGGCGTCTCGCCGCCCTTTCGGGCCTAATTGCGCATCACAAGAAGCCGCACGCGGCAATCGTGCTCGTGACTGTCAATGCCCTGCTGCAGAAAGTGGCGCCGCAGGACATCATCGAAAGCCTGGCCTTCTCGGCTCGCCCCGGCAATCAGGTGCGGATGGATGATATTGCCGGCCGGCTGGAGCGCAACGGCTTCGAGCGTGTGGCAACCGTGCGCGAGGTCGGCGAATATGCCGTGCGCGGCGGCATTCTCGATGTCTTTGTCCCTGGTTCGGAAGAGCCCGTGCGTTTCGATTTCTTCGGCGACACGCTGGAGAGTATCCGCAGCTTCGATCCGGCCAGCCAGCGCACGATCGGACAGGTCCGCTCCCTCGATCTCAACCCGATGAGCGAGGTGACGCTGACGCCGGATACGATCAGCCGCTTCCGCAAGAACTACCTCTCCGCTTTCGGCGCCGCGACCCGCGACGATGCGCTTTACCTTGCCGTTTCCGAAGGCCGCCGTTATCCCGGCATGGAGCATTGGCTGCCGCTCTTCTATGAGAGGCTGGATACGGTGTTCGATTACCTCTCCGGCTTTCGCATCGTCACCGACCATACGGTGCGCGAAGCCGCCGAAGAGCGCTCGAAGCTGGTCTACGATTATTACGATGCGCGCCTGAATTCCGGGCAGTCGAACAAGGGCCAGATGGCGCAGGGCACGCCCTACAAGCCCGTCGCGCCCGGCCAGCTCTATCTCGACAGCAAGACATTCGCCCGCACGCTCGATGCGATCAATGCCATCCGCGTGTCGCCCTTCAACGAGCATGAAGGGGAAGCTCGCCGCGTCGTCAATCTCGATGCACGCCAGGGACCGCGCTGGGCGCACTCCAATGCCGAAGGCGGCGGCGATGCGGAGCGCGTCAACGTCTTCGACGTCGTTGTCAAACATATCGCCGATAAGCGCGCAGGCGGCGCGAAGGTCGTTATCACAGCCTGGACCGAGGGTTCGCTCGAGCGCCTGCTGCAGGTGCTGAATGAACACGGCCTGGAACGCATCAAGCCGATCGCTGCGCTGAAGGATGTCGCGAGCCTTGCAAAGGGCGAGGCGGCGGCGGCCGTGCTCAGCTTGGAATCCGGTTTCGAGACCGGTGATCTGATTGTCGTCGGCGAACAGGATATTCTCGGCGATCGCATGGTGCGCCGCTCCCGAAGGCGCAAGCGCGCGGCCGATTTCATCTCCGAAGTCGCCGGCCTAGACGAAGGATCGATCGTCGTCCACGCCGAACACGGCATCGGCCGGTTTGTCGGCCTGCGCACGATCGAGGCGGCCGGTGCGCCGCATGCCTGCCTCGAACTGCAATATGCCGACGATGCCAAGCTCTTCCTGCCGGTCGAAAACATCGATCTCCTGTCGCGGTTCGGCGGCGAGGGTACGGAGGTGCAGCTCGACAAGCTCGGCGGCGGCGCATGGCAGATGCGCAAGGCCAAGCTCAAGAGGCGGCTGCTGGATATGGCCGACGCGCTGATCCGCATCGCGGCCGAACGCCTGACTCGCCACGCGCCCGTGTTGACGACGCCGGAAGGGCTCTATGACGAGTTCGCCGCCCGTTTCCCCTATGACGAAACGGAAGATCAGGAAAACGCCATCGAGGCCGTCCGCGGCGATCTCGGCGCCGGTCGTCCGATGGATCGCCTCGTCTGCGGTGACGTCGGTTTCGGCAAGACCGAGGTCGCACTGCGCGCTGCCTTCGTCGCTGCCATGAACGGCGTGCAGGTCGCCGTCGTCGTGCCGACGACACTGCTCTCCCGCCAGCATTTCAAGACCTTCTCAGAGCGCTTCCGTGGTCTGCCGATCCGCATCCAGCAGGCCTCGCGCCTCGTCGGCTCCAAGGAGTTGGCGCTCACGAAAAAGGAAGTGGCCGACGGCAAGACGGATATCGTCGTCGGCACCCATGCGCTGCTCGGCGCCGGCATCAACTTCGCCAATCTCGGCCTGCTGATCATCGACGAAGAGCAGCATTTCGGCGTCAAACACAAGGAGCGCCTGAAGGAGCTGAAGAGCGACGTGCATGTGCTGACGCTGTCGGCAACGCCGATCCCGCGCACGCTGCAGCTTGCCATGACCGGGGTGCGCGAACTCTCGCTCATCACCACGCCACCGGTGGACCGCATGGCGGTGCGCACCTTCATTTCGCCCTTCGACAGCCTCGTCATCCGCGAGACGCTGATGCGCGAGCATTATCGTGGTGGCCAGAGCTTCTACGTTTGCCCGCGTCTCGCTGATTTGGAAGACGTGCATGCCTTCCTGCAATCGGATGTGCCGGAGCTGAAGGTCGCCGTCGCCCACGGCCAGATGCCGGCCGGCGAACTGGAAGACATCATGAACGCCTTCTACGAAGGTCGATATGACGTGCTGCTCTCGACCACCATCGTCGAATCCGGCCTCGACGTGCCGACGGCCAATACGCTGATCGTCCACCGCGCCGATATGTTCGGCCTGGCACAGCTCTATCAGTTGCGCGGCCGCGTCGGCCGCTCCAAGGTGCGCGCCTTCGCGCTCTTCACGCTGCCAGTCAACAAGGTGCTGACGGCAACCGCCGAGCGCCGCCTCAAGGTGCTGCAGTCGCTGGACACGCTCGGCGCCGGCTTCCAGCTGGCAAGCCACGACCTCGATATCCGCGGTGCCGGCAACCTGCTCGGCGAGGAGCAATCCGGTCATATCAAGGAAGTCGGCTTCGAGCTGTACCAGCAGATGCTGGAAGAGGCGGTCGCAGAAGTGAAGGGTGTCGACGAGATCCAGGATACCGGCTGGTCGCCGCAGATATCCGTCGGCACGACTGTGATGATCCCGGAAGGTTACGTGCCCGACCTGCATCTGCGCATGGCGCTCTACCGCCGCCTCGGCGAACTCACCGATCTCAAGGAGATCGATGGCTTCGGTGCCGAGATGATCGACCGCTTTGGCCCGATGCCGGTCGAGGTCCAGCACCTGCTGAAGATCGTCTACATCAAGTCGCTCTGCCGCACCGCCAATGTCGAGAAACTCGATGCCGGCCCGAAGGGCGTCGTCGTACAGTTCCGCAACAAGGAATTCCCGAACCCGGCCAATCTGGTCGGCTATATCGGCAAGCAGGGCGCGATGGCGAAGATTCGCCCCGACCACAGCCTGTTCCTGACGCGCGACCTGCCGACGCCGGAAAAACGCCTGCAGGGTGCGGCCGTCGTCATGACGCAGCTTGCGGAGTTGGCCAAAAACTAAGGGCAGCCCGGCCAAATCGGATTGCCCCAACGGCATTTTCAGTTTGTCGATGCTGACAGGCGTCAGTTCATGCCGGCGCGTGCTTCGGCCTTCGCCTTGGCGATCTCGCGCAGCGCTCCTGCCAGCACATCCGGCGTCTGCGCGCCGCTGACGGCATACTGCTGGTCGAAGATGAAGAAGGGCACGCCGTTGACGCCCATGCGCTGCGCTGCGTCGATTTCCGAGAGAATGACGCTGCGGTCGGCGTCCGAAGCGAGCAGGGCGGCAATGACGGAGCGCTGCAGGCCTGCCTTCTCGGCGATATCGAGCAGCACTTCGTGATCGCCGACATTGCGGCCTTCCTCGAAATTGGCCTTGAACAGCGCCGAGACGACGGCCTCCTGCATCTGCCGGTCCTCGACAACAGCCCAATGGATCAGCCGATGCGCATCGAGCGTGTTCGGGCCGATCTTGATGGCTTCAAAATTGAAGTTGATGCCGACCTCGCGGCCGTAATTGGTCAGCATCTTGTGCGCCTCAGCCACGCGTTCGGCGCCGCCGAGCTTCTGTTCCAGCATCTTCTTCTGGTCGACGCCCTCGGGCGGATAGTCCGGATTGAGGCGATAGGGGCGCCAGTTGATATCGACGCCGACTTCATCCTGCACTTCGGCGATCGCCAGCTCCAGCCGCGCCTTGCCGAGATAGCACCAGGGGCAGACGACATCAGAGACAACGTCGATGGTGATGCGTTCCATTGTGATTCCTTATTCTGCCATCCCTCAGTGACGGTTGGCTCAATTGCATAAAAATTGTCTTCGACGATCTTTAGAGGAAGGTCGAGGCAAGAGAAAGGAAATAGAACGACGCCTGATGATGTGATTATTGCGCGCTCGTATCCCACCAGGTTTGCAGCTGATAGCCATAGAGCGGCACCGCATCGGGGTGCCCGATGCGCTTGTTGCGCGCCACCCATTGCTGGTCGATATGGTAGAGCGGCAGCACATAATGGTTGGACAGCAGCAGCCGGTCGTAGGAGCGGACGGAAGCTGTAAAATCCTCTGTCGAGCGCGAGCGCAGCAGATGATCGATCAGCGTATCGAGATTGGGATCGTTGGCCCCGGCGAAACTGTCCGTCCCTTCGCGCGTGCGGGCGGCGGACGACCAGCGGCCGAGTTGCTCGTTGCCCGGTGACAGCGATGAGGTGTAGGCCTTCATGATCATGTCATAGTCGAAACTGTTCGTGCGGCTCTGATACTGCGAATCGTCGACGGTGCGGATCGACGCGGCGACGCCGATCGTCTGCAGCGATCGCTGGTAGGCGACGGCCAGCTTCTCCTGGTCAGCATTCTGGGTCATGATCTCGAAGGCGAGCTGCTTGCCGCTCTGATCGGCCATCTTGCCGCCCTGGATCGTGTAGCCCCCTTGTTTCAGGAGGTCGACGGCCTGCTTCAGGACCTTGCGGTCGCGTCCCGAGCCATCGGTCACCGGCAGCTTGTAGCTGCCGTCGAGAATCGCAGGATCGATCTGGTCTTTGATCGGCCCGAGCAGCGCTAGCTCGCGCGCGTCCACCGGTACCCCGAAACTCGAGAGATCGGAATTCTGCCAGAAGCTTTGCGTTCGCTTGTAAGCGCCGGAATAGAGGTTCTTGTTGGCCCATTCGAAATCGAAGACCAGTGACAGGCCCTCGCGTACCTTGATATCGCTAAAGATCGGCCGCCGCGTATTGAAGACGAAGCCCAGCATGCCGCTCGGCAGTTTCGGTTTGAACACGTCCTTCACGACCGCGCCCGACGTTGCCGCCGGGAAATCATAGGCATTGGCCCAGTGCCCCGGATTGCCCTCCAGATAGATATCGATGTCGCCCTTCTTGAAGGCCTCGAACAGCGTCGTGTCCTGCAGGAAATACTGCACGGTGAGCTGGTCGTAATTGTCCATGCCGACCTTGGCCGGAATGCCCTTACCCCAGTAGTTCGGGTCTCGCTCGTAGGTGATGCTTTCGCCTGGCTTCAGGCTCTTGATCTTATAAGGACCGGAGCCGATGGGCGGCGTGAGCGAGCTGCGATCGAAGCTATCAGGATCGATCGCATGTTTCGGCAGGATCGGAAACAGGCCAAAAATCATCGGCGTCTCACGATCGGCCTTCTCATTGAAGGTGAAGCGCACGCTGTGGTCGCCGACCTTCTCCATTTTGGATACGAGATTGAGGCGGCTGGAGAATGGTACACGGCCCTTGTCGCGCAGCAGCTCGAAGGAAAAGATCACGTCTTCGGGCTTAACGGATTGTCCGTCGGACCACTTGGCCTTCGGATTGAGATTGAACTGGATGAAGCTGCGGTCTTCATCCCATTCCACCGTTTCCGCCAGCAGCCCATAGAGCGTGAAGGGTTCGTCGCTCGACCGCTGCAGCATTGATTCATAGATCAGATTGCCGAATTGCGGATCCCACATGCCGCGTGCCGTCGTGCGCATGCTTTTCAGGATGAAAGGATTGAGGTTATCGAAGGTGCCGACCACGCCATAGGTGATTTTCCCGCCCTTTTTCACATCGGGATTGACGTAAGGGAAGTTCTTGTAATCGGCGGGCAGCGCCGGTGCGCCATGCATGGCGATACCATGCACGGGTTCTGCGGCGGCAGCGCCGGCAACAAGCGTGAAAGCGATGAGAAGGGCGATCCGGAGCATTGCTGAAATTCCTTAATGCGCGGCAATGGGCACGATTCGCCGGAAGGGTAGCATGAGAGCGCTCAATTCCAACCGCGGCCGCCGCTTTCTTTACCTATGTGCCAAAATGCCCGCGAAATTGCCAAAGAAATGCTGGATATCTTCTACGGTGCGATGTAACACGTGACCCGAAGTTTTCGGGGTCATGCATTTGCCTTAATGTTTTAAGAGGTGGAGTGCCGAACGACCCGGTGGTTGGGGCGGCCGAACGTAGCCCCGCAACGGATATCAGGAGACGGAATTCGTTATGATGTTCAAGTCTGAAAAGAAAATGCGGGCAGCACTGTCCGTTATGGCAGTGGTCTTCGGCGCTTCGGCTCCGGTCTCGTCCTTTGCACAGGATGCGGCGGCTCAGGCTCCGGCGGCGTCAGCCGACGCTCCCGCACAGGCCGCCGGCGCGCCGCGTCTCGGCTGGTACAAGACCTGCAGCAAGCAGGAAGACAACGACATCTGCGTTGTTCAGAACCTCGTTCTCGCCAACGGCGGCCAGCTCGTTACGGCCGTCGGCCTGATCTCGGTTTCCGGCAAGATCAACCGCAAGATCCTTCAGGTTTCGGTTCCGGCTGCACGCCTGATCCCTCCGGGCATCGCCATGCAGATCGATGGCGGCAAGGGCCAGAAGCTCGACTACGCCGTCTGCCTGCCGGACAAGTGCACGGCTGAAATCCCGCTGACGGATGCCATGATCGCCAGCCTCAAGAAGGGCAGCGACGTGGTCTTCACCTCGATCAACTTCCGCCGCGCGCCGAACCCGATCAAGGTTTCGCTTGAAGGCTTCACCGGCGCATATGACGGCGAACCGGTTTCCGAATCGAAGCTCGCCGAAAGCCAGCGCAGCCTGCAGGACAGCATGCAGAAGAAGGCCGAAGAAGCCCGCAAGAAGCTGGAAGACGCCCAGAAGGCAGCAAAGGCCCAGTAATAAGAGCCTTCAGGAATTCATGAAAAACCCGGCTTCGAGCCGGGTTTTTCATTGCCAAAAAGAAAGGCCCCGACATGCGGGGCCTTGTCATGGGGGTTATATGTTCCGACTTAATGGGCGAAGCTCATCTTGGGTTTGAACTGGCCCGTCGGGCCGCGGTCGAAAATCTGTTCGACCTGCGGATTGCGAAGCGGTGTGTCGCTTTCGTCGCTCACCAGGTTCTGCTCGGAAACATAGGCGACATATTCGCTGTCATCGTTTTCGGCAAGCAGGTGGTAGAACGGCTGGTCCTTGCTGGGGCGGACTTCCGCGGGGATGGAATTCCACCATTCTTCCGTATTCGCGAACTCCGGATCTACGTCGAAGATCACGCCGCGAAACGGAAAAACCTTGTGCCGGACCACTTCGCCTATACTGAACTTTGCAACTCTTTCTTTCATGGTACGACTTCCTTTCTCACCTGATTTGGTGATCGGTCCCGCGTAAATCAAGATTTTTGCGGGGTTTCGTCACATGACTGTCATATCTGCCCATCGGCTCTTACGAGCTCCGGATCGAAAAGCCCCGGCGAACCGGGGCTTCCATTTTCCTGTCTTATGCCGAGTAGTACATGTCGTATTCGACAGGATGCGGCGTCATTTCGAAGCGCATCACCTCGGCCATCTTCAGTTCGATGAAGGCATCGATCTGATCGTCGTCGAAGACACCACCGGCCGTCAGGAACTTGCGGTCCTTGTCGAGGCTTTCGAGTGCTTCGCGCAAGCTACCGCAGACGGTCGGGATCTTCTTCAGTTCCTTCGGCGGCAGGTCGTAGAGGTCCTTGTCCATGGCCTTGCCGGGATGGATCTTGTTCTTGATGCCGTCGAGGCCGGCCATCAGCATGGCGGCAAAGGCGAGGTAGGGGTTGGCGGTCGGATCCGGGAAGCGGACTTCGACGCGCTTGGCTTTCGGGTTGGAGCCGAACGGAATGCGGCAGGAGGCCGAGCGGTTGCGGGCGGAATAGGCCAGCAGAACCGGGGCTTCATAACCCGGGACGAGACGCTTGTAGGAGTTCGTCGACGGGTTGGTGAAGGCGTTGATCGCCTTGGCATGCTTGATGATGCCGCCGATGTAGTAGAGGCAGGTTTCGGAGAGGCCCGCATATTCGTCGCCTGCGAAGGTGGGCTTGCCGCCCTTCCAGATCGACTGGTGTACGTGCATGCCCGAGCCGTTGTCGCCGAAGATCGGCTTCGGCATGAAGGTCGCCGTCTTGCCGTAGGCATTGGCCACCTGATGGACGACATATTTGTAGATCTGCATCTTGTCGGCGTTGCGAACGAGCGTGTCGAACTTGATGCCGAGCTCGTGCTGGGCTGCAGCCACTTCGTGGTGGTGCTTTTCGACGACGACGCCCATTTCGGAGAGAACCGTCAGCATTTCCGAACGCATGTCCTGGGCACTGTCGACAGGCGGAACCGGGAAGTAGCCGCCCTTGACGCGCGGACGGTGGCCGAGGTTGCCGGTCTCATAGTCGGTGTCGTCGTTCGACGGCAGTTCGGTCGAGTCGAGCTTGAAGCCGGTATTGTAGGGGTCAGCCTTGTACTTGACGTCGTCGAAGACGAAGAATTCGGCTTCAGGGCCAACGAAAACCGTGTCGCCGATGCCCGATGCCTTCAGATAGGCTTCGGCCTTCTTGGCGGTGCCGCGCGGGTCGCGGTTATAGGCCTCGCCGGAAACCGGGTCGAGGATGTCGCAGACGATGACCATGGTCGACTGGGCGAAGAACGGGTCCATATGCACCGTTTCCGGGTCGGGCATCAGCACCATGTCGGACTCGTTGATGGCCTTCCAGCCGCCGATCGAGGAACCGTCGAACATGACGCCGTCGGCGAACATGTCTTCATCGACGCAGACGACGTCCATCGTTACGTGCTGCAGCTTGCCCTTGGGGTCGGTGAAGCGCAAGTCGACGAACTTGACGTCGTTGTCCTTGATCTGCTTCAGGATTTCGCTTGCACTCGCCATGAAATGTTTCCTCTGTTTTGTGATGACGTTACATTATGTGCGATGAGGATGGGTGGGCTTTGCCGAAAGGCAAAGCTGGTCAGATGGCATCGATACCGGTTTCACCGGTGCGGATGCGGATGACCTCTTCGACGTTGGAAACGAAAATCTTTCCGTCGCCGATGCGCCCCGTCTGCGCGGCCTTGCGGATCGCGTCGATGACGGCTTCCGCGTTTTCATCTGCGAGCACGACCTCAACCTTCACCTTCGGCAGGAAATCGACGACATATTCGGCGCCGCGGTAGAGTTCGGTATGACCCTTCTGGCGACCGAAGCCCTTCGCTTCCGTGACGGTGATACCCTGCAGGCCGACTTCCTGAAGGGCTTCCTTCACTTCGTCCAGCTTGAAAGGCTTAATGATCGCTTCGATCTTTTTCATGAGAAAATGTCTCTCCGCTTCTCCGTTAAAGCAGGAACTTTCCCGCTCGCGGGATATGATGCAGATATCGTGCCAGTTTGAAATCCGTCTCACGCAAAAAATCGCGGAATTTTATACGCGCGGCCCTGTTTGCCCGCGTTTCCGTGTCGTTTTGATGAAGAACGAGGCGAACAAGGCCGCGTTTTTAACAAAAATGACGTGAAATGCGAAAAAATCGTCTCGTAGTCGGCTTCATGAGGCGCGCTACGATTCGATTAAAAAATATGCAAATGCAAAAAGTATGTGCTTTTGTTTTTGCGATCATACGGTTGTTTTTTAGGCGCTTTTTGAATTGAATGAGTTCATGAGCGAACGCCTTTCCGATCTTCTCCTGACACCTGCTGAAATGGCTGCAGCCGATAAGGCCGCAGCTGCATCTGGTATCGATTCCTACGGCCTGATGGAGAAAGCAGGTGCTGCGGTCGCTGCCGCGGCGTTGCGCCTTTATCCAGGCGCCTCACGCTTCGCCGTGTTCTGTGGTCCTGGCAACAATGGCGGCGACGGCTATGTCGTCGCCAGGCTTCTGCAGGAGAGCAGTGCGCCGGTGGAGATCTTCCATCTCGGCGATCCGGACAAACTGAAGGGAGACGCGGCTTGCGCGAGGGCAGCTTGCACGCTGAAAGGACGGGATATCAGCCATTATCTCCCGCAGCAGGATGATATCGTCATCGACGGTCTCTTTGGCGCTGGCCTTGCGCGTGATGTCCCGCCCGACGTGGCCGATCTGATCCGAAAGGTCGAAAAGGTCAATATTCCCGTCATCGCCATCGATCTGCCCTCTGGCCTCGACGGCCGCACTGGCGCCGTGCTCGGAGCTGCCTTCCGTGCAGCACATACGGTGACCTTCATGACCCGTAAACCTGGCCATCTGCTGATGCCGGGCAGGGAGCTTTGCGGCGACCTGGAAGTCTTCGATATCGGCATTCCCGGCCGCATCGTCAGGGCGCAGACGAGTGGCTTCGTGGCCGAGAACACGCCCGCCGCCTGGCGCGCTGCCTTGCCGGCCGAACAGGTGGAAACCCACAAATATAAGCGCGGCCATCTGGTCGTGTTTTCGGGAGAGGCAAGCAAGACGGGGGCAGCCCGCATGTCGGCGACGGCAGGCCTCAAGTCTGGGGCAGGGTTGGTCACCATCGCCGCGCCGGTGGACGCTCTCGCCGCCAACAGCGCCCATCTGACAGCCGTCATGCTGCACGCCATCGATGATGCAGCCGCATTGGAGGACTGGCTGAAGGACGCACGCCTTCAGAGCTTCGTTCTCGGCCCCGGTTTCGGCATTGGAAAGAAGGCCCGCGATTTCGTGTCACTGCTGCGCGAGCGCCATCTCGTTCTCGACGCGGACGGCATCAGCTCCTTCAAGGACGATCCGCAGGCGCTTTTCGAGTTGTTCAAGGGAGAGCCTCGGCTCGTCCTGACGCCGCATGACGGTGAATTCGCCCGCCTCTTTCCCGATATTGCTGCCGACAAGAAGGCAGGCAAGATGGACAAGGCTCTCGCCGCTGCTAGTCGCGCCAACGCCGCTGTCATCTATAAGGGTGCCGATACGGTCATCGCCTCACCGGACGGCCGGGCGCTGATCAACGCCAATGCCCCGGTATGGCTTGCCACCGCCGGTTCCGGCGATGTGCTGGCTGGCATCATCGGCGGCTTGCTCGCCCAGGGCCTGCCGGCCTTCGAGGCGGCGGCTGCAGGTGTCTGGTTGCACGGAGAGGCGGGACATCGTGCCGGCAAGGGCCTGACGGCCGAAGACCTCGCCGCGCACGTACTGCCCTTCTGAGCGATTATTGATCGATCCGCTTCTGCAGGGCGATCGCCCCATGCGGTGCATTGACCTTGCCTTCGTGGATCATGAAGGCGAAGACGTCGCGCGGCTCTTTCTTGACTTTCCTGTTCTGGTCGATCAGCGGCAGGTCGTCAGGCACATTGCCCTCGGCCCAGGTCTGGAGCCGCTTGGTCCAGTCCTTCAGCTCCGGTTCCGGATAGCAGGTCGGAATATCGTCCGATCCTTTCTGCAGCCGCGTATAGACGAAGTCCGCCGTCACATCGGCAATCATCGGATAGTCGAAATGCTCGGCGCAGACAGGCGCCACGCGGTATTTCTCGAGCAACGCGACGAATTCCGGCACCTTGAAGGAATCGTGCCGGACTTCCACGACATGGCGCAACTTCAGCCCGTCCTGCTTTTCCGGCAGCAGTTTCAGGAAGGCCTCGAAATCATCGGGATCGAATTTCTTCGTCGGCGCGAACTGCCAGAGCAGGGGGCCGAGATGATCGCCAAGTTCGCTGATGCCGGACGAGAGAAATTTCTCCATCGATTCACCAGCCTCGGCAAGCACTCGTCGATTGGTGGTGAAGCGTGTCGCCTTCAGCGAAAAGATGAAACCTTCAGGCACATCCGCAGCCCACTTTGCGAAAACCGCCGGCTTCTGCGTGCTGTAATAGGTGCCGTTGACCTCGATGACTTTCAGCTGGCGGCTGGCATAATGCAGCTCATCCTTCTGTTTGAGATCGGCGGGAAAGAAATGACCACGCCAAGGTTCGAACGTCCAGCCGCCGATACCCACGCGGATCGTGCCCGATTTGCTCATCTGCTCCTCCTCACTTGCGATCCCTCAGATCGCGCCGATCTTTTTCGCCATATCGACGATAGTCCATCCTGGCCGATAGGGATTGGGCCGGCGACCCGTTTCCTGAAAACCGAAGGCGGAATAGAGGGTGATGTTCCGCTCCATCCGCGCATTGGTGTAAAGCCGGATCTCCGGCACGGCCCACTCCCGCGCCCTCTCCTCCAGCCAGCGAAGCATGGCCATGCCATGTCCCGCACCCTGAAAGTCTGGCGATACCGCGATGCTGAAAAGCATCAGGTGATCGGTATGGCGCTCGACCACTGAAAGCCCCGCCACCGCGCCATCCGCCTCCCGCAGCCAGACTTCGCCTCGTTCGATCCGTGGCTCATAGTCTTCCGTCACCGGGATCGGCGGATAGCCGAAAAGATCGGTATAAGGCTGATAGGCGGCGGTCGTCAGCGCCACGACGGCAGGCAACTCCGCAATCGCGGCAAGCCGCATCGTCATTCCGCCGCCGCAACCGTCTTCTTGACCGGCCGCCGCTCCAGCAACTCCCTGAGGAACTGGCCTGTATAGGAGCGCTGCTCCTTCACGATCGCCTCCGGCGTGCCAACGGCCACGATCTCGCCGCCGCCATCGCCGCCCTCGGGTCCGAAGTCGAGGATCCAGTCGGCAGTCTTGATGACTTCGAGATTATGCTCGATGACAACGACCGAATTGCCCTGGTTCACCAGCTCATGCAGCATTTCCAGAAGTTTGGCGACGTCATGGAAATGCAGGCCGGTAGTCGGCTCGTCGAGAATATAGAGTGTGCGGCCCGTCGACCGCTTCGACAATTCCTTGGCGAGCTTGACGCGTTGGGCCTCCCCGCCCGAAAGCGTATTGGCCTGCTGGCCGACCTTGATGTAACCGAGGCCGACATCGAAGAGCGACTGCAGCTTGTCACGCACGGCCGGGACCGCAGTGAAGAATTCGACGCCTTCTTCCACCGTCATATCCAGCACGTCGGAAATCGACTTGCCCTTGAAGGTAACATCGAGCGTTTCGCGGTTGTAGCGCTTGCCGTGGCAGACGTCGCAGGTGACATAGACGTCGGGCAGGAAGTGCATCTCGATCTTGATGACGCCATCACCCTGGCACGCCTCGCAGCGGCCGCCCTTGACGTTGAAGGAGAAGCGGCCCGGCTGGTAGCCGCGCGCTTTGGCTTCCGGCAGGCCGGCAAACCAGTCACGGATCGGCGTGAAGGCGCCAGTATAGGTGGCCGGGTTGGACCGCGGCGTGCGGCCGATCGGCGACTGGTCGATGTCGATGACCTTGTCGATATGCTCGAACCCGTCGATACGATCGTGATCGGCGGGGATCTCGCGCGCGCCCATGACGCGGCGTGCCGCCGACTTGTAAAGCGTTTCGATCAGGAAAGTGGACTTGCCGCCGCCGGAGACACCCGTCACCGCAGTGAAGACGCCGAGCGGGATGGCCGCCGTGACATTCTTCAGATTGTTACCGCGGGCACCGACGACCTTGATCTCCTTGCCCTTCTTCGGCTTGCGGCGTTCGTCCGGCAGAGCCACGCCGAGTTCGCCGGAGAGATATTTGCCGGTCAGCGACTTCGGATTGGCCATGATTTCCTGCGGCGTGCCATGCGCCACCACCTGGCCGCCATGGACGCCGGCCGCAGGGCCGATATCGACCACGTCGTCGGCCGTCAGGATCGCATCCTCGTCATGTTCGACCACGATGACCGTATTGCCGATGTCACGCAGATGCTTCAGCGTATCGAGAAGACGGGCATTGTCGCGCTGATGCAGGCCGATCGACGGTTCGTCGAGCACGTAGAGAACGCCGGTCAGGCCGGAGCCGATCTGTGAGGCAAGGCGAATACGTTGGCTTTCGCCGCCGGACAGCGTGCCGGAATTGCGCGACAGGCTCAGATATTCCAGGCCGACGTCGTTCAGGAAGCGCAGGCGGTCACGGATTTCCTTGAGAATGCGCACGGCAATCTCGTTCTGTTTGGCATTGAAAGTCGCCGGCAGCGCTTCGAACCAGTCGCGTGCGATGCGGATCGACATCTGGGTGACTTCGCCGATATGCAGCCTGTCGATCTTCACGGCCAGGGCTTCCGGCTTCAGGCGAAAGCCGTTACAGGCCGGGCAGGGGGCCGCCGACATGAAGCGCTCGATATCCTCACGCGCCCAGGCCGAATCCGTCTCTTTCCAGCGTCGCTCGAGATTGGGCACGATGCCTTCGAAATTCTTCGAGGTCGTGTAGGAGCGCGCGCCGTCGGCATAGTGGAATTCGATCTTCTCTTCGGTGCCGTTCAGGATGACATCCTTGGCCTTTTCAGGGAGATCATTCCACCGGCTGCCGAGCTTGAAGCCGAAATGTTTGCCGAGCGCTTCGAGCGTCTGGTTGTAATAAGGCGAGGTCGACTTGGCCCAGGGCGCAATCGCGCCGTCGCGCAGCGTGCGCTCCGGCTCGGGTACGATCAGATCGGGGTCGATCTTCTGCTGCGAGCCGAGACCGTCACAGGTCGGGCAGGCGCCGAAGGGATTGTTGAACGAAAAGAGCCGCGGTTCGATCTCCGGAATGGTGAAGCCGGAGACGGGGCAGGCAAATTTTTCCGAAAACAGCACGCGCTCATGCGTTTCGTTGAGCGACTTGTTGGCTGAGCCGCCGGCCGAGGTTTCCTCCGGCGGCAGCGGCTTGTCGGCAAATTCGGCAACGGCAAGGCCATCGGCGAGCTTCAGCGCCGTCTCGAAACTGTCGGCAAGGCGCGAGGCCATATCGGGCCGCACGACGATACGGTCGATGACCACGTCGATATCATGCTTGTATTTCTTGTCGAGCGTTGGCGCGTCGGCGATTTCGTAGAACTGCCCATCCACCTTGACGCGCTGGAAGCCTTTTTTCATGAGCTCCGCCAGCTCTTTCTTATATTCGCCCTTACGACCGCGGATCATCGGCGCCAATATATAAAGACGCGTGCCTTCCTCGAAGGCGAGCACCCGGTCGACCATCTGGCTCACGGTCTGGCTCTCGATCGGCAGGCCGGTCGCAGGCGAATAGGGGACGCCGACACGCGCAAAGAGCAGGCGCATATAGTCGTAGATTTCGGTGACGGTACCGACCGTCGAGCGCGGGTTGCGCGAGGTCGTCTTCTGCTCGATCGAGATCGCCGGCGAAAGCCCGTCGATCTGGTCGACATCGGGCTTCTGCATCATTTCCAGGAACTGGCGCGCATAGGCCGAAAGGCTTTCGACGTAGCGGCGCTGGCCTTCGGCATATATAGTATCGAAGGCGAGCGAGGACTTGCCGGAGCCGGAAAGGCCGGTCATGACGATCAGCTTGTTGCGTGGCAGATCAAGGTCGATGCCCTTCAGATTATGCTCGCGCGCGCCACGGATGGAGATCGTCTTCAGTTCGCTCATCGTCTCTGCTTCAAGTCGTTTGGGGAATGACAGCCCTTATTTAGTGATGCCCGCGGGCGAGTCGAGGCTGAATGTCCGGAACAATAAAGGTTTTCGATTCTGTTGACAGGATCATAGCGAATAATTAGAACAAATAAAGAACAAAATTCCTTGTGGATTAAGAGGGCCTGGATGCGCATCGCTTGTCCTCTATGGTTTAAGGTGCGCCGATGATTTTTTGAACGCCGCCGGTCAGGGCGGCAGTAAGGTGAACAATATGGCTGGCAGTGTGAACAAGGTAATTCTGGTCGGGAACGTGGGCGCCGACCCCGAAATCCGCCGGACGCAGGATGGCCGGCCGATCGCCAATCTTCGCATCGCGACCTCGGAAACCTGGCGCGACCGCAATTCCGGCGAGCGCCGCGAGAAGACCGAATGGCACACCGTCGTGGTCTTCAGCGAAGGCCTCTGCAAGGTCGTCGAGCAATATGTGAAAAAGGGCGCCAAGCTCTATATCGAAGGCGCACTGCAGACCCGCAAGTGGCAGGACCAGAACGGCAACGACCGTTATTCGACGGAAATCGTGCTGCAGGGCTTCAATTCGACGCTGACGATGCTCGACGGGCGTGGTGAAGGTGGCGGTGCCGGCTTCGGCGGCGGTCGAGGTGGGGATGATTTCGGCGGCGACGACTACGGCTCCGGCTCGTCCTCCGGCGGTGGCCGCAGCAGCGGCGGCGGTAATCGTGGTGGCAGCGGCAACAGCAGCGGTGGCGGCGGAAACTTCTCGCGCGATCTCGACGACGATATCCCGTTCTGATCGACGCTGTCCCGATATTGTGATGACGGCGCCTTCGGGCGCCGTTTTCATGTCGGTGTGGCGCTGATCAGATTGAGCGCGGATTTGGCACCGTCCACGACGAATTGAGCGGCAAGGGCTGCCAGGATGACGCCGAGAAGGCGGGTCAGGATCGCTCGGCCCGTGACGCCGAGGAAGCGGTCGAGCCGGTCGGCAAGGAAGAGCACCAGCAGGGTGATCAGCAGGCAGCCGGCGATGACGCTGATCAGCTGCGCGCGCTCGACCGTGGAGGGCAGGGTGCCTCCGAGCAGGATCGTCGCAGAGATCGCACCCGGCCCGGCAATCAGCGGCAGCGCCAGCGGGAAGACGGCGATATTCTCGATATGATCCTTGGTAATTGCCACTTCCGTAGTCTTTTCCTTGCGGTCCTGCCGCCGTTCGAAGACCATCTCGAAGGCGATCCAGAAAAGCAGCAGCCCGCCGGCGAGCCGGAAGGCGCCGATCGAGATGCCGAGCACACCGAGCACGCTGGAACCGAACAGCGCGAAAACGGCAAGGATGATGAAGGCGATCGTCGTGCCGCGCAGCGCCACCTGCTTTCGCTCCGGCCGGCTCATACCGACAGTGAGGCCGAGAAAGAGCGGTGCAAGCCCCGGCGGATCGATGGTAACGAGCAGCGTCGTGAATGCGTTGATCAGTTGGTCGGCGCTTGCCATCGCTTCTTCAAAACCCCATATAGATGCTTGTTTTTGATGATTGTGCTGTGCGGCTTCCGATTTGGCAAATGCATGATCGCTGATTGTTTCCTACCCATGGGCAAATGCCGTGATTTGCCCTCTTTCGACCGCAAAAGCCTGTTCAAAACCCCTGGCCAAATTGGCGCGGGAACAGGCTTTCCGCTATAAATCTTCGAGTGATTCTAGAAGAGAACGTGAACCGTTTTGACTGAGCAAACACCCCCCGGCGGCGGGAAGCTCCCGCCAGGCATCGAGCCCATCTCCATTATGGAGGAAATGCAGCGGTCGTATCTCGATTACGCGATGAGCGTGATCGTGTCTCGCGCACTTCCCGACGTGCGTGATGGCCTGAAGCCCGTGCATCGACGCATCCTCTACGGCATGTCCGAGCTCGGCATCGACTGGAACAAGAAATACGTCAAATGCGCCCGTGTTACCGGGGACGTGATGGGTAAATACCATCCGCACGGCAATGCCGCGATTTACGACGCGCTCGCCCGCATGGCGCAGGACTGGTCGCTCCGCCTGCCGCTCATCGACGGTCAGGGCAATTTCGGCTCCGTCGACGGTGACCCACCGGCGGCTGAACGTTACACCGAATGCCGCCTGCAGAAGGCCGCGCATTCGCTGCTCGACGACCTCGACAAGGAAACGGTCGACTTCCGCGACAACTATGACGGCACGCTCTCCGAGCCCGTGGTGGTGCCAGCCAAGTTCCCGAACCTTCTGGTCAACGGTGCGGGAGGTATCGCCGTCGGTATGGCGACCAACATTCCGCCGCATAACCTCTCCGAGGTGATCGACGGCTGTATTGCGCTTATTAACGATCCCGCGATCGAGCTGCCGGACCTGATGCAGATCATTCCGGGTCCGGATTTCCCGACTGGCGCCAAGATTCTCGGCCGCGCCGGCATCCGTTCGGCCTATGAAACCGGCCGCGGTTCCGTCATCATGCGCGGCGTCGCCGCGATCGAGCCGATGCGCGGCGATCGCGAACAGATCATCATCACCGAAATCCCCTATCAGGTGAACAAGGCGACGATGATCGAGAAGATGGCCGAGCTGGTGCGCGAGAAGCGTATCGAAGGCATCTCCGACCTGCGCGATGAATCCGACCGCCAGGGCTATCGCGTTGTCGTCGAGCTGAAGCGTGACGCAAACGCCGACGTCATCCTCAACCAGCTCTATCGCTACACGCCGCTGCAGACCTCCTTCGGCTGCAACATGGTGGCGCTGAACGGCGGCAAGCCGGAACAGCTGACGCTGCTCGATATGCTCCGCGCCTTCGTTTCCTTCC
This sequence comes from Rhizobium sp. BK316, assembly GCF_014193695.1. Lineage (GTDB taxonomy): Bacteria > Pseudomonadota > Alphaproteobacteria > Rhizobiales > Rhizobiaceae > Rhizobium. The sequence continues at coordinate 533,071 of NZ_JACHZR010000004.1, read as the reverse complement.
GCGAGGAAGTCGTTAGCCGGAGAACGAAATTCCTGCTTCGCAAGGCGCGTGAACGTGCGCACGTCTTGGTCGGCCTGGCAATTGCGGTTGCCAATATCGATGAAGTCATCCGCGTCATCCGTCAGGCGCCGGACCCGCAGTCCGCCCGCGAAGAACTGATGACCCGCCGCTGGCCGGCGGAAGATGTCGAAAGCCTCATCCGCCTTATCGATGATCCGCGCCATCGCATCAACGAAGACCTTACGTATAACCTCTCGGAAGAGCAGGCTCGGGCGATCCTCGAGCTGCGCCTTGCCCGCCTGACGGCCCTCGGCCGCGACGAAATTGGCGATGAACTCAATAAGATAGGCGAGGAAATCAAGGATTACCTCGATATCCTGTCGTCGCGTGTCCGCATCCAGACGATCGTCAAGGACGAGCTGATTGCCGTTCGCGACGAGTTCGGCACACCGCGCCGCACCGAGATCATCGATGGCGGTCTCGAAATGGACGATGAGGACCTCATCGCCCGCGAAGACATGGTCGTCACCGTATCGCATCTCGGCTATATCAAGCGCGTGCCGCTGACGACCTATCGTGCGCAGCGCCGCGGCGGCAAGGGCCGTTCGGGTATGACCACCCGCGACGAGGATTTCGTTAGCCGGCTATTCGTTGTCAATACGCACACGCCGGTTCTGTTCTTCTCATCGCGCGGCATCGTCTACAAGGAAAAGGTCTGGCGTCTGCCGATCGGCACACCGACCTCGCGCGGCAAGGCGCTGATCAACATGCTGCCGCTGGAGTCAGGAGAACGCATCACCACCATCCTGCCGTTGCCTGAGGATGAGGACAGCTGGGATAACCTCGACGTCATGTTCTCGACGACTCGCGGCACGGTCCGCCGCAACAAGCTGTCGGACTTCGTCCAGGTGAACCGCAACGGCAAGATCGCCATGAAGTTGGACGAGGAGGGCGATGAAATCCTCTCCGTCGAGACCTGCACGGATCGGGACGACGTTCTGCTGACGACGGCGCTCGGCCAGTGCATCCGCTTCCCGGTCGATGACGTGCGCGTTTTTGCCGGCCGCAACTCGATCGGTGTGCGCGGCATCAATCTCGGCGATGGCGACCGCATCATCTCGATGACGATTGTCGGCCATGTCGATGCCGAGCCGTGGGAGCGTGCTGCTTACCTCAAGCGCTCTGCCGCCGAACGTCGTGCGACGGGCGTGGACGAAGAGGATATCGCTCTGGTCGGCGAAGAAGTCACCGAAGAGGGACAGCTCTCCGATGAGCGTTATGAAGAGCTGAAGGCACGCGAGCAATTCGTGCTGACGGTTTCGGAAAAGGGCTTCGGCAAGCGCTCGTCCTCCTACGATTTCCGCATCTCCGGCCGCGGCGGCAAGGGCATCCGCGCCACCGACACGTCGAAAACAGGCGAAATCGGCGAACTCGTCGCCGCCTTCCCGATCGACGACGGCGACCAGATCATGCTCGTCTCGGATGGCGGCCAGCTGATCCGCGTACCGGTGGGCGGTATCCGCATCGCCAGCCGTGCGACCAAGGGCGTCACGATCTTCTCCACCGCCAAGGATGAGAAGGTCGTCTCGGTCGAGCGCATCAGCGAGCCGGAAGAGGAAGAGACGGCGGAAAACGGTGAAGAAGCCGCGGTTTCCGAAGGCGAGGCGCCTGCAGCGGGCGAAGCTGACGAAACCCCATCGGGCGAATAATTCACCACTTTCTCGTTGCAGACCGGGCGGCCCCTGCCGCCCGGTTTTTTATTGCGCTATGAAGGACTTGCCGATTCATCCGAGGGGGGAATGCTGTGGGCAGGTGGACAAGGCGAGGGGTGCTGGCCGGCATTTCGGCAGCAGCAGGTGTCGCGGCGGGACGTTTCCTGCTTCAGCCGCAAAGCGATCCCGGACCAGCCTTTCCAGCAGAGCTTCCCGTTGAAGACGGCTCGACCATTCTCAATGATGCCGGAGAGCTGACGCCGACCCGGGTTGCGGCCCATCTGACCGTCAAGGAGCCGCCGCAGGATGCCATGATCGGCCAGTTGCGTACGGCGCTCGTTGAAGCCGTCAAGGCAAACAGGCCCTTCATCGCCAGCGCCGCGCGCCATTCGATGGGCGGTCAGAGCCTTGCCGAAAATGGCACGACGCTGACGCTCGATCAGGACTGGCTGGAGGCGGATACGGCAGCCAGGACCTACCGTGTCGCCGCCGGCACTCGCTGGTCGACGATCATTTCCAAGCTCGATGCGATCGGCTTTTCGCCCGCCGTCATGCAGTCCAACAACGATTTCGGCGTCGCCAGCACCTTTTCGGTCAATGCGCATGGCTGGCCGGTTCCTTTCAGCGCCTGCGGCAGCACCGTCCGTTCCATCAGGCTGATGACGGCGGACGGCAACCTTTTGACCTGCTCGCGCACGGAAAATACCGAGCTTTTCAATCACGCCATGGGTGGATACGGGCTTTTCGGCGTCATCACCGAACTTGAGCTCGACATGGTGCCGAACGTGCTATTGCAGCCGACCTTCGAGCATCTGGCAGGCGAAGATCTCGGCCGGCGCTTTGCCGAGGTGCTCGCAGGCGACAGCGCGATCAACATGGCCTATGGCCGCATGGATATTTCGCTCGATCGTTTCTTTGAAGATGCGCTGCTGATCACCTACCGGGCTGCGCCGGACCAGACGAAGATACCGCCCGCCTCCGGCTCCGGTTTCGTCAGTCACGTCTCGCGCGAAATCTTCCGGGCGCAGCTCGGTTCCGACACGGCCAGGCATTTCCGCTGGTGGACCGAGGCCGTTGTCAATCCGTCGCTCGCCGGCCAGGCTACGCGCAACAGTCTGATGAACGAACCCGTCATCACCCTCGATGACCGTGATCCGTCCCGAACGGATATCCTGCACGAATATTTCGTCTCACCCTCGCGCTTCGCCGATTTCGTTGCAGCCTGCCAGGATGTTATTCCCGCCTCCTACCAGCAGCTCCTCAACATCACGCTGCGTTATGTCCATACCGACCGCGACAGCGTATTGGCTTACGCCACGGAGCCTCGCATTGCCGCGGTCATGCTCTTCTCGCAGGAAAAGACGGTGAGGGGCGAGGCCGACATGCGGCGTATGACGGAAGCGCTGATCGAGCGCGTGCTCGCAATCGGCGGCAGCTATTATCTGCCGTATCGCCCGCATGCCCGGCTGGATCAGTTTACCCGCGCCTATCCTCGCGCTGAGGAATTTGCGGCGGCCAAGCGTCGGCTCGATCCCCGCCTTACCTTCCGCAATCATTTCTGGGATCGCTATCTCGGAAGCCTTTAGGAGGATTTGCATGTCCAGGCTTCGGCTGATTGCTGCGCTTTATACCGTGGCTCTGCTTTTTGCGGCCGCGTTGAATTACATTCCGGGACTGACGGATGCGCAGGGGCGCGCCTTTGGCATTTTCGCCCTCGATATCTACGACGACAGCCTGCATCTGGCCTCGGCTGCCTGGGCAGGCATCGCTGCCTTCCTGTCGGCTCGTGCGTCACGAAACTTCCTTTTCTATTTCGGCCTGCTCTATTTCAGCGATGGTCTGCTTGGGCTGATCACCGGGTCGGGTTATCTCGATCTCGGCATCGTCAATTACGGCATTCAGGATCTTCCCTTTACGTTCAGGATCCTTGCCAATCTGCCGCATCTCTTCCTTGGCGGAATGGGGATTGCGTCCAGCTACATCTTCCGTCGCGAGGCCCCGTGATGCGGCGCCTCCTGAAGATTATCGGCTGGATCCTCGCGGCGCTCGTTGTTGCGATCCTGCTGCTGCTCAGCCCGGTTGCCTATGTCGAGACCTTCTGCCATGCCGTTCCGGAAACCGATCGTTACACGCTGATATCGGATCCGGAATTCCGTCGGCACGAGGCTAATACTTATCTGACCTATCCAGAGTGGCATATCGTCTACGCCTATGACGGGCTCGCCGAGGCTCTGAAAACTGGCGACGAATATCGCTTCGGCTATTTTTCCAGCGTGAAGGATTTCTGGGCGGCCGACTGCGCGCTGACCCGCATCGCCGATCGCCATGGCGGCGCCGATCGCGAAACCCGAATGATGATCGCCACCATCGGCGTCAGCTTCACGCTCGAAATGGGCTTGAAAGCGGCCTATGAGGAAACGATCGGCCGGGTTTTTGCGCTATGGCGCGGCAGCGAAAAGACGCCGCAGGATCTCGTCGCCCGCGATATGGCGATCGATTACGCTGCCTTCCTGCGCCAGACTCCATGGTACAAATACCCCTTCCAGCCCTGGATCGACAGGCTCTGGGCTGCACCGGTGGAAGAGCCGCTGCGCGGCTGGGAACGCCGTCTGGCGCTCGGCGGCGAATGGCGCGCCAAGATCGCCTATGCCGGCGTGATCGCCAGCGCTGTCGCCGCAACCGGCGAGGCGAAGCTGACCATCCGCTCGGTCATATCAGGTCTGCCTGCCACCGCGCTTTCGGCAATTCCCGATGTATCGGTAATTGCGGAAAGTACCGATGGCGTGCTGATCGAGACGCCGCGCTACGACCGCTTCACCCATATCCTCGCCGAGATCGCCGAGGCGGGCGGTACAATCCGCGAGATTGCCGGCAATGACGAGATCATGGTGTCGCTGACCATGCCCCGAGGTACGGAGCAGGGCAATCTGCCCGGTGAGGTAATCACGCGGCTTCCGCGATCAGGTTTTGACAGCGACCGTGTGCTTTTGTCCGTCAAGGTGGCTGATCTTGCCGCGTTGCTTAAAGACCGGCCGATTGCTGATCCCGGCCTTGAGCATATATTCGATTTCTGAAGCATCGAACGGGTGGCTCTTTGATAAGACGCTTGGCACGCAGGACAGGCACTGCGATTGCGGTCATTGCCGCAGTCTTCGCACTGTTTGCCGTCGTCTTTGCCGCAACAGGCGCGGCGCCAGCAGCCATGGTCTTTCCGGCCGGCAGCATTGAACCTGACGCATTGCCCGACGGTGTCTCCATCCTGCGATGGGGCAGGGGCTTTGCCGTCGTCACGAGTGAACGCAGCGACTATGTGCGTGCGCTTTATGGCAGAGGTGCGCTTCTTGTCCTGCCGCTGCGAAAAAGCGGCTGCCTGGCGCTGCGGCCTGCATCGTCGACATGAAAAAGCCGGATGCAGAACATCCGGCTTGTATTGCTGTTTTCCGCTGCGGAAGCGGCTTTAGAAGGCGCTGTGCTTCTCTTTCAGCGACTTCCCTTCCTTGCTCTCACGGCGCAGCGCGGAAATCGTCGAAGTCACGGACACGATGAACATGATGCTGATGAGTGCTGTGAGGACTGTCAGGATCGTGAACATGGTGGCGTTCCTTTCTGTGGAGAGTTGCGTTCAAGCCCCTCAGTACTGGCCAAGAACGCTTACGGAGCGAGCCGAAGCGTAGGGGCCGTATACCTTGGAAGTATCGATCTTCTGGTTGTCATAGAGAGCGACTGTAGCAGTCAGCATGCCTGTAATCATTGCCATCCAAAGCACGTTAATCATGGTGATCTTACCAGGCATGTTCATTCCCTTCCTGCCGCGCTTCCGCATCTCATATGTGTCGATCAAGTGAACGCATCCGTCTTAAAATGGTTCCCGCCGGATGTTGACGGGGTGTTTACCAACCGTGTTCTGAAGCGACCTTGAATGCCCTGTTCATCTACCGTTCAGAATTCAAATCGATTAGAATGCATGCGGCCAAGCTGGCGCATAATGGCCGCATGTTCGTTGACTTCCGGTCGTACCCAAAGCTGGCGCCGATCAGCGACATAACCGTAGAAAAGCTCCGCAAGCAGCGAGAAAATAACGGCTATTGCAATAAGGATGATCAGCATGATCAAGGTCTTTCCGGGGATAACGCTACCTGGACCGGCAGCGTCTGCGTTGATGGTCTGAGTAAAACAGATCGCATCTGAGCGGGCCTTGAACGCCCCGTTCATTCATCGTTCAGCCGCGCCAGGCGGCATGGCTAAATGACTTGCGAGAAACGGGCTTCCATGACAAAAGGCGTGAAACAAACGGCCGGGCCAGATGACGACAGCTTTCTATCCGGGGTCCTTCGACCCGATCACCAACGGACACGTTGATGTGCTGGTGCAGGCGCTGAACGTCGCCGAGAAAGTGATCGTTGCGATCGGCATTCACCCCGGCAAGACCCCGCTCTTCTCCTTTGAGGAAAAGGCCGCGCTAATCCGTGCGTCGCTGGCCGAGGTCTTGCCGGAAAAGAGCGCGCATATCGACGTCGTTTCCTTCGACAATCTCGTCGTCGACGCCGCACGCGCGCATCGCGCAAGCCTGCTGATCCGCGGCCTGCGCGACGGCACTGATCTTGATTATGAAATGCAGATGGCCGGCATGAACCGGCAGATGGCGCCCGATATCCAGACCATCTTTCTGCCGGCAGGCACGGCCTCGCGGCCTATTACCGCCACATTGGTAAGACAGATCGCAGCCATGGGCGGCGATGTCAGCGCCTTCGTGCCGGCAGCCGTCTTGCAAGCCCTGAAATCCAAGCGCAAAGCCTAGGCGGCATCGCCTCAACGGAGCTCACATGAAACTCTTCTATCTTGCATTTGCCGGCGTGCTCTATCTCGCCTCCTTCGCAGGTGACGCTTTTGCGCAGGCTGCCGATCACTACATCACCATCCAGCTGAAGAGTGGCCCGGTCGTTATTCAACTGATGCCCGATGTCGCGCCGAAGCATGTTGCGCAGATCGAGGCGCTGGTGAAGAAGGGCGAGTATGACAATGTTGCCTTCCACCGCGTCATTCCCGGCTTCATGGCCCAGACTGGCGATGTGAAATACGGCAATATGGAAAAGAACTTTGATGCGAGCCAGGCTGGCACCGGCGGTTCCGATCTGCCCGATCTCCCGGCTGAATTCTCCAAGACGCCCTTCGTGCGCGGCACGGTTGGCATGGCGCGCGCGCAGGATCCGAATTCCGCCAACTCGCAGTTCTTCATCATGTTTGCTGACGGTTCCTTCCTGAACGGTCAGTACACGGTCGTCGGCAAGGTTGTTTCGGGCATGGAAAACGTCGACAAGATCAAGAAGGGCGAAGGCCAGAACGGCGAAGTCAGCAATCCTGACCGCATGATCAAGGTTACGCTGGGCAAGAAGTAAGTTCAAGACGAGAAGGAGAACAACAATGGCCGAGATCAAAGATCCGGAAAACACCATCATTCTGGAAACCACCAAGGGTAAGGTTGTCATCCAGCTTCTGCCGCAGGTCGCGCCCGAGCATGTGAAGCGCATCAAGGAACTCGCCCGCGAGAAGGCCTATGACGGCGTCGTCTTCCACCGCGTCATCGCCGATTTCATGGCGCAGACGGGTGACGTGCAGTTCGGCAAGAAGGGTGGCGAGAATTTCAACCCGGGCCGCGCCGGCATGGGTGGTTCTTCGAAAGACGATCTCAAGGCTGAATTCTCGGCAACGCCGCATGTTCGCGGCACCTGCTCGATGGCTCGTTCGCAGAGCCCGAACTCGGCCAACTCCCAGTTCTTCATCTGCTTCACCGACGCTCCGTGGCTGAACAAGCAGTATTCCGTCTGGGGTCAGGTTATCGAAGGCATGGACAACATCGACAAGATCAAGAAGGGCGAGCCCGTCTCCGATCCGGATTCGATCGTCTCCATGCGGGTTGCCGCCGACGTCTGATTGTGATTTCTGCTGGAACCCGCCCTTGCGCGAGAGCGCGGGGCGGGTTTCGCTTTGCCTGGAAGTGCCCCAATGCGCGTAGACCTCTTCGATTTCGACCTGCCAGATGAACGCATTGCGCTGCGGCCTGCCGACCCGCGCGACAGCGCACGCCTGCTCGTGGTCGATCCGAATGCCCAGACGGTGCTGTCCGATCATCACGTCTTCGACCTTCCTTCTTTCCTGCGGGCTGGCGACGCACTGGTCTTCAACGATACCAAGGTCATCCCGGCTCAGCTTGAAGGCATCCGCCATCGCGAGGGTGCGGGTGGTCAGCAGGTGTCGGCTACACTCCACATGCGTATCGGCGCCAACAAGTGGAAGGCTTTCGCCAGGCCCGGCAAGCGCATCAAGGAGGGCGACCGTATTGCCTTCGGCCACAGCGGCGAAAGCTGCATGATCGGCTCTCTCGATGCCACCGTCGAGGAAAAGGGCGAGGCGGGTGAGGTGACGCTCGCCTTCGATCTCTCCGGCCCTGTGTTGGACGAAGCGATTGCCAGCGTCGGCCATATTCCGCTGCCGCCCTATATCGCCGCCAAGCGTCCGGAGGACGAACGCGACCGCGTCGATTACCAGACCATCTATGCGCGGGAGGAGGGCGCCGTCGCCGCCCCCACCGCCGGACTGCATTTCACGCCCGGCCTGTTCGAAGTGCTCGACAAGGCCGGTATCGAACGCCATTTCGTGACGCTGCATGTCGGTGCCGGCACCTTCCTGCCGGTCAAGGCTGACGATACCGACGATCACAAGATGCATCTTGAAAGCGGCTATGTCAGCGCTGAGATCGCCGCGAGGCTGAATGCCGTGCGGGACCGGGGCGGGCGCATCATCTGCGTCGGCACGACCTCGCTTCGGCTGATCGAAAGTGCTGCCGACGAGAGCGGTGAGATCCAGCCTTGGGTAGGCGCCACCGGCATCTTCATCACGCCCGGCTACCGCTTCAAGGCGGTCGATATTCTCATGACGAACTTCCACCTGCCGCGTTCGACGCTTTTCATGCTGGTCTCGGCCTTCGCCGGCTTCGAGACTATGCACGCGGCCTACGAACATGCCATCTCGACAGGCTACCGCTTCTACTCCTACGGCGACGCGAGCCTTCTTTTCCGGAAAGACAAATGACAGAGAACTTCCAGTTCACCCTGAAGAAGACCGATGGTGGCGCACGCCTCGGCGAGATTTCCATGCCGCGCGGCACGATCCGCACCCCGGCCTTCATGCCTGTCGGCACGGTCGGCACGGTCAAGGCCATGTATCTCGACCAGGTGCGTGAGACCGGCGCCGACATCATTCTCGGCAATACCTACCACCTGATGCTGCGCCCGACGGCCGAGCGTGTCGCTCGCCTCGGTGGCCTGCACAAGCTTATCCGCTGGGAGCATCCGATCCTGACGGATTCCGGCGGCTTTCAGGTCATGTCGCTATCTGGTCTGCGTAAGCTCGACGAGCAGGGCGTCACCTTCAAGTCGCATGTCGACGGCAGCCTGCATCACATGTCGCCGGAGCGCTCCATCGAAATCCAGGGGCTGCTCGGCTCGGATATCCAGATGCAGCTCGATGAATGCGTGGCTCTGCCGGCCGAGCCCAAGGAGATCGAGCGCGCCATGGAACTGTCGCTGCGCTGGGCCGAGCGCTGCAAGGTCGCTTTCGGCAACCAGCCGGGCAAGGCGATGTTCGGTATCGTGCAGGGCGGTGACGTGCCGGCTTTGCGCGTCCGTTCGGCCGAAGAACTGGCGAAGCTCGACCTCAAGGGCTATGCGGTCGGCGGCTTGGCCGTCGGCGAGCCGCAGGACGTGATGCTGAAGATGCTCGAAGAGACGCTTCCGGTCCTGCCCGGTGATAAGCCGCGCTACCTGATGGGCGTCGGCACGCCCGATGACATCCTGAAATCCGTTGCCCGTGGTATCGACATGTTCGACTGCGTGATGCCGACCCGTTCGGGCCGCCACGGTCTCGCCTTTACCCGCCGCGGCAAGGTCAATATCCGCAACGCCCGCCATGCGGAGGACATGCGCCCGCTCGACGAACAGTCGAACTGCCCGGCGACTCGTGATTATTCGCGCGCCTATCTCCACCATCTCGTCCGCGCCAACGAAGCGCTCGGCGGCATGCTGCTCTCCTGGCACAATCTGAACTACTATCAGGAACTGATGCAGGGTATCCGCAAGGCGATTGCCGAAGGCCGTTTCGCCGATTTCATGGCCGAGACGATCGAGGAATGGGCGAGGGGCGATCTCGAACCCGTCTGATCAAATGCCCTTGCTGTCGGCGTTCGGCACGATCTGCACGCCATTGATCTTGAGGCTCCCGTCGGGCTGGCGGGCGACCTGATAGACCGCTGTCCAGTCCTTGCCGTCGCGGCCTGAGATCAGCACTTCCTGGTAGATGACAGCGCCGTCGTCAATCGATCTGCTGCGCCCGAAGGCATAGTTGCCGGGATGATAAACTGGCTCGTAACTCTTCTTCACCATGGCGAAGAAGACGTCCTTGTCCGGATACATCGCCTTGATACCCGGTGCCGCAAAGGAATAGGCCGTATCGGCGTCATCCTTGAGGAATGCCCTGATCTGCTCCTCGATCATCGTCTGTGTCGTCTGCACTGGATCTTCGGCATGAACCACCATGCCTGACATCACGGATACGGCACACAGAACCAGCACTGCAAAGAAAGTGCGCATGGGATCATCTCCGGCAATATCCGGACAAGTGTAGGCTATTTTGCGCGCATGAAAAGAGGTTGCTCAGGACCAGCGGCGGAAGAGGGCGCTGGCATTCACCCCGCCGAAGCCGAAGCCATTGGTGATCGCATATTCCATCGCGACTTTGCGGGCCACTTTGCCCACGATGTCGATGCCCTCGGCTACCGGATCGGCCGTTTCCAGATTGCGCGTCGGCGGGGCGATCTGGTCGCGCAGCGCAAGGATCGTGAAGATGGCTTCGAGCCCGCCGGCAGCCCCCAGGAGATGGCCGGTCGCCGATTTCGTGGCGCTGACGGCAATGCCGCCAGCGCGGCCGAAGACCGTGCCGATTGCCGCGATTTCACCCTTGTCGCCGACCGGTGTCGAGGTCGCATGCGCATTGAGGTGCTTGACCTCGGAGGCTGGAATTCTGGCCTGCCGCAGAGCCGTCTCCATTGCCCGGCGGGCGCCATCGCCATCCTCCGGTCCTGCGGTCATGTGATAAGCATCGGCGGCCGTACCGTAGCCAACGAGCTCCGCAAGCGGTGTCGCGCCGCGCGCCAGCGCATGCTCCAGCGTTTCGATGACGAGAATGCCGGCCCCTTCGCCCATCACGAAGCCGTCACGGGCAGTATCGAAGGGACGTGAGGCAAGTTCGGGCCTGTCGTTGAAACCACTCGAGAGTGCGCGGGCTGCAGCAAAACCGCCAAGGCTGACCTTGTCGATGCAGGCTTCCGAGCCGCCGCAGATCGCAACATCAGCTTCACCCGACCGGATCAGTCGGGCCGCGTCACCGATGGCCTGAACGCTGGCAGCGCAGGCCGTCACAGGTGCGCCGAGCGGCCCCTTGAAGCCGTAGCGGATGCTCACTTGGCCGGCCGCGAGATTGACAAGGAAGGAAGGTACGGTGAAGGGCGAGAGCCGCCGCACGCCCCGCGTCTCAGCCGTGCGCACCGCATCGGCGATCGCCGGAAAGCCGCCGATGCCGGAGGCGATGATCGTTGCAGTCCGTTCACGCTCGTCCGTGCCCTCGGGCATCCAACCAGCCTGGCGCACGGCTTCATCTGTCGCCATCATCGCGAACTGGATGAAGCGGTCCATCTTCTTCTGGTCCTTGGGCGGAACGGCACGGTCGGGATCGAAGCCGGCTTCGGTATCCTCCTCGATGGAGGGAACGACGCCGCCGACCTTGGCGGCGAGATCGCCCACCACATCGTCAGGCAGGGCACGCAAGCCAGAACCACCTGCGACAAGCCGCTCCCATCCCGTCTCGACACCAACGCCGAGCGGTGAAACAAGTCCCATACCGGTGACAACGATGCGTTCCATGGATTCTTCCTTTCTAGGCGTCGATGCCGAGGTAATAGGCGCGCATGCGTGCGATCCGTTCGCGGTCGCCATCGTCAGCGGCCGGTCCCGGCAGCAGGCAGGTATTTTCGGGTTTCAGTTCTTCGCCGCTGGCTGCATCCACCAGCACGGGCCGGCGTTCCTCGCCGGAGGCGGCATTGCCGAGCAGGAAGGCGAGATCCTCTTGCGGAGCGTGCCGGCGTCCCCAGGAAAACAGGGCCATCAAAACCGGAAAGAAATCGCGTCCCTTCTCGGTCAGCACATATTCGTAGCGGGCAGGGCGCTCACTATAGAGGCGCTTCTCGAACAGCCCTTCATCGATCAGATGCGCGAGCCGTCGCGTCAGTATGTTCGGCGCAACGCCGAGGCTCTTCTGGAATTCGTCGAAGCGCGTCAGTCCGTGAAAGGCATCGCGCAGGATCATCATGCTCCACCAGTCGCCGACGCTATCGAGCGCGCGCGCCGCCGGGCATTTGAAATTGGCGAAACTTGTTCGTTGCATGATGCAAGTCACTACAGAGGTTACTTGCATCATGCAAGTCTCAAATTCGAGCGTCGCTCCGCTCGAAGATCTGTGCCAGCAGAGCACTGGTTGCAGGAATGCAGGCAGCTACATGAAGAGAAATGTACCGGTCAGCGCAATCGTCTCTCCGCTCGGCTGGGCGCTACAGGCAATGTTGTGCATGACTGCTGCGCGATAAAAAAATGGGGCTCCGTAAAGGAACCCCATACAATCCGCCGCTTTAAGGCGTCAGATCTCCGATCTCAGAGGAACAGGAAATCGTCGTGATGAAGCGTAGCCAGATTGGAAAGCGTCGCGATTTGCACAGCCGCGCCGCGCCCGCTTCCATCAGCGTCGTATAGGAGCTTTCCAGTCGTCTGGTCGTAGATCAACCGGTCGTTTGTATCCAAAGCCTTGGTGCCGAGCACGAAGTTTCCGGAGGAAAAATTGGCTGTATCGATCGCCGTGAAAATGTTGTGGTCGAGTGCGATCTTGTCGCCTGAGCTTTCCGAAAAGTCCTCGATTTTGTCGATGTTCCCGGTAGCATTGGGTTTGATGTTGAAGACAAAGTTGTCGGCTCCAGATCCGCCTTTGAGGATATCGTTGCCGTTGCCGCCGATAAGTTGATCGTTTCCGGCTCCGCCCGAAAGCACGTTGCTGGCCGTATTCCCGGTCAGATTATTGTTTCCGGCATTGCCCGTGGCGTTGATTGCCGATGAACCAGTTAGTTTCAGATTCTCTACGGTGCCAAGGGTGTTCGTCAGATTGAAGGATATGGACGCGTAGACGGTGTCATTGCCGCCGCCGTCTGTTTCGTCGACGATATCGCCTGTTGAATCCACCTTATAGGTGTCGTTGCCAACGCCTCCCATCATCCGGTCGTCTCCCTTGCCGCCGTCGATATCGTTATTCCCGGTATTGCCGGTGAGGATATTGTTCGAGGCATTACCCGTAGCATCGGTATTCGCCGACCCGATCAAAGTCAGGTTCTCGACGGTCCCGGTCACGCGATCCTGGTTCGCCAGACTAAGGGAGATGTAGGATTTGATAATATCCTTGCCGGAGCCGCCGGCTTCGACCACGTCATCATAGATACTGTTGACGATATAGGTGTCGTCGCCGGCACCTCCCGTCATCAGGTCCGCACCTGCGCCGCCATCCAGCACGTTGGCCCCGGAATTGCCGACGAGCACGTTGGCAAGCGCGTTGCCCGTGGCGTTGATGTTTGCATTGCCGGTCAGCGTCAGATTCTCGATGGCGCCGATCGCATGCGCCGTATCCGCCAGGCTGAAGCTGATCGACGACATGACGGTATCGGTTCCGCCGCCGCCGCTTTCGTCGACGATATCGGTCGGGGAGGTGACGGTGAAGACATCGTCTCCGGTGCCGCCGTAGATGTGGCCGGGTTCCCGCAACGCATCAGCTCCCGCTGCTATGTTGATAATGATCGGATGGTCGACTACATCCACATTCAGGGAGGATATGTTGCTGAAGCTCTTGATCGGTGTATCGCCCGTCAGCGGATCGTAGACCTGCACCGTCCCGAAAGCCCCGCCCAGATTGACGCTGACACTGGTCGCCGCCGCCTGGATCGCCGTGTCGGATGTCTGGTTCCAGATATCGGGCTCATTCCAGACGATGATCTGATAGCTACCATCAGATTTTTCCGTCAGGTAGCTGCGCGCCGTCGACGGCAGCCCACTGATCGAATAATTGAGCGCCCCCGGATTGAAGGTTGCCTGTGCTGCGCCGTCATCACCAAGAATTTCCGTCAGATTATGGATCGCCGTTGCGGCCGGCTTGGGGGAATAATCCAGGCGGAAGAGCCCGAAGTGCTTTTCCTGATCGGACCCCTGCGAATCCGCATAGGCATCGAGAAGCTGGTAGATAAAGGTCTCCTTCGATCCGAGAAAGGCGCCGTCCATCAGCGTGTTGAGAAGCAGTTTGGCCTGCGTCGTTTCGTCGACGCCTTCCCATCCGCCGTTGGTATCAGCCGTCAGCGATGTGTGGTACCCGATTTCGGTGATGGTCAGCGGTTTGCCGGGATCGGCGCTCATCTGGTCGCCCGATTCACGCTGGAGCCAGGAGAAAGGCTGGTCGCCCTCCTTCGCATAGGTGTGGATCGTCGTGTAATCGTTGGACGAGGCGACCGTGTAGCCGGTAAAGCCGAGAACAGGAATGTCCTTCAATAGCGGATCGGCATTCACCGCGTTGAACAGGTCCTTTTGATAGGCAAGGGCCGCGGCCTCTCCCGACAGTCCCTTATAGGCAACCGGCCAATTATTGACTTCGTTCGGGCCTTCGATGCCGACGATCGAACCGGGATGCGCCTCCACGAAGGCATGCAACCGCTGCACGACGGTGGCAGGGGTGTCATCGCGCCCCGAGACGAAAACGAACTTCACGCCGGCATCAGCCGCGTCCCCAAGATGGCCTTGACCATAGGGGTCGGAGGCGGGGGTGGGCGCATGATCGCGAACCGTGTCGAGGCCGAGGTATCCCAAGGCTTTAACAACTTCCGCGATATTAGAGTATTTTCCGTCCGTGTAATCGATGTGTGTATCAATTCCGAAGGAGTCGATAACGTCATTAATTCTAATAGCTTGGGCCATTATTGCATTCCTCGCCTGGAAGTAGAATTTATTGCTTTGATGGTATAACGATTCCCTCCAAAAGCAATTTGACGTTATACAGTTGAATTCGTCAAAGTTATGATGCATTAACCATGTCGTATTGCTGGCAACATGTTTGCGAAGCCTTGACTGATTTGCCTGTACAATCAGTCCAAACGTCCCACGGAGATTCGATATTGAACGGACTTAGCATCTCGCCAACTCAAAAAGGCGAGAAAGACCTCGGCGCGGAAGCGATGCGACGCAGCCGCGGAGGCCTGATCGCGGTCGGCGCCGCAAGTGCGCTGGTCAACGTGCTCTATCTCACCAGCTCGTTTTTCATGCTGCAGGTCTATGACCGCATCATACCGAGCCGCAGCATCCCGTCGCTGATTGCGCTCATCCTTCTGGCACTATTGCTCTATGCCTTCCAGGGGGCCTTCGATCTCGTGCGCGGTCGCATTCTCGTCCGGATATCGGGTGTCTTCGACGAGGTGATGAGCCGTCGTGTGTTCAAGGCGACGCTAAAGGCGCCGCTCAAGGGCAAGGTGGCCGGTGACGGCCTTTCCCTATTGCGGGACTTCGATCAGGTTCGCAGCTTCCTTTCCAGCCCCGGCCCCTCAGCCTTTTTCGATTTGCCCTGGGTGCCGCTTTATGTCGGCATCTGTTTTCTGTTCCATCCGATCATCGGCATCATTGCCATCTGCGGCGCGCTGATCCTGATGGCGCTGACCTATCTGACGAATAGAAGCTCGCAGGCTTCGGCCAAAAAAGCCTATGAACTTGCGACCGAGAGAAATGCACTTGCAAGTGCGGCGCAGCGCAATGCAGAAGTGGTCCAGGCCATGGGTATGGCCGACGAACTCGCCGACAGCTGGTCTGCACGCAACGATACCTACCGCGATGTTCAATCCGGCAACGCCGATACGGTCAATGGCTACTCGATTGTATCCAAGATCTTCCGCATGGCGCTGCAGTCGGGCGTACTTGCCGCCGGTGCCGTGCTGGTTATCGAAAACCTGGCCTCCGGTGGCGTCATCATTGCTGCTTCGATCCTGACATCGCGAGCACTCGCACCTGTCGAGCAGGTGATCGCCAGCTGGAAGGGCTTTGTCTCAGCCCAGCAATCTTGGAAGCGGCTGCGCCAGACATTGGCCTTGCTGCCCGAGACAGTTTCGCCGCTTGAGCTGCCTGCGCCATCTCGCGAGCTTGCCATCGAGGCGATGTCGAGTGGTGCCCCCGGCAAGCAAGAGCTCATCGTGCAGGGCGTCAGTTTCACGCTGCGGGCAGGGAACGCACTCGGCGTCATCGGCCCGAGCGCCTCGGGCAAATCCTCGCTGGTGCGTGCTATCGTCGGCCTTTGGCCGGCATATCGCGGGTCGGTGCGCCTCGATGGCGCAGCACTCGATCAATGGGATGATATCTCGATCGGACGCCACATCGGCTACCTGCCGCAGGATGTGGAACTCTTTGCCGGCACCGTCGCCCAGAATATTTCCCGCTTTCGCAGCGATGCGCAGGCAGCAGAAATCATCGCGGCAGCCCGCAAGGCCGGGGTCCATGAGCTGATCCTGCGGCTGCCGAAGGGTTACGAGACGGAAATAGGGGCGGGCGGCTCCATGCTTTCGGCCGGCCAGCGTCAACGCATCGCCCTTGCTCGGGCGCTCTATCGCGATCCCTTCCTTGTCGTGCTCGACGAGCCGAATTCCAATCTGGACATTGACGGAGAGTCGGCGCTCGCCGGCGCGATCTTGAGCGTTCGCCAGCGCGGCGGCATCGTCATTGTCGTTGCTCACCGGCCAAGCACACTCTCCAGCGTCGATCTCGTGCTGGCAATGCGCGAGGGGCAGGCGCTCGCGTTCGGGCCGAAGGATCAGGTACTCGCCAAGGTGCTCCGCGCCGATAATCTGACGGAGCAACCGAGACATGGATCGCTGAAGGTTGTCGGCGATAATCAGGAGCAGGGCCGATGATGAAGAAGTCGCAACACTCGCTGAACCGTCACATCCTATCCGTCTGGGTCCTGTCTGTCGCCCTTGTCGGCGGCATGGGAGGCTGGGCCGCCTCGACGTCGCTTTCCAACGCCGTGGTCGGGCACGGCACCGTGATTATCGACCAGAACGTGAAGAAGATTCAGCACCTTACGGGCGGTATCGTGTCGGAACTGATGGCAATGGAAGGGGGGCACGTCCAGGCCGGCGACGTCCTTCTGCGGCTCGACAGCACCTCTGTGAAAGCCAATCTCGCCATCATCGACAGCAATCTTGCCCAGCTCTATGTCCGTCGCGCTCGCCTTCAGGCTGAACGCATCGGCGCAACGGAATTCTCCGCCGACGATATTCCCGCAAATGAGCTGGATATCGACGTCAGCAAGAACCTGGTCGACGGCGAGATCCAGCTTTTCAATGCCCGCCGGTCGTCACTGGTCGGGATGCGCAAGCAGTTGGAAGAGCGCAAGGCGCAGCTCGCCGAGGAGATACAGGGCGATACGCTGCAACTCGCATCGATCGATGAGGCGACCAAGCTCGTCGATCAGGAATATGATGCCGCCGCCAAGCTTTACGACCAGAAGATCGTTACGATGCAGAAGGTCAACGGCCTCAAGCGCCAGCGTGTCGAACTCGACGGCAATCGCGGCGAGCGGCTGTCTTCACGGGCGCAGGCGGAGGGCAAGATCGCCGAGATCAACCTGCAGATATTGCAGCTCGACGAAGATCGCAGGACCGAGAATTCGAAGGATCTGACGGATGTCGAGGCCAAGACTGCCGAAATGCAGGAGCGTCGCATCGCGGCCGTCGACCAGATGAATCGGCTGGAGCTGCGCGCACCGATGGGCGGTCGCATCTATCAACTGACAGTCCATACCGTCGGCGGCGTTGTCAATCCCGGCGAGGTGTTGATGCTGCTGGCGCCGGATCAGCGCGACTTGACCATCGAGGCGAAGATTGCCACACGCGATATTGACCAACTCACGCTCGGCCAGAAAGTCGATATCCGTTTCAGCGCCTTCGATCAAAAAACGACACCGGAGGTGCAGGGCGACGTCGTATCGATTTCGCCCGATGTCGTGACCGAGCAGCGCAGCGGCACCGATTATTACCCCGTGCGCATCAAGCCGGAACCGGCGAGCTTGCAAAAACTCAGCAACATGAAGCTTTACCCCGGCATGCCGGCAGAGGTCTTCATCAAGGTCGCGGATCGCTCCGTCCTTTCATACATGACCAAGCCGCTGATGGATCAGATCAGCCACACGTTCCGCGAAGAGTGAATTTCCCTGCAAGAGCAGGGCGGCGGATCATATTTGCAATGGCTGTGCCGGGGCGTTACCGCCCCGGCATATGATGCCGATCAGGCGGCCTTGGCGACCTCGCCATGCGGGTCGAGAACGAATTTCGTCGCGGCACCCTGGTCGAAGCTCTCATAGCCCTGGGCAGCATCTTCAAGCGAAATCACCTTCGCATTGACAATGTCGGCGATCGGCAGCCGGTCATGCAGGATCGCCTGCATCAGCTGGCGGTTATATTTGATAACAGGCGTCTGACCGGTGTGGAACGACTGCGCCTTCGCCCAGCCAAGGCCGAAGCGCAGAGAGAGGCTACCATGTTTGGCCGCATTGTCCACTGCGCCCGGATCTTCGGTAACGTAGAGGCCGGGAATGCCGATGGAGCCGGCGGCGCGGGTGATCTCCATCATCTGGTTCAGCACGATCGCCGGCTGTTCGCCGCCCGAATGTCCACGCGCTTCGAAGCCGACGGCATCGATCGCGCTGTCCACTTCATTGGTGCCGACCACCTGCGCGATCATATCTCCGAGCCGGTCGCTTTTCGAGAGGTCGATGGCTTCGAAGCCGACACGGCTGGCATGGGCGAGGCGGTCCTTGTTGAAATCACCGATCATCACTACGGCCGCGCCGAGGATACGGGCGGATGCCGCCGCCGCAAGGCCGACCGGGCCGGCGCCTGCAACGTAAACGGTCGATCCGACGCCGACCCCGGCTCTGACGGCACCGTGGAAGCCCGTTGGAAGGATATCGGAGAGCATGGTGAGATCGCGGATCTTGGCCATCGCCTTGTCGCGGTCGGGTAATTTCAAGAGGTTGAAATCGGCATAGGGGATCGTGACATAGCGGGCCTGACCGCCGATCCAGCCGCCCATGTCGACATAGCCGTAAGCGCCGCCGGCGCGCGACGGATTGACCGTCAGGCAGACGCCGGTGTCCTGTGATTTGCAGCAGCGGCAGCGCCCGCATGCCACATTGAAGGGCACCGACACGATGTCGCCGACATCGAGCATTTCCACATCGATGCCTTTTTCGATGATCTCGCCGGTGATTTCGTGCCCAAGCACGAGGCCTGGCATTGCTGTGGTACGCCCACGGACCATATGTTGGTCCGAACCGCAGATATTGGTGGAGATGACTTTCAGGATGACGCCATGTTCGATACGACGGCCATCAGGCGCCTCGAGTTTCGGATCGTCGATGTCGCGGACTTCCACCTTGCCGGGCCGCAAATAGACGACGCCACGATTCTTGCTCATTTCCGTCTCCTCCGTTGAAATCAAGGCAACGCGCCGGCAGCTCCTCCCGCGGCGTTTGCCTGTTATAGAGTAGACTAGAAAGATCCGAGCGCCGTCCCGAAAGCGACGCCTTGCAGGCGGAAACCAGCAAAACAGGACCAAAGTGCATTCGCGCCGATGCGGTCCGGCCACCCACCTTGGCGGACCCGGAGGCAGGTGGCCTTTCCCCGCCAGGTGGGGTGTCTCCTGCCGAGGCGCCGCGTTAGCATCGCCCTGACAGATACGATATCAAAACAACGGCTCCCTTTTGACGTGACTTCCGCTATAGTTGCAGTGACAGAGCCTGGGGGCGATCATGACGCAACGCGGCCGTGCCTTCGCAGACATCGTCTACACCATTTTGATCGTGGAAAAGACCTATCCGGTAGGCGTGGTTGCCACTGCATTGGGCATGAACTACGCCGCTTTTCACTCGCGCCTGATCAACAGGACATGTTTCTCCGCTGACGAAATCCAGAATCTGCTGGAAGTCGTGCCCGATCCGCGTCTCGCATCCTATCTTCTCGAGAGAAGTACGTTTGTTGCCGCCGAGCGTTCTTCCGGCGCAGAACAGGCAGAGCCTATCGCGTCGTTGCAAAGAGGTGCAACGCGCGTGGTTATCGAGGCGACTGACGTGCTCGAACTGGTGGATGCCGCATTTGCCGGTGGTGGAATGGATCACCGCAAGCAACGACTGGTGCTCAAGGAGATCGAGGATGCGGAGAGGGCGCTCGCGTCCCTTCGTCTCGGCCTGAGTGGAACCTACACCGATCAGTCCTTGCGCATCAGCAGGAGATAGCCTTCACCTTCCTCATCGAGCGAGAGCATCGCTTCGATGAGCGAGAGGCGTGTCTCTTCCAGAAAGGATTTCCAGGCACCGCTGGCCGTGGCAAGCTGCCGATCGACCGAAAGAAGACGAAGCTTTAAAAGGTTCTTTTCGCGCACGATGCGCGCATATTCCCGGATAGGATGAGAATGATCGGATGCCATGCGAAGACCAGTGAAATTCGGTCAGGCATCTAGGCCGGTATGATGTTGGTCGGCCATCAAAACGACGTCGACAATTTTACGTCGCCAAAACGGTTCGTCAATCGCAGCGGACGAAACAGGAGGGGATCCCGACGCACGCGGCCGCCTTCGGGATCCTGCCTGAAGCGCGCTGGGCCTATCGTACCGCTGCGGGCAGCACCTCGAATTTCCAGAACTTGTCCGGCTGGAAGTAGGTCGTGGCAAACTGGCGGATATCCTCGGCGGTGACCTTGTCGTAGCCACTGAGATTATCGCGTATCCGCTCCAGGCGGCGAGGGTCCGTTTGAGCGCCGTTCAAATATTGCACCCAATATTCGTTACTCTGCTGCTGGTGCTTCAATGTCTCGATAATCGGCGCTCGGGCACGCATAAGTTCGTCCGGCGAGACATCGTTTGATCTGAGATCGGCAGCGATCTTGTCCACGAGCGCATAGAAATTCTCGATCTTGGCCGGCGTCGTTTCGACGTAGAGATAAGCGTAGCCATAGCCGGGAATGTCCCATGAAAGGTCCATGGCGCCCTGCGGACTGTAGGTCGCGCCTTCGGCCATGCGGAACTGATCTATCAGCCTGTTTTCGTAGATCTGGGCAGCGACGTTTGCGACAAAGCCCCGCTGCATATCTGAAAGCATGTCGCCGATCGGAGCAGCGACGATGGCCGCCGCATTATCGGCTCTGCCGCTATGTGTCCGCATGACCGGTTTTTCAGTGCGCGCGGGGAAATGCACTTCGTTTGCCGCATTGCCCGGTGTCGTATCCGCGCGGGCCGGCAACGTACCGAAGGTTTCCGCCGTCCGGCGGATTGCCTCGTCCGCCGTTATATCGCCGACAATGGTGATATCGATCGACGCCGTGGAGATATGGGGCCGGAACAGTGCTTCGAAATCTTCCAGCGTCGTGGCGGACAATTGCGCCCGGTCCGGGAAGGTCCAGCGCGGATCGCCGGAATGCACGAGGCCGGCAAAATCGCGACTGATGACGGCGCCCGGCGTCGCCTCATACTGATCGAGGTTGTTTAAATAGGCTTGCTGGACGCGCTTGAAAACTTCAGGTCGGTAAGCCGGATCGGATGTGTAGGCGGTCATGATCTGCAATTGCGTCGCAAGATCCTCCGTCTGCGTCTGACCGGTGAACTGGAAGGAGCTGTCGTCCACGGAGAAATCGATACCCGCGATGTTGGCCGCCAGCGCTTTCTGCAAATCCGGATAATCCATCGCCTTGGTGCCGGAGAGGACGACGGCTGGCGATGTCCAGATCGGCAGGGGACGGTCGTTCGGCAGATCCAGCCGGCCGCGACCGAGATCCTCGCGCACCAGCACTTCGTTGGCGCGCAGCTTGGTCGGTTTGACGGTGAGCCGCACGCCGTTGGCAAAGCGCACCATGGTCAGGCCGAGATCTTCGACAACGCGTCGTTCGACGACCGTGCCTGGCTCGCCAAAATGCGTATAGGGCCAGACGACGGTCGCCGCGCTTGACGGCGCCGTAACCGGAACGGCGAGGGAGGCGTCATAAGCCTGCCTGATATCCCCGGCACCGCCCTGCGGCGCTTGCGCTGTCTGCAGCACGAGCTGCGGACCGTTGCCGGAGAAGACATGCGCGAGGGTTTGGTTGACCTCGGCTGCTGTGAGGCCTTTCGTCATGGTCTCGAACATTGACAGATCTTCCGCAGGTGAGGTGAAGACCTGATTGTTATCGACGCTGCTCGCCAGCATGGAAGCGATATCGGGGCTCGCGCGTGTCGCAGCACCGGCCGCAGCGGCCTGCAGAAGCGAGCGGTATTCGATGATTTCGCGATCGATCTCTGCCTGCTCGGCGCCGAATTGCTGGAAGCGGCGTTGCTCCTGGTCAATGGCGGCCAGTGCGGCCTGCCATTTAAGCGGCGCGGAATTCGCCGCGATGACGACGATATGGGCGGAATTGAAAAGATCCTGGGAGCCGACGGCGGCGCTGATAAAGGGCGCATTGGCCCTGTTGGCCATGGCGCTCAGCCGGCGTTTGAGCACCAGAAGACCAAGATCCTCGACCAGCTGCTGCCGGCGCTTGGCGGAAGTGTCAGGCGAAGCGTCATAGGGGCGCGTCCAGGCGATCTGTACGCTCGTTGTGCCGCCCGGAACCGCGATGACCTCGGCGCTTTCGCCTTTCGCCTTCAGTGTGCCGAGATCGGGTTTTTGCGGCTCAGGACGGGCGGCCTTCCAATCACTGAAGCGTTGCCTGATCTCGGTCTCGATTGCGGCCGGGTCGATATCGCCCACTACGATCAGCGTGGCGCGATCGGGCCGGTAGTTGGTGTGGTAATAGTCACGAAGCAGATCGACTGGCGCATTGCTGATGATATCGACCTTACCGATCGGCGGGCGCAGGGTCGCACGCTGGCCGGCGAGCAGGGAGTTCGTGACGCCGATTGCTGCGCGATATTGCGGCGTGTCACGCAGCCGCTCTTCCGACAGGATGACGCCGCGCTCACGATCGAAGGCGCCGGCATCGAGTGTCAGCTCGCTTGCCGTCTCGCGCATCAGCATCAGGCCGGTAGAAAGCGTATCGGCATCGACCTCGGGAAGATCGAGCGAATAAACGGTCTCGTCATATGAAGTGTTGGCGTTGGTGTCCGGCCCGAAAGATAGGCCCTTGCGCTGCAAGATGCGGATCATCTCTCCTTCAGCGACATGGGTCGAGCCCTTGAAGGCCATATGTTCGAGGAAATGCGCCAGCCCTTGCTGATTGTCGTTCTCGTCGAGCGAACCTGCGCCGATGCGGAAGCGGATTGCAGCCTGTCCCGGCGGCGTAGCGTTGCGCATGATCGCAAACCGCATGCCGTTTTCGAGCGTACCGAAGTGGATGCCGGGTTCCGCCGGCAGGTCACTGTGCGTCTGTGGCCAGGGCGCGGACGGGCTTTCAGCATGGGCCGGCAGCCCTGACGTGAAGATCGCGGCAAGCGCCACCGCTGCCATGAACCGCGGAAAAATAGGGAATCTCATATGTTTAAAGCATTCCGTTCAAGTGGTGGGCATGAAGAGGGTGTGTGTGGTTGATCGAACTATCAGACAGGTTGCACCTCACATCAACGTCTATTTTCCGGGACCGATGCATCGCCATAAACATCGTCGCGGACACGTTGATCATCTTCGAGAATAGCGATCCTGCAGGTCACGCTCGCTCATCGCTATCAATCCCATCCGCAATCTCCCAGGTCATCAAAACCCGGGGAGAGTGACATTCTAACTTTGCAGGATCAGGACACCTTAACTTTGCGGCTACATACAAAGATCGCATAAGATAGATTATGGAACTAAAAGACGTACCCAAACCACTATTCAGCCGCCTGCATCTCCGGCTGCGGCCATCGCAGCAGCGCTTCCCGTCCAGCATCCGTCAAGCCATAGACGCCTCTGTCGAGCCGCTCGAACCAGCCGTAGACATTGGACTGCAGGATCTTGCCTGCCTCCGGCACGCCGGCCCTGATATCGCGCATGCGCAACGGTCCTGACGTCAGCGCTGCCGCACAGCCGAGCGCCTGCTGGCGATACGCGGTCATGACTGGCGCACGCGTGCTGCCGCCGAGCGCCGGATCGCCGCGCCGTTTCTGGTGCTCGCGCATAAGCCTCGAACGTCGCTTCGGATTGGTCCGCGGCATTGGCGATACGGAACCGACGATGATGCTGACGTCGCCGGCGTCGGAAATGCCGAGCATGCCGATGCCGAGCCTGCGGCAGAGATCGCGATAGCGCTTGTCGGCTTCGCGGCCTTTGCCCCTGGCCGAGATCCGTGCCGCGATCCAGACCTCATCTGAAACGGCCGCACGGTCAACGGCCTGCAGGATAAGTTCGAGATTGAAGCTCATCTTCAGTTCGCAGACCACGACCACAGGCGGATCATCATTGCTTAAGCCGACCAGGTCGCAGCCGCCGACTTCGCCCTTGACGACGTAACCTGCCTTTTCGAGGAAGCCTTTGACGGGCAGATAAAGCGAAGTTTCCATGGGCCTGCAGATCGAAGAAACGAATCGTTCGATAATCTACATCGATCCGCTGATACGGGACACCGCATCGATGGCCATCAGCCGGATTACGCGTAATGACCGTGGATGGCCATCAACGCACCCGTTCGCAGGTTGACGGAAAACCCTCAAGACGCTAGCACGCTCGAAGCGTATTCCCGGGGGTAATTCAACATGGATATTTTCACAGCGGCCGGTTTGACGGCTCTGCTGCAGGTCATTGCTATCGACCTTGTTCTCGCCGGCGACAATGCCGTCGTCATCGGCCTTGCTGCTGCCGGCCTGGAAGCCGCGCAGCGCCGCAAGGCGATCCTTGTCGGCATTGTGGCGGCAACGGTGCTCCGCATCCTGTTCGCTTCTGTCGCAGTCTATCTTCTGGCGATTGTCGGCCTTCTGCTTGCCGGCGGCTTGCTGTTGCTCTGGGTCTGCTGGAAGATGTGGCGCGAGCTGCGTGCCGGCCACCGCGAAGACCATTCGGCCGAAGCCAGCGCACCAGCGCCGAGGAAGACCTTCTTCCAGGCTGCGACACAGATCGTCATCGCGGACGTTTCCATGTCGCTCGATAACGTGCTTGCCGTTGCCGGTGCCGCCCGCGAACATCCGAGCGTGCTGGTGCTAGGCCTCGGTCTTTCCATTGCGCTGATGGGCATCGCCGCGAACTTTATCGCCCGGCTGCTCAACAAACATCGCTGGATCGCCTATGTCGGCCTGCTGATCATCCTCTATGTCTCGCTGGACATGATCCATCGTGGATACGTCGAGATTGCGCCTTATATCGGCAGCTAAACCTCGACTTCGAAGCTCATCTGATCGAACGCCGGCACCACATGGTCCGGCGTTTGCGCCATGACCACGTCGTAGTCGAGCGGCGTGTGCATGTGCGTCAGGATCGCCCGCCTGGGCTTCAGCCGCTCGATCCAGTCCAGCGACTGTTCCAGCGAAAGATGGCTCGGATGGTAGACATATTGCAGAGCATCGATGATCAACATGTCGAGGTTCTGTAGCTTCTCCACCGTCTGTGGCGGGAAATCGCTGACATCGCTGCAATAGGCCACATCCCCGATACGGAAGCCAAGCGAATGGATCTCGCCGTGCTGTTGCAGAAGCGGCATGCAAGCGATCGTCCCGCCCCGCCCGTGGATTTCGACGGGCTTTTCCAGATCCTCGATCACGATCGGCAGTGCAATCGGCGGATAGTTGCTGCCCGGCGGCGTCTCCAGGCAATAGCCGAAGGCCTCCCGCAGTCTGTCCATGGTGAACGGTTCGGCAAAGATCGGCACGCGCCGGCGGGTGTTGTGGAAATAACCGCGCAGATCGTCGATGCCGTGAATATGGTCGGCATGCGGATGGGTGTAGAGGACCGCATCTATATGGCCGACCCCTGCCCTGATCATCTGTTCGCGGAAATCCGGGCCGGTATCGACCACGACCGCCGTCTCAGCACCATCAGCGGCGAACTGCTGGATCATGAAGGATGCGCGCGTCCGGCGGTTCTTCGGATTGGCTGGATTGCAAGCGCCCCAGTCACCGGTGATGCGCGGCACGCCGGGCGACGACGAACAGCCGAGAATGGTGAACCGCTGCCGCCGTGACACGCCGCTAGATCCTCGGCATCTTCGAAAACAGCCGGAAAGCGTTATCTGTGGTGATCCGAGCCATATCCTCGTAAGGAAGGCCGATCGTATCGGCCAATACTTCGGCCGTATTCACCACGTAGGACGGCTCGTTGCGCTTGCCGCGCCAGCGCTTCGGCGCCAGATAGGGCGCATCGGTTTCGACGAGCAGCCGCTCATGCGGAATGGTCTTGGCGATTTCGCGCAGCTCTTCCGATTTCGGGAAGGTCAGGATGCCCGAAAAGGAAATATAGCCACCGAGTTCCACACCGGTCTTTGCAAGCTCGGGACCGGCCGAGAAGCAATGCAGAATGAAGGGAAAGGCCCCCTTCCCCGTTTCCTCGGTCAGGATCGCAGCCATGTCGGCATCGGCGCTGCGGCTGTGGATGACGAGCGGAAGCTGCGTCTCCCGAGCGGCTGCAATATGGCGCCGAAAGCCGGTCCGCTGGTCCTCAGGCTTCTGCGTGTCGTAGAAATAGTCGAGACCCGCCTCACCGATCGCCACGACCTTCTGATGGGCATTGGCAAGGCGAACCAAGTCTTCCGTCTGGATATCCAGTTCGTCACCCGCATTGTTGGGATGCGTGCCGACCGAGCAGAAGACGGAAGGATATGTCTCGGTGATAGCGAGCAGCCCGTCGAGCTTGCGCACGCGGGTGCAGATCGTCACCATCTGCGCAACGCCGACCGCATGGGCGCGTGCCACGATCTCGTCGCGCTCCGCTTCGAAATCGGCAAAGTCCAGATGGCAATGCGTATCGATCAACACAGCTTTAAGCCTCCGGAGCCACGTAGCGCGGGAAGACCGGCTTCGGTGTTTCCAGCGGCGTTCCCGGCACCAGACGGCCGGCTTCGCCGAGCGCTGCGAAGTCTCTGCTGTCAGCAGGCGCGGCGACGAGATCGAGCAGCTTGCCAGCCGATTCCGGCACGAAAGGCTGCAGCAGAATGGCGATCTGGCGCACGACTTCGGCCGTTACATAGAGCACGGTGCCCATGCGCGCCGGATCGGTCTTCTTCAGCGCCCAGGGCTCCTGGCCGGCGAAATAGCGGTCGGTTTCGGAGACGACGGCAATGATCGATGCTAGTGCGCGGTGGATGAGCTGCTTGCCCATGTCCTCGCGCGTCGAGGCATGCAACGCGTCGGCCTGCGCCAGCATCGCCTTGTCCTCATCCGTCAGCGGTCCGCATTCCGGGATCTTGCCGTCGCAGTTCTTGACGATCATCGACAGTGAGCGGCTGGCAAGGTTGCCTATGCCGTTGGCGAGGTCGGAATTGATGCGCGTGCCGATCGCCTCTTCGCTGTAGCTGCCGTCCTGGCCAAAGGAGACTTCGCGCAGGAAGAAGTAGCGCACCTGATCCAGGCCGAAATGGTTCACCAGATTGACGGGATCGACGACATTGCCGAGCGACTTCGACATCTTCTCGCCCTTGTTGAGCAGGAAGCCATGGGCAAAGACGCGCTTCGGCAGCGGCAGCTTCGCCGACATCAGGAAGGCCGGCCAGTAGACGGCATGGAAGCGAATGATGTCCTTGCCGATGATATGCACATCGGCCGGCCAGTATTTCGCCCGCGGTCCGTTGCGGTCTTCGATATAGCCGGTCGCGGTGATGTAGTTCGTAAGCGCGTCGACCCAGACATACATGACATGCGAGGGGTCGTTCGGCACCTTGATGCCCCAGTCGAAGGTCGTGCGCGAAATCGACAGGTCCTTGAGGCCGGATTTGACGAAGGAGATCACCTCGTTGCGGCGCTCAGCCGGGCCGATGAAATCGGGGTTCTCCTCATAGTGCTTCAGCAGCCGGTCTTGGTATTCGGAGAGCTTGAAGAAGTAGCTTGCCTCTTCCACCCATTCGACCGGCGTGCCCTGCGGCCCGTAGCGCACGCCGTCGGCGCGCAGCTCGGTTTCGTTTTCCTGGTAATAGGCTTCGTCGCGCACGGAGTACCATCCGGCATAGGAATCCTTGTAGACGTCGCCATTCTCGGCCATCAGGTTCCAGATGTTCCGCGAGGTCTCATGGTGACGCTCCTGCGTGGTGCGGATGAAGTCGTCGTTCGAAGCGTTCAGCAGCTTCGCCATCGCCTGGAATTCACCGGAATTGCGGTCGGCAAGCGCCTGCGCCGTGATGCCTTCGGCGCGCGCCGTCTGCTGCATCTTCTGGCCGTGTTCGTCCGTCCCCGTCAGAAAGAAGACATCCTTGCCGTCGAGGCGCTGGTAGCGCGCCATGGCATCGGTCGCGATCAGTTCATAGGCATGGCCGATATGCGGCTTGCCGTTGGGGTAGGAGATCGCGGTCGTGATGTAGAAGGGGGTCTTGTCTGTCATGGCGGCCAATTCCGGCTTACTCTATAAAAATCGTCAGCCGCTATTAGCGCATGTCTCGCACAAGCGAAACATCAAGTTTCGCAGCCTCCTACGATTTCAAAGACGCGCGGTGGCGAGCTTGACTCGCGTTCTGGCGCAATCTACCCCTTCTCCCACAAGAGGGCGGGACGGAAGCAAAGTGCCATTTTTCATCGATCGGAATAGTCATGGCCGCGCGCCCTCAGAGGCGCGCATTTGACGTTCGAGCCTCTCTATTCTCTGTCCGGTCTCGTAGTGGGAGCGCTGGTCGGCATCACCGGCGTCGGCGGCGGATCGCTGATGACGCCCCTGCTCGTGCTCCTCTTCGGCGTCCATCCGGCGACGGCCGTCGGAACCGATCTTCTCTATGCTGCCATTACCAAGACGGCCGGCACTGCCGTCCACGGCATGCATGGGCGCGTCAACTGGAAGATCGTCGGCAGTCTTGCAGCCGGCAGCGTTCCGGCCGCGCTTCTGATGCTCTGGCTGATGGCCGGTGTCGATCGCAAGAGCATCGGCGTGACCAGCACCATCACCACGGCACTTGGCTGGCTTCTGGTCATGACCGCGATCATGCTCGTATTCCGCAGCCAGATTCTCGGATTCGCCCGCCGCGCCATCGGCGATCGCATGCCTCCCAAGCCGGCAACAGTCGCAGTCTTTACCATTGTTCTGGGTTTTGTGCTCGGCGTGCTCGTCACCCTGACCTCCGTCGGCGCCGGCGCCCTCGGCGTCACGATCCTGCTCATCCTCTATCCGCGGCTCGATGTGCGTGAGATCGTCGGCTCCGACATCGTCCATGCGGTGCCTCTGACGCTGATCGGTGGCATGGGATACTGGATCATCGGAGAGATCGACTGGGCGATGCTGCTTGCCCTGCTTGCAGGCTCCATTCCCGGCATCATCGCCGGCAGCCTTCTTGCGCCGAAACTGCACGAGCGCACCATCCGTATCGTGCTGGCCGTCACGCTTGCGATCGTCGCCTGGAAGTTGCTGGCCGGCTGACCAGGGCAATTCCAACAAGAGTGTGCAGCGGTTTGGGATCCGGAATTGCATAAAAATAAAGAGGTAGAACGTGCTTGGTGCGTCCGAATGGACACAGGACGCTCTACGGGCGGGGCTGCTTGATGTCGGAAAGAACTTCCATGATCGTCTGCTTGCGATCGAGATTATAGGCGTCGGACACGGTCAGCTTCTCGGTGATGTCGGAATAGAGCCGAGCCAGGCGTTCGGCCGCTGCAATTCGTCCCTCGCCTGCCGCAATGCGCGCGCGGTTCATCACGTCATCACCCACATGGCTCACGAAGAAATCGAAGATCGTGTCGCTTTCCTTGCCCGAAAGCGCATCCGCAAGCCGGTGCATGGCCTTGCGCGCCGCAGGCCCTTCGGAGAACAGAACCGCGTTATAGGCTTCGATAATATCCCCGCCGCCATAGTTCAGCAATTTTAGCGCCTCGCCCACGCTGCCCTTTGCAGCAGAGAGCAGAGCCTGCCCCTCCCCCTGAATACCGAGATGGGCAAGTGCGGAAATCAGCGCTTCATCGTCGAGCGGCGCAAGCTTCAGCGGCAGGCAGCGCGAGCGGATCGTCGGCAGCAGCTTTCCCGGCGCATGCGACAGAACAAGGAACATCGCCCGCTTCGGCGGCTCTTCGAGGATCTTCAGGATGGCGTTTGCAGCGTTCCGGTTCATATCGTCGGCGGGGTCGATGATGACGATACGCCAGTTGCCGGTGCCCGAGGTCTGCGAGAAGAACTTGCCGGCCCGGCGCACCTCGTCGACGGTGATCGCCGATTTCACCTTCCCGGTCTTCTCATCGACCGGCCGCGACAGATGCAGGAGATTGTGCGACGCGCCCGCGGTAATCTGCCGGCTGACCGCTGAGTTGAGATCCGGATCGCCAATCCGCAGCGGCGCGCTCGCCGGATCGGGATGCGACAGCACATGGTTGGCGAAGCGGAAGGCGAGCGTTGCCTTGCCGATGCCCTCGGGTCCTTCGATCAGGATCGCATGATGTCCCTTGCCGGAGCGATAGAACTGCGCCAGGAAATCCTCGGCCTCTTCATGGCCGAAGAGCTTCGTGTTCTCGGCCGGCCATATGGCGCCGTCAAGAAGTCCGGGCCTGTCGTCACTCATGATGCGCGGCTTCCGGCATCCGTTGCCCTTCGGCGGCAGGTCTCAGCAGCTGTCTGACGATTGTGAGGATCTCGGCAGCGATTGCTTCCTCGGGCTGCGTGGCGTTGACGACATGGCAGCGCTCCGGCTCGCGCGCGGCGATATCGAGATAGGCTTCGCGTCGCTTCTCATGCGTTTCGAGCGTTTCCTTCTCGAAACGGTCAGGACCACCGGCGTTTCGCTTGATAACGCGCTCAAGCCCCAGCTTGGCGGGAATATCGAGGATCAGCGTACAGTCGGGCATGACACCGTTGATGGCGATGCGCTGCAGCGTCTCGATGAATTCCGCCTCCAGATTGCCGGTGACACCCTGATAGACGCGTGAGGAATCCATGAAGCGGTCGCAAAGCACGATCTTGCCCTTGTAAAGCGCCGGCCGGATGACTTCTTCCACGTGGTCGTTACGGGCCGCAGCAAAGAGGATCGCCTCCATGCGGGTGCCGAAAGCTTCCGCAGCACCTGAAAGCAGCACATGGCGCACCGCTTCGGCTCCCGGTGAGCCGCCGGGTTCACGGGTCAGCAGCACGTCATGGCCTTCGGCCTTCAGGGCTTCGGCAAGGCGGCGGATCTGCGTGGACTTCCCAGCGCCCTCTCCGCCTTCAAACGTAACGAACAATCCCGTACCGGACGACAATGATACTTTCCCGCATTCTGAGCGCCGCACTCTTCCTCTATCTATCCGAAGATAGTGCGGAACGAAACCTTTTGCCGCGGCGACATATTCACCTTCCCCGGCAAATTGCCGAAAAATTCGCCCGCAATACGGGTTTCAGCTCTGCTCGGACGTGTCCCAGAGCCAGGAGAAGAACAGCGATTCGCCAAGCTCCAGGAGTGCGTCTATCGCCCGGCTGCTGAGTGATCCCACCTCGACGGATTGCACCGTATAGAGCGGCACCTCACGCAGCATCCTGTTGCCGGAAACGATGCGAAGCGTGCCGACCTCCGTGTCGGCCTTCACAGGCGCCATCAGCGGCCAGTGATAGACGATACGGGCCGCGAGCCGGTCCGGATTGTTGATCGGAACATAGACGCTGACCGGTGCCTTGGCGACGAGATCGACCGTGCGCGCCGTGCCGCCATAGACGCTTGCAGCACCGATCACTTCCTTGTCGGCAAAGACCTGGTGGCTCTCGAAGGCCGTCAGCCCCCATTCCAGCACCCGCTTGGCTTCTTCCGTGCGCTCCTTGTCGGAGGCGATGCCCGCAAGTGCCACGAAGAGCCGCCGTCCGTCGCGCTGCACCGAGGCGACGATCGAATAGCCCTCGCCTTCCGTAAAGCCCGTCGCCAGCCCGTCAGCGCCGAGATCCATGCCGAGCAGCGGATTGCGGTTACGCTGGAAGATCTTGTTCCACTCGAAATCCGGCTGGGCAAAATAGGGATAGAGATTGGGATAGGAAGCTTGCAGGTCGACGGCGAGCGTCACCAATTCCCTGGCCGTCACTTTGCTCTTGCCGTCGGGAATCCCGGTGGAATTGCCGAAGATGGCTTTTTCCATGCCGAGATCGCGGGCGCGCCGGGTCATCGATGCCGCAAACTGGTCCTCGCTGCCGGCCATGCCCTCGGCGAGGATAATGCAGCCGTCATTGGCGCCCTGGATCGCAACGCCCTTGATCAGATCTTCGACACGGACCTTCGATTTCAGCGCCGCAAACATCGTGGCCGCCCGCGAAGGCGCGCCGCCCGTGCGCCAGGCATATTCGGAGACGGGGTATTCGGTATCGAGCGAAATCTGACCCTTGCTGACGGCACTGAAAACGAGGTCCATCGTCATCAGCTTGGCAAGCGAAGCGGGCGCGAAGACCTGATTCTCGTTCTTGGCGAGAAGCACCGTTCCGGTCGAAGCTTCGATCATATAGGCCTGAGCGGCCTTGGTGACGAATCCGGCCTCGGTGCCTTCTGCGGCAACGGCTGCAGACGCAGGCAAAAGCAGGCATGCAAGGAGGCGAAGCAGCGGCTTCAACATCGCTAATCCCATTGATCGTGCGGGTTGTTTCAGGAGGGTAAAGCGAGCCGGAAGCCGATGCAATTACACTTTCTTGTGCGTTTTTATCGCGCCTTTGCAGCGCCGCCATTCTGTCGCTTGAAGGACGCGAGGATCGATTCCTGCGTCAGCCCGTCATTGCGCACCATCACGGCGTCGAAGGCGAGCGGAACGTTCACGACGACTGCCTCCTGATAGTTCATGGCAAGCGACGTGCCCTTTGACCAGCCATTCGGGCGCTCATAGGGAATGGGACCGATATCCGGCAGAACCACCATCTGCTGCATCGCCTGTCCGCCATTGGCGAAGGCTGGCGGCGTCAGGAAATGACCGCCTGCCGGCGCCTGCATCGGCACGGGGGCCAGTTGCGGAGCCGGAGCTGCATTATACTTGGCGCTCTGTATAGAGCCCGGATACTTGGCGCCCGGATATTTGGCGCTCGGCGTGGAGCCTGCATAGGCTGTCGAGGAGAATGGTACCGGTACGCTGGCAGGCGAAGGACTGGAATAGTCGCCAAGGCTCTGCAACTGGTCGCCGGTGATCTTCTTGCTGTTGGAGGCAACCATCACGCCTGTCGCGATCTGGCCCCCGCCCGGATAGACGCCCGGAATACGGCTACCCTTCGGAACATAGGATGCCATTAGATATGGCATATCGTGGCCGTCGAGCGGCGCTCTCCCGACATACTGCACGCGAACATTGCCTGTGCCGCTGTGCTGCAGGTCGAGCATGGACGCCGTCTTGTTGGAAAGGTCGATGATGCGGCCTTCATGGTACGGGCCGCGGTCGTTGACGCGCACGATCACCGACGAACCGTTTTCCGTATTGGTCACACGTGCGTAGCTCGGCAGCGGAAAGGTCGGGTGCGCGGCGGAAAGATGCATCTGGTCGTAGACTTCGCCATTCGCCGTCAGGCGTCCGTGGAAAGCAGACCCATACCAGGAAGCGATACCTACCTTGTTATAGGAGTAATCCTCCTTGGGGTAGTACATCTTGCCCTTCACCACATAGGGGTTGCCCACCATGTAGCGGCCGCCGCCCTTCGGGATATTGCTGCCGTTGGCAACGCGCGGGCTGGCTTTGACGCCATATTCGCTTTCGGAGAAATATTCCTTGCCGTGGGATTTTTTCTTGGGAACCGCCTGTGTCGTGCCGCAGGCCGCCACTGTTGCGCACATGGCCGATATTGCCAGCCACCGTGCCGTCGTTGCGAAAGACGCCGCCCCGTAATTCAGTTTCATATGCCCCACGCCACTCAAGACCGTTTTATGGTTAAGGAACTCACTCGTGAATGAGTTGGAGCTGCCTTATTCCCCGCCTGCCTAACGAGACTTTAATCTTGTGGATATCGTGGCGAATTTGCGAACGATTTCGCGACGATAGGCCAAATTCTAATAGTTATGGTTAATGTTTGGTTGAATTTAACCCGTGCGGGAATGGAATAGTGGCATTTATCCCCCGCACCGGATGGTTTCGCTTCGTGACAGAACCGTTCCGGGTGGAGCTGTCACCCGCCCCGCAATGGGGCATTTCTTCCTGATTGCTGCTCGATATGCCAGAGTAAGTTGACGCTGAAGTTCGAACCGCTATAAAGCCTGCCAAACCGCGATTTGGTTGTCGACGGAAGCAGTCTTCGTCAAGAACGATTTCTTTCCGGCAAAGACCAGCCAGATCAGTTGGATGGAAGAGTGTCCGAGTGGTTTAAGGAACCGGTCTTGAAAACCGGCGTGCGGGAAACCGTACCGTGGGTTCGAATCCCACCTCTTCCGCCATCTCCGTCGTGTCCGCCACGGCGCGATATCCTGCGATGTAGCTGCCCGGTCACCGACTCTAGCCGCTTGGTCGCCGCCAGGGGCTTGGCAAAAGCTGATATATCTTCGGCCTTACGACCCGACATCGCCTACCGCTTTGCGGACCATGCGCGATATCTCGATGCCTGATTCGACGAGCTGGCCCTCGATCAAGTCGTGCTGATCGGTCACGATTGGGGCGGCGGGCTCGCCATGGATTGGGCCGCACGTCATCCCGGCCGCGTCCGTGGCCTCGTTGTCATGGAAACAATCCTGCGGCCAATGACGTGGGATGATTTTCCGGGAGGGCAGCGCACAAGATATGAGACCTTGCGCGCACCCGGAAGCGGCGAAGCCAAAATCCTCGACGAGAATTTCTTCATTGAGCAGGCGCTCAAGGTCACCGTGCAATCGGGCCTGAGCCAGGAAGAACACGACATCTACCGGCAACCCTATCCGACTCGCGAGAGCAGGCGTCCACTGCTTGCCTGGCCGAGAGAAATGCCGATCGAGGGTCAGCCCGTCGATACGGTCAAGCGCATCGAAGACTATAATGCCTGGCTCAGCTTGTCGCCGGATATCCCGAAATTGCTGCTGACTTTCGAAGGTTCAGAGGAGACCCTTATGATCGGGCCGAAAATGATCGGTTGGGCACGGGAGAACATGTCGTCTCTCGAGATAAAGTCCTGCGGACCGGCCGCTCATGTCTGCCCGGAAGATCAGCCCCAGGCGATTGCGGAAGCCATAGCATCTTGGGCCGACCGTCTTAGGCTTCGGTGACAGGCCCTGATGCGGCCATCCCATTCGCGATGCCAACCGTAGATCAGGAGCGCTCGCCAGATAGATATCGCGTATGGCAAAATATGAACATGTCTGCTCAGGCCCCATCCCAGAGCGAGCATTTTGGAGGGATTTAGAGGGGTATGCCGCAGACATAATTCTCATGTTCATCCGGGCATGGCCCGCCATTGTCATTATAAGTTACCGTTTTCACTTGATGTTATTCTTAGTCTCGGGCCTTGATATACGGTGATGCACAAGGACGAAATGGTTGCCATCCAGGCGAGCTTTCTGTGGCCTTTTGTGTCTGCAAAAATGATTTAATCCCGACATTCCAATTGCTTTACCTCGGTTCAGGGTCCACTTCGCGCCTAGCCCTTTTGGATGAATTGCGAATCGGCAGCTACGCCACGAAAGTGGGTATGCGGCGGTAGTAGGATTACTATGACCGAACCCGATGCGGGGGCTCGCCGAGTATTGAGTGGGAGCCCTCATTTGATTCCCTTCCGCCTTGATGTCGAACCGCTCCTTCGCTCCCGGCACGAGCACCACGTCGATCAACCATCGCCAATCTGGTAGCCCTACATCCAAAGAGTATTGGCTCTCATGACAATGCATGACGTGCTGGTCCTCGAATCCTGTTTCGTCATATTCCCATTTTTGGGATAGCTTTTACCAGCGATAACAGGCGCCGGACTGCGGTCTGAGAGGCCAAAATTCGATCGGAGAGGCCGCCTCACCGCAGTCGGACGATGAGAGGGGAGTTGCATGGTAGAGATACTGGACCTCGACTGCGTCGTCGTCGGTGGAGGCGTCGTGGGGCTTGCGGTGGCGCGCCAACTTGCCATGTCTGGCCGGGAGGTGGTTCTTCTCGAAGCGGAGCCAATGACCGGCAGCATCACGTCGGCCCGCAACAGCGAGGTCATCCATGCCGGGCTCTACTATGCCACCGGCAGTTTGAAGGCAGAGCTGTGCGTCGCCGGAAAACACAAGCTCTACGACTATTGCCGGGAGCGAAACGTCCCGCATAAGGCTTGTGGCAAACTCGTCGTCGCCTCGAGCGAGGAGGAGCTAGGCTACCTCGAAAAGCTGTCCAGCCAGGCTCATGCAAATGGAGTGGAGGACTGCTATCTGATCGATGCAGCGGAACTCTTCCGCAGGGAACCCCGGATCAGAGGCTTTGCGGCGCTTGTCTCGCCATCGACCGGCATCATCGATAGCCACAGCCTGATGCAGGCATACATCACGGATATAGAGTCCAATGGCGGAGCCATCGTCTGCAATTCGCCCGTCATCGAAGGCGAATTGGCTGCGGATAAAATTCGCTTGTCGGTCGGCGGTCGCGATCCGGTCAGAATTGAAGCGCGCCTCGTGGTGAATGCGGCTGGTCTGAATGCCTGGACGCTTTCTGAAAGGTTGCTGGGCCTGGACGCAAGCACCATCCCGCCACGTCATTACGCCAAGGGATGCTATTTCGCGCTGACAGGCCGCGCGCCCGCAAAGCAGCTGATTTATCCGGTTCCCGAACCCGGCGGTCTCGGTGTGCACCTGACGCTCGATCTCGCGGGCCAGGCCCGCTTCGGTCCGGACGTCGAGTGGGTCGAGGCAATCGACTATGATGTGGATCCGCGCCGCGCGGATAAATTCTATTCCGCAATCCGCCGCTATTGGCCCGATCTGGTGGACGGTGCGCTGCAGCCCGCCTATTCGGGCATCCGTCCGAAAATCGCCGGCCCGGCTGCGGGTGGCGGTGACTTCGTGATCCAGGGGCCGGAGAAAACCGGTCACCCCGCCTATATAGCGCTCTATGGAATTGAAAGTCCCGGCCTGACCGCCTCGCTGGCCATCGGGCAGAAGGTGGCGCGACTTGCCGGTGAGACAAAGCGCTTTGCAGAACCCGCCTGATCGGCAGCCACTCAGCCATCCGGTATAGTTGTCTCAGTAGGCCGCGCGCTTCCTTCGGCCGAGCTCACCATGGCACTCCCAGGCAAGCGAGCGCAATGCCTGCCAGCGGCCTCGCTTCTACTGTTTCGGAATTCATGCAAATCTTATCGTACCCGACTTTGCGATAGAAGTCTCCATCGCGAGCCTGGTTCCAAATGAGCTAATATTAGTTGTAGTGCATGTTGCGTCGCGACAATTTTACTTAAATTTCACGCTGAACTGCTTATTAATAGGCGACTTGTGCAGTTGAGGCGATGAACTATGCTTGCTTCCGATCAAGGGAGGATTTGATGTTCACGAAGAGTTTGCTGATGCCGGCAGGTTTCGTCGCGCTGGCCTTTTCCGGACCGATGTTTCAGATCGCGGCTCACGCATTTTCCACGCCGGTGATATTGCTTCGTCCCTGACAGCGCTAAGCCGCTGCCACGGCGGAACTTTTTTCGATTGTGCGCGTTTTATCTCACGTTTTGCCTAGGAGGGGAGATTGCCATGGAAAACGAAAGTGTAGGTTGGATTGCAGCTATCATTATCGGCGGCTTCGCCGGATGGCTGGCGGAGAAGTTCATGAACAGCAATATGGGCGTGTTCATGAACATATTGCTCGGTATCATAGGCGCGATCGTCGCCAACTGGATTCTCGGTATCCTTCATATCCAGCCACTCGGCGGCTGGCTCGGATATCTGATCACGGGCTTTGTCGGCGCATGCATTCTGATTGCGATCGGACGCGTCATCCGCCGCTGACCTGACACGGAAAAGACTGAAGGCCGGACGTCATGCGTCCGGCTTTTTTCGTCTATCGACGGCTGAGGAGACCGAAGAGATAGGCGACGCCTGCCGTAATGGCGATTGCGGTCAGCGGCTCTTCACGCACCTTGTCGCGGACACGCTCGGTCATGACGGAGGCTTCGTCGGCCACCGCGGTCTTTGCGCCCTGCCCCAATGCGATCACGCTCTCCGAAAGGCGGGCCAGATCCTCGCGTAACGCAGCAACCTGCGCGGACAGATCGTCGGCGGCAACTTCGGCCTTGACGCGCGCAGCGGTGGATTCGGCGGAAGCGGTTTTCAGTTCGGCCATGGTCTGCTCCTGTTTGATGGAATGCGGCTTCAACGAAATGAAGACTGGAAAGGTTCCGCAGCGGTACATCTTTTGTCGCTCGCCGCGGGTTGGCGAAAGCGGGTGCAAGCGCCGCAAGCTTTTCGTGCGACAAGCCTTCATTTCCTCGCAGCTTTGTTTTATGGAACGACGAATGTCTGCCCTTCTGGGCCAATGATAATGCGAGGTTTGCGTTTCCATGTTCCATCTTCTGAGAAGAGCTGCTCAGACCTGGGTTGCCAAGCTGCTCCTGCTCCTGCTCGTCGCGTCCTTCGGCATCTGGGGCGTGTCGCGTGAACTGATAAGCGGCGGCAACAGCACGACGGTGGTCACCGTCGGCGACCAGCATGTGGACGTCAATGAATTCCGCCTCGCCTACCAGCGCCAGGTTGCCCAACTCGGGCAGCAATACGGTGTGCGCCTGACGCCGGAGCAGGCCCGTGCTTTCGGCGTTGAAGAGCAGGTGCTTGCCCAGCTCGTGGCAGGTGCCTCGCTGGACCAGCTTGCCGATGACATGGGCCTCGGCCTTTCCGAAGACCGCCTTGCCCAGCTGATCGGTGACGATCCGGCTTTCAAGGCGCTCAACGGCCAGTTCGACCGCTCGCTTTTCACCTCTCGTCTGCGCAATGCCGGCATCCGGGAAGACGACTATATCAAGGATCGCAGCAAGCAGGCTATCCGCAGCCAGATCATCGAAGCCGTCTCCAACGGCTTCCAGGCGCCTGCGACTCTCGTCAACGCGCTGAAACTCTACGGCAACGAGAGCCGCAGCGTCGATTACCTGCTGCTCACCAACGCCAATATCGAACCGATCAAGGCGCCGGCCGATGACGTGCTCGCCAAGTGGTTCGAAGACGTCAAGCAGCGCTATCGCGCGCCGGAATATCGCAAGATCGCCTATCTGAAGCTTCAGCCTGATGATATCGCCGATCCCAACACGGTCACCGACGATCAGATCAAGGAAGCCTTCGACAAGGCCAAGGCTGCCTACACGACGCCGGAAAGCCGCACGCTGGAGCAGCTCACCTTCGCCAGCAAGGATCTCGCCAATGCGGCTGAAACCGCGCTGAAGAGCGGCACGAGCTTCGATCAGCTTGTCACCGACCAGGGCAAGACTGCAAGCGATGTGCTGCTGGGCGAATTCGCCAAGGACAAGGTTCCGGACCAGGCCGTGGCCGAAGCCGCTTTCGCGGTGAAGACCGATGGCGGCACCACACCTGTCGTCGACGGCACCTTTGGTCCTGTCATCCTGCGTGTGACCAATATCAAGCCGGAGACCACCAAGAGCTTCGATGAGGTCAAGGAAGAGCTCCGCAAACAGCTTTCGGTTGCCAACGCCTCGCAGGAGGTCATCAACGTTCACGACCGCATCGAGGATATGCGCGCAGGCGGTACGTCTCTCGAAGAGATCGCCAACCAGCTCAAGCTGAAGGCTGTCGTCATTGACGCTATCGATATGACGGGTGCAGACAAGGACGGCAATCCGGTCAAGGATATTCCGGCCCAGCAGCAGCTTCTGCCGGAAGCCTTCAAGACCGATGTCGGCGCCGATGCGGTCGCCATTTCCGTCGGCAATGACGGCTATGTCTGGTTCGACGTGCGCGACGTCATGCCGGAACGTGACCGCCCGCTTGCCGAAGTGCGTGACAAGGCCGTTCAGGACTGGACCGCCGAGCAGCAGAAGGCCGAACTTGCCAAAAAGGCCGGCGAACTGAAGGCCGAGGCGCAGAAGGGCACTGCACTTGCCGATATCGCCACCCCACTTGGTATCGCCGTCGAAAGCAAGAGCGGCTTTACCCGCTCGACCGACGATCCGGTTCTCGGCCGCGCCGGCATCAACGCCGCCTTCTCCGGTCCTGTAGATACTGTCGCAACGGCTGTCGGCGCCGATCCGAGCACGCAGATCCTGCTGAAGGTGACTGACGTCAACGAAGAGCCGACGACCGATGCTTTGAACAACCGCGACCAGCAGATCGCCACCATCGCAAATCAGGCTGGTGACGACATTCTCGATCAGATGGTCAACCTGTTGCAGAGCCAGTATGGTACAGAGGTCAACCGGCCCCTCGCCGAACAGGCAACCGTCCGCTAGGGAGAAGCGACGCATGACCGATCTGAAGCCGCTTCTGGCCAAGGCAGCAAGCCGCGAGCCCCTGACCCGTGACGAGGCCCGTCAGGCCTTCGATATCCTGATGTCCGGTCAGGCAACGCCTTCGCAGATCGGCGGCTTCCTGATGGCGCTCCGCGTCCGCGGCGAGACGGTCGACGAGATCGTCGGCGCCGTCACCACGATGCGCTCCAAGATGCTGCGGGTGAAAGCACCCGCCGACGCGATCGATATCGTCGGCACCGGCGGCGATGCCAGCGGTACCTACAACATCTCGACGCTGGCGGCGCTCATCGTCGCCGGCGCCGGCGTTCCGGTCGCCAAGCATGGTAATAGGGCGTTGAGCTCGAAATCTGGTGCCGCCGACAGTCTTGCGGCGCTTGGCGTCAATCTCGAGGTCACCCCGGAGATGATCTCCCGCTGCATCGCCGAAGCCGGTGTCGGCTTCATGTTCGCGCAGCAGCATCATTCCGCCATGCGACACGTCGGCCCGACGCGCGTCGAACTCGGCACGCGCACGATCTTCAACCTGCTTGGTCCCCTCTCCAATCCGGCTGGCGTCAAGCGTCAGCTTCTCGGCGTCTTCGCCCCGCAATGGGTCGTGCCGCTTGCCGAGGTCATGCGCGATCTTGGCTCCGAAAGTGTGTGGGTCGTCCATGGCGACGGCCTCGATGAAATCACCACTACCGGCAAGACCAGCGTTGCCGCGCTTGAGAATGGCCAGATCCGTACTTTCGAGCTGTCGCCGGCCGATTTCGGTGTGGCGCCCTGCGTGCTCGCCGATATCAAGGGCGGCGACGGCACCGTCAATGCCGCAGCGCTGCGCGAGGTGCTCGGCGGCACCAAGAACGCTTACCGCGATATCGCGCTCGCCAATGCCGCCGCCTCGCTCGTCATCGCGGGTAAGGCAGAGACGATCCGTGACGGTATGAAGCTCGCAACGGAATCGCTCGATAGCGGCGCAACGGCATCTGCGCTCGACAAACTGATCGCCGTTTCCAACGATATCGACTAGGATCGTCTCATGACTGATATCCTGAAGAAGATCGAAGCCTACAAGCGCGAGGAAATCTCTGCCGCCAAGGCGAAAACCTCGCTTGCTGATCTGAAGGCTATGCAGGCCGGGCAGTCCGCGCCGCGTGGTTTCCACAAGGCGCTTGTCGCCAAGCGCGATGCCGGCCAGATCGGCCTGATTGCCGAGATCAAGAAGGCTAGCCCGTCCAAGGGCCTTATCCGTCCGGACTTCGATCCGCCGGTGCTGGCAAAGGCTTACGAAGCCGGTGGCGCTGCCTGCCTGTCGGTGCTGACGGATACGCCGAGTTTTCAGGGCGCACCGGAATTCCTGACGGCAGCGCGTGCCGCCTGCGCCCTGCCCGCGCTGCGCAAGGATTTCATGTTCGAGACCTATCAGGTGCATGAGGCCCGCGCCTGGGGTGCTGATTGCATTCTGCTCATCATGGCGTCGCTGACGGACGACGATGCAGAGCGCCTGCAGGATGAGGCCTTCTTGCTCGGCATGGATGTGCTGGTCGAAGTTCACGACGCGCCCGAAATGGAACGCGCTTTGAAGCTGTCTTCGCCGCTCGTCGGTATCAACAACCGCAATCTCCGCACGTTCGAAGTCAGTCTCACGGTCAGCGAGACGCTGGCATCAATGGTTCCTGATGACCGGCTTCTGGTCGGCGAAAGCGGCATCTTCACCAATAAGGATTGCAAGCGCCTGCAGGCCGTTGACATCAATACCTTCCTCGTCGGCGAAAGCCTGATGCGCAAGGAGGACGTGACGGCAGCCACCCGCGCCCTGCTGTTTGGTGAAGCCGCCATCGCGGCTGAATGATATGAGCGGCGAAAAGCTCGGCCTCACGCATATCGGCGCCTCCGGCGAGGCGCATATGGTCGATGTCTCCGACAAGGCCGAGACCGTGCGCATCGCCACTGCCGAGGGCCATGTGAAGATGGCGCCGGAAACGCTTGCGCTCATTCGCGAAGGCAATGCCAAGAAGGGTGACGTCATCGGCACCGCCCGCCTTGCCGGCATCATGGCCGCCAAACGCACCGCCGATCTCATCCCGCTCTGCCATCCGCTGATGCTGACGAAGGTTACAGTCGAGATAGAGGAAGATACCGCCCTGCCCGGCCTGCGCGTCACCGCAACCGCCAAACTCACCGGCAGGACCGGTGTGGAGATGGAAGCGCTGACCGCCGTCTCGGTCGCTTGTCTCACGATCTACGACATGGCCAAGGCGGCCGACAAGGCAATGGAAATCGGAGGCGTCAGGCTGCTCGAAAAATCCGGCGGCAAATCCGGCGATTTTCGCCATCCGGAGGCAAGATGAACCTTCTACCCGTCGCCGAGGCCCAGAGCCGCCTACTCTCCGGCGCCAAGCCCGTTACGGCGTGCGAAACGTTGCCGCTCGCCGAGGCCGAAGGCCGCGTCCTGGCCATTGATCTGACAGCTGACCTGACACAGCCGCCCTTCAACGCATCCGCCATGGATGGCTATGCACTGCGCCGCGAAGATGCGCCGGAGCCAGGCGCCGTGCTGAAAGTCATCGGCATGTCCTCCGCCGGCCACGGCTTCGAGGGAAGCGTCGGTCAGGGAGAGGCTATCAGGATCTTCACCGGTGCGCCCCTCCCATCTGGCGCCGACAGCGTGCTGCTGCAGGAGGATGCGGAGAAGATCGAGGGCGGCATCAGAACCAATTTCCCCGTACGGCAGGGCCAGCATGTGCGCCCCCGCGGCCAGGATTTTGCCGAAGGCGAAGCCGTGCTTCCCGCCGGCACCGTGCTCGATTTCTCGCGGCTGACGGTTGCTGCCGGCATGAACCGGCCAACTGTCGAGGTGCTGCGCCGCCCGCTGATCGCAATCCTCGCAACCGGCGACGAGCTTCTGCCGCCGGGAAGCGCGCCCGGCCCTTCGCAGATCATTGCGTCCAACACGTTCGGTGTTGCAGCCCTTGCCCGCAGGGCCGGCGCCGACGTGCTCGATCTCGGCATCGTGCCCGATGACAAGGCTGAAATTACCGCGGCGATCGACAGGGCGCGGGGCGCGAAGGTCGACGTCATCGTCACGCTCGGCGGAGCTTCGGTCGGCGACCACGATCTGGTGCAGGCCACGTTGATCGAGGCCGGCATGCAGCTCGATTTCTGGCGCATCGCCATGCGCCCCGGCAAGCCGCTGATGGTCGGCAGTTTCGGCGAGACCCACGTGCTCGGCCTGCCCGGCAATCCGGTATCGAGCCTCGTCTGCTCGCTGCTCTTCCTTGAGCCGTTGATCCGCAAGCTCGCCTCCCTGCCGCCGGTGCAGCGCGAGGCAACGGTGGAAGCAGCGGTTACCCTGCGTGCCAATGACCAACGGCAGGACTATGTCCGCGCCAGGCTTTCGAAATCCGCTGCCGGCAATTGGCTGGTCGAACCCT
This sequence comes from Rhizobium sp. BK316, assembly GCF_014193695.1. Classification (GTDB taxonomy): domain Bacteria; phylum Pseudomonadota; class Alphaproteobacteria; order Rhizobiales; family Rhizobiaceae; genus Rhizobium. The sequence goes on along the minus strand of NZ_JACHZR010000004.1, from coordinate 489,429 downwards.
TCGACAAGCAGGATTCATCGATGATGAAAACCTTTGCCCGTTCGGATTGTCTCATCATCCGCCCGCCGCATGCGCCGGAACTGCCGGCAGGGGCCACCTGCCCGGTCATGCTTCTGCGGCCAGATCTTCTCGCGTGACACTTCCGGAAGCGACGGCAATCCAGAAGCAGAGCTGCGCCAGCACGCTCGCTCCGAGAATGACGGTCGCCGCCGCAAGGCCTGGATCGCCGCCGATGCCCGAGCGCGAGCCACGCAATCGCGCTTATCTCAAGCGGAAAACCGCGCTATCGGCGGCCGTACCTTGCGCACCCCCGCCGAAATCCGGCACCGGATATTCTGCAATTTTTTCCAGAGAACCTGCGGGCAGAGGCGCCCTCCCCGGATCGCCGATGAGCACGTCGATGCCGGCAGCGCTGCAACGTTCAAGGAAAGGCAGCATACGCTCCGCCAGGACCTCGTCATAGAAGACATCACCGGCCAGAATCATGTCGGCGTAAGGTGGTGCGTCGCTGATAATGTCGCCGAGCCGCGTCTCGATCTCGACATCGTTCGCCTCGGCATTCAGCCGCGCCGCAGCGATCGCCTTTGCATCGATATCGATTGCCAGCACATGGGCGGCACCGCATTTCATGGCCACGATGGCAACAAGGCCGGAGCCGGTGCCGAGATCGACGACATGTTTGCCCGCCATCTCTTCGGGATGGTCGAAAAGATAGCGTGCGAGCACCGCCCCACCCGCCCAAGGGTAGGCCCAATAAGGCGGCGCCATATCGGAATCGTCAGCCATTGCAAGGCGATAGAGGCCGCTCCTCGGTGTCGCCATATGCAGCCTTACGTCAGGTATCGAAGGCACGCCCGCAAGCGGCAGGTTAGCTTCGATGAAGGCCGTCAGCTCAGGACGATCATCTGGGGAAGCCGGTCTCATCTGGTATCGATTGTCCTCGTTGCGACAGGCCACCTGGCCTTGAGGCAGGGCATAATACCTCGCTGGACCTTTGTATAGTTATGGAGCTCTGCGTCTCGGCGTAACGTTTCTGCAGCGATCCCTTGAGGGTATCGCCCCAGATTTCCCACAAGCCGGAGGACTCGTTATGCAACCGATCACCAGACGTTCATTCTCGGCCGCTCTCGTTGCAGGGGCCGCACTCAGCATGTTCCCGGCCGCCGGCTGGGCTGCCACCATCGCCAAGGCAAAGAACGTCGTTCTCGTCCATGGCGCCTATGCCGATGCATCCTGCTGGCTGGATGTCATCCCTCATCTCCAGGCCGCCGACCTGAATGTGATGGCCGTGCAGAACCCCCTCACTTCCTTTGCTGACGATGTCGAAGCCACCAAGCGTATCCTGGCGCTGATGGATGGCCCGACCGTGCTTGTCGGCCACTCCTATTCCGGCATGCTCGTCACCGAAGCCGGTGTCGACCCGAAGGTGACGGCACTCGTCTATATCGCTGCCCGCGCGCCTGACGCCGGCGAGGATTATACGGCTCTCGCCAAGCAGTATCCGACGCCGCCTGCCAGTGCGGGGCTCGTTCACAGCGGCGGTTACGCCCAGTTGAGTGAAGAAGCTTTCGTCAGAGACTTCGCCGGCGATCTGCCGGTTGCCCGCGCCAAGGCGCTCTATGCCGTGCAGGGCCGCATTTCCGATACGCTGTTCACTGCCAAGACAACGGTCGCTGCCTGGCGCTCCAAGCCATCCTGGTACGCGGTTTCGAAGAATGACCGCACCATCAATCCCGATCTCGAACGCTTCATGGCAAAGCGCATGAACGCGACGACGATCGAACTCGACGCCAGCCACGTTTCGCTGATTTCCCAGCCGCACGCCGTCGCCAATCTCATCCTCGCAGCAGCCGGTTCCAGCGAACATAGCTGAGACTTTCGCTGCCTACCGGCCGCATCGACTTACCGGTGCGGTCGGCGACCGCCTCAGCGGTCTTTCTTCTTGGCGAACTTGCCCCTGCCGCCTTCGAACTTGTTCTTGCCGCCTTCGAATTTCGGCTTACCCGGTTTCTTCGTCCAGAGCTTGTCGTCCTGACGTTCCGTACCGGCGGGTCTGTCCTTGCCGAACTTGCCCTTCGGCTTGTCGCCACGGAACCGATCGTCGCCACGCTCTTCGAAAGACTTCTTCGCATAGGCGGGCTTGGCCGGCTTGCTGAAGTCGGGCGTGCCGTTCAGCCTGACGACGCGAATGCCGCGCTCCATCGTCTTGTTCGGGCCGAGGGTGCCGAGGAAACTGTCGGCGCTGTCGGCGGCGATTTCCACGAAGGTCTCGTCCGGCTGCATCTTGATCGCGCCGATCTCGCGCTTGGTGAGATTGCCGTTGCGGCAGAGCATCGGGATCAGCCAGCGCGGCTCGGCATTCTGCTTGCGGCCGACGGAGACGGAGAACCAGACGCTTGGGCCGAAATCGTCACGCGGTCCCTTCTGCGCCGGCGCGAATTCGCGCACCTCGCCATTGTCGCGGCGCTTGCGGGCGCGGTCGTCCTGTACCGAAACCTCGATCAGGTCTTCCGGTGCCGACTGGTTGGCGCGATAGAGACGCACGAAAGCGGCGGCAAGTGCCTCGGCGCCATGGCTTTCGATGAGTTTCTGCACCAGTCCCTGCTCTTCGTCCTGCGGCTTGTCGGCGAAGATCGGATCGGCGAGCAGCCGCTCGTCGTCACGCTCCGTTACTTCCTCGACGGAGGGCGGCCGTGCCCAGGTGGCGGCGATACCGGCATTGTCGAGCAACCGTTCGGCCTTGCGGCGCACGTTGAGCGGCACGATGAGCGCGCTGACGCCCTTGCGTCCCGCGCGGCCCGTACGGCCGCTGCGGTGAAGAAGCGTTTCCGGGTTGGTCGGCAGATCGGCATGCACGACGAGGTCGAGGCCCGGCAAGTCGATGCCGCGGGCTGCGACGTCGGTCGCGATGCAGACGCGTGCGCGTCCGTCGCGCATCGCCTGCAGCGCATGGCTGCGCTCGTTCTGCGTCAGTTCGCCCGAGAGCGCCACGACATTGAAATTGCGGTTGTGAAACCGGGCCGTCAGGTGATTGACGGCCGCACGCGTCGAACAGAAGACGATCGCATTGCGCGCCTCGTAGTACCGCAGCACGTTGATGATAGCGTTTTCGCGGTCAGCAGGCGAAACGACGAGCGCGCGATATTCGATATCGATATGCTGCTTTTCTTCCGCCTGCGTGCTGATGCGCACTGCGTCGCGCTGATAGCTCTTCGCGAGCTTGGCGATGGCAGCGGGCACGGTCGCGGAGAACATCAGCGTGCGGCGCTCGTCCGGTGCCGATTCAAGGATGAATTCCAGATCTTCGCGGAAGCCTAGATCGAGCATCTCGTCCGCCTCATCCAGCACCGCCGCCTTGAGTTCGCTCATATCCAGAGCGTTGCGGCGGATGTGGTCGCAGAGACGTCCCGGTGTGCCGACGACGATATGTGCGCCACGCTCCAACGCACGGCGCTCGCTGCGGATATCCATGCCGCCGACACAGCTCGCGATCACGGCGCCTGTCATTTCGTAAAGCCATTCCAGCTCACGCTTGACCTGCAATGCCAGTTCGCGCGTCGGCGCAATCACGAGGGCAAGGGGTGCGGCTGCCGGCGCGAAGCGCTCGGAGCCTTCAAGAAGCGTCGGCGCAAGCGCCAGCCCGAAGGCCACGGTCTTGCCCGAGCCGGTCTGCGCGGAAACGAGCGCGTCCGATGCGGCGAGCGCCGGATCGAGCATCGCCTTCTGGACGGGGGTGAGCTCGGTATAGCCGCGCTTCTGCAACGCCTTGGCGATCGCCGGAGAGACGCCGTTATAGTCAGTCATGTGTTCGATCTTTCGGAGCTGTCAGGCGCGTAACGCGCCGTAGCCGGAATCGTCCGGCCGAAGAGTTGGGCCGTTCCTACTCGCTCCGGCTGCGAATGTCAAAGTGTCTCGCCACGCCATGTGTAGATGGCGATACTGCCGGAGCGCCCGCGCAGCTTCGTCTCGAACGGTCCGGTCAACTGCCCCGCCTGAGACGGAACGGCATCCGGACCAGCGGCGTCGAGCAGGCTGGCGCTGAGTGCAAGCTCTGCCCCACGGCTTGCGGCCACTTCCATGAGCCGCTGGGCGACATTGACGGTATCGCCCGTTGCGGTGATCTGCTGACGGTCGCCGCTGCCGAGACGAGATGCGACGATCGGGCCGCAATGGGCACCGACCTTGAAGCCCATCTTTCTGCGGCGAAGCTCCTGATGGCCTGCAAGGAAGCTGCGGGTGCGACCGGCAAGGCGCACGGCGCAGGCCGCCGCCCGCGCCGCATCGTCGGCTGCCGGTTCCGGCAGCCCGAAGAGAATCATGGCGCCGTCGCCCATGAAGCTGGTGATCGCCCCGCCAAGCAGCCGCACTTCCTCGTCGATGAGTTCGAAGAAGCTGCTGAGGATTTCCCGCACTGCGGCCGGTCCGACGGCTTCGCTGAGGCCGGTGAAACCCGAAAGGTCGATGAAGACGACGGAAGCATTCTGCCGCACCGGCTCGGCCAGGAACGCCGGGTCGCGCGCCAACCACTCGCCCAGGCCCGGCGCTTCGATGCGTTGCAGCCGCTCGGACTGATCGGCGAAGTGCCGCGCACGGCCGCGGTCGCGCCAGAGTTCTGCGGCACCGAAAATAACTGCGGGTGGGAGGGCGGCCGCAATCGGCAATGCAGCACTCAGCCAGTAGCCGTTCGCAAAGGCTGCAAGGTTGAGCATCGCCCAGACAATGACCGCTAGGCTGATGATGACGAAGCCGAGGGCACTGCGGCGCCATGCGACCAGTGCGACGAGAAGAACAGGCAAGGCTATCGCAATGCCGGCATCCGCCTGCCGTGTCCTGCTGTCGCGCACCATGCCGTCGCCCGCGATCAGATGCGTGATCGCCGTCGACATCACTTCGACACCCGGCAGGATGGGATCGAACGGTGTGGGAAAGACATCGCCGCCGCCGGTGACCGTCGCGCCGATTACCACCACCTTGTCGGTGATGGCATCCGCCGGCAGCTTGCCATCGAGCGCATCGGCAGCGCTGAAGGTGCGGATACTGCCTGCAGGACCATAGAAAGTCAGCGGCAGGCGCTGGCCCGTATCCGTTGGAATGCGCTGGGCGCCGAGCCGGATACCATCCTTTTCGATCAATGGTTCCGCACTGAGCGCAATCGAGGCGACCCGGAGTGGAAAGGCCGCATCCAGACGGTCGGCGGCGCGAGAAAACAGCGGAATGAATCGCGGCACGCCACTCTGGTCCGTCGCCACATTGACGATGCCGAGTGTTGCAGCCTCTGCGAAGCGTGGCTGCGGCAGCAGAAGCTGCTGTGCTTCGGGAACCGCCGCCAGCGGATCCTCTGCATCTTCCGTCACCGCCTGGAGACTTTGCGGAAAGGTTGCAGCACCGGCGATGATACTGGGCGTCGCTTTGAGCGCCGTTTCAAGTGCGGCATCGCCCTCCTCCGTACCGGGATCGACAAGCAGGATATCGAGCGCCAGTGCTCTCGGGTTCAACGCTCCGATGGACGTGACGAGCTGCGCAAGCATCTCCCGCTTGAGCGGATAGCCATGTGCTGCGGCGGTACGGTCATCGATCGCGATAATGGAAACGAGACCGGGCGGAGGCCGGACGCCGACGATCGTGCTGCGCAGATCGGCAAGCGTGGCCTCCATCCGCTCCATGAGGCTGGAGTCCGACTGCAGATGAAAATAGCCGAGTACCGCGCCCCACAGACCGGCGAGCAGCAGCGCGATCACGGTCTGGAGGCGATGGTTCATGAGACGACTTATTGACCGAGGCGTGAAAGAAGGGCAGCGACGCGCGGCGCCGGCCACGTGCGAACGGTGAGCGCAGCGGTTCCGCGCGTGACATCCACACCCTCGCCCGGTCCAAGTGTGACCGCCGGCCCGGCTGGACGGCGCACACCGACGCGGCCGCGTGTGACCAGCACGGAGGTCGTGCCGCCTTTGACATCGACGGCCCATTGCGTACCGCGGACGGCCGCGATCGCCTGTGGCGTCACGACCTGGAAACCGCCGCGGTGCTGGCTGCTGTCCACGTCGACAAGGGCGGCCTTGCTGCGCAGCGACAGCGAATCCGGGCTGCCGTCGCGATTGCGGTCGGTAAGTCTGAAGGATGCTCCACGTTCGGTGGTGATGTTGACGCCGCCCGGACAACGGAAAATCTGGTTGCCGTTTGCCGCACGCGAAATCGCGCAGCCGGCAGACTGGGCATAAGCTGCACCATCAGGCAGGAGGCCGATGATCAGCATAGCGGAAAACAGGCTGCGGGAGATTGCTGACATGGCTTTCATGATCCGCCCCTCGTGAGCCGCCGGCGCGTCTTCGATTGCGCGGGTCCGCCCATACTAGCTGAATTCGTCGGTTTCCCTATGCAAAAACGTGAACCTGCGCAAGCCATTCGGAAACACTCAGCGTTCGCCCGGCGAAGGCCCTACATAGCGGGCACGCGGGCGGATCAGATGGCCGCTTTCGATCTGCTCCATTGCATGCGCCAGCCACCCCGCCGTCCGAGCCAGCGCGAATATGATGATCGGTGCCTCCTGCGGCAGATCGAAGGCTGCCGTCATGGCGGCAAGCGCGAAATCGACATTGACCTTCTCGCCCACCATCTCTTCGCCGGCCCGCTGCACATCGCGAAAGACCGGCGGCACGTCGAAAGAGGAGAGCAGCACGCTCGCCCGTATATCGCCGTCGGGGTAAAGCTGATGCCCGAACGCCGTCGGCATGCTGCCCCGCAGCAGAAGCCGGCGGATCGCCTGCTCCGCGCCGGCGGTGGATGCGGCCTCGGCAAGAGCATCGACGCTTCGCCACGCCGAACCATGCAGCGGCCCGGTCAGAGTCGCCAGGCCCGAGAGCACGGCGGCAGAAAGTGCTGCCCCCGTCGAAACCGTGACGCGGACGGCGAAGGTGGAGGCGTTGAGCTCGTGATCGGCAAGCATGACAAGCGCCCGCCGCAGGCAATCGGCAGCTTCCGGCCTGCGCCAGCATGCGGCGAGACGGCGATGCAGGGGATGATCCGCCGATCCCGGCGTTAGCGCATCGGCGACGGTTGAAAGCACGCTGCATGCTTCCATCTGCAAGGCCGGGCGTGCACGTCCGAGAGACGGTAGATCGGCGCTCACCCGCCCCGCCAGCGCCAGCAGCGCGGCTTGAATGGAAGGCGATGCCGGCCCGGAGGCAGAGGCCGGTACGCAAGCGAAACTCTCCGCATTCCACAGTAGCAGCGCCGCCTCCTCCAACGTCGCATGGGCTGAAAGCTCCGCCGCATCCTGCCCCCGATAGAGCAATCGTCCTGCGGCGATGGTCGAGATTGACGATGTCAGTACCGGATCGCCCCAGCGGATCGCTTCGGCGGCGACCGTCTCGCTCTTGCGCCTGCCGGCGTGGCGCTCGGCAAGCCGCTTGACATCGCTTTCCTGATAGAGGCTGCGGCGTGGATCGGTGGGGTCGGCCTTGGCGCGGATCCGCCCACGGCTGACATTGGCATAAAGCGTCTGCGGCTTGGTGCCGAGTTCGGCTAGCGCTTCCTCCGCTGTCAGCCAGCTCATGTCAGCCTCACATTGATCAATTGCATCAAGATTGACGTCAACTAAAGTAGATCCGATCTTTCATCCGGTAAAGGAGAAAGACCTATGAAAGATGGTTTGGAAAATGTCATCGCTGCTGAAACCCAGCTCTCGGATGTCGACGGCGAAGCCGGCCGGCTGATCATCCGCGGCGTATCGCTGGATCATCTGGCAGGAAGCAGCACCTATGAGGATGTGGCCGCCCTGCTGCTGGACGGCCTGATCGAGCCGCACCTCGACGCGAGCGAATTGCGCCGCCGGCTCGGCCAGGCGCGAACGAAAGTTTTCGCCGAAGTCGAAACTGTCGATACTCGCCTACTGGCGCTGCCACCGGTCGATGCTATGCGTGCTCTTGTTGCCCGCCTACCTGATGGCGAGGATATAGATACCGCACTTCGTCTGCTTGCCGCACCCGCCGTCTTCCTACCGGCGGTTCTGAGTCTGCAGCGAGGCGAAAAGCCGGTAAAGCCCGATGCGGGTCTATCGCAATCAGCCGATACCCTGCGCATGCTCTCGGGCACGGTGCCGAGCGCCGAGAAAACCGCAGCCCTCGACACCTATCTCGTGACGATCTCGGATCATGGCTTGAACGCCTCGACTTTCGCGTCGCGTGTCATCGCCTCAACCCGCGCGGGCCTTACCTCCTCGGTGCTGGCGGCGATCAGCGCGCTGAAGGGACCACTGCATGGCGGCGCGCCCGGACCGGTGCTCGATATGCTCGATGGGATCGGAAACGAGGCCAGTGCCGGCCCTTGGCTTCGCTCCGCACTCGATCGCGGTGAGCGGCTGATGGGCTTTGGCCACCGTGTCTACCGGGTGCGCGATCCGCGTGCCGATGCCCTGAAAAATGCGTTGAAGCCGCTCGTTGCCAGCGGCCAGGTCAATAACAGCAGAATTGCGCTTGCTGAAGCAGTGGAACAGGCAGCCCTCGCGATCCTTAGGGAACGCAAGCCGGGCCGGTCGCTGGATGTGAATGTGGAATTCTATACCGCGCTGCTTTTGGAAAGCCTCGGCTTCCCCCGCGAAGCCTTCACTGGCGTCTTCGCCATCGGCCGCACCGTCGGCTGGATCGCCCATGCTCGCGAACAGGCGCTGGAAGGCCGTCTCATCCGCCCGCGCTCGGTCTATGTCGGACCTCTGCCGGAAGCGGCGTGACATCAAGAAAAAGCCGCTCCCTCGTCTTGGAGGGAGCGGCGGAGTTTTAGACCAATCGGCTCTGCTCGGTTGCCGCTTCGATGAAGCTTGCAAAAAGCGGATGCGGGTCAAGCGGGCGGGACTTCAGTTCCGGGTGGTACTGAACGCCGATGAACCAAGGATGATCAGGGTATTCGATCGTCTCCGGCAACACGCCGTCCGGCGACATGCCCGAGAAGACCAGGCCGCAATTCTCCAGCCGATCCTTGTAGTCGATATTGACTTCGTAGCGGTGGCGATGACGCTCGGAAATGTCGGTCGAGCCGTAGATATCCGAAATCTTCGTACCCTTCTTCAGCGCTGCCTTGTAGGCGCCGAGACGCATCGTGCCGCCGAGATCGCCGGCGGCCGTGCGCTTCTGCAACTCGTTGCCCTTCACCCATTCGGTCATCAGGCCGACGACCGGCTCCGGCGTCGGGCCGAATTCGGTCGATGAGGCGTTTGGAACATCGGCGAGATTGCGGGCAGCTTCGATAACGGCCATCTGCATGCCGAAGCAGATGCCGAAATAAGGCACCTTGCGCTCGCGGGCAAAACGTGCCGCATGGATCTTGCCTTCCGAACCACGCTCGCCGAAGCCGCCCGGTACCAGAATACCGTGGACCTTCTCCAGATACGGAGCTGGATCTTCCTTTTCGAAGACTTCGGACTCGATCCACTCGAGCTTGACCTTGACGCGGTTGGCGATCCCTCCGTGATGCAGCGCTTCGATCAGCGACTTATAGGCATCCTTGAGACCGGTATACTTGCCGACGATCGCAATCGTGACCTCGCCTTCCGGCGTGCGGATACGGTTGCAGACCTCTTCCCACTGGTCGAGACGCGGCTTCGGAGCCGGCTCGATGCCGAAGGCGGCGAGCACTTCGTCGTCGAGGCCTTCCTTGTGATAGGCCATCGGCACGTCGTAGATATTGGCAACGTCGAGCGCCTGGATGACGGCGGACGGACGCACGTTGCAGAACAGCGACAGCTTGCGGCGTTCGGCTTCCGGGATTTCCCGGTCGGCGCGCACCAGAAGGATGTCGGGATGGATGCCGAGCGCCTGCAGTTCCTTGACCGAATGCTGCGTCGGTTTGGTCTTCAGTTCGCCCGCTGCAGGAATGTACGGCATCAGCGTCAGGTGGACGTAAACAGCGGTGCCGCGCGGCAGATCATTGCCGAGCTGGCGGATCGCTTCCATGAAGGGCATCGCCTCGATATCGCCGACCGTGCCGCCGATTTCGCAGATGACGAAATCGTAGTCGTCATTGCCCTCGACGACGAAATCCTTGATCTCGTTGGTGACGTGGGGAATGACCTGAACGGTCGCGCCGAGATAGTCGCCGCGGCGTTCCTTGTCGATGATGTTCTTGTAGATGCGGCCAGTGGTGATGTTGTCGGTCTTGGTCGCCGAACGTCCCGTGAAACGTTCATAGTGGCCGAGATCGAGGTCGGTTTCCGCGCCGTCGTCAGTGACGAAGACTTCGCCGTGCTGGGTCGGGCTCATAGTGCCCGGATCCACGTTCAGATAGGGGTCGAGTTTGCGAAGCCGCACCCGATAACCACGGGCCTGCAGCAACGCTCCGAGAGCCGCGGCCGCAATTCCTTTTCCGAGGGAAGAAACCACGCCGCCAGTGATGAATACGTATCGCGCCATGGGAGTCACCGGATACCTTTTCAAAAACGATTCCACCAGCCCAAAAATTCTTTTCCGGAACTTTTGGTGCGTGGCGCAGGAATCTGAACAAAAGAAAACCGGCAGACCCGAGGGCCTGCCGGCGGTTTATTTTCAGGACCGGCTTATTGTCCCGTGGGGACGCCGGAAGGCTGTGCCGGCGCGGTAGCGGCCGGAGCCTCAGGCTGGGCCGGAGCCGTTGTCGTCGGAGCTGCCGGAGCGGTCGCCGCAGGGGCGCTTGCAGCCGGAGCCGGATTTGCGGGTGCTTGCGCTGCAGGAGCCGGCATTGCCGGGGCAGCCGGTGCCGGAGCGGCAGCGCCGCTGTTCGGAATGCCGCTGTTGTCGGCAGGTTGAGCCGGAGCCGGGGCATTGCCGCCGAGCGAATCGAGAATGCCGTTGCCCTGGCCGCTCGTTGCCGGAATACGGTTGAGAATGTCGGTCGGTCGGCCTTCGTAACGGGTCAGGATTCCGAGGCCGAGCGAGGTCAGGAAAAACAGCGTCGCCAGGATCGCCGTCGTGCGCGTCAGCGCATTGGCCGTACCGCGGGCCGACATGAAGCCCGATCCGCCGCCGATGCCGAGGCCGCCGCCTTCGGAGCGCTGGATGAGCACGACGCCGACGAGCGCGAGCACGATCATGAGATGGATGACAATCAATACTGTCTGCATGGGTCCAGTCCTGCCCGTCTGAGGACGGACATAAAGTAAAAATCTGGCGGCTCTTTACATGAGGTCATCTGCTATTCCAAGCCCTTCGGCCAGGAATATGCAATCGCCTCAGGCAAGCAGCGTTTCATATGCGCCGTAGATGGCGAGGAAGTCAGTGGCTTTCAAGCTCGCACCGCCGATCAGCGCGCCGTCCACATTGTCGACGGCGAGCAGCTCGCTGGCATTCGAGGGCTTGACCGAACCGCCATAGAGGATGCGCATGCCCCTGCCCTCTTTGCCGAACCGCAAGACAAGTTCGTCGCGGATGAAGGCATGGACGATTTCCACATCCTGTGCGGTCGGCGTCAGCCCGGTACCGATCGCCCAGACCGGCTCATAGGCGATAACGGTATTTTCGGCCGTCGCCTCGTCCGGCAGCGATCCCGAAAGCTGGCGCTTGAGGATATCGAGCGTCTGGTAGGCGTCGCGCTCATCGGCGGTTTCTCCGACACAAATGATCGCGATGATATCGGCCTGATAGGCAGCCTGGGCCTTGGCGCGCACCAGATGATCGGTTTCGGCATGGTTGATGCGTCGTTCCGAATGGCCGACGATCACATAGGTGCCGTAGCAATCGGCAATCATTTCCGCAGATACATCGCCGGTATGGGCGCCGCTCTGCGTCTGGTGGCAATCCTGTGCGCCGATCGCAAGCGGGCTGTCGGTGGCGAGCGCCGTCGCCACGTAGAGCAGCGTTGCCGGCGGGCAAATCAGGGCTTCGACTTTCTCCGACAAGGGAGTACTGACGCCTTGAGCAATCGCCTTGATCTGGTCCAATGAGGCACGCGTGCCGTTCATCTTCCAGTTCCCCGCCACGAGCGGGCGTACGTCAGGTGTCATGTTGCTCCTCCCAAAATCCGCCTATTCGGCGGCCTTAGCAAAAGCCGGCAGCAAAGGAAAGCGCTCCAGGTGACGTTGGGGCAATATCGGTCTTACGTGGGGTGAAATCCGCCTTTTCAGGACGCCAGTATCCAGTTCAGCACCCTGCGCCAGTCGATCATGCGGATCGGCGTGCCGTGATTGCCGCTCTCAAACAATGTGAAATGCGTCGGGTATTTTGCCTTGTCGAGCTTTTCGAACAGCGCTTGCTGGTCGGCTGCAGCATAGACGGGATCGCGGCTGCCATGGGCAAACCAGAGCGGCAGCTTCGCCTTGTAGAAAGGGCTCTTTGCAAAATCCGGGTCCGAGACGCCGCTCATGATCAGCATTCCCTTCAGCCGTTTGACACTTTCGGCATCGCGCGCGATCCCCCAGCAGATCTGGCTGCCCATAGAGGCGCAGCTCAGGATGATTGGTCGGCCGGGAGACTGTGCGCTCGCATAGCGGATCAGGCCAGCGATCGCCGTCACGCCATTGGCGTCGAACGTCCGCACTGTCGGAGAATAATAGACGCCGCCATTGCCGGCAGCGAGGTTCTTCAGCCGGTTGAAGTTGCCGCCGAACGTATAGTCGTTGGCGCCGAGCCGCCGGTCACCATCGCGGCCGTGGATGAAGATAACCGCGAAGGCGGGATTCTGTGCCGGTCCCACCCTGGTGACATCCAGCCTGATACCGTCGAGCGACAGCGTTTCATCCGCCTGCAGCTTCTTCACGCCAAGCGAGACATATTTCTGCTGCACACGCTTTTCCGGTATCTGGTCGCGCCCGTTGATGTCGCGCATCTCGTCGTATTCGATCACCTCGAACGCGCCGTCATCGCCTGTCTGAAGCACGATCTGCTTCGAAAACAGGTCGTCCTTGTAAGGCGGCAGGGCATCGGCTGCGGCGGTCCCGACCGCTGCGGACAGGAAAAAGGCCGCAATTGCAGTGATTATGGTGCAATGACTTGTGGACATCGGCATGCAGATGGTTCCCAAAGAGCTGCCGCGACTTGCCATTCGACGCCCGGCAACGCAAATCACATCTTGAAAAGCTCCGCAATTCCGGAGCGCGTCGCGTATCGGGGCGCTTTCTGTCAGAATTCCCCTGATTCGCAAACGCGATGCCGAACGCGACTATTGTGGGCCAGCGGCGGCCCGTCACGAGAATAAGATCTGAACGGTTCCATGGAAGACAGCAACGACCTTTTTTCCGGAATGCCCCTGTCGTCAAAGCAGGACCCGCAGAAGCAGGAGGAGGCTGCAAAGTCTGCCGCGCCGGCTGCAAAGCCCGCTGCGGCTGCAGCACCCGCCGCCTCCCGCCCTGCCCCGGCGACGTCGAACGGCGACGATTACGGCGCATCCTCGATCCGCGTTCTGGAAGGCCTGGAACCGGTGCGCATGCGCCCGGGCATGTATATCGGCGGCACCGACGAGAAGGCCCTGCACCACCTCTTTGCCGAAGTCATCGACAACTCGATGGACGAAGCAGTGGCCGGCCATGCCGATTTCATCGATGTGCATCTCGATGTTGAGGGCTATCTCACCGTTACCGATAACGGCCGCGGTATTCCGGTCGAGAACCATCCGCAGGTTCCCGGCAAGTCGACACTTGAAGTCATCATGACCAAGCTGCATGCTGGCGGTAAATTCGACGGCAAGGCTTACGAAACCTCCGGCGGTCTGCACGGTGTCGGCGTGTCCGTCGTCAACGCTCTGTCAGACGTTCTCGAAGTCGAGGTTGCTCGCAACCGCAAGCTCTATCGCCAGCGCTTCTCGCGCGGCCTGCCGCAGGGCGGGCTCGAAGAGCTCGGCGATGTGCATAACCGCCGCGGCACCAAGGTTCGCTTTCACCCCGACCCGCAGATTTTCGGGGATCATGCGAAGTTCGATGCAGCGCGTGTTTTCCGCATGGCCCGCTCCAAGGCCTATCTCTTCGGCGGCGTCGAAATCCGCTGGAGCTGCGATCCCGGCGTGCTGCCTGAAGGTTCCGACGTGCCCGACAAGGCAGTCTTCCACTTCCCCGGCGGCCTTAAGGATTACCTGCAGGCGACGATGGGCAAGGAGTTCACCGTTACCCGCGAAATCTTCGCCGGCAAGACCGAGAAGGCCGCAGGTCACGGAGCGCTGGAATGGGCCATCACCTGGTATGGCGGCGATCCGCAGGTTCATTCCTATTGTAACACCATCCCGACGCCCGAAGGCGGCACGCATGAGGCGGGTCTGCGCATCGCGCTGACCAAGGGCCTGAAAAGCTACGCCGAACTGACGCAGAACAAGCGCGCTGCGCAGATCACCACCGACGACGTGATGATCTCTGCCGTCGGCATGCTTTCGGTCTTCATCCGCGAGCCGGAATTCGTTGGCCAGACCAAGGATCGTCTGGCGACCGTCGAAGCCCAGCGCCTCGTCGAAAACGCGCTGCGCGATCCTTTCGACCACTATCTCGCCGACAATCCCAATGAGGCCGAGAAGCTTCTCGACTGGGTGATCGAGCGCGCCGAGGAGCGGCTGCGCCGCCGCAAGGAGAAGGAAGTCAACCGCAAAACGGCCGTTCGCAAGCTGCGCCTGCCCGGCAAGCTCGCCGACTGCTCACAGAACACCGCCGAAGGCGCCGAACTCTTCCTGGTCGAGGGTGACTCGGCAGGTGGCTCCGCCAAGCAGGCGCGCAACCGCGCCAACCAGGCGATCCTGCCGCTGCGCGGCAAGATCCTCAACGTCGCCAGCGCCGGCCGCGAAAAGCTCGGCGCCAACCAGCAGATCTCCGACCTCGTTCAGGCGCTCGGCTGCGGCACACGCTCGAAATACCGCGAAGAGGATCTGCGCTACGAACGCGTCATCGTCATGACCGATGCCGACGTGGACGGTGCGCACATTGCCTCGCTGCTCATCACCTTCTTCTATCAGGAAATGCCGGAGCTGGTCCGGGGCGGCCACCTCTTCCTCGCCGTGCCGCCGCTCTACAAGATCACCCAAGGGGCAAAATCCGCCTATGCCCGCGACGACGATCACCGCGCCGAGCTGATGGAGACGGAGTTCAAGGGCAAGGCCAAGATCGAGATCAGCCGCTTCAAAGGTCTCGGCGAAATGCTGCCCGCCCAGCTCAAGGAAACCACCATGGATCCGTCCAAGCGCACGCTGCTGCGGGTGCTGATCGACGAGGTGGATTTCGAGGGAACGCGCAACGCCGTTGACGACCTGATGGGAACCAAGGCCGAAGCCCGCTTCCGCTTCATCCAGGAGCGTGCCGCTTTCGCTGAAGATTTGGATATTTAAGCCGCAACGAATTCATCGAACTGACGAGGAACCGTTACGCTTCCGTCAAATTACCGGCGCAATAGAACGGCCGGCGCTCTGTCCTCCCGCGAGGGCACTGCAGCGCCGGCCGTTTTGTCTCAACCCTTTGCCGGATACTTGCCATGACCAAGCGTTTTCTTGCGACTGCCGCTTTCGTTCTCCTGTCCAGCACCGCCTCCGTCTATGCCACCGATATCGGCGCGACCGTGGAGACCGCCTGCCCCTTCGGCGATTGCGCGGCGGCGATCTCTCTTTCCTATCTCGGTGAATTCGTCATCCCAACCGGCCAGATGGAAAATGGCGTCGAATTCGGCGGCATTTCCGGCCTCGATTTCGATGCCGCCACCGGCCGCTATATCGCCATCAGCGACGACCGTTCCGAAAAGGCCTCGGTGCGCTTCTATGATCTCGATATCGATGTCAGCGCGAGCGGCCTGAAGAGCGTCACCATCGTCAAGCATACCACTTTCCAGGACAAGAACGGCCAGCCCTTTGCCATCCGCACCGTCGATCCAGAATCCATCCGCTTCGGCAAGGACGGGATTTACTGGGGCAGCGAGGGCGATGCCAAGGCGCTGATCGCCCCCTTCGTCCGCGTCACCTCGCCGGACGGCGCCTTCGTTCGCGAGTTCAAGCTACCGGACGGTTTTGCCCCGACCGCCGACAAATCGACCGGTATTCGCGACAACCTCGCTTTCGAGGATTTGGCTATGTCCCCGTCCGGTGACGTATTCATCGGCGTCGAAGCAGCCCTCTATCAGGACGGCCCGAACCCCAATCTGACGACCGGCAGCTTGTCGCGCATCATCCGGTATGACGGCGCGAGCGGCGAACCGAAGGCTCAGTACGTATACCCCGTTTCACCGATCCCTCAGGCTGCCACCAAACCCGATGGCGGCAATGATAACGGCGTGTCGGAAATGATCGCACTTGACGATCATCGCCTGCTCGCTGTCGAGCGCAGCTACGCGCAGGGTTTCGGCAACAACGTCAAGCTCTTCATGATGGATCTCGATGGCGCAACCGATGTTTCCGGTATCGCTTCGCTCGCCAAGAATGACCAGCACGTCGTATCAGTGCGCAAGAGCCAGGTGCTCGACCTGCGTGCCATCGGCCTGACGCCCGACAATATCGAGGCCATGGCAATCGGCAAGGCGAAGGATGGCACCGATGTCCTGATCCTCGGTTCGGACAATAATTTCTCGACCGGCCAGAAGACGCAGTTCTACGCCTTTAAGGTCAACCGCCGCCCGCAATAATATCTCAAGGATTCAGCGACCAAATAACCACGCTTTATCCGGGCGTACCTTGAAACCGCCCGGTTCATGGCCCATAAACTAGAGCAACAATAAAAAGAGGCGCGCGTGGGTGTGTTTGATCGTCAGAAAACCAATACGGAGCCGCGATGGCTGGGGCCGTCGGCGACGATACGTACGCCGCTGATACCCTCCATTTCGGCTGCGCGCTGGCTGCTCGTACTCGTCGCCGCAGCCGGCGTTTATTTCTTCTACGGCTTCGTGGTGCCGGTGCTCGCAGCCCTCGTCATCGGCTTTGCGAGCTGGCCGCTTTACCGCAAACTGGTTGCCCGCGTCGGCGGCAATACGACGATCGCCGCGACGATCGCGATCGTCCTCATCGTCACGTTCCTCGTCATTCCGATCAGCCTTGCGGTTGCCTATACGACCGGTGAAGTGCGTACATGGGTCGCATGGGCAATCCACGCCAACCGCTTTGGCGCGGAGACGCCGCAATGGATCGTCGCCCTGCCGCTCGCCGGCCCCTATCTCGACGAACTCTGGACGAAATATATCGGCAGCCCGGGTGCCATGGGTGAGCTCATCCAGGCCGTCAGCGGCGCCAATATCGGCAACATCTATCGCGCGGTCCTGGCGGCCGGCGGCGGCGTCTTCCATTTGTTGCTGACGCTGCTCTTTATGCTGATCGCGCTGTTTTTCGTCTATCGCGACGGCTTTTCCTTCACCAAGCAGATCGACATGCTCGGCGAGCGTATCCTGCCGAACCGCTGGGAGCGCATTTCCCGCGTCGTGCCCGCCACCATCAGCTCAACCGTCATGGGCATGACGCTGATTGCGATCGGCGAAGGCATCGTACTCGGCGTGGCCTATTGGATCGCCGGCGTCCCATCGCCTGTCACCCTCGGTGTGCTGACGGGTGTCATGGCGCTGGTCCCCGGCGGAGCGCCGCTCTCCTTCACGCTGGTATCCGTCTATCTGCTGGCCAGCGGCTCGCATGTCGCCGGCATCGGCCTCTTCGTCTGGGGCACGGTCGAACTCTTCATCGTCGACAAGACGCTGCGTCCGAAACTCGTCGGCGGACCGATCAAGCTGCCCTTCCTACCGACCTTTTTCGGCCTTGTCGGTGGCGTGAAGACGATGGGCTTCCTCGGCCTCTTCATCGGCCCGGTGCTGATGGCGCTGCTGGTCGCGATCTGGCGGGAATGGATACACGAAGTCCGTAGCGCCGATACGAGTCCACAGATCATCCTCGATGAACAGGCGCCGCCGGTGCAGCGTGTTGCCGAGGGCTAAGTCCGGCGAGACGCTTTGCCTAAATCAGGCCAGGCGCTTTTCCATGAAAAGGCTGAGTGGGTCCGGCAGGTAGGAGCCGAAAGGCTCGATTTCGAGGAATCCATATTTCCTGTAAAGGCCGATCGCCTCCGGCTGGTAGATGCCTGTCTCCAGACGGATCGCCACGAGCCCCTTGTCCCTGCCGAGTTCTTCAAGCCTGTCCATCAGTCGGCTCGCGACCTTCAGGCCCCTCGCCTCGGGATCGACGAACATGCGCTTGATCTCGGCCGTGCCATCACCCGCCTCGACCAGTGCGCAGCAGCCGACGATCTCGCCGCCGTTGCGCGCCACGAGGAAGCTCACCGCCGGCTTTTCCAGCGTTGAAATATCGACGAGGTGGTTGCTCTCCGGCGGATAGAGCGACTGGGCATAGGCGTCGGAGAGTTCCAGAAGACGGATCACGCCATCCTGACGCGGCGGTTCCAGAGCGATGGTGACGGGCATTTTCTTTCCTATTGCGACCAACGGCGCGAATTTTCCCGGATGACGGGGAGTTAATATCGCTGCCTTCATTCCGTTGGAATTGTGTTGTCGAAGATGGTGACACGCTCAATAGCCATGGAGGCAAAATATGCAAGCCGTCCTCATCGCCATGACGATCCTCGGTTGCGACGATTCGGTCAGCCAATGCAATTACGTGGCTACGGTCGACAAGCACTGGGAAACCGTCGTCGCCTGCGATGCCGAGGCTGAACAGCGGCTGAAAAATTATGCCAATGCTAGCTATCCGACGGTCATTGCCGTCTGCGAGGCGCCGAAATCGCTTGCTGCTGAACCGGCCAAGCCGGCGCCTGTTCAGCCAGCGAGACCTGAGGTGGTCGAACAGCGGGATGGTCTTGGCGGTTTTGTGGATAATATTGCCGGGCGCGTTCGCGCCAGCCTGCCCTCGGGCCAGGATGTGAAACACACCCTGGCAAAGCCGTTGCATTTCGTCTCCGCGAGCTATTCCTGGGCGGCGGCGCGTTTTGGCGATTAAGCCGCCGCAAGCGACGCATAGGCACGAGCCGAGCGGCGCTGTTCGGCCACATGCAGCTTCTCCACCATGTCGAGCAACTCGCCGACGGCGTCATGCTGCCCGACCCGATTGTGGAACTTTTGAAGCAGGCGTCCGCAGATGCTGCCGAGAAGCGAGGCCGACGTCTTGCGCGAAGCCTCACGCCACAGGAACGTCGCTTCCACGAAAATGATGCTGATATCGCGCGGCAGGCCTGCCGATTCATAGAGCGCGCGCACGGCATGCATGCGGCCCGTGGCGAGGATTGCCCGCACACGCCGGTCGCTGCAATCAGACAGGTTGACGATGGCGCAGGCGAAGAATTCCACCTTGCCGCAGCAGAGCGCATGCATAAGGAAGGACGGCGTCAGACGGTCGTTCAGGCGAAGATGCTCGACGAGGTCAGGCACTTCGATCGGCGCGATATCGCCGGCAATGGAAACGATTGCCGCTTCCGTCGCCTCGCGGCTGATGCGCTGCAGCCTCTGCAGGCCAATCGCGGCCAGCGCCAGCGGCAAGTCGACCAGCGCATTGCTGACATGCTGTGTCAGGAGCTGGCGGGCGTCGGCCGGCAAGTCGATGCGGTCGAGAAGCAGGTTTCTAATGTCGCTGACATCGCCGAGCCGCTCGGCAATCCGCTTCAGGGATTGGGTGGAAATCGAGGCGCCGTCATTTTCCAGGAGGCAGAGAACTTCGTCCTCGTCGCCGACCTCGGCGAGCGCTGCGGAAACCGGGCGGGTCACATGGGCACGCGCGGCAATCAGCATCCGCGTTGTGCCGCTGCCGCGTGCTGCGAGGTCGACGAGATCGGCATCCGTCAACAGCGGCGAGCAGGTCACCGCGTGGCAGGCAATTTCCGGCTGGTCCTCGGCGAGCGAAAGAATGATGTTGCGCGGCGCATGCGGCGCCCAGGCGATCGCTTCGGCGAGCGCAAGCCGTACACGCGGCGACGGATCGTCGAGCAGATAGGTCATCGCCTTTTCAGCAGCGTCGCGCCGTTCGTCCGACATTTCGGATTTCAGATAGACGCGTCCGAGGGCACTTGCAGCGGCCGCCCTGTCAGCCGTCTTGGCCGTTTCGACCCAACGAAGAAATGCCTCAATGATCACGAGCACGCCCCAGCACTGAACGCGATTCCTTCGCGCCTCATTCAATACAGGGACGGTAGCCGGAAAAAGTTTATGATTGGTTCACCATATTCGTTAGGATTTGTCCGGCCTTACGCGGCAGCCGTCAGACCTTCGGCCTGAACATTTCGAAGACTTCACTGCCCTCGCAATAATCCATATAGCCCATGCGCGCGACCGGCCGCGCCAGCGCCATATCGAGCCGCCCGTCGCTGAGGATGGCCTCATCGATATGGATGCCGACGACCTGCCCGAAAACGAAGACGTTCTCGGTCGGCTCGCCGGACAGCGTCTTCGGCTCGATGATCTCGGTCACCTTGCATTCCAGCACGGCGAAAGCCTCGGCCACATAGGGTGCATCGATCAACTCGGCCTGCTTCGGCGTCAATCCTGCATACTCGAATTCGCTCGTTCCGTAAGGCACCGCTGCCGAAGTGAAGTTCATCTTCTCCGCAAGATTGCGGCTGACGAAATTACAGGTGAAGACACCGGTCTCCCTGGCATTTCGCTGGCTGTGTTTGTGCCCGCTCGACGAAAACATCACCAGCTTCGGCTTGTCGGCAACCGCGTTGAAGAAGGAATAGGGCGCGAGATTGATCGACCCATCCCTGCCCTTGCTGCCGATCCAGCCGATCGGGCGCGGCGCGACGATCGCCTTGAAGGGATCGTGCGCCAGCCCGTGCCGGTTGGTATCCGTCGTATAGAACATCAGCCTTCCCCGCCGACCCAGGTGACGGTCTCGGTGAGTTCAGGGCGCGGACGCTCGACGGCCGGGAACGTGGTCGAGCCGATATGGATAAAGCCGGCAATTTTCTCGCCCGGCTGGACGCCAAGCAGCGGATAGGCACGCTCGTCGAAGGCGAACCATTCCGTCAGCCAGTTGGCGACATAGCCATGCGCATTGGCAGCCAAAATGACATTGAAGCATAGCGCGCCCACCGACATGATCTGCTCCCATTCCGGGATTTTGAAATGCGGAGCGGCCTTGCTGACCACGCCGATGACGACGGGTGCGCGGGTAAAGCGGGTGCGCTCGACCTGGATCATCTCGTCCGAAAGGTCGGGCTTGGCTTCCAGCGCGAGCTTCAGCAGCTCTTCGCCAAGCCGCACGCGCTCCTCGCCACGATAGACGATGAAGCGCCAGGGCGCGATCTTGCCGTGGTCGGGAACGCGCGACGCGAGACGCAGGATCTCCTCGATTTCGGCCTTTTCCGGCCCCGGTTCGCACATCTGGAAAGCCGGGATGGAACGACGCACAGAGAGATAGTCGATCAGCTTGATATCGGATTTCATACGGGAGAAACTCTCATTTGTATGCAGAGGATGGCCAGAGGTCTTGAATTTGCCATGGCATTGGTCTTGAAGTGGACTCTGCGATTTCAGAAGTCAATCGGTTCACGAACAGGATGTTTGGCATTTTGCCTTTTGCACGGATCGGCCTTGCTCTTGCCCTTGTCATGCTGACGCCGTTTGGCGCTGCTGCCCAGGATGCCTTCAAGGAATTCAAGCAGCTCGAATCGACGCCGAAAATGCCAAAGCTCAACGCGTTCATTGCGCCGGGAACGGCACAGGAAGGCATGCACCTGCGTGACGTTTCGCTGGAAGCGAAGCTGACGGCCGATGGGGCGCCGGTGGAAGATGGTCTTTCCTGGTATGTATTCAGCCCGGTTGCCGGAACCGACGGCAAGCTGCCGCTGATTGCAAGTTCTCGGGGCGGCACCGCGGCATTCCAGCTCGCTGCCGGCGATTATTTCGTCAACGTCTCCTTCGGCCGCGCCGGTGTCACCAAGAAACTGACGGTGCCGGATGAGGGCGAAGTCGACAAGCAGGTCATGGTGCTCGATGCCGGCGGCCTGTTGCTCAATGCCGTCTCCGGCTCCGATGTCCGCATCCGTCCCGACCAGCTGAGCTTTTCGATCTATTCCGCGGAAGTTCGCGACGACGGCGAGCGCGGCCTTGTCATGGCCGACGTGCCGCCGAATACGGTCGTGCGCCTCAATGCCGGCACCTATCACATCGTTTCAGAATACGGCAACGTCAACGCCAGCATCCGCGCCGATATCCAGGTCGAGGCCGGCAAGCTCACCGAAGCGACGATCCAGCACAGAGCGGCACAGATCAATTTCAAGCTCGTGTCGGAAGCCGGCGGCGAAGCGATAGCCGATACCGCTTGGTCGATCCTGACGGCGGCCGGCGACAGTGTCGGCGAAAGCGTCAGCGCTTTCCCGACCATGGTTCTGTCGGAAGGTGAATATACCGCGGTCGCCCGCAACAAGGACAAGATCTTCCAGCGCGACTTTACCGTCGCTGCGGGCGTCAATACCGATGTCGAAGTCCTGATGAAGGACCAGCAGGCCCAGCAGCCGATCGCACCGGCCGCCACGGCCGTAGCGCCGGGTGGCCAGGCCGCGGCCGGGCCAAAGGGGGTGCCTCAGCCGGGCGGCGAGATCCCGCCACAGCCGCCCTTGCCGTCCTATGAAGATCTTCAAAGCGGCGACGGCGCCAGCCTCGACTGACGTCGCATCCCGAATATCAGGAAATTTTCAGCTTGCGCGCTTGAGGAAGGCCTTCTTCTTCGGCGCCATCGAGAAGACGGCCTCAAAGAGGCGAGCGAGCAGATCCTTGCGGTTGCTGCCGCTGCTCAATTCTTCAAAGGACAGGACCCTGCCCACATGCGCTGTTATCGTGCTGCCTGAAAGGCGGCGGAACTCGCGGATGAGCAGCGACAGCCGCAGCGTCATCGACACCCGGCTGGCAAGATGGAAGAGCCGGCCGTTCTGGCCCTCGAAATAAATCGGCAGCACGCTGGCGCGCGCCGCCTGGATGAGCTTGGCCGGGAACATCTTCCACGGCAGGTCCTCGGCGCGGCCGAAGCCCTTCTTGGCGGTGGCCACGCCGCCAGCCGGGAAAACCACGATCGTCGTGCCTTCCTTCAGCAGGCGAACTGCCTCGTGACGGCTCTTCATGTTCATCGCCATCGCTTCCTTGGTCTCGTCGAAGGAGATCGGCAGCGAATAGGGCGCCATTTCCGGCACCTTGAGAAGATCGTTGTGGATCAGCACCCGGAACGGACGGCCGAACTGTTCGGCAAGCGCCAGCACCGCAATGCCGTCGCCGATACCGAAAGGATGGTTGGCAACGATGACGATCGGTTCGTCCGGCACCGGTTCGAGCGGCCAGTTGCCCTTCACATCGACCTCCACATCGATGAGATCGAGCATCTTGCCGAAGACGCGGTCGCTCTTGCCAACGATATCGCTGCGCCAGATGTCATAGAGCCGCACATAACGGTCGCGGCCCGAAAGCCCCTCGATGGAGCGGATGAGCCAGCGCTTGAAGCGCGGGTCTCTTTCGTTTGCGTAGGAAAGCTCTTTGAAGCGCACTGAAATGCCTGCCGGGATGAGACCCGTCCCCTGTTTGTGGCGGCTATATTACTGCTGCATGTCAGATTTCTGACAGCGCCGAGCAGATCAATGCCGGGCGCTGTCCTTATCCAAAAGCAATTTTCAGGCGGCTTTCGCCTTCTTTGCCTCGAGCTTGCGACGGATATCGGGCGCAGTCGCCTCCAGGGCAAGGCTTTCGATCGCCGAATCCAGCGACATCGATGTCTGCTCCTGGCTGCCGAGGCGGCGGATATTGACCGTGCGCTCTTCCGCTTCCTTCTTGCCACAGACGATGATGACGGGAACTTTCGTAACGGAATGTTCGCGGATCTTGTAATTGATCTTCTCGTTACGGAAGTCGGTCTCGACATGCAGCCCGGCGTCGCGCAGCGCGTCCGCCACTTCCTGGCCGTAACCGTCGGCTTCCGAGGTGATCGTCGCGACGACGACCTGCAGCGGTGAAACCCACAGCGGCAGATGACCGGCGAAGTTTTCGATCAGGATGCCGAGGAAGCGTTCCATCGAGCCGCAGATGGCGCGATGGATCATCACGGGCTGCGTCTTCTCCGAATTGCTGTCGATATAGAAGGCGCCGAAGCGTTCCGGCAGGTTGAAGTCGACCTGCGTCGTGCCGCACTGCCATTCGCGGCCGATCGCGTCCTTCAGCGTATATTCGAACTTCGGCCCGTAGAAAGCGCCCTCGCCCGGCAGGATGCCGGTTTTGATGCGGCCCTCGGACTGAGCCTCGATCGTCTTCAAGACATCGGTCATGACGGCTTCCGCCCGATCCCAGAGCGCATCGGTGCCGACGCGCTTGTCCGGACGGGTGGAAAGCTTGACGACAATTTCCTTGAAGCCGAAGTCTTCATAGACCGACAGGATCAGGTCGTTGATCTTCAGGCATTCGGCCGCCATCTGCTCGTCGGTGCAGAAGATGTGCGCGTCGTCCTGCGTGAAGCCGCGCACGCGCATCAGCCCGTGCAGCGCGCCCGAAGGCTCGTAGCGATGCACCAGGCCAAATTCGGCGAGACGGATCGGCAGCTCGCGATAGGACTTGAGCCCATGCTTGAAGATCTGCACATGGCCGGGGCAGTTCATCGGCTTCAGCGCAAAGACGCGGTTATCCGCTTCCTTGTCTTCCGGATGCGTCATCGCATGCGCCGATTTCACGGCGAACATGTTCTCCTGGTACCAGCCCCAGTGACCCGAGGTTTCCCAGAGCGCAGTGTCGAGCACCTGCGGCGCGTTGACTTCCTGATAGTCGATCTCAAGCCGCCGGCGCATGTAGGAGACGAGCGACTGGAAGATGCGCCAGCCCTTGCCATGCCAGAAAACGACGCCCGGCCCTTCTTCCTGGAAATGGAACAGGTCCATTTCGCGGCCGAGCTTGCGGTGGTCGCGCTTTTCGGCTTCCGCCAGCATGTGCAGGTAATTGTCGAGATCGGCCTGCTCAGCCCATGCCGTGCCATAGATGCGTGACAGCATGGCGTTGTTGCTGTCGCCCCGCCAATAGGCGCCGGCGACCTTCATCAGCTTGAAGGCGGAGCCGATCTGGCCGGTGGAAGCCATATGCGGGCCGCGGCAAAGGTCGAACCATTCGCCCTGATTGTAGATCTTCAGATCCTGTCCTTCAGGAATCGCATCGACGAGCTCGACCTTGTACTGTTCGCCCTTGGCGGCAAAGACTTCTTTGGCCTTCTCGCGCGACCAGATCTGCTTGGTGAAGGGCGCGTTGCGGGCAATGATCTCCTTCATCTTCTTTTCGATCTTGGGCAGATCGTCGGGTGTGAAAGGCTCGTTCTTGGCGAAGTCGTAATAGAAGCCGTTCTCGATGACGGGGCCGATCGTTACCTGCGTGCCGGGCCACAGTTCCTGCACGGCTTCGGCCATTACGTGTGCGGCGTCATGCCGGATGAGTTCCAGCGCGCGCTGATCCTTGCGCGTGATGATCTCGATCTTGCCGTCGGTCACGGCATCGGAAAGGTCTTGTACGGTACCGTCGATCGCAATGGCGACGGCGCTCTTGGCGAGCGACTTGGAAATGGATTCGGCAACATCCTTGCCGGTCGCGCCAGCCGGGAAGCTGCGCACCGAACCATCGGGAAATGTCAGGGAAACGGATTGGGACATCGAAATTCTCCTTGTCCAGTCCCGCCAACGAATGCGGGTGGTTGAAACGGAAGCGTCATCTACTCGGGATGCGCTGCCGCCTGATACTGATATTTGCTGTCTGAGTAAAGGAAAAGCCTGCCTACACGACCATGTTGAAAAGGCCGCGCACGGTGTTCCAGTTGCGCAGCGTACCCACACCCATGCGCTTGGTCGTCAGCGCCGAAAGCAGTTTCGATTCGCTCGGCTTGCCGTGGAAATCGATCCAGAGATCGCAGCCGACCAGTTCCATCCGTTGCCCTTCGGAAAGCAGCGGCTTTAACGCTTCGACCTTATCCGGATCGATCGGCAGCCGGCTGACGCGCACGATTACCTGATCGCCTTTGCCGTCCTTGAAGGGATTGGCGCTGCAAAGCGCCATCCAGGTGCAATCGCTGCGCACGATGATATCGACATGCTTGCCGAATTTTTCCTCGAAGGCCTCTTCCAATTGCTCTTCGACTTCATGCGGTCGCATATCGTCCGCCTCGAAGACGAGGTTGCCAGTGGAGACCAGCGTGCGCGGTTCGCGATAGCCGAGTTCTTTGGCAAGCGCGCGCAAATCCTCCATGATCACGCGCCGCTCCGAGGTCAGGACGATGCTGTGCAGAAGTGCGATGAAGGTACACACCTCAAGCCTCCTTCCGCCCAAGCATGAAATAGCGCCAGGGCGTAAACCAGCGGAAACGGGATTCGAGATATTCCGGCACCGGGTCGAGACCGCTGGTTCCGCCCGGCCCGCAGCGGCCGACGCGGAAGAGCGTCATCCAGCCGCCGGCCCAGAGCCCATGGCGGCCGATGGCCTCATAGCCATATTCGGAACAGGTTGGGATATGCCGGCAGGAATTGCCGACGAAGCCGGAAAGCGTCAGCTGATAGAGGCGGATCAGCCCCATGCCGAAAAGGCGGTCCGGCGTCTTGCGGAAGGGGCCGCGGTAATTGCGGGAAAATTTCTGCGGCGGCGTGGGACGAGGCTTTGGGGCCGCCGCCCCACCCTCATCTTCCTCTTCACGCAGCAAGCAGAATTCGCACATGGTTCACGCCTCGACGAATTCGGCGCGGCGAGCCTCGATCTGGCTGATGGCGTCGACGACGGCGTCGAAGGTCAGCATGGTGGAGGCGTGACGTGCCTTGTAATCACGGACGGGAAGTAGATAGCGCATGTCGGCAAATCGTCCATCCGGCCCCTCACCATCTGCTTTCAGCATAGCGAGCATGTCTTCGCGCGCCTTGCGCACTTCGCCTGATGTCGCGCCGACGACATGGCGGGCCATGATCGAGGATGAAGCCTGTCCGAGCGCGCAGGCCTTCACGTCATGTGAAAAGGCGCTGATCGTATCGCCGTCCATTTTCAGCCAGATGCGCACTTTCGAGCCGCAGAGACGGGAGTGTGCCTGTGCGCTCGCATCCGCGTCTTCAAGCGTTCCAGTCAGCGGAATATTGCCGGCAAATTCGAGGATTTTGCTGTTATAGATGTCATCCATGACGGATTTGGCTCCCAAAACGCCTGAAACCGACGCTAATTCCTATGTGATTGTCGTGTAAACAAAAAACACACAGTCTCACGACAGAATACTTACATAGCCGGGTCGTCTTCCTATATGTATGTCGTTCGAGGGCCATCGAAATGCAATGGCCTCGAAGAAGTTTGATTGGGAAACCGTGCCGGAAGGGTTCGAGAAAGCGAGCCTGGAAAGCCCCGGAGCCTGCCAAAGGTGCAAGAATTCCCGCTTGGGGTACCAGTGGCTAGTCCGAATACGGTCCGCGTTGCGGGCCAGGAGACCATTGAATATGGACGCCATCGTCAAGAATTTTCCGCAGACCGCCCGTGAATCCGACCGCCCCTCCCAGCAGGAGGCAGAAGACGCCGTCCGCGTCCTGTTGCGCTGGGCCGGCGACGATCCGTCGCGCGAAGGCCTGATGGATACGCCTGCCCGCGTCGCCAAGGCCTATCGCGAGCTCTTCGCCGGTTACGAGATGAGCCCCGAAGATGTGCTCGGCCGGACCTTCGAAGAGGTTGCCGGCTACGATGACATGGTGCTGGTGAAGGACATTCCCTTCTTCTCCCATTGCGAACATCACATGGTGCCGATCATCGGCAAGGCGCATGTCGCCTATATGCCGGACGGACGGGTTCTCGGCCTCTCCAAGATTGCCCGCGTCGTTGAAATCTACGGTCGCCGCCTGCAGACGCAGGAAACGATGACCTCGCAGATCGCCAAAGCCATCGACGAAACGCTGCGTCCACGCGGCGTCGCCGTCATGATCGAGGCCGAACACATGTGCATGGCTATGCGCGGCGTTCAGAAGCAGGGCTCGACCACATTGACGACAACCTTTACAGGAACGTTCAAGACTGAACCGGCCGATCAGGTCCGATTCATGACAATGGTAAGGGGCCGCTGATACCGGCTCCCTCAGGAGGGCCGCGATGCGTGAGATGATTTTCAATCAGCCGTCGGACGATAAATCCGAGCTGGAGGATGCTGGCGATTTCACGCCGCGCTTCGACGATCGCGGCTTGATCACGGCTATCGTCACCGATGCCGGTGACGGCGAACTCCTGATGGTCGCCCATATGAATGCGCAGGCCCTGGCGCTGACCATCCAGACCGGCATCGCCCACTATTTCAGCCGCTCGCGCGGCAAGATCTGGAAGAAGGGCGAAACCTCCGGCAATCTCCAGACCGTCAAGGAAATCCGCACGGATTGCGATCAGGACGCCATCTGGCTGAAGGTCGAGGTTGCCGGCCACGACGCCACCTGTCACACGGGCCGCCGCTCCTGCTTCTACCGTACCGTCACTCTCGAAGATGGAAAGCCTGTTCTGACCATCGTCGATGACGATCTGCACTTCGATCCGAAGGACATTTACGGGAAATAGCCCAGATCCCGGTCGCCTGCCCCTTATTGCGACGCAAATCGCCTCTATGTACAATTTGGTAAGGGTTCGGGGCGACTAATTAGCAATCCAAGTGTTCTGCCGGGAGGGAGGGACGCCATGCTGGGCTGGAATATGCATCGTCAAAGCGCCGAGGGCAGCAGTTCCGGCACGGCAGCGCTTCAGGATATGGCAGTTCCCCCCGTTCAACCCGCATCCGAAGAGAGAGCAAAGCTTGCTCTCGCGCTCGGCGGCGGAGCCGCTCGCGGCTGGGCGCATATCGGCGTGCTGCGCGCGCTCGATGAGGCAGGCATCGAGATCGGCATGATCGCCGGCACCTCGATCGGCGCGCTCGTCGGCGGCTGCTACCTGGCCGGCAAGCTGGACGAGCTGGAAAACTTTGCCCGCTCGCTCACCATGCGCCGCATCGCAAGCCTTCTCGATCTGACGATCGGCGGTTCCGGCCTCTTTGGCGGCATGCGGCTGACCAAGCGCATGCAGGAACATCTGGAAGGCCTGACGATAGAAGATCTCGACCGGCCCTTCGTCGCCGTCGCGGCCGAAGTCAATACCGGGCACGAGGTCTGGATCGCCAACGGCTCGCTGATCACGGCCATCCGCGCATCCTATGCCCTGCCTGGCATTTTCGAACCGATCCGCAGCAATAACCGCACACTTGTCGATGGCGCGCTCGTCAATCCCGTGCCGGTTTCCGTCTGCCGCAGCTATGAGCAGCCGCTCGTCGTCGCCGTCAACCTCAACTACGATCTCTATGGCCGTTCCGCCGTTGTCCGCCACAATGCCAGTCTCTCGCCAGCCGAAGTTCAGCAGCAGAAGAACGCGCCCTATGCCGCGCGGCTCGGCATGACCGGCGTCATGGTGCAGGCCTTCAACATCATTCAGGATCGTATCGCCCGCGCCCGCCTTGCCGGCGACCCGCCCGACATTTCATTGCAGCCGCGCCTGTCGGACATCGGCCTGTCGGAATTCCATCGTGCGGGGGAAGCCATCGAACGTGGCTATGAGGAAGCTCGGGCAAGGCTGCCCGAGCTGCAGCGCATGCAGGAACTCTACGCGAGGCATCCCTGACTCAGCGATCTCCAATTAGCTCGCAATATAGGCCTTGATCTCTTCGGCCTCGCGCTCGACCTCGGCGATGCGCGACTTCACGACGTCGCCGATCGAGATGATGCCGGCGAGCTTGCCGTTAGCCTCGACCGGAATGTGGCGGAAGCGCTTGCTGGTCATCAACTCCATGAGCTCGTTGACCGAGGTCTGCTCGTTGCAGCGGAATACCTTCGAGGTCATGACGGAAGACAGCGTCTGGTCGAGCCCGTTCTTGCCGGCCTTGGCGACGATATGCACGAGATCGCGCTCGGTGAACATGCCGGAAATCTTGTTCTCCATGCCGAGGACGACGATCGCGCCGATCTTCTTCTTGCTGAGGATAGCAGCCGCCTCCGAAACCGTGGTGTTCGGCCCCGTTGTGACGACGTCACGACCCTTCAGATCGAGTATTGCTTTGACGGAACTGGCCATTCGGACCTCCTATGGCGAAGCGAAACACTTGTCGGGAACACAGGCTCCGCGGCGGTCTCTCCCCCCATCGCGGATCGGTCAATGGTGCACTGCTTGGCTCAGGATTGCAACTCATCGTCAGGGGTCGGCACGGGTTCCGGCGGCAGTTTTCGGTCGAACAGCGCAAAGAGGAAAAAGCCGAAGACGAAACCGCCGATATGCGCGTCCCATGCAATTTCCTGGCTGCCGTCGCCGACAAGCGGAATGCCGACGGCGATCAGCGCGTTGCCGACCAGCCAGAAAAGCATGAACATGATCACGGTGCGGCTCTGAACCGCCTGCGTGACGGACAGGCGTGGATTGAGATGCGCCGGGCCGAACATCTGCCGCCCGGGGGGGAAGGCAAAGCGGCAGGCCGCGCCCATCAGCCCCGAGACAACGCCGGAGGCGCCGATGAGCAGCCCTTCGCTGCCCCAGTTCAGCGCCGCGTGCAGCGCAGCCGAGGCGGCAGAAGAAAGAACCCAAAAGATGATGTATCGGGCCGTGCCGATGCGGCGTACGACCGGCGCGCCGAAGGCCATCAGCCATAGCCCGTTGAAGACGATATGCTCGACGCTTCCATGCAGCAGCGAATAGGTGACCGGCGTCCAGTAGAGCTGCGGTCCCTGCTCCGCGAGCGAGACGGCATAACGCAGCGGAATGAAGCCGAAGCTGAACAGGAACCACCTAGACCAATAGACCGGCAGCAGCGATTGCACGGCATAGATCAGGATCAGAAGCAGCAGCGTCGCGAGCAATGCCGGCGGAAGATTGAAAACCGGCTGGCGCGGCGGGCGGGCCGGCGGTTCGGGCTGTGAAGGCTGGAATGCCTCGTCAGGCCCGGACGTCTGTTCATTCATGCTTGTGTCGCCTCGTTTTGAGGCCTCAGCCATACAGGAGCCGGCTTCAAAAAAAAAGCCGTCCGGTATGGCCGGACGGCTTGCCCAAGCATCGGCGCGAAAATCGAAATCGATTGTCGGAAAGCCTGATGCGTACTCAAAGAGTAGAGCGTCCTTTGTTCGCCCGAATGGGCGAATGGCGCTCTGTGGATGACCCCTGCCCCGGCAAGTCTTGTGCAGAACTTCACTGTTCGAAGTGATGAAGAAACGGTCTCACGACAGCCCACTGCACTCAAGCGAAACCATCTATTAACCTTAACTCCCCGGATTTGGCATGAAATCCGCAAGGTAGAAGGTGAAGGGGCGAAAACCGCCCGCCAATGAACCGAAATGAGACAGCGTCATGCGCCTTCAGATCACGACCGATATCTTCGACTACTGGAATGCTCTGCGCGGTGAGCAGGATGCCCCGCTGAAATCGCAGATCGAGCCCGGCGCGATCCCTCACCTCCTGTCGAGCCTCTTCATTCTGGAGACCGAGGCAGACCGGCAGATCCGCTTCCGCCTTGCCGGCGCGAAGATCTGCGATCTCTTCGGCCACGACCTGCGCGGCGAACGCTTTTCCGCTCTCTGGGCCAACGGTCAGAACGAAGATATCGAGAAAACCGCCAAAGGCGTCATGGATCACGCCATCCCGACGCTTTTCAACGCAACTGGCTATAGCACCGCCGGCCATCACGCGGCCTTCGAGATCATCATGATGCCGCTGCGTTCGCCCGAAGGTGGCTGCGACCGTCTGCTGGGCGCCATTGCGCCTGCCGTTGCCGCAAGCTGGCTGGAGATCGTGCCGCTGGAGCTTCTTGCCCTTGACCGCAGCCGCCTGCTGCACGACAAGTTCGGTCGCGCGGCCCAGGTCGAACCCCGTCGCCCCGTCGAAGTGGCGGCCGAAAAACACGCCACGTTCGGCCAGGCCGTGCTGCGCGTCATGTCGCATTTCCTGCATGGGGCAACTGCTCGCTGACTGTCCGATTTTGGATCGCCGCCCATAGTACTTTAGGGTTATAGAGCGGCTGGTCCCACAACCTTCTGTTAATGGATTGGGGGTAAGGATTGGGCCTAGCAATTTCATGAAGAAGCCCTTTGATGCACTCGTTCCAGTCCGCTCAGACGCACAGACCTGCGCCGCGCCCTGAACAGGGAGTATTCCAGCGCGTGCCCATCAATATGCAGGGCCGCCTGATGCTTGCGAATTACGAGGAATTCGAGTGCGTGGTGATCGATATGTCGCCCGGCGACATGTATGTCACCTGCGCCGGCCGCCCGCGCGCCAATGAACGTGTTGTCGCTTACATCGACCATCTCGGCCGCGTCGAAGGCCATGTGCAGACGGTTGATATGCGCGGTTTCACCATGTCGATCAACGCCACCGATCGCAAGCGCGAGAAGCTCGCGGCCCAGCTCACCTGGCTTGCCAACAAACACGAGCTCGGCCTGCCGGAAGATCGTCGTCATGATCGTCTGACCCCGCGCGAGACTAAGACCGAACTCACCCTCGAGGACGGCACACGCTATATCTGCCGCATCATGGACCTTTCGCTCTCGGGCGCCGCCGTCGATTGCGAAGTGCGTCCGCCGCTCGGCACGCCTGTTCGTCTTGGCAACATGCGCGGCCGTGTCGTTCGCCACTTCTCGGAAGGTGTTGCGATCGAGTTCCTGTCGGTCCAGTCGCGCGAGACGCTGCGCGAATTCCTCTAATTCTGGCAAAGGTGCGCCGCCGTTCTGCGTTCGGTTTTCGGGCCTATGCGGCAAACGCCACAGAATCCGCTTCCGTCATTTATCCGTCACAGACTTGAAGGATACAGCGCGCCTGAACGAATGGCGCGGTCATGTCAGTCCTGTTTCCCGAAATCGAACCCAATCAACACGGCCTGCTCGATACAGGCGATGGCAACCTCGTCTATTGGGAAACCTGCGGCAATCCCGTCGGCAAGCCGGCACTCGTGCTGCATGGCGGGCCGGGGTCGGGTTGCTCCACGGCGGCGCGGCGCTATTTCGATCCGTCCACCTATCGCATCATCCTCTTCGATCAGCGCAATTGCGGGCGCAGCCTGCCGAATGCCGCAGACGCCGCAACCGACCTCTCCCGTAACACGACCGTGCATCTCATCGAGGATATGGAGAGGCTGCGCGCCCTCTTTGGCGTGAAAAAGTGGGCGATCTTCGGCAATTCCTGGGGCTCGACGCTGGCGCTCGCCTATGCGCAATCCCATCCGGACCATGTCAGCGGCATCGTGATTGCTGGCGTCACCACGACACGGCGTTCCGAGATCGACTGGCTCTATCGCGGCATAGCGCCGCTCTTTCCCGAGGAATGGCACCGTTTCGGTGAGGCGCTGCCGCCCGAACTCCGCGACCTCGACCGGGTGAGCGCCTATCATCGACTGCTCCACGATCCCGAAGAGCAGGTGCGGCTGAAGGCGGCGCGCGATTGGCATGAATGGGAAGCGGCCACCATTCTTCTCGCCGATCCCGCCGGCCTGCCGCGCCGCTGGTCCGATCCGCGTTATCTTCTGACGCGCGCCCGCATCATCACCCATTATTTCCGCGAGGGTGCATGGCTGGAAGACGGCATCCTCTTGGAGAATGCCGGTCGCCTCGCGGGCATTCCCGGAATCCTCATCCACGGACGTTTCGATATCGAAGCGCCGCTTGTCACCGCCTGGGAACTTGCCCGCGCATGGCCCGGCGCTGAACTCATCGTGCTGCCGAAGGCGGCGCATTCTACAGCAAATGCCGATATCGCCGCCGCGATTGTCGCTGCGACGAACAGATTTCGCGATTTCTGACGAAATTATTTTTTGGCTGGAATTTAAGACGTGAGGCGAAATCGGCTTTTGGAGCGGCGATTCCGCCTGTTTGTGGGCTTCGATCAGGCATCCGCCGGCTGCCGTCCCCGCCGAGGCCCATTGCAGAAATTTACCCGGCATATCGAAATTCGTTAACGGCCTGTCCGGTTTCCTGCCATTTCCGGCTCGGAAACCTTTTCCCCAATCCTTCAATTTTAATCGAATTCGACACGAATACGCTCTTAATTTTAGGCGTATTCGATATGGATTTGAATCAAGTTCGTTGCGTGTTTGAATAAAGTAAGCTCTTAATTTTATTGCGTAATTTTGCGTGAGATAAAAACGTCCGTGTCATTGTCATCCTCATAACGGGGAGACGATAATGGCAATTGGAAATCTTCTGAAAGGCGGCCTTCTGACCGCTGCAATGACAGCGGCAATGGCGGGCGCAGGACAGGCATCACCCGCCAGCATGACGCTTGCAGGCAATGCGAGCCCGCCGATCGGACATTATGAATTCTGTCAGGCCAATCCGAGCGAATGTGCCTATGCCGGTGGCGATGCCGGCCCGGCGATCCTGACCGAGGATCGCTGGAAGGAAATTCTCAAGGTCAACTACACGGTCAACTCCACCATCCAGCCGATGACGGACAAAGAGATCTACGGTGTCGAGGAGCGCTGGGCCTATCCGCGCACCGTCGGCGACTGCGAGGATTTCGCGTTGCTGAAGCGCAAGATGCTGATCGATGCTGGCTTTTCTCCCTCAGACACCCTGATGACTGTCGTGCTGCAGCCGAACGGCGAAGGCCACGCCGTGCTGACGGTCCGCACCGACCATGGCGACTTCGTTCTCGACAACATGCGCAACAAGGTGCTGCTGTGGTCGGATACCGAATACACCTACCTCAAGCGCCAGTCCGCTGACGATCCGGCTCGCTGGACGAAGCTGCAGGACGGTCGCGCCGTCGCTGTCGGTAGCGTGAAGTAACAGGCATACCGGCCCCGGTCAGTCCCCGCATCCCCGTCCCGACCGGCGCCCAGAGCCGTTCCCGCTGTCCCGGGAACGGCTCGCTTCTTTTGTAGCGCTCCCACAAAACAGAGTTAACGGCCCATTAACTCCGCCATCTCATCATCCTCAACAGAGATTCTACACCGGCACCGACGACTCGCGTTTTTCCTGCGGCGGCCCGATATCCGAGGACGACGATGAGCCATTCCGCCGCGGGCCATCTTGCCGAGCAGCCCCTTCTTTCGACCCGCTTCCTGGTTCGTGTCACTGCAACGATTGCGGTCCTGGCGCTGCTGACGGTTGCGATCAGCGTTGCCGGTCGATGGTTCGGCCGTCACATTTCTCTTGCCGGCAATACGGAAAGCACCACCACGATCACGCTCACCATCGGCCGCGATACGGTCGGCCTGCCCGCCAACACGATTCGCTTCCCGAGTGAACGTCATGACGGGGCGGCTGAACGGGTCGATCTCTACCTCACTTGGCCGGAAATGCAGGGTTACAGCAAGGACACACGTCAGCGTTTCGACGATACCGCCCAATCGTCGGGCCTGATTTTCCTGCAAATCACCCAAGGCACGATGTCGCGGGACATGTCGGGCCGGCTGGAGCCGATCTATTCGCATCTCATGGACGGTGCGCCGGAAGCCTTTGCGCATGGCCTGACGTTGCACCGCTTGCGTGCCGATGCCGGCTACAGCGGCGAGGTTCTGCTGGCTGCGCCGCGCGCAGGTGCCGACGATTATGTCGTGCGCTGCGTTCTGCCCCCGTCTGTGGAAACGGCGACCAGCGGAGATTGCCAGCGCGATATCAAGGTCGGCAAGGACTTGAGTGTGCTCTACCGGTTCTCAAGCCGTCATTTGGCCGACTGGGGCCATATTGATGCCGCGATCAGGACTTTTGTGCAAACCCGGCTGGTGAGCCAGTCTGCAACAGTTCGCTAAAATCCCCACCGATGTCTGAAGAAACGATTCATCATAAACGGATTGGTAACGCTGAACCGGTAGTTTTCAAAGACAGCCGGTTGCGCAACAGGGGGTGCGTGGCCCGCCGAACATCAGAAATGCAAGCGAAGAGTCGAATAGTGTCAAGGTCAATTTCCTCCGTATCATCGCCGCGGTCTGCCGGTTTCCTCGCAAAGGTGCTGACGATCCTTTCGATGGCTATCGCGATCGTCGCGGTCGACTCGGTCAATGCCGAAGCGGAAGCTGCAAATCCGAAATATGCCGGTATCGTCGTCGATGCCCGGACGGGAAATGTTCTCTACAGCGAGAATGCCGACCGTCTGCAATATCCGGCGTCGCTCACGAAGATGATGACGCTCTACATGACATTCGAGGCCCTCGAGCAGGGTCGCATTCGCCTTGATACGCCCGTCCCCTTCTCTGCTCACGCTGCCGCCCAGGCGCCGACCAAGCTTGGTGTACGCGCCGGCGGCACGATCACTGTCGAACAGGGTATCCTCGGCCTCGTGACGTTGTCTGCCAATGATGCTGCGACCGCCCTCGGCGAAATGCTCGGCGGTTCGGAAGATCGTTTCGCCCAGATGATGACAGCCAAGGCCCATGCGCTCGGCATGACGCGCACGACCTATCGCAACGCCAATGGTCTGCCGAATACCGCGCAGATGACGACGGCCCGCGATCAGGCCCGCCTCGGCATCGCCCTTCGTCAGCATTTCCCGCAATATTACGGTTATTTCAATACGCGCGCCTTCAAGTTCGGCAACCGCGTGATCCGCAGCCATAACCGCCTCGTCGGCTCCGTCCGCGGCGTCGATGGCATCAAGACCGGTTACACCCGCGCTGCCGGCTTCAATCTGGTCAGTTCGCTGCAGGTCGACGGCAAGTCGATTGTCGGTGTGGTTCTCGGCGGGGCGTCCACTCCTGCCCGCGACGCGCAGATGCGCAGGCTACTCGCCACCTACATGCCGAAGGCTTCCACCAGCGGCGGCACGCTCGTCGCCCAGTCGAAGCCGATGCCTGAGATGATTGAAACGCCTGCTCCGGTTTCTCCTGCCAAGGTTGCCCAGGTCGCGAAAAAGAAGACGATTACCGCAGATCAGCAGCCGGTCACGGCAGCCGTCGCCGATCTCGGCCTGCCGCACAAGGGTCCGCTGCCGGACGCACGTTATCAGGCGGCAAGCACAGAGGTCGCCTACGCAGAGACCTCGACACGCAAGACCGACAATCCGCTGGTAACGCAGCAGATGCCGTCTCCGACCAAGGTCAAGACCGTCGCGATCAAGCAGCAGGAACAGGCTTCCGTTGCCGTGCCGACACCTGCGCCTGCCTATATGCCGCCGGAACAGGGTGATACGTCGGTCGATGAACTGACGACGGCCTCGACAAAGCCTGCTCCTGCCAAGGAGGTTGCCGCCAGGGAAGTGCCGCAGCCATCGGGCTGGGTTGTCCAGATCGGTGTTTCCGCAAGCCGTGAATCGGCGATGGATCTTCTGCAGAGCGCAAAGGCCAAGGGCGGCAAGGCGCTGAGTTCTGCAAAGCCCTTCGCTGTCGCCTATGCCAATGACGGC
Source organism: Rhizobium sp. BK316 (assembly GCF_014193695.1). Classification (GTDB taxonomy): domain Bacteria; phylum Pseudomonadota; class Alphaproteobacteria; order Rhizobiales; family Rhizobiaceae; genus Rhizobium. The sequence continues at coordinate 452,245 of NZ_JACHZR010000004.1, read as the reverse complement.
GATCAGGTCTATCGCGCCCGCTTCGGCGGCTTCGACGGCCAGCGTGATGCGGTCAACGCCTGCAAGGCTCTCAAGAAGGCTGGCGTCAAGTGCTGGGCGGCTGCCCAATGAGATATCTGGCGCTGCCTATGACTGATTTGGCGGCGCCCCTGCCTGCCGGCTGCGGTGTTCGCGCTGCCGGCAGTCGATCCTAGTTCGGTTTGTATTGCGTACGAGGAAGATGATGTCGATCAACGAGAATGTTCCAAATGCGCCTGCAGGGCGCCGGGCGGTCAACAAGGGGCGCTCAGGCCTGCATCCGCTGCACGAGGCAGCGCTCCGCCTCGCCGAAATCGGCCTGCAGCGCCCGAAGGCGAAATCGGCGAAGACGCGTGATCTCATCAACCTGTTGCTTTGCCACGGCGCGCGCGCCTGGCGCTATTCGCAGCCGGAAGCGCATATCCATCTGCACATCACTTCGCCTGATGGCACCTCGCCCGTCGTGCTGCGCCTGCGCTGAAGTGCGTTAGAGTAGGCCGAGTTCCGAAAGCTCGCGGCGGAGATCCGCGGGCAGTTCCGCAATGCCGGTGCCGAGGCTGTCAAGATCGCGCGGCACATCCTCATGAGGATAATAACGCCAGCCCTGGAAGGCGCGCTTCGGCTGCACCGAGGTTTCGATTACCTCGGGGCCGAGCATCAGGTGGCAGCGCCCGATCCCCTCTCCGTCCGTAAACGTCTGGATGTCGAGAATCTTCTGCCGGGCCTGCACCTGCCCCTTGATCACCCAATAGAGAGAACCGCCGTCGAGCAGCTCTTCCACGCGTTTGGGCACCATGCGGGTCGTATGGACAGAATGTGGCTCTTGACCGGCGGCAATGGCGCGCAGCGAGCGCTCGGCCACCCATTCACGCAGATCTTCGATCGAGTCGCAGCCGACGCAGAGTTTGATGAGATTCAGTGCCATGCTGCCGTTGAAATCCTTTTGACCGGCAGCGTCAAGTAACAAGCGGGAAACGTCCACAAACTCAGCATTCGACGACGTTGACGGCAAGGCCGCCGGTCGAGGTTTCCTTGTATTTCTCGCTCATGTCGTAGCCGGTCTGGCGCATCGTCTCAATACAGGCATCGAGCGGCACGAAATGCTGGCCATCGCCCTTCACTGCGAGGGATGCGGCCGTGACCGCCTTCACGGCACCAAGCGCATTGCGCTCGATGCAGGGAACCTGCACCAGGCCGGCGATCGGATCGCAGGTCATACCGAGATGATGTTCGAGGGCGATTTCCGCGGCATTCTCGATCTGGGCCGGCGTGGCGCCCATAACCGCTGCGAGGCCGGCGGCTGCCATCGCGGCAGCCGAGCCGACCTCGCCCTGACAGCCGACTTCCGCGCCAGAGATCGACGCATTGTGCTTGATGATGCCGCCGATTGCCGCTGCTGTCAGCAGATAATCGTGGATGCCTTTCCGGTCCCAGTCCTCGTGGAAATGCTCGTAGTAGCGGATCGTCGCGGGAATGACGCCCGCCGCGCCATTGGTCGGCGCGGTTACGATGCGCCCGCCCGCGGCGTTCTCCTCGTTGACCGCCATTGCGTAGACGCTCAGCCAGTCATTGGCGAGCAGCGGGTTGGCGCGGTTGCTGCGCCACTCCTCCTGCAGCTTGTCGTGAATATGCTTGGCGCGGCGCCTGACGTTGAGGCCGCCGGGCATGATGCCCTCGACCTTCAGCCCGCGCTCGATACAGGAGCGCATCGCTTCCCAGATGCGGTCGAGACCGGAATCAAGTTCCTCGCGGCTGCGCTGGCTTTCCTCGTTGGCGCGCTTCATCTGCGCGATCGACAGGCCGGAACGTTCGGCCATTTCCAGCATCTGCTTGGCGCTGGCGAAAGGATAAGGCACCTTGTAAGTGCCTTGCGACGCCTTCTTGCGCGCCCGCATCTGCTCCAGCTCCGTATCGGTGACGACGAAGCCGCCGCCGACGGAATAATAGATGCGCTTGACGAGAAGCCGGCCGTCCTTGTCATAGGCGGAGAAGGTCATGCCGTTGGCGTGGCCCGGCAGTGGCTGCTTCTTGTCGAAGATCAGGTCTGTCTTCGGCTGGAACTGATAGGCCGGATGTCCCTCAGGCTTGATCCGTCCGCTCTTCTCGACCTCGTCGATGATGGCATCCATGCGATCGGGATCGACCTTGTCGGGCGCTTCGCCCATCAGGCCGAGGATGACCGCCCTGCCCGTTCCGTGGCCGATACCCGTATGGGCGAGCGACCCGTGCAGGCTGACCTTGATGGCGGCCACCTGCGCGCCGGTGGAAGGGCGCGGCCATTCGTTGGACAGGATGAGCTCAAGGAACCGGTTGGCAGCCGTCATCGGCCCCATCGTATGCGAGCTCGACGGCCCGACACCGATCTTGAACACATCGAACACCGAAAGAAACATGGAGGCGCCTTTTAAACTTGACGATGCAGACTATGCGAACTCGGTTCGGAATCCGCGTGGCGGACCGACATCGCCTTGAACCGGTGCGACATCCGGCTGGACACTAATTCGAAGCTGCCCGTCTTGCCAGTGATTCTCATCTTGCCGGTCATTGCAGCATTCGAATGCATCTGTAGAGTGGCCGCATTTCTACGGGAACTGACTCGCTGATGATGACGACGGCGGACTACATCGCGCTTGCCTTCTTTATCTTTATCTGGATGGGCTATTCCTGGCTGCTGCGCGGCCAGACCTTCTTCGGGCGCACGAGCCTGACCCATGCCATGGTGGAGCGGCGGCGTGAATGGATATATAATTCCCTGCGCCGCGACTTGAAGATGATCGATACCCAGATCATGGCCGGGCTGCAGAATGGCACGGCCTTTTTCGCCTCGACGTCCATCTTCGCGGTCGGCAGTTGTTTTGCGCTGCTCGGGGCGACGGAAAAGGTGGATGCGGTTTTCGCCGACCTGCCCTTTGTCTTCCATAGCGGGCATGCGGTCTTTGAGATGAAGGTCGGCGGCCTTGCTGCTTTGTTCGGCTACGCCTTCTTCAAGTTCGGCTGGGCTTATCGCCTCTTCAACTATTGCACCATTCTCTTCGGCGGCATTCCGATGGTGCATGACTCGGAGAAGGACATGATCGCCGCCGAGCGAGCGGCAGAGCGGGTCATCCGCATGAACGTCATCGCCGGCGGCCATTTCAACGAGGGGCTCAGGGCGATCTTCCTGTCGATCGGTTATCTCGGCTGGTTCATCAATCCCTATGTTTTTATGGGTACGACGGCGATCGTCGTCTTCGTTCTGACCCGTCGGCAGTTCTTCTCGGAAGCGCGCCTCGCCATCATGGACGCGAACCCGCCACCAAATCTCCACCTTTCTGCTGTTCAGCGCGACAGGCCGTCAGCGAGTGACGGTGATGAGCTGTCCGGGGGATTGTGAATGATAGTGTCGGCAACGGAAGCGGCGGCTCACGCAAAACCACCGCGTATCGGCCTCGTGGATACGGCGCGTGGTGCAGCACTGCTTGCCATGGCCTCCTACCACTTCAGCTGGGATCTGGAGTTCATGGGCTATCTTACGCCCGGAACGGCCGAAACCGGCTGGCTGAAGATCTATGCGCGGGCGATCGCCACAACGTTCCTCTTCATCGTCGGCGTCAGCCTTGTACTATCAAGCCGGCCGGAGATCCGCTGGCCGTCCTTCTGGAAGCGTTTCGGGATGATTGCCGCTGCCGCCGCGGTGATCTCAGCGGCCACGCTGTATCTGGTGCCCGGCGGGTGGATCTATTTCGGCATCTTGCATTCCATCGCGGTCCTGAGCCTCATAGGCGTGGTCTTCCTGCGCCTGCCGTTGCCGGTGACGCTGCTCGTCACGCTGGCACTGTTCGTCGCCTGGATCACCGACACTTTCGTCATGCCCGGTGTGTTGAGTTCGCACCTATTCGACCCGAGATATCTTGCCTGGCTCGGCTTTGCGGCCACGCCCGACCGGTCGAACGACTATGTACCGCTCTTCCCCTGGGCGACGCCCTTCTTCCTGGGAATGAGCCTTGCGCGCCTCGCCTTCCGGACAAACCTGCCGCAGCGACTTACAGCTCTTGGCACTGGCGGAACATGGCTTGCGCGCCTCGGCCGCCATAGCCTTGCCTTCTATCTGATCCACCAGCCGGTGCTGATCGCCATCGCCTATGGCCTGACCTTCATCGTCGCGCCGCCGAAGCCTGATTCCGTCGCGACCTATCTGCGCCAGTGCAATACGTCCTGCACGGTCGAACAAGGCGAAGCGCTTTGCCGCAGTTTCTGCCAGTGCACGCTCGATCAACTGCAGGCACAGCAGCTCTTCACGCCATTCCAGGCAGGCGAGGTCAAAGCGGATGATGAGCGGATTATGGCGCTTGCCGGCCAATGCAGCGCCCAGATCGAACCGGCGCCGCAGCAATGATCAGTGATCATGTAATGATCAGGTGGTAACGCCGATCTCGGCGAGGCGGCCGAGGCAGGCCTCCTCGATATTGTCGAGCTCGGTGATCGTTTCGTCGATGTCCTTGCGCTTCTGGCGCAGCTCTTCCCGCTTTTCGTCTACACGCTTCATCAACAGCTTGAGCTGGCCGAGTTCGCCCGGCGGCTCCTTGTAGACCTGAATGATTTCCCGGATTTCGGCGATGGTGAAGCCGATGCGCCGGCCACGCAGGATTTCCTGAATGAGGCGCCGGTCGGCAGGACGGAACAGACGGGTGCGGCCGCGGCGCTCCGGATGGATCAAGCCCTCATCTTCATAGAAGCGAAGCGTACGCGTCGACACCCCGAATTCGCGCGTCAGCTCCGTTATGGTATAGTATTTGTTCACTAGCATCTCATCCCCGTCATCGATCTGACATAATATTGACTTTTACGTAATAGTCAATTTCGGCACTCAGATGCCGAACCACCATGTCGCTAGGCCGAGAAAGGCGAAGAAGCCGGTACAGTCGGTGACGGTCGTGACGAACACGGACGACGCAATCGCCGGGTCCGCCCCCATCTTGTCGAGCAGCAGCGGCAGCAGGATGCCGGCAAGGGCCGCCGCGATCAGATTGATGATCATGGCCGCGCCGATGACGGCGCCAAGCTGGTAATTGTGGAACCAGGTGCCGGCGATCATGCCCAGCAGCAAGGCGAAGAGCATTCCGTTCAGGATGCCGACACCGGCCTCCCTTCGGATGATGCGGCCGGCATTGTAGATATCGAGGTCGCGGGTCGCGAGCGCACGCACCGTCACGGTCATGGTCTGCGTGCCGGCATTGCCGCCCATGGAAGCGACGATCGGCATCAGCACCGCGAGTGCGATCATCTTCTCGATAGAGCCGTCGAACAGGCCGATGACGCTGGCAGACAGCATGGCGGTGCCCAGATTGATCAAGAGCCAGAGGAAGCGCGAGCGCACGGTCGAAATGACGTTGTCGGACAGTTCTTCGTCGCCGACACCGCCGAGTCGCTTGATATCCTCGTCCGCCTCTTCATGAATCACGTCGACGACGTCGTCGATGGTCAGCACACCCACGAGACGCTCGTTCTCGTCGACGACGGCAGCGGACAGAAGGTCGTATTGTTCGAAGAGCTGGGCGGCCTCTTCCTGGTCCATCTCTGCGGGGATCGGATGGTTGGTTTCCCGCATGATGGCTTCGATCTTCGTCTGCCGCTTGGTGCGGAGGATCTGGTCGAGATCGACGGCCCCGAGCAGTTTGAAGGTCGGGTCGATGACGAAGATCTGCGAGAAGGAGTAAGGCAGGTCTTCTTCGTCGCGCATGTAGTCGATGGTCTGCCCGACTGTCCAGAATGGCGGCACGGCGACGAATTCCGTCTGCATGCGCCGGCCAGCCGAGCTTTCGGGATAATCGAGGGCGCGGCGAAGACGAACGCGCTCCGTGAACGGCAGCTGCGCGAGAATTTCTTCCCGGTCTTCCTTGTCGAGGTCTTCGAGAATGTAGACGGCGTCGTCCGAATCCAGTTCGCCGATGGCTGCGGCGATCTGTTCGTTCGGCAGCTGGTCGACGATCTCGCGGCGGATCGTCTCGTCCACTTCGGTCAGCGCCGTCATGTCGAAATCGTCGCCGAGCAGGCGCACCAGCGCCAGGCGCTGATCCGGCTGGATCGATTCGAGCAGGTCGCCTATTTCCGATTCGTGCAGGCGCGCGACGTTCTGGCGAAGAAACAGCGTGTCGCGGTCGGCGATAGCTGCACCCAGCCGCGCCAGGAAATCGCTGCGCACACTGCCGTCTTCGTTATAGATATCGACGTCTTCGTCGGTCGGACGCTTGCGAATGCGGTCTTCGGTATCGGTCGTCGTCATATGCCGCCCTCGCATTTCTATCTGATTTCAAAGACTATCGAGCCGCATTCGAAAATGTCGGCTGAAAATGCATTGTCAACAAGCGGATAAGCGAATTCCGCCCTGCCTTGCCGCAGCCGGAATCCTTGATCGACCTGTTACAGCATCGGCCCGAAAATCGGAACCGATTTTCGGAAAGCCTGATGCGTAGATTCAAAAAGGTAGAGCGTCCTTTGCGCGTCCGAACGGACGCACGGCGCTCTAGCCCAAAGCATTTCTGCCGTAAAGCTCAAACACATGCTTTCTGATGACAATGCCTGTGATCGGCTTTATGCAATGCCAGCAAAAGTGTGTAGCGGTTTTGCGCCGGCATTGCGTGACGATAAAACGGAGCATTTTCGCGCTTCGAAGAAAAGCGGAGATGCTCCTGTTTCCGCTGCCGTTTATCGAAAGGAAGCTTAGCTGTGCCGATCCGCCCGATTCTCCGCTACCCGCATCCCGGCCTGAAGACGGTCTGCACACCGGTAACCTCGTTCGATTCGGCCCTGTCCGAGCTTGCCGACGATCTGCTGCAGACGATGCGCGCAGCACCCGGCGTCGGCATTACCGCAGCCCATATCGGCGTCTTCCAGCGCGTGACCGTGCTGGAGCTCGACAAGGCGGATAGCGTGCGCATCTACGTCAATCCCGACATTACCTGGTTCTCGGACGAGACGATGGTTCACATGGAGGGCAGCGTGTCCATGCCCGGCGCCACGGATGAGGTCCTGCGTCCAAATGCGATCCGCTTCCGCTATCAGGATCTCGAAGGCCAGCAGCACGAAGAAGAGGCATCGAACTTCCTCGCTGTCTGCATTCAGCATGAGGTCGATCAGCTCGACGGCATTTTCTGGCTGCAGCGCCTGTCGCGGCTGAAGCGTGACCGGCTGATCAGGAAATGGGAAAAGATGAAAAGCTAAGGCTTCGCCGGCGTCGGCCGAACCAATAGCAACCTTCCGGCGTTTGCCCTGCAGAAAGGAAACCCGGAAGGAGACGGCAATGCCTGGAAAGAATGACAAGACCTCGCTTTCCCGCGAAGAGGATTACCGCGATTTCGAGGCACGTAATCTGGACGATGGCTGGCCTTATGCCGACGGCAACGGCGCCAAGGCTGCTGGCAGTCAAAACCGCCCCTATGGCGAAACCTCCGCCAATTTCGACCGCGACCGCAACAGCGGCTTCCGCATCGACGGCACGAACGAGGACGGCGACGAGAACCGGATCAAGGATTCGCTCGAACCGGATACGATCGACCGCGACGAGAGCGACGAGCTCGAAGCCCGCGTCACCGAGAATCTGGAGAACATCCCCGACGTGGATGTCGACAGTGTCGAAGTTCACGCCGACGGCCATACCGTGACGCTGGAAGGTTCAGTTGAAACCATCGGCATCGCCCGCAAGGTCGAGCTCGGTGCCCTCTCCGTGGATGGTGTCCGTCGGGTGAGAAACCACTTGCGGATGATCGGCGTAGATGCCCACATTCCGAACGAGGATTAAGGCCGAAAGACACGAAATCGCCATATTTGAAAATCGGAAAGCACCCTGCTTTCCGGTTTTTGGGTCTCTAAAATTACAAATAGTTAATCAATTAAAGATTGCAGGATTGTCATCTTGATGAAAGCGCGGACTTCTCAGGCGATTAACTGCGCCGGCTAAGGTAACGCACCCCTCAAGAGCATTGACAAATATGTGATTTTATTTGGACAAAACGCCGCAGGACGGCAGTCATCTTTCTCACAAAATTGCCCGAATTGGGGAGCGGACTCGGTCTTGCCGGGGGTTGGTTTTACGTTGTTGAATTCAACAACAGATTGAGGAGATAGACCCATGCGCATGAAGTTCGCCGTCGCCGCCACCCTGTTTGCGGTCAGCATGGCAAGTGCCGCTTTTGCACAGCCGAAATATATGGACGACTATTCCAACGATGGTGATGGCCTCTATCAGACGCCGGTCGCGCCGGCGAAGCCCGTCCACTACCCGACGCATGTGACCCCCCCGGCCTATTCCAGCGACTATACGAATGACAGCGACGGTTTCGCACCCGTCGCGATGGCCAAGCCCGCGAAAGTCGACAACACGGCAACCGCCAGTATCAAGCCGCTTCCGGATTGCCACAGCATGATCGGCCCGAAGGGTTCGCACCAGAAAGGTGCCGATAGCGGCGCAAGCCGCACCGAAGCATGCCGCGCGATGCACTGACCTGATCCGAGAAAGGGCCGGTTTCCGGCCTTTTCTTTTGCAATTTCAATGCCCCACGCGGCGTATTCCACATCTCGGGCAAGCTTTTAAAAAAAACTGTCACATCGCGCTTGTGTCCGTCAGAGGCTTTTGCTACATGCTGCCTCGCCGACGCAAATCGGCCCTACCACGATGCGGTCGTGGCGGAATTGGTAGACGCGCAGCGTTGAGGTCGCTGTGGGGCAACCCGTGGAAGTTCGAGTCTTCTCGACCGCACCAAAGAAACCCGCTTCGGCGGGTTTTTTCTTTTTGGCCAAGGGTTTAGTGCTTTGGTTTGCATCTCATTGCCACAAGACGTAGCGTGCGGCAGCCCCTTCCCCCCGATACCGCCACTTGTGATATCACAGCAAAACCTGTGGCCCGGCTGATTGCGTCTGCGAGACGGCTGCCCGCCGCAAAGAGCGATTGAATCCCTCTTCGCCCAAGTCCATATAGAAGCCCGCGCCCGCCCTCTCCTTTTGCGGATAGCGCCAAGGACTGCCATGCTACGCACTGATCTCGATTTCTCGATGCTCCCGAAACTTGGTTCGCGCCCCGTGCGCTGGCGTATCTCCGATGCGCTCGTTCCCTACGCGGAAGCGGTGGAGACGATGGAGCGGGAAGTGGCAGCAATTTCCGAAGGCGGCGACGAGCTCGTCTGGCTGCTGGAGCATCCGCCGCTTTATACGGCCGGTACCAGCGCCGATGCGAAGGATCTCGTCCAGCCGGATCGTTTCCCGGTCTTCGCGACCGGCCGCGGCGGCGAATATACCTATCACGGCCCCGGCCAACGCGTCGCCTATGTCATGCTCGATCTCAAGCGCCGCAGGCAGGATGTGCGCGCCTTCGTCGCGGCACTCGAAGAAGTCGTCATCCGCACGCTCGATTCGATGAATGTGCGCGGCGAACGCCGCGAGGATCGCGTCGGCGTCTGGGTCCGCCGGCCGGAAAGGCCGCTGCTGCCTGACGGCACCATGGCGGAAGACAAGATTGCCGCGCTCGGCATCCGCCTGCGCAAATGGGTGACCTTCCACGGCCTGTCGCTGAACGTCGATCCCGATCTCGATCATTTCAACGGCATCGTGCCCTGTGGCATCTCGGCCTATGGCGTCACCAGCCTCGTCGATCTTGGCCTGCTCGTGACGATGATCGATGCCGATATCCGCCTGCGCGCCGCGTTCGAAGAGATCTTCGGAGAAACCATCAACGATACGGTGCACTGTCCCAGGTCGATCGGGTGAGTTAATTTGCGCGGATTACGGCCTCGAGGTATTTGTCGTCCCAGTTTGCGGTTTTGCGCTTGAGATTGATGGAATCTTTGCCGGGAGCGAGCCCAGCGAGAGTGTGCCTCTGCGCATCTTATGACATGCGGTCGCGGTTGCTGCCTGTTGTCCTTTTAGGGAAGTCGTGATCCGGTTGCATGGAAGGCGTCGTGGACGGCTCCGATCGCTAGGCAACTCGCAGACTCGTCACGACGGATTCCCCAAAGGGCAATATCTGGTGATGCTAATACAATGTAAAAAATGGATGGAAGAGTGGAAATCCCTCTTCCGCAAGTCGAGGGTCGCCGTGCAGGCCGAGGAGCCGTGTCTCTACCAAAATGATCTGTCCAATTTTGCTAATCGGTAAACTTGGACGTCGCCGACAAACCCTCCTTTGCGTTGACTCGTCTTTCAACCAACCTTGGTCGTCCATATGGCGACCCCCTGAGGGAGGCACTACGAATGAGACGGACTACAAAGTTCATAACAGCAGCAATGGCAGTCGCCGGCAGCCTGTTGGCGAGCACGGCGACAATCCACGCGCAGGAGACCGGGAAGCCCAACATCCTGTTCATCATGGGTGACGACATCGGCTGGATGCAGCCCAGCATCTACCATCAGGGCCTGATGGTCGGCGAAACGCCGAACATCGATCGCATCGGCCATGAGGGTGCGAAATTCATGACCTACTATGCCGAGCAGAGCTGCACGGCGGGACGTACTGCTTTTATCACCGGCATGCAGCCGGTGCGTGTCGGCATGGTCCTGCCGGAAATTCCCGGAAGCCCGTCCTACCTGTGGGCCGGCACGCCTCATCTCGCCAGATTCCTGAATGATCTCGGCTACTCGACGGGCGAGTTCGGCAAGAACCATCTCGGCGATACCACCGAATCCCTGCCGACGGCACATGGCTTCCAGGAGTTCTGGGGCTATCTCTATCATCTCGACGCCATGCAGGGAGTGAGTTTCCCCGACATCAACAAGACCCCGACCGAGCAGGGGATCGCGCCACCTTGCAGAAACACGCCGATCCCCGGTTTGACGGAAAACCCGGCGGCCGTGGACCCGAAGGCCACGACCTGCCTGACGCCGCCGCGCCCGGTGCTCGCCTGCACGTCCTCCGACGGGTCGCCGGCAAATCAATCCTGCAAGGACGAGGGTCCGCTGACGATCGAGCGCTCCAAGACGATCGACGAGGAGATTTCCGGGAAGGTCATCGACTTCCTCGACCGCAACGATCCGGAAAAGACCAAGAAGCCGTTCTTCGTCTGGTACAACCCGGCCCGTATGCACATCACCACCGTGCTACCGGACAAGTACCTGAACATGGTCGGTGAGCCCGGCGGCAAGGACTGGGGCGTCAACGAAGCCGGCATGAAGCAGATGGACGACAACATCGGCTACGTCTTGAAGAAGCTCGAGGAGATGGGCGAACTCGACAACACCATCGTCGTCTTCACCACCGACAACGGCGCCGAGACGCTCACCTTTCCGGACGGTGGCGTGACACCTTTCAAGGGTGGCAAGCTCAGCACCTGGGAAGGCGGCATGCGTGCCCCGCTGGTCGTGCGCTGGCCGGGGCACATCGAGCCCGGCACGGTCAAGAACGACATGTTCTCTTCGCTCGATTGGCTGCCGACACTCGTGAATATCGCCGGCGGCCCCAAGGGCGACGGGCTGAAGAAAGAGATCGAGGCTGGCAAGTATCCGAATGTCGTCAAGACCACGCTCGATGGGATCGATCAGCGCGACTTCCTGGAAGGCAAGGCGCCATCCGCGCGCGACTCGTTCTTGTACTATTCCGGCAAGGAGCCGTCGGCGGTCCGCTACAAGAACTGGAAGATGTACTTCGCCATGGTGTCAGACGATCCGACGGGCTTCATTACCGGGGTGATGCCGTACGCTTGGACGCAGGTCGTCAACATCAAGCGCGATCCGTTCGAGACCTCGGTCGGTCAGCAGCTCAAGACACTCTTCGGGACGGCCGGCGCGATCGCCTCGCCGTCCACCGCCTATGTCTATGACTGGAATATCCTGCCCATCGGCCAGCAGTTGTGGCTGAAGCATCTCGAGACCTATATCCCCTTCCCGCCGCTTCAGGACCCTGCAAGCTACAATCTGGAGCAGGTGATGCAGCAGGTCCGGGAAATGAAGACAGGTCACGATTGACGCGCACAGTAGCGTAACGACGTCGGAGCGGACGCCCTTCGCGGCGTCCGCCACAATGCTTCACCTGACATGATCCTTGGTGCCGACTGAGGGCGGAACGATGAGCGATGTCATCCAAGCAGGTCGTGACGAACCACGCTGGCCTCCGGTGGTGGCGATCCTGGCGGTGTTCGCCCTATTGGAGGTGCTGCCACACCACATCTATGCCATGCCGCGATGGGTTTCATACGCGGTCGTAGTGGCAGCTATCGTTCCAATGATCATGGTAACGGTGTCCGCTGACAACGCTGTGTGGCTACGAATCGAGCACATCGCCATCATGCTGCTTGCCAGTGTCTACGCAGGCAATACGGCAGCGGAACTCGGAGATATGGTCGGGATCATTACCATCCACCCGCCCGAGACGCGATCAGTGTCGCTGTTGACGTCGTCATTTACCATCTGGATCACCAACGTTCTCACCTTCTCGCTGCTCTATTGGCAGATCGACGCGGGCGGCCCCTCGCGCATCGCGCGTGGGATGGCGGGAAGACCCGACTGGCTGTTTCCGCAGGCGTCGACTCCCGAAGTCGCGTCGCCAGACTGGCGGCCGCTCTACGTCGATTATCTATCACTGGCATTCAACACAGCGACCGCTTTCAGTCCGACGGACGTGCTGCCACTCACCCGACGTGCGAAGGGGCTGATGATGCTCGAAAGCACCATCTCGCTCCTGACACTCGTCCTCGTGGCCGCGCGTGCAGTCAACGTCATTCCGTAGCGCCTCGCCGGCGCCGCGGCCGTCCATTCGTGCCGAAGGGATCGAAGGTGCCCGTATGTCAGTGGAAGCCGATCAGCTTTCAACGATGATCAATCACGCGGTCGCACCGGCGTTCATGCTCAATGGCGTCGCGGCGATGGTGGCGGTTTTGGTCAATCGGATTTCCGGCGTCACCGAGCGGATCAGAAACCTCCGCGAGATCGACGAGAGTGACGTCCGAGCCCCGCTGAAGAAGGGAATCGGGGAGCTGAGGCGGCGTGAACGCCTCTTGAACAGCGCATTACACCTGGCGGTGCTGGCCGGAATCGGCGTGACGCTTCTGCTCCTCTTCGGCTTCGTCGTCGCGTTTCTGGGATACCGTCACGAACCGGGCGCCGCCGTACTGTTCATTGCGTCACTCTGCTTCCTGGCGGCGTCGCTCTTCCGACTCCTGCAGGACATCCGGCTGTCACAAAGTGAGCACGACGACCGTCAGTTGCGATGATCGCCGAACCGTTCAAGGCGACTCTCGCCGTCATTAGAAGTGGAACGAAACCCCGATGATCGGACCCTGCTGGACGACATCGAAGACAAACCCGTCGTTCTCGTAGTTGACGCCCAGTGCGCGGTATCCGGCCACTGCCGAGATGGTGTCGTTGAACTTGTAGCCGAGGCCGAGGCCCACGTCCCAGTCGACGTCGGCGCCGCCGCCGCCCACCAGCCCCCATCCCGTGACATAGATTTCCGGGGTGAAGAAGTAGTTCCCGCGCAGGCCGACGACCGCGTCCACCCACGTTGCGCTGTCTTCCCGCTCCACACCGGCCAGAAGTCCGCCGTTGAAGGAGATGTCCGTCTCGACCGACCAGACTTTCATGCCGCCGAACACGTCAAGGTGGCCATTCTGATCCTCGAGTACGGCGTAACCCACGCCGAGAAGTCCGGCAAAGGTCTCCGACGTCACGCCGACGCTGTCGGCGAAGATGCCGCGGGGCGTGTGCGCATCGGCACCCAGCTTGACGTAGATCACGTCGCCGACGACGCTGTAGCGGTCATACCTTGCTTCGGCCGTAGCCATGAAGGCGAAGTCGAGATTGTCGAGAATGTCGCCGAAATCGGCGTCGATGTTGACTTCGGGAAGCCCGAATTGCCGTAAGTCCCCGGAAATTCCGGCAGCCCAGAAGTATGGCGCGACCGTGAATTCCCAGCCGCTCCGGGTCTCGACCGTCTTCGCCTCCGGCGCGAGCGGTGTGAGATCGGCGGCATTGCCGAATGATGCGGCTGCGACGCCGGCTAGCAAGACAATCGCATGCAAGTAATTGGCTTTCATGAGAATCCCCCGATCTCGTTTGCCACCCAGCGGTGCTTCTGCCGCCGCAGCGTCCGAGCACGGATTCGTGCAAGAGGAAGTGGATCCTGGCAAGCTGAAATCGCTATTTTGGGTTGATTATCAGGCGGAATGGCCGAGATCTGTGGCCCGCCGGCCTCAGTCCTACGTGTTCCTCCGATGTCGAGGGAAAGGTCACGCCGCCTGGGCGGCGTGAGGCAGGTGGATGATCAATAGCAAGGCGGGAAGGGGTAGTAGCCGCATTGCTGATTGTTGTTGTAATAGGAATTGTAGTAATAGGGGCGGGCTGCTGCCGCTCCAATGGCTGTGCCGGCCACCACGCCCGCCGCGACGGGAGCGCCGCGATACCAGGCCCCGTGGTAGACGGGCGCATGCCAGTAAGTGCCGCCGACACGGTTGATGTTCGTGTCGCCGATATGGATGTCGTCTCCGCGGTAGCCGCCGCGGAAATCACCTCCCGCGAAGTCTCCGCCACGGAAACCGCCTCCGGCGAAGCTGCCGCCGCCGAAACCGCCTCCATGGAAGCCACCGAAACCACCTCCGCCGAAACTACCACCGAAGTGATCGATGAAGACGGCCGCCGGCCCGGTCGCCCCGCTTAGGCTTCCCTCCAAAACGGCGATGTCGAAGGTCAGTGTCGTGCCGTCAAGTTTCGGAGTCTTCAGCGTGACGACGGCATCGCTGACGTCCGATCCATCGCCGCCCAGCACCGACACAGTCGCATTGGGAGGATCGACAGCGAAGTTGTCCTTGCCGTCGTCCCATTGCATGATGAATTGTTCGGTCGTCACATGGCCAGCCGCCCGCACCGGCCGGTCGGCAAAAACGATCGAGTTGGCCGAAACGCCGGTCAGAACGAGCTTTCCGTTTTCGATTTTGGCGCCAGCCGAATTGATCACGGCCAATGACGGCACCGGACCTGTTGGCGTGACTTGGCCAATTGCTTTTTCGAGCGGTACATGCGGCTTCTTCGGGGCGTCCTGCGCAGAGACGGCGGAGGCCAGCGCAAAACTTCCGGCGAAGATGAGCATAGTAAGACGGTCGACTTTCATGGCGGTATCCTCCCAGTTGGGATGGGCAGAAAGCCCGTCACCTTTGGTGAACGTTGTTAAAGTCTGATGTCGTAAGCGCCGCCGGCTGAGGGGCGCGCGGTTCTAGTCCCTGAAGATCTGTTTCCAGTCGGATTTCATGTCGATCACGGTCCAGCCGGTGATCGCCGCCGCGTCGAGCGCCTTGTCGAGGCGGCCGAATTCGGTGTTGCGATCGTAGGCGTATTCTCGCTCCGCATCGGTGTGATGAACAAGCATCCCAAGCCGCGCCGGCGCGCCGGCCATCGTCGTCCACTGCAGCATTTCGAGATCGCCGTCGGAGTTGCCGAAAGCTGCTATCGGCCGGCGGCCGATCTGCTCGTTGATCCCGACCGGCTTGCCCGCCTTGTCATCGATGAAGTTGACTTCCGGCAGACGGTGCAAGGTCGGCGTGTCGTCCTGCATCTTGAACTCGGTCTTGATCGAGGAACCGATGACCTGCTCCGGCGGGACGCCGTAGACCTTCTCCGTCCACGGCCGCATGAACTCCACGCCGCCACCCGACACGATAAATGTCTTGAAACCGTTAGCGCGCAGGTAGGACAGCAGTTCGACCATCGGCTGGTAGACGAGCTCGGTGTAGGGCCGATTGAACTTTGGGTCGCGTGCCGTCGAAAGCCAGTCGGTGACAATCTTCTGGAAATCGTCGTTTGTCATTCCCGCATGCGTGACCATGATGAGGTCCAGGAGGCCTTTTTCACCCGAAGCGGCAAGCGTCTTCATATCACCTTCGAGTACCGCCTTGAACGGTTGCACGTTCTTCCATTCCGGATGTTGCGGAGCGAGCGTCTTGACCCGGTCCAAGGCGAAAGCAAGCTGGGTGTACATGGGATGTTCGACCCAAAGGGTCCCGTCATTGTCAAACACCGCAATGCGTTCGGGTTCCGGGACGAAGTCGGGCGAGCCCTGCTTGGTCACCTTCTCGATAAAGGCGACGATAGCCGCCTTGGGCGCGGTATCGTTCCAGGACGGAAGGGGCTCGCTCTGTGCGTAGGCGGGCGCAGCAAGGAAAAGTGTTGCGATGATAACCGGAATCACATCGCGTGCCGATTTGATGAGGTGGCGGATAACGAACATCGAGTGTACCCTCACGTGAGCGCGCGCCTGGTGAATTGCACTCCGTCCCGGCGCCGCCCAACTCTAGCGAATGTGATCGCCCTCCGATATTGCACTTTGGGGAATCGTCGGGATCCCATGGCAATCAACAGTGGTGTTTGGAACGGATGACACCACACCAAGAAGGTGTTATCGTCGCAAAGCTTTGGGGGGTGGACCAATGGCCTTGGGCAGCGGGGCAGGACGATTGCGATGCGCTGGCGCCTTGCTGGTGTCGCTCTTTCTGATGGCTTCGAACTGCTATGCCACCACTCCCGATACATCGCCCGCACTCCTCAATCGGCCGCCGCGCGTTCTCATACTTTATCCTTATGATGAGAGGATCGCGGCAACGACGGCTGCCGGAGAAGCGTTGCGCAGCCGCCTGCTGGAAGCGACAGACGGCAAGATCGATCTGTTTTCAGAGTTTCTTGATCTGGCGAGGTTTCCGGAAGCCGACCATGCCGCACGCATGGGACGATACCTGACAGAGAAGTATGCCGCTCGTCGCCCGGATGTGATCGTCGCCCTCGGGAAGGAGTCTGCCAGCTTCATATCGACAAACCGCGGAAGGATCGCTCCCAATGCGAAGATAGTCGCGGCAGGCTTCGGCAACTCCACCGCGGAGAACATCGATCTTTCGGATGACGTGATCGGGGCGTTCACGACATTCGACATTCTGAAGACAGCCGAAATGGCCCGTGGACTGCAGCCCAATGCCCGTCACCTTTACATCATCGGTGGATCGTCGGAGTTCGACCGGGGGTGGTTGGCGACGGCGCGCGCAGATCTCGACGAGTTCTCCAAGTCATACGAAACGACGTACCTGGAAAATCTGACGATCGAGGAATTCATCGAACGTGCAGCACATGTCCCCTCCGACAGTATCATCCTGGCGTTGACGGTCTTTAAGGATCGGGCGGGGCGGAATTTCATCCCGCGCGAAGCGATCAGGCAGATCGCGGCAACGGCCAGCGCACCTGTCTATGGCCCCTACCAGACCTACATCGACCATGGCGTCGTCGGTGGCAATACCGTCACATTTGATACTTTGGGGCAGACCGTCGGAAATCTTGTCATCGATGTCATAGCCGGCCGCCCGGTCTCGGATGTCCAGGCACCCCAGACAAACATCGTAGATGCTCGACAGCTCCGGCGTTGGGGGCTTGCGGAGGGGAATCTTCCTCCGGGGACTGTCAAGATGTACAGAGCGAAGAGCCTGTGGGAAGAACACTGGCTGGCGGCAACAGGAGTGCTCGGGGTCGTTCTGATGCAGGCGGGCATCATCGTAGCATTGTTGCTCGAACGACGTCGTCGCCAGGATGCGGAGAGCCGGTCTCGCCTTCACCTGCTGGAAGCCGTTCACCTCAACCAGTCGGCGACTGCCGGTGCCTTGTCTTCGTCGATTGCCCACGAACTGAACCAGCCTCTGTCGGCAATTCGAAACAATGCCGAGGCGGCGTCCGAGCTCCTTCGAAGTGGCAACCCCGATCGGGAGTTGATCCAGCAAATCCTTCTCGACATCCAGGCCGACGATCAGCGTGCGGGCGACATCATTGGCCGGATGCGAGGATTGCTCAAAAAGAGACGTGAGATCGATTGGCAGGTGTTCGACCTGAACGACGTCGCGTCGAGCGCTATCCGAATCATTCATGGCGATGCCGAGCGCAGAGGCATTACACTCAATACAAATCGGCCGGCGAGCGAGCTGCCGGTGCGGGCAGACAAGGTCCATGTGCAACAGGTCATCCTCAATCTGGCGACCAATGCGATGGACGCCATGATGGACGCCGATTCCGCCAAAAGGATCCTGACATTCGCGACAGGAATTGAGAAGCAGAGGGTCGAGCTCTGTGTTGTCGACACAGGCAACGGCATTCCTGAAGAGCGCCTGTCCAGCATCTTCGAGCCGTTCTATACGACCAAGAACGCAGGGACGGGGTTGGGTCTTTCCATATCGCGCGCCATCGTCGAGACCTATGGCGGCACGATCTCTGCGTACAACCGGCCTGAAGGCGGCGCCATCTTCCGGGTCGTCCTGCCTCTCGCCCGACGGGAGGCGCGAGGCGCATGAAACCAGTCGTTCATCTCGTAGACGACGACGAATCCTACCGAACGGCAACTGCACGGCTGCTCTGCGCATATGGTCTGAAGGTCGCGGCCTATGAATCCGGAGATCAGTTTCTCGCCTCCCTTCCAAGCTGCGAGCCGGGCTGCGTTCTTCTTGACCTACAGATGCCAGGTCAATCTGGTCTGCAAATACAGCGCCAGTTATGCGAACTGGCGCCGCTACTGCCAATCGTTTTCCTCACCGGCGAAGGAGACATAAAAGCCGGCGTCGACGCAATGAAAGCGGGCGCACAGGACTTCTTGGAGAAGCCGAGTTCGGTGGCGGTCCTGATGGAAACGATCGAGCGCGCGTTGGCTCAATATGAGAGGCGGCGGGCCGAGCACGAGCGTGTTCAGGAACTGAGGACATTGGTGGCGAGCTTGAGCGCGCGCGAAGCGGAAGTCTTCGAGCTGATCATCCGTGGCAAGCTCAACAAGCAGATCGCCTACGCCCTTGGCATATCGGAGCGGACGGTGAAGGTGCACCGCCATCAGGTCATGGAGAAGCTCGGAGTAGGATCGCTGGCGGAGGCTGTCTCAATGGCCGCCTACATCGGTCTTGACCTCGGACGCGGTATGGCCTCGGATGATCGACCCTCCCCTTAGGGCAATATCAAACAACCGCTGACACGCCTACGATAACCGACAACTGCGGATCTCGCGTACTGTCACGCATGGGGGCATGAGGTGGGAAAGCTGCGCCGCACTGTCGCCGTGGTCGATGATGATGCGAGCCTACGTCGAAGCGTCAGGCGGCTTCTCAACGCCTACGGCTTTCCGGCCATCGAGTATGCATCGGCGGAAGCCTTTCTCCGCCGCGACCCAGAGGCCTCGATCGACTGTCTCGTGCTGGATATCGATCTGGGCGGCATGTCCGGCATCGAATTGCAGCGCAGGCTGAAAGAGGCTGGATTGAAGTTGCCAGTGATCTTCATCACCGCCCTCGAAGACGACCGCCTGAAAACCGAGGCAGAGCAGGCAGGCAGCATCGCATACTTGCGTAAGCCCTTCGCAGGATCCGTCCTCATCGAAGCAGTCAAAAAGTCGGTGGGATTGTGAGTTCCGCATCGAGAGAAACGGACCCCGTTGTTCGTAAATTCGACGCCAAAGGAGAGCGAAGCATTAATTTACGCGGATTACGGCCTCGATGTATTTGTCGTCCCAGTTTGCGGTTTTGCGCTTGAGATTGATGGAATCTTTGCCGGGAGCGAGCCTGAGCCAATATCGCTCAGCACATGGACGTTGCGCGTCTCGATCCGATCGTGATCGCCATCCACGGTTCGATGCATGTCATGGAGGCAATCGGCGAAGCATCGCTCGATCTGTTCGGCTCCAAACAGTTTGACGTCATCATGCAGCGTGCCTTGATTGCCCTTCAGCGCCAAAATGTAGTCGGCTTGCTTGTCGATGATTTTGCAGGCGACCTCTCTCTGGCATCCCATGGCGTCGATCGTCACCACCGCGCCCTGGATCGAAAGCATGTCGATCAGTTTGGGGATGGCTGTGATTTCATTGGATTTCTCCGAGACCGTCACCCGTCCCAGGACCAGTTTCTGCCGCGCCGAGAACGCACTGAGCGTATGAAGCGCATCCTTGTTGCCCTTCGTGCCGGAGCGACGCGAGGTCTTGCCATCAATGGCGATGACCTCGGCTGGCTGGCCGGTCACCTCCGCTACTCATCGGGCAAATCAGCTCTGGAACGCCGCCACATCAAGGCTTGCGAGAATGACACCCAGTTGATCCTCACACGGCGTTCCATAGGCAAAGCGGCTGAAGCGGCGAAGAAACGCCAGCCGTTTTTCGCCAAACCAGGCAATCTCGTTTATGTAATTGCAGTCGCAGATCATCCCGACAAGGCAAAGAAGCAGAACCTCTTCAAGAGGATAGCGCACCTTCAGAGCTTGCCTCTTGTCCGGAAGCTCAGAGAAATACAAAAGAAAAACTATCCCTTCCGAAATCGTAGGCTGCAAATCCATCACCACACCTCCTATACGAATCAGAGGCCTCTCACGGATTCAAAGTTTTCACCCATTGTCTGCCGTTAACTCACCCGATTGCCCTGGGCACTGTCCTTGATCCGCTGGCTTTCCTGTGGTTGATGACGTCATCCGCAAGAAGCAGCCGTCATGTCCGAATCTCCCTCCACCCAGAATCCCCTCCAGGGCATGGCCATCATGGCCGGTGCCATGGCCATCCTGCCGACGATGGATGCGATCGCCAAATATATGGCGACCTTCGAGAGCATGTCGCCCGGACAGGTAACATTCTACCGCTTCTTCTTCCAGCTCGTCTGCACCCTGCCGATCCTCTTTGCCATGTTCGGCTTACAGGCGCTGTCGGCCAAGCGCCCATGGATGAACCTGTTGCGCGGCGCGCTGCATGGTGCGGCCAGCCTGCTCTTCTTCGTCGCGGTCAAATACATGCCGCTCGCCGACGTCTTCGCCATCTATTTCGTCGAGCCCTTCATGCTGACGGCGCTTTCGGCGCTGTTCCTGGGAGACAAGGTCGGCTGGCGTCGTTGGATGGCGATCGTCGTTGGTTTTGGCGGTGCCATGATCGTCATTCAGCCGAGCTACGAGATCTTCGGCCTGAAGGCGCTACTGCCGGTCTTCTGCGCCTTCCTCTTCTCACTTTATCTTTTCCTTAATCGCGCCATCGGCGAGGCGGATTCGCCGCTGACGATGCAGACCATGTCCGGCATCGGCGGCACGATCTTCATGGCGGGCGCAATGTTTGTCGGAAGCAGCCTCGGCAGTGCCGACTTCACGCCCTCCCTGCCCGCCTCCTGGCTTGGCCTCGTCCTGCTGCTGATCCTCGGCACGATCTCAGGCTATGCGCACATGCTGGTTGTTAAGGCTTTTCGCCTGGCGCCGCTGTCGCTGCTGGCGCCGTTCCAATATTTCGAGATCATTTCGGCGACCGTGCTCGGCTATGCCCTCTTCGGCGATTTTCCGAATGTTTCCAAATGGATCGGCATCGCCATCATCGTCGCATCGGGGCTTTTCATCATCTGGCGCGAGCGCTTGCAGGTGCGATCATTAAAATCCGCATGAAATGCCGCATCGGGGGTTAACCGTCCTTCTTGAGGGATCTTCAATTCGGCATCGATAAAACCATTTCCGACTTCATGATGAAGTCTGGAGATAAAACATGAGTGAGTTCCGTCTCGCTTTTCCGGCGTGCGTCGTCGCCGGGAAGCATCGGCTGACGGCCGAAGACATTGTCCTGCTGCGCAAACATACCTTTCCGGAGGGAATCCGGACATCCGATCATGTCGTGGTGATGTTGGCGCTCAATAGTTCCTGCCCCGAAAAATGCGCCGAATGGAACACGTTCTTCGTTGAACAGCTGGCAGGCTTCATCGTCGATTATACCTATCCGCAGGCATCGCTGGACGAGATCAATGTCGCTTGGATCATGCGCATGTTCACGACCGACGGCGTCGTCAATTCCGCGCTCGAGCTCGAGCTCATCCTGCATGTCATGGAACTCAGCGCCTATGTTCCCGATGAGCTGCGGGCTCTGGCGCTCGACCAGCTCCGCCTGGCGCTGTCAGAGGATATTGGTGGCTACAAGCTGACCCGCGCCACCGCCCGTGGAAGCATCACGCGCCAGGACGTCGACTATGTCATGCGGATTCTGAGAGGCGTCAGCGAAGGCGGTATCATCGGCGTTTCTCCGGTGGAATACGGAGTCCTGCAGCGTATCGAGGCAGCAACCCAGCCCGGCGCCAATCACCAGCGCTGGGGCGAGATCATGGCTGCCGTCGAACTCAGGGACTTTGCCGAACCCAGACGGAGCCGTTGGCTGCGCATCATCGATGAAGAGCCGGTCGTCGAAGCTGCCGTTGCCTGATCTGCCGATTCCTCAGCCCGATTGTGCGTTCCGGCTTTTTATGCGTAAAACTCAGGAACGCATTTCCTGGGTGGAGTCTCGATGTTCAAGAAAATCCTGATCGCGAATCGCGGCGAGATTGCCTGCCGCGTGATCAAAACCGCGCGCCGTATGGGCATTTCCACCGTTGCGGTCTATTCGGATGCCGATCGGGATGCCCTGCATGTCGAAATGGCCGATGAGGCCGTCCATGTCGGCCCTGCTCCGGCAGCCGAAAGCTATCTCGTCGCCGAGAAGATCATTGCTGCCTGCAAGGAGACCGGTGCTGAAGCCGTGCACCCCGGCTATGGCTTCCTGTCGGAACGCGCCTCCTTCTGCGAGGCGCTGGAAGAGCAAGGCATTATCTTCATCGGCCCGAAGCCCAAGGCCATCATGGCAATGGGCGACAAGATCGAATCGAAGAAATTCGCCAACGCTGCCAAGGTTTCGACGGTACCCGGCTATCTTGGTGTGATCGAAGATGCCGCACATGCCGAAAAGATCGCAGCCGAGATCGGCTATCCCGTGATGATCAAGGCATCGGCCGGCGGTGGCGGCAAGGGCATGCGCATTGCCTGGACGCAAGCGGAAGTGCGCGACGGTTTCGACCGCGCCCGCTCGGAAGCCAAAAGCTCCTTCGGTGACGACCGCGTGTTTATCGAAAAATATGTGGTCGATCCGCGTCATATCGAAATCCAGGTGCTGGCGGACGCCCACGGCAATGTCGTCTATCTCGGCGAGCGCGAATGCTCGATCCAGCGCCGGAACCAAAAGGTTGCCGAAGAGGCACCCTCGCCTTTCCTCGACGAGAAGACTCGGGCCGCCATGGGCGAACAGTCGGTGGCGTTGGCAAAGGCCGTCGACTATCAGAGCGCCGGCACGGTGGAGTTCATCGTCGACCGTGATCGCAATTTCTATTTCCTCGAAATGAACACCCGCCTGCAGGTAGAGCATCCTGTAACGGAACTCGTGACCGGCATCGACCTCGTCGAGCAGATGATCCGTGTCGCCGCCGGCGAAAAGCTGCCCTTCGCCCAGAAGGACATCAAGCTGAACGGCTGGGCGGTCGAAAGCCGCCTCTATGCCGAAGATCCCTACCGCAACTTCCTGCCCTCGATCGGCCGCCTGACGCGCTACCGCCCGCCGGCGGAAGGCCGCAACGGCGATGTGATCATCCGCAATGATACCGGCGTCTTCGAAGGTGCCGAAATCTCCATGTACTACGACCCGATGATCGCCAAGCTCTGCACCTGGGCGCCGAGCCGGCTGCAGGCGGTGGAGGCCATGGGACAGGCGCTCGACGCTTTCGTCGTCGATGGCATCGAGCATAATGTTCCCTTCCTGTCGGCGCTGATGAAACATCCGCGCTGGCGCGAAGGCCGTCTCTCCACCGGCTTCATATCGGAGGAATATCCAGACGGTTTCGCACCAATGGCACCCGACGCCTCGGAAGAGGCAGCCCTCGCCGCGATCGCCCTATCTGCTTCCCTGATCGATACCATCAGGCGCGAAGGCTTCGCCGATCGCCTGCGCCATCCGACCGGCCCGCTGCGCGAAGAATGGGTCGTCAAGCTCGGTAGCAGCTATGTGCCGGTTAAACTTATCGATGGCCTCGTCACCATTCCCTTTGAAATGGAAATGGAAGTCGGCGGCCGAACGGAAACAATTGTCACCGATTGGAGACCGGGCGATCCGGTCTGGCGCGGCAGGATCGCCAGCCGTCCGGTGACGGCGCAGATCCGCCCGATCCTGAATGGCCTGCGCATCGATTGGCAGGGTCTGTCGGTCAAGGCGCGCGTCTTTACGCCCCGCCATGCCGAGCTTGACCGCCTGATGCCCGTCAAGCTGCCGCCTGATACGTCCAAGCTGCTGCTCTGCCCCATGCCCGGTCTCGTCGTCTCGATTGCCGTATCTGAGGGCCAGGAGGTCAAGGCGGGCGAAACGCTTGCCGTCGTCGAAGCCATGAAGATGGAAAACGTGCTGCGCGCCGAGCGTGACCTCGTCGTCGGCAAGATCAAGGCCGCTCCCGGCGAAAGCCTCGCGGTCGATGCCGTCATTATGGAATTCGCCTGAGGCGAAGCCGATGTTCAGAAGGCGCTAGGCAAAGCCGATTTTCAGAAAGCGCTCAAGGTCTTTTTCCGCTTGAGCCACCCTTGTCGGGCGTGCAAGAGTCGCGCTCGCAAATCACGAGGAGATGGAAGATGGATGTTCGCGCCGCCGTTGCCGTTCAGGCAGGAAAACCCCTTGAGGTCATGACCGTTCAGCTGGAAGGCCCCAAGGCCGGCGAAGTGCTGATCGAGGTCAAGGCGACGGGCATCTGCCACACCGATGACTTCACCCTCTCCGGTGCCGATCCGGAAGGCCTCTTCCCGGCGATCCTCGGCCATGAAGGCGCCGGCATCGTCGTCGACGTCGGCCCCGGCGTCACCTCGGTGAAGAAGGGTGACCACGTCATTCCGCTCTACACGCCGGAATGCCGCGAGTGCTATTCCTGCACCTCGCGCAAGACCAATCTCTGCACCTCGATCCGCGCGACCCAAGGCCAGGGCGTGATGCCCGATGGCACCTCGCGCTTCTCGATCGGCAAGGACAAGATCCACCATTACATGGGCTGCTCGACCTTCGCGAACTTCACCGTTCTGCCGGAAATCGCGCTGGCCAAGATCAATCCCGACGCCCCCTTCGACAAGGTCTGCTACATCGGCTGCGGCGTCACGACCGGCATCGGCGCCGTCATCAATACCGCCAAGGTCGAGATCGGCTCGACCGCCATCGTCTTCGGTCTCGGCGGCATCGGTCTCAATGTTCTGCAGGGCCTGCGCCTTGCCGGTGCCGACATGATCATCGGTGTCGATATCAACACCGACCGCAAGGCATGGGGCGAGAAGTTCGGCATGACGCATTTCGTCAATCCGAAGGAGGTCGGCGACGACATCGTGCCTTACCTCGTCAACATGACGAAGCGCCATGGCGACCTGATCGGCGGCGCCGATTACACCTTCGACTGCACCGGCAACACCAAGGTCATGCGCCAGGCGCTGGAATCCAGCCACCGCGGCTGGGGCAAGTCCATCATCATCGGCGTTGCCGGCGCCGGCCAGGAGATTTCGACGCGTCCCTTCCAGCTGGTCACCGGCCGTAACTGGATGGGCACGGCCTTCGGCGGCGCTCGTGGCCGCACCGACGTACCGAAGATCGTCGACTGGTACATGGAGGGCAAGATCCAGATCGACCCGATGATCACCCACACCATGCCGCTCGAAGACATCAACAAGGGCTTCGATCTCATGCATAAGGGTGAAAGCATCCGCGGCGTCGTGGTCTATTGATGGGCGCAATTGCTTACAAGGTCGACCTCAAGGGTCTCGACGAGCTCTCCGCGCGGGAGCTCTACGATCTCCTGAGGATGCGTGTCGACGTCTTCGTCGTCGAGCAGAACTGCCCCTACCCTGAACTGGACGGCAAGGACATCGACGCCCTGCATCTGCGGCTGCTGGATGACGGCGAACTACTCGGCTCGACGCGGGTCCTGAAGCCATACAGCGCGCAGGATCCGGTAAAGATCGGCCGCGTCGTCGTCTCGCCCACCCACCGGGGCAAGCGGCTAGGCGATGCGCTGATGACGGAATCGATCGTCGTCTGCGAGCGGCTTTATCCGGAAAATCCCATTGCCTTGTCGGCGCAGGCGCATCTGCGCCGCTTCTACGAATCCTTCGGTTTCGTGAAAACCTCGGAGGAATATCTGGAAGACGGCATTCCCCATATCGACATGGTCCGCCAGCCGGCCACCCAGCCGGCGTGAGGATATCGCCATGATCTATGTCGATGCGGATGCCTGCCCCGTCAAACCTGAAATCCTGAAAGTGGCCGAACGCCTCGGCATGGAAGTGACCTTCGTCGCCAATTCGGGCCTTCGCCCGTCCCGCGATCCGATGGTGCGCAACGTCATCGTCTCCAACGCCTTCGACGCTGCCGACAATTGGATTGCCGACAATACCGGCCCAACGGATGTCGTCGTCACTGCCGACGTGCCGCTTGCGGTCCGTTGCGTCGCCAAGGGCTCCTTTGTCACTGGCCCGACCGGTCGCGTCTTCGATGAAACCAATATCGGCATGGCAAGCGCCATGCGCGATCTCGGCGCCCATCTGCGCGAGACCGGCGAGAGCAAGGGCTACAATGCGGCTTTCAGCCCCAAGGATCGTTCGCGTTTCCTCGAAACCTTCGATCGTCTCTGCCGCCGCGCGAAGAACGCCTGATTGCCGCTCCGGAATCGGGTGGCATGGCAGCTATGCCAATTCCTAACTTGAAGTCAGCCGTTCCCTCGTCCATATCGAATGTGACGCAGACGACTGCGGCGCTCGGGTTTGCCCGGTCGCAAAAGTCGCGGGGACGGCCTCGCTCTTGACAAGGAGAGTATGATGGCCTGGTTTCTGCTTTTTCTCGCTGGCCTTTTTGAATGCGGCTGGGCAATTGGTCTGAAATATACCGATGGCTTCACCCGCCCGATGCCGACGATCCTTACGGTCATTTCCATGGTGGTGAGTGTCATCCTGCTCGGTCTTGCCGTCAAAAGCCTGCCGATCGGCACGGCTTATGCGATCTGGACCGGTATCGGCACGGTCGGCACTGTGCTGCTCGGCGTCTGGCTTCTGGGCGATGCGGCAAGCGCCTCGCGCCTGATCTGCATTACGCTGATCGTCGCCGGCATTGCCGGCCTCAAGCTGACGGCCTGAAATAGAAATATCTCAAATGAAGAAGAGGCTGCGGGCGATAAACCCGCAGCCTTTTTGTTAGAGCGCCGTGCGTTCATTCGGACGCACAAAGGACGCTCTACCTCTCTGAATCTACGCAGTCGCGTTTCTGTTGTCGACGGACCATGCGCCGGCACCGGCAAAGAACAGGTAGAGGAAGATGAAGCAGAACAGGATCGCGGCGTCGCCCTGGTTGAGAGCCGGGAAGAAGCTGTGCGGCATATGCGCCATGAAATAGGCGATCGCCATTTCACCCGCCAGCAGGAAGGCCACCGGCCGCGTCGCAAAGCCGATGAGGATGAGAATGCCGCCGAAGGTTTCCAGCAGTGCCGCAATCAGGGACAGCGTCGAAAGCGGGCCATCGCCCTGCGCGGCCGGGAAGCCGAAAAGCTTCATCGTGCCGTGCTCGATGAACAGAAGCGCGGTCATGATTCTGAGAGCGGCCAGACCATAGGGGCGGTAGGCAGACAGACGCTCGAAAGTTGACATAAAGACTCTCCTTAAGGGTGTGCCGCCGAGCGTTACCGCGTCTCTAACAGGGATTGAAGACACGGATTGCTGACGGGCGTTCACAACTTCGACAGTGGATAAACACCTGACGGGCCTCTTTTATTCGATCACAGCGGGATGTTGTCGTGCTTCTTCCAGGGATTGCTGAGATCCTTGTTCTTCAGCATCCTCAGGCCTCGCGCCAGCCGCCGCCGCGTCGAATGCGGCATGATCACCTCATCAATATAGCCGCGCTCGGCTGCGACGAACGGCGACAGGAAGCGGTCCTCGTACATCTTCGTATGCGCGGCAATCTTTTCGGGATCGGCGATGTCCTTGCGGAAGATGATCTCCACCGCCCCCTTGGCGCCCATGACGGCGATCTGCGCCGTCGGCCAGGCATAGTTGAGATCGCCGCGCAGATGTTTCGATGCCATCACGTCATAGGCGCCGC
This sequence comes from Rhizobium sp. BK316, assembly GCF_014193695.1. Lineage (GTDB taxonomy): Bacteria > Pseudomonadota > Alphaproteobacteria > Rhizobiales > Rhizobiaceae > Rhizobium. The sequence goes on along the minus strand of NZ_JACHZR010000004.1, from coordinate 424,356 downwards.
CGAAGGCCTTGCGGGTAATGACGGTCAGCTTCGGCACCGTCGCCTCGGCATAGGCAAAGAGCAGCTTGGCGCCATGCTTGATGAGCCCGCCATACTCCTGCGCCGTGCCCGGCAGGAAACCCGGCACATCGACGAAGGTGACGATCGGAATGTTGAAGCAGTCGCAGAAGCGCACGAAACGCGCCGCCTTGCGTGAGGCATCGCTGTCAAGCACGCCGGCCAGTACCATCGGCTGGTTGGCGACGAAACCCACCGTCGAGCCCTCGATGCGCCCGAATGCGCAGACGATGTTCTTGGCAAAGCTCGCCTGGATCTCGAAGAAATCCCCCTCGTCCGCCACCTTCTGGATCAATTCCTTGATGTCGTAGGGCTTGTTGGCATTCGCTGGGATCAGCGTGTCCAGCGAATTGTCGGTATCGGTCACCGATTGGTAACATTCGATCTCAGGCACCGGCGATGTGTTCGACTGCGGCAGGAAATCGATGAGCCGGCGCACTTGGCTGAGCGTATCGACATCATTGTCATAGGCGCCGTCGGCAATCGACGAGCGCGTCGTATGCACGCTCGCGCCGCCGAGCTCTTCCGCCGTCACGGTCTCGTTGGTGACGGTCTTCACGACGTCGGGACCAGTCACGAACATGTAGGACGTATCGCGCACCATGAAGATGAAATCGGTCATGGCGGGTGAATAGACGTCGCCGCCGGCGCATGGCCCCATGATGACCGAGATCTGCGGAATGACGCCTGAGGCCAGCACATTGCGCTGGAAGACCTCGGCATAACCGCCGAGTGCCGCAACACCCTCCTGAATACGAGCGCCGCCCGCATCGTAGATGCCGATAATAGGCGCGCGGTTCTTCAGCGCCATATCCTGCACCTTGATGATCTTCTCGGCATGAGCTTCCGAGAGCGAACCGCCAAAGACGGTGAAATCCTTGGCGAAGACGAAGACGGTACGGCCGTTGACCGTGCCCCAGCCGGTCACCACGCCGTCGCCGGCAATGCGGCTCTTGTCCATGCCGAAATCGGTGGAGCGGTGCTCGACGAACATGTCGAACTCCTCGAAGGAGCCTTCGTCGAGGAAGAGGTCGATGCGTTCGCGCGCCGTCAGCTTGCCGCGCCGGTGCTGCGCGTCGATGCGCATCTGTCCGCCGCCGAGACGGGCGATGCCACGGCGGCGTTCGAGCTCTTCCAGAATATCCTTCATGATCTCCCCTCGCCGCTTGCCGCGGTTTGTATGGCAGTTAGGACAATTCCAGCAAAACCGTGAAACGGTTTTCCGTTCGGAATTGCGTCAGAACTATCGCCCGCTGAGTGCAAAGGCGGAGCGTACGCGCGCTGCGATATCTTCCGCCAGAATGTCGTCGGCGAGCTTCGGGTCGGCGGTCATGCTTGTGACTTCGAAGGAGGTGACGGCGATGACCGATCCATCCTCCACGGAGGCGGCATCGACGCTGACCTTTGCGACGTTGCGGTCTTTCTGGAAGCCGAGACCCTTCGTGACGGAAACGATGCGGATCGTCAGCACCACGCGCGGCAATTCCGTTGTGCGGACCGTCGCGCGAATGGCGGCGTTGACGCGATCACTGATGCCGGAGAGCAGTTCCCCCGACATGGTCGTGCCTGACAGCACGACGGCACTGCGCACGTCATAGACAGGCTTTTCCTGCTTCTTCGGCATGAGGCTGGCACAGGCCGTCAGCGCCACGCAAACAAGCGCTATCAGGCAAAATCTCGACCTCAGCCAGTTCATTCCAAATTCCCGCAAAAACCCCGTCCAGAGTCGCAGATTTCGTCATAAAGGCCATGAAGGCAATATGATTCAGGCCCTTAGCGCGAAAAAAACATCGGTCGCTGCCTTGAAATCCTCAAAACGCTTGGCGCGGCGCTGTTCGGCTTCCTCGTCGCTCCCCCAGTGTTCGATGGTCCAGTCTTCGTCGAGATGGGCGAGCGACCAGGCTTCATCGGGCGTGATCTGGTCTTCGGCGATGGCAAGCGCCAGGAGCGCCGAACCGGTCAGCGTCGTCACCGTATGGAGAGTTGCCAGCTCCAGTGCACTGTCATGCCGGCGCAGCGCCGAACCGAAGGCGGCGATCGCCTCGCGCGGCTGTTCGTGATGCATCACGCCCTCGATGAGAATGAAGCGCGCGCCGAGATCGGCAGCCGCCCAGTCGAGTACCGGGTCCCAGCGCTCTCTCTGTCGCTCGACCAGCTTTTCCGGATCATCGGCGCGGTAGCACAGCAGGTCGCTGGAGGAGAACCGCAGGATGTCTTCGAAGACAGCCTGCGTGTCGGTGGCGACGCCGTCGATCGCCGTGTTGACGAGGCGCGTCACCGGCATCCGCGACGGATCGATCACCTCGGTCTGCGCGTCCCATTCGGCGGCGACAAGCCTTGCCAGCACCTCATTCGGCAGCGCCAGCACTTGCCGGGCCGGCGTCCGCACGGCCTTGCCATCGAGCGTAATGGCGAAGCCATCTTCAATCGGCTCGACGGAAACCGTCTGGTAGAAGCGCTTCGGCAGAGGCTTCTTCATCTGGATCTGCGCGCGGCGGATGGGATCGGGATGGCTCAGGCCTTCGGAAAGGTCGTTCAGCAGATCGCGCATGGGCTCACCTCAGGAAAAATGGCGCAATATCTCGTTCGGATGATAGGCGATCGCATCGGCGCCGTTGGCGATCAGCTCATCCACGCTGGCATAGCCCCAGGCAACGCCGATCGCCTTGGCGCCGGCAGCCTTTGCCATCTGCATATCGTAGATCGCATCACCAATGACAATGGCATCGGCCGCATTCATGCCGGTTTCGTCGCAGCACTCGCTCACCATAGCCGGATGCGGCTTGGAGGGGCAGTCGTCGGCGGTACGTGCGACGACGAAATGTTTGTCGAAGCCGTGCGTCTCCATGACGAGCTTCAGCCCGCGCCTGGATTTGCCCGTCACCGCGCCGATCAGCAGATCCTCGCGCCCGCTGAGCGCATCGATCATCTCACGAATGCCGGCAAACAGCGGCTCCCGGTAATCGAGATCCTGTCGCACGACCGTAAACAGCGATTTGTAATGCGCAGTCATGTCGATATCTTCCTGCTCGACATGCGGCTTGCCCTGCATGCGCGCGATGGCGATATCGAGGGTCAGGCCGATGATGGCCTTGGTGTCTTCGAATCGAGGCTCCGGCTTGCCGAACTTATCGAAGGTGCGGCGCATCGTTTCGTGGATCAGCCCGGCGCTGTCGACCAGCGTGCCGTCGCAATCAAAAAGCGCGAGTTTCATTCGCTGTCCCTTTCAGCGCCGGCAAGGTCGAGACCGAGAAGGTTCCAGGTTTGCACCATATGCGGCGGCAGTGGTGCGCTGACGCGCAGGCGCCCGCCCGAGGGGTGCGGGATATCGATATGGCGCGCGTGCAGATGCAGCCGCTTCTGGATGCCGCCGGGAAAATCCCAATTCGGATCCTCGTCGAAATATTTGGGATCGCCGATGATCGGGTGGCCGATATGCAGCGCATGGACGCGCAGCTGGTGGGTACGCCCGGTATAGGGCTCCATCTCCAGCCATGCGAGATTCTGCGCCGCCGTCTCCAGCACGCGATAGTAGGAAATCGCATGATCGGCGCCATCCTCGCCGTGTTTGGCGATGCGCATGCGATCACCATCGGCCGTCGGCTCCTTGACGAGCCAGGTCGAGATCTTGTCCTCATGCTTGCGCGGCACGCCTTTGACCAGCGCCCAATAGGTCTTCTTGGTGTCGCGCTCGCGGAAGGCGGCCGTCAGCTTCTGGGCGGCACCACGCGTGCGGGCGATGACGAGCACGCCCGACGTATCGCGGTCGAGGCGGTGCACGAGGCGCGGCTTCTCGCCCTTCGGGCTGGTCCATGCTTCGAGCATCTGGTCGATATGCCTGGCGACGCCGGAGCCGCCCTGCACCGCGAGTCCGGGCGGCTTGTTGAGGACGATGACCTTCTCGTCCTGATGCAGCACCATGCGTGAGAGAAGCTCGAAATCGGTCGAATGCTTGAGATCCTTGCCGGCGATCGGCCCGGACTTCACCTTGGCATCCACGTCGAGCGGCGGCACACGCACCATCTGGCCGGGCTGTATACGAGCATCCGACTTGACGCGGCCGCCATCGACACGCACCTGGCCGGATCGCAGCAGCTTCTGCAGCGGACCGAAGCCGAGCCCCGGATAGTGGATCTTGAACCAGCGGTCGAGCCGCATGCCCGCTTCATCGGGCTCCACCTTGATGTGTTCTATGCCTGCCATGGAATTCTTTCGGAAAATACGGGCGCGATCGAAGCCGGCGCCTCTCTTGCCGCTGCCTTTAGAGCATTTTTCAGAAAACGGAAATCGGAATCGAAATCAGAGCAGCACGCGCATCGGGCCGAGGCCGCCATAATATCCCGGAAGCGGACCGATTGCGCCGCCGACAGCGCCGAGGACAACCTGGACCATGCGTCCGGTGTGTTGCGATTCCAGCCTGATGCCAATCGCCTCTGTGGAATTCTTACCATCCGGTAAAATGCGAATGATTTTCTTAAGCCGAATGCGAAGGTCGTACCGGTATGACGGGCGCATGACTCAGCTTGTTTCCATATCCGCGAACACCGCTGCTCTTGCCTTCGACACCCTGCGCATTCCTCAGCGCGTGGCGACCGGCACGGCCATACGCGAGGCCCGCAAGATTGTGGAACGTCAGCTCAATCCGAGCGGCGAAGATCCGGAAGAAACCACCAACATCATCCAGAATACGGAAGTCGCGCTTGATCTCATGACCAAGGGCTTTCGCCAGCCGCAGGCCGGCTTGAAGCAGGCCCTGCAGTCTTACGAGGATGTCTGAGATCCAGGTTTTTGCTGGGAGGAGCAAAGCCCGCGCATTGTCGCGGGCTTTTTGTTTTTCAGCGCTTATTTGCCCTGTGCCGACAGAACATTCAGCACCAGATCGATCTTGCCGGCCTTTTCGAAGGTCAGCGTGACCGGCACCTTGTCCCCCTGCTTGAACGGCGTCTTCACCTTCTGGAACATCAGATGCAGATTGCCGGGCGCAAGCTCGACGGTCTGGCCGGCGGGAATGGCGATCCCGTCCTTGAGCTGACGCATCTTCATGACGTTGCCCTGCATGGCCATTTCGTGGATCTGCACTTCGCCCGATGTCGGCGACGTGACCGAAACCAAGCGGTCGTCGGCTGAACCAGTGTTCCTGACGGTGAAGAAGCCGCTGCCCACGGGCTGGCCGGGCAGCATCGCCTTGGCGAATCCGCCGGAAATTTCGAGATCGCCGGCCTTCACCACCTCACCGCCGACGGCCATGTTCATGGAGCCCATGCCGCTCATGTCCATGCCCTGCATGTGCTGATGGTCCTGGGCGAGTGCTGATCCGGCAAAGCCGCAGGCACAAAGGAGGGCTGTAAAACCAAACGTCCTGACAATGTTCATCGATTATCTCCTCGCTTTGCGTCGCGTTAGCCAATTTCGCCCGCAAATGCAAAAGCCCATTTGCCACGCATCGCAACCGGCTTCTTTGAGGCGCGACAAAAATTTGTGCGTCACCGACATTTCGCTTGCCAAGGCCCGCCGCCCCCGGATAATTGCCGCAACCTTGTTGGGAGAAGCCGGTACGCGATACCGGTGCCGAAGGAGCAACCGCCCCGGAAACTCTCAGGCAAAAGGACCACAAGGGGCAGACGGAACTCTGGAGAGAGGCGTTCTCGAAACGTCCGCCGAAGGGATAACAATCTCAGGCACAGGGACAGAGGGGGCTCAAGGAGACAAGGCGCAACCGCGCCTTCAGTTTTGAGCCCGCGCCCGGACTATCCGGCGCAAACCCCGGAGGCGTCGTTTGGACGATACTGCTGCCCTCAAGAAAACCCCGCTTCACGCGCTGCATCTGTCGCTCGGCGCTCGCATGGTGCCCTTCGCAGGTTATGACATGCCGGTGCAATATCCGGCCGGCGTCATGAAGGAGCACCTTCAGACCCGTGCCGCCGCCGGCCTGTTCGATGTCTCCCATATGGGCCAGGTCATCATTAAGGCGAAGTCCGGCAAGTATGAGGATGTGGCTCTAGCGCTGGAAAGCCTCGTACCTGTCGATATCCTCGGCCTTGCCGAGGGCCGCCAGCGCTACGGCTTCTTCACGGATGAGAATGGCGGTATTCTCGACGACCTGATGATCACCCATCTCGACGACCATCTTTTCGTCGTCGTCAACGCCGCTTGCAAGGAGCAAGATCTCGCGCACTTGCAGAGGCATCTCTCCGATACTTGCGACATAACCCTCCTCGACCGCGCCTTGATCGCTCTTCAAGGCCCGCGTGCCGTGGAAGCGCTCGCCGAACTCTGGGCCGATGTCGCCGCAATGAAATTCATGGACGTGCGCCACTGCCGCCTGCACGATGTTTCCTGTCTCGTCTCGCGTTCGGGCTATTCCGGCGAAGACGGTTTCGAAATCTCCATTCCCGCCGAGAAGGCCGTTGACGTCACCAACCGGTTGCTCGAGCATCCCGATGTCGAGCCGATCGGCCTCGGCGCCCGCGACTCGCTGCGTCTCGAAGCCGGTCTCTGCCTCTATGGCAACGATATCGACACGACGACCTCGCCGGTCGAAGCCGCCATCGAATGGGGCATGCAGAAGGCCCGCCGCACCGGTGGCGCTCGCGCCGGCGGTTTCCCGGGTGCCGCGCGCATTCTTGGCGAACTGGATAACGGCGTTTCCCGCAAGCGCGTCGGCCTGAAGCCCGAAGGCAAGGCGCCGGTGCGCGGCCATGCCAAGCTCTATGCCGATGCGGAAGGCAAGACCGAGATCGGCGAAGTCACCTCGGGTGGTTTCGGCCCCTCCGTCGAAGGCCCCGTCGCCATGGGCTACGTGCCGGTCTCCCATGCGGGAGTAGGCACACAGGTCTATGCCGAAGTGCGCGGCAAGTACCTGCCGGTGACCGTCTCTGCCCTTCCCTTCATTAAGCCGACCTACAAACGCTGACCCCTATTGCGAGAGGATTTTTCCATGCTGAAATTTACCCAGGAACATGAATGGCTGAAACTCGAAGGCGATGTCGCGACCGTCGGCATCACCACCTATGCTGTCGAGCAGCTCGGTGACCTCGTCTTCGTGGAACTGCCTGAAGTCGGCGCCACCTTCTCCAAGAACGACGATGCGGCGACCGTCGAATCCGTCAAGGCAGCGTCCGAAGTCTACTGCCCGCTCGATGGCGAAATCGTCGAGGTCAATCCGGCGATCGTTGCCGATCCCTCGCTCGTCAATTCGGATCCTCAAGGCGCCGGCTGGTTCTTCAAGCTCAAGCTGAAGAGCCTCTCCGATGTCGACGGCCTGCTCGATGAAGCGGCCTATAAGGAGCTGACTGCGTAATGACGACGCCTACCGAATTCCAGTTCACCGACTATCAGCCCTATGACTTCGCCAATCGTCGTCATATTGGCCCCTCGCCGTCTGAAATGTCGGATATGCTCGGTGTTATCGGCTACAAGAGCCTGGATGCGCTGATCGACGCGACCGTGCCGCCCGCCATCCGCCAGAAGGCGCCGCTCCTCTGGGGTGCGCCGATGACGGAGCGCGAAGCGCTCGACAAGCTGCGCGAAACCGCCAACAAGAACAAGGTTCTGACCTCGCTGATCGGCCAGGGCTATTACGGCACGATCACGCCGCCGGTCATCCAGCGCAACATCCTGGAAAACCCTGCCTGGTACACGGCCTATACGCCCTACCAGCCGGAAATTTCGCAGGGCCGCCTCGAAGCGCTGCTGAATTATCAGACGATGATCTGCGACCTGACCGGCCTCGATGTCGCCAACGCGTCGCTGCTCGATGAGGCGACGGCTGCTGCCGAAGCCATGGCCATGGCCGAACGCGTCGCCAAGTCGAAGGCCAAGTCCTTCTTCGTCGATGCCGATTGCCATCCGCAGACCATCGCTCTCATCCGCACCCGCGCCGAACCGCTCGGCTGGACTGTTATCGTCGGCAACCCCTTCAGCGATCTCGATCCGGTTGATGTCTTCGGCGCGATCTTCCAGTATCCGGGTACGCACGGCCATGTACATGACTATACCGGACTGATTTCCCGCCTGCACCAGACGGGCGCCATCGCCGTCGTCGCCGCCGATATCCTGTCGCTCACGCTTCTGAAGTCGCCGGGTGAAATGGGTGCCGATATCGCCATCGGTTCCTCGCAGCGTTTTGGCGTTCCTGTCGGTTACGGTGGTCCGCATGCGGCCTACATGTCGGTCAAGGATGCCATCAAGCGCTCAATGCCCGGCCGTCTCGTCGGCGTTTCCGTCGATGCCCGCGGCAACCGCGCCTACCGCCTGGCGCTGCAGACGCGTGAACAGCATATCCGCCGCGAAAAGGCGACGTCGAACATCTGTACCGCGCAGGTTCTGCTCGCCGTCATGGCCTCCATGTACGCCGTCTTCCATGGTCCCAAGGGCATCAAGGCGATCGCCCAGCAGGTCCACCAGAAGGCAGTGCTGATGGCCAAGGGCTTGGAAAAGCTCGGCTACAAGGTCGAGCCGGACACTTTCTTCGACACGATCACCGTCGACGTCGGCCACATGCAGGGTCTGATCCTGCGCGCAGCCGTCGCCGAAGGCGTGAACCTGCGCAAGGTTGGCGAGACGAAGATCGGCATGTCGCTCGACGAGCGTACGCGTCCGGCGACGCTCGAAGCCGTCTGGCGTGCCTTCGGGGGCAATTTCCAGGTTGCCGATTTCGAACCGTCCTATCGCCTGCCGAAAGATCTGCTGCGCACCAGCGAATACCTGACGCATCCGATCTTCCACATGAACCGCGCCGAAAGCGAAATGACCCGCTACATCCGCCGGCTCTCCGACCGCGATCTGGCGCTGGACCGCTCGATGATCCCGCTCGGCTCCTGCACGATGAAGCTGAACGCGACGGCGGAAATGCTGCCGATCACCTGGCCGGAATTTTCCGACATCCATCCTTTCGTGCCGGCAGACCAGGCGCTTGGCTACCGCGAAATGATCGATGACCTCACGGAAAAGCTCTGCGCCGTCACCGGCTATGACGCTTTCTCCATGCAGCCGAATTCCGGCGCGCAGGGCGAATATGCAGGCCTCCTGACCATCCGCAACTATCACATTGCCAATGGCCAGGGTCACCGCGACGTCTGCCTCATCCCGACCTCGGCGCATGGCACCAACCCGGCATCCGCCCAGATGGCCGGCATGAAGGTCGTCGTCGTCAAGGTCCGTGAAAACGGCGATATCGACCTCGACGATTTCCGCGCCAAGGCGGAAGAACATGCGGCAAACCTCTCCTGCTGCATGATCACCTATCCGTCGACGCACGGCGTCTTTGAGGAAACCGTCAAGGAAATCTGCGACCTCGTGCATATCAATGGCGGCCAGGTCTATCTCGACGGCGCCAACATGAACGCCATGGTCGGCCTGTCTCGCCCCGGTGACATCGGCTCTGATGTCTCGCATCTCAACCTGCACAAGACCTTCTGCATCCCGCATGGCGGCGGCGGTCCGGGCATGGGTCCGATCGGCGTCAAGGCGCACCTGGCGCCGCACCTGCCCGGCCATCCCGAAGCCGACGGTCGTTCGGGCGCGGTTTCGGCAGCAGCTTTCGGTTCGGCCTCCATTCTGCCGATCTCCTGGAGCTACTGCCTGATGATGGGCGGCGAAGGCCTGACGCAGGCAACGAAGGTGGCAATCCTCAACGCCAACTACATCGCTGCCCGCCTCAAGGGCGCTTACGACGTGCTCTACAAGTCGCAGGCTGGCCGTGTGGCGCATGAATGCATCATCGACACCCGTCCGCTGGTCGACAGCGCCGGCGTCACCGTCGACGATGTTGCCAAACGCCTCATCGACTGCGGCTTCCATGCTCCGACCATGAGCTGGCCGGTTGCCGGCACGCTGATGATCGAGCCGACCGAGTCCGAAACCAAGGCCGAACTCGACCGCTTCTGCGAAGCGATGCTGGCGATCCGGCAGGAAGCCCGCGATATCGAGGAAGGCCGTTCGGACAAGCTGAACAACCCGCTGAAGAACGCCCCGCACACGGTCGAAGACCTCGTCGGCGAATGGGACCGCCCCTATTCGCGCGAACAGGCCTGCTTCCCGCCCGGCGCTTTCCGCGTCGACAAGTACTGGTCGCCGGTCAACCGCGTCGACAACGTCTATGGCGACCGCAACCTGATCTGCACCTGCCCGCCGGTCGAGGCCTACGCAGAAGCTGCGGAATAGCAGCCGGGCCAGACGCCAGAAGCGCAAGCAAAAGGCTGAGTAATCCAAGCCCCTTCCATCAGGGAGGGGCTTTCCTAATTCTGATAGAGAATACGCGAAGAAAGGTCACACCAAATGCCCCAGGATCAAAGCGAAGCCAGAATGCAGGCGCCCTGGTCGAAGCCTGTGCTCATCGCCCTCGAAGAGCCCGGCCAATACGTGACCATCGATAATACCCAGGCAGCCTCCTGGGCGATGATCGAGGACTGGCCGACGGAGGATGGCGCCGCACTCGACCAGGCGCTGCTGATCTGCGCCGACGTCATCAAAGGCAAGCGCACCGGTGAGGACGCGCGCAAGGCATTCATCGCCGCCGCAGTCGAAGCGGGTCTCGATATCAAGAGTTGAATGGCGGCTGTCGGCAAAGAACCGCATGGATGGATGATGCGCGGCTATGCATTCCTGACGACGAAAGAACGTCGGCAGACTTTTTCTGGATTTTCATTGGGATCGATGAACCATTTTCGGTTTTCTGCGTAATTATCGTTGCTGGATATTGCAAAACCAGCAGGGAGAAGGGTTGCCTGCCCCTGTACCGGGCGCCCTTCTCCTCTATCACCACGGTAGCCGGCGAGATCCGCCTGACGATGGACCCGCTCGACCTTTTGCGGGCGCTTGCCGGCGGCGCGAGCATCAGCCGCGGCCCCGCCTGGCGGGTTGCGGCACGGCAGCTCATCGGTATCCTGATTACGGATATGAGAGCCGGTCGCTGAGGCCTACGTGCCATTTCGGTACAGTCGTCTCAGATTCCCTCGCCTTTCGCTAACCGAAGCCGTTCAGTATTCCCTAAACCCTTGCCGGTAAAACGCTTGTTGTCCGGAAACAGGGAAACGGTCAATGAGCATTTCTGCAATCACGCATACGGCTCTTTCGGGAATGCTGGCACAGACGACGCGCGCAGGCGCAATCGCCAACAACGTCGCCAATGCGAGCACACCGGGTTATGGGCGGCTGAACACCAGTTTCCAGTCCGTCGAACCTTCGGGCGTTACGGCAAGCGTTACCGAGACGGATCAGGGCGTGGATTTTGCGACCGAGCTCACCGATCTCATCGAGACTGAACAGAGCTACAAGGCGAATGCTGCGGTCTTCGAAACCGGTGCCGATCTCTGGGACGTGCTGATGAGCATAAAGCGCGACTAAAGCGCACTTGCCCCTTTTCAGGCAGACAATTCTTTAAACGATCGAATAAGCCACCGAACCCAGCGCTACGGCACCGAAGGCGAGCAGCATGTAGCTCGTCGCGCGGCCGACCTTGGCCGTGAAATCGGCCGAAAGCCGGTCCCTTGCAAGGCTGACGGCACCGCTGAGGCAGAACCACCACAATAGCGATCCCAGGAAGACGCCCGAGACGATGGCAGCCGAACTGAAGCGGCGTGTCTCCTCGGTCAGGCCCAGGCCAGCAAACAGCGCGCCGAAGGAAAGGATCGTCGCCGGATTGGAAATGGTCAGCAGGAAGGTCGAAATCGTCGTGTGCAGGAAGTCGGCTGCGTCGATCTTCGCCGCCTTTACCTTCCCTCTGTTCTCCAGTCCCCGAAAGCCGAGCCAGAGCAGCATCAGCCCGCCGCCGAGCGCCAGCGGAATAGTGGCCATCGACATGGTCTCGGAGAAGACGGCAAGCCCGGCGACGGCGACCAGCGCGTAACTCGCGTCACCGAGGGCAGTCCCGAGCCCGCCGGAAAAGCCGTACCAGAACCCCTTCTCGATGCTTCTGTTGATGCAGAGCGTTCCGATCGGCCCGAGCGGCGCGGTGATGATGACGCCCAGCAGGGCGCCTTTCAGGAACAGAAAGAGCATTGTCCGCTTTTCTTCTTGGTCGCTTGTCGGTCTCGGACAGGCTCGTCAAAATCAAAAGGCCGCCAATTATGGCGGCCATCAGGCAAATTCAACGAAAAAATGCTTAATGCTGTGCAGGAACGACTGCATCGCCGCGCGCGGCAAGAGCTGCGAGATCGGCAGGCTTCAGTTCGACGGATTCGCCGCAGCCGCAGGCCGATGTCTGGTTCGGATTGGTGAAGGTAAAACCAGAGCGCAATGTGGTGGTTTCAAAGCCGAGTTCGGTGCCGAGCAGATAGAGAACGGCCGACGGCTCGATCCAGACCTTTGCGCCATCGCGCTCGATCAGGTCGTCCTTGGCATTGGGCTCGGTTACCATGTCGATGGTATATTCCATCCCGGCGCAGCCGCCCTTCTTGATGCCGACGCGAATGCCCTTGGCATCCGGTCCGCCATTTTCGACGATCGCCTTCACGCGGTCCGCGGCGGCTGTCGTCATGCTCATCACAGCAAAGCCCATGGGCTCCTTCTCCTTCCGCAACCGGGGTCAAGATCCGGTGCTTCGTGATTCAAATGTAAGGCGATCACCTTAATGGATCAATACCAGCCGGTCAGTACCAACCAACCGCGACCTGCGCCTCTTCCGACATGCGGTCCGGCGTCCACGGCGGATCGAAGGTCATGGAAACCTCAACGCCCGAAACGCCTTCGACGGCGCCGACGGCGTTTTCCACCCAGCCCGGCATCTCGCCGGCAACCGGGCAGCCGGGTGCGGTCAGCGTCATGACGATCTTGACCATGCGGTCGTCTTCGATGTCGATCTTGTAAACGAGACCGAGCTCGAAGATATCAGCCGGAATTTCCGGGTCGTAGACGGTCTTGAGAGCGCCGATCACGTCTTCGCTGAGACGCGCCAGCTCCGCTTCGGGAATGCTGGAATGCACGATGCCCTCGCGCACGTCGATCTTCTCTTCATCCAGGCTCATGGCTTCTTCCTCAAGCAAAGAACTTGCGCGCATAGTCGAGCGCATCGGCCAGCGCATCCACCTCGGCGCGGGTATTATACATGCCGAAGGATGCCCGGCATGTGGAGGTCACGCCGAAGCGTTTCAAGAGCGGCATGGCGCAATGCGTGCCGGCGCGAACGGCGACACCCTGGCGGTCGATCACCATCGAGACGTCGTGGGCGTGAATGCCCGCAAGCTCGAAGGAGAAGATGGCACCCTTGCCCGGCGCATTGCCGAACACGCGCAGCGAATTGACCGCCTTGAGCCGCTCTTCGGCATAGGCCGTCAGATCGGCCTCATGGGCTGCGATTTTCTCGCGGCCGATCTTCTCCATATAGTCGAGCGCATAGCCGAGCCCGATCGCCTGCACGATCGGCGGCGTACCGGCCTCGAAACGGTGCGGCGGATCGTTGTAGGTGACGATGTCCTCACTCACCTCGAAGATCATCTCGCCGCCGCCCTGGAACGGCCGCATCTCCTTCAGCCGGTCCTTCTTGCCGTAGAGTATGCCGATGCCCGAAGGGCCATAGAGCTTGTGGCCGGTCATCACGTACCAGTCGCAATCGATATCCTGCACGTCGACCGGCAGATGCACCGCACCCTGCGAACCGTCGATCAGGACCGGAATGCCACGCTCATGGGCAATGCGGCAGACTTCCTTGACCGGAACGATGGTACCGAGCGCATTCGACATATGGGTGATCGCGACGAGCTTGGTCTTGTCGGTCAGGCTCTTTTCGAAATCCTCGATATGGAAAGCGCCTTCATCATCGACAGGCACCCAGACGAGCTTGGCGCCCTGCCTCTCCCGAATGAAATGCCATGGCACGATGTTGGAGTGGTGCTCCATGATCGTCAGCACGATCTCATCGCCCTCGCCGATCTTAGGCATGCCCCAGCCGTAGGCGACGGTGTTGATCGCTTCGGTGGAGTTTTTGGTGAAGACGATATCGTCGACCGAAGGTGCGTTCAGGAAGCGGCGAACCTTTTCGCGCGAGGCCTCATAGGCTTCCGTCGCGGCATTGGAGAGATAGTGAAGGCCGCGATGCACATTGGCATATTCGTGGCTGTAGGCATGCGAAATCGCATCAATCACCGCCTGCGGCTTCTGGGCGGAAGCGCCGTTGTCCAGATAGACCAGCGGCTTGCCATGCACCTTCTCCGCAAGGATCGGGAAATCCCTGCGGATGGCTTCGACATCATAGGCGGTTGCCGGTACGATCTTGTCCATGGCGCTTTCCGATCAGGCGTGCTTTTCCAGCCAGGCCGAGATGACGCCTTCCAGCGCCTCGACCAGGGATTCGTCTTCCAGTTCCTCGACGATCTCGGCAACGAAGGCGTTGACGAGCATGGCGCGTGCCTTGTTCTCCGGAATACCGCGAGCCATCATGTAGTAGAGATGGTTGTGGTCGATATCGGCAACCGTCGCGCCATGGCCGCACTGTACGTCGTCGGCAAAGATTTCGAGCTCGGGCTTCACCGAGAACTCGGCATCGTCGGACATCAGCAGCGTGTTGCAGGCCATCTTGGCATCGGTCTTCTGGGCATCGGGCGCGACCCGGATCATGCCCTGGAAGACGCCCTTGGCGCGATCGAAGACGACATTGCGGATCACTTCCGTCGAGCCGGTGCTCGGTACGTCGTGGCCGAGTACCATCGTCACGTCGGTGTGCGTGTCGGCGCCGAGCAGATTGATGCCACGCAGCGTCAGATAGGCGCCCTCGCCCGTCACTTTGATATTCAGCTCCTGGCGCACCAGCTTGCCGCCGGCATTGATGACGAAGAGCTTCAGTTTAGCGTCAGCGCCAAGATCGACGCGGATCTGGCCGAGATGCGTATCCTCTGCGCCCTGCTGCTGCACGATGATCCAGGTCAGCTCCGTGCCCTGTCCGACCGTGATGTCGCTGACATGCGACACGAGTGCGGCATCGCCGGTCACCGAGCGGTGACGCTCGATCACGACGCCCTTCACGTTTGCGC
Source organism: Rhizobium sp. BK316 (assembly GCF_014193695.1). GTDB lineage: Bacteria > Pseudomonadota > Alphaproteobacteria > Rhizobiales > Rhizobiaceae > Rhizobium. Next base: position 409,333 of record NZ_JACHZR010000004.1, on the reverse strand, counting down.
CGAAGCTGACCGGCAGGCGGGTATGAATGTCGCCGCCGGCATGCACGAACTGGATTTCCAGCGGCTCTTCGAGCTCGGTACCATCCGGCACGTCGATCACATAGCCGTCCTTGACGAAGCTGCCATTGATGCGGCCGACTGCATCGTCACGGCCAAGCGCGTCGAGGCCTTCGACAGCCGAACCATCGGTCAGCTTTTCGGAATAAAGAGTAACAGAGAGGTCACCGGCCGAAGACTTACCGGCGGCCTTGCCCTGGATCACGGACAGAACCGGAGAATCCTCGACCAGCGGCTCCAGCGCTTCAGAGCCGGCATCGCCTGCCTGAGCCGGAACGCTGCGCAGCAGGTTCTTGAGGTCCGTATAGTGCCAGGCCTCGATGCGGCGCGTCGGCAGGCCTTCCTTCTTCAGGTCGTCGAGCAGCCGGTCGCGCAGCGCTGTGACCGCACCATTGCCCGGCAGTTCGCCGATCTTCTCGTTGAAGGCTTCGATCAGCGCCGATTCGGCCGCAGTCAGGCGGCTCGTCGTTTGCATGTTCATGGACGTCGTCCTTTCCGCCACGCTCAGGCTGCGGCGCCGATAATGTCGGCGTAACCGTTGGCTTCCAGCTCATGGGCCAGCGTCTTGTCGCCGGACTTGATCACCTGACCCTTGTAGAGAACGTGGACGGTGTCCGGCACGATGTAATCGAGCAGGCGCTGGTAGTGAGTGATGACGATGACGGCACGGTCAGGCGAACGCAGCGCGTTGACGCCGTCGGCAACGACCTTCAGCGCATCGATGTCGAGGCCGGAGTCGGTTTCGTCGAGCACGCAAAGTTTCGGCTCGAGCAGCGCCATCTGCAGGATCTCGGCGCGCTTCTTCTCACCACCGGAGAAACCGACGTTCAACGGGCGCTTCAGCATCTCGGTATTGATCTGCAGCTTGGCGGCAGCATCCTTGACGCGGCGCATGAAATCCGGCGTCGTCAGCTCGTCCTCGCCGCGCGCCTTGCGCTGCTCGTTCATCGCCACCTTCAGGAACTGCATGGTGGCGACACCCGGGATTTCGACCGGATATTGGAAAGCGAGGAAGACCCCCTTGGCGGCGCGCTCGGCCGGATCGAGCTCGAGAATGCTCTCGCCATTGTAAAGGATGTCGCCCTCGGTCACTTCATAGTCTTCACGACCGGACAGCACATAGGAGAGCGTCGACTTGCCGGAGCCGTTCGGACCCATGATGGCGGCCACTTCGCCGGCCTTGACGGTCAGGTTCAGGCCACGGATGATCTCGGTGCCATCCTCGGCGATGCGGGCATGAAGGTTTTTGATTTCAAGCATCTTTGGTTCCTGCGTTTGTCTGCGCAGCTCACTCAGAGCCTCGCGTAATTCGTAAGGGCGTTACCTGTGGCGCTCGGCGCTATCGCCAGAAGCAGATTGCGGCGAAAACCGCGCTCGCTGCGAGCCGAAGGCATTCGACATATGCCGGGATTGCCAAAACGGCCTCTCCCGGTTTTTCCACGCGCTGCCGGAGAAACACATAGGGCTGCTCCGGCGGCTTTTCTGTCTTGTATTCCTGTTCGCGGGGGCGAATTTTCGCCAATACCTCCCCGCGCATATCGGCCAGACGTTCAAGAATTCGCTTCTTGTCCGCCTCGCTCATATCAGCCGACCGAGCCTTCCAGCGAGATGCTGATCAGCTTCTGCGCCTCGACGGCGAATTCCATCGGCAGTTCCTGCAGAACTTCCTTGACGAAGCCGTTGACGATCAGCGCGATCGCTGCCTCGGTCGGAATGCCGCGCTGCAGGCAGTAGAACAGCTGGTCTTCGGAGATCTTCGAGGTGGTTGCCTCGTGCTCGAACTGCGCCGTCGAGTTCTTTGCCTCGATGTAGGGCACCGTATGGGCGCCGCACTTGTCGCCGATCAAGAGCGAGTCGCACTGGGTAAAGTTGCGGGCGTTCGAAGCCTTGCGGTGGGCTGAAACCTGGCCGCGATAGGTATTCTGCGAAACGCCGGCAGCAATACCCTTGGAAACGATGCGGCTCGACGTGTTCTTGCCGAGATGGATCATCTTGGTGCCGCTGTCGATCTGCTGATGGCCGTTGGAAACAGCGATCGAGTAGAACTCGCCTCTGGAGTCATCGCCGCGCAGGATGCAGGACGGATACTTCCAGGTGATGGCCGAACCGGTCTCGACCTGCGTCCAGGAGATCTTCGAGCGATCACCACGGCAATCGCCACGCTTGGTGACGAAGTTGTAGATGCCGCCCTTGCCGTCCTTGTCGCCCGGATACCAGTTCTGGACCGTCGAATACTTGATCTCGGCATCGTCGAGCGCGATCAGCTCGACCACGGCCGCGTGCAGCTGGTTTTCATCGCGCTGCGGCGCGGTGCAGCCTTCGAGATAGGAGACGTAAGCGCCTTCCTCGGCGATGATCAGCGTGCGCTCGAACTGACCGGTATTCTTCTCGTTGATGCGGAAATAGGTGGAAAGCTCCATCGGGCACCGCACGCCCTTCGGCACGAAGACGAAGGAGCCGTCGGTGAAGACGGCCGAGTTCAGCGTCGCATAATAGTTGTCGGTCGTCGGAACGACGGAGCCGAGGTACTTGCGTACCAGTTCAGGATGTTCGCGGATAGCTTCCGAGATCGACATGAAAATCACGCCGGCCCTCTTCAGCTCTTCCTTGAAGGTCGTCACGACGGAAACCGAATCGAACACCGCATCGACGGCGATCTTCGGCTTCTCGACGCCGGCCAGGATTTCCTGTTCTTTCAGCGGAATGCCGAGCTTCTCATAGACCTTGAGGATTTCAGGGTCGACCTCATCAAGCGACTTCGGACCCGGCGTGCTCTTCGGCGCCGCGTAATAGTGGATCGCGTTGAAATCGATCTTCGGATAGTCGACGCGCGCCCATGTGGGCTCTTCCAACGTCAGCCAGCGCTTGTAGGCTTCCAGGCGCCATTCGAGCATCCATTCCGGCTCCTGCTTCTTGGCAGAGATCAGGCGGATGATGTCTTCGGAAAGGCCTTTGGGTGCCTTGTCCATTTCGATGACGGTTTCGAAACCGTATTTATACTGGTCCACGTCGATCTGACGGACGCGATCGACTGTTTCCTGGACTGCAGCCATGTCGTTCTCCAATCTCGCCGGAGAAAAGGTCCGGCAGCTTGTCGTGCGGGCGATTTTCTTTTGCCCTTGATATAAGTGGCCAAAAGGGACTTTTCAGCCCTGATGGCAAGTGGAAATTTGCGTTTCCGCAAGTTTGTGAAGCGTTCAGGCCGCCTCGCCCGCCGGCTTTCGCCGGGCGGCGATTTTCGTAAAGGCGGCAATCGCCCGATCCACGTCTTCTTCCGTCGTCGAAAAGCCGATCGACATGCGTAGCGCCCCGAGCTTCGGATCGCGACCCATCGCAGTCAGTACATGGCTTTCGCCGACCCTGCCGGAGGAGCAGGCCGAACCCGCCGAAAGGGCCACGCCTTCGAGATCGAAGGCGATCTGCCCGGTCTCCGCCTTCAGGCAGGGAAGCGTGAAGAAGATGGTGTTGGCGACGCGCGGGCCGTCGGCACCGTGGATGATGACATCGGGTGCCGCAGCGCGCATGCCGGCTTCCAGCCGGTCGCGCAGGACCGCAATCGCAGCATTGCGCTCCTCAAGGTTCTGCAGCACGGCTTCCGCAGCTGCCCCGAAGCCGATCAGCGCCAGCGAATTCTGCGTCCCCGAGCGGTGACCCTTCTCCTGCCCGCCACCGCGGATCAGCGCTTTCGGCATCAAAGCCTCACCTCGGGCGATCAACGCGCCCGCTCCTTTCGGTCCACCGATCTTGTGGGAGGAAATGATCATGAAATCGGCACCGATCCGCCCGATCTCGATCGGCAGCCGGCCGGCCGCCTGCACGGCATCGACCACGAAGAGCCCGCCATGAGCACGCACGATCCTGCCCGCCTCTTCGACCGGCTGGACGATGCCGGTCTCGTTGTTGACGAACATGATCGCCACCATCGGCAGGCCCGTCGACTTGTCATGGGTGTCGAGAAGTGCTGCGAGCGCGGTCAGGTCGACAATACCGGCCTCGGTCACCGGGATTTCGGTCGTCTTGTCCTTCAGGAAACGGCCGCCCTCGCGAACTGCCAGATGCTCGACGGCGGAATGATAGAGACGGCCGAGTTTCAGCGGCGTGCGGCCCATGCTGAAATCAGGCGTCAGCACCATATTGGCCGCTTCGGTCGCACCGCTCGTAAAGATCACATTGGCCGGGTCGGTACCCGTCAGCAACGCGACCTTGCGGCGCGCACCCTCGATGGCGGCCCGGGCAGCACGGCCCTCGCCGTGCACGGAATTGGGATTGCCGAAGACATCCACGGCGCGCATGACCGCGTCACGCGCTGCAGGGTGCATCGGCGAGGTTGCGTTCCAATCGAGATAAAGGCGTGGCGGCGCCATTGTCTTCGGTCCTGCGCTTGACGAGCTTGCTTTGGCGTGGCGGCGCATTTTTCTTGAAATTTCCGCCGGGCTTGCCTTATGACACGTTCCACGCTGCGTGGATTGCCATGCAAGTTTCGAATTGTTCTAAACTGCGTTTTAGAAAAGCTGACAACCGTCGTCAAGTCATGTTGTCGCCAAACGTGGCGTGAACGCGAAATAAAACCCGGAGTACCGATGCCCGAAGTCATTTTCAACGGCCCAGCCGGCCGTCTTGAAGGCCGCTACCAGCCCTCCAAGGAAAAAAGCGCACCGATCGCTGTCATTCTGCACCCGCATCCGCAGTTTGGTGGCACGATGAACAACCAGATCGTCTACCAGCTCTTCTACATGTTCCAGAAGCGCGGTTTTACGACACTGCGCTTCAATTTCCGGGGCATCGGTCGCAGCCAGGGCGAATTCGACCATGGTGCGGGCGAGCTTTCGGATGCCGCCTCCGCGCTCGACTGGGTGCAGAGCCTGCATCCCGATTCGAAGACCTGTTGGGTCGCCGGTTACTCCTTCGGCTCCTGGATCGGCATGCAGCTTCTGATGCGCCGCCCGGAAATAGAAGGTTTCATGTCGATTGCCCCGCAGCCGAACACCTATGACTTCTCGTTCCTGGCGCCCTGCCCCTCCTCCGGCCTGATCATCAATGGCGAGGCGGATAAGGTGGCACCTGAAAAGGACGTCAACGGCCTCGTCGAGAAGCTGAAGACCCAGAAGGGCATCCTCATCACCCATCGCACGGTGCCGGGCGCCAACCACTTCTTCAACGGCCAGGTCGACACACTGATGGCCGAGTGCGAGGATTATCTCGACCGCCGCCTGAATGGCGAACTCGTGCCGGAACCGGCGGCAAAGCGCATCAGGTAACGGCCCGCCGCATGGCGGCCGTCATCTCGAATTCCACACCCTGAACATTTTCGATAAAGATCGGCCCGCGCTCCTGCATGCCGATCTTTTTTAGTATGTGCTGAGAGGCAAGATTGTCCGGGTGCGTGAAGGCGATGAAATGCGGCGCAAGGCTTCTCGCGAAGAACCAGTCGGCAAGGCTTGCCGCGATTTCCGTTGCATAGCCTTTGCCCCATTCCCGGGCGTAGAAAGCATAGCCCATCTCATACTCGCCGGTGTGGTAGATCGAGATTCCGGCACGTCCGATGAATCGGCCGTCCTCGCGGCCAACGATCTTGTATTTCGTCGTGCCGTCGCGCGCCTGCTCGGCAAGATATGTTCGCAGCCGCTCCTCGCACTTTTCGCGTGGCCAGGGCGCTCCGCCAGACATGTAGCGTGTCGTCTCGATCGTCGAATGCAGGTCCTGGATCAGGTCGGCATCGCCGTCTTCCCACATCCGAGCGACAAGGCGCGGCGTTTCGAAAATGATTTCCCCGCTCATATGGCCGGCTCCGCCAGTACACCACCGCTTACCGGCTGACTGACGCCCGTCGTGCCGGGATAGGTGAGCGGCAGTCCCTCCAGCGAACGTACGGCGAGATAAGCCCAGGCCTCCGCCTCCATCGCATCGCCATCGAAGCCCGCCTGTTCGGCACTCATCACGCTGGAAGCGCTCTTGCCGGCCATATCGGCAAACTCCGCCATGATCGCCCCGTTCAGCCGCCCGCCACCGCAGACGATGTAGACTGAGGGGCTCTCGGGCAGATAGCCGGCCGATTTGATGATCGAGGCCGCAGCGACATGCGCAAGCGTGCGCGCGCCATCCTCAAGGCTCGCTTCACCATTCGCCAGCGGCTTGAAATCGCCGCGGTCGAGCGAGCGGCGGATATTGCCTTGGAAGAACGGGCTGCCGAGGTAGCGGGCGGCAATATCAGGCACCACCTGCCCGCGCCCGGCGATCTCGCCGCCCGGATCATAGGTCTTGCCGGTCTGCATTTCCACCCACTGGTCGATCAGCGTATTGCCGGGGCCGCTGTCGAAGGCGGTGATGCGGCCTTCCGCGCCGATATAGGTGAGGTTCGAAATGCCGCCGATATTGACGAAGCAGACACTTTGCCCGTCCGTCTTGAACCGGCTGGCAAGGGCAGCATGGTATGCAGGTACCAGCGGCGCACCCTGCCCGCCATGCACCATGTCGTTGGCGCGCATATCATAGACCACGGGAATGCCTGTGCGTTCGGCCAGAAGCTGCCCGTCACCGATCTGGATCGTCAACGCATCGTCCGGTCGGTGCAGCACGGTCTGGCCGTGAAAGCCGAGCACGTCGATTTCGTCCCTGCTCAGGCCGAATTTATCGAGAAATGCCGTAACGGCATCTGCATGACGTTCAGTGAGTTCAATCTCGATTTCGCGCAATTCGTCCGGTCGTGCATTGCGATCGGTCAGAGGCCGGGCCAGATCGAGCGCCCGCTTCAGCCGCTCGCGGAAACCGCCGGCATAGGCAACGCCCAGAAACGGGCCGCGTTCGATGAAGCCTCGCCCGTCTGTTCGCAGCAACGCCACATCGATGCCATCCATCGAGGTGCCGCTCATCAAGCCGATCGCAGTCCTGACAATATCCATTGCGCCGCGAGCCTTTCATGCGATTCCCGGATGCACTTTTGGAAAAACAGTGCTAAACGCGCCGCGACGGTTCAACAAGCGTCAATCCCAATTCACGTTCGACGTTCAAGAGACGAAGCCCATGCCTGAGTTCAAGTCCGATTTCCTCCGCACGCTGCAAGAGCGCGGCTTCATTCATCAGATTTCCGATGAAAGCGGCCTCGACGATCTCTTCGCCAAGGAAACCGTGACGGCCTATATCGGCTTCGATCCGACCGCACCCAGCCTGCACGCCGGATCGCTCATCCAGATCATGATGCTGCACTGGATGCAGAAGACCGGCCATCGCGCCATCTCGCTGATGGGCGGCGGCACCGGCATGGTCGGCGACCCCTCCTTCAAGGAGGAGGCCCGCCAGCTGATGACCGTCGATACGATCGAAGGCAACATTGCCTCCATCAAGCGCGTCTTCTCCAACTACCTGAACTACGGCGACGGCCCGAAGGACGCGCTGATGATCAACAATGCCGAATGGCTGCGCTCGCTGAACTATCTCGAGTTCCTGCGCGACGTCGGCAAGCATTTCTCGGTCAACCGCATGCTGTCCTTCGACAGCGTCAAGACGCGCCTTGATCGCGAGCAGTCGCTGTCCTTCCTGGAATTCAACTACATGATCCTCCAGGCTTACGATTTCGTCGAGCTTGCCAAGCGCTACGACTGCCGCCTGCAGATGGGTGGTTCGGACCAGTGGGGCAATATCGTCAACGGCATCGACCTCGGTCACCGCATGGGGACGAAGCAGCTCTACGCGCTGACCTCGCCGCTCTTGACCACATCTTCCGGCGCCAAGATGGGCAAGTCGGCGACCGGTGCGGTGTGGCTGAATGCCGACATGCTCTCGGCCTATGACTTCTGGCAGTACTGGCGCAATACGGAAGACGCCGATGTCTCGCGCTTTCTGAAGCTCTACACGACGCTGCCGATGGACGAGATCGCCCGCCTTTCGGCACTTGCCGGTTCCGAGATCAACGAAGTCAAGAAGATCCTCGCAACCGAAGTCACCGCGATCCTGCACGGCCGCGAGCCCGCCGAACAGGCAGCGGAGACGGCGCGCAAGACCTTCGAGGAAGGCGGCCTGTCAGAGAACCTGCCGTCGGTCGAGGTCCCGGCCTCCGAACTCGACGCAGGCATCGGCCTCCTGTCGCTGATCGTCCGCGCCGGTCTTGCCGCCTCGAATGGCGAAGCCCGCCGTCACGTCCAAGGCGGCGCCGTGCGCATCAATGACCAGGCCGTCAGCGACGAGCGCAAGATGATCGGCAGTGGCGAAATCACCGCCGATGGCGTCATCAAGCTGTCGCTCGGCAAGAAGAAGCACATCCTGATCCGCCGCGCAGCGTAAGCAGCGCCGCAGATAACCAAGACAAAAGCCGGCCCTTGCGCCGGCTTTTGTTTGTCTGCGGTAAAGTGAAGCTCAGGATTGAAGCCAGTAGCGCTTCGAATCTGGCGATCACTGAAACTCGAAGATCTGGCGGAAGACGCCGGGCGCGATCACCGAGAGCGGATTGATCTGCAGGTTCGGCTGGTCGAACTTGCCGGTGAGCTTGAAGGTAATGCCGATCAAACCCCGGTCCGAACCATTGCCGAGGATGACGCCGATCAGCGGCAGTTCGGCAAACAGCCGGTTGAGGCCATAGGCCGGCATGAAGGTGCCGGTCATGTCCATGTTGCCCTTCGCATTGCGCACCACGCCCTGAAAGGTGGCGCCGATCTGGTCGCCGCGCAGCACGCCGTTTTCGATGGAGATTGCCCCGCCGCGCGAAACGATACGGGCAAAGCCGCGCTGGAAGCGCTGCGAGGAGGTATCGATATCGCGTTTGACGGCTTCGTTCAGCGTGCGCTGGTCCGAACCGACAGGTGTGGAAACGATCGAGCGCAGGCGTTGCTCGTTGACGATCGAGAAGCGACGCACGTCGAGCGAGCCGTCCCAGCCGTTGCCCGCATTGAGGCGGATCGACAGGTTGAGAAGCCCGCCCTGCATATGCTGGTAAAGATCGGCGAAACGTGAGACGGAGCCGGCATCGCCGCTGGTGATATTGATGACGCCGCCGCCCTGCATCTGGCTGACGACCGCCTCGCCGCTATCGGTGATGCCGGAGAAATTCAGCGATTGCAGCCGGCTGCCGCTCATGGCGATCTGTGCCTGGAAATTGCCGATCTTCTCGTCATTGAAGCCGATGATGTTCTGCAGTTTCGCCCGCACGGTCACGCTGCTGCTGTCGCTGCCGTCGCCATCGCTGTCCGAATCCGATTTCAGCCGGGCGATGATCGGTCGCGCGTCGGCGCTGGCGCCGGATACGGAAATATCGAAGCCGCCTTTGCTGCGTTTCAGCGACAACCCGAAATCATCGGCCGAAGACAGTTTCACGCTATCGAAATCAGCCGATATAAGGCCGCTTTTGCCGATGACGAGCGCACCCGTCGCACCAAAGCCATCGCCCTTCAGGCGGAAATTCCTGACCTGCGTATTGTCAGGCGGGCCGGAAACCTCGAATTCGGCATTGGCGGGAATGCCGCTGCCCTTCGACCAGCCGATCCAGGGCAGATCGAGCGACGCCTTGCCGAGATCGAGCTGCACGTCCTGCCGGTCGTCGTCGAGGCGTGTCAGTACCAGCTTGATACTCCCGCCGAGGATGCCGGAAAGGCCAGGCAGCAACCTGTCACGCTGGTCGCCGTTCAGTGTTGCCGTGATTACGCGCTGCGGCTCGATGCCGGAAGATTTGTCGACGGGTTCCAGCATATCGATATCGGCGGATACGCCGTCGATGTCGGCCTTGCCCTTGACCTTCACCTGCTGTGGATCGGCATCGAGCATGCCGTCGAGATTGGTGATGACGCGCCCGGAGAACGGCTTGGCAAGCGCGACATCGGTAAGCTTCATCTGCGCCTCCCATTCGGGTGGCGGCGGGTTCTGCGAGGACAGAAGTCCGAAATGCGCCTGCACATGCGCGTCGATAGTGCCCTTGAGGTCGTCGGGCACAAAGCCTGCGCGCTGCAGCACCTTGATCGGCTTGTAGGTCAGAAGCTCGCCCACCGCATCGGCTGCGCCCGAAACGGAAATGTCGGCATCTGCCATCAGCGGCTTGTCATAGACTGACGGCATCACGAAGGTGCCCGGCTGCACCGTCACTGAACGCCCGGATGGGAAATAGGAGGTGCCGCTCTTGAGCGAGATCGTCGCCTTTCCGCCCGTCAGGTCGAAATGCGCCGCGGTATCGCGCACCGGTGGGATCTCGCCGGCGACATTCAGGCGCGTACCGGCGATGTCGAAGGCGATGCGGAGCTGGTTCTCATCGAGCCGCAGGCCGCGTCCTCCCGCCGCCTGGTCCAGCCGGCCTGCCGGAATGAAGACGGAAATGGAAGCATTGCTCACCGTGCCGCCGAACAGGTTTGCAAGCACCCAGACCCGTGCCTTGGACGCCATCCAGAAGGGCCAGAGCTGCTTGACCGCCGTCGTCTGCATCTGCTGCGACTGACCGGCAAAACTGATCTCCGGTGATTCCTCATTCAGTCGGATGTGAAGAGCCCCGTAGAGCGAGCCGAGCGGCGAGGAAGCCACCATATTGGTGAACTGAAATTCGCGGCCGGCAACGAGATAGCGCCCGGTTGCCTGCAGATCGAAGGATAGTGGCTGCTCGCCGGAATTGGGCGCGGCTGTGCCGCCGCTGATCAGCGCGTCGATGCCGAACCCCTTGCCCGCATTCGGATCGAGCTTGTCGAGGTCGATCACAGCGCCGCTGATCGGCAGCACGGTCGATCCGAGATGCAGTTGCGACTTGGCGATTTCCAGCGTCTGCTTGTCGAAATCATAGGCAAGATTGAGCTGCCCGTCCGTCAGCTCCTGCGAATCCCCATCGACATAAATCATGCCGGGATCGAGATTGAGCGCTGCATTGAGCGCCGGCTTGACGCCATCTGCAGCCCGGACTGCAGATAGGGTTAGATTGCCGAATGTGTTGAGGCCCTGGCGGATTTCCCCCTGTTCGTTGCGCTTCAGCGCAAAGGGCGTCAGGTCGGCGTGCGACAATGTGGCGACGAGCTGGGATGCCCGCCCGCCCGTCTGCTCGGTGATCACATTGAGATCAGCCGCTTCGCCGTTGATGGAAATCTGGCCGCTCAGTTGCAGCGAGTTCGGCCCGGCATGCTCGAAGGCGAGATTGTCGACGACGAGCGAAAGCGGCCCGTTTGCCGTATCCGCAAGCTTGATGTCGATGCCGGAGATGCGCACGGAGTCGGTAGCGCCGCGTTCGACGAAGTTTTCGAACAGATCGAGATGCGAGAAGATCGTCTCCATTGCCGCCGGAATGGCATCGACGCGTAGATCGTCAAGCTTGACGGGAGCGCCTGACGGAAGCAGCGACGTGTCGAGGGCGATATCGTCAGCTTCGACCGACGTCACGGCAATGCGGCCGCGGAAGAGCTGCAGCGGATCGAGCGCCATGCGCATCGATGATGTGGTAGAAAGATGCTGGCCGCTCTGCTGGTCGATCATGTTGACGTCGCGCGCTTCGAGCGCCAGCCCCAGGCCGGACGTGAAACGGATGACGGTGGACCCGACTTCGGCCCGGTAGCGTGGTCCGAGTGCACTGTTCAGTGCCGATTGCGCCTGCTGCGACAACGGTGCGTCGATAATCCCGCTTTCGATGGTGAAGACGATCGCCGCCAGGATGAACAGGATGACCGCGCAGAAGCCGCCGGTGGCCTTTGCGGTGCCGCGCATGCGCGAGCGTGGTGGCGGGCAATGCACAATGAGGGGATCTTCCACTTGCGCGGAAGGCAGGTTGTGCAACGCGACGATATCCTTCTTGCGAAACGTGACTTTTTCGCCGCGGATGGCTGACATGCGCCTTGGGAAACTCCTGAATCTGATTTGAACGGCTCTGGGCGGGACGCCGTCTCATCCACTATATAACCCGTCTGATATAGTATCCCTCCTAAACCCGGCAAAAGAAAGTTTTGAGAATGTCCGCACCCGGTATCGGCTCTCTTGCTCCCGATTTCAGCCTCCCGCGCGATGGCGGCGGGCGCATTTCACTCTCGGATTTCCATGGAAAGCCAGTGGTTCTGTTCTTCTATCCCAAGGATGACACGACGGGCTGCACGACCGAATCGCTGGATTTCACGGCACTTGCTGGTGAGTTCGCAGCCGCCGGGGCCGCCGTCGTCGGCATGTCGCCCGATTCGGCGACCTGCCACGATCGTTTCATCAAGAAACACAAGCTGACGGTGGCGCTTGCCTCCGACGAAGAGAAGACGGTGCTGCAGGCCTATGGCGTGTGGAAGGAAAAAAAGATGTATGGCCGCACCTTCATGGGCGTCGAGCGCACCACCTTCCTGATCCGCCAGGACGGTACCATTGCCACCATCTGGCAGAAGGTAAAGGTCGCAGGCCATGCCGAAACGGTACTGGCAGCCGTCAGGAACCTTGCTGCGTGATGAGCATCACCTCGCTGCGCGGCGGCGCGATCGATGCGATCCGTTCCGCCGATCTCGACCGCAAGACGGAACTCGCGCAGGAAAGTGCCACAAGATGGTTTGCGCGGCGCATCTCGCTGCGCTCGCCGCTGGACGCGCCCCTGCCGGAGCGTCCCGGCCGGCCGGAAAAGCCGCTGCTGGTGCCGCCGACCCAGGTTGAGAAGCGCTCACTGCATACCGTGCCTGGCCGCATCGCCCTGTTGCATGCTATTGCCCATATCGAGCTCAATGCCGTCGACCTGGCGCTCGATATCGTGGCGCGATTCGCTTCCGCTCATGTGCCGAACTCCTTCTTCGACGGCTGGATGCAGGTTGCCTTCGAAGAGGCCAAGCACTTCCGCATGGTGCGCAAGCGGCTCAACGATCTCGGCGCCGACTATGGTGATTTGCCCGCCCATGATGGCCTCTGGCAGGCGGCGCATTCGACCCGCAACGACCTGACGGCGCGCCTAGCCGTCGTGCCGCTCATTCTCGAAGCGCGCGGTCTCGATGTTACACCTGCGCTGCAGGCCAAGATGCGCGAGACCGGTGACCTCGAAAGTGCCGCGGTTCTCGACGTCATCTACAATGACGAGAAGGGCCATGTCGCCGTCGGCGCTAAATGGTTCCGCTTCCTCTGCGCACGCGAAAAGCGTGATCCTGCAAGGACATTTCAGGAATTGGTGCGGGCCAATTTCCGCGGTCCGCTGAAGGCACCGTTCAACGATGTGGCCCGCGCCGAAGCCGGGCTGACGCCCTCCTTCTACAGGGCACTGACCTCGACCAGCCAGAGCTGATTGGTAAGCTCCGGCTTGCTGACGTAAACCGACTATTAACCATAAAAGTATGTAATCATTTCCCAATGAGGCGGCGCTGAAACGGCGAATCTTTGGGAGACCCTCCGTGACGAACGGACATCACAGTCGGGTATTCGGCAAGAGGGTACAGGAACATGTCCTCATCCTCGCCAGTGGCGACAAGGTGCGTCACATGACGGTGAAGCCCTGGATGGCGGCGCTGGCCTTCTGCTTCGTCGGCGTCTTTTCCATCGGCTATCTGCTCGCCACCTCTTACCTCGTGCTGCGCGACGATCTGATCGGTGCGACCATGGCCCGCCAGGCCCGTATGCAGCATGACTATGAGGATCGCATCGCGGCACTGCGCGCCCAGGTCGACCGCATCACCTCCCGCCAGCTTCTCGATCAGCAGGTCGTCGAGGACAAGGTCGACAAGCTGATGGAGCAGCAGATGGCGTTGACCTCGCGCCACGGCAAGCTCGATAACCTGCTCGACCGCGCCCAAAGCTCTGGCCTGACGGGCAAGGATGCGCCTGCCGCGAATGGTTCGGCGCAATCCTACGCGCCCGACATCAAGGACAAGCGCGCTTCGCTGACCGGCGGTGCGCAGGCGATTGAAAATATGCTGGCAGGCGATAGCAAGCCGGCCGACGCCGAAACGCCCGATAATTCCACCCTCGCCTATGTTCCATCACAGGAAACCGTTGGCGACCGCGCTGACCGCATCTTTTCCAAGGTCACGCTTTCGCTGAAGAGCGTCGAGCAGGATCAGAAGAGCCGTATCGAGCTGCTGACGAGCGACGCCGGCAATGCCGCCGATACGATCCAAGGCGTACTCGACCGCTTCCATATTACGGTCCCGGCTGAGGCTGTTGCCGCCAAGGAAGATGAGGACGACGCCGTCGGCGGTCCTTATGTGGAGCCTGAAGGCAACGACGACTTCAACAATTCGCTGATCCAGCTCGACGGCGCGCTGACGCGTCTGGAGGCCGTGCGCAGCACCGCCGAAGCCCTGCCCTTCCGCAATCCGGCCATCGGCAAGGAAGTCACCAGCCCCTTCGGTAACCGGCGCGATCCCTTCCTCGGCCGGCTTGCTCTTCATTCCGGCATCGATTTCCGCTTCTCGCCCGGCGAAAGGATCCGACCCACCGCGCCCGGTAAGGTGATCGCGGCCGGCTGGACCGGCGGCTACGGCAACATGGTCGAGGTCGATCACGGCAATGGGATTTCGACGCGCTACGGCCATATGTCGGAAATTCTGGTCAAGGTCGGCGACACGGTCGACCGCAATGATGTCATCGGCCTGGCCGGCAGCACGGGCCGCTCTACCGGCACGCACCTGCATTATGAGGTGCGTCAGGATGGACATGCCGTCGACCCGATCTATTTTATGAATGCCGGCCTTAAACTTGCCACTTATATAAAATAGCCGGTCGCGGTAACGAATGCTTCACCCCGCTACCTGAGGTGGAGGCGCTCTTCCTTGACTTGCCGGCCGTTTCGGATTATGTCGCCCAGCATTGCGGCATGCAATCCTGCCGACTCGCCAGAGACCGGCCGAACGAAACGGAAACAGTTTTCCCTTTGACGACATTTGCTGAACTTGGTTTGAGCCCCAAAGTGCTCTCCGCTGTGACCGATGCGGGCTACACGATCCCCACTCCCATTCAGGCCGGGGCAATCCCCTTCGCGCTTGAACGCCGTGACATCTGCGGCATCGCGCAGACCGGCACCGGCAAGACGGCATCCTTCGTTCTTCCCATGCTGTCGCTTCTGGAAAAGGGCCGCGCCCGCGCCCGCATGCCCCGCACGCTGATCCTGGAGCCGACCCGCGAACTGGCCGCCCAGGTTGCCGAAAATTTCGAAAAATACGGCAAGAACCACCGGCTCAACGTCGCCCTCCTCATTGGCGGCGTTTCCTTTGAAGATCAGGATCGCAAGCTGGAGCGCGGCGCGGACGTACTGATCTGCACCCCCGGCCGCCTTCTCGACCATTTCGAGCGCGGCAAGCTCCTGATGAGCGGTGTCGAGATCCTCGTTATCGACGAAGCCGACCGCATGCTCGACATGGGCTTCATTCCCGATATCGAGCGCATTGCCAAGTTGATCCCCTTCACCCGCCAGACGCTGTTCTTCTCGGCCACCATGCCGCCGGAAATCCAGAAGCTCGCGGATCGCTTCCTGCAGAACCCGGAGCGCATCGAGGTTGCCAAGCCCGCATCGGCTTCCAAGACCATCACGCAGCGTTTCGTCGCCTCGCATGGCAAGGATTACGAGAAGCGCGCGGTCCTGCGCGACCTCATCCGCGCCCAGGAAGATCTCAAGAACGCGATCATCTTCTGCAACCGCAAGAAGGACGTCGCTGAACTCTTCCGTTCGCTGGACCGTCACGGTTTCTCCGTCGGCGCCCTGCACGGCGACATGGACCAGCGTTCGCGCATGACCATGCTTGCCAATTTCAAGGACGGCAACATCAAGCTGCTCGTTGCCTCCGATGTCGCTGCCCGCGGCCTCGATATTCCCGATGTCAGCCACGTCTTCAATTTTGACGTGCCGATCCATTCGGAAGACTATGTCCACCGCATCGGCCGCACCGGCCGTGCCGGTCGTTCCGGCGCTTCCTTCACCATCGTCACCCGTCACGATCAGAAATATGCCGACGCGATCGAAAAGCTGATCGGCGAGAAGGTCGAATGGCTGAACGGCGATCTCTCCGCCCTGCCGCCGGCCGAAGAAAGCCGCGACAGCGAGCGTTCTCCCCGCCGCGGCAAGGGTCGTGAGCGGGACAAGGATCGTGGCCGCGACCGCCGGTCTTCGAGTCATAAATCTGATATCAACGCCGAAGATAATGGCGGCGAAGTCGTGGAAGCAGCAGCAAAGGCCGACAGCGTGAAGAACGAGCGCAAAGCAGAACAGAAGCCGCAGAACAATGCGCGCGGCAATCGGCCCTATCCGGCAAACGACGACAATCGCGAACGTCGCCGTCACCGTGATCACGACGATGGCCCGACACCGGTCGGATTCGGCGACGACATCCCTGCCTTCATGCTGATCGCTGCAAACGCCAAGATCTGAGACCCTCGGTGGGCAAGCCCGGCATTGATTTCCCAGGCCTCGGAGTGGGCCTGGTGATTTTACGCGACGGCAAAATCCTTCTCTACAAGCGCATGCGCCCGCCTGAAGCCGGCTACTGGAATATCGTCGGCGGCAAGGTCGACCATATGGAGCCAGCTGAGCAAGCCGCGCGCCGCGAGGCCGAAGAAGAAACGGGACTGACAATCGGTCGCATCGAGCAGATCGGCTCTACCGAACAGATCATCGAAGCCGACCGCCAGCACTGGATTTCCCTTCTCTATATCGCCCGTGAAGTGACGGGCGAGCCACAACTCACGGAACCGGACAAGCTCTCGGATTTCGGCTGGTTCGGCCTTGCCGACCTGCCCGAGCCGCTGTCGGCTTTCACCAGGGTCGCGATATCAGCTCTTCCGGCCGGGCAATTGCGCTGATCTCATTCCGCGCGCAACGCTGCCTCATAGGCAAGCCGCACCCAGCGCGCCATGATATCGGGGTCGTCATAGGCCTCTTCGGGGATGCTCCAGTAAGGCATCTTCACCGGAGCGCCCTTCTTGCCCTCATAGAACCATTGGCTGGCACCTGCTGCGGCAAATTCCGGTGCGCTTTTTTCATCGGCCTTCAGCAGAATTTCGTCGCGCACTTCGAGTGCCAGGATGCGGCCGAGATGATAGATGCCCTTACCGCCGAACATGCGTTTGATGGTGACGGGTCCAAGCGACTGAAACATTTCCTCGATGCCTGCATTGTCCATGCTGCTGAGCCTATATCGTATGGTAGCCGCGGTTAAAATAGAGAAGCGCCGGATGCATTTCGGTGAAACGAACGGCAGCGACCTCACCGAAGATGACGTTATGGGTCGGCATTTCCTTGATATCGGTCACCCGGCAGTCGAAGACCGCGAGTGCATCGGCAAGGACCGGCGCGCCCGTTGCCAGCGTTTCGAAGCGGGCGCTCAAGAAACGATCCCCGTTTTCCAGATGCGTGCGGCCTGAAAAAGCATCGGCAACACCCTGATGGTGCGCGCCGAGCGAGTTCAGCGCAAAGATGCCGCTGCGCCAGAAGATCTCGTTCTTCTCATTGGTGTTGTTGAGGCAGACAAGAACGGAAGCCGGATTGTCGGATACCGAGCAGGCGGCCGTGATGGTGACGCCACGCCGCGCCTCACCCATGGCCGTCGTCACGAGCTGTACATGGCCGGCATAACGGCTCATGGCATCGCGATAGAGGCCGGGATCGATATGCTGCCTGTTCAACACTTGCTTCTCCACAATCCGTGTCTTGTTCTTGTTATTTCACCAATATGGCGGGCATCGGTTACCTTTTCTACAATGGCACCCGCTAAAAGCTGCAGAGCACGCTTGTTTTTCTTTGACGATTGCCGCCGTGCGGATAAAAGGGCATGGACAAGACGAGAGACCTGCACCTTTCATGATGACCCTGCGTGTCATAGCCGCCCTTCTGTCGCTTCTGGCGTTGACGGCCGAAAGCCGCGCGGCCGGCGTGACGATCGGCGTCGTGGCGCCGCAGGACGGCACCTTTGCCTCGCTCGGCGCCCAGGTCCGCGCTGGCGCGGTTTTCCAGATTGGGCAGGCTGGCGATACGATCGTTCCGATCAGTGAGACCTGTCAGGACAATAGCGGCCAGGCGATCGCCGATGCGCTGATTGCCGCCAAGGTTCAGATCGCCATCGGTTTCCTCTGCAGCGAAACGCTGGAAGGCGCGCTGCCGAAGCTCAAGGATGCCAATATCCCTGCCATTACCGTGTCGGTGCGCTCGCGTATCCTGATGGAGGATTCGCTGAAGAACGGCTGGCCTTTCTTCCGCCTCGGCCCTCAGGACGGCGACGAAGCCGCCAAGATCATCCAGGTCATCTTACAGCAATGGGCGGCGTCTCCGATCGCCCTTGTCGAGGATGGCACGATCCACGGCCGTGAACTGACGGAAGCCGTGCGCAACGCTCTGGAGGAAAACGGCCTGAAGGCGGTCTTTACCGACACATACAGGCCGGGACAGGAACAGCAGATCGGCCTCGTGCGCCGCCTGAAACGGGCGGGCGCCACCAAGGTCTTTATCGGCGGCGATAGGAACGATGTCGCCGTCATCGCGCGTGACGCCAAGGCTGAAAACATTCCGTTGGATATCCTGAGCGGCGATGCGATGCGGGCTGCCAACCAGCCGCTTGCGCTTGCGGACGGTGTACGCGCCGTCGCGATTCCGGAATACGCTCTTCTGTCGGAGGCAGATTCAACCGTCCACGCGATGCGGGCAGCAGGAGTTGAGCCTCAAGGCTACGTCCTGCCTGCGGCAGCTGCAGCACTCATCGCGAGTCAGGCCGTGCAGGCGGCGTTGAGCGAAGGTAAGCCAGTCGCAGAAAAGCTGGTCGGAACGCAATTCGATACGCCGATCGGCCCGGTTACCTTCACGCCGGCCCATGAGCTTTCGCAAAATCCCTATCGTCTTCTCGAATGGCACGGCGATGCTTTCGTCCCGCCAGCCGATGGGACGGACTGACCTGTTGACGATGCCGTAAGGCGGCCCGCCGCTACCGGTTGAGAGGAGACCGAGACCATGACGACACTGCCCATCCGCATCGCTCCATCGATCCTGGCGGCAGATTTTGCAAAGCTCGGCGAGGAAGTGCGCAACGTCACTGCGGCCGGCGCCGACTGGATCCATCTCGACGTCATGGATGGGCATTTCGTGCCGAACATCTCCTTCGGTCCCGATGTCATTAAGTCGTTGCGTTCCTATACGGATGCCACCTTCGACTGCCATCTGATGATCTCGCCGGCCGATCCCTATCTGGAGGCCTTCGCCAAGGCCGGCTGCGACCGCATCACCGTGCATGCGGAGGCAGGACCCCACCTGCACCGCTCGCTGCAGACGATCCGCCATCTCGGCAAGAAGGTCGGCGTCACGCTCAATCCGGCAACGCCACTCTCGGTGGTCGAGAACGTGCTTGACGATGTCGATCTCATTCTCATTATGTCCGTCAATCCCGGTTTCGGCGGCCAGAAATTCATTCCGGCAATGGCAGACAAGATCGCCGCGGCGAAGTCACTTATCGGTGACCGCCCGATCGAGCTTGAGGTGGACGGCGGCGTGACGGTCGATACCGCGCCCGTCGTAGCGAAGGCCGGCGGCAATGTGCTCGTCGCCGGATCGGCAATTTTCAAGGGCGGCTCGGTCGAGGCCTATCGCCAGGCGATATCAGCCCTTCGCAACGCGGCTGAGGGAGCTCGCTGATGACCAAGCGCATGTTCATGGGCGGATTTTTCGCCGCCCTGCTGACCGGCATGGCCGCCACGGCCTATGCCGGCGATATCGCCAGTATGCAGCCTGTCGGCTTTTCTGCCGACGGCAAGGTCTTCGCCTTCCAGGAATTCGGCCTGAAGGATGGCAAGGTTCCCTATTCGGATACTTATTTCATCGATACGGATACCGGGGCCGATCTCGAGGGCACGCCCTTTCACCTGGAACTGACGGACAAGGACGCCAATCTGTCCAAGGCGCGCCGCCAGAACCTGACGGCAGCCCGCCAGCAGATGGACAAATATGACCTTCTGACCAATCCGGGCCTGATCGCCGCCTTCAACCCGCCGACCGAACTCGGCTCGCCGATGAAGACGATCCGCTACACGACGATTGCAAGCGACGGCCCGCCGCGCGGCGCCTATTCGCTGCTGCTCGGCGATGCCGAGGTTGCCAAGCCGGAAAGCTGCAAGGACGTCAAGCGCGTCATCGGCTTCACCCTGCAGCTCATCGAAAAGGACGGCGCACCGAACCGCCAGCTCGTCCATGAGGACAAGGCCATTTCTGATGACCGCGGCTGCCCGGTGGAATATCGCATGGGCGGCGCCCTCGTCTATCAGCCGGAATCGGGCAAGCCTGTCCATATCGCCCTCGTCCTCGCGCTGAGCGCTTCTCCTGACGGTCGCAACGGCCGCTGGATCGCCGTTCCGGTTCATCCCTGAGAATGAACCGTCTGCGGGCGGCATGGCCGTCCTTACCAGAACTTTTCATCGGCGCCCCGCTATGGGGCGTCCAGATGCTGATCTCGGCGATGGCCGGGCTCTATCTGCGCAATGGCATGGAGACGAGCCATGTGCTCGATCTCGCCCTCCTCTATTTCGGCGGCGGGATGCTTTCCTGGCCCTTCAACCTGCTTGCCGGACGATACCTTGCGCTCGGCCATCGGGTCGAGACGCGTTTCGCCGCCTTCTTCCTGGCGCTGACGGCGGGCACGGTTCTGATGACGGCCTTTCTCTTCGCCATGGATTATCGGATTTTCTATTCCCGCTGGCACGCGCCGTTCGGATCGGTCATCTGGATGTTCCAGTTGGTCTTTACCGGCGCGAGCGCCGTTTATCAGTTTCTCGTTATCGGTCTGGGGCTGTTTTTGCCCATCGGACTCGTCTGTCTGCTCGCCACCAGCCTGGCTCTTGCCAAACGCATGCGTTGAGATTGCCGGCCGTCTTTGCTACAGGGGCGGCAGCTACTGTCACGAAATGAAGGCGCTCGCCCATGATCCCTCGTTATTCCCGACCCGATATGGTCGCCATCTGGTCTCCCGAAACCAAGTTCCGCATCTGGTTCGAGATTGAGGCCCATGCCTGTGACGCGCTCGCAGACCTCGGCGTGATCCCGAAGTCGGCCGCCGCCACCATCTGGGAAAAGGGCGGCAAGGCGACCTTCGACGTTGCTCGCATCGATGAGATCGAGGCCGTCACCAAGCATGACGTCATCGCCTTCCTGACGCATCTCGCAGAAATTGTCGGCCCCGATGCCCGCTTCGTCCATCAGGGCATGACCTCCTCCGACGTGCTCGACACCACGTTCAACATCCAGCTCGTGCGCGCTGCCGATATCCTGCTCGCCGACATGGACCGCGTTCTGACAGCGCTGAAGACGCGCGCCTTCGAGCACAAGGATACGATCCGCATCGGCCGCAGCCACGGCATCCATGCCGAGCCGACGACGATGGGTCTAACCTTCGCCCGTTTCTATGCGGAGATGAGCCGCAACCGCGCCCGCCTCGTGGCCGCCCGCGCCGAAATTGCGACAGGCGCCATTTCCGGCGCCGTCGGCACTTTCGCCAATATCGATCCCGTTGTCGAAGAACACGTTTGCGCCGCCCTCGGCCTCGTGCCGGAGCCCGTCTCCACGCAGGTCATCCCGCGCGACCGTCACGCCATGTTCTTCGCCACGCTCGGCGTCATCGGCTCGTCGATCGAAAACGTCGCGATCGAAATCCGCCACATGCAGCGCACCGAGGTGCTGGAAGCGGAAGAATTCTTCTCGCCGGGCCAGAAGGGCTCCTCGGCCATGCCGCACAAGCGCAACCCGGTTCTGACCGAAAACCTGACCGGCCTTGCGCGTCTCGTGCGCATGTCTGTCGTCCCCGCGATGGAAAATGTGGCGCTCTGGCATGAGCGCGACATCAGTCATTCGAGCGTCGAGCGCGCTATCGGCCCGGATACGACGATTACCCTCGATTTCGCGCTGAACCGCCTGGCCGGCGTCATCGAAAAGCTCGTGGTCTATCCCGAGAACATGATGAAGAACCTCGACAAGTTCCGCGGACTCGTCCATTCGCAGCGCGTTCTCCTGGCGCTTACCCAGGCCGGCACGTCGCGCGAGGATGCCTATCGCCTCGTCCAGCGCAATGCGATGAAGGTCTGGGAACAGGGCAAGGACTTCCTCGAAGAACTGCTGGCCGATGCCGAAGTGCGCGCCGCGCTCTCCGAGGCGGATCTTCGCGAGAAGTTCGATCTCGGTTATCATACGAAGCATGTGGATACGATCTTCCGCCGCGTCTTCGGCGAAGCTTGATCGGCACAAAATATGTCATCGGACGGCGCCCACGAGGCGCCGTTTTCATTTCCGCTTGCGTGGCGTGGCAGCCGCCGACGTCTTGCGTTTTCTTGACCCGCTTTTTGCAGGTGATGTATCGGCTTGCTCATCCGATATCCTGCAAGCCTCGGTCTCTCCCCGCCCTTTAGCCGCCTTGGCTACCAGCCGGTCGAGATGTTTGAGATCCTCTTCGTCCAGATTTTCGATGCCGATGAAGCGGTTTTCGGCATGGCTCGTCAGGATGATCTCATTGAGCTTGGCTTGAATGGCCCGTGTATCGCGCGTTTGTGCGTTCTGAAGCAGGAAAACCATCAGGAAGGTGATGATCGTCGTGCCGGTATTGATCACGAGCTGCCAGGTTTCGGAGTAGTCGAATACAGGACCGAGAGCGGCCCAGATAATGACGGCGACAAGCGCCAGTATGAAGGTCACCGGCTTGCCCGCCAACTCCGATATCTTGGTCGCGAAACGCGCAAACAAATGGCGTAAAGT
The DNA here is from genome assembly GCF_014193695.1 of Rhizobium sp. BK316. Taxonomy (GTDB): domain Bacteria; phylum Pseudomonadota; class Alphaproteobacteria; order Rhizobiales; family Rhizobiaceae; genus Rhizobium. The sequence continues at coordinate 386,670 of NZ_JACHZR010000004.1, read as the reverse complement.
CACCTTGAAATCCTCCTCAGAAGTCGGCGCAAGACAAACTCCAAGGAAGGTTCCGAGGTTCCCGAGTACGGTGAAATTCCGGGGCATCGTGCAAATTCGCGACACCCCTGGAATGTTGCCTTCACGTGGCTTCGCGGGCAATCAGCTTCCGGTAGAGATGCCAGGTCGCATGGCCGAGGATCGGGATGACGAGTGCGAGGCCGGCAAAGAGCGGGATCGTGCCGACGACCAGCAGCGCGGCAACGATCAGGCCCCAGAGCAGTACCGGTACCGGATTGGCGAAGGTTGCCCTGATCGAGGCGACCATCGCGGCCACCGCTCCGCAGTCCCTGTCGAGCAGCATCGGAAAGGTCACGACTGTGATCGCCAGAACGACGAACGCAAAGCCGAGGCCGACCAGATTGCCCCACAGGATGAGCTGCATGCCTTCGGGCGTGCCGAATACCTGCTGCAGGAAGAGCGACATGGAGCGCGGGAAAACTTCGCCGAGAAGGCTTGTATAAATGGTCTGCGCTGTGACCAGCCAGACAGTGAAGATCCCAAACAACAGGAGGCCGACGGCGATGATCGACGGCAGAGCCGGCGAACGGCGCACGTCGAGCGCATGTTTCCAAGAGGTGTCGAGCCCGGCTTCCCGCCGGCGGCTGATTTCATAGAGGCCGATTGCGGCAAGCGGGCCGATCAGCACGAAACCCGACATCAGCGGAAAGGCCATCGGCGCGAGATTGGCGCCCGAGGTCAGCATCGTCAGGAAGATGCCGGCGATCGGATACATGAGACACAGAAAAACGTAATGCGAAGGCTTCTCGCGGAAATCCTCGAAACCGAGCCTGAGCGCGTCGAAGACGTCGGCTATGCTGATGCTGTTAACCGCGGGCCGCTCGAAGTTCTCGCTGGCACCCGTCATGACATGAAATGTCGCCATGGCTTTCTCCTCCTCAGCCAAGATGAGCCGGAGGCGAATGTGGCGGCAACAAAGCGGGCCGACACGAGAACGCAACCGGCATGCAGCCACCATAGCAAATTTCTTGAGCTAAGTCGCTCTTTCCCTTGACATCGCGGTCAAGCTTTCTCACATCGGCGAAACTATGAAAGCTTCAGACGCAGATATCCTCATCATTCCCGGCTACACCAATTCCGGCCCCGACCATTGGCAGAGCCGCTGGGAAGCAAAGCTCAGCACCGCGCGGCGCGTCGAACAGGCGGAATGGTCCAAGCCCGTGCGCGAGGACTGGATCGCCCGCATCGCCGAAGAGGTGAATGCCTCGACGCGCCCCATCGTCCTCGTCGCCCATTCCCTCGGGGTGCCCTCGGTCATCCATGCGATCCCGCTGTTTCAGAAGCGGGTTGCCGGTGCCTTCTTGGTGGCGCCGCCTGACGTCGCCAATCCGGATATCCGCCCGAAGCATCTCATGACCTTCGGCCCCTACCCGCGCGACCCGCTGCCCTTCCCGTCGATTACGGTCGCAAGCCGCAACGATCCCTTCGGCACCTATGAGCACGCAGACGATATCGCCAACAGCTGGGGTTCCTTCCTGGTGGATGCCGGCGAGTCCGGCCACATCAATGCCGAATCCGGCCACGGTCCCTGGCCCGAGGGCACGATGGTCTTTGCCCAGTTCCTGAGCCGCCTGCCCGGCTGAGAAACCGGAAGATCCGGCATATTCAGAGAATTAAGCAATCGCTTTCTAAGCATTTCTTAATGGAAAGGCCGCAGACTGCGCTCACGCCAGAAAAGCGAGAGCGCGCCCGTGAAGCAAAGCTATCCGCCAAAAGCCGCCGCCGATATCAGTCGCGACGAACCGGCGGCAGATGGTTTTGCAAGCTACACCGACGATTCCGACATTGCCGAGCGCGAAAGCCGCTGGAACTACGCGCTCGTCGGCTCCGGCCTTGGGGTGTGGGATCACAATTACCGCCTCAACAAAAAATACTACTCGCAGACTTGGAAGGCCATCCGTGGCATGGCGCCCGATGAGGAAGCCGATGGCGACTATGAGGCCTGGCTGCAGCTCGTTCATCCCGACGATCGCGATTTCGTCGTCAACGCCATCGAACGCCAGAATGCCGGCGACCCTGACTATCATGTCTTCCAGTATCGCGAGCGCCACAAGGATGGCCACTGGGTATGGGTCGAGTGCCGCGGCGCGCCCGTCGAATGGGATGAAAATGGCGCGGCCCAGCGCGTCGTCGGCACGGATACCGACATCACCGCGCGCAAGGAAGCCGAGGAGATGCTGGCGCAGCTCTCCCGCCGCCTCGACCTTGCTTTGCAGATCAGCGACATCGGCGTTTTCGAAGCCGATATCGACCACGGGACCGTCGAATGGGACGATCGCCTTATTGCCATATACGGTATGAAGGGCCTGGATCACCGCACGGCTGCCGCCGCCTGGCCGGATGCGATCCATCCTGACGATCGCGAGCGCGTAATCGGCACTGTCGAACGCAACCTCCGCGAGGAGACGGGGTTTAGCCAGGAATTTCGCATCATCCGGGGCGACGGCGCCGAGCGTATCATTCGCGCCCGCGCCGCTTTCTTCGTCGATGGTAACGGCTGCCGGCGGTTGATCGGAGCCAACTGGGACGTGACCAATGACGTGGCGCTGCGCAACGAGCTGCAGCGCGCCAAGGATCTCGCCGAAGCCCGTAACCGCGAACTCGAGGCCGCCAAGGAAAGCATCGAGCATCTGGCGTTCCATGATTATCTGACCGGCCTGCCGAACCGCCGCTATCTCGACAAGACGCTGGAGGAGCGCTCCGCCCATTGCCGTGAGGAAGGCCTGGCGCTCGCGATCCTTCATATCGACCTCGACCGCTTCAAGCAGATCAATGATACGCTTGGTCACCGCGCCGGCGACCACATGCTGAAACATGCCGCTCGAGTGTTGCGCGACTCCATTCGCAGCACTGATTTCGTCGCGCGCATCGGCGGCGATGAATTCGTCGTCCTCTGCATCGTCGACACCGCCTCGAAGAAGATCGCCACCGTCGCCGAGCGCATTATCCGCGAGCTGAGGAAGCCCATCAAATATGAGGGGCACGACTGCCGCTTCGGCGCCAGCATCGGCATCGCTATCGACAGCGGTCCGAATCTCGACGAAAAGCAGCTTCTCCTCAATGCCGATATCGCGCTCTACCGCGCCAAGGCCTCCGGCCGCAACCGCCACGAATTCTTCTCCAATGCCGTACGACGCACGATCCTGACGGCCAAGCGCCTTGCCGATGAGATCCTGATCGGCCTGGAACGCAACGAGTTCGTGCCCTTCTACCAGCCGCAATTCGATGCCCGCACGCTCGATATCGCCGGCATCGAGACGCTCGCCCGCTGGCAGCATCCGGAACACGGGCTGCTTTCCCCAGATCGCTTCCTCGACATCGGTGAAGACCTCGACGTCGTCTCGACTATCGATGCCCTGATCCTGGAGCGGGCGATTGCCGACCGGAAAGCCTGGGTTCGCGAAGGCTTCGCCATTCCCCGCATTTCCGTCAATGTCTCCGGCCGAAGACTGTCCGATCCGCAGCTTGGCAAGAAGCTGCGGTCGCTGAAGATCGAGCCCGGCACAGTCTCTTTCGAGCTGCTGGAATCGATCTCGCTCGACGATTGCGACGAGGCGGTCACCGCCAATCTCAAGAAGCTGAAGAAGCTCGGCATCGACATCGAGGTCGATGATTTCGGCACCGGCCACGCCTCGATCGTCAGCTTGCTGCGGCTGAGCCCGAAGACGCTGAAGATCGACCGCGAGCTGATCAGCCACCTGCCGCAATCGGCAGAGCAGCGCAAGCTGGTGCGCTCGATCATCGAGATCGGCAGCTCGCTGAACGTTCTCGTCACTGCCGAAGGTGTGGAGACCGCCGATCACGTCCGCATCCTGCAGGAGCTTGGCTGCGACATGCTGCAGGGCTATGCGCTTGCCCGGCCGATGCCTGCCATGCAGATCCCCGCCTTCATCCGCAGCGAAAGCTGGCGGCAGCCGGAGGGTGCGGCCCGCGCGCTGCAGGCGGATCTGCGCCGTTCCATCTCCAAAACGGCTTCCAGATAAAGACCTGTATAACCCCTCCGAGATTTTGCCTTCATTTCACCGTAAAGAAAAAGGCGGTAGTCTCCTCTTGCTAAGACATTCGATTCTCTTTGCGGTTTTCCCGCTACAGCCGGAAACCGGGGAAGGAGTGACAGGCGGATTGTGAAACTCTCTCTTTTCCTTTAAGGGGACGCCACGAGATCGATCCACGCGCGCTATCCCAAGAGCGCCAACAGCAGAGAATAACTACAATGAACCGTCGCCGCCGTATCTACGAGGGCAAGGCAAAGATTCTGTACGAAGGGCCTGAACCGGGTACACTGATCCAGTTCTTCAAGGACGATGCTACCGCTTTCAACAAGAAGAAACACGAAGTCATTGATGGCAAGGGCGTCCTCAACAACCGTATTTCTGAATATATCTTCAGCCATCTGAACAAGATCGGCATTCCCACCCACTTCATCCGTCGGCTCAACATGCGTGAGCAGCTGATCCGGGAAGTGGAGATGATTCCGCTCGAGATCGTCGTGCGCAACGTCGCCGCCGGCTCGCTCGCCAAGCGCCTCGGCATCGAGGAAGGCGTGGTCCTGCCGCGCTCGATCATCGAATTCTATTACAAGTCCGACGCGCTCGAGGACCCGATGGTCTCCGAAGAGCACATTACCGCCTTCGGCTGGGCCAATCCGGCTGAACTCGACGACATCATGGCACTCGCCATCCGCGTCAACGACTTCATGACCGGCCTTTTCCTCGGTGTCGGCATTCAGCTCGTCGATTTCAAGATCGAGTGCGGCCGCCTCTTCGAAGGCGACATGATGCGCATCATTCTGGCCGATGAAATCTCGCCGGACAGCTGCCGGCTCTGGGATATCGAGACCCACAAGAAGATGGACAAGGACCTGTTCCGCCGCGATATGGGCGGGCTGCTGGAAGCCTATTCCGAAGTTGCGCGCCGTCTCGGCATCATCAATGAAAACGAGCCCGTGCGCGGCACCGGCCCCGTTTTGGTCAAGTAAAGGCAGGGAAGAACAAGTGATCAAGGCTCGCGTCACCGTCACGCTGAAAAACGGCGTTCTCGATCCTCAGGGCAAGGCCATCGAAGGCGCGCTCGGAGCCCTCGGCTTCGGCGGCGTCGGCCATGTCCGCCAGGGCAAGGTCTTCGATCTGGAATTGGAAGGCACGGACAAGGCTAAGGCAGAGACGGATCTCAAAGCCATGTGCGAAAAGCTGCTCGCCAATACGGTGATTGAGAACTATACTATCTCTCTCGACTAAAGGTTGTGGAGGAGGTCGATGACTGAAGTAACCCAGGAGTTGATGTATGCGCTGCTGAAGCGCATGCATCCGGATATTTCAGGCATTAAGGACGGTCAGAACGAGATCAAATCCGAGCTCAACGCAATGCGCGGCACAATGATTTCGATGCAGCAAGACATCCAAAATATCTACGCTGTCCTGGCACGTCATGAGCAACGCCTCGATCGTATTGAAAATCGTCTCGAACTTCGAGAACTGGCAGAAGCACAAGCAAGGTTTGAACCGCACCCATGAAATCAGCCGTCGTTCAACTTCCGGGCCTCAATCGCGATCGCGACATGATCGCCGCGCTCACCAAGATCTCCGGTCATCAGCCGCTGACGATCTGGCAGACGGAAACGGAAATCCCTGACGTCGACCTCATCGTCATTCCCGGCGGTTTCTCCTACGGCGATTACCTGCGCTGCGGCGCGATTGCGGCCCGCATGCCGGTCATGCAGGCGATCATCGAAAAGGCGAACAAGGGCGTGAAGGTTCTGGGCGTCTGCAACGGCTTCCAGATCCTGGTCGAGGCTGGACTTCTGCCGGGCGCGCTGATGCGCAATGCCTCGCTGAAATTCGTCTGCCGCGAGATCAAGCTCGAAGTCGTCAACGCCGAGACTGACTTCTCCCGTGCCTATGAAAAGGGCCAGATCATCCGCTGCCCGGTCGCCCACCACGACGGCAACTATTTTGCCGATGCCGAGACGCTCGCTGCCATCGAAGGCAACAGCCAGGTCGTCTTCCGCTATGCCGAAGGCACCAATCCGAACGGCTCGATCAACGACATTGCCGGCATCATGAACGCCAAGGGCAATGTGCTCGGCATGATGCCGCATCCGGAAAATCTCATCGAGGCCGCTCATGGCGGTTCGGATGGCCGCGGCCTCTTCGCTTCGGCGCTCGACGTCATCGCCGCGTGATTTCCGGCCGAAGAGCAAGATAGATGCACCCTCGCCTTTTCGCAGCCATCGCTAACGCTGCTGCTTTTGCCGGCCTTGCCGCGCTCGTTGCTGCCTGCCAGTCCCCGACGCCCGCAAAGGGACCGGATCGTAGCGCGCTGTCGACGATGGAACGTGTGGCGCTCGGCGCCAACAGCTGCTGGTTCAAATCGGGCGATGCGGCTTTCGCCGCCTACAAGCTGGCCCCGGAACTCAATTCCTTCTCCGGTCGTCCGCGCATTCTCGTGGTGCACAAGGGTACCCCGGAAGGCCGGCCGCTGCTCGTCGTGCAGGCCGAAGGCAATCCGGCCAAGATGCAGGCCTTCGGCCCGATGATGTCCGAGCCGGTCGCCGGCCGCATCGCCGCCGATGTTACCCGCTGGTCGGGTGGCAATCGCGCCTGCCGCTAAGTTTTGGCTTAATCCCAGAAGAACGACTTGCTGACTTCGCGTGCGGCATCGGAACGCGACAGGCCGATATCCTTGAGTTGATCCGCTGTCAGTCCGCGCAGCGCCAGGCGCCCTTCCCGCTTCTGCTGCCACAGAAGGAAGATTGCCCACAACCGCCCGAGCCGCGTCGCGGCTGGCGCCTGCCTGGGCATGATAATCTCATGCCGGCCATCGATAGAGACAATCGATACAATCTGGCCCTTAATGTGAGGTATAGCGGACATTCCTGACTCCTGTCGTTTCCGCCTATGGAATTGTCTCATAGTCTTGACAGAATAAGGGTGACAATCTATTCATTGTCACCATGACAAATTGGCTCCCCGATCTCTCGCAGGGCTCCGGCCCGGTCTATATGCGGCTTGCGGACAATATCGAATCCGCTATTGCTTCAGGCGCTTTGCCAGCAGGAGCCAAGCTGCCGCCGCAGCGAAATCTCGCCTATGACATAGGGGTGACAATCGGAACAATCGGCCGCGCCTATGCGCTGGTGCATGAACGCGGGCTTGTCGCCGGCGAAGTCGGCCGCGGCACCTATGTGCTCGACCGTGCCGATACGCCCCCCAGCGAGCAGGTGGACCCTGTCACCCTTTCGCTGAGCGGCACGCGTGTCGCAGATGCCCCGCCGAACAAGCTTCGCTTCGATACGACCGCCGCCCCTGATCTTGGTCAGGGCAAGATTATCGCCGGCATCATGGCCGAGATCGGCGAACAGCATCTGGCGGAGATCTCCTCTTATTCGCGCAGCTTCCCTCCGAACTGGTTCGAGGCCGGCCGTCTGTGGCTGGCGCGCAATGGCTGGTCGCCGGAGGTCGAAAACGTCGTGCCCACGCTCGGGGCGCATGCGGCAGCTATCGCCGTCATCGCCGCCGTGTCTGCGCCCGGTGACAAGATCGTCTTCGAAAACCTCACCTACACGCAGGTGAGCCGCAGCGTCCGCCTGCTCGGCCGGCGCACATTGACCGTCGAGTCCGATGAAAACGGCATCATCCCCGAGGATTTCGAGCGGCTCTGCCAGCAGCAGCACCCGAAGCTCGTCTTTACGATGCCGACGCTTCACAATCCGACACTTGCCATCATGCCCTATGAGCGGCGCGTCGCCATTGCCGACATTGCCAGACGGCATGGGGTCTGGATCATCGAGGATGATCTCTATGGCGGCATGGCCAATGACGATACGCCGCTGCTTGCTGCGATCGCGCCCGACCGTACCTTCCTCGTCAACGGCCTGTCTAAGTCGGTTGCGGCCGGCGTGCGCGGCGGCTGGGTCGCCTGCCCGCCGCATTTCGCCCAGCGCATCAAGGTCACGCACAGGATGGTCACCGGCGGTCTGCCCTTCATCCTGGCGGAAACCTGCGCACGGCTGGTCCAGAGCGGCAAGGCGCATGAAATCCGCAACGCAAGTGTCGCTGAACTGTCGGTCCGCGTCGGCCTTGCTCGTGAACAGTTGCAGGGATTCGATTTCGAATCTCACCCGCATGCGCCCTTCCTGTGGCTGAAGCTGCCGGAACCCTGGCTGTCCGGCACCTTCAAGAATGCCGCCTTCCGCGATGGCGTGCTTGTCGATGACGAGGATGAGTTCAAGGCGGCACGCGGCGAGAAAGCCTATCACCGCGTGCGCATCGGCTTCTCCTCACCGAAGGATAGAAACGAACTGGTCGCAGGTCTTATGGTATTGAAACGCCTGTTGGAAAATGGCGGCTCCGCCTACGACGGTGAGATCTGAACTGTTGCAGATCGGCGTCAGCATTGTGGAAAAGGCCACGATCGAAACACAGGCGCTTTACCGAGGTCATCTGCATGTTACCTCTATCTCATCCCGCCGTTTAAGTGGGAATCAAGGGACAGCAGATGAAATCCGATTTCCGTTCACTCCTGTTGCGCCTGTCGAGTATCGCGTCGGTCGCAGCAATTGCCAGCAGCTTGGGAATGTCGTCGGCGGCGCAAGCCGGAGACAAGGTTTTCGACGAATTGCGCTTCGGGGCTTCGGCCTCCATCCAGGGCGGACATTCGCATGAAGATGGCGTTTTCCCGGAAATAACGGCCCTTTTCGATCCCTTCGGTTTTGAGCACGCGACTGACTGGAAGCAGCAGCTCATGCATCCGCGCGTCCATCTCGGCACCTCCATCGGCACGGCGGGCGCAGCCACGCAGTTCTTCGCCGGTTTCACCTGGACGGTCGATCTCAGCGACAAGATTTTCGCCGAAGCCGGCTTCGGCGGCGTCATCCACACTGGCGAGCTTCGCGATGACGACGACGACCCCGACCTCGGCTGTCGTGTGCTGTTCCACGAATATCTCGGCGCAGGCTATCGCTTCAACAGCAACTGGAATGTCATGGCGCAACTCGCCCATTCCTCGAATGCCAATCTTTGCGACGGTCCGAACGACGGCATGACCCGCGCCGGACTGATGGTCGGCTACAAATTCTAGTCGATCTTTGCTGAGCCGGTCGTCACGTCACGGGATCGGTTCAGCGGATGTAAGAACAGCATAGAAGGCGGGATTAAACGCGTCGCACCAAGAATTTTCGCATCGGAACCTTGTTCAGTCCAACCCCAATACGATCATGGGCTTGGCCGATGGAAAACGGATGAGCCGGCATGTCAGATGATCTTTCCGCGCGCCACGACCGGCCAAGACTCGACTGAAGGTAAGCTCTTTCCTGTGATGAAAACCGAGTCGACCATGTTGGTGACGACGCACGCGTGGTTCGGCACGATCTGTAATTTATCTCCCACCGACAGTCCGATTGACCCGCTGCTGATCAGCCGGCCATGTTCCTCCGATAGTTGGTCCACGACGATATCGTCGCGCCCCCGCACATGACCGTAACCTGTGAGGCCCAAAAGATCCGATGTCAGGATTTTTGAACCTGCATCAACGATCGCTCGGTTCGCGGCGGGCACTGAGACGACAGTTGTTAGGACGCTGAGTGCGCAATCCTGCCAGTCGCATGCGCCGCGCGATACGAGAGAGCGGTCGTTGTAGACGTAGGTTCCGGGGCGATATTCAGTCGTAACCGGTGCGTCTGCTGCGTGCATCATCGAAGGCGTCCCACCTGACGTGATGACCGGCACTGCGAGACCGAGCGCTTCGATGCGAGCCTTGGCCGCCATCATGAAAGCCTCGACAGCAGCCTCCCCGCCCGCAGGAGGATAGGTCATGAGGCCACCGAAGACGATGCCAGGCATCGAGTGGATAAGGGCCGAGAGAGCCTCTGCCGCCTCGGGAGTGAGTACGCCGCAGCGGTTCGCGCCGGTGTCGCATTCCACCAGGACTGTCAGCGGCTGAACTTCGTTTCGGAAGGCCTCCGAGAGGCTGTTCACGACAGCCGCACTATCGGCAACGACCGACAATTTCACCTTCTTTGCGAGCGCCTTCAGACGTTCAAGCTTCTCAGCGCCGACGATGTTGTAGGTAATCAGCACATCGGTGATTGCGCTACTGGCGGCGACCATTGCTTCGGCCTCGGATACCTTTTGACAGGTGATACCGACCGCGCCGGCCGCAATCTGCAGATTGGCGATTACCGGCAGCTTGTGCGTCTTGATGTGCGGGCGAACACGCAAGCCGTGAGCATCCGCGTAACGTTGAAAACGGCCGATATTGACGGTGGCGATGTCGAGATCGATCAGAACGGCAGGAGTTTGAATGGCTGCGATATCCGCGGGCGAAAAAGTCATGGCAAACCTCGTATGGAACGAACCTGCGGTGCGGACAAATGTGCCGCTCTTTAGCGCCGCATCAAATATCAACCATCGCTATTGACAATTCATCAACCAGGGGACTTGATATGTCAATCCGATAATACGGACAAGTGTCCGCTATATTGGATTAATCAGAAACACTCGGTTCTCAGGGGAACAGTCATGACCATATCCTTCCGCGCCGGCCTGATTGCGCTGGCCGCAACTGCAGTTCTTTCAAGCCCGGTCTTCGCCGCCGGAAGTAAGCTCGATGAGGTTCTTGCTCGCGGTCATCTCGTTATGGGCACCGGCAGCACCAATGCGCCTTGGCACTTCAAGAGCGCCGACGACAAACTTCAGGGTTTCGATGTGGATATGGGCCACATCATCGCCAAGGCTCTCTTTGGCGATCCTGATAAGATCGAATACGTCAACCAGTCGTCCGACGCTCGTATTCCCAACATCACGACGGACAAGGTCGACATCACCTGCCAGTTCATGACGGTCACCGGCGAGCGCGCCCAGCAGATCGCCTTCACGATTCCCTACTATCGGGAAGGCGTCGGCCTCATGCTGAAGGCCGATGGCAAATATGCCGACTACGCAGCGCTTAAAGCTGCCGGCTCATCGGTGACAATTTCGGTCCTGCAGAACGTCTACGCGGAGGCGATGGTTCACGCGGCGCTCCCGGAAGCTACGGTCGACCAGTACGACTCCGTCGATCTCATCTACCAGGCACTGGAATCCGGTCGCGCGGACGCGGTCGCAACCGACCAGTCGTCGCTCGCCTGGTATATGGCTCAGAACCCAGGCAAATATCGGGATGCCGGCTACGGCTGGAACCCGCAGACTTACGCTTGCGGCGTAAAACGCGGCGACCAGGATTGGCTGAATTTCGTCAACACCGCTCTCCATGAGGCCATGACAGGCGTTGAATTCGATGCTTACGCCAAGTCGTACAAGACGTGGTTCGGCAAGGAACTGACGCCTCCACAAATCGGCTTCCCGGTCGAATACAAGTAACTGGCCCGAGGGAGCGGGTCTTTCCCGCTCCCTTCCTGAAAGGGGCGGTCTGCCATGGGTTATACGCTGAATTTTGCTGCTGTCTGGCGCAACTTCGATTTTCTTCTTAGCGGCTTGATGTTGAGCCTCGGTCTCGCGGTCATTTCGATCTTGATCGGGGCTGTCATCGGTCTGTTCGTTGCATTCGCGCTGCTCTCCAAGAGCCGTGCCGCGGTCGCGCCGGCAAGAATCTACGTTACCGTCATTCGAAATCTTCCTATTCTCGTGCTCGTCCTGTTCGCGTTCTTCGCGCTGCCTCAGATGGGCTTCCGGCTGGACAAGATCAAAAGCTTCGTCTTGGTTCTCTCACTCTATTCAGGAGCATATCTCGCGGAAGTTTTTCGCGCCGGACTTCTCTCGATTCCCAAGGGGTTGACCGAGGCCGGAATGGCGATTGGCTTGACGTCGATGCAGATACGCACATCGATCATAGCGCCGCTGATGTTCCGCAACGTTCTGCCCTCGCTGTCCTCGACAATCATCTCTCTCTTCAAGGACACATCGCTTGCCGCAACGATCGCCGTGCCCGAGCTGACGTTTGCAGCCCGCAAGATCAATGTTGAGAGCTTCCGTATCGTCGAGACCTGGATGGTCACATCGGCTCTCTATGTCGTCACCTGTTTCCTCATTGCCGCTCTGATGCGCTTCATCGAGCGACGTCTGGCATTGCCGAGGTAAGCCGATGTCTCAGACCTTTCTTGATCAACTTTGGATCGCCCGTCATGTCATCCTGAATGGCATGGCGATGACCGTATCGATCTCCCTTCTGGCTATTCTCACAGGCTCCGTGCTCGGCCTCTTCGTAGGTCTGGCGCTGGTCTATGGAAACAGTGTGCTGCGCCTGATCGTGCGGGCCTATACGGATGTGATCCGAGGCACGCCCGTTTTGGTACTCGTCCTCGCGAGCTATTACGTCTCCAGTGCCGTGGGCCTGGAATTGGGAGCATTTGCGGCGGGTGTTCTGGCGCTGGCGGTATTTTGTTCGTCCCACGTTGGTGAGATCGTTCGCGGTGCTCTTCAAGCCATCCCGAAGGGGCAAACCGAAGCCGCAAAAGCGATCGGGCTGACGTTTGCGCAGACGTTCACCTCCGTCCTATGGCCTCAGGCGCTGCGCCAGTGCCTGCCGGCCTGGGTCAACACGGCGGCGGAAATGGTGAAAGCGTCGACGCTGCTGTCGGTGATCGGTGTAGCGGAACTGTTGCTGCGAACGCAGGAGATCATCTCCCGCAACTTCATGAGCCTGCAGTTCTATTTCCTGGCAGGGGCTCTCTATTTCGTCGTCAACTTCGGTATCGAGCGCTTCGGCAGATTCATCGAGCGCAAGACTGCCCTTCCATCCTGAGGAGCCGATCGATGGCCAAAACAATGCTTGAAATCAAGAGCCTGCGCAAAAGCTACGGCCAACACGAAGTGCTCAAAGGGGTCGACTGCTCCGTACAGGAAGGCGAGGTTATTTCGATTATCGGCTCTTCCGGCTCGGGCAAGACCACGATGCTGCGCTGCGTGAATATGCTGGAGGAATTCCAGGGCGGCACGATCAGCCTGGACGGTGAAGAGATCGGGTACCACGTGGAGGGAGCGACCCGTCGGCGCAAGAGCGAGAAAGAAATCGCCCGCCAGCGCGCGCTCACCGGTATGGCCTTCCAGCAGTTCAACCTGTTCCCGCACATGACAGCGGCCCAAAATGTCATGCTTGGCCTCGTCAAGGTCAAGAAGATGCCGAAGAGCGAAGCGAGGTCGATCGCGGACCGTTGGCTCGACCGCGTCGGGCTGTCGGCGCGGGCCGATCATTACCCGGGCCAGCTCTCCGGCGGTCAGCAGCAGCGCGTGGCGATCGCCCGTGCGATCGCGATGTCGCCGCGTCTTATGCTGTTTGATGAAGTGACCTCGGCTCTCGATCCCGAACTGGTGGGCGAAGTGCTGCAGGTCATCAAGGGGCTTGCGGCAGATGGAATGACCATGCTGCTGGTCACCCACGAGATGCGCTTTGCCTACGAGGTATCCTCGCGGGTCATCTTCATGAACCAGGGGGTGATCTGCGAGGAAGGCAATCCAAGAGAAATGTTCGTGAATCCCAGGACCGAGCGCCTGGCCGAATTCCTGAAGACCTCCAGCTTCAACTAAAGGAAAGTGAAAGAATGACTATCAAGCGTTATGGGGCTGGCGAGACGGGCGCAGGCGGACAACCACTTCCCTTCGCCCGAGCCACCGAAGCAGGCGGCTGGCTATATGTTTCCGGCCAAGTGCCCATGGAGAACGGCGAGATCGTTCCTGGCGGAATCGTTGTCCAGAGCCGAAAGGCTATCGAAAACCTGATTGCCATTCTCAATGAGGCGGGCTACAGCCTTGAAGACGTCGTGCGTGTGGGCGTGTGGCTTGACGATCCACGTGATTTTTGGAGCTTTAACGGCGTGTACGCTGAGTATTTCGGAGGAAACCCTCCGGCCCGCGCTTGTGTCCAATCCAGCATGATGGTCGACTGCAAGGTCGAAGTTGATTGCGTGGCCTACCGCGCGGATCGCGCCTAATATCGGAGAAAGCATGGCTGAGGCTGGTATCGACACAGTATCGCGGCGCACCCGAGGACTGGATCGTGCCTTCGAGATCCTCGAATTCCTTCGGGTGAAACGACAGCCGATGCGGCCGAACGAGATCGCGGCCGAAATTGGCGCGCCTCGATCTTCGGTCTACGAGCTGGTCAATCTCCTGCTCAGCCACGGCATGCTTGATTACCACGGGGGAGACGGCCGCGTTAATCTTGGCCGCCGCCTGTATTTCCTTGGAACGGCCTACGCCGAACAATTCGACCTGATGCGGGAATGCGACCGCATGCTGGTGCGGCTGGCCGAAGAAACCCGTGAGACGGCACAGATGTGTCTGCTCGAGGGACGCAAATACACCGTCGCCATGATGCGCGAGGGCATCCGGCCGTTTCGCATCTCCTCGAATGTCGGCGAGCTCGTTTCCATCCCCTGGACGGCGTCCGGCCGGTTGCTGGTTTCGCACCTGAGCGATCAGGAGATTGTCGATCTGATTCCGCCGGAGGACTTCGTTCTTCCAAACGGTCGGCAGATGAAGCCGGCGGAATTCATCGCCCAGGTGCGTCAGGCGGCCCGCGACGGATTCTTCACCTTCAACAGTGAGGTGGAGAATTTCACGCATTGCTTCGCGGTGCCGGTTCATCAGGCCGACGGTGCCTGCATCGCCACCCTGTGTCTTGTAACTCCGCGCGAGGACGGCGTACGAAATCGGAGCAAGTACCTGGAGAGCTTGCTTGGTGCAGCCAACGAGATTTCCGAGAAGCTGGGATACCAGCGAGCCCAGAGACCGGTCGCATTCGAAGACGCTGGGAAGGTCTCGGCCAATATCCGGCAGTAGACGCCTTCAAGTTAAGGGTCCCGGATTACCGGTACGGAACCTATCAGGCATACCCTCTGTTGACGGCAGGCATTTTCCTGTCGCGCACGGTTCCTACATAAGCTAAAGACACCACAAACGCGCTAGGGCATGCCCGTATTTCCCTTGATCACGGACATGCTCTATCTCTTTGTTTTCACGCATTCCGAACGCAAAACCGCTGCGCACGTTTGCTGGATTGCTCTAGGCAGGGATTTTCGAGAGCTCATGACCATTCCCAACACTATCAAGATCACGCCGGAACTCATCGCTTCACACGGCCTCAAGCCGGACGAGTACCAGCGCATTCTGGATCTGATCGGCCGCGAACCGAGCTTTACCGAGCTCGGCATCTTCTCGGCCATGTGGAATGAGCACTGCTCCTATAAATCCTCCAAAAAGTGGCTGCGCACGCTGCCGACCAAGGGGCCGCGCGTCATCCAGGGGCCGGGCGAAAATGCCGGTGTGGTCGATATCGATGACGGCGATTGCGTAGTCTTCAAGATGGAGAGCCACAACCATCCCTCCTATATCGAGCCCTATCAAGGTGCCGCGACCGGTGTCGGCGGCATCCTGCGCGACGTCTTCACCATGGGCGCGCGCCCGATCGCGGCCATGAACGCGCTGCGCTTCGGCGAACCGGATCATCCGAAGACTCGCCACCTCGTCTCCGGCGTGGTCTCCGGCGTCGGCGGCTACGGCAATTCCTTCGGCGTGCCGACGGTCGGCGGCGAGGTTGAGTTCGATGCCCGCTATAACGGCAATATCCTCGTCAACGCTTTTGCTGCCGGCATTGCGAAATCCAATGCCATCTTCCTGTCGGAAGCAAAGGGCGTCGGCCTTCCGGTTGTCTATCTCGGCGCCAAGACCGGCCGCGACGGTGTCGGCGGCGCGACGATGGCATCGGCTGAATTCGACGAATCGATCGAGGAGAAGCGTCCGACGGTTCAGGTCGGCGACCCCTTCACCGAAAAATGCCTGCTCGAAGCCTGCCTGGAATTGATGCAGACCGGTGCGGTCATCGCCATCCAGGACATGGGTGCGGCCGGCCTCACCTGCTCGGCTGTCGAAATGGGCGCCAAGGGCGATCTCGGCATCCTGCTCGAACTCGACAAGGTGCCGGTGCGCGAAGAGCGCATGACCGCCTACGAGATGATGCTGTCGGAAAGCCAGGAGCGCATGCTCATGGTGCTGCAGCCGGAAAAGGAAGAGGAAGCCAAGGCGATCTTCGTCAAGTGGGGCCTCGATTTCGCTGTTGTCGGCAAGACCACGGATGACCTTCGGTTCCGCGTCATGCATCAGGGCGAGGAAGTCGCCAATCTGCCGATCAAGGATCTCGGCGACCAGGCTCCGGAATATGACCGCCCCTGGCGCGAATCCGGCAAGCGCGCGCCCCTGCCCGCCAATCTCGTGGCAGCACCGCAGAATTATAACGAAGCGCTGCTGCAGCTCGTCGGCTCCGCCAATCAGTCCAGCCGCCGCTGGGTCTACGAACAGTATGACACGCTGATCCAAGGCAACTCCCTGCAGCTTCCGGGTGGCGACGCCGGCGTCGTGCGTGTCGAAGGCCATCCGCTGAAGGCGCTTGCTTTCTCTTCCGACGTTACCCCGCGCTATGTCGAGGCCGATCCCTTCGAAGGCGGCAAGCAGGCCGTTGCCGAATGCTGGCGCAACATCACCGCGACCGGCGCCGAGCCGCTGGCGGCGACCGACAATCTGAACTTCGGCAATCCGGAAAAGCCCGAGATCATGGGCCAGTTCGTCGAGGCCGTGAAGGGCATCGGCGAAGCCTGCCGCGCGCTCGATTTCCCGATCGTATCCGGCAACGTCTCGCTCTATAACGAGACCAATGGCGTTGCGATCCTGCCGACGCCCACCATTGCCGGCGTTGGCCTGATGCCCGACTGGCGCAAGATGGCCCGCATCGGCAGCGCTGCCGAAGGCGACAGGGTTCTGCTTATCGGTATCGACGGCAGCCATCTCGGCCAGTCCGTCTATCTGCGCGATGTTGTCGGCAGCACCGAAGGCCCGGCACCGGAAGTCGATCTCTCCGCCGAACGTCGCAATGGCGATTTCGTCCGCTCCGTCATCCGCAACGGTCAGGCGACCGCCTGCCACGACATTTCCTCCGGCGGTCTCGTGCTGGCGCTTGCTGAAATGGCAATGGCGTCAGGAAAGGGTCTCAAGGTCAGCCTCAGCGAAGGCAAGGGTGCTGCGCATGCGCAGCTCTTCGGCGAGGATCAGGCGCGTTACGTGCTGACGGTTCCAAAGGATGTCGCGGATTTCGTCTGCGCCAATGCCGAAGGCGCCGGCGTGCCCTTCCGCCGCCTTGGCACGGTCCAGGGCGACAGCCTCGTCGTCGACGATCTGATTGTGCTGCCAATTCAGCAATTGCGCGATGCCCATGAATCGTGGTTCCCTGATTATATGGAAGGCCGCGGCGAACTTGCCGCGGAATGATGCGCAAGGAGTAACGATCATGGCCATGAAACCCGGCGATATCGAAGACATGATCAAGGCTGGGATTCCCGGTGCCAAGGTGACGATCCGCGATCTGGCAGGTGACGGCGACCACTACGCCGCCGAAGTTGTCGCGGAAGCCTTCCGCGGCAAGAGCCGCGTGCAGCAGCACCAGATGGTCTATGAGGCGCTGAAGGGAAATATGGGCGGCATCCTGCACGCCCTTGCCCTGCAGACCTCGGCACCGGATTGAAATTAGAGCTTCGTCCGACTGAAAATCTCAGATGAACAGGCCCGGCTGGAAGGCTTTCTGCCGGGTTGTTTTGTTTTGAAACGGAAGCGATCGGCTCGAAACTGTTCGACGCCTCCTCGCCTTTTTTTGCTGAGCTCTCAGGCCGGCAGCTTGTCCTGCTCAGGATACGCAAAGACCGAGGCCGGCATCGGGCCGGCCGTCAGCAGCGTGAAATCGAAGGCAGATTTCATGTCCGGCCCAAGCACATACTGGCGATGCACACGCAGCTGATCCCCGCGGATCTTCTTATAGTGCTCCGGCGTCAGCATCTGCCGCACGCGGATATGGATCATGCTCGCCTGCGGCGCATCCGGATGGCCGGAAACGCTGACGACTGGCACCTTGTAGAAGTTGATCGAATCCGTCAGGCACTGCACATCCAGCCAGAAAATATCCGGACAACGTGCAATCAGGCCGACGCGCGAGCGCAGCAGGGTGGCAGATGACATTAGCGCACATTGCAGGATGGCGCCGCCGAGTGTTGCAAAGACCACGCGCTTGCCCGTGAAGACATCCGGCTCCCGCTCCAGCAGGATGCCGACGACATGGGCCGCGACGCTGGAGCCCATGCTGTGTGAGGAGATGACATATTCATCGGCCTCCTCGTTGAGCGCTTCGCGCATCGACGTCGCGCATCGCTCCAGCCACTCGTTGAAATCAGGCCTGTCCATGCGTGCCAGCGCCACGGCCATTTCCCAATCGGCAAAAAGATGCAGCGTGTGGAAGCGCTCCGAGAACGGCAGGAAACCGGAGATGAAGAAGATGGCCGCCAGCGGCGCGCTCCAGCCGACATGCCAGCCGGGAAGCCCAAGCCAGTAGTGCAGCGTCAGGATCTGCAGCGTGATCAGGATTGCAAATGCCGTCAGCAGGAAGGGAAAGATGAAGAACAGGCCGAAGCGCCAGGCGTGGCGGAAATAGCCGGCCATGCCGCCTTCCCGCACCACCTGCCAGAAACTCAGAAAGCCTGCCGCGATCTGGCTTGCCGTATTGCCCATGCGCAACCGCTGCACCAG
Source organism: Rhizobium sp. BK316 (assembly GCF_014193695.1). Classification (GTDB taxonomy): domain Bacteria; phylum Pseudomonadota; class Alphaproteobacteria; order Rhizobiales; family Rhizobiaceae; genus Rhizobium. Next base: position 368,053 of record NZ_JACHZR010000004.1, on the reverse strand, counting down.
CGCGTTATGGTCGAAGACATGCACGCGCGTCTGCGTCTGCCAGCCATCGGCGCCGGTGCTGACATCGAAGGAAATATAATGCCCTTCGCCTGCGGCACCCGTTGCGACATTATAGCCCCAGACGGATGCGCTCTGCCTTGCGGTACGCTCATACCGCGCCCGGTGCGCTGCGCCATCAAGCGGCTCGAATCCGGGGAAATGCAGGACAACCCGCCTGTCGATCAGTTTCATAGTCTTTTTCTTCTTTCAGTCGGGTTGGTGGCGCCGTTGCCAGGATGACGGGTTCGCTTGAAAATACGGCGAAAAACCGGATAAAATCTTCGAGCCGTCTTGCTAAGCGAACTCTTCCGGAATTCAATAGCGCAAGGTGCGTTTCGATAGGATTGAGGGGGATTTTGTGGCCAATCTCGTGAATGAACTGGTGTCGGGCGTCGTCAACAGCGTGCTGAAGGAAATCCTGAAGAAGACGACGGGCCGCACCACGACCAAGCGCAAGCGCCGCAAGGCAGCGTCTGCAACGACGAACCGCACCACCCGCAAGGCAACGTCGACGAGCCGCAAGCCCGCTCGCAAGCAGGTGAGCAAGCGACGCACGGCGGCAGGCCGCAGCAGGCAGCGCCGCGCTTAGAGCCTTCTTCACTGGAAGCTGCAAAGGCCGGCACGCCTTGCCCGGATGGCAAGGAAGATCGGTCGCGTATGCTCGAGGAATCAGGGACGGGCGCGATCTCGGGGGTATGACCGACGTCTCGCAACGGGACGTCAGTCGCTTCACCGATACCGAGATCGAACAGATCCAGGCCAGCCTCGCCAAGACGCCGTAACACAGAGGCAACAATGTGCGCCGCTAAGCGTCGCGGATTGGTGTTTTTTTGGTTTTGGCAGGTGGAATTCCGCCCTCCGCATGCTATCTAAGGAAAACGATTGAAACGGCGGGCCTTTAACCTGCCTGTTGAAAGGATTAGAGCCTATGAGCGGTATCAACGAATTCATCGAAAACGAGATCAAGAGCAACGACGTCGTCCTCTTCATGAAGGGCACGCCGCAGTTTCCGCAGTGCGGTTTCTCCGGCCAGGTCGTCCAGATCCTCGATTACATCGGTGTCGACTATAAGGGCATCAACGTGCTCGCCGATTCGGAAATCCGCCAGGGCATCAAGGATTACTCCAACTGGCCGACGATCCCCCAGCTCTACGTCAAGGGCGAGTTCATCGGCGGCTGCGACATCGTCCGGGAAATGTTCCAGGCCGGCGAGCTCCAGCAGCATCTCCAGGAAAACGGCGTCACGGTTAAGGGCGCCGCCTGATCGGTCATCGGGCGTCCGTCCGGTTTCCAAATCTGTATCTTGAGTTCGAGGCGCTGCGCCAAGCAGCGCCTTGACCTGTTTATGGGAATTTCATTGTGACAGATTCATCACAAGCCATGTCCGCGGGTCGGCTGCCCATGGGCAAGCTTGAATTTATCGCGCTTGCGGCTTTCCTGATGGCCGTCAACTCGCTGGCAATCGACATCATGCTGCCAGCGCTGCAGCAGATTGGCTCCAGCCTCGGCGTCGAGAACGAAAATCATCGCCAGTATGTCGTTTCCGCCTATCTCTTCGGCTTCGGCCTCGCCCAGCTTTTCTACGGTCCGCTGTCCGATCGCTTCGGTCGCCGTGTTCCGCTGCTGATCGGCCTCGTCATCTATGTCGTCTCCGCCTTCGGCATTGCTGTGGTCCCAACTTTTGCGGGCCTGCTGGCGTTGCGCTTCATCCAGGGACTTGGTTCGGCCGCCACCCGCGTCATTACTATTTCCATCGTCCGCGATGTCTACGGCGGAAGGCAGATGGCGGAGGTCATGTCGCTCATCATGATGGTCTTCATGGTCGTGCCGGTCATCGCGCCGGGTAGCGGCCAGATCATCATGCTTGTCAGCACCTGGCACATGATCTTCGTCTTTATCGGCACCATGGCGACGGCTGTCGGCACGTGGATGTATCTGCGCCTGCCGGAAACGCTTGATCCCGCCAATGTCCGTCCGTTCACGGTCCGCTCGGTGGCGCAGGGCTTTGCGATCTTCTTTTCCAATCGCATCGCCCTCTGTTACACCATTGCCAGCACGATCCTTTTCGGCGCACTGTTCGGCTTCATCAACTCCGCTCAGCAGATCTATGTCGGCATCTACGGGCTTGGCGTCTATATGCCCGTCGCCTTTGCCGGAGTGGCGCTGTTCATGGCCTTTTCGTCCTTCATCAATTCGCAGCTGGTCGGCCGCTTCGGCATGCGCCGCCTGTCGCACGCCTCGATCCTCGGCTTCTGCTTCTTGAGCTTCATCTGGCTGATGGTGCAGATATCGGGGCCGCAGCCGATGCCTTTCCCGATCTTCATCGTGTTCTTCGCGCTGGTCATGTTCCAGTTCGGCTGGATCGGCTCCAACTTCAATTCGCTCGCAATGGAGCCGCTCGGTCACCTTGCCGGCACTGCCTCCTCGGTGATCGGCTTCATGAGCACGATCGGCGGCGCATCGATCGGAGCCCTGATCGGGCAGGCTTTTGATGGCACGGCGACGCCGATGATCGCGGGCTACTTCGCGGTCTCGCTTGTCGGCATCGTCTTCGTGCTGATCGCCGAAAAGGGCCGGCTGTTCAGACCGCAGCATGCGCCGCTGTCGAAGGACGCATCGCTTTCCAGCTTCACCGATATCGGCCACTGATATCAGGCTGAGGCTTTCAGACACATCAGGCGGCGGAGCAACTTGGTAGGAGCCTGCTGCATCCCGCATCAATTCGGCCGCTTCTGCGTCCGTTCTTCCGTCATTCAGGGGGATTCGAATGACTCCGACGCACAAACCGCACACGGAAAATCAGGGTTCTGCCCGCATCGGCATGGGCTTTGTCGAGTTCGTGGTGACGATCGCCATCATGACCGCCAGCATCGCCATGGCGATCGACAGCATGCTGCCAGCGCTACCCAATATCGGCCATTCGCTGGGTGTCACCAGCAACAATGACGCACAGCTCGTCATCGGTGTCTTCTTCTTGGGGTTTGGCGCCTCCCAGATTGTCTTCGGCAGTCTCTCGGATGCCTTCGGCCGCCGCAACATCCTGCTCGGCGGTCTGGCCTGCTACGTGGTCGGCATGTTTGCGGCAGCCGCAACCGGCAGCTTCGAAATGCTGCTGATCATGCGTTTCGTTCAGGGCATCGGCGGTGCGGCCGTGCGCATCACCACCATGGCAATCGTGCGTGACTGCTTCGGCGGCCGTGAGATGGCCCGCGTCATGTCCTATGTCATGATCGTCTTCATGATCGTGCCGATCGTCGCTCCCTCGGTCGGCCAGCTCATCATCACCTATGCCCACTGGAACTGGATCTTCATCCTGCTCGGCATCGTTGCGACGATCCTCTTCGTCTGGGCGCTGCTGCGCCTGAAGGAATCCCTGCCGCCGGAGGAGCGCATCCCGCTGTCCTTCGGCGCCGTCGCCGATGGCTTCAAGACGGTTCTGACCAACCGTATCACCTGCGGCTACATGATCGGGTTGACCATGTTCACCGGCGTCATCAGCGCCTATGTGATCTCCGTCCAGCAGGTCTTCGGCGAGGTTTACGGCCTCGGTGACTGGCTGCCGATTGCCTTTGCGGCAACAGCGGGCGGCATCGCCGTCGCCAACTTCCTGAACGGCATGCTGGTGCGCACTTTCGGCATGCGCCGCATCTCGCATGCAGCCATGCTGCTGTTCACCATCGTCTCGGCGATTGGCTTCGTGGCGGCACTCGGCGGCACGCCGTCCTTCGCCTTCTCGTATGCGCTCTTCTCGATCCTTTTGATGATGTTTGCGGTGATCGCTACCAACTTTACGGCGATCAGCCTGGAACCGATGGGTAATCTCGCCGGCACCGCAACGGCCGTCACAGGCTTCGTGTCGACGACCTTCGGCGCTATCATCGGCGGCGGCGTCGGCCAGCTCTTCAACGGCACTGTCCAGCCGCTGTTCGGCGGCTTTGCGCTCTTCGGCGCCGTTACCGTCGTCATGGTGCTCTGGGCGGAAAAGGGCAAGCTTTTCACCCATCCCGGCGACAGCCCGCAGATCGACCCCGGCGCCGTTCACATGTAATGCTGCAGCAGGCATAAACTGGAAAATCACGATGAGCCGTTTCTGGAGCCCCATTATCCATTCCTTGACGCCCTACGTGGCGGGCGAACAGCCCGTCATCGACGGCCTGGTCAAGCTCAACACCAATGAGAACCCCTACGGCCCATCGCCCCGTGCGCTGGCGGCGATTTCGGAAGCGGTCAACGACACGCTGCGGCTTTATCCCGAGCCGACGGGCTTGAAGCTGCGCAAGGTGATTGCCGCAAGCCACGATCTCGATCCCGGTGAAGTTTTCGTCGGCAATGGCTCGGATGAGGTTCTGGCACACACGTTCCAGGCACTGCTGAAGCACGAACTGCCCCTGCTCTACCCCGACATCACCTACAGCTTCTACCCGACCTATTGCGGCCTGTACGGGATCCATTTCCGCGAGGTCCCATTGGACGAAAAGATGCAGGTTCGCATCGAGGATTACCGCCGGCCCTGCGGCGCGATCATCCTGCCCAATCCGAACGCGCCTACGGGGACGGCACTGCCGCTGGCCGCGATCGAGGCGCTGTTACAGGAGCATCCCGATCAGGTCGTCGTCATTGATGAAGCCTATGTGGATTTCGGCGGCGAAAGCGCCATCCCGCTGGTGCGGAAGTATCCGAACCTGCTCGTCATCCAGACCTTCTCGAAATCGCGCGGACTTGCGGGTCTGCGCGTCGGCTTCGCCGTTGGTCAGCGGCCGCTGATCGATGCCCTGGTAAGGGTCAAGGACAGCTTCAATTCCTATCCGCTGGACAGACTGACCCAGGCAGGCGCCGTGGCTGCCTGGGAAGATCGGGAGTGGTTCGGGAAACATTGCGACCTGATCGTCGCAAGCCGCGAGCGCCTGACCGTCGCGCTTGGCGGGCTCGGCTTCGAAGTCCTGCCCTCCTCCGCCAATTTCGTCTTCGCCCGCCACAGCACCCGCGGCGGCGCGGAACTCGCTGCGGAACTGCGCAAGCGCGCGGTCCTCGTACGGCATTTCCGCGGGGCGCGCACCGAGAATTTCCTGCGCATCACCATTGGCACCGATGCCGAATGCGACAAGCTTCTGGATGCGCTGAAGCAGATCCTCGCCTGACGGCTCAGACCGTGACGACCTCACGGCGCAGGATATCCCAACTGTCCTTGTCCGGCGTGATCAGCAGTCCTCCGGTAACATGATGCGGCAGATAGGCCGAGCCGTCGAAACGGGCGGCATAGGCACCTGCCTCCTGGCAGATCAGCGTTCCGGCCAGATGATCCCAGGGCATCAGCTTGTTGTACATCAGGTAATGCACATGCCCGCTGGCAAAGGTGCGGTATTCATGGGCCGCACAGCGATAGTTGGTCAGGAAACGCACCTTCGCGAGATTGCCAAGAATTTCGGCGCGTTTGTCTTGCGGCAAGTAGCCGGTCGAGGCCATGCCGACCATCTGGTCGAGCGCCACAGGCTCGGCCACCCGCAGCCGCTGCGATTCGCCATCCGGCCGCCGCAGCCAGGCACCACCGCCCTTTTCCGCCATGACCCAGTCGTCGCCCATCGGATCATAGATGATACCGGCAACCGTCTCGCCTTTGGAAACAACCGAGGCCATGACGCCGAAGGCCGGAATGCCGGCGGCAAAGTTGAAGGTGCCGTCGACGGGATCGACGATGATGGCGAGATCCGCGCCTTCGATCTTGTTGAGAAGGGCTGCATCGGAGGCGACCGATTCTTCGCCGATGAAGAGCGCTTCCGGCCAGAAGCGCGCGGCCTCCGCCTTCATCATTCTTTCGGCCTGCTCGTCCGCCTCGGTCACGAGGTCGGTCGCTTCCGTCTTGGCGCGCACATCACTGCTGCCCAGCCGGCGAAAGCGCGGCAGGATCTCGGCTTTCGCTGCCTGCCGCAAGAGATTGGCAAGCTTCATCGTATCTATGGCAGTCGTCATGGCGGTCTCCCCTCGGTTTATCGGTAGCCGACGATCTCGTTGCGGATCATCTGCCAGCTTTCCTTGTCGGGAGCAGAGATGATGCCGCCGGAAATCTCGCCCGGCCTGTAAGGCGTTCCGTCGAATTTCGCAGTATGGCCGCCGGCCTCCTGATGCGTCAGAACACCGGCAAGATGATCCCAAGGCATCAGCTTTTCATGGCCGATGAAATGCAGCTTGCCCGAGGAAACCATCCAATATTCGTAGGCCGAGCAATTGAAAGCGAAAGTCATGCGGGTCTTGGCCATATTGCCGGCAATGCGCGAACGGTCAGGCTCGTCCATATGACTGAAGGACATGGCGCCGACCATGCGGCCAAGCTCGATTGGCTCTGCCACCTTCAAACGGACAGGCTCGCAATTGCGCTTGTGCTGGAAAGCGCCGGCGCCCTTGATGGAAACGACGGTATCGCCGAGTGCGGGATCGTGAATGAGGCCGGCAACCGTCTCGCCCTTGATCGTCACGGCGAGGATCGTGCCGAAGACCGGCAGGCCGGCTGCGAAATTGAAGGTGCCGTCGACGGGATCGATGATGAAGGCAAGGTCGGCATCGGCAAGCGCCGGCACGACGGAACGATCTGCCTCGTAGGCCTCTTCGCCGACGACGAGTGCTGCAGGAAAACGCTCGCGGATGGCGGCCGTCAGATAGGCCTCGGAGCGCAGGTCGGCCTGCGTGACGAGATCGACGGAAGATGTCTTTTCGGAAACACTGGCCGCGGCCGCATTGCGGAAGCGCGGCATGATCTCTTCTTCGGCGACGTGCCGGAGGCAGTCGCCGAGAAACTCTATGTCATTGTCTGAGAAATTCATTTTGGACTCGTTGCATGGATCTGCAGAGGCTCATAGCAAGTCCATTATGACGTTTGGGTGACGGTCAGCGCAGAAAAGTCGAAAAGTTTCGGATCGAGCAGGTGCGACGGGTTCACATGCGCGAGCGCGCGCAGCATCGTGTCTTTGCGGCCAGGCATGCGGCGCTCGATATCGGCGAGCATGTCCTTCATCGCATTGCGCTGCAGCCCGTCCTGCGAGCCGCAGAGATCGCACGGAATGATTGGAAACTGCATGGCGGCCGCAAACCTAGCCATGTCGTCCTCGGCGCAATAGGCGAGCGGCCGCAGCACCATCAGGTTGCTTTCATCGTTCAGCAGCTTCGCCGGCATGGCGGCAAGCCGCCCGCCATGGAAGAAGTTCATGAAGAAGGTCTCAAGAATATCCTCGCGGTGATGGCCGAGCACCAGCGCATCGCAGCCTTCTTCGCGGGCGATCCGATAGAGATTGCCGCGGCGCAGACGCGAGCAGAGCGAACAGTACGTCGCCCCTTCAGGCACCTTTTCCTTCACGATCGAATAAGTATCGCGATATTCGATGCGATGTTTGACGCCGATCCTGGCGAGATATTCCGGCAGCACATGCTTCGGGAAATTCGGCTGGCCCTGATCGAGATTGCAGGCAATCAGCTCCACCGGCAGCAGGCCGCGCCATTGCAGGTCGAGCAGCAGCGCCAGCAGGCCATAGGAATCCTTGCCGCCGGAAATGCCGATCAGCCAGCGCTTCTGGCCATTCAACATATCGAAATCGTCGAAGGCCTGTCGCACTTGTCGTAAGAGACGTTTGCGCAGCTTGTTAAAGGAGACCGAATGCGGCGCATCGGCGAACAGCGTATGGCCGATGCCGGTTTCAGCCGTTTCCAGGTCGTCGGCAATATTGGCTGCGATATTCATCTTCTCGTCCAGTCTGATGTGCGTGCCTTGCTTAGCAGAAAGCCACCGCCCAACCCAGTCTCAATCGCCGAAAACGGACCAGCCGGTGCGCGCCGCCAGCATCTCCAGCGCCACCGCGCCGAGCTGCGAATTGCCGACCTTGTTCAGTCCCGGCGACCAGACAGCGATCGAGGCAATGCCCGGCGCCACCGCAAAGATACCACCACCAACGCCGCTCTTGCCCGGCAGGCCGACATGATAGGCGAAATCGCCGGAACCGTCGTAATGGCCACAGGTCAACATCAGCGCATTGATGCGCCGCGCCCGCTTCGGCGATACGACCGAATGACCGGTCAGCGGATTGCTGCCCCGCGCGGCCAGGAACAGGCCGGCGCGAGCCAACTGCTCGCAGGTCATGGACAGCGCGCACTGGTGGAAATAGACGCCAAGCACATGATCGACGGGATGATCGAGATTGCGGTAGGAGCGCATGAAATTGGCAAGCGCGAAATTGCGATAGCCCGTCGCCGTCTCCGAACGCGCCACCTTGTCGTCGATGGTGATGGATTCATCGTCTGCGAGGTAGCGCACGAAGCGCAGCAACTCGCCGATCGCCTCGCGCGGCGCATGGCCGGCCATGACGACATCGCTGACGGCGATCGCGCCGGCATTGATGAAGGGATTGCGCGGGATGCCGTGCTCATGCTCGAGCTGGACGATGGAATTGAAAGCCGAGCCCGAGGGCTCGCGGCCGACCCGCTTCCACAGCCCCTCGCCCACCTTGCCGAGCGCCAGCGTCAGCATGAAGACCTTGGAAATGCTCTGGATGGAGAAGGCGACATCGGCATGGCCGACGCTGTAGACCTTGCCGTCGACGGTGATGATCGACATGCCGAACTGCTGCGGATCGACCTTGGCAAGCTCGGGAATATAATCCGCCACCTTGCCTTCGCCGATGCGCGGCTGGATCTCTTTGTGAATGCTGTCGAGGACTGCCTGCAAATCCATGATGGCTTCTCTCCAGAGAACAAAAAAGCCGCCTTGGAGGGCGGCTTTTCTGTATGCGAAAACGCCTCGCGGATTAACGCGAATAGAATTCGACGACCAGATGCGGTTCCATGACGACCGGGTACGGAACGTCGGCAAGCGTAGGAACGCGTGCGAAAGTGGCAACCATCTTGTGGTGGTCGACTTCGACGTAGTCAGGAACGTCGCGCTCTGCGAGCGAAACCGATTCCAGAACCGTAACGAGCTGCTTGGACTTTTCGCGAACTTCGATGACGTCGCCGGCCTTGCAACGGTAAGAACCGATGTTGACGCGCACACCGTTGACCGTAACGTGGCCATGGTTGACGAACTGACGGGCAGCAAAGACCGTCGGAACGAACTTGGCGCGGTAGACGATCGCGTCGAGGCGGGATTCCAGGAGACCAATCAGGTTTTCCGAGGTGTCGCCCTTGCGGCGGTCAGCTTCAGCGAAGATGGCGCGGAACTGCTTCTCGCGCAGGTCACCGTAGTAACCTTTCAGCTTCTGCTTAGCGCGCAGCTGCACACCGAAGTCGGAAAGCTTGCCCTTGCGGCGCTGGCCGTGCTGGCCCGGGCCGTATTCGCGGCGGTTCACCGGGGACTTCGGACGGCCCCAGATGTTTTCGCCCATACGGCGGTCGATCTTGTACTTGGACGATTCGCGCTTGCTCATCGTATTTCCTTTCAAAGTGTTATGACGGTTTGTTGCCAAACCGCGCGAAGGAAACACGCCCTCCTTTGATCCCGTTTCCAGGACCCGACAGGATCTTTCCATTCGCGAACGGACAAGATCCACGGGACATGTCAAATGAAACACCGGACATTGCTGCCCGGTGCTGGCGCGGTCTTTAGGGATAAGTCACAGGATTGTCAAATAGAATCTGCCGCCGCAGGGCCGTTCTCGCCTGCCTGCTCCAGCGAACCGGCAAGTTTGCGCAGGAGGCCGGCAAGCGCGCGACGCTCGCCCTCGTCGAGATGATCGAGATGGTCGAGTTCCCGCTTCATGTCTTCGCGGAAGGCCGCCTCGGCGCGTTTGATGCCCTCGTCCGTCAGCGCCACCTCGAAGCTGCGCTTATCCTGTGCCGAGCGTTCCCGCCGTATGAGCCCTGATTTCTCCAGTCTGTCGAGCCGGTGCGTCAAGCCGCCCGAGGAGATCAGCAGAAGGCCGTAGAGCTCAGTCGGGGTCATTCTGTAGGGCGGCCCTGCCCTGCGGATCGTCGCAATCACATCGAATTCGCCGCGGTCGAGATCGAATTCGGCGAATGTCGCCTCGATGGACGGGCGCACCAGATTGGAGAGCCGGCAGATGCGCCCGAGAATACTCATCGGTGTCGTATCGAGATCAGGCAATTCCTGAGCCCAGAGCGCACGCAGCCGGTCGACGTGATCTTCCGTTTCCATGGGGACTCCAAACTATCTTGACGAGAAGATAAATCTATCGGAGTATCTTCTCGTGAAGATAAATTCATAGCAAAGTCTGCAGCGTGATCCAAGGAGGAAATCATGTTCCATGTCATACCCCGCGAAAGCCAGCAGCAATTCGCCAACCGAACCATTCGTTTTGAGGGCGGCGATTACGGCGCGCCGGTCTCGATCTTCCTGATCGACAACGAGCCTGGCCAGGGGCCGGACCTACATATTCACCCCTATACGGAAATGTGGATCGTGCGCTCCGGCAAGGCGCGCTTTACCGTCGGCAAGGAGACGGTGGAGCCCAATCCCGGCGACATCGTCATCGTCAATGCCGAGACGCCGCATTGCTTCAAGAATGTGGGGACGACGCGGCTGGAGCTCACCTGCATCCACGCGAGCCCAGAAATCATCCAGAACTGGGTCTGAAAGGCCTATTCGGCAGCGCTCTTCAGGGCGTCGCTGTCGGGCGCATCGGCCGAACCCGGTGCGGTTTCGGCCTGCAGATCCGGAAAGGCAACAATGCGCTTGCCGCTGAAATCCGTGTGGACGACGATGAGACCCTGCTCTTCGAAATAGCCGAGCAGACGGCGTGCGCGTCGGGCCGAATGCGTGCCGTAAGCACGGGCGATGCGCGCGTCGGAGGGGCAGGCCTCGCCACCGATTGCGGCTTTCGCCATCATCAGGAAAACGCCCTGCAGATCATCGGTGACACCGTTGGAAAGCGAAAGCGCTGTCGACCATGCCTCGCTCGCGGCCATGTCAGGATCGACGCCCGACCGGGAGACCGCCACGCGCCGCCGGAAGTCCGGCAGGGACATCGGCGGTCCGGGAACGCGGCGCATACGCAATCTTACCAGGAAATCCTGATAGAGAACGGCATCCGTGCGGAAGCCGGAGCCTGGATCGTCGAGGATTTCGGCGAGCACGCCGGCTAGCCGCTCCTCACGCTCTTCGGCTGACAGTTCCGGCTGCGGTACCCGCGGCTCGGCAGCCTGCATCGGGCTCGCGGCCGGCGTCGAGCGTGAAAGCTCGGCGAGAATATCGGTCGTCGGGCGCGGGGCCGGCGGCGCACGCCGCACGATGGGTCGCTGGAATTCTTCCGGATCGGGCGTGAAGATCAGGTCTTCCACATCCTGAGGCGCATCCGGCAGCGGCATCAACTTCGGGCTGGAGGAACGCGCAGAGGTCTCGACATTGCCGATCTGGATCGGCAGCGGTCGGCGTGACAGAGCCGGGCCGAGGGCGACGAAATTGCCGCGCTTCAGGTCGCGGAACATTTCCGCCTGGCGGCGATCCATGCCGAGCAGGTCGGCAGCGCGCGCCATGTCGATATCGAGGAAGGTACGGCCCATCAGGAAGTTGGAGGCCTCAGCCGCGACATTCTTGGCAAGCTTTGCCAGGCGCTGCGTGGCGATGACACCGGCGAGCCCGCGCTTTCGTCCGCGGCACATCAGGTTGGTCATGGCCCCGAGCGAGGCCTTGCGCGCATCTTCCGAAACATCGCCGCCGACCGACGGCGCAAACATCTGCGCTTCGTCGACCACGACCAGAACCGGATACCAATATTCGCGATCGGCATCGAACATGCCGTTGAGGAAGGCGGCGGCAGCCCTCATCTGCTGCTCGATATCGAGCCCTTCCAGAGTCAGCACGCAGGAAACGCGGTGCTGGCGAATGCGGTTGGCAATGCCGGCAAGCTCGGCCTCCGTCCGTTCGCCGTCCACGACGATATGCCCGAACCGGTCGGACAGCGTGACGAAGTCACCTTCGGGATCGATGATGACCTGCTGCACCCATTGAGCGGACTGCTCCAGCAGGCGGCGCAAGAGATGCGATTTGCCGGATCCGGAATTGCCCTGCACGAGCAGACGCGTTGCCAGCAGCTCCTCGATATCGAGCGTCGCCGGAGCGCCGGACGCCAGTCCCATATCGATGCCAACCTGCAATGCGAAACCTCTCGAGAGACTCAAATCAGCGACGTGCCATCCTTCCAGAAATGGCGGGCTTCCGTCTATCAAAGAATGCAGCCGATATCAGGGGCTGATTGAGGCAACCCACAGGGATTGTGCCGCCCCCTGTCAGGCGTTTAGCCCGAAACCCTGCATCAGCCGCCGGGTAGCGAAATCCGGATTGCCCGACGTGAAGATGGCAAAGTCGAAATTGTCGGGATGAACGGCGTCTGCCACCTGCGGCACCAGCGTCCGTGCGCGCCGCGCAATGGCTTCCGCCGGATCCAGCCAGTCCACTGGCCAGGGCGCCAGCCTGCGGAATAGGTTGGCCATGAAGGGATAATGCGTGCAGGCCAGCACGACGATATCGGTCTTGCGACCATCCTTCTCGACGAAGCATTGGTCGATCTCGGTGAGCACTGCATCGTCGGAAACGGCGTCGCCGCGAATATAGGCCTCCGCCATGCGCGCCAGGTTTTCCGAGCCGACCAGCCGCACATGGCATTGCTGGGCGAAGGACTGGATGAGATCGCGCGTATAGGCGCGCTTGACCGTGCCGGGCGTGGCAAGCACCGAGACGAGGCCGGAGCGCGTGCGCTCGGCGGCAGGCTTGATGGCGGGCACCGTGCCGACGAAGGTCATCTGCGGAAAGGCGGCGCGCAGATCCGCACCCACAAGCGTAAAGGCGGTGTTGCAGGCGATGATGCAGACTTCCGGATCGTAGTCTTCGAGCAGCTTGGCGAAGAGGCCGATGATCCGCTCCTTCAGCGCCTGCTCTTCCCAGCCGCCATAGGGAAAGCCGGCATCGTCGGCAATATAGATGAAGCCGCGTTCCGGCATCAGCACGCGCGCTTCGCGCAGCACGGTCAGCCCGCCGATGCCTGAATCGAAAACGAGGACGGGTTTCAGCTCATTTGTCGGCGCTGTCATCAGTCGGGGCACCCTTGCCGGATCTGGTGAAACCGCCTTTGCGCGGACTGTTGCGCGAGAAGCGGTCGAGGGAGGAGATGACGCCGCGCAACACGCTGATTTCCTGTTCCGTGAAGGCCCGGCGGGAGAGGACTGCACGCAGATTGTCGACCATTTTCGGCTTTTTCGAGGGCGGGTGGAAATAGTTGCGCGAATCCAGCGCCTCTTCCAGCTGGTCGAACAGGCCGAAAAGCTGCTCCTTGGTGGACGGGCGCTGCTCGAGCGCCTGGAATGGCACGGCTTGCAGATCCTCCATGCTCGATTTCATCCATTCATAGGACATGAGCAGCACGGCCTGGGCGATGTTGAGTGAGGCAAAAGCCGGATTGACCGGGAAAGTGACGATCTCGTCGGCAAGCGCCACTTCCTCGTTGGTCAGCCCCCAGCGCTCGCGGCCGAACAGGATGCCGGTCGCCTCGCCTGCCCGAAATCGGCTGCGCAGCGTTTGTGCGGCAAAGACCGGCGAGCGCACCGGTTTGTAATTGTCGCGGCTGCGCGCCGTCGTCGCATAGACGAAATTGAGATCGGCAATCGCCTCTTCCAGCGTGGCGAAGACCTGCGTGCCCTCGATCACGTGATCGGCCTTGGAGGCTGCGGCCTGCGCCTTCTCGTTCGGCCAGCCGTCACGCGGATTGACGAGGCGCAGATCGGCCAGGCCGAAATTCGCCATGGCGCGCGCCACCATGCCGATATTCTCGCCCATCTGCGGCTCGACCAGAATGATGACAGGCCCTTCGGCCAGAAGTTGACGCTCGCTGTTCGTACCCGCCATGTGCTTCCTATTCCTGATTTACGGGCGCAATAGCTTTGCCGGCCGCAAACGGCAAGTCCTGCGTCTCCGTCGGGTAGAGCCGCGCCAGCGTGGAGCCGATCATCTCCACTGCCAGCCGGGCGCCCTCGTGCCAGAGCGGCAGGTGCTGGCCGGTCGGTCGAATCTGCTTTCGGGTGATCAGGAAACAGTCCGAGCCGCGGGGTGCCGCCGTATCCAGCATGCCGATATCGGCAGCGATCCTGCGTTTCAGATCGTCATCGACGGCATCGGCATGGTGGTTTCGTGCCAGAACACGCGACCAGTAGGTGACCGACAGGAAGATTGCCAGTGTCTGGCGGATCCGTCCCGGCCGGGTGACAATGGACCATGTGGAGCCGAGCGGGCGTGCGGCAAGCGTAATGTCGCGGTAGCAGGCATCGACCTTCTGCGAGATGACGATCAGTTCCGGCTGGCTCTTCTTGTCCGATACTGCCGATAGCAACTCCTTCAGGGTCTCGAACCATTTGGCGAGCGCCGCATCGAGTGTCCCGCGCGTGCGTGCCGGCAGGACGAGGAAGGCCACCAGCGTTCCAGCGACCGCGCCGATCAGCGTTTCCTCCAGTCGCAGCTTCAGGAGATCGAAAGTCAGGACCCCCATCATGCCATAGACCAGGCAGAGCACGATCGAGATGAAGAAGGTCATCGTCGCATAGGAAATCTGCAGGAAGTAGAAGGCGAGGAAGACGCAGACGAACGAAACGGCAATGGCAATACCCATCTGGTGGGAAAGCAATGAGGCCAGCAACAGGCCGAAGGCGATGCCGAACAGCGTGCCGATCGAGCGCTGCAGCGCCTTGATGGCCGTGTCCCCGCGCGAATTGGTATTGCTGAAGACGAGGAAGGATGCCAGCACCGCCCAGAACCAGCGCTCGCGCGACAGCGCCAGCCCGAGCGTCATGGCAATCGCCGCCGCCAGCGTGATCTGCAGGGCAGAACGCATCACCGGGTTCTTCAGTGAGAAGTCGACTGCCGTGGGCGTGCTGACTTCCTCGATAGAGGCGATCTCGGCAAAATTCGTCCTGCGCCCGGTATCGATCGTTTCGACGAGCTGCCGGCGTGCCGCTCCGAGCCAGAGCAGCGCCCGCGCCGTCTCGCCCCGCGGCTGGCCTTCCATATCGGCGACTGCCTTTTCCTGCGCAGATAGCACGGCTTTGTCATCCTCGATGACGGCATGGACGAGCACAAAGGATGGCGCACTTTGATAGCTCAGCACGATGGCGCTTTCGGTCGCCAGATGCGCGTCGAACAGCCGGATCGCCAGTTCCGCAGCCGGTGCTGAAGCGCCATCGAAAACGCCGCCCGGCGGGCGCGGAATGAAGCTCTCGGCCATCAGCACCACTTCCTTCAACCGGTCTTCCAGCTGGCGCAGCTCCTGCCGGTCGGCCTCCTCGACCTTTCCATCCGCTGCAAGGGCAGCAAGCTTGAAGAGGATCTGGTTGATGCGGCCCCGCACGCTCTCCAGTGAACGCAGCAGGTCGCGCCGCCAATTGTCGGGCAGAAGCACCGCCCTCACCCAGTGGCTGACCAGCGCCGAGACAACAGGGCCGATCAGGACGACAGGCAATTCCCTGATCGTCGGGTGGAAGTAGGCGCCCAGGAAATAGGAGGTGAAAGCGAACATGCCGATCGCAAAGCCGCGCGGGCCGTAGACGCGCGCGGATGAGGCGAGGAAGATCACCACGAGGAAGACGAAATCCGAGAGAACGCGTTGCGACTCCAAGGCCGCCGCAATACCGACGACGACAAGGCTTGCAAGACAGCCGAGCAGCCTGGTGATGAGCTGGCGCGTCGAGCCCTTGTCGCGCACCGCGACTCCGCCTTCGATCGACAGCACGATGCCGAGACCATAGGACGCGGTCGGTAGCGGCACGATGAGCATGTGGATCAAAAGCAGGATCGCGAAGGAGAGCAGGATCGACAGCGTAACCCGCGTGCCCATGCGCAGGCGCGACAGCGCCGGATCATTGGCAAGCAGCCAGTCTCGGAACTCAAAGCCGGAAATCACCCTTGCCAGTCCTCATGCTCGCCGGATGCGGCAAACCCGAGAGCGAGATACCGCCGCCTCGGTAAAAATCAAATCGCCCTGGTGTCACCGGTCGGTGGCCCCTGGCATCACTCGCCGTTGGCGATCTGCACCATGGCTTCCTTGAGCGAGATCGGTCCCTGGCCCTCTTCGCCCTGGACCATGATATCGTCGATGACGGCCTTTTCGTTCTCCTCGATCACTTCGAAACGAACGGTCGTGAAGGCATCGCTGTTGGGGGTGCCTTCCATGCAGGTCGCCGCCTTGAATTTCGCCGTCACCTCTGTCGTGCCGTTGACCGGCTGGCCGCTTCCGATGGAGAGGTCCTGCAGCGGGCAGGCATCCTGGCCGTTGACGATCACATCATAGTCGAAGGGTGAAATGCCATCCTCGTCGGCGGCCGGATTCTTGGCGGCTGCTCTGTATTTGTCGCCGAAGTCCTTGCTGTAGAGACGGACGAGCCTGCTCTCTTCGAAAATATCGATCCAGTCGCTGGCGTCGCTCGCCCAGTTCTTCTTCGTATCATCAATGATTTCCTTGACCGGCGCAGTGGCATCGGCCGCAAGCGAAAGGCCAGGGGCGACAGACAGTGCGGCAATGAGGCCGGCAAACAGAACGGCGATCTTCTTCATGGCAAAATGTCCGGGACTCGGGGGCTTATGCCGGCGAGACTAGCCGTTTTCCAGCACTTGGCAATGGCGGCAAAAACGTCACGGTCCCGCCCGTTCGGCTTTGCGTTCCCTGCTCACAATGCTATAGCGCTCCGGACCCACATCACCCACCCGGGGCAGCTGTCCCTTTCTTAAGCTTACGAGGCAGATACATGAAGAAGATCAAGGTCGCCAATCCCGTCGCCGATCTCGACGGCGATGAAATGACTCGCATCATTTGGCAGCTCATCAAGGACAAGCTGATCCATCCGTATCTCGACCTCGATATCGACTATTATGACCTCTCGGTCGAAAACCGCGACGCCACCAACGACCAGGTTACCGTCGATGCCGCCAACGCCATCAAGAAGTACGGCGTCGGCATCAAGTGCGCGACCATCACGCCGGACGAAGCCCGTGTGAAGGAATTCAACCTCAAGGAAATGTGGAAGAGCCCGAACGGCACGATTCGCAACATCCTCGGCGGCGTCATCTTCCGCGAGCCGATTATCTGCCGCAACGTTCCCCGCCTCGTTCCCGGCTGGACGCAGCCGATCGTCGTCGGCCGTCACGCTTTCGGTGACCAGTATCGCGCAACCGATTTCAAGTTCCCCGGCAAGGGCAAGCTGACGATCAAGTTCGTCGGCGAAGACGGCACCGTCATTGAGAAGGAAGTCTTCAACGCACCGGGCGCCGGCGTTGCCATGGCCATGTACAACCTCGACGAGTCGATCCGCGAATTCGCCCGCGCCTCGATGATGTACGGCCTGATGCGCAAGTGGCCGGTCTACCTGTCGACCAAGAACACTATCCTCAAGGCTTATGACGGCCGCTTCAAGGACATCTTCGAAGAAGTCTACGAGACCGAATTCAAGGATCAGTTCAAGGAAGCCGGCATCACCTACGAACACCGCCTGATCGACGACATGGTCGCCTCCGCTCTCAAGTGGTCCGGCGGCTATGTCTGGGCCTGCAAGAACTATGACGGCGACGTCCAGTCCGACACGGTTGCCCAGGGCTTCGGCTCGCTCGGCCTGATGACCTCGGTTCTCCTGACGCCCGATGGCAAGACGGTTGAAGCCGAAGCCGCTCACGGCACGGTCACCCGCCACTATCGCCAGCACCAGAAGGGCCAGGAAACCTCGACGAACTCGATCGCTTCCATCTTCGCCTGGACCCGTGGCCTCGCGCACCGCGCCAAGCTCGACGACAATGCCGAGCTCGCCCGCTTTGCTTCCACACTGGAAAAGGTCTGCGTCGATACCGTCGAATCCGGATTCATGACCAAGGACCTGGCGCTTCTCATCGGCCCGGATCAGCCGTGGCTCTCCACGACGGCTTTCCTCGACAAGATCGACCAGAACCTACAGGCCGCAATGGCCTGAGCCCTGCTCGGATAGACAATCGGAAAACCCGGCCTTCGCGCCGGGTTTTTTGTTATCCGGCGAAATTGGCTTCCGCTCCTAAATTAGCAATTACTTTAAAAAGTAAGCCTCGCGTAAGTTGCAAGGCCTATTCAGAAACTCGCCTAGGCATGGAGGTTCTGATGGCCAAGAAGAGTTTTGTCCCCGAATTCCTGCAACTTGTAAGGCTGCTCGCGCGTCGCGAGGGTCAGGATATGATTGTCTTCTATCTCGATCTCGCGTTACTCGAGACCCAGACCCAGCACTATAATCAGCGTTTTCGCTCGCCTGCCGGTCCGGCCGCGACTGCAGACGCGCTCCCCTCGACCGAAATCATTCCCCGCGCAGCCGTGAAGGCGCCGCCGGCGCCAAAGGTTGAAATCTCCCGTGCCAGTGCTACGAAAAGAGCATGGGAGAGAGGAGAGCACGATGACCGACGAAATCACCTTCTACACCAACCCGATGTCGCGCGGCCGGATAGCACGGTGGATGCTGGAAGAAACCGGCGTCCCATATCATACCGAAATCCTGACCTTCGGCGGAACGATGAAGGAGCCGGGCTATCTGTCCGTCAACCCGATGGGCAAGGTGCCGGCGATCCGTCATGGGAAGACGATCGTGACGGAATGCGCGGCGATCTGTGCGTATCTTGCGGACACTTTTCCGCAGGCAAGGCTCGGCCCGCAGCCCGATGAACGCGCCGATTATTACCGCTGGATGTTTTTCGCCGCCGGGCCGCTGGAAGCGTCCGTCACGCTGAAGGCGCTCGGCTTCGAAATCCCGCAGGAGCGACTCCGCATGGCAGGCTGCGGCTCTTTCGGCGATGTCATGGGCACGCTGGAAAAGGCTATTTTGGCCGCCTCTCCCTATATCGCCGGCAAACGTTTCACGGCTGCCGACGTCTACGTCGGCTCGCATGTCGGCTGGGGTCTCGCCTTCGGCAGTATCGAAAAGCGCCAGGCCTTTGTCGATTATTTCGGCCGCCTTGCCGAACGCGATGCCTATAAGCGGGCAACCGCGCTCGATGATGAGGCGGCAAAGGCCATGCAGGCTGCCTGAGCGTTTCGTTTATGCCAGCGGCATGTAGATATCCGTCCGCAATTCGGTCGGCGCGACTTCGCGCGGATTGTTGAGATATTCCTCGAACATGACGCGATCCCGGATCTGCCGGCCGGAGGCAGGCAGCCACTGGGCGTAGAGCCACTGATAGGCCTTGTACATATCGGCGTAAGGCCCCTTGTGGTGCAGCACGGCATAGTCGCCGCCCTCCACGATGCGCCGCTCCAGCGGTGCGTTGGCGGTCGTCTCTTCGCCGGCCGCGACACAGGCGACAGAGCGCAGATTTTCGGGCTGCACGAGATCGGGATCATCGAGATAGACGCCGATCATCCGCATCTCGGGTTTTGCGAGCCCGCGGGCATAGAGCGTGCCGAACAGCGTCTCGAAGGCCTTGCCGATCTCCATATAGGAGCCGGTATGGGGAACGCCGACCAATTCGAGCGGCGGGATGGTTTTCAGGGTGACATCAAACATGGCTGTCGCCTTTCCGGAGGTTGAGGGTTCGAACTGCGTGTGGCTTCCCTCTTTCCGGTAGCGTGCCGGCGGCATGCCAAAGACCGATTTGAAGATGCGGTTGAAGGATTGGAGATTGGGATAGCCTGATCGCTTCGCAATCTCGCCGACATCAAGATCCGTGCGGACGATATCGCCCGCCGCGCGATGCAGCCGCAGCCGCTTGACGGTTGCCGCCAACGTCTCGCCGTAAATCGCCCGATAGATCCGGTGCCAGTGGTAACTCGACAGGCAGGCGATGTCGGCAAGCCGCTCCATATCCAGATCCTCGTCGAGATGATCGTGGATATAGGCCGAAACCCGTCTCAGACGGGTTTCATAAAGCGCCCATGCCGTTTCACCCACCATGTCAAACCCTTTGCAAATCGATCGGCCCACCAAAGCATAGCCCGATTTGACAAATCCTGCTGACTTGCCACGAAACGCAAGAGGCCTGCTCTTTCGCCATCATCGAGCAAAAAGCGGCGTTCGCCCAAAAACAAAAGGCGGGAACAGGTCCCGCCTTGCAATCAACCTATGCCGGAAGCTCAGCCTGCGAGTGCCGCTGCAACAGCCTCGAGCGCCTGGTCGGCCTTGGCTCCGTCAGGACCGCCCGCCTGCGCCATGTCAGGACGACCGCCGCCGCCCTTGCCGCCGAGCGCTGCGGAGGCAACGCGCACCAGATCGACGGCGCTGAAACGATCCACGAGATCGGGCGTGACGGCAACGACAGCACTTGCCTTGCCATCCTCGGAAACGCCGATCAGCGTCACGATGCCGGAGCCGATGCTGGACTTGCCGTCATCGGCGAGACCTTTGAGATCCTTCGGGTCGACGCCGGTCACGGCCTTGCCGAGGAACTTGACGCCGGCGACCTCGCGCACGGCATCGGCAGAACCGCCCTGCCCGCCGCTCATGGCGAGCTTGCGCTTGGCATCCGCCAATTCCTTTTCGAGTTTGCGGCGCTCGTCCATCAGCGCCTCGACACGGCCAAGCACTTCCGATGGCTGCACCTTCAGCGAGGCAGCGAGCGTCTTCACGCGATCGTCCTGTTCGGCGAGATATTCGCGTGCCGATTCACCGGTTACCGCTTCGATACGGCGAACGCCGGCACCGACGGCGCTTTCGCCGAGGATACGCACAAGGCCGATCTGGCCGGTCGCCGACACATGCGTGCCGCCACAGAGCTCGACCGAATAGGGCCTGTTGGCCTTCGCGCCGTGCAGACCCGTGCCCATCGAGACGACGCGCACTTCGTCACCGTACTTTTCGCCGAAGAGCGCCATTGCGCCTTCCTCGATCGCGTCGTCGACGCTCATCAGGCGGGTCGTGACCGGCGCGTTCTGCAGCACGATCTCGTTTGCCATCTCTTCGACGACCTTGAGCTCTTCTGCCGTCATCGGCTTCGGATGCGACACGTCGAAGCGCAGGCGCTCGGGCGCGACCAAAGAACCCTTCTGGGCGACATGCGTGCCGAGCACTTCGCGCAGCGCCTCATGCAGCAGATGGGTTGCCGAGTGGTTGGCGCGCAGGCGCGAACGGCGGGCATGATCGACCGTCAGCACGACCGCATCGCCGTCCTTGAACGTGCCTTCGATGACAGTACCCAGATGCACGAACAGGCCCTCGCCCCTCTTCTGCGTATCCGAAATCTCGATCTTGCCGTGGTCGGACGAGATCACGCCGGTATCGCCCATCTGGCCGCCGGACTCACCGTAGAACGGCGTCTGGTTGACGACGACCTGCACCTTGTCGCCGGCCTTGGCCCCAGTCGAAACCTTGCCATCCTTGACGATTGCCTGCACCACGCCTTCGGCCGTTTCCGTGTCGTAACCCAGGAATTCGGTCGCGCCGTGCTTTTCCTTGAGCTCGAACCAGACGGTTTCGGTTGCCTTCTCGCCGGAGCCGGCCCAGTGCGAGCGGGCTTCAGCCTTTTGGCGCTGCATCGCATCGGTGAAGCCGGAAATATCGACGCCGATCTCGCGGGCGCGCAGCGCATCCTGCGTCAGATCGAGTGGGAAGCCGTAGGTGTCGTAGAGCTTGAAGGCGGTCTCGCCGTCCAGCATGTCGCCCTTGCCGAGGTCCGTCGTCGCATCCGACAGCAGCGACAGGCCGCGCTCCAGCGTCTTGCGGAAGCGGTTTTCCTCGAGCTTCAGCGTCTCGGAGATCAGCGCCTCGGCGCGCACGAGTTCCGGATAGGCGCGGCCCATCTGCTGCACCAGCGTCGGCAGCAGCTTGTACATCAGCGGTTCCTTGGCGCCGAGAAGCTGGGCGTGGCGCATGGCGCGGCGCATGATACGGCGCAGCACGTAGCCGCGGCCTTCATTCGACGGCAGTACGCCATCGGCGATCAGGAAGGCAGACGAGCGAAGGTGGTCGGCGATGACGCGGTGGCTTGCGGAACCCTCGGCCTTGACGCCCATCGTGTCTTCGATGGCGCCGATCAGCGTGCGGAACAGGTCCGTGTCGAAGACGCTCTGGACGCCCTGCAGAACGGCGGCCATGCGCTCCAGACCCATGCCGGTATCGATCGACGGGCGCGGCAGCGGGTTGCGCACGCCGGGTTCGGTCTGCTCGAACTGCATGAAGACGAGGTTCCAGAATTCCAGGAACCGGTCGCCATCTTCTTCCGGCGAACCGGGAGGGCCGCCCCAGACATTCTCACCCTGGTCGATGAAGATTTCCGAGCACGGGCCGCAAGGACCGGTATCGCCCATCTGCCAGAAATTGTCAGAGGTCGGGATGCGGATGATCTTGTCGTCCGAGAAACCGGCGATCTTCTTCCAGAGCGACGCTGCTTCCTCGTCTTCGGAATAGACCGTGACCAGCAGCCGGCTCTTCGGCAGGTCGAAACCTTCGGTGACGAGTTTCCAGGCAAGCTCGATCGCATTCTCCTTGAAATAGTCGCCGAAGGAGAAGTTGCCGAGCATTTCGAAGAAGGTCAGGTGACGCGCAGTATAGCCGACATTGTCGAGGTCGTTGTGCTTGCCGCCGGCGCGCACGCATTTCTGCGAGGTGGTTGCGGTCGAATAGGGACGCTTTTCGAGGCCGGTGAAGACGTTCTTGAACTGCACCATGCCGGCATTGGTGAACATCAGCGTCGGATCATTGCGCGGCACGAGCGGGCTCGATGGAACGATCTCGTGGCCGTTCTTCTTGAAGTAGTCGAGGAAGGTCGACCGGATATCGTTTACACCGCTCATTTCATGCCCTTCGATGCTGCCTGCAGGCAGGTAAAATTAAATCCATCGGCTTTTATCGTTCGACCTAGCCACTGTCCAGCAAACAAACAAAACCGGCCGCATTCTCGTTGGGGAATGCGGCCGGCAGGAAATCTGCTTCAACGGTAGAGGCGAAAATTACATATCGCCATCACCCGCATCGTCACCGGCGTCAGGGCCGCCGTTCTGCAGGAAGCGATCGGCGATCAGACCGGCATTCTGGCGCAGCGCGGTTTCGATCTCGCGGGCGAGATCCGGATTGTCGCGCAGGAAGATCTTGGCGTTCTCGCGGCCCTGGCCCAGGCGCTGGCTGTTATAGGAGAACCAGGCGCCGGATTTCTCGACGATACCGGCCTTGACGCCGAGGTCGATGAGTTCGCCGGTCTTGGAGACGCCTTCGCCATACATAATGTCGAATTCGACCTGCTTGAAGGGAGGTGCCATCTTGTTCTTGACGACCTTGACGCGCGTCTGGTTGCCGATCACCTCTTCGCGTTCCTTGACCTGGCCGATGCGGCGGATGTCGAGGCGGACGGAAGCATAGAACTTGAGCGCGTTACCGCCCGTCGTCGTTTCCGGCGAACCGAACATGACGCCGATCTTCATGCGGATCTGGTTGATGAAGATCACCATCGTATTCGACTTGGAGATCGAAGCCGTCAGCTTGCGAAGCGCCTGGCTCATCAGACGGGCCTGCATGCCCGGCAGGTTGTCGCCCATTTCACCTTCGATTTCGGCGCGCGGCGTCAGCGCTGCAACCGAGTCGACGACGAGGACGTCGATGGCGCCGGAGCGCACCAGCGTATCGGTGATTTCAAGCGCCTGTTCGCCGGTGTCGGGCTGGGAGATCAAAAGGTTCTGCAGGTCGACGCCGAGCTTGCGGGCATAGACCGGATCGAGAGCGTGTTCGGCGTCAACGAAGGCGCAGATACCGCCCTTCTTCTGGGCTTCGGCAATGGTCTGCAGGGCGAGCGTCGTCTTACCCGAGCTTTCCGGACCATAGATCTCGATGATACGACCCTTCGGCAGACCGCCGATGCCGAGAGCGATATCGAGGCTGAGAGAACCCGTGGAAACCGTTTCGATCTCGACGATGTTCTCGTTCGAGCCGAGTTTCATGATCGAGCCCTTGCCGAACGACCGCTCGATCTGTGAGAGTGCCGCTTCGAGCGCCTTGCTTTTGTCCACCGATTTGTCCTCTACGAGCCGCAATGAATTCTGAGACATTCGATCCACCTTTAGGTTATTGACGCTGCTCAAGCAATGTCGCCGCTGATGGGAAGTTTGTACCCTATTTGTTCTTATTTCGCAATGGGGTTGCAAATAATTGAAAGAAAAAGGTAAAACGGCCTGTGTTCTATTTTTGTTTTATCGATGCAAAGCAACGGCTTAGTGCGCGTCGGCCCGCGAATGTGGCCACTTTGCCCACCATTCGATTCGCTTCCGGAGTGCAGAAATGAGCCGCAAGATTCTCGTTCTCGGTGGCGCCCATATCGATCGCCGCGGCCGCATTGCCGGAGAGACGGCGCCCGGTGCCAGCAACCCCGGAACATGGTTCGAGGAACCGGGCGGCGGCGGTTTCAATGCAGCGCGTAATCTCGCCCGGCTCGGCTTCGATGTGACGATGATTTCGCCACGCGGCGGTGACCCGATCGGCGAGATGGTGAGCGAGGCGGCCGACTTCGCGGGGATAGACGACCGCCCCTTCGTCTTTCTCGACCGCAAGACGCCGAGCTATACGGCGATCATCGAGAAGGACGGCAATCTCGTCATCGCGCTGGCGGATATGGAGCTCTACCGCTTCTTCGCGCCGCGGCGGCTCTCGATCCGCTGGGTGCGTGATGCCTTTGCTGCCACCGATTTCATCCTCTTCGATGCCAACCTGCCGGAGGAAACGGCAGTGGCGATCGTCGCAAAGGCAAAGGCACTCGGCAAGCCGGTCGCGGCAATCGCCATTTCGCCGGCCAAGGTCGTGCGCCTCCTGCCCTGCCTCGATGGCATCGACTATCTCTTCCTCAATGAGGCCGAGGCCGCGGCCCTTGTCGGCGACCGTCCGGAAGACGCGACCGCCTGGCCGTCCCTGCTCGGTGACATCGGCATTAGCGGTGCGGTCGTCACCCGCGGCCAGCGCGAACTCGTCGCCTTCAAGGATGGACGTGCGTTTGTCCTTCAGCCGCCCATTTCGGACATTGTCGCCGATGTCACCGGCGCGGGAGATTCGCTGGCAGCCGGCACGCTCTCTGCGCTCATGCGTGGCCTGCCGCTCGAAGAAGCGGTCCGTCATGGCGCGGCGGCGGCAGCGTTGACCGTCCAGTCATCGCATGCCGTCAACGAAAATCTTTCGCCGGAACTGCTCCGCGACATGCTCTCGCTTGTCCCGGCGGCGAGAATTCTGCATTGAAGCCGCTAAATCGATAAACGGATACGGATCATGACCAAACCCTTCTCGCCCCTGCTGCCGATCTCCTACTCGAAGGAAGTGGCAGCCGCCAAACAGCGCGGCGCGCCGATCGTGGCGCTCGAATCGACCATCATCACCCATGGCATGCCCTACCCCGGCAATATCGAAATGGCGCGCAGCGTCGAAGCGATCATCCGCGATCAGGGTGCCGTTCCCGCGACCATCGCCGTCATCCACGGCACGCTGCATATCGGCCTCGAAGCTGCCGAACTGGAGCAACTCGCCCAGGCCAAGGACGTGATGAAGGTCTCGCGCGCCGATATCGCCTTCGCAATCGCCGAACGCCGCACCGGTGCGACCACCGTTGCCGCGACGATGATTGCAGCGGCACGGGCCGGCATCAAGGTCTTCGCCACCGGCGGCATCGGCGGCGTGCATCGCGGCGCTGAAGAGACTTTCGACATCTCCGCCGACCTCGAAGAGCTCGCCCGCACCGGCGTCATCGTCGTTTGCGCCGGCGCCAAGGCGATCCTCGATATTCCCAAGACGCTGGAAGTGCTGGAAACCCGCGGCGTGCCCGTCGTCACCTATGAAAGCGATGAATTCCCGGCCTTCTGGTCGCGCTCGTCCGGCATCCGCAGCCCGCTAACCCTGAACAGCCCGGCCGCGATCGCCAACTTCCAGACGACCCGCGAACAGCTCGGCATCGAAGGCGGCATGCTGATTGCCAATCCGGTTCAAGAAGCCGACGAAATCGCCCGAGAGGAGATGGAAATCTACATCGAGCGTGCGCTTGATAGTGCCGAGCGCGACGAAATCACCGGCAAGGCGGTAACGCCTTACCTCTTGAGCACGATCTTCGACCTGACGGATGGTCAGAGCCTGAAGACGAACATTGCGCTGGTGGAGAATAATGCACGGTTGGCGGCGGAGATCGCCGTGGCGCTTGGCGAGTGATTTTTGATGGGGCGGGCTGGTCCCGCCCTGTTTTTGGGCTGTGCGTTTGGCCAATGCCTGCCGATAGGGGGTACCGCACGGCAGGGCCTCTCCGGTAACCGCCAGACGGTGATCTTCAGCTATCCAGCGTCTCTTTCACCACCACGGCCAGCTGCTTCAGCGAAAACGGCTTCGGCAGGAAGCCGAACTTGGCTTCCGGCGGCAGGTTGCGGGCGAATGCATCCTCGGCATAGCCTGACACGAAAATGAACTTCAGGTCCGGATAGTTCTTGCGCAATTCGCGCAACAGCGAAGGTCCGTCCATCTCCGGCATCACCACGTCGGAGACGACGATGTCCACCTTGCCTTCCAGCTCTTCCATGATCTCGAGCGCTTCGACGCCGGACCCCGCCTCATGGACCGTATAGCCGCGCGTCTCCAGCATGCGCTTGCCACCGCGCCGCACGGCCTCTTCGTCCTCCACCAAGAGGATGACGGCCGAGCCGGTCAGGTCTTCCGGCTGCTGCGGCTGGACCAGTTCCAGAACCTGCGCGCCGCCGGCCGCAACGGCATGATCGGCGGCTTCGGCCTCAGCGGCAACTGCGGGCTCGACGATATGGCGCGGCAGGAAGATGCGGAAGGTCGTGCCCTTGCCGACTTCCGATTCCGGCTGGATATAACCGCCGGATTGCTTGACGATGCCGTAGACCATGGCAAGGCCGAGACCGGTACCCTTGCCCACATCCTTGGTCGTGAAGAAGGGCTCGAAGATCTTGTCCATGATCTCGGGCGCAATGCCGGTGCCGGTATCGGTCACCTCGACCAGCACCATGTCTTCATGCGGCATGTAGGAATAGTTGAAGGCCGCAACTTCCGCTGCCGGCAGATTGCGGGTGCGCAACGTCAGCGTGCCGCCATCCGGCATGGCGTCGCGCGCATTGACGCAGAGATTGATCAGCACCTGCTCGAATTGCGAAAGATCGGTTTTGACCGGCCAGAGATCGCGGCCATATTCCACGTCGAGCTTGACGTTGGTGCCTGAAATCAGCCGGTCGACCAGCATGCGCAGGTCGCCGACCACATCAGTGAGGTTCAGCACCGTCGGCCGCATCGTCTGCTTGCGCGAGAAGGCGAGAAGCTGGCGCACGAGCACCGCAGCGCGGTTGGCGTTGCGCTTGATCTCGATCAGATCGGCGAAGCTCGCATCGGCAGGCCGCGCCTGCAACAGCAGGTGGTCGGAGGAGAGCAGGATTGCCGTCAGCACGTTGTTGAAATCGTGTGCGATGCCGCCGGCAAGCGTGCCGACCGCATTCATCTTCTGCGTTTGCGCCATCTGCGCTTCCAGCGCCTTCTGCTCGGTCACTTCGACCGCGTAGACGATGGCCGCCTCCTCGGGCGCCTCGTCGCTCTGGTCGATGACGGCATTCACATAGAAGCGGAAGAAACGCGCATCGTCCGTCGGCGTGCGGGAATCGATCGGCGCGATATCGCCTTGCCGGTCCTTGGCGGCGGCAAGTGCCGCGGCAAGCTGCGGCCGGTCGCTGTCCTGCACGATCGTTTCCAGAAGCGCGCCGCGCTCCAGATCGTCACGCGAGACGATATTGGAGAAGAGTTTCAGGAAAGGCGCATTGGTGCGCAGGATCTTGCCGTTGCCATCGACGGAGGCGATCGCCATCGGCGTATTGTTGAAGAAGCGCGTGAAGCGCATGGCGGCAGCCGAGGCCGACTGGCCGTTCTCGCCGTCCTTGTCGCGTGTCAGCACGATCGTCCGGCTTTCGCCCGGCGCCCCGTCCCGCATGGAGGTGACGCGGTGGATGATCTGCACCGGCAGGCTCTGGCCGTTGGATTTACGCAGGTCGAGGTCGAGCGTCACGGTCTTTTTCAGACCCGGCTCGGCCTGCACGGATTGGATCAGCGCCAGCCCCTCGCCCGCCACCAGATCGCCGATATTCATCGAGCCCGGCATGAATTTGGTGAGGTCGAGACCCAGCCACTCGGCAAGCGTCGCGTTCAGATAGAAGATTTCGCCCTTGCGCCCGGCTGAGAAGAAGCCTGATGGAGCGTGGTCGAGATAGTCGATCGCGTTCTGCAGCTCCTTGAAAAACCGCTCCTGGTCCTCGCGCTCGGCGGTGATATCGGTGATCTGCCAGATCTGCAGC
The DNA here is from genome assembly GCF_014193695.1 of Rhizobium sp. BK316. Taxonomy (GTDB): domain Bacteria; phylum Pseudomonadota; class Alphaproteobacteria; order Rhizobiales; family Rhizobiaceae; genus Rhizobium. The sequence continues at coordinate 339,797 of NZ_JACHZR010000004.1, read as the reverse complement.
GGCTTGCCGCCGCCCTCTTCCGGCTTCAGCTGCCGGGCTTTCAGGCGGTACCAATGGGCGCCTGCGCTGCTCCCCGGTCCGACTGCGCGCAGCAGGCGGAATTCCTCGCGGCCTTCCCGGCCCTCGCGCAGGCCGTTTACCAGCCGGTAGAGCGCCTCGTTCGATTCGCGGTGGCGCGACAGCAGCGTTTCCAGCGTCTGTACCTCGGTCGCCTTGCGTGCGCCCGTCAGCGCCCCATAGGCGGCATTGGCATAGACGATGCGGCCCTTGTCGTCCGTAATCAGCGTTCCGTCCGGATGGCTGTTCAGGAAAGCGCGCGCCAGACCGTCGGACTGGCGCTGCGGCATCACCTCAATGAAGCCGATGACCGAGGATACCAGGAAGAAAATGCCGACCATGGCGAGAACGCCGAGACAGCCAAGCACCAGCTCGTTGCCGAGCGAATCCTTGAAGAAGACGAAGGCAGCCGCCGCCGCAATCAGCACGATTGCCAGCAGGATGATGCGTATTGCCGTGCCAGAACGCCCCCCACGATCCACAAGCGGCGCGCTATAGTCGTCGACCTGACGCGATTTCGTCATCTATTCCTCGCATAAGCCCTTCCTGCCGCGCTCGTAACACCGCTACGAAGCAGGAATCAGGCAGTCTTTTCCTTCTTATCAACTTGCTGCGCCGGCAAAAACAGCAGGTTTCGTCAGACTGCTTGAATTCACAGGCAAACGCGCCAATTTGCCCATAATCCCGCCGGTGCCACAGCGAGCGCCGGGCCAAATAGTTGCACAACACGAAATCGCGTTCGCCGGTGACTGGACAGACCTGCCGGCTCTTGCCTAAGGAGCGGAAAAGTCGTCTGTTGTGCCATAATGCGAAATGGAGTGAGTGCCTATGTTCGATGATGTTGTAGGAGCTTACGGCGACCGCTTCCTGCTTGCCGCCGGCGGCGTCGGCATTGCCCTCATTCTGCTCATCGCCATCATGTGGTTTCTGCGCAACCGCGCGCCCTCGCCCTTCGTCCGCGGTGGCCGCAACCGCCAGCCGCGCCTGCAGGTGCTTGATGCTGCCGCGGTCGATGCCCGCCGCCGCCTGGTGCTCGTGCGGCGTGACAATGTCGAACATCTCGTCATGATCGGCGGACCAACAGACATCGTCATCGAAAGCCGCATCCTGCCGGAATCGGAAGTCGAAACGGCCGCTGAGTTCCGCCCGCAGCCGGTCGAGGAGCGCCCAGTCGTCCAGGAACCTTCTCTCGTCCAGCCGCGCCGCGAGCCGCCGCCGGCCCCGCAGCCGCGGCCGGCTGCCGCTCCCGTTGCACCGTCCGTAACGGCAAGCTCCGAACCTGATTTCGAAACCTATATCCCGACGCCGACACCCGCCCCCGTCATCGCCCCGCCTGCCGATCCCATCCGCCAGCGTCCCGAACCCCCGGTCGCTCCGGCCGTGGCCCCACCCATGTCTGCTCAGCAAATGTCTGCTCAGCAAATGCCGAGCCAGCCGGAACGTTCCGCTCCGCAGATGTCGGCTCCGCTTACAGCTGAGCGTGACGGCCTGCAGCGCCCGCTGCAGGTTCAGCCGCGCCAGCCCGAACGCCCGGCTCCGCAGCCGGTGCCCGATACGGCCAACGCCGCCGATATCCTCGATGCAGCCCGCCAGCGGGTGTTGCCGCAGCAGCGCATCGAACCGGAAGTTTCCACGCCGCCGGCCCAGAGCATCCCCACCGTTTCACGCGGCGCACCGGTGGCGACGGAAGATGGCGGCGTGCAATCGGCTGCCATCCGCCGGGATTTCCAGCGCATCCTCGATGAGGAAATAACTGGCAATGTCGCCGCAGACCGCGTGGTTCCCACGCCCAACGCGCAGCAGGCGCGCCCTGCCTCGCAGCCCGGCTCCCCTCAGCCTGGATCCCCTCAGTCTGGATCAATGCCGCGCCGCGACCCCGAAATGGCGCCGATCACAGGTGCGGATGCAGCACTTCAGAAGGAAGTCGCCCGCATCTTCGGCGAAATGAGCGTCAACCGCGACAAGTGAGCGGGAGCGCCAGATAAAAGCCGGGGCCATATGCCCCCAGGGCAAAGGGGCACAAAACAAAAAGGCACCGCGATCGTCTCGCGGTGCCTTTTTTCATTGTCGGTCCGGAACTGATTATTCGTCCCGGTAAACCTTTTCGCGCCGCTCGTGGCGTTCCTGCGCTTCGATCGACAGCGTAGCGATCGGGCGGGCGTCGAGACGCTTGAGGCCGATCGGTTCGCCGGTTTCCTCGCAGTAGCCGTAAGTGCCATCTTCGATGCGCTGCAGGGCTGCGTCGATCTTGGAGATCAGCTTTCTCTGACGGTCACGGGCGCGAAGTTCGATCGCCCGATCGGTTTCGGAGGATGCACGATCTGCCAGATCAGGGTGGTTCGCGCTTTCCTCAGCCAGATGGTCGAGTGTTTCGCGCGCTTCTCTAAGGATATCGTTTTTCCAGGCAACCAGCTTGGCTCTGAAATAAGCGCGCTGGTTCGTATTCATGAACTCCTCGTCTTCCGAGGGTACATAATTGCTAAGATCGATCTTCTCACTCAACGCGATTCTCCTGAAGAACATCTCATCTGGCGGGCTGTATATCCCAAGCGCTATCAGCGATTCAAGCCAAATAAGACACGTAAACAGATTTTTAAATCTGTCATAAATTTGAGCTAACAGTCTATTTTCTCACCATTATTCCGAGCGGTGATTCTCACCTCGCATTCAAAATGCCGTGTTGCGACCGTCCTTTTGCGCTCATGAAAGCCTTTCGACAGTTGACGTCGTCGGACCGCAGCCGCTACTTAAAAGGCTCCGCTCGAAGCTGGATTTGCCCATGGTCGCCCTCCTGCCTCCACCGCACCGGATCTACCTCCTCCGTCATGCCCAAGCTGCCCAGGCCGAGCCCGGACAGCGCGATTTCGACCGCCCGCTGAGCGAGAAAGGTTTTGGGGATGCCGAGATCGTCGCCGACCGTGCTGCCGACAAGGGCTACCGGCCGGATATCCTGATCAGTTCGACGGCGCTCCGCTGCCGCGACACCGCGGAGGCCGTGCATCGCGCCATGGGCGAAACGCTCGACATGCGTTTCGTCGACACGCTCTATAATGCCTCGGTCGATACCTATCTCGAAATCCTCGACACACAGGATGTGGGGAGCGTCATGCTCGTCGGCCATAACCCGACCATGGAACAGGCCCTATCGGCGCTGATCGGCCACAAGGCGATGGCTGCCTCTTTGCCGAAGGGCTTCCCGACAGGCGGTCTCGCTGTCATCGACTACGTCACGACGACTGCGGCATGGCGTCTCGTCGATTTCGTCACCGACTGAGCTTTTCGCGCCGCTTCTTTTTCGGGCAGCGGCCCTTTCCTATATTGCAGGCAGTGCCATCAGGGATTCCGATTTGCCGCCACGCCTGACATCCTTTGCCGACGATGCGCTGATCGCGCTGGATAATCTTGCAGACCGCGCCAGCGGTCTGGTCAATCCGACCATCCGGCTCGGCGTCACCGGCCTTTCCCGCTCCGGCAAGACCGTCTTCATTTCCTCGCTCGTCCATAATCTCCTGCATGGCGGCCGCCTGCCGCTGTTCGAAGCGGTGCAGTCCGGCCGCGTGTCGGCCGTGCGCCTTGAGCCGCAGCCGGACGATGCCGTGCCGCGCTTCCAATATGAGGATCATATCCGCGCGCTGGTGAAGGAGCGCAGCTGGCCGGATTCCACCCGCGCGATCTCCGAACTGCGCATCACGCTCGATTATCAGAGCGCCAGTTCCTGGGCGCGCATGTTCTCGCCCGGTCGCCTGTCGATCGATATCGTCGATTATCCCGGCGAATGGCTGCTCGACCTGCCGCTGCTCGGCAAGGATTTCCGAACCTTCTGCGAGGAAACCATCGCGCTTGCCGCCACCGGCATCCGCGCCGAGCTGTCGAGCGCCTGGCTGACGCTGGCGAAAGCGACTGACATCACCGCTTCCGCCGATGAAATGGTGGCCCGCGACCTCGCCACCAGCTTCACCGACTATCTGAAAGCCTGCAAGGCCGATGAGCGCTCGCTCTCCACCCTGCCGCCCGGCCGCTTCCTGCTGCCCGGCGATCTCGACGGTTCCCCTGCATTGACCTTCGCGCCGCTTGCCTTGCCCCCCGAGGGCCGGCCGGAGCGTGGCTCGCTCTGGGCGATGATGGATCGCCGCTACGAGGCCTACAAATCCGTCGTCGTCAAACCCTTCTTCCGTGAGCATTTCGCTCGCCTCGACCGCCAGATCGTGCTGGTCGATGCGCTGCAGGCCATGAACCGCGGACCGGAAGCCGTGCAGGATCTGGAGCGCGCGCTGACCGATGTGCTCGCCTGTTTCCGCCCCGGCAGCAATTCCATCCTGTCGTCGCTCCTCGGTCGGCGCATCGATCGCGTGCTGGTCGCCGCCACCAAGGCCGATCATCTGCATCATGAAAGCCATGACCGGCTGGACCGTCTGACGCGCCGCCTCGTCGACCGCGCCATCGACCGTATCGGCATGGCCGGCGCCGGCATCGATGTCATGGCGCTTGCCTCCGTGCGCGCCACGCGGGAGGCCACCGTACGTCAGGACGGCCACGACCTGCCCGTCATCGTCGGCACGCCGATGGCAGGCGAGAAGATCGCCAATGAGACCTTCGACGGCGAACGCAAGACGGCGATCTTCCCCGGCGACCTGCCGGAAAATCCCGAATCCTTGTTCGAGCGTATCGAGGTCGGTGACACCTCCGTCGAACTGCCCGACGTCAATGTCGTGCGCTTCCGCCCGCCGCAGCTCGAGGAAACCGGCGGCGGCATAAAGCTCTCCGTGCCGCATATCCGCCTCGACCGCGCCATGCAGTTCCTGTTCGGAGACCGCCTCGCATGAGCAAGCCGCCGATCGACCAGCCCAATCCGCCACGCCGTGCCCCCTCCGCCTTCGTCTACGAGGACAAGAATACGGCGGCCGAATCCCCGCGCGCGCAGCGCCGCAAGCCGGCAAGTTTCTCCGGCGAAGTTGTGCTGACATCAGACGAGGAAGATCCCTTCCTCAATCCGGAACAAGATCTGAGCCCGTTGCCGGTCGCCGCCCCGCGCAAGCGCCGCACCTCCTTTGCCGGCATCGCCGCCGGCGCCTTCGGCATTCTGTTGTCCCTCGCCTTCGGCCTCTGGACCGACCGGCTGATCCGCGATCTCTTCAGCCGCGCCGACTGGCTGGGTTACGCCGCGCTCGCCGCGCTCGCGATCGGCATCCTCGCCGTCATCGCCATCGTCATCAGGGAGACGGCGGGCATGATGCGGCTTGCAGCGGTGCAGGCCATCAAGGCCGAGGCCGATGCTGCGATCCTCGAAACCCGCCCGGCCAAAGCCCGTGCGGTTGTCGCCCGCCTGACTGGCCTTGTCGACGCCAAGCCGGAAACCGCAAAGGGCCGCACCACGCTGAAGGCGACCGAAGGTGAGGTCATCGACCCCCCGCATCTGATTGCGCTTGCCGAGCGCGAGCTTCTCGGCCCGTTGGACCGGCAGGCGCGCGCGCTGATCGTCAACTCTTCAAAGCGCGTCTCGATCGTCACGGCGGTCAGTCCGCGCGCCATCGTCGATCTTCTCTACGTGCTCTATGAGGCCGCTCGCCTGATCCGTGCCATGGCCGAACTCTATGGCGGCCGGCCGGGCACGCTCGGCATGATCAGATTGATGCGCGACGTGCTCGCCCATCTTGCGGTGACCGGCTCGATTGCCGTCGGCGACAGCCTCGTGCAGCAAGTGCTGGGCCACGGCCTAGCCTCGAAGCTTTCCGCCCGACTCGGCGAAGGTGTCATCAACGGGCTGATGACGGCGCGGATCGGCATTGCCGCCATGGATCTCTGCCGTCCGCTGAACTTCCGGGCACTGAAACGGCCGGGAATCGGCGATTTCATTGGCGACCTGACGCCCTCGATGACGGCGCGCAACGGCAATCCATGAAGAAGACGCCGGATTTCGACACATTTGTGCCTTCTTGCGCAGGGCGTGGAAATTTCCTGCGGATTCAATGCGCTAAAGGCACAACCTGAGAATCCTTGCCTTGCGAAAGCCCTGTATTTCCACGCATTTCAGCGCCTCGGAAAGAAAGCATTAACCATTCTCCGGCAAAACTTCCTGCCAGTTCCCGAGTGGTGTTTGCCAAGGAAAATCCATGTATTCGCGCAAGTTTCTTTTTGTATGCGGCTTGGCCGCCGCGGCATTGTCTCCGGTGGCAGACGTCGCTTCCAACGCCACTGCGGCGACCCGCGACAAGGCCTTCTTCGAATCCGTTGCCGGCACCTGGAAGGGTCCGGGCGAGATCGTCGCCGGCAAGTACAAGGGCACGAAATTCACCTGCAATCTCGTCGGTTCGCCGGCCGATGATTCCTCCGCCGGTATCAAGCTTGACGGCACCTGCCGCGTCGGCGTCTTCAAGCAGCCCATGACTGCCGTGATTTCCCAGTCCGGCTCCACCTACAAGGGCAAGTTCCTTGACGGAGCCGAAGGCAAGGGTCTCGACGTCGTCTCCGGCGCCGTCACGGAAGACACCGTCGTCGTCGGCATCAACCGCGCCAAGCTGAACGGTGCGATGATTGCCCGTGTGCGCGACGACAAGACCATGAACGTCACCGTTTCGGTCAAGGTCGAAAGCCAGATGGTCCCTGTTATCGGTCTGACGCTCACCCGCCAGGTCGACGAAATGGCAGTCGGTTCGATCCAGTAAGCCACTCATCGTAGACGGGTTTTCCTGAAGCGGCGGTTTTCCGCCGCTTTTGCTTTTGGACGCGGGAGACCATGAGCATTCGTCCGGGTCGTGCGAGCAGACAGCCGCTGCTCAAGTCGCGCCACAGAGGCCTGAGACTCTGAAACGAAGACATGAAAGAAGCCCGCTTTTACGGGCTTCTTTCCAGATCGGTCAGATTTTTAGCGAGTGTTTTTGTGGCTTTGCTGACCGGCCTTCACATGCTGCTCATGCGTGCCGCCGCGGGTACCCGAACTGGATTGATTGTTGGCAGACGAAGCCTGTTGTGGACTGGCATTCTTGTGGCTCTGCTGGCCTGCCTTGACATGCTGTTCGTGTGAACCGCCTTGGTTTGCCATGATCAATTCTCCTTTCTCATGATCGCGAGGTCGGCTCGTCGCCGCCTCGGTAAGGAGAACTGTGCCGACCTGTCTCCGTTCCCCATTTTAATATTTCGTGATGGCCTCGGATCATTTCCCGCCATGTACCGTTTTCCGTGAATGGCAGGGCAGGTCCCTGCGCAGTCAAGGAGGCAAGGCCATGAACGCGACCAATGTGGATACGGAAACCAGGAGCCTGAAGCTCGCCAAGGAATATCTGCGCCTCGGCGGACACCGCCGCTGCAAAATCGACGATAACATCACGACCGTGCGCCAGTGGGAGGAGGATCCGCCGGAGGCCGAACGCTTCTGGCAGGAACAGGTACAGTCGCTGTCTGCGAGCGATCGCAAGCAGGTCGAGGATTTTCTGCCCAGCATCAATTCGCCCTGATTGCAGGAAGCTTGAGGTCCGATGCCCGGCAACTGGATCCATCTCTGCATCGACATGCAGAGGATGTTTGCAGAACAGACAGCATGGCATGTGCCGTGGATGGCGACGGTATCGCCGCAGATCGTTGAACTCTCGGGGCGGTATGCGGAGCGAACGGTTTTCACACGCTTCGTCCCGCCGCCGACCGCTGATGCCATGCCGGGCATGTGGAGGAACTATTACGAAAAATGGCCGATGATGACCGGCGAACACTTGCTGCCGGAACTCGTGGATATCGTTGCCGATCTGAAGCCTTTCGCACCGCCCGCCCGCATCCTCGACAAGCGAACCTATTCTCCCTGGGTCGACGGGCGGCTGCATGAAACGCTCGCGCAGGAAAAGGTCGAGGCCATCGCCATCACCGGCGGCGAAACGGATATCTGCGTGCTCGCGGCAGCACTTGGTGCAATCGATCTCGGCTATCGCGTCATCCTGTTGAAGGACGCCGTCTGCAGCAGCGCTGACGAAACGCACGACGCTACGCTCGAATTGCTGGGCGGCCGCTTTTCGGTGCAGGTGGAGATTACCGAAACGGATGCATTCCTCTCCGCTCTCTGATCCGCCGTTCCCCTCACTCCTTCGGAATGATGCTGATGTTGCCGCTCACTTCGAGAATTGCAAACCGGATATCTTTGACACTCTCGATGCCCTGCTGCGTTCTTGCAGCCTGCATCACATCGTCTCTCTGAAGTCTCGCACCCGTCAGGGCAGCCTCATCGTAAACGCCATTGGTAACGAGAACGGTCGGAGCGCCGTCGATCAACCTGGCCGTCCATCGTGACCGGCGCTTCAGATAGGAAAGCGCGATATCAGTCGTAAACAGCGTCAGGATCAGGAGCACGGAATTGGTGATCGAGAAATCGTCACCCAGCATTGCCTGCTGTGTCGTCTCCGAAATCACCAGTACGATGACGAGATCGAAGGGTGTCATCTGGGCGAGCGTGCGCCGGCCCGACAGCCTGATGATCACCAGCAGCGTGAAATAGATGGCGATGCCACGAACGACTGCGTCCATCGACACCTCACGGCAAGACGAGGACCGAACGTTCGATGACGTCCTGGCCGATACCGATGCGGAAGGAATGCAGCCCCGGCTTCTGCGTATGAAGCCTCAGAATAACCTGGCTCGTCGCGGCGGCATCGGCAGGAAAGACATAGCCGATACGGCCATTCTCGTAGTCTGCCGCTCTCTGCGGCGGGTCGATGCCTTCGATGGAGAAGATCGTGAAAAAATCGGGATCGAGGACGAGCCTACGATCCGAAGAGGATGGCAAGAAAAAGACGCGCAACTCGTCGGGCGCATTCCACCGCGTAACGATCGGCAGCTCGATGTTGCCGCCGGCGAGCTTCAATTCCTGTTGGGAGAGAGGCCCGCTGCGCCCGAGCGCTCCGAAAAGCGCGGCGATGAGAACGGCGGCAAAACCGATCCATGCCCAGCGTTGCGCACACCAGACGCGCTGCTGGAAGCGAGTATGATCTTCGATGCCTTCGGGAAGGCTGCTGCTCGTTCTCGGCATATCAGCACCTGAACGAGCAGCCTTTCCGGCCGCTGTTGAATTGCCTCATGATACCTCCGGCTCAGTCGCCCCTCTGAGTTAGCGCAGCCGGTGCAGGCGACAAGACGTTACGAACGCACGGAAAAGCCCGCATGGCGGAGATTCTGAGGGCTGTTAGGTCTTGCAGCCTGCTCTTGGTGGCCCTTCAGGCCTTGCGCCACCAGTTGCGGCTCTCGTCCGCGATCTCGATCCCCGCGATATCGGCACCGGCCAGCCAGTCGGCAACCGCCCTGCCCCGGACCATGAGTTCGGGCGCGATATCCGCAAGCGGCATCAGCACGAAGCCCCGCTCCGTCATGCGTGGATGCGGCAATTCCAGCCGCGGCGCATCCTGCTCGACTCCCTGATAAGTCAGCACATCGATATCGAGCGTGCGCGGCCCCCAGCGCTCGATACGCTCGCGCTTCATCTCCCGCTCGATCGACAGGCAGAGATCGAGCAGCGCTTCCGGGGCAAGCCGTGTTTCCACCGCCGCGCAGGAGTTGAAGAAATAGGACTGGTCGGTCTTGCCCCAGGGCGGCGTGCGGTAAAGCCGCGAAACGGCCGCCACGCGGCAATCCGCGTCGGCATCGAGCCGCGTGAGTGCCGCGGCCATGGACTTGACCGGATCGCCGATATTGCCGCCGAGGCCGAGCGTTGCGAGATGGAATGGATTATCGGGCACGATGCTCAACGGTCACCTGCACGAAGTCGAGCACGCCGGGGATCGGCGCATTCGGCTTGCGCACCGTGATCTTGGCCCTGATGATCTGTGGGAATTTTTTACAGAGCCCTTTGGCGATATCGAACGCCAGCGCCTCGATCAGGTAACGCCGCTGGCCGACGACGATCTCCTCGATGATGGTGAAGGCGGTGCCGTAGTGGACGGTCTCATCGATGGAATCGTTTTCCAGTGCACTGCCCGCTTCCACCTCCAGTTCGGCATCCACGAAAAAGCGCTGGCCGAGGAATTCCTCTTCGGCATGCACGCCGTGGCGGGCGAAGAAGGCGCAGTTCTGCATTAGGATCGTATAGGTACTCATGACGGCCTCCCCCTAAAGCATATCGCGCAAAAGTGCGTAGCGGTTTTGCGACAACGACATGCGTAAAACAAAGACTTAAAGCGTGGCATGCGGATCTGACAGATCGTGACACGCTTTAGAAGTGTCGTTCCGGGCGGCCAGCATAGCATCGGCTACGGCAAGCGCATCCCTGTTGATTGCGACATTGTGTACCCGGAAAACAGCCGCGCCTTGAACTCGCAAGAGCGCGCTGGTCGCGGCCGTCGCCGCATCGCGCTCCGCGGGCTCCCGGCCCGTGACGGCGCCGAGGAAGCGCTTGCGCGAGGTGCCGGCAAGAAGCGGCAGGCCGAAGCGGTGCAGCTCTTCGAAACGCGCCATCAGTTCCAGATTTTCTGCCGGCGTCTCCTTGGCAAAACCGAAGCCGGGATCGAGCACGATACGGTCACGCAGGACGCCGGCAGCCGAAGCGATCTCCAGCGAACGCTCGAGAAAGAAGATCTGGTCATCGATGATACCGGCAAGCTTCTGTCGGTCGCGGCCCGTATGCATGATGCAGAGCCCCGCCCCGGTCTCAGCCGACAGCGCGGCGATATCAGGCTCCTTCTGCAAGCCGAAGACGTCGTTGACGATATGGGCGCCGGCACTAATGGCAAGCCGCGCCGTTTCCGCGCGATAGGTATCGATGGAAATCAACGCTTGCGTGCGTCTGCTGAGCACCTCGATGACGGGCAGTACCCGCGCCTGTTCCTCCGCCGGGCTGACGGAAACCGCATCCGGCCGCGTCGACTCACCGCCGATGTCGAGGATTTCGGCGCCGTCCGCGACTGCCTGCAGCGCGTGCTCGACGGCGCTGTCGACCGTCTGATAACGCCCGCCGTCGGAGAAGGAATCCGGCGTCACGTTGACGATCGCCATGATCACTGAGCGCTTGCCGAGCTCGATCTCGCGACCATGGGCCACACGCCAGAAACTGCTATCGAGCTGATTCACCAGTCTAATCCCGTCACTAACGAAAAAAGCCGCTATCCGATATTGCGCTTACCGTGGCTATGCCCCAAGCTCCGCCAAACTTCAACACAGGTTCAGTTCAGAATGCCGCTTGCGTTGCGTTATATGCGCCTTCCCATCGCCTTTTCCATGATTGCCCTTTTCCTCTGCAGCCCCGCGGCAGCCGAAGTCATTGCAACGAAAAGCTATTCCTATTTCGATATCAAAGGAAAGACGGCCGACGAGCTGGACGATGAGCTGAGCCGCCGTGGCCCGACAGCGAACGGCTCCTCCGCCCGCCATCCCGGCGCCACCAAGATCCGTTTCGGCGGCGAGGCCACCTATATCCAGGAAAATGGACGTTGCCGCGTCGGCAACGTCAAGGTCACTGTCCACACGCAGATCATCATGCCGCGGTGGGGCAATCGTAAGGGTACGAGCCGCGAGCTGTCGATGATCTGGGATGCGCTGTCGAGCGATATCAGGCGTCACGAGGAGCGCCATGCCGAGATCGCCCGCACCCAGGCCCGCGTCATGGAGCGCGAACTCAAAGCGCTCCCGTCGCAGCGTAATTGCGAGGCCATGCAGGAACTCGTCTCGAATGAGTCGGCTCGCGGAATAGAGGAGCATGACAAGCTGCAGGCCCGATTCGATCGCGTCGAAGCCGTCAATTTCCAGAATCGCATGTTGAGACTGCTCAACAATAGACTCAAGGTCAAAGGCGGCGAAAGATAAGCTCTTTTCAGCCTCAAGGCGAGTAGAGATCGTTAGCTGCACAATGAAACTTGTGCGAAACTTGTGCGCTTCCCAGCCTTTTACCGGTCATTTTTCATTCTGGTGGACTCAACCGGAAAGCGGTAATATGACTATATTCGAAAGTGCAGTAAGGTAGCTGGCTTTCGTGACTGTGTTCTCCTGGCGCGTTCCGAAGCCGCGGGTGTTCCTCCCTCATCCGTAGGTAATGCGCCCGCCTCGCCTCGCTCGCCTCCGGCGTGCGAGGCTCTCTTTTTGGGAAAGCTCCCCCATTCTCTCAAGGATGGTTCTCAAAAACAGTGAGAAATCAGGCCTGCCGTTCCGGCACATGCACGGTAAGGCCGTCATAGGCAGCCTTCATCCTGATCTGACAGGAAAGGCGTGAAGTTGGACGCACGTCAAAGGCGAAATCCAGCATATCCTCTTCCATCGCTTCCGGCGGACCGACGATTTCCGTCCATTGTTCGTCGACATAGACATGACAGGTTGCACAGGCGCAGGCGCCGCCGCATTCGGCCTCGATGCCGGGCACGGAATTGCGGACCGCATTCTCCATTACGGTGGAGCCTTGATCGACATCGAGATCGAAACGCGTTCCGTCGAAGGCGACGATGGTAAGTTTGGGCATCAGGACTATTTCCGGTCTTTGGTCGTAGGTGGGCGGATTTTCTTCCGACAATTCGGCGCGTCAGTCAACATTGCCGGATGCCCTGAGCCTCGCAGATACGCAAAGGCTGCGCCATTCCCGATGCGTCATGAAGAACGTCGCAAAAAGACCCGCCGTTCCCTAATGGAACAGCGGGCCTAGGTCGTTCTCAGCCTGTCCTGCCTTATCCGCGGCAGAGTTTCAGAATGAAATTCTCGGCATCGACGACGGCTGCACCGAGGGCTGCCATGGCGGTCGCGTCGCCATTGTTCTCTTCCACGGCTTCCGCCGACTGCGAAACCCGGAAGGCGCCGATGGAGCTTGCGGCACCCTTCAGGCGGTGCGCTGCTGCGCCCACCTTGGCGGACTCGCCGCTTGCAATGTCCTGCAGGCAGGCGCGCGCCTGGCGCGCAAACATCTGGAGGACTTCAATTTCCACCGTCTTGTCGCCCATCGTCTGGCGCGCAAGATGGACAAGGTCGATCGGCCGGACCTTGGAAGGCGAAGGCCCGTTGGAATTGTCGGGTGCTTCGAACGCAATGCCTACTGCTGCCATTTGCCAATTCTCCCGTCTTATATCGTCTGCGGTTGCATCTGTTGTGCGATCGGAGAATGGCGATCCCGTTAAATTCCGGCACATCAGAGGTGGAAATCTAACCGTATGGTTAACGTCCCTTAAACATCGCTAAAATATCGGCTTTTGGGCGGGATCCAAAATTTAAAGGTGTTAACAACAGGTTAAGAAGGGCGCAAACGCAAGGGTTCATTAATTGTGTAAGCCACCCAGATGTGTCACTACGATACTGTTGAGGCGGGCTCATGCCGCGCGCCTTTGCCGTCAGAGTGGATAATGGTAGTGTTTTGATACCTTTCGTTTGAAAAATCGGCTATCTACTCTGAAATGACATGCTTATCCGTCCGTCTTGGGATGGAAGGCTGGAACGGCGAAGGTTCTTTCCGGGCGAAGGCGGTGGCCCGGATGCGCTGCCGGACTTGCCGGGAATTGTGAGGCGTATCGGAATGGCGAATAACAAGTACAATGAATCGATCGAGGACAAAGCGTTCAAGGCATTGGACGAGGCGCTTCAGATCGATTTCGGCCAGGAAAACGTGCCGTCCCGCCGCGGTAACGCGCCCCACGCCCCGGAGGCTAATGTGACTGACCCATCCAATGCCCGTAATCAGGCCCAGGAAGAAGCACAACGCCGCCGCGGCCGCGCTGGCCGCACAGGCGATCAGTCGGCACCGCGGGCACCCGCCTTCGCCCCTGCCAACGATGCCAGCCGCAATTCACCTGCCTCGCTTCTGAAGTCCCTGGAAAACGGCTCCAGCCGCCCTGCCCTGCGCACGGCCACTCTCGTCTCCATTCTGTGGGTGGTCATCGGCCTCGGCCTGATGTTCATGCTCTATGCGCCTCAGATCGCGCAGATCCGCTCGCTGACCGATCTCGCCGCCCTGCCGGGCGTGATCGCCGGCATCGTCGGCATCGTCGTGCCGGTCATGATGTTCTATGCCTTTGCCATCATGATCTCGCGTGCCCAGGACATGCGCAACGCCGCCCGGTCCATGGCCGAGGTTGCGCTGCGCCTTTCCGAGCCGGAAACCATTGCGTCTGAACGCATCATGACGGTCGGCCAGGCCGTGCGCCGCGAAGTCTCGGCCATGAACGAAGGCATCGAGCGCACCATTGCGCGTGCTTCCGAACTCGAAACGCTCGTGCATTCCGAAGTGAATGCGCTGGAGCGCTCCTACGCAGATAACGAACTGCGCGTTCGCGGCCTTGTCCACGAGCTCGGCTCCGAGCGCGAGGCGATCGTCAACCATGCCGATCGCATCCGCTCTTCCATCGCCGGCGTCCACGACCAGCTCAAGGAAGAACTGTCGCTCGCCACCGAAGAGATCGCCATCCGTCTTGCGACCTCGGGCGAAGCCTTCGCCTCGCTGATTGATACGCGCGCTGCCGCGATCATGGAGAAGTCGGACAGCGCCATGCAGTCGCTTGGTACGCTGCTGGCCGCCAAGACCGATACGCTGCTCCATACGCTGACCGCTTCGGGTCTTGCGATCGGCAATGAATTCGACAACCGCCTGGACGCGCTGACCAACACGATCAACGAACATGGCGAGCGCCTGCTCACCCAGTTCGAGACGCGCGCCTCGACGATGGACGCCAGCACCGAGCGCCTGAATGCGGCGCTGCAAGAGCGCACCCAGCAGCTCAACGAGATCCTGATTTCGCGCACCCGCGAGATCAATGAGAGCCTTACGACGGGCGAACGCACGATCGGCGGCACGCTTGATGACGTGCTTTTCCGCCTGAACGCCGCACTCGACGAAAAGGGTTCGAGCTTCCGCCAGAGCCTGCAATCGACGGCCGACGATGCCGTCATGGATCTCGACGTGCGCTCCGGCTTCTTCGAGGAGCGCCTGCAGACGACCGTCGCCCATCTTTCGACTGCCTTCGACGAACGCGTCGCCGAATTTACCGACGCCTTCGACAAGCGCGCCGGTTCGCTCGACACCAAGCTCATCGAGAGCCTTACTCGTATCAACGAGACGCTGTCGGGCAACGCCGATTCCATCGATAACATCCTCAATTCCAATATCGATCGCCTCGGCACGTCCATGACCGAGCAGTCGCTGGCGCTGGCGACCGCCTTTGCAACCGGCCAGGAAGTGCTGGAAGGCACGCTTGCCAGCCGTGCGGAAGAGATTACCTCGGCGCTGACGACCCGCACCGGCGAGCTCAGCTCCACCCTCGGCAACGCTACGTCGGAAATCTCGCTGGCGCTCGCCGCCGGTACCTCCGATCTGCAGAACAACCTTGCCGCCCGGGCGAGCGAATTCCGCGAAACGCTGCAGTCGACCACGACCGAACTCGCCGCTGCCATCGACAGCGGCACCGAAAAGGTCACGGGCGCATTCGGCGGTCGCGCCGAAGAGCTGAGCAGCGTTCTCGCCGCCCGCGCCGCTGAAATCACCGATGCGCTGAAGACTGCCCATACCGGCCTCGACAGCGTGATGGCCGAACGCGGCGGCGCCTTGATCGACGCACTCGCGGACCACCACGCCCGCTTCGACGAAGCGCTCACGAGCCGTTCCGAAGCCATCATCAATACCGTCTCGGGCACGCATGACCGTCTCGCCGAAACCCTCGACGAGAAGGCCATGGCGCTGGCGATTTCGCTGAACGAGACGCAGTCGCGCATCGAAGACACGCTGTCGACCCATTCGGAATCGCTCATATCAGCCGTTTCCGGCACACATGACCGCCTCTCCGACACGCTCGATGAAAAGGCGATGGCGCTTGCCATCTCGCTGAACGAGGGCCAGGCCCGTATCGACGATACGCTTGCGAGCCACTCGAAGGCCATCGTCGATGCGGTTTCCGGCACGCATGACCGCCTCTCCGACACGCTCGATGAAAAGGCGATGGCGCTTGCGATTTCGCTGAACGAAGGTCAGGCGCGCATCGACGACACGCTGGCGACCCGTTCTGAGGCGCTGCTCGGCGCCGTTTCCAGCACGCATGACCGTCTCGCCGAGACACTGGATGAACGGGCAATGGCGCTCGGCATTTCGCTGAACGAAACGCAGGCGCGCATCGAAGACACGCTGTCGACGCATTCGGAAGCGCTCATCAATGCCGTATCGGGCACACATGACCGCCTCGCCGAAACCCTTGACGAAAAGGCAATGGCGCTCGGCATTTCGCTGAACGAAACGCAGGCGCGCATCGAAGACACGCTGTCGACGCATTCGGAAGCGCTCATCAATGCCGTATCGGGCACACATGACCGCCTCGCCGAAACGCTCGACGAAAAGGCAATGGCGCTTGCCATCTCGCTGAACGAGAGCCAGAACCGCCTGGAAGACACGCTGACGGCGGGTGCTGACGCTCTCGTCAATGCGGCCGCCGGCACCCATGACCGGATCGCCGCATCGCTCGGCGAAAGCCAGCTCCGCATCGAGGAGGCGCTCGCCAGTCGCGCCGAATCCATCGTCCATGCCGTCACCAACAGCGCCGACCGCTTGTCCGATACGCTCGACGAAAAGACCATGGCGCTCGCCATTTCGCTCGACGACGGCCAGAGTCGCTTCGAATCCGCGCTCGAAAACCGCAGCAACGCCATCATGGACACTGTTGCCAGTGCCGAAGAGCGTGTTGCCGGCGCCTTTGCCGACCGCACGGAAGCGATCCGCGCCGCCTATACGGACAATCAGGCGCGTCTCGAAACCGCGCTTGCCGAGCACAGCGCTACGCTTTCGGAAGCTCTGGATGCCGGTGGCGCTCGCATGGAAGGCATCATCGGCAGCATGACGGGCCGCATCGAGGATAGCCTCATCGATGCGCAGCAGCGTCTGGGCAGCGTTGCGAACGATGCCGCAAACAACATCGAAGGTGGTCTCGAAGCCGCGCATGACCGCATCCGCGCCACGCTCGACGATCGCACCAATGCCATCACCCTGTCGCTGACCGAGGCCCATAACCTCATCAACGACACGCTCTCCGAACAGGCGACCTCGATCGGTACGTCGGTTGCGACGAGCATCGGCATGCTCGAAATGTCGCTGGAAGATCGCGAGGCCGCGATCCGCCAGGCGATCGACAACAGCGCCCAGACGCTCGAGAACCGCATGCGCGAAAGCGCGGGCCAGATCGCCGGCCGCTTCCAGGAAGCCGCCAACACGATCTCGCGTTCCGCCGCCGATTTCTCCGGCCATCTCGACCATTCCGTCGACAATCTCACCGGTCGGTTCACTGAAACCGGCGCTCGCGTCGAAGCCGGACTTGCCGCCATCGAGGCTCGCATCGCCGATGGCGTCGGCGGCGTGGCTGATAAGGTCGACGCGGCAGGCAATCATCTCTCCGGCGTGCTGAACCACGGTATCTCCCGCCTCGGCGCGATCGGCGACGACACAGCCGAGCGCATCGCCACAACGCTCGGCAACAGCGCCGCAAATCTGACGCATGCGCTCGACAGCCGCAGCACCAGCCTGACCGAGGCCCTCGATAGCCGCGCCGCCAGCCTGACGGAAGCACTGCATGCCGGCACTGCCAACCTCACCCAGGCCCTCGACAACAGCAGTGCAAACCTCACGCAGGCTCTGGACAGTCGTCGGGCAAACCTTGCCGAAACGCTCGACAACAGCAGCGCGGCCATGGCGCAATCGATCGATGGCCGCACCGCGGCACTGAGCGACATGATGGAGCGCGGCAACGCGCGCATCGAAGAACGTCTCTCCACCATGGACCGCGCTCTGACTGTCGGTCTGGATGCCGTAAACCGCACGATCGAAGGCAAGGCCGCGGGTCTCGCCGCAAGCCTGCGCAGCGCCGTTGCCGAAGCTGCCGAAGGCATGGATGGCGAAGCCACGAAGTCCTCGGAACTGCTCAGCCGGACCGGCCAGCAGTTCGCCGAAGCCATGGAAGAGCGCTCCTCGCAGATCGTCAACCGCGTCGCCGAGGCACAGAGCCGCCTCGCCGGCCAGGCTGCTGCCGTTGCCCAGACCTTCTCCGAGGCCGGCAACGTGATCGTCAGCAAGGTGGCGGAAGCAGAGAGTATCGTCAGCAACCAGGTCAACGCCATCAATCACGCGCTCGCCGATGCCGGCCAGACGCTGGAAGCACATGGCAACGCCATCCGCTCGACCTTGACGGATGCCGGTGGCCAGATCACATCGAGCATGGCTGATGTCGACCGCGCGCTCGAAGCCCGCACCAGCATCATCCGCTCCAGCCTGGAGCAGCGTGCCCGCGAGATCGATACGACGCTCACCGATATCGACAAGGCGCTGGAAGCCCGTGGCAGCTCGATCCGCGCAACGCTCGACGAGCGCACACGCGAATTGAATTCCATGCTGGCCGGCCGCTCCACCGAGCTGACGCGCATTCTCGATGAGACGGCGCGCCCGATCATCGACCGCTACACCGATGCCGGCCAGGAAGCCGCTGCCCGCATCAGCGCGGCCGCAAGCCTCAGCGCCGAGCGCCTGCGTGCGGAAAGTGACGCAGTCACCCAGGCCGTCGCAGCGCGTGCCGAAAACGTCGCCAATGCCGTCGCCGCCATCGAGAACAGCCTGACGAACAACGTCAACGGCCTCGTCCAGCGACTGTCGGAAAGCAGTGCCGCCATGGCCATGATGATGACGCGTGCCGCCGACCAGCTGACCGGCGTCGACGGACGTCTCAGTGACACGACCTCGCGCTTCACGGACTCCGCCGCCAAGGCCGCCGAAATGGTGTCTGCCTCCACCCGCCTTCTCGAAGGCAAGGTCGACCGCCTGTCGGATATATCAGGCCAGACGCTCGCCCAGGTTGGCAGCATCATCGGTCGCTTCGACGATCACTCGAAGGTTCTGGGCCAGGCCTCGCATCTCCTTGCCGCCGCCCAGTCGGGCCTCGTCTCTACGCTGGAAGAGCGCGAAGACGCCCTGCAGACGCTGGCGGCCGGCCTCGTCCAGCGCTCGGGCGAGATCGAAAAGACCATGCGCGGCCTCGGCGGCATGATCGAGACGGTCTTCGAGCGCGCCGAACAGCGTTCCAACCAGGTCACCGGCACGCTGCGCCAGAGCGTCCAGGCCTCCTTCGCCGACATCGGCCGTGTGCTCGCCGATACCGAAAAGCGCGCCGAAGATGCCGCCTCCGCCATGCGCGAGGCGATCAGCCGTGCCGGCGAGGAAGCCAATGCGACGATCGACAGCAGCTTTGCCAATGTCGAGCGCCGCTCCGGCGATCTTTCCAACCGCCTGCGCGGCGGGTTGACGGCCTCGCTCTCGGAAGTCGAGCGCATGCTCGGCGAAGCAGGCCGCGCCTCAGACAGTGCGGCGCAGAACCTGCGTGAGTCGCTCCGCGATGCAATCGATGAAGCCGTCAGCCGCTTCTCGGGCGCAACTGAGGAAATCCGCCGCTCCGCAGCCGATATCCGCAGCGAACTCGACACCACCCGCGCCGAACTGAAGCGCGGCGCCTTCGACCTGCCGGAAGAAGCCAAGGAAAGCGCGTCTGCCATGCGCCGGGCCGTCGCCGAGCAGATCAAGGCCCTGCAGGATATTTCGCAGATCGTCGGCCGCTCCAGCCAGCGGCTCGAACTCTCCGAGCCGGTCGCCCGCACGCTTGCCCAGGCCGAGCCTGCTCCGCGCGTTACCCAGCCGGTGATCCCGACGGCGCCTGCCCCGCAGCCGGCACCGACTGCGCGCCAGTCGATCGAATCCATGGGCCTGCGCGGCACTATTTCGCCAGCCCCGGCCGCAGCGCCCGCTCCGGCTCCTGCACCCGCTCAGCAGCAGCGCCCGGTCGCCCAGGCTCCGCAGCCGGCCCCTGCTCCAGTTCGCCAGGAAGCCCCGCGCACGGAAGGCGCTGGCGGCGGCTGGATCAGCGATCTCCTGCGCGGCGCCTCGCGTGAAGAGGCCGAAGAGGCTTCGCGTGCTCCGGCCCGCCCGGCTGCCGAGGCGGCCGCTCCGGCCCCTGCTCCTGCCCAGCGCGCCAATGACAGCCGCAACCCGCGCCATGTCGTTGAATCGCTGAACTCGCTCTCGGTCGATATCGCCCGCGCCATCGATCATGACGCCTCGGTCGACCTGTGGCGCCGCTACCAGCGGGGCGAGCGCGACGTCTTTACCCGTCGCCTCTACACGCTGAAGGGCCAGCAGACCTTCGACGAGATCAAGCGCAAGTATGATCGCGAGCCCGAATTCCGTACCGCCGTCGACCGCTACATCGGCGATTTCGAAAAGCTGCTCGCCGATGTCGCCCGCACCGATCCGAACCGTACGGTGACGCAGTCCTACCTGACCTCCGACACCGGCAAGGTCTATACGATGCTGGCCCATGCGGCGGGCCGGTTGAACTGAGTTATCGGGCAAAACCTGACATGGTGAGACAAAAGGGGTCATCTGTGGATGGCCCTTTTTTATTGCCGCGGCTCCCTCATTCCGTCACAAACATCCCTGATCCGCATGGGTCGAACGGGGTGACCCCGGCCAGACCAATCACCAAGCCACCCGCTTGCCACGACAGAGACCGTAGATATTGATGACCAAGACGACCTCCCGGCTGATAGCCGCCGCCTTCTCGTCCGCATTTCTTCTGGGCGCGTTCATTCAGGCAGAAGCCGGCCAGGCAAGTTTTCTGGTGGACGTGCAGACCGGCCAGGTTCTCGAAGCCTCCAACCAGGACGATCTGAATTATCCCGCATCACTGACGAAGATGATGACGCTCTACCTCACCTTCCAGGCGCTGCATGACAAACGCCTGACCTGGGACCAGAAGATCAGCATGTCGGAAAATGCCGAGAGCAAGGAGCCCTTCAAGCTCGCTGTCGGTGCCGGCCGCAAGGTCACGGTCAAGGAGGCTGTCGAAAGCATCGTGGTGCTCTCGGCCAATGATTCCGCTGTAGCGCTCGCCGAACAGCTCGGCGGTTCCGAACAGGCCTTTGGCACGCTGATGACGGAAAAGGCCCGTGAACTCGGCATGAAGGACACCGTCTTCAAGAACCCGTCGGGCCTGCCGGACCCGGAACAGGTCACCACCGCGCGCGATATGGCCACACTTGGCGTTTCGCTGATGCGCGACTTCCCGGAGGAGTTCAAGCTCTTCTCCATGCGCGGCTTCCAGTTCCGCGGCATGAAGCTGCGCGGCCACAACAATCTCATGTATCGCTATAACGGCGTCGACGGCATCAAGACCGGCTTCACCGACGCGTCGGGCTATAACGTCGTGACCTCGGCCTCCAAGGACGGCCGCCGCGTCGTCGGCGTCGTCATGGGCGAAAAGACCGCAAACCTGCGTGACGACAAGATGGCCGGCCTGCTCGACAGCTATCTGCCGTCGGCTTCGACCGCGACCGCATCGGCGACAGGCGGCAACCCGACGATGACGGACGCCCAGCCGACCAAGTAAACTGTACAGACAAGTCAGGAACGAATAAGGCCCGAAACCGTCTGACGGTTTCGGGCCTTATTTTTGTAAAGAGAAGGGGCTTAGATCGACGTCAACGTCCAGCCAACAATCTGGTCGGTGACCGATGTAAAGGCACGGCCTAACCCCTTGACGAAACTCACGTTGTCGCCACCGGCCGGAGCGGTGGCCCGGAAGACTTGCTGGGCACGCACTGTGCCGTTTCGATCGTTGAGGATCTTGGCGGAAATCTCCACCACAGCCTTGTTGCCAGACGCCGCGTCGATCTCGAAGGAACGGATGTCGGTCACGAGCTGATAGTCGATCGCCAATCCCTGCCCCGGCTTTCCGACGCCGCCGAGCTTTCCGGAATTCTCGAAGGCCTGGACGAGCTTCGACTGCACCATGCGCGGCAGCGTATCGCTCCACTGCGAGCGCGACAGATACTGAATTTCCGAGGGCGAAACGCGGATGACGATCTGGTCGCTGTTCAGCGCCTTCAGCGCCGTCGGATCGGCAATCAGGATCTGCTTGTTCTTGGCCGACGGACCGGTGCCATCGACCGTGGCTGCAGAGAGATCGTAGGTGTCGTTCTTCGCCGCCGTTCCGCAACCTGCGAGAAGTGCTGCCGTCAGCGGCAAAATAATCGCCGTTCCACGGATCCAGGAACGGCGCGACATCACATGCGATAGACCCATATTACGCTACCCCTGACCTCTGTTCTTATTTCCCGCAATTCCTGACTGAAGCCGCTTAGCGCCGCGTGCGCCCGTCATATTGCTTGACCGTCGGCCCGCCGAAAATGATCCGCTGCGGGTTCTGGTCGAAATTGCTGATGGCATTGTTGAGATTGTTCGCCGTGCCGCGCAGCTCGTTGACCAGCGTCTGGACGTCACTGAGCCCGCTGCCCGAGAAGCGCTGCAGATTGTCGGCGATCGGCCCGATGCGCGCATTGACGCTGTCGGCGACCTTCTTGAAGGATGCGAGTGTCGCGCGCGCCTCGGTGAAGAGCGAATTCGTATTGTCTGAGCCAAGCAGCGCATCGACCTTGATGAGGATGCCGTCGACGCGCGTCGAAGCCGAGTTCAGCTTGTTCGCCATCTGCTGGACGTCCTGGATCGTCTGATCGATGTCTTTCTTGCGGTCTCTGACGGTATCGGTGACATCGCGGATCGAGGCGACAGCGGTGCGGGCATCTTTGGTCGCCTGGGCGATATCGTCGACCGAACCCTTCACCTTGTTGGTGTCGATGGCGGCGACCAGCGTATCGACACGATCGAGTGTGACCTGCGCCTTCTTGCCGAATTCGTTATAGGTCGTCACCGTCTGGTCGACCTTGTCGACGAGACCCTTCAGATCGCCGGAGGCGTCGGCTATGTCACGGCTCACCTTCTCGGCATTGCTCAGGATCGTATTGATCTTCTTCGCGTCGACCGCCTTCACCAGATCTTCGACGGCTGCAAGCGTCGAGTCGACGCGGCCCGAGACATTGCGCACCGTGTTGGAGAGATCGCCCACACTCTGCAGGAAGCTGTCGATATTGCCGGAATTCTTGGCGATCGCATCCGAGAAGGTCTCGGCATTCTGCAATGTCTTGGTCAGCGGCCCGCGTGCATCGCGCACGAAGCCCTGCACTTCGCCAACGGCATCATTGGCGCGGTCGAGGATCTTGTCGGCGGTCGCAAGCAGATTAGTGACGCTCGACTGGTCTGCGACGATCACGGCGCGCTTGCCGCTTTCCAGCGCCTGCTGAAGAATATTCTTGTCTTCCTTGCGGCCGCCCGAAAGCTCGATATAGGCCGCACCCGTCAGGCCCTGGATTTCAAGGGCCGCCTTGGTGGATGGATAGATCGGCGCATCCGAGCGTACTTCGGTAAAGGCCAGCGAATATTGCGGGTCGTCGGCATCGATGGAGAGCGTCAGCACCGAACCGACCTGGATGCCGTTGAAACGCACCGGCGAGCCGACGCTCAGGCCGTTGGCGGAGCCCGGAATACGCACGATCAGCTCGGCCATCGGCCCGCTGCGGCCATATTCGGCCATCCAGTAGACGAAGCCGAATGCGGCAGCGATCACCAGAACGGTGAAAAAGCCGACGATCGTGTAATTGGCTTTGGTTTCCATCGTCTCCGGTCACTTCCCGCTGTCATGCCGCGCCCGGGCCGCTGGCGCGTCGTCCTGCGGCACGATCGAACGCGCGCGCTTGCCCTTGAAGTAAGCCTGAACCCACGGATCGTCGTAGGCCAGCATGTCGTCGATCGTTCCTTCCACCATTACCCGCTTCTTTCCAAGCACGGCAATACGGTCGCAGACCGAAAACAGGCTGTCGAGGTCGTGGGTCACCATATAGACGGTTAACCCCAGGCTATCGCGCAGATTGGCGATCAACTCGTCGAATTCCGCCGCACCGATCGGATCGAGGCCCGACGTCGGCTCGTCGAGGAAGACGAGCTCGGGATCGAGCGCAAGCGCGCGGGCAAGCGCTGCGCGCTTGATCATGCCGCCCGAAAGCTCGGAAGGATATTTGTCGGCAGCGTCAGCGGCGAGGCCCACCATGCGGATCTTCAGATGCGCGAGCTCATCCATCAGCGAGGCTGGCAGGTCGAGATATTCGCGCATCGGCACCTGGATATTCTCCTTCACCGTCAGCGAGGAGAAGAGTGCGCCCTGCTGGAAGAGGACGCCGAGACGCATGTCGAGCGCATTGCGTTCCGGCTCGTCCAGCTCGTCGAAATCCTGACCCAAGATCTTGATGGTGCCGGAGCGGCGCGGCAGCAGGCGAAGCACGGTGCGCATCAGCACCGATTTGCCGGTGCCCGAAGCGCCGACGAAGCCGAGGATTTCACCGCGGTAGATATCGAGGTTGAGCTTGTCGAGAACCACTTTGGGTCCGAAACCGACCGTGACGTCGCGCGCCGACAGCACGACATCCCGGTTCCCGTTCTTGGTCGTCTCGATCGGTTGCTGATCCACGCCGCCCGCCATGTCAGAAGTCAATCGCTGCATAGAACATCGCAAAAAGCCCGTCCATCAGGATGACGACGAAAATCGCCTTCACGACGGAAGCCGTCACATGCTGGCCGAGCGATTCGGCGCTGCCGCCGACTTTCAGCCCCTCGACGGCTGCAACGATGCCGATGACGAGCGCCATGAAGGGCGCCTTGATCATGCCGGCCAATACGGTCGAAAGCGTCACGGCCTCATGCAGGCGCGACAGGAAGGTGGCAAAGGTAATGCCCGAATACAGATAGGCGACTGCAGCCGCACCCGCCAACGAGGCGAAGTTGGCAATGATGGTCAGGAGCGGCAGCGCAACCGTCAATGCCACCAGCCGCGGGAAGATCAGCACGCCGATCGGGTTGAGGCCCATCACCTTCAGCGCGTCGACTTCCTCGCGCATCTTCATGGAGCCGATTTCGGCGGTGATCGCGCTGCCCGAACGGCCGGCAATCATGATCGCGGTCAGAAGCACGCCGATCTCACGCAGCTGCAGGATGCCGACGAGATCGACGACGAAGATCTCGGCACCGAAATAGCGAAGCTGGAAGGCTCCCTGCTGCGCGATGATCGCACCGATCAGGAAGGACATCAGCAGGATGATTGGAACGGCGCGCACGCCCATATGATCGATCTGGTTGACGATCGAGGCCGGCGAAACGCCGCTGCCGCGGCCGAATTTCATCTGCGCGCCGCGCACCGCCGAGCCGAGGATATACATGGAGGCGGCGACATTGTCCCAGACATCGAGGGTCATCCGCCCGATCGGTGCGAGGATGCGCTCGGCGATCGACAGCTTCTCCTTCTGCTCGGGCTCCTGCTTTTCAGGCTCCTTGGAGAAGGTGGCGATCAACTCGTCGATATGCTGGCTCGTGCCCTCGAAGTGAACCGTTCGCCCCGCCTCTTCCTGCTTTTTCTTTAGCCGGCAAAGAAGCCAGATGCCGGCGGTGTCGATATCGGTGACATTGGCAAGATCGAGTGTCAGGTCACCGCTGTTGTTGCGTGACAGCTTCTCGAAATCCTGCAGGACGAGATGGATGTTGGCGCTGCGCCAGTTGCCTTCAAGATGCACATGCTGACCCGAGCCCCCGGCTCGGTCGTCCACATGCAGCGAGGCGGCGTTGCGTTTCTCGGACTTCAAAATACTTGTGTCTTTCAATGCTTGCAGCGACAGTCCCGACTCGCGAACATGGTATTCGCCGCCCGGCGCGTTAATATACAGAAGCAACGCGCAATTTCCATGCTCGCAGGAGAGCAAATATGCCGCGCCATCTTGATATCCAGATGAATTCATTCCCGATTGCGGGCTCTTTCACCATTTCCAGAGGGACAAAAACCTCTGCGGACGTGATCACCTGCACGTTGACGGAATCGGGAGCCAAGGGGCTCGGCGAATGTGTGCCCTATCGCCGCTATGGCGAGACGATGGAAAGCGTTCTGGCGCAGATCGAATCGGCTCGACCGTTGATCGAGGGAGGTATTTCGCGCGAAGAACTGCTGCACGCCATGCCGCTGGGCGCTGCCCGCAACGCCGTCGATTGCGCGCTCTGGGATCTGGAAGCCAAACTCTCGGGCAAGAGCGTCGCCTCCCGCCTTGATCTGCGCAAGCTGAAACCGCTGACCACGGCCTATACGATCTCGCTCGGCGAGCCCGATGTGATGGCAGCGCAGGCGCGCGAACATGCGCAACGTCCCCTCCTCAAGGTCAAGGTCGGCACCGGCGATGACGAAAGCCGCATCCGTGCCGTGCGTGCGGCGGCCCCCGATGCCGCCATCATTCTCGACGCCAATGAAGGCTGGCCGGAAGACAGGTTGGAACACCACCTGCGCATCGCTGCCGAAGCCAATATTGCCCTCGTGGAACAGCCTCTGCCGGCCGGCCGCGACGACATGCTGGCGGAGATCGCCCGCCATGTTCTCGTTTGTGCCGATGAGAGCGTCCATCACACCGGCGATCTCGCAAGCCTTGCTGACCGCTATGACGCTGTTAACATCAAGCTCGACAAGACGGGCGGCCTGACGGAGGCGCTGGAAATGAAGGCCGAGGGGCAGCGGTTAGGCTTTTCGATTATGATCGGCTGCATGGTCGGCACCTCGCTTGCCATGGCGCCGGCCGTATTGCTGGCGCAGGACGCCGATTTCGTCGATCTCGACGGCCCGCTGCTGCTTGCCCGCGACCGCGAACCCGGCCTGAATTATGCCGGCTCCCTCGTATTCCCGCCCGAAGCCACCCTCTGGGGCTGAAGGTAATAGGCGATGATGACGATGGCGAGCCCGAAGGCCGCGACACAGGCCATGACATAATAGCTGTTCAGCCCGAGCGCCGAATAGATATAGCCTGACGCGATGGTCATCAGGCCTGAAGCCATGCCGATATAGAAGAAATAGGCGCCCTGAGCCGAGGCTTCCTGTGTTTCCTGCACGGTGGCAACGATGCGCCGCTGCACGCCCGTATGCACGAAGGCATAGGTAAAGCCATGCAGGCATTGCAGCGCGAAGAAGCCGATGAAACTCGTCTCCGTCGGGAAGAACACCCAGCGGCACACGCTGACGGCACAGCCGAAACGAATCAGCGTCCAGGCATTGAAGCGGCGGTTGAGGCGCCGTGACAGGAAGAACACCGTTACTTCGGAGGCAACCCCTGCGCTCCAGAGGATTCCGACCTCCGTCCCGGAAAAGCCGAGCTGGTGCCAGTAGATCGAGGAAAAGGCGTTGAGCAGCGCATGGCTCGCCTGCTGGATTGAAACGCCGAGCAGCAACAGGAGCAGATGCGGCTCGCGAAGCCCGCTGCCCGTCGTCGCCGGAAGATTGATCGGCTGACCGCGCCGCCGCGTCGGCCCGATGCGCGGACAGAATATCGCCATCGTGATGGTCAAGACGAAGCCGAAGATCATCACGGGCAGCACCATTTCGCCACCCCAGCGCCCGACCAGCTCACCGCCGACGAGCGTTGAAATGATGAAAGCGATGGAGCCCCAGACGCGCATGGAGCCGTAATCGAGCCCCCAGCGGCGCACACCCGAGATCACAATCGATTCGACGACCGGCACATAGGGCGCAAACGTCGCGCCCTGCAGCGCAAAGACGATCAGCACCGGCCAGAAATCCGCCGTCCAGTAGAGCGCAATCGCCGTCAGGAGCGACAGGATGCCCGACCATAAAAGCACATGCGCCCGCTCCTGCATGCGGTCGGCAAAGACCGCCACGATCGGCGCGACGAGAACGCGCACCACCATCGGCACGGCGAGGATGGTGCCGATCTGATGATCATTGAACTGGTGAGTCGAAAGCCAGACGGGGAAGAAGGGCAGGACGATACCGTTGACCAGCAGCGGCGCGCTGTAGCAAAGCGCGCTGAACAGCCGGAAGCGCGGCGGCGCTCCCTCACCCGTTAAGGGATTTTGTGCGGGAATCATGGTGGACCTGAAGGAAACTCTGCGTTGCCTAACACATCCAATCAAACACGACTATGGCGAGAAATAGCCCTGCTGTAACGTTTCGGAGATAAGTCGAAACGATTTAAAAAATAAATAGGGCCTGTCGCCAGGCGGCAACGGCTAAATTCCTGGTGCACCGGCCAGGCCGGAGCGGTACGCCCACAATATTCAGGCGGCCTGCGGGGCGAAATCGCCCTCTTCAAGCAATTCGATTGAGGTCAGCGCCGGCACGTTGCTGGCCAATGCGCGCCACGTGATGAGTTCGAACGTGCCGTCCTCATGCTCGACGATCGCCGTGCAGCTTTCGACCCAGTCGCCGGTATTGATGTAGCGGATGCCGTCCATATCCTCGATCACGGCGTGATGGATATGGCCGCAGATGACGCCGTCGGCGCCGTTCTTGCGGGCTTCCTCGGCAACCACGCGCTGGAACTCACCGATGAAATTGACGGCATGTTTGACCTGCAGCTTCGCCCAGGCCGAGAAGGACCAGTAGGGCATGCCAAGGCGGCGGCGGACCGCTGCGAGCACGATGTTGATGCGAATCGCCGTGTCGTAGGCCCAGTCGCCGAGATATGCGAGCAGCCGGGCGTTGCGCACGACGACGTCGAATTCGTCGCCATGCAGGATCAGGTACTTCTTGCCGTCGGCGCCGTCATGGATGATGCGCTCGACGACCTCGATGCCGCCGAAATGCATGCCCGGAAAGGCGCGCAGGAATTCGTCGTGATTGCCCGGGATATAGACGACACGTGTACCCTTGCGCGCCTTGCGCAAGAGCTTCTGGACCACGTCGTTGCAGACCTGCGGCCAATACCAGCTGCGCTTCAGGCGCCAGCCATCGACGATATCGCCGACGAGGTAGATCGTGTCTGCCTCGTGATATCTAAGGAAATCCAGCAGGAAATCCGCCTTGGCGGCCTTCGAGCCGAGATGCACATCGGAAATGAAGAGGGTGCGGAAGCGCCGAGGTTCCATCATGTCTGTCACAAGCCTTTCCGCTCGTGTCCCATCGTTCTTCGTCTGGTCTTCCAAAATCAGACTCGTGTTTCAGGAAGATGACAAGGCTGTGGGAAAGCGGTGCAACCTGTTCATACAGGCTAGATGTGGAGCGCTGGGTGGCCGACTTCACGCCAACACCTCCACATTCCGGCGCTGGCGCGAAATTCCTTTCCTAAAACATCAATCCTCAGGCAGTCCGCACCGTCGCCATCGGCTTCACGTTCTGGTTCATCCGGAACAGATTGTTCGGATCGTAACGCCGCTTGATCTCAGCAAGGCGGGCGTAGTTGGCGCCATAGGCGGCTTCGACCCGGTCGGTTTCGTCGTCAGGCATGAAGTTGATATAGGCGGTTCCCACAGCATGCGGCTTGGTGGCCTCGAAAAGCTCGCGCGCCCAGCCGACGCAGTTTCCATCCATCCCGGTTTCCCGCCAGCGGGCATGCACGTTCATGACGAAATGCGAGCTGCGCTGCGGAAACGCGGTGGCCTCGTTGGCCACCCGGCCGGCAGCACCCCCGACATGACCGATGAAGATCTCGCATTCTGGGCCGGGCAGCCTGCGCACCGCCTTGAGCAGCACGTCGATCGCCGCATCGGACAGGGAAGCGAAATCCTGGCTTTTCCAGTAATTGCGCGCACCTGGTGTGAGCAGCGGATCGAAGGCCTGCTGCCAGCCGGTGAACGGCATCGGGCCGACGATATCGGCAATCGGCTTTCCGATAGCGCGCAACCTGGCCGCAGCCTTTTCACCCGCCGCGACATCTCCGCAATAGCACATCGCCAGCACCACGATCTCCTTGCCATGCCATTCGGCCGGCAGGAAGGGCAGCGGCGGCGCCTGGCGCATCACCACCCAGCAGGTCAGTTCGTCGGGCGCCGCCTCCAGCGCCTGCCGGTATTCCTTCAGCACCTTTTCCGCATCGGCGAAGGGATGCACGACGAGCCCGGCGAGAACCTCGGTGTCGAGCGGGTTGAGCTTGAACTCGAAGGAGGTCACGACGCCGAAATTCCCGCCGCCGCCGCGCAGCGCCCAGAAGAGATCGGGCTTATCCGTCTCGCTCGCCTTGACCAGTTCGCCATCCGCCGTCACCACGTCGACCGAGAGCAGATTGTCGAGGGTCAGTCCGAATTTGCGGGTCAGCCAGCCGAAGCCGCCGCCAAGCGTCAGGCCGGCGATGCCTGTCGTGGAATTGATGCCGGTCGGCAGCACCAGCCCGAAGGCCAGCGTTTCCTTGTCGACATCGGCAAGCGTTGCGCCCGGCTCGATCCTGGCACGCCGCGTCTGCGGATCGACCCGCACCGATTTCATCGCCGACAGGTCGATGACGACGCCGCCGTCGCAGACGGCGTTGCCGGCAATGCCGTGCCCGCCGCCGCGCACCGAAACGAGAAGATTGTTGTCGCGCGCGAACCGCACCGCCCGAACGACATCGGCAGCGCCCGCGCAGCGCGCGATGAGGCCGGGCCGCCGGTCGATCATCGCATTCCAGATCGCCCGCGCCTCGTTGTAATTCATATCCTTGCTGGTCAGGAGACTGCCGCGAAATCCGGCGGCAAATGCATCGATGGCCACGTCATTGACCATCGTCTGACCCCTTTGCAAGGTCGTGAGGTTCAAGTTGTCCATGATTTCCTCCATGCGACCGGCGCCCCGCACCGTCGCGCACGGCATTCTGCGCTTGCCGCCCTCGCCAGACAAGTTTCCCCAAAAGGATTAGCTGGTGGCAACCGCTCGGCACCAAGGGCCGCCCCGCCCCCGCACGAAAACTTTCCCCACGCCGCATTTCCATACTGTCGCCCGTATCCGATTGATGTATGGAGAAGTCTTCAAAAGACTTCGAACGACACACCGGAGGCGGCGATGGATCACCAGGAAAAATCCAAAACGGAAAAGAATCTGACGGGGGGAAGCCTCGACGACCAGGCGCTTTTCTTCCACCGCTATCCGCGCCCCGGCAAGCTGGAAATCCAGGCGACCAAGCCGCTCGGCAACCAGCGCGACCTGGCGCTCGCTTATTCTCCCGGCGTCGCCGCCCCCTGCCTCGCCATCCGTGACAATCCTGAAACTGCGGCCGACTATACATCGCGCGCCAACCTCGTTGCCGTGATCTCCAACGGTACCGCCGTGCTCGGCCTCGGTAATATCGGCCCGCTCGCTTCCAAGCCGGTCATGGAAGGCAAGGCCGTTCTCTTCAAGAAATTCGCCAACATCGATGTTTTCGATATCGAAGTGGATGCAACGGACGTCGACCAGATGGTTTCGACCGTCGCCTCGCTGGAACCGACCTTCGGCGGCATCAACCTCGAAGACATCAAGGCGCCGGAATGCTTCCGGATCGAGAAGCAGCTGCGCGAGAAGATGAAGATCCCGGTCTTCCACGACGACCAGCACGGCACCGCGATCATCGTCGCCGCTGCCATCCTCAACGGGCTGGAACTGGCCGGCAAGAAGATCGACGAGGTGAAGATCGTCGCGTCAGGCGCCGGTGCCGCCGCGCTTGCCTGTCTCAACCTGCTCGTGACGCTCGGCGCCAAACGCGAAAACATCTGGGTCCACGATCTCGAAGGCCTCGTCTATGAAGGCCGCGTCGAGCTGATGGACGAGTGGAAAGCCGTCTACGCCCAGAAGAGTGACACGCGCTCGCTCGCCGAAAATATCGGCGGCGCCGATGTCTTCCTCGGTCTCTCGGCCGCCGGCGTGTTGAAGCCGGAACTTCTGGCGCAGATGGCCGACAAGCCGCTGATCATGGCGCTTGCCAACCCGACGCCGGAGATCATGCCGGATCTCGCCCGGGCCGCCCGCCCGGACGCGATGATCTGCACCGGTCGCTCCGACTTCCCGAACCAGGTCAACAACGTTCTCTGCTTTCCCTATATTTTCAGGGGTGCGCTGGACTGTGGTGCCGAGACGATCAACGAGGAAATGAAGATGGCCGCCGTGCGCGCCATCGCAGCCCTCGCCCGCGAAGAGCCTTCGGACGTTGCCGCGCGTGCCTATTCCGGCGAAACCCCGGTTTTCGGTCCCGACTACCTCATCCCCTCGCCCTTCGATCCGCGCCTCATCCTGCGCATCGCCCCTGAAGTCGCCAAGGCTGCTGCCGAAAGCGGTGTCGCGCGTCGTCCGATCGCCGATTTCGACGCCTATCTCGACCAGCTGAACCGCTTCGTCTTCCGCTCCGGCTTCATCATGAAGCCGATCTTCACGGCCGCCAAGGTAGCAGAGCGCAAGCGCGTCATCTTCTCCGAAGGCGAAGACGAACGCGTGCTGCGCGCCGCCCAGGTGCTGCTCGAAGAAGGCATTGCCGAACCGATCATTATCGGCCGTCCGCAGGTCATCGAAACGCGCCTGAAGCGTTACGGCCTGCGCATCCGGCCGTTGCAGGATTTCGACGTCATCAACCCCGAGGACGATCCGCGCTTTCGCGAATATGTCGATCTCTATCTGCAGCTGGTGGGACGCCGCGGCGTCATCCCGGAAGCGGCGCGCACCATCGTGCGCACCAACACGACCGTCATCGGCGCGCTGGCGCTGAAGCGCGGCGAAGCCGACGCGCTGATCTGCGGCCTCGAAGGCCGTTACGAGAAGCACCTGCGCGATGTGCGCCAGATCATCGGCAAGCGCCCGAACGTGCGCGATTTCTCGGCTCTCAGCCTGATGATCTCGCAGCGCGGCGCGACGTTCTTCGCCGACACCTATGTGACCTTAAATCCGACGGCAGAAGACATCGCCGAGGCAACGGTTCTCGCTGCCGAAGAGATCAAGCGCTTCGGCATCACCCCGCGCGCCGCCCTCGTCTCGCATTCGAATTTCGGCTCGCGCGAATCCGAAAGCGCCACCAAGATGCGCAACGCACTGCAGCTCGTGCGGGAAGCGGCTCCCGATCTCGAAGTCGACGGCGAAATGCATGGCGAAAGCGCCATCTCCGAGGAACTGCGCCGCCGCGTCATGCCGCACACCACGCTGAACGATGAAGCCAACCTGCTGGTCTTCCCGAACCTCGATGCGGCCAACATCACGCTCGGCGTCGTCAAGTCGATGACCGACGGCCTGCATGTCGGCCCGATCCTGCTCGGCACGGCGATGCCGGCGCATATCCTGGCGCCGTCGGTCACCTCGCGCGGCGTGGTCAATATGGCGGCGCTCGCTGTCGTAGAGGCATCGCAGCCGGCCTAAGCCGGTTGCGCGTCGGCATCTGGAAAATCAGGCACGCCGTATCGATCGGCGTCCCTGATCTGCCAGCGCATCGGCCCGTTCGTTGCCATCGGTGCCGGAATGGCCCTTGCACCAGACGATGCTTATAAGGGAATTCTCGGATAGCTGGATATCGACGGCTTTCCAGATTTTCGCATCTGATATCGCTCGGTTTCTGGCCTTGCCGGTCGGGTTGCTTTTCTTCCAGCCATTGTTCCTCCAGATCGCACGCCTGCTGTTGCAGCCTTCGACGGCGTAGGCGGAATCGGACCAGATGACTGCCGCTACGCCTGTTGCTGTGCCGTTGATCCAGATTGCCGCTTCAAGCACGGCCGTCACTTCCATCGCATTATTGGAGGAATCCCTTGCACCGCCAAAGCCGGAGGCGATCTCGACGCCATCGCGATAGGCGACGAAGGCCCATCCCCCGTGCCCTGCGCCGGGGTCAAAACAACCGTCCACGAAAACGTGAAGGCCCTGCTGGGTATCCGGTATTTCTGCGGACGTTTCGCATGTGCAGGATTCGTCGGAAATATCTGTCATATCAACTGTCTAGATATTAACGGTCTCCCGCGTGATTGCAGGAGACAGGAAAGTGGAAGCATCCGGCTTGCTGGATAAGATCGCAAAAATACGCTAGGAATTACTGCGAGCTTATTAAGGGAAACACGTTAAGACAAAGCGCGGTGGATTGAAGCCGCAACGCACTGATAGATGCTTTTCTCTTTCCGGAACGACGTCGTGAAGCGCCGAAACCTGTATCTCGTTTTCTGTCTGGCATTCGCGGCTCCTGCGGCGGCGCAGACCAATGCGATCTGTGAGGATCTGCGCGGGCGCCTTGCCGACCTGCCGCAAACCTTCGGCAACAGCAGCAGCGAGATGCGCCAATATGCCGGCGCGCTTGCCGAACAGAATCTCGAATTGCGTAAGGTGCGCAGCGATCTGCGCCGGTATGGCTGCACCTCCGGCAGCATGGTCGTCGTTGGCGGCGACAACGCCGGCTTCTGCTCCGAACTTGAGCATGCTGAAGCCAAGATGGTCGACAACATCGGCTTCCTTCAGGAACGCCGCAGCGAGTTGCGCCAGTCCGGCCCCGATGCGGCCCGCGAGGAGCTAATGGCCGCGCTCGAAGATAATGACTGCAACAGCGACAGCTTCAGCGGACCTGCCGAAGGCAACGCTTACGCGCCGGCTCCGAGCATCGAAGAGCAGGCCATGCGCAGCGACACGTTCATCCCGCTCGGCGGCGGCGAGCGCTACGGCCTGCCGCGCGCCGAAATGCTCTCGCCCGTCAGTACCATCTGCGTGCGCACCTGCGATGGTGGCTTCTTCCCGATCAGCAACAATGCCACCTCGGTCGATTTCGACCGTGATGCCGCGACCTGCGCGAAGATGTGCCCCGGCGTCGAAACGGAACTCTTCTATCGCGACGTTTCCAGTACCGAGACCTCGAACATGATTTCGACGGCAACGGGAACGCCCTACAGCGCGATGAAGAACGCCTTCGCCTACAAGACCCGTGCACCTGGCGAAAAATCCGCCTGCTCCTGCAATCTGTCTGCCTATTACGAGCAGATGCGAAAGAGCCAGGCCGCCTATGCGCCGACGCCCGAGCCGAAGGGCTCGATCACCGCGATCCAGACGGAAGCGCCGAAGGCGGCTAGCACCCCGCCTGCCCCCCCGCCGCAGGTGGCGGATCGCCCCTATGATCCCTCTGCCAGCAAGGTCCGGCAGGTCGGGCCGCAATTCCTTGCCGGCGATGAGGGCAAGATCGATCTCGCTAATCCGGCGACATCCGGCCCCCAACCTCAACAGCAGTAGTTACCGGCTCACGGTCTGATCGTCCCCAGCCGTCATGGAAGACGAGATCTTCCAGCGGCATGCGTTGCCGCCAGCCTTTGACCGCCAGTTCCGGCTGGTCATAGAGCCGGTCGACGAACCCGGCGCAGAGCCAGGCCACGACTTCGATATGATCGGGAATGCCGAGGATTTCCTTCAGGTCGCCCTCACGAAAAATGCTGACCCAGCCGATGCCGACGCCTTCTGCTCGCGCTGCGAGCCACAGGTTCTGGATGGCACAGACGGTGGAATAGCTATCCATGCGCGGATTGTGCGTGCGCCCGAGCACCACGCTGCCGCTGCGGGTGGGGTCGCAGGTCACGCAGATGCCGAGCGGCGCCTCGACGATGCCTTCGAGCTTCAGCGAGCGATAGGCCTGCCGCCGCTCGCCGGTAAACATCCGGGCCGCTTCCTCATTCGCCCTCGTGAAGGCATCGCGCACCTGCGCCCTCACCTCGGCACTCTTCACCAGAATGAAATTCCACGGCTGCATGAAGCCGACCGAAGGTGCGTGATGCGCTGCCGTCAACAATCGCGTGACGAGATCATCAGGCAGGGAATCAGGCAGAAACTGGCTGCGCACGTCGCGCCGCGTCGTGATGGCATGATAGACGGCCTCGCGTTCGGCCGCAGAAAAGCTGGATGCCGGGCAAACGGCATCATCAATGGGTCGCATCGTCAAATCCCCAACAACGCAACCGCCCGCCGTCCGCGCGGGTTGGGTCTATCTTGCCAGGCCGGTCTTCTGACTTGGCGTCATCCACTTGGCCGCAGCCTTCCCGGCCTGGAGGCCAGTGGCGTGGTGAGCGGCAAGCGTCGGCCTTACAGCGTTGGGCACGTTCCGGTCTTGCACCGGATTCCCGATTCTCCCGCTTGTGACGGCGGGCACCTGACGGGCGATCTATGGCGTGGAAACGGCATGGCAGCAAGTCAATTCAGCGAATAGGCCTGGAACGGAACTGCATCTCCGCCGCTGCCCGCTAAGGGGCTCTCACCTGTAAAATTCTGCGTGACAATTGGTTTCCGCATCGCTACATAGCCTGCATGTCGATCTCGTCCGTCTACGCATCGCGATTTTATTCGTACCGCTGCTTCCAGCGGATGCGGGTCTGTGCGTAACCAAAACTAACGCGACGACAACCCGAACAGCCGCTAGTCTACCTGGCGGCTTTTTTGTTCCGCACGGTATGACCAAACAGGAGAGCATGCCGTGACTGACACTATTGATGATCTGCGCATCGTCGAGATCACCCCGCTGACCAAACCTGCCGATATTATCAAGGAAATCCCGCGTGACCGCGCGATTACCAAGACCGTGACCAGCACGCGCGACACGATCCACAATATCCTGACCGGTCAGGACGACCGCCAGCTGGTCGTCATCGGCCCCTGCTCGATCCATGATCCGGCAGCCGCCCGTGAATATGCGTCACGGCTCGTCGAGCAGCGACGACGCCTGTCCGGCGAGCTCGAAATCGTCATGCGCGTCTATTTCGAAAAGCCTCGCACGACCGTCGGCTGGAAAGGCCTGATGAACGACCCGCATCTCGACGGCACCTACCGCATCGAGGAAGGCCTGCGTCTCGCCCGCCGCCTGCTACTCGACATCAACGCCATGGGCCTCCCGGCCGGCTGCGAATTCCTCGATACGATCACGCCGCAATACATAGCCGATCTCGTCAGCTACGGCGCCATCGGCGCGCGCACGACCGAAAGCCAGATCCACCGCCAGCTCGCCTCGGGTCTCTCCTGCCCGATCGGCTTCAAGAACGGCACGGATGGCGGCGCGCGCATCGCGCTCGATGCCATAGTAGCAGCCTCCCAGCCCCACCACTTCCCGGCTGTGACCAAGGACGGACAGGCGGCGATTGCCTCCACCCGCGGCAACGAGGACTGCCACATCATCCTGCGCGGCGGCAAGCGCCCGAATTACGAGGCGGCGGATGTGCAGGCTGTGATCGCTGAGGCCGTCAAGCTCGGCGTCGATCCGCGCATCCTCATCGATGCCAGCCACGCCAACAGCAGCAAGGACCCGATGAACCAGCCGAAGGTCGTCCGCGACGTCGCCGGCCAGATCGTCGCCGGCAACCACCACATCAAGGGCATGATGATCGAGAGCAACCTCGTCGCCGGTCGCCAGGACCTCGTTCCCGGCAAGCCGCTGGTCTACGGCCAGTCGATCACCGATGGCTGCATCGGCTGGGATATGTCGGTGGATGTGCTCGAGGATCTGGCGAAGGCCGTCCGCGACCGCCGCAAGGCTGCTGTCGCGGCCTGATTGGCACTATCAAGCGCGGCGGGCAGACACCCGCCGCCCATTCACAGGCTGCTCACGCCTTGGCCGTCTTCCCGTTAATCGTCTTTAGCCTTCAGGTCCGTGAGTTCTACCTTTGGAATAGGTGGCGGCCCGCAATCGCGAAGATCACCTTTTGCTACACAGCCACCATTCCTCACAAGACCCGTACTTTAGCCGACAGCTTTCTGCCGTCGTACATCTCGAAAGTGGCGCCGCGTTGCAGTAGATGGTGAGGTGCGTCGTCGACTAGAAACCGTGCCGTTCCATGCGATAGTTCGCTAAACTCCAACACTATGCTCCAAGCAGTTTGCGGCCAATCGGGATCGGCCCCAAACTTAGCTGGCGCTACGTAACGGCCGGGAGCCACGATTTTGTCGCGGGCTATATCGCTCCAGACTATGTCAACATTGCTTTTCATCTGTACGCTCCGAAATGCACGGCCATGCTATCGAGGTTTCGGAGAGGAACAATGACCGGTAGGGGCGCTGCGCTGCCCCACCCGCACCCCATCATTAAATGGCGGTGCGCCCTCTCAAGGCCTCACGGGAAAATACCGGACATAGGCGAATTCCTCGCCATCGGGCGACCAGTTCGGCACGTTGATCGTGCCCTGCCCGCCAAAGAGCTTGAACAGTTCCGTCAGGTTGCCGCCGTCCATGTCCATCACGCGCAGCCGCACGTTCAGATCACGCGGATGGTCGAAAACGTCAGGGTCATAGGAGAGGATCAGCACCTTGTCATTGTTGGGTGATGGATGGGCGAACCAGTTGCCGTAATTGTCCGATGTCACCTGCTCGAGACCGGTGCCATCGGGATGGATGCGCCAGATCTGCATCAGGCCGGTGCGGCTGGAATTGAAGTAGATCCACTGCCCGTCCGCCGACCAGTCCGGCCCGTCGTTTCGGCCTTCGCCATGCGTCAGCCGCTTCTCCTCGCCGCCATCGACCGAGATCGTGTAAATATCGAAGACGTCGTTGCGGATGCCGCAA
Source organism: Rhizobium sp. BK316 (assembly GCF_014193695.1). Taxonomy (GTDB): domain Bacteria; phylum Pseudomonadota; class Alphaproteobacteria; order Rhizobiales; family Rhizobiaceae; genus Rhizobium. The sequence continues at coordinate 301,656 of NZ_JACHZR010000004.1, read as the reverse complement.
TAGGCAAGCTCGCGCCCGTCAGGCGACCAGCCATGCCAATAGGACGGCAGGTTCTTGGTGATCAGCCGCGGCTTGCCGCCCTCGATCGGCAGGATATAGATTGCCGACTTGCCGAATTCGGTCTTGTCGGAAATGACGATCTCTTCGCCATCAGGCGAAATGCCGTGGTCGTTGTTGCAGTGGACGGCAAAGCCGGTATCGACCTTCTCGACAAGATCGCTGCCGTCGAGCCGCAGGCGATAGAGCAGCCCGTCGCCATTGATCAGCAGATAGGCGCCGTCGCGTGAGAAATTCGGCGCCTCTACCAGCGCTTCCGTCTGCCAGATGACACGGCTTTCGCCCCGCCGCACATTGTAGATCTCAACTGAGCTGCGCATTCATCCCTCCCAGACTTTTGAGGCGTCTCAGCGATCCCGGAACCGGTTGGTGATCGGATAGCGCCGGTCGCGGCCGAAATTCTTCTTGGTGATCTTCACGCCCGGCGCCGACTGGCGGCGCTTGTATTCGGCGAGATAGAGCAGATGCTCGATACGGTGGACCGTCTCGACATCATGGCCGCGGGCCACGATCTCCTCGACACCCATTTCCCGCTCGACGAGGCATTCGAGAATATCATCGAGGACAGGATAAGGCGGCAGCGAATCCTGATCCTTCTGGTCAGGGCGAAGCTCGGCCGAGGGCGCCTTGTCGATGATATTCTGCGGAATGACCACACCCGAGGGGCCAAGCGCATCCGGCGGCACATTCTCGTTGCGCCAGCGGGCCAGCGCATAGACCTGCATCTTGTAGAGGTCCTTGATCGGATTGAAGCCGCCGTTCATGTCGCCATAGAGCGTCGCATAGCCGACAGACATTTCCGATTTGTTGCCGGTCGTGACCACCATCGAGCCGAACTTGTTGGAGATCGCCATCAGGATGGTGCCGCGCGCACGGCTCTGCAGGTTCTCCTCGGTAATGCCGCTGTTCGTGCCCTCGAAGAGGTTCGACAGTGCTGAGGAAAACCCCGTTACCGGCGCCTCGATCGGCACGATGTCGTAGCGGCAGCCGAGCGCCTTGGCGCAATCGGCCGCATCTTTCAGCGAGTCTTCGGACGTATAGTGGTACGGCAGCATGACCGTGCGCACCCGCTCTTCGCCGAGCGCGTCGACGGCAATCGCCGCGCAGATCGCCGAATCGATGCCGCCCGATAGGCCGAGCACGACATTCTTGAAGCCGTTCTTGTTCACATAGTCGCGGAAACCGAGCAGGCAGGCGCGGTAATCGGCTTCTTCGCTTTCCGGAATGCGGGCCATCGGCCCTTCGGCGCAGCGCCAGCCATTTTCGGTGCGTTTCCAGGTCGTGACGGCAAGCGCGGCTTCGAACTGGCTGAGCTGGAAGGCGAGCGACTTGTCGGCATTGAAGGCAAAGCTTGCGCCGTCGAAGACGAGCTCGTCCTGGCCGCCGAGTTGGGCGGCATAGACCATGGGAAGGCCGGTTTCGATGACCTGCTTCAGCACCACCTGATGGCGGATATCGACCTTGCCGCGATAATAGGGCGAGCCGTTCGGCACGAGCAGGATTTCCGCGCCGCTTTCGGCAAGCGTCTCGCAGACGCCGAGGTCGCCCCAGATATCTTCGCAGATCGGAATGCCGATGCGCACGCCGCGGAAATTCACAGGTCCGGGCATGGCACCCTGGTCGAAGACGCGCTTCTCGTCGAACTCGCCATAGTTCGGCAAGTCGATCTTGTCTCTGATGGCAATGACCTTGCCGCCATCGAGCACGGCGATGGAATTGTAGCGCCCCGTCTCGTCCTGGCGCGGAAAACCGATGACGATGCCCGGCCCGCCATCAGCGGTATCAGCCGCAAGGCTTTCCACCGCCCTCCAGCAAGCCTGGATGAAGGCCGGCTTCAGCACCAGGTCTTCCGGTGGGTAACCGGAGATGAAAAGCTCGGTCATCATGAGGATATGCGCGCCCTGTCGCGCCGCATCGGCACGCGCCTCGCGCACCTTGGCAAGGTTTCCGGCGACATCGCCCACCGTAGGGTTCAGCTGGGCGATGGCGATGTTGAACGTATGGGAGAGAGCGTTTTCCTGTGTCATGTCATTCATTTAATCCGCCCCTGCGTGCACCGCAATAAGCCGCTTCAAAAGCTGTAGCCATCTGCGGCGAAAATTTGATGAAGGGCAGCCTATCCCTCTGCCCCTCATTCAGTTTGGCTTGCGCGACGCCGATACGCATTGCAATTTGCAGCAACGACGGAATACTGCGCGCCAATTCGATCCATTCCCGGGACAATGCCATGACTAATTTTCCAAATTTCGCCCACCTGCATTTCGGCAAGCCGGCCGACGAGCTGGGTGATATCGAAAAGCGCGTGCTCGCCAGGACCCATGAGCGCAAGATCATCTCCACCGACGTCAATGCCGCCTTTTCCGCCGAAGCCTCCTTCGGCGAGCGGCTGGCTGACAGTATCGCGCGCGTCGGCGGCTCCTGGTCCTTCATCCTGGCCTTTCTGGGTTTTCTCGTCATCTGGACCCTGATCAACACGGTCATTCTGCTGAGCAGGGCCTTCGATCCCTACCCCTTCGTCTTCCTGAACCTGATCCTCTCCATGCTTGCCGCCATCCAGGCGCCGATCATCATGATGTCGCAGAACCGCCAGGCCGAGCGCGACCGTTTCGAAGCCGCCAAGGATTATGAGGTGAATCTGAAGGCCGAGTTGGAGGTTCTGTCGCTGCATCAGAAGATCGATATGCGGGTGCTGACGGAACTGACAGCGTTGCGTGAGGATGTCTCCCGGCTGAACGCCATCCTTGCAGAGCGCGGACAAGCTTGATGCCGCTAAAATAGCGAAGCCTTAAACGACTGAAATCCTGTCGCAATTCCGTGTCCGTCATACCGTTTCATTTGACAGCGCGCCGGCAATTGGCTCAACCTGCCGACATCGCGCAGGGGAGCATGCTTGGAAGAAGAGCTTCAGTTCGGCACCTTTTCGATCGTGCCCGCCAGGCGCAGCCTGATGCGGGAGGGTGCCACTGTCCCGCTCGGTAGCCGCGCCATCGATATCCTGCTGTTTCTGCTGAACCATCCCGCCGAGTTGAAGACCAATGCCGAGATTATCAAGCAGGTCTGGCCGGACACGTTCGTGGACGAGGCCAATCTGCGCGTCCATGTCTCGGCGCTGCGCAAGGCGCTCGGCGATGTCAAGCGCGAGCCGCAATTCATCGCCAATGTGCCGGGCCGCGGCTATACGTTCATCGCCCCTGTCAATCGCCGCAGCAATGGTGTGGTACCCGCCGCTCAACCGACACTCCGGAGATTCCGCCCCGAGCGCCTGCCTGCCCGCATCTTCGGCCGCGAGCAGACGATAGCGGCGGTAACAAGCCAGCTTGCCAAGGGGCGCCTCGTAACCATTGCCGGCCCCGGCGGCATCGGCAAATCCACCGTCGCCCGCGCCGTGATCGCGCAAACCGAATTCGACAGTGAGATCGTCTGGATCGACCTTTCGGAAGTCGCGACCGGAAATCTCGTGCCGACGGTCGTGGCGTCCGCGCTCGGCATCCTCTCGCGAAGCGACGATATATCACGCGAAATCGCCATCCATCTGCAGCCGCGCAATCTGCTGCTCGTGCTCGACAGCTGCGAACACGTGGTAGCCGATATCGCCAAGCTTGCCGAGGACGTGCTGGCGGAAGCGCCCGATCTGCATATCCTTGCCACCAGCCGCGAGCCGCTGCGCGCCGAGGGCGAGCGCGTGCACCGCCTTCTGCCGCTCGATCTGCCTGATAGTGCCGTGACCGCACAGGCCGCGCTGCTCTCGCCCGCCGTGCAGCTTTTCGTCGAGCGCGCCGACGCCTGCCTCGGCGGTTACGAACTGACGGACGAGGATGCCGCAGATGTCGTCGACATCTGCACGAGGCTCGACGGTATCGCGCTGGCGATAGAGCTTGCCGCCGGCCGCCTGGAGGCGATGGGAGTGGCCGCCCTCTCCCGCTCGCTGTCGGATTGCTTCCGCGTGCTGACCCGCGGCCGGCGCACGGCCTTGCCCCGCCACCAGACGCTGCGCGCCACGCTCGACTGGAGCTACCTCATCCTGCCGCTGGAGGAGCAGCAGGCGCTGCGCGAACTCTCCGCCTTCCGCGGCCGCTTCACCGGCGAGGCCGCAGCCGCGGTTCTTTCCGGCACGGAACCCGGGGATCTGCTGGCCGCGCTCGTCGCCAAGTCGCTGGTCGTGGTCGAGATGGCTTCAGACGAAACGCTCTATCGCCTGCTGGACACCACGCGCCTCTATGCCGGCGAGAAATTGGTTGCTTCGGATGAGCTGCCCGACGTCATGGCGCGCTTCTCCGCCTATCTCTGCGCCGCGCTGGAAAGTGCCGAACAGGATCTCTACTCCGCCCCGCCGGAGGAATGGCCCGAGGATTTCGCCCAGCAGGTGCCGGGTCTGCGCGTCGCGCTCGACTGGGCCTTCGGGGCTTCAGGCGATGCCCTGCTCGGCGTGCGGCTGACGGTCGCCGCTTTGCCGCTCTTCTTCCACCTGTCGCTGCTCGACGAATGCCTGGCCGCACTCACCCATGCCATCGCCTTTCTCGACGCCCGTCCTGGCCTGGACGAGAAAAGCCGCATGAAGCTCTACGCCGCGCTCGGCTGGCCGCAGCTTCGCGCCACCAATGCATCCGAACAAGGCGTGGCCGCCTGGACGACCGCCTGGCGGATCGCCGAAGAGCTCGGCGATGTCGACTATCAGCTTCGCGCCATCTGGGCGCTCTGGGTCGATCTGGTGAACCGGGCCGAACCGCGCCAGGGAATGGAACTGGCGGAGCGCTTTGCGGCGCTCGCACCCTCCTCCTCCGATCCGACCGATGGCATCATCGGCAAGCGCATGAAGGCCGCCACCCTGCACTGGCTCGGCCGCCATGCCGAGGCCCGAGACCAGCTTTGGGTGATGCTTTCGGAATACGAGCATGTGCCGCAGGCGCGTCATTCCGTGCGGTTCCAGTTCGACCAGCGCGTGACGGCGCGCATCATCGTCGCTCGCTGCCTCTGGGTGCTGGGCGACGAGGGCGCCGCCCTCTGCGAGGTCGAGGAGACCATGCGTTACGCCCGCGACATCGGCCACAATCACTCGATCAGCAATCTGATGGCCGAAGCCGTCTGCCCGCTCGCACTTCTATCGGGCAACGACGCCGAAGCGGCCGCCGCTATCCGCCTGCTGCGCGACCATACCAAGGCGCTGTCGCTCGACGTCTGGCACACTTATGCCGATGGATTCGAGGCTGAGCTGCATCTGCGGGCCGGCGAATACAGGCCCTGCCTCGCAAAGCTGCGCCCGGCCATGGACATTTTGCAGCATGCCGGCTTCAACCTCTTCCGCACCTTCTTCCAGTCGGTGGAGGCGCAGGCGCTTTCCGGCCTCGGCCAACATGCGGAAGCCGATGGTGTCATCGATGCAGCGCTTGCTCACTGCGACGCGTCAGGCGAACGCTGGTGCCTTCCCGAGCTGCTGCGGGTCAAGGCGCATATCACCACAAGGAGACAAGGCCCGGAAGCACTGGACGCGGCTTCAGCCATCCTTGAGGCAGCGCTCGAAGCCGCAAGGCAGGATGGCGCTGGCGGCTGGGAGCGGCGCATCCGCGTCGATCTCGAAGCCCTAGCTCTTTGAATCGACGCATCGGCCCGAAAATCGATTCCGATTTTCGGGCCGATGCTGTAGGCCATCCGCCGGCCCACCTCTCGGGTGCTGCCGGCTGAGCCGCCCTTTACACTGATTTACAACTCTCAACTCGTCCGCTTCCCTGCCTCCATGCATGATCGCAAGCAAGAGGAGGATGCCAATGGACGGTCAACTGCCCATCCGTTTTCTGATCGTTCTTGCCACGAATGGGGCTGACGGCGAGGTCAGGATCATCAGCATCGCGCCGGCCTATTACCTCTTCAAGGATGCGCCGGCGGAGGTGGTGCTCGCTTCACCATTAGGCGGCTTCCCCGACCTGACGAATGAGCTGCGTCAGACCACGCATCCGGAACCGTCCACCCGCCGCTTCCTCGCCGATCGGGCGGCGCGCGACGATCTCGCCGATACACTTCGCCTCGACCAGATCGTAACAGAGGATTTCGACGCCGCCTTCTGCATCGGCTTTTCCGGTGCGCTCTGGAGGGCCGACAACGGCGTTGGCCACACCCTCAGCGCCTTCCTGAGATCGGGTAAACCCGTCGCCGTGATCCCCGGCCGGTATCTGGACATAGCCCCCGAAGGCGCTGCCGCCGGCCCGCTGATCCTCGGCGACAACGAAGCTTCGCCGCTTCTCGCTGCTCATGCGCTGCTCGAAGTCGTGCTGGAACGCCGCAAGGCCCTGACGCCGACAGACTGAAGATCATGTTGGAGATATAGCGGTAAATTGCAAAGGAATATTTGCAAAGAATCATTTGCAGTCGTAAACTGCTTTTATGAAAACGCCCATCCCTACATCAACGTCAGCGACATCCCGCAACGTCAGCCGCGTCGTCCCCGATGTCACTGCCCTCAAGGCGCTCGCCCATCCGGTGCGCCTGCGCATGCTCGGCATGCTCCGGATCGACGGCCCGGCCACGGCGACGCAGCTTGCGACACGCCTCGGCCTCAACAGCGGCGCGACGAGCTATCATCTCCGCCAGCTCGCTCAGTACGGCTTCGTCGAGGATGCGCCCGGACCATCCCGCCGCGATCGCTGGTGGCGCGCGAGTCACGAAGTCACCTCGGTGCCGCCGGCCGAGAGCGATGGCGCGGCTTTCGACATGGATGTCGCCTTCACGCAGGCGATCCTTTCCCTGCAGGTCGACCAGATGCAGAAGGCAGTCGAGGAATATGCCGAGCTGCCGCTCGAATGGCGCAAGGCCAGCACCGCAAGCGACATCATCATTCCGCTGACATCGGGACAGGCCGAAGCACTGACGAAACGCCTGAACGATATCGTCATGGAGGCGATGAGCGAGGCCCCGCCTCTTGGCGAGCCCCTGCCGCCCGATGTCGTACCCTTCATGGTCATGCTGCACGCCTTCCCCTATCCAGGCCGCGTGCCGCACGGCGACGAAGAGAGCGAGCCATGAGCCGCAGCCCCTTCATCGCGCTCGCTATTGCCGAAACGCTCTCCATCTCAGGCACGCGGCTGTCGGGCGTCGCCATTCCCTGGCTGGTGCTGAGCACGACCGGCAGCCCGGTGCTGACCGGCCTCGTCGCCATGGTGGAGATGCTGCCTTATGTCGTCGCCAAGGCGCTCGGCGGCCCCCTGATCGACCGCCTCGGCCCCAAACGCATCGCCGTCATCTGCGACAGCGTCTCGGTGATAACAGTCGGCCTCGTGCCGGTCCTGCATCTCCTCGACCTGCTTACCATTCCGATCCTGCTGCCGATCGTCTTCGCCATGGGCGTGCTGCGCGGCCCATCGGATGCCGCCAAGCAATCCATGGTCCCCGACATCGCCGAACTGGCCTCCGTGCCGCTGGAGCGTGTGACTGGCGTCGTCGGCGCCATCGAACGCCTGGCATCGACCGCGGGGGCGGCAGGCGCCGGTGCTCTCATTGCCCTTATCGGGCCGAGCCAGGCGCTTGCCGTCAACGCCCTCACCTTCGCCGGCGCCGCCCTGATCGTCGCGGCCGGCATCCCCATATTGCGGCGCGCTCCGAAAGCCGAAGCGACCGGCATAGCCGCCTATGGCCGGGAGCTGTCGGAAGGCTGGCGCTTTCTGCGCCGCGATGCGGTGCTGGTCGCGATCGTGCTGATGGTAGCAACCACCAATCTGCTTGATCAGGCTTTCTTCTCGGTCCTGATTCCTGTCTGGACTCGAGATTCAGGTCACGGTCCCGCTTTGCTCGGAACCCTGTTCGCCGTCTTCTCCGGCGCGTCGATCCTCGGCGCGGCGATTGCCGCCATGATCGGCGAGCGGATGCCGCGCCTTCTCGTCTATACGGTCGCCTTCCTGCTGACGGGCTTTCCGCGCTTTCTGGTCTTTGCGGTGGAATCGCCGCTGGCCCTCATCTTCGCAACGCTCGCCATCGGCGGTTTCGCCTCCGGCTTCCTCAATCCCATCCTCTCGGCCGTGCTCTTCGAGCGCATACCAAAGCCATTGATGGGCCGCGTCACATCGCTCAATGCCGCCCTCTGCTGGGTGCTCATCCCCTTCGGTGGACTTGCCGGCGGCGCGTTGATCGATGCCTGGGGCCTTTCCGCCGCACTGCTGCTGACCGGCCTCGCCTATCTGGCGGTGACGCTCGCTCCGCTGGCGCATGGCAGCTTCCGCGAATTCGAAAAGAAAAAACTTGCGGATAACATACTGTCTTCATGAGGTTCGTACGTCTTATGGCGCATTGCCGTCATTCTTGCTTTGCATCAATTTACGACGGTTAACTCGCGTCACTGCCGGAACTGAGTCAGCTTGTCCTCGTCAAAGAGGCGCGGAGAACCCGCATGGAGGCAATATGACCGAACACAGCATTGCACTGACGGCGGATGCCACACGGCGGGACGTTCTTCTGGTAGGCGGCGCCGTTATCGCGGCGCTGGCCGTGCCGAAAGCCGCGCTCGCTGCAACCAATCCAGTATCATCAGAAAATCGGAGCCAGACCATGCCTTTCATCAAGACCACGGACGGAACTGAAATCTTCTACAAGGATTGGGGTCCGAAGGATGCCCAGCCGATCGTCTTCCATCATGGCTGGCCGCTCAGCGCGGACGACTGGGACAATCAGATGATGTTCTTCCTGGACAAGGGGTTCCGCGTCATCGCCCATGACCGCCGTGGCCACGGCCGCTCCAGCCAGACCTTCGACGGCAACGAGATGGACACTTATGCGGCCGACGTTGCCGCACTGACGGACGCGCTCGATCTCAAGAATGCCGTCCATATCGGCCACTCGACCGGCGGCGGCGAAGTCGTCCACTATGTCGCTCGCGCCAAGGAAGGCCGCGTCGCCAAGGCCGTGATCATCGGCGCCGTGCCGCCTGTCATGGTCAAGTCGGAGAAGAATCCCGGCGGCCTGCCGCTCGAAGTCTTCGATGGTTTCCGTGCAGCGCTCGTCGCCAACCGCGCCCAATTCTTCCTGGATATCCCGACCAGCCCCTTCTACGGCTTCAACCGTCCGGGCGCCAAGGTCAGCCAGGGTGTCATCGAAAACTGGTGGCGTCAGGGCATGATGGGCGGCGCCAAGGCCCATTACGATTGCATCAAGGCCTTCTCGGAAACGGACTTCACCGAAGACCTCAAGACGATCACCGTACCCGTTCTCGTCATGCATGGCGACGACGACCAGATCGTCCCCTATGCAGACTCCGCGCCGCTCTCCGCCAAGCTGCTGAAGAACGGCACGCTGAAGACCTATGCCGGCCTGCCGCACGGCATGTGCACGACGCATCCGGACGTTATCAACCCGGATCTGCTGGCCTTCATCAAGGGCTGAGTCTCCTGTCGAAGACGATGGAAGGCGCGCCCTTGCGGCGCGCCTTTTTCATTCCGATATGCGGTGTCAGAGGTGACGGCCCGGATAAGATCGCCGCCATGCAATCACGGGAGAAAAGCGTATCATGTCCGCCAAGGCCCTCGTTCTCAGACACGTGCATTTCGAGGATCTCGGAACCTTCGGCGAGGTGCTTGAACAAGCCGGCTATACGATTACCTATTCCACTGTCGGCGACAGCGATTTCCTCTCCGCCGATCCGCTGGAGCCCGATCTGCTCGTCGTCCTCGGCGGCCCGATCGGCGTCTACGAGGACGAGACCTACCCCTTCCTCACTGCCGAAAAGGCCTTCATTGCCGAGCGGCTCGAAGCGCAAAAGCCTGTTCTCGGTATCTGCCTCGGCGCGCAGCTCATTGCCGCCGTCTCCGGCGGCCACGTCTTCCCCTCGGGCGTGAAGGAGATCGGTTTCAAGCAGATCACGCTCACTTCAGCCGGCATGGAGAGCCCGCTTCGTCATCTCGGCGGCGTCACCGTGCTCCACTGGCACGGTGATACTTACGACCTGCCTGATGGAGCCACCAATCTTGCAACGACTGATATCGTCGAGCAGCAGGCCTATACGATCGGCAATCATGTCCTCGCTTTCCAGTTCCACCCGGAAGCCGAATGCGACGAGCGCTTCGAACGCTGGCTGGTCGGCCATGCCGCGGAACTGGCGGTCGCCAAGATCGATATCATTAGGCTGCGTGAGGATGCCGCAAGGTTCGGCCCAGCGCTGAAGGAGGCCGGTCGCGCCGTCGTCAGGGAATGGCTGTCGGGCATTGGCCGCTGATACCAGCCGTAAATATCTGAAAATCAATGTAAATCATTGATAATACTGAATTTTATTGGCGAAATCCTGTCGCTGTACTGCTATTGTCTCTTCGTGGTGATGTCCGAGAGGAGAAGCGCAGATGACCAACCGGGATAATCTCAGCCTGTCGGCCACGCGCCGCGAACTGCTGGCCGGCGCCCTCTCGGGTGCGGCCGCCCTTGCCCTGCTTCGGGGCGCCTATGCGGCGGATTTCCATCGCTTCACGCATGGCGCCTTCGACATCACGGTTGTCAGCGACGGTTTCATCACCCTGCCCGCCGAAATCCTGCTGCCCGACGCCACCCCAAGAGAGCGCCAGCCGATCCTGGCGCGGCTCGGCGGCGATGCGGCCGGCGCGCCAGTGCAGGCCAATATCCCGCTCATTCGCCACGGCAGCGATCTGATCCTCATCGATAACGGCTCGGGCACGAATTTCCAGGCAAGTGCCGGCAAGCTCGCCGCCAACCTGAAGGCGTCAGGCATCGAACCCGAAGCAATCACCAAAGTCATCTTCACCCATGCCCATCCCGATCATTCGGGCGCGACGACCACTGATGACGGCAAGCTGCACTATCCGAATGCCGAGTATTTCGTCAGCGAGACCGAATGGAACTTCTGGACCGACAAGGATTATGAGGCCCATATGCCCGCCGCCCTGCACGATTTCGCCCGCGGCGCGCAGCGCGATCTCTTCGCGGTGAAAGACCGGCTCACCCTCGTCAAGCCGGGCCAGGAAATCCTGCCTGGAATGCTCGTCGTCGAAACTGCGGGCCATACACCTGGGCACATCTCTTTCGAGCTCGCCGGCGACGGCGATCTTCTTATCACTGGCGACGCCTGCACCAATGACGTGATCTTCTTCGAACACCCGGGCTGGCATTTCGGCTTCGACACCGACCCAGAGACGGCGCTGAAAAACCGCCGCATGCTGCTCGACCGCGCGGCGTCGGAGAAGATCAAGCTGCTCGGTTATCACTGGTCCTATCCAGGCGTTGGTTATGCCGAACGCAAGGACAGCGCCTACCGCTTCGTGAAGGCTTAAGCACGTCCCGCATATTGCGGCAGCCCGTCGGTGATCTCATAGAAATCGCCCTTGTCGGCGCAGAAGATATGATGGCCGAAGCTTAAGCCGCTCGGCTCATCGAAGGACCCGGCCATGATGGAAATGGCAGGGCCGCCGAGCCGCTGCCAGAACAGCGCCGAGCCGCATTGCGAGCAGAAACCTCGCCTCACCTCGTCGCTCGACTGAAACCAGCGCAGGTTTTCCTCACCAGTGATGGAGACAGCCGAAACCGGCACGTCGGCCGAAGCATAATAGAGCCCCGTCTGCCGCCGGCACTGCGAACAATGGCAGCCGACCACGACATCGGGCTTCTCGCTTGCTGTAAACCGCACAGCGCCGCACAGGCATCCGCCCACATGATCTTCGCTCATTCCTGTTCCCCCTGAAGCGGTCAGGAGAGTGACGCCGGTACACCCGCCAGTCAAATCCAAAGCGCTGATTAAAGGCTTCAGGAAAACTGATGCTTTGGAAGATGCGCAACACCATCAGTCGGAGGCCAGATCAAGAATGTCTTTCCCGACTCATATCAACACGTTGAGTGCGGCATCATTTCTCACAAATACAGCCAATACGTTTATTAGATAAATCAAAATTAAGAAATACTGATTTACGATCTCAACGACTGTTCGAGAACAGGGCTCGGCAGCAAGCGAGGTAAAAAATGCAGCCGTATCGTCGTTTCTACGCCAATATCACGGGCGCCGCCGCCATTGAATTTGCGATCGTCGCACCGCTCTTCCTCCTGATCGTGCTGACGATGATCGCCTATGGCATCTACCTCAGCGCAGCGCACTCCGTCCAGCAGCTGACCGCGGATGCCGCGCGTACGGCTGTCGCAGGCCTTACCAGCCAGGAACGCACGCAGCTCGTCAACGACTTCATCTCCCGATCGACAATCGACCACCCGCTGCTCGACCTTTCGAAGCTGCAGGTCAACGTCACCACCGATCCGGCCAATGCCAATCAGTTCACTGTCTCCGCTGCCTATGACGCCTCCAATCTTCCCATCTGGAATCTCTACACATTTCCCTTGCCCGACCACGTGATCCGTCGTTTCGCCACGATCCGGATGGGAGGCATCTGACATGCGGAAATTTCGTGTCACGCTGGCCCGCTTCGCGGTCGATGCGCGAGGCAATATTGCCATCACCGCAGCCCTCTGCGCGCCACTCATTCTCTATACGCTCGGTCTTGGCATCGACTACGGCATGATGACGCTGCAGCAGCGCCGCCTTCAGGAACTGAGCGATCTCGGCGCCATCGTCGCCGCCTCCGATATCAATCATGCGGCTGAGAACCTCGTGAACAACTTCAGCCAGAATGGTTTGAACGTCGCCGTCAAAACCGCAAACGGCTATGAAACGAAACAGGGAACAAGCCAGCTTTCGGAAGCCGACCTCAAGACATTCGATGCGGTCGCAAACCTCGTGCCCGGCACCTATCTCGCCGATACAGCCACGGCGCTTGGCAGCCGTTTCTCCCCTGGAACTCAACCTTACGATGCGGCGAAAGTGGAGCTCAGCCAGAAGGCCGAGCTGACGTTTGCCGCTGTCTTCGCTGCCGCGCCGACCCTGAATGCAACAGGCACGGCCTCCGCCTCGAAGCTTGTCGCCTTCTCTGTCGGCTCGCGCCTTGCAAGCCTCAATGACGGCGTGCTGAACGCATTGCTCGGAAGCCTGCTCGGCACCACGCTTTCCCTCAAGGTCGGCGATTATACCGCACTTGCGGCTGCCAACGTCGAGCTGCTCTCCTTCCTGGATACTCTGGCGACCGATCTCAAACTCACCGCCGGCAGCTATGACGACGTGTTGGCGACGGAGATCTCCTATCCCCGCCTCCTCACCACGCTGAAGAAGACCAGCGGCCTGACATCAACGGTGACGAAGTCGCTCGACACGATCGAGAAGGCACTCGGCACCAAGCAGGTCAAGCTGAAGCTGGAAGACCTTTTGAACCTCGGCCCGACGGGCGAAAGGCTCGTCGGCAGCGGCTCGCATCTTTCCGTCGATGCCAGCGTGATGGATGTCCTCTCGGCTGCCGCAATCGCCGCCAACCAGCAGAAGCAGGTTGCCGTCAATCTGAATGCCGCGGTGCCCGGCCTTGCCGCCACGAAACTGACGCTTGCGATCGGCGAGCCGCCGAAGGAAATGGCCTCCAACAGGGTCGGCACCACGGGCGCCGTCGTGCGCACCGCCCAGGTGCGGCTCGCAATCGAAGTGAACGTTCTCGGCATCAGCTCGATTGCAGGCATCAAGCTGCGCGTGCCGCTCTATGTCGAAGTCGCCTATGCGGAAGCCAGGCTCGCGAGTGTTTCCTGCCTTGGTGCTAACGCCCAAAACGCCAACGTCGGCATCGATGTCGTGCCCGGTGTCGCCGAACTCGATCTCGGCGATGTCGATACCAACGCCTTTGCCAATTTCGGCAGCAAGCCGCGTGTTTCCCGTGCCAAGATCATCGATGCGCCGCTGCTCAGCGTCTCCGCGCTCGCCGAGGTCAACGTCACCAATCAGACCAGGACCCGGTTGACCTTCCAGCCGCAGGATATCGCTGCCAAGACCATCAAGAACGTCTCGACCAGGGACACGCTGACCTCGACCGTCGCCACCCTGCTCGGCAATACCGATGTCCAGGTCACCATCCTCGGCCTCGGCATCGGCCTGCCGAAATCGATCATCCAGGGCGCCGTCGCCGATACGCTGACCGGCCTCACCAAGCCGCTCGACGAACTGCTCTTCAACATCCTGACCTTGCTCGGCATCAAGATCGGCGAAGCCGATGTGCGGGTCACGGACGTGCGCTGCCAGCAGTCGGTGTTGGTGCAGTAGAAGGCGTGATGTATCAGGTCACACCGTTGGCGTGCCCTGATGGAAGACGACCTTCCAGCCATCGTCTGCCCGGCGCCAGATCGTCGAATGGCGCGTTACGCGTTGCGGCTCTTCGAGTATGTAGGAAAGAAGGAAGAGCCTATCTGTCAGCATCGTGATGGTGAAATCCCGGCAGGGCCACTCATGCGGCTCCGGCCCGTTCTCGTAGCGCGCAAGCGATGTTTCGATCGCATAGCCGCGCTGATAGACCTTCCCGCTCGCACCGATTTCCCAGAAATTGTCGTCGGTCATCCGCTCTAGATCGGCCCGCGACGTACCGAATTCCCGCCGGTGGAAGATCGGCTCGCGGGCTGCAAGTTCTCTAAGGATATGGTCCAGATCCAGGTCGCTCATGCTGCCAGGATACATGGACCGACGCCTGACGCAACGCGAATGGCCCGTTTGACAAGCGTCCGCCCTGCGTTTGCGAAATCTGCCATGAGTTCCGATAGCGCGCCCATCTCCCGTCATGACCGCACCCGGCGGTGGAACAAGACGTCCTCGTGCTGGAGATCGCCATCGGCCTCGATCGCTGCGTCTATAACTGGAACCTCGCAACGAGCATGTAAGGAAATGCGGACCGGGTTCATGGGCGTATCCGGTTCGCGTTTAAAACATAGTTACATTAATATGTATTGTGTCCGGTCGATGGCTGGGTGTCGATGCGTATCACCAAGCAGAGATTATTCCTGAAGCTCGCTGAATATCGCGCACCACTGCGGGTGCCCCATATCGTCCAGTGACGCGGCCTCATCAGGCGTAACCCACCGCATCGCCGTATGTTCGTCGCCAAGCAGAACGGGCTCTCCACCCTGCCATTCGCTCACCAGAAAGAGATGAAAGACGGTGTCCTGCTCCGGGTGTTCAGCGACTTTGCGAAATCGCAATGGCGTCAGCCCGATCTCCTCTTTCGCCTCGCGCAGCATGGCTGCCTCGGCGCTTTCGCCCGGCTCGACATGGCCGCCGACGAGATCTCAGCAATCGGGAAAGCGCTCTTTGTGGCCCGCCCGCCTGACCAGCAGAACGCGGCCCTCCCGCCAGAAGATGGCGCATGCAATATCAGTCAAAAACATTTCCCTTCGATACGCCCGCAATCTGCCCCGACAGCAGGTGAATGTCACCTCCCTTGCCCTTGCCGAAGCACGTCATCTTCAGCCACTGTGCGAATCCGCGCGGCTGCCTCGCGTGCGATGGAGGAGCTGTCCTTGGAAATTCCCGAGCAATTCCATGTATGCGAGACGACCGGCTGGCTCGTGAACCATCGCATCAATTCCGCCCTGCCCGGCTATCTCATGGTCAGTTCCCGAAGCTTTACCAATGACCTCTCCGAATTATCATCCGAAGCGCTGATCGAACTCGGCCCGCTCCTGGCGAAAGCGCAGAAAGCCCTTGGCACGGTGCTCGGCGCAAGACGCGTCTATATCGGCCGATACGGTCACGCTCCGGGTTACCCGATCCATTTTCATATCATCCCCGTCTATGACTGGGTGGAGGCGCTGTTCTGGCAGGACGAGCGCTACCGTCTGCTCCAGACCTTTGCCGAAGGCCCCGGCGAAACTCCGACCGACGGCGCGGAACTGACCTTCTTCATCTGGCGGGAATTCTGCGAGCGGGCCGAACCGCCCTCGGTCCAGGGACCATCCGTGACCGAGACCATCGAATTGCTGAGAAAGGCAATGCACTGATGATGCCAGCGGACGAAGCATTCAGCATCCCCGTCGACCAAATTCATTGCCGACTTGCGGGAGAATTCGAGCTTTCCGAAATAGTCGAGGCAGAACGGAAATCCGGCTGGGATCGCTTCCTTGCCAGACACCCCGCCGCCTTTGACGGCCGGCTCCTGCGCATGGCTGCCTATGGCATCGAGAATGGCCGGCTGACCATCACCGCAAACAGCACATGCTTTTCCGCTTACGTGGTCACCCGCCATGCCGGCTTTGTCGAGGAGCACCCGCAGGCCGAGCGCGCCGACCCGCTTGGGCTCACTGTCGTTCTGGTCACTGCGGACCAACAGGTGATTGTCACCAAACGAAGCCTCACCGCCGAGCAGAACCCCGGCGCCCTCTATCTTGTCGGCGGTTATGCCGAGCCCGCGGCCGACGAAGAGACCGATCTCTTCGAGGAAGCCGCCCGTGAGCTCGCCGAGGAAATCGCCGTCACTGATCTCGACCGGTCGGAGTCCTTCGCAATTGGCCTCGCCTATGATCCGGTCTTCTGCCATCCGGAACTCTTCCTGCTGACCGAAAGCCGCTCCAGCGCCGCCGAGATCCTGGACGGCGCCCATCACGCGCCAGATCGCAACGAGGCCGCCGAACTCTTCGCGTCACCGCTGAGCGACATCCTGAATGACGACGATTTCCTGCCGGGTGCCCCGCGCACATGGAGCTTCCTCAAGGCCCAGTCTTTCCTGCAGCACCATTTCCGTCAGCGTCATTCCCTGTAGCATCGGTGAGCGGGCTCTGTTCCTCACACCATCGGCGATGACGGATGGAGCCCGCCCTGACGGCATCACAGTTCCGGCTGCAACAGGACATGCTTCTTCCTGCCGACCGACAGGCGGATGACGCCGTTCTCCACATCCGCACGACCGAAGTGAATGAATTATTCGCCCCAATGAATAGAGTCTTTTCTGCCCAAGGACTTGGGCAGGCTGGATCTCTGTGACAAGCACAGAGATGAGGGAGGTCGGAGCGAGTGCCTTTACACACAAGAAAGCCCGGCGCGGCCGGGCTTTCAACTCTATTCGCTACCCACTATTCACTATTCGCTACTCACCCGCCTCAGGCGTTCGCAGCCATCCGCTTCTCATCCCGGCCGCCCTTCATGCGCTCAGCCAGCAGGAAGGCCAGTTCCAGCGCCTGGTCGGCGTTGAGGCGCGGGTCGCAATGGGTGTGGTAGCGGTCCTGCAGGTCTTCGGCGGTGACGGCGCGGGCACCGCCGGTGCATTCGGTGACGTCCTTGCCGGTCATCTCGATATGGATGCCGCCCGGATGCGTGCCCTCGGCGCGATGGATCTGGAAGAAGCTTTCGACTTCCGAGAGGATACGCTCGAAGGGGCGCGTCTTGTAGTTGTTGAGCGTGATCGTGTTGCCGTGCATCGGATCGCAGGACCAGACGACCTTCTTGCCCTCGCGCTCGACGGCGCGGATGAGCTTCGGCAGGCTGTCGGCCACCTTGTCATGGCCGAAGCGGCAGATCAGCGTCAGGCGGCCGGCTTCGTTGGCCGGGTTCAGCACGTCGATCAGCTCGATCAGGTTGTCGGGCTGCAGCGACGGGCCGCACTTCAGCCCAATCGGGTTCTTGATGCCGCGGAAATATTCCACATGCGCGTGGTCGAGCTGGCGCGTGCGGTCGCCGATCCACAGCATGTGGCCCGAGGTTGCGTACCAGTCGCCGGATATGGAGTCGACGCGCGTCATCGCCTCTTCGTAGCCGAGCAGCAGCGCTTCGTGGCTGGTGAAGAAATCGGTCTCGCGCAGGCTCGGATTGTTGTCCGAGGTGATGCCGATCGCCTTCATGAAATCCATGGTTTCGCTGATACGGTCGGCAAGCTTGCGGTAGCGCTCGCCTTGCGGGCTGTCCTTGACGAAGCCGAGCATCCACTTGTGCACGTTGTCGAGGTTGGCATAGCCGCCCATCGCGAAGGCGCGCAAAAGGTTCAGCGTCGCGGCCGACTGCCGGTATGCGTCGAGCTGGCGCTCCGGGTTCGGAATGCGGGCTTCCGGCGTAAATTCGATACCGTTGACGATATCGCCGCGATAGCTCGGCAGCGACACGCCGTTCTGCGTTTCCATCGGCGCCGAGCGCGGCTTGGCGAACTGACCGGCAATGCGGCCGACCTTGACGACCGGAAGCTGGGCGCCGAAGGTCAGCACGACAGCCATCTGCAGGAAGGCGCGGAAGAAGTCTCTGATATTGTCGGCGCCGTGCTCAAGGAAGCTTTCGGCGCAGTCGCCGCCCTGCAGCAGGAAGGCATTGCCTTCGGCCACATTGGCAAGCGCACTCTTCAGGCGGCGGGCTTCACCGGCAAAAACGAGCGGCGGATAGCTGGCGAGCGTGGCTTCCGTTGCCGCCAGCGCGGCCGCGTCCGGATATTCCGGAACCTGCTGGATTGGCTTGTTCCGCCAGCTGCTCGGGGTCCAATTCTGTGCCATGTCAGTCATCTGCTTCCCCATCCGGTTTACCCCGGATGCCTGCCCGTTAAAGAATGCGGCGGCTTATAAACCTTTCGGCTCCCCTTGCCTAGTAGCGCCTCAAAACTGGCATTAAGGCGATATATACCATGCTATTTTCCATCTGCTTTAGATTTCCCATGTAAAGCGTACCCTAATAATGTAGGGGTTGAGCATGGGTATCCTTCCGTCCGCTTTCCTGTCGGACCGATCTGGCAATTTTGGCATCATGACGGCACTTATGGTCGTGCCGCTGGTCGGAGCGGCGGGCCTTGCGATCGATTTTTCCCATGCCTTGAGTCTCCGCAGTGAGCTTTACGCGGCGGCCGACGCCGCGGCGGTCGGCGCCGTCTCCCAGAAATCGAGCGCCGCCGCGGCCGCGACAAGCATGCTGCAGGACGGCACCGTTGCCGTCGGCCAGACCGAGGCGCACGACATCTTCTTCGGACAGATGTCCCCGGAACTTGCCGAACTCAACGTCGACACCAGCATAGACGTCACCAAGACCGCCAACAAACTGCATTCGCAGGTGACCTTCAAGGCAACGATGCCGACCTCGTTCATGCGTATCTTCGGCAAGGACAGCGTCGATATCAGCGGCACCGCGACGGCGGAATACCAGACCGCCTCCTTCATGGACTTCTACATCCTGCTCGACAACACGCCTTCGATGGGCGTCGGCGCCACGCCCGCCGATGTCACCAAGATGGTCAATCTCACCGCGAACAACAAATCGAACCCCTCATGCGCCTTCGCCTGCCACGAAAGCGGCGCCAACAAGGGCAAGGACTATTATACGCTTGCCAAGAAGAACAACGTCACCATGCGCATCGACGTGGTGCGACAGGCGACGCAGGCGCTGACCAAGACGGCCAAGGCCGATACGGACAACCAGTTCCGCATGGCCGTCTATACTTTCGGCGTGGCGGCGGAAACGGCGGGACTGACCGAGGTTGTGTCGTTGACGAGCGATCTCGACAAGGTGGGCAACAAGGTTTCCCAAAAGACGTTGAACCCGCAGCCCGGCGACAGCGAATATGTCCTGGACCTGATGACCATCCCCAAGCAGGGCTATAACGACGACACCCAGACGAGCTTCGACAATGCACTGACCCTGCTCAACAACAAGATCACCTCCGTCGGCTCGGGAACGAGTTCCGCCGACGCGCAGAAAATCGTCTTCTTCGTCTCCGACGGTGTCGGCGACAGCTACAAGGCGACGACCTGTACCGAACCAGTTACCGGCCAGCGCTGCCAGGAACCGATCGACGTCACCTTCTGCCAGAAGCTCAAGGACCGGGGAATCAAGATCGCCGTGCTTTACACCACCTACCTGCCGCTGCCGAGCAATGACTGGTATAATAGGTGGATCAAGCCGTTCCAGGCCAAGATCCCGACCCGCATGTCGGCCTGCGCCTCTCCCGGATTCTATTTCGAGGTAAGTCCGACCGACGGCATCACTGACGCGATGAACGCCCTTTTCCTCAAGGTCGTCCGCGCGCCGCGCCTGACCGGCTGACCTGACCGACTATCGGCGGCGCGGGCTTTATACTCGCGCGCCGTCCTTGATCCTGTAGCTCGGCGCATACATGGTCACCAGCTCTTCGGCGGCCGTCGGATGCAGCGCCATGGTGCGGTCGAAATCGTCCTTGGTGCAGCCGGCCTTCAGCGTGATGCCGAGGATCTGTGCCATCTCGCCGGCATCGTGGCCGAGAATATGGGCGCCGACGACCTTGCGGCTTGCTGCATCGACGATCAGTTTCATCATCATCTTTTCCGCCCGGCCGGACAATGTGGCCTTCAGCGGCCGGAACTGGGCACGATAGACTTCCAGCTCCTGGTAACGCTTGCCCGCCTCTTCCTCGGAAAGGCCGACCGTGCCGATCTCCGGCTGTGAGAAGACGGCGGTCGGAATCAGGTCGTAATCCGGTTTGGTCGGATTGTTCTTGTACTCGGTCTCGATGAAACACATAGCCTCGTGGATCGCGACCGGCGTCAGCTGTACCCGGTCGGTGACATCTCCGAGTGCATAGATGTTCTCGACATTTGTGCGCGAGTAATCGTCGACGATGACGGCGCCGCGCTCGTTCACCGCAATACCTGCCTTTTCCAGCCCCAGCCCTTTCGTATTCGGATCGCGGCCGAGCGCCAGCATAACGATACCGGCATTGAGCGTCTCGCCTTTCATCGTCTCGATGACGAGGCCATTTTCGCCTTTTGTCACCTTCTCCATTACATCCTGGCAGAGGATGCGGATGCCCTTGGCAACCATGGCTTCGTGCAGGCCGCGACGCAGGTCTTCGTCGAAGCGCGAAAGGATTTCGGTGCCGCGGTAAATCAGCGTCGTCTCGACACCGAGCCCGTGAAAGATATTGGCGAATTCGACGGCGATATAGCCGCCGCCGGCAATCAGGATGGATTTCGGCAGCTCTTCCAGATGGAAGGCCTCATTGGAGGAGATGCAGAGTTCGTGGCCGGGCAGTGCCTGATGCGGGTTCGGCCTGCCGCCGGTCGCAATCACGATAGTTTTGGCCGTCACCGTCTCGCCGGTCTTCAGGAGCTTGACCGTATGGGCATCGACAAGTTCGGCGCGGGTTTCAAGGATCTCGGCATTGGCGCCGGCAAGCCCCTTCTTGTAGAGCCCTTCGAGCCGCGCGATCTCATTGTCCTTGGCGGCCACCAGCTTCTTCCAGTCGAACGAGCTTTCGCCGACCGTCCAGCCGAAACCGGCCGCATCCTCGAAATGTTCGTGGAACTGCGAGGCATAGACGAAGAGCTTCTTCGGCACGCAGCCGCGGATCACGCAGGTGCCGCCGTAACGATATTCCTCGGCGATTGCCACCTTCTTGCCGAGCGAGGCCGCAACGCGCGCGCCGCGCACGCCCCCCGAACCGCCGCCGATGACGAAGAGGTCGTAGTCGTAGGAAGGCATGATGATCTCCGGAGGGAATCGCTGGATGGGTTTTCAACATATAGAGCAATTCCAGCAGAAGTGCGCAGCGGTTCTGCGTCCGGAATTGCGTGAGAACGAACAGATAAGGGCAGCGCCACAAAAACAAAAGCCCGGACGAAGCCGGGCTTTTGTCGAAATGAAGGATGGTCTTACTTCTTGGCAGGTGCCGGAGCAGCGGGGGCAGCCGGCGCTGCTGCCGGAGCCGGTGCAACCGGGCTTTCGGTTGCCGGTGGCGGAGCCTTGATGATCTTGGAAAGCTCGGCATTGCTCTGCTTTTCGAGGTCGCGGGAAATGCCCTGCGCCCAGATATCGGCAGCCTTGGCGGTTTCGCGCGAGGCAACCGGGCCGTCGCGCAGCAGCTTCTTGCCGATGTCGGAGTTGTAGAAATCGGCGATCGCCTTCAGCTCGTCGACCGTGAAGGCCTTGGCATAGGTCAGAGCTGCCTCCTTTTCGAGGTCGGCGCGGCGCGGTGCCAGAGCCAGCGCCTGCTTGTCGACGGTCGCAGTGATGACATCCTGGTAGTTCGGCGAGTCCTGGATGAGGCCGGCCTTCAGACGCTCGGCCAGACCCGGCAGGATATTGTCGTACTGGGTGGTTGCGCCGATGGCGTCCATGGCCGCACGGGCAGCCTTGAGCTGCTCTTCGGAAGCTTCCTGCGCTCTTGCGGCAGAGCCGAAGGCAAGCCCGGAAAGAACGATGGTCGCAGCGGCAAGACGGCCAAGACCTGCAATATTCATCATGAGTTTCTATGCTCCTGTTATCTGTTTGCCTGCAGCGTGCGGGCACCCGCAGGACCGGCAATGATCGCAAGCGCCGCCATGTTGATGAAAAGCCCGTGCTCCACGACACCGGGTATGGAATTCAGTTCCCTCGAAAGCGCCTCTGCATCAGGAATGCGGCCAAAAGATGCATCGATGATGTGATGGCCTCCGTCAGTGGTAAACTCTCCGTCACCGGACTGACGCAGCGTTAATTCGCCCGAGAGACCAAGGCGCGAGGCGGTTCTTTCGATCGCGATGCGCGTCGAAACGAGGCCGAATGGATTGACTTCGATCGGCAGCGCGAAGGCGCCGAGCGTATCGACCAACTTGCTTTCGTCGGCAATGACGATCATCCGTGTCGAGGCCGCAGCGACGATCTTTTCTCGCAGCAGCGCACCGCCGCCGCCCTTGATGAGCCGAAGCGCCGGATCGACCTCATCGGCACCGTCGATGGTGAGATCCAATTGCGGCAGTTCGTCCAGCGATTTCAGGGGAACGCCGAGCTCGACGCAGAGCCGCGCCGTGCGCTCGGACGTCGGAACGCCCTCGACCTTGAAACCGGCTGCCACCTTCTCGGCGAGCACACGGACGAATTCCTCCGCCGTGCTTCCCGTCCCGATTCCGAGGCGCATGCCGTATTCGACGTGGACAAGCGCGGCCTCGGCGGCCTTGATCTTCATTTCGCGGGCATCCATGCGCCGCCAGCTCCTGATGTTGCGTTGGATGTGCTGTTTACACGGCTCGTATTGCAAACGAAAGCCAAAATCATCGTCCTGCGATTGAAAGCCACGCGTTTCGGCTGCGACTTTTCTGTCTGATGTCCCGGCGTTGCTTTTCGTCAGTTCATCGCCTACTCCCTGAAGATCTTACCCCGCAAAGAGGCACTACCGTGACCCCTGCTCCCGAAAATGCCGGCCAAGCTCCTTCCGAGAATAAGGCACTCGTCGTCTTCGATCTCGACGGCACGCTGCTCGACACCCATGTCGATCTGGTCGAAAGCCTGAACTATACGATATCAGCGCTGAACCTCGAGCCTGTCACCTATGACGACCTCACCCATCTCGTCGGCCAGGGTGCTCGTGTGATGATCGAACGCGCCTGCAGACTTCAGGGCCACCCGCTGACATCAGAGGAGGTTCCTGATCTCGTCGAGCGTTTCGTCGCGCATTATAATGCGAACATGCCCGGCCATACCGAGCCCTATCCCGGCCTCATCGCCGCCATGGACCGGCTGAAGGCATCAGGCTACTTGCTCGCCGTCTGCACCAACAAGCTGGAAGGCCTTGCCGTCAGCCTGCTGGAGAAGCTCGGCCTGACACACTATTTCGAGGCGATCACCGGCGGAGATACGTTCGAACGCCGCAAGCCCGATGCGCGGCACCTGACCGGCACCATCGAGCGCGCCGGCGGCGATGTTGCCCGCTCGGTTATGATTGGGGATAGCATCAATGACATCGCGGTGGCAAAGAATGCCGCCGTGCCCTCCATCGCAGTGCCCTTCGGCTATTCGGATGTGCCGGTGTCGAGCCTCGATCCGGATGTGATCATTACGCACTATGATGAGCTGACGGTTGAGTTGGTGGACAGCTTGCTGCAGGGTTCCGCGGCGAAAGTTGCGGTCTGAGGGCTGATAATCTGGCCGAGGCGTTTGTGGGCGTGGCCCCCTCATCCGCCTGCAGGCACCTTCTCCCCGCTGGGTAGAAGGGATTTCGCCGTGATGCCTCGCCTATCTCTAAGCGTTCTCGTGGAAGCGAGCCGCGCGACTGGCTCCCCTTCTACCCAGCGGGGAGAAGGTGGCCCGAAGGGCCCGATGAGGGGGCCACACGCGCTGACCTCTCCTCTTATCTCTCGTAAAATGAAAACGGGCGGCCCGAAGACCGCCCGTTAAATCCTTACTTACGCCAAGCGTCAGATCTGCGCCCCGCGCGACTTCGTCGTTGCGTCAAACGCCTTGTCCACATAGGTATCGCGGCCATAAACGTCGTCGAAATATTCGATCACGCCGTCCTTGTTCGGCCAAGCGGTGAAATAGGACACATAGACCGGGATCTTCTGCGGCACCTTCACGGCATGGTTCTGACCGGTGGCGATCTGCTTGGCGACATCGTCGACCGTTGTCCCGAGAACGGCGGCCGCCATGGCGCGCGGATCGGAAAGGCGCACGCAGCCGTGACTCAGCGCACGCATGTCGCGCTTGAAGAAGCTCTTGGAGGGCGTGTCGTGCATGTAGATGGCGTGGCTATTCGGGAACAGGATCTTCAGTTCACCCAGAGCATTGTCGCCGCTCGGCGGCTGGCGCACCGAGATGTTCTGCGTCGAGCCGTACCAGTCGACGCTGGAGGACGGAACGGCACGGCCGCCGACTTCGACCTGATAGCCCATCTGGTCCAGATAGTTCGGATCGGAGCGCAGCTTCGGCAGCATCTCGTTGATGATGATCGACTGCGGCACGCCCCAGAACGGGTTGAACTCGACCGTTTCGATCTCGTCGTCGAAGAAATAGGTCTGGTTGTTCTTGCCGCCGACGACGGTACGCATCGCAAGCTGCTGCTTGGAGTCGTTATAGTAATAAGCCATGAAGGCCGGCTGGTTGATCATCACATAGCGCGGGCCGAGATCCTCAGGCAGCCAGCGCGCCTGCTCCATGGCAACAACGAGCTTGTCGATCTTGGAGCCGTTGCTGTCGCCGCCGGTCATGGTGCGCACGGTTGCCTGGCCGATCACGCCATCCGGCTTCAGGCCATGTTCTTTCTGGAAGTCCTCGACCAGTGACACGATCTCAGGCGAATAGTCGCTGCTGCCGGCATAAGCCGAGAAGGTGGCCGCATGCGCGGTCTTCAGCTCTTCCGAACCGTGCTTCTGGATCGCCTTGACGATGTTGGCCACTTCCGGCGAGCTGTCGCCCGGGCGCAGCAGGGAATCGAGCGAAATGGTGATCCGCTCTTCATTGCCGCCGTCGGCTGCGCGCAGCTTGGCAAGCTCGGCCTTCAGCGCCAGGAACTGCGTGCCGTCGGGGTTGCGGCTGGAAAGATAGGCAGCAACGTCAGGGCTCATGCGGGACAGCTTCAGCACGGGATCGAGCTTCACGACCTTACGCTGGAAATCATGGTAGCCGGACAGCTTGTTGGGGTCGACGCGGCCGCGCGTCGTGTCCTGCACATAGGCCAGAACCTTGGAGGAAAGCGCGAGCTCGAACTGCGTCAGTGCCCGGTCGCGAGCGTCCGGGTCCGGATTGGCCGGATCGAGCCTCGGCTCGGAGACGGCATAATCGGCCGGGTCGAGGCCGACGCTTGCCGCATCGGCGAGCACGCTGAGGGCCGCCTTGCCGCGCTCATTGACGCCCTCGCCGGATACCCAGACGAGCGGATTCTTGCCGTCGCCGTAATAGGCCTGCAGGGCCTTGGCGACATCGGCATTGGCGCGAACCTTGGCTTCCGTCAGGAAGTGGCGCTGCGGAGCGCCGTCGGTCGTGGTAGCACCCGAGACGTCGGCGACCGCACCGGTCACGACAGGATCGGCAAACTTCGTCGTATCGACGAGCAGCAAGGCTTCAGTCTTGTAGGTGTAATAGCGCGGGCTGGAGACCTTCGGCAGTGCGGCTTCCGGATCGATATCGCCGCCAAGACCACCATTGCGATTGCCACGGATAGGCGCCGAGGGATCCATGATGATCGTGCTCTGGCCGCTTCTTGCCCGGTCGCCGCGCAGCATGTCCATCAGCGTATAGGCATGCGCAGGAACCGCGCCCATCACGCAGGAAAATGCCAATGCGGAAACCGCGCTTTTCAAAACGAACTTCATCTTTTTTCCAGTCCCAGTACCATGCTGTTGTCGAGCAAAAAGGCTCAGATCAATTCTTCCAGAATTCCCGGCAGCCGCGGCCCATTCATCAGAAACCGGCCTGCGCCGCCAGCGCTTTCAGGCTCAACTTTGTGTGACGGGGTCGAACGCAGCGCCGCGCAGTAGTTCACACAAAATTATGAAATTATTAGTTAATTTTTTACCGAATTTTCCTGTCCGAGAAAGGGCGCTTTCTGTCGCTTTTCGCATTAATTTCCCGGCGTGGCCGAAAAAACACGCTGACTGGCGATGCAAAACATGAGAACCGTCTTCAATATTTCGCATTGCGTCCGGTTTTCTTGGCAAGCGTTCCACCCTATAAGTCCCTCATCTTCAAAGACTGCCCTCAACAGCATGTGACAGGAAGGCACGAAGCCATGAGTTCCACCCGCACCGAAACCGATACATTTGGCCCGATCGAAGTCGCCAGCGACCGCTATTGGGGCGCGCAGGCGCAGCGTTCTCTCGGCAACTTCAAGATCGGCTGGGAAAAGCAGCCGCTCTCGATCGTGCGTGCGCTCGGCATCGTCAAGCAGGCGGCAGCGCGGGCCAACATGGCGCTCGGCCAGCTCGATTCCAACATCGGCAAACCTATCGTGGATGCCGCCCAGGAAGTGATCGACGGCAAGCTGAACGACCATTTTCCGCTGGTCGTCTGGCAGACCGGTTCCGGCACGCAGTCCAACATGAACGCCAATGAAGTGATCTCCAATCGTGCGATAGAAATGCTCGGTGGCGTCATGGGTTCCAAGAAGCCGGTACACCCGAACGACCACGTCAACATGAGCCAGTCGTCGAACGACACCTACCCGACGGCCATGCATATCGCCTGCGCCGAACAGATCGCCCATCACCTGCTGCCGTCGCTGAAGCACCTACATGCCGCCCTCGACATGAAGGTCACCGAGTTCAGCCACATCATCAAGATCGGCCGCACGCATACGCAGGATGCGACGCCACTCACGTTGGGCCAGGAATTCTCGGGCTATGCCGCACAGGTGGGCTCGGCCATCAAGCGCATCGAGATGACCCTGCCCGGCCTCTGTGAACTCGCCCAGGGTGGCACTGCCGTCGGCACCGGCCTCAATGCGCCCATCGGTTTTGCCGAAAAGGTAGCCGAAGAGATCGCCGCCATCACCGGCATGCCCTTCGTGACCGCGCCGAACAAGTTCGAGGCGCTCGCCTCGCATGATTCCATGGTCTTCGCCCACGGCGCGATCAATGCGGCAGCCGCCGCCCTCTTCAAGATCGCCAACGACATCCGCCTGCTCGGCTCCGGCCCGCGCGCCGGCCTCGGCGAACTGGCGCTGCCGGAAAACGAGCCTGGCTCGTCGATCATGCCCGGCAAGGTGAACCCCACCCAATGCGAAGCCCTGACGCAGGTTTGCATCCACGTCTTCGGCAACCATGCCGCGCTGACCTTCGCCGACAGCCAGGGCCATTTCGAGCTCAACGTCTACAATCCGATGATGGCCTATAACTTCCTGCAGTCGGTCCAACTGCTCGGCGACGCCGCCGTCTCCTTCACCGACAATTGCGTCGTCGGCATCGAAGCCCGCGAGGACAATATCAAGGCCGGCCTCGAACGCTCGCTGATGCTCGTAACCGCCCTTGCGCCGAAGATCGGCTACGACGCCGCCGCCAAGATCGCCAAGACGGCGCATAAAAACGGCACGACGCTGAAGGAAGAAGCCTTGGCGAGCGGGCTGGTGACGTCTGAGGAATATGACGCGATCGTTCGTCCGGAGACAATGATCAGCCCGAAGTGAGCTGATAAGGCGTGACTGTCGAAGGCTGGCCGTGTGCCGGCCTTTTTGCTTTTTACGACGGATGCGGCCGCAGAGGTTTGGCGCCTCACCTTTCTTGATCAGGAGCGGAAGCGCCGCGGCACTTTCGCCGCCAATCCCCCATCCTTCCCAATTGATTTTGCCCCCAGCCAGATTTAGACCGGTTCCAATCTATCCCACCAGAAAGGTCACTTCATTGGCTGACGATCTCTTCCCTCTCGGCGCCGACACCACCCCTTACCGCAAGATCAGCAGCGATTACGTCTCTGTCGATACGTTCAAGGGCCAGGAGATTCTGACCGTCGATCCCGAGGGCATCCGCCTTCTCGCAGAAACCGCCTTTGCTGACATCAATCATCTGCTGCGCCCCGGCCATCTGAAGCAGCTCGCCGCGATCCTCGACGACCCGGAAGCGACCGACAACGACCGCTTCGTCGCCTATGACCTGCTGAAGAACGCCAATATCGCCGCAGGCGGCGTGCTGCCGATGTGCCAGGATACCGGCACGGCGATCATCATGGGCAAGAAGGGCCGTCGCGTCTGGACAGAGGGCGGCGATACGGCTGCCCTTTCGAAGGGTGTGCTCGACGCCTACGAAAAGAAGAACCTGCGCTACTCGCAGCTCGCGCCCATCAAGATGTTCGAGGAAAAGAACACCAAGAACAATCTGCCGGCGCAGATCGATATCTATGAGGAAGGCACAGACTCTTACGACTTCCTCTTCGTCGCCAAGGGCGGCGGCTCGGCCAACAAGACCTTCCTCTTCCAGGGCACGCCCTCGCTCCTGTCGCATGACCGCATGCTAGACTTCCTCAAGGAGAAGATCCTGACGCTGGGTACGGCAGCCTGTCCCCCCTACCATCTGGCGATCGTCATCGGCGGTACCTCGGCGGAAATGAACCTGAAGACCGTCAAGCTCGCCTCTACCCGCTATCTCGACGAGTTGCCGACCGAAGGCTCCGAAAACGGCCACGCCTTCCGCGATCTCGAGATGGAGAAGGAAATCCACAAACTGACCCAGAGCCTCGGCGTCGGCGCCCAGTTCGGCGGCAAGTATTTCTGTCATGACGTGCGTGTCATCCGCCTGCCCCGCCACGGCGCCTCGCTGCCGATCGGCCTCGGCGTCTCCTGTTCCGCCGACCGCCAGGCCAAGGGTAAGATCACCCGCGACGGCATCTTCATCGAGCAGCTGGAGACCGATCCGTCCAAGTACATGCCTGATATCGACGAGGCCAAGCTTTCCGAATCCGTTGTGCGCATCGATCTGAACAAGCCGATGGCCGATATTCTCGCCGAGCTTTCGAAGCATCCGGTCAAGACGCGCCTGTCTCTCTCGGGCACGATCATCGTTGCCCGCGACCTTGCACATGCCAAGATCCGCGAGCGGTTGGAAAAGGGCGAAGGCATGCCCGACTATATGAAGAACCACCCGGTCTATTATGCCGGCCCGGCCAAGACCCCTGCCGGTTACGCCTCCGGCTCGTTCGGCCCGACGACGGCAGGCCGCATGGATTCCTATGTCGACCAGTTCCAGTCCTTCGGCGGCTCGATGGTGATGCTCGCCAAGGGCAACCGTTCGCGCGCCGTGCGCGAAGCCTGCAAGAAGCATCAGGGCTTCTATCTCGGCTCGATCGGCGGCCCGGCCGCCCGCCTGGCGCAGGACTGCATCCGCAAGGTCGATGTACTGGAATATCCGGAACTCGGCATGGAAGCCGTCTGGAAGATCGAAGTGGAAGACTTCCCGGCCTTCATCGTCATCGACGACAAGGGCAACGACTTCTTCCAGGAACTGAACCTGGGGTGACGAATGCCGGCGCGGGCTGAATGAGGGCGCGCACGGCAAGCCCTCAAAAGCGAACGCTCTACCGCACCGAAGCTGTCTCAGACGTATCGATATTGGCCGCTGCCGGTTTCTCCATGGCGGCGATATCGGATGCGTTGAGAATATCCCCCGCCTTCACGCTGGCGAGGATATCGGTGCTGAAGATGCCGTTGAAGAAGCCGCTCTGCTGCAACAGGAAAGCGCCGCCGGCGAGAATGGCGAGCGCGAGAATGGTGGGCGAAGTATGACGAGACGACTGCATGATCTCATGCCTTCGACGATGGACCGCGATCCGGTCCCCGTACATCAGGTTTCCTGAGATAAAATCTGTCATTTCGCCCTGCCCGCCAGTAGATTAGAGAACAGACACCGACCGTCAACAAAACAAAAACAATCCCTAAAAAGAGAAAACAACTGAACTTTTTTGGGGCACCTCGCGCATAAGAGGTGTCTCTTTCGCAGTCGAACTTACAAAATCCTGAGAAAAATCATAGGGCTGATCATAGTATTGATGCCCATCAAACTTATCGTATGTAATCTTTGGTATATGTCGCTTTAATCTTTTCCCAAGAAATCTAAGCTAACAAGTAGAAGATTGCTTAAGAATTGGATGAGGAGTTGCCGGATGAATACGGCCGTTGCGCCCAAGGTGCAGGTTCCCGATGTGGCAGGTCAGATCACCTATGCCATGCGCTCCATGGGCGTTGCGCCAATTCCTCGCAATTACGAACTCTTCTATGAGGCCTATATCGGCTCCAATCCGGCGCTCACCCGCGACCTTGCCGCCCTCGGCAGCCAGGCGACGCAGGCGGAGATCGATGCGCTCGGCGCCCAGCACTGCGCCCACACGGCGCCAGCCAGGATCTTCGATGATGCGCATAGCCGCATCGCCGGCGAACTGGAGGGCCTGCTGAGGGTGCTGCGCCAGGAGCAGACATCGCTTGAAAGCTATAACCGGCTGCTCAACGAGACCTGCAAGCGCATCAATTCCAAGAGCACGAGCAGCGCCGACCTCATCGAAAACGCTATCGAACTTCTGACCCAGGCGACCGGCGATACGATCTCCCACGGCGAAAAGACCGTCGAAGACATGGTTCAGCGCTCGCAGGAGATGGATGAGGTCCGCAAGGAACTTGATGAATACAAGCGCATCGCCAATACGGACTCGCTGACGCGCCTGTCCAACCGCCGCGCCTTCGACGACCGGCTGGCCGCCGTCTTCAATAATCCGGCGCTGCGCCCGGTCACGGCGTTGCTGCTTGCCGACATCGACAATTTCAAGAAGATCAATGACACCTATGGTCACCCGGTCGGTGACAAGGTTCTGGCGACGGTCGCGTCCGTCATCCGCACCAATGTACGCCGCGACGTCTTCGTCGCCCGCACCGGCGGCGAGGAATTCGCCCTCATCATCGACGGCAACACGCTGGACGAAGTGACTGCCATCGCCGAGCGCATTCGCCGAACGCTGGAGTCCACCCCCTTCAAGAATTCCCGCACCCGCGTCAATTATGGCCCGGTCACCGTCTCCATCGGCATCTGCATGGCCTCGCACGCCGGCGATGCCGGTGAGCTCTATTCCAAGAGCGATATCGCCCTCTACAGCGCCAAGAACGCCGGCCGCAACTGCACCGTCGTCTATGAGGAGGGCATGCAGAAGGAATTCACCAAGAGCTGGCTGATCTATAAATCCTGATATCGAGGGCCGTCCGCCCCCTCACACTACCTCGATCCGGAAATCCGTGCCTTCCCAGCGCTGTATATCCGTCCAGAAGATCGTGAAGTCGACACTGGCGGGGCCGAGCGTCCGCGTCGGCAGGTCGAAGACATGCATGCCGAAGCCGGTGTCGCGGCACGGGCTGTCGGTGGCGCTTGTCCAGCCGTCGGTGGACCAGCGTACGCGCGCGGGTGACGGCAGTTCGATGCGCAGCTCACGGCCCGCCGGAATCTGGTCGCGCCGGGCCGTCAGCCGCCAGGAAAACGGCGCCGGCGCCGGCTTGGCTGCGACATAGCGGGCAAAAGTCTGTGGCGGCCTGTCGAAGATCACGCCGTCGCGCAGCGACCGCAGCAGCTTGATATGTTCGGCATGCGCCCAGACCAGCGGCATGGCGCTGCCGGAGGGGCGGCCGAGGAAAAGCTCGCGTTCCGGCACGTCCTCGCTGTCCCAGATCTGCTCGGGCAAGAGCCCGCCCTGGCTCGCCGAGGCTTCGAGCGCGGCGAGCATGCGCCGCGCTTCGTCCGCACGTCCGGCGGCCAGTTCGTAATGAGCGCGCTCGCCTGTCAGCAGCGGCCAGAGCCTGCCGACACCGCTGCCGGCAAAGGGCGCGCCGCCAATGCGCTCGCCATAGCCGTCGTCATTGTAGCGATACCAGTAGGGACCGGCCGGAAGGTCGCGGCGCAATTGCGCATCGATCGCCGCGACCGTGCCGATGATGCGCGGATCGTCGGCGGCCCTCAGGCCAAAGCGCACCAGCGCCAGCGCATCCGGGCTGATCAGCAGGTCCGCTTCCAGCACCTCCTCGCCATCGTCGCGATTGCGGATCGGAATGAAGTCGCGCCTCAGTGACAGGCTGCCATCCGTGGCCGAGGCGATGCGCACGTAATAGCCCTCGATGCCGAGGCTGCGCGACAGGTCCGTATCGCTGGCGTAGGTCCATTCCTCGATGCGCTCGTTCCAGCCATCGGCCACCTCGCGCAGATAGCGCGCCGCATCCAGCCGCCCGGCGGCTTCCACCGCATCGGCAGCTGCAAGCAGACCGGCAATTTCGACGGCGAGCGTGAAGGGCGAGTAGCCGGCATCTTCCTCCCAGCGGTCCTCCTGCGTAGCAGGACCATTCCGAACGATGTAGCCCGCTGCCGCCTCGATCATGGGCAGATAGCGGCTGGCCTCCGAGGCGCTGACCGCGCCCGATCGCAGCAGCATGTCGTAGAGCAGGATCGGAAAGGCCGTCTCGTCCATCTGGATGCCGTACCAGTAGGGCCTTCCATCGAGCCATGCATTCTGCACCCAATGGCCGTCCGCCTCCTGGATGACAGCGAGATAGTCGAGCACGGAGCGCGCGTCAGCGGTAGCGCCTGCGGCAAGCAGGCCGCCCGCCGTCTCCACCAGGTCGCGCGTCCAGACCAGGTGATAACCGCCAAGGTCGTCGTCGCTCTTGCTGAAACCCCAGGGGATGGAAAGGCTGGCGATGATGGCACCCGAGGCATCGTCGCGATGGGTGGCGAGCACGCCGGTACTGACGCGGTAGCGGTTCAGTTTATCAGGATCATGCGGCTCGTCCAACGCAAGCAGGCCGGCCTGCCACTCCCGCCAGCCGCTGCGATAGTGCTTCAGCGCCGGCTCGGCGCCCTGCTCCAGGCTGAGAAGGGTGCGCAAGGCTGCCTCCTCCGGCTGCGTGCCGAAGCCGATGGCGATCAGCGCCCTTCCCTGCTGAGCTTGGGCCTCGCCTGCCTGGATGTCGAGCGTGCCTGACAGCGCGACATTGCCTGAGGTGGCACGGCAATATTCCTGCCTCAGCCCCTGGCCGCGCGACAATGTCTGCCAGCCGTCGGAAAAGCCGACATAGCCCACTGAGCGGGCAAGCCAGGGCACCGACGCAGCAACCGCAAGCGCCCGCCCGGAGCCTTCGGCAAACAGCATCGGCCTGCGCTTGAAATCGGCATACCAGCCGGTGTTGTCGCCGCCGCCATTGACGAGATGCGGGGCGATCAGCGCGTGCAGCCGGTAGTCGGAGAGAGTACCCGTCAATGCCTCGAAGCGGATGTCCTGCAGCACCACTTCGCGTTCCGGGTCCGAAAAGATGGTCTTGGTGATGCGATAGCGGCCGTCGCGGGCGGTATTGACGAGGCGGAAGGCCGGAACGCCGTCTTCGATCGCCTGCACGCTGTGATCGGCATCCCGCTTTTCCTCGGAGAAATAGTTCTCCGCCGTGACGATGAAGCCGAAATCGCGCACGCAGGCCATATCGAGCCGTGGTGCGTAGATCTCGTTGAGGATGCCATGGCTCGCCGTGAACCAGACGCAGCTCGCCGAATTGACTGATGTACCGACCGCGCTCTTGTCGCTCGAGGTCCAGCGGGGTTCGATGCCCGGCGCCCCAGGCGGCACGACGGAACCGGGTGGCGATGTCGGAAAGGCCAAGTGCAGTTCCTCCGCTCAGGCTGTGCTCCTCATCGAGCGCGACATCCTGTGACGAAATTCAGTGATCCGCAATATACCGCCCTTGACAGTTGCCGCTGATCTTGCGCCGGATAGGATCGCGCGGGGAGCTGAAGCGGGCGTTGCCCGGGAGGAGCGTCAGGCATGGCTGACATGACGGAAGCATCTGAAGCAAAACAGACAAGCGAGCGCAGCAAGCCGAAAGCGGCGGTATCTGCCAGCCGCATCGTGCTCGCCGTCGATATCGGCGGCTCGCATGTGAAAGCGGAACTCAGCAGCGGCAGCGAGCGACGCTCGGTTGTTTCAGGGTCCAAGATGACGGCGGCCAGGATGGTGGACGCACTCGGCGATCTCACCGCCGACTGGCACTATGACCTCGTCGCCATGGGTTATCCCGGCCCTGTCGCCGCTCATCGCCCGGCGGCCGATCCGTTCAACCTCGGGCCGGGATGGAAGGGTTTCGATTTCGAGACAGCCCTCGGCAAGCCCGTGCGCATGGTCAACGACGCGCTGATGCAGGCGATCGGCAGCTACGAGGCCGGCCGCATGCTCTTCCTCGGCCTCGGCACCGGTCTCGGCTCGGCCATGATCGCCGAAAACGTCTGCATGCCGCTCGAACTGGCGCACATGCCCTACAAGAAGGCGACATTCGAAGATTATGTCGGCGAACGCGGCCTGGAAGGCCGCGGCAAAGGCAGATGGCGAAAGTCCGTCTTCGACGTCGCCGATCGCCTGAGTGCCGCCCTGCTGCCCGATTACATCGTCATCGGCGGCGGCAATGTCGAACGCCTCAAGGAATTGCCGCCGAATTGTCGGCGCGGCAACAACGACAACGCCTTCCGCGGCGGTTTCCGGATCTGGCTGGATGAAAGCCTGCGGCTGTGAGCGGCACCCGAACGGGCAAGCCTGACGGCCACATTGGGCCGGAAGCTGATCACCGACCTGGTCGAACTCCAAACCAGCTTCGGCTCTGCCCATCCGATAAGACAGCGGCTGGCCGGTGTCACTGGTCGTTGACCACGAGGCAGGCCATCGCGTGCTGCTCCCCGGCGAAACCACGCCTCGTTCCAGCCGTCAAGCGGAAAGCTGCAGCAGGATCGCACTTGCTGCCATCAGCAGCACGACGATCCATGGCGGCGCCTTCCAGACGACCAGCAGAAGGAAGCCGGACAGGGCAAGGGCAAAATCGGTCGATGTGAGGACCGCGCTTGTCCATACCGGATTGTAGAGGGCCGCACCCAGCACGCCGACCACGGCTGCGTTTGCTCCACGCATGGCCGCCTGCGCCAGCGGATAGGTGCTGAGCCTGTCCCAGAAAGGCAAGGTGCCGAGCAGCAGCAGAAAGCCGGGCAGAAAGATAGCGATCAGAGAGATGGCTGCGCCCGCGACACCGTTGGGAGACGGCCCCATCACGGCTCCGAGATAGGCCGAAAACGTAAAGAGCGGACCGGGGACCGCCTGTGCAACGCCGTAACCGGCGAGAAACGCGTTTTCCGAAACCCAGCCCGACCGCACGACCTCTGTCTCGAGCAGCGGCAGGACGACATGTCCGCCACCGAACACCAGCGCACCCGAGCGATAGAAGGCATCGAAAAGGCGCAACCCCTGCGAATCCACGATGGACGCGATGAGCGGCAATCCGAACAGCAGGAGCAGGAACGCCAGCAGGCAGATGACGCCTGCAGAGCGCGATATTCCGAACGAGAAACTTGTCCGCTGTTCGACCGCGGCCCCGCGGCAAAGGACGAGCCCTGAAACGGCACCCAGCACGATGGCTGCGAGCTGGCCGAACGTCCCTCCTGCTATCACCATGAAAATCGCGGCCAGCGCGATGCCGCCGCGCGGCCTGTCGGGTGTCAGCGATCGTGCCATGCCCCAGACGGCTTGTGCCACGACCGCCACGGCGACGAGCTTCAATCCATGCAGCAGGCCCTGCCCGGCGGGATTGTCGAGCGCGGTGGCGGCAGTCGCGAAGATGAGGAGGATCAGGGCAGACGGAAGCGTGAATGCGCTCCACGCCGCAAACGCCCCCAGCGGCCCGCCACGCAACAGGCCCATGGCAAAGCCGACTTGGCTCGATGCGGGACCGGGAAGAAACTGACAGAGGGCGACGAGATCGGCATAGCCCTTCTCGTCGATCCATCTGCGCCGCGTCACGAGCTCGTCGCGGAAATAGCCGAGATGCGCGATCGGTCCGCCGAACGACGTGAGGCCAAGCTTCAGGAAGGCGCCGAAAACCTCCGCAGGCGTACCTGCCGATGGAACGGCCGTCTTTTCCTCAGTCATTTCCGTTACATCCACGCCGATATCCCCCATTGTGCCGATCCATATCCTCATCATCAATGACAGCACGATGACAACAGGTGATTTTCGATGTCAGTCGAATAAGCCGTTGCAGATCTTGTGGCGGTACGGATCAGGCAGCCTGACGGATCCGCGTTCGTGCGGGCAGCGTCATCGCGAGGACACCAGCCATGACGCAGGCAAGACCAAGGCCTGCCGTGGATGACAGCGTTTCGCCGAGGAAGACGATACCGATCGCGGCGAATGCTTCGATGCGGGACGAACTATCGATGGAAAAGAAAGGCTTGCCGGACGCGCTTGGGTCATCGCGCGCCCGCAAAGCCTCGGATGCACTCGGCCTTGTCACTGGGCAGCGAGCGGAGCCGCTGGAGCCGCACGCGTCACCGGCGGCGGGTTCCACTTGCCGATCAGCGCGCTGCCCTTCGGCGCATAGAGCCTCATCGTCAGATTATACGGGCCGTTCGGCGCCGGCAGCCAGTTCCATTCCTTGTCCTTGCCGGGACTTTCGGTCTGGAAATAGAGGTCGAGCGAGCCGTCGGCGTTGAACTGGAACGGCATCCAGCTGCTGACCGCGAAACGATTGAGCGGATTGGCGACCTGGAAGCCGTCACTGTCATAAAGGGTGACCGACCAGAAAGCGTTGACCGGCGGAATGTTCTCCTTTTCGAAATGGATGGTGTAATTGCTTCGTCCATCCAGCGGACTGCCGGTTTCATCCGCAAGGTTCAGCGGATAGATGGCGTCTTCAGGCAGATTGGCGCCAAGTCCCTGTTGCGCCACGATCGCGCGTTTCAGGTAGTAATTGCCATAGACGCCCATCGTGTCGGTATTCATCGACCAGCCATTGACCACGCGTGCCAATGTCTTCACCTTCCAGCCCATGAGCGCCTGCGCATCCTGCGGTGCCGTCTTCAACGCTTTCTGGACGACAGGATCGGCCTTGGAGAGATCGAAGCTCTTGCCAGGCTCGATGCCGATCCGCTTCATGCGGGCAATGATCGGCTGATCGGTGCTGTGCGGCGGATGAAGCTTCAGGAGTTCGGCAGCGTAAGCGAAATAGTCTTCCGCCGAAGCCGTATCGGCCTGCGTCTTCGGCGGCGTCTTCATGTCGACGGAAGGGTCTATCTTGACCTTGGCCGGCTTGGCGTCTTTGCCCCACTGCGACAGCGGGGTGATCTTGTAGCCGTCCTGGACCTTGTGAACGGCATCGTAGTCATCAGGGCCATCGGTTTTGGTGCGGCCGATGATCCAGACATAGGGCGTCGGAGCATCGATCCGTTCGGTTCCATCAGGCAGCTTGAATTCGTCGAACCTGTCGCGAAGATCGGGCCTCCAGCCGGGCGGCGCGATCAGGAAATTTCCGGCCGACGTTCCCGTCGTTCGCCAGCCCGGCGCGGCGAACACATCCGTCCACATGTCCAGCATCGGCAGGAGGTAATAGCGGCCTCCGGTATCCGGTGCGGTAACCACCATCGGTTCCTTCGTCAGGTCGAGCCAGCCGCTCGAATAGAGCGTGTCGAAATTCGGCCGGACCACGGCCCTCATGTCCGCCGTCGGAAACGCGCGGATATTGGCGAACCGGTTGGCCGGACCACCGATTGCCCCCTCCTTCGGTTCCATGTTGGTCAATTGCTTGCGCGTGATGTCCATCGATATCAGCGGATAAAAATAGACATAGGCTTCGATGCCGATCTCACGTGCTTCCTGTTCCGTCAGGGAAGCGGCCCTGACCTCAGGTGCGGCCGGAATGGCCATCGAAGCAATTGACAGGAAGATGAACGATATAGGCGTTCGCAACAGGCGTCTGATCCCAAACTGGATTGTCATGTGCGTTTCCCCCGGAACGAAATGAAGAACCCGGCAGGACCTTGATTGAGACAGGGCATCTTTGGCGAGGCCAAGATGGCCAAGGTACTGGGACCTGCTGAGCGACCCGAGCGAAACATAAGGGGCGTATATCCGGAAGTACGTTACAGTAAACGGCGCCGTAAATGGCCGGAATACATAAGCCTGTGCTTCGATCCGGAGCAGGATATTGGCTTTCCTTGAAGGCCCTTCCACAAAAGTCAAGTGAATGCCATAACTCGATTCCTGACACGCAGGAGGACGATATGACTGAAATGACGGTTCTTGCATTTGCGCTCGTGGCATTCATCGGCATCGCCACGCCCGGCCCGACCGTGCTTCTCGCCCTGACGAACGGCTCGAAATTCGGGGTGCGCCGGGCGATATCGGGCATGATCGGCGCAGTCCTTTCCGACTTCGTGCTGATCGGCGCAGTCGCATTGGGTCTTGGTGCCCTGCTCGCTGCTTCGGAATTCTGGTTCACCGTCGTCAAATGGGTCGGCGTCTGCTACCTCGCCTTCCTGGGTGTCATGTTGCTGCGTTCGAAGGGAACGCTTGACGTCTCGCTGCGCTCTGAAAGCGGAAACGCAGCCGCTTCCGCGGTGACGATCTTCCTGAAGAGCTTTCTCGTCGCCGTCACCAACCCCAAGGGCTACCTGTTCTTCTCGGCCTTCCTGCCGCAATTCATCGATCCCTCGGGTCCGCAGGCCGAGCAATATGCCATGCTCGCCTTCGTCTTCGCCGCCATCGATTTCATGGTCATGTTCGGCTACGCGGCTCTCGGTTCGCAGGCCGTCCGGCTGCTCAGGAAATCGGGCGCGCTCTGGCTCGACCGGATCTGCGGCGGCGCCTTGCTGACGCTTGCCGGGTCCTTGGCGCTCTATCGGCGGGCGAGCACGTAACAGTACCCTCACCTGCCGATTTACAGCGAGTTTACGGTAACGTACTTATCCGAACTCTCCCGATCTGCATTCAATAGCCCCGAGGGGGCGCCATTCCGGCGCCGCAGCAGGAGGGCTACGCATGCCTGGAATATGGAGACTGATTGGCGCGGCGGCGATCGTCGTCATCGCCTGCACGGGTGCCGCGAAGGCAGACACGATCAGCTATGCCGATGCGATCACCGTGCTCGCGAAGGATTGCGGCGCCGATATCAAGAAGCTCTGCAAGGGGCTGAACCTCGGCAATAACAGGATCGCCGATTGCCTGGCACAGAATGCGGGCAAGGTTTCGCCAACCTGCACATCCACGCTTGCGAGTGTCGCGGCATCGATCCAGAAGCGGGAGCAGGCGCAGACGGCCTACAGCAAGGTCTGCGCCACCGACATGGCGCGGCGCTGCAATGGCGTCGTCGGCGACGGCTATATTCTCGCATGCCTGGCCAAAAAGCAGAAAACGATCAGTGCCCAGTGCAATCAGGCAATATCAAATGCAGGCTGGAGGTAAGGTCATGATATCCAGAAAAATCGCCCTCGCCGGCTTTGCTGCCGCCCTCCTCTTGCCCGCCCTTGCGCTTGCGCAGCAGGTCTCCCAGGAGCGGATCATCAACGGCCTCGGAAAGCTTCAGGGGGCAGCGCCCATCGTCGACGTCGAACTGCTGAGACAAGAGGCCATGAACGGGTCCGGAAAACAGATGTCCGGCCTGCCGAACTGGAGCAAGGTCGCGCGCCTGCCGCAGATGGTAGTAGAGATCGACTTCGCGAACGATTCCGTCGCCATCGAGCCGGAATCCTACCGCACGCTCGGCATGATCGCCGACGCGCTGCATCATCCGAACCTCTGGGCCTACAAGTTCCTCGTCGTCGGCCATACGAGTTCGACCGGCACCGACCAGCACAATCTCGACCTCAGCCAGCAGCGGGCCGAAGCGATCAAGGAGATTCTTTCGACGACATTTGCCGTCGATGCCAGCCGTCTCTATGCGGTCGGTGTCGGCGAATATTTCCCGATCGAGGGCTCGAAATCGGAGGCCGCCAGTAACAGGCGCGTCCAGCTCTACAATCTCGGTGTCTTCACGCGGAAACCCTAAGGCACATATCCGCCGCGCTTCCGGCTGACCTGGCATCCGCCATCACCTGAAACAGGCGAAT
This sequence comes from Rhizobium sp. BK316, assembly GCF_014193695.1. Taxonomy (GTDB): domain Bacteria; phylum Pseudomonadota; class Alphaproteobacteria; order Rhizobiales; family Rhizobiaceae; genus Rhizobium. Next base: position 261,729 of record NZ_JACHZR010000004.1, on the reverse strand, counting down.
ACACACGGGCCTGACCGTCAGCGTGACCAGGGGTTGATATCGAGTTCGCCGCCGGCCTGTAGACCCCGCAGGATATCGATGAGCCGCGGCGCCATGTCCCGGATTTCGGTCAGATGAATGGCCGTCAGCCGCTCCAGGATGTCGTCGGCCTTTTTGGTCAGCTCCAGCGTCTGCCGCCGCTTGTCGGCCGGGTCCGTCTGGCGCAAGACATAGCCTGCGGCGACCAGGCGGCCGACGAGTTCGGTCGCCGAATGCGGGGCGATCAGCAGGCGCTCGGCAAGGATGCCGATCGTCATGGCGTCTTCCCCGCGATAGCCGCGGATCGCAAGCAGCGCTTGATGCTGCTGCGCCGGCAGCCCCTCCTCCTGCGCGGCCGAGGCGCTGAAATCCATGAACCGACGCAGCGTATAACGCAGGTTCGACAGCGCCTCGTAATCGGCATCCGTCAGATCGTCTTTCGGCTTCTTCACCATGCGTCCTCTGCGATCACTGCATCCATGCGGCCACTTCCATCTGCCGGTGATCCCCAAGCATGCGCAGTGCCTGCATCAGTTCCGGCGCCATCTCGCGGATCTCATAGAGATGGGCTGATGTCAGACGGTGCAATAGCTCTTCTGCCTGCGCTGTCAACATCACGGCCGGCCGGCGTTTGTGCTTCGTTTCGATCGTGACATGGCCGGCCTCCTGCAGCGACGCCGCCAGTTCCGCGGCTTCATCCGGCGTCAGAAAAAGCTTGTCCGCAAGATCGGACAGGCTCATCCGGTCCCCGATGCCCAGCCCCTTGATCGCCAGAAGCGCCTGATGCTGCTGCCCCGTCAGGCCGAGCTTATCGGCGGCCTTTGCGCTGAATTGGCGAAACTTGCGAATCCTATATCTCAGGTTGGCAAGCGCTTCAAATTCGATTTCAGATAGAGCGCGGTCTTTGTTCGACATGATTACAGCTCCTGTTTTTGTCTGTTGATTTGTATCGTACTACGATATATTTGCGGCAGGAACGAAGCCGTCAACAGGACCTGCAATGCCTCCCCAGAAAATCCCACATCGCTCCCATGATTTCATGGGTGGCCTCTCCCGCCGCGAGGCCGGCGATTTCACCACGGATAAACGCGTTCTTGCTCTCATCGGTATGGCGCTGATCGTCGGCACCGGCGGCGCCTTTGCCGCCTGGGTACTGGTCAGTCTCATCTCGCTGGTGACGAACCTCGTCTGGTTTCACCGCTTCAGCATCGCGGCCGTCTCGATGGCGCAGGCGCCGCGTTCGGTCTGGATAGTTCTCATTCCCGTCATCGGCGGCCTCGTCATCGGGTTGATGGCTCGCTTCGGTTCCGAAAAGATCCGCGGCCACGGCATTCCCGAGGCAATCGAAGCGATCCTGATCGGCGGCAGCCGCATGTCGCCGAAAGTGGCGATCCTGAAGCCACTCTCATCGGCGATCTCGATCGGCACCGGCGGCCCCTTCGGCGCGGAAGGCCCGATCATCATGACGGGCGGCGCGATCGGCTCGCTCTTTGCCCAGTGCTTTCACCTGAGCTCGGCCGAGCGCAAGACGCTGCTGGTCGCGGGTGCCGCGGCCGGCATGACGGCGATCTTCGGCTCGCCGATCGCCGCCATCATGCTCGCCGTCGAACTGTTGCTGTTTGAATGGAAGCCGCGCAGCTTCATTCCGGTCGCGGTCGCCGCCTGTGTATCGATCTGCTGGCGTCCCTTCCTGTTTCAGGCCGGCCCGCTCTTTCCCAAGCAGTTCCATATGGACCTGCCCTGGTGGGGCATCCTGCTCTGCGCTGCCATGGGTATCATCGCCGGGCTGCAATCCGGCATCCTGACGACGCTGCTCTACAAGATCGAAGATCTCTTCGAGGCCCTGCCGATCCACTGGATGTGGTGCCCGGCGCTCGGGGGCCTCTTCATCGGCCTCGGCGGCCTGATCGAGCCGCGCGCGCTCGGCGTCGGTTACGATATCATCGACGGCTTGCTGAACAGCTCCATATTGCCGGCCGCCGTGCTGACGATCCTGCTGGTCAAGGCAGCGATCTGGCTGGTCGCCCTGTCATCGGGCACATCGGGTGGCGTGCTGGCGCCGCTGTTGATCTTCGGCGGCGCGCTCGGCTGGCTGGTCGGCCTTTTCCTTCCCGGCGATCCCGGCTTCTGGGCGCTGCTCGGCATGGCCGCCATGATGGGCGGCACCATGCGCGCGCCGCTGACCGGCACCTTTTTCGCCGTGGAGCTGACGGGCGATGTCTCTTCGCTGCTGCCGCTGCTGGCGGCAACCGTCTCCGCCTATGCGGTCACGGTTCTCCTTCTGCGCCGCTCGATCCTGACGGAAAAGATCGCCCGCCGCGGCCAGCACATCACCCGTGAATATGGCATCGACCCCTTCGAATTCTCCCGCGCCCGCGATATCATGATCAGGCAAGTCGATACGTTCCCGGCCGATATGACGGTTGGCGAAGCCACCAGTTTCTTCGTCACCATACCGAAGACCCACCGGGTTTATCCCGTCGTTGATAGCAAGGGTATCGTGAAGGGACTGGTGTCACGCGGCGATGCGCTGCGCTGGCAGCAGGATGGCACCCTCACCGACCAGATGCTCGGCGATTTCATCTCCGATGCGTCGCTGCCGTTAGCCCATCCCGACGATACGGTCGGCTACGTCGCCGATCTGATGCTCGCAACCGATGCCGGCCGCATTCCGATCGTCGACCCTGAAAACGGGCAATTGCGCGGCCTCGTCGCCCGCAAGGACCTGCTGCGGCTTCGCTATCAGCTAAGGGCCACCGAGACGGAGCGCCGGCCCTATTTCGGACCGCGCCGGACAAATGAAGGGCGCAGATGAAGCTCAAGCACCTGCTATATCGGTGAAAGCCGCCGTCAGCCCGTGACGGCGGAGAGCCCGTTCACTGCAAGATGCAGGACCGCCCTATGTGCGTGGTCCATTGTTGCCCATTTGTAAGGCGCGGAAGAGAACGAAGCCCAGAGTAACAGCGACCAAATTATAGAGCGTTGCACCCGCGAACGCTGACCCATCGACGCCGGCAGTTCGAACAGCGGAACCAGGTTCTGAACCGCTCCCGTCGGTCATGCCGAACAGGATCATACCGACGATCGTCACGCCGAAAGCCGAACCTGTGGTCTGTATTGTGCTGAAGACGCCTGACGCCATCCCGGCTTCGGCATTTGTAACGGTGCTTAGAACCATGTTGAGCAGAAGCGGGATGACAATTCCCTGGCCAAACCCTTGGAGAATCACGGAGATAGTCAACGCTGATGTCTCTCCGCCGACAAGGCCGCCAATGACTGCCAGCAGCAAGCCTAAGCCGAAGATGCCCATACCTAGCGTTGGCGCGTGATGCCGCAACCGTTTCGCAAGCGGGGCCGAGACCAGGGAGCCGGCGAAGAACGCGATTGTGGATGGCAGGAACAGCATGGCCGCCTGCAAAGGGGTCCGGCCAAGGCCGACCTGCAAGAAAATCGTCAGCGACAGCGAGAACGAGCTGATCGCCGAGAAAAACAGAAACGACGCCAATATGCTGAGGGCCACGCCGCCGTTCCTGAACAGCGAGGGATCGATGATGGGAGCGCCGCCGCGCCGCATCAAGCGGTTTTCATAGGCGATGAAGGCTGCGAACAAAGGCACCGACGACAACAAGCCGAGGATCGCCCACCATGGCCAATGTTGTTCTTGCCCCACCATCGCCGGCAATAGGGCTGCCGTGAGGGCCAAGGCGCCGAGCAATGCTCCCGTGAGGTCGAGCCCTGCCGATGTCGCTTCTCTGGTTTCAATGATGAACCTCCCGGCAATGAGGGCATAGGCGGCGATGGGCAGGTTAATAAAGAAGATCAGGCGCCAGCCGAGGCTGCCGACATCGAGTGCCATCAGGCCGCCGCCGAGCAGTTGCGAGGCTGCGCCTGCGATACCTTGCACCGCGCCCATCACCGCAAAAGCCTGCCGACGCTCGTCGCCATTGAACAACAGTCGCAGCGACGCGTAGACCTGCGGCATCAGCAGGGCTGCCCCGATGCCCTGCAGTGCCCGTGAGACGATGAGACTCCAGGGCGACAAGGCCATGCCGCACAGCAAGGACGCCAGTGCAAAGATTGCCATGCCGGAGAGAAACATGCGCCGCCGGCCGTAAAAGTCGCCCAGTCGCGCCCCATTGAGCAGCATTGCGCCATAGGAGACGCTGTAAGCCACCATGATCATCTGCAATTCGGCATTCGAGGCGTGCAGGTCCCGTTGAATGTCGGGGAGCGCAACGTTGACTATGAAAATATCGAGGATCGTGACGAAGTTTCCTGCCAATAGCACCGCGAGCGAGGAAATTGCTCCTGCGCGCCGGCGTTCCCCCTGTATCAATGTCATTTTCGTCTCCGGTTGAAGGAAAGCAGGAACTGGATTGGACCTGCGACGAAAACGATATCCTGTCTTGAATATTGGACAATTACGCGGGATGGACTTACATTAATGACAGAATGTCCTTAATAATGCAGTCATGGATAGTTTCAGCAGCCTTTCTGCCTTCGTTCACGCCGCCGAACGACGCAGCTATGTGGCGGCGGCCCGCGTCGCCGGCGTGTCTCCTTCGGCCATCGGCAAGGCGATCGCTCGCCTCGAAGCACGGCTTGGTGTTCGGTTGTTCAACAGGACGACGCGTAACATCAGCCTCACGGAGGAAGGTGCGGCCTTCTACGAACGCTGCAAGCGCATCATCGATGACCTCGAAGATGCCGAGGCAAGTCTAATAGAAAGCCGGAAGCGTCCGAGGGGGCGCCTGCGCATCAGTGTCGCCCATATCGTCGGCCATCATCTGTTGATGCCCATCCTGCCGGCCTTCGTTGAGCGATATCCCGAGATCGAACTGGATATCGATTTTGAAGATCGCGTCGCCGATCTCGTCGCAGAAGGGCTGGATGTCGCCATTCGCAGCGGGGAACTCGCCGATACAAGTCTAATCGCCCGCCGTCTCGGCGAGCAGCATTTTGTCGTCTGCGCAAGCCCCGGCTATTTCGATCGCCATACGCTGCCAACGGTGCCGGCTGACCTTGCGGAACATGCCTGCATTCATTTCAAATATCCGACCAGCGGCCGCCTTGCGCTCTGGGCCTTTGCTCCTCCGAACGAAAAACTGATCTTGCCGAGCAGCCTGACGTTCAACAATACGGATGCCGGCCTGCGGGCCGCGCTGGATGGTTTGGGTATCGCGCACCTGCCGGTTTATGTAGCGGCGGCCCATATCCGCACGGGATCGCTCGTTCCCGTCCTGACGTCATACATGGTCGCGTTTGGGTCGTTGTCGCTCGTCTGGCCGTCAAATCGCCAATTGTCCCCGAAGGTTCGGGCCTTCGTGGATTTCGTGGCCGAGCATCTTGCTGCTCGGCCGGATGCTTTCAGAGCAGGTGTCGGCCAGCAGACGCATGCATGATGGCCGCAAGGCGTCACCGGCCGAGCCAGCGATATTCCTCGATCGAAGCCTTGCCGGTCTTCTTGTCGTAAAGGCAGATCAGGTTGACGTTCTTGACCCGGCTCTTGCCCTTGCCCATCGAGCCGCGCAACAGAACGGCTACCTTGCCTGTGGCGTCATCGAACACGATCGGAGCGGTCGCCTCGGGCGTATCCATGCCCGACTGACCGATGCACGTGCCGTTCACCTTGGCAAAGAGCGCATTCCATGCGGCCTCGCTGGAGGCGCCGGCATATTGAGCCGTCAACAGCAGTGTGGCGGCCGCAATCGTCATTGTCTTGATCATTCTCAAACCCTTGTTGAACGGAAAGGAATCGTTCTCGTGCGGGACTTGTTGGCGCGAAGTCGGCGGAACTGAGACGTCCGGTTTTGCGGCTGCCGATTTCTCAGCGTCTTTCAATCATTTCCCCACACGCCAATCAGCATCTTGAGAAAACGCTCCGCCGCCGGCGATAGGGTGCCGCCGCGACGGCGAACCACGCCGATCGTGCGTGATATCTCGGGATTGCGGATCGGGCGGGTGATCAGAAACGGATGGTCTTCTCTTGGGGTCGCCATTCTTGGCAGTACAGAAATCCCGAGGCCTGCCTCCACCAACCCGAGGGAGGTGGACAGATGGGTTACCTCGTAGAACCAGCGAAGCTTGATGTTCGATTTCGCCAGTGCTGCATCGAGCAGCGTTCTGTTGCCGCTCGATCGGTGAACCGTGATCAGATGATAGGGCTCCAGTTCCGCCCACCCGACCCATGGTTTTGCTGCAAGGGGGTGATCCTTGCGCGCTGCAAGCACGAATGGGTCTTCCGCGAGCCGCTCGAAAGTCAGGTCCGGATCCGACGTGCCCATGATGTTTATGCCGAACTCAACCTCCCCGCGAGCCACGGCTTGAAGACCGTCGGTCGCGGGCAAGTCGAGGATGCGAAAGCGGATGTTCGGATACTCCTCGTTGAACTGTCTGATGACTGTAGGCAGGAAGTAGAATGCCGCGGTGGGGAGGCATGCGATCGTTACCAATCCGCCCCGATTGGGTCCAACGTCACGGACAGCAAACAGAGAGCCATCGAACTCCTCCAGCATGCGTCGGACGAGCGGCACGAACTCTGTACCGAGAGCCGTAGCGCTGACATGCCTGGTTGTCCGCTCCAGGAGCGGCGCTCCGACAACCTGCTCCAGTTTTTGAATGCGGCGGCTCAACGCGGGCTGTGACAGATGCAAGGCCTCGGCGGCGCGATGAAAGCTCTCCAGCTCTACGACGCTCAGGAACGCGCGAAGGTCAAGGATCTCGCAATTAATGCTCATTACGCATCAATCCTCCGATTCTTAGCATTTCACAAATAAACGCTTGTTTCGATAATTGGATCAAACAGCGCCGATTGATACGGCGATGACATAATTCTGATGGAAGCACAAGCGATGAACGACCTGTTGGCGATCCCTTGCGTATTGATGAGAGGCGGCACCTCGAAGGGTCCGTTTTTCCTGGCAAGCGATCTTCCCGCGACTGCCGGTCAGCGTGACGAGATCCTGCTGTCCGTCATGGGCTCGGGTCATCCGCTGCAGATCGACGGCATCGGCGGCGGCAATCCGGTCACGAGCAAGGTGGCGATCGTCGGGCCTGCCAGCATTCCCGGCGCCGACGTGGATTATCTCTTCGCGCAGGTGCGGATCGACCAGCAGATCGTCGATACCTCCCCGAACTGCGGCAACATGCTGGCTGCGGTCGGCCCGTTTGCCATCGAAGCCGGACTCGTCCCGGTTCGCGGAGAAACGACGCTCGTCCGGATCCATAACGTCAATACCAGGAAGCTGATCGAGGCCGAAGTTCCCACTCCAAACGGCAGCGTTTCCTATCTCGGTGATGCTGCAATCGATGGCGTGCCCGGCAGTGCAGCGCCGATCGCACTGACCTTCATGGACGCAGCCGGGGCTCGTACCGGGCAGCTCTTTCCCACTGGCAAACCAGTCGACTTGATCGATGGTGTGGCTGTCACCTGCATCGACTGCGCAATGCCGATGATATTGATCGAGGCAGGTTCGATCGGCGCAAGTGGCTTCGAGTCAGCGGCTGAACTCAATGCTGACAGAGAATTGCTGGGACGGCTGGAAGAGCTGCGCATCGCCGCCGGCGAACGGATGGGCCTTGGAGACGTGCGCAATCAGGTAACGCCGAAGCCCGTGCTCATTTCCCGGCCAAGGTCGGGAGGCGACATCAGCGTACGGTATTTCATGCCGCATCAATGTCATCCGTCGCTCGCAACCACCGGCGCCGTGGGAATCGCCACAGCCTGTATCAGCCAGGATACAGTCGCTTCGCTCCTGATCGGCAGGCGTACCCCTCCAGTCGTTCTTTCCATAGAACACCCAAGCGGCCACCTGGACGTCAAACTGTATGAGAGGGACGGCCAGGTCGTCGCCGGAATCCTTCGCACCGCCCGCCGGCTGTTTGAAGGACACGTATTCGCAAAACCTGTCGCGCGACTGGGTTACGCGGCATAATAACCGTGGCCGCCGGGAGGGCGCCACCAACAGGAGGAGAATATCATGCGCAAGCTCATGCTCGCCCTCGCGGCAACCGTCGTGTTTGCCGGTTCCGCATTTGCGGATCCGGTCCGCATCAGCGTCGGCTCTTACAACCTCAACAATCTTCCCTTTCCGGTCGCCCAGGGGCTCGGCCTTTATGAAAAGGAAGGCCTGGAGGTGACCGTCGAAAACTTCGCATCGGGCGGGTCGAAGACGCTTCAGGCGCTTGTTGCCGGCTCGACGGATATTGCCGTCGGCTTCTACGACCATACGATCCAGATGCAATCGCAGAAGAAGGCTGTCGTGGCGTTCGTGCAGCTCGCCCGCAATTCAGGGCTCGTGCTGGCTGGCGGCAAGAACAGCACTTTCGATCCGGCAAAACCGGAAACGATCAAAGGCGCAAAAATCGGCATCACCTCGCCGGGCTCGTCTTCCGATTTCTTCGTCCGCTACTACCTGCAGCGCAACGGCTTGTCCGCCGCCGACGTCTCGCTGATCGGCGTTGGCTCCGGATCTGCCGCCGTTGCGGCCCTTGAGCAGGGCAAGGTCGACCTCCTCGTCAACTACGACCCGGCAGCGACCTTCATCGAGGCCAAGGGCGTCGGCAAGATCCTGATCGACGGGCGCAGCGACGACGGTGCGAAGGCGATCTATGGCGGGATTTACCCGACCTCCGTCCTCTATGCCACGCAGAGCTATATCGACAAGAATCCGGAGACCGTCCAGAAGGTCACGAATGCGACGGTCAAAGCGCTCGAGTGGATGAATAGCCACTCGGCGGAGGAGATCGTCGACAAGCTGCCGAAGGAGTTCATTTCCGGCGATCGTGACACCTACGTCAAGGCGGTCGAGAACGCGAAAGCGATCTTCTCGAAGGATGGGCGCATCAACGAGGAAGATATCAAGATTCCCCTCGCCGTCCTGAAGAGCTTCAACGAAAAAGTCGCCGCGGCTGAAATCGATCTTACGAAAACCTACACGAACGAGTTCGTCGGCAAGGTCCCGAACGTCGCAGCCAACTGACAGGAGGAGGTCATGGCATTGACCGTAGTGAAAAAAACCGCACCCCCGACGGACAGTCCGCATCAGGCAAAGCCGATGGTTTCCATCGACTCGGTCACCATGGCCTTCGGCGCCTATGTGGCCGTGCAGGATGTGAACTTGAAAGTCTCCGATAGTGAGTTCCTCGCCATCGTTGGTCCAACCGGCTGCGGCAAGAGCACAATACTCAATGCAATCGCCGGCCTGCTGAAACCTGCTGATGGCACCGTATCGATCGACGGTCAGCCGGTACGCGGGGTTCAGAACGACATCGGTTATCTCTTTCAGCAGGATGCATTGCTTCCGTGGAAGACCGCGATCGAGAATGTGGAGCTCGGACCCATGTTCAAGGGTGTCGGTGCTGCCGAACGTCGCGAGCAGTCGATGAGATGGCTGGCGAAAGTCGGGCTGAAAGGGTTCGAGCATCGCTATCCCCACCAGCTTTCAGGCGGACAGCGCAAGCGCGTCCAGATGGCCCAGGCGCTGATCACCGGTCCCAAGGTCATCCTGATGGACGAACCCTTCTCCGCGCTCGATATCCATACCCGCCATCTGATGCAGAACGAACTGTTGCGGCTTTGGCAGGAGGAAAGACGCGCGGTCGTGATGATCACGCACGACCTCGAGGAGGCAATTGCTCTCGGTGATCGGGTCGTGGTGCTTGCTGCGGGACCGCGTTCGCGCGTGATCGACAGCTTCCCCGTCGATCTCGAACGCCCTCGCGATGTCGCGGAAATCAAGCTCGATCCGCGCTTCATGGATCTTTATCGCAACATCTGGGCGTCGCTGCGCGGCGAAGTGGAGAAAAGCTATGAACGCCATGACTGAACGCCTTATCCAAATCGTGCTCTTGGTAGCAATTGTGGGCGGCTGGCAGCTCGGCGTTGCGGTCGGCTTCATCGACGTCTTCTTTTTTCCAGCTCCGGTCGACATCTTCAATCAGGTAGCATCCTGGGTGGTGGACACCAGCTTCTATAACCATGTCGCCATCACCCTGACGGAAACCGTGCTCGGCTATCTGGTCGGCACGGCACTTGGTGTAGCAGCAGGCGTCTGGCTCGGTCTCAGCCGTTCGACCGCGCGTATTCTGGACCCCTTCATCAAGGGCTTGAACGCGATTCCTCGAGTCGTACTTGCGCCGATCTTCGTCCTCTGGCTCGGCCTCGGCCTCTGGTCCAAGGTGGCGCTCGCCGTGACGCTGGTGTTCTTCGTCACGTTCTTCAACGCCTTGCAAGGCGTCCGGGAAGTGAACCCGGTGGTGCTGTCGAACGCCCGCATTTTAGGGGCCAGGCGGTCGGATCTGCTCCGCCACGTCTATTTCCCGGCAGCCGCGAGCTGGATCCTCTCCTCCCTGCGCACATCGGTCGGCTTTGCCGTCGTTGGAGCGATCATCGGCGAATATCTTGGCTCTTCCGCTGGTCTTGGCTACCTCATCGCCCAGGCAGAAGGCAATTTCGATGCGGTCGGCGTTTTCGCAGGCATCCTGATCCTGGCCGTCTTCGTCCTGATTATCGACAGCATCCTGGACATCGCCGAAAAGCACCTCATCAAGTGGCGAACGAGCGTTTCCGAACGGCCTGCATGACGCTCTTCAGCGGTGACAGACAAGCCTGTTCACAAGCGTTCTCCCTTTTACTCAAGAAGGGAGAATGCAGACGCTCTACGCACTTCACCGGCGCCCGTCGTGCGCGATCCCTTCGGCAACGTGCTGACCGTGCTTGACCAGAACAAGGGCACCTTCACGACCGATGCCGAGTGCAAGGTGACCGGCGTGGCACCGTAAAGTCGACGGGCCTCAGCGCGGCCACAGACACATCTCGGCGCCGAGCAGCAGAAGGCAGACGAGAAACCAGCGGCGGAAGGTTGCCGGCGCAATCCGATCGCGCAGCCCCTGCCCGGCCCACATGCCCGCCAGTGCCGGCAGGATCGCCAAGACCGAAAGCGCAAGATTGTCCCCTTCGAAGGCGTTGCGCAGGCCGAGCGAGGCTGCAAGCGCAACCGTAGAGACGGTGAAGGACAGGCCGAGCGCCTGCACCAGATCATCCTTCGCAAGCCCGAGCGCCTGCAGATAAGGCACGGCCGGGACGACGAAAACGCCTGTGCTGCCCGTGACGAGGCCCGTCGCCGCACCGATGACGGGCGTAAGCCATGGCTCCATCGCCGCCGGCACGCGGAGCGGACGGCCAAACAGCGCATAGGCAGCATAGAGCACCAGCGTTGCGCCAAGCCCCTTGGTCGTAAGGCTGGTATCGCCGCTCGCAAGCCATGCCGACCCAATCATCGTTCCCGCAACGACGGCTGTCATCATCGGCCAGAACCGCCGCAGAAGCGGAGCGAAGCTCGGGCCTGCAAACAACTGCCAGAGATTGGTGACTGACGATGGTGCGATCAGCAGGCTTGCCGCCGTCAGCGGCGAGGTCAAAACGCCCAATATGCCCATGGCGACCGTTGGAAGTCCCATGCCGGTGACACCCTTCACGAGGCCGGCGGCAAAGAAAGTCGCGGTGATTGCTGACAGGAAGGCGATGGAAAGCTCGGACATGCCGCATCGGTAGCAGCTCCTAGGCCACGGACAATGCGGAAGTTCCCGAGCCTGCCTTCGGCTGGTCCGAAGGCACAAAATATCCTATCGTGGCAAAATGCGTTTCGATCTGACCGACCTTCGCCTGTTTCTCGCCGTCGTCGATGCCGGCAGCATCACCCATGGGGCGGCAGATGCAGGGCTCTCGCTTGCCGCTGCGAGCGAACGCCTGCGCGACATGGAGGCGCTCGGCGAAGTCATCCTGCTGGAACGCGGCCGGCGCGGCGTCTCGCCAACAGAAGCCGGGGAAGCGCTCGCCCACCATGCCCGCGTGATTCTCGGCCAGATCAGGCAGATGCATGGCGAGCTCGGTGAATATGCGCGGGGGCTGCGCTCGACGATCAGCATTCTCGCCAACACGGCTGCCATATCGGAACATCTGCCTGAACGGCTCGCATCCTGGATGGCCGCCAACCCGCAGGTGGATCTGCAGTTGAAGGAACGGCAGAGCCTCGAGATTGCCAGAAGCGTGGCGGCTGGCCACGCCGAGATCGGCATCCTCTCGGCCGCGGCGGATATGGCTGGGCTGGCGGTAAGACCTTTCGCCATGGATCGGCTCGTCGTCGTTGTCAGCAAGGGCCATCCCCTGGCCCGAGAGAGCCGTGTCCGCTTCGCCGATCTCGTCGATGAGCATTTCATCGGCCTCGCCGGCGGCGCCCTGCAGGATCATATCGATGTGCAGGCGGGCCGCATCGGCATCAGGCTGAAGACCCGCGTGCGGCTGCGCGATTTCGGGGCCATCTGCCGGCTGGCGGGTGCCGATATCGGTATCGGCATCGTGCCTGAAACGGCCGCCCGCCGCGCCGGGCGATCATCCGGGATTGTCGTTCTCCGCCTCTCGGATGACTGGGCGACACGGCAGCTGGTGGTCTGCACGGCAGAACGAGCGGAATTATCGATCCATGCCCGCAGCCTTCTGGATCATCTGATGTCGGCCTGAGGAAACGCCCGGACGGACGCGTTATTCAAGGTTGTGCTTATATTTTTCTCGTGCAAGGCTGAAGCAAGCGGGAGGAAACTGCCATGAATGGTGCGGACAGCCTGTGTGATACGCTCCTGGCAAACGACGTCAGGGTTTGTTTTGCCAATCCCGGCACGTCGGAAATGCATTTCGTGGCCGCCCTCGACCGCAAGCCGGAAATGCGCTGCGTTCTTGGCCTCTCCGAGGGCGTTGTGACGGGCGCGGCCGATGGTTATGCGCGCATGACCGATCACCCGGCGGCGACATTGCTGCACACCGGGCCGGGGCTCGCCAATGGCCTTGCCAATCTCCACAATGCCCGCCGCGCCAGAGTACCGGTCATCAACATCGTCGGCGATCATGCCTCCTATCATCTTCCCCTTGACGCGCCGCTGACATCTGACATCGAGAGCTTGGCAGGCGCGATGTCCAACTGGGTGCACCGTATCCGCAGCCCGGAAGAAATTGCCGGCGCGACGGAGGCCGCCTACCGTGCCTCAATGTCACCGCCCAGTGTGGCAACGCTCATCCTGCCGGCGGATGCTGCCTGGGGCGATGTCGAAGCGGAGCAGCCGGTGAGGCTGTCTCGGCCAGTGCCATCGGCCGTGAACATGGACGTCGTGCGCGAGGTTGCCGCCGCCATCAGAGACACGCCCGGAGAGGCTGGAATTCTGGTCAGCGGTGCGGCTGCCCGCGCTGACTGCCTGGAGATTGCGGGTGCAATTGCGGCTGCCAGGGATGTGCGTCTCTTCAGCGAGATGCAACTGCCGAGGGTCGAGCGCGGCCGCGGCCGTGTCGCCGTGACCCGCATCCCCTACCCGATCGACGCCGCCCTGGATCTACTGGCCGATATCGATGTGCTGGTATTGGTTGGCGCGCCCGAGCCTGTCGCCTTCTTTGCCTATCCGGGCAAGCCCGGAAGGCTGGTGCGCAAAGGCTGCAAGGTTCTGACCCTGGCAAGGCATGGCGAAGATCTGAAAGGCGCGCTGGAAGCACTCAGGGACGAACTTGGCGTCAGGCCATCGCAGCCTCTGCCAAGGGCAAGTACCGCTTCCGACCATATCACTCCTTTCGGGCATCTGACCGAAGATGCGATCGCCGTGATGGTGGCGGAAAGACTTCCCGACAATGCCATCGTCTGCGACGAGGGGGTCACCTCGGCCCGCCGCTTCTTCGAACTTTCGGCCGGCTCGGCGCCGCACGATTACCTGATGAACACGGGCGGCTCGATCGGCTGCGGCATACCGCTTGCGACGGGTGCGGCGATCGCCTGTCCCGACCGCAAGGTCATCAATCTGCAGGCCGATGGCAGCGCCATGTACACGGTGCAGGGCCTGTGGACGCAGGCGCGTGAAAACCTCGACGTGGTGACGATCATCTTCGCCAACCGCGCCTATGCCGTGCTTCATGCCGAAATGCGCAATGTCGGCGTCAACGGAATCGGCGAAAACGCCCGGCGGATGATGGACCTCGATCACCCCGCCTGGGACTGGGTTTTGATCGCCAAGGGCATGGGCGTCGATGCCGCGGGCGCGCACAGCTGCGAGCAATTTGCCGATCTCTTCGACAGCGCGCTCAGGCGCCGCGGGCCGTTTCTGATCGAAGCGATCATCTGATCGCGACGACGAACGCGTTGAAGCCCTGCCCCGCTCGCTGTGGCGCGAAAGCCTGGGACGGGTGATGAGCGCCAGCGCCGCCGATTTCCTGACCAAGCTTTACGAGGTTCACAGCCGAGGCGGCCTCATCGACGTCGAGCCGAATGCGCCCGATGTCCGCAGAGGCTCCACCGAGCTGATCGACGTGCTTCGGCCTGTTATCGCCACACGGTGACTTTGAGAAAGATCGTCCTTGCAAGCCGGAACCGGATGAGGCTGCGGGGATTTACCCCTCAGCACAGGAGGTTCAGATGATCCGCAAACTGAAGTCAGGCGAATATCGTCTCTATTCCCGCAAACCCGATGCGAAGACGCACAAACGCAAGAACCTTGGCACCTTCAAGACCCGGGAAGCCGCCGAAAAACATGAGCGCGAGGTACAGTATTTCAAGCATCACTAGAGCAATTCCAGCAGCAAAGTGTGGAGCAGGTGTCCGGCCCGCTTCAGCAGCAATGGCGCCGTTGTCAAAACCGCTCAGGGTGGGCTGCAGATCGGCTTCACCTCAGCGGCCGACCGTGCCCTTCGGATCGTCCCGATAAGGGTCGCGGCGATTGGGGTCGCTGTAATAAGTCCGGTAGCCGCCGCTCGAATAGGTCTCTCGATAGGTGCCATTGAGCTGCTGATGCGTCTGCGAATAGAGATCTCCGTTCCGATACGTATTGTAGCCGCCACCGAGATTCTGCTCTCTGATATAGGTATTGCCTGAACTGTCGGTAGAACACGGAGCCGAAACCAGATCGCAGGAAGCAGACGCGTTTCCGGCGGCGAACAAGAAAATCCCAAACAAAATCGCCTTCATGCAAACTCCTTTTTCGCGAAAATCGGCGTCGCGCACGAGAGCAATGTAACGTAACGGCGAAAAAGAACAAATGGAAAACATCCGGGCCTGTCCCGGCAACATATTCCAGCATGGCGCGAGGCCGAGTTTCTTCTGCTCCCGGCACTCGGCCCGGGATATCGCAGAATAGGCGCAAAGTGCTGACGACTTTGATCTGCGTCAATGACGATGATATCGGGCAAATACATACATTAGAAAATACTTATTTTAATTCCGGTTTACTGCGCTATTCTTCGCTGAGGAGCGGCCCAGCTTCGCGGCGTAGGTACTGACGCCTAGTGTGAAGGTGTAATTGGGCTATTCCTTTAAAGGGGGGACGATGCGGTATTGCAATGGCATCACAGATAGGCCTTTTCTCACAGAGTTTCTGGGGTTGCGGACGACTCGCAGGGCAATCATCGCCTTGGCCTTGGCAAGCGCAGTAGTCGTGCCGTCGTTTGCGAACGGCGGCAAAGTCGATCCCCAAGTCGATCCCAAAGCCGTTCTCAGGTCGATGTCGGACTATCTGGCAAGGCAGTCGACGATCTCGGCGAAGTTCAACTCGAGCATCGAGGTGATCACGCCGGAACTCGAGAAAATCCAGTTCGACAGTTCGACGACCCTGCAGTTGAAGCGTCCCGACAAATTGAGAGTGGAGCGTGTTGGCGGTTATGCAGCTGTGGAGATGATCTTCGACGGGACCACGCTGACGATCCATGACATCGACAACAAGAAGTATGCGCAGGCGAGCGCCGGCGGGACGATTGATGCCCTGGTCGATCGGATGCGCCATGAGTTCGGCATCGGTGCGCCGGGCGTTGATCTGCTCTTGAGCGATGTCTATGCCGCCTTGAGCGCAGACGTGCTGGCCGCAAAATACATCGGCCAGGGTGTCATCGATGGTGTCGAGTGCGAGCACCTCGCCTTCAGGAACAACGAGACCGATTGGCAGCTCTGGGTCAGAACAGGTCCGGAACCGATCCCGTGCAAGATGGTGATCACCAGCAAGACGGTGACCGGCTCGCCGCAATACACGGTCGAGGTCCGGGATTGGAAGCCAGGTGCGGCAATCGGGAATGCGGCGTTTGAATTCAAGGTCGATGGCGCGGGCTCGAAGGTGGAGATCAAGGATCTTTCGGCTCTCGACGAGGTGCCGCCTGCCGCGACAGAAGGAGCGCAACAATGAACATCACGAAAACGATGATCGCCGGCATGGTTGGCCTCAGCGCTCTGGTCATGGCCGACAATGGCTCATTGTCGAATCCCGAGACCTGGGTCGGCAAGGCCGAGGCGCGTATCGGTCGGCCGGCGACGCCGATGAGCTATGCCGGCGTGGCAAGGCGGACGACACGCCGAGCCGTCGCCGTGGGCGCGGCGGCGTCGACCGGCTGCCGGACCGTCTACGATGCCTACGGCCGAGCGGTGACGACCTGTTATTGAGCCGGCTTGATGCTGCATTGATAGGGCAATTGCCTCGAACCCGCCACGCTCACGCGCAGCATGCCTTAGGAACGCTTTACAAGAATGGTGAAGGCGTATCTGCCGACGGCGAGCAGGCGCGTGACTGGTTTCTGGGAGCGGCAAACCAGGGGGCACATGTCGGCTAGGCAAATGCGAACAGAACAGGCGCCGACTGTGGCAATCAAGCCACGGTTACAAAATGCCGCCGGCAACCAAAAATATTAGCAGTCGAAAATATTTGGAAAAATCTGAGACCTCGATCATGATCGAGGCTGTTGGGGCGGGATTCGGCTTTCATCGCGCGCTGAGCATTTGCGGGGGAAATAATGAAATCTTCTGTCATTCGAACTCTGGCCTGCATCGGAATCTGTTTCATCACCGGCGGTGCCTTGGCCGCGGACATCCAATCCCCGATGACGCCGCAGCTGCAGCCGATAAAGACCGAAAGTGGCTGGACGTTTACATTCGTGCCCTATTTCTGGGCGGCAGGGCTGTCGGGCGACGTTGCCCAGTTCGGACTGCCGGAAGTTCAGGTCGATGCCAGCTTCAGCGACATCCTCGATCACCTCGATTTCGCCGCGATGGCGATGGGGGAAGCCCGTTACGGACCTTACAGCATCTTCGGCGATGTAATCTATTCGAAGATATCAGGTCAGTCGGGCACGCCGAGGGGGATTTTGGCGACTGACGTCGAACTCTCGTCCGAAACCTTCGCAGGCTTGCTTGGTGCCGGTTACTCGGTCTACGAGGACAATGCAGCGCGGCTCGACATTGTCGGCGGCGGGCGCGTGTGGTCCGTCAAAAGCGAACTGTCCTTCAGCGGCGGCTTTCTCGACGGACGTTCTGCCACCGATGAGGCAACCTGGGTCGATGGCATGGCCGGTTTCAAGGGAACCTATTCCATCACCCCGGAAATCTACCTGACCGGTTGGGGACTTATCGGTGCCGGCGGTGCCGACCTTGATTGGGACGTCGCCGCGGCGATCGGCTACAACTTCAACAACACCGTCTCGGCGCTTGCCGGCTACCGCGCACTCGGGGTCGATTACAGCAACGACGGATTCGTCTTCGATGTGGTCCAACAGGGACCCATGCTTGGGCTCAAGGTGAAGTTCTAAGCCGCGCAAGAATGAGCGAATGGCTGACAGCGACAAAACAATGGGCGCGATCCGTGAAACGCGACGTGGTCGCACTCTGGATTGCCGCGCGTGACAGCCGAACGCCTGTTGTGGCCAAAATCGTCGCCGGCGCGGTTGCTGCCTACGCGCTTTCGCCCGTCGATCTCATCCCGGATTTCGTGCCCGTGCTCGGCTATCTCGATGATCTCATCATCGTTCCGTTCGGCATCCTCATCGCCATCCGCCTCATTCCGGAGCCGCTGATGGCGGAATTCCGGGACATGGCCACCCAGCGGGCACAGCGCCCGGTCAGCCGTTCGGGGCTTATCGCGATCATCGTCATCTGGCTGATCGCCGCGGCTTTTTGCATCTGGTCTGCACGGAATCTGTTTCTTCGCTGAGCCGAAATTCGGATGGAGACTGTAGAGTTCCGCTGGTCGCTGGTCCTCGTCTAAAGACTGGCCCCACGATCAGGCAAAAGGGCCAAGCAGCCCACTCGGGCAATTTAGCTGGGCTCAGATCGACGCAAGGATGCGTCAGCTCTATCCCTGAGCCCTCATAGAGGTCTAGCCATCACGCCGGCGGCATTTTCTCGAATTTCGGCACGGCCGGATCGAGGTGGTCCCAAGCATATCCGGCCGCGGTCCAGGACACCAGTTGCGGCTGATAGCGGCTCGGGTCGTCGAGGCTTGCCGGCGTGACGATGAAGACCTCGGGCATGTCGGGAAACGTCATGTAGACGGCCGAACCGCATGTCGGGCAGAAGCCGCGCTGCTTAACGGTTCCGCCCTCGCCGACCGTCTGCCACGAGGATGCCTCTCCCTCGACCTTCACCTCCGCAGCGATAAAGGTCAGATGCGATTGATGCCCGGTGCCGCTGGAGCGCTGACACTGCCGGCACTGGCAATCGACCATGACGGCCGGCTCGCCTGATATCTCGTAGCGGATCGCGCCACAGGCGCAGCCACCGGTATGGGACTTGGTCATGTCGTTCTCCTCTTGAATCAATGCCGTATCCGCGAAGACGCCTCTTCGGCGACGACGGTGTCTAGCCGCTCGACAACCTTCTTCCAGCCCTCGCTCATGTTGCGATAGGCGGTGTCGTTCCTGGGAAGCACGAAGCCGGAATGAACGAGGCGCAGGCGTGTGCCTGTGTCGGTCCTGGCAAGAGTGAAGGTGACGACCGTCTCCAGTTTCGAGCCGTAGCCGTCGGCATTGCTCTCATGGCCCCCCTTCCACGCATAGGACAGCCGCTGGTTCGGTACGACTTCAAGCACCTCGCAATGGATGGTGCCATCCCATTCGCCTGCCGGTTTGGTCTGAAAGGTGAAGCGGTTGCCGGCCACAGGCGCAAATCCATCAGGTGGCATCAACCAGCGGCCGATCAGGTCTCCGCTGGTCAGTGCCTTCCAGATGATGTCAGGCGCATGCGGGAAGACTTCGTCGACCACGATGGCCTGCGTGTCGGAGGCGTGCCTCTCGGGGTGAATGACTTGGTTCATGGGTCGATTTCCTTCAAGAGCTTTCTGAGATCGGTGAAGCGTTCGCGCCAGAAGATGCCGTAATGGCTCATCCAGTCGGCCAGCGGCGCCAGACCGCCGGGCTCGGCGCGGTAATAGACGTTGCGGCCCTCCGGGCGCTCGCTGACGAGACCGGCCTGTTTCAAGGATTTGAGATGCTGGGAGATGGCGCCTTGCGTGACCTTGCTGCCGCGGGTCAGTTCGACCACGGTGATCTCTTCGGAATTGACGATGCGCTCGAACACGGCCCGCCGCGTGGGATCGGCAAGGGCGCGCATGACGGCGGTTATGGTTTCAGCTTCGATCATGGAAAATCCAATAGTGGATGCTGATCAATTAGTCAACACTATTGTATTTGATTACGCATGGAAACCGGATGATGCAATCAGCGTGACGCCTTACGATCTGGTATCGTTGAGATCATCCTGTTCGGTTCGGGCGCGGCCCGCCGCATCGAGCGCCTGCACACTGACGGCGGCAACAAGGCCGGTCAGTATGATGCCGCAAAGGCCGATCGGCACGAACAGGATGCGTGCTATGGTACTCTTCGGCGCAAGATCGCCGTAGCCGATCGTCAGACCGGTGACGAAGGTGAAATACAGGCTCTCACCAATGCCCCAGCCCTCGATCCAGCCGACAACGGCGCCAGCCCCGACCATGACGATCAGCACGCCGGAAAAAATCGGCCAGAGGATGCGGATCTGGTTGAAAAGCGCCGCGAAGAACAGGCGTCTCATCCGTGTACTCGATTGAAATGTCGTACCGATCTTTGTCGTCATGTCCCTGCCATTCCCCTCCTGCAATCCATCGGGCCAATCCATCGGGCATGCGTCCCCAGCCGCCATTCGGCAGGGCGAATGATCAGGACGGACTTGCCGGCGGTAGGACGAACAGGGTGAAAGCGAAAATCCCGTAAAGCGCCAGAGCCATGACCCCCGCATACCAGGCGCCGCGTCCGCCATTGGACAAGAGCGTGGCGGCGAGCGTGGCAACGATCATCATTGTCACCGCGCCGCGCCAGAATTGCAGCGTCATGGGTTCCGGGCCGATGAAATAGCTGACCACCACCAGGAGAGGCGCGACGAAGAGCGCGATCTGGGCCGCACTGCCGAGCGCGATGCCGACGCTGAGATCCAGCCGATCGGCACGCGCCGCCGAAAAGGCCGTCGTCATTTCCGCGGCCGCGCCCACCAGCGCCACGACGATGAAACCGACAAAGGCCGGCGTCATGCCGAGATGTTCGGCGGCAACCTGCACCGATCCGACGAAGATCTCGCTGACCAGCGCCACCAGCAGCGTCACGACAACCAGCAGGACGAGAGCCAGCGTCATTGGCCACGGTTTCTCCTCTTCGCCGCCATGGCTGACGCTGGCGAAAAGCTCCTTGTGGGTGCGCAGCGAAAAGAACATGCCGAGTGCGTAGACGACGATGAGCAGGATCGAAAGCCCGAGGCTCAGCGTCTGCGACACTTCGGGTGCCGGCGGCTGATCCGCTTCGCTGAGCAGCGACGGCACAAGAACCGCGATCGTTGCCAGGAACAGCAAGCTAGCCTGAAAGCGCGCATTGACCCTATTGAATTCCTGAATGTGATGCTTGAGCCCGCCGAGCAGGAAAGAACCGCCGAGCATGAACAGCGTATTGGTGACGATCGCGCCCGCCAGCGACGCCTTGACCAGCAGATATTGCCCCGCCTGCAGGGCCGCCAGCGAAATGACGAGTTCGGTCAGGTTTCCGAGCGTGGCATTGAGCAGTCCGCCGACTGCATCTCCCGTCCTTGCCGCAACCGCCTCGGTCGCCCGGCTCAAGAGAGCGGCCAGCGGCACGATCGCCACGACCGACAGCAGGAACAACAGCGTGTGCGCGTCGGGTGTGAACCGCTCCAGCACAATGACGACAGGCACGAAAACGATGAGCGCAAGAAGGGGCGATTGACGGACCTCGTCCATAATGGCCCTTCCCACTGATGATGACGGCGTAATAGAAGGCCCTTCTGCAGGCTTGCCCATCCCCTTCCCCCTTAAGAGGAGCAACCGATGGCCAATTTTACCACCGTCTCTGGCTGTTGTCGCGCTACGCAAGCATCGGTCGATCGGATGCTTCCGGCCTCGATCTCCCGCCTGCCGCGCAGATACATGGCGATACAAAAAGCCCCGATGGCGGAAACATTTCCAATTCATTCCTCTGCTCAAATGCCCTCGTCGCCCGATCAAGGGGCTCAAGCAACTGACGGAAGGATATGGAAATGAATGCGATCAAGATCGTGGCAATGACTGCCCTGCTCGCTGTCGGCGCAATGCAGCTGGCACCCGCCTATGCCGACCAACCGATTAAGCGCACCGATCTCGTCCATGATGATATCGACGTGCCCGGCCACCAGGCCGTCCAGGTCCGCGTCGATTTCGCCCCCGGCGCCCTTGCGCCGAAGCACCAGCATCCGGGCGAAGAGATCGCCTATGTCATCGAAGGTTCGTTGGAGTATGAGCTCGATGGCCGGAAACCGGTGACACTCAAGGCCGGCCAGTCGCTCTTCATTCCCTCGGGCGTTGCCCACTCGGCAAGGAATGTCGGCATTAGCAAGGCCTCGGAACTGGCGACCTATATCGTCACCAAGGGGTCACCGCTCGTCGTGCCGGTGAAATAGCCCAACGCGGGCCACCTCGTCTTGCGGCGGATGGCCCGCGTGTCGGCAGAGGATCAACCCGCGACGCGGCCTTTAGCTGGATTTCGTGACGATTTCCGGGCCTCGATATAGTGCCGCAGGGCAGCCGGCTCATCGGTCTGGATGGTGCTGATACCGGCATCCATGAGGCGGCCCCAGATGGCGTCGGGATCGGCGAGCGCCCTGGGATCGGTCCATTCGCCGCTGGCAGCCATGTCAAGTGTATTGAACCAGATCGCCATATTGGCATCCCTGAAGAGCTGCTGATTGTTTGCGATGGTCTTGAGATCGTCGAAGCGCAACTCGCACATGAAGGGCTTGAGCTCCGAGAGCAGCGCCAGCCTGTCGCCGACATCGCCAGCCGAAAACTGCGCCATCGCCATGAAGGGCACGCCTTCGATAGTCTGGGCGCGCACCCAGTCGATGTCTGCGCGGTTCATCACGACGGTCTTGAGGTCGACGGAAGATGCGACGCCCATCTCGCGGGCGCAGGCTGCTACCTCCGAAAACAACCCGCGATCCTTCAGATCCAGATCGGCAAAGATACGGCCGCGAATGGCTTCGAAAGCCTGCTTCAGCGTTGGAATGCGCTGGTCGGTGACGGCGCGATTTTCGCCGCCATTGCCTTCGCGCAGCGTGATCGCCTGCAGTTCGGCCATGGTGAAAGTCTCCGCATCGCGGTCGATGCCGGCCATGCGCGAGAGCGTATCGTCATGCATCAGGAAAAGCTCGCCATCGGCGCTCTTGCGCACGTCGATTTCGACGATATCGGCGCCGGCGGCAATGGCGTTCTCGATGGAGGCCAGGCTGTTTTCCGGCGCGCCGTGCCAGGCGCCGCGATGGGCGACGATGGCGCAGGAGCGGTTCGGGTCGGCGATGAAGTCTTTGTAGCTCATGGTCTTTCCTTATGTGTCAGCCGCGACGGCCGGCGAGGTATGATTTCAGTGCGACCGGTTCATCGGTCTGGATAAGCGAGATGCCGGCCTCGATAAGCCGGCCCCAGATGGCGTCAGGATCCGCAATGGCGGCCGCATCGGTGAAGCCGGCAAAGGCGACGGAATCGAGCGTATTGGCCCATAGCTTCATGCCCGTCTCGCCGATACGGGTATGGAGAGCCGAGATATCGTCGATATGGTCGAAGCAGACTTCGCAAACGGGCGGCGCGAGTCGGAACAGGAGATCCAGCTCGGCTGCCGCATGCGTAGCGCCGATCCGTGACTTCGCCATGAACAACATGCCGTGAGGCATGACTGTCTCGCGCACCCAGGCAAGATCCTCTGCAGTGCGAAGACTGCCCCAGATATCCACCTGCGCCTCGACATCAAGGTCGCGGGCACAGGCGATGACCTCGGGGATGACGGCCCGATCCTTGACATCGAGATGCAGGAAGATGCGGTTGCGGGTGAGATCGAAAAGCTCTCGCAGGCTCGCCAGTTTCTCGCCGGTCATCTCATTGCCTTCGCCGCCATCGCGGTTTTTCAGCGTGAGGCTCGCGAGGCGCTCGGAACTCAGCGCCTCCGGCACCGCGTCGATGCCGGCCATGCGCTGAAGCGTCTTGTCATGCAGCAGGAACAGCCCGCCATCGGCGCTGCGGCGCACGTCGATCTCGACGACATCGCAGCCCGCGCGGATCGCCGCTTCGATGGCAGCAAGGCTGTTTTCGGGCGCATCGCGCCAGATGCCGCGATGCGCCACGACCGCACAGTCCCTTTGGGGCGCGCGCACATAGTCAGTGTAGTTCATGGAGGGATCTTTCAATGCTCGGCGAATGCATCCGGAATGGCGCGCCCCGTTTCGCCGTCAAACAGGTGCAACCGGGATCGTGGGAAGGTGAAAGAAAGCTCGGTGGCGTGATGGGTATCGGCGCCGAAGGGTGTGGCGATGCGGATGGAGGTGCCGGCGAGATCGGCAGCCAGTACCGCATGCGAGCCGAGATCCTCGAGATGCCGCAGCCGGCCTTTGATCGCGCCACCCGCTTCGATTGCGATATCCTCGGGGCGAATGCCGAGCTGGAAATTGCCAGCTTTGTGGTATTCAGAAACCGCCTGCCCGTCTGCCAGACGCAGCGCCGAACCGTCTGATGTCACCGGCAGGATATTCATCGGCGGCGCGCCGATGAATTTCGCGACGAAGACCGAAGCCGGGCGATGATAGATCGCCTTCGGCGTATCGAACTGCTCGATGCTGCCCCTGTTGAGGATGAGGATCCGGTCGGCGAGCGTCATCGCCTCGACCTGGTCATGGGTCACGAAAACGGTCGTCGCCCCGATGCGCCGGTGCAGATCGGCGAGCTCGACGCGCATGTCGTGGCGAAGCTGCGCATCGAGATTGGAAAGCGGCTCATCGAAGAGCAGCACGCCGGGCTCGCGCACGATCGCCCGGCCGATCGCCACGCGCTGGCGCTGGCCGCCCGAGAGCTGTCCCGGCTTGCGGTCGAGATAGGCGGCAAGCCCGAGCATGTCGGCGACCGCGCCGACCCGCTGCTGGCGCTCGGCCTTGGGCAGACCGGCGACCCGCAGGCTGTAGGCCATGTTCTGGAATACGGTCATATGCGGATAGAGCGCGTAATTCTGGAAGACCATGGCGCAGCCGCGCTGCTTCGGCTCCAGGCCCTGCACCTCGCGATTGCCGAACAGGATCTTGCCGCCGCTGACGGCCTCGAGCCCAGCGATCATCTGCAGCAGCGTGGATTTCCCGCAACCGGATGGGCCGAGCACGACGGTGAATTCGCCGGCGCGAAGCTCGACATCGAGCGGCGGGATGACGGTCGATCTCGTGTCATATGCCTTGGTGACGCCTGCAAGCGTGATGTTGGTGGCAGCGGTGCGGATGGCGGTATCGATGGCGTTCACGTCATTTCTCCGAAAGAACAAGGCCCTGCACGAGGTAGCGCTGCAAAAGCGCAATCATGACAAGGGGAATGAGCGAGACGACCACGACACCGGCCATGAGCATCGGGAAGTCCGGAACTTCGCCTTCCATGTCGGGCACAAGCCGTGCGAGGCCGACGACCGCCGTCGTCATCTCGGGCTTGGAGGCGGCAACCAGTGGCCAGAGATACTGCGTCCAACCGCTGAGGAAGGTCAGCACGAAGAGGGCTGCAAAACTGCTGCGCGAGATCGGCAACAGGATATGGAAGAGGAAGCGGATCGGCCCTGCCCCATCCATGCGCGCCGCCTTGAAGAGATCCGATGGCAGCGTGCGGAAGAACTGCCGGAACAGGAAGGTGCCGGTGCCATGCGCAACCAGTGGCGCCACGAGGCCGAAATGCGTGTCGAGCACGCTGAGTTCGAGATGAACCGGCGCACCGAACAGGCTTTCGATCAACGCATTGGCGCCGGTCAGATCAAGCAGCGTATTCAGCGGTGAAAAGATGTTCGCCGCCACCTGATAGGTGGTGATGACGCGGATATCGATCGGCAGCATGATCGTCGCCAGGATCACGGCGAAAGCGATTCCTGCCCAGCGGATGCGGAAATAGACGAGCGCATAGGCTGTCAGGAACGACAGCGCGCAGGTGAAGAACGCATCGTAGAGAGCGACCAGCATGCTGTTCAGCATCTGGATCGGGATACGGGTCTCGGTAAAGACGCGCATAACATTGGCGATGAACTGGTCGCCCGGATACCAGGCAAGCCCGTTGCGCAGCAGCAATTCGTGGGGTTGCGATGCATTGGCGAGCGTCAGGTAGAGCGGCCCGAGAATGAAGACGATGCCGACAGCCAGAATGGCGCTGGCGGCGAAATTGAGCGAGCGAGCGTTTTCGATCATGGCTCTCTCCTACCGTTCGTAGTTGACGCTGCGGCCGAGAAGCAGGAATTGCGCAGCGGTGAGAAGGACGACGAAGACCATCAGGATGGCCGTCTGGGTGGAGGCGCCTGACAGGTCGTATCCGCTGAAGCCATCGGTATAGATCTTGTAGACCAGCAGGTTTGTGGAGCCGCCCGGCCCGCCCTTGGTGATCGTATCGATCAGCGCGAAGGCGGATGTGACGCTTTCGGTAAATTCCAGCACCAGCGTCAGGAAAAGCTGCGGCATGATCAGCGGCAGCTGCACATCGAAGATCCGCCGCCAAGGTCCAGCACCATCCATCGCCGCCGCCTGGAACATGGTGCGCGGAATAGACTGCAGGCCGGCGAGCAGGATGACGAAATTGAAGGGAATGCCGCCCCAGACATGCGCGACGATGAGTGTGATGAAGGCATCCGTTCCATCGAGGCCCGGCGCCCAGGCGCCTGGAAAGACATGGTTGATCGGCGCCAGAACACCGACGAAGGGATTGAAGACGAAGGCGAAGACGACGCCGATCGAGGCGCCTGCCACACCCTTCGGCCAGACCAGCACGTTGCGCGCCGTCAGCGACAGGCGGATCTTCCGGTCGGCGGCCACCGCCAGGATCAGCGGCAGAGCGACCGCGAGCGACGAGGCGACCACCATGAAGATGACGGTGCGCCAGCCGGCATTCCAGAATTCCGGATCCGACAGCACGCGGCGGAAATTATCCCAGCCGACGAATTCCGACCCGCCACCGAAGGGCCTTTCCAGGAAAAAGGACCAGTAGAAGGCCTGAATGATCGGCGCATAGAAGAAGATGAGGATCAAGAGCAGCAAGGGGGCGGCCAGCAAAAGCGGCAGCCAGCGATGGCTGAAAAGCGAGGATTCCGACGACATCACGCATGTCCATTTCGAGAAAGGCAGGTGCGGCGCAGGCAGAGCGCCGCACCTGACATGGATCAGGGCAACTTTGCCGTCTTGTAGGTCTGCTCGAAGCGGCGCAGCAGCTCGTCGCCACGCTTCTTGGCGTTATCGAGCGCCACCTGCATGGTCTCAGTTCCTGCGAATGCCTTCTGGGTCTCTTCCATCAGCACCGAGCGGAACTGCACATAGAAGCCGAGGCGGATGCCGCGCGTATCTGCTGTGCCCGGCTCGTTCATGGATTCGATACCGACGGCGGCCGTCGCGTATTTGCGCGAACCGGCGTCACCGCTCTTGGCGATTGCATCGAGTACGTCGGTGGTGACGGGCACGTAGCCGGTGGATGCCGTCATGAACATCTGCTGTTCGGGCTTGCGCAGGAAATCGAGAAAGGCCTTGGCGCCGTCAATCTCGGCCTGCTCATGGCCCTTCATGATGTAGATGGAAGCGCCGCCGACGAAAGTGTTGTGGCGCTCATAACTCTTGTACATCGGCGTCAGGCCGACCGAGAGTTCGTACTTGCCCTCGAAGGCCTTTGCCGAGTCCGTATAGGAGCCGGAGGAGTTTTCCATCATGGCGCATTCGCCGGAATTGAAGGCGGCGGTGTAGTTGCCGGCCTTGGTGTCGCTGGCGATCTTCACCAGGCCTTCCTTGCGCCAGTCGACCAGGTTTTGCAGATGTTTGGCAACGAAGGTGGAGTTGAAGACATATTCGGCGTTCAGGCCATCATAGCCGTTATGTTCGGAAGCGATCGGCAGGCCATGACGGGCGGAGAACTGCTCGAACATCGACCAGGGCTCGCCATTGGTGACATAGGGGCATTCATGGCCGGCAGCCTTCAGCTTGCGGGCGGCCTCGATGATGTCTTCCCAGGTCTTCGGCATCTCGGTAAAGCCGGCTTTTTCAAGCTCCGTCTTGTTGACGTAGAAAAGCAGCGTCGAGGCATTATAGGGCTGCGAATAGAGCTTGCCGCCGGAGGTTTCGTAATAGGAGCGCGCGCCCTTGATGTAATTGTTCCAGTCGACATCCGGCAGCACGTCCTGAACCGGAACGACGGCGTCCGACAGCAAGAGGTCGAGCGTGCCGGCATCGAAGAACTGGATCAGCACCGGATGCTTGTTGGAGCGGTAGGCGGCAATTGCCTTCTGCATGGACACTTCATAGCTGCCCTGCCCGACGCAGGTGACGTGATTGGCCGATTGCGACGCATTGAAGGCGTCGCATTGCGCCAGGATCGCCTTTTCGACGCTTCCCGTATTGCCATACCAGAATTCGAAATTGGCTGCCTGAGCAGAAGAACACGCAGCCGTCAGCAGGGCGGCCGCAGCCACCAGAATGGAAATCTTCATTTTGCCCTCGCCTGAAATGTGAGACCCGCCGGATCGGTGTCCGGATCGTGAACGGCCGGGTTAATACACTTTGTGTGTAACAAATGGATGACGAGATCTGGCTTGATTGGACTAGAGAAGCCCGGTATGCAGTCACCAGCGGTTGCCGTCGGTTTCAGTGTTACACTTTTGTAGTATATTCGAGGTGGGTCGTGGCTTATTCTCCAGAACCGTTGATCGCCTCCCGCTTCCGGCGTCCGGGCGAAGAAATCGTCGTCTCCTCGAATGAGCGCAGCCTGCTGAAACTCATCTGGCGCAATCCCGGCCTGTCACGATCCGAGATCACCGGCCATACGGATCTCACACAGCAGTCGGTCCATCGCATCATCGACCAGCTCGTCGAGCGCGGCATCGTTTCGCTGGGGTCTCCCAAGCCCGGCCTCGGCCGCGGCCAGCCGAGCCCCATGCTCAGCCTTAACGGCCGCCACGCCTATTCGGTCGGCATTTCCGTCAATTCCGACGTGGTCGACATCTGCCTGGTGGACCTGTCAGGCAATGTGCTCGGCGAAAGCGACATCTCGCTGAGGGAGCTGGGCATGAACCAGGCGCTGGATCGCGTGCGCGAACGCATTGCCGAACTGCAGCAGTTGAACGGCCTCGATGACGAGACCTTCTTCGGTATCGGCTTCGGCATTGCCGGCGCTCTGATATCGGGGACAAAATACAATGCCTCGATGCCGCTGCATGAATGGTCGCTGATCGAGCTCGGGCCGCTGCTGAGCGATCTCTTCAAAAAGCCCGTCTGGCTGCTGAATGGCGGCAGCGCCGGCGCGGTCGCCGAGGCGATGTTCGGCTGCGGCCGCTTCGTCAAGCACTTCGCCTATCTCAGCTTCAACTACGGCTTTGGTGGCGGCCTGATCAACGACGGCGAACTTCTAGCCGGCGGCAATGGAAATGCCGGCGAATTCTCCGGCATGTATGACGACGAGGAGACGCTGCGCCGCCCGGCCCTGCAGTTGCTCCTGGAGAAGCTCAAGCGCCACAATGTCGACGTGCCGTCGATCCCTTATCTGCGCAAACATTTCGATCCGAAATGGCCGGGTGTAGCGGAATGGGTCGAGGAGGTCACGCCCGCCTACAACCGTCTCGTCAACGCCATCTGGGCGATCTACGACCCACAGGCAATCGTTTTCGGCGGCCAGGTGCCGCCGGGACTGGCACAGATGCTGAGCGAACGCACCGAACTTTTCGGCCGCCCGCGCTACGGCGTACCTCGCCCGCACCCCAAGCTCATCGTGTCAGAGATATCAGGCGACGCCGCCGCCATGGGCTCGGCGATCGTTCCCTTCAAATCGACGTTTTATTGACGACTATGGGCGCGTTCCGAATTTACGGCGCGTGTTCGTTTTCGTCGTAAAGCCGGACGTTCGGGATCGGCGGCAGCCAGGACTCGCGCCTGACAGTCCAGACTTCGACCATCGGCCTGATATTAACAGGCGCCGGATCCAGCGTTCCGAGGAAGACTTCCACCGCATCCTCGAACATGAAGAACAGCCGCGAACCGCAGATCGGGCAAAAGGATCGCTTGTCGTAGATGCTGATCTCGCCGTCCATCTGGAACTTCGAGCGGCGCCAGTTCGCCGTCGCCGAAAAGATCGAGCCGGTCAGTTTCCGGCACTTGGTGCAGTGGCAGAGCCCGGATTGGTACGGCTCGCCTTCGACTTCATACCGGACTGCGCCACACGCACAGCCGCCCGTCCTCACGCTTTCAATCGCCATCGCTTCCTCCGCGCAATCGCATCAGGCCGCCGAGAATAGCCGATATTGCGCTGAAAGCAGCCCGCTTGTCGGATGCGGCTCCAGGTGTTACCAATTCCGCATGGACAGAACCGTGATCAACACGTCAGTGATGATGATGCCGCGCTCATAGCGTGGCGGGTTTCGTGCGTCCATAATGCACCAGCGACCGCCCCCGAGGCGGTCTTTTCATGGGTCGATCCGTCTCGCGGGCAAACAGCCTCGAAAGGATCAACCGATGAACAAGCCGGACACCTATATCACCGCCTCTATCCCCTATGTGAACGCCGCCCCGCATGTGGGCTTTGCGCTGGAACTCGTGCAGGCCGACGCTTATGCGCGCCATTTCCGCCTGCTTGGCCGCAATGTCCGCTTCCAGTGCGGAACCGATGACAACAGCCTGAAGAATGTCCGATCGGCGGAAGCCGCAGGCCTGCCCGTGGCGGATTTCGTCAGCGCCAATGCCGATAGGTTCGAGCGCCTCGGCACGCGGCTCGACATTTCCAACGACGAATTCGTGCGCACCTCCCGCGACCCGCGCCATCTCGCTTGCGTACACGCCTTGTGGAACGCCTGCGCCGACAATGGAGACCTCTATCGCAAGGCCTATGAAGGCCTCTATTGCGTCGGCTGTGAGCAATTCTACGAGGCCGCAGAACTCGTTGACGGCCGATGCCCGGAACATGGCGTCCCCCTCGAACCTGTCAAAGAGGAGAACTGGTTCTTCCGCCTGTCCCCCCATGGTGACCGGATCCTGCAGCTCATCGACAGCGGCGAACTCACGATCGTTCCTGCGCACCGGCGCAACGAGGTGCTGGCCCTTCTGCGGCGGGGCCTTGAGGATATCAGCGTCTCACGCAGCGCCGAGCGGGCGCGCGGCTGGGGCGTTCCCGTCTCTGATGGAGATGAGGTGGTCTATGTCTGGTTCGACGCGCTCGCGAACTATCTGACGGGGCTCGGCTACGGCACCGATCAGACGCTCTTCAAGCGCTACTGGACCGGCGGCGGCGAACGCATCCACGTCGTCGGCAAGGGCATCTCGAAATTCCATGCCATCTATTGGCCGGCGATCCTGCTCTCGGCCGGCTTGCCGCCGCCGTCATCGATATCGGTGCATGGTTATGTCACGGTCGATGGCAGGAAGATCGGCAAATCGGCAGGCAACGGTATCGATCCGGATAGCATCATCGATGCCTACGGCACGCCGGATGCGCTGCGCTACTATCTGCTCCGGCATATCCGCTCGGGCGACGATGGCGACTTCTCCGGCGGGCGTCTCGAAGCCGCCTGGACAGGAGAGCTCGGCGGCCAGCTCGGCAATCTCGCCAACCGGGTACTGGCGCTTCTCGCGAGTTCCTTTGGCGGGATCGTTCCGCCGCTGCAGGACAGCGATTTCGTGCAGGAGGCAGCTCGTCTTCCCGGGAAGATCGCTGAAGCTTTCGATGCCTATGAGCTGCATGTCGGCCTTGCCGATATCTTCGCCTTTATCGGCGAGGCAAACAGGCGCTTTGCCAAACGCGTACCATGGGCGGATGCGAAGGCGCTGCTGGGCGATCTCACGCCCGCGGAGCGACAGGCAACCGCCGAACGTCTCGGCGCTTGCCTTGCCGAGCAGGTCTATGGGCTGGCGGTCGTCGCTCGCTGCCTCCTGCCCTTCCTGCCCCGCTCGGCTGCGGCGCTGCACGGAAGGCTGGGGATCGAGGTGCCTCGAGTTTATGAGGCGCCGCTTGTCGTCGATGGCCTCAGGACGGCGTCGAATGCTGTGCTGTTTCCGAGGAGAGTGGTGGCCTGACATCGTCTCCTGCATCTCTTGGACACGTCGGGCCTGTCCGAGGACATGGAGATGAGTGGCTGTCCGGCACGTCCCCGGTCTATAGTGTCAAGTATGTAGCCGGTTTGGACGTTGTCAAAACCCCTCCCCACAAGGGGGAGGGACTAACCTGGGGCACCGCTTCGCCCCACCCGGGACCTTAAAGATCCGGAAGTAGTCAGGCGCGGCAGGTTAAGCCCCTCCCCTTTGTGGGGAGGGGTCTTTTAATCTATGTCACACCGGATGATGCGCACCCTCACCTCACCACATCGTCTTGGCAGCGCGCGCCGGCCATTCGCGGTCGTAGGTCTCGTGGTCGAAATCGCCGACCGCATCCTTCAGCATCTGGCCGGGCGTCGGCAGGCTGGCCGGATCGACGAAGTGGTCGGCATTCCACAGCTCGGCGCGCATCACCGCGCGGGCGCACTGGAAATAGACCTCGACGATACTGATGACGGTGACCGTGCGCGGGTGTTTGCCGTCCATCTCGAAACTCGCAAGCAGCGCCTCGTCATTGGAGACGACGCCGCGGCCGTTGATGCGCATGACCGTGTTGGAGCCCGGAATGAGAAACATCAGCGACAGGCGCGGATCGCGCACGATGTTGGAAAGCGAATCGACGCGGTTGTTGCCGCGCCAGTCGGGCAGATGCAGCGTCCTGTCGTCGATAATGCGCACCACGCCGCCGAGATCGCCACGCGGCGAGCAGTCGAGCCCTTCCGGGCCGACGGTCGCAAGCGCCACGAAGGGCGACATCTCGATCATGCCCCGGTAGAGCGGCGTCAGTTCCTTCGTCACCTTGTCGACGGAGGCCTGCGACAGCCCCGCGCCATAGATTTCGTTGAGCTCCTCGATACTGCCGATGATTTTCATGGATATCCCGCCATAGTGCCGGCCGTCTGACCTGCGGCCGGGCGGACGCTACACCGATGCGCGACGCGCCGGAAGCTCAAAAATCGGAATGATCTCAGCATCTTTTTTGATGTCTTCTTCCGCGAGGAAAGCCGCGACTTCGCTCAGCACCGGACCGGCCGACATGATGCGCCGGTGGCCGAAACCGTTGGCCCAGGAGAGCCGCACATGCCCGCCCGAAGCCGCATAACGACGCGCATGGGCAGCACTCACTTCCTTGTCGTCCTCGGCATGGATGACGAGCACCGGCTTGCCGACGTGATTGGCTCGTTTGCCCGCGTCAAAATCCTCAAGTCTCCGACCGGTGATGCGATGCACGACGTCCTCAAGTGCGGCCTGTGCCGCCGGTTTCAGCCGCAGCATCCGGCCGAAATCGGTAAACAGCCACTGCATTTCACTGGGCGAGCCGATCAGTACCAAACGTTCAGCCGAGACGGGCTTCACATCCGGCAGCATGGCCAGGGCCGAAACCATCAGCGCCGCGCCACCGAAGGAATGGCCGATGACCGCATCGAAACGGCCGAAGCGCGCCTCGGCTGCGGCAATCGCCTTCACGGCCAGCGCCATATGCAGGAAGCGCCCACCCGATCGCCCGTGGCCCGGAAAATCGAGCGCAATCACTTCCGCACCCGTAGCCGCCAGCATCGTCACGAGATCGGCCATGTAGGCCATGCCGGAGCCCCACCCATGGGTGACGAGATAACGCTTGCGCCGGCCGAGCGCTCCGCCATTCAGCCGGTAGACATGCGCCCGCCTGCCCTCGACGCGCAGCAGGAACCGTTCCGCATCGGCAAGCTTGGCGATACCTGCCGCATGCGCGGCCCTCGCCTTCTCGCCCTTGGGCCTGGCGGATGGGGTGCGGCAGAACAGCCGGAAGGCCGCCTCGCCGGCAAGGCGCGGTGAAACGGATTGCATGAGCGAAAATCCCAGGCGGGTGACCTCAAGCGCAAAGTTTGCCATGATGGGAATCCGATAATGTTCAACACTGAACAATAAAGTACAACGATGAACAAAAATCAATCCCTCCCCTGGGATCATCCGCGTTTTAGAAGCTGGATCGCGGTGGCTCGCGCCTGCCAGCTCATGCAGCAATCCTTGGCGCGCGCGTTATCCGATCTGGATATCAAGCCGCCGCATCTCGATATTCTCGTCAATCTCTACCGCTTCGAAGGCATTTCGCAGCAGGAACTGGCAAGGAAACTATTGGTCGGCCGCTCGAACATGAGCATGCTCCTGCCGCAGATGGAAAAGCGCGGCCTGATCATCCGCCGCGACGACGAACGCGACAAACGGGTACTACGCCTGCACCTTACGCCGGAGGGTCGCAAGCTGACCGAGGAGGCCATGGCCGTCCAGACGGCCCTTATCGAGCGCACCCTCTCTGCGGAGCCAATCGAACAATGCATGGCAACAGCCGATTCGATGGAGCGCATCATCGGCGTGTTGCTACAGGATTTGAGGGAAGAGGACTGAGACGCGTCTGCTGGATCGGCTTTTGAATTGCTCGCCGATGCCGTGGTACGATCTTCGCGGTTACGGCACGCAACTGAGGTAAAAGGCGATGGCGGAATGGGATGACAAGCTTGCGATCGGCGAGCTTCTTCAAAACTGGGCGATCTGGCGGGACGCCGGCCACTGGGAGCGGTTCAAGACCGTATGGCATGACGACGGCTGGATGATGGCGACCTGGTTCCAGGGGCCAGCTACGGAGTTTATCCGCGTCAGTAAGGAGGGGTGGGACAAAGGGGTGAGCATCCTCCATTTTCTCGGAGGCAGCTCGATCGACATCAGAACGCATCGGGCAGTTGCGCAGACGAAGATGACCATTTCCCAGAGGGCGTCGGTTCACGGTTGCCTTTGCGACGTGGTTTGCACCGGCCGGTTTTATGATTTTCTCGAAATGAGAGACAACCGTTGGGCAATCGTGATCCGGCAGCCGATCTACGAGAAAGACAGGATCGATCCTGTTTCGCCTGCTGAAGTGCCAGAAATCGACCAGGACGTGTTGCAGCGATTTCCGGCCGGATATCGACACCTCGCCTATACCCAGGAGCAGATCGGTTATCGTGTAAAGCGGGACATGCCGTGCCTTAAGGGTCGCGAGGTGGAGGCGCTCTATGAGCGCGGCAAGCGCTGGCTGGAAGGCGGCCTCGTCACGCCACAGGAATTTCTCCCGGCGGTCTGATTCAACACTCAGGCGGCTTCAATGCAGCACTGGCCCAGCCGACCCGCGCGTCAGCGATCTAAACTCCCAGGCCGCAACGATGATCAGCACCAGCGCTGCCAGAATGCCCATCACATAGACCTGCATGAAGGGCGCGAAGAAAGCACAGAGGATCAGGATCACGATGCCGGCGAGATGGGAGAGCGGCAGGCGTCCGCTGGTGGCGCCCTTGAACCAGAGATTACCGATCAGGAAGAGGCCGGAGCCGCCGAGCACGGAGGCAGCGATGGCGAGATTGCCCGTCTCATGCGGATGCTCGAACATGAATTCCACCGCCACCGCATGCACGATGATGCCTGCCAGGATCGGGATATGCGCATAGGTGAAGGCCTGCCGCGCTAAGCTCCCTGGCGTATCCTCATGCTCGATGCGATGCGCCGCCCGCTCATGGCCGAAGCGGAAATAAAGCCACCACATGGCGACCGTGCCGATGAAGCCGATCAGGAAGACCACCCCGGTCATGACCGAGAATTCCATTTCGGAGAAGGTGCGGCCGGACACCAGGATCGCTTCGCCGAGGCAGATGATGATGAAGAGCGCGCAGCGCTCCGCCATATGCGCGCCGGAAACGTCCCATTCCTCCGTCCTGGATTTGCCGAGACCGGGCACCGCAAAGCCGAGTGCCGGCCCGGAATATTCGATCAAGAGCGCGATCACCCAGCAGATCAGCCGCGCCTCATGCTCCAGAAACCCGCCTGATATCCAGAACACGCCGGCAACGGCAAGGTAGGTGGTGATACGCACGAAGTTGATGGTGGCCGAGCGGCCCGCAGCCCGCATCGCATAGGTGGTGAAGAGCGAGCGGCCGACCTGCATCAGCACATAGGCTGAGGCGAAGAGCAGGCCCTTCTCGCCGAAGGCTTCGGGAATGGAGGCCGAGAGCACGAGGCCGAGCAGCATCAGCACGATCAGCATTGATCGCACCGGCATGCGCTCCGGATCGAGCCAGTTCGTTACCCAGGCGGTGAAGATCCACACCCACCAGACGGCAAACATCATCAGCGCTGCTTCGGCAGCCCCAAGCGGGGTGTAATGGGCAAAGAGCGCGTGCGACAATTGCGAGATGGAAAAGACGAAAACGAGATCGAAGAAGAGCTCCAGGAATGTGACCCTGCTGCCGGTATGCCCGTGGGCTCGCAGCCAGCTCTTTTTATGTGTTTCCGTCATGTGCCCCCTCGTCTGCCCCTAAGTTTTATTGCGATCAGCGCGGCTTTTCCGCTACGTCCCGGCTCATTCCCTTGGCCGCAAGCTCTTCCTCATAGGCCGAGAAGAGCTCGAAGCCTCGTTCGCCGAGTTCGCGCAGATAAGTCCATGTATAGATGCCGGTATCGTGCATATCGTCGAAACCGATGCGCACAGCATAATTGCCGGTCGGTATGACGGAGATGATGGTGACATTGCGCTTGCCCGGCACCGTGACCTTCTGCCCCGGCCCATGCCCCTGCACCTCGGCCGAAGGCGACAGCACGCGCAAGAGCTCGGCCGAAAGATGGAAGCTTTGCCCGTCATTGAAGCTTACCACCAGCCTTTGGCGGTCTTTCGAGACCTTGAGTTCGGTCGGCCAGATATCGCTCATCATGATGTCCTTTTCTGATGCGAGGAGTAGGCGCGGATCTTTTTCAGCGCAAGCTCAAATTCGCATGGCGCCGTGGCCTGTTTCCCTTGACGCCACAATAGCATATGCCCACATTGACGAGAGTACGGAGATTGACGTGAACACCAGAGTCGGAACGATAGGCAGTGTCGCGCCCCTTGTTGCTGATGCAGCACCGATGATCGACCCTTTCGGGCGGGCGGTCACCTATCTGCGCGTCTCCGTCACCGACCGCTGCGACTTCCGCTGCACCTATTGCATGGCGGAAAACATGACCTTCCTGCCGAAAAAGGACCTGCTGACGCTGGAAGAGCTCGACCGGCTCTGTTCCGCCTTCATCGCCAAGGGCGTGCGCAAGATCCGCCTGACCGGCGGCGAGCCGCTGGTGCGCAAGAACATCATGTACCTGGTGCGTCAGCTCGGCCGTCAGATCGGCTCCGGCCTCGACGAACTGACGATCACCACCAACGGCTCTCAACTCGCCCGCCATGCGCAGGAGCTCTACGATTGCGGCGTGCGGCGCATCAACGTCTCGCTCGACACGCTCGATCCGGAAAAATTCCGCAGGATCACCCGCTGGGGCGATTTCGCCAAGGTGATGGAAGGCATCGATGCCGCCCAGAAGGCCGGCCTGAAGATCAAGCTCAATGCCGTGGCACTGAAGGATTTCAACGAGGCGGAAATGCCCGCCATGCTGCGTTTCGCGCATGGCCGCGGCATGGACTTGACCGTCATCGAAACCATGCCGATGGGCGAGATCGAAGAAGACCGCACCGACCAGTACCTGCCGCTCTCCAAGCTGCGTGCCGATCTGGAGCAGCAGTTCACCCTCACCGATATCGACTATCAGACCGGCGGCCCTGCCCGCTATGTGACAGTCGAGGAGACGGGCGGCCGCCTAGGCTTCATTACGCCGCTCACCCATAATTTCTGCGAGAGCTGCAACCGCGTGCGCCTGACCTGCACTGGCACGCTCTATATGTGCCTCGGCCAGAACGACGCCGCCGACCTGCGCGCCGCATTGCGCGCCACCGAAGACGACGGCCTGCTCCATGCGGCCATCGACGAGGCGATCACCCGCAAGCCCAAGGGCCACGATTTCATCATCGACCGCACGCACAACAGGCCCGCCGTGGCCCGGCATATGAGTGTCACGGGTGGGTGAGTGAGGATCCCCGCGAAGCACCCGAAGCCATGCGAAGGGCCGGCAGAGATGCGACGCGACTTTCGTGGCTCTTGGCAAGGCGTTCCCTAATCTCCCCACTCAGTCAGAAACGAGCGAGGGAGCCGCAGCGCACCACCTCGCTCGTTCTGTTCATTGCGCCGGTTCCGCACTCCACCAAAAAAAGCCCCGCAGAAGCGGGGCCAAATCTTTCCGATGTGGAATCAAATGTCGGATGGCTCAGTGCCAGGTCTGGCTGTCGTACCAGGTATCGACATCTCTGCGGATGCGGTCCTTTTCGTAACCGTAGCGCTCTTGCAGCTTGCCTTCGAGCTGTTCGCGGCGGCCGTTGATCTGGTCGAGGTCGTCGTCGGTGAGCCTGCCCCACTGTTCCCTGACCTTGCCCTTCATCTGCTTCCAATTGCCTTCAACACGGTTCCAATCCATCACGGTCATCTCCTTCGTTGGACATGATCGGGAAACGACCGGACTGCCTAATGGTTCAAAAGAAAAGCCCGCGATGCGAATGAACTGATCCCCGAAAGTTGGACAACAACTTTCGGGGGTCAGTTCAGCGAACACCACGGGCTCTCTCAATGTCATCCTTTATAAGCCGGCTTACGCAGCCTGGCCTGCCCAGCGGCCCTCAGCACGCCCATAGTCATGCGCCTCGCCCTCGTCGCCGGTGCGGAAGCGGTTGACCTTTTCCGAGAGCATGTCGACGCGCTGGCGCAGGCCCTGGATTTCGGCATTGTTCTCTTCCACCATTGCCGCATTCTGCTGGGTGATGAGTTCGACGTCATGGACCGCCTTGCTGACCTCGTGAAGGCCGGTCGACTGTTCGTCGGTGGCCGCCGAAATCTCGGCGACGAGACGCTGCACGCCGCCGACATGGGCGATGATTTCGGCGAGCGCCTGACCGGTTTCCTCGACGAGTTGCACGCCGCTCTGTACCTGGCCGGCGCTTGCCGAGATCAACTCCTTGATTTCGCGGGCAGCCTTGGCGCAACGCTGTGCCAGTTCGCGCACTTCCTGCGCCACGACCGCGAAGCCGCGGCCCGCCTCGCCGGCGCGTGCTGCTTCCACGCCGGCATTCAATGCCAGCAGGTTCGTTTGGAAGGCGATCTCGTCGATCACGCCGATGATCGTCGCGATCTTCTCGGATGAGCGGTTGATTTCGCCCATCGCATCGACTGCCTTGGCCACGACCTCGCCGGAGCGGCTGGCGAAAACCTGCGTCTGGTCTACGGATTGCGCCGTCTGCTTGGCGCGGTCGGCGGTAGAGCGCACGACGTCGCTCAGGTGCCGCAGCGCCCGCGAGCTTTCTTCAAGCGCCGCCGCCTGCTGTTCAGTACGGCGGGCGAGATCGTCGGCAGACGATGCAAGATTGCCCGTGCCGCCCTTGATCTCGACAGTGGCGCCGCGCACATCGGCCAGCGTCTGGCGCAGTGCCTCGACGGCGTGGTTGTAGGTATCGGCCATGTCGATGAAATCAGTCGCGAGATCGCGGCGCATGCCGACTTCCAGATTGCCTTCCGCGAGCTGCCGCAGCACGTCGGATAGCGCGTTCAGCGCCTGCTTCTGTTCGGCTTCGATGCGAGCGCGTTCGCTGGCGCGGCGGCCGGCTTCCTCGGCAGAGAGTGCGCGTGCGCTTTCGGCTTCCTTTTCCAGGCGGACATTCTCAACGGCCGCATCACGGAAGACCGCGACCGAGCGCACCATATCGCCGATTTCATCGCCGCGGTTGCGACCTTCGATCGCCACTTCGAGATCGCCATCGGCAAGCCGGGTCATGATATCGGAAACGCGCTTCAGCGGGCCGCGCAGCGTCTCGACCAGCATCAACCCGCCGATGATCGCCAGCAGCGTGCCGAGGATCATCGCGAAGACGGAGACATTCGCCGAACGCTCGCTGTCCTCCTTGCCGAGCTCCTGCGCCTGGCTGACGAACTGGCGGAGCGAGGCCATGGCGCCGGAAAGGATTTCCGAAGACTGCTGGCGGGCAGCCTTCCAGTCCGCAGCCGCCTTCAGCATGTCGGCAGATCCTGACGTCAGCGATGCGGCAGCCGGGGCGACCTTGTCCGAAAAAGCTTTCATCACGGCATCGTTGGCGCCGAGCGCGGAGATCTTTTTCGCGGTTTCGGTCAGCGCCTTGAGGTCGGCGAGAACCACGTCACGTGAAGCTGCATCACGGGCGCTCAACATCTGGCTCACATGCACCTGCAACCGGTCGGCGCCGTCGCGCACCTGGTCGACCGAGGTCAAAAGCTCGCGCTGTTCGGCAATGCTCTTGTCGAGGCTGACGAAACGGGCGGATGCCGTGTCGCTGTTCTTGGCCGACTGCAGCGTCATCTGGCCCTCGGTATTGACGAAGCCGGTCAAGAGCGGCGCCATGCCGGAGGCTTTCTCATCCGGCGTGCCGCTGCCCTTCAGGAGCGCATCCAGCTTGCCGGCTGTCTCTGCGACCTGCCCGATCAGCGGCTGGCCGTCCTTGGAGACCATCGCCTTGGCGACGTCGAGCTGTTTCAAGATCTGGGCTATATGCTGCTGGGCGGCCTCGATCTGTTCCTCAGGCGTAAAACCCATCTGGATGTCGACGCGCATCGCGCCCATGATATCGGTCAGCGACTTGAAGGCGGCAGAATTGTAAAGCAGTGCCTTGGCGAAGACTTCCTTGTCGGTGAAATCCTTGCGCACGAGATCGGTCTGGCCGCCGGCTTCGTCAGCCGCAGCCGAGATCGCCTGCACTGTCTTGTTGATGGCGGCAACGCTTGCATCCTCGGTCTGACGCAGTCCCCACAGTGTCTGCTGCTGCTTGCGCATGGCGGCGGCAAGGCCGCTGACTTCGATGAGCTGGCTGTGCTGGTCGTCGGTCTTCAACAAACCGTTCAGCCGCACGACACCGCTTTCCTGCGCATCGATCGCCTTGCCGAGATCGACCTTGCTCGCATCCGTGGGGTCGGAGACGAATTCCTGCAGCGCCGCCTGGAGGTTCTCGAAATCGGAAATGTTTTCGATCGTCGCACGCGTCACCGTCATATGGCCGTTCAGGATATTGGCCGTGTGGTAGCCGAGGATGCCGACACCGGCGATTAGCACCACGAGCGGGATGACGAACAGCAGGACCTTGGTGACGATACGACGGCTTTGCAGAAGTCGGTCGATGAAGTGCATGGGGAGCGGCGCCTTGAAACTAATGGTACCGTCCACTCCGCAATCATTCCGGATGGTTCGGCGGCATCCTCCATCATGGAGAGTGGCCGCATCTTTCGCTGAATCGGTTGATACAACCTTAATCCGCAACCGAAAGATTTGGGAATTATCCTTATATTTCTAATATTTGCCGCACCTGCACAAGGATTTGCTTCCTTAACAGCAAGTTGTACCGCATCGCAGCATCGAATTATCTGGGGTGTGACATTCCTTCGATTCCCATGCCGGCCTTTCCCTTCTAAAAGAGCCTGCAAGGTAAGGGAATCTCCAGCATGCCGCGATCACGCAATACCGAAGGCGCCATCTATATGAGTATGGCGATGGCGGGCTTTTCCGCAAGCGACGCACTCTCCAAATCCGTCATAGCCTATATGAATGCCGGCGAGATCATGTTCCTGCGGGGCCTCTTCACCAGCATCCTGGTCTATCTGATCGCCTGGAAGTTCGGTGCGCTGCGGCCTTGGCGCGTCATGCTCAAACCCGTCATCGCGCTGCGCATCACCTGCGAGATCATCGCTGCCGTCACTTACATCACCGCGCTCGGCATGATGCCGATCGCCAATGCCTCGGCGATCCTGCAGTCGCTGCCGCTGGTCGTCACCTTTGGCGCGGCGCTGTTCTTCCATGAGCCGGTCGGCTGGCGGCGCTGGATGGCGATCCTCGTCGGCCTCGTCGGCGTCATGATCATCATCCGCCCCGGCCCGGAAGGTTTTACCGCCGCCGCGCTGCTCTGCGTCGCCAGCGTCGCCGTCACGGCCGGCCGCGATCTTGCCACCCGCAGCATCAGCAAGGATATCCCCTCGCTGATGATCACGACGGTGACGGCGATCTCGGTTGCGATCTTCGGCGCGCTGATGATCCCCTTCCTCGGCGGATGGGAGCCGGTCGGTGTCACCTCGCTCTCGCATCTGCTGCTCGCCTCCGTGCTCGTGCTCGTCGGTTACCAATCGGTTATCGTCGCCATGCGCACAGGCGAAATCTCCTTCGTGGCGCCCTTTCGCTATACGAGCCTGATCTTCTCCTCCCTGCTCGGCTTCTTCTTCTTCGCCGAAGTGCCCGATTTCTGGACGCTGGTGGGTGCCGCCATCGTCATCGCGTCGGGCCTCTATACGTTCTATCGTGAAGCCAAGCGCCACGTGCCGCCGGTCGCCCAGGAATCGGCGCCCCGTTCACCCGTGTAAGGGCTCGCCCGGCTGAGACAGTGTCTGAGGTATCGCCATGACTGATTTCGTGCTCGACCAATCGACCATTCCGGGCGTCGTGCTGGCCGGCGGGCGCTCCTCGCGCATGGGCCGCGACAAGGCGGGCGTGACGCTGGGCGGCCGCAGCCTGCTCGACCACATGCTGTCTCGCCTTTCGCCGCAGGTCACGCAGATCGCCATCAATGCCGATGACGCTGCCGGCCACGCCCTGCCGGTCGTCTCCGACCGTATAGAAGGCAAGGCGGGACCGATGGCCGGCATCCATGCGGCGATGGTCTATGGCGCCGGCCTGCCCGCCACCCATGTCGTCACCGTCTCGGTCGATTGCCCCTTTTTCCCGGCCGATCTCGTCAGCCGGCTTGCGAACGCGATCGACCATCCGGATCGCATCGCCATCGCCGCCTCGCAAGGCCGCAGCCATCCGGTCTTCGGGCTCTGGCCGACCGCATTGGCGGCCGATCTCGAAATGTGGGTGAAGACCGACGAGAAGCGCCGCGTCCGTGACTTCCTCCTGCGTCATGACGTTAGGGAAGTGCCCTTCCCGCTGCATCCCACCCGCGCCAGCGTTCTCGATCCTTTCTTTAACATCAACACATCAGATGATCTAATGGAGGCCGAACGCTGGCTGGAGGCCCTTAGGGCATGAAGGAAGATGGTGGGATGACACAGAAAATCTTCGGCATCGCCGGCTGGAAGAATTCCGGCAAGACCGGACTTGCGGTCCGCCTCGTCGAGGAATTCACG
Source organism: Rhizobium sp. BK316 (assembly GCF_014193695.1). Lineage (GTDB taxonomy): Bacteria > Pseudomonadota > Alphaproteobacteria > Rhizobiales > Rhizobiaceae > Rhizobium. The sequence goes on along the minus strand of NZ_JACHZR010000004.1, from coordinate 219,257 downwards.
CGGCGTGGTTACCGCATTTCCACCGTCAAGCACGCCCACCACGATTTCGATATCGACAAGGTCGGCGCAGACAGCTACCGCCACCGCCAGGCCGGCGCCCACGAGGTGACGATCGTCTCCGGCACCCGCTACGCCATTATGCACGAGCTGCGCGGGGAGCCGGAACCGAGCTTCGAGGAAATATTGGCGCGGCTGGCGCCTTGCGATCTCGTGCTGATCGAGGGCTACAAGCGCGAGCCGATCCCGAAGATCGAGGCACGGCGTCTGGAGGCGGCCAGGCGCGATCCGCTGGCGCCGGAGGATCCGCATATCGTGGCGATTGCGGCGGATCATGCGGTGGAGGATGCCGCCGGGCTCGCGGTGTTCGATCTCGATGATACCGTGGGGTTGGCGGATTTCATCGTGCGGACGGTTGGGCTTGATGCTCCGGCGCAGGCTGATTGAAATCTAACTGAATGCGATTATAATAGCAATTACCTGCCATTATGGAGATAAGTGCTATTATGATGGCATTTAGCATGACATCTCCTGCCGATGTCATCAGAGACCTGTCGCAAAGAGCGAAGCGTCGACGTATCGACGCCGGCATCACCCAGAGGGAACTTGCCGCAAGGGCGGGTGTGTCCTACGGATCCCTGAGACTGTTCGAGGAGACGGGAAAGATCTCGCTGGAGGCGCTGGCGAAAATTGCCTTTGTCCTGGAAGCGGAAGCGGAGTTCGAGCAGTTGTTTCCGCCGCGCCCGCCGAAAACGATCGAAGACGTCATTGACCGCCCTGCGCGGCAGAGGGTGCGCCGGAAATGAAGTTCCAGCCGGTGCAGAAAATGAGCGTTATCCTCGATATCGAGGGAAGCTCCAGAAATCTGGGAACCCTTGCATGGAGCGGCAGCGAGCGCAGAGCCTATTTTGAATACGCGGCCGACTTTCTCGCAGCACCTTTGCCGGTATCCCCCTTCAATCTGAAGACAAATCCGGGCCTGAACGCCGCGCCGCGCGATCCGTTCGATGGCCTCCACGGTTTGTTCAACGACAGCCTGCCGGACGGATGGGGCAAGCTGCTGCTCGATCGCCGGCTTCAGAGGGCTGGCATCGACTATCGCCTCCTCACCCCGCTGGATCGCCTCTCGGCAATCGGGAAGACGGGAATGGGTGCACTGGCCTATATTCCCGAACTGCCTGACGATAACAGGAAACTCACCGATAACATCGATCTGGATTGGTTTGTCGAGCAGATCGAGCTCGTCCAGGCCGAGATGGATATTGCCGACATCGACACGCTGCAAGGCGCACAGGGCGGCTCCGCGGGCGCGCGTCCAAAAATCATGATCGGCTTCAACGAGGCCAAGAATAGCTTCATCCTGGACTACGGGCAGGACATGAAGTCCGGCTTCGACCGATGGATGGTGAAGGCACGCGGTGCCGGCGACCCGGCCGACATTGGCGCCGAAGAGAAGGCGTATGCTTTAATGGCCGGTTCGGCAGGGCTGGAGATGGCCGAGACGCGAATATTCGACACGAAGAAGGGCAGCCGTCTCTTCGCCACGAAGCGCTTCGACCGGACGCCCGCCGGCCGACTGCACATGCATACTGCGAGCGGCGTCCTGAATGCCAGTCATCGCGAGGCGTCCCTGAATTACGGGCAGCTCCACAGGTTGACGCTGATGATGACGCGCGACAGTTCCGAAGTTCTCAGGATGTTTCGACGCATGGTCTTCAACGTCTATGCCCGCAATCGGGACGATCACGCGAAGAACCACGCATTCCTCATGGGCGGAAACGGTCGATGGACCCTCTCCCCGGCTTATGACCTCACTTTCTCTTCCGGCCCGGGAGGGGAGCACAGCGCCGATATTGCGGGAGAAGGAAGAGAGCCGGCTATGCAGCACCTGCTGACCGTCTCCAGAGAAGCCTCGATTCCCGATCTGGAGGCGAAGAATGTGATCGAACAGGTTCGAATGTCGATCAGCCATTGGCCACAATTTGCCGAGCAGGCGGGTCTACCCAGATCCCGGACAATCGCGCTCGATCGCATCCTGAACAATAGGAAACCTGCTTAGCCGAAGGGATAATTCGGCAGAAGGCTCGTCACAGAATATAAAGGGCGAGGCCTCGCGACCCCGCCCTCCTCAATCATACCGGCAAAAAACTACCTCTGCGCCACCGGCCGCACCAGCGGTGTCACACGCCTGATAGTCACACGCCGGTTTTCCTGATTCGGTCCCAAGGTATTCACCTTCAGATACCGCTCGCCATAGCCCTGCGTCGCAAGGTTCTCCGGCGGAATGCCGTAGACATCCGTCAGCACATTGGCGACCGACTCCGCGCGCTGGTCGGACAGGATCAGGTTGCTCTGGTCCGAACCCACCGCATCGGTATGGCCTTCGATCAGGAAGGTCTCGCTCTTGTTCTTGTCGAGCACTTCGTTGATCGCATCGGCAACCTTGCGCAGCGTGCGGGCCTGGCTCATCGGGATTTCCGCGCTGCCCGTTGCGAAGGTTACCGTGTCGAGGTCGATGCGGCGTACCTTGTCGCGGATACGGGCGGAATATTTCACCTCGTTCAGCGAATAGACGCGCTCGACGGGTTCGACCGGCGGCTCGCTCAGGAACTCGTAATAGTCTCGGTCCGGATCGGTGCTGGTGTCGATGATATAGTCGTCCAGCGGCACGCGCAGGCGCATCGGCGGCAGGTCGGCGCCCGGATCCTCGAAGTAGTCGCGATCCGGATCCTCATAGAGTTCCGGTGAATAATAGAGCACGTCCTCCCGGCCGCGGGCATCGACACGCGAGCGCTGGATGATGTCGCCATAGCGGTTGCGGATCGTCACGATGCGATAGCCTTCGGGCCGCATGATCGTTTCGCGGTAGCGGTCGCCGGAAAGCTCCTCATAGCTCGGCCGTTCGCCGTCACGCAGGAAGCGGCGGTCGTCGTCGCTGCGAACGACGGTGCGGTCGCCGAACTGGATGATGATGCGGCTGTCATCCGTGCGCTCGCCGTAGTTTGCACCCTCCGGCCGGTCGAACTGCGGGCGGCGGTCCATGCGGCGGCCTTGTTCCCGGGTGATGGCTTCCATCTGCACCGGCGCACTCTGTCGCGTAGCGCTGAGCGACTGGGCCTCGGCATCCGAGGTCGGCAGCTTGAAATCCTGGCTGTCGGCGCGCTGGCGGTCGCGATCGCGACGACCCTGGCGGCCCTGGCTGCGATCGGCATCCTTGTCGCTATCGAGAACGGCGGCACCGTTCTCGACCGGCAGGACGATGGTTTCGGTGCTCTTGGCCGGATCCTGGGCGATTTCCTTGCGGCGCTCCAGCTCCTGCGGCGTGACCTTTTCAGGTGCGGGGATCGCCTGTTCGGTCTGTTGCGGTGCCCCGGCCGCCGGCTGTTCGCCGGGCTGCGGCGCGATGGCGGCAGGCTGTTCAGGCTGCTGGCCGGGTACGGGCTGGGCGGTCTGGCTATTGGCTGGCTGCTCGCCCGCGGCAGGTTTTTCGGCGGTCGCCGGCGTTTCCGTTGCTGCGGGTTTTTCGGCTGTCGCAGGCTTCTCCACCGGCGCGGGCTGTTCAGCCGCTGCGGGTTTCTTGATCGGCGCAGGTGCCTCGCCTGATGGTGCCGCCTGCTCGGCCGCAGCAGGCTTCTTGTCACCCTGCTGCGGCTCTGCAGGCCGTTCCGTAGTCTGCTCTGCCGGCTGTTCGGCGGCTTTGGGTTTCGGGCGCTGGCGCGGCTTTTCGGCAGGCTGCTGAGCCTCGCCGGCCGCCGGGGCCTGTTCGGCTGGCTGCTGGACATCCGGTGCGGCCTGCTCGCTGCTCGGCTTGTTGCGGTCGCGCTGGCGCTTGGGCTGCTCGGCCGGCTGTTCCGGCTGTGCCTGTCGCTGGCGGCGTGGACGCTGCGGTTCCTCGGCGGCTGGCGCCTGCTGTTCGGGAGCTGCCTGTTCAGGCTGGGCCTCGCGCTGGCGGCGCGGACGGGCGGGTTCTTCAGCGGCCGGTGCCTGGGCTTCCGGCGCGGCCTGAGGTTCGGGTTCGCGCTGACGCTTCGGCTTCTGTTCCGGCTCCGGAGCGCGCTCGGCCGGTGCTTCGCTCTGCCTGGGCTTTTCGGCCGGTTCCTGCTGTCGTTGCTGCTCCTCTTCCAGCTTCTTCTTCTTTTTGAGAAGCTCCTCTTCCGAAGGCGCATCCTGCGCCATCTCGTAGCTTCCTTCGACAACGGGGTGAACTGCGCCTTGCGCCCCACCGCTCACTGCGGCGTAAGCGCCCACCGGCGGCACCGCAAAGGCAAGGGAAAGCAGCGGAAAGGCTGCGCTGGCAAACAGTCTGGATTTCATGCCCATCAGGGATTTCCTCGTCCTTGTTTTGATTTCGACCGGGGCTGACTGCCCGGCAATCACGGCTTTTTGTGCACCGGGCAAAGCCCAACTTGCTAAAATGCCGATTTGTTCCGAAGGCTAGGAAGAGCGCGATTAACCTTCCCTGAACATCACAGTCGGGTGGCATTCATATCGGCTCTCAGCCCGGCCATCGGTTGCACCGCACAATTGCGGCGGGATTCCTGTTGCAATTTTGTGAAAAAAGGTTTGATTATCGCCGCAAGACGGTGGTGGCACCGTCGGAGTGTGCGGCCGCCGGCGAACAACAAAAAGACCCGGCGCCACCAACAGAGAGGATCCTCATGCGCATTTCCACCAAGCTCCTTGCTGCAGCATCGCTCGCAGCAATGTCTCTCTTCGCCGGCGCGGCTCTCGCCGACGGTGAAAAATACGTGATCGGCACGGACTCGACCTACCCGCCATTCGAATTCGTCGACGCCAGTGGCACCATTCAGGGCTTCGACATCGATATCGCCAAGGCACTCTGCGCCGAAATGAAGGCCGAATGCTCCTTCGTCTCGACCGATTGGGACGGCATCATCCCGGCTCTCAACGCCAAGAAGTTCGATATGATCGTCTCGTCCATGTCGATCACCCCCGAGCGCCTCAAGCTCGTCGACTTCTCCAACAAGTATTACAACACCCCGCCGGCAATCGCCGTGCCGAAGGATTCGACGATCACTGACGTCGCCGGCCTCAAGGGCAAGGTGATCGGCGCGCAGACCTCCACGACGCACGCCAACTATGCCGAGAAGCACCTCGCCGACACCGAGCTGAAGCTCTACCCGACGGCTGACGAATACAAGCTCGACGTTGCCGCCGGCCGTGTCGATGCCGTCATCGACGATGTCGTCGTTCTCTCCGAATGGGTCAAGTCCGACGCCGGCACCTGCTGCAAGATCCTGACGACCCTGCCGGTCGACAAGGAAATCAACGGCGAAGGCGCTGGTATCGCCATCCGCAAGGGCGATCCGCTGAAGGAAAAGCTCAACACTGCGATCGCTGCAATCCGCGCCAGCGGCGAGTACAAGAAGATCCAGGAAAAGTACTTCGATTTCGACGTTTACGGCGAATGATAAATTCGCTATCTGCCCGATGAAGGAAATGGCGGAAGGCTTGCTCTTCCGCCATTTTTGTTTGACAAAGGTGGCAAGATCAAAACGGCAAAAGCCGTGAGGGGACTTCTGGCATGGGCGGATTGTTTTCCGCGCTCGGCTCCTTCTGGAGCTTGCTTGTGCATATTTTCGATCCGCTGTGCGGACCCGTCGGCATCTTCACCTGGCTGGCGCCATCGACGATCCTTGCCTGTGGCGATACCGGCTGGGGCGATGAGATCGCGCTCGGCCTGCAGGTCACCGTTTCCGTGGCTGTCGTCACCCTGCCGATCGGCCTGATCATCGGCTTCCTCGTGGCGCTCGGCCAGCAATCGGAAGAAAAGTCGCTTCGGCTTGCGGCCGGCGTCTACACGACGATCTTCCGCGGTCTGCCCGAACTTCTGACGCTCTTCATCATCTATTACGGCATGCAGATCCTCATCCAGTATCTGCTGGATCTCGCCGGCTATGAGGGGCCGCCGGTCGAAATCAACGCCTTCTTCGCCGGCGTGATCGCGCTGTCGGTCGTCTTTTCCGCCTATTGCTCGGAAGTGCTGCTGTCGGCCTTCCGCGCCATTCCCAAGGGTCAATACGAGGCAGGAGATGCGCTCGGCCTGCATCGCGGCCGCACGCTGCGCCTCATCGTTCTGCCCCAGCTCGTGCGCATTGCCCTACCGGGCCTCACGAACCTCTGGATGGTGCTGCTGAAGGACACGTCCTACGTCTCGATCATCAGCCTTGCCGATATTCTCCGCCAGACGAGTGTCGCCGTGCGCGTGACCAAGGAACCCTTCTTCTTCTATGGCATTGCCTGCTGTCTCTATCTGGTACTCGCCATCCTCTCCTCCTTCCTGCTCGTCTATATCGACCGCTGGGCCAAGCGCTCGGAGGTCCGCCGATGAGCTACGCTGAAACATTGATTCCGCCGCAGCCGGCACCTCGCGCGGTGGCAAAGCCGATGACGGCCACCCGTCTCGGCGGCTATATCCTTGTCGCGTTCTGGGCGCTGCTCGCGGCGCTGCTGATCTTCACCGTCATCAATGGCTGGGATCCGGAGAAGTTCACCCGCTACGGGCCGCGTTATCTGCACGGCCTTTGGGTGACGCTGAGCATCGTCGCCCTCTCCGTCTTCTTCGGCGCCGTTCTGTCGCTGCCGCTCGCCATGGCCCGCCTGTCGAACAACCGGGTACTGAACTGGCTGGCCTATTGCTACATCTATTTCTTCCGCGGCACGCCGCTGCTCGCCCAGCTCTTCCTCGTCTATTACGGCCTCGGCGCGTTCCGGCCGCAGCTGGAAACGATCGGTGTCTGGTGGTTCTTCCGCGATGCCTGGTTTTGCGGCGTCTTCGCCATGACCATCAATACCGCAGCCTATCAGGCGGAAATCCTGCGTGGCGCAATCGAGAGCGTGCCGCATGGCCAGCGAGAGGCGGCCGCCGCCCTCGGCATCCACAAGGCCATCGCCTTCCGCAAGATCATCCTGCCGCAGGCCCTCATTGTGGCACTGCGCCCCTATGGCAACGAGATCATCCTGCTGATCAAGGGTTCGGCGGTCGTCGCCATCATCACCGTGCTCGACCTGATGGGCGAGACGCGCTACGCCTTCTCACGCACGTTCGATTACCAGACCTATCTGTGGGCGGCGATCTTCTATCTCGCCATCGTGGAGGCACTGCGCCACCTCTGGAACTGGATCGAGCGTCGCCTGACGCGCCACCTGAAGCGCTGAGAGATTTGGCAGCACTCGCCTGACATTGCTGCCAAGTCTTTGAAATCAAAAACAAATAGCTCTTTCGCCCTGTATCTGTCAAGCTTCGGTTAACCACCGCATGATTTCATTTCATGTGGCGCTAATAGGCGCTGAGTGGGAACAAGAAGAAGCGAGACAAAATGCACAAGGACATGGAAAAACAGCTTGAGGGCTATGGGCTGACGACGGCCCAGATCCTTTATCGCATGCCGGATCACCCGGCCTTTCTCCAGACCTATATCTGGCAGGACTATGACCTCGCCCCGGACTTTCCGGAGATGCGCGGTTTCCTGAAGTTCTGGCAGGAGAAGCTGGACGGGCCGCTGCATTCGGTGCGCTATATCCACCGCAGGCTCATTTCGGCAACGGAGTGGCGCTCCCTTAAGGGCGAATTCATATTGCATTGAAATTGCAGTTGCGATGGTAAGCTGCGGGCTCTAAAACGCCCGCATGAACAAAAAGAAGATCGACGAAGAGGCTCTCGCGGAAGCCTATAACCGCGCTCTTGCGCTTGAAAAGGCGGGTGATATCGATGCTGCCGTGGACGCCTATCAGGAAGTCCTGGCAATCGATCCCGACGATCACGGCGGCGCGGCCGTCCGTATCGCCTCCATGGGCCGCGGCGAAACACCGGTTCGCGCACCCGACGCCTATGTCGAAACCCTCTTCGACCAGCATGCCGAAGTCTTCGAGGACGTGCTGGTGGAACAGCTCGGCTATCACGTGCCGATGCTCGTGCGCCAGCGCCTGCAGGATTTGAAACTCGGCCCTTTCAAGCGCATGCTCGATCTCGGCTGCGGCACGGGCCTCACCGGCACTGCGCTGAACGATCTCTGCGAGGAGATGATCGGCATCGATATCTCCGAAAACATGGTCATCATCGCCGACGAAAAGGAAGTCTATGAGACGCTCTTCGTCGCCGAGGTCGAGGATTTCCTCGACGACAATGACGAGGACCCCTTCGACCTCATCACCGCCACCGACGTGCTGCCCTATCTCGGCGCGCTCGAACCGCTCTTCTTCGGCGCTGCCGAGAATATGAACAGCGGCGGCATCTTCATCTTCTCCTCGGAAACCCTGCCCGAAAGGCTGGCGGACGGCCGCCCCTATATGGTTGGCCCGCACCAGCGCTTCATCCACACCGAGACCTATATCCGCGAGCGATTGGCCGCCACAGGCTTCGAGCTCCTCGAGATCATGGAGATCAACGTGCGCATGCAGGAGGGACAGCCGAGCCCCGGCCATCTGGTGACGGCGCGCTATACGGGCTGAACGCGCCATCTGGCATTTTGCGGGCGCCTTGCTAATTTCCTGACCTGATCTCTTCAGGAAAGGTCAACGCATGGCGCTCGTTCTCTACCAGCATCCGCTTGCCTCCTTCTGCCACAAGGTGCTGATCGCGCTTTACGAAAACGCGACGCCCTTCGAAAACCGCTTCGTCGATCTCGCCGACGAACAGTCAAGCGCCGATCTCCTGCGCTTCTGGCCCGTCGGCAAGATCCCGATCCTGCGCGACGAGACGCGCGACAGCACGGTTCCCGAAACCAGCGTCATCATCGAATATCTGGACCGGCATTATCCCGGCCCTGTGTCCCTCGTGCCGGAGGAAACCAATGCCGGCCTGCAGGTGCGCCTCTGGGATCGTTTCTTCGATCTCTATGTGCAGGTGCCGATGCAGAAGATCGTCATAGACCGGCTGCGCCCGGAAGGCTCCGCCGATCCGCATGGTGTCAACGAAGCGCGCGGAATGCTGTCGCTTGCCTATGACATGGTGGAAAAGCAGATCGACGGCAAAGCCTGGATCACCGGCGACGCCTTCACCATGGCCGATTGCGCCGCCGCTCCCGCCCTCTTCTATGCGCGCACGCTCGTGCCCCTCACAGAGAAACGACCGGAGCTGGAAGCCTATTACCGCCGTCTGCTGGAACGCCCCTCCTTCGCCCGCGTACTGAAAGAGGCGCTGCCCTATTTCAAATTCTATCCCTATAAGGAAGATCTGCCGGATGAGTTTCGGCCCCAGGAATAGCGGGCGCCCGCCTTGCTAGTGAGCAGTCGAGTAGCCGGGCTGCCTGGACGGATGCGCCTGCGCAAACTCGCGCATGTCGAAGCAGCGCTTCCCAAGCGCGGCCACGGCCGGAAAGGCCGAGAGGTCAATCTTGTTGAACTCGGCCAGGACGATCTGGCCGGCGATGCAGATATCGGCAATGCCGGGGGTCTCGCCCAGCGCAAAGGGTGTGGGCGGGCGCCGGGTGAGCAGGCGCTCGTAGGTCGCAAGTCCCTCCGTCGTCCAATGCCGGCACCATGCCTCTATCGCGGATGCATCGGCGCCGAAGGCCTGGCCGAGATGTTTGCGCACACGCGGCACGATCAGCGGATGGGCATCGGCGACGGCAACCAGCGCCAGCGACCGGGCATAGGCTTTCTCTCTTGCTTCAACGGGCATCAGCCTTGGCTCGGGATGGATGTCGTCCAGATATTCCATGATCGCCAGCGATTGGAAGACCCGGTGATCGTCTTGAACCAGCGTTGGCACGACACGCTCGGCATTTACTTCCGCATAGGCAGCATCGAACTGATGCCCGGAGAGAATGTCGATCTCGATTTCCTCGAAAGGCAATTTTTTCAAGGCAAGCGCGACGCGGACGCGAAACGCCGCGTTGGAGCGCCAGAAGCCGTAGAGTTGAATGCTCATGGGAGTGATCCGCTTTCCATTGAATGCCAAGTCTCGCGATGACGCGAACCTGCCCTGTCTAGCAGATGATCTGCCATCGCGTCTCGCTTCGCGCCATTGCAGCGACGCAATGTCACCTTGCAGGCTTTCCAGTGCGCGACGAAATCTCCTGCGCGCTAAGCCTTCAGAAAGGACAGCCGCTCATCGACGCGGCCCGGCGAAATCTCCAGGATGTCGGCGCTGACGACACCTTCAGCAACGAACGGATCCTCCTTCACCCGTATTTCCAGATCCTCACGCGCAATACCGTGAACGAGAATGGCGCCGCCGGCATTGGGCTGAAGACTGCCGACCAGCTGGAAGACGCCATCATCGAAACCGCGCTTGATCCAGGCATTGTGCCCTTCCATGTGCTGCGGTGCCTTGCTCTTGTCGGCAAATTTCAGTGTGACGATAAACATTCGATATCCCTCAGTTCACTTGGTGATGAAAAGATCAGGCGGCGCGTGTGCCACCGGCAATTTCCGCGTCCAGCCAGGCGCTCATGTCTTCCACCTCACGGCGGATAAAACCCTCATCGCGGAAGGCTGTGGCAAGCGAAGCGACACCCTGGCTCCGCATCAGCACATGCATGGAAAGCGCATCGGCATCTGCGCCCCTGCCGAGCGCTGCAAACTGGCGCCTCAGCCAATCGCGAAACAGTGTAAAAAGCTCGGCGGCATCGGCCTTGGCCACGTGATCGAGCTTCGCAAGCTCATTGCAAAGCGTGCCCACGGGGCAGCCATAGGCCATGATCTTGGTGCGGTTCACGATGAGGATATTGAAGAAGCTGCGGATACGGTCGACAGGCGCATCGTCTTCGGCTTCCCACGCGTCAAGCATGGCCCGCGTATTCGCCATCCTGAGCGCGATCACCGCATCAAGAATCTCGTCCTTGGTTTTGAAATGATAGTAGAAATTACCTCGCGACAGGCCGACGGCCCCGGCAATATGGGCAAATGACGTCGCCTCGAATCCGCGCTCGTAAAAGAGCTGATCAGCAGCCTGCACGATCTGCCTGCGTGTACCCTCGGCGGTCATCAACAGTCTCATTTCTAGGGCAATTGTCCTAAAACATTTCTAGGACAATCGACCTACGGAAATCAAGTGATTTGTTGAGGAGGAACAGACGGCGGCTCAATGCCCACCATCGCTGCCGAGGATGGCCGACAGCAACCTGCCTTCCAGTTCCGCCAGCGCCGGATTGCCGTGGCGGCGTGGGTGCGGATAGGGAATGGCGAGATCGAGCGCGATGCGTCCCTCCTCCAGCACGATCACCCGGTCGGCGAGATGCACGGCCTCGCTGACATCATGGGTGACAAGAACAGTGGTGCAGCCGAGTTCGCGCCAGACGCGGTTCAGCAATTGCTGCATGCTGATGCGCGTCAGAGCATCCAGCGCACCGAGCGGCTCGTCAAGCGCCAGAATGCCGGGCTTGCTGACGAGCGCGCGGGCAAGCGCCACGCGCTGGCGCTGGCCGCCGGAAAGACGCGCCGGCCATTCGCCGGCCTTTTCGGCAAGCTGCACTTCATAGAGAACGGCTTTCGCTTCCTCGCGCGCCCGCTTCTTCTCGACACCTTCGCCGAGACCGACGACGACGTTGTCGGCGACGCTGAGCCAAGGCAGCAGCCGCGGCTCCTGGAAGACGATGCGGGCATTCGGCTGTATCTCGGCGCCGTCGGCGCCTTCGAAATGCAGTTCGCCTGATGTCGGCTCGTCGAGGCCCATCAGGATGCGCAGCAGCGTGCTCTTGCCGCAGCCGCTCTTACCGATGACGGCAACGAACTCGCCGGCCGGAATATGCAGGTTGATGCCGCGCAGCACCCGGTTGGCACCAAAGCTCTTTTCGAGGCCGGAAAGGGTAATTGCGGCGGCACCTGCGCCCGCAACAACAGCGGGCTCACTGAATTCCACCGCTTCGGAAGGATGGAAACGCTCATGCGCAATGACGGTCATGATTTGTCTCTCTATTTTCGCGCAATTCCGAACGCAGAACCGCTGCACACTTTTGCGGGAATTGCTCTATTTCGCGTAAGCCGGGTTCCACTTGAGCGTCCGACGCTCCAGCGCGCGGGCGACGACATCGGCGAGCTTGCCGAGCACGGCATAGATGACGAGCGCCAGCACCACGACATCGGTCATCATGAATTCGCGGGCATTGTTGGCCATATGGCCGATGCCCGAGGAAGCGGCGATCGATTCCGAAACGATCAGCGTCAGCCACATGATGCCGAGCGCATAACGCAACCCGACGAAGATCGAGGGCAGCGCGCCGGGGAAGATCACCTTGCGGAACAAGGTCCAGCCGCTCATGCCATAGACCTTGCCCATCTCGATCAGGTCGCGGTCGACATTGCGCACGCCATGATAGGTGTTGAGATAGACGGGGAAGAGCACGCCGAGCGAAGTGAGAAACAGCTTCGATTCCTCGCCGATCCCGAACCAGAGGATGACGAGCGGGATCATCGCCAGATGCGGAATGGTGCGCAGCATCTGCAGCGTCGTATCCGTCAACTGTTCCGAAAGCTTCGACACGCCATTGGCGATGCCGAGCAGGAAGCCTATGGAGCCGCCGACGACAAGGCCGGCGAAAGCGCGCCCGGCACTGACAAGCACATCTTCAGGCAATTGCCCCGAGATCGTCGTGGTCCAGAAGGCGCTCGCGACATCGGCCGGCGACGGCATGATGCGCGAGGAAATCCAGCCGACGGAACAGCCGAGCTGCCAGAGTGCCAAGATTGCAACCGGCACCAGATAAGGCAGCAGCCTGTCGCGGCCGGGCAGCGGCAGGCGAAAGCCCGCCCTCGTCCCACCTGATCTGGCCCCACCTGCCCTGCCCTTGCCGGCTTCAGCGCCAGCCCGCGCAAACGGCGTATCGAAAGTCGACATGGATGATATCCTCGCGCTTCGGTTCAAAAATCCGGCTCGATCAGGAGCCGGAAACGACCTTCAGGTTGCCCCCATGGCTGCCGCCGGCGAAGACCTTCTTGCGGCCGAACTCGTTGTTGAAGCTGAGCCGTTGTTCGCTCCTCTCGATGCCGAGTTCCGGGAAGAGCAGTTCGGCGACGCGATAGGCTTCCTCGAGGTGCGGATAACCGGAGCCGATGACCGTATCGATGCCGACTTCCTGATATTCCCTCAGGCGTGCGGCCACCGTTTTCGGCGAGCCGACCAGTGCAGTGCCGGCACCGGCGCGCACCAGGCCGATGCCGGCCCAGAGGTTCGGAGAGACTTCAAGCTTGTCGCGGCGGCCGCCATGAAGGGCCGCCATGCGCTTTTGGCCGACGGAGTCGGACTCCTTGACGAAACGTTCCTGCGCTTCGGCGATCGTCTCGTCATCGAGGTGACGGATTAGGCGATCAGCGGCTTCCCAAGCCTCCTCGTCCGTCTCGCGCACGATGAAATGCAGGCGAATGCCGAAGGAGACGTCGCGACCTTTGCCGGCTGCTGCGGCGCGCACCTTCTGCACCTTCTCGGCAACCTGTGCCGGCGGCTCGCCCCAGGTCAGGTACTTGTCGACGCGGCCGACGGCGAAATCGATGCCGGCATCCGAGGAGCCGCCGAAATAGAGCGGCGGGCGCGGCGACTGCACCGAGGGGAAGCCGAGCCGGGCTTCGGTCGCCTTGATATACTTGCCATCGTAGCTCGCGACACCCTTTTCCAGCAGCTCTTCGAAGACGTGGAAGAACTCGTCGGCATGGGCGTAACGCTCGTCATGCTGCAGATGGATGCCGTCGCCGGCAAGCTCGGCCGGGCTGCCGCCGACGACGATGTTGAGCAGCAGACGGCCGTTGGAGATGCGGTCGAGCGTGGTGGCGAGGCGCGCATAATAGGCGGGCGACGCCGTGCCCGGACGGATCGCCACGAGGAACTGCAGCCTCTCGGTCTTGGCGGCCAGCGCCGATGCCATCACGAAGGATTCCTCGCAGGCGACACCGGTCGGCAGCAGGACGCCGGAATAGCCGAGACGGTCGACTGCCTGGGCGATCTGCGTCAGATAGCCGATTTCAGGGGCGCGGTTGAGGTCGGTGGAGCCGAGATAGGTGCCGTCACCGGATGTCGGGATGAACCAGAGGAAATTGATCGGGTCGGATGAAGCGGTCATGAGCGCGTTCCTTGTTATGGATATCTGAAATCAGCAGCATTTGATGTCAGCCGATATCGTGACATAGACAACAAATTATATCGACAATATCAATTTTCTATTCTGACTTGGTCTGGGGAATAATTTTGCCCCGTTCCGCGGCATGGGTACGCTCCCATACCGCGGCCGGCAGGGACCCCCGCCCCAAGCTGTAGGAGAGTCAGCTCGCCTTCGGGCGCCAGACGATATCGCCGGTCGTGAGCTTCTTCGGCACGATACCGAGATTGTAGAACTCGTCGGCAAGCGCCTGCTGATAGGCCGCCGCCGCTTCGGTCACGGTCGTCACGCTGCCGAGATCGGCGCCGCGGCGCTGCAGCACCACCCTGGTGATCTCGGCAGGCACGCCTGTGATCTCCGAGAGCTCCTTGACCGTCGCATCGAGATTGTCCTGCGCCGAGCGGCCGACTTTGGCGAGCTCATCGAGCACGTTGACGATGACGGTGCCGTTCTGGTCGGTGAAATCCTTGTTGGCGAGGAAGAAGCTGTAGGAATCGACGATGCCTTCCGCCGTCGTCAGGATGCGTGTATCCGGATCCGCCTCGGCGATGGCGAGATAGGGATCCCAGATCGACCAGGCATCGATGCTGCCGTTCTTGAAGGCAGCCGCGGCATCCGGCGGTGCAAGATCGACCTGCTGCACATCCTCGGGTTTCAGCCCCGCCTTACGCAAGACCTTGACCGTTACGTTATGGGCGCTGGAGCCTCGCTTGAAGGCGACTTTCTTGCCCCTCAGATCCTCCAGCGTCTTGATCGGCGAATCCTTGCGCACGAGAATGGCGGAGCCCGCCGGACTGCCCCGGTAGATGCCGACATAATAGAGCGCTCCACCCGCCGCCTGTGCAAAGAGCGGGGGCACGTCGCCCGTCGCCCCGAAATCGAGCGCACCGGCGCCGAGCGCTTCGAGCAGCGGTGGGCCTGACGTGAATTCCGACCAGCTCACCGTAATCCCCTGATCGGCAAGCCGCTTTTCCAAGGCGCCGCGACGCTTGGCGAGCGCCAGCACGCCATTCTTCTGCCAGCCGATGCGGAACTCCGTTGCCGCGGCATGCGCCGGCCGAACAGACGGCAGAATGGCGGTGGCGCCTGCCGCCGCAAAAAGCCCCAACGTTTGTCGACGTGTGATCATCTCTATCCCCTTTTCTGGCGAATTCGCGCTCCTGCTGCGCTGGCCCGCCTGTTTCGATGGAGTGATGATGATTTAGTCTATAAATTAGATCGACAACTAAAATTGTCATATTCGCGATATCCGAAACTTTCCCGACCCGTTTTGTCAGGCTCGGAGAAATTTTGTTCCAAGACAGGTCGCTTCTCCTTGGTCGGTGGCTTTCCGTCATCAGCCGTTTCCGCTAATCCTCGGAGCCTGTTTGCAAGCGGTCATGGAGAACAGCATATGGCGAAAGTCGCTTTCATCGGTCTCGGCGTCATGGGTTTCCCGATGGCAGGCCATCTGAAGACAAAGGGCGGCCACGACGTCACCGTCTATAACCGCACGGCCGAAAAAGCCGCCGCCTGGGCCGAAAAATTCTCCGGCAAGTCCGCCCCCACTCCGGCTGAAGCCGCTGCCAGCTGCGATTTCGTCTTCGTCTGCGTCGGTAATGACGACGATCTACGTTCGGTAACGACGGGCGAAAACGGCGTGCTGAAGACGATGAAGCCCGGTTCCGTGCTGATCGACAACACCACGGCAAGCGCCGAAGTCGCCCGCGAACTCCATGAGGCTGCCAAGGCAAAGGGTGTCGATTTCGTCGACGCTCCCGTCTCCGGCGGCCAGGCGGGCGCTGAAAACGGCGTGCTGACCGTCATGTGCGGCGGCGATGAAGCCGCGTTCGAAAAGGCAAGACCCGTCATCGACGCCTATGCCCGCATGGTCGGCCTCATGGGGCCGGCAGGGTCCGGCCAGCTCACCAAGATGATGAACCAGATCTGCATTGCCGGCATCGTCCAGGGTCTCGCCGAAGCCGTGCATTTCGGCAAGCGCGCCGGCCTCGACATCGAAAAGGTGGTCGACGTCATCTCCAAGGGCGCGGCTGGCTCCTGGCAGATGGAAAACCGCCACAAGACCATGAACCAGGGCAAATATGATTTCGGCTTCGCCGTCGACTGGATGCGCAAGGATCTCGGCATCGTGCTGGCGGAAGCCCGCAGCAACGGCGCCAGGCTGCCGCTGACGGCCCTCGTCGACCAGTTCTACGGCGATGTCCAGGCGCTTGGCGGCAACAGGTGGGATACGTCCTCGTTGCTGGCCCGCCTCGAAAAATGACCGGCTCCAAAAGATGATTGGTTCTTCTTCGAGCGCAGCGGAACTGATCGCGCATCTGCAGACGCTGCGCTCCGAGAACAATATCGCCGGCATGGCGCGTTTCGGCATCGTCACTGACACCGCCATCGGCATTTCCAATCCCGATCTGCAGAAGATCGCCCGGTTGGCAAAGAAGGATCACATCAGGGCAAAAGAGCTCTGGGTAAGCGGCATCCGCGAAGCGCGCATGCTGGCACTCTATACGTTTGAGCCGAAGAGGCTGACGGCCACCGAAGCCAGCGCCCTCGCCGCCGACTTCAATTCCTGGGAAATCGTCGATTGCGCCGCCGACCTCTTCGTCGAGGCGAAGCTTTACTCACTCATCCCGGACTTTGCCGCCGACGAGCGGGAATTCGTCAGGCGAACCGCCTTCGCCATGATCGCCGGTACCGCCGTGCACCGAAAGACGGACTCAGACGAAAGCCTGCTTGCCTACCTGCCGCTGATCGAAGCCCAGGCGACAGACCCGCGCAACTTCGTCCGCAAGGCGGTCAACTGGGCGCTCCGCAATATCGGCAAGCGCAACCGTGCCTGCCACGCTCCGGCGCTGGCCCTTGCCGAACGCCTTGCCGCAAGTACTGACAAGACTGCCCGCTGGATCGGCAAGGATGCTGTCAGGGAATTGACGGGCGAAAAGTTGCTCGCCCGCCTCTAAAGCACGTCGCGATCTCCAAGATTCGCTCGCCGTGCTTTGGGTCCTTGTTTTTACGCGTGTCGTTATGGCAAAACCGCGCACACTTTTGCGCGCTGCGCTTTAAACCTACTGCGCTGCAATCGCCGCATTTGTCGTGACGATCTGATGCAGCTTGGATTTCTCGACCAGAAAATCGATCAGCGCCCGCACCGCCGGCGGCATGCCCTTGGTCGTGGTGAAGACGAGATAGAACTGGCTCTCCACCGTCTGCCACTCCGGCAGCACGCGAACCAGCCGGCCGGACTGGATATCCGCCGCGCAGGCATGTTCGAGAATGAGCCCGTAGCCCACACCGGCGCGTGCGGCATCGAGGATCGCCGTCATGCTGCGGCAGGTGAGCCGCGGCTGGTGGCGCACCACCTTCTTCTCGCCGCCTGGACCGACCAGTTCCCAGGTATGGAAGGACATCCAGGTGGTCATGGCGAGTGTCGGCGCATTGCCGAGATCGTCAACGCAGCCGAGTTCGCCCATGCGCTCGACAAGCGAGGGACTGGCGACAAGAATGCGCCGCGCCCGGTCGAGCTTGCGCATCGTCAGGCTCGTCTGCGTTTCCGGCTCGTTGGCCGCCCGCACTTCGACATCGATACGCTCGTTGATAAGGTCGGTACGCCGGTCGGAGCCGATGATCTGCAGCTTGATCTTGGGGTAACGCTCCAGAAACTCGGGCAGGACGGCGCCGAGCGAAATATCGACGAGACCAAGCGGGCAACCCATGCGCACGATCCCCTGCGGATCGGACTGGGCTTCCGTCACGATCGATTTGGCGCGATCGGCTTCCCTCAGAATCGTCTGGCACTGCTCGTAGAAGGCCTGGCCGATCTCCGTCACCCGGAAGTGACGCGTGGATCGTTCGATCAGCCTTGTGCCAAGGCTATCCTCCAGCCGGCCGACGCGCCTGCTGAGTTTGGAACGGGGTATCTTCAGGGTTCTACTTGCGGCGGCAAACCCACCACTAGAGACGACGGCTGCAAAATAGAAGTAATCATTAAGATCGTCCATAATCGAAACCTACCCGAGAGTAGTAATGAATGCCAAGCTCTCCAAAGGCTTATATCGTGTCATCTGTCACGTTACAGTCACATTATCGGCACTGATTCCGGGAAAATGAAACCGATCCAGAGGTGCGCTTTTCAGGATGATGACTGCGCAACGACAGCGTGGGTATCGCGCAATAAAATTGGCGCAATTAGTCGGAGGGAACGAATACGCTGATAGCTTTTAAATGTGCTCGATATCAGGGAAAATTCCGGAGGAAAACCTGCTGACAGAATAAAACCGGCGAGCGTGGCGGCGCTCCTGGCTTCTCAGCGGTTTTCAACTGCAAAGGACTGGCCCAGCAGGGAAAACCGGACCAGTCCCTCGTTGCTGATCGGAGGTCATTCTGATCAGAAACTCATGGGTTGGGAGACCCCCGGCATGAAGCCGGGGGATCCGTCGCTCAGATTAGAACGCACGCTGCAGACGGAAGTAACCGGTGGTTACGTCGTCGCCATCTTCCGGATCCAGGTACTGGACCGAAGCCTTGGCGTAGAAGTTTTCGACGATCTGGTAATCAACCGTCAGACCAGCCTTCCAGGCATCGCCGAGACCGTCGAAGTTCTCCGGAACATTCGAGCTGCCGCCGAAGTAGTTGCCGTAGTACTGAACGCCGGGGGTGATCTTCAGCTTGTCCGTTGCCTTGATGGCGTATTCGCCAGCAACTGCCCATTCAGCCGCCGAGTAGTAGGAGTTCGGGCCGCTGGAGTAGACAACAGCGAGGCCGAGCGTGCCCGGGCCGAGTTCAGCCGTACCCATAGCGCGGATTGCGCCGTCTTCGTTGTCGAAGTCCCAGCCGCCGGTGACCTGGTAGCTGAAGACGCCAGCCGTGCCGCCGATGCCGAAGGCAACGCCGACGTTGTTCGGACCATCGTCCGCAGTGAAGACGGTGGTGCCATCGGCGGCGGTAGCAAAGGTGCCCTGGTAGACGCCGTCTTCCAGTTCGTCGACGCTGAGGCCAGCGTAGAAGGAACCGGTTTCGTACTGATAACGGATCGAGTTATGCAGCGTTACGTTGGAGCCGATGTCGTCCGTTTCGCCGGAGAGACCATCGTCCCACCAGGAGTAGAAGAGACCAGCGCGGAAGCCCGCGACGTCAAGGTAAGCGGAGTCAAGGATCGTCGACTGCGACGACGCGTTGTCCGCATTGGCCTGGAGAACGATCACGCCGGTGAGCGGGCCGTATTCGGTGTCGCTCTTGGCCGTGAACTGAACCTGACCGCGGGTTACAGCATCCCAGCTGGAGTCGTTGGTGGTTTTGTCGCCGCCGGCGTTCGGGCCGACGTTAACCTGGAAACGGATGTAGCCTTCGATCTTCAGGCAGGTTTCCGTGCCCGGGATGTAGAAGTAGCCGGTGCCGTAAGCGTCGCAGACGCGAACGTACTCAACCGGCTCCGGCTCGGCAGCAACGATTGCGTCTGCTGCGAGTACCGGGGTCGATGCAGCAAATGCTGCTGCCGACGCAAGCAATACCATCTTGATGTTCATTGTAGAATTCCACTCCTTTGTCGATCGGGACTTTCACTCTGTCTCCGAAGATCCAAAGCCGACCCGTTTGAACAGCCTCACGGCGTGCGGATCGATCGAACCGCCGAACGTTCATCCCACAGACATCTGACTGTAGCAATTCGTGAACCGTACCAACCCACAGCCGGAGCATGCTTTCTGCGCCAAGCGTGGTTTTTATACAACAATTTCAAGGAGCTGGATAGTTAACGCACGAATGCCGCCGCGATAACCGGTGGTTCTCGCAAGCGGCCGAACTGATCCTCCCAAAGCACCGCAAAAATGGAGCAAAGCTCGAACAATTTCGCGAAGCAACCGAGCTATAGCGCCGGCTAAGGACCATATAAAGATCGGAGATTAGGACATGGTGTCCTGAAATCGAACCTAATGGTGCAGATAGCGACCATCAATCGATTTGGGACCTACTTTGTGTTGTATAAACAACCACAGGCACGCGTTTTTGCGTTGCTTAAACGTTTCGCCAAGGGCGCAAAAAAATCGTGTACCGCGAGATATTGCGCTGCACCGACATTATAAAAAGTGTCCCAGATACCCCCCGGACCACCCTCCTGAACCACCATCTGCGCCTCCCAACGTCAGGGCCAGTTCATGACACGCGTGGAATTCGCATAGTTCCATGACAGGAAGATTACAATTTGGAAAGGTTTCGCGCCGCCGTCAAGTTGCTTGTGCTTCATGAGCACTCTTGGAACTCACGGATGAATTCCTGAGTCCCCCTGCGCAGATTGTCTACCGTGAGATTCCGCTCTCTCGCCGGAGCGACGCGATTCGCTCGCGCCTGCCCGAAATCACGTGCGCTGTATCAAGGCGCCTGCCCTGTTCAGTCCTCGTTGGACTTGGCGTTTTCGAGAAGCATGTAGTCGAGCGGCAGCTGCGTCGAATACTTGATCTGCTCCATCGCGAAGGCAGACGAGACATCGCGAATCTCGATCTTGGCAATCATCCGCTTGTAGAAGGCGTCATAGGCGGCGATATCGGGCACGACGACGCGCAGCAGATAATCCACGTCGCCGCTCATGCGGTAGAATTCGACCACTTCGGGGAATTCCGCCACGACCTCGGAGAAGCGGCGCAGCCACTCGATCGAATGGGTCGCGGTGCGGATCGACACGAAGACCGTCACCTTGGTGTTGACCTTTTCCGGATCGAGGATCGCCACGCGGCGCTTGATGACGCCGTCTTCCTCCATCTTCTGGATACGCCGCCAACATGGCGTCGTCGAAAGCCCGACCTTCTTGGCAAGGTCGGCAACGGCGAGCGTCGAATCTTCCTGGAGCAGGCGCAGTATCTTCCGGTCGAGGCGGTCCATGCGAAACGAAGTCCCTTTCGAATTTATTTTCTCTGTATAGCGCGATTCCGGCTGACGAAAAGAATTTTGTTTCAGAAGACAAGCATTTTGATTCGCCGGCGCAGTTCCGGCAACAGCTCTTCTTCGAACCAAGGATGCCGCTTCAGCCAGCCCGTATTGCGCCAGCTCGGATGTGGCAGCGGAAGAATGGCAGGCTTGCCCGGTACGGTGAGAGTGCTGCGCCAGGCCTGCACCGTCTCGGTCATTTTTTCGCGCCTCGCTGCGCCCATGTGCCAAGCCTGGGCATAACCACCGACGGCAAGCACCAGCTCGATCTGCGGCATGGCCGAAAGCACGCGCTCCCGCCAGATTGGCGCGCATTCACGCCGCGGCGGCAGGTCGCTGCCCTTGGCATCATAACCCGGGAAACAGAAGCCCATCGGCACGATCGCGAATCGATCCTGGTCGTAAAAAGTCGGCCGGTCCACCTGCAACCATTGCCGCAGCCGGTCGCCGGAAGCATCGTCGAATGGCAGCCCGCTTTCATGCACGCGCAACCCCGGCGCCTGACCCGCGATCAGCACAAGGGCGCGCGACGAGAGGACGGCAACCGGCCGCGGCTCGTGCGGCAACCGGTCCTCGATCCCGCGCAGCGGCGCATCGCGACAGATCCGGCAGGCAGCAATCTCGGCCCGCAGCCCGTCCAGCCGCTCCTCGTTCGATGCAGCGTTCACTACCATCCCGTCCATTCGCCGATCAGCCGTTGCAAACCCGAGCTTTCATGCCGGGCCTGATCCCTGACATCGCGCGGCATTTCGAAACGGCCGGCCCAGAGCCCGAGCTTTTGCGCCCTCGCCTGCCCTTCCTCCTGCCGGTAGCTGCCATAGGAAACCGCCATCCCGGAGGCCACCATGCGCGCATTGATATTGCCGGCATTGTTCTGGCACGTGACCAGCAGCCGGTCGTAGCGATCGCGCTCGTTTCCGCCGCATTGCGTACTGTTGTCGGAAACCAGCTGCTGCAGCGTGTGTTGGGCCTGCCTGCCGCACGCCCAGTCCTGCCCGGCCCGCTCGCAAGTCTGCGACAGTTCCGGGGCATCGATGCCATCGAGCCGCATGCGCTCGCCATCGAGAACGAGGCTGTCGCCATCGGCGGCGTGAAAAGCGCCCCGGTGCCGGATGTCGGGCCTGTCATTAAGCTTGGCCGCAATTAATGCAACGAGAGCAAGAAAAGCCAGCGCGGTTGCACCGTCTCGGGTCAACACAAGAAGCCGTGCCACGCTTTTGCCTCCTTGCAAAACAAACCCTTGGCAAAGATGGCAAACATCTTCTTAAGACTTTCCGGTTAAGCTCTTATTCATCTGCGGGACAAATTTCAACGTGCACATGAGTACCGGCGTCAGCACATCGACCGACAAGATCATTGTCGACAAATCGCGCGGCCACCGCAACAAGGCGGTTTCCAAGGCCGTGCGGCAGACGCGCGAACGCCTGCAGTCCGGCCATGCCTCCAGCTCCGCTTTCGACCGTGACGTGCTGCAGATGTATATTACTGCAGTGCTGCAGGGCGCGGCGATCATGCCGCTCTTCATCATCATCGTCGCAGCACTCGGCACCTATTTCACCGAGGATGCGAGCCTGTTCTTCTGGGCGTTGCTGACGCTGACCTGTCACGCCGTCAATATTCTTCTGGCCCGCCGCGCCCGGAAGCGGGAAATTACCGCAGAGACTGTGCGCCGCTGGCGCAACCTGTTGCTGGGCGGCCAGTTCCTGATCGGCTGCTGCTGGGCGATCTTTGCCCTGCAGAGCTGTTCGGCCTGCGAACCTTCGAGCTTCACGCTCTACAAGGGCGCTAGCCTGTTGATCGCACTGTCGGTCACGACCATGTCGAATTTCATGCTGACGCCCGCCGTACTCGTCGGCTTCGCGCCTGCCGTCGTGGCGCTTGCCGCAAAAAGCGGCCTGTCAGGCGATATCCTGGAACTCTGCCTGGCCGCGGTTTTCACCACGACGGTGGTCTTCTTCAATTACATCAGCGACCGGCTCTTCCAGTTCAGCCTGAGGATCCTCTCCTTCCAGTCGGAAAAGGATGATCTGATCGCTGAGCTGGAAGTGGCGAAATCCATGTCCGACGAGGCCCGCCGCCGCGCCGAGGAAGCAAACCTCGCCAAGTCGCGCTTCCTCGCCTCCATGTCGCATGAGCTGCGCACGCCGCTGAATGCCATCCTCGGCTTCTCCGAAGTCATGTCGGCGGAGGTCATGGGGCCGCTCGCAAATCCGACCTATAAGGAATATGCCGGCGATATCCATCGCTCCGGCCAGCATCTGCTCGATCTCATCAACGAAATCCTCGATCTCTCGCGCATCGAAGCCGGCAAGTACGAGTTGAGTGAAGAGGCGATCTCGCTGCTCGATATCACCGAAGACTGCATCGGCATGGTGCAACTTCGGGCACGCGCCAAGAACATCACCATCCACGATCAGGTCGAGCGCCAGCTACCGGCAATCTGGGCGGATGAGAAATCCATGCGCCAGGTCGTGCTCAATCTTCTTTCCAACGCCGTTAAATTCACGCCCCAGGGTGGAGAAATCAACGTCAAGGTCGGCTGGACGGCCGGCGGCGGCCAGTACATCTCGATCAGGGACAACGGCCCCGGCATTCCCGAAGACGAAATCCCGGTCGTGCTGTCGGCTTTCGGTCAGGGCTCGATCGCCATCAAGAGCGCCGAACAGGGCACCGGCCTCGGCCTGCCGATCGTCCAGGCGATCCTTGCCAAGCATGACGGCCAGTTCATCCTGAAATCCAAGCTGCGCGAAGGCACCGAAGTCATCGCCATCCTGCCGGCCAAACGCGTATTGCAGAGCATCCCGGCCGTGGAAGAAGCCCAGCCGGTCGCCAAGAAGCGCAAGAGCTTCGCCTGATGCTCTTCCTTCTCTGGAGCATTTCCGTTTTTCTTCGAAAGACGATGCGGCGGCGCTCACAGAGCGCCAGACATTAGCACGGCATGCGGTGACCATGAATTGAGATACAGGTTCATTGTCGACAAGCCATCGTAGTCACGACATCCTCTTCGTCTATCACGTGAGAAAACTCTCGATCACACCTGCCCGCGCCATTTTATGTATTCACACTCCCTGTCATCCATAAGTGTGACTACTAATACTATCGGCGTAATTGTAATCCTCAGTCGCGTCTATAGTCTGGCAAGACTCACGCACGACATGAATTGGCTGGATTTGTTTTTTGAAAACCTATCCAGAGCGGCGACATCGTGCGCTTCAGCATTTGCAAGGAACGGCGAATAGCGCGCTTTCGATTCTGGCGCGCGCGAAGGCTTTGGTTTGTGCGGTCACTGTGACTACCACTTGAGCGCCAAATCTATTTCAAGTCGAGGAAAGGCACGGTCGCCAGTACGTCCCTGGGCCACGAATGTTTGTTGTCATTGAGTAAAGGGTAGCGCTATGGTTAAGCGAGTAGTTTTGGGCTTGATGGCTCTGCTTGCCTTGTACGTCCTTGGCGGCATGAGTGCGAGGCACGACATCTTTCCATGGCCGCAACTCTCGGCGGTGAAGCAACAGGTCGTTGGAACCGAACCCCCATCACCAAGTCGCTACGGGTTCGACGACAATCATCGCCTCATCGCTGATGAGACAAAGACTGCCGTACCATGTCCGATACAGACCGATCGCACTGCAGTTTTGCTGGTTCTCGGACAATCCAACGCTGCAAATGACGGCGGCCAACGGCATAGATCGGCTTACGGTGACAGAGTTATCAACGCCTTTGACAGCCGCTGCTTTATTGCAGCATCACCGTTACTTGGAGCGACCGATACAAAAGGTGAATACTGGACATCGCTTGGCAACTCTTTGATTGCGTCTGGTCGATACGACAAAGTCGTCATCGCACCGCTGGCCTATTCTGGATCCGAGGTCGCGCGATGGGCAAAAGGGGGTGACCTCAATGGCGAGCTGGTCGATACCTTAAAACGACTAAAACGAGTGGGATATCGCCCCACTGATGTCATCTGGGTGCAGGGGGAAGCCGATTTGGTCATGGGTACAAGCGCGCCGGATTATGAGGATAGATTTCTTTCAATGGTCGATACCCTGCGCGGACAGGACGTCAATGCGCCCGTTTACATCACCATCGCCTCGAAATGCCTGGAGCCGAGCAACGGCGGGTTTAAGGTCCACATACCGGAAAACCCAATTGTCCATGCGCAACGGGCTCTGTCCAAGAGCGGCAATGGTCTTCGCCAGGGTGTCAATACCGACGCCCTCCTCACCGAAGATGACCGTTATGACGACTGCCATATCGGCGGCTCAGGAGCAGACAAAGCGTCCCAGGCATGGCTGAGCATTTTGCTTGACGACCGCCACCTGGAGGCATCTCGGTAGATATCTCCGGCGCGATATCTGCCTTGTTGAAGGCCATGCCTTGGACAATCGAAAGTGCGGTGCTCGAAGCAGCATCTTTCGCGATCTAATGCTTTTAGAAGAATAAGTGCCTGCAGATGACGAAGCCGAGGTAAAGGCAGCAGGCGGCGATCATGCAGGTCACGGCGAAGGAGCCGAGATCCTTTGCATGTTTGCCGACGATGGAAATCTCCGGTGAAATCCGGTCGATCACTTCCTCGACGGCCGTATTCATCGCCTCGATGGAAAAAAGCCCGAGGAAGAGCAGGGTCGTGACGACGAATTCCGTGGCATCGGCGCCGACGAGGAGAAGCATGATCATCGCCGCGACAAAGAAGCCGAGCTCCTGCCGGAAGGCCGCTTCCCGGAATACCCGCAGGAATCCGGCCCAGGAATAGCCGGCCGCAGCCATGAAATGGCGAAAGCCCGTCTCCTTGGTCACGGCAGGTTTCGTCCCAGGTTGCGTCAACGGCGCCTCGATTCTTCCGCGCCGATCCTTGCGCCGGCGCTTTCATTCATGAGCGCATACGCAGATATCGTGTCCCCGGTCCAAGCGCAAGCAATGCACCGGCCGGACATAGGTGTCCGCCCGAGAGCGGCAGGTAGCCTCCGCCGCTCTTCCTGTTCAAGCATCGGATAATCCAAACCGGAGCCTATGGCAGCCAGAACGCCCGTATCTCTTCCGGCGTGACCTTGCCGTCATTGTTCGCGTCCACGGCGTCGAATATCCGCTTATGGATGGCCGTCACTTCCTCGAAGGACAGCGAGCCGTCATCATCGGTATCGGCAATCGCGAACATGACCTTCATCATGAACCCGCGCATCATCGGCATCCCGCCGCCCATCATGCCGCGTTGCATCATGTTCCCGCCCATCATTGCGCCAGGCATCATGCCCTGTCCTTCCGACATTCCTCCCTGGCCTTGTCCCATCATGCCCCCCATTCCCGATTGCGGGGCCGCCTGTGATACGTTCAAGGGATGATGGGAATCCGTCTCGTTCGTCTGCGCGAAGGCGGAACCGGGTCCGCCGATCGCGATCAGCGCGGCCAGCAGGACCGCGTTTGGAATGCTCGTCATTCTCATGTCGTTTCTCCTTTGGCTTGGTCAGTACCCACGCCTGCTTCCTGAAGCGGAGCAGGACGGATTCGAATGTCGTGGCAGTGGCAGGCGGACGCGCCGCCAGACACCTAGAGCGCCGTGCGTCCATTCGGACGCACTAAGGACGCTCTAACTCTTTGAATCGACGCATCAGGCTTTCCGAAAATCGATTCCGATTTTCGGGCCGATGCTATAGTCGATCGACGTGCGCCGAAGTCGCAGCGAGTTGCCAATGACGCTGACCGAAGAGAGCGCCATGGCGGCCGCCGCGATGATCGGCGAGAGCAGCAGCCCGAAGGCTGGATAAAGCACGCCGGCGGCAACGGGCACGCCGGCGGCGTTATAGATGAAGGCGAAGAACAGGTTCTGGCGAATGTTGCTCATGGTCGCGTGGCTGAGCTTGCGCGCCCGGGCGATGCCCTGCAGGTCGCCCTTCAGCAGGGTGACGCCGGCGCTCTCGATCGCAACGTCGGTGCCTGTCCCCATGGCGATGCCGACGTCAGCGGCGGCAAGTGCGGGGGCGTCGTTGACCCCATCGCCGGCCATGGCGACGACGCGTCCTTCGCGTCGAAGCCGTGAGACCACCTTGCCCTTGTCCTCCGGCAGGATCTCCGCCTCGACCTCCTCGATGCCGAGCCTTCTCGCCACCGCCTGCGCTGTCGTCTTGTTATCTCCCGTCAGCATGACGACGCGAATGTTCTCCTCCTTCAGCGAGCGCAGCGCCTCGGGCGTGGTCGCCTTGACAGGGTCGGCGATCGCAATCAGGCCGCCTGCCTTGCCGTCGATGGCGACGTAGATCACCGTCGCCCCCTCGCCGCGCAGCGTCTCGGCCTCCGCCATGAGGGCCGAGAGGTCGACACTCGCTTCCCTCATGATCCGGTGGCTGCCGATGACGAGCCTTTTGCCGTCGACCGTGCCGGTAACCCCCTTGCCGACGGGACTGTCGAACTCGCGAGCCTCGCCCAGCGCAAGATTCCTTTCCTTGGCCGCGGCGACAATGGCCGCGGCAAGAGGATGTTCGCTGGCGCGCTCAAGGCTGGCGGCCAGCCTCAGAAATTCAACCTCGTCGAAGCCGCC
Source organism: Rhizobium sp. BK316 (assembly GCF_014193695.1). GTDB lineage: Bacteria > Pseudomonadota > Alphaproteobacteria > Rhizobiales > Rhizobiaceae > Rhizobium. The sequence goes on along the minus strand of NZ_JACHZR010000004.1, from coordinate 191,768 downwards.
GACGGTCTTCAGCGCCGTGACCTTCGGTCTGCCCTCCGTCAGCGTGCCGGTCTTGTCCACCACCAGCGTGTCGATCTTCTCGAAGCGCTCCAGCGCCTCGGCGTTCTTGATGAGGACGCCCATGCTGGCGCCGCGCCCGACGCCGACCATGATCGACATCGGCGTGGCGAGGCCGAGGGCGCAGGGGCAGGCGATGATCAGCACGGCGACAGCCGCGACGAGGCCATAGGCGAAGCGCGGTTCCGGCCCCCAGATGCCCCAGGCGATAAAGGCGGCAACGGCGATGAGGATCACCACCGGAACGAACCAGCCCGAGACCTGGTCGGCCAGGCGCTGGATCGGTGCGCGGGAGCGTTGGGCGTCGGCAACCATGCGCACGATCTGGGAGAGCATGGTATCGCGCCCGACCTTGCCAGCCCTCATGACGAAGCCACCGCTCTGGTTGAGCGTGCCGCCGATCAGCTTGGCGCCGACCTCCTTGGTGACCGGCATGGATTCGCCTGTGATCATGGATTCGTCAACGGAACTTCGGCCTTCGATGAGCTCACCGTCGACCGGCACTTTCTCGCCCGGCCGCACCCGCAGGCGGTCGCCGACGACAACCACGTCGAGCCCGACGTCCTCATCCGAACCGTCGTCCCTGATGCGGCGGGCGGTCTTCGGCGCAAGATCGAGCAGCGCCCGGATGGCGCCGCCGGTCTGCTCCCGCGCCCTGAGTTCCAGCACCTGCCCCAACAGCACGAGGACAGTGATGACGGAGGCCGCCTCGAAGTAGATCGCGACGGAGCCATCGGCGGCGCGGAAAGTGTCCGGAAAGATGCCGGGCACGGCCGTTGCGACGACGCTGTAGATCCAGGCCACGCCCGTTCCCATCGCGATCAGCGTGAACATGTTGAGGCTACGGTTGACGAGTGAGGCCCAGGCTCGTTCGAAGAACGGCCATCCCGCCCAGAGCACGACCGGTGTTGCCAGGACAAGCTGAATCCAGTTCGAAAGCTGCGCGCCGAGCAGCATATGCAGGTTCGTGAGATGACCGCCCATCTCCAGTGCGAGGACCGGCAGCGTCAGGACGAGGCCGATCCAGAACCGGCGCGTCATGTCGACGAGCTCGGCGCTTGGCCCCGTCTCGGCCATAGCGACCTCCGGCTCCAGCGTCATGCCGCAGATCGGGCAGGTGCCGGGGCCGATCTGCCTGATCTGCGGATGCATCGGACAGGTGTAGATCACACCTTCCCCAGGCGTCGCCCCGACACCCGCCTTTGCCGCGGGCTTCTCTTCATCGTGATGGTGATGACCATGGGCATGACCCTCATGAGCGTGGTGATCAGTCATGAATCGCCCCTCCCCGATGGCTTCCGGCGGCGCCTGCGCCGTGGCCAAGCCTTGGGATAAAGCGCGGAACGGTTCTGGCGTACACATCCCACGCCGTTCCGAACTCCGCCCTGGAGGCCTCCTCTTCCCGCTTCGCAAGCCGCACATAGACCCAGACCAGAACCGGGAACATGGCGAGCGTCACAAGCGTCGGCCACTGCAGCAGAAATCCCGTCATGATCACGATGAAGGCGTCATATTGCGGATGCCGGACGCGGGCATATGGTCCAGTGGTCGCCAGGCGATGCTCTTGCTGTGCGGCGTAGAGCACATGCCAGCTCGAAGCGAGCAGCCAGAAGCCGGCGATGATCAGGATGTTGCTCGCAAGATGGAACGGCCCGAAATGCGGATTGACCCGCCAGCCGAACATCATCTCCAGCAGGTGACCGGCATCATGCGACCAGAAGTCGACGCCGGGGAAATACCGCCCGAGCCAGCCGGACAGCAGGTATATGGTCAGCGGGAAGCCGTACATCTCCGTGAAGAGCGCGACGATGAAAGCGGAGAAGGCGCCGAGCGAACGCCAGTCCAGCTTGGTTTCGAGCCTCGTGAAGCTGGCGGCAAAGATGATGAACACCACGGAATTGATGATCACCAAACTCCAGAGTCCATAGGCTGAGGTGTCAGACATCGCCTGCCTCCCTTCCCTTCTGCCGTACGGTGCCGGTCCCATGGCCGGCATGGCCGTGACCGGAGTGTCCGGAATGACCACCGTGACCGTGATGCATGAACAGATGCATCAGCGGACAGGCCAGGATGAGGAGCCAGGGCAGGATGCCAAGGAGGTGCACGCGATGCTCATAGGCAACGAGTCCTAGGGCGATCACAGCGAAGGCAATGAAAACGGTCCTGCTATAGGTACTCCAGGCCGGTGAGGAATGGTTGTCGTTCATGAGGATGCCTCGTTCGAGGGAGTTCGGGAAAGGCCTCGCGGTCCGGGGGACCGCGTCAGCCGACGCCGTCATAGGTGACATAGGCCATCATGCCCGTCGCCATGTGATAGAGGTGATGGCAATGGAGCGGCCAGCGACCGGGATTGTCGGCATCGAAGGCGAGGACCACGCTCGTCATCGGCGGCAGCAGGACCGTATCCCTGACCGCGCCGGCGACTGGCGTTCCGTTGATACCGATCACCTGGAAATGGTGGCCGTGCAGGTGCATCGGATGCGCCATCATCGACATGTTGGTGATCCCGACTTCGATCCGCTCGCCGCGCTTGACGACGAGACCGTCCGCCCCGTCAATGCCCCAGGTGTAGGCCGCCATGTCGCCCGTCAGCGAGAGTTCGAAGCGGCGGTCTGCCGCGCGGATCACCAGCGGGCCGACGGGACGCAGCCGCCGTTCCAGATCCAGTCCGAGAAGCGGCCCCTTCCCCTCGCCCTTGACCGCAATCCTGCTGATATCAGCGCCCGCGCTGGCGAGGATGACGCCCGTCCGTTCCGCGGCTCCCTCGCGCAGGGCAAGGATTGGAAAGGCCCCGCCGTCCTTCGGAAGGCTAAGGCGGATATCGAGGCGCTGGCCCATAGAGACCGGGAAAGCCGTGCCGACGACCGGCTGCACGCCCTGCCCGTCGACGGCGACCAGCTCTCCGGCAAGGCCGCCGGTATCGATGGTAAAGGCTGTCGCCGTGGCACCGTTGATGATGCGCAGGCGAACACGTCCGCTCTTCTCGACGGTGACGACCTCGGGATCGTCGAGCGTGCGGTCGTTCGCAAGATAGGCATCGTAATCGATATCGTTGATGTCCATGGCCGCCATTCCCGGCATGGCCATGCCCGCCATGGTATTGCCTGACATCATGTGCTGCATGCCGGCCATTCCCTGCATCGCGCCGTGGCCCATGGCCATGGCGCCATGTGTGGCATTCCCCTTGAGCTTCGTCAGCAGTTCCTCCGCCGACAGGAAGGAGAAGTCGTGGAGCAGGACGACGACCTCCTGCTCATCACGCTTCAAATCTTCGGCGGTCCGCACGATCAGCGGCGCGGCAAGCAGGTTCTGCTCCTGCAGCGTATGGGCATGCATCCAGTGCGTGCCGCCTGTGCCGACCGGGAATGTGTAGCGGCGGGTTTCGGACGGCTTGATGAGTGCGGCCGGATTGTCGGGTACGCCGTCGGCGTCCCAAGGCGGCGTCAATCCGTGCCAATGGATCAGGGTCGGCTCGTCGATGGCGCTCGACAGGGCAACGTCGAAATCGGTTCCGGCGTCAAGCGCCAGTCCCTGCCTGCCGTCAGGCTGGACGAGGCCGAAGACGCGCGCGGACCTGCCTTTGACATCGATGGTCCGGTAGCCGATGGAGAGGATGCGGGGTGTCGCTTCCTGTGCGGGTGAAGACTTGCCGTCCAGTGCAAAGCTGCTGACAGGACGGAGCGCAGCCGACATGCCGAGCGCTGCTGCGCCGACTGTCAGGCCGTTTAGAAAATCACGGCGTTTCATTCTATTTGATCCTAGCTTCCAGGTCGGCAAGCCGACCATTGGTCTGGGGCTGCCTGCGGCGCCCGCGGAACTGGCCGAGCGCCGCGACAAAGCGGCCTTCGGCATCTCAGACCGAAAGACGAGGAGGACCGAGCGTGGGCGGGGGCGACAGGCCGCTGCCGGTTTGGTCACCCCATGCGAAATGGAGGACGGAGCCCCTGGCTGCTGGGGCTTCCGTTCTGTCGATAGTCATCAGGACGACGCAGAAGCCGCACGAAACGGTGCAGCAGCTCTTATGATCGGGAGTGTGAAAACTGCCCGGGAGCGAGGCTTTGACGTCTTTCTGCACAAAGCTTTGCTCGACGCCGTAGTGAACGTGAATAGGGCGTTCGCGGCACTGCATCGCCGTCGCCCCTGCCGTTGGCGCGAACAGAAGCGCGAGCGCGACCAGGACGGTCAGCGCTGCGTTCATCAAAGCGAACCTGCGGCGGTCGGCGGCCATGTGTGCGGCTCCGTTCCCGTGATCAGCCGAAGCGACGGCTGACGAAATTGAAGATAGCGGCGATCAATGCACCCGCATAGCCGCCGAAGATGACGCTTTGAAGGATGCCCAGCAGCAGGCTGCGAAGATCGAAGCCGGTCAGCCCCTGGTAGAATTGCAGCCACGGCCTGTGCAGGCCCCATTCAGGAACGACGAAGCCGAGGAGCATGCATAGAACGAACGAGATGGTTGCGAAAGCGGCAAGGGTCGCGCCAAGCACCGGTACAGAGACGCGCACGAGCGCCGACGACGATGCCTCGGGACCGGGGTGAAGGATCGTATTTGCCATGATAGCCCTCCGATGGAACTGTCCATGAAGCTATGACGATATGTTGGATGTTGGAGCTTTTCGCGCCGATGATCCTTGATCCAAGTCAATAAATCCTGACAATACCGGGCATCTTACGTCAAGGCGTCTGAAAACGCGCCACGGGGCGTCGAGCACGGTGACGTTTCACCCGCGTACCCGGCCCAGAATATGTTGTTGGCGCAATCCCGATCCGCGTCGACCATGGATCAGTGCGCTAAGCGGACTTCACCTTCCCCGGTGGCGGGAGCCGGCCTGCCACAGTTCGCCCCCGCTTCCGTGAGCTGAAGTTCAAGCCTTAGTGTTTGCCGGAAACGCCGGCCTGGCTGAAAGTTGCCATGCCGGAATGACAGGCGGCAGCCGCCTTGACGATACCGGCGGCAAGCGCCGCACCCGTGCCTTCGCCAAGCCGCATGCCGAGCGCCAGGAGCGGCGTCTTGCCGAGCTGTTCGATGGCCCGCAGATGGCCGGGTTCGGCAGAAACATGGCCGATCAGGCAATGGTCGAGCGCAGACGGGTTGGCCGCCCGCAGGATCGCGCCGGCAGCGGTTGCCGTATAACCGTCGATCAGCACCGGAATACGCTCCATGCGCGCCGCAAGAATAGCGCCCGCCATGGCAGCAATCTCGCGCCCGCCGAGCCGGCGCATGATCTCAAGGGGATCGTCGAGGTGATCGCTGTGCAGCTCCACGGCGCGCTCGACGGCATCGATCTTGCGCTCCAGCATCTCGCCTTCCGAACCAGTGCCCGGACCGACCCAGTCACGCGCCGTGCCGCCATAAAGCGCATAGTTGATCGCAGCCGCAATCGTCGTGTTGCCGATGCCCATTTCGCCGATGCAGAGCAGGTCCGTGCCGCCGGCAATCGCTTCCATGCCGAAGGCCATGGTCGCGGCGCAGTCGCGCTCGGTCAGTGCTGCTTCCTGGGTGATGTCGCCGGTCGGGTAATCGAGGGCCAGGTCGAAGACTTTCAGGCCGAGATCATAGGCGACGCAGATCTGGTTGATCGCCGCCCCGCCGGCCGCAAAATTCTCCACCATCTGCTGCGTGACTTCCGGCGGGAAAGGCGTGATGCCCTGCCGCACGACACCATGATTGCCGGCGAAGATCGCGACCAGCGGTCGGTTGACGGCGGGCGGCTTGCCCGTCCAGGCGGCGAGCCAGAAAGCGATCTCTTCCAGTCGGCCAAGCGCACCCGGCGGCTTCGTCAGCTGCGCGTCGCGTTCGCGGGCGGCGACCAATGCGCGGGCGTCCGGTCCCGGCAGGTCGCGAAGAAGGGCGCGAAAATCGTCGAACGGCAGGCCTGAAACGCTCATCTGAATGGCTTTCCTTGTATTCTTGTCTTTTCCCGGCAAATCGGGTTGTTAGCGTGGCGACTCTCTTAAAGCGAGCGGCTCAGGCGAACAATGTGAAAAAGCAAACAACGCCAAAAGCAGCAGGGAGACATAGGCGCTGGGGAGAGACGGGGGACCGCGGAGAATGATCCCAGGAATGATAAAAGCCATCGTGGTCGATGCCGCGCGCGCCGTGGCTTTCCTGAGCCGCATTCCCGTACCGCCATGGCTGTTTGCCGGCTATGACGGCAAGCTTGGCCGGCTGGTCCGCGTCTTCCCGCTTGCCGGTCTCGTCATCGGCGCCCTGCCCGCCCTCGTTTTCCTCGTGATGCTGGCGTTTCGCACCGACCGGCTGATGGCGGCTTTCGTGGCACTCGCCGTGCAGACGATCCTGACCGGCGCGCTGCATGAGGACGGGCTTGCCGATACGGCCGATGGTATCGGCGGCGGTAAATCGCGCGAGCAGAGCCTTATCATCATGAAGGACAGCCGCATCGGCAGCTATGGAGCCATTGCCCTCATCCTCTCTTTCGCACTCAGGGCGTCGGCCCTTGCAGCGATTGCCCGTGAAGCATCGCCCCTTGCCGCAGCGCTTGCCATTCCCGCCGTTGCAGCCCTCAGCCGTGGAGCGATCGCCTGGCACTGGCAGCGCCTTCCCGCCGCGAAGCCGGACGGGCTCGCGGCTTCCGCAGGAAGCCCCGCCGAGGTGACGATGCAGATCGCCCTCGTCACGGCAGGTTTTGCGACGGCAATCCTCATCTGGCCGGCGCTCGGTCTTCAACCGCTCGTCTCAGTCCTCCTAGGCGCAGGCCTTTCCGCTCTCGCCTTCACCTGGTTCATCCGCCGCAGGCTTGGCGGCCACACCGGCGACACGCTCGGCGCCACCCAGCAGATTTGCGAGGTCGCAGCCTTCTGCGCCCTTGCCATGGCCCTCTGAAATCCCGATATATCGCCCATGCGAACACCCTGCATCCGCGTATGCTCTCTGGATCCTCTCACTCGTCTCTGCGCCGGATGCGGCCGCACAACGGATGAAATTGCCGGCTGGATGCGCTTTTCCGACGAGGAGCGCGAAGCCATCATGGAAAATCTGCCCGCCCGCCTCGCCGCCCCTGCTTCCGAATCGACGAAAATCCTGGAGACGACAGGCTGATGCGCCTCATCCTCCTGCTCGCCGTCATCGGCATCGGCCTTGCCGTCCTGCTCTTCAACAGCGACCAGAGCCGCATTTTCGGGCTGGCAAATGACGATTTCGGCCGCTTCGTCTACCTGTTGCCGATCGCCCTCATGCTGGCAGCCGGCATTTGGGGCAGCCGTCGAAACATAGGCCAGACCCTGCGGCAATTCATGATCTGGCTCGTCATCATCCTGGCGCTGGCCACCGCCTATCTCTACCGGCAGGATGCGCTCGGTGTCGGCAACCGTCTGCTAGCCGGCCTCGTGCCAGGCCGCGCCGTCGTCGTCACGACCAGCGAGGGCGGCCAGGAAGTCATCGTCCACAAGATGCTGAACGGCCATTTCGAAGCCGAGGTCTCGGTCAACGGCCAGTCCGTGCCGATGCTGGTCGATACCGGCGCCAGCATGGTGGCGCTCTCGCATGAGGATGCGCTGCGCATCGGCATAGATCCGAAACAGCTCACCTATTCCATGACCGTGATGACCGCCAACGGCCGCACCCGCGCCGCCCCGGTTACCCTCGATCAGGTGGCGATCGGCCCGATCGTGCGCAGCAATGTCGCAGCAACGGTTGCCGAAGATGGCAGGCTCGACCAGAGCCTGCTCGGCATGAGTTTTCTGGAAACGCTGGGTTCCCTGCAGATGCAGACGGATGAGCTGCGGATGCGGGATTAACAACCGCATCTGCCTTGCAGCATCGGCCCCGGCATCTTCCAGACAATCGCCGACGGCCGAGTCGGCAGCCAGGAACTGATCGCCGTTCTCGACCCGATGCTGGAAGACAGGCGCTAAGCATCTGCCCGAAAATCGAATCGATTTTCGGAAAGCCTGATGCGTAGATTCAAAAAAGAGAGCCCGTCACAAACCCCGCACGAAATCGATCATTGCGCTGCTGACGATGTCCGGCTGCTCCTGCGGCAGCCAATGGCCCGCACCGGGCACGAACTGTGTCGTTCTCTGGCGACGCGCGAGCGCCGGCATCGTAGCGATAATCTCCCGCATGCCGGGGATTGCAAGGCCCGTATCGCGTTCGCCGGCCATGAAAAGCGAGGGGATCTCGACCTTCAACCCCGTCAGAGCCTTCTGCAATTCCCAGTTCCGGTCGAGGTTGCGGTAATAGTTCAGGCCGCCGCGAAAGCCCGATGCCTTGAATGCATCGACAAAAATTTGGAGATCGGATTGCGGCAGCCAGCCGGGAAGTGTTTCGCTTTCCGGCAGATCGGCAAGTAGGCCGGAGGCGCGAGACACCATGCCGAAGGGATTGGGCGTTCCGTCGCCCGGCAGCCGCGCACCGGCCTCGCCGCTGGCGGCGGCGTAGATCTTGCGCAGTGTAGACTCCACATCCCGTTCGAACTCGGCCTCCGCCACTCCCGGTTCCTGAAAGTAGAGCACATAAAGCAGGTGATCCGGCGTCGCCGGAAAGATCCTCGTCGGCGGCACGGGCGGCTGGCCCATGAGAGGCACGCTCATGGCGACAACGCCGCGAAACCGGTCCGGGCGCATCAGCGCCGCCTGCCAGGCAACCGTTGCACCCCAGTCATTGCCGACAATAACGGCCTTTTCCTCGCCAAGCGCATCGACAAGTGACACCACGTCGGCCACGAGATCGAAGACCGTGTAGGCGCCGATCGTATCGGGGCTTTCCGTCCGGCCATAACCGCGCATATCGGGCGCCACGGCATGGAAACCCGCCTCGGCAAGTGCGCTGAGCTGATGGCGCCAGGCATATGAGGTCTCAGGAAACCCATGGCAGAGCAGCACCAGCGGCCCCTGGCCGGCCTCGCAGATGTTCATCCTCAAGGTTGCGGTTTCAATCATGCGCTGCTGCATCTCTGCCTCCTCGATATCAGGGCTGCCGCCCCCGGAAAAATCGCATCCGGACGGTGTTGAACCTTCTATTCCGTATCTTTTTACGTTACAGAAAACAGGAGTCAATAGACCGTAACACTATTTGTTACACTATGGAGAAGCACAGATGCGACAAGACGGAAGACTGGCGCGGATGATCCATGTTCTCGTCCATATGGGATTGCTGGGCGGCCGGGAAACGAGCGAGCGCATCGCCCAGATGCTCAACACCAATCCTGTCGTCGTTCGCCGCACCATGGCATCGCTGCGCCAATACGGCATTGTCGAATCCGAAGGCGGCCGCGGCGGCGGCTGGTCGCTGACAAGGCCGCTCAAAGACATCACCGTTCTCGATGTGCAACGCGCCCTGCAGGGCGAAACCATCCTTGATGCGCCACTTTCCAACGATCACCCGTCCTGCCCTGTCGAGCGCGCCGCCAATGCCAAACTGCAGCGCGCCTTCGAAAGTGCCGAACAGACGCTGGAGCGGGAATTCCGGAAGGTGACACTCGCCGAAATCGGCGAGATCGCCATGGCATCGGCCAAAGCCGGCAAGACCGGCTGACGCATCGACGAGGCTGCTGGACGAGACCGGCCAAATCTGCCAAGCTTCGACACAACAACAAGACCACAAAGAACAAGAAGAAACTCCTACTGCATAATTCCCGAAATCGGAATCGATTTAGGGATGAAATTATGCAGAAATTCAAAGTGCTACAGCGTCCTTTGCGCGTCTGAAAAGACGCGCGGCGCTGTAGTCTGGTGGCACCCAATCCCGATCGGCTTTTCCGAAAGCCCTACAGCATCGGCCCGAAAATCGGAATCGATTTTCGGAAAACCTGATGCGTAGATTCAAAGGGATAGAGCGTCCTTTGTGCGTCCGATTGGACGCACGGCGCTCTAGCGTATCAGGTGCGACAGGAGTTTTGCGATGAGTGCATTCTGGCCCTTGTTCGTCGGCGGCGTGGCCCCCGCCGTCTTCTGGGGCATCACAGCCATCTTCCAGAAGCAGAGTGCGACAGCCGGCGCCGGCTCATCCGCCTATCTCATCACGTTCGGGCTGACGCTGGCCATCACGGGCGCAATTGCCGCCGTCATTTGGCGCCCCGCGCCCTGGACCCCGACCGGTATCGGCTTCGCCCTCCTTGCCGGCATCTGCTTTGCGTTCGGCACCGGTCTCATCAGCTACGCGCTCTTCACCTATGGCGTTCCGGTCTCGAAACTCGCACCGATCTGGAGCTGCAACGTGCTGGTGACGCTTGCCGTCGGCGCGATCTTCCTCGGCGAGGCATCGCAGGTCGATCTCTGGAAACTTGTCCCCGGCACCCTGCTCATCATCGGCGGCGCCATCCTGGTCAGCAATGCCTGACGCTTATTCCACCGGGCAGGTGTAGCGGCTGGCGATGACGGTCATAAGCAGGTCGTTGCCTTGAGATCCGCGGATATCGGGATTGTCCTGCAGGAAGCGGCAGAGCATGTCGCCGATGGCGATCGCCGTCGTGCCAGCCGGCAGGCAGATATTCACGCCGACCGACTTGCCGAAATAGGCGTAGTCGACCATCGCCCTCGAACTGGGAACTGCATCGGCAAGCGCGCGCCGCGCAAGAAACTCATCCCGGTTCCATTTGTCGAGCCAGCCGGAGACATAACCGGTCACGAACTGGCGTGAGCCGCCGCAATCCGAAAAGAGAAGATCACCGCTTGCAAATTCCATCGGCGCCTTGGCCGCAACAGTCGCCAACAAGGTGGCAATGAGAATGCCCGGCATCTGATTCCCCGCCCGGTGTAGATGCCGGAAATTTCAGGCAGAACATGTCGGAATTAAGCTGAAACTGTTGCCGATCTGTGGTGCCGGCAAAGATGGTAAATGCTCGATCCCGAACGGAAATTTCTCCTTAACCGAGGTAAATAGGCTTCGCTGTGCCCTGCCGTGCAGCAATGTGTCAAAGACCACCTGCTTGAATGTCTCGAGCGGCTGGCGGGTCATCTCGCTACGGTCGACCGTCTCGGCGGCTGCCGGGCATTTGCGCGGCATGCCGTATCAGACCGTGACGAGATCGGCGTGCCCGAACCCTTTGGAATAATCGAGCACGGAAATCACCTTCGGCACGACACGGAAGATGCAGATCTGATCCCGCGTCGGCATTGAGATCGACAGACCTTCCTGAGCCGGATATTTCGCCGGCATGAGCCGCACCACCCTGTCCGCCTCGTCAGGGTCTTTCACCTTCTCCGCATGCGCCGCCATCGACAGGCCGGTGATTTCCATCAGCTGGCCGGCATCCGGATTGATTGTCAGCGACACCCTGTTGTCGCGCGCGATGTTGGCGGCCTTCTGGCTGTCTGGGCCGCAGAGGAAATAGAGCGTCAGCCCGTCATTGACGTAACCGACCGTCGTCGCCTGCGGCCAGCCATCCGGCCGCAGCGTCGCAACGCTCATGATGCGCTGACCGTCCAATATCGCCTGAATCGTCTTTCTGATCGTCTCGTCCATGGATGCCTCCATTCCGTTGATGACGAAGCAAGCCTGTCTCCATGGCCCACATCAGGCATTGACGCATATCAACGGAAGACCCATGTCCCAACCGGACAGACGTTCGTGCTGATCGACAGGCCGTCCGTCGAAACGAGAGGGATATTCCGTGCACCCCGACATCAGGCTTCTCCACGGCTTTCGCCTGCTCCTCCGCAATCCGGATGGCGCGCGGCTGACTGCCGACAGTGGCTTTGACGACCTGATCGGCCATGCCCTCGGCGAAGCCGTCGATTGGGTGGTGCTGCCGGTCGAACGCCTGCCCGAAGGTTTTCTGAACCTCCGCTCAGGCATTGCCGGCGCCGCGATCCAGAAATTCGTGAATTACCGGCTGCGCCTCGCCGTCATCGGCAATATCGACGCCGAGCTTGCCGGCAGCCAGGCGCTGCGAAGCTTCGTTCATGAGACCAATCGCGGCACGGATTGCTGGTTTCTCGATACGATGGAAGAGTTGGAGACCAGGCTCCAGGCTTTCAGCACACCGGCTTAAGCCACGGTTTTAATGTGATAATGCGGAATTCCTTGGTGGCATTACGTTAGGGAAGCCATCCAGCCATCCCACCATTTCAAGACGCGCAGCGCCCTGAGCGTCACCCAGCGGGAAGGCTCTCCCTCGCCGTCATCCATCACGAACCAGGCCCTGCCGGACAAGCGCCAGTCGAGCGGCCAGCTCCCATCTTCGAGGCGCCGCGAGCGGAGGTATTCAATTGCCTCCTTCAGCCGCATATCAGGTGCAGCCCCTGTCAGCAGGCTTGACGCACGAAAGTAATCGAGCGCCCGCAGCACATCGAAGCGCCAGCGGTTCGGATGCAGGAACTGCATGAATTTATCATCGACGGGCTCGCCATTGCTGAGCCGGCGCATGAGATGCCGCGCCAGCAGATAATCCTCGCCCGACCGTCTTGCCTCGCGCGATTGCACCGTGCCGCCGGTCGCCCGCTCATATTCCAGCAGTCCCTCCAGCACATTGATCGTCGTGTGGAAGGACGAGCGCGCCGAGCCATTCGCCCGCTCGCAGTTCCAGCCGCCATCGGCCTGTCGCTCGCCGAGCAGCCTCTCGACGATGGGCGAGACATCGACGCCGAAATAGGCGCCGTCGCCGACCGTACGGCCATTGATGCATTCCTCCACCTCGCCCTCCCAGAAGGGCTGCCCGCCCTCGTCCCAGCGGCAATTGGCGCCGATGAGCGCGACCGTTCTCCTTGCGCTCTCGGAGCCCGGATCGAGCCCGAACTCGCGAAGCTGCGTCAGCGAGAAATTCGTCGCCGTCCATGGCTGGCCGGTCGCCTGCCATTCCTCGCGCGTGAAATCGCTGGGCACGAAGGAGCCGCCCGCCCATTGCCCGTCCGCATCCTGATAGGACAGCAGCTCGGCACCCCACCCTTCCCGCTCTACCTTCTGCCGCTCGGCGGACCAGACAGGCTCCGGCGCATCGAAGAGATCACGCAGCACCTGCCAGCGGATGGCCGGGTCGGAGGCAAGCAGCCAATCGATCACGGATGTCTCTGAGGGCGGCATCGGCAAGGCTCCTTTTTGCTTGCAAATACCAACGCAGCTTGGCCAAACCGACGGCTGCCGTCAACATCACTGGACCCGGCGCGGCGGTGACGCCCAAGCGGAGAGACTCCCTCTTCGCTCCGCCGCCTGATATAGGCAGGGAGTGCCCATTCTTGCCATGGAGCACGGAGCCCAGGATGAACCCACGACAATTGAAAACCTTTCTTGCGGTCGCAAGGCACTGCAACTTCACCCGCGCGGCAAGCGAGGCGAACCTCGCCCAGTCGAGCCTCAGCGACCAGATACAGGTGCTCGAAGAGGAATTGGGCGTGCAGCTTTTCGAGCGCTCCCGACAGCGTGTGACCCTGACATCGGCCGGTGACACGCTGAAAGCCTATGCCGAGGAGATCCTGGCGCTGAACGACGAGGCGAAGGCAGCGATCCGTGCAGCCGCCGGCCTTGGCGGCCAATCGCTTACGATCGGCACGCTCGAAACCATTGCGGCGGAGAAACTCGCACCCTTCCTGTCACGCCTTCGCGAGACGCATGCCGATATCGGCCTGACGCTGAAGATCGGCGGCAGCGGTGAATTGCAGCGACGGCTGGAAGATGGTTCGATCGATATCGCCTTCACCTTTGATCGCGGAGAACGGGACGAGCGTTTCATGACCCGCCTCGTCTCGCGGGAGCCGCTGGTACTCATCGCCAGCCGCAATAACGGAGCCACATCGCCCGAAAGCCTCGCGGACCTGAGCCATCTGCCCTTCATCGCCACGGAAACCGGCTGCGTCTACCGCCGGCTCTTCGATGCGGCCTTCACCGAAGTAGGCATTGCCGCACCCGATATCGTCACCCAGGCCGACAGCATCCAGACGATCATCCGCCTCGTTGCATCCGGCGCCGGTTACGGTCTTGTTCCGCGTCTCGCCGCCGCCCCGGCTGCCGAGCGCGGCGACGTCGTGGAGCTGTCCTGGCCGGGCGATACTCCAACGGCTTCGCTGGTCATGCTGTGGCGCCGCCGGCGCCTACAGCCGCCGGCGCTTTCGCTGCTGCTTGGCTCGGCCGCTGAGGCTTTCCGGCCATTCAGACCAGCCGATGCCCGCCTTCGACGTGCAGGATAGTGCCTGTCGCAAAGCCGTTACCGATCAGGAAGCAGATTGCATCGGCAATATCCTCGGGCCTACCGACGCGGCCTACCGGCAGGCGTTTGGCCATCGCCTCCAGCGTCGCCTGCTTGGCGTCACCGGCAACGAAACTCCAGATCGGCGTGTCCACCCATCCCGGCGATACCGCATTGATGCGAAGAGGCGCAAGCTCCACCGCCAGCGCCCGCACCAGCCCTTCCAGCGCTGCATTGACGGCAGCAACGACCGAACCCCGCGCCGCCGGCCGATAGGCTGCCACGCCCGACGTATAGGTGATCGAGCCCGACGGCGGCAGGCGGGGTGCGCCGTATTTGGCAAGCAGCAGCGGCCCGTAGAACTTGCTCTCGACCACCCGCTGCGCCGCCGAAAGCTGGATATCCGGCAGAAGGTGGTAAGCTCCCTCAATGTCCGCCGCCGTGCTGACGATATGATCGACCGGCCCGCAATCGCGGAAGAAGGCAGCAATCTCCTCCTCCCGCGCAAGGTCGAGGACGGCGGTCTTAAGACCAGAGGGATCGCCGAGCTGTCGCCGTGCCGCCGCAAGCCTCTCCGCGCTGCGCCCTGCAATCGTCACGCCAGCCCCTTCGGCCAGCAGTCGCCGCGCCAGCACCAACCCCATGCCGGAACTGCCGCCGATAATGATGATATCGGCGCCTTCGATCCTGATTTCGGTCATCTGCCGTCTCCTTCTTGGTTGGGAGAGCAGATGCCTTGCGCCGGGCCGGAAGAAAAACGGAAGAAACCGATGATGCCATCGGTTTTTCCGATGATACGGCTGCCGGCGATGCCTCAGACCGGCCAGACCATCCCGGCGGCTGCGCAGCCCAGCAGGACCGGAATGACCGCCAGCTTGAACCGGAAGATCGCGATGGCTGCCGCAAGGCTCAAGAGCAGCGATGGCAGCGACAGCGACGTCCAGACAGGCAGCTCGATCGAGAAGGGTCCAAGGCTGTGCACTTCGGCGCTCCGGAACAGGAAGTGCAGGCCGAACCAGATCGCGAGATTGAGGATGACGCCGACCACGGCCGCCGTGATGGCCGACATCGCGCCAGCCAAGGCGGCATTGCCGCGCAGCTTCTCGATGAAGGGTGCGCCGAGGAAGATCCAGAGAAAGCAGGGAACGAAGGTCACCCATGTCGTCAGGATGGCGGCGAGCGTGGCTGCAGTGATCGGAGAGAGGCTGCCGGGATCGCGATAGGCGCCCATGAAGCCGACGAACTGGAGAACCATGATCAGCGGGCCGGGCGTCGTCTCCGCCATGCCGAGACCATCGAGCATTTCGGTGGGTTTCAGCCATCCGAAATGCTGGACAGCTTCCTGCGCGACATAGGCGAGCACGGCGTAAGCGCCGCCGAAAGTCACCAGCGCCATCTTGCTGAAGAACACGCCGATCTGCGTGAAGATATCGCCGGGTCCGAGGAAGAGATGGAGCAGCAGCAGCGGCAGCAGCCAGAGCACCAGCAGCACCGACGAGATCCTCAGCGACCAGCGAAGATTCGGTCGCGCATGATCAGGTATATCTTCCCCGAGCAGCGCGTCGGCATCGGACAGCACCGCGCCGACGGCTGCCTTGTGCCCGCCACCGCCCTGAAACAGGCGGGAGCCCGACTTCGATCCCAGAAAGCCTGTCATGGCGGCTGCCAGGATGATGACGGGAAAAGGCACGTGGAAGAGAAAGATCGCCAGGAAGGCGGCTGCCGCGATCCCGATCATCGCCTTGTTCTTCAACGCGCGGCCACCGACCCTGACGACCGCCTGAATGACGACGGCAAGCACGGCGGCCTTCAGGCCGAAGAACAGGCCCTCGACGACATCGACGCTGCCGAGGGTCACGTAGAGATAGCTGAGCGCCAGGATGGACAGGAAGCCGGGAAGAACGAACAGGATGCCTGCGACCAGGCCGCCGGCGGTTCGGTGCATCAGCCAGCCGATATAGATGGCAAGCTGCTGTGCCTCCGGTCCCGGTAGCAGCATGCAATAGTTCAGCGCATGCAGGAAGCGCTGCTCGCCGATCCACCTCTTCTCGTCGACGACGATGCGGTGCATGACGGCGATCTGCCCGGCCGGCCCTCCGAAGCTGAGCGCCGCGACGCGCAGCCAGACGCGAAAGGCTTCACCGAAGGTGACGCCATGAGGGTTTGGCGACGCGCCGGTGTCGGGCGTCGCATGGGTAACGGCACTGTTCACGTCAGCCTCCCTTTTTCGCGGAAGGCCAGTTGTGCGTTTCGTCCGTGGCGTCGCGGCACCAGCGATAGAAGGCATCGTAGAGCAGCATGCCGGCATCCAGCTGCTTGAGGTCGTCAACGAACATGCGCGACAGGCCGAGCGAAGCGGCCAACAGCCCGGCCGCTTCGGGGGCAAGATCCGGCCGGGCGGTATCGGCGCCGCGAACGATCGTTGCAAGCCTCGACATCGGCCCCGAAACAAGGCCGAATTCCTCGATCATCACATCGAAGGTGCAGAGCTCGCCGCGATGGCTCCAGAAGACCTCCTCGATATCAAAGGGTACGGCGCCGAAGCGGTCGGCAACCATCAAGACATCGGATGTCGGCACGAAGAGAAAGACGGCCGAGGGATCGACGAAGCGCCGGATAAGCCATGGGCAAGCGATACGGTCGATCTTCGGGCGCGCACGCGTGACCCAGACGGTCCGTCCCTGCCGGTCGCGCGGCGGCAGCCGGTTGACGGGCACAGCCACGCCGCCCGCGCCGATCCAGGCTTCAAATCCGCCTTCCAGCACTTCCGCGTTGCCGCCGGCATGCCGGATATGGGCGGCCACTCCATGGCTGAGCTTGCCGCCTGCCTGGCAGACGACGACCGCCGGGCCGGTGAAGCTGCCCGCCCATTCGGTGACATCGGTGTGAGATTTGCGGATCGAGCCCGGCACGAGCCTCGGATCGTGAGCAAAATCCTCGTCGGTGCGTACATCGACGATGACAGGCGCACTCGGTATGCCGACGATGCGGGCGAGTTTGTCTGAAGATATTTCGAGAAATGACGGCATGACGCGTCCCTCCGTTGTTCGGTTTCATGGACGCGATTCTTCGGCATGTCGCCTCGTGGGGTGATCGCAACCCCATATGGTTTTTATGCGCGCCGTCGTTTTTTATGTCAAGCTTCGGGAGGTTCATGTCTTTATGCTGACAGTCAACGGGCGCTGAAACTTCAGCCCGGCAGCCGGCTCAGCAGAAAATCCGCCCGTGCTGCGACATCGACTTTCGGCAGCGTGACGATCTGATAGCCGATCTCAGGATAGGCTGAGGTCAGCCGCTCATATTCGGAAATCGCTTCCTCGAAACCATGCCGCCGCTCGGGGTCGTTGATATAGATCTCCGGCCAGGGCGGCGTCAGGAACACCGTCTGGTGATAACGATGCTGGTCCCGCAGCGTCTGCAGCACCGCTTCTCCGGTCGTGGCCTGCAGCGCCGAGGCCGCATCGATCAGGCCGCGGTCGAAAAACGTCCAGCCCGCCTGCGCCTCCGCCAGCTTCTGATCCTCGAGCGCCATCGCGATTGCCCGCCGGGCAAAGGCAGCCGGATCGACCCAGGGCAAGGCTGCGCCCTGCCCGGCCAGCTCTTCTTTCACGATCCGGCGTCCGGGCTCTTCGACGGTTGCATAACCGCGCCGGGAAAGCTCTTCGAGCAGAGTGGATTTCCCGCCGCCGGAGCAGCCGGATATGACGACCAGTTTGGTCATGGATATCTCCAATCAGTGACAAGGATGAAATGCCGGCCTGGAGCGACACGAGGCCGTCACTCCACCGGCGCTTGAGTATTGAGGGCTGGGGATTGGGATTGCGGGGCCGAACCGCCTAGCGGGAATTGGCCGCCACGGGCAGGAAGCGCCCGCGTATCGCCCCCTCGGTCTCATCGCTGCGCCAGGCATCGGGAAAAGGCAAATCCCAAGCGAGCCGCCGTACAGCGTCGAGGCTTAGGCCATGATAGCCGAATTCTTCGAGACGCACGATCAAAAGGCAGGGATCGATCTGGATAACGACCCGCGTCGATCCCCCGAGCTGGTTCAGGATATGCAGCATGGCCGCGTGTGATTTGAAGCCGAAGGCGCTGGCCAGCGCCTCATCGACATGGCCGGAACGCAGCATGTCATGCTGTTTTCTGAGCGCTTTCTTGAAGGCGGCAATATTGGCGGCCGAAAATTTGACGGTCGGTTGGAGCATCGGACGATCCACTGTTCAGGTCGATGGCTGCCGATTACGCATCGACCGTTGAACATGGTCGTCTTCCGTGGCGCTATAGCCCTTCAACCCGGCAGCAGGTTCGGACAGGCTCTCCGAACCGGAAGATAGCAAGCGCGATGACCGGCCACAAGATGAGGACACGCCACCCGTTTCGAAAATCAGGAACCGATTTCCAGATCGAAGGCGTGGCCGCGCTGGGAGCTGGAGCAGCGCAGTGAACCCCGATGGATCGCGGCGATGCGCTCGACGATCTTGAGGCCGATTCCGAGGCCGTCGCTTTGCGTGGCAAAGGTGTTGACGGCGGCGGGATGCTGATCCTCGACTCGAATACGGCCATTGGCAACACGCACGATAATGGCGGTACGGATAGGCGTATGGCGAACGGCATTTTCGATCAGGTTGCGCACGGCATCTCTCAGCAGGGCCGGCACGCCCTGCACGATGGCGGCATCGACCTGCGCGGAAAGTTCCAGCGAGTGATCGTTCTCGTAGACCCAGGGGGCAAGCTGTTCCACGACGCTGGATGAAAGCTCGACGAGGTCGACCTCCTCGAACATGCCGTGATCGAACGTATCCAGCCTGGCAAGCGCGGTGATCTGGCTGACGAAGCGCACGAGGTCGTCGAGATCCGCCTCCGCCTTGCGCGCCCGTGGATGGTCGATATGGCCAAGCTCCAGCTTGATCGCCGCAAGCGGCGTGCGCACCTCATGCGCGATGCCCGATGTCAGGATCTTCTGGGATTTCATCAGCTCGCCGACACGCTCGAAGGCCCGGTTGACGGCCTCGGCGAGATGGGCGACTTCCCGCGGCATGTCCTGGAATTGCAGATGCGAGCGCGAGTCCATCGGGTCGATCCGCTCAGCCGCCTCGGCCGCAATCCGCACTGGCTTCAGCGCCTGGCGCACGGAAAGCAAGGTGGCGCCGAGCACCAGCACCAGGAGAATGCTCATCGGCACGATCATATGGGCGATCACCTCATTCCAGAGGACATCCGATATGACATCCTGGGGATCGCCCATTGTCGCGACATCGATGACGAAACGCTGCCCGCCGACGGTGAAGGCCCGCCCTCCAACCAGCGTCAGCGGCTTGCCCGGTGAAAGCGACCGCAGCCAGAAATCCGGCGGGTTCACATCGGGCGGCAGGAAGCGGCTTTCGCAGGCAGAATCGCATGACTGGAAGACCAGCTCGCCATCGGCCCCGCGGATACGCGCCACATAGCCGGTCTGCGCCTGCCCGTACCGCCCCTCGACGCTTTCAGGAAGCCGGTAGCGGACGGTGTCATTCTCCTCCGCTGTGATGCCGGAGGCGAGCCGCTCGGTCTCCTGCTCCACGAAGAGGCGCGAAAGCTCGCCGACATTCCAGTAATAGTCCGAAAAGATCACCGCGAGCTGCACCACCATGGCCAGCACCGCAAAGAAGGCGATGCGCCGCGCCAGGATGGTGCCTAGTGTCGGCGATTTCAGGCTCACCCGCGCGCCTCCCGCATCATGTAGCCGACGCCCCGCACGGTCTCGATCAGCGCCTTGGTCGGATGTCCGTCGAGCTTCTTGCGCAGTCTCGAAACGGCGAGCTCCACGGCATTGCTGCTGCGCTCGTCGCCGAATTCCGAGAAGGCATGCTCGATCTTCGGCTTAGGCACCACCTGGCCGCCATTGCGCATCAGCAATTCGAGCAGGCCCTTCTCCGAGGGGGCGAGCGCGATCTCGTCGTCGCCGCAGGTGACCCGCCGCGAAGCGACATCATATTGCAGGGCTGCAAATTCCAGAACCGGCATGGCAGTGACCGGCGCACGCCGCGTCAGCGCGCGGATGCGGGCGATCAGCTCGCCATTGTGAAAGGGTTTGACGAGATAGTCGTCGGCGCCGGCATCGAGCCCGGCAATGCGTTCGTCGACCGCGCCGCGCGCCGTCAGCACCAGAACCGGCATCTGCACCTTGGAGGCCCTGAGCGAGCGCAGAAACGCGATCCCGTCCTCATCGGGCAGGCCGAGGTCGAGAAGCATGAGATCGTAGTCCGTTCCCTCAAGGGCAAGCCGCCCCTCTTGCGCCAGCGCGAAGGCATCGATCTTCCAGCCGGCATCGCGGATGGCCTCGCAAAGCAGCTCGCGAAGCCGGGAACTATCCTCGATCAGCAGTATCCTCATGCCTTCTTTCGACCTGTGACCATCGACCAGACGAGATTTTCCCTGTGCCTCCAGCTCTCAACGATGGCCGCACCCGCATGGGCGAAGGCAAGCACCATGATGCCGTTTGCGATGGTGCCATGCAGCTTCTCCAGCCACTTCTCGCCCCAGAAGGCGTCGAGCGTCGTCATCCAGCCGGTCAGCGCCGTTGCCGCCAGCAATGCCATCAGGATGAGCATCATAACCGATGCCAGCGGATTATGCCCCAGGTAACGTTTCTCGCTGCCGTCGATCATATCGAGTATCTGCTCCATCACCCTGCTTGGCGTCGGCAGGAAATCGGAAAAGCGAGCGTGTTTTGTACCGACGAAACCCCAGAGGATGCGAATGACGATTGCCGCAGCCACGACATAACCCGTGATGCGGTGCCAGTATTTGCCCTCCTCGAGAATGAAGAGGTTGAGCGTGCAGGCCGCTACGATCGTCCAGTGAAACAGCCTGACGACCGGGTCCCAGACCCTGATCGTCTCCGTGGCGGTGTCGGAGGGCTCCTGGCCCTCCTCCTCCTTCTTCTTCAACGAGATACCCGTCATCGCTCAATCGCCCTTCTGAACGATGTCGCCGGAGACGGGATTGAAATAGACCTCGGCGCGTTCGCCGTCCTTGTCCTTGCCGTAGATCTCGTAGCAGTTGCCGGTGATTTCGAAAGTCTTGACCTTGTAGCCCATCGCATCGATCTTCGCCTTCATGGCGGCCTCCGGCATCCACTTCGATTTCGGCTCCTTCGTGCAGCTTGGACTTGCAAGCGCCAGGGCTGGCGAGAGCGACAGGATGGTAAGAGCGGCGATCAGTTTCAGCTTCATGATTTGACCCTTTTGCTGCTGCCCCTTGCGGGCGACGGGCAGAGGGGTAGCGCGGCGAAGCTGTCCGTTTGCTGTCGGGGATCGCAGACAGGCTTCCGCCCACAGCATCGGCACGAGGAGCGATTCTGATTTTTGGAAAGCCCGATGCGTGGATCTAAACAGTCCGAGCGCCCTCTCTCTCATGCCAACAGTGCTTGTTCGTCATCTGGATGTGATCCTGCAGAGCTAAAGCCCTTGTTGGAACTGTTCCACGAAGCAACAACGGAGAACCAGCATGGCTCATATCGACACCAACAAATTGTCCTGGGACGAATGGGACGAACTGCAAAATCCGCCGCCGGCAGAAACCGATTTCGACCGCGTCGTCGAATCGGCCGTCTCACGCCGCAGCTTCCTTGGCGGTATCCTGGCCTTCGGCTCAGCCGCAGCCGCCATGGGGACGCTTGGCAACCTGATGAACTCCACCTCGGCCCAGGCGCAGGAAGCGTCGTCGCGCTTCTCCTTCAAGCCGATCCCGGTCTTCACCGACAACACCGTGCACGTTCCTGACGGCTATGCATGGAAGCCGCTCGCCAAATGGGGGCAGCCGCTGTTCTCCGACGTCCCGGATATCGATCCCGTCAACGGCGTCAGCGTCGAACATTCCGACAAGGTCTTCGGCGAAAACACCGACGGCATGGAGTTGTTCGTGATCGGCGGCCGTCAGGTCATCGCCGTCAACCATGAATACGTGAACAACGAAACCAATCTTCCGCACAACGAAAAAGGCATGCCGAAGACCGCCGACGACGTGAAGATCCTGCAAAACCTTCAGGGTGTTACTGTCATGGAAGTCGCCGAAGGCGAAAACGGCTGGGAAATCGTGCTCGACAGCCCGTTCAACCGCCGCATTACCCATCTGACGCCCATGAAGATCTCCGGCCCGGCTGCGGGCTCCGACCTCGTCAAGACCGAGGCCGATCCGAACGGCACCGACTGTCTCGGGACCTTCAACAACTGCGGCGCCGGCAAGACGCCGTGGGGCACCTATCTCACCTGCGAGGAGAACTTCAACGGCTACTTCGGCTCGACCGATCCGAACTTTGCCATGCCCAACGACTTCAAGCGCTACGGCATCGCGGCCGAAACCCGATACGGCTACGAAGCCTTCGATCCCCGTTTCGACGTGTCGAAGAACCCGAACGAGCCGCGCCGCGCCGGCTATGTTGTGGAAATCGACCCCTCGGACGCCTCCTCGACGCCGATCAAGCGTACCGCGCTTGGCCGCATCAAGCACGAGAACGCCGCCGTCGTGATTGCCCGCGATGGCCGTGTCGTCGTCTACATGGGTGACGACGAACGCGGCGAGTTCCTCTACAAGTACGTTTCGAACGACATCTACGTGCCGGGCGGCGACACCTCCAAACTGCTGGATGAAGGCACGCTCTACGTCGCCAAGTTCGTCGATGACGGCAATGGCGAGTGGCTGGCCCTGACACCGGAATCGACCGGCATGAAGATGGACGAGGTTTGCGTCTTCACCCGCCAGGCCGCCTCCAAGGTCGGCGCCACGACAATGGACCGTCCGGAGTGGGTTGCCATCAACCCGGTCGCGATCGAAGCCTATTGTGCCCTCACCAACAACACCAATCGTGGCGTGAAGAAGAATGCCGGCGGCGACGACATGCCGGTCGGCGGCGCGAACCCACGCGAGAAGAACGCTTATGGCCAGATCGTCCGCTGGTATCCGGAAAACGACGACCACGCCGACGGCAAGTTCAGATGGGACCTGTTTGTCATGGCCGGTAATCCGGACGTTCACAAGGACGCCTATGCCGGCTCGTCCAACATCAACTCCGGCAATATGTTCAACTCGCCGGACGGTATGATGTTCGACTCGACGGGTCTCTTGTGGATCCAGACGGATGGCGAAGACACCAACGAAGGCGACTTTCTCGGCCAGGGCAACAACCAGATGCTCGCCGGCGACCCGGCGACCGGCCGCATCGAGCGTTTCCTGACCAGCCCGAAGGGCGCTGAAGTCACCGGTCAGACCTGGTCCGCCGACAAGCGAACCCACTTCGTCGGCATCCAGCATCCTGACGCGCCCTTCCCGGACGGCGAAGGCAAACTGCCGCGCTCGACGATCATTGCGATCAAGCGCAACGACAATGCCATGATCGGCTAAGCGGTCGTCTCTCGACACGGCTTCGGGGGCGCTGACATAAGCGCCCCCTTTTTATAAGTTTGTGACCAGTCGGCAGACCATTATGCGCGTCGGCGATGAAGGTTCACTATCCGTTCGGCCTTAGCCTACGATTACGCACAGTTCTTGTTTTGCCCCCTAGAATGAGCGGTAGTCGGCGGACATACATGCTAATCGCCGCGCGGCAGCGGTCGCAGAAACAGGCGCTCGTAACTCTTGAACGGCGGATCGGCCCCGAAGCGCGCATTGGCCGCAATACTGTCCGGATCGGCGGAGACGCTGGCGCGGTAGCCGCGATAGGTCTCCTCATCCGGGAAGGTGAAGAGAGCGACGGCAATATCGCCCTCCCCATCCGCCCCGGCACCGGGAAAGCTCAAACCGGCACCCTCAGGCTTTTCGCGCGGCATAAAATAGCCATGATGGGTTCCGCCATAGCGCTCGATCAGCCGGACCCAGACCTCGGCATAGGCTTCGAATTCCGTGCGTTTTCTGGGATCGAGGCGGTAGCGCACCTCGCAGGTGACGGGCATGGTCGACTTCAAGGAAATTCCTCCCATGTCTGCATATAGCCTATCAGGAGGCGCAAACCATGCACACATTGCCGGATCTGAGGGAATTGCACGAAACGCGGCTGCGCATGGAGGCGAAATATCTCCCCGGCTCGCCGTTCCGGCAGAGCTATGAGCGGCTCTGCCGGCGCTTCGATGACGATCTTGCCGATGAGCGGGACCGCCTGCTCAGCCAATGCGCAAGCCTGATGCTGATCAAGTTCATTCAGGAGGATATTGCAGGTGTAACGGATTGATGCCGGTTCTGAGCCCAACTGGCCCATCGTTTCCCGCTTGTCGCGAATCGCTGATCCCGTTACCTCTTGCGGCAAGGCTCTACCCAAGCCTCCTCCCTCCATCCGGGAAGCATCGTCCATGCGGGGTAATCCACAACAGAACCATCTGTTCGAGCACCGCATAAGGAGGGGTTGCGTTTCCGGCTCGCAATGGAGGTTTGAATGAAATTGTCTGCACCCATCTATCAATTGAAGCGTCGGGCGAAAGTGCTGGCGCGGACCGATACGATTCCGCTCCATCAGGCGCTGGACCGTATCGCCGAGGAAGAAGGTTTTCCGGCCTGGAGCCTGCTTGCCTCGCGCCATGAAACCGAGGGATCGACAACATCCATGCTGTCACAGCTTGCGGATGGCGACCTGTTGCTGATCGCCGCCCGTCCGGGCCACGGCAAAACCCTGCTTGGCCTGCAGCTTCTCCTCGATGCCGTCGCAAAGGAGCGAAGGGCGACCTTCTTCACGCTCGAATATACCGAAAAGCAGACCCTGCAGCGCATCCATGCCCTGCCCGAAGGGGAAGCGCTTGGCGATAAGGTGGAGATCGTCACCTCGGACGAGATCAGCGCCGATTACATCATGCGCCATCTCGCCGGTGCCCCGCGGGGAACGGTCGCCGTCGTCGACTATCTGCAGATCCTCGACCAGCAGCGCATCAAGCCGAGCCTTTCGGAACAGGTGACCGCCATCAGCAGCTTTGCCCGCGAAACCGGCATCATCATGGCCTTCATCTCGCAGATCGACCGATCCTTCGAGGCCGACAGCAAGGGCCTGCCGGATCTGACCAATATCCGCCTGCCCAACCAGCTCGATCTCAGGCTCTTCACCAAGGCCTGCTTCCTGCACGATCGCGAAGTCCAGCTTCAGCACGTCGCCTAAATCGTAAGGCGGGGGTCGGCGCCGGTCGGGCGCCGGCCATCCACAATACAATGAATGCACGATAAAACGAGCGACCAGCCGCCTGCGTTGAATGGCCTTCGGTCGTCGACTTTGCGGTACGATCCGACGAGACGTTGCGCGATCACCACTTCATATTGAAGCTGAGCTTGCCGCCGATCGAGTAGCTGTCGCCAAAGTTCTGAAGGCTGGTGCGGGCGAATGCTTCGCCGTTGATGGAATAGCGCTCGTCCGACCAGCTGTAGGAGCCGCCCAGGCCCAATCCGCCCCATAGCGGCCGGTTCTCGCTGACGAGCCTCGTTCCCGAGACGTCGACATCCGATCCGTCGAGGAAGTCGTAGTAGAGATTGGCCATGCCATAAACGCCTGAGCGGCTTGTCCGGCCTGCGGCATCCTTCCATTCATCGTCGTAATCGGCTGAGAGTCCGAGGCGGCCGACCAGAGCATCGCCGTCGCTCGGCGACACCGCGGCGCTGTAGGGATCTGTAAAGTCGTCGAAACGCACGGAGGAGTAGGAGAGCTGGGCCTGCGGCGTCAGCGACCATCGCGGACCGAGGCCGATCTTCTGTCCTGCCTCAATGCTGAATGCGTAACCGAAGCCGCCGTTGCCATTTGCCAGCGTCCTGTTCAGGGTGTCGGAACGAAGATCGCTGTCATACCAGATCAGCTGCCCCTGGGCATCGATGTAGAGGCCGCTATTGCCGTACCAGGTCAGCGTGCCGCCGAGACCATAGCCTGTCGTGTCGATGTCCCCTCTGCCGAACAGCGAGGATATATCTGCGGAAACCGTACCATATTGCAGGCTGACACCACCGATCAGCGTACCGGCCGCGCTTTCAGTCAACGCCCCGTCCACGCCCGTCTGCAGCTTCCAGACGTTCGCCTCGTAGTCGGTGCCGGTCGTCGATGTCACCGGCTCCAGATGGTTGTGCGCAGCCTCGATCCGTCCCCAGATGCCGCGCGCCCTCGCACCCTCGTCGTTGGTATCGGCCGAAACGCCGCCAACCCAGGAGCGGCCGCCGGTGCGCTGCTGGAGAGTGCCGAGCTGGTTGAAGCTTTGCAGAACCCCCGTATAAGCCTCGTAGAGTGGCACGCCCGGCGCATAAAGCGGTGATGAGCCGGTACCCGAGTCGTTGATCAGATTTGACCGAAGATACCAGTCGCCATCGCCGGGCGTGCTGACGCCGTTCTTGTAGAGCCGATAGGCATAGGCGCCGCCCACTACCGCCTGGTCGCCCTGGAAGACATAGTCGCCCAAAAGCGAAAAACTCCCGTTGGAGGCTCCGCCGATGTCGACGATCTTGATGCCTTCGACCGTCTGCGCGCCGCCGCCGCCGACATTGATGACCTTGAGGTTGGTGCTGCCCGAAGTATTGCCGGTAACGACCAGCCGGTCGGTGGCCGAGGCATCGTTGCCCAGCACCGTTTCGATCTCCAGCGTGCCGCCATTGCCGGTATAGTTGCCGCTCACAGTCAGCGTGCCGATCGAGTTGCCGGGGGCGATGATGCCGGCGTTGCCGGTGTCGCACACCGTGCCGACGCCCTGCAAACGACCGCCAGAAAGCACGTTCATGTCGCCGCACAGGTTGCCATTGACCGAAAGTGTGCCGGCTTCGACCGAGGTCGTTCCGGTGAACCCTGAGCTGTCGCCGGTGAGCCTTGTCAGACCGGAGCCGATTTGTCGGATAGTACCCGAGCCGGAAACGATGCCATCAAAGATATAGGAGTCCGACCGGTTGAAGGCGAGCGTGCCGTTGTTGGTCACGTTGCCGGTGATCGAGCCGGAGCTGCCGCCATTGCCAAGCTGCAGAGTGCCGGCCGAAATTGTCGTGCCGCTCGACACCGACGCGGCGCCATTGAGGGTCAGTCTGCCGCCGTTGACGGCAAGCGTGTTGGTGGTGAGGCTGCCATCGATCTCGGCCGAGCCCGAATTCATGCCGATGCTGCCCATACCGCTAATCACGTAGGCGGAGTCGTAGGTGAAGCTGCCGGTGCCCAGATCAAAGCTCAGCGCCGTATTGCCCCCGCCGCTGATGTTGCCGGCGATGGTGCCGCCCGTGATGGAAAGGGTATTGCCGGCGGCGCTGAGGTTGACGTTTCCGTTCACTGTGCCGGCGGTGGCGATAGTGGCCGCACCGCCCGTCTGGCTGAGGGCGATGCCCGAAGCTCCGGCGTTGACGACGGCACCGGAGCCGATGGTAATCGTGCCTCCCGAGGCAGCGGCGGCATGGATGGCGGCGCCCGTGCCCGAACCGCCGGTCACCGTGCCGCCGGTCAGGTTGATATCATAAGTCCCCGTAC
The DNA here is from genome assembly GCF_014193695.1 of Rhizobium sp. BK316. Lineage (GTDB taxonomy): Bacteria > Pseudomonadota > Alphaproteobacteria > Rhizobiales > Rhizobiaceae > Rhizobium. The sequence goes on along the minus strand of NZ_JACHZR010000004.1, from coordinate 164,198 downwards.
CCCTGTTGTCGGCAAAGAGGCTGTCGCCGCTGCCGCTGTTCGTGACGGTGCCGCCGCTCATGGCGATGCTGGCCGTGCCAGTGCCGGCGGCGTTGTTGACCACCGCGTTGAGAGCGGGGTTAGTGCCGCTTTGAACTGTGACCGCGCCGCCGGTCATGGTGATGCCGGCGCTGCCGAGCTCCGACTGGCTCAGGACACCCGTGCCCGGATTTGCTGTGACCGTCCCGCCGCTGATGCTGACGCTGGCCGCGCCGGAAGAGGCAGTATTCGTGATGATGGCGCGCAAGCTGGCGCCGGCGGCGCCGACGGTGCTGACCGATCCGCCGGCCATGGTGATGGTGGCATTGCCTGTGCCCTGGTTCAGGGCATAGACGCCATTGCCCGCCCCCGTATTGATGACCTGCCCGCCGTTGAGTGTGATCAGGGCATTGCCCGAGCCGATATTGCCGGAGGTGTTGTTGATTCCCGCCAGGAGCGAGCCCGCGTTGGAGCGCGTCGTCACGGTGCCGGTGTCCATGCGGATAATGGCATTGCCGGCGGTCCCGAGATTGGAGGCGTGAAGGCCGTTCGACAAAAGCGCGGTCGACTGAACCGATTGGAACAGGAGCGCATTGATGACGATGTCGTTGACATTGGCCGCCGAACTGGTGACGGTGACAGCGCCCACGCTGACGGCGGTCCTTTGGGCAACCAGATTGGGATTGTTGAGTGTTAGCGTCAGGCCGGGTGCGCTCTGATAGACGATGCCGGGTGAAGGATAGCTCGCGCCAGAGCAAATGACCACGCCACCGACCGGTCCGCCACACTCGTTGGCCGCGTCAGCGGCATCCTGCACCCCTGTCAGCAGCGCGAAAGCCAGGGCGATCATGGAGACCGACGAACTCTGGACTGACATTCGCTTCGTCATGAATCGCTTGCCCGCCGCAGCCGGTATTGCTCGCACCACCTTCATCTCCTGGAAACGTTTACGCCTGTCGGCGCCAAATTCTTAGTATTCGTCAATTTATGCAATTCTCGATTTATCAATGAGCACGAATGATTTCAGGTGTGATGGAGGAGCAACATAAAATAGCGCTGTGTTTGCAGGTATTTAAAACTGCCTTAAGAGCCATGCCTGACCGTCGCACCCGCCAATCCACAAATTGGTTTCAATACAATTACTCTCGCATAAGATGATTTCTTTTTGGACTGCTCCGCGAGCAGCTACCTGAGAGAAGCGACGGTTTTGGGCCTTACTGGCATCGCCTTCTGCGGGTGGCAGATTGCGCAGTCGCGGCGGTGAAGGTCGCGCGAAACGACGATTCGATCAGGATAGCTGATCGGCACTGCGCCGCTGGCCCCTTACCCGGTCCGTTCCCGCGTGGTTTGCAATTACCACCTACATATCTCAGTCTGCTCGCATCATCAGGCCCTCAGCACAAAGTTGCATAAATGCCGCATACCGCAGTTCCCTCGCGGGGACTGCGGTATGCCACTCCCGTTCGGCCAGATCATTTGCTATCCCTGCTGTCGAAGAGCATGGGCGCATCGAGGTAGACTTTGCCTAAGTAATCACCGGTCTCAATCCAGTTTCACCCGTACTGCCGGATAGCCGCGGGCTATCGGCGTATGAATATGTTCATCGGGTGGCGGCAAGAGACCGGTTTGGCATTGTTCCGATCGCCAGTGCAGCTCCGCTGTCTCTGCTCTTCAGTCACCCCAAAGCATCGCCACACCGCGCCCTCACGGCATTTCTCTCGCGCCATCTTGGTGAACTTCCGAACGGAAGACCAAGATACTATGTGCAGATCACTTCGAGTCCGATGGACCATCACACCCAAAACCGCTCCCCAGCCCTGGATTGCCTGCGGTGGATGCGGCGGATTGAGAGCCTTTCAATCCAGCGGCAAGATCCGGCTCAACGCAAATGGCCGCAGGCTGGATGCCTGGCTGATCTATAAATGCCTCACCTGCGACAAGACCTGGAACCGGCCGCTCTTCGAGCGCCAGAACGTGCGCGATATCGATCCGGCCATTCTGGAAGCGCTGCAGTCAAACGATATCAATTGGATCCGGACGGAGAGCTTCAACCTCGACGCATTGAAACGCAGGTCGCAGCGCATCGACGAATTCCCGGAATTCGACATCGCCAGGGAGGTGTTGTGCGAGGCTGCCGGCTGGACGCGGCTGGAGATCGAACTGGCGGTGCCGTTGCCCGCGGGCACACGCCTCGACCGTCTGCTGGCATCTGAGCTTGAGCTTTCGCGCACGCGGCTCCAGGCGCTCCACGAGAAGGGTCTGCTCCGGACGCATCCGGATCGCGCCGACATCCTGCGGCGGCGGATCAAGACCGGTATCGAAGTGATGATCGACCTCGCGGCGACAGCGGATCGCGAACTCTCCTGGGGACCTCTGGCGACCGGCAGTCCGCGGTAACTCAGCGCGAAGGCCCATATTCCGGGCCTTCGTCACTCCGGTCCGATCCCGCATCAGTTGAACGCGTTCAGCGCGAGGTCTGCAAGGTAGCGAGCGACACCACCACGTCGGCCACAGATTGCCGGTCCTCGATCCTGCGCGGCTTCAGCCGATCCTGGGATGTCAGGGGATTGTCGGCGTCGATAGACCGGAAGAGTGCCTGCAGCTCGGGCTCCTCGACAAGCTCAGCCGCCTCTGCCGGCGCAATCCACATCTTCTGCCTCTGAGTGCGCTCCGGAAATTGATCGCCCTCCGCTTTGAACCGCAACAGATGGACCGAAACCGTCAGCGGTGTCTCGCGATCCTTCACATAGGTGTAGCAGCCGAGGGGCCTCTTCCTGACTTTGCCGATGATACCAGCTTCCTCGAGCGCTTCGCGCTGGGCGCAGCGATAGGGTTTTTCCTTCCTCTGCAGATAGCCCTTCGGGATTACCCATCGTCCGGTATCCCGGCTGGTGACGAGCAGAACGCTCACCCTTCCGCCCCTCTCGAGCCGACAGCAGATGGCACCGCTCTGGTCGACCTTGCGGCTGCGTGGGCCTGCCGGCATTTTCGCATTCGATTCAGGCAGATCGTCAAATGGATCCATTGTCCGCTCGTTGTCGCCCTTTCCTTGCATGGGAAATAGAGCGCAACAGATGATCGAAAATAGCACTCCCTAAAATAAGGTATCGGCGCGTCGAACGGCCCCTGCCCTCAGGCAAACAGGCTCGCAATCCCATAGCAGGCGGCAGCAATGGCAGCGGCAGCAGGCATCGTGATGACCCAGGCAATCACGATATTGCCGGCAATGCCCCACCGCACGGCCGAAAGACGCCGTGCGGCGCCGACGCCGATGATCGCGCCGGTGATCGTATGCGTCGTCGACACGGGAATGCCAAGCCACGTCGCGCCGAACAGCGTCAGCGCCCCGCCGGTTTCCGCGCAAAAGCCCTGCATCGGATTGAGCCGGGTGATCTTCGAGCCCATCGTATGAACGATCCGCCAGCCGCCGAAAAGCGTGCCGAGCGCCATCGCCGACTGGCAGGAAATGACTACCCAGAGCGGCACATGGAAGCTGCCGCCGAGATGGCCCTGGCTGAAGAGAAGCACGGCGATGATGCCCATGGTCTTCTGCGCGTCGTTGCCGCCGTGGCCGAGCGAATAGAGCGAAGCGGAGATGAACTGCATGAAACGGAAGGTGTTGTCGACGGCAAAGGGCGTCTGGCGCACGAACATCCAGGAGACCATGAGCACGAAGAACAACGCCAGCAGGAAACCGATCGCCGGCGATATGACGATCGCGCCGACAGTCTTCAGCAACCCGCTCCAGACGATCGAGCTGACGCCGACCTTCGCAAGCCCCGCTCCGACAAGCCCGCCGATGAGCGCATGCGACGACGAAGACGGGATTCCGAACAGCCAGGTGACGATGTTCCAGACGATCGCCCCCATCAGCGCCGCAAAGATCACCTGCGGCGAAACGATGGCCGGGTCGATGATGCCGGTACCCAGCGTCTCGGCGACATGCAGGCCGAAGAACAGGAAGGCGATGAAATTGAAGAAGGCGGCCCAGGCGACGGCATATTGCGGCCTCAGCACCCGGGTGGAGACGATCGTCGCGATCGAGTTTGCCGCATCATGCAGCCCGTTCAGAAAATCGAAGAACAGCGCCACGCCGATCAGACCGACCAGCAGCGGAAGGGAGAGAGAGGCTTCCATCAGACGTTCTCGATGACGACGCCGCTGATTTCGTTGGCCACGTCTTCGAACCGGTCGACGATCTTTTCCAGGTTGGAGTAGATCTCGCTGCCGATCATGTAGGCCATGGCATTGCCGTTGGCGCCATGCCGGCGATAGAGCTCCTTCAGCCCCTCGTCATGCAGTTCGTCGGAGCGGCCTTCCACCCGCGTGATCTCCTCGGCGATCGACGACAGTTGATGGGCATTGGCGCCGATCTTGTCGAGCAATCCGATCGCCTTCTGCATCAGGGCCGCCGCCTTGACGATCTCGCCGCCCATTTCCTGCATCAGCGGATCGAAGCTCGATTGCTCGAACAGGCGGATGATCTTCACCGTCTTGTGCATCATGTCGATCGCGTCATCCATGGACTGGATCAGGTCCTTGATGTCGCCGCGGTCGAAAGGCGTGATGAAGCTGCGGCGGATGGCGAGCAGCACCTCGCGGGTGATCTGGTCGGCATCGTCCTCCAGCGCGACGATACGGTCGCAATTCTCCTCGACATTTTCGCCCTTCAGCAGCTTCTCCATTGCCTCGGCTGCTGCCACCACGGTTTTCGCATGCCTGCAGAACATCTCGAAGAAGCGGTCCTCCCGCGGCATCATCTTGCGAAACACGCTCATCATCTCGGGCGATCCTTCCCTTTTTGGACGACTGTCGTAGGAGACTGTCATAAATCTGTCATAAAGCGTCGCAGGCAATTGATCGAAAAAGTAAATTTTGACAATGCTGGATGTCATGAAATCCAATAAAAAAGGCGCGAAATCCCGTGCCGGCACATCCCAGCCACTGTTGAAGCAGCTTGCCGCGAGGCCCGAGAAGCTTTTCTCCGGCGCCTTTCGCCAGCAATATGGCGCGCTCTGCTTCCGTCGCCGCAGTGCCGATCCCGATAGCAAGCCCCCCGCAAGCAAGGGTCCCGAGATCGATATCCTCGTCGTCACCACGCGCGACAGCGGCCGCTGGATCATTCCCAAGGGCTGGCCGATGAAAAAGAAGAAGCCGCACGAAGCGGCCGCCATCGAGGCGTGGGAGGAAGCCGGCGTGCGCGGAACGGTCAGCAAGCACCCCGTTGGCCGCTATACCTATCTGAAGGAACTGGACGACGGCGACGTCGTGCCCTGCATCGTCGATATCTTCCAGATCGAAGTGGAGGCCGCACAAAACGAATTCAGGGAAGTCGGCCAGCGCGTGCTGGACTGGGTCAGCCCGGACGAAGCGGCAAGGCGCGTGCGCGAACTCGAACTGAAATCCCTGCTCGTCGATTTCCGCCCTCGGGATGGCAAGGGGCGGCGTAAGAAGAAGAGCTGATTGGCAGACATCCGCGTCCCGTCATTTCGCACTTACAACCATCACCTGTTTGACGCCGCGCCGCCATCATTAGGCGGCGGATAAGCCGCAATTCGAGTTCAGCTTCGCGCAACTGGCAGGAATTGGCCTGCCCGAATGGGGAAACACCGATGCCCGGAGCATCGAGCGCGCGCATGCAGACAGGCTTTCACGCGATTTTCATCCTGTTGGTTCTCTGCCTGCGACCAGCAGTCGGGATGCCGCGATGTCCTCCGCAGAATGAGCTGCTGGCAAAGGCGAAGGTGGTGGTCGAGGCCAGCGTGAAATCGCTTTTCATCGGCGAATCCGGTTTGATCGTGACGAACGAATTCCCGACCCGGATGATCCGGGCGGATCTGGAGATCAGGAGAGTCATCAAGGGCGAATTCGCCGGAAAGGAGGTGACGGTCTATGGCGCAATGTTTCCGCCAGGACCGTACCGGGAGTTGAGCCTCATGGCATTACTGGCTGGGTATGATGGTCATGACACCTTCGAGTGGGAGCTTTCATCTTACGAGATCGGCGATACCGGCATGTCGTTCTTCGTAATGAGCGACTGCATCTACCACAAATTTCCCGACCTCATCACCAATCCGCAATGAGAGATCATCAATAGAGCCCTACTCCCGGTCGCCTCGCTTCTCCTGCGACATGAGCTGGCTGAGCGTGGCCGCCGGGATCGCATCGGCGGCATAGGTAAAGGTGCCCGATGATTTCACTTCCTCGGCCGCCCGCAATAACGCGCCGAGTGCCGCACGCGCAAAGGAGCCGCCGACACTCACGCGGCGCACGCCGGCAGCCGAGAGTTCGGCAACGCTGTAGCGCGGCCCCTTCAGCCCCATCACCACATTGACGGGCTTGTCGACGGCGGCGCAGACCGTCCGGATGGCGTCGATGTCAGGCAGGCCGGGCGCATAGAGCACGTCGGCGCCGGCCGCCGAAAAAGCCTGCAGCCGCCTGATCGTGTCATCGAGATCAGGCCGCTCCCACAGAAAATTCTCCGCCCTTGCCGTCAACAGGAAAGGCAGTGTCCGCGCGGCCTCGGCTGCAGCCTGCACACGCTCGACAGAATGCGACAGATCATAGATCGGGCGGGCCGGTTCGCCGCTGGCATCCTCGATCGATCCGCCGACCAGCCCGACCTCGCAGGCCAGCCGGATCGTTTCGGCGCAGATCTCCGGTGCGGCACCGAACCCATCTTCGAGATCGGCCGATACGGGAAGATCGGTGGCGCCGACGATCTCGGCGGCATTGTCGAGAATTTCGCCGCGCTGGAGGCTCGCAAAGGAATCCCGCTTGCCCTTGGAAAAGGCATAACCGGCGCTGGTCGTCGCCAAGGCCTCGAAACCGAGACTCGTCAGGATTCGGGCCGAACCGGCATCCCAGGGATTAGGAATGACGAATGCCTCATCCCTTTGATGCAGCGCCTTCAACCGCTCGAATTTGGTCTGTTGCTCCTCCACGACTCTCTCCTTCGTAAATGACAGCAAGGCCAGACTAGCAGTTGCGAACAAAATGTGAACGAATATATGTCGCCTAAGCGGATTTGGTCGTGGCGGCGGTCCGCCCGCTCAATTGCGCAGCCTATACCCCGTCTTGAAAATCCAGCCGAGCGTGCTCAGGCAAATCACCAGAAACAGCGAGATCATCCCGAGGCTGACCAGCGGGTTGACGTCTGCAATCCCGAAGAAGCTCCAGCGGAAGCCGCTGACGAGGTAGAGCACCGGGTTGAAATGGCTGACGGCCTGCCAGAAGGGCGGCAGCATGTTGATCGAGTAGAAGCTGCCGCCGAGGAAGGTCAGCGGTGGCACGACCAGCATGGGGATGAGGTTGAGCTGCTCGAAATTCGTGGCCCATATGCCGATCATGAAGCCGAACAGGCTGAAGCTGATCGCAGTCAGCAGGAAGAACAACACCATCATGAAGGGATGTTCGATGCGGACATCGACGAAGAGATTGGCCGTCAGCAGAATGATGACGCCGATGATCAGGCCCTTGGTGGCCGCCGCTCCCACATAGCCGATCAGGATTTCCGTCATGGCGACGGGGGCCGACAGGATCTCGTAGATCGTGCCGGTGAATTTCGGGAAATAGATGCCGAAGGAACCGTTGCCGATGCACTGGCCGAGCAGCGTCAGCATGATGAGGCCGGGCGTGATGAAGGCGCCGTAGGACACGCCCTCCACTTCCTGGATGCGCGAGCCGATGGCAGCGCCGAAGACGATGAAATAGAGCGAGGTGGAAATGACGGGCGAAATGACGCTCTGCAAGAGCGTGCGCCGCGTGCGCGCCATCTCGAAATAATAGATCGACTTGATCGCCTCGAAGTTCACTTTGCGGCTCCTACCAGCGATACGAAGATATCTTCGAGCGAGCTCTGGCGCGTCGAGAGATCCCGGAAATTGACGTTGTTTTCCCCAAGCCGGGTCAAAAGCGATGCGACGCTTTCGTGCTCGTTGTGCGTGTCGAATTCATAGACGAGCCTGTTACCCTCGGCCTCGATCGACAGGCCGTTGCCGGCAAAGCAATCCGGAAGCTTATCCAGCGGTTCATTGAGTTCGAGGATCAGCTGCTTGCGGCCGAGCTTGGCCATCAGCGCCTGCTTGTCTTCGACGAGCAGCAACTCGCCGCCATTGATGACGCCGACGCGATCGGCAATCTCTTCGGCCTCTTCGATGTAATGCGTCGTCAGGATGATGGTGACGCCTTCGGCGCGCAGCCGCTCGACCACGTGCCACATGTCCTTGCGCAGCGTCACGTCCACGCCCGCCGTCGGCTCGTCGAGGAAGAGGATCGAGGGCTCGTGCGACAGCGCCTTGGCGATCAACACGCGCCGCTTCATGCCGCCGGAGAGCTGGCGCAGCATATTGTCCTTCTTGTCCCACAGCGACAGGTCGCGCAGCACCTTCTCGATATGGGCGGGATTGGCCTTCTTGCCGTGCAGGCCGCGCGAAAAACTCACCGTATTCCACACCGTCTCGAACTGGTCGGTGGTCAGTTCCTGCGGCACCAGGCCGATCAGCGTGCGCGTGGCGCGGAAATCCTTCACCACGTCATGCCCGTCGACCACAACCGCGCCGCCACTCGGATTGGCGATGCCGCAGATGATCGAGATCAGTGTCGTCTTGCCCGCCCCGTTCGGCCCGAGCAGCGCCAGGATTTCACCGCGCTCGATTTCGAGGTTGATGCCCTTCAGCGCCTGGAAGCCATTTGCATAGGTCTTGGTGAGATCTTGGACGGAAATGATCGGTGCCATGGGGCTCTTTGCGGATATCAGGTCGAATTCGCCCGCTATATAGCCCCTTTGTGAAGCTTTGACATCCCGAAGAGCCTGAACAGTGAATTCACACCATCATTCCAGCCGCCGACAATGTCAGGCATCGGATGCCCATCCACAGCGAAAATCGGCCAATGAAAAGAAAATCATTTCCCGGCTCCCGATGTCATCAATCGGTGATGTTCATCCCGCATAAGAACACGCGAGGACAGCACCGGCTCCCGCCCGCCGCCCACCCCTTTGCGGAGCCGCCCTCTCGGCGATCTCGTTACGCCTTCTCTGCTGGCCTCGGCATTGTAGTGAAAATTATTGTCAGTCACGAAATGCCAGGAACCGGCCAGTATCCCCTGTTCAGCCGCGTTCGTCTAAGCCGGCCCTAGGCCGGCTTTCTTTTTTCTGGTGTGTTAAAATAGGTTGGTCTCAGTTTGAGGCGAGGTCCTTGTAAACTACGCCCTCCAACATCAAAGATCCCGATACATCACGAGCGCATCGACATAGCCGAGATCAGGATGATTGAACGCCCCGGGAAGCCGGCCGACCACCTGAAAATCGAGCGACTGCCACAGCCGCACTGCCCGCTCGTTGGAACTGACGACGAAATTGAACTGCATGGCCCGGAAGCCGCGCTGGCGCGCATGGGCAAGCGAATGCTGGTGCATGATGCGCGCCACACCCTGGCCCGCCGCCGGCGGCGCGGTCATATAACCGCAATTGCAGACGTGATTGCCGCCGCCAGCCTGATTGGCCTTGATATAATAGGTGCCGACGATGCTGCCGCCGTCATCGGCGACGAATGTTTCCTTGTCGGAGCCGAGCCAGTAGTCGAGCGCATCGGCTTCGCTCATGTCGCCGTCGAGCGTATAGGTCTCGCCCGCCCGGATGACAGGTTCCAGGATCGTCCAGATGGCGCTGCGGTCTTCCGCTCTGGCAGGTCGGATCAGCATGGACGCATGTTCGCACGAGCAGATGGCGCTCCGCAACCGCGACATGGCGGCCGGAAGGGGCTGAGACGCAAGAAGATGTGAAGGGAGCTGCGTCAGCCGTTGAGGCTGTCGAGGATATCGTGGAGAAGCCGCTCGGCATAGCGCATCGTTTCGAGCTGTTCTTCCGGCGCGAGCTTATGTGCAACGCATTCCGCCCGCATGGCGGTCCTCAGCTTTGCCAGCAGCGCCGCCTGTTCATAGGGTGTAAACGCGCTGTCGCGAACGGTGATCTTCGCGATCGTCTCCAGAATGGCGATCCTTCCTTCCACCTGCCTTGCCGAGCCGACATAGGATGGTCGCGGCGGCCGGAGATTTCGGCGCGGGAATGTTACGATGTTGCCCATGCGCCCCTCACAGGGCCGGTGTCTTGAAATCGGAACCCGACAGCATGGTGTGCAGCTTGTACTCGCTGTCGGCGCCCTGCTGGTAAAGGTCGATTGTCATACGAGCGAGTTCACGCGCTTCCTTGCAGTCGCGCGACAGACCCCGCTCTGCGCAAAGCCTGTTGAAGGCCTTCTGCACGATCGCAAGCTCCACGGCACCGATCCAGCGGTCAGGCGCATCCGTTCTGATATTCGGTTGCATGATTTCCTCCCGATCGCTCCTTGAAGATGCTGCCAAACGCATAAGGGAGCAGAGAGTTCCATACAAAATGCAGAACGCAAAAATTTTCTATCGAGCCGCGCCGCATGCCCCGCTTCAAGGCCTGCAAGCGACCCTGCAGCCGCGCTGAAGGGAAAAATATGCGCGTTTGAAACTTTTGCGTTTCTCCTTTGTTTGGAAACATCCTGAAGACGGCGCTCGCTACGGCGCTCTCCTTCAGCTCCGGAAGAGCGACAGAATGTTCTGCGGCGCGCTGTTGGCGATGGAGAGCGATTGCACTGCCAGTTGCTGCTGCGTCTGCAGCGCCGATAATCGCGAGGACTCCGCCTCCATATCGGCATCGACCAGCCGCCCGACGCCGCTGTCGGTGGAATCGCTGAGCGTGGAGACGAAATCCTCCTGCATGGCGATGCGCTTCTGCAGCGAGCCGAGCTCGGAAGCCGTGGCGACCATCAGGCCCAACGCCTGCTCCACATCCTGCAGCGCGTTGCCGATGCCGCCCGACGTGGTGAGCGTCGTGATGTCGAGTGCGTAGACCGACTGACCAGATAACTTTCCCACGTTCGTGCCGAGGATGCCCTCATCGAGATTTTCGAGGCTGCCGCCGGTCGCCCAGGCACCGAACAGGGTATTCAAATCAAGGGGATTGCTGCTCCTGGCGACATAATCCGTCATCGTGACCTTCACATTGCCGCTGCCGTCGCGCACGAAGGAGGACACGACCGAGCGGGTCGTCAGGTCGATGGCGATCATCCAGTTCTCGCCGGAGAATGAGGCCGACCGGGCAATGCTCAGCAACTGATCCTGCAGCTGATCAATCTCTTCCTGCACCTTGGCCCTGTCGACGCCCTTCTCCGAAGCGGCGACGAGCTTCGCCTTGATCTCGCTCACCACGTCGATGGCGCTCGACATCGCGGTATAGGCCGTGTCCACCTTTGCCGCACCAAGGCCCAACGCATCCGAAACCGCCGAGAGCGCCTTGTTGTCCGAACGCATGGTCGTGGCGATCGACCAATAGGCGGCGTTGTCGGCTGCCTTGTCGATCCGGTAACCCGAGGAGACGCGCTGCTGCGTATCCTGAAGGCTGCCGTTCACGTTGCGAAGTGTCTGAAGTGCGGCCATGGCGGAATTGTTCGTGATGATCGACGACATCAAAGGCTCTGTTATTCAACGAGAAAGTGATCATTGGACAGGAGAATCGATGCTTCATGCACCCGAGGATGAAAAACTTATCGGGCGCAAGGTTAACAATCCCCTGCTAAATTACCCATTGATCTTATGGCCGGCCAAAACACCTGCTCTCACCCAGCCCCCTCCGCGCCTGGGAACCTGCCGCCACCCCGGAGGTTCGGCACTGAGCGGGGAAGGAAAGGCACGACCATGACAGAGGAAAAATCCGGAGCCGCCGATAGCGGCGACACCGAAGAGAGGGTCTTTTCCGCGCAGGACGCGCGCGGCGGCGAAATCATTCTGCGGACAAGAACACGGCGCGTGATCTTCTTCGCCGGCCTTGCCGGCTGCGTCCTGCTGGGGCTGGTGCTCTATGTCTTTACATGAAGCTCGCACCGGCGCATGACGGCGATATCAGGCTTCGTCATCGATGCAGCGGACGCCGGCGGCATCGGCCGCATCGATGAAGGCTTCCCGCGCCTCGTCTGGCAGAAGCTCGCCTTCCGAGACGGCCGCAAAGGAGGCCAGCGCATTCTCGAAGGCCAGACCGTAGGTGACAGGCCACTTTTCGGCGAGAAGTGCTGCCGCGTGGCCTGTTCCACGCACGGTAATGAGGCTCTCCTGCCCTGGAAGCCGGATATGCAAGGGTATGGTCCAATCTGACATGATGAATAGCGCCGCTGCCTGCCCCCGATTGATCGTTTCGGCCCTTCAAACGCGACGGCCGGAACAAAGTTCCCACGGGGGCGCTCTGAATATCCCAAATAAGATCACCATTTGGTGACAATGTAAGGGCCGCAGGAGTTGCCGGCAAATCGACCGCAAGCGGGAACCTCGGCCGTTGTCTCGAGTCTGATGGTTTCACGAAGAGGAAAGCCATGGACAAGGCGCTTTACGCGGCGGGCGACAATATATTGCTCGCAAGGATGGACGATGAGGCGAGACCGCATCTGGCCCCTCACCTGGAGCCGCTTGCCCTGCCGCGGGGCTTTGCGCTGTCGACATCAGGCCATCAGGTGAAACATTGTTATTTCATCCAGGATGGCATCGCCTCGATCATCGCGAGATCGGCGGCCGACCGATCGAGCGAGGTCGGCATCGTCGGGCGCGAAGGCATCGCGCCGCTGACGCCGATTCTCGACAGCACGCACGCGACCTTCGACATTTTCATGCAGGTGGAAGGGCGTGGTTCGCGCATCGCCGTGGAGCCGCTGCAGGAAGCGCTGAAGGCCGCACCGTCACTGCGCCGGCTCCTGAACCGCTATGTCCAGACGTTCATCGTCCAGGCGGCTTTCACCTCGCTTGCCAATGCCAATCATTCCATCGAGCCGCGGCTGGCGCGCTGGATCCTGATGTGCCATGACCGCATCGACGGCGACCAGATCGGCCTGACGCACGAGTTCCTGGCCCTCATGCTGTCGGTCAGGCGGGCCAGCATCACCAACGCGCTGCATGATCTGGAAGGCAGGCTGCTCATCTGGTCGGAGCGCAGCATGGTCACCGTCCGCAACCGGGCGGGCCTCGAAGAATTCGCCGGCGATTCCTATGGTCGTGCCGAGCGGGAATATCGCCGGCTGATCGGCGAACTCAAGGAGCCGGACACCGTCTAGCGACAATTCGGGCTACAGCATCGGCCCGAAAATCGTAATCGACGGAAAGCCTGATGCGTAGATTCAAAGAGTTAGAGCGTCCTTTGTGCGTCCGAATGGACGCACGGCGCTCTAATGATAATAGCCGATATCGTGCGCAATGCGGTGGCGGGCGCGGTTCACCCGGCTCTTGATGGTGCCGATCGGGCAATGGAAATGGTCTGCCGCTTCCTCATAGGAGCGCCCGTCCACGAAGATGAAGGCGAAGGCGGCGCGGTAAGGCTCCGGCAGGTGTCCGCAGGCAGCCTCCAATTCATGGCCGCGCAGATGCCATTCCTGATCGGCCGGCACGCTGCCCTGCGACGAAACACATTCCTCCGAACCGAGCGTCTCGCGCTGCCTGAGGCGGAAGCGCGTGCAGAAGGCATTGCGCATGATCGTGAACAGCCAGGATTTCATCCTCGTGCCCTGTTTGAACTGCTCGATATTGCCGAGTGCCCTGACGAGCGTTTCCTGCACGAGATCGTCCGCATCCACGGACGACCGGTAAAAGGTGCGGGCGAATGCCCTGAGCGCCGGAATGAGCGTGACCACTTCCTCTTGAAGAACGTCGCGGGAATGTTTCATGTCCCTGCTCCCTGGAGCGCCGTGCGTCCACTTGGACGCACTAACTCTTTGAAACTACGCATCAAGCTTTCTGAAAATCGATTCCGAATTTCGGGCCGATGCCGTAGCCGTTCATATGGAGGGCTCTTGATGTGGATCCCTCGGAAATCGACGTCTCCGCTACTCAGAGAAAAGGGGCAGCCTCCTGTTCGTTCCATAAATGGGCATCTTGGTACGATAACGCACAATAGGTATGCTGCCGGCGTCTGAAAGGCCGGACTCAGCCGCCGTTTTCGCGCGACGCAAAGAGCGCCTTGGCGATCTCGGCAAGTGCGGAGGGGTTCTCACTGAGCAGATAGCCGCCATATCTTGCGGCAATATCCGCATCGGCATGAGGCATCGCAAAAACAGACATCGCGAAAACAAAGGGTATCTGGGCATCCTGCAGCCGCTCGGCGAGCGGAAACACCACGTCGCCCTCGATGCGTATATCCAGAATGGCGCCGTCGATCCTGGCAATATCGAGCAGCGCCAGGCCGATCTCGGCTGATGACGCAGGTCCGACGATGACGACCCCGGCCTTTTCCAGCGCAAGCCGCACCGCGTCGGCGACCAAGTCACCGCTTTCGACAATGAGCAGATGCTTACCCGCCAGGAGCCTGAGATCGTCGATCTCCATCCATCCCCGCAATCGCTTCATCCCCGGAATCAGGCCTCGAGAACAGGCCCCCGAGATCAGGCAGAGTGTCCCTAACCGCTCATAGCGGTAAAGGTTTCCGCGCAAAGTCGGGACATCCGGCCGGCCTGCGGCAAGGCGAACAAAAGCGGTCTGTTCCGGCAGGACTGCCCGTGGCAAACGCCGCCGCGCGTGCCGATACAGGCGCATCGAACATGACGCACCGGAGGCTGTCGCGCCATTGAACCGATGGGTGATTTACGCGCACAATGTCGAGGAGGCGGACGCATTCTGCGAAACCCATTTCGGCTTCAGCCCCGTGCGGCTGCTCGGCGACCACCAACGAGATGGCCGACACCGGAATGCCGGCAATCTGACCGCCTGCCGCGCTGGCCGCAACAGGCTGTGCAGCGGCCTTCGATTTCAACTGGCCGATACATCATATCGTCACGATGAGGGTTTGTATCAGTCGAGCCAGTTTTCGACGTCGCGTGGGCCGTAGACCACCGCCACCACGAAGATGCCGTAAGACATCGGCTCATAAATGACGATGTAACGCCCCTCTATCAGAATCCGTGCCGTGGGGCTCAAATCGGGACGTAGCGGCCCCATATGCGGATGCTCGGCTGCCAACTCGGCCTTGTCTAGAATCCGCAGCACGCTCATTGTCTGGCGCAATGGCGCGCCAGATGTCGCGCAAATCTTCTTCCGCGCGCGGGCTGAGAATGTACTTAGCCACGCTTGCGCGCTTCTGCCTTCAGTTCAGCGAGAAGCGTGTCTGCAGTGACGCTGCGACCTTCACCACTCGCCATGCCTTCATCGTAAGCTTTCTTGAGGCGTGCCAGCTCCATCTGCCGGACGTCCTCGCGCTGCTCCCATAGGCGCAGCGCATCGCGCACGATTTCGCTGTTGGAGGCATAGCCGCCATTTTCGACAGCGTTCTCCAACATGGCCGCCTGATGCGGCGTGAGGGATATGGTGAGAGTGCGCATATCAAGGTCTAACAAATATTGTTAGATGTTGAGGGTGTGGAAGCTATCGCTGCTATCGTCGACACCATCGAGATAACGCAGACATTCCCGCAATGTCAGCCTATTTGCAGACGGCTCTGCCGCTCCTGCGCGACATGAGATCGAAGTGGAAATGATTCCAGTGCTCGGGATTGTAGCCCGGGCCAAGCACCGTCGTGAAATAATTGCAGCTGTCGCTGCGCACGGCCTTCAGGAGGCGCCCTTCGCGGAAGGAGAACAGCCCTTTCTTGCGCACGTCGATCTTGTGGCCGTTCTTCAGCACGAACTTGCCGACATCGATGGCATTGCCCTTCGCATGTTCAGAAATCGGATTGTATCTCTGGCGGCTGTTGTTCATGCGCCGGCAGGAATAGCCGCCAAGCGGCTCGATGGTCTGAATGCCGGTCCAGTAACGGAAGCGGGCCGACGGCGCGAGCTCGTTCTTCACCCATTTGGCAAAGGCTAGCGTCACCTGGCAGTTCAGGACCACCGCCGGCTTGACGCCGATATTGCCGGAGAGGCCCTTCAGCGACACCGGATAAGGCACCTGGCAGGCCGGCCCGTTGGAGATCGGCGGGCGATCCTCGAAGATCACGCCCATGCGCTTCAATTCGCGCCGGCAGGAAAGCTCGGAAGCCGGCATGACACCGGGATCGACGGGGGCCGCCGGCTCGCTCATCATGGGATTGTTAGGCCGCAGCATCGCAACCTCTTCCGGCTCGTCCTCCTCGGGCACGCGCGTCGGCGCTAGAACCGGGCTGCCGTCGCTCCAGGTCTGGGCATCGTTGCCCCGAGCGGCACGCACCGGCGCGCGGCTCATCTGCGCGGCCGCGACCGGTTGCGGCATGTTCCGCTGATTGATCTGCCTGGGATTTTCCGTGCCGATGCCATCGACGACAGGTTCGGTGGCGTTGCCTTCGGCGATCTGCTGCTGTTGCTCTTGCGCCAGGCCGACGACCGGCTGATTGCCAGTCCCGGCACCGAGCTCCTCGTCCATGTTGACGCCATCATGGGGAATGGCGAGCGGCTGCACGCCACCCCAGTTGCCGTTGGATGCCGGTTGCGGGCTCTGTTGCGCCAGGGCTTCATCGCTGTCGATCATCGGCAGGCGCCTCTGCCCCTGCTGCGGCACGGCCATGGATGCCGATTGCCGTGCCGGCGCGCGCATCTGCCGGCCCGTTCCGGCAAGGTTCGGCGTATCGAGATAGTCGATCTGCCCCTGCGTATTGCCGACAGGCGCGCTGGCGCCAGGATAGGGTTGCTGGCTCTGGACCGGCGCCATGCGCACGGCCCCGCCGCGCATCGGCGAGATGGAGCTGACGCGCGTGCTGCTGTCGACATTCTCAGGTGGCACCAGCCCATCGCTGATCGAACAGGTCGTCAGTGCCGTAGAAAGCAGGGCCGGCAGGACGGAACGCCGAAGAAGGGAAAGAAACGCCATACTTATCGCTTCCGCATGCGGTCTGTGATCGGAAAACCTCGATTCAAATTTAATTAAAAACGGTGAATGAAAGCTTTACGTGTGGAGATTCACTAATCGGGAGCGTTCGCACTCGTCAGAGAGGTATCTCCACACCGCGGGAATTGAAGCCTATCCAATGCGCCTGGGAACTGGCGGATGAGCTCTGGAGACCCCGCAGATGCCGGTCATTGCCTTGGGACCTATTGGCATCCTCAGCCAGCGCCATAGCTACCGCGCCATAAGCTCGGTCCATACTCAGGAAAGCAGCCGATGGAAGCCGTAGTAGAAAAATTGTTCGAGCGCTATGAGCGCCTTTTCCGGCAGGCTCTCGCAGGCAAAGCCGATATGGATGAGATCGCATCCCTCTATGCTTCCGATGTCATCGCCGCCTCGCCTGCCGGCGTCATGTCCGGCAAGAATGACGATGAGCTCAAGCGGATGATGGCGCAGGGTTATGAGCACTATCGCTCCATCGGCACGAAGGAGATGCTGCTTCGGCATGTCCGCCTCTCGCCAATCGATGAGAGCCACTGTGTGGCCCATGTCGCCTGGAGGGCAGCTTATGCCCGCAAGGACCAACCGGACACCGACATCGACTTCGAGGTCCATTACCTTGTGCAGGTTCTGGACGGAGGTGCGAAGGTCTTCGGCTGGGTTTCAGGCGACGAGCAGGCGCTTTTGAAGCAGCACGGTATCGGCTGACTTGCTGCCGGCTGATCTGCCTTCTGAGGAAAAACAAAGGACCGCGACGGCAATGCCGCGGCCCTTTGTCGTCTCATTAGAGCGCCGTGCGTCCATTCGGACGCACAAAGGAGGCTCTAACTCTTTGAATCTACGCATCAGGCTTTCCGAAAATCGATTCCGATTTTCCGGCCGATGCTGTAGCAGCCTGTCACGCAGCCCGCCCGTACCGCGCACCCTGCCCCGTCTCGCCCCGCAGGCGGAACTTAGACAGCAGCGCCCGCAGCTGCTGGCTCTCTTCCGCGAGCGTCTGGCTGGCAGCCGTCGTCTCCTCGACCATGGCGGCGTTTTGCTGGGTCATCTGGTCCATGTGGTTGACCGAGGTGTTGATCTCGTGAAGGCCCGTCGCCTGTTCGCGGGCAGCCGTCGCGATGGAATCGACATGGGCGTTGACCCGGTTGACCAGCGCCTCGATCTCGACCAGCGCATCGCCGGTGGAGCGTACCAGCGCCACGCCGCCTTCGACCTCGGATGCCGAGCTCGAAATCAGCGTCTTGATCTCCTTCGCCGCATTCGCCGAACGCTGCGCAAGCTCGCGCACTTCCTGCGCCACGACGGCAAAACCGCGACCGGCTTCACCGGCGCGTGCCGCTTCCACACCGGCATTCAGTGCCAGCAGGTTCGTCTGGAAGGCGATCTCGTCGATCACGCCGATGATCTGGTTGATGCGGCTCGAACTGTCCTCGATGCGGCTCATGGCCGAGACGGCGTTGCGGACGATCTCGCCGGATTTGCCGGCGCTGGTCTTCGTTTCCGCCACCATGGTACGCGCCTCGTTGGCGCGCTCGGAGGCGGTGCGAACCGTTGCGGTGATCTCGTCGAGAGCGGCGGCCGTCTCTTCGAGCGCAGCCGCCTGCTGTTCGGTGCGCTTGGAGAGATTGTTGGTCGCCTCGCTGATATCTCGGGCGCTGTCGTTGACGATATGGCTCGATTCCGCGATCGCATGGATGACGCTGTTCAACGCATCGACGGCAGCGTTGAAATCGGAGCGAAGCTTCGCATAATCCTGGCCGATATCGTCGATCGCAACCGTCAGGTCGCCGGCCGCAAGCCGTTCCAGTCCGGCGCCAAGCGCCATCATTGCCGCAGTCTGGCGTTCGGAGGCGGAGCGCAGGCTCGCCTCGTTGCCGCGCCGCTCGCCTTCGATCTCGCGCTGGCGCTCGTCCTCGCGCACCCGCAGTTCCGCGCGCTCAGCAACGGAATCGCGCAGTACGATCAGCGATTTCGCCATCTGGCCGATCTCGTCGCGCCGGTCGGCATCGGATATCTGAACGCTCGCGTCCTCATCCGCAATCGCGTTCATCGCCGCCTTCAGCCGGGCAATCGGCGAGGTCACGCTGTGCACGATGGCATAGGCGATGGCGAGCGTGGCGATGGCGCCCAGCAGGCAGAGCGCCGCAGCCCAGATCGCATTCTGACGATAGAGCGCCGCAAGATCGTCTGCATAGACGCCGGTACCGACGATCCAGCCCCAGGGCGCAAAACCCGCCACATGCGAATATTTCAGCACCGGCTGATCGGCGCCCGGCTTCGGCCAGTAGTAATCGACGAAGCCCTGCCCGCTCGCCTTCACCGTATTGACGAATTCGATGAACAGGAACTTGCCGTTCGGGTCCTTGTTCTGTGACAGGTCCGTGCCGTTCAACTCCGGCTTGACCGGATGCATCACCATGGTCGGATGCATGTCGTTGATCCAGAAATAGCCGGTGCCGCCGCCATAGCGCATGGAGGCGATCACGTCCTTGGCGGCAGACTGCGCCTGTTCGCGGGTCATCGTGCCCGCCTGCTCCAGCTTGTAATATTTGTCGAAGATGGCAAGCGCCGTCGCATCCATCTGCGCAAGGCCGGCTTTGCGCTCGGCTTCCAGCTCCCGATAGGAATAGTTGAGGAAGAAGATCATCGTCGCGGCAAGCACGGCGAGCGCGAAAGCGACGAGGCTGTAGAGGCGGGTTGAAATCCTGATGTTGCGCATGGGGTTCCGGCAGCTCTCATGTGTGACAATCATCAGATACTGATATGAGCCGCTTACCGGACGGTAAAACTTGATTAGAATATTTTGAAATAACGTAACGTGAGGCAATCGGACGCAGCGTCTACCTTAAGATCAAGTAATTGAATCTGAACTAAATTTTAATCGATGGAAATTTTACGCAGTCCATACCTGTTTTGCGACAATGCCGCTGTAAATGTCACTTTTACGGGCTTTCGCACCGCTTGGCCTTTGCATTACGGTGATTCCAGATGAATCACCGGCCAGATGAGGAGCCCTTGATGACCGATGCCGCCAAGCCGACAGGCGAACTGACGCTGCGTACGCTTGCCATGCCCGGAGATGCCAATCCCGCCGGCGATATCTTCGGCGGCTGGGTCATGGCGCAGATGGACCTTGCAAGCGGCATCCGCGCCGCCGAGCGCGCCAGGGGCCGTGTCGTGACGGCGGCGGTCAAGGAAATGGCCTTCGAACTGCCGGTCAAGATCGGCGATACGCTGTCCATCTATACGCATGTGGAGCGCGTCGGCCGCACCTCGATCACGTTGCGCGTCGAAGCCTGGGCGCATCGCTCGCGGTATAATGAGCAGGAAAAGGTCACCGCCGGCACCTTCATCATGGTGGCGCTGGACGAAGACGGCAAACCCAAGGTGGTCCCGCAGGAGTGACATAATGCAGGCGGCGGCGACACCGGAGGTTTATGTCTACATCCGCACTGTCATGTCGATGGTGATCGGCCTCTCGCTCGCCCGCCTGCTGACCGGCCTCGGCGGCATCGTCCAGACGCCCGGTAAGCACCGCGTCTACTGGGTGCATCTCGGCTGGGTCGCCTCGATGTTCCTGTTCATCATCCATTTCTGGTGGTGGGAATATCGCCTTCAGTCGCTCGCCGTCATTTCCTTCGGCGTCTACCTGTTCCTCATCAGCTTCTCCTGCCTGTTCTTCTTCCTCTGCGTGCTGATCTTCCCGACGACGCTGGAGGATTACGGCGGCTACGAGGAATATTTCATCTCGCGCCGCCGCTGGTTCTTCGGCATGCTGGCGGTGACCTATGTGGTGGATTTTCTGGATACATTGCTGAAGGGCAAGGCGTATCTGGCGGCGCTCGGGTGGGAATATCCGCTGCGCAATGCCGTTTATATCGTGTTGTGTGTGGTTGCGGCCTGGACGGCGAACAGGCGGTTTCATGCGGTGTTCGTCGGCGCGGGGTTGCTGTATCAGATCACCTGGATTTTCAGGCTTTACGATTTGATCTGAAGCCTCTCTCCTCCTGTGCCATTATGCTGAGATGAGGGAGGTGAGGATGCCTCAAGCCCGCAAGAACTGCGATCCCTTGTCAAAACTCAACCCCGGAAAGATCTTCCCCGTCAGATCCTCGACCGACACATCGAACTGCCGGTAGAGCATCGCCGCCGCCAGCTCGCGCACATCCGCCGTCGGCATCAGGTCGCGGTCATCGAGCAGCGCCCCATCGCCAAGCCCCGGCCATTTGCCGAGAATCCGCCCGCCATTGACAGCGCCACCGGCCAGCACTGCACAACCGCCCGTGCCATGGTCCGTCCCGGCGGAACCATTCTCCCGCACGGTGCGACCGAATTCCGTCATCGCCAGCACCACCGTCTTCGCCCAGAGATCGGCTCCCATCGTCGCCTTCAGCGTGGTGATCGCCTCCGCCAGATCCTGCACCGGCCGCTTGAACTGGCCGAGCTGGCCGACATGCGTATCCCAGCCGGTGATCGAGAAGCTGGCGATGCGGTAATCGCCCTTCAGCATACTGCCGGCAAGGGCCGCCACATCAGTGATCTTCTCGCCGCGCTGGCCGGATGGTTCCGCCATCATGGAGGCGCTGTTGGCCCGCATCGCCTCGTTCATCGCCTTGGCGAAAGCCGGATCGCCGGCATAGAGCCGCATCAGGAACTGCATCTCGTCCTTGGCCGGTCCGAGATTGGAATCCGAGGCCCAGACATCGACATTGTTCGGCCCGGTCAGGATCAGCTCGGTTGACGTGTTGACGTCGATCGCTTTTCGCGCATCCGAACGCGGGATGACGGCAAGTGCCCGGTTCAGCCAGCCGGTCTTTTCCTCGGCCACATGTTCGCCGCCGGATTCCAGCATGTCCTGCCCGTCGAAATGGCTGCGCTGATCGCGATAAGGCGTGGAGACGGCATGGACGAAAGCAATCTCTCTAGCCTTCCACAGCGGCATGAGATCGGCCGCCGCCGGGTTCAGCCCGAAATGCCCGTCGAGATCGATGAGCCCCTTGTCCGGCATCAGCGCCAGCGTGGGCCTCAGCGCCGCAAAACCGGCATCGCCATAGGGCTGCACCAGATCGAGCCCGTCCATCGCCCCGCGCAGCACGATCGTCACGAAACGGTTGTCGCCGGGCATGGCCGCAAAGGTCACCGGCGTGAAGACAGGTGCGGCGGCAAGGCAGCAGGCGGAGGTGAGAAAACCGCGGCGGGAAAGCGTAAACTCTGTCATGACGGGCTCCTAAAGCAATTCCAGCAAAAGCGTTTGAGCGTCTTGCGTCTATCGACGGTTGAATTCAGGCGAAGCGAGAACCAGCGTCAAACCGCTCACCCTGTTCGGCGCCTGCGAAACGACGCGGATCGTCTCGTCGCGGGCAGCATCTGCAAGCGTTGCCTTCAGGAATTCGCGTGGATCGACATCCCTACCGAACTGGACGCTGGCGCGGCGCGCCCATGACAGCCGCTCGGACAACTGGCTTGCGGTAATCCAGGCGGAAAAACTCTCCTCGAAGCCGGCCGGGCTCGGCGGCAGCCATGTGGGCTGACCCATGCGGCGAAGAGCCCCCTGCCCGAGCGCGCGTGCCATCTGGAAGGCCTTGCGGCGCTTGATGCGCGCCTCGTCATCAGGGCTCGGTGGCGCCTGCATCATCGCCTGCCCGTCAGGCGCCCCATCCTGCTTCTTCGGCTGCATTGCCATCATCTCGTCGCTATCGGCATCGTCCCCCTGATAGGCCTGCATAAAGGCTGCGACGTCGCCGGTACCAGAACCGCTGTTCAGCGCCCTCAAGCCGGTAACGATATAATCGAAAGGTTGGCGCGCCTTGGCGCCTTCGTTCGCCCAAGCGGCCGGATGGTCCAGCATGGCGCGGTAGACGGCGGACAACTCGCCATCCGTCTTCTTCCACGCCTCGCTCATGGCCGCGATCATCTCCTGCGGCGGCTGGTCGGAGATGAAATGCAGAGCGAGCTTGCGGCTGATATGTTCCGCCGTCTTTGGATTGACCGAGAGATCGTCGAGCATGGCAAGGTAATCCTTGCGCGTACGCTTCGCCCCGCCATAGCTGACGCCGAGCACCTCATGTTTTCCGGGTTCGGAAATCTGCGGCCGGAAGGCGGTGTCCATTTCCTGCTGGTCGACGGTCAGCCCGGTCAGCACCATGGCCGCCGAGCGCACATCGGCCTGCGTATAGCCGCTGCCGGCGCCGAGCGTGTGCAGCTCCAGAAGCTCGCGGCCGAGATTTTCGTTCAGCCCCTTGTTGCGCCGCATGCCGCCCTTCGAATCCGGTCCCAGCGACTGCGCCTGGTCGAGATAGATCAGCATGGAGGGATGCTCGGTGGCGCTGCGCAGCAGCGTCGAAAACTTGGTGCCCATATGGGGTCGGATCGCCTCGGCCTCATAGAGCGGCACGATCAGCCGCATTGGCAGGCTCTTGGCGGCACTCGTGGAAAAATGATTGGTCCAGAACGTCGCCAGCCGCTCGTTGAAACCATCGGGCGAAAGCACGGCTTGCATCAGCCGCGCATTGGCATCCATCTGGAAGAGCACCTGCGCCCGGCGCTGGAGAAGCCGCCGCTGCTGCCGCCGGGCAAGATCGTCGTCATCGGCCTGCCGGATCTGCTTGAGCCTGTCCTGCAGATCGAGGATCTGCGTATGCCGCGCCTCGATGCCGCCGACGGGAAAGCCCGGCACGATATCGGCGCCGCGCGTCACCTGCCCGATCAGATCATCCTTCGTCTGCGGCGGGCTCTCGCCCGGCCGCAGCCCGTAGCCGAAACGGATCGCCGCCATCGTCGGAAAAGACAGGCTCATGACCGTTCACCTCCTCATCACCGGATAGTGACAAGGTCTCAGCCAATTGCGACGGCAGGGTGTAGGAATTGCGGCAATTTTCCGACATGGACGATTTGTAATCTATTGAAATCGTTGGATTCAGCGTGTCGCTGACACCGCATTGGCAGCCGGCGGATTTGTCAATTGCCACCATGGAGCAGGGTCGAAATACCATAAGAATGGTGCCACACAAACCATCAAAAGACCAATAGCTCCCGGGATCAAATTGATGAAGGCCAGCGCGCCGCCATACGTACAAAATTCGCGCCAAGAGATCGTGTCAGCATTTGGGAGCGCCCTTTCTTCCAGGTTACCCTTTGCACTCGGGGCGACCTCGTCCTTGGCACTGGGACCATTCCGGGCGGCAAGTCTCCTTTTGCGGATATCCAATCCGTCCGCCCCCTTGAGGTAAACGGTGAGCGTGATCGCTGCGAGCATGTAAAGGCGATCCGAATATTTGCTGTATAGGATTGCCATCACTCGGGCCGCAGCGGAAATCATGCACAGCACGACGCCACTCACGGCCAGCGCCACATGCAGCTTCAGCGAAATGAGAAAAAAGCCGTTCTGCACCAGAAGAACCGCGCCGAATGCGGTGAAATTCTTGACCGTAATTTCGCGCTCAACCTCAAGACTTTTGTCGGCCATATCGACTTCGAGTTTATAGAGGCCGAGCAGTTGCTCTCCGTCAGGCGGCGTCCCGACTTTCACCCCCGTGGCCATCACATCCCTCTCCCTGGCCGCTGACCGCCTGCTCTGATTATCACATCCCTATCACCCGCGAAAGATGAACGAAGCGCCAACTGCAATCAGGGCGAAGCCGATCGCATGGTTCCATGTCAGGTCCTCGCCGAGCCAGAAAATCGAGAAGCCGGCAAAGACGATCAGCGTGATCACCTCCTGCAATGTCTTCAGCTGCGCCGTCGAATAGACCGTCGAGCCGATGCGGTTTGCCGGCCCCCGCAATGGCCGCATCAGAAGGCGTTTTTTCAGCAGCCGCCGAAGAATTAGAGCAAGTGAAAGTAAAACTGGAGATGCCGTTGACTTTTTCCGCCGCTCGCTCCTAAGATGTAAAAATTCCATGTAATATCATGCCTAAATAAAGAAATCACCAATCTGCTTGAGAGGGACAATGCGGATAAGGGGAGATTCTGTACTTTGTTTTATTTCCGTCACCGCGATGATGTTATCGTCTTCCGGTTGCTCGCCTTCTATCGCCGGCGGTCCGGATCTTACGGAATATCGCAGCTTTTCGAGCGATTATTTCAGGGCCGGCTACAGCGCGCCGCGTGTGAAAGGCTATTACGGCGCCTCGGATACGATAAGTAAAAAGGCTGCGCGTAACGGAATAGTACTGAGCGCCATAGGTTCCATCGATGTCAAATATGCCGCTTATGAGCAGGACCTGACACGCGAGGGCCAGCAGGTGCCGTTCGTTGCAGACGTTGTAAGCCTGTCGCTGAGCGGCGCCGGGACGTTAACGGGATCAACCGCCGCGAAGACCGCGCTGGCTGCCGTCGATACCGGGCTGAAGGGCGCCAAATCCGCCTATGACAGCGACATCCTTGCGCGAAAGACGGTGCAGTTCCTGCAGAAGCAGATGCGCACCAACCGCAATCAGATCAAGAGCGCGATCATCGTCAAGCTCGGCCTTGGCATCGACCGCTATCCGCTTGAGCTCGCGATGATGGATGTCGAGGACTATGCCGCCGCCGGCACCCTGACAGCCGGACTGATCGGGATCGACGAACAAGCCTCCGCAGCGCTGGCGGCCAGCGAAGCGGCCAAGGTCACCGAGATCACCTCTGCCGTCTATGGCCCAAATCAATCCACCGCGATCATCCGCGCCTATCTGGAGAACGGCGGAGCGGCAGCACAGAACAGGCTGCAGCAATGGCTGAAGGCCAGGAATGTGCATGTGAGCAGCTTTCTGTTCCTGAATGGCGGGCAATTCGCAACCTTACGCGACGAGTTTGTACAGGAGTTGAAATAGATAATCTGAAGGGAGGGATGAGGCATGCAGCAGCTGAGCGGAATACTTGAAGCCGACCTCGAACAGGTCATCGAAGATCTGAAATTCGATAAACTGAAGCTGATTACAAAATTCAAGGCGCCCGACGGCACCTGGACCATCATAGCCGGCCCGGCCGCCGAAAGTGCTGTCTCGAATAACGGTACCAGCAGTACAAGCCACACGACAATCGACAACGTCATGCCGGACAAGCCCCCGGTTGAAAATATGGACGAACCGGACGCACCACCGCCCGGCCCCCCGACGCAATTCGTCCATGCGCGCATGACGATGCCGAAGACGATCGTCTACACCGACGCCGAGGGCCGCAAGCAGATCCGCGAAGGCGGCTCGCGCGCCTGGCGCAACTGCAACCCCGGCAATATTCGCAAGGGCGATTTCTCGATCAATTGCGGCGCGATCGGCGACGATGGAAGTTTCGCGATCTTCCCCGATGAAGATATCGGTATGAAGGCGATCATCACGCTGTTCAAATCGCAGGCCTATATCAACCTCTCGCTCAAGGATGCGATCTTTCGGTATGCGCCGCCAAGTGAGAACAACTCGGCTGCCTATCTGGATTTTATCCACACCAGTACCGGGATTGCGGTCGCAACGCCGCTCAACACGCTTAAAGCGCAAGACTTTCAGAAGATCGCCAAATTCATTCGGGTCGTCGAGGGCTGGGAAAAAGGCACGATCCGCGATAGCGCGCCGCTTTCACCGCTCGTCGATAACGTTACAGGTGTTGCCTCGGCAGCCGGATCGGCCACGACGGACTGGATGACCGTCGCCAGACGCGAAGCAGCTCTGCCGGCGCACGAGCGCAGCAGCTGGGCCGATCCTGAAGAGAACCCGCGCATCATCAACTATTTCAAGGTCTGCTCGCCCTGGTTCGAGGCGGTCGGCGGCGATGAAGTCGACTGGTGCGCGGCCTTCGTCAACTATTGCCTCGTCACCAGCGGCCACATGGGTACCGATCACCCCGGTGCACGCTCCTTTTTCTGGAATAAGGACGGGCAGTTTGCCGTCATTCCTTCGCCGCTCCCTGGCTGCATCGCGGTGCGCCGCTACGCACCCTTTAACGATAATAAATGGAGCACGGGCGCAGGTCATGTCGGCTTCGTCACCTCCTCGACCGGCAGCAGCGTGACATTGCTCGGCGGCAACCAGTCGGACACTGTCAAAGAAACCAGCTTCCCGCTGGAAGAACGGGACGGCAACGGCGCTCTGAAATCCAAGTTCGTGGTCTTCCTGCTGCCCGCCATCAATTGACGAAAGGACGAACTGTGCCTTTCCGGGGCACAGCCGTCGTCGGCAATGCCTTTCAGGCCACCGAGACCACCCGCGGCCCGGACATGTCGCTGGGCGGTTCGCCCTCGACCATCACCTTGTTGCGCCCGGCCTCCTTGGCTCCATAGAGCGCCTTGTCGGCGCGGGCGATCTGCTCGTAGAGGGAGTGATCGGCGGGATTGGCGCCCGCAACGCCGAAGCTTGCAGTGATCCCGCCGTCGGACCCGATCGGCACGCCATCGGACCCGATCGCCTTGCGGTCAATCGCCGCAAAGGCAAGCCGTGCCCGGTTGGCGAAATCGGCACCCGCTACCAGCGGCGTTTCAGGCAGGAAGATCACGAATTCCTCGCCGCCGAAACGCGCCGCAAAACCGCCTTCCGGCAGCCGCACCTGCAAGATCCTAGCAAAGGCGCGGATCACCTCGTCGCCGGCGCCATGACCGAACGTATCGTTCACCCATTTGAAATTGTCGATGTCGCAGATGATGACGGCGCCCTGCACTCGGCCGCGCTCGCCGACCATACGATCGAAACCGCGCCGGTTGAACATGCCGGTCAGCGGATCGCGCTCGGCGGCATCACGGTGCGCGGTGATGGTATCGAACGTGGCTGCCGCAAGTGCCGCGAGCGCAAATATCAGCGCCAGGATGGATGCCGAGGCCTGCATATAGAAGGCATATTTCGACGAGATGAAATCGTCGTGGCCGCCATAGGACGGGATGATGAAGACGAAAACGATATTGCGGATAACCGTATCGGCAACCACAAGGCCGGAGACCGCCAGCAGCACTCTGTCCGCCGCATGGCGCACGCGCCGCAGGCTGGTGGCGATCGCAAAGGCGAGCAGCGCCGCGCAGCCGAGATCATCCAGCAGAAACTCCACCGGAATGCTCTGCAGGACCAGCACGGCATAGAGGATCCCAGCATAGATCGCCCCTGAAAAGCCGAAACGCTGCGCCAGCCAGGAAGGCAACCCGAAACGGGCGAGCAGCGCGCCCGAATAGAAAATGAACGAGATCAGGAACAGCGCATCGGCAATCAGCGATGCGGTGCGCTCGGCAACCAGGCTGTCGATCAGCGGAACGGAGAAAGCGGCCGCGGCAAACAGATAACCCGGCCCCCACAACTTCGCTTCCCGCGACCCGAAACGGCTCACGATCAGGAAAGTGCAGCCGAAAATCAGCATCATGACCGGCAGCAGGAAGGCGAAATTACTATCCATGAACCCTCGCGGCGGGACGCGATACAGAACCGGCGCATGGAGGACGTTAGACCCAGCGGGTTAAGAAAGCCCTATGCGGAAATCTCTGCCAGGGCCGGAACGGGACGGCCCCGATGCAGCCGTCCCGAGCGTCCGAAGCGATAGTGTTTCCCCTCAGGTGATGATCGTCTCGTCGTTCTTCAGCTTGTCGAGATAACCTGCGGCAAAATCGATATTCAACTCCACGAAAAGCGGGAAATGATCGCTGATCTGGTAGGTGCGCCATTCTTCGTAGAATGCCTGCAGCTTCGGCTCGTCGGTCTTCAGGACCGTCTGCTCGGCGATGAAAGCCCTCTGCTTGGTGATCTTCCTCTGTGCGGTCGCTATTCTTTCAGTCGTGGCGCCCGGTTTGTCAGCGGCCCTCTGCTGACGAGCGATCTCTTCGTCGGCGGCTGCGATCTTGCTGTCGATGGAGGCGATCACGGCATCGCGGTGAAGCTTCAAATCATCCTTCCGGAAAACGGACTCGAACACGTTCAGCACACCATGCGCCTTGCCGCTGCCAGGATTGGCGAGGCTCACCTCGCCCGCCTCCGGCATGAAGGAAATCTGGTCATAGAACTTCGTCTGGGTGGAGTTGCTGCCTATATTATTCTTGAAGACCTGGAAGCCGTGTCTATCCAGTGCATCGAAGGTCGGCGCATCGAAAGCGTCAATATTGAAATCGCCGACGAGGATATGTGCGGTCGTCTTGTCCTCCTTGGCGCGATCGGCGACGAATTTTGCAACCGCATCGATTTCATTCACGCGCCTTTTGAATTCCGGCGCCGTCAGCTTGTCCTTGCCGTAATAGATGTGGACGGTCGCGAAATTGAACTTGAACCAGCCCGACTGGAAACTGCAGGAAAAAGGAGTGCGGGCAAATTGTCTGGCCTTGGTCACGTCGGAAATCTGCTGCTCGAAAGGCAGCACCAGTTCACCGGCAACCCCGGTGAAATGAACTTTGTTCTTGTTGTAGATGAAGCCCAGTCGCTCTTTGTTGCCGGATTCCCCCAGCGTCACGTCGGTCATGATGTAATCATATTCCGGCCCGACCGTTTCCATCAGCCGCTCGAAGGGCGCCATATCTTCGCAAATCTCCTGCACCGCGATGATATCGAAGGCCGAAACCACCTCTGCGAGATAGAAGAAACTCTCATCGAGCCGCGGGCCGTCGCCGAAGCGGTTGTCATCGAAATTGCGGATGTTCCAGGTGCCCAGCAGCAAGGTCTGTCCGGCAGTCCGGATCGGCATGGCGGCAGCGATCTGCGTCTTGAGCCGTTTCAATCCGTCGATCGTCTGATCTCGCAATGCCTTCTGTTTGTCTGCCGGATAACGTCGAAATGCGTAACGCAATTTCCAGTAAGCAACCATTTCTCCCTCCCCAGGTTTGCAAGTTAAAGTTTAACCGCAGTCCCAAAAAAGAAAAGCGAAATAACCGTCATAATTGCAGGAACTATAAATAGAGAAGGCCGCGCACTACAGCGTCCTTTGCGCGTCTTAAAAGACGCGCGGCGCTGTAGTGCGAGCCCTCCATCGAGAAGAAGTCAGGCGCGATGCATCGCGCCACTGGGCGCTTCAGCCTCCTCCGTGCCGAAGAGCACATCCTTCTTCTCGTACCCGAGGCCCGACAGCACCGCGACCGCGATGGCGACGACGACGGCTACGATTACCAACGCGGCCGCGTAGTCACCGTTCCAATGGGCTGCGAGACCTGCCTGCATCGTCGCATTGCCGGACGCCAGCAGATTGCCGATCTGGTAGGCAAAGCCCGGAAATGTGCCGCGCACCTCGTCGGGAGAAAGTTCGTTGAGATGAACCGGCACGATGCCCCAGGCACCCTGCACGAAAAACTGCATCATGAAGGCGCCGATCGCAAGCAGCACCGGCCCCGGCGCATAGGCCCAGAGCGGTGCCACGGGTACGGCGATCAGTGCGGCGATGACGATCGCCCGCTTGCGGCCGATGCGCTGCGAGAGCGCCCCGAAGAACAGCCCGCCTGCTATCGCGCCGATATTGTAGACGATGGCAATCGCGCCGACCGTATAGCTCGAATAGTTGCGCTGCGTTTCGAGGAAGGTCGGGTAGATATCCTGCGTGCCATGGCTGAAGAAGTTGAAGGCGGTCATCAAGAGCACCGCCCAGATGAAGAGCGGAATGTTTTCGCGCAGCACGGCGAGGAACGGCCGGCGCCCCTGCTGCTGGCGTTTCACGAAGACCGGGCTCTCCTGAACATTGCGGCGGATGTAGAACACGAGCAGCGCCGGAGCCACGCCGACGAAGAACATGCCGCGCCAGCCGATCACAGGAAAGAGCAGGAAGAACAGCAGCGAGGCAAGCAGATAGCCGGAGGGGTACCCCGCCTGCAGAATGCCCGAGACGATGCCGCGGCTTTCCTCCGGCACGGTCTCCATGACGAGCGAGGCTCCGACACCCCACTCCCCGCCCATGGCGATGCCATAGAGCGAGCGCAGCACGAGGAACATGGTGAGCCCGGTGGAAAAACCGGTCAGAAAATCGAAGAGCGAATAGAGCAGCACATCCACCATCAGCGTGATACGTCGCCCGTAACGGTCCGCCGCAAGGCCGAAGATCAGGGCGCCGAGCGCCCGCATGGCAAGGGTGAGAAAGATCGCCACCGAGACCGCGGGAACGTCGGTATGGAACTCTTCGGCTATATATTTGAGAACGAAGACGAGAATGAAGAAATCGAAGGCGTCGAGCGTCCAGCCGAGATAGCTGGCGATGACAGCGTTACGCTGCTGCGGCGTGAGCGCGCGCAGGCTTGCCAGTGCGGACATAAGCATTTCCTCCGTCCGAAAGCGGCGGCGAGGCGGGCAATTCCGGATGCCGTCGGAAGGGGTGTCAGCGTGGGCATGCTGTCGGTTGACAGCGGTGCGGAAACGTCAGTGTTGCTGACTGGGTTCCATCACATCGCCGCGATTGGGGATGCTTACATCTTTGCCCGGTCGCGTGTGGCACCCCTCTCTGGCCGGCAGGCCAGAGAGGGGTGCCACACGACAAACCTTCACATCTTCATCTCTGTAACGAGCTTCAAAATCCATGCCTCACGAGCCACGGACGCGTTCCTCGCCTCCCATCAGCCGCAACCACGGCCCGACATGGAACAGGCTCATCAGCACATACATCGGCACCATGCCGCTGAACACCGACGCCCCATGCATCGACATGCCGCTCATCGAGCAGATCATGTCGGCCGCCGGCTCGCTCGCCGAAAGTGCCGCCATGGTGGCAAAGGTCGGTGCCGCCGCAAGGGACAGACCCCGCGCAATGTCTGATGGCAGGTGGGAGCCGGCAGAACTGCCGGCCCCTGGTGTGGATGCTGACGGGCGCATCAGGCTGCCTCGTAGCGATCGTGGTGGCGCCACCAGACGCCCTCCTCGTTGCGGCCGAACGGCGCGCGGTCGAGCCACTGGTACATGCCCCAGACGCCGTCCAGCCCGCGGGCGTAGGAGGAGTAGGTATGGTAGATATCGCCGCCCTGCATGACGAAGGCGCTGAGACCTGGTCTCTCGCGGGCGAAGGTGTTGAGATCGGTGCCGGTCATCGAGGCAATCAGATCGGCCGGGCTCCGTTCGGCATTCGGTTCCTGCTTCTGCAGCACGGCGGGGACAGGCGGTTCGCGGCGGAAGTTATATTCGATGCCGCCGCTCTGCTGTTCCTCCGGCGTGAACCAGACATTGAAGTCACGGTTGAAATCACTTGGCGATGACGAGGCCCAGTCGAAGGTCCAGCCCATGCGACGCTTGAACGCCAGAAGCTTCTCCAACGGCGCGCGAGAAACGGCGCTGAAGGCGACATCGTGGTTTTCCAGATGCACGGTCACACCGTTGAAACCGTCGGCGATCGACGAGCAGGACGGGCAGCCTGCCGTATAATCCGGGCCGAACATGAAATGGTAGACGAGAAGCTGCGAACGGCCCTTGAAGAGCGCCGAAAGCGGCTTGACGCCCTTTTCCGTCTCCAGCCTGTATTCCTTCTCGATCTTCACCCAGGGCAGGTCCCGGCGCTTGGCGGCGATCTCGTCGCTGCGGCGCGTCAGCGCCTTTTCTTCTTCCAGGAGCGCCAGCCGCGCCTGCAGCCATTCCGCCCGTGTTCCGGTCTTGTGCGTCATCATGGTTCTTCTCCTCACTTGCGTTGATACGTGTGTGACGGCGGGCCGTTGCCTGCCGATGGGGAATAAACTAGGTCTGGATGCCCGAGGGGTGGGAGTTACAAGTGTGACGGGATTCCGATGGACTCGCTGATAACAGCTGCCGCACAGGCGCTGGCCGTGGGCGATGCGCTGGGCGCGATGAAGCGCGTGGCGCTGCGCGACGACCCGCCGGCGCTTGCCCTGCGCGGCATTGCCATGGCCCAGCTCGGCGATCTCACCCGCGCCAAGACACTCCTGAAAAGTGCCGCCCGCGCCTTCGGCCCGCGGGAAGCGGTGGCGCGTGCGCGCTGCATCGTCGCCGAAGCCGAGATCGCCCTGGTCTCGCGCGACCTGACCTGGCCGGAAAAGGCGCTGGAGGCGGCGCGCGCCACGCTCGAAAAGCGTGGCGACCGCGTCAATGCAGCCCACGCCCGCAACCTGCAGATCCGCCGCCTGCTGTTGATCGGCCGCCTGGATGCGGCCGAAAAGCTGCTGGCCGATCTCGACCCCTCGCCGCTGCCGCCGGCCGCCCGCGCCGGCCATGAGCTCGCCGTTGCCGGCGTGGCGATCCGCCGGTTGCGCACGGAACCGGCGCGCGGCGCGCTGGCAAGGGCAGCACAGGCCGCATTGAGGGCCGATATCCCTGCGCTCGCCATCGAGGTGCGGGATGCGGCGAGAGTTCTGGAAGCGCCCGCCGCCCGGCTGATCGATGGCGGCACGGAGCACCTGCTGCAGCTTCAGGAAGTCGAGGCGCTGCTTGCCTCCGATACGCTGGTCGTCGATGCCTGCCGCAATGTTGTGCGCGCAGGTGCCCAGATCGTGCCGCTGGCGAGCCGCCAGGTGCTATTCACCCTCGCCCGCGCGCTTGCCGAAGCGGCACCTTCGGATGTCTCCCGCTCCGCTCTGCTTGCCCGCACCTTCCGCGCCCGCCATGCCGATGAATCCCATCGGGCTCGGCTGCGCGTCGAGATCGGCCGGCTGCGCGCCGCTCTTGCCGATCTTGCTGAAATCAAGGCGACAAGCCACGGTTTTACGCTTCAGCCGCACGGCGGGAGAAACGTCGTCGTCCTCGCCCCTCCGGTCGAGGAAGAGCACGCCTTCCTGCTGGCGCTGCTCGCCGACGGCGAAGCCTGGTCCAGCACGGCGCTGGCGATTGCGCTCAGCCTCAGCCCGCGCACGGTGCAGCGGGCGCTCGATGCGCTCGGAGCGGCCGGCAAGGTGCAGTGTTTCGGCAATGGCCGCGCGCGGCGCTGGATGATGCCGCCGGTCGTCGGCTTCCCGACAACATTGTTACTCCCGGGGCCGTTGCCGAGCGAATAACATCATTGGTGAGAGAGAGAGGATGGAGCACCATGAAGACATCACAGGCAGAAATCATCAGGGAATACGGCCCCTTCGAGGGCACTCGCAATATCGGCGGCGTTACCTTCGACGGCAGCCGGGTGTGGTTTGCCGCCGGCGAAAACCTTCGGGCGCTGGACCCCGAAAGCGGCGCCGAACTCACTACCATCGACGTCGCCGCCCATGCCGGCACCGCCTTTGACGGGCGCTACATCTTCCAGATCGCCGAAGACAAGATCCGCAAGATCGATCCCGAGACCGGCACCGTCGTCGCCACCATCCCCGCGCCCGGTAAGGGGGCCGATTCCGGCATGGCCTGGTGCGAGGGCAGCCTCTGGGTCGGCCAGTACCGCGACAATTGCATTCACGAGATCGACCCGGAGACCGGCAAGATCCTGCGCACGATCGAATCCAAGCGCCATGTGACGGGTGTGACCTGGGTGGATGGCGAACTGTGGCACGCCACCTGGCAGGACGACAAGAGCGACATCAGGCGCATCGACCCCAGGACGGGGGATGTTCTCGAGCGGCTTGACATGCCCGAGGGCACCGGCGTTTCCGGGCTGGAATCCGATGGAGCCGATGTCTTTTATGCCGGCGGCGGCGGCAGCGGCAAGGTGCGGGCGATCCGCCGGCCGAGGTGAGGCAGGGGATTGATGTCGCTCCCGAATCAATCTCACGCCGCCACCCTGCCGCGGCAGGCCCAGGCAACCGACGCAAACGACCGCGGCCCGTCCGGCTCCCCGGCCTCATAGGCATCCCTGACAGCGATATCGACCCTCGTGCGCGTATAGGCGTCCAGCCCCGCCACATATTTGCCGAGCGGGCCTTCGCCGGCGGCGATCGGCGCCCATAAATCATCGAAGGAACTGTAATCCATGCGGATGGTCAGCGACGTCTCCTCGACATCGACGAGGCCGTTATCGACAAAGCTCGCCTTCATCTCCCCCGGCCGCATCATCGGCTGGAAAGAATAGCGATGCCGCATCGCCCGCGCATTGGCGTCGATCATGGCGACCGTATCCCACACCATGCGCATGCCGGACATGCCGCCATAATGATCCCAGACGGCGGCGGCGACCACGCCGCCCGGCCGCACGACGCGGCGCATTTCGGCCACCGCCTTGCCGGCCTCCGGCACGAAATGCAGCACAAGCAGCGACAGCGCTCGGTCGAAGCTGTCATCCTCGAAGGGCAGCGCGCAGGCATCCGCCTGTTGAATGGTGATGCGCGGGTCCGTGTTGCGTTGGGTGGCGGCTTCCACGAAGACGGGCGAAAAATCGATGGCCGTGATCGATTTGAGACCGGGCCTTTCCGCCAGCGCGAAAGTGAGGCTTCCCGTGCCGCAGCCGACATCGAGAATGCTTTCCCCATCCGCAAGCGCGGCGAAATCGATGAACCCGGGCGCGAGCCGCTTGCTCCAGCGCCCCATCAGGCGTTCGTAACCATCGGCACTTTCGACATTGAAACTCGACGCCATCGCAGCCTCCCCCAAAAGCGACAGATAAACGGGACAATGCCCACCCTTTATTTTTAGGGCTCGCGGGCACTGCGGCAAGCGGCAGGAACCCTAATTCAACGCGACGACCGCAGCATTGAGAACAGTGGCGTATGCCACCCACAAGCCGTAGGGAACGAACAGCACCGATGCCAGCCGATCGCGTCGCCACGACAACCCGATGAAGACTGTTATCAACACCAGCAGGACTATGATGATGACAAGGCCGAGTGCGGGAAGCTGCAGGCCGAAAAAGGCCGGCGACCAGGCAAAGTTCAAGACGAGCTGGGCGATCCAGATGATCATGACGGGTGAATGCCTGCCGTGCTCGAAGGTCCGCGCGCCGGCGATGCCGATCAGGAAGTAGAGAATCGTCCAGGCAGGGCCGAACAGCCAGCTCGGCGGCGTGAACCAGGGTTTGGCAAGTGACGCATACCACTCGCCCGACGGAGTCATGAGGCCGATGAGAAGCCCGCCGCCGAGCGCCAACAGCATGAAAACCAGATAATGATCAAACCGGTGCACCGGGACCCTCCGCTTCAGTGATGGGTGAAGTGGTGCCCGGCGGCCCGCCGTCAAGGGAGTGGCTGGATCATGCGGACCAGCCGCAAAGTCCGGCCCGCACTCCTGTCACCATCCGGTGATGACTGACATCACGCTTTGTCGAGGACACTCCAGTCAAAGCCCTTCGCCCAGTCGGCATAGCTGTGCCAGGCGACCTCGGGGAAATCCCGGCGGAGCGCTGCGATATCGGCGGAGTAGCCGGTGCGGTCGAACCATTCATACATCAGCGCCAGATCCTCGTTCTGCTGGCGAAGTACGGAGATCGGCAGCTCTTGGAAACGGATCGGCCGGCCGATGGCGTCCGAGAGGATCTTCGCCTGCGCCTCGCCCGAAAGCTCGTCGCCGGCAATGTCGAACCGCTTGCCGAAGACCTGCTCGCGGCGCTCCGCAAGCGCTGCGACGAAATGGCCGATATCGTCGGTGGCGATCTGCTGCAGCACGCGGGCCGGCGGCAGAGCCGCGGCGTAAAAGCCCTGTTTCAGGCCAGCGATCGTCCAAGGCGCAACGGTATTTTCCATGAAGGCGACCGGGGCCGATATCGTATAGGGAATGCCGAGCCCGGCAATATGCTGTTCGACCAGATATTTGCTCTCGAAATGCCCGATACCGGTCTTCCGGTCGGCATCGGATACCGAGGAATAGATCAGATGGCCGATCCCTGCCTCCTTTGCCGCATCGGCCGCCGCGATGCCCTGGCGCGTCTCCGCCTCCACGCCTGCCTCATAGCTGTTGCCCATGAGAAACATGGTCTCGACACCCTTTGCCGCCTGAACGATGGAGGCCTTGTCATCGAGATCGCCGGCGACGACTTCGACACCTGTGGCGGCAAGCCGCCTGGCGGCATCGCCGTCGGGCCTGCGGGTCAGCGCCTTGACGTGATGGCCGCGCGAGGCGAGAGCGCGGGCGACGCCGCCGCCCTGCTGGCCGGTTGCGCCTGTTACGAGAACGGTTCTGGTAGTGCTCATCTCAATACTCCCTTTCGTTGGGGGGATGTAATCCCCCGGGATCGTTGCTGATAAGCCAAAGTAGGGACTGTCGCATTGGGCCATAATAACCTACAAATGCAAAACATCGTACCATCTCAGGCACCAATGATCGATCTCAACGATATCGCGATCTTCGCCCGCGTCATCGAAGCCGGCAGCTTCACCGCCGCCGCGAGGCTGATCGGCACGCCGAAGACGACGGTCAGCCGCCGTATCGCCGCTCTGGAGCGCGAACTCGGCGTGCGGCTTCTGCAGCGCACCACCCGCAGCCTCAGCATGACGGATGCCGGGCGCCTCTATTACGAGGAGGCGAGCCAGGCGCTGCGGCGCATCGAGGAGGCCAATATCCGGCTGGCCGAAGCCCGCGCCGAGCCCGCGGGCACCATCCGCATTTCCGCCCCCGTCGGCTTCGTCAGCCACTTCCTGGCCGATACGATCTTCGAGTTCATGGCGACCTACGAGAAATCCAGGGTCGAGCTGCGGCTGACCGACGAGAAACTGAACCTGATCGACAACGGCATCGATCTCGCCTTCCGCACCGGAACGCTGGAGGATTCCACCCTGATTGCCCGCAGGCTCGGCCCCACCTATCGCCTGCTCTGCGCCAGCCCCGCCTATCTCGCCCGTGCAGGCATGCCGTCAACCCCGGCCGATCTCGCCACCCATCAATGCGTCATCGCCGGTCCGTCAGCCGCTCATGCACTCTGGGTGCTGCGGGGAGAAAAGGGCGAAGAATCCGTCGCTGTCTCGGGCCGTTTTGCCGCCAACGAAATGCAGGCCGTCATGGCCGCAGCCCTCGCCGGCTACGGTATCGCTCAACTGCCCTACGGCATCGCCTTCGCCGGGATCGCCGATGGCAGGCTGCAGCGCGTGCTGGAAAACTATACGACGCCTGCGGGCGGGCTGCATGTCGTCTATCCCAGCAGCAAACACCTCTCGCCGCTGGTGCGCGCCTTCATCGCGCTTGCCGAAAAGCGGCTGCACGAGGCCGATGCGCGCAACGTCCTGCCTGACGACGCCTGACCGGCGGCATTGCCTGTTGCCAAACCTGCCGGACTGGCGGAAGCTGCCTTCACCAGGGGAACTGCGACCATGACAGCGACAACAGCGATCAGGCATCAGGCAAGGCCAGGCACCGCGGGCATCTGCCGCGGCTGCTGGGACCAGATGCATATGCCGATCCCGATCGGCGGCCCGCTCTCGCTGCCGCTACGCGCCTTCGGCATCACCAGAAGCAAGATGAACCCCGATATCTGCACGATCTGCGAGCGTTCCTTCCAATATGTGAAGAAGCAGCGCCACATCACGTCAGGCGCCACCATCCTCTTTGCCGATATCAGGAACTATACCGGCCTGTCGGAACGCATCGGCGCCGTCGAACTCAGCCATATCGTCAGCCTGTTCCAGGACCGTTCGGCAGGCGCAATCTGGGCCAATGACGGCATCGTCAACAAGCAGATGGGCGACGGGCTGATGGCGATCTTCAATTTCCCGATCACCCGCAAGGACCATGCCGCAGCCGCCATCATGGCCGCACTTGAAATCCAGCGCGCCTGCGCCGAAGCGTTGCGCAAAATCGACGTCGGCGAACCGCTCGGCGTCGGCGTCGGCATACACACAGGCGATGTGCAGATCGGCGAATTCTCCAGCTTCCACAGCGATTTCACCGCGATCGGCGGCGTGGTGAACCAGGCCGCGAGACTGGAATCGCAGGCCCGGCCGGGCGAGATCGTGATCTCCGCCGAAGCCGCCCGTCAGGCGCCGGAACTGATGGCCGAGAGCGAAGCGCGGATGCTCTCGCTCAAGGGCATCGGGCAGCCGGTGGAGGCGCGGATTTTGCGGGTCCTGTGAGCCCGCTCGCCTTATTCTCGAGCCTTTTAGTGACCCTCCGGAACGATGTCCTAGCCTCAAAAACAAAAGCGCTTGCATTTAAATCCGAACGTTCGTATTTTTATGCGCGAAAACTGGAAACCCATTCGTGACACGAACGCGCAAGATCACCACTGACGATATTCTCGACGCTGCCGAGCGCGTCGTCGTACGATCAGGTGCGACGGGGCTTTCGATCGATGCCGTCGCCAGGGAAGCGGGCGTCAGCAAGTCGCGCGTCGTCTATGACCACAAGACCAAGAGCGCCCTTCTGGAAGCGCTGGTGGACCGCCGCGTCGGGGCCGATATTGCCCATATGGAAGAGTGCGTGAAGGCGAGTGCGGACACCCCTCACCCGGAGCTTTACGGCCGCATCGCCGCCGCCGACAAGACGCTCGACGATACCGACCGCGCCGTCGCGATGGCGATCAGCGCTTCCATGTCGAGCGAGGAAAATCTGCAGCAGATCATCCGCAAATGGGTGCTCGACGATCTGGCGGCCATGGCCGCCGGGCCGAAACCGCGGGCAGCGCTGATGGCCTATCTGGCGCTGACCGGCTTCTACTGTACCGAACTCTTCGATTTCCACCGCTGGAGCGGCCCGGAACGGCAGGAACTGCTCGAGGATATTCGCAAGGTCTACACGACCTTCACCGAGCCTCCACAAACGAAGACTTGAAAAGCTCTAAACGACAATAACTTAAGCAGTTCCAGGAAAAGCATGAAACGGCTTTCCGTCCGGAATTGCGTGAAGATGAAGAAACCAAAGCAATAACCTAGCAAGCCGCCGGGGCGGCCAAAAAGGGATAGGATCGATGTTGCGCAATACCAGACTGCCGCGCCTGAAGGCGATGATGGCAGCCACCACCCTTCTCGCACTCACCGCCGGGCAGACGCTCGCCCAGGAGG
Source organism: Rhizobium sp. BK316 (assembly GCF_014193695.1). GTDB lineage: Bacteria > Pseudomonadota > Alphaproteobacteria > Rhizobiales > Rhizobiaceae > Rhizobium. The sequence goes on along the minus strand of NZ_JACHZR010000004.1, from coordinate 124,645 downwards.
GCATGCAGATGCCGCCGGCCGCCGTCGGCGTGGTTGAGATGAAGGCCCATGCCGTGCCCGTGGTCAACGAATTGCCGGGCCGCATTGCCGCAACCCGCGTTTCGGAAGTGCGCGCCCGCGTGTCCGGCATCCTGCAGGAGCGCGTCTTCGAACAGGGCACGCTCGTCAAGCAGGGCGACGTGCTCTACCGCATCGATCCGCGCCTCTTCCGCGTCCGGGTCGCCTCTGCCGAAGCCACGCTGCAGCGCGCCAAGGCCACGCAGCAGAATGCCCGCCTGCAGCTGCAGCGCCAAGAGAGCTTGAAGGAACGCAATATCGCGACCGGCATCGATTACGATACGGCGGCCGTCGCCGTCGCCCAGGCCGATGCTGATGTGGCGAGCGCCGAGGCCGGTCTCGACGAAGCCAAGATCAATCTCGACTATACCGACGTCCGCGCGCCCATTACCGGCATCATCGGCGGCGCGCTGGTCACCGAAGGCGCGCTGGTGACCGCCGACGGCACCTCCAACCTGGCGCTGATCCAGCAGATCGACCCCGTCTATGCCGACTTCACCCAGTCGGCCCAGGATCTCCTGAACCTGAAACGCGCAGTGGCCGAAGGCAAGCTGGAGAGTGCCGCACCCGGCGAAGCCCGAGTCGAGCTCGTCTTCGACGATGGCAGCCTCTATGCCGAGCCCGGCCGGCTGCTGTTTGCCAGCGCCAATGTCGACCCCAATACCGGACAGGTAACGCTGCGCGCCGAATTCCCCAACAAGCACGGCGATCTCCTGCCCGGCATGTATGTGCGCGTGCGCATCGAACAGGCCGTGCGCCAGGATGCGCTGACCGTGCCGCAGCGGGCTGTGACCCGCAACGAGGCCGGCCAGGCGCAGGTCTATGTGCTCGCCGAAGGCAACAAGGCGGAGCTTCGCCCCGTCACGCTCGGCCAGGTTCTCGGCTCCGAATGGGTTGTCGAGACGGGCCTGAAGCCCGGCGAAACCGTGATTGCCGATGGCGTGCAGAAGGTGCAGCCGGGTGCGACGGTGGCGCCGGAACCCTGGAAGCCGGACGCGACGGCCGATGCGGGAGCGCAGGCTCCCGCCGCCGACACCAAGAAGGCGGAGTAAGGTCTCATGGCACAATTCTTCATTCGCAGGCCGATCCTGGCCTGGGTCTTCGCTCTGTTCATTTCGATTGCCGGTATCCTGGCGATCCCCTTCCTGCCGGTCTCGCAATATCCGAAGGTCGCCCCGCCGCAGCTCTCCATCTCCACTTCCTATCCGGGCGCCTCCCCACAGGAAATCTATCAGGGCGTCACCCGCCAGATCGAGGATGAGCTTAACGGCGTCGAAGGCCTGATGTATTTCGAGTCCACCTCCGACAATTCCGGCTCGGTCAGCATCAACGCCACCTTCCGCGCCGGCACCGATATCGACCAGGCCTCGGTCGACGTGCAGAACGCCATCCGCCGCGTCGAAGCCCGCCTGCCCGCGACCGTTCGTTCCCAGGGCATCAATGTCGAGGAAGCAAGCTCCGGCTTCCTGATGTTCATCGCGCTGACCTCGACGGACGGCACCCGCGATGAAGTGGCGCTCGGCGACTACATCACCCGCAACATCATCGGCGAGCTGCGCCGCATCGATGGCGTCGGCCGCGCCCAGCTCTTTGCCGCCCAGCGGGCGCTGCGCGTCTGGATCGACCCGGACAAGATGGTCGGCCTCAACCTGACGACCGACGATATCAACGCCGCCATCACCGCCCAGAATGCCCAGGTCGCCGCCGGCCAGATCGGCGCTGCGCCGAACCCGATCACCCAGGACCTGACGGCCACCGTTCTCGTGCAGGGTCAGTTGCAGACGCCGCAGCAATTCGGCGAGATCATCCTGCGCGCCAATGCCGATGGCTCCACCGTGCGCCTCAAGGATGTCGCCCGCGTCGAACAGGGCGCGGAATCCTATAACTTCACGAGCCGCCTGAACGGCCAGCCGAGCGCGGCCATCGCCATCCAGCTCTCGTCCACCGGTAACGCCGTTGCCGTCTCCAACGCTGTCAACGCGAAGATGAAGGATCTGTCCCGCTTCTTCCCGTCCGGCATCGAATATTCCGTTCCCTACGATACCAGCCCCTTCGTCTCGGCCTCGATCGAGAAGGTCATCCATACGCTGGTCGAGGCCGTCGCCCTCGTCTTCGTGGTCATGTTCATCTTCCTGCAGAATTTCCGCTACACGGTCATCCCGACCCTCGTCGTACCCGTGGCGTTGCTCGGAACCTGCGCGGTCATGTATGCGACCGGATTTTCCATCAATGTGCTGACCATGTTCGCCATGGTCCTGGCGATCGGCATCCTCGTCGACGACGCGATCGTCGTCGTCGAAAACGTCGAGCGCATCATGGCCGAGGAAGGGCTGTCACCCAAGGCGGCCGCCCAGAAGGCGATGAGCCAGATCACCGGCGCCATCATGGGCATCACGCTGGTTCTCTCCTGCGTCTTCATTCCCATGGCCTTCTTCCCCGGCTCGACCGGCATCATCTACCGCCAGTTCTCCCTGACCATGGTCGTCTCGATCTTGTTTTCGGCCTTCCTGGCGCTGTCGCTGACGCCGGCGCTCTGCGCTACCTTCCTCAAGCCCATCAAGCAGGGCCACCACCACAAACGCGGCATCGGCGGCTGGTTCAACCGCAATTTCGAGCGCATCACGTCCGGCTACTCGAAGACGGTCACCGGCATGGCGCGCCGCGCCGGCCGCATGATGATCGTCTATCTCGCCCTCGTCATCGGCCTCGGCTATCTCTTCATCAACCTGCCGACAGCCTTCGTGCCGGATGAAGACCAGGGCTACATGATCGTCGATATCCAGGGGCCGCCGGAGGCGAGCGCCAATCGCACGATCGAATCCATCAAGCAGGTGGAGGCGATCTTCCGCTCCGAACCGGCCGTCGAAAATATCGTCGCGATCCAGGGCTTCTCCTTCTCGGGCAACGGCGCCAATGCCGCACTCGCCTTCGTGACGCTGAAGGACTGGGCGGACCGCGGCCCCGGCAACACCGTGCAGGAAATCGCCAACCGCGTGAACGGCCAGCTCTTCGCCCTGAAAGACGCCACCACATTTGCGCTCTCACCGCCGCCGATCGAAGGCTTCGGCGCCACAGGCGGCTTCTCCTTCCGCCTGCAGGACCGCGGCGGCAAGGGCCAGACAGCACTTGTCGAGGCGGCCGGCCAGCTGATGCAGATGGCAGGCAAGAGCCCGGTTCTGACGGGCATGCGCGTCGAAGGCATGCCGGATGCCGCCCAGGTGCTGATGGTGATCGACCGCGAAAAGGCCAACACTTTCGGCATCTCCTTTGCCGATATCAACAACGCCATCACCGCCAATCTCGGTTCGTCCTATATCAACGACTATCCGAATACCGGCCGCATGCAGCGCGTCATCGTCCAGGCGGATGACCGCGCCCGCCTGCAGATCGACGACGTGATGAAGATCAACGTGCGCAATGCGAGCGGCGGCATGGTGCCGCTGTCCTCCTTCGCCATTGCCCAATGGCAGAAGGGCGCCCCGCAGATCGTCGGCTATAACGGCTATCCGACTGTGCGCATCTCCGGCGCCCCGGCGCCCGGCCAATCCTCGGGTGCGGCAATCGCCGAAATGGAACGACTAGCGTCACAGCTTCCGGATGGATTCGGCTTCGAATGGTCCGGCCAGTCGGCGGAAGAAATCACGTCAGGCAGCCAGGCGCCCTTCCTCTTCGGCCTGTCGATCCTCTTCATCTTCCTGCTTCTGGCAGGTCTCTACGAAAGCTGGTCGATCCCGCTCTCGGTCATGCTCGTGGTGCCCTTGGGCGTCATCGGCTCGGTCGCGGCGGTGATGCTGCGCGATATGCCCAACGACATCTACTTCAAGGTGGGCCTCATCGCCATCATCGGCCTCTCGGCCAAGAACGCCATCCTGATCGTGGAATTCGCCAAGGATTATTACGCCGAAGGCAAATCCCTGCTGGATTCCGCGATAGAAGCCGCCCGCGTCCGCTTCCGCCCGATCATCATGACCTCGCTGGCCTTCACCCTCGGCGTCGTGCCGCTGGCGATCGCGACAGGCCCAAGCGCCGCCAGCCAAAACGCCATCGGCACCGGCGTCCTCGGCGGAATGATATCAGCGACGGTGCTGGCCATCTTCTTCGTTCCGGCGTTTTTCGTCTTCGTGCTGAAGCTGATGCGCACGAGACGCCCGGTGGCCGAAGAGGAAACGATGCCGGCCACAGAAACCCCGCCAACCGCACCGGCGATCCACCCTTGACCTGGTGACCGGTGCGCCATCCCTCTCGGGCTTCGAAAGGAGCCCGGGAGTTTCTGTTTTTTTGGGAGAGTTGGCGAACCAGTGATCTCGGCTATCGACATCTTACATTTCCGAGCGAACGCCGCGGCCTGCGTTATTGACGCCCGAACTCCAGCGCTGAAATATGTTCATGGGCGACACTGGAAGCGGGAAGGACCCCGATGCTGTATGAGAGGGTCTGTGAGAGGCTCTGTGAGACGATCCCCTTCGGGGTAAATTCCACCCGCAGGCTCGCGGTTCCCGGAAACTGCCTAGCGTCCTTGATCTCGATGAAATTTCTGCAAGTCGAATCTAAGCGGTCCCCAAACGCATATTGTATCTTATAAATGCCATCCCAGATCCCGCTGATTGACGCTGTTTTTTTGCCCGAAACAAAAGCGGCAGCCGCAACTTCTCCCGTGGATACGTCTTTTACCTTGACGATCGCATCATCGCTGGAGCCGTTGTTTATCAACAGTATGTGACCAACCGCTGTCGCCAATCGACTCCGGCCCAGTAATTCCCCGTTGGATGGTGGAGATGCACAGGTATTCACGGATGAAGGCAACGCCTCGGTTACGACACTCGTTTGAGATGCGGCCGCATGCGAGTGGCGGTTATTGGCACGGTCATCGATGATTGCCGCGTACATAAAAGCGACGACGATGCCAGGAACCGAAAAGGCCATGAGTATGTGCCCGGCGGCGCTGAGGACCGAAACACGCCACGGATCTTTCAACCGACCCTGCCAGGAATCGGCGCCAGCCTTTTCCAGCTTGGCCACCAGTTCAGCCGCATCTTTGGCCACGTACCTGTCGCTTCCGACGCTGGCCTGCACGGCAAGCGCATAGGCGAGCTGCAAATTGCCCCGCGAGAGGAATGCTTGCGCGTTGTGCCACAGCAAGCCTTGATCGACAGCTGGCTCGCGCTTTCCGCCGAACCCGTTTGTCAATATCGCCCCCACCGAATGGATTAGGCCGCGACGGCTCCACCAGCCAACAAGCAGGGTGATAAATGACGACTTCAGACCTTCTCTGCGTGCGCATCGCGCGCAAAAGATACCTTGAATGGGCTGGCGAAAGTAGTCGATGAGAAAGCTGTACAGCCGGAAGAAGGTCACAGACCTGGGCTGGGCGGTGACCTGGCCGCAGCGAGAGCAGCAAATCGGCTCAATCGTAGGGGCCTTCGCCTGCTGCTTGCGTGCCTTCGCTTCCTGTTTCGGAGCCTCCTGTCTCGGGGTCTCCTGTCTTTGGGCCTCACGTGCGGAGCCGTCATATCTGGCCCTACGAATGGGATCGCTGAGAATTTCATAGGCAGCAGAAATTCGATGAAATCTTTCGGCGGAACTATTGCCGGACGTATCAGGATGAGTTTCCTTGGCTAGCTTTCTGTAGGCAGCCCTTATCTGTTCTGCCGTGGCTGACGGCTGCACACCCAAGGCGCTATACAGGCCTTGCGGATCATTCTCAGCCATATTTCCCTCAATTGCAGCCCATCGCTATGTTCGCTTATAAAGAGAAAATACAATGAGAAAAGCATCTGGAGCGCGGGAGTGAAAATATCTTTTCACCGCCAGATAGAGAGATAATCGACATGCCCTCCACCTTCATCGCCAGGGGCGCCGACGCCTATGAAGCCAGCATGGGCCGCTGGAGCCGCCGCCTCGCCGACCCCTTCCTCGCCTTCGCCGGCATACCGCCCCACGGCCGCGTACTGGACGCCGGCTGCGGCACCGGCAGCCTGACATTGGCGCTATCAACCCACCCCGAACTCACCGCCATCGAAGCCCTGGATTTCGAGGAAAACTTCGTCGCGGCACTACGCGCCCGCACCGACGACCCGAGGATATCCGCCCGCCAGGGCGACGTCTGCGCCCTGCCCTATGACGACAAGAGCTTCGACGCCGCCTATTCCCTGCTCGTCCTGCACTTCGTCTCGAATGCCGAAGAGGCCATCACCGAAATGCGCCGCGTCCTCAAACCCGGCGCCACTGCAGCCGCCGCCGTCTGGTCGCATGACGGCATGCCGAGCTGGCGCCTCTTCTGGAACACGATCCGCGCCGTCGAGCCGGAAGCCGAAGGCAACGGCATACCATCAGGCCCGCGGCCGATGACGGCGGAGGGTGAATTGCGGGCGCTGTTTGTGAATGCCGGCTTTGCCGATGTCACCGAGGCAAGGCTGACGATCATGATGGACTATGCGGATTTCGACGATTTCTATCTGCCGAAGGTATACGGCCAGGGACGGTTTTCGGCGTTTTTCGAGGCGTTGCCCGAGGCGAGACGGGAGCGGCTGCGGGAGGCGCTGAAGGCGGCGTATCTGGATGGCAGGTCAGAGGATGGGCCGCGTGGGTTTGAGAGTGTCGCCTGGGCGGTGCGGGGTGTGGCTCGATAGCATCGAGCCGAAGGTAAAACGGTGCACGCCTGCTTGAACGCAAAAATGCCACGGTCCACCAAGGAACCAAATTTATATTACAAGCTCTTACCTGCTTGTCGCACTAGAATTTCCAACCTTCGGTATCGCTGATCTTCAACAGCCTCCGGCCACACTTTTCGAATATCGATAAGACATTTTCGAAGCTCGTTCGCAGCCCACATCTGTTCGCCAGATATAATGAGGTCAAGAAACGCAAGGGCATCGTGGGGATAAGTCTCGCAATGACCTGCTGTTGATAGTAACCGGAGCGTGTATGGAGAGTGTTGTATCGGCAGAAGCCAACCACGTAAGGTCGCGAGCGCATCAGGAAATACACTTCCCGCTGCCACGACAAGTTCCGCTAATTTCCCGGAGACCTGCGGCGTTCTGAAGTCTTTGGACTTCGGCCAAATGTCGGCAAAGTACGGCCTGGCCCTATTTTGCCAATATTCGACACGGCGATCAGCGGCGCCTTGCAATCCGTCGACAAGTGTCTGTGCGACGCGTACCAAACCGTTTTCTGGAAGCGCGGCAGTAGCTGTACGAAGCTGCATTTTCGTAAATGGGGCGCCGCCTTCAAGTGCGATGAATGTGAGAAGTCCCGCATATTGCTCACCAAACTCACCTAGTTCGCCATAGTGACCTGCTGCTTCGAGGAACTCGTCCTTTATGGCCTCGATAAGAGGCCTGTAGAAACGCGGCGACTGGAGGAATCCCTTCCATGCGAGCAGAGCTGTTTGATGCGATTGCTGCCAATCAAATTGAGGAAGCAGGAAAGTTGTGGTCCAAGTTCTATCCACGCGAAACAGCGTTATGGTGTTTCGGCACAACAAGACGCGACCGTGCCGGAAAGCACGAACAGAAGGATCACAGACGCGCGTCACGATTTCAGCGAATTCCTTTTCGAGCCCCTGATTGTCTTCAAGCCCACCTGAATACCAGAGTTGCAACACAGCTTCGACTGCCATCCCAACTGGATGATTGATGGCGACGAAAATGGCATCACTTTCATCATCTGCCTCATTCTGACGGGGACTTTCGAGTATTCCCCGTACCAATGTAAAAAACGGATCGCGCTGTGAGCCAATTGATTTAACAGCTGCTTTCAACCACCAAGCTATCGAGTGATCGAGGCTCTCAATTACGTCACCTGGTGCACCAGCTAAAGGCACCGCCACCCAACCCCATGACCGCGCAACAATCTCCGGCTCAGACCATGCTTGAAGAGCTTGTCGCCATCGGTTAGTGATCCATTCACCGCGTTTGGCGAGATGCAGCAACGCGACCACGGTCCTTCTAAAGTCCTTCCGACACCGTTCGCGCCAATCGTCTTCTTCGCGAAAATCATCGCTTTCGCGATGGTCCCGCAACCATGCAATGATCTCTTTCACCGTTTTGGGAACTGTGGTGTGTGTCCACCAGGAACCATCATTTCCCATCCAGACAGGAAATTCGTCACGCTCCCCGGCAGGCTTCCACTGCGGATAGAGCATACCTAGCTCTCGCAACCGCTCGGTAGCAGACTGGCCTAAACTGCCGCCCGCCTCTCTAATTGCCGTCAGGCGGACCCAAGTCTCACGATCAATGATACGACGCAAAGTAGCCGGATCGCGGTCCAGCGCGAACATGCCACCAGGCGGCCCCATCATGATGGCCCGCTGGAGCTTTTCGGAGTCCTTTCCCATCAAGTGCGGTGCGCGCAACACCAAGAGACGCATAGATTCACGGTGCGTCTCGATTGACCAAAGCCACCACGCGTCTTCGGACAGCAACCATTCTATCGCTAGCCCTTCGGGGAATAGGTCGCGTCGGTCCGCCAGCGCAAAGAAAGCCAGACGCTTAAAAATCGGATAAGGAAGCTCAAACCAGCGATGCGCCTCACGGATCGCACTTGCTGGTCTTGATTGTGCTGCGGCTATCCATGCATCACGAGCTAATTCGATGAGCGCTGTCCAGTCGCGGAATTTTTGATTCTGCGGGTGCTCGCTAATCGATGGCTGTTGCCAGTATGACCGATCCGATTTTGCATCTGCGGCTTGCAGTTCACGCGTGATCTCCATTGCCTCAAACAGCAAGTCGGTTGCATCGGTGAGTAGCGCTGGAAGGGCCGTTCTCCATTCAATGTCCTGGCCAAAATGCTGAAATGCTACATGAACATGGTCCGCCGCGAGTACGAGTTCCCAATCCACAAGTTGATCCGGACGAGGATCGGAGCTGCCGGTGTCTTCGTTCCCATCCTCGCCTTCGGTATCTTCCTCGAACAACTGGAATGCAGGCCGAATACGGACCCGAGACGAGAGCATTTCACGAAGCTGCATTCGTAAGAGAGGAGTTAAACCTTTCTGTTTCAGGCGCTCGAACCAGGAATAGGGATCGAATTGGGTAGCCCCGCGGCTGAGACGCCCGGAAAGGATAATTCGCCACAATGCCTCCATCGCAGAGGATGGTGGCGCATCATCGAGCTGGTTATCGAGAAAGAATCGGAAATTATCATCGATACGCCCGCCTTGACTGGCAACCCAGGTCACCAACTCTGGTTTGTCCATGTGGCGGGCAAGCCAACGAGCGATGTACGGCATCACTTTGTCCCAGCGGGGGAACACTTGGTCGGTGCGATGGACTAATCGCATCCAAGGCGACCTCGTGTAGGGCGCGGGACGGGCAACTAGGCTATAGGCAAGCGTTTTGTCTTCGACGTAGTCCGGACGAATACCAAATCTAACAAGATCGCCATGAAAGAATCGTTCTTCGGCCAATGCCGTAAGCCAATCGATTGACGGGAGGGGATTATGTTCAGCCATCACTTTTGCTGGCAGACCACTCTCGTCGCATAGAGCCCAAAGCATTCTCCCGACAAAGTTGTCCTGGCGGGTGCTGCCTATAGGCTTCAATGCAGCATAGCGGGAAACTATAGCCTCCTTACCGCGGACTCCATCTCGATAAGTCTCCGCCCATGCCTGTAGGCTTTGGTGTAACAGCGCGTGGCGATTATGATTCCTGTAAAGGATAGGCGTTACATTTTTGGCCGCCCATTCTGCTTTCGCCTCGTCTTCCCTCCCGCGGGCATGATTCCCAAACGCAAACACTTCGATTGGCGCTTCGCCCAACAGCCGGTCGGCAGCGAGAGCATCCATCATATATCTCATTACGGGGTCATTGATACTATAACCTACGAAACAAACCGTATGGTTTCGGAAAAGCTCACTCACGAAACGCGCGGCCCAACGCTCGGTAAGGTAGGCCAAACCAAAATCCCCACTCGATATCACGAGGCGATCTAAATCGGCTTGGCTCGGGGTGTCAGACAAACGACCATGAAGATAAACAACGCCGTCCCAACGTTTTTTCGGAACTGGTAAAAGTGGTGCCGCGAAATTATCCAAGCTCAAGCCGAACTTAATGGCCACTTCAAACAAGCGGTCAAAGTTAGTCGTGATCAGACGTGATCGGCCGGTTCTATTCTTCGCAAGGGTCAGCAACGCTTCATGCGTTTTTGTTGCGCTGGGCAAGCTCAGATCCGGTGTGAGAATCTTCGCCAATGCTCGACGCACTGCATGACGACCATCTACGACGCGGCTCTCAAGAAGCCCAATGGTCGTGTCATATTGCCCCCCTTCGAAAGCAGCGTGTTCGATGCCATTAGGAACCTCGCCAAGCTCAGCATAAACCTTGCTGACAAGTCCGTAAAATCCCGGGAGTCCCGCGGGATAAGATATCCCCGCACCGCAAAAAAACACTACCCGGCCATCCTCGTGCGCCTGTAGCAACGATTCAGGCACATCTGGCCCATTTTTTACGAACTGCATTTATCTTCAGTATCCGTCAAACGTAATGAGATGCACTAGTCGAAATAGCAGTCCACATGTGATCGAGATCTGTCAACCTGTGATGGCATAATCGGGTTGCAGACACCCTTTACATCATTGCCCCTTGGCCTCAGACCCGGTCGACTAAATCGCCATCGGCCATCCATTTGCGAAATTCGAAATAGCACCGCACCTCAATCCCCCACCACCCCTCCAGCCTTCTTCCAAGCATCAATCCCACCCTCAATATGACACGCACTCCCCACCCCCGCATCCTGCGCCGCCTGCACAGCCATCGCCGACCGCTCCCCGAATGCACAGTAAAACACCACCCGTTTCCCCGTCGCCACCGCCAGCTCATGCAGCATCCCGCCCGCTGACAGGTTCTCCTGCAGATCCGCATAGGGCGCATGCAGCGCGCCGGGGATCACCCCATGCCGTTCCCGCTCGTTCTTCTCCCGTAGGTCCACGATCACCACATCCGCCCGCCCCCGCATATCAAGCGCCTCCTTCGCGCTCACCGCCCAGCCCTTGCGCGCAATCTCCTCCTGATGCAGACCGATGTGGATGTTGGCGGGGACGGCGACGTCCATCATTTTGGGGTTGGGCAGGTGCAGGTTGTTCATCAGGACGACATATTCGTCGATGGATTTGACCTGCAGGCGCGGGTTGAAGCGTTTTTCCTCGCCGATGGTCGAGACCGTGTCGCCCTTGTAGTCATGGGCGGGGAAGAGCAGCGTTTCCTCGGGCAGGCGCAAAAGCTTGTTGAAGATCGAGTCATATTGGGCGCGCGGGTCGCCGTTCTGGAAATCGGTGCGGCCGGTGCCGCGGATGAGCAGCGTGTCGCCGGTGAAGATGCGGTCGCCCATCAGGTAGGAATAGGAATCGTCCGTATGGCCGGGCGTATAAAGCACGTCGAGGCTGAGACCCTCGATGCCGACGCGGTCGCCTTCGGCAACGCGCATGGCGACGACGTCCGCCTTCGTCTGCTCGCCCATCACGGTGATGCAATGCGTCTGGTCGCGCAGCGCGCCGAGCCCGGTAATGTGGTCGGCATGCAGATGGGTATCGACAGCCTTGACCAGCTTCAGGTCCAGCTCACGAATGAGCTGCATGTAGCGGTCCACCTTTTCCAGCACGGGATCGATGATCAGCGCCTCGCCGCCGCGCCTGGAGGCGATGAGATAGGTATAGGTGCCGGAAACACTGTCGAAAAGCTGTCGGAAAATCATCTGTCCACTCCATTGCCTTCTGGCACTGCCGGCTTGAACATGGCCTGCGGCGCGAACTGCATCGGGACGTCTGCGCCGATAATATCTTTGCGCCGGGAAAAGCGGAAGAAGCGGGCAGCGGATCCGCCCTCACCTAATCTTGGTATCCCGGCCTTGCAGTCGGGTACGATGTGCGAGGCGCAGATGGATTGCGACTGTATTAACCCCAGGGGAATCCAGCAAAATCCCCGTTTTTACTGTGCAAAAATGATACAAATGCCCGGCGGAAAGCACCGCCGGGCACTTATTAAGCACTTCCTGAAATAATTTCGCCGCGATTTAAAAAGTGAAATTGCGGTTCCATTATTCCGGCTTACAATGCTCCACGCTGGATGCTGCAAACCCAGTGGAGAAGGGTTGCCCAAATCTGTAAATCGCAGGCTGCCCTTCTCCCTCCATACAGCAAGCGCCGATCTGTTGCTATTACGTGCGTAACATCGTGAACAGGCATTGAAAAAATCCCCTGGGCGATGCGGGGGCTGCACGACGACGTGATCTCCTTTTTGTTGAAGAACGCGATCTGCGCCCTAGAACCTCACCCGTGGGGACGCGTGAGGGAATTTCGATGATCAGAGAAAAGATGTCGGCGAGCCAGACGCCGATGCAGGAAGAGGACGTAGCGATCTGCCAAAACGTCTACGACCATATCTGCGTGGCAAGACATATCTCCACTGCCCGCGAACGCGAGGAACTGGCGATCCAGATCCTGCATTTCTACCAGCACGGGGTGAAAGACCAGGGGAGTTTGGAGCGGTTGTTGCTGTAGGCGGGGTGGTTTCTTTTGGTATAGTCGCCAAAGGCGTGAGCATGGTCGGCATGTTGTGCCGGTAACGCTGATTGGCTTTGGGCAGCGAGCGCTCCTCCTCTCCCTGTGGCCGCGCCGCCCTATCAAAGCGTCCTCACGCGCCGCACGGATGGCCGATCGGAAACTGCCGAGCCGCCTTCCCCGCCACAGCTTACCACGTCTGCAGTTGACCTCCACGCACGAGCCCTACCTAAAGCCCGGCGGCATGCGAAGGAGGCTATCGTGACGGCACCTATCGAGGATTACGCGCTGATCGGCGATTGCGAAACAGCAGCACTCGTGTCCAGAAACGGCTCGATCGACTGGCTGTGCTTTCCGCGCTTCGATTCTCCCGCCTGCTTTGCCGCCCTGCTCGGCACAAGGGAGAATGGTTTCTGGTCGCTCTCGCCCTCCGGCGGCAAATACAGCGCCACACGCCGCTACCGCGACGACACGCTCATTCTCGAAACCGAATTCCAGACCGAGACCGGCACCGCCGTCCTGACCGACTTCATGCCGCTGCGCGATGGCGCCAGCGACCTGATGCGCATCGTCGAGGGCAAGAGCGGCACTGTCGGCTTCGATATGGAGCTCAACCTTCGCTTCGATTACGGCCGGACCGTTCCCTGGGTCACGCATGGCGAAGACGGCGGCATCACCGCCATTGCCGGCCCGGACAGGCTGACCTTGAATTGCGCCGTGCCGCTCGAAGGCCGCGGGCTGAGCACGGTCGGCGCCTTCCAGGTCGCGGCCGGCGAACAGCAGATCTTCACCCTCACCTGGTCGCCCTCGCATCTGCCGCAGCCCGCGCCGCGGCAGGTGGAATATGCGCTGCCGGATACGGAGGAATTCTGGCTATCCTTCGCCGAAAAATGCCCCAAGGTGGGCAAGTGGACGGATCAGGTGAAGCGCTCGCTCATCACGCTGAAGGCGCTGACCTACATGCCGACCGGCGGCATCGTCGCGGCGGCGACGACCTCCCTGCCCGAAAAGATCGGCGGCCCGCGCAACTGGGACTATCGCTATTGCTGGCTGCGAGACGCGACGCTGACCCTGCTCGCCCTGATGAAGCTCGGCTATTACGAGGAGGCCACAGCCTGGCGCAGATGGCTGCTGCGCGCGGTCGCCGGCGCGCCGGCACAGATGCAGATCATGTATGGCGTGGCCGGCGAGCGCAACCTGCTGGAATGGCAGGTGCCCTGGCTGAAAGGCTATGAAGGCTCCGCACCCGTGCGCATCGGCAATGCCGCCGCCGAGCAGGTTCAGCTCGATGTCTATGGCGAGGTGGCGGACGCCATCCTGCAGGCCCGCAAAGGCGGGCTGCCGGCGCATCCGCGCGAACGCGAACTGGCAAGGGCCATCCTGCCCTTTCTGAAAAAGGTCTGGGTCGAGCCCGACGAGGGCATATGGGAGGTGCGCGGCCAGCGCCAGCATTTCACCTATTCCAAGGTCATGGCCTGGGTGGCCTTCGACCGCGCCGTTCAGATCGCCGAGGCCGACGGCGAACCCGAAGCCGCCGCCCGCTGGCGCGCACTCGCCGATCGCATCCATGCCGAAGTCTGCGAAAAGGCGTTCAACGCGGAGCTTGGCTGCTTTACCCAGGCCTATGGCTCGAGCGCGATGGATGCCAGCCTGCTGCATCTCGGCATGGTCGGCTTCATTGCGCCTGACGATCCGCGCTATGTGGCGACCGTCGAGATGGTGGAACGCAAGCTGATGCGCGACGGCCTGCTCCTGCGCTACGAGACGCAGGAAGTGGATGACGGCCTGCCAGCGGGCGAAGGCGCCTTCCTCGCCTGCAGCTTCTGGCTCGTCGACGCCTACTATATGATCGGACGGCGCGACGATGCGCTCACCCTCTTCGAGCGGCTGCTTTCGATCTGCAACGATGTCGGGCTGTTGGCGGAGGAATACGATCCCGCCGCAAAGCGAATGCTCGGCAATTTCCCCCAGGCCTTCAGCCATATCGGACTGATCAACAGCGCGTTGAACCTGGCGCGCGCGGAAGGGCCGGCGGATCAGCGCTCGGCATGATCGTGGAGACCATGCTTGTGCAACCGTGACATTCAGGCCCTTGCGGACGGGAACCATCAGCAGCCGGGGGCATTGAGTCCCGTCCAGCAACGGGAGGAACTCATGGCACGCAAGACCGCCAAAACGGCCGCGCCTGATGGCGTAACCATTCACGACCAGCAGCTTCACAGGGGCAATGGCGGCGAACTTCACCAGACCGCGGCAGATGGCGCCGACATCCTGACCACGGCTCAGGGCGCACCCGTCTCCGACGATCAGAACACGCTGAGGGTCGGAGCCCGCGGGCCGGCCCTCGTGGAGGATTTTCATTTCCGTGAAAAGATCTTCCACTTCGACCATGAGCGCATTCCCGAACGCGTCGTCCATGCCCGCGGCTACGGCGCGCATGGTTTCTTCGAGACCTACGAATCCCTGTCAAAATACACGAGGGCCGATCTCTTCCAGCGGCCCGGCGAGAAGACGCCTGCCTTCGTGCGCTTCTCCACCGTGGCGGGCAGCAAGGGCTCCTTCGACCTCGCGCGCGACGTGCGCGGCTTCGCCGTGAAGATCTATACGAAGGAAGGCAATTGGGATCTCGTCGGCAACAACATCCCGGTCTTCTTCATCCAGGATGCCATCAAGTTTCCCGACATCATCCACTCCGTCAAACCGGAGCCCGACCGCGCCTTTCCGCAGGCCCAGTCGGCCCATGACAATTTCTGGGATTTCATCTCGCTGACGCCGGAAAGCATGCACATGATCATGTGGGTCATGTCCGACCGCGCCATCCCGCGCTCCTTCCGTTTCATGGAAGGCTTCGGGGTCCATACCTTCCGCTTCGTCAATGCCGACGGCCAGTCCACCTTCGTCAAGTTCCACTGGAAGCCCAAGCTCGGGCTGCAGTCCGTCGTCTGGAATGAAGCCGTCAAGATCAACGGCGCCGATCCGGATTTCCACCGCCGCGATCTCTGGCAATCCATCCAGTCCGGCAACTTCCCGGAATGGGAGCTTTGCGTTCAGCTCTTCGATCAGAATTTCGCAGACGAGTTCGATTTCGACGTGCTCGACCCGACAAAGATCATTCCCGAGGAAGTCCTGCCCGTGCAGCCCATCGGCCGCCTGGTGCTGGACCGTATGCCGGAGAACTTCTTCGCCGAGACCGAGCAGGTTGCCTTCATGACGCAGAACGTGCCGCCCGGGATCGATTTTTCCAACGATCCGCTGCTTCAGGGACGCAACTTCTCCTACCTCGACACCCAGCTCAAGCGCCTCGGCAGCCCGAACTTCACGCATCTGCCGATCAACGCGCCGAAGTGTCCCTTCCATCATTTTCAGCAGGACGGGCATATGGCGATGCGCAATCCAGCCGGCCGCGCCAATTACGAACCGAACTCCTGGGGACTGGGGCCGCGGGAAGCGCCGGACGCCGGCTTTCGCAGCTTCGCTTCGGAGGAGCACGGTCAGAAGGTGCGCCTGCGCCCCGAAAGCTTCGCCGATCACTACAGCCAGGCCCGCCAGTTCTTCATCAGCCAGACGCCGCCGGAGCAGCGCCACATCGCCATGGCCCTGACCTTCGAACTCAGCAAGGTGGAAACGCCCGTCATCCGCGAGCGGATGATCTCCCATCTCATCAACATCGACGAGACGCTGGCGAGAAAGGTGGCTGCTGCGCTCGGCATCGCGGAGATGCCCAAGCCGGCCGATGCCGCCATGCCGACTCGGCAGGATCTGCCGCCCTCACCGGCTCTCAGCATTATCGAGCGCGGGCCGAAGCGCTTCGAGGGCCGCAAGCTCGGTCTGCTGGTCACCGATGGTTCGGATGCGGCGCTGGTGAAGGCTGTCAGCACCGCCATCACCGGGGAACTGGGCCTTGTCGAGGTCATCGCTCCGAAAGTGGGCGGCGTGACGCTGTCCGACGGCTCCTTCCTCGAGGCGCAGCAGATGATCGATGGCGGCCCCTCCGTGCTCTACGATGCCGTCGCCGTTCTTCCCGGTGAGGAGGCGCTGGCCGACCTCATCAAGGAAGCCGCCGCCCGCGATTTCCTTGCCGATGCCTTCGCCCATTGCAAGTTCATCGCATACACGGCTGCGGCCCTCGCCCTGATGAAGAAGGCCGGCGTGGAAGACCTCGATGAAGGCACGATCGAACTCGCCTCGGCCAATAATGCAAAGGCCTTCGCGGCCGAACTCGGCAAGCTGCGCGTCTGGGCGCGGGAACCATCGGTGAAGCTGTAGGCGCGACGACTTCGCTTTGAGCACCGGCGCCAACCCCAACCTCCCCCATTCCTGTGCTTGTCACAGGAATGGGGGAGGTTGGGGTCAGCGCCAGTGCCGAAAGCAAGCTTGGCGCCCTTAGGAGACGCCCCCAATTATCCAAAAATCCGAACGATTCATTCGTTTCCCTTTTGTACTCTCCACCCCTTCCAATTCGCGGTGACTCCCGCCATATTCCGCCCATGGCAAAATCTCCGAAGAAATCCCCCGCCTCGACCGGCTTCGAGGAAGCTCCCCAATCGTCTTTCGAAGGCGCTCCCCTGTCCGGCTCGGTGGCCGACTGGGTGAAGCAGCTCGAGGCGGATGCCGAGAATGCCGGCGTCGAGAGCCAGCGCGAAATCGCCTCCAAGGCGGGCAAGCACCGCAAGAAGGTGGAGAACGAGGCGCGCAAGCACACCGAAGCTGTGAGCGTCAACAAGAAGGCCACGGTGAGCAAGACGGCGCGCGGCGTCTCCATCGGCGGGTCCAGCGACCCGAAGACGCGCGCGGCCGCCGGCCTCAACCCCGTCGCCGGTCTTGATATCTCGCTTGAGGATGCCGACAGGATCTCTCCCGGTGGCGTCACCGCTACCGTCGAAGCACTCTCCAAGCTGATCGAAAGCGGCAACCCGCTGCACAAGAACGGCAAGATCTGGACGCCGCACCGCCCTGCCCGGCCGGATAAATCCGAAGGCGGCATCACCATCCGCATGAACTCCGAATACCAGCCGGCCGGCGACCAGCCGACGGCGATCCGCGATCTCGTGGGCGGGCTGGAGACCGGCGAGCGCAGCCAGGTCCTGCTCGGCGTCACCGGTTCGGGCAAGACCTTCACCATGGCCAAGGTGATCGAGGAAACGCAGCGTCCGGCCCTCATTCTCGCGCCGAACAAGACGCTGGCCGCCCAGCTCTATTCCGAATTCAAGAATTTCTTCCCCGATAACGCGGTGGAATATTTCGTTTCCTACTACGATTATTACCAGCCGGAAGCCTATGTGCCGCGTTCCGACACCTATATCGAGAAGGAAAGCTCCATCAACGAGCAGATCGACCGCATGCGCCACTCGGCGACGCGCTCGCTGCTGGAACGCGACGATTGCATCATCGTCGCCTCCGTCTCCTGCATCTACGGTATCGGCTCGGTCGAAACCTATACGGCCATGACCTTCCAGATGAATGTCGGCGACAGGCTGGACCAGCGCCAGCTGCTGGCCGATCTCGTGGCGCAGCAATACAAGCGCCGCGACATGGATTTCACGCGCGGCTCCTTTCGTGTGCGCGGCGACACGATCGAAATCTTCCCGGCCCACCTTGAGGATGCCGCCTGGCGCATCTCGATGTTCGGCGACGAGATCGACGCCATCACCGAATTCGACCCGCTGACCGGCCAGAAAACCGGCGACCTGAAATCGGTGAAGATCTACGCCAACTCGCACTATGTGACCCCGCGCCCGACACTGAACGCCGCGATCAAATCCATCAAGGAAGAGCTGAAGGGCCGCCTCGTGGAGCTGGAAAAGGCCGGCCGCCTGCTGGAAGCCCAGCGCCTGGAGCAGCGCACCCGCTACGATATCGAGATGCTGGAAGCGACCGGCTCCTGCCAGGGCATCGAAAACTATTCGCGCTATCTCACCGGCCGCGACCCCGGCGACCCGCCGCCGACGCTCTTCGAATACGTGCCCGACAATGCCATCGTCTTCATCGACGAAAGCCATGTCACCATTCCGCAGATCGGCGGCATGTACCGGGGCGACTTCCGGCGCAAGGCGACGCTGGCCGAATATGGCTTCCGCCTGCCCTCCTGCATGGATAACCGCCCGCTGCGCTTCGAGGAATGGGACGCCATGCGCCCGGATACGATCGCCGTGTCCGCGACCCCCGGCGGCTGGGAAATGGAACAGGCTGGCGGCGTCTTCGCCGAACAGGTCATCCGGCCCACCGGCCTCATCGATCCGCCCGTCGAGGTGCGCTCCGCCCGCAGCCAGGTGGACGACGTGCTCGGCGAAATCCGCGAGACGGCCGCCAAGGGCTATCGCACCCTCTGCACCGTGCTGACCAAGCGCATGGCCGAGGACCTGACCGAATATCTGCATGAACAGGGCGTGCGCGTGCGCTACATGCACTCGGATATCGACACGCTGGAGCGCATCGAGATCATCCGCGACCTGCGCCTCGGCGCCTTCGACGTGCTCGTCGGCATCAACCTCCTGCGCGAGGGCCTGGATATTCCCGAATGCGGCTTCGTCGCCATTCTCGATGCCGACAAGGAAGGCTTCCTGCGCTCGGAGACCTCGCTGATCCAGACGATCGGCCGCGCGGCGCGAAACGTCGACGGCAAGGTCATCCTCTATGCCGACAACATCACCGGCTCCATGCAGCGCGCCATGGACGAGACGGCCCGCCGCCGCGAAAAGCAGATGGCCTATAACACCGAGCACGGCATCACGCCCGAAAGCGTCAAGGCCAAGATCTCCGATATCCTCGACTCGGTCTACGAGCGCGACCACGTCCGCGCCGATATCTCCGGGGCCTCCGGCAAGGGTTTTGCGGATGGCGGCAACCTCGTGGGCAACAACCTGCAGGCCCATCTCAACGCGCTGGAAAAGTCCATGCGCGACGCCGCCGCCGACCTCGACTTCGAAAAGGCCGCCCGCCTGCGCGACGAAATCAAACGCCTCAAGGCCGTCGAACTCGCCGCCATGGACGACCCGCTCGCCCGCGAGGAAGCCAAATCGATGGAAGGCATCCGGCGAAACGCCAAGGCCACCAGCGAGTCCCTTCCCCCCAGCGGGGGGAAGGTGCCCGGCAGGGCGGATGAGGGGGCCACACCCTCCTACTTCGCCAAACCCGAACTCGACGACATGGGCGGCCGCAACGCCAACGGCAAGAGCCTCTTCCGCCGCAACACGCTGGATGAGATGACCGTGGGCCGGACGGAAAAGCCGGTGACGGGGCATGTGCCGGAAAAGCCGGATGCGGCGAAGGGCACGCAAAGGTTTTCACCGCTGCTGGAGGGCCAGCCGGAGCGCGATGATGTACGGCCTCTGGTGCGCGGGAAGACGGGTGTCGGGAGCTATGAGGATCCGGGCGAGCAGAAGCGCAAGAGCCGAACGAAGGGCAAGACTGGGCGGCCGGGACGGTAGCGGCTCAAGGGGAATCAAATTGGTCTTAAAACCGCATCACACACAAAACACGTATGGTGGTGGTAAAGCCGGGAATAGAGACCAGCAAAAAGCCTACAGCGTAAAGAGCGACGGTTATATAAACCGCCAATCGCGCCGTATGCCTGCTTAAAACATTGTAATAACTACTTAAAATGTCGATCTGCAGCTGATCGTCCTTTACTTGGTGAAGACTATCGGCCGCGACTTTAAGCGATGCGCGAGTTCTATCGAGCCACGGGGCTCTTTCAATGAAGTCTTCCTCCAATGAAGGACGTCGAGACCTAATCGTAACGAACATGGAACGCATGTTTCTGGCCGTCGCCCTTGGAAGCTCTTGATCTACATAGTCCGCTATCCCGGAGCTCCGCTTCACCACAGAGGGCGCCAAGACGCGAAACAATATCGAACCCCAACCTAAACTCAGTAGCCCGAGGTAGAGTAGATTGATTTTCTGCTCGACGGTCAGCCAAGGGTGGCACGCATTTGCCTGTGACTGACCATCAATCAAGCCTCCAAGTCCGCCAAGATACATTGATAAGCTTGAATGATACAGGACAATATAACCTAGAAACGGCGCGGCCATAGTCAAGGTTGCGACACTAGATCTTCCGAACCCAGACAACACTTCCCAATTTATGTTCTTATGTTGCCAGCCATCAGGTGTATGTATCATGGCAATCCACTAATGTCTAAAGTTTCAAAGTTCTATTATCATGAGTATAGAATTCACCAACAGTAATTGACGGATTGTTCAACTCATCAGCTATCATTGACGTAGCAATAATTATCTGGTGATCAGATATCGCACTTTGTGACTTGCTATAAAGGAGCCTTTGAAAATTCTTGCTCCGCTCAGGTTCCATACCCTTGTCCTCTACAGTATCCATAAGAAGAAAGCGCGGATGGGAAAATGTCGAGTCATTGGCCGCAGCGTACATAAAGCCAGCTAGAAAGCTGTTGCGAAGATAGACCATTGAACTGGCCGAAAAGAAAGATTCATCATTCACGGCCAAGCGATCGCCATCAAATTCGAAATTTATTCTGTCAGCAGAAACAAAAGTCGACTGGCGCTCTAGATCTTTTTTCAAGAAGTCCAAGACCTCTTTCTCGATCCGCTCCGCCGCCCTAGCTTTCTGCAAGTGATTACGGCGCTCCTCATTTTCAATTATGACCTTTAACTGATCAATCTCTCTTTCGAGCACGTCCCTGCTCTCGGACAGCTCCGCCAATTCCGTAATAATTGCCTTTTTTGAAGCTAACTCCTCCAGTTGCCGATGGGCATATCCCGCCTCTCTATTCAACTGCCGCAACTCGAGACGAAGCTCTGTTGTCGGTGTGCGAACTGCAACAGTATAGTGACGAGCTGCCTGTCTCCACAACTCGGTTGTAGATTCGATTTTTGACTTCAGATGAGAAATCAAATCTTCCCGACCATGCTGGATTGTGGCCGAATTATCACGTTGACGCGAGTACTCGTTTATCAATTTAAGAACGCGCTGCTGTGTCCGGGAATGATCGTACGGTGATTTACAGAGGCTACAACTTCCCTCTACATGATTGTGCTCCACTGGCGCGAAGCATGAAGGGCAAAACTCAAATGCGATCGCATCCATTTGAGCAATTACGTCTTGTGACTGCTCTAATTCTTTCAGCTTTTTGTCCAACGAAGCAATGAAATCGATCGAATCCAGTCGTTCCAGCTCCGCCTCATCGAGCTCCTGCTTCAATTTGCCAAGCTCGGTCTGCAGTTGGACAACCCTATCGTACGTTTCGTTCTGATCATTCAGGGTTAATCGGTCGTCGAACTGTGTCTTGAATATCTGCTCTTCAAGTTCGCCAATGCGTTGATTTAGTCGGTTCAGGTCACCTTCTAAACGCTCTCGCTCCGCGTTAAGCCACTCAAGTGTGAGTGGATGCCCTTCCCGGCCATGGGTACGAATAAGAAAGCCAATGCGCGAAACCACCTCTTTAAGTTCGGCTTCAGCGTCCTTTTTCCTTATGCGAGCATTGTAGTAAGAGTTGCTGTAAGCACCGCACAAAAGATCGCCGACCGTCTGGCGAGTGATCGCGTCATCAAATCTCTGAGGCCGAAAGATCTTATCAACTGCGCTTAATTGATCCGAGTAAAGCAAGCGCAATATTTGATTCATGGTGATCTTGGTATTGCTCTCACCGTACTGAACCTCCGGGAGCCCGAGATGGCGAAACATCACCTGCGAAAAGCTTTCTGCTGAGCCACGACTAAATGGGTATCGCTCCCATCCTTCAGCAGCCGAGGAGAGCGCCTCATCTATGGGGCCGAAGAAGATGCGCATCGGACGAGAAGCTTTAGGCTCGATGTCACGGGCCAGAGTTACGGAACGACCGTTTAAACGCGCGCCCAAAATAACACTATCGCAGTGCAGTGCGCTTTCCCTCCACTGGGTTTCCAGAAGGTCACCACCCAGCCCAAAAAAAAGAAAATCCATAATTGTTGATTTTCCCGAGCTATTTTGCCCGCGGATAATATTCAGACCTGCGTGAAACTTTTCAGAGAAAACAGGTCGTCCCTTGCTGAAAACTCGCATATCTTCAACAGCGAGATTTGGCTTAAACATAGTCATAACGATACTCTTTCAAACCCGATCTATCCTTAAGACCGGCCTTCCCAGCCAGAGGAATTTTAGGCAACTCTTCTGAAAGGAACAAAATGAGTTCATTGTTTTCTTTGACATAACGCTGGACGCTCTCAAGGAGCCGCTGAGAAAACATATCCAGCTGAATTTGCACGACCCCAGGCAGATCAGTTTCGACGACAAGCTTTTTGGAAAGCATCGCGCTTAAAGCCGCTAACTGGATCGGTTCCATTCGCTCAAACAAAGTAGAGGCGGTGGGGGTGATATCGTACGAGCTTGCTTTGTATCTTCGTAAGAGTTCGTTACGTTTCTTCTGAAAACCCGAGACCGACCTTGGGGCTGTTAAATCGCTCATAAGCCACGGAAAACAAAGATAGAAATCAGATATCTGCAATACACCAAACCGCTGACTATTATCTTGCGAATTCAACAACAACGAAGCAAAACGAAATACGGTATGAAATGGATCGTAGGCCGCTGAGTAAGAGATAGAAAACATCAATGCCACCTAATATAGCAGCGATCCGCGAGCCAAAAAATCATTCCCCTTATATGCGAATGGTTCAGAGTAAAGTGCTCAAATCCCATTCCCATATCGGCGATCGTTGGAACTACGATTTTTTCTTCGACTATTTTTTCCACATCCTGACGGCTCAATGATGATGCGTGGGGGACAATGTGCGTCTCAAAAACCTCGTGAATCCGAGAGAGGAAGTATGCGAACAGCTTTTGCGCAGAAGGAAAGTGTTCAAACTTCACGAGGAGCTTGGAAAAATGCTCTTTCTTCAATTCCGCGAAAGCAACCTCGTCACCTCTCCCAACTTTCTCAAGCTTAGCCTTGAGACCGACAACGGTTTCTCCGGCTCGATTGTTCTCAAACATCTGAAGGTCATCGATGAAACTATTAGTTTTTACGTTATTGCAGATCTCTTCATCGAGTTTCTTAAGCAGATACGTAATCTGAGACGCTTGCGCAGTGCCTGTTGACACTGCGGTCTGTAATTCACCCGCCATTGTCCCCCTCTCGAATCCCCACATGCTAGCATAGCATGTAAACACGCGTGGGTTTAACAGCAAGTTTCGAAAGTAGTTATCCGGGTGAATCTTGCATCCTGAAAATCCTTCATTTCTGCGCCCAACTAACGTCTGGAATGGTTGTTGGTCTCTCCTACCATTCTACCACCTTAGAATGCCCTCTACCCCGCCCGCGACTCCTGCTACACATCCCCACCACCAAAAGGAGCCTGTATGCGCCTCCCCACCTTCATCCTCGGCCTCGCCCTGTCCACCTTGATCGCCTCTCCCATTTTCGCCGCCACCTACAGAACCCCAAAGGCCCTCCTCCAAGCCCTCTACAACTTCAACGCCGAGACCGCCTCTGACGACGCCCCTTCGCCCTATTCGGCCTTCTTCTCCGACCACCTGAACGCGCTGTTGCAGGCCGATATCGACAACACGCCGGATGGCGAAGTCGGGGCGATCGATTTCGATCTCGTCATTGCCGGGCAGGATGGCGAGGCGAGCGATCTCAGGATCGGTCAGCCGATCCTGCTGGATAACAGGGCCGAGCTGGAGGTGCAGTTCCGCAACGGCGAAGAGGTGACGCTCTATTATACGCTGGTGAAGGAACATGGCGGCTGGAAGGTGGAGGATATCGCCGACCAGCAGGGCGAGCAGCCGTGGAGTTTGAGTGCCTTGCTGGGGGATGCTCGGTAAGGGTTTTGCCGGGTCGCCCCCTCATCCGCCTGCCGGCACCTTCTCCCCGCCGGGGAGAAGGGGGTGTCGCACCGCCCCCGCCAAACCCGCCCGCCCGTCATTAAAGCCCTACCTGCCCGCCCTGGCTTCTGCTGGCGCCGGCGTTAGCGGGCGCAGCATCAGAACCTGGAGTGACGACGCGCCTTGCCGGGAATGGAACCAAGCTCCCGCCCCGCATTATCGGCCGCTACGCGCCGGCAATCACAGGTGCTGAAGACTGTCGTGAGAAGTTGTGACAAGAAGTGAGCAAAAACTCTGAATTGTGGCAGGCATTCACCAGATTCGATGAACATATCCTGATGGCGGCTACACAGAGCCGTCTTATAGGAAAACGACCATGTCTATGCTTCGTAAGATCGCAGTAACGGGTCTTGTCTCTCTGACCCTCGCAGTTGGCTCCATTGCAACAGTAACGCCCGCGCTGGCGCATGGCGGAGGAGGTCACGGGGGCGAGAGCCATGGCGGAGGAGGCGAGCACATGGGAGGCGAGCACTTTGGAGGAATGGGAATGGGCCACTTCGCCGAAAATCGCGGCGGGGGGTTCTTCGGTCACGACCACTTCGGCCGCGACCACTTCGATGGACGGTTCAGAGATCGTGGAGCCCTTCTGTTCGGCAGCAATGACGACTACGACCGCTGCCAGTGGCAGTGGATGGCAGCGCCTGACGGGCATACAATCAGAGGCGAAGTCTGCTACTGACCGAAGCCGAAGGTCTTGCCAGCGAGCCGGTGACTGGCCCAAACCGGAAACCGGCCCTCGGGCGAGCCTGACGTGATCTCTGCACTCTTGCCGCTGCCTTTCTCCCTGAAAGGCTGCGGCAAGACAACAGGCGCGATTTGGAACAAGAATACGTCCTCCAGCACAAGCAGCTCATCGCATCGTATTTTGCAGAGCGTGCCCGCGGCTGCATTTTCTGTCACTTTGCATGGACAGAAACGCCCGACCAGACCGGACACCGCTCCATGCCAGACATCCGCATCGACCCCTTCCCCTCGCCTGACGAATTCGCCGCGCTCTGGGCCGCCGCCTGGGGCACATCCGAGCCGCCGGATTTCGCCCGCATCCTGCCGCGCAGCCTTGCCCATCTCGGCGCCTATCACGAGGGGCGGCTGATCGGCTTCGTCAATGTCGCCTGGGATGGCGGCATCCATGCCTTCATCCTCGATACCTCAGTGCATCCGGATCTGCGCCGGCAGGGCATTGCGACTGAACTGGTGAAGGAGGCGGTGCGGATCGCCCGTGAGCGCGGGGCGGAATGGTTGCATGTCGATTTCGAGCCGCATCTTGAGGGCTTTTACCGTGCCTGCGGCTTCAGGCCGACCGAGGCGGGGCTGATACGGCTTGGCTAGAGCAATTCCAGCAAAAGTGCACAGTGGCTTTGCGTCCGGAATTGCGTGAAAACAAATAGATAGAGCAATTTTCTATCAGCGGAAAAACCGAAATGCCCTCACCCTTACCTTACGACAGAAGCGGCCGGTAGCCGCCGCCGGGTTCGCGTCTCGTCAGCAGGAAATGCAGGAGATTGGCATAGCCGCGCGCATCATCGATGGCGCGGTGCGTGTGCTCGATATTGCCGAGCCATTCGCGCGGATAATGGGCGATATCGCATTCCCACGGGCTGCGGCCCGTCACACCCGCCACCATCGACAGGATGCAGAGCGGCGGATGCCGGAACAGCCGATCGGCAATCCACGGCCCTTGGAACAGCGGCCGGCCGGTGAAGCGCTTCAGGTAGTGATCGATCCACGGGCCGTCGAGCGCGACGGGATGGGCGGCGAAGATCGGCTCGGCGCCGAAGGATTTCACCCAGGCGGTGAAGCGCGCCATGACCTCGGCAGCGGGCTCGGGATCGGCGGTCGCCGCCGCGAAGGCCTGCGGATGGGCCTGCCAGAAGGCCATGGTCACGGGGTCCCGCCCGGCCCCCTCCAGCGGCTGCAGCACGGCCTCGAACTCGCCGAGCATCTGGCCGGTCTCGGAAACGGCGACGGAGCCGAAGGACAGCATCGAGTGGGTACCCGGTATGGGGCCGTCGAATTCGCAATCGGTGACGATGTAGATATGCGGCACGCGTGGTGTGCTCCCCGGGGCTGTTTTGGTGTCGGGGATGAGCATAGCTGGATATTTGTGGGTTGCCATGGGGGCTGAGTTGTTATGCGGGTTTAGCGTCGGTACTGAGTCGAAAGATAGTACGCCCGGCTGCCCCTCTCCTCCCTCATTCCTGTGCTTGTCACAGGAATCCAGCCGGCTTGCGTCCGCAAGCCGAAAAGACTCTTGAAAAACAGTAGCGGAATAAGCCATCCTTCAACCATGAAGGGTTACGTCTACATCCTCGCGTCAAAGAGTGACGCGCGACATCGCGGGTCGCCTCTTCGAACACCAGAACGAGTTGACGCCGGGTTTCACCTCTCGTTACGGGGTGAAGACACTAGTCTGGTTCGAGGAACATGACCTGCTGACGACGGCGATTACTCGCGAGAAAACGATCAAGAAATGGCCGCGGCAATGGAAGCTCAATCTCATCGAGGAGAATAATCCCGAATGGGAGGATATTTCCTGGCATCCAATGGGGTTGTGAGGCCGTCGGGAGGATAGGAGTCTTCCGCCGCGTGGACACGCGGCTGCTGGATTCCTGTGACAAGCACAGGAATGAGGGAGGATAGGGAAGCGCCCGCGCTTACTCATCCGCCGAGCCCGCTGCACTTGCCCGCACAAAACGCCCGGCCACCTCATGATGACCAGGCATCCTCGACCCGCGCCGTATCAGGCTTCGGGAGATCAGTTATTGTGGGAAGCGCAGGCTTCGTCCATCGGGGTGGCGTTGCTGGTGCCGCCCTGGGTCTGCAGCTTGCCGGTGCCGCTGCTGCTGGCGTGGTCGGGGCAGTCGGGCCTGTTCGTCTTCATGGCGCTGCCGGCCTTCGTGCTGCCGGTCGTGGTCTTGTCCATCGCCATCGGCTTCTTGGCTTTGACGCCCGCGCCGCCACCGGAATCGACGGTGCTCTTGTCGATCGTGGTGCCGGTCGGGGCCGGGTTGGATTGGGCAAAGGCGGGTGTGGCCATGCCGAGGGCGAGCAAAGAGGCTGCGACAATTTTCATACGCATTGGTATTCTCCCAAGTAACCAGTGGTCTATGACTAGGGAACCGCTGATGATGGTGATTGTTCCCTGCCAATTTCCACAGGTCTTTCCCTGATCAGTTCCTGCGCGAACTGTGCGACGGGTTTCAATCAAGCTATATTAGCGAAATTGCACGCGTCGGAGGAGGAGAAGGTCGCGTAAGGACGTGGGGCGGAAACGAGCCGCCACGCCCATCACCTGATCTCAAGCCCGGAAACCCCACCGGGCTTTTTTCTTTGGGAGCCAGCCCGGAACTCCACTTCATGCTTCGGCCACCCGCCGCGAGCGGCCAACCTCCGCAAGGTCGATCCAACTTGATTGCAACGACAATTTACGATATCAAATCTGATGTACGTACATCATTTTAATTTCGAGGGGGGAATATAACGATGGCGTTCGAGTTCAATCCGGAATTTGCCATAGCCGATGAGCAATCT
Organism: Rhizobium sp. BK316; assembly: GCF_014193695.1. Classification (GTDB taxonomy): domain Bacteria; phylum Pseudomonadota; class Alphaproteobacteria; order Rhizobiales; family Rhizobiaceae; genus Rhizobium. The sequence continues at coordinate 96,725 of NZ_JACHZR010000004.1, read as the reverse complement.
CTTCGAAGCCTGTTCGAGGCGACGCATGCCCTGGCCATACAGAAGTGTCGGGGCACCCTCGGCATACACGCGCAGGAGTTCATCCGGCGCTCGCCCTTTCTGTGCATCGGCACGCAGAATCCTGACGGCAAGGCCGATGTCAGCCCGCGTGGCGACCCTGTCGGCTTCGTCAAAATTCTCGATGAGCGCACGCTGGCGATACCGGACCGGCCCGGCAACAACCGTCTCGATACATTGGTCAATATTCTCGCCAATCCGAGTGTCGGGCTACTGTTCATGATTCCGGGTTTCGACGACACGTTGCGCGTGAATGGACGCGCCGTTCTGACAAGGGATCCTGACCTTCTGGAGAGCATGAGCGTCAACGATCGCCGTCCCAAACTCGCTGTCGTGGTCACGGTGGACGAGGTCTTCATGCATTGCGCCAAGGCATTCCGGCGCTCTCACCTGTGGAGCCCCGAACATCGCCAGGATCGCACCGAGATGCCGTCACTTGTGAAGATCATTCTGGACGAAACATCGGGCGCGCCTGATGACAAGGATGAGCAGCGCAGGATGGATGCCGATCTTGAGGATGCGTATAAGAGGACGCTTTACTGACGGATTGCCGGGGCCGGATGAGGGAGCCACGAGCACAACGTCACCCTATCTTGCACGAGGACATGGAACGAGGGCCACCCCCTACTCCGCAGCCTCCCCGCGCTGCGGCTCCGCCACATCCACCAGTTCCACCTCTTCCACCGGCCCCAGAATCTCTACCTCATACGAATACCCTTCGAGCATCGTATAGGTATGCTCGATCGTCGCGATCTGCTTTTCCGTCTTGCGGATGGCGTCGGCGATGGCTTCGCTGCGGGCACGCATCATGGAGCCGAGCACGTCGGTTTCCGGCCGCCGGCCGAGGCGGTCTATGTGTTTGCGCACGCGGGCGCGGTGGCGTTCGAGCTCCAGGATATGGAAGCGGCTCTTGACGATATCGTCGGAAAGTTTGCGGCGCATGGCGGCGACAGGGTCGAAGCTGCCGGGTTCGCGCTCGTCGAGGATCACCTCGTTGACCAGCGATTCCAGCATCAGCACGCCTTCTAGATCTTTGGGGTCGGCAAGCTGCGGATCGTAGCCGGTATCGTCGTAGACGCGCCGGCGCACGGGATCCTGCAACAGTTCATAGGCGATCTGCAGCCGGTTGAAATGATCGGTATCGCCGCCGGCATCCGGATGCGCGCCCTTGGCGGCCTTGCGCCAGGCAAGCTTGATCGCCTCGCCGGTGGCGTCTCGCTCCAGTCCGAGCATGGCATAGGGATCGATCACGCCGGCACTTCCTTCATTCACTGCTTCGTCCCTCCGAGACCTAACCGCAGGCGGCCACCGCATCAAGCCCCGAAACACCCTGCCATAATTGCGGCCGCTCGGGACGAAATTGTGGAACGCGGCAGATTTTCCCACAGGTGAAGAGTTAACGGGTTCGATTTCCGTTGCTCGTCCTCGGCCTTGTGCATTGCGGCTCGCGGTAAAATGCACTTGCCTGGAAAGCCCGTCACCCGGAAGTTGGCAGCCAACCGCCCTCAGGTTGCAATCCGGTCGCATCCCACAATGAAACACGTGCATCAGCATATGCTAACGCTCCGCCAACCATTTGAATCGTCATCATTTCCCGCAACGCAAAAAACCATGCCACAATATTGCCGCTTGCTTTTTGCCCGAAATGCTGGCACGAACTGCGACACTCGGGCATTTCGCATGCCGGTGACTGGACTGAAGTGGTAATGCCGCGCCGGAGCGCCAATTCCGGCAAGGCGGCATGGGTGACACCCATGCGCGTAGATGTTCTTTCCCCGTACGTGACGTCTCGACTGACCCTTCGCGTCCGGCTTCCAGGGCCGATACGCGAAAGCTAAAGCCGTCCGCCTCCCCACCGCCGGGGGTGCGGATAAACTAACCAGACATGGGAAAAAGGACTATCCCTATGGCCACCAAGGGCACCGTAAAATTCTTCAACCAGGACAAGGGTTTTGGTTTCATCACGCCGGAAGGCGGCGCCAAGGACGTTTTCGTCCACATCTCCGCTCTCCAGGCTTCCGGCATCCAGTCGCTGCGCGAAGGCCAGCAGGTTTCTTTCGACACCGAGCCGGATCGCATGGGCAAAGGCCCGAAGGCCGTCAATATCCAGGCCTTCTGATCTGATTCAGGTCTTTCTGCGTTAAGCAGGCGACGGCGCTCCGCAAGGGGCGCCGTTTTTGTTTTGGGGGTTCGAGAGTGTTGGTCCCCTCACCCTAACCTGACCGGGATTCCGGACTCATCCTTCACCCAGATAGGTTCCGATATATTCGCCACGCTTCCAGAGCGTCGCACGCAGCCGGGCTTCCACCCCATCCGATGTCGCCGCCTGCAGAGACAGCATCTGGTCGGCGATCACCTCACCCGGCTGCAGGATCGCCTCGATGGCAGCCGTTTCCTCCACGGTATCGGCATAGTCGGGCATCGCTTTCAGCCGCAGTTCCGCAAACATTGCCGCTTCGTGCAGCTCGCTGCAGAGCAGGACGAGTTCCGTATCGTCGCTCCGTTGGAGCGGGCAGGCCTGCATGCAAAACTCCCTCTCTGGATATCGCTGCCGTCATAAGGTTGTATCTGCCAACGCCGACAACAATCAAGGAAATTATTCCTATCTTCGATCACGATCCATATCGGCGAGACTTTTTCAGGAACCTTAGCACCGGCACACAACGCTCAGGCCGCCTCGCCGTGGCGCTCCACGAGTTCGGCCCATTCCATCGCTGCGTGGCGTCCGGGCACCGTCTTGTCGTTTTCGATGACGGCGGCGATGCGGCGGAAGAGTTCGTCGACAAAGGGCGCCGGCCGCCCGGATTCGGCATTGCCGGCCGGGCGCAGCATGGTGCCCTCGGCAAGCTGGATGGCCTCGACGCTGAACCCTTCATGATCGCCCGAGAGCTCGGCTGAGCCATAGAGCAGCAGGCCATTGTCGTTCCGGCCAAGGATGGGGATGACGAGCTCGTCGAAATCGAACCGCAGGCTGAAGATGTTCATCGGCCGATGACCTCCTGATGGATGCGCTCCTCGCGGATGAGGATGCAGGAGGATGCGATGCCAATGGTTGAGTGATGGAATGGGCGGGCCTGCCGGCCTATACGGCAAGCGAACGTATATCCTTGGCGATGTCGGCGAGATCATTGTCAAGCTGGTGATCGCGCCCCGGCAGCGAGCAGAGGACGGCATCCGGGATCGCCCTGGCGTAAGCCTCGATATGCGCAAAGGGCACGGTGTCATCATCGCTGCCGTGATAGATGAGCACGGGCAGCCCCTCCGGCAGGCTCTCTGAAAAGTCGTCGTGCCCGGCAATCTCGTCGCTCTCCCATCCGCCCTCGCCCATGAAGGGCGGCGCGATGAGGATGACGGCGCCGGGCTCGAATGCCGGCCACGCCTCGGCAAGCGTGTGGAGAAGCACCGTGCCGCCGAAGGAATGGCCAATCAGGATCGCGCCGTCTTCGAGGGTTTCGAACTCCTTCAGCAAAGCGGCTTTCCACGCCTGATAATGCGGGTCCGCTTCATCGGGCATGCGGGGGTACCGGATGGCATAGGCCTCGCCGAGTTCGCGGGCGAGACTGTCGACGAGCTTGTTATCCCACTCGTCGTGGGTGGTTTCGCCGGCGCCCTGGATGAAGAGGATCTGTGTTGGCATGGATCGCGTTCCCGGTTGTGACCGTCAGGAGATGGGTCGTTACCGGAGCGGGGCAAGGGTCTCGGCCGTCCTTCGGCCCCTTCCCGGCACTATCGCCTTCCGCCGATGCGGCGCATATCCACAACGCGGCCATCACGCTGCCGTATGGAAATCTCAAACTGGCGGTTGCCTCTCCGGGCGTGATAAACGAAGAAACGACCACGGCAGTCGATCCGCCTGACGTCCCTGAAACCACGGCTGCGGATCAGCCTCTCGCCCTGACTGCAGGTAATCCCTCTGCCGCTGTTGAGATTGGTGCCGACGCTGATGGAGATCTGGGCCTGCGCGCTTGCTTCGGTCGGCACGGATATTGATGGGACCGACAGGCCGACAGCCAGCGCCAGTGACAGAAACAACGATGATCTGGACAAGGCATCCTCCCCTTGGATAACGGGTTTCGAACACATCACACTCGTTTATCCGCGGAATTATACAACCATGAGGATAGGAGCGATAGAGGGTCGCTCCCTGCTCGCGGGATATCTGAGAGAAGGCGACGGTAAAGATTGGAGACGGCACAGCGTCAAACGGATTTCACCACCCCGGCCTTGAACCTCGACCGATCGACGCGAACATCCCTCTTCTGCCCCACGAACAGGCCGACAACGAGGTTTCTCGCCTTGATGCTTTCGAGCTCCAGTCGCCGCGCGAGCTTGCGCATTTTGCTGAGCGGCAGGAAGACCAGATCCTTTTCCGGGCGCACGAAGTCGGCGCTTTCGGCCTCATCCTCCAGAAACCGCTGCTGGATGACCGGCGCCGGCTCGATCTGGTAGGCGGCAAGCCAGGAGCGATGCCAGAAATGCGCATCGATCAGCGAATAGGTCGTGGTTTCCGCAAGCATGCGTTTTGCAGCCTCGGGGCCGATGATATAGCCCGCGAGCCCCACCCGGTTCTGATAGACGCGGGTCGCGCCAAAACCGCCCGCCGCGTCCCGCCAGGCGGGCCTGCGATTGAGGATATGGCGGCGCGGGGCGAATTCGAGGTCGTAGACACTGTTCCAGGCATCGTTGCGGGCTTCGATATTGTCGAGAACCAGCGTGATATCGTCAGACAGCACCGCATCATCTTCGAGGATGAGCATTTTGGCGCCATGCGCGATCACCGCCTGCCAGGCCTTGCGGTGCGACAGGAAGCAGGCAATGTCCTGCCGGCGGGTCGGGCTCGGCCAGTTGCTGGCAGCCGTCTGGCATTCCTCGGCCGTGAGATCGGCAGCTTCGAACGCATCGAGAAATTCGAAGGACAGGCCGAGTGCCGCCAGTTGACGGGTCTGGAAGCTCCGCCGGACCTCTTCCGCCTTGCGGCTGATGATCAATATTCTCAATCGAACTCCCCGGCACCGAAAACCTGCTGTGTCAGCGCAAACATATAGCTATGTTCCGATGCGAGCAAAAGCGGACCGCCGGCGGGCGGCACAAGTTTTTCAGGATCCCTTCAGCCTGCATGCTCACTGCGGATAAAGGGTCGCAACGCGCCCGGCGAAATAATAGGCGACGATGCCGATCCATTCCCGCACGCCAGTGCTCAGAAGCCCGGCATTGATGAGCGGATAGGCGACCGTCACCTTCAGGCCCTCCTCCCCGGTCGTGCGGTAATCGGCGACCCAGGGGGTGACGTCCATGCCGAGATTGCGGAAGATCGCCACGGCCCGCGGCATATGGAAACCCGAGGTCACGAGCAGGCAGTGGGTGAGGTTCAGCCGCTGCAGGATCGCCCGGACATTTGTGGCGTTTTCATAGGTATCGCGCGACTCCGCGTCATATTCGACCCTGTTTGGATCGATATGGAAATCATTGAACATCCGGCGGATGACATCCGCCTCCGTCATGGCGACACCTTCGAGGCTGCCATCGCCGCCGGACATGATGATCTTCGCATTGGGAAAGAGGCCCGCAAGCCGCACCGTCTCGATATAGCGGTCGCCGCCGTCATCGAGATCGTAACCGCCCCGCGCCCCATCGACCAACGTCGGGATGCCACCGCCGAGCACGATGACGCAGGCGGCATCGGCGGGTGCGGCCGGCCGCGGAAAGCGGTCTTCGAGCTCCTGCACGATCAGCGCGCCCGATGTGGTGTAGAAGCTCACGAAGACGAGCGCGAGCGACACCAGCCCGGCGGCGATGGCGAGCCGCCGGAAGGAAAAGAGCATCAGGAGCACGCTGAGCGCCATCAGAAGGAAGCAGATCGTCACCGGCTGGGAAACGATCCAGAAAATCTTGGCGAAGACAAACATCGGCATGCTGGGGTCCTGCTGAAACGCGGCCACGAAAACCTAATTGGGGATTCGGGGCAAGTGTGGTTTTGAGGTAAAGCGGGAATAACTGAGGAAAGGGTGTGCCGTGTGGACACCCCCTCTCAGGCCAGAGGGGGTGCCACAAAGCACTGCGGCAGCTTGCGCCCTCCCATTCCACTTCGCCCCACGAATTTACGCCGAAGTTTACGGTAACGTACTTCCCCGCCATGGGCGTGATGTGTTTAGGACTTCAACCAGCTGGGGAGCGGGAGGAGTTTCTGTGAGACATCGTCAGGAAGAGAATCCGCAACCACATCGCCTTCATGCCGCGGCCATGCTTGCCGCGATGACCTTTATCCTGTCGGGCGCCGCACATGGCGTCCAGGCCGCCGATCTCGTCATCGCCGTGCCGAACTGGCCGTCCGGCCAGGCAACCGCCAATATCCTCAAGGTCGCGATCGGCAAGACATTCGGCCTCGAGGCCGGCCTGCGCGAAATGGGAGAACTCAATGCCTTCGCCGCGCTCGAAACCGGTGAACTCGATATCCATCCGGAGGTCTGGCGGCCGAACCTCGATGCGGCGATCGAAAAATATGTCGATGCGAAGAAGGCGGTGGTGCTGGCAAAACGCGCCGTTCCCGCCTGGCAGGGCCTCTGCGCCACCGAAGACGCGGAAAAGGCCGGCATCAAGAGCATCAAGGACCTGTCCGACCCGCAAAAAGGTGCGCTGCTCGACACCGATGGCGATGGCCGCGGCGAGCTCTGGATCGGCGCTGCCACCTGGACCTCGGCGAGCGTCGAGCGCATCCGCGCCTTGAGCTACGGCTACGCCAAAAATCTGGCCCTCGTGGAGACGGAAGAGGATGTCGGCATGGCCGCCGTCGATGCGGCCGTCGCCACCAGCCGGCCGATGGTCTTTGCCTGCTACGCGCCGCACAATGTCTTCGAACTGCACAAGGTGACGCGGCTGAAGGAGCCGGCCTACGATCCCGCAAAATGGAAGATCGCGCCCGGCAGCGATCCCCTGTGGATCGAGCATTCGAAGGCGGATACCGCCTGGCCGCCCTCCGAATTCCACATCGCCTGGTCGGCCTCCTTCGGTCAGAAACATGCTGACATCGCCGCCTTTCTGGAGAAGGTCGATCTGACGCCCGAGGAAGTGACTGCCATGACCTACGCGCTGCAGGTGGAGCGCCAACCGCCTGCCGACTATGCGGAAAAATGGGTGGCCGGGAACGCCGCCCGCATTGAAGGGTGGGCAAAGCCATGAGCCGGATCCTACAGAAAGCCGCCCTCGCCACCTTGGTGCTGACCCTCGCCGCCTATGTCGCCCTTGCGGCCGGCACGCAGATCTACGATCCGAAGACCAGGAAGTGGGTCGATTACGACAAGAACACGGCACGCAAATATTTCGCCCGCAACAAGCAGGTTCCGGATGCCTTCCGCCGGCAGGTCGTGACCTTCCGCACGGCGGAAGAGCCGGGCACGATCATCATCGACGGCAACCAGCATTTCCTCTATCTGGTGCAGCCCGGCGGCCAGGCGATCCGCTACGGCATCGGGGTCGGACGCGAAGGCTTCGGCTGGGCCGGCATCGTGCGCGTGGGGCGCACGGCCGAATGGCCGACCTGGACCCCGCCCGCCGAAATGGTGGCCCGCGACCCGAATGCCGCCAAATGGGCGGCCGGACAGCCCGGTGGCCCCGACAATCCGCTCGGCGCCCGCGCGCTCTATCTCTATGCGGGCGATGCCGACACGATCTACCGCATCCATGGCACGCCGGAATCCTGGTCGATCGGCCTCGACGTGTCCTCGGGCTGCATTCGCTTGAACAATGACGACATCATCGACCTGCACTCGCGCATAAAGGTCGGCGCGAAAGTCATCGTGCTGATGCAGGGCGCGGCCCTCTATAAGGGCGTCTGAAACGGGGGAAAGATATGCACATGTCCTTGAAGAGCCGGCCGCTTCCGGCCCTGCTCCTTTGCTCGATCGCAGCACTCGCCGCCTGCCAGTCCGCCCCGCCGCCAGACCAGATGTCGCGCACGGCGGTCGAGACCGCCCCCGCCGACCTGCAGCTGCTCTGCGCCGATGCCGCCGCCAAACAGGCCGGCCTCGACAGGGCAAAAGTCCTGCCGACAGGCTCGCGCCCGGTCGAAGCCGGCGGCTTCAGCGTCGATCTCGATGCCTCCGGCCGCAAGTTCGCCTGCGTCATCGACAGGACGGGCGTGGTGAAGAGCGTTCAGGCTGCGTAGGGGTGGTGGCAACCATCGATGCTGGAGGGTGCGGTACCCCCCTCTGTCCTGCCGGGCATCTCCCCCACAAGGGTGGAGATTGGCTGGGAGCGCCGGCTTCCCCAAACAAGCAGCGTTGCAAACTGCGCAACGTCAGCAATGTGCGAAGCTCAAGCCGCTTGCCGATCTCCACCCTTGTGGGGGAGATGTCCGGCAGGACAGAGGGGGTGCCCCACGGCACTACCTCTCCAACATCCCTACTTCCCTCCAAGCTCCTGCCCGACCAGCGACAGCCAATAGCGCACCCCATGTGCAATCGCCTTGTCGTTGAAATCATAGGCCGGATGGTGCAGACCCGCACTGTCCCCGTTGCCGATCAGGATCATCGCGCCGGGCCGCTTTTCCAGCATGTAGGAGAAATCCTCCGCCCCCATCGACGGCTCGTAAGCCGCATCCACCCGGCCCTCGCCGGCGACGCGCCGAGCCGCCGCAACGATCGCCGACGTCCTGCCGGCATCGTTGACCGTGACCGGATAGCCTGGCCGCCAGTCGATCTCTGCTTCCGTCTCAAAGAGCTTCGCCGTGCCATGCACGATCTCGCGGAACCGCTGCTCGACGGCCTTTCTCGTTTCCGGCTGCATGGTGCGGATCGTGCCGCCGAGGCGCACGGAGGCGGGAATGACGTTCAGCGCTTTGTCGTTGCCGGCTTCCGAGAAGGTGACGGAGACGACGACAGGGTCAAAGGGATCGGTGAAGCGCGATGCGATCGATTGCAGCGCCGTGACCATATGGGCGCTGACGAGAACAGGATCGCGCGTCATGTTCGGCGAGGCCGCATGCCCGCCCTTGCCGTTGATGGTGATGACGAAACGGTCGGCGCCCGCCATGAAGGGGCCTGCGCGCGTGGCAAAGGAACCGATCTCCAGGCCCGGCTCGTTATGCATGCCGTAGACCTCGTCGATGCCGAAACGCTCCAGCAGCCCCTCCTCGATCATAACCCGCGCTCCGCCGCCGCCCTCCTCCGCAGGCTGGAAGATCAGCACGACCTTGCCGGCGAAATCCCTGTCTTCGACAAGGCACCTGGCGGTGGCAAGCAGCATGGCGGTGTGCCCGTCATGGCCGCAGGCATGCATGCGGTTGGCATTTCTGGAGGCATAGGGAAGATTGGTCTGCTCCGACATCGGCAGCGCATCCATGTCGCAGCGAAGCGCAATCGTCTTGCCGGGGCCTCTGCTGCCCTCGATGACGGCAACGACGCCGGTCTTGGCAAGCCCCGTGGTAATATTCTCGCAGCCGAATTCGGCAAGCTTGCCCGCCACGAAAGCCGCCGTCTCCGGCAGATCGAAGAGCAGTTCCGGATTCTGATGAATATGACGGCGCCAGCCCTTGGCCTCTTCGGCGACGGCTTCGATAGTGCTCATGATGGGATCCTCGTATGGATGGCGGGTGCGGACGATCGCGACAAGGCTGGATGGGTGACGCAACACTAGGCCGCGAGCCTATAAAGGCGAACGGCGAGCCGTTTAGGGCGACTTCCGGGAAAGTCATGCCGGCCTATTTCTTCTGATTGCCCGCAAAAGCGGCCGTCAAGCCAAGGCCGATATAGACGAAACCGCTGACCCAACGTTCAGTCTTGAGATAGACGGGACTGCGCTTCAGCCAATTGCCGGCCGTACCCGCGACAAGTGCATAGCTGCCGTCAGTCAGAACGCCAATCGCTGTATAGAGAATCCCGAGAAAAGCGACCTGCGCTGCCACATGGCCACGGTCGATCTCAACGAACTGCGGCAGGAAGGCAAGAAAGAACAGCGCTGTCTTCGGATTGAGGAGGTTGACTATGAAGCCCTCACGAAAGAGGCGCATGCGGCTCCACGCTGCTAAATCACTCTCGACGTCGGACATGTCCGACGGGCCGAAGAGCTTCTTGACGCCAAGCCAAATCAGGTAGGCCGCGCCGGCATACTTCACGACGCTGAAGGCGAGCGCGGACGACGCCAGGAGCGCCGACAGCCCCACGGCAGCGGCGACGACATGAACAAGTGTAGCGGTGTGGATGCCGAGGATCGACACGAGGCCGGCAGAACGGCCCTGCTCGACCGAGCGCGCGAAGATGTAAAGGACGGCCGGTCCCGGCACGAGAAGCAGCACCAGCGTGGCGCTGACGAACAGGCTGAGATTGGTTGCACTGGGAATTGCCAGATCCATTGATGTCTTGCCCTGTTTCCTGTTCCTGTAGCGATAGCATTGGACCGCATCCAAGGCGAGACAAACCTGCGGCGTTATCGCCCAAAGTACCCGGTATCACTCAAATCCCGATCCCTGCGATCGGCACCGGCTTCGGAATCCGCTTGAGAATATCGGCCAGGTTCGTCTTCGACAGCCGGGAAACGAGCAAGGCCTCGGCATCGTCGAGCGCCGCCTCCACGCTGCCGAGCAATGCATGCTCGATGGCGCAGCCCAGCGGGTTTTTCCTCACCCTCGACGCCCATGCGCAAAAACCGCTCGCCGAGCGCCGGTGGACGAATCCAAGCGGTCAGGCATCCACCACTTCAATAACCAGCTTCTTGCCTGACCGCGTCGGCTTCACCCGTTTCGCAAGGAAACAACGATCATTGCCGAAGTGAGCAATGCAACCCGGCTAAGCTTTCGGGACCACGCGCGCGTCCGGCGCGTAGTCCATGACGAGATTGGGCTCGATGCCGTGCTCAAGGTAGAACTTCATGGCTGCCAGGAGATATGTGAACCCTTCGGTGGAATTTATCGCCTCGTCCACTCCGCCGGAAAAACCCCAGTTTTTAACGGTTACAAAGGTTTGGCCGTTGCCTTTGGCCTCAAACGTCCATTCGACGAAACTCGGGTTCTCAGGCCCATTCCACTCGATCAGGATTCGCTTGTTCTGCTCGATTTCCTTTACGTCGGCGATTGTATGTACGCCGTACATCTCCCAATCCCATCGGATTTTCTTCCCTGCTTCCAACGGTCCGGCACCGCGGGAAAACCAGAAATGAGACGTGATTGCAGGATCGATCAGCGACCGGAAAACCTCTGTGACCGGCTTTCGGATTGTCATCTGTGCCCTGGCGACCGGCATCCGCATTCCCTCCCCACGATTTGCGCTGCATGTCGAACGCATCTCGATGGGGAATGTTCCTGCATGGTGCGGGACTGCGCCCCGTCACCCCTGCACAGCCGCCTTCCGATAGGCCGCAACCGTCATCCACACAGCCGACAGCAGGAAATAGAAGGCACCGAACCCCGCATAGGGCGCAATGTCGAGAATGCTCGGCGGCGTGGCTGCGAATGACTTGCCGATCATGAAGCCGCCGGCGAGCGCCGATTGTGCGCCGCTGAGCACCATCACCCATTGCGCGCCGTAAATACGCCAGCGGCGAACGGCAGCCGAAAGCTGCAGGAGGCCGGAGAGGATCGCCCAGACGCCGAAGACGGCAAGCACGGCATAGGTGCTGTTCAGGACGGCGATGATGACGGCAAGCGTCGTGATCGTGCTGACGGCGACGTTGAGAGACTGGGCGGGATTGGCCTTCAGGCCGCCGTTGACCCTGGCATCCACGAGGTTCGCCACCGCATCCCAGGCCGGATAGATGACGAGCAGTACGGAGGCGAGCGCCGATTGCCCGCTGACGAGAATGGCGGCGATGATCCAGCCGATCGAAAACAGCGCGCGAACGAAATAATAGGATCGCAACCAGCTCGATTGCGGGGAAGATTGATTCTGCATGATAGGCTCCTTGGTTTGCCATCCTACTAGTAGGTAGGCATAATCAGAGAGTCAATCCGCGTTCGCATTGGCGCCAACACAGGTTCGTGAAATCGCGCCAAATCCCACCAGCTTGACAGCCTCCCTACCAGAAGGTAGGGAGGCAGCATGGAACAGACGACCTCGGAAAGAATACTGGACGTGGCGCAGTCTCTCGTCGTGGCGGGAGGCTATAATGGCTTCAGCTATGCCGATATTTCCGATGCGATCGGCATCCGCAAGGCGAGCATCCACCACCATTTCCCCACCAAGGCCGAACTGGTGCAGGTCCTGGTCGACCGCTACACGCAGCACGCCGAAGCCGGCCTGACCTCGCTTGGCCAACACGTCCCCGGCCCTGCCGAGCAGCTGCAGGCCTATCTGAACTACTGGCAGACCTGCATTCTCGACGCGTCGGAGCCTTTCTGCGTCTGCGCCATGCTCGCCTGCGAAATGCAGATGCTGCCCGACACTGTCGCGTCGCACGTGCGCCGGCATTTCGAGAACCTGGCCGCCTGGCTGGCATCGGTACTGAAAGCCGGCGCGGAGCAGAAACTCTTCCGCCTGAACGGATCGCCCGAGGAGGAAGCCCAGATCCTCATGGCCTGCGTCCACGGCGCCATGCTGTCCGCCCGCGCGCTCGGCGACCCCAGCCTGTTTGCCGCGATCGTCGGCCCGCAGATCGCCAGACTCAAGGCGTAGAAGCAGCCGCCACGTCATCCCGATGGACCACATGCGTAAAGCCTGATGGCATCTGCGCTCTGGCGATCATCATCTCAGCGAGAGTGATTTCTTCCTGGCTGCGGCCTTGCGCGGCGTCAACGGCAGGCCTGCATCGCAATTGCGCACAACAAGGGTTTCCGTGACGGACTCGTCCGCATAGGTTTCCTGCATCCGGATGTAGACCGCCGACAGGCTCGGATCGAGGGAAAGGGCCTGCCGAACCAGGAATTCCGCCTTTCCAGCATCGCCGCAGGCCATGCTCGCGGCAACCTGGTAGAGCGACTTGCGCCTGGTCTGGAAGGGCAGCGTCAGGGCGACGCGCATCATGTCTTCGAAACGGCCGAGCGCGTAGAGGGCCGCCACCCGCTCTTCGGTGATCCAGACCGGCAGGAACGGATCGAGCGTCTCCGCACGATCGAGCATGTCGAGGGCATGCTCGGCCTCCCCGGCATAGACATAGAACGCCGCGCTGCGGCCAAGAATATAGGCGTCGTTCGGAGCGAGTTCGTGGGCACGAATGTGGTGATAACGTGCCGAAACGAAGTCGCCTGACTTCATCTTGATGGCGCCCATGATGCGATGGGCTTCCGGGTCGGACGGGTCGAGGGCGAGCGCATGTGCCACCTGCTGTTCGGCTTTGTCCATGTCGAAGTTCGGCAGATTGCTCCATGAGCAGACATGCATTGCGAAGGGACGGCCGAAACCCGGGTCGGCCGCCATTGCCCGCTCGAACCAGGCCATGGCTTCGTGTATGTGAATATCCGACACGCCAATCAGGCGGTGATGGTCGAGACCGCGCAGATAATACTCATAGGCCGTCATGTTCTCCGGGCGCTTCAGCCGTGCGGCGGCAAGTTCCGACTGCTCGATCCGTCCGGACACGGTTGCTGCAACACGGGCGATGATCTCGTCCAGCACATCGAGCAATTCGCCAAACGGACGCTTGATGCGGTCCGACCAGATGACGAGGCCTTCGCATGTCTCGGTCAGCGCGATATTGACCCTGAGGTCGTCGCCCACCTGCCGGATCGAGCCGCTGATGACGTAGCCGACGCCGAGAAGGCGGCCGATCTCGACCGGGTCTTTCGTCGTCAACGCGGTTGCCGCCGAACGCGAACTGACGAACAAACCCCTGAGGCGGCTGAGTTCGAGCGTCAGGTCATCGGTAATGCCTTCCGCCAGGAAACACTGATCTGCGACGGCGCCGGGCGCCACGTCGAAGCGCGCCACTGCGATCGAGTTGGTCCGGGGAGATTGGGCGGCACTGGGGGCGGATCGCGTCGGGGCGAACTGAAAGACGTGACGGTCCACCAGTTCGGTGACCCGGTAAATCCGGATCGGCTCGAGAATTCCCTTCAGCCGCCGTTCGCCGAGATCTTCGAATCCGCAAGGCGAGATCCGGCGGACCTGGTCGTAAAGCAGGCCTGAAACCTCGATTGCGCCAGGCGGCGCAGACGCCTCGATGCGCGCGGCGAGATTCACCCCGTCGCCGCGCAGGTCCGAGCCGACGACGACGACATCGGCAAGATGGAGGCCGAACCGCATGTCGCCGCCGCTCGATCCGGGAAGAGCAGCGATCTCCGCCCGCGCCTCGATGGCGGACCTCAGCGCATTGACGGGGCTGGCGAACTCGGCGAGCAGGCCATCGCCCGCCGTGCTGAAGACACGGCCGTCATGGCGCTGGACAATCATGCGAACAGTCTCGAGGACGGTGTCGATCCGGGTAATCGCTCCTTCCTCGTCCGTTTCCATCGCGGAGGTGGAACCGACGAAATCCCCGACCATGATCGTAGCCAGCTTGCGCTGCATTCTCGATCCCTCCCCGCGACAGAAGCACGCGATTACACAATGTAGCACATTCGCGGGGCTGGATGTTTTTTGACGGTCGACTACAACGTGCGCGTCCGTCCGAACGACCGCAGAAGAAGATTAAGAGAGACCGCGACTTTATCGATGTCGGGAATGTCCTGCGAATATCGACCGGTGTAGAGTTTCACAATCATGCTGTCGCGAGCAGAGCCACTGAGTTCGAAATACAGATGCAGGTAGTAAGATTGCCTGTCACCGCTGCGACTTATGCTCCTGCGCCGTTGGGTGACCTGTCTGAGCTCTGATTTGAACGGAGCAAAGCCGGGCAGTTTAAGCACGACGGATTTGGATTGAAATCGGGCCATGGTCGGGACTGCAACGACCGCCTTGTCCAGTGCCAAACTTACGATTTGGCCACGGACATCGTCTACTATAGCGGGTTCATCGAGCTTGAACGCATGAAACAGGCGCCGGGGCTTCTCAAAGCAGATGAGTGACGCGATGAGCAAGACGACGATATTGATACCTGACCACCAGGCCGCGACCGGTGAAAACTGGCCTTGCACATGCGACGTTTCCGGTACGATGTTGACCAGCAGACCAAGGACGGTGGCCGCGATCAGGCTTGCGATCCAAACGAAGCTGTAGCGGTCGAACTGGTTCGACTCGTTGCCGCTGCCCTTCGGCGTCACCCTGAACGGCTTGCCAAATGGTCGCACCAGGCTGGAGACCACGGTAGGCAACATACGGAATGCCGCAAAGGTCCCGACGGCACTGGAAACCACAGGCAGATAGCGCGTCGGGGTAATCCACAGCATAAGCAGAAAATACGCCGCCAGCAGCGGCACCTGGTGCGCCACATAATCGGCTATGTCAGTGAAATAAAGCGGGATCAGGCCGAGCCAGAGATAGACGATGGGAACGAGTAATATCGTGAAACGGACCAGGTACTGCACGAGCCATGATGCCGGCAGGAACATGATCCGTTGAAAGAGCGTCAATCCCGGGCCGCGCAACGGGCCATTGTACAGGTAAAGAGTTTGAATACCCCCCTGGCACCACCGTTCGCGCTGCACAAAATAACCGGTGAGGTTTTCGGCAGCCAGTCCCATCGACAGCCGCTCGTTCAGATAGCGCGTCTTGTAGCCTTTGTTGAGCATCGAAAGAGTTGTCAGCAGGTCTTCCGTGATCGACTCCGTCGGAAACCCTCCTATGGCGTCAATGGCCTTGCGGCGGGCAATCGAGCATGACCCGCAGCAGAAACTGACGTCCCAGGCGTCTCGGCTGGGCGCGATCTCGTCGAAGAACAAGCGCTGCTCGTCCGGCCAGATATTCTCCAAGCCCAGGTTCGATTGCACCGGATCGACATTGAAGAAATGTTGAGGTGTCTGGACGATGCCGATGCTGTCGTCACAAAAGAAGGGCAGCGTTCGGCGAAGGAAATGTCGATAAGGGACAAAATCGGCGTCGAAGACCGCGATAAACTCACCCGAGCTGACCTTCAGCCCATTGTTCATATTGCCCGCTTTGGCGTGCTTGTTGTCGCCGCGCGTGACGTGGATGGCGTTCTTCTCTTCGCAATAGGCCTTCAGCCAATCCCGGCGTTGATCGTCAAGCACATACACATTCAATTTGTCCGAAGGATAATCCAGCGAGAGGGCGCCGATGATGGTTCGTTCGAGCACGTCGAGCGGCTCATTATAGGTGGGAATGAAAACATCGACAGTCGGAAGTTCACGCTGCCCTCGCGCAAAGAAAACGCGAGCCAGCCTGTCCGCTTCTGCGCTCCGGTCGACGTAGCGGCTCATCAATACCAGAAAAAGGATGACCTCGACGCACGCCAGAATCTCCACGACGAAGAGGATCCAAACCCAGTAGAAATTCGCACCGTCGTTGGGATAGGGAAGCACTGTCTCCGTCAAGCGCCAGAACATGTATCGCAATGCGACTGCTGCGACAAACGCGCAGGTCACCGCCCGCGTCCAGGTGTGATGGCGCGACCAATTGAACGGCCCCAGTAAAAAAAAGGCTAAAACGAAAAAAGTCGGAAGCAGCGCTACAAGATACTGAACCACAGGCTTTTGACCCAGTTGGACACGTCGATGCGATGCTTGGAAAACCGTACCTGCACTGTGCGCCCCACTTGGCAGAAGTTCGCAAAATCCTCGTTCATGAAGGATGGATCGAGGTGGACCCGAATGCGAGCGTTACGCTGTGTCGATGGCGGTAAACTGGCTGCAAAGGAATCGATCTCGACAGCCGCCGAGCTGCCTCTCACAGAAATGACCGTGCCCTTGAAGACATCACTGCGCCCGAACAAGCGCACCTGCGCGACAAGTCCCGGGTAGATCTCGTCGTAGTTGATCTCTGGAACAAGGATATCCACAAACAGCTCTCGACAGTCGAGGAGGCGCATCAGCTCGTTGTTCAGCACGACGTTCGAACCGTTGACGATACTCCTGCTCCAGACAACGCCGTCGAACGGCGCTGTTGCGGTTGCGGATTCAAGGCTTCTGACGCGATTTTCCTCTTCGACCAGCTGCTTTTGGGCTTCGGCGGCGCGTGTCTCATTTTCCGCTATGCGTGAGTTCAGGTCGTTGATGCGAACGATAACTTCGTCCTCGCGTTGTCGCGAATAAGGCACATCATTCTGTCCGTCGCCGAAGACAAAGATACCCTGGCGAACCGCATCGAGCCTTTGTTGCAATTGATCGACGGTTAGATTGCTGATTTCGACTTCGCCGCCGGTCGCAACTCCCGCAGCGCGCGCAGCCTCCACCAGTTTCTGCGTAAGAATGCCTTTTGACTCGAGCTCCATCCGACGGTTCAGGTCGACCTGCGCGACCAGATCCTGCGCTTGCGACACCACGACTTTCTTCCGCAGGATTTCGACTTCGCGTTCGAGGTTGGCAATGGTAGTCTGCCTGTAGACCTCCAATCTGGCAGATAATTCTTCGCGAAGCGCGGAAAGCTCCGCCCGCTCCTTTTTAAGTGCCGCGACGCGGTCGAGCGCCGTGTTGTGATCTGCCTCGAGCGAAGCGAGGATTGCGCGATTGACGCGCGTATTTCTGATTTCTGCGAGGGATTGTCCCGCGCTGACAGGGCTGCCGACCTTGAGGGGTTCATCTGCAATCGTGCCGTCGATAGGAGCATTAACAACAGCGAACCGCGCGTTGACGGTGCCATCAAGGCTCGTAAAGCCGGTGATCGCTGGCAATGAGACGACAGCGATGATTGCCAGCAGCAGCAGACCGACAGTGATGCGTGTGATGCGATGGTTCCAGATCATGGTGTCATCCGAAGGTATCGCTTCAGCATCCATTGACCTACGATCTGGCGCAATGAATGCAACTAAATCTTGCATTATTTAGCGCAGTAAAAACTGATAGACAAGTGATGGTCGTATACGTTCACCAGAAACAGGTCAGCCCGGAGGCGTGCGACCATAAGCGTTCTCGATGAGCCGAATGACGCTCATGGCTCATGGCGCATAGTCGCCATGCCTGTCGGGCAGGCGCGACTTGCGTGAGATCAAGGAGAAATCCTGTTACTGTGCCACATTCCCGGGCGCATAACGGGCGCCGGGCGACGAATTCAAGGCATCGATCCTGCGCATCCAACAGAAAACGCCCAAGCGGAAAATGGGAGGCGTGCGGCCATGAGCGTTCTGGACGAGCCGAAGGCTCAGCCCCGAATTGGCAGTTTCGGCGAATTGCGCGCATGGATGCCCGATATCGGCCTGCGGTCGACGGTCATGGCGGCGGCAGCGGTGCTGGGTCTGGTGGGCGCCTTCGTCCTCTTCCTGCTGGACTTCGGTGAGGCAAGCCGGCTGGCCCTTGCGGCAAGCACCGGTGCCGCCCTTGCCTTCCTGCTGATCGACATCGTTGCCAAGCTCAGAAACGGCGATTTCGGTCTCGACCTGATCGCCGCCCTTGCCATGGGGTCGACCCTCTGGTTCGGCGAATATCTGGCCGGAGCGATCGTCGCGCTGATGTATGCCGGCGGCCAGTTTCTGGAAGCCTATGCGCATCGGCGTGCCGACGAAGGTATGTCGGCCCTCCTGGCGCAGGTGCCGCGAACCGCACTTCGCCTGCTCGAAGACGGCCTGGAGGAAGTCCCCATTCCCGACATTGCGGTCGGCGATATCCTGATGATCCGCAGGGGCGATGTCGTCCCGGCGGACGGCACGCTGATATCGGACAATGCATCGATCGATCAATCCGTCCTGACGGGCGAAGCTTTCCCGGTTCGCCTCTCGAGCGGCGAGCGGATCGAAAGCGGCGCCACCAATGCCGGGGACGCGATCGAAATCAGGGTGGAACGCCGTGCCGAGGACAGCACCTATTCCGCCATCGTCAAACTGGTCGAGGCATCCCGGCGGTCCAAGGCGCGGATAGCGCGGCTCGCCGATCGATATGCGATCGCCTTTCTTCTCCTGACGCTCGCAATCGCAGCCGGCGCCGCCATCCTGTCCGGCGACATGGCGCGGATCGTCGCTGTTCTCGTCGTCGCAACCCCCTGCCCGCTGATCCTCGCCGTTCCCGTGGCGCTGGCGGCCGGAACCTCGAAAGCGGCAAAGGCGGGCGTGCTGGTGAAGGGCGCAGGTCCCCTGGAGATCCTGGCGGACGCCTCTGTCGCGGTCTTCGACAAGACCGGCACGCTGACGGCGGGCGATCCCGAAGTCGTATCGATCGATGCGCCCGAAGGCCCGGACAGGATCCTGCGTCTTGCAGCCTCGCTCGACCAGGCATCGTCGCATGTCGTCGGCCGGGCGATCGTCAAGGAGGCCCAGAGACGCCGGCTGGCGCTGTCACGCCCGACGGACGTATCGGAGCGACCCGGCGCCGGCATTTCCGGGTTTGTCGACGGTATCAGGGTAAGCGTTGGCGGCGACAATTACTTCACGCCGGATGGCAGGCCCTCGCGCCCCACAGAGGGGAAAGGCAGAATGCAGGCAAAGGTCTTCATCGATGGCCGGCTTGCCGGTGAAATCGGCTTCGAGGATCGGTTGCGCGGCGATGCCGTCGACCTCGTGGCCAAGCTTCGCAAACTGGGTTTCGGCCGGATCGTGCTTGCGAGCGGCGATGAGCGCAGCGTCGCGGCCGCCATTGCCGGCTCCCTGTCGCTGGATGCCGTCGAGGCGCGGCTCTCTCCCGTCGAGAAGGTCGAGGTCATCGCCAGGGAACGCCTGGCCGGTAAACGCATGGGAGGAAAGGTTCTGATGGTCGGCGACGGCGTCAACGATGCTCCCGCACTCGCAGCCGCCGATGTCGGCATTGCCGTCGGCGCCACCAATCTTGCGGCAGCAGCCGAAGCCGCCGACATCGTCCTGATCCGCAACGATCTGAACAGGATCGCTTCGGCCATCGACATAGCAAGACGCTCCCGCGCCATCGCCGTCCAGAGCATCTTCGCCGGCATCGGCCTGTCGCTCGTCGCCATGATCTTCGCCGGCGCCGGCTTCCTGCCGCCGGTCACGGGCGCCATGCTGCAGGAAGTGATCGATGTGGCCGTGATCCTAAACGCGCTGCGGGCGCTGCGCTAGACAACGAGCCTTAGGCTTTGCCCAGATGTTTTGGCCAGAATTCCTGATGGACTGCGGCAGCTTCCTCTTCGAGATTCGTCGGCCCGTAAACGGTGACGATGCGCGCGCCGGTCTGCAGCACCGCCCGGCTCGGCACGTCCAGCCCAATCCCGGCGATCTCTCCAAGCCGCACCTCCGAGCACGCAAACACCATGCGCCCGATGCCCGACCAGTAAATCGCCCCGGAGCACATCGCGCACGGCTCCGTGCTGGTGTAGAGCGTGCAGTCGGCAAGATATGCAGTGTCGTAGTGCTGTGCGGCCAGTTTGATCAGGTTCAGCTCGGCGTGGTTCGTCATATCGTGGCCGGTGAAGACGCTGTTTTCGGCGCGCAGGATGACTTGCCCGTCCTTCACCAGCAGCGAGCCGAACGGTTCGTCGCCGCGTTCCATCGCGGATTTCGAGAGCGCAATCGCCTCGCGTAAAAACGGCTCGTGATTTTCCATCAGAGTCTCCCCCAAGCTCACAGTTAGAGCGGACTGATCTTGCCTTGGATCGAGGGGATTTCCAAGGGCTGCAGATCAGATTCAAGATCGGCGATCCGTATCGCGGCAGGCAGAAGCAGACGACGTCGCCGTCACCTGCGTCCCATCGGGATCGTAGGTGACGGCGACGATATCTATCGGCCTCTCGCTCAGTGGACGAGGAACAGAGGCAGCTGGCAATCCTCGATCATCCTGCGGGTCACGCCGCCGAACAGGCTCTGCTGCCATCTCGGGTGGTTGTAAGCCCCCATGACGATCAGGTCCGCGCCCATATCCACCGCATGCCGGGTAATGATCTCGTCGGCGCTCTTGCCTTCGCTCGAAAGGCGATCGATCTGGACCTTGACGCCATGGCGGGCAAGGAAGGCTGCGATATCGGCGCCCGGCTCCTCGCCGTTCGCGCCCATGCGGGCCACAGGGTCGACCATGGTCACATGAACGATTTCGGCTCCTTCCAGGAAATCGAGCGACTGGCGGGCGGCTCGCGCTGCCTCGTTGCTGGAATCCCATGCCAGCACCACGGCTCTTGGCGAGGTGGTGATTGCATGTCGGCCGCGGTTGATCAGGATCGGCGTCGGCGCCTGGAAAAGCGCGCCATCGAAGATCCGCTTCCTGAGGTCGGCATCCCCAGCCGCATCGGCCCCCAGGAGCACGATGTCGGCATAAAGCGCACGCTGGGCGATATCCTGGTCGGCCCATGCAAATTCCGTATAGAGATCCTGGACCTCGAACGAGAGGTCGCTGGTTGAAAGCGTCTCCTTGATTTTCGCGACCGTCGAGGCGAGCTTGTCGATCTGCCGCTGCCTCTCATCCAGCCAGGCGGTCGAGATCGCATTATATTCCCCGAACGACGGGGCCGCCCCGATGGAAACGGCAAGCGCGGTCAGATGTGCCCCATAGGTGGCGCAAAAGCTCGTCGCACTTTTCAGATCCTGCTCGTATTTGTTGCCTTTGAGGATGCTCAGAACTGTCGTAATGGCCATGATGGCTGCCTCCGTGAATGGATATCACAAAGCTAACAATCCGGCCCGGTGCGGTCTTTGACATTAGTCAACAACGATCCGCCGCCAAAGGCCGAGGCCTGCGGCTCCGACCAAAAGCGACGGATCGGAAAAGCGGCGCTATGTCAGCCTCTTACTGGCAGTTCGGGCGCACCTGTGCGGACGAATCCGCTCCAGGAAGTCCCGCCGACGCGCCGGTACCCGTCATGCCGTTGCAGTCAGGCGTTCCCCTGCCCATCCCATTGCCGGTGCCGGACGGGCCGCGCACCGCCGGATTCGTCATATCGGGATTGGGCACGGTGCTGTTGGTATTGGTGTTGTCGATGCCGTTTGCGTTCGGCAACAACGTATTTCCGGTGCCGGCGCCTGTGCCTGTCCCGATACCGCCGGAGGAACCGGAGCCGATCAGACCGCCTCCGGAGGCGCCACCCACGCCACCTGTACTGCCGCCTACCCCGCCTGCACCACCGCCAACGCCTGACGACTGCGCCATCGCAGAGGTGGCGAGGCCGATGGAAAGGATGATGGATACCGTGATGAGCTTCTGAAGCATGAAAACCTCCATGGTGCTTCATTGGTCATCAGGCACAACTTGGGGCTCGGCGCGAGGTTCCGCTCATCACGAATAAGTTTTCACCTCTCGTTACGGGGTCCTGATATCAGCAAGACATTTCCTTGGACGCCCTTTGCGTGTAGAGATCTTTCATACTATTGCGATATTTAAAACCATTGCGAGTTTTTTCATGGCATTCCCCCTGCCCCGCCGCCCAGCCTCCTCCGTTCGACAGCTGTCCGGAATGCCGGAAAACGGTGGGAATAGCCGACATGATCGGACGTTTCCCGGCAGGGCCTTCATGCGGCAGCTCGTGTTCGGCCCGCTTTCCCTGATTCTCCTTACGATGATTGTGCTGCTTGGCGCGGCAACGTCTTCCGCCCAATCCGCCCCTGTCGTTACCTCCGTTTCAGCCCCTGCGAATGGATATTACGGGAACGGAGACAGTCTGACCTTTGCCGTGCAATTCAGCGAGAGCGTAATCGTCAGCGGCACGCCATATGTTTCAGTGATCGTCGGCAGCCAGTCGCGGCAGGCAAGCTATCTTTCAGGAAGCGGAACGAGTTCGCTTCTGTTCCGATACGCGCTCCAATCCGGAGACATGGATATGGACGGCGTGACGCTCGGCGCCGCGATGAGCCTGAACGGCGGCACCATCGAGAACGCCGGAGGTGAAGCGACCGACACCACTCTCAACAATGTCGCTTCGACTGCCGGCGTCTTCGTCAATACGCAGAGCCCAACTGTCGTGACCGCCGTCGTCGGCAATCCACCGTCCAACGCCACGCAGGTGACGTTCCAGATCGCATTTTCCGAGGCGGTGACAGGCATGTCGGTGGGGGACATGGTCTTGACCACGACAGGAACCGCCAGCGCCACGCTGGCCAACCTTCAAACCTCTGACAACATCACTTATACGGTTCTTGCCCAGAACATTTCGGGCTTGGGCACCCTGCGTCTCGATATCCCGGCAAATTCCGTTCAGAACATCGCAGGCAACGGCAACCTGGCAGGGACCGGAGCGCCCTGGACTGCCGGCGCCTCGTCCAATGCCGATCTGTCGCAGTTGCAGCCCAGCCAGGGCAACCTCAGCCCGGTCTTCAATGCGAATACGCTGACCTATTCGATCTCGGTGGCCAACAATGTCACCGCGATCGCGCTCACACCTGTTGTCTCCGAGCCGAACGCGACGGTCACGGTCAATGGTTCTCCGGTCACCTCCGGCAGCGCCAGCAGTTCCGTCAGCCTTGCAGTGGGCGCCACGACGATCCCCGTCGTCGTCACCGCGCAGGACGCAACGGTGAAGACCTACAATGTCACCGTGACGCGTGCCGCCTCGGCTGGGCCGACAGCCACGTCCCGCACCATCAACGTGATGGCGGGCACGACTGTCGCAGTCGACCTGACGGCAGGCGCGACCGGGGCGCCTTTCACCGCAGCCGCGCTCACCGCCCTGCCGAGCCCGGAAGCGGGAAGCGTCTCTCTCGACGCAGCGCAGATGCGGCTTACCTTTTCGGCGAGCCCTTCATTCGCAGGCGCGGCTGCGGTCGGCTATACGCTGTCGAATGCGTCAGGCACATCGGCCCCGGCAACGATCACATTTGCCGTTGCTGGCCGTCCCGATCCGACTGACGATCCTGATGTGGTCGGCCTCCTCGATGCGCAGGCGGATGCCGCCAGGCACTTTGCCCAATATCAGACGCGCAACTTCAACAGTCGTCTGGAGCAATTGCATGATGAGGGCGAGCGCCGGCGCCGGTCGCTCGATATCCGCCTCGGGCTTCGCCGCTCCGACAATGGCAATGGTGGGGTTGTCAATGCCGAGCGCCAGTACGGCTGGCCGGGCGGCAGCGCCCCCGACCTCACCGGCCCTTCGGTATCCGGCAGGCAAGGCTACGGCTCGACCCCGGAGATAGAAGGGCCGGATATCGGTCCGTTTGCGGTCTGGTCCGGAGGCTTCGTCGATTTCGCCGATACGGGCAACAGCGACCTGGACATCGGATCGACCACGGTCGGCGTGAGCGCAGGCGTGGATTACCGCTTCTCCGATCGTTTTGTCGGCGGCTTCGGCCTCGGATATGGCCACGACAAGAGCGATGTCGGGGATGATGGTACGGAAAGCCGTGGCGCGGCGTACAGCGCTGCGATCTACGGCTCCTTCAAGGCCGCCGAGAACCTGTTCCTCGACGGCCTGATAGGCGCAAGCCGGCTCGATTTCGATTCAAGCCGTTACGTCGCCTCATCAGGGGATCTCGCCTCGGGAGAGAGGGATGGGCGGCAGATGTTCGGCTCCCTCACCGCGGCTTACGAATTTCGGAACAGGACATGGCTTGTCTCCCCATACGGCCGGTTCGAATTGTCCAGGTCATGGCTCGACGGGTTCACCGAGAACGGCGGGGGCATCTACGGCCTGACCTATGGCGATCAGACGGTCGATACGGCCGCGGGCGTTATCGGCCTTCGCCTGAGCTATACCATGCTGATGGACTGGGGAGCGCTGACCCCAGGCGTGCGGGCGGAATATACCCATGATTTCGCGAGCTCCAGCCGGCTGCGGCTCGGATATTCCGACATCGGCACATTGCCGTACGAACTTGAAGCGGAGGAATTGGGGGATGACTATTCGTCTCTCGGGCTCTCGCTCGATGCTGCCTTGCTGAACAACTGGGCGGTCGGCGTGGAATACCGGGCGGCTGTCGGCAGCGGAAGACAGGACCACGCCGTCGGCATCAGGGTCAGGAGCGAATTCTAGGTTCGCGGTCACGTCGCGAAATCCGTCGGCTCAATGGCAGTGCGCCGGTGCGCGCATGCACCCTTCGATGTCATGGGCGCGACGATGTTCGACCGAGAGAATGTCGATCAGGTCGACGAGTTTGAAATGGTGCTCGACGCCGCCGACATCGATATGAATCTCGCCGCCGCTGATGTTTAAAGCGACGGCAACGAAGTTTCTCTCTTCGCCCTCATCCAATACCGATACGATAAACAGAGGTCCCTCCCTCTTTCGTTCATCTCTATTGATAGAGCAAATCGGTGAATGCTTTATTATTAGCATTTGATAATAATTACATTCAATACATTGCTATGCATCAATGTGTGGACGGCGGAAATGCGCCATCCGCGGTCAGCGCCGAGCGAGCGTCGGACCTCACTTATTCCGAGGGGTCAAAGCCTCGCTGGAATGCGTGCTGCCCTTCGGCCGGCTGTCCAGAAGGCGCGAAAGCACGGTCCGTTTCCTCTTGCGCGGGATGAGATCGATATCGCTCACGAGCTTTGCGCCGCCTTCGCGCCGCTCCAGCGTGATCTTGCGGCTGTGGAAGGCTTCGAGCTCGGCGCGGTGCGCGACACTGACGATGGTGACGACAGGCAGTTCCTCGATCACCATCTCCATCATCCTGTCCTGGCTCTTCTCGTCCAGCGCCGAGGTTGCCTCATCGAGCACGATGATGTCAGGATTGTGCAGCAGCAGGCGCGCGAAGGCGAGCCGCTGCTTTTCGCCGCCCGACAGGATCTGGTCCCATGGCGCCTCTTCCTCGAGCTTCTCGTTGAGATAGTCGAGTCCGACCTTCTGAAGGGCCTCCTTGATCTCATCCAGCGGCCAGCCATCGGCAGCATTGGGATAGGCGACGGCGCGGCGCAGCGTGCCCGAGGGGATATAGGGCCGTTGCGGCAGCATGAACAACCGCCTGTCGGCATGGAAATCGACGCTCCCGTGACCCCACGGCCAGAGGCCTGAAATGGCGCGCACCAGCGTGCTCTTGCCCGAACCGGATTCGCCGGCCACCAGCACCCGCTCGCCCGCTTCGATCTCCACCCGGGTTTCCTTGACCACGGCGGTGCCGTCATCGAGCGACACGGCGAGATCGTTGAGAACAAGCACTGCCTCGCCTTTCGTTTCGCCACGCTGGATGCGTCCGAGCGCATCGCTCTGTTCGGCGCGCTCCAGCCCGTCGAGCGACATCATCAGCGAGGCGACGCGCCGCGCGCAGGCGTTCCAGTCGGCAAGGCGCGGGTAGTTGTCGACCAGCCATCCGAAGGCGGTCTGGACGATGGCGAAAGCTGACGCCGCCTGCATCACCTCGCCCAGCGTCATGCTGCCTTCGAGGAATTTCGGCGCGCAGAGCAGCACCGGCACGACGGGAGCAACCAGCATCGACCCATGCGACACGAAGGTCGTGCGCATATACTGGCGGGACAGCCGCGCCCATTGGCGCAGCACATTGGTAAACGTCTTGTCGAGGTCGCTGCGCTCCTCCTCCTCGCCGCCGAGAAGCGCGATGCTCTCGCCGTTTTCGCGCACATACGTGAGCGTATAGCGAAACTCGGCTTCCACCTGGTTCTTGACCTCGGAGACCTTGACGAAGTGCCGGCCGATGACGGCAATCGTGGTCGAGGTGATCGCAGCGTAGAGCACGGCTGTCACGACGAGAAAGCCGGGAATGGTGATGGTCGTTCCACCGATCGGCAATGTCAGGGCGCCGCCGATCGTCCAGAGAACCACGATGAAGGTCGAGGCCGAGAGAAAGGCCGAGATGACGCCGGCGATGAAATCGACAGGCGATTCCGTCGCGATCCGCAGATCTTCTGAAATACGCGCCTCGGGGTTCTTGTGATCGCCGCCGATGAGGTTCAGCTGATAGTAACGGCCGTTGGCAAGCCAGCGGGCAATCAGCGCGGTCGTCAGCCAGCGACGCCAGTGCCGCTGGATCATCATGCGGACATAGACCTGCGACGTCACGAGAACGACACTGCCGGCCACGAGCGGCAGGAAGACGGCGCTCAGATAATAGACGGTGCCGGCATCGTGCCGCTCGATCGCATCGAATATGCCGCGGTTCCACCTGTTGATCCCATACTGGAAGCCGACATTCATGCAGATCATGATCAGCAGCCCGATGGAGCACGGCCAGGCGAAGCCGTCGCCGCTGCGGCCCCAGTAACCGCGCGCGCTGATCCAGAAACGCTTCAGCAAATACCTCTTGCGCGCCTGCTCCGCCTCCTCGGGCGTCAGGTCCGGATCGGGTTCGATGACGTCGGGCGGCGGCGTGACCTCACCGGTCGATGCCTTCCCCTGGTGCGTCTCCTCGGCACCATCGGGCTTGGCGCCGTCGACCGATTTCGGCTTCCGTTTTGCGTCGGTCATGCCAGCGAAAACGGATTACAAATCGAAAGGTTTCACGATGCCCCCGTGACATCAGCGAGATCCGTCATCACGCCTCTGTTTCTTGAGTTCGGCGCATTGCGCGCTACCCTTCAGGCATGGAATACGGACGACACGAACCGAAACTGACAGCTGCGCTGCATGAAATGCCGCCGGGTGGCGGCGCGTTTGCGTTGCCGCGGCTGGCTATGGGACTGTTCCAGGTGGATCAGGCCTTTCACCGCTTCAGCATCGGCTCGGACCGGCGCGAACTGATCCCATTGAGCGCCGGGCAAGGCTGGATCCTGCCGGCTGGTGCCTCCGGCTTCTGCGAATATGACGCGCCGCTCGATTTTCTCATGGTGGAGATATCGGAGGGACTTTTGCAGGATGTCGGGATCGATCGGGATCTCGTATTCCGGCCGCTTGTCGGCACCCTGGATCCGCTTCTGGTGCAGCTTGCGAAAGCCTCCGGCACCAGCGGCGAACACGCGTCGCTTTATGCCGAAACCATGCAATTGGCTTTCGCCGCGCATCTGGCCAAGGTGCTTGCACTCGTGCAGCCGGGCGGCGGCAGTATCGAGGACCGCCGCCTTCGCCGGGTCCTGGACTATATCCACGCAAACCTTGCCGATAATCTGTCGCTTGATGACATGGCGTCCGAGGCTGCCATGAGCCGCTTTCATTTCGTTCGAGCATTCACCAGGGCGCTCGGCACCTCGCCGCTGCAATATGTGATCGGCGAACGGATGAAGCTCGCAAGAGTGCTGCTGCAGACGACAAACCTCTCCATTCACGCCGTCGCTCACAGAAGCGGCTATGAGGACGTCTCGCGGTTCGGCCAGCATTTCCGCCGCCATGTCGGAACGACGCCGGCCGCTTTTCGCAGCGAGTGCTGAAGACAGCAAGAAACGCATAGTCATTGCCAAGATTCACGCCTGCGCAACAGGCTGAAAAGCGCGACCCTCCCGTCCGTCAACCAGGACAAGGAGAGACCAGATGCGTATCACAGCCCTTTCAATCATCTGTGCCGGCATGATGTCGTCCGCGGCCCTTGGCGCTGAAATCGAGATCCGCAGGGTATCTTTTGAAAACGAGGGCGCGACGCTTGCAGGCGCGCTTTACCTGCCTGCCGATCACCGTGAGGGCGAGAAGCGTGCCGGTGTCATCGTCACCGGCGCCTGGACCGCGATCAAGGAGCAGATGCCGGGCCGCTATGCCCGGGAAATGGCAGAGCGCGGGTTTATCGCACTGGCCTTTGACTATCGCGGCTGGGGCCAATCCGCAGGTGCGGTCCGCTTCAAGGAAGACCCGGCCGCCAAGACCTCCGACATCGCCGCCGCAGCAGCCTTCATGGCGAGCCTGCCGGAAGTCGATGCGAGCAGGATCAACGGCCTCGGCATCTGCGCTTCGGCCGGGTACACGACGGCCGCAGCGACCGGAAATCCGAACTTGGCATCGATTGCGCTGGTGGCGCCCTGGCTTCACAACAGGCAGTTGGTCGAGGAAATCTATGGTGGCGCCGAGGGCGTCGCAAAGCTGATCGATACGTCCCGGAAGGCCGAGGAAGCCGAGCGTCAGGGCCGCCCGCAGGTGATCACAGCCGCGAGCAGCACGGACCAGTCCGCGCTGATGTACCAGATCCCCTATTATACCGAGACCAATCGCGGACTGATCCGGGAATATGACAACCGGTTCAACCTCGCCACCTGGGAACCCTGGCTGACCTATGACGCCGTGTCGCTGGCGGCAAAGCTCGACAAGCCGGCATTGATCGTTCACTCCGAAAATGCCGCGGTCCCGGCCGGCGCACATGCATTCTTTGCCGATGTTCCCGGTAAGAAGTCGGAGATCTGGCTCGATGGCGTCAGCCAGTTCGACTTCTATGACGGGGCCAAACCGGTGAAGATCGCAGCCGATGCGGCCGCCGCGCATTTCAACGAGACGGCAAGTGAGCCTGCCTCACCTGCCATGGAAGACCATGCGGAAATCGTGGCCAGGATCACCGATATCGCCGCCGGAGCCGACCGGCATCAGTGGGACCGTGTGCGCCGCGCCTTCGCCGATGAGGTGACGCTCGACTATACCAGCCTGTGGGGCGGGAGCGCCACGAAGCAGCCGGCCGACAAGGTGATTGCCGACTGGTCCGCCTTCCTGCCGGGCTTTGACGAAACGCTTCACCTCGTCACCAACAGCGCGATCACCGCTGTGACGGGAACGACCGCGACCGCCAAGGCCGATTTCCAGGCGACTCATCGGATCGACAAGGATCTCTGGGTTCTGGCGGGGCACTACCGCTACGAACTGACCAAGGTCGACGGCGACTGGAAGATCTCGGGCCTCACCATGACCTACACGGATGAAAGGGGCGACCGCGGCATGGCCGCCCGCGCCGCAGAGCGCGCCAGGACCCGCAACTGACGCGCGTCGCAATCGCAAGCCATCACGAACCGACAGATCGAACAGGAGAGCAGCATGTTCATCAGATCCCCGCTCGCCGGCCTCGTATTGGCCGCCGCCATGTTTCAAGGAAACATCTCCATGGCCGCAAGCCCCGAAGACAACAGGAAGGTCATCACCGATTACTATGCCGCCTATCGCAGCGGCGACATGAGCAAGGTCGAAAGCTTTTTCGCCGACGACATCAAGTGGCACATTCCCGGGCATCACCCGCTGGCCGGCACGAAGCAAGGAAAGGCGGAGGTCGCCGCTCTCTTTCAGCAACTCGGCCGATCGAATTTTCGCGCCGACCTGATTGCGCTGATGGCCGATGAAAACTGGGTCATCGACATGCACCGCGGATGGTCGAACCGCGATGCCGGCCCGAATGTCGATACGGTCTGGGTTCTCGCCTTCCGCATCGAGAACGGAAAGATCGCCGAGGCTCGCAACTTCGCGTTCGACCAGGCCGCCGCCGATAGCTTTTTCTGGAGTGCCTATCCGTTGAAACCGCTGCCGGAGCGGCTTGCCCCGGGCGAGTGATTTGCCCCAGCGAAAGCATTCGGATCAGGCCGTATCTGGGCCTGATCCCGCACGAGGCCCGGATTTTGAAGAGCCGGCCTAACTGAGTGACGGCTTGCGGCCCTGGGCGGTCATTTCAAGAACTTTGCCATGAGAGGATCAGGCCGATGTGCATCGACCATTTCCCAGCCAAGCTTGTCGTAGAAGCCCACTGCATCGGGCGCTGCATGGGCTTCCAGCCTGACTATATTCTGAGCCATGGCCAGTCTCTCGACGGCGATCATCATGGCTCGGCCGAGACCTTGCCGCTGGCGATCTGCGGTAATTGCAACCATGCGAACCACGCCATTCCCGTTCCCTGTGAAATCAAGACGGACGGCACCGACAGGCCCATTTCCATCAACAAAAATCAGCGGAAGATGCTCCGGCTTTCGGTCGTCGGGATGTTGATCATCGTACCCGGACAATCCGCGCAGATCGAACAGCACATGCCGTCGAATTCGATGATACGCCTCCCATTCAGATCGGCTCGATACCCGTACCAGCTTCAAGTCAGCAGTCCTCCTCACGCGGTACCACGATTATAGGGACGGCCCCAGGGGCGCAATGAACACCTGAGGCGCTTTCGAGAGGTGACGGCACTTCCGCAATCAGCCTATGCGGCCGGCATGACATCAGCACCGTCAATGACATAGGTCGCATAGCGATGGTCGCGGATCAGGCTTATCTTTTGCCCCCGCCATTCGAGCAGCATGAAATAGGAAGGACTATCAGCGGGTTCGGTCGATACCAGCAATATTTCCCGGCCTTCCAGCCAGGCCGGTTCGAGCCTGACCGGCGGATATTCGGCATAATAGGTGAAAAATCGACCGACATCGGCGGCACCGGAGATTTCCGGCCGCCGCGCCTGACGAAGCCGAACGTCGTCGGCCAGCATGCGGCGCAAGGCGTCCCAGTCCCGGGCGTTGAAGAGCGCTGCAAAGTTCAGGACCTCGGGACTGGGCGGTGGCGCAACCTCAGACCGCATGCCGGGGACGGCGCGCAATCTCGCCCGACCGCGCGACAGATGCGCCTTGACGGCATCGATGCTCAGGTCCAGCAGCGCTGCGATATCCGCAAGCGACTCTCCCAACACATCCTTGAGGATGACAGCGCTCCGTTGCGGCACCGGCAATTCTGCAAAATGGCTAAGCGCTATCAGCACCGTGTCCTGCCGGATCAGCGCGTCCTCCGGGCCGGCGGCGCCGATATCGGCGAGATCAAAGGCAGTCTCGAGCGGCTCTGCCCGGCGCATGCTGCGCTGGCGTAGGGCATCGATGGCTCTGTTATGGACGATGCGAAAAAGCCAGGGGCGCAGCGGCGCGTCCGGCGGGATCGAGCCCGCCGTCGCAAATACCCTGGCGAACGCATCCTGAATCACATCCTCGCCGTCGATGACAGAACCCACCAGACGCGCCGCATAGCGGTGCAGTTCGGGGCGAAGCGTGTCCGCTTCGCTGGCGAGCGCTGCGAGCCGCGTTTTCTTCTCTTCGCCTTCGAGAGCCGCGTCTTCCGTCATTCGATGACCGTCACTCCCGTATCCCCACGCACGCCGTAGACCATGGCCTCGGCGAGATCAGTCCTGCCGATCAGCTCGGCGACCATATCGCCAAAAGCCCGCGGCGTCATGTCCGGCCAGGTGGCGGCCTGTTCGGCAAATGTCCGGCCCGCCGCCGCGGCATAGGCCGTAATGCCGGTATCGCCCACACCGGTTCCGGCAAACATCTGCCGGGGGACGATGACCCGGAAGCGCAGACCCAGGCCGAGTTGCGCCGACAGGCCCTCGGCATA
The DNA here is from genome assembly GCF_014193695.1 of Rhizobium sp. BK316. Classification (GTDB taxonomy): domain Bacteria; phylum Pseudomonadota; class Alphaproteobacteria; order Rhizobiales; family Rhizobiaceae; genus Rhizobium. The sequence continues at coordinate 64,686 of NZ_JACHZR010000004.1, read as the reverse complement.
TTTTGCAATGAACCACTGTGCACGCTTGGCGCCCGCATAACCGCCCGACAGCGGCGACCCCTGCACGGCGGCTCCGCTGGAGACCAGCACGACAAGCCCGCCGGGCGCCATCGGTAAGGTCAGAGCCGCCTGTACCCAGTGCAGCGCGGCCTTGACGTCCACATTCCAGTTGGCAGTGAAGGCCCCCCAGCCGATCCGGTCGATCCGTTCCATGGGCGGTTGCGCACCGGCATTCATGATGACGACATCAGGGCGCGTCTGCTCCATGATCCGCCACGCCGCATCAGCATCGGTTGCATCAGCCGATATGGCGGTGACGGCCGGTTGCTCGCCTGGCCCCTGCACGGCATCAGCGTTTCGGGCGACCACGATAACGTCGGCCGCGCGGGCAACGAATGCTTCGGCGAGCCCCCTCCCCAAGCCGCGGCTCCCGCCGACAACAACAATTTGCTTTCCTTCCAGATCCATCTCTCGGTCCTCATTCGGGTCGGGTCCGACCGCTCGACGACGGTCGCAACAACGACGTTCCAAGGAGGTGAAAAGAGTCATCGCCATCTGTGATTTGTGGACTTCGGCGTCAAAAGCTCCGACTCGACCGAAATTCGACGGTGATATTCAATCTTCGCGCCTCTCGCCATTTGGGCTGGGCCGCCTAATTTCGTTGAGGAAGATTGTGCCCGCTATCGCGATTTCAGGCTCGGTCTGGCCTGAACCCACCCCGTGACAACGATAGACGACGCGACTTCGACTTGCCCAAGCCTCAAATCCATTCGCGGCTCATAGCGGCTTGCGCAATCCAGACTTGAGACTTCCGCCCGGCAGGGCGTCAACAGGGAGGTTCGTCATGAAAATCGTTCTTATCGGCGGCACCGGGCTTATCGGGTCCAAGACCGCAGCGCGTCTGCGCAGCAAGGGCCACGAGGTGCTGGCCGTCTCGCCGACCACCGGCGTCAACACGATATCAGGGGAAGGCCTGGCGAACGCGCTTGATGGGGCCGACGTCGTCGTCGACCTTGCAAACTCACCATCGTGGGAAGACAAGGCGGTCCTCGATTTCTTCGAAACCTCAGGCCGCAATCTGCTCGCCGCCGAAGCCAAGGCCGGCGTAAAGCACCATGTTGCGCTCTCGATCGTCGGAACGGAGCGACTGCCCGAGAACGGCTACTTCAGGGCCAAGCTCGCCCAGGAGAAACTCATCAAGGCATCGCCTATTCCATACACGATCGTCCATTCCACCCAGTTCTTCGAATTCCTGAAGGGCATCGCCGACGAAGCCACCGTCGGCACCGTCGCGCGTCTTTCTCCTGCGGCTTTCCAGCCGATCGCATCGGATGACGTTGCCGATGCGGTGGCGGATGCAGCACTTGCAAAACCGCAGAACAGCACGATCGAGATTGCCGGTCCCGAGCGCGGTCCGATGTACGAGATCGTCGCACGCTATCTGAAAGCGGCCAATGATCCGAGGACGGTCGAGCCAGACGTCCATGCGCGCTATTTCGGCTCCGAACTGGACGATCGCTCTCTCGTGCCCGGCGAGGGCGCGAGGCTCGGCTCGATCGGCTTCGAGGATTGGTTTCGACAGTCCCAACGGCCGACATAAATCCCGGCAGCCGAAATAGATCCAAGCATCAACTCACATCCGCATTCAACGAACAGAGGGATTACGACAATGAATTCAGCTTTGTTATCGCTATGCCTGTCGGCTTCGATTTGCCTTGGCGCTTTGCCGGCCGCCGCCGCCGAAGCGGCAACCGTCACCCCGATCATGAAAAAGGACCTTCCGGATTATCCCGGCAAGGAAGGGCTGATGATATCGGTCGAGTATGAGCCGGGAGGGTCCACGCCCATTCACAAGCATGAGGCAGATGCATTCGTCTACGTTATCGAGGGCTCGATCGTGATGCAGCTCAAGGGCAAAGAAGAAGTCACCGTGTCGCCGGGAGAGACATTTTACGAAAGCCCTACTGACATTCACCTGGTCAGCCGCAATGCGAGCAAGACCAAACCGGCGAAATTCATCGTCGTGCTGCTGAAGAAGAAGGACGCACCGGTTCTCATGCCGGTGGAATGAGATCAGGTCACCTGATTCGTAGCGCCCGGAGCCCCCTCACCCTAACCCTCTCCCCGCTGGGGCGAGGGGACGGGGCATAGGACGCCTTTTAGAATGCGGAGACGGTGCGGCAGTTTCCCTTCTCCCCAGCGGGGAGAAGGTGGCCCGAAGGGTCGGATGAGGGGCGACACACACCGTCACTCACGGCTTGAATCTATCCCCATCCCTACCATCAAAGCGCTTTTTCATCAGTCAGTCACTGTATTGACCACAAGCCAAAACACCCTGCCCATCAGGCCAGCAGCCCGTGTAGGACGAGATCGATATGCGCCTTCAGATAGGCATCCCTGTCCAGGGGCCGCCGCTCGTCGAAGAGCAGCTTGAAGAACAGGAAGGTGATGGCGGGCGCCACGACTGCCTCGGAAAACGCGGCCGGCGCCGAGCGGAATTCGCCGAGCCTTACGCCGTCATCGATGAGGGACTGCATTTGCCAGTTGAGAGGATCGATGAATGCCTGGTGGTGTCTGTCGACGATCTGGGGGAAGCGCGAACCTTCGGCGATGATGAACCGCATCAGTTCGCGCAATCTGCGGTCCCTGGTCACGAGATCGTAGATCAGCTCGATCCTCTTCTGAAGCCGCTCCGTGGCGGTTCCTTTCAACTCACTCCCGCTCGCCAGCAGACCTTCCAGCGGCTCCGAAATATGCCCGATCATCGCTTCGAAAAGCTGCTCCTTGGTCTCGAAGTAGACATAGACGGTTCCCTTCGTGACCCCGACCCTGCTCGCAATATCCTCGACACGCGTCGCGACATAGCCGCGCTCTACGAACTCTTCAAAGGCCGCATCCAGGATCTCTACGGGCCGGCGGGCCTTCTGCTCGGCGCGTGTCAGTTTCTTCGTATCGGGCATGCCTCACCTTGAGCGTTTTTTGTTGTCAGTCGTCAAGAAATTTTCATTGACTGATGGGTTAGTCAACATTATTCGTCAGCCGAACCGATGCAAGAGGTAAATCATGAAAACTGTCCTTGTTGCCGCCTGGCTGGGCGTCAGCGCAGTCGCGCTTGCCTCATGCGAAAAGCAGAGCGCGAGTGAGGCAAAGCCGAAAAATGTCGAAGCCGTCGTGGCCAAGGTCACGCCAACAGTCGAAAACAACGCCATCACCGGCGAGGTCAGCGCCCGCGTCGAAAGCGACCTGTCCTTCAGGGTCAGCGGGCGCATCGTCGAGCGTTTCGTCGATGTCGGCTCGTCGGTGAAGGCCGGACAGGTGCTTGCGCGCATGGACGCCGAAGAGCAGAAGGCCGATCTCGGCGTCGCCACGGCAAACCTGCAGTCGGCCATTGCCCAGCAGACGCAGGCGCAGCTCGCCTTCGACCGGCAGCAGAACCTCTTCAGGACGCAGGTTGCGACCCGCGCCGCACTCGATCAGGCCCAGGAAACGCTGCAGACGGCTCAGGGCAGCGTGAAACTGGCGCAGGCGCAATTGGATACGGCGCAGGACGCCCTCTCCTACACGGAACTGCGCGCCGATGCCGATGGCGTCATCACCGCCAGAAACGCCGAAGTCGGCCAGGTCGCCCAGGCGGCGCAGCTCATCTTCACGCTTGCGCATGACGGGCCGCGTGACGCCGTCTTCAATGTCTTCGAGTCGCTTTACCTCGGCCGCAACCTCGAAAACACGGTCGCCGTCAGCCCCCTTTCGGCGCCGTCCCGCAAGATAGAAGCTTCCGTGCGCGAGATCTCGCCGACGATCGATCCGTCGACCGGAACGATCAGGGTCAAGGTGGGTCTCGAAGCAACGCCGGACATGCAGCTCGGCGCTCCCGTCGTCGGCTCTTTCCGCTCCACGGCGCAGGACGCCATCGAATTGCCGTGGTCGGCCATGGCCTCCAAGAGCGGCCAGCCGGCCGTCTGGATCGTCGACCCCGCCTCGTCGAGCGTGTCGCTCCACCCGGTCGATGTCTCCGATTATGAAACCGGCCGTTTTGCGGTGCGCGCGGGCGTCTCTCCCGGAGATATCGTCGTCGTCGACGGCACGAAGTTCCTGCGACCGGGCGAGGTCGTCACCTATGACAAGGAAGCCGCAGAATGAATATCCGTATCACAGCCGGCCTTGCGATCCTCGGATCATTGCTGCTGACCTCCTGCCAGAAGCAGGCGGAAGCCCATAACGAGCCGCCGCGTCCCGTCCTTTCCGTCGTCGTCAAATCGACCGCAGCCTCCGCGCTGACCCTGCCGGGCACGGTCGAGGCCAGGATCGAGACGCAGCTTGCGTTCCGCGTCCTCGGACGGATCATCGCGCGCAAGGTCAGCGTCGGCGATGTCGTCAAGAAGGGCGATGTCGTTGCCGCCATCGATCCGCTGGCGCTGGAGCTTGCAGTCAAGAGTTCGCAGTCCGAACTTTCGAACGCCCAGGCGCAGTTGACGAATGCCGCCTCCACCGAAGAACGTCAGCGATCCCTGCTCCAGAGCCGGTCGGGAACCGAAGCGGCCTACGAAGAGGCCGAGCTCGGGCGCAAGAGCGCCATCGCCGCGGTCGCCAAGGCGCAGGCCAATCTCGACAAGGCCGAAGAGCAGCTCGGATATGCCCAGCTCCGGGCGGAATTCGACGGCGTCGTGACGGCGACTTCGGCCGAAGTGGGCCAGGTCGTGGCCGCCGGCCAGAGCATCGTCACCATCGCCCGCCCCGAACAGAGCGATGCGGTGATCGACATCCCCGTCGCAAGCTTCGACGGCCTCAAGGTGGGCTCGCCCTTCGACGTCGCCCTCCAACTCGACCCGACCATCCGCACCAGCGGTACGGTCAGGGAAATTGCGCCGGAAGCAGAAGCCACGACGCGCACGCGACGCACAAAGATTACGCTCATCGATCCCCCGCCAGCCTTTCGCCTGGGCTCGGTCGTAACGGCAACCGCAACCGTTAACGCGCAGCCGACGATCCTGCTGCCCTCCTCCTCCATCCTGACGAAGGACGGAAAGCCCAATGTCTGGGTGGTCGATACCGCCGCCGCCAAGGTTTCCATCCGCCCGATCAGGATCGACGGAGAGATCGTCGAGGGAGGCTCCGTTCGCATCGCCGAGGGCGTCAGCCCGGGCGATCGGATCGTCGTTGCCGGCGTTCACAAACTCGTCGATGGCCAGGCCGTCAGAATAGACTGAGGAATAGTCTCCGTGAAAAAATTCAACTTGTCCGACTGGGCGCTCGAACACCGTTCGCTCGTCTGGTACTTCATGATCGTCTTCATTCTGGCCGGCGCCTTTTCCTATATCAGCCTCGGCCGCGAGGAAGACCCGAACTTCACCATCAAGACCATGATCATCCAGGTGCAGTGGCCTGGAGCATCCGCCGAGGAAGTGACGAAGCAGGTCACCGACCGCGTCGAAAAGAAACTCGAAGAGCTTGAATCGCTCGATTACACCAAGAGCGAGACGGTTGCCGGCCAGACGACGATCTTCGTCGAACTCCTGCCGACGACCAAGGCTAGGGATGTCAACGCCATCTGGATGCGCGTGCGCAACATGATCGGCGACATCAAGGGCGATTTCCCGAGCGGCGTCATCGGGCCGTTCTTCAACGATCGTTTCGGCGACGTCTTCGGCAATATCTACGCCTTTACGAGCGACGGGCTCACGCAGCGCCAGCTTCGCGATCTCGTCGAGGACGCGCGCGCCAAAGTGCTGACGGTTCCAAATGTCGGCAAGGTGGACATTATCGGCGCGCAGGACGAGGCCATCTATCTCGAATTCTCGACGCGCAAGATCGCCGCCCTAGGGCTCAACCAGCAATCCGTGATCGAAACGCTGCAGGCGCAGAATGCCGTCACGCAATCGGGCTTCGTCGATGCCGGTCCCGAGCGCATCGCCTTGCGGGTGAGCGGCCAGTTCACGTCGGAGGAGAGCCTGAAATCGATCAATCTTCGCGTCAACGACCGCTTCTTTCCGCTGACCGATATCGCCACGATCAAGCGCGGCTATGTCGATCCGCCCTCGGCGCTGTTCCGCTATAACGGCCAGCCGGCGATCGGGCTTGCGATCGGCATGAAGACCGGCGCAAATCTGCTGGAATTCGGCGAAGCGCTCGACAAGGAGATCGAGCAGGTCACGGCAGACCTTCCTGTTGGCGTCGACGTCGAGCGTGTTTCCGATCAGCCCGCCGTCGTGGATGAGGCCGTGTCGGGCTTCACGCGAGCACTGTTCGAGGCGATCGTCATCGTGCTTGCGATCAGCTTCATCAGTCTCGGCGTCCGCGCAGGGCTCGTGGTTGCCATCTCCATTCCGCTGGTGCTGGCGATCACCTTCCTCGTCATGGCCTATACCGGCATTTCGATGCAGCGTATCTCGTTGGGCGCACTGATCATAGCCCTTGGCCTTCTGGTCGATGACGCGATGATTGCCGTGGAAATGATGGTGGCCCGCCTGGAGGTCGGCGACGATCTCCGGAAGGCTGCGACATACGTCTATACCTCGACCGCCTTCCCGATGCTGACGGGTACGCTGGTGACGGTCGCGGGCTTCATCCCAGTCGGCCTCAACTCCAGCGCCGCCGGCGAGTTCACCTTCACCCTTTTCGTGGTCATTGCCGTCTCGCTCCTGGTGTCATGGGTCGTTGCGGTCCTGTTCACACCGCTGCTCGGCGTGTCCATCCTGCCGAAGACCATGAAATCGCATCACGAGCAGAAGGGTCGCTTCGCGCGGATCTTCGCCTGGCTCCTCGGCCTGGCCTTGCGCTGGCGCTGGATTACCATCGGCGCGACGGTGGCGGTGTTTGCCGTCTCCATCGGCGGCATGAGCCTGGTGCAGCAGCAGTTCTTCCCCTCCTCCGACCGGCCCGAACTGATCGTGGACTGGAACCTGCCGCAGAACAGCTCGATTTCCGAGACGAACAAGCAGATGGCGAAGTTCGAAAGCGAGATGCTGGCCGGCAACAAGGATATCGACCACTGGACGACCTATGTCGGCCAGGGCGCTCCCCGCTTCATCCTGTCCTTCGACGTGCAGACGCCCGACGTCTCCTTCGGCCAGACCGTGATCGTCACCAAGGGGCTCGACGTCCGCGACAAGGTCAAGGAAGAACTGCAGGCCTATCTGACGAAGACTTTCCCCGGCACCGACGCCTTCGTGAAGCTGCTCGACATCGGCCCGCCGGTCGGCAAGCCCGTGCAATATCGCGTCAGCGGGCCTGACATCAAGAAGGTCCGTGATCTCTCCCACCAGCTTGCCGGCATCGTCGGAGAGCATCCGCTGCTGTCAAACATGACCTACGACTGGAACGAGCCTTCGCGCGTGGTCAAGGTGGATGTGCTTCAGGACAAAGCACGGCAGCTGGGCGTCTCGTCGCAGGATATTGCCACGGCGCTCAACAGCATCGTCGAGGGATCGGCGGCCACGCAGATCCGCGACGACATCTATCTCGTCGACGTGATCGGCCGGGCTGAGACCTCGGAGCGAGGCTCGATCGAGACGCTGCAGAACCTTCTGCTTGCCGGCTCCAACGGCAACTCGGTTCCTCTGTCGGCGGTTGCGAATTTCCACTACGAACTGGAGCAGCCGACGATCTGGCGGCGCACACGCATACCGACCGTCACCATCAAGGCTGCGGTGGTGGGACCGACCCAGCCGGCGACGATCGTCACCGAGTTGAAGCCGAAAGTCGACGAGTTCCGCAAGGGCCTTCCGACCGGCTACAAGATCGTCGATGGCGGTTCGGTCGAGGAAAGCGCCAAGGCGCAGGGGCCGATCGTGGCAGTCGCACCGCTGATGCTGTTTACCATGGCGACGATCCTGATGATCCAGCTGCAGAGTTTCAGCAGGCTCTTCCTGGTCTTCGCCGTTGCCCCCACCGCGCTGATCGGCGTTGTCGCGGCGCTGCTCTTCAGCAATTCGCCCATGGGCTTCGTCGCAATCCTCGGCGTCCTGGCGCTGATCGGCATCCTGATCCGCAACTCGGTGATCCTCATCGTCCAGATCGAGCACCTTCGAAGCGAGGGCGTGCCACCCTGGCAGGCCGTCATCGAAGCGACGGAGCACCGAATGCGCCCGATCATGCTGACGGCGGCTGCAGCGACCCTCGCGCTGATCCCGATCTCCAGGGAAATCTTCTGGGGGCCGATGGCCTACGCGATGATGGGCGGCATTGTCGTCGGTACGGTCCTGACGCTGCTCTTCCTGCCGGCTCTCTATGTTGCCTGGTTTCGAATACCCCGCGAGGCCTGACAACATCAGGCCCGCCCGGATCATTCCGGGCGGGCCATGTCCCACTGACGAGATGAACGAATGCCACAGGTTCGACGAACAGCCTTTGCCGACAGTCGCTGTCTGATTGCCAGCTTGCCGCGCGAATCGACCTCCTTCGCTGTCAAGCGATCGTGCCTTTCAGTCCTGATGGCTCTCTCGGTATTGGGAGGATGTGCGGGACGGCTGGAGAATGTTCTCCAGCCACTCGCGACCGCCGGTCCAGGCACGAGCACGGTGGACATGCTGGTGGCAACGACGCGCCAGCCGACCGACAAGCCGGGCGAACTTTACTCCGGCGAGCGGGGCACGGCGATTTCCCTCAACGATATCGTCGTTTCCATTCCTCCGGATCGAAACCGCAAAGTCGGCGAGGTGCAATGGCCTTCGCATGTGCCGGCCGATCCCGAAAAGGAGTTCGCCGTCCTTGACGTCGGCGAGATGGCATCGGAACGCAGAATCTTTGAATGGTTCAACAAGAACCGCAACGCCAGGCGGCAGGTCGTCATTTTCGTGCACGGCTTCAACAACACCTACGCCGATGCGGTCTTTCGCTTCGCGCAGATCACCCATGATTCCGGAACGGATGCTACGCCGATCCTCTTCACCTGGCCCTCGCGCGCCAATGTCTTCGACTATCTCTACGACAAGGAGAGTACGAATTTCTCACGGCGGGCGCTGGAGGATCTGATCCTGCAGGCTGCCAAGAGCCCTGACGTCGGCGAAGTGACGATTCTCGCTCATTCCATGGGATCCTGGCTGACCGCCGAGGCATTGCGTGGTGTTGCCATGCGCAACAAGACGATCCCGGCCAAAGTAAAGAACGTTATCCTGGCCTCGCCCGACATCGATATCGATGTCTTTCGCCGGCAGATGATCGAGATGGGGCCGCAACGCCCGCATTTCACGATCTTCTCGTCGACAAGGGATAAGGCGCTGCAGGTTTCGCAATGGCTCTCCGGCGGCGTCACGCGCGTCGGCGGCTTCGATTCGACACCTTACGCCGCGGACCTGGATAAGCTCGGAGTGACGGTCATCGATACGAGCGCCGTCAAAGCGGACGACGCGCTGGGCCACAATACCTTTGCCGATAACAGGGACATGGTTCAGTTGCTCGGGCGGCGGCTGGCGGGACAATCCATGGACACCGGAAAGGCCTCGCTTGCAGATCAGGTGGGCATGGCAGCCGTTCGAACGGCCGACCTCGCGGGATCGGCAGCAAGGATCGCCGTCGTCGCTCCGATGTCGATCATCAGCAATGATGCGAAACAGGTGTTGAAACAGCAACTTTCCTCGGGGCTGCAGCCGATCGTCGATGGGAAAATTTCGTATTAGGTCGTAGACCCGTAAGGGAGGCCACGAAGAATGACCTACGCATCGAAGCTTGTTTTCTTGCTTGGCCTCGCCACGACCGCCGTGTCGCCAAATCCGGCTTCTGCGCTCTCCCGAAACAACGGCATCCGCGAAGGCGCGGATGATTGCGCGCAATTTTCTGATATTGTACATTCGCGCAACTGCATTGAGAGCTTCCGTCCGGGGTTTATCATGCGAGGGGAACAACGATCTGATGGGGCATCTGCGGCCCCCAGGCGCGACGATGACGGCCAGATCGTTCCCATCGCCGGCTCCGCTTTTTCGTCTATCAAGCTGATCAAGAAAAACAGCACGCTCAAACCGTGCAATCGCCTGCTCTACGGCATGTGCTCCACGCATCCCGAAATCATCACCCCAGGCGGGGAAGCGTCTTCATCCTGACCCCTGCAGCCCCGCCGCCATTCCGGAAAGGACCTGCCAAATGACCCAGGATTTCAGACTTTCCCGTCGCGGGTTTTGTCTCTGCTGCATGGCCGCCTCGACATTCGCCGTATCGGGAGGCTGGCTTACCCCGAGACAGGTATTCGCGAAGGCGCAGGGCATCGTCGACCTGATCCGCGACGCTGCCGCCAAGGACCCGATCAAGGTCCATAAGGCAAGGGCCGGCGTATCGGTCCTTGAAGGATCGGGCGGAAACATCGCCGTCCTGACGGGGGCGGACGGAAAGGTTCTCATCGATGGCGGCATCACCGCGTCCCGGCCGCGGATACTCGAAGCCCTGGCCCGACTTGGCAAACAGCCGATCAGTCATCTCATCAACACCCACTGGCATTTCGATCATACGGATGGAAACGCATGGCTGAACGCCGAGGGCGCGGCCATTCTGGCGCATGAAAACACCAGCAAACACCTGATGTCGGTCGTGAGGGTCGAAGACTGGGATTACGAATTCCCGCGACCGCCGCTCGCCGCCGTGCCGTCGGAAACCGTCGGTGACGAGATGTCCCTAAAGCTCGACAAATCCACCCTGATGCTGAAGCATCATCCGAATGCTCACACCGATGGCGACATCTCCGTCACCTTCGGTGAAGCGAACATCGTCCACGCCGGAGACCTCTATTGGTACGGCATCTATCCGTTCATCGACTATTCGACCGGCGGCGGGATCGACGGACTGATCAAGGCGGTCGAGGACATCCTGGCCAATGTCGCCAACGACACGATCGTCATCCCCGGTCACGGCCATCCCGTCAGCAACAAATCGGAACTCTCCGAATACAGGACGATGCTGGTCGATATCCGCGGGAACGTCGCCAAACTGAAAGCAGCCGGAAAGCCGATCGACGAGATCATTGCCGCAAAGCCGACAGCCGAGTTCGATGCGAAATGGGGGCAGTTCCTCGTCACCCCTGAATTGTTCACGCGCCTCGTCTATCATGGCGTCTGAAAAGATCGCGCAACGGGAAAGCTGTCCGCGCCGTCGCGAGATGCGCGACGTCAGGAGGAGGCATGACGAAGCATCGTATCTATTCGATCAGCGTCGCAAGCGTTTACCCCCATTATATCGCCAAGGCCGAGAAGAAGGGCCGCACCAAAGCGGAGTTCCACGAGATCATCTGCTGGCTGACGGGGCACAGCCCGGAGAGTCTGGACGATGAGCTGACGCAGGAAACCAGTTTCGAGGATTTCTTCGCGCAGGCGCCGGCGATGAACCCTTCCCGGTCGCTGATATCTGGTGTCGTCTGTGGCGTGCGCGTCGAAGAGATCGAGGAGCCGACCATGCGGGAGATCCGCACCCTCGACAAGCTGATCGACGAACTGGCCAGGGGAAAGGCGATGGAGAAGATCCTGCGGGCTTAGCCGGCGGCTTTAGTCGAGCCCTGCGCTGACCGGAGCAATTCCGGCAGCGGAAATGCTCTACTGGCCGACCGCCGCCCCCAGGCTCTCCAGCGCCTCGCGCACCCGCCCGCGCGCCTGTTCCGGAAGGCCGAGCACCGGGCGCGGCGGCGCAAACCGGCCAAGGCCGAGGAGATCGGCAATGGTGTACATGACGCGGAAACTGCCGAATTCCCTGAACAGCGCCCAGAGCGGCGCGAAGGCGTCGTTGATGCGTCCCGCCTCCTTGGTGTCACCCGCCTGCGCGGCCCGCGTCAACTTTAACGCTTCGGCGGGCAGCAAGCCCGCAACCACGCTGTACCAGCCGTCGGCACCCGCCAGCAGCGCATCTGCAGCACCCCAGTCGCCGCTGTAGCCGCCCGCAAAATCCGCCGGCGTCACTGCCCGGAGACTTGCGATCTCCTCGGCGAAATCGCCATTGGCAGGCAGCGGCATTTTCACCGCCTTGACAGTGCCGAGCTTGGAAAGCCGGGCGATCAGGTCGGCGCTGAAGGTGAATTTCGTCGTGCCCGGATTGTTGTAGATGCAGAGCGGCAACTGACCGGCATCGGCCACGGCGGCGAAATGCTCGTAGACCTCGTCATCGGTGAGTGGCGTGTAGGAGACCGGCGCCAGAAGAAGACCGTCCGCCCCGAGCTCCCGCGCATCTCTGGCGAGCGCCTGCGCCTCGTCCGTCCTGAGCGCCCCGACGCCGACGATGACGGGGATCTTGCCGCCGACAGCAGACATCGCCGTATCCACCGCCCGGCGCCGCTCTCCGCGCGACAGGAAAGCGTAAGCGCCGGTGCTGCCGAGCAGGCCGATGGAATCGGCGCCCGCGACCTGGATACGGCCAAGCACTGTGGCGAGCGCGCCGGTATCAACGATGCCGGAGGCATCGGCCGGCGTGATCGGAAAGGCGGAAAGGCCATGGAAAAGCGGCATCGGGAACGTCCTTCTTATGCGCGTGACAGCAGGAGCTTCATGCCCGCCGCCCCGAAAACGAGCGCCAGCGTGCCCTCGATCCAGCGCCGCGCATGGCGATACATACGGATCATCGGCGCAGTGGAGAAGACCAAGGCATAACCGCCGAAAATGGTGACGCTCAGAATAGCGCAGCCCGCCAGGATGACGGCAACGGTCGCCGGCGTCGCGCCCGGGCCGAGACCGAGCGTCATGGTCGCGATCCAGCCGAGCAGCGCCTTCGGGTTCGTCAGATGCATCAGCAACCCGCGACGATAGAGGCTGAAGCCGGAGGCCGGCCTGATGGCATCGATCGCCCTGCCCTGCTTCTCATCGGAGGTCATCGCCGATTTGCCGGCCTTGTAGGCGAGGAACAGCAGGTAGAGACCCCCGAAGATTTTCAGGATGATCAGCGCCTGCGCATATTGCGCCAGAATGGCCGAAACCCCGGTCGCCGCCATCGAGCCCCAGAAGAGCGAGCCGCTGACGACACCGGCGGCAATCATCAGCGCCGACTGGCGACCCTGATGCATGGCCACACCCATGATGCGCATATTGCTGGGACCGGGGCTGGCTGCGGCGATGATATAGGCGGTGAAGACGAGGGCAAGGTGATGCGGATCGAATGACATTCTGAATTCCCTGGGGTCGAATGGGCTTGAGGCGCATGCTGCCGTTACATGCCGTTCAGGAGCCTGAACGAGATCAGCCACATCACGCAGGCGATGATGGTTTCGAGAATGCGCCAGGACACCGGTCGTGAAAAGATGGGGCGAAGCCAGGCCGCACCATATCCCAATGAAAAAAAGAACACGAAGGAGCCGGTCACAGCGCCTGCGGCAAACGCTGCCTGATGACCGGCAAAACGCGTCGAGATCGTGCCGAGCAGTATGACCGTATCGAGATAGACATGCGGGTTGAGCCAGGTGAGCGCCAGGCACATGGCCATGGTCTTGCCGAAACTCGCCCCCGCCCCATTTGCGACCTGCAGCGCGCCCGACGACCGCACCGCCGAATAGAGGCTTTTCGCCCCATACCAGACGAGGAATGCCGCCCCGCCATAGCGCATGACCGGATCGAGCCAGGGCATGAGGTTTACCACCTGCTGCAGGCTGGTGACGCCGACGATAATCAGGATCGCATCCGAGAGAGCGCAGGCCAGGCAGACGGCAAACACATGTTCGTTGCGCAGCCCCTGCCGCAGGATGAAAGCGTTCTGCGCACCGATCGCGACGATCAGGCTGAGCCCGGCGGCCAAACCGGTGAAATAGGTGGTAAAATTCATGATATCAGAGGTTTCCGTCGCGTTGTTGAGACGTTCCGTAGACGGATCGATCGGATTAGGCTAGTTAATCCTCCTAACGTCAATTAAGCACAGCTTACCCATGATCGATTATCCCGCCCTTCGCGTGCTGCTTGCCGTGGTCCAGACCGGCAGCTTCGAAAAGGCTGCCGCCATCCTGAACGTCACGCCATCGGCCGTCTCGCAGCGCATCAAGCAGCTGGAAGAGCGCCTGGGCACCGCCCTCGTCGTGCGCGGCACGCCGTGCACGGCAACGGAAAAGGGCGACTGGCTCTGCCGGCACATGGAAAATGTCGGCATGCTGGAAAGCGAATTGCTGGAGCACCTGCCTGATCTCAGCGACCGCGACAGTCCCGAACAGCACGTCACGCTGCGGATCGCCACCAGCGCCGACAGCCTCGGCACCTGGTTTCTGGAGGCGATGGCGGATTTCTCGAAAAGCTCCAGCTACCTCCTGAACATTTCCGTCGACGATCAGGACCATACGGCCGAATGGCTGGAACGCGGCCGCGTCATCGCCGCCGTCACGAGCATGGAAAAGCCGGTCGCCGGCTGCCGCCGCTACTCGCTCGGCGCGCTGCGCTACCACGCGACCGCAAGCCCCGAATTCGTCCGCCGCTATTTCCCCGACGGCGTCACCCCGCAGGCGCTTGCCCGCGCCCCATCCCTCACCTTCAACCAGAAGGACCGCCTGCAGGCAGACTGGATCCGCCGCACGTTCGCGACAGATGTCAACGCACCGACGCACTGGCTGCCGGCCACACAGGGCTTTCTCGATGCCGCCTTGCTCGGCATGGGCTGGGGCATGAACCCGATCCACCTGACCGAACCCCACATCAAGGCCGGCCGCCTCGTCGAGCTGATATCGGGCACGCCTCTCGATGTCGTACTCTACTGGCAGATCAGCCGCCTTGCCGCCGACCGGCTGACGGGGCTGACGCAGAAGGTGATCGAGGTGGCGAGGCGGTCGCTGGTGTGAGGGTGACGTGGGTTCGAGGTCCCGAAAACGGACCTCCTTCTGATGACGCCGCCCTTCCATTGGACCGCAACAGACCTTTGCAGTGACCGCTTCGCGGATCCCGTTCCTGTTGAAGGCGGCACTCTCGTGAAGCGTCGCCACATGACCGTCTCAGTGGTATCATGAACCAGCACGTTCGCGGTGTCGGGCAGCCGGATCGTGCATGTCGCGTCAATCGCCTGGGCTTCATCCGGCGGATCTCCTGAGGGAGAGACAGCCATGGCAACTGCAAGAGCGGAGCGGCGGCTGGCCGCGATCCTGGCCGCTGACGTCGTCGGCTATTCCCGCCTCGTCGAACATGACGAGGCTGGGACTTTGTCGGCCCTGAAGGTTCTGCGCCGGGAGGTGATTGATCCGCTGCTGGCCGAGTATCAGGGCCGTATAGTCAAGCTAATGGGCGACGGTGCGCTCGTGGAGTTCGGCTCGGTCGTCGATGCCGTCGCGTGCGCGGTCGCCGTCCAGAAGGGCGTTGCCGAGAACCAGGCCGATATCCCAACGGAGCGACGCATCATCTTCCGGATCGGCGTCAATCTCGGTGATGTGATCCACGAGGTTGATGGGGATCTCTACGGCGATGGCGTCAATATCGCGGCCCGCCTCCAGACCTTGGCGGATCCAGGCGGCATTTGCATTTCCGGCACGGCGTACGATCACCTCCAGGGCAAGCTTGACTGCGACTACGAGTACCTCGGCGAACGCGCGCTCAAGAACATGGAGCGGCCGGTGCGACTGTACCGCCCCCTTCCGGAAGGGACGACCGCACGAACGGCATCGCCCAGGCCCGCACTTCCGGACCGACCATCCATTGCCGTGCTGCCGTTCAACGCCATGAGCGCCGACCCGGAGCAGGACTTCTTCAGCGACGGGCTCACCGAGGACATCACCACCGCGCTATCCAAGCTCAAAGGCTTCTTCGTGATCGCCCGCAACACGATGTTCACCTACAATGGAAAGCCCGTGGATGTGCGCGCGATCGGGCGCGAACTCGGGGTCCGCTATATTCTCGAGGGCAGTGTCCGCAAGTCCGGCAACCGGATTAGGGTGACCGCGCAGCTCATCGATGCGGCCTCCGAAGTCCATCTCTGGGCCGAGAGGTACGACGGCGACCTCGGCGACATCTTCGGCATTCAGGACGAGATCACCGCAAGCGTCGTCGGCCGCATCGGGCCGGAACTCCTGGCGGCAGAGCATGCCCGCGAAAGCCCCAAGCCGCATCATGGCCTTGATGCCTGGGAATGTGTCGTGCGGGCGGTGTTCCTGTGTTCCCAACTGTCTGAGGAGAGCAGTCGGAAGATGCTCCCCCTGCTTGATCGGGCAATCGAACTGGCTCCCGGTTATGCCCAGGCGCTCGCCATGAAAGGTTGGATTATGATGTGGCGCGCGTTCCAGGGGTGGGAAGACATGGGATACGCCCTGGCCCTTGCCAGGGATATCGTCCAACAAGCCATTGCCGCGGACGATAAGGAACCGTGGGCTTACCTTGCGCAGGCGATGATAGCCTTTGCGACGCGTGACAATGTCCTGGCGATGGCAGCGATCAGCCAGGCTGTCGCGATCAACCCCAACTCCGCGTTCGCTCACGGCCAGTTGGGACTTGCGCATGCCAACGCCGGCCGCGCGGCGGACGCCATTCCTTGCATCGACTACGCCCTCAGACTGAGCCCGCGCGAGGCTTTTCTCGGCGACTTTCAGTTCTACTACGCCATGGCTTACTTCCAGGGCGCGAATTATGAGCTTGGATTGAGTTATGCACAGGAAGCGCATCGCTTGCGGTCCGGCCATGCGGTTCCGCTGATCATCGGCACCGCCTGTGCCGGACTTCTGGACAACCGGGAGGCTGCCACGGACTTGCTCGGACGGCTCAAGTCACTCGTTCCTGACATCTCACGGGACGCGGTCGAAGCAACATCGTCTTTCGTCCGCGCCGAGGATCGGGCGCGCCTGATCGAGGGACTTGCCCGTGCCGGCCTGAATTGACGGGCTGGAACGGCATGAGATCGGCCGTTGAAAGCCTTCGTGACAGCCAGGAGAGCTGGAGAATACTCTCTCGGTGAATCGTTGAACTCGCATCGCTCAGCCGAAACTCGTGAATTCCCGGGCGAACTCCACAAGATGGATGCCAGCACTGCCCGCCCTGCGCAATGCAACTTCGGCACCAGACGCGACGGTTCGCAGAAACGGCCAGACTTCAACGTCAACTGTACCGGGGAAGCCCACAATTCATTCACATGAAACGCGGATCACTCCCTTGGGGCATGCCAAGATCGTCCTCAGCGCGACCCTAGGAACCGGAATTCTGTGAAGCTGATGATGTCTTTCTCACCCAGGCCGAAGCCACCGCCGTAGTGTTCAACTCGTCTAGCTTCCACATCGCGCAATCGGCAGTAGTCGATTTTGGCAAGTGGCCACTCAAGCGTCGCCACGTTGATCCTACCAGAGTACTTTACAGTCGCGGAGCTGCTGGCGCCAATTGCAACAGGCAATAGGGGGGTGCCGGATTGGTCTGCAATAACCGTCAGAGGTGTGAAATACTCGGTTAAATCTTTTGTGAAGGACCCGATAATGGCATCAAATTGGTCATGTGCTAGGAATACGGGGGAAGCCAGATTGTTATCAATGAAGGCCGTGACCGCGACACTCCCGTCACTCGCGACAACGCATGCCGCATCCTTAACCTCAATGGTGGCCGGTCGCGGCTTGGCCGTTAGTGCCTGAATTTGCCCCACTATTATGAATCCAATGGCTATCGCCGCAATTTGAACACCAAATACAATCGGCACCGACAATAGGGCGAACGCGCCTAATACGATTGCGGATCCGTTGACCCGTTGCCTTAACAAGTGGCCTGAGATGATGAATAACGGATATGCAGTTGGGACCATTAGGAGCAAGATGTAAAATATCGCATCGGGAAAGATCGACGATGACGATGCGTATGCATTGCCCCATTTGATCAAGACTAGACCGCTCATCAGCCAGAACAAGCATGTTGAGGCAGCGATTCCGTAACGAACCAGGTGGATCGATCGCGCTTGCCGGCGCTTAGAGGAAACGAGAATTCCGATAAGCATCGCAGTTATATCGAGAAACACGTAGACTGCTAAAACAGCGAGAGACCACTCGTACCAAGTCGCACTATATATCTGCAGAATGCGTTGATACGCGGTTTCCAACGTAAAGATGGGGCCGGAGACGGCAAGCGCGCTTGAAACAAATAAAGCAGTCGACGAAGAAATTTGCTGGCCTTTTCGTATGGAAGAAAGGGCATTGAGGCGGGCTGCGTTTTTCAGAGGCCTGAACCACAACCAAACAAACGTCTTGAGAGTATTGTAGATGAAGACGATTAGTCCTTCGACAATCTCTTCAATGAGCTTCTGAAGACCGGTCACCGCTTTCATTGCTGCAGGACGAGCTCGCTTCCAGGCAACAGTTCGGCGGGGGGGAGCTCTCCGAATTGCAAACCAATTGGTATCGGATTATCAACTGGCGGTGTTTCGCCCACGAGCTGCTTTGGTGCCCAACGTACCCCGCCGATAAAGGCGAATTCCTGAATCAACAGGGACACGCATCTACCAGTGAAGTATTTAGGGTTACCAGGTTCCACGCACTCCACCGCCACTTCATAGGCAAGGTCGGTGCGCATCAATTCTGCCCCCACTCCGATCAATTCAATTTGCACCGCCGATTTATTTTATAGGGCGAGAATGGACTTAACGCAACTTTCTAAGACTCCCGATCCTCACGCGCTTTTCTTCAGCGTGAAGTAATTGACATAGAATGGCCCGGCGAGGTTATTGTCGTTGCCTGCATCGAAAAATATCCGACATAAATCTCGCTGAGTACACGCGGTCAGGCGCCGGAACGGCATGAGGTCGGCCGTTGAAAGCCTTCGCGATAACCAGGGCGGCCGGTAGTGGGGCACGTCTTTCGTGGGCGCCCCTGAGAGAACCCGATTCCTGTTGCAATCGCCACAAAATTGCATTAGCTAATTCTTGAGGAAATATTCAAATAAAACTTGCAGACTGTAAAATCCACCGGATCTGGCGCGATTAATACGCCCGGCCTGACGCAATTTACTACCTGCTTGCTATCGCGCTCATCGTGCAACGGGAGCGTGGCTGGATCATTATGCTGTCGGCGGCCGCGCCATCAGGGGCGGAGAGGATCATGATTAAGACGGTCTACTTTGCAACCAATCGCCAGCCGCTGCTCGATCCAGCCGATCCGCAGCATCAGCGCATCATCGGTTTCGGCACGGAACTCGGGCCGACCAGCGGCATCGATGTGCGCTACGGCAGCGCCAAGGTCGACGTCAATCTGTCGAAGAAGACCAACGTGCTCGTGCCGGGCTCGCTCGCCGTCGCCAACCAGCAGCTCCTCTTCGCTGAGGGAGAGGCGCCCACGCTCGGCAGCGACACGATCTTCGACGCCATCCGCGCTTCGATGAAGACCGACAACAAGCCGACGATCGCCTTCATCCATGGATTCAGCAACAGTTTCGTCGATTCCATCGAGCGCGCCGGCTGGCTGAGCGCCTTTTACGGGCTCGACGTCAACATATTCGTTTTCTCCTGGCCGTCGCTCGCCTCGCTCCTGCCCATACCCACGCCGTTCGGCGATTACGCCCATGACCGCAGGATCGCGGCGGCATCGGGCATCGCGATCGCCAGAACCCTGCGGCGTCTGAGCGATTTCGTCGACAAGCTCAAAGAGGAAGATCGCTGCGACCAGGCCATTCACCTGATCTGTCACAGCATGGGCAATTACGTGATGCGAAACGCGCTGCAGGCGCTGATGAAACTGCCTGACCCCATCTCCCCGACGCTGTCGGCCGTCAATGCCATGACCTCGCTCGACGGCACCTCGTCATCTCCCCTGCGCCGCTATTTCGACAAGGTGATCCTGGCCGCAGCCGACGAGGATGCCGACGCCTTCGACGATCCCCAAAAGCTCAAGTTCCTGCCGCGGATCTGCCGGTCGATCACCGTCTATTATTCCGAGAAGGACTGGATCCTCAACACGCTCAGCAACGGCACGAAATTCAACGGGCCGCGCCTCGGCGCAGACGGCCCCGACAATATGGGCACCATCAGCGACAAGGTGTCGGCCGTCGACGTCAGCGCCATCCTCGCGCCGTCGGAGCCGGAAAACCACCAATATTACCGCGTCTTCCCGCAGATGCGCGACGACATAAAGGCTGTTCTCACCGGTACTGCGCCCGAAAAGATCGCCAATCGCCAGGCGATCGGGCAAGGCAGGTGGCGGATCGTCAAGAAAGCCGGGAGAAGCGGGTGAGCAGCAGCGGACCTGCCGCAACCTGCGAAATTCCGAAATTGCAGACTTAGAGCAACTCCAGCAAAAGTGCACAGCGGTTTCGCGTCAGGAATTGCGCAAAAAAACAAAGAGATAGAGCGCTTCCGTGATTCGAAGAAGAATGGAAATGCTCTAGGACGACGAAACATCCAATCTTCCACGTGTCTCGATCAGAGGGGGCGTCGATGGCAATCGAATTCGTAATCGAACGCAATGGCAGGACCTACAAGGCAAAAGCCGACGGCGCGGCAGCGTTTTTCATCGGGCTGTCGACCCATTTCCGGGACAGGAGCTCGGGCGAGGATTTCCAAGGGCTTTTCAACGTTCCGACGAACGGTCTTCCGAAGCTGCTCTATTCCGCCGCAGATCAGAGACCCGCATTCGGATTTTGGGCCGATTTCATCGAGCCGACGTCGAAATGCGAGGGCGGCAATTACCTGACGCTCAATACCTACGATCGCGCCAAATTCACCTTCGGCTTCGGCCAATTCGCAGCGCATGTGCCGGATGGCGATTTTGTCGTCTACTTCCGCGACATGCTGGGGCGACCCGAGGCCAGGGATTATTTTCCGGACCTGATGGTCAAAGGCGGCCGGATCGTCAGGCTCTCGACGACAGGGGAAGTTCAGCTCGAAAACGCGAGCTCGACGAAGCCCCTGATGAATTATCTCAATCCCACGACCACGCATATCGAGGATGACGAAGTCATCGCAGCCGCCAAGTTCATACACTGGACCGCCAACCATCAGGCCGCCCAGGCACTGCAGGCCTTTCATATGATCGGGACCTTCAAGGACAAGATGGCAGCAGCCGACCGAAACCTCGGGCTTGACGGGCGAGCCGCGGATCGATGCGCCATCGTCTGTGACATTCTGCACCAGGGACGGGCAAAATATCCGGCGATCCGCCAGGCGCTTGGGACGGGGACGCGGGATGCCCTGCTGGCACTCGGCTCGATTGCCTATCCCGACCGCATCAAGACCTTGAAGGCCGCTCTGGATAAAGCGGGAGCGGTCCTGACCGGCAAGCATTGGAGCGCATCGAAACAGGATTTTGTGTGAGGGAGAGCGCCATGTCGTTTAACGAGGAACTTGTCAAAGTCGCGTCTGACGAATGGGAAAGATGGGGATTTTCCGCAGCGCCCCTTCACAGGCCGAAGGCAATAGCGGGGCTGGAGAGAAACCAGCCCTTTGTGGGATTTGTGCACGACTACTGGGTGGTGGTGGACCGGCCCGAGCGCAACGGCCTGACGAACAAGCCATGGTCTGCCGCTTTCATCTCATTCTGCTTCAAGGCGGCCAATGCCGGAGACGACTTTCCCTACAGCGAAGGTCACTACGGCTATTGCCAGAAGATCCTGAAGGGAATGAGAGCCGGAAATCCCAAGATCACGATCGAGAAACCGGCCGGGACCGATCTGAAGCTCGGAGACCTGATCTGGGCCGGCCGATCGGGCACGGGATGCGGCACGCCACCGCAAACCTTCGACGGGGCGCTGACGGCGCTTCGAAAGAGGGACGGCTTCTTCTGCAGCCATGCCGATATCGTCGTCGCGATCCGGCCCGGCGAAGTCGACGTCATCGGCGGCAATGTGTCGGACTCCGTGACCAAGACGACCTATGTCACGAACAACGGCAAGATCGCCGATCCCCGTCACGCCTGGGTCGGCGTTATCAGGAATACGCTCTGAGCTTTTGAAACGACGCATCGGCTGTCGGTGAAGGCAGCGCGCATGAGCCTGCTCACCTGTCCCGTCTGGGTTTTGAACCTGGAGTCAGCGTGCGGGCGCGGCCGGCAGGCGGAGCTTTCTGCCCATCAGAAAAACCCCTCCCCACAAGGGGGAGGGGCTTAAACTGCCGCACTCGCTTTCCACTTCTTCGACGTTTAGGAAGGAGCGATGCGGGCGCCTCGAGTTAGTCCCTCCCCCTTGTGGGGAGGGGTTGGGGAGGGGTTTTCCCCCGGCACAATCGCCCTTAAGAAACGACGCGAAGCCATTTGGGCCGCTACGCCCGCATCACATCCATCTTCGTCACGGTCTCCGTCTTCTCCCGCTTGGCGCAGCGCATAAACAATGTCATACCGAAGGCCACAACGGAGCCATCGATGACCGGGAACGCTTCTCTGCACACATTCGCCATCGGCGATGTCCACGGGCGTGCCGACCTGCTGGAGGCGCTGCTGTCCGGCATTGACGGCAAGGCGCGTGACGAGACGATCGACTACCGGATCGTCTTCCTCGGCGATATCATGGACCGTGGGCCGGAGAGCCGCAAAGCGATGGATCTCGTCATCCGGACGCTGCGCGACAGACCGGGCTCGAAGTTGATACGCGGCAACCACGACGCCCTGCCTCTTCGTATTCTCGGCGAGACGGACCCGGCCGTCCAGGCAGATCTCGTGAACCACTGGCGGGACCTCGGAGGCAGCGAGACGATGCTGTCCTATGGCCTGCCGCTTGAGGCAGCCATCACCGCAGACGAGATCCGCCGCAGGTTTGGAGACGAGCGCCTGCAATGCCTGCGCGCTGCCGAGCGCTATGTCGAACTCGACCACCACATCCTCGTCCATGCCGGCCTGAAACCCGGCATTCCCCTGGCCAAGCAGGACGCGCATACGCTGATGTGGATTCGCGACGAGTTCCTGAACGCCAGCGTCTCCTTCGGCAAGATCGTCGTTCATGGGCACACGATCACCGCAAGCGAACGCGTCGAGATCTTCCCGAACCGGATTGCCATCGATACCGGCGCCTTCGCGACAAATATCCTGTCGGCGCTTCACATCAGCCCTTCAGGCGATGTCGCGGTGCTGCAGGCAACGCAAGTCCGCCCGGGTCCGTGCCGTTTTCAGGAAGGCAGGCCCCTCAAGCGGTCTCATGACAATGCGGCCATGCTTTTCTAGAATTGGCCAGAGCGACAAGGGCGGCGCGAGCAGGATCAATTCGGCTCTCGTCTGAACGGCACCAGATTGGACGCCGGACACTTCGAATGATCAGGGCCATCATCGCCCGGTTCCTCACGCCAATCCGCCGTGATTTCCAGCCTGTGGGAGCTTGCCAGAATCTGATCGCTGAAATAACGCGTGGGCGTCGTTCCAAGCATGCGGCGGAACATGGCGATGAAGGCGCTGACGCTCTCATAGCCGAGATCGCCGGCAATGACGGTCACGAGCTGCCCCGCCGCAAGGCGCTGCAGCGCGACGCCGATATGCAGCTGCTGTCGCCAGCGCACGAAGGACATGCCCGTCTCCCGCTGGAACAGCCGGCTGAGCGTCCGGTTGCTCGCGCCGACCCGCGCACCCCATTCGTCTATGGTGAAGCGCAGGCCCGGTTCGGCGACCATCGCCTCGGTGAGCCGCTGCAGCCTGCGATCAGTGGGCATCGGCAGGTGGATCGGCTCGAGCGGTGCTGCGCTGAGCTCATCCAGGAGAACGCCGACCAGACGGTGAAGCCGTTCGGGCGCCATGTCAGGACTGTCGTGACGCGGCTCCAGACGGAAGATCAGCTCGCGCAGGAAGGGCTGGACGAAGAGAATGCCGCATTCGTCCTTCAGGCCACCGGTCAGTTTTGCGTCGATATAGAGATTGCCGATCTTGATATGGCCGGCCATGCGACCGCTATGGGGGACGCCGCCCGGAATCCACAGCGCGCAATTCGGCGGCACCGTCCAGACACCGCCGGCCGCCCTCATCGTCAGCACGCCGCTCATCACGTAAAGCAGCTGCGCCTTGCCATGGCGATGCGGTTCGGACTCGCCGACGAAACTCGTCTCGGTGATGAAACTGAAGGCCGGGCGCGACACCTCGTCGATCACGGAGGGGTCAAATCTATCCTGAATATTCATTGCCGATCCTCGCAGGCAAACTCAACCGATGGCGTATTGCTCTATCACAGAAGCCGGAGGTCAGAGTAACCACGCATCGTCCCGGCTGCCGATGAGGCTCCGCCCCTTCCGCTCCGCCTCCTCCTCATCTGCCGCAAAGACGATCGCGAAGCCAAACGCCTTTCCTGCCGTGACAGCCGCGATCTTGACCGCGGGCGACATCGGCCTGCCGCCGTCGATGACGATCATGCCGCGGCAATAGGCCCTCATCCGGTCCTTGATCTTCTTGAAAAACAGCGCCCGCTCCTTGCGCTCCTCCTGCGTCTCGTTCTCGTGATCGTCAGGCGCGTGATCCGTGACCAGCACGAACGGCCGCCGCTCCTCCAGCAGCGCCTCGATCTGATCGTTGATGGAGGTTTCTTCATCGGCATCGGTGCGGATGAAGACGACGGGCAGACGGGAACGATCCAGAAGCATGGCAGCGGCCTTTCGAAATGGAAGCAAGTGGGGAGAGACTAGCATTCCGGGCGGGGGCCGGATTTCGCGAAGCTGCCAACAAATGCCGGGGATCGGCCAAGTTTTTGCGGCTGACGACGATCTCTCTTGAGGCAGCAGCGGAGACTACAACGTCCCTGTTCCAGCGGTCGGCGCCACCACCTCCCCTCATTCCCTCCTCGTGCTGGCACGAGGGATGTCACAGGAATCCAGTCTGCCCAAGTTCTTGGGCAGGAGAGGCTTTTTCGTTGTCGCATACGAGTCTTCCGCCGCGTGGACACGCGGCTGCTGGATTCCTGTGACAAGCACAGGAATGAGGGAGGTTGGGGTGGGCCGCACCACCCAGAAACCTCGCAACAAAATAACTCGCAAGAAGACACCGAAATGCCGGATCAGACAGAACCCAAGTCCGCCCCCTCCCCACACGCCGACAGCAGCATCCCGAACAGCCAGCTCAGCCCGGCATCCATCATCGCGGCGCGCGGGGCGATCGCGCTCAGTCGGAAACGCGGCAGCGGCAAAGGCGCGTCGACCGTCGTCAGGCCGAAGCGCGAGGCGTAAATTGCGGCGAAGCGCCGGGGAACGGCGACGAGCATGTCGCTCTCGCCGGCGATGGCGAGCGCGAACATGAAGTTCGGCACCGTCAGCGCCATCCGCCTGTTCAAGCCCCGCTGTTCGAGCGCCGTGTCGACGAAACCGTGCGGATCGCCACCAAGCGACACGACCAGGTGCCGCATCCCGACATACCGATCGAGCGTCGGTTCCTGCGCGAAGGGATGGCCGGCGCGCATGGCGATGACGAAATCCTCTTCATAGAGCGTGAGACTATGAAAGCGCGCCGGGATATCATCGGCAGGCACAACAGCGATATCCATGGCGCGGGCCTCCAGATCGGCAAACGCACCACGCCAGGCCCGCGCAGGCGCGCTTTCGCCCTGCTCCGGCAGCAGCTGGCGTATGCTGATATCGACCTCAGGCGCCGCTTTTTCCAATCCCGAGAGCAGCGAGGACAGGAAGACCGCAGAAACGCCATCCGGCGCCCCGAGCGTGAACCGGCGGCGCGACCTTGCCGGATCGAAGGGCTCGGCCGTCGCAATCACGCTTCGCACCCTGGCAAGAATCTCGGCAACAGGTGTGGCAAGCTCCATCGCCCGGGCCGTCGCCACCACGCCTCTGGGCGTCTTCACGAACAGCGGATCGTTGAGCATGCGCCGCAGGCGTGCAAGCCCGTGGCTGACAGCTGACGGTGAGATGTTCAGCCGGTCGGCGGCACGCCCGACATGGCGCTCCTCGATGACGGCTTCGAAAAGCACGAGGAGATTGAGATCGGCGCGCGAGAGATCAGTTTCATTCAGCATATCGCTGAAATCATATCATTGGCTTCAGCATCGGGAAACGGGCATGTCTGAAGCGCGGGCTTCGCAGCCGCGATTTTGAACTCCAGACCTGGAAAGGACATGCCATGTCACCGTCTCGTCGATCCCTCCTCGTCGCCGGCCCGGCCGGTCTCGCTTCCCTGGTCGCCGGTCCAGTCAGCAGCCGGGCATCTCTGCAGGCGGCTGATCTTGCCCTGATATCGGAGGAAGCCAATGCTGCACTGATGCGGGGCGATGTCGCCGCCTACCGGGCGCTTGTGCCGCGCACGCAGGATTTCACCCTGATGTCACCCTTCGGTGGCCCGCCTTCGCGCGAGGCCGACATTACCGAAAAGACCTGGGACGGCATGAGCCGCTTCTTCAAGAACGGCACGCTGAAACAGGAGGTTATCCAGACCTATGCCGGCACCGACATGATCGTGCTTGTCGTCGTCGAGCGCGCGAATGTCGAAGTCGGCGGCCTGCCCGCACAGGATTGGGCCTTGCGGGTAACGCTCGTCTACCAGCGCGAGAGCGGCGAGTGGCGGCTTGCGCACCGCCACGCCGACCCCCTCCGCCATGCCATCACCCTGCAGCAATCGGCAGCACTCGGGCGCGGGGCTGCAACCTGACGGTTGCTTTGCGCCGTAGGCGGACAAGGCGCAAAGGGAGCGAGCACCCTGCCCGCCCCCTCTCTCCAAATTCAGTTGCCGGCAACCGCGTCCCTGAACTCTGCCAGATCACGGTTGAAGCGCGGCGCTTCTTCCAGGAATGGCGCATGCCCCGACTTCGCATAGATCTTCGTCTGAATTGCCGGATTGAGCGTCCGAGCTCGCGCAATACTCGGCTCGACATTGACCAGAACGTCCTTGCCGCCATAGAGCAGCAGAACCGGCACGCTCGCCCTAGGCAAACCGGCGGAAACGGTCATCGAAGGGACGGTCCGAGTCATGGTCCACGAAGCCATCGCGGCGTTTGACAGCAAGCGCTCGAAGGTCGCCGTGTCGGGCTTGATTTCGAAACACAGGCCCAGGAAGGTTTTCACCGCATCGAGATGCACCCGCAAGTCATCCGACGCCATGCCCGCATAGACCTCGGGATGCGAGGTGATCAGCGCAGCGTTGAGCTCGATGACGCCGTCGACATAGACGACGCCGCCAAGGTCGCCGTCCCCATAGGCGGCGAGATAGTTGGAGATAACCACGCCGCCGAGCGACCAGCCGACCAGAACAGGATTTTTCGCGCCTGTCGCCTTGAGGACCGCCGAGAGATCGTCGGCCCAGCGGCGCCCGTCGCGATATGCCTCCACATCATCAGGCTTGCCGGACAGACCGTGGCCGCGCAGATCGTAGGTGATCAGCCGATATCTCTGCAGCTTGTCGCTGCCGACCTGCATGTCCCAGTTCAGATGGCTGCCGAGCAGGCCGTGGATGAAAACGATCGCCGGACCGGTGGGATCACCAGATTCCTGAACCGCGATCTCGAGGCCATCAGGCGCCCTCACCGTGTAATTTTTCTCCGCGGCCATCGCCATGGAAGACAGGCCCATCAGCAGGACCACCACCCAAATTCCGCGCAACATTCTTACCATGCCAAAATCCTTATGTTTAGTGATCACTACAAACTAACGGCTTGCCTTTTGCTGTCAAGCAGTCTTTAGTGATCGCTATGGATAAGGTTGTGAAAACACGCCGCGGCGGCCCGCGAACATTCGACCGGGATCAGGCGATCGACATCGCCATGCGGCTCTTCTGGAGGCATGGATACGAAGGTGTCTCGCTGAACGACCTAACGGCCGCAATCGGCATCGCACCCCCAAGTCTCTATTCGGCTTTCGGCAGCAAGGCGGGGCTCTACCGCGAGGCGCTCGAACGCTATTTCGGCCTGCGGGGGCCGGTGTGGGATATCAAACCCACCACGACCCTTCACGAGACAATCGAAACGCTGCTTCACAAGGCAATCGATGCCGTCATCGACCCCGCCGGAGAGCGGGGCTGCATGATCTCGAGCGGCATGATCCAGTGCGGGCCTGACCATACGGAACTGGCGCGCGAACTGGCCGAGCGGCGAAACACAATGCGGGAGATGATCGCAGAAACGCTCGGGCACTGGCTCGATCCTGAACGCGCCCTCTCCCTCGCCCGCTATCTTGTCGCGGTCCTGCAAGGCCTGTCCATCCAGGCACGCGACGGCGCCTCCCGACAGGAATTGCGCCAGGTCTCGGACGAAGTCATCGCGGGCTTGAAGGCGAGAGGTTTCGGCTGAAACGGTTCATACCCGCCCGCTCACCGCAGCGGAGAGGTGACGAGCCGCCGCAGACCTACGGCATTTGCTGGATGCGGCCGCTGCCCCTGATCTCCGAGCGGCGCAGAACCGGGTTCCCGAACAGCTCGACATTGCCGCTGCCGGAAATAGAAACATCCGCGTCGGCCTGTGCCGTCATCCTGGCATCGCCGCTGCCGTAAATATTCACCTGCACGGATTTTGCAGTCAGATCCTGCATCCGTGCCGAGCCGGAGCCCGAAATGGTCAGATCGACCGCGTCGGCGGTTCCCGATGCGGAAGAGTTGCCGCTGCCTTCGATGCTCAACTGCAGCCTCGGTTGGTCGATCTGCGACAGGGTCAGATCGCCGTTGCCGAGCAATTCCCACTTGGTGATCGCCGGTCCCGACAGTTTGACATCGAGCGGAGATGCGAACCAGCCGGGCTCGCAATCCAGGCTCAGCTCGTCACCTTCGATGCGCACATGCTCGAGCAAGGCGGGGTTACCGCTGATGACGGCCTGCGCCTTATCGCCCGGCTGGTAATGGACCGAGGCGGCCGGCAGGTTGATGACCAGGCTGTCGCTTGCCGTGAAGGGCAGCGTGACCTGCTGGCGGTCGGAGGCGCTCGCCACGCAGGAGGCTTTTCCGCTCCACGCATGCAAGGCGTCTGTCCAGCCCGGCCCCGAGAGAGCCACGCCCAGCGCCAGAAAAGCGGCAGCGCCGATCAATCCGGTCGTTGCAAAGAATGCCAGTTTTCGAGCCATCGCCCAGTACCCTCCATGAGGTGTTTCGAACGTTTCAGACTTCCTGCCGGCCCAGCTGGGACAGGCGGAAATGCAGGCGGGCATAGTGGCCGAGCGCACGGATGCCCGCCCCCAATCCCATCAGAAGCAAAGCGCCCCCGCCAATGAGCACGCAGACGAGCCCGGCGCCGATGAACAGGCGCCCCAGGAAATCCGTCACGGCTACCATCGGCTGGAACAGCAAGGCGGTGACGATGATTTTCAAACCGACGGCACCGACGCCAACGAGGCCGATGGCAAGCCCGGCCGCCAGCAGGACCGTCAGAATGAGCAATGGCAGCAGCAGAAGAAGATCGACCACGGCGAGACCCGCGAGCGACATCGTTGCCGCAAGGAGATTGGACAGGGTCCAATTGTCCTCGAAACGCCGCAGCCCGATATCGGCCCTGAGCTCCCGGGCAATCCTGGCGGGATCGCCGAGCGCGGCGATGACCTCCGCTTCATTGCGGTTGCGGGCGGCGGATTCGGCGAAATGGGCCGCATAGTCGCCGACGATCTCCTCGACCTCCTGCGGCGGAAGACCGGCGAGCCCGCGTCTCAGCTCCTGCAGAAACTTGTCCTTGCTCATGATAAATCCTCAAGAAGTTTATCCACGCCGGCAGCAAAGGAGCGCCAGTCGCTGCGATGCGCCTCGAAAACCGTCTGGCCGAGCGGCGTCAGCCGGTAATATTTGCGGGGCGGCCCGCTGCTGGACTCGACGATGCGCGTGGCAACCAGCCCCTCCGTCTGCATTCGGCGCATCAGGGGATAGATCGTGCCCTCACCCATGCCCACGGCGGTAACGAGGGTGCTCGCGATCTCGTAGCCATAGCTCTCGCCTCGCGAAAGCACGGCAAGGACGCAGAGATCGAGCACGCCCTTCCGCAATTGGATCTGGATTGAATCGGTCATATCAGCCCCTGATTTGGGTCGAAGATATAGCAAGCTACCTTGTTATGCAAGGTATAGCTTGCATCAGATATATCCGACAGGGCCGCAGCGCCGATTATCGCTGCCAAAAAGGTCGATGGTGGAAAAGGCCGGGGAATGCGAGCCGCACGTGCCCGACTGCGCTGCTCCCGAGCGGCAGCAAGGTTTTGGTGCACCCGCTTTCGAAGAGATCGGGCACAGGTTAGGAGCAACCGGTCTGCTGCGCGATAGGCTTGAGCGATGTTCTTCGTCGCAGCATGCATCGGAGATGGCAGGGCCACGTCAAGCGCGGTCCTACCCAATGATCGCCTAAGCCAGATGCTGACCGAAGAACGCCGCGATCCGGTCGAACGGAATGATGTCCATGCGGTCGTAGAGATCGACATGGCTGGCGCCCGGAATGATCATCAGTTCCTTTGGCTCCGCCGCGGCGGCGAAGGCGGTTTCGCTGAAGTAGCGCGAATGGGCCTTTTCGCCGTGGATGAACAGGACCGGGCGCGGCGAGATCTCGGCGATGTAGGTCAGGATCGGCATGTTCATGAAGGACAGCGGTGTCGTCTGCGACCAGGCATTGCCCGAGTTGACCGCGCGCTTATGGTAGCCACGCGGCGTCATGTAATAGTCGTGGTAATCGACCAGGAACTGCGCTTCGCCACCCTTGAGTTCGTTGTAGGGCGGCTGGTAGGCGGGACTGCCGTTTTCCGCATCCGCCCAGCGCTGGCGGCTCAGTTTTTCGAGCGTCTGCGCGCGCTGCTCGGGTGTCACGCTGTCGTTATAGCCTTTGGACATGACGCGGGTCATATCGTACATGGTGCTGGCGACGACCGCCTTGACGCGCTTGTCCCCGGCAACCGCATTCAGCGCCATGCCGCCAAAGCCGCAGATGCCGATGACGCCGATCCGCTCGCGGTCGATTTCGGGCCGCAGACCGATGAAATCCACCGCCGCACTGAAGTCTTCGGTGTTGATGTCGGGCGAAGCGATATTGCGCGGCTCGCCGCCGCTTTCGCCGGTGTAGGACGGATCGAAGGCCAGTGTCGCGAAGCCGCGCTCAGCCATCGTCTGCGCATATAGGCCCGAAGACTGCTCCTTCACGGCGCCGAAGGGGCCGCTGACGACGAGAGCCGCCAGCGGTTCGCTGCCGCGGTCCTTCGGCAGGTACAGGTCGCCAGCCAAGGTGATGCCATAGCGGTTCCTGAACGATACCGTCTGGTGATCGACCTTGTCGCTTTCCGGGAAGGTCTTGTCCCAGGCGGCGGCCTGCGCCAGCACCGGGGTCGCCGCCGCAGCCGGCAGCATGCTCATCGCCGCGACGGCGGCGCCGGTCGCCTTCATCAGGCTCCGCCTGGTCGGGTTGAAGGTCTCGGCAGTATCGATTTGCTTGCTCATGGCAGGATCTCCTGTGTCATTGACGTCGTGGTTCATTGGATGCGTTCGATGCGCAGTGGAAATTGCCCGGGAACACGAAGCGCCTCGTAGCCGTCGTCGACGCGTCCCAGGCGCACGAGCCCCGGGTGCTTGTAGTCGGCATAAAACATCGCGAGGTTGCCCCAGGGCATGTAGTAACAGAGGTCGTAAGCCCGCTCGTTGCCGAATGGGCCGTGGCCTTCGACGGTGAGTTTGCGAGGGAGATAGGCAATCTTCTCGTTGGACCCGTAGTCGTCGATCTCGAGATCGAGCGGCAGCATCGACGCAAAGTCGCGGGCCGATGGATTGTCGTAGAGTGTCGCCGTCATCCTGTGTTCTGCAAATGTCAGCCTGATCCGCATGTCGGTCTTCTCCTGATCGTTGGGACCGCCCTGGCCGAAGCCGCGACCGGGGAGGATGAAGGCGGCCAGTGCCGCCGCCAGCAGCCGACGCCGACCCGGAAGCTGATATCGCGAGCTCATGAGGGTCTCCGCGTCACACGCCAAGCCGCAAAGGCTGCCAGCGAGGAGCCGCAGAGAAGCACGGCGCTGAGCGTGAAAGTGGACCACCAGCCGAGAGCGTCGAAAAGCAACCCGCCGACCGAGGCTCCCGCCGTGATGGCGAGCTGGATCACGGCGACCTGAAGTCCGCCGCCGGCTTCGGCCTCGTCGGCAAGAACACGGCTGAGCCAGGTGCCCCAGCCGACGGGTGCGGCAGTGCCGAGAAAGCCCCAGCCGACGAGAGCCGCAAAGACCGGCGCTTGCATGTCTCCCAGCGCGACCATGGAGAGAGCGAGGCAGGCCATGAGGAAGGGGATCGCGATCAGAATGCTGAACAGGCGATGTTCCAGCAGCCGGCCGATGAACCAGGTCCCCACTGCCCCGGCCAGTCCCATGACGAGAAGGACGAAGGAAAGAGTGCCGATGCCGACATGGGTGACCTGCTCCAGGAACGGCCTGACATAGGTGAACAGCGCGAACTGCCCCATGAAGAGCAACAGGATCGCAGCCATGCCCGCGGCGACCGGCGGACGCCCCAGCAGCCGGAAAACGTTCTGGGATTTCAGGCGGCTCCGGGATGGAAGCGCAGGCAGGCTGATCCACTGCCAGAGGAATGCGAGCAGTCCCACGGGAACGACGAGGAAGAAGGCGCCGCGCCAGCCGATATAGGCGCCGAGCAGGCTTCCGAGCGGAGCCGAGACGGTGGCAGCGATCGCGTTCCCCGCGTTCAGCAGGGCGAGCGCCTTCGGCACCTGGTCGAGAGAGACCAGACGCATCACGATCGCCGTCGACATCGACCAGAAGCCGCCGATGGAGATGCCGAGCAGCGCGCGCCCGAGCATCAGGATGGGATAGGACGGCGCGAATGTGACCGCGAGGCCTGAAACCACCAGAAGCATCGTCAGGCCGAGCACGACCACGCGCCGATCCAACCGGCGTGTGAGCGTGGCGATGAACAGGCTGGTCAAGACAGCTGATATGCCCGAGATCGAAATCGCCTGCCCCGTATGTCCTTCGGAAACGCCGAGATCGGCAGCGATCGGCGTCAGCAGGCTCACGGGCATGAATTCCGAGGCGATCAGCACGAAGACGCACAAGGTCATCGAAAAGACGGCGCCCCACGCCGCGCGGCTGCCGTCAATATCATCGTCGTAGGTCAGGGTCATCTGCGTCAATCCCGATCAGAACTTCGGTTTCTGCTTGTTGGGGCGGAAGATATTGCCGGGGGACTTTTCGGACAATCCATGCTAATCCGCATGGACTTATCTAAATCCAATATCAATCGAGGCGCCGACAATGCTGCGCGAGGACATGAAGGATCTGCTCTGGTTCCTGGAGGTGGCGAAGGAGCAGAGCTTCACCAAGGCGGCCGCGACGCTCGGCACCTCCCAGTCGACCCTGAGCTACACGATCAAGCAGTTGGAAGCCCGGCTCGGTGTGCGGCTTCTGACGAGGACCACGCGCAGTGTCTCGACGACGGAGGCGGGCGAACGCCTGTTTCAATCCCTTGCACCGCGCTTTCAGGAGATCGAGGCGGAT
Source organism: Rhizobium sp. BK316 (assembly GCF_014193695.1). Classification (GTDB taxonomy): domain Bacteria; phylum Pseudomonadota; class Alphaproteobacteria; order Rhizobiales; family Rhizobiaceae; genus Rhizobium. The sequence continues at coordinate 31,531 of NZ_JACHZR010000004.1, read as the reverse complement.
CTGGCAAGTCTGGTCGCATTCCGCGACAAACCCTCCGGCACCGTGCGCCTGACACTATCCGACCATGCCCTGCAGATGACGGTATGGCCGAAACTGAGCCGTGTGCTGTCCGACTATCCGGACATCCGCGTGGAACTCTACAGCGACAACGGCATGCGCAACATCGTCGAGGAGCGCTTCGATGCCGGCGTAAGGCTGGGCGAGAGCGTCGACAAGGATATGATCGCCGTGCGGATCGGCCCGGATTGGCGTCTGCGTGCCGTCGCCTCGCCGGGCTACTTCTCCCGGCACGGCATTCCCCAAACGCCACAGGATCTGGTTGGGCATGTCTGCATCAACATGCGCCAGGTGACATGGGGCGGGTTCTATGCCTGGGAATTCGAAAAGGACGGGCGGGAGCTGCGGGTCAGGGTGGACGGACAGCTCAGCTTCAACTCCTCGATTTCCCAGATCGACGCGGCTGTCCAGGGATACGGGATAGCGTATCTCCCGGAGGATCTGGTCGAAGAGCACATCGCCAAGGGGCGGCTGCAGGCGGCCCTCGACGACTGGAGCGAACCCTTCGCCGGTTACCACCTCTATTACCCCAGCCGGCGTCAGATGTCTCCTGCAATGGCGGTTGTCGTCGAAGCGCTGCGGCATCGCAGTTGATCCTGCGGAGCCACCTCGCCGCTTGCGGCCTCATTCCTTCTTCGCGTCCTTCTCACCATCAGCCGCTTTCGGCTTACTGGGCGAACGAAGATTGTCGAAGCCCATATAATGGTCGGCGTCCGACGTGTTCCATTTGCCGGCCAGATAGATGATCGTTATGGCCGCCGCGAAGATGAGCAGGACATAGAGCGTTTCCATATCTGCGATGTAGCGCGCACGGATGATTTGGACAGCGTCCGGCGATTAGGCCGCTGTCAGGCCATTGCCAGCTCGCCGGCGGGTGCGGCGCGATAGGCTTCGCGACCGCCGACCCAGGTGCTCCGCACGGCGGGTGCAGCACATTCAGGCCAGTCGACCAGCACGAGGTCCGCCCGCTTGCCGGTTTCGATGACGCCGCGATCGGTAAGACCGGAGGCGCGCGCCGGATTGCCTGAGACGAGCGGCCAGAGCGCATGCAGCGGCGCCACGTCATCGGCCTTCAGCCTTGCGAGACCGAGCAGCATCGCCGGGTAATAATAGTCGGAGGCGAGGATGTCGCAGAGCCCTTCGCGGATCATGTCGGCTGCGCCGATCGAGGCGAGATGGCTGCCGCCGCGCGTGGCGTTCGGTGCGCCGAAGACGATGAAGTCGCCGGCATCGCGGGCAGCCCGCGCCACCCTTCTGTTCATCGGGAATTCGCAGATCCGCGCGCCGCGGGCGCGGAAGAAATCGCGCGTCTCGATCTGGCTGTCGTCATGCGAGAGCATCGGTGCACCCGAGGCCTTTCCGAGGGTTGCCACCTGCTCGATCGCATCGGGCACCTGCGGACGGCGCGCCCACATGCTGCGCACCAGCGCCACCATGTCCGCCACCGGAATTTTTGCCCGCTTGGCGCGTTCCGTCATCTTCTCGGCGAAGGCAGGCGTTTCGGGATCGACGACGGGGAAAGCCGGATCCAGATCGAAGGGCCGCTCCTGCAGCGGCGTCGACGGATGCAGCATCGCCATCGACGTGTGGTCGTTGAAGGCAATCGACGGCAGGCGCGGGCCGGCAAGCGCCTCGCGGATGAGGTCGATCGCCTCGAAGCAGAAGGTCTCCCAGCGCAGCTGCACGCGATTGTCCACCGTCAGCCGGGGCGTGAGCGCGTCGAGCGCCCGCACGATGGCATAGCCGGTCTCGACCGAGCGCAGCCCCGGCTCCCAGCTCAGCGTCAGCGCATGATAGGCGGTCGCAATACCGTTGGCGGCAAGCTGGCGGTCGGTTTCGAGCAGCGCGGCAGCGACCGGCAGCATCGTGCCCGGCCGCGGCATGACCTGCCGCTCGAAGGCATCGCCATGAATATCCACGAAAGCGGGGCCGAGCAGATGGCCGCGCCCGTCGACAATGTCGGCTCCGTCGCGCCGACCGTCGATACTGGTGATCCGGCCGTCTTCGATACGCACAGAGGCCGTCTCCAGACGGTCGCCGAATACAACGGTGGCGCCCTCGATGATCACTGCCGGATTGTTCTGCATGGGTCTCATTCCAGGAAAAAAGAAGGCGCGGCAGTCGAGTCACCCGACAATGTGCGCGCCATCAGCAGCTTCTAGCCAGCGTATATGACAGATTTGCCAACGTCGCTGATAAAACACCTCAAAAAGATCAAACATTTGAATAGCAGAAATCAACGGGACGCAATTGGTCGCACGGTCTGGCTCTGATACCAAGGAGCCGATGACCGCACGCCCGAAAACCTCGCTCCTGTTCATCCTGATCGCCAGCGGAACCGTTCTCGGTATTGCCGGGACCGATCTGGTGCTCCCGGCCGTCCCGAGCCTGCCGGGGCAGCTTGGAGGAAGCATCGAGCTCGCCCAGCTCGTACTGGCGGCTTACGCCTTCGGCACGCTGGTCGGGCTGCTCACCTTCGGCGAACTGGGCGCGCGGTTCGATCCGCGCAAGCTGCTGATCTGGTCGCTTGCCCTGTTCGGGATTGCCTCGCTCGCATCAGCGGAATCTCCTTCGATCGAATGGCTGATTGCCCTGCGCTTCGCCCAGGGTGCATTCGGCTCCGGCCCAGCCGTCTTTGCGCCCGGTTTCATCCACGGCCTCTATCCGCACGACAAGGCGGCAGCCGCCATGGGACGGCTCGGTTCCGTCGAGTCCCTGGCGCCGGCGCTGGCCCCGATTGCCGGAGCCTGGCTGCTGGAATTCGGAGGCTGGGAGATTTCCTTCGTGCTGCTGGCGGCCGCTGCGGCGCTGATATCGGCAGCCGTTTTCTTTCAGCGCGCCCATTTCCCGCGCCCGCAGCAGATGGAAGATCATCACAGCTATCTAGCCATCCTGAAGAATCTGGAATTTCTGAGCTATGCGTCGAGCCAGGCCCTGTCGCTCGGTGCGCTCCTCGTTTTCGTCTTCGGCCTGCCTGCCGTCCTGACCGGCCCGCTCGACAAGGGGATCGAGGATTTCGTCATCCTGCAGGTCTGCGGCATCGCCATCTTCATTCTATCAGCGAATTCTTCCGCGTGGCTCGCGGCCAAATTCGGCACGCTGAGGACGATCCGCGCGGGTACGGCGATCATGCCCTGCGCCTTTCTGGCAATCCTCGCCTATGCACTCACGGGCGCAAGCAGCCTTTACGCTCTCGTCCCGCTCTGGGCGGTCTTGAATTTCGGCTTCGGCATCCGCGGACCGATCGGTTTCCATCGGGCCATATCGGCTGCCCGCGGCGATCATTCGCGTGCCGCGGCCATCGTCATCGCAGCGATCCTCGGCATAGCGGCGCTCGGAACGACCGCCGTCGCTCCCTATATCTCCGTCGGTCTCTGGCCGCTGGCGATCACCGGCGCCGTGATCTCGACTTTCGCGCTGCTGTCGCTGGTGCCGCTGCGAAGCTTCGATTGAAGCCGCCACGGCCAAGTGGGCGGCTTCGGGCTGCGAAACTTCGAGAGCAGACATCAAGGTGGCGTGGGCATCGTCGCCACCTGACACAATGCCGACGTTCGAGCCCGATTTGCCATCGGGAGCTGACATTCAGCTCCTGATGCCGTCTTGACCTTTAAACAAGGAACAACAGCGTCTGTTGGTTTTCGACAGCCGTCAAAACTCCTTGCCGGCACCGTCGGCTTCCTACTTCCCGGACGATCCAAGATTGACCGTCAGCTTGTCGATCTTGCCGGTGAATGGGAACGGCACCTGATAGTCCTCGTCGTCGACCGACGTTCCGGTGTCGATGCCCACGTTGAACGTCTCGTCCCAGGCCGTCGTAATCGGCAGGCTCTTCGGCATGGGATGGCTGTCGATGACCACGCCGTCCACCTTCAAAGTGCCGGTGCCGCCTTTGCCGAGGCCCGGACCGTCGTACTTCCAGTCGAACTCAAGCATGTGCTTGCCGGCTGCGAGCGGCTCCTTGCCCTGCCACTTGACCCGCTCCAGGTCCACCAGGTTCCATGTGAACACCGGCCTGCCCTTCAGCAGGTAGAAGCCGTAGCCGGCGAACCGGCCGCCATCGGTCATCAGCACGCCTTCCCCGCCCTCCGGCACGTCGATCTCGGCGGTGACCGTGTAGGACTTGTTGAGCAGGCTCGGCGCCGAGCCTGTATCGGGGAAAGGCACGTTCATCACCCGGCCCGTATAGGTGAACTCGGTGCGACCAGGAGCGTAGCTGGGCTTCTCCGAGATGAACCTTTGAAGGCGCGTATCGTCGAGCGGGAAGACATGGTACTTCGCCGCTTCCATCATGAACAGCTGCTGCATGTCGCGCAGCTTGTCGGGCTCTGCGGCGGCCAGGTCGTGGTTCTGCGTCCAGTCGTTGTTGGTGTCATACAGCTCCCACTTGAAGCTGTTCATTACATCCGGCGAAAGCTGCTCCAGGGTGAGAATCCAGGGTGCCCCTGTCGGCGGCGCCGAAGCCATCCAGCCGTCGTGATAGATGGCGCGGGAGCCAAACATCTCGAAATACTGGGTCGTCCGGCGATCGGGAGCGTTCGCGTCATCCCATGTATAGGCCATGCTCACCCCTTCGATCGGCCGCTGCGCAACACCGTTCACCGAAACCGGCTCAGGTAGGCCCGCTGCCTCAAGGATCGTCGGCACGACATCGATCACGTGATGGAACTGGTTGCGTATGCCGCCGGCGTCCTTGATGCGCGCAGGCCAGGATATGGCCATGCCGTTACGTGTTCCGCCAAAGTGAGAGGCAACCTCCTTGGTCCACTGATAGGGAGTGTCCCAGGCCCAGGCCCAGCCCACAGCGTAGTGCGGGTACGTCTGGTCGGTGCCCCAGGCGTCGTAGAACTTCATGTTCTGTTCGACGGTCGGGTTCACGGCATTGGCGACGGCGTATTCGTTGAACAGGCCGTTGAGCGTGCCCTCGGGGCTCGCGCCGTTGTCGCCGCTGATGTAGATGACAAGCGTATTGTCGAGCTTGCCGACGTCGTCGATTGCCTGGATCACGCGGCCGATCTCGTGGTCGGTGTAGGCCAGATACGCCGCGTATATCTCGGCCTGGCGGATGAAGAGCTTCTTTGCATCGGCCGACTGCGAATCCCACTGCGGGATGGTGTCCGGCCAGGCCGTGAGCTCGGCGCTCTCGGGGATCACGCCAAGCTTCTTCTGATTGGCGAAGATCGTGTCCCTAAGCTTGTTCCAGCCCTCATCGAAGAGGTGCATTGCGCTGATCTTGTCCACCCATTCCTTGGTCGGATGGTGCGGCGCGTGCGTGCCGCCGGGCGCGTAATAGATCATGAACGGACGGTCGGGCTGAACGTCGTGCAGCATGTTGACGTGCCCGATCGCCTCGTCTGCCATGGCAGTAATCAGGTTCCAGCCGGGGTTGCCGACATAAGGTTCGATCGGCGTGGTGTTGCGGAACAGGTTGTTCGGCTGCCATTGGCTCGTGTCGTCGCCGATGAAGCCGTAGTAGTTGTCAAACCCCTTGACCGGTCCGGTCGGCCAGTTATGGAACGGGCCGGCCTGGGTGCCCTCCCATTGCGGTACGTTGTGGTCCTTGCCGTACCAGGAGGTATCATAGCCGTTCTGCCTCAGGATCTCGCCGATGGCAACGGCGTCGCGCGGTATGACGCTGTCATAGCCGGGATAGCCCGTCGCCTGGTCGACGACGACGCCGGTGGCCACCGAGTGGTGGTTGCGGCCGGTGAGCAGCGCGGCCCGCGTCGGCGAGCACAGCGCCGTGGTGTGCATCCTGGTGTAGCGAAGGCCTTCGTTGGCGATGCGGTCGAGGGCGGGCGTCGGGATCACGCCGCCGAAGGTGGACGGGGCCGAGAACCCGACGTCGTCGGTCATGATCAGGAGAATGTTAGGGGCGCCCTTGGGCGGGACGATCAGAGCCGGCCAGGACGGCGTCGACTGCGCGGCGTTGGTTTGAATGTCGCCTTTGAACGCCTGCGGCGGATTCGGCAGATATCGGCCGTCGACGGTCGTCGTCGCATGCGGCGAGCCCGCCGTTCCGGGTGCCTCCTGGGCCAATGCCGCCGCCGCGCTGAGCGCGAAGGCAGCACCGAGTGCTGTCGCCAGCAAGTAGTGCTTGGGTTTCGACCTCGACATCCGACCTCTCCTCTTCGAGTCGCAGCAGCGCATAGGATTTGGATTAGCCGCACCCTTGCACCCGAGTGCGTGGGGTGAGACTGCATGGCAGCAATGCCCCGTGCCCGCTGGCTCTGCCAATATCATCGGGCGTCAGGGTCAGATTTACTTGGACGATATCGTATAGAATGCAACCTTTACTTCCGTCTTGACAATTCGTGCCATCGACAGCTTTAATTCGGTCACATGCTTCCGGACGGGGGCACTATGGACGGGGGAATTACTGACCATTCGGCGAGCTTCAGGGTCGGCTCGTCTTTTTTGCTGCCCCAGCTCATCCGATCGCTGGGACATTCCCCTGAGGCTGTCTTCGAAGCCGCTGGTGTTGATCTCGCGCTCTACGACCACCCTGAGAACCGGATTGCCGTCGAAGATCTTGGCAAGCTCTTTGCGTGCTCGTCGCAAGCTACCGGGCGTCCCGACATCGGACTGCTGATTGCGGAAGACTTTCGCCCGCTCGGTCTTGGATTGGTTGGCGTTCTTGCCTCGGAGGGGCCGGATGTCAGGACGGCTCTCAATAACCTCGTTCGCCTGCTCCAGCACAACACCTTGGCCGGGTATCCGACGGTTTCGGTGAGCGGAAGGACGGCCGCCTGCGGATTCGATCTGAGGCATTCCGATTTTGCCGGAGCGAACTTCATCCTTGACGGCGCGATTGGCATCATCTTCCATTTGATGCAATGGCTCTGTGGTCCGTTCTGGTCGCCCGAAGAAGTCCATCTCAGCCGGCGCACGCCAACGAACCCGCGACCGTTTCAGGACTTTTTCGGCGCACCCATCCGATTCTCCGCCACTGAGGATGCCGTGCTCTTCTCCGCCGACTGGCTTGCCAGCCCGGTTGTTCGCGAAGAACACCGCCGGAAATCGAATTCTCCCGAAATCGCGGCCGCGCCTTTCTCCGAATTCGTCAGACGGCAGGTTGCGATCGGTTTGGGGTTCGGCCCAATGGATGCCCAGATCATTGCGAAGGAGCTCGGCATGTCCCGTCGCCATCTATTCCGGCGCCTGGCGGTGGAGGGCACGACCTGTCAAGAGGTCATCGACGATGTGAAATTCTCCCGCGCCCGCCATCTTCTCGAAGCGGGGGATGCGCCCATCGCCGACATTGCGTTTGCCTTGGGCTACCCCGACCAAAGCTCCTTTACACGGGCCTTCACGAGGTGGTCAGGCGCGCCGCCGAGCGCATGGCGCAAGCGGAACTGGCCCAAGAGTCCGTGATTGGCGCGGTGTAGGCTGCAGCTTCGTTGGATCGTTGCTACAGGATCGAGAGCTAAGCTATCAGCGCGGCTGGCCGCATCGGCGTCGACGTCGCCTGCGCGAAGGTCCGCTTCGAAGAAGCCTGATTGATGTCCGGAATGCGCAACCACGGGGGCGCGAAGCCGCCTTTTACGATCGGACCGTCGAATCATTGCTTCGGGCCGAAAGCAGCAAAGCTCCGCCGCCGCGATCGAACCGGACGACAGCCCGCCTCCCCTCAGCCGGCCGCTCCGCATTTCGACAGGATATCGTCGACGACGGAGGCGAGCGGCCGCGTAGCGTCGATGGTCGTCGCGTCCTTGGGAGTGTCTTCTTTCGTTGCATGCACCCGTAAGACCAGGTCTCGTTCGTCCGGTTTTCCGCCGAACTCGTCGTCAGCCCTGCCGGCAAGCCGCCTCTTCAGCGTCTCCGGATCGACGTCGAGAACGAAAACCCCATCGAAGAGATCGATGAAGCGATGGAAATTCCGCGAGCCGCCGCAGAAGAAGGAAATCGGGTGGCTTTTATCCGCCACGAGCGATTTGACTTTGTCGAGATGCCAAATGTGGTGCCTATGCCGAAAATTTATATCCAGACTATTCTGCGCATGCTCAGAGCTGACAAGCGCCTCGCCCGTCCGGGGATCGCCTTGATAAGCCAGTTCACGGTCGCCATGGATGACGTGGTAACCGCGCAGCTGCAGTTCGGTCGCGACCGAGGTCTTGCCGGTCCCGGAAACGCCTTCGATCAAATAATTCCTGATGCCCATTTCGCTCTCGTTCGGTAAACCGCACGCCCTTCAATCATCACGCTGGTGATATCAACTCGACGGTCGGGAAATAGGAGCGGTACCGGCCGACATCGCGCGTCAGGACCGGCAATCTCTGAACCGCAGCATGCGCGCCGATGAGAAAATCCGGCAGGACACCGGTACGGGACCCGCCAGCGCGGCGATACTGCGTGAACGCCTTTCCTGCCAGAAACAACGCGGCACGCGGAAAAGGCGCCAGGATCAGTCCCGCTTCGTCGATAAAGGCATCCAGCTCCTCGATGCGCTCGTAGCGGACGGCGAGCTCCGCATAGATGATATCGTTGATGAGCAATGGACCCACGAGACTGGCCGCTTCGAGCTGGTCTATCGACCAGTCGGCCCAGACCGGGTCGTTCGTTACGAGGTCGAGCAGCACATTGGTATCGACAAGCGTCACGCATCACCGCGGGTGAGCGCCATGATCGCATCCGTGGTGAGGCCCTTCCCGGCATGTCCGCGAAGCTGCTCGAAGCGGCTCGCCGGCTTTTTCCTGTCAGCCCGCGTCAGCACCACGCTGCCATCTGCAGCCCTGTGAAAGTCGACCTTGCTTCCAGGCGTGATCCCCAGGAATTCGCGAACCGCTTTCGGGATCGTCACCTGCCCTTTCGCCGTTACCGTCGTGCTCATGATCGCAATCCTGTAATACCGCTCCACAATCAGGTATTACTTTTTGCCTCCGGTTTCAAGTTCAGGTCATCAATCGGCCACCTGCAATGGAATGCACCCGGCCGACAGAAATCCGGCGGAGGGACCTTCCCTTTGCCGGAAGCACTTCCGGCGGGGCTGCGGTCATTGCAACAGCGCGAGAGAAGATAAAGCGATGATGGAAAGCCCGCCGAGCGCGGCCACGATGCCGAGCGACGTTGCGATGCCCAGATTCTCCATCGCGAAGGCCAGCACGAAGGGCGCGAGCGCTGACAGGATCAGCCGCGCCGCCATCATCTTGCCCTGCAGCTTGCCGTAGCCCTCGCTGCCGAAAAGATGGAGCGGCAAGGTGCCGGTGACGATGCTGAGCAGGCCGTTGCCCATGCCGAAAATGATGGCGAAAACCATGGCGCCCGGTACGGATGGGGCCGAGAACAGCAGAACCAGCACGCCGCCTGGAATGAGCATCGCCGCGATGACGGCCAGATGGAGCGGCGGCAGGTTCTTGCCGAAGATCATGTTGATCAGCCGGCTACCGACCTGCGACGGCCCGAACAGCGTGCCGACAAGCGCGGCTGTGGCGCCAAGCCCAAGTCCCGAGAGCAGCGGCACCAGGTGCACCAGCATGGCAGAGCTCGACAGCGACATCAGCGAGAAACCCGCAACCATGATCGCAAAGCCGAGCCGGCGGCGTTGCGGCGGCAAACGTCCCACCACCGGCGGGGCAGCGGCCGATGCGACGGCCCGGCGCGCGGTTCCGCTGCGCGACAGCCACGCGTGAACAGGCAGGCAGATGGCAAGGTTGAGGAAGGCGAAGACAAGATAGACGTTCTGCCAGCTGAGATGTGCATGCAGCGCCGTGGTGATCGGCCAGAAGATTGTCGAGGCGAAGCCGGCAATCAGCGTCAGATAGGTGATGCTGCGGGAAGCGACCTGCGGGCGGATCTGCACGAGCAGCGCAAAGGCGGCGCCGTATTGAACGAGATTGGCGGAGACCTCGATGGCGATCAGCGCGGCAACATAGGCGGCCTTGTTGGGGGCGAAAGCGCAGGCGGTCAGCGCAACGGCCGCCGCAAGAGAGCCTGCTGTCATCACCCTGCCCGCGCCGATCCTGTCGAACAGCACGCCCAGCCACGGCGCCGTGAGGCCGCCGACCAGAAGAGCGGCAGACAGCGCGCCGAACACCCATTCGCTCGACCACAAAAACTGCGCGGCCATGTCGGGTGCGAGGATGCTGAAGCTGTAATAAAGCGTGCCGTAGCCGATGATCTGCGTGACGCCGAGCGCGGCGACGGCAGCAAGCGGAACGCGTTCACTCATATGGATTTCAGGCTCACGCGTTGCTCCAGTTTCTGAGCTTCCTCCTTCCGCTCGCTGTAGCGATCTGTGAGGTAGCCGGACGCGTCGCGCGTCAGCCAGGTGAACTTCACCAGTTCTTCGCAGACATCGACGACGCGATCGTAATAGGACGAAGGTTTCATGCGGCCGTCGGCGTCGAATTCCTGGAATGCCTTCGCCACCGACGACTGGTTCGGGATGGTGATCATCCGCATCCAGCGGCCGAGGATGCGCAACTGCCCAACCGCATTGAAAGACTGCGAACCCCCGGAGACCTGCATGACGGCAAGCGTCTTGCCCTGCGTCGGCCTGATGGAACCGACCGATAGCGGAATCCAGTCGATCTGCGCCTTCATGATGCCGGTCATTGCGCCGTGGCGCTCGGGGCTCACCCAGACCTGACCTTCGGACCATTGCGACAGTTCGCGCAACTCCTGCACCTTGGGATGCGACACGGGAGCATCGTCCGGCAGCGGCAGGCCTTGCGGATCGTATATGCGCACTTCGCAGCCGAAATGTTCGAGCAGCCGCCCCGCCTCCTGCGCAAGCAGGCGGCTATAGGAAACGGCGCGAAGCGAGCCATAGAGGATCAGGATGCGCGGCTTGTGCGTCGAGAATGGAGGCCGCAGCGCCCCGAAATCGACCTGGCGCAGATGTGCCGGCGAAGCAGCAGGCAGATCAGACAATGCGCTTGCCCTCGGCGTCGAGCACCTTCTCGCCGTCTTCCTTGGTGAAAGCGCCCTTATGTGTATCCGGCAGGATATCCAGAACCACCTCCGAAGGACGCGAGAGGCGCGTGCCGGAAGGCGTGATGACGAAGGGCCGGTTGATCAGGATAGGATCTTTGAGCATGGCGTCGAGCAATTGCTCGTCCGTCAGGGATGGATTGTCGAGGCCGAGTTCCATGTAGGGCGTGCCCTTTTCGCGGATCGCCTGCCGCACCGTCAGGCCGGCATCGGCAATCATCTTCACCAGTTCTTCGCGCGACGGCGGATTTTTCAGGTATTCGATCACGGTGGGTTCGATGCCGGCGTTCCGGATCATCGCCAGCGTGTTGCGCGACGTGCCGCAGTCGGGGTTGTGGTAGATCGTAACGTCTGTTGTCATGGGGTGGGTTCCGTCTCTGTGAGGGTTTGGGGATTGCGGGCGTCCATCAGCAGCCAGCCGACGAGCATCATCGCCAGCAAGGCGCCGACGACTTCCGCGACGATGAAGCCCGGCAGATCGATCGGGCGGATGCCGGAGAATGTGTGCGTCAGCGATCGGGCAATCGCGACGGCCGGATTGGCAAAGGACGTGGATGCCGTGAACCAGTAGGCGGCGGTGATATAGAGGCCGACCAGCCATGCCACGGCATCGGCGCGGAAGCGGATGCCCGAGAGGATCACGAAGACGAGGCCAAAGGTCGCCGTCACCTCCGCCAGCCATTGCGCGCCGCCTGACCGTATCGTGTCCGAAGCCTGCAGCAAAGGCAGGGCGAACATGCCATGCGCCAGCATCGTGCCGGCAATGCCGCCAAGGATCTGCGCGGCGATGTAGGCCGGAACCGAAGCGGCCGGCAATTCGCGGCGCAGCGCAAAGACCAGCGAGACGACCGGATTGAAATGCGCGCCCGATATCGGACCGAGAACAGTAATCAGCACGACGAGGATCGCACCGGTCGCCAGCGTATTGGCAAGCAGCGCCAGCGCCGTATCATCCGTCAGACCGTCGGCCATGATGCCCGAGCCGACGACGGTTGCCACCAGCAACAGCGTGCCCAGAGCTTCGGCGGCCAGCCGCCGTGACAGCGGAAATATCTGCGCGCTCATGCCGGCAGGCTCCGGACCATCAGGGCGGCGGATGCCGGGCACAGGCTTGCCGCCTGCCGCGTCGTCAGGATGGCCGCCGGCGCTTCATCGCGGGCAATGGAACGAAACCCGAGCGCCTGAAAGAAGGGAGCGACGGTATCGGTCAACAGATAGGCGGCGTCGGCGCCTTTCATATGCGCCTCATCGAGTAGGCTCAAGGTGATCGCCTGGCCGAAGCCGAGGCCTCGACGATCGGATATCACGACGATGGAACGCAGAAGCGCGCACTCTCCGTAGAGCTCCAGTCCGCCGAAGCCGACAGTCTCGCGATCATGCGAAAACCGGTAGAAGCGTCGGCCGGCATCTGTGAGGTCATCGACCGGAAGCCCGGCACCTGCGAGCGCCGCGCGCAGGTCATCGTCTTGCCCTTCGACGGCTTGTTGGTTCAGCTCGATGGTCATGCGACGCCCGGCTTCCGCGAGGTTGAGCCGTCCATCGCGCCGATCTGGCGCAGGTGGGCTTCCAGTGCGAGCTTGTCGATCGAGGCGAGCGGCAGGCTGACGAAGGCCATGATGCGGTTCTTGAGGAAGCGTGCCGCCTGCGCGAAAGCGCGGCCTTTCTCCACATCGCTGCCATCGACGGAAGCAGGGTCTTCCACGCCCCAATGGGCCGTCATCGGATGACCGATCCAGACGGGGCAGGCCTCGCCGGCAGCGCTGTCGCAAACCGTGAAGATGAAATCCATTTCCGGTGCGCCGGGTTCGGCAAACTCGTCCCAGCTTTTCGAGCGGAAGCCCTCCGTCGGATAACCGAGGGCGGCAAGTTCCTTCAGCGCCAGCGGATTGACCTCACCCTTCGGCTGGCTGCCGGCCGAATAGGCCTTGAAACGGCCCCTCCCCTCGATATTGAGGATGGACTCCGCCAGGATCGAGCGGGCGGAATTGCCCGTGCACAAGAACAGCACGTTATAGATACGGTCAGCGGTCATTGCAGCTTCTCCTCCATTTTTGGTGTGCAGCAGGCAGCAACCTCCGCTGCCGGTGCGCAGATTTCCGGATGCCCGGCACAGCAGTCTTCCATCAGGAAGCGCACGAGACCGCCGAGCGCATCATAGTTGGCCGAATAGATGATCGATCGGGACTCACGCTGTTGGTTGATGAGGCCGGCACGTTCCAGCTCTTTCAGATGGAAAGAAACATTCGAGGGCGACACGTCAGCCTTTTCGGCGATCGCGCCTGCCGACAGGCCGCCAGGGCCTGCAATCACCAGCATTCGCACGATCTGGAGTCGGGTCTCCTGCGACAGGGCGCCGAAGGAAATGAGAGCTTGACGCTGATCCATATTTCAATAATCCTTGAATCATTGAAACGAGGATTAGCGCAAATGAACGCCATCGACAACAGCAAAATGCGCAAGGACGATATCTGCCTCGGCGATCTCATGGGAGTGCTTTCGGCAGCCAGGGATTGTCAGCTGGTTTTCTATTACGACGGACGGCCGGTGAAGCCGGGCTATCACGTCACCGAGGTCAAGGCAGGCCAGTTCTCGGCGCTCGACTGCGGCGCCAACCCGGAGGCCTGGACGGAGATTTTCATTCAGCTCTGGGACATCGACGAGGATGACCGCACCCACATGCCCGCCGGCAAGTTCCACGCCATCATCCGCAAGGTTACCGAGCACGTCAGGCTCGACGACACCGCCAGGCTGACCTTCGAAGTCAGCGACGGTGTGCAGCCGATGCAGCTCTATTGCGCGGCGATGCCAACGCTGCACGCCGGCGCAGTGCATGTCGAGCTCTCCCCGCGACCCGCAAGCTGCAAACCGCGTGACCGGTGGCTCGCCGAGCAGGCGCAGGCCGCCGCCTGCTGCGGATCGGCGACCGCTGCGAAATGCTGCGGCCAGTCCTGACGACCGCTTCGGGCCGCCCCGAAGACGTGCGTACTCGGCCTGTCCAAGGCGGCATCAGCACGTGTCCCACACAAAGATCCGGCGGAATCGCGCCGCAAAGGGTGACACGACGCGGCTCTCGGCTATCTTCCACCAAGGAAGATCTGAAACCCTTGGGAGGAGGCATGACGAAGCATCGTATCTATTCCGTCAGCGTTGCGAGCGTTTACCCCCACTATGTCGCCAAGGCCGAAAAGAAGGGACGCACCAAGGCGGAGGTCGATGAGATCATTTGCTGGCTGACGGGGCACAGCCCGGAAAGCCTGGACGATCAGCTGACGCAGAAGACCAGCTTTGAGGATTTCTTTGCGCAGGCGCCTGCGATGAACCCTTCCCGATCGCTGATTACCGGTATCGTCTGCGGCGTGCGCGTCGAAGACATCGAGGAGCCGACCATGAGGGAGATCCGCACCCTCGACAAGCTGATCGACGAACTGGCCAAGGGAAAAGCGATGGAGAAGATCCTGCGGGGGTAGCGATGCCGATACTCCCGAATCAGAAAAGTTCCGAAGGTTCGCTTTGGAGGAAGGTTGGAGCCCGCCGCCTTAATAAATGCTCGGTTCTGCAGCCCCCTCACCTTACCGTCAAAAACGTCCCACCCGCAAACACCTCTGCAAGCACCCGCGTCCCCATATCCGCCTCCTCCTCCGAAAGCCCGGAAAACCCGAGCAGCAACCGCGACCGATCCATCGAGACCACATTCATGCGCGACAGCGGCATCACCACCACGCCCTTCCTCAGCGCCGCAGCGGAAACCACCGTGTCGTCGTCCCAGCCGCCGGTGCTCCTGACAGTGAGATTGATGCCCTGATCCGGCAGCAGCACCGCCAGATGCTCCGCCAACCGTTCCCCCAGAAACCCCGCCAGCATGTCGCGCGAGGCCCGAAGCCGCTCCCTGAGCCGCCGCAGATGCGCCGGAAAATAGCCCTCCTCCAGAAAATCGGCGATCACCCGCTGCTGGAAGCTCGGCGGGCAACGGTCGACGGCGGGGCGCACGGCGCGGAAGGCAGGCACGAGATCGGCGGGGACCACGAGATAGCCGATGCGCAGGCTCGGCAGCAGCGCCTTGCTGAAGGTGCCGGTGTAGAGAACGCGGTTTGCCTTGTCGAGGCCGTGCAGCGAGGCGATCGGGTGGCCTTGATAGCGGAATTCGCTGTCGTAATCGTCCTCGA
This sequence comes from Rhizobium sp. BK316, assembly GCF_014193695.1. GTDB lineage: Bacteria > Pseudomonadota > Alphaproteobacteria > Rhizobiales > Rhizobiaceae > Rhizobium. The sequence continues at coordinate 16,382 of NZ_JACHZR010000004.1, read as the reverse complement.
TGATCCAGCAATCGTTCTCCTCGGCATAGGAAAGCAGCCCGAGACGGCGCGAGAGCGACAGCACCGAGCCGACCGGATACTGGTTGGAGGGCGTGACGTAGAAGGCGGCTGGCGGCGGCAGCGTTCCGCCCAGCAGACGGGAGATATCGATGCCGTCAGCGTCGACCGGCAGGCCGACGACATCGATGCCGTTCAGGACGAGGCATTGCCGCGCCGGCGGATAACAGGGATCTTCGACGACGGCCGTATCGCCTGGCGTCATCAGCACGCGGAAGGCAAGGTCGAGCGCCTGCTGCGTACCCGCCGTGATGAAGATCTGGTCGGGGCTGCAGCGCACCCCGCGCGAGACAGCAAGATGGGCGCTGATCGCTGCTCTCAGCCGCAAGTCGCCCTGGATGTCGCCATAGCCTTCGAAAGCATAGTTCATATGCCCTGCGGCGATGCGGTTCAAAAGCCGCGCCGTGCGCTCGTCATGGGCGATGCGGCCGGTGACGAATGGCAGGGCCTTCTGCGGCTCCAGGCTCGGCCCGCGCGTCAGGATATTGATGGCGGCGGCCGACACGCTGCGGCGGATGGTTTGCGCGCTGGCGGCATCCGAGGGATCGATCCGCGTCGCACCTTCGGGAACAGAAGAGGCGATATAGGTGCCTGAGCCGTGACGGGCGACCGCAAAACCCTCCGAAATCAGGATTTCATAGGCTTCCGCAATGACGCCGCGCGAAATGCCCCATTCCGCTGAGGCAAGCCGCGTCGAGAGCAGTCGCTGTCCGGCGGCTAGCCGCCCTTCCGCTACGGCATTCCGTAACGAGAGGTAAAGCTGCCGCGGCAAAGGTGCCGATGACGACGGATCGAGATCAGGCCGGAAAGAAGCCGATGGCGCTTCGCGTCTTCTCGTCAGCGTCATGAAAGCTCCCCACCCCCAATAGCCGGTACAAGTGGCTCACGCACGATGAGCAAAGTGGACCTTCAAAGTCTTGTCAGAATGCATTTAGATTGAGCCACTTTCAAGCGGGATTCGCATCGCAATGCCCAGGAGACGACATGAATCAAGCAAAGCTCGACGTGCCCTATTTCAGCCAGTGGGAGTCACCTGAAATGACCCTGCCCGTGCTGGCCGAAGGTGCGAGCGCCCTGCACCGCGATGTCAACTGGAAAAATTCCGGCGCCGAGACGATCGAGGAATATGCGCGCTGGGCGGTCAATGTCTGCGGCATGGCCTGTCTGAAGATGATCCTGGCCGCCCGCGGCGAGGCGCATCCGATCCTGTCGCTCGCAAGAGCCTGCACCACCTATGGCGGCTATGTCGTCAATGAGGCCGATGCCTCGATCAAGGGGCTGATCTATGCGCCCTTCGTCACCTTCGTGCGCGAGCGCTTCGGGCTTTCGGCGGATGTGAGGACACAGATGCCGGTGGAAACAATTCCTGAAATCCTCTCCTCCCATCGCTTCTTCATCGCCTCGGTCAGCAGCGCGATCCGCTGGCCGGAGCGCGAACCGCCAGGCAAAGGCGGCCATCTGGTGCTGGTGACGGCGGCCGATGAAGGCAGCGTGCGCTTCCACAACCCGTCCGGCCACGAGCGCGCCACCCAGGCCGATGTCACCCTGCCGCTCGCCACCTTCGACCGCTTCTTCGCCAACAGAGGCATTGCGGTCGGCCTTTAGAGGCTTTGTTTCCGCGCAATTCTTTTCAAGGAGATTTTCATGAGCCCTTCCCAATCCAGGCTGCGCATCGCCGTGCTTTTCGGCGGCCGTTCCAGCGAACACGACGTCTCCGTGATGTCGGCCACCAATGTCATGCGTGCGCTCGATCCCGAACGATATGACGCCCTGCCCGTCTTCGTGAGCAAGGACGGCCACTGGCTGCAGAGCCGCTTCATCGATGGCGAACTCGACAAGCCCTCCTCCGGCACCGAACTCTGCCTCGTGCCCGGCGGCCATGGCCGAATGCTGGCGATCGGCCCCGATGGCAAGGCCACTGAGGCCGGCAGGATCGACATCCTCTTCCCGGTCCTGCATGGCCTGCATGGGGAGGACGGTGCCGTTCAGGGGCTCTGCCAGGTGGCGCGCGTGCCGCTTGCCGGCTGCGGCATCCTCGGCTCGGCAACGGCGCTCGACAAGGATATCGCCAAGCAGCTCCTGAAAGCCGCCGGCCTGCCGGTGGCCCGTTCGGTGACGCTCGATCAGGCCACGCCCCCGGCATTGGAAACGCTGGAAGGCGCGCTCGGCCTGCCGCTCTTCATCAAGCCGGCCCGCCAGGGCTCTTCCGTTGGCGTGCGAAAAGTCTCCGGCAGCCAGGAATTCGCCCCCGCCCTGACAGAAGCCTTCAGCCATGATCGCAAGCTCATCGCCGAGGAATTCATTGCCGGGCGCGAGATCGAATGCAGCGTGCTCGAAGACACGAAGGGCGGCCTCTTCGTCTCCCGCCCCGGCGAGATCGCGCCCGCCGAAAGCCACGGCTTCTACAGCTACACCGCCAAATATCTCGACGAGAACGGCGCCGCCCTGAAGGTGCCGGCCGAGCTTCCCGCCGATGTCGAAACCAAAATCCGCGACATGGCCGCCCGCGCCTTCCGCGCACTCGGCTGCGACGGCATGGCCCGCGTCGATTTCTTCCTGATGGAGGACATGCGCTTCGTCGTCAACGAGGTGAACACCATTCCTGGCTTCACCGATATCAGCATGTATTCCAAGGCGATGGCCGCCAGCGGTGTGGCCTATGCCGAGGTCATCGACCGGCTGGTGGAGCATGGGTTGGCGCGAGGGGCTTGATCTCCGACCGTAAGAAAAGGCCCCTCCCCAACCCCTCCCCACAGGTGGGAGGGGCTTAAACTGCCGCAACAAATGCCTTGGTGAACAAGTAGACTGCGACCGGCATCATAAAAATCGAAATGACAACCGCCCACGCCCGCCTGTAAAGGACGAATTTGCTCTTTAATTCTGATGGGATGGCTTGACTACGCAGATCAATTTCCGGGAGGCCCTTCCCGATTTTGGTCACCAAATTGGGTCCGTATTTATTCACCTCATTTGCCAAGCGTTCGAAAGCGATGAGCATGCCGACGTGGAAAATCCCCGCCCCTATGAGACTTCCGATCGCGAAAACTCCAAGGAAATGCATCCCGTCTCCTCCACATCTCACTTTTCCATAAAACTTGAAAACCTGAACGAGAATTATTTCTGCGTTAGCTGGACGAAACCTCGCCGCCATCGCCGACTTGATCACCTCAACCGGGGGCTCGCAGCCGGGATCCGATAGTGCCTGGTCTCATACTGTAAGATCAGAAGGACGAGCGCGTCGAAATGCGCAGCGTCATCGGACCCTTCGCCGGGTTCGTTCTCGAAATACGGCCGGACTTCCTTCAACGCCGCATTGTATTCGTCCTCACCCTGAAGCGTTCGAAGAGCTTTCAAATCCAACATATCGATCTCCCCTCACCTCAGAGTTCTTTCACGTCGATCGCATCGTATTCAGCGCGCGTCCCGCCAACGTCGAAATTAACCTTGTTGCCGGCGATGATATCTGCTCGCCCACCCTATTTCCACGCAGGCTCGTTTTTCTTCTCGTAATCGCCGAATGCCTTCTTCAGCCCGCCCAGCACTTCGGCTGCGGTCTCGAACATGGCCTTCAGCTGTGGCTCGTCGACATCAACGATATCTTCCCGCAGATGGTCCATCATCTCCTGAAGGCGCACCTGCATTTTCTGCGTATGGTGACGCGGATCTCGATCGGCTGCATTGACCATCGGTATTCTCCCTTGGTTCGCGTTTCGAGGAACCGCCGATCCGTCTGGCGGCTGCGGGCCAAACTCTTGCCCTCCGGTCGCGGTTCCCGATCTTTCCCACACGGCTACAAGATCTCGACCCGAACGCCATATATCCGATGCTGCACGCCCCTACCTTATCCGAAGGAGGAATTGATATGGCCACTGTCAGCGTTCGTTATATCGTCGACGATGTCGATGCGGCGATTGCCTTCTATACGCAATCGCTCGGCTTTACGCTCACCATGCATCCGGCGCCGAGCTTCGCCATGCTCACCCGAGGCGATCTTCGCCTGCTCGTAAACGCAACGACGGGACCAGGCGGCGCGTCCCAGCCCATGCCGGATGGACGCCGGCCCGAACCCGGCGGATGGAACCGCATCCAGCTGGAGGTCGACAATATCGAAGACGAGGTCGCACGCCTGCGCAGATCAGGCACACGGTTTCGCAACGAGATCGTCGCCGGAATGGGCGGCAAGCAGGTCCTCGTCGAAGACCCCGCCGGCAACGCCATCGAATTGTTCGAGCCGCCCAAAAAGTAGCTGGAGCAATTCGGCTCAGGCGGCGCGAGTTGCCGCAACAACGGGCCGTGCAGCGGCGATCCGGAAGCGCGAAACGATCTCTTCCAGCGCCAGGACCTGCTCGTTGAGCCCCTTGCAGGCCGAATTGGTTTGCGCCGCCATGGCGGAGTTGCGCTGGGTCACTTCGTCCATCGCATGAACCGAGCTGTTGATGTCGCCGATCGCCGAGGACTGCACGTTCAAGGACGTGACCACGGCATCGATCAGTCGGCCAACATGCTGGACCCTGGTCTCGATGTGGGAGAGCGCTTCGCCCGTGCGGTTGACGAGCGCCACGCCCGAGCCGACCTGGTCCGAAGATGTCGAGACCAGAACCTTGATCTCCTTGGCGGCATTGGCGGAGCGGGAGGCAAGTTCGCGCACTTCCTGTGCCACGACGGCAAAACCCTTGCCGGCTTCGCCCGCGCGGGCCGCCTCGACGCCGGCATTCAGCGCCAGAAGGTTGGTCTGGAAGGCGATGTCGTCGATGACGTTGATGATCGAGCCGATCTGGTCGGACGAACTCTCGATCCGCTGCATTGCCGCGATTGCCTCGCGCATCAACTCGGCGCATTGCAGCGCGGCCTTGCTGGTCTCATCAGTCATCCGGCTTGCCTCGGCCGATTGCGACGAGGAACTGCCGACGGCAGAGGTGATTTCGGTGAGTGCGGCCGATGTCTCTTCGATGGTCGCGGCCTGCTGCTCGGTCCGCTTCGACAGCGCCTCCATGGCGCCGGCGATATCATGCGACGAATGGCGCAGCGTGCTGGTCGCGCCGGAGACGGCGTCGATCGAGCTGGACAGCGTATCGACACTGGAATTGAAGGCGGCGCGGAGCTCTTCGTAGGCGGATGAGAACCTGGTATCGATGCGGAAGCCGAGATTGCCGCGCGACAGTTCCTCGAGCGCCCGGGTGAGCGACTGGATCACCTCGTCACGCGCGGCTTCCTCGGAAGCGCGCTCCAGGGCCAGCTGGCGTTCGCGGGTCACTTCGGCTTCCTTGGCCCCCGCCTCGCGCAGGTGCGCTTCGCGGCGCTCGAGCGAATTGTTGCGGAAGACGACGACGGCCTGCGCCATCTGGCCGATCTCGTCGCTGCGCTCGGCAAAGGGCACGTCCTGCGAGAAATCGCCATTGGCAAGGCCGCTCATATAACGCTTCATGCCATCGATCGGCAGGATGGCGCGGCGGCGGAAGAAATAGAGGCCGGCAAGCAGCAGCAGGAAGGATGCGAGCGAAGCCGCTGCGGCGGCCGAGGTCCAGGTCATGATCTCATCGGCAGCATTCTTCTCCTGCCCCTTGAGATAGGTATCGGAATTGACCACCAGCTTTTCGACCGCATCCTGATGTTCGTGGAAGGCGGTTCTCAGCTTGACCATCGGTTCGGCCGCAGCACCGCCTTTCCCGGTCTTGAGTGCCGGGATGACATCCTCTTCCATCACCTTCCAGAAGTTGTCGCCCTTGGCCAGCACTTGCCTGTTGAGCTCGTCCTTGAGCGGCTGCGGCAGGCGGGTCGTCTGCCAATAGGCGCGTCGATCCTCATAGGCTGCCTTCAGCGTCGCGATCTTGGCGAGGTTGGCATCAACAAGGTCGGGAAAATCGTTGGCCTCATGCGACAGCATGTAGGATTCGACCACGAAGAGCGGCGGCGGCAGGATATCGGCGATCAGGTCCTTGCCATAGACGATCTGCTCGTAGATCGGCCCGTTGACCTTGAGCCGTTCGAGTGCGGCCTGCTGCAGCCCGAAGGAAGCGAACATGCCGACGGAAACGGCAATGCCCACGATGGCGAGATTTCTGGCAATGGTGAGCTTCATGATCGATCCCCAAGATGCGGCAAACCGCCGTTTACGCGCTCGATCCACCTCCTGAGCGAGCACGTTCTCGGAACTTAATATTGCATGGTAAATAAACAGTATCGAATGCGCCTTTATCTTTGATAGAGACACGGCCGGAAATATTATTTGTCAATTCCGGCGCAGATATCGCTAAAGGACCGGCTTTCTTTCTTCATCGGCGGGAGATCATACTTGATATCATCGCCACGCTTCGATCTCCATCGACACCCTAAACGGTACGCTATCGCCTCAGGCAGCAGCGAGTTGAGGCGCGCGCGGCAGCGTGATTGCAAAGACGACCAGGCCAAGAAGCGTCAAGAGGAACCCGGCCCAGACCGCCGAGAGAAGGCCGAATCCGGCCGCGATCGCCGCTCCGCCGGCCCAGGCGCCGATGGCGTTGGCAACGTTGAGGGCCGCCAGATTCATGGCGCCCATCAAAGTTGGTGCTTCCGGCGCAAAGCTCGTCAATCTTACTTGGATCGTAGGGATAGCAATCATCATCGTCGTGCCGACACCGAAGAGGCCGATCATCAGCAGCGCGACATTTCCCCCTGATGATGCGAGGACCGCCAGTACGATGAGCGCACTGCCGAAGCCAACGACGAGCCCCCACGAAGGGTGGCTGTCGGCGATCCGTCCGCCGATAAGGTTCCCTGCCGTCATGCCGATACCGAAGAGGGCCAGCGCCACCGGGATCCATGCCCTGTCGATGACAGCGACATCGGTCACGAACGGTCCGATGAACGTGTAGACGGCGAAGATACTCGCCACGCCCAAGGCGGCGACCAGCATCATGATCCAGACGGAGCCTCGGCGGAGCGAACTCAGTTCCTGTGCGATCGGCCCGCCGTCCAGCGCCTCGGTTCGCGGCACCCATGCCCAAAGGGCCAGAAGCGCCAGCACACCCGCGCCGGCAACGGCGAAATAGGTGTTCCGCCAGCCGAGGTTCTGGCCGAGAAAGGTAGCGAGCGGCGAGCCTATGATGGTCGCAACCGTCAATCCCGTCATGACGAGGGCAAAGGCCTTGCCGCCATGTCCAGGCCCCACGATATAGGAGGCGACGACGGCGCCGGCACCGAAATAAGCGCCTTGGGGCATACCGCTGATGAAGCGGGCGAGCGCGAACATGCCGAGATTGGCGGCAAGCGCGGAGAGCATATTGCCGACGATGAAAAGGCCGAGCAAAACCAGAAGCAGGCTCTTCCGGTTAAATCGCGCGGCAGCGAGCGTGACGAGAGGGGCACCGATCACGACCCCGAACGCATAGGCCGTGATCGCATTTGTTGCCACCGGTATGCTGATATCGAGGCTTTCGGCAAAGAGCTGCAGAACGCCCATGCTGGCGAATTCGGACGTCCCGATGCAGAAGCTTCCAAGCGCCAGTGCAAACAGCGTCAAACCGCGACGCCGGTGTTGCGCCGCATCTGTGCAATGGGTTGCCACTGCCTTGCATTGCGGTTCGAAGGCCTTTTGGAACATGTTCAAACTCCTGTGCATTGCTCGGCGGCTGCATTGGGCCTTGACGGCATCAGAACTTCACGACCGCCCGCCCGACGACTTTATTGTCCCGCTGGAGATCGAGATATTCGTTGATCTCATCGAAACTGATTGTCTTGATAGTGTGTTGGATTTTGCCTGCGGCGGCGAGCGCCATCACCTCGCTGAGGTCGGCGTTATTACCCCAGAAAGACCCATGAAATGTCTGCTCGCCGGAGACTCGCGGGAACAACGGAATGTCGATGCGATCGGCGATGAAGCCGACATCCGCATAGTGGCCACTGATCGCCAACAAGGCGAACCCCAGTTGCATCATCTCCCGCGCGCCGGCGCAATCGATGATCGCATCGAGCTTGTCCTGCCCGGTGGCCTTCTTGAGCTCCTTGCCGATATCGCCAGCGGACTTGCCCTTGATATCGATGATGTGGTCGGCGCCATAGCTCTTTGCGATGGCCAGCTTGTCCGGATTGCGGGCGAATGCAACGACGGCCGCACCAGCGCCAAGCAGCTTGGCATATTGGACCGCATAGGCACCGAGCCCGCCGATGCCTAACACGCCGATCACCCGATCAGGTCCGAGGCCACCGGCATCGCGGATCTTCTTGATGCCGCGATAGGGCGTCAATCCGGCATCGGTCAGCGGAGCAAGCTCTTCAAATTTCAAATGCTTCGCGACCTTGATAACGTAGCGTGCCGGAACGGGAATATATTCCGCAAAGCCACCATAGGTGCCGAAGCCGGGCCAACGCACATTGGCGCAGATATGCGTGTTGCCGACCTGGCAATGGCGACATACGCCATCGCCCCATCCGGGCGCGACCACGACGTGATCACCCTCTTCCAGCCCCGCGGCCTTCGATACGACGTCGCCAATCTTCTCGATCGTGCCGGTGATTTCATGGCCCGGGATAACCGGCGGGGGAATATCGCCGTAGTTCTGGAAAAATCCGTCGACCAAAAGAACGTCGGAGCGGCACATCCCGCATGCCGCAACCTTGACCAGAACTTCGTCCGCGTTGATATCGGGAACCGCTATGTCTTCCAGGACGAGCGGCTTGTGATATTGGAGTATGCGCGCGGCTCTCATGCGTTTCTCCTCTCCTCGATAACCTTGGCTTCGTCGACGGCTGCCTGCTCAATCCTCCGGCACTCTTCGCAAGGGCGTTAAGACGGTATGGGCGTGCCTTAGTTCGTCGGCGCGGCCGCGCTGGTGATAAAGTCCGCCACCTCCTGCGGATGCGAAAGCATCACGGCGTGGCTGGAGGCGATTTCAACGACCTTGGCGCCGGCACGCGCTGCCATGGAACGCTGCTGGCTGGGCGGGATCATGTGGTCGTTCTTTGTCACCATGAAGTAGGTGGGCTTTTCCTTCCACGCCGGCGTGGTGATTTTTGTCTGCACAGCGCCGAGCCCCCAGGGAACCTGAGACTCGGCCATGAACTTCGTCTTGGCGGGATCGACGTCGGCTGCAAAGGATGTCGGGAACTTCGCAAAGTCTACCAACAGAAATCCGTCGCTTGGCGGAAGCAGCGGCGCCTTGTCTTCGCCCGGCGTCGGCGCCGTGCCGATGTCGTAGACCGACTCGCCGGCTTGAAGCGCGTATGCAGCGAGATAAACCAGGCTCTTGACCTTTGGCAGGCTGCCGGCCTCGGTAATGACGGCCCCGCCATAGGAATGGCCGACAAGGACCACCGGCTTGCTGGCCCGGGCGATGACCTGCCTGGTGGCATCGACGTCACCCTGCAGGGTAATCGTGGGATTCTGGACGGCCAGTACCTCGTAGCCCTCGGCGGAAAGGATGTCGTGGACCTGCTGCCAGCCCGAGGCATCGACGAACGCGCCGTGCACCAGCACGATGGACACAGGCTTGTCGGCTGCGTGGCCGACGACGGCGGAAGCGGTTGTGATCATGACGGTGAGCAATCCTGTTATCGCGTTTTTCATCGCATTTTCTCCCCTGGGTTAATCGACCTCGACCGGGTCGAGAGTGATCGGTGTCCGGTCGGCGAGATCGCCGATCTTGGCGGCATAGTCCTTGAAGTGCGCAGCATCGCGATGCGCAGCGACGGCCGCTTTGTCGGCATAAAGCTCATCGAGCACGAAGCGGTCAGGATTGGCCTTGTCTCGCCAGATATCCCACCGCAGATTTCCGGGCTCGGCCCGGCTTCGGATTCGCATTGCCGAAAGAAACGCTCCGAGTTCGGATGCCTTGCCAGGGCGCGCGGTCAGGATACCCACGATCTTCATGCGAGTGGACATGGTTCATTCCTATCTGAGACGCGAGCCGCGCAATGTCGGCTCCTGCCGGCAAGAGGGCCGGTCGCGGCGACATGCCCCGCGGTGCCGAGAGACTTACGCCCGCTCCTTCAGAGCGGCGAGCAGCCGTTGTGCGAGCGGTCCCGCCGAAGCGGGATTCTGGCCGGTGATGAGGCGGCCATCGACGACAACGTGAGGTTCCCAGTTGGACGCAGACGAGTACTCGGCGCCTTCCGCCCTCAATGCGTCCTCGAGTTCATAGGGCACGTCATCTCGTGCATAGTCATATTCCTCCTTTTTCGAGAAGGATGTGAGCTTCTTGCCGCGCACGAACGGCGTGCCGTCACCGAGGTCCACGCCGAGCAATGAGCACGGACCGTGACAAACAGCACTCACGAGCTTGCCCGTTGTCCAGGCGCGCACGACAGCCCTCTGGACGTCCGCGTTGCGCTGGATATCCACCATCGGCCCGAGGCCGCCGGGGATCAGGATGGCGTCGTAATCCGCGGCGTCCACCTCGGCTAACTTGCGGCTGTGATTGAGGCGACGAAAGGCCTTGCTCTCGAGAAATCCCTTCTGAGCAGGGTCCTTCTCGTCATACGCGTCATACGGCGTCCATCCCCCGGCGGGTGAGGCAAACTCGATTGCGATCCCGGCCTTGTCGAGCACATCGTAGGGATGAGCGACCTCGGCGAAAAAGAAGCCGGTCTTGCGACTGTGCGGGCCGATCACGGATGCGTTGGTGACGATGAACAAGACGTGTTTTGTCATGGCTTTCCCCGATTGAATGACGATGCTGCCGGAGATTCCGGCTAAGGGCGGATTCCGGCCAAGGGTGCCCGCAATCCCCATCGCAGTTCCCATAAAGGCGACCTCGCGCGTTCGAGGTCACTCGCTTACGTGCGGTCTTTGGGCAGCGACGAGTGACATGGCCGGGGGCATCCGGTCTCGATCCGCCAACTCGTCACCGCCTGGCAATGCAGGACACTTGGTCCGTGCCCCCTGATCGCGTTTTAATACTATATTGACAGCCGGCGGGAGCTTGGCATCTTAGACTGCGCCAAAGACATCTGTGCCGTCGGATTGTATCACTGACATGCTGAATAGTTGGCCGCCTGGGCGACCGCAGTGTTCTACCGTGCAATCAGGGCCACGCCCTTTACGCAAGACTATCAATGCTCGGGGGCACCGGATTTATGCTTACGCAGCCAATCTACATGTGTATGCCATCTGCCGCTCGTTAATTTTGGTAAAATTTGGTTATGAGCTCCGCCGCTCCGACCCACGCCAGCTTCGACGATGCGGACGGCGAGACTTTTCTCTGATCTCGTGGCCTTCATCGAAGGAAAAAGATTGTGACGAGCGACCTTGACGAGCGGCCTTCCCGATCCTTCTCCTTTGGGCCTTTCGTGCTCATTCCAGACCGCCAGCTGCTCTTGCAAGGCGATGCCCCGGTTCGGATAGGAGGCCGCGCGCTTGACATCCTGACGGTCATGGTTGAGCGCCCGGGCGAACTCGTGAACAAGAGCGAGTTGATGGCGCGCGTCTGGCCGAACGTTGTCGTCGATGATGGCAACCTCAAGGTCAACATGGCTGCCTTGAGACGAGCCCTCGGCGATGGCATTGGGGCCGCGCAATACATAGCCACCGTTACGGGCCGGGGCTACCGGTTCATCGCGCCAGTCGCAGTCAATGGATTGTCTGGCTTCGCGCCATCCTCGACGGCCGCGGCAATACGGAGACACAATTTGCCGATCGCCACCACGAGAGTCTTCGGGCGGGCTGATGCGATCGAAGGCGTCAGGCGCGATTTGCACGCATCCCGGCTGGTTTCGGTCGTCGGTGCCGGCGGCATTGGAAAAACGACGGTTGCGCTGGCCGTCGCCGAGCAGAAGATCGGGTCGTTCGGAGACGGCGTTTGGCTGATCGATCTGGCGCCGTTGAAGGATCCCTCGCTTGTGCCCTTTGCCATTGCGAGTGCAATCGGTCTGGCAACGCACTCAGCGGATATGCTGGCTGCCTTAGGCAGCTATCTCCGCGATTGCGAGATGCTCCTCCTGTTCGATAGTTGCGAACATATCATCGAAGCGGCGGCCTTCTGTGCGGATCGGATACTGGCCGAAGCGCCACGCATCAGGATTCTCGCCACCAGCCGGGAGCCGCTCCGCGTGAGAGGCGAACGCGTCCGCAGGCTGTCGGGGCTGGACGCGCCGCCCGCGTCGTCCGACTTGAAAGCAGCCGAAGCGCTCACGTATCCCGCCATTCAGCTCTTCGTGGATCGCGCGACCGACAGGCTCGAGTCGTTCGAACTGAGCGACGCCAATGCAGTGACGGTCGCGGAGATTTGCCGGCGGCTCGATGGTCTTGCATTGGCGATCGAACTTGCGGCGACGCGCGTGGATTCCTTCGGCACGGACGGACTGCTCGCGCATCTGGACGATCGATTTCGGCTGCTGAGCGGGCATCGCGCCGGACCCGAGCGCCATCGCACACTGGCGGCAGTGATCGACTGGAGCTATGATCTTCTCTCGCAGGGCGAATGCGCGGTCATGCGCCGACTGTCGGTCCTTGCCGGTTCGTTCGATCTCGATTCGGCCTGCGCCGTTGCCGGTGAGGATGTCGAACGGGTGCGGGTGATCGATGACGTGGCCAACCTCGTCGCAAAGTCTCTGCTTTCCGTGGATGTCGTTGCCGACAAGCTTGTCTATCGCCTGCTGGATACGACGCGCGCCTACTGTCTCGAACGACTGCAATCGAGCGGCGAGGAGGAGATCGTCCGCCGCCGGCATGCGGAGCATATTTGTGCGGTTCTGGAGCGCGCAGCGAGCGAGTGGGCCATCCGCCCTGCCCCGGATTGGGCACGCGCCTATGGAGGCACGCTCGACGACCTGCGCTCGGCGCTGGACTGGACCGGAGGGGCTGCCGCGGATAGATCGCTGCACATCCGGCTCTCTGTCGCGGGATGCCTGCTCTGGAACCACTTCTCTCTTACCGAAGAATGCCGCATTCGCGTAGCGCGGGCGCTTGAGGAACTGGATGCAGCCGGACTTGTCGGAACGGCGGCCGAGATGCAGCTTCAGGTGTCGTTCGCAGGCGCCACGATGTTCATGCGCGGCGCCATACCCGAGGCAATGGACGCCATGCGACGGGCGCTGGAAATTGCCGTTCGGATCGGCGATGTCGACCATCAACTCCGTTGCCTGCGGATGATCGGAACATATCAACTGTTCGGCGGCGAACACGATGCCGGCATCGCAACGCTTGAAACCTTCGTTTCAGTCGCCGCCGCGGCGGACCCTTCCGCATTGCCGGCCGGCGAGACGCATCTGGCCGTAGCCGACCTGTTCATAGGCAGGTTTGAAGGCGCCCGGCAACGCATCGAACGCTTTTACGGAAACTATTTGAAGGACTCCAACGACCCGCGGTTCGCGCGTTTCCTGTATGACAGAAATGTCGACGTCGGGAACATCCTGTCGCACATACAGTGGCTTACGGGTTTCGCCGACACGGCCGTGCAGACGACGGAAGTGACGATCGCGCTCGCGCGAAAGACCGGGCATGAGCTTTCTCTGAGCAATGCGCTCGCATGGGCGAGCCTTACCTTCCTCATGAGCAGACGTTTCCAGGACTGCGGCCGTATTGCCGCGATGCTCGACGAGCAGATCGTACGGCATGGCATCGTCATCTGGCGACCGGTCGCCATCTTCTGTCGCGGTGTCGTGGTATGCGCTCAGGGCGACACGTCGGCCGAAGGACTGGGTCTGCTCGAGCAAGCTGTCGGGGAGTTCCGCGCCATCCGGCATCTGGCACGGTTCCCTTTTTATCTCGGCGGCTTTGCGGACGCATTGGCCAAGTGCGGCCGCCTGGTGGAGGCCGCCGCCACCATCCAGGAAGCGCTCGATTGCGCCCATGCGCAGAACGAGCAGTGGTGCGTTCCCGAGCTTCTGCGCATCCGGGCCTCGATTCTAATGGCCGAGGTCCGGCCTGATGAGGCGGAGACGCTTCTCATCGAGTCGATCGCGCTGGCCCAGGAAATCGGCGCCTTGTCGTGGCGATTGCGATCGGCCTGCGATCTCGCAAGGCTCCGGCATGTCTCGTCGCGGGCGCATGATGCACGCAAGATGCTGCAGCCCGTCTATGATGACTTCACGGAAGGGTTCGAAACGCACGATCTTGTCGTCGCGGCCGACCTGCTCGCCTCATTCGCACACCTTTAGACATGGCGGGCGGTCTGGTGCCTGAGACTTTCTCAGGCGCGCACGTCATACCTTGACCGTCTGGCTCACCCTGCGTTCGTCTCCTCCGGCCGCCGCCCGTAAGCGCTGAGGATGGCCGCGATAAGACCGGGGAAGCGCTGATCCACTTCCTGGCAGCGCGAATGGTTGCGCATCTCCACGCCATGACGCTCGCCCCGGATGAGGCCGGCCTCACGCAGCACTTTCATATGCTGCGACAGCGATGATTTGGGGATGACACGCCCGCCCAGATTGGCAAGCGCAGTGCACGTGCCGCTGGAGCCGACGCCCGCGATCTGTGCGAAGATCGCCACGCGCTCGGGATCGGAGAGCGCATAGAGGATCGCTTCCGGCTTCAAGTCCTCGATGGCTGGGTGAAAGAGCGGTCTCATGATTTTTTATATAGGGCCACTTGATATCATGATCAACAGTTCCGAATTTCTGAACTACGGAACGAAAGCCGTCACTCCCGGCGGCACTCCGGGTCGAAAGGAACTGATATGTCTAAGCTTGCTGGAAAAGTCGCCGTCGTGACAGGAGCCTCCAAGGGGATCGGCGCTGCGATTGCCAGGGCGCTCGCCGCAGAGGGTGCAAAAGTGGTGGTGAACTACGCCTCGAGCAAGGCGGGTGCAGACGCCGTCGTCGAGACGATCACGGCCGCCGGCGGCAAGGCCATCGCGGTACAGGGCGATGTTTCGAAGGCCGAGCAGGCACAGGGATTGATCGACGCTGCGATCAAGGAATTCGGCCGTCTCGACGTGCTGGTCAACAATTCCGGCGTTTACGAATTCGGGGCGATCGACGAGATTACCGAGGAACACTATCACCGCCAGTTCAACGTGAACGTACTCGGCCTCCTGCTGACCACCCAGGCCGCCGTCAAACACATTGGCGAGGGCGGCAGCATCATCAACATTTCCTCCGTGGTGACCAGCATGGCTCCGCCAGCCACCGCCGTCTATGCCGGGACCAAGGGAGCGGTGGACGCCATCAACAGCGTGCTTGCCAATGAACTCGGCCCGCGCAAGATCCGCGTCAACGCCATCCTGCCCGGCATTATCGAGACCGAAGGCACGCATAGCATAGGCGTCATCGGCTCCGATTTGGAGCACACCACCGTGGCCCAGACCCCGCTCGGGCGCATCGGCCAGCCCGACGATATCGCCAGGATCGCGGTCTTCCTCGCCTCCGACGACGCCGGCTGGCTGACCGGCGAGCGACTGACCGCCGCCGGCGGCTTTCGCTGATCGTCAATTGATGGTGTGCGTGCTCTTTCAGGGGGCACGCACCCTGCCCCGGCTTGCCGTGGCAGGCGATGGCTTGCGACGCAGGATCAGTCCGCAAACTCTTCCCAGACTTCGGCATAGGCCCTGAAGCCGATGCGCTCGTAGGTGGCTTTGGCTTTCGGGTGATCCCAGGTGTCGGTGCGGAGCCACACGCGGTCAGGCAGATAAGCCCATATAGCCCGCAGCGACCAATCCAGAAGATAAGGCCCGAGACGACGGCCCTGGACCTCGGGAATGAGGCCAAAGTGCTTCAGCTCCACCTCCCTTTCGCCGACGCCCGTAAACTCGCACAGCCCGACGGATCGTCCGTCATGCCGCAGAATGTAGAGAGCGGTGGAACTGCTGCGCAGGAACGCCAACAGGCCTTCCCTTGTCATCCGCAGACGCTCGTTCCATTGCAGCGGCATCCCGACGGATCGATAAAGCTGAAGATAGCCCTCCGCATCGGGACGCTCCCTGGCGATGCCGGCGGCCGCGACGGGAGATGACAACGCAACGCCGGACGGGGGCACAAGCTGTTCCATATAGGTGACGAGAAGACGGACCATCGATGCGGGGGGCTCGGCAAAAGCCGATCGATAGCAGAGACGGTTCATGAAATCGACGTCTCACACGGCTGCAGCATTTCCGCTACTCAAAAAAAACGGACATACGCTATTGTCCGGGATCCAAGAGATCGAAAACAGGGGAATCTTGCATGGACGACGGCTGGAAGGTGCTCGAAACCAGGACGATCCTTCAGGATCGGTGGCTGAATTTACGTGCCGACGACTGCCTGACGCCGGACGGAGTGACGATTTCGCCCTATTACGTGATGTCCTATCCCGATTGGGTCAATATCGTTGCGATCACCCCGGACGATCGCCTTCTGCTCGTTCGCCAATATCGGCATGCGGCGGGCAGGTTCTTCCTGGAAATACCGGGAGGCGGCCTCGACGAGCGGGACGTCGA
>NZ_JACHZR010000003.1 GCF_014193695.1 Rhizobium sp. BK316 | reverse complement strand
ATCGCAATCCATCACTGACCTCCAAAAGTCAGTGTTGAATCTGATTTGCCACCTCTTGGGAATCTCAATCCGTTAAATCGTCACCACGACCTAGATTGGTGTTGAACATCATCAAGCGTAGCAGATCCTCGGGACAAGCCCGAGGATGACGGATTAGAGGCTGGCGATTTGAGGTTCTTGGCGAGCCATTGCCACTCACCCGGCGCCATCCTCGGGCTTGTCCCGAGGATCTGCCACGAGGAAGATTAATCGCAAGGCCGAAGACGAGAGTGTCCAGAGCAACTCCAGCAGAAAACACACAGTAACCTTGTTAACAATACATTGAAAATAAACAAATATTTCCCCTTCCGAGCCTCAAGAAAAACCGCAATCGCTCCGAGTTCACGCCGACAACTCTCCCCAGGCCACCCTGCCGCTCTCCATCATCATCAAGGGCAGCAGACATGACCCTCGTCTTCATCCGCATTCTCTTGCGTTACCTCGCCGCCATCCTCGTCACCCGCGGGCTGATCGCGCCCGATCTCGGCGAGATGATCTCGCGTGATCCCGATGTCACCATGGCTCTGCAGGTCGCCTTGGGCGCGCTCATCGCGGCAACAGCCGAAGGCTGGTATTATCTGGCGCATCGTTGCGGATGGGCGAAATGAAGTGGCTGAGCGACCTGCTGCTCGGCGGCATCCTCGAGAAATTCACCGGCCCGCTGCTCGCTGCCTATCAGGCGAAACTCGCAGCCGAAACCGATCAGCAGAAGCTTGCCGCAGACGAGGCGATCAAGGGCATCGAGGCCGCCCGCGACATTGCGGTGGCCGAAGCCGCCGACCGCTGGAGCGCCACCCGTCTCGGCCGCCTGCTCATCGTCATCCCCTTCGGGCTCTGGTGGGCGGCGATCTACATGGTGCAGATCCTCAATCCCTGGTTCGGCCTCAATCTCGTCGTCGTCGATGTACCGCCGCGCATCAATGACATGGCGCTGGTGCTGATCCCGGCGATCGTCATCGGCGATGCCGGCGCGCTCTTGGCGCGGCGTCTGAAAAGATAGCAAGACACCGCCTCAACCATCTGCTGCGATCATCGCAGCATCAAGAGAGCGCTGGGTTGGGGGCCGAATTCCTCCGGTGACCTTGCGAAACGCCTTCGGCCGGAGCCAGGCGCTCTCTTGATACCAGCCTCCCGGCGCCCCTTGCTACGTTCGGCACATAAACAAAAGGTTGCGTATGACGAGCTGCTAGGGCCGACTGCGCGTGGTCGCAGCGACGGATTCGGGAAAAATTCAGGCATGATGGAAGAAACCTGCAACGAAATCACCCTTATCTCCGCCGAGGAACGGCCCGACCTCATCCCCGCTTTCGACGAACTCGGCGCGGCGGTTTGGCCGAAATTCATCGGCGGTGACGAGGTTGTCGTCAAATACTGGAACAGCCTGTTTTCGGATGGTCTGCGCCGCCATCAGTTCCTGGCCCTCGGCAGGGATAACAGCGGAAATGAGCGGGTCTTCGCCACATCGAACAGCATTCCCTTCTTCTGGCCCAAACATGACGACGACGCCTCCCTGCCCGATGCCGGATGGGATGCCGTTCTCGCCGGCGGCGTGGAGGCCTTCGCATCGGGCCGGAAACCCAACGCCCTCTGCGCACTTGCCATCGTCGTATCGCCCGCCATGCGCGGCTCGGACCTGGCCGGGCGGCTGATCGGCAACATGAAGGCCGATGCCAGACGACACGGCCTCCAGGCCCTCGTCGCGCCCGTGCGCCCCACCAAGAAGGCTGCCTATCCGCTGACATCCTTCGCAGATTACATCGCCTGGACGGCGCCATCAGGCGCGCCCTTCGATCCCTGGGTGCGCAAGCATTGGCAGCTCGGCGCGAGCCTCGTCAAAATCGCGCCGCGCTCGATGCGGGTCGAGGCGCCGCTGTCGCAATGGAGCGAATGGAGCGGGCTGCGCTTTCCCATGTCCGGGCCATATCACATGGAAGGCGGCCTGGCGCCGCTGACGGCCGATTGCGAGAGCGGACTCGGGCTTTACGAGGAGCCGAATATCTGGATGCGGCACAGGCTGGAGGATGGCGGGCGATGAGGTGCCGGCGGGCTGATTGAAAGAGACGTGCCCGACCGTTTACGAATAGCACGAAGCACAGATTTTACCCCGTAGTTACCGTTACGTACTTTCGTGCTGCGCACAAAGAGCCTAGACTTAAGGTTAAACTAAAATGCCGTCCGGGGGAGCTTTGGCATGGGCGATGGAAGGAAGACGACAAGGCAGCAGAACCGCCACTGGAGCGCCATCGGCGCGACAGTCGCAACGGCCTCCCTGGCCGCTCAAACGGCAGCGGCAGCAGATGAGGCAGCGACACAACCCTATCACGCCGCCCTCACCAATCATGTGCCGGGTTTCATCACCGCGCCGGGTGAGACCGACTATCTTTTCGTCATCGTCATCGTGCTGCTGCTTGCGATGATCCTCGCCATCGGCAATTTCTACTTCCAGCTCCATGCCGTTCCCGAGCGCATCGCTCACCGGGCCAACAAGGCACAGCTGGAGGTCGTCGCGGTACTGGCGCTGATCTCGCTCTTCACCCACAACCATATCTACTGGATCATCGGCCTGCTGCTCGCTCTCGTGCGCATTCCCGATTTTTCGACGCCGCTCTATTCGATCGCCCGATCGATGGCGCGGCTCGCAAGCCGCGTTTCGGAAGCCGCCCACGAGCCGGTTCCCGGCGCAACCGCGAGCGGCGCCCCGACCGCCCCTGCTCCAGCCGCCGCACCCTCTGCCGCGACGACCCCAGTCACTGCGGCCTCAGTCACTGCGGCCCCAGTCACTCCTGCTCCAGTCACTCCTGCTCCAGTCACTCCTGCCCCAGTCACCGCTGCACCCATCGCGCCGCTGCCGGTTGCCGCGGCGCATCCGCGACCGTCCGGCCACACGAACGCGCAACCGGCCGAGCCGGCGATCAAGCCCGACCCGCAGGCGGAAGGTATCTGACCATGCTGGAACTCCTGCTGTGCTCGATGCTGACCATCCTCCCGGATTATCTCTACCGCCGCTATGTTCAGGACAAGCGCATCGGCCGCGAGATCACCCTATACAGCATGTGGTACGAGCTGCGCTGGGGCATAACCGCCTGCCTGCTGCTCACCATCTCGCTGATCACCATGATCTTCTATTTCCACCCCTCGACGAAGAGCGTCACTGCCGTCTTCCGCACCGTCACCATATTGCCGGAAGCTATGGGCCGGGTCGACGAGGTCTATGTCGGCGTCAACCAGAAGGTCGCGGCCGGCGCGCCGCTCTTCCGCCTCGACGATTCCGCCCAGAAGGCAGCACTCGATGTGGCGCAGAAGCAGATCGCCGAGGTGGAAGCCCAGACCAAGGTGGCCGAGAGCGAGCTTGCGAGCGCCGACGGCGTGATCCGGCAGGCCGAAGGCGCCCTGCAGGTCTCGATCGATGAACTGCAGATGAAGACCCAGCTCCTGAAGAACGACGCCGTTGCCCGCCGCGAGGTGGACCGGCTCACCAATACGGTCGAAAGCCAGCGCGGCATGGTCAGCGCCGCCTATGCCAGCAAGGAGACGCTGCAAACCAAGCTCAACGTGCTGTTGCCGGCGCAGAAGGCGAGCGCCGAAGCGGCCTTGGCGCAGGCCCAGGTCGAGCTCGACAAGACGGTCGTCAAGGCCGGCATCAGCGGCACTGTTCAGCAGTTCACGCTGCGGCGCGGCGATGTGCTGAACACCATGCTGCGGCCGGCCGGCATCCTGGTGCCTGAAGAGGCCGGCCGCGGCACGCTGGTTGCCGGTTTCGGCCAGATCGAGGCGCAGGTGATGAAACCCGGCATGGTGGCCGAAGCCACCTGCGTCGGCAAACCCTTCGCCATCATCCCGCTCGTCGTCACGGAGGTGCAGGATGTGATCGCCGCCGGCCAGCTGCGCCCGACCGACCAGCTCGTCGACGTGACGCAACTGGCAAGACCCGGCACGCTGACGGTCTTCCTGCAACCCCTCTTCCCCGGTGGCCTCGACGACGTGCCCCCCGGCGGCAGCTGCATCGCCAACGCCTATACCAACAACCACGACGCACTCGCCGACCCCAATATCGGCACCTTCAAATGGATCGGCCTGCATGTCATCGACACGGTCGGCGTGGTGCATGCGATGATCCTGCGCATGCAGGCCATGCTGCTGCCGGTGCAGACGCTGGTGCTGACGGGGCATTGAGGCGGCCTGTTCGACCGGCCGCGACCCGAACCAATGGTGAGACCATTGGCCTGCCCGCTATTGGAGGGGCACGAACAGGCCGAGCTTGACGTCGCGCAGCACGACATTCGTATGCATGCGGCGGATCTGCGGATTTTCCGCCATGATCAGGGCCGCGATGTCGTCATAGTGCTCGACGTCGCGGGCGGTGACGATTGCGATCAGATCGACTGCACCCGTGACGTAATAGACCTGCTGTATGTGATCCTGCTTCTCCGCCCAGAGGCGGAACTTCGCCAGCGCGTCGTAATTGTCCCGCTCGATCTCCATCCCGACGATGAACACCATCGATGTCCCCGTCGCCTTGCGGTCGACAATGGCCACCTCCGCCTTGATGATCCCCTCCTCGCGCAGGCGCTTCAGCCGCCTTTGCACGGCCGAGACCGATAGGCCGACCCTTTCAGCGATCGTTTCTGCTCTCAGCTGGCAGTCGCGCTGAACGATATCGAGAATGTCACGGTCAAAACGATCCAGTTGTTCCATTGTCCAGTCCGATTTCTGTCGCGGCATTTCGCGTATTATGCCGCATTTGCTGCACGAAGTAGATTATTTTGCATAATATATGCAGAATGGATGAAAATTGCGCGAAAAAACCGCGTTACTTTATCATTATCCTTCGCAAATTCAGTTCAGCCGGAACCATGCATGTCCGATCAGTCCTCTCCTGCTCTTCGTGTCGAAGATCTCCATAAAAGCTTCGGCTCGCAACAGGTTCTCAAGGGCATTTCGACTGAGGCCCGCAAGTCCGATGTGATTTCGATCATCGGCTCGTCGGGTTCCGGCAAGAGCACCTTCCTCAGATGCATCAATTTCCTGGAGACGCCGGATCGTGGCCGCATTGCGGTCAACGGCGAGGAAATCTTGCTGAAGATGGGTCGGGGCGGACGGCTGCAGCCGCGCAGTCGGCGGCAGATCGAGCGGGTGCGGACCGGGCTGGGGATGGTCTTCCAGAGTTTCAATCTCTGGGCTCATCGGACGGTGCTGGAAAACGTCATCGAGGCACCGGTGCACGTCATGGGCATTTCACGGCGCGAGGCCATCGAAAAGGCCGAGGCGTTGCTCCATAAGGTCGGGCTCTTCGATAAACGCGACGCCTATCCCGCTTTCTTGTCCGGTGGTCAGCAACAGCGGGCGGCGATCGCAAGAGCGCTCTGCGTGGATCCTGACGTCATGCTGTTTGACGAGCCGACATCGGCGCTTGATCCGGAGCTGGTCGGCGAGGTTCTCAAAGTGATCCGTGACCTCGCGGAAGAAGGCCGGACGATGCTGATCGTCACGCATGAAATGCGCTTCGCACGGGATGTCTCGAGCCGCGTTCTGTTCCTGCATCAGGGACGGATCGAGGAGGAAGGCCCGCCGGAACAGATATTCGGGGCGCCGGTGAGCGCCCGCTGCCGGGAATTTACCGGTCTCAGCGCCCACTGACGCGCGAACTCTCATTGATAACACAAACCAGGAGAATCCTGCGAATGAAGCTGATCCCCACCCTTTTCGCCGGCGTTGCCCTTGCGCTTTCCGCCGTCGCCGCGCAGGCCGAAGTCCGCTTCGGCGTCATGAACGAATCTTATCCGCCTTTCTTCGCCAAGGATGCCTCCGGCCAATGGCAGGGATGGGAGATCGACCTCATGAACGCGGTCTGCGAGGAGATGAAGGAGAAATGCTCGATCGTCGACATTTCCTGGGACGGTCTCATTCCGGCTCTGCAGAGCAAGAAGTTCGACGTGATCTGGTCGTCGATGTCGAACACAGCGGAACGCGCGAAAGTGATCGACTTCACCGACAAATATTACAACACGCCGAGCACCCTGATCGGTCCCAAGGATCAGAAGCCGGGCGCCACCGCCGAGGATGTGAAGGGCAAGACCATCGGCATCCAGGTGTCGACGATCCAGTCGGAATATTACAAGAAGTATTTCGCCGAGGCTGCGCAGGAGAAGACCTACCAGACGCTCGACGAGGCTTTCCAGGACCTCGCTTCCGGCCGTATCGACTATGTTTTCGGCGATTCGCTGGCGCTTGACGCTTTCCTGAAAAGCGATGGCGGCAAGGATTGCTGCGCCAAGATGGGCGACGTCGCCGACGACAAGGAAATTCTCGGAGCCGGCGTTTCGGGCGGCCTGCGCAAGGAAGACACGGAGCTGAAAGCCAAGCTGAACGCGGCGATATCGGCAATCCGGGCCAGCGGCCAGTATGACGCCATCACCAAGAAATACTTCGATTTCGACATCTACGGCGCAAAGTAAGCAGTCCTGACAATGGCGACCGCGCAACAAGGTATTCTCGACCTGCTGTCTCCCTACCCTCCGGGGTGGGGCGGCGTTCTCTTGGCAGGTGCGGTCTCCACGGTCGCCATCTCGGCTTGCGCTTTCGCGATCGGCCTGCTGCTCGGCACGGCCGGCGCGTTTGGAAAGCTTTCGGGCAACCGCGTTCTCCGCTTGCTGCTCGATGTCTACACCACTGTCATTCGCGCCGTTCCCGAGCTGATCCTGATCGTCGGGCTCTATTATGCCGGCACCGATGGCCTCAACCGGCTCCTGGCCGCGTTCGACCTGCCGCCGGTCAACGTGAACGGCTTTGTCGCGGCCGTCGCGGTGCTGGGCTTCGTGCAGGGCGCCTATATGACGGAGGTGCTGCGCGGCGCGATCCTCGCCATTCCCGTTGGCCAGATCGAGGCCGCCAAGGCCTTCGGCATGGGGCCGGCGCTGAGGTTTCGCCGCGTGATGTTGCCTGCACTCTTGCCGAACGCCCTGCCGGGCCTTGCCAATCTGTGGATGTCGGTCACCAAGGACAGCGCGCTGGTTGCGGTCGTCGGCTATCAGGAACTGGCGCTCGCCACCCGTCTTGCCGGGGCAAGCACCAAACACTACTTCGTCTTTTTCCTTGCTTCCGCCCTTCTCTACCTCGCCATCACGCTCGTTTCCAACGTCCTCTTCAAACTGATCGAGGCGCGGGTGCGGCGGGGGCAGCCGCGCCTTGCCTGAAGAGAACGCCCGATGAATTTCACCTGGATCTCTTCCTATTGGCCGCTGCTTTTGACGGGCGCCTGGCAGACTGTTTGCCTGCTGGTGATATCAGTGGTGTTCGGCTTCATCATTGCGATTGGCCTCGCCTTCGCGCAGGTCAGCGGCGGCGGACTGACACGGCTGCTGGCGCGAGGCTACTGCACCTTCTTTCGCGGCACACCTCTGCTGATCCAGCTGTGGCTTCTCTACTACGGCGTGGGTTCGCTGCTCCCCATGATCCCCGGCATCCGCCAGAGCCTGTTCTGGCCGATCCTGCGCGAAGGATTCTTCTTTGCCGCCGTCAGTTTCACGCTGAACTACGCCGCCTATGAGGCAGAGGTATTGCGCGGCGCACTGCTTGCCGTTCCCAAGGGGGAGCTCGAAGCCGGCCGGGCCTTCGGCCTGTCGCCCTGGATGCTGACCCGCCGCATCTGGCTGCCGCGTGCCATTCGCATCGCCCTGCCGACCATTGCGGGAGAGATCGTCATGCAGCTCAAGGCGACGCCGCTCGCCTTTACGGTGACGGTGATGGATCTCTACGCCGTCGCCAACAAGGTCCGGCAGGACACGCTGCTCGTCTATGAACCGCTGCTTGTCGTCACCCTCTTCTATCTTGCCTTGACCGCAGTGGTCGCCCGCGTCTTTCGAGGTCTCGAAGCGCAGGTGCCGGTCCGTCGCTAGACCCAAAGAACCGGCCATGAACTCGCTTACCCACGAACCATCTGCACCCCACCCACTTTCTTATGAAAAACCCGCCGCCGGTCACGGCGCGACAGACCGAATGGAGACCTCTTCGTGAGCACGACCCGAATTCTCGATGGCGGCATGAGCCGCGAACTGCTGCGGCTGGGCGCCGAACTGAAACAGCCGGAATGGTCGGCATTGGCTCTGATCAA
The DNA here is from genome assembly GCF_014193695.1 of Rhizobium sp. BK316. Lineage (GTDB taxonomy): Bacteria > Pseudomonadota > Alphaproteobacteria > Rhizobiales > Rhizobiaceae > Rhizobium. The sequence continues at coordinate 930,592 of NZ_JACHZR010000003.1, read as the reverse complement.
CTCGCCTGACATCGTGCGCCAGGTACACCAGGAATTCATCGCCGCCGGCTCGCAAATCGTTACGACGAACAGCTATGCGCTCGTGCCCTTTCACATCGGCGAGGACCGGTTTCGGAAGGAAGGGCCGGCGCTGATCCGTCTTGCCGGCCGCCTGGCACGTGAGGCGGCCGATGCCGTTACGGATCGGAAGGTGCTGGTCGCCGGTTCGCTGCCGCCGATCTTCGGCTCATACGAGCCGCAGAACTTTCAGCCTTCGCGGGTGCAGGATTATCTTGAGGTGCTGGTCGAAAACCTCGGCCCCTTCGTCGATATATGGCTCGGCGAGACGCTGAGCCTGATTGCCGAGGCAGAGGCCGTCCGCAAGGCGGTGGCGACATCAGGCAAACCGTTCTGGATTTCCTTCACGGTGGCGGATGACGAGGCAGCCATGAAGGGCGCAGAACCGAAGCTCCGTTCCAACGAAAGGGTCGAGGACGCGGCGTCCTGGGCGGCATCCTCGGGTGCTGAAGCCCTCCTCTTCAATTGCAGCAAGCCCGAGGTCATGCAGGCGGCCGTGGAGACGGCAGCGCGGGTGTTCCGGAAGATGGGTGCTCCCCTCGAAATCGGCGTCTATGCCAATGCCTTCGAAGGGGAACAGGGCGAAGCAGCCGCCAATGAAGGCCTGCACGACACCCGCAACGATCTGAATGACGATGCCTATTCGCACTATGCCTGCTCCTGGGCCGAAGCGGGTGCGACCATCATCGGCGGCTGCTGCGGCATCGGTGCAGCCCATATTCATCGCTTGAGGAAGACGTTTTCGGATTGAAGCACCCGCCGGCGATCCTCCTGTTCTCCTGGGGTGGCCGTGCGTCTCAGATTGATAACGAGACGCCCTTTACCGATGCTTCCGACGACGCGACCTTGCGAGGCACCGCCCGCGCCGCCACCTATGCAGCGTAACATTGCCTCATAGAGACAAGCATGAACCCCGCAGACGATTTCACTCGCGCGCTTGCCCTTATCCCCGAGGGCTACAGCGAAGGCAGATTCGAAGCCGGCCGCTGGGGCGCAACCGTCAAGCGCTCGGCCGACGGCAAGCGCATCTGGCTCTATGCCGAAGATCTCGCCGGCACCGATATCGTCAGCTTCAACCTCTATCTGCTGGAGACCAGCGGCAGCACGCTGAAACCCTGCGAAATGTCCTCTGCAAAGGTCATCGCCTTCGTGCTCGGCTACCGGCCCGATGGGCCTCAACCGATGCTGCCGGCAAAACGCTCGGCCAGCCGCTGACGCTGAAAACCCTCGATGACGAAATCGATGAACACCCGCGTTTTCAGGGGCAGCAGCCTCTTGTTGGCGTAGTAGATCGAGATCGGCCCGGTATCGACATACCAGGAGGGCACGAGCCGGATCAGTTCGCCGCTGTCGAGATGGGCAAGCGCATCCGGCTTCGAGAGCAGCGTGACCCCGAGCCCGAGAAGGGCCGCACCGCGCATGGCAGCGGGATCGTTGACGACGATCTTTGCCGCGAGATCGACCGGCTGTTCCTCTCCCGCTGCGTTACGCATCTGCCGTAGCGGAATGCGCCCGGTATTGATCGATTTCATGACGATGCCGTCGAGCCCCGCAAGTCCGGCAGGATCGACCGGTGGCACGCGGCCCTGCATATAGGCAGGTGACGCCACCGCCACGAGATGGGCCGGCGCCAGAGGCCGCGCCACCACGCCCGAGGCAAGCTCGAAGCCGCCGCCGATTGCCGCGTCGTAACCCTCCCCGATCAGATCCACCTGCCGGTTCTCGAACATCCATTCCGGCTGCACCAGCGGATATCGTTTCATGAAATCAGGCAGCATCGGCAGGATATAGCCCGTGCCCAAACCGGGCGGCAGGCTAACCTTCAGCACGCCTGCCGGCTCCGCATGCTCGTTGGAGATCTCGGCAATCGCCCCCTGCAGCCCCTCGAGATGATCACGCACGGAGAGAAGAAAGCGCTCGCCTGCCTCTGTCAGCGTCAGGCTGCGCGTGCTGCGGTGAAAGAGCCGGAGTTTCAGATTGGCCTCGAGCGCCGCCACATTGCGGCTGACCGCCGCCGGCGTCAGGCCGAGGCGACGTGCTGCCGCCGAAAAGCCGCCAAGTTCTGCGCTGCGCACGAAGGATTCCAGGTTCGCCAGGCTTTCCATCGTTCGCCACCTTCAACAAAGACTTGAAACTGATACCACCCACCTCCCTCTAATCAAAGGGGAATGGCATCGCGATATTGGTTCCATCGAAACCAGCACGCCATCCAGAAAGGAAACTTGCCATGTCCATCGGTATCATCGGCGCCGGCAATATCGGCTCCGCCTTCGCCCGCGCACTCGCTCGCAACGGTATTTCCGCAACCATCGCCAACAGCCGCGGCCCGGAAAGCCTTGCCGAGCTCACCGCCGAGCTCGCCCCGCATATCACCGCGGGCACGATCGAGGAGGCAGCCAGGGCCGATATCGTCCTCATCGCAGTACCCTGGTCGAAGCTGCCTTCCGCCCTTGCCGGCCTGCCGGATTGGGCCGGCCGCATCGTCATCGATGCCAATAACCCGATCGAGGCGCCCCTCTTCAAGCCGGCAGAGCTCGGCGGCCGTCTGTCGAGCGAAATCGTCGCCGGCCTCGTGCCCGGCGCCCGCCTCGTCAAAGCCTTCAACCACCTCTTCGCCAACCTCGTTTCGGCCGACCCGCACGCCGAAGGCGGCAGCCGCGTGCTCTTCTACTCGGGCGATGATATCAAGGCGAAGGCCGAAGTCGCCGATCTCATCGCGCGCCTCGGCTTTGCCGGCGTCGACCTCGGCCCCCTCAAGGTCGGCGGCAGCCTGACGCAATTCCCCGGCGGCCCGCTGCCGGCCCTCAACCTCGTCAAGTTCGGCTGAGGGAGGTTGATATGTCACCGCTCGAAACCGCAAGGGTCTTCTTCGCCCATTGGAGCGCCAACCGCATCAAGGAGGCGCTCGCCATGCTTGCCGAAGACGTGCTCTACGACAACGTGCCCCTGCCCGATATTGTGGGCCGCGAAAACGTCCGTAAATTCCACGCCGATTTCGGCATCGGCTCCGCCTTCAAGGTGGACTGGCAGGTCACGGAAATCGCCGCGTCAGGCAACGTCGTTCTGAACGAGCGCATCGATATCTTCACCCATGAAAGCGGCAGCCAGATCACCCTGCCGGTCATGGGCACGCTGACGGTGAAAAACGGCAGGATCACCGTCTGGCGCGACTATTTCGATCTGGGGAGTTTTGAGCGCCAGTTGGCCGCGATAAAGCGGTAGCAACTCAAAGCCCGGTCGTATCAGTGGCCGGGCACCGCTCACTGCTGCTGAAACGCCAGCCGCACGCCAAGCGCCATATAGATCGAGCCGATCACCTTGCCCTGCCAGCGGCCGATCGTCCGGTTCCGGCTGAGCCAGCCGCGTACCGAACCGGCGCCGAAGGCGAGGGCAGAGGTCACGCAGATGCTGAGCGTCACGAAGATGATGCCGAGCAGCGCGAATTGCCCGATCACCGATCCGCTTTCGGGATGGATGAACTGTGGCAGGAAGCGAGGAAGAACAGCGCCGTCTTCGGGTTCAGGATTTCCGTGAATATCCCCTGCCGGAAAGCCTTGCCGGGGCCGATCTCCGGCGCTGCCGCCATATCGAGGTTGCCTGACTTTTCGATAAAGGCCCGGTATCCGAGATAGATGAGGTAGGCCACGCCGATATATTTCACCACTTCGAAGGCGAGCGCCGACGTCGCGAGCAAGGCCGAAAGGCCGAAGGTCGCCATGGTGGAATGGATGAGATCGCCGACCCCAATGCCAAGCCCCGTTGCGATGCCGGCCCGCCTGCCGCCGCTGACCGATCGGGCGAGAACCAGCAGTGTCGCTGGCCCGGGAATCACCATCAGCCCGAGCACGACAAGAACGTAGGTCGTCAAAACAGCGATGCTCATCTTCGATTTCCGTTGCTTGAAATGTCCGCCTTCAAATTAACGGCTTCTGGCGTCGGCGCAATATTCGAAAAGTTTATGCCGCGACAGCTGCCCGGATCCCCATCCCACGAAAAACGCCTTGCGCGGCGCAGCGAATAAGCGCAGGATTCCAATTGCTGGTAGCCACTTCAAGGGCGCTGCTGGTTCGGGCGTTAGCCCTGGCCCCAACGAAAGGAGGACGCGATGTCTTCCGATTTTTATCCGCCAAGCCTGTCGCGCAATCTCATCCGGACCGGCGCATTCGGCTACCGTGAGAATGTGGCGCTCGGCATTCTCGATCGTGCCGAAGCCGCCGGGCGGCAGGGCGATCGTTTTGAAGCCGTGGAAAGTTTCGTGGCTTTTCCCAATTTCAGCCGTGGGCCGGAGACCGGCCGGGGAACAAGCACGCTGCGCATCCATTCCCTGGGGCACTCCCCAGAACAATCCCAAGGGCAATCGCGCCTTTCCACATTGGCAGCCTCTCTGGACGAGCATTCCGGCATCGGACCCCTGCCCCTTTGATGCCGCAACGACCGCGCCGGCCAACCGTCGGCGGGCCGCAATACCTGATCTGTCCCGCATCGTCATACCAGGAGGAAACCATGGCGAAAGGCCAAGTGCGCAGCAACAAAGAAACCCGCAAGCCGAAGAAAGACCGCTCTGCCGCATCCTCGGCAACGCCTGCCGCACCCGGCACGCAGGTCAAGATGGCAGGCAGCAGCACGGGCAGCGACAAGAAGAAATAACGCCCGAGCCCAATCCGGCGCGGCGGCCTTCCGGCCGTCCCGCCCATCATCCAAGAGGACAGCAATATGACCACCGACAAGCGCGCAGCCGAAAATCTCTTCCGCGCGCCGCAGCCCGAAAAAGACTCCGATGCCGAAAAGCTTCAGGATGTTCGCAAGCGGCTGCGCTTGAGACAGCGCGAAATCAGGCAGGACGAACGCAGCGAGCGCCAGAAAACGAGGGTGACATTACCCGCCGTTTCATCCTGAAACCGCCGGCCCGGAAGAGCCGCAATACTCCGACACCCGAATGGCTCGGCCATATCAGGAACGAGCAAGGACCATCACGTGGCAGAATTCAATTATACGATCGAAGCCGGGCTCTACACCGGCAAGACATTGCGCAGCTCCCGCGGCCCCCGCTACAGGCGCTTCGAAACCGCCGCGGAAGCACTGCGTTTTGCCATGGAAGAGATGCCCGGCTCGCAATTGCGCGGCTGCGTGCTGGAAGTGAACGAAGCCCGCTTCGACGAAAGGCAGATCCGCGTGCTCTACGATGCACCCGCCTATCCGCTCTCGCGCAGAGAGAAGTGACGGACGCCTCCTCCGCGGTCAGTTGAGTGCCACGTCATGAAAACACGGAGGCAGGATGACGATTTTCTCCGTCCGCCACATCACATCCTACCATTACAAACGGCAGGTGCATTTCGGCCAGCACCGGCTGATGTTCCGCCCCCGCGACAGTTTCGACCAGACGCTTTTGAGCTGCAGCCTCAATGTCTTTCCCAAACCGGAATCCGTCCGCTGGATTCACGATGTCTTCGGCAATTGCATCGCGCTGGTCGATATAACGGCCGCCTCGGCCGAACTGCGCTTCGAAACCGTCATCCGCCTCGACCATACGGCGCAGGTGCCGCTCGATCTGGAGATCGACCGCCAGGCGCTCAGCTTTCCCTTCACCTATGACGAGGACGAGGCGGTCGATCTCGAACGCACCATCGACAGGCACTATCCCGATCCCGCAGACGAGGTCGGCAGATGGGCGCGGCAATTCGTGCCGATTGTTCGACAGCCGCGCACCGGCCATATCCTGATGACACTCTGTTATGCGATCCATGAGAGCTTCAGCTATGCCAGGCGCTTCGAGCACGGCACCCAGCCGCCCGACGTTACATTGCGGCTGCGCAGCGGCACCTGCCGCGATTTTGCGCTGCTGATGATGGAGGCGACCCGTTCGCTCGGCTTCGCCGCCCGCTTCGTCACCGGCTACGTCTATGTGCCCGATCGCGACGGCTCCGTCACGCTCGGCGGCGGCTCGACCCATGCCTGGTGCCAGGTCTACCTGCCGGGCGCGGGCTGGGTGGAATTCGATCCCACCAACGGCATCGTCGGAAACCGCGACCTGATCCGCGTCGGCGTCGCCCGCGACCCGCGCCAGGCCGTGCCTCTCTCCGGCAGCTATGACGGCGGCGCGCGCGATTTCGACAGCATGCGCGTGCAGGTCAACGTCACGACGGAACAGGAATTTAATGCCGCAAGCGGCAGGTGACGGAACGCCTGGCCCGCTTGTGCATTCGCCTGCAGGACGTTTCATCTGACAAGGGACCACGACCCCCATGAAGATCCGTGCAGGCTTTCACATCGGCTATCAATGCAAGCACGAAACACCCATGCTGCTGGTCCTCGACATCCACCCGTCCCGCCGCGCGGATCTGCTGACGGAACAGGTGCTGAGCTTCGACCAGCCGATAGAAGCCTGGTCCTATATGGATGGCTTCGGCAATGCTTGCAGCCGTATCGTGGCGCCGCCGGGTCTGACGACCATTTCCACCGAATTCGAAATCTATGACAGCGGCCTGCCCGATCCGGTGCCCGAAGACGCCATGCAGCACGCTATCAACGATCTGCCCGACGATGTGCTCGTCTACCTGCTCGGCAGCCGCTATTGCGATACCGACCGCCTGTCCGATTTCGCCTGGAAGACCTTTTTCAAGACAGCGCCCGGCTGGCCGCGCGTCCAGGCGATCCTCGATTTCACCCACAGGCGCATCGCCTTCGATTACCAGAAGGCCGATCCGCTGCGCACCGCCTTCGGCGGCTATACGGACCGATCAGGTGTCTGCCGCGACTTCGCCCATCTCGCCGTCACGCTCTGCCGCTGCATGAACATCCCGGCGCGCTATTGCACCGGCTATCTCGGCGATATCGGCGTGCCCAGGGATCCGAACCCGATGGATTTCAGCGCCTGGTTCGAGGTCTATCTCAGCGGCCGCTGGTACACGGCCGACGCCCGCCACAACACGCCGCGCATCGGCCGCATCCTGATGGCGACGGGCCGCGACGCCACCGACGTCGCCATGTCGACGGCTTTCGGCCCGGCAGTGCTCAAACGCTTCGAGGTGATAACGAAGGAGATAGCAGTCTGATACGGCTGTGGCAGCGACGGCCGCCGACCGCGTGCACCCCGGCGATGCTCTTGCCTAAGTCTTCCCCGGCACACAAAATGAGCGCTCCACTTCAAAGAGAGTATCTGAATGACATCCTATCTTATGGAGCTTCGCGGCTTGATCGGAAACCGCTTGCTTCTGCTCCCTTCCGTCGCTGCCGTCATTCATGACCATGCGGGCAATCTGCTCCTGCAGGAGAAGGCGTCAGGGGAAGGATGGAGCCTACCTGCCGGTGCAATCGAGCCCGGCGAGACACCGCAGGAAGCTGTCATTCGAGAGGTGATGGAAGAGACTGGCTTTATCGCCTCCTCAACCAGCATTCTGGGCGTCTTCGGCGGACGTGAGTTTAGGTACACCTACCCGAATGGTCATCAAGTCGAGTACATGGTGACACTGTTCAAATGCCAGGTGCTTGAAGGCGGCGGCGCGTGGACGGATACGGAGACAAAATCGCTTCGATATTTTGCCAGGGACGACATGCCGTCCCTCGCGCTGCCTTATCCTGTTCAGGCTCTGTTTGCATAGGCGTTTCAACTCAAACCGATAGAACGCGCCAGAACGCGGCCATGCCGACAAGGCAGGCGATGACCGCAAGGCTCAGCCGCGGGCTGAACCGGTTCAGGCCCGCTTGAGGGCCGCGAGGTCGCCACTCTCCAGAGCCGGCAGATTGGCCTCGATCTTGTCGATCGGCCAGTCCCACCAGGCAAGTTCGAGGATCTCGCTGATGACCTCGACAGGATAACGCATGCGGATGATGCTGGCGGGATTCCCCCCGACGACCGCATAGGGCGGCACATCGCGGGTGACGACCGAGGCAGCAGCGACGATGGCGCCTGCGCCGACCCTGACACCGGGCATGATGACGGCGTCATGGCCGATCCAGACGTCATGCCCGACCACCGTATCCTTCACCGGCAGATCCTTGTAGCCGAAGGTTTCCGGCTTGAAGATGCGGAACGGATAAGTGGTGATGCCGCTCATCGGATGGTTGGCCGAACTGGTGATGAAATAGCTGCCGCGGGCGATCTGCACGAACTTGCCGATGACAAGCCGCTCCCGGCAACCCGGCCCGAGATAGGGCGCCAGGATCTCGGCTGTCTCCTCCAGCTTTCCGTAATGCGTGAAATAGCTGTAATCGCCGATCTCCATGCGCGGATGATCGATGACGTTCTTCAGATACATCGTCGCCTTGGAAACCCGGCCATCGGGATAGGTGATGGGAAAAGCTGATTTCGCATCGAGAAGCGGCATGAATAGACCCCTGCGCGGATGTGTGAGCGCCTGCCGGCGATATGGCGACACGGCATTCGATCGTCGTCGGATGGAAATCTATCCGCCGGCAACGCACAGTGACATGGGCGGGCGGACGGAATCCACAGCAGAGTTCCCGCACCGGGCGAAGCGCTGATATCGGCAAGACCTGAAAATCCCCGGCCTGAAGATCTGCGGAAAACATGCCGAAATCCGCGTTGGCCGTTCGACGCCTGTCCCATTAAGGCACGCCGCCCTTCATCGCCCCCTCACATACCAGTGGTAGCAAAAGCAAATGGCACCCGCTCTATGGACAGCGCGCCAATGAGACCTATCTGCCGCATCTGTAAATGCAACTGGAGGGTAAGCAATGTCAGAACTTGTAGTGCTTGGTTTCGATACTGTCGATAAGGCGGATACCGTGCTCAACCGGCTCGTCCAGCTTGAGAAGGAATATCTCGTCGATCTCGAAGACGCCGTCATCGCCGTGCGCGATGCTTCCGGCAAGGTGCGCCTCAAGCAGAGCATGAACCTCACGGCTTCGGGCGCAGCAACCGGCGGCGTCTCCGGCGCGATCTGGGGAACGCTCGTCGGCCTGCTCTTCCTCAATCCGCTGGCCGGCATGGTTCTCGGCGGCGCCTTCGGCGCAGGCTCCGGCGCGCTCGCCGGCTCGATGACCGATTACGGCATCGACGACGATCTCATCAAGAAGCTGGCGGACACCATTCCCGTCAACAGCTCCGCCCTCTTCCTGCTGATCCGCAAGGTGCAGCCGGAAAAGGTTCTGGCCGAATTCCACGGCCAGAACGCCACCATCCTGCGCACGTCCCTCTCACCCGAGCAGGAGGCGAAGCTGCGCACCGCGCTGGCGACGCAAGCGGCAGTCACGACGCCTGCGGCGTGAGCTACGGAGGAAATCAAAGTGCCGAGCGCAAAGCCTGCGTTCGGCACTTCGTTTTCAGGTTGGATGTTGTGCAATGCAGCCAGGCTTCGGCTGCAGAGCGCCCGACTATCGCAGCGCTCGCCTTGTTGAAGCCGAGCAAAGGATGAAATTATGCAGCAATTCAAAGTGCTACAGCGTCCTTTGCGCGTCTGAAAAGACGCGCGCGCTGTAGGCGCATGGTCAGCAATCTGCCCCTACGGTATCAGCGCCAGCACCGGCGTCGCCGTCGTAAGCAGCGCCTCCTCGATCTTCCCCGCCGGCAAAACCACCCTCGCCTCGCCCGTCTTGCGGGCGCGGTCGAGTTTGGCGATGATCTGTTTGCCGCCCGTCAGCCCGCAGATGGAAAGCGTGCCGATCGCGCCGGGCTCGATACTGTCGGTCGGCGCGAAGAACAGCACGGCATCGTCCCATATCGACAACGGGCCGGAAGAGGCGCGCACCTGGGCGGCGATGATGGCGCGGTGGCGGCCGGCGCCGATTGCCGGCAGCGCCTTGTCGAACACCGCCTGCGGCAAGGGCTGCGGCTCGGCAAGCGAGCGGACTTCACCATCCTCGCCGATCGTGGCCGAGAGCAGGATTTTCGGCCCTGGCCGCTCGCCGTACCCGGGCGTGCCGGCACGCCCAGTGATGCCGGCATGATGCATGACTTCGGTGACGGGCACGCCAAGGAAAGACGCGATCTCCGCCGCCTCCTCCATCGTCATCCTGCGCTTGCCCGAGAACGTGCGGGAGACGGCAGAGGCATCCTTGCCGAGATGGCGGGCGAGCGCGCGCAGCGACTGCCCCCTGTCATCAAGCTGGTTGTGAAACCAGTTGCCATCGATCTCAGCCATCAGCGTCCCCATGCGCATATGCAGCGTTGCTGATTTGTTGCAAAAAACGCAACGACGCGCAAGCAACCGCACCGAGCTTTTTACCGTCAACCTTTCACATGGTTGATCTGCTGTGGTTGCACCGTTACCCGCCTTTCGGGCGAAAATGCTCTCTCCGGCGCCGAAGCGCAAAAGATAGGTATTTTTTCCTATTTGCGATTGACGTTGCGATTTAGACAACATAATCTCAACTCCACAACAAGAGCCGCATGGCAGAAGGGAAGATCAGCATGGCAAAGGCCCCGACGCCCTGGCAGAAGGTCGCCGCCAAACTGGCGCTGACGCCAAGCGAGCTCGCAGCCGAGCTCAAGCGCCATCGCTCCAAGATCTCGCGGGCGCTGCGGGATGAGCGCGGCCTCATCAACGGCCGCGACCAGGTGATGCTTCTTTCAGCGGCAAGACGCCTTGGCGTTTCGCTCACCCTTTCCGACCTGATGCCGGAGGAAGGGGATGCGTAGGGAGCCGCTCTCCATGCTGGCGCAATCGGAGCTGATCGATGCATTGGTCGGGCGCTGCGTCATGCATGGCGGCGAGGCGGCCGGCGAAACGCTGCTGGTGATCGATCACGATGATGTCGACGACCTCGTGCATCTCGCAAACCGGCTGCGCCGGCTCGCCCTTTTCGAAGACCGCATCCGGGCGATGGTAATGGCCCCGCCATAGGGTTCAGTCACGCCGGAAACCGAAGACCCCAGGACCGAAGACCAAAGACCCGCGACATCAGGCGACCGCCGGATCGGACGGCGCGCGTCTCCAAACAAGTGAGGACCGATATGCAGACGATCACGACACGCCCGCGCCCATCGGCGGCACCCGCCCCGCTCACCATCACCAAGCCCCTGCTCTGCCCCTGCTGCAAGCAGCCGGTCACCATTCCCGCGCCCGAGATCGTCATCGATCACTATGGCATCACGCCCATGGAAGGGCGCATCTTCGAGGCGGTCTGGAAGGGCAAGGGCCTGCCCGTCATCACCGAGCGCATCTTCACCGCCATGTATATCGACGATCCCGATGGCGGCCCATCGCCTGACAAGATGTATCTCGCCTTCAAGGTGGCGCTCTGCCACCTGCGCCAAAAGCTCGAAGGTTCCGGCATCGGCATTGTCAATGTCGGCTATCGCCGCGGCTACCGGCTGGTGCTCGAAGGCAAGTTTCCGAGCACCGCATCCCGTTAAATCCCCACCGGATACATGAAATGACCATGGCCGCCGCCCGCGCCGCGCCGGCCATGTTGCGATATCGACAACATTCCTTGCAAGAGCCGCAACATGCCCTCAGATGTCGAACGGCTTCGCCGCGATGTGTCGCTGTCTCAGACAGCGGCGCACTATGGCTGCAGACTGCAGGGAAACGGGCATGAATATCAGGCCTGCTGCCCCTTCCACACCGAGGAGACGCCGTCCTTCACCATCTTCACAGGCCAGGATGGCATCGAGCGCTTCCACTGCTTCGGCTGCGGCGCGGGCGGCGATGTCCTGGATTTCATGCAGCAGATCAAGGGTGTCGATCTCACGGAAGCCATCCACATTCTCGATGGCGCCAGCCATCTCGATGGCGCCAGGCATATCCGGCCGAATATAAGCCCGCGCGCGCCGCAGGTGCGCGACGTCTATGAGGGCATCACCCCTCTGACGCCGCCTTCAGAGCCGATCAAGCCCGGCGTCCGCATCCGCCTCTACAATCCCAAGCGCAAGGGCGACCGCTCCGAATGGGGCTCCTTTGCTCCATCAATGGTCTTTCCCTATCGTGAGACCGATGGCGCTCTGACAGGCTATGTTCTGCGCCATGATCTCGCCGACGGGGGCAAGGAAACGCCGATGGTCATGTTTGCCCGTCTGCCCGACGGGAGCGAGACCTGGTGCCGCTACCCCTTTCCCAGGCCGCGCCCGCTCTACGGCCTCGAAAGTCTCGGTAAGGCGAAGCAGGTGATCGTCGTCGAGGGTGAGAAATGCCGTGACAGGCTGGCGCAGAAATCCGGCCGCACCGTGCTTTCCTGGGCCGGCGGCACGCAGGGCGTCAAGCACACCGACTGGTCGCAGCTTGCAGGCCGCGACGTGGTGATTTGGCCGGATTTCGACGCACCCGGCCTTTCGACAGCGGACGAGATCGCCGCCATCCTCTCCGGCCTCGGCGCGCGCGTGCGCCTCGCGGGCTTTGCCGATGCGACGGCCGCCTCTGATCTCAGGCCTTTCACCCACGCCGACTGGCAGGCGGGCCAGCGTCCTGGCAAGGGTTGGGACAGCGCCGATGCCGTCGACGCCGGCTGGACGCGCCTGGAGCTGGATGCCTTCATGCGCGCCACCATCCGCCGCTACACGCCCGCCCCGGCAGAACCGCCGCCACCGGCAGAAAAGCCGGGCGAGCCCGGGCCGAAGACGCCGCCGCCAGGCGCCGATGGGATAGACCGCATGCCGGAATGGTTTCCGAGCCAGCCCTTCGGCTCCGAAGTCTGGCTGGCGCGCGTCTTCAACGAGCATCTGGCGGAAGCCTGCGGCGGGCGGATCGTCCGCGCCGATGGCAGATTCTGGGCCTATGGCCCCTTCGCCTGGCGCGCCATCCCCGAGCAGAAGATCCGCCTTGCCATGCATGCCTTCGATGCCATCGGCATCGGCCCGAAGGAAAAGCCGCTGAAGCTCGGCAGGCACATGATCGACGGCATCATCAACGAGTTCGGCACGCGCACCGCCGATGCCGGTTTCTTCGGCAATCCAGCCGTTGGCGTCAACGCGCTGAACTGCACCATTACCCTCGACGACGCCGGCAAGGTGATCTGCCGCGAGCACGCGCCGGATGATCGCTTCCGCTTCACCATATCGGCCGATTATGTCATGCACACCGAGAGCCACCCGCCTGAGGGCTCGCTGCTGCACCGGCTGCTGCATGGCGCCTTCCTCGGCGATCCCGATGCGGCCGACAAGATCGACCTCGTTGCCGAGATGCTGGGGGCGGCCGCTTTCGGCCTTGCCACCCGCATCCGCCAGCCGAAGGCCTTCATCCTGCTCGGCGAGACCGCCAACAACGGCAAATCCACCATTGCCTCGCTTTTTCGCGCGCTCCTGCCCGAAGGCTCGGTCTCCTCCATCTCGCCCGCCTTCTTCAATGACGAGAAGCGCATCATCAACCTCGCCGGCAAGGCCGCAAACATCGCCGACGAGTTGAGTGCTGCGGCGATATCAGGCGAGGAATTCAAGGCCGCGGTCACCGGCAACCCGATCGAAGGCCGCAGCCTCTACAAGGATGTCGAAAGCTTCACGCCCCGCGCGCTGCACTGCTTCACCACCAATACCCTGCCCCGCTTCAACGGCGGCATCGACCGCGGCCTGCGCCGCCGCCTCGTCGTCGTCCAGTTCAACCGCACCATTCCCGACAACGAGGTCATCCCCGACATTGCCGAGCGCATCGCCGAAGAAGAGTTGGAACTGCTGCTCGGCCTTGCCGTCGCCGGCGCCCAGCGGCTGAAGCGCAATGGCGGCTACACCATCCCCGAAAGCTCCAGGGAGGCGCTGAATTCCTGGCTGCTGCTCGATCCGCTGAACGAATGGTTCGACATCCGCGTCGAACCCACTGCCACCGAACCCTCCGGCGGCTGGCTGCGCACCGCAAGACTGTTTGAAGATTTCCGCAAATGGGCGATCGACCAGGGTTACCGCGAAAGCTTCCTGCCGCCCGTCAACACTTTCTCGCAGCGCCTCAAATCCATGCCCGACGTGCGCCTGGTGCGGTTGGCCAACGGCATGGTGGCACAAGGGGTGACGCTGAAGGACAGCACATTCGCTGCCGCGGCCGGTTACGCCGACGTGTTCTGAGCGTCTGCTGTTACCGAGTGAAACCTCGCGCTTTTCCGCCACTGTCGCAAAAGGCAACTGGCGACGCCGAAGCCCTCCCTACAGCGCTTTGGACTGCTGCATAATTTCATCCCCAAGTCGATTCCGATTTAGGGAATTATGCAGCAGTCCAATATGTCTAGGCATGATTGAGGAACGATCCCGCAAGATCTCGGTTATCCCATCGGCCCTCGATGGCCGGGCCGCCGCGCCCCACTCCGCCCTCCTGTAGCGGAGGCGGCGGCCTACCGTCCCCCAAGCCTTACCGCACAGTCCTGGATCTTGCGCCCGACTGCCATCGGATGTCAGCGAGGCCCCGCCACCCAAGCCCAAACCCTCACCTCTACAAGCGTCGCCGCGCCATTGCCGGAAAGCAAAGGCCCGGTTGCGGCACGCCGCTCGCCGCCGTCATGCGACGGCCGCAACTGTTGTCGTCGGAAGGTTGTCGCGATCCGACCGACAAAGGACTATGACATGACCGCAGCCAACTTCCCCGAATGCCTCTCCATCACGCTCGCATCCGAAGGCGGCCTCTCCACCGAGCGCACCGACCCCGGCAATTGGACCGGCGGCAAGATCGGCAAGGGCACGCTGAAAGGCACCAAATACGGCATCTCGGCCGCCGCTTTCCCCGACATCGACATCCGCAACCTGACGCTCGACGACGTCAAACCCATCTACAAGACGAAATACTGGGACGAAATCGGCGGCGACACTCTGCCCGATGGCTTCGACCTCGCCACCTTCGACTACGCCGTCAACTCCGGCCCCGCCCGCGCGCTGCGTGACGCCCAGGCCGTCATCGGCGTCCCCGCCGACGGCAAAATCGGGCCAGTCACCCGCGCCAAAGCAGTCACCGCCGGCACCAGGGAAATCAAGGCCCTCTGCGCCCGGAGGCTAAGCTTCATGCAAAGCCTGGCGATCTGGAAGACCTACGGCAAGGGCTGGTCGGCCCGCGTGGCGAAGATCGAGGCCAAGGCCGTGGCGATGTTCCTGCGCAGCCAGCCGGGCGTGGATGCGAAGGCGGCGCTGGCGGATGAGGCAAGCAAGGCCGAGAAGGCTGCCGGGACGTTGAGGAAGGCGGGAGCTGCGATTGCGGTGTCGACGTCGGGAGGCGCCGGAACAGGTGCGGCGCTGCCGGCCGAGCCGAATTTACTGGTGCTTGGCGGGGTGATGATGCTTGGGCTTGTCGTGGCGGCCATTCTGGTGGTGAAGGCGGCGCGGGAGAAGGAGCGTGCGGAGGCGTATCGGCAGGCAGAAACGGCAATCCGCTAACGACCGAAAATCGGTTCTATTGCTATGTGGCCTTCACTGGCTCACGAGCGAGCCCTGACGAGAACCCTCTCGCCCACTGCCATACGCGCGCCATCCACTCAAGCGATTTTCAACTGTATTTAGAACAATCGAAGAATACGAAGAACAAAATTCCCGCGAGGCGAGAATCAAAATAAAGAAGTCCTGGCATCACAGCACAAAACTCCGCCGCACTATAATTGAGGGATAATCATGCGCGCCACTATTGCAATAACATTGATTGCCGCCGCACTTCTGGCCAGCTGTGCACCGACCGAGAAGCAGTTTGATGCCGCGATCACGGTGCTTCGGGGCAGCGAGCGAGCGAGAAACGACCTTCTCGACGATTGCATCAGGCGCCTGAGCCTTTCCGACAAGAAGACGCATCACAACGCTGCAGTCGTGATGAACGTCGCAGACAAGGACGCTCCCAAGGTTGCCTGCAACCGGTATACGAAAGCGCTCGTCTCCGGCCGCGCCACCTATCAGGATCTGCTCGACCTCCAGAACCGCCGCTATACCCCGAAGCTGATCAAGATCTTCCAGGGGCGCTGAGGCGCAAGACCGGTCATCTGTCGCAACTGCCGTTCACGCTCGCTGGCCTAACCGGCCCTGCGGGCGTGCTTTGGCGTACCGACCCGCAAGTTCCGCCGATATCGGGCGGTAAAACGGCTCCCAGCGGCGGCGCTCAACCGGCCCATGACATGGCAGTCCTCGCCCAGATGCCGCGCTGCGCCTCCGGCACGGGATCTATTGCGTTGAGCCTCATCGTTATCGAGCAGGCCTCTTTGTCACTGAGTTCGGCAAGTTTCGTCAACTTGACCGCTTCTTCTGCCGTCACACCGAGGTGCTGTGTGATCATTTGCAAGATTTCTTGCGCGGTCAGCTTCACCGCCGCCGGCGGACGGGTCTTGCCGTCCTCATACGCCAGGCGCTTGGCTTCCAGATATTGGAAGTAGCGCTCTTTCACCTGCGGAATGGCCTGCGCGCTCTGCGACACCCTCATGGTCACTAAATCCTTGCAGCCCTGCGGATAATAGCGGGCAAGAGCCTCATTGAGCTCACCGGTCTTCTTCAAGACATCGATCGCAATCGTATCGCTTGCCCGCGACAGTGCAGGATTGCCGTATTTCGCCACCATCGCGGCCGCCTGCACGCGCGGATCGATCTTGCCTCCGGAGGCTTCGGCCGTGGCAAACAACTGCCGCGCTTCATCCTCGTGATCCATGAAGACTGCGTGAACGAAAGGATTGATGCCGGCGAGAACCTGCATCTCCTTCTCGAAGGAGCCAGGCTTCGTTTCCTGCGCAACCGCACGGGATTCGGCCTTCGCATCTGCGGCAGGCTTCTTCTTTTGCGGGGATGGACCGTTCCCGAGCCACGCCCTTCCCCAGTCGCCCTGCAGCTCTTTCGGCAGAACGCCGACATTGTTGATCTTCTTTGCGAGAGCGCACATGTCTTCGTCGCTAACGTCGACAGGGGCCGTCATCGACTTGAACACCTCGTCTGCCGTCATCCCGAGATATTGCGTCATGATGACGTATTGTTTGTCGCCAGTCATCACTCCCGTATCAGCGCGGAACTTCCCATCCTGATAGGCGTAAGCTTTCGCCCGCAGATCAGCCATGCGTCCGTCCCTGACCTCGGGAACCAATGCCCAGTTCGGCATATTGCCAGTGAAGAAATACTCGCAGCCCTCAGGATATTTTTCGGCCACGATCTCGGCAAGCGCGGCATTCTTGTTCATGACTGATATCACAGCACTGTCGCTGGCGCGTGAGAGCGCAGGGGTGCCGTATGTTCTGATCACCGCAGCAAGGATCCTCCGCTCCTCATACACATCCGCCCACCCTTCCCCATAGACTTTCCGCGCCACGTCCATGTGATCCTGATAGATAGCCTGTAGAAGAGGATTGATCCTCCCCATGAAGCGAACCACCCCTTCCAGCGGATCCTTCTTTGCGTCTTGCGCGAATGCACCTGATGCGAAGAGCGCCATCGCAGCCAGCAGCGACAATATTTTCTTCATGAAACCCCACCCCAAATAGTTGCAGTACTTCTACGTCTGAAATTCCAGGCCGTCCACGACCCTTTCAGAAAATGGTAAAAATATCAGGGAAATACGCGAAATAGCTTCACAAGCCGTGCCTCACACATCCCGCAACTTCAACCACCCCCGGCGGTCGACCTCAAGCGGCAAGGCTCCACTCGCCACTCAGCCATCTCCCCGCCACTCGACAAATCAGCAACCCAAACCTCAGCTATCAAGCTTCAGCGCCAGCTGCTGCCCACCGAAAACCTTCAGCACATGTTTGTTGATCGGCCGCATCGCCTCGATGCGGCGTTGTTCTTCCCGCCTGCGCGCTTCGTGGCGCTCGCGGTCTGCGCGCAGCTGCGCGGCGAAGGCCATGGCCTTGTCTGCTGCTCCTGAATAACTCGGGCTTGCTGCCATCGAACTCTCCATCAGAACATAGATGAGAACGTTTATCTGTTCTCATTTTGTTCTCATTTCTGGATAAGTCAAGAGCATCGTTTCAGGGCAGTATAAAGGGTGGAACGCCGGCGCGGGACAAGCAGTGCCGGCAGACAGACGGGAAAGCGCCAAGTCTTTGACGCGCAAAACTATTCTCTCGTCTGGATCCAGACCATGGCGAAAGACATGAGGCCGCAAAGGATGGCGATCAGAAGCAGGCTGTCCATCGAAATCCTCCTGTTTGTGGCAGAAACGCGGCAGAAGGATTTTGGTTCAATCGCCCTCTATTTCAGGCGATCGTCTCGCCTCTGTTCTCCATCATGCCGGCCTGATCACGGTCATGATGACGATATTGCCGGCTTCGTCCCGGGCGCTGTCTGTCGTCGCAAGAACCTTGCCGCCGAATTCTTCCTCGGCCTCGGCGAACGCCTCCCGCACCAGCCGGAGCGTTTCCAGATAGGCGCTGTTGTCTCGCCTGGGCATTGAAAGCAATGCCTTGATCCCTGCGCTGTCGTCGGCCATGAGGCTGCACTCCTTTGCTCGATCCTGACATCGAGACTATCAGGATCGCCCTGCGTTGCCTTCCCGGAAAACGGCACCTGGGTCACGTGCGGGAGGCAGCCTCCAGGCGGATGACGGTGCCCTCAAACAGCCCATCTCGCTTTATCGCAATGCCTCATGTATAAGCCCTCGTCCCATCGCTGCTCCTCCGGCGTTTCGCTGACGAGGGCTTGCAGGAGCGAGTCTCTGCCACGACATGAGGCCACGGGGACATACGACCAGACGAAAGAAGATTTGAGATCATGACGACGGTAAAGACGGCTGCATCCGCGAGCAACCAGCGCTATTTCAGGGCGCCGGTTTTCGCCGTTGCGCCCATGATCGACTGGAGTGATACCCATTGCCGCTATTTTCACCGTCAGATCAGCCGCAATGCCCTGCTCTATACGGAAATGGTTGTCGCCGACGCGATCATCCATGGCCCGCGCGATCGTCTGCTTTCCTTTAATGGAGAAGAACACCCCGTCGCCCTGCAGCTCGGCGGTTCTGATCCGGCAAAGCTTGCCGAGGCCGTGCGGATCGCCGAGCCCTATGGGTATGACGAGATCAATCTCAATGTCGGCTGCCCATCCGATCGCGTGCAATCAGGCACCTTCGGCGCCTGCCTGATGCTCACACCCGAAACGGTTGCAGACTGCATCGCCGCCATGAAGAAGGTCGCGAACGTTCCCGTCACGGTCAAATGCCGCATCGGCGTCGACGAGCAGGATCCGGAAGCGGCCCTGCCCACCCTGATGACCAGGGTGATCGATGCCGGCGCCGACGCGATCTGGATCCATGCCCGCAAGGCCTGGCTGAAGGGCCTCTCCCCAAAGGAAAACCGCGAGATCCCGCTGCTCGATTACGACATCGTCTATCGCATGAAGCAACGCTTCCCCGAAGTCTTCATCGGCATCAACGGCGGCATCCGCACGCTGGATGAGGCGGAAGCGCATCTTGCCCATGTCAACGGCGTCATGCTCGGCCGCGCCGCCTATCAGAATGCCGCTGTTCTCGCTGATGTCGACCACCGCTTCTACGGCGCCCCAGCAGCAGAGCCGGACTGGAACGAGTTGCGCGACCGCATGATGGCCTATGCTATCAGCCACATCGCCAATGGCGGCCGCCTGCAGCATATCGCCCGCCACATGGTCGGCCTCTTCACCGGCCTGCCCGGCGCCCGCCGCTACCGCCAGATCCTGTCGACCGACGCCGCAAAGCCGAATGCCGGCCCGGAAGTGATCGCCGCCGCCTTCGCCGCAGTCGATTTCGCAGGCACGACGGAAGCCGTCAGCGCCTGAGGCCACGCCTGCCGTTTCCTTTGGCGATGGCGCTCTTGCCGGCACCTATATCGGCGCCTCGGCCGGTGCTTCCGTCGGTGTCGGCCTCGGGGCAAATGCCCTGGTGGGCGGAAATTCGAAGAACTTCGCATTGCAGCCGCTCAGCGGTGAAACCGGAACCGGCGTGAACGTGGCCGCAGGCGTCTCTCGCCTCGAGCTGAAAGCGACGCGCCAAGTCGACACCGCCGCCTTTTGAGGCTGCGCCTTCCACCATTGCGCCAAGTCGACAGCCGGACACGATTTCCGCTTCTGCCTCTGGCCGCTTTTGGCTTCCGCCTTCAACGACGAGCAGGCTATCGGTCCGCCGAGCTCGCAGGTTTGTCCTGCCTCGCAGTTCCATCCGCTGGACTTTTGTCGATGAGCACCCTGGTTGGAATTCGCGCTTGCGTTCTGGCCCCTGCGAAATCGGAGTGTCCTTCTTGCGTCACGTAGCCGGCACCCACGGCAACGTACAAATCTGCATAGTCCTTGGCGACCTGCTGCACGGTGGCTGCAAGGCTTTCCTCAGCATCGGAAACCGAGCGCTGCGCATCCAGGACATCGAGCAGCGACGAAGCGCCATCCTTGTAGCTGGTGGTTGATAGCGCGAGCGCTTCCTGCGCCGTCTGCACCTGTCTACGCCACGGTTCCAGCGTCTGCGTGTCACGGCGAACGGCCGAGATCGCGTTTTCAACTTCTTCGACGCCGTTCAGCACCGCTGCCTTCCACGCCAGATATTGGGTCCTGGCATCGGATTTCTCGACCTCGACATTGGCCCGCAATTTGCCGCCATCGAAGATCGGCAGGCTGAGCGTTGGCCCGAAAGACCAAGTCGTCAGGCCGCCGCCACCGGCGCCGGACGATTTGACCCAGCTCGGTGAAATCGAGCCGGAAAGCGAGATCGACGGGTAGAGCTGGGCTTCGGCTGCGCCGATATCGGCCACGGCCGCCGCCAGCTCGCGTTCTGCCTTGCGAATATCGGGACGATTGCGGATAAGATCGGCCGGAATGCCGGCGCGAATGTCGCCGTGGAAAACCGGCTGGCCCGCACTCTTGCGCAGATCGTCCGTCAGCGAGGCCGCCGGCATCCCGAGCAAGGTTGCAATGTGATGGGCCGACTCGGTGAAGCTCTGTTCGAGGCCAGGAATGTCGGCCTTCGTAGACTGTACCAGGCCCTCGGCCTGAACGACGTCGAGACGGGAGGCCGCACCTGCCTTGAGCTGCAGCAGCGTGAGTTCGTAGGTCTGCTGGCGGGATTTCAAGTTCGCCTGTGAAAGCGCGATGCGCTCCTGATAGTAGCGGGCGTCAATATAGCTGTCGACCAGGTCCTTCAGAAAGGTGAGTTTTGCATCGTCGGCCGTCGCATAGGCTGCCCCAAGCGAGGCAATCGCGCTCTCTTTCGAGCGACGGTACTGGCCGAAGAAGTCGAGCAGCCAGGAAAGGCTGGCATCGCCCCCCGTTGTGTTCGTGGCGCCAACCGTGGTGCGGAGCCCTCCCTTCTCGCCGGATACTGTATGCGATGCGTCGACAGTCAGGCTCGGCAGGCTGCCTGCACCGGCAATCGTTACGTTGGCAGAAGCTGAGTTGATGCTTTCGAGCGCCTGCAGCACATCAAGGTTCTCGCTGAGGCCGTAAACGACAAACCCGTCGAGCTTCGTGTCGCGATAGGCGGTCCACCACTGCTCCGTCACGACATTGCCGTTGCTCTTGTTACTCCCCTCTTCGAATTTCGCCGGAAGCGGCATCTGCGGGGGAACGTGGTCCGGGCCGCTGACGCAGCCCGCCAGCAGAAGCGCGAGAGCAATTCCAGGAAAAGTGCGAAGCGGTTTTCCGTCCGGAATTGCGTAAAAACAAAAACTTGGAGCGGTTATGCGCTTCCGTGAAAAGCTGAACCGCTCTAGTCCCGATGTGGCGTAGCTGAGGGATGATAGTCTTGCGCAAAGCGACCTACTCACTGGCGAGCCTTCCGAACCTGGATCGAGGGTTCAGGCTTAGCGACGCCAAGGTTAATGGCGGTTAAGAAACTGTAAAGTTAGGTAAAATCCCGGCCGAAGGATCTGGGCTGTCTGGGAAGCTCCAGGGTGATCGCCAGGCCACCCGCCTCCGGCAATGACGCATGCACGCGCCCGCCATGGCGTTCGATGGCCTGCCTGGTGATGGCGAGACCCAGACCGTATCCGCCTCTCGGCAAGGCATCCTTCCCGCGTGAAAACGGCTGGAAGATCCGTTCGAGTTCGTCTCGCGTGACGCCCGGCCCCTGATCCGTGACGCAGATCTCGAGGCGGTCGGCCGTCGCCTCGCAGGACACGGAGATGAACGAATGATCGGCGGTATATTTGACCGCGTTGCGGACGACGTTTTCGAGCGCCCTGTAGATGAGCTCGCCCTCGACCTCGGCCCGGAAGACGCCGTCGACCGCCGTGGTGATCGAGACCTCACGCGCCTGGGCTTCGAAAGCCGCATCGCCGAGGATTTCGTTCAGGAGTTCGATGACATCGAGGGTCTGCGTCTTCAGCGGCAGGCCGGATCCCGCCGTCAGCCTGGCAAGCGTTAGAACCTCTCCCACCAGCGTATCGAGCCGTTCGACCTCCCTGTCCATACGATCCAGCATGGCGCCAAGTCTGGCCGGACTCTGCCGGAGAACGCCGACTGCGGCCTGCAGGCGGGACAAGGGCGAACGCAGTTCATGGGAAACGTCATGGAACAGTCTCTGCTGCGCATCCTGAAGCTCCTGAAGCCGGGCGGCGGTGGAATCGAAATCATGCGCAAGCGCGGTGACCTCGTCCCTCCGTCCCGCCATCTTGTCACCGATGCGGACGTCGAAACGGCCGTGGGCGAGAGCGCTCAGGCCATCGCGAAGGTGGACGACGGGACGAATGAGGTATCTGGCGAGCGCGGCCGCAGCGACCGTGCTCGAAACGAAAATCGAAAGCCATGGCACCAACAGAGCCAGATTGTCCATGATGTTGAGAAAGAAGCTGGCTTCCGGCGCCACGGAGATCCGGTAGCAAGTTCCATCCTTGAGGACGGATCTCGCCTCTGCCGTGCTCTCGTCTCCGCACACGGTTGAATCGGCGATTTTCGACAGCGTCAGGCCCAGCGGCACCGCATCTTCGCTGGTGCGGACGAAATGCGCGGCGGCGTCCTCGCCATCCCTCGCAAGCACGTTCGTCGTCAGCTTCAGAATGATCGCCCGCTCCTGGTATTCCCGATTGCGGCCGGGAGGCGGGATCTGAAAGAGGTTGACGATCACGATGATGACCGTGAGCGTCGCTGCAAGCGTCAACCAGATCGTCGCGAAGAACTTCCAGAAAAGCCGGGGCATGGTCAGTCCACGAGAAGTTGATAGCCCTGGCCGCGAACGGACTGGATCCAGGATTGACCGTCCTCCCGCAACCCGAGCTTTTGGCGAACGCTGCTGATATGGACGTCGATCCGGCGATCGAACGGGGTGAGCGGCTTGCCGAAGGCCCGCTTCGAAATATCCTGTTTCGACACCAGCTGGCCGGCGCTGCGGGCGAGAACTTCGAGCAGGCTGAACTCGGTGCCGGTCAGCTCCAAAGTCGCACCGCGCCATTCGGCGCTTCTGCTGCCGGAATGGATCACGAGCTGCCCTGCCCTGACGGTGTCGGCCGACACCCCTGTTGCCGGCTGCCCCGCGCGTCGCAGGATGGCGCGCAGCCTCGCCGCAAGCTCGCCCGGCGAGCAAGGCTTCGGCACATAGTCGTCGGCGCCGAGATTGAGACCGGATATCCGATCGACATCATCACCTCTTGCCGTCAGCATCAGGACGGGGACCTGACTCAGCTTCCTGACCCTCTGCAGGACTTCGATCCCGTTCATGCGGGGCATCATGATGTCGAGTACGATGATGTCGACCGTATTGCCGGCAGCGGCAGCAATGGCGGCGCGGCCGTCCGTATCCGTTACGACGTCATATCCTTCTTCGACCAGATATTCCTGCAGAAGTGTCGTCAGCTCGGCATCGTCGTCGATGAGAAGAACCTTGTTCATTGGCGTTTCCGTTATCAATTTCGACAAGCCATACAGCACGAATACCGTCGTACGGCCAAGTTTTACCCAACTTAACACTAACTTGACCGCACTTAACGTTCGCCCCGTTACTTATCCTGCCATGACATCGACGCGCGCCGAAACCCGCTTGCCGTGCATGAGCGGCAATCCTTCGTCGAATTGGCGCCGATCGGGAAAAGGCGCCGATGCCTTGACGACAAGGAATGCATCGTTGAGAAAAACCTCCAGACTATTGGCCTCCGCCTTCGTTGCGATGGCGCTGTTCTCTCCCCTCCGCAACGCCATGGCGGAACAGGCCGCGGCAACCGCCCTCACCGTCTCGCTGACGACGCCGGCGCAGCGGGACTGGCCCGAGACGGTTCCGGCGAGCGGATGGCTGAAACCGTGGCAGGAAGCGGTCATCGCCTCCGAGACGAGCGGGCTGCGCATAACCGATGTTCTCGTCGATGTCGGTTCCGTGGTCACCAAGGGCCAGACGCTCGTGCGGCTTTCGCAGGAAAGCGTGCTCGCCGATCTTCGCAAGCAGGAGGCCGCCGTCGCGACCGCCAAGGCGAGCCTCTCGAAGGCCAAGGCCAATGCCGACCGGGCGCGGCAGCTCCAGCCTTCAGGGGCGCTCTCCGATGAGAAGATCGTCGAATATCTCGCCGACGAGCAGACGGCGACGGCAAGTCTTGCATCCGAAGAGGCCGCGCTCAACGGCGAAAAGATCAAGCTTGCGCAGACGACCATAACGGCCGTCGACGACGGCCTCATCACGTCGCGTTCCGCCGATCTCGGCGCCGTCGTCTCCGCCGGCACGGAACTGTTCCGCATGGTTCGCCAGCAGCGGATCGAATGGCAGGCCGAGGTTTCCGCCCGCTACCTCCCGCGCATTTCGGAGGGCCTGAGCGTCCAGGTCAACGGGCCTGAAGGCCACGCCATCGAGGGCAAGGTGAGGCTTGTCGGGCCGTCGGTTAGCACCGATACCAGCCGGGCAATCGTCTATGTCACGCTGCCGGCCGACACCCGTCCACGCACGGGCCTCTACGTCACGGGCAACATCGAGCTGCAGACCTCCCCGGCGCTGACCGTGCCCGAGACCGCAATCGTGTTCCGGGACGGGATCAGTTACGTCTTCACCGCAAGCGAGGATCAACGGGTGCAAAGGGTCCGGGTGGAAACCGGCCGCCGCAACAATGGCGAGGTGGAAATCGTCTCCGGCATAGACCGGACGTCGAAGGTGGTGACCTCGGGCGGCGCATTCCTCTCGGACAATGACCTCGTGAAGATCGCGGAGAAAAACTGATGAACTTCTCGGCATGGTCGATCCACAACCCCGTCCCGGCAATATTGCTGTTCGTGATGCTGACGGTTGGGGGACTCTTGGCCTTCAAGACCCTGGCGGTCCAGAACTTCCCCGATATGGACCTTCCCACGATCAGCGTCACAGCGACGCTCGACGGCGCGGCGCCGGCACAGCTCGAAACCGAGGTCGCCCGCACCATCGAAGACAGTTTGGCTTCGCTCAGCTATCTCGACCACATCACCACGACCATCACCGACGGCACCGTCTCGATCAAGGTTTCCTTCAAGCTGGAGAAAGACAGCGAAGCGGCCCTCAACGAAGTCCGCAACGCCGTCGACAGCGTCAAGGGCGATCTTCCGGCGCAGATGGAGACACCAAGCGTCACCAAGGTCACGGTTCAAAGCTCCGCGCTGGTCACCTATGCCGTCCGCTCGACTGCTCTCAACGAAACCGAGCTTTCCTGGTTTGTCGACAATGATCTGACCAAGGCGCTGCTCTCGGTGTCCGGCGTCGGAGAAGTCAACCGCATCGGTGGGATCGACCGCGAGGTTCACGTCGATCTCGATCCCGCGACAATGGCGTCGCTCGGGGTCACCGCCGCGACTGTATCGTCGCAGCTGAAGGCGGTGCAGGCGGATACGTCGGGCGGCCTCGGCGAAATCGGCGGCACCCGTCAAACGCTGCGCACGCTCGGCGCTCTGCCATCGGTCGAGGCATTGAAAGGACTAAGAATTCCCCTGGCCAACGGCCAGCAGGTTCGCCTCGACGAAGTCGCATCCGTCACCGACAGTTTCGCAGAGCGGTCCTCAATGGCCTATCTCGACGGCAAACCGGTGATCGCGGTCGAGATCAAGCGCTCGAATGGCTTTTCAGACAGCGGCGTCTCGACCGACATCGACAAGGCGATCAAACAGTTCGCCGCCAAACATTCCAACGTCCAGATCGACGAAGCCTACAGCACGATCGGGCCGATCATCGACAACTACGATGGTTCGATGCACATGCTGTACGAGGGGGCGATCCTGGCGATCATCGTCGTCTGGCTCTTCCTTCGTGACTGGCGCGCGACGATCCTCTCGGCCGTGGCGCTGCCCCTGTCCGTGATCCCGACCTTCCTGGTCATGTACCTTTGCGACTTCAGCCTGAATACCATCACGCTGCTGGCACTGTCGCTCGTCGTCGGCATCCTCGTCGACGACGCCATCGTCGAGATCGAAAACATCGCCCGTCACCTGCAGATGGGCAAGCGGCCGATCGATGCCGCCCTCGAAGCCGCCAACGAGATCGGGCTCGCGGTCATCGCAACCACCTTCACGCTGGTTGCCGTCTTCCTGCCAACGGCCTTTATGAGCGGTATTCCGGGACTTTTGTTCCGCCAGTTCGGGGTCACCGCCGCCGTCGCCGTCCTCGCCTCGCTCGTCGTCGCGCGCCTGCTGACGCCGATGATGGCCGCCTATTTCATGAAGGCTGTCCCTCCGACGGAGGAAAAGGACGGCCGCATCATGCGCATCTATCTGGCAGTCGTGAAGGCGGCCATGAATCGCCGGAAGACCACGGTGGCCATAACCGCTGTCGTCGTCGCACTTTCGCTGTCCACGATCCCGCTGCTGAAATCCGGCTTCCTGCCCGCTTCCGACGACGCGCGAACCCAGATCACGCTCACCTTGCAGCCCGGCGCCACCATCGAGCAGACGGACACCGCGACCCGGAAAGCCGCCGATATCGTCGGCAAGCTGCAGGACGTCACCCGTGTCTTCTCTTCGGTCGGCTCCGCATCTTCGGGTGGCGGCGCCGACGCCAGCACCACGAGCAGCGTCAATTCTGCCACAATCGTCGCCGTGCTGTCGTCGATCGGCGAGCGTGACCGCAAGCAGTCGGAAATCGAAAGCGACATCCGGCAGGCTCTTTCGGTTCTATCAGGCGTGCGTGTCGAAGTCGGCGGCGGCTCCAACGGCACCAAGCTCGAGATCACCCTTGCCAGCGACGATGCCAACGCCCTCGACAGCGCGAGTACTGCGCTCG
This sequence comes from Rhizobium sp. BK316, assembly GCF_014193695.1. Classification (GTDB taxonomy): domain Bacteria; phylum Pseudomonadota; class Alphaproteobacteria; order Rhizobiales; family Rhizobiaceae; genus Rhizobium. The sequence continues at coordinate 903,605 of NZ_JACHZR010000003.1, read as the reverse complement.
AAGAGCAGCTCCGCACGCTGAACGGTATCGGAGCGGTGACGTCTACCGCAGCAAGGCAGGCACCCGAGATCCAGATTACGCCCGATTTTGCGCGCGCAGCCGCATTGGGGGTAACGTCAAGCGCTATCGCCGAGGCCGCACGCGTGGCGACGAACGGGGAATATTCCGCCAACCTGCCGAAGCTCAACCTGCCGCAGCGCCAGGTTCCGATCGTCGTCCGCTTCAGCCCGGAATCGCGCACCAGCCTGGACGATATCAAGAACATGCGGGTGGCGGGCACGAACGGCAATGTCGATCTCGGGTCGATTGCCGATATTGGGATCGGCGGCAGCCCCTCCGAAATCGACCGCATCGACCGGATGCGCAATGTCACCGTGTCGGTCGAACTCAACGGCCGCATCCTCGGCGACGTCAACCGCGAGGCACAGGCGCTGCCGGCGCTCCAGCATCTGCCGTCCGGCGTCACGCTTGTCGAACAAGGCGAGCTTCAGCGCAGCTCGGAACTGTTCCAGAGCTTCGCCCTGGCCATGGCGATCGGCGTGTTCTGCATCTACGCGGTCCTCGTCCTGCTCTTCCACGACTTCCTGCAGCCGCTCACCTTGCTGATGGCCCTGCCGCTCTCGCTCGGCGGCGCGCTCGTGCCGCTGGTGTTGACCGGAACAAGTTTCTCGATGGCGGCCGTCATCGGGCTGCTCATGCTGATGGGCGTGGTGACGAAGAACTCCATCCTGCTCATCGAATACGCGATCATGTCGCGCCGCCAGGGCATGGCCAGGTTCGACGCTCTCGTGGATGCCTGCCACAAGCGCGCCCGGCCGATCGTCATGACCACCATCGCCATGGCATGCGGCATGCTTCCGGTCGCTCTCAGCCTGACCGGCGGCGATTCCAGCTTCCGGCAGCCGATGGCGATCGTGGTGATCGGCGGCGTCATGATGTCGACGCTGCTCAGCCTCATCGTCATCCCTGTCATCTTCACATTCGTCGACGATCTGGAAGGGGCGCTGATGCGATTCCTGCGCCGGGTCGGGCTGCGTCATGAAGGGGCCGATGACGAGGTGCGGTCTGTATCCAACGATCGCGAGCCGATCGCTCTCAAACCCGACCAAAAATATGTGCATGGCCGCAGATGATCCCCTCACGGCCAACCTCTTCGGTCGCGTTCTCCTCAGAACGAGGCCGCGGGACGTATACCCCCGCAGGCGGCGTCTTGCCGCCTGCGCGTCCTGCGTTCCGAATCGTGCAGGCAGCGACCGAACCGGTCGCCGCTTGTCCGCGCTCGTGACCATCGGCCCTCGAAGGCAATGGCCACGAGCGCTATCTGCTGCAGGCAAAGTGGACGAGACCTCGATCCGCCAGCAGTCTCCCTCTATTCACAATGGCACGGCGGCACCGTATTTTACGTTGCCGGCAAGACATGCCGCAGCCTGGATGCGCGCTCAGCCGCGCCGGTAAATCGCCATTGCAAGGGGGGACAGCCAGCATGAAAGATGTCGTCGTATTGGTAACGGGCGCAAGCCGCGGTGTCGGCCGCGGGATCGCACTCGCCCTGCTCGCAGAGGGCGCCACGGTACACGTGACCGGCAGGACGCGTTCCGAAGCTGAAGCAAGCTCGGGAGGCAACCGCGCGGGCTCGCTGGAAGGGCTAGCGCTCGAGGCTGCGCCCCTGCCCGGACGCCTCGTCATCCATCAGTGCGACCATGCCAACGACGCTGAGACCGAGCGTGTGGCGGAAGAGATCAGAGCCGGCAACAGGCTGGACATTCTGGTGAACAATGCATGGCCCGGCTATGAAAACATGGTCGAGAATGATGATTTCACCTGGCCTCGCGCCTTCTGGGAGCAGCCCCTCTGGCGGTGGGACGCGATGATGGGCACGGCACTGAGGGCGGCTTTCATCATGTCGCGTGCAGTGGCGCCTGTCATGATCTCGGCGCAGCGCGGTCTCATCGTCAATATTTCATTCTGGGCAGCGCAATTCTACGACGGGAACGCGATCTATGGCATGGCCAAGGCTGCTGCGGACAAGATGGCCGCAGACTTCGCGCATGATCTGCGTCCGCACCGTGTCGCCGCCGTCGCACTCTATCCCGGCCTCGTGCGCACCGAAGCCGTCATGCAGAATGCCGAATATTTCGACCTGTCCAACTCCGAGTCACCGCAGTTCATCGGCCGCGTCATATCAGGGCTTTGGCGAGACGCGGCGCTGATGTCGAAATCCGGCAAGGTCCTGGTCGCGGCAGAGCTGGGTCAGGAATATGACATTGCCGACATCAACGGCTACAGGCCTGTTCCCCTCACTGCGGCGGACTTTGCGAAGAGCTGAGTTCAGATGCCGAGCCGTCCAGACAGCCGGCGACAGCGAAGGTGACATTTAGCCAGCCACTCACCCTTCCGGATTATTTTCAGCAACGCGGCCCGCACGATTTACGCGTAACTTGCAACCTGATATCGCTGCCCGCGGGTTAAGGGATATCACATGACGACGCGCAACGTCGCGGGGATCGCCGGGGATGCCGACAAGGCGTCCTTCGTCCAGGTCCTATTGCGACCAATCAGATTTTTCAGACTCCACACGGTGCTGACAACTTGGCACTGGTACTACGCATGTGAGCCGGTAACGGGCACCGACGGCGAGATACTTGAAGGCTACGTCATGCGCCGGCGAGAAGCTGGCTCAATCCTCTACCGCCACATGACTGATGACGAGGCCGAAGCGTGCAAGACCGATCTCCATGTTTTGGCCCTTTTGAGATTTGGCGGCGTCTAGAAGGGGCTGGATAGCGCCAACCAATCTGAGCCTTCCCTTATCGTGCAATTTGCTACCCGCAAGAAGCCCGCCGCCTCAACTCCTTCCTCATCCCGCATCCCGCATTCTCAGACATTTGCCGCAAACCGGCAGCGCCCCATCAGGCCGCCACCAAAAGCAGCACATAAGCCACGACCGTCACCATCAGCCCCCGAAACGCAATCGTCACGAAGCGGTATTTGCTGCGGGCGATATGCGAGAGAATGTCGGCATTCTCCACATATTGGTCGAAGAGATAGCGCTCGTCGCGCCGTATCGCCGCATCGAAGAAGGCGTCACGATGAACAGGCCATGCGCCCCAGAACATCGATGTTGATTTGTCGAGCCGCCGCGGCAGCACCACGAGGATGGCCGAGAGAATCGAAAAGACCGAGGCTGCGGCCAGGAGCCCGGAAAAGAGGATGGCCTGCGGCGTGCCCTGAGCATAGCGCGCAAAGGTGAAGACCGCCCTCACCTCGGCTGAGCTCACAAGAAAGGCGAGCATAAAAGTAAAGATATAAGCGGCCTTCTGATCCGATATCTTGATCTGATCATAGAATATGTCGTTGATTTTCTTGACGTGGTCGAAATACTCCGAGCTGACATCCTCGGTCGACGGAGAACTGGAGGGCAGTTCCGCAAAATTCTCAAACTCGCTCAAAGGAAGTCCCCACCCGCAATAGTGTTTCCCTAATATTACACTTGGCCTTTAAAGCAAGAACACGTGTGCATCCAGCTTGACTTTTACACCCCGCTTGGCCAAACGGGAAAAGGATGCGGGGGTATCTGTCAATGTCGGGGCCGAAGTCTATTCTGTGCGCAAGTACATCTCTTGCGCTCATGTCAGCGTTACTTGCATTTCCGGTTGCAGCCGAGCCGCTGCAGCGCCCGACGCCGGTTGCAGGCTCCGTCATTGCCCGCAAGGCGGGCGAGGAAGTGCGCTTCGTCGATGTCACCAACTGGCGCGTCGTCGATCTCAATCAGGACCTCCTGGATGGAGACGTGCTGCGCACCAATGCCACCGGTCAGCTCGCCATCCTCTTTTCCGATCACACGCAGATCCGCCTCGGCCGCAATTCGGCGCTGCAGGTCAAGAAGATGTCTCAAACCGGAGACACGATCCTCAACCTGCAGTCCGGCACCATCTGGGCGCGCGCCCAGCGCGGCGGCCAGGGCCTGACGGTCGAAACCCCTGCCGCCGCCGCCGCCATCCGCGGCACCGACTGGACGATGACCGTCGAGGGCGCCAAGACCTCGATGATCGTGCTCGAAGGCCGCGTGGCGCTCAGCAACCCGCAGGGCAGCGTCGAGGTGAACGAGGGCGAAGGGGCCGTGGCCACCATCGGCCAGGCGCCGCACAAGATCATCAGCGTCAACCCCGACGACCGCGAGCAGATGCTCTTCTATCTGGACCTGCGCGACGGCTTCGATCTGATGCCGACCTCGCCGCTGCGGGCCGACCGCATGGCAACCGAGCGCCGCCGCCTGCTGGCGCTGCCAGCGGAGCGTCGCACGACCGAAGACTGGCTGGAGCTGGCCGAAGTGCAGAGCGCCTTCGACGGCCGCCAGGCTGCGGCCGCAACATTGAAGAATATCCGCGGCCGCACGCTGACGGTCGCCCAGCAGGCGCGCGTCGACCTGATCGACGCCACGATTGCCGGCTCGGAAAAGCGCTATGGCGATGCCGCAAAGCTCTTCCAGAAGGCCCTGCCGCACCTCGACCCGACACGCCGCAACATGGCCCAATATGGCGGCTATTTCGCCCGCTCGCTCGCCGATCCCGCCCATGCCGAACCGCCGCCGGCCAACGCCACCGGCCCCTATGGCGCGATCATGGAGGCTTACACGGCAGGCTTCCTGGAAAACCCGCGCGCGGCGATCGAGATCATCAGGAAAGCGGAAAAGCGCTATCCCGATGATCCGACCCTGCCGGCGGTCCGTGCCGAGCTGGCGGAGCTCACCGATGACCGTGAGCAGATGAAGGAAGCAATCGAACGCTCGCTGGCGCTCGACCCTGATCATCCGATGGCGCTCGCCGCCCGCGCAGGCTACAAGGCAAACTATGAGAGCGATATCAACGGCGCGCTTGCCGATCTCAATCGTGCGATCGAACTCGCGCCCGGCGGGTCGAGCACGCTGAATTCGCTCGGCCTGCTGCAGAGTTCGCGCGATGCGAATGGCGAAGCGGAAAAAGCCTTCAAGAAGGCGATTGAGCTCGATCCGCAGGACCCGCTGCTGCACGCAAACCTCGCGATCTTCTATCTCGATCAGGCGCGCATGAAGGAAGCCAAGCGCGAGATCGATACCGCAATCGCGCTTGACCCGTCCTTCGATCTCGCCTTGCTCGCCCGCGGCCGGTACTACCTGCAAATCGGCGAGAGGGACAAGGCGTTGGAAGATCTACTGGCGGCCAGCACCGCCAATCCGGCCCATTCGCAATCGCAGCTGATGCTCGCCGCTGCACACTATGAAAAGGGCGACCGGCTTCCGTCCGAGCAGGCGCTCGACAACGCCAACCGCATCGATGATGACGATCCGGCCATCTCCGCCTTCCGCACGGCTGTCGATATCGACGATTACAATGCCGATGGTGCCATTAGCAACGCGCAGGAATTCCTGCGCCGCTCGCGCGCCCGCGGCGGCGATTTCAGTGGGCTCGGTGCCAATCAAAGCGCCGGCTCGACGCTGAACAACGCCTTCCGCCTGCAGGGCCTGGATGCCTGGGGCCGCTATTATGGCGATGCCGTGTTCGATCCTTTCAAAGGCAGCGGCTATATCGACCAGTCGATCAAGGGCAGCATCTTTCCCTTCGTCAACGCGACGAGCTTCAGCGATGACAATGTCATCCAGTACCGGAACAACGCATCGAGCTACTCGTCCTTCATCCAGGGCTTGCTGCTCTCTCCGCACATGCTCTCCGGCCGTTCGCGCGCGGCAACGCTGTTCGACGTACCCTTCATCGAAGGCTCGCTCGGCGGCGGCATCAACAGCGTCGACGGCCATACGCGCGGCATCGGCGAGGCGGAAATCCAGGGCTATTCGAACGCGACGATCCCGATCAGCTTCTACGGCAACCTGACCTGGGAAGAACTGGCGCTCGATGGCGACTACCGCGACTTCGGCGGATATGCGACGGAGAATAACCTGCTCGGCGGCAACGGCTATCTGACGGCAACGGTGACGCCGGATGATCGCGTGGTGGCCTATGTCAATCACGCCAAGAATGACGGAACGTTAAGTGCGCTGTCGCAGAGCACACTTCTGACGGACACGCTCAATGACGCTTTGATCCGTTTGGGAGTACCGCCGTTTATACCCACCGTCGACCTACCACTCTATACGGATCGGCGCGCCACTTCAGAGACAACCAATGCGGGTTTAGGGTGGAGTCACACGTTCGGTTACGAAAATGTGTTAAACGGCGCCATTTTGTATTCCGGGAGTAAATCCAAGGTAACAACCGCCTTCCAAGTCGACGATGCTTTGCTAATCGGCACACCTGACCCCGATATCATTCCTTTTAGCGATAGTACCGAAGAGTTGTCTTCAAAAGCTTACGTTGCAGCGCTGAGCCATGCCATTGGCAATGATACGCTCACCTGGCGATACGGTATCGAAGGTGGATGGATTGATGCAAGCGCTAGCAGTCTTTTTCACCTGAACGAGATTATTCCCGCCTTCCCGCTCATTCCGGAAGGTACGGACGAAACGCCCGAACGCTCTAGCCGCACCAATATCGGTCGCGCCTATGTCGATGTGTTGCATGACATCACACCCGACCTTAAGGGCGAATATGCGTTGTTTGCCACGCGTCTCGAAGGTGATGGAGTCGATGTCAGCCGGCTTGAGCCGCGCTTCGGCCTTGCCTGGGCACCGGCTCAAAACCATTGGCTGCGCGCCGCCTTCATGCGCCAGAGCCTCGATACCGGCGTGCCGACGCTGGCTCCGATCGGCATTCTCGGCCTGCAGTCCAACCAGTTCACCGTCGGCGCAGAGGGTTATGCCGATACTGTCGCGCTGCAATGGGATGCCGAATGGACCGACCGCTTCTTCACGTCGGTCGAATACCAGCATCAGGAACTGCATGATTTCTCGATCGATCTGCCGTTGATCGCGCTTCCGGCCATCGAAAGCATGTCGCTCTCCAGCGGCAGGATCGACCGAGCCGGCATCACCGCCAACGTCGCGCTCGGTAATGGTTTCGGCCTCTCGGCCACCTATGCCTATATGGATTCCGAAAACCAAGATCCGGAAACCTTCAATTACGGCGGCAACTTGCCCTTCATACCGCAGAATTCGGGCCAGATCGCACTGACCTGGGTCAACGAAGCCAAGGTCAAGGCCACTGTTGCCGCAAACTACATCGGCGAGCGCGACGGCGACGATATCGGCACCAAGCTCGACGATTACTGGAGCCTCGACGCGCACCTGATCTGGGAACCCTTCGACAAGCGCATCGCGCTGGAAGCCGCCGCCTATAACCTGCTCGACGAGGATTTCGAAATAACGCCCGGCGTGCCCGGCTGGGGCCGCGCTTTCAAGGGCACGCTGAAGATCCGCTTCTGATGATGGCGCGCCCGGCCGCCCTGCACCGCCCCAAGGCAGAGCGCCCGGATCAGCCGCGCGGCGAGACCGGGCGCCCACCCGGCTGGCCCTTCTCCAACCGCGGCATCCGCCTGCTTGTGCTGGCGCTGGTCACGCTGATCACCATTTCCCTGATCTCCCGCCTGCCTGCCTGGACGCTGACGGAGCTGCGCACCTTCGACTATCTCTCCACCATCGACGATCCGACCCCGCCCGATGGCGGGCCGATCATCGTGGCGATCGACGAGCCGGCGCTTGCCGATATCAATGCTCAATGGCCCTGGCCACGCAGCCTGCATGCCGAACTCGTCAAACAGCTGCGCGCCGCCGGCGCAAAGGCGATCGCCCTTGATATCATCATGGCCGAGCCGTCGACGGCGGAAAACGATCAGGCCATCACCGCTGCCGTAGGCCCTGATGTCGTTCTCGCCGGTGATGAAACGCTGATCAAGACGCCGCAGGCCGACCAGCTGCTGCGCACCACGCCGCTGCCGCAAATGACGGATGCCGGCGCGCGCACCGGCATTGCTTCCATCACTCTGAATGGCGACGGCATCTTCCGCAATATTCCGTCCTACGAGGATGGCTTCGCCATGGAGCTTGCAAAGGCTGCGGGCATCAAGGCGCTGCATCTGCCGGCAGGCTCTCTCATCCAGTCCTTCGGCCCGGCCCGCAGCTACCCCACCGTCTCCTACTATCAGGCACTCGATCCAAAGAATTTCCTGCCGCCCGACATCTTCAAGGATCGCGTCGTGCTGGTCGGCCTCAGCCTGCAGAACGCGCCCGAGATCGACCAGGGCGGCGCCGATGCCTATGCCACGCCCTATACCGTCCACACCGGCAAGCTGATCTCGGGCGTCGAGGTGCAGGCCACCATCTATGACAATATCGTCCATGGCCTGGCGATCACGGAAGCCGGCCTGCCTGTCGTCGCGATTTGCATCCTCATATCAGTCGCTCTCGCTGCCGCCACCGTCTGGAAGGCCACGAGCTGGCGCACGCTGGTCGCCACCGCCGCCGCAATCCTCGCCTTTGCGGCAGTCAGCTATGCCGGCATCCGCATCAGTCATGTCTTCGTCTCGCCGCTTGGGCCGACCGTCGCCTTCGTGGCGGTCGCCTTCGGCCAGGCGGCGTTCGATTATACCGAGGAGCGCCGCCAGAAGCGCCAGATCACGCTGGCCTTCGCCCAATATATCTCGCCCGATCTCGTCAAGCGCCTCTCCAACGATCCCTCGCAGCTGAAGCTCGGCGGCGAGCGGCGCACGCTGACGATCCTGTTTTCCGATGTGCGCGGCTTCACCACCATCGCCGAGACCATGAAGGACGATCCCGAGCAGCTGACGGCGCTGATCAACCGCCTGCTCACACCGCTGTCGGATGTCGTCATGGATCACGGCGGCACGATCGACAAATATATGGGCGATTGCATCATGGCCTTCTGGAATGCGCCGCTCGACGACCCCGACCATGCCATCCACGCGGTCAAAGCCTCGATCGCCATGCAGGATGCGATCGGCACGCTGAACCGCGAGCTGGAGCGCGAAGCCACCGCGTCAGGCCGGACGCTGCACGTGCTGAAAATGGGCGTCGGCATCAACACCGGCGAATGCATCGTCGGCAATATGGGCTCCACCCGCCGCTTCGACTATTCCTGCCTCGGCGACAGCGTCAACCTCGCCTCGCGCCTCGAAGGCGCCTCGAAAAACTATGGCGTGGCCCTGCTGCTCGGCGAGGAAACCGCCCGTCTCGTCGCCGACCGCTACGCCGTGGTCGAGCTCGACCGCATCATCGTCAAGGGCCGCACCGTGCCCTCGCCCGTCTTCACCGTTCTCTACGGCTCGCATCGTGATGCCCTGCCGGAGCATAACGCCTTTCTGGAGGCGAAATATGCGGGCACGCTCACGATGGCAGATCCCGCCTTCGAAACCCTGCCGAAAGCCATACCGGAGCTTTCAGCCTATTACGCGCTGATGCGCGGCGCCCTCGCACAGGACTGACCCGGCCCAAACCGCACTTTCCCCCAGCCGCCTTTTGCGTCTAGGATGTCGAAGACTCGTCAATCAGCCAAGAAGTCCCGCCATGTCCCTTCCCGCCACCGTCATTCCCTTGCCGCAGCCCGTTCTCCTGCCCGTCGAAGGCAGCGCAGAAAGCTTTCCGGTGCGCCGCGTCTATTGCGTCGGCCGCAACTATGCCGACCACGCCATCGAAATGGGCCATGACCCGAACCGCGAGCCGCCCTTCTTCTTCCAGAAGAATGCCGACAACCTGTTTTCCGGCAAGGACTTCCCCTATCCGCCGCTGTCGAACGACGTGCATTTCGAGGTCGAATGCGTGCTGGCACTGAAGGCCGGCGGCGCCGATATACCCGCCGAAAAGGCCCTCGACTGCATCTATGGCTACGGCGTCGGCATCGATTTCACCCGCCGCGACCTGCAGGCCGAAGCCAAGAAGCTCGGCCGCCCGTGGGAACTCGCCAAGGCTTTCGAACATTCCGCGCCCGTCTCTCCCATCGTCCCGGCCAGCCGCATCGGCCATCCCACCGCCGGCCGCGTCTGGCTGGAGGTCAATGGCGTCAAGAAGCAGGATGGTGACTTAAACCAGATGATCTGGAAAGTGCCGGAAATCATTGCAGAGCTTTCGAAACTCTTCGTTCTCGCCCCCGGCGACGTCATCATGACCGGAACACCTGCCGGTGTCGCCGCCATCAACAAGGGCGACAGCATCTCCTGCGGCGTCGACGGCGTTGCGACGCTCTCGCTCAAAGTGGTCTGAGGAGGCAGTAATGGCGATCTATGCGCTCGGCGGTATCAGGCCGAAACTGCCTCCCCCAGGCACCTTCTGGATCGCCCCCGACGCGCATGTGATCGGCGATGTGGAACTTGCCGAAGAGGTCGGCATCTGGTTCGGCGCGGTGCTGCGCGGCGATAACGAACCCATCGTCATCGGCAAGGCCACCAACCTGCAGGAAGGCGTCATGGTCCACACCGACCCCGGCTTCCCGACCACGATCGGCGATCGCTGCACCATCGGCCACCACGCCATCATCCACGGCTGCACGATCGGCAACAACGCGCTCATCGGCATGGGCGCCACCATCCTGAACGGCGCAAAAATCGGCAACAACTGCCTTGTCGGCGCCAATGCGCTCATCACCGAAGGCAAGGAATTCCCCGACAATTCCCTCATTGTCGGGGCGCCCGCCAAGGTGATCCGCGCACTGGACGACGAGGCGGTCGCCAGGATCACCCAATCCGCAAAGAAATATGTCGGCAACTGGCAGCGCTTTGCGCGGGATCTCGTGCGGATCGATTGAAAATCGACTGTGGCGCATCGACCAAAATCGACGCTGGGCGGATCGCAGGCGACCGCGGGAAAAATGAGGCAGCGAGCCGGTTTTCAGTCGGTCGCTGCAGCGAGAATCCTGCCGCCTTCTGCTCCTGGACGATGATGGCGCTCTTGAGGTCGCCGGTTGCAGCCGGGATCGGCAACCTCAACATCTTGCCGTCCCAGGTCCCGAGACGCTTCAGTTCGTGCACGACATGGGCGTGCGGCAATGTCTCGCCGGCATTCTCGCCTCTGGCGACCGGAACCTGCACGGTGCCCGGAGCATAGCGGACGAGCCACACGTCGACGGCGTCGGTCCGGTCCTTCGCAGCGTCGATGACAGCCGCATCCCGGACGAGCGCGATCCCGGGGCCGGACAGTGCCGGTTCGGACGCGATTACGCGCCGGATCTCGTTGAGATCATAGCCGACGGTCGACTGATGGCCATTGATCACCATCTGCGGCGTGAAAGGGCCGGATTGGCCAAGTGCAGGCTCATAGGTCACCTGCCGGTCGGTGAACTCCCTCTTCCCGAAAATGTCCTTCCATCCAAGATAGTCCCAATAAGTCACCGAGAAGCTCAAGGCGAGCACATCAGGATCGTTGCTGAGCTTGACGAGATTGGCATTGGCCGGAGGACATGAGGAACAGCCCTGGCTGGTGAACAGTTCGACGACCGCAGGCGATTGCCCGGCTGAGGCCTGAGCGGTGGAACCAAGGCCGAAGACTGCTGCGATGATCGCAAGATTGAACGCGGCGGATTGTTTCATGGCGGTGCTCCCTGGTGATCTGCATCTCGTTCTCCTTCGCAGGTGGAACGCCATTCGTTACAGCTTCACGCACTTGTGACGGCGTCGCCCGGATGTCCGGAAAGCCGCGCCGCCAGCCTTTCCCGGCGAAAGGTTCGCGGCTGCGAAGAAGAAACTTCGGGAGGCCAGTAACAAATCCCGCTTCGCCTACGTACATGCAGTAGGGGCGTGACGGTACCGGACATCGAAACGATCATGGCAACACTCGACGATCACAGCCAGGCCACTCCAACAGGCCCGATGACAACAGTCATCCGCCGGCACTCGCTGGCGACCCGCATTACACACTGGATCAACGTTCTCTGTCTCAGCCTGCTTCTCATGAGCGGGCTGCAGATTTTCAATGCCCACCCGGCGCTCTATTGGGGCCAGTACGGCGCGGATGCAGACCCGTCATGGCTGTCGATCGGCGCCGTCGATGGCGGCACGCGCGGCGTGCTTCGCATCGGCAATCTGCAGATCACGACAACAGGCGTTCTCGGCGTTTCGGGAACGGGCGATGACGCGACCGAGCGTGGCTTCCCTTCCTGGATCACTATTCCGAGCTACCAGGATCTCGCAACCGGCCGCCGCTGGCATCTGTTCTTTGCCTGGCTCTTCGTCATCAACGGATCGATCTATGCGCTCATCGGCTTCCTGTCAGGCCATTTCCGCCGCGATCTGGCGCCGAGCGGCGAAGAGATCTCGCCGCGCCATCTGGGGCAGGAAATCACCGACCACGCGCGCCTGCGCTTCCCCAAGGGTGAAAAGGCAAGGCGTTACAATGTGCTGCAGAAGCTCGCCTACCTGATCGTCATCTTCATCCTGCTGCCGCTGATGTTTGCAACGGGCTTGACCATGTCACCCGCCATGGATGCCGGCTATCCTTTCCTGCTCGACCTCTTCGGCGGCAGGCAAACGGCCCGGTCGATCCACTTCATCTGCGCCTGGTCGATCGTCCTCTTCGTTTTCGTGCATATCGCCATGGTGATCCTGTCCGGCCTCTGGAACAACATGCGCTCTATGATAACGGGCCGCTACGTGATCGAAACCGAAAGGGACGATCGATGACCTTTTCCATCACACGCCGCGGCCTGCTGATCGGCTCGGCTGCCGGCCTCGGTGCTTTCGGCCTCACCGGCTGCGACGATGTCGTCCAGAACTCCAATGTCCAGTCCGTTCTCGACATGGCCGAGACGCTGACGATGAAAAGCCAGCGGCTGCTCGTTCCCAAGGACAAGCTGGCGCCGGAATATTCCGAAGCCGATATCTCGCCGACATTTCGGCCGAACGGCACGAGCCAGCCCGACAGCGAAGCCTACGCACAGATGATGGAAACCGGCTTTGCCGACTGGCGACTGAAGATCGACGGGCTGGTAGAGCGTCCCGTCGAGCTTTCGCTCGCAGATCTGAAGAAGCTGCCCTCACGCACCCAGATCACCCGTCACGATTGCGTCGAGGGCTGGAGCGCCATCGGCAAGTGGAGGGGCGCGCCGCTCGGACCGCTGCTGCAGAGCGTGGGGCTGAAGCCGGAGGCCCGCTATGCCGTCTTCTACTGCGCAGACCAGCTCGAACTAACGCTGGACGGCAGCGGAACCTATTACGAGAGCATCGATCTCATCGACGCCTTTCACCCGCAGACCATCCTCGCCTACCAGATGAACGGCAAGGATCTGGAGGTCGCCCACGGCGCCCCGCTTCGTCTGCGCGTCGAGCGCCAGCTCGGCTACAAGCATGCCAAATACCTGATGCGGATCGAGATCAAGGACAGCTTCGCCGGCCTGTGGGGCGGCAAGGGTGGCTTCTGGGAAGACCGTGGCTACGAGTGGTACGCCGGAATCTAGGCACTCGCGCCTTCGGACAGTGCTGCACGAGACGCCGGGCAGCTGATTGATGTGCGCGGAATATCTGGCATCCGCACACCGACGCTGGCATAAATGAGCTTCATCGAGGGAGGCATCATGATGCAGAAGAACGCGCCGGACTTCAGTCTTGCAGGCAAGGTGACTTTGGTGACGGGAGCGAGCCGAGGCATCGGTCGAGCTTGCGCACTTGCCTGCGCCGCAGCAGGCTCCGATATTGTCCTGGGGGTCCGTGATGTCGCAGCCTCGGCGGGCCTGGTTGCCGAACTCGAGGACACGGGCCGAAAAGTTCTCCCTGTCGAACTGGACATTCCCAACAAGGCCCATATCGCACAAGCCGTCGACGCGGCGCTTGCCACGTTCGGTCGGATCGACATCCTCGTCAACAACGTCGGCGTGGCTCCGGGCAATCTCGCGGAACTTGTTGAGGAGAAGGATCTTGATGAGATACTCGATGTCAACATCAAGGGCACCTTTCTGATGACGCAGGCAGTTGGCCGGCACATGATCAAGCGCAATGGGGGCCGCATCATCAACATCAGCTCACAGGCCGGTACTGTGGCACTACGTGGCGAGGCAATCTATTGCATGAGCAAGGCGGCAATCAATCACCTCACGCGCTGCCTTGCAGCCGAATGGGCACGCTACGATATCACCGTAAATACCGTATCGCCGACGTTCATTCACACCGACGGTACAGCACCTTTTCTATCCGATGCCGACAATCGCAAAGCGACGCTCGATCACATTCCACTCGGTCGAATCGGTGAAACCGATGATGTGGTGGGTGCCGTTGTCTTCCTTGCATCGCCGGCTGCGAGTCTGATCACCGGCGCGAACCTGCTGGTGGACGGTGGATGGTCCGTCGCCTGAGGCCGAGACGCCAGCGGCACTTTCCTCCGCAACTTGACGCGGCTCCCACCATTCACGGCCACGACCATTGCCGAGAAGGCGAGCGGCCAACTCTGGCATGCGTCTCCTCTGCCAGCGCTTTCGAAGGATGCGAAAAAGGCCGGCATCGGCCAGCCTTTTCCTTGTGCTGATCTTCCCGAAGCCAGAAGCCCTCAGGTGTTCAAGCCGCCATCCACATTGAGGATGGCGCCTGTGATGTTCCTTGCAGCCGGGCTTGCGAGGAAGGCGACGGCAGCCGCCACATCCTGCGGCTCGCCATAGCGGCCGAGCGGTATCAGGGCGCGCTGGAAATCGGCAAATTCCCCGTCGGCCGGGTTCATGTCCGTATTGGTTGATCCCGGCTGGATCAGGTTGACGGTGACATCCCGAGGTCCGAGTTCGCGGGCGAGACCACGCGTGAAGGACTGCAGCGCGGATTTCGTCATGTAATACACCGTGCCGGTGTCGCCGACGATGCGTTCGGCGCCGGCCGAGCCGATATTGATGACGCGGCCTCCCGCTTGCAGATGGGGAATGGCGGCCTGCGCGGCGAGCACCGGCGAGCGCACGTTGACATCAAGCAGCGCATCGATCTGCGCGACGCTGAAGCCGGCAATCGTATCGTAAAGCGCGATGGCGGCATTATTGACGAGAATGTCGAGGCCACCAAGCGCGCGAGCCGCCGCCTCCACCGAGCGCTTCACGGCCGCCGGATCGGCACTGTCGGCCTGGATTGCAAATCCCCGCCTGCCCTTGCCCTCGATAGCATGAACGACCTCGGCGGCGCGTTCGGCCGAGCGCTCATAGGTGATGGCGACATCGGCGCCCTTTTCGGCGAGCGCCACCGCAATGGCGGCACCGATCCCACGCGATGCGCCCGTCACGAGAGCACGTTTTCCAGCGAGTTCAGTCATCAATCGTCCCTTTCTGTATTGATCGACACAGAATTAGCTAGGAATGCCAAGCGTGCCCGTCAAGAATATTGTATCGATCGACACAAAATATTTCGAACCGTTGTCGAGACGTACCGGCGGGTTTATATAATGACCGATGCAGAAATCCGACCAGACGCCGCAAGCCCAGGATACGACGGCCAACGAGACGACAGCCACCCGCACCCGCGGGCGACCGCGCGCCTTCGATCGGGAAGCTGCGCTCGCGAAGGCGACCCGCCTGTTCTGGGAAAAGGGTTTCGAGGCGACGTCGATCACCGACCTTACCGAGGCGATGGGCATCGGATCGCCAAGCCTCTACGCGGCCTTCGGCTCGAAGGAGGCGCTCTATGCCGAGGCATTGAACTACTACCAAGAGACCAACGAGGCGCTTGTCTGGGCAGGCTTTCGCGCCGCCCGCACGGCGCGCGAAGCCGTCAAGGCGCTTCTCATGGACTCGGCGGCGGTCCTGACCGGCTCCGTCGTCGATATTCCCCTCGGCTGCATGGTGGCCCTCTCCTCGGTTGGCAGCGAGGGCCATGCCGAACTCGGCGAACTGGTGCGAACCGCCCGCGCCGTCACGCTCGACCTTCTGAAACTGCGCCTGACCCAGGCGGTATCGGCAGGCGAAATTCCGGCCTCGACCGACATTCACGGCCTCGCCCGTTTCGTGCAGACCGTGCAGAACGGCATGTCGATCCTTGCCCGCGATGGAGCAAGCCGCAGCGAACTGGAATCCGTGGCCGAGGTCTCGATGCTCGGATGGGATGCCCGCACGAAAGGACAATCATAGCGCGACGACCGGCATGAGCCGGAAGTGGCGGCAGACGTGGCGATCTCTGCGCTCGCAGGCGTGTGGCGGGGAATTGCGATCTGGCTTTTCTCGACCATGGCCGTACGCTAACGCACTGTAAGCCGGCGCCGGATGACCGCCCTTCCCGGCCTAATCCGCCTCGCCGATGTCGAAGCGAATGATCCTGTCGCCTTCCATGCGGAAGATATGCGTCACAGTCTTGTCCTTCAGGCCATGATCCTGCCCCTCCAGCGGCTGGCCATTCAGATCAAATACCCTCTGGATCACCTCGACCTTTATGGCGCCATCGTCCGTGTGCCGGATTGCGACCGGCTCGACATGCGGGCTGACGATAGCCCATTGACGTGTCCAGTAGTCGCGAACCGCCTCACGTCCATGAACATGGCCACCCTCCATGCCGTTCGCCCAGGCGACATCATCGGCCAAGACGGCAAGCACGCTGTCGATATCCCGCGCGTTGAAGCGCTCATAGATGCGCTTGATAAGTTGCGTCTGCTGTTCCGACATGCTGTTTCCTCGATACAGGTTGAAAGGCCGTTCAGCGGGATCGAACCAACGTTGACCGGCACAGTGCACGCGGATACATACGTACATATATAGATCATAGTCAACGGTCGACAAGGAGCAAATGCAATGAGTGAAGACGTGCTTTCCACACCGGGGCATCTCATCAGCCTCGCTGCGCGAGGCTTCGCCCGCCTCAGTGAATCACGTCTCAAACCGCTCGGCTTCGGCGTCGGGCAATTGCCGGTTCTGGTCGCGTTGCAAAACGGCAAAGCAAGCACGCAACGCGACCTCGCCCGCTTCGCCAAGGTGGAGCAGCCGCCGATGGCGCAGATGCTCGCGCGCATGGAGCGGAATGGCCTGATAGAGCGCACCCCCGACCCGGCGGACGGTCGAAGCAGCCACATCATGTTGACCGAGGCCGCACGGACACGCATGCCCGAGGCAATAGCGACCTTGTTTCAAGGCAACCGCGAGGCGCTGAATGGCTTCACAAATGCGGAAGAGGAACAACTCGTCGCCCTGCTGGTCCGGCTGATCGCAAACCTGGATCAAATTGCGAGTGCCGATCTGCCATCACGCGACCCCTGATTTTTCATCCCGTCGCGCCGACCATCACCCCGCCGGCCGCGCCACCTTCCGCGCAAACGGCACCCACAGCAGCGCACACCCCGTCAGCACCGCAACCACCATCCACGCCTCGTTGATCGCCTGAACGGTTGCAGCCGTCTGCACCAGCGGATCGAGCATCGCTGTCGTATCGGCATCGAACTCTCCCTGATGCCCGGCAATTGCCTGCAGCGGCGCACCGACGAAAGCGGCAATATCCACATCCCCCGCTTTCAGCCGATTCCAGATTCCCTCTCCCAGCGGGTCCGAGCGGGTGTAGATGACAGTGTCGATCAGCGCGATGCCGATTGCGCCGCCGAGGTTGCGCATGAGATTGAAGAGACCGCTGGCATCAGGAATGCGCTCCGGCGGCAAGGTGCCGAGGGCCAGACGCGTCGGCGGCAGCAGGCAGAACATGATGGCGACGCCGCGGATGATCTGCGGCCAGAACATCGCGTCGTAATCGGTCTGCGGATCCTGAAACGCGCTCATGCCGATGCCGATGGCAAAGAGCGTGAAGCCGACAGCAGACAGCAACCGCGCATCCGTCCGCTTTTCGAGAGCGACCGCGATCGGCGCGGTGACGAGCTGGGCAATGCCCGTCACCAGCATCGTCATGCCGATCTCGAGCGCGTTGTGTCCGCGCACGAAGGCGAGAAAGACCGGCATGAGATAGACGGAACCGAACAGCCCGATGCCGAGAACGAAGCTCAGGGCGGACCCCACCAGAAAATTTCTGTTGCTGAAATTGTTGAGCTCGACCACAGGTATCGCTCTGCGCAGCGACCGCCATGCGAAGACGCATCCCGAGACCACAGAGAGACCGATGAGGCCGGCGACGTAAAGCGAGGTCCAGCCGCTCGTCGGCGCCTCCTTCAAGCCGATTTCCAGCGCTGCGAGGCTCGCTGCCATCAGTAGCAACGAGACGATATCCAGATGCCACAGCTCCGACAGGTTGACGCCCTCCCGGGGAAGCGCGCGCATGGCGACGAGCGCTGCCAGAATGCCGGGAATGATGTTGATCAGGAACAGCCAGTGCCATGAATAGGTCTCGGTCAGCCAGCCGCCGACAACAGGCCCGATGGTCGGTGCGAGAACGGCGAGAACGCCGGCAATCGTCGTGGCAAGCGCCTGCCGCTTATCGGGAAACAGGATGAAGACGGCCGAAAACACCGAGGGGATCAGCGTGCCCCCGGAAAAGCCCTGGACGACCCGCCAGGCGATAAGCTCGCCGAAATTGCCGCTCGCAGCACAGCCTGCCGAGGCGATGACGAACAGCGAGAGCGCGGTCACGAAGAGCCAGCGCATCGTCAGCAGGCGGGTCAGGAAGCCCGTCAGCGGTATCGCCACCACTTCGGCGATGAGATAGGCAGTCTGAACCCAGCTCATCTGATCCGGATGAATATCGAGCGCCGACTGGATGGTCGGAAGCGACGTTGCGACAACCTGCACGTCGAGGATGGCCATGAACATGCCGAGGCACATGGCCAAAAAGCCGATCCATCTGCGCCGTGGCGCAACTGCGGACGAAACGGGTTCAGACCGGTCGGGCATGAAATGGTCCTGCAAGAGCTTCGTTCTCAGCCTGATCCTGATTGCTGGGGATCAACGCGTCGGCCACGGACAATAACCGCGATGTGCCTCTATCGCCAGAGCACCTGGTCCGCCGTCAGCATGCCGATAACCGGCGGCGATTTGCAGGGGATCTCAAGTAAAGATTCTTGAATTCTTCCTCTTGCAATTTGTGCCGACACGCATCATATCCCGGCTTCACCTGAAAACGAACTTGCGCTTGGTATCGACGTTGGTCGAGCCGCGTTCGAGCTTCACAGGACAAGGGCGCTCCCCGCAAGGGTCGAGCGCCCTTTTGATTTTAGCGGATTCAGGCGTAAGCCGTGCCCGTCATGGCAGCCTTCACTCCCAGACTTCCCTGATCAACGAGCGCGAGAAAGACGGCCTTCGCCTTCTCAGGGTCCTGATGCTGCCGGAAGCTCCGGTGCGCCTCGATGAAGGCGACGCTCCAGGCGGCAAGCAGCATGGCGCTCGCAAGCTTGGCCGCAAGATCGTCAGCCGGCCGGCCGGCACTTTCGGCAAGCGCCACCGCCAGTTCCCCCGCAATCTCGTCCCGGATGGTCCGCGCCCTCGCCTTCAGCGTCTCGCTGTTTTCCACCGTCTGGATGAAATTCTGGCTCGCCGGCGAAAACAGCAGGTAGGGCGTCTGCTGGTTCACGAGCCGGTACGCCAGCAGACGCAATGTCTCGATCGGCGAAACCTCGGGATCGCGCTGCCGCAAGGCCTCGCGCAGCGTCTCGCGCGCCTCCTCGTCGCGATCGAAGAACATGTCCTCCTTGCGCGGGAAATGGTTGAACACCGTCATCCGCCCGACATCGGCCGCCGCCGCGATCTCATCGACGGTCACATTCTCGAAGCCCCGCTCGAAAAACAGCCGGTCGGCGGCAAGCGAGATGGCACGGCGCGTGGCAAGGCGCTTGCGGGATCTCCGATCGAGCAATGTTGGGTCGGAAGATGTGTCGTCTGCTGGCATCGTCATGGCGCCCTCTATAACAGGATTTATGTACTGAGTACACCGACGTTGACAGGCAGCGCCTGACATCCTATTACTATACTCAGTACATATTTAGATGAAGTACACATCAAGCCAAGTTGACGTGGAACCGGGCCGCCGCCATGCCCGGCACCGCGATCGGCAAAGCCTTTCCTGCATCCTTCAGCGCCGCCGGCCGCGTGACCGGCAAACTCATCATTTCCCCATGATATCAGCTATGAACAAACCCCTCATCGTCATCTTCACCGCCATCTGCCTCGATGCCGTCGGCATAGGGCTGATCTTCCCCATCCTCCCGCACCTGCTTCAGGAGGTGACGCAGACTGAGGACATCGCCGTCTATGTCGGCATCATGACCGCGCTCTATGCCGCCATGCAGTTCGTCTTCGCCCCGGTGCTCGGCGCCCTCAGCGATGGGATCGGCCGCCGTCCGGTGCTCCTGATTTCGCTCGCCGGCGCCGCGGTCAATTACGTCATCATGGCCTTTGCGCCATCCCTCTCGCTGCTCTTCATCGGCCGCGCCATCGCCGGCCTCACCAGCGCCAATATGTCCGTCGCCTCGGCCTATATCACCGATATTTCGCCCGCCGATCAGCGCGCCCGCCGCTTCGGCCTCACCAACGCCATGTTCGGCGCCGGCTTCATCATCGGCCCCGTTCTCGGCGGGTTGCTCGGCGATTACTGGCTGCGCCTGCCCTTCATCGCCGCCGCAGTGCTGAACGCCTGCAACCTGCTGCTCGCCCTCTTCGTCCTGCCGGAGTCGCGGACACCATCGCGCCAGCGGATCGATCTCGCCGAATTGAACCCGCTGCGGCCCCTCAAATGGATCGTCTCGATGAAAGGCCTGCTGCCCATCGTCTCCGTGTACTTCGTCTTCAGCGCCGCCGGCGAATCCTATGGCACCTGCTGGGCGCTCTGGGGCTTCGACACATTCGGCTGGAACGGCTTCTGGATCGGCCTGTCGCTCGGCGCCTTCGGCATCTGCCAGACGGTCTGCCAGGCCCTCCTCCCCGGCCCCGCCACCCGCCTGCTCGGCGAACGCTGGTCGGTCATATCAGGCATCGCTTGCGCCTCGATCGCCCTCCTCGTCATGGCCTTCGCAGACCAGGGCTGGATGATCTTCGCCATCATGCCGGTCTTCACCCTCGTCGGCATCGGCAACCCCGCCTTCCAGGCGCTCGCCACAAGGCAGGTCGAGCCCGACCGGCAGGGCGAACTGCAGGGCGTACTCGCCTCCACCGTCAGCCTCGCCTCCATCATCGCCCCACTTGGGTTTTCATCGCTCTATTTCGTAACGCGAGAGAATTGGCCGGGCGGCATCTGGCTCTCGGTAATCGCCCTCTATGCAATTGCGATGCCGCTGGTGTTCATCAGCACGAGAACTGCTGGCACCTTACGGACCGAAAATGCTTGGTAAAGGCATGACCGCTTACGGCGGTACGGCCGCTGCCGTTAAACGCCGCGTCATGAAGAGGCTTATTGGCGTCCCCGCATAGGGCGGGAAAGGGTCGCAAGGCTGATACCCTCCGCGCCGATAGAGTTGCTGCGCCTCGGTATTGCGCGTTCCCACTTCGAGCAGCATCGTGAGTGCGCCAAGTTGCATGGCCTGAGCTTCCGCCCCTTTGAGGAGGGCCATACCGACACCAGCCCCTCGCGACTCCGCGTCAACAATCATGCGCTTGAGTTCAGTCGAATAATCACCCCTGTCAAACAGCACGCACATCCCGACAGCTTTCCCGGCGATACGGGCGATGAGAACATAAGTATCTGTCTTTGCTAAAGACTCCGCATTTATCGGTCGCCGATATTCACCCGGGTAAAGCATAGCGGCGACAGCATCCGATTGCTGCAGGAGGGATGAAACCTCTGACTGCATCGGGTGTTCGGGTTTAACGGAAATAAGGTTCATCAAAGCAAAGCTCATATCGCCGAGATAACGCCAACGCACAAGACTGCGGCCAACGCGCTCTGTCAACAGAACCGGGATTTTGCTGACGACCTGATGGCCGGTTATGGCTCCAGCGTCCCGAACCATGCGACAAGCGCCACGACGCCGATGGCGATCACGATCTCCGCAATCGTCCCGGCCGCCAGCGCATTCCCGGCAGCGCGGGATCGACCGATGCGCGGCACCAGCCCATAGCGGTTGAAGACGGCCATCAGCACCATGAGCACGGCAAGGCCGATCTTAAGCGCAAGCAGCCGCTGATAAGGCACGCTCCAGTCGAGCGGCAACCCGCCTGTTATCAACAGGCTGTTGGCAAGCCCCGAGAGAATGACCAGCGCCACGGCGACATGCCCCGCGGTCGAAAATCGGATCAGCGCCATCCGTGCATCAGTTCCCGCCGTGTGGTCGCGAAGTCGGCAAAGGACGAGCGCAACCGGGGCCAGCGCCCCAATCCATGCGCCGCCCGAGAGCACATGCACGATGTCGTTTGCCCGGTGCAGCACCCGCAGCCAGCCGTCATTCATCGCCGCATGGCCGGTCAGCGCCAGGCCGCAGAGCAGCAAGGCGGAAACGATGGCTGTCGCCGCCATCTGCCGATGCGACGGCAGCCATGTCACCGCCAGGAGAACAGCGGCAAACATGGCCTGCCAAGCCCATGCAGTGCCGATGGAGGTTCCCGTCAGCACTGATATCATCGTGTCCGTATCCAGCCCATCCGCCCAGCCATTGCCGAGCGTGGCGCTGCGCACCGGCAGCAGCGCCGTGGTGGAGATCACGGCCAGCGCCACGGCCGCAAAACGCACCACCCCGAGCTTCGCCCAGATGCAGCCGCTCAAACCCTTGGGAACGAGCAGCCACAGATAGGCTGCGCTGCCCCAGAGAAACAGCGCTGCCCCGTCGAAGGCGAAACGGCAGAGGATGAAGGCCGTATCCGGTGTCATCAGGGATTGACGGTGAACGTGAAACTGCCGTTCGTCTTGTGCCCGTCGGTGGAAAGCACATGCCAGTCGACCGTATAGCTGCCGGGCGCGAGCTTGTCGGAGACCGGCACCATCAGCACCTTGTCGCCGTCCTTGAGCATGCCGTCGCCGAGCTTGATGTCCTTTTTGTCCGGGCCGGTCACGGTGACGCCGCTGAACTTGAGATTCAGCTCTTCGGTGAAGCTGAGATCGAGTTCGCTGGGCGACGCGACGGCCGCCCTGTCAGCCGGCTCGGAGCTCTTCAGATGCGCATGCGCGAAGGCCTGCCCTGCAAACGCGATGCTTGCAACGGCGGTGACGGAGAGAATACGGGTCATCGGGGACATCAGATCATGCCTTTCGTTTGGTTGGGACAGGCGGTCGCGCAAGGCCCTCGCGAGATTAGACAGTCGGAGAGCGGATTTATTCCGCGCCCTTTCGTAATTCACTCGTGGGCTTCGCTCTTTGATCGGCGTCATCTCTTTCTCTCCGTCATCCTCGGGCTTGTCCCGAGGATCTGCATCGGCCCATGGCAGATCCTCGGGACAAGCCCGAGGATGACGGCTGAGGGAGTGGCAAGCGAAGACCACACTTGCGGCAAGCCCGAAATGGCAAGGGTGCGCGCGCTCATAGGCCATGCCCCTCATGGCCGCCCTGACCAGCGCCACCGGCCTCGCCCGCCATCATGACGGTGCCCTCGAAGCTCGCAAACAGCGCCAGAACCTTTGGGTCAAGCCCGGCTTCGGCCTCAGCCAGATCCGCCGCAAGCACCCCGGCATCCTCAGCGGAAAGCCCGGCCTTCTCCAAAGCCGCAACCTCCTTTATGCCATCGCCGCTGCAGAGAACGATGCTCCACCCGTGATGCCCCTTCTTCAGCAGTGCCCGTCCGCCGCGCCCGTCCTGCTGCCAGCCGGCAATCGCCCAGTCGTTCCTGACGACCACGGGCAGGATTGTCAGCGGCTTGTCCGGCCTCTCGAACATGGTCTTCAGCGTCGCCGGGATCGCCTCCTCCGGCGCTAGTCCGGACATGTCCATGCCCTCCATGCCGGGCATCGCCATCCCGCCATGATCCATCGCACCATGGTCCATGCCGCCGCTTGCCTCACCGATGTCATCGAGCGGCCCGGCAATCCTGCCGACGGCAAAATCGACCTCGATCTTTCCAGCCCTCTCGAAGCTCAGCACCACCCGGATCGTCTCGCCCTGCTTGAAGGGCTTGCTCACGTCCTGGAACATCAGGTGGTAATTGGGCGCAAGCGTCACCGTCTGCCCGGCGGGAATGGCAAGCCCGCCCTTCAGCTCGCGCATGGTCATGATGCCGTTATCCATGCTCATCTGGTGCAGCTGCACGGTCCTGGCGCGGTCCGAACTGGCGGCAACGAGTTTGTCCGGCTCGCTGCCCGTATTGGTGATGACAAGATAGCCATCGCCGACCTTGGCCCCCGGCACCATGGAATGCGAAGCCGCATGGTCGATCCGGATCGTGCCGGCGGCCGGGTCCTGCGCAGCCGCAGCCGTCGCAACCAGCAGACCCAGAAGAAAAGAGAAAATCGTCTTCATCATCCCCTCCTCAGGCAAAGGCGCGCTTCAGCGGCGGCACGAAGCGGATCACCATCTGGTCGAAGGCGATCATCAGCAGGATCGTGAGCCCACTCATCGGAAAGGCGACGGCGAAGATGAGCACGATGGTCCAGAGCCCCAGATAGACGGAGCGCCGCGGCGGCATGGGCGGCACGCCGATGCGACCGGCCGGTCGCCGCTTCCACCACATGACAGTACCTGTGACGCAGGAAAGGATGATCGCCAGGCACGTCGCCAGCATCAGAAGCTGGTTGAAGAGCCCGAATTCCTGCCCCTGATGCACATTGATGCCCCATTCGATCGCCCGCCCCAGGAAGGGATACTGGCCGAAGGAGAGATCGACGAGCGGCTTGCCGGAATACTGGTCGATATGGAGAGTGCGCTCGTTGGTGAGGTCATCGGGATAGATCGCCGCCGTATAGACGCCGGTCTCGCTGCCGGGAATGGCGAGATCGAAACCCGGCGCCATGCCGAGTCCGCGTGCGATCTCGACGGCGCGATCGAGGCCAACAGGTTTCTTCGACTGCGCCGCCGCGATATCCGACAGCGGCACCGGCGCCTGCTCGACGATCCAGCCGGCCTTCGGCAGGATATCCTCCGTCACCTTCTGCGATTTCGGCACGGCATCCCACAACTGCACGGGATAGCCGAGATCATGGCTCGTCAGCCACGCATTCACATTGGCGCCCCAGTATCCCGACCAGGGCATGCCCGTCATCGCCATGAAGAAGATCAGGATGCCGGCGAATGCGCCTGTCACCGCATGAAGATCGCGCCAGAAGACGCGCCGCGCAGGCGTCCCCCGCACGGTCACGACACCACCCGCCTGCCGCCGCGGCCACCAGAGGTAGATGCCGGTCACGACCAGCACCATTGCAAAACCGCCTGATATCTCGATCAGCTTGTTGGGCGTCGCCCCAAACAGCGCAAGGCTGTGGATGCGCTTGACGACATAGTTGAACTCCTCGGTCGTCCCGACCGTATCGAGCACCTTGCCGTCATAGGGATTGACGAAGACCAGCGTCGAGCCGGCCTCGGTGGAAACGGTGACGATCGCCGAGCGGTCGAGCCCGGCCGGATCCTTGTAGGAGCTGGCGACGGAACTAGGCACGGCCGCCGCCGCGATATCGGCGATCTCATGCGGCGCCAGCGCCTCGCCGGCAGGCTGAACAATATAGCGATAGGCAAAGACCGTATCGTTGATCTCGTCCTTGAAGAGATAGAGCGAGCCGGTGATCGCGAGATTGAGCAGGAAGGGAATGGTGAGCAAGCCGGCAAAGAAGTGCCAGCGCCAGATGGCGCGATAGAGCGAAACGCCGGATACGGCGTTGTCAGCCGGTTCGGCTGCAGTGGTGGTAGACATGGAAGTGTATCCGAATCCGCGGCCGGCGGCGTCAATGCGGCCCGGCCATGATTGCAAGACGCATCACGGCCCGTGCCGCAATGCGGGTTCAGGCAAGGATCGGATTGGCAGGCGGCGCGCGCGGCCCGGTATTCGGCGGAAAAAGCTGGCGATGGAAGGCTTCGGCGCGGCGCGGCAGCTCGACGGCAACCGTAAAGCCAATCCGCGCACCGGTGATATCGGCAGGCTGCGGCAGCACCACGGAAGCACTGATACGGCAGGCTTCGCACGGATTGAGGTGCGCGATCTTGCCGTGCTCCTTGCCGCTGTCGTCGACAACAGTGACGCAGAGCGTCGGCAGCGTGCCGTCGGGCAGCACATATTGGGCAAGTGCTGCGGGGCTGAGGGCATCCTCGGCAAGGGCCGGAACCTGATGCGCAAAGCCGACAAAGACGAGCGCAAGCGCGCATAGAATGCGCACCATCAATTGCTCGATCCTGTCCAGACGGCGTTGCATCGTTCCCCTGCGCCTCAAGGCCCCTACCTCGACATCGAATCCGTGATAGCGACATCCGCGGGAAAGCTCAATGCGACATTCGTTCGCCACGATGGGGTCGGCAGGCGAAGCGGCTTTGAACATTTTAGGCGTGAGGCTGAGCCACACCCCCTCTGTCCGGCAGGACATAGGGGGTGATCCTTGCGCGACATATGCCAACCGCCACGACCACCGTCCGCAGTGCAAGAGTATGCATCCCCGCAGACGAGGCCTGTTCACATGCGATGCGAGAGCTCGTCCTGATGCCGTTTGTAAGCGTGCCGCGCCTCGGCCAGCGCTTCATCGACATTGTGCGACCGGCCGGCCAGCGGCACATCGCCCAGCCTGCCGTTGGCAATCAGCAGGCGCCACCCCCAGGGTTTTGCCGCCGACAGGTTCTCTCCATCGCGGGCGATGGTCCCGATATATTTGCCGTCGACGGTCAGGTGGAAAACGCTCGGCTCGCCTGACGGCACAAGCGCGAAATTCGCGCCTTCCTGATGTCCAATCATGGCACTGGCTCCAACTGATGATGATCAAGCGATCCGAACCGCCGCCTCGCGCCTTTGTTCCCGAAAGCCCATTGCTTCTGAAAAGCACGTCACCATGAGGCGACGACAAGAGATCCGACCGTGATGATCAGGGCAACAAGCAGCACCAGGCCGATATAGATCGACATATATCTGACCCGGTATTTCGTCGCCGGCGTCATGGCACAGCTCCGGAAGGCGACTCATCCTCGCCGGGATCGGGCGCCGGCTGGTCATCGCCCTGCTTGTCGGGCATCGGCTCCTTGACGGGCGGAGCGGGTTTTCCGGGCGGCGGAACGGGGGCCGACGGATGAGGTTCGGGTGCCAGGACCTTGATCACTGTGGCAGGAATCGTCATGGCCTTGTTCTCCGGCTTGCGTGAAGGGCTTGCATGCAAAAGCCCAACGAGGCCGGGCCTGCGATGTTCCAGAGGCGCAGCCTTTTTCCGCCCGGCGGGAACCTCGGCGCTCACATCGGGTTTGGAAGCCAGGTCGAAAGGAAAAGGCCATGCCGGACCGATCCGAAAAAACCCTGCTTCCCGCCAATACCCAAGGCATGCCCTCTATGTTTCAGGGCATGCCCCCCCTTTTTCAGGACATGCCCCCTCTTTTTCAGGACATGAATGACGAGCTTGCCGATCGCGGCTTCATCCTGACCTCGACCGACGACCTCATCACCTGGGCGCGCACCGGCTCGCTGATGTGGATGACCTTCGGACTCGCCTGCTGCGCCATCGAGATGATGCAGGTCGCCATGCCTCGCTACGACATGGAGCGTTTCGGCGTTGCTCCCCGCGCAAGCCCGCGCCAGTCCGATCTGATGATCGTCGCCGGCACGCTCTGCAACAAGATGGCGCCGGCGCTGCGCAAGGTCTACGACCAGATGCCCGAGCCGCGCTACGTCATCTCCATGGGCTCCTGCGCCAATGGGGGCGGCTATTACCACTATTCCTATTCGGTGGTGCGCGGCTGCGACCGCGTCGTCCCTGTCGACATCTATGTGCCGGGCTGTCCCCCGACCGCCGAGGCGCTGCTCTATGGCGTGATGCTGCTGCAGAAGAAGATCCGCCGCCGCGGTTCGATCGAGCGCTAGGCGGTGCCTATGACAGCGGTACCGTCAAGCCACTTAAATCACTGCGCGCCGGCGATACTCTCCTGGGGTGACACCGAGACAGCGGCGGAACACCGTCGTCAAATGGGACTGGCTGGAAAAACCGCAAGCAAGCGCGATATCGACGAGCGGCACATCCCTTCGGCGCAACAAGGCTCCAGCCCGTTCGATCCGCCGTCCCAGCACATAAGAATGGGGCGACATGCCAACCGTCTCTTGGAAGCGACGGGCAAAATGATAGGTACTCATCCCTGCAACGGTCGCGAGCGATGACAGCCGCAGGTCATGGTCGATGCCATCTTCGATGTAATCGACAACGCGTGCGATGCCCCGGGCCGGAAGCTTGCCGAATGGCCCGTGCCCGTTTCGCTCGCCGTGACTCGATAACCGCAGAAGGAATGTTTCGGCGAGGATCAATGCCCAACTGTCGAGGAGGAGATTGGTAGGCTCGATCGAGGAGGCTGTATGCCGTATGCGCTCCAGGCTACGGTACAGCCGAGCATCCAGCACGTCGGCGGGCATCCGCAGATGGTCGTGGGTGAGCGCCTTTCCGAACAGCGAAGCACAAACCATGCCCATCAGGTCGAATGGAATGTGGAATTGCATGAAGCTCACCGGCTGCTCGAAGCGCCACTGTGCGCCTTCGAACGGCAACATGGAAACCAGGCCCGACGCCAATTCCAACCCGATAACCGAGGGCAAGTCGGATGGGTGGCGGCTGATCTACTGCACCGGCTCGGAAGGCGAACAGCTCGAATTCGTGCAGGCGCTGGGTCCGGTCAAGCAAACCTTCGACGATGCGTTCGAAGCGCGACGTAAAATGGTGGCCGCATCGCGCTGAGCGGAGAGCTGTGTTGCTGCTGCCGCGACATCGCCCGCCAACCCCTTCCTCACCAGTGCCTCGGCTCGAACCCGATGGCGCAACTCCAGCGTGAGACCTGAGAGCGGCGAGCGAGCAATCGAAGGAAGGAGACAAGTAATGACACGGAGATTCCTGTCCCACATCACGCCGGCGGCGCTGCTCGCGACCGCTTTTGCAGCGCCCTCGGCGATCGCTCGCGACGCCGGCGGCCTGCGCTACGCCGATATTCCCGCCGACGCTTATGCCGTCGTCGCACAGGTTCGCGCCAAGCCCGGCAAGGAAGATGCGCTGCGCGCCATCACGCTATCGCTCGTGCCGCAGGTCCGCGCCGAACCGAAGAACTTGCTCTACTTCCTTCAGGAGAGCCGCGAGGCGCCCGGACATTTCATATTCTATGAGATCTTCGCCAGCCAGGCCGATTTCGAAGCGCATAACCAGACGCCGCATGTGCAGTCTTGGTTCGCGCGCCTGCCCGAATTTGCCGATGGCGGGGTCACCGTGATCCGTATGGGTATCCTCAACAACGCGGCGACCGACCGCTGATGTGATCATGGAAAGCAGCTGAGCACTGGGCCTCGGTCTCGTTTTCGGTTCTGTTTCTCGCGCCATCAGGATATGGGCAGAGAACTAATGCTCGCTGCTGAAAACGAGGGGCGACGGCAAGGCTCGATCGAGCGCTTGGCAGCGCATTGGACGCATTGATCGTCGGCGCGCGTCGTCACCCCTCTCCCCGCCTGACTGCCGGGGCGCCTCACCCTCGACCGATCATTCCCCTCCGCAGCGCGCAGCGTTCCCGCTCATCAGCCCTTGCGAATCGCATAAGTATGTGCTTATGTGTCGTCATGATGGAACACGACATTTTCCGTGCCCTCGCGGACCCGACCCGCCGCACGATCTTCGAGAAACTGGCCGCCGGCAGCATGAATGCCAGCGCGCTTCGCCAAGGCATGGATATCAGCCAGCCGGCCATGTCCCAGCATCTCGCGGTGTTGCGGGCGGCAAGGCTGGTGCGCGAACAGAAAGAGGGCCGTTTCGTGAATTACGAGGTCGATCCGGATGGGCTGGCTCTCATCGCCCAATGGCTGGCGAAATATCGCGCCTACTGGCCAGCCCGCATCGATGCTCTCAAGCTCTTGTTGAAGGATATGGATCAATGAACGAGGTGAAAGCCAAGGTGCAAGCCAAGCAACAACAAAGCGGCTTCGAACAGACATACGAGCTGGATGCGCCGCCGGAAAAGGTCTGGCGCGCGATCAGCATTGCGGAATTCCGGGAGAAATGGCTGCCGAAGGAAGCGCTTGCCGATCCGCAATCGCTCTCCGAGACACCGGGCAAGGAAATCCGCTACCGATTGCGCGACGATGCCCCGCCCTATCTCGAAAGCACCGTCATCTTCACGGTCGCTCCGAATGCATCCGGCGGAACCAGCCTGCGGATCGTCCACAAGCTGACCGGTGCCACTTTCGAGCGGCTTTCGAGATCGGTCGCCAACAGCAACAGCCGGACCATGATGCTCGCCGCCTGAGGCGGCAGCCCCCTGATCAACTCTGGAAGATTGGAGTTCGCCGATGCGCGAAACGATGCAACTCGTCCCTATGGTCGTCGAACAATCCTCGAGAGGGGAGCGATCCTTCGACATCTATTCCCGGCTCCTGCGAGAGCGGATCATCTTTCTGAACGGAGAGATCAACGACACCGTTTCGGCCATCGTCTGCGCCCAACTGCTGTTCCTCGAAGCCGAAAATCCGAAGAAGCCGATCAATCTCTACATCAATTCGCCTGGCGGCGTCGTGACCAGCGGCTTTGCCATGTACGACACGATGCGCTTCATCCGCGCGCCGGTGCACACGCTCTGCATGGGAACGGCCCGCTCGATGGGCTCCTTCCTGCTGATGGCCGGCCAGCCGGGAGAGCGGTACGCCCTGCCGAATGCCAGCATCCTCATCCACCAGCCCCTCGGCGGCTTCCAGGGCCAGGCGTCCGACATGCTCATCCATGCGGAGGAAATCAGGAAGACGAAACAGCTCATGACGCGCCTCTACGCCGAACATTGCGGCCGATCCTATGAGGAGTTCGAGACCGCCATGGATCGCGATCGTTTCATGACGGCGCAAGAGGCCGTGGAATGGGGCCTGATCGACCGCATCCTTCGGGATCGCGAAGAAATGGCGGAGTCAGCGCCATAATAGTCGTCGGACGCGCCGAAGGGATCCGGTCACGATGAAAAGCCGGCCAGACATCAAACAAGGCCGGTGCCTCAATTTCTCAAAAATCCAACAGCTGGGACTGGACAAGGCAGATGTAACTTTATAACAACGATAATGTAATGTTATTACATTAAGGGAGATTTCATGTACCGGCGCCTTTTCGCTAACTTCGCAGTCGCCACCGCGCTGACATCCGCTATCTTGCCATCGGCTTCCCGCGCCGAAGAGGAACAGCAGCAGAGCTGGCGGCTTTTCGTGGCTGATCACAGCCTGCCGGTCGTCCGCGCCATCGATCTTGCGAGCGGGAGTGAGATCGGTCGCTTCGATCTCAAGGGTTATGCCGCCCTGTCGCTGAGCGACACCGGGCGCACCGTCTTTGCTGTCCAGGGCGAAGAGAATGTCGTTCATGTCATCGATACCGGCATTGCCCTTTCCGATCATGGGGAGCATCGCGATCTCGAAGTGACGCCGCCGAAGCTGGTCGGCGCGACGATAAAGGGCGAGAAGCCGGGCCATGTGGTAACGCATGGCGATGACGTGGCGATCTTCTACGATCGCACCGATCGCTTCGATCTCTTGAAGGAAAGCAGCCTGCTGCAGGAAAAGCCGGAGCCGAAGGCCGTCAATACCATCGCCGCCCATCACGGCGTCGCGGTACCCATGGGCAATCACCTGCTGGTTTCCGCGCCCAACATGCAGGCCCCGGTCAAGGAGGGCGAACTGCCGCCGCGCCTTGGCCTGCGGGTGCTCGATCGTGATGGCCGGCAGATCGGCGATGTTGCGCCCTGCACCGGCCTGCATGGCGAGGCAACCTCCGCCCGCCTCGTCGCCTTCGGTTGCGAGGAAGGCGTACTCGTCGCCCGCCCCGGCGGCATGGAAGGCCCCAAACTCGCGATGCTCGCCTATGGCGCATCGCTGCCGCAAGGCAAGGTTTCCACCCTGCTCGGCGGCCGTTCCATGCAGTTTTTCCTCGGCAATTACGGGGAGGATAAGGTGGTATTGATCGATCCCGACAGCACCGAGACGCCCTACCGCCTCGTCGACCTTCCGACACGGCGCGTCGATTTCACCCTCGATCCGGCAAAATTCCAGAATGCCTATATCCTCACTGAAGACGGCAGGCTGCATCTGCTCGACACAGTCAAGGGCGAGATCGTGAGATCGGAAACCGTGACCGAGCCCTACAGCAAGGATGGCCATTGGCGCGATGCCCGCCCGCGGCTGGCCGTGGCCGGCGATGATATCGCCATCACCGACCCCCGCCACAGCCTGATCCGCCTCGTCAGCACGCAGACGCTGAAGGAGGTACGCACGATCCCCGTCGAGGGTCAGCCCTTCGGGCTTGTCGCCGCCGGCGGCTCGGGCGCCAGCCACTAAGCCTCGAACCCGACACACTTCGCATTCCGGTGCTTGACGTCGCCCATGGCGGCGTCATAGATCGGGGCGACGGTTCCCCGAAGAGAACTCCGAGGGGAATAATAGGGAACACGGTGAGGACGACCCAAGAGGGACCGAGACCGTGGCTGCCCCCGCAACTGTAAGCGGATTGTCGATCTCGGGGTTGATCGCTTCAGCGGTCATGCCCTCGGCCTCAGGGCCGTGCCACTGCGTTTTCGCGGGAAGGCAGATGACCGGCACATATTCGCGAGCCAGGAGACCTGCCGTCGATCACGATCCAATCAAGCCGGGCGGGGATGCCCGACAAGGAGCAGACATGATTGACACGCCCCCTCTCCACCTGCCGCCATCCATCCGTCTCGATTGGACGATCCGCCGCTAGCCTCCAGCTCGCCCTTTCGCGAGCCGGCATCCGCCAGCCCTTTTCCTTTTGATCGAGAGTTTCCCATGCGACAGCGTCTGAAGAGTTTTTCCCTCGCGCTCGGGCTGGCCGGCTTTGCTGCGCCCGCATTTGCCGCCACCCAATATCCTCTCACCCTCGCCAATTGCGGCCAGCAGGTCACCTTCGAAAAAGCGCCGGCCAAGATCGTTTCGATCGGCCAGGGCATGACCGAAGTGCTGTTCTCGCTCGGCCTTGCCGACAAGATAGCCGGCACCGCCGTCTGGGTTGGTCCGGTCCTGCCGCAATATGCCGATGCCAACAGCGGGATCAAACGGCTGGCCGATAACGACCCGAGCTTCGAATCCGTCGTCGGCGCGGAGCCCGATCTTGTGGCTGCCGAATTCGAATGGCATGTCGGCACGCAAGGCTCCGTCGGCAAGCGCGAGCAATTCAGGGATCTCGGCATCAACACCTATGTCGCGCCGGCCGATTGCGTCGCCAAGGTCAACACCGACGGCGGCGATGGCGTGCGCAAGGAGCTGTTCACGATGGACCTGATCTATCAGGAAATCGCCGAACTCTCCGAGATCTTCGACGTGAAAGACCGCGGCGACGCGCTGATCGCCGAGATGAAAAAGCGCGAGGCCGATGCCGTTGCCTCCGTCGCCGGTGCTGCGGCCAAGAACCTGCCCGTCGTCTTCTGGTTCTCCAGCAAGGAGGTCAAGGGCGATGCCTTCATCGCCGGCAAGAACAGCGCCCCGGCCTATATCCTGAAAACGCTCGGCGCGAGAAACGTCGTGACGACTGAAGAGGAATGGCCCCTCGTCGGCTGGGAAACCATTACGCAGGCCAATCCTTCCGTCATCGTCATCGCCACGATGGACCGCCGCCGCTATGCCGCCGACGATCCCAAGGTGAAGGTGGATTTCCTGGAGAATGATCCGGTCACCGGGGAACTGGATGCGGTGAAAAGCAAGCGCTTCATCATGATGGACGCGCAGTCGATGAACCCGACGATCCGCACCATCGACGGCATCGAAACGCTGGCAAAGGGCATCAAGTCCTTCGGTCTGACACAGTGAGCCAGGCGCTTTCGCCACAGAGGAGATGGTGGGCGCTTGCCGCACTCACCATCGCCGCCGTCATCCTGCTCGGCCTGATGGTCAGCCTTGCCGTGTCGATCGGCGAGATCGCCATTCCGCTCGGCACCACGGCAAAGGCGGTCTCCAACCGCCTGTTCGGCACGGCGTTCGAGCTCAGCCGCATCCATCAGGGCATCATCTGGGATTACCGCCTCAGCCGCGCGCTGGTGGCGGCCAGTGCCGGCGCGTCGCTGGCACTCTGCGGCGCGATCCTGCAGGCGCTGCTGCGCAACCCGCTTGCCGAACCCTATGTGCTCGGCATCTCCGCCGGCGCATCGACGGGAGCCGTCTGCATCATGATATTAGGCTTCGGTTATGGCGTACTCGGCCTGTCGAGCGGCGCCTTCATCGGCGCGGTCGCCGCCTTCCTGCTGGTCGGCGTACTCGCCGCGGGTGCGGGCGGCACCAGCGAGCGCATCATCCTCTGCGGCGTGGCGGGCTCGCAGCTCTTCAATGCGCTGACCTCCTATATCGTCACCACTTCGGCCAATGCCGAACAGGCCCGCGGCGTGCTCTTCTGGCTGCTGGGATCGCTGAGCGGCGTGCGCTGGCCGGATGTCTATCTCTCCGTGCCCATTGCCGTGATCGGCTTCATCCTCTGCCTGGCGCATGTGCGCGCCCTCGATGCCTTCGCCTTCGGCACGGATGCCGCAGCCGCGCTCGGTGTCCCCGTGCGCCGCGTGCAGTTCACTCTGCTCGCCGTCACGGCCGCGATGACGGCGAGCGTCGTCAGCATGGTCGGCTCCATCGGCTTCGTCGGCCTCGTGATTCCCCATGCCGCCCGCTTCCTCGTCGGTCCCGTCCATGGCCGCCTGCTGCCGGCGACCGCGCTTGGTGGCGCGCTCTTCATGGTCGGCGCCGATATCATCTCGCGCATCATCATTCCGCAGCAGATCCTGCCGATCGGCGTCGTCACCGCGCTCTTCGGCGCCCCGGCCTTCGCCATCATCCTCTATCGCGTGCGGAGAAGCGCATGAGCATATCAGTCGACAAGGTCACCTATGCCGCCGGCAATACCGTCATCGTCAATGGCGTCAGCATATCGGTCGAAAGAGGCAAGGTGCTCGGCCTGCTCGGGCCGAACGGCTCCGGCAAATCCAGCCTGCTTCGCCTGATCTGCCGGCTGCGGCAGGTCAGATCCGGCATCATTCGCCTCGGCGACGACGATGTCTCCGGCCTTTCGCGCGCCGCCCTTGCCCGCCGCATCGCCTTCGTCGAGCAGCAGTCGACGACGGATACGCAGATCACCGTGCGCGATATCGTGCGCCTTGGCCGCACGCCGCATCGCGGTCTCCTCGCCTCCTGGGGCTCCGATGACGATGCCGCCGTCGAGGAAGCGCTTGCCCGCGTCGACATGGCCGAACGCGCCGGCCAGCTCTGGCAGACGCTGTCGGGCGGCGAGCGTCAGCGCGTGCATATCGCCCGGGCGCTGGCCCAGAGCCCGAGCGAATTGCTGCTCGACGAGCCGACCAACCACCTCGATATCCAGCATCAGCTCGATATCCTGTCGCTGGTTTCGAAACTCGGCCTCACCTCGATCATCGCCCTGCACGATCTCAATCTGGCGGCGATGTTCTGCGATCACCTGGCCGTGCTGCAGAAGGGCGAGGTCGTGGCTGCAGGCACGCCCGAGGAAGTGCTGACCGAAGATCTGATCGCCCGCGTCTTCGGCGTGCGCGCCCATATCGAAACATCGCCCGTGCATGGCCGCGCACATATCCAGTATCGGATGGGGTAAGACATGGATGGAGTGAATTTCGATCTCAAGGAAGAGATCCGCGACTACTGGTCGAAGCGCTCTGAAACCTTCGACCTCGCCTTCGGCCACAGGATCGCCCCCGGCCCGGAGGCAGACGCCTGGCAGAAGCCGATCCGCGATGCCCTCGACGTTGAGCCTAAGCGCGTGCTGGAGCTTGCCTGCGGCACCGGCGAAGTGACGCGCCTGATCCACGATCTCGGCCATGACGTCACCGCCCTCGATTTTTCCGAAGCGATGCTGAAGGTTGCCCGTGCCAAACACGCCGGCAAGGAGCGCCTGCGCTTCATCCTGGCGGATGCCGAAAACACCCTGGAACCGGACGCAAGCTATGACGCCATCATCTGCCGCCACCTCGTCTGGACGCTGATCCGCCCGGAAGAAACCTTTCACGAATGGTTCCGCATCCTCAAGCCCGGCGGCCTGCTGCTCTTCTTCGACGGCGACTGGGCGAGCCCGAAGCCGACCGGCCGCATCGCCAGCCGGCTGATCTCATGGATCGACCGCCTCATCGGCGCCGACACCAACTATGACGGCGCACTCGGCAGCCGCCACGCCCGCATCATGACA
This sequence comes from Rhizobium sp. BK316, assembly GCF_014193695.1. Taxonomy (GTDB): domain Bacteria; phylum Pseudomonadota; class Alphaproteobacteria; order Rhizobiales; family Rhizobiaceae; genus Rhizobium. The sequence goes on along the minus strand of NZ_JACHZR010000003.1, from coordinate 867,621 downwards.
GCGCTCCCCTTCGGCGCCGGTCTGCGCCCCGACATGCTGCTGCCGCTCCTGAAATCCGCAGGCTTTGCCGGGATCGAACTGCACTCCCACGCCCCGATCGCACGCGCGCAGCGGAAGAACGCCAACCTCAGAAACAAGCTCAGAACCCTGGTCTATCGCCGCTTCATCCTGACCTGCAGGCGGCCTTGATCTGTTGCAGGCGGGCCTGACGTGCCAGCCCCCGCCTACCAGTTGCCGGGATCGGCCGTATGATCGACGGCGGCGAATTCGTCCGCCTTGTCCCGATCCAGCGTCACAGTCCTCGTCCTCTTCGTCTCGTCCGCGACCAGATAGCGAAGCGGCGCCGCGTCCCGAGCTAATTCCTGATACAGGAGAAGCGCGGCTTCCTCGGCGGTATCGGCCTCGATCTCGCGCGTGATGGACACAGTGAACTTCTGCATGGTTCGGGCCTTCTCGATCGTCGCGGGCATGGCGCAATGTCCATCGCCTGACAATAGGCGCAGAGCCGAATAGTTCAAGCTTGTCGAAGAGCGGCGTACGCGGCCCGCCTCAGCACCCCTCCCCGCCACCTCAAACCGACCGCATCAACCCGCCATCCACCTTCAGGCTCTGCCCCGTAATATACCCCGCCCCATCGGACACCAGAAAGGCAATCGTCGCAGCCACTTCCGCACTCGTCCCATAACGCTTCATCGGCACGCTCTCGCGCCGCTCCTCGGTTGCCGGCAGGCTGTCGATCCAGCCGGGCAGCACGTTGTTCATGCGGATATTCTCGGCCGCATAGGTATCGGCAAAGAGCTTCGTATAGGCGGCAAGGCCGGCGCGGAAAACCGCCGAGGTCGGAAACATCGTCGACGGCTCGAAGACCCAGGCCGTCGAGATATTGACGATCGCACCCTTCTTCTGGCCCTGCATGATCGGCGTCACCAGCCGCACCGGGCGGATGACGTTCATCAGGTAGACGTCCATGCCAGTATGCCATTGCTCGTCGGTGAGCTCGTTCAGCGGCGCGCGCGGCCCGTGGCCTGCGCTGTTGACGAGGACATCGATGCGGCCCCATTCCTTCATGGCGGAATCGACCAGCCGCCTCAAATCGTCGTTCGACTGGTTGGAACCGGTCACGCCGACACCGCCGAGCTCCTTGGCGAGCGCCTCGCCCTTGCCGGAGGAAGACAGGATCGCGACCTTGTAGCCATCGGCCGCAAGACGCCTCGCGCTCTCGGCCCCCATGCCGCTGCCGCCCGCAGTGATAACAGCCACTTTTTCTACTGACATGCCGGTGTCCTCCAGGTTTCATCACGTCGATTGATCGGTCTGTGGCAGCAATGTACCATGTCGCTCACGAGAGCACGAAACAGTTCTCCTTCATTTTTCCAGTAGAAAAACTATCGCCAATGAAGAGAGCATAGAATGAGCGATGTCATCGGAAAGCTCCCCTCCCTCAACGGCCTCAAAGCCTTCGAGGTCGCCGCGCGCCATCTGAATTTCCGGCTGGCTGCGGAAGAACTCGGCGTCACCCAAGGGGCCGTCGCGCAACAGGTGCGCGGGCTGGAAGCGCAGCTCGGCATGGCCCTCTTCGAAAGGCTGCCCCGCGCGCTGGCGCTGACGGCGGAGGGTCGCCGCTACATCGCCGATATCAGGCGCGCCTTCGAGATCATCGCCAGGGCGACCGGCGAATTGAAGCCGCAGGCGATCAAGCTGACGATCAGCACGACGCCGACCTTCGCCTCCAAATGGCTGATCCCGCGCCTGCCGGAATTCACTGCGCTCCATCAGGATCTCGACCTTCACATCCTGGCGACCGAGCGCATCTCCAATTTCGCCGTCGACGGCGTCGATCTCGCCGTCCGCTATGGCCGCCCGCCCTTCGGACCGGGGCTGAATGCCGAGTTGCTGTTCGAGCAGGAGGTCATCGCCGTCTGCAGCCCGCTGCTGCTTGCCGGCCGCAATCCGCCGCGGACGGCCGAGGAGCTCGCGGCCTATCCGCTGCTGCACGACGCCCATAATCTCTGGCCCGAGTTCGTCGAGCGCCATCTCACCAACGGCAGAAGCCCCTCCTTCAAGGGCATCAGCTTTTCGCAGACCTCGCATGCCATCGAGGCGGCGATTGCCGGTCAGGGCATCGTGCTTGCCAATGGCGGCTTCGTCACCGACGATCTGGCCAAGGGCCGGCTGGTGCGGGTTTTCGAGGCCAGGCTGCGCGGCCCGTCGGATTTCTATCTCGTCTGGCCCCGCTACCGGAAATCCTCGGCACTGGAAACCGTCATCGACTGGTTGTTCGCCGAGGCGCGGAAGGAAGGCTGAGCCGTCAGTGTCCGGCTTCGTCAGCGCTCCATCCTGAGCGGCGGCATTCGCGCCCAGGGCTCGCCCCTGTCAGGAGCTTGCCGGGATAGGCTGCCGGCAGCCTCCGACGCCAGCTCCCGGATGAGCTTCTTCCTCAGGGCTGTGGAATAGTCACGGTAATTTTTGATGTTCATGACGAAGGAATCGGAACCGAGAATGACCTTCCTGGCATAGTAGCTGGCCAGATCCCCTCCGTCGTCGGATACGGTCAGGGCGTTGATCGCCACGCCCATTTGCCTGGCCCTCAGCCGGGCCTGGTACAGTGAGATCACATGGGGACGCCTGGGGCCGAGCGTCTCCCTGCCATCGCCCGATATGTCGATAATCGACCGTCGCGGACACAGATCCGTCTCCGCAAGCATAGTGAGCGCAGACCATATGCCGTTGCCGATGTCGGTATTTCCAAACACGAGGCGGTCGTAATCCTCGATCTCACGCGCAAACCCCTCCGCGCCCTCGCCCTCGGTGATGACGAACCATCCGACTTTCTGCGCTGGAGACCCCGCATCGCCCCAGAAAACGGCGGCCACCGCCACAACTCCCACCTCCCGCAGCGTCGAAATCACCGACTTGTCGCGGAATGCGGTGGAGATTGCCGTCTTCTGGAATGCATATTCGCTGTCGTCGATGCTGTCGGAACCGTCCACGGCCAGAACGAGTGCAATGTCGGAGCACCCGGTCGCTTGAACCGGTGGGGCTGCAGCCAGAATCAGTGCCGAAGTGATGCAGAGCAGTGCTTCCCTCATCGCCGTCCCCTCGTAAGGCGTCAACGACAGCATCCGGTGGAAATCATATCACAAACGACGATTGAATTGCAGCGGAAAACACCCTTCCGCCACGTCAACTCGGCATGCCCAAGAGGCTTCCGCCTCTGACTGGTGTGGGAGATGCTTACGCAAGAGCTTGCGTGCGACAGGCTGAGATCTCATATAAGCCTCTTTGAGCAGGCAGCCTTGGATACCAGGTTCATTCTCTTCACTCCCACCCGTAACGACCGACAATCACAGGCATATTGATGTTTCATCTCATCCTCGGGCTTCCCTGGCTGGTCGTTGTCCTCCGCTTCATCCTGCCCCTGCCGTGGATATGGCCTGCCAAGGCCCTGCTTGCCGGCCTGCTCCTGGTCGCCTCCCAGCACCTGGTGTTCAACCGGATCTCCTCAGGCTCCGTCTTCGCCCCCGAATATCCCCGTCCGCTGATCATCGCCTTCAACTTCCTTTTCGGCGCGACCGTACTGCTCGCCGTCCTCCAGATCGCCCTGGATGTCCTCTCGCTGATCCCGCTCCTGCTCAGCGGGCATTTTCCGGTCGTGCCGCCTGCGGTCCGCTACGTGATGGGGGCAGCAGCCGCCCTTCTGGCTGCTGTCGGCGTCGCGCAAGCCGTGCGCATTCCACCGGAGAAGAATGTCGAAATCCCGATCAAAGATCTTCCCGAAGCCTTCGACGGCTACCGCCTTCTGCAATTGACCGATCTCCATCTCAGCCGCCTCTTCCCAGCATCCTGGGCCGAAGCCGTCGTGAAGAAGGCCAATGATCTGAAAACCGATCTGATCGTCGTAACAGGCGACTTCATCGATGGCCGTCTCGAAAAGCGCCGCGCGGATGTCGCTCCGCTGGCAAAGCTGCAGGCGCGCGACGGCCTCTTCGCCATCCCCGGCAATCACGAATATTATTTCGGCTACGACGATTGGATAGAGCACGACGCCAGCCTTGGCATGCGTATGCTGACGAATGAGCACGCGGTTATAGAGCGCGGTGCTGATCGTATCGTCATCGCCGGCGTCACGGATCTCTCGGCTTTCGGCAGGTCGATGCCAAATCCCGATCTTGCCGGAGCCTTGAACGGCGCTCCGGCCGAGGCCCCGATCATCCTGCTCGATCATCAGCCGCGAATGGCAGCAGAGACGGCCAAGGCGGGCATTGCGCTGCAGCTGTCAGGGCATACCCATGGCGGCATGGTGCTCGGCCTCGATCGTCTGGTCGCCCGTGCCAACGGCGGTTTCGTCTCCGGCCTGTATGAAGTCGGCGGCATGCACCTCTACGTCAACAACGGCACCGCGCTCTGGCCAGGCTTTGCGCTGCGGCTGGGCCGGCCCTCGGAACTGACGGTGTTCACGCTGCGCAAGCGTTGCTGACAACGCTAAAACCTGGATCCATTCTTCTCCAGCACCAGCCTGCGGATACGCTCGGCCACGTCAGGGTCGACGGGATTGTAAACGACCATGTTGAGATCCGGCCGGCCGTCGATGGCAAAGCCCGAATATTCCAGCGCGATATCGCCGAGAACAGGGTGTCTCAGCCGCTTGGTTCCCTCGCCATGGGCAATCACCTCGTTCTCCTGCCAGATCCGCTTGAATTCGGGGCTCGCGAGGCTGAGTTCCTCGACCAGTTCGGCAATCTCCGACGTCGCCCCGGCGCGCGCCGCATCCGCCCGGAAGGCACCGACGACGAAGCGAGCCATGGTTTCCCAGTCATGCTGAACGTTGCGGACATTGGGGTTGCAGAAGAGCAGACGCAGGACGTTCCGGTCTTCGGGAGCAAGCTTGCCGTAATCGGTCATGACAACGGTCGCCGCACGGTTCCAGGCAACGATATCCCAGGCGGCCGTACGCACCAGCGCCGGGCTGACCTCGAGCGTGTCGATAAGGCGCTGCAGGCGCGGGCTGATACCCTCGATGGCGCGGTAACGCACTTCCGGCGGCCGGCCGAGACCAAGGATGAACAGATGCTCGCGCTCCGGTTCGGTCAGCATCAACCCGCTGGCGATCCGGTTCAGAACATCGGATGACGGTGCACCGCCACGTCCCTGCTCCAGCCATGTGTACCAGGTCGGGCTGATATTGGCGCGCTGCGCCACCTCTTCCCGTCTCAGCCCCGGCGTACGCCGGCGGCCGGAGAACCCGAACACCGCCGGATCGAGGCGCGAACGACGGTCGCGAAGGAAAATGCCAAGGGCGTTGTTGCTGTCGGTACTCATGCCGTGCCTGTTAGCTGTTATAATAGGATAACGTCACTACTTTAACAGCATAAAACATAGCGCAATAACAGGGTCACCGCAACAAGGAGAGACCCAATGCGCATATTCCTCACCGGCGCCACCGGCTTCATCGGCTCGGCCATCGTGCCGGAACTCCAGAAAACAGGTCATCACGTCATCGGCTTGACCCGTTCCGACAGCGGCGCCAAGGCGCTCGAAGCAGCCGGCGTCGAGGTCCACCGCGGCGTGCTGGAAGAGCCCGAAAGCGTTCGAGCCGGCGTCGAGAAGGCGGATGCCGTCATCCATACGGCTTTCGATCATGATTTTTCCCGCTTCGTCGAGAATTGCCAGAAGGACGGCCGCGTCATCGCCGCGATGGGCGAAGCCCTGAAAGGCTCGAACCGCCCCCTCCTCATCACCTCGGGCACCGGCATCGGCAACGCCCACCTCGGAGAGCCCGCGAGCGAGGATGTCTTCAACATCGAGCATCCGAACCCGCGCATCGCCTCCGAACTTGCCGGCAACGCCCTGCTCGATCAGGGCGTCAACGTCTCCGTCATGCGCCTCCCGCAGGTCCACAATACCTTCAAGCAAGGCCTCGTCTCGCCGCTCATCGAGATCGCCCGCGAAAAAGGCTCCGTCGCCTATGTCGGCGAAGGCCGCAACCGCTTCCCGGCTGGTCACCTGCTGGACGTCGCCCTGCTCTACCGACTTGCGATCGAAAAAGCTGAGCCCGGCGCCCGCTACAATGCCGTCGCCGAGGAAGGCATCACCACCCGCGAGATCGCCGAAGCCCTCGGCCGCGGCCTGAAGCTGCCGGTCGTTTCGGTCGCACCGGAAAAGGCGGCCGAACATTTTGGCTGGATGGCGATCTTCGCCGGCCTCGACTTCCCGGCGTCAAGCGAAAAGACCCGCCGTATCCTCGGCTGGAACCCAACCGGTCCAGGCCTGATCGCCGATCTCGACGCGATGGATTACGGCAATCTCGCTGCCTGACCGGTCGCCTCGTCGCCGAACCTGTCGCCGCGGAACCTCTCGGCTTCGCAGGCGCTGGAGGCCGTTGCCGAGCAGGCGCTATCGACATGGCCATCAGGCAGGTCCGAAGCCTCTTGAAGGACGCAGCCAACAACCTCCCGGCAACCCACGCTTCAACCTCGGGTCCAGCGTGCCCGCGCTTCAGCTTCACTTAGCGCAATACAATCTTGCCCGATACTGAACGCAGCTCGGGAAAGCTGCGTCGAGGTAAGATCGGTCCTGATCAAAAGAAGCAGCCAGTCGGTGATCGGCTCGCCGACCGTGCTTCGCATATTGGCCGGCCTGTGGATGACACAGTTTTGTTGGATGATCTCGCCGCTTTCCAGGGCGATATCGCAGCTCGTTTCATAATATCGGCCGAAGCCGATCTGCTCGGGAATATCGGGGAAGGACGTGAGATAGATCAGAAACTCGCGCTCTGCCCACGGCATCACAGTCACATCTGCCATCAGCGCGCTCCGCCTTGCTGGCTCCAGATTTCGGACGGCAACCTAATCCGCCGCCGCATCCATCTTCGCCCGTACCTCCAGAAACGCCGCCGTCAGCCGCGCCAGAACCGGCGATTTGACTGATCCATTCGTCCCGCCGATCGGGTCCTCGATATGGATCCGTCTCAGATCTTCCATGAACTCGTCCCAGAGCTTCTGCCCGCCCTCCTCCAGCAATTCGGCGCGGATGCTCAAATCCTCGCTAACCGGCAGAAACCGCCGTCCCCAGGCACCGATCATCGCAAACATGGGCACGAGCTGGATAGAAGCTTCCGTCAGGCTGTAGATCGCCTTCTGGCTATGGGAGGGATCGTCGAGCTTGGTGATCAGCCCGTAAGACATCAGCCGCTTCAGCCGCGCCGCCAGAATATTGGAGGCGATGCCCTCTTCCGATTGCGTCAGCAGCTCGCGGAAATGACGGCGATTGCCGAACATGATATCCCTGATGATGACGAGGCTCCATCGATCGCCCAGCACCTCCATCGTCAGGTTGATCGGGCAGCCCGACCGTATTTCGATATCCATACTCGACTCCGCGAGAAAAACCAGTTGCATTATAGGATTGGTTATGCGACAAGACAACCGATTTCAAAATGCAATCAGATGGAGGCTGACATGACCCGTGTACGCATCGCTGCATTTTCCCTTTCGGTCGATGGTTTCGGCGCCGGTCCGGACCAAAGCCTTGAAAATCCCCTCGGCAAGCGCGGCATGGAGGTACACCAGTGGTTCTTCCCCACCCGCACCTTCCGCACCATGATCGGCAAGGACGACGGCACCACCGGCGTCGATGACAGATATGGCGCCGCAGCCATGACCGGCTTCGGCGCCTTCATCCTCGGCCGCAACATGTTCGGACCCATCAGAGGCGAATGGCCGGATGAAAACTGGAAAGGCTGGTGGGGGCCGAACCCGCCCTATCATGCGCCCACCTTCATCCTCACCCATTATGCCCGCGAGCCCATCGTCATGGAGGGCGGCACCACCTTCCATTTCATCACCGGCGGCATCGAGGAAGCGCTGGAAAAGGCGAAAGCCGCAGCCGGCGACAAGGACGTCAAGATCGGTGGCGGCGTCAGCACGGTGCGCCAATATCTGAAAGCCGGCCTGATCGACGAGATGCATTTCGCCATCTCCCCCGTCGTCCTCGGCAAGGGCGAATCCATGTTCGAAGGCATCGACCTGCCGGCGCTGGGCTTCTCCGTCAAATCCCACGAGATGACGGAAATGGCTGCGCATATCGTGCTGACGAAAAGCAATTCCAGCAAAAGTGTGTAGCGGTTTTGCGTCCGGAATTGCGTGAAGACAAATAATGAGGCTTGCCCATGTCCGCCGCCATGCCGCTCGTGATCTACCTGCACCCGCTTTCCTCCTATTCCCAGAAGGCGAAAACGGCCTTCTACGAAAAGGACCTGGCCTTCGAAGTGAAGCTTCTCGACGGCAGCGAGCCGATCGCCTCGGAATTCCAGGCGAAGTGGCCGATCAAGCGCTTTCCGGTCCTTGAGCATGGCGGCGACTTCATCTTCGAGGCCACCAGCATCATCGAATATATCGACCTGCTGCACCCGACCGACCACCCCTTGCTTCCCGCCGACGCCATGGTGGCAAACAGGGTGCGCATGTGGGACCGTTTCTTCGACAACTACCTCCAATATCCGCAGCAGCGCATGGTCAATGCCTCGCTCGGCCGCGAGGTCGAGCCCGATGACAACTATATCCGCTGGCGCCAGGCACTCGAAACCGCCTATGGCATTCTCGATGAGCATATGAAGGGCCGCCAATGGGTGGCGAGCGAAGACTTCAGCCTCGCAGACTGCTCCGCCGCCCCCGCCATGCTCTATGCCGACTGGGCGCACCCGGTCCCCGAATATTTCGAAAATGTCCGCGCCTACCGCACCCGCCTTCTCCAGCGCCCGAGCTATGCCCGCGCCCTCGACGAGGCCAGACCCTACCGCCATCTCTACCCGCTGGGAGCGCCGGTCGGACGGGATTGAGCGGGCTGTCGTTGCCCCGATAACAAACCGTCCTATCCTTCCCCGAGGTGAATCAGGCAAGGACATGCGAGAGACCGATGAGTGACGATCTGTTACAGGGCGTGGCGGCGCGATGGGATGGCAATGCCGATCAATGGACGCATGACGTCCGTAGCGGCTACGACGTCTATCGCGATCTTTTCACCTTCCCCGCCTTCCTGGATTTCCTGCCGCCGATCGCCGGCCTTGATGTCATCGATTTCGGCTGCGGCGAAGGCACGAATACCCGCCGCTTTGCCGAACTCGGCGCGCGCCTGACCGGCATTGATCTCTCCGCGCGCATGATCGGCCATGCGCAAAAGGCCGAGCAGGAAAGCCCTCTCGGCATTACCTACAAGATTTCTTCCTACAGCACCGATACCGGCTTTCCGGATGCCTCCTTCGATGCCGTCGTCTCCACCATGGCGCTGATGGATGGCCCGGATTTCGAGGCTGCCATGCGCGAAGCCTACCGGCTGCTGCGCCCCGGCGGCTTTATCGCCTTCAGCGTGCTGCATCCCTGCTTCATCACGCCGGGCCTCGGCTGGCAAAAGAACGAGGATGGCTTTGCGACCGCCCTCTGCGTCTCGCGCTATTTCGATCGCAGCACCTTCACCGAGGAATGGCGTTTCGGCGCCCGGCCGGCCGGCGAAGAGGTCAGGCTCTTCGCCGTACCGCGCTTTCCGCGCACCATGGCCGATTACCTGAACGGCGTCGCCGCCGCCGGCTTCCGCATCGGCAGGATCGGCGAACCGCAGCCGAGCCCCGAAGTCTGCGAAAACTCCCCGCGCTTTGCCCGCTGGCGCGACCTTGCCGCCTTCCTGCTGCTCGTCATGGCCGAGCGCCCTTAGAGCAATTCCAGCAAAAGTGCGTAGCGGCGTCCGGAATTGCGTGAAAACAATGAGATAGAGCATTTCCGTGATTCGGAGATAAACAGAAATGCTCTAAACCGAGGCGCCCTGTCCTGATCAGACAAGCCCCTGGCTGAACCCGAATTCGCCTTCCGCTTCCGCCGCGCGCACATCCTCACCGAACAGCATGTCATTATGCGGCCGGCCGCTGCGGAACATCGGATAGACATTCTCGAGCGCTGCTACCCGGCAATCGAAAAGCACCGGCCGGTCGATCGCGATCATCTCGCAGATCTTCGCATCCAGTTCATCCGGCCTTTCACACCGGATACCAACCGCGCCATAGGCTTCCGCCAGCTTGACGAAATCCGGCAGCGAGGCGGAGTAGGATCGGTCCTGGCGGTTGCCGTGCAGGATCTGCTGCCATTGCCGGATCATGCCGAGCTGCGCATTGTTGAGGATGAAGATCTTCACCGGCGCCTGATGCTGCATAGCCGCCGAAAGCTCCTTCAGCGTCATCTGCACCGAGCCATCGCCGACAATGCCGAGAACCAGCCGGCCGGGATGGGCGATCTGCGCCCCGATCGCCGCCGGCAACCCATAGCCCATCGTGCCGAGCCCGCCTGACGTCAGCCACCGGTTCGGTTCCTCCATGCCGAAAAGCTGCGCCGCCCACATCTGATGCTGGCCGACATCTGTCGTGACGATGGGATCGAGGCCTGATGTCAGCGCATGCAGCCGTTCCAGCGCATATTGCGGCATGATCTCGTCATGGCGCATCTCATAGGCGAATGAGTTTCGCGCCCGCCATCGCTCGATCTCGGCCCACCAGCCGGCGAGCCGCCTTCGCTCCGGCACGGCAGAAAGCGCCCGCCAGGCCTCGATCATTGCCTTCAGCACATCAGCCGCATCGCCTGTTATGCCGATATCGACAGCAATATTCTTGTTGATCGAGGACGGATCGATATCGATATGGATCTTCCTCGAACCCGGCGAGAACTTGTCGGTGCGAGAAGTCACGCGGTCGTCGAAACGCGCGCCGATGGCGATCATCAGATCGCAATCATGCATCGCCATATTCGCCTCGTAGGAGCCGTGCATGCCTGGCATTTTCAGCCAGTTCGGCCCGCTCGCCGGATAGGCACCAAGCCCCATCAGCGTCGAGGTGATGGGAAAGCCCGTCACCTCGACCAGCCCCCGAAGCAGGCGCGAAGCCTCCGGCCCGGAATTGATGATGCCGCCACCGGTATAGATGACCGGCCGCCGAGCCTCCGCCATCAGCCTGACCGCAGCAGCGATTACGTCACGGTCGCCACCTGTTCGCGCCTGATAGCGCGCCGGCACGGAAACCTCTTGCCGCGAAACATAAAGTCCGCTCGCAAACAACACGTCCTTCGGCATATCGACCAGAACCGGCCCTGGCCGACCTGACGCCGCGATCCTGAAAGCGAGATGGATCGTCTTTGCGAGATCGTCGATATGGCTGACGAGGAAATTATGCTTGGTGCAGGGCCGCGTGATGCCGACCGTATCGCATTCCTGAAAGGCATCCGTGCCGATCAGGTTCGTCGGCACCTGTCCCGTCAGGCAGACGAGCGGGATGGAATCCATCAGCGCATCCTGCAGCGCCGTGACAGCATTGGTGACACCTGGTCCAGAGGTCACCAGCATGACGCCGACCTTGCCGGTCGCGCGCGCATATCCTTCGGCCGCATGTCCTGCACCCTGCTCGTGGCGCACCAGCAGATGTTTGATGTCATCCTGTTGAAAAATCTCGTCATAGATCGGCAGCACGGCAGCGCCCGGATAGCCGAAAATATGCTCGACACCATTGTCGCGCAGCGCCTGCAGAACGATTTCGCCGCCATTCATCAGGCGGCCGGAGGACGTATTGGAGGAGGAATTTTGGGTAAAGCTAACCTTATCGCCGGTCATAGCAATTGTTCCGTCGTTCGAGGTGATTGGGGTGCGACGGGGCATAAAAAAAGGCCCCGTCAGGGACCTTGTGTTCGGCGCATGGGTGGCTGATGCCGGACGGTTACACCGTCCTGCCCATGCGCGATATCACCACGACGAGAACCATTGCGATTTTCATGGGTGTAAGAGCTAACCGCAAATCGCCACACCGTCAATCGCGTCTTTGCGGAGCCCGTCGGATGCGTCGATCGCATGGATCGATCATCCTCAATCGAATTCAGCCCGCACGATCCATGCTTCCTCTTCGCTCGGAAATTCGAAACCTTGAGCATATTTTGCGAGCAGCTCGTCCGTTATCGGAAATGCGGCATTCGCGTCGCGTCGTGCTGCTCGTCCTTTCAAACGGTTGCGCAAGATCGCTTCTTCCACCTGCAGACAGATGATGCAGCACCGGTGATCATGAGCTTCGACAAGCTGCCGGTAGCGGGTGCGGGACGCGGCGTTCCAGAACGCAAAATCGATCACGGCTTTCGTGCCGGCGGTCAGCTGATTTTCAAGACGCAGCCTCAGCCTGGCCTCCGCCGCGGCCTGCAGATCGCCATAGGTAGCCTCAGGATAATCGACGCCAAAACGCCCGTCATGCCGCCAGACCTCCTCATCAATTGAGAAACGCTCGCATCCGAGCGCCTCGAGCCGCTTCGCAAACGTCGTTTTGCCGGAGCCCGCCAGACCACACATCAGGAACACGATCCGCGGCTCGCTTTGCGCCAGATCCTCAGCGGCAGCCACTGCCTCCCGGTAAGACATCATCATGCGATCCGCCTCCTGCGCATCGTCGGCCCGCAATGCATCGGCAATTGATGCGTCGTCTATTAATGACAACGGAAACTATCGTTATGTCTCGTCCTTTTCAGGGAAAAACAGAGACAAAGTTCTCGTCCAGTTTTCCGTTTTACTCCGCCAGTTCCCGCATAACCTTGATGAGGTCCGACTTGCCTTCGAAGCCGATGCCGGGCAGTTCCGGCATGGTGACATGACCGTCGATGACCTTCACTCCATCAGGAAAACCGCCATAGGGCTGAAAGAGATCGGGATAGCTCTCATTGCCGCCAAGACCAAGGCCGGCTGCAATGTTGAGCGACATCTGATGACCGCCATGCGGAATGCAGCGAGATGGCGACCAGCCGAACTGGCGCAGCACATCGAGCGTGCGCAGATATTCGACGAGGCCATAGGACAGCGCGCAGTCGAACTGCAGATAATCGCGGTCGGCGCGCATGCCGCCATAGCGAAGCAGGTTACGAGCATCCTGATGCGAGAAGAGGTTCTCGCCGGTCGCCATCGGCGCATCGTAGAATTCCGAGATCGCCGCCTGCAGCGCATAATCCAAGGGATCGCCGATCTCCTCGTACCAGAAGAGCGGATAGTCGCGCAGCATCTTGGCATAAGCGATGCCGGTCTCCAGATCGAAGCGGCCGTTCGCATCGACGGCAAGCTGCGCCTGAGAGCCGATCTCCTCCAGCACGGATTCGATACGGCCACGATCTTCATCGATCGAGGCACCGCCGATCTTCATCTTGACCACGGTATAGCCGCGGTCCAGATAGCTGCGCATTTCCTTACGCAGCGCGCTGTTGTCCTTGCCGGGATAATAATAGCCGCCGGCCGCATAGACGAAAACCCTGGGGTTGGCCTCCCTGCCCTTCATGTCCGCCAGCAGCCGGAAGAGCGGTTTGCCCTCGATCTTGGCAACGGCGTCCCAGACGGCCATGTCGATCGTGCCGACCGCGACCGAGCGCTCGCCATGGCCGCCGGGCTTTTCATTCCTCATCATCGCCGCCCAGATCCTGTGCGGGTCGAGATTTGTGCCGGCATCATTCACGAGGCTTTCCGGCGCGGCTTCCAGAATACGATCCCTGAAGCGCTCGCGGATAAGACCGCCCTGGCCATAACGGCCGTTGGAATTGAAGCCATAACCAACCACGCGCCGCCCATCTCTCACGACATCGGTGACGACGGCCACCAGGCTCGCCGTCATCTTGCTGAAGTCGATATAGGCGTTGCGGATCGGCGAAGCGATCGGCTTCGTCACTTCGCAGACATCGATGATACGCATTGCTGTCTCCATTCCGGTCCTGAGGCTGCGCCCTCGCATGGCCATAACTTAAGAAAAACCCGCCCTCCCAGTCCAATGCCGATCCGGGTCCCTTCAATGCCGGATCGGCACTGCCAATGTCCCGCCTCACCGCAAATCCCTATGAATTAACTTGAAATCCTTGGAATGATGCCGTTCTGTCAATGCTCCAGAAGCATCACAGAAACGGGTAAACCATCGTGGAAACCGCCTGGCTCGCCGATCTCCAGGCTCTCGCCGAAACGCTGAACTTTTCGAGAGCCGCAGAAAAGCGCCACATCACGCAGCCGGCTTTCGGACGCCGCATCAAGTCGCTCGAAGACTGGTGCGGCTCCGACCTCGTCGACCGTTCGACGCACAGGTTGAAGCTCACCCCCGCAGGCGAGGCCATGCTGGAGGTGGCAAACGATATCGCCGCACGGCTGGAGCGCGCCAGCCGGGATCTCGCGCAGATGCGCGCGGCGACCTCGACCGTGACCTTCGCCGCCACCCACGTCCTCTCCTTCATCTTCTTTCCCGGCTGGATCCAAGGATTGGGTCACGAGGCATCGACGATGCCCATCCGCCTGCTCTCCGACAATATGAATGAATGCGAGCGGATCATGACGGAAGGCCGCGCGCAATTCCTGCTCTGCCACGACCATCAGAACAGTAGGATCCGTCTCGACATGAACGCCTACAGGCATGTGGAGCTAGCAACCGACCGGCTGATCCCCGTCAGCGGGCGGGACAGGAATGGTCGCGCGCTGCACAGCATTTCCGAGGCGTCGGATCGCGCAGTCCCGCATCTCGCCTTCGAGGAGACATCGGGCATGGGCCGCATCCTGTCGTCGACCCTCTCCTCCAGCACAGATCGGCTGCCCCTCTCGACAGTCTTCACCTCCCACCTGGCAATGGCGCTGAAAGCGCTCGCTGTCGAGGGAAAGGGCGTGGCCTGGATACCGGAGAGCCTGGCGGCGGACGAGATGGGGCCGGCCGGAAGACTGGCGCCGGCCGGATCGGCGGATTGGGCCGTCGACGTCAAGATCGTCCTGATCAGACCTCGAGCGCGCATGACGGATATCGCCGAAAACTTCTGGAGCCTGGTTCAAGGCCAGTATCGGCCTTCGGGCCGGTGAACGAGGTCCGCTGGCGCAAAGCGGCAGCGTCAAACCGGCCTTTCATCACAGCAGCGGCACGCGCAGGATCGGGTTCGTTCAGCTTCCGCGAGAATAAATTGTCGCAATGTGACCGCCGTCACTATCCAGAACATCCACTGCTTGTATTTTGCCTCCGCTGGATGCTGCACCTACCAGCAGGAGAAGGGTTGCCAGGCCCCACTTGGCGGCCCTTCTCAATTTCCCGCTGACGATGAGGGAGCGGCGGCAGCTCTATTTTGCGCCCCGGATCACCGAAACATCTCGCTCTGGCTGCCGATCCTGCCGCCTTTTTGGACGCTGATCGTTACATCCGTCCGCGGGTCGGACTGCGCATCACCGAACCATGACACGATGACCAGAAGAGCGGCAACTGCAAACAGTGGCGGGCCAATATAGACGATCAGGAGGGAATGCAGCGATTTCATAGTGGTCTTGTTCTCCGATTTCTACGGTCGTCGTGAGGTTGATTTCGGCGGTCACGCCTGGGTGGGGACTATCGTGTGATCGGGCGTCAGTGCGGGGCGCCACGAACCGCACGTGGAATGAAGGAAATATCAAATGAACGGGAAGCATTCAGGGTATGATAGATTTCCCGAGCGCCATAGTAGGCGCCACCCCACATCAGCAGGCTGAGTTGAAACGCGATGACAAAGAAGCAGATCCTCATAGCTTCCCTTCCGTTTTTTGTTTTAATGCGTCAGAAGCTCAAATATAAGTTGCATTCACATCTGAAAATTGATCCATATATTTTACATTTATCGTAAAATTATCTGTTTTTCTATTACAGAAACGGAAATATAAAGGATGACATAATAACCATAACGGGTGAAATTCTAAGAAATAAAAATAATTATACCTACACTTCGATGATAGCATCACTTTTCATTGCTGACGTATCGGTCGATGTCTGGAGGGTCTACTTGCCACAGCCGCTTGTCCTATCGGATGACGAAGCAATGGTGGTAAAGATCTGATCGTTAACCACTCTGGACTAAAGCCCTGGCGTCAAACCCCTTTTAGAAGGAATATTAGAATGCTCTAAGGAGCTCGGGAGGGGTATGATGACACATAGGGATGAGGACGAAGTCTTTTCCAGATTCGTAGAGGAGCGCCGCGAACTCGGCTTTCGGGGCGAGCGGCCGCCGCAACGAAGGTTGATAAACTGGCACTTTCTTGCGCTGGTCGCGGTCGTTTTGGGTGCCGGGCTCATAACGGTTACATAACCAGGATCGGCACCGAGATCACCGTCGCTCTTGTCAGGCGATGGCGCCAGGGACCATCAAAAGCGCAGGCGAACGCGTCTCCGCTGCCGACCGATATCGTCGGCCGGCAACGATCGTTCGCCCGTCAGATGATAGGGTCATCGGGTTAAACCTATTGAATTAATTGCTATCTCCGGTCCACGAGGTAGCATTCCAATGACCTTGTGGGGCAGGCTTGCGCATCGGCTCGCCACATCGGTCGGGAGGGTTTAATGGCACATATGGAAGACGACGATGTCTTTTCCAGATTCGTGGAGGAACGCCGCGAGTTTGGCTTTCAGGGCAAACGGCCGCAGCAACAACGGCCGATGGATTGGCCCTTGATTGCGCTGATCACGCTTGCCTTGGGCGCCGGGCTCGTAACGCTGACACAAGCGACAATCGACAAAGCGATAACCATCGCCGTTCACTAAGCGTGGCGCGCGCTGTTCCGTCAGAACCAGAGATCGCGCACGCATTGTCCCTTGGAAGGAAGGTCGTCAAATGTGTCCAGCCCGTCGAAATGATCGATCGGCAGGTCTGAGACGAGATCCGGCGGCGCCAGCCGCACATTGACCGCCATGCGCCGGCGCCCATCCCTGTTGAGTCTCAGGCCGCGCCAGCTCAGCACACAGGCGCAGGTCGGGCAGAACAATATTTCGAGCGAGGGCGTCTCGCGGCCGGCCCGCGTATAGGAACCGGTCTCGCCCCTCATGGTGATCCGCTCGCCCTCGTAATCATAGGCCCAGAGCGCGCCATAACGCCGGCAAAGCGTGCAGTTGCAGGCAGTAATCGAGCCCGGATCGCCTTCCAGCGTCCAGCCCGCCTTGCCGCAATGACATGAGCCGATCAGCATCAGCGCCCCGTTTTTTCTGCTTGTTCGAAGAAATGCATCCTGCCTCAATCACGGGACGTCTGCAAATGACCACGGTTCCGAAGCAAGTCCCCCACCCCTCCCCAGTCTGAACACCCTTGTGGGGATGGGTTTGGGGCGGGGTTTACAGCCAACCAGCCCCGCACTTGACTCCTGCACAAATGAGAACATAATAAGAACATCCGTGGCGCTGCGGCCGCCATCCCGACAATCTGGAACTGAAATGCTCTGCAAGGAGAATGAGAACATGCGCCCGCAACTGGCCCCCCCTAAAATCCTGAATGAAGAGACGACAAACGAAGACCTGAGCTGGGAGGTCGAGGCCGTGCTTTCCTGGCATGACGAGGACGCCAAGGCGGCCATCGCAACGCTCCTGCAGGACTGCCGCCACCTGCGCCAACAGTTGGCCCTTGCCGAAGGCGCGATGAGTCGCGGCATCACGCGCGGCTGGCGGCCATCCTTCGACCGGCTCCTCTCAGACAGGCGCCCCCTCGACAAACAATGAAACACCGCCGCAGCATCGATCTCGTCGCCAGCCATGAGGCTGTCGCGGCCGACAGGGAAACGCTCGCCACCCTGCCGCAATGGTATGTCCTTCACGCACGGTGCGACGCCTGCCGGCATGAGACGAGGATCGACCGGCGCGCGCTCGCCTACCGCTGCGGCAAGGACCTGTCGCTGGCGATGATCGGCCTTCGCTTGACATGCAGGAACTGCGGCAACCGCAGGGGAAACCACCTGCTGCTCGGCACGCTGCCGCGGGATTGATGATCCCGTTGCCCGAGGCCTGGTTCCTACGTCAGGAACCGGCTGAGATAGGCATAGCTGCGGGCTGCAAATTCGAAGGGCAGCCGCGGATTGTCGTGCTCGACCACGAAGAGCCGCGCCCCGCTCGCAACCGCCGCCCGCCACAGGGACGGCCAGAGAAGCACGCCGGAGCCGACATTCGCCCAGCCATCCTCCTCGGGATCCCTGTCGTCGGGCGCCTGATCCTTCACATGCACCGAGGTGAGCACGCCGGCGTAGTGCCTTATCCATTCGCCGGCATTGGGCTGGGCGCGCGCCAGCCAGGCAATATCCGCCTGCCAGACGAGCGGACTGCCCCTGGCCGCCTCGAACATCAGCTCGAAACCGTAGCGCCCGCCGATGGTGCGATCGAAGCCCGCCATCATATTGTGATAACCGAGCATGATGCCGTCGGCTTTCATCTGCTCCGAGAGGACGCCGAGTTCATGGCCGATCCGCTGCCATCCCGCTTTCGTATCCTTCACCAGCGAAGGCCCCGGATGCGGAACGAACAGCTGCCCGATGCCGCACTGCTGGCAGGCCTCGACAAAGCGCTGCCGCTCCCTGCGCAGCGCCTCCAGCCCGACATGCGCCGACGGCGCCGTCAGCCCGTTCCGCAGAAGCCCGTTTTGCAGGAGGTCGGCGTCGCGCAGATGCCCCTCGAGCGGCTCGACCGCGTCAAAGCCGGCGCCTGCTGCCTTCTCAAGCTGTGTGCCGAGTTCTCCAAGGCCACGCATCGAAAAGAGCTGCAGCGAAAGCATAGGCTTCGTCATCGCCCACCCCCAGACCAATCTCGCCGCCGGCAAGACATCCCGACCAATCCTCCGCATCGAATCCAAGGACAGTTTGGCCCGTGTCGGCGCAGATTGCGAGGGCCAAACGGCCGATATCACCCTAATGCTGGCAAGCCCCCCTTCGGCAGCAGCTTCCGTTTCAGGTTGACGATATGGCGGCCGAAAGACCTGTCGATGCGCTTCACATCGATGAGCGTCAGGTCCCCGCAGGCGGAAAACGTGTGCAGCCCGTCAGGGTAATCGGCAGCGGCGAGATCGCCGGTCAACTGCACCGGCAGATGCTCCGAGGTCACATGCGTTTCCGTAAGCAGGCTGAAACGCAGAAAGCGCAGGCCGCCGCCATAGCTGAGGCTGCAATCCTGAACCGGAAGGGTGATCTGGCCATCGGCGCCGACAAAGGGCGTGCCGCCCGGCCGCGCGCCGGAGCGGTCGACCAGAACCGGATTCTGCGGATGGGTCTTCCATGGCCCGGTCAGCCGGTCGGCAAAGGCGACATGCAGTTCGCGCTGGTCGCGCGCGCCGGACCCGACGACGGTGTAAAACATCCACCACTTGCCCTGATGCTGGATCAGGCAGGCCTCGGCAGCCGGAATATCGGCTAGAAGCACCGTTTCGCGCACCCAGCCGTCCGGGAAAGCACGGGCGCGATAAAGGGCCACTTCACCGGCCTTATGGCTTTCCGGCACCATCAGCACCTCGCCATCCTGCTCGATCAGGAAAGGATAGGAGAGATGGAAAGGCCGCACGAGCGTCACCGCCTTGCCGCGCCATTCGAGAGCCGGCCCGAATTCATGGCGCTCGATGAAGCCATGCTTGGTGTGGTAGTCATACGCCTCGACGAAGACGTGCAGGGCATCGCCCCGCTTCACGGCGAAGGGATCGGCGAGAAAGCGCCAGGGGCCGGGATCGGGCAGCCACATGATGCGGCTGGAACAATCCGCCAAAGTCTCGGCATCGAGCAGCGCCTCGGCGGGTGCGGGCACGATGCCGACCTGCCAGAAATCACTCTTGGGCTTCAGACGCATGGATCAACCGCGGATGATCGGTGCCGAGGCCAGCTGCGCTGCGGCTCCGCCGGCAACCCGGGAATAGAAATCGAGAACATTCACAATGCCTGCCGAACGAGAGAAAGGACGCAAGTCGTAGCTTACGCGCGACAGACGGACAACAGGTTGTTCTCGCATCACATCGGCAAGCGCCTCGGAAAGCTGCTCGACGGAGCCCGGCGCGACCAGGGTCACCGGATGCTCGCGCAGATATTCCGATGGCCCTTCGGCGGCCGTGGCGATGATCGGCAGCCCCTCGCTCATGGCTTCGAGGATGGCAAGCCCCGCCGATTCCTCGCGCGACGGCGACACGAAGAGATCCAGATTGCGCAGGAACCCCGGCACATTGTTGCAATGACCGAGCAGATGGATGCGGCTGTCGCCCCTGGCAAGCTTTTCCAGCGCGGCGCGATGCGGCCCCTCGCCGACGATGACAAGAGCGGCGTCCCTGGGGGCCGACTGCCGGAAGGCCGACACCAGCACATCATATCCCTTGCTGAGATGCAGACGCCCGACGCTGCCGACGAGCCGTGTTTCGCGCGGCAGATTCAGCTGCGCACGCAGGTCGAAGCTCTCGGCGGATTTGACGTCCGGCAGCCAGTTGGAAATCAGCGTCGACTGGGCGTCATATTTGCCGAGCCGTGTTGCCTGGGCCGCGTTGACACAGATGACGCCATCGAGATGCGCGTGCTGCCTGGCCTTGTACCCGACATGCAGGGTCGCGATTCTGGCGACGCTGTCGGGCGCTGCGGCAAGCGCCTTGCAACCATGGCTGAGATGCCCATGCGCGATTTCGATCCCTGCCCGCGCGGCCAGCCACCGCAGCCTGAGACCGCGCAGAAACGGTGTCGCAAAGCCGTGGAAAATGACTTGCTTGGAAAGCAGTTTCGTCATCGGCGAGCCATATCGTCCGGCAACATGCACCTCGTGCCCAAGAGCAGCCTGCCCGTTGGCGAGGTCAATGCAGTATCGTTCCGATCCGGCAATTCTGGAGGAGAACAAGATATGCAGAATTTTCAACTTATGAGACGCTACCGGATCGGCAGTGGCATAGGCACGCGGGTGCAGATCACCCACGAAATTATTTCGAGCGCTCAAGATACACCTCAGACCGATAGCCGACCGAGTTGAGATGTTGGCGCAACACTGCTCGATAGGTTTCGGCGATGGTCTACATTGCCGAACTGTCACGAACAAGACTGGCTAAGCATACGGAATCGTAAGCTTTTACGTCACAGAATAACCATTTTTGGGTAATTTCTTGAATTGGCTCTTGAAAATTGCGGCGGTCTTATGCCGCGACTGCAACACCGCTGAAACGACATGCTAAAGTAACAAAAAAGTTCTGAGCCGGATCTTGCCGGCAACAGCAAGGCCGCCCCTCACATCCGGGCCTTCCGACCCGTTGCCTTATTTTTTCAATGCGTAGTTGATTCTGCGGACCGTCTCGGCGATGCGAATCGCATAGGTCGGCAACCGCCTCCACCAGGGAAATTTGGTGGCCCTGTAGACGGATCGCGTCCCGATATTCGAGCCGCCCTCTTCCACGACAGTCACATTCTGCCGGGTCGTGTAGATCCGCGCTCGCGATGCCCAGCCCCGTTCCAGTTCGATATCCCACGGAAACCGCATGACGGCGATCTGCTTGAGAAGCTTCAGGGCGCCCATCCGCGTCACCGCATAGCAGGCGGCTGACCCTTGTGGACCATGCGTCGCCCGGCCGATCTCATCGCCGGCAGCCGAGGTGGCGACAGGCCTGAAGCCGACAATGCGGTGATTGAAGAGCTTGATCACATCGGCGCCGGGCACCGCCGCGAGCGCCGCCTCGGCGCGCGCAACGAGATCGGCAGACAAAATGACATCATCCTCGACGATGATGCAGGCGTCCTTGCCCGTTTCCAGAAAGGCTGCGAGCACCTTCAGGTGGCTCCGGTAGCAGCCATATTCGCCCGGCAGCATGGTTCGGCCATTGTTGCGCCGAAAGGCGCGGTCATCGCATGCCGTACGCTGATCTGCGGGAACCTCCCGCCCATCGACACCGGCAATGCGAACGAGATCGAACTGCAGGGCCTTGACCTGATCGGAGAGCGCATTCCACCGATCCGTGGACCGGTCGAGATTGATCACATAAATGCTGATGCTCATCGTCCAACCATGGTTTCTGCTGCTCGAGGCCGCCATGGGCGGCGCCCTTGCATCGCAGCTGCGTTTTCCGTTAAAAAATGCTCGCCTAGCACTTCCCCCACCGGCTGTGCAACCTGCCGTCCCGGTATTGCAGCATCGCTGGCCGCGAATTTCTCTTTATTCGGCTACAGCCTGATGCGTAGATGCAAAAAGGTAGAGCGCCGTGCGTCCGAATGGACGCACGGCGCTCTACGGGGCAACGGCATCATGGCTTCGGTGGCCACTCGCTCACATCGCCTTGAATTGCCGGCCTGGAGCCTCTAGCAATCGTCAGTCCATCGATCAGCCTTCAGGATTCACAGCTTGCCCACCTTCCCCTTCTCCGTCGCCGACCCCATCCGGCATCATGGCCCGCTTCCGAAAACCTCCAACGTCGTGATCATCGGCGGCGGCGTGATCGGTGTGACGACGGCGCTGTTTCTGGCCAAGCGCAGGATCTCCGTGACGCTCATCGAGAAGGGACGCATTGCCGCCGAACAGTCCTCGCGCAACTGGGGCTGGATCCGCAAGCAGGGCCGCGATGGCGACGAACTGCCCATCGTCATCGAGGCCTGCCGCCTCTGGAAAGAGCTGGCGGAAGAATGCGGTGAGGATATCGGCCTTACCAAGACCGGCGTCACCTATCTCGCCAACTCCGACAAGCAGATGGCCGGCTTCGAAACCTTCATGAAGCTCGCGAGCGCCTATGATCTCGACACCCGCCTGCTCGACAGTGGGCAAACGGCAGCCCTCTTCAAGGGCATGTCCCGCAAATTTACCGGCGCCATGACGACGCCGTCGGATATGCGCGCCGAGCCATGGCTCGCAGTCCCCGCCCTTGCCCGGCTCGCCGCCCGGCTGGGCGTCACGATCGTCGAAAACTGCGCGGCGCGAACCCTCGATATCTCCGCCGGTCAAGTGAGCGGTGTGTGGACCGAAGCCGGCCGCATCGAGACTTCGACCGTGCTGGTCGCAGGCGGCGCCTGGTCGTCTCTTTTCCTGAAGCGGCACGGCATCTCCATCCCGCAGCTTGCCGTGCGCGCCACCGTCGCCGCGACCGAACCCATGCCTGAAATTCACGCAGGTGCCGTGGCCGGAGCCGAGGTCGCCTTCCGCCGCAGGCAGGATGGCGGCTACACGCTGGCGCCCGGAAGCCATCGTCTCTATCTCGGGCCGGACGTATTCCGCCACGCGAAGAAATACCTGCCCGCCCTGATGGCCCACCCCTTCGGCACGCGCTATTCGCCTGCAGCGCCTGAAGCCTATCCCGACAGCTGGTCGACGCCGCGCAACTGGACGGCAGATGCCGAGAGCCCCTTCGAACGGATGCGGGTCCTCAACCCCGCTCCCGAAAAATCCAGCCTCGATGCCATCAGCCGCAATTTCCAGCGCCTTTTCCCGCAATTCGAAACCGTTCGCCTGAAGACGACCTGGGCCGGCATGATCGACGCCATGCCCGACATCGTGCCGATCGTCGATCGCGTGGAAACAATCCCCGGTCTCTTCGTCGCGACCGGCATGAGCGGCCACGGCTTCGGCATCGGCCCAGGCATCGGCCGCGTGGTCTCGGACCTGATCCAGGGAAATGCCACCGGCCACAATCTCAACCGCTTCCGCCTGTCGCGCTTCACCGATGGAAGCCGCATGCGGCCGGGTCCGGCGATCTAGGGCCGCATCTCCGGCATGGCGCCGGCGGCGTGGTGAAATGCAAGCCCAGCCAGTTCGGCAGGCCTGGCACCGAGTAACAGGCGCCGCCCAACGACGCTCCAGCCTTACTCCCGCTTGCCGATGAAAACCGACGTCGTCATATTCCTGGTGACGACACCGCCAAAATCGGCCCTTGCGAGATCTTCCAGCGCGTCCAGCAACGCCTCGCGCTTCTCCGTCTCCAATGCCACGACATTCGAATAGGTCGCATAGAGCCGCCGCACCGCGGGCGGATCGAGCGTCAGCGTCCACTCGAACATGACAGGCGGCTCGCCGTGGAATGAAGCCTCCTCAAAATCCCTGAGCCGGGCCTCGCTATCGAGCCCGTAAGGCGTCTGCGTCGTCCCTCCGCCGGACGGGCTTGGACGGTGCCCGGCAAAGAGATGCGCGCTCGCCTCGTGAAAGGGATCGGGCCTGCTGTTGTCGCCAAAGACGTTCCAGATCAGGGCGACAGAGCCACTATGGCGAAGCAAGGCATGGATACGCCGCAGCGCCGGAACGGCATCGAGCCAATGGAATGCCGTCGCACTGACCACAAGATCGTAGGACTGCGGAACCTCGTTCAGCTCTTCGAAAGGCTGCTCGATCACGTCGAGTTCGGGCCGACGCAACCGCGCACGCAGGAATTCCGCAAGCCGCGCATCCGGCTCGACAGCCAGAAGCCGTTGCGGGTTGTGCTCCAGAAGATGTTCGGTGGCGAGCCCCGTCCCCGCCCCGATCTCCAGTATCGAGATACCGGGTCGCAATCCGGCCCGCTGCCGCAAGATATCCCAAACCGCCGGCGGATAGGCTGGTCGGGCGGAGTGATAGTTTTCAGGACTAAGGCCAAAGGCTTCGCGGCCGAATGAACGGGCAAGGCTGTCACCGGACATGGCGATCTCCGCGCTGATCGGGATAGAGCAATTCCAGACCTACCCCCAATCGCCACGCTCAACAAGCATCCCGCAAGGGCGCTCCTAACCGAGCAGCGAAACCACCCCGCTGGCGATATCGTAGCGCGCGGCGAGGACCCTGAGTTTCCCCTCCTTGACAGCCCCCGCGATGACGGTCGAACTCCGGCTGATCAGCGTCGCCTGCATCTTGGCGTTGGCATCGATCGCCGCATCGAGGTTGTCGCCAGCGGCATTCACCGCTGGCCAGATCGGCGCATAGAGGGCGCCGATCTGGCCAGGCACGGCTTTGCCCTCGATCGTCGCCTTCACCGCACCGCAATTGCTGTGGCCGAGCACCATCAGAAGCCGCGTGCCGAGAACGGCAACACCATATTCAAGGCTGGCGATAATCTCCGGCGTCGCGATATTTCCGGCGACGCGCACGACGAAGAGCTGACCGATGCTCTGGTCGAAGACGAACTCCACCGGCACCCGTGAATCGGCGCAGGAGAGCACCGCCGCGAAGGGCTCCTGCTTTTCCGCCGTCTTCGCCTTGAGGATCGAAAGGTCCTCGTTGAGGGACTGCAGACGCCCGTCGATGAAGCGCCGGTTTCCATCCATCATCGCCTTCAGCACGTCATCGGGCGCCAATGTGCTCTGCGCCGATGCCGGCCCGGCCGATGAGATAACAGCCCCGGCCGCAATTGCAGCGCTTCCCAACGCAGCGTACAGGAAACGCCGGCGCCCCTGGTCATCAGGAACATCGGGACAGCCGCCGCAGCCGCAAGCCACGCTGTGGTGTTGTATAAAACCATGCATTTTTCCCTCCCAAGACCGACGATACTGAAACCCGAGCCCCGCTTACGCATGGCAACGCAAGCGCCTGCCTTGCGCAAGTCACCCAAACGGGTGACATGCGAACCAGTCCCTCGGCGAATCTGCCTTGCCTTTGCCCCGTCACCTCCCGGAATATTTCGCAACGCGAACGCCTTGAGGCCATCGATGGCTTGTCCTCGCGATGCCTCCTGATGCATCGAAAGATACATTGGGGAGACGGGAGGCAAGCCGATGACACCAGGGATCATATTGTTGCTGCTTGCCGCCGGCATGGCGGGCGGCGTGATCAATGCGCTTGCCGGCGGCGCCACGCTGCTCACTTTCCCCGCTATGCTTGCCGCCGGACTGCCGCCCGTCACCGCCAATGCCTCGAATGCGGTGGCGATCGTGCCGGGCCACCTGCTCGCCGTTCTCGCCGACCGCCGCAAGGTGCTGCCGCTGGATGCTAAACTTTGGTCGTCCGTCCTCGTCTGCCTGATCGGCGGCGGCATCGGCGCGCTGCTGCTGCTCGCCTTGCCCGAGCGGCTCTTCGTTCTCCCCGTTCCGGCCTTGATCGGCATTGCCACCCTGCTCTTCCTCTTTTCGCCCCGCATCGCCGCCTGGGCGGAGGCAAGGCGGGGCGATGCCGAGCCCTCGCACGGTCTCGGCCTTTCCGTCCTCAGCCTCTCGTCTATCTATGGCGGCTTCTTCGGCGCCGGCCTCGGCGTCATCCTGACGGCGGTTCTCTCAATTGCCGATCCCGACGATATCCGTCGCGTGAAGGCGCTGAAGAACCTGCTCGCCACCTCGGTCAGCATGGCAGCCGTTATTATCTTCATCGCCCAGCGCGCCGTCCGCTGGCCCGAAACGTTGACGATGCTGTCAGGCGCCCTGGTGGGCGGTTATCTCGGCGGCTATCTCGTGCGCGTGCTGCCGGCCACGATCGTCCGCTGGTTCGTCATCCTCACCGGCGCCGTCATGACTGTTGTCTACGCCGTCAAATACTGGAGCTGAGGCCCACGCCTATCTTCAACTCCGCAGCCACAGCCGCTTCAACGCTTGCCACCGTTTCACAAGACGGATCACGACAGGCGGCGGGATTTTCCTGTTGTCGGCCACCGTCCCCTTTCTCGTAACAGGCGATCGGGGATCGAGCAGGAAGGCCACCATCAGGCAGACGCTCGTCGCCTCTGCCGTCAACACTTCATCCGACAGCAGCAGCCCTTGCTCGCCTTCCCCAAACGCCTGCCCGCCGGCGAGGACTGCACCGCTGAACACATAGAAATAGAGCTCGCGGCCGGGTTTATGCGGGAAGTCCACCCGCATGCCGGGTTCCAGCCGGACATCGAAGACGTCGATCTGGTTGCGAACGAAGAAAGGCGCATCGCCCCCCGCCGGCCCGACGAGATGCCGCCATCGATTGGGCGCGCTGTCAGGCATCGCCCCATGCTGGATGCCAGGTTCGAGATCGATCGCATCGGGCCGCACGAGGATCTGCAGCATGCGCAGCGGCGGATCGGACGCCAGCGTCTCCTCGGAGTGCCAGAAGCCACGCCCGGCATTCATCACCATCAGATGCCCGCTGTCGCAAACCAACCGGCCGTGGGCTCTATCTTCGTGGCGCATCACACCATCAGGCACCCAGGAGATGATCTCGTCATTGCAGTGCTCGTGCATGGCAATCAGCCGGCCCGGATGCAGGATGGATTCGACCACCATCGCCAGCGGCCCATGCCCATGATCGGTTGGCTTCGGCTTCACCCATCCCGGCATATTGATATGCGCGATGAACCCTCCCATGTCGCGCACAACGAAGGTTCGTTCCCCCTTGAGCAGCATCGCGTCCTCCTTGCCTGCAAGCAGTGACGATACCGGCTCATTAGCGCCCTGATACGGTTTGAGGTCAATAAAGCAGGTCGTTGCCGCGCCACGCCCCCGCCGTTACCGACGCCGGCCTGGCCCAAGCTTTGACAGCAATTCCGCAAAAGCAAGGCCACCCTCACCTCGCAGGCTGCGCATCCGGTGCCTCACCCGAGGCGGCAATGATGTCGTCGAGCGCCTGACGACGGGCCTCGGCATGGGACAGTCGCCAGCGAACCGTGTCATCCGCGCCATCCCCTTCCTTGACGTCGATATCCACCGGGCTCACCGGCTCGCCGGTCTTCTGATCGATGAAGCCCCAGCGTATCTCTGCGCCCGTCCTGCGATTGACGAAACTCATGGGCGGTCCCGAAGCGCCTGACAGGCCGAGGCTGTCGCCGATCTGGGAAAGCACCGGCATGAGAGGGGCGATCTGCCAGCCTTTCCGGGTCAGGAGATATTCGAACCTTTCCGGGTTCACCTGATAGCGCCGCCGCTCGATAAGGCCATTGGCTTCCAGATGCTTCAGCCGGTCGCTGAGCGTCGCATTGGTCACGCCGGATGACCGGCGAAAATCCTCATAGCGGCTGAGGCCGCACACGAGATCGCGTAAGATAAGCAAGCCCCATCGATCCCCGATCGCCGCCATGACGCCGGCAATCGAGCAGACCATTCCATCAAACCCCTTAGAACGCATCGAACCCTTTCCCGGCATCCGCAAAATGACCGAAGGCCTCTCATCATGAGAGCCACATTAATCTGGTGGAATGGCCGATTCAAGAAAGCCCGGAAAATACCCCTGAAGCCGCCTGGCCTGCGACAAAGCAGACCGACAAATCGCTTGCTCGCATATTCACTCTTATAATAAGAGTTATGTCTATCACCGGAGGATGACACTGCGCCGGCTGACCGCAGCCACGGGGGCCTTTGAAGCCCGTGCGGATCAGGCGCTGACCACTGCAACACAGTACCGATTTCGCCAAAACGGGAGGATCTCACCTTGGCGTCGAACAACACTGCGATTTTCACCAGTCCGACACTCGCATTCGCCGGCACCGCCGTTGCCACAGGCCTCTGGTTCGCCGCCCTTGTCGCAATCCCGGAGCTTCAGCGCTCGGACCTGTCCATCATCGTCGCGCGCATCGCCGTGCATCTCATCGTGCTCGGCGGCACCTGGGCAGGATTGTCGCGCACTTCGCTCACCGCCTCTGAGCGCATATGGACCTGGCTGGCGATCGCAATTCCCCTTACCCTCTGGCATGGGGCAGCCTGGGTGATCGTCGCCGAAGGCCTTCTCCTGCCCGGCGCAGTCTCGATCCCGTTGCTGCCGCTGATGATCGTCGTGCCGACCGCCCTCGTCATCACCGTCCTGTCGCGTTCGGACCGGATCGGCACGCTGCTCGATGCCATGCCCGCCAACTGGTTGATCGGCCTTCAGGCCTACAGAGTGATCGGCGGCGTCTTTTTCGCCAACTGGCTGGCCGGCACCACGCCCGGCATCTTCGCCCTGCCCGCCGGCACGGGTGACGTGATCACCGGACTGATGGCCCTGCCAACAGCCATCGTGCTCGCAAGCGGCCGGCCGGGCAGCACCAAAGCGGCTCTGTTCTGGAACCTCTTCGGCATAACCGATCTGGTCGTGGCGGTCACGCTCGGCGCCCTCACCACGCCCGGCCCCCTGCAACAGCTTGCTCTCGATCATCCCAATCTGACGACCGGCACCTACCCGACCGCCATCATTCCGGCCTTCACCGTACCCACCTCGCTCGTCCTGCACGCCCTGTCGCTGCGTCAATTGCTGAGACGCACGCGTCCCGTGGCGAGAGCTGCTGCCTAAAGCCTCGCGTCAAAAATCCCGTCGCCGACTTGAGCTGGCCCCAGTTTCGAGATCAATTCGGCGACGGCTTGATCCACACTCAGCACCGCACTGTCGATAACTATGGGTCTCTGCCCCCAATCGTCATAATCGCGCGTGATAACCTTCTCCCAGCTCGGATCTATCAGCCCTGGAATATCGCTTGCCCGCGTCTCGACCCGCCGGCGATGCTCAACCTTGTCCGAACAGACGATTTCGATCTCGACGGCCCGTACACCCGCCCGGACAGCGACCGAGAGCCAGGCATCACGTGTTATCGTCAGGCCGTTTACAGAGTCCGCAACGACGGTATTGCCGAGCGTCAGATTGTCTTCGGCAAGAGCATATCCAACCATATATCCCGCCGGCCCGACCTCCGATCTCAACATGCCCGAAGCCCGTATGGTCTGTTCGATCGTATCGATGCGCAGATGAACGGCCCCAAGCCGCTTCGCCAAAGCCCGCGCAATCGTCGTCTTCCCACTGCCCGGCAAACCGCCGAAAATGATCAGCATGAACAGGCACCTCCCTTGAAATCACGCTTAGATCGGAACGCTGAGCCCAACCTTGATCCGGTCCATGGCAACGAATGTCCGAAACCGCTTCACATTATTGTTGCCGAAGAACAGGCGCCGCGTCAGCGCTTCGTAATCGGCCATCGAAGACACGATGATGACGAGCATGAAATCGGCCTCGCCCGTGACGTAATAGCATTGCTGGATTTCCGGCGCGGCAGCGAATTCACGCTTGGCCTGCTCGATCTGCTCGGCGGTTTCGCTGATGACCTCCACCTCGACGAAAATGGTGATCGCCTGGCCAACGGCGGCGGGATCGACGACGGCGACATTGGCGCGGATGACACCCTCTTCCGTCATGCGCTTGATACGCCGCTGCACCGCCGGGGCCGAGAGATTGACCGCCTCGCCGATCGTGCGCTGCGGCGTGGTATTGTCACGCTGCAATATGTCGAGAATCTTGCGGTCGAAGGCATCGAGTTGTGCCGCCATGCGGACTCCACGAAACAAAATTGCAAAACAGGCATCAAATATCAGCGCCTTTTTCGTGTCTGCTGCAATATGTTTCAGCCGGACAGCAAGTGAGGCCACAATGTTTATCCTCAACGGCAATGCAGACTACCGACGCCCGCTCGTAACGGGCGATGCGGAAACGCTTAGCCTGGCTGCCGCAGAAGGCGTGGAGCGTCACCTGCGCTATCGCGACCAGCATGCCGAAACGCCGCTGATCTCCCTTCCCGGCCTGGCCGCTGAATCAGGTGTCGCCGCCATCCATGTGAAGGATGAGGGCCAGCGCCTCGGCCTCGGCAGC
Source organism: Rhizobium sp. BK316 (assembly GCF_014193695.1). Taxonomy (GTDB): domain Bacteria; phylum Pseudomonadota; class Alphaproteobacteria; order Rhizobiales; family Rhizobiaceae; genus Rhizobium. The sequence continues at coordinate 837,386 of NZ_JACHZR010000003.1, read as the reverse complement.
TTCAAGGCGCTGGGTGGCGCCTATGCCGTCATCCGCCTGGTTCTCGAAGAGGCCGAGGCAAGGCTCGGGCGGCCGGTCGATATAGCCGAGCTGCACTCGCCTGACGCCAGGATGATCGCCGAAACCATGTGTTTTGCCTGCGCCACCGATGGCAATCACGGCCGTTCGGTCGCGCAAGGGGCCGGGCTCGTCAGCGCGCGCGCGGCGATCTTCGTGCATGCAGGCGTCAGCGACGAGCGCGTCGCGGCAATCGCCCGCTTCGGCGCCGAGATGATCCGCGTGACGGGAAGCTACGACGACTCCGTGAGGGAGGCCGCGCGCGTGGCGAAAGAGCGCGGCTGGATCATCGTCTCCGACACGTCCTGGCCGGGTTACGAGCGCATCCCCGGCCTCGTCATGCAGGGTTATACGGCGTTGGTGCGCGAAGCGCTGAGGCAGCTGCCGGCCCCGCCGACGCATGTCTTCATCCAGTCCGGTGTGGGCGGCATCGCTGCCGCCGTTGCCGGGCATCTGGCGATCACGCTTGGCGAGCAGCGGCCGGTATTCACAGTCGTCGATCCCGCCCGCGCCGCCTGCCTGTTTGCGACCGCCCGCGCCGGCCATCCGGTCACCGTGCCGCATGGCGAGCCGACCGTCATGGCGATGCTCGAATGTTACGAGCCGTCGCTGGTCGCCTGGCGCATTCTCTCGCGTGTCGCCGATGCCTTCATGACCGTCGATGAGGAGGATGCCGTTGCCGTCATGAGGCACCTTGCCAACCCCGTCACTGGCGACACCGCCATTATATCAGGCGAAAGCGGCGGCGTTGGCCTTGCCGGTTTTCTGAAGGCGGTCGCCGACCCCGAGATAATGGCAGCCCTTTCCATCGGCCCGAATTCCCGCATCTTCGTCGTCAACACCGAGGGCGCCACCGACCCCGGCAAATACCGAGAGATTGTCGGGCTCTCGCCTGACGAGGTACTGTCGCGAGGTGCAGCATGAACAATCTTTCCATAAACAACGCCCGGCTGCTCGGCCGGCTCCGTGAACTCGGCACCATCGGTCGCCATGCCGACGGCCGCCTCATTCGCCTTGCCGCATCCGATACCGACAAGGAAGGCCGCGACCGGCTCGCCGCCTGGATCGAGGACGCCGGTCTCGAACTCGCCATCGACAGGATCGGCAATATGTTCGGCATCTGGGCGCCCGATGGCACGGCAGGCCGCGCGCCGCTCATGCTCGGCTCGCATATCGATACCGTCATCGATGCCGGCATCTACGACGGCTGTTACGGCGTACTGTCAGGCCTCGAAGTCATCGAGACCCTGAAACAAGCGGGCTTCGTGCCCGCCCGTCCCATCGTCGTTGCCGCCTTCACCAATGAGGAAGGCGTGCGTTATGCGCCTGACATGATGGGCTCGCTCGTCTATGCTGGCGGGCTCGACATCGATGCAGCGCTCGCGACTGTTGGAACCGACGGATCACCGCTTGGTGACGAGCTCGATCGCATCGGCTATGCCGGCGACAAGGAACCGGGTTTCCTGACGCCGCATGCCTATATCGAGCTCCACATCGAGCAAGGCCCGGTGCTGGAGCGCGAGGGCATTCCCCTTGGCGCAGTCGAAAACCTCCAGGGCATTTCCTGGCAGAAAGTGACGATCGAGGGCGATGCCAATCACGCCGGCACGACGCCGATCTTCATGCGCCGCGATGCCGGCCATGCCGCCGCCCGCGTCATCACCTTCCTGCGCGAGCGCGCCAAGGCCTCGAACACACCGACGGTCGCGACCGTCGGCTGCATGGAATTCCAGCCGAACGCCATCAACGTCATCCCCTCGAAGGCGATCTTCACCGTCGACCTGCGCGATCCCGACGAGATCAGGCTCAAGCAGGAGGAAGCAGCCCTTGCCCGCTTCCTCGAAACGCTCGCTGCCGAAGAGGATGTGACAATCGCGGTAGAGCGGCTGGCCCGCTTCGAGCCCGTCACATTCGACGAGCGCATCGTCGCCGAGATCGAAACGGCCGCCAAAGCGCGCGCACTCCCGTGCCGGCGCATGACCTCGGGCGCCGGCCATGATGCCCAGATGATCGCCCGCATTGCTCCGTCAGCGATGATCTTCGTGCCAAGCCAGGGCGGCATCAGCCACAATCCCAGAGAATTCACCGCCGATGATGATATCGTCGCCGGCGCCAATATCCTGCTCGATGTGGCGAGCAGGTTGACGCAAGAGGAATAACCGATGGATCTCGATCAACTGATCTCCGACATGCGCGGCTGGCGCCGCCACCTGCACGCCCATCCGGAATTCGGCTTCGAGGAGAAGCAGACCTCTGCTTTCGTCGCCGCAAAACTGCGCGAATTCGGGCTCGACGATGTCACGGAAGGCGTGGGCGGCACCGGCGTCGTCGGCACGCTGAAACGCGGCAACGGCAACCGCTCGATTGCGTTGAGGGCCGACATGGATGCGCTGCGCATTCCCGAACAGGCGGACCGGCCCTATGCCTCGCGCAATCCCGGCGTCATGCATGCCTGCGGCCATGACGGCCACACCGCCATGCTGCTCGGCGCCGCCCGCATGCTCGCCGCAGACGGCGGCTTCGACGGGACGGTGCGCTTCATCTTCCAGCCCGCCGAGGAATGGGGCAAGGGTGCGCTTGCCATGATCGAAGACGGCATTTTCGAGCGCTTCCCCTTCGACGAGATCTACGGCCTTCACAATATGCCGGGCCTGCCAACAGGCCATTTCCAGACGCGTGCTGGCGCCTTCATGTCGGCGGAAGACAATTTCGAGATCGTGCTCAGGGGCACCGGCGGCCACGCCGCCCGCCCGCACGCCACGAACGAAGTGCTTGTCGCCGCCTGCGCGCTGGTCATGAACCTGCAGACCATCGTCGCCCGCCGTCTCGACCCCACCGATATCGGCGTCGTTTCCGTTACCGAACTCCTGACCGACGGCACCCGCAATGCGCTCCCCGGCCTCGCCCGCATCCTCGGCGATTGCAGAAGCTTCCACCCCGACGTCAGCGCCGAAATCGAAAAGCAGATGCGTGTTATCGTCGAGGGCACCGCGCTCACCTACAACGTCTTGACCGAGGTCAACTACACCAGGGAATTCGTACCCCTGTTGAACGATCCCACCCTGACCGAAGAAGCCTTCGTAGTCGCCCGCGACATCTTCGCACCCGAGAGCATCGAGATCCGCAAGGAACCGATGACGGCATCGGAGGATTTCGCCCGCTTCCTCGCTCTGAAGCCCGGCTGCTACGTCTTCCTCGGCAACGGCGAGGATTCCGCACCCCTCCACAATCCCACTTTCGATTTCAACGATGACGGATTGGTCCACGGCGCGAAGTTCCATGCAAGCATCGTGCGACGGAGGCTGCCGGTATCAGCAGGATGAACGCAAGAGTACGATTGTCGACGCCAGCCATTTTGCACGAGACGCCCCATTTCTTTCGCGCTATGAAGATTATCGATAATCCCGCCCCATCCGACACGGAGATCCCCACATGGCTCTGAACATCCTTTTCATCGGCGGCACCGGCCAGATTTCCTATCCCTGCGTCGAGCGCGCCGTCGCTCAAGGCCACCATGTCAGCGTCTTTAACCGAGGCTTGCGAGGCGATCCCCTGCCCGCAGGCGTCACCTCCATCGTCGGCGAGCTTGGATCGTCTGCCTATGCCGATCTCGCCAAGGCCAATTACGATGTCGTCGCCCAGTTCATCGCCTTCACGCCCGATCAGATTGCCCGCGACATCGAGATCTTCTCGGGCCATTGCGGCCAGTACATCTTCATCTCCTCAGCCTCGGTCTATGAAAAGCCGGCGCGCCATTACGTGATCACCGAGGAGACGCCGGCAATCAATCCCTACTGGCCCTACAGCCAGGCCAAGATCGCCTGCGAGGAGTTGCTGAAGAAGGCCAACAATCTCGCCTGGACCATCGTTCGCCCCAGCCACACGGTTCGCACCGGCCTGCCGATCATGATGGGCGACAGCGATATCATGGCGCGGCGCATGCTGGACGGCGAGCCGACCATCGTCGCCGGCGACGGCCACACGCCCTGGACGCTGACCCGCTCGGTGGATTTCGCCGTGCCCTTCGTCGGCCTGTTCGGCAAGCAGGCGGCACTCGGCGACATCTTCCACATCACCAACGATCACGCCCATATCTGGGACCATATCCAACAGGCGATCGCCCGCCTGCTGGGCGTCGAAGCCAGGATCGTGCATGTGCCGACGGATACGCTCGTCAAGTACAATCCGGAATGGATCGGCCCGCTGACCGGCGACAAGGCCTGGACGGCGATTTTCGATAATTCCAAGGTCAAGCGTGTGGCCGGCGACTTCGCCTGCGCCCAAAGCCTGGACGAAATCCTCGAAGAGCCGATCATGCATCTGAAGCAGCGTTTCGCGAAGGGCCGTCCGCCGAAGGGCGATTTCGACGCCCTGATCGACCGCATCTGCGCCGAACAGAGTGCCCTCGGTTAACCGCCTTCCTTCAAGCCCGGCGCCCACCAACAGGCGCCGGACGTTCTATTAAGGCTCGAATGCGCGAAGGCACTTCATGACCTCGCGCAGTCCCCTCGTCAAATGTTTGTCGCGCCGGATGACCACGCCGAGTTGGCGCACGAGCGGCGGATGAACGGGTGAGGTCACGAACCGGCCTCGATCGCGCTTCAGGGCAAGTCCCGGGAGTATCGACCATCCGAGCCCCGCGGCAACCAGTTCCTTGATCGCCTCGACACTGCCGAACTCCATCGTCGGCTGGCTGCGCATGCCCGAGGCTTCGAACCATTCGTCGGTGGCGCGGCGCGTATTGCCGCCCTCATAGAGCATCATGACCTTGTCCCCGAAGAATTCCGGCGTCGGTCCACCCTCCGGCATCGTGCTGCCCTTCGGCGCCACGGCGACAAGCTCGTCCTCGTAAAAGGGCTCGATCTCAATGGAACGGCCCGAAGCCGGCAGCGTCACGACGGCGATATCGAGCGCGTTGGTTTCGAGATCGCGCACCATCTCGTCGGTATTGCCGACACGAACCACGATCTCCAGGCCCGGCATCCGCTTCTTGACGGCGGCAATCACCGGCGGCAGCAGATGGATCGAAGCCGTGCCGCCGCTGCCGATCCGCACGCGGCCCACCGCCCCCTCCCTATAGGGCGTCATCGCCTCCTCGGCCGCGAGACATTCGCCGAGAATGCGGCGCGCATGGGCCAGCAACTCGACGCCCGCCGCGGATGGCAGCGCCCGGCGGCCGATACGCTCGATCAGCCTTACACCCATCCGCTGTTCCAGCAGCTTCACCTGCAGGCTGACGGCAGGCTGCGTTAGCCCCGCCCTATCGGCTGCAGCCGTAAAACTGCCGAGATCGACGACGCTGACGAAAGCGGCGAGCTGGTCGAGGTTCAACATCAGAAGAATTCCTTATGGATTGCATAAAAACCATAAGCTTCCTTACGCGTATGTACCAGTCCATTTTCGAGGCACCCAAGACCAAAGCCGAGAGATGCCCGATGACATCAGATGTGGAAATACCGACGACAATGGATCGCGCCCCAAGCGGCGGCATTGTCAGGCGCTGCCTGATGAGCCTCAACCTCTATCTCAGCAAGCGCCGCGAGCGGCTGGTGCTCTCCGACCTGTCCGACGATCAGCTCCGCGATATCGGCATCAGCCCGGCGGAGGCGCGGACGGAGGTCAACAAATCGTGGTTCTGGGGATAGCAGCCACAATTTCTAAAATGCGCGCTTGGACTGGAGAAAACCGCTTTGTCCCTTATGTCACTGCCATCAGGGGAAGAACACCAAAGGACCACGCGATGCACAAGAACACGATCTGCGTCTGGTATGACAAGCACGCCGAAGAGGCCGCCCGCTTTTACGCCGGGATCTTTCCGGACAGCAAAGTCGGCGCCGTCCACCGTGCCCCCGGCGATTATCCCGCTGGCCAGCAGGGCGACGTGCTGGTGGTGGAGTTCACGGTTGCCGGCATCCCCTGCATCGGGCTGAACGGCGGCCCCTCGATCAAGCACAGCGAGGCTTTCTCGTTTCAGATCTCGACGGAAAACCAGGAAGAGACCGACCGCTACTGGAACGCAATCGTCGGCAATGGCGGCCAGGAAAGCGAGTGCGGCTGGTGCAAGGATAAATGGGGCATCTCCTGGCAGATCACCCCGCGCACCTTGATGGAAGCGATGCAGGCAGGCGGAGCCGAGGCAAAGCGCGCCTTCGACGCGATGATGACCATGCGCAAGATCGATGTCGCAGCCATCGAGGCAGCCCGCCGCGGCTGAAGCGACAGGTCCTGCAAATGGTAAGATCACGATGTTAGGGGCCACCGACTGGTGTGATTCCTCAAACAACAGCCCCGGCGTCGAGCTGATGCTTCGCCCTGTGATCACAGAGATTTCCAAAATTTCTAATTGAGATTGCAGCCGGAAGATGATTCCATGCCGCCCGCGTCGCCTTACACGCCCGCCCTCTTCCTGATGTTGCACCCAAGAGGCTCGAGTCGATTATGTCGATTTCAGATGCGATCTACCGTCCCTTCGAAACGCTGATCCGGCCGCTCGATATCCCCTACCGTCCGCTGCCGTCGAAAGGACCGGTGACGGTGCTCCTGCACTTCATCTCGATGTTTCGCGGTATCCTGATCACGCTCGCCCTTTGCACCATGGCGATCGAGGCCATGAATCTGACGATCGTCTGGAGCCTGTCGGTCATCGTCGATGGCGTCACGCAGCAGGGTGCCGCCGCTTTCCTGCACAATGACCGGCCGCTGCTGATCTTGCTCGGCGTAATGCTCTTCCCTGCAATCCCTATTGCCTCCTTCCTCGTGAATACGCTGAATTCGCATACGCTCGGCATCGGCATGCCGGCTGCCATTCAGTGGCAGGGCCACAGAGCGGTGGAGCGGCAGGATCTCGCCTTCTTCCACGATCTCTATGCTGGCCAGGTCGCCTCGCGCTTGCAGCAGGTGGCGTCCGCCGTCCAGCAGCAGATAATATCGGCCTTCCAGTCCATCCCGCGCTTCATCATGCAGATGGTCGGCTCCGTCATCCTTCTGAGCGCACTTTCCTGGCAGCTTGCGCTGCCGACCATCGTATGGATCACGCTCAACGTACTGCTCGCCGTCAGGCTGGCGCCTGTCTTCACCGAACGAGCACGCCGCTCCGCCAAGCGCCGCAGCCTGATTTCCGGCGCCATTACCGATCTCTACGCCAATATGCAGATGGTGAAACAATTCGCCGCCGAAGACAGCGAGGCTGGCACCATCCGCGGCATCATCGGCAAGGCGATCAAGGCCCAGCAAAGCGAACAGCGCATCTATCGGACCGCAGAGGTCATCGTCGTCGTCCTCAACGTCACGCACTGGCTGGCCATCCTGTCGATCGGCTTTACCGGGCTCGTTGACGGCTTCGTCACGATCGGCGAATTCACCGCCGCCGTTTATGTTCTCAACCGGCTATCCGGTCACACATTTACATTCCTGCAGATGGGCCAGCAGATTTTCCAGGCGATCGGCACGATCAAGGACGCCATGCCCGTCATGACGACACCGCCCACCATCATCGACCGGCTGGATGCGCAGGACCTTGTCGTCCCGAACGGCGAAATCCGCTTCGACAATGTCCATTTCGCCTACAAATCCGGCAAGCCCGTCATCGACAAGCTGTCGCTGACCGTCCGCCCCGGCGAAAAGGTCGGCCTCGTCGGCCTCTCGGGTGCCGGCAAGACGACGCTCGCCAACCTGTTGCTGCGTTTCTACGACATCAAGGACGGCGCGATCCTCATAGACGGCCAGGATATCCGCGCTGTGACCCAATCCAGCCTTCGCCGCGCCATCGGCGTCATCGCCCAGGATGTCGCGCTGCTGCACCGCTCGGTCGGCGATAACATCCGCTACGGCCGGCCGGAGGCCACACAGGAGGAGATCGAGGCTGTCGCGAAGATGGCAAGCGCAGACGCTTTCATCGCCGATCTCACCGACAGCGAAGGCCGCAAGGGCTACGAGGCCTATGTCGGTGATCGCGGCATCAAGCTCTCGGGCGGCCAGCGCCAGCGCGTCGCGATCGCCCGCGTGCTCTTGAAGAACGCGCCGATCCTGGTGCTGGACGAAGCAACCTCGGCCCTCGACAGCGAATCCGAAGCTGCCATCCAGGAACGGCTTGATCTCGTGATGGAAGGCAAGACGGTCATCGCCATCGCCCACCGGCTCTCCACCATATCCAGCATGGACCGCATCGTCGTGCTCGACCGCGGCCGCATCATCGAGGAAGGCCGGCCGGAAGACCTGATCGAGAGCGACGGGCTGTTCGCGCGCCTGTGGCGGCGCCAGACGGGTGGCTTCATTCCGGAGGAGATTGACGAGGGTGCGTCGGGTTAGCGGGTGGCAGCGGGCAGTAATTGCGCCCACACCGGAAGCTTAATCCCCTATTGCTCGCCAATCGGCTCGGGTACATGACAACAGGCCCATTCGAACGCTTCGTCGATGGCCGCAAACTTGACCGCCTGCCAATATCGATAGTCGCGGATCAGCTCTGCCCCAAGCCAGAAATCACCGCGCTCACTGGAGAGGTCCCATCCACAAGCCTCAAGCAACTGAGCGCGATCGAAAAGGCGCCGCGCGTGGGTTCGAGAGATGGCGTAGCGCTTGAAGAATTCTCCGATGCGCAAAGGGCCAATAGGCATGCGCGGCTCCAGTTCCTTTTCCGGAGGTAAACGAGACATCAGGTCGTGCAGGATGTTGCTTCCGGAAGCCGTTCGGACGAAAGCGTCCACCGTCTGCGGAGGGCTGGTCCAGTCTGGATCGTGAAAGAGGCTCTGGGACATTCTCGGCTGCGCATACCAGAGCAGGCGCCGATCGGCAGATGATCGTGAGAATCGCGTCCCCTGATCGAGCATGTCGAGTGATTTCAAATGCTCGTCGAACCATTCGCGGATCAAGGCTTCGGCAGGTTCGGAAATTCTGAGCTGGCGAACGCGCCGGTCCCCGTTGTCATGGGTATCAACCAGGAGACCGTAGTTGCGCATCTCCGCGAGATGCGCAAACGCCGTGTTCTTGGAAGCAACGTCACTCTCAGCGATGAGGGCGTTCAGTTTGGCGGCCGTAAGGCCCGGATGAGACGGCGACGTGACACGCTGAAAATGAAAAGCCAGAATTGATTGCGTCAGCAACCATCGTTTCATATCTGCGGTGTAGCGGACGATACGAGGCGCGGCATCGTGCATGGCAATGAGCTTCAGCGCAGCATCCCTCAAGGCGAACGCATAAAGGCGATTTTCCACAATGGCTTCGACGGTCAAAACGTCAGCCGCGTCAGTGGCGGAGCGCATTGCGGTTGATATGGAAGTCACGGAGATCTCTCCAGGCAAGGTTGAATTGGGCAAGCGACGGCCTGAGCGACCGACAGCTTGCCCTCGTGGCGCTGGCTACGCCCCTTGCGCGCTCGCAGGCTTGCGTGTTCACGCACACTTTCCTTGCACGCAGGGCATATCGACATCGCCAGCGTCTTCCGCCAGCAGTCGGCCATCTCCTGCTGCACTATGTCCCTTAAGATAAAATTGCAACGGGCCGAAAGCCCCGCAAAAACCTAAGCCAGCGGCTTCGTCGCACAGATCGCGAAACGGTCCTGCACCATGCGCTCCAGTCCGCGCAGGAAGGGCATCTTGCGCGCCTGCGCCCAGTGGATATCCGAAAGCTTGCGGTCAACGACGATATTGTCGAAGCCTGCCTGGCGCAGCAATTCGACGATCGCCTCGGCCGGCATCTTGTCGGGGAAATAGACGCGCGAGCGGATGGCCTGATGGCGGGCCATCATCTCGGGCTTCATGTGGCTCGCTGGCGCCTTGCCGGTCAGCTTCGTCCAGAGCTTCTGCAGCCCTTTCACCCAGGTCTCCTTGCCCATGTTGCCGTCGACGATCAGCACCTTGCCGCCAGGCTTCAGCACGGAAAACCATTCGCGGAAGGCCGAGGGCGGATCGACCAGCGTCCAGACGAGGTGCCGGTTGGTGATCACGTCATAGCTGCCCTTGGCCTCCATGGTGTTTTCCGCGTCGCCCGAGATGAAGCGGATATCGGTGCCGCGCTTCTTCGCCTTGGCGCGCGCCTGCGCCAGCATCGCATCCGACCAGTCGAGCCCGGTCACCTTGAAGCCTGCCCCATGCATGAGATGGGAAATGACCGCCGTGCCGCAGGCCAGGTCGAGCGCCGCCCGCCCCTGCCCCTCGCCGAGATGCTTGCGGATCAGCCGCTGCCAGCCTTTTCGCTCGGCTTCGGAAAAGATTTCGTGGCCGACACTCTCGTCGAACGTCGCTGCGCGTTCCGACCAGAAGTCCCGGATTTCATCGCGAATGGAGTAATTCGTGTTCATCGTATTCATCATCTTCACCCAGCGCCGAACGTACTTTGGAAAAGCTCTAAAACATAAAACTTGATTCCAAAAGTCAATTTTTCTATGCCTCAGGAAATAGCCGAGTACGGGGAGAGTTTCCAGATGAATTTTATGAAATTGCTTGCACTATCAGCAGTTGCAGTTGCGGCGCTGTTGCCGTTCTCGGTCTTTGCCGACCCTTTCACCATCAAGGATGTGGCCGGCCGCGAGGTCACATTCGACAAGCCGGTCGAGCGTGTCATTCTCGGCGAAGGCCGGATGCTCTATGCCGTCGCCCCGATCGAGAGGGACGATCCCTTCGCCAAGATCGTCGGCTGGCGCAACGATCTCTGGACGACGGACAAGGATGGCTTCAACGCCTATGTCGAGAAATTCCCCAAGGGCAAGGACCTGCCCTTCCTCGGCAACCTGACGGACGGCACGCTGCAGACCGAGACGGTCGTGGCGCTTCACCCTGATCTCATGCTGCTGCCGATCGGCAACAAGAAGGCCGCCGACGAGGTGAAGCTCGAGGATATGCTCAGCAAGATCGGCGTGAAGATCGTCTATATCGATTTCCGCGAACACATCCTCGCCAATACCGAGCCGAGCCTAGAGATACTCGGCAAGCTTTTCGGCCATGAAGACCGCGCCGAAGCTCTCGCCGCCTACTGGAAGCAGCAGATGGCGCGCGTCACCGACAAGCTGAAGGAAGCCAACCCCAAGAAGCCAAACGTCTTCATGTATCGCGCCGCCGGCCTCGTCGAGTGCTGCGGCACCTTTGGCCCCGACAATTTCGGCCTGATGGTGGATTGGGCCGGTGGCCACAATCTCGGCTCCGATTTCCTGCCCGGCTATACCGGCTCGATCAATGCCGAGCAGGTCGTCGCCTCCAATCCTGACGTCGTCGTCGTGACAGGCTCGAACTGGAGCCAGACCAAGGACGCCAAGGATTTCGTCAATGTCGGCCCGGCCGCTGCCGGCACGATCGACGACAGCCGCAAGGCGCTGGATGCGCTGATGCAGAACCCCGCCTTTACCGGCTCCAAGGCGGTTGCCGATGGCAATGTCCACGCGATCTGGCACCAGTTCTACACGAGCCCCTACCAGTTCGTCGCCGTGCAGCAGTTGGCCAAGTGGTTCCACCCGGACCTCTTTGCCGATCTCGATCCGGATGCGACCTTCAAGGAATTCCATGAGAAATTCCTGCCCGTCGCCTATCAGCCCGGTTACTGGGTCGACGCCAAGGCCGGAAAGTAAGCGCCATGGCAGAGATCGCCGCCATGCCGATCGAAGCCGAAGCAGGCAGGGCGCGTTATCGCGCCCTCGCCCGCCGCAAGCTGATGATCCTCTTTGCCATGACGGCAGCGCTCTGCCTGTCCTTCGCCATCGATCTCGCCTGGGGGCCGGCCCGTTATGGCCTTGATGAGGTCGTGGCCGCCCTCCTCGATCCCGACTCCGTCTCGGCGCAGATCCGCGCCGTCGTCTGGGATATCCGCATGCCGGTCGCCATCATGGCGATCGTCGTCGGCGCCTCGCTCTCGGTCGCCGGCGCCCAGATGCAGACGATCCTTGCCAATCCGCTCGCAAGCCCCTTCACCCTAGGCATTTCGGCCGCCGCAAGCTTCGGCGCAGCTCTCGCCATCGTTACCAGCGTGCCGATCCTGCCGGTTGCGGCAGGCCTGCTCGTGCCGGTCAATGCCTTCATCATGGCGCTGGTCGCAACCCTCTTCATCCATTTCATCTCGCAGGCGCGCGGCGTCTCGGTGCAAACAGTCGTGCTGCTCGGCATCGCACTCGTCTTCACCTTCAACGCGGCTCTCGCCTTCCTGCAATATCTCGCCTCCGAACAGGCGCTCTCGGCCGTCGTCTTCTGGACCATGGGCAGCCTCACCAAGGCCACCTGGCCGAAGATCTGGATCACGCTTGCCGTGCTGCTCTTTGCACTTCCGCTCTTTGCCCGCCATGCCTGGGCGCTGACGGCCATCCGCCTCGGCGAGGACAAGGCGGCAAGCTTCGGCGTCAATGTGCGCCGCATCCGTCTGGAGACGATGCTGGTCATCTCGCTGCTGGCGGCCGTTCCCGTCAGCTTCGTCGGCACGATCGGCTTCGTCGGCCTCGTCGGCCCGCATATCGCCCGTATGATCCTCGGCGAAGACCAGCGCTTCTTCCTGCCGGGCTCGGTCCTCTCGGGCGCGCTGCTGCTGTCGGTTACCTCGATCGTCTCCAAGTCGATCATTCCGGGCGTCGTCTTCCCGATCGGCATCATCACGGCGCTCGTCGGCGTACCCTTCTTCTTCTCGCTCATCCTCTCGAACAGGAGCCGCTCATGGTAGCGCTTCAGCTGCAGTCGGTCGGCGCCTATCACGGCCGCAAGCTTTTCGTGGAAAACGTGACGACGCCGAAAATGACGGCTGGCGAACTCGTCGCCGTCATCGGTCCCAATGCCGCCGGCAAATCCACGCTCTTCAAGCGCATCACCGGCCTCCTGAAAGGCCCGGGAAACGTGCTGGTCGAAGGCGCGAAGACGAAGAATGCCATCAGCTACATGCCGCAGGATACCTCAGCCAACGCGGTGCTGACGGTCTATGAATCGATCCTGCTCGCCCGGAAGCAGGGCCAGTCCTGGGCCGTCAGCGATCAGGATCTCAGACTGATCGACGACATCATGAAGGCGCTGAACATCGAGGCGATCGCCTTCCGCGATCTCGGCGCTCTCTCCGGCGGCCAGCGCCAGCTCGTCTCCATCGCCCAGGCACTGGTGCGCGAGCCGGAGATCATGCTGATGGACGAGCCGACCAGCGCCCTCGATCTTCACCGCCAGGTGGAAGTCTTGGATTTCATGCAGCGTCAGGCCCGCAAGCGCGGCATGATCGTGCTGATCGCCATCCATGATCTGAACCAGGCGCTGCGCTTCGCAGACAAGGTGCTGATCATCCAGAACGGCCGCATGCGCGCCTGCGGCGAGCCGCGCGATGTGGTCACCGTCGATATGCTGCGCGAGGTCTACAAGATCCACGCCCGCATCGAGAAATGCTCCAGGGATCATGACCACGTCATCGTCGATGGCACGGCGCATTAAGGTGTTCCCAAGACCCTGAAGTGAGCGAAAAATATAGTTTTGTTCGAATTTAATTGTGATTGAAGCTTTCAACTAGACTAAAACTGGCAGCCACTCTTTCATTCAAGTCGCACCAGGCTCGGGCATTCAAGCGACTGATTAGCTTATGAAGGCCGCCGGTGCGCAATTCGTTTGGGGAGCTTATGTCATTTAAGAGAGTGCCATGGAGTGTGGCTGCGGGATTGGTCGCAGCGCTGATTGGAACGCCGACGCTCGCGGTCGACACTGTAAAGCTACAGTCGATTCGCTCATCCCTGTCTTTGGAGGAAATAGTCGCATTTGCAGTGTCGAAATCGACAGCGCCGATTCTCGACATCGACAAAACAATCGAGATGAACATCGTCATCAATGCGAAGGGTATGGAGAGGGGCGATATTCAAGCTTTGCAGCTCGAGTTTTTGCGCGTGTTTTTTGGGCTGATGGCTTACGCAGACGTGCGTCTCAATTTCAATGCCAGCCAATCGATAGATTATTCAGCTGGAGCGCCATATGCCCCTTTCGGTGATCAGAACCGGCCCTCAAACACCCAGACCTTCGAAGTGTTCGTTGATCGTGATGCGCTCAAGCTGGCAAAATTGGGCCTGATAGCAGTGCACGATATAGACACGCTTCGAAGCAAACCGGACACATTGGAATGCTATCATGAGCGCCGAAAAGGATACCCGGCTATTAACGTAGTGGTCGACCGCGATATTAATCCGGTAGGCTGCCTGTACACAGTTCTGCTGCAGTCGATCGGAATTGAGGGACCTTTCGGCGGGGTTGCAGCAACACATCGCGCCGGGGACGTTCCCGGCTTCAGACGCAATGCCGAAATGGCGGCAGCATATGCTATTCATGAGTGTCGATCTCTCATCGGTAAAAAAGATCAGCTTGAAAGATGCCTTAGGGGAGTTCTTGAAGATGGGAAATTGTGACCGTCACCTTAGACCCGACAATCAAAGTTGGCGTCCCAGCAGCCAGTCGGATTCAGTTCGATCACCGGCGATTTCGGTGAGGAATACCGGCTCACCTATGTAAGGCTGAGCAATCCAATACGAGCCTTATCGCCGCGTTAGGTTTTCAAATAATCCAATGCTTGAATAAAAGACCGAAAGCGGCGGAAGTGATTCCGTTTTCTCTTCCGCCGCATTAAGAGCGCGCAGGAAATCCGGCGCGCCTGTTTCAGACACTTACCGGCCGCGCGGGATCGTCTGGCCCTGCTTCATCGCATCAATATCCTGAGCCTGACGAAGCTCGCGCTCGGCGTCTTCGTTGGATTCGTCGACCGTGCGGTGGTGCCCGGTCGGCAGAATATCGTCACGCAGTTCCGGATCGAGCAGCGGCTCCTCGTGAGCACGAGCCTTGTATTGCGATGCTGCCAAAGCTTCGTTCGACTTGCTGATATCCCAGCCCTCCGCCCGCCAGAGATCGGCACGCTCGTCCATGTCGATGGAGCCTTCATCGTCGAGAATGTCATGCGCGATACCGTAGGTCGCGTCGTCAACCTCGACGGAGATCAGAAAGCCGCCCCGGCGCAGGCCTTCGGCATAAACCGAACGGTCCTCATCCGGAAACAGCCAATCCCCCAGCTTCGACCAGAAACCGCCACGGTCGTCGCCGGCAACGCCGGCCTTGTCACTATCCGCTTCATATCCCGGCATCATTCTGACGGTGGTGATGCCCAAATTCTTCAGCCGGTCGATCGCGCTCTCGGCGTCATGACGGCTGTCGAAGAAAGCCGTCAGCGTGCTGCGGCCCTCGCCGCCTGAGAATTCGGGGGCGCTGTCATTATGGAGATTGCTCATTGGGATTCCTCCTCGGTGTCTTTCCTTTCCGCAAACGGGCGAAGAAGCTGGAGGTTCCGCACCTGACTGCGGAAATGCGACGTCCTCAGGAGCGCAATGTCCTGAACGCCGCACGAACCTCCCGGGCAAAGAGTTCCGGCTCCTCCCAGGCCGCGAAATGGCCGCCTTTTTCGGCGGTATTGTAGTAGATCAGCTGCGGATAGGCTCTATCGAGCCAGTGCCGCGGCGGCCGGTAAACCTCGCCGGGAAAGATCGTCACGGCGACCGGAACCTTGACCGGTCCCAGCTTGGTGCCTCCAGCCACATTCTCCCAATAGATGCGCCCGCTCGACGGCCCGGTATTGGTCAGCCAGTAAAGCGTGATGTTGTCGAGAATGGCCTGCCTGCCGAGCGCCTGTTCCGGGTCTCCGCGGGTAAACACCCAGTCGGCGATCTTGTCGTAGAGCCAGGCCGCCAGCCCGACGGGGGAATCCGCCAGACCGTAGCCGATCGTTTCCGGCCGCGTTCCCATGATCGCCGCATAGCCGAAGCCGTTGTTGAGGAAATCCCGCGCCTCCTTGAAGATGATCTTTTCTTCCGGCGACAGGTTCTCGGGCGCGGGCGCACCGCTCATCAGCGCCTGAGCTGCATCCGGCGGAAAGGTCGTGGCGCGTTCGACCCGGTTGACGTGAATGGCAAGCAGGCCTTTGGGCGCCAGACGCCCCAGCGCATCGCTGATGATCGCGCCCCAGTCACCGCCCTGCGAAACATAGCTCTCATAACCGAGGCGTTTCATCAGCATGTCCCAGGCAGCCGCGATGCGCTGCGGGTTCCAGCCCAGTTCCGTGGGCTTGCCGGAAAAACCGAAGCCGGGGATCGAGGGGATGACCAGATGAAAGGCATCCTCTGCCGTGCCACCATGCGCCGTCGGATCGGTCAGCGGACCGATGACGCCAAGCAGCTCGAACACCGATCCCGGCCAGCCATGCGTCATGATCAGCGGCAAGGCATCCTCATGGCGGGAGCGCACATGGATGAAATGGATATCCACCCCGTCTATCTCGGTCACGAATTGCGGAAAGGCATTCAGTCTCTCCTCCGCCTTGCGCCAGTCGTAGGAGGACTGCCAGTCCGCCACCAGCGCC
This sequence comes from Rhizobium sp. BK316, assembly GCF_014193695.1. Classification (GTDB taxonomy): domain Bacteria; phylum Pseudomonadota; class Alphaproteobacteria; order Rhizobiales; family Rhizobiaceae; genus Rhizobium. Next base: position 821,003 of record NZ_JACHZR010000003.1, on the reverse strand, counting down.
TTCAGCCGCTCCGGCGGCACACCCTGCGATCGGTCGGCCACGGTCTCTCCATCAGGCCAGCGCGTTGATGCAAGCCGGCGGTGCAGATCGGCAAGCGTCGCCTCGGGGATGTTGGCTCTGAACGGGCGTATCTCGCCGCCGAGTGCGGTAATATCGACAGGGTCCGCCGCAGCCGCAGCCGACGGAAGCATCGTCGCCAGCCCGGCCGCCGCGCCGGCCAATAACAGCGAGCGCCGCGACATCTGCGGTCTCTGGATCGATTGCCTAGAGGTCATCACATGCATCCTTTCCATCGGAAGGTTCGCAGGCGCATTTCAGGCGCTGAGCATTATGCGACTGAAATGCCTGCGAAGCGATCATCAGGTCTCGTCCGGCCCGGCGCGGTAAACCAGAAACTTGTTGCCCTCCGGGTCGCGGAAATAGGCGCAGTAAGGCCCCTCGCCATTCTCCCCGCGCGGCCCCGGCGCTCCCTCGTCAGAGCCGCCGGCCGACAATGCGGTTGCATGGGCCTCGCGCACCTGAGCGCGGGAGCGTGCCTCGAAGGCCACCATGCCGCCATTGCCGACATTGGCCGGCCGGCCGTCGAAGGGCTTTATCACGCCGAATTCCAGCGTGCGCTCGCCGTAATAGACCGCTCGGCCGGGCTGGACCAGAAAACGGCCGATGCCGAAGACGGCCATGAGCCTGTCGTAGAATTCAGCCGCAGCCTCGAGATTGTTGGTGCCGACGGTCGAATGTCCCGGCAGGCCGCGCACTCTTTGAGGCTCGGCGGCTTTCAGATTTACGGTCATGTCGTTCATGTCCCATCGTCCTTTCATAGGGGGACGCGGGCCGTTCGCTGGCACCGCTGTTGGTGATGATGTACGGCGCGGCACGATCGGCCGGTACTGAGGGAAAGTGAGAGGCAGACTCTCATGACTGCGCTCTACCGGCGGCAGGCGCGATGCACGATCCTTGTCATCGAAAATTCACCCCGATCGCGGCCCTGAGCCTCCACAGCGAGCACGGCCGCCGGAGAGGAAGGACAACGGACATGCTGACATCCTCACTTGGATCATTGCTCATAGCCGCTGCAATCACGGGCACGACACTTACCCCCGCAAGCGCCGGCACACCTGAAGCCGCAAAGCCTGAAATCGGCACCATCGCCATTGGCGGCGATATCACTCTGCGGCGGCTCGTCGTGCACAATTCGGCGTCGAAAGGCACCGTACTTTTCCTGCACGGCTTTCCCGAAACCTCGGTCGTCTGGCGCGACATCGCAGCTGCACTCGGCGACGAATTCGAAGTGCATGCCTTCGACTGGCCGGGATACGGCCTTTCATCGCGGCCCTCGGTCGAAATCTTCTCCTATTCTCCGCGTGATTATGCCGGCGTGCTGAAGGCCTATATCGACAAGGCCGGCATCGACCGATCGAAACTGACGATCTATGCCGCCGATATCGGCGCCCTGCCCGCCCTGCTCCTGGCCCTCGACGAGCCGGATATCGCACAGCGCATCATCGTCGGCGACTTCGCCCCCTTCAACCGGCCGGCCTATATGCATGAGCGCCTGCAGAACCTGAAGACCGAGCCGGCTGCTTCCAGGACCCGCACCGTCATGAACCAGACGAGCGACGAAATCCTTCAAAACGTCTACAGGCGCGGCCTGCCTGACGATAAGCAGTTCGATCTCGCCGCCGGCGTGAAAGAAGACATGGTCCGCGGCTGGAGCCACGGCCCCCTCACTTCCGCCGATGCCTTCTACCATTATTATGCGGCATTCACACGGGATCAGGATGTGCTCGAAGCGAACCTCGGCAGACTCCGGACACCGGTGAAGGTGATCTGGGGCGAAAAGGACATCTATATCGACAGCAGGATGGGCGCGGAGTTTGCCGAAAGAACCGGCGCGACATTCGAGATCCTGCCCGGCATCGGCCACTATCCGCATCTGCAGGCGCCGGAACAGGTGGTCGCGGAAGTCCGCGCCCTACCCGATTGAGCAATAGCTCCGACAGGCTTCCCGCAGCCGCGGCAACGTCCAATCGATGAAGGAGCGCACCTTGAGCGCCAGAAAGCCCTGGCGCGGATAGACGATATGGATCGGCTGCGGCGCACCGGCATAGTCGTCGAGGATCGGCACGAGAGAACCGGAGGCGAGTTCACCGGGGATCTGATAATCGAAAAGCCTGGCAATACCGGCTCCGCCCACAGCGGCGGCAACGCAGTTCGCCGCCGTATTGACCTCGATGCGATGGCGCGGCACCACCTCCACCGGCCGGCCATCGATATCGAAGGTCCAGAAGAAGGTCCTGCTGTTGAAGATGATCCCGTCATGATCGGGCAGTTCGCCCGGATGCTGCGGGCATCCGCACCGTGACAGATAATCCGGGCTCGCGCAGGTCAGCAGCCGGAATTCGGCAACCTTGACGGCATAGAGCGAACTATCCGCCAGCGCGCCCAGCCGGATGGCAATATCCACCTGCTCGCCGACGAGATGAACGGTGCGATCGAGCGACAAGAGGTTCAGCGAAACCTCCGGATGCTCCACCAGAAAGCCGAGCGCGATCGGCAGCACATAGCGGTTGCCGAATTCCACCGGCATGGTGATCGTCAGCACTCCCCGCGGCCGCTGATATTCGCCGGAAGCGCGGCGCTCCGCCTCCTCCATATCGGCAATGATCTTGCGCGCCGCCTCCACATAATCGCGCCCGGCATCGGTGAGCTGCAGCTTCCGGCTGGTGCGAATGACGAGACTGGCGCCGAGCAGCCGCTCCAGCTCGGCCACCTTGCGGCTGACGCTCGGCAGCGGCGCATTCAACCGCTTGCTGCCCGCCGACAAACTGCCGGCATCGACAACGGCAAGCAACACGCGCATGGCATCCAGCCGATCCATCAGTGGCCTTCATCCCGCCTTCCCCGCGGGAAATCTTAAACCTTCGAAACTCCGACCGATAGATGGGTCCTTATCCATCACGGTCAGCTCATCCGCTCCGCCCGACGCCGCGGAAACGATCTCCTCGACCTCGGCATGGGAAGTGGCGATCGTGGTGGACGGATGCTCGCCTGCTCGGATACGGATAATTCCGAGAGCAACCGGAACCCCGAATGAAAACCGTCCGCATCGCTGCCGCCCAGACCTTGGAATATCGCGAAAATATCGAGGCCGCACTGACATGCGCGCTCGACATGATCCGTCAGGCCGAAGCCGAGGGCGCGCGGCTCCTCTGCTTTCCAGAGGGCTTTCTGCAGGGCTATCTGACGGAACCGGAAGCGGCGCGGCGCGCCGCGATGGGTCTCGCATCGCCGACGTTCAAAGCCGTGACGAACCGTCTTGCCGCTGCCGGCTCCATGATCGTGATGGGCATGATCGAGTCCGAAGGTGAAGACCTGTTCAACACCGCCGTCGTCATTCATAAGGGCGAAGTGATCGGCCGATATCGCAAGGCGCATCTGCTCAAGGGAGAAAGGTTTTTCCGGCCCGGCACCGAGACGCCCATCTTCACAATCGATGGCCTGCGCTTCGGCATCAACATCTGCTACGACACCGGTTTCCCCGAGGCCGCTCGCAAGGTCGCACGCGCAGGCGCATCTCTTCTCGTCTGCTGCGCCAACAACATGATGCCGCGCGCCAATGCCGAAAAATTCCGGCACGTGCACAACGCCGCCAGAGGCGAACGCTGCCGGGAAACCGGCCTGTGGCTCATCTCCGCCGACGTGACGGGGAAACGCGAGGGACGCATTTCCTGGGGACCGACGGCGGTGTTGAATCCTGCAGGCGAAGTGGAAGCGCAACTCCCACTCGAATCCCCCGGTCTGTTGATTTTTGATATAGCCTCCGAGCAGTAGTCGCCGCCAAAGAAGCGATCACGCATGCCCATTCACATCGGCAACAATCGCAAATTCAGGTTTCGCCGGTGTCACGACATCCATGCAGGTCGCACCGGTGACAAAGCGGTAATGTGAGGGCGCGCCATATATGCAGACTGACGCCTTCCAAATCTCGGACTGCGACCTGTCGAACACAGCACCTTCAATCCGATAGGCGAAGTGTTCCCGAACGAGGCCTTCATTGTCACTATCCTCGTTTTCGGTACTCAATGGCATTTCATCCAGCAGCCGGACGATGCAATTACGGTCGAATGAGACCCTCAGCAAATGTTCGGAATCACCGGGGATGAGGAAATCAGCTTCGATGCCATCCGCCCGCCACCGGAAAGAATGAAGGTCACTGGCGCTGGCTTGTAAATCGATGCCAATCTCAAGCGGAATATACTTTGCCACCGAATGCTCCCCGCCAACTCTGCTGGTTCACAGATATTTAGGAACCTTACGTTCCAATAGGCTGACCAGCATCGGATCCATGAACTCGTAATCATCGAATGTCGAGGCAGATAATGCGCTCGCCGTTCAGCGACTTGCGGAACTTGCAGGTGATTTTGCTGCGATGCGCCTTCTCCATCACGAAGATGATGTCGGCCCACTCCACCTGTTCGGCATCGAGCGGATTGCAGGCATCGTTGTTTGTTCCCACCGACGACACTTCGATGTCGTCGCGCGCAGAAAACACCTGCTCGGCGGTCGGGCTTCGCAGCTTTTTCCGAATGCACACGAACGGCACGTATCGGGATTTGATCGACATTCGGGCCTGATCGCGCATTGATATGGAACGGATGATCGCGTCAACATAGGCGCCAACCTTGCGCCCGGCAAAGCGAATCCATTGCGGAGCCGCCACTTCCGCGCTCCCCAAGCCCCATCACGCTTTCGTTACCACAACGCCTGTAACAACCCGCGATCCCGTTGCGAATACCCCGACGTGCCCCGCCGAAAACAGGGGCGTTACGAGCAACGGAGACTATCAATGTTGAAGACTTCCATCAGCACCGCCCTTCTTGCCGGCGCAATCACGTCAGCTCTTGCCACGATGGCGAGTGCCTCCCCGCTGACCAAGGCCGAGGCCGATGCTGCCGTCGCCGCTCACAAGGAGAAATGCTACGGCGTTGCCCTGAAGGGCCAGAACGATTGCGCTGCCGGTCCGGGCACCACCTGCCAAGGCACCTCCGTCAAGGACTTCCAGGGCAATGCGTGGAAATTCGTCCAAGGCGGCACCTGCGCCTCCCTTGATCTGCCGGGCGGCCGTCATGGCTCGCTGAAGCCGCTGACGCGCGACATCTAAGCCGCCGGAATCAGACGAAGATCGAGGAAAGCGGAGGCGAAAATGGCAAACGCCGATAGGGCGACCAACCTTCCCATGGAGACGGAAAGCACCCTCCGCTTTCCGACATATCAGGTGACCGGCCTAGCCGGCACCAGTTTCAAGCCGGAGCATCTGGCAGCGATTGCAGCCGTATCAGGCCCGCAGGGTTTCTTCGAAGTCCATGCCGAAAACTATATGGGCGCCGGCGGCCCGCCGCATCGCGCGCTTGAACGCCTACGCCGCGACCACCCGATTTCGCTCCATGGCGTCTGCATGTCGCTCGGCGGCCCGCAGCCGCTCGACCGCGAGCATCTCCAGCGTTTCAAGAACCTCGTCGACCGCTACGAGCCGGCGCTGGTATCGGAACATCTCGCCTGGTCGACGCATGTCGATACCTATCTGAACGATCTCCTGCCGCTGCCCTATACCAGCGCGACGCTGACGCATGTCTGCGACCATATCGACCAGATGCAGAATGCCATCGGCCGCCCGATCCTTCTCGAAAATCCCTCCACCTATGTGCTGTTTTCGGAATCCTCCATGGGCGAAACGGATTTCATCCGCGAGATTTCAAAGCGCACCGGCTGCGGCCTGCTGCTCGACATAAACAACGTCTTCGTCTCCGCTACCAATCACGGTTTCTCGACGCTGGAATATCTGCGCGATTTTCCGCTGGCGAAAGTCGGCGAGATCCACCTCGCCGGTCATGCCGAACAGGAGGATGACGAAGGTGAGCTGCTTTTGATCGACAGCCATGACGGCCCGGTCGCCGATGCCGTCTGGCAGCTCTACGAGATCGTCATTGCCAGATGCGGGCCGATCCCGACCCTGATCGAATGGGACAGCAAGATCCCCGACTGGCCGGTGCTGCGTGCCGAGGCGCTGGCCGCGCAGGCGATCCTCGACCGGCATGCAAGAGAGGCCTCCCATGCGCTCGGCTGACATTCTGCCGATGCGGCGGGCGGCACCTGACTTCGCCGGCCAATTCTCAGCCGCGCTGCTCTCCCCCGATGCCCCCGCCCCTGATCTGGTGACCGGCCCGCGCGGCAAGCGCGCGGAGAAGCGCTACAATGTCTACCGCAACAATGTGACCGTCAGCCTGATTGCTGCGCTCGCCTCGATCTTCCCGGCGGTCGAGCGCATTACGGGCACGGATTTCTTCCGCGCCATGGCCCGCTTCCATGTGCGCGAAACGCCGCCCGCCTCGCCGCTCCTCTTCGAATACGGCCGCGACTTCGCCGATTTCATCGATCGTTACGAATATGCTCAGGATATGCCCTGGCTCTCGGATGTGGCGCGTATCGAGCGTGCCTGGCTGGACGCCTATCACGCCGCCGATGCGCCGGCGCTCAGGGCCGAAGCGCTCGCCGCCATACCGCCGGAAGAACTTGATGGCGTGACCTTCCAGCCGCATCCGGCAACGCGGGTGATTTCATCGGCCCATCCGGCCGTCACCATCTTCGCCATGAACCGTGGCTCAGGTCCGGTCAGCCGCGTCGACGATCACCCCGAAGACGGGCTGATCACCCGTCTCGACGACGAGGTCACCGTGCGCCTCCTGCCGCCAGGCGGTGCGGCTTTCTTCAACGTCCTTCTATCGGGCGAATGCCTCGCCGCCGCGGTCACAGCCGGCCTCGACGCTCATCCCGCCTTCGATCTCTCCGCCGCCATCGGCGAGATGATCGCATCAGGCGCCTTTTCCGCTATCGAACTGGAGATTTCCAATGTCTGATATGCTTCACTCCCGGCCTCACAATAGGCCCCACAACGAACCTCGCAACGGCTCTCTCTCCCCGCTCGCGAGGCTGGTGGCGACGGCTGACGGACTTGTCCGCACCGTCGCCCAACCCGATCTCGTCCAGGCTGTCCTCCGTGTGGCGCTCGCCGTCCCCTTCTGGCGCTCCGGCATCCTGAAATGGGATGGCTTCCTGCAGCTGAACGATACGGCGATCGATCTCTTCACGCAGGAATTCATGCTGCATCTGCCAGGCGGCCCTTATCCCTTCCCCGCGCCCGCCGTCATGGCCTTCCTGTCAGGCTGCGGCGAGATCATCTTCCCAACGCTTCTAGTGTTCGGCCTCGCCACCCGCTTTGCCGGCCTCGGCCTGCTCTTCATGACGCTGGTGGTGGAGCTTACCGTTCCCGATGGCTGGCCCATCCACATTACCTGGGCGGCGATGGCGCTCGCCATCATGCGCTACGGGCCGGGCCGCCTGTCGCTCGATCATCTGATTGGGAAGCTCGCAGGCGCTCTAAGAAAAATACGTGTTTTATGAGGTCTCCAGTTTGAGCGAAGCAGTCGTTTAAAATCGTCCGAAATCAGGATGATCGGTGATGTTTCCATCCTCATCATCTGTTTCGAAAAGGAAAGACTGCTGATCGTCGTCCGGCGGCAAGGACAAGTCCTCAATGCCGAAGACCTCAAATTTCGAGCCAGCCAGCTTCTTGATGTGCCCGTCGTCCGAATAGATGACCGTCGCACCCTCGATAGCAGCTATGGCGACAATCTGATCATCGAACTTGGCTTTCGCCTTCGACGGCGCTTCGGATTTCGCCCCGTTCCTGCGACGCTCAACCTGCATGGCGGCGTATTCGACCGCCGCGCGTTCATCGAAAGGCGAAATGCGGAAGTGCTTGCTTCTTTTGATGATCGACAGACGTTCCGGCGCTCCGTCCTGCGCCCTCACAAGGCTTTCTGCGAGTGAGGGTGTGGGAATGATGATCTTCGTCTTTTCCCGCTGCAGGGTCGCAATCAGATATTCGACCCGCTCCCGGCAACGCTCCACCGGCTGGCCGGTGGTCTTGCTGGTCGGCGCATTGGCGTTTTCGTCAAAGAGGTAAACGAGGATATTGGCGTCGAAGGCAACAATCAATTCGCGTCTCCGCCACCATGACGATCTTCCAGCAGAGCGCGAATAGGATCGGGAACCTCGTTCCAAGTGCTTCCTTTGATCTTCCGCAGGGAGGCAACCACATCTTCCAGCGGCTCGTCGCCCAGGACCTCAAAATCGGTAATCTTGAAGCTCTTCAGCACCCAACCGCCATCGGTCTCCCGATACCATGTCCCGCTGCCGTAAACGCGCAATGTTGGGCCGAGGAGATACTGTGCGATCTTCCGCGCGAGGTCGGCCGTGACGTTGAGACCGCTATGGATGACAGCACCATCGCGCAGGTGGACAGGGATGGTTTCGTCCTTGCCGCCGACGCGAATAACCTGTCCTTCAAGGCTGCCTTCCTGCCGGATCGGGCCGAAGACCAGAGGTTCCGGTCGAGTACGGCCGGGAAACGGCAGAATGACAGCGCCATCTTTCCCGCTGAGCCCACCGGTCGCGTTGTCCTTGCGCAGCATCTCATCGAGCTCGTCAAACGCCCTGAGCGCATCCTTCGGTGCGCTACCCCGTTGAAGGCTCCGTACCCTGTCCCGCACTTTCGGCTGCGCCGGCTCGTCCACGGCGGCGACAAGGATCGCGGAACCCGTCTCGACAGCCTGAAAATGAACATTAACGGTTTCACCAAGCAAACGTGCATACGCCGCCATGTACTCCGCAAGCCTGTCCATCGGCAGCGTTTCCGGCGTGTAGCTGTTTTCTATGTGAAACCTGTATTCGCTCATTCCAGTTATGCCTCATGCTGATCGGCGCAACTTCCGACTGATCAGATGACTACCATTGATAGCTCTTTAGACCAACGATACATCTTCATCGTGGCAAGAAATAGCGCCGCTGGCCGTCGATTTCGCCCGTGCGCGCCACGCCAGTCGCCACCAGCGTTTCCAGAACCTCCGCGACACGATCTCTGCGCTTTGCCGTGTTCCTGCCGTCGAATACGCCAGCGATAGCGTCGGGAAGCGCCGGAGCCGGAGCCCTGGCGAGGAGATCGCGCACCAGCCTGATCTGTTCCAGTCCATCGGGCGGCCATTTTAGGCGCTCCGCCATGTCGGGCACCTCGACATCGAGCGTGCCGACATATTCGTCTTCCATCTTCGGCGCTTTCACGCCCAGCTTCGGTATTTGATAATCTGGCCGTAGCCAGCGGACCAGTCCGCGCTTTTCCTCCGCTACTCGTTCACGGTTGAGCGCAACGAGCCTTGTCAGCAATTCTTCTTCGGCTTGCACCTGTGTTTTCGCTTTATACGACGATGACAGGGTAGCGCCTGGCTTGCCGACCAAATCGGGGATCAGGTCTTCCCAGCCATAGGCGATGAGCACGGCGCGGTCGATGTCGTCGTGTATCTCCTTCAGGACAGAGATGAGACCGGCCTGATGCGCATCACGCTCGACATCCGTTAGGGGTGGCGCCTTACTGCCATTCTCCAGTTCTCGTAATCGCTCAAGCGCGTTGTAGAGGCCAGTTACAGTCAGGAAGGAATGTTCGTCCAAGCGTTGCTTGCGGAATGTGTCCAGACGTTCACCCAGTTCGCATAAGCGCTCTCGTTGAGCGAACAACGGTTCGGAGGGCAGCAGGGTCGGATTGACCGCAGGCGGGAAGGGAAATGCGTCAAAGCACACGCTGTTGTAAACTGGTGTATTTGCTTTACCGGCTCGCCCTCCCATAGCAACCGAGAATTTTTCATGCGGACGTGAGTTTAGAACTGAATAGATGGAAAAATCGTCCGAGGCTACAACTCTTAGCTTTTGATCTGGCAACACTTCTTTTGGTAAAGATACAAAATATCTTCTTGGAGAATTTTCCAAAGTGGCGAAGTAATAATTAATTCCAGATATCGCCTCCCTAAGATCAGAACGGTTTGCCTCAAAGCGCCACCATTCCTTCCGAAGTCGGGGATTTCGCTCCTTAGCTCTATGGGGGAATACGGCTTCCAGTAAATATTGATAGGTGCGAGGGAACTGATCCCTTATCTCTCCCTCATCTAAACGGTTGATGTCCAAAATCCGCATAAGTTGACGATTTTGACCTATGGTGTCACCGTTGGCAAAAAGGCGGGTTTCGTAGTCGAGATTTTCATTCCCCGAGACGATAAATCCCCGGCCATACGGTTTGACCCCTGCGCTTCCGAGGGTAGAATTTGAAACTAGCTTTTCAAGTCGCACATTTCCCAGCTCATATTTGAGACTTGGAGGTATAAAATCGACATTCTCGATTCGAGATAACTTTACATACTCATCGTCGCTATAGCGCTTCCGTGTTGTTTGATCGGCATCGGGCGTTAGAACTATTCTTTTTTGTTTATCTTTTTCCGCGTTTGCAGTGATCATGCAGATCCGCACGGACGCAGAGCCTGCGTCATCTGGCCATTTGTGATCTGGCACCACAAAGTAGATTGTTTTCCCGCTCACCTTGAGGGCTGACGAAAAGATTGCATTGTTTTGTTGTAGTCGGAGCCGTGCTGTGGAAACTAGCCCAACGGCACGTGCAGTTCGGTGGCGCTCCAGCGCCTGCCACCAAAAATACATTACCAAGTCGACATTCTTTGGTACCTTTGGAAAGGCACGCGCCAAAGCTGCTACATAACCGTCTCCAAGTTCCATCCGTAGCTCTCGGGCAGAAATGAAGGGTGGATTGCCGACGATGAACTCGACCTCCGGCCATGGCGCGCGCTTCGGGTTCACATAGGTATAGAGCGGCACCTGCGCATCGGGGTCGGGAATTTCCTCGCCTGTGACTGGATGCAGCTTCGTCGTCACGCCATCCCAGCGCGATAACGGCCTGCCGCTCGCGTCTCTCTGCAGCTCCTCTCGGTCATAGGCAATCACCGCGTCCTGTTGTTTGATCGTGCCATAGGCATGCAGGATCGGCTCTGTGATCGAGGCGAGGCCTGCGGTTTTGAGCTGCCATTTCAAATAGCCGATCCATAGCACGAGGTCCGCGATGGGCACGGCGCGGGGGTTCAGTTCCAGTCCATAGAACTGACGCGGGTTGACCGTCTCACCCTCCATCGCGAAACGCGCCTGATCCTCGCCGAGATCGTCCAACGCCTCCAGAACCTCGCCTTCGAGACGCTTCATCAATTCGAGGCTGACATAGAGGAAGTTACCGGTGCCGCAGGCCGGGTCCAGTACCCGCGTCGTGCAGAGTTTGTGATGATACGCCTTGACCGCTGCAAGCGCCCCGGCGTTGTCGCCCTTGTCCCTCAGCTCCTTCACCTGCCCCTGAACCAGTTCCCAGTCTGCGCGCAACGGCTCGATGATGGTGGGCACGACAAGGCGCTCGACATAAGCGCGGGGTGTATAATGTGCGCCGAGCTTTGACCGTTCTCGTGCGTTAAGCGCCCTTTCGAGCAGCGTGCCGAAGATGGCAGGCTCGACATCCGACCAGTCCTTGCCCGCCGCGACCCAAAGCTCGTTGATGTCGTCGCGGTCGAGCGGCAGGGCGGAACGCTTCTTGAACAGCGAGCCATTGAATTTCTTCAAAGTGGCGTTGAGGTGCGGAGCGTAGCCGCCGCCGTCCATCACGGTCCACAGGCTTTCGAGCGCCGGCACGAAATTGTTCGGCGTGTCTTTCATCTGCCCGAGCAGCTTCTGAAATCCCTTTTGTGGAATGAGCTTCACATCCTCGGCAAACATGGTGAACAGGCAGCGCATCAGGAATTCTGCCACATCCTTCGCGTCGTGCTTTCCTTCCAGCCGCTTGGCAATCTTCGCCAGCCGCTCCGCAATGTCGCGCGTGACTTCTGCCGATATGCGGGTCGGATCGAGGGACAGCGGATCGGTCCAGATCGCCCGGAGCCGTGCCTGCATCTTCTCGCCACGAAGATCGTCCATGCCGATGCGGTAGGATTGCCGGTCGGGGAAATGGGCATAGTTTTTCCCTTGCCCGGAAAAGTCGGCATAGACCTCGATGACGTGACCGACATCGACGACGAGCAGGAACGGCGGATATCCATGCTCGACCGGAAGAGCGCGAGCATAGTCTTCAGCCTGCTTGCGCGCGGCGAGCATCACTTGGTCCCAGCCACGTGTGCCGCGCTTCGCCTGACCGGGCTTCCGTTGGCCGGCATCCTCCGGAATCAGCACCATCTGCTCCGGATCGATTTTGGCGGACGTGCGCTTACCGGACTGCTTGGCTTCGAGGATGAAGCAGCCGCGCTTGTAGCAGTCTATCCTGCCTGCCGTCCGCGAACCGTCAGCATGCTTGAAATCGACACGACGTTCGAAAACGTAGTCGTTCAGTTCGTTCCGCTCCTGCGCCATTTGAGGACGAGGAAGACCGAGGGCCTCGCAAAGTCCGATGACGAAGAGCTGATAGTTCGCAAGCTCGGATCCGCCGGAAGAACCACTGGCCAAGATAAGTTCTTCAATTTTCTGGTGATCAACAAAGCTCGTGGTCACAAAAATCGCTCGGATAATTTCTTAACAGTTTTCGCCATCAATGTCCGACGAATGACTTCATATTTCGTTAACGGTATCGTTGGGATGGTGGGCCGGATCTGGCGCAATCAGGGCCTAGATAGTTTGAACTTTTACCCCAGTGCGAAATTATTCACAACTGAGGGATTTGTAAAATGGTTGGCGCAGTAGTAGCGCATCTCATTAAGAACGCCCCGCAGTCCGCACCGACACAAACACCCGCCCGGCCCCTTATCGCGCCGGGCGGCTTTTGCGCTTTGTTGCCGCACTACTCTTGCCGTTTGCCCGCCGATGCGCTCAATAGGCGCCGGCCTTGCCTCACGTGCCGCGTCATCAAATTTCTCAGGATGACGGTAACAAACACGTGGACCCGTGCGTAGAGGATAGTGGCGGATGAAACATTCGGTCCGTGAAGAGGAATGGGCGGCCTGGATGCGCGCGGCAATCGCCGGCGATATCAAGGCCTATGACCGGTTCCTGAAGGCCGTGACACCCTATCTCCGGTCGATTGCGCGCAGGCGCTGCGACCAGTTCGGTGCCCCGCCGAGCGAGGTTGAGGACGTGGTGCAGGAAGTTCTGCTGGCAGTTCACCTGAAGCGCGGGACCTGGGATATCTCCCGGCCGATCGGCCCATGGCTATCGACCATCGTGCGCAACAAGCTGATCGACAGCCTGCGCCGCCGCGGCCGCCATGTCAGCGTGCCGATCGAGGATATGATGGAGACGCTGGAAGCCGACCACCACGAGGATGGCGCCGATCGCGTCGATGTCGACCGCATGCTGGAAGGCCTGCGCGACCCGCAGCGGGAAATCGTCCGGTCCATCTCGCTCGCCGGCGCCGGCATCCGCGAAACGGCCGAGAGACTACAGATGACGGAAGGCGCCGTGCGGGTGGCGTTGCACAGGGCGCTCAAGGGATTGGCGGCCCTCTATCGGAGCAATACGCGTGAAAACGAATGACCTGATCAACCTGCTGGCAAAGGATGCACGCGTTCGCATCCGCTTCGGCCGTGTCTTCCTGATCGCGCTGGCCATCGGCGTGGTGATATCAGCCGCGCTGCTGCTCTCGACCCTCGGTATCCGTAGGAATATGGCGGATATGATCGAGACGCCGCGCGTCCTCTTCAAGCTCGGCTTCACCCTGCTGCTCGCCGTCACCGCCACCCGCCTCGCCTTCCGCATCGGCAAGCCAGGCGTCTCGCTGCAATCTGCCGCCCTGATGCTCGTCCTGCCGCTTGCCGTTCTCATCATCGGCATCGTCACCGAGCTCTTCGTCGTGCCGCAGACGGCCTGGGCAAGCAGCATGGAGGGCCGGTTCCCCGCCTTCTGCCTGTTCTTCGTGCCGACGCTGTCAATCGCTCCGCTAGCCGCCATCCTCTACTCGGTCCGGCAAGGCGCCCCGGAAAATCCGGGCACGGCCGGCGCCGTCGCAGGCCTTGCTGCCGGCGGCATCGCAGCCGCCATCTACGCCTGGCATTGCCCCGACGACAGCCCGCTGTTTCTGGCGGCATGGTATTCGATCGGCATATTGGTCGCGACCGCAGCCGGTTTCCTCCTGGGCCGAAAAATCCTCCGCTGGTGACGGCGGCGGCTTCCTTCAGGACGCGCCAGACGTCGATATCGACATCGGCCGATCAGGCGGGACAGCAGCGAAAATACGCATCGGCCGCCGGGAACTTTCGGCCCCGATCTCAGTCTGACATGCGGAGCGTACGGTGCGCTTCCCTCAACAAAATCATGCACCACACGGCGCGTCGTGCGATCCAGCCTGTTATTTCCCAATAATTCGGCCCGCTTCGGCGGGCCTCTTTGTGCCCCGGTAACCGCATCGGCTGTTATCGCGTCCGCTTTCCCGTCAGCGCCTGCCAGGCGAGCCGCAGCGTATCGAGGCGGGAGCGAATGCGCTCCTGTTGCGGGATGGCCAGCCGGTTGCGAAAATCGGCAAGTGCCTGGGCTTCGAGCCTGCTTCCGAGTTTTTCCGGCAGATGCGGCACGGGTGCGCCGGTCAGCCGGTCGATGACAGTCCAGTCGTCGTCGTTGCGGCGCTCGATATCGTAGCGGTTCATGATGGTCAGGATATCTCTAAATTAGGGATGCGGATGACAAGAAGAGCGGCTTTCCGATCCACATGCAATCGACAAAATGTGAGCGAGCGTCAGGAAAATACGCACATGGTCAAAATTGCGTTGCCAAGCCTGATCTTAGGCACTCAGTTTCGTCGCTCTCACCCTGTCGAACCGCTTGCGGACCTTTGCCGGCCTGGCCTTCAGTTCGGCCTCGGCATAGTTGAGATCCAGGAAAGGCATGGGCCGGGCATTGATCTCGCCGATCTTGGCCCCGAGCGCGGCAAGACCCATCACGATCTCGTCGAACATCCTTGCGTCGTCATGCCTGGCTTCCACATGCATGGTTTCCCATTGCGTGGCTTCCATGTGGCCCTCCTCCACTGCGGTTACCTCGGCCGCTACGGTAGCATTCGATAAAATGGCAGACCAATCCCACATTGGAGCTAACCCGAATGAACCTCATTTACCGTCTTTTCGCCATCGCCGCGACATGCATTGATAGCAATACGGGTCTAAGATGCAGCAAGCATCGGAAACCAGTCACGGGAGGATAACCATGCACGAGATGACACCATCGGAAATGCTGAGAGACCCGATGATCCGCCAGATGCTTCGCGCCGACAGGATCAGCCTGGCGTCTTTTGAGGCGCTTCTCGACGCTGCCGCCCGTCGGCACGCCCGTTCCGCAAGCGACGGCACCTTTGCGGCGTCGAAGATGCCGGACAGCTGGAGTGTTTATGCTGCGGCCAATATCTGATCGAACGCTTTTTCCAGATGCCCGTCCGACTCCGGGCACCCCTGAGGCCCGCTCCCAAGTGAGCGGGTCCTTTTTGTTTGCGAGGGCGCAGCATTGTGGCGATGAAGGCGGCAGGCCCTCATGCACGCCTGCCGCCTCCCACCTCCGAGCGTCCGCCGCCCAGCGCTCAAGGAGGGAGGGCCACGATACCCCGGTATTGTGGCCTTTGGGGCAGCTGGTCTGGAAGATATTCCCGGTGTCATCGGCCGGTCACATCACCCATCTGGAGGAGCCCGATCGCTTTCAGGCGCATGTCGTTGAAAGCGTTGGGAGGAGATAGAACCGCACCTGTGGATAAGCTGTGGAAACATTGTGGATCGAAGGTCGCCTTGAGGCGCAGTTTGGCGTCAGCCGTTGCCATTTCGTTCCAAATGCGGTCTTCTAATCGCACCTGCCGTCGGCCTCCGCCGCAACTGACGCCGACGCAGCCACAGGGCGCTCCGACATGAGGTCGTAGAGCGCCCTTTCTTTTTAACGTGGCAGACATGTCACGCGCTCGAGATTCACGCATTCCGCAATTCCGAATTTCATAATTCACGCGTATAGTGTGTTTGAGGGTCTCAATCTCCGTGCCTTGAGGGGTCGAGGACAATGAGCTGGAACACGTCATCGGCATTTGCGCCGGTCGGGCTGGTTTTGCGCGGTCGGGAGACGCACACCGTCGTGCGTACGCTCGGCGATGCCGCATATCTCCTGATCCGGGACTGGCCTTTCGATGATGGCGAGGAATATATGATCGCCGTCAAAGCCTGCATCGACGCCATCTGTGGAGAAGTCGCTCCTGAGCAATTCCGGGAGGCATTTTTGCGCGCCGCCGACGAGGCAGGCATTGCCGCGCTGACCATCGTTCATTGATGGGGGGCGTCCATTGAGGCCAAAGCCATAGACTGCATTGATTTTCTCGGTAAAACCGTCATCTGCTGGCGGCGGCGCGATGACGCGCGCCGGCTCTGACATCCGAGAGGCAATGAAGACAGCAGCAATAACAGGCACAATCGCCTGCATCGCCTTCGCCGCGGCCGCAGTTGCGCAGTCGAATCTCGATGCCTCCCCCGTCCAGCCGGACTACGTGGCCGTCACGCAGGCGCTCGACAAGAACGGCAAGCCGGTCGATCCGACCGTCACCATTACCCATCACGACGGCATGTTTCTGAGCGAGACCCTGCGCGACGGCACGAAAAGCATCGGCTTCGGACCGGCCAGCAACGATCCCGTTCTGCGCTGGAGCAGGCAGGCGGATGGTCAGATCACGTTCCTGGAACTTCTCCTTCGCGATCGAAAACCGGACGCCGCGAAAACAGAAACGCCCCAGCCACTCGCAGAGGTTTCTACCGTTGCCGGGGAACGCTGCAGATGGCGCGAAACGGCGAGCAAATCGCCCTCGCCCGGGACATTCATCGCACGAGAGCAGACTTGCGTCACCGACGACGGCATCGTCATCGAAACAAGGCTGCTCGCTCCCAATGACGTGCCGATCTATCACACCCGCCTCACCAGCCTCGACCGCCGCGCCATCGCCCCCGCGGAGATTGACCCGCCATCGGAAATCCTGACAGCGGAATTCTGGCTCAGACCGATCCGCAGCCATAATGCCGATCCTTCCCAGCCCGATTTCGACATTACGCTGGAGACCGTCAGCGGCTCGACGATCCGCTTGTTGCGGCATTATCCCTGGCACTACCGGGAACAGCGGGACGGAGGCGGCTCCGTCAGCATCAAGATCTGGAACAGGCTCGAAGCGCAGGGCATCTCCTACCGGCAGGCAGGCGGCCATCGCAGGCTCACGGCCGCGCGTCCGACAGACGATGGCTCTGCCTCTTTCAAATTCGATGAGACAACCGGAAAGATCTCGCTCGGCAAGGCCGAAGCCGTCCTCGGCGAGAGCTGCGAATGGTTTGATCTGATGCCGGGAGTTCAGGACGCCGGAAACAGGGAGTGCCTCACACGCGACGGGCTGCCGCTCAAGCTGGATATCAGCGGAATGAATTTGGCCCTCCCCTACACCGCCACATCATTCCGCCGTCGCGCCGTCGCTCTCTCGGAGATGCGCTTGCCAGCCGAAGCCTTTTCGCTGGACGAATGGGGATTGCCCGCGGTGCGGTGAGGTAGGTTGCCTCTTTTGGGTTTTGCCGTGGGATACCCCCTCTGTCCTGCCGGACATCTCCCCCACAAGGAGGGAGATGTCCGGCAGGTGTCCGACCCGGATAGATAGGTAACAGAACGGACCGTTTAGATAGGTGACAGTTCTCTGAGCGCCGGGAGGACCCGGCGATGGTTTGGAGAGAGACTGGCATCATGGACGAGCGGTTGCGCTTTGTTGGAGAGTGTCTTGCGGGCGAGGAGACGATGACGGAGCTGTGCGCGGCCTATGGGATATCGCGCAAGACGGGCTACAAGTGGTTGGAGCGGTATCGGGCGCTCGGGCCTGCGGGGCTTGTCGACCTGCCGCGGGCGCCGCTTGCGCATGGGCGGGCGACGGCGGCGGAGCTGGTGGCGCGGATTGTGGCGGAGAAGGAGGCGCACCCGCAGTGGGGGCCGAAGAAGGTGCTGGCGCGGCTGAAGCGGGCGGCGCCGCAGCTTTGCTGGCCGGCGGCCTCGACGGTGGGCGAGATCCTGAAGCGGCACGGGCTGGTCGGGCGCCGGCGGCATCGCTGGCGGGCGGCTGGTTGCGGCCCGCTCGCGCCGGCCAGCGGACCCAATGCGGTGTGGAGCGCCGATTACAAGGGGTGGTTCCGGACCGGCGACGGGCGGGGCTGCGAGCCGCTGACGGTGATGGATACGGCGAGCCGCTTTCTGCTGGCGCTGGAAGCCTGCGCGCGGCCGGCCGAAGGCGAGGCCTGGCCGGTGTTCGAGCGGCTGTTTGCCGAGCATGGCCTGCCGGAGCGCTTTCGCAGCGACAACGGTTCGCCCTTCGCGGCGGTCGGCGTCACCGGGCTGACGACGCTTGCCGTGCGCTTCATCAAGCTCGGCATCGGCCTGGAGCGCATCCAGCCGGGCAAGCCGCAGCAGAACGGCCGCCACGAACGCTTCCATCTGACGATGCTGCCGCTGGCCAAGGCGCCGGAGGCCGACCATGGCGCGCAGCAGGCTGCCTTTGACGCGTTTCGCCAGAATTACAACGCCGAGCGTCCGCACGAGGCGCTCGCCATGGATGTGCCTGCCGATCACTACCGGCCGTCACCGCGGCGCCTGCCCGACCGCCTGCCTGAACCGGACTATCCGGCCGAGGCGGCGGTGCGCCGGGTGCGCTCCAATGGCGAGATCAAATGGAGCGGCGGCCTCGTCTATGTCGCTGCGGCGCTGGCCGGCGAAGCCGTGGCGATCGAGGAGAGCCAAGCCGGAGCCTGGACGCTGCGCTTTTATGCCCATCCGCTCGGCATCATCGACAGGAAGAGCAAGCAGCTTGTCCGCCCCAGCGCCCTGCAACCCCGGCCAGCCGGCGCAGGGGCGGACACTGGTTAAAGGGGGGAAAACTGTAACCCATCTATCCGGTTCAATCTGTTACCCATCTATCGGCTGGACACAGGGCAGAGGGGGGTATCCCACGGCAAAACGAAGCAACCCGAATCAGCATTCCCGTAAAATTTCGCCTTGCATCCGACCGATTGCATAAAGACATAGGAAATAAGCATACCCGTGTCGCAATCAGCCCGGCACTTTCGTCTTAAGGCAGCACCCTTTCTTTCAGATATGGATACAGGAACACCATGACCAGCGAACCCCTGCTTTCAGAGATCGAAGAACAGGCCGAACTGCCGGTCGAAGACCATAGCGCCCGCAACAGGCTGGTGATCGGCCTGCTGCTCGTCTCCGCCTTCGTGGTCATCCTCAACGAGACCATCATGGGTGTCGCGATCCCGCACCTGATGGCCGATCTGAAGATCCCCGCAAGCTCCGCCCAATGGCTGACTTCGGCCTTCATGCTGACCATGGCCACCGTCATTCCCGTGACCGGCTTTCTCCTGCAGCGGCTGAACACGCGGCCGGTCTTCATCCTCGCCATGTCGCTCTTTTCCGCCGGCACGCTGGTCTGCGCCCTCGCACCCGGCTTTCCCATGCTGGTCGTCGGCCGCATCGTTCAGGCCTCCGGCACGGCGATCATGATGCCGCTCCTGATGACGACGATCATGAACCTCGTACCGCCGCATTCGCGCGGCAAGACGATGGGCAATATCTCCATCGTCATCTCGGTCGCACCTGCCATCGGCCCGACGATCTCCGGCCTTATCCTCTCCTCGCTCGACTGGCGCTGGCTCTTCCTGCTGGTGCTGCCGATCGCGCTCGCAGCCCTTGCGCTGGGCGCCTCGAAAATCGAGAACGTCACCGTGCCGTCAAAGGCGCCGCTCGATGTCATCTCGGTCGTGCTGTCGGCCATCGGCTTCGGCAGCTTCGTCTTCGGCATCAGCGAGCTCGGCGCGCCCGAAGCCGGCACGACGCCGCTCGATCCCCGTGTCATGCTCGCCGCGGGTGCTGCCGTCATCGCCGTTTTCGTCTGGCGGCAGATCCATCTCCAGAAGCACGAGCGGGCGCTGCTCGACCTGCGCACTCTGCAGACGAAGACCTTCACCATCGCCGCCGGCATGATGGCGATCCTGATGATGTCGATGTTCGGCGTCTTCATCCTGATCCCGATCTACCTCTTGTCCGTGCTCGGCCAGACGACCCTGACGGCCGGCCTGCTCCTCCTGCCCGGCGGCCTGATCATGGGCCTCTGTGCCCCCTTCGTCGGCAGGCTGTTCGACCGCTACGGCCCTGCCCGCCTCGTCATCCCCGGCGCACTCCTGTTCAGCTCCGTCATGTGGGGCCTAACCTTTCTCACCGTCACGACCCCGATCTGGGTTGTGCTCGGCTTGCACATCGTGATGAGCATCGGCCTTGCCCTGATGTTCACACCGCT
Source organism: Rhizobium sp. BK316 (assembly GCF_014193695.1). GTDB lineage: Bacteria > Pseudomonadota > Alphaproteobacteria > Rhizobiales > Rhizobiaceae > Rhizobium. The sequence continues at coordinate 800,755 of NZ_JACHZR010000003.1, read as the reverse complement.
CTTCACCGTCAGCCTCGGCTCCCTGCCGCCGAAACTCTATTCGCACGGCAGCGCCATCATCGGCACCACCCAGCAGGTCGCCGGCGCCGCCGGCACAACGCTTTACGTCGCCATCATGACTTGGCGCGCCGGCATCCTGACTCAAGGGGAAGCAGATGCCGCAACGGCTACCGTCGGCGGCATGCAGTCCGCCTTCTTCGTCGGCGCGCTGATTTCGCTCGCAGCCGTCGTGGCGTCTTTCTACGTCAGACGCCCGCCCGCTCAGCCCGAGGGTCAGTCGATGGGCCATTGAGGCCCATCACGCCGGCTCAATGGTATGTCACGACGGGATCGAACATCCTTTGCAGAAAGGAGCGCTGCGCTACCTGCGCATATTCCCGGGGAATGTCATGCCCGCATTCGAAGACGTGGAGCATGACCGGCACGCCTGCATCCGACAGGGCATTCGAGAACCGTTCGGCCTGGGCGATGGGAGCCCGCTCATCGAGCCTTCCGTGCAGCAACAGGGTTTCCGCCCGGATTTTCTGCGCGTGATGCAGGGCCGAGCGGGCCAGAAAGGCGCCGCTCGTGAGGCCCGCCTCCTGCTCGATTACCCAGCGCAGCCCTTTCGAACTGCTCTCATAGGCCGCCTTGAGATCGTAGACGCCGCTGCGCAGAATGACGGCTTTGAGATCGGGAACCTGGGCTGCGACCATCGCCGATGCAACCGCCCCCCGACTGTTGCCATAGAGAACGATACGATCAGGATCGACGCAAGGCTGCTGCCGCAGGAAGGAGAGTGCGGCCATGATCGCCCGCTGGGTATCCGGGCCGCAGAAATCCGCCGGTCCATCCGAAGCCCCGAAGCCCGGCTGCGAGACAGCCGCCGCGGTGATATTCAAACCGGAACAGAACCGAAGCAGCGCGCCCGTATCGACGGCCTCTTTCGCGCCAATGAGACGGCCGCCCTGATTGCCGTGGACGAACAGGATGGCTCCCTCGGGTGTTTTGCTCTCAGGCTGGGCCTGAAAAATCTCGACACGCGCCCCGTCACCCCTATCGATGAGATGTCGTGTCACATTAGGCATGTTCACCCTCACCCTCGCATCCTGCACGGAAGCAGGCCTCGCCGCCCAGGCAGCTGCCTTCTGCTCCTCAGCCCGGCGAAATTCGCACGCGCAGGCCGGCAAGTCTCCCGTAAATTTCGATGGGATTTGTCGGCATGCCATCGCATGTTTCGTCCTAAGGCCGAGATCCGGCCCCTGATGGCGCGGATCACCAACAGGAGAGACACCCATGAGAAAGATCATCGCCTCCACATTCGTCAGCCTCGACGGCGTCATGCAGGCGCCCGGCGGCCCTGACGAGGACCCCGTCAACGGTTTCAAATTCGGTGGCTGGGTATTTCCCTACGCGGACGATACGATGGGAGCCGTGATGGGCGAGCTCTTCGCAAAGCCCTTTGCGCTGCTGCTCGGCCGCCGAACCTACGACATCTTCGCCGCCCACTGGCCTTATCAGGACGACGACATCGCCAAGGCCTTCAATCCCGCCACGAAATATGTCGCGACGCACCGGCCTGAAACCCTCACCTGGCAGAATTCGCAATCGCTGGGACCCGACATCGTCGCGGCATTGCGCAAGATCAAACAGGAGAACGGGCCGGACCTGCTCATCCAGGGATCGGGCAATCTCATCCAGACGCTGCTTGCCAACGACCTGATCGACGAAATGACCGTGCTGACCTTCCCGCTGATCCTGGGCAAAGGCAAACGACTGTTCGAGGGCGGCGCGATGCCCGGCGCCCTCAAGCTCACGAGATCGGCGGTATCGGGCACCGGCGTCATCGTCGCGACCTATGAGCGCAACGGCGAAGTCCGGGCGGGCTCGTTCGCATCCGATCAACCGTCCGAGGCCGAGCTCGAACGCCGCAGGAACTGGCAGTAGCCGGTACTTTCTCGGTCGCGGCTGCGGGATCAGGCTACCCCGATCCCGCAGCCATCGAAATGACAGCACTAGAAAGCTCCGCGCTGTCGAAAAAGTGATTTCGTTCCAACAACTTCTGTCACCCATGGGCTTGCCGGAAACGCTCAATGCCCATCTTCTGCCCGAATGTTGGCGTTCTAGTCGGGCTTCGCCCCACACGGACCAACGCCGCGCGTGACAGTATTTTATCGGATTTCAAGGACATAAGAATGCCGCTGAGAACATCTTCCCGCTGGATCGCACCGCTCGCCGGCCTTCTGGTGCTCTCGGGAAGTGCAATTGCCGTGCGCGCCGAGCCGCAGCCTGCGCCGCCGGTCACGCAGGCCAGCCCGAAGCCCGCCTATACGGTTCCGGCCCGCCGCCCCGCCCATATCGTCCGGCAGGATACGGGTGCATCACTGTCAGCGCTCTTTGATTCAGTCAGCGGCAATCAGGCCAAGGTGCTGAACGAAATGGGCGGCCTGACGGTTTCGATGAATAACGACATCGCCGAGGCGATCGAAGCCTATTACGCCCAGCCGAAGGCAAAGCTCATCTGGGTCGACGGCAGGGGGCCGACGCCCAAGGCCGCACAGGCGCTCAGCCTTCTGAAACAGGCTGACGACTGGGGATTGAATGCCGGCGACTATGCCGTTGCCCTTCCCCAGGGAGCGGGCGACCGCGCAAAGGCGCTGGCCGAGTTCGAAGTCTCCCTCTCGGCCAAGATGCTGATGTTCCTTCAGGACAATTTCCGGGGTCGCATCGATCCCAACAAGCTGTCGAATTATTATGATTTCAAGCGCAAGCCTGTCGATCTGAAGGGCACGATCGCTGAGCTCTCGGCCACGCCTGATCTGATGGTGGTCTTCGACCGCCTGCTACCGAGCAACCCGAAATTCGCCCAGCTCGCCGCCGAGCTGCATTATCTCCGCACCTCAGGCCAGGGCGGCGATGCTGCCGCCAACATCAACAAGGTGATCGTGGCGATGGAGGAAATGCGCTGGCTGCCACAGGAATTCCCCGAGCGATACGTGTTCATCAACCAGCCGGCCTACATGGCCTATTATTATGAAAACGGTACGCTAACGCTCTCGATGAAGGCTGTGATCGGCCAGCAGGACCACCAGACGAATTTCTTCGATGCCTCGATCAAGACGGTCGAATTCAATCCCGACTGGGGCGTGCCGCAATCAATCATCCGCAACGAGATGCTGCCGCACCTGAAGCGCGACCCCGCCTATCTGGACAAGGAAGGCTATGTCGTCTCGGTCAAGGGCAAGACGATGCCCTCGGCCAAGGTCGACTGGTCGCAGCCGCTCGAAAATATCGGCGTCGTCCAGCCGCCCGGAGCGGACAATGCGTTGGGACAGCTGAAGATCCTCTTCCCCAATTCGCACGACATCTACATGCACGACACCCCTGCCCGCGGCAAATTCGCCTCGCAGGACCGCATGTTCAGCCACGGATGCGTGCGCCTGGAAAACCCCAAGGCGATGGCAGCCGCCGTCCTGAAGACCTCGGTCGAGTTCGTCGATCAGCAGATCGCGGATGGTGCCAAGAAGGACATGCCGGTTCCGGAACAGGTTCCGGTCTACGTCTCCTATTTCACTGCATGGCCGACCGACGATGGCGTCATCCACTATTTCGACGATATCTACGGCCGCGACGCACAGACCTTGTCGGCGATTTCGGCCACGACCGCGAGCCGCGCGCAGTCATAGACAGAGGAACGATCAAGGCCTGAGCCAACCGTCCGCCTGTGCAGAGACGGCAAAGCCACACCCCCACCTGTGCGGCGCCCGACAACTGTGGCATAACTAGCCGATGGCGATACATGTCTTGGCAGTCCATCGTGATACTGTCGGGACGGAACAGGCGGCAGGCGGTTCGCTTGCGGGAGCCTATTCCGTAGGCGTCCTCTGCTGGCTTTTGTCAGCCGGCGTCTACATCGCAGCCAAATGGGTCTCCGCCGAAATGCCGCCCTGGGCGCTCTGCTTCTGGCGCGTGCTCATCGCCTTCGCGATCATGCTGCCGATCGTGCGCCACCATTTTTCCGCGATGCTCGCACTGGTGCGGGCACGCGGCCTGGAGCTGCTTTTCATCGGCGGCATGGGACTGGCCATCTGTCAGGGCCTGATCTTCGTCGGCCTTCAACATGCCGATGCCACCACCGCCGGCATCATCATCGCGCTGATCCCGATCATCACCATGATCCTCGCCCGCCTGATGCTGGCAGAGCCGATGGGAAGCTGGCAGGTGGCCGGCTCCATCCTCGCCTTCCTCGGCATCCTCATCATCATCGTCAAGGGCAGCCCGGCAGCACTTCTGCGCCTCGACTTCAATCCGAGCGAACTCTGGATCGTCGCCGGCGCCTTCTGCTTCAGCCTCTACACGGTACTGCTGCGCCGCGCGAAATTCGACTTGAACCGGCTCGCGCTGCTCGTCCTGCTGCTCGGTGCCGCCGCGCTGACAGCCCTGCCCTTCTACCTCTACGAACTCGCCGTCGACGAACGCACGACGCTGAATACGAGCGGCCTCATCGCACTCGCCTATGTCGCGATCCCCGGCGGCGCGCTCATGTATTATCTCTTCAACCGAAGCATCGAGGCGCTGGGGGCTGCGCGCGCCGGCGTGCTCCTCTACATCCAGACGATCTTCATCGCCGTGCTCGCCTATTTCATCCTCGGCGAGAAACTGCAGACCTATCATCTCGAAGGTGCCGCCCTCATCATCGCCGGATTGCTGCTGATCATTTTGCTGAAACCGAAGGCAAAGGCCGCAGCCGCCTGAAGGCGGCGCGTGCAGAACCCTCAGCTCTTCACACCCGCCCCATAGCGCAGTCCGTCCACCAGCAGCGCAATCATCCGCCGCGTCGCCGCCGGGTCATCGCCCTGCCCGAGATTGGAAAGCTGCGCGCCGGCGCGCAGGAGCTCGCTCGCTTCCACATCGCCGCGTGCCGCGCCCACCGCAACGGCTCTATCCAGCAGTCCCTGCAAAGCCGGGATCATGCGCTCGTCGAAATAGGCCGGCAGCGCCTGATAGGCCGGGTCGCCGGAATGCAAAGCTGCGGCAAGGCCGCGCTTGGCCATGATGAAATCGGCAAAGCGCTGCATCCAGCGCGACAGCGCCTCGCCCGGCTCATTTTCGGCGGCGAGTGTTATGGCAGCATCGGCGCAGGCATCCATCTCGTTGCGCACGACCGCCTTGATGAGGTCCGAGCGCTGCGGAAAATGGCGGTAGACCGTGCCGACGCCAACGCCGGCCTTTTCCGCGATCTCGCGCACCGGCGCATCGACGCCGGAGGTGGCAAATACATCCAAGGCGGCTTTCAGCAGCAGATCCAGGTTGCGCCGCGCATCCGCGCGCACAGGCCTGTCATGGCCGCTATCAGTCTCACGCGCCTCGCCCGGACTGTCCGTCCCGCTGGTCATATCAACACCTCTTGCAAAGCGGAACATTGTTCCGTATAAACGGAACCGCGTTCCGGATGCGCCTTTATACCCTGTTCGGCGCGGCTTTGCCAGATGCAAGGCCCGCCGTCGGGGCTTTTGCCAGATTCAAAACCTGCCCTTACGGGCAGCTCAAGATTCAAAGGAAACGAAGATGCAATACCGTCCCCTTGGCCGCACCGGCATCAAGGTCAGCCCCTATTGCCTTGGCGCCATGATGTTCGGCGCGATCGGCAATGCCGATCATGACGATTCCATCCGCATCATCCACAAGGCGCTCGATACCGGCATCAACTTCATCGACACCGCCGATATGTACAGCCACGGCGAATCCGAGGAGATCGTCGGCAAAGCCCTGAAGGGCCGGCGCGACAATGTCGTGCTCGCCACCAAATGCTTCATCCCGATGGGCCAGGATCCGAACCAGCAGGGCAGTTCGCGCCGCTGGATCTATCGCGCGGTGGAAGATTCGCTGCGCCGCCTGCAGACCGATTATATCGACCTCTTCCAGATGCACCGCCCCGCCCCCGACACCGATATCGAAGAAACGCTCTCGGCCCTCACGGATCTGATGCGCGCAGGCAAGATCCGGGCCATCGGCTCCTCCACCTTCCCCGCCTCCGATATCATCGAGGCGCAATGGGTGGCCGAAAAGCGGGGGCTGGCCCGCTTCCGCACCGAGCAGCCGCCCTATTCGATCCTGCATCGCGGCATCGAACGCGAGGTCCTGCCGACGCTCGAACGCTACGGCATGGGCGCCCTCGTCTGGAGCCCGCTCGCCATGGGCATGCTGACCGGCCGCTACCGCCGGGGTGCAGCTCAGCCCGACAGCACCCGCGTTGCTTATTTCCCCAAGCAAATGTCGAATGAAAACAGCCTCGATGCCGTCGAGCAGCTCATTCCGCTCGCGGAAAGTGCCGGCATCTCGCTCACTCACATGGCGCTTGCCTTCGTCATCGCCCATCCGGGCGTTACGTCGGCGATCCTCGGGCCGCGCACCATGGAACAGCTCAATGATCTCCTGGCCGGCGCGCAGGTGCGTCTGAGCGACGAGCTGCTCGATGCCATCGACGCCATCGTACCACCGGGCACCGAAACCGGCCCGCTGGAAGCCAACTATAAGACCCCGGCGATCCAGACCGCGAGCCTGCGGCGCCGTCCGCCCGCCGAACGCGCCGCCGGCTGATCGGTAAAACAGGTCTGAAGGCTCCGCTATTCCCGCGGAGCCTTCAGCACAACGGCGGATCAAACCGCCTCGGAAGGTAACTGCGACAGCCTGCGTTGCGCCTCCTCCACCTCGATGGCGAGCTCCTCCAGAAACTCGTCCCACATATCGAGCGCCCTCAAGCCTTCACGCGTGCGAAACAGATAATCGGCCGAACTGCCGATACTGCCCGAAGCCGTGGCAAGCCGTTGAATGGTCGCCTCCCGGGAAAGCCCGCCCGCATATGTATTTGCAAGCGGGTTCATGGTGAAAGCAATGCCGCTTCCAAAGCGGGTACCCTCTTCATCGAGCAAGTCGACCCAGCGGGGAATATAGGCCTCGGCCACCATCTCCCGTCGCCACAACAACTCGAGTTCGTGCAGAAGATCCGCTTCATCCAGGCGCAGGGCGACCCCATCGCAGGCCCCGCCCGCATCAAGGCCGAGCACGAGACCTGGATTGTCGGGCGAACCCCGCCCGGAAACGGTGGCGAGGCAAAAGGACCGGCGCCAGCCTTCGACACGGGCTTTCCGGCTTTCGACGCTGAGAATGATCGGATTCCAGATCAACGAACCATAGGCGAAAATCCAGACATCGCCCGTCGGCCGCTCCGCAAGTATCGATGCGAGAGATGCATGCCGCTCCTCGTCGCTGAGAAGTTTGAGCGACGGCGCCTCCCCGGCAATCAGGTCAGCGAAAGTGCCGCTGAGCAGCAGCTCGCGCGACAGGATTTCTTCGCCGCAACAGGCGACCGCTTCCGAGTGTTTGTTGTTGATCGTCATGACACCCTCAATGACAGGCCGTTGATATCAGCATGGCCCTGTTTCGCGGCCATCATCCACGCCTGGCGCGCGGGATAAAGCCTGCCGGCACAGACACAGTGTCTCCGCAGCCGCAACAATCGATGCTCGTGCCTCCCCCTTCCCGCCACAAAGATCAGCACCACATCGCTCTGGAAGGCACACAATGAACGGGAGCCCGACATGAGCGAAATCGGCCGTCTGCTCGGCGCCGGCAAGGAAGCGGAAGTCTATGAACATGGCACGCTGGCGCTGAAGCTCTACAGGCCCGGCCGCCCGAAGGCCCCGGCCTTCCGCGAGGCCGCCAATCTGGCGATCGTCGAGCGGCTCTCCCTGCCCGCGCCCAGAATCCATGTCGTCGGCGATTATCACGGCCGATGGGGCCTGCTCATGGATCGGGCGACCGGCACGAGCCTTGCCGATGAGATGATGCCGGAACCACCGCTGTCGGCCATCAGGGAGATGGCAGCACTCCATCAGCGCCTGCACCGCGAGCCCGGCACCGGCCTTCCCTCATTGAAATCAAGACTGTCGGCCAATATCGAGCGCGCCGAACGACTCACCCCGGACCTGCGCGACCGGCTGCTTCTGACACTTGCCGCCCTGCCCGATGGCGACAATGTCTGCCACGGCGACTTCCACCCCTGGAATATCCTGGGCTCCGGTGAAGACGTGATGATCGTCGACTGGCTGGATGCCTGCAGCGGCAATCCGGCCGCCGATGTCTGCCGCACCTACCTCCTGATGCGCCGCTCGCTTCCGGCAATCGCCGAGGCCTATGTCGTCACCTATGCGAAGGCGGACGATTTGACCCCGGACGAGGTCTTTGCCTGGCTCCCTGTGGTCGCAGCCGCCCGCCTTGCCGAGGATGTGGCTGAGGAGAACGAGGACCTTCTGCACCTGGCAGCACTGGCGCCTGCCGGCGTATAGGCAGGGCGCGCCCTGACGGAAGGCTGGCGCTGCTGCAGGCAAATCAGGCAGCACAAGCCTCGCAGGTGCCACGGATTTCGATCGTCGTCTTCGCCGGCTTGAATTTCTGGCTGCGCACCCAGCTCATCAGGCGGTGATCCACCTCGTGGTCGTGGAACTCGATCACCTGTCCGCAGCTTTCGCAGATCGCGAAGGCAACGATGCCATGGCTGTGGCAGTCCTCGCCTGGATGGGCGCAGGCGACGAAGGAATTGATGCTTTCGAGCCGGTGCACGACGCCATATTCGAGCAGCTTTTCCAGCGCCCGGTAGACCTGCAGCGGCGCGCGAAAACCCTGGTCGCGCAGCTTGTCGAGGATCGTATAGGCGCTGAGCGGTCCCTCGGCCTTTTCGAGCACGTCGAAAACGAGCGCCTGATTGCGGGTGAGCTGAGGTGCGTTCATGAGCCTTGTCCTTGCAGGTCCCTGCGCCCGCGCCAGGCGGGAAGCAGGCTCAGAATGAAGAGAATGAGGGCCGCGACGACGATCGACGGGCCGGATGGCGTGTCATAGGTCAGCGAGCCGAAAAGCCCGCCGACAACGGCAACCGCGCCGATCAGCGAGGCAAACACGGCCATCAGTTCCGGCGTCGAAGAGAAGCGCCGGGCGGTCGCCGCCGGAATGATCAGCAGCGACGTGATCAGCATGATGCCGACGATCTTCATGGCGATGGCGATGACGACGGCCATCAGCAGCATGAAGAACAGCCGCGCCCGCTCCGGCTGCAGGCCCTCGGCCTCGGCAAGTTCCGGATTGACGGTGGCTGCGAGCAGCGGCCGCCACAGCCAGGCGATCGCCGCCAGTACGAAGATACCGCCGCCCCAGATGAGCGCGATATCGGTGGTCGAAACCGCCAGAATATCGCCGAACAGGAAGGCGATGAGATCGATGCGCACCCAGCTCATGAAGGCGACCATGACGAGGCCGATGGCGAGCGTCGCATGCGAGAGGATGCCGAGCAGCGCATCGGCCGACAGCGCCTGACGCTTCTGCAGGAAGAGCAGCAGGATCGAGACGGCAGCGGCAACGACGAAGACGGCAAGCGTAAGGTTGAAATCGAAGAGCAGCGAGAGCGCTACACCGAGCAGCGCCGAATGGGCGATCGTATCGCCGAAATAGGCCATGCGACGCCAGATGATGAAACAGCCGAGCGGCCCGGTCGTCAGCGCCAGGCCGACACCGGCGAGAATGGCGCGCACGAAGAAATCGTCAAGCATGACGGTTCTCCCCGTTGTTGGTCACGCTCTGCGCCCCGCTCTGGAAATGCGTATGTGCGTGGGCGTGAGCCTCCGCATGCGCATGCCCGTGGGCATCATCCCCGTCAGCGTGCGCATGGGCATGAGCGTCCGCGTGATCGTGCGAATGCGCATGATCATGCCCGTGATCATGATGATGCCCATCCTCGGGATAGCAATGATCCGTCACCGAGCCGTCTTCATGCAGCACGCGTCCGTCGGGCAGATGCGTATGATCGTGATGGTGGCTGTAGACGGCAAGCGTCTGCGCTGCGCGGCTGCCGAAGAGGCGCACATATTCCGGGCTCTGGCTCACCGTCTGCGGCGTGCCGCGGCAGCAGACATGGCCGTTGAGGCAGATGACGGTATCCGTCTCCGCCATGACGACGTGCAGGTCGTGCGAGATCAAGAGGATGCCGCAGCCGGTCGTATTGCGGATCGATTTGATGAGATCGTAGAGCGCGATCTCGCCGGCAAAATCCACACCCTGCACCGGCTCGTCGAGAACCAGAAGATCCGGCTTGCGGGCAATGGCGCGCGCCATCAGCGCCCGCTGGAATTCGCCGCCGGAGAGATGCTGCACCTGCGCATCCAGCATATGCACCATGCCCGCTGCTTCGAGAGCGGCCATGATATCGGCCTCGGGCAGCGGCCCGGTCAGCGTCATCAGACGGCGTACGGAAAGCGGCAGCGTCCAGTCGATCGCAAGCTTCTGCGGCACATAGCCGACCTTGAGGCCAGCGATGCGGCTCACCCTGCCCTCGTCCGGCTTCAGCACGCCGATCGCCGCCTTGGCGCTCGTCGATTTGCCGGAGCCGTTCGGGCCGATCAGCGTGACGATCTCGCCGCGCGAAACGGAGAAATCCACACCGCGCACCAGCCAGCGGCCGCCGCGGCTAATGCCGACATTGTCGAGTGAAACCAGCGGTTCGGCCCTGCTGCCGGCGGGGCTATTTGCGGGAGAAAGCATCAAATTTTCCGAAAGTGCTGTTGCGTCCTGCTATTGCACACGTTATAGCATAACGCAATTGATGTAATAACATAACAATTGCAATTCAAGCGGAGCATGCTGATGAAACTGGCGATGGGCCTTACCCTCGCAATCCCGGCCTTCCTTTTCGCCGGGTCCCTCCAGGCCGCCGATGCCCCTGTGGTCGTCACCTCGATCAAGCCGGTCCATTCGCTGGTTTCGGCCATCATGCAAGGTGTCGGCAAGCCGGAGCTCATCGTCGATGGCGCGGCCTCCCCGCATACCTATAATCTCAAACCTTCCAATGCCCGCGCCTTGCAGGATGCCAAGGTGATCTTCTGGGTCGGCCCCGGCCTCGAAGCCTTCCTCGAAAAGCCGCTGCAATCGCTGGGTTCCGACGCGATCGTCGCCCAGCTCGACGACGCGCCGGGTCTGGTGAAGCTGCCCTTCCGCGAAGGCGGGGCGTTCGAGGCCCACGACGATGGCGACGAACATGAAAGCGCCGAGGCCGGTCACGACCATGCTCATGAAGAGGCCGAAGGCGACCATGACCATGGGCACGGCGCCTTCGACACCCATCTCTGGCTCGACCCTGTCAATGCCAAAGCCATGGCCGCCGAGATCACCACCACGCTGGTCGCCGCCGATCCGGCCAATGCGCTGACCTATGAGGCCAATGCCAAGTCGCTGGATGACAAGCTCGATGCGCTGGACAAGGAAATTGCCGCCACCGTGTCACCGGTGAAGGACAAGCCCTTCATCGTCTTCCACGATGCTTACCAGTACTTCGAACATCGCTACCATATCCGCGTCGCCGGCTCGATTACCGTCAGTCCCGAGACCATTCCGGGCGCCGAGCGTGTCTCAGAGATCCACAAGAAGGTGGGCGACCTCGGCGCAACCTGCGTCTTCGCAGAGCCGCAATTCGAGCCGCGCCTCGTCAATGTCGTCATCGAAGGCACAAAGGCGAAGTCGGGCGTGCTGGACCCCGAAGCCGCCACCCTGCCCGCCGGCCCGGAGCTTTATTTCACCCTCATGCGCGGCATTGCCGACAGCATGAGGAATTGCCTCGCCAGCGCATAATCCGAACGATCCTCGACAGGAATATGCGCCGCTCTATCAGGAAGGGAGCGTCTCAACGCTTCCCTTCGGACTTGCAGCCCGCCCCGCGAGCGCTGCGGCGAAAGAAGGCGGCGACACCCCCGTTCCGCCTTTTTTTGCTATCTATTAATGTTACGTTATAACATAAAGGATTACATCATGGACAACAGGCTGCCCGTTACCGTGCTCTCCGGCTTCCTCGGCGCCGGCAAGACGACGCTGCTCAATCACGTGCTCGCAAATCGCGAGGGCATGCGCGTCGCCGTCATCGTCAACGATATGAGCGAGGTGAATATCGACGCCGCGCTGGTGCGCGATGGCGGCGCCAATCTCTCGCGCACCGAAGAGCAGCTGGTGGAAATGACCAATGGCTGCATCTGCTGCACGCTGCGCGACGATCTGCTGAAGGAAGTCCGCCAGCTCGCCGAACAGGGTCGCTTCGATTACCTGCTGATCGAATCGACCGGCATTGCCGAGCCCCTGCCCGTCGCCACCACCTTCGAATTCCGCGACGAGAATGGACTCAGCCTCTCGGATGTCGCCCGCCTCGATACGATGATCACCGTCGTCGATGCCGCCAATCTGCTCGCCGATTACGCCTCGGCCGACTTCCTCGCCGACCGCGGCGAAACCGCCGGCGACGGCGACAACAGGACGATCATCGATCTCCTCGTCGAACAGATCGAATTTGCCGATATCGTCGTGCTGAACAAGATCGGCGCGGCAAGCGAAGAGCAACGCGATGCGGCTCGCAAGATCATCACCGGCCTCAACCCGGATGCCCGTATCATCGAAACGGATTTCGGCAAGGTCGCGCTGAAGGATGTGCTCGGAACCAGCCGCTTCGATATAGACAGGGCCGAGACCCATCCGCTCTGGTACAAGGAACTGCACGGCTTCAAGGACCATGTGCCGGAAACCGAGGAATACGGCATCCGCTCCTTCGTCTACCGCGAGAGGCGCCCCTTCCACCCCGCGAAACTGCAGGCCTTCCTCGACAAAAGCTGGCCGGGCATCGTGCGCGCCAAGGGCTTCTTCTGGCTCGCCACCCGCCCGCATTACGTCGGCGAAATCAGCCAAGCCGGCGCGATCGTGCGCACCAGCAAGATGGGCCTCTGGTGGGCGGCCGTCCCGCGCGAACAATGGCCTGGGGAACCTGCCTTCCTCCGTGCCATCGGTCCCTACCTCGACCCCATCTGGGGCGACCGCCGCCAGGAAATCGTCTTCATCGGTGCCGACCCGATGGATGAGAGCTGGATTCGCGCAGAGCTCGACGCTTGTCTGATCGAAAGCGACGCCTTCACGCCCGAACGCTGGCGCAACCTGCCGGATCCGTTCGTCGGCTGGAGCCCGCAGGCAGCATGAGGGCAACGGCAATCAAACCCTACCGGTGCCTGTGCATCGAGTGCGAACCGCTGCCGCCGATCGAGGGGCTGCATCCCCTGACCTATGGGGATACGGCGGAGAGCGAGGCGCGAAAGCCGAAGGGGTTGTTCGGTATGATCGCCGAGCGGGTGATGCCGTCGCGGCGACAGAACTAAATCGACAGGTCTATTCAGCAATGTAAACCCGGTTTTGGGCAGCGACGCTGACCCCAATCTCCCTCATTCCTGTGCTTGTCACAGGAATGAGGGATGCTGGGGTCGCGCCGTCCGCAAAAACTCTCCCGACAAAAACAAAAGGGCGGCCGAAGCCGCCCTCTTTTCGGGAGTGTGCGTGAACTCAACGACCCGCAGCGATGATGCTGGAGATCACACCCGTGGCGACACCGACGAGAAGATAGTCGTTATCGGCCTTCACCCAGTGATAGCCGCGCGGCGGCGGTGCCAGGCGGTAGCGGCGGTAGTCGCGGACTTCGCCGTAACGGCCGCGCTCGGCAGCCGACATGCGATAACCCTTGGACCAGTGATGACGGCGGACCACCTTTTTCTCGACGACGACCTTCTTCTGGACGACGACTTTCTTCTCAACAACGACCGGCGGACGACGATGATCGGCAGCACTTGCTTGCGGTGCAACGATCGGCGAGAGCAGGAAAGAGGCAGAAAGAAGAGCTGCAAAAATCTTTTTCATGAGGGCTTCCTCGTGTTGAACACGCCCCGAAATTACGTCTTCAAAAATGAACGAAATCTGAAAATAAAATTAAAGATCTGTAATGAAATCGGTAGCTTATAACTGATTCCTAATGTTCTTATTTCGGGATAACGAACGACTGTCAGATCATGCCGTCGGGGATCACATAGAGGTGATCGGGCGTGATGAGAATGGCATTGCGGTGTGATGAACCGCTCCATTGAAAATGGGGAAACGAGACGTTGCGGCGTTTCCCCTTCGCCCCAGCGAGGAGAAGAGGAAACCAGCCGCTGCCGATCGCAACTATCTAAAAATCATCGCCATATTGATGACACCAGTATAGTGCCCATCGACGCAGAACGCATCGCGGCTCACCCCTTCCCGCACGAAACCCACGCTCTCGTAAAGCCGGATCGCTCGCGCATTGTCGGCATGCACGCCGAGTTCGATACGGATCATGCCCGCTTCACGCGCCGCCTCTATCGCCGCCGCGATGAGGCGCCGGCCGAGCCCCCGCCCGCGATAGTCCGGCAGCAGACCCATGCCGAGCGCGCCGCAATGAGCACGCGATGGAAAGAAGTGCCGTCTTATATCGCACCAGCCCACCAGCTCGCCGCCATCGAGAGCGACGAGATGCACATTGCCGCCGGCGATCGACGACAGCGCGAATTTGCGCGTATCTTCAATCGGCGGGGCTTCGAGCAGGGTCAGATATGTCCGCTCGCGTGCCACGCTATCGAGAACCCGGTGAAAGCCCTCGATATGCCCCTCGGTCATCGGCTCGATGCGGATATAGCCTGACATCGCCGCCCTCACAGTTCCTCGTAGTTGAACCAGTCGAAATCAGCCGTCTTTGCCCGGCCGGACGTATCGAAGGCGAGGACACCTGCGAAGGCACCGGTAAACGAGCCATGCTCGCCGCGCCCGCCCTCGTCCGAGACGACGCCGGCATCGAGAACCGGGCCGATCGGCTGCCAGGCGCCCTTGCCTTCCGTCTGCCAGAAGAACTGCAGGTCGTTGTCACGGATCTCCATGGCAAGCTGCACGCGGCCGTCGGCCGGAAGCGCCACGCCGGCCTCGGCCGGGAAGGTCATGCGGCCATCAGGATAATCGCCGTTGCAGGAGAAGATCGTGACGCAGCGGCCGAGCTTCTCATGCAGCGTGACGACGACGGCATGGAACTTGTGGCGATTATAGTAGTGCGTCAGGCCCGCGACCTGCTGGTAGGTATCGGGCGTGAACTCCACCACCGTCTCGGCGCGGAAACTGTGATGCTCTTGCCGGCGAGCGACCAGCGCCTGTTCGAACCACGAACCGACACTTTCACGGCCGATCAGCCGCAAATGGCCGGGACGCTCCGTGAGATTGAAGATACGCTCCGGCTGGGGTGTACGCAGCCACTGGAAATCGGCCGGCAGCGTGCCGCCATCGAAATTATACTCGCTGCGAACAGGCTTTTCGGCCAGCACGGCACCGCCAAGTCCGGGCACCTCGACATCGGGAACAACAGTGCCGTTTTCCAAATAGAGCCAGCCATCCTCGCGCCAGACGCATTTCTGCAGCGCGGTTTCGCGTCCCAGCGTGCAGCGGCGCTTCGGCGGCAGCGGCCGGCCGCAGAGATGCGTGTGATAGACCTGCCCGTCGGGCGTCTCGACATATTGTCCGTGCCCTGCCCGCTGCAGCGCCGCTTCCGGATGATCCTTCGAGGTGATCAGGTGCCGGTTCGGATGCAATTCATAGGGTCCGTCGATATTGCGCGAGCGCGCCATCGTCACGGCATGATCGTAGCCGGTGCCGCCTTCGGCCGTCGTCAGATAGTACCAGCCGCTCTTCCGGAAGAGATGCGGGCCTTCCACGAGCCCGAGCGGGCTGCCGGCGAAGATGTTCTTGATCGGGCCTTTCAGGGCCTTGGTCTGAGCGTCCCATTCCTGCAGCAGGATGCCGTCGAAGGCCGGCGACTTCGGCGAGCCGCCATAGCTCTCGGTGCGATGGTTCCACTGCATGTTGACGAACCACTTGCGCCCGTCCTCGTCATGGAAGAGCGACGGGTCGAACCCCGAGGAATTCACATAGACGGGCTCGGACCATTCGCCCTCGATGGTGGGCGCGGTCACGATATAATTATGCGCATCCTTGAAATTGCCGTCGAAGCGCTTCACGTCCGTATAGACGAGCCAGAACTGCCCGTCCGCATAGGAAAGGCACGGCGCCCAGATGCCACAGCTGTCAGGGTTGCCGCGCATGTCGAGCTGTGAGGCGCGCTCCAGCGGCCGGCGCACCAGCGTCCAGTTCACCAGGTCGCGCGAATGGTGGATCTGCACGCCCGGATACCATTCGAACGTGGAGGTCGCGATGTAATAATCGTCGCCAACGCGGCAGATGGACGGGTCGGGATTGAATCCTGGCAGGATGGGATTGCGGATCATGGCGGCTCCTCCAAAAGAAAAATTGCAGTACGTACGTCAGATGATAGTGAGGAGCTCTCCTCCTCCCTCATCTCTGTGCTTGTCACAGAGATCCAGCCAGCCCAAGTCCTTGGGCTGAAAGGACTCTTCTCGCCGCGCAGACGCGCGGCGGCTGGATTCCTGTGACATCCCTCGTGCCTGCACGAGGACACAGGAATGAGGGAATTTGGGGCGACGCGCTGCCCCAAACCCCACATCGAGGTTGCCTTTCGGCTAGCTTATTCCAGCTCAGCCGACTTGGCCCAGAGATTGATGTCGGCCTCCTTGGCGTAGACATCGATTTCCTTCAGCTCCGCAGCCGTGAATTCGAGATTGCCGAGCGCTGCAACACAATCGACGATCTGCGAGGAACGGCTGGCGCCGATGAGCGCCGACGTCACGCGTCCGCCGCGCAGCACCCAGGCGATCGCCATTTGCGCTAGCGTCTGGCCGCGCTTTTCGGCGATCTCGTTGAGCTTCTTGATATTGTCGATGATCGAGGGACGGATGAAGTCCTTCTTGAGGAAGTGGTTCTGCGCCGCGCGGCTGTCGGCGGGAATGCCGCCGAGATATTTCGTCGTCAGCATGCCCTGGGCAAGCGGCGAGAAGACGATCGAGCCCATGCCGACCTCGTCAAGCGTATCGAGCAGCTTATCGTCCTCGACCCAGCGGTTGAGCATGGAATAGCTCGGCTGGTGGATGAGGCATGGTGTCCCCAAATCCCTGAGGATGGCGGCAGCCTCGCGGGTACGCTGCGAATTATAGGAGGAAATGCCGACATAGAGCGCGCGGCCCGAACGCACGATGTAATCGAGCGCGCCGCAGGTTTCTTCCAGCGGCGTTTCCGGGTCGAAACGGTGCGAATAGAAGATATCGACATAGTCGAGGCCCATGCGCTGCAGGCTCTGATCGCAGGAGGCGACGAGATACTTGCGGCTGCCCCATTCGCCGTAAGGACCCGGCCACATGTCGTAACCGGCCTTGGAGGAGATGATCAGCTCATCGCGCAGGCCAGCAAAATCGGTGCGCAGGATTTCGCCGAAAGCGGTTTCGGCACTGCCCGGAGGTGGGCCGTAATTGTTGGCGAGGTCGAAATGGGTGATGCCGAGATCGAAGGCCGTGCGGCACATGTCGACCTTGCGGTCATGCGGGGTGTCGCCGCCGAAATTGTGCCAGAGGCCGAGGGAAACGGCCGGCAGCTTCAGGCCGGAACGGCCCGTGCGGTTATACTTCATCTTCGAATAGCGGTCTTCGGCCGGTTGCCAGCTCATCTGAGGTCTCCTCAACCTGTAAAAGTGCTTCTCTCTCGTCTCCGCACCAGTGGCGGTCGAAAGCTGAAAACGTCGCCGCCCTCGTGTCGGGCAAAGCGCGACGGCACTATTGGATTAAGCACGCCGATACGGCAAGCGCGTGACGCGTGTTCCCGACAACTACGACGGTGGAAGGCCCGATGGCAGACATCCGCCGTCCAATGTCGTCATCCTCGGGCTTGTCCCGAGGATCTGCCGCGCCATCAGTAGATCCTCGGGACAAGCCCGAGGATGACGGAAGCGTTGGAGCAAGCGCGCCGCACGAAAAACGCACGGCGCACCCCTCACCTTACTTCAACAGCGCCTGCGCCTCTTCAATGCCCAGAGCCGCGGGCTGCGTGCAGGTCGTCGTCAGATCGACGAAACGGCCTTCCGCACCCGACTTCAGGATCGAGGTCATGATGTCGACGCCGTGCAGCGTGCGGTCGAGCGAGCAGCGCGCATCGCGGCCCTCGATCAGCGCCATGGCCATGTCGGCAAGGCCGGCCGTGCGGTAATTGGCGCGCGGGCCGTTCGGGCTTTCCTGGTTGAACTTGCCGAAGGGGTGATCCCAGGCTTCCAAGGCCTTGATCTCCTTGTCGCGGCCGCTGGCCTCGACGACACCGCCGAAGAAATTCGGGTCCGGCACGTAGAGCGATCCATCCGTGCCGTAGAGCTCCATGTTGGCATGGCGGTGCGACCAGACATCCCAGCTTGCCGTCAGCGTGATGGTGGCGCCGGAAACGAATTCGAGCAGCGCCTGGATCGTCGTCGGCGTCTTGACCGGAATGGTCTCGCCGCTGCGTGGCTGGCTGGTGATGGTGCGGGTTTCCGACGCCATCGAGGTCATGCCGACAACACGCTTCACCGGCCCGATCAGGTTGATCAGGTTGGCGATGTAATACGGCCCCATGTCGAGGATCGGGCCGCCGCCCGGCAGGAAGAAGAAGTCCGGGTTCGGGTGCCACATTTCCATGCCCGGCCCCATGACATAGCAGGCGCCCGACGTGATGCGACCGATGCCACCGTCATCGACGAACTTGCGGGCGAGCTGATGCGCGCCGCCGAGGAAGGTATCGGGCGCGCAGCCGACGGAAAGCCCCTTCTCCTTGGCGATGCGGCGAAGCTCCTCGCCCTGCTCCAGTGAGAGCACGAGAGGCTTTTCCGAATAGACATGCTTGCCGGCTTCGAGCGCTGCCTTCGACACCGGATAATGCGCATCCGGGATCGTCAGGTTGACGACGACGTCGATCTCGTCATTGGCGAGAAGCTCTTCGATCGTCTGCGCGACAACGCCATATTCCTCGGCGCGAAGCTTTGCGGCCTGCACGTTGATATCGGCGCAGGCCAGCACCTTCAGCCCCTTGAAGAGCGGTGCGAGCGAAAAGTAAGTGGTGGAGATATTGCCGCATCCGATGATGCCGACGCCAAGTTCCCTAGTCATGGTCTGCCTCAGTAGGTCTTGAAGGAAGCGATCGAGCGCGTGATGTTGCGGTCGATATCATTGGGATTGTCGTGCTCGACGACGAAATGCTTGGCCTTGGTCTTCGCCTTGACGACCGGAAGCAGCTTCGCCCAGCCGATCGTGCCATGGCCGACATCGGCCCAGCCGCCTTCATCAGCGGCTTCGCCAGCCGGCGCAATGTCCTTGACGTGCACGGCGCTGATGCGGTCCCCAAGCTTCTCGACCCAGGCATAGGGGTCAGCACCGCCGCGAACGACCCAGGCGATATCCGCTTCCCAGGTGATGCCGGGCGCGCCTTCGAAAATACGCTCGATCGGCAGCGAGCCGTCCGAAAGCTTCACGAATTCGAAGTCGTGATTGTGCCAGCCGAATTCATAGCCCGCATCCTTGTAGGGCTTGCTCATTTCCTGCAGGCGCTTGCCGAAGGCGAGCCAGCCGGCTGCATCCGTCGGGCGCTGGTCGGGCATCAGATGCGGCGCGTAGATGGAATCCATCCCGAGGACCTTGGCGATCTGCAGCGACTTCTCGACGTTGCCGTCGAGGAAATCGGGGCTGAAATGGCCGGTCGCCATCACGAGGCCGTTCTTGTCGAGATCGGCGCGCAGGCTCTTCAGGCCGGCTTCGTCGAGTTCGGCATAGATGCCGCCGAAACCTTCGACTTCGCCATAGCCGGCCTTGCCGAGCTTTTCGAAGATCGCCGACAGCGGCGGGAAATTGCGGGCGCTATAGAGCTGATAGCTGAGCTTGGTCATGTCATCCTCCTCGGGCCTCGTGCCCGTTCTCACGTAAGATCAATCTGCCGACTGGCAGGAATGCAGGTCGTAGAAGCGGAATTCCGGCAGCTTGCCCTTTTCGAGCGGCTTGGCCGGGGTGAAGGTGATGCGGCGGCTTTCGCCTGACGCAAGGTCGAAGGCGTTGTCGGAATATTTGCCATCGGTGTCCGTCTCGATCATCACGAAGAGCGCCAGCCCCTTCGCGGTGACGTTGATATCGACGGAGCCGTTCGCTTCGACGAATTCATGGGTGACCGTCAAACCTGCAGGCTCCAGTTCCAGCGCCTTGTAGGTGCCGTTGACATAGTGCCCCTCGCCGCCCATGCCGTTCGACGCGGTGAAGTGCCAAGCAAGCAGCGTGCCCTCGGGGATCTCGGACATGTCGAGCGTCGCCGCTGTGCAGGCCGCATCCGGCGCGCACATGGCCTGCGCATTTTTCAGATGCTTGCGCTCGCCCTTCATTGTCAGGATGGAGATCGCAAGATCGACGCTGACATCGGCAAGCGTGTCATTGACCAGCGAGAAGCGGATCGACTTGCCGTCGTCGGACGGAATGGCGGCAACCGCCACCGGCTGGAAGAAGCGCTTGACGAGATAGTGCATCGCCTTCCAGCGACCGCCGTAATCGAGGCTCGACCATGAGGCGACCGGCCAGGTGTCGTTGAGCTGCCAGTAGATCGTGCCCATGCAATGGGGTTTCAGCGAACGCCAATATTCCACCGCCGTTTTGATCGCCAAACCCTGCTGGATCTGGGAGAGATAGACGAAATTCGGGAAATCCTTCGGGAAGCGGAAGTAGCGGAACATCGTGCCGGCAATGCGCTCATTGCCGCCGGCATTCTTCTGATGCAGCTCCATGACGGGCGACGCGACATTCATGTCCTTGGCGTCGGCATAGGTCTTGATGACAGGCAGCGACGTATAGGACTGGAAGCCGAATTCCGAGCAGAAACGCGGCCTGACCGAGCGGTAATTGTCGAACGACTTGTTCTCGTGCCAGACCGACCAGTAGTGCATGTCGCCGGAACCATCGGCATGCCAGGCATCGCCGAAATCGAGATAACCGGAAGCCGGGCTCGACGGCCACCAGAGGGCGCCCGGCATCGCCTTCTTCACCGCCTGTTCGATCGTACGATTCAGCCGGTCATAGGAAACGAGATAGCGGTCACGATCCCTACGGGACTCCTCGAACCAGGTCAGCGCGCCGACGAGCTCGTTGTCACCGCACCAGAGCGCGATCGAGGCATGCGAGGAGAGCCGGCGGACCTGATAATCCACCTCGACAGCGACATTTTCGAGGAAATCCTCGGTCGAAGGATAGAGGTTGCAGGCGAACATGAAGTCCTGCCAGACCATCAGGCCGAGCCGGTCGCAGATGTCGTAGAACCAGTCATGTTCGTAGAAGCCGCCACCCCAGACGCGGATCATGTTCATGTTGGCGGCCTTGGCCGACTGCAGCAGATCCTCTGTCTTTTCCTCTGACGACAACGAGAAGAGCGCATCCGCCGGGATCCAGTTGGCGCCGCGGCAGAAGATTTCGCGGCCGTTGACCTTGAAGGCAAAACGGCTGCCGGCGGCGTCAGGCGTGGTGATGAGTTCGATGGTTCTGAGGCCGATCTGCTTCGTCACACTGTCAGACGGCAGTTCGACGGTCAGCTTATAGAGCACCTGCTCGCCACTGCCCGAAGGCCACCAAAGGCACGGATTGTCGATCTGGAAGACATAATTGACGTTCGTCTCGCCGACGTTGACGCCGACATCGAGCCGTACACGCTCGCCGTGGAGATCGAAATGCAGTTCGGCGATGCCGGGGTCTTTGGCATAGAGCGTCACCGTGACCTGCAGTTCCACCGAACCATCGGCATTATGGGTCTGACGTGTCAGCACATGCTCGATGCGCGCCGTCTCCAGCTTCTTCAGCGCGATCGTGCCGTAAAGGCCGAGCGGCGCAATGGCGATATTCCAGTCCCAGCCGAAATGGCACTGCGGCTTGCGCAGCATGTTGCCGTCAGGGATCGGCGAGTTACCCGTGCTGTAGGGAATGTAGAATGGCTGCTGCCTCTGCCGTTCAGCGCCGACAGCGACGTTGGAGGCAAAGACGATGCGTATGGAATTGTCTCCCGCCTTCAGCATGCTCGAAACATCCGGACGGTAGCGGCGGAAGCTGTTATCGGCTTCGAGCGCCAGGAAGCCATTGACGTAGACGCTTGCGACCGTGTCGAGATAGTCGATGTCGAGGTACCAGTCGCCCTCGGCATCAGGAAGCGTGAAGCTGCGCTCCACCGTCCATTCGCGACGCGCCACCCATTGCACCACTTCCTCGTTGCGCCCGAAATACGGATCGGGAATGAGATTGGCCCGGTGCAGCGCCGTATGCACGTCGCCGGGAAGCGTGATCCCACATTTCGCTTCGCCGTCGCCGGAAGAGAGCTGCCAGGAGCCGGACAGGTCGATGGAGGTCGTGGACTGGGTCATTGCTTGATCTCGATCTTGGACGAGGGACGGCGCCCCCTTGATGATTGAGCCGGAACAGAGGATGTTCCCGCCGGTGCCGGGCGAAGCCCCCGCACCCCCCCGCCTCTCCCCGTGAGCCGGGAAAAGGCCAGGGGGAAAGGACTGTCTTTCATTCTGCGTTGCCGCCGGGCCGGGCAGCGCTGGCGGACTCAGGCGAAGGTACCACCACCCTCGCCTTCATCTGCCTGGGGTCAAGGTCTCAGATACGGTTTTCCGTCGCCGCGTCGAAAAGTGAAGCGACCGACATGTCGAAATTCAGCTTCACCTTGGCCCCGACATTGAAGCGGCGCGCGCCGTTGACGCGGACGGACATCGTGTGGCCGGCATGTTTCAGCCAGAGCAGATTATCCGCCCCCATGGGTTCTTCGATATCGACGGTGGCATCATGTTCTTCGCCACCCGTATTCTCGTTGACCTTGATGTGCTCGGGGCGAACGCCGAGCACCACCTTACGGCCGGGCTGCAGCGTTTCACCGGCGTCGTAGCCGGCAAGCGAGAAGTTGACGCCGTTGGCGGTAAAGGCCATCCCGTCGCCCGTGCTGACCAGTTCGCCACGCAGGAAATTCATCGACGGCGAGCCGATGAAGCCGGCGACGAAGAGGTTGCGCGGCCGGTTGTAGATCGTCGTCGGATCGTCGAGCTGCTGGATGATGCCGCTCTTCATGATGGCGATGCGGTCGGCCAGCGTCAGCGCCTCGATCTGGTCGTGCGTGACGTAGATCATCGTGTTCTGTAGCGACTGGTGCAGGCGCTTGATCTCGACGCGCAATTCCGAGCGCAGCTTGGCATCGAGGTTCGACAGCGGCTCGTCGAAGAGGAAGACGTCGACGTCGCGCACCAGCGCACGGCCGATCGCCACACGCTGGCGCTGCCCGCCGGAAAGCTCCGCCGGCTTGCGCTTCAGGAGCGGCTGGATCTGCAGGATCTCGGCCGCGCGCGCCACGCGCTTGTCGATCTCGGCCTGCGGCACCTTGGCAACGCGCAGACCGAAGGAGAGGTTCTTTTCGACACTCATCTGCGGGTAAAGCGCATAGGATTGGAAGACCATGCCGATGCCGCGGTCCTTCGGCTCTTCCCAGGTGACGTTCTTGCCCTTGATGAAGATCTGCCCTTCCGAGGCGTCGAGCAGGCCGGCAATGCAATTCAGCAAAGTCGACTTGCCGCAGCCGGACGAGCCGAGCAGCACCAGGAATTCGCCATCGTTGATGTCGAGGTTCAGGTCCTTGAGCACGCTGACCGAGCCGAAATTCAGCGACAGATCCCTGATGGAGACGCTGGAGTTGGAGACACTTGAATTCATGTTCATGGGATCAACCCTTCACTGCGCCGGCGGCGATGCCACGGACGAAAAGCCGCCCTGAGACGAAATAGACGATCAGCGGCACGAGACCGGTGAGGATCGTTGCCGCCATGTTGACGTTGTATTCCTTCACGCCCTGGACGGAATTGACGATGTTGTTGAGCTGCACGGTCATCGGATAGGTATCCGGCCGGGTGAAGACCACGCCGAACAGGAAGTCGTTCCAGATGCCGGTGACCTGCAGGATCATCGCGACGACGAAGATCGGCAGCGACATAGGCAGCATGATCTTCAGGAAGATCTGCCAGAAGCCTGCCCCATCGACACGCGCCGCCTTGAACAGCTCCTCCGGCAGCGACACGAAATAGTTGCGGAACAGCAGCGTCAGGATCGGCATGCCGAAGATCGAATGCACGATGACGAGGCCGGTGAGCGACCCGTAGAGGCCGATCTCGCGCAGGATGATGACGATCGGATAGATCATCACCTGATAGGGAATGAACGCCCCGATGATGAGTATCGAGAAGAAAAGCTCGGATCCCTTGAAGCGCCAGTTTGCAAGCGCATAGCCGTTCACGGAGGCGATGGCGATCGAGATGACGACCGACGGCACCGTGATGCGCACCGAGTTCCAGAAACCGCGCGACAGACCATCGCAGTTGAGCCCGGTACAGGCCTCCGCCCAGGCCTTTACCCAGGGTTCGAAGGTGATCTCCATCGGCGGCGAGAAGATGTTGCCGAGACGGATTTCCGGCATACCCTTCAGCGAGGTCACGACCATCACGTAGAGCGGCAGCAGATAGTAGAGCGCCGCGACGGCCAGCGTGCCGTAGAGCATGATATTGCGCGACGACAGCACCGGGCGCGGCTTGGCGCCGCTCGGGCCTTCGCCGAGCCTCGGCGCAACGGCGTCGATACCGGCGGCAACGGTGTTGAGAGTTCCTGTATTAGCCACGCTTGCGCCCTCCTCCGAATTCCAAATAGGCCCACGGGACGATAATGATCGCGACAGTGACCAGCATCATCGTCGAGGCGGCAAAGCCCTGTCCCAGGTTCTGCGCCTGGAACATGTAGTCGTAGACGTATTTCGCCGGAACTTCCGATGATATGCCTGGACCGCCGGATGTCTGCGCGACGACGAGGTCGTAGACCTTGACGATGCCGGAGGCGATGATGACGATCGTCGTGATGAAGACCGGCCGCATCATAGGAATGACGATGAAGAGATAGGTCTTCCACATCGGGATGCCGTCGACGCGTGCCGCTTTCCAGATGTCCTCGTCGATCCCGCGCAGGCCCGCAAGCATCAGGCACATCACGAGACCGGTTCCCTGCCACAGCGCCGCGATCAGAATGCCGTAGATGACGATTTCAGGCGTATAGAGCGGGTTAAAGGTGAAGCTCGTCCAACCCAGCGAACGCACAACCGACTGAACGCCGAAGTCGGGGTTCAGAATCCACTGCCAAACGAGGCCCGTCACGATGAAGGACAGCGCGAATGGGTAGAGGAAGATCGTGCGGAAGGTATTTTCGAAACGGATCTTCTGGTCCATCAGCGCAGCAAGCAGGAAACCGATGACCAGGCTGAAGATCAGCGAGAGAATGCCGTAGAGAGCCAGATTCTCGATCGCCGTCACCCAGCGGGGCGCCGCCCAGAGACGGTGATACTGGTCAAAGCCGACGAAGCTCAGTCGCGGAAGGAGCTTCGAATTGGTGAAGGAATAAAAGACGGTCCAGAATGTGCCGCCGACAAAAATCACCAGCGCTGTCAGGATCATCGGTATGGATGCAATCTTGGCATTCAGATTGCGCAGTAACTTGATTGGCCGGCCTGCTTGCGCTTGCCCCGTCATGAACACTTCTCCTCAAATCGCAACTGCGACCTGCGACAGACCGGCATGAGGCCGTCTGCCACCCTGCCCCCCGGATTTGCCGGGGATGTCGGAGAGACGCCGCCATCCGGACATTCGTCCGGAACGATCCGGCTCTTACGGAGCCGGATCGCAAAGGCAGCGAATCTATCGATCAGTCAGCCGAAGCGATGATCTGGGCAAAACGCTTCTGAGCGTCTTCCGGCGTCATCGACGGGTTGGCGAAAAATTCGGAGAAGAGGTCTTCCTTCTGCTTCTGGCTGTCGGCCGAAAGCAGCTGGTCGGTGCCTTCGATCACGTTGCCCTTCGCCAGGATATCGAGACCCTTCTTCATGCAATCGTTGGCGGCGGCGAGATCGACGTCGCCACGAACCGGCAGAGAGCCCTTTTTCAGGTTAAACGCAACCTGGGTCTTGGGATCGAGCAGGGTCTTGGCGAGCACGGCCTGAGCCTTCGACTTTTCCTCGTCTTTCAGCAGCGGGAAATAGAAGGCGTCGCCGCCGGTCGAGATAATCTCGTTCACGCCGAGGCCAGGCAGGCAGGTATAGTCGGTGCCAGCCTTCTGGCCGGCAAGCGCGAATTCGCCTTGCGCCCAGTCACCCATGATCTGACCGCCGGCCTTGCCCGTGATGACGAGGTTGGTGGCCTGGTTCCAATCCTGAACGTTGCTGCCCTTCGACATGCGGCGAGCGTCGTCGGCAGCCTTGAAGACCTTGGCGATCTCAGGGCCGGCAGCAGCTTCCGCATCCTTGTCCTTGAACACCTTGTTGAACGTATCCTTGCCGGCGATCGCGACCATCAGCACGTCGAAGGCGCCCGCAGCCTGCCACGGCTGACCGCCGACGGCGAGCGGAATGATACCGGCTTTTTCCAGAGCCGGACCAGCAGCGACGAACTCGTCCCAGTTCTTCGGAACGGCTACGCCGGCCTTCGTGAAGGCCGCATTCGACAGCCACAGCCACTGCCAGGAATGGATGTTGACGGGAGCGCAGTAGATCTTGCCGTCGATCGTGCAGGAATCGAGCAGGCTCGACGGACGAATGATGTCCTTCCAGTGCTCGGCGGTCGCCACATCGGTCAAGTCGCGCATTAAGCCGGCCTGAACCAGCTCCTCGGCCTGGCGGCCGTGGTTGAACTGGGTGGCGCCCATCGGGTCGCCGCCGGTGATGCGGCTGATCATGATCGGACGTGCAGTACCGCCGGAACCGGCGATAGCGCCGTCTACCCAGTGGTTGCCGGTGGCGTCGAATGCTTTTGCAAGCTCGGCGACAGCCGCGGATTCACCGCCCGACGTCCACCAATGCGTGACTTCGAGATCGGTCGCATTTGCGGCACCAAACGGAATGGCCACGGAAGCGGCAAGCACAGCCGCCATCATACGGATTTTCATGAGTTCTCCTCCCTCACTGAAACGTTGCCGGAAAAACTTAGAACAATCGATTTATCCGCGCAACCGCCTGCTCGCAAAATTTTCTGCGAGAGACGCCAATACAGCCTATGAGGGCAGTTGCCGATCCCATCTTTGCTCGATGAGAAAAGCGTAAGCAAACGATCTCGCAATTGCGGCATGAAATTAATTCTCTGATTTTGTTATTTAATTTTTGATTAATCTGATAATTTCAGTCTTTCCCTATTTCGCAGGCGCAAAAAATCGTGGGATCAACAGGCGATTCAACCAGAGAGGAACACTCTGCAATGTTGATCGGAAAAAGGGCTCGACATTTCTACTGTATCGTTACAGATTGTCTCGCTCAGGGAGGAGAGCTTTTTGAGCGGCGGCATACTTACAGTGCGCCAAAAAGCCTCTATAAGGCGAAGCAAATCGCGCGAGGCGGGCCTAGAGGGATGGAAAACAACGGAAATTTCGGCGGAGCGGCATCGAGTCCCGTTCAGCGCGAGCGCCCGACACTGAAGACGATCGCCTTCATGACGGGCCTCGGCGTGACGACCGTGTCGCGGGCGCTGAAAGATGCACCGGATATCGGCGCTGAAACGAAGGAACGGGTGCGCATGGTCGCCCGCCAGCTCGGCTATCAGCCGAATAGGGCCGGCGTGCGCCTGAGAACCGGCAAGACCAACGTCATTGCGCTGGTGCTCAGCATCGACGAGGAGATCATGGGCTTTTCCAGCCAGATGGTCTTCGGCATTTCCGAGGTGCTGACCGGCACGCCCTACCATATCGTCGTCACCCCGCATTCGCACAGCAAGGACCCCATGCTGCCGGTGCGCTATATCCTGGAAACCGGCTCTGCCGACGGTGTCATCATCTCGCGCGTCGAGCCTGACGATCCGCGCGTACGCCTGCTCGCAGAAAGCGGCATGCCCTTCACCACCCACGGCCGCACCGATGGCGGCCTCGTGCATCCCTACCACGACTTCGACAACGAGGCTTACGCCCATCAGGCCGTGCAGAAGCTCGTCCAGCGCAGCCGCAAGCGCATCGCCCTGCTCCAGCCGCCGAGCAAGCTCACCTATTACACCCACACCCGCATCGGCTTTCAGACCGGTCTGCACGACTACGGCGCCGAGGAAGTGCCGCTGCGCGTCAATATCGATGCCCCGCTCGCCGAAATCCGTGACGCCGTGGAGCAGCTGATGCGCTCGCCGGGCGCGCCCGATGGCATCGTCTCATCCGCCGGCAGCGCCACCATCGCCGTCAACGCCGGCATCGAAGCCGCCGGCAAGCGCCTCGGCCACGACGTCGACCTCGTCTCCAAACAATCCGCCCCGATCCTCAACTGGATCCGCCCGGAGATCATCACCGCCTACGAAGACGTCCGCCACGCCGGCCGCGAGATGGCGAAACAGGTGATTGCGCGGATCGATGGCGTGGATGCGGAGCTGCTGCAGTCCATCAGCAAGCCGGAATGGCCGGAGGGGGTGTAGGTCGGCTCCCTCACCGCAAGCGATAGGTTGCTTTGGGCACCTGCGCCTCCTCAATCTCTCCTCATCCCTGTGCTTGTCACAGGGATCCAGCCTGCCCAAGTCCTTGGGCAGAAGAGACTTTTCCCTTGACGGCAAATGAGCCATTCACCGCGCAGACGCGCGGTGGCTGGATCTCTGTGACAAGCACAGAGATGAGGGAGGAGAAAGCTTCGACTGCGGCAGACAGGCACCGCCCTCTGGACGCATAGCCGAGCGAATTGAGGCAGCCGCGTAGAATCGGCTACTCCTTCGATATCGGCCGCCTCGAAGGAGGCATAGAGGAGCAAGATGGACCGTCGTGTTCGCCCCCCAAACAAAGCCCGGCGCAACGGCCGGGCTCTTCAACTCTATTCCCACAAACCTCAGAAGGTCGACGCACCGCTGCCCCAAGGGCCATGGTGGAAGTCCTTGCCGTCGAGGCGGTCGAAGCCGTGGGCGCCGAAGAAGTCGCGCTGCGCCTGGATGAGGTTGGCAGTGCCGCGGCCCTGGCGGTAGGCGTCGAAATAGCTGAGCGCCGAGGCCAGCGCCGGAACCGGCAGGCCGGCGGCGAGTGCTGCGGTCACGACGCGGCGCAGCGCCGGGATCGATTCCTTGACCATGCCGGAGAAGGCCGGCGTAACGATGAGGTTCGCCGCGTTAGGCGCATCGGTGAAGGCCTTGGTGATCTCGTCGAGGAACTGCGAGCGGATGATGCAGCCGGCGCGCCAGATACGAGCGATGGTCGGCATCGGCAGCGACCAGTTGAACTCCTTGGAGGCTTCGGCCATGACGGCAAAGCCCTGCGCATAGGCGCCGATCTTGCCGGCAAACAGTGCCAGTTCCAAATCCCTGTTGAACTCAGGGCCGTAGGCGGTCGGGAAGGCAGCACCGAGATCGCCGAAGATCTTTTCGGCGGCGACGCGCTGCTCCTTCATCGACGACAGGCTGCGGGCCGCCACGGCGGCTTCGATGCCGGTCGCCGGAATGCCCATGTTCTGCGCTTCGATCGCCGACCACTTGCCGGTGCCCTTCTGGCCGGCCTTGTCGAGGATCATGTCGACCATCGGCGTCTTGGAGATCGGGTCGGTAGCGGCCAGAACCTTTTCGGAGATTTCGATCAGGTAGGAGTTCAGGCGGCCCTTGTTCCACTCGCCAAAGATGCCGGAGATTTCCGAAGCGCTCTTGCCGAGGCCGTCGCGCAGGATGCCGTAGATTTCGGCGATCATCTGCATATCGGCATATTCGATGCCGTTGTGGATCGTCTTGACGAAGTGGCCGGCGCCGTCATTGCCGAGCCAGGCGACGCACGGATCGCCATCATACTTGGCGGCAATCGAGGTCAGAACCTTCTCGACGCGCTTCCAGGAATCCTCCGTGCCGCCGACCATGATTGACGGGCCGTGGCGGGCACCTTCCTCACCACCCGAAACGCCCATGCCGATGAAGGTCAGGCCGGTGTCCTTGAGGCGATCAAAGCGGGCAACCGTGTCGCGGAAGTTGGCGTTGCCGGCATCGATCATGATGTCGTTCTTTTCGAGATGCGGGCGCAGCGCCTCCATCTGTTGGTCCACGGCATCGCCTGCCTTGATCATGATGATGATCGGGCGTGGCGGGCGGATCGCCTCGACGAACTCCTCGATCGTCTTGCAGGGAATGATCTGCTTCTTCAGATCGCCGGCACTCTCGTAGAATTCATCCGTTTTTTCAGGCGTGCGGTTGAAAACCGCAATCTTGTTGCCCTTTTCCGCAATGTTGAGAGCCAGGTTGGATCCCATGACGGCAAGGCCGATCAGTCCGATTTCTGCCTTTTCCACGACAAACCTCCGATGAGTGAAATGGTGCGATGTTGTGGCACTCTCTCGGCCAAACGGCAAGGTCGAAGACCGCGATTCGGCTCGAAAAAAGGCTGTCGGAACAGGCTTTTCGAATGGCCTTGACAGCACCATATGCATGGGTTTGGGAGGCTGAAATGACTGCTGCTGCAGCAAGGCAGAGCGATAACGGGTCGCTGCTCGCAAAGAGAGCGGGGCGCTACCGCGAATATGCGCCCTCGCCTGCCCTCGCCCCGCATTTCCGCTGTCTCTGGTCGCATGAGATTCGAACCGCAGGCCCTGTCGCCATCGTGCCCGATGGTTATTGTGACCTGCTTTTCGCAGACGGCCGCCTCTTCGTTGTCGGACCAGACCGCACCGCCGCCTTCCCGCCGATAGCGCCGGGCATGCGCATTATCGGCGCGCGTTTTGCACCAGGCGCCGGCGCCGTCTGGCTGAAGCTGCCGCTGTCGGAGATCACCGGCCTTTCCATTCCCTTGAGCGATCTCGCGCAGGAAAAGGCTGCCCTCCTCGAACCGCGCCTGTCCGACTGTCTGGATGAGGCTGCCGCCCTCCCTCTCTTCGCCGCCCTGTTGAGTGAACTGGCAAGGGAAGAAGCGGAGCCAGATCCTGAGGCTCGCCTGATCTTTGCCGCCGCAGACCATGGATCGGGCCGCATCGGCCACCTGCAGCAGAGGCTCGATATCGGCGAACGGCAGTTGCGCCGCCGCGCCCACCACCATTTCGGCTACGGCATCAAGACGCTCGAACGCGTCCGCCGGCTGCAGCGTTTCATAGCCTTGTGCCGTGCAAGCAAGACCCTGTCCCTTGCCGCCCTCGCCCTCGAAGCCGGCTTTTCCGATCAGGCCCATATGACCCGCGAGATCGGCGACCTGACGACACTGACACCATCCGCCATGCTCGCTCAATTGACGACCCGCTGACCGTTTTGTTCAAGACGGCCCGGGCCGGCCTGCTAGTCTGACACAAAGCAAAAGGACAGACCGATGAACACAATGCCCGCCCGCATCGTCCACATCACGATCAAAAGAGACTGGCGCGATGTCTATGATTTCGCCGGCAGGCCGGAGAACATGCCGCTGTGGGCCTCCGGCCTTGCGAGCGGCCTGGAACCCGACGGCGAGGACTGGATCGCCCATGGCCCGCTCGGCATCGTCCGCGTGAGCTTCGTGCCGGCGAACGAATTCGGCGTCATCGACCATACCGTCACCATCGAATCCGGCCTGCGCGTCTATAACGCGCTGCGCATCGTGCCGAATGGCGATGGCTGCGAGGTGATGTTCACGCTTCTGCGCCTGCCGGGCATGACCGACGATCAATTCGCCGCCGATGCCGCTCATGTCCAGAAGGATCTGGCGGCACTCAAATCGCTGATGGAGAAATAAGATGGCCAGCAACGACGCTCAAAATGACCGCCGCATCGACTATGTCGAGTTTAACGTCGCCGATATTGGCGCGGCAAAAGCCTTCTACGGCGCGGCCTTCGGCTGGCGCTTCACCGATTATGGGGAGAACTACTGCGAGTTCGACGATGGAAGGCTGAAAGGCGGCTTCACCAATCTCGGCCCGGTGCGTGCCGCAGGCGGCCCGCTCGTCATCCTCTATGCCGAAAAGCTGGAAGATGTGCTGGCAAGCGTCGAAAAGGCCGGCGGCACCATTGCAAAACCGATCACGCCCTTCCCCGGCGGCCGGCGCTTCCATTTTATCGACAAGGACGGCTACGAACTCGCCGTCTGGAGCAAGGACTGAAATCAGGCGTCCGCAGCGCCGAGATTCTGAATGGTGATGAGCGCCCCTATCACTTTCTTCGCTGCGTCGTGGAGCGGCACCATCCGGCAGCGATTGTGCCGCTCATCCCGCGCGTAGGTGTAATCTGCCGGCACGCCGTCGAAGCAGGCGTCGAGCTTTTCCTTCACCTCGTCGGCAAAGCGCTCCTCGCCGATGAACTCGACGATATGGCGGCCGATGAGCTGCATGGCATTCTTGCCGAGATGGGCGCAATTGGCCGGATTGGAATAAAGATAACGATAATCCTTCGTCAGAACCGCCACGCGGTCCGGCAGCGTCTGCAGGATCGCCGCGTTGAGAAACTGGCCGTTATCGGTATCGGGAACATAGGCGGGCGGCGGCCTGAGCTTCATGTCCGGTAGCGGCACGCGCCAGTCCGGCGCATGGGCGCCGAAATAACGGTCGAGCAGATAGGAGAGCACGGCGGCATATTGCGTCACGAAAGCCCCGTCATCGGCATCCTGACCGATGAGATAGCTTACAAACTGAAGTTGCATGTAGACTTCGATGAGACTGGACGCCCTGCATGCGAGAATCGCCTCGACCAGCGGCTGAATATCGCGGTCGAGCGCCTCCACGCGCCCATCATCCCCTAGCCTTATCGCTTCCTCAATCTGCGCGCAGCGCAAGG
The DNA here is from genome assembly GCF_014193695.1 of Rhizobium sp. BK316. Classification (GTDB taxonomy): domain Bacteria; phylum Pseudomonadota; class Alphaproteobacteria; order Rhizobiales; family Rhizobiaceae; genus Rhizobium. Next base: position 768,201 of record NZ_JACHZR010000003.1, on the reverse strand, counting down.
AAAAGGCCCTGAACAGCTCAAGCAAGATACCCCCATATCCATTTCCTGAGAAACGCTCCGAAACCGGTCGAGGCCTATGCTTAATGAAAGATTACGCCTTACGGTAGGCACTTTACGCGCCCTAGTAGAGACGCGTAACATGAACCGTACTCAGTTTCAATCGAAGCGGACCTGTCGCTTTTAATCGATTATAAATCAGGAGCAAAATCTTACAGGCAGAATCTTACAGGCTGACAGAACGCTTGATATCCCAACGGTCGTGATACCACAACCATTGGGCCGGATATTCGCGCACCCAGCTCTCCACCTTGTCGTTCATCATCTGGGCCGTAGCGGGAAGATCCAGATTGCCCTTCTCGTCACGCGGCATCTCCATCTTCGGCTCGATCTCCAGGCGATAACGATTGCCGGGAAGACGGATGCAGCGGGCGGGATAGACCTCGCAATTGAACTGCCGCACCAGCTTCGGCAGCAGCGGATTGGTCTTGGTGTCGAGCCCGAAGAACGTCGTCTTCAACCCGCGGCTGAACTTCTGGTCAACCAGCACGCCGACCCCTTGGCCCGCCTCGAGCTGGCGGGCCAGCGCAAAGGAGGAACCGGCATGTGAGGGCACGAGCTTACCCATGCGGCCGCTGCGGAAATCGAAGACCTTCTGCGCGATGTAAGGATTGTTCGGCGGGCGGAAGAGCACGGTCACGCTGAGACCGAAGGCGTTGCCGGCGACCGGCAGCAGCTCGAAATTGCCGGTATGGCCGGTAAAAACGATAAAGGGGCGTGGATTGTCCCGCAGCTCAAGGAAGATCGGAATGCCCGAGACCTCCACCCTGCCCGGCTCGGATCGTTCAGGGTCGAAATCGAAGAGCTGGTCGAGGAAGACATATTCGGCTGCAAGCCGGCCCATATTGCCCCAGCTTTCGAGCGCGATCTCTTCGAGCTCGGCCTCGCTCTTTTCCGGAAAGGCCCGGCGCAGATTGTAGAGCATTAGCTTATGGCGCTTCAGCCGCTTGCCGATCTGGCGGGTCATCCAGTCGGCAAAGCGCATCGCGCCATCGGCCGGAAAAAGCTTCAGGAAATTCAGGAAGCCGAACATCACCTGCGCCACCAGCCATTGCTGGAAACGCCTGAGCGCCAGAACGATCCTGGTGATGAAAAGCTTCACCCGGTCAGTCCATCTTCAGGATGATCTTGCCGAAGATCTGCCGGCTTTCAATCCGCTCCAGCGCGCGGTCGATATCGTCGAAGCCGACTTCCGTGTCGATGACGGGATGAACGAGGCCGCGGCCCATCTTCTGCATGGCGTCGGCCATGTTCTCCATGCGGCAGCCGAAGGAGCCGAAGAGCTTCAGCTGCTGCTGGAAGAGCATCATCAGGTTCATCTCGGTCGAGACGCCCGAGGTCGAGCCGCAGGTGACGAGACGGCCGCCGCGCTTCATGCAGAGCATGGAGCCTGCCCAGGTATCCTTGCCCACATGTTCGAAGACGACGTCGACGCCCTTTTTCTTGGTGAGCTTGCGCACCACGCCTTCGAAACGGTCGGTGCGGTAATTGATGACGTGATCGGCGCCGATCGCCCTAGCCTTCTCGATCTTGTCGTCGGAGCCGACGGTGGTAATGACCGTGCAGCCGATCTTCTTGGCAAGCTGGATCGCCGCCGTGCCGATGCCGGAGCCGCCGGCATGCACGAGGATTGTTTCACCGGGCTCGAGCTTGGCATTGTCGAAGAGCATATGCTCGACCGTGCCGAAGGTGACGGGCGCAAGCGCCGCCCCGATCGCATCGACACCGGGAGGTGCGGGAACCAGCAGGCGCGCCGGCAGGTTCACCTTCTCTTGCGCAAAACCATCGAGATGGAAACCGTGCACGCCGGAAACATGTTCGCAGAGATTGTCGCGGCCCTCACGGCACGGACGGCAGAGGCCGCAGGTGCGCGCACCATAGATCGACACGAGCTGGCCGGGCAGCACATTGGCAACGCCGGGACCGATCGCTTCGACGACGCCGGAGGCTTCCGCACCGATGACGAGCGGCATCTTGCGCTTGGCGAATGCCATGCCGCGCCAGCCCCAGACATCGATATGATTCAGCGCAACCGCCTTGACACGCAACGTCACTTCGCCGGCGGCCGGGGCATCCGGTTCCGGCAGGTCGGTGATCTCGAGTTTGCGGTCATCGATCAGTTGCAAAGCGCGCATGATGTATAATTCTTTCTTCTACTTAAACCGTCGTCTTCTACGTGGGACGTCGTCATCCTCGGGCTTGTCCCGAGGATCCAATCACATCAATCAATGGCACTCGGCAGATCCTCGGGACAAGCCCGAGGATGACGTCAGAAACCACCTAGTCAGAGAGCCAAGGGTCTCTAAGCCGGTTCGAGCGCCATGACAAGGCTGGCATTCTGTCCGCCGAAGCCGAAAGAGTTGGAAAGCACGGCCGAAACCTGCGCTTCCCGCTTCTTGTTCGGCACGACATCGAGAACGATCGACGGGTCCGGATTGTTGTAGTTGATCGTCGGCGGCAGCGTGCCTGATAGCATCGTCTGCAGCGAGAAGACCGCCTCGACCGCACCGGCTGCCGTCAGCGTATGGCCGATCATCGACTTGTTGGACGAGACGGGAATACCAACCAGCTTCTCGCCGAAGACGGCAGACATGGCGCCATATTCCATCTTGTCGTTTTCCGGCGTCGAGGTGCCGTGCGCGTTGATATAGCCGATATCGTCCTCGCTCATGCCGGCATCGGCGAGCGCTGCGCGGATCGTCGCAATCGCCGGGCCTCCATCAGGCGAAGAGCGCGTGCGATGGAAGCTGTCGGCCTTGTCGCCGGCGCCCTTCATGATACCGAGAATCTTAGCGCCGCGGGCAACTGCCGATTCCAGCGATTCCAGCACCAGCGTTGCCGCGCCTTCGGCGATGACGAAACCGTCGCGATCCTTGCTGAAGGGCTTGGAGGCCTTGGTCGGCTGATCGTTCTGGGTCGAGAGGGCAGAGAGCAGCGAGAAGCGGATCAGCGCTTCCGCACTCAGCGAACCATCGGTCGCAACCGTCAGCGCCCGCTCGGTGCGGCCCTGGCGGATCGCCTCGATGCCGAGCTGGATCGCCGTCACACCCGATGCACAAGCCGTCGACAGCGTCACCGGCAGGCCGCGCGTGCCGAAGCGGTCGGACAGACGCTCGGAAATAGCCCCGAAGAGCGCCGCCTCATGAAAGGCCGGATCGGGGCGCTGGCGCATGGCGGCAAGGAACCGCTCATAGGCATCGCCCGGATGGTCGGCCGCCGGCGAGCGGTCGGCAAGCTCGAAACGAGCGCTCCATTCCGGCTCGATCGGCGGGGCCGCGAGGAACAGCGGGCCATTGAAATCGCCGGACAGACCAGCGTCGGCGAGCGCTTCGATCGTCGTCTCGCGTGCAAAGGCATAGGAGCGCTCGACGGCGTTCGGCACGGGAATGTCGATGAAATCGACCGTACCGGCAATGCGCGTCGAAAGTCCGTCCGTGGGGAAGCGGGTGATCTCGTGAATGCCCGATGTGCCGGACGAAAGAGCCGACCAATTATCCCTAAGGCCCTGGCCGAGCGAGGTGATGATGCCCATGCCGGTGACCGCAACGATCGGACGGCCGAGATGATCCCTATAAGCGGACGCTGTCATTTCAGTCACTCCTCACGCTTCTGCGGAAAGAACGGCGACGCCTTCGCCGCGCTGATGCCCAACGGTTGTGACGACGGCGGCTTTCGTGCCGGCCTTCATCGGTGCTTCATGCGCAGCATCGAAAGGCGGAACCTTGGCCTTGGCATCGATGGCGAGCGCTGCGAGCGCGAGGCCGAGCGTGAACTGCGCCTCGAGCGTGTGACCGGAAACGCCGCCGAAACCGCGGATCGCAGCCCCCGGAAGCTGATGCTCCAGAACCGTCTTTTCGCGGGCGGCAATCTCATGCATGCCGGTCGAGCCGGAGAAGATCGCCGTGCTGTCGGCCGGCAGGTCCGCGGCAGGCTTCAGGAGCTGCTCCATGCGCACTTCGAAATTGCCCGCAGCGCGATTGCCGCGATCGCCTTCGACTGCGGCAATCGTCGCATAGATATGCGCGCCGCGCCCTTCGGCGTGCTTGCGCGATTCCAGCACCAGAAAGGCACCGGCAGAACCGGGGATGATGCCGCCGCCCTCAAGGCCGGATCTCGACCAGAGCGGCGCCCATTGGCCGCGCGTATTGGCGCCGATCGCTTCCGTCAGCAGGATCATGTCCTGCCGCTCCGCGGCAAAGGCGCCACCCACGAGCGCATGGGTGGATTCACCCGACTTGATGCGCCAGAAAGCCGTTTCGACGGCCGAAATGCCCGATGCTTCCTCACCCATGAAGGTACGCGAGGAACCGGTGACCTTATGAACGATGGAGATATTGCCGGCAAGCAGGTTGGAAAGCTGGGCTAGGAAAAGCGTCGGGCGCAGCTCCGTCGTCAGCTTTTCGTTCAGCAGCAGCTCGCGGTCGTTGCGCTTCAGGCCCTCGTCGACGATCAGCGTATCGACATTGATGTCGCGCTCGCCGCCGCCGGCCGCCACGATCATGTCCATCGTACCACAGGCTTCGAGATCGTCCTTGAAACCGGCGTCGTCGAGCGCAAGGCCGGCGGTGAAGACGCCGATGCGCTGCCAGTTTTCCATCTGGCGCTGATCGCCGCGCTTGGCGATCTGCTGCGACCAGTCGATCTCGGGAAGCGGATGAACCGGATAGGGCTTGAACTTCTCGGTCTCGACGACCGGATCGGGTGCGCGGTCAGCGGTTAGCAGCGCGATATGCGCATCCTTGCCGACACCCTGACAGGTCACGATGCCGATGCCGGTGATGACGACGTCATTGGCGGCCTTGCTCATTATTTACTCCCCTGGGCGTTGGCCCCCTGCGCAGCGATGGCGGCCATCAGGCCCACCTCTTCAGCACGTTTTCTAACGATATCGCCGAGCGGAATCTCGCTGAAAGGCATGGTGCGCAGTTTCAGCTGCGCATCGCAGACCTTCTTGCCGCCGCTGGTGATCTTTGCCTTGGTGACGGCAAAACCGGAGCCGTCATGTTCGAGGAAAGCCTCGATGTCGAGCACCGCTTCCGGCTCGACGAAGGTGCGCATCTTGGCGCCATCGACCGACATCAGGAAGGGCATGGATGTAAAATCGGTGGCGGCCAGCACCAGCATGCCGGATGCCTGCGCCATGGTTTCGATGAGAAGCACGCCTGGAACGAGCGGCATGCCCGGGAAATGCCCCTCGAAAACGGGGCTCTTGGCCGGCACGACCGAGCGCGCATTAAGCGTGCGCTTCTCAAGGTCCACCGCCTCGACATGGTCAATCATCTGGAAATATTCCAGCAGCATCAGTCTTCTCCGGCGCGACGGACAAAAGCCCGTCGGAAGGCCTACTTAGGAACAAAATCGCCCGGCCGCCATATCAACAGCGGCAGGGCGTGAAAAAAACACGATGACGTTGCTTCAAGCCTTGGCGGCGCGCAACTCGTCGATCTTGGCACAGAGGTTCTTCAGCACGAAATATTCCTCGGTGGAAACCTTGCCCTCGTTGACTTCCTGCGTCCACTTTTCGAGCGGAATCTTGATGCCGAATTCCTTGTCGATGGCGAAAACGATATCGAGGAAGTCGAGGCTGTCGATACCGAGGTCGTCGATCGTGTGGCTTTCCGGCGTGATCGTTGCGCGGTCGATCTCGCTGGTTTCAGCAATGATGTCGGCAACTTTATCGAATGTAGCGGTCACTCGCTCTACCTCTTGGAAATGAAGATTCTCCTCCTCATAGGCAAATCCATTTCAAAAGCCAATGCTTTCGTCCCGGTTGCAAGCCAATTTGGCGGAAAGGTGTTGCCTAAACAGCAATGGAACGGCGCCTTTTGGCCTGCGACAGATAGGCATCGAAGCGCCAGGCGATCACCCGGCTAAAAGCTTTTTCGCCTTCCGCAATCACGAAAACGCCCATCTCGACGCTGAGACGATGCTGATCCTGGGCTGCAATGTGCCCTGCCGCCCATATCGGCGGCTCAGTTTGATCTGGATCAAATAGGCCTCGGGTCGGAATTGATAAACATCAAGACGCAGACGCAAGAAATCGGGATAGATGACGTTGGGGCCGAAGCGTAACACAGACACGCAGGCAATATGGTCGGATCGGGGCATCGAACATGGACATCGCGCGCAGTGAAGATCCTGACATAAGTATTCCGGCGACCTGCCGCGTCTGCGAGGCACGCCAAGGTGTCGTCTGCAGCGCGCTGACGGCTGCCCAACTGCGCGAACTCTGCCGGCATTCGACGCGCCGCAAACTCGATTCCGGCTGCGAGATCGTCGCCCAGGGCGAAGAGGTCTCCTCCTATTCCAACATCATGAATGGCGTCGTGAAGCTCTGCAAGGTGATGTCGGACGGGCGCCAGCAGATCGTCGGCCTGCAATTCGCGCCTGACTTCATCGGCCGCCCCTTCGTGCCGGAGAGCACCCTGTCGGCCGAAGCGGCCACGCCGACGGAAATCTGCGTCATCCCGCGCGGACTGCTCGACCGGATGATATCGGATACGCCGGAGCTGCAGCATAACCTGCATGCCCAGGCGCTGAAGGAACTGGATGCGGCGCGGGAATGGATGCTGACGCTCGGCCGCCGCACGGCCCAGGAAAAGGTCGCAAGCCTTCTCTATCTCGTCGCCACGCACGCAGAGCCGGAAACGACCAGCAGCACGGCTTTCGACCTGCCGCTCTCACGCGCCGAGATCGCCGATTTTCTGGGGCTGACGATCGAAACCGTCAGCCGCCAGATGACGAAACTGCGCAAGCAGGGCGTCATCCGCATCGAGAACAACCGTCATATCGTCGTTCGCGATATGGATGAGCTGGAGCGCCTGGTTACTGCCTGATTTGATTACTGCGTGATCACCACGCGGGTATTGGCAAGGCCGTTTTCCTGCGTCATCGAGAAGAACTGTGCCGCATTGTTCGGATCGAGGCGCACGCAGCCATGCGAGGCCGGCGTCCCGAGCCGCTTGCGGTCGAAAGTGGCATGAACGGCATAACCACCGTTGAAGAACACGGCGAACGGCATCGGCGCATTGTCGTATTTCTTCGAGCGATGATCGCGCGACAGCCACTTGGCACTCCACGAACCGGTCGGCGTGGAATAACCCTTGCGCGCCGTCGAAACCTTCCAGCGATACTTCACCCAACCGTTTTCGGTGACGGTCATCGTCTGCTTGCTGAGGCTGATATTGGCAACCAGCGTGGCCGCCTCGGCGGCAACGGGAGAAAATTGCAGCAATAATACTGCGGTCGCAGCCGCAAAAAACGTCTTCATGGTCGTCCCTCTATCGAACCTTTAAAGGCTTATTGTCGTCAACAAGGGAAGAGACTACAGCAATACTTGTTATTTTGCTTTAAGACGAATGGTAATCACATTTTTAACAGATGAGGGCGAATTGCGGCACGCGATGTCACTCTGGAAAACCGGCCTTGCGGTATCCATCGACGAAATGCGCAAGCGTTGCTGCGTCACGGAACGGTTCCGTTTCGGCCCAATGGCCGATCGAAAATAGCGGATTGGCGACGAGGAACAGGTTGACCTCTGCGCGCGCCTCATCGAGCCGGCCGAGCTGGGCAAGGCCCGCCGCCAGGAAACGGCGTGAGCTTGTACGATAGGTCTCGTCCCGGCGCAGCGTCTCGACAACGGCTTCGTAATCGCGGGCTGCATATTGGGCCTGGCCGAGCGTCAGATAATACCAGCTTGCCGGAAACGGGTTCAGCCGGAACGCCTTGCCGATATGTTGAAGACCCTCGTCGATCCGCCCGGCGAGAACAGCGATATCGGAAAGTGCCGCCCATGTATCGGCCTCGTTCGGATCGAGCGCGATCGCCTTTTCGAATTCTGCATCGGCCTCGGCAAAACTGCGCTCATAGGCCAGCAGATAAGCCAGTACCCAGCGGCAGCCGGCATCGTTGGGATCGAGCGCAACAGCCTTGCGCGCCAATTCCAGGGCCACGCTGCGGTTTTTCTCCGTCGGCCCGCCGCTATGCACCCAGCCCATCCAGTGGTTCAGGGCCAGCCAGCGATGGGCCTCGGCATAATCGGGATCGAGCGAAATTGCCCGCGTCAGCATCAGCTGCGTTTCCCGCGCCGTTTGCGGCGCATCATCCATCAGCGTGCGCGCCCGCACGCAGAGGTCGTAAGCCTCGATGTTCCTGGGCCGATTGCGCGGCGGCGGCGGGCGCAGCCGGCCGAGCAGCGCCTCGACGATCTTGCCGGTGACTTCGTCCTGAACCGCAAAAATATCGTCCAGGCTGCGATCGAAACGCTCCGCCCACAGATGCTCACCCGTGAGTGCATCGACCAGCCGGGCATTGATGCGCACACGCCCGGCAGCGCGCCTTGCGCTGCCGTCCAGCAGGTAGCGCACGCCAAGTTCCCCAGCGATATCACGCACGTCCATCGCCTTTCCCTTATAGGCAAAGGCCGAGTTGCGGGCGATGACGAACAGGCCCGATATGCGCGAAAGATCGGTGATCAGATCCTCGGTCAGGCCATCAGCAAAGAAGTCCCGCTCGGGGTCGCTGCCCACGAAGGGCAGCACCGCAATCGATGGCTTGTCGGGCAGCGGCAGCGATTTTCGCTTCGCTCCGGCAAGCTGCCTGACCGCCCCCGTGAAGCGATAGCCGATACGCGGAACCGTGGAAATCCACTCCCCGTCGTCCTCGGCCGGCCCCAGCAGCTTGCGCAACTGCGCGATCTGGACGGTGAGATTGCCCTCCTCGACCGCCATGCCCGCCCAGGCCGCATCCATCAACTCGGCCTTGCCGAGGATTTCGCCGGGCCGCCGGACGAGCGCGGCAAGCAGTCTGACCCCGCGGTGGCCGACGGCAACGGGATCGTCGTTCCGAAGAAGCGTCCCCGCATCCGGATCAAGCACGAACGGACCAAAGGCAAAACGCGCTCCCTGCATGGCGCGTATCCTAGAGGCTTTCATGCGGGGTTGGAACCGCGCTTGGCATCGAGGAGGCGATCCGTGTAATCCTGCAGCAGATGGTGGCGGCGATACCGAAATAATGACCACCTGAAAATTGAGCGTCGAGGAGGTTCCCATGGTTTTCTGGATAGCAAGTCTGGTTGGACCAGCGATCGCTTATCTCCTCGGCTCCTTACCCACGGGCTATCTGGCTGGAAAACTGCTGGAGGGTATCGATATCCGCGAGCACGGCTCCAGGTCCACCGGAGCAACCAACGTATTGCGAACCCTGGGCAAATGGCCTGCGCTGGCGGTTCTGCTGATCGACGTGCTGAAAGGTGTGGCAGCAGTCGTCTTCGCCCGCTGGTTTTATCTCTGGTTCTCGACAGTCTCGTCAGGCATCCCGCCGGCAGCGTCTGATCTGCAAAGCTTTGAGCCTTGGGCTGTTTGCCTGGCTGGCCTTGGCGTGCTGTTGGGGCATGGCCGTTCGATCTGGCTGAACTTTACGGGAGGCAAGTCGGCTGCGACGGGGCTCGGCGTGTTGCTGGCGATGTCCTGGCCTGTCGGCGTGGGTGCCGCCGTGGTTTTTGGCGTTGCGCTGGCGGCCTTTCGGATTGTTTCCCTGAGTTCGATGCTCGCGGCATTGACGGCCATCGCCCTCGTCTGCGGCCTCGATCAGCCGTTGCCCTATCGGTTGCTGGTGATCGCAGGCGGCCTATACGTCATCCTTCGCCATCGCGCCAATATCCGGCGACTGCTGTCAGGGACGGAGCCACGCCTCGGGCAAAGCAGCCTTTGATCGACCCCATATGTCGCGAGAGAACGCCTGGTTTCACTGCCGGACGATGGCGCCGATCGCGTTGACGAGCAGGCGCGATGCTGTCAGCGCCGACAGGCCGTCAATGTCGGCCGGTGGATAAAGCTCCACGAGGTCGAAGCCGGCAATGCGCGCCCGCCTGCCGAGACCGGCGATCAGGTCGATCACCTGCGTGTAGGTGAGCCCGCCGGGGGTTCGCGCCGCCACGCCCGGCATGATGCCGGGATCAAGGCCATCGCAATCGAGCGTGACGACCACTTGCGCGCCCTCGGGAATATGCAGCAAGGCGGCTTCGACGCCGGCGGCATGGATTTCACGGGCGGTCACGAGGTGGCTGCCATAGCGCAACGCCGCTTCGATCTCGCTCAGGCGCGCGCTGCCGACGCCGCGCATGCCGACCTGCACGATGCCGGCGACATGCGGCATCTCGCTGACCCGTCGCATCGGGTTCGAATAGCCGTAGCGCTCGCCATGGAGCTCGTCGCGCCAGTCGATATGGGCATCGATCTGCAGGACCCAGACCGGTCCGTGATCCGCGAACCCCGCAAGGAAGGGAATGGGTACGGAATCATCGCCGCCGATCAGGATAGGCACAGCCGGCAAGGCCAGGATCTCACGCGTCTTCGCCTCGATCAGCGCCCTGTTGCCTTCATTGTCATGCATTCTGGTCTCGATCTCGCCGGCATCGACGCAGGAGACCGGCCCGCCGGCAAAGAGCGGGCCGCCGAAATCGAAATCCCAATGCTCGATGAGACCGGCATCCTCCTGGCTCGCAGCCCGAATGGCATCGGGGGCGAGCGCATAGCCGCTGCTGTCCTTGCCGGGATAGGTGCTGCCGTGAGCGGCCGAGAAGATCACCGCCTGCGGCGTGCGGCCATCGGCGAGGCGATGGGGAAGGCCGAGAAAGGAAGATGAGGCGGTCATGTCCTTTTGTCCTGATGGGTCACGCCGACACCATCGTATCGGTGGCCAAAAACTCCTCCAGCGCCTTCAGCAATGCCGTCCATCCATGCTTGCGGCCTTCGGCACCGTCGCTTGGCGGAATGACGCACATTTGTTCGGTATAGGTCAGTCGGGTGCCACCGCCGTGGTCCGCAAATGTGACGGTGGCGAGCGACACTGAATGGATTCTCCCGTTCAGCGCCATCGAATAGGCGAAGACGATCCGTTCGCGGTCCGCAATCTCGAAATACCGGGTTTCGTTGGTATGCGTGCCCATATCCGAGATGTGCGTCAGATGCTCGGCCCCGCCTGGCCAGAACTCCAGTTTGGTCATGCCCTGGCCGAGCCACGCTTTCTTCTTTTCCATCAACGCCCAGGCAGACCAGACATGGTCACGGCAATTCGGCAGGACGCGTTCGATCACGATCGTTTCGTGAACTTGCTTTGGATTTGTCATCTCATTGCTCCTGATTAAGAAACGTGGCCAGGCGATCGAGGTTGCCTTCCAAGGCCCGGCGATGCTCGTGCACCCATGACTCGACCCAACCCAGCGCATCCGGCGCGAGACTGACGGTTCGAACCCGACCCAGTTTGACAGATGTTACAAGCTCGGCCTCTTCGAGAACCCGCAGGTGTTTGAGAAAGGAGGGACGCGCCAGGTCAAAGGGTTCGGATAGCTCGGAGACTGACGCAGGCCCCTTCACAAGTCTTTCGACGACTGCGAGCCGCGTCGGATCGGAGAGAGCGCCAAAAATGCGTGGCAGGTTGGGTTCATACGTAGCCATATGGCTACCTAACCACAGGGAGGCCCCACTGTCAACATAGGTAGCCAGATGGATACCTTTCTATACCTTTGGAAATTTTTGAGAACTTTTTGGAGGCGCTTAATTACGGCACTCGCCGCATCCTCCAGACTCCGGCCTCGTTCGAAATCGAAGGTTTTAAACCTTCAAACCTGATGGAGGTTGATCATGAGCGATTGCTGCACTCTTGCATGCGCCTCGCATCGCAGACCGTCGCACAGGCATCATGGCCTGATCGTTCTGCGAAGCGTCATCGTGCGCTGGTTCTGGCGCTTCCGCATCCGCCGGGAGCGGAACCAAAGGTCGAAGATCAGCCCTGCCCTGCTCGATGACATCGGCCTGACGCAGCAACAGGCAGGGTCAGAGGCCACTGGGTTCTTCTGGCGCGTATGAGGCAAATGCCGCGATGACAGACGATCGCCAGTTTCCCCGAACCGCAACAATCGACCGGCTCGCCACGACACTGCCGCAGGGCGCGCGCCTCCCATGGGCCGCGATGACAGGCATCATCGCGACGGTCTCGGTCTTTGCCATGGCGCAGGGCCTGACATATCCACTTCTGAGCTTCATCCTCGAGCGGCAGGGCATCCCATCCGGCCTGATCGGCCTGTCGGCGGCGATGACACCAACCGGCTTCATCGTCTCGGCCCCCTTCATTCCCGCCCTGTCGCGCCGCGTCGGCGCCATCAGGCTTGCCATCCTCTGCTCGATCCTCGCAGCGCTGAGCCTGATCGCCATTGCCGCGATACAAGATATCTGGGCCTGGATGCCGCTGCGCTTCCTGCTCGGCTTCTTCGCCAATCCGCTTTACGTCATCAGCGAGACGTGGCTGCTCGCCATCACGCCCGCAGCGCGCCGGGGCCGCATCATGGGCCTCTATTCCTCGATCGTTTCGGGAGGCTTTGCCATCGGTCCGCTTTCGCTCGGCCTCGCCGGCACCGAGGGCTGGCCGCCCTTCCTGATCGGCATCGCAGCCTTCCTTGCCTGCGGCCTGATCGTGCATGCGGTCACCCCTCGCCTGCCGGCCATGCCGCGAGAAGGCGAAGCCACATCGGTCGGCGGCTTCTTCAAGCTGGCGCCGCTCCTGCTCTTTGCCGTTTTCGTCGCTGCTGGTTTCGAGCAGATCCTGCTCGCGCTCTTCGCCGTCTACGGCGCCGCCCTCGACGGCACCGAACAGCGCATCGCCTCGCTGATCACCTGTTTCATCGCAGGCAATGCCATGCTGCAGATCGTGCTCGGCCGCATCGCCGAAAACCTCGGCTCGCGCCACACCCTGCTCCGCTGCGTCCTCGCCTGCCTCGCCGGCTGCCTGCTTTTACCGGTCGTCTTCGATACCTGGCTCATCTGGCCACTGGTCTTCGTCTGGGGCGGCGTCTCCTTCGGCATCTACACTCTGTCGCTGATCCAGCTCGGCGAGCGCTTCACCGGCCAGTCCCTCATCGCCGGCAACGCCGCCTTCGCCCTGGTCTGGGGCCTCGGCGGCATCGTTGGCTCACCCGCGACTGGCATCGCGATGCAGATGATAGGCCACCAGGGCCTGCCGCTGTCGCTCGGCCTGCTGAGCGGTGCACTGGCGGTATTGCTGATGGCGAAGAAAAGGCTGGGCTGACAGCGAGCCTAAAGCAGGCAGACGAAGGCCACGAAAGCGAGCAGCGTCAGCGCCATGCAGCTCGCCTGGAAAACCAAAATCCCGTCCTCGACATCATCAGCCGTCGCCACATCCCGGCCCGTGCCGTTGATCATCGGCTCGCGCACGACCATACCCGAATAAACACGCGGGCCGGCAAGCTGGAGATCGAGCGCCCCTGCCATCGCCGCTTCCGGGCGGCCGGAATTCGGCGAGCGATGCAGCTTGCCGTCGCGGATGCCGACACGGAAGGATTCGCGGAAGGCCGATGTGCCGCGGCGGATGCCGGCGCCGACGGCGATCAGCAGAATGGAAAGACGAGCGGCCGGCCAGTTGGCGATATCGTCGAGACGGGCCGAAGCCCAGCCGAAATCGACATATTTTTCCGATCGGTGGCCGATCATCGAATCCGCCGTATTCAGCATCTTGTAGAAAAACAGTCCCGGCAGGCCGAAGATCGCATACCAGAGAGCCGGCGCCACCACGCCATCGGAGAAATTCTCCGCCAGGCTCTCGATCGCTGCGCGACAGACGCCCGGCTCATCCAGCGTTTCCGGATCGCGCCCGACGATGCGCGACACCGCCTTGCGCCCGCCGACGAGGCCTTCGGCTTTCAGCGCCGTGGCAACCGCCGCGACATGGTCCGACAGACTCTTCTGCGCCAGGAAGATCGCCACGCAGAAGACTTCGAGCAGGATGCCGACCGGGCCGAAGAGCATGAGGAACCAGTGCAGCACCAGCCCGGTGACCACAGCAAGCGCCGAAAGCGCTGTTATCGCCACCACGCCATTCTGCCGGCGCTGCGCCTTGCTCAGGCTCTCGCGGTTGAAATGCTGGTCGAAATAGCCGATCGCCCGGCCGAAGATCGCAACCGGATGCGGCACCCGCAGCCACAGCCATTGCGGATCGCCGACGATGCGGTCGAGCAGCAGCGCCAGAACCAGCACAAGAAAATGTTCATCCAAACTCATCGCTCAAAGCTCCGAAGGGCCGCAGCCAGTCTCGCGTCATCAGCAGCGCCAGGCGTTAGGCCGAAGCGCAGCCAGTCCGGCGCGTAATCGAACCGGCGGACGAGAATATGATGGCGGCAGAGAGTCGTGTAAACGTCACCGGCTCTGGCGTCGGCAACGAGCGTGAACAGCGGCGTGCCGCCCGCAATGGCAAGGCCGGCGCCGGCAAGAACGGCATGAAGCCCCCGATGGCGCTCTGCAATCGAGCCGGCAATCGCGGAGACATCCGAATTCAGCAGCGAGCCCGCAAGCGACAGCGCCGGCCCCGATACCGCCCAGGGACCGAGCCAGTCCTCGAAGCGAGCGAGAATATCGCCCCGCGCAATGGCAAAGCCGAGCCTCAGTCCTGCAAGCCCGAAGAACTTGCCGAAGGAGCGGAAGATGACGAGGTTCGAAAGCGCCGACGCGCGGAGCGCAAGGCTGGCCTCCGGGCTCGTATCGCCGAAAGCCTCGTCGACCACGAGAAAACCGCCGCCCGCCTTCAGCCGCTCGTGCAGCGCTTCCAGCCTATCGGCCGCGTATATCCGGCCATCCGGATTGTTCGGGTTGACGACTACGGCCAGCCCATGCTCCGGACCGATATCCTCGATATCGCCGACCGCATCGACAGCAAAACCCGCAGCACCAAAGGCCCGCGCATATTCCCCATAGGTCGGCGACAGGATCGCAACTTTTCTGCCCCGCTCGACGAGCCGCGGCAGAAGCTGGATGACCGATTGCGTGCCGGGGACCGGAAGCGGCAGGATCGCGCCACTGCGATAATGATCCCGCGCCGCATGTCGCGCGGTCTCGATCAGATGCCGGTCCGGCAGCCGATGCCAAGCCCCTGCGGGAATCTCCGGCAATGCTGCCGGGTTGGGATTGATGCCGGTCGAAAGATCCAGCCAATCCTCCAACTGGCCGCCGAAGCTTGCTGCCGCCGCGGTGATGCCGCCGCCATGCACGATCGGCGCATTCATGCGGCTGCTCCCGCAAGATCGATCAGATGCATGTAGGAGCCGGCCACCTGCCCGCGCCGCAAGCCGGCTAGGCCGAGATCGTTGCCGAGCGCATCCTGCGTGGCGAAAAGCCGGTCGGCCTCCCCTTCGGAAACGATCGTCGAATAGTGGAATTCATGCGCCGTCATCGGCTTGTCGAAGAAGCCGCTCGCGAGCGGCGTCACGCGCCGGTAGCCGAGATGCCGCTTGCGCGTCTCGTAGCTGGTGACGACCGGCAGCAGGCCGAGCATTTCATGGCGCACGCCTCCCCCGTCGATCAGGCCCTCGCCGAGCACCATGTAGCCGCCGCATTCGCCATAGATGCGCACGCCGCGCGCCGCCGCAGCTTTCATCGCCGCGGCAAAATTCTGCGAGGCCGAAAGCCTGCCGGCATGCAGCTCGGGATAACCGCCCGGAAGATAGATCGCATCGGCACTCTCTGCCGGCGCTTCATCCGCCAGCGGCGAGAAGAAAGAAATCTCTGCCCCGCGCCGCCGCCAGCCGAGCAGCATATGCTCGTAGCAGAAGGCAAAGGCGATATCGCGGGCAACGGCAATGTGCCGGCCGAAGGGCATCAGCCGGGCGATATTGGCAGCCGACGGGCGGTTCATGCCCTGACGCGCGATGCGCAGCAGGAACTCGAAATTGCACTCTTCGGAGACGGCATTGGCGGCATAATCGATGAACGCGTCGAGCGCCGCATGCTCACCCGCCTGTACCAGCCCGAGATGCCGCTCCGGTAGGGCGAGCATCGCATCCTTGCGGATGACGGCGACAACTGGCATGCGGATCGCCTCCAGCGCCTGGCGCAGCATCGCCTCATGCCGGTCGCTGCCGACCTTGTTCAGGATGACGCCGGCAATGCGTACATCGGCGCGGAACCCGGCAAAGCCGCTGACGAGCGGCGCCACCGACTGCGACAGCC
This sequence comes from Rhizobium sp. BK316, assembly GCF_014193695.1. Taxonomy (GTDB): domain Bacteria; phylum Pseudomonadota; class Alphaproteobacteria; order Rhizobiales; family Rhizobiaceae; genus Rhizobium. The sequence goes on along the minus strand of NZ_JACHZR010000003.1, from coordinate 752,131 downwards.
GCGAGGCGTCGACCACGAGCACCACGGAAAGCCCGAGCTGTGCGGCGAGTTCTGCCGCCGTGCCGCGCCCGTCCGCAGCGCCGTCGAACAGGCCCATCATGCCCTCGATGAGCAGCACCCGGTCGCCGGAACGGTGCAGCGTCGCATTGGCCGAAATCAGTTCCGGCCGCATGCCCCAGGGATCGAAATTCAGGCAGAGCGTGCCGCTTGCCGCCGCATGAAAGGCCGGGTCGATATAATCAGGCCCGGCCTTGCCGGGCGCCACCGCCACGCCGCGATTGCGCAGCGCCCGAAGCAGCCCGAGTGTCACCGTCGTCTTGCCGGAACCCGAGGATGGTGCGGCGATCAGCAACCCGCTCATGCGCTCTCCCTCCCTTGCCCGCCGGCCTGTCGAAAAGGATCGGGCTGCAGCCGCCGTCCGCCAAGCGCACCAAGCCAGTCGAGCGAGGCCCGCAGCCGCACCACTTCGCCGACGACGACGATCGCCGGCGGCTCCAGCCCGGAGGCGGTAACGGCAACGACCGCTTCGCCAAGTGTCGTTTCCAGCACCTGCTGGTCGCCGGTCGCCGCATTGCAGACGAAGGCGACGGGCTCGGATGCCGGGCGGCCGGATGCAATGAGGTTGGCGCTGATCTGGGCGATATGTTTCATCGCCATATACATGACGATGACAGGCGAACCCTTGCCGATCGCTTCCCAATTGATCGCATCAGGCACAATGCCGGAGGAATCATGACCGGTGAGAAAAGTCACTGCATGATTGATCTCGCGATGCGTCACCGGAATACCGGCATAGGCAAGCCCGCCGATACCGGCAGTAATGCCCGGCACGATGCGGAAGGGGATATTGTGCTCGACCAGCGTCAGGGCCTCTTCCCCGCCGCGTCCGAAGACGAAGGGATCGCCGCCCTTCAGCCGCAACACGCGTTTGCCGGCCCGCGCCAGCTCCACCAGCCTCAGAGAAATATCCCGCTGCTTGGCCGAGGGCTTGCCGCCGCGTTTTCCGGCATATTCGAACTCGGCGCCCGAGCGCGCGAGCTTCAGGCATTCCTCATTCACCAGCGCGTCATGGACAATCACATCGGCCTCGGCGAGCCCCTTGGCAGCAAGGAGGGTCAGCAGGCCGGGATCGCCCGGACCGGCGCCAACGAGCCAGACGCTGCCCGGCTCCAGCGCCGGCAGATGTGAGAATGCGCTATCAATCATCCCGCTGATCTAGGCCCGGCAAGAGGCAAGGTCAACGCCGTCCGCCCCACCTCACTTGAAGTTGCTGAGATCAAGATGACTCACTTTGCAAACAGGTGGATTCGATCTTGCAGGAAAGCGACGCAATGATATGAATATGTTGTAATATTACTCAAGCGGGGCTGCCCGCAGCACCGACCATCGCCAAAGTCGCTCAACTCCTCTTTCGTCATGCTCGGGCCTGTCCCGAGCATCTGCAGCGGCCGCAGCAGACCCTCGGCACAAGGCCGAGGGTGACGCCGCGTGATGCATGCGGCAGTCGTCGATTGAAGTCGCTCACGCGCGCAGAAGCGTCTCGCGGATCAAGCCGATCACTTTTTCCGACTCGATGCCGGTGGCAACGATCTGGCTCGGCAGGTCATCCCAGTGACCCGGTGGGAAGTGGCGGCCATCCGGCTTGATGACCGTTTGGCCATCGGCAATGCCGCCGCAGACAACGCGCACCGTGCCCGTGATCGTCTTGAACAATTCCGGTGCCACGACATAGACGCTGGCGCAGCTGTCATGCACCATCATGCCGTCTTCGACCGCATGCTTGTAGAAGTCGATATAGGACTGCGAAAGTGCGTTGAGCTGCTTGACCGCCTTGTCGCCCTTGGCGGCCATGTCGCCCAGATAGCTGCGACTCATCGTGGTGATCGCCGTGACATCGAGACCGATGACGACGACCTTCCACGGCGCGGTCAGCACGATATCGGCGGCTTCCGGATCGCCGTGAATATTGGCTTCGGCAACCGGCGAGACATTGCCCGGCATATAGAAATTGCCGCCCATGATGACGACGTCCTTCACGAGGCTGGCAATCTCGGGGTCTTCCTTCAGCGCCAGCGCTAGGTTCGTCATGCGGCCGACGGCGACCAGCCTCACTTCGCCCGGATTGGCGCGCACGGTCTCGATGATGAAACGATGCGCCGGACGCGGATCGAGCGGCAGGTCGATGACATCAGGCACCGGCATGTCGCCAAGGCCATTTTCGCCATGCACCATGGTCGGCCACGGACGCTCGTGGCGCGACGGATCGATGGTCACGCTCGCCCCCTTCGCTACGGGGGCGGCAATATCCCATTCCCGCTTCAGGAACAGCGCATTGCGCGTCGTCGTCTCGATCGAGGCATTGCCGAAGACTGTGGTGATACCAATGAGATCGATCTCGGGATGGCGATGCAGGAAAAGCAGCGCCATTGCGTCATCGACGCCCGGGTCCGTGTCATAAATGACCTTGTGCATGTATATCCTCTAGATGTGAATCGCTGGCCTGCCGGACGGCGCCGCGAGATGCCGCCACCATAACGCCCGTCAGGCTTTCTGCAACCCGATGCGGGCGACAGCCGCTGTCGCATGCCGAGATTTGATCTTGCCGAGCGTCAGTTCCGCCTGCGCGCCAAGAGCTGCAAGTGCCGCCGCTTCCGCCACGCCATGGCAGCCGACTCGGGCAAAGACGATCTCGGAGGGATTCCTGAGCCGTGGCGTCTCCGCCTCCAGCCGCGCCGCATCGAAGAACACGGAGGGCACGGCAAAATGCGCCGCAACGGCAAGGATTGCCCGTTCCTCCCTTCGGCTGTCGATCGAAGCGACAGCGGCAAGCCCCGCCCCGCTGATGCCGGCCGCTTCAAGCGCCTCGACAGCCAGCGCCATCACCTCGCCAACCGGAGCCCCGCGCTCGCAGCCAAGCCCAAGCACGTGCCGTCTTGCCTCATCGATGATGATCTCACTCATTCCCGTCAGCCGATTACGCCCCGCCGTGTCCCTGGAGCCATTGCAGCTTGGGACCGGAAATGCAACAAGGCCGCCCGAACGCCCCGCCCCGTGCACTCACCTTGAATGCCCCTCCCGGAATAGCCTCGTGCCTGACATTGCCCTCCATCTGCTTCTGCTGCTTTGTGCGGCTGCCTTCTTTGCCGGTTTCGTCGATTCCATTGCCGGCGGCGGCGGCCTGATCACCGTTCCCGCCATGCTGATCGCCGGCATCCCGCCGCTGCAGACGCTCGGCACCAACAAGGTGCAGTCGCTCTTCGGCGCCGCCTCGGCAACCATCGCCTATGCCCGCAAGGGCCATGTGAAGCTTTCGGAACAATTGCCGATGGCGCTGATGGCCGTCATGGGTGGTTCGCTGGGTGCCGCACTCGCCACGCTCGTTCCCGGCCAGGTGCTGCAGGCCGTCATGCCGGTGCTGCTGGTGGCGATCGCCATCTTCTTCGCCGTCAAACCGAACCTCAACGATTCCGACACGCACCGCCGGATGACGCCCTTCCTCTTCGGCCTGACGCTGGTGCCTGTCATCGGCTTCTATGACGGCGTCTTCGGCCCCGGCACCGGCTCCTTCTTCATGCTGGCTTTCGTCACCCTCGCCGGCTTCGGCATGCTGAAGGCGACGGCCCACACCAAGCTTCTCAATCTCGGCTCGAATTTCGGCGCGCTCGTCGTCTTCGCAAGCTTCGGCGCCACGCTCTGGAAGATCGGCCTTTTGATGGGCGTCTGCCAGTTTCTCGGCGCGCAGCTCGGCTCCCGGCTCGCCATGCGCATCGGCGCAAAACTCATCAAGCCGCTGCTCGTCATCGTCTGCATCGCTTTCGCGATCAAGCTTCTGGCCGATCCGACAAACCCGCTGCGTGTCTGGCTCGGGGGCTAGAACTTGATCTCATCAATCGTGGTGAGCGTCGTCTTGGCCGAAACACCCGGCGCATTGGCAAAGTGCCAGGCGACATACTGCTCGGCATAGGGGTCGGTAGACGACATGCCGTCGACGGGCAGGATGACGTTCATGCCCTTCAGCGCCGCATAGGCCGCCGTATTCAGCACCGCGCCTTCTGATGCCGTGCCGGCCACGATGATGGTCTTGATGTGTTTCTCGCTCAGGATCTTTTCGAGATCGGTGTTGATAAACTTGTTGGCGCCGGCTTGTACGATCGCATCGCCCGCCTTCGGTGCCAGCACGCTGGCTATGTCGGCCTTCGTAGCACCACCGGTGATGCTGTAGATCACGGGCACGCCGCTCTTGCGCGCCTCGTTCATCAGCTTTTCCACCTTCGGAAGCGAGGCGATGCAACGCGGTTTGTTCTTCGTGTTGCATGGCCCTTTGGTCGGGTCCTGCGCGCCGTTGAAATCGAGGAGCAGCAGTGCCGTATCCGACGTATTCACGCTGACCGGCTTCAGCGCCGGTGCTGGCGGCACCTTGATCGTATTCCAGTCATCGATAATAGTCGCCTGCGTCGCGGATGCGCTGAGAAGCGCGATGGCGAATGCGGCTAAGGCTTTGTACCTACGGGTTTTCACCAATGTCTCCTCCGGGGCAAAAGGGTCGCCGCAAATCTCCAGGCTGCCTCCACGCCTGTCAAATCACCAAGCCGCGAGATGAGGAATTCCAACAAAAATGTACAGCGATTTTGCATCCGCAATTGCGAGAAAACCGATCGTCGATCTGTCTTCCATTACCTCCCGCGTAATTGATAGGCTGCACCGCTTTCGCCGATGATCGCCCTGCCTGAACATGACAGGCAACCAAAAGGAGATGATCCGATGAACGATGCCCCGACAAACGACGCAACCACCAACGCCGAGCGCTACCTCGCCATCTGGAACGAGACGGACGCCGCCCGCCGCCGCGCTCTCATTGCCGAGAGCTGGGCGGATTCCGCAACCTATCTCGATCCGCTGATGCGCGGCGAAGGCCATGAGCAGATCAACTCGCTGGTCGAGGCCGTGCAGAGCCGCTTCCCCGGCTTTCGCTTCGAACTGATCGGCACCGCCGACGGCTATGGCGATGTCCTGCGCTTCTCCTGGGGTCTCGGGCCTGCAAATGGCGAAGCGCAGATCAAGGGCACGGATTTTGCCGAACTCGAAGGCGGCAAGCTGAAATTCGTCTGCGGCTTCATCGACCAACTGCCGGAAGCCGCCTGATGACGCCGACCGCCCGCTCTCTCGGAGATCACCTGCGCGAATGGCGCCAGCGCCGCCGCATGAGCCAACTGGACCTGGCGCTGGAAGCCGATATCTCCCAACGGCACTTGAGCTTTATCGAGAGCGGGCGCTCGACCCCGAGCCGCGAGATGCTGCTGCATCTGGCCGAACGGCTCGGCGTGCCCTTGCGAGACCGGAACCCGCTGCTGCTGGCGGCGGGTTTCGCCCCGGTCTTTGCCGAACGCGCGCTCGACGATCCGGCCTTCGAGCCGGCGCGGCGCGCCATCGACATGGTGCTGAAAGGCCACGAGCCCTTCCCCGCCATCGCCATCGATCGCCACTGGACGCTGGTTGCGGCCAATGCCGCCATCGCACCGCTGCTGCAGGCCATTGCCGATCCATTCTTGCTGGAACCGCCGGTCAACGTACTGCGCCTCAGCTTGCATCCGCAGGGCCTTGCGCCTGTCATCGCCAATCTTGCCGAATGGCGCGCCCACCTTCTCGACCGCGTGCGCCAGCAGATATCGGTCTCCGGCGATCCCGTCATGGAAAAGCTTCTGAAGGAACTGCTCTCCTATCCCGCACCCGAAGCTGCCGGCGAGAGCCATGCCGACCTTGCCGGCATCGCCGTACCGCTAAAACTCGCGACGAAAGCAGGCCTGCTCTCCTTCATCTCGACAACGACCGTCTTCGGCACGCCTGTCGATATAACCCTGTCGGAACTGGCGATCGAAACGCTCTTCCCGGCCGATGAGGAAACGGCCGCGATCCTGCGCGGCCATCTCGCGAACTAGAGCAATTCCAGCAAAAGTGTGCAGCGGTTTTGCGTCCGGAATTGCGTAAAAAAGAGATCGAGGATCAGAATTCCACGCCCGGCTGCCCCTTGATGCCGGAGCGGAAAGGATGCTTGATCAGCTCCATCTCGGTCACGAGATCGGCGATCTCGATCAACTCGTCCTTGGCATTGCGGCCCGTCAGCACGACATGCGTCATATAGGGCTTCTCGTTCCTAAGAAATTCCACCACCTCGTTGATATCGAGATAGTCGTAGCGCAGCGCGATATTGATCTCGTCGAGCAGCACCATGGAATTGCGCTCGTCGCGGATCAGCTCCTTGGCCTTTTCCCAGGCCGCACGGGCAGCCGCCACGTCGCGCGCCCGGTCCTGCGTTTCCCAGGTAAAGCCCTCGCCCATCGTATGGAACTGGCAGACATCGGAGAAATGCTTCTCGATCAGGTCGCGCTCGCCCGTCCACATCGCGCCCTTGATGAACTGCACGACGGCAGACGGCTTGCCATGGGCGATATGGCGGAAGATCATGCCGAAGGCGGCTGACGACTTGCCCTTGCCCTTGCCGGTGTGGACGATGATCAGGCCCTTCTCATCCGTCTTGGTCGCCATGATCTTGTCACGGGCGGCCTTCTTCTTCGCCATCTTCTCGGCGTGACGGGCATCGTCCTTTTCGGCTGGTACGACTGGCTCTTCGCTCATGGCTGTCTGCCTGCTCTTTTCCTGGTTTCGTTGACTTCACTGAGGTCGAATTGGGCGGAGTTGCTGCGCGGCGTCCAGAGCTTGCGCTCGATCGCCTCCGCCAGCCGCTCTTTCATCTCGGAAAGGGCGGCCGGGTTCTTCTCGGCCATGAAATCGCGCACCTTGGGGTCGGCGACGAAGGCCTGATAGACGGCCTCGAAATGATGGTTGCCGACCGCTCCCGTCGTCGCTGCAAAGGCAAAGAGATAATCGACCGTCGCTGATATCTCGAAGGCGCCCTTGTAGCCGTGGCGCATGACGCCCTCGATCCATTTCGGATTGACGACGCGCCCGCGCACCACCCGCCCGATCTCTTCTTCTAACGAACGGATCACGGGCTTTTCCGGCCGAGAATGGTCGTTGTGGTAGATCGCCGGCCGCGCACCGCCCAGCGCTTCGGCCGCCGCCGCCATGCCGCCTTCGAACTGGTAATAATCGTCGCTGTCGAGCAGGTCATGCTCGCGATTGTCCTGGTTCTGCACCACAGCCTGGATGGACCGCAGTCGTTCTTCGAAAAGCCCGCGTTCGGCCTGCCCTTCTTCGCCCGCGCCATAGGCATAGCCGCCCCAGACGAGATAGGCTTCGGCAAGATCCGCCCGCCGCTCCCAGCCCTTCTCGTCGATCAGCGCCTGCAGACCGGCGCCATAGGCGCCGGGCTTGGAACCGAAGATACGATAGCCGGCCCGCTTTGCCGCCGCCTTCTCATCGAGCCCGGCCGCCGCCAGCCGCGCCGCCTCGCCGCGCATGCGCCCGGCTATCGGATTGTCGGCCGCATCCTCATCCAATCCGCCGACAGCGCGGATCGCCTTGTCGAACAGCGCGATCTGCTCCGGAAAAGCATCTCGGAAAAAGCCTGAAATCCGCAGCGTCACATCCACCCGCGGCCGCCGCAGCATGGCCGGCGGAATGACCTCGTAGCCGGTGACCCGCCGCGAGGCCATGTCCCACACCGGCTTGACGCCGATCAGCGCCAGCGCCTGGGCGATATCGTCGCCCCCGGTGCGCATATTCGACGTGCCCCAGGCCGTCAGCCCAAAGGAGACGGGCCATTCGCCATGATCCTGAACATAGCGGCGGATCAGCAGTTCGGCGGATTTCTTGCCGAGCTCATAGGCCGCCGGCGTCGGCACCGCGCGACTGTCGACGGAGTAGAAATTCCGCCCCGTCGGCAGGACATCAGGCCGGCCACGCGTCGGCGCGCCGGATGGACCGGGCGGGACGAAACGGCCGTCGAGGCCACGAAGCAGACTGGCGATTTCGGCCGGGCCGCAGGCGATGATGGAAGGTTTAAGGCGGGCTTCGATTTCGTCGAGGACGGCTCTGGTTTGGGACCAGAGGTGTGGGCAGGTGATTTCACCGGAGACAAGCTTGGCGGCGAGCAGTTCGATGCGCTCGACGGTGTCGCCATTGGTGCGCCAGGGGGCGTCGGTGACATCGGCGAGGATTGGCGGGCGCGAGCCTGTCCAGGGAGCGGCCATATCGCAATCGAGGGGGTCGAAAGAAGACCCCTCCCCAACCCCTCCCCACAAGGGGGAGGGACTTGCCGCCGCGCTTGCGGCAACCTCAGCAGCCGTATGCGAAATTGAAACGGTGCACCCAGCTAGTCCCTCCCCCTTGTGGGGAGGGGTTGGGGAGGGGTTTTTCAACGCATCCCCAGCAATCGCCCGCTGCAAACTCGCATCCCCACCCTCACCCAGCCCACGCGGCACCCGCGCCAACGCCACGGTGAGATCCGTCAGCAACCGCCCTTCCGGCGACACCCCAAACACATGCAACCCGTCACGGATCTGCATTTCCTTGAGATCGCAGAGATAGGCATCAAGCTTCTTCAACGCCTCGCCTTCACTCTCCCCCCTGGCGATCCCCGCATCCCGATCCAGCCCGATATCGGCAACAAGCTCGAGGATCTGCCGCGACAGCAACCGGATCCGCCTGGGATCGCCACCCGAAGCCTCATAATATTCATCGACCAGAGCCTCCAGATCCTTGAGCGGCCCATAGCTTTCGGCCCGCGTCAGCGGCGGCGTCAGATGGTCGATGATCACAGCGCCGGTGCGGCGCTTGGCCTGCGTGCCCTCGCCGGGATCGTTGACGATGAAGGGATAAAGATGCGGCAACGGTCCGAGGATCGCTTCGGGATAACAGGTTTCCGACAGCGCCAGCGCCTTGCCCGGCAGCCATTCCAGATTGCCATGCTTGCCCATGTGAATGACGGCATCGGCGCCGAACTCTTCACGCAGGAAAGCATAAAAGGCGAAATAACCGTGCGGCGGCACGAGATCGGGTGAGTGATAGCTTTCCTTCGGATCGATATGATAGCCCCGCGCCGGCTGGATCCCGATCAACAACCCGCCGAACCGGGCAAAGGGCAGCGCGAAGCCACCCTCTCGCAGATAAGGATCGGCCTCGGGATCGCCCCATCGGCCCGTCACCTCATCCTGAATCTGAACGGGAAGAGACGAGAAGAAGCTCGTGTATCGACTCAAGGAAAGCGTCTCGCGCACCACCCTGCCGTCAAAGCCGGAATTGGTCGGCCCCGCCATCAAATGCCGCATCAACGCATCACCATCAGCGGGAATATCGGCGACAGGATAGCCGGCCGCCTCCATCGCCCGCATCACCTCGATGGTGCCAGCCGGCGTATCAAGACCGACGCCATTACCAAGTCGCCCGTCACGGTTCGGATAATTCGCCATGACGAGCGCGATACGCCGCTCCGCCGCATGCCTCTGCCGCAGCCGCGCCCAGTTGGCGGCAAGGGCGGCCACATATCTCGTGCGCCCGGCATCAGGCTCGCTGGAAACGATATTGGCCTCGACCGCGGCATCATAGCGGGCGGCCGCCTTGAAGGAGACGGCGCGCGACAGCACGCGGCCATCCACCTCCGGCAGTGCAACATTCATGCCGAGATCGCGGGCCGACAGTCCCTGCGACGAGCCGGCCCAGACCTCCCGCGACGAAGCGGAGAAGATCGCCTGCAGCACGATGGCGTCATTGGCCTCCAGTACCGTCGGCTCACGATCGGCGCCGGGGGCGGAGACGGCAAAGCCGGTGGTGTTGATGACGACGTCGGGCTTGAGGTCCACGAAGATACTTTCGAGGATGCCTTTGGAGACCGGGTCCTTGAGGCTGTAGGCGAAGACCGGCAGCGGACGCAGGCCTTGCGCCTGCAGAGCCTCGATCAAGGCTTCGACGGGGCGGGTTTCGCCGCTCTGCACGAGTGCGCGGTAGAAGGCGATGGCGACAGTCGGGCGGGCGGTTGCACCCTCGGCCGTCGAGTGTGCAATACCCCCCTCTGCCCTGCCGGGCATCTCCCCCACAAGGGGGGAGATCGGCAAGAGGCGAGACCTCCGCCCGACATCCGTTGTTTGGGGAGACCCGTCCCACGAGTCGATCTCCCCCCTTGTGGGGGAGATGTCCGGCAGGACAGAGGGGGGTGCCTCCGCAGGAACACTGGTAACTAACCCCTTCCACTCCTCAACGCCAACCAGCCCCCGCCCCGGCCACCAGATCCCCGCCTTCATCAGCGGCGCAGCCGGCGCCGGCTTCTCCGCTCCCGAGAGCATCGCCGCCGCATAGGCAAGAAAGCCCCGCGTGTTAGCGTCTCCACCCTCGATCAGATAGCCCCACAGCGCATTGAGATCTTCAAGCGCCACATTCGAAAACGGCGTCAGCCCGGCATCCGGCTTGGAATCCCCCGGCAACACCGCAATCAGCGCACCACTGCGCGCCGCCACCGCATGCAGCGCCTCCAGCGCATAGTGAAAATAGCTCGCCCCACCCAGCGCCCGCACGATGATCAGCTTCGCATGCCGCGCCGTGCGTTCAACGTAAGTATCGACCGACATCGGATGCTTCAGGCTCATCAGGCTCGCAAGCCGCAGCGAATGGCCGGCCGCCCCGCCGGCATGAGCCGCGGCAATTGCCGCAAGCTCGGTGTCGGCAGCCGACAGGAACAGGATATCGCCCGGCGACTGGCCGAGGTCGATTGCCTCGTCCCCGTCGCTGATCGTTCCCTGCTGGGCCAGAAGCAGATGCATTTTATATCCTCAGACGAGCGCTTCGATCGCCTTGCGTACCGCGTCCTGATCCATCTCGTGAAGGCCGATGACGACGAGGCGCGTGCTGCGCGTTTCACCCGATGCCCAGGCGCGGTCGAAATACTGGTCGATACGGGCACCCACGGCCTGCAGCTGCAGGCGCATCGGCTTGCCGGAGACGTCGATGAAGCCCTTGAGGCGCAGCACGTCATGCTCGGCAATGATGCCCTTCAGCTTCTCGACGAAACCGGCCGTATCCGAGATCGCGCCAAGCTCGACGACGAAACTGTCGAATTCGTCGTGGTCATGCGGCGTGCCATCCTCATGCTCCAGTTCGTGATGGGACTTGCGGTTGACGACGTCGTCTTCCGTGCCGATGCCGAGGCCGAGCAGCACGCTTGCCGGCACGTCGCCATTCCTGGCCTCGATCATCACCGGCTTGCGGACAATGCGCGAGGCAACTTCGCTCTTCACGCGGCCGAGCCCGTCGCTGTCGATCAGGTCGGTCTTGTTCAGCACGATCAGGTCGGCGCAGGTCAGTTGATCCTCGAACAGTTCCTCGATCGGGCTTTCATGGTCGAGCGATTCATCCTCGACGCGGCGCGCATCGACGGCATCGTGGTCATCGGCAAAACGACCGGCGGCGACGGCTGCGCTGTCGACCACGGTAATGACGCCATCGACGGTGACTTCGCTGCGAATATCCGGCCAGTTGAAGGCGGCCACCAGTGGCTGCGGCAGCGCGAGGCCCGAGGTTTCGATAACGATATGGTCCGGGCGCTGCTCACGCTCCAGAAGCTTGGTCATGGTCGGAATGAAATCGTCGGCGACCGTGCAGCAGATGCAGCCATTGGTGAGCTCGATGATGTCGTCCTCGGTGCAGTTTTCCGCCCCGCATCCCTTCAGTACGTCACCATCGACGCCGAGATCGCCGAACTCGTTGATGATGAGCGCGATCTTCTTGCCGCCGGCATTGGCGAGCAGGTTGCGGATCATGGTCGTCTTGCCGGCACCAAGGAAGCCGGTGATGACGGTTGCGGGAATTTTCTGCTGCATGGAACTAACCCTTCATTTTCAGCGGCAGTCCGGCCGCGATGAAATAGACGTCGTCGGCATTTGCCGCGATCATCTGGTGCAACCGGCCGGCATGGTCGCGAAACTCGCGCGCCATGCGGTTCTCAGGCACGATGCCGAGGCCGACTTCATTGGAAACGATGACGAGCCGCGCCTTCGCCCGCGGCAGGAAGGCGGCGAGCGCTGCGGACTGGGCAGCGATATCGCGCCCGTCCATCATCAGGTTGGTGAGCCAGAGCGTCAGGCAGTCGACCAGGATCGCCCTGCCCTCGCCATCGATGGCCGCAAGGCGCTCCGTAAGATCGAGCGGCTCCTCGTGCGTGGTCCAGGAGGGACCGCGATCGGCCTTGTGCTGGTCGATGCGCGCCTGCATCTCGTCGTCCCAGGCGCGGCCGGTGGCGATGTAGTGCCGGTCGAGGCCGCCGGACGTGACAAGGTTTTCGGCGAAACGGGATTTGCCGGAGCGGGCGCCGCCGAGGATGAAGGTGGCGGTCATGACAACACCGCCTGCGGAGGATGGGCGCGGCCCCCTCTGCTTCCCTCATTCCTGTGCTTGTCACAGGAATCCAGCCACGGCGCGTCTGCGCCGTGAATGAATCCATGCCAATGTGAAATGAGTCTAGCGTGCCCAAGGACTTGGGCACGCTGGATTCCTGTGACAAGCACAGGAATGAGGGAGGAGAGGAAAGCACGCGCCGGCTGACGTCCAATGACAGGCACCAAGGCTCCATCATTTCGAGCTCCCGGCCAGCGATCTCTTATACGCACTGCCAGAGGCAGCGCTGATTCACATTCTTCAGCCAAAACAACCTCCGTGCTGGCAGCGGGCAAAACACCCAGTTGGGCACTATGCCCGGCACGGACGGCAGGTCTCCTGGCTCGCAGTTGTCGGCGGCGATAGGGGCAACCGTTTCCGGTCGCCCCTGATCGTGCCAGCGGATCTGCCTCGCCTTCCCGGCTGCATCTCGTGAAAAGGCGGACGATTCGTAGAAAGAGAGGCGTCCTGCCCCGGCTGATCACGATGCATTTCCAGTGGCTTTTCCGGCACCTGTTCCACCTTGCCCGCCCGCAGGATGCGGGCCGTCGGCGCGGCGGTCGAAATGCCGGACGGAAGACCCTGACTGCTCTACAGTCGCGGGGTCGGCTGTGATGAAGGCCCCCGGTTTGGGTCCGCCTCGTCACATTCCCTTTTCATCCGGAAGGCGTCGGGCCGATCCGGAACCATCCATTATGTGGTTTCATGGTTAGGCGCGCGCAACCCCCATGTCAATTGCCGCGCACTGTGCCAGAGAGGTTCATCTCTACTTACACTACCAAGATTATCGTGTTTATTCAAAAACTTATGTCATAGAAACTTTACTGCCCGGCCGGTATTTAGCCGCAATTGGCAGGCATGCGGTGCCGCCTGCCACCCTTGACCGCCGCTCCTGTCGCCTAGTTCTCCTATGATGCTCTCCCGAATGGATATCCGCCGCTTCCGGCCCTTCACAACCATATTCGATTTGGGACGTCTGCGCGCCCTCGCCAGACAAAGTGAAATAGGCCTGGTCTTTGCCGGCGCGCTGGTCGGCATCGCTGCGGGGCTGGCGGTCAGCGCCATGAGTTTCGTGTCCGAGGCAATGCATCGGTTGATCTTCGGCATCGAAACCGAAACCCGGCTCAGCGCTTCGCAGATCGACAACCAGTTCCTGCTGATGACGGCGCCTTTCGCCGGCGGCATCCTGCTCGGCTTGTTGTTCTTCATCCTCGCCAAGTGGCGCAAGAAGCCGTTGGTCGACCCGATCGAGGCCAATGCGCTGCATGGCGGCCGCCTGTCGTTGACCGACAGCATCCTTGTCGCCGTCCAGAACGTCGTCTCCAACGGCTTCGGCGCCTCCGTGGGGCTGGAAGCCGGCTACACGCAGCTTGCCGCCGGCATCGCCTCGAAGTTCGGACTGAAGCTGCAGCTTCGCCGAGCGGACCTTCGCATCCTCGTCGGTTGCGGCGCCGCCGGTGCCATCGCGGCCGCCTTCAATGCGCCGCTGACCGGCGCCTTCTACGCCTTCGAGCTCATCATCGGCACATACGCCATCGTCTCGCTGACACCGGTCGTCGTTGCAGCCCTCGTCGCCACACTGGTTGCCCGCCTGCTTGCCGGCAGCGATTTCATCATCGATGTCGGCAGTTTCGGCGCTGTCCAGCCGGCCGATTACGTGCCGGCGATCGCACTCGGCGCCTTCTGCGCCGGCATCGGCATCCTGCTCATGCAGGGCGTCGCCTTCGTCGAGGAACTGGCGCGAAAGAGTTCCGTCCCGCTGCCCTTTCGCCCGGCGCTCGGCGGCATCGTCGTCGGCCTGCTGGCGCTGGTCTCGCCGCAGATTCTGGCCGCCGGACATGGCGCACTGCATCTGAACCTCGCCAACGAAGTGGCGATCCCCGCCCTTATCAGCCTGTTTTTGCTGAAATCGGTCGCTTCGGCCGTCTCGATCGGCTCCGGCTTCAGGGGCGGCCTGTTCTTTGCCTCGCTCTTCATGGGTGCCCTGCTCGGCAAGCTCTTTGCCTATTCCGCCCCCTATTTTGCCGATGCGACGCTGACCCCCGTCATCTATGCCGTGGTCGGCATGAGTTCGCTTGCCGTCGCCGTCATCGGCGGACCGCTGACCATGACCTTCCTGGCGCTGGAGATCACCGGCGACTTTCCGATCACCGCCCTGGTACTCGCCGCCGTCATCACCTCCTCGCTCGTGGTGCGCACCACCTTCGGCTACTCCTTCGCCACATGGCGCTTTCACCTGCGCGGCGAGAGCATCCGCAGCGCCCATGACGTCGGCTGGATCCGCAACCTGACCGTCGACAAGCTGATGCGATCAGACGTGAAGACCGCAAGACTTGGAATAACGATGGACGCGTTCAAGGAGGCCTTCCCGATCGGCTCGACGCAGCGCGTCATTCTCGTCGAAGACGGCGACAAATATGCCGGTCTCGTGCTCGTGCCGGAAATCTACGCAAACCCCACCAGCGCGCAGGACGAAGCCCAGAATCTCGCCGATTTCATCCGCTACAAGAACGATTTCCTGCAGCCGCAGATGAACGCCAAGCAGGCCGCCGCGATCTTCGACAAGACCGAAAGCGAAGCGCTCGCCGTCGTCAACAACCTCATCGAGCGCAAGGTGATCGGCCAGCTCAGCGAAAGCCACACACTGCGCCGCTACAGCGAAGAACTCGACCGCCGCCGCCGCGAAGTTTCAGGCGAGATTTGAGACATCTGCCGCAGGAATGAAGGAGGGATCTCCCCTCACATCCTGACCGTCATGCCGCCGTCGACGGTCAGGATGTGGCCGTTGACGAAGGAAGCGGCGCCGCTTGCGAGAAACAGCGCCGCGCCGGCGATCTCATCCGGGCGGCCCCAGCGCTGGACCGGGATGCGCTGGCGCACAAAGGGCATCAATTCCTCGTTCGCAGCCATTGCCGCGTTCGTCTCGGTAGCGAACCAGCCGGGCGCAATCGCGTTGCTGGTGATGCCGTGCGGGCCGAATTCGACCGCCATGCCGCGCATCAGGCCGGTGAGGCCCTGCTTGGCCGCCGGATAGACACAGTCACCGGGCATGACGACATGGCCGCTGATCGAAGTCACCGCGATCAGGCGGCCGTGATTATGCCGCTTCATCCGCACGGCAGCATCCCGCGAAAGCGTCATCGCCGCGGCCAGATCGGTGCGCAACAGTTCGATGATGGCATCGTCGTCGAATTCGGCCAGCGGCCGCCTGTCGCGGGCGCCGACATTGTTGATCAGAATATCGAGACGGCCATGGATCTTTTCGATGTCGGCCATGAGCGCACGCTGAGCCTCTCGGTCGACGATATCGAACGCGGCCGCCTCCGCCGTGCCACCGGCGCCGCGAATGGCCCTTACGGCACCGTCCAGCGTCGCCGCCGTGCGCCCGGTAACGACGATATGCGCGCCGGCCTCGGCCAGTGCGCGTGCCATCTCGAAACCCAGGCCACGGCCGCCGCCGGTCACGAGCGCCACCTGGCCCGCCAGTGAAAATCTATCCAGTATGCTCATGGTTTCATCGCTCTCGACCGGGTGCGTCGGAGCAATAATTAATGGACTGAGTCAACTAATTTGGCAATAGCAGAACGACTCCGATGAACACAGGCCACATCCGCCTAGCCGAGCAGCCCTGCAAGCCAGCGCGGATCGAGATGTTGCTCCAGGCCGCTTGCGACCTCGTCAAGCGCCCGGTCGACACTCTGGCGGTAGTTGCCGCCTTCGCCCGAAAGGCCAAAGCTTTGAAGCAGCCGGGCGCGGTAGGCGTCGCTGCCGAAGAGGCCGTGCAGATAGGTACCCATGATCCGGCCGTCGGCCGAAAGCGCCCCATCCGGTACACCGTCGACGATCGCCGAAGGCCTGATGCAATCCGGCCCGCGGGTCATGCCGAGATGGATCTGGTAGCCGGCAAGCGGCACGTCATATTCGGTCGAGCGGGCCGCACTGTTGCGCACGGTCTTTTCCGGCGCCATCTCGGTCTCGACGTCGAGAAGCGAAAGCCCCGGCATCTCCGCCCTCCCGCCTTCGATACCGAGCGGATCGTGTACCATGCGGCCGAGCATCTGGTAGCCGCCGCAGATGCCGATCACCCGGCCGCCCCGCCTCACATGAGCGGCAAGGTCACGGTCCCATCCCTGCGCCCTGAGATCGCTGAGATCCGATATGGTCGATTTCGAGCCAGGCAGGATGATGAGCCCAGCATCATCAGGCAGCCGCTCGCCTGATCGCACGAAGACGAGCTCGACGTCAGGCTCGGCCCGCAGCGGATCGAGATCGTCGAAATTGGCAATGCGCGGCAACACCGGCACGGCAATCTTCAGCGCCCCTCGCTCGCCCTTGGCCAGCCGCTCCAGCACGACGGAATCTTCCGCCGGCAGCCGCCCCGCCGCCTTCAGCCAGGGTACGACGCCGAAACAGGGCCAGCCGGTGAACTTGCCGATCGACGTGATCCCGTCGTCGAACAGGCTCGCATCCCCACGGAACTTGTTGATGATATAGCCCGAAATCATCCTGCGATCCTCTTCGGCAAGGATCGCATGGGTGCCGACGAGCGAGGCGATGACCCCGCCGCGGTCGATATCGCCGACGAGAACGACAGGCACATTTGCCCGTGTCGCAAAGCCCATATTGGCGATATCACCGGCCCTGAGATTGATTTCTGCCGGCGAACCCGCCCCCTCGACCACGACGAGATCGGCACCTTCCGACACCTTGGCGAAACTCTCCAGCACGGAAGAGATGAGCTGCGGCTTCAGCCGCTGATAGTCGCGCCCCTTGGCCTGTCCGAACACCCTGCCCTGCACGATGATCTGGCTGCCGTTCTCGGACTGCGGCTTCAGGAGCACCGGGTTCATATGCACTGATGATGGCGTGCGGGCGGCAAGCGACTGCAGCCATTGCGCCCGGCCGATCTCGCCGCCGTCGTCGGAAACCGCCGCATTGTTCGACATGTTCTGTGGCTTGAACGGCCGCACCGTCAGCCCGCGATTGGCCGCCAGCCGGCAAAGCCCGGCCACCAGCACCGTCTTGCCGACATCCGAGCCGGTTCCCTGCAGCATGATGGCTCTGGTCATTAGGGTCTATCCGTGAAGCGTTTCCCGCAGGCCTACAATGAGCGTTGTCGGCGGGTCAACAAGAACCCAGAAATGCGAAAACCGCGATCAGGCCATCAGCCCAACGCGGTTTGCCATAAAACGCTGACGCCTTCACCATTACGCGATGAAGCTCGCTTTCTCCGGGACGCTCTACCTGATCCGGAGAAGCAGCGGTTGTCCCCCGCCGCGTCACAACTGATAACGGCACATTCTTACCGGATGGTTATTGAAAGCGCGCCTTGAAGCGAATTTCGACCTTTTTTGCACTTTTTCTAATTTTTCTCGTGTGAAACCGTTTTCAGCTCTTTCCGCAGGGGCACATTTGCCTCCACCGCGCGCAAGGTCGCACCATCATGAGCGCCGGCATAAATTCTTCGAATTCAATTATTTAGTGGCTAATGGAAGACAGAAAAGAGAGTTGATTTCTTGCCGCAAATCCGTAGGCTTGTTCATCATCAGCCATCGATAGAAATGGCCAGCGACGAGCCGCCGGAAAACCAGACGAACGGCGCCGCAGACAGGAAGGCCCACCGAGCATATTCCGGCCGGGCGATGGGCACCTGAAGCGGCGGAGAGATTTGTCGGCTAATTGCCCCGGTGCATGCACGTTCGATCACATAGAAAATTTCGGGGGACTTATAATGAAGACATTTTTCACGTCGTTCATCCTTGCCGTCTGTCTGTATGCGGGAATTGCGCAAGCCGCCGGATGCGGCAAAGTCTCGATTGCCGAGATGAGGTGGGGTTCCGCCGGCATCGCCGCGAGCTTCGACAAATTCATCCTCGAGAAAGGCTACGGCTGCTCCGTCTCGATTGTCCATGGCGATACGCTGCCGACCTTCGCCTCCATGAATGGCAGGGGCACGCCCGATATCGCCTCGGAATTCTGGACAAAGGCCGTCCAGCCGCAGCTCGATACCGCCATCAAAGAGGGCCGGCTGGTGAAGGGCGCCGAAATTCTTGCCGACGGCGCGATCGAAGGCTGGTACATCCCCAAATTCATCGCCGATGCAAACCCGGATATCGGCTCCGTACGGGATGCGCTGAAGCACCCGGAACTCTTTCCCGATATCGACGCCCCCTCGCACGCCGCCGTCCACAATTGCCCGGAATCCTGGGCCTGCAAGATCTCGACCGGCAATCTCTTCAAGGCGCTCGATGCCGACAAGCTCGGCTTTGCACTGGTCGACAGCCGGACCCCTGAAGATTTCGACGATTCGATTGCCCGCGCCTTCGACAACAAGGTCGGCTGGCTCGGCTATTACTGGTCGCCGACATCGGTCATCGGCAAGTATGACATGAAGCTTCTGGATTTCGGCGTGCCGCACGATCAGGCCGAATGGGACGCCTGCACCTCGGTTCGCGGCTGCGCCAAGCCCAAGGTGAACGCCTATCCAGTGTCGCAGGCCTTCACGCTGATGACTCGGTCCTTTGCCGACCGCGCCGGCCCCGTCATGACCTATCTGAAGGCGCGCAGCTGGGATAACGAGACCATCAGCCAGATCCTCGCCTGGCAGGATGAAAACGGCGAGGACAACGAAAATGCAGCCCTCTATTTTCTGCAGAATTATGAGGAACTCTGGAGCCGCTGGGTTCCGGCCGATGTAGCCGAGAAGGTCAAGGCCAGTCTATAAACCTTCCGATAACAAGGACTGGACGATTCGTTATGACTGGCACGGTGCCCTTCCCCGATCGCGATACCGTCGCGGAAAAACTCGCGGCGCTCTCGGAAACCGACAAATCCTATCTGTCGCTGCTGATGGAAAATCCGGTGCAGGACGACAACCTGCTCGCGGGCCTCTATCGGCACCTCGATCTCGCCTCCGCCTCGCGCCTTCTCAATTCGCTGAAGCTTGAAACCCTCGGCAAGTGGATCGGCGGAGCTGCGCCCGACCGGCTGCAGATCAGGCTCATGGAGGCGGCGCGTTCCAGCCAGCACCCGGCCTATGCCGCATTCCGGACCGGGCTGACCCGATCCGGCGGTCTGGAAAAAGCCTATCCGGCTTCGAAAATCTGAAAGCAATTATCTCTTCGCTGCGCGATCGACACTGCGGCCGGCATCCTGTGTGGCATTGACGGCATTTGCCGTATCCCTGCCCATGCCACGGATCGTGTTGGCGCAGGAAGAAAGCGCAAGAAGGATCATCAAGGCGGATGCGATTTTACCCGTGGTCGTCATGTGCGAAATCCTTTTATGAAATCAACCCCGAACGGCTGATGCCGTCCGGGCGGGATAACGCGTTCGTGAGCGAAAAGTTCACCGGCTAACCGAATTCAGGCAGCAGCAGCTTTCGATCTTTCGGCGAAGGATGCACGGATGCTGTCCGCGACCGTTTCGATCGGCCCCGTCATCTGCGATGCCGTCAAAAGCTGGATATCGAAAGACCCCAGCTCCGGTAGCCCTTCCTGGATGCCGAGGATCGCCATGTCATCGCTGACATAGGAGAGCGGCAGCGGCGCAATGGCGAGATCGGAGACCACGGCGGCGCGCTGCGCCATCGTGTGGGCGCTGAGATAGGCGACGCGATACGGCCGCTTGTTGCGCTCGAGCTGGGTGATCGCTTCCTGCCGCCAGATGCAGCCGTCTTCCCAGATCGAGATCGGCAACGGATCGCGCCGATGCGCCGAACCGCACTTGGCGCCGGCCCAGACGAGCCGTTCGCGATAAACGACTTCGCCATTGGTCGGGAAAGGCCGCGTGGCGCAGTTGATGAGCGCGAGATCGAGGCGCTGCTCCTCCATCCGCTTTTTCAGGCCGATGCTCATGTCGATCGTCACATCGACCATGATGCCCGGATAGGTCTGTGCAAAGCTTTTGAGGACCTGCGGCAGCAGCCGCTCGCCGATATCCTCGGGCGCGCCGAGCCGCACCACGCCGCTGAGCTCGGGCATGATGAAGCGCGATACCGCCTCGTTGGAAAGCGCCAGGATGTTGCGTGCATAGGACAGCAGCATTTCGCCGTGCTGGGTCAGCGTCACCGAGCGCGCATCGCGGCGAAACAGCATCACGCCCAGCTGCTCTTCGAGCTTTTTGATCTGCATGGAAACGGCCGACGGCGTGCGAAACACGGTCTCGGCCGCAGTCGAAAAATTACCGGTCTCTGCAATAGCGACGAAGGTGCGCAGCACGTCATTGTCGAGCAGAGGAATGGGACGGCGAAACGGGATGGTCATCGTCACATCTTTCAATTTTTCTGAACGACGAAGGTTATCATTCCATTTGATTGAAAGTCAATCTGACCTCTATTTTTCTGGGGCGATCCCTATCGAGCCTATTTGAGTTCAGCCCTCGGTGCCGAAACGGCTGGTCTTGAAGCTGGTTCCAGCCGCACCTGAGGCAACCGTCCTGCCCTCGCCGCCCCCCTTCGGATAGGTGTTGCCGATCATGGCAGGCGCCGTGAGTTCAACTGACGTTTCCGGTGACCGTACCGCCCAGGCAATCAGCGCTCGTGCGGACATCTCGCCGACGCCGCCCGAGACATGCTCCGACGCGGAGACCGGCAACACCGCGATCTGCTCGGCCGTCGGTGCGGGATGGGTCAGCCGGTCGGCGATATCTGATGTATTGGCCGGCTTGCGACCGACGACGAAGCGCGTGAAATCAGCCGGGGCCGGCTGGACGGATGCCAGAACCGGCGCAACCGCGGGCACAGGTGCGGGTGTCTCGCTTTCCACGGCCTCGATTTCAACAGGCCGCAGCACCGGCAGCGGAACGGTCAGTGAGGCAAGATCGGCAAAGGCCCGGTCGGCAACCGCCTTGTCCTCCGGCTTGGCAAGCTGCGGCGCCAGTCCGATCTCGGCCCGCTTCTGCGGCGTCGGCAGCATGGCGGTGACAAGGCTTCCGGTCACGACGGGATCAGGTGCCTTCACAGGTGCTGCGCGTGCCGTCAGCAGGGCCGGTGCCGCTGCCTTTGGCGTTACGGGCGCATCGTCATCCTCATCCTCACTTGCGGCAATCTCTATCGGCGCGGAGCGGATGCCCTTCTTGCGCTCGGCAAGCGCTACCTGATAGCCCGGCAGCGGACGTCCGTCCGCCGGCAGGTGGATGGTACGTCCGTCAGGGAACAGCCGCGCCAGCTCCTGGCGCGACATGCGCGGCCAGGCGCGCACATTGCCGACATCGAGATGCACGAAAGGCGAACCCGATGTCGGATAATAGCCGACGCCGCCGACCTGCATCTGCATGGCAAGCGCGCGCAGCGTCGCAAGCTTGACGCCCGGAATATAGAAATCCATCGCCTTGCCGAGCATGTGCTGGCTGCGCTTGGCGACACCTGTATTCCGCGAACGGTTGCGCAGCATGTTGTTGGTTGCCGGCGAGCGATAGGCGGAGACGACGTGGATCGTCTCCTTCGCCCCGCTCTTGCGATAGACTTCCCAGACGAGGTCGAGCAGCCGCGGGTCCATCTTCGCCGGCTCGTTACGGCGCCAATCGCGCAGAAAACGGTTGATCTGGTTGAGGCCGCGCTGGTCGTATTTGCCGTTGCGCTTGAACACGATCGTCGCCCGCTCGCCCGTATGCGTGAAGTAGAGTTTCAGCGCCCTGTCTTCGGCCGCCGCCTCGCCCGATCCGGCAATGACCGCAAAGAAGAAGGCCGCAGCAATCGCCATGCGATGGGCAACAACAGACAAAAGCCACGCAGAGGCGGTCGTCGGGATGGCGGCGATGGCTTGATGAAGGGACACAGGCTTCGTCCTTGGCGCGAGACACGAAAACATCACAGGCACGGCACACGTGCGCGGCGTTAAGCCTTCATTATGGTCAACAGATCCTTAAGAGGGGGTTTATGAGCTACGGACTTATGAGGCGCTGTTTCAAGGAGATGCCGTCTTGCGGTTCTCCAGTTGCGCTGGCAGCGAGAAGTTCGCCATAATTATCTTGCTTGAGCAGCCATGATCTTCGACGGGAACCCTCGCAAAGCGAGACGAGATCGCATAGTTTCGACGGATCATTATCATCGAAACAGGCCTAAGTTTGTATACCGAAATAGCCATCGTCATCCTCCTCACCATTCTCAACGGCGTCCTGGCGATGTCGGAGCTCGCAATCGTCTCCGCCCGCCCGGCACGCCTCAGGGTTATGGCAGACCAGGGAAGCAGGGGAGCGCGACTGGCGCTGCGCCTCGCCGAGGATCCCGGCCGTTTCCTGTCGACGGTTCAGATCGGCATCACCCTCGTCGGCGTGCTGTCAGGTGCCTTCTCGGGTGCGACGCTCGGCGCGCGGTTCTCCGCCTGGCTTCTGGCGCAGGGGCTTCCCAATGCCTGGGCGGACGGGCTTGGCGTCGGTACGGTCGTCGTGGCGATCACCTATCTCTCCCTCATCATCGGCGAGCTGGTGCCCAAGCAGATGGCCCTTCGCGCGCCGGAAGCAGTCGCCGCCAGGGTCGCTCCGACAATGACCTACCTGTCGAAGGCGGCACTGCCGCTCGTCTGGCTGCTCGACGGCTCGGGCAAGCTCGTTCTCGCGCTGCTCGGCCAGTCCGGAAAGAACGCCGATGGCGTCACCGACGAGGAGATCAAGACGGTACTCGCCGAAGCCCAGAGCGCCGGCGTGATCGAAAGCGGCGAATCCGCCATGATCACCGGCGTCATGCGCCTTGCCGACAGAACGGCGCGCGCGCTGATGACGCCGCGGCGCGATGTCGAGCTTGTCGATATCGAGGATTCGGCCGAGGAGATCCGCAAGACCATCCAGTCGACCGCGCGAACGCGACTGCCGGCCCGCAAGGGCAGCTCCGACGAGGTTCTCGGCGTTCTCGCCGTCAAGGATTATTACGATGCCCTTGCGGCCAGCCGGACGGTCGACATCATGACGCTGGTCCACGATGTTCCGATCATCTCGGACCTCGCTCCCGCCTCATCGGTGATCGAATCCATCCGCAAGTCGTCGCAGCATATGGTCCTGGTTTTTGACGAATACGGCCACTTCGAGGGTGTGATCACGTCAGGCGACATCCTCGAATCGATCATGGGCGTTTTCGGCAACGCGGCCTCCGGCGAGGAACCGGCGATCAAGCGACGCGAGGATGGATCCTATCTGGTTTCCGGATGGACGCCGATCGACGAGTTTTCGGAATTCATGAACTTCCCCGTTGATGAAGACGTCGAATACCAGACCGTCGCCGGTCTCGTTCTGGAAGAACTGAAGCACCTGCCCGAGCTCGGGGAAACCTTCGTCAAGAACGACTGGAAATTCGAGGTGATCGACCTCGACGGGCGGCGCGTCGACAAACTGCTCGTCAGTGCGCTGACGAAAGACGAGGCACGGGCGGAGAACTGATCGGCGCGATCAGGGCCGGGATGCGGCCGGCTTGGCAGCCTTGCCCCTACTCGCGGTCCGACGTGCCATTCTCAGGCTTGCGCCCCATATCTTTCGTTCTGAGCAGCAATCAGGGCCGAACAACAATCAGGGAATATCCATGTCCGCCACCACCCACGACGCAGACCGGCCCCATGCAGGCCAGCAAAAGTTTGCGGCCCTGCTGCTCGGGGCGATCGGCGTAGTCTATGGAGATATCGGGACGAGCCCGCTCTATGCCTTCCGCGAAGCGCTGCGACCCTTCGTCCATGACGGCGTCACCCCAAACGAGGTCATCGGGCTGATCTCGTTGATGATCTGGACGCTGACGATCATCGTCACGTTCAAATACGTGCTGTTTCTGCTGAGGGCAGACAACGAGGGCGAAGGCGGAACCCTTTCCCTGCTGGCCCTCCTCATGAAAAAGACCAGCCGGCATGCGACCGTCTTTTTCTTCGCAGGCATCATTGGTGCCGCGCTTTTCATCGGCGACGCCATGATCACCCCTGCCTTATCGGTGCTGTCGGCGCTCGAAGGGCTGAAGCTCGTAACCCCGGTCTTCACCCCCTATGTCCTGCCGATCGCCGTCGCGATCATGCTGCTGCTGTTTTTCGTCCAGTCGGTCGGCACCGCGTCCGTGTCGAAGCTCTTCGGCCCGATAACGCTGCTGTGGTTTCTCGTGATGGGGTTTGGCGGACTTGTCCATATCGCCGACGATCCCGCGATCTTCGCAGCACTCAATCCGCTCTACGCCTTCGACTTCATCACGCATGCCGGTCTTGTCGGCCTCGTTGTCCTCGGCGCCGTCTTCCTCACCGTGACGGGCGCGGAGGCGCTTTATGCCGACCTGGGCCATTTCGGCAGGAAACCGATCCAGGCGGCTTGGTTCGTCGTGGTCTTCCCGTCGCTTGCGCTGAACTATCTCGGCCAGGGCGGGCTGGTGCTTGCCAACCCGCAGGCTGCGTCCGATCCGTTCTTCCTGATGTTTCCGGAATGGGCGATCCTTCCTGTGGTCATTCTCGCCACGGCAGCCACCATCATCGCCAGCCAGGCGGTCATCACCGGGGCGTTCTCGCTTGCCCGCCAGGCGATCCATCTCGGCTTCCTTCCGCGGCTGGAGATCTGCTTCACCTCTGCCTCCAACACCGGCCAGATCTATGTCCCGGCGGTGAATATGGCACTGCTGTTTGGTGTACTTACCCTGATCTTCGCATTCGGCTCCTCCGAGGCCCTTGCCACCGCCTATGGAATTTCGGTCACGGGTGCGATGGTCGTCACGACGATCCTGTCCTTCCAGTTTCTCCGCGTCGTCTGGGGATGGAACGTGGCCACGGCACTGGCGGCACTCCTGCCGCTCCTTATGCTTGAAAGCATCTTCCTGGGCGCGAACCTCCTGAAGATCCACGATGGCGGCTATGTCCCGATCCTGATTGCCGGCGCGCTGATGGTGATGATGTGGACCTGGAAGAAGGGAACCCTGCTGGTGCGCGAGAAATCCGCAAGGAGCGACATACCCCTGATGCAATTCCTTGCGTCGATCGAACGAAAGTCGGATCATGCTCCCGCCCAGGTCCTCGGAACTGCGATCTTCCTGACCAGCCTTCCCGACATGACACCCGGCGTGCTCCTGCACAATCTGAAGCACAATCGCGTTCTCCATGCGCGTAACGTCATCCTCAACGTGAAGACCGCGCCGCGCCCCTATGTGCCGGAAACGGAGCGGGTGACAATCGAAAGGCTGTCGGAGCGCTTCATCAAGATCCAGCTCCTGTTCGGCTTCATGGAAGATCAGGACGTCTCCAAGGCCCTGCCGCTCTGCCGCAAGGCGGGCTTCGACTTCGAGATCATGTCGACCTCGTTCTACCTCGGCAGGCGCAAGCTCGTCGGCGATCCGAACACCGGCCTTCCGGCCTGGCAGGACCGGCTCTTCATCGCCATGGCCGGCTTCGCCATCGACCCCTCGGACTATTTCCAGCTTCCCAGCAACCGCGTGGTGGAACTCGGAGAGCAGATGGTGATTTGAGGGCTCTACAGCGGCGTCAGATCGTTAGCGCTGCGAATAAACTCCAAAAGTTCACTGATTCTCAGTTTGAGATCTAGGATGGAAAGATCAGCTTTGCCTTCGCACACGGCCTTGGCAACCCTTACTTTGTCCACATCCTTTTGAAGCATGTCTTCTGCAGACGAACCTCCTTTCCCCCTGGCTTTTGGTGCCTTGCGCCAGAAGTAAAGTGCGTGATCGAATTGGCCGCTACCGTCGGCTTTATCGTAGACATCGCCGTATACACCGGCAACGGCACGTTGAAGTGCTTGGTGATCGATGTAGTTTTCGATCTCCCTGCCTTTTGTTATCCAGCAAAACCCCTTCCCCTTGCTGATTTCGCTCTGGAGGCGGACCTTCGTTGCGTTGACGCTATTTTTCGCGCTACCTTTATCGCTGTCCATTATCAGTGCGAGATTTTGATTGAGCGAACGAAGTGCGATGAACTCGTTTATTTCGTCGGCCTCAGCGCTTAGGTGACTCAAGAGGCGCCCACCGTAGAACATAATTGAGTAGTGTATACCCTCAATCAACTTCTGTTCGTCCTTCCCCACCGCGGCTTTGATCCAGTGATTGAGGTATATGCGGTCAGAAGGGCCTTCAACCCAGATTACAGCATTAGACTGAACAATGTCCGATGCCTTGTACCCCAAGTCGATGCAGATCTCATGTCGTTGGCTTCTCAGAATACTTTCCGAGATTCTCGTTTGATCTCCGTCATTTGCGACATGAAAAATAGCGGCACCCGGAGTGTCGATAAAGCTCGCGGAGTGAGTGGCGACGAAGTACTGATTCTTTGTATACTCCCCCAAATACTTCATAAGTTTTCTCTGCAGTATGGGGTGAAGATGTATCTCCGGCTCTTCCATGCAAATTATTTGATTGTCAAATAATGTGCAGAACGACGCAATCATCACCACCTCATGTATACCGGTACCTAAGGACGAAAGAGGGAGAACCTTGTTATCCATGTGCACTAAAATGTGCTGACGATTATGAGGCACCTCGATGGTCGCGTCTTTCCTGTCCGTAACGCTCCGCAGGAATAAGTTGATTTTGTCGAATAGTAGTCGGTCCGCACGTTTATCGTGGTCTGGGCTCTGAACTTCAGCCAATCTATCAATCAGTCCCTGGCCGCTAAGGTCAATAAGCTCGACACCAGTTTGGCCGATTTGACGTTTTGCAGGGATTATTCGCGTGTTGGGCAGCTCAAGCGTCTGCGCAGCAAGAAGGCTTTTAATCGTTTCGGGCACCCAATTTTGGGAAATGCTTCCGCCGCTCTGACCGGTCAACGCCGTCCAAAGATTGTACCATTCCTGCGATGTGAGAACATCCGGGTTTACGGGTTTACCCGCCGCTAACGACGCACCGGCTTGATTTGCACTCGGCCTCAGCCAAACTACGTCGTTATCCGCAAAACTCGTCGCAACCTTCGTGAAGCTTGGCCAGAATTGTGCAGGAAGTTGGGTATGCAGCTTGCGGACAGCATCCATAAAAACATCTATGGGAAGACCGACGGCTGCCTCAATCGAGCCGGTCTTAGCGCCTCGGAACCGTTCGATAGGTGTCGTCGCACTGCCCTCAATTTCATTATCACCTCGATATGGCAGGTACTTGGAGATGAAGTTAAGGACCGTGGACTTTCCAGCGTTATTCGTTCCAATGAAAAAGTTGAAATCGCGAAAGTCCCTCAGCTTTTGCGCCTCGCTACCAATACCTCGATAAAACTTGAGCGATAGTGCATGCAAAAAGACCGTCATATTGTTTCCTTTAAAGATTGTATGCCTACCTCGGCAAAGGCCACCGAGCCAGCCTTACCCTTTAAAGTCGAAGAAGAGATAAACGCCACACGCACCTTTCTCCGTCTATCTTTCAATTTCTCTGAACCTAAAGCCCAGTTCATTTCATTTGTTTGAACTGCCCTGAGTACCTATATTTTAGTTGTAACGATGAGGCTGAAGAAAAGGAGGCCGGTCATGTTGCAGACAGTAGGCTTCAATATCCTCCAGGCTTTTTTCGCCTTCCGCGCACGCATGTTTCGGGTGGCGGCACGTGAGCATATCAGGCAGGAAATGAAGCATTATCCGTCGCATCTCGCGGCCGATATCGGCGCACTGCCCGCTCTCGATGAGCAGCAGCGATAGTTCAAAATCGCTTATGGTACTTATAAAATCTATTCGTTTGAATGATGGGTGCCGTAAGCGCATATTTCATCTCGAGGATACGGTAATCCCGTGTCCCGCAAGGAAAGGAAACGGCAATGACCTCGATGACCTACAGAGATGGCGGCAAGGGTCTGTCATCCTACGGCAGACATTCTTCGCTTGGTTCCTATGCCGACAGGCTCGTGCGTGCATGGCGCCGCTGGCAGACGGAACGCCAGATCGAATCCATGCCCCTCGACATCCGCAAGGATATCGGCTGGCCGAGCGCCGATGAGAGCGGCAAAGACCGCACCCATTAAGAACAGGGCTCGTGAATGCAACCATATGCAATGAATGCGACATACCTCCCAAGCTAAAGGCGGTGCCTGCCCCATGCAGCACCGCCTTTTTCATATCCGTCGCCTGCCTTTTCCCCAGTGAATTTCACAGCACTACCGGCCCGCAGCGACGCCTTTTGCTCCGCTCGCGCCGCAAATTGTGGCCAATGTCGCAGATTTGCTCTTCCTAGCCGCATTTATCCATGCCAGTGTCGCTTTTGGAACATCGGAACGACGCATTCCACGCGACCAATATGCAGTCGCCCTCGAGCATGGATTTTCCAATGAACAAGATGCAGCTCAAGAAACGTTCCGTAGTCTTCTTCATGGTTCCTCAGTTCACCATGCTGCCCTTTTCGGCGGCGGTGGATACCCTGCGTATCGCAAACCGCATGCTCGGCTATCAGGCCTATACATGGCGCCTGAGTTCCGTCGACGGCGAAAAGGTCTATTCCTCCTGCGGCATCGGCGTGGAGGCCAATTCGTCGCTTGCCGAAGAGCGCCGCCATCTGGGCGGCGAAAACCGGCCCGGGATGGTGCTCGTCTGTTCCGGCATCGATGTCGAGACCTTCAACAACAAGTCCGTCAATGCCTGGCTGCGGGAATCCTACAATCGCGGCGTCGCCGTCGGTTCGCTCTGTACGGGCGCGCATGTGCTTGCCCAGGCGGGTCTCCTGAACGGCAAGCGCTGCGCGATCCACTGGGAAAACCTGCCGGGCTTCTCCGAGGCCTTCCCGCAGGTCGAGGTCTATGCCGATCTCTATGAGGTCGACAACAATCTCTATACCTGCGCCGGCGGCACGGCCTCGCTCGACATGATGCTGAACCTCGTTGGCGAGGATTTCGGCGAAAGCCTCGTCAACCGCATCTGCGAGCAGCACCTGACCGATCGCGTGCGCAACCCGCACGACCGCCAGCGGCTGCCGCTGCGTGCCCGCCTCGGCGTGCAGAACGCCAAGGTCCTGTCGATCATCGAGCTGATGGAAGGCAATCTCGCCGAGCCGCTGTCACTGCTGGAGATCGCCGAAGGCGCCGGCCTGTCGCGCCGCCAGATCGAGCGCCTCTTCCGCCAGGAAATGGGCCGGTCGCCAGCCCGCTACTACCTGGAAATCCGCCTCGACCGCGCCCGTCACCTGCTGGTCCAGTCCTCCATGCCGGTCGTCGAAGTGGCCGTCGCCTGCGGCTTCGTCTCCGCCTCGCACTTCTCCAAGTGTTATCGCGAACTCTACCAGCGCTCGCCGCAGCAGGAGCGCGCCGATCGCAAGATGACCATGGCGACAGCCCGTCAGCAGGCGGTGGCGGCCTGAGGCTGGCATACAGTTGGCAATGCAGAAAGGCGGCTCACTGAGCCGCCTTTGATATTCTGACTAGGGCACCAAACTCTCTTCGTCATACTCGGGCTTGTCCCGAGTATCTGCTACCGTCCAATATCTTGGTATGTCGCAGATCCTCGGCACAAGGCCGAGGATGACGCCAAGCGGCGAAAGGCGCGCATCAAGGGCGCCCTTACTGCGCCGCCTCCTCCGTCATCTTGGCGTCGGAATAGACAAGGTTTCGCCCCTTGTGCTTGGCCATGTAGAGGAACTGGTCTGCGGCGTTCAGATAGTTCTCGAAGGTCTCGTAACCGGTGATCTCGGCCAATCCGATTGACACCGTCACCGACAATTCCTCGTCATCGGCCGTCACTCTCAAGCGGGAAATCTCCGAGCGAATCTCATCGCAAAGCTTGGTGGCGGCCAGCGAATCCATCTGCGGGAAGAGAATGGCGAATTCCTCGCCGCCGAGGCGCGAGAGAAGATTGTCGCTGCCTTCGAAGATCGCCTGCAGCCTGTCTGCGACAGCCCTCAGCACCTTGTCGCCGATCTCGTGGCCATAAGTGTCGTTCAGCCGTTTGAAATGGTCGATGTCGAGAATGGCGACCGCGCTCGACATTTTCAGCCGCAGGCATTCGTTCACCAGCTTCGGGCCGTTGTCGTAGAAATAGCGGCGGTTATAGAGGCCGGTCAGGTAGTCGCAGGCCGCCGCCGCCCGCAGCTGCTTCATCTGCGTCAGCGTCTCCACATTGTTGGCGATGCGGCACTGCAGCTCTTCGGCGACGAACGGCCGGTAGACGAAGTCGCTGGCGCCGGCCTTCAGGAAACTTGCCGACAGCATGCGGTCGTTCGAGGAGGAAACGCCGATGACGCGCATCTTGTCCGAACCGAACCGGTGGCGGATGCGCCGCGTCAGCTCATAGCCGCTCATGTCGGGCATATGATGATCGGTGACGACGAGCTCGATATCGCTGTAGGCCTCGAGTGCCGCGATCGCCTCAAGCCCGGAATTGGCTTCGACGACCATATATTGCTGGGCCTTCAGGAGATCGACGAGTACCTGACGCGCGGATGAAACGTCGTCGACGACGAGTACCCGGGTCTTGCGGTTCATGATCGCCCGGCGCACGGTCGCGACCAGATTGTCGAGCGCGAACTCGTTGTCCTTCAGCACATAGTCTATGACATTGCGCTCAAGGATGCGGGCGCGGGTATTGAGATCGAAGGTCGCGGTAAAGACGATGGCCGGAATATCGTGCTCGATCGTGCAGTCGAGCGCCTCACCATAGGGTGCGTCAGGCAGGTTCAGGTCAACGACGGCCATGCTGTAACCGTGCCCGTCCTGCGAGAGCTCTTCACGTAACGCCTTCAGCGAGGAACAGCAAACAACGCTGAGGTTGAGCTCGGTCTGGAACCGATGGCAGAGCACGGCAGAAAACATTCGGGAATCCTCAACCAGAAGTATGCGGATTCCTCCGAACCGAGGACCTGCATTCTCCCGCTGAAAATCCCTCTGGAATGTCACGGCTACCTACCCCTCCACATGCACGAGAGGGTCGACTCGCCCTCTCTTGCAGTGCCGGACGATAGCCGAGGCCTCCCCTTCCGTGAAGAGGCAAATGACGGAAACAACACCTGTGATTGCAAAAATATGAGCCTCCGTCATATCTTTTCGGTGTGGGCCGATCACGGAGGCGTTTCCCTGCACCCGATCTTCGCGGCCGGATCAGGCAACCGCCCGTTCCCTGCGCATCGACTGGATCTGGAGGAGTGTGTCGAGGTTCTGGTTGACGCGGCAGTAAAACTCCTCGTCGATGAAGGGACGCAGCATGAAGTCGTTGCCGCCGGCCTTCAGGAACCGCGCCGAAAGCAGGCGGTTGGAAGAGGAGGAAACGCCGATGATGCGCAGCTCGTGCGAGCCGATCGAGGCGCGGATGCGGCGCGTCAGCTCGAAACCGTCGATATCGGGCATGTTGTAGTCGGTGACCATCAAGCCGATATCTCTGTTAGCCTTGAGGATCTCCAGCGCCTTTGCGCCGCTCTCGGCGGTGCTGACGCGGAAATTGTAGCGCTTCAGGCGGCTCGACAGCAGCGCGCGGGCCGTGGCGCTGTCATCGACGATCAATACATGATGGCGATGGTTGGTCAGGAACCGGCAGATCGATTCCGCCAGCAGGTCGACGGCAAAGACATTGTCCTTGAGGATGTAGTCGACAATGTCCTTGGCAAGCAGCTTGTCGCGCATGCCTTCATGGAACGTGCCGGTAAAAACGATCGTCGGGATCGACAGATCGACAAGGTATTCCAACGCCTCGCCGTTTTCGGCGCCCGGCAGGTTGATGTTGGAAATCGCCAGTGTAATCGGATCGGAAGATTTATCGTAGGAAAGCTGCAGCTCTTCGAAGCTGCGGCAAATCTCGACCTCGATATCGAAGAGTTCCTTCAGCCGCTTTCCGATCATCGACGTGAAGACGTTGGAATCTTCAGCGAGGATAATGCGCGCGCCGGCAAACATTTCTCCGGAATATTGCATCCCCGAAATACCTAGAAACGCCATGACAAACCTTTAAATGGAAATTGTGTCCCCGAACGCAACGGTTACATGAATTCATTTGAACAATTGTTAATCGAGAGGCTGCAGCCAGCTACGAAAAAGGCGGCCGATGGTGCGGCCGCCCTTTTCTTCTTCATATGCTTAAGAAACTAGAACATGGAACACGGAGCCTCAGCCACGAAGTGCTGCATTCTCCGTGTCGAACGGGCTCTCGCCGACCACGGTCGCATTGTAGGTCGTACCGAGGATCTTGATCTTCAGCTTCGTGCCTTCCTTGGCATAATCGGGCCGCAGCATGGCGAGCGCCAGCGAGCGGTTGATGCGGAAGCCGAAAGTGCCGTTGGTGGCGCGGCCGACGAGCTCGCCAGCCTCGTTGTAGATCGCTTCCGAACCACGCGCATCGACGTCATTGCCGGTCTCGACGACGAGCGTGGCAAAGTTCCACTTCAGGCCCTTTTTCTTGTAGGCAAGCAAGCCCTCGCGGCCGAGGAATTCCTTTTCCGGCTTGATGAAGCGGTCGAGGCCGGATTCATAGGCATTGTACTCGATCGACATTTCGCGCGGGATCAGGCGGTAGGACTTCTCGACCGACATGGAGAGCATGGCGCGGATACCGAAAGGCTTGATACCGAATTCGGCGCCGGCCTCCATCAGCTTGTCGAAGATGTAATTCTGCATCTCGATCGGGTGATGCAGTTCCCAGCCGAGTTCGCCGACGAAGTTGACGCGCAGCGCATGGGCGCTCGCCGCACCGACCGAGATTTCCTTGCCCGAAAGCCAGGGGAAATCCTTGTTGTCGAGGCTTGTGCGCGTCAGCTTCTTCAGGACATCGCGCGACTTCGGACCGGCGAGTACGAGCACGCCCCAGGCCTGGGTGATCGGCGTGAACTTCACGCTGCCGTCTGATGGCAGCAGCTTGCGCATATAGTCGTGGTCATGCGCCTCATAGGCGCCGGCCGAGACGAGATAGAAAGTGCCGGGCGCGCTTTCATAGACGGTGAATTCCGCGCGCACGCCGCCTTCCTTGGTCAGCATGTGGCAAAGCGCGATACGGCCTCGCTTCTTCGGGATCGCATTGGCAAAGATCGATTCCAGCCATGCGCGCGCGCCGGGTCCGGTGACCAGCGCCTTGGCGAAAGCCGACATGTCGAGCACGCCGACATTCTTGTTGACGTTCATGACCTCGTTGCCGACATGCTCGAAATAATTCGAGCGGCGGAACGACCAGCGTTCCAGAATGCGGCCGTCTTCGGTCGGATCGGAATGATTGTGGTTGGTCAAAACGTCGGCGCCGACGCCGATCTGGTCTTTCGGCAGATCGTAGCCTTCGGGCGCAAACCAGTTGGCGCGTTCCCATCCGTAGACGGAGCCGAACACGGCGCCGAGCTTCTTTAGCCGGTCATAGACCGGCGTTGTCTTCAGCGGGCGGGCAGCGGCACGTTCCTCATCCGGATAGTGCATGGTGAAGACATTGGCATAGGCTTCCTCGTTCTTGGCGATGAGGTAGCCTTCCTTGGCATAGGGACCAAAGCGGCGCGGATCGACGCCCATCATGTCGACGGTCGGCTCGCCATCGACGATCCATTCGGCCAGCTGCCAGCCGGCGCCCCCGGCCGCCGTGATGCCGAAGGAATGGCCTTCGTTCAGCCAGAAATTCTTGAGACCCGGTGCGGGGCCGACGATCGGGTTGCCGTCGGGCGTATAGGCGATGGCGCCGTTATAGACCTTCTTGATGCCGACTTCGCCGAAGGCCGGCACACGGGCGATCGCCGTTTCGATATGCGGCATCAGGCGATCGAGCTCTTCCTGAAACAACTCGTATTCGCTCTCGTCGGAGGGACCGTTGACATAACAGACCGGCGCGCCCTGCTCGTAGGGGCCAAGCAGCAGCCCGCCATTTTCCTCGCGCATGTACCAGGCGCTGTCGGCTTCACGCAGCACGCCCATTTCCGGCAGGCCCTTTGCCTTGCGGGCCAGAATGTCGGGATGCGGCTCGGTGACGATATACTGGTGCTCGACCGGAATGACCGGAATGTTGATGCCGACCATCTCGCCGGTCTTGCGGGCGAAATTGCCGGTGCAGGAGATGACGTGTTCTGCGGTGATCTCGCCCTTGTCCGTCGTCACCTTCCAGAGCCCGTCTGCCTGCTGCTCGATCGCGGTGACCGTCGTGTTGCGGTAGATCGTGGCGCCGAAATCGCGGGCGCCCTTGGCGAGCGCCTGAGTAAGATCCGCCGGCTGGATATAGCCGTCATCGGGATGCTGGATTGCGCCAAGCAGGCCGTCGGTCTCACAGAGAGGCCAGATCTCCTTCACCTGCTCGGGCGTCAGGATATTGACCTTTACGCCGATCGTCTCGGCAATGCCGGCATAGTACATGAACTCGTCCCAGCGGTCTTTGGTACGGGCGAGACGGATGTTGGAGACCTGGCTGAAACCGACATTCATGCCGGTTTCCTGCTGCAGTTCCTGATAGAAGCGGACGGAATATTTATGGATCTGGCCGACCGAATAGCTCATGTTGAAGAGCGGCAAGAGGCCCGCCGCATGCCATGTCGAGCCTGATGTCAGCTCCTTGCGCTCGATGAGCACGCTGTCGCCCCACCCCTTCTTCGCAAGGTGATAGAGCGTCGAAACGCCGACCACGCCGCCGCCGATGACCACTGCC
The DNA here is from genome assembly GCF_014193695.1 of Rhizobium sp. BK316. GTDB lineage: Bacteria > Pseudomonadota > Alphaproteobacteria > Rhizobiales > Rhizobiaceae > Rhizobium. The sequence continues at coordinate 717,364 of NZ_JACHZR010000003.1, read as the reverse complement.
CGCGCATGTGACTTCATGGAAAAATACCCTCTTTTATCGAATGTCCGGCAGCCCATACCGAACGAACCATTGTCGCGAACTATGCAGCGAGGCATGCCTCATGAGAGGCCTGTTTACGACATGGGAAAAGCTTGCCGCGACGACGCGCAAATAGGCAAGCGTCAAAAGTCGCAAGCCTCGAAAATTCATGAAAACGGCAGGGAACGGGCTGAAGCCGCCGTCACTTGACGACGGCGGAACCCTTGACGATCTCGATAATCTCGTCGCCCGAAAGCCCGATACGGTCGCCATCGGGCGTCGTCATGAAACAGCCGGAGGGGCAGACCCGTTCGGAAGCACCGGCATCGACGACAACTTCCACGCGGTTGCCGCCTTCGGTGACGGTGAGCACCACGGGTGCCTCATCCTTGTTGGTGACGGAAGCCGCCAGCGCGAGAGGTGCGGCGGAAAGGAGAAGAAGAAATGCGACTGCGGAACGTGTCACGGTATGCGACATGGGCTTTACGCCCTCCCCTGGAGCACTCGTCGCTGCACCAGCAGCGATCGATTACATGGGGTTATAGCAGCACAGCCGTGAATGAGCGCTGAATGAGCTGTTCAGCCTTTTAACTTGCCGTCTGCCGTCTTGCCCCGCAATTGGCGCACCGGCTGCTCCTCTTCCACCATCTCGTTCCTGCCGGCCTCGTCTTCGGCAATCTCGTCCTCGGGCTCGTCAGGCTTCCGGACAAGCGCCTTCTCGGCTTCTGCATTCGCCTGCCGGTGAATGGTCAGATCGCTCTGCGGCAGCGGGATCTCGATGCCCTCGGCGCGGAAGCGCTTGAGGATCTCGATCCTCAGATTGTTGCGCACCGTCAGGCCGTCACCCATGTCGGCCAGGAAGAAGCGCAGCTCGAAATCCAGCGAATAAGGTCCGAAGCGCAGGAATTCGACATGCGGCTCGGGATTGCGCAGGATCAACGGCACGGCGGCCGTCAGCTCCAGCAGAATATCCATCACCTTGCGCGGGTCGGCCTCATAGCTTACGGAAACCGGGATTTCCGAACGGCCGAGCCTGTTGCGATGCGTCCAGTTGCCGACGAGCCCGTTGATCAGATCCGAGTTCGGCACGATGATCGACTGCTTGCGGAAGGTCTCGATTTCGGTGGCGCGCACCGAAATGCGCTTGACGATGCCTTCGGCGGTGCCCGAAACGACATGGTCGCCCACCTTGAAGGGCCGCTCGACCAGCAGGATCAAGCCCGAAACGAAGTTCGACACGATATTCTGCAGGCCGAAACCGATACCGACGGAGAGCGCCGAGGCAACGAGTGCAAGGTTCGAAAGGTCGATGCCAGCAGCCGAAACGCCGAAAATCGCCGCAACGCCTACGCCCAGATAGCCGATGCCGGTCTTGACGGAATTGCGCACGCCGAGATCGACATGGCTGCGCGCCATGACATTGCTGTCGAGCCATTTCTGTACCCAGCGCGTCGCAAGATAACCTCCGGCAAAGAGCAGGATGCCGGTGAAGATGCCGAGCAGCGAAATGCTGATGCCGCCGAGCCGCACCTCTGTAAACAGCCGGTAAGCAAGCAGTTGCAGATCCTGCACATGAAAGCCCCAGAGCAGCAGGATGAGTGGAATGCCGGTCAGGAGCGCCACGGCGTAGATGAGGAGGCCGACGACCAGCCCCACCTGATCGATCGCCACCGGCCCGAGCTTGAAGCGGGTTTCCAGGAAACGGCCAAGGAACGTATCGCCGAAATTGTCCTGTCGTGAGATCGCCTTGCCGAGCAGCAGGCCGATATAGGTCGTCACGATGATGGCACTGGTGATGATGAGCTGGGTGGCGACGAACCGCGCCAGGCCCACATAGCCCGAGAGCGCCGCAAGGATGAGGCCTGCGCCGAAGACCCGCAGCAGGATCGCCATGCCGCGCGGCCAGTGGCGGCCCGGCGCATCGGGATCGCCGTTCTTGGCCAGCATCGGCTTTCCGAAGGACACGGCAATCAGGATGAGGCCGATGATCAGCGCCGCAAGCAGGCTGCGCACGACCGTCAGAACCAGCGGCGATCCCATCGCCTCGCCGACGGCACCGAAGAGATAGTCGAGCGCGTTGACGACGGCCATGGCGATCAGGCAGTAGCCGACCGAGCGGGCGCCGAGATTGGAAAGGCGCACCAGACGCCAGGACGGATCATTCGGCGCAAAGACGGCGTTGACGAAACGGCCGACGAAATAGACGAGGCCGATCGAGCCGAAAAGCGCGCCGATCACGGGCGTGATATCGCTTCTCAGCACATTGAAACCGTCGAGGAAGATCAGCGACGTCACCAGGAGCACATCGAGCGCGGCCGTGCGGATCAGCGTCGACCAGAAGGCAAAGGCAAGGCGGCTGATATAGGAAGGCTCCTCGACATTGACGTCGCGCCGCAGATACTGGCCGAAAAGCCGGTAGCCGCCGGAGAGCAGGATCAAGGCTGTCGCAAGCGACAGGAAGATCGCGGCAAAGAGCTGCAGGCTCTTGAACTTCCAGACAAAGGTGATCCAGCTCGAAAGCGTCTGGGAAAACTCGCTCGCCTCCTGGACAAAAGCGCCCGCCGCATCGTCGATGACGGAGGCGGAAATTTCGGTGCGCCGGAACAACGTATCGGCAAAGAGCTGGCGCCGTGTCGCCGTGATCACGTTGGAAAGCTTGGTGATCGCGATCGACAGGTTTTCCGCGTCTCCCGTGACGGCATTGATCTGCGAGCGTTCCGCCGTCAGCGCATTGCGCTCGTCGGTGACGATCTGCGCCTCCGGCGGCTGGCCGTCCTTCGGCGGCTCGCCAAGTTCGGCCAGGCGGCTCTTGATCTGATCGAAACGCGGGCGCAGGCTGACGGATGTGGCGATAACGCCGCGGCCGAGTTCGTCCGCCTGGCCGGCAAGCTCCACGAGAGCGTCGTCGTTGTCGGCATTCTGCTTGACGCGATCCTGCAGCGAGACAAGCTGGTTCTTCGCCTTGTCGATATCCTTCAGCGCCTGATCGAGGGCGGTATTGGCAAGCGGCGCCTCGGCCGGAGCTGCTTGGGCCGGAGTTACTTGGGCCGGAACGGCCTGCGTCTGGGCTGGCTGTGTCTGGGCCGCCGGCTGCGGCGCCTGCGCGAAGGCAGCCTCCCCATCGAGATGCAGGCCGGCAACCACCAGCGATATCAGAAGAACGGTGCGAAGCAGCCAGTGTGTCAAGCGCAAGAAGCCCCCGCGTGGATTCGTCTCATGATCAAGATGACCGCTTTTATAGGAAAGAAAGGCAACAGAAAGGCGGAATTTCCGGATGATCGCTCAGAAACCGGCGCCGGGGCGCGCGAGATAAGCGAGTTCGGCCTCGCTCGACTGCCGCCCGACAATGCCATTGCGATGCGGAAAACGCCCGTAAGCGGCAATCACCGCCCGGTGGCGAAGCGCATAATCGTGGAATTCCTCATCGCCGAGCGCGGCAAAGAGCGCCACCGAACGGTCCTGCTCCACCAGATCTTCCGCATGCTCGAACGGCATGTACAGGAAGGTCCGTTTGATGCCCTCCAGCGACCGATCGGCGCCGACGGCAAGCGCAAGCTTTGCCTCGCGCAACGCCAGCCCGTCGGTCGCAAAGGCAAGCGGCGTCGCCCGGTAGATATTGCGTGGAAACTGGTCGAGCACGATGACGGCGGCAAGCCGGCTCTCGGGGCTGGAGCGCCAGTCCTCGGTCACGCTGCGGGCAAGCGACAGGTGGGTTGCGCGAAACCGCGCCCGGATTTCCTCGTCCAGTTCGGCAGTCGAGCTGAACCATTCCTTCCGGCTGCAGCGGACGAACCAGAAGTCATAGACTTCATCCGGTGTGCAGACGATATCGGTATTCATGACGGCTCTCCCAGCGTCAGCTTACAGAAAAGATCGGTCAGCTTACGGAAAAGACCAGTATCGCCCTCGTGCCGCGATGCTCCGGATCATAGGCAAGTTCGGATTTCAGACTGCCGGCCATGGCGTTCAATATCTTCATGCCGAGACCGGTTCCCTTCACCGGATCGGACGGGTCGAAGCCCTGGCCGCCATCCTCCACGATAACCCTCAGCGCATCGTCCTCCTGCTCGACAATGACATTGATCTCCCCCGGGTCGCCATCCGGATAAGCATATTTGAAGGCGTTGGTGACAAGTTCGCTGACGATCAGGCCGAGCGTGATGACCTTGTCGGTCGCAAGATTGATCGGCTGGGCGGTCAGCACCACGCGATGCGGCCGCTTCTCGTCTCGCATCGAGGCTTCGATCTCGGTCAGGAGGCTGCTCAGATATTCATCCACCTGCACCGTGCCGACCTGCCGGTTGGTGTAGAGACGACGGTGGATGCTGGCGATCGCATTGATGCGCATCTGCGTTTCCTGCAGCGCGTCGATCGCCACCTGGTCGCTGGTCATGGATGACTGCATGCGGATCAGCGCGCCGACGAGGCCGAGGCTGTTGGCGATGCGGTGATTGACTTCGGCAAGCAGCATTTCCGCATGGTCGCGCTGCTGGCGGATCACCTCCTGCGCGTGCGCCGTTTCCCGAAGGAAGCGCGCCCGCTCCAGCCCCTGTTCGAGGGCCGCGGCCAGAAGATCGAAATAGTCGGGCGAAATGCCCTTGAGAACATAGTCGTCGGCGCCGGCCTTCAGCGCTGCGACCGCAATGCTCGTATCGTCGGAGCCGGTGGCATAGATGACAGGCGGATGGTCGGGCATCGCCACGATGCGCGGCAGGATATCGAGCCCCGTCTCGGCCTCCAGGACATGATCGAGAACGACGGCGTCGATACCGCCTTCGGCAAGCAGCGTAAGGCCGGTCGCCCCGTCGCTTGCCCATTCGAGCGTAAAGCCGCGGCGGCCGAGATTCTTCTGCATCAACTGCGCGAGCGCCTCGTCGTCATCGATATAGAGGATACGGATTGGAGCGCCCGTATCACCACTGGACTCGCTCATTCTGCCTCCGGGCATTTTCCCGCAGCAATACCGGCTGTGAGGCCGCCGAGTCTTTCTGCATGCGACTGTCGTATTGCATCGAAAGGCGCGCGTAAACAGCACTTGGCCTTAGGTACGAGAAGACGCCTCATATCAGGCAGATCGAAGGAGAATGCCATCGAGAATGTCGACCCCTGCCCGGCCACGGCCGGAAGCCCCTCTAAAAAAATGCGAACACGGATACTGAAAATCAGTGCCCTAAACGCAGGGGAAGGCAAATGGTTCCGCGACGGTCAGCTTTTTTGAAAGCGGCGGTGGTGAGAAACTTCGGCACCCGCATCGGCAGCAAGCTGCAGGAAGCGCAGGCAGGACAGGAAGCCGATCATGCCGACCACGAAGAAGGCCCAGCGGAAATCGCCGAGCGTAGCATCCGCCGCACCCCGAAGCCCCGAGGAAATGTTCAGCACGGCGGCCGCCACCGCAACGCCGAGCAGCATGGAAATCTGCTGCAGCATGCTCGACAGCGTCGAGGCCGAGCTTCTCTGCGCCGGGCCAATATCGGCAAAGGAGAGCGTGTTGAGCGCCGTGAACTCCATCGACCGCGAAAGCCCGGCAATCAGGAGCAGCGCCGAGATGACGATCTCGGGCGTTTCCGGCGTCAGGAAACCACAGGCGACGATCGAGGCAGCGGCGATGACACCGTTGAAGAAAAGCACGTTGCGGAAGCCGAAGAACCGCAGGAGCGGCGTCGTCACCACCTTCATGCCGAGATTGCCGAGGAAATAGACCAGCAGATAGGTGCCCGCGGCCATCGAACTCAGGCCGAAACCGAGCTGGAAGAGCAGCGGCAGCAGGAACGGCGTCGCATTGACGGCGACGCGACAGGCCGTGCCCGCCGAAAGCGTCGCAATAGAGAAGGTCCGCACCTTGAAGGCGGCGAGATCGAGCAGCGGATTGGTGGCCCGCAGGAAGTGCCGCATCGCCATGACCGAAAGCACGATGCCGGCCGCAAGCAGCGCGATGAGCGGCAGGAAGCCGCCCTGCCCTTTGACGGACAGTTCGAGCCCGGCAAGCAGCAGGGTCAGCCCCGCTGCACTCAGGAAAAAGCCCTTGATGTCGAGCGGTCCGACGCGTTCCTCGCGCTGCTCCGGCACGAAGCGCAGCACCAGCGCAATGCCGATAATGCCGATCGGAATGTTGATCAGGAAGTTCCAGTGCCAGCTGGCATAGGTGGTGATGAAGCCGCCGAGCACGGGGCCGACGACAGGCGCCGTCAGCGCCGGCCAGGTGATCAGCGCGATCGCCTGCACCAGCTCGGACTTGCGGGCGTTCTTCAGCACGATGATGCGCCCGACCGGCGTCATCAGCGCGCTGCCCACCCCCTGCACCGCGCGCGCAATAACGAATTCGGTGAGGCTTCCCGACAGGCCGCAGAACAATGATGCCACGGCGAAGACGGCAATCGACATCAGAAAGACGCGCCGCGCCCCAAACCGGTCGCCGAGCCAGCCGGAAAGCGGAATGAAGGCCGACATGGTGAGCATATAGACAGTGATGCCGATGCTCATGGCGACCGGCTGCACACCGAAGCTCGTCGCCATCTGCGGCAGCGAAGTGGTGACTATCGTACCGTCGAGGATCTGCATGAAGAAGGAAACGGCAACGACCAGCGCTACGATCTTCGCCTGGCGGGCGCTCGCCGCCTCATCTGTGTTCTCACTCGTCTGAACTGCAGTCATCGATCTGCCAAATGCGAATTCCGGATTGCGCGGGAAAAGGCGGGAGAACCGACAGGGCAAGCCGCGCGGAGGGATACAGTCTGCATACGCCCCTTATGCCGGATCGGAAAGGTCAAATGCCGCCAGGTCCGAGACTTTTGTCAACATGCTCGGCAACAATCCCAGATCAGCGGCCAACAGCCGTTTCAATCGGCTTGGCGGTCACGCTTGCCGCCGAAAGCCTGCCGAGTTCCGACCTGCGGCTGGCGGTATCGAGTTCGGAGAAATCGTCGGGCAATTCGGACGTAACCTCGCCCTGCACCACGCAGTCGATCATGAACATCGGCCTGCGCTTATGCTCCTGCACGAGGCGCCCGACATATTCGCCGAGCGTGCCGAGCGCGATGAGCTGGATGGCGCTCAAAGCGGAAATAGCCGCCATGATGCTCGACCAGCCGGTGATGACATTGCCCTCGAACCATTGCACGAGCGTATAGATCAGCAGCCCCACGGCGAAGACCGCCGAGATCAGCCCCATCCAGGCGCTGACACGCAGCGGAATGATCGAGAAGCTGGTGATCGCATCGATCGCGAAGCGGATCATCTTCTTCAGCGGATATTTCGTCGAGCCGGCATAGCGGGCATCGCGTGTATAACGCAGCGCCACCTGCCTGCCTCCGATCCAGCTTACCATGCCGCGGATGAAACGATGCCGCTCCGGCATGTTGAGAAGGATATGGACGATGCGCGCCTTCATCAGCCGGAAATCGCCGGTGTCTTGCGGGATCGAAATGGATGTCAGCCGCGTCAGCAGCCGGTAGAAGACCGAGGCGGTGATGAGCTTGAACTTCGTCTCGCCCTTGCGCTCGCTCCGCTGCCCGTAAACAACATCGGCGCCCTGATCCATGATCGCCATCATCTCGGAAAGCAGCTCCGGCGGATCCTGAAGATCGGCGTCGATGAGCAGCACGCGCTCGCCGCGCGCCACCGCAAGGCCCGAGGTCGCCGCAAGCTGGTGGCCGTGATTGCGCAGAAGCTTGACGCCGAGTACCTGCGGAATGTCTGCCGCAAGCCCCGATATGACGCTCCACGTACCATCGCTGGAGCCGTCGTCGACGAGGACGATCTCGAAGGATTGGCCGGCAACCGCCTCCGCCGCTGCCCGCGCCCGCCGGCAGAACTCGTTCAGCCCCTCGGCCTCATTGTAACAGGGCGCGACGATGGAAAGCCTGATCTTCACACCACCGTCATCAACGGATTTGCCCATTTCCACCGAATCTCCCAATCCCCGCAGGAAAGCATGCCCAATCGCCCGAGGGCACACAAGGCAGAGCACCCCTGCCCTGTCTGCTGAAACCTGCGCCTCCGGCAATGGTTTGATATCATGCACCTGCTTTGCATATCCTAAAGACAAAGCCTCAAATGGATCGCGAAGCATGAGCGCAGGGAGGCGTCATGCAGAATGCAGCACCCGATCTCGGCCGCAGGGCCGCCGAAGCCAACGCCAAGTTTCTCGTGGCTCTCGCCGTCATGGTCTTCCTGGCGGCAGGCACGCTCGCTTATTGGCAGGGCTGGCTCTTCCTCGCCACCTTCGCCGCCTGGTCGGCCGGATCATCGGCCTATTTCTACTATCGCGACCCGGCACTTCTGGAAAAGCGCATGCGCGCCGGGCCGGCCGCCGAAACGGAACCGGTGCAGAAGCGCATCCAGCTCTTCACCAGCGTCGTGATGATCGCCCTCATCCTGGTTTCGGTACTCGATTACCGCTTCGGCTGGTCGACCGTTCCGGTATGGGCGGTGATTTCAGGCAATCTGTTGATCTCGGCAGGCTTCGCTTCCTTCGTGGTCGTCCTCAGGGAAAACTCCTTCGCCTCGGCAACGATCCAGATCTCAGAGGACCAGAAGGTCGTCTCCACAGGGCCTTACGCGTTGGTGCGCCACCCCATGTACGCCGCCGTCCTGCCGCTCGCATCCGGCATCCCGCTGGCGTTGGCCTCGCTGTGGGGCCTCGTCATCGTGCCGCTGATCTTCATCGGCCTGATCCTGCGCCTCATCGACGAGGAAGGCCACCTGCGACGTGACCTGCCCGGCTATGAGGAATACTGCCGCAAGGTGAGATACCGGCTGTTTCCCGGCCTCTGGTGAAAATCTGCCTGAGACTCACGCCGGCTCGTAGCGGCTGACCTCCAGCCCCGATCCGACCGGCAGCAGCACGCTGGTGATGCCGGGCCTGGCTCTGATAGCCCGGGCATAGATCTTCACGTCTTCAGTGGCAGGATAAATCATGTTGTCGGCAACGATGATCGCGCCAGCATTGAGCTTCGGATAGAAGGCTTCGAGGCACGGCAGATAGAGATCCTTCCAGAGATCGACGAGCACGAAATCCACCTTGCCCCGCAATTCGCGGATCATGGCGACCGCATCGCCCACCCGGAAATCGATATGCTCGGCAAGCCCGGCTGTCTCCGCCATCGCCTGTGCATAGGCGGATTTATAGCCATGCACTTCCATGGTGATCACCCGCCCGCCGGTCGCCCGCGCGGCCTCTGCAAGCCAGATGCCGGAATAACCGAAGGAGGTGCCGAGTTCGAGAATCGTCGGCGCCGTCAGGCTGCGGACGAGAATATTGAGAAACCGCCCAGTCTCCGGCCCGACTGCCCGCATCCGCTGATCCTGCCCGCCATCGCGTCCTCCCGGCGCCTCCGGACGCGGATCGCGGCGCTCCTCATCGATTCGCCGGTGATAGGAATGCAGAACATCGAGAACTTTCTCATCCAGCCGATGTTCGCCGACCAAGGTGGCATGGTCCTGCTTATCATTGCGCATCGACATTCCTCCAGGGTTCGGCCAGCGGCGGCAGATGCCGCGGCAGTGACCTCGGCCCACGAGTTAAATACCGAGCGAGATTTCCGGCAAGCGCAGAATGATGAAGACAAGGCCGCCGATGATTCCCGCTTGCAGGATCATCGGAATCAGAAAACCCGAACAAGCCGACAAGCCCTTGGTATTAAAGGCTTTATCTGCGACGTCCATTCTCTTTGAAGGAGAAATTGGTGGGTGATGTAGGGCTCGAACCTACGACCCGCTGATTAAGAGTCAGCTGCTCTACCAACTGAGCTAATCACCCGTACCGTGCTTGGCTGCGCGGTGTGACGGGGCATATAAATAGGATCGTCCGGCTTGTCTAGCGCCCTGTCGAAAATTCTTTGGTTAATTGCGAAGTTTTTTTGTCAGGGGCCGGAAATGCAATGAAATCAAAGGTCGAGCGTGCCGGTCGCAATCCGAACCGCCTGGCCGCCGATCCGGGCATTCGAAATGGTCCCGCCTTCGATATCCATATGTAGATGAATGAAGGACGGGCGGCCCATCTCCACGCCTTGCTCGATGAGAACAGGGTAATGCCCATCCGTCAGCCGGTCGAAATGGTTGATCGCGCCGGAGAGAGCGGCCGCCGCCGAGCCGGTGGCCGGATCCTCGGAAATGCCCATGCCGCTTGCAAACATGCGGGCATGGAACTTGGCGACATGGTTCACGCCGCCGCGACAGTAGATATAGGCCGAGGCGAGCGCGCCATCGACGAAGGGCACGGTCTTTTCCCAGAGCTGCGGATCGAATTCCATCCGCCTGGCCGCACCGACGTCGTGGACCGGCACCATGAGGAAGGGAACGCCGGCGCTCCAGATCGAGGGCACGTGATTCTCGAAGCCGATCTCGGTCGTCTTCAGCGACAGCGCGTCGGCGATGCCGGCCTTGTCGAGCGAAAGCTGGATCTGCTGGGATTTGCGCGGCAGGTCGAATTCGGCGAAGCTCGCCTCGCCTTCCCGGAGCCTGACGGCGCAGCGCACCGGGCCGACATTTTCCTCCAGCACCGAAACGAGGTCGAGTGATCCTGCCCCATGCGCCTTCTCCGCCAGCGCAATCGCCGTACCAACCGTGGGATGGCCGGCAAAGGGCAATTCACGGCCGGGCGTGAAGATGCGGATACGCGCCGTATAGGCGGGATTATCGGCCTGCTGCACGAAAACCGTCTCGGACAGGTTCATTTCGCTGGCGATCGCCTGCATGGTGGCATCGCCAAGTCCCTCGCCGTCGAAGATCACAGCCAGCGGATTGCCGGCAAGCTTGGTGTCGGTGAACACGTCATAGACGCTGTAGCTCAACGCCACATCGGCCTCCTTGAATCGGTCATCGAACCGCCAACCTGCCCGACAGCACACGCAAGTGCAAGCTTCAGGCCTACTTGCCCGCGAAATACCAGTCGATGATCGGCAGCATCGCGGCATTGTAAGGCTGAGCTTTCGGATCGGCCGTGCGGATCGCGACCGCGCCCGATATTTCCTTGTCCTCGGCAACCAGCATGTGCCGGCCAATGAAATCGACCATCTCATCGGCCGTCATATCGAAGCGGAAGAGCTTGAAAATCGAAACCGAGCGGCGGATGTGGCTGGCATGCAGCCCCTCGCCCGCAACGGCATCGGCGAGATCGAGGCCCGTCTCCTCCATCACTTCGCGGGCCATGTTGCTGTCGATATCGCAGCGCCCGTCAACGACATCCTCGGGCTCCAGCGAACCGGCGGCGAAATAGACCTGGCCGGGATTGGCCGTATGCTCCCCCATGCGGATCGCGACCAGCGCGCCATCCGATGATTCGAGCACGGGATAGGCGAAGAGATGGATGGCGCCCTTCCGCTCCGGCTGCCTGCGCCACCACATGAAGGTCGAGAAGGGAACGGTGTGAGCCTCGCTCGCAATCCCGTCTTCGGAAAGCTTCAGCCGGTGCTGCAGCACCATGCGGCCATCGAAGAGCGCCGGATTGACGGCGATTTCCCGTTCCCAGTTCTCGCGGATCGACGCCCTGTTGGCAGTCAGCAGCGGATGATCGCCGTCAAGTACGCGCAGATTGGTGCCGGCGATCGGAAAAACCGTCTGTTCCGGCGGAAAGGCTGAAAGATCTTCTGAAAAATTTGGTGTCATAGGAGATCCAATGTCATGACGACGGGGCAATGGTGGGATGCCTTCGGCCTGTCCCACCCGGTACGCGGGTAGCGCTCCACCTCCTGCCCCGGCGGGTGAAATCGAAGCGGGTCAGCAAGTTCTCGACATTGAAAGTGGCAAGGCGAAGCGACATCAGGCATTCCCGGTTGGCATCAAAGATACAACTAAAGACGAAAGAGCGCCTCGCAAAGCCCTGTTTGTCCCTTCAAAGCCGCCAGCCGTTCCGGATGACGACATGTACCATCTCATCAGGCACGACGGCCACGCGGCTGTAGGCACGCAGTGCCTGGCCGTTGCCGAGCATCAGCTTCACGGCATAACGCTCTCCCTCGAAGAGCACGGATTCGACGGTCGCAGGAGCCCCCTCACCGCCGATGATGACATCTTCCGGCCGCACCAGAATATCGGCGCCATCGATATTGGCGGCATGCAGCGCGCCCTCCAACTCGTCCCATTCGAGCTGCCGTTCGCCGCCCATGACCGGCAGCGTGACGATCGCACCGCGGCCGATCAGCCCGCCGACCATCCGTCCTTCCGGCCGCGCATAGATCTCCGCGGGCGGCGCCACCTGCAGCAGCCGCCCCTCGGACATGACGGCGACGTCGGTTGCGAGCGCCATCGCCTCGCTCTGGTCATGCGTCACATAGATCATCGTGGCACCCGAGCGCTGATGGAACTCGCGGAACGTCTCCTCCATCTCCTGCTTCAGATGCCGGTCGAGATTGGCGAGCGGCTCGTCGAGCAGCACGACATCGGGCGAGGTCACCAGACAGCGGGCAAGCGCCACACGCTGCCGCTGGCCGCCGGAGAGATCGGCCGGCCGCCGCTCGGCATAATCGACGAGGCGCACGGTCGACAGTGCGTCACGCACCTTGGCCTTATAAGCTTCGCCGGAGATGCCGCGCACCTTCAGCGGATAGCCGACATTGTCGGCGACACTCATATGCGGCCAGAGCGCGTAGGACTGGAAGACCATCGCCATGTTGCGCCTTTCCGGCGGCAGCGATTGCGAGGCGTCGGCGAGCAGCCGCTCGCCGAGATGGATGGAACCATCGCTCGGCGTCTCGAAGCCGGCAATCATCCGCAGCACCGTGGTCTTGCCGCAACCGGAGGGTCCGAGCAGCGCCAGGAAGCCGCCCTCGCGCACATCGAGCGAAAAGCCGCTGACAGCAGCCCTGCCCGTGCCGAAATCCTTGGCCACCTGATTGAGGATCAGCTTCGCCACGGCACCACTCCCTTGGGCAGATGTTTCGCCAGAAGCTCCAGAAGCAGCATCATGGCGACGACCATGAAGACGACGAGCACTGACAGAGCCGAGGCAAGATCGGAACTGCCGCTGTCATCGAGATTGTAGATGGCAACACCCAGCGTCTGCGTGCCCGCCGACCAGAGCAGCGCCGAAATCGTCAGCTCGTTGCAGGCGATCAGAAAGACGAGGATGACCGAGGCACCAGCCGCCGGCGCAATCAGCGGCACGATAATATCCTTGAGCCGCCGGAAGAAGCCGGCGCCGGACAGCCGTGCTGCCTCCTCCAGCGCCGGATCGAGCTGATGAAAGGCACTGACCACAGGCTTCAGGCTGACGGCGAAGAAGGAGGAGAAATAGGCAATGAGAATGATCCAGACCGTGCCGTAAAGCGTCACGTTCAGCACCGGGATCGGCGCCGCAAAGACCAGGATGAAACACACTGCCATGACGATACCGGGCAGCGAATAGGGTATTTCGACAAGGCTGGAGACGACACGCGACAGCATATCCTTGCGCCGCGTCAGCGCATAGGCAGCCAGCACCGTGACGAACAGCAAGCCGACTGCAGCCCCGCTTGCGAGCGACAGCGAATTGACGAAAGCCGTGCGCGTCACCGCCTGCCGGAAGAGGATTTCCTCGAAAGCATGAAACGTCATGGTCTTGAAAGTCAGCGGCACGCCGTAAGCCGGCACCAGTGCGCCCGCCACCAACGCAAAGAAGGGTGCCGCCAGCATGAAGAACAGCACGATCCACAGCAGCGGCGTGAAAATGAGCTTCCACCCGCCGAGTTCGAAGGCCGCCGTTGCGCCCGACAGACCGATGACGCGATAGTCACGCCCACGCAACGCCCGATCCTGAATGGCAAGTCCGGCGACCGAGATCAGCGCGATGATGGCAGAAAGCAGCGCCACATCGCCAAAGGTGCGGCCGGTGAAGGCCGTGAACTTGGAAAAGATCAGCGTCGGCAGCGTGAAGATCGAGGCGGGAATGCCGAGAATGGCCGGAATGCCGAAGTTACCGGTGCAGGAAACGAAGGAAATTGCCGCTCCCGCTATGACACCCGGCAACGACAGCGGCAGGATGATATCGCGAAAGACACGGAGACTCGATGCGCCTGATAGTCTTGCCGCCTCCACCCCGTCGCGCGGTAGGATCATCAGCCCTGCCCTCAGCGCCAGATAGACGAGCGGCGCATGCTGCACGCCATAGAGCAGCGCAATACCAGCAACCGAATAAAGCGGCTGCGGCGACCCCAGCGGCGGGGCGATATGCAGCGCCTTCAGAAGCGGGCTCGACGGCCCCGACATCTGCACCCAGGCAAGGGCCGTCACCTGTGGCGGGATCATCATCGGCAGCACGAAGAAGAAACTGAGCGGTCTCTTGGCCGGAATATCCGTCAGTGTCAGCAGATAGGCGAAGGTGCAGCCGATGACGAGCGAGATGATCGTGCCGATGACAGCCGTGACGATGGTGTAATAGACCGCCGACCAGACCATGGGATCGGACAGAACCACCATGACGCCGCCATTGGCAAAGGCGGAAATGCCGACGACCGCGAGCCGCGCCAAGGGCAGCACGCTGAGGAAAAGAACCACCGATACAATAAAAGGAAACAGCCAGACGGGCTGGCTGCTTCTTGCACGTACATAACCCTGCATGGGTCTATTATTTCGAACCGAACAGATCCGTAAAGGTCTTCAGGTCCTTATCCGTATTCTTGAGTGCTTCGGCGGCATTGATCGGCAGAACCTTGATCGTGTCGCGTGCCGGGAAACCGGCGGGCAGCTTCATGCCGTTGCGGGCCGGGATATAGCCGAGCTTCAGGAAGCCTTCCTGGCCCTTTTCGGAGAGAACGTAATCGACGAACTTCTTGGCGGCATCGGCATTCTTGGCGCTGGCAAGAATACCGACCGGCTCGGTCACGGCCGAAACGCCTTCGCTCGGGAAGACGAACTCGACCGGGGCGCCCTTGGCCTTCTCGCGGATCGGCAGGTAATCGACGACCATGCCGTAAGCCTTTTCGCCCGAAGCAACGGACTTCAGGACGACACCGTTGCCGCCGGAGGCGACCGCAGCATTATCGGCGAGCGACTTGTAGAAATCCCAGCCGAGACCGGGAACGGCAGCCAGCGTCTGGGCGTGGATCAGAGCAGCGCCCGAAGCGAGCGGGCTCGGCATGGTGACGAGGCCCTTGGCTTCCGGCTTTGCAAGATCCTTCCAGCTCGTCGGCCTCATGGCAGCCGACGTGTTGTACATGATGCCGGTCGTGATCAGCTTGGTGGAATAGTAGTAGCCGCCGGCATCATAGAGCGTGGCGTCGTAATTGGCGGCTTCCGGCGACTTGTAGGCGAGCAGCTTGCCCTCTTCCTTGAGGCGCTCGAGCGTCACGACATCGGCGATCAGCAGAACGTCGGCAACCGGGTTGCCGGCCTGAATTTCAGCCTGCAGCTTCGCCATGATCTTCGGCGTGCCGTCGCGCACCCAGTCGACCTTGATATCGGGGTTTGCGGCCATGAAGCCGTCGACGGTTGCCTGCGCATCTTCGTTCGGCTGGCTGGTGTAGAGAACGAGGTTGGCAGCCGAAGCCGGGATAGCGAGAAGGCTCGCGGCGAGAAGGGCTGCGGCGGAGACTAGCGTTTTCATGGAAGGAATCCTCGGATTGCGATGCCCCTCCCATATTAGGGGCGTTTTACAAAGGTATGACAGGTCACCACAGCCATGGCACCGCTGTCGATCGCGCCGGAAATCTTTGGATTCGCCGAAAATACCAGTCTTTTTGCGGCTGGATTCGTGGGCCGAGCCGGCTTCACGCAGCGAAGCGCATTTTGCTGTCAAAAGAACCCCGATCTCTTCGTCTTTACCGGACCGGCTGTTTATGCTCGCGCGGGCGTCAGCGAAGGCGTAAATTCACGCAGGCGTGAACGCCCCGCGGCTTGTCTCGGCACGGCATTGCGGTACGTCACTCAGGCCATTTTCATGAGGAGGAATTTCAATGGAATATCGTTTGCTCGGCCGTTCCGGCCTGAAAGTTTCCACTGTGACCATGGGTACGATGACCTTCGGCGGCCTCGGCTGGGCAAAGACGGTCGGCGATCTCGGCGTGCAGGAAGCCCGCCGCATGGTCGATATCTGCCTCGATGCCGGCGTCAACCTGATCGATACCGCCAATGTCTATTCCAACGGTGAGTCCGAGCGCATCGTCGGCGAAGTGCTCGGCGGCAAGCGCCCTGATGGAGTGCTGCTTGCCACCAAGGCCCGCTTCGGCATGGGCGAAGGGCCGAACGACCGCGGCCTGTCGCGTTACCACCTGATCCGCGAGTGCGAGGCAAGCCTCCAGCGCATGAAGACCGATGTCATCGACCTCTACCAGGTCCATGAATGGGACGGTCAGACGCCGCTCGAAGAAACGATGGAAGCGCTCGATACCCTGATCAAGCAGGGCAAGGTGCGCTACGTCGGCTGTTCGAACTATTCCGGCTGGCACATCATGAAGGCGCTCGGTATCGCCAACGAATACAAGTACCAGCGCTTCGTCAGCCAGCAGATCCACTACACGCTGGAAGCCCGTGACGCCGAATATGAACTGCTGCCGATTTCCATCGACCAGGGTCTCGGCGTGCTCGTCTGGAGCCCGCTTGCCGGCGGCCTACTCTCCGGCAAGCATCGCCGCAACGCGGCCGCCCCCGAGGGCACCCGCCAGTTCGCCGGCTGGACCGAACCACCGATCCGCGACGAAAACCGCCTCTGGAACATCGTCGAGACGCTGGTGGCGATCGGTCAGGAACGCGGCGTTTCCGCAGCCCAGGTGGCGCTTGCCTGGCTGATCGGCCGCAAGGCGGTCACATCGGTCATCATCGGCGGCCGCACCGAAGCGCAATTCAAGGACAATCTCGCCGCCGCTGAACTGAAGCTTTCGGATGACGAGCGCAAACGCCTCGATGATGTCAGCGTGCCGCCGGTCCTCTATCCCTATTGGCACCAGCTCAACACCGCCAATGAGCGGCTGAGCGAAGCCGACATGGAACTCTTCGCGCCGCACCTGAAGAAGTAAGCTCTCCAAAGCGTTGCATGGCGGAAGGTCAGCGTCACAAAAGATGCATTTCCGCCATGCTATCCTGATACCTCGCCCCCACCACGAGGTTCACCATGCTCCGCAATTACAAGGTGCTGAAGGGTACGGCTTCGGCGCTCGCCCTTGATGACGACAACGATCCGCATATCGAAATCCGCATCGAGGCCGGCGGCGTGAGCTATCGCATTGCCATGAACGTGCGCTCGAAGGAATCGCCGCATGACTTGCTCTACGCCAATGTCATGGATTTCCAGCACGCGGAACTGACCGCAGAACTCGCCGCCCTGCCGATGGGCCTGACCGATATCAGAAGCGACCGAAAGGACTTGGCGATCGACTATGTCCGCGGCGGCATGATCGAGCGCGAGGATATGAATGTCGCCCCGTTCCAGCTCGACGGACCAAAGAACGACCTGCGCGATTTCATCGAACCGATCGTGCAGGAAGGCATTGCCGACAAGTCCATCCATTTCTACGCCTTCGGCGAAGCCTGGGGGCCGGAAAACAACAAACCAGATGAATATTTCGGTTTCGAGCCCGGCAACGGCATTCACGACATCCATATGAATCAGGGTGACAGCGGCAGTTTCAGTGAAACCAGCGGCCCCAATCAGGACGGCGCGCTGCTGATCCACTTCTCGGACGAAGACCATTGGGCAGCAATCTTCCTCGGTTTCCAGTCGCAGAACTGGAACACCGACGCCAACACCGGCCATCCCGTCGGCGACAACAGGGGCGGTCAGGGCCGCGGCGAAGGCACCCGCCGTCCGCAGCCGATCGTCGCTTCGTCGTTGCGCATCGTTGCTGCCATGATCAATCCGGTGAACCATCCCGACGGCACGGAGGATGAGACGGTGACGCTCGTCAACCGCTCCGACGTTGCGGCATCGATCGAAGGCTGGGCGCTGGAAGATGGCGAAGGCCGCCGTCAGAAGCTTTCAGGTTCGCTCGCTCCAGGCGAATTCCGCACCATAGAGCTTGATCCCGAAAATGGCGGCCCGCAGCTCGCCAATAAGGGCGGCGACATCATCCTCACCAATGCCGATGGCGCGGTCGCCGATCGTGTCGGCTACGGCAAGAGCGAAACCGCCAATGAAGGCTGGACGACGATCTTCTGATCGCCGCCCATTCCTGAATTATATCAGCCGATCTCGCTGGCGATCAGCTTGCCGAGACGGCTGATACCCTCGTCGATCATTTTCTCGTTGGCGCAGGAGAAGCTGACACGGAACGTGTTGGCGCCCGAACCATCGGCAAAGAAGGCCTTGCCCGGAACGAAGGCCACCTTGGCGCTTTCGAGAGACTTGGCAAGCAGCTCGGCACCGTCCATGCCCTTGGGCAACGTGACCCAGATGAACATACCGCCTTCCGGCTTTGTCCAACTCGTGCCCTCAGGCATATACTTTTCGAGGGCGGCCAGCATGCAATTGCGGCGATGGCTGTAAGTGGCCCTGATCTTGGCGACCTGCGCATCAAAACCGCGCTCGGCAACCTCCGATATCGCCATCTGGTTGATGGTCGAGGAATGCAGGTCGGCAGCCTGCTTCATCAGCACCAGCTTGCGGATAACGGGCGCATTGGCAACGATGAAGCCGACGCGAAGGCCGGGCGCCAGTGTCTTGGAGAAGCTGCCGCAATAGATCGTGCGCGTATTGTTGATATCGCCCTTCTCGGCGATCTCCAGCGCCAGGATCGGCGGGATCGGATCGCCATCGTAGCGCAGCGACTGGTAGGCAGCATCCTCGATGACGGCAATGTCGAGTTCATCGGCAAGCTTCAGGAGCTTCTCGCGGCCATCGCGGTTGACGGTCTCGCCGGTCGGGTTGGAGAAGTCGGCCGAAAGATAGGCAAACTTCACCTTGCCGCCCTTCTGCGCCGCAGCCTCGCGATAGGAGTCCGGCGTGCGGTTACCGCCGGGCGTCAGTTGATCGTAGGAGGGCTCATAGGCATTGAAGGCCTGCAGCGCGCCTAGATAGGTCGGCCAGGTAACGAGCGCCGTATCATTGGGCGAGAGAAACAGCTTGCCGAGATAATCGAGGCCCTGCTGCGAACCGGAAACGATGAAGACATTGTCGAGCCCGCAGGGAATGCCGAGCTCCGCCATCTGCTTGACGAGCCACTCGCGCAGCGGCTTGTAGCCTTCGGAAACCGAATATTGCAGGGCGGAGTTCACGGCCGAACTGTCGAAAATATCCGCATAGGCCTGCTTGAATTCCTTGTCCGGAAACAGCGCCGGGTCCGGAATGCCGCCGGCGAAGGAGATGATGTCAGGCCGGTCGAGAAGTTTCAGAAGCTCGCGGATTTCCGAAGCGCGCATCCGTGACGAGCGCGTCGCAAACATTGCGTCCCAGTTCAGCATGGGGTTTCCTCGTATTTTTTATAATATCAGCAGCTCAACACGCAGCGGAATTTATGTCAACAATGCTGACCTATTTTCTTGTCACTGTGACAAGATTGAGCTCTTATAATTGAAAGCCTTGGGGCCGATTGGGCTGACATCAGAGATTTCATCCAACCGGACCGAATGACCTGCCTCGTTTCGTGAAGGTTCGCCACATCAAGCGATTATTCCTCTGATCAAAAAGCCGAAACCGGCCGATTCAGACCTTTCCAAAACCAGCCCGGCGGCAGTAGTGTGCGCGCCATTATTCAATGGACTATCAAGGTGCCAGCAATGACCGCGACGTCGACCTCTCCCGAAATCAAAATCGAATTCCACAAGTCTCCCGTTTCCGACGCCGACCGCATCAAGGCACTGGAGGCACCCGGCTTCGGCAAGGTCTTCACCGATCACATGGTTTTGGCACGCTGGACTGCCGACAAAGGCTGGCACGATGCGAAGGTTACTCCGAGACGTCCTCTGGAGCTCGATCCTGCGAGCGCCGTGCTGCACTACGCCCAGGAAATCTTCGAAGGCATGAAAGCCTACAAGGCGGACGACGGCCGGATCCTGCTTTTCCGGCCTGAAGAGAACGCCCGCCGCTTCGCGCAGTCGGCAGCCCGCATGGCAATGCCGGCTGTGCCGGAAGACCTCTTCCTGAAGGCGGTCGAAGAACTGGTCCGTGTTGACAAGGCCTGGATACCCTCAGGCGACGCCAGCCTCTACCTTCGCCCCTTCATGTTCGCCAACGAAGCGTTCCTCGGCGTTCGTCCGGCTCAGGAATATATCTTCTGCATCATCGCCTCCCCGGTCGGCGCCTATTTCAAGGGCGGCGCGAAGGCCGTCTCGCTCTGGGTCGAAACCACCTATACCCGCGCAGCCGCTGGCGGCACGGGTGCTGCAAAATGCGGCGGCAACTATGCAGCGAGCCTCGTCGCACAGGCCGAAGCCGCCAAGAAGGATTGCGACCAGGTCGTCTTCCTCGATGCGGCCGAACACCGCTGGGTCGAAGAACTCGGCGGCATGAACGTCTTCTTCGTCATGAATGACGGAACGGTCGTCACCCCGCCGCTCGGCGGCACGATCCTGCCCGGTATCACCCGCGCCTCGGTCATCGTGCTGGCTGAAGAAAAGGGCCTGCGCGTCGAGCAGCGCCCCTACTCCTTCCAGGAATGGCAGGCCGATGCGGCAAGCGGCAAACTCGTCGAAGCCTTCGCCTGCGGCACGGCCGCGGTGCTGGCCGGCATCGGTCTGGTTCGCCATGCCGACGGCGAGTTCAAAATCGGAGACGGCCAGACCGGCAAGCTGACCACGGACCTGCGCCAGCAGCTCGTCAGCCTGCAGAAGGGCGTCACGAACGACGAGCGAGGCTGGACGCGCCGGGTTCTCTGAACTCCGGATACAGGGAACGCTGCGGCGTTCCCGACCGATTTTTCGATAAAATGACACGTCTAAACCGGGCTTACAGCCCGGTTTTTTATTGCTGAAAGCGGCTCCCTATTGACGTAGCAAACCAAATTCTTACTATCTAATCATCGATAGAGGAAAGGTAAGAATGGCAACCGCAACTCTCTCCGCCAAGTTCCAGATCTCCATTCCGAAGGAAGTGCGCGAACAGCAGCACTGGTCCGCAGGCCAGGAATTCGTCTTTATCCCGAAGGGCAAAGGTGTCCTGCTCATCCCCATTCCCGAACTCGCCGATCTCAAGGGCATGGCCAAAGGCGCCGACCCCACCAACTATCGCGACAGGAAAGACCGGTTCTGATGCGCGTCGTCGACAGCTCGGCTTGGATCGAATGGCTGACACAAGGCCCGGCAGCAGACCGCCTGCAGGGCGAAATGCCCATGCGCACAGAATGTATCGTCCCGACTATCGTCCAACTCGAACTCGCCAAATGGCTGGAGCGCGAACGTGGTGAGGACGCCGTCGATTCATTCTTCGCCTATACAGCCACCTGCATCATTGTGCCCCTCGATACAACGCTCGCTCGCCGCGCCGCCGAAGTGTCGGCCAGACGTAAACTCGCGCTCGCCGATGCGATCATCTATACCACAGCCGAATTGCACGATGCGGACGTCCTGACACTGGACGCGCATTTCAAAAACCTGGACCGCGTGGTTTATATCGAGAAGAACTCGTGATCATGTTTTTTGATCGCCGGACTCTCGCGGCGATTAGAACGCTTGCTTCTATCGGCGCCGGCCTTCGCCGTATCCTTCACAAACGGCATGTCGCCTTCTATCGCATAGAACCGGAAGGCGTGCTCATCCTTGATATTATCGGAGCTGACCAACTCCCCGAAAAACATCTTCAACCCGACCAATAATCGAGATCGATACCCATGACTCGCCGAGATGACACATCCGCTTTTTACGACGACAACGCCGAGACTTACGCCACCCGCGATCGCAAGCCGAAGGCGACAAGGCTCGATGCCTTCCTAGCCGCCCTCCCCGAACAGGCACGCATCCTGGAACTTGGCTGCGGTGGTGGACAGGACTGCGCCTACATGCTGTCCAAGGGCTTCGACGTCACTCCGACGGATGGCTCGGCTAAGCTTGCCCGGCAGGCCGAGAAGCTGGTCGGCAGGCCGGTAAAGGTCATGCGCTTCGAAGATCTCTCGGCCAGCGAGGAATTCGGTGGCGTCTGGGCGGAGGCGAGCCTCCTGCATGTGCCTCGCGCAGATCTCCCCAGCATCCTCACCCTCATCCGCAACGCCCTGAAGCAGCAGGGCGTCTTCCACGCGAGCTTCAAGGCCGGTACCACCGAAGGCCATGACAGCTTCGGTCGCTATTACAACTATCCTTCGAGCGAATGGCTGCAGGAGTTGCTCGTTGCCGGAGGCTGGAGGGATATCGCGATCAATGAAGCCGATGGCGGCGGCTACGACAACAAGCCGACCCGCTGGCTGTATCTCAGCGCCAGTAAATGAAAAGGCCGGAACTTTCGTCCCGGCCTCTCATAATCACAATCTTGGAACCGCTTAGTTGACCGACTTGTCGACCAGCTTGTTCTTGCCGATCCAGGGCATCATGGCGCGCAGCTTCGTGCCCACTTCTTCGATCTGATGGCTGTCGTTCAGGCGGCGGATGCCCTTGAAGCGCGAGCCGCCGGCGCGGTATTCCTGCATCCACTCGGAGGTGAACTTACCGGTCTGGATGTCCTTGAGGACGCGCTTCATCTCAGCCTTGGTCTCGTCGGTGATGATGCGCGGACCTGTGACATATTCGCCCCACTCGGCCGTGTTGGAGATCGAGTAGTTCATGTTGGCGATGCCGCCTTCATAGATCAGGTCGACGATCAGCTTCACTTCGTGCAGGCACTCGAAATAGGCCATTTCCGGAGCGTAACCGGCTTCGGTGAGCGTTTCGAAACCGGCGCGGATGAGCTCGACGAGACCGCCGCAGAGAACGACCTGTTCGCCGAAGAGGTCGGTTTCGCACTCTTCGCGGAAGTTGGTTTCGATAATGCCCGAACGGCCGCCGCCGACGCCGCAGGCGTAGGAGAGAGCGAGTTCAAGCGCGTTGCCGGACGCGTTCTGGTGAACGGCGACGAGGCAGGGAACGCCGCCGCCCTTCTGGTATTCGCCGCGAACCGTGTGACCCGGACCCTTCGGGGCGATCATGACGACGTCGACCGAAGCCTTCGGCTCGATGAGGCCGAAATGAACGTTGAGGCCATGTGCGAACGCGATGGCTGCGCCGTCGCGAATGTTCGGAGCGATGTCGGCCTTGTAGATATCGGCCTGCAGTTCATCCGGGGTTGCCATCATCATCAGGTCGGCCCAGGCGGCAGCTTCGGCAACCGTCATGACCTTGAAGCCGTCGGCTTCGGCCTTCTTGACGGTCGGCGAACCGGCCTTGAGCGCGATGACGACGTTCTGGGCGCCGGAATCCTTGAGGTTCAGCGCATGGGCACGACCCTGCGAACCATAGCCGATGACGGCGACCTTCTTCGACTTGATGAGGTTGAGATCGGCATCACGATCGTAATAGACGCGCATTGAAATTCCTTCCCTTTTGCTTGTCTTGTTGACTGTCAGTAAAGCGGTCAGCCGAGGATCGGCATCTCCGCCAGAACTTTCTCCGTGCCGTAGAGGCGCAGGAAGGCTGTGACCGCCTTCTCCGCCTGACGTGCAGTATCCTTGAGCCCCGGTTCTCCGAGCAGCATGCGCACATGCAAATCGGAAACGATGAGGCCGTAAAGCGTATGATAGGCCTCATCGGCATCCATAAAACGCAGCAGCCCTGCCCTTTTTCCCGCATCGATCAGCGCCATGGCACGGCGGTCGATCTGCCGGCGGCCGCGTTCGAGCAAGAGCTTGCCGAGCTTGGAACCGTCGCGATGCGCCTCATGTGCGCTGGCATGGCCGATCGCCAGCCGGTTCAGCGCCAGCGATACGTCACCGGCCAGAACCTCCAGCAGATCGCGGGCGAAGATGACGAGATGGTCGTGCAGGCTCGTATAGGTTAGCCGCTCGCCGCTGCGCTCGAAGGTGCGCACCTTGCTCGCCTGATAGGCGATCATCGCAGACAGCAGACCGTCACGATCGCCGAACCATTTATAGAGGCTTTCCTTGGAGCAGTTGGCGGCACGCGCCACGCCCGAGGTCGTCAGCGCCTTCTCCCCGCCATCGACGAGAAGCTGCAGCGCCTGCTCCAGAACAGCGTTCTGGCGTGGCGAAAACTCGCTCGGCTCTGCGACATCGACTGACACGGTTTCAACTCCCCAATTACGTACCGTACGGTACGGTTCGCGGCGTTTATGCGCCAAATCGCAGGCTCCCGTCAAGAACCGTCAGGAGATTTTTTCGTATCATATGAAACAGTGGAATTCGGCTGTTCGAAGGCAGACAAATCGCCGAGCATCGAAGCCCAAGGAGAATCGCCCGTGAAAACAATAGCCCTCACCGCCGCCCTGTCGCTTACCCTCGCTCTCCCGGCCTTTGCCGCCGAGACGCGCTGCGGCTGGATCCAGAACCCTACGCCTGCCAACTGGTGGCTGGACGATGCGGAAAACACCTGGACGATCATGACGCAGGGGAGCGATGACGAGCCCGAAGGCATGGATCTCATCCCCGACATTTCAGAGCACGACTATGTGCGCACCAACGGCAATTACGGCTATGCCTGCGCCTGCATGAGTGTCGAGACCGATGGCAAGGAACACATCACGCGCATACTCTCCTTCCGCCAGCTGAACCTCGCGAAATGCCGCAACGACAAGGCACTGAAATTTCCGGGCTGAGCTTATTCCGCTGCGACAGCATCCCGCGCGCCATCGACATCGCGTGCGGGCGATGCGCCGTAGAGGCGGCTGTACTCGCGGCTGAACTGCGACGGGCTCTGATAGCCGACCTGATGGCCGGCAGTCCCTGCATCCAGCCGCTCCACCAGCATCAGCCGGCGCGCCTCATGCAGGCGAAGCTGCTTCTGATATTGCATCGGCGTCATCGCCGTCACCGATTTGAAGTGGTGATGAAAGGAGGATGCGCTCATGCTGACATGGTCGGCCAGTTCCTCGATGCGCAGCGGCCGGGCGAAATTCTCCTTCAGCCAGGCGACGGCGCGCGCGATCCTGTTGCTGTGGCTGTCGGCCGTGGCGATGTTGATCAGCCGCTCGCCATCCGGCCCGGTCAGGATCCGATAGAGGATTTCCTGCTCGATCAGCGGCGCCATGGCCGGAATGTCGTCTGGACGATCGAGCAAGCGTAAGAGGCGCACGGCAGCGTCCAGAAGCTCCGGCGGTGCGACGTTGACGGTCATGCCGCGCTGCCCGTCCGTATGGGCGGCCGGGCGCGGAATATCGATGCGGCTCAAGAGTTCGAGCAGCTTTTCGGAGTCGATCGCGAGCCCCAGACAGAGATGCGGCACCTCGGGGCTCGCCTCGGCGATACGCCATGCGACCGGCAGATCGAGCGAGGTCAGAAGATAGTCTCCGGTTCCATAGCTGATGAATTCACTGCCGAGACGAAGGCTCTTGGCGCCTTGCAGCACAAAGGCAAAGCAGGGCTTGTAGCTGCTATGCAGCGGATCGCTGGGATTGGAGCGGCGGCTGATGTGGAGATTGCCGATCGACGTACGGAACTCGCCATCATCAGGCGCAAAGCGCATCGCGATATCGACGATTTCCTGATAGGGATTGAAGGGCAATGTCATGCGGCAACTCTTTCTGTGCGACGCCGGGGATACCGCTTCTATCTAGGCCGCCTTTTTCATTTCGCAAACAGGTGGCCCGCTCACTTTTGCAGGATCGTGCAAAAAGCTGAGAGTATCGCTCTAACGCCTTGGCACAGTTCGGCGCAATAGTCCGACAATCCTCTTACCCACCCCTCCAAAAACGAAAAAGGATGGTTCCCATGCCTATCGCAAGAGGCTACGCCGCGACTGACGCTTCCAAGCCGCTGACCCCCTTCACCTTCGAACGCCGTAATCCGAACCCGGATGATGTCGTGATCGCGATCAAGTTTGCCGGCATCTGCCATTCGGATATCCACACTGTCCGCAATGAATGGAAGAATGCCGTTTATCCGATCGTACCGGGCCATGAGATCGCCGGCATCGTCACGGCTGTCGGTTCCGAAGTGACCAAGTTCAAAGTCGGCGACCGCGTCGGCGTCGGCTGCTTCGTGGATTCCTGCGTCGGCTGCGCTACCCGCGATCTCGACCGCGAACAGTATATGCCCGGCCTCGTCGGCACCTACAACGAGTTCGAAGCCGACGGCAAGACCCGCACCCAGGGCGGCTATTCCGACTCGATCGTCGTCAAGGAAGGCTATGTCATGTCCATTCCGGACAACCTTCCGCTCGATGCCTCCGCGCCGCTGCTTTGCGCCGGCATCACGCTCTATTCGCCGCTGCGCCACTGGAAGGCCGGTCCTGGCAAGAAGGTCGCGATCGTCGGCATGGGCGGCCTCGGCCATATGGGCGTCAAGCTCGGTGCGGCCATGGGTGCCGATATCACCGTGCTCTCCCAGACCCTTTCCAAGAAGGAAGACGGCCTGAAGCTCGGCGCCAAGGAATATTACGCCACCAACGACCCAGAGACCTTCACGAAGCTCCGCGGCGCCTTCGACCTCGTCATCTGCACCGTCAGCGCCGAAATCGACTGGAACGCCTATCTCGGTCTCGTCAAGGTTGACGGCGCCTTCGTTGTCGTCGGCGTTCCCGAAAACGCGATCCCGGTCCACGCCTTCTCGCTGGTCCCCGGCCGCAAGAGCATTTCCGGCTCGATGATCGGCTCGATCAAGGAAACCCAGGAAATGCTCGACTTCTGCGGCGAGCATAACATCGTTTCCGAAATCGAGAAGATCAACATCCAGCAGGTCAACGAAGCCTATGAGCGGGTGCTGAAGAGCGACGTGCGCTACCGCTTCGTCATCGACATCGCCTCGCTGGCAGCCTGATGAAATGAAAAGGGCGGCTCCGGAAGCCGCCCTTAGACTGCTGAGCCCGCATCCGCACTTTCGTCATGCTCGGGCTTGTCCCGAGCATCTGCGACGTAGCGGATCCTCGGGACAAGCTCGAGCATGACGCCGAGCAAGCAGCGGACGCTCGTCAATAAACTGATGTCAGCGTCAAAAACTGCCCTTTTCCTGCCGGCACCCTCACAAGACGTGAAAGCAAAATACCTCTCCCTACCCGTCGTCGCGCATCGTCTCGCGCTGGGTGATCAGCCGGGCGCTGTGCTGGCCGCTAAGATAAATCCACAGCCAGTTCCAGGCGACGGTAAAGCGCGAGCGCGTGCCGATCAGGAAGTAGATATGCGCAAGACCCCAGATCCACCAGGCGAGCCAGCCCTTGAGCTTGAAGCGGCCGA
This sequence comes from Rhizobium sp. BK316, assembly GCF_014193695.1. GTDB lineage: Bacteria > Pseudomonadota > Alphaproteobacteria > Rhizobiales > Rhizobiaceae > Rhizobium. The sequence goes on along the minus strand of NZ_JACHZR010000003.1, from coordinate 690,201 downwards.
AATCGATGATGGCAGCACTCTTGCCGATCGTCGCCAGGCTGCCCTGATGCCAGTATTTGAACGGCGCCGGCGCAGGCTTGCCGGATATGCGGGCGCGAATGACCTTCGCCACATAGCCGCCCTGCTGCTTGGCGGCCGGCGCAATGCCCGGCACCGGCTTGCCGTTTTCCCTGATGACGGAGGCCGTATCGCCGATCACGAAGACATCGGGCAGGCCTGGTGCGGTCAGATCCTTCTCGACGATAGCGCGCCCTGCCCGGTCGGCCGGCACGCCAAGCCAGCGCGCCGCATGCGAGGCCTGCACGCCCGCCGCCCAGACGATCGTCCGGCTCGGAATGAAGTTTTCGCCAACAGTCACGCCATCAGCCGTGCACTGCGTCACCGGCGTTCCCCTCAGCACCTCGACGCCGAGCTTTTCCAGTGCCTTCTGCGCATAGGCCGAAAGCTCCTCGGCAAAGGCGGGCAGCACGCGCGGACCGGCCTCGATCAGCACGACGCGGGTCTTGTGCGTGTCGATCTTGCGGAATTCCTTCGGCAGCGTGAAATGCGCCAGCTCGGCAATGATACCGGCAAGCTCGACGCCCGTCGGGCCTGCGCCGACGATGGAAAAGGTCAAAAGCGCGTCGCGTGCGGCCGGATCACTTTCCACTTCCGCTCGCTCGAAGGCGAGCAGCACGCGGCGGCGGATCGTTGTCGCATCCTCCAGCGTCTTCAGGCCAGGTGCCACCGGCTCCCATTCGTCGTGACCGAAATAGGCATGCGTGGCGCCGGTGGCGAGCACCAGCGTGTCGTAGTTCAGCACCATGCCGCTGCGCAGCGAAACACTCTTTGCCTTGACATCGACGCCATTGACCTCGCCGAGCAGCGTCGTCACCTCGGGCCGGTCGGCGTAGAGATGGCGGATCGGCCAGGCGATCTCCGAGGTGGATAGGATTGTCGTTGCCACTTGATAAAGCAGCGGCTGGAAGAGATGGTGGTTGCGCCGGTCGATGAGCGTGATCTTCGCACCCGCACCCTTCAATCCGTTGACGAGCTGCAGCCCGCCGAAGCCGCCGCCGACAACGACGACATGATGTTCGCTCATGACCCTACCCTTTCGTCATTGCGCTGCAACAAATGTCGCCTTTCGAACGAAGGTTTCAACCGCCGTTTCGGCATATCTCCCCACAACGTCAGGCATAGGAGACGGGTATGGACGTACCATGTTTCAACAGTTCCATCGAGATCGAAGCCGACACGTCGAAAAGCTCGATTCTGCGCACGATCCGTTTGTAGATGACATCGTAATGCTCCACGCGCGGCAGTACGATCTTGAGGATGTAATCATAATTGCCCGTCAGCCGGTGCGCCTCGACAATCTCGGGAATGTCACTGATCGCCCGCCGGAAGCTCTCCGTCCACTCGTCGGAGTGATGTGCCGTCTTGATGAGCGCAAACAGCGTCGTCGGCACGCCCATCCGCTCCCGGTCGAGCACGACGATGCGCCGCGCGATATAACCGCTCTCCTCCAGCCGCTGGATGCGCCGTGAGCAAGCCGAGACCGAAAGCGCCACGCGTTCTGCAAGATCGGTCACGGAGATGCTCGCATCATTCTGCAGGATATCGAGAATCCGCCTGTCGCGATCGTCGATCATGATGAACCTACGCTGGAATTTTGCAGGAAACTGAAAAATGACACAAAAGTTTAGCACAGAACAATGCCAAAGCACAAACAACGCAAACACACCGCGCCCGATTTGCCGCATCATCAACGCATCCTAAAACACCAGAGGGAGCGACCATCCATGAAAACAATCGGCCTGATCGGCGGCATGAGCTTTGAAAGTTCCGCAGTCTATTACCGCCTCATCAACGAGATGGTGCGCGAGCGCCTGGGCGGACTGGCCTCCGCCGAGCTCGTTCTGCATTCAGTGAATTTCGAGGAGATCGTTGCCCTGCAGAAGGCCGGCGCCTGGGATATGGCTGCCTCCCGCCTCGGCGATGTTGCGTTGCGCCTGCAGATTGCCGGAGCCGATTGCGTGCTCATCTGCACCAACACCATGCATCTGATCGCGCCCGAAGTTGCAACACACATCTCCGTGCCGCTGATCCACATTATCGACGAGACCGCCACGACGATCCATGCAGCAGGCTGCAAGCGCCCGCTGCTGCTCGCCACGCGCTACACGATGGAGCACGGCTTCTATACCGACCGCATGAAGAGCCTCGGTCTGGACATCGTCGTGCCTGATGCCGCCGACCGCACGACCGTCCATGACATCATCTTCAACGAGCTCTGCGCCGGCAAGGTGCTCGACAGCTCACGTGAAAAACTGATGGCCGTAATCGAACGCGCCCACGCCAAGGGCGCCGACAGCATCATCCTCGGCTGCACCGAGATCTGCCTCATCCTCGATCCCGATCATCTGCCCCTGCCCGGCTTCGACACGACGACGATCCACGCCCGCGCCGCCGTCGATTTCGCCTTCGAGGGAGAACTCCCAAACGAAGAAGAAGACGCGGCTTGAGTCATCAATTTAGTTGACTCAGTCAAATAAAAGCAGCAGGGTTTCTGTCAGGAGACCCTGCCATGACCGATATTGCCCTCATCGAATCCGCCCGCGAATTCAATCGCTTCTACACGAACTTCCTCGGCCTTCTGAACAAGGCCTATCTCGATACCTCCTTCACGCTGACGGATGCGCGCGTGCTCTTCGAGATCGGCGCCCACAATGGCGTCAATGCCGGCGCCCTCGCCCGCGACCTGCAGCTAGACCCCGCCTATCTGAGCCGCATCCTCAAGCGCTTCCGCGAGGAAGAGCTGATCGAGGCAACGCTCGATCCCGCCGATCAGCGCAGCCAGATTCTCACTGTCACCGCCAAGGGACGCGCTCAGTTCGAAGAGCTTGGCAGCCGCTCCAATGCCCAGATCGCTGCCCGCTTCGACACGCTGGCCGATGGCGAGCCGCAGGCCGCCGTTGCCGCGATGCAGACCATCCGCGCGATCCTTGACCCTCAGGCAAAACCGGCGAGCGCCATCATCCGCCCGCATCGCGCCGGTGACATCGGCTGGATCGTCCAGAGCCAGGGACGCTTCTATGCCGAGGAATATGGCTGGGACCTGCGTTTCGAAGGGCTGGTCGCCGAAGTCGCCGGAAAGTTCCTCGCCAATTTCGACCCCGAGATGGAGCATTGCTGGATCGCCGAGCGCAGCGGCATTAATCTCGGCTCGGTGCTGATCACCAATGGCGGCGACGGCATCGCCAAACTCCGCCTGCTCTATGTCGACAAGGCCGCCCGCGGCCTCGGTCTCGGCAAACAGCTTGTCGATGAGTGCATCACCTTCTCGCGCCGCAAGGGCTACAAGCAGATCTCGCTCTGGACCAACGACTTCCTCCATACTGCCCGCGCCATCTACCAAAAGGCCGGTTTCCGGCTTGTCTCCGAGGAGAGACACCGAATGTTCGGCCCTGAGGCCAATGGCCAGACCTGGGTACTCGATCTCTGATTTTGCTGCGTCGCAGAAATTTTACTTGATTTGGAAACGGTCATTCCCTAATTAGGCGCCATGACCGTTGACACCCTGACATCCGATGTGAAGACCCGCAGCCGTGGCCGCCCGCGCGAGTTCGATATGGACGCAGCCCTCGATGCTGCGCTGCGCGTCTTCTCCGAGCGCGGCTACCACGCCGCCTCGATCAGCGAACTGACCGAAGCCATGGGCCTTGCCTCAGGCAGCGTCTACAAGGCTTTCAAGGACAAGCGCGGCATCTTCCTTGCTGCCTTCAAGCGCTATCGTCAACTCGGCCGCGGCCGGCTGGAGGCGAAAATCGCATCCGTAAAGACCGGCCGCGAAAAGGTCTTCCAGATGGTCACGTATTACACCGAGCTTTCCCATGGCGAAGCTGGCCTCAAGGGCTGTCTCGTCGTCGGCGGCGCAAACGATCTCTCGCTGCTGGACGAAGAAGCGGCAGAACATGTAGCCGCCGCCTTTTCCGCCGACGAAAAGCTGATGGCCGATCTCATCCGTATCGGCCAGGCCGATGGCACCATTCCGCCGACCGTAGACCCGGATGCCACGGCCCTCACCTTCCTCTGCCTCACCAAGGGCCTGCGCGTCATCGGGAGGACGGGACGCGGCGAGAAAGAGATGATGGCTGCGGCAGAGGCCGCAATGCGGCTCGTGACTTGACGACCGAAATACCGTCATTCGGTCAGGGATCGGGTGGCGGCAGACGATTAAATTGCATTCAATCCTCCCAATTATTGCCCTACTGGAGTTTCTGATGAGCGTTTCAGCCACCACGCCGGATGCGGCCATGCCCCGCGCCCTATCCCCCTGGCTAACCTTCCTTTTTGCAGCTTCCTGCGGCTTTGTCGCCGCCAACCTCTATTACGGCCAGCCGCTTGCCGGCCTGATCAGCGCCGATCTCGGCTTCTCGCCGGCCGCAACCGGCCTCATCGTCACGCTGACGCAGATCGGCTACGGCCTTGGCCTTCTGCTCCTGGTGCCGCTTGCCGACCTCTTCGAAAACCGCCGTCTCATCCTGACACTGACTGTCGGCTCCGCACTTGCCCTCATCGGCGCGGCCTTCTCCTCCACGCCATCAATGTTTCTGACGGCCTCGCTCTGCATCGGCCTCGCCTCGGTCGCAGCTCAGGTTCTCGTTCCCTTCGCCGCCAGCATGGCGCCGGATGCCACGCGCGGCCAGGTCGTCGGCAATGTCATGAGCGGCCTGCTCTGCGGCATCATGCTCGCCCGCCCCTTCGCAAGCCTCGTTGCCGAAGCATCCTCATGGCACATGGTCTATTACGTCACAGCCGCCGTCATGATCGCACTCGGCATCGTACTGCGCGCCAACCTGCCGGCCCGCGTCCCTCACACGAAGCTGCGTTATGGGGAGCTGCTGGCCTCCATGGGACATCTGGCGCTGAACTCGCGCGTGCTGCAGCGCCGCGCCCTTTATCAGGCCGGCATGTTCGGTGCCTTCAGCCTCTTCTGGACGACGGCGCCGCTGCTGCTCGCAAGCCCCGCCTTCGGCATATCGCAGAGCGGCATCGCCCTTTTTGCGCTCGCTGGCGCCGCCGGCGCCATCGCCTCGCCGATCGCCGGTCGCCTGGCCGACCGCGGCATGACGAAGGTCGCCTCCACGCTCGCCATGCTGCTCGGCATGGGCTCTTTCCTCATCAGCCATTTCGCCACGGACGGCTCGCTGACGGCGCTCATCCTGCTGACGGCCGCGGCGATCCTCCTGGATTTCGGCGTGACGACCAACCTCGTCTGTGGCCAGCGCGCGATCTATGGGCTGAGCCCGGAACATCGCGGCCGCCTGAACGGCCTGTTCATGGCAACCTTCTTCACTGGCGGTGCCATCGGCTCCGCACTCGGCGGCTGGGCTTACGCAACCGGCGGCTGGACGATGGCCGCCTGGATCGGCTTCTGCTTCCCGGCGCTCGCCTTCCTGTTCTTCCTCACGGAAGGCCGTGAGAAGTAATCAAGTCCGGATCAGGCGGCTCGTCCCCCTGATCCCTCTTTTATTGTTCTGCGTCAAAGCGCAGCCGCGCGGCGCGAACCTCGTCATGGTTCGCCTCGGCCCAGTTCAGAAGCTGCGACAACGCCGTGTAGAGCGAGCGGCCGAGATCGGTCATCCGGTATTCCACGCTCGGCGGCTTCGTCGGAAAAACCTCCCGCTCGATATAGCCGTCCCGCTGCAGGTCGCGCAGCGACTGGGTCAGCATGCGCTGGGAAATATCGGGGATCATTCGGCGCAACTCGCCGAAGCGATAGGGCTGCTTGGCAAGCGCCTCGAGAAGCAGCGTCGACCACTTGCCGCCGATCTGCTGCAACACGTCTCGAACCGGGCAATTGGTAAAATCCAGGCTGGCAAGATCGATCTCCCGCCGCGCACCTCCCGGCCCATCGGCCGGTCCTTTTGGTTGGCGCGCTCTGGCTTTCAGACTGACGACTGTTCCGGCCATAGATGGTTCCCTTTTGGTAACGAACTCCCGAAAAACTGCCTTCTTTACAGCCTCAGGTCAATTCCTATTCTAGTGTTACTCTCTTTTTGAGACCACCTGTCAAACCACTAGAGGACACCATGAGCGAAACCATTCTCGTCACCGGCGCTGCAGGCCAACTCGGCCAGCGTGTCATCCATCATCTGGTCGAAAGCTATAAGGTCGCTCCGGCCAATATCGTCGCCGCGACCCGCAGCCCGGAAAAGCTCGCGACCCTCGCCGCCACGGGTGTCGTAACCCGCAAGGCAGATTTCGATGATGCCGCCAGCCTCGAAGCCGCTTTCGCCGGTGTCGACCGTCTGCTGATCATCAGCACTGACGCCCTCGACACGCCGGGCAAGCGCCTGACCCAGCACAAGGCTGCTGTCGCCGCTGCCGTAAAGGCCGGTGTGAAGCACATCAGCTACACCTCCATGCCCGCCCCTGATAATTCGCTCGTCACCTTCGCGCCCGATCATCTCGGCACCGAAAACGCCATCAAGGAAAGCGGCATCCCCTACGCGATCGTGCGCGACGCCTGGTATCACGACAACTATCTGCACGGCATGCCGCACAATCTGCAGACCGGAAAATGGTTCACTTCGGCCGGCGACGGCAAGATCTCGACCATCTCGCGTGACGACTGCGCACTCGCCATCGCTTCGGTCCTCGCCGCCGGAAGCACCGGCACCTACACGCTGACCGGCAAGCAGTCGCTGACCTCAAAGGAAATCGCCACCCTCGTTACCGAGGCCACCGGCAAACCGCTTGATGTCGTTGATGTGACCGACGAACAGCTCGGCCAGGGCATCCGCGGCGCCGGCCTGCCGGGCTTCGTCGCCGACATGCTGGTTTCTGCCGACGCCACGATCCGCGCCGGCAAGTTCGACATCGTCACCGACGATTTCACCAAGCTGACGGGCAAGGAGCCACAGCCGCTCAAGGACTATTTCGTCGCCAACAAGGCCGCTCTCACCGCCTGAGCCGGCCTCAAGGCTCGCCCTCGCGTCCACCGAGGGCGGGCCTCTCCTTTCAGATCTTCTGGCCGCAGGCCCGGCAGAAACGGCGCACCGTTTCCGCCATGCCATATTCCAGCGCATCCGCCGTCAGCCCGTGACCGATCGAAACTTCGGCGAGAGCAGGAATGCGCTTCACAAGCGCGGGCAGGTTTGCCACTGTCAGGTCATGGCCGCCATTGACGGCAAGGCCGAGCGCTATCGCCGCATCCGCCGTCTGGCCGAGCCCCTCGAGAATCGGCCCTACCCGCTCCGGCGCATCGTAGCAGCCGCCATAGGGACCGGTGTAAAGCTCGATTCGATCGGCGCCCGTCGCCTTCGCGGCTTTCACCGCCTCCGCGTCGCCATCGCCGTCGGCAAACAGTGAAACGCGACATCCCATCTTTTTCAGCCGCGCCACGACATCGGTGAGAAACGCCTGATGCTTGCGGAAATCCCAGCCATGGTCGGAGGTCGCCTGCGAGGGATCGTCAGGCACCAGCGTCACCTGCTCCGGCGCAGCACCAGCACAAAGCTCCAGGAATTCCTCGGTCGGATAACCTTCGATATTGAATTCGGCTTCCGGAAATTCGTCGTCGATCAGATTGCGGATGACCGGAAGGTCGGAAAAGCGGATATGCCGCTGGTCCGGCCGCGGATGCACGGTCAGCCCCGAAGCGCCGGCGGCAAGCGCGATGCGCCCGAGCCCTTCCACGCTTGGCCAGGGCAGATCGCGCCGGTTGCGCAGCATGGCGATGGCATTGAGGTTCACGGAAAGTTTGGCGGGCATGGCGAGATCCATCAGCGCTTGAAAAACTGGCCCTGCTTTTAAGCCAAGCAGCCCGCGAAGGCCAATGAGATTCGCGCATGCATTCATGCCTGGCCTTGATGGCTGCACGCCACGATGATTGAAGTCAGGGCGGACCGAAAAACAGTAATTCTCGCTCCCGTCGAAGATCATTGGTCAACGACGGCGAACAGTGTGGTTTCATCATACCACACGTCAAGCAAGAGGCGGATTGAGATGCCGCAACATTGCTATCCCATTTAAAAACGGTTATTTTTAGCACTTACAAAAGAACACGTCCGCGCCTAATGTGGACGTCGCGTAACGAGTAAGTACGCCGAGTCCTGCTTCTTCCAACGATAAGAACGCTAGAGGAAAACCCCGCTCGCCGCGCTCCGGAAGCAACTGGCAAAGCCGCATGAGGTGCAACTATCTGCCCCAGGAGGGTTCATGCCAGACGGTTCCAAGCGTTTGTTTGCTGCCGCCGGTATCGCTTCGGAGGCCCGGTCGAAATACCGGTTCCTGCCTTCGGCCGCTTTGCCGCCGGATCTCCCACACGGTCCCGTTCCGATCGCCGACATGGCGAACGCTTTCGGCGTCACGCACAGGACATTGCATTTCTACGAAGAGAAGGGCCTGATTTCCGCAAACCGCATCGGCCTGATGCGCGTTTACGATCAGGATGACGTCATGCGCATGGCAGTCATCACCGCCTGCCGCGAAACCGGCATGCCGATCGCCGTCATCCAGGAATTGATGGATGTTTTGCGCGGCGCGGCCTCGCAGGAAGAGGCCGAGTCGATCTTCCACGAGGCCCTTTCCCAGCGCAGGCGCGAGCTGACGGCCGAGATGTCGACGTTGCATCGACAGCTGCAGCAGGTGAGCGACCTTCTCGATTACGACAGCAGCCTCGACCTGCCGCCGATCAACGACAACAGGGATCCGGCAAGCCTGACCGATCAGGAACGCCAGTGCCTGGAGCTGATGGCCGAGGGATATTCGACGCCGCGCATCGCCCGCGCCCTCGACCTCAAGCATGAGGAAGCACGCGCGCTCGAAGCCGATATCATTCTGAAATTCCACGCCAACAACCGCTTCCAGGCCATCGCCAAGGCGGTTCTCCTCGGCGTTGTGCAGGCCTGATTCCCATCTCCGTCAGCGGCCGCCACCGCTTTCCTGCGCGCGAACATTATTCTTCGGCAAGGCCCGTCAGCCGACGCCAATCCCTAGCGGACGCCAACCTTCAGCGGACGATCGTAAGCGTCTCTGCCGCGCGTGTGATCGCCGTATAGAGCCAGCGCTCGCGCGTGTCGCGGAAGGCCCAGCTTTCGTCGAACAGCACGACATTGTTCCACTGCGAACCCTGCGCCTTATGCACCGTCAGCGCATAGCCGTAGTCGAACTCGTCATAGCGTTTGCGCGTGTTCCAGGGAATCTCGCCTTCCACATTCTCGAAGGCCTGCTTCAGGAGCTTGATCTTCGCAGCCCCCCGATCCATGTCGTCGTCTTCAGGGCGGACCAGCAGGTTGATGCCGGGCTTCGTCGTTTCCTTGGACGAGGTCATGACCTGCCAGAGCGAGCCGTTGAGCAGGCCCTTGGCCGGGTCGTTGCGCAGGCAGACCAGCTTGTCGCCGGTCTGCGGATGTTCGGTCGTAAAACCTTTGAGTTCCCGCAGGCGCTGATTATAGCGTCGCCGCGTCTTGTTGGTGCCGACGAGCACCTGATCGGCATCCATGACCAGCGGCTGCGTCACCTCGTTCTTCGAGATCACCTGCGCCGTGCCATAGTCGCCATACATGATCTCGTTGCCCTCACGCACCTGCATGGCAAGCTTGATGATCGGGTTGTCGCGTGCCTGCCGGTGGATATCCGTCAGCAGATAATCCGGCTCCTGATTGGTGAAATAGCCGCCGCCCGACACCGGCGGCAGCTGGCCGGGATCGCCGAGCACCAGGATCGGCGTGCCGAAGCTCATCAGGTCCTTGCCGAGCGCCTCGTCCACCATCGAGCACTCGTCGACGATGATCAACGCCGCCTTGGCGACCGGGCTCTGGCGGTTGATGGAAAACATCGGCGCGATCGAGGTCTTGCCGGTTTCCTCGTCCTCCACCTCTTCCTCGCCGCGCGGCCGGTAGATCAGCGAATGGATGGTCTTGGCATTCGATGCCCCGCGCGAGCGCAGCACCTGCGCCGCCTTGCCGGTGAAGGCGGCAAACAGAACATCGCCATCGACATGCTCGGCAAAATGCTTGGCAAGCGTCGTCTTGCCCGTTCCGGCATAGCCGAACAGACGGAAGAGCGGAGACCTACCTTCCTTCAGCCAGTTCGAAACGGCCTTCAGAGCTTCATCCTGTTGAGGGGCGAATTGCATGGAAGCGACTTGGCAGGATTCGCATCGCGTAGGCAAGGCGGAAATTCACCTCAAACGCAGACGTGCCGGAGCGAAAATCTCCGGCACGCTTTATTCGCGCTGGCTCCAATGAGCAGCATCATCGCTTACTTGCTCGAAGCCGCCTCTTCGATCAGCTTTGCGACCTTGTCGGGATGTGAGACCATCACGACATGGGATGCGCCCGATACCACGACGGTATCCTTCGAATGCGCGCGGTCGGCCATCCACTGCAGAGCCTTTGCCGGAATGTTCTTATCTGCATCGCCATAGACGAAATAGGCCGGGATCGTCTTCCAGGCTGCCTTGTCGCTTGCCTCGTTAAGCGCGGCGTCGGTGATCGGGCGCTGCGTCGCCGCCATCAGCTTGGCCTCGTCTTCCGGCACGTCGGCTGCAAACTGATCATGGAACTTGGCCTGATCGATATAAAGATCCTTGACGCCGCCATCGAGCGCAACGGGCTCGGCAAGCGCGGTTGCCAGCGTGCCGCCCGGAAATTTGCCCGAGAGCGCCGCCGCCGTTTCACCGCTATCGGGTGCGAAAGCGGCGACGTAGACCAGCGATTTCACGTTTGTTGACGAAGACGCAGCCTCTGTTATCACAGAGCCGCCATAGGAATGGCCGACGAGTACGACAGGGGTTTTGATGCCCGCAACGACGCGCCTGATATAATCGCCATCAGACTTAACCCCGCGAAGCGGATTGGCAGCAGCGACCACCGAGTAGCCATCCTTTTCGAGCTTTTCGATGACGCCGTTCCAGCTCGACGCATCGGCAAAAGCGCCATGCACCAGAACCACCGTCGGCTTCGCATCTGCCGAAAACGAAGGAGAAGCCATCGCGGCTAGCGCACTGGCAACCAGTGCAATCTTCAGAAAATTACGCATGTTGTGTTCCTTTCGAATGCCAACGCTAAAATCAATAATGCACAATTTAATTGTGCGCAATAGAAATAGAACGCACGAAGGCTTCACTCTTCCGTGAGACTGAAATTTCAGGATCGCAAGCCGACCGAGGATGATCGCAATCGGCCCTATTTCGCGCCGCTAGCTTTTCGCGGCTTCCCGAATGATCCGCTCACGTAGAACCCCAACGAGATAAAGCGACCCCGTGAGGATCACCCAGGCGCCGGTGCCGGCAGCCCGCTCGAGCGCCTTCTCGTAAGCCTTCTGCGGATCGTCGATCACTTCGCTGGCAAGGCCGATCGTGTCGGCAAGCTCTCGCAGTTCGGCAGGCGAACGAAAACGGTCCGAAACCGACGTGAAGATCGGCGAGACACCGTAACCGCCCATCACTTCGAGGAGCCCGGCGGCATCCTTATCCGCCGCAATCGCAACGACCGCGATACCCGGTCCGGCAAACCCCTCCATGCCGAAGAGATCGTCCAGCACAGCTTCGAGATTGAAGGGCACATGCGCCCCGTCGAGCGCGACGGAAACGCCCCTGCCCGCGACGGGCACGACGAAATGCTCCAACCGACCCGGCAATTGTGATTCCTGCTCGGCCGCCTTGTCGATCAGCCATCCGCCGACCTTCCGGCCATCCTGCGCCTCCACGCCGAGTTCGCCCAGCACGTCGAGTGCGGCACCTGCAACGGCGACATTGCGCTCGGCAATCGTCTTCAGCCCGGAAAAATCCGGCCGGATAAGCCGCGCTTCGATTTCGACAGCGCGCTTGGCAATGACCGCGCCCGCCTCATCGTCGGCCTCAACCGGTGTCACCACCGTCGAATGCGGCTTGATGATGCCGGCCTTTTCGAAGGCGATGGCGGCGCGCGTCTTGCCCAATATCTCCGTATGTTCGAGGCCGATATTGGTGATGATGGAAACGTCGCTCGCAACGATATTGGTGGAATCCAGCCTCCCGCCGAGACCCGTCTCGACCACGGCCCATTTTACGCCCGCATCCCGGAAGATCAGGAAGCCGGCCGCCGTCAGCATATCGAACCATGTCGCAGCCTCTGCCGCTGTCCCTTCCGTCCTTGCAGCGCGCAAGGCATCGAGCGCCAGGAAGAGCGCCTCGGCCAGCACAGCCTCCTCAACCGGCCGGCTGTTGATGCTGACACGCTCGGAAATGTGCTCCACATGCGGCGACGCATAACGCCCGACGGAAATGCCGGCATGGCGCAGCCCCGCTTCGAGCAGCGCCGAGGTCGAGCTCTTGCCCTTGGTGCCCGCCACATGGATCGAGCGGAAGGCGTGGTGCGGATTGCCGAGACGGGCGGAGAGATCAATGATCGGCTCCAGTCCGACGCGCATTTCGCCGCGCGGACGCTGTTCCCAGTTGGTGAGCTGATCAAGTTGCGAAAGGGCTTCGATAAGGCGAGGATTCTGGTTCTGCATGGGCATGGTACACGGCTACAAGGATTCATTTTGTGCCCAGGCGAGCGGCATCGACAACCTGCGCTTCCCGATGGTTCTCCATCTGTCTCGCCAGTCACGCAGGCGGGCCGACACTAGCATATTCCGAGACCCTGCCTAGCCTTCGAAGCGTCATCGAAACCGCTCCGCCGCGACCCCATGTGGCTTTCAACGGGAGCTGCGGATCGGGAAAAAGAAAGCGGGAATAAATCGGCAGCCTGCCGTGTCTCATGTCCGGTAACGCAAGAATGCGTGCCTAACCCGAGGAGAGAGACTATGAAGTCCGTGAAATTCCTGTCCGTGCTGGCGCTCGTCGCTGCCACCGCCACCGCAGCCTTCGCCGCCCCCGCCGTCACGTCAGTCGAATCGGCCAAGGGTAAGGTTCTTGCCGGCGAAAAGGGCATGACGCTCTACACCTACAAGAAGGACGAAAAGGGCGTCTCGAACTGCTACGACAAGTGCGCCACCAACTGGCCGCCCTTCCTCGCCGCTTCCGACGCCAAGGCCGATGGTGCATACTCGCTCGTCGAACGCAAGGATGGAAAGAAGCAGTGGGCCAAGGACGGCATGCCGCTCTATTATTGGGTGAAGGACATGAAGTCCGGCGACATCACCGGCGACGGCGTCGGCGGTGTCTGGGACCTCGCAAAGCCCTGATGAGGCAAGTGTGAAGACGCCCCCACCCGACACGTTCGAGGGCCAGATCCTGGCCCTCCTCCCCTCCCTTCGCCGCTATTCCCGCAGCCTCACCCGCTCGGATGCCGAAGGCGAGGATCTGCTTCAGGATTGCGTGGAAAAGGTTCTGGCCCGGCGCGGCCAGTGGCGCGGCATCAACCTGCGCGGCTGGGTTCTGACGACGATGACCAACCTCTATCGCAACACCCGCCGCGCAGGCCCCCGCGACCGGCTGGTCGATCTCGATGCTGCTGAGGAAATGGCCAATCCCGAAGCTCAGGCCGATCCGCTGGAGCGCCTGCGGCTGGAACAGGCCCTCGACAGCCTGTCGGAGGAATACCGCGCCGTGCTGATGCTCGTCGTCATCGAGGGCTACAGCTACAGCGAAGTGGCAACCATGCTGGACATCCCGATCGGCACCGTCATGTCGCGCCTGTCGCGCGCACGCCAGCGCATGGGCGAGCATATGAAAGCCGACAACGTGATTACGCTTCGGAGACCGAAATGAACGAGACCAATCCCACCGTGACCGAAGCGGACCTGCACGCTTACGCCGATGGGCAATTGCCGGAGGCAGCCCGTGCCCGCGTGGAAGCCTATCTCGCCGAAAACCCCGATGAAGCCGCCATGGTCGCCGGCTGGCGGACGCAGAATGCCGGCATCAAATCCCTGTTTGCAGGCTACGATAAGAGCCGCGACACCGATCTCCAGCTGGTGACACCGGCAGAGCCCGCCTCCCCCTGGAAGATGCGCTCCGCACTCGCGGCTGCCGCCGTCGCGCTCTTTGCGCTCGGCGCGCTCAGCGACCGCTTCATCCCGCCGCTCTTCGAACGCCCGCCGCTACAGCTTGCCGAATCCGAAACCCTGCCGAAACAGGCCGAAACCGCCTTCCTCGTCTATGCGAGCGAAGTGCGCCACCCGGTCGAAGTCTTTGCCAATGAGGAGGCGCATCTGGCGACCTGGCTCGGCAAACGGCTGGCGATCCCCGACCTCAAGGTGCCAGACCTCAAATCCCTCGGCTTCCACCTCGTCGGCGGCCGCCTGCTGCCGGTCGATGGAAGACCGGGCGCCATGTTCATGTATGAGGATCAGGGCGGCGAACGCCTGACCGTCATCGTCGGCCGCAACAAGGAAAACAGGACGACGAGCTTCCGCTTCGCCTCCGCAAAAGATGTCGAGACCTTCTACTGGATCGACGGCGAACTCGGCTATGCGGTCACCGGCGAAATCTCCCGCGACATGCTGCGCAAGGTCGCCGAGGAATGTTACCGGCAGTTTCCATCGTGAAGCGGGAACCGTAATAAAACTCAGCGCAAGGGATCGTTGGCAAGCTCGATCGGCTTGCCGTGCGGCGTCGCCTCCGCCGCGCGCTGCCAGCTCCCCTGCAGGTCGAGGATCGCGTCAGCATCCGCCACGCCACAGCTGACGAGCAGATCGGAAAGTGCCGCCACCCAGCAGTCGAAATAATCGCTGCCATCCTCGGCCCGGCCGTGCCTGTGCAATTCCCGCGACAGGGTCTCGGCCCATTCGCTCCAGGTAAACAGCCCCTTCTCATGCAGATGCACGGTCATGGCGAAGGCTTCCGCCGCCCAGGGCTCGGGAAAGGCAGGATCACCCTGCAGTGACTTCGGCAGGCCGGGCAATTGCGCCAGTTCGGACGGCATCTCACACGTGCTCAAGATAGCTCTCCCATGCATCGATCGACACCGTCAGCGACGGATCGGCACCCTCGCCCCAGATCTCGGCTCCGTCGAAGACGACGGTATAGAGCCACTGCGGATTCTCGCCTTTGCCATGGGCATTGTCATCGGGAAAGACGAAAGAGCCCTGCACCGCCTCGACGACACCCATCTTGGCGCGCGCGTAACGCGGCAGCCGCGTATGGGTCGTGGGATTGAAATTCTTCGTCTTCACTCGCTCGCCGACGACGAAGAGCGGCGCAGTCTCGACTGGCCGGTCGCAGGGAGCGCCTTTGGCGAGCACGCCAACCACCATATCCGCTTTCAGCACCCGCTTCGGCACCGTGCCGTCGTGCTGCTTGTGGCCAGACAGCAGCTCCTCGTGGCTTGCAAAGCCGTGACGCTCCAGCAGCATGTCTACGCCGCGGATCCAGATCTCGTAATAGCTCGCCGCCAGATAATCGGCCGGCGGAATGTTCTCGCGCGCATGACGACTCTCGTCGATCGTCCAGGCGCCGAAAGCGCCGCAGGAAAGCGTGATGCCGAGCGCCCGCTTCTCCCATTCGGCATGGAAATAGGGCTCGTTCACTTCAGGCGCGACAGGCCCGAAGCCCATCTGCCCGCCGAGATCGTGTGGACCGTTCATGGGGTGACCTCCGGCCTGCCAGCTATCGCCGTTCCGATCATCGCATCGCGGCTGACGAGATCGGCAAGCGCCTCCTCGTCCAGACCCTCGGTGCCTTCTGGCCGCTCGGGAATGACGAGGTAGCGCAGCTCCGCCGTCGAATCCCAGACGCGAACCTTCTTGCTCTCAGGCAGCGTCACCCCGAATTCTGCCAGCACGCCGCGCGGATCGATGACGGCACGCGAGCGATAGGCCGGTGCCTTGTACCAAACCGGCGGCAGGCCGAGCACCGACCACGGATAGCACGAGCAGAGCGTGCAGACGATGAGATTGTGCGTGTCAGCCGTATTGAAGACGGCACGCATATGCTCGCCCTGCCGGCCGGTATAACCGAGGCTGGCAATCGCCGCCGTCGCGTCTCGCTTCAGCCATTCGGCAAAGTCCGGATCGCTCCAAGCCTTCGCAACGACACGCGCGCCATTGCGCGGCCCGACCTTCGTCTCATAAGTTTCGACAATCGCATCGATTGCCGCCGGATCGATGAGCCCTTTCTCCGTCAGCAGCGTCTCCAGCGCTTTCACGCGCGCCTGCATATCCGAATAGTGGTTGTCGTGGTGATGATCATGGTGATCGTGGTCATGATCTGCGTGGTCGTCTCTGTGCCGCATGGCGCTCCCCAAGGTAGAGCGCTCGATCTTATGCGCCGATCGGAGGACCGCCAAGCGTATTTCTCGTCAAGAATTGCCGCAATAAATGCCATCGGCAGGGTTGAAGAAGAGGCTAATTAAGCAACTCCTTATTTTTCGCTGTCATCCTAACCAAACGTTAATGGCTTCATCTCACCATTGCACACATGAAAGTTCCGACATTCGGCCGCACGACCAGATCGCCCGTGCCTCCGTCCGCCCCTCCGCGTGAGGAGATGGAGAGCCTTGCGGACGGCTCGGCATCTGCCGATCCGCGCTGGCGTGAGATCGAAGATACCGTGCAGAGCCCGGGGCTGGTTGCAAGCGCACTCCTCAATCACCTGCTTCAGGAAATGGCGACGGACGGCAACGTTCATTCGATCGACCTGTTTGCAGCCCTGGGATCGGTTGGCGGTTTTTCGTGCGTCCTCACCGCCTTTGATATTGCTTCCGCCGGACAGCTCAGTGACGACGCCGATCTCATCGCCATGGAAACGGAGGATGGCTCCCGCTATTATACCGGCAATCTGCCGAACGCCTTCCTTCTGGACAGCCATGATGCCCTGCTCAACCTGACATACGGCGCGGCAAGAAGGTCCGGTGCTGTGATCCCGCAAGAAATGGCGACGGAAACGCTTCGTTACGTGGTTTCAACCATCGGACATGCGCAGTTCGGAATACCGCGATTGATGGATGAGCACCGGCCAGGCGATACGCCCCTTGCCTACGTTCGCCGCCTGTGGCCGAAGTTGGCCGATGCTCTCGATCGAAATCTCGTGCCTATCAGCAGGCGACCTTTCGCGATCGGCCTGGCGTTGGAACTTGCCTTCTTCCACGTCAGGCCGCCGCTCGACCCGTCTCTGGCGGCGCGGATCGTCACCGAATGCGCTATTCCCATGGCGAAACTCGATCCCCGCCTTATCGCGTGAGCTATCGGGCATGAAAGCAAGACCGTTTCTTGCAAGCGATACGCGGGCGTTATATGGCCGCCCCCTGCTCGATATGCCGTTTTTCGGTAGTCTCTCACTATGAACATCCTGATTCTCGGTGCCACAGGCTTCATCGGCTCGGCGATCGCAGCACGGTTGCTTGCGGACGGCTACGCAGTGACTGGGCTTGCCCGCAATCCCGACCGGGCGCGGGTTCGCCAGCCCGCTATCCGCTGGATCCTGGCCGACCTGGAGAAGATGACCAATGTGGCCGACTGGGCCTCCGTGCTGGAAGGCCAGCACGTGGTCGTCAACAGTGCCGGCGCCCTCCAGGACGGTCTTTCAGACAATCTCGCAGCCACCCAGCAACGCGCAATGATCGCGCTTCAGCAAGCGGCGAAACCGGCCGGCGTGACGCTCATCGTCCAGATCTCCGCCCGAACGGATGGCGCCGGCAGCGACCTGCCCTTCCTCGCCACCAAGCGCGCCGCCGATATGGCGCTTGCGGCATCCGGCCTGCCTTACGTCATCGTCCGTCCGTCCCTCGTGCTCGGCCGCAACGCCCATGGCGGCACCGCACTTCTGCGCGCACTCTCATCCTTCCCGCTTGCCCTGCCGCTCATCCATGCCGATAGCCCAGTCGAAACCGTCGCCGCCGAAGATGTCGCCGCCGCAGTCTCAGCCGCAATCTCCGGAACGCTGCCCTCCGGCAGCGATATCGAACTGGCCGCCGAAGAGCGGCACACGCTCGCTGATCTCGTCAGGCTGCACCGCGCTTGGCTCGGCCTGCCGGATGCTCCGGTCCTTTCCGTCCCACCGGCGCTGGCAAGGCCGGTCACATGGCTTGCCGATATCGCCGGCCATCTCGGCTGGCGCTCGCCGCTGCGCTCCACCGCCATGACCGTCATGTCCGAAGGTGTCAGCATGAACCGCCGGACGCCGTCAGGCCTTCCCGCACTCTCGGCCGCCGCAACGCTCGCCGCCAATCCCTCGGGCGTTCAGGACTTGTGGTTCGCTCGCCTCTATCTGCTGAAGGCGCCCATCATTGCCGGCCTGTCGCTCTTTTGGCTTCTCTCTGGCCTGATCCCGCTTCTGGCTCCGAGCCAGGCGAGCGCCCACTTCCTGCCCTTGATGCCCTTGAGTGCCGCGATGGCGTTGACGATGACAACCTGTCTGATCGATATGGCGCTCGGCGCCGCTGTGCTCTTCCGACCCTTTGCTCGCCGCGCCATCATCGGCATGCTCGCCGTCTCGCTCGTCTATCTCCTGGGCGGCACGGTGCTGAAGCCCGCCCTCTGGCTCGATCCGCTCGGCCCGCTCGTCAAGGTGCTGCCGTCCCTGCTGCTGGCGCTGGCAGCCCTTGCCATTCTGGATGAACGCTGATGCTCGCCGAGCTGCTGCTTCTTGCCCATGTGGTCGGCGCAACCGTGCTCTTCGGCACCGGTGCCGGCATCGCCTTCTTCATGGTGATGGCCCACCGCACCCGCGAACCCGCGCTGATCGCACACGTCGCCGGCACTGTCGTCGTCGCCGATACGATCTTTACGGCGACAGCCGCCATCCTCCAGCCGGTGACAGGCTATCTTCTCGCCCGCATCATCGGCTGGGACCTGACGGAAAGCTGGATTGTGCTGTCGCTGTTGCTCTATGTCGTGACCGGCATCTTCTGGCTGCCGGTCGTCTGGATCCAGATCCGGCTGCGCAATCTGGCGCGCACCGCCGCCGCCGCGGGCACGGCCCTGCCGCCGGCCTATTTCAGCCTCTACCGCATCTGGTTCGCCTTCGGCTTCCCGGCCTTCTTCGCGGTAACAGGCATTCTCTTGTTGATGCTGATCAAGCCGACGCTATTTTAGCATCGGCCAGAGGCTGAGCACGAGCAGCACCGCCATCGTGATATTGAACCATTTGAGCCTCGCCGGGTCGGACAGCCACTCACGCAGCGCCGAGCCGAAGCCTGCCCAGGTAGAAACGGAGGGCACGTTGACCGCCGCAAAGGCGAGGCCGACGAGCAGCACGCTGATCATATAGAGCTGCGGGTTGGTGTAGGTCGCCATGGCCGTCACCGCCATGACCCAGGCCTTCGGATTGACCCACTGGAAAGCTGTAGCGCCGAGAAAGGACATGGGCTTCACCCCGCTCTTGCCTTCGCTGAGGGAGCGCGAGGTCGCGATCTTCCAGGCGATCCAGACGAGATAGGCCCCGCCGGCAAATTTCAGCGCGATATAAACCGCCGGCACCGTATGCAGCAGCGCGCCGAGCCCCAACCCCACGCCGAGCAGCAGAGACAGGAAACCCGCCCCGATGCCCAGCATATGCGGGATCGTGCGGCGGAAGCCGAAGTTCACACCCGAGGTGAAGAGCATCATGTTGTTCGGCCCCGGCGTGATCGAGGTCGTAAAGGCAAAAAGCAGCAGTGCCAGAAACGTATCCAGCGGCATGAAACCTCCCCACACCGCGCTTGTCGATGATGCGGCGGTCTATTGGATTTAGGTCAGCATAACTGCCCTAAACCACAGCGGCCATAACATTGTTGTCATGGTGACAGGATTACCTGATAGTCTGCTGAGCACTTGTAGGACCAGAACTGCCATGGACGACCCCATCCCCACCATCACCTTCCCCGACGGCACCGAAGTCCCCGCGCTCGGCCAGGGCACCTGGGGCATGGGCGAGGATGCCGGCCATGCGAAGCAAGAGATCGCAAGCCTCCAGGCCGGCCTCGATCTCGGCATGACGATGATCGATACCGCCGAAATGTACGGCGACGGCGGCGCCGAAGAAATCGTCGGACAGGCAATCAAGGGCCGCCGTGACGAAACCTTCATCGTCAGCAAGGTCTATCCCTGGAATGCCAGTCGCACCGGCACGATCACCGCCTGCGAAGGCAGCCTCGAGCGCCTCGGCACCGACCGCATCGACCTTTATCTCCTGCACTGGCGCGGCAACTATCCGCTCACCGAGACTGTCGAAGCCTTCGAGACGCTGAAAGCCGCCGGCAAGATCCGCGCCTGGGGCGTCTCCAATTTCGATACCGACGACATGCAGGAATTGTTCTCTGTGCCCGGCGGGCAGAATGTCGCCGCCAATCAGGTTCTCTACAATCTCGCCCGCCGCGGCATCGAATACGATCTCCTGCCCTGGTGCCAGGGCCGCAACATCCCGATCATGGCCTATTCGCCGATCGAACAGGGCCGCATCCTGCACCATCCCGACCTGATCCATATCGCCAAGGCCTATCAGGCGACCCCGGCGCAACTGGCGCTCGCTTTCCTGCTGGAACGCGACGGTGTCTTCGTCATCCCCAAGACGTCGAACATCGAGCGCGCCCGCGAAAACCGCGGCTGTGTCTCCCTCGACATTACCGACGAGGACTGGGAAGCCCTCGACGAGGTCTTCCCGCCCCCGGCGAAGAAAACGCCGTTGGAGATGCTCTAGCGCCAGTGGCGGCATGAATTTCGCCATAAAGCTGAAACAAACCAGCGATCGCCCTCAACACTGATTGTGGTCGCCGCGGATGAACATCAACCGAAGTTTCCGGCTCTCCCGTCATTTCCTGGTCGGTATCGCAATGCTGATCAGTTTCGTTCCCGACGTCACCTTCGCCGAAGGCCTGACGCATGAGGCGCTTAGGGTCAGGTACATATTGCTTCCTGAAGGAGGCGCGAAAATCTCTGCGGAAACCAGATGCGAGCGATCTCGGGATTGCGTGATCTATCGCAGCGACAACGACGAAATGCAGATCAAGATACACATTGAGGAGGATGAAGGCTTTTCCAACACAGTCTCAATCGACTGTTCTCCAGCCGAATGTTTTTTTGATAACGGCAAGAGCTACATCCGGTTCGGTGCGGCACCAACATCCTTCGATATTCGCCGTGGGAAGGCGCCCAATGGACTGGAAATGCGAAGCGCATCGCGCTTCGGAAAGCTGACAATCAGCTACCGGTCGACAGCACCAGAATTGTTGAAAATCAATGATCGCAGATAGTGCGGGCGTCTGACAGATCGACGCCCGCATACACAAGAGTGATCACCTGCCCGGGCCATAATCCTTACATACCCGGGATGTCTCTTTACATGCCCTGCGCGCCGCGGTTCATCGCCGCAATGCCGGTGCGGCAGACTTCGATGAGGCCGAGCGGCTTCATGATCGCGATGAACTGGTCGATCTTCGAGGACTTGCCGGTAATCTCCAGAATGAAGTGGTCGACCGTCGCATCCACCACCTTGGCGTGGAAGGCGTCGGCAAGGCGCAGCGTTTCGGCACGCGTCTCGCCATTGCCGATCACCTTGAGCAACGCCACTTCCCGCTCGATCGGCCGGTCCTGGCCGAGTTCGCGGGCACGTACCGTCAGGTCTACTACCCGGTGCACCGGCACGATGCGCTCGAGTTGCGCCTTAATCTGCTCCAGCACCTGCGGCGTGCCGCGGGTGACGACGGTAATGCGCGACAGGTGCGCCGCATGCTCCGTCTCCGAAACCGTGAGGCTTTCGATATTGTAGCCGCGACCGGAAAACAGGCCGATGACGCGGGCGAGCACGCCCGGCTCGTTATCGACGAGCACCGAGAGCGTATGGCTCTCGACGGCTGCCGTTTCCGGCGAGATGAAGTAGGCAGAGCCGGTCGGTTGAAGGTGTGCGTTCATGATCCTGGGTTTCCTACCTGATTGTTATACGAGCTGACGGCCCTTGGCGTCGATCGCATTGGCGACCGCTTCGTCCGTGGCTTCGTCCGGCAGCAACATTTCGTTATGAGCCTTGCCCGAGGGGATCATCGGGAAGCAGTTGGCGAGATTGGCGACGCGGCAATCGAAGATGACGGGCTTCTTGACGTCGATCATCTCCTGGATGGTCGCATCGAGATCGTCAGGCTTTTCACAGCGCAGGCCGACCGCGCCATAGGCTTCGGCGAGCTTCACGAAGTCGGGCATCGCCTCCGTGTAGGAGTTGGACAGCCGGTTCCCGTGCAGGAGCTGCTGCCACTGGCGCACCATGCCCATGTACTGGTTGTTCATGATGAAGATCTTGATCGGCGCATTGTGCTGGATCGCCGCCGACATTTCCTGGATGCACATCTGGATCGAGGCATCGCCGGCAATGTCGATGACGAGGCTTTCCGGATGGGCGATCTGCACGCCGAGCGCTGCCGGCAGGCCGTAACCCATCGTGCCGAGCCCCCCCGAGGTCATCCAGCGGTTCGGCTGTTCGAAGCCGAAGAACTGGGCCGCCCACATCTGGTGCTGGCCGACTTCCGTCGTGATGTAGGTGTCGCGGTCCTTTGTCAGGGCAAAGAGACGCTCCAGCGCATATTGCGGCATGATAACGTCGCTGCTCCTAGTATAGGCGAAGGAATTGCGCGCGCGCCAGCGGGCGATATCGCCCCACCATGCATCGAGACGGTTCTTTTCCGGCTTCTTCGGCAGCGCCCGCCACAGGCGGATCATATCTTCCAGGATATGGCCGACATCGCCGCGGATGCCGAGATCGACGCGAACGTTCTTGTTGATCGAAGACGGGTCGATATCGATATGGATCTTCTTCGAGTTCGGCGAGAAGGCGTTCAGGCGGCCGGTGATCCGGTCGTCGAAGCGGGCGCCGATGCAGACCATGACGTCGCAATCATGCATCGCCATGTTGGCCTCGTAGGAGCCGTGCATGCCGAGCATCTTCAGCCAGTTCTTGCCGGATGCCGGATAGGCGCCGAGACCCATCAGCGTCGAGGTGATCGGGAAATCTGTGAGCTCGACCAGCTCGCGCAGCATGCGGGAGGCTTCCGGACCGGAATTGATGACGCCACCACCGGTATAGAAGATCGGCCGCCGGGCATTCGCCATCATTTCGATTGCTGCATGGATCTGGTTTAGGTCGCCCTGGATCTTCGGCTGGTAGCTCTTCTGGATCGCGTGATCGGCCGGCGGCGTGTAGGTGCCTGTGGCGAACTGAACATCCTTCGGGATATCGACAACGACGGGGCCAGGACGGCCCGACTGCGCAATCCGGAAGGCTTCATGGATGACGGCGGCGAGCTCGTTGACATCCTTGACCAGCCAGTTGTGCTTGGTGCAGGGGCGCGTGATGCCGACGGTATCGCATTCCTGAAAGGCGTCCGAACCGATGAGCGAGGTCGGAACCTGCCCCGTCAGGCAGACGAGCGGAATGGAATCCATCAGCGCATCCTGCAGCGGCGTAACCGCATTGGTGGCACCGGGACCAGAGGTCACCAGCATGACGCCGACCTTGCCGGTCGAGCGGGCATAACCTTCGGCCGCATGGCCGGCCCCCTGCTCATGGCGAACGAGGATGTGCTTGACCTCCTCCTGCTGGAAGATCTCGTCATAGATCGGCAGAACGGCACCGCCGGGATAGCCGAAGATGTGCTCGACGCCATTATCCTTCAGCGCACGCAGAACGATTTCCGCTCCCGTCATCCGATTGCTGTCCGCCTGATTGTCCGTGCTCGCCATGTGTCTGTTCCGTTTGATGCTGAGGATTTGAGTTTGTGGTCGGAAACCCTGATTTCGGGCATAAAAAAAGGCCCCCGAGGAGCCTTCGTCTAGCGCATGGGTGGCTATCGCCGGATGGTTACACCATCCTGCCCATGCGCTTTCCCACCACGATAAGAACGTTCGAAATTGTCATGGGCGGAAGTGATAGACAGAAAATTTCGCAGCGTCAACGCATTCCGCAATAAAAAATCGGAAGCCCGTCAACCGCCCCACCGTCCGATGGGCCGTCCAATTCTGCGGCTGAAGGATTTGTTAAAGGATCGGTTATATCCTGTCCGTTAATGCAGGGAGTAACCCTTTGCTCAACAACGACATGATGACGACAGGCAAAGCAGGCGAGCAGGATCGCCGCGACAGCCTCGCACCGGGAAATCGGTTTCTCGGGCGTGTCGTTGCATGCAGCGGATCGCGCGCCACCATCGCCGCCGTGGCAGAATCTGGCGGCACCGATCTCACGGAATTATGGTCCGTCGGCCGGCTGATTTCGATCAGCGTCGGCAGGAACCGCGTCGTCGCCCTCGTCTATTCCATGAATACCGGCAACCAGGGCTGGGGCGAAGGCCAGGACAATATCTTCCGCATCGAGACGGAACTGCTCGGCGAAGTCCGCGTCGAGGACGATGGCCGCGAGGAATTCTCGACCGGCATCTCGCGCTACCCCTATCTCGGCGCCATCGCCCACCGCATCCGCGCCGCCGACCTCATGCGCATCTATGATGCCGGCAAGGGCGCCACCGCCGTCATCGGCAATCTCACGCAGGATGAAAGCATCGACGCGGCAATCCATGTCCCCTCGATGCTGTCGAAACATTTCGCCGTCGTCGGCTCGACCGGCGTCGGCAAGTCGACCGCCGTCTCGCTGCTGTTGCACAAGGCGATCGAGGCCGATCCGAAGCTGCGCGTGCTCATCCTCGATCCGCACAACGAATTTGCCGCGGCTTTTCCCAAGCACGCCGTCACCATCGATACGGATACGCTCGATCTGCCCTTCTGGCTGATGCGGCTCGAAGAATTCGCCGAGGTCGTCTTCCGCGGTCGCCCGCCGGTGCCGGAAGAGCTCGACATGCTGCGCGACATCCTGCCGGAAGCCAAACGCGCCTTCCGCGGCAGCGACAGTTCGCTGGTGCGCCGCCAGACAGAAAAGAGTTCGATCACGGCCGATACACCGGTGCCCTACCGCATCGCCGATCTGCTCGCCCTTATCGATGAGCGCATCGGCAGGCTGGAAGGCCGCGCTGAAAAGCCGTTCCTGCGCTCGCTGAAGATGCGCATCATCGCCGCGATCAACGATCCGCGCTATCACTTCATGTTCTCCAGCAATACGATCAGCGACACGATCACGGAGACGATCGCGCAGATCTTCCGCATTCCCGGCGACAACAGGCCGATCTGCACCTTCCAGCTCGCCGGCATCCCCTCCGAAGTCGTCAACTCCGTCGCTTCGGTGCTCTGCCGCATGGCCTTCGAAATCGCGCTCTGGAGCGAAGGCGCCATTCATATGCTGGTCGTCTGTGAAGAGGCCCACCGCTATATCCCGTCGGATCCGAACCTCGGCTTCGTTCCGACCCGCCAGGCCATCGCCCGCATTGCCAAGGAAGGCCGCAAATACGGCGTCTCGCTCGGCATCATCACCCAGCGCCCCGGCGAACTCGACCAGACGATCCTGTCGCAGTGTTCGACGCTGTTTGCCATGCGCCTTGCCAACGATCGCGACCAGGAAATCATCCGCTCGGCCATTCCCAACTCCTCGATCTCGACGACGAGCTTCATCTCCTCGATCGGCAACGGAGAAGCAATCGCCTTCGGCGAAGCGATCCGGGTGCCGATGCGCATGCGCTTCCTGCGCGTCGATGAAAACCTGCTGCCGAAGGCCCACAGCGCCACCAGCAAACATGCCGAGGAAGATCCCGATACGGTCGACCTGCGCCGCATCGTTACCCGCATGCGGGCGATCACAGCAGGCCCCGATATCTCCACCTTCCAGCAGAGCTACAGTGCAGCGATGGCAGACAGTTACGAGCCGGAAGACGACTTCGCCGATGAAGCCGCCGATCAACCCTATGCCGCTCCATCGGCAGAGGCGCCGCTCGAACCCTATCGCCCCGCCCTGCTGCCGCAGAGCCGCGCGCCGCATCCTGAGCCCCCGCCGCTCTCGCCGCAGACCTCCATCGACGCGCGCCTGGAAGCACTGCGCCGCGAAATGCGCCGCGACGAGCAGCCAAAGCCGGCCTTCGGCGAACAGACGTCCCCGCCACGCCGCGAGGGCGGCATGTCGCTGCGCGATAGCATCCTGAAGAAGCCGCTGAGCAGCCTCAACAATAAGGACTGAGTGCGCCTTACGAACGCGGCTGGCGCGTCGCCGCTGCGATTTCGGAGAGATGCCGCTCGATCAGGGCCAGAAAGGCGATGGTGCCGCAGATCAGCGCCGCAACCACGATGCCGCCGATGGCGCCCAAAATTGCTCCGACGATGAACATGCCCGATCCGCCCTGCGCCGCAGCAGCGGTCGCACCCGAAAGCGTGGAAAAGGCGAGGATGACGATGGCGATCAAGGCGTTGATCGAAGAAAGCGTCTTTGCGAGAAAATTGTTCATGCCGGCCCATAGCTCCATTGGTCATGATTCGAAGATCATTCTAGCTGTTTGCGGGCGCAAAGCATGAGTCGCTTTGGCGCTAAGGCGAAAGCCGCTCCCAGCTTTCATCCATCTGATTGCGAAACCAGGTCATCTGCCGCTTGGCATATTGCCGCGTGGCCGCCGCCCCGCGCTCGATCACCTCGGCGCGGTTCATCTCGCCGCGCAGCATCGCCGCAATCTGCGACACGCCGATTGCCTTCACAACAGGCATTTCCGGGGGAAGATCAAGCGCGAGTAGCGCCCTCACCTCGTCTTCTGCCCCCTGCTCCAGCATTTTCTCGAAACGTCCGTTGATCCGCTGATGCAGCACGGCGCGATCCGGCAGCACGACGATCTTGCGTGCCGTGTGCGGATCGACGACGACAGGCCCCGCCTGCCCCTGGAATTCCGCGATCGACTGGCCCGTCGCCTCGAAAACCTCAAGCGCCCGCACGATCCTCTGCCCGTCCTGTACGTTCAGGCTCTCGGCCATGGCGGGATCAACCTTCGCAAGTTCCGCATACAGGCCCTCCGATCCCTCCTCCAGAAGCCGGGCGCGCAGCCGCTGCCTTATCTTCTCGGGAATGACGGGCATTTCCGATAACCCGCCCGTCAGCGCCTTGAAATAAAGCCCAGTGCCGCCGACGAAGACCGGCAGCTTTCCCTCTGCACGGATGCTCGGCAAGAGCGCCGCCACATCCCGCAGCCACGCGCCGGTCGAATAAGTCGCCCCCGCCGGCACATGGCCGTAAAGGTGATGCGGTACGCCTCCCATATCCTCCTCGGACGGTCGCGCCGTCAGCACCCGCAGCGTGTCATAGACCTGCATGCTGTCGGCATTGATCACCACGCCGCCATGCTGTTTGGCCAGTTCCACGGCCAGTGCGGACTTGCCGCTGGCAGTCGGCCCGGTTATCAGGATCGCGTTCACAGAGCTCAGAAGGTTTTCCATCATGGCCCTCGTTGCCACGCTTGTTGCCAATCCGTCAAACCCCGTTCTTTCGCCTGCCATAGCCGAACGTGCGGCCGAGGCCGTCAAGGCATCCGGGCTCTACTGGCTGGCCGACGGTATTGCCTGCGATATCGTGCTCGCCGACGGTGCGGACGGCGAAGCGGCCAAGGCCAATCTGCTCGCCGTCATCGCCAGCGCCCCGATCGATCTCGTCATCCAGGAACAGGAAACCCGCCGCAAGAAGCTGCTGATCGCCGATATGGATTCGACCATGATTGGCCAGGAATGCATCGACGAACTCGCCGCCGAAGTCGGCCTCAAGGAAAAGGTTGCCGCCATCACCGCCCGCGCCATGAACGGCGAGATCGCCTTCGAGCCGGCGCTGCGGGAACGCGTCGCCCTCCTGAAAGGTCTGCCGATCTCGGTCGTCGACGACGTGATCGCCAAGCGGATCACCCTGACACCCGGCGGCCCCGAACTCATCGCCACCATGAAGTCGAAAGGCTACTATACCGCCCTCGTCTCCGGCGGCTTCACGGTCTTCACGAGCCGCATCGCTGCCGTCATCGGCTTCGACGAAAACCGCGCCAATATCCTGCTTGAGGAAGGCGGCCTCCTCTCCGGTCACGTCGCTGAACCCATTCTCGGCAAGCAGGCCAAGGTCGACGCCCTCAACGACATCGCCGCCCGCCTCGGCATTTCCCCCGAAGACGCCATCGCCGTCGGCGACGGCGCCAACGACCTCGGCATGCTGCACCTCGCCGGCTCCGGCGTCGCCCTGCACGCCAAACCCGCGGTCGCTGCCGAAGCCGACATCCAGATCAACCACGGCGACCTGACGGCGCTGCTTTATGTCCAGGGCTACCGGAAGACTGATTTCGTGACGGTGTGAGCCATGAGGCACTGTTGAAACGAAAAAGGAGCGGCCACCACTCCTTTTATTTTTCTGGCCTGTGCAGGCCGACAGCCCTCACTCCATCGGCACTGCAACAAACCGCAGATCACCATTCGCCGCAGCGACCATCATCTGCGCATTGCGTCGGCCTTCCTGCTTCAGCGTCTGCACCTTGGTGGCAACTGCATCCGGCGACTTCATGAATTCCTGTGCCACCTCGACGATAACATCGCCGGGCTTCAAACCCTTCTCCGCAGCGGCCGAACCGGGTGCAACCTCGGTCACGACGACACCATCGACGCTTTCGGCAATGCCGAAGGCCTTGCGGGTTTCGGGGCTGAGCAGCGAGAGCGAAAGACCGAGCACATGCTCTGGGGTAGCCTGGCCGGGTGTTGCCTGATCCTGCCCCTTTTGATCCGGGCTCTTTTGGTCTTGCCCTTGATCCTGCTGGTGCGGATCCTGGCCGTCAGGTGCGGTCTGCCCCTGATCGCCATCCTGATCCGGTTCATCCATGTCGTTGTTCTCGCCGGGATCGGGATTGATGACACCGTCATCACTCGAATTGTCGCCGGCGGCAGCCGCTTGGTCGCTGTCTTCGAGACGGCCGAGCGTCACCTTGACGGTCTGCTCCTTGCCGTCGCGCAGCACGAGGACATCGACCTCTTTGCCGACAGGGCTTTCGGCCACCACGCGCGGCAGGTCGCGCATCTCGGCGACAGCCTTGCCGTCGAATTTCAGGATGACGTCACCGGCCTTGATCGAACCGTCATCGACAGGTCCGCCTTTGATGATGCCGGCGACCAGCGCGCCTCTGGCGCTATCGAGGCCGAGGCTGT
This sequence comes from Rhizobium sp. BK316, assembly GCF_014193695.1. Lineage (GTDB taxonomy): Bacteria > Pseudomonadota > Alphaproteobacteria > Rhizobiales > Rhizobiaceae > Rhizobium. The sequence goes on along the minus strand of NZ_JACHZR010000003.1, from coordinate 661,296 downwards.
CGGCCACTTCGTCGGTGACCGGCTGGATGCGCACACCGAGCCAGCCGCGGCGCGTCTCACCATACTCGCGAAGCTGCTCGACCACGCCCGATGCAAGCTCCGACGGCACGGAGAAACCGATACCGATCGAGCCGCCCGAGGGAGAAATGATCGCGGTGTTGATGCCAATCACTTCACCCTTCATGTTGAAGAGCGGGCCGCCGGAATTGCCCTTGTTGATCGCCGCATCCGTCTGGATGAAATTGTCGTAGGGGCCGGCATTGATGTTGCGGCCGCGGCCCGAAATGATGCCGACCGTCACCGATCCGCCGAAGCCGAACGGGTTGCCGATCGCCATGACCCAATCGCCGATACGCATCGTGCTGGAATCACCGAACTTGACGAATTTCAGCGGCTGCTTCGGCTCGACCTTGAGCACCGAAAGGTCAGTCTTGGTATCGGTGCCGATCAGCTTGGCCTTGAGCTTGGAGCCGTTGGCGAAATTGACCTCGATGTCGTCGGCCCCCTCGATCACGTGGTTGTTCGTGACGATATAGCCGGTGGGATCGATGACGAAGCCGGAACCGAGCGAGCTGACATTGTGGTTGGGGCCGCGGTTGCCCTGCTGCTTGTTGAAGAAGTCGTTGAAGAATTCCTGGAAGGGCGAGCCGTCAGGCGCACGCGGTGCGGGACCGGCACCCTCGTCACCCTTCACATTCTGCGAGGTCGAGATATTGACTACGGCATCGAGCAACCCTTCGGCGAGATCCGCGACGGAAGCCGGACCATTGCCCGGAGCCGTCATCTGCATGGGCGGAGCGGCGGGTGCGACTGCAGCCGGTGAGACGGGTGACGATGCGGGCCGAGGTGCCGCAGGTGCTGCCTGTTCAGGTGCAACGGGCGCCGGGGCGGTTTGCGCATGCGCAACACCGCCAGCACCGACATTTGCCAGAAGGGCAGTGCCGGCCAAAAGCGCGAGCGTTCGTCTGAAGGGCGAGCGATTCGTGGGGGCCATCAAGCTTCCTCGTCTGGGATAAAGGCGCACATACATCACCAGCATAAGGCGGAATGATGGAGGGCGAAATCACCTTTTCGAGAAATCCCCGTGCGAATGTGATCTAGCCTCGTAAAAGCCAGACGGAGGCTACCCCAAGTGCCACAGCCACAAGTCCAAACACCCTCAGTTGGCGCTCCGGAACGGTGGGCAGAAGCTTCGCCATCTCGATAAGAAAACGAGGGGCCAGTGCGTAGACCAGCCCCTCGATGATAAGGAAGAATGCAAGTCCGGTGAGGAAGTCCTGCATTCAGCCTGTCGTCAGTTCGCCGGCTGTGCCGGAGCGGTCGGCTGCGCGGCCGCAGGCGGCACGAGGCCACCGGTCTGGCCCGGGGCCGGATTGCCGTCCGCATTCTCGAAGTAGCGGAAGAACTGCGACGTCGGCGAAAGCACCAATGTCGTATCCTGCGAGGAAAGTGCCGCGGAATAGGCGGCCATCGAGCGGTAGAACTCGAAGAAGGCCGGATCCTTGCCGAAGGAGTCGGCAAAGATACGGTTGCGCTCCGCATCACCCTGACCGCGCAGGATTTCCGAATCGCGCTGCGCGTCGGCGGTGATTTCGACGACCTGACGATCGGCGACGGCCCGGCGACGCTGGCCCTCTTCGTTACCCTCGGCGCGGATGCGCTCGGCCTCGGCCAGACGCTCGGAGCGCATGGCGTTGTAGGTGTTCGGAGCCACTTCCGGCGAAAGATCCGTCCGGCGGATGCGGACGTCATCGATATGCAGGCCGAGATTTTCGGCATCGGTGCGAAGATCGTCGCGGATTTCGAGCATCATTGCCACGCGCTCTTCCGAAAGCGCTGCGTTGTAGTCACGCAAACCGTAGACCCGACGAAGCGAGGAATCGAGCTGCGCACGCAGCCGCGCCTCGGCAGCGTCGCGGTCGCCCGAGACCGTTTCGCGGAAGCGGCGTACATCCGAGATATTGTAGATCACGAAGGCGTCGACATCGAAGGTCTGGCCGTCCTGAACTTGAACGCGGATATTATCGAGGTCGAGCCTGAGCGCCCGCTTTTCCACGAACTGCACGCGGTCGGCATCCATGAAGCCGAACGGCAGCTTGAAATAGATGCCGGGCTCTGTCTTCACCGATTGAATCTGGCCGAAGCGGACGACGATCGCCTGCTCGCGCGCATTGACCACGAAGATCGACGAATAAAGAATGACGAGAAGGACCGCGAGCGCGATCAGGATAAAGGGAAGTCTGTTCGATACCATGGTTCAACCTCCCCGTTGTGCCGGTGCTGCCGCCGGTCGATTGATCTCGTTGAGCGGCAGGTAGGGTACGACGCCCTGCTTCTCGTCGATCACGACCTTCTTGGAGTTCTTCAGGACCTGTTCCATCGTTTCCAGGAACAGGCGCTTGCGCGTCACGTCGGGAGCCTTCGAATATTCGTCATTGATGGCTGTAAAGCGCTGGGCTTCACCTTCCGCTTCCTTGACGACGCGATCCTTGTAGGCGGCTGCGTCTTCACGGATACGGGCAGCATCGCCTCGTGCCTGACCGAGCTTCTGGTTCGTATAGCGGTTAGCGTCCTCGATTGTGCTGTCGCGGTCGCGGCCGGCACGCTGCACTTCTTCGAAGGAGTCGGCGACTTCGCGTGGCGGCGCCACGTTCTGGATTGTCACGCCGGTCACGGTAATGCCCGCACCGTACCGGTTCATCGTATCCTGAACGATGTTGAGAACCTGCGTCTCGATCGGCTGGCGGTTGCTGCGGAATGCGTCCAGTGCCGGACGCCGGCCGACGACTTCGCGCATGGCGCTGTCGGAAACCTGCTGCAGCGTTTCGGCCGGATTTTCGACACCGAAAAGATAGGCCTTGGGATCACTGATCGTATAGAAGACCGCGAACTGCACGTTGATGACACTCTTGTCGCTCGACAGCATCAGCCCGCTCGAAGAGCCTGCCGTGGTCGCGCCGATGTTCAACTGCTGCACCGTCACCTTGACCGTCTCGACGGTTTCAACCGGCCAGAAATGGAAATGCAGGCCCGGCAGGGAAATCTCCTGCTTGGGCTCGCCGAAGCGCAGCTCAACGCCGCGTTCGTCCGGCTGGACGACGTAAATGCATTGGAAAAGCCAGAAGATCGCAACGATCGCTGCGATGATCGCAACGACACCGCCGTTGAAACCACCTGGAATGAAGCCGCGCAGCCGGTCCTGCCCGCGCCGGATAATATCTTCCAGATCGGGCGGACCGCCCTTGCCGCCGCCACCGCCGCGTGGACGGTTCGGCCCCTGCCCCCATGGTCCCTGATTGTTACCGCCGCCGCCGCCCCAAGGGCCGCCGCCGCCATTCTGATTGCTCCAGGGCATCAAAACCTCATTGTTCGTTACGTCATACACATCCGACCGCCGTGGGGGCTGCCGGCGGATGCGATCCGACCGTTATAGGTATCGCCGCACCGGCTTTCAACGCGGTGTCAGGAACTTGGTCAATATAATTGGAAAATAGTTCCTTTTAGGACCGTTAGCCATGTGCAATTGCCCGGACAACTCACCAGTCGGCTTACTCAAAAAAATCCAGCTGATTGGTATCGTCTAGCTCCAGCTTGGCCTCATATCGCTCAAGCAGGACAGCAAAATCAGGCTCCCGCCCCATAAGCTCCTCTTTCACACGATATCGGTGGAAAGGCTTACGGCGAACGTAATGGGTTATCCGAAATGGATACTGGTCGAATTCTGTCTTTGGAAAATCGTCTTCCGATCTAACAATCCATTCGGTTTTTGCGCCGTCATCTCTCTCACCGAAATCAAGTTCAAACTTGGCATCACCGTTTATATTTCCACAAAATACGTCTGTAACAAATATACTGTTAATAAATTTCTCAAATACCCTGTAAATCTGATCTCCGCCAATAACAAAAAACTTCATATTGCCAGAAATTATCGACTCGATATCAGCCAAAAGCAACGCAGTCTCAGGGTCTCTCGCCCATTTTAGACTAGGAAACTCACGGAGAAACGTCGGCTCCGTGCGAGATAAGATTATATTGGTTCGCTTAGGCAGGGGTTTGCCGATAGAGTCAAAGGTTTTACGCCCCATAATCACAGCATGACCTTGGGTGCGCTGCTTAAACAGCTGCAGGTCCGTGCGCAGATGCCACGGGAGTGTATTTTCGATACCAATTATCTTGTCGGGATAACTGCGCGCAACGATAGATGCGGCGGAAGGCATCCGCACCCTCTTCTCGTTTTTTTTCATTAACTTAGACCGCACAATCTACCCGTCGACTACGAACCAAACGTCCATAGTCCCCGGACGCATGCACTGCAAGTTAAAATCAGAAGGTTTAAACGGCGATCGGCGCCTTGATATTGGCATCGGCATCGTAACCGACGAGTTCGAAATCCTCATAGACGAAATCGAAGATATCCTTCACGTCGCGCTTGATCAGCATGCGCGGCAGCGGCTTCGGCTGGCGCGCCAGCTGCAGCTTCGCCTGTTCGAAATGATTGTGGTAGAGATGCGTATCACCGAGCGTATGGACGAACTCGCCATATTTCAGCCCGGTCACCTGCGCCACCATCATCGTCAGCAGCGCATAGGAAGCGATATTGAAGGGGACGCCGAGGAAAATATCCGCCGAGCGCTGATAGAGCTGACAGGAAAGCCTGCCGTCGGCCACGTAGAACTGGAACAGGCAATGACAGGGCGGCAGCGCCATGTCATCGACTTCTGCCGGGTTCCAGGCCGAAACGATGTGGCGGCGGGAATTCGGGTTTTTGACGAGGCCCTTCACGAGATTGTCGATCTGGTCGATATGCCCGCCGTCCGGTGCCGGCCAGGAGCGCCACTGAGCGCCGTAGACCGGGCCGAGATCGCCGTTCTCGTCGGCCCATTCGTCCCAGATGCTGACGCCGTTTTCATGCAGGTAGCCGATATTGGTCTCGCCCTTGAGGAACCACAGCAGCTCATAGATGATCGAGCGCAAATGCAGCTTCTTCGTCGTCAGCACCGGAAAACCGGCATCGAGATCAAAGCGCATCTGATAGCCGAAGACCGAACGCGTGCCGGTTCCCGTGCGGTCGCCGCGGTCGGTGCCGTTTTCCATCACATGGCTCAAGAGGTCGAGATATTGCTTCATGGTCGCCACTGATTCCTTTTGCACCTAATTTAAGGGCAAAGCGGCCGCAAACCAATGCGTCTTGCTGATTATCCAAGCTAAATCGCTGGAGAGCACGACGCTTTTGTGACGTATCCCCTTCCCTTGCGATCACAAAAACACTATATCACCCATGCTGGCTTTCGGGCCGGCTATGGCGATAAACGGGCGGTGGAATAAACCTATTGGACCCGGGGGCGGTACCCGGCGCCTCCACCAAAAGCAGGCGGATATCCTTTTGGAGAATGGCCTGCTTTTGATGGGGGCGAAATAGGATCGACAAGGGTGTAAAGATCGACTTTTCGCTCGGCATGATACCGCCGTTATCGGGTCACAAGTGTAGTTGCAAACGACAACAACGCTAAGGAATACGCTCTCGCTGCCTAACGGCGGTGCGGGAATTCCGCTCTAAGCCCTTACGGTTAGCCCCGTAAGGCGGGGTCCGAAGGCACCTGGCAACAGAAGCCTTCACCTTCTCCCCTTTTTCGACGAAATCATGTATGCTTGATGAAAGTATGAATCGGCTTGCGCCTTTCCCAAAGCGCCTGTTCGTGCCATACAAGTTCGTGAAAAGACTTCGAAACCGACGAAAGACAGGAAAAGCATGGGGCAGGATCACATCCGCTACGACATTCTGGCACAGGACGCGTTGCGCGGCGTCATCCGCAAAGTCTTGACTGAAGTCGCAACGACGGGCCGGCTGCCCGGCGACCATCATTTCTTCATCACGTTTCTGACCGGCGCCCCCGGCGTGCGCATCTCGCAGCATCTGAAGTCCAAATATCCCGAGCAGATGACGATCGTCATCCAGCACCAGTTCTGGGAACTGAAAATCACCGAATCCCATTTCGAAATTGGCCTGTCGTTTTCCGACGTGCCGGAAAAGCTCGTCATCCCCTTCAACGCCATCAGAGGCTTCTACGATCCCTCGGTCAATTTCGAGCTGGAATTCGACGTGCCACTGAGTGACGGCGAGGAGTTGCCGGCAGCCGAAATTACCGCCTATCCCGTTGACGCGGCCAAGACTGAGGATGCGGCCGCAAAGCCCGCCGACGGCGAAGAAAAAAAACCAGGCTCCGTCGTTTCACTCGACTCTTTCCGCAAGAAGCAGTGATGTCAAAGGGAGGCCGAAAGCCTCCCTTTTTTCATGGAGAGAACCGAATGAGCGCCGAAATCGTCAATCTGCGCCAGTTCCGCAAGAAGCAGGCCCGTTCCGAAAAGGAAATACGGGCTGAGCAGAACCGTGTGTCCCATGGGCGCACCAAGGCCGAGAAGCAATTGACCAAGGCCCTCAACGAGAAAGCCGAAAAGGCGCTCGATCAGGGCAGGCTCGAAAAAGACAAGACTTGATCGTGCCGACATAAAAGCATGCGTGATCAAGCAGTTGCGGTTCCCAAGTGAATCGCTTTCTCAATAAGACATGGTGAGCCCGATGATCCGTAAACATTCGGCGACACTGCATGGGCATCGCACAAGCTTCTCGTTGGAAGATGAATTCTGGATGGAGCTGAAGACAATCGCAGCAAGTCGTTCCATGCCGCTTGCAGCGTTGATATCGGAAATAGACGATAACAGGCCGGCTGAGAGCAATCTCTCCTCGGCACTGCGCCTTCATGTCCTGTGCTGGTTGAAAAACGGCGCCGCAGGAGCTTGAACAGCCCTGTTAGGCCGACCTTTTTGCTGGCCGGAATTATTGTGCCTGGATGCCCGGCACCTGGTCGAAATTGAGTTGCCCGGGCTGCGGCACAGAACGGCGTGCGGCCTCGGCCTCTGCAGCAGCCCTCGCCTGTGCCTCCGCTTCCGCTTTGGCCTTCGCTTCGGCGGCAGCCTTGGCCTCGGCTTCGGCCTTGCGCTCGGCAGCCTGCTGTGCGAGCGCCCGCAGCCGCTCTTCCTCGGCCTTTCGCTGCCGCTCGATTTCAGCAGCCGCAACGCGCTGGGCATCATTGAAGCGATAGAGCGCCACTTCGCGCCGCAGTCGCTGCTTTTCCAGGACATTGGCCTGCAGCCGCTCGACACGCCGCCGCTCGCGTTCGAAGGCGCGCAGCGAGAGAAAGCTGGTGATATCGGTCACATCCATCGTCTTGCCGGGTGAAGCGAGCAGGCCGGAGAAGTTCAGCCGGATGCCCGGCTCCCCGCCCGACAGTGCCTCCGCGCCCGGATTGAGGTTGATACCAAGCGTCGCGCTGATACGCTCCTGCGGCAGCTCGATCTGCGCATCGGCTGTCAGACGCGCGAGATCGTTGGCGACGCTGACATTCTGGACCCGCAGCGTGCCGTCCGTAACGTTGAAGGGAATGCCGAGCGGCGGCAGCTTCGCCTCGCCATTATTCAGCAGCGTCTCGACGATCGGATGTATCTTGCCGGCATTGATCTGATCCTGCATCGGATCGGTGGCGGCCAAGAGCGGCGCCAGGATCGCGAGGTTCAGCCCGCGAACGCTCGTCTCGCCGAGCCGGATTTCGCCCGAGCCGTTCAGCGAGCTCGCAATTTCCGCAACCGTCTTGCCCGAAGCTTCGAGCGACAGCGACATGCCGAACTTGCCGTTGGCGACAGGCGCACCGTCGCGCGACCAGACGACACCGGCGAGATCGGAATCGGCAAGCGCCAGCCGCGTCTGCAGGAAACCCGTGCCGTTGGCATTGGTAAAGAGCATATTGCCCGAAAGCGCGCCGCCGTCCCAATTGCCGGCCATGTTGTTGAGCTGCAGTTCGTCGCCCTTGTAGGCGACATCGGAGGTGAAATCATTGACAGCCGTACTGAAAAGCCCCGGCCAGAACTGCTTGGCGGTGAGCTTCAGATTGACGTCGAGATCGCGGAAAAGCGGCTGGCCGAGTGCTGCCGTCGTTAGCTGGCCGTTGGATGGATCGTTGATCTGGCCGAATACAGCCTCGCCAAGCCAGCCGAGATCGGCCTTGGAAAGCGCAAGCGTGCCGCTCGCCGCCGTCTTTGCCGCCTTGCGGTCGAAGGTCAGAGCGCCGGCGAACTCATTGTCAGCCGCGTGCCCGTTGAGATCGGCCAGCACCACCTTGTCGGCATCGATGGTCGCATTGGTCTGAAGCTTGAAGGGCAGTCCGGTGCCGAGATCGGGCAGCGCAATACCGATCATGACGAGATACGGGTCGAGATCCGCACTTTCGAGCGAGACGGCGACATTGCCGTTCATGAAGCTGTCGGGCCGCACATCGACCTTGCCGTTCGCCGTGAACGAGGTCCGGTCTGTGGCGAAGGTCAGCGCGGCATCGGCCGGATCATTGCCCGCTGCCGTTACCTTCAGCGTCATGCGGCCGTTGGCGCCGGCATCGACCGGCAGCGGATCGAGACCCGCCTGGCCGAAGAGGATCGACGGGACGGCGTTGTCGAGCGTCGCCTCCAGCGTCGTCGTACCGTTGCCGGTCAGCGCCAGAAGGTCGGACATGCGGTAATCGAGATTGACGCGGCTGCCGTTCGAAACGCCAGCCAGCGTCACCGCCAGCGCATTGTCGTCATCGCCGCCCAGCGTCACCGCGCCACGCAGCGCCGTGTTGCCATACCAGCCGGCATTGCGCACCAGCCGATCCATCACAGGGTGATGCGGCAGGTGCTCGCGCAGCATGGCGAAGAAGGGGCCGGGATCGGCGGCCTTGAAGGTGATCTCGCCGGTGCCCTTGTAGTCAAGCAGCGATCCCTCCGCCTTGCCCGTCGCCGTCAGTTCGGCACCCGCAAGGTTCTTGATCGACAAATGGTCGACGGAAAGCGCCCCGTCGGCAAGCGTAAAGGTCGTTTCGACATTATCGGCCTGCACGCCGAAGGCCGTGAACTTGTCCGCCGTGAGCTGTGCAGCAATCTTGTGGTCGAGCACGTTGTCGCCGACATCCTGCCCGGTAAAAAGGCCGGTCAGGGCGCGCAGCGCATCGAGATCGAGCGCATCGCCATTCAGTGCGACGGAAAGCGACGGTGTCTGGCCCTCGATCGCCTGCCGCTCCAGCCGTCCCTTCAGCGTCGCAGCACCGATTGCGATCTCCAGGTTCTCGAAACGCTGCAGATCATGCGTCAGGCTGACATTGGCGGAGAAACCGGCCTGCCTGAGCTGGCGGATCGCCGGATCGACCGATCCGGACAGCCAGGAGGCAAGTCCGGTCGGCTGGTTGGAGGCGACGACCATCTGGCCGTTGAAGGACGGATCGCCAATGAGCGTCAGCTTGCCCTTGCCTTCCACCTGCGTGCGGCCGGGCAGCGTGCCGACGGCATTGTCGATCATCCAGCCATTGCCGGCGGGCCGCAGTTCCAATGCCACGTCGCGGATCGTCGTATCGCCGGCAACGATGGCAGGCAGGCGCACGGTCGCCTTGCCGGGCACCTGCGGGATCGGCACCTGGCCGATGATTTCGATCAGCGAATTCAGCCTCTGGCGCGCCGAAACCGCCGGATCGCGATTGGTCTTGCCAGCCGCCCCCTGGTTGCCGATACGGTTGACGTCGATCTGCTGGCCATCGGCGGTCAGCAGGAATTCCGGCGCCGTACCGGTGTCCAGCGTCGCTTCGCCCGTGATCACATAGGGGTCGTCGGTCGAGCCGACTTCCATGCGATATTCGGGAATGCGGATGCGGTCGTTGGTGAGCTCGAAACGGCCCTTGAGGCGCGGCGGCGGTGCCTCTCCCTTTTCAGTCTTGCCCTCGCGGTTTTCAATCGCCGCAGACAGCGTGCCCTGATAGTTCGGCCGGCTGTCGACCAGCTTCAGCTCGCCGTCGAGATCGATGGTAACCGGATGTTTGTCAGGCGCGAGCCGGGTGCGTGCGCGCAGCACGCCGTTTTCGTCCGGCTGATTGCTGGAGATCGAAAAGCTGCCATGCTCGCCGTCGAGCGCGCCGTCGCCCTCGATGCGCCATGGACCGGCGAGCGACTTCGCCGACATCTCGGCATTGAGCCCCGTCACATGCCGCGAACGGCCGGACTGGTCGTCGACGAATTCGATCTCGCCGCCGCTGACATGCACATTTTCCAGAACGACGGTCTTGGCCGGAATTTCCGGCTGGCTGCCGCGCATCCAGTCCAGCGAGCCGTCCTTCAGAAGCCGCAGCCGCACCTTGGGGTTGACGACGCGCATGTCGAAGATCAGCGCCTCGCCGGAAAGGAAAGGCGCAAGCTCGGCATCCATGGAGAATTGCTCGACCTGCACGACCGGCTTGCCGTCCTCCTCCTGGCCGACGCGCACGTCATGCAGCGTCACGGACGGAAACGGCAGAAGCCGTGCGTCGACCGTGCCGTGCACCGTCACCTTCTTGCCGATGATGCGGCTTGCCTGATCCTCGAAATTCATCCGGAAATCCGTCCAGTCGATGAACAGCGGTGCCAGCAGCGCCACGAAGAGCACTACGACGATCACTCCTCCTAGAAAGACGAGGAACCGGCCTACCAAGTCAGGGATTCTCCATTCGGGATTCTGTTGCCGACACTAGCGCTATTCATGCAGGGGGCAAGGGCCAAGATCATGAGATTGTTCCATTTTCAGCCCAGATGAAAAATCTTGCCGGGATTGAAGATATTGTCGGGATCGAGCGAGCGTTTGATCTGGCGCATCAGATCCACCGTACCGCCGAGCTCCTGCTCCAGAAATGCCATCTTCCCCTGTCCTATCCCATGTTCGCCGGTGCATGTCCCGTCCATTGCCAGCGCCCGCGCGTTCAGCCGGGCGACAAAATCCTCAGCCGTGGCGATTCCCGCGGCACTCTTGTCGTCGAACAATAGCTGCACATGGAAGTTCCCGTCGCCCGCATGACCGACGATCGGCGCCAGCAAACCATTTGCTTCGATATCCGCCTGCGTTTCGGCAACACAATCCGCAAGCCGCGATATCGGAACACAAACATCGGTCGAAAGTACGGCAAGGCCGGGTGCGAGCGCGCGCACCGACCAATAGGCATCATGGCGCGCCTTCCAGAGCTTGGTGCGCTCCTCCGGGCTTGCCGTCCACTTGAATTCGCCGCCGCCGCATTCGGCCGCGATCTCGGCGAAGGCGGCCGATTGCAGCGCCACCGTTTCATCCGTGCCATGGAATTCGAGGAAAAGCGCCGGGCTCTCCTTATAGGGAAGGCCGGCATAGGCAATGCTGGCGCGCATCTGCAGCGCATCGACGAGCTCGATGCGTGCCACCGGAATGCCCATCTGGATCGTCATGATGACGGCATCGCAGGCCGCCTTCACGCTCGGGAAAGCACACACACCTCCGGCGATCTTCTGCGGAATGCCGTGCAGGCGCAGCGTCACCGAGGTCAGGATGCCGAGCGTTCCCTCAGCGCCCACGAAAAGCCGTGTCAGATCGTAGCCGGCCGAAGATTTGCGGGCGCGGCGCGCCGTGCGGATTTCCTCGCCTGATGCGGTGACGGCAGTCACCGCAAGCACATTGTCCTTCATCGTGCCGTAACGCACGGCATTGGTGCCGGAAGCCCGCGTCGAGGTCATACCGCCGATCGAGGCATTGGCGCCGGGATCGATCGGGAAGAACAGGCCGGTATCGCGCAGATGGATGTTCAATGCCTCGCGGGTGATGCCGGGCTCGACCGTGCAGTCGAGATCGTCAGGATTGACCTCGAGCACCCGGTTCATCCGGCTGAAATCGATGGAAATGCCTCCATTCGGCGCGTTGACTTGGCCCTCAAGCGAAGAGCCGGTACCGAAGCCGATGACCGGCACTTTGTGATCGGCACAGACCCGCACAGCGGCCTTCACATCGTCAGCCGTCTCGGCAAAGAGCACCCCGTCGGGCAACTGAGCGGGAATATAGGTGGTCGTATGTGCATGCTGGGCGCGAAAAGCCTGGCCGGTCTGGAAGCGCTCTCCGAAGCGCTGTTTCAGGATACCGGTGACGGCTTCGATGCCCACCTCGTTTCGCACCCCGGCCTTTGCGTCGCGCAGCGCCATGCCCTTGATCTCCCTACATTCCACAGCCTGCTACAGCATCTGTAGCAGGCCGGGTATGAGGCAAGTCAAAGCGGCTGTCCAGCCAAGATTAGGGAAGATTTCATCCCATCTTTGTTGCAGGGACAGCAGGCGGGTTGAGCCGGGCAAAACCCTCCTGCCGATAGTAAGGAAAATAGGGATAAGGCGGCGTCACGGCACTGACCGTATCCAGCCGTCTGATCTGCTCCGCCGTCAGACTCCAGCCGACGGATCCGAGATTTTGCCTGAGCTGATCCTCGTTGCGCGCGCCGATGATGACGCTTGAGACCGTCGGCCGGCCGATCAGCCAGTTGATGGCGATCTGCGGGACGGTCTTGCCGGTCTCCTCGGCAATCTCGTCCAGCACATCGACAATATCGAAGAGCTTCTCGTCATCTACGGGCGGGCCATATTCAGCCGTCTGGTGCAGGCGGCTCCCCTCCGGCAGGGCCACGCCACGGCGGATCTTGCCTGTCAGCCGGCCCCAGGCAAGCGGGCTCCAGACCAGCGCCCCTACCTGCTGGTCGGCGGCAAGCGGCATCAGCTCCCATTCGTAATCCCGCCCGGCGAGCGAATAATAGACCTGGTGCGCGACATAACGCGGGTAGCCGTAACGCTCGGAAATACCGAGCGCTTTCATCAGTTGCCAGCCGGAGAAATTGGAAACGCCGACATAACGAACCTTGCCTGACGCAACGAGCGCGTCGAACGCCGAAAGCACTTCCTCCACCGGCGTCGAGGCATCGAAGGCGTGAAGCTGCAAGAGGTCGATATAGTCGGTGCCGAGCCGCTGCAGCGCATCCTCGGTCGCGCGGATCAGCCGTGCCCGCGAGGTGCCCCAGTCATCAGGCCCCTCGCCCATCGGCAGAGCCGTCTTGGTCGAGATCAGCACCGCATCGCGCCGGCCGGAAATCGCCTGCCCCAGCACCTCCTCTGACGCGCCAGCCGAATAAACGTCCGCCGTATCGAACAGCCTCACGCCTGCCTCCAGGCAAATATCCACCATCCGGCGCGCTTCCTCGGCATTGGTCGTACCCCAGGCGCCGAAGAGCGGCCCGCTGCCACCAAAAGTGCCGGCCCCAAAGCTCAGCACCGGCACCCTGAGCCCCGATGCGCCGAGATTTCTGTATTCCATGATCCAATCTCCTGTTTTCTGAAGAGATAGACCCGGCCAGCGCTGTGATATAGATTGCCTCAGAGCATATCATCTGTGATTTGAATTCATCATGAGCCGTCAAGACATCAATCGATCCGGCGAAATGGAAGTCTTCGTCAGCGTCGTCGAGCGCGGCGGCTTCTCTGCTGCTGCATTGGCGCGCCGCATGACGCCATCCGCCGTCAGCAAACTGGTCGCACGGCTGGAAACAAGGCTCGGCGCCCGCCTCGTCAACCGCTCGACGCGCAAGCTGCAGCTCACGCCTGAAGGCTGCGCCTTCTATGAGCGCAGTGTGGCAATCCTCGCCAACATATCGGAGGCCGAACGCTTTGCCTCGGCCGGCGAACAGGCGGCCGGCCGCATCAGCATCAACACCAGCGGCTCCTTCGGCAATCATGTTCTGGCGCCACTGGTCCCCGCTTTCATGGCCGAGCATCCGGATGTCACCCTCGATATCACCCATACCGACAGGGTGGTCGACCTTCTGGAAGAGCGTGCCGATGTCGCAATCCGCGCCGGCCCGCTGAAGACATCGAGCCTGATTGCCCGCAAGCTGGGTGCTGCCAGAAAGACCATCGTCGCCTCGCCCGACTATCTGAAACAACGCGGCGAACCACACTCAGCCACCGATCTGCACGATCATTGCCGCATTGGCTTTTCCTATGCCCGCGCGCTGGAGGGCTGGCCGATCCTCGATGGCGGTGAGACGATCTCCCTTCCGCTCACATCAGGCCTGCAGGTCGGCGATGGTGAGGCCATGCGTTATCTCGCGCTCTCGGGCGCCGGCCTTGCGCGTATGACCGAGTTCACCGTGCGCGCCGATATCGCCGCCGGCCGCCTCGTTCCTGTGCTGGAAAAGCGCAATCCCGGTGATGTCGAAGAGTTCTACGCCGTCTATATCGGCCAGGGCGGGCCACTGCCGGCACGCGTTCGTGCCCTGCTGGATTTCCTGGCAAGACACGTCAGGCTTTAAAGCCAGAAAGGCCAGATTCCGCAATTGACCCCTTGGGCGCCCCGCGCCTATACCGGGCTTGCGCTTGCCGGCCCTCGCAGCCGGCCTCTTCAGATTGCCGGGGCCTCCTCCCACCTCCGCCTTCGGGTCTGCTCCGGTCGAAAAGTTCGGGGATCACAGTTTTGGACGCAAGCAGCTTCCATCAGAAAGCGAGCCTGCCCAAATGGGCATTGCTGCTTGTTTTGTCGGCCATATCAGTCCTTTTCCTCGAACTCTTCGCCCTGCCCGCCTCGCTGCTGATTGGCCCGATGGTCGCGGCGATCGGGCTGGCGCTCACCGTCGGCAAGGGGCAGTTACGCATCCCCTACTGGCCGCTGCAGTTCGGCCAGGTGCTGGTCGGCCTCTTGATGGCGCGCAACATCACGCCCGATATCATCGGCACCATGGCGAAGGACGCGCCGCTCTTCTTCGTCTTCATCGTCTCGGTCATCGCCATCGCCGCCGGCCTCGGCTGGCTTTTGACGCGCTGGCAGGTTCTGCCCGGCACGACGGCTGTCTGGGGCTCGACGCCCGGTGGCGCCTCGGCCATGGTCATCATGTCGGAAGCCTACGGCGCCGATGCCCGCCTTGTCGCCTTCATGCAATATCTGCGCGTCGTCTTCGTCGCCGTCGGCGCCTCCGTCATCTCCCGCCTCTGGGTCGCCGCCGATGGTGAGGCGCCGCCGCCGGTGATCTTCTTCCCGCCGGTCGACTGGCCGGCCTTCGTCATGACCATCGCCTTCGCCGCCCTCTGCTGCTACGCCGTCTTCCGCTTCCGCATCCAGGGCGGCAACATCGTGGTGCCGCTGTTTGCCGGCGCGGTGCTGCAAGGCTTCGGCCTCTTGACGATCGAGCTGCCGACCTGGATCCTGGCGCTCAGCTACGCACTGATCGGCTGGAGCATCGGCCTGCGCTTCACCCGCTCGATCCTCAAACATGCCGCCCGCGCCCTGCCACGCGTTTCCGCCTCCATCATCATCCTGATGGCGCTCTGCGGCTGCATGGCGTTCGCCCTTCACACATTCGCCGGCATCGACCCGCTGACCGCCTATCTCGCAACCAGCCCGGGCGGCGCCGATTCCGTCGCCATCATCGCCGCGTCGAGCGATGTCGACGTACCCTTCGTCATGGCCATGCAGACCGGCCGCTTCCTGATCATTTTGCTGATCGGGCCGGCGCTCGCCCGCTTTATCGCCCGCCGCTCCGGCCTTACGGAGAACGCGGCTTGAGTCTGGAAACCTTCAGCCGGTGTTTTTGGTCGCAGCAACGGGCCGCAGGCGATCTGCGGCCGCGCCCCCGGTCCCCGGCCGGGCGCTTCGGGACTATGCCGCAGGCAATCGCGAATGTGCTGCTATGTGTTCGACAAGGCGAGCCGGTTCGTCTGCGACCGCCAATATGATGCCCGACTTGCGCGTGGAGGCGAAATCCAATCCGGCGAAGTAGAGACCCGGCAGGGCGGCCACGCCATCGGCGTGAACGGGCTGTCCCGCGCTGTCGAGTGCGCCGGGAAGCCTCATCCAGCTGAAATCGCCCCTGAAGCCTGCGCACCACACCACGCTTGTTATGCCGGACAGAGATAGATCGAGCGAGCCGATCGCCGGGTTCGTCTGACGCATTGCGACGGTCTCCGCCGGATCGGGCTCGGCAGCGGGTGCATCGATGCCGGCGCGGCTGATATAGTCGTCAATATAACGTTTGACGTTTTCAGAGGATTCGTCCGCGAAGCGCGCATTCGCCTCGAGGTCGCCGGCGAAAGAGAGACGGCCGTCATCCTCTACGCCGGTGAACCGCCCGAGCAGCACTACACCCAGGGCGCTGAGCGCCTGAAGGCTGATCGTCCGCAGCGACCCGAGCACGCCACGCGGCGGGATACGTCCCGCAAGCCGAATGACCTCCTCTCGCCGCACATCGAGAAACCCGCTTTCAAGCAGCCACACCATGATATCGCGGCCCCGGTAGCGCCGCGGCAACCGTCCGACGCGGCTGGTAGCGAGGAAGACCGTTCTGCCCGCCTCCGCCAGTTCTTCGGCGATCTGCGCGCCCGATTGGCCGCTCCCGACCACCAGCACAGCCCCCTCGGGCAGATCCTGAGCGTTGCGATAACCGGAAGCGTCGATCTGGCGGAGTGCGGGCGGCAACGCGGTTGCCCAAGCCGGACGCACCGGACAATTCAGGCTGCCGCTCGCGACGATCACGTTGCGCGCCCGAAACGTGCCGCGAGAGCTGGCTAGCCGATAGGCGCCGTGCTCGTGCATGAGTTCGCTGACGTCGGTGTCCGGTTCGATCGGCAGCACGTTACGCCCTACGAAATCCTCAAGGAGAGCGACAAACTCGTCGCGGGTCATGGCACCTTCGGGATCCGGGCCGTCATAGCGGTCGCCGGGCATGACGGTCTGCACATTGGGCGTATTCATCCGAAAGGTATCCCACCGCTGCGTGCGTCACGTCTCCCCTATGCGGCCGCGCTCCAACACCCTGTGGCGCAAGCCCCGTCTTGCCAGCCAGTAGCTGACGCCGAGGCCGGCCCAGCCGGCCCCGATGACGACAGCATCAAGAACATCGACACTATCATCCATCTGCTGCGGTGATTTCATGATCGCCCCTCTGCAATCCCGCCTTCCCCGCACAGCATTAAGCCTTGTCCGCTGCGATGAGTCCAGCCGGATTGGAGGGCGAACCCGCCCGATACGACACAAATCGCTGCACCGTATTCCAGGGCTTCGGCCTCCTGCGGATCGAGCTGTCGACCTGGGTCCGGCGCCGAGCCATGCCCTGATCGGCCGGAGCACAGGCTTGCGCAAAACCTGGCATGGGGCCTGCGCGAAAATGCGTCGAGCAAGCGGAGATGAAGCACCGGCGCTTCAGCGCGCCGGTGCTTCGGCTCACGCCACCAGACCCTTGGTCAGTTCGAGCGCCTGCCGCTCGAACAGCCGGCGATAGATGCCGTTGTTGAGCCGGATGAGCGCTTGATGGTCGCCCTCTTCGACGATCATCCCCCTGTCGAACACCAGCAGTCGATCCAGCGCCCGCACCGTCGAAAGGCGGTGGGCGATGACAAGCGTCGTGCGGCCGTCCATCAGGCGCTCCATGGCCTGCTGGATCTGCACTTCGCTCTCGCTGTCGAGACTCGAGGTCGCCTCGTCCAGGATCAGCACCGGCGCATCGGCGAGAAATGCGCGCGCGATGGCGACACGCTGACGCTCGCCGCCCGAGAGCTTCACGCCGCGCTCGCCCACCATCGTCTCATAGCCCTTCGGCAGGTCCATGATGAACCGATGGGCGCTCGCCTGCTTTGCCGCGTTCTCGATCTCGCGCCTGGATGCGTTCGGCCGGCCATAGGCGATGTTTTCGGCGAGCGTGCGGTGAAACAGGATAGGCTCCTGCTGCACGATGGCGATCTGGCCACGCAGGCTCGATTGCGTGACCTCGGCAATATCCTGTCCGTCAATCCGGATCGCCCCCGAGTTCACGTCATAGAGGCGCTGGATGAGCTTGACGAAAGTGGTCTTGCCCGAGCCGGAATGCCCCACCAATCCGACCCGCTCCCCCGGCTTGATGATAACAGAGAAATCCTCATAGAGCGGCGTCGGATGCGCGCCATACTGGAAGGTGACGCGATCGAACACGATCTCACCTTCGCCAATCGCGATCGCCTTCGCGTTCGGCTTGTCCTCGATGCCGAGCGGCGTCTTGTCGAGCAGGACAAGCTCCTCCATGTCATTAACGGCGCGCTGCAGGTTTCTGATATCTTGCCCGACCGAGCGCAGATAACCCTGCAGGACGAAGAACATCGCCAGCACGAAGGTGATGTCGCCTGCTGTCGCCAGCCCCTGCTGCCACATGACAAGACCGGTGCCGAGAATGCCGGCCTGCATGGTGACCATCATGAAGCCCTGGATCGTGCCGTTCAGCGTCCCTCGCCTCCACGTCCGCCGCGTGCGGTTGTCCCATTTGGCGAGCACATGGCGCAGGCGCTCCTCTTCGCGCCTTTCGGCACCGAAGGCCTTCACCACCGAGTTGCAGCTGATGGCATCCGCCAAAGCGCCACCGAGTTTGGTGTCCCAGGCATTGGCAAGCTTTGCCGCCGGCGACACGAAACCCATGGAAAGCGCGACGGTCACACCGATATAAACAAGCGACCCAAAAGCCACGATCAGGCCCATGATCGGCCAATAGGTGCCGAGCACGATACTGGCGCCGACCAGCATGACGATCGACGGCAGCAGAGCGATCAGCAGCAGGTCGTTGAGGGCGTCGAGCGCCCACATGCCGCGGGTGATCTTGCGGACGGTAGAACCGGCGAAACTATTGGCATGCCAGTCCGTCGAGAACCGCTGCACCTTGTGGAAGCCGTTATTGGCGACATCAGCCATAATGCGCAGCGTCAGCCGGATGATCCCGTCGAAGATGAACCAGCGCAATGCAACGCTGGTCAGGCCAAGGGTCACAACCACGGCGAAAGCGCGGATAGCACCGCCAGCCGCATTGCCGCTGGCAATCGTGTCGACGATCTCACCGGAAAACACCGGCACGAGGACTTCGGCCAGCGTGCTGGCAATAACCAGCAGGACAATAGTGCCCACCAATGCGGGGCGATGAGTCCATTGACGAAAAACAAAACCGAGGACGTTGCGATACGCATCGGCACGGAAATCGAGCTTTTTGCGAGCCATTTTAACCAGTCCGACGCCGTTTTCGGCGGCCGGCCCCAAAATTGAGAGTTGAAGAGCACAGTCGGAGCGGGAGACAAACTGGTCCCGGCAGATCGGTCGAGCTGTGAACGAAATTAAAGCCGCATGTCGCGTTTCCCTGGCGGGCCGCGAATTGGAATGCCCTAGTGTCGGATCATTCCGGACGGGAGGACTTCGATGAATGTTGATGCCATGCAACGCCTCCTTTGTTTGATCTGCAGCGGTGGAGTTTATGTATCGGACAAATTTGATTTTGCCAACCGGATCTTTTCTACTTTATGGAGAATGATGCGAGAATGACACAACATCACGGCGTCCAAAAGAACCACGTCCCTCACCTGCATTGCATGGGTCCGCTCCTGAAATCAGGCGTGTAACGGCATGTTTTTATTGGCCTTGGCCGCGTAAGGCCGCTGAAGGCCCCGCCAGGCTTGGCAAAAAATTCCACCTAAGTCGGACAATCATCCACATGCGCGATCACCGGAAGAGTTTCCGCCGTTCCGGCCATGCTTGGCTAGCCGCGAACTCGGTTATCCCTTACATTGATCTAATGAACGTCATTGTACTGAAAAATGGATAATACAGGGCTGTCTCTCGACAGAATGCGCACTTTTGTTCGCGTTGCCGAACGAGGCAACCTGTCTACGGTGGCAAGGGAACTCGGCGTCGGTCAATCGACCGTGACACGGCACCTCAACGAACTCGAGGGCGCAGTCGGTGTGCCTCTCCTCAGCCGAACCACGCGTCGCGTGACCCTTACCGACGAAGGCAGCCGCTATTATGCGAACTGCCTTCAGGTATTACGCCTGGTCGAGCAGGCTACCGAGGAAGCCAGAAATGCCCGTCGGGCGGCCTCGGGCGCTGTCAGGCTTTCGTGCACTGCAGCGCTTGGCGTGATGCACATCACCCGCCTCATCTTCGAGTTTCAGGACCAGCATCCAGACATCAGCGTCGATCTCAACTTGACCGACGAGCGCATCGACCTGGTTCGTGAAGGCGTTGACGTGGCACTCCGGCTTGGACCTCTCACCGACAGCTCCATGAAGCTTCATGCGCTCGGAAAAAGCCATCGGCTGCTGGTTGGCGCTCCCGCTTATTTCTCCATCCATGGGCGGCCGGAGCGCCCGGACGATCTCTCGCGACATGAAACGATCATAATGTCAAATATAGCCGGGAGCGATCAGATCGCTCTCTCCTCCCGCCATGGCGCGAATTTGACGGTTCCGGTCAACGGGAAGCTGCGTGTCGATCACGGGCTTGCGGCGCGCGAAGCTTTGGCCGCAGGACGCGGCATTGGTCCCGCCCACCTTTGGCTGGTCCACGACCTCTTGGAAAACGGTCGGCTCGAAGTCGTGCTCGAAGACCATCATCCGTCGCCGGTCCCGCTAAGCCTGCTCATCGTGCCCGAGCGTTCCGCCATTGCCCGCGTTCGCCTCCTCACCGACTTTCTTGTCGCCGAGATTTCCAAACTGCCGGGAATCCGGCCATCGTGACTTAGAGCCCGAAAGATCGCTTGTCGCCGCGCCAGCCCGTAGTCCGAAGATACTGCTCCCAGTCGAGAGTATCGGGATTCAGGCGACGGCTCCATTCCAGATCACGCTCCCTACCGAAATAACCATATTCTACAGCGTACTCGACCATCCCCAGAAGTTCTTGCACGAAAAGCTCGTTGGCGGCGAACTCCGGAAAATACTGCAGCAGGCCACCCTTGGTGAAAGCATTTCGATATTCTGCCCTGAGGCCGGTTACCTCTCGGAAAATTTCGACCATCTCGCGCGGAGAGATGATATCGCCGACGATGGGCAGCGTTTTCCCGTTGTAGCGTTCGGGATTTGAGAAAATTTCGAGAACGACCGGCCCGGTCGCCGTGAGCGGATCGACAAAGGGCGCTCGAAAATCTTCAGGAAGATAGATCGGCATCACGAGCGTGTCACCTTCCATGCGTGGCGGATAATATTCGAGAAGGTTGGTGTAGAAGAACGCCAGCATGACGAAGGAATGAGAGATCGGCAGACCGCGAATATGGTCCGCAACGCGCGCCTTGTCGGTGAAGTGCGGAGCATACTTCGTCCCGCCGGAGATGGCGTCGACATTCTCGAGCGTGCTGAAAACAATATGGCCGACGCCTGCCTCGACCGCTGCATCCGCCAGTTGGCGGCCGATCGGAGCCTCTGTTGTCTCCGGCGGCATGACGGGCGGCGTCATCAGAAATGCCCCATCCGCGCCCTCGAAGGCAGCAACGCGATCCTTCTGGAAGCCAAGCTGGAGAGGGACGGTGACAATCTCAGCTCCAAGTTTCTCCAGACTTAAAGCCTCAGGCGAATCTTTTTTACGGGTTAAGGCGCGTACGCGGAAACGTTCGCTGCGAAGCAACGTCGCTGCAACGCTGCGGCCCTGTTTACTGGTTGCGCCGACAATTGCGATAAGTGGCTTATCATTTGCTGACATAGTTGTGCCTTGAACCTTTTTCCTGTCATTGACCGCCGGCTGCGTAGCCATTCGGCCGATGCCTGAGAGCAGGTTATCCCATCAAACTTAATTGCTGTAGGCATGGGAAATGCATATGATAATGCCATTTTATGGATAAATGCCATGACGGCCGCGCCTTTACGCGCCGCTGAGCGCGGACGGAATCGAAATCCACGTAGGAAATGAGATCACGTCGGACCACGGATTGGGCTTCTGTTTAAGTCCGCTCTCTGAACGAGGACTGTGATATCCCACCATCGCTGGCCTCCACCGCATTAAATCGCTGAAGCCCCACCCAGCGACCAGGCGTCACGCCATAGGCCTTCTTGAAATGCCGGATGAAATGCGCCTGATCGGCAAAGCCCGTCGCGGCTGCCACGTCGGCAAAGCTTTCGCCCTCGCCCATCAGCGCCTTGGCCTGCTGCAGCCGCCGCATCAGCATGTAGCGGTGCGGGCTGGTGGCAAAGGCCGTGCGGAAATGCCGTGACAGGGTGAAACGATCGAGGCCGGTAATGCCCTCTAGTTCGCCCGAGCGCACCGGCCTCAGCGCATGCGCTTCCAGATAATCGCGCGCCACCCTCACCTGTTTCCAGGCAACAGCGCCCAAGGTCCGTCGGCGCACCTGCGAATGCCGTGACAGGCTACCCGCCACGCGGCTCACGAAATCATCGACGAAGAGTTCGTCCAGCTCCCGGTCGAGTTCGCCGAGTGCGGCAAGCAGCACCTGCGCTAGCGCACCATCGGCGATCACAGGCTGGTCGACGAAGGGAAGCCCGATCTTTTCCGCCTCCAGGCATTCCATCAGCAGCGCCGGCTCCATGTAGAGCATGCGGTAGTGCAGTCCGTCTGCGGTTCCCGCCCCGCCGTCGTGCTCTTCGTCCGGATGCAAGACGATCACCTGCCCCGGCAGACTGAAGCGCCGTTCGCCGCGATAGGTGAAGGTCTGCACGCCGTGCAGGGTGACACCGAGTGCATAGGTATCGTGTCGATGTGGCTCGAACATATTGCCGGAGAACTGCGCCTCGATACGCTCGATACCCGGAAAAGCCGGCGCAGTCAGGATGCCGCTACCGGAGGGCGCGGCCAGCATGCCGCTGCCCCCAGGCGCGGACAGCATGCCGCTGCCGACCTGCGGCTCGCACAAACGTTCAAGACCCTCGAAGACTTGCGGCGTTAGATCTTGGCTCAACGCGTTTGCGATACCCTGATGAAAGACACTGGAATGTTTGATACCAAAATTGCGATCGTCCTGCGAAACAATCTTGCCGGCTGGCAGAAGCTGAATGTCACAGCCTTCCTTTCGACGGGCATCGCCGGGCAATATCCCGAAATCATCGGCGAGCCCTACAAGGACCGCGCCGGCAACCTCTATAACCCGCTATCGATCCAGCCGATCATCGTCTTGTCGGCCGACGAAACGACGATATCGACCATCCACCGCCGCGCGCTGGAGCGCGAGGTGACCTCATCCGTCTTTATCGAGGAAATGTTTGCAACCGGCCACGATGCGGCCAACCGCGCCGTCTTCGCCGAATACGCCCCCGATGATGCCAAGGTCGTCGGCATTGCGCTCAGGGCTGACAAGAAGATCGTCGACAAGATCACCAAGGGTGCGACGATGCAGCATTGAGATAGGCGAACGAAAAAGAAAAGGCCGGGTGAATGACCTGGCCTCTTCTTGCTTGGAAAGCTTCCGGTCAGCCCTGGGTGATCGGTGCGATCTGGATTTCGACACGGCGGTTCTGGGCGCGGCCGGCTTCGGTCGCATTGGAAGCGACCGGCTGCGACGGACCGAAGCCGACTGCCGAAACGCGGCGGCCATCGATGCCCTGGCCCTGCAGGTAGCTCGCAACCGAGTAGGCGCGGCGCTCCGACAGATCCTGGTTATGCTGGAGGCTGCCGGTGGAATCCGTATGGCCGTTAATGTCGATGAGCGTGCGGTTGAACTTGCGCAGCACGATCGCCACCGAATTCAGCGTCGGGTAGAAGCCCGGCTTCACCGCATCCTGGTCGATATCGAAGGTGATGTTCGACGGCATGTTGAGGATGATGTTGTCGCCCTGGCGGGTGACGGAAATGCCGGTGCCTTCGAGCTGGGCACGAAGCTCGGCTTCCTGCTGGTCCATGTAGTTGCCGATTGCGCCGCCGGCGAGAGCGCCGATGCCGGCGCCGATCAGCGCGGCATTGCGCTTGCCGTGGCCACCGCCGCCGACGGCGACACCGACGAGAGCACCGCCGAGCGCGCCGAGAGCGGCACCGCCGGCGGTATTGGATACCTTCTGCTCACCAGTATAGGGATCGGTCGTCGTGCAAGCCGAGAGGTAACTCGCCGCAACGGCCAGAAGGATGAATTTCTTGATCATGGACAGGAGGTTCTCCGTTCGAAGCTGGTGCGAGCAGATATTAGGGAATGCGGCAACAAGATGAAGATATCAGTCTGATAAGCCAAATTGCCCATGGGAAACATGGCCCTGTTGCAGCCGCGCACCGATATCACCAGCTTTATTGGCAAACCGCAGAGCTTGCCTCAATCGAGCCTGCGGCGTTTGGCATAGGCCGCCCGCGCCTCGTCCATGCGTGCGGAGTTTGCGACGACCCACTCGGCAAGCCCCCGAACCGGATCCAGGAACTCGCGGCCGAGATCCGTCAGCGCATATTCGACCTGCGGCGGCGTTGTAGGCGTGACGGTCCGGGAAACGAAACCGTTCTCCTCCAGCTCCCTGAGCGTCGATGCCAGAACCTTCTGGCTGATTTCGCCGACTTCACGGCGCAGAGCGTTGAAGCGGAGCGGACCGTGACCCAGCACGCGCACCACCAGTAGGCTCCACTTGTCGCTGATGCGCGCCAGCATGCGGCTGATGTGATCGCAGGCGCGGACCTGTCCGCAGCCGTCGACGGCTTCACAGGGAGCGGTTTCCTCGTGGTTATCTGGTTTCAATAAAGTGCCTCCTTGTGCGCCGCCGCAAACCATTCGTAATCTGGTTACCGTAGGAAACCAGCATACAGGAGGTTACTTTGAATTCTAAGCCCCGTATCGCCGTTATTATCGGCTCCACCCGCCCCACCCGTTTCGCCGATGCGCCGGCACAATGGATTTTGAAACAGGCTCAGGCGCGTGACGACCTCGATGTCGAGCTGATCGATCTGCGCGACCACCCGCTCCCCTTCTTCGAGGAAATGGCGTCGAACTTCTGGATGCCAAGCCAGAATCCGGAAGCGGTCCGCTGGCAGGAAACGATCGGGCGCTTCGACGGCTACATCTTCGTCGTCGCCGAATATAACCATTCGATCACCGGCGTGCTCAAGAACGCGCTCGACCAGGCCTACAAGGAATGGATGCGCAAGCCGTTCACCGCGATCGGCTATGGCGGCACGGGCGCCACGCGCGCGGTCGAACATCTGCGTGGGATCGGCGTCGAGCTTCATATGGTCTCCACCCGCAGTGCCGTGCATATCGGCGGCGGCGACTTCATGGCGATCCATCCGGCCTTCGGCAACAAGCCGATCGAAGAGATCGAGGCGAACCTGCTGCCGACAGCAAAGGCGGCACTCGACGAACTGGTCTGGTGGGCCAAAGCGACGATGGCTGCCAAGGCCGCCTGAAACCTGCGCTTTGCCAAAAAGAAAACCGCGCGGCGAGCATGGCTTGCCGCGCGGTCATGTTCTTGAATTCAGCCTTAGAAGTTCTGGAAGAGCTGACGAATCTTGTCGTAGGAGGCGTTGGCAATATTCAGTGACTGCAGGCCGAGCTGCTGCTGGGTCTGCAATGCCCTGAGCTTGCTCGATTCCGCCTCCATATCGGCATCGACGAGGCGGCCGATGCCCGAGGTGAGGTTGTCGGACAGGTTCTTGGCGAATTCGTCCTGCAGGCTGATGCGCTTTTCCAGTGCGCCGAAGGCAGACCCGACGGTCGTCAGCTGTCCGAGCGCGGCATCGACGACGCTGATCATGTCGCTCAGGTCTTTTTTGCTCGTAGTGGCCGTCAGGCCGATTTCCACCTGGCCGGCCGTATTGCCGTTCTTGCTCTTCGTCAGCACCCAGGTCTGCGTCGTGCCGAGTTCGGTGGCGAAGTAGGCGGACGTCAGCACACCATATTCGCCGGTACCGCCTGCCCGGTCGTCGATCACATAGCGCGCATCCTTGGAGGAAGTCGCGCCGCTCGGCGGGATGTCGATATGGTAGCTCAGCATGCCGACGGATACCGTGCCATCCGAATTACGGATGAAAGAGGCCGGGATCTGGCGCGGCTGCGTCGGCGTGGTGGTGTTGTCGAGAATGATCCAGTTGTCGTTGTTGAAGCCCGCGCCTTCGGAAACGCTGCGTAGCTGCGCTTTCAACTGCTCCAGCTCTTCGCCGACCTTGGTCTTGTCGACGCCCTGCTCCGTAGCGGCGACGAGCTTTGCCTTGATCTCGGTGACGACATCGATGACGCTGTCGACGCCGGCAGATGCCGTTCCCATCGTGGCAGCCGCCATGCCGAGGGCATCCTGAACGGCAGACAGGGCCTTGTTGTCGGAACGCGCTGTCGTTGCGACCGACCAGTAAGCAGCATTGTCCTGGGCTTTTTCGACGCGCAGACCCGTCGTAATGTGGTTCTGCGTCACCGTCATATTCCGATTAATATCGCGCAGCACGTAAAGCGCCGCATCCACGGAGGTGCGCTGATAAATACTCACGGTACGAACTCCAAAACACAACAGGACGCAACTAAACAGGATGTACCGAAATCACACGGACGTTCATGTCCGCCGTCGCTGGAAAATCAGCGCAATGGCCTTCGGAAAAACTGGGGAAGACCGACCGGTTACTGATCGCAATCATTGCCGGTCATGCTTAAAAAACGGCTAAAGTTCAGAAGTAATTTATCTTATTTCACAAGCTTTCATACACCATAGAAACGCCCGCTGGAGAGGTCCGGCGGGCGCTTCCGAAAGTATTGAAAAAGGCTTGTTCGCCCTCTTACTCCGCAGCCTGAAGCTGTTCTTCCGGATCCGGCTTCGGACGCGTCGCATGCGTCATTTCCTCGTGCAGGCGCGCTTCCTCATGGGCATGCGGCTTGGCGAAGCGGGCAATCAGCAGATAGGCGACGGGCGTGATGAACAACGTCACCAGCGTTGCGAAGCCGAGGCCGCCGACGATGACCCAGCCGAGCGCCACACGCGCTTCCGCACCCGCACCGTGGGCAAAGACCAGGGGAACGCCACCAAGAATGGTCGCGATCATCGTCATCATGACTGGACGCAGGCGAAGCGCGCAGGCCTTTTCGATCGACGAGCGCACATCCTCGCCGCGATCGCGCAGCTGATTGGCAAATTCCACGATGAGAATGCCGTTCTTCGCCATCACGCCGACAAGCAGCACGAGGCCGATCTGGCTGTAGATGTTGAGGCTGGAGCCGGTGATGATGAGCGCAAAGACGGCGCAGGCAAGGCCGAGCGGCACCGTCGACATGATGATCAGCGACGACAGGACGCTCTCGAACTGGGCCGCCAGCACCAGGAAGATGATGACGATCGCAAAGCCGAAGGTCAGCGCCATGCCGCTGGAATTCTCTTCGAGCGTTGCGGCTTCTGCAAGCGGCAGCAGGCGGGCGCCGGGCGGTAAGAGCGGCGCTGCCATCTGCGTGACGTTCTTCACCGCATCGCCGAGCGACATGCCGTCCTTGAGACCGGCGGTGATCGCCACGGACGCGAGCTGCTGTTCGCGGTTGAGCTGCGGGGCGACCGAGCCTTCCTTCAGCGAAGCGATGACCGACATCGGCACGATCTTGCCGTCGCCCGTCTTCAGGAAGACGTTTTCAAGATCGGTCGGATCGTCGATCGGCCGCATCGTCGAAGTCAGAAGCACCGGATAGGATTCACCATTGACGAAGACATCGACCACCGATCGTCCCTCGAGCAGTGACTGGATGGCGGTCGAAAGCCCGGTGATATCGATACCGAGATCGGAGGCCCGTTCGCGGTCGACAGCGACGGAGACTTGCGCCTGCGACGGTTCGTTGGTCAGGCGCGGCGTATCGTACTGGCCGCTGGCGTCGAGCTGCTGCACCAGCTTGGCGGCAGCCGCCGTCAGCGCCTCGTGGTCGTTGCCGATCAGCGCCATCTGAAGACCGCTGCCGGCGCCGCGGATGCGCAGGCTGTTCGACGAGATCGCATTGCCGCGCAGCGCCGGCACCTTTGACGCAGCCTGGTTGATGTCGCGCACGATCTCGGCCTGCGTGCGGTGGCGCTCGCCCCAGGGGGCCAGCGTCAGCACCATGAAACCGCTGTTGGAAGCGCCGCCCTGGCCGGAGATCGAGAAGACGTTCCTGATATCGCCGCTGTCGACGAGCGGCTGAAGGTATTCCTCCACCAGCTGCAGCTTGTCGCGCGTATATTCGAGGCTGGAGCCCTGCGGCGTCGTCAGCCGCATCATCACCATGGCGCGGTCTTCCTCCGGCGTCAGCTCGCTCTTGACCGTGCCGAAAGCGACAACGGCTGCAGCGCCGAAAATGAGCGAGAAGACGATGACGACAACAGGCGCGCCCAGGCAGGCATGCAGCGCCCATTTATAAATGCTGGCGAAGGCCTCGCCGAAGCGGCCGAGCAGCCCGTGATCCTCGATCATCGGCTTGGTCAGCAATCGCGAGGCGAGCATCGGACACAGCGTCAGCGCCACGATCGACGACAGGCCGACCGAGAAGGCCAGCACGAAGCCGAACTCGCGGAACAGGCCGCCCACCTGCCCCGGCAGGAAGGACAGCGGAATGAAGACGGCAGCGAGCGTGGCCGTCGTCGCGATGACAGCGAAGAACACTTCGCGCGTGCCGAGCACGGCCGCCGCGCGCGGCCCCATGCCCTCGGAACGGCGGCGCACGATGTTTTCGAGCACCACGATGGCGTCGTCGACCACGAGACCGGTCGCCAGCACGATCGCAAGCAGCGTCAGGATGTTGATCGAGAAGCCGACCATATAGATCGCCGCGAGTGTCCCGATCAGCGCCACCGGCATCGAGACGGACGGGATCAGCGTCGCGCGCCAGTCGCGCAGGAAGAGATAGATGACGACGGTGACGATGACCGCCGACAAAAGCAGCGCCAGCACGACTTCGTGGATCGCACCCTCGATGAACACGGCGTCATCGCTGGTGATCGCGATCGTCGTGCCCTTCGGCAGCGTCTTGGAAAGCTGGTCGACGGCCGCGTGAATGCCGGTGGAAATATTCAGCGTATTCGACTGTGCCTGACGAATGATGCCGAGACCGATGCCCGGCTTGCCGTTGGAGCGTAGCGCCGTCTCTCCGTCGCGCGGTCCGAGTGTGACGGTCGCAACGTCGCCGAGGCGCACATTGTGTTGCAGGATGACATTCTGGAAGTCTTCGGGCGTCTGCAGGCTGGCGGTAGCGCGCACCACGATATCCTGCATCGGGCTCTTCAGCGAACCGGCCGGCACATCGAGCGCGGCATTGTCGAGCGCCTTGGTGAGATCGCCGATGGTCAGCCCGCGGCTTGCAAGCGCGCCCTGATCGACGTCGACGCGGAAGACCTTTTCCTGATCGCCGTATTCCTCGACATCGGCAACGCCATCGACAGAGGCCAGGCGATCGACCACCTCGTTCTCGACGAGCAATGTCAGATCGTCCATGTTGAGCGTATCCGACGTCACCGCAAGGCGCATGATCGCCGAGGAATCCGAGTCAGCCTTGACGATCTGCGGCGGATCCGCCTCATCGGGCAGGTTCTGGGCGATGCGTCCGATCGCGTCGCGCACGTCGTTGGCGGCAACGGCCAGATCGATGGAATCGGAAAATTCCAGCGTCACACGGCTCTGGCCGAACTGGGAACTGGAAGAGATGGATTTGAGACCGCTGACACGCGCAACCGCGCCTTCGATGACCTTGGTCAGCTCCTGGTCGATCGTCTGCGGCGAAGCGCCGTCGAAGGTCGTGCGCACGGTTACCACCGGCCGGTCGACATCGGGCAACTCGCGCACTTCGACGCCGACATAGGCCGCAAGACCGGCCACCACCATCAGCGTGTTGAAGACCAGCGCCAGGATCGGGCGGCGCACGAAGAGCGCAGTGAAGGTCGCCTTGCCGGATTCCGGTCTGTCGTGAGGGATTTCGGTCACGGTCATTGGGAGGCGACCTTGCCATTGGCGGCGATATCGGTCGCCACACGCACAGCACCGTTCTCGCGCACGCGCTGCAGGCCCTGCGTGACGATCTGGTCGCCATCATCAAGGTCAGCCTTGACCAGCACATAATCCGGATTGCGCTGCACGACCGTGACCCGTACCTTGTGCGACTTGTCGTCGGTCACCCGCCAGACGAAGGAGCCCTGAGCATCCCACTGCACGGAGAGCGGGTTGACGGCCGGGTATTTATCGCCGGCAAATTTCATGCTGACCGAAAAGGACATGCCGGCGCGCAGCTCGTCAGAGCTGTTGTCGATCCGTCCCCGCAGACGCAGCGTGCGGCTTGCCGCGTCGATGCGGTTGTCGACCGCTTCCAGCACTCCTGAAAAGATCTTGCCCGGCCGCGCCACGGACGTTGCCTCGACCGCCTGGCCGACAGAAACCGTATTGGCGAAACGCTCCGGCACCCAGTAGTCGACGAGGATTTCCGTGCGGTCGTCGAGCGTCACGATCGGCGTCGAGGTCGTGACGTTGTCGCCGATATTGACCGGCACGATGCCGACGATACCGTCGATGGGCGCGACGATGTTGCGGCGCGTGAGATTGAGCTCGGCGGCCTGCAGCTGCAGCCGCGCATTCTGCTCGGCGATCTCGGAATCGAAGACGTCCATGCGCGACACGCTGGACTTGATATTGTGGTAGAGGCTGGATTTCTCGAGCGCGCTGTTCAGCGCCACCTGCGCCTGCCCCTGGGCAATGACCTGCTCCTCGCTGTCGAGCTTGGCGAGAACCTGACCCTGCTTGACCATATCGCCCGACTTGATGAGGATTTCGCGGATCGTGCCGGTGGCCTGCGGCGTGACCGCGACGGAGCGGATCGCGTCGCCCGTGCCGATCGCGTTCAGCCGGTCGTTGACGACGCCCTGTACCACGGCCTGGGTGACGACGAGAACGGAAGCATTGCGTCCACCACCGCCTTCGCCGCCGTTACGACGACCCTGCCCTTGCCCCTGGCCGCCCTGACCTTGGCCGCCGCCGCCCTGCGCCTGCCGCACACCGGGATCGGCCGTTTCATTGGCCTTGGGGGTGATCATGGAGACGAGATTGTCGGGAATTCCGGCATTGCGCATCGTATCGCCCGCGCCGGGCACAAAGTATACCCACGCGGCAAAGCCGGCGATAATCACGACAACGCAAAGTAAAAACTGCTTCCAAAAGGGCATCCACGTCTCCGGAGGGACTCGAGGTTAGACCAGGGTCGGTCGAAAGAGGCGTTGCGGGACAACCAGTCCCGTCAGGTGCGACAATATCGCACCTTTCCCCGGCCGGCAGCAAGCGTAACCACCCGTCATTACAGAATTGTAATATCAGCAAAGATTGAAAATAACCCGCCCGCTCACTTTTACTTGAGCGGTGCCGGGAGAGCAGTTCCAGCGGAAGTGCGCAGCGATTTTGCGTCCGGAACTGCGCAAGAAAAGAGATAGTCCCCTAGATACGCCTCTCCCGCCGCCACGTGCCGGGCGACACCCCATGCAGCGCCGTGAAGACCCGTGTCAGATGGCTCTGGTCGGCAAAGCCGCAGGCGACCGCAATCTCGGCGATGGAGGCCGTGCCGAGCAGCATCTGCCGCGCCTTCTCCGCCCGGTATTCCATGAGCCAGCGATGCGGCGTGCGGCCGGTGGATTTCTTGAAGGCGCGGATGAAATAGCTGGTCGACAACCCGCATTGCGCCGCGACATCAGATATCGTCGCCTCCCGCGCCGTCAGCGAGGCGAGGAACCCCGTCGCCATGTTGAGCTGGCGTGCTGAAAGCCCGCTGCTGCGTTCGACCGGCAGATTGATCTTGCCGTAGCGCGTCACCAGATGCGCCTGCAGCGCCAGCAGGACATGATCGATGAAAAGAGCGCTTGCATGCGCCGGCTGGCTGAGCGCCGGCAGGAGTGCCATTGCGAGCCCCTGCACGACCGGATCGAGCTGCCCCTGCCCGCAATCGAGCCCGTTAAAGCCGGAACGCCCCGCCTCGTAGCTGAAATCGGAAAGCCCCTGCCGGGTTATATTGAAACGCATGTTGTCGAAGGAGGAGCGATGATGGCAGCGCCACTCCTCCCCGAGATCGGTGATCGCCAGCGCACCTGCCGGATGGCCGCCGTCATGAACGAGCTTGCCGCGGCGCCAGAGGCGATGATTGTCGAAGGGCTTCAGCTGGGCGATGACGCTGAAAGCCTCCGCCTGGGGAATCGGCCCGCTCTCATCATGATCGGAGCTGTTGCTGCGCACACGCACGATCGACACCGCACCGGCCTGAAGCAATGAAATCTGTGGCCGAGACGCCAATTCAATCACCCCGTTTTCAATTGCCTCCCGCTGTCACAATTACATCACTCCCCCTCAAAATCCACTGACAGAATTGAACGGCAGCCCCGTCTCCGAAGCTGCCGTCCACTCTGGTCACGCCGCCTCGCAGGTTCAGGCTGCTTCCTGGAACGCCTTTTCCAGTGTTGCGATATCGAGCTTGACCATCTGCAGCATCGCCTCGGTCATTTTTTTGGCATTGCCTTTGCGCGCGCCGCTCATCATCTCGGCCAGCGCCTTGGGCACAATCTGCCAGGAAAGACCCCAGCGATCCCTGAGCCAGCCGCAATGTTCGGTCGTCCCGCCATTGGCAAGAAAACCATCCCAGATGCGGTCGAGCTCCGCCTGATCTTCGCAGATAACCTGTATCGAGTAGGCATGATTGAACGGTTCGAACGGTCCGGCCCGCATGGCGACGAAGCTTTGCCCGCCGAGCGTGAACTGGATGATCTCCACGCTGCCGGGAGGGCCGCTTGGCGTTTCCGCCGGCACGATGGTGATCTCACCGATCGAGGAATTGGGAACGAGCGAGACATAGAATTCGACCGCCTCGCGGGCGCCTTCGGCAAACCAGAGATGCGAGATGACCTTGACCATGAAACATCCTCCTTTTGGTCGTCGTTCACTGCTCTAGGACGCGTGAACTCTGCCCATGCCGACAAGGCACCACAATATTTTTTGGGCTCCCTTTCCGGTCTCTCAGGGGCTTCCCGCATATCTCCGCAACCGAGAGCAATTTTCGACAAAAGAGGGTCAGAACCAACAATCTGATTTGGCTTTTGCCAAGTAGGTTCGCCGTCAATTCGCGCCCCTGCACTTGCGGGAAAGCGATGCTGGCCGATGCCCGCAAGCTCCGATAGCGGGCGCTCGGCGGTCCAATTCCTGCCTTCAAGGCCTCATGACCAGGGAGAACGATAGTGTCCAAATATCTTGAAGTCCTCACACCCCAGAACAGCCAGCTGATCTTCATCGACCAGCAGCCGCAGATGGCCTTCGGCGTGCAGTCCATCGACCGCCAGACTTTGAAGAATAATGTCGTCGGCCTCGCCAAGGCCGCCAAGACCTTCAAGGTGCCGACATCAATCACCACGGTCGAAACCGAGGCCTTCTCCGGCAACACTTATCCGGAATTGCTCGCCGTCTTCCCCGAAAACACGATTCTCGAACGCTCCTCGATGAACTCCTGGGATGACCAGAACGTCCGTGACGCCCTGGCGAAGAATGCCGCCAACGGCCGCAAGAAGGTCGTCGTCTCAGGCCTCTGGACCGAAGTCTGCAACACCACCTTCGCGCTCTCCTGCATGCACGACACCGATTACGAGATCTACATGGTCGCCGATGCCTCGGGCGGCACGTCTGCCGATGCGCACAAATACGCCATGGACCGCATGGTCCAAGCCGGCTGCGTTCCCGTCACCTGGCAGCAAGTGCTCTTGGAATGGCAGCGCGACTGGGCACGCCGCCAAACCTACGACGCCGTCACTGCTATCGTGAAGGAACATTCCGGTGCCTACGGCATGGGCGTCGATTACGCCTACACCCATGTCCACAAGGCGCCCGAGCGCGTCAAGCATGGCGAGCGCATCGGCCCGAACCCTGCCAAGTGAGCTTGATCGGCGGGAGCGGCGCGCCCGCTTCCGCCCACCACTGCATGCCGAAATGAATCGAGGACACCATGAAAATCTATCTCCTCTCCCTCGGAGCCGGCCTTCTCGTCGGCATCGTCTACAGCCTGCTCAACGTCCGCTCGCCGGCCCCGCCGGTCATAGCGCTCGTCGGCCTGCTCGGCATCCTCGTCGGCGAGCAGGTCATCCCGTTCGCCAAGACGCTGATCAACAAGGAGCCGGCGGCTGTCTCGTGGCTGAACCAGATCAAGCCGCACATGTTCGGCCACCTGCCGAAGGGCGGCCAGCTCTCAGACATCAAGGCCGCCGCCATCAAGCCTTCCGACAAGGTCTGATACCCGCTCCCGCTCGAGGACGAAGATTATGGAAAACACGACCGCCGACCTCATCCTGCACCATGGTCTGATCACCACGCTCGACCGCTCCAATCCGGCCGCGAGCGCCGTCGCCGTCAAGGACGGCAGGTTCCTCGCCGTCGGCCACGACGCCGAGATCATGGCGCTCAAGGGACCGAATACGAAGGTCGTCGATCTCAAGGGCAAGCGCGTCCTTCCCGGCCTGATCGACAACCACACCCACGTCATCAGAGGCGGTTTGAACTTCAACATGGAACTGCGCTGGGATGGCGTGCGTTCGCTCGCCGATGCCATGGACATGCTGAAGCGCCAGGTGGCGATCACCCCGCCGCCGCAATGGGTCCGCGTCGTCGGCGGCTTCACCGAACATCAGTTTGCCGAAAAGCGCCTGCCGACGATCGAAGAGATCAACGCAATTGCACCGGATACCCCTGTCTTCATCCTGCATCTCTACGATCGCGCACTGCTGAATGGCGCGGCCCTGCGCGCCGTCGGCTATACCAGGGACACGCCGAACCCGCCCGGTGGCGAGATTACCCGAGATGCAAACGGCAATCCGACCGGCCTGCTGCTCGCCAAGCCCAATGCCGGCATTCTCTATTCGACGCTATCAAAGGGTCCGAAACTGCCCTTCGATTATCAGGTCAATTCCACCCGCCACTTCATGCGCGAGTTGAACCGCCTCGGTGTAACAGGCGTCATTGATGCCGGCGGCGGCTTCCAGAACTATCCCGATGATTATGCTGTCATCCAGAAACTTGCCGATGACGGCCAGATGACCGTCCGTCTCGCCTATAATCTCTTCACCCAGAAGCCGAAGGCGGAGAAGGAAGATTTCCTGAACTGGACCGCTTCGGTGAAATACAAGCAGGGTACCGACTATTTCCGCCACAACGGCGCGGGCGAAATGCTGATCTTCTCCGCTGCCGATTTCGAGGATTTCCGACAGCCGCGCCCGGACATGCCGCCGGAAATGGAAGGCGAGCTGGAAGAGGTCGTGCGGGTGCTTGCGCAAAACCGCTGGCCCTGGCGCCTGCACGCCACCTATGACGAGACGATCAGACGCGCGCTCAATGTCTTCGAAAAGGTCAATCAGGATATCCCGCTCGAAGGCCTCAACTGGTTCTTCGATCATGCCGAGACGATTTCCGAACAGTCGATCGACCGCATTGCAGCCCTTGGCGGCGGCATCGCCGTGCAGCACCGCATGGCCTATCAGGGCGAATATTTCGTCGAGCGTTATGGCGTCGGTGCGACCGAAGCCACCCCGCCCGTGGCCCGTATGCTGGAAAAGGGTGTGAAGGTTTCCGCCGGCACCGATGCCACCCGCGTTGCCTCCTATAATCCCTGGGTCTCGCTCTCCTGGATGATCACGGGCCGCACCGTCGGCGGCATGGCGATCTATCCGCGCCGCAACTGCCTCGACCGCGAGACGGCGCTGCGCATGTGGACGGAAAACGTCACCTGGTTCTCCAACGAGGAAGGCAAGAAGGGGCGCATCGAGAAGGGCCAGTTCGCCGATCTCATCGTGCCGGACAAGGATTTCTTCGCCTGCGCCGAAGAGGAGATCTCCTTCCTCACGTCGGAGCTGACCATGGTTGGCGGCAAGATCGTCTATGGATCAGGCACTTTCGCGAGCCTCGATGAAAACCCGGTTCCACCGGCCATGCCGGACTGGTCGCCGGTGCGCAGCTTCAAAGGCTATGCCGCCTGGGGCGAACCCGAGGGTGCCGGCAAGAACTCGCTGCATCGCCGCCTGATTTCGTCCTGCGGCTGCGCCAATGATTGCAACGTCCACGGCCATGCGCACGCCAATGCCTGGGGCTCGAAGGCACCAGCCTCCGATCTGAAGAGTTTCTGGGGCGCACTCGGCTGCGCCTGCTGGGCCGTCTGAGGATCGATCCGATGCATGCCCTTGAAATCCGACTTGCATCCCTCGCCCGTCCTCTTTTCGGCGCGCCGTGGATGCGCTTCATTGCCTATCTCGGCCTCTGTGCAGCCTATCTGCAAGGCGGCCTCAACAAGCTCACAGATTTTCCGAGTGCGATCGGCGAGATGACCCATTTCGGCCTGTCGCCCGCACCGGTCTTTGCGGTGATCGTCATTGCCCTGGAGCTTGCTGCCTCGCTCATGATTCTCACCGGCTTTTTTCGATGGCTGGGCGCGCTCGCCCTCGGCTCCTTCACGCTGATGGCCACCTTCCTGGCCCTGCGTTTCTGGGAATTGCCTCAGGGAATGGAGCGCTTCATGGCAGCCAACTCCTTCTTTGAACATCTGGGCCTCGTCGGCGGCTTCCTGCTCGCCGCCTGGCTCGATCTCAGGGAAAAAGCATAGGGCAACCTGCACCAAAGCATCGCTTCCGCTGACCCCTGCAAACATGTTTTCTGACCGTGTCAGTACCACGCTGCAACCCATCCGCCTCAGGGCACAGATCCTCCCAACCCCAGCATAGGACAAATTCAATGCCGACGATCACCACCAAGGACGGAACGACGATTTATTACCAGGATTGGGGCAACGGCCAGCCGATCCTCTTCTCCCACGGTTGGCCTCTGTCGGGCGATGCCTGGGAAGTCCAGATGCTCTACTTTGCCCAGCAGGGCTACCGCGTCATCGCCCATGACCGCCGCGGACACGGCAAGTCCTCCCAACCGTGGAACGGCAACAATATGGATCGGTATGCCGATGACCTCGCCGAGCTCATCGAGAAGCTCGACCTCAAGAACCTGATCATGATCGGCCATTCCACCGGCGGCGGCGAAGTCGCCCATTATATCGGCCGCCATGGCACGAACCGCGTCGCCAAGGTCGTGCTCGTCGGCGCCGTACCCCCGCTGATGCTGAAGACGCCTGAAAATCCCGAGGGCACGCCGATCGAGGTCTTCGACGGCATCCGCAAGGGCACGGCCGGCGACCGCTCGCAATTCTACCGCGACCTCACCATCCCCTTCTACGGCTTCAACCGCGACGGCGCCAAGGTCAACGAAGGCCTGCGCGAAACCTTCTGGCTGATGGGCATGGCCGGCGGCATCAAGGGCCATTACGATTGCATCCATGAATTCTCCGAGGTCGATTACAGCGAAGACCTCAGGAAGATCGACGTTCCGGCCCTGCTCATCCACGGCGATGACGACCAGATCGTGCCGATCAAGGCCGCTGCCGAAAAGGGCATCAAGCTTCTGAAAAACGGCACGCTGAAGGTCTATCCGGGCGCCCCGCACGGCCTCGCCCAGACCGAAGCCGACAAGTTCAACGCCGACGTCCTCGCCTTCATCAAGGCCTAAGCATCCGACGCGCCAAGAGCGGCGAGAGCTGCCCGCCGCTCTTGGCGCCTCCTGCGACACCATCCAGGTCCGAGCCGCTTCAAGCAACGCGGACATTGCCATAGGGGAATTCCGCGGCAGCCATATTGCCGACATCCGCGCCGTCGCGGCGGAATGAACCGAGCGGCTTACAAAGGGAAAAAACGATGCGCCCAGCCCTGCCCGTACTCCTGAGCCTTACCGGCGGTTATGTCGATACCGCCGGTTTCCTGGCGCTCGGCGGCCTCTTCCCCGCCCATGTCACCGGCAACTTCGTGACATTGGGTGCAGCGCTGACTCACGGCACGACGGGCATCATCGCCAAGCTTCTGGCGCTGCCGGTCTTCTGCCTGACGATCCTCCTGCTGCGCTACCTCACGCACAATGTGCCGCCCGGCGACGAGAAGGGCCTGCGCATCCTGCTCGTCATAAAGCTTCTCTTTCTGATTGCCGGCGGCGCCTGCGCCATCTGGCTTTCCCCCTTCGCCAATCCCGATGGACTGCCGCTGGTCGCAACCGGCATGCTGCTCGTCATCGCCATGGCGATCCAGAACGCCGCCCACCGCATCCATCTCGGCGCCTCACCGCCGAGCACGCTGATGACCGGCACCACGACACAGATCATGATCGACCTCGCCGACCTCGCCCATGGCAGCGCCGGCGATCAGGCAAAGCCTGTAAAGGGCCGCCTGTCGCACATGGTGGTCGCCGTTTTCGCCTTCGCGCTCGGCTGCGGCCTTGCCGCCCTGCTGTATGCCACGGTCGGCACCTGGTGTTTTGCTCTGCCGCCGCTCCTTGCGCTGGTTTCGGTTTGCCTCGCCTTCGCCGGTCCGAAAACTGCCTGAAGTATCCCGCGCATAACGATGCAGCGGTTTTGCTATGACGACGTGTGTAAAACAAGGACTTGAGGATAGCTGAGCCGCTGGGAATGAAAGCAGAACAACTTTCTGGTCTTTCCCTCCCGAATCACTACATTACGCGGCATGACCAATAGTTTCGACGATATGCCCTTCTTCGATGAGGAACCGGGCGATGCGCCGCGCAAGCAGCAAGCACCTGCAGCACCTGCCCCAAGGGCGCCGGCTGCCGGCGGCGGCATTGCCGCCCGCGCCATGGCGGCTCGTGATGGCGGTCGCCCCGATTATCTCGCCGGCCTCAACCCGGAACAGCGCGAAGCGGTCGAGACGCTGGAAGGCCCCGTTCTCGTGCTTGCCGGCGCTGGCACCGGCAAGACCCGCGTTCTGACCACCCGTATCGCCCATATTCTTTCGACCGGGCGCGCCTTCCCCTCGCAGATCCTCGCCGTGACCTTCACCAACAAGGCCGCTCGCGAAATGAAGGAGCGCATCGCGCTTCTCGTCGGCGGCGCCGTCGAGGGCATGCCGTGGCTCGGCACCTTCCACTCGATCGGTGTCAAGTTACTCCGCCGCCACGCCGAACTCGTCGGCCTGCGCTCCGATTTCACCATCCTCGATACCGACGATGTGATCCGCCTCATCAAGCAACTGATCCAGGCCGAAGGCCTCGACGACAAGCGCTGGCCGGCCAAGCAGTTCGCCGGCATGATCGATACCTGGAAAAACAAGGGCCTCGGCCCTGCCGATATTCCTGAGGGAGACGCGCGCGCTTTTGCCAATGGCCGCGGCCGCGATCTCTATTTCGCGTACCAGAACCGCCTGTCGACGCTGAACGCCTGCGATTTCGGCGATCTGCTGATGCATCCGATCGCGATCTTCCGCAAGCAGCCGGATCTGCTCAAGGAATATCACCAGAAATTCCGCTATATCCTCGTCGACGAGTATCAGGATACCAACACCGCCCAGTACATGTGGCTGCGGCTTCTCGCCCAGCGTGCCAAGGGCGAGCCGCAGAATGTCTGCTGCGTCGGTGACGACGACCAGTCGATCTATGGCTGGCGCGGCGCGGAAGTGGACAATATTCTGCGCTTCGAAAAGGATTTTCCTGGCGCCAAGGTCATCAAGCTGGAGCGTAACTACCGCTCGACGGCCCACATCTTGGGTGCGGCCGCCCATCTCATCACCCATAATGAAGGCCGCCTCGGCAAGACGCTCTTCACGGATCGCTCCGATCCTGACGACGTCAAGGTGCAGGTCCATGCCTCATGGGATTCCGAGGAAGAAGCGCGTGCCATCGGCGAGGAAATCGAGCGCCTGCAGCGTGGCGATGCCGACGGCAAGAAGCATCTGCTGAACGACATGGCGATCCTGGTGCGCGCCTCCTTCCAGATGCGCGAATTCGAAGACCGCTTCGTCACGCTCGGCCTGAACTACCGCGTCATCGGCGGCCCGCGCTTCTACGAGCGCCTCGAAATCCGCGATGCCATGGCCTATTTCCGCCTCGTCGCCCAGCCGGCAGACGACCTCGCCTTCGAACGCATCATCAACACCCCCAAGCGCGGCCTCGGCGATACGACGGTGCGCGCGCTCCACGATTACGCCCGCGCGCGCGACATCCCGATGCTGGCAGCCGCCGCCGACATGATCGAGACGGACGAGCTGAAACCGAAGGCTCGCAAGGCCCTCTTCGACGTGATTCAATCTTTCCGCCGATGGCAGGAACTGCTTGAAAACACACCACATACCGAACTTGCCGAGCAGATCCTCGAAGAGTCCGGCTATACCGACATGTGGAAGAACGACAAGACGGCGGAAGCGCCGGGTCGCCTTGAAAACCTCAAGGAGCTCATCCGCTCCATGGAAAGCTTCGAATCCATGCGCGGCTTCCTGGAGCACGTCTCGCTCGTCATGGATACTGAGACCAACGAAAATCTCGACGCCGTCTCCATCATGACGCTGCACTCGGCCAAGGGCCTGGAATTCGACACGGTCTTCCTGCCCGGCTGGGAGGAAGGCCTCTTCCCGCACCAGCGTTCGCTCGATGAATCCGGCCGCGCCGGCCTGGAGGAAGAACGCCGCCTCGCCTATGTCGGCATCACCCGCGCCAAGCACCGCTGCCATATCTGGTTCGTCTCCAACCGCCGCATCCACGGCCTGTGGCAATCGACCATTCCCTCGCGCTTTCTCGACGAACTGCCGGAAACCCATGTGGAGGTGGCCGAGATGGAGCAGAATTACGGCGGCTATGGTCGTGGCGGCGGTTACGGCCAATCGCGCTTCGACAAGGCCGACCCCTTCGCCAATTCCTATTCCACCCCCGGCTGGAAGCGCGCCCAGCAGAACAAGACCGACGCCACCCGCGACAACTGGGGCACCCGCTCCGGCCATGCGGTGGAGCGCATCGGATATGGTGAAAGCGGCCCGCGCGGCCGCACCATCGAGGGCGAACTGGTGGCGAAATCCACCGCCACCGAGCCCTCGCGCTTCGCCCTCGGCGACCGCGTCTTCCACATCAAATTCGGCAACGGCTCCATCTCCGGCATCGAAGGCAACAAACTGACGATCGACTTCGACCGCGCCGGCCAGAAGCGGGTGCTCGATGGGTTTGTGGAGCGAGTCTGATCGCTCCACTGTCTTGGCCGGCTGTCAGGAATCGCAGGCCCAGCAGCCCGCAGTTCTCCAGATGACAAAACGCCGCTTTGACCCGACTCGCAAACAGGCATAGCCCGGTCACTGCCCGCCCATGAAAGGCAGGCTTCACAAGACCTTCAGAGGAGGTTCAAGTGACCAATGTTTCAGCTCTGGGCAGCACGCTGACCCAGTATAAAGCCCCCCTCAATCCCCTCGATACGAATGGCGACGGCGTCGTCTCTGCAGATGAACTCGCCGTCGCTTCCCAATCCTCGACCGCCAGTACCTCGTCCAACGGCGATGACTCCTCCTCCGGTACCGATGTCGTCCGGAAGATCACAGCCGATATTCTGGCGCTCATGCTCTCGCTCCAGAAAAGCGATGACAGCGACAGCCGGTCCGGCACCGATGACAATGGCGACAAGTCCAAGGGCGCACTCTCTGCTCTGGATTCGAATGGCGACGGCAAGCTCACCACCTCGGAAATCCTTGCGGCCGACCCGCAGAAGATTGCCGCCGCCGGCGGTGACGATGATGACAGCGGCCTGATGGCCAAAGTCCTGACCGACATGAAGATGGCACTTCGCGCATACCAGACGACCTACGGCGCTTCGCCCGTCGCCACCGGCGACAGCGACCAGACGGCCTGATACAATGAGGCTCCGCCGGGGGAGCCTCGCTGGACGGGCCGCAAGCAACCTTCGCCGCCGGCATCATCCGTTCTGACCCGCGGCAAGCTCCTCAGAACACCGAGCTTTCTTGTCGGCCTTTCCGACCGCGTGGATACCCTGTAAATGACCTGCAGCGACAGGCATTCACCTCAGGCTTCACCCGATTTCCGGCGAGATACCCATGACAGCTATACCGACGCTTCAAACCGAGCGCCTGATCCTCCGGCCTCCTGCCATGGAAGACTGGCCGGACTACCACGCGCTGATGATCTCCGATCGTGCCCTCTATATGGGCGGCCCGCATTCGACCAAAGCCGCCTGGGGCATGTTCTGCCATGACGTCGCCCTGTGGTCGCTGATGGGCCACGGCGCCCTAATGATGGAAGATCGCGCCACGGGACAATGCCTCGGTCAGGTTGGCATCAATCACGGTCCGCTGTTTCCCGAGAAGGAACTGGGCTGGCTCGTCTATCCGCAAGCCGAAGGCAAAGGTTATGCCTATGAGGCGGCCGCGGCCCTGCGCGACTGGGCCTTTACAGTGCGCGGATTGAAGACGCTGGTGAGCTATATCGCTCGTCCCAATGTGAGATCGATCCGGCTCGCCGAACGGCTGGGCGCCGTACCGGATGCGACAGCGGCGCGCCAGGACGGTGATCTCGACGACCTGATCTTCAGGCATCCAGCCCGGTAGTCCGTGCGCAAATTCGCATGGAATAAGTGAGATACTTGCCGAACTCCCGCATAGGGTGAGCGCCAGCGAAAAAATATGCTGATGCTGCCATTTGCCACTCTCCATACGAGAATTAGCACTTGCGCCCTGCCCCCCGGAAATCCACTAGTTGATAGCGCTGACATCGGTTGGCATTTTGCGGTGTGATATGCGTAAGGGATAGCTTAATGAAGGCGTTGCTGCTGGTCGATATTCAGAATGGCTTCTGTCCCGGAGGTAACCTGCCGGTTCCTGACGGCGATAAGGTCGTTCCCGTAGCAAACAGCCTCATCGACAGCGGCAAATACGATCTCATCGTCGCCTCGCAGGACTGGCACCCAGCCGACCACGGCAGCTTCGCCTCCTCCCATCCCAACAAAAAAACTTTCGAGATGGGCGAACTCTCCGGCAAGCCGCAGATGTTATGGCCGGATCACTGCGTGCAATACACGCGCGACGCCGAGTTGCACCCCGAGCTCCACTCTGCCCAAATCGACCTCATCCAGCAGAAGGGCGAAAACAAGAACGTCGACAGCTATTCCGCCTTCCGCGACAACGATCAGTATGCCTTGACAGGCTTGGCCGATTTCCTGATCGATCAAGGCGTCACCGAACTCGACGTCTGCGGACTTGCGACCGATTATTGCGTAAAATTCTCTGCGCTCGACGCGCTGGAGCTGATCCCTGCCGTCAAGGTCCGCTTTGTCGAGGACGCAAGCCGCGGCATCACGCCCGACGGTGTCGCTGCCGCCATCGACGAGATGCGTGCAAAGGGAATCGATATCGTCAAGAGTGCCGATATCCTCTCCGCCTGATCAGCTGTTCTTTTCGCCTTCCCGCTCGAGCAGATAGATCTCCTCTCCAAAATCCTCCATCTTCTTGAGGAAGGCGGCGTGGGCGTCGCGAAGCCCTCTGTTGTAGAAGTACGGCCCGATCTTCTCGGCGAAAAAGTCGAGCAGGAACTCGGCCGGCAGCACGCCGATCGGGTCGAGCTCGCGATCGAAATATTGGCGGATGTGCGAAACGATCTCCGCCTTTTCTTCCTTCGTAAATTCAATCTTCTTCATTGTCTCCCTCACCTCGCCGGTGACGTAAACGGGTAACGCTTCAGCAAAATCCATTGGTGAATCAAGGAAATTCAATTGCCGCGGCATGTGAGACACCATAGAGGGAAATTTCAATTCCAACAGGACTAATCCCATGAAACGCGCCGACTTTGTAGAAGGTTTGCGGGGCGGATTCGCCGTGGCGCTCGCTTCTGCTCCCTTCGGAGCCCTGTTCGGCGCCCTTGCCGCCGAGCAGGGCATGTCGCTCTCCGAACTCACCTTCATGAGCGCCACCGTTTATGCGGGCGCCAGCCAGATGGTCGGCATCGAGCTCTTCGGCCATAATGTTCAGGCCTGGGTGATCGTGCTGTCGATCCTCGCCGTCAACTTCCGCCACGTGCTCTAT
Organism: Rhizobium sp. BK316; assembly: GCF_014193695.1. Classification (GTDB taxonomy): domain Bacteria; phylum Pseudomonadota; class Alphaproteobacteria; order Rhizobiales; family Rhizobiaceae; genus Rhizobium. The sequence goes on along the minus strand of NZ_JACHZR010000003.1, from coordinate 617,859 downwards.
TCGGCAGCGATTGCCCGCTACATCAGGCATTTCACTCCGCTGCAGAAGTTCTTCACCTTCTTCCTGCTGGTCGATCCGCAATTTGCCGAAACCGTCAAGCGTGGCGAAGCAGGGCAGCCCGTCACCTTCACCTGGTATCTCGGCTTCGGCATCATCATCTATATCCCCTGGGTCCTCATCAGCCTCATCGGCGGCATGCTCGGATCCTTGATCGGCGATCCGAAAACGATCGGCCTCGATATCCTCCTCCCGGCCTATTTCCTCGGCATCGTTCTCGGCTTCCGCAGGCGGGACAATTTCCTGCCCGTGGCACTGACGAGCGCTGTCGCCTCAGTCATCGCCTATCATTTCGTCGGCTCCCCGTGGCATGTGAGCCTGGGTGCTGTGGCAGGCATCATCCTTGCCGCGTTGATGCCCCTGCCTGCCGAGGAGCCGGATCTCGAAGCCGACGCCCTCAACACCGAAAATCACGAGGTCTGAGATGGAATTCGATCTCCACATGGCTCTCGTGATCCTGGCCGCCGCAGTCGCGACTTTCGCGACCCGCATCGGCGGCTACATCATGATTACCAAGATGAAGCGCATCCCGCCCCGCATGGAAGCGGCGCTGAACGCCGTGCCGGCAGCGGTCCTCACGACGCTCGTCGCCCCCGCCTTCTTCATCGGCGGCTGGGATTCGAAACTGGCGCTCGCCGTCGCCCTCGTCATCGGCCTGCGCTTCTCGCATACCTGGATGCTGGTGGCCGCCTGGATCATCGTGATGATCTGGCGGCACACGATCGGTCTTTAAGTCAGACGCTCGATTCCAACCGCTCAGTATTCCAGCGGCAGCGTCGCATTCTCCAGCCATGCCTTGACGTCATGGTCGTGGATCAACGGCATCAGCGCCTCGCGCGTCTGGCGGTGGTATTCGTTGAACCAATGCAGCTCGTCATGCGTGAGCAATTCGGGAATGACGATGCTGCGATCGATCGGGCAGAAGGTCAGCGTTTCGAAGCCGAGCATCGGCATATCGCCGCCGTCGATGGCTTCAGCCTCCCGCACATAGATCAGGTTTTCGATGCGGATGCCGAAATGACCCGGCCGGTAATAGCCCGGCTCGTTGGAGAGGATCATGCCCGGCAGCAGTTCCTGCGTCGACAGCCGCGAGATGCGCTGCGGCCCCTCGTGAACCGAGAGATAGGAGCCGACGCCATGGCCCGTGCCATGCGCGAAATCGGCCCCTGCCCGCCACAGCGCGATACGCGCCAGCGGATCGAGGTCGCAGCCGCGCGTACCCTTGGGGAAACGCGCCGTGCTGATCTGGATCATGCCCTTCAGCACCAGCGTGAAGAAGCGCTTGTGCTCTTCGCTGACCGCGCCGATGCCGACCGTGCGGGTGATATCGGTCGTGCCATTCGTGTATTGCGCGCCTGAATCGATCAGGAAGAGTTCGCCCGGCTGGATATGCCGGTCGGTCGCCGTCGTCACCCGGTAGTGCATGATGGCAGCATGTTCGCCCGCACCCGAGATCGTGTCGAAGGAAATATCCTTCAGCGGGTTCTGCATGCTCTGACCCAGCCTGGCGCGGGCCGCTTCCAGCCGCTCGGCAGCACCGATCTCGGTGATCGTGCCGGGCTTGCTCTGAGACAGCCAATAGAGGAATTCGACCATGGCAGCGCCATCCTGCAGATGCGCGGCCGCCGAACCGTTGATCTCGACGCTGTTTTTCACCGCCCGCGGCAGCTTTGCCGGATCGGTACCCTCGACAACCTCGCCACCCGCCTTTCGGATGATCTCGGCAAGCGCATAGGAGGCGATATCGGGATCGATGAGGATACGGCCGCCACCCCTGGCGACTTCAGTGAGCTTTTCGTCCAGCAGCGATGGCGCAAGCTGGGTGGCGATCTGCGCCAGGTAGGCTTCCGGCTCGATGCCGGTCTTGCGCTTGTCGAGGAAGAGCTCCGACTTGCCGTCGGCATGGATGATGGCGCGCGCCAAGGGATGCGGCGTATGCGGCACGTCGGCGCCGCGAATGTTGAAGATCCAGGCGATGGAGGACGGATCGGCAATCAGCACCGCTTTGAGGTTCTTCTTGCCGAGATCGGCGGCGATCGTCGCGATCTTGTCCTTGGCGAGGATACCGGCCTGCGCAATGTTCTGGATGACAACAGGCCCAAGCGGCTCTGCCGGGCGATCTGTCCACAGCTCGTCGAGCGGATTATGCGGCAGGAAGACGAGCGAACCGCCGATCTCAGACAGCGCCTTTTCGAACTTGCGCACCTCCGCACCCGAATGCAGCCAAGGATCGATGCCGAGTCGCAGCCCGTTCTTGCCATGCGCCGGCAGCCAGACATGCGGCGGCTCGTTGACGAGATCCCCGCCGGTAAAGACCGAACCATCCACCTGCTCGGCCAGTTGCGTCACATAACGCCCATCGACATAGACGATCGCTTCCGTTCGGGTAATCAGCGCGATGCCCGCCGAGCCGGTGAAGCCCGTCAGCCAGGATAGCCGCTCGGCGCAGGCTGGCACATATTCGCCGTTGAATTCATCGGCGCGTGGCACGAGAAACGCATCGATACCGAGCGCATCGAAACCGGCGCGGAGTGCAGAAACCCGTTCCCTGCCGAACTGCGGCGTGGAGGTGACTTCGAAAGACTGGAACATGCTGAAAACCCGAATGAATGAAACGAATCCGGTTAATGGGATAGCAGCCATGTTAGCGAATTTTCAGTCATTGGGGAGAAAAAGCGACGCGAAGCGCCTGGAAGCTGCCGGCCGCCCATTAATTTGGCAGAAATGTGTCTCGATGTGGGAAACTGGCACGCTTCATGCATTGCGCGCATGGCTCCCATGAAACAAACCCTCTGCCGCTGCATGAAGGAATAGCTATATAGGGCACATCGAACGGTTCACGACGAACCACCAACAAGGATTTTTTGAAATGACCGCCTCTCTCTCGCGCTTCGCTTACAGCAGCCCGGTACAGGCTGGCGAACGCCAGACTGTGCGTCATATCATCGGCGCCCGCCGCCCGCAGCATGAGGACAGCCTCAAGGTGCTTGCAGCCGGCCAGCGTTCCACGCGCCACAAGGGCGCACCGAGCTACGCATTCTGAGCTTAAAGCCTTTCCGATCCTCCTCCCTCCACCGGACAGGCCTATCGGAATGCAGTAGAGCCCGCTCGAGCATCTCCTCCTCCTTCGAGCTCGCGGGCATGACCGGATTTAAATGCCGGTTTAAGGCGGTGTCACTGACACCGCCTTTTTTCTTGCCCCTATTCCTGGGAAAACGCGCGTAGAAGAGATCAGGGACGATCCAGATGGATCGTCACCCAGCCGTTGCGCCAGATGGTGCGTACATGGCGAAGCTTGGCGCCATTATAAGCGGCCAGCACCTTCCACCGCTGCGAGGCAAGAATGCCGGACAGGATTACCGATCCGCCCGGCGCCAGATTGGTGACGAGCTGCGGCGCCATCTTAATCAGCGGCCGCGCCAGGATATTGGCGATGATCAGGTCGAACGGCCCATGCTCGGAAAAAGCCGTCGAGTGAAAGCCCGGTGCCGTCACAGTGCTGATGCCACTGGTGATGCCATTGCGGCGAACATTCTCGGCCGCGACGCGCACAGCGATCGGGTCAATATCGGTCGCGAGTACAGGAATATTGCGGAGCTTGCGAACGGCAATCGCCAATACGCCGCTGCCGGTACCGAGATCCAGCGCATTACGCACCGTGCGGGCACGCAGCACCCGATCGATCACCTCCAGACAGCCGGCGGTCGTGCCGTGATGGCCGGTGCCGAAAGCCTGGCCGGCATCGATCTCGATGGCGATGTCTCCTGATCGCACCTTGTCGCGGTCATGCGAGCCATGCACGAGGAAGCGCCCCGCCCTGACGGGCTTCAGCCCCTCCAGCGACTTGACCACCCAGTCCACATCAGGAATGACCTCGCGCAACAGCGCAGCATCCGGAAATGTCTCCTTCAGCGCCTCCTCGATGCGAGAGCGCACCTCCGCCTCGTCCGCCGTCATCATGTAGACGGAGGCTTCCCAGATATCCTTCTTTTCGTCGACCTCGGTGGTGCCGATGGCAAAATCTTCTTCGCCGAAGACCTCGCTCAAGAGGTCGAGGATTTCCTCGGCCTGCTTTTCAGTCGTCGACACGTAAAGGCGGATTTCACTCACGATAGGCGATCTTTCAGGTTGCGCCGCCCGCTGCCGGTCTAAGCGCTTTCAGCGGCCGGTCATCCCTTGGCGACGAGATTCTCAAGCTTCTTTATCGCCGTATCCGGATTTTCGCCATAGGAGATCGTTCCCGCAAAACGCCCGGCAGAATCAAGCAGGAAGACCGAGGCCGTGTGATCCATCGTATAGTCGCCGTTGGGATTGTTCTCGTCGACCGGCACCTTCTTGGCATAGACGCGGAAGCCCTTGATCACGTCGGCGATCTTGTCCGGCGGGCCGGAAATGCCGGTGATGCGCTTGGAAACGTTGGAGACATATTGGTTCATGATCTCGGGCGTATCGCGCTCGGGATCGACGGTCACGAAATACGCCTGCAGCTTGTTACCCTGGGGATCGACCTTCTCCATCCAGCCGTTGAGCTCGAATAGCGTCGTCGGGCAGACCTCGGGGCAATGGGTGAAGCCGAAGAACAGCGCCGTCGGCTTGCCGCGCAGCGCCTGTTCCGTAATCGGCTGACCTGCCTGCGATACCAGCGTGAACGGCACGCCGAATGGCCCTTCTGCCACCACATTCCGCGTCCGGCTCTGATCCAGAGTGAACCAGCCGAGAACGCCGGCAAGCGCGAGCACTGCGATCCAAACGGCGATACGGAAATTCTTCATGGTATCTTCCTTACTAGCAATTCCAGCAAAAGTGCGCAGCGGTTTTGCGTCCGGAATTGCGTAAAAACAAAAGTGCGGATGCCCCATCCGTCTCGCTCGTGTGATTATAGTCGCGATCGCAGCCACGCAATTCAAGAATGCGTTTTCTCACCCGTGATTAATTGCCCCAGCTTGACGAATGCCAATACGGGCAAACGCCCTGAGAAAAAGCCGTACAAAGACGAATTATCACGCCTTTCTAACGGCTTGCCCTGAACGCCTCGAAGCAACCCCAAGAAATACATCGTTAGGAAAGGCTTAATAGCGCATATCTATATTTAGTAATGCATACAGTGCGCGGCGCTGTCCCGACATGATGTCGGCCGGAACATGGACCGGATCAGCATAAAAATCGAGGAAACTGAAAACCGCCTGGGGCGGAGGGTGGCTTTATGACAAATTCGACGGTTCGCAGAAACCTTTCGGTCGGCCAGCGGCTCTGGACGCTCGGCGGTGCCGCCTTCATCGGCGTCGGCTCGATGCTCGGTATCGGCTGGTACGAAAACATGCAGGTCGATATCGGCCTGCGCCGCGCCAGCGAGATCCAGCAGAGCATCGACAGCATCAACGACATGCGCGTCGCCAGCCTGACGCTGGTTCTCGCCGCCATGGACACGATCGTCGACAAGGACGAGAAGACCATTCAGCCCGAGCGCCTGAAAGTCATTGCCGACTCGCTCGCAATCCTCTCCGGCGGTTCGAAGGAGATGGGGGCGCTAGCCGAGGAACTGAAAGCCGGCGACCTGCTGAAAAGCTATGATGCCGATGTCGCCGCCCTCCGTCAGGCCATCCAGGTGGACCTCAAGGCGATCGTCGAACAGGGCGCCCCGGATGCCGAGTTCGACAAGATCGACGATTTCATCGACACTGCTGGCGAAAAGCTCACCGCCACCCTCGACAAATTCGCCAATGACGGCACAATCGTTGCCCGCAGGCGCATCGAAACCGCCAACGAAACCTCCCATAGTTCTCTGATCATCCAGATCGCGCTCGGCATCCTCGCCATTCTCACCATGGCCGTGCTGCAATATATCCATGGCGGCTCCATCCGCCGCGGCATTGCTTCCGTGCGCGAAAGCATGCTCCGCATTCTGAATGGCGATCTTGCAAGCGATGTCGCTGGCAAGGAACGCGGCGACGAGATCGGCGAAATGGCCCGTGCTGCCGAAAGCTTCCGCCTTGCAGCCATCGAAAAGATCGATCTGGAGGAACGTACCGCGACCGACCGCCAGCGCAGCGATGCCGAGCGCCGCGAGCGCGAATCTGCCAAGCTTGCAGATGCGGAGGCGCTGAGCGCCGCCGTCACGGCTCTTGGACAGGGCCTCACCCGCCTTGCCAACGGCGATCTGACCGCAAGCATCGACCAGCCCTTCCGCGACGAGTTGGAACGGCTGCGCCAGGACTTTAACCAAACGGCCCTGCGCCTGCGTCAGGCAATGGGCGATATCGCCCTGAACAGCACGTCCATCCAGGCCAACAGCCGCCAGATGCGCGCCGCCGCCGACGACCTCGCCAAACGCACCGAGCAGCAGGCAGCCTCGCTGGAAGAGACCTCAGCGGCTCTGGACGAGATCACCTCCACCGTCCGCAACGCCACCAGCCGTGCCGAGGAAGTCGGCCAGATGGTCGCTCACACCCGCCAGAACACAGAGAAATCCGACGCTATCGTCGGCGATGCCATGGCCGCAATGGAGCGAATCGAAGCCGCCTCCCGCGAGATCGGCACCATCATCAACGTCATCGACGAGATAGCTTTCCAGACGAATCTGCTGGCGCTGAATGCCGGCGTCGAAGCGGCGCGTGCTGGCGAAGCCGGTAAGGGTTTTGCGGTCGTCGCCCAGGAAGTGCGCGAACTGGCCGGCCGCGCGGCCGGAGCAGCCAAGGATATCAAGGCCTTGATCAGCAAATCCGGCGCCGAAGTCAAAATCGGCGGCGAGTTGGTGACGGCTGCCGGTGAGGCTTTGCGCCAGATCGGCGAAGATGTTCTGCGTATCGACGGTCATGTTAAATCAATCGTAACCTCTGCGCGCGAACAATCAGTTGGACTGAACGAGATCAATACAGCCATCAGCCAGATGGATCAGGCGACGCAGAAGAATGCGGCCATGGTGGAAGAAACGAACGCCGCCAGCCACACGCTCGCAACCGATGCGGAAAACCTGACGCAGCTGGTACGGCAGTTCAATATCGGCGAGGGCATGAACGCCCGTCAAACGCCGCGAGAAGCCTCCGCAGCCTCGCATCCGAAAACCTCACCCGCACGGAGCCTGATTGGCAAGGTCGCGGGCGCCTTCACGGGCGGCGCCGCCGCCAAGAAACTCGCCTCCTCTCCGGCCGGAGACAACTGGGAAGAATTCTGATCATGAGCAACGCCATCAAGCAGTCGGGCGCCTATCTCGAAATCGTCTCGTTCCACCTGGGCGACCAGGAGTTCTGCATCGATATCATGGCGATCCGCGAAATCCGCGGCTGGGCACCGGTCACGCCGATGCCGCACACCCCGCCCTACGTCCTCGGCCTCATCAACCTGCGCGGCGCGGTGATCCCCGTTATCGACATGGCCTGCCGCCTCGGCATGAAGATGACGGAACCGTCGGAGCGTTCCGCCATCATTGTCACCGACATCGCCGGCAAGCTGGTCGGCCTTTTGGTCGAACAGGTCTCCGACATGATGACCATCAAGAGCGAAGACCTGCAGCCGCCGCCGGAAATCATCCCGGAAGCCCAGCGCGCCTTCTGCCGCGGCATCGTGGCACTGGAAAAGACCATGGTCTGCTTCCTCAACCTCGACACGGTCATTGCCGACGAGCTGGCCCGCGAAGCTGCCTGATCGGTTTACATATCTGGAATTCGGAGGCCCGGTTCGTCCGGGCCTCTTTCATTGCGGCTTCCCATTCTTCCACACCACATCCTGCCCATAGAGCGGAATGGTCGAAATCGACATCTTCGCCGAGCCATCCGTCACCTGTCGCGAATGGGCGAGATAGATCAGCGTATTGTTGGCCTTGTCGTAAATGCGATTGACCGCAAGCACCTTCCAGATGAGCGACATGCCCTGGCGGAACACTTCGCTGCCATCCTTGGACAAATCGATATTGCCGATCTCGATCGGCCCCGTCTGACGGCAGGCGATCGAATTATTGGACGGATCTTCGAACCAGTTGCCGTTCTTGAAGCGATCGATGAGGCTGCGGTCGAAATAGGTGACATGGCAGGTGATGCCTTTCACCTCGGGGTCGGAGACCGCCTCGACGATGATGTCATTGCCGATCCAGTCGACCCCGACCTTGCCGACGACCTCCGCTGAGGTCGCGCCTGCGGAGCCGGCAAGGAATGCTGCAGCGAGGAAAACATTGCGGAACGTGGACATGGCAACTCCCGTGTTGATGCGGAAGCTAAGATAAGAATGGCCCAATCCTTTGCAAGAAAACGCCCAACCGTTCAAAAAGTGAAAGTCAGGCCTTGCGGCAGGTGCAAGGCTCATAGCCGCCGGCCGTCAGCCTTCCGGGTTTCATGCCGATGACATCAGGAATGGCAGCAACCGTCGCAGCCTTGACGGCCCTTGCCATCTCGATCGCCGCCGCAGCACAGACGGCGGCATCTTCGGCCGCATTGTGATGGACGAAGCGTAGGCCGAGATGCTCGGCAATCAGGTTCAGCCGGTGCGACAGGAAATGCGGCCAGATGCGCTGCGCCATCTTCAGGCTGCAGAGATAGGTCAGCTCCGGATAGGACTGCCGATAGAGATCGAGGCTCGCCCGCCAGACGCTGAAATCGAAGGCGGCATTATGGGCGATCATCGTCGCGCCCCTGAAATCGTCATGGAACTCGTCCATGACCTCAGGAAATTCCGGCGCATCCTCCACATGCTCAGGGCGGATGCCGTGAATCGCGATATTCATGCCAGAAAAGCGCATGTCGCGCGGTCGGATCAGCCGCTCCTCAACCCGTGTCACCTGCCCGTCCTCGATCCAGGCAAGACCGACCGAGCAGGCACTGCCGCGCTGTTCGTTGGCTGTCTCGAAATCGATGGCGATGGTTTTCAAGGTCAAATATCCGAATCGTCTGCTCTTCCGGAATAATCATAGCCGCATCCGAAGGCAAATTCCGGCCTGTTGACATCTGCACGCAAATGGCGAAACTTCCACCCATGATCAACTCTGTGACCCACAATATGCATCTTATTGCCACGACCCTTGCAGGGTACGCGGGAGAGATGGTGCGTCACTAGCCGTCCGATCATCCCCGAGAACCCTGCCGAGGCGAGCAGGGTTTTCTGAAACTCTGCTCTCCTCTTTCAAACCCCAAGGAGAGCATGATGTCAGCCAATCAGGATACCCCACCCGAAAAGCCTTATCTGAAGGGCCTCAGCGTTCGCGCGTTGCGCGTGAGCGATGCCGAAGCCGTCACCGAACTGATGAACCTGCCGGGCTACCGCGCCGGCACGCTGCGCCCACCCTTTCAAAGCATCGATGCGGTACGCAAGCGCATGGAAAACCCCTCGCCCGGTGCGCTCAATCTCGTCGTCGAACTCGATGGCAAGCTCGTCGCCAATGGCGGAATGACCCGCTTCGAAGGGCGGCGACAGCACGCCGGAAGTCTCGCCATGGGCGTGCACGACGATTTCATCGGTCGAGGCATCGGAACCTTCCTGATGGCGGCCATGCTCGACGCCGCGGACAACTGGCACGATATCAAGCGGATGGAATTGACCGTCTACACGGATAACGCGGCAGCCATCCGCCTCTACGAAAAATTCGGCTTCGAGAAGGAAGGGCTGCTCAGGTCTTTCGGCTATCGCGACGGACGATATGTCGACGCCTACACGATGGCGCGGCTGAGGGCTTGAGATCTCTCCTCCGTCATGCTCCGGCTCGTCCCGAGCATCTGCAACGCTTCATGTTTGGATACGTCGCAGATCCTCGGCACAAGGCCGAGGATGACGCCGAGCAAGAGGCGGGCTTGCCAAAAACAGAAACGTCATGTCCAGCGCAGAGCTTCCCTACCCCCCAATCAGCGCCAGCCACTCGTCCTCGTCCATCGTCTGGACGCCAAGTTCGCGGGCCTTGTCGAGCTTGGAGCCGGCGCCCGGGCCGGCAACGACGATATCGGTCTTCTTGGAGACCGAGCCCGCCACCTTGGCGCCGAGGCTTTCGGCCCGCGCCTTTGCCTCTTCGCGGGTGAACTTTTCCAGCGAACCGGTGAAGACGACCGTCTTGCCGACAACCGGGCTGCCTGACGTGACCGGTTGTTCGGCCTCCTGCGGCGTTACCTCGTCGAGCAGGCGGCCGATTACCTCGATATTGCGGGGCTCCTTGTAGAATTCGACAATGGCCCGCGCGACGACCTCGCCGATGCCCTCGATGGCATTGAGGTCGTTCCAGGCGTCGCCGGAAAGCGTCGCCGCCTCCTTCATTGCCGCAGCGAAGGCCTCGTAAGTGTTGTAGGAGCGCGCCAGCAGCTTCGCCGTCGTCTCACCCACATGACGAATACCGAGCGCATAGATAAAGCGGTGAAGGGCAATACTGCGCCGTTCGTTGATTGCCGCGTAAAGCTTGCCGACGCTGACTTTGCCGAAGCCGTCTATATTCTCCAGCTTGGTGATCGACTGCTGCTGGCGCTTCTCCAGCGTGAAAATGTCAGGCGCCGTGCGAATCTGCAGCGCCGGGTCTTCGCTCTCGAAGAAGAAATCCACCTGCTTTGAGCCGAGCCCTTCGATATCGAAGGCATTGCGCGAGACGAAGTGCTTCAGCTCTTCCGTCGCCTGGGCGCGGCAGATGAAGCCGCCGGTGCAGCGGGTGACGGAATCGAGCTTGCCGGTCTTCTCATGCCGTTCGCGCACCGCATGCGAACCGCAGACCGGACATACCTTCGGAAACTGATAAGGCCGTGCATCGGCCGGCCGCTTCTCCATGACGATATCGAGCACCTGCGGGATGACGTCCCCGGCACGCTGTACGATGACGGTGTCGCCGATGCGGATATCGTGCTCCTCCTCGCGGATGCGCTCGCCGCTATTGCCGATGCCCTTGATGTAATCCTCGTTGTGCAGCGTCGCGTTGGTGACGACCACACCGCCGACGGTAATCGGCGTCAGCCGCGCCACCGGCGTCAGTGCGCCGGTGCGGCCGACCTGAATGTCGATCGCATCGACGATGGTGAAAGCCTGCTCGGCCGGGAACTTGTGCGCCGTCGCCCAGCGCGGGCTGCGTGAGCGGAAACCAAGGCGCTGCTGTAGTTCGAGGCTGTCGACCTTGTAGACGACGCCGTCGATATCATAGTCGAGGTCGGGCCGCTCAAGGCCGATCTCGCTGTAATGGGCAAGGATATCGTCGACTGAACTCAACCGCTTCATCAGCGTGTTGACCGGGAAGCCCCACTCCCTGAACTTTTCGACCATGCCCATCTGCGTATCGGCGGGCATCTCCGACATCTCGCCCCACGCGTAAGCGAAGAATCTCAGCTTGCGGCTCGCCGTCACCTTCGCATCGAGCTGGCGCAGCGATCCTGCAGCCGTGTTGCGCGGATTGACATAGGTCTGCTTTCCTTCGGCCTCCATCTGGGCGTTCAGCGCCATGAAGTCGCTCTTGGCCATATAGACCTCACCGCGCACTTCCACGACGGATGGAACGCCCTTCGGCAGCTCGTTCGGGATTTCCCTGATGGTGCGGATATTAGCCGTGACATTCTCGCCCGTCGTGCCGTCGCCGCGCGTGGCACCCGTCACCAGCCTGCCATTCTCGTAACGGATCGACATGGAAAGCCCGTCGATCTTCGGCTCGGCCGTGAAAGCGATGGAATTATCAGGCAGGCGGCCAAGGAAGCGATAGACGCTGGCAACGAAGTCGCGCACGTCCTCCTGCGAGAACGTATTGTCGAGCGACAGCATTGGCCGCGAATGGACCACGGGCGCGAAAGTGTTGGATGGCTCAACGCCGACACGGCGTGACGGACTGTCCTCGCGGATAAGTTCCGGGAAACGTGCCTCGATCGCATCGTTGCGCCGCTTCAGCGCGTCATAGTCCGCATCCGAAATCTCCGGCTGATCCTTGCCGTGGTAGAGCGCGTCATGATGCGCGATTTCCTTGGCCAGCCGCCCCAGTTCGGCAGCGGCGTCTTCAAGGGTCAGGTCCTCAACAGAGACGGATTCGGTCGACATGCAGCTTCACTCCAGAGAATCTGCAATGGTTTTAGAGCAAAATCCGTCGATTGAAATAGTATCAACCTTCGGAAATCACGGCTGCGCGTTGCGCAGCCTTATGGCGCTGACATGCAGCGTCGTTTCCCCCAGCGCCTTCAAAGGCATCAGGCTGTCAACGACCCTAAGCTCGATGCCGCGCGGCGCAAATTCGCAATCGAGCCTGGAAACAACCGTGAGCGCTAGCGGCACGACCGACTTGCGAGACACCCACATTCCCGCATCCTGCAAATTCTCGAAGCTCTCCGTCGGCATCTCGTAGCGATGGATGCGTCCAGCCTCCAGCCGCTCCAGCCAGCCGCGTTCGATATAAGCCGCACCGCGCCATCTGCCCAACAGCTGCCGATCTTCTTCCGATGTCTCCGGCTTTGCCCAGATCAGGATGCGCGGGCAGTCACGCGGAAAGAGATACATGAAGTCATTGACATCATCGATCGCCCAGACGAGCGGACCATTCAGCCACTCCCTGCCCGGCGGGCGCTCGGAGGCGATACGCACCGGTCGAGGCTCGAAAATCGTAATGGTGGGATCGTCGCTGAAATGGAAGAGCCGCATGGCATGCAGGACCTTACCGTGGGGATGACGCCTGATAACGCAGTGCCCAAGCCTTGTCACCCACAATGGATGTCTAGCCGTTACCCGCCAGCAACCGTGCAGCCGCCGCCCTCGCCTCTTCCGTGACGGAGGCGCCGGCGAGCATGCGGGCGATCTCTTCCCTGCGATCCTTCTCGGCCATAGTGGCAACGCGCGTGGCGATCTTGTCGGAGCCTTCGCCCGACGGCCCCTTGGAGATCAGCAGGTGCGTGGCAGCGCGAGCCGCCACCTGCGGCGCATGGGTGACGGAGAGAACCTGTACGCGGTCAGAAAGCCGCTTCAGACGCTGGCCGATCGCATCCGCCACTGCCCCGCCGACACCGGTGTCGATTTCGTCGAAGACGAGCGTCGGCGCCGAACCGCGGTCTGCAAGCGCTACCTTGAGCGCCAGCAGGAAGCGTGAGAGTTCACCGCCGGAGGCGACCTTCATGATCGAGCCTGGCCGCGTGCCCGGATTGGTCTGGACGTGAAATTCGACGATATCGATGCCTTCGGCGGTCGCCTCCTCCGCATCGGTGGTGATCTCCACCATGAAGCGGGCGCGCTCGAGCTTCAGCGCCGGCAATTCGGCCATCACGGCCTGCGCCAGCGCATCGCCGGCATGATGACGCTTTTCGGAAAGCGAGCGGGCAGCCATATCGAAATTCGTCTTGGCGACGCCCACCTCGGCCTGGAGTTTGGTAAGCCGCTCCTCGCCGGCATCGAGATCGGCTAGATCGCTGATCATGCGCACGGCCAATGCGGGAAGCTCGGTGACGGGAACGGAATATTTGCGGGAGGCGGCGCGCAACGCAAAGAGCCGCTCCTCGACGCGCTCCAGTTCCTTCGGATCATATTCCGTCTTGCGCAGTGCCGCCTCAACTTCCATCTGCGCGTTCGAAAGCTGGTCCAGCGCCGCGTCGAGCAGCGCTACGGTGTCTTCGAGCAGGCCGGGCGCCTCATGGCTCTTGCGCTCCAGACGGCGCACCAGCGAGGCGATATGCGGCACAGGAGAGGCATTGCCGTTGAGGAACTCGGAAGCCTCGGCAATATCGCCGGCAATGCGCTCCGCCTTCATCATCTTCTGGCGGCGGTCGGCAAGCTCGTCTTCTTCGCCATCGCGCGGCGAGAGCTTTTCCAGCTCCTCGACGGAAGAGCGCAGATAATCCGCCTCGCGGGCCGCGGCCTCGACCTTCTCGCGGTGTTTCTTCAGCGTGCGCTCGCTATCGCGCCACTGGCGATAAAGCGCGCCGACGGTCTGCACATCTTCGCTGATGCCCGAGAAGGCGTCGAGCAGCGTCCTGTGGGCATTGGTATCGACCAGCGCGCGGTCGTCGTGCTGGCCGTGGATCTCGACCAGCATCTGGCCGGCCTGGCGCATGAGCTGCACGCTCACCGGCTGGTCGTTCACATAGGCCTTGGTGCGCCCATCCGAGGATTGCTGGCGGCGGAAGATCAGGTCGCCTTCGTCGTCGATGCCGTTTTCACGCAGAAGCTTCCGGGCGCCGTGATCCATGCCGACATCGAAGACGGCCGTTACCTGACCCTTGTCCTCGCCGTGACGCACGAGGCCGCCATCGCCGCGCCCGCCAAGGGCCAGCGACAGACTGTCGAGCAGGATGGATTTGCCGGCACCCGTCTCACCCGTCAGCACGGAAAGGCCGGTCTCGAAGGCAAGATCCAGCCGCTCGATCAAAACGATATCGCGGATCGAAAGCTGGATCAGCATTGGCCTCAGGAACCGAGAAGGAGTTTCTTGCCCGCTGCAGCGATCCACGAACCCTTGTTTTCACGCGGCTCCGCGCCACCCGACTGCAGCAGCTTGTAGGAATCAGCATACCACTGACTATCTGGATAATTGTGACCGAGAACGGCAGCCGCCGTCTGCGCTTCATCGACGATACCCATCGCATAATAGGCTTCGACAAGACGGGCGAGCGCCTCTTCGATCTGATTCGTATTCGGATATTTCTCGACGACGATGCGGAAGCGCGAGATCGCGGCGAGATATTCCTTACGCTCCATGTAATAGCGGCCGACCTGCATTTCCTTGCCGGCGAGCTGATCGCGCGCAAAGCGCATCTTGGCCTGCGCGTCGTCGACATATTCGGAATCAGGATAATTGTCGACGACGGCCTGCATCGCCTCGATGGTCTTCTGCGCCGCGCGCTGGTCCTGCGTCACATCGACGATCTGCTTGGAATAGGTAAGACCGACGAGATACTGCACGTAGGCGGCATCCTTGGACTTCGGATACTGCGCCATATAGCGGTTGCCCGATGCAAGCGCGTCGTCGAAGCGGCCCTGGCGGTATTTGACGAAGGTGCTCATGACCAGCGCCTTGCGCGCCCATTCCGAGAAGGGATTCTGCGCATCGATCGCGTCGAACTTGCGCGCTGCTTCGGCCATGTTGCCCGCCTTCATGTTGGCGAGACCTTGCGTGTAGAGCACATCAGGCGGATCGGTTTCGAGGCCGAGCTTGGTGATGTCGATATCCGGGTCCGACTGGCAGCCGGAAATCAAGGCGCCTGCGCTCAGCACCATCACGGATGCGAGCAAAGCGCGCGCTGTCTTCATCATCATGTCAGACCTTGCATAAGCCATTCGAAAGAATCCCACCGCCGCCGTCCACTCCACAGCAGCCACGCCTAGCTGGCGTTTCTAGCCACAAATGTGCATCGAGAGCAACGCAATGATCACGCATTAACGCATTTTTGTGGCAGCACTGCCGAGAATGTCAGGCTTTTCACGGCATTCAAAGCGGCGTTGGCTAAATACATGCCGCAAAACATCTATCGCGCGCTATCCGCCCCTTCGTCATAAAAAAACCGCCCCCTTTGGGAGGCGGCCCTGGCCTTAATTGGTATACTGGAGGTCATGCCGACCAGGGGGCGAATTCCGGAGCGCTGACTGCAATGAACTCGCGAACGGTAACGCGCTGGCGCGGCGTCGACGTCTCGACCACTTCATAGGCCGTGGGATCGCTGAGCAGTGCCTTGAGAGCGTTGGCGTTCATCTTGTGGCCGCCGCGATAAGACCGGTAGCAGCCGATAAACTGTGCGCCGGCAAGCGCCAGATCGCCGACGGCATCGAGCGTCTTGTGACGCACGAACTCGTCCTTGGTGTAGCGCAGGCCTTCGACATTGATGACAGTGTTGTCGTCGGAGATGACGACGGAGTTTTCGAGCGAAGAGCCGAGAGCATGGCCCGAAGCCCAGAGGCGCTCGACATCGCGCATGAAGCCGAAAGTGCGCGCGCGCGACAGCTCGGTCTTGAAGACGGTGGCGGTCAGGTCGCCTTCCCATTTCTGGCGGCCGATCAGCGGGCATTCGAAATCGATCTCGACTTCGAAGCGCGTGCCGTCATAGGGGCGGAACTCGCACCAGGAGCCACCATGCTCGATACGAACAGGCTTGGTGATACGAATGTAGCGGCGCTTGACGCCGAGGGAAACGAGGCCGACCTGCTCGATGGCTTCGACGAAGGGAACCGAGCTGCCATCCATGATCGGCATTTCGGCGCCGGTGACTTCGATGACGACATTGTCGAGGCCAAGCGCGTAAACGGCGGCCATGACATGTTCGATCGTCGCGACGGAATGCGCAGCCGAGAAGCCGAGAACGGTGCAGAGATCGGTATTGCCGACCTGCGAGGAAACGGCCTTCAGTTCGGTGACGTCGCCGTTGTCATGCACGCGCTGGAAAATAACGCCGGTACCGGCTTCGGCCGGATTGAAGGTGATCGAAACGTCGGCACCAGAATGAACGCCGATACCCGAAAGAGTTACCGGACGCGATACCGTCGTTTGAAAGCCCAACAAGCCAAGTCCCATAAAATTCTGCCTTTATTCTTCCGCACCCGTCGCTGCCAGCCGGTCCGGTGTTCTTCTACACTGCCCGGTGCCGCTTAAAGCAGACTCTTGGAGCAGTTCGCTTGCTTCATACTTACGTGGAGGCACGCCGCAATCCAAATCACTGTTCGTTTCGGTTTGTTACGAAAATCTCGGTGCCAAAAACATCTAGAATTCAAGCACCTAGAAATGCAAGCGCCCAGGATTTCGGCCCCGGGCGTTTTCTGTGGAGAAGCGTTCTTCTCAGTTCGACTGGCGGCGCAGGAATGCAGGGATTTCCAGCTGGTCGTCTTCCTGCATCATGCGGGCCTGCGGAACGGCACGACCCTGGTCGTCGAGGTTGCCGCGACGCGGTGCGTAGAGGCTTGCCTCCGGCGACAACGGACGGCGCTGCTGCGAGGAGGCAGCCGGCGCAGACGTCATTTCCGGAGCGACTTCCTCTTCGCGGCGGCCGAGCGAATTGGTGATTCGCTTCAAGAGACCCATCGGGCCGCGCTCTTCCTGGACATGCGAAGCAGCAGGCTGCGAGCGATGGTCGATCTCGGCCTGGACGACCGGCGGGAAATCCTCGACCTTCGGCATGCGGACCTGTTCGGGCGCCTGGCGGATGACAGGCTCATGACGGACCGGCTGCTGCATGACCGGCTGTGGAGCCGGCTGCTGCATGATCGGAACCGGCTGCAGCGGAGCCTGACGCATGACCGGAGCTGCTTCCTGTGCAGCGAAGATCTTGCTCTGCGGACGGAAGGTTTCCTGCATCACCGGCTGCTGCTGGACAGGAGCAGCGGCACGTGGGGCCGGGATTTCCAGTTCACGTTCCATCGCGACTTCAGCCTCGCGGATGGTCTGCGCAATCTGGTCAGCCTTCGGTGCCTGCATGACTGGAGCAGGCTGAACTGCGGCCGGTGCCGGAGCAACGGCCGCGGAGGGACGGATAGCGGGCTTTGCGGCCGGCTGGAACCCACGGTCGGCAGCCTGGTTCATCGCACGGTCGATGCCGGTGGCGACGACCGAGACGCGGATGATACCTTCGAGCGATTCGTCGAAGGTTGCCCCGAGGATGATGTTGGCGTCCGGATCGACTTCTTCGCGGATGCGGGTCGCAGCTTCGTCGACTTCGAACAGCGTGAGGTCGCGACCGCCGGTGATGGAGATCAGCAGGCCCTGTGCGCCCTTCATCGAAGTTTCGTCGAGCAGCGGGTTGGCAATCGCCGCTTCGGCGGCCTGCATGGCGCGGCCCGAACCGGAAGCTTCACCCGTACCCATCATTGCCCTGCCCATTTCGCGCATGACCGAGCGGACGTCGGCGAAGTCGAGGTTGATGAGACCTTCCTTCACCATCAGGTCGGTGATGCAGGCAACGCCGGAGTAGAGAACCTGGTCGGCCATGGCGAAGGCGTCGGCGAAGGTCGTCTTGTCGTTGGCAATCCGGAAAAGATTCTGGTTCGGAATGACGATCAGCGTGTCGACCGACTTCTGCAGTTCCTGGATGCCGGATTCGGCCAGACGCATGCGGCGTCCGCCTTCGAAGTGGAATGGCTTGGTGACCACACCGACCGTCAGGATGCCCTTGTTGCGGGCGGCCTGCGCGACGACAGGAGCAGCGCCAGTGCCGGTGCCGCCGCCCATGCCGGCGGTAACGAAGCACATATGCGTCCCGTTCAGGTGGTCGATGATCTCGTCGATGCACTCTTCGGCAGCCGCGCGGCCGACTTCCGGCTGCGAGCCGGCGCCGAGACCTTCGGTGACGTTGGCGCCGAGCTGGATGATCCGTTCGGCCTTCGTCATGGTCAGCGCCTGGGCGTCCGTATTGGCAACGACGAAGTCGACGCCCTGGAGACCGGCGGAGATCATGTTGTTGACAGCATTGCCGCCGCCGCCGCCAACGCCGAACACGGTGATGCGCGGCTTCAGCTCGGTGATGTCAGGCTTTTGCAGCTTGATAGTCATGGTACCTGTTCCTTCTCTCTCTGGCCGCATCGCCACGCCGGCCAATTCACTCAATTTCAAAAGCTTTCCTTCAGCCACTGGCCCATGCGGGCGATGCGGCTGTTATTACCCCCAAGCGACAGGAGCAGGCTGCTCTGTGACGCATGTGTTTCCATGTCCGCGACCTGCGGATAGATCATCAACCCGACGGCCGTCGAAAAGGCCGGACCCTTGGCCGCCGTCGGAAGACCCGAAACACCCATCGGACGGCCGATACGGACGTTGCGGGCCAGAATGCGCCGCGCCACTTCGGCAAGGCCGGTCAGCTGGCTGGCGCCGCCCGTCAGCACGACGCGCTTGCCGACGATCGGGCTGAAGCCCGAGCGCTGGATGCGGTCGCGGATGAGTTCCATCGTCTCCTCGATACGCGCCGAAACGATGCGCGAGACGAGAGCCCGCGGCACCTGGCTCGGCTGATCCCGGTCATCCTCGCCGATCGGCGGAATGGAGATCAGTTCGCGCTCATCGGAAGAATTGCTCAGCGCCGAAGCATGAACCACCTTCAAACGCTCAGCATCCTCGATCCGGGTGGAAAGGCCGCGTGCGAGGTCGGTCGTCACATGATGACCGCCGAGGCCGACAGCATCGGTATGGACAAGCTTGCCTTCGGCAAAGACCGAAATCGTCGTCGTGCCGCCGCCCATGTCGATGGCCGCACAACCAAGCTCGACTTCATCGTCGACGAGTGCGGCAAGACCGGATGCATAAGGTGTCGCAACGATTCCTTCCACCGAAAGATGCGCCCTGTTGACGCTGAGCTCGAGATTTTTGAGCGCCGAGCGTTCCGCCGTCACGACATGCATGTCGACGCCGAGCGCATCGCCATACATCGCCAGCGGATCGCGGATGCCGCGTTCGCCATCGAGCGAGAAGCCGGTCGCCAGCGAATGCAGAACGGCGCGGTCCTGGCGCAGCGACTGCTGGCAGGCCGCCGAAAGCACCTTCTTCAGGTCGTTCAGCTCGACTTCCTGGCCACCGAGATCGATGGTCGCCGTATAGATGTCGCTGCCGAGACGGCCGGCCGTCAAGTTGACGATCAGGCTTTCGACGGTGAGGCCCGCCATGCGCTCGGCCGCATCGACTGCGAGACGGATGACGCTTTCCAGCGCATCAAGATCGGCGATTACGCCGGTCTTGATACCGCGCGAACGCTGATGGCCGATGCCGATGATCTCGATATTGTGCGTGCGGCCCGGCAGGATCTGGCTTTCCTCACGCGGCGTCAGCCGGCCGATCATGCAGACGACCTTGGTCGAGCCGATGTCGAGCACCGAAACGATATGCGACCGCTTCGACGAAAGCGGCTTCAGGCGCGGCAATCCAAAATGGGATGAACCGAACATGCTCATATATTCTGCCCCGCCTTCTTCAATTCCTTGGTGCGCGTCGCTACCGCGGCCTGTCGGCGGGCTGCCGCCTCGGGCGTCAGCTGGATCGTCGTGCGATCCGGCAGCCTGAGATCGACTGCAGCGATATCACGCTCCAGAAGCTGCTGTTCCCTGTCGAATTTCGAAAGCGTCGCGAGCGCCTGATCGAGGTCATCTTCCGGCAGCTTGACGACGACGCCATTATCCATGTGCAGATCCCAGCGGCGGCCGGAAACCCAGACATAAGCCTTCACGCGAGCCTTGACATCCGGCCACTTGGCGAAGGCGTCCTCGATGGAGGCCGCAGCCGTTTCGGCATCACGGCCGACGACGAGCGGCAGGGTCGAAAACTTGTTGTCGCGAAGCGGCGCGATCACGCTGCCGCTCTTCTCGATCAGCGACAGCTCCTGACCGTGCTGCCAGATGGCATAGGCATTGCGCTCAGAGAGCTTCACCTCGATTGTCTTCGGATAGACCTTGCGGACTTCGACATTCTCGACCCAGGGAAGGCGTGCGATCTTCTGGCGCGCAGCATCGACGTCGAGAGCGACAAGCGACGTCGCGCCGTCGAGACCGAGAAGCTGCAGGATCTCGATTTCGGAAGTCTGGTTGTTGCCGGAAACCTTCACGTCCTCGATGGCAAAGCCGACAGCGCTGGTCGTTGCCTGCGCGACGGCTTCCGTATGACCGCCGAGCGACATGCCGTAGAGACCGGTCGCAGCCAGGAAGCCGAACGCCGAAACCGTGCCCGTATGGGCCGGAATATGAATGCGGCCGGTACCGAGGCTGACGAGGAAGCGCACGACGCGGCGCAGCGGACGCGGCAGCACGCGGCGTTCGTCGGCTTCTACGATGGGAAGCTCGGCATAACGGCTGGGGCGCCCTATCCTTTTGACCGTCAACGCAAACAAGACGCGTCCTCCACCATCCACCGGAGAAATGCACCAAAGGAATATCCGGCATGGCCGGCCATTTCGGGCACAAGGGAGGTTGGTGTCATGCCCGGCTGGGTATTGACCTCCAGCCAGATGAGCTCGCCGTCCTCGGAAAACCGATCGTCGTAACGAAAGTCGGACCGACTGACGCCGCGACAACCGATTGCTTGATGCGCCCTTAACGCCAATGTTTGTATTTTTTGGTAAATTTTCGGTGAAATTTTAGCCGGCAAGACGTGTTTTGAACCACCTGACGCATACTTGGAGTCGTAATCATAGAAATTGTGGCCCTGGGGCACCACCTCGATGACATCCATGGGTTGATCACCCATGACGCCGCAGGTCAGTTCACGACCATGGATATAGCGCTCGACAATGACTTCCTCGCCGTAGCGCCATTCGGCCGAACCGATGACCTGCGGCGGGTGCGCCTGATCCTCGCCGACGATGACGACACCGAAGCTGGAACCCTCGCGCACCGGCTTCACCACATAAGGCGCCTTCATCGGATGCTCCGATGGAAACGAGAAGCGGTTCAGAACCTGCGATTCGGCAACCGGAACGTCGGCAGCGGCAGCCACCCGCTTCGCCCGGCCCTTATCCATGGCAAGTGCCGAGGCAAGCACGCCCGAATGCGTATAGGGGATCTGCAGATATTCGAGGATACCCTGGATAGTACCGTCCTCGCCGAAAGGCCCGTGCAAGGCATTGAAGACAACATCAGGTTTCAGAGCGGAGAGCTTTTCGGAAATGTCGCGCTCGACATCGATGCGCGTCACCTTGAAGCCTTCACCTTCAAGGGCATCGGCACACGCTTTTCCCGAGGAAAGGCTGACAGGCCTCTCCGAGGAAAACCCGCCCATCAGGACAGCTACGTGCTCGCGACTCATCAACACCCCCAAAAATAACTTTCACTTTGCAGAACCTAGGCTTGCGCGAAGCTGGTCTGCGCGCTTCGTGGCCTTTGCCTGACTTGGGTGCATTAGAACATCATTATGGTTAACGAACCGTTTACTTTCGTTAACTCCGCCTTGCCACATGCTTCATTTTTCTGCCCTTGCGGTCGCGCGAATATCACAGCGAACCGGCCGGGAAGGCGATGGAAAATGAAAAACCCGCGCGGAAAAACCACGCGGGTTCAATGGCATGTCCTGATGTTTTGCAGTCAGTCCTTATCGCCGAAGAATTTCCAGACGAGGCCGCCGATCGCACCGCCCGCAAGCGGCGCGATCCAGAACAGCCAGAGTTGCTGCAGCGCCCAGCCGCCGACGAAAAGCGCCTGCCCGGTCGAACGCGCCGGATTGACGGAGGTATTCGTCACGGGGATCGAGACGAGGTGAATCAGCGTCAGCCCCAGGCCGATCGCAAGCGGCGCAAAGCCTGCGGGTACCCGGCTGCTTGTCGATCCCAGGATGATGATCAGGAAAAACATGGTCAGCAGAACTTCGATCAGCAGTGCCGAAAGCAGCGAATAACCGCCCGGAGAATGTTCGCCATATCCGTTGGCCGCAAACCCGCCGAGCTCGAAACCCGCCTTGCCGCTGGCGATGAGATAGAGCGCTGCGGCAGCGACGATGGCACCGACCACCTGTGCGACCACATAGGGAACGAGGCTAGCCGCGGGAAAACGTCCCGCAACAACAAGGCCGAGAGAGACGGCGGGATTGAAATGGCCGCCGGAAATGCCGCCCACGGCATAGGCCATGGTGAGGACGGTCAAACCGAACGCCAGCGCCACGCCGGCAAAACCGATGCCAAGTTCAGGATAGGCGGCCGCGAACACAGCACTGCCGCATCCGCCGAAGACCAGCCAGAATGTACCGAAAAACTCGGCAGCAAGACTTTTTTGCATGTGTGCCCCTCCATTCTCTCAACCAGAGAGTACTTATCAGTCAATTACAATTTGATTCCGGTCAAGTTCGCGGCTAGCCCATGCCAAGCTTGGCGCAAGGTTGAAAAAGCGCCGAGCCTGCCCATCGAGGCAGCCCGGTCACACCCGCGGATAATGTCGTTAGCGTCATATTCTTGCGTGTCCGGGCATTTTCTCAGCCTTAAAATTGCGTTAAGAGCGGCAGCTCCCAAGCAAATCGATAAAAATACTGATTGGAATGAACATGACAGAAGCGATCTCCGTATCGCCGAGCCCTTCGACCAGCACGCAGGTCAATTCTCCGGCACGCGTCCTGATTGCCAGCCTCATCGGCACCACCATCGAATTCTTCGACTTCTACGTCTACGCGACGGCAGCCGTCATCGTTTTCCCGCACCTCTTCTTTCCCTCGAGCGATCCGACCTCCGCACTCCTGCAGTCGCTCGTGACCTTCTCGATCGCCTTCTTCGCCCGCCCCTTCGGCGCCGTGGTCTTCGGCCATTTCGGCGACAAGGTTGGCCGCAAGGCGACGCTCGTGGCCGCCCTCATGACCATGGGCCTGTCTACCGTCGTGATCGGCATCCTGCCGGGTTATGATGCGATCGGCATCGCCGCTCCGTTGCTGCTCGCGCTGTGCCGCTTCGGCCAGGGCCTCGGCCTCGGCGGCGAATGGGGTGGCGCCGTGCTGCTCGCGACGGAAAACGCACCTCCCGGCAAGCGCAGCTGGTACGCCATGTTCCCGCAGCTCGGCGCGCCGATCGGCTTCATCCTTTCCTCCGGCTTCTTCCTGATCCTGGCGGAAACCATGAGCAACGAGGACTTCCTCGCCTATGGCTGGCGCATTCCCTTCATCGCCAGTCTCGCGCTCGTCGCCGTCGGTCTCTATGTCCGCCTGAAGATCGCCGAAACGCCTGAATTCCAGAAGGCTGTCGAAAAGCACGAGCGCGTCGCCGTTCCCGTCGCGACCGTCTTCCGCGGCCACCTGCGCAGCCTCATCCTCGGCACGTTCATCGCAGTCGCCACCTTCGTGCTCTTCTACCTGATGACGGTCTTCACGCTGTCCTGGGGCACGACGAAACTCGGCTATTCGCGCGAGCAGTTCCTGGTCATCCAGCTCGTCGGCGTCGTCTTCTTCGGCCTGACGATCCCGCTCTCCGGCTGGCTGTCGGACCGCTACTCGCGTCGCCTGATCCTGATCCTGACTACGATCGCCATCGCCGTCTTCGGCTTCTTCTATGCGAGCCTGCTGACGGCAGGCCTGACCGGCGCGGTTCTGTGCTCGATCATCGGCCTCGGCCTGATGGGATTCACCTATGGTCCGATCGGCGCTGCCCTGGCAGCTCCCTTCCCGACCATGGTGCGCTACACCGGCGCCTCGATGACGTTCAACCTCGGCGGCATCTTCGGGGCTTCGCTTGCTCCCTATATCGCCACCTGGCTCGCAACCAACTACAACCTCAACTATGTCGGCTACTATCTCGCCGCCTCGGCTGCGATCTCGCTGATCTGCATCCTGCTGTCGGGTCGCGAAGAAGTCTGAGCCACTTACCATCTGAACAAAAAGCCGCGCCGCCCGCCGTCGCGGCTTTTTTTATTGATGCAGCCAGCGCTTCCGGTTAGCCAAGGCCTCTACGGGCGAACAGGGAGAAGATCATGCGATGCCTCGTCACCGGCGCAGCCGGCTTCGTCGGCGGTCCGCTTGTCGAACGGCTGCACAGAGAGCGGATTTGCGACGTAACGGTCACGACACGTTCCGCGACATCGGCCTTCCCGTCCGATATCAGGCATTTCCCGGTCGATATCACCGAGAAGACCGACTGGACGGCAGCACTCGACGGCGTCGACGTCATCGTCCATCTCGCCGCCCGCGTTCACATCATGAACGATCGTTCGGCAGATCCACTGGCGGACTTCCGCCGCGCCAACACCGCTTCCACCCTGAACCTTGCCGAACAGGCCGCCCGTGCGGGTGTGAAACGGTTCGTCTTCATCAGCACCATCAAGGTCAACGGCGAAGAGAACGACCGGCCGTTCCGGCACGACGACACGCCGAAGCCCCTCGATCCCTACGGCATTTCCAAGATGGAAAGCGAAATCGGCCTGCGCGAGATCGCCGCCCGCACCGGCATGGAGGTTGTTATCGTCCGCCCGCCGCTGGTCTACGGTCCCGGCGCGCGCGGCAACTTCGCGCTGCTTGTCGGGCTTGTCCGCAAGAAACTGCCGCTGCCCTTCGCCTCGCTGAAAAACCGCCGCACGCTGGTCGCAGTGCAGAACCTCGTCGACCTGATCATCACCTGCATGCAGCATCCCGCCGCCGCCGGCGAAACCTTCCTTGCCGGAGATGGCGAAGATCTTTCGACGCCCGCGCTGGTCGAGGGCATTGCCGCAGGCCTCTCCGTCAAACCGATGCTGCTGCCCTTCCCCCCGTCCCTGATGCATATGGCAGCCAGGATCACCGGAAAGGAAGCCGTCTATCAGCGCCTCTGCGGCTCGCTGCAGGTCGATATATCCCACACCCGCGACGTGCTGGGCTGGTCGCCAGTCATCACGCCGCGCGAAGGCCTGAGGCTTGCGGTGAACTAAAGCATGTCGCGCAAAAGTGTGCAGCCGTTTTCGACAACGACATGCGTCAAACAAAGAGTTAAAGCGTGCCAAGCGGATCTGAAAGATCGCGACACGCTTTAAAGGTTACTCTGACGTCACGCCCTGAAAGGGGCGAACCTCACGGTCGGGCATGAAAAGGCCGAGACGCTTGATTTCCCATTCGAGCTTGATGCCTGACATTTCGAAAACCTTGCGGCGCACTTCCTCGCCCAGATATTCGAGATCGTAGCCCGTCGCCTGCCCCATGTTGATCATGAAGTTGCAGTGAAGCGACGACATCTGCGCGCTGCCGATGACGAGACCGCGGCAATCCGCTTCATCAATCAGCTTCCAGGCCGAATGACCCTCGGGGTTCTTGAAAGTCGAGCCGCCGGTCTTTTCGCGAATCGGCTGTACCGTCTCGCGGTGATTGCGCACGGCATCCATATCGGCGCGAATCTTGGCACGGTCGTCGGCATAGCCCTCGAAAAGCACCGATGTGAAGATCAGATCATCCGCAGCATCGGAGTGGCGATAGGAATAGCCCATCTCGGCATTCGTGAGGACATGCTTGTTGCCCTTGCGGTCGATCGCGCGGACCTCGACGACGCGATCCTTCGTCTCGGAGCCATTGGCGCCGGCATTCATGCGGGCAGCACCGCCGATACCGCCGGGAATGCCGTAATAGAAAGCGAAACCGCCGATGCCGTTGTCCATCGCCATGGCGGCCACATGCTTGTCCGGGCAGATGGCGCCGGCAAGAATGCGGTTTTCGCCGGCGAGTTCGACAAAGCCGAAGCCCTTGGCCGACAGGCGCAGCACGACGCCCGGAATGCCGCCATCGCGCACCAGGATATTCGAGCCGACGCCGACCACCGTCAGCGGCACTTCATCCGGTAGAATCTTCAAGAAGGCGATCAGGTCTTCCTCGTCATGCGGCTGGAACATCAGCTCGGCCAGACCGCCGGCGCGGAACCAGGTGACGCGATCCATGGGGGCATCCGGCGTCAGTCGGCCGCGAATGTCCTTTACGCCTTCTCCGAGAGAGGCAAGAAGCTTTTCCCCGTTAACCTGTTTCATGCGGACTTTCCTGAAAGGTCTTGCAACTGCTTCGGCAGCGCTGCTGCCCAATATGTAATGCTACCAGCCCCCAACAGAACCACAAAGTCCCCGGGCTTTGCAATCTCTGCTACCATCTGAGGTAGAGCCTCCGCCGAAGGAAGGAAACGGGCGTCACGATGGCCACCCGATTTGATGCGGGAAACGAGCGATTCCGAATCCGCTCCCTCGATCAAATCCTCGCCCGCGGCATAAACAGGCGCAATGAAGATGCTGTCGGCATCGTTGAAGCAGGCCGCGAATTCCTCGAAGAGGCTCGACAGGCGTGTGTAGCGGTGCGGCTGGTGCACCGCGATGATCCGGCCCTTGCAGGCTTCGCGGGCAGCGCGCAGCACCGCCTTGATCTCGACCGGGTGATGGCCGTAATCGTCGAAGATCTGCACGCCGTTCCATTCGCCCGTCAGCGTGAAGCGACGCTTCACACCACCGAAGGAGGCAAGCCCCTTGGCGATATCCTCGCGGGAGATGCCAAGCCGGTTGGCCACGGCAACGGCCGCAGTCGCATTCGAAATATTGTGACGGCCGGGCATCGGCATGATGAGATCGTTGAGCCGAATGACCTGACCAGTGCGGCGGCGGCGTATCTCGACGTCGAAGATCGAGCGCGTGCCGTCGATGCGCACATTCATGAAGCGCACATCGGCCTGCGGGTTTTCGCCATAGGTGATGACCTTGCGGTCCTCAATGCGGCTGACCAACGCCTGCACCTCGGGATGATCGAGGCACATGACGCCGAAGCCGTAGAAAGGCACATTCTCGACGAACTGCCGGAAGGCGGCGCGAACGGCATCGAAATTGCCGTAGTGGTCGAGATGTTCGGGGTCGATATTAGTGACGACGGCCACATCGGCCGGCAGCTTCAGGAAGGTACCGTCGGATTCGTCCGCCTCGACCACCATCCACTCGCCCTCGCCCATGCGCGCATTCGTGCCGTAGGCATTGATGATGCCGCCATTGATGACGGTCGGGTCCAGCCCGCCGGCCTCGAGCAGTGCGGCGACGAGCGAGGTGGTCGTCGTCTTGCCGTGCGTGCCGCCGATGGCGATCGCATTGCGGAAGCGCATCAGCTCGGCCAGCATTTCGGCGCGGCGCACGACCGGCAAGAGCTTTTCGCGCGCGGCAATGAGTTCCGGATTGCTCTTCTTGATCGCGGTCGACACGACGACGACTTCGGCATCGCCGAGGTTTTCCGCCCTGTGGCCGACGAAGACCTCAATGCCTTTGTCGCGCAGGCGCTGGACATTGGCGCTGTCGGATTGATCCGATCCCTGCACCCTATGGCCGAGATTATGCAGCACTTCGGCGATACCGCTCATGCCGATACCGCCGATGCCGATGAAATGGACAAGGCCTATCGCCTTTGGCAGCTTCATGTGCGTGCCCCCTTGAATTCTGTAACTGTCTTGCCGGCGGCAATAGCCTCAACCATGTCGGCAAGCAAGTTCGCCGCGTCAGGTTTTCCCGCACGCTTGGCGGCAGCCGCCATGCCGGCAAGCTTTTCCGGATCGTTCATCACATGCGTCAGGATGGAGGCGATATGCTCCGGCGAAAGCTCCGACTGGGCGATCACCTTGGCTCCGCCGGTCGCCGCAAGCGCTGCGGCATTGGCCGCCTGATCATGGTCGAGCGCATGCGGATAAGGCACCAGCACGGCCGGACGGCCGATGACCGAGATTTCCGAAACCGTCGAGGCGCCCGAACGGCAGATGACCAGATGCGCCTTGGCAAGACGCTCCGCCATGTCGTTGAAAAACGGCGCAATATCCGCAGCCATCTGCAGCTGCACCACGCACCCGCGCACCGTCTCCATATCCTCAGGGCGAACCTGCTGGGTTACCCTCAGCCGCGCGCGCAGCGCATCGTCGAGCAGGCTGATCGCCGTCGGCATCGCCTTGGAGAAATATTGCGCGCCCTGGCTGCCGCCGAAGACGACGAGATTGAACGGCTCACCGGGATGCGAAGGCATATAGGGCTGCTCGGCTGCGGCAAGGATCGCCGGGCGCACGGGATTGCCGGTCGCGACCGTCTTGTCGGAAAATGGTCCGCCGCTCTCAGGCAGGAAGCCGCCGGCAATCGCCCTGACGCGCGGCGCCAGCGCCTTGTTGGCGCGGCCCATGACGGCATTCTGCTCGTGCAGCATCGAGGGAACGCCGAGGCGCGTGGCGGCGAGCAACGGCGGCACGGTCGGATAGCCGCCGAAGCCAACGACGACGACAGGCTTCAGCCGCTGGATCAGCCTTTTTGCCGCCCGCATGCCGGTCCAGAGCTTCCAGAGCGAGCGGGCAACGGCGACCGGGTTCTTCGAACCGATCGTCGCCGACGGCACGACATGGATCTCGTCGGCCGGAAACTTGCCGGCATAGCGCTCCGCACGGCTGTCGGTGACGAGATGCACGGAATAGCCGCGCTCCCTGAGCTTGAAGGCAAGCGCTTCTGCCGGAAAGACGTGGCCGCCGGTTCCCCCGGCGGCAAGAAGGACGATGCCCTTGCTCATAATCCCCTTACTCCGCCGGCATGCCGTGCGGCACGCGGAAGAGGCTCCGGTCCTGCGCACGTTTTTCCGGACGATGGCGCGTCAGCGCCAGAATGAAGCCGGCCGTCACGCAGATCGCCACCATCGACGAACCGCCGTAGGAAATCAGCGGCAGCGTCATGCCCTTGGCCGGCAGCAGTTCGAGATTGACGCCGATATTGATGATCGACTGGATACCCATCTGCAGCACGAGCCCGGCGACGGCAAAACGGCTGAAGTCGTTGCGTTCGCGGTAAGCATGCGACAGGCCGCGCAGCACCAGCACGGTGAAGATGGCAACGAGCGCGATACAGAAGACGATGCCGAATTCCTCGGCCGCGACCGAAAAGATGAAGTCGGTATGGGCGTCTGGAATGATGCGCTTGACGATGCCCTCGCCCGGCCCCTGGCCGAACCAGTCGCCGCGGATGATCGCCTCGCGGGCAGTATCGATCTGGAACGTATCGCCTTCGCCGGTCAGGAACTTGTCTATTCGGCCCGCCACGTGAGGGAAGACGTAATAGGCGGTCACCAGGCCACCCGCGCCGCCGGCGCCGAGCACGATGATCCAGAGCCACGGCATGCCGGCCATGAAGAACATGCCGCCCCACACCGCCGTCGTCAGGATCGTCTGGCCAAGGTCAGGCTGCGCCACGAGAAGGGCTGCGACAATGCCGAACAGGATGATGGCAAAGAGATTGCCCGGAATTTCCGGCTGGCGGGCATGCTCGGCAAAGAGCCAGGCGCAGACCACGACGAAGGCCGGCTTCATGAATTCCGACGGCTGGATCGAAACACCCGCGAGCGTGACCCAGCGGCGGGACCCCTTGACCTCGATGCCGAAGAACAACGCCAGAAGCATCATAGCAAGGGCGACGATCAGCAGGATGATCGCGGTGCGCCGCACCTGGCGCGGCGTCAGGAAGGAAAGGCCGAGCATAACGCCGATCGACGGGATCATGAAGGCCGCGTGACGCTTGACGAAGTGGAAGGGTTCCAGGCCGATACGCTCGGCAACCGCCGGCGAAGCCGCAAACGAGAGCATGAAGCCGATGCCCATCAGGAACAGGAACAAGGCCAGGAAAAAGCGGTCGATGGTCCAGAACCAATCGGCCAATGCTCCACGTTCTGCGCGGCTCACCATGTCATTTGCCTCCTGTTGCCGAATTGATCAGCATCGTCACGCCGTCAAGGGCAGCCACATGACCAACAAAGGCATCGCCCCTGACTTCGAAGTTCTTATATTGATCGAAGCTTGCGCAAGCCGGGGATAACATCACGGCCAGAGGGCCGGTCTCGTCCCTTTCGGCATCCGCCGCCGCATGCAGGACTGCCCGCTCCAGCGTGCCTGAAATTTCGTAAGGCACCGCCTCGCCAAGCGTCGCGGCAAATTCCGCCGCCGCCTCGCCGATCAGATAGGCCTTGGCGATGCGCGGGAAATAGGGTGCAAGCGTCGTGATGCCACCGGCCTTCGGCAATCCGCCGGCAATCCAGTAGATGCGATCGTAGCTTGAAAGCGCCGGTGCTGCAGCATCCGCATTGGTCGCCTTGGAATCATTGACGAAGACGACATTGCCTCGCCGGCCGACCGGCTGCATGCGGTGCTTGAGGCCGGGAAAGGATGCCAAGCCCGCGCGGATCTCCTCGGCGGAAACGCCGACGGCAAGGCAGGCAGCGACCGCGGCAGCGGCATTCTGCGCATTGTGGCCGCCGCGCAGCGTCTGGATGCCGTCGAGATCGACGAAGGGCAGCATCGCCCCACTTACTGCCTGGATGAGCTTCGTGCCTTCGGCGTAGATACCGTCAGCCAGCACGTTGCGGCGGGAAATCCTGACCACCTTCACCCCTGCCCGCTCGATACGGTCGGCGATCAGCACCGAAAAGCTGTCATCGACACCGACGATGGCGACATCACTGCCGGCGACAAGCCGTTCCTTGACATCTGCATAGTGCTGCATCGTGCCATGACGATCGAGGTGATCGGGCGTCAGGTTGAGCAGGATGCCGGCGGACGGATTGAGTGTCGGCGCAAGGTCGATCTGATAGGACGAGCATTCGACGACGAAATAGCGCTCGGCCTTCGGCGGATCGAGCGTCAGCACGGCCGTGCCGATATTGCCGCCAAGCTGTGTATCGCGGCCGCTCGATTTCAGGATATGGGCGATCAGCGCCGTCGTCGTCGATTTGCCGTTGGTGCCGGTGATGGCGATGAACGGGCAATCGGGAGCATGCGCGCGGCGCTCGCGCACGAAGAGCTCGACGTCGCCGACGATATCGGCACCGGCGGCACGCGCGAGATCGACGGTCCAATGCGGTTTCGGATGGGTGAGAGGCACGCCGGGCGAAAGTACGAAAAGCGCCTGCGCGCTCCAGTCGATCATGTGCAGGTCTGCAGTAGCGATACCGTCTGCCGCAGCCTTGACGACACTGTCAGGATTGTCGTCCCAGGCCGTGACATCGGCGCCACCAGCAACCAACGCCTTGGCCGTCGCGAGACCCGAGCCGCCGAGACCGAAGAGAGCGACCTTTTTTCCTGCAAGCGTCGTGACGGGGATCATGACCGCCTCACCGCAGCTTCAGCGTGGAAAGACCGATCATGGCAAGACCGACGGCAATGATCCAGAACCGGATGACCACCTGGCTTTCCGTCCAGCCCTTCTTTTCGAAGTGATGGTGGATCGGCGCCATGAGGAAGACGCGCCGACCGGTCATCTTGAAGAAGCCGACCTGGATGATGACCGACAGCGTCTCCATGACGAACAGACCGCCGACAATCGCCATGACGATCTCATGCTTGGTAGCAACGGCAACCGTGCCGATCGTGCCGCCGAGCGCGAGCGATCCGGTGTCGCCCATGAAGATTGCGGCCGGCGGAGCATTGAACCAAAGGAAGCCGAGACCAGCGCCGATAACCGCGCCGAGCACCACGGCCAGCTCGCCGGTACCGGGCACGAAATTGATCTGCAGGTAATTCGCAAAGACCGCATTACCGGCGAGGTAGGCGATGATGCCGAAGGCGGCAGCGGCGATCATGACCGGCACGATGGCGAGGCCGTCGAGGCCGTCGGTCAAGTTCACGGCATTGCCGGCGCCAACGATCACGAAGCCGCCGAAGACGACGAACATGATGCCGATATTGATCATGAAGTCCTTGAAGAAGGGGAATGCGATCGAGGAGCCGAAAGTCGAGCCGGCAGGGCCGGAGGCCAGTGCCGTGCGCATCATGAAATAGACGGCGATGCCGGCGATGATGAATTCGATGCCGAGGCGCGCCTTGCCGGAAAAGCCCTTATGGCTCTGCTTCGTAACCTTGAGATAGTCGTCATAGAAGCCGATAGCGCCAAAACCGAGCGTCACGAGCAGGGTGGCGACGACATAGACGTTGGAAAGATCGGCCCAGAGCAGCGACGCCCCGACAATGCCGGCGAGAATCATCAGCCCACCCATGGTCGGGGTGCCGGCCTTCTTGAAATGCGTCTGCGGCCCGTCTGCGCGGATCGGCTGGCCCTTGCCCTGCCGGATGCGCAGCGAATTGATGATAGCAGGCCCGAAGAGGAAAACGGTGAGAGCGGAGGTGAAAAGAGCGGCACCCGCACGGAAGGTAATGTACCTGAACAGATTCAGAAATTTGAAATATTCCGACAGTTCAACCAGCCAAATCAGCATTCAAAGCCCCTTTTCCCCGATCATAGATCGCGTTGCGTGTCTGAAACTGGCGGGTACTTGTCAAGGAGCGCGGCAACAATCTTGCCGAAACCGATCCCCAAAGACGACTTCACCATCAACACGTCGCCAGGTGCGACCGAGTTCAAAACGAATTCCAACAATTCTTCCGTCTTCTCGCGATGCTCGACCGCGACGCTCTCCGGAAGCGAGCCCTTCAGCGCCACCATCTCAGGCCCCGCGAGCCAGACATGTTCCAGACCGGCAGCGAGCAGCGGACCTGCGAGATCCGTATGGACCTGCTCGGCAAATTCGCCCATCTCCAGCATGTCGCCGAGAACGGCGATGCGGCGGCCCCGGCCGGTCGGCTCGGCCGATGCCAGCAGCGCGATCGCCGCGCGCATGGAGGCCGGATTGGCGTTATAGCTTTCATCGATCAGCGTGAAGCTGCTATTGCCGATCGGCAGCCTGTAGCGCTTGCCCCTGCCCTTCTCCGGCTTCAGCGTCGCGAGCGCGTCGATTGCCTTGTCGAGGCTGGCGCCGACGATCGTCACGACGCCCAATGCTGCCAGCGCATTTTCAGCAATGTGGCGGCCCGGCGCGCCGATGCGCACTTCCTTGGTCTCGCCACCGACAGTCATCCAGAGCGTCGAGCTTTCGTCCGAGCCGTTGAACTCGGCAAGGCGGAATTCCGCCTTGGCATGCTGGCCAAAGGAATGGATCTTCTGGATGCCGAGCGCCTGGGCGGTCTGCTCCAGGAAATTGAACTGCTCATTGTCACGGTTGAGAACGACATCACCGCCCGGCTCCAGGCCTTCGAAGATCTCTGCCTTGGCGGCAGCGATTTCCTGGACATTCTGGAAATTGCCGAGATGGGCCGGCGCGATCGTCGTGATGACGGCGACATGCGGGCGGATCATCTTCACCAGCGGCCGGATCTCGTCCGGATGGTTCATGCCGACTTCGAAGACGCCGAAATAGGTGTCGATCGGCATGCGCGCCAAGGTCAGCGGCACACCCCAGTGATTGTTGAAGGAGGCGACCGACGCATGCACCTTGCCCGAGGGAGACAGCACATGGCGCAGCATCTCCTTGGTCGTCGTCTTACCGACTGAACCGGTAACGGCAATGATCTTTGCCCGCGAGCGCTCGCGCGACGCCTGCCCCAGCTTGCCGAGGGCAGCAAGCACGTCCTCGACCACGATCATCGGCACGGTCAGGCGCCCCATGGCCGGCAGACGGCCTTCGCTGACGACGAGCAGAGTCGCACCATTGGCAACGGCCATCGAGGCAAAGTCATGCCCGTCAACACGGTCGCCCTTGATCGCGAAGAAAGCCTCACCCGGCGTGATCGAGCGGCTGTCGATGGAAATGCCGGTAATGCCTTGCGGCAACGAACCGAAGGGACGGCCCGCCATCGCGGCGATCATGTCTTCGGTGGTCCAGAGCCAGTTCATGGTACCCGCTCCTCCAAAGCCTTGCGCACTTCGGCATGATCGGAAAACGGCAGCGTGACGCTGCCGACCGTCTGCCCCTCTTCATGTCCCTTGCCGGCAACGATCAGCGTATCGCCGGATTTCAGCTGCAGAACCGCCTCGCGGATCGCCTTTGCGCGGTCGCCGATTTCGGAAGCGCATTTCGCCGCCGCCATGATCTCGGCGCGGATCTCAGCCGGCACTTCCGAGCGCGGGTTGTCATCGGTGACGATGACGACATCGGCAAGCCGGCAGGCGATCTCGCCCATGATCGGTCGTTTGCCACGGTCGCGGTCGCCGCCGCAGCCGAACACGACGATGACGCGGCCCGTTGTGAACGGACGCACAGAGTTTAACACATTTTCCAGCGCGTCCGGCTTATGCGCGTAATCGACATAGGCGAGCGCACCGTCCTTGGTATGGCCGACAAGCTCCAGGCGGCCGGACGCGCCCTGCAGCTTTTCGAGCGCGGCCATCGCGAGCTTCGCCGGAACGCCCGTGGACATGGCAAGGGCCGCGGCAACCAGCGCATTGGCAATCTGGAAATCGCCGGCAAGCGGAATATCGACCTCGAAGATCTCGCCTTCGGCATGGATTTCCGCAACCTGCTTGTGGCGGAAATGCTCGACGCGCTTCAGTGTCAGATAGCCGCCCTTGCGCCCGACCGTGCGAACGTCATGGCCCGCAGCCGTCGCCGCTTTGATCGCCTGCTCCGACCATGGATCATCGGCGAAGATGATGGCGGGCGAACCTTTCGGCAGCACTCGGTCGAAGAGGTGCATCTTGGCGGCCATATAGTCTTCGACCGTCGGATGGTAATCCATATGGTCGCGACCGAGATTGGTGAAGGCGGCGGCGGCAAGTTTCACGCCGTCGAGGCGATACTGGTCGAGCCCGTGGCTGGAGGCCTCCATCGAAGCATGCGTGACGCCCTCGTCGGCGAGTTCGGCAAGCAGCTGGTGCAGCGATACAGTATCGGGCGTCGTCAGCGAGCCATATTCATTGCGCGTCGGCGAAACGACGCCGGTCGTGCCGATCATGGCGGCAGCGTGGCCGGCCTGCGCCCAGATCTGCCTGACGAAGGAGGCAACCGAGGTCTTGCCGGCGGTGCCCGTCACCGCGACCATCGTCGCCGGCTGGCGGCCGTAGAAACGCGAGGCGGCAACGGAGAGGAAACGGCGCGGTTCGGCAACGACCAGAACCGGCGCGCGAGTTTCGACTGCGTGCGATGCGATGACGACGGCAGCACCCTTGGCAACAGCATCGGCAATGAAGCCTGCGCCATCGGCCTTGGAGCCGGCAATCGCCACGAAAGCCATGCCGGGCGCGATCTTGCGGCTGTCGGAAGACAGACCGGAAATCTCCAGCGCGCCGGCCGGCCCTTCGAGTTCAGCTTTGAGTTCCGGAAACGCATTTCCGGCGAGGTCCCGCAATTTCATCGAATGCACTTCTCTGGTTCAGGTCGACCGCCCCTTACGAATCGACACCGATATTGATTCACACTCAATAAGACACCAACAAGGCCGAGCCGTCTTCGCCGAATTGCGGCTCGACTCCGAGGATGGGTGCGGCGCGGCGGATGATTTCGCGGGCGATGGGGCCTGCTGTACCCGCCGAGATCGTACCGCCATAGGCCTTTTCGCCGGTCTTGGGCTCGTCGCAGAAAGTGATGATGGCATATTTCGGATCGTTGATCGGAAAAGCAGAGATGAAGGAATTAAAGTTCAGGTTTGACGAATAGCGGCCATTGACCACCTTGTCGGCAGTGCCTGTTTTGCTGCCCACCTGGAAACCCGGCACGCGAGCTACGCGCCCGGACCCCTTTGAGCCATTGAAATCGAGCAGATACCGGATCTCGTCGCTGGTCTTCTTGCTGATGACTTGCTGGGCGATCTGATCGGCCTGATCGCGCGTACGCGGAAGGAACGTTGGTTCGATCAATTTACCACCATTGACGAGCGCCGCCGCGGCAACGCCGGTCTGGAGCGCCGTCGTGGAAACGCCGTGACCGAAGGAAATCGTAATGGAGTTGATCTTCTTCCAGACGCGCGGCTGGCTCGGCATCTTCACTTCCGGCAACTCCGTCTGCAGCTTGGTCAGCAGACCGAGGCGCGTCAGGTAATCTTTCTGGGCGTCGATGCCCACGATGTCGATGACGCGGGCCGTACCGATGTTCGACGAATACTGGAAAATCTCCGGCACCGTCAGCCAGCGGCGCTGACCGTGAAAGTCCTTAATGGTGAAGCCGCCGATATAGATTGGTTTGCTGGCATCGAAGCTGTCCGTCATCTTCACCTTGCCGGTGTCGAGGGCCATCGCCAACGAGAAAGTCTTGAAAGTCGAGCCCATTTCGAACGTGCCATTGGTCATCCGGTTGAGCCAACCGTCCTTGGCACCTTCCTGCGGATTATTAGGATCGAAATCCGGCGCCGACGCCATACCCAGCACCTCGCCGGTATGCACATTGATGACCGCAGCACCAGCGCCCTTGGCTTGGAAGTTATTGACGGCGTTGATGACTGCATCGCGCACGATCGCCTGCACACGCACGTCGATCGAAAGGCGCACCGGTTCCAGCGACTGGTTGCTCGTCATGCCGACCGAGGCAAGATCGGCAAGCCCCTGATCGTCGATATATTTTTCCATGCCGGCAACGCCGCGGTTGTCGATATTGACGTAGCCGAGGATATGCGCAGCCGTTGGGCCACCCGGATAGAAACGGCGTTTTTCCGGCCTGAAGCCGATGCCGGGAATGCCGAGCGCCAGGATCTGACTCTGCTGCTTCGGCGTCAGCTGGCGGCGCAGCCAGGCGAAATGCGAGGTGCGGTTCGAGAGCTTCTTATAAGTGTCCTTGACGTCGAGATCGGAAAGCACCGTCTGCAGCTTTTCGACGGCCTCGTCCGTATCGACGATCTTGTTCGGCTCTGCAAACAGCGAAACGGTGCGGATATCGGTTGCCAGCACTTCGCCGTTGCGGTCGAGAATATCGGGACGCGACGCCATCAGCCGGTCGGGCGGCAGGATGGAGGAGACGGATTCCGGTTCCTTCATCGCATATTCGACCATACGGGCGCCGATAACGGCGTAGAGGGCAGTAAAGCCGACGATGAGCAGGCCGACGCGGCTCTTGGCCTGCCCGGCCTTGCGCTTGCGCGAGCCTTCGATCGCCATGCCGGAGGGGGCGCCGAAACGATTGTAGACGCCGGCGGAAAAATGCGCCTGGCTCTTCAGTACCATGATGCGGGAAAGAAAGGACATTATTCCACCGCTCCCGTTTCGATCTGGTCCGCGTCTTCGGCCTCTCGCGGCGCCGGCATCGGGATCGGCTGAGACTTGGCAGCAACACCCAGCTTAGCGCCTGCCTTGGCGTCTCCAGCCTTAGCTTCAGTAACGTCAGGCGGAGGAACCTGCGACTTCAGCATCGGCAGCTCGCGCGCGTGGGCAAGTGCGGTCGAATCCGTCGGCTGCAGTTGCAGCTCGCCGTTATAGGCATTGACGAGGCGCTCCAGCCGGTTCGGCTGCGATTGCAGCGCCCAATCGGCCTTCAGGAGGTCGATCGTATCCTTCTCCAGCTTGATCTCCGCTTCGAGGCGCTGAACTTCCTCGAGCTTCAGCTCGGCGCGGTGCTTGATCGTGTAGGTAACGGCGGCTGCCGCCGTCATGACGCCGATGAGCACAAGATCGAACGTTCTCAGCATATCAACCTCCAAGCTTTCCGAGACTGGCGAGATTCGGGAATCCGAAGAGCGACATGTCCTCGGCCTCAGCGGGTGCAACG
This sequence comes from Rhizobium sp. BK316, assembly GCF_014193695.1. Taxonomy (GTDB): domain Bacteria; phylum Pseudomonadota; class Alphaproteobacteria; order Rhizobiales; family Rhizobiaceae; genus Rhizobium. The sequence goes on along the minus strand of NZ_JACHZR010000003.1, from coordinate 580,079 downwards.
GTACGCTGGCCAGCGCGCAGCTTGGCGGAACGGGCGCGCGGATTGATCTCGGCTTCTTCCTCACTGGCCGAAACCATCGACTTGCCGACAGGCTCGAAGGTCGCGGCCCGCTCATGCGCTATCGGCAGGTGGCGGGAACCGGATGCCTTGCCGGCCCGATCGGAGAAGAACTTCTTGACGATACGATCCTCCAGCGAATGGAAGGTGACGACAACGAGGCGACCGCCGGGTTTCAGTGCCCGCTCGGCAGCAAACAGCGCCTGCGCCAACTCGCCAAGCTCGTCATTGACGAAGATGCGCAGCGCCTGAAAGACGCGCGTTGCGGGATGGATCTTGTCCTTCATCTTGCGCGGCGTCACCAGCTCGATGAGGCCGGCAAGATCACGCGTCGTCTCGAAAGGCTTTTCGATGCGGCGCTTTTCGATGGCATGCGCAATGCGCGGCGCCTGGCTCTCTTCGCCGAGATAATGGAAGATGCGGATGAGATCGGCCACCTTGGCGCGGTTGACGACATCGGCTGCAGAAACGCCCGCGGCCGACATACGCATGTCGAGCGGGCCGCTCTTCTGGAAAGAGAAGCCGCGCTCGGCCTCATCGATCTGCATGGAGGAAACGCCGATATCCAGCACGACGCCATCAAGCCCGCTATCGGGCGCATGATCGGCAAGCTGCGAGAATTGCGAATGAATGAGCTTGAGATGACCGCCATGCGCGGCGACGAGCGCCTGGCCGCCTGCGATCGCCGTCGGATCACGATCGAGCGCGATCACATCGGCGCCGGCATCGAGAATGGCGGACGTATAGCCGCCGGCACCAAAAGTGCCATCGAGGATGACTTTGCCGGGAAAAGGCTCCAGCGCCGCAAGCACTTCCTTGAGAAGAACCGGAATGTGGCGAACCGGTCCGCCACCGGCTTCAGTTGAACCTCCGCCTGGATTCGCCGCCATTCCATTCCCTCGTTCGTTCAGGAACGCTTGCCCGCCAGCTTGCGCTCCTCTCGTGCCTGCGCCTGCACGGCCGCGAATGCTTGCGGCTGCCAGAGCTGAAAGTGGTCCGCCCGACCGACAAAGGTCACTTCGTCCGAAATACCGGTGAAGTCGCGAATGAAATCCGTGACCATCAACCGCCCCTCGGCGTCGAGCTTCATGAAGACCCCGCCCCCATGAATGAGAAGCGACATCTCGTTTGCCTCCGGCGAAAACGGATCCTCCGCCGCAATCTGCCGCTCGAACCTTTCCAGAAGATCCGAGCCGCCGACGCTGATCGCCGGAAACACAAAGTCCTGGAAGCAGTAAAGCTCCTGAACGTTGCGCTGCGCCAGCACGGAACGAAACGCAGCCGGCACGGAAACCCGGCCCTTGGTATCGATCCTGTTGGTCGCATTCGAAAGGAAGCGGCTCATGACACGAAACATCCGTTTCCGAAAGAGCCCGGAATGCCCTAGGCCGCCCGAAACCCTCAAAGTCAGGCACAGCTTCGCAAGCCGGAAGAACCAAGATCCTCCCGACGCTTCCGATCCGGAAGGCGCCTTTGCTTTGCGATGGATGGGCAGATGATTGCCCTGATGCAGTGCGCATTTGGGATAGCATGGGACCATATGGGCGTCAATGGGATGAGCCCATTTTGAGGTGGGCGCAGTATCAAAGATTTATAAGCTGTTAAGTTTAACAAAGGGTTAGGAAAGCGATTCTCAAACGCTGCCTGAAGTCCCTCTCGGGAACAGGAAATCCAGCCGGACAAGATCCATGAGACCTTGCCTCTATTCCCGACATTTCAATGACTTGATGGGGAAGAAATCGGATTCCGCTGCAATACGGACGTCGCAGAAGTTAATCGCCAGTTGGCCTGTAAGCCGGGTTCTGTATGGCTCCGGCGAACCGGAACGTGGCAGCCATTCATCTGGGACAGCGCTTGCACGCTGCCTCACGCAACCCACCCGGATGACTGACCCAGAAACAGGCCGGAAGGCTTTCGCCGACCGCGTCATCCCTATTCGGTTTTGCTCCCGGTGGGGTTTACCGTGCCATATCCGTTGCCGGAGATGCGGTGGGCTCTTACCCCACCCTTTCACCCTTACCTGTCATGACAGGCGGTTTGCTTTCTGTGGCACTTTCCCTGAGGTCGCCCTCGCCGGACGTTATCCGGCACCGTGTTTCCGTGGAGCCCGGACTTTCCTCACCCTACCGCCTTTCGGCATTGGTAAAGCGCGGCTGCCCGGCCAACTGGCAGGGGCTCCCTTAAACGAGGAAGCCCGCAAATGCCAACGAAATATGGGGGACAGGCCTAACGGAAATAAGGTGCGAAATCCGTGGCGTAGCCCTGGTCCTTGATTCTGCCTGCAAGAAGCAGTTCGGCTCCGAGCCTACCGATTTCATCCGAGCTCTTGGCCGAGGTCCCCGCACAGCCCGTCAGCACTCCAATATGCGGCGAGGACGTATAGCCGATCATCGGATAGCGGCTCTTCGTATAGGAGACGACGCAGGATGCGGAGGAAATGGACCGCGCCCCAAGCTCCGGCACAATACGATCAACGATATCAGTCAGATGCTCGCGCGCAACCTCGCGTCCCTCCGTGCGAAACCAGGCGCGCATGTCCGTATCTTTGCTCAGCACCAGATTGTCGGGATCCCCGCCGATCTTCAGATAGAGCTTTCCATCGGGATAGCGGATCGGCGGCAATAGATAGATGTCGATGCCAGGCGCTTCGAGGATGAGCGACGGCATGCCGGCAAGGCGCGGAGCATCCTCGTCCGCCACCTCGAATAGGGTCACGGTGCGTCCATAAACCGTCATGTCAACGGATTGCGGCAAGAGATTCTGCGAAATGGAAAAACCGCCAGCCGCCAGCAGCACCTTCTCGGCGCGATAAACCTTGCCGCCCGCCGTGGTCACGACGGCCACCCGGCCCTCCTCGCGGATGGAGGCGGCATGGTCGAGGATCACGGTCGCACCCGCCTTTTCGGCAAGCAGCGACTGTGCCTTCACGAGCTTCCGCGGGCTAATATGCCCTGCTCCCTTCGCTTCGAAAATGCCGGCACTGCCGGCGGGAAAAGCGAAATAGGGAAACCGTCGTTTCAGCCCAGCCTCATCGAAAGATGTCGTTTCGACGCCGAGCGAAACCGCGGCCTGCCGTGTACCGGCGAGGTAAGCACTCTCGGGAGGCGCTACAACGACGCAGCCCGCCTCCGTATAGAAATCGATGCCGCTTTCGCTTGCGATCTCGCCATAGCGTACGATCGAGCGATTGGCGAGCAACGCCCAGTCGCAATCAGGATCGATGGTCCGCGTGATACGGCCTTCGTCGTAATGGCTGGCGAAAACTCCCCCATGCACCTTGCGATCAGCCGGCTCGTCCGGACCGATGACGGCAACGCCGTCCGTCTGGCGTGCCAAATATTTAGCGGCCGCGGCACCCATCATACCGCGACCGATGACGATGAACCTGAAATCGACTGCCATATCGCACCTCGCTAAAGACTAGCGATAACATGGCAATCGCGCTGAATCATCCGACGTTTGTCAGAGAAAAGCGCTTCCGGTTCAGAGCATCGCAAGAACCTTGCCGCAATAGGATTTTGAGACTGGGTTCATGCGCGTCGCGCCGTGGCCGGCATTGTATTTGAGGATGGTATTGCAGGTCTGCCCGCCACCGAGATCGTGGGCGGTCGCCAGGTACTTCATGCCATACTTGATGTTGGTTTCCGGATCGAACAGACCCTTGGCACTACCGGAATAGCCCATCATGCGGGCCGTCGCCGGCTTGATCTGCATAAGGCCGATTTCGCCGTGGCTGCCGCGCGCCCTCGGATTGAAATTGCTTTCGATACGGATGACAGCAGTCGCAAGCGCCACCGGCACATTATATTGATTGGCATATTTGCTGATCAGTGCGGAATAGGAATTGCCGGAAACGTCGGCGACGGGATAGCCACTCTGCCGCTCGACCGTCTTCAGCGGACGCTCCGTTTTCTTCTGCACACGCTGCGCAGTCCTTTGCGGACGCTCTTTCTTATGCACGCGCTCCGCGGTCTTCTGCGGGCGCTCCACTTTCTTCACGGGCGCATCGGCTCTTACGCCCCAGTCATTCGCAAAGGCAAAGCTATTTCCCGCCAGCACCATGCCAACGCATGCTGCAGCAACAACAATCAGTTTTCTCATGTAGTCTTAAACACTCCGACCCAAAGAATTGCCGGACTGCGCGCCCCGCCGTCATGGAGAATTCCCGACCAAGGACTGATCAGGTTTCGCAGCAATTCTTATCGTTTCACATGACGCCTTCGATTTAGCTTGGGAACAACCATCGGCGCCGCTTAGCGGAAGTTCTTAGACCATCGCAATGAGGAGATAATAGGGAAATGATGTGGCAGTCCGAATTTCGCATTCAAACATGGAAAATCGGCAATGTCGGAAACCATTGAAGATCAGGAATATCGCGGCAGCGCCGTAAGCAGGCGGTGCAGCGTATCGATCGTCGAGAAATCGGCGATCCCGTCCACCCGCTCGGTGCGGAAATGCCGCTGGAAGGCTTCGACGTCACCAGCCGTCTTATCGTTGAATTCGCCTGTGATCTCAGTGCTGTATCCATAAAGCGACAGCATGGATTGCAGCGCCTCTATCGGCTGTCCACGGTCACCGCGCTGGAAGAAGCGTCCGCCAGTGATGGCGGCCGGCTCTACCCAGTGGCCGACGCCGGCCCGATACAGCTCGCCCCAGGGGAATTTTTCGCCCGGATCGACCTTGCGCACAGGAGCCACATCAGAGTGGCCGAGCACCCTTTCAGGCGCGATTGACCAGCGATCGCCGCAATCGCGACATAATTCGATCACCGCCGCGATCTGCTCTTTCGGATAGTCCGGAAGCCCGCCCGGATGGCCGGCATTTGCGATCTCGATGCCGATCGACAGCGAGTTGATATCCGTCTCGCCGTGCCAGAAACTTTTGCCCGCATGCCATGCGCGGCGGCCCTCCGGCACGAGCTGCACGACCTCGCCGTCTGGATGCACGAAATAATGGCTGGAGACCTGGCTTTCGTCCCGACAGAGCCAGTCAAGCGCTCCTTCCGGGCTCGGCATGCCGGTATAATGCAGCAGGATCATATCGGGCTTGCGTCCGTCAGCGCGTTCGCCATGGTTCGGCGAAGGCTGGACGCGCGCCTTGCTGTAATCGGCCTCGAATGAGGTCATGCGGCGCGACGTTCCTTTTCGATCGCCGCATAGGCGTCGTTCAGGGCTGCCATGCGTTCATTGGCGATCACATAGAACTCTTCCGGCACGCCGCGCGAGATCAGCCTATCCGGATGATGCTCGCTGACGAGCACATGATAATGGCGGCGGATCGTCGGGAAGTCATCTGCCGGCGAAACCCCGAGAACCTTGTAGGGGTCGCGTCCATCAGAGACGTGGCGTGCAGCGATCTGATCGAAGCGGGCCTCGCTCATCTGGAAGATCTCGGCGATATGGTGCAGGAAATTCATTTCCTTCTCGTGGATCAGCCCATCTGCCTTGGCGATATGGAACAGGCCGTCGAGCACATCTTCCAGGACCGGGCAATTGGCAGCACAAGTCGAGCAGAGCGTTGACAGCTTCGCGGCATAGGCCTCGTAACCGGCAACGTCCTGGCGGGCGAGATTATAGAGGCGCGCAACATTCTTCGCCTCGCTCGGAGGAAACTCGAATATATCGCGGAAGGCCTGCACTTCCTTCTCGCTGACGATGCCGTCAGCCTTCGCCATCTTGGCAGACAGCGCAATGACGGCCACCGAGAAGGCAACCTTGCGGCGCGTCTCCGGATCGCCTTCGAAAACCGTGCGAATAGCCTCGACCACCGCGGAGAGCGCATTGCCCGCGGTATTGCCAATGGCATTCACCAGTTTTTCCCAGAAAGACATCGTCATCTTCTCGCAATGCAGCAAGTTTTGGAAGAAACACCTTGACCAAATAATCGTCGCCATTGCAAGGCAGCTATTGGTCGTAGGTTCGAAAACTGTTTTCACAATTCGGTAACGGTCGCCCAAACACGACCATCCGCTGTGCCCGCCACTTCTGCAGTATTCGCACAACGCTCGACGATTTCCACAACACTTATGGATAGGTGGAACTGGCTTTGAACCGATTATATCGCCGCTTCCGGCGCCTGCTCTGCAGAAAGGCGCGTTTTTCGTAAATTCTTTACTTTACAGGCCACTTCCCCTGCCGCATCCATGCGTTACCTGAAGCATGTCGCGCAAAAGTGCGCAGCGGTTTTGCGATAACGACATGCGTAAAACAAAGACTTGAGCTTGCACGCAGTCGCTCATCGAGCGCCAAAGGAGGGATTATGGCCAAACAGAAAGTCGCAATGCTGACCGCCGGAGGCCTGGCGCCCTGCCTCTCATCTGCCGTCGGCGGCCTCATCGAGCGCTATAGCGATGTTGCACCCGATATCGAACTCATCGCCTACAAGTCCGGCTATCAGGGCGTGCTGCTCGGCGACAGCGTTCAAATCAATGGGCAGATGCGCGAGAAGGCGCCGCTCCTGCACCGTTATGGCGGCTCCCCCATCGGTAACAGCCGCGTGAAGCTCACCAATGCCGCCGATTGCGTGAAGCGCGGCCTCGTCAAGGAAGGCGAAAATCCGCTGCGGGTTGCCGCTGAACGTCTTGCCAATGACGGCGTCACCATCCTCCACACGATCGGCGGCGACGACACGAATACGACAGCCGCGGATCTCGCCGCCTATCTCGCGGCAAACGGCTATGACCTGACCGTCGTCGGCCTGCCGAAAACGGTTGATAACGACGTCGTGCCGATCCGCCAGTCGCTCGGCGCCTGGACGGCTGCCGAGGTCGGCGCGCATTTCTTCGACAATGTCAGCAATGAACAGACCGCCGCCCCGCGCACGCTCGTCATCCACGAGGTCATGGGTCGTCACTGCGGCTGGCTGACGGCCGCCACCGCCCGCGCCTATCTCCAGCGCACCAAAGGCAATGAATATGTCGATGGCCTGATGATGAACGCGCATATGAAGAGCATCGATGCCGTCTACCTGCCGGAAATGGCTTTCGACCTCGATGCCGAAGCCGCGCGCCTGAAGGAAATCATGGACCGCACCGGCCATGCCACGGTCTTCGTGTCGGAAGGCGCCTGCCTCGATGCCATCGTCGCCGAGCGCGAAGCTGCCGGCGAGACGGTCAAGCGCGACGCCTTCGGCCATGTGAAGATCGACACGATCAATGTCGGCGCCTGGTTCCAGAAGCAGTTCGCAAGCCTGCTCGATGCAGAGCGCTCGCTCGTCCAGAAATCCGGCTATTTTGCGCGCTCTGCACCGGCAAACGGCGAAGACCTGCGCCTGATCCAGAGCATGGTCGATCTCGCCGTCGAAAGCGCCCTCAACAAGATTTCAGGCGTAACCGGCCATGACGAAGCGCAGAATGGCAAGTTGCGCACAATAGAATTTCCCCGCATCAAGGGTGGCAAGCCATTTGATCTTTCAACCGGATGGTTTGGCGAAGTAATGAGCCAGATCGGGCAAAAATACAGGGCGGCATGATTGACGGATGGCTAATATGGTGTCTTTGCTTGTTCTCTGGGAATAGGAGGAGATTCCATGTCGCTTGAAGCCTGGCTCGCTTTTGCAGCCGCATCCGCCATCATGCTCGCCATACCGGGACCGACCATTCTTCTGGTCGTTTCCTATGCGCTTGGGCATGGCCGGAAGACGGCGCTTGCGACCGTTTCGGGCGTGGCACTCGGCGATTTCACGGCCATGACCGCCTCGCTTTTCGGCCTTGGCGCCCTGCTCGCCGCATCGGCGACGCTGTTTACGGTGTTGAAATGGATCGGCGGCGCCTATCTGATCTGGCTTGGAATCAAGCTCTGGCGAGCCCCGATCGTCGGCGAACACATCGCCGACAACGATAATCTGCCGGAAGAAAAGTCCCTGCGGATCTTTCTGCATGCCTATGTCGTGACGGCACTGAACCCGAAGAGCATCGTCTTCTTCGTCGCCTTCGTGCCGCAGTTCCTCAACCCCGCCCTTCCCTTCTTCGATCAGATGCTGATCATGGAAGCGACATTCCTCGTGCTCGCCACCATCAATGCCTCCTGCTACGCGCTCGCCGCCCACGCCGCGCGCGGCCTGATTCGCAAGGCCAGCGTTCAGCGCGCTGTCAACCGCACCGGGGGCACTCTCCTCATCGCTGCCGGCGCCGTAACCGCCGGGTATCGCCGTATTGCAGCCTAGAAATATTCCGTGGTTGCCGGAAAGCCACGAATAGGTTAATGCCTACCCTCAGGCTTAAGGTATTTGATAACTTTTAAGACGCTGCCGGGGCGGCGCGATTCACGAAAGTGAGAGAATGGTAGCGATCGGATTTTCCGGCCTGAAACGCAGTCTCGTGGTGTCTACCATGCTCTGCGGTGTCATTTCCGGATGCGCGAGCGTCGAATATACCTCTCAGGCGGAACTGACCGCCGCACAGACCGTGATTCCCATGCCGAAGCCGGGTGAAGACGCAACGCTGGCTGCGGTTCCGACTGCCGAAGGCGCAACCGGCGAGGCCGTCGCCACTCTCAATCCCCAGGCAGCAGCCGCCGCACCCGTTCTTACCGCAGCCGCCATGCCGAATGTCGTCTCCCCCGTGCAGCAGCAGGCTGGCGATTTCGCCATGCAGGGCGGTGTCCAGCAGGTTACCGTCAATGGCTATGCCCCCATTCCGCTGACGCCTGAGATGACAGCGATCCAGTCCGTCATTCCGACGCCGCGGCCGGGCTCGCCCGCCAGCCCCTCGACGCAGCTTGCCTTCGCAGCCACAACGCCGCAGAACGGCGCGCTCGCAGCGCTCGCCGCCGTCGATACCACGCCGCGCTTCACGATGGATTACGGCTTCGATGAGTCCGGCCCGATCGATCCGCCGGCAGCCCCGCCGATGTTCAGCGATAACGACAGCGACGACGCGCCGACCGTCGAAAAGAGCCTCGTCAGCAAGCTCATCAGCAAATATTCCAAGCTTTACGAAATCCCGGAGTCGTTGCTCCACCGCGTCGTTCATCGCGAGAGCCGTTACAATTCCAAGGCCTATAACAAGCGCGGCTACTTCGGCCTCATGCAGATCAAGTACAACACTGCAAAATCGATGGGTTATAACGGCAGTGCCGCCGGCCTCTTCGACGCTGAGACCAATATCAAATATGCCGGCAAATACCTGCAGGGCGCCTGGAAGGTTGCCGACAAGAAGGAAGACGACGCCGTTCGTCTCTATGCGCGCGGCTACTATTACGACGCCAAGCGCAAGGGCATGACCGACATCGCCCAGGGCAACTACTGATACTAAGACATCATCGCTGACGAACGTCAGCCGGCTTTTGCCGACTGAAGCGTGTTGAGAATTTCCTTCAGCATTACCTGCGGCCTGTAGCGCAACCAGCTCGGCGTCAGTCCCATGCGGACAAAGACGAGATTGGCCGAAGGAATGATCGCGACCGACTGTCCGTCATGGCCCTGCAGCCAGAACGTATCCTGCGGCAGCCCGAACTCCGCACTCGCCTCGCCGCCCGGCCCTGCGAGCCAGGCCTGGCCTTGCGTATACTGGCCGCCCGAACTTGCCGTCGGCGTGCGCATCATCGCAACAAAGCCTTCCGGCAAAAGTCTCTGCCCGTTCCACACGCCGTCCTGCAGCAGGAACTGTCCGAATCGCGCCCAGTCATGCGCCGTGGCATAGAGATAGGAACTGCCGGTAAACGTACCGCGCTCGTCGGCTTCGAAGACTGCGCTCGTCATGCCGAGCGGAGAAAACAGCGCATCACGGGGGTAATCGAAGGCCGCCTGCGGGTCGCCGACCTTATTCATCCAGATGCGCGACAGAAGCATGGCCGTACCGCTGGAATAATGGAAATTCGTGCCCGGTGCAGCCACCAGTGGCGCACCTGCCGGCAGAGAAACCATGTCGGGGTCGAGGTAGAGCATGCGCGTCACATCGGCGACAGCGCCATAATCCTCGTTGAAGGCAAGCCCGCTTTCCATGCCAAGCAGGTCGGAGAGCTTGATGTCGCGGCGTGGATCATGCGCCCATTGCGGCAGCAGATGCGTGTCGTCGAAGGAAATCTTGCCCGACAGCATCAACCGGCCGATCAGCGCCGCATTGACCGTCTTCGTCATCGACCAGCCCACCAGCGGTGTGCTGGCGCTTATTCCCGGCCCATAGCTCTCGGCAATAATGCGGCCGTCCTGCACGACCACCATCGCCCGCATCGCCGGTCCGGCAAGCTTGGCGTCCGTCAGAAGGGCTGAGACCCTGGTATTGACCGCCGCCGGATCGACGCGCTCGCCGTCCGGCCAGACTGCATCGTTTTCGCCCGCCCGCGATGCCGGCAAGAGCGGCGCGGCCTTAGCAGCGGCATCGAAATCCCCGTCAGGCACACTCGTGCACCCGAGGGCGCCGCGATAAAGCGCGTAGCTCGGCGCAAACAGGCCCATGAAGCGCGAGGTCACCCGCCCGCTGTCATGATCGACCTCGACGCGCATCAGACGCAGCAGCGGGTTTCCAGGCGCCTGAACATCGTCGTAAAGCACGGCATCGGGATCACGGCCGGCAATGAAGACATTGGAGCAGACGATCTTGGCGGCATAGCCGTTGCCCACCTTCAGGAGCTCCGGCGGGCTGATGGAGAGCCACATGGCTCCACCTATACCAACGAGAATGATGAGCAGGGCCAAGCCCTTGAAGATACGCGGAACAACTCGCATGCAATCCTCCACGCAACGGAGAGAAGCAGGAAACTTGGCTCGCGAAAAGAGAGAAGCGAAAAGAAGCCTTTCAATCGGCTTCAATTTTCGCTGAAGTCCTCGCCTGCTTACGCGGAAGCTTTGGCCCACAGGGCTCGTCATCAAACTGTAGCAGAGGCGCGTTACACGCCCTGAACGCTAAAAAGGTGACAGACTCATGTCGGAATTTGCACCGGATACCGGCTTCCGCAAGAACCGGAAACTCAAGGCAGCGCTTCTCCGCCACAAGGCTTTTTCAAAGGACGGCTTCTCCGAACGCCTCTTCGGCCTTCTCTTCTCCGGCCTCGTCTATCCGCAGATCTGGGAAGACCCGGATCTCGATATGCAGGCGATGGAGCTGAGGCCCAATCACCGCATCGTCACGATCGGCTCCGGCGGCTGCAATATGCTCGCCTACCTTTCCAAGGCGCCTGCTTCGATCGATGTGGTAGACCTCAATCCGCACCATATTGCGCTGAACAGGCTGAAGCTTGCCGCTTTCAAGAACCTGCCAAGCCATTCCGATCTCGTACGTTTCCTGGCGATGCCGAACGAGAAGTCGAACAGCCGGCTTTTCGACAGCGTCCTGTCGTCCAACCTCGATGAGACCACTCGCGCCTACTGGAACACCCGCAAATTCGGTCGTCGTCGCGTCACCGTCTTCAACCGTAACATCTATGAAACAGGCCTGCTCGGCCGCTTCATCGGTGCCGCCCACCTGCTCGCCCGCCTGCATGGCGTGAAGCTGCAGGAAATGACCAAGACCCGGTCGATCCGCGAACAGCGCCAGTTTTTCGACGACCAGATCGCTCCCCTCTTCGAAAAGCCCGTCGTACGCTGGATCACCAACCGCAAGAGCTCGCTCTTCGGTCTCGGCATCCCGCCGCAGCAATATGACGAGCTGGCAAGCCTTGCCGCCGACAATTCCATTGCGCCGGTTCTGAAACACCGCCTGGAAAAGCTCGCCTGTCATTTCCCGATGCGCGACAACTACTTCGCCTGGCAGGCTTTCGCACGCCGCTATGCAGACGGAGAGGAAGGCCCGCTGCCGACCTATCTGAAGCCGGAGCACTATGACGTGATCCGCGCCAATGTCGACCGCGTCAACGTCCATCATGCAAGCTTCACCGAGCTTTTGGCCGGCGAGCCCGCTGCCTCGCGCGATCGCTACATTCTGCTCGACGCGCAGGACTGGATGACCGACCAGCAGCTCAACGATGTCTGGCGCGAGATCACCCGCACGGCGCGCGACGGCGCCCGCGTGATCTTCCGCACGGCAGCCGAAAAGAGCATCATCGAGGGCCGCCTCGCCCCTGAAATTCGCGACCAGTGGCACTATTTCGAAGAACAGTCGCGTGAAATGACCACCCAGGACCGCTCGGCGATTTACGGCGGCTTCCACATCTACGGGAAGAAGGCGTGAGCGAATCCGGCGAGATGACCGTCAAGAGCGAAGAACATGCCGACCTGATGGACGGCATGTACCGCTACCAGCGCCATTTCTACGACCTGACCCGCAAATACTATCTTCTCGGCCGCGACCGCACGATACGCAATCTCGACGTCCCCCAGGGCGGCACGCTGCTCGAAGTCGGCTGCGGCACGGGCCGTAACATGGCACTCGCGCACAAGCACTTCCCGACCGCCAGGCTCTACGGCCTCGACATTTCCCAGGAAATGCTGATTTCCGCCCGCAAGACCTTTGCCACCAAGGCGACGGTCCCGGATTTCCGGGTGGCGGATGCCACCGCCTATACGCCGCGCGAATTTGGCGTCACCGGGTTCGACCGTATCCTTATTTCCTACGCGCTGTCGATGATCCCGGATTGGGAGCGTGCGGTGGATGCATCGATTGCCGCACTCAATCCCGGCGGCCAGCTCCACATCGTCGATTTCGGCCAGCAGGAAGGCCTGCCCGCCTGGTTCCGCAAGCTTCTGCAGGCCTGGCTCGCCAAATTCCACGTCACGCCCCGCGCCAATCTGCGCGAGGTTCTGGAAGCGCAAGCCATTGAAAACAGCGCGAGATTGTCGTTCGAAACAATCGGCGGCGGCTACGCCTGGCGAGCAGCTGTCATCAGCAAGCGCTCATAATTCGCTTGTAAATAACGATTTTTTTACGTTGATATCAGAAAAGAGGGTCGTTCCCTCTGCTGGGCGCGTGTTTTCGAAGGTCAGGCTGTGGGGCAGATCCATCATCACGACGGAATATTCATGCGTCGGCTTTTGTTTTGCGTCCTGCCGCTTGCCCTGATGCTCGCCGGTTGCAGTTCCACGGGTTACGATTATCTCGAAACCGCCTCCATAAAGCCGAAGACCCGCTTCAAGGATACCGATCCCCAGGATTTCGGTCCCAGGCAGCCGCAGCAAAACGCCATCCACGGCATCGACATTTCCAAATGGCAGGGCGATATCGACTGGCAGACAGTGCGCAAGTCGGGCGTCGCCTTTGCCTTCATCAAGGCGACCGAAGGCAAGGACAGGGTCGATCCTCGCTTTGACGAATACTGGCGCGAAGCATCCGCGTCGGGCATTCCGCATGCACCCTATCACTTCTATTATTTCTGCTCGTCTGCCGATGAGCAGGCCGATTGGTTCATCCGCAATGTTCCGAGAGAATCCATGCGCCTGCCGCCGGTGCTGGATGTGGAATGGAATGCAGAATCGAAGACCTGCCGCTTCCGCCCCGACCCGGCGACGGTTCGCTCCGAAATGCAGCGCTTCATGGATCGCCTGGAAGCCTATTACGGCAAGCGGCCGATCATCTACACCTCTGTCGATTTCCACCGCGAAAATCTCGACGGCTATTTCCAGGACTATCACTTCTGGGTCCGCTCGACCGCCAAACACCCCGACGTGACCTATGCCGACCGTCGCTGGGCCTTCTGGCAATATACGTCGACAGGCGTCATTCCGGGCATCAAAGGGCCGACCGACATCAATGTCTTCGCCGGCTCCGCGAAAAACTGGAACAATTGGGTGGCTGACGTTTCCAAGAATAGAAATTCTTAGTAACGTACCCTAATCTTTCTTGCTTCCGTCACATTCATCTGTGAAGTCGGCGGAATTCTATGTGATTTTACGAGGATCGTTTCATGCACCGCTCGCTTAAAGGCTGCTCTGCACTCACCCTTCTGTTTGCCTGCGCCATTGCAACAGGCGCTGCCGCCCAGCAGGCCCCGGCTGCCGCAGCTTCAGCCCCGGCAGCCCCCTGCGGCGGCGATCTCTCCGCCTTCCTTCAGGGCGTCAAGAACGATGCGATTGCAGCAGGCGCGAGCGCCGAAGCAGCAGATCAGGCGCTCGCCGGCGCTGAGATCGACCCCAAGGTCCTGAGCCGCGACCGCGCCCAGGGCGTCTTCCGCCAGACCTTCCTCGAATTCTCGCAGCGCACCGTCAGCCAGGCCCGCCTCGACATCGGCCGCCAGAAAATGAAGCAATATGCCGATGTCTTCGCCCGCGCCGAGCAGGAATTCGGCGTTCCCTCGGGCGTCATCACCGCCTTCTGGGCGATGGAAACGGATTTCGGGGCCGTGCAGGGCGATTTCAACACGCGCAACGCGCTGGTGACGCTCTCGCATGATTGCCGCCGCCCGGAACTCTTCCGTCCGCAGCTGATCGCCCTCATCGAGATGGTGCAGCATGGCGATCTCGATCCGCAGACCAATACCGGCGCATGGGCAGGCGAGATCGGCCAGGTGCAGATGCTGCCGCGCGATATCATCGCCTATGGCATGGACGGCGATGGCGACGGCCATGTACGCCTCAAACAGAGCAGCCCGGATGCGATCCTGACGGCCGCCAAGTTCATCCAGCATCTCGGCTTCGAGCGCGACCAGCCCTGGCTGCAGGAAGTCACGGTGCCAGATAACCTGCCCTGGGAAAAGTCGGGCCTCGGCGGCACGATGACGGCAGGCGAATGGTTCAACCTCGGCGTCAAGCCGCGCGACGGCAACACCGCCTTCGCCAATCTCGAAGGCGATCTCATCCTGCCGCAGGGGCGCCTCGGACCGGCCTTCATCGCCTATCCCAACTTCAAGATCTATCTGGAATGGAACAAGTCGTTCATCTACACGACCTCGGCCGCCTATTTCGCGACCCGCCTCTCCGGTGCCCCAACCTATCAGAAGGGCACACCTGAGCAGGGCCTTTCCAACGACCAGATGAAACAGCTGCAGACGAAGCTCGATTCGCTCGGCCACGATGTCGGCGAGATCGACGGCATCCTCGGCTCCGGTACCCGTGTCGCGATCCAGAAAGAACAGCTTCGCTTGGGCATACCGGCCGACGGCTGGGCAACCCCGGCGCTGCTGAACTCTCTCTGATCCCTCACAATTGCCCTTTCGCCACCCGGACACATGAATCGGGTGGCGCCTCCCCGCCGATCGGTTGAACCTGCCAGCAGATGGGAGGATCGGCATGGAACAGAGAATGAGCACATTGACCTGGGGGCTTCTCGCCCTCCTCGGTCTGATCTGGGGCGGCTCCTTCTTCTTCGCGCGCATCGCCGTTGCCGAGGTGCCGCCGCTTACCCTCGTTTTCCTGCGCCTCTCCATTGCGGCCCTTGCGCTGCATATCTACATCGCCGGGCGCTTCGGCATCTATCCGCTGCTGAAGAGCCGTTGGCGCGAATTCCTCATTCTCGGCATCCTCAACAATGCCCTGCCCCATGCGCTGATTTTCTTTGGCCAGACGCGCATCGGCGCCGGTCTCGCCTCCATTCTCAATGCCACGACGCCGATCTGGACGGTGCTGATCGCCAATTACCTGACATCTGACGAGAAACTCTCCTCGGCCAAGATCATCG
Source organism: Rhizobium sp. BK316 (assembly GCF_014193695.1). Lineage (GTDB taxonomy): Bacteria > Pseudomonadota > Alphaproteobacteria > Rhizobiales > Rhizobiaceae > Rhizobium. The sequence goes on along the minus strand of NZ_JACHZR010000003.1, from coordinate 564,538 downwards.
GCTGCCTCACCGGCCTTTTCGGCACAGTCGTCCTCATCGGCCCTGGAATCACCGATGGCAGCGACCTGCCCCTCTGGGCGCTCCTCCTGCCCGTCGTCGCCGCGGTCTGCTACGGATTTGCGGCCACCTATGGCAAGCGCTTCAGGGGCATGGCGCCGCCTGTTATCGCTGCCGGCCAGATGACGGCATCCTCGCTGGTGGCCCTGCCGCTGTCGCTCGTCATGGATCACCCCTGGGCACTTGCCATGCCGTCAATCAACGTCATCGCGGCCGTTCTGGCGATTGCCCTGCTGTCCACAGCCGTCGGCTATATCATCTACTTCCGCATCATGGCCGCGGCGGGCGCGACCAACGCCTCTCTGGTGACGCTGCTCGTGCCGCCGAGCGCGATCCTGCTCGGCTTCCTGTTCCTGGGCGAGCGACTGGAGATGACCGAGATAGCCGGCATGGCGCTGATCGGCGCGGGACTTGTCATACTGGACGGCCGCATCTACCGCCGCTCTGGCGCCATAGCCTGAAATGATTATGCTGCAGTGCGCCATTCTTCCGCCAAAAGCGTGAATCGCGACTACCGGATTGTAACGGATCGTTAAATTTTGAGAGCGGATTTTTCTGATTATATTTCAGTAGTTTATAGGATCGTTGTTAGACTTATCCCCTATCCTCTTCGGCAGCGCAGCACAAGAAGCGCTTCCCAACCAACACATTTCCGACATATTATTAGCCGGTTAGCGCGAGGAGGCAGACATGGGACTTACGCAATCCTTGAATGTCCTGTTGGTCAGTGCAGCGTTCGCATTCGTCGTATCCATGCTCTTCATTTGAGCCGATGCGAGGCGTCAAAAACTGAGATACCTACACTCCTGAATGATAAATAACCCCGAATACTGAAAAGCGCATGCCCCGCCCGGCCATGCGCTTTTCTTTTGTCGAAAACGATATGTCGGGTCAGGCTGCCGCGCCGGCGCTCCTGACCGTCTGGCGCGAGAAACCGAGATTGTCGAGAACTGCCGAAACCAGCGGCGCACGGTTCATCGTATAGAGATGGAACTCGTGCAGACCCCGGCGGATGAGATCCTCGATCTGTTCGGCTGCAACCTCGGCTGCGACCTTGGCGCGTTCTTCCGGCTTGTCGTCATATCCGGCGAAACGCTCGTCGAGGAAAGCCGGGATGACCGTGCCGCAGGCACCGGCAAAGCGCTTCAGTTGCGTCAGGTTCTGGATCGGCATGATACCAGGCACGACAGGGATTTTGACACCGGCGGCGCGCACCTTGTCGAGATAACGCTCGAAATTGTCGTTATCGAAGAAGAACTGCGTCAGCGCGCGGTCGGCGCCGTTCTCGGCCTTCTGCCTCAGCATGTCGATATCAGCCGCCTGATCGCGGCTTTCCGGATGCTTTTCCGGATAGGCCGAGACGGAGATCTCGAAATCACCGATCTGCTTGAGGCCGGCCACCAGTTCCGCCGCATTGGCATAACCGCCCGGATGGGGTTGGTAGGGCGCACCGACGCCACCCGGCGCATCACCGCGCAACGCAACGAAATGCGTAACACCCGCCTTGCGGAAGCTGTCGACGACCTGATGCGTCTCTTCCTTCGTGGCGCTGACGCAGGTGAGGTGCGAGGCGGTCGCCAGCGGCGTGTCGGCCAGAAAGCGCGTGACCGTGGAGAGCGTCGGCGCCTTGGTGGTGCCGCCGGCACCATAGGTCACCGAGACGAATTCCGGGTTCCAATCCTGCAGATCGCGGACGGTGTTCCAGAGCTGGCCCTCCATCTCCTCGGACTTCGGCGGGAAGAACTCGAAGGAGATCGCGATATCGCGGCGGCGGGCGTCGTTTTTCTGGGTCATTTATTCTCTCCCGGCAAATGTAGGTATCGCGCCTTCGCTCTCCAGCGAAGCCATAAGGCGCCTCGGGTCGCGCGCCAGCCAGATCGTGACCGTAAGGCCCTTCTCCCCCTGCTGACCCGGATGAAGGTCGACGACCTGCTCGACATCCAGCCCCGCCTTGCGCACCCAGTCCGACATGGCCTGATGCGAAAAGCCAAGACGGACATGGGCATGTTCGTCGCGAAGATATTCGAGGCTGTGCGGCGCGAGATCGATGATGACGAGGCGCCCGCCCGGCCGCAGCATGCGCGCGGCTTCCGTGATTGCAATATCAGGCTGATCGAAGAAGTGCAGCACCTGATGGATCGTTACCAGATCGAAGTCCTGCCCCTCGAACGGCAGGTTCAGGATATCGGCATGGCGCACCGAAGCCGTCGTGATCCGCGACTTGTCGAGATTGGCGCGCGCCACGCTCAGCATGTCGCGGCTGGCATCGACACCGATCGCCCGGCGATAACGACCGGCCAGAAGCTCCAGCATGCGGCCAGTGCCGGTGCCAAGGTCGAGCAGGGAATCGATCGGGTTGGAGCCCAGCAGCTTGATGACGGCAGCATCCACCTCTTCGTCAGCGGCGTGCAGACGGCGAAGCTCGTCCCATTCGGCGGCGTTGCGGCTGAAATAGGCCTGCGCCCGCTCGGCGCGCTGCCGCTTGACGGTGGCAAGGCGCTCACCGTCACGCTGAACGACGGGGTCGTTTTCGGAGACATGCTTCAGCAGCGCTCGCACCAGCGCGGCTGCCTTGCCTTCGTGCGCCAGGCGGAAATAGGCCCAGGCGCCTTCCTGATAACGGTCGATCAGTTCTGCCTCGCCAAGCAGCTTCAGATGCCGGGAGATGCGGGGCTGGGATTGACCGAGAATTTCCGTAAGATCGGTGACGGTGAGATCGCCCGCCGCCAGCAGCGCGAGGAGCCGCAGGCGCGTCGGTTCGCCTGCCGCCTTCAAGACGTCCACCAGCGCATCCAGTCCAAGCCTTAAGGGTTCGCTCATATTCTACCCAATCAAGATATAAAGATATCTTTATGTGATTTGGATAATGGAGGCAAGCGGCATTTCACCGATTTGCGAAATTGCCTATGGTGATAACGACAGCAGACATCAAAAAAGCCCCGGACCAGCCGGGGCTTCGAAATGCACGAAAAACCGATTAGCGTGTCAGACGCTTGTGAGCCTGGCTGCCGGGGTTGAGGGCGTCGGGGCCAAGACGGCGAACCTTGTCCTGTTCATAATCCTCGAAGTTGCCTTCGAACCACTCGACATGGCCCTCGCCTTCAAACGCGAGAATATGCGTGGCCAGACGGTCGAGGAACATGCGATCGTGGCTGATGATGATGGCGCAGCCGGCAAATGCTTCCAGCGCGCTTTCCAGAGCGCCCAGCGTTTCCGTATCGAGGTCGTTGGTCGGTTCGTCGAGCAGCAAAACATTGCCGCCGGCCTTCAGCATCTTGGCAAGGTGAACGCGGTTGCGCTGACCACCCGAGAGGTTGCCGACCTTCTGCTGCTGATCGCCGCCCTTGAAATTGAAGGCGCCGCAATAAGCACGCGAGTTCATGTCGAACTTGCCAAGCTTGATGATTTCCGCACCACCGGAGATTTCCTCCCAGACGGTCTTGTTGCCGTCGAGCGCATCGCGGCTCTGGTCGACATAACCGAGATGCACGGTCTCGCCGATACGGATCGAACCGCCATCCGGTTTTTCCTGGCCGGTAATCATCTTGAACAGCGTCGTCTTGCCGGCGCCGTTCGGGCCGATGATGCCGACGATGCCGCCCGGCGGCAGCTTGATCGACAGATCGTTGATCAGCGTGCGGCCCTCGAAGCCCTTGGTGATGCCGTCCATCTCGATGACCACCTGGCCGAGACGCTCGCTGACCGGGATGATGATCTGCGCGTCGCCAGGACGCTGCTTCTCGGCGGCCTCGACCAGCTGTTCGTAAGACTTGATACGCGCCTTGGACTTGGCCTGACGGGCCTTCGGGCTGGAGGCGATCCATTCCTGTTCACGGCTGATGGCCTTCTGGCGGCCTGCCTCTTCGCGGTTTTCCTGCAGCATGCGCTTGGCCTTCGCCTGCAGGTAGGCCGAGTAGTTGCCTTCGTACGGAATGCCACGGCCGCGGTCGAGTTCGAGGATCCATCCGGTGACGTTATCCAGGAAGTAGCGATCGTGGGTGATCATCATCACGGCGCCCGGATAGTCGCGCAGATGCTTTTCGAGCCAGGCGATGGTTTCGGCGTCCAGATGGTTGGTCGGTTCGTCGAGCAGCAGCAGGTCCGGCTGCGACAGAAGCAGGCGGCAGAGCGCGATACGGCGGCGCTCACCGCCGGACAGCGTCGTGACATCGGCGTCGCGCGGCGGGCAGCGCAGGGCTTCCATCGCCATCTCGACCTGGCTTTCCAGATCCCAGAGGTTCTGGCTGTCGATAATGTCCTGAAGCTTCGCGCCCTCTTCCGCCGTCTCATCGGAATAGTTCATCATCAGTTCGTTGTAGCGCTCGACGATCGCCGTCTTGGAGGCAACGCCTTCCATGACGTTCTCGAACACCGTCTTGTTGGGATCGAGCTTCGGCTCCTGCTCCAGGTAGCCGACTGTCGCACCTTCGGCGAGCCAGGCTTCGCCGGTATATTCCTTGTCCTGGCCGGCGATAATGCGCAGCACGGTGGACTTACCGGCGCCGTTCGGACCCAAGATACCGATCTTGGCATCGGGGTAGAAGGAAAGATGGATGTTCTCGAGGATCTTCTTGTTGCCATAGGCCTTGTTGAGGCCGGACATGTGATAGATGAACTGACGTGCCATGCTGGGATGCTCCGGGCGGAAACTTGAAATCGTGGCCGCTATGTAGGCGAAACCACGCCCTGGAGCAACGCCGAAACCCTGTTTCGTCAGGATTTCGGCGTGTTTCCATCAGAAGCCGGCAGCATCCACAATGCCTTCGTCACAGCCGAAGGACGTCTGCCCTGCCCCCTGGATAAGGCCGCCGAGGCCCTTCTCCTTCGCTTGCGCCGAAACGGCATCCTGCGAAAGCCCGATCGTCAGCTCGCTGATCACTCTGATATTGCCGACGCGGCGGCAGCTCATTTTCACGCGGTCGCTGGCACCGGCGCCGAAGCTCTTATCGAAGGCGGCCTTGATCGCATCGGCCTTCAGCACCTTGCCGACATTGGCGGCGAAGAGATCGCGCACGGCCGAAGCATTGAGTTCGCCCATGAGGTGAATGGCGGTGGCGAAATAATCGTCGGCGCTCATCTTCGTGCAGGTGCCGTGCTTAGTCCATTCATGCCGCTCGAGCCCCGATTGCGTGCCAGGCATCGCCTTGTCGAGCGCGGTCTTCGTCTCGGGAGAGAGGGCTACGGCCGGCAGGCTCGTCCATTGACCGTCCTTGTCGGCGGCTTTCTGGTCGGCGGGTACACCGCAATAGTCCTGCCGCATCGGCCACAGACCGTGCAGAGAAAAATTGGTGGCGTCATAACGCTCGCCGCCCTGGCTGGCGCATTCCGCCTTCTTCTGGTTGGTCTGGCAGAATGCCGGTTGCCAGCTTGCTGCAAGGATGAAACGCGTGCGCCCGCTTTCCTGTGCGGATACGGAACCGACTGACGACAGCGAAAGGAAGAGAATGGAAACCGAAAGGAAAAACTTGCCCATTGATAGCCCCGACAAAGAACATTACAGGAACAAACAAGCATGAAGCCGAGGATTGCGCAACCCTGAATCGCAGCAAAATCGCGCTTTCTCATGTATGAGGAGAATCGCAATATTGCATTTGCCCTGCGATCTGGTCTTTTGGGCGCGGGAGGAATGCATGTTTTCCGAGACATTGCGGCTTCAGAACGCCGGAGCTTCGCTTGCGTGCCATCACCAGCCTGCAGAGGGCCAGGCGCACGCTATCCTGATGATTTCACACGGGCTTGCCGAACATTCCCGCCGTTACCGGCGCTTTGCCGGGGCCATGGCGGCAAGAGGTTATCATGTCTATGCGCATGACCATCGCGGCCACGGCGAGACAAGCGCGCCCGATGCACCGCTCGGCCGCTTCGCGAGACGGGGCGGCATAGAGCGCGTCGTCAATGATATCGCCGCCGTGCATGACTTTGCCAAGACCCGCCATCCCGGCCTGCCCGTCATCCTCCTCGGCCATTCGATGGGCGGCCTGATCGCGCTCAACGCCGCCGCCGACCTCCCCGGCCGTTTCGCAGCCCTTGCCGTCTGGAATTCGAATTTTGCCGTTGGACTTTCTGGCCGCGCCGCGCAGGCGATCCTGCTTACCGAACGCATGTTCAAAGGCTCGGATGTGCCAAGCGACATGCTGCCGAGGCTGACATTTTCCGCCTGGAGCAAATCCGTGCCCAATCACCGGACGGAATTCGACTGGCTGTCGCGCAATCCCGCCGAGGTCGATGCCTATATCGCCGATCCGCTCTGCGGCTTCAACGCGTCCGTATCGCTCTGGCTCGACGTCTTTGCCCTCACCTTCCGCGGCATCGAGGAGGAACGGCTCGAGAGGCTGCCGAAAGACCTGCCGATCCATCTGGTCGGCGGCGGTCAGGACCCGGCAACCATCCATGGAAAAGCCGTCCTCTGGCTGTCAAAGCGTTTGAGAAGTCAGGGCTTCTCCCGTATCAGCACAAAGATATATCAGGACATGCGGCATGAAACGCTGAACGAGATCGGCGCGCAGACGGCAATTGCGGATTTCGCCGGCTGGTGCGACGCAGCGATCCGCGCGATCCCGAACGAAAGGATCTGAGATGACGAGCACGAGTTCCATACGCCATCCCGCCGCCTCCGAGGTGACGTTCGGCCTGCTTTTTATGTTCTTGTCGGTGATGATCTCGCCGCTGATCGACATCTTCTCGAAGCTCGCAACCGCAACGATCTCGTCCACCGAAGTCGCCGGCTTCCGCTTCGTCATCCAGTCGCTCACCATGCTGCCTTTCGTTTTCCTGCGCGGCGCGAAAATCCAGTTTTCGCTGAAGCAGAGTTGGTATCATGCCATCCGTGGCGCCATGGTCACCATTTCGATGATCTGCTTCGTCACGACGCTGAAGGTCATGGCGGTTGCCGATGCCATCGCCATCTTCTTCGTCGAGCCGATCATTCTCACGATCCTCGGCAGCATCTTCCTGAAGGAGACGATCGGCTGGCGGCGCTACAGCGCCTGCGCCGTCGGCTTCCTGGGCGCCCTGCTGATCATCCAGCCGAGCTTCGAGCAGGTCGGCTATATCGCTTTGCTGCCCGTCGTCAGCGCCTTCTGCATCGCCGTTTTCGCGCTGATGACGCGCGTGCTGTCACACCGGGAGGACCCCTGGGCCATGCAGTTCCAGACCGGCCTCTGGGGCATCTTCTTCTGCGCCGTCATCCTCTTCATCGGCCATGGCAGCGGCTCCGACATCATCGATACGGCCCTGCCCGATCTTCCAGCCTTCGGTTACCTGCTCGGCACCGGCATTGCGGCGGCGATAACCGGCATCCTCGCCGCTTACGCCTATCGCGCCGCCCCGGCCTCGACGCTGGCGCCGCTGCAATATCTGGAAATCGTCTCGGCCACGGTCTTTGCCTGGCTGGTCTTTGCCGATTTCCCGGATGCGCTGAAATGGGTCGGCATCCTGATCGTCATCGCGTCCGGCCTCTACATCATCTGGCGTGAGCAGCGCTTTGCTTCCAAACCCGTATCCGATACATCTGAGGTGACGCGGGCACCCTGAAATCCGCCGCTCATGAGAGGAGTTCGGGAGGAATCTGGGAGGAACATGACGCAGGACGTGAAGAAGAAGCCGCCGCTTGCGGGCATCCGGGTCATCGAGCTTGCGCGCGTGCTCGCCGGCCCTTGGGCGGGACAGATGCTGGCTGATCTCGGCGCCGACGTAATCAAGGTGGAAAACCCCGATGGAGGTGACGACACCAGGCATTGGGGGCCGCCCTTCGTCGAGGGCGCGGATGGCGAAAACCTCTCGGCCGCCTATTATCATTCCGCCAATCGCGGCAAGCGCTCCGTTACCGCAGACCTGAAAAGCGAAGAAGGCCAGTCGCTGGTGCGCCGCCTCGTCGCCACTGCCGATGTGCTGATCGAGAATTTCAAGCTCGGTGGCCTCGTCAAATACGGTCTCGACTATGAGAGCCTGAGGGCGATCAATCCGCGCCTCGTCTATTGCTCCATCACTGGCTTCGGCCAGACCGGCCCCTATGCCAGTCTCGCCGGCTACGACTATATCGTCCAGGGCATGTCGGGTTTCATGTCGATAACGGGTGAACCGGATGGGCAGCCGATGAAAGCGGGTGTCGCGATTGCTGATATCTTCACCGGCATCTATGCGGTCTCGGCGATCGAAGCCGCCCTCATCCATGCCCTGAAGACGGGTGAAGGCCAGTTGATCGACATGGCGCTGCTCGATGTGCAATCGGCAGTGCTTGCCAACCAGAACATGAACTATCTGGTTTCCGGCCGCGCGCCCGTGCGCCTCGGCAACGCGCACCCGAATATCTCGCCTTATGAGGTCGTGCCGGCGGCTGACGGCTATCTCATCCTCGCCGTCGGCAATGACGGCCAGTTCCGCCGGCTGTGCACCATCCTCGGCCTCGTCATCGGCGATGACGAGAACTTCGCGACCAACAAGGCCCGCGTCGCCAACAGAGATGCAGTGCGCCGGATGGTCTCCACCGAAACGCTGAAATGGCAGAAGGCCAATCTCCTGAAGGCCTGCGAGGACAATGCCGTGCCGGCAGGTGCCATCAACACGATCGAGGAAATGTTTGCCGATCCGCAGATTACCGCGCGCGGCCTGCGCATCGATCTGCCGGACGCCGCAGGCACCATGATCCCCGGCGTGCGCACTCCGGTCGTCTTGTCGGAAACGCCGCTGCGCTACGAGCGACCAAGTCCGCGCCTCGGCGAACACAACGAAGAGGTTCTGGCCGAACTTCAGGAATGGGAGAGGAAGACATCGCCTTGAGAAGGAAATGGCCATGAAGAGGACAGGCGGGCAGTTGATCGTCGAGGCCCTGAAGGCAAATGGGGTCAAACGCCTCTCCTGCGTGCCGGGAGAGAGCTTCCTTGCGGTGCTCGATGCGCTGCATGACAGCGATATCGAGGTCATCGTCTGCCGTCAGGAAGGCGGGGCGGCGATGATGGCCGATTGCTGGGGCCGGCTGACCGGCGAGCCCGGCATCTGCATGGTCACCCGCGGTCCAGGTGCAACCAATGCTTCTGCCGGCCTGCACATCGCCAGGCAGGATTCGATCCCGATGATCCTCTTCATCGGCCAGGTGCAGCGGGAGGCGCGCGAACGCGAAGCCTTCCAGGAAGTCGAGTTCCGCCGCGCCTTCACCGAGTTTGCCAAATGGGTCGGCGAGATCGACGATGCCGCCCGCATCCCCGAATTCGTCACCCGCGCCTTTGCGATCGCCACATCCGGCCGCCCGGGTCCGGTTGTGCTGACGCTACCCGAGGACATGCTGCGCGACGAGGTGGAGGCCCCGAAAGCGAAGCGCTACACCCGCGTCGAGGCCCATCCGGGCCGCAGTCAGATCGACGATCTCTATCTGCGCCTTCTGAAAGCCGAGCGGCCGATGGTCATTCTCGGCGGCACGCGCTGGGATGCCGATGCGGTTGCCGATTTCCAGACCTTCACCGAACGCTTCAACTTGCCCGTCGGCTGTTCCTTCCGTCGTCAGATGCTGTTCGACCACCTGCATCCTTGCTACGCCGGCGATGTCGGCATCGGCATCAATCCGGCGCTGGCGAAAGAGATCAAGGAGGCCGACCTGCTGATCCTGCTCGGCAGCCGCATGTCGGAAATGCCCTCCTCGGGCTATACGCTGCTCGATATCCCCTACCCGGCCCAGTCGCTCGTCCACATCTATCCGGACCCGTCGGAACTTGGCCGCGTCTACCGCCCAGACATTGCTATCTGCGCCAGCCCCATCGATTTCGTCCAAGCACTTGCCGATCTCGAAGCCCCCACCGAGCCGCGCTGGGCCGAACGCACCGCGCGTATGCATCAGGCCTATCTTTCTTGGTCGAAGCCCCCGGCAACAGGTCCGGGCGCCGTCCATATGGGGCCGATCATGGAATGGCTGGAGGCCAATACCAAGCCGGACACGATCTTCACCAATGGCGCCGGCAACTACGCCACCTGGGTGCATCGCTTCCACCGCTTCCGCCGCTTCAACACGCAGGCAGCGCCGACATCGGGCTCCATGGGCTACGGCCTGCCGGCCGCAGTCGCCGCCAAGCAACTCTTCCCCGATCGGGACGTCATCTGCTTTGCCGGCGACGGCTGCTTCCTGATGCACGGACAGGAATTTGCGACCGCCGTGCACTACGGCTTGGCGATCATCACGGTCGTGGTCAACAATGGCATCTACGGCACGATCCGCATGCATCAGGAACGCGACTATCCGGGTCGCGTCAGCGCCACGGATCTCACCAATCCGGATTTTGCCGCCCTCGCCCGCGCCTATGGCGGCCATGGCGAGACGGTGGAAAAGACCGGGGATTTCGCACCGGCCTTCGAACGCGCGCGCGACAGCGGCAAGCCGGCAATCATCGAAATCAAGCTCGATCCCGAGGCCATCACGCCGACCCGCACTCTCTCGGAAATCGCCCAAACAAAAAGCCGATGAGTCTGTGAACCAATCTGGTTCACACTTCACCGGCTTTGATTGGTCGATCGTTAGCGCTCTTAGTCGAGAGCAGCCGTGACGATGAACTCGACCTTGTACTTTGGCGCAGCGAGCTTGGCTTCACTGGTGGCGCGGGCCGGCGGGTTTGCCGGGTCGATCCAGCCTTCCCAGATGGCGTTCATCTCTGCGAAGTAAGCGATGTCGGAGAGATAGATGATCGTCTGCAGGATCTTGGATTTGCTGCTGCCGGCAGCGGCGAGCAGGCGGTCGACTTCGCCGAGTGCCGACTTGCACTGATCGGTAACGCTTTCGCCTTCGCCGACCTGGCCGGCGAGATAGACAGTGTTGCCGTGGATGACGGCACCGCTCATGCGGGCGCCGATGTCGATACGCTTGATGCTCATCGTGTTCTCCTGTTCATCAAATGAAAGACGCCGCTTTCGGGCGGCGTCGGATTATGTCCGGACGGGACCGGATCAGGCGCGGATGTGGTGCGTCTTCTGATAGATCGCCGTGGAGCGCGCGCCGGAGCGGCAGTAGCCGAGCATCGGGCGCTCGAATTCGTCGAGCGCATCGACCATGCCCTGCACGGCCTCCTCGGTCACGCCCATCGGTCCAACCGGTACATGCGTGATCTGCAGGCCAAGCTCCTTGGCGCGGGTTTCGATGACGGCAAAGGGCGGTTGATCAGGGCTTTCGCCATCCGGACGATGGCAGACGATAGACTTGAAGCCGAGCGCCTTGATCTCATCGAGTTCGTCAACCGTGATCTGGCCGGAAACGGAGTATTCATCGTCGATCTGGCGGATATCCATCGTCTCAATCTCCTCGAAAATGGTGGGCTGAAGGTCTACGACGCGTCCTGTCAAGCGTCAACACGTCTTCGTCGAACGCTCCTTCATTAGACGAAAGCGAAACGCAGGCCATAGCTGCGGCTTTCACCAGATTTCAGCCAGTTGAACTCGCCGGCCGCTTCCAGTTCATCGCGCAGCACCCAGCGGTGCGAGACTGGCTCGATACCGACGATATGCGCCGGTGCCTTCTGGTTCCGCCAGATCTGCAGATGCGGCAGCGTATCGGCGCGGAAACGCACCCTCAACGTCTTGCCGCCAATCGCCGCAATCGGCCCGAGCCGGACTTCGGCAAAGCTCTCCTCGGTGGCCGGAGCCTCGACGCAGAAGATACCGCCCGGCTCCTCGCCGAAAGTCCAGGGAAAACCGCCACCCTCCAGCATCCGGCCTTCGAGCCGTGTCCCCGCATCCAGCCATTTGCCGCCGATGTTCATATGATACATCAGGAAGGTCGGCACGGTCTCATTGCTCGTATTGACGATGCGATCCTCCAGCGAAACCTCGCCGGTGGCCCCGTCGATCCGCCACAGCCGCTCGATGCGCTGCGGCAGCCCCTCCACCGTGGTGATATCGATATCGGCGCGGCATTCGGCATTGCCGTTCTCCAACGTCGTCCAGAGTACCTTGGCCGGATGGCCGGAGGCAGAGCCGTGCAGCGGATAGATCCTACCGTCCGTGCCGGGAATTGGCTGGCGGTGACGGATATGATCGGGACCGCAGGTAAAGAGGAAGCCTTCCAGCGAATGATCGATTCGCGGATCGCCGTCGTCGGGGATGGCCCGCTTGGGCGCGATGTCGACGCCTTCGACGATGCAGCCGGCGATATCCAGCACCGATGTTTCGTCCAGCATCAGGCGCGGCCCGGTTGCGGCGGCAAATTCGATCATCGGCTGTCCTCCCAGGGAATCTTGGTTGCGGTAGGGTTAGGTCGTGCGGCCACCCTCGTCAATCGGGACCGATGAGATGGCCGGGGAGTACCATAACTGACGACCTCACAGGAACGTCATCTTCGCGCAAGCGTTTACGAGTAAACGCAAAACACCGTTGTTTTTATGTTTTGTTCAGCACGGCTTAAGAAATTCCACACTAGCGTCAAAATTCGCAGGTGTGTGTCTGCCGAGCCACTGATCGAGGTGTGAGACGTGAATCGCTTTATGAAATCGGCCCTTTCTTTTTCGGCCATGTTTTTGGCGCTTGCTGCTTTCACGCCGCAGCAGGCCGACGCGCAGCAATATGGACGCAACAGAAGCGATATCGTGCTGGTGACGCCGAGCGGCGAAATCCTCGACTACGTCCCGCCGGGCCGCGGCTTCGTCTATGCCCAGGACTATCGCGGCAACCGCGTGCTGATCGATCGCTACGGCAACATCATCGCGACGGAAATGCGCGCTCGCGGCTACTACTCGCCCCGCACGACACGTGAGGCTTCCAACGCCCCTTACAACAACGATCCCTATTATCCTGATGGTAACGGCTACGGCGATACGCGCTATTCCGAGCGCGGCCCGGTAACGGGCTCCATCCCGCGTGACGTGGCCATCGAGCGCGGCCCGCTCGAGGAGCAGGCCTATCCCGGCGATCCGCAGGGCCAGGACGACTATGCCGCGATCGAGCCAGACCAGCAGATCCCACCGGCCGACGAGCTCCGCCAGGCACCGCCGGAGCCGGTGATCACGCTCAAGGACAAGTCCAAGCCGGAAATCGTGGCGCTTCAGGTGTTTCTGGATCGCGCAGGCGTTTCGCCCGGCGTCATCGATGGCCACATGGGCTCCAATGTCACCAAGGCGATTTACGCCTATGAACAGATGACCGGCACCAAGCTCGATCCGAACAATACGGACGCAATCCTCGAAGAGCTGCGCATGAATGGCGGTCTGCCGGTCGTGAACTACACGATCACGGATGCGGATGCCGCCGGTCCCTATGTCGCGCAGATCCCGGAAGACTATTCGCAGAAGGCGCTCCTGCCCTCGCTCGCCTATACGACTGTGACGGAAGCGCTCGCCGAACGTTTCCACATGGATGAGAATTTCCTGAAGGAGATGAACCCCGGCGCGAACTTCACCATTCCCGGTACTGTTATCAAGGTCGTCAATCCCGGCGACAACAAGAAGGGAGCAGTCGCAAAGATCCTCGCCGACAAGGGCCGCAAGCAGGTCTTTGCCTATGACGACGCCGGCAACCTCGTTGCCGCCTATCCCGCCTCTATCGGCTCCACGGACACGCCCTCGCCTTCTGGCACGGTGACAGTCGAGCGCGTCGCCTTTAACCCTGGCTACACCTACAATCCGAAGATCAATTTCCAGCAGGGCACAAACGACAAGATCCTCGACATTCCGCCCGGCCCGAATGGCCCAGTTGGCACGGTCTGGATGGCGCTTTCCAAGCCGACCTACGGCATCCACGGCACGCCCGACCCCTCTAGGATCGGCCGCACCCAGAGCCACGGCTGCATCCGCCTGACAAACTGGGATGCGACGGAGCTTGCCAAGATGGTCAAGCCCGGCGTGACGGTCGAATTCGTCGATTGAGGACGTCTATTCGCCTGGTGTCTCCGCCGGGCGCTCGCCGAACTGGATGAGGAGCAGCAACTCCACCTGCTTGTAATCTCAAATAGGAAAATGCCCCGGCACAAACCGAGGCATCAATTCTTCTATCGAGATGTTGCGATCAGGCAGCGCTGCGCATCGCGTTTGCCAGCCGAACAGCAACTGGAAGCCGGCCCGGCACCTTGCGAATGATTTCCTCTGCGAAACAGAGGGCATTTTCACGGGCCTTGTCGAGATTGCTGACGCGCATCGGATCCATCGTATGCAGCGTGCCGCCGCAATCGAAGATGTCGCGGAATGCAGAGCGTTCGATGATGGCCGTATCGAGAACCGGCACATGGCGCTCGTTCAACAGCGCCTTGACGAGCTGCAGCGCGCGGGTGGTGACCATGGAGTTCACACGCGTCAGCACGACCGAATGGCCGATCTTGATGCTTGCCTTCTCCTCAAGATACTGCAGGAGTTCGAGAACCTGGGCGCCGCCGCGGGCATCCATGGCGCAGCCCTGGATCGGGATCAGCACGTGGTCGGAGAGGCCGACGGCTGTTGCCAGCAGCGGATTGCGCGCGCCCGGCAGGTCGATGATGAAGTAATCGGTATTCTGTTTATTCTCGCTGATGTGCTGCGGCAGCGAGGCTGTCGTTACGAAATCAATGACGCTGATATTTGGCACATGGCCGGAAATTTCGTGCCAGCGCGAAATCCAGTGCTGCGGATCGGCATCGAGGATCGTGACACGGTAGCCCTGACGTGCAAGTTCAGTGGCAAGCAGCAATACGGCTGTGGTCTTGCCGGCGCCGCCCTTGGTATTTGCGAATGTGATGACTGGCATATTCTTAGTCCTCGAAGGGGAGTGGCGCGCGAGCCGGCATCGCTCGTTGTTAATCGCACCGTCGGAGCATCGTGCGGTTAACCCATCCTTTCCAATCGTGGTTAACAAACTGTTAACCGGACCCGCTGAAATTGCGGCCTGCATTTTTCACATCATCAGAAATAAGCATGCGCCAAAAACAAAAAATCCCGGAAAACCAAGGCTTTCCGGGAAAGTTAATAGGTCCGCCTTTATCTGATCAGAAGCAATCCCTGAACAGGGTCTTAGTATTTTCAAGCGTCATTGCAACCGGATTGCCACCGGCGCTTGGGTCTTCGATCGCCATTGCCGCCAATTCATCGATCCGGTCGGGGGTGATTCCCATCGCCGTCAGATTGTCAGGGACGTTGAGGTCGGAACGCAGCTTCAGCACGTAATCGTAGAAGCCGTCGAAACCGCCTGATATGCCGAGATAGGCTGCGGCGCGCGCAATCTTCTCTTCGATGGCCAGGCGGTTGAAGCGCAGCACAGCAGGCATCACGACCGCATTGGTCATGCCGTGATGCGTGTTGTAGACGGCGCCGATCGGGTGCGAGAGCGCATGGATTGCGCCAAGCCCCTTCTGGAAGGCGACCGCGCCCATGGCGGCTGCCGACATCATGTTGGCGCGCGCTTCCAGATCCGTGCCTTCCTTATAGGCGCGCGGCAGGAATTCCTTGACGAGGCGCATGCCTTCCAGCGCGATGCCGGCCGACATCGGATGGTAGAACGGCGAAGAGTAAGCCTCCAGGCAATGGGCGAAGGCATCCATGCCGGTGCCGGCGGTGATGATCTTCGGCATGCCGACCGTCAGTTCCGGATCGGCGATGACGACACCCGGCAGGAATTTCGGATGGAAGATGATCTTCTTCACATGAGTCGCGGAATTGGTGATGACGCTGGCGCGGCCGACTTCCGAGCCGGTGCCGGCCGTCGTCGGCACGGCAACGATCGGCGCGATGCCTTCGATGCTCGCGCGCGTCCACCAGTCGCCGATATCTTCAAAATCCCAGACGGGGCGCGTCTGGCCGACCATGAAGGCCACGCACTTGCCAAGATCGAGGCCCGAGCCGCCGCCGAAGGCTACGACGCCGTCATGGCCGCCATCGCGGAAGGCCTTGATGCCGGCTTCGAGGTTCTTCTCGTTCGGATTCGGATCGACATCGGCGAAGATCGCCCGGCCAAGCCCGGCATCTTCGAGAATGTCGAGCGCGTTCTTGGTGATCGCCATCGAGGCGAGGCCGCGGTCGGTGACGAGCAGCGGCTTCTTCACGCCGAGGCTCTTGCAGGCGTCGGCCAGTTCCTTGATGCGGCCGCGGCCGAGCTTGACGGATGTCGGGTAGCTCCAGTTGGCGGTGATGTTGGCGCTGCTCATGCTGTAACCTTCTTGAGATGGTAGGATTTCGGGCGCGTCAGATTGTGGAAGCCGATGATCGACAGCGAGCCGCCGCGGCCGGTTTCCTTGACACCGGTCCAGCACAGCGCCGGATCGAGATAGTCGGCGCGGTTCATGAAGACGGTGCCGGTTTCGATGTCGCGGCCAAGCCGCCCTGCCCGCTCGGCATCCTTGGTCCAGAGCGAGGCGGTAAGGCCGTACTGGCTGTCATTCATCAGCGCTAGGGCCTCATCGTCACCCTTCACCTTCATGATGCCGACGGCCGGACCGAAGGTTTCTTCGCGCATGAAGGCCATGGAATGGTCGACATTGACGAGGATCTGCGGCGCGAGATAAGCGCCGCCGTCATCGGCCTGGAAGAGTTTCGGATCGACGAGCGCCTTGGCGCCCTTGGCGACCGCGTCGGCGATCTGTTCGCGCACCACCCTGGCGAAGCGCTTGTGGGCCATCGGGCCGAGCGTTGTCTCCGGATCGAGCGGATTGCCGAGCTTGTAGTTTGAAACCCAGGCGACCGACTTCTCGACAAAGGCGTCATAGAGCGATTCATGCACATAGATGCGCTCGATGCCGCAGCAGCACTGACCGGAATTGTAGGTCGCGCCATCCATCAGCGTATCGACGGCCGCATCGAGGTCGGCATCTTCCATCACATAGCCCGGATCCTTGCCGCCGAGCTCGAGGCCGAGCCCGGTGAAAGTGCCGGCCGCAGCCCGCTCCATCGAGCGGCCTCCTTCGACCGAGCCAGTGAAATTGATGAAGTTGAAGCTGCCGGCCGCAATCAGGGCCGAAGTCGTCTCATGATCGAGGAAAACATTCTGGAACACGTCCTCGGGAATACCGGCCTTGACAAAGGCCTGCACCAGACGCTCGCCGACGAGCAGCGTCTGTGAGGCATGCTTCAGCACGACGGTATTGCCGGCCATCAGCGCCGGAGCGATCGTGTTGATCGCCGTCATATAGGGGTAGTTCCAGGGCGCGATCACGAAGACGACGCCATGCGGCTCGCGCTCGATGCGGCGCTCGAACTGGTCGCTCTCCTCGACGACAACAGGCGCCAGCGCATCGGCTGCGATCGAGGCAACATAATTGGAGCGTTCGTTGAAGCCGCGATATTCGCCACCATACTTGATCGGCCGGCCCATCTGCCAGGCAAGTTCGGGCACGACGACATCGGACATCTCGTTGAGACGCGCGACACCCTTCAGCACCAGCTGGACACGGTCTTCGAGCGGACGCTTGGCCCAGGCCTTCTGCGCCTTGCGCGCACGCGCGACGGCTTCCTTTGCCGCTTCGAGCGAAAGCGCCGGACGCTCCGCATAAACAGAGCCGTCGATCGGCGAAATGCATTGGATCATTGTCATGATCTGAATCCTGTTTTCTTCTGAGCCGCAGGGAAAGACGCCACGACTGATCCCTCAAGGAGAACCCGGTCGGGCGACTTTCCGCTTCGGATATGTTCTTAAGCTCTCTCGAAGCCGCGCGCCACTTCCCAATCCGTGATGCGGCGGTCGTATTCTTCCTGCTCCCATTCGGCAGCGCGGGTATAGTGGTCGATGACATCGTCGCCGAAGGCTGTGCGCAGCATCTCCGATTCCGTCATGGCCTTGGTGGCAGCCCGCAGCGTGCGCGGGATTTCGCGGATATCCTTGCCGAAATAGGCGTCCCCCACATAGGGCGCTTCCAGTTCCAGCTTCTTCTCGATGCCGTCGATACCGGCGGCAAGCAGGGCCGCGAAGGCGAGATAGGGATTGAGATCGGAGCCGCCGACGCGGCATTCGATGCGGATCGCCTTTGTCTCTTCGCCGCAGAGGCGATAACCGGCCGTGCGGTTGTCCTTGCTCCACACGGCCTTGGTCGGCGCGAAGGTGCCGGCCATGAAGCGCTTGTAGGAGTTGATGTAAGGTGCCAGGAAATAGGTAATCTCGCTCGCGTGGCTGAGCAGCCCGGCAATATAGTTCTGCATCAGCGGCGTCATGCCATGATGACCGGCATGATCGAAGAAGAGCGGCTTTTCTTCCAGGCTCCAAAGTGACTGGTGGATATGCGAGGAACTGCCGGCGGCATTGTAATGCCACTTGGCGAGGAAGGTGATCGCCTTGCCTTTCGACCAGGCAATTTCCTTGCAGCCGTTCTTGATGATCGCATGCCGGTCGGCCATAGCAAGCGCATCGGCATAACGTACATTGATTTCCTCCTGGCCGGCGGATGCCTCACCCTTGGAATTTTCGACCGGAATGCCGGCGCCCTGCAGACCCTTGCGGATCGCCCGCATCACCTCTTCTTCCTTGGTCGTCTGGAAGATGTGGTAATCCTCGTTATAGGCACTGGCGAGTTTCAGGTTACGGTAGCCGGACGCCTGGGCTGCCTCGTAGCTCTGGTCGAAGAGGAAGAATTCGAGCTCGGAAGCCATGTAGGCCTTCATGCCCATGTCCTCCAGCCGTTTCACCTGCTTCTTCAGGATCGCGCGCGGCGAATGCGCCACTTCCTCATGCGTATGATGGTCCAGCACATCGCAAAGCACGAGCGCCGTGCCTTCGAGCCAAGGAATGAGCCGCAGTGTCGAAAGGTCCGGCTTCATCGCATAGTCGCCGTAACCCTTTTCCCAGCTTGTTGCCTTGTAGCCGGAGACGGTTTCCATCTCCATGTCGGTCGCCTGCAGATAATTGCAGCTGTGCGTTTCCTTCCAGGCGCTTTCGAGGAAAAATTCTGCCTGGAAACGCTTGCCCATCAGGCGTCCCTGCATGTCCACCTGGCAGGCCAGCACCGTATCGATGCGCCCGTCGGCAACGTCCTGTCTGAGATCGTCGAGAGTATAGCTGCTCATGATGTATCCGCCTGAAATTGAAACCGGGAAATCGGGACAACGAAACGGCATGCGAGCGCCGGGATCAACCCGTTCGATGCCTTTTCGTTGAGCCGTGATGGGGCCGCGCGACGCGGCCCCGCCATGTGAGAGGGAAGCCTCAGTTCTTAGCTTTCGCCGACAGCCCTTTCGGCCGCTGCGATCTCAGCCTGGCGCCTTACCACTTCATCGCCAATCGGCGGCCCCTTGAAGCGACGGCTTTCAAAGCCGAACCAGACGATGCCTGTCAGAACCAAGAAGCCGACGGTGATGTAGAGCGCCCAATCGTTCGGCGGTTGGATACCAAGAACGAAGATCAGGATCATCGCGAGGATCGAGAGAACCGCGAAGAGCTTGAACGTACCCTCGCCAAGATTCCACGGACCCATCTTGTCCCACTTCGAGGTCCCCCAGGCGAAGAGGCCGAGCGTAATCGGGATCGCGAAGGAGAAGAACAGGAAGATGACCGTGCATGATACGACAATGGTGTAAACCGGCGTCTCGCCGATAGAAACGAGCGACGAGCCCCAGACGAAGAGCACAGAGAGGATCGAGCCCGTCCAGATCGCGGCAACCGGCGTGCGGTAGTTCGGGCTCACCTTCGACAGCGCCTTGGCGGCCGGCAGGCCGCCATCACGCGAGAAGGCGAAGATCATGCGCGAGACCGAGGTGACGGTCGCAAGGCCGCACAGCCACTGGCTGACGAAGATCGCGAAGTAGAGGATATCCTTCACAAACGAATTGACCTGCGTATCCATCGCCCAGAAGAACACGTTCCAGCCCTGCTTTGCCGCATCGTCCATGTTTGGCAGCATGAGTACGAAGGAGCACAGCATGATATAGCCGAAGAGAGCCGACCAAAGGACGGACGAGACCATGCCGCGCGGTACGGAATGCGCCGCCTTGACGGTTTCTTCCGATGTATGGGCGGAAGCGTCATAGCCGGTGATCGTGTAGATCGGCAGCAGCAGGCCGAGCAGGAACACCCAGGTGCCCGAAGTCGCCGGCCAGACATTGCCACCCGCTTCACCCGAATAGTTGGCGAAGGTGAAGAGACGGCCGAACTCATAGGACGGAGCCGACAGCAGGCACACGGCAGCAAGCGCGATTGCGGTTGCAAAAATCAGGTAACCGGAGAAATCCGTGAGCTTTGCGGTGAGCCCGATGCCCATATGATTCACAAGCGCCTGCGCGCCGGTGATGATCACCAGAAAGACGATGCGCACCGTCGTCGTGTCCGTCAGGCCGAGATAGCCCGTGCCGAAGGCGCCCATGAAGAAATAGTAGGTGCCGACGTTGATGGCGCCGAGAACGGTGACGAGACCGAGCAGGTTGAACCAGGCGGTCAACCAGCCGGTGAAGCGGTTGCCGAGGATCGAACCCCAGTGATAGAGGCCGCCGGCCGTCGGGTAGGCGGAACTGATCTGCGCCATGGCGACGGCGAAGACAAGCGAAACGAAGCAGCCGACCGGCCAGCCGATGCCGATGGCGGCACCGCCTGCACCCGCGGTTGCCTGCGCTAGCGAGTTGATGCCGCCCGACAAAATGCAGATGATCGAGAAGGAAACGGCAAAGTTCGAGAACGAGCTCATTCGCCGTTCGAGTTCCTGGGCATAGCCCATGGAATGCAGGATATGCATATCCTGCTTCTTATCACTTTCAGTATAGTCCGACATGACTTCCCCCTGTTGACAATCGCCCGCGGAATTGCGGCCGATCCTGTGCCAATAGTGCCCGTGGCTTTTCGCCTTGCGGGCTGTTCGCAGTTAAACTGCTCCCCGGGGTCTTCTTTTTATTCAGGCATCCAGACTCTGCTGGAGAAGCCTTGTGAGATAGTCGGCCACGACCCCTTGGCCGGTATCGTCTGCGATAAGGTCGTTGCGGACCTCGATCATGACATTGCGAAGCCCATTGGAAATGCCGTGTAGGATCAGCGTGTGCGTCACGCCGTCCTCAGGCCCGTAGGGTTCGTTGCGTTCGGTACGGTAGAGCGGCGCCTCGGCTGCAAAATCCAGCATGCGGTCGGCAAGGCGGCTGTCCTCGTCGTGGAGGATGCCGAGTTCGACAGCGCGCTGCCGGCCATTATAGATCGGTGTAAAACTGTGGATCGTCACGATCACGCTGTCTTGCCCGCTCGCCTGACGGTCGCGGATCAGGGCGCTGATGGCATCGTGGAACGGCAGATAGAGAGCTTCCGTGCGGGCACGGCGCTCGCCCTCGGTCAAATCCTTGTTACCGGGAATCGTATAGATCTCGCTGACCTCGGGCATGGCGCCCGGCGAACTCGGCGGCCGGTTGCAGTCATAGATCAGCCGCGAGAAGCGCTGGTAGATGAGTGTCGCATCAAGAGCTGCCGAAATGGCGCGGGCAACGGCAAGCGCACCCGGATCCCAGGCGATGTGGCTCGACAGCGCTTCTTCGGAAAGACCGAGATCGCCGAAATGTTCAGGAAGCGTGCGGGATGCGTGCTCGCAGATGATGAGCACGGGGTTCTTGCCGTGAGCGCGTTCGATTGCGACGCATTCGCCGTCGGCATCGCTGAGAATTCGGGCCTGAGCCAGCACCAAAGGCGCTTCCCCCATCGCTTAATAAATTCTTTACAAGAAAAGAATTCTTCAGGTTTGCGGCAGTGTCAAGCGCACTCTGAAAATTTCTTTTCATGACAGTCATTGACATGGATTGTGACAGCGTTGTTAACTTTCAGTGGGAAAGTGGCGCCAGACCATCCCGGGGAGCAAAATCACGTGAGTGTCGCGGCCAAGACCGTTTCGGACGTCATTCATTCGTATTTCGGCGTGCTCACGCGCGCCGAGAAGCAATTGGCTGAAAGCCTTCTCGACAACTACCCCGTCTCCGGCCTCGGCAGCATCACCACCATCGCCGAAAATGCCGGCGTCTCCACGCCGACGGTCGTGCGCATGGTCCAGAAGCTCGGCTACAAGGGCTATCCGGATTTCCAGCAGCATCTACACCAGGAAGTCGAGGCGACGATTTCCAACCCGATTGCCAAACACGACCGCTGGGCTCAGAACGCGCCGGGCACCCACATATTGAACCGCTTCGCCGATGCCATCATGGGCAATCTGCGCCAGACGCTTTCCGATCTCGATACCGCAACCTTCGACAGCGTCGCCGCCCTGCTCTCGGACCGCAAGCGCACGCTCTATTTCGTCGGCGGGCGCATCACCGGCGCGCTGGCCGAATACTTCTTTACCCATATGCAGGTCATTCGCCCGAACACGGCGCTGCTCTCCTCCAATTCGTCGAGCTGGCCGCAATATGTCCTCAATATGAATCAGGGCGACCTGCTCATCATCTTCGATATCCGCCGCTACGAGCAGGAAATGGTGAGCCTTGCCACTGCCGCCCGCAAGCGCGGAGCCGAAATCATCATCTTCACCGACCAGTGGGCTTCGCCCGCCGCCAAGCTCGCCCGTCACGCCTTTCGTGTACAGATCGAGGCGCCGTCGGCATGGGATTCCTCCGTCGTCACGCTCTTCATCGTCGAGGCACTGATCGAAGCGGTGCAGAACTCGACATGGGACGAGACGAAGGAGCGCATGAAAACGCTGGAAGGCCTGTTCGAACAGACCCGGCTTTTCCGCAAACCCGGTTAGGAGGGACAACTAAAAAAGGGGCAAAAACAACAACGGATCTCGCGGAAACAGAACAGCCTGTCGCAAATGAAACATCTGCTGCAAGCGCCTGCTATTCATGGCAAAATTAACGTCATGCAACTGTCATACAAGCTTCATGCAAGCTCATTAACAGCATCGCCGGACACTGAAAACCCGAAGGAGAACTACAGTGATCTCTAACATTTCTCGACTTCTGTCGCTTTCTACTGCGATGATCGTGGCTTCAACCGCGATTGCTGCCGCAGAACCGAGCGCGGAACTTATTGCCGCCGCCAAGAAGGAAGGCACGCTGACCACGATCGCCCTCCCGCATGACTGGTGTGGCTATGGCGACGTCATTGCCGGCTTCAAGGCCAAATACGGCCTGGAAGTCAACGAACTGAACCCGGATGCCGGCTCGGGTGACGAAGTCGAAGCCATCAAGGCCAACAAGGGCAACACCGGCCCGCAGGCTCCCGACGTTATCGACGTCGGTCTCTCCTTCGGTCCGTCCGCCAAGAAAGACGGCCTGATCCAGCCTTACAAGGTCTCCACCTGGGATTCGATCCCGGATTCCGCCAAGGATGCAGAAGGCTACTGGTACGGCGACTATTACGGCGTTCTCTCGTTCCTCGTGAACAAGGACCTCGTCAAAGAATCGCCGGCTGATTGGCCCGATCTGAAGAAGAGCGATTACGCAAACAGCGTTGCTCTCGCAGGCGATCCGCGCACCGCCAACCAGGCCGTCCAGGGCGTCTATGCTGCAGGTCTTTCCGCATCCGGCGGTGACGCAGCCAAGGCCGGCGAAGAAGGCCTGAAGTTCTTCGCCGAACTGAACAAGGCTGGCAACTTCGTGCCTGTCGTCGGCAAGGCTGCTCCCTTCGCTCAGGGTTCCACGCCGATCATCGTCGCCTGGGACTACAACGCGCTTTCCTGGGGTGAAAGCCTGAAGGGCAATCCTCCGTTCGAAGTCGTTGTTCCGAAGACGGGCGTCGTCGCCGGCGTCTACGTCCAGGCCATCTCTGCCTTCGCTCCGCACCCGAACGCTGCCAAGCTCTGGATGGAATACCTCTATTCCGACGAAGGTCAGCTCGGCTGGCTGAAGGGCTATTGCCACCCGATCCGCTTCAACGATCTTGCCAAGAACAACAAGATCCCGAAGGACCTGCTCGACAAGCTGCCGCCGGCAGCAGCCTATGAAAAGGCCGTCTTCCCGACGCTCGAAGAACAGGCTGCCGGCAAGGAAGCCATCACCAAGAACTGGGATTCCGTCGTCGGCGCCGCCGTCAAGTAATCTCCGATCCTGCCTCCCCGCCCAAAAGGCGGGGAGGTTTTCTCACTCCGACGCCCCAGGATGAGCTTTCCATGAGTACCGTTTCAACACCTATGGTAAGCAGCGCCCCCTTGATCAACAAAGACCGCGTGATCGACTGGCTGGGCATTGCACCCTTCCTTATTTTTTCTCTGCTGTTTCTGATCATCCCCACGCTTTATCTCGTGGCCGGCGCGTTCCTGACGCCCGAGGGCGATTTCACGCTGAAGAACATCGGCGATCTCTTCACTCCATCCATTATCAGCGCCTACTGGATCAGTATCCGGGTCTCGGTGGCGTCGGCTCTCGGCGGCGCGCTGATTGGCTTCTTCCTTGCCTGGGCCGTCGTGCTCGGCGGTCTGCCCAGCTGGGTGCGCTCGACGCTTTTGACCTTCTCCGGCGTCGCCTCGAATTTCGCCGGCGTGCCGCTCGCCTTCGCCTTTCTCGCAACGCTCGGCCGCACCGGCCTGGTGACGGTCTTGCTGCGTGATTATTTTGGCTTCAATCTCTACGGCACCGGCTTCAACCTGCTGTCTTTCTTCGGCCTCACCATCACCTACATGTATTTCCAGATCCCGCTGATGGTGCTGATCCTGACACCGGCGCTCGACGGCATGAAGAAGGAATGGCGCGAAGCCTCTGAGATTCTCGGCGCCACCAACCGCCAATATTGGACGATGGTCGCCCTGCCGATCCTCTGGCCGAGCCTGCTCGGCACGGCGCTGCTGCTCTTCGCCAACGCCTTCGGCGCCATCGCTACCGCCTTCGCGCTGACTGGCAGTTCGCTGAACATCGTGCCAATCCTGCTCTACGCTCAGATCCGTGGTGACGTTCTGCATAACGCCAACCTTGGATACGCCATTGCGTTCGGCATGATCGTCATAACCGGCGTCTCCAACATCCTTTACCTCATGTTGCGCATGCGTGCCGAAAGGTGGCAGAAATGAAAGCTCAACGTCTTGGAGCCTGGATCGCCATTATCATCGGCGCTTCCTATTTCGTCATTCCACTGATCGGCACCATCGAGTTTTCGCTGCGTATGCGTCGTGGCACTTATAGTTTCGACGCCTATCAGTCAGTCTTTTCGGACGTCCAGTTCCGCGAGACCTTCGGTTACTCCATGCTGATGGCGGCACTCACCATCGTCTTCGGCATGCTGCTCGTCGTGCCGACGGCCTATTGGGTGCGCCTGCGTCTGCCGCAGATGCGTCAGGTCGTCGAATTCATCACGCTGCTGCCGCTCGTCATTCCGGCGATCGTCATCGTGTTCGGCTACCTGCGCATGTACAACTCGTCATCGATCCTACCGCTGACAGGCTATGCAAGGAGCACCGACATGCTCCTCGTCATCTCCTACATCACGCTCTCGCTGCCCTATATGTACCGCTCCGTCGATACCGCCATGCGCGCCATCGACGTGCGCACGCTGACGGAAGCAGCCGAAAGCCTGGGTGCGAGCTGGATGACGATCATGTTCAAATGCATCTTCCCGAACGTCATGAGCGGTGTGCTCTCGGGCGCCTTCATCACGCTCGCGATCGTCATGGGCGAATTCACCTTCGCAGCACTTCTGAATCGTCCAGCCTTCGGTCCCTACCTGCAGCTCGTCGGTGCAAACAAGGCCTATGAGCCTTCCGCGCTTGCGGTCATCGCATTCTCGATCACCTGGCTCAGCATGGGCCTGCTCAACCTCGTTTCTCGCTTTGGCAAAGCCCGCCCGGCTAAAGCATAAGGTATTTGGCTCATGTCCTTTCTTACGCTGACCAATATTCAGAAATCCTTCGGCCAGACCCAGGTCGTCAAGAACTTCAACATGAACATCGAGAAAGGGGAATTCGTCTCCTTCCTTGGTCCATCAGGCTGCGGCAAGACGACCGTTTTGCGCATGATCGCCGGTTTTGAGACGCCTACCGGCGGCACGCTGACGATCAATGGCAAAGACCAGAGCTCGCTGAAACCGAACCAGCGCAATATCGGCATGGTCTTCCAGGCCTATGCACTATTTCCCAACATGACGGTGCACGACAACGTCGCCTTCGGCCTCAAGGTCGCCGGCGCACCGAAGCCTGAGATCGACGCCCGCGTCAAGGAAATGCTTGGCCTGATCAAGCTCGATCACCTGGCAGACCGCTTCCCGTACCAGATGTCGGGCGGCCAGCAGCAGCGCGTAGCACTCGCCCGCGCCCTTGCCGTCAAGCCTCAGGTCTTGCTGCTCGACGAACCGCTGTCCGCTCTCGACGCCAAGATCCGCGTGTCACTGCGCGAAGAAATCCGCCAGATCCAGCAGTCGCTCGGCATCACCACGGTTTTCGTCACGCACGACCAGGAAGAAGCGCTCTCGATCTCCGACCGCATCGTCGTCATGAATGCCGGCAAGGCAGACCAGATCGGCACGCCCTTCGAGATCTACAACACGCCCGCGACGCGTTTCGTCGCCTCCTTCGTCGGCACGCTGAACCTCATCGAAGCCAAGGTCGTCGACCCCGACAGCAACCGTATCCAGATCGGCGATCAGGGTGTGACACTGAAGCAATCGGTTCAGGCCTACAAGGTCGGCGATACCGTTCAGCTCGCTCTGCGCCCGGAAGCTGGTTCGCTCGCCGAAGGCGCCCGCAGCGATACGGCTCTGACAGGTAAGGTCGTCTCCGCACACTTCCTCGGTTCGGTCATCCGCACCCGCATGGATGTCGGCGGCAACGTGATCTCCTTCGACATGTTCAACAGCCCGGGTGTCACTCCGCCGTCCGCTGGCGAGACCGTGACACTCCGCTTCATGGCCGCCGACCTGCTCGTTATCCGCGACTGATCGGAAGCGATCGAATTCGTCGGGAAGGCGTCGCCGATGCGGCGCCTTTTTCCGTTCCGGTTGGCGCACTGTCACAGAGAGGTTGAAGTGACGCGAACCGTGCTGCATAGAGACAATTTGATCTCACTTTGGCGTCGCCGTCCTGGCCTTCGGCCACAGCAATGAACGAAACAGGCCGAAGGCCATCCGCCCGGTTTTTCCATGACAGGATACTTCGATGATTACCTGCTATCTGCGCTATGTGATCGATCCCTATAAGCTCGCCGAATTCGAGGAATATGCGCGGCTCTGGATCCCGATCGTCAACAGGATGGGCGGCATCCACCACGGCTACTTTCTGCCGTCCGAAGGTGCCAACAATATCGCAATCGCACTGTTCTCCTTCCCGAGCCTCGCGGCTTACGAGGATTACCGGACGCGCATGGCAAACGACCCGGAATGCCAAGCCGCCTTCGAGCTCGACAAGCGCAACCGCAGCATCGTCAGCTACGAGCGCAGTTTCATGCGCCCGGTCCTTGGCTGAGCGTGCGGGAACTCGGTCGAAACATATGAATCCGGGCGATCACGATAATACAGCACCGAATTCCAGATAATTCGGATATCCGGATTGTCCCGTCGCTGTTGGCCACCCGCCGCCACATGGCGAGCCTGATCATCATCGATGGCCGGCTCTTTCGGCGCTGATTCCGGCCGCTTTATCGCCAGGACGAAAAAGCCCCGCTCGATGGCGGGGCTTTCGTGTTCCGACTGCGATCAGCGGATCGCCTTGTCGTTTGCATCGAAGCGATGGATATGGGTGCCGTCCGGCGTCGCATAGACGATCTCGTCGGGCTCGTATTTGTGCTCACCGAAGAGACGCGCGGTCAGCAGGCCGCACTGCTCGGATTCCAGATAGACGATGGTGTCGGCACCAAGATGCTCGACATGCACGGTCTTCGCCTTCCAGGTGCCGCTGTCGCGCGACAGCGTCAGATGCTCGGGGCGGATGCCGACCGTCTTTGCATCGGCATCACCCACCTTGTCGCCGGAAATAAAGTTCATCTGCGGCGAGCCGATGAAGCCTGCGACAAAAACATTGGCCGGGCGGTTATAGAGCTCCATCGGCGAGCCGATCTGCTCGATCGCACCGGCATTCAACACCACGATCTTGTCGGCAAGCGTCATGGCTTCGACCTGATCGTGGGTGACATAGATCATCGTCGCCTTGAGGCTGCGATGCAGGCGGGCGATCTCGAGGCGCGTCTGCACACGCAGCGCCGCATCGAGGTTGGAGAGCGGCTCATCGAACAGGAAAAGTTCCGGTTCGCGCACGATCGCACGGCCGATCGCCACGCGCTGGCGCTGACCACCCGAAAGTTCGGCCGGGCGGCGAGCCAGATATTGTTCCAGCGACAGCATCGAGGACGCCTCGGAGACGCGCTTTTCGATCTCGTCCTTCGCAGTACCCGCCTGCTTGAGGCCGAGGCCCATATTGTCCTTGACCGTCAGGTGCGGGTAGAGCGCGTAGGACTGGAACACCATGGCGATGCCACGCTTGGCCGGTGGCGTCAGCGTCTCGTCGCGGCCATTGATGATGACGGCACCCGATGTCACGTCTTCCAGGCCGGCGATGCTGCGCAGCAGGGTCGATTTCCCGCAGCCGGAGGGGCCGACGAAGATGACGAATTCGCCGTCCTTGACCTCGAGATCGATGCCCTTCAGCACGTCATGCTTGCCGTAGGCCTTGCGGATGGATTTGAGTTGAAGCGATCCCACTAGTCTTTCCTTATAGTCTAACCGGTCGGCCGGTGCGCACGCTCTCGTCGGCGGCAAGGCAGATGCGCAGCGAGGCTACGGCATCATCCATATGGCGGGTAAGGTCCAGATCCTCGTTGATAGCGCGCGCCACGAAAGCCTGTTCCAGGTCGCAAAGCGCCTGATGACCTGGCTCGCCTTCCATCGTCATGTCCTGATCGGGACGGATGAATTTGCCGTCAGGCCCGGTCTCTGCCGTATGCAGGCGGATGACGGAGGTCTTGGTATGCGTGTC
The DNA here is from genome assembly GCF_014193695.1 of Rhizobium sp. BK316. Taxonomy (GTDB): domain Bacteria; phylum Pseudomonadota; class Alphaproteobacteria; order Rhizobiales; family Rhizobiaceae; genus Rhizobium. The sequence goes on along the minus strand of NZ_JACHZR010000003.1, from coordinate 535,779 downwards.
GATGTCGTCGGACTTCGCCTTCGGGTCCATGACGATCGAAACGGCGCCGTTCGGCGACATGACATCCTTCACGAAGAAAGCGGTCTCGGAAATCATCGGCCCCCAGCCAGCCTCGTACCAGCCGACGGAACCGTCTTCGTAGAGCACCTGCAGATGGCCGTAATTATACATATCAGGCGCGATCTCGTTCGACAGGCGCAGGCCCATGCCGCGCACCTCGACCGCCCTAGCATCGGTGATCTGGCACATGACGTCGACATAGTGCACGCCGCAATCGACGATCGGCGAGGTCGTCTGCATCAATGACTTATGCGTCGCCCAGGTCGGCCCGCTGGACTGCTGATTGAGGTTCATGCGGAAGACATAGGGACCACCGAGCTTTCGCGCTTCTTCGATCAGCTTCTTCCAGGACGGATGATGGCGAAGGATATAGCCGATCACCAGCTTCTTCTTTGCCTTCTTCGCCGCAGCCACGACGCGCTCCGCATCGGCAACGGTCGTTGCCAGCGGCTTTTCGACGAAGACGTCGCAGCCAGCCTCGAAGGCGGCCACCGCGTAATCGGCATGGCTGTCGGAATAGGTATTGATCGAGCAGAGATCCGGCTTCAGCTCGGCAAGCGCCGTCATGAAATCGGGATGGATCGTGTACTGCTCCAGCTCAGGTGCCAACTGCGACGGCTTCGAGCGGTTGACGAGGCCGACGATCTCGTAGCCCGGATTGTTATGATAGGCGAGCGCATGGCTGCGGCCCATATTGCCGAGGCCGGCGACGAGAACGCGGATCGGCTTGTCGGATTGGCTCACTTGACGGCTCCCGAGGTAATGCCGCGGATCAGCTGCCGCGAGAAGATGACATAGAGAACGAGGATCGGCAGGATCGCCAGCGACAGGGCCGCGAGAACCGCATTCCAGTTGGTGACGAACTGGCCGATGAAGATCTGCGAACCGAGCGTCACAGTCTTGGTGGCTTCCGACGGCGCCAGGATCAGCGGGAACCACAGGTCGTTCCAGATCGGGATCATGGTGAAGACGGCAACCGTCGCCATGGCCGGCCGCACCAGCGGCAGCACGAGGCGGAAGAAGATCGCATATTCGGAGAGACCATCGATGCGACCGGCATTCTTCAGGTCGTCAGAGACGGTGCGCATGAATTCCGACAGGATGAAGATCGCGAGCGGTATGCCCTGCGCCGTATAGACGAGGATCAGCGCCGTCAGCGTGTTGACGAGGCCGGTCGCGACCATGCCCTGCAGGATGGCGACCGTGCCGAGACGGATCGGAATCATGATGCCGATCGCCATATAGAGGCCAACGAGCGTATTGCCCCTGAAGCGATATTCCGACAGCGCGAAGGCGGCCATGGCCCCGAACAGCAGTACGAGGAAGATCGCCACGATCGTCACGATGAAGCTGTTCTGGAAATAGGTGGCGAAGTCACCCTGCCCCAGCACTGTCTGGTAACCGACGAGGCTGAAGGTGGACGGCGTCGGCACCTGCAGCGGCGACCGGAAGATCGAGTTGCGATCCTTGAACGAATTGATGATCGTCAGGAACACCGGGAAGATGGCGATCAGCGTGTAGCCAACCAGCGCCAGATGCACGAGGCCGGTGCGGATGGGGGATGTGCGCGCTCTGTTCGACATGGGCTCGCACTCCTCAGAACTGGTAGCGGCGCATGCGCCGCTGGATGGCGAAAAGATAGAAGGAGACGCCCGCAAGGATGATGAGGAACATCACCGTTGCGATCGTCGCGCCCATGGAGCGGTCGCCGAGCTGCAGCTGGAAGCCGAAGAAGGTGCGGTAAAGCAGCGTACCCAGAATATCCGTCGACATGTCAGGACCGGCAAGCGCGCCCTGCACCGTGTAGATCAGATCGAAGGCGTTGAAATTGCCGACAAAGGTGAGGATCGAGATGATGCCGATCGCCGGCAGAACCAGCGGCAGCTTGATCTTCCAGAACTGCGCCCAGCCGGTAATGCCGTCGCATTCGGCAGCCTCGATGACTTCCTCGGGAATGCTGAGAAGGGCCGCGTAAATCAGCATCATCGGAATGCCGATATATTGCCAGTTGGAGATCAGCGACACCGCAATCAGCGCAGGGCCGGACTGGCCGAGCCAGGGCGCAAAGGCCCACTTCAGGCCGACGAGGCTCATCAGCCAGGGTGCGACGCCCCAGATCGGCGAGAGGATCAGCTTCCAGATGAAACCGACGATGACGAAGGAAAGCAGCGTCGGCAGGAAGATCGCCGTGCGGTAGAAGGCAACGAAGCGCAGCCGCGGCGTCGACAGCAGGGCCGCAAGCGCAATTCCGATCGGGTTCTGCACGCACATATGGATGATGAAGAAGACCACGTTGTTGCGCAGCGCATTCCAGAAGTCGTGCACCCAGCGGGCATCGCCGAAGAGAACCTTGTAATTGGCGAGTCCGACGAAGGTGGGAGCTCCGTCAACGGTATTGTAGAAAGAAAGCCGGAGCGTTTCGATCAGCGGCAGGATCATGATCGCCGAATAGACGATGAAGGCCGGAAGAAGGAAAATTCCGATATGCCAGCGTATAGGACGCTTGATCGGTTCAGGAATTGCCGATGTCTGATCGGTCATTACTTGGCTCGCTTTTGGCTTCGTTCTCTCCCTCATCCCTGTTCACGACGGGGATCGAGCAGCGCCGCTTCAGCGGTGCGGGAGACTCTTTCACGCGAAAGACTTCGCGTGGCTCGGTTCCTGTGACATCCCCAGCCTGGCCGAGGATACGGGAACGAGGGCGGCAACCCGATGCCGCCCTCTAATCATGCCTTCGGCTTACTTGCCCGGCTTGTACCAGCTGTCGAGGCCCTTCTGCAGCTTCTCGCCAGCAACGGCAGGCGTATCCGTGCCATTGATGACGTTGGCCGATTCAACCCAGGTCTCGTTTTCGAGGTTCGGCGTACCGCGCGACAGGATCTGATAGGTCGAACGGACGGTCGACTTGTACGGGCCGCGCCAGGAAACGAATTCCTGAGCCAGCGGGTCGCTCATCTTGACCGGGTTGGAGTTCAGGCTGAAGAAGCCCGGCAGGGAGTTTGCATAGATGTCCGCAAACTCAGGCGAAGCGACCCAGCTGAGGAACTTCTTGGCTTCTTCCTGGTGCGTGCTCTTGGCGTTCAGCGCAACACCGATATCCGGATGGTCGGAGATGTAGCCCTGGTCGCCGGCCTTCGGAACCGGCGGCGGGAAGGCACCCATCTTGAACTGCGCCTGCGTGTTGAAGAGCGCGATTTCCCACGAACCGGCCGGATAGATGGCGGCACGGCCGAGCGTGAAGAGGTTCTGGCTGTCCGAATAGGTCTGGGCTTCGAAACCGTCGCCGAGATAGGGCTTCCACTTGGCAAGCTCTTCATAGGGCTTGACCCATTCGGGATCGGTCAGCTTCTGCTCGCCTGATATCAGAGCTTCGCGGCCTTCTTCACCCTTCCAGTAGTTCGGGCCGATATTCTGGTAGCCCATGGTAGCGGCTTCCCAGAGGTCCTTCGTGCCCATGGCAAGCGGGATGTAGGTACCGTCAGCCTTGATCTTGTCGAGGGCGGCGAAGAACTCGTCTTCCGTCTTCGGAATAGCAATGCCGAGCTTGTCGAAGGCATCCTTATTGTAGATGAAGCCATGGATGACCGAAGCCATCGGCACGCAGAAGGTCGACTTGCCGTCGTCCGTCGACCAGGCGGCCTTGGCGACCGGCGAGAAGTTTTCCATGCCGGACAGGCTGGTGAGATCGACGAGCTGCTTCTTGTTGAAGAGTTCGAGCGATGCGTCGAAGGGACGGCAGGTGATGATATCGCCTGCGGAACCGGCGTCGAGCTTGGCGTTCAGCGAAGCATTGTATTCAGTCGGAGCGGTCGGCGAGAAGACGATCTTGATGCCCGGGTTCTTGGCTTCGAAAGCCGGGATGATCTTCTCCTGCCAGATCTGCAGGTCGTCGTTACGCCAGCTTTCGACGGTGAGCGTCACGTCGGCGGCATGAACGAGGCCAGCCGACGACAGCAGGCTGGAGGCAAGCAGCAGGCTTTTCAGAGCAGTGTTTTTCATTTCCCTCTCCTGTTTTTAAGCGCCGCAAGGCGCTGTTTTCGATCTGAAACAAGCAGTTGGCGTGCCTGAGGAAACACCCAACGCCCCTTTTAGAGCCGCCAAGATTGCCGGCCCCGAAGCTCTGTCGACACGGAAGACGATAGCCCCCGGCCGGACGGTGCGCCCTCCCGATACGCTGAACCGGGCGCCTGAAAAATAAGGAAAAAGCTTGGAAAGATGCCTCGTACATCCGCGAGCCTTGCCGACCCTACGGATCACTGTCTGCACCTTTCTCGAAACCTGGCCGGCGCTGTTTTTCTTTGCCGGTTTTCACATGCCTCGATACGCTGTTCCCTTTTCCAGAATTAAGGCCAAAAAAATACCAATTGTCCAGCCGAAATTAACTTCTGGACGAGAGAAAATTCATAAAAAATTTTTATCGTTTAAAATCAATATGTTAAAAACAGGAAATTTCCTGATCATTTCCGCTTGGTAAATGGTATTTTTTTGGTATTGTAATAAAAAACATAAGGGAACGGCGTATCCGGAGGTCCGATGACGGAACTTGCAATCGGTATAGATGGCGGTGGAACAAGCTGCCGGGCCGCAGTTGCGGACAGAATGGGCAATGTCATCGGCCACGGCAGGGCTGGCCCTGCCAATATCCTTTCCGACCTGGAAACCTCTCTCGTCAATATCGTCGAATCCGCCCGCGTTGCTCTGCGCGATGCGGGGCTCGAAAGTGAAACCGTTTCCATAGCCACTGCAGTCGTCGGTGTTGCCGGCGCCAATGTCGGCGACTACGGCAAGCGCATCGAAAAGGCCCTGCCCTTCAAGAATGCACGAGTCGTCACCGATGCGCTGATTTCGCTGCAGGGCGCACTCGGCGACGCCGATGGCATTGTCGGCGCTTTCGGAACCGGCTCCGTCTACAATGCGCGCCGGAACGGCAAGCTGCATGGCATCGGCGGCTGGGGTTCCATCGTCGGCGATCAGGCAAGCGGCGCCCGTCTTGGCCGCGATCTGCTGGAAAGATCCTTGCTTGCCTATGACAAGGTCCGCACTGCCTCATCGCTGACCGAGAAGCTCATGGCCGAATACGACAACGATCCCGAACGCGTCGTCGAATTCGCCCATACGGCCCGCCCAACGGATTTTGCGCGTTACGCGCCCATGGTCTTCGAAGGCGCGCTGGCGGGCGATGCCACGGCAATCGAGATCATCAAGGATGCGGCGCGCGCCATCGACGAAAGCCTCGACGCGCTGTCCTGGCCGGAATGCCCGTCCATCTGCCTGCTTGGCGGACTGGCGAAAGCCTATCATCCCTGGATTGCCGACCGGCACAAGGCGCTGCTGTCGGAGCCGAAGGCCGATGCGCTGCGGGGTGCGGTCGATCTCGCCGTCAAACTCCTGAACCAACGGCAGAGAGGTGCGGCATGACCGACGATCTCGCCTCCATCCTTTCGCCTGAGCGCTTGCAGGCTGGCGGCACCGGCCCGCTCTATGTGAAGCTGCGCCGCACACTGGAAGATGCCGTCCGCAGCGGCACCCTCGCCCATGGCGACGCCCTGCCGCCGGAACGCGACATCGCCGAATTTGCCGCCGTCAGTCGCGTCACCGTGCGCAAGGCGATCGACGAGCTTGTGGCCGACGGCCTGCTGGTGCGCCGCCACGGCTCCGGCACTTTCGTCGCCAAGCCGGTTTCGAAGGTCGAACAGCGCCTGTCGCAACTCACCTCCTTCACCGAGGATATGGCCCGGCGCGGCATGAGCGCCCGCTCCGAATGGCTGCACAAGGGCGTCCACACGCCCTCGCCCGACGAGATGATGATCCTCGGCCTCGGCACCGACATCAAGGTCTCGCGCCTGTCGCGCCTGCGCATCGCCGACGATCAGCCCCTGGCGATCGAACATGCGAGCGTGTCAGGCGAATTCCTGCCAGACCCCTCTTCCGTCACCAACTCGCTCTACGCCGAACTGGAGCGCCGCGGCGTGCGCCCCGTCCGCGCCGTCCAGCGCATATCCGCGACCAACATGAAGGAAGCCGACGCCCATCTGCTCGGCGTTCCCGTCGGTCAGGCCGGGCTTTCGATCGAGCGCATTTCCTATCTCGGCTCCGGCCGCGCGGTGGAATTCACTCGTTCGCTCTATCGCGGCGACGCCTATGACTTCGTCGCCGAGCTGACGATCGGCGCGACCTGATTTTTCTTCCAATTCAAAAAGATAAAGCCGGAAAGTGATTCACTTCCCGGCTTCGTCGTTCATTGAATCAATGACTGAGCACGTCGCCTCAAGCGGCGGAAAAGACTCTGCAATCAGGCAGCGTCTTCGATCTCTTCATCGGCCTTGCGCGGCACGTAATTGAGCACCGGTCCGAGCCAGCGCTCGACTTCGGATATCTCCATGCCCTTGCGCTTGGAATAGTCTTCCACCTGATCGCGCTCCACCTTGGCGACGCCGAAATAGTAGGAGTCGGGGTGGCCGATATAGATGCCGGAGACCGACGAGCCAGGCCACATCGCATAGCTCTCCGTCAGCTTCACACCAGCAGTTTTCTCCGCATCGAGAAGACCGAACAGGGTCTTCTTCTCGGTGTGATCAGGCTGGGCCGGGTAACCAGGTGCCGGGCGGATGCCGGCATAGGCCTCCGTAATGAGATCCTCGTTGGAGAGATGCTCGTCCTTGGCGTAGCCCCAATATTCGCGACGCACGCGCTCATGCATGCATTCGGCGAAAGATTCGGCGAAGCGGTCGGCAAGCGCCTTCACGAGGATCGAGGAATAATCGTCGTTCGAACGCTCGAAACGTTCGGCAATGGCGATCTCCTCGAAGCCTGCCGTCACCACGAAACCGCCGACATAATCCTGCACGCCGCTGTCCACGGGCGCTACGAAGTCCGAAAGCGCCACATTCGGGCGGCCGTCGCGCTTCGAAAGCTGCTGGCGAAGCGTATAGAACGTCGCCAACTCTTGCCTGCGCGCATCGTCCTTGAAGAGGCGGATATCGTCACCGACGGTACCGGCCGGCCAGAAGCCGATGACGGCGCGCGGACGGAACCACTTCTCGTCGATGATCTTCTTCAGCATCGCCTGGGCGTCGTTCCAGAGCGCACGAGCGGCTTCGCCCTGCTTCTCGTCTTCGAGAATGGCAGGGTAGCGGCCCCGCAGTTCCCATGTCTGGAAGAACGGGGTCCAGTCGATGTACTTGGCAAGCTCGGCCAAATCGTAATCTTCGAACACCTTGGTGCCGAGGAAGCTCGGCTTGGTCGGCTTGTAGGCGGCCCAGTCGACCTTCTGCGCATTTTCGCGGGCACGCGACAACGGCAGACGTACCTTCTCTGCTTCGCTGCGCGCATGCGCGGCAGCGACCTTGGCATATTCAGCCCTGATGTCGTCGATATACGTCTGGCGCCCCTCGGGCGAGAGCAGCGAGGATACGACGCCAACGGCACGGCTGGCGTCCGTCACATAGATCGACTGGCCCTTGTTGTAGCCCGGATGGATCTTGACGGCCGTGTGCACACGGCTGGTCGTCGCTCCTCCGATCAACAGCGGAATGTCGAAGCCCTGCCGCTCCATTTCGGCCGCCACATGCACCATCTCGTCCAGCGACGGCGTAATCAGGCCGGAGAGACCGATGACATCGACCTTCTCGGCGACAGCCGTCTCGAGGATCTTCGTTGCCGGAACCATGACGCCGAGATCGATGATCTCGTAATTGTTGCAGGCGAGCACGACGCCGACAATGTTCTTGCCGATATCGTGTACGTCGCCCTTGACGGTCGCCATCAGGATCTTGCCGGCAGACTTGCGTTCCTCGCCGCCATTCTGGCGCTTCTCTTCTTCCATGTAAGGAAGAAGAACGGCAACGGCCTGCTTCATGACGCGGGCGGATTTCACCACCTGCGGCAGGAACATCTTGCCCGAACCAAAGAGATCGCCGACTACGTTCATGCCCGCCATCAGCGGGCCTTCGATGACGTGCAGCGGCCGCGCCGCCTTCTGACGGGCCTCCTCCGTATCGGCCTCGATATATTCGGTAATGCCGTTGACCAGCGCATGTTCGAGACGCTTTTCGACGCTCCATTCGCGCCAGGAGAGATCCTGTACCTTGCCTTCCTTGCCGGCAGCGCCCCGGAAGCGTTCAGCAACCTCGAGCAACCGTTCGGTCGCATCGGCGCGACGGTTCAGCACCACGTCTTCGCAGGCTTCGCGCAGTTCCGGATCGATCTGGTCATAGACGGCCAGCTGGCCGGCATTGACGATGCCCATGTCCATGCCCGCTTGGATGGCGTGGTAAAGGAACACGGCATGCATCGCCTCACGCACCGGCTCGTTGCCGCGGAAGGAGAAGGAGAGGTTCGAGACGCCGCCGGAGATATGGACGAGCGGCATGGTCTTGCGGATCGTGCGCGTCGCCTCGATGAAGTCGACGCCGTAATTATTGTGCTCTTCGATACCAGTCGCGACCGCAAAGATGTTCGGGTCGAAGATGATGTCTTCGGGCGGGAAGCCGACCTTTTCGGTGAGCAGCTTGTAGGCGCGGGTGCAGATCTCGACCTTGCGTTCATAGCTGTCGGCCTGGCCCGTCTCGTCGAAAGCCATGACGACCACGGCCGCCCCGTAATTACGCAACAGGCGCGCCTGGGCAAGGAAATTCTCCTCGCCTTCCTTCAACGAGATCGAGTTGACGATCGGCTTGCCCTGAACGCGCTTCAGGCCGGATTCGATGATCGAAAACTTCGACGAGTCGATCATGACAGGCACGCGGGCGATATCGGGCTCGGCGGCAATCAGATTCAGGAACTCGACCATCGCCTTTTCGGAATCGATCAGCCCTTCGTCCATGTTGATGTCGATCACCTGCGCACCGTTTTCGACCTGGTCGCGGGCGACATCGAGCGCTGCCGTGAAATCGGCATTGGTGATCAGCTTGCGGAAGCGGGCCGAACCGGTGACGTTGGTACGCTCGCCAACATTGACGAAGGGGATGTCCTTAGTCAGCTCGAAGGGTTCGAGGCCCGACAGCGACATGAAGGGGCGATGCTCGGGGATCGGCCGCGGCTTGTACTTGGCAACCGTCTCGGCAATGACACGGATATGCTCGGGCGTGGAGCCGCAGCAGCCGCCGACGATATTGACCAGGCCTTCGCGGGCAAAACTGTCGATCTGCGCCGCCATCAGTTCCGGCGTCTCGTCATACTGGCCGAATTCGTTCGGCAGGCCGGCATTCGGATAGGCGCAGATGAATGTATCAGCAACACCCGAAAGCTCCTGCAAATGCGGGCGCATCGCATTGGCGCCGAGCGCGCAGTTGAGGCCGATCGTGAAGGGATTGGCGTGACGCACCGAGTTCCAAAAGGCAGTGGGCGTCTGGCCGGAGAGCGTGCGGCCCGAAAGGTCGGTGATTGTGCCCGAGATCATGACCGGCAGCCGAATGCCCTTGGCCTCGAAGCGCTCCTCACAGGCAAAGATCGCAGCCTTCGCATTCAGCGTATCGAATATCGTCTCGATCAGAATGATATCGGCGCCGCCATCGATCAGGCCGTCGATCTGCTCGGCATAGGCATCACGCAGATCGTCGAAGGTGACGGCGCGGAAACCAGGATTGTTGACGTCAGGCGAGATGGACGCCGTGCGGTTTGTGGGGCCGATAGCGCCGGCAACAAAACGGCGCCGGCCATCTTCACGCTCGGCGCGCTGGGCAGCACGGCGCACGATTTCGGCACCTTCCTTGTTCAGCGCGTAGACTTCGCCTTCCATCTGGTAATCGGCCTGCGCGATGCGGGTCGAGGAGAAAGTATTGGTTTCGAGGATATCGGCGCCGGCCTTGGCATATTTATAATGGATTTCCTCGATCGCATCGGGCTGCGACAGGATCAAGAGGTCATTATTGCCCTTCTGATGGCAGGCGCAGCCGATGAAACGCGAGCCGCGGAAATGGTCTTCATCGAAGCCCAACCCCTGGATCTGCGTACCCATGGCGCCGTCAAGAACGAGGATGCGCTCGCTGGCTGCTTTCTTAAGCGCCGCGAATACTTCACTGCCGTCACGCTTGCCCCCTTCGGGACCAAAAAGGTTATCAAACACGGGAAGGCTCCTTGACGCCATAAGATCAGAAACGACAAATCACATAAAGATATCTTTATGTCAACATATGCCTATCGGTTTAGGGCATTGCAAGCCTTGGCGGATGACAGACTCGCCCGACCTCTATATAGGCGTTTTTCTAAAGGCATTGTGCACGAATTCGGAGGAGTATCATGGCACCTGCACTCGGCAACTGGTCCACCCGCGCCTATCACCGCGGCTGGCTGCTTTCGCAGGCCAACGGTCTCTTCGATTTCTTCCAGCACAATTCCATCAATCCCAAAGGCGGCTTCTACGATCTCGACGACACCGGCAGGCCGCTGAACGCCGCAGGCCAGGTGCGGCCGCTCCATATCGCCTCACGCGCTGTGCACTGCTTCGCGATCGGCACGCTTCTCGGCCGCCCGGGCGCCGCCGATCTGGTCGATCACGGCATGAACTACATCTGGAACCACCATCGCGACCGTAAGAACGGCGGTTACTTCTGGTCGCTGGACAATAACGGTCCTGTCGATTCCAACAAGCAGGGCTACGGCCACGCCTTCGTGCTGCTCGCCGCCTCCTCGGCAAAGATATCAGGCCATCCGCTGGCCGACGGCATGCTCGCCGATATCACCGAGGTCCTGAACACCAGGTTCTGGGAAGCCAAGCACGGCGCGATTGCTGAGGAATTCACTGCCGACTGGCAACCGCTCGATGGCGGCAGCTATCGCGGCCAGAATTCCAACATGCACCTCACCGAAGCGCTGATGGCCGCTTTCGAGGCGACCGGCGACCAAGACTATCTCACCAAGGCCGAAAGCATTACCGATCTCGTCATCCGCCGTTCGGCGGGCTCCGTCGACTGGCGCGTCGCCGAACATTTCGATGCCGAATGGAACCTCGATAAGGATTACTATCATCCGAACGAAATGTTCCGCCCGGCCGGCACGACGCCGGGCCACTGGCTGGAATGGACCCGCCTGATCCTGCAGCTCTGGGCGCTCGGCGGTAAGAAGATCGACTGGATGCCGGATGCAGCCAAAGCCCTCTTCGAGCAATCCATGGCTCTCGGCTGGGACAATGACAAGGGCGGCTTCTTCTACACGCTCGATTGGGCCGACAAGCCGGCCAAGCGCAACAAGCTCTGGTGGCCGGCCTGCGAGGGTGCTGCTGCTGCGCACTTCCTCAACGAGCACCTGCCGAGCGATTATCACGAAGAATGCTACCGCAAGATCTGGAACGTGATCGAACGCGCCTTCATCGACCACAGGAACGGCGGCTGGCACGAGGAACTGACGGAAGATCTCGTGCCCTCACACTCGCTCTTCCCCGGCAAGGGCGACATCTACCACGCCCTGCAGGCCTGCCTCATCCCGCTCTTCCCGGCAACGGGCAGCCTGACCAAAGGCATCAGCGAGGCCGGCGGCAAGCTTTGAGGCGAAAGCCTCAGTAGCCCGGCATGACCGGCGGCGCTGCGTTCGGGTTCTGCTGGAACCACTGCACCTCAGCGCTCGCGTCATCGAGTTCATCCTCAACGTCGCGCTGCTCTCTACGAATGCGGCGCAAATCGTCTTCGAGATCGTCCATCCGCCGGCGGATATCGTGCCGGTCCGCATCAGGCGCATCCTTGAGCTTTCGTGACAGGTCGTCGATCTCGGCTTCCTTCGATCCGTAATCGCTCTGCAGCGAGCTTAGCCGTGATTGCAGCGAATGCTGGCGGTTCCCAAGCGTATAGCCGCGCAGGAAGCCTGCAGCCGTCGCCGGTGGGCAGACATTGGAGTAGCTGTGACCCGCCTGCCCGTGCATCAGGCCGCTCATCGGCGTGCAATAACGCACGAGACCCGCCTGATAGCCCTGATACCAGATCGTCTGATCGGGCACGATCTTCACCCGCTCGCAGGATTTGGCATGCGCGGCAAAACGCTCCTGCGGCTCGTGGCCGGCAGCGCCGTCGGATTCACCGATCACCCGCCAGTCGGCGGCGACGCATTCCTCCTTCGAGAGCGTATTGCAGGAGGTGAGGAAAAGACTAAAACCAATGGCAGCAAAGGCAAAGAGCAAACGTAACATGATGTCCCGGCAGCAAGTCACAAAACCGGGCGCACCTTATCGTCACGAAATACGTCAGTCACCGGGAACGGATCGCGATCTTGCGCTTTTCGTGGCTTTTATTTGTCGGAAATGCGGCAGAATTCACGCCAGCCGCAGCGTATCGAGATCCTTCGCCAGGATCAGCGCCAAGGCTTCGACTGCGAGGTTGTGATCGTCCCGCTGCGGCAGGCCTGATACGGTGACGGCGCCGATGCAGCCCGTGCCTCTGACGTTGATCGGAAAACTGCCGCCATGCGGCGCATAGTCGGCGCCGGAAAGACCGTTGTCCTCGACCGTCTTGCCTTCCTTCTGCAGTTTGAGGCCGGAAGCGTAGCTGCTGCGGAAATAGCGGAAGACCATGTTGCGCTTGCGGCGTACCCAGTTGACATTGTCAGGCGTCACACCCGGCAAGGCCGCGTAGAAGACCGGCATGGAATGCAGTGTGATATCGATTGCGATGCCGAGGCCGCGTTCGGTGGCGAGCTCCTGCAAGAGCTTGCCGAGCTGCCATGCAGTCGTCAGATCGAAGGCGTCGAAGCTCAGTGCCTTTTCCTGTTCCGCGATACGGATCAGATCCTCGTCGATCGACATGGCACGGCTCTCCTCTAACGTGATAATCGGCTGCGACAATTCTCACGCGAAGGGGAAAAGTAAAGTCAAAACTTGGCGCTATGCACCATTGCGAGTGTTCGCACCATGTTCAGCCGGCCGCCCGGATCGGCGCAAAACCGCTCATCGCGCCCATGAAATGTTTGGGCAGCGGCGATGCATAGGAACCGCGCTTGCTGGTGGAAAGGCCGAGCGAGACCAGCGCTTCCGCCTGCTTCACGGCAGCCGCGACCCCATCGATGACAGGCACGCCGTAGACATCCTGCAGTTCGCGCGCCAGATCCGTCATGCCGGCACAGCCGAGCACGATCGCCTCCGCACCATCTTCCGAAAGCGCCCGTTCGATTTCCGCCTTCAGCTTGCCGATCGCGCCAGATCCAGCATCTTCCAGTTCCAGCACCGGAATATCCGATGCCCTCACCTTCGCCCGACCGCCCATGCCATAACGGCGCACGAGATTATCGATCAGCACCCGGGAACGCTCCAGCGTCGTCACCACCGTGAAGCGCTGGGCAAGGAAGCCTGCGGTAGCGACAGCGGATTCGCAGAGCCCGAGAACAGGCACATCAGCGAAGGTGCGCGCGGCATCGAGCCCCGTATCGTCGAAGCAGGCAACGATCGCCGCATCGTAACCGGCCTCCTGCCGCTCCTTCAGCTCCGTCAGCAGGCCGGGGATGGCGAGCGCACCGTCGTAATGCCCCTCGATGGAGACAGGCCCCATGCGCGAGGTCGCGGCAATGATCTCCGTACCGGCGGCAGCAACCGCGCGGCCGGCCGTTGCCGCCTTCTCGGTCATGGAGGCAGTCGTATTGGGATTGACGATCAATATGCGCATGTCAGCGGGTCTTTGCCTGCCGCCGGCCGAGCATCATCATGATGCCGAGCGCGACGAGAATGATGGTGAAGGAGAAGAGCGTCGTGACCGTGCCGAGCGCATAGAGCACCGGCGTCGTGACGTTCGTGGTCATGCCGTAGATTTCGAGCGGCAGCGTGTTGTAGGTGCCTGACGTCATCAGCGTGCGGGCGAATTCGTCATAGGAAAGCGTGAAGCCGAAGAGACCGACGCCGATCAGGCTCGGCGCGATCATCGGCAGCACGACATGCCGGAATGTCTGCCACGAGGTCGCCCCGAGATCGCGAGCCGCCTCCTCGTATGCCGGCGAGAAGCGATTGAAGACGGCGAACATGATCAGCACGCCGAAGGGCAGCGTCCAGGTCAGATGCGCACCGAAGGCCGAGGAATACCATGCCGGTCGCAAACCGCCTTGCTGGAAGACGACGCCGATACCAAGCGAGATGATGATCGAGGGCACGACGAGGCTTGCGACTGTCGCATAAAACAGCACCGATGAGCCGCGAAACCGCCGGCGGAAGGCAAGGCCGGCCATCAGCGAAACCACGACGGTCACGATCATCACCATCAGGCCGAGAATGAAGGAGCGCTGGAAGGACGCGCCGAAATCGCCGACCGCCTGCTTCTCGAAGAGATTGAAGAACCAGTGCGTCGAGACGCCGTTCAGCGGGAAGGTCAGGCCGCCATCCGGTCCCTGGAAGGAGAGGATGACAATTGCCGAGAGCGGCCCGTAGAGAAAGAGCACGAAGACAGCGAAGAAGAGTGCCAGCACATAGAATTCGAAGGAGCGTTTTTCGCGATTCATCTCAGAGCTCCCTGCGGATATCGACGACGCGCAGAATCGCGGCGACCATCGTGAGCACCACTGCCAGCAGCACGACCGCATTGGCGGCAGCGGCCGGATATTGCAGCAACGACATCTGGTTCTTCATCATCAGCGCCACCGAAGCACTCTGCCCGCCCGACATGACCTGCACGGTGGAAAAATCCGCCATGACAAGCGTGACAACGAAGATCGTGCCGATCGCCATGCCAGGCTTGGCAAGCGGGATCACCACATTCCACAAAACCTGCCAGCCGGAAGCACCGGCATCGCGCGCCGCTTCGAAGAGCGAACGGTCGATGCGCATCAGCGTATTGAAGATCGGTGTCACCATGAACAGCGTATAGAGATGCACCATGGCGAGCACCACGGCGAAATCCGAATAGAGCAGCCATTCCACCGGCTGCGGTACGATGCCCATCTGCACCAGCGCCGAATTGACGAGGCCATTGCGGCCGAGCACCGGGATCCACGAGATCATGCGGATGATGTTCGATGTCATGAAGGGCACGGTGCAGACGAGGAAGAGGATCATCTGCGTCGAGGTCTTGCGGATATGGAAGGCCAGGAAATAGGCGACCCAGAAGCCGATGAAGAGCGTCAGCGCCCAGACGATGACAGTGAATTTCAGCGTGTTGAGATAGGTCTTCCACGTCACCCATGAACCGAGCGTCTCGGTGTAGTTCATGGTCAGGAAATCGGGATAGAGGCCGGCGAAATCATAATCCCAGAAACTGACGACCGCGATCATGGCGATCGGCAGGATGAAGAAGAAGCCGAGGATGGCGATCAGCGGCGTGGCCTGCAGATAGGAGATCGCCCATGGCGCAAGCCGGAAGGCGCGTTTGGGCATCTCCGCTGCCGGTATCGTCTGCTCTGAAGCGATCGTGGCCATGTCTGGTCCTTTCGTTCATCAAGGAAGAAAGGAGAGGTCGTCAAAGACCCCTCCCCAACCCTCCCCACAAAGGGGAGGAAGTTTTATGCCGCGCCCTCGCCGTGCTCCCTCCCCCTTGTGGGGAGGGTTGGGGAGGGGAAAAGCGGCAAACGCCGACCCAGCTTTACGCCGCGATGAATTCGTTCCAGCGGCGGACCATGTAGCGGTCTTCATCCATGACGGAGTTCCAGCACGCCACATGACCCATGCGCTCTTCGAACGAACCGCCATCGCGAACAGCACCAGCCTTTTCCATGACCTTGCCTTCCGGCGAAAGGATATCGCCCTGCGCCGCCTTGCCTTCGATCCAATAGCCCCATTCGTCTGCCGTCATGAAGTTCTTGGCCGTATCCATGCAAGCGGAGTAGTAGCCCTGACGGTTGAGATAGCCGCCGACCCAGCCAGAGGTGTACCAATTGATATACTCGTAGGCGGCGTCGAGCTGCGCGCCCTTGAGGTGCGCGGCGAGGCCGAGACCGCCACCCCATGAACGATAGCCTTCCTTGAGCGGCTGATATTTGCAGGCAATGCCCTTGGAGCGGACGGCGGCGACGGCCGGCGACCACATGGACTGGATGACGACTTCGCCCGATGCCATCAGGTTGACCGATTCGTCGAAGCTCTTCCAGAAGGCGCGGAATTGGCCGTCCTGCTTTGCCTTGATCAGGAACTCGATCGTCTTGTCGATCTCCGCCTTGGTCATGTTGCCCTTGTCGGCATATTTGATGTTGCCCAGAGCTTCCATGATCATCGCGGCGTCCATGATGCCGATCGACGGGATGTTGAGGATCGAGGTCTTGCCCTTGAACTTCGGATCCATGATATCAGCCCAGGTGGTGATCTCGCGGCCGACGAGGTCGGGGCGAATGCCGAGCGTATCGGCATTGTAGATCGTCGGCATCATGGTGAAGAGCTCGGTCTCCCCCTTGGCGAAAGTCTTGGCATCCTTGCTTTCGACATAGCCAACGGTGTGCGGCGCCGTGCCCTGGGCAATGACGCTGTCTGGCTTCAGCTTGCCGTTCTTGAAGAGCGGCACGACCTGGTCGTAATATTTCAGCTTCTTCACATCCATCGGCTGGATGACGCCGGCCGGATAGACCTTTTTCAGGATC
Organism: Rhizobium sp. BK316; assembly: GCF_014193695.1. Classification (GTDB taxonomy): domain Bacteria; phylum Pseudomonadota; class Alphaproteobacteria; order Rhizobiales; family Rhizobiaceae; genus Rhizobium. The sequence continues at coordinate 519,249 of NZ_JACHZR010000003.1, read as the reverse complement.
CAGTATTCGATATCGGCAATGTCGTAGCTGTCGGGCTGGGTGACGGCGCGCTGGGCAGCGGCATCGGAATCGGTCGCCGTCATCTCCAGCGTGATGCCGAGATCGGCTTTGCACTTCTCGGCGATCGCATTGATGTTCGAAACGCCGGTGCCGAACTGGCGAAGCGTGATGTTCGTCTGCGCCCAGATGGTTGGGAAGCCGGTGATGGCGCCCGAGCCGGCAATGGCGCCGACGGCGGCAGCACCCGTCTTCAGGAGCGAGCGGCGGGAAATACCCTTTTCCGCTTTAGTCGTGGTTTTCGTTTCAGTCGTCATGGCAGTTCCCCTTTTTTTGATGCTGAAGGTCACGCGGAAACGCGGCCGAGGAGGACGGCGTCCTCCAGAGCCCAACTCAGAGACACCGCATCGCCGACCGAGACCGGCTTTGCGAAATAGTCGCTGTCACTTGCGATGACGGTGAAGTCGTCGCTTCCGGCTCCGAACACGGTGATCTTCACCGAGGAGCCGCGATATTCGATGTTGGAGACGATACCGTTGAAGCCGAGGGTCCATTCGGTCGCCACCTGGAGGCGCACGCGGTCGGTGCGGATGCCGATATCGATGGGCTCGCCGATCTCCCTGCCGGTCCCGCGCACGGAAAAGCTCTGCCCCTCCGGCACCTGCATCACGACAACGCCGTTCTCGCTCGATGTCACCCGGCCGGAGAGCACGTTATGATCGCCCATGAAACGCGCAACGAAGGCAGTTGCCGGCTTCTCGAAAACGTCGCGCGGTGCAGCGGCCTGTTCGATGCGCCCGTCATTCATGATGACGATCAGGTCGGCGAGCGCCATCGCCTCTTCCTGGCTGTGCGTCACATGCACGAACGTGATGCCGAGCGTCTTCTGCAGCTTCTTCAGCTCCGCCCGCATGCGGATCTTCAGGAACGGGTCGAGCGCGGAGAGCGGCTCGTCGAGCAGCAAAGCTTCCGGATCGGTAATCAGCGCACGCGCCAGCGCCACGCGCTGCTGCTGGCCGCCCGAAAGCTGCGCCGGTCGGCGGGCTGCATAGCCATCCATCTGCATGAGCTTCAGCATGTCGAGCGCCTTGGCGCGACGTTCGTCCTTGTCGACACCCTTCATCTTCAGGCTGAAAGCAACATTGTCGATAAGGTCGAGATGGGGAAACAGCGCGTAGGACTGGAACATCATCGCCGTGCCGCGCTTTGCCGGCGGGAAATCGGTGACGACGACGTTGCCGAGGCGGACATCGCCCGATGAAATGGTCTCGTGACCGGCGATCATGCGCAGCGTCGAGGTCTTGCCGCAGCCTGAAGGACCCAGGAAGCAGCAATAGGAACCTGCCGGGATTTTAAGGCTGATGGCATGCACTGCGGTGGTCGCGCCATAGACCTTGGAAACGGATGCTATATCGATCTCTGCCGCTTTCGACATCGTGTCTTCCTCTGTTCGAGAATGACGATGCATCTGCCGTGCCAATTTAATGGGCGCATTCCAAACCCTTGCAAATCATGAATTTTTCATGACAGAATGCCCCCTGGCGAAAGAGCGGACATTTTTCGCGCTGCACACAAAATGGGCTTTCGTGCTCAATTCGTGCAGAAAATCGTATACAATTCTGACTAAATTCTGCTCACAAAATCCGTTTAACTTTTGAGACGAAGACGGCTATGGTTTTACTGACATCAAGGAAACCGATTTCATGAAATCTGCCGCCAGCGCCATGAGCCAAGACGATGCCCAGGATACGGGCGTCCCGCAGATCCGCGATGCGATCAGGGACGCGATCGTCGAGCGGCGGCTGTCCCCCGGCACGAAACTGTCGGAAAGCGATGTCGGCAATCTCTTCAATGTCAGCCGCACGCTGGCGCGCGCTGCCTTGCAGGCGCTATCCTATGAAGGTCTCGTCAGCGTCGAAAAGAACCGCGGGGCTTTCGTCGCCTATCCCTCCCCGGAAGAGGCCCGGCAGATTTTTGCCGCCCGCCGATTGGTCGAGCCCGGCATCCTGCGGGAAGCTGCCGCCCGCATCACACCATCCGATATCCAGCACCTGAAGCAATTGCTTTTGGAGGAAGGCCGGCTGATGAGCGAACGCGGCCAGACGGCAAGACGGGCAGAGATCAAGGCCTCGGGCGATTTCCACCTGACGCTCGCGGCTATATCCGGTAATGCGATCATGCAGCGCTTCATGGAAGAGCTGGTCGCCCGCTCATCCCTGGTGATCGCGCTTTACGGGCAATCGACGGTCTCAAGCTGCGGCCATGTCGAGCACGGGGACATCATCGAGGCGATCGAACGCAAGGAACTCGACCGCGCCTGCCATCTGATGCTGCACCATATCGCCCATATCGAGGCTGATCTCGACCTGCGCGAACGCAAGAGCCTCGGCCTCAAGGAAGCATTCGAACTCTGAGAGATCAGTGGCCTGGTGAATGGATATCGGCGGCGCGGCTGATTTCCTCCGCGCTCATCGGTTCGCTGGAGCGCAGCTTGACCTTGCCGTCCGTGCCGATCAGCACCAACCCGAATTCGCCGCTGAGCGGCCCCTGAAGCTGTTCGCGCACATCGTCGGCATCAAGGTCATGTCCATCCTCGAATAGGGAGAATGCACCGCCGCCGGCAATGGTGAAGACCTCGATATCGTCTTCGATCAGCCGCATCTGCGATTTGCGCAGCAATTCGTCCTGAATGATCGGCCTGTCGTCCTCGGCGTCGGCAAAGACGATCAAGATATTCTTCTCGCCCAGGAACTGTTCCAGCGATCGCGGCAGATGAGGCTTGCGGACGCCGGATCCGATGATTTCTTGCAGGATGGATTTCAACATGGTGCTCATTCCTTCTCTGCCTGTTTCAACGGCTGGAAATGAGCACGGTTCCCGAATGGGAGAGGATCGCGGCCAATGCCGCGATCCTGTAGGGCTATTCGCGCGGTTCGCCTTCGGATGCGCGCGTCGAAAGTGCTGCGATATCAGGCGTACCATTGGCAAGAAGGCGCTTGCGCACCAGAACGCGCAGCACGCGCGCCGCCGTGGAAAAGGTCATCTGGTCCAACGGTCCCTCGCCTTCCCAGGGCTTGGTCAACCGTTCGGTGACGGCGCTGACGATATTGGCCGGGACGATATCGGTGCATTCGCGCATGGCTTCGAAAACGAAGCTGATCGGGATGACCCTGCCTTCATAGGTAACGATCGGCTCCGTCAATTCGCTGTCCCATTCCTCATAGGCGTAAAGCGCCTCGCGGAAGAGCTGCTGCAGGGTAAACGGTGCATGTCCGTTGTGAAGTGGCGGCAGTGCATTCATCATGTCTGTCTCCTCTGTGGATTAAGCCAGCTTCCTCAAGACCCGGTCCGGATCGACGCGGAAACAACAGCTCGGCTCCTCCTTCGGACCGGATACACGATTCATTTTATAGAGTAACACAGGCGTGATAAAGCCATTTCTGAGCGCACTGCTCGCGGCAAGTTCTAACCGATTGAAATTCATTGAGACTTGCCGGCATTTTTTGTTGCTGGGACAGGCTCAAACAGCGGCTTCGCCTGTAGACGGCATCGGAAAGGCCGATTTTGGAACCTTTAAGGCGCTGACCGGTTTTTCCCCAGCAAGCAGTCTGGGGAGATCAGCAATGACGCAAATTCACCAACCTGAACGACGCAGCCGCACCCTGCGTGGCCGCCCCTATAGTCTTCACGAATTCGCCACCAAATACGGCCTCAAGAACGAACAGGCCGAAAGCCTCTTCACGCGTTTCGGTCCGTCTTCCGTCGAGCTGGACTTGTTGATGGCGGCCAAGCGCCGTCCGCCAGTTCAGCCCGACCGTATCCGCGAGTAGGTCAGGATCGTGAACGGCAAAGACAAAATCCGCAAAGATGCCGAAGGACAGTTCGCCCGTTCGGACGAGGGCCGCCGCAACAACGGCGTCTCCAGCGCTAAGCCGCGCGACATCACCCATTCCGATGATGCCACTATCCATCGCACACCGCCCGGCCAGAGGTCGCATAAGGACTGGAACGTCAAACACGACGAAGCCAACAGCGAGCGGTCACGCCCAGAATGACCGCTCCTGCCTCTACGGCCTCCTGAAGCGAAATTTCACCGAATATGTCGGGAACACATCTCGGGTGAAATCGTTCTTCCGGTGAGCATGGCAAAACGCCATGCGGCCCCATCGAAATGCCGGCATATTTTGCCGGCTCCTTCTACAAGATCAGCTTGAGGTACCGCCTTTGGCGGGAGGCCAATCGTGTGGAATCGATCGCGGGAAAAAGATCGGCGCAAGAAGGACGGAACGATGAGCAACACCTCCCGGCATGAGTGGATATGCAAGCGAGCCTATGCGATCTGGGAAGCGGAAGGCAGGCCGCACGGTCGCGACGCCGAACATTGGCTCCAGGCAACGGCCGAACGAGAGAGGCTAGAGCGCACTCGTGCCTCGACGGATGGCAATGAAGTCCTCGTCAAATTTCGCCCGAAAGCGCCGAAACCACGCAGGCCGGCCGCTCTCGGCTACCAACGCCAAAAGGTGTCGCGGGCCGGTTGAACGCACGGCTATTCCAAACTGACCCGGAAACGGGCCGAGAAATCGCCTTCCCACCACATCGGGAAATTGGTTCCCCATTTATTGTTTTGCAGGTTGAAGCGGATTCCCTCTTCAAAATCCGGTAAACCTTTGCAGAAACTCATGAAATCCCAGCTCTGCGGCGCGACCAGCGGCGTGTCTAGGGGCTCGATGACGAGCGCCCCGGCATCCCCTCCAGCATCCTCGAAGTCGCCACGGACTGCCGTCACGGCCTGAAGCTGCGCTCCACCGGATCTGGCAAAATTTCCGGATGGGTGCCAGAGACCCATCTTCCTGAAAGCCCAGCCCTTTGTATCCTCGGGCGTAAAGGAAAGGAAACTTGCCTCCGGCATGCGGTTCGCCGGCTTGTCGCGCAGCGTAAGTCGCAGTTGCAAGGTATCGCCATCGACCGAAAACGCAACGGCAAGCTGGCGCGGTGCGCCGAAGCGTTCAACGGCCTCAGTGGGCATGGACAGCAGAAGCCCTCCCTCGCCGGCACTCTTAAGATCAGGCACGAAAACCTTGGAGAGCGCAGCACCAGAACGGCCAAGCCCCGGCTTGTCGTGATCCAGCACCGCCCATTCTTGGCGATGAGTGAGATAGCTGTCCATATGCCTGTTGACGTCTGCAGCGTCGTAACTCTCATAGCGATAGGCGATCAGAGAGCCAGCACGGCCGGTGATCCGCCGGCCCTGCGGTGATGTGAGCGCCGTGACATCACCCGTCACCTCATTCAGCTCGATCGACCAGCCGCCGGTGCTGAGACGGGTTTCACGGCTCATGCTGTCGACGAGCGACGGCGCAAAAAGCTCCGCAAGCACAGCCTGTGCCTGCTGCTGGTCGTCGGCATCGAGTTCGGCGACGGCCTGGTCGATATAGCCGCGCTGCTCGTCCCACGAAGCCTCGGTATAGGCGAACCGGTAGTCCGTTTTGCGAGCAGTTTTGAAATCGGCTTTTGCCCAGGCCCTGTCGTCGCGCAGGTAGGATTTGATATCCACCCCGCACGTATGCTCCGCCACCATGGCAAGCCCGCGCCCAAAGGCGAGCCGCCGCGTATTGAGCCCCTCGCCGGCAAAACGGTCATAGAGCCGCTGCAGGGCCAGAAATTTCGCCGTCTTCAAGGGATCGGCGGCGCTGCCATGGATCCAGCTGTCGCCCAACTCCAGCTCCAGCACTGGAAAGCGCTCGCGCTTGTCCCAGAGGATCGCACCATAATCCTCCAGCGTCGCCGCGCGGATGATCGCGTCAGGCTCATGGCGGCGCATGTCGCGATAGGCTTCGGCAGTCTGCGGCACGCTCTGCGGACCGATATTGTCCTGCGTATGCGCAAAGCTCAGCCCGTCGTCGAAACCTTCGGGGAAATAGGTCTCGCCATAGGAGCGCTGGTACATGACGACGACTTCCGCTCCGTCTGGCGCGCGCCAGCGGAAAACATCGGGCACATCAGGCGGCGGGGAAGCGGTGTTGACGCCGAGATGCAGGAAGCGGATGCCGGCCTCGGCCAGCAAAGGCACCATGCCGAGCGTGTGGCCGGGAACGTCGGTCATCTTCGCCGCAATCGTCGTCCTGCCGAAACGGCGGTCGAGCTCCTGCGAATAGGAAAGACCGGCGCGAAACAGGTCTGACGACATCAGCTCCGTGTGGGTGGTGAAGGGCAGCCCGTGCCAGCGGATGAGTCCCCGCTCGATCGCCTGCTCGAGCGCTGCAACCTCGGCCGGCGAGCGCGAATTCAGATGATCCCAGATCAGCCATGCGCCCGTTGTCCAGATGAACTTCGGCTCTTCAGGGTTTTCGGCATGGAAATGCGCGCCGGTCTCGATCGCCTGCGGGATGAAGCGCTCGTGATATTGACGGCGGACTTTTTCGGCATGATCCGTAAAGCCGATGTCGAGATGGGTCTTGAAGACCAGATGCACACGCTTTTCGGTCATTTTCATTCCATTGGGCCGGCCTTGCCGCCATCGGGCGGCTTTCACGCGGTCTCCGCGCAAGGCGCTGTGCGTCCACCGCGCAATACCGGCCATCCTCCCAATATGATACAACAACCTGCTGTGTAATCGTTTCCACAAACACCTCTGCGCTGCAGCGTAACGATCCGTCAAGCATATTTGAGTGAGGTGCCCGAATATGCTGGATATTTTGTTGTACTTTGTTTCGAGCGTCTTGCTTGCGATACCAGACCGCAATTATCTAACGAAAGAATGTGAAGACGTGTTCATATGCCATCTGCCTTGATGGCCGGTGAGATACGTTCGCGATATGCCTGTCATCTTGCTGCTTTACACGACGTATCCGAACCTTCGCCGATGGCCGCTCCATGACCGAATTCACCGTCCATGTCACACGTTCCAGCCAGGCGAATGATCTCTGTTTCCAAGTGCCCTTCGATATTCCCTCGGGCACGACCATTTTGGGGCCAGTTTCGGGAACGGCAGATATTCGCGGCGCAATGAGCGATCACATCGTCCGGCTCGATGCGTCAGGCATTCTCGCCGAAGAAACGATCGAAGCGGAGGAATGGCAGGAGAGCTTTTCGGGACCGCCAAATACCTTGCTGCGCGCGGAAATCATCGCGGAAGCTGCGCAGCAGCCAATCCGGCGGGCGCTCGGCAGTCCCGTCCATATCGAAGGAATTCATAACTGATGTAACGACAAAGGAGTGACTATTTCTCTTCGCAGAGCGTCCGGTGAACCTCTGTCCAGAACAAGGCAAGCAACGTATCGCCGTTGCGTTCGGCGACGAGCGCGCGGATCAGCGCCTCGGAGCCAGCCATGTCCTGCCAGCTCGATTTCAGCCCTTTGGCGGCCTGATGGCATTCGGCGATATCGAACGTTCTCTTGCTGTCCATCTGGAGCCTCCCCGGAAAAGGCGCTAACAGATGGATCTGGAAAAGTCATTCCCCGCATATGTGGGGATGCCTTGTATTTTTGACATTCCTCGCGATAAAATTGAACGATTTAAGGCAGGCGGCACGATGACGGAAAATAGCCATTCGCAAAAATTCGAAGCTGTTTTCGAACAGATCAAGGCTGCGGAAAATGTCGATGCTTCCATCCGCATTTTCCAGGCGGAATATGCCGTCGACTATGTCACCTATCACCTTGCTCAGACCATTGCGGCAAAGATAGACGCCCCTTTTGTGCGCACCACCTATCCGGATGCCTGGGTGTCTCGCTATCTGCTCAACAGCTATGTGAAGGTCGATCCGATCGTCAAACAGGGCTTCGAGCGCCAGCTGCCCTTCGACTGGAGCGAGGTCGAGCCGACACCGGAAGCCTATGCCATGCTCGTCGACGCCCAGAAGCACGGGATCGGCGGAAACGGCTATTCGATCCCCGTTGCCGACAAGGCGCAGCGCCGCGCGCTGCTATCGATCAATGCCCGCATTCCGCTCGATGACTGGACCTCCATGGTTAAGCTCTATCGCAATGAGTGGATCGAACTCGCCCATGTCATCCATCGGAAGGCCATCTACGAGCTTCACGGCGAGAACGACCCGGTGCCGACGCTTTCCCCACGCGAAATCGAATGCCTGCATTGGACGGCACTCGGCAAGGACTACAAAGACATCGCCGTCATCCTCGGCATTTCCGAGCATACGACCCGCGACTACCTGAAAACCGCACGCTTCAAGCTCGGCTGCGCCACTATTTCCGCGGCCGCCTCGCGAGCCGTGCAGCTGCGTATCATCAATCCATAGAAACTCCTGGTCAGATATCATCCTGGCAAGGAAAGACTCCAAGCACCCCCTCATATGCGGGGGCTCATCTGTAGGCACCCATATGAGGGAATTTCCGATCCCGCCGTTCTGAACCATTCTGCCCTCACGAACCCAACACGCTGGAGGGCAAAATGTTCGTTATCATTCAGGCACATGAGTATCAGAAATACGCTTTCATACTCGACCAGATGTTCCGCCTGCGCAAGAAAGTCTTCGCGGATAGCCTTGGCTGGAACGTACCGGTAATCGGCCCCTTCGAGCGCGACAGCTATGACTCGCTCTGCCCGGCCTATCTCGTCTGGTGCAACGAAACCCGCACCCGCCTTTACGGCGGCATGCGCCTGATGCCGACGACCGGACCGACCCTCCTTTACGACGTCTTCCGCGCAACCTTCCCGCAGGCAGCCAATCTCGTCGCCCCCGGCATCTGGGAAGGCACCCGCATGTGCATCGACGAGGAAGCGATATCAGCCGATTTCCCAGACATCGACACCGGCCGCGCCTTCTCCATGCTGCTGCTCGCACTCTGCGAATGTGCCCTCGATCACGGCATCCACACCATGATCTCAAACTATGAGCCGCACCTGAAGCGCGTCTACAAGCGCGCCGGCGCCGAAGTCGATGAACTCGGCCGCGCCGATGGCTACGGCAAGTATCCGGTCTGCTGCGGCGCCTTCGAAGTTTCCGAACGTGTGCTGGACAGGATGCGCGCATCCCTCGGCATCGATACCCCCCTCTATACCCGCTACGTCCCGACACGTTCCGTCGTGACCCAATTCCTGGAGATGGCAGCATGAACCGCTTGAACGAAACCACCGTGCAAAAAGATATCGGCGCGCTGGAACGACATATCCTCGCATCCCGCGATATCGCCACGCAGATGGGAGACCCCTTCCTCTCCTATCTGCTCTCGATGGCTCTCTTCACGATCTACGAGAAGAAGGCACATCAGGAAAACGACCTGCTGAAGAGCAGCTACAACTAAGCAATTCCAGCAAAGTGCTTGAGCGTTTTGCGTCCGGAATTGCGTGAAAACAAAGAGGTAGAGCATTTCCATGACTCGAAGAAAAATGGAAATGTTCTAACGGTTCCCCCGGGGCAGCGGCCGGGCCTTGAAGCAGACCTCCCCTTCAGGCCCGGCTGCGCCTCCCGATCTCAGGCGCCTTGCCGGAACATTCCGCTCCCCAACTGGTTTTGAGATGATCGAAAAACCAGGGAAGATGGACATGACGGACCGGAACGAGGACCGCGTACGCGAGCGCGCCTACGCAATCTGGGAACAGGAAGGCAGGCCGGATGGCGAAGATTTGCGCCACTGGAACGTTGCCGAAACCGAACTGCGCGACGAAGCAGCAAAGGCCAACGAACAGGCTCGCAAGCAGATCGAGGATACCGAAGCCTTGACCGGGGCAACGGGCACCCCCATCCCACCGCCGTCGATGGCGAGCCCCGATTGATCGCTTTGACTGCAGCTACCGCGTCATGGAAGCGATCACCGAAATCAAGGCCTCGTGCCGATAGGGTTTCGGCAGGAAAGCCGCGTTGGCCGGCAGCGACATGGGATCGAGCCGCACAAGGCCAGAGGTGATGATGATGCCGATATTGGGCCGCATCGCCCTCACCCGCTTGGCAAGCTGGATGCCATCCATCGAACCGGCCATGTTGACGTCGGTGAAGAGGATATCGACATCGTCTCGGGCCTTCAGAAGCACCATCGCCTCATCCGCGCTCCCTGCCTCGAGCGCTACATGCCCCAGTTCTTCGAGCACATCCAGAATATTGAACCTGATCAGCGGCTCATCTTCGACGATGAGCACCACGGTACCCTGGGAAGCCACCATTTCTGCGATTGCCCTTTTCAGATCCAGTCTGACAGCAGTAAATGTAGCCCGCACGCGAAGGTTCCAGAGGGCAAACCGGAAATATGCATCGTCCACAGATGCTTGCGCTCATGGCTTGTGACTGCCCCGGATTTGCGTTAAGCGGACACAAGCCGCGGGTGCCATTGCCCCGGCTGACCGCACCCTGGGTGCCGGGCCTGTAGCTCAATGGTTAGAGCCGGCGGCTCATAACCGCTTGGTTGGGGGTTCGAGTCCCTCCGGGCCCACCAGTTTTTCATCTTTTCAAAGAGCTAATGTAGCTGTAGCCGGACGCGAAAAACCGGAATTTTGACACTAGGTTCCGGAATTTTTGAAAATCTTTTGAAGCTCGCTCGAAAGCAAATTAATGGGTGGGTGGAGCGCTCGCCAAATTACATCGATAGTCCGACCCATTTTGCGAGGAGCTTCGCGCCCTCAACCAGCCACACAAAAGCTGGCAGCTTTTCGAAGACTGGATATAAACCAGCAACGTATAAGCTGATCGTTGCGGCGAGCGTTTTTGCGGTCGTGGTCGACACCGTTTTTACCGTGGTGTCGACAAAATCATACGCGTACCTCGCCACGGCCACGAACAAGCTTTCAATCGAGGCGATCAGCGCGAAGAAGGCTCGTTTGGATGAGCGACCCGGGCTATTATAGGCCTCAAGCAGGAATTGGATGCTACGTGGAACTTCGGGATCCACGAGGTCTGGGCGAGAAGCAAGGGCATCCCTGATCCCTTCAACATGCGCTTCAACGTCCGCCTCATCGCTCTCATCAATGAGATCATCTGCTTCGCGCTCTCTCCATCGCTTCCACTCCGGGAATTGACGAGCGAAGGAGAGCGCGTTGACTGCCAATTGCCTCAGATCTTCGTACAGAACGCCATCGAGCTCTTCCTTCGCCGCATTCAGGACGTCTAAGAAGGAGGATGCCCCCATCGCAATGGGGATGACCCTCCCTTGTGCAAGTCGTTCCGACAACCTGATTAGAGCAGCATGCAGGTGCCGATTAACATTGCTCTCTCGCATCGTTTCGGCCAAGTGAACAGCATCCGCCGTAAGAGCTTTGAGAGCGTCCTGAGCATCGGAGGCCAATTCGACATCGCTTATGGGAGCGGCGGGCTTGACGACCAGCACCTCCTCTTCGATGGCGTACTCATACGGAACGACCAGATCCTGCGGAATGATTTCTTTAAGGCGGGTGGCGACGGCGAATCTATCGGCGCGTTGAATTTTCGCGAGCTCGGCCGCTCGCCCTTCCCTTTTAACAATCACTTCCACGGCGCGCAGGAGCGAATTGAGGGCGCTCCCAACGTTGGCGAGCAGTTGGCCCGAGGTCTCCCCCCCTTCTGGCCTTGCGTCCGTCATGAGAACGATATTTTCGTCTAGCCGGCTTTCTTCAGCCAACAGTAGATCACTTAAGGCACGAATTTCCTTTAGCACTCTCTCGCTTGTCTGATCTGAAAAGTCAGATTCGAAATAACTAGCAAATTGCAGGACCGTATCCGATAATTCGTGAAGGCCTTGCATATCCAGGATGGTCGAGAAGGTCCTTAAGTTATCACCAAGGTGTCTCGCGCTGGAACTAGCAGCCTGCATATTCATTCGCGCACCCTTTCAACCCTCATCGACTGCTTTTCAAACCGTTACGCGTTGTCAGTTTGACAATACACCCATGGACTTCGCCGTTGCTGGGGCCATACCCCCGACTCAACTTGCCGAATCTTACAGGTATAAAATACCCATAATCACAGTATGCATGAAGCTAGAGTATTCGTCGTTTGGTTGTGCGAATTCTTCCACAAATGGATGCACCGGGGGAGTGATAACCCCTCGCGAGCATTTTCTTCTGCGGAAGGAAGATCACGGTATCTTCTTACAAGATAAAGGCTACCCTGGACAACGCGCGTTGGTCAGCAACACCCATCGACAGTGACAGCAAACCCAGTCCCCAACGACGTCGGGTTTTCAGCGAGACACGTTGAGGCGAGAATGGCATATTGAAATCCCCAACTCTCCGAAGACTAGAACTCGGGGCGGCTATTTTTCAACCATCCCTCGTGGTCGGTCTTCACGAGCGTTGATGTGAATACACTTGGATGTTTACGTCAATCCCAGTGTAAGACTTGCCCTGGCTAGGTCTCAATACAGCGAATGACATCGCCATTCATTGCCGCCCCATAATATTCATGATAGCTTAACCACGCTTTCGCGCTGTGAAGCCAGAAATGGCAAGACGGGGGTGCGCGATGAATGTCTTTTGGATCAGCTACATCTGTTTCGCCCTTGGGATCTCCGCTGCTACGGCAGGCCCATTGCACGATGCCGCGCGCGAAGGCAATGTCGAGCGCGTCAAGCAGCTTGCGGATCAGGGCGCAAACCTCTCTGAGCCTGACGATACCGGCGAGCCGGCGCTGATGATTGCGGCCCTGTCCGGCAAGGCCGATGTCGTCACTCTTCTTCTCGACCGGGGCTGCGACATCGACATCCGCAACAAAGGCGGCCTGACGGCCTTGCATGCGGCCGCCTATGGCGGCCATCTCGATATCGTGGAACTGCTGGTCGCAAGAGGCGCCTCCGTCAACGACCACGAGAACTTCTATCATATGACGCCGCTGCATGCGGCAGCCGAGGAAGGCCATGCCGATGTCATCGCTTTCCTGCTTGCACAAAAGGCCGATGTCGAGCCGAAGGAAAGAAACGGCTACACGCCGGTGACCCAGGCCGGATGGCGATCGCACTGGGATTCCGTCACTCTGTTGTTGAAAGCGGGCGCCGCCTGTCAGGGAGCGGACCTTACGGGTCAGTGGCTCTATGACGAATGCACGAAGCGAAAATGACCGTGCAGCAGATTTGACCGCGCCTGAAAACGGGAGCTTTGAAATGTCTCACTGGAATGGATTTGTGAAGGCTGCAGCTACAGGCGGCATCGCCGTCCTGCTGCTGGCAAACGAGGCCACAGCGGAAGACTTCATCAACACCGGCTATTTTGGGGAGGTGGCGATCAAGGGTTATGACCCGGTCGCCTATTTCACGGATGATAAAGCCGTGGAAGGATCGCCGCAATATTCCCATCACTGGCTGGGCGCGACCTGGTATTTCGCCAATGCCGAGCATCGTGACATGTTCGTCAAGGATCCCGGCAAGTATGCCCCGCAATATGGCGGCTATTGCGCCGATGGCGTGTCCTTCGGAACGGTGACCACCAATATCGATCCGAATGCCTGGCGGATCATCGAAGGCAAGCTCTATATCAGCTATGATCCGGGTGCCGCCGAGGGACTGGTGAAGAACCCCACCAAGGTGGTCGACTCCCAGAAGCACTGGTCGCAGGTGCAGAATATCCTGATCTCGGAGAAGGCGCAGAAAGACTGGCAGCATCCCTCCGCTCAATAGACGGCCGGCCGCTGGTCTCCTGACAATCCCGGCTTTGCCGTCAGCGCCCGATCGAGAAGAATTTCAGCGCCTGCGGCGTGACATGAACATATGTCGCGCCGGGTTCCTCCGCAGCGTGATTGCGATAAACGCTCCCGCAGACCATCCGATCGAGGAAATAGCCCGGGAACTTTTCGCAGAGCCAGTCCCCCTGAATTTCGACCGTGCCTGTTATGTTGGTATTGGTGCTGCGATAGGCCGTGTTGCCGGCTTTGTCGAAGAACTGCACGAATTGTGTGCCGTTGCGGTGTTTGCCGGCCCACGTCTTGTCGCTGATGAGATCCCGCAACTGCTCGCCGGTGACCTGGTCGTCCTCCTTGCCCTGAAACCCAAAGGGCCAGTCGGGAATTCCGGCCTTCTGCAACCTGCTCAAGTGCTTGTTCAGATCGTCCTTGCGCCAGTAGTCGTAGAGATAGCCGTAATAGTTCAGATTGCTTTCGGGAAAGAGCTCCAGGAGCTTCGTCTTCTCCTGCAGGCTACGCGTCTTATCGCCGTCATCGATGTAGGCTGCCGTGAGAAATTCGCGCGCAGCCTCCGCTTTGGGAAGCGCGTCGCGGGCAGCCTCCATCAGCGAGATCGCCCGGTCTTCGTCTCCAACGATGTAGAAAACGATACCGGCCAGCAACTGGAAGCCGGGCGACGGCGAAGGATCGAAGCGCAGCGCCTTTTCTATTTCGCTGATCGCCTGGTCATGATTGCCGATATGAGCGAGCACGAGGGCCAGATTGCCATTTGCTTCAGCGTCGCTCGGCTGCGCCTGCACGGCACGGTTTGCCGATGTCAGCGCCTCCGTCTGGCGGCCATCGACCAATTGCAGTAGAGCAAGCACGGTATGCGCCCGCGCATTGTTCGCATCGATCTTCAATGCCTGCCCTGCAGCGTCATAGGCGATCTTGCGGGCCACGGCGGCCGACCAGAGGATATTGTAATCGTTGCGCCAGACATCGACGGCGATCCGCGCGATCCCTGCATGCGCATCGGCAAAATTCGGATCGAGGTCGATCGCCTTCTGATAATAGGACAGCGCCTCGCGATAGGTCACCACGTCTCCATAGGTGAGACCCGCCTGCTCGGCGCGCATATAGTAATCATAGGCCTCGAGATTCTCCGTCGGGATCTGCGCCAATTGCGTGCGCTCGCCTTCACTCAGCCTGATGGCAAGCGCTGCGATGATCTTGCCGATCACGTCATCCTGAACTGCGAAGAGGTCGGCATATTCGCGGTCATAGCGCTCGGCCCAGAGGGAAAGCCCGGTCAGCGCATCGATCAGTTTGACGTTGATACGCAATCGCGAGCCTGCGCGCTGCAGCGTGCCTTCAAGCACATAGTGGACACCGAGTTCGGCCGCCACATCCTGTATCTTGCCGCCATCGTCGCGCACCGCAAAGACGGAATGGCGCGCGATGACGAAGAGGCCGGAGACTTTCGACAGTTCCGTAATCAGGTCATCCGTCAGACCTTCGGCGAGATGATCGTGCTCGACATCGCCGCTGACATTGATGAATGGCAATACGGCAACGGAAGGTTTGTCGGGCAAAGGATAGGCAAAGCGCTGGGTCAACGATGGGGTTTCGAGCAGCACCCATGGCTGCCACCACAGGGCCGCTACCGCCGGAATGAAAAGGATCGCAACGGCTATTGCTGCGATGCGCCAGCGGCCAGGATATCGGCGGGCGTTGGCAGCTCTGTTTGCCGCCAATGGGCCGAACACGACACGATAGACTCGCACGGGCTCGGCAATGCTTTTGACCCTCTGCTCGCCGAGCGAGACGAAACCGACGTCGAGTTTCGATTTCACCTGATCGTAGGCTGGGCCTGAGATCGCTATTCCACCGGGTTCAGCGAGCGACTGCATGCGGTCGGCCAGGTTGACGCCATCGCCATGAATATCGTCACCCTCGACGATGAGGTCACCAAGGTTGATGCCGATGCGGAAATCGAGACGCCGATCGGCCGGGATCTCCGCATTATGCTTCGCCTTCAGCTTCTGCACGTCCACTGCGCAGCGCATGGCGTCGACGACGCTGTGAAACTCGACCAGCAGCCCGTCCCCCATGGTTTTGACCAAGCGCCCGCTATGCTCGGCTATCGAAGGCTCGACAATCTCTCTCAGGTCCGCCTGGAAACGAAGACGCGTCCCCTCCTCGTCGACCTGGCTTAGACGGCCATAGCCCACGACGTCGGCAATCAGGACAGCTGCAAGGCGGCGCTCCATGCCAGTCTCTTCCCCCGAAAGGACGACAGCGGCAGCATCTTACAGTACCGCCATAGCCGATACCATCGACGGTGAGAGGAAGGTCCTCAGCCTGTTGCGGGGCGGCCTGAGGCCGCGCCGCTGTCACATCACTGTCATATTCTGCATAGGTGGCATGCCAAAATGCCCATTGTTACAGCATCACGCACAAATTATATGCTCGCCGGCTAACAAAAATAAGAAAAGTGAGCTTGCTATGCACTTGATTTTTAAACGCCGTAAAAGCGGCTTCATGCAACGGATCGTTAATGGCTTCGGTTCTGCCCAGCAGCGCTATCGTGATGCGCGCGAGGCAAGGAAGACCGCCATCCATCCTTCGTTTCTGGACGATTTCGGTATCTGACAACGCGGGCGCTCCAACGCAGGAGCGCTCAGCAATCCCTTTTGGGTCGGGCTTTCATCGCCCTCTCAGGCAGCCTTCCGATCACCGGCGACCATGCTGGCCTCCTGCCTGACCTCCCCCTTCTTCAACATGATCCCGCAGGCAAACGCGACGGCGGAAAACACGAAGAAGAACGATTCGCCGATTGCCAGCCGATTGTTGGAATTGGACAGAATGGTTCCGAGGAAGAACAGTGTGATCATGGTATAGGCCAGCAAAGCGCTGAGACTGATCAGTTTCTCCCTCCACGCGGCCACGACGCGTCTGTACATGGCGACCGCCAGAACGGCGAAAACGATAATGCCGAACAGCCCGTGGCGGACGAGCATTTCGAAATAGCCATTGTGAAGCAGCGTATAGGGCACGCCCGCATAAGTGGTCGAACTCCAGAGCGTGAGCCAGTGGTTGCCGGCACCAAAAAGTGGCGCCTGGGCAATCACTTCCGAGGCGTTCGCCCAGAGCTGCAGCCGCTCGCTCATCGACTCCGGCGTATCTTTCGACGCGATCGCGGAACTAACGGCATTCCATACGCCATGCGCCGAGATTTCAGTCTCGATCCGTGCGGTTGCCTCATAGGTCGGGCCGGCAAACCTCCAGATATCATCGCCGCCGACAAAAAGTGCCGCTGCGATGAGAGCGAGGACAGCAGCCCCTACCAGCGCGGCCCGGCGCCTGTTTGCATAAAGCAGCAGTGAAGCGAGCATGAGAGGCCCGACGAGGACGAGACTCAGCCAGACGCCTTTTGCCTTCGAGCCATAAATATTGAAAAGGCAGAGCGCGATGACGAGCGTTGCGACGGCAACAATCCAGCTGCCGGAACGGCGCGCGAGTTTGCCGGTCTCCCAGGCATGCAGCAGCCAGTAGAAGGCGCCGATCATCAGGAAGCCGCAGCCGATCGCGCCATGGATCAGGTTGTTGTGGTAAAGTGGCGAAATGCGGTCGTCGCCTTCCAGTATCAGCCGGTAGTCGGTAGAGATCAGCAGGGCGGCCAGTGCCACCGGGAAATAGATCGCAAAGACCGTTTCGACATGTTTCCGGCTGGAAAAGAGCGCGATGCCGACAGCCGGGAAAAACAGCGGAAAGGCGTAGAGCCAATCGGACGCACCCTTCTCGCCGTCGACGATCAGGCCGAAGAGGAAGCGCAGCAGCGCATAGGCACCCCAGGCAAGACAGGCATTCGCCAGCCAGTCACCCTTCAACAGGCGAAAATTCGGCTTGAAATAGGCGTAGGTCGTCCCGATCAGCAGCAGTGCCGCATAGCGATAGGTATCGCTTTCCACAATGGGAGCCGAAATCAACAGCAGCCACAGGATGACAAGGACGGGCTTGAGGTGGGAAGGCGTGGCAATCGGCTCTTCGCTCGCTACCATAGAGAATACCGTACCCTTCTAGCATAATCGGCGGCGCGAAGCAGATGAGTGACGGAGCGGCGTATTCCCGTGAATTTCTGCCGCCTGTAGTCGAGCTTCGTCGCAATCGCCGTCTCGTGACTGTTCGGCCCTAGCTCTAACAGATTGTCCTTGAGCGTAAAGGTATTAACCTTGGTCGACCACCCGCGTTCTATTGCCACATCGAAGGGATAGACCATGACGGACATGGTTCGCAGCAGCTTCTCCGCGCCGGATCGGGTGACGAGATAGCAGGCCGCCGAGCCCTGCGGCCCGTGAACGCAGCGGCCGACGATATCGCGATATTTCGTCATCGCCTTGTATCTGAATCCATTGGACTGGTGATTGAGAAGCTTGACCAGCTCCGCCTTCGGAACGGTGGCAAGCACCGCCTCCGCGCGCCGCATCAGATCGGCCTGCAGCTCGACATCGTCCTCCATGATGATGGCGGCATCATTGCTGCTGTTTAGAAACTCGGTAAGCGCCTTGAGATGGCTGCGGTGGCAACCATGCTCGCCCGGCAGATAGTTCCTGCCGTTGCGAAGAAGAAATTGCCGCTGGTTGATATCCGCCTTGTCGTGCGGCTGGATCTGCGAACCGTCCACGCCGGATATCCTGATGATATCGAGCTCCAGCGAATTGGCTTTTCGCGAAAGCTGTTCCCACCGGACGATGGAGCGATTCAGGTTGATGACATAGGCACCAAGTTTCATAAAGGCGGAACTTCAGTATGAGATGGAAATGCACTTCTTTATAAGGTGATGCTTAATCGCGGGCAACTGCCATATGCCGCCACCATCTACCATGCGTTGTTTCTTCCCCCACACCCTTTGGTCGAACCCATTATTTATAGTAGGGAAATTCTCATGCGCGCTATTGCCGCAATAGCTTCACAATCCGCAGACACAAAGCTCGCAGGGACGCAAACAGCCGAGGAACAAACATGGCGCCGAACTACACCAAGACTGCCCTTCTGACAGCCTTTCTGAGCCTGCCGCTCGCGGCATCCGCTCCGCTTCTGGCGGAAGAGAATCAGCCGCGCGAAGCGGTCATCAACGTATCCGCAGAAGGCGAATCGGCATTGGCTCCCGATATGGCCGTCGTCAATCTCGCCGTGGTCAAGCAGGCAAAGACCGCCCGCGAAGCGCTAGACGAGAACAACAAGGCCATGAAGGAGGTGCTGGCTGCGCTGAAGAAGAGCGGCATTGCCGAGCGCGACCTGCAGACCTCGGGCTTTTCGATCCAGCCGCAGTACAATTACCCGCAGCCGGTCGATAACCAGCCGCAGCCGCCGCAGCTGATCGGCTACCAGACCAGCAATTCGGTCACCGTGCGCGTCCGTGACCTTTCCAAGCTGGGCGAGATCATCGACCAGTCCGTCACGCTCGGCATCAATCAGGGCGGCGATATCCAGTTCACCAACGACAAGCCGGAAGCAGCCCTCGAGGAGGCCCGCAAGAACGCCGTCGCCAACGCGATCAAGAAAGCCAAGACGCTGAGCCAAGCCGCCGGCGTCGAGGTCGGCCGCATCATCGAGATCAGCGAGAATGTCGTCCGTCCGATGCCGCAGCCGATCTATCGGGCAGCGATGATGAAGGAAGCCTCCGATGTCGCTGCTGTTCCGGTTCAGGGCGGCGAAAACAGCTACAATGTCACCGTCAACGTGACGTTTGCGATCAAGCAGTAAAAACAGTCTGGGCACTTCGGCGCCCTGCCCCGCGCTTAAACGCCACTCAAAAAAACCGCCCTTGCAGACAGCAGGGGCGGTTTTCTTGGTGAAGATCGTACGCCGATATCAGCGGCGCAGGAGCGGGCAACCGCGAACGTTGCCAAAGGTCATCTGGTTGGGGCCGCGACGGCTCCAGCCCTGCACGACGACACGGCGTGGCGTGACATCGACGACACGCGTACGGCGCAGGCCGTAATCCTCGGCGATGTTTTCCGCCATGCGCGGATCGCAGACGCCACGCGGTGGACGACCGTAACCTGGCGGGCGACCATAACCCGGCGGAGGCATAGGCGGACGGCCGTATCCCGGCGGCGGTGGCGGCGGGCGGCGCCAATCCGGCGGCGGCGGACCACGGTCCGGTTCGCCGATAATGATATTCACCTGTGCGGAAGCCGGCACAACGGTGCCAGCCAGCGCAGCAGCGGAAAGAAGAGCCGCAAGCCCCGCCTTCACCAGAAACTGCATCATGAAAAAGATCCTCGTAGTTAGTAGCCGCACAGGCAATTGCCGAAGCCTGCTTCGGAATCACTTACATACAGTCCCGAGAGAAGACGGTCTAAAGTGTCGCGGTCAAGGCAAAATGGCCGAAGCGCAGGTTTTCCCGGCTCCGGCCGATGGAATTAGCGGTACATGACAGGGCAGCCGCGCACGTTGGCGAAGGTCATGCGGTCCCAGCCACGGCGATCCCGGCCGGCAACGACGACCCGGCGCGGTGTGATGTTGGAAATGCGCACGTTACGCAGGCCGGAATAGCGGGCCTTGCGGATGGCCTCCATCGGCGAGCAGCCGCGAACCGGCGGACGGTAGTACTGCGCCTTGACGACGAAATCCGTCTGCGGCGCGGCGAAAGCGGCAGAACCCGCAAGCGGGATGGAGCACAGAGCGAGCAGTGCGGCAAGTGAAGCCTTGGCAAGGAAATGCGACATTGGGGTTGTCTCCTCGTGGTGTTTCATCGATCTCCCGTTTGGGATTGTCTCGAGACTAAACGCGTGAAGCTGAATGCCGTTCGAACCGCCCATTCAGTTGGCATTCAGAACTGTTAATGAGATCATGGGCTTAGATGCAGGACCACGTCGCGCCGGTGCGGGCGGTCACGGTGTTCGAAGAGATAGATGCCCTGCCAAGTGCCGAGCACCAGCCGGCCATGGCTGATGGGAATGCCGATCGAAACCTGCGTCAGCGCCGCCCTGATGTGGGCAGGCATGTCGTCCGGCCCCTCCGCCGTATGAACGACCCAGCGCATGGACGGGTCGGAAGACGGCGGCACAAGGCGGCGAAAAAAGCTATTGAGATCCGTCTTCACATCGGGATCGGCATTTTCCTGGATGAGCAGCGAGCAGGAAGTATGACGCACGAAGACCGTCAGCAACCCCTCCTCGATGCCGGACTGGCGCACGAAAGCATTGGCCTGATCGGTGAATTCGTAGAGGCCCTGGCCGCGGGTGGAAAGTGTTACTGTTGTCTGGGGCAAGGCGGACTCCGTCGCAAATTGTCCCTGCGAGGTGGCGCGCCTTGCCTGTGAAGTCAATGGAAACGAGCCAAAACTAGAGCCGCAGCAGTTCCTCGAAACCGCCGTAGATCATGCGCTTGCCGTCAAATGGCATCTTCCATTTGTCGCTGGAAAGGCGCGGATCGGCCATGACCTTGGTATTGATCTCGTCGCGATGCTGCTTGGATTTGTAGAGGATCCACGAAAAGACCACCACCTCGTCATCCCTGGCCATGACAGCGCGTGGAAATGAGGTCAGTTCGCCGTAAGGCACGTCGTTGCCGAGGCACTCGACATATTCGAGCGCGCCATATTCCTTCCAGATCGACCCGGCATAGGCGGAGAATTCCTTGTAGGCATCGACATTCTCGCGGGGAACGGCGACGATGAAACCATCAACATAAGACATTGCATTTCTCCTCTTGCGTTAACGTCCGAAGGACGTTCGACGCCGGTCACATCCGACATTGCCGCGTCAATTAACGCCCGCGGCAAGGAGATGAGAGCCCATCAGCCCTGAAGGTCTTCACCTTGAGGAGATCGGGGAAAAACCGCGTCCACAAAAGCACGACGGCGATCGTACCGACCCGCCGACAATGCCGGCGGCAACCGGACCGACCACACCGGCAAGCATGCCGGATTCGAACTCGCCGAGCTGGTTTGAAGTGCCGATGAAGAGCAAATTGACGGCATTGACGCACCCGCGCATGTCATCCGGCGTCAAAAGCTGACAGCAGCCCGACGATCTAGCACGCGGCGGTATAGAACTGGTCGCGCATGTTGAGCAGCCAAATGGTCTCCTCCATGACATCGAGGATTGCCGAACGCAAATCCGGGCCGACAAGAGCGAGCAGTTCGTTCTGCGAACTGCCTATGGTCGCCGTGCCGCTTAGAAGCTTCCTCATCTGCTCGACAGAGGGAGTGGTGGAAATCTCAGCCGCATCCTGAATGTCCGGAGAAGGAATACCCATCCAGGCAAGTGCCGAAGCAACGAGCACTTTGGAGAGCGCCCGGCACAGCGGACAGGACAATTCCCCTGATATATTGACGATCTTCCGCTTGAAGCAGGCGATCGTCGCCCGGACCTTGCTGTTGATGGCCGCGAACATGCCGACAGCAATCCTTCGATCAGCTTCAACAGGTCTTACGATGTAGACCCTTTGCCGGCCCCGGAGTGAAGAGGCGGCACTATTTTCCTCATCGAAACCCTGAACAAGGAAATCGCCTCTGCCCGCCAGTATTTCCAGGAGGATCAGAACGTATCCGTCGCTGCGAAAGACATCGAATTCAAGATTGAAAGAACCATCGCCGAGGCCCTCCACGATACGGATATCCAATACTTCGGAGCGAAGCTCCACCTGATCCAGTTTCATGAGGTCCCCGGCCTGCAGTATCCTCGCGCGCGACGAGAATACTGCAACCTGAGGAGGATTCATATTAACCCAATACGCTTATGCGTCCAGCATCATTTTTCCCGATGCGATAGATCAGAAGGTGGAAGTCAAGTTATCCCTTAGAACTGCCCTGCTTCGGGCGACGGCAGCTCTTCGATGGAATCGACCCTATCAGGATAAAAGGCCATGTGGCCCTTGATGTTGGCAACGGCGGGATTGGGCGCCTCATACGTCCAGATCGCATTCTTCGAACGCTCGCCGCCATCAGGAATGCTGTAATAGGAGGCATCTCCCTTATAGGGGCAATGGCTCTCATGGTCGGTGCGCTCCAGAAGCGACATATCCACGTCCTTCCGTGGGATATACTGCACCGGCGGATAGGAAGCCTCGCGAAGCGTCAGCGCATCATGCGTATCGGCGATCACGCGGCCGCCGAGCTTGACGACGACGCGGGAGGAATTGTGTTCGACGGTGATCGGATGATCCGGTCCGGGAATCTTGATCGGCTTGCCTGACATGGATGTCATCTCCGGATTGATATTTCTCCGAAAGAGATAGGGTAGGCAAATGGCCATCCCAAGGGGTCAGCGGTCCCTTCCTCGTTCTCGGCGGATTTCACCCGCAGATGTGTGGATGAGGGACAGCATTGGCGGATTCGTGCCGGACCGCGCGATCATATCGCCGATGATGAAAGAGCCGCGGAAGCGTTCTCCTCCGCGGCTTGTGATTTTCTATCGTCTTACCAGCGGTCGAGGCCGAGCAGCTTGCGGCCGAGCGGCGTCAGCTCGGCGGTCTTGGCATTGTGCTTTTCCCATTCGCGCGGATCGCCCGGGAAGGCATCGCGCTTGGGATGGTCGAGTTCCCGCCACAGGCGGATCCGTTCCTCACGCTCCTCCGCATTGTCGTATTCGGCCGGATGCATGGAGATATATTGCGCCATGCGCACCCGGTTATCCGAATGGTTCGGGCGAACGCCGTGGGCCAGCAGCGAATTGAAGATCATCAGGTCACCCGGCTCCATGTCGATATTGACGACGGAAAGGCCGGTCATATCGGGATGCATCGGATCACGGTCCTCGGGCTGCGTCTTCACCCATTCGTCGAAATGCTCGAAGAGATAGGGTACGCACTGGAAGCCACCGACATCGCCGTCCTGCTTCTTGAGGCTCAACACGCCCTGCACGCCGATCGGCAGCGGCCGGATGGACGTATCGACATCCCAGTGGATGAAACCGTTGGGATTGCCCTTCACCTTCTTCGGTGGGTTGAGGTTGGCGCGGTCGATCGTCACCCACAGGTCTTCGCGGTCCCAGATATCGACGAAGACGTCATAGACGCGCTTCTCCATCCGGTTATCCCAGAGCGCCTGGTGATTGTAGATCTCCAGCATGCCGGTATTGTTGAGCTCCTTCATCTTGTGCTCGCGGCGCTGCGGCGCATACCAGGTGGAAGGGTCGTTCGGATCCTTCTCGTCAAAACGCCAGAGCACGTCCACAAGCCGCGCGACATTGTCCGCAGGAACGGCCTGGCGAACGATCACATAGCCCTTGGTGATCCAGTGCTGCCAGTCCGCCTCCGAGAGCACCCGCAGCGGCAGCTTCTTCTTGATGTCCTTGAGTTGGGTGGTAACCGACGAGGCCGTCGGATGAGCGTCGCGTTTCACTGCCAGTTCCATGAGATCCTCCCATCATTTGATCCATTCCTGTGGTTTCAGGCGATGATGGGAGTGTAGCCGCGCCTCGCGGCACATGTTGTGCCACCTTGGCAAATTATGATACTATTCTGGCGTCAATGATCTGAAAGGCGCCCGATGAGGCCTTATCTCGAAATCCTGCCACGGCATGCCGATGCGTCCTGGAGCATGCTAAACCGGCGGCTGGATGACGCGATTCCTTTCCAGTGGCACCACCATCCCGAATTCGAGCTGACCCTGACGCTGAATTCCATCGGCCAGCGCTTCATCGGCGATCATACCGGGGAATACGGGGACGGCGACCTTGTGCTCGTCGGCCCCAACCTGCCGCACACCTGGGTATCCCGCGCGAAATATGACGAGACCACCCCGCATATCGCGCTGGTTCTCTGGTTTCATCCAGACTGGATCCGTCACGTGACGGCGGGCGCGGTCGAGCTCGCCCCGATCGAAGCGATGCTGTCGCGCGCCGATCGAGGGCTGCAATTTTCGAAGGAAACGGCGGACACTGTGCGCAGCGAAATCGAGGCGGTCTTTTCAAAACCACCCGCCGAACGGCTGCTGTCCCTTCTGAATATCCTCGGCCGGATTGCCACTGACCGGCAGGCATCCGCGCTTGCCAGCACGCCCGGCCAGAGCCCGGAACTGCAGGAAAGCCGTGAGCGCATCGACCGGGTTCTCACCCACCTGCATCTGCATTACGCCCGCACGATCGGCCTGGAAGAGCTGGCCGATATCGCAGCCCTCAGCGTCTCCGGCCTGCACCGGCTCTTCCGTCGCCACACGGGTACCACCGTCTCCGACTATCTGATCCGCATGCGCATCGGCGACGCCTGCGCTCGCCTCTCCGCCACCAGCCAGCCCGTCGGCCATATTGCCGATGCGGTCGGCTACGGCTCGCTCGCAAACTTCAACAGGCAATTCAGGACGCAGACCGGCATGACGCCACGCGAGTATCGCGACGTCTTCCGCCGCGCCTAGCTTCTCGCCGTCCGGCGCAGGCTCGTGAGGCCAAGGCCAATGACCGCCGCCAATACGCAGGCGATCCCGAAAATCTGGTTGGAGCCGATCGCCTCGCCAAGAACCAGGAAGGCGAAAATGACAGCTGTAGCTGGTGCGATGGCCGTGAATAGAGAGGCCTCAGCGCCGCTGACGCGCTCCGCTCCCGCATACCAGAGTATGAAGCCGCCGACGGTCGGCACCAGCGCGTAATAGACGACCGCGAGCAAAGCGGGTTGCGAAGCGATGCCGATATCATGATGCTCGAACAGAGCCGGCACACCGGCAACGATGAAGCCGATGGCCGTCATGAGCGCCGACTGCGTCAATGGCGGAATCGCCGTGCCAAGCCGCTTGTTGAGCAGAATGAATAGCCCTTCGCAGATAACAGCGCCAAAAATCAGCATATCACCAACAAGGGACCCGCTGCCCGCAACCGGCGAAAAGGCAATGGAAAACACGCCTGCTGCCGCAAGCCCGATTGCCAGAAGCAGGAAACGCTGCGGCCTCTCGCCAAGCACGAGGATAGAAATTGCCGCAGAGACGACAGGCAGCGTCCCGATGATGACGCCGGCATTGGCCGCTGACGTCAACGACAGGCCTGATATCAGCAAGATCGTATATCCGACGCTTCCTGCGCCGGCCTGCGTGACGAGGATCAGCCAGTCCCGCCCGGAAAGCCGCGGCAATCGCGATCCCGTCCAGCGCATCAGGAAAAGGAAAAAAGGAAAGGCCACCGCGAAACGCAAGGCCGTCGCCGTAAAGGGCGGCACCCCGGAGGCGATGACCTTGCTGGCAATCACTGTGCTGCCGACCGTCGTCATAGCCAGTGCGAGATAGATATAACCCTGAAATTCCCTGCTCATCTGCCGCTCCTTTCGAGACGGCAGAAGGAAACAGGTTGAGAGGCCTGACGTCTTGAATGAAATTGCAAGCGCTCAGGAACGACCGCGCGCATAGGCACCGGGTGTCAGGCCATAGCGGGACACGAAAGCGCGCGTCATATGGCTCTGGTCGGCAAAGCCGCTTTCGAAAGCCGCCTCCGCCAGTGGCGCGCCGCGGGCGATCAGCCGGCGGGCAAGATGCACACGCGCCTGAACGAGATAGGCATGCGGCGTAAAACCCGTTGCCCTCGCAAAGGCGCGCAGCACCTGAAACCGGCTGAGCCCGCTTTCGCGCGCCAGATCGGCAAGTGAAGTTTCGGCGGCCGGATCATCGTCGATCAAGCTGCGGGCATAGGCGATGGAATGCGGTACCCTCTCAGGCATTTCCCCCATTACTGTTTCGCGCATCGCATCGGCAATGACTGACAGCAGCATTTCCTCGCAGCGCAACCGCTCCTCATTGCCGGTGACGGCAGAAAACAGCGCGCGGAACCGGTCGGCGAGCTGTCTGTCGTGAATGACGGGTCGCGGAATCTCCGAGCGGCGAACCCCGCCCTCTGCCACTTCGCGTGCAAGACCATCCATGACGGCGGGATCGAAGTAGAGAATACTCCAGGAGCGCGCCTCGCCGATCGGTGAGCCATCATGCACCTCATTCGGATTGACGGTGATGAGATCGCCGGCTTCCGCCTCGACCATGCCGCGCCCGCTCAGCGATTTCTGCGCACCCGAGAAGAGTAGACCGATGCCGAACTGCTCATGCGTATGGCGCGCGAAACGATGGCCCGTCGTCGCCACCACGGCCTCCACGCCCGGCACTGACGAGTTCAGCATCCTGAACTGGCTGGCTGCCATAGCAATCTCCTTCGCAGCCGACTTTGCCAGCCGATGGCGGACCGGGCAAGCGGCTGCACACTTTTGCTGGAATCGCTTTAAAAGAACTCGTCGAGAAGCTGATAATAGTCCATCTTCACGGGATCGATGATCGACAGGCCGTAGGTATTGAGAAACAGCCGCACGAATTCCTCGCCGAAATTATAGGCGATGCTGTGGCAGGCAAGCGCGATATCCTGATAGCGGTCGGCAACGCCAAGGCGGCAGCAATCGATATAACCGGCAAACCGTCCATCTGCTGCCAGGAAGTTCGGCAGGCAGGCATCGCCATGCGCAATGACAAGATTCTCGCTTGCCGGCCGTAGCCGCTGCAATTCGCCGAACAGGAAGAAGGCGCTTTTGCCGAGCCGCTTCTCGTCGAAATCCGCCTCATCGACAACGCCTGCCCGCATGCGCGCCTCGGCGGCGGCAAGGCGACTGTCCAGACGATGATCGAAAGGGCAGGCACTGACATCCAGGCTGTGGAGTGTGCTGAGTGCGGAGGCGAGGACTTCGACGCGCTCTTCCGGCAGCAGCGTTGCGGCCGTAACAAGATCGGCGCCCGGCAACGCCGTCATCAAGAGGAAGCTGCGTTCGCCATCGCTCTCGTGGGTGATGACCTCGGGGCATGGAAGGCCGCGGCTCGCAAGCCAGACGAGCCTCTCGGCCTCGTCAGCAAGCTCGCAAAACGCCCCCGCCTCCTCGACCTTCAGATAAAGCCCGGGACGCCTTTCGGCCTCCAGTCGGAAAACGCAAGCCGAGGAACGGCCGAGAGCATCGCGCCGCCATTCATAGCCGCCAAGATGGCTCCGAAGCGAAACCGGAAGCCTGCCATCCTCCTGAAGCGGAACGACCATGACGATCCTGTAATGGGAAGAAGCTCTGCCGGAGAGCCGGTGGTGGCGCCTTAGTGGAAGGTTTCGGCTGGAGCGCTTTCGAGGAGAATTTCGAAAGCCTCTTCCAGGGCCGCGACCAGAATGTCGGTCAGCTCGTCTGCCTTGTGTTCCAGAAACATCAGACTGACAGCTTCTTCCTGACGCTCGAAGAAGTGCTCGATCTCGTTCGACATATCATTTGTCCCTTCGCTACCGTACCATAACGGGCATAGGAAAACGATAGAGATGGTTCCTTGCGCGTGGCTTGTTTCGGGAGGGGAACAAGCATCGAGTATCGCATCCCTATTCAGGAACGCCGTATTTCTCGTACTGGCTGCGCGGGATCCGGTCACCGACCTTGAAGGCAAACGATACAACTTTTGTCGCATTCTCATCCACTTCGCAACGATAGCGAATTTCATACCAGCCGTTCGCTGTACTGAAGCCGACCTGATCCATACTGAGCAAGGTGCCGCTGTGTACTGTCTTGGCCGGTAAATCAATCGGACGATAACTCGGCGAACCATGGATAAGCTGGGCCTGCAGTTCACTGGCGCAAAGCCGACGTATACGCTGGCCGCGCGGCAAGCCGTCTATTGCCGTTCTCGCTACAGGGTCATCACTGTCGTTTTGTGAAAACAAGGTTTTGGCTTCAGGTAGCTCATCCTTTAAAGGCTCCATTTTAGGCGTTTCCGAAGGCTTTAACTCGGGCGGCTTGGCCTGCTCGATGCTCGTCTTGGCTTCGCCGGACAATTCCGAAAGCGACGCATTCCTCTCCGGGGAAACGTCAGCCACGATAGTTTCGGGTAGCTTCACATCATCGGGAACGGGCTTTGCCGGAGGCGTTTCAGTCTGCGGTTTTTCTGCCGCAGCCGCGGCCGGAGGCTGGTCAGGCACGGTATCATGCTGCGGTGGCGTCCCGGCAGGTTTCGCTTCGCCCTGCGAGGAATTCCCCGCCATCGATTTCTGGGGACCGCTGTTCCTATCGCCATACTCGGTCACGGCGCGCACGGTCGGTACAGGCGTCGGCTTTGCCTGCCCCGGAGCTTTCTCAGCCAGCGGCGGAGGTGGCGGCGGTGGAGGTGGCGGTTCAGCCTTTGCCTGCTCCTTCGGCTTCTCTTCCTCTTTCGGCTTTTCCTCCGGCTTCTTCTCCTCCGGCGGCGGGACGAGTTCCACCTTCACGCTCTCGTCCTCGGCCGGTTGCGCCTGGATCTTGGGGAGACCGAATATGAGGAGCGCGACGATGGGCACGTGCACCAGCACGGACGCGACGACACCCCAGCGAACACGAGGCTCCTGGTGCTCCTTCTCGTGGTCGGCATTATCCGCCGGTTCGACTTCTTCTTCTGTCACAGCAGCGATGTGGCCTTTAAAACCGGCAGCATCAAGCCACAAATGGAAAAAACCTTGTGATGATGCCCCATCGCGGCCACCACTCCAGGTTCACTGATCGTCCTCACCATCCTCGGCGACTAGGTTGTGGTCCTGCCATTCTTCTTTCGGAATGGCATCGCCGATCGCATAAGCAAAGGCGGTGACGGTTTTTCCTGCGGGATCGACCTCACAATGGAAGCGGATGCTGAACCAGTTGCGCTTGCTGCGAAAAGCCCCGCCCACGACTTCGACACTGCTGCCGCTGACCCTTTCCGGCTTCATGGCATAGGGAGCGAGGAGATCAGCCTTCGATCCCGGCCGGGATCGGTTGATCTGCTCCAGCGCTTCGAGATTGCAGAGCTGCAGGTTGCGCTCTCCGCCCGACAATGTTGCGAGCATCTTAAGCGCCTGACGGCTGCGCGGGCTAGAAAGCGTCTTTGCCGAAAACAGTTCGTTTGCCTGGGTCAGTTGCGGCGGTCCCGATATCACCGGTTTCGGCACCACAGGCAGTGACGGAAGGGGCTCCCTCGATGCAGTCTGCGACTGTGCCGATGCCGCCTCCTCTGCCGCAGCATTGGCGTTATCCTCACGTCTGTCCGGCAACGGCTGGACAGCAGGCGGTGGCGATGGTGCGGCAGTCGGCGGCGGCGTGACAACTTCCACGTCGACACTATCTTCCGGCGGCGCATGAACCGGCTGCACATCGGGCAGAAAAGCCAGCAGGATCACGATGATGGCAAGATGCAGCACGAGCGATACCGGCAAGGCCGGATCGAACTTTCCTCTCTGCAACAGGCCGGCATGTTCCATCGGCAAGGCAAGTCCATGCTCTGGGTTCAAGGCGCAGCGACACTGCCAGCGCCGCAGGACAACCGCAACGCCGCATCTGGCTCATCACCAATTATCGGCCATCCTGGCCTATGTGAGCGACGCGATGATGTCGCGATAATGCACTTCCGGAAATGCTTTCAAGGTTTTCGTGCGCACATTGCCGGCCGCAGCAAGAGACAGCGTGAAGCGCGCCATCACGCGGTCATCAGGCGCCTCGCAGACGGCAATCATGTCGTACTCGCCCATGGTGAGGTAAAACTTGTCGAAGGAACCGCCCATGCTGCCGAGCAAGTTCCTTGCCGCATCCAACCGCTTGGGAGAGTCCTTCGCGCTCCGGATGCCCTGATCGGTCCAGTTTATCAGCAGAATGTACGTGGTCATGCTGCACCTCCCGGCGGAGGCCACGATCACGCGGCGCATGATACCGCTCGCACGCCGCGACCGCTCTCTCCCCCCGCAACCGAAATTATAAGCCTGTCACTCCACGGGGACAAGCAATGCGGGAACCATCAATCGGGCTAGATATGTCCCAATGGGCTAATCCAGTCCGCCCTTGTGAACGAAGAAAAACCCGGTCAGCAAGGCTGACCGGGTTCTGATTTCGATCCTCGTTGACGCTTTAGCTGTCGAGGAACGAGCGCAGCTTGCGAGAGCGGCTCGGATGCTTGAGCTTGCGCAGCGCCTTCGCCTCGATCTGGCGGATACGTTCGCGGGTGACCGAGAACTGCTGACCGACTTCTTCGAGCGTGTGGTCCGTGTTCATGCCGATGCCGAAGCGCATGCGCAGAACACGCTCTTCGCGCGGCGTCAGCGATGCCAGAACGCGGGTCGTCGTCTCTCGCAGGTTCGCCTGAATGGCCGCATCGATCGGCAAGAGCGCGTTCTTGTCCTCGATGAAATCGCCGAGATGCGAATCCTCTTCGTCGCCCACGGGGGTTTCGAGAGAGATCGGCTCCTTGGCGATCTTCAGGACCTTTCGGACCTTTTCGAGCGGCATGGCAAGCTTTTCGGCCAGCTCTTCCGGCGTCGGCTCGCGGCCGATTTCATGCAGCATCTGGCGCGAGGTACGAACGATCTTGTTGATCGTTTCGATCATGTGCACCGGAATACGGATCGTGCGGGCCTGATCGGCGATCGAGCGGGTGATCGCCTGACGAATCCACCACGTCGCATAGGTCGAGAACTTGTAGCCGCGGCGGTATTCGAACTTATCGACCGCCTTCATCAGGCCGATATTGCCTTCCTGAATGAGGTCGAGGAACTGCAGGCCGCGGTTCGTGTACTTCTTGGCGATGGAGATGACGAGGCGAAGGTTCGCTTCGACCATTTCCTTCTTGGCGATGCGCGCTTCGCGCTCGCCCTTCTGCACCATGTGCACGATGCGGCGGAATTCCGAGATCGAGATGCCGGTTTCCGTTGCGAGATTCTGGATCTCCTGGCGGATGTCGCGGATCGTCGTGTTTTCGCTCTTGGCGAATTCCTTCCAGCCGCGGGCGGCCAGATTGCCGATCGACTTCATCCAGTTCGGGTCGAGCTCGGCGCCCTGATACTGTTCCAGGAACGAGTCACGCTTGACGCCGTAGGATTCAGCCAGACGCAGCAGGCGGCCTTCGTTCTGCACGAGCCGCTTGTTGATGTCGTAGAGCTGTTCGACCAGCGCATCGATGCGGTTCTGGTTGAGCGACAGCGACTTCACGGCCTTGATAAGCTCGTCCTTGAGCTCCTTGTAGCGGCGCTCTTGGGCGGAAGACAGCGTGCCGGTCGCGGCAAGGCGCTGCTCGACCTGCTGGTCCTGCAGCTTGCGCAGCTTCTTGTAGGTCTCGGCGATGATGTCGAGCGTTTCCATGACCTGCGGGCGGAGCTCCGCTTCCATCGCGGCGAGCGAGAGGTTGGATTCATCCTCGTCCTCTTCTTCCTCTTCCGGAGGCATGCCTTCGCCGCCCACATCGGTAATATCGTCGTCACCGGAACGCGAACGCCGGGTCCTTTCCTTCTCTTCGGCAGCCTTGCGGTCAGCCTCGATCTTCTCGGGGCTCTGGAACTGCGGGGCAGCCTTGGCTTCCGGACCGGAATAGGTGGTTTCGAGATCGATGATCTCGCGCAGGAGCGTGGTGCCTTCGTTCAATTCGTCGCGCCAAATGATCAGCGCCTGGAAGGTCAGCGGGCTCTCACAGAGGCCCGCAATCATCGTTTCGCGGCCAGCCTCGATGCGCTTTGCGATGGCGATTTCGCCTTCGCGCGACAGAAGCTCGACGGAACCCATTTCGCGCAGATACATGCGCACCGGATCGTCGGTACGGTCGGTCGGCTCTTTCTTCTTGGCGGTCGCAAGCGCGGTGCCGCCGGAAGGCGCAAGTTCGCCGCCTTCGCTGTCGTCATTATCAGAGCTGTCGTCGTCATCGCCGCCGGAAGCGCCGGATTCCTCGGCTTCCTCATCCTCGATGACGTTGATGCCCATATCCGACAGCATCGACATCGTGTCTTCGATTTGTTCGGACGTCACTTCTTCGGAAGGCAGGACGGCGTTGAGCTCGTCCATCGTCACATAGCCGCGCTTCTTGGCGGCCTTGATCATCTTCTTGACCGCGTCATCGGAAAGATCGAGAAGAGGGCCGTCGCTTGCGCCGTCGCGTTCGACTTCCGCTTCTTCGTTCTCTTTGACCTTCGTTGCCATTTATATCGTCGCCTTCCTGACGCTATTCATACTCGCTACGGTGAATGCCCGTCTCGTGGCTCTGGCGCGTGCGCACCGGCCTCGAATCACCTATACCCACCTAACGGGATGACATTTAAAGCCTGATTAACCACGATTGCCGGCATCGGACAGCAAATTTTCATTGCCATTGGATTTCCGGCCATGGTTGTGCGATCCGCCTTGACCCAGTTCACCGCCCAAGTGAAACGGTGATTCCCACAAAATTTGTTCTCGTCAAGCTTTTCCAGAAAAAAAGCCACCGAAAACCCGGAAAAAGCCTTATCCACAGGCTTTGAACCGCGCCAGCGATTGCGATGCTTATCTAGTATGTCACCGGGAAAAGACAAGGGCTTTTGAATAAACACCGGAAGTGCCGCAGATCATTCCGACTGTACGCCATAGATTCTTCGCAAATAGCCAACATGAGCTAAAAAAAACAAACCATACACGATTATGGGGAATCCCGGTGGCAAGGATCATGACGAGAAACAGGTTGATCCTTCTGGCTGCGATCGCAGTCAGCTTTTTCGCTTATACGAAAGTGATGGCGAAGATCGGCTCAGGCTCCCCGCCTCCGGACGCGCCGCTGGAACAGCAGGCTGACCTCATCCGCGTTTATAAATCTGATCGTCGCATGGTTCTCTTCAGAGGCGATACTCCCCTTTCGACCTACCGGATCTCCCTTGGAAGCACTGCCGACGAGGGGCCGAAACAACGGGAAGGTGATGAGAAAACGCCCGAGGGGCGCTACGAAATCGACTGGCGAAATCCCAGATCCATGGCGCATCTCAGTCTGCATATTTCCTACCCAAGCCCTGCCGATCGGCAGAATGCCGAAGCGAAGGGCTACCCTCCCGGTGGCGATATCATGATCCATGGGCTCCCCAATGGCTGGGGTTTTGTCCAGAGCATGCATCTGCTCTGGGATTGGACGGATGGGTGCATTGCCGTCACCGACCAGGAGATGCGGGATATCTGGGCGCGCGTCCCCGATCATACGCCTATAGAGATTGCGCCCTAAGCTGCCGCCTTGCCGCGACGGGCCGTCATATCTGCCTCGCCTCACATCCAGTCCATCACGACCTTGCCGGAATTGCCCGAGCGCATCGCCTCGAAGCCATCGCGGAAATCGTCGATCTTGATGCGGTGGGTGATAAGCGGCGACAGGTCGAGGCCACCCTGCACGAAGGCAATCATCTTGTACCAGGTCTCGAACATCTCGCGGCCATAGATGCCCTTGAGGTTCAGCATCTTGAAGATGACCTTGTTCCAGTCGATCTCGAAGCCGGCGGGCGCAATGCCGAGGATGGCGATCTTACCGCCATTGTTCATCTTGTCGATCATGTCGCGGAAGGCAGGTGCGGCGCCCGACATTTCGAGGCCGACGTCGAAGCCTTCGGTCATACCGATCGACTTCATCACGTCGGCAAGATTTTCCTTCGAGGCGTCCACGACGTGGTCGATGCCGAGCTTGCGGGCGAGATCGAGACGATGCGGGTTGATGTCGGTGATAACCACCTTGCGCGCGCCGGAGCGCTTGGCAACGAGCGCGCCCATGATGCCGATCGGCCCCGCACCCGTCACCAGCACGTCCTCGCCGACGAGATCGAAGGAAAGCGCGGTGTGAACGGCATTGCCGAACGGATCGAAGATCGCCGCGATCTCATCGGGAATATCATCGGGAATGGCGACGACATTGGCTTCCGGAATGCAGACGAATTCGCCGAAGGAGCCTGGGCGGTTGACGCCGACGCCGAGCGTGTTGCGGCAGAGATGCCCCCTGCCCGCGCGGCAGTTGCGGCATTTGCCGCAGACGATATGGCCTTCGCCTGAGACGCGTTCGCCGACGCGATATTTGGTGACGGCAGAACCGATCTCGGCAATTTCGCCGGAGAATTCGTGGCCAACCACCATCGGCACCGGAATGGTCTTCTGCGCCCACTGGTCCCAGTTCCAGATATGCACGTCCGTTCCGCAGATCGCCGATTTCTTCACGCGGATCAGCACGTCGTTCGGGCCGACTTCCGGCACCGGCACATGTTCCATCCAGAGGCCGACTTCAGGCTTGGCCTTGACCAGTGCTTTCATCATGTTGGACATCGCTTTTCCCTTTGGCTCGCCGAGGCCAACCCTCCCCTTCTCCCCAGCGGGGAGAAGGTGCCCGAAAGGGCGGATGAGGGGGCCTCATGGCACACCGTCAACTGCTCTTCAAATCACGCCGAGTTCGCGGCCGGCGTCGGCAAAGGCCGCAATCGCCCGCTCCACATCCGCCTTCGAATGCGCGGCCGACATCTGCGTGCGGATGCGTGCCTGCCCCTTCGGCACGACGGGGAAGGAGAAGCCGATCACATAGACGCCCTTTTTCAGCATCAGTGCCGCCATATCCTGCGCAAGCTTCGCATCTCCCAGCATGACGGGGATGATCGCATGCCCCTCGCCTGCGAGCGTAAAGCCAAGCTTGGTCATTTCGGTGCGGAAGAGCGACGCATTGGCCGACAGCCGCTCGCGCAGCGCATCGCCGTTGTCGATGAGGTCGAAAACCTTCAGCGATGCGGCCGCAATGACCGGCGCCAGCGTGTTGGAGAAAAGATAGGGGCGCGAGCGCTGACGCAGCCACTCGACGATTTCAGCCTTTGCCGACGTATAGCCGCCGGATGCGCCGCCAAGCGCCTTACCGAGGGTGCCGGTAACGATATCGACCCGGCCCTCGACGCCGCAATATTCCGGCGAACCGCGACCATGCCTGCCGACAAACCCGACGGCGTGGCTGTCATCCACCATGACCATGGCACCATATTTCTCGGCGAGATCGCACACGCCCTGCAGATTGGCGATGATGCCATCCATCGAGAAGACGCCGTCGGTCGCAATCAGCTTGAAACGGCTGCCTTCGGCCTTCTTCAATTCCTCTTCCAGCGCCGCCATGTCGTTGTTGGCGTAGCGGAAACGCTTGGCTTTGGAGAGGCGCACGCCGTCGATAATCGAGGCATGGTTCAGCGCATCGGAGATGATCGCATCTTCCTCACCGAGCAGCGTCTCGAACAGGCCGCCATTGGCATCGAAGCAGGAGGAATAGAGGATCGTATCTTCCATGCCGAGGAAGGAAGAGATGCGCGCTTCAAGCTGCTTGTGCTCTTCCTGCGTGCCGCAGATGAAACGCACGGACGCCATGCCGTAGCCATAACGGTCGAGCGCCTTCTTGCCGGCTTCCGCCAGTTCCTCGTTATTGGCAAGGCCGAGATAGTTGTTGGCGCAGAAATTCAGCACGCGCTCGCCAGAGGCAACGGCGATTTCGCCGGCCTGCTTCGATGTGATAACGCGTTCGGACTTGTAGAGGCCGGCATCCTTGAGCGAGGCAAGCTCCGACTGCAGGTGGGAGAGAAATGCTTTTGTCATTGTATACGCCCTTATCCCAAAAACGTCCTCCGATGGGGGTTGCAATTAGCACAAAGCGAGTGCGCATGTCGCTGATCCGGTACGAAAATATTTTCGCAGCCGACGATCCGCCGGCACAGATATCGAAATGAATATTCAAGAATGATATTCGCATATGCAAAAAGGAATATCATCATGGCGCTTTATATTCGGGACGCCGAAGTCGACGAGCTTGCAACTGAGCTACAGCGTTTGACCAAGGCTGCGACAAAAACCGACGCTGTGCGAACGGCGCTCCATCATGAGCTTGCGCGCGCACGGCAAAGCCGGCCGTTGCGTGAACGCCTTGCGCGTGCAAAATCGCTGGCGGATGCGATGGGGCCAAATGATCCGTCGTTCGACATGAAGAAATTTAGCGACGAGATGTGGGGTAGCTGATGTTCATCGACGCATCGGCAATCGTCGCCATCCTTGCTCGATAGCCCGGCCATGAAGAGCTTGAGAAGAGTTTGGCGGCATCGGGCGATCCCGCCATGCACATCTCGCCCCTTGTCCGCTTCGTAGCCATCCAGGCACTCGCACGGCAGAAGACGCCGGCGGGCAGGAAGACGACACCCGAACTCCTAAAGGCAGCGGCCCAAGCGATCGATGCATTCGCCGAAGATCTGGTTCTTGACGAGATTTCGATCTCACATGAGATCGGCGAAGGTGCTCTGTCTGCAAGCATGCACTACGGAAAAGTCGTTGGTCATCCGGCGGATCTGAATTTCGGCGATTGTTCTGCCTATGCCTGTGCCAAAGCACTGAAAACGCGCCTTCTCTACAAAGGCAGCGATTTCCTCCATACCGATCTCGCCTGATCGCCCTCTCGAGGATCTGATATTTAGGGATCAGGACCGTCGCCGATCTCCACAAGGCCGAACCTATGCTGGATCGGCAGGATCGTTTCTGGTGTCGCGGCACCGGCCCGTTCGAGCTCCACGAAGAAATGCTCGAAACCACCCGGTGTGACGAAACCCATCATCCGCCCCATGCTGTCGCCGACATTGCGCCAGTGATGCGGCACATTCGGCGGCAGCACGACCACGGAGCCGACCGGCGCCTCGATCATCTCGTTTCCGCACCAGAAGCGGTAACTTCCCTCGATGACGCGAAAGACCTCCGTCTCGCGGGTATGCATATGCCGTGAAGGGCCGGTGCCGGGCGCCGAGAAGGTTTCCCAGATGCCGTAAGCGCCGGCCGTTTCCTCCGCCGTTGCATGAATGAACACTTGCCCGCCATGCGGATGCCTGGCAATCCGCTCGCGTCCGGGCAGTGACGCCACTGCTCTGTTGAACTGCGCCATGTAAGTTCCCCCCAAAACTCCTGAGGAACTGTAGCAGACTTCCGCGTCGCTTGCAGCGGAAGATCCGTACAGCCACGTTATTCGTCGTGGGAGAGAATAATATCCAGGAAGGCGTCGCCGTAGCGCTCGAGCTTCGACTGGCCGACGCCGGAAATGCCGAGCAGTTCCTTGCGGCTGCGCGGCCGCTCGGTGGCGAAGGCGATCAGCGTCGTATCCGGGAAGACGACATAGGGCGGCACGCCGAGCGACTTGGCAATCGACATGCGCTCGGCCCTGAGCGCTTCGAAGAGCGTGCCGTCAGCACCAGAAAGCCCCGTCCTGCGCTCCGCGCGCTCGGTCTTCTTCGCCCGGCGCTCGGAAGGCGCGCGATCCTTGCGGAAGAAGACTTCGCGCTCACGCTTGAAGACGGCACGCGACTCCGGCTCCAGTTTCAGGGCTCCGAAAGCCTCGTGATCGACACGGATCAGCCCCATGGCCATAAGCTGGCGATAGACCGATTGCCATGTACGAACGGCAATATCCTTGCCGGCGCCGAAGACCGGCATATCGACATGGCGGAAACGTTCGGTTTTCTCATTGACGTTGCCGACAAGCACATCGATGACGTGGCCGGCGCCGAAACGTTCACCGGTACGATAGACAGCCGCCAGCGCCTTGATCGCCGCCTCAGTTCCATCCCAGGTCTCGACCGGCTTCAGGCAGGTATCGCAGCCGCCGCACTTGCCGCCATGCGCCTCGCCGAAATGCGCCAGGATCGCCTGCCGCCGGCAGGATGCCGTCTCGCAGATCGCCAGCAGCGCATTCAGCTTGCCGCGTTCGATGCGCTTGATTTCGTCGGCCGCATTGCCCTCATCGATCATCCGCCGGCGCTGGATGACATCGGCCATGCCATAGGCCATCCAGACTTCGGACGGCAGGCCGTCACGTCCCGCACGGCCCGTTTCCTGATAATAGGCCTCGACCGATCCCGGCAGATCGAGATGGGCAACATAACGCACATTCGGCTTATCGATGCCCATGCCGAAGGCGACGGTCGCGACAAGGCAGAGTTCTTCTTCCTTCAGGAAGGCATCCTGGTTGGCGTCACGCAGCGCCCTGTCCATGCCGGCATGATAGGGCAGCGCCCGGATGCCCTGCGTGTTCAGCCAATCGGCCGTGTCCTCCACCTTGGCACGCGACAGGCAATAGACGATGCCGCTATTGCCCTTGTGGCCGGAGAGGAAGCGCAGGAGCTGCTGGCGCGGTTGGTCCCGCTCGACGATCTCATAGGAAATATTCGGCCGGTCGAAGCTCGTCGTGAAAACAGCGGCATTGTCGAGCATCAGCCGCTCGATAATGTCCTCCCGCGTATGCGGATCGGCCGTTGCCGTCAGCGCAATGCGCGGCACGCCGGGATATTGCTCTGTGAGCTTGCCGAGTTCGCGATATTCCGGCCGGAAATCATGGCCCCATTGCGAGACGCAATGCGCTTCGTCGATCGCAAACAGCGCGATCTTCGCATTGCCGATCAACTCGCGGAAACCATCCATCAGGATACGTTCCGGGGTGACATAGAGCAGGTCGAGATCGCCGGAGGAAATGCCTCGGCGGATCGCGACATATTCCTCGCGCGATATGGAGGAATTGAGCGCTGCGGCGCGAATGCCGAGCTGTTTCATCGCTTCCACCTGATCACGCATCAGCGCAATCAGCGGCGAGACGACGATGCCGAGGCCTTGGCGGCAAAGGGCGGGGATCTGGAAGCAGAGCGACTTGCCGGCCCCGGTCGGAAAGAGCACGACCGCATCGCCGCCGGCGACGACATGCTCGACCACTTCCTGCTGCCGGCCGCGAAAGGCGGAATAGCCATAGACGCGCTTCAGCACGTCGAGCGGCTGCGCCGTGCCTGCAAACAGGGCATCGGAGGCCGAGAATGGCGGTTCGTCGCGTTCTGTCTGCGGCATCAGTGGCTCGCAGCGCCTTTGACGCGACCGGAGAGCACACCGAAGCCATCGATAATGGCCTCCTGGTTCTCAAGCCGCAATGCCTCGAAATGCACTTCCTGGGACGCGCGCATCAACCGGTCGATCTCGGAATCGTCACCGGCCTCCGTCGCCTGCGCGATATCGCGCTCCAACTCGATCTTCTGCCAGCGCAGATCCTTGGCGCGCTTGTGGAAGGCAAGCGCCTGACGATAGCCCTCGCGGGCATCCTCCATCGCCGCCGCCTCGGTCGCCGTCCAGAGCCGCGCATTGCGCACCTGCTGATCGAGGTTTTTCAGGAGCGGGCCGAAACCCGCAACATCGAGGCATTCCATCAGATAATCACGCGTCAGATGCGGCCCGGCAACGACGGCCGCCGCCCCCAGCATCGCCGACCAGAGCTTCTGCAGGTCGCGATTGTCATAGTCGATCGCGGCAATCTCATCGTAATCGTCGAGCATCAGCGAGGGGTGATTGATGACCGTCAGGGCCAGCACGCATTCCCTGAGCGCCGCATTGTCCTGATGGCCGCGCACGAGACCCGAGCGAGCCAGACGATCCGACGCGGCGACCGGGGTTCGGGGTCCCGCCGGAGCGCCACCCTTCTGACCCCGAAAACTGCCGCCACCATTGCCACCACCAAAATTGCGCCGCTCGCCACCGCCGCGGTTCTGGAATTGCGGCTGGAAGAAGCTGTTCAGGCGATCGCGCATATCCTGCTGGTAATGGCGGCGCACATTTTCGTCGGCAATGACGGCCACGAGCTGTCTCAGCCGCGCTTCCAGTTCGGCGCGCGCTTCCGGCGTGTCGAACTTGCCGCTCCGCGCCTCGCGATCCCACAGCATTTCCGAGAGCGGCTTGGCCTGCGCCATGACCTTGTCGAAGGGCGCCCTGCCCTCGTGCTTCACGAGATCGTCGGGATCCTTGCCATCGGGCAGCAGCGCGAAACGCACGCTACGCCCCGGCTTCAGATGCGGCAGCGCCAGATCGGCGGCGCGATTGGCGGCGCGGATACCGGCACCGTCGCCATCGAAGCAGAGCACCGGCTGCGATGTCATCTTCCAGAGCAGATCAAGCTGGTTTTCGGTCAGTGCCGTGCCGAGTGGTGCGACAGCATTTGCGACGCCGGCCTGATGCAGCGCGATGACATCCATATAGCCTTCGACGGCGATGATCGTGCCCTCGCCGTTCGCGCCCTGCATCGCGCGGCGCGCACGAGCGAAATTGTAGAGCACATTGCCCTTATGGAAGAGCTCTGTCTCGTTGGAATTGAGATATTTCGCCGGCGCATCCGGCGACATGGCGCGTCCACCGAAGGCGATGACCTTCTCGCGAGAGGAAAGGATCGGGAACATGATGCGGTCTCGGAACCGGTCATAGGAGACCGGCACGTTTTCATGCACCACCAGGCCGCACGCCTCGATCTGCTCCTTGGTGACACCCTTGCCGGCCAAAAATTCCTTCAGCGCATTGCGGCTGTCAGGCGCAAACCCGAGCCTGAAGGTCTCGATCGTGCGGCCCGTCAGCCCGCGGTCGCGCAGATAGGCGCGCGCCCTGGCGCCATTGGCCGTCTGCAACTGATCCTGAAAGAACTGCGTCGCCATTTCCATGACGTCGAGAAGCGAAGTGCGCTCCTTCTCCCGCTTTTCCATTTGCGGATCGGCAACCGGCATCGGCACGCCGGCCATATCTGCGATCGTCTGCACGGCTTCGGGGAAGCTCAGGCCCTCAAGCTCGGTCAGAAAGCGGAAATGATCGCCGGTCACCCCGCAGCCGAAGCAATGGTAACGACCCTTGCGGTCCTCGCAATGGAAGCTCGGCGACTTCTCGCCGTGGAAGGGGCAGCAGGCCCAATAGTCGCCACGCGACACGTTGGTCTTGCGCTTGTCCCAGTTCACGCGCCGCGCAATCACGTTCGATATGGGAACGCGGTCACGGATATCGTCCAGGAAGGTGGGTGAAAAGCGCATC
Organism: Rhizobium sp. BK316; assembly: GCF_014193695.1. Lineage (GTDB taxonomy): Bacteria > Pseudomonadota > Alphaproteobacteria > Rhizobiales > Rhizobiaceae > Rhizobium. The sequence goes on along the minus strand of NZ_JACHZR010000003.1, from coordinate 478,166 downwards.
TCTACCTCTTGCAGAACCTCCATATAAGCAGCTTTGCCACGCTGCGCCACGAAACTTCTGCCTTAAATCCCGCTTTTCACAGGGCCGGCAACCCTGTCAAAAATCTCGGCAAACGCCACTCAACAAAGCGTTATCGGGGCCACGCAGAGGGTGCGACATTTTTGACATATCTCAAATTTCGAGACACCGGCATCATCCACTCCGCGAAAATCGCTCTTTAGAAAGAGCACGTAAAAACAATCTGTTATAGAAGATTCGGCCAGTATTCACTTCCCGCTCGGAGGAGCGCTGCGCGCCTCCATATTCACAGCCCGGAAGGCCGAATCCGGGATTATTATATTTTTGTAATTTGAATAAGCCGGGGCCTGGCCATAAGTTCGGTCTCAACAAAGCGATCCCCAAGCGAGGCACCATCCCTACCCCCGGCGCCGCCTCGCAAGGGTGCCTTTGCAAATACCCGCCGGCTTGGGTTTCAACCCTGCGTCGCTGACGGAAGCAAAGAGCAAGAAGGCAGGAGCGCCCCCAGCTCCTGCCTTCTTATTTTTTGGGTAATTCCAGGAAAGTGCGCAACGGCTTGCATCCGAAATTGCGTTAAGACAAATACACTGGACATTTCAGTCTTTCGGAGAAACCTGAAATGCTCAGCCCCGGCGTTGCGACTTTGTTGCGTTTAACCTTGCCGGTTAACTCCCAAAATACAAAAGCATTGACACTTCCAATAGGCGTGGCAAATGAATGCGCAAAACTCCTGGACAGCGCTATGGCCTACACCGCAGAAAAACTTGCAGCCGACGATAATTTTCTTGCTGCAATTCTTCATTGTGCCAATCAAATGCTCGCAATTTACCGCGAGAGCCCGCGTATTGCATCGATATTCGCCGCACAACAGCGCTGGCTAATGGCGCATGCGGGCTTCGCTCTCTATTACGGCTATCCAGGCGATGAGAAGCGCGGCCTTTATTCTGGCCGGTTCATCGATTTCGCCGTCCAGAACAAGATCGCCAGCCGCAACACCGCAGCCGCCTTCGTACAGGAAATGCTGGCCTATCGGTTTCTACGTTCCGCTCCGGGCGAAGACAAGCGCACCCGCTTTCTCGAACCGACGGAAACGGCCGAACAGCATTTCACCAAATGGCTGGTCGCCCACCTGATGATTCTGGATAGCCTCGACGGCGGCCGCCGTGCGGAAAATCTGACGGCCGATCCCACATTGATCGCCAGCCTTCAGCCGCTCATCGCCAGAAAGATCATCGAGACCGAAGCTGTCCGCAACCCCGGCGCCACTTTCAATCTCTTCAACTGGGCCAATTCCGGCGGCCTTGTGATGGACTATCTGATTTCGCGCCTGCCGGGCTTTCCGCATTCTACCGACCACGTCGTCGTCGGCCCACTGTCGCTGCGCGAGATCCGCGATCAGTTCATGATCTCCAACACGCACCTGAAGCGCTTGCTCACCCAGGCGGCGAATATGGGAAGCGTGGGCTGGACCGAGCCCCCGAGAAAGGGCGATTTCTGGCTCTCCCGCGGTTTCGTGCTTGAATACTGGAATTATCAGGCGGCGAAATTCGCCATCATAGACGCCGCCGCCGAGCACGTGCTGGGGCCTGCGGTCGAAGAACAACCGCAGGCGAGACGTCTTATTTCAGCAGCTCTTTGACCGTGCCGGAAGCCTTGGCAAAGTCCATCTGGCCGGCATAACGCTCTTTGAGAGCAGCCATGATCTTGCCCATGTCCTTCGGACCTTCGGCGCCGACGTCCTTGATGATGGCGGCGATATTGGCGCGCACTTCATCGTCGGAAAGCTGCTTCGGCAGAAAATCCTGGATGACGGCGATTTCGGCGCGTTCCTTTTCGGCAAGTTCCGGACGGGCATTCTCTTCGTAGATCTTCGCCGACTCATCGCGCTGCTTCACCATCTTGGCGAGGATCTGCAGCACTTCATCGTCGCCCGCCTCTTCCTTGCCGGCGCCGCGATTGGCGATGTCGCGATCCTTGATCGCAGCCTGAATGAGACGGATAGTGCCGAGACGATCCATCTTCTTCGCCTTCATGGCCTCTTTGAGCTGGGTGGTGAGTTGATCGCGCAGCATGTCACTACTCCTTTTAAAATGGCGCTTTCATAAACCACGCTGATGCATGGGATCAAATAAATTGCGAGAATCCCGCCAATATCAGCAGGAAAAGTGCCGCAATCTGCGGTACAAAGATTGACCTAGGCAGAGAGCGTGGCTATTTACCGCCACCTGCACCAAAATTCGTGATCAGGCGTCAAACGCGGCAAAAGCCGCGCGCCTGCGCCTGCGAGATCAAATGGCCGGCCAGCGTTACCCGAACGCAAGAGCCCGCCGGAAACGGGATGAAGATGACCGCGACAGCACCCTGGACAACCGAAAAGCCGACCGCCCTGCTCGTTCTTGCCGACGGCACCGTCATCGAAGGCAAGGGCATCGGGGCAACCGGCAAGGTCCAGGCCGAGGCGGTCTTCAATACGGCGCTGACCGGTTACGAGGAAATCCTCACCGACCCCTCCTATCTCGGCCAGATCGTCACCTTCACCTTCCCCCATATCGGCAATATCGGCACCAACGAAGAAGACATCGAAGACCTGACGCCGGCAGCACGCCACGGCGCCGTCGGCGTGATCTTCAAGGCCGACATCACAGAACCCTCGAACTATCGCGCCGTCAAACATCTCGACGCCTGGCTGAAGGCCCGCGGCATCATCGGCCTCTGCGGCATCGACACCCGCGCGCTGACGGCCTGGATCCGCGAGAACGGCTCGCCGAACGCCGTCATCGCCCATGATCCCGCGGGCACTTTCGACATCGATGCGCTGAAGGCGGAAGCAAAGGCATGGAGCGGCCTCGAGGGCCTCGACCTCGCCAAGATCGCCTCCTCCGGCCAGTCCTCGCAGTGGTCGCAGACCCCCTGGATCTGGAATGAAGGTTATGGCGAACTCGGCGCCTCTGACAGCAAGTATCATGTCGTCTGCCTGGATTACGGCGTGAAGCGAAACATCCTGCGCCTTTTTGCCGGCCTCGACTGCAAGGTCACCGTCATGCCGGCAACGACCAGCGCTGAGGACGTACTCGCCCTGCAGCCGGACGGTATCTTCCTGTCGAACGGCCCGGGCGATCCGGCCGCGACAGGCGAATATGCCGTGCCCGTCATCAAGGAACTGATCAGCACCGATATACCCGTCTTCGGCATCTGCCTCGGCCACCAGATGCTTGGCCTCGCTCTCGGCGCCAAGACCGAGAAGATGCATCAAGGTCACCACGGCGCAAACCATCCGGTGAAGGACCACACGACCGGCAAGGTCGAGATCGTCTCCATGAACCACGGCTTCGCAGTCGACACGAAGTCGCTGCCCGAAGGCGTTGAGGAGACTCACGTATCGCTGTTCGACGGTACCAATTGCGGCCTGCGCGTTCTCGGCAAATCGGTCTTCTCCGTCCAGCACCATCCGGAAGCATCACCCGGCCCGCAGGACAGCCACTATCTCTTCCGCCGCTTCGTCAACATGGTGCGCGAGAAGAAGGGTGAACCGGCGCTCGCCGAACGCTGACATCAGATCGAGGCTCGCTCAGGCGGGCCTTTTTCTTTGCCCGCATATTGACCTCAACTTAACTTGAGGAATTACAGAACTGCCTGCCAACATCAGATGCAGGAGAAAACTGGATGAGCGGAGCTTTCTACAGGATAGACAAATTCATCGTGCCGGCAGCGGCGCGCGAGGAATTTCTTGTCAACGTCATGATGACCCATAAGGTGCTGGAGGCGCAGGACGGCTTCATCAATCATACGGTGCTGGAACAGGTTGCCGGTCCCGGCGAATTCAATTTCGTGACAGTCGCCGAATGGGAAAGCGCCGATGTCGTCGAGCGCGTGCGGGCTGTCGTTGCAGCAGCCCATAAGGCCGCCAATTTCGACCCGCAGGAAATGTTTGCACGTCTCGGCATTCGCGCCGATATCGCCAGCTACAAGCCCGTGGCCGCCTGATACCAGGACGGCCGGCTCAGGCGCCGGCCGTTGCCCCCTCCCGGCGAACGAGAATATAGAAGCGCGCACAGAGCATGGCGGCAGCGGCCGCAAGCCCGACGAGGAAGCCGAACCAGATGCCGAGGCCGCCGAAACCGAGCGGGAAGGCAAAGGCCCAGGCGAGGAAGAAGCCGATCGGCCAATAGGCGATCAGCGCCATGATCATCGGCACGCGCGCATCCTTCAACCCGCGCAGCAAACCGCTGGCGATTGCCTGCAGGCCGTCGACAAACTGGAAGAGACCAGCAATGACGATCAGCGGACCGGCATAGGCCAGCACCTGCGGCGCCTCCGGCAGGCTGACATCGAGAAACAGGCGTCCCAGAAGTTGCGGTATGGTCGCAAAAATGATGCTGCCGATGATGGCGGCGATGCTGGCGATGATCAGCACCGTAATCGCCGCCCGCACCAGCCCGGCATGATCGCCCTGCCCGTGCGCGACACCGACGCGCACGGTTGCCGCCTGACCGAGGCCGAGCGGAATCATGAAGGCCATCGACGCCCACTGCAGAGCGATGCCATGCGCGGCAAGCTCGATCGTGCCGATATGGCCCATCAGCAGCGAGGCGGCCGTGAACAAACTGACTTCGGCGAGGATGGTGATGCTGATCGGCAAGCCCAAGCGGATGACCTCGAAGAAAGCATGCCAGTCCGGCTTCCAGAAACGAACGAAAATCTCGTAGCGCCGCGTCTCCTCCCTGCCCCGCACATAGGACAGGATGAAGAGGAAACCGGCCGTCTGCACCGCGACGGAGACGATCGCAGCGCCTTCAAGCCCCATCACCGGCAGGCCGAAATGACCGAGCACCAGGATATAAGCGCCAATCGCATTCAGCACCAGCATGGCGATGGTGACCTGGAGAATGACACCGGCTTTGCCGATGGCGCTGACGAGCGCGCGCATGACATTGTAGAGCAGGCCCGGCAGCACGCCGAACTGACCGATAATGATATAGCCGTGCGCGAGCTTCGCGACCTCAGGCTTCTGCCCGAAATACCGCAGGATCGCCTCGGAATTGAAGAAGGCCGGCTGCATCAGCAGCCAGTAGCAGATGACTACCCAGATCCCCATGCGCAGCGACCGGCGCACCGTCACCACGTCGCCGCTGCCATAGGCATGCGCCACCATCGGGATGACGGCGATGGCAAAGCCCGAGCCGAAGATCAGGATCGTAAACAGGAACTGCGCGGAAAGTACCATGGCCGCGAGGTTTTCGGCACCGAGCTGGCCGACGATCATCACGTCGGTCATGCCGATGCCGAATTGCGCCAGTTGCGCACCGATCAGCGGCACGCCGAGCATCAGCGTGGCGCGGATATGCGCAGACCAGCGGTTGTCTGCTGCAGGCGCGATGGTGCGCACGTCGATCGGCGTGTCCATGACACTATTCCTGAGATTGAATCGTTAACGGCCGCAGGGCGGCAAAATATCATGCCGGCTTAGAGCAAAGCGGCGCAAAGAACCACCCCAAAACAGGCAGATGCTGAAAAATTCATCACAGCTTCACTGTTTTTGATGGATCATTCCGCCGCGTTGAAGACTCCAGCCGGCGCCTTCGATCTCCTCACTCGCGTCAGGAATACAACTGCAGAGACGAGAATGAAAAATGCTGCGAGGAGAAAGGGCGCACCGGCGAAGGTGACCGGCGCGTCCGGCTTGGTGAAATAGCCGAACATCTGCGTGAAGATCAGCGGGCCGATGATCGTCGTAATGCTGCTGATGCTGGTGAGCGCGCCTTGCAACTCGCCCTGCGCCGAGGGCGGCACCTTGCCGGCGGCGATGCTGCGCAATGGCGGATCGGCAACATTTTCCATGACTGTCAGCACGATCACCGTGTAGACGACCCAGCCTTCCCAGGCGAAGGCATAGCCTGTGAGGGCTGTCATCGAGAAACACAGGCCGAGTAGCGCCGTCTTCCATTCACCGAGAACAGGCACGACGCGCGGCAGCACGAGCCCCATGACCAATGCGGCACCAATGCCGTAGATGCCGAGCGAGAGGCCGATCTGCCCTTCGCTCCATCCGTATCGGAAGGTCGTGACGAAGGACCAGACCGAAGGATAAACGGCATGGGCGAGGAAAAACAGGAACATCACGAGGCAGACCCAACCGATGCCGGGATAGTGTCGCATCTGCCGCAAGGCACCGAGCGGGTTTGAGCGTTTCCACTCGAAGCTGCGGCGGTTCTTTGTATCAAGCGTTTCCGGCAGCAGGAAACAGGCTGCGATGAAATTGACGAAGGAAAGTGCGGCCGCACCGTAGAACGGCACGCGCGGCCCGAACTCGCCAAGAAATCCGCCAAGGACCGGACCGACAGTGAAACCAACGCCAAAGGCGATACCGATCAGGCCGAAATTCTTCGCACGGTTCTCGTCATTGCTGATATCGGCGATATAGGCCGAGCAGGTGGCGAAACTGCCGCCACTGATGCCGGCAAGCACGCGACCGACGAAGAGCATCCAGTAGCTGGTAGCGACAGCGCAGATGAAATTGTCGAAGGCGAAGGTCAGCACCGACAGCAGCAGGATCGGGCGGCGCCCGAAACGGTCGCTCAGGTTTCCGAGCAGCGGCGCAAACAGGAACTGCATCAGCGAATAAATGAGCATGAGCCAGCCGCCATCGACCGCCGCATCGCTGACCGTGCCGCCGGTCAATTGCTCGAGATAGACAGGCAGGACCGGCATGATGATGGCAATGCCGATAACATCCAGAAAAAGGATGATGAAGACCAGGAAAAGGCCGCGGCGAACGAATTTCGGATCAAGCATGAAGCATCTCTACAGTCGACATTTTCTGGAAAGACGATCTCGTCGCCGAAGATGTGACATAGCTCATTGCAGCGACCGAAACAATACGTGAACATTTCAATGTTCTTGATGACAACTCCGCTGAAATAGATGGTTCAGGCGCTTTTTCGCTGCTCCATCCGCACAAAATCCACAAAAGCCCGCAGCGGCGCGGGCATGTGATGGCGGCTTGGATAATAGAGGAACGGGCCGGAAAATTCGCTATCCCATTCGCTCAGGATCGGCATCAGGCGGCCATCCGCGATGCCGGGCACAACCAGTTCCTCGAAAGTTCTGACAACGCCGAGCCCGGCGAGCGCCGCCTCGATTTCCATATCAACCGCGTTGGCGATGACGGGACCTGACGGCGCGATGACCAATACCTCTTCTCCACGTTCGAATTCCCAGGGGAGCGAGGCTCCGCTTAGAAAGCGATGGCGGATGCAGCTATGCTCCAGCAGATCCCGCGGATGCTGCGGCACGCCGCGCCGCTCAAGATAGGCGGGAGCGGCCGCCGTCACATAGCGCTGCCTGCGTGGACCGATCGGCACCGCGATCATGTCGCGTTCCAGCCTCTCGTCGTATCGAACACCGGCATCAAAACCGGCGGCCAGCACATCTATAAATGTATCCTCGGCGATGATCTCAAGCGTGATCTGCGGGTAAAGCGCCAGAAACCGCACTGCGAGATCAGCCATGAAAAGCTTTACGACAATGCTCGGTACATTCAGCCTGAGCGTGCCCACCGGATTGTCGCGAAAACTGTCGAGTTGGCCGAGCGCAGCCGCCACTTCCGAAAGCGCCGGCGAAAGCTTTTCGAGCAATCTCTCGCCCGCCGCCGTCGGCGTAACAGAGCGCGTCGTGCGGTTCAGAAGCCGGACACCGAGCCGTTCTTCCAGCCGCCGCAGCGAATCGCTCAGGGACGACGCCGAAACCCCGCGCTTGCGGGCCGCCGAGCGGAAACTCCGCTCCCTTGCAATTGCGGCGAAGGCATCCAGATCACTGAGGGGAAGATCATCCATTGTGCATTTTTCCGTACGGCCTGTTCGAGACTATCCGGATTATCGCACAAACCCGGCTGCGGTAAAACGGCATCCGAAGACGCCACCAGGCGTCGCTGAAGGAGAAGAAGATGCAGACCTATCGTTTGGGAAAGACTGGCCCGGAAGTCTCGGTCATCGGCCTCGGCTGCATGGGCATGTCGGGCATGTACGGCCCGTCTGACCGCGCTGAGAGCATTGCCACCATTCATGCCGCGCTCGATGCGGGCATCAACCTGCTCGACACCGGCGATTTCTACGGCATGGGCCATAATGAAATGCTGATCGGCGAGGCGCTCAAGGGCCGCAAGCGCGAAAACGTCGTCATCAGCGTCAAGTTCGGCGCGCTGCGCGATCCCGCGAATGGCTGGAACGGCTATGACGCCCGTCCGATCGCCATAAAGAACTTCCTCGCCTACACGCTGCAGCGCCTCGGCGTCGATTACATCGACATCTACCGCCCTGCCCGCCTCGATCCGAACGTGCAGATCGAGGACACGGTCGGTGCGATTGCCGATCTCATCAAGGCGGGTTATGTCCGCCATGTCGGTCTCTCGGAAGTCGGCGCCGATACGATCCGCCGGGCCGCTGCCGTTGCACCGATTGCCGACCTGCAGATCGAATATTCGCTGATCTCCCGCGGCATCGAAGACGAAATCCTGCCGGTGACCCGCGAGCTCGGCATTTCAATCACCGCCTATGGCGTGCTGTCGCGTGGCCTCATCAGCGGCCACTGGCAGAAGGGGCAGCAGGCCGCCGGCGATTTCCGCGCCGTCAGCCCCCGCTTCCAGGACGGCAATGTCGACGAGAACCTTGCTCTGGTCGAAGAACTCAGAAAGATCGCCACACTCAAGGGCGCCTCGGTCGCCCAGGTCGCCATCGCCTGGGTGGCGGCACAGGGCAAGGATATCGTGCCGCTTATCGGCGCCCGCCGTCGTGATCGCCTGACGGAAGCGCTCGGCTCCCGTGCGGTGGAACTGACTTCTGACGATCTTTCCGCCATCGAACGCGCCGTGCCGAAGGGTGCCGCCAAGGGCGCCCGTTATCCGGAAGCCCAGCTCAAGCATATGGACAGCGAAAAGTAAGTTATCGCACTGCCGGCACCCTGCACTGAACGCCGGGTGCCGGATCTCCTGATCAAATCGGGTTGGAGAACGTATCGCAGGCCGAAAGCTGCCCGCTGTCGAAACCACGCTTGAACCACCGCATGCGCTGCGCCGACGTACCGTGGTTGAAGCTTTCTGGAACAACATAGCCCTGCGAGCGCTTCTGCAGCGTATCGTCGCCGATCTGCTGCGCCGCGTTCAGCGCCTCCTCCAGATCGCCGGCCTCGAGAATACCCTTCTGCTGCGTATACTTGCCCCAGATGCCGGCGAAGCAATCCGCCTGCAGTTCAACCCGGACCGACATCTTGTTGGCATCGGCCTCGCTCATGCTCTGGCGCGCCTGATTGAATTTCGGCAGGATTCCGAGCAGGTTCTGCACATGATGGCCGACCTCGTGGGCAACCACATAGGCTTCGGCGAAATCGCCGGATGCGCCGAACTGGTCGGAAAGCTGCTGGAAGAAGGCCGTATCGAGATAGACCTTGTGATCGCCAGGGCAATAGAACGGCCCGGTCGCGGCGGATGCAAATCCGCAGGCCGACTGCGTCTGTCCGGAGAACAGAACGAGGCGCGGTTCCTCATAGTCCTTGCCCTGCGACTGGAAGATGCCGTGCCAGGTATCTTCGGTTTCAGCAAGAACCGTGCGCACGAAAGCGGTCATCTCGTCATTTGCCGGAGCCTGCGAGGAGGATTCGCTTTGCGTGTAGCCACCCCCGCCCGTCGAGCCGCCGCCTTCCATCACCTGCATCAGGTCGATGCCCATCGCCTTGAAGATCAGGTAGATGACGACGAGGAAGATGATTGTGCCGATGCTGAGCCCGCCGCCGCGACGGCCAACGCCGCCGCCCGATGGAAAGCTGAAGCCGCCGCCGCGGCCGAATGGATTGCGTCCCATACCACCGGATGGATCGCCGCGGCGATCCTCGACATTGTCGGACTGACGCCGGCCTTTCCATTCCATCTTCGATCTCCCCCGGCGATGCGCCCGTGCATGCTCTCAGGAGTCAGTTATATATCCGGTGCGAAGGCAAATTCCAGCCGCCTCATCACGCCGCCCGGCTGCGGCGCGGCCGAAATCGGATGGCGCCAACGATCGCAGCGGCGACCAGCCCGAGCATCGCTGCGGCCAGCCAGCTGTTGCCGGAGAAGGCGACGGCACTCATCAACCGGCCCGGTAGCAGCGTGGCAAGGCCAGCAACGACGATGCCGCCGAAATACATGCCGAGCACTGCCCGCTTGTGACCGCGGATATCGTGCCGCCGCGCAGCCACTATGGCCCGCCAGCTTCCAGCCAGCACCGCGATGGAAAGAAGGTGGATCGGACTGAAGCCATAAAACAGATTGATCTGGTGAATGAAGAAGCTCGAGAGCGCCGTCATGACCATCAGCGCCATCCAGATCTTGCCGAGTAGCCGGTGCCTTGGCGTGCCCTTCGGCCGGGCGATCAGATAGGCGCCAAGGATTGCTGCCGGGATAACGGCGAGGACGTGGATCCGAATGGCAAAAGGTGCATTGAACAGTGGCTCGAGGGTCATGGTCGGCTCCGGTTGAAATCGCCCCTTGTTTCCGGCATGACTGCATTTCCTCTCAACAAAGATGGCGTAAACGGCGAGGAAACTTCGTGGATCACCCATCCTTGCAATCCACGCTTCGCGAATTGCAGCTCTTCTGGCGCTCTTCGCGCTTCTGGGGAACTTTCCTCGCCGTTGTCCTGATCTTTGTAGTGACCGGTCCCTACGGTACGATGGACAGCATGCCGGCCGGTAAGCGCCTCGCCTATTGGCTGATCCTGCATGCCGTCGCATGGTCGATCGCCATCCTGTTTTCGGTGCTGGCCGACGGCCTGCTGCGCAAGGTGCTGAACCGGATGTTCTGGCGCATGATGATCGGCTCGCTGATCGCAGCCCTGCCGATCGGCTTTGCGATCGGTCTCGTCGACTATGCCTTCATCGGCGATCCGGTCTCGCTTGGGAGCGGCCTCTACAGGGCCGTCTTCGCGCTGCCGCTCTGTGCACTCTTCTGCTTCCTGACCTATCTCACGATGCATCGCCAGATCGAACAGGCAACAGCAGAGATACCCCCATCAACATCGATCCTCGACCGGCTGAAGCCGCACAATCGCGGCGCCTTGCTGCGCCTTTCCGTGCAGGATCATTATACCGAGGTCGTCACCAGCCGCGGCCGCGAACTGGTGCTGCTGCGCTTTTCCGATGCGCTCCGGGAGATCGGCGCAACGCCGGGACTTCAGGTGCATAGGTCGCATTGGGTGGCGGACGCTCATGTCGAAGCCCTGAAACGCGACAACGGCAAGATCCTCATCCTCACCCGCGACGGCACGCAGGTCCCGGTCAGTCGCAGTTTTGCCGAGGAAGCACGCCGCCGCTTCGGCTGAAGAAATGCCGGTAAATGCTTGACGCGACTCCCGCTTTCCCGCTTCCTGATGGCGAGGAGACTTGGAGGATCATGCCGATGAAAGCCGTGCGCCTGGAAGCGACGGGAAAACTGTTCCTGCGCGAGGTCGAAAAGCCCATTCCCGGACCGGACGACCTGCTTGTCCGCATCGAAGCCTGCGGCATCTGCGGCACCGACCGGCATCTGTTCCTCGGCGAATTCCCTTCCCATCCACCGGTGACGCTCGGCCACGAATTTACCGGCATCATCGAAGCCGTCGGCCCCGACGTCATCGGCTTTCGTCCCGGCATGCGTGTGACGGGTGATCCCAACATCGCCTGCGGCCGCTGTGAGCAATGCCACGATGGCCGCGTCAATCTCTGCCGGAACCTGCAGGCGATCGGCATCCACCACGATGGTGGTTTTGCCGATTATGTCATCCTCCCGCAGAAACAGGCTTTTGAACTGCCGCTCGAGCTCGATGCGCTGCACGGCGCCTTTTGCGAGCCGCTCGCCTGCTGCCTGCACGGCGTCGATCTCGCCAATATAAAGACCGGCACCTCCGTCATCGTGCTCGGCGGCGGGGTGATCGGCCTGCTGACCATCCAGCTTGCCCGGCTTGCCGGCGCGACACGTATTCTCCTTGTCACCCGCAATGCCGAAAAACGGGTACTTGCCGAAAGCCTCGGTGCCACAGCCACCTTCGATCCGTCACGGGCGGATGTCGTCAGCGGAATCACCGGCGCGGATGGATTGCTGCCCGGCGGCACCGATATCGTCTTCGAATGCGCCGGCGTGCCGGAAACCATGGTGCAGGCGCCGAAACTTGCCAAACGCGGCGGTACTGCCGTCATCCTCGGCGTCATGCCGCAAGGCGCAAGAATCGAGATCGAACCCTTCGACCTGCTGTTTCGCGAGGTGAACCTCGTCAGTTCCTTCCTCAACCCGTTCACCCATCAGCGCGCCGTCGATCTCATTGCCTCGGGTGCGATCAAGGTTGGGCCACTGATCTCCCGCCGGATCACGCTCGAACAGACACCGGAAGCGATCGCCAATCCTGCTTTTGGGGGCGAGATTCGCACGCTTGTGATACCTGCCAGGCGATAGGCTTCCAAAGGCCGGTCCGAATTCCTGTCGATTCCGTGATTTATGGGGTTCCGTTTGCAAAAACATTTGCCTATAAGCCGCTTCTAGCCTGAAAAGACCCTCAATGCGCGACCCGACCCGGTGCCCTCCCACCCTGGCCGGCTTTTTGCGCAGCCAGACAATGGATATCGCCCATGCCGAAGCGCCAAGACATCAAATCGATCCTCATCATCGGCGCGGGACCGATCGTCATTGGCCAGGCTTGCGAATTCGACTATTCCGGTACCCAGGCCTGCAAGGCGCTGAAGGAGGAAGGCTACCGCGTCATCCTCGTCAACTCCAACCCGGCAACGATCATGACCGATCCGGGCCTAGCCGACGCAACTTACGTCGAACCGATCACTCCTGAAGTCGTCGCCAAGATCATCGCCAAGGAGCGCCCGGACGCGCTGCTGCCGACCATGGGCGGCCAGACGGCGCTGAACACCGCCCTCTCCCTGAAGCGCATGGGCGTGCTCGACCGCTACAATGTCGAGATGATCGGCGCCAAGCCCGCCGCCATCGACAAGGCCGAGGACCGCGCCCTCTTCCGCGAGGCGATGGCGAAGATCGGTCTCGAAACCCCGCGCTCGATGCTGGCAAACGCCACCGACATCAAGGATGCCGACCGCAAGACGCACGAGGCCGAACGCGCCAAGCTGCGCGAAAGCCTCTCCGGCCCTGAGCTCGACAAGGCGCTCGATGAGCTCGAAAACCAGTGGAACCTCGGCGAGAGCGACCGCAAGCAACGCTACATGAACCACGCCATGGCAATCGCCGCCCAAGCGCTCGACCATGTCGGCCTGCCGGCCATCATCCGTCCGTCCTTCACGCTCGGCGGCACCGGCGGGGGCATTGCCTACAATCGCTCGGAGTTCTTCGACATCGTCGGCGGCGGTCTGGATGCCTCGCCGACCACGGAAGTGCTGATCGAAGAATCCGTTCTCGGCTGGAAGGAGTATGAGATGGAGGTCGTCCGCGACAAGGCGGACAACTGCATCATTATCTGCTCCATCGAAAACATCGATCCGATGGGTGTCCACACCGGCGACTCGATCACCGTCGCCCCGGCGCTGACGCTGACGGACAAGGAATACCAGATCATGCGCAACGCCTCGATTGCGGTGCTGCGCGAGATCGGCGTCGAGACCGGCGGCTCGAACGTGCAGTTCGCTGTCAACCCGAAGGACGGTCGCCTCGTCGTCATCGAAATGAACCCGCGCGTCTCGCGCTCGTCTGCGCTCGCCTCCAAGGCCACCGGCTTCCCGATCGCCAAGATCGCCGCCAAGCTCGCCATCGGCTACACGCTCGACGAACTTGAAAACGACATTACCGGCGGCGCAACGCCCGCCTCGTTCGAACCGTCGATCGACTATGTCGTCACCAAGATCCCGCGTTTCGCCTTCGAAAAATTCCCTGGCGCCTCACCGGTCCTGACCACGGCCATGAAGTCGGTCGGCGAAGTCATGGCGATCGGCCGCACCTTCGCCGAATCGCTGCAGAAGGCGCTGCGCGGCCTCGAAACTGGCCTGACCGGCCTCGACGAAATCGAAATCCCCGACTCCGAAGAAGGCGAATCCAGCCACAACGCCATCCGCGCCGCGATCGGCACGCCGACGCCGGACCGCCTGCGCATGGTTGCCCAGGCGCTGCGCATGGGTCTCAGCATCGAAGAGGTGCACGAAGGCTGTAAGATCGACCCATGGTTTATCGCCCAGCTCAAGAACATCGTCGACATGGAAGCCCGCATTCGCGAGCACGGCCTGCCTGACGATGCGACGAACCTGCGCATGCTGAAGGCCATGGGCTTCTCCGACGCCCGCCTTGCAACACTGACGGGCAAGCGCCCGAAGGAAGTGGCCGAACTGCGCAACAGCCTGAACGTCCGCCCGGTCTTCAAGCGCATCGACACCTCCGCAGCCGAGTTCGCCTCGCCGACTGCTTACATGTACTCGACCTATGAGACGCCCTTCGTCGGCGCTGCACGCTCTGAAGCTCTCGTGTCCGACCGCAAGAAGGTCGTCATCCTCGGCGGTGGTCCGAACCGTATCGGCCAAGGTATCGAATTCGACTATTGCTGCTGCCATGCCGCCTTCGCGCTGAAGGATGCCGGCTATGAAGCGATCATGATCAACTGCAACCCGGAAACGGTCTCGACCGATTACGACACCTCCGATCGCCTCTATTTCGAGCCGCTGACGGCCGAAGACGTGATCGAAATCCTGCGCGCTGAGCAGGAAAAGGGCGAAGTGGTCGGTGTCATCGTCCAGTTCGGCGGCCAGACCCCGCTGAAGCTTGCAGAAGCCCTGGAAAAGAACGGCATCCCGATCCTCGGCACCGCGCCCGATATGATCGACCTCGCCGAAGACCGCGACCGCTTCCAGAAGCTTCTGATGAAGCTCGACCTCAACCAGCCGAACAACGGCATCGCCTACTCGGTCGAGCAGGCCCGCCTCGTCGCGGCTGAAATCGGCTTCCCGCTGGTCGTTCGCCCGTCCTACGTGCTCGGCGGCCGCGCCATGCAGATCATCCATGCCGAGAGCCAGCTGCAGACCTACCTGCTCGATACGGTTCCGGAACTGGTGCCCGAGGATATCAAGGCGCGCTATCCGAACGACAAGACCGGCCAGATCAACACCCTGCTAGGCAAGAACCCGCTGCTCTTCGACAGCTACCTGACCAATGCCATCGAAGTCGATGTCGACTGCCTCTCCGACGGCACCGACGTCTATGTCGCCGGCATCATGGAACATATCGAAGAGGCCGGCATCCATTCGGGCGATAGCGCCTGCTCGCTGCCACCGCGCACGCTTTCGCGCGAAATGCTCGATGAGCTGGAACGCCAGGCCAAGGCTATGGCGAAGGCGCTGAATGTCGGCGGCCTGATGAACGTCCAGTTCGCCATCAAGGACGACACCGTCTACGTGCTGGAAGTCAATCCCCGCGCCTCGCGCACGGTACCCTTCGTCGCCAAGACCATCGGCGCGCCGATCGCCAAGATCGCCGCCCGCGTCATGGCCGGCGAGAAGCTGGATGCGACCTTCGCAGCCTATGGCGAGAAGCCCGATCCGCGTGCGCTCAAGCACATCGCCGTCAAGGAAGCCGTCTTCCCCTTCGCCCGCTTCCCCGGCGTCGATACGCTGCTCGGACCGGAAATGCGCTCGACCGGCGAAGTCATCGGCCTCGACAGTGATTTCGCGCTGGCCTTCGCCAAGTCGCAGCTCGGCGCCGGTGTCGAACTGCCGCGTGAAGGCACGGTCTTCGTGTCCGTCCGCGATGCCGACAAGGCCCGCGTCCTGCCAGCGATCCGCATCCTGGTGGAACAGGGCTTCAAAGTGCTGGCAACCGGCGGCACCGCCCGTTTCCTCGGCGAAAACGGTATCGAAGCGACCAAGATCAACAAGGTTCTCGAGGGGCGTCCGCACATCGAGGATGCCATCCGCAACCGCCAGGTCCAGCTCGTCATCAACACGACTGACGGCAACAAGGCGATTTCGGATTCGAAGTCGCTGCGCCGCGCCACGCTGATGCAGAAGGTGCCTTACTATACGACGATGGCCGGCGCCGAAGCCGCCGCTCAGGCGATCAAGGCGCTCAAGGCCGGCAATCTCGAAGTCCGCCCGCTGCAGAGCTACTTCTGATCCCGCGAAGAGGCGCCTTGCCTCTTCGCGCTCACCTCCCCCATCCGGCAAAACTGCGACCCAAAATTGCAGATATGGATACTTGGTGTTAGCCTGCTCCCCGGCCGTATCGGGGAAGCAGCATGTCGAAGAACATCGTCATTCTGTTCGACGGCACGTCGAACGAGATAACTGCAGACCGCACCAATATTTTGCGTCTGTTCGGAACGCTGAAGCGCTCCGACGATCAGATCGTCTACTACGACCCCGGCGTCGGCACGCTGGGTGCAGCAGATGCCTGGTCGCCCTTCTACCGCGAGTCGATCGAGGTCTGGGGCCTTGCCACTGGTTGGGGTCTCGATGAAAACGTCAAAGGCGCCTACCGCTTCCTCGTCGAAAATTACGATGCCGGCTCACCCGACGATCATGGAGGCCATCCCGACCGAGATCGCATCTATATTTTCGGCTTCAGCCGCGGCGCCTATACGGCCCGCGTTCTTGCAGGTTTCATTCATGCCTTTGGGCTGTGCAGCAGATATCACCTGAACCTGCTCGATTACGCCTACAGAACCTACAAGGGCATTCCCGAACAGGAGCAGCGCGCCGATGGAGGCGATCCCTCATCGGCCTTCAAGAGCATGCGGCTCTATGAGCGCATGCTGCGCAACGACCGCCCGCCGATCAAGCTGCTCGGCCTCTTCGATACGGTTGCTTCGGTCATCGAAAAGGGCAAAGGGCGCATTCAGTTCAAGACGCATCCTTTCACCCGCAAGAATCCCAGCGTCGAATTTGTGCGCCACGCAATGGCAATCGACGAGCGGAGAACCATGTTCCAGCCGGAAGTATGGACGCCGGATCAGGACTATCGCGGCAATCCCTTCAAGCCCGCGACCACAAAACAGGACTTCAAGGAGGTCTGGTTTGCCGGTGTCCACGGCGATATCGGCGGCGGTTACCCGGAGGCGGAGAGCGCCCAGATCAAGATACCGCTCGACTGGATGATCCGCGAAACTGGACCTGCAGGCCTGCTCTACGTTTCGCGGACGATCAACAACATCGTCCTTGGCAAGAGCGACAAGTACTATGTCGAGCTCAATGCGGCCGCACCGCTGCATGACTCAATGAGCGCAGGCTGGAAACTGCTCGAATATATTCCGCGGCGCGTGCCGGAAAATTCCTGGCGCAAGCGAGGCGACAGAAGGGGCATCTATCTGCCCCGCGAAGACAGGCGTTTCATCCCCGATGGCGCAAACCTGCATGAATCCGTGAGGGTGCGCATGGTGACCGGATATAATCCGCCGAACCTGCCGAAAGATCCGGTCTTTGTCCCCTGACACGGGCACTGGAGGTTACCGAATCCCGTTTGCCCCTGCCGCCGACGGCGCGGGAAGCATCATATTTAGCGGCATCGGAGAGGATCGCCAACCGTTCTCTAAGTGATTTCTTCATCAGCATGTTCACCAAATATTCATGGCGGCAAAATCAAGGCCAAGAAGCGGGCCTTCATGCAACTTCCCTTCAAAAGCAGGCACTTCTGCGGGAAGCAAAAAGCGCCGATACGAATTTTATGGAAATGGCGCGTGTCGATCTGCTATAAGCAACGAACTAAGATTGTAACATGGTTCCGAAGTTCCCCTTCGGGACCTGTTTTCTTTTGTGTCTGCGCGAACTGTAGATGCAGGGAGAGAAGGACGAAAAAATGGTTGATAAGGTACCGATGACACAGGGTGGTTTCGTCAAGCTGCAGGAAGAACTGCGCTGGCGTCAGCAGGAGGAGCGCCCGCGAATCATCGAGGCAATTGCGGAAGCGCGCGCCCATGGCGACCTCTCCGAAAATGCCGAGTACCATGCCGCCAAGGAAGCGCAGAGCCACAATGAAGGCCGCATTACCGAGCTCGAAGACCTGACGGCGCGTGCCGAAATCATCGACCTCTCCAAGATGTCGGGCGACAAGATCAAGTTCGGCGCCAAGGTGAAGCTCATCGACGAGGACACCGAAGAGGAAAAGACCTATCAGATCGTCGGCGATCAGGAAGCCGACGTGAAGCAGGGCCGCATCTCCATCTCCTCCCCGATCGCCCGCGCGCTGATCGGCAAGGAAGTCGGCGATTCCATCGAAGTCAACGCGCCCGGCGGTTCGAAAGCCTACGAAATCCTTTCCGTTTCCTGGGGTTGATCGCCTTCGCCTCTCTCAACAAGAGCAGCCAGTGCCGGATATCAGTGACGTCGAGATCATCGCGCCCAACCTGAAACGCCGGCTCTCCGGCGTCACGTCGACGATCGTCCAGCTCATCCCTTGCCAGATCCGGCTGGGGATCAGGATCGCCGCACTCGGCCCCGGCCTGCCGCCGGAACTTCCCCGTTTGAAATGGCCGCAGCTTGCCGGCCTCTGGCGTCCGCCGGCCGGCCGGCGCCGCCGCATCTGGCACGCGCGCCGCAACAATGAGATGGCGGCGGGCATCCTCATGCGCCACGTGCTGCGCATGCCGCTGAAGCTCGTCTTCACCTCGGCCGCCCAGCGCCGCCATACTTCCTATACGCGCTGGCTGATCCGCCAGATGGATGCTGTCATCGCCACCAGCAGCCGTTCCGGCTCCTTCCTCAAGGTACCGCACACGGTCATCCAGCACGGCGTCGATCTTACCCTCTTCCACCCGCCTGAAGGGTCTGACGATACGATCGCTGCTACCGGCCTGCCGGGCCGCTATCTCGTCGGCTGCTTCGGCCGCGTGCGCCATCAAAAGGGTACCGACCTTTTCGTCCAGGCGATGATCGCACTGCTGCCGCAGCATCCGGACTGGACGGCCGTCATTTCCGGCCGCGTCACGCCGGAGCATACGGCATTCGCCGACAAGCTGAAGGCCGACATTTCCGCAGCCGGCCTCACCAACCGCATCGTCTTCATCGGCGAAGTCCCTGATATCAAAGTCTGGTATCGCCGCCTGACGCTCTACGTCGCCCCTTCCCGCAACGAGGGCTTCGGCCTCACACCGCTGGAAGCCATGGCCTCGAAAACGGCAGTCGTGGCATCCGATGCCGGCGCTTATGCCGAGATGATCGTGCCGGGCGAGAACGGCGTCGTCGTGCCGCCCGGTGATGGCGAGGCGCTGATGGCAGCCATCGCCACCTATCTTGCCGATCCCGCCCTCGCCATCGCACAGGGCGAGACGGCTCTCCGGCACGTACGGGAAAATTTCGCACTGGAAAAGGAAGCGACGGCGATCAACCGAATTTACCAGCAACTTCTCGGCGCGTAAGCCTTTCGTCAGACGCATGGACATCTGCAATATTGGCCGCGCGAATGGTGCGTAAGCTTCAAGAATGCCTGCGCGCCGCGCCATTTCAAGAGCTTCTGGCGCGATCCCGAGCTGCCGCCGGAGGCCACGGGCTCAGCAAGGCCTGGCGCGGCTAGCTAGATTACAGTTCTACCAGCCCGAGCTTCTTCACCTGCCGGATCGTCAGCATGGTGCGAACGGTATCGACATGCTCGTTGGCCGTCAGCACTTCGATGACGAAATCCTGAAAGCGCGTGAGGTTCTGAGCCACGCAATGCAGCAGGAAATCGCTGTCGCCGGACACCATCCAGGCCTGACGCACCAGCGGCCATTCGGTGGTGGCCGCGGCAAAGGCCTTCAGATTGGCTTCGGACTGGTGCTTGAGGCCGACCATGCAGAAGGCGACGAGATCGAGCCCGAGCTTCGGGCTGTTCAGCATCGCGTGATAGCCTTCGATGACGCCGGCCTCTTCGAGCTTGCGCACACGACGCAGGCAGGGCGGCGCCGATATTCCCACCCGATCGGCAAGCTCCACATTGGTCATGCGGCCGTCTGCCTGCAGTTCTCGCAATATCTTTATGTCGATGACGTCAAGTTCAGCGCGAACCACGCTCAGGCCTTTCTTTAATTCCCCGCGGGCAGCTTCTATATAAAGCCACGGAATACGCAAGAAAGTTTCAGTGAGATGACGGAATCTTGCAAAGCCGGTGCATTTGCCTTGTTGGTAATGCACGGCTGCCCTTGAATAAAAGCATTGGTCGTTCATAAATGGCGATGGGATCGCGAAACGGCCTTATTCACCTCTTAGCCGCCGCATCCTGCCAGTCGAAAGGAAATTCCATGTCTGCCCGCCATACCAAGGTGCTCATCATCGGCTCCGGACCTGCCGGTTATACGGCCGCGGTCTATGCCGCGCGCGCCATGCTGAAACCGGTTTTGATCGCCGGTCTGGAACAGGGTGGACAGCTCATGATCACCACCGACGTCGAGAACTATCCGGGCTTTGCCGATCCGATCCAGGGGCCGTGGCTGATGGACCAGATGTTGCAGCAAGCCCAGCATGTCGGCGCCGAAATCGTCAACGACCTCGTGACCGAAGTCGATCTCAACCAGCGCCCCTTCGTTGCCCGCACCGATAGCGGCCAGGTCTGGACCGCCGATACGCTTGTTATCGCGACCGGCGCCAAGGCCAAATGGCTCGGCATCGAAAGCGAGCAGCATTTCCAGGGCTTCGGCGTCTCGGCCTGCGCCACCTGCGATGGCTTCTTCTATCGCAACAAGGATGTGATCGTGGTCGGCGGCGGCAACAGCGCCGTCGAGGAAGCGCTCTATCTCTCCAACATCGCGAAGTCGGTCACCGTCGTGCACCGCCGCGACGGCTTCCGCGCAGAAAAGATCCTGCAGGAACGTCTCTTTTCCAAGGAGAACGTCAAGGTTCTCTGGAACACCGAGGTCGCCGAGATCACGGGTACGCCGGCAAAGCCCCCCATGCCGCCGTCCGTTTCCGGCGCTCGCCTGCGCGATACCCGCACCGGCGCCATCACCGATGTCGCCATTGATGGTGTCTTCGTGGCAATCGGTCACGCGCCCGCAACCGAACTTTTCAAGGGCAAGCTGAAGCTGAAGGACAATGGCTATCTCTGGACCGCACCGGATTCGACTGCGACCAGCCTGGAGGGAGTCTATGCCGCAGGCGATGTGACGGATGATACGTTCCGCCAGGCGATCACCGCCGCAGGCATGGGATGCATGGCCGCCCTCGAGGCAGAACGTTATCTGACGGGCCATATGCCCGTTGCCGTAGCAGCGGAGTAATTGTGGCATGAGGGGTGGGGGAATGCCATTGGATTGGGACAAGCTGCGTATTTTCCACGCAGCCGCCGAAGCCGGATCTTTTACGCATGCGGCTGACAAGCTGCATCTGTCCCAGTCGGCCATCAGCCGTCAGGTCAGCGCGCTCGAGCAGGATGTGGGCACCAAGCTCTTCCACCGCCATGCGCGCGGCCTGATCCTCACCGAACAGGGCGAGCTGCTTTACCGCACCGCCCATGATGTGCTTCTGAAGCTTGAAACCGTGAAGATGCAGCTGACCGAAACGACGGAAACGCCGTCCGGCAAGTTGCGCGTCACCACGACTGTCGGCCTCGGCCAGGGCTGGCTGACAGACAAGATCCAGGAATTCCTGCAGCTTTATCCCGATGTTCAGATCCAGCTCATCCTCGACAACGAGGAAGTGGATGTGAACATGCGCCATGCCGATTGCGCCATCCGCCTTCGCCAGCCGCAGCAGTCCGACCTGATCCAGCGCAAGCTCTTCACCGTGCATATGCACGTTTATGCGGCCCCCTCCTACATCAACCGCCATGGCGAGCCGCAAAAGATCGAGGATCTGGACAATCATCGCATCATCACTTTCGGCGAACCCGCACCGAACTATCTGCTCGACGTCAACTGGCTGGAAATCGCCGGCCGCTCGTCGGACAACAAGCGCATTCCGCATCTGCAGATCAACAGCCAGACCTCGATCAAGCGCGCTTGCCTTCTCGGCATCGGAATCGCCTGCCTGCCGGATTATATCGTCGGTCGAGACCCCGGCCTGATTCAGCTTGCGATCAATGCCGACGTCCCCTCCTTCGATACCTATTTCTGCTATCCTGACGAGATAAAAAACGCCGCCAAGTTGAAAGCCTTCCGCGATTTCATCGTCAGCAAGGCCCGCAACTGGAACTTCTGATTTCCATTTTTATGGAAGAGATTTCAAATCATGCAACCTGCGCATGACTGACATGCACAAAAAAGGGTTGCCGTTTGCTCATTAAAACACCAAATAGCACACAGCTGATGCACACGGTGGCTTTTCCTCCCAGTTCCACCGCATTAGCTGTTCCCCTCTGGAGGTTTTTGACCTTCACACTTATAAGGGCCCTGGTTTTCCGGTGGCCCTCTTTTTTTGCCCCAATTTTTCTTTTTGCCTGAATTTTTGCCGGCAGATACCGCAATGCGGAAAAATTTGTGCAGTGCATAGCTGACATGCACAAAAAACTATTGAAAGCTGCACAAAGAACCACCATATCGCTCATAGCTGATGCATTTGGTGGTTTCTCTCCCAGTGCCACCGCGTTGGCTGTTCCCCTCTGGAGGTTTTTGACCTTCACACTTATAAGGGCCCTGGTTTTCCAGTGGCCCTCTTTTTTTGCTTAAATTTTAAGCGGAACGAAAAAGCCCTGCCCTCACGCCTCCGTGATTTGCATATCGAGAATCTTCGAACCATATATCGAGAAAATCCGATTTATAGTTCGATGAACGACGATGGACAAAGACGAGATCCTCAAGGCGCTGGCCAACCCTGCCCGGATGGACATCCTCAACTGGCTGAAAAACCCGGAAGAACATTTTCCGACGCAGGAGCACCCATTTGAAATGGGCGTCTGCGCCAGTCAGTTCGAACGCTGCGGCCTTTCCCAGTCCACCGTGTCCGCGCACCTCGGCACCCTTCACCGTGCCGGCCTCGTCACCAGCAAGCGCGTCGGCCAGTGGATCTTCTACAAGCGCAACGAAGAAACGATCGCTGCCTTCCTCCAGCAGCTGACGCAGGATCTGTAAATCATGCCCCTTGCAGCAACTGTTCTCACCTATCTCTCCGGCCGGGCGCAGACCGCCTCCGCTGCCGCCGAGTGATCCCCCAAGCAGAAAGGACCTTTCATGGCCAAGCTTTTCCAGCCGACGCAGATCGGCGATATCGCTCTCAAGAACCATATCGTCATGGCGCCGCTTACCCGCAACCGCTCGCCGGGCGCAATCCCGAACGACCTCAACGTCGAATATTATCGGCAGCGCGCCACGGCCGGCCTCATCATCACCGAGGCGACTGCCATCACGCATCAAGGCCAGGGTTATGCCAATGTTCCCGGCCTCTACAGCAAGGAAGCCCTTGACGGGTGGAAGCGCGTGACGGATGCCGTTCATGCCGAAGGCGGCAAGATTGTTGTGCAGATGTGGCATGTCGGCCGTATCTCCCACACCGAGCTGCAGCCGAACGGCGGCAAGCCGGTCTCCTCGACCAACCGCATCGCCAAGGCCAAGACCTATCTCGTCAAAGCTGACGGCACCGGCGCCTTTACCGACACGTCCGAGCCGCGCGCACTCGAAGCCTCCGAAATCCCTGGGATCATCGAGGATTATCGCAAGGCCGCACGCGCCGCGATCGATGCCGGTTTCGACGGTGTCGAAATCCACGGCGCCAATGGCTATCTGCTCGACCAGTTCATGCGCGACGGCGTCAACGACCGCACCGACGAATATGGCGGCTCGATCGAAAACCGTGCGAGTTTCACCTTCCAGGTCGTCGAAGCCGTGACCAGGGAAATCGGCGCCCGCCGCACCGCAATCCGCATTTCGCCGGTCACCCCCTCGGGCGACTCCTACGATTCCAACCCGCAGGCGCTCTTCACGCATGTCGTTGAAGGTCTCGCCAAGTACGACCTCGCCTATATCCATGTCGTCGAGGGCCAGACCGGTGGCGAGCGCGATTATCGCCAGGGCGACAATCCCTCCTTCGATTACAAGGCGCTGCGCACTGCCTATGAAAAGGCAGGCGGCAAGGCGGCCTGGATGGTCAATAACGGCTACAACAGAGATATGGCGATCGAAACCGTCGAAAACGGCACCGCCGACCTCATCGCCTTCGGCAAACCCTTCATCTCCAATCCCGATCTCGTCGAGCGCCTGGAAAAGAACCTGCCGCTCAACACCCCGGATCAGTCCACCTTCTACGGTGGCAGCGCAAAGGGTTATGTCGATTATCCGGCACTCGAAAAGGTCGCCTGATCATCTTCGACAAACAGAAATCCCGCCGTACGGCGGGATTTCCATTTCAGGGCATTGCCGCTAGAGCGCCGTGCGTCCATTCGGACGCACGAAGGACGCTCTAACTCTTTGAAGAATCTACGCATCAGGCTTTCCGAAAATCGATTCCGATTTTCGGGCCGATGCTGTAGCATGCACGCATGTTCTCGCCTTATCTCGAACGCTGGTCGCTGACATCGGACGGCGAACCCATCATCACCCATTCAAGCCGTCTCCTGCCGGTCATCTGGCAGGACAAACCTGCCATGCTGAAAGTCGCAACCGACAGCAGCGAGCGTGACGGCGCATTGCTGATGAAATGGTGGGATGGCGATGGCGCGGCTCGTGTCTACGCGCATGAAGGCGACGCTGTCCTTCTGGAACGGGCAACGGACAATATTCACTGCTTAATATGGCGCTGAACGGCGAAGACGATGAAGCAAGCCGCATCATGGTGCGCACTGCAGCAAGGCTGCACGCGCCGCGCCCTACGCCTCTTCACGATTCCCCAACGCTTGAGCGCTGGTTCCGCAGTCTGGAACCGGCAGCACATACCTATGGCGGCACCTTTGTCGATTGCTGGAAGATCGCCAGCAATCTACTTGCTGCACCACAGCAGCTCAGCATTCTTCATGGCGACATCCATCACCGCAACATCCTCGATTTCGGTGACCGAGGCTGGCTGGCAATCGATCCCAAGCGGATCTATGGCGAGCGCGGTTACGACTTCGCCAATATCTTCGCCAACGAAGACCTGCCGACGGTGACAGATCCCGAACGCCTCCAACGTCAGTTGCCGATCGTCTCCAAGGAAGCCGATATCGAGCCGGCGCGACTGCTCAAATGGATCGTCGCCTATTCCGGTCTCTCCGCAGCCTGGTTCCTTGAAGATGACGACCATGCCTCGGCGGAGAAGCCTCTGACGGTCGCGCGCATCGCACTCGCGGAACTTGCTTAACCCGCCTTTTTGGCGTGCGAAGGAAGCGCCGTTGCACCATGCGGTTCCGATATCGAGCCCTCGGCGATGAGCGACGCACGCACGGCCTCATCGATCGGCGTATGCGGCTCGGTTCCGAGTTCGGCCACCAGCCTGTCGTTCTTCATGCGCAACGGTACCTTCCAGAGATAGCGCATCTCCTTCAACTCCCGCATGACAGTCATGAAGGGAGCAAGCAGCGGCACAACGAACCATGGAAAGCGGCCGATCTTCGCCTTGCCGCCGGCGACACGTTGAACCGCCTCCGCCATCTGGCGGCCATCGCAATCCCAGAAGCCGTTCATGTGATAGCAGGCGAAGGCCGGCAGGCGTTCGGCTCGCTCGACGAGCTGCACCATCGTCTCGGCAACATCGGGCAGATAGGCCCAATGGTGCCCGACGCCGGGCAATGCCGGGTT
This sequence comes from Rhizobium sp. BK316, assembly GCF_014193695.1. Classification (GTDB taxonomy): domain Bacteria; phylum Pseudomonadota; class Alphaproteobacteria; order Rhizobiales; family Rhizobiaceae; genus Rhizobium. The sequence goes on along the minus strand of NZ_JACHZR010000003.1, from coordinate 452,541 downwards.
CTTGATGGTACCAACAGGCTTGCCCGGTGTGGCGAAAGCGGCGGAGAACCAGCTGTTGCCGGTAGCGCCCGGCCCGAAAAAATCCCCAGCGCGAACGATGATGACACCTGTGCCGGTCTCAGAGGCAGCCTTCAGGCTCTTCTCCATCTCGACACGGATCTTGCCCTTCTTTGTCACCGGATGCTGCGGACTGTCCTCCATCACATCAGGAAAGGCATCTGGCCCGAAATTATAGACGGTACCCGGCAGCAGGATGCGCGCACCGACGGCACGAGCCGCCGCAATCGTATTCTCCAGCATCGGCGGAACCAGCTTCTCCCAGTCACGATAGCCGGGCGGATTGACGGCGTGGACGATAAGGCTCGTGCCCTCCGCAGCACTGCGCACATCGGCCGCGTTCATCGCGTCGCCCTGCACCCACTCGAAACCCTGCTCGCTCCCGGATGCCTTCGCAGCGTTTCGGTTGAGCGCCCTCACCTTCCAGCCCCGCGCCCGCAGCTTGCGGGCGACTGCGCCGCCGATGCCGCCGGTCGCGCCGAGAACGAGCGCCAGTTTCCTGTCCTGATATTCGCTGCTCATGATCGTCTCCTTGTTCAATGAGACGACTATGCCTCCACAGGCAGATAAACAAAATTGACGAAATAAGTTGCATCGCTATACATAAATATATGAACATCGAACCAAGCTGGGACTTCTACCGCTCCTTTCTCACCGTGTTGAGGCAGGGATCGCTTTCGGCCGCCGCCCGCGAACTCGGTCTGACGCAGCCGACGATCGGCCGCCATATCGACGCACTGGAGGAGGCTGTCGGCGCGGAGCTTTTCATCCGCTCATCCAACGGCCTGCTGCCGACAGACGTGGCGCTCGATCTCCAGCCCTATGCCGAAATGCTCGCGACCACGGCTGCTGCCCTCCTGCGCACCGCATCCAGCCAGCGCGACAAGGTGGAAGGCACCGTGCGTATCAGTGCCAGCGAAGTGATCGGCATCGAGGTGCTGCCGCCGATCATTGCCGATCTGCAGGACGCCTATCCCGGATTGCAGGTGGAACTTTCGGCCTCCGATGCGCTGGAAGATCTGATGAACCGGGAGGTGGATATTGCCGTGCGCATGGCCGAGCCGCAGCAGGATGCGCTGCTGGTGCGGCGCATCGGCGATATTCCGCTCGGCTTTCATGCGCATCGCCGCTATCTGGAACGCCACGGCACGCCGCAGACCATGGCCGAGCTTGCCGGCCATCGCCTCATCGGCTTTGACCGGCAGACGGCCTATATCCGCATGATGCGCAAGCTCCACCCGCTGGCCGACGAGCTTGCCTATTCCTTCCGCACCAGCAGCCATCTGGCGCATTACACAGCCATTCGTGCCGGCATCGGCATTGGCATCTGCCAGACGGGGCTTGCCCGTCCAAACCCCGACCTCGTCCATATCATGGCGGATGAATTCGAAATCCCGCTCGGCACATGGGTCGCCATGCACGAGAGCCTCAAGACCTCACCACGCTGTCGCGTTACCTTCGACGCGCTGGTCAGGGGCCTGCTGAACTATATCAAGTCATGCAAGGAAACGCGCGCCTGACGACGCGCTGAAAGACGATAGAAATCGGCGGAAGATCAGGGCTCCGGAGAAACCTCTGGGGAACGGCCCTTGGTAAAGCCGTCCACGACCTCGGTCTCAGGACGATCGCCGCCCTCGGCATATTCCTCGTGCCACTTGCCCTGCGCATCCTGCCAGCTGATCTCCGCGGAATCACCGCCGACCTGCTGTTCGGCTGCAACGATGCGGGCTGCTTCGAGCGCTTCGGAGTGGCTCGGAAATGCCTCGGAATAGACGTCCCCAAGCTTGTAGGCCCAGCCGCCGTCATGCGGTACGACTTCGTAGACCACCTTGACCATGCATGTGTCTCCTCTTTTCTCCTTGCGCATCCGTGGGCTTCCGGATCATGTCCGGTTCAGCGCGGGCCGCTTGAGAAGATTTCGAGGACGCCGCGATCTGTTTTCCGGCTGCCGTATGAAAAGCAGTATTCCATTAATCGTCACAGACTGCAAATTCCATCAGTCGCGAGTCTGCTTGCATAGAAAAATCACCGGCTTAGATTGCCCAGGGAATCAAAATCGGCGCTGGTGATAGACATGGCATTGCATCTTAAGGAGGAAAGATTCCTGATCGTGGCGGTCGTCGTCGCGGTCATCGCCTATTTGCTGGAACATTCTGTTATGGAGGCCGGTCGAGGCATGGCGCTCGTCGCAGCCGCCGCCCTGATCGTAACCATCGTGCTCGCCTCCATGCGCGTCGCCCATCATGCCGAACTGCTGGCCGTCAAGGTCGGCGACCCCTACGGCACGATGATCCTGACACTCTCGGCCGTCGCCGTCGAAGTCATCATCCTCGGCATCATGATAAGCGGCGAAGAAAGCTCGCCGACGCTGGTGCGCGACACGATCTATTCGGCACTCATGCTCGACATCAACGGCGTCCTCGGCCTTGCCGCCCTCCTCGGCGGCCTGAAGCACGGCGAGCAGCCCTATAACGACAATTCCGGCAAGACCTATGGCGTGATGATCCTGACGGCCATGGGCATTTCGATGATCGTTCCGGAATTCGTGCCCGACGATAAATGGCATTATTACTCGGGCTTCACCATCATCGCGATGATTGCCCTCTACGGCCTCTTCCTGCGCATGCAGGTTGGCCAGCACAGCTACTTCTTCTCCTACAGCTACCCGCGCTCAGAACGGCAGAAGGAACATCCCGAGGAGCACGATGAAGAGGGTTCGGTCTCGACCTCGATCGCATTCATCCTCATCGGTGTCGTCATCATCGGTACGCTCGCCGAATTCATGTCAGGTTTTATGAGCGAAGGCCTGCGCGACAGCGGTGCTCCGATTGCCGTAACGGCCATCGTGGTTGCCGCCATCTCCGCAGCACCGGAAATCCTGACGGCCTTGCGGGCGGCCCTGCGCAACCGCATGCAGGCAACCGTCAACATAGCTATGGGTGCCTCTCTCTCGACGGTCATCCTGACAGTGCCGGTCATGGAGGGGATCGCGCTCTACACCGGCCAGCCCTTCATCATGGCCATGTCGCCGGTCCAGACGGTCATGGTGTCGATCACCCTGATTGCCGCTGCCATCAACCTTAACGATGGTGAGACGAACGCCATCGAGGGCATGACCCATTTCATCCTCTTCGCCACCTTCATCATGCTGACCGCGATCGGACTTTGAATCTGAAATCAGCGACTTGGCGGCAAAAGCGGAATCATTTCCGCAGCACGTTGAAGTGAAAAACGACACAATAAAAAAGCCCGCCATCTCTGGCGAGCTCTTCGAATGGGGCTGATGCCACCGATTACTTGCAGGCCGCGCAGAAGCGCTGAATGCGGCGGCAGGCTTCCTCGAGCAGCTCTTCCGAGGTCGCATAGGAGATGCGGAAGTTCGGGCCGAGGCCGAAGGCCGAGCCGTGCACGACGGCAACACCTTCCGATTCCAGCAGCTCGGAAACGAAATCCTCATCGTTCTCGATCACCTTGCCCGACGGAGCCGTCTTGCCGATCAACCCGGCGCAGGACGGATAAACGTAGAAGGCGCCTTCCGGCACCGGGCAGACGATGCCCTTGGCCTGGTTCAGCATGGAAACGACGAGATCGCGACGGCCTTCGAAGATCTTCTTGTTCTCAGGGATGAAGTCCTGTGTGCCGTTCAACGCTTCGACAGCCGCCCACTGGGCGATCGAGGTCGCACCGGATGTCTGCTGCCCCTGAATCATGTCCATAGCCTTGATCAGCTGGATCGGGCCTGCCGCATAGCCGATGCGCCAGCCAGTCATCGCATAGGCCTTGGAGACGCCGTTCATCGTCAGGGTGCGGTCGTAGAGCTTCGGCTCGACTTCGACCGGCGTGACGAATTTGAAGTCGCCATAGGTCAGATGCTCGTACATGTCGTCGGTCAGCACCCAGACATGCGGATGCTTCATCAGCACATCGGTCAGCGCCTTCAGCTCAGCATGCGTATAGGCGGCGCCCGTCGGGTTGGACGGCGAGTTGAAAATGAACCATTTGGTCTTCTGCGTGATCGCCTTTTCGAGATCGGCGGGCTGGAGCTTGAAATTATGCTCCTGGGTGGCCGAAACGAAAACCGGCGTGCCGCCGCAAAGCGCCACCATCTCGGGATAGGACACCCAGTAAGGCGCGGGGATCACGACTTCATCGCCGGGGTTCAGCGTCGCCATGAAGGCGTTGAAAAGGATCTGCTTGCCGCCCGTGCCGACGATCGTCTGCTCCCAGGAATATTCCAGACCGTTCTCGCGCTTGAACTTGGCGGCAATCGCCTTGCGCAGCTCGGGGATACCGGATACCGGCGTGTATTTCGTCTCGCCGCGATTGATCGCGTCGATGGCGGCTTTCTTGATATTATCGGGCGTATCGAAATCCGGCTCGCCGGCACCAAGGCCGATGACATCGCGTCCTTTGGCTTTCAGCTCGCGCGCTTTCTGAGAAACAGCGATGGTGGCTGAAGGCTTCACGCGGGAAAGGGCATCGGCAAGGAAAGCCATGATATCGGTCCTACAAGGTTGAAACGGGCAGAAGGCCGGGACCGGAGTTCTGCGCTAAGCTCTATGTCCAATGTATGACAGCATTTCAAGCGCAAAGGCGTGATGGCGACGATGATTCTTATTGATCTATTGCCGCAGCCGCATCCGGAATTCTGAACCGCGCTTTGGCGAGACGCCGCAGATGACTGATCCAGCCTCACAGGAAGTTGAATCAGTTTCTGACGTCGGCCCCGTTTTATTCCTTAAAATCAAGGTTATCGGCCGTTTACCATTTGCCACGAATAAGCCGCAACAAATGCTGCGGCATGCCGCAATTCGGTCGTGAGAGCGCCGAGATCAAACCGGTATTCTATCACCATCGGACATTGGTTATTGAGGGCATGCCATGTTTCTGGAAGACGAGCGCGCGGCGGGACGCCTGCGCACAAGCCGGGTTTGCCTGTCGCTGATGGTGGCAGTCATCGCTTTTGCATGCTGTGTCGTCGCGACATTCAGCCTCTTTTCAGTCGCCGAAGCAGCACCGGCCATGGCCTCCAGCGCCCGCGAGGCAACGCATGCCGACCAGACGATCACCCAAGGCCTGACGATGCTTTTTGCCGCCTTTGTCGCAGCAAACGGTTTTGCCATCTGGCTGCGACGCATCAAGGGTCTCGTTGTTTCGGGAGGCAAGGGCGATGCCCGGTAGATCGCAGCGTACAGGCGGGAACGAGGATGAAGACGCGTTCGAGCCGCTGCCGACCTACATGGAGCTCGCCATGGCTGCCGCCGTGGCCCATGAAGCGCCGCCCGCATCGCCGAGACCCCGCCTCCCCGGACTTTCGATCATCGAGAAATTGGTCGCCGTTGGTATCGTGTGCCTCGCCTTCTATGGCATAGCGCTGATCGGCTGCGGGCTTTTCCTGAAGGCCGAAGCAAAGCGCACTGGTTTCATCACACAACGGATGATGAGTGCGGAGCTGCAATATGCTGATTTCGACACCCGCTTCCCTCCTCCTGTGATCAACTGACCTCCTCTCATTCAACCTGAGAACACGAAACCGTTATGGCGCGCCAAACATGGTTGAAGCGCCCCATGCCCTACGCCATCTTTCCCAGAAACTGCCGATGGGGACTATGATGGACGCCATTTCGACATTCCGTTTCGCCGCGCTGCTCGCCGGCGTTGCTGCCTTTGCAGGTCCCGCCCTTGCCCAGACTGGGGATATCGTCAAGACGCAGGAAGTCTCGGTTCGTGTCGAGAAACTCGCAGAGGGACTGGAGCACCCCTGGGCGGTCGAGGTCCTGCCTGATGGCAGCTATATCGTTACGGAGCGGCCGGGACGACTGCGCATCATCCGCGACGGCAAGGTTTCCGACCCGATCGGTGGCGTGCCTGAGGTCAACGCGCGCGGTCAGGGCGGCCTGATGGATGTCGCCCTCTCCCCGGATTTTGCCACCAGCCGCAAACTCTATCTGACCGCCGCAACTGCCAACAACAGAGGCTCTGGCACGGAAGCCTTCAGCGCCACGCTGTCATCAGATGAAAAGAGCCTCGAAAACGTCACGCCCGTCTTCACCATGCGGCTTTTTACCCGCGGCAACATCCAGTACGGCTCGCGCATCGCAATCGCGCCCGACGGCTCGCTGTTCATCAGCGTCGGCGACCGCGGCAACCGCGACCGGTCGCAAGATTGGAAGGATGACGCCGGTTCCATCGTCCACCTCAACGCCGATGGCAGCATTCCCGCCGACAATCCCTTTAAGGACAGCAGCAAGGCCCTGCCGGAAATCTGGTCCAAGGGCCATCGCAACCCGCAGGGCATCGCCTTCGACAGCGCCAACGGCAAGCTCTACACTGTCGAGCATGGCGCGCGCGGCGGTGACGAAATCAACAATCCCGAGCCCGGAAAGAACTATGGCTGGCCGATCATCACTTACGGCCGCGACTATTCCGGCGCCAAGATCGGTGAAGGAACTGCCAAGGAGGGCCTGGAGCAGCCTCTGCATTATTGGGACCCGTCGATCGCGCCGGGTGCCCTCGCCGTCTATCGCGGCAAGATGTTTCCGGAATGGAACGGTAATTTCATCGTCGCCGCCCTGAAATTCCAGTTGCTGTCGCGCATGCAGCGGGATGCAAGCGGCGCCTTCACCGCCGAGGAACGCATGTTCGAAGGTAATTATGGCCGCATCCGCGATGTCATCGTCGCCCCCGATGGCGCACTGCTGATGGTGACCGACGAGGATGACGGTGAACTGCTCCGGGTTTCCCGCGCCCAGGACCGCGCCGGCTAAAGCGCAGTTCGCAATTCCCTGCGGATCACGAATTTCAGCCCCGACCATGTCTCGTCGACGGCGCAGACCTTGACGTCGACAAGCCCGGTCGGCAGCAGGATCTCGCGTAGCGCATCCTCAGTGATGCTGGTCGGCACTTTCGAGCTCTTCTTCGGCCAGGATATCCAGACCATGCCGTCGGGCCTGATGGCCCGAAGCAGCCCAGTGGCCATCTCTTCCAATGGCGCGCGCTGCGTTTCGAAGACATGAATATAATCGAACTGCCGACAGGAGCCCGGCGGCAAGCTATGCTCGACCGAAGCAAAACCTTCAAAACCATCGATCTCGGTCAGCCCGTCGGGAACATTGATGAGCAAGGCAACCAGCCCTGGCTTCAACCCCAATTTCCGGATGAGCGGCGTGCCGGAATATCCTGCGGTCACTGGCGCTTCCATATGAGCGGCCATGCCGCCGGGCCGCCGTCACCTCCGGCATCGCATTCTTCCTTGATCCGCACCTCCTCGAGAACAAGCAAATCCTTGCTGCCCGGCTCAGCAGCGCGCCAGACATAGTAGCTGCCACAATCGCCCATGCCTCGCCCTTTCAGGAAGGAGGTAAAACGCCCCTCCACCCTATCGTAACGGATGTTGAAGGCTGTATCCCCGGTCGTTTCCGAAAACTTAAGCGGGAAGATCGCCCTGGAAATTTCCTCACCGTAACCACCATAAAGCGCGAACGGCATATTATAGGCACCTGCCGGGCCGCACGGTACGATGATCAGCCTCTTTCCTCCGGCGTCGACAACCTCAAAGGCATCGCCATAGGCAAGGCGGCTCTCTTCGATATGGCAGTCGCGATCCTTGGGCTCGATGTCTGCCCGCACCGCCTTTGGAAGATCGGCAAAGCGCAAAATCGGCCGCACGGATGAGGATGTCTCGGCCGACGCGCTCCCGAGCCCCGACAGAACAATTACTGTCACAACGGCAACCCTTCGCACCCCCATGTGCACGCCTCCAAACCGTTTGGCAAAACCTCGTCCTTGCTCGAAGGAAATACAACTGCTAACCCACAAAGCATAACTCCTAGACGCCTCCCCAACATTGAGGGTGAAATGACGCGCGTTCAAGCGAACCTCCTTCTATTGCTCGCAGCCGCCATCTGGGGCGGAGGCTTCGTCGCCCAATCGACGGCAATGAAGGCGATCGGCCCCTTCTGGTTCATCGGCCTGCGTTTCGCCATCGCTGCACTCGCCACCCTGCCCTTCACGCTCCTCGAAGCCCGTAAGGCAAAGGTCGCCACCAGCCGCAGGCACCTCGGCCTCTATCTGTTGATCGGCCTTGCGCTCTTCGGTGGCGCATCGACGCAGCAGATCGGCCTGCAGACGACGACCGTCACCAATTCCAGCTTCATCACCGGACTCTATGTGATCTTCGTGCCGTTGATTGCTGTTTTCTTCCTCCGTCGCTCGCCGCACTGGGTCATCTGGCCAGGCGCAATCATGGCCGTATCAGGCATTTATCTTCTCTCCGGCGGCCAGCTCTCGTCGCTCACCGTCGGCGACCTGCTCACAGTCGTCTGCGCCATCTTCTGGTCCGTCCAGATTACGCTTGCTGGAACGACGGTCGCCGAAACCGGCCGGCCTCTTGCCCTGTCCAGCGCCCAGTTCGCGTTTACGGCAGTCTGCGCACTCATCATCGCCGCGATATTCGAACCGATCAGGCTGACAGATATCCGCGCAGCAGCGCCCGAAATTCTCTATGTCGGCATTTTCTCCTCCGGCGTCGCCTTCGTGCTGCAGGTCATCGCCCAGCGCTACACCACGCCGTCACAGGCGGCGATCTTCCTCTCCGCCGAAGCGCTGTTCGGCGCCACGCTCGCCGCACTTCTCTTGGGCGAAAGCATGCCGCCGCTCGGTTATACCGGTTGCGCACTGATGTTTACCGCTATGCTTGTAGTCGAACTCGTGCCCGAAATGACCCGCCGCCGCGCGCAAATGGCCTGAACACGCGTCCATTTGTGGGGCATTTAGGGCCATCTAGAAATTTTTTTATGCTGGCGACAAGACGCGCTATCGTTGCATTTTTGGCAAATTCTGCCCGGAACTTATATTGCAGACGATATAAAACGTTAATCATTTGCTTCTGACGGAGGATTTTTTGCGTTTTCGCGAAAACAGGCCAGTTTTGCGGGTGTGTTCTTAGCAACACGTTAAAAAACTTTTGCTTGCCAAAATCCGTCAAACGCAGCACTCTTCGCGCGTTCGGGCATTTTGCGAGCATGGGAAGTCCTTAAGAATTTGCGCGCCGGAAACGCTAATATTCCGGTCAGCTGGTTCCAAAAAACAGCAGGCAATAAGTCCTGTCTGGAGCCGGCGGAGGTAGAGGGGACCTTTTTCTCACATTTCAAGATCTGCCTGCCAGCGTCTTCGCAAGAAGGCAATAGCGTAATGCTGCCCGTGTGGATGGCGGGCGGAGACAAAAGGACCTGAGGCATGGCCGAGACTGGCACTGTAAAATTCTTCAATACCGACAAGGGCTTCGGCTTTATCAAGCCGGACAAGGGCGGCGCCGATATCTTCGTTCACATTTCTGCCGTTCAGGCTTCCGGTCTGGCCGGTCTGACGGAAAATCAGAAGGTAAGCTTCGACACGGAGCCGGATCGCCGCGGCAAGGGTCCGAAGGCCGTCAATCTGCAGATTTCAGGCTGACCCTCGCATAGGCATGGAATTCGAGTTGAAGCCCGGCAGCGATGCCGGGTTTTGTCGTTCAGACTCCATTCAGCATGACGCCACTAGTTTCGGAACCATAGAGAAGGGACCGCTTCCGGTTCCCGATACTGGGATTTTACGCCATGAACAGGCTTGCAAAGACCATTCTTCTGACGGCAACTGCCGTTGCCCTGACCCTCTCGGCCATCGGCGAAGCCTCGGCTGGCGATCGCTACTGGCGTCACGGCCACGACCACGGCAACGATGCACTCGTTGGCGGCGCTGTCGGCCTTGCCACGGGCCTGATCGTCGGCTCTGCCATCGCCAATGCCAATAACGGCCCGGTCTACGAAGAGCGCCGCTACATCGACCCGCCGGTTTATGAGCCGGAATATGCTCCGCCGCCGGTCTATCGCGCGCCGCGTCCCGTCTATTCCGAGCCCGTCTATTCCGAGCCGGTCTATGGTCGCCCTGTCTACGGTCGCTCGGTCGGCGCCATGGAACCCTGGAGCGCTCAATGGCAGCGCTATTGCTCCTACCGCTACCGCAGCTTCGATCCGCAGAGCGGCACCTATGTCGGCAATGACGGTCGCGAGCACTTCTGCGTCGCAAGCTGATAGGCAGAAAACACTCTGACGAGAAGAGCGCCGCCACAGAGCGGCGCTCTTCTTTTGTCGATATCTCAGCCGGCCTTCTTCTCCCAGGGCATAGGCTTGGCACCTCCGCCCTGTTCGAAATCGGTCGACTGGCTGACGACACGCCATGTGCGATCGGCCTCCATTCGCGCGGCATCCGCCTTTTCTACCGCTGCAGCCGCATCGCTGCCGAGCAGCAGTCGCAGCGGCGGCGCATCGAGCGAAGCAATATGCAGCACCACGGCAGCCGCCTTGGTCGGATCGCCGGGCTGGCGGCCATTATAGTTGCGCTGGTAATCTGCTATGGCGCCGACTGTTTCGGCATATTCCGGACGGCCTTCGAAAAGAACCGTCGAGGAGCCGGCGAAATCCGTACGGAAACCGCCGGGCTCGATCACTGTCACCTTGATGCCGAGCGGTCCGACCTCCTTGGAGAGCACTTCGGAAAAGCCTTCGACGCCCCATTTCGCCGCCGCATAGGGCGCACGTCCGACAGGCCCAATCCTGCCGCCGACGGACGAGAACTGGATGATATGCCCTGCCCCCTGCCCGCGCATGACCGGGATCGCCGCCTTTGTCATGATGATTGTGCCGAAGAGATTTGTCTCGATCTGTGCCCGGAAATCCGCAAGGCTCGTATCCTCGATCGGCGCGACATTGCCGTAACCTGCATTGTTGACCAGCACGTCGAGCCGGCCGAATGTTTCGACCGCGGTCTTCACCACAGTCTCAGCCGCCGCCTCATCGGTCACATCGAGTGGCAACGCGAGAACGCGTGGGCCATACGTTTCGACGAGATCGGCAAGCTGGCCCGGATCGCGCGCCGTCGCAACCAGCTTGTCACCAGCTTCGAGCACGGCATTTGCCAACGCCCGGCCAAGGCCGCGCGAACTTCCTGTAATCAACCAAACCTTCGACATTGGAAACCTCCTTTTCGGTTCCCCATCCATTTAGGACCTATTGTTTCCATTAGAAAGAAGGTACCTTAGAGATCTATACGCACCTGAAAGTGACCACGATGAAAGACGATATCTTCGATTTCTGCCGCAACATGAGCGACGAGCAGGATGCGCGAGCCCGGCAGATGCTGGAACGCGCCGCTGCGAAATGGCCGCTGCGCGTCCTGCACGTGCTTTCCGAGGCCGATGGCCCCTTGCGGTTTTCAAGGGTGCTGGAGCGGGTGGAGGATATCAGCCAGAAGGTGCTGACACAGACCCTGCGCACGCTCGAAAGCGACGGCCTCGTCATCCGCACGCTCTATCCGCAGGTGCCGCCGCGCGTGGAATACGAGCTGACGCCGCTCGGCCGCGAATTGCTGACGCAGGTCGTCTCGCTATGGCGCTGGATCGTCATCCACCTGAATGAATTCGACACCTCCAAATCGGCGGCCAGGAATTAGGCTGGAATACGTACCGTCGCTCTCAGCCCTCCAAGCGGGCCGTCGCCAAGCGTGATGTTGCCGCCGTGGCTGCGCGCGATATCCCTCACGATGGCAAGCCCGAGACCAGTGCCCGAAGCATCGAGATTGCGTGCGCTATCCAGCCGGAAGAACGGCTTGAACACATCCTCCCGGTACTTCTCCGGAATGCCGGGACCATTGTCATCGAAGACGATCGTCAGCCATTTCGCACCATGCTTGGCCTCGATATGGAGCGTGTCGGCGTAACGCCTTGCATTCGAGGCGAGATTGGTCACAAGTCGCAGGAAGGCATTGGGGCGCACCGAGATATGGTCCTCGCCCTCGATGGAATAGGTCAACACCTTGCCGTGAAGCTCGAAATCGATCTCGAGCTTCTCGAAGATCTCGCTGAGCTTCAGCTCGCCGACATCCTCCTCCACCTCACCCTTGGCAAAGGCCATATAGGCCTCCAGCATGGTCTGCATGTCGTTGACGTCTTCATTGAGCCCGGCAAGATCAGGGTTATCCCCGGCGAGCGCCAGCTGCAGCTTGAAACGCGTCAGGATGGTTCTAAGGTCGTGGCTGACGCCTGAGAGCATCGCGGTGCGCTGCTCCATCTGCCGCTCGATACGCTCACGCATGAGAATGAAAGCAAGGCCGGCCCGGCGAACCTCGTCAGCGCCGCGCGGATAGAAACTATCGGCCTTCTGTCCCTTGCCGAAATTTTCCGCCGCCCGCGCCAGATTGAGGATCGGCCGGATCTGGCCGCGCAGGAAGAGGATCGAGATCGCGATTAGCACCAGTGACGCGCCGACCATCCAGAGAATGAAGATATGGGTATTCGATGCATAGGCCTGGCTGCGCTTCGTGATGACGCGCAGGATGCGGTTGTCGAGCTTGATGCGGATCTCGATGAGGTTGGAATTGCCGACCGTATCGATCCAGAACGGACGGCGGATTTCCTCGGTGATCTCGTCGCTCAGAATGCCGTCGAGAATCGAGAAAAACGGCTTTTCGCGCGGCGGCGGCAGATCTCCATCCGGCTCGATTGAAATCTGCAAGTTGAGCTGATCGCGGGCAATGCGGGTTATATCGCTGTAATCGGCATCCTGCGGAAAGGTGTCGATGATCTCGATAATGGCGGCGATATCTCGGGTCACGGCAAGCGACAGCCGCTCCGTCACCATCTGCCAGTGACGCTCCATGAACACAGCTGCGACGACCGACTGCAGAAGCACCATCGGAATGATGATGATGAGCAGCGAACGCGTATAGAGGCCTGTCGGCAATCGGCGGCGCAGCCAGCGGACGAACCAGCGCCAGCCGGGTGCAGGAGAGCGGTCTTCCCGCCGCAGGCTGTCGAATGTCACCATTTGCGCCGGTCCCGAACCTGTCGTTTCAGTCGATGCTCAGCCTGTATCCGATACCGCGCACAGTCTGCAGCCAGACCGGATTGGCAGGATCGTCCTCGATCTTGCGGCGCAGGCGGTTGATCTGAACGTCGATGGTGCGTTCGCCGACTTCCGCATCGTCTCCGATCAACTCGTGCCGCGGGATCGTGTCGCCGGCCCGACGGGCAAAAAGCAGCATGATCTCCTGCTCACGATCCGTCAGGCGGATTACTTCCGCCGCCTTCTTCAACTCCTTGCGCGTCAGCGAAAAAGTATAGGGGCCGAACATGATCTGCTCGATCTTCGGCGTATCGCCGCCGCTGTTGCGTCGCAGGATGTTGTTGACGCGCAGCACCAGTTCGCGCGGATCGAAAGGCTTGGAGAGATAGTCGTCGGCACCTGCCTCGAGACCGGCGATGCGGTTGTCGGATTCGGCAAGTGCGGTCAGCATGATGATCGGCACGTTCTTCACGGCCCTGAGCCCGCGCGTCACGTCGATGCCGGATTCCCCCGGCATCATCACGTCCATGATGATGAGGTCGAAATCGAGCCCCGCGAGCTTGCGCTGCGCCTCCGCCCCATCGGAGGCAATGGTCACACGAAAACCGTTTTCCGTCAGGTAGCGGTTCAGGAGCGCGCGGATACGGGTGTCGTCGTCGACGACGAGAAGATGCGCCGCATCATCGGAAATGCCTGTTTTCACCGCCATTCAACCCGCCTTCTGTCTGTCTCGCATGCCTCTGAGGAATGCCTTTACGCCCTCCCGCGCCTCCGGGGAAGCTCCCTCGAATGCCCGTTCAATACGGCGTGATTGCGGCTCGGCAAGCGCCAGTGCCAGCTCCCTGCCCGATTTGGTGGGATAGAGCTTGCGCTGGCGGCGATCCTCCGGGCCTGCCACCTGCCGAATATAGCCTGAATCGATCAGTTGTTTCAGCACTCTTGCGAGGCTCTGCTTGGTGATCTTCAGCGTATCGAGCAGATCGGCGACCGTCATGCCTGGATTGCGGTTGACGAAGTGCACGACGCGGTGATGAGCCCGCCCGAAGCCACTCTTTTCGAGAATGGCGTCGGGATCGGATACGAAGTCGCGATAGGCGAAGAAGAACAGCTCGATGATCTCGAAATCGATGATGCCGACATCCTCCATCGGCGTGGCCAGCGGCTCAGGTTTGCCTGCTTTCGAGCTGGTCTGTCGTGGCACTCGGCATTTCCTCTCTCTTAGCGCGATGTCAGCGACGTTTTCATAAAAATATGCCAGCCTTGGTGACATGAATTTACGTCGCCGATAGCTTCCCTAAACTTTGCGGGAGCCCCGCACGGACTGTTCTTTTCCCGAAAACTAAAGCCCGCCCGACAAATCTCCAACGCAACGCGCAGTTTCCCCTTGCGTCAGTGGATAGAACGTAATGGGGACAACAATCAACAGACATGGCGCAAACGCGCCGGAGGGGGCAAGGTCTTCAAACTCACTGAAACACAATCAGCGCCTGCGCAAGTCACCGAGATCCTCGGCTTCAAGATGCCTACTCCGTCGAGAAGCTGGACACGGCAACGGTCAAACGCCTAAGCGCCAGCCCTTCCCGACGCTTACGTGCGGCCGATCGCGTAGCGCGGCAGCAAGATGATGGATGTTTCCGCCCAGGCGAACTGCATCAACATGGCAATTGCCATCCGGCGTGGGCAATGACTTCAACCCGGCTGAAAAGCCGAAGGGCATTTGCCTAGATTCTTCCCGGAAGAACTTAGAGCCTCTCCGAGTGCTTCCCGACCGGCTTGGCCGCGGAAGTCACCCTATGTCCAAAATCAGCCGTATCGCCTCACGTCGGAGACGATCTCGGGAACGCTGATGAACGACTGCATGAAGGGAATCTATCCGGCCGCTGCAACCGCCGCCGAATAAGACCTCAGCCAATCCGGCCAGACGCTTACGTCTGCCGGGGCGTTTCGTTGTCCAGCGTCCAGAGCGCTCGAACCTTCAGCGTGCCTTGGCCATGACCAGCCCGGCGAGCGTCGAAAGGATGCCGCCGCCGATCAGCCCGCCGATGCCATCGGCGATCAGCCCGGTCATTGCCGCTTCGCCACCGAGCATGCTGAGCAACATGCCGCCGCCGATACCGCCGATAGCGCCCGCGATCGTGCGGGCAACGACGTTGATCGCCTGCTGCTTGAGTGCAGCACTTGCGACATTGCCGCCAACAGCACCCGCAATCAATTGTGTGATGAGCGGAAGTAGCGCTTCCATAATTTCCTCCTCTGACGATCTCCCCGATCGCCGACTCATGCCATCACCGGATGACATATTGGAATATTATCATATTCAGGAGGAGAAGTAGAGAATTCTGGCAACCCATGCGAGAGCTTATAAAGATCGCCCCGGGCGGATACGCTTGCTTTTTCGTCTTGCCCGGTCTCGTCCCGAGCATCTGCGGTCGCCCATCAGCAACAGATATCAGGCAGGAGGCTGAGGATGACGCCAAGTGGAGGCGAGGCCGCCGACAAACCGAAGGCGGCCGCATGGCCGCCTCTCCCCTTGAGCTTATTGATAGACATAGACGATGCGGCGCGTGCCCGGATCGACCAGCACTGGCCGGTCGTTGATGCGGACATAGCGGTACTGGTAATCCGGGATCGTCTGGAAGGTTACGTCGGCGGGCACTTCGGCACCGACGACGACATCGCCGCCAAGCTGCACGGTCTGTGTCGGGGTCGTGTCGATATAGGTGCGGACTTCGTCTGGCGGCGTGATGGCCTCGACCGAGCCGACCGGGCCGATCAACTCGTCGCCCGGTGCGGGCATAGGCTCTGCCGGCACGACGCTGGAGGTCGTTTCATAAGTCACGACAGGCACGCCGAGATCGGCGCGGTGCTGCTCGACGATGACGGGCGAGCCGCCCTGATCGACCTGCAGATATTCGGCATAGACCCAGCCGCGCACGCCATTCACGTCGACACGGCACCAGCGGCTGCCTTCGATACAGCCATCGAGCACGGCGGTCGAGCCGCGCGTGGCAAGACCGACGGAAGGATATTGCGGGCCGGGGCCGGAGCGGATGTTGAGGTCGTTGATGGACGTCGCCACCATGTCCGCCTGGGCGAAGCCGGCGCTTGCGGCCAGAAAGGCGCCGGCCAGCAGAAGGTTTCTCTTCAAGGTCATTGTAAGGTCTCCCTTGTTGTGATGGGCTGACAACGCGTGGGTTGCGAGGATGTTCCGCGGCGCACGAACTGGCTGACGAACGGCACGAGGAAATCCTCGATAAGCATCTGAAAAAATGGAATAAACCCGCCGGAGAGCATCACGACCCACCCTTTGAAAAGCCGATAAATTCCTGTTGCGGCTTGTCTTTTTCGCGTGAGTCTGCCGAAAATTCCGGCTGCCTTCGACTGCGTTTGCGCCTATAGAGACAGGTCATTGAAGACGCGAAGCGAGGCATTCATGGGCATGCTCCAGGCCGGTATCATTCCGGTGACACCCTTCCAGCAGAACTGCACCATTCTCTTCGATCCCGATACGAAGGAAGGCGTGGTCGTCGACCCCGGCGGCGATGTCTCGCTCATTGCGGGCGTGATCGAGGAGCACGGCCTCAAGATCAAGGAAATCTGGCTGACCCACGGCCATCTCGATCATGCGGGCGGTGCCAAGGAGCTCAAGGACAAGCTCGGCATCGACATCGTCGGCCCGCATGAGGATGATCTGCCACTCCTGCTGCGCATCGAGACCCAGGCCGCGAAATATGGCGTGCAGGGCCTGCAGAACGTCACGCCCGACCGCTGGCTGAAGGATGGCGACAAGGTCTCCTTCGGCTCGCACGAATTCGAGGTCTATCACACGCCGGGCCATGCGCCGGGCCACGTCATCTATTTCAACCGCGCCCAGAACTTCGCCCATCTCGGCGATGTGCTCTTCAACGGCTCGATCGGCCGCACCGACCTGCCGGGCGGCAATCATCGCCAGCTTCTCGATTCCATCCGGGACAAGGTGCTGCCGCTCGGCGACGACGTCGGCTTCATCTGCGGACACGGCCCCGGCAGCCGCATCGGCGACGAACGCCGTAATAATCCCTTCCTGCGGGAGATCTGAGCATGAAACACATGGCCTGGCTGAACGCGCCGCCCTTCTTCGAGGAACGCGACGGCGGCCTTCACGTCCGCTCCGGCGAGAAGACCGATTTCTGGCAGGGCACCTATTACGGCTTTCACCGCGACGACGGCCACTTCCTGCATGAAAGCCGCAAGGGCGATTTCACCGCCGAGGTCACCTTCTCCGGCAACTACGAAGCGCTCTACGATCAGGCTGGCCTGATGATCCGCGCCGATGAGAAGCACTGGATAAAATGCGGCATCGAATATACCGATGGGGCCAGGCACTTCAGCGCTGTGGTCACAAACGGCAATTCCGACTGGTCGGCTTTCCGTATCGGCCATGATTTCGATGCGATCTCAGTGCGCGCCACGCGCAATGGCGACGCTATCTTTATCCAGTACAGCACGGATACGATGGACGAATGGCGCATGGCCCGCCTCGCCTGGTTCGATCCCGCTTTCGAGAACGTGCTGGTCGGCCCCGTCTTCTGTTCGCCGCAACGCGCCGGTTTCGAAGCCGTCTTCCACGATTTTACGCTGACCGATCCGCTGTCTCGCGATATCCACTGAGTCCTTCCCACCGCGCGCGCCGACGATGACTCGCGTCGGCTCGCCTACATCAGCCTCTGACCGTTCGGCACCGGACGTTCGACCGCTGCAAGCACGATGTCGCCCTTCTCGTCCGCAAAACCGAGTGTGAGCACTTCCGAGCGGAACGGCCCGATCTGGCGCGGCGGAAAGTTGACGACGGCGAGGACCTGCCGTCCGACGAGCCGCTCCGGCGAATAGTGGACCGTGATCTGCGCGGAGGATTTCTTCACACCGATTTCGGAGCCGAAATCGATCAGCAGTTTGATTGCCGGCTTGCGGGCTTCCGGAAAGGGATTTGCTTCGATGACCGTGCCGACACGGATATCGACGCGCTCGAAATCGGCAAAGGTGATCTCTTCGGCCACGGTCTTCTCTCAGCCGGCGAGTTCTTCGGCGCGCTTGCGAGCTGCCGCGAGCGCCTGGTCGAACAGCGGCTGCATGCCATCTTCCGCCATCAGCACGGAAAGTGCTGCCGCAGTCGTGCCGCCCGGCGAGGTCACGTTCTGGCGCAGGCGCGCCGCGTCGTCGGGGGACTGGTGCAGCAGCTCACCAGCCCCCGCGACAGTTTCCCGCGCAAGACGCATGGCAAGGTCCGCCTGCAGGCCAAGTTTACGGCCCGCTTCTGCCATACACTCGACGAGATAGAACACATAAGCCGGCCCGCTGCCCGAGAGCGCCGTCACCGAATCGATGTCGGATTCGGCGGGCACCCATTCGACAGGGCCGGAGACACGAAGAAGAGCATTGACGCCGTCACGCTGTTTAGCGCTCACACGCGCATTGGCAAAGGCGCCGGTCACACCGCGCCCGACCATGGCAGGCGTGTTCGGCATCGCGCGCACCATGGCCGCTTCGCCGAGATGCTTTTCCAGGAAAGCCAGCGTCTTGCCAGCGGCGACCGAAACCACCACCGTCTGAGGCCCGACCACGCTTTTGACCGCCGGAAGCACGGCTTCCATCACCTGCGGCTTTACGGCAAGGAACAGTACGCCGGCCTTGAGACCGTCAGGAGCAGTCGTGACATGGGAGGCACCCGCATCGGCGATGGTCGCCAGCATCGCCGGCGACGGGCCGGGATCGACCACGACCACGGAGGAGCCCGGAACGCCGCTCTTCAGCCAGCCGGAAAGCATCGCTCCGCCCATATTGCCGGCACCGATGAGAACGACCGGATTGGCGGCGGAAAAGGCATTCGCAGGCATGTTTTACGCCTCACCGACGGTTTCAAACAGGACCGCTTCCATCGCCTTGTTGGCTTCCATACCGGACCAGACGACGAACTGGAAAGCTTGAAAATAAGCTTCGCAGGTATCGAGCGCGCTGGAAAGCAGAACTTCCACCTGGCGGTTAGTGGGCTCGGCACCGCCGGCAAGCAACAGCGACTGACGGAAGATGACGACATCTTCCTGGCGCCACAGGTCGAAATGCCCCATCAGCACCTGGCCGTTGATCGCCGAGAGCAGCTTCACCACCTCGTTGACCCTGATTTCGGGAACCTTGATGTCGAAGGCGCAGCCAAGATGCAACGCTTCGAATTCCTCCATCCACGAGAAGGAGACGTGATAGTCGGCCCAGCGGCCCTCGACCGTCATCGCAATCTCGTCTTCGCCGGAGCGCTCGAATGCCCAGTCATTGTTTGAAGCCACGTACTCGATCATGTCGACCGGGTTCGACTGGCGTTCGACTTCCAATTCCATAAGGCTCATGCAGCACCTTCTTGACCGGAATGAATGCGGCCTAACTTCGTGAAAAACACAAAACGAGACACACGCAATACCGGAAACCACCACTTGGATGATCGCTGAACCGCTGCCAGACTAACGCAGTGAACCTGCCCGGAGCTTACCAATTCGCTTCGAATCATCATTTAAAATCAGTCTATAATGCCCCTTGCGACCTGCCAGCCCCCTTCTCGGAAATTTGGCCTGGCCTGTTGTGGAAAGCACTTATGGAATCAGATTCAGCGGGGGAGGTAAAAGACTCTGCCCATTGGCTTTTTTTGCAGTGTCCACAGGTGGAAAATAGCACCGGATTTTTTTATCGAAGATGCGGCATGTAACATATGGGCCACGCCGCACCTTATACAGCATCTTGTGCGATACGGGCTTACTTGCCCTTTGCAGCAAGCTTGGCTTCGAGCGCAGCGATGCGGGCGGCAAGAGCCTCGTTTTCGTCACGCGCCTTGATCGCCATTTCGCGCACGGCTTCGAATTCCTCGCGCTTGACGATGTCCATGCTGTTCAGCCAGCGTTCGGCATGAGCGTTGAACGCCGTCTCGATCTCCTTGCGCACGCCCTGCGCAGCACCGGCGGCATCGGTCATCAGCTTGGCGAATTCATCCATGATGCGGTTCGTTCCGGTCGTCATGGCGTATTTCTCCCTTCGCACGACGTGAATGTCGGGCCTTGCGGCCACTGAAAATGGAGGTAGGGCTTCGCCGTTGAGGATGCAAGCGCTTTGCATGGGATAAGCCCCTGCGCACTGGCCCGTGACCAACAATGCACTTGACCGTCGAAGATCGCGGAGCCATGTTCCGCGCATCTCAACGGGTGGGAAAACCTTGCCGATAGCTGCTGATCTTCTTGCTATAATGCCTTTCCCTAATATCGACCCGATCGCTTTTTCGATCGGCCCGCTGGCGATTCATTGGTATGGCTTGGCCTATGTCGCCGGCATCCTGCTCGGCTGGGCCTATGCGCGCCGCATCGCTGCAAACGATGCGCTCTGGCCGAACGATACCTCGCCCATCACGAGAGCACAGCTCGACGATTTCATCGTCTGGGCAGCCCTTGGCATCGTCCTTGGTGGCCGCATCGGCTACATCCTCTTCTACGATCTCGGCGCCATCGTCGAAAACCCGATCCGTGCCATCCAGATCTGGAATGGAGGCATGTCCTTCCATGGCGGCCTGACCGGCACGGCGATCGCCATGATTCTCTTTGCCCGCCGCAACCGTATCCCGATCTGGAACCTCTTCGATATCGTTGCGACGGTCGTGCCCTGCGGCCTGTTCTTTGGCCGTATCGCCAATTTCATCAATGGTGAACTCTGGGGCCGGCTGACGGATATGCCATGGGCAGTCGTCTTTCCGACTGGAGGCCCCTTCGCCCGCCATCCGAGCCAGCTCTACGAAGCCGGCCTCGAAGGTATCGTGCTGCTCTTCGTTCTTGCCGCCCTCGTCTATGGCGCCAAGGCGCTGAAAAGCCCGGGCCTCATCACCGGCGTCTTCGTCTGCGGCTACGCGCTCTCGCGCATCTTCGTGGAATTCTTCCGCGAGCCGGATGCGCAGCTTGGCTATCTGCTCGGCACCAGCTGGCTAACGATGGGCATGGTTCTGTCCTTCCCCATGATCCTGCTTGGCCTTTGGGCGATCTTTCGCGCCCGCCGTCAGGCTGCTGCCCTGCAGCACTGAAGCTATCGGGACGACCGCCATGACCACCGCTTTGGGCGAAAAGATCAAGACGATCATCCAGGCAAACGGGCCGATCAGCGTCACCGACTATTTCTCGCTGTGCCTTGCCGATCCTGAACACGGCTATTACCGCACCCGCGAGCCCTTCGGCCGTTCGGGCGATTTCGTCACTGCGCCCGAGGTCAGCCAGCTCTTCGGCGAAATGATCGGTGTTTTCGTCGTCCATGCCTGGCAGCGCCACGGCACACCGGCCGGCGTTCGCCTCGTCGAGATCGGCCCCGGCCGCGGCACGATGATGGCGGACATGCTGCGCGTGATTTCGCGCATCGCCCCGCCGCTCTTCGACAACATGACGATCCACCTCGTCGAGACCAGCGAACGCCTGCGCGATGTCCAGAGCCAGACGCTCGAAGCCTATGACGGCAAAGTCAGCTGGCATGCCGGCTTCGATGAAGTACCGCCGGGCTTCACGCTGATCGTCGCCAATGAACTCTTCGACGCGATCCCGATCCGCCAGTTCGTGCGCACGCCGACCGGTTTCCGCGAACGCATGGTCGGCCTCGGTGCCGATGAGGAACTGACCTTTGCAGCGGGTGTTGCCGGCATCGATCCGGCGCTGCTGCCGGAGCCCACGCAGAACGTGCCGGTTGGTACGCTGTTCGAGATCTCGCCTGCGCGCCAGGCTGTCATGAGCGCCATCTGCGAAAGGCTGCGGGTCTTCAGCGGCACGGCGCTCGCAATCGACTACGGCCACCTTGTCACCGGTTTCGGCGACACGCTGCAGGCCGTGCGCATGCATGAATTCGATCCGCCGCTTGCCCATCCTGGCGAGGCCGACCTGACGAGCCATGTCGACTTTCAGCAGCTTGCGGAAACGGCCGCCTCCAGCGGTCTCCATATCAACGGCGCGCTGCATCAGGGTGATTTCCTGACCGGTCTCGGCATTCTGGAGCGCGCTGCCGCGCTCGGCCGCGACCGTGAGCCGCATACGCAACAGATAATCCAGGCTGCGGTCGACCGGCTCGCCGGTGCAGGTGAAGGCCGCATGGGCGAACTTTTCAAGGTGCTGGCCGTCTCGCATCCGGCGATCGACCTGATGCCGTTTCGCCCAGTGGATTGACAGACAGCGTCGCGCTCGCCAACATCGCCGTAGCTGACACTGCTTCGCCGGAAGAGATCCGGCCAGGACGGTGTCGATGCCTCTCCAAAAACCTGGATATCAAATGACAGACGCGGCCTCTCCAGCACCGATCGAAAGCGCGCTGCTGAACGAAGCAGCCGGCGGCGCGATCCGCCATGGATATTTCACCCGCGCGGGCGGCATTTCACAAGGCATCTATCGCGGCCTCAATGTCGGCCTTGGCTCGAATGACGAGCGCGACAATGTGAAGGAGAACCGCAGGCGCGTCGCCGCTTGGTTCGATTTGCCGGTCGAGCGACTGGCAACTGTCCATCAGGTCCATTCGCCTGACGTCGTCACCATCGGGCCGAACTATGACGGCTGCCGGCCGCCGGCCGATGCAATGGTCACGGCAACACCGGGCATCGCGCTTGGTGTGCTGGCAGCCGACTGCGGCCCGATCTTATTCGCAGATCCCGAAAACCGCGTGATCGGCGCTGCCCATGCCGGCTGGAAAGGCGCGCTGACGGGTGTGCTCGAAAATACGATTGACGCGATGGAGGCCCTTGGCGCGGCCAGGGACAACATCGTCGCCTGCCTCGGCCCCTCGATCAGCCAGGCAAGTTATGAGGTCGGCCCGGAATTCGTCGAGCGCTTCCTTGCCTATGATCCGGCCTACGAACGTTACTTCATTCCCTCCCCGTCGGCGGGCCACGCGATGTTCGACCTGCCGGGACTGACCGTCGAGCGGCTGAAAAACGCCGGCGTGCGTGCCGAAAGCCTCGGCCTCTGCACTTATCCCGATAGCGAGCGCTTTTTTTCCTATCGGCGAACCACACATAAAAAGGAGCCGGATTACGGCCGCCAGATTTCGGCGATCAGCATCAGGGAGATGTAAGCAGCATGGCACTTCATTTCGAACGGGCTGAATTCGCAAGCCGGCTTGCCCGCCTGACGGACAGGATGAAGGAAGAGAAGCTCGATGCTCTGCTGCTCTTCGCGCAGGAGAGCATGTACTGGCTGACCGGCTACGACACGTTCGGCTACTGCTTCTTCCAGACGCTGGTCGTCAAGGCTGACGGCACCATGGCGCTCCTCACCCGCTCGGCCGACCTGCGTCAGGCCCGGCATACTTCTGTTATCGAGGACATCCATGTCTGGGTCGACCGCGTCAATGCCGACCCGACGATGGACCTCAAGAACCTGCTCATCGAAATGGACCTGCTCGGCGCCCGCATCGGCGTCGAATACGACACGCACGGCATGACCGGCCGCGTCGCCCGGCTGCTCGACGCGCAACTGACGACCTTCGGCCAGATCAGCGACGCCTCTTACCTCGTCAGCCGCCTGCGCCTCATCAAGAGCCCGACCGAAGTCGCTTATATCGAGCACGCCGCCGTGCTAGCGGACGATGCGCTGGACGCAGCAATCCGCCTGACCAAACCGGGCGCCGATGAAGCCGATATCCTCGCCGCCATGCAGGGCGCCATCTTCACCGGCGGCGGCGACTATCCGGCCAACGAATTTATCATCGGCTCCGGCGCAGATGCCCTGCTCTGCCGCTACAAGGCCGGCCGCCGCAAGCTCGACGCCAACGACCAATTGACACTCGAATGGGCTGGCGCTTACGCGCATTATCATGCCGCCATGATGCGCACGATCGTCATCGGCGAGCCGACGCACCGCCACCGCGAGCTCTACAATGCCTGCCTCGAAACGATCCAGGCGATCGAGACGGTGCTGAAGCCCGGCCATACCTTCGGTGATGTCTTCGACATGCATGCCAGGATCATGGACGAACGCGGCCTCGCCCGTCATCGCCTGAATGCCTGCGGCTATTCGCTCGGCGCGCGCTTCTCGCCGTCCTGGATGGAGCACCAGATGTTCCATGCCGGCAACCTGCAGCCGATCGACCCGAACATGTCGCTCTTCGTGCACATGATCATTGCCGATTCCGATACCGGCACCGCCATGACGCTCGGTCAGACCTATCTCACGACCGGCGAAGCGCCGCGGGCGCTCTCGCGACATCAGCTGGATTTCATCGGCGTCTAAGCCGCTGACATCACCGGCAAGATTCCGGAATTGACAGACAGGTCCCCCCACCTCCATAAATTCGCACGGGGCTGACGCTGACGTGGGAAGGACGAACCGAGGGATGACGCGAGTTGCGACTGCGCCCACGCTCCTGATCTGTCTTGCCTTGCTTTCCGCTTGCAACACGACCGACGCGTTGACGCTGACGCCGCCGATGGAAATCGGCGACTCCTCGATGAATCAGCGCTCGTCCACACCGGTGACGCAGAGCGACGCCGAGCGCATGGCCGGAGAGCCGCAACAAACCTTCCCGGCCGCACCCCGCCGGAACGGCTATACGCCAGCCTACAGCCAACAGACCTATCCGACCCAACCGAACTACCCGGCGCAGGCCTACCGGCCCGGCACCGGCGCGCCGCCGACGACCATGCAGGCCCAGGCCGATGCGCTTTCCCGTGATGGTTCTTCGCCCGCCGCTTCCGGTCCGATCGAAAGCGAGTCACTGGCGCCACCGTCCGTAACCGAACAACCGGCGCCACAGCAGCCGACACAGACGGCCGCACTTGATCCCTCGGTTTCCTCATCGACGTCGATACGCGGCAATACGGTGCGCTTCCTGCCGATCATCGGCGCACCGGTCCAGGCCGTCACACCGCTGTCCCGCCAGCTTGGCGCGGAGGCCCGCGCTCATGGCCTTGCCATCAAGAGCTCCAACGACACCAGCAGCGACTATATTCTGAAGGGCTACCTCTCCGCTTTCAGCGACGAGGGCAAGGTCACCGTGGTCTATGTCTGGGACGTACTCGACAATGCGGGCGCCCGGCTGCACCGCATTCAGGGACAGGAAAGCGTGCCGACGGCGGCGGCCGATCCCTGGGCCGGTGTGCCCGCTTCCGTGATGCAGCAGATCGCCTCCAAGACGATCTCGGAATTTACATCCTGGCGGCAAAGCCAGGGCAATTAGTCACAAGCTTTTTATAAATATAAAAGTATGTGACGCCTTAGCCCTTGCATTCACCGGGAAGCTGGCTAAAAAGCGCGGCTATCAGCGCATAACAGGCGGACCAAAATGAAGGTTTTCGCAGGCAATTCGAACCGGCAACTCGCCGAAGCGATCTGCAACTATCTCAATGTTCCCTTGGGGAAAGCCAGTGTCCGAAGGTTTGCCGACCAGGAAATCTTCGTGGAAATCCAGGAAAATGTGCGCGGTGAGGACGTTTTCCTCGTACAGCCGACCGCCTTTCCTGCCAACGACCACCTGATGGAACTGCTGATCATGATCGACGCGATGCGTCGTTCGTCAGCCCGCCGCATCACGGCCGTTCTGCCCTATTTCGGCTATGCCCGCCAGGACCGCCGCGCCTCCGGCCGTACGCCGATCTCCGCCAAGCTGGTCGCAAACCTCATTACCGAAGCCGGCGCGGACCGCGTCATGACGCTCGATCTCCATGCCGGGCAGATCCAGGGCTTCTTCGATATACCCACAGACAACCTCTTCGCCCTGCCGGTCCTGACGCGCGACATCAAAAGCCACTATGACCTCAGCAACGTCATGGTCGTCTCGCCCGACGTCGGCGGCGTAGTGCGCGCCCGCGCGCTCGCCAAGCGGCTGGACTGTCTTCTGGCCATCGTCGACAAGCGTCGCGATCGGCCGGGTGAATCCGAAGTCATGAACATCATCGGCGACGTCACCGGCAAGGACTGCCTGCTGATCGACGACATCGTCGATTCCGGTGGCACGCTCTGCAACGCGGCCGACGCCATGCTTGCCAAGGGCGCTTCCAGCGTCACCGCCTATATCACCCACGGCGTCCTCTCCGGCGGCGCGGTCACCCGCGTCACCTCCTCGAAGCTGCGCGAACTCGTCATCACGGACTCGATCCAGCCTACGACGGCCGTGCTCTCCGCCCACAACATCCGCGTCGTGACGACGGCGCCGCTGATCGGCGAAGCCATCAGCCGCACGGCTCAGGAAGAGTCCGTCTCCAGCCTCTTCGACTAAAAAGAGCCGGTATTTGACCGGCTCTTTCGATTTAGCCATTTTGCTCAGTTGTCATTGTGCCTGAATCGCATTTCTCGGTCCCTGGACCTGCTGTCCATTGACAATTAATGTGCCATCCTCGTTGAAAATAACATCCCAGTGCGCACCACCATCCGCGTTGGCTGCCGCGAAACCTTTGGCCATCAGCATAGCAAGACTGACTTCATTGATCTCAGGTCTGGTCTTGGCAAGTTCCTGAACCGCGGCGATCGATTTGTCGAAATCGCGGGCTGTGATCCAGAGCTTCAGTTGAGCCTTCTTCTCGTCGTTTTCACGAACACTCCCAAACATTACCAGATCATAAAAATCCGACTTCATTACCAATTGCTTGAGAACGAAGGCCTGAGCGCCGTCACGACTAAGCTTCAAGGCAAATCTGCGCCCCATCTCCTCTGCTTGCGCTTGATTCGATACAGGGCCAGCGGCAAGTTCCTTTCCGGCTGAGACAAAATCCATCCCGTCTAACACGAGTGTCATATCAAGACTTGTAGGAAGTAGCGCCGCGTAGACCGACGGGATCGTTGGACTGTCCATTTTTATATCCGTGCCGGATACAGTCATACCCAGCCTCATCGCGGCGGTCTCCCCTTGGAGAGCGACTCGAGCGTTCAGTTTTCTTGCGGACAGGTTTCCGATTGGGCTCGTTACTTTGAGGTTGTCCGTATAGATGCGCTCATCCAGTGAAGAAAGAAGCGGAAAAGACCGCAACATTTCTGCCCGGACCCTCTCAAAGTTCGAGACTGTTCCAACGCCCCTGGTGATCAATAGAGAAGCGAGATTAATGACCTCCTTCGACGGTACATTGGCCCAGTGGTACTCATGGTTGATCAGGTCTGCCGAAATTTCAAATACCGGCGCCTCCGATTGTATGCTCCGCTGGTATACGCCCGAGAAAAATGTGCTGCCGTCATAGTCCCAACGTCCTTTACCTTCATCGCTGGAACCTAAAATATTTGTAGAGTCGATACTATCGGCTCGGAAGGTGCTCTGGTCACCACCAAGTTTCGAGGTAAAATCGATATTCTTGGCCAAGGTTTTAATCTGTGTGCTGCCAGGCAGAACAATCAGCCCATCGAGCACAAAAGATTCGATCGAGTAATTGCCCTCAATGGCTTTCCCATCGACTCCTTGGGCCAGAAGGGAGGCTTTTACACTGTCCTCAGCATTGATTTTGGCTACGCTATTGTCTTGTGGCACAAAGAAAAACGACCACGGCCCGAACCCAGCCATCCTGAACGTCTTCGGATCCAAGCCCTCGAAAAACCCATTGAAATCAAGAATGACTTCGAGGCGGTCACCTGCCGGCTTGACTGTCAGGAAATCGGAATTCGCAAGGCCGGGAAACGAGCTGAGAAGGCCGTCACGAAAATCATCGGCATCCTTCTGCCGCATCTCCATGCCTTGGGCCGCACCGATTGCGGAGAGCAAAAAAAGGCTCGTTGCTGTAACAATTTTTAGACGCATCCCTGAAATATCCCCATCCGCTGAAGTTGCGCACATTCGGGGGTCATGGTGCTCAATGTCAAGCAGCCGCATCCATAAAAGCTCTTAAAAGACAAAGCCCAATGGAGCTGTGCGACGGGAGCAAAAAGCCGGCACGAGGCCGGCTTCCCTTATCTTTGATCGCCGTTGAGAAAGCTCAAGGTTGCTTCGGCGGCGCCGTGTCCTGCCCCTGATCTGGTTCCTGCCCCTGATCCGGCTCCTCGGCATCCGGTCCCTTGATCTGCTGGCCGTTGATCGCCACCGAACCGTCACCGGCAACGCTGATATCCCAGCGCGAGCGGCCATCCGGATCGGTCTTGGCAAAGCCTTTGGCCATCATCATGCCGAAGGAGACCTGCTGGAGGTTCGGGTCGCTCTTGGCAAGCTCCTGGATGGCAGCGATCGACTTGTCGAGATCCCGCGCCAGGACCGAAGCCTGGACCGAATAATCCTTCTGCGTATCGACACGGCCCTGCAGCTTGCCGGTGACGTCGATATCGTAGACGTCGGAGACCGCGGTAAACTTCGGCAAGTCCACGACGACGACGCCGTCATGAAAGAGCTTCTCGGCAGCCTGCTTGCCGCTTTCCTCCGAGTTGTTGCCAGACGAGAAATCGATCTTCATGAACTCGTCGCCGAAGGCGGCAAAATCCATGTCGGGAACGGCGATCTGCATATCGATGCTCTTCGGCAGGAAGGCATGGTAGCTCGCTGGTACGACAGGGCTGTCGAGTGTGACGCCTGCAGCGTTCATGCCGAAGGCAAACCGGACGGCGTCACTCGGCCCGTCGACGGAGAAATTATAGCCGAGGGCCTTGGCGCCGCCGCTTCCAGCGGCAGTCCCGACCGTCAGGTTGTTCGCCGTGATCGTTTCGTTGATCGAGGAGAACAGGGGGAAGGATGCCTTAAGGACCGATTTCAGCTTCTCGCCGTCTTCCCTGCTGAGCTCCTTCTCATCCGCGTGCTCCAGGATGAAGAAGACGATATCGCGGATTTCCTTCGCCGGCAGGCTCGCGACGTCGGCGTCGAAGTCGATCGAATCCGCCTTGATGTTGACCGGCGGCATCTGCGGGCTGGTGACCGTCTCCGACAGCGCGGAAAGCGAACCGTTCGCCTTGAAATCGAGGCGACCGTTGCCGTTGGCGCTGTCGGTCGAATCGAGCCTGTAGTTCATGCCGGCAAAGGTCGCATCGACCTGGTCCATATCGGACTTCGAGGTAATTCGGATGTCGCTGGCCTTGAAATTGCCGGAACGTAGATAGGCGATCGCAGGATCGAAAACGCCATCGTAGACCATCGAGGCGATGGAATAGGTGAAATCCGTCGCCTTGCCGTCCGGGTCCTTGACGCTGCCGGATATGTTGAAGCTGTTGTTGCCTTCGAGATTCCAGAAGCCGCTGTCCAGCGGCGTGGCGAAGACCGACCAGGGCGTCAGCCCGTTCACGACAATCTTGGCCGGGTCCACTTTGCTGAGCAGCTTGGCAAGGTCATAAATGACCTCGTAGCGGTTGCCCGCCGGGTTGACGGTTACAAAACCGCTCTTTGCAAAATCGTCAGGCAACACTTTCGTCAGGCTGTCGCGAAGCTTGTTCGCTCCATCCTGATTGATCTCAGCACCATGCGCTGCCCCGAACAGCGATAGGGCAACAAGGCTCGTTGTCGTGACAAGTTTCAGACGCATCCGCACTCTCCTCAGCCGCTTTGAATGCGGCCATAGGAAGATCGGATATCTTCCGGTGTCAACCCGGCACGTTTGGACAAATGTTATTTTGCGATCATGGCTGGGAGAGTGATCGTACCCTGCCGGGCACTGCCTCACGCGCGCGCTTCCGATCCTGATCTCGCTCCGCCTCAGGCCGCAGTATTGAGCACAACTGATTGCTGTTCCATTCGCGCCGGGCGACCGAAATAGTAGCCCTGAGCCTCGTCGCAGCCTTCGGATGTCAATAGTTCGAGTTGGCTCAGCGTTTCGACGCCCTCGGCAAGCACGGGGATCGACAGGCCGCGTCCCAGCGCCAGGATGGATCGAATGACCGCCTTTGCCTCCTGACTGGTCTCGACTTCGTTCATGAAGCTGCGATCGAGCTTGATCTTGTCGAAGGGGAACGAGCGAAGGGTCTCTAGCGACGAATAGCCTGTTCCAAAATCGTCGATCGCGATCGCAACGCCCTGCTGCTTGAGCGCACGCATGGCAACCAGCGCCTTGCTCTTGTCGACGATGATCGATGACTCGGTTATTTCAAGTTCGAGCCGCGATGCTGGCAGGCCGGTTTCCTGGAGGACGGAACGAACCAGCTCGGCGATGTTTGCATGGGCGATCTGGATGGGCGAAATATTGACGGCGATCTTGATGTCGTCCTTCCAGCTGACCGCTTCCCTGCATGCCTCGCGAAGGACCCATTCTCCGATAGGCACGATCGCACCGCACTCCTCGGCAATCGGAATGAAATCGACGGGCGGGATGTTTCCGCGCTCTGGATGGTTCCATCTGAGCAACACCTCGTAGCCGGTCGTCTTGCCGGTCGCCACCGACTTCTGAACCTGGTAGTGAAGGTACATCTGGTCGCGCTCGATCGCAGCCCAGAGGTCGCGAGCCAGTTTTCTCCTGTCCCGCGACGCTTCGTCCATGGACTCTTCGTAGAAGCAGACGTTGTGCCCAACCTCGTGTTTTGCACGATACATGGCAAGGTCGGCATTTGCGACAAGTGTTTCGGCCGTTTCGCCAGCGTCGGGGTAAATTGCGACACCAACACTTGCGCCGGGGACGATCTGATGCCCCTCGAAATCCATCCTCTCCATGAGCGTGGCTTCCAGCCTCGCAACGAAGTCGTCAAGCTCAGCCCTGTCGTTGAAGCGCTTTACGGCCGCGAACTCATCGCCCCCAAGTCGGGCGACCAGCTCTTCGTCACGCAGGATGCCGTTCAACCGTACGGCCAACGTACTCAACACGAAATCGCCTGCGACATGGCCCATCTGGTCATTGATTTCTTTGAATTTATCCAGATCGATGCCAATGACCGCAACCTTGCTGGACAGTCTTTTGGCAATTGCCAGCTGATGCGACAGGTAATCATTGAAGGTGGGACGGTTCGGCAGACCGGTCAAAGCATCGTGCTTGGCCATGAACGCGATTTTCTCTTCACGCGCCAGCCGTTCGGTAATGTCTTCGAATGTCGTGAGCCAGCCGCCATCCGCCAGGACATTGAACGTTGCAAGAATTGACCGGCCGTTCGTCGTCTGATGCACCAGGGTCTTCTGACCCGAGCGCATGGTCGCCATATGCCTGCGATAGTGATCGGTCGCCCTCGAATCTGCGGCGTCACCATTGCCGAAAGCGATCTGATAGCCGCTGCGAACGATCTCGGAATAGGCAAGACCTGGGCGAATGAAGTCCTGCGGAAACCCGAAGAGCTGGCTGTACCTGGCGTTTGCGAGGATCAGCCGCTCATTGCTGTCAAACATCGAGATTCCCTGGCTCATGTTCTCCAGAGCGAGATCGAGATTCCTCGATACTTCCTTGATGCGATCCCCGTCGATCTTTGCCTGCGTGATATCGCGGGTGATCTTCACATATCCGATGAGATGATGGCTGTCGTCATACACCGGCTGGATGACGACATGCGCCCAGAAAGACGAGCCGTCCTTGCGAAAACGCAGCCCCTCCGCCTCAAACCTGCCGTTGGCAAGCGCTGATTCGAGAGCCAGTTTTGGAAGGCCCTTCTGCTGATCTTCAACAGAGTAAAACCGCGCAAAATTCTCGCCTACAATTTCCGCTGCGGTATAGCCCTTCGCGCGCTCGGCCCCCGCATTCCAATTCGTCACGACGCCTGAAGGATCGAGCATATAGATTGCGTAATCCATCACCCCCTGCACGAGCAGCTCAAACTTGGTTTCGCTCGCACGCGCCTGCTTGGCCGCCCGGAACGCAATGATCGATGCCGAAATGCCCGAGGCCAGCATTGAGATCGATACGACGAGAATGGTCGCCAGAAGGAACGGCTTCGAGAGCGCCTGAGGCTCGATGGCGTTGCCACCCCCTTCGACAAACGAGAGAGCGCCCATTGCGGTGAAATGCATCAAGACGATGCCGAGCGACAGCGCGGAAGCGGCAGCGAGAATGCTCCAGTTCGAACCTTTCCAGTTCTTTGTGAGCGCAAATCCCCAGATCGCCATGGCGACCGATATGATCAGCGCAGCGATAACGAGATGCCGATCCCAGACGACGGTCCCAGGAACCTGCAGTCCCGCCATGCCGATGAAATGCATGGCTGCAACGCCGACACCGAAAACCAGGCCTGCGGCAATGTTGGCCTGAGAACCTGGAAGCGACGCGGCGGCAAGGCCGGCTATAAAGGTGGAGGCAAAGGCCGCGCCAAGCGAAATAAGCGTCAGGTCGCGATCATAGCCGACAACGATGCCCGGATCATAGGCCAGCATGGCGACGAAATGCGTCGACCAGATGCCGAAGCCGCCTGCCGCCCCCGCAACCGAAAGCCAAATCCAGCGCGGCACGCCTTTTGTCCTGCCGGCGCTTCTCAGGAACAGGATCGTTCCGAGATTGGACGCAAGGCATAGTACGGCTGCGACCAGAACCAGCGTCAAGTCGTGTTGGTATGTCAGGCAGGATACGATCGCAAACATGAGAAAACCCATTCTTTTCAAGACTGAGATCGGTCCGGCCGCGTTAAAGAATGGATAATCCGGCGCCTTTGCAGGTAAAGTGGAACCGTCTGTTCGACCTTGTGATTAACGCCCAGACAACAAAGGCTTATCAGCGGTTTCTCAAGGGCACCTGCAAAACACTGTGGATTGTATTGTGGATTGTATTAAGCGAAATATTCTGGTTGTAGTGCCGGTGAGGCAGGGTCGATCGAAAGCCACTGCCGGACCGCTTGCGTTTGCGTGACACTTATATTATAGGCCACGCGTCCGCGTAGACACCCTTGGAGGCAACGCGGATGAGGATGGGCATGCCCGCCTCCGGTCCGACGGCACCAGGCTTCAAGCCCGCTGCGGACTCTCCAAATAACCTCGAAAGGACTAGCCATGAGCCACGAAACTTACGAGCTCAAGGCCGAGGCGCGCGAACGGGTTGGTAAGGGGTCCGCCCGTGAACTCCGCCGCAACGGCTTTATTCCCGCTGTCATCTATGGTGACAAGCAGGCCCCGATTTCCATCGCTATCAGCACCAATGAGGTGACGAAGCGTATTCATGCCGGTGGCTTCATGACCACCGTAGCGACCATCGACGTCGACGGCAAGAAGTACAAGGTTCTGCCGAAGGATTACCAGCTCGATCCGGTCCGCGACTTCACGATGCATGTCGATTTCCTGCGCGTATCCGGCAACACCCAGGTTACCGTTGAAATCCCGGTTCACTTCGTCAACGAAGAAAAGTCCCCGGGCCTCAAGGTCGGCGGCGTTCTGAATATCGTTCGTCACGAAGTCGAAGTTCACTGCCCGGCTGACGCGATCCCGGAATTCTTCACGGTTGACCTCTCCGCCCACAAGATCGGCGACAGCATCCACATCTCGGAAGTCACGCTACCGAAGGGCGTCACGCCTGTGATCGCCGACCGCGACTTCACCATCGCAACGATCATTGCTCCGGCTGCCGGCATCGATGAGTCTGCTGCCGAAGGCGAAGCAGACGCCTGATAGCTTCTACCAATTTGTAAAGCATAAGGCCCGTTTTCCTTGAGGAAGGCGGGCTTTTTCATTGCCGAAAAAGCGCATTTCAGCAACATTTAACACATTCATGGAAGCATGCTCCGGCTGGTTACGAAGTTTCCGCCCTGCCGCGTGACCGCAGAATATTCCGACCCCGTGGAGCAAACGGAACCATGAATAATTCCGTTGAGAACAGATTTTTTGCGATTGTTTGCGGAGCGCTGCTTGTTTTTGTAGCCCCTCTCTTTGTTCTTTTTCTTTTCCTTTCCTCCGAACGCGCCGACAAGGAAATACGCGACCATATTTCCGTTCTTCTTGTGGCCAATGCCCAGGCACTCGCCAAGCCGCTCTGGGATCTTGATGCTGATAGTGTCACCCAGATCAGCGCGACGGTCGTTTCGCAAGGCGCCATCGTCAAGGTAGAAGTCCGCGACCAGTCGGGCCAGCTCGACGTCAGCCAGTCCACCATTCCGCGGTCCTTCGACGGCAAGCTGGTCCAGGTTTCCCGCGCTATCATCTACAACACCGTCGACGGTCCGAAGAACCTCGGCAGCATTTCCGTCTTCTATCCGGCACTCGGTCTCTTTTCCGGCCTGAAGCAGGAAGAGGTCGTCTTCATCTCGATCTTCATTTTTGCGGTGCTCGCCGTTTTCGCGACCGCGCTGATCGGTAACCGTCTCTTCGTCATCCAACCCCTGATGCGCCTGACGGCCGCAATCGAGGCCACCCGCCAGCTTGGCTCCCGCCACCATGTCGATTGGCAATCGAATGATGAGATGGGTCGCCTCGCGCAAAGCTTCAACGAAATGCAGACGAAGCTGGAGAACGAGGAGACCGAGCTGAAGCTCGCGCACCGCCGCACCACCGACATCTACAATCTGACGCCGGCCATGCTCTTCTCACTCGACGAAGAAGACCGCATCACCGCCGTCAGCGACTACTGGCTGTTTGCCACCGGCTACCACCGCGCCGCCGTCATCGGCCGGAATTTCTCCGATCTCGTCACCTCCTTCACCCGCGACAAGTTCATCAGGCGCAAGAGCCAGCGTGAGAACGGCACCGGCGACGTCACTGTCAAGTTCGTCTGCATGGACGGCCGCATCATGGATGTCCTCATCATCGAATCGGCGCTCACGGCCCACGGGCAGGAAGGTCAGTCTCTCTCCGTCATGACCGATGTGACCGAGCTGAAGGCCTCCGAAGACCGCAACCATCGCCAGGCGATCACGGACCATCTGACCGGCCTATTGAACCGCCAGGGCTTCGAAGCCGTGCTCGACAGCAAGATCGCAGCCGCCGATGCCGCCGATCAGGAACTCGCCTGCCTCTTCGTCGACCTCGATCGCTTCAAGTGGATCAACGACAACATGGGCCACGCCGCAGGCGATACCGCGCTCATCGAACTCGTGGAGCGGCTGAAGACCCTGCTTGCTCCCTCCGATGAAGCCGCCCGTCTCGGCGGCGATGAATTCGCCATCCTGTTGCCGGCCAAGAATGCCGAGAAGCGCGCCCGCGCCATGTGCGACCAGATCGCTTCGATCTTCGAGACGCCTTTCGGCCCGGACATGCATCTCAGCGCCTCTGTCGGTATCGCCATCTATCCGCGCCACGCTGCAACCGCCGCCGAACTGCTGCAGAAGTCCGACATGGCTATGTATGCCAAGAAGCGTGACGGCAAGAACGGCGCGCAGATCTTCGATAACGGCATGCTCGATCACGCCCGCCGCCGCGCCGAAATCGAAGCTCATATCGAAGCCGGCCTCGCCGACGACTGGTTCGAGGCCTATCTCCAGCCGATCGTCAATCTGAACGGCCGAGGCATCGCCGGCTTCGAAGCGCTGATGCGTCTCAACCACCCGCAGAAAGGCCTCATGCCGCCTGCCGAGATTATCAGCGTCGCCGAAGAAACCGCCAAGATCGTCCGCGTCGGCAATGTCATCATGGAAAAGGCGATCGCCAATCTGGCGAAGATATCCCGCCTGCCAGGCATGCAGGACACCTATCTCGCGATCAATTTCTCGCCGCTGCAGTTCGAGCCGGCGCTCGCCGCCCGCCTTGCCGCCATTTTGGGCCGCCATGGCATCCTGCCGGATCGTATCGTCGTCGAGATCACGGAAGCGGTGCTGATGCACGACAACCCGCAGATCCGCATGATCGTGACGGAACTGCGCCGTTTCGGCTGCCGCATCGCGCTCGACGATTTCGGTACCGGCTACTCGTCGCTGAGTTATCTCAATCGCTTCCCGGTCGACATCATCAAGATCGACCAGTCCTTCACCCGCGCCATCAATGATGCTGATGATGACGTGCGCCAGAAGAGCCGTATGCTGATCGAAGGCATCACCACGCTGTCGCACAAGATGAACTGCACCGTGATTGCCGAAGGCGTCGAGACGGAAGAGGAGTGCGGCACGCTGCACCAGATGGGCCTCGACTATGGTCAGGGTTATCTGTTCCACCGTCCGCAGAATGCCGCCAGGCTGATCGAGGAACTGAGCAGCTCGCTCTCGGATGTGGCGCGCGCTTCATGAACTGACGAGATATGGGAGGTATCGCGATGAAAAAGCTGCTGCTTCTTGCTCTTCTTACCCTACCCTGCTTTGCCACGTCTGCCTCAGCCCAGACGGTAGCCTTCGTGACCGAGGAATACGCCCCCTTCAACTACCGCGACGGAAAGGTCATCAAGGGCGCAACCGTCGAGCAGGTCGAGAAGGTCATGGCCGATATCGGTATCGATTATACGCTCGACGTGATGCCCTGGGCTCGCGCCTTCAGCCTGGCTCGTTCGACGCCGATGACCTGTGTTTTCGCGACCGCCCACAATGCCTCGCGCGACGGCCTGTTCAAATGGGTCGAGCCGCTTCTCGTCGATCGCAACATTCTGATCACACGCAAGGGATCAGGCGTCTCGGCTGCCAATCTCGAAGAGGCGAAGAAATATGTGATCGGCACACAGCGCGGCGACTACACGGAAGTGACGCTGAGGGAGAAGGGCTTCACCAAACTCGATGTCGCCAGCGATTTCAACGCGACACTGCGCAAGCTGCTCGGCGGCCGCATCGACATGATGCCGATCTCCGAACTCTATTTCGACAAGCTGAAAACCGATCAGCCGCTGAAAATGGTAACGGTGCTCTCCTCCCAACCGATGGGAATTGCCTGCGAAAGGAACTTCCCGGACGATCTTCTGGCCCGTATGCAGGTCTCGCTGGACAAGCTGATCGCCAGCGGCGAACAGGAGCAGATCTTCCTGAGATACGGTCTGCATCTGCTGAAATGACCGGCCGCCTGCCGTTCACGCCCGTCTTTGCCGATTGACTTTGCCACTTGACTTTGCCGCCATTTCGCGGTGGTGAACGCCAACAGCTCTTGCAAGGAAGGCAGGCCATGCTGATCATCGCGGGTCTCGGCAATCCCGGCGCGAAATATGCCGGTAACCGGCACAATATTGGATTCATGGCGGTGGATGCCATCTACCGCCGCCACAGCTTTTCGCCCTGGTCGAAGAAGTTCAAGGCCGAGATATCAGAAGGCGAGCTGGCCGGCGAGAAGGTGCTGCTTATCAAGCCGCAGACCTTCATGAACCTGTCGGGCGAGGCGGTCGGTGAAGCCATGCGCTTCTACAAGCTGCAGCCTTCCGATCTCGTGGCGATCTATGACGAGCTCGACCTGCCGGCCGGCAAGGCGCGGCTGAAGACCGGCGGCGGCCATGGCGGCCATAACGGCATCAAGTCGCTCGATGCCCATTGCGGCAAGGAATACCGCCGTCTGCGCATCGGCATCGGCCATCCCGGCGTCAAGGAACTCGTGCATAACCACGTGCTCGGCGATTTCGCCAAAGCTGACAATGCCTGGCTAGAGCCGCTGCTCGATACGCTTGCCGACAATGCCGAGATGCTGGTTCGCAACGAAGATTCCCAGCTGATGAACAAGATCGCATTGGCGCTTGGCGGCAAGGCGGAAGAGGAAAAGCCGAAGCCGGAGAAGAAGCCAGCGGGAAAGTCCCATATCCATCAGGCGCGCAATCAGAGCCAGCAGAAGCTTCCGACGACCGGCCCCATGGCCGAGATGCTGAAAAAGATGTTCGGCAACAAGAGCGACTGAACGCGATGGCAGGCGGGGATTTCAGCATCCGGCCTGCGGCCGTCGGCGATCTGGAGGGCCTGACCACGCTCTACCAGCACCTCAGCCCGACCGATCCGGTCCTCGCTCCGGATGTGGCAATGGAACGCTTTTCCGCCATTCTGGCGCAGCCCGGCGTAACGGTCTTGATCGGCTTTGCCGGCGAGATCGCTGCCGCGACGGTCACGCTGATCGTCATACCCAACCTGACGCGCAACGGCGCCTCCTATGCGCTCATCGAAAACGTCGTCACCCACGCCGATCATCGCAAACAGGGCTATGCCGGCAAAGTCATCCGGCATGCGATTGCTCAAGCCTGGAAAGCCGGCTGCTACAAGGTCATGCTGCTGACCGGATCGAAAGATCCGGCGACACTGCGTTTCTATGAAAATTGCGGTTTCGTGCAGGATAAGACCGGCTACCAGATCCGCCGGCAATCTTGAGACGCACGCCCTTTCCTCGGGGGCCTATTCCTCGGGCTCGGTAGTAAACATCAGCGGGAAGCCCATCTCCTTGGCAAGGTCGATGGCCTCCTTGGCTTTGGTCTCAGCAATATCCTTTGTGCAGACCACGACTACGCAAGAGCCGAGCTTGTGCGCCGTCATCATCACACGGTAGCCGGTATCCTCGCTCATGCGGAAGACAGCTCTCAGCACCATGATGACGAATTCACGCGGTGTATAATCGTCGTTGACGAGAATGACCTTGTAAAGCTTCGGCTTGTCCAGCTTGAGCTTCGTTCGGGTCTTGGGTTTTAAGGCAATGTCGTTGTCAACCATCGGAAATCCGCCCGTTGATGACATGGGAAGGGGTTTCGATCTAACTAGACTTTTTCGATTGCAGAATTTCGACACCAAGTGTCCGGGAAATCCCGCCAGGGTAAGAATAAGGCCACGACGCCCTGTCGGCAAGGGAGCTGCGAGAAAAGCGCTCCA
Organism: Rhizobium sp. BK316; assembly: GCF_014193695.1. GTDB lineage: Bacteria > Pseudomonadota > Alphaproteobacteria > Rhizobiales > Rhizobiaceae > Rhizobium. The sequence goes on along the minus strand of NZ_JACHZR010000003.1, from coordinate 414,116 downwards.
AGACTTGACCGCTCTCCTCCTTTATCCCATAGCCACGGCCAAGGAATTCTTGAGAACAGCAGGTTTCAGCCATGGGCTTCAAATGCGGTATCGTCGGTCTGCCGAATGTCGGCAAATCGACCCTCTTCAATGCGCTCACCAAGACGGCCGCCGCGCAGGCCGCAAACTATCCGTTCTGCACGATCGAACCGAACACTGGTGAAGTAGCCGTTCCCGATGAACGCATGCGGAAGCTCGCGGACGTCGCGAAGTCGAAGGAAATCATCCCGACCCGCATCAACTTCGTCGATATTGCCGGCCTCGTGCGCGGCGCGTCGAAGGGTGAAGGCCTCGGCAACCAGTTCCTCGCCAATATCCGCGAAGTCGATGCCATCGTGCATGTGCTGCGCTGTTTCGAAGACGGCGACATCACCCATGTGGAAGGCCGCATCGATCCGGTTGCCGACGCCGAAACGATCGAGACCGAGCTGATGCTCGCCGACCTCGACAGCCTCGAGCGCCGCACGGAACAGACCCGCAAGCGCGCCACCGGCAAGGACAAGGATTCCATGGCCATGCTGCCGATCATGGAAGCCTCGCTGGCGCTGCTGCAGGATGGCAAGCCCGTCCGCACGCTGCTGTCCAAGCTCGATGCCGAAGAGACCCGCATCCTGAAGAGCCTCAACCTTTTGACGTCGCATCCGGTTCTCTATGTCTGCAACGTCGCGGAAGGCGATGCGGCGACCGGAAACAAATATACCGAGGCGGTTGCCGCCATGGCGAAGGCGCAGGGCGCCGAAACCGTCATCATCTCGGCGGCGATCGAGTCCGAAGTCGCCCAGCTTCCGGACGAAGAAGCCAAGGAATTCCTCTCAGCCCTCGGTCTGGACGAGGCAGGCCTCGATCGTCTGATCCGCGCCGGCTACAAGCTGCTCCACCTGATCACCTATTTCACCGTCGGCCCGAAGGAAACCCGCGCCTGGACAATTGAGCGCGGCACCAAGGCGCCGCAGGCCGCCGGCGTGATCCACTCGGATTTCGAGCGCGGCTTCATCCGCGCCAACACCATCGCCTATGACGATTACATCCAGTTCGGCGGCGAAGTCGGTGCCAAGGAAGCAGGCAAAGCGCGCGACGAAGGCAAGGAATACGTCGTCCAGGACGGCGACGTCATTCACTTCCGCTTCAACACCTGATCGACCAAAGCATATCGCGCAAAGCTCTGTAGCGTTTTGCAATAACGACATGCGTAAAACCAAGACCCTGAAGCGTGGGAAGCGAATCCTGGGGATCGCGACACGCTTAGCTGCCGCTCAGCCGGGCGGCAGCCTCTCGACCATGCCTGAAGGCAAGACGCGCAGCACGATGCGCCGAAGCGGCATCCAGCCCGTACCGATGACGAGCACGATCACGCCGACGACAACGAGCGTTCCGAAGATATAAGTATCGACCGTTGCGCTCCCCTGCCTGAATATCCCATAAATCGCCAGGCCCAGCGTCAACAGGCCCGACGTGACGAAAGCACGCCGGTCGATGATCAGCCCGATCAGCATCAGCAGCGCGACGATTATGACGACGACCGGTGTCTTGAACGAATTCGCGTCCATGATATCCAGCCAGCCCCCGTCGAGCGGAAGCAATGTCCGGATGCTGTAAAGCAAGGCCGGCGCCGCAACGAGATGAAGCCAGAAGGCGACATCCGATCGTGTCGTCTGGCGGAACCTGTCGCTGAGATCGAAGCCGAGGGCTGCGACGAACAGGCCAACGGCGCAGGCAAACAGGATAACAGAGACGAGCGTGGGATGATTGAGGATGAAGGCATCGTCGCCGCTCCCCCATTGCAGCAGGCGCAAGACGAGCGCGAGCACAAGGGCGAGACCGGAGAAGATTGAGAGTGCCAGAGCAAGCGGCACACGGTAGCGCAGATAGAAAAGCCCCATGACAACGGGGAATGCGACGATGAAACCGTCAATGCCATCGCCCGTGAGCCAAAGATCGGCATTGGACGGATAGACTGACAGCATCATCCGGAAAGTCCAGGTAAAGACAGCCAGCGTCAGCACGACGGCCGGCAGCGCAAGGCGCTGGCGCTTCACGAGGATCTCCGCCAGTACTAGGATTGCCGGCAGCACCGCATAAAGCGACGTGAGCCCCCAGAGGCCTGCAAGGGCAATCAGGATGCCGATAGTGATCAGCACGTCGTGGAAGCCGCGCACGAAACGCGGCGTCTCGGTATCCGACCAGGCCGCCTCGGAAGCTGCTGTCGCACGCTGTTCGACGACGACGCCACGCGCAGCAAGAAACGGCGCCAGCCGCACGCCGGCTTCGGCGGTGATCAACCCTTCGCGCGCCGCTTCATCGAGTATCGCCCTTAGTTCAGCCATGCCGTTTACCCCTACGGAATCATTGAGCCCGTGCGAATGCTATTGTAAGCAATGAGGCCTGCCTATGATGGGAGACTCTGATGCCCGCAGAAAAGCTCGCCTATGAGGATTTCCAGCCGGGTCGGCGCTTTCCGCTCGGCCCGAAAGCCGTAACGGCACCCGAAATCATTGAATTTGCCATCGAGTTCGACCCGCAGCCCATGCATCTGGATGAAGCTGCCGGCCGCGCCAGCATCCTCGGTGGGCTTGCCGCCTCCGGTTGGCATATCTCGGCCATGTTCATGCGCATGATGGCAGACAGCTACGTGCTGAATTCCCTATGCGAAGGCGCGCCCGGCGTCGACTTCATGGAGTGGCGTAAGCCGGTTCTGGCAGGCGACATGCTCTCCGGCCATTCGACGGTCCTGGAGGCGCGCGCCATGCGCTCGCGTCCCGGCCTCGGCATCGTCAAATTCCGCCACGAGGTGGAAAACCAGCGCGGCGAAGTGGTCTGCCTGTCGGAGAATTCCGTCATCTTCGGCATGCGCAACAGGCCGGAGACTGGCGCATGAGAATGTCCGAGCTCTACGCCGTCGGCGAAAAAACCGAAATCGGCGCTTACGTCTTTACCGAGGAAAACATCCTCCGCTTTGCCAGGAAATACGACCCGCAGCGCTTCCATATCGACAAGGAAGCCGCTCGTGACACCATGTTCGGGGCGCTCTGCGCTTCCGGCTGGCATACGGTGGCCGCCTGGATGCGCTGCTTTCTGGATTACTGGATGACAGAAATGCGCCGGCTGTCGGAGCAGGGGTTGGAGCCGCCGAAACTCGGCCCCTCGCCCGGCTTCCAGAAGCTTCAATGGCTGAAGCCGGTCTTCGTCGACGAGACGATCACCTATTCGGTGGCCTTTGTCTCCAGCCGGCCGCTTACGTCACGGCCGGGCTGGAATCTCAACGCCATCCTCTGCGAAGGCATCAATCAGGATGGTGTTACAGTGATCCGCTTCGAGAGCAGCGTCCTGGAATTCGAATAGGCTCGGGGGTTAGTGCCCGGCGAACTCGACGAGGGTGTGCACATCAACGCCGAGATCCTCGAGCTTCTTGCGGCCGCCGAGATCCGGCAGGTCGATGACGAAGCAGGCGCCGACGACTTCCGCGCCGATCTGGCGAAGTAGCTGCGTTGCCCCGACAGCCGTGCCGCCCGTGGCGATCAGATCGTCGACGAGGATCACCTTCTCGCCCGGCTGGACGGCGTCGCGGTGCATCTCCATCTCGTCCACGCCATATTCCAGGCTATAGGCGATGCGCACGGTCTCATGCGGCAGCTTGCCCTTCTTGCGAATCGGAACGAAGCCCGAGGACAGCTGGTGCGCGACCGCGCCGCCGATGATGAAGCCGCGCGCTTCCATGCCGGCAATCTTGTCGACCTTCAGACCAGCGTAGGGCTGCACGAGCTCATCGACCGCCCGGCGAAAGGCACGCGGATTGCCGAGCAACGTTGTGATGTCGCGAAAGATGATACCGGGCTTGGGGTAGTCCGGAATGGAGCGGATGCTTGTCGCAAGCTCCGAAAGCGTATGGTTCATGGAAAATCCGTATCTGCGAGGGCATGAAACGCAGGCACACTATCAATTGCGCCGGACCAAACCAAATAAAAAAGGCGGCTGAGAAGCCGCCTTTCCCTTGGGACTGAGGATCGCTTAGTGGTCGGTCCGGGAGTAGATCGACCGCTTGGTCAGGTAGATCAGCACGGTGAAGATCAGCAGGAAGATCATGACCATGAAGCCGGTGCGCTTGCGCTCTTCGAGGTGCGGCTCGGAAGCCCACATCAGGAAAGAGGACACATCCTTGGCATACTGATCGACCGTCTGCGGCGAACCGTCGTCATAGGTGACCTGATCGTCGGAGAGCGGCTTCGGCATGGCGAAGGCAGCGGCAGCGTGGAAATATGGGTTGTAGTGCGCACCAGCCGGAACCTGGAAACCAGCCGGCGGCTCTTCGTAACCGGTCAGCAGCGAATAGATATAATCAGGGCCGCTTTCTTGATACTGGGTGAAGATGTCGAAGACGAACTGCGGGAAGCCGCGTTCGACTTCGCGTGCCTTGGCGAGCAGCGACATGTCAGGCGGAGCAGCACCATTGTTGGCAGCAGCTCCGGCTTCCGCGTTTGGATAGGGCGACGGGAAGTAGTCGGACGGAACTGCCTTGCGGGTGAACATTTCGCCGCTGGCATCCGGACCGTCCTGAACTTCATAATTGGCAGCGAAGGTCTTCACCTGCGCATCCGAATACCCGAGCTCGCTCAGCGTGCGGAATGGCACGAGGTTCATCGAGTGGCAGGCGGCACAGACTTCCGTGTAGACCTTCAGGCCGCGCTGGAGCTGGCCCTTGTCGTAATGGCCGAACGGGCCGGCAAAGGTCCAGTCGATTTCCTTCGGTTCCTTCAGCGGATAGTGCGGGGTAGCACCTTCCTCATGATGGGCGGCCGGGGCCGCTTCCTGGGCAAGGGCTCCGCCGCCAATACCAGCCACGACAGCGAGCGAGAGAATGCTTGCAACAAGCTTTTTCATGTTTCTGTTCCCTTCCGTCGCGCGCTTACGCATTGGCCGCTGCACCGGCAGCAGCTGTCTTATTGCGCTTCTCGAGCACCGCTTCGGTGATCGAGTTCGGGATACGGCGCGGTGTTTCCACCAGACCGAGAACCGGCATCGCGACCAGGAAGAAAGCGAAGTAGAGGAGTGTGCAGATCTGCGAGATCGTCGTGTACAGGCCTTCTGCCGGCTGCGAACCAAGCCAGCCGAGGATGATCGCGTTGATCACGAACAGCCAGTAGAACAGCTTGTACCAGGGACGATAGACCGCAGAGCGGACCTTCGAAGTATCGAGCCAAGGCAGGAAGAACAGCACGATGATCGCGCCGAACATGACGAGGACGCCGCCGAGCTTGGAGTCGATCGGACCAACGTTGAAGGTGATCGAGCGCAGCATGGCGTAGAACGGCAGGAAGTACCATTCCGGAACGATGTGAGCCGGGGTCTTTAGCGGGTCGGCCGGAATGTAGTTATCGGCATGGCCGAGATAGTTCGGCAGGTAAAAGACGAAGTAGGCATAGACGATCAGGAAGATCGAGACGCCGAGCGCATCCTTGAGCGTTGCGTAAGGCGTGAAACGAACCGTGTCCGTCTTGGTCTTGACCTCGACGCCCGTCGGGTTCGTCTGGCCGGTGACGTGCAAGGCCCAGATGTGCAGCACGACGACGCCGGCGATCATGAAGGGCAGCAGGTAGTGCAGCGAGAAGAAGCGGTTCAGCGTCGGCTGGTCGACGGCGAAGCCGCCGAGCAGGAACTGTTGAACCCATTCGCCGACCAGCGGGAAGGCCGAGAAGAAGCCGGTGATGACGGTCGCGCCCCAGAAGGACATCTGGCCCCAGGGCAGGACGTAGCCCATGAAGCCGGTTGCCATCATCAGCAGGTAAATAACGACGCCGAGGATCCAGAGGATTTCGCGCGGCGCCTTGTAGGAACCGTAGTAGAGGCCGCGGGCAATATGAAGGTAGACGGCGACGAAGAAGAAGGATGCGCCGTTGGCATGCAGATAGCGCAGCAGCCAGCCATGGTTGACGTCACGCATGATCTTTTCAACGGAGTTGAAAGCGATCGTCGTGTCGGCGACATAGTGCATGGCGAGCGTCACACCCGTCAGGATCTGTACGATCAGCATGACGGCGAGCATCGCACCGAATGTGTAGGCGTAGTTCAGGTTCCGCGGAACCGGATAGGCAATGAAGCTGTCATAGACCATGCGCGGCAGCGGAAGGCGCGCATCGACCCATTTTTCCAGGCCGGTTGATGGCTCGTAGCTGGAATGGCCACTCATTAATCAGTCTCCCCTCAACCGATCTTGATCTTTGTGTCGGACAAAAATGAAAAGGTCGGAATCGCCATGTTCTCCGGCGCCGGACCTTTGCGGATGCGGCCGGCCGTGTCGTAGACCGAGCCATGGCAGGGACAGAACCAACCATTGTATTCGCCGGCCTGACCGAGCGGAACGCAGCCGAGATGGGTGCAGGTGCCGACCATGACGATCCAGTTTTCCTTATCCTTGCCGCCCGAGCGGTCAGCGCCCGTTGCCGGAGCATCGGCAGGAAGGTTTGCATTGCGGGCGATCGGATCCTTGAGATCCGACAACTGAACGTCGGCAGCCGCCTTGACTTCTTCCGGCGTACGGTTGCGGATGAAGATCGGCTTGCCGCGCCACTTGACGGTCAGCGACATGCCGGGCTCGAGGCTTGCGACATCGACTTCGATGGAAGCCAGCGCCAGCGTCGACGCATCCGGGCGCATCTGGTCGATGAACGGCCAGGCAACCGCAACGGCGCCGACCGCACCAGCCATGCCGGTGGTGAGATAAAGGAAATCACGGCGAGTGGGCTCTGAGGCCTCGCTTGTCGTTACGTGTTCGCTCACGGCTTAACCATCCTCTGCGCAATTGTCGCGGAATTCCGCCCTGCCCCTCCGGCGGCGGCGAATCTACAAGTACATATTTCGGACATAGATTCCCCACCAATCCGGCGCGTTCTATGCTTGATCGCAAATTATGTCCAGCCTTGGCAAGGGGATGAGGGCACAATGTCGCGGGAAATTTCAGTGAATTTTTTAAGGCAATCACTGGCTTGCAACTTTGCTGCATTGCAACAAACCAGGGGGCATGTTAGGCGCTGGTGAGTTTGCCATGAGAATTTGGATTTGCGCCGATGAGGCATACTGTTTTCTGCGTATTGAGCGTCCTCATCACCATCGTTCTGGCCCTCGTTTCGCTTCGCTACTTCACCGATTTCTGGCTGCTTTCGCTCGTTTACAGCTTCCAGATTCATCTCAGCATTATCTGCGCAATTGGCGCAGTCGTTGCCCTCTTTTTCAAACGGCACTGGTACGGCTTCGTGATGCTGGCAGTGGCGACCTTCCTGAATATCCACGGTGTCATCATGCTGCGCGAATTCGCCGGCAAAATGCCTGCGGAAGATGCGCCCCGCCTTTTCCGGCTGATGTCCTTCAATATCGAGTTCGACAATTTCGGGAACGCCGAGAAAATCGCCGACGCCGTGCTGGCATCCGGCGCCGATGTGGTCGACATCATGGAAGCACAGCCGGTCTTCTCGCAATTGCCGCGGCTGGCGCAGATCTATCCATATCGCATCGGCTGTGACATGAGCGACGCCTGCGATACGCTCGTGTTGTCGAAACGTCCCTTTGCCGCGCACAAGGTCTACGATCTCGGCGCTCTCTGGAAGCAGAGGCTGGTCTCGACCAAGATCGATTTTGACGGAACCTGGGTAGATTTTCTGTTTCCGCACCTCACCAAGCCCTATTTCGACGATTTTCAGGCCGATGAACTGGTGGAGCTGAAGGCTATCATGCAGTCCCGCACCGGTGCGCTGGTGGTTGCCGGGGATTTCAATTCCGCAATCCTCGCCCCGACCATCCAGGAATTCCTGCGCGGAACGGGCCTTACCACCGCCTTCCCGGAACCGACCACATGGCCGGTCGCTGCCGGGCCATTCGGCATCAGCATCGACCATATCTTCGCAAGATCGCCGCTGCTCATCCGCTCGACGAGCCGGCTGGGCGACAGCTTCGGCTCGAACCACTACGGCCTAGTCAGCGATTTCGTTCGCGAATACTGAACGCGCATCATCGTCGCCGGAGGCGAGAAAACCGCCGGACTGGCGTGCCCAGAGCTCAGCATAGAGCCCGCCCTGCTTCAGAAGCATGTCATGCGTGCCTTCCTCGATGATTTTGCCGCAGTCAACGACGACAAGCCTGTCGAGTGCGGCAATCGTGGAAAGCCGGTGAGCGATCGCAAGCACCGTCTTGCCTTCCATCACGCGGTTGAGGTTCGACTGGATGGCCTCTTCCACTTCTGAATCGAGCGCCGACGTCGCCTCGTCGAGAACGAGGATCGGCGCATCCTTCAGCATCACGCGGGCAATGGCGATGCGCTGGCGCTGCCCCCCCGAAAGCTTGACGCCGCGTTCGCCGACATGCGCGTCGAAACCCTTGCGCCCCTGCTGGTCCCTCAGCACTTCGATGAAGTCGAGCGCCTCGGCACGCCTGGCAGCTTCGACAAGCCGTTCCTCACCAGCATCGGGTCGGCCGAATAGAATGTTGTCGCGCACGGATCGATGCAGCAATGACGTATCCTGGCTGACCATACCGATCTGCATGCGCAGCGATTCCTGGGTGACGGCAGCGATATTCTGGCCGTCGATGAGAATACGCCCGCCTTCAAGATCGTAGAGACGCAGGAGGAGGTTCACGAGCGTCGATTTGCCGGCACCGGAGCGGCCGATGATGCCGACCTTCTCGCCCGGCCGGATTGTCAGCGAGAAATTGTCGATGACCGCGTTTTCCTTGCCATAGTGGAAGGAAACATTCTCGAAACGGATGCCCGGCTGCCGGATGACGAGCTCCTTTGCATCGGGGCGGTTGACCAGATGCAGCGGCTGCGAAATCAGTTCGGCGGCATTCTGGATGGTTCCGAGGTTACGCATGATGCCGTTGAACTGCGTCATCAACCGCCCGAGCAGGAAGTTCAGCCTCAGGACCAGCGTCAGCGAAAAGGCGACCCCGCCCGAGCTGATCAGCCCGCGAAGCCATAGATCGATGCTGATGCCCGCCATGGTCACGATCATCAGGCCTGACAGCAGCGCCATCGACGCACGCACACCGGTGATGAAGCGCGTGAACTTCAGCACCGTGTCCTGATAGGCGTTGAAGCCATCGAGCATGTAGCGGTCGCTCTCTTCGTCACGTGCGAAGAGCTTCAACGTCTGGATATTGCTGTAGGCATCAACGATGCGGCCATTGAGCAACGAGGCTGCTTCAGCGGTCTCGCGCGAGTGATAGCGGATGCGCGGAACGAAATAGCGGGCAAGCACGCTGAACGCAGCCAGCCAGAAAAGGACCACCGCCGCCAGCGAGAAATCGAGCTGCCCGACCAGAACCAGCGTGGTGACGGCATAGATGCCGACGAACCACACGCTTTCCATCAGCGATGTTACGAGATCGCCCGTCGCCTGCCCTGCCGACCAGACCTTGGTGACGATGCGACCAGAAAAATCGCTCTGGAAGAAGGCGAGCGACTGGCGTGACACATGCAGATAGGACTGCCAGCGCGCTAGGTTGTAGAAACCCGGCGTAATCACCTGCTGGTCGATCAGAGCGATCAGGAAGGCGACGACGAAGCGAACGATGCCGATCAGTGCCAGCATGCCGAAAAGCTCACTGCCATGGGAGCTGAGAAGTGAACTCCAGCCGGTTCCGGGCTTGATCGTGCTGAGGATATCGACAAGCCGCCCGACGAACCAGAAAAGTGCGGCTTCGATTGCCGCCGACATGCCGCCGAGCACCAGCATGGCGATGAACGGCCACTTGGCTTGGCCGATATAGAACCAGATGAATCCCAGCGTGTTGCGCGGCGGCTGAATATTGTCGCGGGCGCGGAAGGGATCTATCCAGGTTTCAAACAGGCGAAGGATCGGAGTGAGCAGCATCACCGCGATATAGGCCCGTTCAGAATTGCGGCAAAGAGAATAGGGCGGACACAACCTTATATTTTCGTAATGATCGGTAATATCCGCGTCACCTACGCTGATACGGGTGGAAGCAGCCACAATCTCATGCCATGATCGCGTCTTACCGGAGACCGCAGATATGGAAACGAAAACGCTCAATGCGCATCTTCCGCTCCCCCTTGCGGAAAAGCTCGACGCCCTGGCGGATGCGCTGGATGTGCCGCGCGACAGCATCGTAACGGAAGCCATAGCAAACTGGATCGAGCGCGAGGAACGTCAGCGGATTTTCACGCTGCAGTCGCTCGCCTCGAACTCGATCATTGTCGTGGAGCATCATCGTGTCATCGACTGGGCCGACAGCCTCTGCGCCGATCGGGTCCGCACACTCTAAGCGGGCGCCGCCTATTTTCAGCTCCAAAAAAGAAAAGCCCTCCCCACTGACGCGGGAAGGGCTGTTTTGTTATTGGGCTGCGACTTCAGCCTCTTCCTCGTGATCGGCAAGGAAGCCACCGGACTGGCGGTTCCACAGGTCGGCATAGATGCCGCCATGGCTCACCAGTTCGGCATGCGTGCCGCTTTCGATGATCCGGCCCTTGTCAAGCACGATCAGCCGATCCATCTCGGTCAGCGTCGACAGGCGGTGGGCGATCGCGATGACCGTCTTGCCTTCCATCAGCGCGAAGAGGTTCTCCTGGATCGCCGCTTCCACTTCGGAATCGAGTGCCGAGGTTGCCTCGTCCAGCACCAGGATCGGTGCGTCCTTCAGGAAGACACGGGCGATCGCGATGCGCTGGCGCTGGCCGCCGGAGAGTTTTACACCGCGCTCGCCGACCTGCGCGTCGAGCCCCTTGCGGCCCTGCATGTCGACAAGCCCTTCGACAAACTCCCAGGCATTGGCCCGCCTTGCCGCCTCGATCACGTCCTCATCAGTCGCATCCGGGCGCCCATAGGCGATGTTGTCGCGGATCGAGCGGTGCAGCAGCGACGTATCCTGCGTCACCACGCCGATCAGCGAGCGCAGGCTGTCCTGCGACACCTCGGAGATATCCTGGCCGTCGATGGTGATGCGTCCCGACTCCAGATCGTAGAAGCGCAACAGCAGGTTCATCAGCGTCGTCTTGCCTGCACCGGAGCGTCCGACGAGACCGACCTTCTCGCCGGCCTTGATATCGAGCGACAGGTTGTCGACGACGCCCTTGCCCTTGCCGTAATGGAAACCGATGCGTTCATAATGGATCGCACCCTTCTTCGCCGTCAGCTGCGGCGCACCCGGCTTGTCGACGATATCGTGCTGCTTCGCCATCATCTCCATGCCGTCATAGACGGTGCCGATGTTTTCGAAGAGCGCCGAGACTTCCCACATGATCCACTGAGACATGCCGTTGACGCGCATCGCAAGGCCGATGGCGATGGAGATCGCGCCAACCGAGATCGTGCCGTTCAGCCACAGATAGATGGACAGGCTGGAGATAACGAACAGGGATATGCAGTTGTTCAGGTAGACGCTCATATGGAAGAGCGTCACCTTGCGCATCTGCCTGTGCACCGTATCCAGGAACCCATCCATGCTTTCCCTTGCATAGACCTCTTCCCTGCCCGCATGGGAAAACAGCTTTACAGTGGCGATGTTCGTGTAGCTGTCCACCACGCGGCCTGTCATCAGCGAGCGCGCGTCAGCCTGCTGCGACGCGATCTTGCGAAGCCGCGGCACGAAATAGCTGACGATACCGATGTAGATGCTGAGCCAGGCGAGGACCGGCAGCATCAACCGCCAGTCGGCAGCGGCGATGATGACGATCATCGACAGGAAATAGGTCACGACATAGACGAAGACATCGAGAATCTTCATCACCGTTTCGCGCACGGCAAGCGACGTCTGCATGACCTTGGTTGCAACGCGTCCGGCAAACTCGTTGGCAAAGAATGTCATGCTGTGGCGCAGCAGGAAGCGGTGCATCTGCCAGCGCGCGATCATCGGATAATTGCCGAGCATCATCTGGTGCATGATCAGCGAATCGAGGCCGGCAACGAGCGGCAGGCCGATCAATACCAGGGCACCCATCCAGATGAGCTTGTGGCCTTCGTTCTGCAGGAAGGTCGCGCGGTCGGCATTCGTCAGCCAGTCGACGATATCGCCGAGAAACTGGAAAAGCGCCACTTCACCAACCGCGATCAGCGCCGTGAGAAAGGCCATGAGCGCGAGCCATCCCGCCGCCGGCTTGGTATAGTGCCAGCAGAAGGCAAAGAGACCTTTCGGGGGAGCAACCGGCTCCTCGCTCGGAAAGGGATTAAGTCGCTGTTCGAACCAGTCAAACATGAAAATCGCTCCGGAACTTCCGCGTTCCGGTCCCGGCTTCACACCCGCAAGGGCGCATGCAAGCACATATGGGAACCGGAGGCTCAAGGGGCGAGGCCGTAATAGCCCCGCAATGAATCAAATGGGCAATTGGGGAAGAAAAAGCGCTTTATACGCGCCAGGTCACCAACAGTGGCATCACAGGCGGGAGACGCATCAGCACAAATATAGTCATGTCGGCGCTCCCTGTTGGCGATTGAAGATATGCACCGATAACGCGAAATTGCCTAAATTTCCAGCCCCACCGCATCGGAAAGTGACCGCCGAATGGTCAAAAAGCGTCATGTTGCTTCAAAATCACAGTTCGGATAGGTCATTTTCGCATTATCACACGGACAACTTCCCATGGCGGACCTCAGACTGGCGCTCTATCAACCCGATATTCCCGGCAATACCGGAACAATCCTGCGCCTTGCCGCCTGCTTGGGCTTTGCGGTCGATATCATCGAGCCCGCCGGATTCGACATTTCCGATCGAAACCTGAAACGTGCCGGCATGGACTATCTGGCCACCGCTGCACTTACCCGACATGTCAATTGGGAACGCTTCGAGGAATGGCGCGCAGTCACCGGCCGCCGCCTGATCCTCGCCACCACGAAGGCATCGCAGCGCTACACAGATTTCGCCTTCCGTCCCGACGATATCCTGATCTTCGGCCGAGAAAGCGCCGGCGCCCCCGATCACGTGCATGAACGCACCAACGGGCGCATCCTGATCCCGATGGTGGATGGGCAGCGTTCGATCAACCTTGCCGTCTCCGCCGCGATGATCGTTGGCGAAGCGATGCGCCAGACCATCTGGTCCTGAATCGGCAAGCATGCCGATCCTCGGCGGCCTGCATGTCGCAAACAATACTTTGAATCGACGCAAAAGCGCCTATATTAATTAGCCAGGCAATCAATAAATCTGTACAAGCAGTGAGATTCCAATGATTTACTCGACTACGGAAATGTAGAATCGAGATAAACTCTTCAAGAAGAAGAAGAAAAAGCCAAGGCCATGGAATCCACGATCGTCATGATCAATCTGTTCGGCGCGATAGCGCTGCTGCTCTTCGGCCTGGCGCAGGTCAAGGACGGCGTCACGCGCGCTTTCGGAGCACGCTTGAGAACTGGGCTGGCGACCGGCACCGCAACCGGTCCGCGATCGATCCTGTCGGGTTTCCTGGCAACGATCGCTCTGCAAAGTTCGACTGCGACGGCGCTGATGACGGCTTCTTTCGTGGAGCGCGATCTCATCAAGCCGCGCATGGCCCAGATCGTGCTGCTTGGCGCCAATGTCGGCACGGCCGTGACCGCCTGGATCGTCGCGACCGGCATCGAATGGCTTTCGCCCCTTCTCATCCTTGCCGGCATCGTGCTCTATCGCGGAGGCTCCAGCGCCCGTCACGGCGGCGGCGCGGCACTGATCGGCATTGGCCTCATGCTCTTCTCGCTGCATCTGCTCGGCAGTGCGACGGAGCCGATGCGCAACTCGCCGGCGCTGGCGGCCTTCATCGGCTTGCTCGGCGACGCCTGGCCCGTTGCGCTCGTATTGTCTGCAGCATTGGCCTTCATATCCTCGTCGAGTCTTGCGGTCGTCGTCCTGATCCTGTCGCTTGCCGCAACGGGCATCGTATCGCCGGAACTCATCATCGTTCTCGTCCTCGGCGCCAACCTCGGCGGCGCGATCCCTCCTGTCGTCGCCACACTCTCCGGCCCTGCCTCAGCCAAACGCGTCACACTCGGCAATCTCATCGTGCGGACGATGGGCTGCCTGATTGCGCTGCCGCTTGCCGGTTACGCCGCGCCACTCCTGCAAATGCTGCCTTTCGGCCCCACCAAGCTGCCGGTCGATGCGCATCTGATCTTCAACATCCTGCTCGCTGGCCTCGCCTGGCCTTTTTCGCGGATGCTCTCCACCTTCACCGCCCGCCTCGTGCCCGATGTTGCGCAGCCGGATCAGGGACCCAAATTCCTCGACATGCAGGAATTGTCGACGCCCGTCGTAGCGCTTGCCAGCGCGACGCGCGAGGTGCTCAGCGTCGGCGATCTCATCGAACGCATGCTGCTGCGCGCCTCCGAAGCCTTCGAACATAATGACATGTCCAAGCTCGCCGAGATCCCGGCGCTCGAAAAACGCGTCGACCTGCTGCAGCAGGAAGTGAAAGTCTACCTTTCCCGACTCGGACGTGGCGGCCTGAGCGACGAGAACGCCCGCCGCTCGATCGTTATTATCGACTACGCGATCAATCTCGAGCACATGGGCGACATCATCGAGAAAGGCTTGCTGGAGCAGGTCGGCAAGAAGGTTTCGCTCGGCCTGAAATTCTCCGAAGACGGCTACAGGGAATTGCGCAAGCTGTTCGATCTGACGATCGACAATCTGCGCGTCGCTCAGACGATCTTCGTTACCCGCGATTTCAACCTCGCCCGACAGATGATGGAAGTGAAGGTCGAAGTGCGCCGAATGGAGAAACAATCGGCCGAGCGGCATCTGGAGCGCTTGCGCGATGGGCGTGCCGACAGCCTGCAGACGAGTTCGCTCCATCTCGATATGCTGCGCGACCTGAAGCGCATCAACGCTCACATCGTCTCTGTGGCACATCCGATCCTCGATGAAAGCGGCCTTCTGATCGAAAGCCGCCTGCGTGATGCGGCAGAATAGGTTCAGTCGGCGGAAGGCAGGCGGCGCATGGTGAATTCGATCTGGTCGCCCTCGAGCTGGCGCCAGCTCTCCACTTCGGTCCAGTAGGCGGCCTTGGGATATTCGTCGAACCATTCACGCGCCTTGGCGCGTGCTTCGATAAGCCCCATCCTGTATGTCTCACGGACAAAATGATCCTTTTGCCGGGCGGACGCTTCTGCCCGATGCCTTGCGATCCTGCGCTTCAAGCCTTCGAAGGGCGGAGGCCCCGGAATTTTCGCCATGAAACCTACCTCTGGATGGAACGTAGTATCGAAGTCCAGCCTTTGCGAGTCGAATCTTGCAGGTGCTTCCCTCTCCTGGCGGGCCTCTGCCTCACCTGCTAAACCACTGTTGAGATCAGGAAAGAGCGAATCGCATGGAAAGACCGGAACTGCCGATCGGCCTGCCCGAAGACATCGAGGACAAGAAGACCGCCGCCCGAACATGGTTCGAGGGGCTGCGGGACACGATCTGCGCATCCTTCGAAGCGTTGGAGGATGAGCTCGAAGGCCCTCTCTCCGATCAGGAGCCCGGCCGCTTCGTCACCAAGGACTGGTCGCGTGAAAATGGTGCGGGCGGCGGTGGCCGCATGTCGATGATGGAAGGCCGCGTCTTCGAGAAGGTCGGCGTTCACACCTCCACGGTCTTCGGCGAATTCGCACCCGACTTCCGCGCCCAGATCCCAGGCGCCAGCGAGGATCCGCGCTTCTGGGCGTCGGGCATTTCGCTGATCGCCCACCCCGTCAATCCCAACGTGCCGGCCGTTCACATGAACACCCGCATGGTCGTCACCACCAGCCGCTGGTTCGGCGGTGGTGCCGATCTGACGCCGGTGCTCGGACGCCGCCGCACGCAGGAAGATGAAGACACGCAGCTCTTCCACAAGGCGATGGAAATCACCTGCCGCAACCACGCGGTCGCCGATTACGATGCCTACAAGAAATGGTGCGACGACTATTTCTTCCTCAAGCATCGCAACGAGGCGCGTGGCGTCGGCGGCATCTTCTACGACTGGCTGCGCTCCAGCGAGGAGGCCGGCGGCTGGAATGCCGATTTCGCCTTCACGCGGGATGTCGGCCGGGCTTTTTCCATGGTCTATCCCAAGATCGTCCGCTCAAACTTCAACAAAACCTGGACGGAGGCCGACCGTGACGAACAATTGATTCGCCGTGGCCGCTATGTCGAGTTTAATCTACTCTATGACCGGGGGACGATCTTCGGCCTGAAAACCGGCGGCAATGTCGAATCCATTCTCTCATCCCTGCCGCCTGTCGTACGCTGGCCATAGGCTGCGAGAGGCGTGCTGATAAAATTGAAATACTATTCCGGTAAAATCGCGTTGAAAGGCCTTCATCAGAGCTGAGTGCGTCCTAAATGAGTCTCGTGCGTTACAATCGGAGGAGGATTGTCATGACGGTACAAAGCGGTTTGCCTGCTTCTGCAGGTATTCAGGAAACGTCTCGCGCCATCGACGCGCCCGAGTTTCTAACGCGCATCGCCGAAAACTTGAGAGCAAAAAGCGGCTCGGACCTGCCGCTCTCCTGCTTTGTCGAGCAGGTGAAATTGCAGCTCGCAAGCGGCAAGACTCCGGAAGAGCTTCAACAGCAGGCAACGGGTGCTGCCAACAGCAACATGCCCGCTCACCTTTCGGACACCTACATGGCCTGGGCAATGCCCCATCCATAAACAGAGCTTTTCGGCCGGCATCCAGGTCGGCCGGAGCTTTCCTCCACCGGAACCTTCTCCATTGCCGCACATTCCTCAGTCGCGCGAAAGCGCGATGGTTCTGCATTTCAGAGACAGGAGAAGACCATGCGACTTTTCGAATGCGGTACGCTCGTTCCCGGATGCGATTGGCACACAAGGGCCGACAATGATGCTGAAGTCGTTCGCCGCGCCGTCGAACATATGAGAACCGCCCACGGCGAAACGATCATTCGCGAAAACATGGTGGACAACATCAAGGCCCGCATCCGCGACGAAGCGAACGCGGCCTGATCTCAACCTGTAATCTCCGAGAGCCGGGCGAGCAATGCCGCCCGGTCGGAAACGAAATTCTCTTCCACCCACTGGTGTTCCAAGGTCGACAGGATTTCACCGACCTTCGGGCCGGCCTGCATGCCTGTGGCCATCACATCTGCGCCATTCAGCGGAAACTGCGGTTTCTTCCAGATGCGTGCGTGATCCAGAAGCTTCGAAAGCCGCGCCGAACGGCTCATTTCATCAAAACTACCATTCTCTGCCTTGCCGCGGGCAACGCCGAGCGCCAGTTTCAGCCGAACGATGATGCCGTCCACGCCGTTTCTGTAGAGCAGTTTCTCGAAGGCGGCAGCGGAAATCTCATCATTGACTGGAGCGGCTTTTGCCCAGGCCCTGAAATAGGCGGCTTCTGCATTCGAAAATTTCAGCCGCGTTGCCAATTCCTCCAGCCGCGCCGGATCAGGCGGAATAATCGAGGCAAGCCGAAGCAAGGGATCAGGTACCCAGCCGAGCGCCTTCTCGGTCGAAACGAGCGCCGGAATAGCATCGATGCCCCATTTTTCCGTTTCCGGCAGGATTTCCGAGAGAACCGCAACCTGCCGCATCCAGAGAAGCGCCCGGCCTGGATCTTCCGCCGACAGGAGCTTTTTGAGCTCCGACCAGACCCGTTCGGGCGACAGCGTTTTCAGCTTCGAATGCGCGGCGGATGACGCTCTCAGCCCTTCCGCATCGGGCCGTCCGGAACCGTACCAGGCGAAGAAACGGAAGAAGCGCAGGATGCGCAGATAATCCTCGGCGATCCGCGTCGCTGCATTGCCGATGAAGCGGATATTGCGCTTCTCGATATCAACGAGCCCGCCGACGAGATCGATCACTTCGCCCGCAGCATTTGCGTAAAGCGCATTGATGGTGAGGTCGCGCCGTTCCGCATCCGATTGCCAGTCTGCGCTGAAGGCCACCTTGGCGCGACGGCCATCCGTTTCGACATCGGTACGCAACGTCGTCACTTCGAAGGGGCGGCCATCGATAACGAGCGTCACCGTTCCATGATCAATTCCGGTCGGCACCGCCTTGATGCTTGCAGCAGCGGCCCGCTCCATGACGGCTTCCGGCAGCAGCGTGGTGGCGATATCGATATCGGCGACCGCAAGCCCCATCAAGCTGTTGCGCACCGCGCCACCGACAACACGCCCTTCCCCACCATCGGCGTTCAGCAGCGCAAAGACACGGCTGAGCGCCGGATCCTGAAACCAGGCCTGGTCGGCGACTGAGGTCATGCATAGAGCCTTTCATAGAGCGTGCGGACGATGCCGGCGGTGATGCCCCAGATCATCCGCGTTTCATAGGGCATGCGGTAGAAATGCCGGTCGATGCCGTCGACCATGCGTTTGTCTCGCGTGTGGTTGGCCGGGTTCATGAGAAAGGAAAGCGGCACCTCGAAAACATCGTCCACTTCGGTGGGGTTAGGCTGCAGCGAAAAACCCCGCTGCACAACGCCAAGGACGGGCGTGATGCGGAAGCCGGTGGACGACAGATAGTTCGGCAGCCGCCCGACCGTTTCGACGAAACCGCCGCCAAGGCCGATCTCCTCTTCGGTCTCGCGGATCGCCGCCATCTCGGGCGAGACATCGTCGGGATCGATGGAACCACCGGGAAAGGCGATCTGGCCGGAATGCTTGCGAAGTGTCGACGTCCGCTTGGTGAAGATCACCTTCGCCTCATCGCCATCATCAACAACAGGCACCAGCACCGCCGCGTCGCGCAGCTTGAAGGTCTCGACCAGCGCAACGATATCGGGATTGAGCACATGATCGCCATGGTCACGCCAGGCATGATCGATGGGTGCGCCGATCTGATTGAGCGCACGGCGACGGAACTCGGCAGCCGAAAACGGGGGATAGGTCTTGCTGATCGCTTCGCTCATCGGGAGGCTGCTTCCAGTTCATCGACCGGCATGATCGGAAAAGTCTCACCGCCGGTGCGGACGACGAACATGTCCCGGCCCGCGACCTCGGCCACCTCGCCGAGCTCGACCAATTCATACATCACGGCACGTGACACCAATGCTTCAAGCCGCCCCCGCACATGCAGATAGGGCTTCAGTTCACTGTCTTTCCTGTGCCCTGGCCCATGCCCCGGAAAACGCAAAGGGTGATCCTTGCCGGCCTCTATGACGTCGCCGACATTGGTGCGGAAAGTTAGAACCTGCCGCCCGTCCCGCTCGCTCGCATTCATCTCGACAGCGACAAAGGGCGCGTCGATAACCCTGATGCCGACCTTTTCCACAGGAGTTACAAGATAGGTTTTCCCGTCACCGTCCTTCCTCAAAACGGTGGAAAAGAGCTGGACCAGTGGCTGCCGGCCGATCGGCGTGCCCATGTAGAACCATGTGCCGTCCGCCCGGATTTCCATGTCGATATCGCCGCAAAAGGGCGGATTCCATTTTTCGACAGGCGGCAAGCCGCGCTTTTTGCCGGATTTCGCCTCGGAAGCGCGCGAAATCAGCGCGGCAAGCCCCGCTGCATCCGCCATCTGCCTCATTTCCTCGGCTGCCATTCTTCCGTCCCGGTTTGCTTTTAACAAAATAAAGTCACGAGATAGTCATTTGAAACAAACTTGTCAGCCCGCAACATGTTCATAACTGTATCGGGTATGAGGCACGCCTATTAAAGTCAGACGATTCGCAGCCGAATGATTTCAGCCGTTGGAGACGCCCATGGGTATGATCAAGACCGAAGCCAGCCTCGATGAACAGGCGATTGTCGCCGCCGCAGAAAGAGCGCTATCCGATATCGCCGCCATCCGCACGGAAGTTTCCAAGGTCATCTTCGGTCAGGAAAGCGTGGTCGAAAACACGCTTCTCGCCGTTCTCTCCGGTGGTCATGCGCTTCTCGTCGGTGTTCCGGGCCTTGCCAAGACGAGGCTCGTGACGACGCTCGGCGAAGTTCTCGGCCTTGCCGCCAACCGCATCCAGTTCACACCCGACCTGATGCCCTCGGATATCCTCGGTTCCGAAGTGATGGACCAGGACGAGAGCGGCCGCCGCTCCTTCCGTTTCGTCAAGGGTCCGATCTTCGCCCAGCTTCTGATGGCTGACGAAATCAACCGCGCCTCCCCGCGCACCCAGTCGGCACTGCTGCAGGCCATGCAGGAATATCATATCACGATTGCCGGCCAGCGCTATGACCTGCCTTCGCCCTTCCACGTTCTGGCGACACAGAACCCGCTGGAGCAAGAAGGCACCTATCCGCTTCCCGAAGCCCAGTTGGACCGCTTCCTGCTGCAGGTCGACGTCCATTATCCCGAGCTTGCGGCCGAACGCCAGATCCTGCTGGAAACCACCGGTCTCACCGAAGCCAGGCCCGAACCGGTCATCAATGCCGCGCGTCTCGCGGAAATCCAGACGCTCGTGCGCCAGATGCCGGTCAGCGACACCGTCGTTGACGCAATCCTTTCGCTGGTTCGCTCCGCCCGTCCGGGCCAGGGCAATGCGTCCACCGACAAGCATGTCGCCTGGGGTCCCGGCCCGCGCGCCGGCCAGGCGATGATGCTCTGTGCCCGCGCCCGCGCCCTCTACGAAGGCCGCCTGGCGCCCTCGCTCGACGATATCTATGCGCTTGCCGAGCCTGTTCTCGAGCACCGTATGGCGCTGACCTTCGCCGCCCGTGCCGAGGGCATGTCGGTGCGCGACGTTATCGCTGGACTGGTCAGGCAGGCAAAGGGATAAGGAAGCGCAGCGCGTGGCATCCATCGGACAGATCGTCAACCCGACGTCAGGCAATGATGCCCTTTCCCGCGCAAGGCAGCGGGCTGCCCTCGTGCCGGATTGCCTGGTGGAAGCCAAGCGCATCGCCAATACCGTGATCGCCGGCTGGCATGGCCGCCGCAAGCGCGGCATCGGCGAGAATTTCTGGCAGTTCCGCCCCTATAGCGAAGGCGAAAGTCTGTCGCGCATCGACTGGCGCCGCTCCGCCCGCGACGACCACACCTATGTGCGCGACCGCGAATGGGAAGCCGCTCATACGATCTGGCTCTGGGCGGACATGTCACCCTCGATGATGTTCAAGTCGAGCTACGGCAGCGTATCCAAGGAAAGCCGGGCGCTGGTCATCATGTTGGCGCTTGCCGAAATCCTCGCCCGATCCGGCGAGCGCATCGGCTGCCCCGGCGTGATGGAGCCCATCTCCGCCCGCAATGCAGCCGAAAGGCTTGCTGCCGCGCTGATGCACACGCCGCTGACCGGCGGCCTGCCCGAAACCGTGATGGTGCGCGGTTGGAGCGATCTCATCCTCATCGGCGATTTCCTCGATGACGCGCCCGCCATCATGGCCCGCCTCGGCCCGCTTGCCCGCCGCGGCCTGCGCGGCCATGTGGTCGAGATCGCCGATCCGGCCGAGGAGATCTTCCCCTATAACGGCCGCACCGAATTCACCGATCCGGAGACCGGCGAAAGGCTGACATCAGGCCGCGCCGAGAGCCTACGGGAAGCCTATCGCAACGCCTATCTGGCTCGACGCGAAAATCTCGGGCAATCGCTGCGCCATCTCGGCTGGACCTTCGTCAGCCACCGCACCGATCACTTGGCGTCCGAAGCGCTGGTCGCCGTCCATATGTATCTTTCCGGCATGCCGGCAAAGGCAACGCATGGAGGACAGCTTTGAGCGCGCTCCCCTTTGCCTTCGCCTATCCCGCCATCCTCGGCGCGCTGATTGCCCTTCCCGTCATCTGGTGGCTGCTGCGGCTCACCCCGCCACGCCCGCAGGCGGAAGTCTTCCCGCCGCTGAAAATCCTGGCGACTGTGCTGAAACGTGAGGAAACGCCGGCGCAGAGCCCCTGGTGGCTGACGCTGCTGCGCATGCTTCTGGCAGCCGCCATCATCTTCGCGATCGCCGATCCGGTCTTCAATCCGCGCACGGGCTCGCTCGCGTCCGGTGGTCCGCTCGTCCTCTTCGTCGACAACAGCTGGGCTTCGGCACCCGACTGGGAGCGCCGCGTCCAGACGGCCGACGCGCTGATCGACGATGCCGAGTCTGCCGGCGCTGTCGTCTCCATTGCTTTCACCGCCGATCCGACCAACGACGCGACACCCGGCACGGCCTCGGCCGCCCGGGAAAAGCTGCGCGCTGCCGAGCCGAAGCCGCTCGCACCGGATCGCCAACGGGCTTTCGAGGCTCTGCGCGCCGCGCTGAACGGCACGCATCCCGGCACGCTGGCCTTCATCACAGATGGCGCGGCAAGCAGCGATAACGACGCCACCGTCCGTCAACTCTCCGACCTTCAGCCAGCCGAACTGCGCGTGATCGAAGGCGATACGGCTCAGACGATAGCAATCTCCGGCGCCACCAATACGGCCGATGCGATGACGGTGAAGGTGACACGCCTCAGCCCCGCTGGCGCTGCCTCCGTCGCGCTCAACGCACAGGACGCGCAGGGCCGCGTGATCGCCACCGGCAGGGCCGATTTCGCGCCCGGCCAGACTGCCGTCAATGCCGGCATTTCGGCGCCCTTCGAGATGCGCAACGATTTTGCCCGCGTCAGCATCAATACCGGCGCCACCGCAGGCGCCGTGCATCTGCTCGACGATGCCTTCAAGCGCCGCAGGGTCGTACTCCTCTCTGGCGAAAGCGGCGATGAATTCCAACCGCTGCTGTCGCCGCTCTATTACATCCAGAGAGCCCTGGAGCCCTATGCGGATCTGGTACGGCCGACCGACGCCAATCTTTCGGTCGCCATTCCGAAGCTGCTTGCGAACAATCCCTCCATCATCATCATGGCCGATATCGGCCGCCTGCCGGAGGATACCTACGCGCCGCTGCAGCGCTGGATATCGAATGGCGGCATGCTGCTGCGCTTTGCCGGTCCGCGCCTTGCTGCGGCACCGGCAGAGGATCCGCTGATCCCGGTCACCCTGCGCCAGGGCGAACGGGCGCTTGGCGGCAGCCTGTCCTGGAGCGAACCGCAGGCACTCGCGGATTTCCCAAGCTTCAGCCCCTTTGCCGGCATAGCACGGCCGACCGACGTGACCGTTAACCGCCAGGTGCTGGCAGAGCCGACGCCCGATCTTGCCGAGCGCACCTGGGCAAGCCTTACCGACGGCACGCCGCTCGTGACCATGAACAAGATGAATGCCGGTCAGATCGTGCTCTTCCATGTGAGTGCCGAGGCAACCTGGTCGAACCTGCCGATATCGGGTACCTTCGTCGAGATGCTGCGACACCTCATCCAGATCTCACGGTCCGGCGGCGTGACCTCGGAATCGACGGGCAGCGCGCGTGTCGCCGAGACCTTGCCGCCCTTCCGCATGCTGACGGCCAAGGGCATGCTGGTCGCGGAGACCGGCAATGCCCGTCCGCTGATCCCGAATGCCAAGGCCGCGCCACTTGCCAATTTTGACAACCCGCCCGGCCTCTACGGCTCGGAAGACGGCTTTGCAGCGCTGAACGTGCTGCCCGACAATGCCGAGCTGAAACCGCTCGACATCAGTGGCGTCAATGTCGTCCGCGCCGGCCTCGTCGGCGGTGAAAGCTGGTCGGCCAAGCCCCTGCTCTTCTTCATCGCCTTCCTGCTGCTTCTGGCCGACAGCCTGATCGTGCTCTTCATGAACGGCGCCTTCTCCCGTATGCGCCCGCGCGCTCGCACTGCCGCGACGATCGCCGTGGCACTTGCGGCCGGCCTGATGCTGCAGCCGGACATCTTGCATGCCAACGATACCCAGCCGGGCGATGACATCATCATGCAGCGGCTCGACAATACCCATCTCGCCTATGTCGTGACCGGCGAGCAGGATGTGGACAATATTTCCGAAGAGGGGCTCAACGGCCTCACGAGATTCCTGACCTACCGCACGACGCTGGAGCCGTCCCCGCCTGTTGGCATTGACCTGAATAAGGACGAGCTATCCTTCTACCCGATCATCTACTGGCCGATTTCGGCAACCGCGCCGATGCCATCCAACGCCGCCATCAGCCGCATCGACGCCTATATGCGCAACGGCGGCACGGTGCTTTTCGACACGCGCGACCAGATCGACTCGCTCGAAGGCGGCAGCGACACGACCGCCAACGGCCAGCGCCTGCAGCAGATCCTTGCCAATCTGGATATTCCGCCGCTGGAGCCCGTCCCACACGATCATGTGCTGACCAAGTCCTTCTATCTGCTGTCGAACTTCCCCGGCCGTTACACTGGCAGCCCGCTCTGGATCGAGGCGCGGCAGGGCGGACAGAACAACAGCAACAAGCCGGCCGCCGCCGCAGACGGCGTCTCACCGATCCTGATCACCGCAAATGATTTTGCCGGCGCATGGGCCGTTGACGACAATGACACGCCGCTGCTGCCCACCGTGCCGCCGGATGATACACAGCGCGAATATGCCTTCCGCGCCGGCGTCAACATCATGATGTACATGCTGACCGGCAACTACAAGACAGACCAGGTCCACGTGCCCGACCTGCTTGAACGTCTGGGGCAGTGACATGACGCTCGATTATTCGCCCTTCCTGCCCTGGCCGTTTCTGGCGGTATTGACCGCCATCGTGCTGATGATTGCCGCTTTCGCGATCTGGCGCGGCATTCGAGGCGCTTGGATCCGCACGCTTGCGGCACTTGCCCTGCTTGCAGCACTTGCCAATCCGGTGCTGTTGCAGGAAGATCGCGACCCGCTTTCAACGATCGTCCCCGTCATCGTCGACCGCAGCCAGAGCCAGCAGACGGCCGATCGCATGACGATGACGGATGATGCGCTTGCGTCGCTGAAGACGCAGCTCGCGCGCTTTCCGCAGATCGAGCCGCGTTTTGTCGATGTGAATGAGGATCGCAACTCCGACATCCCCTCCACCCGCCTGTTCGAGGCGCTGTCGGCTTCGATTGCCGATGTGCCGCCCTCGCGCGTCGGCGGCGCGATCATGCTGACGGATGGCGAAGTGCACGATGTACCCGGCGTCAATCAGGCGCTCGGCTTCGACGCGCCGATCCATGGCTTGATTACAGGCAAGCCGAACGAGTTCGACCGCCGCATCGAGGTCATCAAGGCGCCCCGCTTCGGCATCGTCAACGAGGAGCAGCAGCTTGTGCTGCGCGTCTTCGACGATGGCCCAAGCCCCGGCGGCGTCGCGAATGTAACCGTGCGCCTGAACGGCGACGAGATCGCCACGCTGCAGGCGACGCCCGGCCAGGATACACCCTTCTCCTTCAGGGTGACGCGCGGCGGCGCGAATGTCCTGGAATTTTCTGTGGCCAGCATCCCCGGCGAAGTGACGGACGCCAATAACCGCGCGGTCCATATCATCGACGGCATCCGCCAGAACCTGCGCGTTCTTCTCGTCTCCGGCGAACCGCATGCAGGCGAGCGCGCCTGGCGCAACCTCTTGAAGTCCGACGCCTCCGTCGACCTCGTCCACTTCACCATTCTGCGCCCGCCGGAAAAACAGGACGGCACGCCGATCAACGAGCTGTCGCTGATCGCTTTCCCGACCCGCGAGCTCTTTGTCGACAAGATCAAGGATTTCGACCTGATCATCTTCGACCGCTATCAGGATCGCGCCAATGTGCTGCCGATGCTCTATTATGACAACATCGCGCAATATGTGGAGAATGGCGGCGCCCTGTTGATTGCCGCCGGCCCGGAACATGCAAGCCCCGAATCAATCGCCATGACGCCGCTCGCTTCCGTGCTGCCGGCAGAGCCGACCGGACGGATGATCGAGCGGGCCTTCTATCCCCGCCTTTCCGAACAGGGCCGCAAGCATCCGGTGACCCGCGGGCTCGACGGTTCCGCCGACGAACCGCCGCATTGGGGCCGCTGGTTCCGGAGCGTCGACGTCGACAGACCGCAGGGCCAGACCGTCATGGTCGGCGCCGACAACCATCCGCTGCTCGTATTGAACCGTGCCGGCCAGGGCCGTGTCGCCATGCTGCTCTCCGACCAGGGCTGGCTCTGGGCGCGCGGCTTCGAAGGCGGCGGCCCGCATGTTTCACTCTACCGCCGCATCGCCCACTGGCTGATGAAGGAACCGGCGCTGGAAGAAGAAGCACTGACGGCGCGCACCTCCGGCCGCACGCTGGAAATCACCCGCCAGACGATCGGTGATGCGCCCGGTGACGCGGTCGTGCGTTATCCCTCAGGCAAGACCGAGAACCTGCCGCTGATGCAGACCGAGCCTGGCCTTTACAAGGCCGAAAAGCGCATGGACGAGATCGGCCTCTTCGAAATCCGCAACGGCGATCTGACGACGCTTGCCCATGTCGGCGCCGTCGATGCGCCGGAATTCAAGGCGATGATCTCGACGACCGTGGCGCTGAAGCCGATCACCGACAAGAGCCGCGGCCTCGTGACTCGTGTCGTCAACAATGCCGGTGCCATCAATGTCCCGCCGATCCTGCCCGTGCGCGGCCAGGTGCGCGTGACCGACAATGACCGCATGCAGATCCGTATGACCAACGAGACCGTGCTGAAGGGCATCAATACCCTGCCGCTCTTTGCCGGCTTTGCGGGTGTTGGAATTCTGCTTCTGGCCTTCGGCGCCATGTGGTGGCGCGAGGGGCGCTAGCCATGCCGGAATTCGAGCTCACCGCCTCCCCTTCTCCGGAAGAGCTTGCCGTCATCACCGATGGCCTGACGGCCTTCAACACCGAGGATGTCGGCCCGTCCGAACGCCAGCCGCTCGCCGTTCTGATCCGTGACACCGATGGAAAAATCTCGGGCGGCCTGTCCGGCTACACGGCCTGGGGCTGGCTCTTCGTGCAGATGCTCTACATTCCCGACACGCTGCGCGGCAGCGGCCTGGCCGGCAAGATTCTCGCCAAGGCGGAAGAGGAAGCCGCCGCCCGCGGTTGCCGCGGCGCCTGGATCGATACCTTCAACCCGCACGCGCTCAGCGCCTACCAGCGCCAAGGCTACGAGATCTTCGGCGAACTGCCGGATTTTCCTGAGGGAAGAACGCGGACGTTTCTGAAGAAGCTGCTCTGACTACTTCCGCCAGGCAATCGTGCCCTTCAGCCGCGCATGCGTGTCTTCGGCAATCGGGACGACCAGTACCCGGCTCGGATCGACTGGCCCCGGAAAAGTCAGCGCGGCGTAGGCGACCTTCTCGAAGCCGAGCGGACCGTAATAGGGCGGGTCGCCCACAAGGATGACGGCTTCCGAACCCTTGCGCTTGGCAGCCTCGACCGCGATGCGCACCAATTCCCGGCCGATACCCCTGCTCTTGTGCGACGGCCGCACGGCAAGCGGTCCGAGGAGATGGCCCTTCACCGTTCCGGCCAGAACCGGCGTCATCCGCACCGAAGCAATCGTCTCGCCGTCATCGGCGCAGATGAAGGAGAGCGACAGGTCATGCGGTCCCTGCTCGCGAATACGGGCAGCGGCGCGCGTATGCCGGCCGGGGCCGAAGGCTTCTTCGTTGATGAGTTCGATAGCGGCGTCGTGAGACGCGTCCTCGGTGAGGTAGACGAGATCGTGCTTGTACATGAGCATGGGAACAGAGACCGGATAGACGCAGATATATAGGTTCGCGAACACGCCCTCAGGCGTTCGGGAGCATCAGCGTCGTCGCAGGCCTCTGAGAATAGACATCAAGCAGGATTCCAGAAATTTGTGAGGAAGGCGGATAGCAGGAAAAATTTCTGCCGTCTATTGCAAAAATTCGGACGGGATCCGGGCGGCTGAGACGCAGTGTTCAATCTTTGTCGCCTGCAAAACGCCGCATGATGCGATATCTACTCAGCCACGATCAATTTCAGAGGTGAATCCCATGGGCATGCTGGTGGACGGCGTCTGGCATGACGTCTGGTACGACACGAAGGAAACGAAGGGCCATTTCAAGCGTCAGCCCTCGCAATTCCGCAACTGGATCACGGCCGATGGGGAAGCCGGCCCCAGCGGCAAAGGCGGTTTCAGGGCCGAGGCTGGCCGCTATCACCTTTACGTCTCCTTCGCCTGCCCCTGGGCGCATCGCACGCTGATCTTCCGCAAGCTGAAGAAGCTCGAAGACCTGATTTCCGTTTCGGTCGTCGATCCGTTGATGCTGGAAAACGGCTGGGAATTCAAGGTCGGCAATGGCGCCACCGGCGACCAGCTCTTCGGCTCGAAGGCTCTCTGGGAAGTCTATGTGAAGGCCGATCCGCATTATTCCGGCCGCGTCACCGTCCCGGTGCTCTGGGACAAGCATACGGGCACGATCGTCAACAACGAGTCTGCTGAAATCATCCGCATGTTCAACAGCGCCTTCAATCGTCTGACGGGCTCGACGCCGGATTATTATCCGGAAGACCTGCGGGCGGACATCGATGCACTGAACGATGTCGTCTACGACACGGTCAACAACGGCGTCTACAAGGCGGGCTTTGCCACCACGCAGGCCGCCTACGAAGAGAATGTCGTCAAGCTGTTCGAAACGCTTGACAGGCTCGATGAACGCCTCGGCAAGGGTCGCTACCTTTTCGGCGATCGCCAGACCGAAGCCGATTGGCGCCTCTTCACGACGCTGGTACGTTTCGACCCAGTTTATGTCGGCCACTTCAAATGCAATATCCGCCGCATCGAGGACTACGGCAACCTGCAAGGCTATCTGCGCGACCTCTATCAGACGCCTGACGTGGCAGACACGGTCAATCTGCGCCACATCAAGGAGCACTATTACCGCAGCCACAAGACGATCAACCCGACCGGCATCGTGCCATCAGGCCCAGCCCTCGATCTCGACCGGCCGCATGGCCGCGACAAGTTCGCAGCCGCAGCCTGAGCCTCACCAGTAATGCGCCGGCTCCGCCTCGCCGCGGAGCTCGGCAAGCCTTCGCAGCGTCGCTTCGGTCGTCTCCTCGGGCAGATCGTCGACCTCGAAGAAGCCGCTTTCGGCAATCTCCCAGTCCGGCGGCCGCGGCGCAATCTGCTCCACGGTGGCGCGGTAGAAAACCACATGGTCGCGCCGGGTAATGTTGGTGTTGAAATAGACGTGGAAGAGCTGCGGCTTGCCGACGATCTTGAGGTTGCCTTCCTCCCGCAATTCCTTGATGAGCGCCTCTTCTGCCGTCTCGTTTCGCTCAAGCCCGCCGCCCGGCATATGCCATCCGCCCGTATAGCTGTGACGAACGAGAAAGAGGCGTCCCTGCTCGTCGAAACAGGCTGCACGCACCCCCATCGTCATTCCACGCGCGACGGAAAAATAGACGTGCAGCAATCGCACCAACACTTTCATGTGAAGGGGCCATGTTTGTTTGTCTGCCATGGGCTCTTTCATACTCTCATCGCGGGGATGTGTTTGAATTGTAAATAAGCTGGTCTATGTGTCGTTGCATGTTCAAGCTCGCGCATATCTCCGACGTCCATCTCGGACCCCTGCCCCGCCTTTCCATTCACGAACTTTTCTCAAAACGTATTACGGGCTTTGTGAACTGGCACCGCAACCGGCGCAAGCATCTTTTCGGCAGCACGCTCGATCTGCTGCTGGACGATATCCGCACCCACGAGGCCGACCATCTGGCGGTGACCGGCGACCTCGTCAATCTGGCGAGCGGCATCGAGATCCGGAGCGCGGCAGCCTGGCTGCAGGAACTCGGCGATCCAGCCGCTACCTCGGTCGTACCCGGCAACCACGACGCCTATGTGCCGGGCGCCTACGAGAAGTCGATGCGCGCCTGGTACGACTATGTGCGCGGCGACCTTGCCCCGCCGGAATGGGAGGCAGACCGGCATATCTTTCCCTACCTTCGCATCCGCGACAAAGTTGCAATCGTCGGCTGCTCGACTGCCGTTGCGACTCCGCCCTTCGCCGCGTCGGGCTTCTTCGGCGCGCGCCAGGCACGCGATACGGTCAACATGCTGCGCGCTGCCGGTGAAGCCGGTCTGTTCCGTGTCGTCATGATCCACCATCCGCCGATCCGCGGCGCGACCTCCTTCTACAAGCGCATGATCGGTATCCGCCGTTTCGCGGCCGTCGTTTCCACCGGCGGCGCAGAGCTCGTGCTGCACGGCCATACCCATCTCAACACGCTTTACTGGCTGCGCGGACAGACAGGCCCGGTGCCTGTCGTCGGCATAGCTTCGGCCTCGCAGGGACCGGGCGGCATCAAGCCCCGCGCCGCCTATAATCTCTTCTCCATTTCCGGTTCCCCGGGCGCCTGGGAGGTGAAGGGCGAGCGCTTCAGCATCAACGATACGGCCGATGGCATGATGCCGGAAAGTGTAGATATTTTCGCACTTTAAAGGCGATTGCGGAACCGATTCCGGCAGCTTTTGAACCAACCTGTGAAGATCGGTCACCAATGTCGCAGCATAGGCAATAAAGGCCGCCGGGGCTCTTGGTATTTTTAAGCGTCGGCGTACAATTCAACAACCGCAGCGCTTCAAAACGGAGTACGCCCGATGACTTCTTCTCTTCATCGCCTGTGCAGACTTTCGCTTGTTTCCGTCTTTGCTTTCGGTCTCGCCACATCCGCCTTTGCGGTCGGTGGCGGGAACGATGACACCTCGCCGCCGCAGAAGACCCAAACGACCAAGACCTGCACCAAGGGCAAGGTCTGGGATGCCAAGAAGAAGGAATGCGTTGATCCGAAGAAGCAGAGCTTCAACGATGACGACCTCTACAACTTTGCCCGGGAATTTGCCTATACCGGCCAATACGAGAACGCTATCACGGTGCTGAACCTCGCGCAGAACCAGAACGATCCGCGCATCCTGAATTATCTCGGCTATGCCAACCGCAAGGCTGGCCGCATGGAGCTCGGCATGTCCTACTACAAGAAGGCGCTGCAACAGGATGAGAATTACATCCTCGCCCGCTCCTACATGGGTATGGCGCTTGCCGAACAGGGCGACCTCCAGGGCGCCCGCGTGCAGCTCGTCGAGATCCGTGATCGCGGCGGCGAAAATACCTGGGCCTATCGCGCTCTTCTCCAGAGCCTGAACGGCTACAGGACATATTGAGGCAAGCTCCGCGGGCTATGGTACGAAATCCCTTGGGAAGGGATGGATGAATTCACCCCCGCGCTTGCGAAATACAGGCGACTTGTTTCATAAAGCCGCCTGCATGGCCGGGGTAGATACGATGGCTTCACGCCCGCCGGGCAGGGCCTGTACGCGAAGCCGGCCCGAATGCAAAACAGTTGAATGCCGGCCGATGTGAATGCTTCTTGGAAAGACAATGCGCCAACCCGCCACCACCACCGATATCCGGCGTGATCTCGTCGGCCTTCTGCCCCGCCTCCGCCGCTTTGCCATCACGCTCGCGGGAGAGACGGCTGCAGCCGATGAGCTGGTCCAAGCGGTCTGTCTGCGCGCAATTTCCAAAGGGCATCAGTGGAACGGCGAAGGCCGGCTGGAAAGCTGGATCTATACGCTGGCCCGCCAGCAATGGGCGGAAGACAGCCGCAAGCGCAAGCCGCGACCGACTACACGAGGTAACGTGACTGACATCCGCGACGCCATTCGCGATCGCGCAACGGTCGTCGATACCGATGCCCTGCACCGTATGCTCGCGGAGATGCCTGAGGGCGTGGCCAGCATCTTCGTGCTGATCGACGTGGAAGGGCACAGCTATCAGCAGGCAGCCGAAATCATGGGCATCACAATCGGCAGCATTGCCGGTCAGCTTGCGACGGCACGACTCCATTTCGCCGCATTGTCCGGTCACAATCCGCCCGTCCACAGGTACTGACTGATTTGCTCGATTTCAAAAAACAGCCGCTTGAAGCCCAGCTTGCCGCCCTCCTCGACGGCGAAACCACACCGGAACAAAAGCTGGAGCTGGAAAGCAGGCTGGCAACAGATGAAACCGCCCGTAAGATCTACGATAAGCTACGCCACGGCGTCGATTTCGGCCGCCGTAAACTGGACGACATGCTGAAGGAACCGGTCCCGTTGTCGCTTGTCCGCTCCATCAAAAGCACGCAACCGCCGAAGACGCCGATCGCGCAACGCAATGCCCGCTTTCAGCTCAAGCTCGCGCCCAGCGGCCGCCAGGCGCTTGCCGTAGCCCTCATTCTTTTCGTCGTCGGCGGTAGCATCGGTTATTTCATCGGCAATGCCCCGGATACGGATGACGCCACACGAGTCACAGCGCCCCAAATCAACACGAATGACTGGTTGGGCGACGTCACCGCCTTCCAGCGGCTTCTCGTGCGCCAACCGCGCCACCTCGTCGAAGTGCCGGCCTCGCAGTCCGAGGAAATCTCATCCTGGCTGACGACCGCAATCGGCGTACCGTTCCGTGTGCCGGATCTCTCGGCCGGATCCTGGACCTTCCAGGGCGCACGCGTGATCCTCGGCGACAGCCGCCCCGTCGGCCAGCTCGTCTATTCCAACACCGACGGCGATATCATCTCGATCTGCTTCCGCAAGGATGCACAGCCGCCGGAAACGGAAGACTTCAAGGAAACGATCCGCGACGAGATCGGCCTCGTGACCTGGCACAATGCCGGCACCTCCTATGTGCTGGCCGGCCCGTCTGCCGAAGCCACGCTCGGCCAGCTTGCCATGGAAATCGCTGCCGAAATCTGAATCTGACGAGATACGCAAGCGCAGGGCGAGCTCGATGAGCTCGCCGATTGCATCGTCAGGCCGCGTCACTCCGAGGCGATCGCGGCCTGATCAGCATACTCAAGCCCTGCCGGCCTTCACGTCGAGCACGCGGTTGGCAGCCGACACGATCGCTTCGAGCGATGCGGCGACGATATTGGTGTTGATGCCTGCGCCGAAGAGCTTGCCGCCCGGATAGGACGTCTCGACATAGGAGATGGCGGCGGCATTCGAGCCGTGCTGCAGCGAATGCTCCGAATAATCCTCGACCGACATCTCGATGCCGAGATAGTGCGACAACGCATTGATGAAGCCATCGATCGGGCCGTTGCCGCGGCCTTCGATACGCTTGATCTCGCCATTGTCGGTAATCTCGGCCGCGACGATCCGCTGTCCCTTGCGCTCTGTATCGGGATAGGTGTGGTGGTCGACGAACTTCAGACGCCCACCCGGCTGCGTCACATAGCGCTCGATGAAGCGGTCGTGGATGCGCTTGGAGGGAAGCTCCTTGCCTTCTTCGTCGGTGATGCGCTGGATGTCCTCGCGGAATTCGACCTGCAGGTTGCGCGGCAGGTTGAGCCCGTAATCCTGCTGCAGGATATAAGCGATGCCGCCCTTGCCGGACTGCGAATTGATGCGGATGATCGCCTCGTAGGAGCGGCCGACGTCACGCGGGTCGATCGGCAGGTAAGGCACTTCCCAGACCGGATGGTTGGCGACCTGAGCCGCTTTCATGCCCTTGTTGATCGCATCCTGATGCGAGCCTGAAAAGGCCGTGTAGACCAGTTCGCCGACATAGGGATGACGCTCGGCGATCGCCATCTGGTTCGAATATTCGAACACTTCCTTGATGCGTTCGATGTTGGAGCAGTCGATTTCTGGATCAACGCCCTGCGTGAACATGTTGAGCGCCATGGTGACGACATCGACATTGCCGGTGCGCTCGCCATTGCCGAAGAGCGTGCCTTCGACGCGGTCAGCGCCTGCCAGCAAGGCCAGCTCAGCGGCGGCAATGCCGGTGCCGCGGTCATTATGCGGGTGCAGCGAGATGATCAGGTTTTCTCTGTTATCGAGATTACGGCACATCCATTCGATCTGGTCGGCATAGACGTTCGGGGTCGCCATTTCGACGGTCGAAGGCAGGTTGATGATGAGCTTATTATCGGGCGTCGGCTTCACAACGTCGATGACGGCGTTGCAGATTTCCAGCGCCACGTCCAGTTCGGTGCCGGTAAAGCTCTCGGGCGAATACTCGAAACGGTAACCGCCGCCGGCCTTGGCTGCCATGTCAGTGATCATCTTGGCGGCATCGACGGCAATCTGCTTGATGCCCCGCACATCCTTGGCGAACACCACGCGGCGCTGCAATTCGCTGGTGGAATTATAGAAGTGCACGATCGGCCGGTTTGCGCCTTGAAGCGCCTCGAAGGTGCGCGTGATCAGTTCCGGACGGCACTGCACCAGCACCTGCAGCGACACGTCGTCAGGCACATTGCCCTCTTCGATGCACCAGCGGGCAAAATCGAAATCGGTCTGCGAGGCCGATGGGAAACCGATCTCGATTTCCTTGAAACCCATTTCGAGCAGCAACTGGAACATGCGCGCCTTGCGGTCGTGCCCCATCGGATCGACGAGCGCCTGATTGCCGTCGCGCAGGTCGACGGAGCACCAGATCGGCGCCTTGGTGATGGTCTTGGTCGGCCAGGTGCGGTCGGGAATGTTTACCTGCGGATAAGCCCGGTACTTCACGGCGGCGTCGGGCATGCCCTTGGCGGAAGCAGCGCTTGCGGAGGATCGGCTGGTGTTCGTGTCCATTGTCTTGTCTCCTCGTCCCGGCATTTGCCCCGCGTCTTAGCCGATCATATCAGGCTTGGCGACTGCAAATGCGGACCTTTACTCGGTCGTTTGGTCAATTTTGAGAGTGAGTCGCGAGGAGCGATGGCCGGACGGGCTTTCGGCCGCCGGGCGCTCCTCAAAGGACCCGGCAACCGCGCGTAAGGCCGAGGAGAAGAAGCGAGGTCAGGGCGCGCGTATTGTCACGCAATGCCGTGCGGCTGCGTGCAATCGTCTCGGAAATCCGTGCGCTTGTGCTCTTCATGACCGCGCTTATAACCTTCGGCGGAAATTCCGGCAACCCCTCACCTATTTTTTCGTCATCTGCACAATTCGAGACAGCGCGAGCATCAGCCCACCGGCAACCAGCCCCCAGAAGGCGCCGGAAATGCCGCCGAAGGAAACGCCCGATGCCGTGACGAGGAAAGTGATCGCCGCCGCCTCGCGCGTATCAGGCGCCTGAAAGGCCGCCATGGCAGACCCGGAGAAGGCGCCGACAAGTGCGAGACCCGCCACGGCCTCGATCAGGATCGGCGGCGCCAATGCGACAAAGGCCGTCACTGCGCCCGCAAGCAGGCCGAGAATGACGTAACCGACACCCGAAATCAGCGCTGCCCAATAGCGCCGCGAAGGATCGGCATGCGCATCCTGCCCGGCGCACATCGCCGCCGTGATGGCCGCCAGATTGACCGCATGGCCGCCGAAGGGCGCCGCCAGAAGCGAGAAGACCCCGGTGACGGCAAAGAGCAGTCCCGGCTTCGGATCATAGTGATTGACCTTCAGCACGGCGATACCGGGAATGTTCTGCGATGCCATCGTCACGATGAAGAGCGGCAGCGCAATGGACACGAAGCCTGCGAGATTGTAGACCGGATGGACGATATCGACGACAGGCACCAGCGACTGTTCGAGTGAAGCCAGCGCCCCCTCCGGAATATCGACACCGAAGGCCAGCGTCAGCACGAAGGCCACCAGCGCTGCCGGCACGGCCCAAAGGCGCTTGAAGGCGCCGACCACGATCCAGGTCAGAATGATCGGCAATCCAAGCAGCGGATTGAAGGCGATCGCCTTCACCGGGGCAAAGCAGAGACCGAGCAAAACACCCGAGAGCATGGCATTGGCAAGTGGCGCGGGAATGGCGGCGACGGCCCGCCCGAGCGGCTTGAACAGCCCGGCAACGACGATCAGCACACCGCAGAGAATGAAGGCTCCGACAGCCGCATCGAAACCGCCGTCGATCGTGCCGATGCTCGCCAGCAGCGCCGCACCGGGGGTCGACCAGGCAATGCTGACCGGCAGGCGCGTAACGGCGCTGAGCACGACGGCGCAAAGCCCCATGGAAATCGACAGCGCCATCAGCCCCGAAGCGGCCTGCGCATCGGTCGCACCAACCGCCTGCAATCCGTGCAGTACCACGGCAAAGGAGCTGGTAAACCCGACGAACGCCGTCAACAGACCCATGAACAGGCTCTGGACGGAAAAATCTTTGAGCATGGCGCGACTCCGGCTGCGAAGATTGCGCATGGAGCAGCATAAGAGAATTGCACGCAAGCCGGATTGCCGCCGGAAATGTTCGCCTGAGCGGCAATCCCCGAGATTACTTGTCGTTATCTCGGCGGATAGGGAAACGCCCCGCCTGCGGCTGACAGACGGGGCGTAAATTCAAAAACAGATCAGCGAAAGATCAGATTTCGTTCTGTGAGGTCACGACGCGAGCGACGAGACCATAGGCAACGGCGTCCTCGGCCGAGAGCCAGTAATCGCGGTCGATATCCTTGGCGATCTTTTCTTCCGCCTGGCCGGTGGCCTTCGAGAAGATCTTGATCAGTCGCTCGTTCATCTTGATGATCTCGCGTGCCTGGATCTCGATGTCCGAAGCCATGCCGCGCGTGCCGCCGGACGGCTGGTGCAGCAGGAAGCGGGTGTTCGGCAGGCAGATACGACGTTCTTTCGGAGCTGCGGCATAGATGAGCGCACCGGCAGAGGCGACCCAGCCCGTACCGATCATCCAGACCTTCGGCTTGATGAACTTGATCATGTCGTGAATGGAATCGCCGGATTCGACATGGCCGCCGGGCGAATTCACGTAGATGCGGATATCTTCGTCATTGGCGGCAGCAAGCGCCACGAGCTGAGTGCAGACCTTCTGTGCCAGTTCCTGCGTGATCGGCCCGTAGATGAAGATCGAACGCGACTTGAAAAGGTTCGCCTCCGTTTCCTTGCCGAGCGGCAGTTCCTTCGTCTTTTCGTCCTGTTCTTCTTCTTCGTTCATTCGAACCTCTCTCACGTCCAATGCGGTTCCTCGCACATAGTGCGACTCAATGCGTAAAACAATGCGGGAAAAAGAGGAAGCAGGAAGCGGTGAAGATATTCTTATGACAAACGGACGATATCATCGCATCCTCTGAAAAGACCGGGAGAAACGCAAAATGACCTCCTCCCTGCTACGCGCAGCCGTGCGCAATAACGCATTCTGGTGCGACGCCGTCTGCAAGGCGCAGGGCTCGCCCGGCGAGTTCACGTCAACGCTCTGGTTCCACCGCCGCGGCACGCCGCCCTTCTATCCCGATGCCATAACGTTGACGGAGGCGGACGACGAAGCGGTAGAGGCGATCGAGACGCTGATCAGCAGCGAGAAGCGCGACTGGGCAGTCAAGGACAGCTACGCGGCTGTCGATCTCGCACCCCTCGGCTTCACGATGCTATTCGAAGCCGAATGGATCGGTATGCGCACGCCAATCCCGGCACCGTCCCCATTCACATGGGAGCGCATGGAAAGCGCTGCCGATCTTGCGCGATGGGATGCGGAATGGGGCAAGGCGAACGGGCCGATAACGCAGACGATCTTTACCGAGCCACTGCTGCATGATCCTGAAATCACTTTCCTGCTTGGTTTCGAGCACGGCCAACCGGTCGGCGGCGGGATCCTCAATCACCACGCCGGCGTCGTCGGCCATTCCAACTTGTTTGCCGAGGACCGGCACGGTGAAACCATCCGCCGCGGGCTGATCGCGCAGGCCGCCAGGCTCTATCCGGGAGAACCGCTTGTCGGCTACGAACACGGCGACGACCTGGACGAGGCGCTGCGCACGGGCTTCGAATTTCTGGGGCCTCTGCGCATCTGGCTTAAGGAAGTCTGAGCTTACTGAAATGTAAGCCGCCAAGGCTTTGAAATGCCCCAATCGCTTCCTAACTCAGCTTGACGCGGCTCTCCCGCCGAACGCTAGAGCCGCAGAACTTTAAAGGAGACAGGACATGTCACCGGAAGAACGCCAATTGCTGACCGCCCTCTTCGATCGCGTCCGTACCGCAGCCGCCACGCCGCGCGATCCGGAAGCCGAAGCGCTGATATCGGAAGCCACCCGTGCGCAACCCTCTGCCACCTATTATCTGGCACAGGCCGTTATCGTTCAGGAAAAGGGTCTGGAAGCCGCTGCCAACCACATCAAGGAGCTTGAGGAGCGCGTCCGCCAGCTCGAAGCGGGCGAAGGGGGTCACCGCCAGGCGGAACAAGGCGGCTTCCTGAGCTCCATCTTCGGCAACACGCAGACACAACAGCCGGCGCCCGCTCCCGGCCCATGGGGTGGCGCACCGAGAGATAGCTACGAACAACCGCGCGGCTATGACAATAGCCGTCAAATGGCACAGCAGCCGACCGGCCCCTGGAGCCAGCAGGCCTACGCGCCGTCCGCCGGCGGCAGCTTCCTGCGCGGCGCTCTCGGCACGGCAGCCGGTGTCGCCGGCGGCATGCTGCTTGCCAATTCGCTTTCCGGCATCTTCGGCAACCACATGTCGTCGCTTGGCTGGGGTTCGCCTTTTGGCGGCGCCAATCCCTTCGGCAATGCCAGCGCGCCAACCGAGGAAACCGTCATCAACAACTACTATGGCGACAACAGCCAGGCCGACGATAACCGGACGAATAATGACGACAATGTCCAGCAGGCCGATTATGACGACAATGACGACGACTTTTCCGACGATTCCGATAGCGATACGACGGATGTCTGAGAACTGATGCGCTGTATGTGCGACAGCGGGTTTTAAACTGCCGCATCGTATCCCGGCCCTTCGCTTAGGCTCAGGGCGTTCGCTGCTGCAATCGATCCACTGGATCGATTGCTCGGGCTGCGCCCGATCGCGGCTCACCCACGTCCGCGATAGGTCGCAACGCCCTGATCCGGCAGCCATACACCCTCCGGCGGCTTGCCGGTCTGCCAGAAAACGTCGATCGGAATGCCGCCGCGCGGATACCAGTAGGCGCCGATGCGCAGCCACTTCGGTTCAAGCAGCTCGACGATGCGCTTGGCGATGTAAATCGAGCAATCCTCGTGGAAAGCGCCGTGATTGCGGAAGGAATGCAGGAAGAGCTTCAGCGATTTCGATTCCACCAGCCATTCGTTCGGAATGTAATCGATGACGATATGGGCGAAATCCGGCTGACCGGTCATCGGGCAGAGCGACGTGAACTCCGGTGCCGTGAAGCGTACGACATAATCGGTGCCGACGTGGTTGGCAGGCACCTTTTCCAGGACCGCTTCTTCGGGGTTCTTTGCGGTTTCCGTCTGCTGGCCCAGCATCGAAAGGCTGGAAACGTCTGTCTTCGGCATTACGCCTCCTTGATCACTTTGACGCGGATACCGTGAGCTTTTTCGCCCTCCGGCTCCACGTGAATGGCAATTGTCGCGCCCGCATGCGCTGCGCGAATGGCATCTTCAAGGCGGTCGCAAATATCATGGGCTTCACGAACCGTCATCTTGGCAGGCACGACAAGATGGAAATCGACGAAGGTCACCGAACCGGCGCGCCGCGTCTTCAGGTCATGCACGCCGATCGAGCCTGCCGCATGGGTGGCGATCGCCTGCTTGATCGCCTCCTCCTCCTGCGGCTCGACCGCCTGGTCCATCAGCCCGCCGATCGACTGAGAGATCACCTTCCAGCCCTGATACAGGATGTTGAGCGCAACGAGAATGGCAAGAATGGGGTCGAAGATCGCATAGCCCGTCGCAAGCGCCAGAAGTAGGCCAACGAGAACGCCAACGGAGGTGACAACATCCGACATGATGTGCTGCCCATCCGCCGTCAAAGCTGCAGACCGGTGCTTTCGCCCGGTACGGATCAAAAGCTGCGCCCAGATGGCATTGATAACCCCGGCGGCGAAGTTGATCGCAAGACCCAGAACCGGCGCTTCGAGCATACGCGGATCGGCAAGTTGGCCTACGGCCGCCTCGACGATCAGCAGCGCAGCGACGACGATCATCACCCCTTCGGTGACGGCCGAAAGATACTCCGCCTTATGATGGCCGAAAGGATGATCGTGGTCAGCAGGCTTCTGCGCATAGCGGATGACGAAGAAGGCGATGAAAGCCGCCACCACGTTGACGAAGGATTCCAGCCCGTCCGAGAGCAGCGCCACGGAGCCCGTCACCCACCAGGCGACCATCTTCAGTCCCATCACACCGAGCGAAACGGGAATGCCCCAGAACGCCAGTTTCCGGACCGTGAGATTGCTCTCGTCGTTCATATCGTCCCCCTGCGGATGCGAATGAATTGCAGCATTTAAGCCATCGAAACGCAAAACCGCCCACGCGGGAATCGCGCAGGCGGCCAATGCGGGTGATATGGGCAATCCGATCCACAAAGTCAAAGGCCTTGCAGATTAAAACAAGCGCAAGTTCTTCCCGAGTGAATGGCGTCCTCTACGCTGCGTCGCATGATTGACGCCGATTACATAAGCATTTATATAACTTGTTATTAAATTTGAGGAGGAACCTGCTTTGGTCGAAGATATCGTGAAATCGCTGGGCTACCTATGCCTTGGCAGCCGCTTCCGCCGGATCGGCGAGCGCCTGCAGGCCGATACGCAGCAGGTGATCGAGGAACTGGGCGTCTCCATCCAGGCCGCGCAATACCCCTTTCTCGGCGCCATCGACAGGCTCGGACCTCTGACCATAGGGGAATTGGCCCAAGCCGTGGGCATCACCCAGCCGGGCGCGACGCGCACCGCTTCCCAACTTATGGAACTCGGCTTCCTCGATATGCAACAGTCCGCCGAAGATCAGCGGCGCAGGGTCGTTTCACTGACACAGAAAGGACAGGAACTCGTCGACTATTCCAGACAACAGGTTTGGCCGCGCATCGCAGCCGCCGTTGCCGATCTCTGCGGGGATCTCCACGGCCCGCTGCTTGAACAGCTTGCGGCAATCGAGGATGGGCTTTCAGAAGCGCCGCTCATCCGCCGCACCAGCGCCGCGCAGGAGAAAACCGCATGAGCCATATCCTCGACCGACCGATCTGGAACGCGCTTCAGACGACGCATGCCGAACTCGCCGAAGGCGGCGAACATGCGATGCGCTACCCGCCCTCCATCGTTCCTTTCGCGGCCGCCGCCGACGAGACGCGCGAAAGCCTCGAAGCGCTCGAAAACCTGCCGGCGGCAGACGAGGTCATGGCGATCGTCGAAGCCGGACCCGTCACCATACCACAGGGGCTGACGGTCGTCTCCGAAGGAAAGCTGGTGCAGATGATCGCCGAGCGGCCTTACGAGCGTATTTCCGACAGCCGGCTGCAGCCACTGACCATTGATGATGCGGAAGAAATGCTCGCTTTGGCAACGTTGACCAAGCCTGGCCCTTTCACCCTTCGTGCCCAAAGCCTCGGAACCTTCTGGGGTGTGAAGATCGACGGCCGGCTCGTCGCCATGGCCGGCCAGCGCCTGCGTCACCCTGGATTTGGCGAGCTCAGCGGCCTTTGCACCCATCCCGATTTTCAGGGGCGCGGCCTCGGCACCCTGCTCTTCCGCTACGTCGCCGGAGAAATTTCCGCCAGGGGCGATACCGTCTTCCTGCATGCCTATTACACCAACACGTCGGCCATCACGCTCTACAAGGCACTTGGCTTCACGCTGCGATCGGAAATGAACCTGCACGTCGTCAAGCGCCGCGCATAGGCCCCCTCATATACTTGCTAAAACACCATAGGCTCACGCTTTTGCCATGCGCGCCATGATAGCGACCCAATTGCATGGTGTGGACGGCGCTGCAGTCAATTGGGGACCGCGTGAGACATGCATTGGATCAATCGCTACATCGACCAACCGTTGCTTGACGGTGCGGCCAGTTCCTTGCGGGCCTGGCACATCCGGACCGGCCTGTCGCCGGAACGGCTGGAGCCGCTCTGGAACATTGCCGTGACAGGCCTGCTGATCTTCGCGGCCAGCCATTTCCTTGCTGGTCCAGCGCTCCTATTGTGCTACGGCGGCCTCGTCATGCTCGCGCTCCCCTCCGCCTGGACGCTGTTCACCGGCCGCGATGCCGACGGCTACAATGCTGCCACCTAC
Organism: Rhizobium sp. BK316; assembly: GCF_014193695.1. Lineage (GTDB taxonomy): Bacteria > Pseudomonadota > Alphaproteobacteria > Rhizobiales > Rhizobiaceae > Rhizobium. The sequence goes on along the minus strand of NZ_JACHZR010000003.1, from coordinate 372,519 downwards.
AAAAAGCTGAAAGCCAGGGCCTTCATGAAGCGTGAGGCCGAATGGGCCGTCCGGCTCGCCATCCTCTTCACCGCCGCCTGCCTTCCCTTCATTACCCGCTCGGACGATCCGTCCGCTGCCTATTTCATGATCGGCGCCAGCCTCTGGTTCGTGCTGACGGGACCGGCAAGATCCTATCTGGCGGCAGCAGAACCGCCGATGCCGCGCGATGGCGACCGGTCTTTCAAGACCGATTTGCAGTTCGGCTGAGCAGACTTAGTCAGCACGCAAATCCAATTGTTGCGGCGGCAATGGAACGAAGCGCTCACGCTTCCGTTATCCTTGCCAGCAACCGCTGAAGGAGATCGCGATGCTGTATTATGCTCTGGTATTTCTCGTCGTAGCCCTGATTGCAGGCGTCCTTGGATTTGGCGGCATTGCCGGCGCATCCGCTTCGATCGCCCAGGTCCTGTTCTTCATCTTCCTGGTGCTGTTCGTCGTGTCCATCGTCGCCCGGCTCATGCGGCGGGTCTAGACCGACAACCTAACGCACAATAAGAACCCGCCGTTTCCGGCGGGTTCTTATTGTTTATGCCTTTGGCATCAGGCGGCCTTGGTCTTGGCCCGGCGAGCGAGATGCGCCACCACATTCTCGATCATCCGCATGCCGGCATCGCCACCGAGCGTCATGATCGATTCCGGATGGAATTGCACGGCTGCGATCGGCTCCTTGGCATGCTCGATGCCCATGATCGTACCATCCTCGCTTTCAGCCGTGATGATGAACTCCCGCGGCAGCGTCGAAGGATCGGCAAAGATCGAGTGATAGCGGCCAACCGTCACTTCCTTGGCAAGGCCGGAGAAGACGATACCCGGCTCGAGCACGCGGATGCGCGACGGCTTGCCATGCATCGGCAGCGCCAGATGGCGAAGCTCGCCGCCATAGGCTTCGGCCAGTGCCTGCAGGCCGAGGCAGACGCCGAAGATCGGCAGATTGCGTGCCCTGGCCTTCTTGATCGTCGCCTTGCAGTCGAAATCCTTCGGGTTGCCGGGACCGGGCGACAGCACCACGAGATCCGGATTCAGCCGATCGAAAATTTCTTCGGGCACCGGCGTGCGCACGGTCGAGACCGTGGCTCCCGTCTGGCGGAAGTAATTCGCCAGCGTGTGCACGAAGCTGTCCTCGTGGTCGATCAACAGAATGTTGACGCCCTTCCCGACAGAGGCGACATCGCGCTGGATCTTGCCGGAATTGCCGGTCTTTGCATCGCGGATGGCGGAAAGCATGGCAGAGGCCTTCAGTTCGGTTTCGGCTTCTTCTTCCTCAGGAATGGAATCGTTCAGCAGCGTCGCACCGGCGCGCACTTCCGCGATGCCATCCTTGATGCGCACGGTGCGCAGCGTCAGGCCGGTATTCATGTCGCCATTGAAGCCGACCATGCCGATCGCCCCACCATACCATGCGCGTGGGCTCTTCTCATGGGATTCGATAAAACGCATGGCCCAGAGCTTCGGCGCGCCAGTGACGGTCACCGCCCAGGCGTGGCTGAGGAAACCATCGAACGCATCCATATCGTCGCGCAGACGGCCTTCAATGTGGTCGACCGTGTGGATGAGGCGCGAATACATCTCGATCTGCCGGCGGCCGATGACCTTGACCGAACCCGGCTCGCACACGCGGCTCTTGTCGTTGCGGTCGACATCCGAGCACATGGTCAGTTCGGACTCATCCTTCTTCGAGTTCAAGAGCTTCAGGATCTGCTCGCTGTCGGCAATCGGATCGTCGCCGCGCTTGATCGTACCCGAGATCGGGCAGGTCTCGATGCGGCGGCCGGAAACGCGCACGAACATTTCCGGCGAGGCGCCGACCAGATATTCCTGATTGCCGAGATTGATGAAGAAGGAATAGGGCGATGGATTGATCGCCTTCAGCCGCTTGGAAATATCGGACGGCTTGCTTTCGCAACGCTCCATGAACTTCTGGCCCGGCACCACTTCGAAGAGATCGCCCTTGCGGAAGCTCTCCTTCGCCTTGACGACGAGGTCGGCATATTCGCCCGGCCGGTGATCGCTCTTCGGCGGGATGACGTCGGTGCGCACGAAAGGCTCTGCCGCAATATCCTCGGCCTTGCCCTCGGTCGTCTTGCCGTCCTTGGCGAAATCGTAGCGGTCGATCCAGGCCTTGGCGGCATAGTTGTCGACGACGAGGATTTCGTCCGGCAGGTAGAGAACCATGTCGCGCTGGTCGGAAGGTCGCTCCAGCTTCAGGTTGATCGCATCGAACTGGAAGGCGAGATCGTAACCGAAGGCGCCATAAAAGCCGAGACTGGCATCGGCCTGCGAATGGAAGAGATCGGTAATGGCGCGAAGGACGGTAAAGACCGTCGGCATCTTCGAGCGCTCTTCCTCGGTAAAGACGCGGTCCGGCATCTTGACCGTCAGGTCGAGCCTGCGCGCGGTCGATGCGCCGAGTTCGATCTCGCGAACCGTCTTCAACCGCTCGACGATAAAGCCGAGGATGACCTCGCCGCGCTCGTTATAGGCTTCGATCCAGACATTGCGGCCAAAGGAGGAAAGACCGAGCGGCGGATCGACGACGGCCGTATCCCAACGCGTATAGCGGCCCGGATATTCGTAGTTCGACGAGAAGACGGCGCCGCGCCGCTCGTCGAGCTTGTCGACATAGGACGAGACCGCGTCGGCATAGGGAATTGCTCGCCTTTGCCGGGTGACGGTGATGCCGCCCTTGGTCTCATAGATTTCCGCACCATCATCCCGCAGGATCGTTACCATAGTTCCACTCCGTTATCGGACCCGGACGAAAGGCGACCTTTGAAACAAAAAAGCCGCCTCGAAGTTTCGGGCGGCTCGTTCGTCGTCTTTGGACACGATTGGTCGAGGCCGCCTCAGCGAGCCCACCACCAAACTGCAATGTTCAAGGACTTCTTCATGGGCAAAATTGTTAGCCTGAGATGAAGCCAAGCGCAAGGGGCCATTCGCGCACGAAAAAGGGCGACCCGAAAGCCGCCCCTACCCCAGCCTTGAAAGGCTGATTTGCAGTTAGAAAGTCTTGGTGACCGAGATCTTGAAGGTACGTCCCGGCTCCGTGTACCACTCCTTCGGCTGTGACGCCGTCGGTGAACTCAAATTAACGTCACGAACTGCCAGCGCGCTGTAATATTCCTGATCGAAGATGTTATAGACACCGCCCTGGATGCGCAGACCCTTGACCTGCTCAGGCGTCCACCATGCCGTCAGATCGACGATGCCATAACCAGGTGCATCGAAAGACGTCTCCGCATTATCGTTGCCGGTCATCTGCGACGAGAGTGTCGAGGAGAGGTCGAAACCGTATTCGTCGTTGCTCCAACCGCCGCCGATAATGGCCTTGAACGGTGCAACAGAGCGCAGCCGCTCCTGCGTATCGTCATTCCGACCATAGGTATAAGCAAGCGAGGTATGAAGATTGATGCCGTTGTCGAAGGTCTTGATCACATTCGCTTCGAGGCCCGAAATCGAGGCCGACGAGACGTTCACGTAATTGAATTCCGTGAAGTTGGCTACGGGGTTGTAGTTCTGCTGCGTCTCAATGAAGTTCTGATAACGGGTGTGGAAAGCGGCCACTCGCCCCTGCATGCCGCCCGTGTCGAAATTGGCACCGATCTCGATGCCACGGCCGATTTCCGGCTCAAGATCGGGATTGCCAAGCTGCGCATAGCGGCCGTTGGGATTGTAGAAGCGGCTATAGAGTTCGTCCACGGTGGGAGCTCGGAAGCCAACTGCCAACTGCGCATAAAGCTGGACATCGGGCGTCAGATCGTAGGTCGCAAGCAGCTTTGGTGACATTGCTGCTTCAGTGCGATCGCGGAGATCTCCGAAACGGCTGAGGCCGGTATTGGTTGCAAACCCACCACCAGTCGACGGGTTGTAATTAAACCAGTCGAAGCGGAAGCCCGGCGTCAGCGCGAAGCCGGTATTGCCGATTTCGATCTTATCTTCGAAAGTCAAAGCAAGGTTCTGGCTGTCGACATTTGGCACTTCCGCCTGATTGTTCAGAGAAGGGCATGTCGTCGGCGTCGGGCAAAGCGCCCAGCTGAACTGGGTCCACTTCGATACGCCGACATCGAGACCAACGCGAACGGAGTGATTGAGACCGGAATATTCGAAATCCTTGGTCGCGGTGCCACTGAAGCCCCAGGTTTCGTTTTCGATCTCATTGTTACGGCCGTAGGCAACATTAGCGGCCGTTCGGCCCTGGCTGCCGGCTTCCTTCTTCAAATCAAGCCAATAGAGCGTCGCCCGAGCACTGCTGAAGAAGGCATCGGAAGACTGCGCTTCATAATCATAATCGAGCGAGACACGATCGCGGTCGCGCAATTCACGGCCGTCGAAATTGTTGATCATGTATGTGCGCCCAAAGCCTTGCTGCTCCCGAAGATCGGTCTTCAGATCGCGCCGGAAACGTTCAGCCGTCAGGCCGATGCGATGGCCGCCTTCGAGGTCCTGGCGCACCTTGAAGAGCAGATTGTTCTGATCGAAATCAGCCGGATCCGCCTCGGTGCGCAAGCGGCCATAGCTGTCGTTATCGCCCGTGTTGTCGCGCTCGTGGCCCTTGCGATAAGAACCCTGGAAAAGGATCGACGTGTTGCCGACCTTTTTGGCGGCAGCAGCGGAGCCTGCAATGCTGCGATCTTCGCTGTCATAGGTCGACTTGACGATCGCACCCCAGTCGCGATCTTCCGGGATCAGGTCTTCAGGCTCGAGCGTGTTGAGAACGAAGGCACCGCCGAGCATACCCGAGCCGCCCCTGCTCGAATCCGCGCCGCGCACGATGTCGAGAGAGGAAAGTGAATCGAAATCGAAGGTATCGCCGCCGCCATTGGCGTTGCTGGTCGCAAAGGCGCCCTGACGCGAGCTATTGGAAACATAGGGGATCGGGATTCCATCGATGGTCGTCAGGATACGCGGACCGGAAAGGCCGCGCAGGTTGAAGCCCCCGTCGGCACGCGAATAGTTCACGGTCGCATCGACGCTGCGACCGATGTCGTCGTAGTTCGTGACCTGCTTCTGTTCCAGTTCCTTCCTGTCGATCTGGGTCGCAAGCGGCGTGTCGGCAATGCTGCCGGGCGCCGCCCGATTTCCCTTGACGACGATCTTCTGGAGAACGGTTGCGCCGTCGGCATTCGTGGCCGGCGTCGCTGCCGGTGCACTCTGAGCGAGAGCCTGTGAAACGGGAAGAACAAGTGCGGCTGCTGTGCAGACCATTAGAACCGAGCGCCAATGCCGGACGATCATAACCTACCCTCAAATGGAAATTACCGGGCTGGCTGTCGTGGCGTGTCAGACGCTCGAGGGGCTGGCTAGGCTTGCGGACGATTGCGGAGATTTCCGCCTTCTTTTTGCCGCATAAAAAACATGAGTTTTATTGTCAATATATATGGGTGATTTATGTTGAATTACATGCTCAAGTTTTAACGATCTTCTCAAACGTTGCGCAATTGCAACGAAATCGCCGCTCTTGCGTTTCCTCTCCGCTCGATCAACGACGGGAAACGACGTGTGAGAGAATTTCGGAAGACGGCGGTCCTTCTTGCCGCACTCGCCCTGCTCCCCGGCGCAAAACTGCCGCGAACCGGCCCGGTGCCGCAGGCAAGACCTGAAGCCGCAACCGAAGCGCCTGCTGTCCCTCAACCAGAAAAGAAACCAGAAACCGAGGAGGCTCCCAAGCCTCAGCCCGAGCCCGCACCTGCGCAAAATCCCAAAATAGCGCCGGCGGCCTCCGAGGTTCCGACACCGCAGCCCAAACCGAGCGAGACCCCGGCGGCGCCAGCCGGCGAAAAATTTGGTCCGCCCTCTCCTGCACCGGAAGACCTGGCACCGAAGCCCCCGACCGAACAGACGCTCGAAGAGCAGCATCTGACTATCGAACCGGAAAGCAATGAGGACCATGCCGAATGCACTGGAGAACTGCAGAGCCTCGGCGTCGTCTTCCGCGAGACATCCCGCATCGACGACGACAACGGCTGCGGCATCGACAAGCCGATCATCGTCTCCCAAGCACTGCCCGGCATCACACTGAAACCGGAAGCAACACTACGCTGCCCGACGGCGCTGGCGCTCGCACGATGGATGAAGGGAAGCGTCATTCCCGCTGCCGCGGTCGCCTTGCCGGAAAGCGGCGGTATCACAACCATCAACCAGGCCTCCGCCTACATTTGCCGCCTGCGCAACGGCGCCGATACCGGCAAGATCTCCGAACATGCCCGCGGCAATGCCATCGATATCGCAAGCTTCAGCTTCAAGAAGGGCGAGGATGTTGCCGTCCGCTCGCGCCGCGAAGATTCGACGCTGACAGGGGCATTCCAACGCACGGTGAGCGCGGCGGGCTGCCTCTATTTCACCACCGTGCTCGATCCCGAGAGCGATGCTGCCCACGAGACCCACTTCCATCTCGATGTGCTCGAGAGAAAGGGCGGCTTTCGTTACTGCCACTGAAATACGAGACCGATCAATTCGGTTGCGAATGTATTGAATTGGCTTGCGAAGTGGCTGCGGGATCAGAACAATCCCTCGATATAACCCTGATCATTGAGGAAAATCCGCTCGGCCGATGGTGATTTCGGCAAGCCGGGCATGGTCATGATCTCGCCGGTGATGACGACGACGAAACCGGCGCCGGCCGACAGGCGCACCTCGCGCACCGACACGATATGCCCCTCGGGCGCACCGCGCAGGTTCGGATCGGTAGAGAAGGAATATTGCGTCTTCGCCATGCAGACCGGCAGCTTGCCGTAGCCCTGCTCCTCCCAGGCGGCAAGTTGGTCGCGTACAGCCTTGTCAGCCGTCACCTCGCCGGCATGGTAGATCTTCGAGGCGACGATCTCGATCTTTTCGAATAGCGGCAGGTCGTCACCGTAGAGCGGCTCGAACCTCGCCTGTCCGGATTCGGCAAGTTCCACCACCTTATAGGCGAGCTCTTCGATGCCGGCCGAACCCTCCGCCCAGTGCCGGCAGAGGATGGCTTCCGCGCCGTGACGCGCGACAAATTCCTTCACGGCAGCGATTTCCGCATCCGTATCCGAAATGAAATGGTTGATCGCAACCACGACAGGCACGCCGAACCGTCGCACATTGGCGATATGGCGGCCAAGATTGGAGCAACCGCGCACCAGCGCGCCCACATTCTCCGTGCCTAAATCATCCTTCTTCACGCCGCCATTCATCTTCAGCGCCCGGACGGTCGCCACGATCACGGCAGCGCTCGGCTTCAACCCGGCCTTGCGGCACTTGATGTCGAAGAATTTCTCGGCCCCGAGATCGGCCCCGAAGCCCGCTTCCGTCACGACATAGTCGCCAAGTTTCAGCGCCGTCTTCGTCGCGATCACCGAATTGCAGCCATGGGCGATATTGGCGAAAGGCCCGCCATGCACGAAGGCCGGATTGTTTTCCAGCGTCTGCACGAGGTTCGGCTGCATGGCATCCTTCAGGAGCACGGCCATCGCCCCGTCTGCCTTGAGATCGCGGGCGTAGACCGGCGTCTTGTCGAAGCGGTAGCCGATGATGATGTCGCCGAGCCGGCGTTCCAGATCCTTGAGATCGCTCGCCAGGCACAGGATCGCCATGACTTCGGACGCGACGGTAATATCGAAGCCGTTTTGCCGCGGGAAACCGTTGGAGACGCCGCCGAGTGAGGACACCATACTGCGCAGCGCCCGGTCGTTCATGTCCATCACCCGTCGCCAGGTAATGCGACGCAGATCGATATTCTCTTCGTTGCCCCAATAGATGTGATTGTCGATCATCGCCGCGAGCAGATTATGCGCCGAGGTGATCGCGTGGAAATCGCCCGTGAAATGCAGGTTGATATCTTCCATCGGCACGACCTGCGCATAACCGCCGCCGGCCGCCCCGCCCTTCACGCCGAAGCAGGGGCCGAGCGAAGCCTCGCGTATACAGACAATCGCCTTCTTGCCGATGCGGTTCAGCCCATCGCCGAGGCCGACCGTGGTCGTCGTCTTGCCCTCGCCTGCCGGCGTCGGGTTGATGGCGGTAACGAGGATCAGCTTACCGTCCTTCTTGCCGTCCTGCGCGGCGATGAACTCGGCGCTGACCTTGGCCTTGTCATGACCATAGGGAACGAGCTGCTCCGGCGGGATGCCGAGCTTGGCACCGATCTCGAAGATCGGTTTCTTCCTTGCCGCACGCGCGATTTCGATATCGGATTTGATGGCAGCCATGGATCAGGTTCCCGCTTTCTCTGCGCGCGACGGACTCGGCGTTTATTTCAATCGGATAGCGAAATATGCCCGAACTGTGAATAGCGCTACGCGTGCGGCCCGCCTATTCCATGAGGGACCAGCGATCCGGGCTTTATGGAGGAGACCATGAAAGCATCTCGGCATCAATTTGCCGAGGCATCAGCCGGGACGATCGCCGCCTCGGATTTTCTGGGGCACCGGACACTTTCCTTCGCATTCGGTCCGCAGAGATGAAGGCCGGGCTCTTCATCGTAGGGGATCACACCATCGATGATGTCAAGCGCGAGTGCCTGAGGCGGATATATATCGCCTCTCCCGAAAGACGGCGTTATCATCATCGTGTCGAATGTCTCGGGACTGACGCCCATCTCGCTGAAATAGGCGATGAATTTTCCGCGCTCAGTCTCCGTAAGCTTGCTCGCCGGCTGGCTCAGGCCAAGAGCGGAAGTCCGTCCCACGAGCCGCGACGTTCCGCCCATGAAGGCAAGGGTGCAGCTCGAAAAACAGTACGCGCCGCCGGCGAATACCTCCCCCTCGGTCGGCCCGCTTTTGGCCATGCTCGCGGTGCAACGCGGATCCTGCATCGGACAATTCGGCAAGCGCGTTCTACCAACTGACGTATCGAGGCCTGCAGCGCGGATCATACGCCCCAACGCGAACGCTGCATCCTTGTCGCCGCCAAAGGACTGAAAGACGACCGGCAACTTTCTATCACCGAGCGTCTTCAAGATCGCTTCCAACTGACCCGGTGTATCCGGCATGATGTCGCCATCCGCCGAAATCCACTGCGTGCACTCTTCCTGGCAATTGCCATTGTACATCAGGAGAAAGTCCATCGGATGGGTTTCAGGCGCAGGATAGCTCGGGTATACGGTCGCGCGCTTCACCGGCGCCTCAGCGACAGCCGCTTTAGGCGCCGGATGGCGATAGCATACGGCATCGGCCACTGCGTCCTGTGCGCAGAGCGGCATGCCGGGCCATTCGTTGTAAGCCAACATATCCGTGATCAGACCTGTCCGAAGTGCTTCGGTGGGCGCTACCATCATCATGCTGTCGGGCGTGGCCCTCATCATCAGGTCAACGATGTCATCGCTGACTCCCATTTCTTTCAGATATGCCTTGAGAGTCGCCGCAGCTTTCTTGCCCAGCTTGGTAGAGCTGCTCTGCCCAGTAACCTTGCGGCCAATCTCCTTCCGGGAGACTTCCTGCCTCTTCCCGTTCACCATCTTATATTCAATGCGATAGGACACCCGCATCTTGTTGTAGACGGTCGTGATCTGGTGGACGCCGATATACGCCCATTGCGACGAAGCCCGCGTCGTACCACCTGCCAAAGCCAGCGGGCACGCAGAGACGCAATATGCTCCATACGAATATGTAGATCCTGCTGAAGCGCCATTCCGGGCGATGGCCGCAGCGCAACGGAGATCCTCTGGCGGGCAGCCCTCCAGCCGTGTACCACCGACCGCGGTTTCCAGCCCAGCCTTACGAATCATTCGTCCCATAGTATAGGCGGCGTTCACATCCCCACCTTCCGAACGGAACACGACCGGCAATTTCCGATTCCCGATCTTCTTGAGAATTTTTCTCATTTGGGCAGGTGTATCGGAAGTAATGCGCCCCTCGGCCGAAATCCATTCCGGGCAGGGTTGGTTGCAAACAGCACGGCGCACGACGATGAAGCTCATGGCCGGATGTTCTGACTGTTTCTGCTTGGCAGCCTCGGAGACAGTAGCTCCTATCGGCAAGTTGAAAAGAAACAAAATAAGTAATGATCGGAAGGATAAGCACTTCACCAAAAAAGAAATTGCAAAGCGCACGATTAGATCGCCCTAGCTGCACCTGATCATACGCTTAGCAATTGGATTAAACGGCAGCAAGCGGGATTCCGAGGGCCTGCCGCCGCTTTATTACTTTATTCTCCCATAGCAATCAGACTGGCATTGCCGCCTGCGGCCGCCGTGTTCACCGAGATCACCTGCTCCAACGCAAAACGCTGCAGATAGGCCGGACCGCCGGCCTTGAAGCCGGTGCCGGACAGACCCGATCCACCGAAAGGCTGGGTGCCGACGACGGCGCCGATCATGTTGCGGTTCACATAGACATTGCCGGTATCGAGCGCATCGGTAACGGTGCGGATCGTGGCTTCGATACGGCTGTGAACGCCGAGCGTCAGGCCGTAGCCGGAAGCCTGGATATCCTGCAGGACCTTGGGCAGCTCCTTCGCCTTCCATTTGACGATGTGCAGGACGGGTCCGAAGACTTCCTTGGTCAGCGCCGCTGGCTTGTCGAGCTCGATGATGTGCGGCGCGAAGAAGCTGCCTCCATCAGGCGCCTTGCCGGCATAACGCACCTTCTGCGTCTTCTGCATGTCGGCGATATGGGCTTCCAGCATCGCCTTCTGTTTTCCATCGATGATCGGGCCGACATCGGTGGTTTCCAATGCCGGATCGCCAAGTTGCAGCTCCCGTGCTGCCCCTTCGATCATCTGCGTCATGTGCTCGGCCACATCTTCCTGCAGGAAAAGCAGGCGAAGCGCGGAGCAGCGCTGGCCGGCCGAACGGAAGGCCGAGAGGACCACGTCGTCTGCCACCTGCTCGCCGAGTGCGGTTGCGTCGACCACCATGGCGTTGAGGCCACCGGTTTCGGCAATCAGCGGTACGATCGGCCCGTCCTTGGCGGCGAGCGCCCGGTTGATCGCCCATGCCGTCTTCGTCGAACCGGTGAAGGCGACGCCCGCAAGTGTGACATGCGCCGTGATCGCGGCACCGACATCAGGACCACCGGGAACGAAAAGCAATGCATCTTCCGGCACACCGGCCTTGTGGAACAGTCTGACAGCCTCATAGGCGATCAGCGGCGTCTGCGGCGCCGGCTTTGCCAGCACGGCATTGCCGGAAACGAGGGCTGCCGAAACCTGCCCGAGGAAGATCGCCAGCGGGAAATTCCAGGGCGAGATGCAGGCAAAGACGCCCCGCCCGCGCCAGAGGTAGCGATTGTCCTCGCCGGTCGGCCCCGGCATCTTGGTCACAGTGCCGAACAATCGGCGTGCCTCGCCGGCATAATAGCGGCAGAAGTCGACTGCCTCGCGCACCTCCGCAACGCCGTCATCGAGCGTCTTGCCGGCTTCCGCAGCCAGCAGGGCAAGCAGCCTGTCGCGGTTTTCCTCCATGAGATCGGCCATGCGTTCCAGCACAATTGCGCGCTCTTCGACGGAGCGGCGTGACCATGCCTTGAAGCCCTTGGCGGCGACGGCAAAAGCCTCGTCGATATCGGCTGCGCTGGCATTGCGGACAGAGCCGACGGTCCTCGAATGGTCAGATGGCGAGATGACGGGCACATCCGCTCCGCTTGCAGCCACGCCGGGAATGAGCGGCGTAGCGGAAATGGCGGGAATACCCTTGCGGATACCGCCCATCAGCTTTTCAAGCGTCGCACGATGACCGAATTCCAGTCCGGCGCTGTTCTTGCGCTTGCCGTAAAGCTGCAGCGGCATTGGGATCTTGCTGTTGCGCGCACTGGCACCGACATCGAATTGCAGCTTGTCTGCCGGACGCTCCAGCAGTGCCTTGATAGGGACGTTCTTGTCTCCGGCCATGGCGACGAAGGAGGAGTTGGCGCCATTTTCCAGAAGGCGACGCACCAGATAGGCAAGCAGATCGCGATAACCTCCGACCGGCGCATAGATGCGGCACGCGATGCGATCGTTGGAGTTCATCAGGTGATTGTAAAGGCTCTCGCCCATGCCATGCAGGCGCTGGAATTCGAAGCCGGAACGATCATTGCCGGCAAGCTCCAGGATCGTGGAGACCGTCAGCGCATTGTGGGTGGCGAATTGCGGGAAGATACGCGCCCGCTTGGCAAGCATGTGCTGCGCGCAGGCGAGATAGGAAAGATCCGTCGCCTGCTTGCGCGTCCAGACCGGATAGTCGTCGAGCCCACGCTCCTGCGCCCGCTTGACCTCGGTATCCCAGTATGCGCCCTTGACGAGGCGCACCATCATGCGACGGCCGAGCGTCTCGCACAGCCCGTCGATATAGTCGATCACCGCGACCGCGCGCTTCTGATAGGCTTGGATCGCAAGGCCGAAACCATCCCAACCGGCAAGCGACGGATCGGAAAAGACCGCAGCGATCACGTCGAGCGAAAGTTCCAGCCGGTCGGCCTCTTCGGCATCGATCGTAAAATTGAGTTGATGCGCCTTGGCCATCTGCGCAAGCTTGAGGAGATCCGGCACGAGTTCCTTCATGACGCGGTCGCGGTGGGTGGCGAGATAACGCGGATGCAGCGCCGAAAGCTTGACGGAAATGCCCATGCGGTCCGGCAGGTCCTTGCCCTTAGCATTCTTTGCCATCCAGCCGCCGATCGCCTCGATCGCCACGGCATAGGACTGCCAGTATCGCTTGGCGTCTTCGGCCGTACGCGCGCCCTCGCCCAGCATATCGAAGGAGTGGCGATAGCCCTTCTCTTCGCTCTTGGCAGCGCGGTTCAACGCGTCCTTGATCGTCTCGCCGAGCACGAAATGATGGCCGAGGAAACGCATGGCCTGCTTGGTGGCATTGCGCACGGTCGGCAGACCCATGCGCTTGACGAGGCCACGCACCACGCCTTCGGGCGTTTCGCCGGGGCGGATGATGCGGGCTGAAAGGCCGAGCGCCCAGGCCGATGCGGAGACGAACCAGCTATCGGCCTTTCCTTCATGCTCGCTCCAGCCGCCTTCTTTCAGCTTATCCTCGATCAGCTTGTCCTGCGTCAGTGCATCGGGCACGCGCAGCAGTGCTTCGGCAAGCACCATCAGCGCTAGGCCTTCCTTGGTGGAAAGCCCGTATTCCCGCAGAAAATCTTCCACGCCGCCGATCGACCCGGAATTCTCGCGGATCGCCTCGATCATGCCGCCGGCACGCTTGTCAATTGCGGCATCCTGGGAGGTCGAAAAGCGCAAGCCCTCGGCAAAACCATGCAGCAGACGATCGTCGTCACCGGCAAATGGAGCGTTGAACGGGGCAAACGGCGTGGAAATCTGGGTTGGCATGAAGGGTTCTCCGTGATTTTAGCAACATAGCTGTTCATTCGTGGTGTTTTTCACTAAACTGACGCCAACCAACATCATCTTCGCCTACCGACCGCCCGAAAGGCCGCGAAAAATGAAAGAACTCGACCGTCTCGACCGCAAGATTCTCCGCGCACTGCAGAAGGAGGGACGGCTTTCCAACATAGAGCTCGCCGAACGCGTCAGCCTCTCACCAACGGCGACGGCCGAACGCGTCAAGCGGCTGACGCGAGAGGGCTATATCACTGGCTATATGGCGATCCTCTCGCCGGAAAAGCTCGGCCGCAATCTCCTCGTCTTCGTGCAGGTAAAGCTCGACCGTACCACGCCTGACGTCTTCGATGCCTTTGCTGCGGCAGTAAAGCGCAGCGATGACGTCATGGAATGTCATATGGTCGCAGGAGGCTTCGATTATCTTGTGAAGGCGCGCATGGCAGGGATGGAGGCCTATCGCCAGTTCCTCTCGGAGGTGATTCTTTCCCTTCCCGGCGTACGCGAAACACACACTTATGCGGTGATGGAGGAGGTAAAAGGGACCGCCCTTTTACCCGTGTAGGTCAAAAATCAACTTGAACGCGTTTTTTCACTGATTAATTTTTCACAAAATGAATTAATCAGCGTGCGCTAAGTCAATTAGCACTAGCATGCGTGCGGATTTATGTATTTGATAGCGGTAACATGAAGACTTGCGGGGGCGTATAATGTCTTACATGACTACCTCTGAAAGGCAGTCATTGCTGTCGAGCGAACTGGCGGTAGCGCGCACGCGTGGCCTGTTCGCGCAGGCGCTTGGAAGAGTGGCCGCCGCTTTCGGTTTTGAGCACGTCACTCTGCTGAACGCGCCCTCGGCGGAAGATCTGCTGCTCAAGCCGCTGATCATCGAGAGCTCGTTGCCGGTTTCCTACATCAAAGATTTTGATCGCGGACATATGCTGCGTGCCTGCCCGTTTGCCGCCCGCATGAGGGAATCAGCCGTACCGCAAGTCTGGCACCTCAGCGATCCCGGCCATGCACAATCCTTTCCCGCCGACATCAGGAATTTAATGCTCCAGCGCGGCATGATGGCGGGTATCGCGATGCCGATCAACTCAGCCGATGGACAGCGCCTCGTCTTCTGGTTCGGCGGCGAACGCGCATCCCTCGGCCAGAGCGAGATCAACGAACTTGTGATGATCGTTCTCCACGCGCTCGACACCTACAATGCCGTCAAGCGCAATGAGGAAAGCGCTCATAGTGCGCTTTCGGCTCGTGAACTGGAGGTCGTACGCTGGACCGCACAAGGCAAGACCTCGATAGAGATCGGCCAGATCCTGGCGCTCTCGGATCACACGGTAAATGCCTATATGACCAACGCAATTAAAAAACTCGATTGCGTCAACCGCACCCAGTTGGTAGCAAAAGCCATCCGATTGAAGCTGATCAACTGAGGAATCAGAAGAGAATCAGCGCGTCATCCCGAATTAGGGGGAAACCGTGCCTCTTCGTTTCGAACAGCCGGCCATCGAACATCGGCCGCAGTCCCGTGGCCACATCGGCGTTACCGATGCCGAAGCGCTGACGATGTTCGCCGCCTATCGCCTCTTCGGCTTCTGGCGGATGAACCTCGAGACCGGGCATTTTTTCGCCAGCGAAGACGTACACCAGATCTTCGATCTTCCCTACAGCGAAGGTCCGGTCAACCTGACCGAACTCATGTCGCGCATCCATGAGGAAGACCGGTTGCTGATCGCCGAAACCTTCGAGCAGGCGAGCCTCCACCGGGTCGGTTTCCACTATGTCTATCGCGTCGACAACGGACTCGGCGGCTACAAGATGGTACGCTCCGTCGGCAAGTTCCGCGACGACGCCAGCGGCGGCGGCATTGTGGGTATCACCTACGAATTCGTCGAGAAGCTGCGCATCGTCGGCTTCGAGGACGGCGGCGCTCCGCTTTAACCATCAGGAAATAGCATTCTGGGCATTCTAGCGGTCGAGCACCGCACGGATTTCAACTAGGTTCGAGCGCACTCTCAATATATAGAAGCCCATCGTGGCGAGATGGCTGGGCATGATCCAGCCGTCCTCCCGCCCGTTGGAAATGATCGCCGGCTGGATGCGAAGTGCTGCCTGGAATTGCCGTGTCGTGCCAGCCCAGATTGCCCCGAGGTTTCGCTCCGACACAACCTGAGAGAAGTCCGCCTGCGCCGCCGAAAGAATCGCGTAATAAGCGTAGAGTTGTCCATAGGCGAACCAGAAGCGATCGTCGGCACGCGTATCGAACCAACCGCGATTGTGGTTTTCCGAGCGCTCAGCCAGCATGTCGGAGGTGCTGCCGAGATCGTTGGCGATACGATCGATGAACTGAATGAGGTTGTCGGCGCGGCCGTCGAAGACCGCATTGCAGCCAGCCAGATCGGTATTGAACTTGCGCAGGCTGTTGATCGCCGCACGATAATAGGCCGGCGTCGGCGTCTTCGGTCCAAAAGGACTGAGGCCGAAATACCAGCTAAATTCATCGAACTGCAGATTGCCGCGCGCGCTTTGCAGGTCGTTGTTGATACCTGACGTGCCGCGCACGCGCCCCAGCGTATCCACAAGCTCGACGGAAGTGCGGCGGACGGCCTGATTGATACCGCGCTGGAAGGATGCCTTGTTGTCAAGGAAGGGCGTGTGATCCCAATCGATGCCGAAGAAGCCCATCTTGTAGAGCAGCATCGACGATATCCAGGCATTTTGGTTGACGTTGAAATCCGTCAGATCGGCCGCGACATCGACGATCGCCGAGCGCTGGCAGGTCTTGACAGCAGTCCCGTCGATCGCCGGAATTTCCTGCCCTGCCGGCACCTTGCGATCCGAGAGGCGATATTGATCGACGAAGGCAGTGTTGAAATTCGACCAGACTTGCGTCTGCCAGATGAAATAGCCATAGAGAACGACGAGAAGCGCAACGAACGCGATGATCGGCAGCCGGATCATCCAGCTCCGCCGCGCATACCATCCGTGCGCGGCCAGGAACGGCCAGAAGGCCCAGGCAGCAAAAAGGCGAACCCAGCGACTGATCGTCTGGCCGATCAGTCTGAAAAAACCGGCAATCCGGTCAAGCATCGTCGTCTCCTGTCAGGCGGCGAAAACGGGGATATCCCCTTCATCCACATATGCGCTTGATCGCCCAAGTACAACAAGAGCCAAGGATATTTCGCCCCGAACGATGCGCGGGCCAGACACGATAGGATGTGATACGCTTCCCCTCACCACCCTGTCAGGAGCGCAGCGAACGGAAGAATCCAAGCCCGAACACAGGGGATTTACGCGCCACATCGATCAGCGGCGCATCGGACCGTTCCTCGGCATAGGCGGGGAATTTGCGGGCGAATTCCTGGTCGGCGCGGCTTTTTCGCTGGACCAGATCCTGGGGCACCAGCATGCCCTTCTCGAAAAGCGCGATGGTTTCAGCGATATCAGGAAAAAGCTCCGGTTTGATCCTCACCTTCATGCCGGGCCGGTCGGTATCGACCTGCGCCTGATAGATGATGAGCCGCTCCTCGGTATCGACCGAAAGCTTGCGGATGAGCACGTTGCAGCCAGCAATACGGCTGTTCAGCCTGTCGACGAAAGCCTGGAACATGCCGATGAAACGTTCGCGCCGCTGGCTCTCGTCGCGCATCGCATGTTCCTCGACGGAAATGCGATCGGCCTCCGCTATCAGCGCCTGGCGCTCCGCCTCCATTTGCGCCCAATGTGCCTTGTTGCCATAAACGCCGATACGGCCCTGCGTGTTCAATGCCTTGGCATTGAGCTCCTTCATGCGCATCCGCGCAATGTCAATCTCGTCGACCAGCCGCCGCCGATGCTCGACAATGTCGACGAGGCTCAGTTCGGCGCTCTTGTGACGATCGACAAGCGATCGCCTCTGGCCCTTGAGCAGCGTCGCCAGAAGATCTGATTTCGTCAGCAGATCGAGCAACTGTTCCACGACCGGCGCCTCGCGTACCCGTGCGCTGTGCATGCGCCACATGCGCTGGCGGGAAAACCATCCGGCTATCTTTTCACGCCGCGTCAGCCCGCGAAAACCGTCGAGATCGGCCGAAACCTTTGATGTCAGCCGGTCGAGGGAGAAAACGAGTTCTGCAAGCAGCACATCGAGCGTGGCGCTGTCGTTGAAAAAGGCCTGGAAGCGCGCATTCTGTTCGAGGAAAATCTCATCGGACGAGCGCCCCTCGTCGCCATCGAAGCCGGCGATGCAGGCGGCGCAATAATCCGCCTCGCCGGCCATCGCCTCGGCAAGGCCGCGGGCGGCATCATACTGGCTATCGAAAGGCGGGCTTTTGCGCACCGGGCACTCCCAGGGAATCTCCGTCTTCCAGACTATTCGCTTGCCGCGTCAAAGAAAACAGGCGTCGATCCGTTCAGACCGGCTCGGCAATCCATTCACCGTTCATCGCATCGTCCCAATGGCGGCGACACAGCGAAACATATTTCTCGTTTCCGCCGACATCGATCTGCGCACCCTCATGCAGTACCTTGCCCTCGGCATCGAGCCGCACGACCATAGTCGCCTTGCGCCCGCAATGGCAAATGGTGCGCACTTCGCGCATCTCATCGGCAATCGCCAGCAGTTCCTGCGAGGCCGGAAAGAGTTTGCCCTGAAAATCCGTCCTCAAGCCGTAGACCATAACGGGAATGCCGAGCCTGTCGACCACGCGGGCAAGCTGCCAAACGTGCTCGCGCGTCATGAAATGCGCCTCATCGAGGAAAACGCAGGAGATCGGCTGCCCTTCGCCGCTGAGCGTCTGAATCAGAGCATAGAGATCGCTGTCGTTTTCGAAGGGGATGGCCTCTGCTTCCAACCCGATGCGCGAACCGATGACGCCACGCCCGACCCGCTCGTCGAAGGCCGCAATCAAGAGAACCGTGCGCATTCCGCGCTCCTGATAATTGTAGGAGGCCTGCAGCAGCATGGTCGACTTGCCGGCATTCATCGTCGAGTAGTTGAAATAGAGTTTTGCCATCGGATTCTCCTTATCTGGCTTCTTGGAAGGTGGAGAACACAAAGAAAAGCCCCGACAAATTGATAATCACAGGAAATCCTGGCATCGAAATCGCTGAAAACCTGGAAGTTCAGGCATTCTGAAAAACCCCGGGGCGTCGCAATCACAGTGGCCGGAACGCCGCAAACGCGCCGAGATCGCTTGTAAAACTGGTCTATTGATGGTTGGCTTGGGAACGTAAGACTGGGAGTCTAAAATGAAAACAACAAGCGCATTCAAACTCGTTACCGTAACCGCAGTCGCTGCCCTCTCCGTTGCGACCGCCGCCTTCTCCGCAGACCCTGAAAGCTGCTCCACCGTCCATCTTTCGGACATCGGCTGGACGGACGTCACGTCGACCACGGCGACCGCCTCTCTGCTCCTCAAGAAGCTCGGCTATGAAACCGACATCAAGGTTCTCTCCTTGCCGGTCACCTATACCTCGATGAAGAACAAGGACATCGACGTCTTCCTCGGCAACTGGATGCAGTCCCAGAAAGCGGACATCCAGCCCTACCTCGACGACAAGTCGGTCGAGTCCTACGGGCCGAACCTCGTCGGCGCCAAGTACACGCTGGCAACCAATGCCAAGGGTGCGGAACTCGGCATCAAGGACTTCAAGGATATCGCCGCTCACAAGGACGATCTCGACGGCAAGATCTACGGCATCGAGCCCGGCAATGACGGCAACCGCCACGTCATCGACATGATCGACAAGAACACCTTCGGCATGAAGGAGATGGAACTCGTCGAATCCTCCGAGCAGGGGATGCTGGCGCAGGTCGCCCGCGCCGAGAAGGATGGCAAGCCCATCGTCTTCCTTGGCTGGGAACCACATCCGATGAACAGCAACTTCAAGATGACCTATCTGTCGGGTGGCGACGACACTTTCGGACCGAATTTCGGCGGCGCCGAAGTCTATACCAACGTACGTGCCGGCTATCTGAGCGAGTGCCCGAACGTCGGGACACTGATCAAGAATCTCAAGTTCTCCCTGAAGATGGAGAACGAGATCATGAACAAGATCCTGAATGACGGCGAAGATCCGGAAAAGGCAGCGGGCGAATGGCTGAAGGCCAATCCGTCCACGGTCGAGCCCTGGCTTGCTGGCGTCAAGACCCGCGATGGCAGCGGCGACGGCCTCGCGGCCGTCAAGTCCGGCCTCGGCCTCTGATGAAATGAACGGGGCGGATCTGCCGCCCCGTTTTCGTTTTCATCCCGATCTTTGTTCTCAAAAGACAGGCGCGCCTCGTGAATTGGATCACCGACGCTAAAATTCCCATTGGCCCCTGGGCCAAGACCTTCGTTGACTGGCTGACGACGAACGGCGAATGGTTTTTCAACCAACTCTCCGCCCTGTTGTCGCACGTCATTAATGCCTTGCTTTTCGTGCTGCAGACGCCCAATCCGCTGATTGCCGTCCTTGCCATCAGCCTCCTCGCCTGGTGGCTGCGCCGGTCGATTACAGTGGCGGTCTTCACGTGTCTTGGGCTGCTGCTCATCATGAACCAGGGCTATTGGAAAGAGACGACAGAAACGCTGGCGCTCGTGCTCGCCGCGACTTTCGTCAGCATGGTGATCGGCATTCCGCTCGGCATTGCGGCTGCCCGCCGCGCCTGGATCTATGCCGCGATGCGGCCCGTTCTGGACCTCATGCAGACCATTCCGACCTTCGTTTATCTCATTCCAGCCCTTATCCTTTTCGGCCTCGGCATGGTGCCGGGCCTGATCGCAACCGTCATCTTCGCCATCCCCGCCCCCATTCGTCTTACCCGCCTCGGCATCATCTCGACACCCCCTTCCCTCGTCGAAGCCGCCGTCGCTTTCGGCGCGACGCCGGTTCAGGTTCTGCGCAAGGTCGAGCTGCCCTTTGCAACGCCGCAGATCATGGCCGGCCTGACACAGACCATCATGCTTTCCCTCTCGATGGTCGTGATCGCCGCCCTCGTCGGCGCTCCCGGTCTCGGCGTGCCGGTCGTGCGTGCCTTGAACACCGTCAACATCGCCAAGGGTTTTGAGGCAGGCTTCTGCATCGTCATCCTGGCAATCATTCTGGACCGCATGTTCCGCACAGCAGGCGAAGGAGACGTCGCATGACTGCGGTTAGTTTCAACGACATTAGCATCATCTTCGGCGACCGGCCGGAAATTGGGCTCGCCATGGTTGACCAGGGTCGCTCACGCGACGAGATCGGCGCCGAGACCGGCCTCGTTCTCGGCGTCGCCAATGCCTCGCTGACGATAGAGGAAGGCGAAATCCTCGTGCTGATGGGCCTTTCGGGTTCCGGCAAGTCGACGCTCCTGCGCGCCGTCAACGGGCTTGCGCCCGTCGTGCGCGGCGACGTCGCCGTTTCGACGGCAACGGGGCCGGTAAACCCCTACAAATGCAATGCCAAGGCGCTGCGCGACCTGCGCACGCATACGGTCTCCATGGTGTTCCAGCAGTTCGCCCTCCTGCCCTGGCGCACCGTTGCCGAGAATGTCGGTTTCGGCCTTGAGCTCTCGGGCGTGCGGGAAGCCGAGCGCAAGAGCCGGGTCGGCGAACAGCTCGAACTCGTCAACTTGACGAAATGGGCGGACCGCAAGGTCAACGAGCTCTCCGGCGGCATGCAGCAGCGCGTCGGCCTTGCCCGCGCATTCGCCACCGGTGCTCCGATCCTGCTGATGGACGAGCCGTTCTCTGCGCTCGATCCACTGATCCGCACGCGACTGCAGGATGAGCTGCTGGAATTCCAACGGCGGCTGAAGAAGACCATCCTCTTCGTCAGCCACGATCTCGACGAGGCCTTCCGCATCGGCAATCGCATCGCCATCATGGAGGGTGGGCGGATCATCCAGTGCGGAACGCCGCAGGAAATCGTCAAGAATCCGGCCGATCAGTATGTCGCCGACTTCGTGCAGAACATGAACCCGATCAACATGCTGATGGCCTCCGACGTCATGCAGCCCGGGCTTGGAGATGCGGCAATCGGCATGTCGGTCAGCGCCACTGCGCGCCCCACGACACCGCTTGTCGATATCCTCGACGCCCTCTCCCGGCAGCCTGGCAGTATCGGCGTGGTCGACAACGGCCAGATTGTCGGGACGATCTCGGCGCAGGATGTCGTCGCCGGCCTCACGCGGCATAAGCGGAAGGAATAGACTTGATCCTTTCACTCCGCTTTGCCACAACGCGGATATGAAAGAACCGTCCTCCACGCTCCGTGAAACCGACGACGAGGCCCGCAAGCTGGCGCGCACTCTCTTGCGCTCCGCCCGCTATGCGGCTCTCGCCGTTCTCGATCCTGAAACCGGCTTTCCCTTCGCAAGCCGGGTTCTTCTCGGCACCGACATAGACGGCGTTCCGGTCATTCTCGTTTCCGCGCTCTCGACCCACACGAAAGCGCTCGCCGCCGATGCCAGAGCCTCGCTCCTGACCGGCGAGCCCGGCAAGGGCGATCCGCTCGCCCATGCCCGCCTGACGACCCAATGCCGTGCGGAACAGGTGGAGCGGGATACGCCCCTCCACGCGCGCATCCGCACCCGTTTTCTCAACCGTCACGCCAAGGCGAAACTCTATATCGATTTCCCGGATTTTCGTTTCTTTCGCCTCATCCCGCAATCGGCCAGCCTCAACGGCGGATTCGGCCGTGCTTACATTTTAGACGGCAGCGATCTCGTGATTCACTCCGAGGCAAATGATGACATCGCCGAAAAAGCTGACGCCGCAGTGCAAGATTTAGTAGCCCGCCATCCGGATCTGATGTCAGCGCTGGCATCCAGGCTAAAGGCCCCTGAAGCCGGTCCCTGGCGCATAAGTGGGGTCGATTTCGCAGGTTTTGATATGATTTCAGGTGACTTATTGTTGCGTTGCGAGTTCGACATACCCGCGGAGGATTTGGATCACATTTGTTCAAACATATCTAAAATAGCATACCTGATACCTTAAATTTAGGTATATACAATCTTCAAGCCCAATTGCTAGTTTTCGCCGTCAGTCAAAGAACCGTCTGACGGCCTGTGCCTGTACGGATGATGTACGTTTCGCATTAGGAAGAAAAAATATGGAAACCTCTGATTTGGCCGATCACACCAATGTGGCGGCAGCTTTATTATCGGCCATGGCCAACCCCAAGCGTTTGCTGATACTCACCAGCCTGGTAAAGGGAGAAGTGCCTGTCGGCGTTCTCGCCACCCAGGTCGGTCTGAGCCAGTCGGCCCTCTCCCAGCATCTGTCGAAATTGCGCGCTCAGAAGCTGGTCAAGACCCGTCGCGATGCACAGACGATCTACTATTCCAGCAACTCCGAGCCGGTTATGAAAATCCTTGCAACACTCGAGGATATCTACGTGACACAGAACCGGAGCAGGTCTGCAGCCTGATGTTAGCGCTGACATGATGTCAGTCTGAGTAGTGTCTGAGGAGATGTCTCCACGGACACTGCTCACGCTATTTCAGCACGTGAAGCGTTGGAGACCGGCAATTCGCGAGAACTGCCGGTCTCTTTTTATTGCGAAAAGCGGGCTTAGCTGCCAACAACTTCGTTGTTGCCGCGGGTCAGCACGACGAGCGACGGACGAGCCGGTACACCCGGCTTGAAGTCCGGCCAACTGGTGCCAGCATCTTCCATCGAGGTCGCATCCTCATTGTCGGCCATGCGCAATTCACCCGGATGCTGGACCGAGAGGAAGGCGCTGGAGCCGTCGGACGTGAAGGTCGGCGAGCAGGTCTCCGAACCGACAGGGGCGATATAGATGAGCTTCGGCAGGGCGCGGCCCGGACCTTCCGTATCCATCACATAGACCGAATCGGCGATGCCTTCCGGCGGCGGACCGTCGGTGGTCACCCAGAGGCGGCCCGCCGGATCGACGGCAAGGTTATCGGGATCGGTGAACCAGCCAGCCGAGGTGGTCGCCGGGTGGAACATCGCCTGATCTTCGGGCTTTGCCGGATCGCCGCAGAGCACGAAAACGTCCCACTTGAAGCTCTCGGCTGCGTAATCAGGCTTATCCGGACCGCCGGGGGTCACCAGTTCCAGCAAATGCCCGTGCGGATTGGGGCCACGCGGATTGGCGACGTTGACCTGTTCCTTCTCGTCGTCACCCTGGCCCTTCGGCAGGCGATCCTCATTCTCGGTCATGGCAACATAGAGCTTGCCGGTGCCGAGATGCGGGATGAAGCCTTCCGGCCCGTCCATCGGTGTCGCGCCGACGAGATCGGCGGCAGCGCGCGTTGCGAGGACCACATCGGCCTGCGTCTTGAAGCCGGCTTCCGCCGTCAGCGGGCCTTCGCCAGCAACGAGCGGGATCCAGCGCATCGTACCGTCGCTTTCGAACTTGGCGACCGACAGCGTGCCGTGGTCGAGCAGGTCCTTGTTGGCGGCACGATCGCCAGGGTTCCACGGATCGCGGGTGACGAAGCGGTAGATATATTCGAAATCGTCATCATCGCCCATGAAAACCACGACGCGGCCATCAGGGGCGACGCAACATTGTGCACCTTCATGCGTCATGCGGCCGAGCGACGTACGCTTGACCGGCTTTGCCGTTGGATCGAACGGATCGATTTCGACCACCCAGTCGAAACGCATCCATTCATTCGGCTCTTCCTCGAACTTGAAGCGCGGCTCGACGCGGCTGACGGAGTAGATGTCGTTCTCATCCTCGTCCCAACCCTGGCGCTCGACCAGCTCCTGGTTCAGCAGCTTGGTATAGTCGCCGGCGAATACGTCCATTGCGCCTTCTTCACCTGACAGCATCGTGCCCCAGGGCGTGATGCCGCCATTGCAATTCGAGATCGTACCGAAAACGACCGTACCGGTTGGATCGGCCTTGGTCTTGAGGCGGTCGTCACCGGCAGCCGGGCCGGAAATACCGATTTCCGTGCTCATGTGGATGCGGCGGTTATACTTGCCGTCCTTGACCACCTGCCACTGATTGCCGTCCTTGCGCACTTCGAAAACCGAGACGCCGACAGCGGCCATGACAGCACGGATCTGGTCTTCGGTCATCTTCTCACGGTAATTGTCCATCGTCAGTCCCGGGAACATCAGGAAGGGCGTGGCATATTCATGGCTGACGACCATCAGGCCATGATCGGAGCTCTTCTCGCCCCAGGGCAGCGGCAGGAACTGCGTGAAATCGTTATTGTAGCCGAACTGGCGCTCGGCGGCCTTGCCGTCGAGCTTGGTGACATCGAATTCCGGGCTGTCGGTAAAGAGCGCGTCGCCCCAGCGAATGAGGATCTGGCGCTCGTAACCTTCGGGCCAGTGGTCGGCGGTGTCGCGCACGCGCTTCAGCTCGGGGAAAGTAAGGCTCGACTCGGCGGCTTCTGCCTTCGTTGCTTCGAGCGCCGGCGCAAAAGCGGCCGCGCCCATGGCAGCGATGAAGCCCTTCAGAACGGTACGGCGACGAACGCCTTCTTCGAGAATGGTGCCGTAGCTCGGCGCAAATGCACGCCGCGGATTGGGGCGCGGCCTGGTTTTCTGGCGGTCCGTCATGACTACCTCCGGTAAAATGATTGAATTTCAAGGAAATGAATGGAATGTCCTCGGCCATTGCGGCCATCGATTTTTGTAGCAATGCCGGGCGAAGGATTGATGACGACCGAAGTGTCGGGAACGGCAGAGGGCGGCGCTTCTCCGGCTTGACGCCTTGCCGGGCGCTGATAATTTGACCGGGCAGTAAAAATATAATCGGCGCCAAAGGGGAACGGCCTCCCCAACGGCCAGGAGAACAGCATGTCCAACCGCCTGAATGCAACGCCAAACGACCTTCGCGCCTTTTGGATGCCCTTTACCGCGAACCGTCAGTTCAAGAAGGAACCGCGCCTCTTCGTGAGTGCGAAGGATATGTACTACCAGACCCATGACGGCCGTCAGGTGCTGGACGGTACGGCTGGCCTCTGGTGCGTAAATGCCGGACATTGCCGCCCGAAGATCACCGAGGCGATCAGCGAGCAGGCCGGCGAACTCGATTACGCCCCGGCCTTCCAACTCGGCCATCCCAAGGCTTTCGAGCTCGCCAACCGCCTGGTCGACATCGCCCCGGAAGGCCTGGACCATGTCCTCTTCACCAATTCCGGTTCTGAATCGGTGGAAACGGCGCTCAAGGTGGCGCTCGCCTATCACCGCGTGAAGGGCAATGGCTCACGCTTCCGCCTGATCGGCCGCGAGCGCGGCTATCACGGCGTCAATTTCGGCGGCATCTCCGTCGGCGGCATCGTCACCAACCGCAAGATGTTCGGCACGCTGCTGACCGGCGTTGACCACATGCCGCACACCCACCTGCCCGGCAAGAACAACTTCACCCGCGGCGAACCCGAGCATGGCGGCGATATCGCCACCGAACTCGAGCGCATCGTCACCCTGCATGACGCGTCCACCGTCGCCGCCGTCATCGTAGAGCCGGTCGCCGGCTCCACCGGCGTTCTCATTCCGCCGAAGGGCTATCTGCAGAAGCTGCGTGAAATCTGCACCAAGCACGGCATCCTGCTGATCTTCGATGAAGTCATCACCGGTTTCGGTCGCCTCGGCGCCCCCTTCGCCGCCCAGTATTACGACGTGAAGCCCGACATCATCACCACCGCCAAGGGCCTGACCAACGGCGTCATCCCGATGGGCGCCGTCTTCGTGACCTCGGAAATCCATGATGCCTTCATGAATGGCCCCGAGCACATGATCGAGTTCTTCCACGGTTATACCTATTCCGGTAACCCGATCGCCTCGGCCGCAGCGCTTGCGACGCTCGACACCTACAAGGAAGAAGGCCTGCTGACCCGCGCAGCCGAGCTTTCTGACTATTGGGCCGACGCGCTGCACTCGCTGAAAGATTGCCCCAACGTCATCGACATCAGAAATACCGGCCTCATCGGCGCCATCGAGCTCGACCCGATCGCCGGCGAGCCGACCAAGCGCGCCTTCACAGCCTTCCTCAAGGCGTACGAAAGCGGCCTGCTGATCCGCACGACAGGCGACATCATCGCGCTCTCCCCGCCGCTCATCATCGAGAAGAAGCACATCGACGAGCTCTTCGGCAAGCTGCGTACGATCCTGCAGAACAACATCTGAGCTCAATCGTCCCAAGTGAATTCGAGGGCGAGGCTCCAGTCTCGCCCTTTCCTATGATATCGGCGACCTCGATCGCGTTATCGGTCTCCAGCCTCAGGGATTTCCTCCAGACAGGGCAAATCAACCCAATGGAGATCCCATGCCAAGACTTGCCCTCCTTCTCTCCCTCGTCCTGCTGTTGGCACCTGCAGCACATGCCGGAACCGGGTTCCGCGAAATCTCCCTGCCCGACAAAAATAGCCCCACGCATGTCAGCATCTGGTATCCAACTGCATCGAACGTCACCTCGGTCCTTCTTGGCGAAACGCCTGCCTTTATCGGCCAGCCCGTCATCAGGGATGCCGAACCCATGGCCGGCCCCCATCCGCTGGTCGTTCTGTCGCATGGCTACGGTGGCAGCTGGCGCAACCTCGCCTGGCTCGCCGCGGATCTCGTGGAAGCAGGCTATGTCGTCGCCGCACCCGATCATCCCGGCACGACCACATTCGACATGCGAAAGCCCGATGCCGTCGAACTCTGGAAGCGCCCCGGCGACCTCAGCCGCACGATCGATGCTCTGCTCGACAATCCTGATCTGACGGGCGGCGTGGCATCCGGTCGGATTGCCGCCATCGGCCATTCGCTCGGCGGCTGGACGGTCGTCGAACTGGCGGGCGGCCGCTTCGATGCAGCCAAGGTGACGAAGAACTGCATGGCTGAATTCAGCCCGATCTATTGCAGAATATTCGAGGCGCTCGGCATCGGCCGCGATGCCTCCTCCAGTGCAGCACTGGCCGCCGATCTCAGCGACCCGAGAATCCGTGCCGTCGTGACGCTCGACCTCGGACCCGGCCGTGGGCTGACACCAGAGAGCCTTGCGGCAATCCAGATCCCCGTCATGGTATTGGGCGCTGCTGATGATGTCGATGCGGATACGGCAACTAAGGCGGAGATAGCCGCGACGAACGTGGATTCAGGCTACATTTCCCATTATCTGCCATCAACAACGACCAGGTACAGCCTTATCCCGGGATCGCTGCATTTCAGCTTCATGCAACCCTGCAAGCCTGGTGCCGCCGAATGGATCGAGAAAGAAGCACCAGGCGAGGGCATCGTCTGCCGGGACGGCGTAGGCGCAGATCGCGAAACGATTCACCGGCAGGTTACTGGCATGGTCACCGACTTCCTGCGAAAGGCCCTCCCTCAGCAATAGCGCAGCTCCCTCATCTCGATGCCCGGCCTACTGGAAACGAGGAAGCATCCGGGCTTGCGACGGACCAGGGCCTGCGATCGAAATGCCCCCGCGATAGGTCTGGCGAAGAAGATTTCGCTTCAGCTTTCTGCAAAGGTTGCGGGTCAAGCGCGACTGAAAGCGCGTAATCAGAAAAACGTCACCTTGACTGCAGGTTGAGGCTGCCTGGCATGACCATAGCAAGCTTGCCGATGGTCGGACAGGCAGATCGAAAATTGCGGGAGATGGACTGAAAAATCAAAAAATCGCGCGCAATCTTTCCAGATTTGGCGAAAATGATCCCGATCTTGTTATCATCTTGCGGAATCTCACCGAAATTTCTAGAAATCTTGCTATGCGCCGGGCGAGCCAAATATGGCCGCAGGGCTCATTGATCGCGCAGCTTTTCCTCGTCCTTGGCACGCTCCCAAAGGGATCGCTGACAAAAGAAACGGCCTGCGCGGCAAGCAACCAGTGGTCGAAGACGACCCTACCCAAGGAGACAGAACATGACCCTGAAGACTCTGACGGCGACGCTCGTCGCCTCGCTGGCATTTGCACCGCTCGCGCACGCGGATATCACCATCGGCCTCATCGCGCCGCTGACCGGTCCAGTGGCGGCCTATGGCGACCAGGTGAAGAACGGCGTGCAGACCGCTGTCGACGAAATCAACAAGAACGGCGGCATTCTCGGCGAGAAGGTCGTGCTCGAACTGGCCGACGATGCCGGCGAGCCGAAGCAGGGCGTTTCCGCCGCAAACAAGGTTGTCGGCGAAGGCATCCGCTTCGTCGTCGGTCCGGTCACCTCCGGTGTCGCCATTCCGGTTTCCGACGTTCTGGCCGAAAACGGCGTGCTGATGGTCACTCCGACCGCCACGGCACCCGACCTCACCAAGCGTGGCTTGACCAACGTTCTGCGCACCTGCGGCCGCGACGACCAGCAGGCCGAAGTTGCCGCCAAATACGTTCTTGAGCATTTCAAGGACAAGCGCGTCGCCATCATCAACGACAAGGGCGCTTACGGCAAGGGCCTCGCCGACGCCTTCAAGGCAACGCTGAATGCCGGCGGTGTCACCGAAGTCATCAACGACTCCATCACGCCCGGCGACAAGGATTTCTCCGCTCTGACCACCCGCATCAAGGCCGAGAAAGTCGATCTCGTCTATTTCGGCGGCTACCACCCGGAAGGCGGCCTGCTCGCCCGCCAGCTCCATGACCTCTCGGTCAATGCCCAGATCATCGGCGGCGACGGTCTCTCCAACACCGAGTTCTGGACGATCGGCACGGATGCAGCAGGCGGCACGCTGTTCACCAATGCTTCGGACGCCACCAAGAGCCCGGACTCCAAGGCCGCTGCCGATGCGCTCGCCGCCAAGAACATCCCGGCCGAAGCCTTCACGCTGAACGCCTACGCTGCCGTCGAAGTCCTGAAAGCCGGCATCGAAAAGGCCGGCAGCGCCGAGGACGCGGAAGCCGTTGCGGCTGCCCTGAAGAGCGGCGACCAGATCCCGACCGTCATCGGCAAGCTCACCTATGGCGAAACCGGCGACCTCTCCTCGCAGAGCTTCTCGCTCTACAAGTGGGAAGGCGGCAAGATCGTCGCAGCCGAGTAATCGGAGCGAATGGAACATGCGATCGGGCGCCAATGGCGCCCGGTTTTGTTTGCGGGCATCGAATCCACGAACAGATGCGCTATAACTCGCGGAATCGATTGCATTGCGAGGATAGATATGACCGCCAAGCTCGAACGTCTCATCGATCAGGGTGTGGGTCGCGTGCCTGCCGATATCGTCCTGAAAGGCGGACACTTCTTCGACCTCGCGACGGGTGAGCTCGTCCAGTCGGACATCGCCATCGGCGGCGAGCGTGTGATCGGGACCTGCGGCAACTACAGCGGCGAGACGGAAATCGACATTTCCGGCAAGATCGTCGTTCCCGGCTTCATCGATACGCACCTGCATATCGAATCCTCGCTGGTCACACCGCATGAGTTCGACCGCTGCGTCCTGCCCTATG
This sequence comes from Rhizobium sp. BK316, assembly GCF_014193695.1. Taxonomy (GTDB): domain Bacteria; phylum Pseudomonadota; class Alphaproteobacteria; order Rhizobiales; family Rhizobiaceae; genus Rhizobium. Next base: position 342,954 of record NZ_JACHZR010000003.1, on the reverse strand, counting down.
GTGTGACGACTGCCATCTGCGACCCACATGAAATCGCCAATGTGCTCGGCAAGGAAGGCATCGAATTCTTCCTCGCTTCGGCGCTGGAAACGATCATGGATATCCGCGTCCAGCTTTCCTCCTGCGTGCCGGCGACACATCTGGAAACGTCAGGCGCCGATCTGCCGGTCGAAAGCCTCCTGCCCTATCGCGACCATCCCAAAGTCATCGGCCTTGCCGAGTTCATGAATTTTCCCGGCGTGATCCACAAGGATCCCGTCTGCATGGCAAAGCTCGACGCCTTTCAGGGCGGCCATATCGACGGACATGCGCCGCTTCTCCTGGGCAACGATCTCAACGGCTATCTCTCCACCGGCATCCGCACCGAACACGAATGCACGAGTGCGACTGAGGCGCTGGAGAAAATCCGCAAGGGCATGCATATCCTCGTGCGCGAGGGTTCCGTCTCGAAGGACCTGCATGCCCTGATGCCGATCATCACGGAACGCCTCTCCCCCTACCTCGCGCTCTGCACCGATGACCGCAATCCGCTCGATATCGCCGAGCAGGGCCATCTCGACTACATGATCCGCACGGCAATTGCAGAGGGCGTCGAGCCGCTTGCGATTTACCGCGCCGCCTCGATCTCCGCCGCCCGTGCTTTCGGCCTGCGCGACCGCGGCCTTGTGGCCCCCGGCTGGCGGGCCGATCTTGTCGTCATCGACAGTCTGGAAAATTGCCGGGCCGACATGGTTTTTTCCGCCGGCCGTCATGTCACCGATGCGCTCTTTTCCACCCGCAAGCCGGTTGAGCCCGTCGGCCTCGACAGCGTCAAGGCACGGCCGGTCAATGCGACCCATTTCGGCGTACCGGTTGCCGAGGGCGAAACATCCGTCATCGGCGTCATGCCCGGCAAGATCATCACCGAGCATCGTCGCTATCGCCTGCCGGCCAAGGGCAACCAGACGACCGTCGACCTCGCCAACGATATCATCAAGGTCGCCGTCATCGAACGACACGGCAAGAACGGCAATCACGCCAACGGTTTCGTTCAGGGCTTCGGCCTGAAGAAAGGCGCCATCGCCTCGACGGTCGGCCATGACAGCCACAACATCTGTGTCGTCGGCGTCAGCGAGGATGACATGGCGCTCGCGGCAAATCGCCTTGGCGAGATCAAGGGCGGTTTCGTGGTGGTCGAGGACGGAAAGGTCACCGGCGAGATCGCTCTGCCCGTCGCCGGCCTGATGAGCCTCGAACCCTATGAGATGGTGCGCGACACGTTGCATCATCTGCGCAAGGCGGCCTATGCCCTCGGCACGACGCTGGAGGAACCCTTCCTGCAGGTCGCCTTCCTGCCCCTGCCCGTAATCCCGCATTTGAAGATCTCGGATAGGGGGATGGTAGATGTCGATCGCTTCGCGCTGATTGGATAAATTTGGATATCCCTCTGTTCAGTGCACGTGCAATATTTTCATTGGTTGGAAAACGAATAGCCGGACAAAGGGTATTTATTCACAGACCGCCCATCGATCAGCCGTAAATTTCGAAATAATCTTGAAAAATTCGTCACTTCGCACTTAACGGCACAACAGAAAGAAGAAAATCATCCGGCCGAAAACGTCGAGGAAGCACCCGATGCCGCTAGTTTTCACACTCGGAAATCTGAAGTTTTTCTTTTATTCAAACGAAGGAGATCCTCGCGAACCCTTGCATATCCATGTTCGCGGCCCGAGCGGCGAAGCTAAGGTCATGGATGAAGCCAGCAATCGGCATCGCCGACAGCAAAGGCTTCAATCCACGCGAACTTGCTGTTATCATTCGGGAAGTCATCAAGAACCAGTCCGCCATCGAAAGGGCGTGGGATGAGCATTTCCGCAACTGATGTGACTTTCGATGAAAACACGATGTGGGTCGCGCTCGACGACGGGCGCACTCTGGGTGTACCGCTGGCATGGTTTCCGCGTCTTTTGAATGCGACCCCGGAACAGCTTCGCACTGTCGAGACCAGCCCGATGGGCCTTCACTGGAGTGATCTTGACGAAGATATCTCGATCGATGGCCTGTTGGCCGGACGCGGCGACCAGACGGTCAAACGGCCGACCGCCGCCTGATCACAGAACTCTCGCACAAAAAGCATCCAGCGCCGAAAGCTTCACTGAATCACGAGCAGTTAGCGCCTGAAAGCCAGGCATCGCAAGCGGTTCGCCGAATGATATGCCTGCAGGAAGCTCAAACTCCGCAGGCTCACGCGTCAGGTTGAACACGAAAAGCAGCTTCTCGCCCTGCTTTTCGCGGACGAAAGCGAGCAGATCCTTGTCCGCACCGACGAACTCCATGCTGCCATCGAGCAGCACGGGCTGGCTCTTCCGGAATTCCAGCGTGCGCCGGTAATGGTGCAGAACCGAATTGTCGTTGTTCTCCTGCGTATCGACGGCAAGCGCTGCCTGTTCATAGGGAACCGGCAGCCAGCTCTTTTCCGCGCTCGTAAACCCGGCATGCGCTTTGCCGGCCTCCCAGGGCATCGGCGTGCGACATCCGTCACGTCCCTTGAAAGCAGGCCAGAAGCGGATACCGTATGGGTCGCGCAGGTCTTCGAAGGCAAGTTCCGCCTCCGGCAGCCCCAGTTCCTCGCCCTGATAGAGGCAGATCGAACCGCGAAGCGCTGCCAGCACCGAAATCGCCAGCTTGGCGATGATGGGCCGCTCCTCTTCTGTCAGCGCGAAGCGGCTGACGTGGCGGTTGACGTCGTGGTTGGAGAAGGCCCAGCAGACCCAGCCATCTTTCACCATGCGCTGGAAGGTCTCGACGCAGCCTCGTATATGGGCCGCGGTGAATTCAGGGCCGAGCAGATCGAAAGTATAACACATATGCAGCTTGTCGCCGCCGGTCGTATAGGCGGCGACGGTCTTCAACGAGCGCGCGCCGTCGCCGACTTCGCCGACCGTCGTGCGCTCCTCGTACTGATCGAGCAGAGCCCGGAACCGCTTGAGGAATTCGAGGTTTTCCGGCTGCGTCTTGTCGTAGAGGTGGTTCTGCATGCCATAGGGATTGCTGTCGGGCGCATCGAGACCAGCCTGATCCGGATCCGGCACATGCGGCGGATTGTCTCGGAGCTGCTTGTCACAGAAGTAATAATTCACCGTATCCAGCCGAAAACCGTCGACGCCTCGGTCGAGCCAGAACTTCACCGTCTTCAGCAGCGCATCCTGAACCGGCCTGCTGTGAAAATTCAGGTCCGGCTGCGAGGTCAGGAAGTTATGCTGGTAATATTGCCGGCGCACGCCATCCCATTCCCATCCCGGCCCGCCGAAGATCGACAGCCAGTTGTTCGGCGCTGTCCCGTCGGGCTTCGGGTCGGCCCAGACATACCAGTCCGCCTTGTCGTTCGTGCGGCTGGAGCGGCTTTCCACGAACCATGGATGCCGGTCGGACGTATGGGAAATCACCTGATCGATGATGACCTTTATGCCGAGCCTGTGGGCTTCCGCCATCATCGCATCGAAATCGTCGAGCGTGCCGAAGATCGGATCGACGTCGCAATAGTCGGAGACGTCATAGCCCATGTCGGCCATGGGCGATTTGAAGAAAGGCGAGAGCCAGATCGCATCGACGCCAAGGCTTGCGATATGGGAGAGGCGCCGGGTTATCCCCTTGAGATCGCCGAGCCCGTCACCATCAGTATCCTGAAACGAGCGCGGATAGACCTGATAAATCACAGCGCCGCGCCACCAATCCGCATTCCCGCCCGTCCGCAACGCCATGAACTGCCTTCTCCCGCTTCATTTCGCCGCAAGACTAATGGCGGCGAAGCAAAAAACAACACTTCAATGGCTCATTTTCGAGCAAAGATCAGGCAGTCGCGATCGGACAAAAGGGAGACGCTTATAAGCTTGTCCACACCCGAATGCTACCCACCGGTTTAGGGGTTGCAACGCCAAACCTTTGCGTTAAGGTGCCGTTGACCTGCACGTAACAGGTCAAATCGGGAACAAATGACCAAAGAAAAGGCGAAAAGCCTAGAAAGGTGGACACAGTATGTCCTTTTTCACGAAAAAATTTCTCGCGTCTGCAATGGTTGGCTCATTGCTCGCATTTTCGGCCCACGCGGCCACGCTGAATATCCATAATGGTGGCGATCCCACCTCGCTGGATCCGCAAAAACTCTCCGGCGACTGGGAAAACCGTATTGCCGGCGACATCTTCGAAGGCCTCGTCACCGAAGACGCCAAGGACAACCCGGTTCCCGGCCAGGCCGAAAGCTGGACCATTTCCCCTGACGGCAAGGTCTACACTTTCAAGCTGCGTGACGGCATCAAGTGGTCCGATGGCCAGCCGGTAACGGCCGGCGACTTCGTCTTCGCCTTCCAGCGTCTCATCGACCCCAAGAACGCCGCCGACTACGCCTATCTGCAGTTCACCATCAAGAACGCAGAAAAGATCAACAAGGGCGAGATCACCGATCTGAACGAACTCGGCGTCAAGGCGATCGACGACAAGACACTCGAGATCACCCTTGAGAACCCGACCCCCTATTTCATCAACGCCCTGATGCACTACACGGCCTATCCGCTGCCGAAGCATGTCGTCGAGGCCAAGGGTCAGGACTGGGTCAAGATCGGCAACATCGTCACCAACGGTCCGTACAAGCCGGTCGAGTGGGTCCCCGGTTCGCACGTCACGACCGTCAAGAACGATCAGTGGTATGGAGCTAAGGATCTGAAGATCGACGGCGCGAAGTTCTTCGTGCTCGAAGATCAGGAAGCCGCGCTGAAGCGCTACCGCGCCGGCGAATTCGATATCCTCACCGACTTCCCGACCGACCAGTACGAGTGGATGAAGAAGAACCTTCCGGGTCAGGCGCACGTCGCCCCCTTCTCCGGCCTCTACTACTATGTCATCAACTCGACCAAGCCGCCGTTCAGCGACAAGCGCGTGCGCCAGGCTCTCTCCATGGCGATCAACCGCGAAGTGATTGGTCCGCAGATCCTCGGCACCGGCGAACTGCCGGCTTACTCCTGGGTTCCGCCGGGTACCGCCAATTACGGCGATCCGGCCTACGTTTCCTGGAAGGATCTTCCCTACAAGGACAAGGTCGAAGAAGCCAAGAAGCTGCTGAAGGAAGCCGGCTTCGGCCCGGATCATCCGCTGACGACCGAGCTCAAGTACAACACCAACGACAACCACAAGCGTATCGCCGTTGCGATCGCCTCCATGTGGAAGCCGCTTGGCGTCAATGTCGAGCTCGTCAACGCGGAAACGAAGGTCCACTACGACCAGCTGCAGCGCGGTGAAGTGCAGATCGGCCGTGCCGGCTGGCTCGCCGACTACAACGATCCGGACAACTTCCTGAACCTGCTCGTGACAGGCGTTCAGATGAACTATGGCCGCTGGTCGAATGCCGACTATGACAAGCTGATCAAGGAGGGCAACGCTCAGACCGATCTGACGAAGCGCGCCGAGATCTTCAAGAAGGCCGAACAGCTCGCGCTGGACGATTCAGCCGCACTCCCGATCTACTACTACGTCTCCAAGAACGTCGTCTCGCCCAAGATCGAGGGCTTCGTCGACAACGTTCAGGACATCCACCGCACGCGCTGGCTGTCCATCAAGGAATAAGGATGAAAGGCTCTTCCCGGTCACTCCGGGAAGAGCCGCTCCACGACCATGATCAAATACGCTCTCCGTCGATTGCTGTCGACGATCCCTGTCCTGTGGATCGCCGTCACAGCTTGCTTTTTCGTTTTGCGCCTTGCCCCCGGCGGCCCCTTTGATGGCGAAAGGCCATTGCCGCCGGTGATCCTGAAAAACCTCGCGATCCACTACAATCTGGATAAGCCGCTCGTTCAGCAGTACCTGATCTATGTCGGCGACCTGTTGAAAGGTGACCTCGGCCCCTCCTTCGCGAGTGAGGACTTCACCGTCGCCCAGCAGATCATGATCGGTCTGCCCTACACCTTCACCATCGGCACGGCTGCCTTCCTGATCGCCATCATCGTCGGCGTGGCCGTCGGCTGTCTTGGGGCGCTCTACCAGAACAAGGCACCGGACTATATTCTGAGTGCGCTCATTCTGGTGGGCGTCGTTCTGCCGAACTTCCTGATCGCGCCCATCATGCAGCTCGTCTTCGGCATCCACCTCGCCTGGTTTCCGGTCGGCGGCTGGGGTGATGGCTCGATCAAGTATCTCGTCCTGCCGATCGTCGTTCTGGCGCTGCCGCATGCCGGCCGCATCTCGCGCATCACCCGCGGCTCGATGATCGAGGTGATGAACCAGAACTTCATCCGCACCGCCAAGGCCAAGGGCATCGGCCCGCGTCTGACGGTCATGCGCCATGCGCTGAAGCCCGCCATGATGCCCGTCGTTTCCTACCTGGGTCCGGCGGCAAGTTACCTTCTCACCGGCTCGCTGGTTGTCGAAAGCATCTTCGGATTGCCCGGCATCGGCCGCTATTTCGTCAACGCAGCGCTGAACCGCGATTACGGCATGGTTCTCGGTACGGTCATCTTCTACATGGTGCTGATCGTGTTCCTGAACCTTCTGGTCGATATCGCCTATGCCTGGCTGGACCCGAAAGTGAGAAACAGATGATCCTCAATCCCGCAAAAAGAGAGCTGCTTGCAGCCGAACTGCTGGAAGCCGAAGGCCTGTCTCCGGAGGGCCGCTCGCTGACCAGGGATGCTCTGCGCCGCCTCTCGCGCAACAAGGCAGCCGTCATCTCCATCGGTGTGCTGGTGCTGCTCATTCTGGCCGCCTTCCTTGGCCCAAGCGTCATCCCCTTCAACTACGAAGACCCGGACTGGGCCGCCTTCCGCGCTCCACCCTCCTTCGAAAACGGCCACTATTTCGGCACCGACCCGAACGGCCGCGACCTGCTTGCCCGTGTGCTATACGGCACGCGCGTTTCGCTTGCCGTAGCGCTGACGGCGACCCTCGTCTCCGTCGTCATCGGCGTGCTCTACGGTGCGATCTCAGGTTATATCGGGGGCAGGCTCGACTCGATCATGATGCGCTTCGTCGATATCATGTACGCACTTCCCTACATCCTCTTCGTCATCCTGCTGATGGTGATCTTCGGCCGCAACGTCTATCTGCTCTTTGCTGCGATCGGCGCGCTCGAATGGCTGACCATGGCCCGCATCGTGCGCGGACAGACCCTGTCGCTCAAGCACCGCGAATTCGTGGAAGCTGCCCGCGCCTCGGGTCAGAAGCCTTTCAAGATCATTACCAAGCACATCATCCCGAACCTCATCGGCCCCGTCGTCATCTTCGCGGCGCTGACCGTGCCGGAGATCATCGCGACCGAGAGCTTCCTTTCCTATCTCGGCTTCGGCGTTCAAGAGCCGCTGACTTCGCTCGGCACCCTGATTGCCGAAGGCACCGATGCCATGGAAAGCATGCCCTGGCTGCTGGTTTTCCCGGCAAGTTTCCTTGTGGCTCTACTCCTCAGCCTGCTGTTCATCGGCGACGGGCTGCGCGATGCGTTCGACCCGAAGGATCGATAGATGACCTCAGAAAAACAAAAAGATACCCTTCTCGAGCTCAGGGATTACTCGATCACCTTCGAGACCCCCGAGGGCCAGGTGAAGGCGGTCTCCAACATGAACCTGACGGTTCGCCGCGGCGAACGCATCGCCATTGTCGGTGAATCCGGCTCCGGCAAGAGCCAGACCTTCCTTGGCATCATGGGACTGCTCGCCAAGAACGGCAAAACGACCGGCCAGGCCTTGCTGGAAGGCCAGGACGTGCTGTCGCTGAAGCCACGCGAACTCGACCGTGTCCGCGGCAAGGACATGGCGATGGTCTTCCAGGACCCGATGACGGCGCTCAATCCGTCTCTCAGGATTTCCCGGCAGCTGACGGAACAGCTTGAGATCCACCGCGGCTTTACCGCCAGGGCGGCATCTGCCGAGGCCCTCGATATGCTGAAGCGTGTCGGCATTCCTGACCCCACGCGTCGTTTCAACCTCTATCCGCACGAACTTTCCGGCGGCATGCGCCAGCGCATCGTCATCGCCATGGCGTTGCTCACCAAGCCGAAGCTCCTGATCGCCGACGAGCCGACGACTGCGCTCGATGTGACCATCCAGGCGCAGATCCTCGATCTCTTCAATGATCTGACGGCGGAAATGAACACGGCGCTTCTGATGATCACCCACGACCTCGGCGTCGTGGCTGGTCTCGCAGACAGGGTTGCCGTCATGTATGCCGGCCGCATCGTCGAGGAAGCTCCGGTCGATGAACTCTTCGAAAACCCGGCGCATCCCTATACAGCAGCGCTGCACGCTTCGATCCCGCGCCCGGATCAGGATGTCGACGATCTCGTCGTCATCCCCGGCCGCCCGCCGAACCTGCAGCACCTGCCCAAGGGCTGCAATTTCTCGCCCCGCTGTCCGCAGGTCCAGGATGATTGCATCGACCGACCGCCGCAACTTCAACAGCAGGGAGCAAGCCATTGCGCCGCCTGCTTCCATCCCTTCCCCCGCCGCGAGGAGTTGCTGATCCATGGCTGAGCGCTCGCTTCTGAGGGTCGAGAACCTGACGACCCAGTTCGAGATCCCCTCGAAATCCTTCTTCAAGCCGCCGCTGATGCTGACGGCCGTCAACAATGTCAGCTTCGATCTCGCCGAAGGCCGCACGCTTGGCATCGTCGGCGAATCCGGCTGCGGCAAGTCGACGCTCGGCCGCTCCATCCTGCGTCTTCTCAAGTCGCAGAAGGGGCGCATCCTCTGGCAGGGCCGCAATCTGCTTGATCTCTCGGATGAAGAAATGCGCGCCGCACGCCGCGACATGCAGATCATCTTCCAGGATCCGATCGCCTCGCTCGACCCACGCATGACCGTCGGCGACATCATCGCCGAACCACTCACCGTTTTCGAGCCGAAGCTTTCGAAGGCCCAGCGCCTCGAACGCGTACGCGAGATCATGTCCGCCGTCGGTCTCGTGCCTGAGATGATCAATCGCTATCCGCACGAATTTTCGGGCGGTCAGGCGCAACGTATCGGCATTGCCCGTGCTGTCGTCACGCGGCCGAAGCTTATCATCTGCGACGAGCCGGTCTCGGCGCTCGACGTGTCGATCCAGGGCCAGGTCATCACGCTGCTTCGCAAGCTGCGCAAGGAGTTCGGCTTGACGTTGATCTTCATCAGCCACGACCTCTCGGTCGTGCGCCTGATCTCGGATGACGTGCTGGTGCTCTATCTCGGCAAGGTGGTCGAAGCCGGCGATTGCGCCACGGTCTTCGAACATCCGGCTCATCCCTATACGCAGGCGCTCTTCTCGGCGGCGCCGATCCCGGATCCAAAGCTCGCGCGTCTGCGCAGCCGCATCCGCCTGCAGGGCGATCCACCTTCGCCGCTGAACCCGCCACAGGGCTGCGTCTTCTCGCCGCGCTGCTGGAAGGCAACGGATGTCTGTCGCACCGAAATGCCGCCGACGGAACTGGTTCGCCCCGGCCAGACGGCGGCCTGCTACCATATGGACAGGCCCTGACATCACATTCTCCATCGCTCCGCAGTCGGGGCGATGGACTTTCAACTCTCCTTGACTTGTCTCCTCCCGCCTCTTCGCGTATCCGCAAGAGCAGAAAAAATCCGGGAGGAAAGCTTGAGCGGACGGTTTCTGTCGATCGGCGAATGCATGGTGGAGCTCTCGCAGGCAGGTGAAGGCCTGCTTCGGAAAGGCTTTGCCGGCGATACTTTCAACACCGCATGGTACGCCCGCGCCTGCCTGCCGCCCGCCTGGTCGGTCGATTATTTCACCGCGCTCGGCGATGATCCGATGTCCGACGAAATGGTCGCCTTCATGGGCAAGGCCGGCATTGGCACGGATCTCATCTGCCGCATCAAGGGTAAGACGCCCGGCCTCTACATGATCAATCTGAGGAACGGCGAACGCTCCTTCAGCTACTGGCGCGACAGTTCGGCCGCCCGCAGCCTCGCCGCCGACCCGGACCGGCTGCGAGAGGCGGTGGAGAGTGCCGATGTCGTCTATTTCTCCGGCATCACGCTCGCCATCCTCTCCCATGACGACGCCGAGACGCTGCTTGCGGAAATCCGCCGTGCCAAAGCGGTCGGCAAGTTTGTCGTCTTCGACCCGAATATCCGCCCTCGCCTCTGGTCGAGCTACGACATCATGCACACGACGATCAGCGAAGGCGGCCGTGCCTCCTCGCTCGTCATGCCGAGCTTCGATGACGAGGTCGCCCATTTTGGCGATGCCTCCATCGAAGCCACCATTGAGCGCTATCGCGGGCTCGGTGCCTCGCATGTCGTCGTCAAGAACGGCGCGGAAGGCGCAACGCTGAGCTTCGCCAATGAGCAGATGCATGTGCCAGCGGAAAAGGTAAAAAAAGTCGTCGATACCACCAGCGCCGGAGACAGTTTCAACGGCGCATTTCTGGCTCATTATCTGGAAAACCGGGATGCCCCGGCAGCCGCCCGCTTCGGAGCTAAAATCGCCGCCCGCGTCGTCAGCGAACATGGCGCACTCGTGCCGAAGGAAAAGCTCGGCCTCTGATATCAGGATTGAAGCCTGCGCATGTCGCTTGTCGGGCGGTCACGCGCAGGCCCGCCCCCGCCTCAGCGGTCATTCACGCCTGATCGCCAGATCAGGAATTGGTTTTCTTGTCGTCCGTGCGCACGGCTTCGTCGTGATACCAGCAGCTATCGAGCGCGGCGTCGCACACGCCAGCCGCCTCCCGCTCCATCATGCGCAGGCGCTCGAAGCGGTTCGCGCCTTGAGCAGCCTTAATTGGGAACTGGTAGATCGTTGCGGATTCGCGATGGAAACCGATTGCCATGAGATAGCCTTTCTTCAGCTCGGCCTATCAACATTCACGGTCGAAACAATAGCACAATGCACATAGTTTATGCAAATAGCATAAAATATAGGCAAAGTCATAATTGTAGCCGATCGATGCAGCATTTCCTGATTAAGCTTGCGCTTATTTGTTTAAAACTTCATCCATTGGCCTAAACGCCGGAATTTTGATCTGGTTCCAACCCCGAAAATGGCCGCTTCAAAGCGGAACGGGGCCAACCGGCATTGCCCTTCCCTCTGCCGCCCCCAGGCTGAAAACTGCTTCGGCATGGTGATTCGTAAATTTTTTATGTCTGAAAGACGATCTGGCACGCTACGTGCTTCACAAGAGACATCCCTGGCGGAAGAGCGCACCCTTGCGTCTACTGCCTCAGGATTTGCTCAAGTTCGCAGCAGAGAGAGTCGCGATGACAAAGTATAAGCTCGAGTATATTTGGCTCGATGGGTACACCCCGGTACCGAACCTGCGTGGCAAGACGCAGATCAAGGAATTCGATAATTTCCCGACGCTCGAACAGCTCCCGCTCTGGGGCTTCGACGGTTCGTCGACGATGCAGGCCGAAGGCCGCAGCTCGGATTGCGTGCTGAAGCCGGTTGCCGTCTATCCCGATCCGGCCCGCACCAACGGCGTGCTCGTCATGTGCGAAGTCATGATGCCGGATGGCGTCACGCCGCATGCAAGCAACGCTCGCGCAACCATTCTCGATGACGAAGACGCCTGGTTTGGCTTCGAACAGGAATATTTCTTCTTCGAAAACGGCCGTCCGCTCGGCTTCCCCGAGTCCGGCTACCCGGCTCCGCAGGGTCCGTACTACACCGGCGTCGGCTATTCGAATGTCGGCTCGGTTGCCCGCGAAATCGTCGAAGAACATCTCGATCTCTGCCTCGCCGCCGGCATCAACCACGAAGGCATCAATGCCGAAGTGGCCAAGGGCCAGTGGGAATTCCAGATTTTCGGCAAGGGCTCCAAGAAGGCCGCCGACCAGATCTGGATGGCTCGCTACCTGCTGCAGCGCCTGACCGAGAAGTATGGCATCGACATCGAGTATCATTGCAAGCCGCTCGGCGACACCGACTGGAACGGCTCGGGCATGCATTGCAACTTCTCGACCAAGTACATGCGCGAAGTTGGCGGCAAGGCCTATTTCGAAGCACTGATGGCTCAGTTCGAAAAGAACCTGATGGACCACATCAATGTCTACGGTCCTGACAACGACAAGCGCCTGACCGGCAAGCACGAGACGGCTCCGTGGAACAAGTTCTCCTACGGCGTTGCTGACCGTGGCGCTTCGATCCGCGTTCCGCACTCGTTCATCAAGAACGACTACCGCGGTTATCTGGAAGATCGCCGCCCGAACTCCCAGGGCGACCCCTACCAGATCGCATCGCAGGTTCTGAAGACGATCTCGGAAGTTCCGACCTCCGGCTCTGCTTCGGCCGCAGCCTAAGTTTTACCGCGGCGTCGGCCTCCCCGCCGGCGCCGTTCCTTTTCAAAGATACCGGCCCTGGCTGCCGACACAATTGCTCGCCACTATGGCCGCAAGCGCCTGTAAATACTCATACAGGGCTGTAATATTCCCATCATGCACTTCCGCCAAAATAAGAGAGCGGGAGTCGCCATTCCGGAACCCCGCCCAGGGGTTGTGCGTTGCCAGAATCATGCGACGCGGGTGGAAATGGAAGCATGCTGCAACGTCCGTCAAATTCTTATAGCGGCGAAAGCTGGGCTCGTGCCGCGGCCGCTGGAACCGTGCCCGAGCGGCTGGTGATCGTGACGGACGCTTGGCATCCGCAGGTTAATGGTGTCGTGCGCTCAATCGAGAACACCAATCGGGAACTCGCCAAGATGGGCGTCGAAGTCTCGATGGTGACACCGGAGCGCTTCGCCAGCATTCCCTGCCCCACCTATCCCGAGATCCGCCTGTCGATCGCCTGGTACAGGCGCGTTGCCCGCGAGATTGAGAAGCACAATCCTTCCTACGTCCACATCGCGACGGAAGGCCCGCTGGGGCTGACGGCGCGCCGCTGGTGCCTTCGTAAGCACATGCCTTTCTCCACCAGCTACCACACCCGTTTCCCCGAATATGTTTCGGCCCGCCTGCCGATCCCCCAGAGCTGGCTCTACGCCTTCATACGGTGGTTCCACAACGGCGGCGCAGGCTGCATGGTCGCAACGCCTAGCCTCGCCCGGGAGCTCTCTGCAAAGGGCATGAAGAACCTCATGCCGTGGAGCCGTGGCATCGATGCGACGCAATTCCACCCGATGCCTCTGGAGGAGAAACCCTTCGGCCTTCCCCGCCCGATTTTTATGACTGTCGGCCGCGTGGCGCTGGAAAAGAACCTGCCGGCTTTCCTCGATCTCGACCTGCCCGGCTCGAAGGTGGTGGTCGGCGACGGCCCGGCGCGCGCGGACCTGGAAGAGCGCTATCCGGACGTGCACTTCACCGGCATCAAGCTCGGTGAGGATCTGGCAAAGGCCTATGCGCAGGCCGATGTCTTCGTCTTCCCGTCGCTGACGGACACGTTCGGCAACACCATTCTGGAAGCGCTTGCGTCGGGCGTCCCTGTCGCTGCCTATCCCGTCACCGGCCCGCTGGATATCATCGGCGAGGAAAGCCTGGTCGGCGCGCTGGACGACGATCTGCAGGTGGCCTGCCTTGCTGCGCTTTCCGCCTCGCGGGAGAAGGCGCGCGAGCTTGCCATGCAATATTCCTGGGAAGCGGCGACGCTGCAGTTCATCAACAATATCCGCGCCGCCAACGGCGTCATCACGCCGAAATGGAAGAAAGCGTGGCAGTATGCCACCAAATCCCTTCCAAGAAGAAAGCCCGGCGAACCTGCCGGGCCTCTTCCGCCCACGGATTGAGGCTTACTTGTGAAGGGCGGCCCGTAGCGTGTCGTTGGCCACCGAGATCGCGCCGCGCACAGCAGGCGTTTCGGCAATCGCGTTCAGAAGGACGAAATCGTGAATCGTGCCGTTGAAGCGGATCGAAGTCACCTTCACACCCGCCTGGGTAAGCTTGCGGCCATAGGCTTCGCCCTCGTCGCGCAGCACGTCGTTTTCATCGGTGATGATCAGTGCCGGCGGCAGGCCATTAAGCTGCTCGAGCGAGGCCTGCAATGGCGAAGCGGTCGGCTCTTTGCGCTTGGCCTCGTCAGGCAGATAGGCGTTCCAGAACCATTTCATGGCTTCCTTGGTCAGCCACGGGCCATTGGCGAACTGATTGTAGGAGCCAGTGTCGAAATTGGCATCGGTCACGGGGTAGAACAGCACCTGCTGGTCGATATCTGGACCGCCGCGTTCCTTGGCAAGCAGCGTCACGACGGCTGCCATGTTACCGCCGACACTATCGCCAGCAACGGCAAGGCGGCTGGCATCGACATGGAATTCCTTGGCGTGATCGGAGACGTATTTCGTCGCGGCATAAGCCTGTTCGATAGCAATCGGGTAACGCGCTTCCGGCGACCGATCGTAATCGACGAAGACGACAGCAGCCTTGGCGCCGTTGGCGATTTCGCGCACGAGCCGGTCATGTGTGTCAGCATCACCCAGTACCCAGCCGCCGCCATGGAAATACATGACGACAGGCAGCGTGCCCTTGGCACCCTCGGGGCGAACGATGCGCAGCTTGACGCTGCCGGTCGGCCCGACCTTGATGACCTTGTCTTCTTCCTGGGCGGCAAGCTTTTTCACGTCACCCTTCTGGGCGCCGGCGAGAATGTCGCGAGCCTCATCCGGCGAGAAGGTATAGATCGGCTTGGAGCCGGTCAGGCTATCGATGAATTTCTGCGTTGTCGGTTCCAGCACCGGATCGGCAAACGCCCCGACAGCGGAAGCTGCCAGAATTGCTGCTGCGGAAACTGCGGTCTTGATCGTCGACATTGTCTTGTCCTCTTGGGGTTTGTTGCGTTCATCCTGAACACGCCTTTTATATCGCACACGATTTATTATCGTGCGATATATATTTTGGCATAGCTGCCATGCACTAAAAGCGCATACGATCATTTATCGCACGATATAATATCTGCCAGTTTTGGAGATTGAGATGTCGGACCAGCTGAAACTCGATACGTTCATCTGCTTTGCCGTCTATACGGCAAGCCACGCGTTCAACCGCGTCTATAAGCCGCTGCTCGACGAGCTCGGTCTCACCTACCCGCAATATCTGGCAATGGTCTGTCTCTGGGAAGAAGACGGCCAGACCGTCGGCGGCCTCGGCGAAAAGCTCTTCCTGGAATCGAGCACGCTGACCCCGCTCCTGAAACGTCTGGAAACGGCAGGCTATATCCGTCGCGAACGCAGCAGAGAGGACGAGCGCGTCGTCGTCCTGCGCCTGACCGAGGAAGGTAAGCGGCTGAAGGAAAAGGCCGAGACCGTGCCGGGCTGCATCATCGACGCCAGCAACCGCAGTGGAGATGAGCTTGCACGGCTGCAGGCAGAGATCGTCGCGCTGCGCGAAGCACTGAACAAGAGCACATCCTGACGCCAAGCGCGCCCCGCGGCAGGCTCATTCCGGCTTGCGCGGCAACGCTGGAAAACCGGCTAAGTCCGCTTCTTCTTCCCCTCATAGGGATTGTCCGGTGACCGGTAGTGGATCCGGATCGGTACACTCGGCATATCGAAATCCGCCCGCAACCCGTTGATCAGATAGCGCGTATAGGATTCCGGAAGCGCATCCGAGCGGGTGCAGGACACCATGAAGGCCGGCGGGCGGGCCTTTACCTGCGTCATGTATTTGAGCTTGATGCGGCGCCCGGAAACGGCCGGCGGTGGATGCTGGACTTGCTGCTGCTCCAGCCAGCGATTGAGCTTGGCAGTCGAGATGCGCTTGTTCCAGACGCGATCGGTATCGATGATCGACTGCATGAGCTTGTCGAGGCCCCAGCCGGTCTGACCGGAGATCGGCACGGCACGAATGCCGCGCGCCTGCGGCAGCAGCCGGTCGGTCTTTTCGCGCAGGTCAGCAAGCACGGCCTGGCGATCCTCGATCATGTCCCACTTGTTGAAAGCGAGAACGGCCGCGCGGCCTTCGCGCAACACGAGATCGACGATATGAAGATCCTGCTTCTCGAAAGGGATCGTCGCATCGAAGACGATGACGACGGTCTCGGCAAAGCGGATGGCGCGTAGTGCATCGGCGACGGAGAGCTTTTCCAGCTTCTCGATCACCTTGGCCTTGCGGCGCATGCCAGCCGTATCGAACATCTTGATCGTGCGGCCGCGCCAATCCCATTCCACGGAGATGGAATCGCGCGTGATGCCGGCTTCCGGCCCCGTCAGCAGCCGATCCTCGCCGAGGAAGCGATTGATGAGCGTCGACTTGCCGGCGTTCGGACGACCGACGATCGCGACGCGCAGCGGCTTGGTGTCGTCATAGGCGGGCTCTTCGTCGTCTTCGCCCTCTTCCCCCGTCGACTGCGGCAGGTCGACATCGGTGACGGCAACGTCTTCTTTCGATGGATAAGCGATATCCTCGCCGAGCGCAGCAACGATGGCGTCGCGCAGATCGAGCATGCCCTGCCCATGTTCGGCCGAAATCGGCACGGGTTCGCCAAGCCCCAGCGAGTAGGCATCGTAGAAACCGCTGTCGGAACCGCGCGCCTCGGACTTGTTGGCAACGAGCACGACCGGCTTGCCGCGACGACGCAGCATCTCACCGAGCGCCGTATCGACTGGCGTCAGCCCGGTTTTAGCATCGACGACGAAGAGCGATAGATCGGCCTCGTCGATTGCCGTTTCCGTCTGCTGGCGCATGCGGCCCTGCAGGCTCTCATCCGTCATCTCTTCGAGGCCTGCCGTATCGACGATTGTAAAACGCAGGTCGATGAGCCGCGCTTCGCCCGGGCGGCGGTCGCGGGTCACGCCTGGCGTGTCATCGACAAGCGCAAGCTTCTTCCCAACCAGCCGGTTGAAAAGCGTCGACTTGCCGACATTCGGGCGACCGACGATGGCGACCGTGAAACTCATTCTTTTCCCTTAAGCCTTAACCCTGCGCGGCGGGCGCCTTGCCGGATGCGGTGATGAGATCAAGCATCATATGAGCACGATTGGCAACATTGCGCGGACTGTCGACATCGTCGACGATCGACTGAAACCACTGGCGCGCCTGAGCCATGTTGCCGGCCTTGTAGGCGGCAAGGCCAAGCGCCTCGCGCGCCGAATGGCGGAAGGCATTGCCCGGTACGGCCATTTCTTCGACGGCGGCAGAAACCTGTTCATAGGTGCCGTTCTCGATCAGCAGCCAGCCGGCGCGCATCTTGGCGGCATCCTGCACGGCAGCCGGAACGGACTTATCCTTGGCGATGGCCTGGAAGGACGCGATCGCGCCGGCATTGTCGCCCTTCTGCGACTGGACGGTCGCTGCACGCATGCGCGCCAGAACCGGATAGGCGCCGTGGCCTTCCTTTTCCAGCTTGTCGAGTGCGGCGAGCGCCTCATCCGTTTTGTTCTCGTCGGCAAGCTTCATCGCCGCCAGGAACTGGTCGCCGGCGCCGGAGGAACGGGTATCGTCCCAATACTCGTAGGCGACCTTGCCGATGGTTCCGAGCACGATGAGAACGGCAATGGCAATGATATAGCGGCCAAACCGGCGCACTGCGCCCTTCATCTGGTCGGAACGCAGTTCCTCGTTGACTTCACGAATGAAGCTGTCGTCGTTGAATGCCATTCTCGTCTCCGGCCGCGGATACCCATACACAGTGCAAAACGCACATTGTCGGGCCTTCTACTCCATTTTGCGGCCGTTGTAAGGGGGATATCGCAGAATCGTCACGAAGCAAGCATCGGCAGCGGGGCAACACCGATCAGCCATTCGTGAACACGCCAGATCATCAGGACCCAGACGATCGCGCCGATGATGACGGCGTAGAGATCATACTTGGCCGATACGAAGGTGGGCAACGTGATCTCTCCGCGCTGCTGGCGCCGCTTCAGCGAGATGCGAAGCACCACGCCCCAGATCAGGAAGGCTGTAAAAAGCAGCACCGAATAGGCTTCGCCGTTCGACAATAGATGGGCAAGCGCCCAGATCTTCACCGACAGCACGATCGGATGTTTCGTCTTCGTCTTGATATAGCCGGCTGGCAGGAAACCGGCGACCAGACAGATCACCGCGATCAGCATCAGCGTGACGGTAAGGTGGGCCATACCAACAGGCGGATTATAAAGGAGGCCGATCGGCTCGCTGCGCGCCACACCGAAGGCGTAGATCACGAAGATCAGCGTCAGGATGCTCGCAACCGAATGGATAGCCATCCAGGCAGGCTTGCCGATCCCATCGATCATCGCTTGCCGGAAGCCCGGCACGACGACGCGGATCAGATGAACGCCGAGGAAGAGAATGAGGCTGAGGACGAGCAGAGCCATGATGATCTGGTTTTCCTGTTTGATGGTCAGCCATGAATTACCGGCAGAAGAGGAAAATTGCCAGCGAGACCGCAGCTTCGCCGCAATTCTGTAACAGGAAAACCGCAATGCAAATTGTCGCGGTGCCCATGTTTCGTTCGATTTTTCCTGCGTCCCTCGCCCTGTCCCTGATTTTTCCTGCCGTTGCCGAGGCCGCTGACAAGCCGAAGCAGCTGGTCATCATCTCCTTCGATGGCGCTCACGATAACGCACTCTGGCAGAAGAGCCGCGAAATGGCGGCCAAGAACGGCGCGCACTTTACCTACTTCCTTTCCTGCACCTTCCTGATGAATGAGGCAGCGAAGAAGGCTTACCAAGCTCCTCATCAGAAACGCGGAAAATCCAATGTCGGTTTCGCGCAGAGCGACGACGAGATCCGCGAGCGCCTCGGCAATATCTGGCACGCCCACCTCGAGGGGCACGACATTTCCAGCCATGCCTGCGGTCATTTTGACGGAAGACAATGGAGCGAGGCGGACTGGTCGGCCGAATACGCGGCCTTCAAGACGACGCTGAAGAATGCCTGGAAGGGCGTCGGTCTGGACGCACCGGCCGGCTGGCAGGATTTGGTCGACCACGGCATCAAGGGTTTTCGCGCACCCTACCTGTCGACCGGCGGCGGTGCGGACATGATCGCAGCCGAGAAGAAAGCAGGCTTCACCTATGACGCAAGCCTCGTCACCAAGGGGCCGGCCATGCCGGTCGAGGAACACGGGGTCATCCGCTTCGGCCTGCCGCTCATTCCGGAAGGCCCGGCCGAAAAGCCGATCATTGGAATGGATTACAATCTCTTCGTCCGGCACTCCAAGGGCGAAGAGGATTCCGCCGATAGCGCCGCTTTCGAGGAGCGCGCCTATGCGGCCTTCAAGGAAGCCTTCGACAGGCAATACGCCGGCAGCCGCATTCCCCTGCAGCTCGGCTTCCACTTCGTGGAGATGAACGGCGGCGCCTATTGGCGTGCGCTCGACAGGCTGGTCAGCGACGTCTGCCACAGGGCCGATGTTGCCTGCGTCAGCTATTCCGAAGCGATCCCCATGATCGAGGCACGTGGCCAGCTACAGGAGACATCCGGGTTGTAAGGCACCTGGCGCTTAAAACCTCTGGATATCAAAAACCACCTGCACCAATTGATTGCGTCCGACCTGCGCTTTGATAAGCATTACATCATGAATGCACGCAAGCATAGGTGGTGGCGTCATGACGGCTATTGTGGACTTCGAGTGTCTGACCGACAAAGACGAATTTCCCATTTGTGAAACCGGCTTTTTCATCTGGGACATCGTCACCAACCTTCTTTACGGCGACGGAGCGGTCGCCGAAATGTTCGGACTTGATACCTCGGACGCGGCAAGCGGCCTGCCGCTCGAGGCCTATATCTCCCGCATCCATCCGGAGGATCAGCCGGCGGCCGCCAGGATCATCCATGATACGATCCTGACACAGGAGCCGGAACACCAGAGCTACCGCACCCGCTGCGCCAACGGCGCCTTCCATCAGGTCATGGCCTTCGGACGCTGCTTCCGCGACAAGAACGGCATTCCGTCCCTTTATGGCGGTATCGTCTTGCCCCTTCCGGAGGAAGCGCCGGTGGCCACGCCGCTGCTCGACCATTGCCTCGCCGCCTATGACATCGCCCTCAGAGAGGGCAACGTGGCTGTTGCGGATCATATTCTGGAGGCATTGATGGATTTGGATTGGAAAAATACGGGGTGCAACCGCCCGAATTGACGATCTGCCGGACTCTCAAACCGAAAGGGCCACCGTTTCGGTAGCCCTTTCTGTTTTTG
The DNA here is from genome assembly GCF_014193695.1 of Rhizobium sp. BK316. Classification (GTDB taxonomy): domain Bacteria; phylum Pseudomonadota; class Alphaproteobacteria; order Rhizobiales; family Rhizobiaceae; genus Rhizobium. Next base: position 322,965 of record NZ_JACHZR010000003.1, on the reverse strand, counting down.
TCAGCCGTCGACGTGAACGACGCCAGCCTCACGCTCTAGATAGCGCTGATCGATATCCGGCAGGGGCTCATCGTCAATTGCCGCCTCAAAAGCTTTGAGGCGCTTGTGGATGGAGAGCAGTTCGATGATCGTCGTCCAGGAATTGACGAGATATTGGAAGGAATTGCTGACCTGGCCGAAAGCCGTCGCGATCTGTTGGAAGATACCGTAGGTGATGGCGCCGGCAACGATGGTCGGCGCCATAAAGAAATAGACGAAAAGATTGTCCGCCTGCAGATAAAACGAGCGGGCAACATTGAAATACAGATAGTGAAAGTAAAGCGTGAAATAATTTTTTCGCACCCTTGAGAACAGTTCCTGGACCGTCGGCGGCTGCGCCCGCTCGGCATGATCTTCGCCGTAAACCAGTTCCTTGCGGTAGGCCGCCTCTACGCGCTGGTTCTTGAAATTCAGACCAGGCAATTTGATGCCGGCGATAGCGAGCAGCGCGGTCCCGAAAGCCGACCAGAAGATGGCAAGCCAGAAGAGAGAGTTCGGCACTTCGCCAAGAATCGGCAGGCTCGTCACGTAATGTGACAGCGCCAGCATGATCGGCAGGAAGACGACCAGCGTCATCACCGAATTGATCAGGTTGATGCCGAGGCCTTCCAGGGTGCTGGAAAAGCGCATCGTATCTTCCTGCACACGCTGGGATGCGCCTTCGATATGGCGAAGCTTTTCCCAATTCGCCATATAGAAATTGTTCATCGCCGTCCGCCAGCGGAAGATGTAATGGCTGGTGAAAAAGTCGGTCAGGATCGACACGAGCATGCTGAGGAAAGCGATTTGCGCGAAGATCAGAAATAGATCGTAGAAGTTCTCGACAGTGATACCCGGCTTCTTCGTCAGCGCATTTTGCAAGAGATCGCCGAAAGGCCGACGCCAGTTGTTGATGACGACTGTGATCTGCACGCCAAAATAGGTCACGAAGATGATAAGCGCCGAGCCCCAGATCGACCACATCTTCCACGGATGGCTGAGTGCCTTCAAATGCCAGAAACCGCAAAAGATCAGCGCAGCTAAAAGGAAGTAGCCGTAAAACCAGAGATTTTCCGGCAGCAGGAAGAACGAGAGATCGATCGGCTGCTGCTCTTCGGGAACCGGCGTAAAACCAAGCGAAGCACCGAGACCGGCCGCGAAGAAATACCAGCCAAAAATTGCAGCCAGCGTCCAGACTGCGAGCGAAGTAAAGAACGCCTTTGGCTGGGGGAAGAAGGAATGAAACACGGGGAGTTTTGCTTTCCTGAACTGGAGTCACGGAAGAGTGGCGAACCACTGATTGCCCGGAAATTAAGGCAGTTCGAAGAAAGCGGCAATGGGTCCAGCCCATTGTTACGCACTTGTAATCACTTAAGGGATTTTCTTCATCACCGGCATGACCAGAGCTGCGCAGAAAACCAGCACGATTGCGGCGATGATGGTCGGCAGCACGAAATTTCCGGTTCCCTGTGCGATCCAGCCGGCAACGACAGGACCGATGATCTGACCGATACCGAAGGCGGCCGTCATCAGCGCCAGGATGCGGCGCGGGCTCTCGGATGACAGCCGGCGGCCGATCTGCAATCCATAGGCGGTGATGGCAAGGAACGTTGCGCCGAACAGCGCACCGCCGATCAGCGGTGCCACCGAATGCGGCAGTGCCACGGTCGCGAGCACGCCGACAGCCTCGATAATGAGGGCGGCCACATAGACGCCGCCGATCCCGAGCACACGCACGAAGGGCTTCCAGATGAACAACGCGATGGTGGCCGTCAGTCCCGCAATGAACCAGCAGAGGAATTCAACGATCGGCCCCGAGGCGCTCATGCGCGCGATGGCGACGAGAAAGGTTGCGGTGATGACGTAGCCGAAACCAAAAAGCCCGTAGGACAGCGTCAGCAGCACCATCGGCCGGTTCCAGGTGAGATCAGGCTCCTTTGCCTTGCCCGTATGTACCGGCGCCTTCGGCAGCAATGCCCAGACGATGCCAAAGCTGACAAGGCAGAAGAGCGCCCCGCCGATCCAGTCCGCGCGCCAGCCACCGGCTGCGTCGTCAAAGACATAACCCAATACAAACACCATGACGGAGGAAATCGCGATCCCCGCCCCCGGCCCGCCGAAATGCGTCGCCTGAACGTGATCATTGTTTGCAGCGGCCCCGTGGCTCAGCACGATTGCCGAACTGAAGACCAGCGTAAAGGCGCTTGCCACGCCAGCGAGGAAGCGGATGACCGCAAAGAGCATCACCGAGTCCGTCGCCGCCATGGCGGCAAGCAGGATTGCGGTCGCCAGCAGCGAAAGAAGCGCCACCAGCCGCTCGCGCCCCGCCGCCCAGCCATAGGCAGCTAGGACAGCACCGACGAGGTAGCCGACAAAATTGGCGGAAGCGATGAAACCCGCGTCGGCGGCCGATAGCGGCACGGCGACCATCATTCCCGGCAGGATCGGGGTGAAGGAAAAACGCCCGAAACCCATCGCCGCCGCCATGGCGACGGCGCCTGCAAGCGCTGTGGTGAGGAGATTGACCGGGCGGTCGTCATTGGGAGCCAACATGGCCCGTTTATCGCGCTGCAGCATGGTCGTCACAAGTGACTAATTCTGATGAGTTCTTCAATTTCACGAACAGATTTTTCGCAGCGCCTCTTGAATGATATATCTTACGATATATGTTTACGACATAGTGAGCGATACATCGAAACCGAAGGAGCAAATCATGAGAGGTTTTCGGGGCGGATTCGTCGGTGAGGCGATGCGCATGGGAATGGGCCGCAGGTTTTCTGCCGGCGAGTTGCAGACGATCCTGCTGGCGCTTCTGGAAGAGCGTCCAAGCCATGGCTATGAACTGATCAAGACGCTGGAGGAGCGCTCCGGCGGCTTCTACGTGCCGAGCCCGGGCGTCATCTATCCCGCGCTCACCTATCTGGAAGAGACCGGACTGGCGGAAGTGGAAAACGAAGGGGCAAAAAAGCTCTACAAGATCACCGAAGCCGGCCGCCGGAAGGTGGAGGAAAACCGCGACATGATCGACCAGACGCTTGCCAAGCTGGAACGCATTGCCGAAGGCATGGCCTTCGTTAACCGCATGTTCGATCCCGACCAGCCCCAAGGCGGGGGCCGCGGTGGCCACGGCCATCGGCGTCGTGACCACGAGGACGATGAATTCGGCCGCGACCACAGCAACGTCCATGCCGCACGCCAGCTGCTGCGCTCCGCCCTGCGCATGCGCCATCCCTGGTCAACAAGCGAGGCTGCCAGGATTTCCGGGATTCTGGAGCGTGCAGCCATGGAGATCCTGCAGGGCGGCAAGACCGACCCGCAGCAGGACTAACGTCGCTTGAGCGAGTGGCGGCCGAAGTCGCCGCCCTACAGCGCCGCGCGTCTTTTTAAGACGCACAAAGGACGCTGTAACACTTTGAGTTTCTGCATAATTTTGTCCTTAAATCGATTCCGATTTAAGGAATTATGCAGTAGTCAGTCCTCGACCTTCAGGAGACCGCTTGCCAGGGATCGGAATGCTTCGACGACCTTTGCCAGAACGGCATGAGGATCATCCGCTGCGGCGATCCAGAGTGCCGCGCTGAGCGACGCTCCGTTGAGCAGGCGGGCCGCAGCCTCCGCATTGACGGGTCTGACCGCCCCTTCGTCGATCAGCGCCTGCATGGTCTGGGTCGTCGTGCGAAGGCAGGCATTCTGGCTCGGCCATTGCGAGGGATCACCCAGCACGGCTGGTCCGTCGAGCAACATGATACGCTGGATCTCCGGCTCCAGAGCCATCTCGATATAGGCGGTATATTCCGCGAGAAGGCCGAGCCAGGCCGTCTCCGCCCGGTCGCGCTCAATGCGCAGCCGCTCCCCCATCTCTGCGTCGATCTGGTCGATCACGGCCTGCAGCAGGCCCTTCTTGTCGCCAAAATTATGATAGAGCGCGCCACGCGTCAGACCGACATCGGCGGTCAGATCATCCATGGAGGCCGCCGCATAGCCCTTGACTGCGAAGGCTTTCCGGGCGGCCTGAATGAGCTTCGCCCGCGTCTGCTCCATCATCTGTGTCCGGGTTCTTGCGGTCATCACGATCTCCAAAATTCACATACGCACCGTATGTGTATTGACATACGCGGCGTATCTCCTGATATATCCACATACGGAGCGTATATCAATTGCAGCTCCGCATGACGGGCAAGCCCCGTATCCACGAATGCTTTCCCTCTCACGACGAACGCGTGTTCGGCGATGGGTACCCTTTTGTCTACAGGAGAAAAACAATGGCCAAGCGTGACGCGATCTTCCCGGCCGGCCGGCAGGCGCTCTATGAAATCAACCGCTATTCCGCGGCAATCCGCTCCGGCGACCTGCTCTTCGTCTCCGGCCAGGTCGGCAGCCGTGAGGACGGCTCGCCCGAGCCCGATTTCGCAAAGCAGGTGCAGCTTGCCTTCGACAATCTGAAAGCCGTGCTGGCGGCTGCCGGTGCCACATTCGACGACGTCGTCGATGTCACGAGCTTCCACACCGATCCCGAAGCACAGTGGCAGATCATCTCGGACATCAGAATGAAGGAAATCGGCGAGGCGCCCTATCCGAACTGGACGGCTATCGGCGTAAACTGGCTAGCCGGCTTCGATTTCGAGATCAAGGTCATCGCCCGCCTGCCGCAGGCGGCCTGAAGCAAAACATGAGTGCCGCACACAAAGCGCATGCGGCACTCTATGAAATCCTGATCACCTCAAGTTCCTGATCGCCGGCAGTGACGACATCTCCAACGGCCTTGCCCATGAGGAGCCGAGCGACCGGCGCAACATAGGAAATCGACCCGGCTTTCGGATCGGCCTCGTCCTCTCCGACGATGCGATAGGTCTGCACCCGCCCGTCATCGCGGCTGAAGGTGACCGTGCTTCCGAAGGCCACCACGTCGGTCGCGCTCGGGTCGGCAACCAGTTGCGCCGTGCGGACGCGTTCGACGAAATAACGCAAGTCGCGCAGAGGATTGGCCTGCTGCCGCCGCCGTTCGTTGACATCTTCGATCATGCTCGCAGCCTCATAGGCCTGGCGCGCGTCCTGCACCTGCAGTTCAAGTGCCTTCAGCCCGGCCTCCGTCACGAGATTGGGATGCGGCGAAATCGGCCGGTCGGGCAGCAGCGTTTCCGCTGCGGTTTCGGCACTTTCTTCCTTGGTAAAGGCAACAGCCATCTCGACCTCCAACAGCGAGGGTGATGCCCCTCAAGCCGCCAATGTCAGAATAATCGGCCCGTTGCGGGTTGCAACGACTGTGTGCTCGTACTGCACCGTCGGGGCTTGGGGATCGGCATAAAGCGTCCAGGCGTCATCGCCGCCTTCTGCCCACGTTGCCCCGAGCGACAGGAACGGCTCGACGGTAAAAACGAGGCCTTCCGTCATCATGCGCCGCTCGGACGGATCGGGCCAGGTGGAAAGCTCGGCCGGTTCCTCATGCAGCGAACGGCCGACGCCGTGGCTCGCGAGATTGGCAACGAGCGTATAGCGGTTCTTCTGGGCAAAGGCGCCGACGGCATTGCCGATCTTCGCCAGCGGCTCGCCGGCTTTGATCTGGTTGAGGCCGACCCACAGCGCCCGCCGGCCGTCCCGGCACAGCTTCTCGATCTTCGACTTGACCGGCGGCACGGCGAAAGAGGCGCCGGTATCGGCAAAAAAGCCGTCCTTTTCCGCCGAAACGTCGATATTGACGAGATCCCCCGGACGGATGACACGCGGGCCGGGAATGCCGTGGGCAATTTCCTCGTTGACGCTGATGCAGGTCGCGCCCGGAAACTGGTAGCAGAATTCAGGCGCCGAGCGCGCGCCGGCATCTTCCAGAACCTTGCGGCCGATCTGGTCGAGTTCGAGCGTCGTCATGCCCGGCTCCATCGCCGCCGCCATCACCTGTATGGCGTTGGCACAGATGCGGCCGATATCCTTGAGCTTGGTAAGTTCCTCGTCGTTCTCGATAACCATAGACCCGTTCCGGTTTCACCCGAGAGCGACAGGCTCTTCGTCAAGCGGTGGATTTCGCGTCTTCGGAAGCCCCAGTCAATGCCTTTCTGACGATCGGCGCTACTTTTGTACCGTAAAGTTCGATTCCGCGCATGATCTGGTCGTGCGGCATCTGGCCGATCGCCATCTGCAGCAGGAAGCGGTCGTTGCGGAAAACCTTGTGGGCGGCAATGATCTTTTCTGCCACCAGTTCCGGATCGCCGAGGAAGAGATTGCCGGTCGGGCCGCGCGACATGTCGAAATGCGCCCGGCTCGTCGGTCCCCAGCCGCGCTCGCGGCCGATGCGGTTCATCACTTCGGCCTGCGGACCGTAGAACTGGTCGGCCGCGGCCTCCGTCGTATCGGCGATGAAACCGTGAACGTTGATGCTGGTCTTCAGCTTCGTCGCATCCTGCCCCGCCCGGCGGGCCGCTTCCCGATAGAGATCGAACAGCGGCGCAAAACGCGGATATTCGCCACCGATGATCGCAAGCGCCACCGGCAGGCCGAGCGCACCGGCGCGCGCTGCCGACTGCGGCGTACCGCCCACCGCAATCCACAGCGGCAGCGGATCCTGCAGCGGCCGCGGATAAACGCCGCGGCCATGGATCGGCGCGCGCAGCTCACCCTTCCAGTCGACCACCTCGTTGTCGCGCAGAGCCAGAAGAAGATCGAGCTTCTCCTCGAAGAGCTGGTCGTAATCTTCGAGATTGTAGCCGAAGAGCGGGAAGGATTCGATGAAGGAGCCGCGCCCCGCCATGATCTCCGCACGGCCGTTGGAAATCAGGTCGAGCGTCGCAAACTGCTGGAACACCCGCACCGGATCGTCCGAAGAGAGAACCGTGACGGCGCTGGTAAGACGAATAGTCTTGGTCTTCGTCGCGGCGGCAGCAAGCGCGACCACCGGTGCGGAGGCCACATAATCAGGTCGATGGTGTTCGCCGAGCCCGAAGACATCGAGCCCGACCTGATCGGCGAGCTCGATCTCCTCGATCAGATGCCTGATCCGCTCGGCCGCTTCCACTCCCTTGCGGGAAGCGTTCGGATTGACGTCTGCAAATGTATAAAGGCCCAGTTCCATGATCGGCACCCTGTTGAACTTGCCCCTGAGATAAGGTCCGGCAGGGCTCGGAGCAAACGGAAATTCTGGAACGGATTGTTCGATAAAGTTGATGGCCGCGTCAGGCCGGTGCCTGCCACGGATCGATGATTTCCACACCCATTCCCGTGAAGTCTCTCACATTGCGGGTAAGAAGCGTCAGCCCATGAATGAGCGCCGTCGCGCCGATGAAGGAATCCCGCTGCGATCGCGGATCGGGAATATGCAGAGCAGCACACCGCAACGCGATGGCCCTATCAATATCGATGATCCGCCCCTGCATCTGGGTCTTCGCCTGCTCGAACCAGTCACCCAGAACAGAAGCCTGCCTGGCGTCGTAACGCTGAAGCCGCAATATGCCATATTCGATCTCGAACAGCGTCATGACCGAAACATGTAGCTGCTCGATAGCCACCCCCTCGAACCATCGCGAAAAACTTTGATCCGCGCGACCGGTCAAGAGCTTGCGAAATTCCGATAAGACATTCGTATCGATGAGATACATCAGGAGAAATCAACCGCCTTCAGTCCGACATCGTCGATCCGCGGCGGCTCGAAATCGATCTCGTCCGCACCCGGTGAATAAAAGCGCTCCGCGATGCTCAGCGTCTTTCCGGTAAGCTTGGTATATTCCTCCATTGTCAGGAGGACATGCGAAGGCTTGCCGCGGTCGGTTATGAAAACCGGACCCTTCGCTGCCGCCTTTTTGGCGCTGCTGCTATCTTGGTTGAACTGTCTGCTGGTCATCACGGTCATGGCAATCACCTCAATGTAGAAACATTACTACATATATGAGGCTTCGCCAATCCGAATCCAGATCGAAGGCTCGCGGGCTGGACTTTATTTCGTCGCTGGCTGCGCCGCCTCTTCCTGCATCTTGTCGATCTGCCGGCGGATATGGGCAGCTTCCGCCGCCGAATGGGCAAGCGCGATGGCGCGATCGAAGGCGACGCGCGCCTGCGCGATGCGGCCGAGCTGCTTCAGCAGATTGCCGCGCAGACCATGGTAGTAGAAATAGCCGCCGAGCTTGTCATCGAGCTGCTCGATCAGGTCGAGCGCCTCCTGCGGTCCATTCAGCTTTGAGACCACAACCGCGCGGTTGAGCGTCACCACAGGCGACGGCTGGACACGTTCCAGCGCTCGATAAAGCAGATCGATTTCCACCCAGTCTGTATCCTCAGCCCGCTTGGCGCGCGAATGAACGGCGGCGATTGCCGCCTGGAGCTGATAGGGACCGGGCTTGCGATGACGCAGCGCCTTGTCGAGCAGAGCCAGGGCTTCGTTGATCAAGGGCTGGTTCCAGAGTGAACGGTCCTGATCCTCGAGCAGCACGATCTCGTCTTCGGCGCTGAAGCGTGCCTGCCGGCGGGAAATCTGCAAGAGCATCAGGGACAGCAACCCCATCAGTTCCGGCTCGGCGGGGAAGATATGCAGCATCAGCCGCGCCAGCCGGATCGCCTCGTCGCTGAAGGCGGCCGCCTCCTGCTCCGGATCGGCCTGACTGTAGCCCTCGTTGAAGATCAGATAGATCATCGTGCTGACGATCGTCAGTCGCTCGGCCCTCTCCTGCGGGCTCGGCGTTTCGAAGGGCACACCGGCCTTCGCCACCCGCGCCTTGGCGCGCGTGATGCGCTGTTCCATGGCGGTTTCGGAGACGAGGAAGGCACGGGCGATCTGCGAGACCGACAGGCCGGAGACGATGCGCAGCGCCAGCGCAATCTGCTGCGTGGCAGGCAGGTCCGGATGGCAGCAGATGAACAGCAGCCGCAGGATATCGTCGCGATAATGGGAATCGTCCAGCCGATCGGCGATATCGCTTTCGGCATCCTCCCTATCCGAAATCTGATCCTCATCCGGCAGCGCCTGGATCTTCGCCCGCTTGCGCACCGCATCGATGCCGCTGTTGCGGCCGACGAAGATCAGCCAGGCCGTCGGGTCGCGCGGCGGCCCTTTTTCCGGCCACGTCCGGATCGCCCTCAGGCACGCCTCCTGAAACGCCTCTTCCGCAGTATCGAGATTGCGGAAATAGCGCAGCAGCGCGCCGAGCGCCTTCGGCCGGGCCGAGGCAAGCGCGAGGTCGATCCAGGCAATGTCTGTCATGATGCGATCTCTCCCGGCCTGAAGGTGTAGAACGGCCGAATTTCGTAAGAGGTGGAACCCGGATTGACCGCCGAAAGCTGTTTCGAGAAGGCGATCGCCTCATCCAGCGTTTCGAAATCAACCGTATAGAAGCCGAGAAGCGCCTCTTTCGTTTCCGCAAACGGACCGTCGACAACGAAGGCCTCGTCCCTGCCCTTGCGCACGGTCGCTGCGGTCGTCGTCGGCATCAGCCGGCCGGTCGGGCCGAGCTTGCCGGCAGCGGCAAGCGGCTCGATCACGGCATGGAGATTTCCCATGACGGCAGCCTCTTCCTCCTCGGTCCAGGCAAAAACGGTTTCCTCATTGGCGTAGCAAAGGATTGCGTAAAGCATCGGTAGCTCCTCTTTCCGAATGACGAAGGAGTAACCGTTTGGCCGACAGGCCGCATCAAAAAATTGCGGATGGGAAAACGAGTGAATCTGATCGAAGCATCCCGATTCACGATGCGCATGGGCTCGGCAATCTCGGCGCCAACGTGACCTTCTGGAGCACCGCAACATCCTGGCTGGAAAAGTAGATCGCGTGCGGCGTTCGTCTTATGGGCCACAATCGGAGATTTAAGTTGAAAAAACACAATGTCTATGGCTGTCATACACACTGTTGACTTGGGGCATAGGCATGATCGAAACGTCTCAGACCGCTCCCTCGCCTGAGTTTATCGCCGCGTTGACTGAGCTGCTACGAGCGGCCGCCAACCCGACACCGCCGTCACAACCAGATTTTGTCGATCCAGCGACAGTAGAAGCATTCGCACAACTAATTTCATCGGTTGCTTGGCCGATCGTCGTTCTTGTTTCAGTTAGCCTCTTTAGACGACAGATTGCGGCCATGCTGGGTGGTTTGAGCGAATTCAAGTTCTGGGGAATGGAAGGAAAAATCAGCTCAGAGCTGAAACAAGCCGAAGCGAGTGCCGAAAAATCCGGCAGCAAAAGCGATTTGCCGACCACGGGAGATGTCGCTCGCGCAGAAACTGTCGACGAACTCACCAAACATTCCGACGTAAACTACATCCGTAAGATTGTGGATCAACTTGCAGCACAGTATGAGCAGACTCGTGCCTCACTGCCGTCCGGTTCCAATAGGACGCGAGCCATGGAGGCGATTATGTCGCAGATGAGAACGGTCGGCAAGGCCGCAGCCCGCATCCGTTACGAGTTGGTAGGATCGCCGTCACCAGGAAAGAGGCTCCAGGCGATTGCATCTCTGCAAATGCTTCCCGATTACGAATTGCTGAATTGGCTCGCGGAACGCCCGAAGGTAGAACAGCCTTTTGTCTCCTATCATGCAATGGTCGCGTTGAATGCCGCCGCTCAAGGGCAAATGGCGGCTACAAATCTTCCGCGACTAAAACAGTGCTTGGCAATCGCCCTGGAGGCGACCGCGTCCCTCGACGAGGGTACAGATCGTAGACGCCAGGTTCAGGAATTCGAACGCACGGTAGCTGATCTGGAACAGCAATTGCGAACGCCTCAGCAGAAGTGAAGCTTACCCCTCGCTCAGCGTCCGCTTCACCGCATTCTTCCAACCCTTGAGCTTGACGGCACGAGTCTTGTCGTCCATGACAGGTTCGAAGCGCCGGTCGCGCTTCCAGGTGGCAGAGAACTTTTCCCGATCCGGCCAGACGCCGGCCCTGCTGCCGGCAAGCCAGGCTGCTCCGAGCGCCGTCGTCTCCAGAATGACGGGCCGATCGACCGGTGCTTCCAGCAGGTCGGCGAGCCGCTGCATCGTCCAGTCGGAGGCAACCATGCCACCGTCGACGCGCAGCACCGTATCGTCGGTGCCGTTCTTCCAATCCTTCCGCATGGCCTCCAGCAGGTCGCGCGTCTGGTAGCAGACGGCCTCCAGTGCCGCACGGGAAAGCTCGGCGGGGCCGCTATTGCGGGTCAAGCCGTAGATCGCGCCGCGTGCCTTGGCATCCCAGTGTGGCGCACCGAGGCCGGTAAAGGCTGGCACGAGATAGACCTCCTGCGTGGGATCGGCTTTCTCCGCCAAGTCGTTGCTATCGGATGCCCTGTCGATGATGCCGAGGCCATCGCGCAGCCACTGCACCGCCGCCCCCGCAATGAAGATCGAGCCCTCCAGCGCATAGGTCGTCTCACCGTCAAGGCGATAGGCGATCGTCGTCAGCAGCCGGTTCTTCGATCGCACCATGTCGCTTCCGGTATTCAGGAGCGCGAAACAGCCGGTGCCGTAAGTCGATTTCAGCATGCCCGGCTCAAAGCAGGCCTGGCCGATCGTTGCCGCCTGCTGGTCGCCGGCAACGCCGAGGATTGGAATGGCCGCGCCGAAAATCTCCAGATCGACCGTGCCGAAATCGTCGGCGCAATCCTTGACTTCGGGCAGCATCGCGGCCGGCACGCGCAGGATGTCGAGCAGATCCTCGTCCCACTCATTGGTCGCGATGTTGAACATCAGCGTGCGCGATGCATTGGTCGCATCGGTCACGAAACTCTTGCCACCCGTCAGCCGCCAGATGAGGAACGTATCAATCGTGCCGAAGCAGAGGTCGCCGCGCGCTGCCCTTGCGCGCGCACCCTTCACATTGGCGAGCATCCAGGAAAGCTTCGTTCCGGAGAAATAGGGATCGAGGATGAGGCCTGTTTTCTTCGTGAAGGTGCGCTCGAGATCCTGCCGCTTGAGATTGTCGCAATAGCTTGCGGTGCGCCGGTCCTGCCAGACGATCGCATTCTGGATCGGCTTGCCGGTTTCACGCTCCCAGACGACGACGGTCTCACGCTGATTGGTGATGCCGAGTGCGGCAATATCCTTGGCCGTCACCTTGGCTTCGCGCAGTGCCATATGGACGGTTGAAACGACCGAATCCCAGATTTCCTCGGGATCGTGCTCCACCCAACCGGATCGCGGATAGATCTGCGTGAATTCCTTCTGGCCCATGCCGGCGATCTTCATATCGCCGTCGAAGACGATCGCCCGCGTCGAGGTCGTTCCCTGATCGACCGCCAGAACATATCCACCCATGCGATTCCTCCCGCTGCATGCTGTTGTCGTAGCAAATCAATAGGGCAGGTCCGCCTGGCTTGGAAGGGCGTAAGCAGTGCTCTTGTCCCTCAGCCACTTCCCGATTGCCAGCCCGCCGCCTTTGGGCATAACCTCGCTTCAACGTTGCAATGCAGCATCTCATAGTCAGGAAGGAAGAAGCATGAGCAGAACAGTCGTCGTGACCGGCTCCACCAGCGGCATCGGGCTCGCGATCGCCACCGCCTTCGCTGCCAGGGGCGACAACCTCGTCATCAACGGTTTCGGAAAGAATGAGGAAATCAATGATATAGTCGAGCGCCTTGAATCATCGTCGAAGGCAAAGGCACTCTATCATCCGGCCGATATGACGAAACCCTCTGACATCGCCGACCTGATCGAGACCGCCGGCAGGACCTTCGGAACGGTCGATGTTCTCGTCAACAATGCCGGCGTCCAGCATGTCGAGAAAATCGAGGATTTCCCGATCGAGAAGTGGGATCAGATCATCGCCATCAATCTGTCCAGCTCCTTCCATACGATGCGCGCCGCGATCCCGCTGATGAAGGCGAAAAAGCATGGCCGCATCATCAACATCGCTTCGGCACATGCCTTGGTCGCCTCACCCTTCAAATCTGCCTATGTAGCGGCAAAACATGGTATATTAGGCTTGACGAAGACGGCAGCGCTCGAGCTTGCCGAATTCGGCGTGACGGTAAACGCCATCTGCCCCGGCTACGTGCTGACCCCGCTGGTCGAAAAGCAGATCCCGGATACCGCCAAGGCGCGCGGCATGACCGAGGAACAGGTCAAGACCGAAGTCATCCTCAAGGCGCAGCCAACGCATGAATTCGTCAAGGCCGAGGAGATCGGCGCGCTCGCCCTCTACCTCGCAAGCGAGGAAGCCCGACAGGTAACCGGCACGCATATCTCGATTGACGGGGGCTGGACGGCGGCATAACCATTTGGAAAAACAACCGGGAACATCATGAACGACAGCATCCGCTTCATCCTCAATGGCGAGGACGTTTCCTTGGAGAACGTCCGGCCGACCGAGACTCTTCTTGATTTTCTCCGGCTGAGGCGGCGACTGACAGGCACGAAGGAAGGCTGCGCCGAGGGTGATTGCGGCGCCTGCACCGTGCTGGTCGGCCGGTTGATTGACGGCAAGCTTTTCTACGAATCCGTCAATTCCTGTATCCGTTTCATCGGCTCCCTTCAGGGCACTCACGTGGTCACGATCGAGCATCTGGCGGCGAAAGACGGCACGCTGCATCCGGTGCAGCAGGCCATGGTCGATTGCCACGGTTCGCAGTGCGGCTTCTGCACACCCGGCTTCGTCATGTCCCTCTACGGCCTCTGGCTCTCCAACGAGAAACCCGACCGCGCCGAGATCGAAAAGGCGCTCCAGGGCAATCTCTGTCGCTGCACTGGCTACGAGCCCATCGTCAAGGCAGCCGAACAGGTGAGCCTGCAGCGCCCGAGCACGCTCTTCGATCCCTTGGAAAAGACCCGCGCCGAAATCATCGCCCGCCTCTGGGCCATGCAGGCATCGGAAACGCTGACGGTCACGTCGGAAGAAGGCCGTCTGATCGTGCCGCGCTCCCTGGAGGCACTGGCGAAGATCCTGGCCGCAGAACCCGCAGCGACGGTCGTTGCCGGCTCGACCGATGTCGGCCTCTGGGTGACGAAACAGATGCGGCAACTGAATCCCGTGGTCTTCATCAATCACCTGACGGAGCTTCAGTCGATCACCGCAGGCGAGACCGGCATCACCATCGGCGCCGGCGTCACCTATACCCGCGCCTTGGAAACCATTGCCCGGAAAATTCCGACCGTTGCCCGCCTCATCACCCGCATCGGCGGCGAGCAGGTCCGCAATATGGGCACGATCGGCGGCAATATCGCCAACGGCTCACCGATCGGCGACAGCCCGCCGCCGCTGATCGCACTCGGCGCACAGCTGACGTTGCGCTCGACTGCGGGCACGCGCACGCTGCTGCTCGAAGATTATTTCATCGCCTATGGAAGGCAGGACCGCAGGCGCGACGAATTCGTCGAAAGCTTGTTCGTGCCCTATCCGGCCGCCGACGCGAAATTTGCCGTCTACAAGATCAGCAAGCGCCGCGACGAGGATATCACCGCCGTCCTCGGTGCCTTCCATCTGGTGCTGGATGAGACGGAGCACGTTACCGACATCCGCATCGCTTTCGGCGGCATGGCCGCAACGCCGAAGCGCGCCCGCAGCGTCGAGGCCGAACTGATCGGCAAACCCTGGAGCGAGGCGACCGTCGAGGCCGCCCGCCTCGCCTTCGATGCCGATTTCCAGCCGCTGACGGACTGGCGCGCCACGTCCGAATACCGCCAGCTGACGGCCAAGAACCTGCTGACGCGGTTTTACCTCGAAACGGTCGGTGCGCCCGCCGAACTGAAGCGGTTCGAGGAGGTGGCGTGATGAAGACGGCATATGTCAGCACAAGCCGCCCCCTCATCCGCCCTTCGGGCACCTTCTCCCCGAGGGGAGAAGGGGGTAATGAGACGGCGCGGCATTCCCTTCTCCCCAGCGGGGAGAAGGTGCCCGAAGGGCGGATGAGGGGGCCACACGGCACCGCGTTCCCTTGCGAAGGAGTCATCTGATGGACAAATCCACCTTCGAGGAACGCAAGCTCATCAACGGCCAGATGCATATCTCGCTGCGCCATGATTCAGCGCATAAGCATGTCACCGGAAGTGCCGATTATATCGACGATATTCCTGAACCGTCCGATCTGCTGCACGGCGCACTCGGCCTGTCCGACCGCGCCCATGCCGAGATTGTCTCGATGGATCTGTCCGAGGTCCAGACCTATCCCGGCGTGGTCTGGGTCTTCACCGGCAAGGACATTCCCGGCGTCAACGACGTCAGCTCGAACGGCAGCCATGACGAACCGCTGCTCGCCGAAACTCTGGTTCAGTTCCACGGCCAGCCGATCTTCGCGGTGATCGCGCAGACCCGCGAGATTGCGCGGCGCGCTGCCCGCAAGGCAAAGATCGAATATCGCGACTTGCCGCACTGGAGCGATATCGACGGGGCTATTGAAAATGGCAGTCCGCTTGTCATCACGCCGATGACGCTGAAGCGCGGCGAGCCGGAAACGGAAATGGCCAACGCCCCGCGCCGGCTGACGGGCCGCATGCGCATCGGCGGCCAGGAGCATTTCTATCTCGAAAGCCATATCGCCATGGCGATCCCGGGCGAGGATGATGAGGTCGCTGTCTGGTCGTCCACACAGCACCCGAGCGAAATCCAGCATATCGTCGGCCATGTGCTGAACATTCCTTCGAACGCCGTGACGGTCAACGTGCGCCGCATGGGCGGCGGCTTCGGCGGCAAGGAAACGCAGGGCAATCAGTTCGCAGCCCTCGCCGCGATCGCCGCCAAGAAGCTGAAGCGCGCCATCAAGTTCCGTCCGGATCGCGACGAGGACATGAGCGCCACCGGCAAGCGCCACGATTTCCGCGTCGATTACGAACTCGGCTTCGATGAGGAAGGCCGCATTCATGCCGTCGACGCCACCTATTCGGCCCGCTGCGGCTTCTCCTCGGACCTGTCAGGCCCGGTCACCGACCGCGCCCTCTTCCACGCCGATTCCAGCTATTTCTACCCGCATGTGCATCTGACCTCGCAGCCGCTGAAGACGCATACCGTCTCCAACACCGCCTTCCGCGGTTTCGGCGGCCCGCAGGGCATGCTCGGGGCCGAGCGCTTCATCGAGGAGATCGCCTATGCCGTCGGAAAGGATCCGCTCGATATCCGCAAGCTGAATTTCTACGGCCAGCCGGGTTCGGGACGCACGACCACGCCCTATCATCAGGAGGTCGAGGACAATATCATCGCCCGCGTCGTCGAGGAGCTGGAGGACAGCGCCGATTACCGCGCCCGCCGCAACGCCATCGTCGCCTTCAACCGCGACAGCCGCTATATCCGCAAGGGCATCGCGCTGACGCCGGTCAAATTCGGCATCTCCTTCACCATGACCGCTTTCAACCAGGCCGGCGCGCTCGTCCATATCTATCAGGACGGCTCGATCCACCTGAACCATGGCGGCACGGAAATGGGTCAGGGCCTCTACACCAAGGTGGCGCAGGTTCTTGCCGACAGTTTCCAAGTCGATATCGACAGGGTGAAGATCACGGCGACCACGACGGGCAAGGTGCCGAATACCTCGGCCACCGCCGCCTCCTCCGGCTCGGACCTGAACGGCATGGCCGCCTTCGATGCAGCCCGTCAGCTCAAAGAGCGGCTCGTCGCTTTCGCTACGGAGAAATGGGGTGTCCTGGCCGAGGAAGTCGTCTTCCTGCCGAACCGCGTGCGGGTCGGCGATCTGGAAATTCCCTTCCCGGATTTCATCAAGCAGGCCTATTTCGCCCGCGTGCAGCTCTCAGCCGCCGGCTTCTACAAGACGCCGAAAATCCATTGGGACCGCAAGGCCGGCCGTGGCACGCCCTTCTACTATTTCGCCTATGGCGCCGCCTGCACCGAAGTGTCGATCGACACGCTGACCGGCGAATATCTTATCGACCGCACCGATATCCTGCATGATGTCGGCCGCTCGCTGAACCCGGCGATCGATATCGGCCAGGTCGAGGGCGCCTTCGTCCAGGGCATGGGCTGGCTGACGACGGAAGAGCTCTGGTGGGATGACAAGGGGCGGCTCCGCACACATGCGCCTTCTACCTACAAGATCCCGCTTGCCTCCGACCGGCCGAAGATCTTCAACGTGCGCCTGGCCGAATGGTCCGAAAATACCGAAGCCACAATCGGCCGCTCCAAAGCCGTCGGCGAGCCACCCTTCATGCTGGCGATCTCGGTGCTGGAGGCTCTTTCCATGGCTGTCGCGAGCGTCGCGAATTATCGCGTCTGCCCGCATCTCGATGCGCCCGCAACGCCTGAACGCGTACTGATGGCGGTCGAGAGGATGAAGAGGGTGTAACCATGACGCGGCGCGAAATCCTTTCCGGTTTTGTGCCCGGCAGCGACTTCCGCGCCTTCCTGGCCCTCCAACCCGAAGCGATCCTCGTCGAAATATCAGGCACGCAAGGTTCGACGCCACGCGAGACCGGCGCCTTCATGCTGGTCTCTGCAAGGAGCGTCTGGGGTACCATCGGCGGCGGCCAATTCGAATTCATCGCCATCGACAATGCCCGCGAATTGCTCGCCGGCACCGGCGGCACGGATATGATGGATATTCCGCTCGGGCCGGAAATCGGCCAGTGCTGCGGCGGCCGCACGCAGTTGCGCTTCCGGCGCGTGACCGATGCGGTCACGGATGAACTGAAGAAAAAACAGGAAAGCGAAGCCGAACATCTGCCGGAAGTCTATGTCTTCGGTGCCGGCCATGTCGGCCGTGCGCTTGTCGCAGCACTCGCGCCACTGCCGCTTTCGGTCACCGTCATCGAGACCCGGCAGGATGAACTCGCCAACCTTCCGGTCTTGACGAAAAGCCGGTCGGTGCCGATGCCCGAGGCACTGGTGAAGGATATGCCGGCCGGCGCGGCACTCGTCATCCTCACCCATGACCACGCATTGGATTTCCTGATCGCCAGCGAAGCGCTCGCCCGCACCGATTTTGCCTATATCGGCATGATCGGTTCTGCGACCAAGCGCGCCACCTTTGCAAGCTGGCTTTCCCGTGAGGCAGGCGGCGAGCGCTCCTGGCTCGATCGCCTCACTTTGCCGATCGGCGGATCGGCGGTGAAGGACAAACGCCCCGAAGTGATCGCCGCCATGACAACAGCCGAAATCCTGGCCGCACTTTCCGCCTATCGCAACCGATCGTCCTCGTAACGCGGATCGCGTCCATCCAGAAAACCGAGATCGCGCTTGATGCGATCGGGTGTGACGTCCATGTCCAGCTGCGGCATCCGGCTGCCGATCCCCCAGGCCAGCCGGCGGATGAGGACGGTGATCAATGCCTCTTTTGCGGGGGAACGGCACTCTTCGATAGCTTGGCAATCCATGACATCACCTTGATGGTTTGATGAGATGATTGCAGTTTGCCGGGAAAAATGCTGCAATTCCAATCGAACAACCGTCTGCATCCATAAAGAGAACTTATCCATGAAACTGTCGAAGCAGTTCCCGCTGAACGCGCTGCGCGTCTTCGAATCCGTGGCCCGGTTCGGCAGTTTCACCAAGGCAGGCGACGAACTCGGCATGACGCAGACCGCCGTCAGCTATCAGATCAAGCTCCTGGAGGAGAATATCGGCGAGCCGCTTTTCCTGCGCCGTCCGCGTCAGATCGAGCTGACGGAAGCGGGCGAACATCTGGCACCCAAGGTCTCCGAAGCATTCAACATCCTGATCGAAGCCATGGCTTCGATGCGCAAGGCGACCGAGGAAACGCTGACGATTCATTCGACGGCGACCTTCGCCCAGCAATGGCTTTCGCGCTACATCGGCGCGTTCCAGTTGCAGTTTCCCGATATTGCCGTCAGGCTCGTCACCTCGGGCAACATCGTCGACTTTCAGAAAGAAGCGGCCGATGTCGCGATCCGCTGGGGTCGCGGCGATTGGCCGGGCCTCATCAGCCATTGCATTATGAAGCTTGATTTCGCCCCCATGCTGAGCCCGAAGCTCGCAGCCGAAATCGGTGGCGTTCACGAGCCCGCAGATCTTCTGAAACTGCCCCTGATCAGCGCCGGCGATCCATGGTGGGCGCAGTGGTTTGCTGCCGCCGGCGTCAAGGATGCCGATCTCTCGCGCTATCCGAAAAGCGAATTCGGCACGCAGATCCTCGATGCCAGCATCGCCATGGCCGGAGGCGGTGTTGCCATGCTCAACCCAGGTCATTTCCAGGAAGACGTTGCCACCGGAAGGCTCTATCAGCCCTTCGAACTGACCGGCAACGATGGGCGCGACTATTGGCTCGCCTATCCCGAAAATAGGCGCAACGTTCCGAAAATCAGAAACTTCCGGAAATGGCTGCTGGAAAAATTCAATGTCGAGCAGGACTGAACTCTCGCGCGAACGCGACAGATCTTAAATCTCGCTCAAAAGCCCATCTCGGGCGCATAGAAACATCGCGGCGTATCCTCGTTCGGGAACAGGCAGAGATGGTAATCGCTGTCACCCGAATGCATCGCCTTGGTCATCGGCAGCAGAAAGACATGGTAGCGCGTCACAAGTCGGTGATCGCCAGGCTTCAGCGTCAAACGATAACCATCCGGCGTGATGGCAACGGCCTTGGACGGGATCATCTGGCAATCGCCGGTTTCGGCATTTCCATTGCAACAGTAGGGGTCGTAACTCCAACCCGTACCGGCGTCGTGGGCTGTCGCGAACGACGCATATGCAATCATCACGCATGTCAGAATGCTGCGCATGGGCATCTTCTCCGTCGATGAATGCGCCGCCAGTTTCGTGCGGTTTCCACCTCATCCCGGCGGCTGCGTTTAAAAACTGTAACCCAAATTTCACATTTCAAGGAATCGGCTGTTCCACATCGGAGCATCAGCATTGGATAAAATGCCGCAGAAATCGGCGATTTTTTAAGGCACACGAGTGACACGCCCGCTTCACAGCATGACGCACAACCAGATTGCCACCTCAAATTGCGCGGATATAAGTATTCCGATGGAAGAGCAGCGATATACTTTCGGCCGTTTCATGCTCGACCCCGGCAGCAGCGTGCTGCGGCGGGATGGCCAGCCAGTTGCGCTCGGCCAGCGCGCGATTTCACTGCTCAAGGCGCTGCTCGAAGCCGACGGACGCCCGGTCGGAAAGGACGCGTTGATCGAAGCGGGCTGGCCGGGACTGATAGTCGAGGAAGGCAATCTTTCAGTACAGATCGCGCATCTGCGCAAGGCGCTCGGGCAGCGGCCGGACGGGCAGGAATGGATCGTCACGCTGCCGCGCCTGGGCTATCGCCTTTTCAGGAGCCAGGCGCCACTTGCCGATATCGGGGATGACATATTCCCCTCGCTTGCAGTGCTGCCCTTCGAAAATCTCAGCGGTGATCCCGAGCAGCAATATTTTGCCGATGGCGTCGTTGACGATGTCATCACGGCGCTGAGCCGCTTCAAGGCTTTTGCCGTCATCGCCCGCAATACCAGCTTCGTCTATCGGGGCACGGGTGACATCAGGAAAATCACCAGCGAACTCGGTGTCAAATATGTGCTGGAAGGCAGCCTGCGCAAATCCGGCAACAGACTGCGCATCTATGCTCGGCTGGTGGATGCCGCGGCCAATGTGCAGCTTTGGGCACAAAGTTTCGACGGCAGTATCGAGGACGTCTTCGAATTTCAGGACCGCATTACCGAATCTGTCGCCATCGGCATCGAACCCCATGTCCAGCAAGCCGAGCTGGAACGCGCACGCCGTGAGCGACCCGGCAGCATTTCCGTCTACGATCTCTGTCTGCAGGTCCTGCCGAAGATCCTCGCGGAAACCTCCAGTCAGAATGCCGAGGCGCATGCGCTATTGACTGAGGCGCTCCGGCGCGAGCCGGACAATGCCCGTATTCTGGCGCTCGCCTCTTATACGCTCGAACATCGCAGAACGATGGGCTGGCCGCCTTTCGGACCCGACGATGCAGAAAAATGCGTCGCGCTTGCGCGCCGGGGTATCGAACTGGCAAGAGGCGACGCCACGATCATGGCCACCTGCGGCATGTCGCTCATTCAGGTCGGGCGCGAATATGATTGGGGCCTGGCGATCATGCAGGCGGCCGTCGACCTCAACCCCAACAGCCTCAGCGTCGTCGTCAGAGCCGGAATTGCTCATCTTCATTGCGGCAATCTTGATCAGGCGCAGGAATATCTCATGCGCGCCCACCGCCTGAGCCCGCTTGATCCCTACGCCCACATCACCTTCAGCGGCCTCGCCGATATCGAGATGATCCGCGGCAATTACGAGCAATCGCTTCTCTGGGCGTCACGCTCTCTGGCGCTGAACCCGAATTTCGATCCGACAGTCTGGATTCTGATCGCCGACAACATGCTTCTCGGACGGAAAGAAGAGGCAAGACGCTTCCTGCAGCATCTCCTGCGCATCGCGCCTGACAGCACGCTGGCAAGCATCGCGAGCGGACAGGCAACCAAAGTTCCCGAGCGCCTGTCCCCTATCCTCAACGGCCTGCGCGAGGCAGGCCTGCCGGAAGCTTAGGAATGTTTCGGCATTCTTTGGGTCTTTTAGGCTGTCGCTAAAGGACCCGACGCAAGCAAGCGGGCCAATCTCCTCCCATCGCGCGCAAACAGCGCGCATTGTGAGAGGTCCCCGATGTTATCGCCCTTGATGATCCTGTCGCTCGACCAAGGCAAGCTAACCCCTGCCCCACGATCTGTCGGTCCATTCGATACCCGCCTGCTGGAGGACATTGCCGACTGTATCGCTGAGCCAGAAGTGCCAAGCTCAGCCGGTCCGCAGACCGCCGGACTAATGGCCTTCATCCGCAAAGGCTTGCGGTTCTGGCCGCGGACCCTTCCCGCTCAGCACAGCTGAACCGGCTGAAGCCGTAAACTAGTGCTTCTTCTTCTGCTGCTCGGCAGCCGCGACACGATTGAGCATCGCCACCATCTTGGCCTTGATCGAGCCGTAGGTGCCGAGTTCGAAATTGCAGCTGAAGCAGGTGATGATGTCGCTGTCGATCGGCTGCGGGCGCGGAAACTTCATGCGCGTGTTGCGGCACTTCGGGCAAGGGACTTCGATCTGCATGTTTCAGCGGCTCCTAATAGCGTCTCTGGCGATGCCTTAGCACATATGCCAAACCCGGCAAGCTCTTCCTGCAATGTCCGCTGCGGCAAGAAACCCCACGATCCCCCTTTCTTCTCGTCGGAATTTCTCGCAATCTCACGAGTCGGGAAGAAGAACAGGGGAACTGAATGTATGAATATGCAATAGCCTGGGAGTGGCTGGCCTTTGCGGCGCGCTGGTTCCATGTCGTCACAGCGATCGCCTGGATTGGATCGTCCTTTTATTTCATTGCGCTCGACCTCGGCCTGGTGAAGCGCCCGCATCTGCCCGCCGGTGTTCACGGCGAGGAATGGCAGGTCCATGGCGGCGGCTTCTACCACATCCAGAAATATCTGGTGGCGCCAGCCGAGATGCCGGAACACCTGACCTGGTTCAAATATGAGAGCTATTTCACTTGGCTCTCCGGTTTCCTGATGCTCTGCATCGTCTATTACGGTGGAGCCGATCTCTTCCTCATCGATCGCCACGTGCTCGATATTTCGAAGCCGGTAGCGATCCTGATCTCGCTCGCATCACTTGGCTTCGGCTGGATCATCTACGATCTGCTCTGTAAGTCGCCGCTCGGCAAGAACACCTGGGGCCTGATGGCGGTTCTCTACGTCGTGCTGGTCTTCATGGCCTGGGGCTATACGCAGGTCTTCACCGGCCGCGCCGCCTTCCTGCATCTTGGCGCATTCACGGCGACGATCATGTCAGCCAACGTCTTCATGATCATCATTCCCAACCAGAAGATTGTCGTCGCCGACCTGATTGCGGGCCGCACTCCCGATGCCAAATATGGCTACATGGCCAAGCAGCGCTCGCTGCATAACAACTACCTGACGCTGCCCGTCATCTTCTTCATGCTGTCGAACCACTATCCGCTGGCTTTCGGCACTGCCTTCAACTGGGTGATCGCGGCTCTCGTCTTCCTGATGGGCGTCACGATCCGCCACTGGTTCAACACCACGCATGCCCGCAAGGGCCGGCCGACCTGGACCTGGATCGTCACGGTCGTGCTCTTCATCCTCATCATGTGGCTGTCGACCGTGCCCAAGCTGCTGACCCGCGAGGATCAGACCGTATCCGTCGCTCCAGCCTTCCAGCAATTTGCCGGCGATCCGCATTTTCCTGCGGTAAAGCAGTTGATCGGCACGCGCTGTTCCATGTGTCATGCGGCAGAACCGGTCTATGAAGGTATCGCCCGGCCACCAAACGGTGTGATTCTGGAAAATGACGCGGAAATTGCCGCCCATGCGCGCGAAATCTATATACAGGCCGGACGAAGCCATGCCATGCCGCCGGGCAACGTAACCGACATTACGCCCGACGAGCGCAAGCTGCTCGTCGCCTGGTTCGAAAGCGCAGCCGAAGGCAAACAAGAATGACCACAACACTTCTGCGCGGGCGCCTGCTCTCCTTCCGCCGTGCGCCCCTAAGCCTCGCAGACAGCGAAAGCTATCTTTACGAAACGGACGGCGGCCTCTTGATCGAGGATGGCATCATCGCCGCTGTCGGCGCCTATGCCGACGTGAGGGCGAAGGCCCCAGCCGACATCAACGAGATCGATCATCGCCCGCATCTCATCATGCCGGGCCTCATCGACATGCATCTGCATTTCCCGCAGATGCAGGTGATCGCCTCCTATGCCGCAAACCTCTTGGAATGGCTGAACACCTATACCTTTCCGGAGGAATGCCGCTTCGTCGAGAGCGACCATGCGCAAAAGATCGCCACGCATTTCTACGACGAGCTGATCCGCCACGGCACCACGACGGCCGTCGCTTATTGCTCCGTTCACAAGACCTCGGCCGACGCCTATTTCACAGAAGCCATGCGCCGCAACATGCGCATGATCGGCGGCAAGGTGATGATGGACCGCAACGCGCCGCAGGGCCTGCTCGACACACCTGAGATGGGTTACGACGAAACCCGGCAGGTGATTGCCGATTGGCACGGCAAGGGCCGCAACCACGTCGCCATCACGCCGCGCTTTGCCATCACCTCGACACCGGCGCAGATGGAGGCGACGGCAGCGCTCGCCCGTGAATTCCCCGATCTTCACATCCAGACGCACCTCTCGGAAAACCACGACGAGATCAAATTCACCTGCGCGCTCTATCCGGAAGCGACCGACTACACCGATATCTACGCCCGCTATGGCCTGCTCGGACCGAAGAGCCTCTTCGGCCACGCCATCCATCTTTCGGATCGTGAAGCAGATGCCATGAGCGAAAGCGGTGCAGTCGCCGTCCATTGCCCGACCTCCAACCTCTTCCTCGGCTCCGGCCTCTTTCCGCTGAAGGCATTGGTCCGCCGCGAAAAGCCCGTTCGCATCGGCGTCGCCACGGATATCGGCGGCGGCTCAAGCTATTCCATGCTGCGGACCATGGATGAGGCCTACAAAATCCAGCAGCTTCTCGGCGAACGACTGAACCCGCTGGACAGCTATTACTACATGACGCTCGGCAATGCCGAGGCGCTGTCGCTGGCTGACAGGATCGGCACTTTGGAACCAGGTACGGATGCCGACCTCGTCGTTCTCAACGCCGCTGCAACGCCAGCCATGGCCTTGAAAATGGAAGTGGTAAAGACATTGCCGGAGGAGCTTTTCCTGCTGCAGACCATGGGCGACGACCGCTCGGTGACCGAAACCTATGTGGCCGGCGTGGCGGTGAAGGGTCAGCTTTCCGAAGCTGCCGGCTGAGGCAAAAACTGCCCTGGAATCAAATAGCAAAGCGCCGAAAAAGCGTGGTACATGAGCGAACCGTTCAGATCTGAAGATTCGCTTCATGGCCAGACCCCTTACCATTGCCGATCTCAAGAAAATAGCTCAGCGCCGCGTGCCGAAGATGTTCTTCGATTATGCGGATTCCGGTGCCTGGACGGAATCGACCTATGCCGCGAACGAAGCCGATTTTCGCGACATCAAGCTGCGCCAGCGCGTGCTGGTCGACATGACCGACCGCACGCTCGAGACGACGATGATCGGCCAGACGGTGTCGATGCCGGTGGCGCTTGCGCCCACCGGCATGACCGGCATGCAGCATGCCGATGGCGAAATGCTGGCGGCCCGCGCAGCGGAAGAATTCGGCGTGCCCTTCACGCTCTCGACCATGAGCATCTGCTCGATCGAGGATGTCGTCTCCGTCACGACCAAACCATTCTGGTTCCAGCTTTATGTCATGCGGGACCGGGATTTCGTGCTTGATCTCATCAACCGCGCCAGAGCGGCAAAGTGCTCCGCGCTGGTACTGACAGCGGATTTGCAGATCCTCGGCCAACGCCACAAGGACTTACGCAACGGCCTGTCCGCCCCGCCGAAATTCACGCCGAAACATATCTGGCAGATGGCGACGCGCCCCTTCTGGTGCATGGACATGATGAAGACGAAGCGCCGCAGCTTCGGCAACATCCTGGGCCACGCCAAGGGAGTCACGGACCTCTCGTCGATTTCGACATTCACGCACGAGCAGTTCGACCCGCAGCTTTCCTGGAAGGACGTTGCCTGGGTCAAGGAACGGTGGGGCGGCCCGTTGATCATCAAGGGTATCCTTGACGTCGAGGATGCAAAGCAGGCCGTCGATACCGGGGCCGACGCAATTATCGTCTCCAACCACGGTGGCCGTCAGCTCGATGGCGCCTCCTCCTCGATCAGCATGCTGCCTGATATCGTCGACGCCGTCGCCGACCGCATGGAGGTGCATCTGGATGGCGGCATCCGCTCCGGCCAGGATGTGCTGAAGGCTGTGGCGCTCGGCGCCCGCGGCACCTATATCGGCCGCCCCTTTCTCTACGGCCTCGGCGCCATGGGCAAGGAGGGCGTCACGCTGGCGCTCGAAATCATCCGCAAGGAGATGGACGTCACTATGGCGCTCTGCGGCAAACGCGATATCAAGGATGTGGACTCCTCGATTATTGCCTGATGTCAGTAAGATTGCGGCATCCGGCCCGTCGCGAGCGCGGATGCCCATTCCGGGCGGCCATTGGCTTCTGCCAAGACCGACATGGCCATGTTGTCGTATCGGAGATTGCGGAATTGCGCCGTCCATCCGCTGGCCGATTTTTCCAGCACCGCATAACTCGCCATTGCGTGGCCGGTTTCGACCTTGTGCAGATAGGGTTTGTCATCGTCATAGGCCGGGCCGCCGACACTGCCGGGATTGACGATAAGACGGCCGCCGGAAAGTGCTGCCATACGGGGAATATGCGTGTGGCCACACAGGATCAACGGGCTTTCGATACCTTCCGCCAGCGCTTCGATCTCCGCCTGCGGCCTGAGCACCACGCTGCCGTCGGCAACAGCCATATCCAGCCAGTAGAGGTTATCGTCATGAGGCGTTGCATGGCAGAGATAGATCTCATCCCAGTAGACCAGTTCGACCGGCAGCGACCGCAGCCAATCGAAATGAGCTGCACCAAGCTGTGCATAGGCGGCGGCATCCGATATATGCATCTCCTCCGGCGGTCCTTCGATCAGATAGCGGTCGTGATTGCCACGCACGGTCGGAATGGAGAGCGATAGCAGCCGATCCGCCACCTTGCCCGCCTCCAGCGGACCGCTGAAACAATCGCCGAGATTAACGATATCTGTAATCCCTTGAGCAGCGATGTCAGCCAGCACGGCGTCCAGTGCCGGAGAGTTGCCATGGATATCGGCTATCGCAGCAAAGCGCATGTCAGCTCCCGCGATAGGTGGAATAGCCATAGGGCGAGATCAGCAGCGGCACATGATAATGCGCCGCAGTATCGGCAATGCCGAAGCGGATCGGCACGAGGTCGAGGAAAGCCGGATGCGGCAGAGGCGTCCCGTTTGCCCTGAGGTAATCTCCGGCGTGAAAAAGCAGTTCGTAGGTACCGGCGCGAAAGCTCTCGCCGATCAGGATTGGCCCGCCATCGACACGGCCATCGGCATTGGTCTCTACGGTCTTGATATGGTGGCGAAGCTCACCCTCGATGTGAAAGAGATCGATCCGCAACCCCTGTGCCGGCTTGCCGAGTGCAGTATCGAGAACATGGGTGGTCAGTCCGGTCATAGGCCTGGCTCTTTGATGATGAAGGGCTCGTCGAAGAAGAATTCTTCCAGATTGTTGCCTGGCCCGTCACGGTCGACAACGAGAAAATCGCTCGGCTCTCCAAGCGCCATCAGCGGATGATGCCAGACATTGCGCCGGTAATTCACGCCCTGATCGCCGCGCGCGAGAAAGGCCTGCGGCCGCGCCGGGCGACCGCCTTCATCTTCCGAAACGATGACGAGGAAAGGGCGGCCCGAGATCGGCGAGAAGCTCTGGCTGCCGAAAGGATGCCGCTCCATCATGCCGATCTCATAGGGAAAAGCACGCGGCTGGCCGCGAAAGAGATTGATGATGATACGAGCGCCCTCGCCTTCAGCTTCGGGCGCTGCAAGCGCATGGAAACGCTCGGTATTGCCGCCGTTGATATAGCGCATTGTTGCGGGATCGGCTTCGATCACGTCGCCGAAGGGCGCGAAGGCGGATCGCGTGAGATTCTGTATTTCGAGATATTGGGACATTGGACCTATTCGCCTTGCGCACGCCAGTTGCGGACAAGATCAAGCCTGTCGAGCAGATCAGGCACATCGTCTTTGGCTGTGGCCCAGACGTTCTCCAAATCAATGTCGAAATAGCCATGCGCGATGCGGTTGCGCATGCCGCGCATCGCGCCCCAGGGAAATTCGGGGTGTTCTACGGCGAATTCGGGATGGATCTTCATCAATTGAGCAGCGGTCTCCGACGCCATCAGGAGACTCATTCCGACAGCGCGCTGCAAGACGATATCCTCGATAAACCGCTGCTTGCCGACATCAGCGATCATTGCGTGGGCCTCGGCCGCGGCCGATCGCATCCGCTCGAGAAGATACGGGATACGACTCTCGCTCATATGGGCTTGGCCTCGGAAAGAACCCGGGTGCGGATCGATTCGGGAAAATCGCCGGGGGTCAGAAGGTGGATCGACGTGCCAAGCATCATCTGCTCCAAAGCATCCTGCAAACCACCAAGCGTCAGCAATGTGCTGCCGGGCAGCGCATCGACCAGAATGTCCAGATCGCTGTCCGGCCGATCCTCGCCACGGGCGACGGAGCCGAAGACACGCGGGTTTGCTGCATTGAAGCGTTTGGTCGCTTCGCGGATCGCCTGCCTGTTCTTTTCCAACACTTCCGACGGTCTCATCGCCGTATCACTCCTGATGCCGCAAATATAAGTGACGCGCTTGAAAGAGGAAAGAACTCAAGCCTTCACGTGGCACCGGTGGCGAAAGCTGGCAGGCTGATATCAGGCGTATCGGTCATCAGGTCTCCGGAAGCATGGATGTCAGGCGCAGCAGCGCGATCTTTTCGACCTCAGCTGCAGCAGTCGCGAATTCCTCGTCGCTGGTATTGTCAATCCGCTTTTCGAAAGCGGCAAGGATATCGTCCTTGTTCAGCCCCTTCACGGCGATGATGAAGGGAAAGCCGAATTTCTGCGTATAGGCGGAGTTGAGTTCGGTGAAACGCGCGTGCTCTTCAGGGCTCAACCGGTCGAGACCGGCACCGGCCTGCTCCTTCTTGCTGTCTTCCGTCAGTTGACCGGATATCGCCAGCCGCCCGGCAAGATCGGGATGGGCGCGCAACACGCCGAGGCGCTCCTCCTCGCTCGCGGCACGAAAAATAGCGACGAGCTCCGTGTGCACGCGGTCCACGGTCAGCTTGTCGCCGACAAAGCCATCGTCATAGGCCCGTTCTGCAATGAAGGGCGAATGCTCGAAGACGCCGCCGAAGCGGGACACAAACTCACTGCGCGAGATCATCAGATCGTTCCCGGCTTGTGGTTCGCATGCCAGTGCTTCGCAATTTCGATACGGCGTGGGATCCACACCTTATCGTGCTTCAGCACATATTCCATGAAGCGCTTGAGCGCCGCCACGCGTCCGGGCCGGCCGACGAGACGGCAATGCAGGCCGACGGACATCATCTTCGCGCTGCCTTCCTTGCCCTCTTCATAAAGCGTGTCGAACGCATCCTTGAGGTAGGTGAAGAATTGGTCGCCGGAATTGAAGCCCTGCGGAGTCGCAAAGCGCATGTCGTTGGTTTCGAGCGTATAGGGGATGATGAGGAAGGGATTTTCATCGATGCCCTTCACCCAATAGGGAAGATCGTCGGCATAAGAATCCGACGAATAAAGGAACCCGCCCTCCTCCTGAACCAGCCGCAGCGTATTGTCCGACGGCTTGCCCTGATACATCCCGTAAGGCCGCTCGCCCGTCAGTTCGGTGTGCAGCCGCACCGCTTCCAGAATGTGCTTGCGCTCCAGATCTTCCGGAAAATCCTTGTATTCCAGCCAGCGATAGCCGTGGCTGGCAATCTCCCAGCCGGCTTCCTTCATGGCGGCGACCGCTTCCGGGTTGCGGGCCATGGCAAGCGTCACGCCGTAGACGGTCGCCTGCACCTTGAGGTCGGTGAAAAGACGCCAGAGCCGCCAAAAGCCGGCACGGGAGCCGTATTCATAGATCGACTCCATGTTGAGATTGCGCTGGTTCGGCCAGGGCTGCGCGCCGACGATTTCCGACAACAGGTTTTCCGACGCCGGATCGCCGTCGAGGATGGAGCTCTCGCCACCCTCTTCGTAATTGATGACGAACTGCACTGCGACGCGCGCCTCGCCTGGCCATTTCGGATCGGGCGTCTTGCGCCCGTAACCGATGAGATTGCGCGCATAGGTCTCGGATACCATCAAATCACCTTTTGAAAAGACAGGTGAAACGGTAGCATCCGTGAGCGGAATGTCGAGGCGTAAAAGTGCGTAACTGGCCTTTTGCCCGAGGCGGCGCCTCAGGCGATCTTGCGGGCGCTCACCTTGCCCATCGGATGCAGCGAGTGCACCCGGAACGGACCGCCGGCACCTTCCTCGATCATCAGCGCGACATTCGAGACCGTCACCGGATCGACGAGCACCGGATCGAAGATCGACCGCAACGCCTGCTCGATACGCGGCATGTCGACGGCGTTGACTGGACCCGTGACCGGCATATGGAAGCGGAATTCGTCCATCACATAGGGGTTACCCCAGCGATGCAGGTTCGCGAATTGTGCAGCCGAAAGTCCGTCCGGATCGCTGCGCTCGATATCCGCCTCGGAGAGCGGCGCACGGAAACGATCGAACTCCTGAACGATCGCCGAAGCGACGTAGTGAACCTGATCGCAGGGCCGGACCGGTGACAGGCTGTAGAAAGTCCCGAGGCGTGCAACCTCCAGACGCGGAATCTGGAAGGGCGACAACGTCCCGCAAAACCGCATGAGGTCGCGCAAGAGTTGCGATTCAGAAACCTCGGATGAGAGGTGGAAAGGGGCCTTCAACACGCCATGGAACCCGTAGCGACGCGGCACCGCCGTATGAAAGGCGATCTCATGGATACCGAGGCCGCGGATTGCCGGCGGCTCGACCATATCGCCTGAAAATACGTTGCGGCCAAGCCAATTGGCCGCCACATGCGAGAGCGGATCGCTCGCTGATGGCGTGAAGCAAATGGCATAGCGCATGCGATTTCCTCCATCGGATGAAATGAGCGCGGATCAATCCCAGCGCTCTCGATGCGCAAGCAGATAGGTGATTTGCATGACAGAATAACGAAGCGGAGCGGCCTCTAATTCACGTTTAACGTGAAGAGACCGCGATGTGGTTTGAAATTCCAAAGCTTTCCGGCAATAAAAAATCCGCTTGTGTATCGCTTGCGATGCATATTGCCGCCTCCGCGAGCCGATGCGCCAGCCCGAAACTGACCTTGAAGCCACCGGTCAGGGCAATGAGGTTGCGATTCGCAGGATGCGCGCCGACCATCGGATCGCGGTCGATCGCCTTGGGGCGCAATCCGGCCCAGCGCTTGATGACAGGCGCATCGCGCAGAGCGGGAACCATGTCGCGGGCGGCTTCGATAATTGCATCGAGCTGCTCATCCGTGGAAAAGGCATTGGCGAAGCTGTTCTCACTGGTGCTGCCGACTGCCACATGCCCACCCTCATGCGCGACGACATAAAGCCCGTCCCGAAAGATGGTCGGCAAACCAGGATCGATATCGGCAGCAAGCAGCGCTGCCTGCCCTTTTACAGCTTGCCCGAGTGGTTTCTTCAGCCCCGGTGTCAACTTCTCCAGGAGGGGAAAGGATCGATAGCCCGCAGCAAGGATGCAGCGCCCGAAGGTGATGGCGCCGCCCTCGATCGAGGCCATTCCGCGTGCCGGATCGAGCCCTGTAATTTCCGTATTCTCCAGCACCCTCACATGGCGTGCCTTGCGCAGAAAGGCCGCCAAGGCGGCGGTGAGCAAACGAGGAGCAACGCGAGCGGCAAGCGTGTCATGCACGAAACCACTTTCGCCGGCCGCCGGATCGATCCAGCCGTCACCCGGCGGCCGGTCCAGCACATGCCAATGGAAACGTCGTTCCCCCACCTTCCAATGGATCTCCGCATCCGCGGAATGGTCAAGTGCGATCTTGTGCAGATGCGGTTTCGGCAGCGGAATGAGCCGGCCGGAACGCCGGTAGCCGGCCGAAAGCCCGGTCGCCGCCTCAATGGCCGCAATCTCCGCTTCCAGGGAGATAAGCGCATCGAACTGGAACTGCTTCTTTTCCGACCAGCGGTCCGGCATATGCGGCATCAAAGCGCCGAGCAGTCCACCGCTTGCCCCGCTGCCGAGATGGTCGGCATCGACAAGCAGCGTTTCTATGCCGCGACGCTCGGCATGAACGGCCGCCCACAGTCCCATAATGCCGCCACCGACAATGAGGAGGTCGATCGATGATTGACCCGAGGCCGAGGCAGGACTATCGGCTTTTTCCATGACAGACATCAATCCCGATCAGATCGGCGCGGGCAAGCCGCAGCCCCTCGAATGGCGCGACGGCGATATGCCTTATTCGACCGCCTTTGGCGACCATTTTTATTGCCAGACCGACGGGCGGCTGGAATGCGGCCACGTCTTCCTCGCCGGAAACGGCCTGCCCGAGCGCTGGAGCGGGCGTTCAACCTTCCTCATCGGCGAACTCGGCTTCGGCACCGGCCTGAATTTTTCAGAGACCTGGCGACAATGGAAGCTTTACCGCCAGCCGGGACAGCACCTGCATTTCATGTCCTTCGAACTCTATCCGATGCGCCGCGATGAAATCGACCGTGCGCTGGCGCACTGGCCCGAAATCGACACCGAACGGCGGGCGTTGGCGGCCGCATGGCCCGACACACCCGAAGGCCTTGTCCTGCTCGATCTCGACGACCAGACGAGGCTCAGCGTCGTTTGCGGCCGCGCGCTCGGCAGTGTGGCTGAAGCTGCTCCCGGTTTCGATGCCTGGTATCTCGATGGCTTCGCCCCATCGCGCAACGGCGACATGTGGTCGGAAGAACTCATGCGCCTCGTCTGTGACAGGACCGCTCCCGGCGGAAGCTTCGCGACCTATGCCGCGGCAGGCTTCGTGCGCCGCAATCTGGCGGGCGCCGGCTTCGTTGTCGAGCGGCGCAAGGGCTTTGCCGGCAAGCGGGAAATGCTCTGCGGCGTCAAGCCTCAATAGCCGGAGCGGCCCGGCTGCAATTCGCCACGGCCGAGCCACTGGCGGATCTTGTCTTCCAGAAGTTCCGGACTGATCGGCTTGGACATGTAATCGTCCATGCCCGCATCGAGGCAGAGTTCCCGGTCGCTTTCCAGCGCATGTGCCGTCACACCGATAACAGGCACGCGACGCCCTTGGCCCTGCTCCTTCTGGCGGATCAGTTTCGTCGCCTGATGGCCGTTCATGACGGGCATGGAAACGTCCATCATGATGAGGCGCGGCGTATGCTGCTCCCAGGCTTCCACAGCCTCCTCCCCGTTGTTGACGACGAGGAAGGAAAGCCCGGTTCCCTGCAGGATCTGCGTGAAGACGATCTGGTTGACTTCGTTGTCTTCGGCCACGAGGACATCGACGAATTCGGCCGCCCCCTTCTTCGGAGCAGGTGTCGGCGCCGGTGGTGGTGCGGCCTCCACTTCCTTCTGCAGCCGCATGATCTCGGTCTCGGAAGCCTGTTTGACGCGGCTTGCCCGTACGACCTCGACCACCGTATTGCGCATCACATTGGCGCGTGCCGGCTTCATCAGATGCGCGTGGCCGTTCAGCGCCGCGAATTCTTTCTCCGTGCCGGAAATATCCATCGAGGTCAGGAAGATGATCGGCAAATCCACGAAGCGGCTGTCGGCGCGCAGACGGCGCGCGACCTCGGCGCCGTTCATGTCAGGCATATGATAGTCGAGCACGACGGCATCGACCTTGATGCCGAGATCGGCAGCAGCCTCCAGAATGGCAAAGCCGGTGGCGCCACCTTCTGCGGCAACGCCGTCGAAGCCCCAGAGGCTCAGTTGTTCGGTCAGGATACGGCGATTGACCTCGTTATCGTCGACAACCAGGATGCGCGCCCCCTGCACGTTGATCGGCAGAGGCCTCGGCTCGACGCGGGCGGCGGCAATGGCGAAGGGCAGCTTGACGGTGAAGACCGAGCCCTTGCCCCATTCGCTTTCGACATTGATATAGCCGCCGAAGAGATCGACGAGGCCGGCCGTGATCGCGAGGCCCAGGCCCGTGCCTTCATGACGCCGGGTCGATGAGGAATCGACCTGTGAGAACTTGTCGAAGACCGATTCCACCTTCTCGGTCGGAATGCCGATGCCGGTATCCTCGATGCGCAGGTTGATCATGACCTCACCGCCTGCAGACGGCTCGAAACCGATATCCACGAAGACGTGCCCGCGCTCGGTGAATTTCACCGCATTGCCGACGAGATTGGTCACGATCTGGCGGAAGCGCCCCGCATCGCCGATGACGGCCGCCGGCAGATCGGGAGCGGCTCGAACCAGCAGTTCGATATTCTTCTCCGCCGCAGGCGAAGACAGCAGCGTCGCGACATCCTCGACAGCCTCCACCAGATCAAAAGCAGATTTGCGCAGTTTCATCTGCCCGGCATCGATCTTCGAGAAATCGAGGATGTCGTTGATGATCGTCAGTAGCGCATTGCCCGACTTGACGATGATGTCGACGAAGGTCTTCTGGCGGGTATCGAGATTGGTCTTGGCAAGCAGTTCCGCCATGCCGAGCACCCCGTTCATCGGCGTGCGGATCTCATGGCTCATATTGGCGAGGAATTCGGACTTGGCGCGGTCGGCGGCCTCAGCACGCGACAAAAGCTGCGTCAGTTCCTCCTCGCGCTGCTTGAGTTCAGTCACATCGGTAAACAGCGCCACCCAGTGCTGCCGCTCGCTGATAGTGGCTTCCATGTTCACCCAGCGCTCACCGCCGACATGGAAGACGGTGGAGATTGGCCGGCGCGCCGCGATATTGGCCCGCCACTCCTCCAGCGTTTCGACCGCCTTGTCGTGGAAATCGCCGCGATTGGCGCAGAACTGGAAGAGATCGATCCAGCCCCGGCCCGCCTCAGTCAGCTCCGCCGGAATGCGCAGCACGTCGGCAAGCCCGTCATTGGAAAGCTTGATCACGCCGTCCTGGACGATCGCAAGTCCCTGCGACATGGCATGTGTCGCATCGCGCATCATCTCGCCGAGGCTTTCCAGCGCCGCGCGCGCCTCGTGGATTTCCTGCTCGCGCGCACGTACGGCGGAAATATCGGAATAGGTCAGCAGGATGCGGTTGCTGGAAATGCGCCTGGAATCGAAGATGACCGATTTGCCGGCAGCCCAGTCGAGCTCGATCGGCTCCGGATTGCTTGCCTCGAAAAGCCCCTTACGAAATGCGTAGATCTCTTCCGGCGTTTGCGTCTCACCGTAACGGCCGAGCTCGTAATTGCGCTTGATGACATCGATGAACGGCCGCCCATCGAAGCGATCGTCGAGCGGCAGTTCCCAGATGCTGTAGAACTCGTCATTGACGTAGAGAATGGTGTGATCGTTATCGAGGATCAGCACGCCGACCGGCAGCGAACGCAGAATGCTCTCGATTTCCTGATGCAGCAGTTCTTCCTGCTCACGCGCCTCGATCAATTCCTTTTCGCGCGCTTTCAGCGGCGTGATGTCGGAGAAGGAACCGACGACATAGCGCTTGCCATCAGGCGTCACGACCCGGTTGACGCGGGAGATTACCTGAAAGATTTCGCCGTCGGTATTCGGCAGGGTGCTCTCGACTTCGGTCAGCACGCCGTTCTTCAGCGCCAGCAGGTTTTCCCGGTAGATCGCCTCGCCTGCCTCCTGCCCGAACATCTCGTGCTCGGTCATCCCCAGTGCTTTGGATCGAGCGTGGCCGGTGAAGGTCTCGTAATACTGATTGGCGTAGACCAGCCGGTGATCCTCGTCGCGCACGAAGGCGGCAACCGGAAGGTCCTCCATGATGGTACGCAGCAGATCCCGCTCCCGCACGCTCTCATGCCAGGCGGTCTCGCCTGCCGGCGCGGATTTGCCGCCGTCTGGCGCAGACTTGCTGCCATCTGGCGCATACCTGCTGCCCCCGCGATAGGCGGCATTGACGATCAGCGGACGGCCGTCCTCGGCGAAGATACCGATCGGATGATCGAGATTTTCCAGCGCCTCGCGGATACGGCCGAGGTCGGCGGCGATCGTATCGGCAACGTCGGGAATGGCACGGCGCGTTTCGCGCGCATCGAAGATGCCGAGCACATAGGCTCGGTCCTGCGAGGGCGAAAAGCTCTCGATCAGCACCGGTTCATGGCTGAGTCCCGCGGCATCGAAGGCGATGGCGCTCTCTTCCGTGCCGAAAACCAGCGCACGGCGCTCGCGGTCCTCACGTTCTTCTTCTTCCGGCCGGTCGAAGAGTTCACGGCTGCGCCGCCCGATGAAATCGGAGATTTCGCGGCCGAAAAAGCGGGCATAGGCCTCGTTGACGGCGACATAGCGGAGTTCGCTGTTTTTGACATAGGCCGGGGTATCCAGATCAGCGATCCGGCGGCAGGCCAGTTCCAAGAGTTCCCCGGTAGAAATCAAAAAATCTTCACTCCCGCAATGAATGAAATATCTCTTAGAACAACTATAACACCAAGGCCTTTAACAAGCTGTTAACCATAAAATTCCGCAAGGCAAAGATCCCGAGCCGGCTCATGAAGGTGGTGGGTCACGGTGACAACAAAGGCTTGCACGGAGCTGACATGGCCAGAAGGTCGCGGGGAAAACGCCGCCAGCCCAGTTCAGGAGCGGCAAGTATGGAGAAAATTTAATCCCGGCACGGCCTGCGCGACCATGAACGCGCCGCGATCGGAGCGGATTCTGGCAATGGCTTCAATGACAAGCCTACCACGAAAGGAATTCGACATGTCCGTTCTTCATAAGACAGTGGCGGCGGGCCTGATTGCACTGACATTCGCCGGCGCTTCGCTGGCAACAGCCGATACCGCAAACGCCCGGCCGCACGATGCCTTCTGGGGCGGTGTTGCCGGCGGCGTCATCGGCGGCGTTGTAGGTGGAGCGATTGCCTCGCGTCCCGCTTACCCTGGACCCTACGCCTATTATCCACGGCCTTATGCCTATTATCCGGCCTATCCCGCATACCCTGCCTATTACGGTCCGCGCTTCTGCCATCCCGAATGGCGCTATGACCGTTGGGGCGAGTCCTATCGCATCGAGGTCTGCAGGCGCTGAAGGTCTTACCGGCGCCGCTTGACCTCCCGCCGGCGCCGGGCCATGCATCGCATGTTTCAGAGGGAGGATATGCGATGCCCGAACCACTCAAGAACCTTCTGCATCCGGCGCTCGTGCGCGCGATGGCGGAGATCATCGCCGCCGGCGCCCCTTCCTTCGACAGCGACCGGTTCACAGCACTCGCAACCGGTGGCATAGAATCGCTGGAGCTCATGGAGCGCGCAGCACTGATCCGCGACGCGCTTCTTGCGACCCTGCCCGAGAATTTCCCGCAAGCCGCGGCAATCCTTGGCGCGAGCCTGCCGGCCGCCGGCAAGGTTGGGCTGACCGGCTGGATGCTGCTGCCCGTCAACCGATTCATCGCCGCACGTGGCGTCGGCGATTTCGATATCGCGCTCGATCTTCTGAAAGCGCTGACGCCGCATTTCACCGCGGAGTTCGGTATCCGCCAGTTCATCCATCAGGATCAACCGCGCGCGCTGGCGACGATCACCCGCTGGGTCGACGATCCCAACCATCATGTGCGGCGGCTGGCGAGCGAAGGCACCCGCCCCCGCCTGCCCTGGGCGATGAGACTGCCGCAGCTGATCAAGGACCCTTCTCCCATCCTGCCGATTCTGACGGCGCTGATGGACGATCCCGAAGACTATGTTCGCCGTTCGGTGGCAAACAGCCTGAACGATATCGCCAAGGATCATCCCGATCTCGTCGCGGCCTTCATTGCCGAACATATCGAAGAGGCTTCCCCCGAACGCCGCTGGCTTCTCAAACACGCCTCCCGGACGCTGCTGAAGAAGGGTCATGCCCAGGCGCTCGCCAATTTCGGCTTCGGCGCGGCATCGGCTCTGGAATGCGAATTGCGATTGCCCAAGCCATCAGTGCTTTTCGGCGAAGGTCTGGATTTCGAAATCCGCTTGCGCAATGCCGGCAAGGCCTCTCAATCCCTGATGATCGACTATGCCATCCATCACGTGAAGGCTGACGGCTCCCTCTCCCCGAAGGTCTTCAAATGGAAAACCGTGACGCTTACAGCCGGTGAAGACCATGTCGTGCAGCGTCGCCACGCAATGCGGCCGATCACGACGCGGCGCTATTATCCCGGCGAACATCGCATCGCAATTCTCATCAACGGCACGGAGACGGCCACAGGAAGTTTCGTCCTTTCCATGCCTGCAGAGGTCGTTGTCGGCTGATCCTCTTGACTTCCGGCAGGAAATAGACCACATGGCGCTCAGCTTTCACCTTCCGGCCGCCGCGTGAGCGTGCCACTGCAACAGATGCTGAAGAAGGATAGAGCGCATTCTGATGATGCCGTGACCCAAGTGCGGCAAGACGCGCTGGAAAGCTTTTTCCAACTTACAAGTTCCCATTTCACGCGGGGTTCTTGACGCCAGATTGACACCGGACCGCATTCGGCGATCCGGCGTTTTCGTTTGGCGCGCCCTAAAAGGTTATGACTTGACCAATTTTGAATCGCTCGGTGTCTCCAAGCCGGTCGTCGCCACCCTGTTCCAACTCGGCATCGAAACGCCGACGCCTATTCAGGAACAGGCTATCCCCCTCCTCATCCAGGGCCGTGACCTGATCGGCCTTGCCCAGACCGGCACCGGCAAGACGGCCGCCTTCGGCCTGCCGCTCATCGAGCGCCTGCTCAAGGAAGAAAAGCGTCCGGACAACCGCTCGGTCCGCACGCTGATCCTGGCGCCGACCCGCGAACTGGTGAACCAGATCGCCGACAGTCTCAGAAAATTCATCCGCAAGTCGCCGCTGCGCATCAACGTCGTCGTCGGCGGCGTCTCCATCAACAAGCAGCAGCTTCAGCTCGAGCGCGGCTCCGACATCCTCGTTGCCACCCCCGGCCGCCTGCTCGATCTCTGCAACCGCAACGCCATCACCCTGACGGCCGTGCGCTATCTCGTGCTCGACGAAGCCGACCAGATGCTCGACCTCGGCTTCGTGCATGACCTGCGCAAGATCGCCAAGATGGTGCCGAAGCGCCGCCAGACCATGCTCTTCTCGGCCACCATGCCGAAGGCGATTGCCGATCTCGCCGGCGATTACCTCACCGATCCCGTCAAAGTGGAAGTGACGCCTCCGGGCAAGGCCGCCGACAAGGTCGAGCAGTATGTGCATTTCGTTCCCGGCAAGAACGACAAGACCGTTCTCTTGAAGAAGACGCTGACCGAAAACCCCGATGGCCGCTCCATCGTCTTCCTGCGCACCAAGCACGGCGCCGAAAAGCTCGCCAAGCATCTGGAACAGGTCGGCTACTCAGTCGCCTCCATCCACGGCAACAAGAGCCAGGGCCAGCGCGAACGCGCGCTGAAGGGCTTCCGCGACGGCGCCATCAAGACACTGATTGCGACCGACGTCGCCGCCCGCGGCATCGATATCCCCGCCGTCAGCCACGTCTTCAACTACGACCTGCCGGAAGTGCCCGACGCCTATGTCCACCGCATCGGCCGCACGGCGCGCGCCGGCCGCGACGGCATCGCTATTGCTTTCTGCACCCCGGACGAAGCACGCCTGCTGCGCGATATCGAAAAGCTGATGGGCATCAGCATCGCAGTTGCCAGCGGCGAACCCCCGGTTGACCTGCGCGCCGCCCCCCGCAGCAACAATCGCGGCCGTGGCGACCAAAGCCAGCAGCGCGGCCAGGGTGGTCGCGGTGAAGGCGGCCAGCGCGGTGGCGAGCGCCGTGAAGGCGGCCGCAGCGAGACCCGCAATGGCAACGGCCGTCCCGCCGGCCATGGTGATCGTCGCCCCCGCAACGAGGGCGAAGTCTCCGAAGTCCGTGGCGGCGAAGAGCGTCGTGCTCACCCCCATCGCAACAACCGCAACCAGGACTTCCGCGGCCAGCGCCGCAACGAACTGACGCCGGATACCGGCCCGGACAACGATCTGGCCTCGACTTCCGATTTCCGCCCGGCCCGCAATCAGCAGCAGCGTCCGGCCCAACCGGGTGAGGCAACCGGCCATCATCGCGGCAACAAGCAGCACGCCCACGGCCGCCCGGCGCGTAACCACGGCGACCAGCAGCAGAACGGCGAACAGCGCCGCGACGGCAATGGCGGCATGCGCCGCAAGGGCGGCCGCAATGGCGGCGGCCAGCGCCGCGAACGCGCATAAGTGTGAGATATCATGAGGGGCCGGAGTGATCCGGCCCTTTCCTTTGAGCATCATGGCGATCATCAGCACGGACAGAGTTTGATCCGTCGCCGGGGCAGGAAATAATCACCTGCTCATCTTTTGTGCGCCATGCCAGGATCGACATGAATCCGCGTCGCGCCAGCTCCTGATAAATGCCCAGTTTTTCACCCGTTTTTGCATTGCAGAAGATTTTATGAATCTTCCATGCGAACTGTGCATGGTTCTTGCATTGCCTTTTGTGTTGTATTCAAATGAACAAAAAAGGGGAGCCACACCTTTGGCATTTGATGAAATGATCACCGGAGACGAAAGTCCCCGAGCGCCATATGAAAAATACTTTGAGTGGTACAACAGCCAAGACCGGGCGCACCTGATTTCAAAGTCCCGCGATGCTGAAAACATCTTCCGGAAAACCGGCATCACTTTTGCGGTTTACGGCCACGCCGACAGTTCCGAAAAGCTCATCCCCTTCGACATCATCCCCCGCATCATCTCCGCCCGCGAATGGCGCAAGCTCGCTCAGGGTATCGAGCAGCGGGTGATCGCGCTCAACGCCTTCCTCGACGACATCTATCACAAGCAGGAAATCATCCGCGCCGGCCGCATCCCGCGCGAGCTGATCGAGAAGAACGACGCCTTCCTGCCCGAGATGATCGGCTTCCGCCCGCCGGGCGGCGTCTACACTCACATCGTCGGCACCGATATCGTGAGAACAGGCGAAGACCAGTTCTACGTGCTGGAGGATAATGCCCGTACACCCTCGGGCGTCAGCTACATGCTGGAAAATCGGGAAACCATGATGCAGATGTTCCCGGAACTCTTCCATGAGAACCGGGTGCAGCGCGTCGAAGACTATCCCTATCTGCTGCGCCAGAGCCTTGCTTCGCTGGCACCTCCCGGCTGCAAGGGCAAGCCGCGTGTCGCGGTCCTGACGCCCGGCATCTATAATTCCGCCTATTACGAACATTCCTTCCTCGCCGACACGATGGGTGTCGAGCTCGTCGAAGGCTCGGACCTGCGTGTCATCGACGGCAAGGTGAAGATGCGCACGACGCGCGGCTACGAGGCGATCGACGTGCTCTACCGCCGCGTCGACGACGATTTCCTCGACCCCCTCACCTTCCGTCCGGAATCCGCCCTCGGCATTCCCGGCATCATGGATGTCTACCGCTCAGGCAACATCACCATCGCCAATGCGCCCGGCACCGGTATTTCCGACGACAAGGCGATCTATTCCTACATGCCCGAGATCGTCGAGTTCTATACCGGCCGCAAGCCGATCCTCGAGAACGTGCCGACCTGGCGCTGCTCGGAAGCATCCAGCCTGAAATACGTGCTGGAGCATCTGGAAGAGCTGGTCGTCAAGGAAGTGCATGGCTCCGGCGGCTACGGCATGCTCGTCGGCCCGACCGCGTCCAAGAAGGAGCGTGCCGATTTCGCCGAGAAGCTGAAGGTCAAGCCCAGCAACTACATCGCCCAGCCGACGCTGTCGCTGTCCACTGTGCCGATCCTCGTCAACAAGGGTATCGCACCCCGCCATGTCGACCTGCGCCCCTATGTGCTGGTTTCCGACAAGGTGCAGATCATTCCGGGCGGGCTCACCCGCGTGGCGCTGAAGCAGGGCTCGCTGGTCGTCAATTCCAGCCAGGGCGGCGGCACCAAAGACACCTGGGTATTGGAGGACTGATGCTCGGAAGAACTGCAAACGGGCTCTACTGGATGTTCCGGTACATCGAGCGCGCTGAGAATATCGCACGTCTCGTGGATGCCGGCCTGCGCATGTCGCTGACACGCAGCGACGCCGGCGATGACAATTGGGACGGCGTTCTGCAGAGCGCCGGCGTGCGCGAACTCTACGACGAGAGCCATTCGAAGCTGACCGGACCCGACGTGATCGACTACATGCTGCGCGACCGCCAGAACGCGTCGAGCGTCATGTCCTGCATCGATTTCGGCCGCAACAACGCCCGCATGGTGCGCACGGCGCTGACACGCGAGACCTGGGAAGCGACCAACGAATGCTGGATCGATCTCAAGGAACTGCTGTCGAAAAAGCTGAAGGCGGCGGAGCTGCCTGAAGTCATCGACGTCATCAAGCATCGGGCGGGCCTCATCCGCGGCGCGTTTCATGGTTCGATGCTGCGCAACGAGCTCTATAATTTCGCCCGTATCGGCACCTTCATCGAGCGTGCCGATAATACCAGCCGTATCCTCGACGTGAAATATTACGTGCTGCTGCCTTCGATCTCGCAGGTCGGCTCTTCGGTCGACAACGTTCAGTGGGAGTCGATCCTGCGTTCGGTCTCCGCCCATCGTTCCTACAGCTGGGCCTATGACGGCGAATACCGCGCCATGAACATCGCCGACTTCCTCATCCTTAACGGCCAGATGCCGCGTTCGCTCGCCTATTGCTACGAGAAGATCGTCAGCAACCTCGGCTACATCGCCAAGGACTATGGCGAGCGGCTGGCCGCGCACGATACGGCGGATGCTATCCGCGCCACGCTGCAGACCCTGAAGATCAAGGATGTCATGGATCAGGGCCTGCATGAATTCCTCGAGGATTTCGTCGCGCGCAACAACAAGCTCGGCAACGAGATCTCCGATGGCTACCGGTTCTATGCTTAAGCGGGTCAGATCATGAGACTGAAAATCAGCCACCTCACCGAATACCGCTACGACGAGCCGGCGCAGTTTTCCCTGCAGCGCCTGCGCCTGACGCCGCCGACCATGGTCGGCCAGACCGTGATCAACTGGTCGCTGCATGTCGAAGGCGCCAAGCCAGAGGTCGAATATGACGACCAGTTCGGCAATCATGTGAACCTCGTCTCGCTGGAAGGCGAACAGCAGGTGACCCGCATCGTTGCCGAAGGCGAGATCGAAACCGAGGATCGCAACGGCGTGATCGGTCCCCATACCGGCTTCTGCCCGCTCTGGCTCTTCCTGCGCGAGACGCCGCTGACCAAAGGCGGCAGGCTGGTGAAGGAACTGATCAAAGGTGTGACCGGTGAAACCGAGCTTGCCCGCATGCATGCGCTGATGGCGGCGATCCACGAGGCGGTGAAATACAGGCCCGGCACCAGCGGCACCGAAACCACCGCCGAACAGGCGCTGGAGAAGAAGACCGGCGTCTGCCAGGACCACGCCCATATCTTCGTCTCCGCCGCTCGCGCACTGGATATGCCGGCGCGCT
The DNA here is from genome assembly GCF_014193695.1 of Rhizobium sp. BK316. GTDB lineage: Bacteria > Pseudomonadota > Alphaproteobacteria > Rhizobiales > Rhizobiaceae > Rhizobium. Next base: position 280,087 of record NZ_JACHZR010000003.1, on the reverse strand, counting down.
ACGTCTCCGGCTATCTGATGATGGAAGAAAAGGTCGAGCAGGCCGCCACCCATGCCTGGGCAGAGGCGCATATTCCAGGCCTCGGCTGGGTCGGCTTCGATCCCGCCAACAAGATCTGCCCGGATGACCGCTATGTCCGCACAGCCTCCGGTCTTTCTTACAAGGATGCAGCTCCGGTATCGGGCATGCGCATCGGCACACCTGGTGAAAAGCTCTCGGTCACGGTGAAGGTCGAGGACGGCAGCCAGATGCAGAGCCAAAGCCAGAGCTGACAGAACAGGCTGATTTGCTGCGGCCGTCCCGCCTGTAGAAACACGCAAACAGCTCGGCTGAGCTTTCACGTGTCGCCACGCCATCATTGGCGGCCATCACGAAAAATGGGATGGCACCGGTTACCCCAACGGCCTTGCCGGCGATGAGATCCCGATCGAGGCACGCATCGTCGCCGTCGCCGATGTCTTCGACGCGCTGTGCTCTAAGCGCCCCTACAAGCAGGCTTGGCCGATGGAGAAGGCTTACCGCGAAATCGTCGCCTGCAGCGGCACGCATTTCGACCCGGCCTGCGTGGCGGCCTTCCGTCGCAATTGGCCGGCAATCCGCATGCTCTTTGCACATGGGGCCGAGGACGAGCGCCGCATGGCAGTCTCCAACGGCTAGATCCAGAATTTTCCGTGGATCGACATCGGCTCCCCGGCAGCAACTTGAGGCTCCGCTGTTAACCAGCCGCAAGGACCTGGAGATGGCCGCGTGCGCCGTAGTTGAGGATTGCCTGATCGGCCGTAAGTAACGGTACACGATGGAAACGGGCGGTGGCTGCGATGATGCGATCGGCAGGGTCGGCATGAAACTCACCAGGGAGCCGAACGCTGTCTATCGCGATGGAAGGTTCAATCGGCGCGAGTTGGAGTCCGGGCAGAGACAGCGCGCCATTGATCCATCGCCCGACATCGTCGCCAAGCGCCAAGCGTCCCTTCTGCACAAGCACCGCGATTTCCCAAGGTGTAATTGCCGAAATCAGAATTCGGCTTTTCTCCGTCATCTCGTCGATGATGCGCCGGGCTTGTGAGCCGAGGCGTGCATCGTCCTGCATTGCCCAGACGAGGATATGCGTGTCGATGACGATCAACGAACCGCGTTCCAATCCTCTGGTTCAGCGACCGGAGACAGCGGATCGTCATAGCGCGATACGCTGCCCTTCATCGCACCGATGATGCTCTTGCGCCTGCTTGGCTCACGTGCCGGCGAAAGCACGGCAACCGGCTTGCCGCGCTTAGTGATAACGATAGATTCATCGTCGTTCCGCATCTGATCGATAAGGTTCAAGCATTTCGCCTTGAACTCCGCCGCGCCGACCATTTTAGGCATGACCATATCTCCTATACATTTGTACAGAATATAGCGTCATTTCGTTGTCTAACAAGTGCAAAGAAAAGGCGGGGCTTTCACCCCGCCTCTTCAACGATCCCAATCTCGGATACGCCCGTTAGTGGCTGTCCTTGCCGACTGCACTTCCGCGACATCCCTTGAGGAAGTCGAGGTCGGCGCCGGTGTCGGCCCCTTCGACGTGCTGCTGATGCAGGAAGGCATAGCCCGATGTCGGCAGGTCATGGTTCGGCTGCCATTCGGCCAAGCGCTTTGTCAGTTCCTCTTCGGAAATGTCGAGATGCAGGCGGCGGTTCGGCACATCGAGCTCGATCATGTCGCCGTTCCTGACGACAGCGAGCGGGCCGCCGACAGCCGCTTCCGGCGAGGTATGCAGCACGACGGTGCCGTAGGCCGTACCGGACATGCGCGCATCGGAGATGCGCACCATGTCGGTAATGCCCTTCTTGAGCACCTTCGGCGGCAGACCCATGTTGCCGACTTCGGCCATGCCCGGATAACCCTTCGGGCCGCAGTTCTTCATGACCATGACGCAGTTTTCGTCGATATCGAGATTGTCGTCGTTGATCTTGGCCTTGTAGTCGTCGATGTCTTCGAAGACGACCGCTCTGCCCTTGTGCACCATCAGATGCGGCGAAGCTGCTGATGGCTTCAGCACCGCGCCCTTCGGCGCGAGATTGCCACGCACCACGACGATGCCGCCCGAGGAGGTCAGCGCCTTTTCGGCCGGCAGGATGACGTCCTCGTTCCAGTTGACGACATCCTTGACTTCGTCCCAGACGGTTTCGCCTGATACCGTCAGCGCATCCTTGTGCAGCAGGCCGGCTTCGCCGAGGCGCTTCAGCACGACCGGCAGGCCGCCGGCATAGAAGAACTCTTCCATCAGGTACTTGCCCGACGGCATCAGGTTGACGATCGTCGGAACATCACGGCCGCAACGGTCCCAGTCGTCGAGCGTCAGGTCGATGCCGACGCGGCCGGCAATCGCCAGCAGGTGGATGACGGCATTGGTCGATCCGCCGATCGCCGCATTGGTGCGGATGGCGTTTTCGAAGGCCTGCTTCGTCAGGATCTCGGAAGGCTTCAGGTCGTCCTTGACCATCTGCACGATGCGGCGGCCGGTGAGCTGCGCCATGACCTTGCGGCGGGAATCGACGCCCGGGATCGCGGCATTGCCGGACAGTGCCATGCCGAGCGCTTCGGCCATGGACGCCATGGTGGAGGCCGTGCCCATCGTGTTGCAGGTGCCGGATGAACGGCTCATCGAAGCTTCCGCCTCGAGGAATTCGGCCTGCGTCATCTCGCCGGCCTTCACCATTTCGGAGAACTTCCACAGATGCGTGCCGGAACCGACGCGTTCGCCGCGGAAATAGCCGTTCAGCATCGGGCCGCCGGTGACGACGATCGACGGCAGGTCGGTGGAGGCGGCACCCATCAACAGCGACGGCGTGGTCTTGTCGCAGCCGACGAGCAGCACGCAGCCGTCCATCGGCTGGCCGCGGATCGCTTCTTCGACGGCCAGAGCCGCCAGATTGCGGTACATCATCGCGGTCGGGCGGAAGGTATTTTCGGAGGCCGAGAAGACCGGTACCTCGAGCGGGAAGCCACCGGCTTCCCAGACACCCGCCTTCACCTTTTCTGCGAGCTCGCGCAGGTGGCCGTTGCACGGCGTCATGTCCGACCAGGTGTTGAGGATGCCGATAACAGGGCGTCCGTCGAACAGGTCGTGCGGATATCCCTGGTTCTTGAGCCAGCCGCGGTGGTAGATCACGTCGCGGCTCGTGCCGCCGTACCATTCCTGCGACCTCAGCTTACGCGGCCATTCTGCTTTCTTCTTCATAGTCTCTGTCCTTCAGGATATCCCCTGACCGCCTCGTACGATCAGGGTTATCGCGCTTGGTCTCAAGCCAGCGTGTAGGCGGTTTTGACGGTTGTGTAGAATTCGGCGGCGTACTTGCCCTGTTCGCGCGGGCCGTAGGACGAGCCCTTGCGGCCGCCGAAGGGGACGTGGAAATCAACGCCGGCGGTCGGCAGGTTGACCATCACCATGCCGGCCTCGGAATTGCGCTTGAAATGCGTCGCATGCTTGAGGCTGGTCGTGGCAATGCCTGAGGACAGGCCGAACGGCGTGTCGTTGGCGGTCGCCAGCGCCTCGTCGTAATCCTTCACGCGAATGAGGGACACGACCGGTCCGAAGATCTCTTCTCTGCTGATGCGCATCTGGTTGGTCGCTTCGGTAAAGAGCGTCGGCTGCAGATAGAAGCCGGGCGTGTCGCGCGAGATGAGTTCGCCGCCGAAGGCGAGCTTGGCGCCCTCGTCCTTACCGATCTTGATATAGTCGGTATCGGTCTGGAGCTGGCGGGCATCGACGACGGGGCCGATATGGGTGCCGGGCTTCATGGCATTGTCGACGACGATGGTCTTCAGCTTTTCGGTGAGTGCGGCAACGAACTTGTCGTGAATGCCCTCGGTGACGATCAGCCGCGACGAGGCGGTGCAGCGCTGACCGGTGGAGAAGAAGCCGGAATTGGCGGCGGCTTCGACAGCGACGGTGAGGTCGGCATCGTCGAGCACGACCATCGGGTTCTTGCCGCCCATTTCCAGCTGGAACTTGCGGTTATGCTCGATGGAGGAGGTAGCGACACGCCTGCCGGTGCCGGTCGAACCGGTGAAGGTGATGCCTGATATATCGGGGCTGTCGAGCATCGCCTGGCCGACGACCGAGCCCTTGCCCATGACGAGGTTCAAAACGCCCTTCGGCAGGCCGGCGCGATGCAGAATGTCGGCGATCGCCCAGGAACAGCCGGGAACCAGATCGGCCGGCTTGAAGACGACGGTGTTGCCGTAGCAGAGCGCCGGGGCGATCTTCCAGGCGGGAATAGCGATCGGGAAGTTCCAGGGCGTGATGATGCCGATGACGCCGAGCGGCTCGCGGGTGATCTCGACGCCGATGTTCGGACGCACCGACGGAATGACTTCGCCGGCAAGGCGCAGCGCTTCGCCTGCGAAGAATTCGAAGATCTGCGCGGCGCGGATGGTTTCGCCGATCGCTTCGGGCAGTGTCTTGCCCTCTTCGCGGGCGAGCAGAGCGCCGAGCTCGTCCTTGCGGGCCATGATCTCGTCGCCAGCCTTTTTCAGGATGACGTGGCGTTCCCAGATGCCGGAGCGCGACCAGGCCGGGAAAGCCGCTTTGGCAGCCGATATCGCCGCCTTGGCATCCTCGGCGCTCGCCTGGGCGTAGAGACCGACCACTTCGTTCGTATCGGACGGGTTGATGTTCTCGGCGGCATTTGTGCCGGTCCATTCGCCGGCAATGAGATTCTGATGGACGGTCATGGGCCTTGGAGCCTCCTCTATGACAAATGACCGGCCGCTTCGTGGCGACCGGCCTTGGAAATCAGAGCTGCTTGACGACGATCTCTTCTTCGGCCGCAACCTTCAGCGGATTGCGCAGCGGCAGACCGAATTCGGCGACCTCGATTTCAAAAACATCGCCCTCTTCCGCCTTGAGACCATCGGCAAAGGAAAGCGTCGCCGTACCGAACATATGTACATGCACATCACCCGGCACACGGAAGAGGCCATATTTGAAATGGTGATATTCCAGATTGGCGAAAGTGTGAGACATGTTCGCCTCGCCCGACAGGAACGGCTTCTCGAAGATCACATGGTTGCCGCGCTTGATGCGCGACGTGCCGCGGATATCCTCGGGCGCCACACCAATCCGGATCTCCGGACCGAAGCTTGCCGGGCGCAGCTTGGAATGGGCGAGGAAGAGATAGTTGATCCGCTCGGTGACGTGGTCTGAAAACTCGTTCGACAGCGCAAAGCCGATGCGGAACGGCGTGCCGTCCTTGGCGATCACGTAGATGCCGGCCATTTCAGGCTCTTCGCCGCCGTCAAGCGCAAAAGAAGGCGAAACGAGCGGAGCGCCCGGAGCAGCAGCACCATAGCCATTGCCCTTGTAGAACCACTCGGGCTGAACGCCCTTCTGGCCGGCGGCCGGCTTGCCGCCTTCAAGACCCATCCTGAACATCTTCATGGAGTCGGTCAGCGTTTCCTCTGCGGCCTCGGTCGTCTTCTTGTGCATGGAATCGCGCGTCGCAGCCGATCCCAGATGCGTCAGGCCCGTGCCGGTCAGATGCAGGTGTGCCGCATCCGGATGCGTGATCGGCGGCAGGAAGCGGCCTTCGGCGTAAGCCTTTTCCAGATCGACGGCATCGCCATATCCGTGAGCCTCGATAACGGAAACGAGGGACTTGCCGCTGTCTGCGGCCTCCAGCGCCAGAGCATAGACGCTGGCAGCGCCCTTGACGGCCTTGGCGGTGGCACCCGGTTCGCGCACGGCGACGATGATCTCTCCGTTTGCGCCCTTGATCTGCGAAATAAGCACGGTCCTAATCCTTTCGTTTGGCGATGGCAAAGCTCCGCCGCTCCGGCTCCATCCGGAGCCGGAATTCAGTTGTCATATGACTGCGATGCGGGGGCCGAGCCTAAGCTCAGCCCTTGTTCTTATTATAGACGTCGAAGAAGACGGCAGCGAGAAGCACCGCACCCTTGACCATCTGCTGGAAGTCGATGCCGAGACCGACGATCGACATGCCGTTGTTCATGACGCCCATGATGAATGCGCCGATAACTGCACCGGTGATCTTGCCGACGCCACCCGAAGCCGACGCGCCGCCGATGAAGCAGGCCGCAATGACGTCGAGCTCGAAACCGACACCGGCCTTCGGCGTTGCCGAGTTCAGGCGCAGCGCAACGATCATGCCGGCGAGACCCGCAAGCACACCCATGTTGACGAAGGTGAAGAAGCTCAGGCGTTCGGTGTTGATACCGGAAAGCTTGGTCGCCTTTTCGTTGCCGCCCATAGCGTAGATGCGGCGGCCGATCGTCGTACGGCGCGTGACGAAGCTATAGGCAGCGATCAGCACCAGCATGACGATGAGAACGTTCGGCAGGCCCTTGTAGGTCGACAGCAGCCAGCCGAGCCAGAGGATGGCGAACGAGATGAGGAGGTTCTGGCCAATGAAGAAGCCCATCGGCTCGACATCGATGCCATGGCTTTCGTTCACCTTGCGGCGGCGCCAGGCGAGGTAGAAGAGAATGACCGGCATGATGACGGTCAGGACCAGCGAGGTGAGCTGGGTCGGAACGCCGAAGATGTCGATCATGTCGCCCGGCAGGAAGCCGGTGCTGATGACCTGGAATTCCTTCGGGAACGGGCCGATATTCTTACCGCCGAGAACGGTGAGCGTCAGGCCGCGGAAAACCAGCATGCCGGCAAGCGTCACGATGAAGGACGGAATGCGGTGATAGGCGATGAAATAGCCCTGTGCCGCGCCGATGAAGCCGCCGATGATCAGGCAGAGCAGACCCGCCAGCCAGAAATTCATGCCCCAGGAAACGGTGAAGATGGCCGCCAGCGCGCCGACGAAGGCAACGATGGAGCCGACCGACAGGTCGATATGCCCAGCAACGATCACCAGCAGCATGCCGAGCGCCATGATGATGATGAAGGAGTTCTGCAGCACGAGGTTCGTCAGATTGACCGGCTTGAACAGGATACCGCCAGTGTAGAACTGGAAGAATGCCATGATTGCGACGAGCGCGATCAGCATGCCGTATTCGCGGATGTTGCCGCGGATATAGTCGGCAATCGAAACGACGTTGCTTTCCTCTGATGTTGTCGGGTTGACAGGAGTCATTGTTTCTTCTCCCCTGAGCGCATGATAGCGCGCATGATGGTTTCCTGGCTTGCTTCTCCTTTCGGCAGTTCGGCGACGATGCGTCCTTCGTTCATCACGTAGATGCGGTCACATGTGCCAAGCAGTTCGGGCATTTCTGACGAGATCATCAGAACGCCCTTTCCATCGGCGGCAAGCTGGTTGATGATAGTGTAGATTTCGTATTTTGCGCCAACGTCGATACCACGTGTGGGCTCGTCCAGGATCAAAACATCGGGATCAGAGAACAGCCACTTCGACAGCACGACCTTTTGCTGGTTGCCGCCCGAAAGATTGACCGTTTCCTGGAAGATGCCCGATGACCGGATGCGCAGCTTCGAGCGATAATCCGTCGCGACCTTCATCTCCTTGATGTCGTCGATGACGGTATTTTTCGAAATGCCGAGCAGATTGGCGAGCGTGGTGTTGTGCAGGATGTTGTCGTTCAGCACGAGGCCGAGATGTTTGCGGTCTTCCGTCACATAGGCGAGACCGGCGTCGATCGCCTTGCGGACCGTCGACGTATCGACCTTCTTGCCGTCGACGAAAACTTCGCCGCTGACCTTATGGCCGTAAGACTTGCCGAAAACGCTCATGGCGAATTCGGTACGGCCGGCGCCCATCAGGCCGGCAATGCCGACGACTTCGCCCTTGCGGACATTCACGTTGATATCGTGCAGGACCTGGCGGTCGCGATGCTGCTGATGGAAGGCGTTCCAGTTCCTGACTTCGAAGATCGTCTCGCCCACCGGCACGGAGCGCGGCGGGTAACGGTCGGCGAGGTCACGGCCCACCATGTTCTTGATGATGATGTCTTCGCTGATCTCGTCCTTATGACAGTCGAGCGTCTTGACGGTCATGCCGTCGCGCAGGACCGTGATCTGGTCGGCGACCTTGCGGATCTCGTTCAGCTTGTGGGAAATGATGATCGAGGTGATGCCCTGCCTGCGGAATTCCATCAGCAGGTTGAGGAGCGCGTCTGAATCGTTTTCGTTCAGCGATGCCGTCGGCTCGTCGAGGATGAGCAGCTTGACGCTCTTCGACAGCGCCTTGGCGATCTCGACGAGCTGCTGCTTGCCGACGCCGATGTCGGTCACGAGCGTGTTCGGAGATTCGCGTAAGCCCACCTTGGCCAGAAGCTGCTTGGTGCGATTGTATGTCTCTTCCCAGCTGATGACGCCTTTCTTGGCGTTTTCATTACCGAGGAAGATGTTTTCGCCGATCGACAGGAGCGGTACGAGCGCCAGTTCCTGATGGATGATGACGATGCCGATTTCTTCCGAATCCTTCAGGACCTTGAAATTGCGCACATCGCCTTCATAAACGATGTCGCCTTCATAGCTTCCTGCCGGATAGACGCCGGAGAGCACTTTCATCAGGGTCGACTTGCCGGCCCCGTTTTCGCCCACCAATGCGTGGATCTCACCCTGGCGAACCCTGAGGTTCACATTCTCGAGCGCCTTCACGCCCGGGAACGTCTTGGTGATGTTCCGCATTTCGAGGATTGTATTTTCCATGACTAAAAACCCAACGCCGCGACCGAAAATGGCCCGACGATCATAGAATCGAAGACCGGAACCCGCAATCACGCGGGTCCCGGCCATTCATAATTACTTCAGCTGGTCTTCGGTGTAGTAACCGCCGTCGACGAGGATCTGCTTGTAGTTGGTCTTGTCGACGGCAACCGGCTTCAGCAGATAGGACGGAACGACCTTGACGCCGTTGTCGTAGGTCTTCGTGTCGTTGACTTCAGGCTCCTTGCCGGACATGACTGCGTCAACCATCTGAACGGTGACCTTTGCGAGGTCGCGCGTGTCCTTGAAGATCGTCGAGTACTGTTCGCCGGCGATGATCGACTTGACAGACGGAACTTCGGCGTCCTGGCCGGAGACGACCGGCAACGGCTGGTCAGCCGTACCGTAGCCGACGCCCTTCAGCGACGAGATGATGCCGATCGACAGACCGTCATATGGAGACAGGACAGCGTCAACCTTGGCGTCGGTGTAGTTGGCCGAGAGCAGGTTGTCCATGCGGGCCTGGGCCGTTGCCGCGTCCCAACGCAGCGTGCCGACCTTGTCCATGCCGGTCTGGCCGGACTTCACGACGAGCTTGCCGCTGTCGATGTAGGGCTGCAGGACAGACATTGCGCCGTCGTAGAAGAAGAAGGCGTTGTTGTCGTCAGGCGAGCCGCCGAAGAGTTCGATGTTGAACGGACCCTTGCCGTCCTTGAGGCCGAGCTTGTCGACGATCGTGCCAGCCTGGAGAACGCCAACCTGGAAGTTGTCGAAGGTGGCGTAGTAGTCGACGTTGGCAGAGTCGCGGATCAGGCGGTCATAGGCAATGACCTTGATGCCAGCATCGTGAGCCTTCTGGAGAACGTCCGAAAGGGTCGTGCCGTCGATCGAAGCGATGACGAGAACCTTGGCGCCCTTCGTGACCATGTTTTCGATCTGCGAAAGCTGGTTCGGGATATCGTCGTCAGCATACTGCAGGTCGGTCTGGTAACCAGCGGCCTGGAGCTGCTTGACGATGTTGTTGCCGTCGTCGATCCAGCGAGCCGAGGACTTCGTCGGCATTGCGATGCCGACCAGACCCTTGTCCTGCGCCAATGCCGGCATAACGAACGATGCGACGCCGAAGGCAGCCGCAGCCATCAATGAGATAATGGATTTCATTTCTCTCTCCCTTGTTAAAGATTCGCGGACGAAAAATCGCCCGCCCCGAAACTGTGGCAGGTTCCGTATTGGATAGTTACTTCAGATGGTGAGAAACGAAGTAGGTCTCCTCCACGATCTCACACGTGTTGAGTGCCAACCAGCACACGGCGGCAAACTGGTATGGATTCCTATAACTGTCAAATAGAATAACTGGTAATATGCATAACAAATTTGGTATATCGTTAAAAAGTATTACTTTTGATGGAATGCCGTGGGGAGGCCGCAACCATGACGATTATCTCTGAGCCATTTTCGTTGGAACATGTCGATATTAACAGCGACAATTTTGGCGATGATGGCCATTTGCGGGCGGGACTTAAGCTGAATCACCTGCGTATGATTGTCGCAATCGAAGATAGCGGGCAGATTTCGGCCGCCGCCGAGGTGCTGAACATCTCCCAGCCCGCAGCATCGCGAATGCTGTCCGATCTGGAATCGATCGTGAAGGCCCCGCTCTATGAGCGGGTAGCCCGCGGCGTGGTGCTCACCACCTTCGGAGAGGCCCTCGCCAGACGTGCGCGCAAGATCCTCCTGGAGCTTCGGGAGGCGAGCCGCGAGATCGGCGAGTTGAAGAGCGGCAAGGGCGGCTCGGTCTTCATCGGCGCCGTCACCGCACCCGCCATGAGCCTCGTCGTCCCCGCCATCAACACAGTGCGCAAGACCTTCCCGGGCATCGAGGTCAACATCCAGGTCGAGACCAGCAACGTGCTGGCGCGCGAGCTTCTTGCCGCCCGCCACGACTTCATCATCAGCCGCATCCCCGATGACCTCAACCCACGTCTCTTCGAGGTTCGCGAGATCGGCATCGAGAGGGCCTGCCTGATCGTGCGCAGCAGCCACCCCCTATTGAAGAAGAGTAAACCGAGCAGCCTCACAGAGATCAGGGATTACGACTGGGTGTTCCAGCCGCCCGGCACGCTGCTGCGCCGCACGATCGAGGACATCTTCCTGTCGCGCGCCGTTCAACTTCCGGAAAACGTCGTCAACACGTCCTCGCTGCTTTTGACCTGCGCAATGATCTGCGCGACGGATGCGATCGCGCCCGTTGCCATCGACGTCGCCCAGTTTCTCTCCTCGCAGAGTTCGAACGCATCTGACGTCCGCATCCTGCCGATCGACTTCGAGATCAACGTCAAGCCCTACAGCATGATCACCGTGCGTGAGCGCGCGCTGCCGCCGAGCGCCCGCCTGCTCTACGATCTCATTCTGGAAGAAAGCATCCGGCAGGCCGAGGGCTAGGGCCGAGCCTTTCCTGGTTTTCGTACTATGTGAATCGCTGACCTAGCGATACCTCGAAGGTCGGGAGACAGTCCGGAAACTGCGACCGTTACGGCAACCTTCTGGAAACGCCTGGGTAGTCCAGTACGATGCCGTCACCATCGACCTCAAGTTCGGCGGAAAAGGCGGTTGATAGGCCTTCATAGAGAAAGCGGTTCTCGGCAAGTTTGGTATATCGCTGCTGAACAGGTTCGACGATCAGGTTTGGCAAGGAAACATACGCAACGCTGATCTCCTCGGGGACACGCGGTTTTTGCTTTAGCCGTCGAATTGGCAGGGTGTTGGTAAAGGGTGTCGCTGCAATATCGACATCCATGCACCCGGCCAAATCGGAAATCTCCGAGCCATCCCCGTTGACCCAACGACCGCAGCCGTCAGATAAAATGTGAAGGCGTGGGCCATTGGCGATCTGGACCCTGACATCGCGCACCAGCCAATGCGGGTCTATCACCAAGCGGTAAGTTAGGGCGTATTTGCTTGCTTCGAAGTGTCCGGTCACAACACCTTCCGCAAGCACGCCCTCGTGATTGTGGACGATGGAAAGAGTTTCAAGTCCATCTCCATTCCAATCGGTCCATTGCACTGTCCGCTTCCAACCTGTCATCCACACCCCATTTTCTCATTCGCATATGCTGTCTCTGCCGCGCCACCCGGCTCCGGAGAGATCCCGTGATCCTGCCTCGAATCCAGCCCGGCGCCAAGTTGGCGCCGTCTAATGCGCCGCTCGAAAAGGAAGGCGCATGCTGTTCGGACAATCGATATTCCAATCCGTTCTCGAACGACTGCAAGAGGAAGACGCCGGTGAAGCGGAAGAGCCGGCCGCCCGTCGCGTTTCCGGCTTCACCACCGGCCTCGCTTTCGATGTGATGGAAGGTGTGTCGGCGGCCTCGCAGCGGGTCGGCGAAGCCTATTTCGACAATCTCGGTCCGGAGCCCGCGATCGAGGCGCCTCCCCCGCCCGAACCCGCCATGCCCGCGCATCTGGCCCGCATTGCACCGGAAGAGATTGCCGCTGAACTTGCGATCTCATCTGCCGATACGCAGCACACACTGAACGAGAAGCGGCGCGCCTTCGCCAAGGCCAATCATCCCGACGGCGTGGCGCAACCTTTCCGCAACAATGCCAACAGACGCATGACGATCGCCAACCTGCTGATCGACGAGGCGATGCGCCGACTGCCGCGCATATGAAGCCTCCCCCTCTGCCGCCGACTGGCGTTTTCGCGGTTGTTCAAGCCGCCTTTGCGGCGGATCAGACGACCCGGCCTGATAGCGTCAGGTTGAAATTTTCGCCTTCTGATAGCAGATAGTTCACCGACTTTTGGCGCCGGCGACAGCGCAATTTTACAGAACAATAGACCATGTCCCTACGCCCTTTTCGGTAGGCCATAGCGCTATTTAGCGAAATTGAACGAAATACAACCTCTTGTAACATAGGCCGGTGCAAATGTTTTCAGAGGACACCCAACATGTCATCCACAGAAGACCCGAAGCTGCCCCGCAATACCGCGCGCAGACATTTTCTAGGTGTTGCCGCTGCCGTCAGTGCCAGGCTCGCCGGCGCGGCAGCCGTGGCCACGGCAATTTCCGCATCCCCAGCAAGTGCGTTGGGGCGGCTTTGGGGACGGGGCGGCTCCGGTGGCCATGGCGGTTCCGGTGGTCACGGGGGCTCCGGTGGAGGCGGCAGCTCCGGTGGGGGCGGTGGTTCTGGCGTCGGCGCAAATTGTTTCCTGCGCGGAACGGCGATCCTCACGGATTGCGGTGAAAAGCCCGTCGAGGATCTGCGCGTCGGCGACCGCGTTGCCCTTCCTGATGGCAATGCCCGTGCGATCAAATGGGTCGGCCGCCAGGCCTTCAGGAAGAGCGGTGCGCGCTGGCATGAAAGCGTCGTGCCGATCCGTGTATCCCGCCATGCGCTGGGCAGCCGCACGCCACATTCCGATCTCTACCTGTCGCCAGGGCATGCGCTGTTTCTGAACGGTGCTCTGATCCGCGTGAAGGACCTCGTGAACGGCACGACCATTGCACCGGTCATTCCGGCCGACGACGCCTCGGTCGAATACTATGCCGTGCTGCTCGATACGCATGAAGTCATCCTTGCAGAAGGGGCAGCGGCCGAGAGCTTCCGCGTCGTGAAGAACAACCACGAAGACTTCCCCAATTTTGCAGAATACAGGCGCCTCCATGACGAGGACCCCGCCGACATGACATCTTATGCGCCGATGTTGAGCGGCGGCTGGCAGCATCTGAAAGCGCTTCTCCTGCTCGGCGTTTCGCCGCTGGTGCCGATGCGCGATCCGTTTGGCGATGCCTGCGAAAAGATCGACGCGCAAGCCAGGGAACTGTCGCTCTGACGGGACGGACATGCGCCAAAGATCAAGCTGACGGCACGCCAAGGCGTGCATCGGTTTTGCGATAGATAATGTGAAACAACAACCTTAAGCGTGGCGCGCATCCGGCGGATCGCGACACGCTTTTATTATTCGCCCTTCTTCTCGTCTTCTATCGCCGGCTTGTCCCCGTCCCCGCCCCCATCATCGTCATCGGGTGTGACGGCTGCCGCAGGTTCCGGCGGCTTGGGATCAAAGGCCCAGATCAGCATATAGAAGGAATAGGCGCCGGCGCCGCCGGCAAGCATGCCCCAGAAGGCATCGCCTGTCGTAAATTCGACGATCGCCCATCCGAAGCAGACAACGACGATGAGGACACGGACCCAAAGGTGCCGGTAGGCCGAATGGTTTGGATCGATAAGCTGCATCTCTGTCCCGTTGTCGTGATCACCGGTCTCACTGTTGTGATGATCGGTCTCACTGTTGTGATGACGCCCGTCTCACCCTTGTGATGACGTTACTTGTCTTTAGGATGGATTTCACAAATGTGAAAGGGCTGTGGGCTTGACGCGGCAATCGGAAAATGGAATGAAAATTCCAAACTTGTATCAATTCGGTTTATTTGTTCCGAATCTAGGGAGGCAGAAATGACAGTAAGATTTGGTCTTCTCGGCGCCGGCCGCATCGGCAAGGTCCATGCAAAGGCCGTGAGCGGCGACGCCAATGCAAAGCTCGTGGCCGTCGCCGACGCCTTCCCGCAGGCTGCCGAAGCAATCGCTTCCGCCTATGGCTGCGACGTGCGCACGATCGAAGCGATCGAGGCCGCCAAGGATATCGACGCCGTCGTCATCTGCACGCCGACCGATACGCATGCCGACCTGATCGAGCGCTTCGCCCGCGCTGGCAAGGCGATCTTCTGCGAAAAGCCTGTTGACTTGGATGTTGCGCGCGTAAATGCCTGCATCAAGGTCGTGGAAGAAACCGGCGCCAAGCTGATGGTCGGCTTCAACCGCCGCTTCGACCCGCATTTCATGGCCGTCCGCAAGGTCATCGACGACGGCAAGATCGGCGATGTCGAGATGGTGACGATCACCTCGCGCGATCCCGGCGCTCCGCCGGTCGATTACATCAAGCGCTCCGGCGGCATCTTCCGCGACATGACGATCCACGATTTCGACATGGCCCGCTTCCTGCTCGGCGAAGAGCCGGTCTCGGTCGTGGCAACCGCTGCCGTCCTCGTCGATAAGGCGATCGGTGAAGCGGGCGATTATGACAGCGTCTCGGTGATCCTGCAGACCGCCTCCGGCAAGCAGGCCATCATCTCCAACTCGCGCCGCGCCACCTATGGCTACGACCAGCGCATCGAGGCGCATGGCTCCAAGGGCGTCGTCTCGGCTGAAAACCAGCGCCCGGTCTCGATCGAAGTCGCAAACGCCGACGGTTACACCCGCCCGCCGCTGCACGACTTCTTCATGACCCGCTACACCGAGGCCTATGCCAACGAGATCGCCAGCTTCATCGCCGCGATCGAAAAGGGCTCGAAGATCTCTCCGTCCGGTGCCGATGGCCTGGCAGCGCTCGCGCTCGCCGACGCCGCCGTCCAGTCCGTCAAGGAAGGCAAGCTCATCAGGATCGGCTGACCGCCCTCTCCCGACGGTCGCCACAATGAGATGGCCGGGTGAGGAGCCCGGCCATTTCTCGTTTGTGGCAAGTGGAGCCAAAAACCCCTCCCCAACCCCTCCCCAGTCTGAACACCCACAAGGGGGAGGGGCTAACCCGGCCGCACCGCCTCGTCCATTCTCAAACGTTGAGGATTTGGAGAGCGGGTGCCGCACATTAAGCCCCTCCTCCTTGTGGGGAGCGGTTTGGGGCGGGGTCTTCATTTGGGTACAGACACGTCCTCAGTCCCGCCCTGAACCCCCGCCACGACGATATCCTCATCGATGACGGCCAGCGCCCGGTTCAGGTGTCCTTCAAAGACGAGAATCTGTTCGTCGGCGACGACCCGGAGCTCCGGCATGCCCTCCATGCGCACCACATGGGACTGGCCGAGCCCCTCCTCGATCCCCTGCCGCAAGAGATCGTAATAGCGCGTGCCGACCCCGGTGATGGCAATCGGCATGCGCTCCGTCAGGCTCAGCATGCGTGACAATCCGTTGCCGAGCGCAAGCCCCGCCTGCCGGAAGGCAAAGCCGGAGATGCGGTGCCCCTGCCGCGCTCGCGCCGCGATCTTGTCGAGCTCGGCCAGCGGCACGAACTTTGCCGGGATCGTGTCGAGCGGCACTTCGAAGGCGGTGCGCAGGATGGCGTAGAAGCCGGCATAGGCCTCGATGCAGCCGCGCGTGCCGCAGCGGCAAAGCCCGCCATTGGCCATGTGCAGCATATGCCCGAAATTGGGCGCGGAGACGTCATGCCCGCCATGGCTCGTCCGCCTGACGATTCCGAGCCCGATGCTGTGCCCGAGCGAAAGGGCCGCCAGCGAGCGGAAATCCGCGCCTTTGACATTCTCCTCGCGCGCACCGAGAGCGGCGGCGACGAGCAGCGTCTCGTTGTCGAGAATGACCTTCGCCTTCCAGTCCGGCTTGAGCGCCGATTCGAAATCGATTTGGTCGCTGCCGAAGATCGGCGACCAGACGAGGACCGGCTCGGAGGAATTGACGAGCCCCTTGCTGCTGATCGAGATGAGCAGCACCTTCTCCCGCTCGATGCGCGAGCGCGACAGGATGCGCTCAAGCCCCTCCCGAACGCCGGTGACGAAGCGGGCGGCCCCATCAGGATCATGCGACCTCTCCTCGCTGAAGCGATCGATCAGCTTGCCCGAATAATCGACGAGGGAATATTGCACGGCATCCGAGGAGATGATGACGACGATGAGATAGCCGCAGTCGCGCCGCTGGCGCAGAAGCACGCGCGGACGCCCTCGCCCGCTGGCAGGCTGCTGCTCGGATTTCTCGATGATCTGCGCTCGTTCCAGATCGGCGGTGATCGCAGAAACGGTCGCGGAGGACAGCCGCGTGTGATCGGATATCTCGGTGTGAGCAAGCGGCCCGTGGCGGCGGAGAGTGGCGAGCACGAGCACGCTGTTTCTCTGCCGTACGAGCTCCGTGCTCGACTTGGTCAGCATTTATCGCCGCCTCTTCCCCGTTCGTTCCGCCCCTCATTGCCACAGCATCTCCGGCCGCTTTCGTCAAAGGAAATTAAGCCGGTAGTGCGGTGTTGACAGTTGAAAAAATCTCTGACAGTAAATTTCTCGACTGTCGAGAAAAAAATCCGAACCTTTCTGGACAGGCTTTCGCGGTGGCCGGAGGAGGCTGAGGCCGGGCCGGCTGCAATTCACTCGGGAGGACAAATATGAAGTCGATTTACAAGCTGATGGCCGGGGCGGCCATCCTCGTTTCCGTGCATACGGCTGCCATGGCTGCCGACCTCGTCGTTGGCGTTTCCTGGTCGAACTTCCAGGAAGAGCGCTGGAAGACCGACGAAGCCGCCATCAAGAAGGCGCTGGAAGCCAAGGGCGCAAAGTACATTTCCGCTGACGCGCAGTCTTCGGCTGCAAAGCAGCTGACCGACGTCGAATCGCTGATCTCGCAGGGCGCAAACGCCCTCATCATTCTCGCCCAGGACTCCGACGCCATCGGCCCGGCAGTCGAAAAGGCCGCCAGCGAAGGCATCCCGGTCGTCGGTTACGACCGCCTGATCGAAAACCCGGCTGCCTTCTACATCACCTTCGACAACAAGGAAGTCGGCCGCCTGCAGGCGCAGGAAGTCTTCAAGGCAAAGCCGGAAGGCAATTACGTCTTCATCAAGGGCTCGTCTTCCGACCCGAACGCTGACTTCCTGTTCGCCGGCCAGATGGAAGTCGTCAAGGCTGCCATCGACGCAGGCAAGATCAAGAATGTCGGCGAAGCCTATACCGACGGCTGGCTGCCGCAGAACGCCCAGCGCAACATGGAGCAGTTCCTGACTGCCAACAACAACAAGGTTGATGCTGTCGTTGCTTCCAACGACGGCACCGCCGGTGGCGCCGTCGCCGCTCTCGATGCACAGGGCATGGCCGGCTCCGTTCCGGTTTCCGGTCAGGACGCCGACAAGGCTGCTCTCAACCGCATCGCTTTGGGCACGCAGACGGTTTCCGTCTGGAAGGACAGCCGCGAACTCGGCAAGCGCGCCGCTGAAATCGCTCTCGATCTCGCCGGCGGCACGGCGCTCGACAAGGTAGCAGGCGTGCAGACCTTCGACGGCGGCCCGAAGAAGGTGAAGATGCAGTCCATCTTCCTGACCCCGCTCGCCATCACCAAGGACAACCTGAACGTCGTCATCGACGCCGGCTGGATCTCCAAGGCTGAAGCCTGCCAGGGCGTCAAGGCCGGCTCCGTCAAGGCTTGCGACTGATCCTTGCTCGCTGATTTGAATACCGGCGCCGCAGCGGCCCTCCGCTGCGGCGCCGGATGCGGATGAAGCCCGCTGAGTGGCGCTTCTCCGTTCTCGCGCGCATCGCGGATGCTTTGATTCCCTGCCAGAATGGTGCCGTTGTGATCGGCTATTTTCGGAAGCGTCCCGGTGGTCACATCAAGAACAGGGCGATCGTCGGCCGGCATCCCATCCGGAAACGGCCCGCGCCCAAACAAATGGGGGAAACGGCAAACCCATGGCAGACATCACCCAATCGACATCGTCAGGCCCGCGCACGGCAGTTGAAGGCCCCTTCACGCGCTTCCTCAGGGCAACGGAAATAGACACCCGCCTTCTCGGCATGATCGCCGCGCTGCTGGTCATCTGGATCGGCTTTCATTTCTATACCGGCGGCCTGTTCCTCACGCCGCGAAACCTCTGGAACCTCTCGGTCCAGACGACCGAAATCGCGGTTCTCGCGACCGGCATGGTGCTGGTCATCGTCACCAGAAACATCGACCTGTCGATCGGCTCGATCCTTGGCTTCGTCGCCATGATCATGGGCGTGGTCCAGGCGAAGTTCCTGCCGCAATATCTGGGCTTCGACAATTCCTTCACCTGGGTGATCACGCTGATCGCCGGCCTCCTCGTCGGCTCGGCCATCGGCATGTTCCAGGGTGTCATCATCGCCTTCATGGGCGTGCCCTCCTTCATCGTCACCCTCGGCGGCTTCCTCGCCTGGCGCGGCCTTGCCTGGTATGTCACGAGCGGCCAGACGGTGGCGCCGCTGGACACCACCTTCCGCATCATGGGCGGCGGCGCCGAAGGCGCAATCGGCGCCACCTGGAGCTGGATCATCGGCGCGGCCGCCTGCGTGCTGATCGTCGTCTCGATCATCGGCTCGCGCCATCAGCGCCGGCGCTTCAACTTCCCGCGCCGTCCGCTCTGGGCCGAATATGTCCTCGGCGTTCTCGGCTGTGCCCTGGTGCTCGGCGCCATCTGGGTGTCGACGATCTATTATTGGCCGCCGGCGATCGCCAAGCGCTATGCCGAGGCCAACAACATCACCGTGCCGGAAACCGGCCTGATGATCCCCTACGGCATCGCCGTACCCGTGCTGATCGCCATCCTCGTCGGCATCGTCATGACCTTCATCGCCACCCGCCTGCGCTTCGGCCGTTACGTCTTCGCGATCGGCGGCAACCCGGAAGCGGCCGAACTCGCCGGCATCAAGACCCGCTGGGTCACGGTGCGCATCTTCGCGCTGATGGGCTTCCTCGCAGCTGTCGCCGCCGCGATCTCCACCGCGCGCCTCAACGCCGCCGCCAACTCGCAGGGCACGACTTACGAGCTCTATACGATCGCCGCAGCCGTCATCGGCGGCACGTCGCTCGCAGGCGGCACCGGCACCATCGCCGGCGCCATGCTCGGCGCGCTCGTCATGCAGTCGCTGCAGTCGGGCATGGGCCTCGCCAATGTCGATACGCCCATCCAGAACGTCGTCGTCGGCGCGGTGCTCGTCATTGCCGTCTGGCTCGACACTGTCTATCGCTCCCGTGCGAAGTAAGAGGAGTACGAACCATGGCTGAACAACGCACTCCCCTTGTCGAACTGAAGAATATCTCGATCGCCTTCGGCGGTATCCACGCGGTCGACAATGCCTCGGTCGATCTCTATCCCGGCGAAGTCGTGGCCCTTCTCGGCCATAACGGCGCCGGCAAGTCGACGCTGATCAAGATCCTCTCCGGTGCCTACAAGCGCGACGCGGGCGAGATCCTGATCAATGGCGAACCGGCCGACATCCGCAATCCGCGCGATGCCAAGAAGTTCGGCATCGAGACGATCTACCAGACGCTCGCCGTCGCCGACAATGTCGACGCCGCCGCCAACCTCTATCTCGGCCGCGAGCTGAAAACCCGCTGGGGCACGCTCGACGATGTCGCGATGGAAGCCTCCGCCCGCGAAGTGATGGGCCGCCTGAACCCCAACTTCAAGCGCTTCAAGGAGCCGGTGAAGGCGCTGTCCGGCGGCCAGCGCCAGTCGGTCGCGATTGCCCGCGCCATCCTGTTCAACGCCCGCATCCTGATCATGGACGAGCCGACGGCAGCCCTTGGCCCCCAGGAAACGGCGCAGGTGGGCGAGCTGATCAAGCAGCTGAAAAAGGAAGGCATCGGCATCTTCCTGATCAGCCACGACATCCACGACGTCTTCGATCTCGCCGACCGTGTCTCGGTCATGAAAAACGGCCAGGTCGTCGGCCACGCCCGCACCGAGGATGTCACCAAGGACGAAGTCCTCGGCATGATTATCCTCGGCAAGGTGCCGCCGAAAGCCATCCCCGGCCCCGGCGCCATGCAGGTCTGATCGCCGCAAGGCGACCAGCCCCGCGACAAACACACTCCGCCGCCCGCAAGGCCGGCGGAGTTTTTATGGATTACGTGGCTCTCAGAAGCGGCTGCGGGCGTGGCGGCATCCGCCGCAAGGGGCGCTAGGCACCGCTCCTGGCAGGGGAGAGGTGGGTGAGGACGCACCGCCACCTGTTGCCCTCCCGGTGATAGACGTCGGTGATCCATTCGTCGGCTGATATCGGTTCGCCACGGAACATCCCCGTGTTCTGCCCGCGACCGGTAACCGTGGCGACATTGCCGAGCAGATGGACGTGATGCGTCGTCTTGGTCATCGTGTCATGGCTCAGGGCACCGGATCCGATCGCCGAAAGAATAGCCTGTGCAGGGATTGGGCCTCGCTCGGGCGTCACCAGCACCCAATCGTCAGTGATGCAGGCGGCGATCTGGGTGGGATCGTTGGAAACCATCGCCGCGTTGAAGGCGCGCTCAGCCTCCTCGAGCGCTTCAAGGGCTGCGGCACTCACGCCGACATGTCCTCGCTCCAGCGGCGCTGCATCTCCTCAGGCGTGACCTGCTCGATGGTTTGCGACAGCATCCAGCGATGACCGAAGGGATCAAGCACCTGCGCCACCCGCTCGCCAAAACTCTGGTCGGTCGCCGGGCGCAACATCGTCGCCCCGGCCGACAGCGCCTGCGCCAGTGCTGCGTCGGTCGACACCGTGTCCATGTGGAAGGTCACCGGAGAGCCTCCGACAGTATCGGGAGACAGGGCGCCGAAGTCCGGATACTCGTCAGCCAACATCATCAGCGTCTCCCCGAAACGCAGTTCGGCATGGCCGATCCGCCCGTCCGAAGGATCGGTCATGCGGAAGACTTCCGTGGCACCGAAAGCCTCCTTGTAGAAGTCGATGGCCCGTGCCGCATCCTTGACGATGAAGTAGGCACTCACTTTTCGGGCAAAACTCGGCATGGATGATCCTCCTTGACTGGTTCTTATATTAACGTTACGTATCGTAAAGATATGAGTCAAGAGAATAACGCAACACCGAAGAAACGAGGGCGTCCGCCAAGCGCTGCCGCGCAGAGGCGTGCCTTGGAGGCCGCCCATGAAATCCTGATGGCCGAAGGTTTTGGCCGCATGACGATCGAAGCCGTGGCGGCGCGGTCCGGTGTCGGCAAGCCGACGATCTACCGCTCCTGGGCCAACGCCCAGGAATTGGCGATGGCCGCTCTTCTGGTCAACCGGCTACCGGAAGCGGAGGTCGCAGCGGGCTCGGCGCAGGCGGCTCTCTGCGCGCAGATGAGCGGACTGGTGACTGCCTTTGCGAGCACGCGCGGGCGGCAGATCACCATGGCACTCGCAGCCGCCGATCCGGAAAGCGAATTCACCAAGGCCTTCCGCAATCAGGTGATCCTGTCGAGCCGCAACGCGGGTCGCGTCATCCTGGAGGAGGCTCTGGCTCGGGGAGAGATCGTTCCGCCGCTTGATATGGAGGCGCTGCTCGACATGATCTACGGACCGGTCTTCTTCCGGCTGCTGGTCGGCCATCGCCCGGTCTCGCCGGAGTTCGGCGATGCGATCGTCAGGACCGCGTTGCGGGCCGTTGCACCGTCGGGGGCGAAGTGATGGGGCGCCTGAACCCCAACTTCAAGCGCTTCAAGGAACCGGTGAAGGCCCTCTCCGGCGGCCAGCGCCAGTCCGTCGCCATTGCCCGCGCCATCCTGTTCAACGCCCGCATCCTGATCATGGACGAGCCGACGGCAGCCCTTGGCCCGCAGGAAACGGCGCAGGTCGGCGAGCTCATCAAGCAGCTGAAAAAGGAAGGCATCGGCATCTTCCTGATCAGCCACGACATCCACAACGTCTTCGATCTCGCCGACCGTGTCTCCGTCATGAAAAACGGCCAGGTCGTCGGCCACGCCCACACCGAGGATGTCACCGAGGACGAAGTCCTCGGCATGATCATCCTCGGCAAGGTGCCCCCAAGGCCATCCCCGGCCCTGGTGCGATGCAGGTGTGACATCCGGCAGCATCCGGCAAAGAAACTCCGCCGCCCGAAAAGGACCGGCGGAGTTTTCATTTTGGCAACAGCGTGTGGCCGAAATCACGTTAAAAGCCAAGCCACAGAAATTCCGTGAACTTCGCGATTGAAGCAGAGCCAAAGCTAGGCTAAGAACCACGACATCGGACGACGAGTCACATCGTCAGGCATGCACCCGTAGCTCAGCTGGATAGAGTGTTGGATTCCGATTCCAAAGGTCACAGGTTCGAATCCTGTCGGGTGCGCCACCGCATTCCTAATGCATTGAAACCTCAAAACAGCTAAGCTTCCAAGACCTTTGCAACAGCTCGCTACTTCACATGGCTATTGCACAAGGGTTGGACACATACGATGGCAGGATTGAGTTTCATGCAGCGCAGACCATCAGAATGTTAGAGCTTTTTAGCGCACTCGCTGCCGATTACATGGCGTCCATCGACAATCCTCTTGCCTCTACCGTGCCCGCCATTGGTACTTGGTCCCTGCGTGCCCTAATGCAGAAACGCGCCAGCACTGCACGCGATGTTCTGCTCCATGAAA
This sequence comes from Rhizobium sp. BK316, assembly GCF_014193695.1. Taxonomy (GTDB): domain Bacteria; phylum Pseudomonadota; class Alphaproteobacteria; order Rhizobiales; family Rhizobiaceae; genus Rhizobium. The sequence continues at coordinate 257,332 of NZ_JACHZR010000003.1, read as the reverse complement.
TCAGGCAAGGTCACGCTCCAATTGAGTTCCAAGACGCTGACGAAGCTGCTGCAATAACCTACCGCTACATGCGAGCCGCCGAAGAGGGAGCGGCAAGGCTCAACCTGCGGCTACTCGCCAGGGTGATCGTGGGAAGTGCCGAAGGCCCGGGACTCTACGCTGATGACTTCTTGCGCTGGGCGGATGTGCTTGCGGGCCTGCGGCGCGAGGAGGTCATTGTGCTCGGCGTGATGCAGCGGGTACAAATGGGCGAGACGCCGATAGAAGACTCATCGAAAAACCCTCCTGTAGCGTTTTGGTTGGCCTGCACTCGAATATTGGAGCAGCAGTACGGATTACAGCCAGCGGCCTCCACGTCCTGCGCTCACGCCCTCCTGCGAACAGGATTGGTACAGTTAGTCAGTGGATCAATGGAGACAGTGGTGGTCCCCGCACCAACTGGAGAGCTAACCACGCTTTCGGGTTTACTGCGGATTGAAGGACTGCTGGCGAGCGTACATGCGTGAGGTATAAGGCGTGCCGTGGGGGTGGCAGCATGTCTGCATTGGGTCCCATGGCAGGGGCACGGAGGGAACCTCGCCGCCGCTGCCACGTGGATAGCTTCTGAGATACGTGACCCCTTGTTAACCTCTGAGGCCAACGCCTTCGCGAATCAGTAGCTGCACGCTAAGATGGTGGCGCTTTAAACGAGGGCGCTCATTTGGTTGTCATTGACAGCAGCTTCATGGGGAATTTCAAGCTGGGAGATAACATCAACCACAACCTCGCTGCACTTGCGGCACTATACGCCGCCCGCGATGCTACCCAAAACGGAGCCCATAGGCGTGCGTTGTGCAAGCCTATCTGCGTCATTGCGATTTCGATTATCGAGGCCCTACTTCACGACCTCCATTTCAGAGCGCGTTCATTCACTCGCGAAGGTGTGCCGGGTCTGCTTCAGACAGCGTTGAACCGCATCCGGGCGAAGAAGATCGACAAGATGGAGCTTTTAATCGTGAGCGTTCGGAAAGACGACCTTCTCGGGGTTGACGCCGCTTTTTACGACGAGCTCGACTTCCTAAGGCAGGTCCGCAATAGGGTCCACATTCAGAACGAGCCACCGAGGCTCCAGCCCGACGAGCATCAAGTATTCACGCCGGCATGTGTATTGCGGGCAGAAGCGGCGCTTGAGCGCGTCATGCGGAACATGGCGCAACGTTACCAGCGGCCGAACCATCAGGGTTACGTGGCCGACTTTCAACTTCCTTGGAATGCTCACCACCAGTGACAAACCACAGAGCGTTCATTTCAAGGTTATCGCCGGTGCTGACGCTGTCACGTGGATAGCCTCTGAGATATGTGCCCCCGTTGAAGTCTGAGGCGGGGCAGGCCATTAAACACAGGGGATATCTCCCGGTTGCATAGTGTGATTTGCCGAGAGTTACGCTATCAAATTGCCAATAGTCGGTGGACGTTAGCAAATGGCAAAAGACAACTTCAAGATTGAATGCCGCGCCCAAGGTATTCCAGCAACTTCTTTGACTAGTGAACAGGCGTTGCAGTGGGTCTTAGAGGAGGAGCAGTTTTGGGCTGGCTTCCCAGCCCTTGATGCTCCGGTCATTGTTGGAAACCAGAACTATGGCAATCAGAACATCTTGTCGTCCTACAGAAACTACTTGGCTAATCTCCGCCAGCGCCTACAAGCAAACGACCACGAGGCTCTTAGAAGCTTCATGGATGAGGCCGGTCAGTTACGAATTGTGATTGCTCACGGGCAACTGGGAGGAAGCATCCGGGAGCTTCTTAAGCAGAACGACGCAACGGCAGCTCAGCGCCTCGTACTCCTATTCTCAGAAGCTATTACAACTCCTCGCGAGGAAATCAGGCGGGAACTAGTATCCCTTAAGGTCGCCCTACGGTTCAACCCTTTAATCCAAACCACCGCTGACACCGTTTCCGCGTCACACGCACTGAAATCCGCCAAAGTTAGTGAAGCCCGCGTATTGGAGCTAAAGGACGAGCTCAACGGCGATATCACAGAAATCAAAAAGGGGCTTGAGGATTTCGTGGACGCGAAACGCAAAGAGCTTGAAGCGTTGCACGAGCAGTACGAGACTTATCTAGTTCTGCAAGGCCCCTCCCGTCATTGGAAGCGGGTAGCACTTAGTACAAGCCGGGCCGCGAATATAGCATTGGGCCTTTTCGTGGCACTGCTGGCAACCCCCGCAATCTTTGGGTTCATCTACTGGGACGGCATTTCGAAGTACATAGACCACATCATTGACATGACCAAAGGCGGCATCTCACTGGCCTCGCTCGTGGTCTTCACGGTGCCAGTGTTGGCCTACGGCTGGTTGCTGAAGCACGTCAGCCGCATTTTTACGCAAAACCTTATGCTGAGCTCTGATGCTGAGCACCGTAGAGTGATGGCGGTCACGTTCCTCGGTTTGGCCAAACGAAAGAGCGTAGGAATTGCCGAGCAGGACCGGGCGCTGATCTTGAACGCTCTCTTCCGGCCAGCGCCAACGAGCCCGCAGGACGATGGCCCACCTTCTGGTCTCCTTGAACTTATCAAAAAATAGAGATTGACCTATGTGCATGCACTTGTTCGGGGCGGCGGCTGGTACATAGTTTCGGAGGTCACTTGCCATCAGCACGAAGCTCCTTCACATCTAGCTTAGGCCTTGGCGAGATCGCTTTGATTTCAGGCATTTAGGCAGCATCCAGCTCCTCCGCTAGGCGTATCATGTCGGGTGCGCCACCGCCTTCAAAATCCCCTTACAATTAAGACGAAAGACCGAAAGCCAGCCCGATCAATACCTGCAGGACAGCGCATTGGTCGGCCTGAAGCCTTGGCTGCACGCCGGGTTCCTCGAATGCCCAGGCTGATACTGGAAATCGGCGCTATTCGAGCTTCGGTGCGTTGTGCACGATGAGGCCAGGATCTCCAATCCGATAACCAAGCCGGCGATCATAAGTGTCCGAACTCTGCTCATCACGGTCACCCTGCAGCAATAGCCCGAAACATAGAATTCATGGCGTACTCGGCAGTGTCAACGGAGAGCGGGGAGCCGGACGATCAAAAACCGAATTGAAGACGACTGGCCGGAGCGATTGATGCAGGCGGACCGCACAGCCGACTTTAGTGTGGGGTTAGGGCTCAATCAGTCCCCCGGCCGCACGGTCCGGCGTTTAACTCGCGATGAAGACTTAGGTTCCAGCGCCAGAGGACAAGATGGGTCACGAATATCAACCGAAATACAAATGACGTGAACCCTGGCCGGGAGAAGGCAGGCAGGATTTTACCGGCTGTGACGGGGAGGAATTTCTTGCGGCGATCAAGGTCTGTCTTGATGTCGTGCAGGGCACCGCTGAACCTCGGGAATTGAGAGCGGCGATCATTCGCGCTGCAGCCGAGGCTGGGATTACCGCCATCGCCGTGCTTCATTGAACTGTCCGTCTCCTGGCCAGCCCAGGCTTGGCGAGCCGCGCAGAACCCGTCGCGTCCGAGGTCAGTTCCAAAAGCGGGTAACCGCCCCTTGCCAGCCTTGCTTTCGAGGGGATGCGGCGATCTCATGTGTGTAATCACCGCATTTTCCGGCAGATTTCGTAATAGCGTTCATGCTATGAATTCAGCATCTTAATGGAAAAAATTACCGAATTACGAGATTACGGCGCATGTCCACTTCTCATGAAGTTATGAAACGGTGATCGGAACGTCATTCTGCCTCTCCACCATGTTTCACCATTATCTTCGTAATTGCGTAATAACGTCCGTAACCTGTTGAGAAAGCTTATGAAATGAGGTTACAATATCTCTGTGCGCATTCGTAATCGCCGTCGGCGATTCCGCGAGCTGGCCCGGAAAAAGAAAGCCGCCCCGAAGGGCGGCGCAGTTTGTTGACAAGGTCTCATTCGTCATGCTCGGCCTTGTGCCGAGCATCTGACCACTGCAATTCCTTGACGAGAAAGCATTTGTCTTCAGATACTTAATCGGCCGGAGCAGATCCTCGGCACAAGGCCGAGGATGACGTCGCGGGGTTTGCAATGGTCTGTCAGCAGCCTGAGCCCCGAAGGCGGCGCTTCACTCGCGACACGCTTTAGAAACTCCCATCTCGTCTTCGCCGGTCGTGCTCGAACTCGATACGGCCACCGACCCATCTCGCCCAGGGCTGGGCGTCCCCATCGCCGCGACGATAGACGCGCACGGTGCGCCCACGGCGATTGACAGGCTTCGAGCCCGGTTCAAACCCCAGCCCGGCAAGCGCCCTCTGCAGGTTGGCGCGCCAGCCGGTGGGCAGGCGGCTGGCATCCTCGCTTCCGCCGGTCAAGAGCCTGCGCATGTCCGCACACGGCACCATCATGTCGCCGTCAGGGATGAGGTCGCGGATGATCTCGTAGGTGGGGCCGAAATCCATCACGCCCTGGTGCAGGGCTTCGAGGTCGGCCTCCAATGCCGGGTCGTCGAGCCACAGCGGCTCGCGCTCGTAGATCGTCATGACTTCGGCCCAGATCTGAGTACGATCGGCCCGGATGGCCGCCATATCGATCGCCGTGGGTTTGACCGGCCACCAGCGCCGATTGCCCGTCGTATCCGTCAGGAACTCGTCGGCATTCGTCGTGGCATAGAAGGCGAACTGGCGCGGCACGTCGTCGGGCCTCTGCTGATACGCCCCGCGCGCGGTATCGACGCGAACCGTGATGAACTTCCTGATCGTCTCGATCTCCCGGGTCGACCGGCCGGCAAGCTCCGCGAGCTCGACGACCCAACGCCCCCTGGTGTTCTCGATCACTTCGCGCGCGCTTTCGCCCACCGTCACGCCGTCGGTCACCCATTCCTCGACCGGAACGAGAGCCCGGCCGAACGACGATTTTCCGAGGCCCTGCTTGCCCTGCAGGGTCAGCACGTGGTCGAACTGGCACCCTGGTTCAAAGACGCGTCTGGCAAGCGCCGAGAGCCATTTGCGCGCGAAGGCGCGGTTCAGCCGCGTGTCCTCGGCGCCGAGATAACGGGTCAGGAACGTATCGACGCGCCTCTTGCCATCCCATGCCGGCAGGGCCGACAGCCAGTCTTTCACGGGGTGATAGGGATGCCGGCCGGCGACCTTGTCGATAACGGGATTGATGTTGAAAACCTTCGGCGTCAGGTCGAACCCTTCCAGCCATTCCACCGCTTCGGCAAGATCGTTGTTTCCGAGGGAGCGAGGCTTCCAGTCGCCCTTCCGCAAATCCCACGGCGGCCGACGCAGCAGCATCGTCCGGCCGCTGAATTCATCGAGGGCGAGCATCCCCCGCGCGTCGGGGTGGTGCTCCAGCATCACGGTCCAGTTGAGCGTGAGGCCAGGAAGGGGATTGCCCTTGTCATTCGTCTTGAGCATGGCGAGCCAGTCGCGCGGCGGCGCGTGTGCGGTCACAGATGGCATGAGATTTTCCGCGTGAGATGGGGTGGTGTCCCCAGACCTATTCGGAAACGGTTGAGGTGTTGACATGATCGCCGATGCAATGTGGCGCAGTTTCTGCGACCTTGCGCGGCAAATTGGTCTTCTCCTGCGCGGCGATTCCAGACGATATGCAGAAACGGCAGATTACTCGGGATAGGCCTCAGCGCCCACCAGCGCCGCCTTGTGGAAGAGGATGAAGACCAGCGGGTTGCCGGGCTCGGACATGGCATCGCTGCGCTGGCCCGTTATCTCCCCGGCCACGCCGCTTGTATATTCCGCGACCACTTCGCCGAAGCTGTTGCGCTGGATGGCCACCTTCTGTCCGGGTTCGACCTTGTCGTTGAGCTTGACCAGATGCTCGACGATCCCGCCCTGTGTCGCCAGGATCGGGAAGGCGCTGTTGCCGGTAAAGACGTTCACGTCCTTGCCTGTCCGGCCCATCGGCCCGGCGACGATGCCGTGATGCTTCAGCACGTTCATCGTGCCTTCCACGAACAGCGCGATCATCTCGAGGTCCAGCACGCGGGCAGCACCGATCTCCGGCGTGAAGGAGGGGATGCCCACGTCCATGAACGCATTGTGCAGGACACCGGGATAGACATGGTTGTCGAAGATCTGGCCGACGGGATAGAGCTCCACCATGGCCTTGACATCGGGCACATCCATGCCGCCGATATTGAATGCGGTGACTTCGAACCCGGTTGTTCCGGTGTGGAAGTCGATCGCGAAGTCGGCGTTCGGCCGCAGCAGCCGGTTGAACAGCAGCCCGGCATGTCGGCTGGGCGCAGTCAGTCCGTTTTCGTTACCGGGCCATTCCCTGTTCATATCGATCAGATCGACGCCCCTGCCCTGGTTGGGCCACCTGCGCTGCATGCTTTCGATGGCCGGGCGCGCCACGTCGGTGACCGCCATGACCGTGCCCGACATCTGCGCCGGATCGAGCTGGTTCATCACGGTCTGGACCGTATGGATGTTGCTCATTTCGTCGCCATGTACACCGCTGGTCAGGATGCCGCGCTTGCCGGGTCTCGCCCCCTTGGCGACCGTCACCGACACGTACCAGTATTGCCCCGTCGGCATCTGCGCACCCTGAAAATACAGGAAGTGCTTCTGCCCGGGCTCCAGGTCGTCGACGTCGAGCGCACTCACGACCTTTTTCCCCTCGATCGTATCGCCGGTATAGACCGTTCCCGATGCTGGAGTGGAAGCAGTGTCCTCGGCATCAGCGGCATCCGCGCTGACGGCGAGAGCAGCCGACGCGCCGACCGTTGCCAGTGATGCAATCATGAAATCACGGCGATCGATGCCGTTCTTCGATTTGTCCGACATGATGGAAGCCCCTCTGTGATTTGAAAAGTTCAGTTAGAACAATGGCATGCGCATCGGTCGCAAAGTTCCGCACGTCTTCAACCCAGGGTATGCTGCTGAAAATTAGGGCACGCTGCCGAGTTCGCAAGTCCAAGCGGATCGGAGCGGTCGGATGCGAACCGCAGAGGCCTATCGGGCCGAGAGTGAACCGACTTATTCCAAGCCCCGATATCGTTGAGACAATTTCATCGAATAGGTACTCGCCGCAGTTGCCGATGCCGATGGTTTGGTGAATATTCGTGTTCTGGCCCTGAAGGCCTGCGCTGTGACGGATAAGGGGGACAATGTCATGCCTGTAAAATACCTTTTGGCCGCGGTAACGATCGCGCTTCTGAGCCTTTCAGGGTGCGCAACCACTGGCACCGGCGGCGACAACACGACCTACGCAACTCCGCTGGGGATTGGTCCCGTTCGCGGCAATATCGGCGGCTATTATTAGTAGCTGCTGATTTCCATTGAGAGCAGTCACCGCGACAAGGCGAGGCGCTGTTCGGAAGCGGAGCCTGGGATTGTTTTCATGGTAGATGACATAGGCGCGCCGCGCCGCCAGACCATTGCCGGCCTGCGCCGGTTTCTCGATCTTGAGCAGCAGCGCAACTGGATGCGGGGCGAGACGTTCCTGCGCGACGCCGAGGAGCGCTCGGAATCCCTGGAACTGCGTCTCAAATACGTCGCCAGGTTCGAAAAGCTGCTGCGCCGGCCGCAGGCACAAGAAGTTCTGGATATTCTCAGGCGCTACGGAAGCGACTGCATCCCGATCCCGCGCCGGACGGAGCGGCACTACTGGTCGGTTTCCTGCCTGCCGTCGACACCCGGCAAGGCGCTCATTCGCGTCAATGCAAGCTGGATGGAGCTCTTCTCGCTCTATGCTGATGGTGAGGACATCCGCGCCTTGTTCCTGGTGCATCTTTCCGATTTCACCACCGATCACTCGCTCGATCAGGGCCAGGTGGACGAGGATTTCCTCGAGCGCTGTGTCATGACGCCTGATGACGTCAGCTATGTCTTCCCGAGGGGCGAGGACATTTTCGGCGTCAAGGTCCGCGGCTTCGCCTCGATCGGCAAATTTATGGCGACGCCCCGCGCGCTGCAGGCGATCCGGGCATTCAACCTGACACATATGAACCGCGGCCGGAACGCCTATCAGGCGAGCCACTGCTACAGGCTGGCGGATCACATGCTGGGTGACGGCGAGGGTTGAACGGATCGGAATTGGCGGCGGTGGCCGACATCCATACCGATCTCGTTCAGAACCTGGGCAAGGCGGCCTTCGATATTGCTCTACACGCCAGCCAGGTCACGCGATTGCATTGGCGCCCCGCTGGCGATCGAAGAGACCTCGCGCAGCTTCCACCATGATCCGCAGATGCTCGGGATCGCGCACGCCTTGCCGATAAAGCTCCACCAAGATTGCGGCAATCCGCGCGGCCTCTTCCGAGGCCTTATCGACGCCCGCCTCTTTTACAATGATATCGAAAACAGGCTGACATACCGAAAGATCGTGCGCGTCGAACGGCTGCGGTTTTCGAACATCGATCGTTTTCATGTCGTTCAAAAGCCGGCGCCGTCAGATGGCGCCGGCTCCTCCCTCCCCTCCGGTTAAGCGACGTTCTTCTCGCCTTCGATCATCTGCATCGGCGCCTCAGAACCCTCCGCGGCGCCGATCGCGATCTTGCGCGGTTTCATCGCTTCAGGGATTTCGCGCTTCAGCTCGATCGTCAAAAGGCCGTTCGTCAGCGAAGCGTTCTCGACCCGAACGTGGTCAGCAAGCTCGAAGCGCCGCTCGAAGGAGCGCCCGGCAATGCCGCGATGCAGATAGTCGCCCTGCTTGTCCTCGGCCTTCTGGCCTTTTACCACAAGCACGTTGCGTTCCTGGGTGATGTCGAGGTCGCCGTCGGCGAAACCTGCAACCGCCATCTGAATGCGGTAATCGGCGTCGCCGGACTTGACGATATCGTAGGGCGGCCATGCGTCGATGGCCTGCAGACGCTGTGGATTGTTCAGAAGGTTGAATACGCGGTCGAAGCCGATGCTCGAGCGGTAGAAGGGTGCGAAGTCGAATTCGTTTCTCATGACCAAATCCTCCGTAAAGCGAGTTGGAAAGGAGACGCGTCGGAAACTGCGTCCCCGGCTTCCGGCCCCCTTTGGGCTGCCGGCGAATATCGATTTGGTTTGGCTTTTTTTGCCTTTCAAGGGGCTTCGAAAATTTTTTTGAACGTTCGGCAGCGGTCCACTTGAACCCCGAAAACACCGAAACAATCTCTTATCCGCCTGGAGATTTTCTTCACCTGTCGAAAGTTTTTAGGAGATCGAACATGACTATCGAAGGCAAGACATCGGTCAACTCGGCCAAGACCCTCGATGCCATCTCGGCGTCACATATCCTGCATTCCCATCAACATTTTTCCCATCCGGACGAAGTCCTCGCTTCGGACAGGATGACGACCGAAGAGAAGCGCGCGATCCTCGCATCGTGGGCGTCCGACCTTCACGCGGTCGAATCCTGTCCCGAACTGCGCCACCCTCCCGGCGTTCCCCGCTCCATCCGCTACCGGGACATTCTCGCTGCCCTGAAATCCCTGGATAGGGGCCGGCAGGATTTCACCATGAGAAGGCAGGGGCCAGCCCGCAAGCCAACCGGCACCTTCGGATAAGGAGAGCGGAATGCGACAGAAGACATCCCAGTCTCCGCCCGCTGTGGAAGGCAACCCGATCACCGAAAGGCTTGTTCTCGCATCGAGATATCAGGAATGTCTGCGCCGGCTTGCGCGCGCCGCTGACCGGCTCCATCACGCCGATCTCGGTGAGAAGCTGATGGAGATCGCCAGATGCATGGACCGAATGAGCTACGACATCGCGGTCCACGAAGCGGGTGTCGAAGTCCTCAGACGCGCGGCGCGCCTTATCGGCATCGTGGAAGCATTGGTCGACCGCAAGGCGAAGGCGTCGATCCTGCACTGAGCGCGCGATCAATGTGACTGAATGAGAGCTTCCGCTTCCGGGCGAGACGGCGTCGTCTCTATCAAGCCCGAAGCGGATTTCGGCATCGCCGATTCCGCTCAAGCCGGAAGCGCTCTAATGCGCGGTATAGGCCCCATCCACCAGGTAGTGGGCACCGGTAACGAAACTCGCCTGTTCCGACAGCAGGAAGCAGACGAGATTTGCCACTTCGTCCGGTGTCCCGCGCCGGCCCATCGGCTGGAGCGACGCCATGCGGCGCGTGCTCGCCGTTGCGAGATGCTCCGACAGGAGGGGTGTGTCGATCCAGCCGGGGCCGACGGCGTTGACCCGGATGCCGTATCGCGCATATTCCATCGCCGCCACTTTCGTCAGCCCGACGATCCCGTGCTTGGCAGCAGTGTAGGCCGCCGCGGTCGGCAGGCCGACGGTGCCGAGCGTCGAGGACATGTTGACGATTGCGCCCCCGCCCCGCTTCAGCATCGCGCCGATCTCGTATTTCACACAATAGAAGACGCTGTTCAGGTTGACGTTCATCACCCTGTGCCAGTCTTCGAGCCGACAATCCGCAACCGGCGCCCGCACCCCATCGATCCCGGCATTGTTGACGGCGAGATCGAGGCTGCCGCATGTCTCGACGGTGAAGTCGACAAGGCTCTGCACGGCTGCCGGCTCGCTCACATCGACGACAAACGGGCGCGCACGTCCCCCCTCCGCCCGAATTGCGTCGGCACTCTCATGCGCGGCATCGGCATTGATATCGGCAACAACGACCTCGGCCCCCTCGACAGCGAGCTGCCGGGAAACAGCGGCCCCAATTCCGGAACCTGCCCCCGTCACGACAGCGACTTTTCCCTCCAGGCAAAGTTTCATCGTTTCCATCCATTTAAATATGCTAATGTTCAGACCAAACGCATGATTCATGCAAGGGGTTTCGCGAGTGAGGGACACGCTATTTCAAGTTGCGCACCTTGTCCGCCCAACAAGCACATAATCCGCAAAATTCGAATAACCCGGTTCATCGGCACGCTGCCGATCGGGCATCGTCAGGACTGAGGGAGCGAAACGACTTGGGAGAACGACTTGGGCAGATGGAAATGAACGGACGAGCCGTTAAACGCCGGGGCTTCGTTTTGGGCAGCCTGGCTCTGATGCTTTCGGGATGCAGCACCACGACGGATGGCCCGCCGCTCGGCTATCGCGTATTCGGCAGCGACCCGGACGTTAATCCCCGCTATCGGCGCCAAGAGGTCGCCTATTCGGGAAGTGAGCCGCCCGGAACCATCGTCGTCGATACCGGGGCGCGCTATCTTTATTTCGTCGAGGCCGATGGCCTTGCCACGCGCTATGGTGTCGCGGTCGGGGAAGAAGGATTGAGCTTCAAGGGAGAGGCGACGATCGGCCGGAAGGCCGAGTGGCCATCCTGGAAGCCCACCGACGACATGATCGCGCGCAAGCCGCATCTCGCCCAATATGCCGAAGGCGTGCCGGGCGGACCGGACAATCCGCTGGGTGCGGCCGCCCTTTATCTCTACCAGGGCGGACAGGATACGCTGTTCAGGCTGCACGGAACCAATGCTCCCTGGTCGATAGGCAATGCCGTTTCGAACGGCTGCATCCGCCTGACCAATGCAAACATCGTCGATCTCTACGCGCGCACGCGTGTCGGAACGCGGGTGGTGGTCATTTGATGGCATTTACCATTCGAAATTGCCGGATTGGCCACACCAGTAAGTATCTGCTAATGTAGATTCGTTGCACGTTGCATCACTCCCGCACTGTCCAAGGTGCTGATTATCGTCAAACTTTGAGGCATAGCCTGTCCTGGGCCATGCCAAGATGAGGAGAGGACTTGTTGATGAGCAGAATTTTATTCGTCATCCTCGCAGTACTTGCGGTGGCCAATCTGAGTGCCTGCGGGTCGATTGGCAAAGGCAAGGGGAAAGCTCCGCCGCCTGCGGCAACAGCCGTCTACAAGTAAGTTCGCATAACTCTAAGGAAGGGCTCTTTCAGCCCTTCCCTTTTCTTGACATCCGAAACCGCCCAGGATTGGCCCCGCCTGCAATTCAGGGCGAAAGAATGGCATATCTGCCGGCGTCGAATCCGCCTCGGGCAGAGCTTGCATATGGAGCGTGGTAATGGCGCTTGGAAGAGGCCGCCTGTGGCTGGTCGTTGCTTTGGCAATTGTGGCATCGTCGTGCCAGACGGAAGATAAAAGCCCCCTGCCGCACTATACATCGGATAGCCGCGACCTGACGAAATCAGCGACGAATCAGAGCAGATCAGGTCGGAATTTCATCGAGTTCCGCTCGCGTTATGCGCTCACCTACGGCCATACCTACGTCGTCTTCGGGCGCGCGGACAAAAACGGCAACATGATCAATCCGGAGGTGGCAGGTCTTGCCCCGGCTTCACCCGATCCGGGGGCTTACGTCCTCGGCCATTTCGTTCCGGTTCCCGCCTCGACCGGCGCAACGGACGGCGACCTGGAGGAGCAATACCGCTCGGCGAGCTGGCGCGTGATGCTGACCGATGCCGAATATAACGATACGGTTGCCTATATACGCAAGCTGCAGGCGCGAAGCCGTCTCTGGGAGGCGACGGTCTACAATTGCAACGCCTTCGTCGCGGATATAGCAAAACACATGGGCTATAAGACACCCGGCATCTGGATGAGACCGCAGCAATTCGTTACAAATCTGCGGGAGATGAATACCTGAAGCGGGCATAGAGCGCCGTGCGTCCATTCGGACGCACAAAGGACGCTCTACCTCTTTGAATCTACGCACGGGCTTTCCGAAAATCGATTCCGATTTTCGGGCCGATGCTGTAGTCTCAACCGTTGACGATCGCGGAAGCCGGATCGTGGAAAGGTTCTGGTGCCGACTTGAACGTGTCAGTCAATATCATTGGCGAGATCGTCTGGGTCCTCGGAATTATTGCCTGGTACATCATTCGATACCCGTTCGAGCGTCGCGGCAGGCGCGTGCCCGTCGCCAGCAGCCGGCGCAGCGTCTCGGAAAGAGTGGCACTGGCCGCAGCACTTGCCGGGCTGGCGATCGTGCCGGCATTTTACGTCGCGACAGGTATTCCCAAGGCAGCCGACCATTCTTTGCCTCTGTGGGCGGTCGTGATCGGGGCGGCAATTTTCTGCCTCGCAATGTGGGTCTTTCGAAGAACGCACAAGCAACTCGGACGAAACTGGTCCATCACGCTCGAAATCCGCCAGAAGCACGAATTGATCTGCGCCGGGCCTTACGCGCATGTCCGCCACCCCATGTACACCTCGTTCCTCCTGATGGGGCTTGCCCAGGCTTTTCTGCTGCCGAATTGGGTGGCAGGCCTGGCGGGCATCGTCGGTTTCGCCGTGCTGTTCTTTCTGCGCGTCGATAAGGAAGAGCGTATGATGCTGGATGTCTTCGGCCCCCAATACCGCGCCTATATGGACAAGACCAAGCGCATCATCCCTTATCTCTATTAGGGCGCGACGCTCTGACACTTTGAATCTCTGGGGGGAGAAAGATGAGGGGGGAGTAAGATGAAGGGACGAACAATCAGGCTTTCCGCAGCAAGGCGGCTGGTTGGAGATCTCATGAGATTTTCGATCGGCATACCGCGCGTGACCGTTCAGCGGCAGATGAACATCCGCCCCCTTCTCGATGCCAGGCGAACGTCCAATCCCCGCCCCTCCTGGACCGCGCTTTTCCTGAAAGGATACGCCCTCCTCTCGAAGGAGATCCCGGATCTCCGGCGCGCTTACATCAAATTTCCACGCCATCAGCTCTACGAATATCCGGCAAGCGTGGCCTCCATTGCCCACGAGCGTGACTATGAAGGCGAGCGGATCGTTCTCCTGAGCACGATCAAGGCCCCCGAAGACCGCTCCATCCCCGAGCTGGAAATGCAGATCCGCGAGGCGAGGTCACGCCCCGTCCTGGAGATCAAGGAATTTCGCCGCTCGCTGAAGCTTGCGCGCGCACCGGCCCTGCTCAGGTGGTCGCTCATGTGGCTCGGGCTCAATATAGGGCGAAAACGGGCGCGCTATTTCGGCACCTTCCAGCTGTCGGTCTATTCGGGCCTCGGCGCGGAATCCCTTAACCCGCTCAGTCCCGTGACCACGCTCATGAATTACGGGCCGATTGATGAGAACGGATCGGTTACCGTCCGCATCCACTATGACCACAGGGTTATGGATGGAGCCAGCATCGCCCGGGCATTGGAGCGGTTCGAGAGGATCTTGAACGGCGCGGTCGCCGACGAGATACGAGGGCTCGGCCAGGACGGAATTTCCGCCCGCACGTCGATCGCGGGAGGCTCTCTATAATGGCGGAGCAATTCGACGAGGGGCATGCAGCGGTTTTGAGTCCGGAATTGTATGAAAACAAGGAAACAGGGCTTCGCCCTGTTGTCGTCGTCCTCGGCGCCTCCCGCGGCATCGGGCGGGCAATTGCCAGGGTTGCCGCGCGTGAACGCAATATCGTCGTGCTCGTCGCCCGCTCTTCCGAGGGGCTGGCGGCCGCCGCCGCCGATGTGAAACAGGCCGGCGGAGAAGCCTTCACGGTCGAACTCGACCTCACGGCATCGGACGCCTCGGCACGCTTGGAAGCCTTTCTGGAAGCCAACGGTTTGATTTGCGATGTCCTCGTCAACAGCGCCGGATACGGATTGCGCGGCGCGGCAACTTCGCTGCCGGCAGACGATCAGCTCGGAATCATCGATCTCAATATCCGGGCGCTCGCCGACATGACCCTTCGCTTCCTGCCGGGAATGGTCGCCCGCCGGCGTGGCGGCGTGCTCAATCTCGGCTCCGTCGCGGGTTTTACGCCGGGGCCTTATATGGCCTTCTACTATGCCAGCAAGAGTTTCGTGCGCTCCTTTTCTGCTTCCCTTCATGAGGAAGTTCGCCGCTTCGGCGTCACCGTGACATGCGTGGCACCCGGGCCGGTATCGACCGACTTTCTTGAAAAATCCGGCGCGGATCGCGCCGCTCTCTTCAAAGTATTGCCGAAGCTGAAGGCCGATTATGTCGCCGAACAGGCCTGGCGCGGCTTCAAGTCCGGGCGCAGCCTCGTCGTTCCCGGCTTCTCCGCCAAGCTGACTGCTTTTATCGCCAGGATTCTGCCATCAGCGGCTGCACGCCGGCTGATCGGCCTGGTCCAGCGCCGAAGCAAAGATCCGAGCCCGCATGGATCGGGGACGGGCATCAAGTAAGCCAATCGCACCGGCAGAGGCGCGCCACGGGCGTCACGACAAGATCGGCAGCGCCAGCCTGCATCACTGCCGCTCTTCCTGGCGCGTGAAAACCTGCTTCAAACTCTCCTTATTGTCGCCTTGCGATGCACCGCGTTCGGTCCGAAGCCACCAGTCCATCGTCAGGTGCGGCGCGGTCAACTGCCCGTTGTGAGGCGCCGGCTTCACGACCTCGTTGCGCAGACGGCCGCCCTTTTGCGCCCGGCCATCGTCGGCGCTGGATATAGTCACGGAAAGAGCAAGAGCAGCGCCGGTGACGAGCGCTCTCCAGGCATGTCGTCCGATGCTGACGCGCTGGTTTCCCATCAGCCCATTCAGTCAGAATATTAGCTTTTTCGGAAGTACGAAAACGGCAATGCGCGGCAGTAAAGCCAAATATAATGGCGGCTCGCGCCCGCAACCCTCATGCACATCAGGACCGGCCTGACAAGACAAACATTCATTCGATTGACTGAAATTGCGACATGCGCTATACATGAGCGATGACTGATGAACAACCGCAACCAAACCGCGCCGAAATCACCCGCGAAAAGCTGCTGTCCGCGGCCCTCGATGTCTTCGGCCGCTACGGCTTCGACGGCACCTCGACGCGCCAGCTGAGCGAGGCTGCAGGCGTCAACCTGCAGGCCATTCCCTATTATTTCGGCGGCAAGGAAGGGCTCTATGTCGCAACCGCTGAATATCTGGTGACACGCATCGAGCGCCATATCGGCGGCCTGCGGCAGCGCATTGGTACTCATCTCATGGAACTCGCTGCCGCTGGACAGGGGCTTGGCGAAGAGCAGGCACGGCTCTTTCTGACGGATATGGCCACGACCATGGTCGGCCTTTTGGTCAGCAAGGAATCCGAGCCCTGGGCACGCTTCATCATCCGCGAGCAGATGGAGCCGACCGAAGCCTTTGCCCGTGTCTATCAGGGCCTGATGCGCCCGATGATCGAGATGGCGCGGCAGATGATCGGCACAATCCTGCGCGAAGACCCGGCCTCCGAACATGTGCGGCTGCGCACCCTCGCCTTCGTCGGCAACATCATGGTTTTCCGTCTCGCCCACGCCGCCGTTCTCGCCCAGATGGAGTGGCAGTCGGTCGGCCCTGAACAACTCCAGACCCTGCGGAATCTCGTTGCAGAACTTGTCGGCCAGCTGCAGCCGGCGAAAGGAAATACCCGATGAGACGGATACTCTCCCTTGCCATCATTATTCTGGTTGCCGCCGGTGCCGCTGCCTGGTGGTACGGCTTGCCCCAGAAGCTCGGCTGGCTGCCGCAAAAGAGCAAGGAATTCGCGCTCTACGGCAATGTCGACATCCGCCAGGTCTCTCTCGGCTTCCGCGTCAATGGCCGGATTGCCTCGCTTGCCGTCGATGAAGGCGACATGATCAAAAGCGGCGAGGTGCTCGGCAAACTCGATGCCGCGCCTTTTCAGGCGGCCGCTGCCTCGGCGCAAGCCAATGTCGCGGCCCTGCAGGCAACGCTCGACAAGCTGAAAGCCGGTCCGCGCCCGACGGAGATCGCCCAAGCCCAGGCCGCCTATGATGAAAGCCTTGCCGCGCTGCGCAATGCCAACATTGCCTATGACCGCGCCCGCCAACTCCGTCCCCAGGGCACGATATCAGAGGCGAATCTCGATGAGGCGACCGCCAACCGCTCGATGGCCGTCGCACGTTCGGATTCCGCCAATGAAGCGCTGAAACTCCTGCAGGAGGGCAGCCGCGTGGAAGATATTGCCAATGCCGAGGCGCAATTGAAGGCCGCGGAATCCTCGCTGGCCGCCGCCCGCATCTCGCTTGCCGATACCGAACTGCTCGCCCCGAATGACGGTGTCGTCCTGTCCCGCGTGCGGGAACCCGGCGCCATCGTCTCGCCGGCCGATACGGTCTTCGTGCTCTCGCTGACAGAGCCGGTCTGGGTGCGCAGCTATGTCTCCGAAGGCGATCTCGGCCGCCTGCATCCCGGCATGAAGGTTCAAGTGACCTCGGATACGCAACCCCACAAGCCCTATGACGGCACGATCGGCTTCATTTCGCCGGTGGCCGAATTCACGCCGAAATCGGTCGAGACGCCCGAGCTTCGCACCGACCTCGTCTATCGCCTGCGCATCGTCATCGACAAGCCCGGCCCCGATCTGCGCCAGGGCATGCCGGTCACCGTGCGCTTTCCCGCACTGGCCGCGCGATGAGCCCTTCCCCGCAAACGCATGAGGTACTGGTCCGGCTGACCGATGTCGCCAAGCATTTCGGCGATGGCCCGCCTGCACTGGATGCCGTCTCCGGCGAGGTCAGGGGCGGCTCGATCACCGGTCTCGTCGGCCCCGATGGCGCCGGCAAGACGACGCTGATCCGGCTGATGACCGGCCTCATGCTGCCGGACAGCGGCACGGTCGAGGTGCTGGGCTTCGATACCGTCAAGAACCCGGCCGCCATCCAGGCCTCGATCGGCTACATGCCGCAGCGCTTCGGCCTCTATGAGGATCTGTCGGTTCAGGAAAATCTGGATCTCTATGCCGATCTGCGTGGCTTGCCGAAGCGCGAGCGCGCGAGCGCCTTCGACGAGCTTCTGACCTTCACCGACCTGAAGCGCTTCACCACACGCCTTGCTGGCAAGCTTTCAGGCGGCATGAAACAGAAGCTCGGCCTTGCCTGCGCGCTTTTGAAGAAGCCGCGCCTGCTGCTGCTCGACGAGCCTGGTGTCGGCGTCGATCCGATCTCGCGCCGCGATCTCTGGAAGATGGTTGAGAACCTGACGCAGGAAGGCATCGGCGTTCTCTGGTCGACCGCCTATCTGGATGAGGCCGAGGCCTGCGATCATGTCCTGCTGCTCAATCAGGGCAAGCTGCTCTTTTCCGGCAAGCCGCATGACCTGACCGGCCGCGTGGAAGACCGCGTCTTCAAGGTGTCTGGTGTTGCCGGCCGCAGGCGGCAGGTGCTGGCCGAGCTGCTGCAGACGAAAGGCGTCATCGACGGCGTCATCCAGGGCGATGCCATCCGCCTCGTGACATCAAAGGATGAGATCCCTGATATCGGCGGCAACGGCAGTCAGGCAAAACTGACGCCCACCCCTCCCCGTTTCGAAGATGCCTTCATCGACATGCTGGGCGGCGGCCCGGGCGGACGCTCGAAACTGGCGGAGGCTCAGGGGTCGCCGAGCGAAACGGGCGACCGTTCCGTCATCGAGGCCCGTGGCCTGACCAAGCGTTTCGGGGATTTCACCGCCGCCGACAAGATCACCTTCGATATCAGCCGCGGCGAGATCTTCGGCCTGCTCGGCCCGAATGGCGCCGGCAAATCCACCACCTTCAAGATGCTCTGCGGCCTGTTGAAGCCGACGGAGGGCGAAGGCCGTGTCGCCGGTTTCGATCTGCGCAAAGATGCCGCCGAAGCGCGCAATCAGCTCGGCTACATGGCGCAGAAATTCTCGCTCTACGGCGATCTCACGGTCATGCAGAACCTCGAATTCTTCGCCGGCGTCTACGGCCTCTCCGGCAGTCGGCGCCGCGAACGCATAGAGCTGATGACCGGGATCTTCGATTTCGGCCGCCACGCGGGCTATTCGGCGAAGGACCTCCCGCTCGGCCTGAAACAGCGCCTGGCGCTCGCCTGCGCCGTCATGCACGAGCCGCGCGCCCTCTTCCTCGACGAGCCGACATCGGGCGTCGACCCGATCACGCGGCGTGAATTTTGGACGCATATCAATGGGCTCGTCGAAAAGGGCGTCACGGTGCTGGTGACGACGCATTTCATGGACGAGGCCGAATATTGCGACCGAATCTCGCTGATCTATCGCGGCCGTTCGATCGCCCTCGGCTCGCCCGACGAACTCAAGGCGCGCGTGGCGACGAAGGAACAACCGGATCCGACGATGGAGGATGCTTTCATCGCACTGGTTCAGGACTCCGAAACGGGGGAAGTCGCATGAGCACCTCCTCCAGAGCCCGTCGCTTCGCCGCCCTCGTGCGCAAGGAAAGCTATCAGGCGATCCGCGATCCCAGCACCATTCTCATCGTCTTCGTGCTGCCGCTGATCCTGCTCTTCCTCTTCGGCTATGGCGTATCGCTGGATACGACCCGCACCCGCATCGCCCTCGTGCTGGAGCAGGCAACGCCGCTGACGCAGGATCTTGCAGCAAGCTTCCAGGCCTCGCGCTATTTCTCCGTCACTGTTGGCCGCGACCGGCGCATGTTCGAGAATGATCTGGTGCTCGGCAAGGTGCGCGGCATCGTCGTCATATCAGCCGATTTCGCGACTGATTATGCCGCCGGCAACCGCCCGCAGATCCAGGTTCTCGTCGATGGTTCGGACCCGAACACCGCCAATTTCGTGCAGAACTATGCGCAAGGCGCGGTCGCCAACTGGGAGCGGCAGCGGCGGTCCGAAACGGTTGCGGCGGGTCCCCCAATCTCCATCGAGCAGCGCTTCTGGTTCAATCCGGAGCTGACGAGCCGCAACTTCCTCGTCCCCGGCTCCATCGCCATCGTCATGACCCTGGTCGGAACCTTGCTCACCTCGCTCGTCGTCGCACGCGAATGGGAGCGCGGCACGATGGAGGCAATGATGGCGACGCCGGTGACGGCGGCCGAACTGCTGGCCGGCAAGATCCTCCCCTATTTCCTGCTTGGTCTCGCCTCGATGACGCTCTGCGTGCTGCTGGCGGTCTTCCTCTTTGGCGTGCCCTTCCGCGGCTCGGTCGCAGCCCTCTACGCGCTGTCGGCCGCCTTCCTGATCCCGGCGCTTGGCCAGGGCCTGCTGATATCGACGGCGACGAAGAACCAGTTCCTCGCCTCGCAGATCGCCTTGACCAGCGGCTTCCTGCCGGCCTTCCTGCTCTCGGGCTTTCTCTTCGAGATCAATTCGATGCCTCGGATCATCCAGTGGATCACCATCATCGTGCCGGCCCGCTACCTCATCCCCAGCCTGCAGACGGTGTTCCTGGCAGGCGATATCTGGCCGATGTTCTCGCGCTCCATTGCCGTCATGTTCACGATCGGCGGCATCATGTTTGTGCTGGCTGCCCGCAGCACCAGAAAGAGGATCGGCTGAGATGTGGTGGACGCGGCTGAAAGCCCTCATAACAAAGGAACTGCTCGCCGTGATGCGCGACCCCAAAGGTCGCTTTGTGCTGATCGTGCCGCCCCTCATGCAGCTCCTGATCTTCTCCTATGCGGCAACGCTCGAAGTGCGCAATGTCGATGTGATGGTGCTGAACCGCGACAGCGGCCATTGGGGGCAGGAACTGATCCAGCGCATCCAGGGTTCCCCAACCTTCCGGCGCATCGAGGCCGCCGATAGCCAGACCGATATCCGCGAAGCGATCGACGGTCAGGCCGTGATCGCGGCCATCGAAATCGGCCCCGATTTCTCCCGCAATATCGAGGCCGGTATATCAGCCGATCTGCAGATCATCCTCGACGGCCGCCGCTCCAACGCTTCCCAGATCGTCTCCGGCTATCTCACCCAGATCGGCATGACGCTTTCAGCCGAAACGCCGGCAGGCCAGCGCGCCATGGCGACGACGGTGGCGACCGTGCCGCGCAACTGGTTCAACGCCAACCTCACCTATCAATGGTTCATGGTGCCGAACCTGATCGCCAGTATCGCGCTCCTGATCGGCCTCATCGTCACGGCCCTCTCCATCGCCCGCGAGAGGGAACTCGGCACCTTCGACCAGCTGATGGTCTCACCGTTGCGCGTCCATGAAATCCTCATCGGCAAGCTCATTCCGCCGATGATGATCGGCCTCTTCCACATGACGCTCTATATCCTGGCGGCGGTCTTCATCTTCGGCGTGCCGCTGCGCGGATCGGTCCTGCTGCTCTACGGCAGCTCGATCTTCTATCTGGGTTCCGTCGCCGGCCTCGGCCTCTTCATCTCGGCGCTGTCGATGACACAGCAACAGGCGATCCTCGGCGCCTTCCTGTTCATGGTGCCGGCCATGCTGCTTTCGGGTTTCGCAACGCCGATCGAGAACATGCCGGACTGGCTACAGCCGGTGACGATCATCAACCCGCTGCGCTATTTCCTCATCATCGTCAAAGGCGTTTTCCTGAAGGATATCCCCGCCGCCGAGGTGTTGAACCAGACCATTCCTCTGGCGCTGATTGCCTGCGCGACGCTTGGTGCCGCCGCCTGGCTGTTCCGCCGCAGGTTGGAATAGCCCACCTCACACTATGTGAACTGCGCTTCCAAACCGTGACTCCGAAACGCTTCTCCGGCCGGAACATCGGCAGGATGGGCTCGTTACCTCAATGCAAACCAAAGCAATTCCAGCAGAAACGCGAAGCTTTCTTGCGTGCGGAGTTGCGTGAAAACATCAAGCAATTCCAGCAAAAGTGCGCAGCGGTTTTGCGCCCGGAATTGCGTGAAACAAAGACATAGAGCTAAGGAGAAGCAAAATGTACAAGATCATTCTTGTATCGAGCGCGCTTGCGCTCTCGTCCCTCGCCACGAATGCGATGGCCGATGGAGCCGTGACGGGTGCTGCCGGCGGCGCAATCACCGGCGCCATTGTCGGCGGCCCCGTGGGCGCTGCAATCGGCGGCGTGGCAGGCGGTGTAGCCGGTGCTGTGGTAGATCCGCCGCCGCGCGAGGTCGTGACCTACGTCCAGCAGCAGCCGGCCCCGCCGTCAGCAGTGGTGGTGCAGCAGCCGATCGTGGTCGGCAAGCCGCTGCCCGCAGACGTCCAGGTGATCCCGGTGCCGGATAATCCGCGCTATGCCTATACGGTCATCAACAATCGCCATGTGATCGTCGAGCCGCAGACCCATCGTGTGGTTCAGGTGATCGAATAATAGCAGTTGGCCCCGTTTTTTGCGGGGCTTTCTGCTTGTTGACGCGGTTGCCGACCCCGCCCTCGTCATCCTCGGGCTTGTCCCGAGGATCTAAGCCGTCGCATTTATCGTCAACATCAGCAGATCCTCGGCACAGGGGCCGAGGATGACGTAGAGCAAGCAGTGAGGCCCGCAGGCCCCTCTTATCCGCGATTCCTGAGCGCTTCCGCCTGCGCATAGAACTTCTTTTCCCATTCCTTGTGATTATCGAGCCCTTCGCGGATGAACGGCGTGAAAATCGCAAGATTGAGCAAGGTCCAGTTGATCAGCCGTGCCGGAAATTTCAACGGCTTGACGAAATCGATGAAGAGAACGACGCGCGTCTTGTCCGTGTGGTTCCAGGCTTCATGCTCATAGGCGTCGTCGAAGATCAGCGCCTTGCCTTCCTGCCAATGGCAGATCTGGTCTTTGACGCGGATGGCGAGCTTGTCGGCTGGTTCCGGCACGATCATGCCGAGATGCAGGCGCAGCACACCATTATAGGGTCCGCGATGGGCCGGCAGGTGTTTGCCGGGCTCGAAGATGGAAAACATCGCCGTCTTCAGGCCGGGGATCTTCTGCACCGCCTTCCAGGTTTCCGGACAAGCCCTAATATTCTGCTCCGACTTCACGCCGAACCCGACGAGAAAGAAGGTCTTCCATCTGTTATCCTTGGAGATGGTCTGCACGTCGGTGGAGATTTCCTGGAAGCTCGGCAGCTCGCTCTGGCGCACCAGCACACGGTCGAGTTCCGCGCGGATCTGCGGCCAGGCCTTTTCGACCTCCTTCGCCCACGGGAAGACTGCGTTGTCATAAACCGGCGGATTGCCGAGCTTCGCATATTTGAAGTTCAGGCCTTCGGCCCAGGCGACGATGCCCATGAAAAAGCGCGTGATGGCGCTGGGGCGATCCATAGGGGCGATCCCGGCAGTGGCAAAGCCCTGCGTTTGGGGAGTGGATGCGGATTTTTCGGGAAGAGTTGTATTGGCGATACCGTCAGTCATGGATTTTCCATTGGGGGCTCAAGGAAATTGCATGGCCTGCTGCGCAAGAGCCGACACGACGTTTGCGCGCTGACCATTGAACAAATATGGATGGTGCCGGGCGTGGCTCAAGTACACTTAAGTACAGGTTTTAGCGGTCAATTGCCGCATGTTACCGCCGCGCACGAAGGGCGGCGGTAACGATCTCGATGACTGATACGGGGAGAATATCAGACCTTCAGCTCGCGGCGTTCGCGTTCGGTGACCATGGCAAGGTCGAGCACTTTCTGCAGGTTTGCCGCATGACGGAAGTTCGGGTCGAGCTGCACGCCCGTAGCCACGGCCTCGGCAAAGCGCTGATAGTTGGTTGGAACCGGCGGCACCTCGACCGGCTTCCAGGTCGCCGTCTCGACATCGTCGCCAAGGCAGCCATGCAATTCGGAACCGCTTGGACGGTGTATGACCTCGAGGCTGCCCTTCTCGCCATAGATGCGCAGCTTCAGCTCGTTCAGATGCCCGGTCGCCCAGCGGCTGGCATGGATGACGCCGAGCGCGCCATTGGCGAAATCGACCGACATGGTGAAGCTGTCATTCGCATCGAGCATATATTCGCCGATCTGGCCGCCCGGCGCCTTGTTGAAGGTCTTGAGCCGCGCAAAGACGTGGTCGATATCGGTCGCAGCACCATAGGCGGCGAAATCGAGAATGTGGATGCCGACATCGCCGAGCACGCCGTTCGAACCGTGACCGGTGGAAAGCCTCCACAGCCAGGTCGATTCCGTGCGCCAGTCGCCCCAGGCGCGCGACACCAGCCAGCTCTGCAGATAGGAAGCTTCGACATGGCGGATGGTGCCGAGTTCGCCTGATAGCACCATCTCACGGGCGCGCTGCAGCGGCGCGACGTTGCGATAGGTGAGGTTGACCATATTGATGACGCCGGCGGCCTCGGCCGCTTCCGTCATCTCAAGCGCCTTTGGATAGTTCTCCGCCAGCGGCTTCTCGCAAAGCACATGCTTGCCGGCGGCAATCAGCGCCATGGTGGTCGGGTGGTGAATCCGGTCGGGCGTGATATTCGTCGCCGCATCGAACTCGCCCCAGGCGATCGCCTCCTCCAGCGTCAGAAACCGCTTTTCGATATTGAACTTATCGGCGAATGCGGCAAGCCGGTCAGAATCCGTGTCGACGGCGCCGACCACTTTCACGCCGTCGATATTCATGAAGTGGGCGAGCTGGTTCTTTGCCATCACGCCCGTACCAAGAACGAGTAGTCGCATGGATGCTCCTCAGCGGTAACCGGCTTCGCCGGCCTGATGCAGTCTCGGGCCGCGTTCGACGATCGGCTCCAGTGCTTTTTCTACCGGCACATTTGGAGCATCGCTGATGCTCTTCAATGCACCCTCGGGGTTATAGGCCCACTTCACGCCGTTGATCAGCACCTTCTGCACATTGGCATCGTGATAGGTCGGGTAGGTCTCGTGGCCCGGACGGAAATAGAAGATATTGCCGGCACCGCGCCGCCAGGTCAGGCCCGAGCGGAAGACTTCGCCGCCCTGGAACCAGGAGATGAACACCGTTTCCAACGGCTCCGGCACCGAGAACTGTTCGCCATACATCTCCTCGTTCTCAAGCTCGAAATGCTCCCCGAGGCCGGCTGCGATCGGATGGCGCTGGTTGATCGTCCACAGCCGCTCGCGCTCACCCGCCTCGCGCCACTTGAGCGCGCAGGGCGTGCCCATCAGCCGCTTGAAGATCTTCGAGAAATGGCCGGAATGCAGCACCAGCAGGCCCATGCCTTCCCAGACACGCTTGGCGACGCGCTCGACGACGACGTCGGAGACCGCGCCGTGATCCTTGTGACCCCACCAGGTCAGAACGTCGGTCTCGGCAAGCCGGGCTTCCGTGAGGCCATGTTCGGGCTCCTGCAGCGTCGCCGTCGTCGCCGAAATCGCCGGATCGGTGTTCAGCGCCTTGGCAATGGTCGTGTGCATGCCTTCGGGGTAGATGCTCCGGACGATTTCATTGGTAGTCTCATGGATGTTCTCTCCCCATACGACGGTGCGGATGGCCATGGTGGTACTCCTCTGGAACCTTTGGATTTTTGGCAAGCAGGAAGGCGGGTATTCAAAGCGCTTTGGAAAGATGGGCAGCCAAAGCAGTCCCTCCTCCGCATCAGAGGAAGACATAGACCTTTGTCGGTATTTTGACAAAGGGGATTTTTCCGGGCTTAGCGACCCGGAAAAACCCCTTTTCACATCAATGGGAAACGGTCTTGGAGAACAGGTTGACGACGGCCACGCCCGAGATGATCAGGCCGAGGCCGATGATGGCGGGCGTATCCAGCCGCTGCTTGAAAAACACGAGACCGACAGAGGAAATCAGCACGATTCCCAAAGCGCTCCAGATCGCGTAGGCGATGCCAACAGGGATGTGTTTTAGCGTCAGCGACAGACAGTAGAAGGCAGCCCCATAACAGGCAACGACGAGCGCCGTCGGCCCGAGGCGGGTAAACTGCTGGGAAAGCTGAAGCGCTGTCGTGCCGATCACTTCCAGCACGATGGCTGCAACGAGCAGCCCATAGACGGCAGCCGGGTTCATGGCGGTATTTCCTTCGTGTTCTACTTGTGGGTCAGCTCGATGAGGCGGGCAATCAGCTCTCGCCTCAGAGCGTCACCGATATCATGGCTTTCCAACGTATCTGCGAACCACAGACCGTCGGCGGCAAAACGCACGATCAGGGTGTCGAGCGCGGAGTCGGTGCCGATATATTCCTCGGCTCTTGCCGCCACCCATTGGCGCCACCGCAGGCGCAGCCGGGGTTCGGCAAGCAGCGCGATCGTTACCTGCGTCCAGCTTCTGGAATCGTCGGGGCGATCCTTCAGCCCGGACACCGCCTGCAGATAGGCGCGGGAGAAACGTCCCTGCGGCAGCGGATCGCCGCGCATCAACTCGTCTATATCGGCGTCGAACTTCTCCAGCAGGCTTTCGAACAGGGCGTCCAGTAGGGCATTCTTCGTGGGGAAGTGATGCAGCAGCCCGCCCTTGCTGACACCCGACGCAGCCGAGACCGCATCGAGCGTGACAGCGCTCATGCCGCTCTCACCGGCAAGACGCGCGGCGACCTCCAGCAACTGCTGACGCACGAGCACGGGTTGTTTCTTGCGATGATGAGCGTTTGACATGGATTATAAAGATACCGTCCGGACGGTTTTGTCAAGAAGAATCTGCTGGAGACCCTGCCCTGCAAGGGATTATGCGCGAAATGACGCGGTGTTTTGATGACAGTTGCGATCCTTTTTGATCGGGTGCATGTAGGGACGGGTTTCAAGGGATGGTTTTGTGACAGAGCAGGTGACGACTTTATACGAGGCGATCGGCGGCGATCCGGTCGTCCGGGCGCTGACGCATCGCTTCTATGAGCTGATGGATACGCTGCCGGAGGCGAAAAACGTGCGCGCCGTGCACCCGCCAAACCTTCAAGGCAGCGAAGAGAAATTCTACGAATATATGACCGGCTATCTGGGCGGCCCGCCGCTCTATACCGACAAACGCGGCCATCCCCGCCTGCGCAGTCGCCATTTCGTTGCCGAGATCGGCCCCGTCGAACGCGACGAATGGCTGCTCTGCTTCCGTCAGGCAATGGACGAAACGATCGCCAGCCAGGCGCTGCGCGACCTCATCTGGACGCCGGTAGAACGGCTCGCCCATCATATGCAGAACAAGGAATGACCATGAGCCTGAACGCACGCCTGGAGCCGGTGCTCTTCCTCTTCGCCGGCCTGTTCGGCCTTGCCGGCGTGGCCCTCGCAGCCCTCGACGCTCATGGCGGCGGCGACGCCCATCTCGCCGCCTCGGCATCCGCCATGTGCCTCGCCCACGCCCCTGCCCTTCTGGCACTGGCCCTGGGTACCGGCAAAATCAAAACCGCCTGGTTGGCCGGTTTGCTGATGATCGTGGGAACTTTGCTCTTTGCCGGCGATCTCGTCGCCCTGCGCTTCAGCGGATCCGGCCTCTTCCCCTATGCTGCTCCAACCGGCGGCTGGGCGATGATGCTGGGCTGGCTGGCGGTTTCGGCAAGCGCGTTCTTTCGGGTCCGGGCGTAGAGCTTCGGAGCACTCCCCCTTCTCCCCAGCGGGGTCCGAAGGACGGATTGAGACCCGTGGCTCAACCCGGTCGGTGCCCGAAGGGCGGATGAGCTAGCCTTTAGCAATCATATACCCTGAACGACGTTGAAGCCCTCGAACACCGGAGGCCCCTTGTACATCTCCCTGCGCTCCCCCGCATTGCGATGCGCAGCCCGGAAATTCTCCGACTTCGTCCAGTTCAGAAAGTCCTCTTCGCTGCGCCAGAGCGTGTGCGAGGAAAACAGCGTATAGCCCTCCTCCGCATTGGCCTTGCCGCGCAGCAGGCGGAATTCGACGAAGCCTGGAACCTCGGAAAGGCTGGAATCTCGATTACGCCAGACACTCTCGAAATCGCCCTCGGCGCCGGTTGCGACCTTGAAGCGGTTCATCGCGATATACATGGAAAGCTCCTCACGCCTTTTTCTTGTCCGCCCGTTCCGCATAAAGCGGAAAGGCGACGATATTATTGCCATTGGCAGCATCTGCGCCAATGGGCTTTGCAGCTGCTTCACCGGGCATGCGCGCCTCCCAGGCGGGAAACAGCACGACATTGGGATAACTGCGCTGGCGCGCGGCATTCTCCAGGAAAACCTCATACAGCTCCGGCACCAGGCCGTCACCGCCGTGAGCGGCGAGCTTGTGCAGGCCGATCATCGTGAACCCGTCGGAAAAATGTCCATTCATCGGGAATTGTCTCGATCGTTCATCGTGTTCAGCGCACGTTCCAGGCTGGATTTGCTGCCGTTGCGCAGCGGAATGAAAGCCTTGCCGAACTTCTTGCAGCCGGTCTTCACGCGCAGGCAGGCATCATGGCTGATACAGTCGATGGGGCAGAACACGCAGTCGACCGAAGGAAGCACCGTATCGATGCGGGAAACGGCTTCGCGAAGCCCGCCATCGTGATGGATGAGCTCTGCGCCGAAATTGCTGGCGATCTGGCGCAGATGCGCCACTTGGCAATCACGGCCGCCGACATAGAGGAAACTGCGGCCATCCAGCTTGGAGCGTCCGGAGGAAGGTTCTTTCGTCTCCTGATCGGCCTGAACGCGGATCTCCCGGTTCGCCCCCTTCTTCACCTTTCGAGCCATTTACCACCCGTTCGCTCGTTGATCGTCACACGATTCCTGCGTGTGCGAACGGACCTTATTAAACTTGATTTTTATAGTAAAGTATAAAGTTGATTATTTTTATCATATTTATTGGATCTGGATTGGCGCCGAGATGGTCATGGCTTGCCCACCTGGCGGAGGGCTGAACGGCGCAGCCCGACGTACCGCATCAAGAGCAAGCTGATCGATATCGGGAACACCCGACCCCTGCGAAACGCGAGCCGACGTCAGTCCACCGTTGCCGCTCACCGAAAAGGTCACGACAACGCTGCCTTCGACACCACGGGGCTTCCTGATGGCGCGACGAATACGGCTTCGGACCTTGCCTTTGTAGTTGGCAATTGCCGCAGTACCGACACCATCATTGTTGTTGCTGGCAGCCTGCGAATTGCTGTCGGATTGCGCCGACGAACTCCCCTCGGCAACGCCCCTCTGGGAATCCTGCTGCCCTTCGCCTTGCGAACCAGCAGTCTTCTTAGGCGCACGCTTCTTTTCAACCGGCTTAGGCTTCTCTTGCGTCGCCACCTTCGGCTTCGGCGTCGGCGTTACAACCTCCTGCGGCTGCTCCGGCTCCGGCTGTACTTCGGCCGTTTCGACGGGCTTCACCTCTTCGGGAGTCTCCGCGGTCTCGGGCTGCGTCTCCGCCGGCTTGACTTCGGCTGGCTGAACTGCGGTCGGTTGCACCTCAGATGCTTGCACTTCAGGAGAGACCGTGTCGGCCGTCACCTGCTGTTCGGGAACGACCGTCGACATCGGCTGCACGACGGATTCTTCTGCCGGCACCTCGGAAACCAGAATCTCCGGCTCCACAGCCGCGGAGGTTTCCGGCGAAACCCGCGTTACTTCTTGCGCTGGCGCCTGCTGAACGGGGGCCTGCGTTTCGACAGGCGTAACCTCGGTCGGCTGAACGGTTTCCGGTTGAACTTGCGCTGTCTCGGGTTCCGTCGGCTGGATCGTGTCGGGCTGCACCGCCTCCGGAATGATCTCTTCCTGAACCGTCGTTTCGGTCTCGCCGGCGGCTGTCTGATCGACGTCGGAATTGCCGTACATGACGACGCTCACCGCCTGACCAGCTTCTTCGATCGCCTCTTCTGGAGCCTTGGGAAACGCGACGATCAGCGCAGTCGTCAATGCCGCATGAAAGACCAGCGAGCAGATGCAGGTCAGCGTCAGCCGGCGCCGCACCGGTGCCTTCCCGTCTTCCTGCTTTTCCACCGCCGCATCCATTGGTGGCGGGGTGACCGAGGATGTGGGTGCTGCTTCCGGATGATCGGGGAAGGAGGATATCTGCGCGAAACGCGCATAATGGATGACGGTCTCGCCGGCCGGCTGGCGCTGCGCATTGTGCAGGTCGGAAAGCTCATGCCCGGGATTGTTGTCGTTCAGACTGCTCTCAGCGCCCTCCTCCTCGATGAGCACGTGTCTCGATCTGGACTTCGCTGAAATAGCCATTTTGCGCCTCGGACAGCCTGAAACATGCGCGCCGGGCTTCATCCCGGCCTGGGTCTTAGCCTTCGAAAGGAACTGATATCTGCGAGCGGGTCACCAGACCCTTCATGCATTCGCCGGTGGCCGGCCCATCGCAGACCGGCGTATCGTTGATGAGGATGCGCGTAACCGTCTCGCACTTGACACCAGGCATATCGAACTGGCGCACGCGCTTCTTGCCCTGCGGCAGATCGCGGAAATCGAGCACGGTGATACGGTCGACGGCATTCTTGTCGTTGAAGAAGGCGAGTTCGAAGGAAACCTTGTTGATCGGCGCCTGGAGATTGTTCTCGGCAACGAAGGTCATCATGCAGCCCTTCTGCGAGGGCGCCAGCGCATTGAGCTCGACATCGAGCTTGGCGCCGGGGAGCTTGGTGGCAGCTGCCGCGTCCTGCGCATAGGCCTGTGCCACGCCCGAAACCGAAAACAGCACACCGGCCGCAATCGCAGCAAACCGACCCATCATTATCGTCTCTCCATAAATCAAATTGACCACCGTCAGGCGGCTTCAAACAGCAGCATCAAAAACTTGACTGCTTTTGTCTTCAATTATTGCGTCTTTAAAAAACTATGAGTATGAGAGTCAAGATAATTGTCACCGGAACCGGGATCTTGACCCCCGCAATCACGGAATAAGCCAACCGAAATGATGGTTGAAAAGCCAGATACCTTTAAGCTCGCACCACTGCGGAACGATCCTGCGGTGGCCGAGATCCGCGTTCTCGAAAGCGGCGATCTTTTTGCCGGCACCAACGAGATCATGATTCGGCACGATGGCGTGATCTATCGCCTGAAGATCACCCGTCAGGGCAAACTCATTCTCAACAAGTAGCTTGATAAGCAGGGTAGAACATGACCGAGCAGACCAGACCGGCATCATCCGAAATCCGCGCATTCCGCGCCGAAAATCCGAAGATGCGCGAGCGCGATATTGCCGCGCAGCTGAAGATCTCCGAGGCGGCCCTCGTCGCCGCCGAAGTCGGCATCAGCGCTGTCAGAATCGATGCCAGCGCCGCAAAACTCCTGGAGCGCGTCGCAGACCTCGGTGAAGTCATGGCCCTGTCGCGCAACGAGAGCGCCGTACACGAGAAGATCGGTGTCTACGAAAACATCAAGGTCGGCGAGCACAATGCGATCGTGCTCGGCGAAAACATCGATCTGCGCGTCTTCCCGAGCCGTTGGGTCCACGCCTTTGCCGTCACCAAGAAGGACGGCGACACCGAACGCCTCAGCCTCCAGTATTTCGACAAGACCGGCAACGCCGTCCATAAGATCCACCTGCGCCCGGCGTCAAACGTCGAAGCCTATCACCGCATCGTCGCCGACCTGAAGCTCGAGGACCAGTCGCAGGAAATCGTCGAGGCAGAAGCGTCCTCCGCTTCTGACGAGGACGGCAATGTCAGCCGCGAAGAGCTGCGCGACAACTGGAGCAAGATGACCGACACGCATGAATTCTTCGGCATGCTGAGGCGCCTGAAGATCGGCCGCCAGGCCGCTGTGCGCACCGTCGGAGACGACTATGCCTGGAAGCTCGACAACACGGCGACGGCTGACATGATGCATGCCTCTGTCAAATCAGGCCTGCCGATCATGTGCTTCGTCGCCAATAACGGCATCGTGCAGATCCATGCCGGGCCGATCTTCAACGTCCAGCCGAT
This sequence comes from Rhizobium sp. BK316, assembly GCF_014193695.1. Lineage (GTDB taxonomy): Bacteria > Pseudomonadota > Alphaproteobacteria > Rhizobiales > Rhizobiaceae > Rhizobium. The sequence goes on along the minus strand of NZ_JACHZR010000003.1, from coordinate 226,178 downwards.
GGGTCCATGGATCAATATCATGGATGAGACCTTCCACCTGCATCTGCGCCAGGACCACATTGCCGAGACCTGGGCCGTGCGCAAGCCGACCAAGGACGGCCACGTCACCTCGCTCGAAGCCTATGATGCTGATGGCAACATGATCATCCAGTTCTTCGGCAAGCGGAAGGAAGGCTCCGACGAGAATGCCGAATGGCGTGAGATTATGGAAAACCTGCCGCGGGCAACAAGCGTCGCCGCATAAGGATCAGAGCGATGAAGATGCGTAACAACCTGCGCCGGATCCGCCTCTGGGAACTGGCCCTGACGGCGGCCGTCATGGCCCTGCCGCTGATCCCGGCAGCACCGACTGGCAAAAGCTTTGCTTTCGTGCGCGCCGCCCAGGCTGAGGAGAAGAAGCTCGACACCTCGCGGCTGGTTTCGGTCGGCGGCGACGTCACCGAGGTCATCTACGCGCTCGGCGAGGAAAGCAGGCTGATCGCCCGCGATACGACGAGCACGTATCCGGAGGCCGCCTTGAAGCTGCCCGACGTCGGCTACATGCGCGCGCTTTCGCCGGAAGGCATTCTCGCCATGAACCCGACGGCGATCATCGCCGTCGAGGGCTCAGGCCCGCAGGAAGCGCTGAACGTCCTGAAGAATGCCAGCGTGCCCTTCGAGACCGTGCCGAACGCTTATACGCGCGACGGCATCATCGCCAAGATCGATCGCGTCGGCACGCTGCTGAACGTTCAGGATAAGGCAAGGGCGCTTGAAGAAAAGGTCGGCGCCGATCTCGACGCCGCCGTCGCAGACGCCGGAAAGCGCCCCGAGGCGGAGCGCAAGCGCGTTCTTTTCGTCCTCAGTGCCCAGAACGGCCGCATCATGGCTTCGGGCACCGGCACTGCTGCTGATGGCATCATCAAGCTTGCCGGCGCCATCAATGCTGTCGGCGAATTCCCCGGCTACAAGCCGCTCACCGATGAGGCGATCATCAGCGCCAAGCCCGACGTAATCCTGATGATGAACCGCGGCGATGGTGCCAGCACCAGGAACGAGGATCTGCTTGCCCAACCATCGATCGCGCTGACGCCGGCCGGCGAAAAAAAGGCGATCATCCGCATGGACGGCATGCATCTGCTGGGCTTCGGCCCGCGCACGGCAAGCGCCGTTCGTGAACTCAACGCGGCGATCTACGGGGGCTGACGATGGCCGTTCCGGAAGCCATGATGGAAAACAGGCGATCCTTCTCTGTGGCGTTCCGCAGAAGCAGGCAGGCGGGCGATAGAACCAACCTCGCCCTCGCGGGCATCGCCTTCCTCGTCGTGGCTTCCGTCTTCGCCCTGCTCTTTTCCATCACGACGGGGGCGTCGGACGCTTCCGTTCTCGATGTCATGAGAAACATGACGGGCTCCGAAACGGCACTCAGCGCCCGCGACCGGATCATCATCTTCGATATCCGCTTGCCCCGCGCCATCCTCGGCTTCCTGATCGGCGGATCGCTCGCCGTCTCCGGCGCAGTCATGCAGGGCCTGTTCCGCAACCCGCTGGCCGATCCCGGTCTTGTCGGGGTCTCCTCCGGTGCGGGTCTTGGCGCAGTCGTCATGATCGTGCTCGGCGGCACCATCGCCGCGCCCCTCTACCTTGCGCTCGGCATCTATGCCCTGCCGCTCGCAGCCTTCGGCGGCGGCCTCGCCACGACGCTGCTGCTCTACCGGGTCGCCACCAGCAACGGCCAGACCTCCGTCGCCACCATGCTGCTTGCCGGCATCGCACTCGGCGCATTGGCCGGCGCATTGACCGGCGTGCTGATCTACATGGCAAACGACCAGCAGCTGCGCGATCTCACCTTCTGGGGCATGGGCTCGCTCGCCGGCGCCACCTGGATCAAGATATCAGCAGCCGGCCCCATCATCCTCCTGTCCTTTGCCACGCTGCCCTTCATGGCCCGCGGATTGAATGCGATCACCCTTGGCGAAGCCGCAGCCTTTCACATGGGCGTACCCGTCCAGCGGCTGAAGAATATCGCTATCGTAGCGGTTGCGGCCGCCACCGGCGCTTCCGTCGCCGTCAGCGGCGGCATCGGCTTCGTCGGCATCGTCGTGCCGCATATCTTGCGCATGGTGATCGGCCCGGATCATCGTTTCCTGCTGCCGGCCTCGGCCCTGCTCGGCGGTTCGCTGCTGATCTTCGCCGACGTGCTCGCCCGCACCATCGTCGCCCCCGCCGAACTGCCGATCGGCATCATCACCGCTGCGGTCGGCGGTCCCTTCTTCCTCTGGATCCTGCTGCGGCAGCGCTCGCGCCTGGCCCTTTGAGTGTGTTGCGATGATCGAAGTTTCCGGCGTCAGCGTGCGCCTTTCCGGCAAGACCATCGTGCACGACGTCGCCTTCACTGCGAAGGCCGGCGAACTGACTGCCATTGCAGGCCCTAACGGCTCCGGCAAGACGACGACGATGAAAGCCGTTTCCGGCGAACTCGCCTATGACGGTTCCGTACGACTGAACGGCGAAGAGGTACGCGCGCTCAAACCCTGGCAGCTCGCTTCCGTCAGAGGGGTCCTGCCGCAAGCGAGCGCCATCTCCTTTCCCTTCACGGTGCGCGAGATCGTCCGCATGGGCCTGACCTCCGGCCTCAACCTGCACGCCGATCAGGCCGATGAGACAGCCGCAAAGGCGCTTGCATCAGTCGATCTCGGCGGCTTCGAGGCGCGCTTCTATCAGGAACTCTCGGGCGGCGAGCAGCAGCGCGTGCAGCTTGCCCGCGTGCTCTGCCAGATCGCCGAGCCGGTCGTGGACGGCAAGCCCTGCTGGCTGCTGCTCGACGAACCGGTCTCCAGCCTCGACATCAGCCACCAGCTGACGATCATGACGCTCGCGCGTAATTTCTGCGAACGCGGCGGCGGGGTCATCGCCGTCATGCACGATCTCAACCTGACGGCCCTCTTCGCCGAGAGGATCGTGCTGATGAAATCCGGCCGGCTGGCAGCGTCCGGCAATGTGCGTGAGGTGCTGACGGACGAAACCATGCAGTCCGTCTTCGGCTGCCCGCTGCGCGTCAACAAGGTGCCTGTCGATGGCACGCCCTTCGTGCTTGCGCACAGCGCGCTTCCCGCCGGCTGAGGAACCTTTCCAATCCAAATGCGTTGTCCGCAATGATTTGGGTCAAAGCCGGGCGCTCTCTTCCGTGCCATCGATGGTGCTGACCCCGTGAGAAACCGGGCGGCATTTTTTGCGCCCAGCTATGGAGACAGTCATGGCCTATTCCTTCTTCCAGTCCAGCCGCAGTCGCCGCAACGGCGCTCTCCACAATCTCGAAACCAGCATCGAGGACCAGATCGAAGCCCTGCGCGACGAACTCGCCGAACTGACCCATGTTCTCGGCAAGACGTCCCGCCATCGAGGTGAAACGCTGCGCTCACAGGCATCCGCGAGCTACGAGGACATTCTCGGCCGCAGCGAGGACCTGCTGAACGAGCTGCAGCAGCGCTACCTGCGTAGCGCCGGCGAAGTGCGCAATACGGTCCGCCGTCACCCGCTGGCAACGGTGGGCGCCGCTGCCGCCTTCGGCCTGCTCGTCGCCATGCTCGCTCGCCGCTAGAGTATTCCCGTTTTTTTTAGAAAAACGGAAATACTCTATCTGTTTGTTTTAACGCAATTCAGGACGCGCAAAACCGCTGCGCACTTTTGCTGGAATTGCTTTAGGAGGCTCGATGCTCTTCCCAATCCTGAGCCTGCTCGTAGGCACGAGCGTCCACCGCACGGTGGAACGCACCAAGCGCAACGGCATCTTCGTCGCCGTTGCGTTGCTTTTTCTGCTGACCGCCTATGCGCTTGCCGTCACCGCCGGAGCGATCTGGCTGGCCGGCATCTACGGCGCCATCGGCGCAGCCCTCTTTCTGGCGGCCTGCGCGCTGCTGATCGCGATCGTCGTCTTCGTTATCATGGCGATCATCAATGCCCGGGAAGCCCGCCGCGCCCGCGAACGCCGCGCCGCGTTGGAATCTCTGGCAACCGTCGGCCTCGGCCTTGTCCGCGCCCAGCCGCTGCTGACCGCCGGCATCGTGGCCGCTCTTGTCGCCGCCAATCTGGTGGGTTCGAGGCGGGACGACTAAACCCGCCACGTCTCCCCTTTGAGGAAGGCAGCCACTTGCCCCGCTGCATATAAAAAGCCGGCGCCCGATAGGGCTGCCGGCCATCCTTCCTCCCAGGAAACACTTTGATCAGAAGGCGAAGGCCTTCGACGTCAACGGCGCCGACGTGGCATCCGGACCGAAATCCGCCTCGCCGGAAATCTGCAGCAGCTCCTGCAGACGCTGACGCGCGCGGTTCACGCGGCTCTTGATGGTGCCGACGGCGCAGCCGCAGATTTCCGCCGCTTCCTCATAAGAGAAGCCCGAAGCGCCGACGAGAATGATCGCTTCGCGCTGATCCGGCGGTAACTGATCCAGCGCCTTCTTAAAGTCCTGCAGGTCGAGCGCGCCATATTGGGACGGGTGGGTCGCCATGGATTCGGTAAACAAACCGTCGCTGTCCTGCACCTCGCGGCCGCTCTTGCGCATCTGGCTGTAAAGCTCGTTGCGCAGGATCGTGAAGAGCCAGGCCTTCATGTTCGTTCCCATCTCGAAATGGTCCTGCTTGGCCCAGGCCTTCATGATGGTATCCTGAACCAGGTCGTCGGCGCGGTCGTGCCGGCCGATCAGGGATATGGCAAAAGCGCGAAGGCTCGGCAGGGCCGCCAGGAGTTCGCGCTTGAAGCTCGGTTGCGCTTTTTCCATGCGGGTATTCCTATTCGGCCATCTTTGCGGAAGCCATCATTTCGGCCCGGTCGAGCTTTTCGAGCAGGTCGAGGAAGCGATCGGGAATAGCTTCCTCCTGGGCGGCAGCATAGAGTGACCGCAACCTGACGCCGATCTGATTGTTCGGATCCAGTATGTCGCTCGCCCGCACTTCCTGCTGGCGCTCGTCCAGTGCATCTGTCTTTTGTGTCGTCATCAACTGATCACTTCTTGCCTGTTTCTCGGGATGAAAGGCAAAGTCTGCTGTGAAAATCAAATGGAACGGATACCCGACCGATCAAGTCGGTTCTTTCAAACCGTTGATGCAACAGATCCATCCCCTTCACATGGGTCAAAATGTAACGCCCTTCATTTGTCGGCTAGGATAATGCGATGCTGCAAAAATAGTTCCTCATTTTCCGGAACTTTTTTATGAAGATCGCGTTGTCAGGTCATTGAGACCATTTACTGGCCTGTAGACGGGAGTTTTTAATGACACTTTCCACTCGAATTGCGCCGCACCTTCCTTATCTGCGTCGCTATTCCCGCGCGCTTACCGGTACCCAAACTTCTGGCGACGCCTACGTCGCCGCCGTCCTGGAAGCGATCATCGCCGATCTCTCCATATTCCCGGATACCGCGAATGACCGCGTCGCACTCTACAAACTGTTTACGCAACTATTTGGTTCCACTGCAGTCGAGATTCCCGAACCCTCCTCTCCCTTTGCCTGGGAACAGCGCGCGACGCTGAACCTTTCCAAGGTTTCGCCGCTCGCCCGGCAGGCTTTCCTGCTCGCTTCAGTCGAGAATTTCCGCGTCTCCGAGATCGCGGACATTTTAGAAATCAGCGACGAGGAAACCATGCAACTGCTCGACAAGGCCTCGCATGAAATCTCGCGCCAGGTCGCGACCGATATCATGATCATCGAGGACGAGCCGCTGATCGCCATGGATATCGAGCAGATGGTCGAAAGCCTCGGCCACCGCGTCACCGGCATCGCCCGCACTCACACGGAAGCGGTCGCGCTCTACAACAGGACGAAGCCGAACATGGTGCTGGCCGATATCCAGCTTGCCGACGGCAGTTCGGGTATCGACGCCGTCAACGATATCCTGAAGACATCGAGCGTTCCGGTGATCTTCATCACCGCCTTCCCTGAGAGATTGCTGACCGGGGAGCGGCCGGAGCCTACCTTCCTCGTGACCAAGCCTTTCAACCCCGACATGGTCAAGGCCCTGATCAGCCAGGCGCTTTTCTTCAACGAAACGACCCGCGTGGCAGCCTGAAGCATGAATTTCGGCCGCGCCGGAACCATTTCCGGCAACGATGCGTTCCGGCTCTGCCGGAGCGTGTTGGTAGCTTTAACGGTTTTTGCAGCGCTTGCTTCTAGAATGACCGGCAGGTTTGTCGGGAGGGCTGACATCCCTCCATGTGTTCGAAGGGACTGAAGAAAGGCGGCCGCGTGAATACGACTGGACCATTGTCCGGAACGCCTTTCACTACCGAAGGCAAGGCGGCCGTGATGGAGCGCGCGCTCGCCAGCGCCGCTATCTCGATCCTGTATCAGGATACAGGCCTCGCCATCCTCTATGCCGAAAATCTTCTCCCTTATTTCCAGAAGCGTTTTGTCGCCGGCGGCGATGACGGTTCGCTGTTTGGTGAAACACACGGCAAATCCCTTGCCGTGATGAAGCGGAGGGTGCTTGAGACCGGCGCCTCCAGCAATGCCGAGGTCGATGTTGCGATCGACGGCGAAGTCAGGACATTCGAACTGAAAGTTCAACGTACCGGCGGGCGCGGCAATTACGGCCTGCTCTCCGTCATTTCCGAGGTCACGGAAAGCCGCCATCGCGAAAAGGTGCTGAAATCTCTTCTGCGCGAGCTTTCCCACCGCTCCAAGAATCTGCTTGCCATCATCCAGGGTATTGCCACCCAGACGGCCCGCAATACTCTTTCGCTCGACGCTTTCCTGATGAAGTTCCGGGGACGCCTCCAGTCGCTTTCCAACTCTCAGGATCTGATCACCGACTCCAGCTGGCGTGGAGCCTTCCTCTTCGAACTCGCCGAAAAGCAGTTCGCCCCCTATTGGCCGGAAACTGCAGGCTCCATGCCGATTTATGGCATCAACGCCCATCTGACGCCGAACGCCGCCGTGCATCTCGGCCTGGCGTTGCATGAGCTCATCGTCAATTCCGCCTCCTATGGCGCGATTGCCGGTGGTGCGACGTCAATCACCCTGAACTGCCGGGAAGCTGACATCTCCGGCCGCAGGGCGATCGAACTGGCATGGGTGGAGACACTCCCGAACAGCGCCGATGTGCACGAATTCAGCGAAAACAGCTTCGGCCGCACGGTGCTGGAGCGTGTCGTGCCCTCCTCCGTCAACGGCAAGGCCGAACTGACGCTCGTCCCCGGTCGCATTGAATACCACCTGAGGGTTCCGGAAACGGAATTCGAAATCCTGAAGCGCAGCTGAGGACGCAGAACCGCTGCACGCTTTTGCTGCTGGAATTGCTTAAGGCCCAGACGGAAAAACAGCCGGTGCGAGGGCGGCGCACTGGCTGTTTCCACTCACCGGGAGGGGACCGTGAGTTCGTCCGAATGATGGGTTGGGGGCGCGCATGTTGGGTCGATGCGGTCATCATCCGGATATCGCATTAACTACGCTCGTTAACTTTGGTTCCGCCGGTTCGAAAAAAAATTCGACTTTTGTCAATTTTTTTCCGCAACCCGAAATCCGAGTGTCGCTCCGGTCCATTCAATGGGAAGGCAGAGATTGCTCAAAGAATCCTCACATTGAATAAAATCAATAAGTTATAGTGTAGGAAGGAAAGAAAATTGCCAAAATTTTACCGTTTGATAAATTTTTGAACCTGAGTTACGATTCCCTCACTGGTCGTTACCAATAAAGAGGGAACTTCAATGGAACGTCTGGAAACTGGGATTCGTGCCGGCCGGCTTTCCTCCGCCGAGTACGAGGCTAATTTTTCCGATCTTCATCCGCGCCTCGACAACCACGAAGCGCTGGTCGCCGCTGACCGCTGTTATTTCTGTTATGACGCGCCGTGCATGACGGCCTGTCCCACCTCGATCGACATTCCGCTTTTCATCCGCCAGATTTCGACCGGCAATCCCCTGGGTTCGGCGAAGACCATCTTCGACCAGAATATCCTCGGCGGCATGTGCGCCCGCGTCTGTCCCACCGAAGAGCTCTGCGAACAGGCTTGTGTGCGCAACACGGCCGAAGAACGCCCCGTCGAAATCGGCCGCCTCCAGCGCTATGCGACGGATGCGGCAATGGCCGCCGACAAGCAGTTCTACCGGCGCGCTGAACCGACCGGCAAGAAGATCGCCGTTGTCGGCGCCGGTCCCGCCGGTCTCGCAGCCGCCCATCGCCTTGCCGTCAAGGGCAACGAGGTCGTGATCTACGACGCCAGGCCGAAATCCGGCGGCCTCAACGAATATGGCATCGCCACATACAAGACGGTCGACGATTTCGCGCAGAAGGAGGTCGATTACGTCCTTTCGATCGGCGGCATCGAAGTGAAGCACGGTGAGCAGCTCGGCCGCGATTTCTCCCTCTCCGACCTGCAGAGCCAGTATGACGCCGTCTTCCTCGGCCTCGGTCTCGCCGGCGTCAATGCGCTGCGCGTCGACAACGAAAATCTGCCTGAAGTCGATGACGCCGTCGATTTCATCGCCGCGCTGCGTCAGGCCGGCAACAAGGGCGAGATCGCCATCGGCCGCCGTGTCGTCGTTCTCGGCGGCGGCATGACGGCAATCGACGCCGCCGTGCAGGCAAAGCTTCTCGGCGCGGAGGAAGTGACCATCTGCTACCGCCGCGGCAAGGAGCACATGAACGCCTCGGAATTCGAGCAGGATCTTGCGACCTCAAAAGGCGTCATCATCCGCCATTGGCTGGCGCCGAAATCCATCCTTTCCCAGGACGGCAAGGTAGCCGCGATCGAGGTGGAATATACGGCTCTCGTCGATGGCCGCCTCACCGGCACAGGCGAGACCGGCGTCATCACCGCCGATCATATCCTCAAAGCCATCGGCCAGACCTTCGAAGCCTCCAGCCTTGGAGCATTGCGGATGGAATCCGGCCGTATCGCCGTCGATGCCGAAGGCCGCACATCGATTGAAGGTGTGTGGGCCGGCGGCGACTGCGTCTTCGGCGGCGAAGACCTCACCGTATCTGCCGTCGCCCATGGCCGCGATGCGGCCGAATCCATTCACCGCGCCCTGTCCGCCGCTGCCGCTCCGGCTGTCGCCGTCGCCTGAAGGGGAGAATGAACAATGGCTGATCTCCGCAATAATTTCGTCGGCATCAAGTCTCCGAACCCCTTCTGGCTCGCCTCTGCACCGCCGACCGACAAGGCCTACAACGTCGAGCGCGCCTTCAAGGCCGGCTGGGGCGGCGTCGTCTGGAAGACGCTCGGCGAGGAAGGCCCGCCGGTCGTCAACGTCAACGGCCCGCGCTACGGCGCGATCTGGGGCGCTGACCGCCGCCTGCTCGGCCTCAACAATATCGAGCTCATTACCGACCGCGACCTGCAGACCAACCTTCGCGAAATGAAGCAGGTCAAGATGAACTGGCCGGATCGCGCCCTCATCGCCTCGATCATGGTTCCCTGCGAGGAACAGGCCTGGAAGGCGATCCTGCCGCTGGTCGAAGAGACCGGGGCTGACGGTATCGAACTCAACTTCGGCTGTCCGCATGGCATGTCCGAGCGCGGCATGGGCTCGGCCGTCGGTCAGGTGCCGGAATATATCGAAATGGTCGTGCGCTGGTGCAAGCAGTACACCCGCATGCCCGTCATCACCAAGCTGACGCCCAACATCACCGACATTCGCCGCCCTGCCCGCGCCGCCAAGGCCGGCGGCACGGATGCCGTCTCGCTGATTAATACGATCAACTCGATCGTCTCGGTCGATCTCGATAATTTCGCGCCGAACCCGACCGTCGGCGGCAAGGGCAGCCATGGCGGCTATTGCGGCCCGGCGGTCAAGCCGATCGCGCTCAACATGGTCGCCGAGATCGCCCGCGATCCGGAAACCTACGGCCTGCCGATATCAGGCATCGGCGGCATCACCACCTGGCGCGATGCGGCGGAATTCTTGGTGCTCGGCGCCGGCAACGTCCAGGTCTGCACGGCAGCCATGACCTATGGCTTCAAGATCGTACAGGAAATGATTACGGGCCTCTCCGACTGGATGGATGAAAAGGGCCACAGAACCCTCGACGACATCACCGGCCGCGCCGTGCAGAACGTCACCGACTGGCAGTACCTGAACCTCAACTACATCGCCAAGGCGAAGATCGACCAGGACGCCTGCATCAAATGCGGCCGCTGCTACATCGCCTGTGAGGATACCTCGCACCAGGCGATCACCAACGTCGTCGATGGCGTTCGCCATTTCGAGGTGATGGACGAGGAATGCGTCGGCTGCAATCTCTGCGTCAGCGTCTGCCCGGTCGAGAACTGCATCACCATGGAGCAGCTTCCGGCTGGCTCGCTGGACAAACGCACCGGGAAAGTGGTCGATCCGAACTACGCCAACTGGACGACCCACCCGAACAACCCGATGGCCCGCCAGGCTGCGGAGTAAGACCTCCGAAACACCTGATGAAGAAGCCGCCCATCCACGGCGGCTTTTTCTTTACCTGCCGTCGATTCTCAAAACCCGAACGACTTCCTGTAAGCGCTCGGACTCGTCCCCAACCGCCTCCTGAAATGGTGGCGCATGGTCGCAAGCGTGCCGAAACCGCTGGCGATGGCGATATCATCGAGCGACACGGCAAGCTCCTTCTCCAGAAGGTCGCGCGCATGCCGCAAACGCTCCTTCAGCAGCCATTCGCCGACACTGTCGCCGGTCGTCGCCTCGAAGCGACGCTGGAAGGTCCGCATGCTCATGCCGGCCCTGCCGGCAAGCAGGCTGATCGGCTGCTCATCGGAAAGCCGCTCGCGCATCCATTCGATCAACGGTCCAAGCCGAATACCCTCGCGTTCTTCCGGCACGGGAGCCGCAATGAACTGTGCCTGCCCGCCCTCGCGATGCGGCGGAACGACCAGACGGCGCGCGACGCTGTTGGCGGCGTCCGGGCCGAAATCGCCGCGCACGACATGCAGGCAGAGGTCGATGCCGGCCGCACTGCCTGCCGCCGTCAGGATGGTTCCTTCGTCCATATAGAGCACATGGGCATCCAGCGCGATGTCGGGGTAACGCTCGGCAATCGAGGCGACATACCGCCAATGCGTCGTCGCACGCCGCCCAGCGAGCAGGCCTGCCGCGGCAAGGACAGCGACACCCGAGCAGAGTGACATCACTCGCGCGCCGCGCTCGTGGGCATCACGAAGCGCTGCGATCAGAGGCTCCGGCACCGGCGCATCGATCGCCCGCCATCCCGGCGCGATGATCAGGTCCGCTTCGTCGAGCAATTCAAGCCCTCTGTCGACCGCAACCGTCAGCCCGCCGGCGGCTCGCAGCGGGCCGGGCTCGACGCCGGCGACCGAGAAACGATACCAGCTCTCGCCCATTTCCGGCCGCGACAGGCCGAACACCTCATAGGCGATGCCGAATTCGAAGGTGCAGAGCCCGTCATAGGCAAGCGCCACGACATGCGGCCCCCGTGTCTTGTGAACATCCGATTCTGGCATGATCTTTACGCTATCAGTCACGATGGCCAATTTCGCTCATCACTATCATCGGCAATGATCGGCTGCAACCAAGTCAAAAAGGACAAGATCATGCCGAGCCCGGTTTCCGAAATCCCTGCCGCCGCACCCGAAGCTGCCGCCGAGCACTTCGCCCGCAAGCTCGCCTTCGAGACCGACTGCTCGGATGTGAACGCCGCCTTCACTTCGGGCAAGGTCGATTTTGTGCTGCTCGACGTCCGCTCGCCGGCACTCTTCGCCCTCTCGCATATTCCAGGCGCCCTCAACCTGCCGCACGGCAAGATGACCGCCCATCGCATGTCGCAATGGCCTGCGGATACGCTGTTCGTCGTCTATTGCGCCGGTCCGCATTGCAACGGCGCGGACAAGGCGGCACTCCGCCTCTCCCGCCTCGGTCTGTCCGTCAAGCTTATGATCGGCGGCCTCACCGGATGGGCGGACGAAGGTTTTGCTTTCGAAGGCGAAGCAGGCGTTGCCGCCTGATCCGGGTTCCCTTCTCCTCGCTCGAGGAGAAGGGAACCATAGCTCAAAACTCGACCACGACCTTCCCGAACGGCCCGCGATAGAGATGATCGAGCGCTTCGGGGAATTCCTCGAAAGCGTAGCGCTTGTCGATGACGGGTTTCAGCCCGATCTGATCCACCGCCCGGACCAGATCCTCCAGCGCCCGGCGATGACCGACGGAAATACCCTGTACCACAGGCGCCTTGAGCAAGAGTTGGCCGGCCGGACCGGACACTTCGAAACCTTCGAGAACGCCGATGACCGAGATGCGGCCGTTGACCGCCACAGCCTTCAACGCCTGACCGAGATGCGCGCCACCGACGATCTCAAGGACGTGATCGGCGCCGTAGCCGTCGGTCAGCGAATAGAGCTGCTCCACCCAGTCACCGTCATTGCGGCCGAGCGCATGATCGGCACCAAGGGCAACGGCGCGTTCCAGCTTTTCAGCGCTGCCCGATGTGATGAAGACCTCCGCCCCATGCGCCTTGGCGATCTGCAGTCCGAAGAGCGCAACGCCGCCTGTGCCCTGAACCAGCACCTTGTCGCCAGCCTTCAGGCCGCCGCGCTCGATCAGCGCGAACCAGGCCGTCAGTCCGGCGCAGGGCAATGTGCTCGCCTCAGCCGCATCGAGTGTGTCAGGTGCGCGCGAATACCATTCCTCTGAAAGCACCGTATATTGCGAGAGAACGCCGGGATAAACGCCGCCACGCGTGCTGTAGGGCGGCGTGCGGGCGTCACCCAGACCGCGTCCGTCGATCCAGTCGGGCGAGAAGGTCGAGATCACCCGATCTCCCGGCTTGAAGCGGGTGACATCGGGACCGACGGCCTCTACGATCCCGGCCATGTCGGAAGCCGGCACGAAGGGAAATTGCAGCGGCAATCCCATGCCGGTTTCCATCACGAGCCTGTCACGAAAATTCAGTGAGACAGCCTCCGTCCGCACGAGAATTCTGTCACTCGAAACCGGCTCGAGTCTCCGCTCACCGATCGCAAGTTTCCGCTCCGGTCCAACCGTGTCGATCTGCCATTGCCGTGTCGTCTGCATTGTCTCACTCCTTGTCCGATTGCGGGAAGCGAAACATATCGTTGAAATATTCTCTCCAGTTGAGATATTAATTCACCAGACTGGTTCCGTAAGGGAAACAATATGGAGCACCTGAAAGGCATCTCGATCTTCGTCGAAGCCGTCGAGGCCGGCGGCTTTTCGGCTGCCGCCGAGCGGCTTCATCTCACGCGCTCCGCCGTCGGCAAGACCATCGCCCGCCTGGAGCAGCGGCTCGGCGTGCGCCTCTTCAACCGCACGACACGTATGCAGAGCCTGACGGAGGAAGGCCGCTTCTTCTACGAACGCTGCCTGCGCGCGGTTGAGGAAATCCGCCTTGGCGAGGCAATGCTGGAATCGGGCCGCCGCACCGTGCGCGGCCGGCTCCGTGTCTCGATGCCCGTGCTCTTCGGCCGCCTCTGTATCGCGCCTGTTCTGGAGGACCTGCTCGATGAACATCCCGAACTGGAACTCGACCTTTCGTTTAACGACCGCATCGTCGATCTGCTCGAGGACGGCTTCGATCTTGCCATCCGCAACGGGCCGCTGAAGGACCATCCAGACCTGATGGCCCGCGCGGTCGCTCACCAGCGTATGACCGTCTGCGCATCACCCGGCTATCTGGAACGACATGGCATGCCGCAATCGATCGCCGATATTCCTCAGCACAAAGGCATCGTCTACCGGCGCGGCGATTATGAAAGAAGCTGGATATTCCCGACGCCCGATGATCGATGGCGGGAGATCCAGCCGAAGACGCGGCTACGGCTCGATGATCTCGGGGCGATCACAGATGCGGCGGTTGCCGGACGCGGGCTTGCCTGGCTGCCCTGCTGGCTGATCCGCGACGACGTCGCCGCAGGCCGCCTCGTCCAGGTGCTGAAACACGAACAGCAGAGCATCTTCGATGCCCATGCCCTCTGGCTGCGCTCGCCGGTCATGCTGCCGAAGGTAAGACTGGCGATCGACACGCTCGCCGCCCGGCTTCCGGCAATGATGGGCTAAGCAGCGAGCATCCGGCGATGAATTAGCGGCCTGACCGATCCGGCCGCAATCCCCCGATGAAAAGCTGCTCAAGGAACCGCGCCGCATCCTCGAAGCGCCCGTCGCCGGAATGCTCTTCGCCGAGCACGGCGCGAACCTGAACGTCGAAATCGGCATAGTGCTGCGTCGTCGACCAGATCGAGAAGATGAGATGATAGGGATCGCAATAGGTGATCTTGCCGCTTTTGATCCAGGTGCGGATAACGGCCGCCTTTTCGTCGACCAGCTCTTTCAAGGGGCCTTTCAGCATATCGAGAACGTGCGGCGCCCCCTGCAGCATCTCGTTGGCAAAAAGCCGGCTTTCGCGGGGAAAATCGCGCGCCATCTCGAGCTTGCGGCGGATATAGCTGCGGATCTCCGATTCCGGATTGCCTTCCGCATCGAAGGCCCTCAGCGGCTCGAGCCAGTTATAGAGCACCCGGTCGATCAGCGCGCGGTGCATGGCTTCCTTGGTGCGGAAATAATAGAGCAGGTTCGGCTTCGACATGCCGGCCACCTCGGCGATCTGGTCGATGGTCGAACCGCGGAAGCCGCTGACCGAAAACACATCGAGCGCCGCTTCCAGGATCTGCTCTTCCTTCTCCTCCTGAATGCGTGTCCGCCGAAGTGTCTTCGCCGCTCTCGGTATGGCCATCCGCTCTTTTCCCCTTGAAATTCAACTCCTTCGCTCAAGATTGAAAGAACGGCCCCTCCCGCCGCTTTAATGGGCACTTGCCGGTATTTTTGCCCTTATATTTCTATGTATTTTTCGTGATTTTCGTCTTGAGCGCAGCGATGGAAGTTGTAATGTTTACCAATCGGTCAAATTATCCGCCAGATAAAAAACAAAGGCAACTGGCGATTTTCCGGCGCTGAAAGAACAACAAAGCGGCGACGGATTTGACTACGGGAACATGGCGGGCATGCACCTTGCACGACTGCCGCAAAACAGGTGAGGACTTTCATTATGGTGGCAGCGCCAGGCGAAAACATGCGCGTCAACGGGGACCGTCTCTGGGACAGTCTCATGGACATGGCAAAGATCGGCCCGGGAATCGCCGGCGGCAACAACCGCCAGACGCTGACGGATTCGGATGCCGAAGGCCGCAGCCTTTTCAAAAAATGGTGCGAAGACGCCGGTCTGACCCTCGGCGTTGACAAGATGGGCACGATGTTCGCGACCCGCCCCGGCACCGATCCCGATGCGCTTCCCGTCTATGTCGGCTCGCACCTCGATACCCAGCCGACCGGCGGCAAATATGATGGCGTGCTCGGCGTGCTCGGCGCACTCGAAGTCGTCCGCACGATGAACGACCTCGGCATCAAGACGAAGCATCCTGTTGTTGTTACCAACTGGACCAATGAGGAAGGCGCGCGCTTCGCGCCGGCCATGCTGGCTTCAGGTGTTTTTGCCGGCGTGCACAGCCTGGACTTCGCCTATAATCGCAAAGATCCCGAGGGCAATCTCTTCGGCGACGAACTGAAGCGCATCGGCTGGGTCGGCGACGAAGAGGTCGGCGACCGCAAGATGCATGCTTATTTCGAATATCACATCGAACAGGGGCCGATCCTCGAAGCCGAAAACAAGCAGATCGGCGTCGTCACCCACTGTCAGGGCCTATGGTGGCTGGAATTCACGCTGACCGGCAAGGAGGCCCATACCGGCTCGACGCCGATGAACATGCGCGTCAATGCCGGCCTTGCCATGTCGCGCATCCTCGAGATGGTCCAGGGTGTCGCCATGGGCGAACAGCCGGGCGCCGTCGGTGGCGTCGGCCAGGTCTTCTTCTCGCCGAATTCCCGCAACGTGCTGCCGGGCAAGGTGGTCTTCACCGTCGACATCCGCTCACCCGACAAGGCCAAGCTCGACCGCATGCGGGCAAAAATCGAAGCGGAAGCGCCGAAGATCTGCGATGCATTGGGTGTCGGCTGTTCCATCGAGGCGATTGGCCATTTCGAGCCAGTTACCTTCGACGAAAAGCTCGTCACCTCGGTCCGCTCCGCCGCAGACCGCCTCGGCTACTCCCACATGAACATCATCTCCGGCGCCGGCCACGACGCCTGCTGGGCCGCCAAGGTCGCGCCTGCCACCATGGTCATGTGCCCGTGCGTGGGTGGACTTTCGCACAACGAGGCTGAGGAGATTTCCAAGGAATGGGCGACGGCCGGGGCCGACGTGCTGTTCCATGCGGTGGTCGAGACGGCGGAGATTGTCGTCTGAAGTAATCGCAGCGAAGCTCACTTAAAATCATAAGGATAGGGAACGATCATGACCACAGTCATCAAGAACGGCACCATCGTCACGGCCGACCTCACCTATAAGGCTGACGTGAAGATCGACGGCGGCAAGATCGTCGAGATCGGTCCGAACCTCTCCGGCAACGAGGTGCTTGATGCCACAGGCTGTTTCATCATGCCCGGCGGTATCGATCCGCACACCCATCTCGAAATGCCCTTCATGGGCACTTATTCCTCCGACGATTTCGAAAGCGGCACGCGCGCGGCCCTTGCCGGCGGCACGACCATGGTCGTCGATTTCGCCCTTCCCTCGCCCGGCCAGTCGCTGCTTGAAGCGCTGACCATGTGGGACAACAAGTCCACCCGCGCCAATTGCGACTATTCCTTCCACATGGCGATCACCTGGTGGGGCGAGCAGGTCTTCAACGAGATGAAGACCATCGTTCAGGACAAGGGTATCAACACCTTCAAGCACTTCATGGCCTACAAGGGCGCCCTGATGGTGAACGACGACGAGATGTTCGCCTCCTTCCAGCGCTGCGCCGAGCTTGGCGCCCTGCCGCTCGTCCATGCCGAAAACGGCGATGTCGTCGCTTCCCTTTCCGCCAAGCTGCTGTCGGAAGGCAATAACGGCCCCGAGGCACATGCCTATTCGCGCCCGGCCGAAGTCGAGGGCGAGGCCACCAACCGCGCCATCATGATCGCCGACATGGCCGGCTGCCCCGTCTATATCGTCCACACGTCCTGCGAACAGGCCCATGAAGCGATCCGCCGCGCCCGCCAGAAGGGCATCCGCGCCTATGGCGAGCCGCTGATCCAGCACCTGACGCTCGATGAAACCGAATATTTCGACAAGGACTGGGACCACGCCGCCCGCCGCGTCATGTCCCCGCCCTTCCGCAACAAGCAGCATCAGGACAGCCTGTGGGCCGGCCTTGCCTCCGGTTCGCTGCAGGTGGTGGCGACTGACCACTGCGCCTTCACCACGGCGCAGAAGCGTTTCGGCGTCGGTGACTTCACCAAGATCCCGAACGGTACCGGCGGCCTTGAAGATCGCATGCCGATGCTCTGGACTTATGGCGTCAATACCGGCCGCCTGACGATGAACGAATTCGTCGCCGTCACCTCGACCAACATCGCCAAGATCCTCAACATCTATCCGAAGAAGGGAGCGATCCTCGTCGGCGCCGATGCCGATCTCGTCGTCTGGGATCCGAAGCGCTCCAAGACCATTTCGTCGAAGCGCCAGCAATCGGCAATCGATTACAACGTCTTCGAAGGCAAGGAAGTCACCGGCCTGCCGCGCTACACGCTGACGCGCGGCGTCGTGGCGATCGAGGAAGACACGATCAAGACCCGCTCGGGCCATGGCGAATTCGTCAGGCGCGAGCCGGTCACCGCCGTCAGCAAGGCGCTCTCTACTTGGAAGGAGATCACCGCCCCGCGCAAAGTCGAACGCACAGGCATCCCGGCGAGCGGGGTGTGATATTGATGCGCGGCCCTCTGCTTCTGACGATCGTTTCCCTGGCCGCGCTTTCCACTGCGGCCCTCTATAATGTGGCTCAGGCCGACACGCTGCCGATCAAGGGCAGCTACGGCAACAGGGATGGCTGCGCCTACGCCAAGAGCGGCGAAAGCACAGGTTCCGACAACTTCTTTCTGCTGACTTCCGAGGGCATCACCACGGCGGCCTCTTACTGCGAAATCAAGAAAGTTCTGAAGACCGAAGGCAAGGACTTCACCGCCACGGTCGCTTGCGAGGCGGAGGGCGAAGAGAGCAGTAACGACGACACCGTTAAGATCACATCAGGGCCTAAAGGCTATACGATCGGGTTCGCGGCCGATGCCGCGATCAAGTGGGGGCCGCTGCCGCTATGCAAATAGCCTCACGCCGGCACCAAGGCATCCAGCTCCGGCAGCAGGATCACGCTTTCCTGCTCGTTCGGGTCGGTGCGAGCAATGATCGCCGTGCAGGGCGTGCTGCTGAGGTTCGCCGGAAGGTGCGGCACACCGGCCGGAATATAGAAGAGTTCGCCTGCATGCACCACGACGTGGTTTTCCAGCTTGTCGCCGTACCAGGTATGCGCCTCGCCGGAGAGCATATAGATCGCCGTTTCATGCGCCTCATGCAGATGCGCCTTGGCGCGCACACCGGGCGGGATCGTCAGAAGATGCATGCAGATGCCCTTCGCCCCCACCGTCTCGGCCGCGACACCCTGGAAATAGCTAAGCCCCTGCTTGCCGTCATAGGTATGGTTGGGGCGAATAATATGGCAGGTGGGCTTTGATTCTACGTCCATCCTCATCCTCCAAGGACTGTGCCGCCGGAAAGGCCGGCGGCAATGATATCATGGAAAACCGCGCTGGCGCGGCGAAAACAAGACTGGTCAATTGATGCAAGCACCCTCCGTCGTATCCGCCAAGGATCTCTGTCTAACCTACCAGACGAATGACGGCGCGGTGCACGCGCTTGCTGATGTCAATCTCGATATCCGCAGGGGCGAGTTCGTCTCCTTCATCGGCCCTTCCGGCTGCGGCAAGACCACTTTCCTGCGCGTCATCGCCGATCTCGAGCGCAAGACCTCCGGCGACATTGCCATCAACGGCATGACACCGGACGAGGCCCGCAAGGCCCGTGCCTATGGCTACGTCTTCCAGGCGCCGGCGCTTTATCCCTGGCGCACGATCGAGAAAAACATCGCCCTGCCACTGGAGATCATGGGTTATTCAAAACCCGAACAGAAGAAGCGCATTGCTGGGGCGCTCGACCTCGTCGAACTCTCCGGCTTCGAGAAGAAATTTCCCTGGCAGCTCTCGGGCGGCATGCAGCAGCGCGCCTCGATCGCCCGCGCGCTCGCCTTCGACGCCGACCTGCTGCTGATGGACGAACCCTTCGGCGCCCTCGACGAAATCGTCCGCGATCATCTGAATGCGGCGCTTCTGAAACTGTGGGCACGCACGAACAAGACGATCTGCTTCGTTACCCATTCCATTCCGGAAGCCGTCTACCTCTCCACCAAGATCGTCGTCATGTCGCCACGCCCCGGCCGCGTGACAGACGTGATCGACTCGACATTGCCGCAGGAGCGCCCCCTCGACATTCGCGAGACCCCGGAATTCCTGGAAATCGCCCATCGTGTCCGCGAAGGGCTGAGAGCGGGGCATAGCTATGAGCAGTAAGTTGGGCGAACAGTACTTGGCAAAGACCCCTCCCCAACCCCTCCCCACAAGGGGGAGGGGCAGAGCTGCCGCACCCTCTTCTTTCGACTTCGAGTTCACAGCTGGCAGCGACATCGAGATATATACGCTGAGCGGGGGGCAACCGCCCGAGCCCCTCCCCCTTGTGGGGAGGGGTTGGGGAGGGGTCTTCCTCGCCACATCAGGAATGGAGGTCTGAATGCCACATTCCAATATCACACCCAAAACCCGTGAAAGAGCCCGCCGACTTCGCCGCGAACTGACAAAAGCAGAATCCGCCATGTGGGACATGCTTCGAGATCTTCGCCCCTATGGCGCTCGCTTCCGCCGCGAAACACCAATCGGCCGCTATATTGCCGATTTTGCCTGGCTCTCTGCTCGCCTGATAGTAGAAGTCGATGGCGACAGCCATGAAACCGAAGGCGGTCGCCGCCATGATCTCGCTCGCGATGCCTTCTTAAAAAATCAAGGCTTCACCGTACTCCGTTTTGACAATGCCCAAGTGCTCGATGGCCCAGACTACGTCTTCATCGAAATACAGAAACATGCCGCACCATTCTTGAGGGAGGCCGCATGAAACCCGACAGCCTCAAGGACAAGATCGTCCCGGTCCTCACCATCCTGTTGGTCCTGATCGCCATCTGGTATGTCGCCGCCATCATCCTCAACACGCCCTTCCAGCGTGACATGGATACGCGCAACAACATCACCTCGACGACGATCGAATTCATCGGCAAGACGCTTTCCCAACCGAAGCCCGTCCTCCCGGCGCCGCATCAGGTGGCGCAGAACGTCTTCGAAAACACCTTCCTCAGAAAACTCTCCAGCAATCGCAGCCTCGTCTATCACGCAGGTGTCACGCTCTCCTCCACCGCGCTCGGTTTCGCGTTCGGCACGCTGCTCGGCATCGTGATTGCCGTCAACATCATCCACATCAAGGCGCTCGACCGCAGCCTGATGCCGTGGATCATCGCCTCACAGACCGTGCCGATCCTGGCGGTCGCGCCCATGATTATCGTCGTTCTCGGCTCGATCAATATCACCGGCCTGATCCCGAAGGCGCTGATATCGACCTATCTCTCCTTCTTTCCAGTCGCCGTCGGCATGGTGAAGGGGCTGCGCTCGCCCGAAGTCATGCATCTCGACCTGATGCGCACCTATAATGCCACGGCTGCACAAACCTTCTGGAAGTTGCGCGTGCCGGCCTCCATCCCATTCCTCTTCACCTCGATGAAGGTGGCGATCGCTGCAAGCCTCGTCGGCACCATCGTCGGCGAACTGCCGACAGGTGCCGTTGCTGGCATCGGCTCGAAGCTGCTTGCCGGCTCCTATTATAGCCAGACCATCGATATATGGGCGGCACTCGTTGCCGGCTCGGTCCTCGCGGCAATCCTCGTCACCGTCGTCGGCCTCGTTGCCAAGATCGTCGATCGCGCAATGGGCGGGAGACCGGCATGAAGCAGATCACGCTTTCCTGGCAGGGCTCGATCGCCCTCCTCTTCGCGGTAGCAGCCATGTTTATGCTGCCTCTCTATGCGGCAGGAGCCCCTGCGCCTCCATCATCCGCCACAACCGCACTGATCACTCTGCTCGTCATCGCCGCAGCGCTGGTCTGCTTCGCGCCTTTATCCACAGCGATCGCAGCAACCGCCCTCTTCATCGGCACTCATAGCGCCGCGTGGTTGCTGCTCGGCACGCTCTCTGGCAACGAACGCTTCGCGGGCGCTTCCTTCTTCCTGCTGCTTGCCGCCGGCTGGCTGCTCGCCTCGCGCTGCGTCACGGAACTTTCGGAACTCCAGCCGCCAACCCATGTTGGCAAATGGCTGCTGCGTCTCCTGATACCGGCGATTTTCGGCGCCTGGATTCTCATCATCTGGGAAGCGATCACGCGCGGCGCCGGCATTCCCTTCGTCATCCTGCCCCCGCCGAGCGCGATCTGGGCACGCATATCGGGTTCCTTGCCAATCCTTGGCGAAGATATCAGGCAGACGATCTTCAAAGCGGTTCTGATCGGATACGCCGTCGGCTGCCTTAGCGGCTTCGTGGTCGCCATCCTCGCCGACCGCTTCACCTTCCTGCGCCGCGGCCTGCTGCCGATCGGCAATATGGTGTCCGCCCTGCCGATCATCGGCGTGGCGCCGATCATGGTCATGTGGTTCGGTTTCGACTGGCAATCGAAGGCCGCCGTCGTCATCATCATGACCTTCTTCCCGATGCTGGTGAACACCGTCGCGGGACTTGCCGCCTCCGGCAACATGGAACGCGATCTGATGCGCACCTACGCATCGAATTACTGGCAGACGCTCGTAAAGCTCCGGCTTCCCGCCGCAATGCCCTTCATTTTCAATGCACTGAAGATCAACTCGACGCTGGCGCTGATTGGTGCCATCGTTGCGGAATTCTTCGGAACGCCGATCGTCGGCATGGGCTTCCGCATCTCCACCGAGATGGGTCGCATGAATGTCGACATGGTCTGGGCCGAGATCGCCGTCGCGGCGCTTGCAGGCTCGATCTTCTATGGTGTCGTCGCCCTTGCCGAGAGGGCGGTGACGTTCTGGCATCCGTCTATCCGTGGTGGTTAGACGCGCCCCGGCCCCGCATAGGGCCTGGGCATAACTTCAGAGGGAAAAGAAAATGAAAAAGTTGATGGTTGCAATGATGGCGAGCGCGATGTCGCTTGCCGCCGCCCACGCGATGGCCGCCGACAAGGTGACGCTGCAGCTGAAATGGGTCACCCAGTCGCAGTTCGCCGGTTATTACGTCGCCAAGGACAAGGGCTATTACGAAGAAGAAGGCCTCGATGTCGATATCAAGCCGGGCGGCCCGGATATTGCGCCTGAGCAGGTGATTGCCGGCGGCGGCGCCGATGTGATCGTCGACTGGATGGGCGGCGCGCTGGTCGCCCGCGAAAAGGGCGTTCCGCTCGTCAATATCGCCCAGCCCTACCAGAAATCCGGCATGGAAATGATCTGCCGCAAGGATGGCCCGGTCAAGACCGAAGCCGACTTCAAGGGCCACACGCTCGGCGTCTGGTTCTTCGGCAACGAATATCCGTTCTTCGCCTGGATGAACAAGCTCGGCCTCAAGACCGACGGCGGCCCTGACGGCGTGACCGTGCTGAAGCAGAGCTTCGATGTGCAGCCGCTGCTGCAGAAGCAGGCCGATTGCATCTCCGTCATGACCTACAACGAATACTGGCAGGCGATCGATGCCGGCCTGAAGCCCGAAGACCTTGTCGTCTTCAATTATACCGCCATGGGCAACGACCTCCTGGAAGACGGCCTCTATGCAATGGAAGACAAGCTGAAGGATCCGGCCTTCAAGGAAAAGATGGTCAAGTTCGTCCGCGCTTCCATGAAGGGCTGGAAATACGCGATGGAGAATCCTGACGATGCAGCCGGGATCGTCGTCGACGCCGGCGGCCAGGACGAGAACCATCAGAAGCGGATGATGGGCGAAGTCGCCAAGCTGATCGGAGACGGCACCGGCAAGCTCGACACCACGCTTTATGATCGCACGGCCAAGGCCCTGCTCGACCAGAAGATCATCAACAAGGAGCCGTCGGGCGCCTGGACCCACGACATCACGGACGCCGTCGCCAAGTAACAGGATATCGATGCCGAAATGCAACGCGCGCGGGAAATTCTCCCGCGCGTTTCTATTTTTTACAATCAATGAAAAAAATCGCCTTGCAACCGTCGCATTTATCAGGCGTCAAACGTCAAAGCATATGAGAGCCGATCAATCATCGTCATGTTCACATAACCCTTAGGTGATTGATGGGCATCGCAATGGTAATTAATAGTATCTCATGGGGAATTATTTTCTGCCAGGCTTGCACGTGGAGCAAATCGATACCACCTACTAGCCGGATTTGCCGGATTGGGACCATAAGTTCCGGCGAATGGGATGCGGGTAAATACCTCTGAGATTTGGAAGACGGCATTCGCCCGACCGCGACCCTGTTTGAGAACGCGCGAGTTCGGCCGATCCCGTCAAGAGATTGGACGACGACGCATGGCACTCAAGCCGCACGCATTACTACGCGCCTCCATTTTTCCGATCGCCGCTTTTGCGGCCTCGGCTGTATTTGCCGAGGAACCCAAGGTCACGCATGCGCAGACCCAGGCTTCCCAGAACTTGCCGGCAATCGTCGTCACCACGGCGGTGAACCGCACCCTCGTCGACCGTGTCATCGGCACCGGAACCGTCAAGCCTGTCGAGGAAGTCTATATCCAGCCGCAGGTTGAAGGCCTCTCCATTCGCACCCTGAAGGCCGATGTCGGCGACAAGGTTCAGGCCGAAAGCACGCTGGCGACGCTGAACGATGACGCTCTGGTGCTGACCAAGAGCCAGATGATGGCGACGAAAGCCAAGGGCGAGGCAAGCCTCGCCCAGCTGCGCGCCCAGCTCATCGAAGCACAGGCCAATGCCGAACAGGCAAGGCAGCAGCAGGCCCGCGCCCAGGAAATGGGTAAGAAGGGCACGGTTTCGACTGCCCAGGTCGAGCAGGCCGATGCGACCGCCGCCGCCGCCAACGCGCGCGTCGCTTCTGCCGAGCAGGCGATCGAAGTCGCCGAAGCCGACCTCAAGGTTTTCGACAGCCAGATTGCCGATGCGGATCTGAAGCTCGCCCGAACCGACGTGAAGACGCCGGTCGCCGGCACGATCTCGGCAAAGAACGCCAAGGTGGGCGCCATTGCCGCCGGCAACGGCGATCCGCTGTTTACGCTTATCCGTGACGGCGATATCGAGCTTGTCGCCGAAGTCGCCGAAAGCGACATTGTCAGGATCACGACCGGCCAGAAGGCGACGATTTCGCTTTCCGGCAGCCGCGAGAAGCTTTCCGGCGCAGTGCGCCTGGTGTCGCCGACCGTCGATCCGGTCACCCGCCTCGGTCTCGTCCATATCTCCATCGACGATGACAGCAAGGCGCGTTCCGGCATGTATGGCAGCGCCGAGATCATCGTCCGCGAGACTGAGGGCGTATCCCTTCCGCTGACGGCGGTGCTCACCGGCAGCGAAGGCTCCTCCGCCCGCAGGGTCGAGAATGGCGTGGTGAAATTCGCCAAGATCGAGACCGGCATCCAGGACGGAGCCTATGTCGAAATCACAAGTGGATTGAAGACCGGCGACGAAGTCGTGGCCAAGGCGGGCGCCTATGTCCGCGACGGCGACCACATCACGCCGGTGCGCGAACAGCCTTCGGCTTCCAACTAAAGAGACCATCCGATGAATTTTTCAGCCTGGTCCATTCGAAATCCGGTCGCGCCGCTCCTGGCCTTCTGCCTGCTGATATTCATCGGCATGCAGTCCTTCAACAAGCTGCCGATCACGCGCTTCCCGAACATCGACGTGCCGCTCGTTTCGATCAGCGTGACGCAGAGCGGCGCTTCGCCGGCCGAACTCGAAATGCAGGTGACGAAGGAGATCGAAGACGCGATCGCCTCGATCACCGGCATCGACGAAATCCAGTCGACAGTGACCGACGGCAGTTCGCAGACCAACGTCATGTTCCGGATGGAAGTGCCGACGGAACAGGCCGTTCAGGACGTCAAGGACGCGATCGACCGCATCCGCAGCGATCTGCCGGCAACCGCCGAGACACCGATCGTCACCAAGGTCGACGTTGAAGGCCAGGCGATCCAGACTTTCGCCGTTTCCTCACCGGATATGTCACTGGAAGAACTCTCCTGGTTCGTCGACGATACGATCAAGCGTGCGCTGCAGGGTCAGGCCGGCATCGGCCGCGTCGACCGTTACGGCGGCGCCGAGCGTGAAGTTCGCATCGAGCTCACCCCCGACAAGCTCAACGCTCACGGCATTACCGCCGCAAGCGTGAACCAGCAGCTGCGCGGCACCAACGTCGATCTCGGCTCCGGCCGCGGCCAGGTGGCGGGCAGCGAGCAGGCGATCCGCGTTCTCGGCGACGCCCGCAACGTCGCCGAGCTCGCCGACACGACGATTGCGCTCCCGAGCGGCCGTTTCGTCAAGCTGTCCGATCTCGGCGTCATCAAGGACACCTACGAGGAGCCGAAATCCTTCTCGCGCTTCAACGATACGCCGGTCGTCACCTTCGGCGTCTTCCGCTCGAAGGGGGCCAGCGAAGTCAGCGTCGCCGAAACCGTTGCGCAGAGCCTCGACAAGGTCAGGAGCGAAAACCCGAATGTGAAGATCGAGATGATCGACGATTCGGTCTATTTCACTTACGGCAACTACGAAGCCGCCATTCATACGCTGCTCGAAGGCGCGCTGCTCGCCGTCATCGTCGTCCTGCTGTTCCTCCGGAACTGGCGGGCAACCCTGATTTCCGCCATCGCCCTTCCGCTCTCCGCGATCCCGACCTTCTGGGTCATGGACATGATGGGCTTCTCGCTGAACCTCGTCAGCTTCCTCGCCTTGACGCTCGCGACGGGTATTCTCGTCGACGACGCGATCGTGGAAATCGAAAACATCGCTCGCCACATCAAGATGGGCAAAACGCCCTATCGAGCGGCGATCGAGGCGGCGGACGAAATCGGTCTTGCCGTCATTGCCACGACCTTCACGATCATCGCCGTCTTCGTGCCCGTTTCCTTCATGCCGGGCATTCCGGGCCAATACTTCATTCAGTTCGGCCTGACCGTCGCCTTCTCCGTCTTCTTCTCGCTGATGGTCGCGCGCCTCATCACCCCGATGATGGCCGCCTATCTCATGCGCGCCGAAGACGGCATGGAAGACCATCATGACAATGATAGTCTGCTGATGAAGGGCTATACGCGCCTCGTGCGCGGCACGACCGGGCGCTGGTACACGCGTTATGCGACGCTGCTTGCGGCGATCGGCTTCCTCGTCGGCTCCGTTTTCCTGCTGATGCAGGTTCCCGGCAGCTTCCTGCCTCCGGAAGACGCCTCACGCATCGTTCTCTCGGTGGAACTGCCGCCGAACGCGCGGCTCGACGACACCGAGAAGACGACCAATGCGATCTATGACAGGGTCAAGGACATCAACGGCGTCGAAAGCGTATTCGTCCTCGGCGGCGCTTCACCGAAGGGCGATCTCGAATTGCGCCGCGCGACCATCACGCTCGCACTCGACAAGCTCGACCAATCGCTGGTCAAGAAGGTAGTCAACGATGTGCTTGGCCATATCCCGATCATCGGCCCGATGCTGCCAAAGGTGGAAGTCCATGGCCGTGAACGCCCGCAATGGGATATCGAGAAGGAAGTCTTCGCCAAACTGCGCGACATTCCCGACGTTCGTATCCTGAAGCTCAATGACCGCGGCGAACGCGACCTTTCCTTCAACTTCCTCTCCAAAAACGAGCAGGATCTGAACGATGCGGTCGGCATTCTGGAATCCGAGCTCCGCGCCGATCCGCTGCTTGCCAATGTCAGCGCCGACGGTGCCCTGCCCCGTCCGGAACTGCAGGTTCGTCCGCGCAAGGACGAGGCTGCCCGCCTCGGCATCACGCCGCAGCAGATCTCCGAAACGATCCGCGTCGCCACCATCGGCGATGTCGATGCGGCCCTTGCCAAGATCTCGCTCGACGACCGCCAGATCCCGATCCGGGTCCAGGCTTCGCTCGACATGCGCCGCGATCTCTCGGCCATCCGGGCGCTGAAGATCCAGACCGCCAGCGGCGGCACCGTTCCGCTCGCGACCGTCGCCGATATCGACTATTCGGAAGGCGTAAGCTCGATCAAGCGCAACAACCGCTACCGCGTCGTCTCGATCGGTTCCGACCTGCCTCAGGGTGTCGCCCTCGACACGGCTTCGGCCCGCTTCCGCCAGATCGTCAACGAGGCCAAGATCCCGGCCACGGTGCATCTTGCCGAAAGCGGCGATACGAAGGTCCAGACGGAGATGCAGCAGAGCTTCGTCAACGCCATGCTGATGGGCCTTCTCCTGGTGCTGACGGTGCTGATCCTGCTCTTCAAGGACGTGATCCAGCCCTTCACCATCCTGTTCTCGCTGCCGCTCGCCATCGGCGGCGTGGCGGCGGGCCTGATCGTCACCAGCAATCCGCTGTCGATGCCGGTCATGATCGGCATCCTGATGCTGATGGGCATCGTCACCAAGAACGCCATCCTGCTCGTGGATTTCGCCATCGAGATGCGCCACCAGGGCATGGCTCGTGTCGAGGCCATGGTCGAAGCCGGCCGCAAGCGCGCCCGCCCGATCATCATGACCTCGATCGCCATGTCGGCCGGCATGCTACCTTCCGCGCTCGGCGTCGGCGAAGGCGGCTCGTTCCGCGCGCCGATGGCGATCGCGGTGATCGGCGGCATTATCGTCTCGACGGTGCTCTCGCTCGTCGTCGTACCCTCCTTCTTCCTGATCATGGACGATCTTTCCCGACTGCTCGGCTGGATCTTCGGCCGTCTGGTCGGTAGGAAGGACGAGGAAGAGCTGCCGATGTCGAGCGAAGATCTCACCCGTGCCGCGCGCGAGAACCGCAGCGACATCGACTCGCTGGAAGAACGGCTGACTGCGATCGAGAAGCCGGAAAGCAAGCGCAAGACCGGCAACGACACCAACGTGCTGCGGCTGCCGCCATTCGCGGCCGAGTAATCAAGACATCACAAGAGAAGAGGCCGGGCATCGACCCGGCCTTTTTATTTTCCGGGCTTACCGCAGCCTTGGCATGGCCGTGCTGTCTCTCACGACAAGTTCGAGATCGAGCGCCTCATGGTCCTCCGGCAGCGCATTTTCGAGAATCGCCGTCACTGCGCGCCGGGCGATTTCGGCAAAAGGCTGGGCGACCGTGGTCAGGCGCGGCAGCGAGGTCGCCGCCTCGGGCACGCCATCGAAGCCGATGATGGAAACATCCTCCGGCACCTTCAGCCCCTGTTCGGCCAGCCACTGCATGGCAAACAGCGCAACCTTGTCCGACATCGCCAGAATGGCCGTCGGCGGATTGTCGGAGGAGAACAGGGCTTCCATTGCTGTCAGCGTGCTCGGCCTGTCATGCAGCGTTCCCTGGATCGGGACGGCTTCACGCGGGATGCCGTATTCTGCCATCGCCTGCCAGTAACCGTGCATGCGGTCGCGTGGCGTAGCCTCCATTTCGGGGTCCACACGCTCCGGCGCCACCAGGCCGACAAGGCCATCGACATCGCCAATCGACAGGATCGCGATGTCACGGTGCCCGAGTTCCAGCAGATGCCGCGCAGCCACAGCCCCGCCCGAGACATTGTCGATCCCGATTGCCGGAATGGTCTCGTCCTCGATGCCGAGCGCAAGCGCGATGAACGGCAGCTGACGCTGGCGGGTGAGTTCCACCAGCCTCTCCCCACCTTCCACGCACAGCAGGATGAAGCCGTCGACAAGCGCACTGTTGATGTTCCAGGCAAGCCGCTCCTCGTTCATTGCCGATACGACGGCAATACCGGTGCCGCTGGCATCACAGACTTCGCCGATCGCGGTCATCAGGGAGCGTGCCCAGGGATCGTCGAAGAAATAGGCGAGCGGCTCGACAGCGGCGACGCCGATCGCGTTCACCCGCCCTGCCCTGAGCAGCCTGCCCTTGATATCAGGCCCACCGTAACCGAGCTCGCGGGCAACATTGAGCACCCGTTCCCGCACTTCCTCCCGCACCACGTCCGGACGGCTAAAGACATTCGATGCCGTACCCTGCGATACGCCTGCCGCCTTGGCGACATCAGCCAACCTCACATGTCCTTTGGCCAAAGCTACTCCTTGCAGGTACGAATTCGGCGCACTCTAGCAAAAGATTGTATCGGTTCAAAATAAACTTGACAGCATTAAGAATGAGGAAGAGGATTGAATCGGTTCAATATATGCGACCGTATTTTGAATCGATTCAAAATATGGAGAATGGAGCGATGATCCCGATCAGTTCGCTATTCAAGGATCTCTATGAAGACCGCTGGGGTAACCCGCGTAACAGGCAGCCTGTCGAGGAGGCCGAACGCGGTAAGCGTCTGTTTGTGCTCCTGCCCTTCATCCGCCGGTTCACCAGAAACCGTAAAGGTCCGAACCCCTGGTCCTTTACCATCCCGATCGATCGCTGGCTTCGATGAGAGGCTCACCTGCAGCGTTTGACCAAAATCAATCCCCCCGCGCTCCGCTTCCCCTATTCTGGCATCATCAAGGGGATATTGGCGGCATCGACCGCTGCCGGAGGCCGAAACATGAACAGGATGCTGATGCCGAGCAGCCGCGAGCGGGCGCTGCTTTCCAGAGCCGGAATATTTGCAGAACTGGACAGCGCGGAGACCGAGGCGCTGCGCGCCTGCTCCACCGTGATCTCTTCCGTCTCGCACGACATTCTCTTCCAGGAAGGCGAACCTGGCGTTTATTTCTACAGCGTGCTGGAAGGCTACGTCCGGCTCTTTCGTCTGAACGGCGAAGGTCGCGAGGCAGACATCCGCATCTGCGAGCCGGGCGACAGCTTCGCCGAATGTCTGATTCAGGCAGGCGGCGTCTATCGTTATGGTGCCCAGTCGATGGACAACACGGTGCTTGCCCGCTTCCACATCGGCAAGGTACGCGCCCTCTTGGCGGAACACCCACAGATCGGCACCACGATCATGCGCAGCCTGTCGCTGCATCTGCTGTCGACGATGGAATGCCTCGCCAACGACCGGATGCAGACGGCACCACAGCGCGTGGCGCACTACCTTCTCTCGCATTGCGTGGAGGAAGGACCGGCAATGGCATCGCTGCGGCTGCCCTTCCCGAAGAACCTGCTCGCCCGCAAGCTCGGCCTGGCGCCGGAGGCATTATCTCGTGCCTTCTCGACGCTCAAATCGGCGGGCGTAACCGTGCGCGGCCGCTTCATCGCCATCAGCGACGTCAATACGCTGAAAAGGATCTAGAGACCGCCCTGCACCCGCAGGAAGTCGACGATCGAACTGATGCCGTCGCCGCGCTTCATGTCGGAAAAGACAAAGGGGCGGGTCGCCCGCATGCGCGTCGCATCCCGGTCCATCACATCGAGGTCAGCGCCGACATAGGGCGCCAGATCCTTCTTGTTGATGACGAGAAGGTCCGATCGGGTGATGCCCGGCCCGCCCTTGCGCGGAATTTCTTCGCCCTGACAGACGGAAATCACATAGATGGTGATATCGGCGAGATCGGGCGAGAAGGTCGCAGCCAGATTGTCGCCGCCGGATTCGATGAAGACGACATCAAGATCCGGGATGCGCTCGTTGAGATTGGCGATCGCCTGAAGGTTGATCGTCGCATCCTCGCGTATGGCAGTATGCGGGCAGCCGCCGGTCTCCACACCGACAATGCGTTCGGACGGCAGCGCCTGCATGCGCACCAGCGCCTCTGCGTCCTCGGTCGTGTAAATGTCGTTGGTCACGACAGCGACAGAATAGTCGTCACGCATCGCTTTGCAGAGCTTTTCGGTCAGCGCCGTCTTGCCCGAGCCGACCGGCCCGCCGATACCAACCCGCAGGGGTCCGTTTCTTGATTTCATGTGTCTTACTCCAATCGAAGTCAGATGATAGCGAAGCGCTGCTTTCCCGCCACCGTCAAATGACGCAGCTGCGCGGGTAATTTCACCTCACGAGCGGAACAGCCGTGTCTGCTGCGTCTCATGACGAAGCCCCGCAATATCGGCCTGAACCGTCGCCGAACCCAAATCGTCGAGGCTGGAGCGGGCTGCACGCGCGGCAATGTTTATTACATGCTCCTCCAGTCCGGCGAGGATGGCAACGCCGTCCTTCTGCCCCGCAACACCGAGCCGGATACCGGCGGAAACGGCCTGGGAGAGATAGGCATGCAGAAAGGCGGCAAGCGCCTTGTCCAGTTGAATACCATGCGCGCCCGTTACCGCGCCGACGGCGACTGGATAGGCTGCCCTTTTCGGCAACCGACCGAACACATCGTCCGGCCAGGCTTGCGCAGCCGCGAGAAAAGCCTCCCCGAGCAAGATCGTTTCCTGATGTCGTTCGCGCGAGCCGGCAAGGGCTGCGGCAAGTTCGGCAAGCTCGGCAAGGTGGGCCGCGTCACTATGGCTGCGATGACCTTCGGCAAAGAGCACCGCATCGTTCCATACGGAGCCATTGCCGGTCAGCGTCTCCAGCCAACGCCGCAGCATGCCGGCATCTTTGACGAGCCCGTCGGCTACGGCCCGCTCAAGACCGCCCGAATAGGCGAATGAACCAACAGGAAAAGACGGAGAAAGCCATGCCGTCAGACGAAGCAGAGCCTGCAGCTCGCGATCCTCATCCATCAGGTTTCAGTCGTGCTTGTGATGATGGCCGTGGTCGTGTCCATGCTCGTGGTCATGGTCGTGATGATCGTGCCCATGCTCGTGGCTGTGTCCGTGAGAATGGTGTTCGTGGTCATGATGGTCATGCCCGTGCGAATGCCCGCCATGGGAATGATAGGCGCCGCGTGCCGGCTGGAAGGGCTCGTTGATGTCGAGCACCATCGCGCCCAGTCCCTGCAGCATGGTGCGGATGACATGGTCGCGCAGGATCAGGATGCGATCCTCTTCGATCTGCGCAGAAAGATGGCGGTTGCCGAGATGCCAGGCGAGTTCGATCAGATGCGCGCGGTCGCGGCCGCGCACTTCGAACAGCTTTTCATCGGCAGCAAGGATTTCGATCAGCTCGCCATCCTCGCGCACCAGCATGTCGCCATTGGCGAAAAGCACCGGCTCCTTGAGATCGAGCATCACCATCTCACCGTTCTCCAGATGCAGGAGCTTGCGGCGCAGGTGCCGCAGATCATGCGGCAGCTTGACCTGAGCGGTCGGGTGAGAGGAAGGGGTGCCGGCGGGAAGATAAGAGGTGACGCGCTGCATGACATATCCGTTAAACTGGGACGTAGACCATGCAAAATAGCCCTTCGCGATGCAAGCACCAATGCACGTTTCGTAAATGCTCCGTCGGAAAAGACCCTAAATTCCGGATGCCTGCAACAGGCTCACCTCATTGGGTCCAATACCCTGCACACCAAGCCCGTTTTCGACGAGGCCATGCCAGGCATGATTCAGCCCTTCCCGCTCGTGAACGACGCGATTGCGGCCGAGCGCCTTGGCGAGATAGAGCGCCTTGTCGGCAGAGGCATAGACCGCCTCCTTGTCGCGTCCCTCGTGGAAATCGGCAATGCCGCCCGATATCGTGATGGTAACCTCATGCCCGTCCGCCGGAATCGGCCGCGCGGCAACCTGTTCCCTCACCCCTTCGATGCGCGCCACCCGTTCCGCCGGCGTCCCGCCATGAACGACGACACCGAACTCCTCACCACCGAGCCGCGCTACGACCGACGCGCCATCGAAAGCCGCGGAAAGCATGGCTGAGACGGCAGTGATGACAGCATCTCCGCAGCCATGGCCGAAACGATCGTTGATCGCCTTGAAACGATCGACGTCGAAAATGGCGAGACAGGCATCCCCCTCCACTTTCTCCAGAGCATCGGTGAAAGCGCGTCGGTTCAACAGCCCGGACAGCGTATCGGTGCGGCTGAGCTTTTCGAACTTGGCACGCGAAACGGTCAGGTCATGAATGGCGAAGCCTGCAACGAGCGACAGCACGCCCGACACCATTCCACCGATCAGCCAGGAAAGGAGGATGGCGAAGACCATGGCATGCCCGAGGGTGATCGGCAGCATTCCCATTAAGTCGAGCGGAGGCAGCGTTATCAGGATGATGAAGCCGGACAGGATAACCGCCAGAAAACTCATCTTCAGCGCAAAAGTATAAACGGTTCTGCGATGCTCGAAACTGCCTAGTTCAGCCTGAAGCGATATCCAATTTTCCATGAGAATCGACCTTCCTGCTCAGCGTTTCCTGGGCATTGATAGGGTCGCAATTGCTGCGGGGGTCTTAATCCAATCGCTAAAATTCGAGTGATTTCAGGGGATTCAGTCAATCTGTTTTTTCTAGCAGGAGGTGCAACTTTTCGAGACAGGAATTATCATTATGAGAAACAAACATAAGCTATTGATTTTAATGTGACTTTATAGAGCGCAATCAAGGCCTGCTTCAGAATGGTCTATGGCTGAAAAACCACAGTCTATCTCCTGATTTTCACAACCCTCTGGAGAGTGATGTTCAGATTTCACTTTAAGGGCCGCAACGCGGGGCGGCGCCTCAAAAAGACAAGGGCCAAAACGGAAAATAACGCGGCGTCATCAGCAGCGCCAAAGTTGCGGAACACCGATTATACTTCAATTAAAGAGGAGAAGTGAAAGCGCCAAAGGTTGCGGCAGCGGGTTCCAGAAACCGCTTCGCAAGCCGCCTTTGCGCAATGCAGCCGCAGTCCATGTGTTGCAGCCGAGCAGCGCGTTGAAATAGCCCTTCGCCTCGAAGAACCTGTCATAGGTGCCATATGCCCGGTCCCCAATCGGCAGCACCACTCCATTCTCCCGGATGAAGCTGTCGTTGACAAATCCGAGCAATTGCTCGAAGCGCCCGCCATTGACATTGAGAACCGTCACGGCCGGATGGGTTTCGGAGATGTCCCCGGCAATATCGACATGCATCACCGATCTGTCGATCGTCAACGCGCGAAATACCGGCATCGGCTTCAGGTCAGCCCAGGTCGGCGTCTCCAGATAGAAGGAACGGCCGCCCCATCCGAAAATCAGCCATTGGGCGGCAGGATCGCTCACCGGAATGCCGGCATCTTCAAGAAAGGAAAATGACGCCCGAAGCCGATCATCGAGCGGGATCGCAATATCCGTATGGATCGGACCTGAAAGCAGCAGAATGCGCTGCGAGGTTGCCGTTTCGGGAGAAGCTTCGGCCGCCACGAGCAGCGGCCTCGGAATGAAAGTGCCACCCGCTACCAACAATAAAAGCAGCGCGATTGCTCGTATCAGCCATCGCGCTGCCAGCTTCAAACCGCCCACAGATGAAACGGCCTCAGAACAGGAAGTAACGCTGCGCCATCGGCAGCACCGTTGCCGGTTCGCAGGTCAGCAACTCGCCATTTGCCCGCACCTCGTAGGTTTCCGGATCGACCTCGATTTCAGGTGTCAGGTCATTGTGGATCATCGACGCCTTGGAAATGCCGCCGCGGGTGTTCTTGACGGCAACGAGATCCTTGGCGACACCGAGACGACCCTTGATACCGGCATCGAGCGCGGCCTGCGAAACGAAGGTGACCGAGGAATTCGTCAGGCTCTTGCCGAAGGAGGCAAACATCGGCCGGTAATGCACCGGCTGCGGCGTCGGGATCGAAGCGTTCGGATCACCCATCGGGGCCGCCGCGATGGAGCCGCCGAGCAGCACCATATCCGGTTTCACGCCGAAGAAGGCCGGGTTCCATAGGACGAGGTCGGCACGCTTGCCGACTTCGATGGAGCCGATCTCATGCGACAGGCCATGCGCGATCGCCGGGTTGATCGTGTATTTAGCAACATAGCGGCGGACGCGGAAATTGTCGTTGTCGCCCTTTTCTTCCTTCAGGCTGCCGCGCTGGCGCTTCATCTTGTCGGCCGTCTGCCAGGTGCGAATCAGCACTTCGCCGACACGGCCCATGGCCTGGCTGTCGGACGAGATGATCGAGAAGGCGCCAATATCGTGCAGGATGTCTTCGGCCGCGATCGTCTCTTTGCGGATACGGCTTTCGGCAAAGGCGATATCTTCGGGGATCGACGACGAGAGGTGATGGCAGACCATCAACATGTCCAGATGCTCGGCGATGGTGTTGACCGTATAGGGCCGCGTCGGATTGGTAGATGACGGAATGACGTTCGGCTGGCCGCAAATCTTGATGATGTCGGGTGCGTGACCGCCACCCGCACCTTCCGTGTGGAAGGCATGGATGGTGCGGCCCTTGATGGCGCCGATCGTATCTTCCACGAAACCGCTCTCGTTCAGCGTATCCGTGTGGATCATCACCTGCACGTCATATTCGTCGGCAACCGACAGGCAGCAGTCGATGGCGCCTGGTGTCGTGCCCCAGTCCTCGTGCAGCTTCAGCGAGGTCGCACCGGCAAGCACCATTTCCTGCAGCGCGCCCGGCAGCGACGCATTGCCTTTGCCGGCAAAGGCAAGGTTCATCGGGAAGGCATCGGCAGCCTCGATCATGCGCGCAATGTGCCAGGGGCCGGGCGTGCAGGTCGTCGCCAAGGTGCCATGTGCCGGCCCTGTGCCGCCGCCGAGCATGCAGGTCACGCCGCTCATCAGCGCTTCCTCGATCTGCTGCGGGGCGATGAAATGGATGTGGCTGTCCATGCCGCCGGCCGTCACGATCTTGCCTTCTCCGGCAATCGCTTCCGTACCGGGACCGACGATGATGTTGACGCCGGGCTGCATATCCGGATTGCCGGCCTTGCCGATCGCAGCGATACGACCGTCCTTCAGGCCGATATCGGCCTTGTAGATGCCGGTGTGGTCGATGATGACGGCATTGGTGATAACGGTATCGACCGCCCCACCTGCCCGCGTCACCTGACTCTGGCCCATGCCGTCACGGATGACCTTCCCGCCGCCGAACTTCACCTCCTCGCCATAGGTGGTGAAATCCTTTTCGATCTCGATGAAAAGCTCCGTATCGGCAAGGCGGACCTTGTCGCCGGTGGTCGGACCAAACATGCGGGCATAAGCCGCGCGGGAGATCTTGTAGGGCATCTATCAGGCTCCTTGGGAGGAAGAGACGAGCGGTTTTCCGGCAAGCCGCGTGAGGCGGCCGGCTGCAATATAGGAGTCGACGAGCTGCTTCTCGGCGGCAAAGGGATGCCACTCCCAGCCCACATGGCCGAAGCCCGCGAGCGTCACTTCGTCATCGGGAAATCTGTCGAGCACTTCGCCGATCACGATCATGCCGCTGCTCGGCACGACATAAGGCGCTGGCGAGAAGGCGGAAAGCGCCTGATCGACGGCGTCATGAATCTCTTTGTCAACGACCCGATGCTGCTTGCCAGCTTGCATGCAGAAGTCGCTGAATTGGTTGGTGTAATCGTTGCAGAAATCATCGAGTCCGGGATGGGAAACGGCAAGCGGCGCGCGCATCGCCTCGAATTTTGCGGGATCGCGCACACTCCAGATTTCCGAGGCTTCGACAACACCGGGATGGATGCGCCAGCTCTCGGATCCGAGCATGGCCTTGGCAGGGCGGCCGGTATTGCACACGGCCACCACATCGGTGCGTGCGCCTCCGGCGCCATAGGAGCGGCATTCGTTGAAGCGGATGACGAAATCGGCAGCGTCGATGATCTCCGCCCCTCCCTCTCCCACTTCACCGTTGCCGACGATCATGATTGTCCTGCCCACCTTATTGGCCCGTTCCTTCGGAGAGCTCCTTGAGCTCTTTGGTTCTGAGGTCCGTCAGATCGGCAAGGCAACCTGCTACCAGCATCGGCTCCATCGTGCCGCCGCGGGCCTGGAAGCCGTAGTTTTCGCACTGGGCGTCGCGATAGGTGATCCAGGCGCGCTGCGCCTTGAGCAGCGCCTGCTCGGCGCCCTTCATGTCGGCATCGAGGTCCTTGTCGATCGCCACCATGGCAGCGCGCGTCTTCTTGTATTGGGCATTGAGCCCCTTGTCGGCCTCATCGTAACGCGCCTGCGCGCAGCTGGTCATATCAGCCTGTGTCTCTGCATTGTCGCAGTCCACGTCCTCGGCATGGGCAACACCGGTGGCAAACAGCATCACAACTGCACCGATGAGCCCTATCTTCAAGCGCATGAATGTCCTCCCGTCATTTTCTTTTGATTAGAGCCGGCCCATGACGAGCTGGCGGAAGCCATAGACTTCGCGTTTGCCGGACAGCGGAATGAGCGTCACCGAACGGGTCTGGCCAGGCTCGAAGCGCACCGCCGTACCCGAGGGAATATCGAGCCGCATGCCACGCGCCTTGTCGCGATCGAAGGACAGGCCGGCATTGGTCTCTGCAAAATGATAGTGGCTGCCGACCTGTACGGGACGGTCGCCGGTATTGGAGACCTCGAGCGTCACAGTCGGCGCGCCGGCATTGAGCTCGATCTCGCCGCCTGCAGCAATGATTTCGCCAGGGATCATCTATCTCTCCTTAAGCCGCCTTGGGCGCGCAGCCCTCGGCCTTCAAGACACGCTTGGTGGAAGCCGGATATTTCTCGAGCTTCGACGCAGGCCGGATCGGCCTGACAACGAGATTGCCGCCGCAATTCGGGCACTCGCCCTTCAGCACCTCGACACAATCCGCACAGAAGGTGCACTCGAACGTGCAGATCATCGCCTCGGCGCTATCGGGTGGCAGGTCCTTATCGCAGCATTCGCAATTGGGTCGAAGCTCCAGCATGGCGTACTCCTCAGCGGATGGGTTCGTGCACGGTCACAAGCTTCGTTCCGTCAGGAAATGTCGCCTCGACCTGCACGTCATGGATCATCTCGGCAATGCCTTCCATCACTTGGTCGCGGCTGATCACATGGGCGCCGGCCTCCATCAGTTCGGCGACCGGGCGGCCATCACGCGCGCCCTCGACGACGAAATCGCTGATAAGGGCAATGGCTTCCGGATAGTTCAGCTTGACGCCGCGCTCCAGCCGTCGGCGCGCTACCACGGCGGCCATGGAAATCAACAGCTTGTCTTTTTCTCTCGGGGTGAGGTTCATTGTCTATCCGCTTATTGAACTCATAGATTCCAGACTTTCGGCACAGGCGCTCCATTGCGCAAGGCGGAAATGACAGGGATGAGGATTTTTCTGAGCGCAAAGCCATCGGCTGCGGCAAGGCGCACGACGATCTTGTCGCTCCAGGCGCTTGCCCCGCCCATATGCCCGTCCACCAGCGGCCGGACCTTGGCAAGATAGGCTTCCGACATCGGCCCGGCATAAAGCACCGTCGCGAAGGCCACCTGCCCGCCAAGCACAGCCTGCTCTGCCGCCAGCAGCGCAACGGCATCGGAAAGGCGCAGTTCCTCGGCATGAACAAGTTGGCCCGAGCGGCGGATGCGCCAGCGATCGCGAAACAGCCCCGTCTCCATCGTCTCGCCCATGGCTGTGCGACCGAGCAGGATGGCTTCGACGGCAAGGAACTCCGCGCTGTCGTCGAGATCGACATCCAGACGGCGAAACAGCGAGGCGCGATCGAAAAGAATGGTCTCCTGCGGCAGCCAGTCGACGCGGGCACCCGGCCCGACCTCGATCTGCGTCGTCACCTCTGCCGTGCCGGCCGATGCCTTGTAGATCTTCTCGCAGGCCTGGGTCGTCACATCGATGCGCGTACCCGCCCCCGCCGATACGCTCCAGTTCATCCGGTCGCCGCCGGTCAGCCCGCCGGCCGTGTTGATGATGACAGCCTCCATCGAGGCATCAAATGTATCCGGCAGACGGATCTTTGCCGCACCTTCCTGATAAAGCTCACGGATTCGCGTACGCCCATCCTGCACCTTGGCAGCAAGATGCCCGCGTCCTTCCGCTCTCTGCGGTCTCGTGATGCCCGCCGCCGCGCCTGTCATGCCACCCCCGTGCAGATGCCATCCTGTCTGGCATCTTGCGTTGAATGTGTCTGTTGACTGCAACAAAGCAAGTCCCATGCCGCTTTCCGAGAGCCCGTACCCCCACGGGCCGTAAGGATGGCGCGGAAGGCATCTGCCGCAAAATGCGGCAGATGCCGGCGAGTTGGCCAGAAAGATCATACGGTTAGATGGCGGCGCGCTTCCGGCGTGTCCAGCGTCTCGGCAAGACCTTCGTGAACGATCTCGCCGCGATCCATGATGTACACATAGTCGGCAAGCTCGCGGCAGAAATCGAGATACTGTTCGACCAGCAGGATCGCCATGCCGGTGGAATCACGCAGGTAACGGATCGCCCGGCCGATATCCTTGATGATAGAAGGCTGGATACCTTCGGTCGGCTCGTCGAGCACAAGGATTTTCGGCCGCGTGACCATCGCCCGGCCGATCGCCAACTGCTGCTGCTGCCCGCCCGAAAGATCGCCGCCGCGACGCGACAACATCGACTTCAGCACCGGGAAGAGACTGAAGATATCGTCGGGGATGTTGCGGTCGCGGCGGCCAAGCGGAGCAAAGCCGGTCTCGAGGTTTTCCTTGACGGTCAGCAGTGGGAATATTTCACGCCCCTGCGGCACATAGCCGATGCCCTGCTTGGCGCGGGCAAAGGGCGGCAGGCCGTTGAGCTTCGCATCGTTGAACGTGATGGTTCCCGCCGATATCGGGTGCTGGCCTGTGACGGCGCGCAAGAGCGAACTCTTGCCGACACCGTTACGCCCGAGCACGCAGGTGATCTTGCCCATCTCGGCCTTGATCGAGATGCCGCGCAGCGCCTGTGCAGCACCATAATGAAGATTTGCATTTTCAACGGTCAGCATCTCAGCGCCCCAGATAGTTCTCGATCACTTTCGGATCGTTGCTGACGAAATCGATGGATCCTTCCGCCAGCACCGAACCTTCCGCAAGGCAGGTTACCTTCACGCCGAGATCGCGAATGAAACCCATATCGTGCTCCACGACGACGACCGACCGTGTCTTGGCGATATCCTTGAGCAGGATCGCTGTCTCCGCCGTCTCGGCATCGGTCATGCCCGCTACCGGTTCGTCGACGAGCAGGAGCTTCGGCTCCTGCGCCAGCAGCATGCCGATCTCCAGCCACTGTTTCTGCCCATGCGACAGGTTGGCGGCGAACTCATCGCGGCGATGCGTCAGCCGCACCGTCTCCAGGATTTCCTCGATACGGTCCTTGTCCTCGCCGGACAACCGATAGAAGAGCGTCGAGAATACCGTGCGACGGCGGTTCAGCGCCAGTTCGAGATTGTCCCAGACCGTATGGCTTTCGAAGACCGTCGGCTTCTGGAATTTCCGGCCGATGCCGAGCTGGGCAATATCGGCCTCGTCTCTCTTGGTCAGGTCGATATTGCCATTGAAAAAGACCTCGCCTTCATCCGGCCGGGTCTTGCCGGTGATGATATCCATCATCGTCGTCTTGCCGGCGCCGTTCGGGCCGATGATCGCTCTCAGTTCACCCGGTTCAATGACGATAGAGAGCGAATTCAGCGCCTTGAAACCATCGAAGGAGACCGAGACACCATTGAGATAGAGCACGCTGTTGGGTTTGACGTCGGGGATCATGGTCTACTCCGCAGCCTGGATTTTTGCGTCGACGCCTTCTTCGGCAGCGGCCGGCGGCACGCCATTGGATACAGGCTTCCGCTTGCCGAGATATTGGGCGATCGTGCCGACAATGCCCTTCGGCAGAAGCAGCGTGACAAGCACGAAGAGACCGCCGAGCGCAAACAGCCAGTAATCGGGGAAGAGGCCGGTAAAGATCGTCTTGCCGCCGTTGACGAGGATCGCGCCGATGATCGACCCGATCAGCGTCGCCCGTCCGCCGACCGCCGTCCAGATGACGACTTCGATGGAGTTGGCCGGCGCGAATTCGCCGGGATTGATGATGCCGACCTGCGGCACGTAGAGTGCGCCGGCAATGCCCGCCATCATCGCCGAGACGACAAAGGTGAAGAGCTTGAAATGCTCGACACGGTAGCCAAGGAAGCGCGTGCGGCTTTCCGCATCACGCACGCCGACCAGCACCTTGCCGAATTTCGACCGCACGATCGCCGAGGCAATCATCAGCGAGAGTGCCAGGAAGATTGCGGTGACTGCAAAGAGCGTCGCACGCGTGCCGTCCGCCTGCACGTTGAAACCAAGGATATCCTTGAAGTCGGTCATGCCATTGTTGCCGCCGAAGCCCATGTCGTTGCGGAAGAAGGCAAGCAGCAGCGCATAGGTCATGGCCTGCGTGATGATAGAGAGATACACGCCGTTGACGCGCGAGCGGAAGGCAAACCAGCCAAAGATGAAAGCGAGCAGACCAGGTACGAGCAGCACCATTAGTGCCGCAAACCAGAACTGGTCGAAGCCGTACCAGAACCACGGCAGTTCCTTCCAGTTCAGGAAGACCATGAAGTCAGGCAGGATAGGATCGCCATAGACGCCGCGCGGGCCGATCTGCCGCATCAGATACATGCCCATCGCATAACCGCCGAGCGCAAAGAAGGCGCCGTGGCCGAGCGAGAGAATGCCGCAGAAGCCCCAGACGAGATCGAGCGCCAGCGCCAAGAGCGCATAGGTCAGGTACTTGCCGAACAGCGCCATGATATAGGTCGGCACATGCAGCGGATTATCCGCCGCGGTCGCGAGGTTCAGCACCGGCACCAGAACCGCGATCACCAGCAGAATGGCGATAGCAATGGAGATCCGGCGATCGAGAGACCGGAGAAGGAAGGCCGTAATCATGCTTCCACCGCCCTTCCTTTGAGTGCGAAGAGCCCGCGCGGACGCTTCTGGATGAAGAGAATGATGAGGACGAGCACTAGGATCTTGCCGAGCACGGCACCGGCAAAGGGTTCGAGGAACTTGTTGACGACGCCGAGCGACAGAGCGCCGACGAGTGTGCCCCAGAGATTGCCGACGCCGCCGAAGACCACGACCATGAAACTGTCGATGATGTAGCTCTGGCCGAGGTTCGGAGAGACGTTATCGATCTGCGAGAGCGCCACACCCGCCATGCCGGCAATGCCGGACCCAAGTGCGAAGGTAAATGCATCGACCCAGCCGGTGCGAATACCCATGGACGAAGCCATGCGCCGGTTCTGTGTGACCGCGCGCATCTGCAGGCCGAAGGCGGAGCGCTTCAAGAGCATCAGCAGCGTCACGAAAACCGCCATCGAGAAGACGATGATCCAGAGACGGTTCCAGGTGATCGACAACCCGCCGAGTTCGAAAGCACCCGACATCCAACTCGGATTGCGCACCTCGCGGTTGGTCGGGCCGAAGACCGTGCGCACCGCCTGCTGCAGGATCAGCGACACGCCCCAGGTGGCCAGCAGCGTTTCCAGCGGCCGGCCGTAGAGATAGCGGATGACGACGCGCTCGATGATGAGACCGACGAAACCGGTGAAGACGAAGGCGGCAGGCACGGCAAAGGCCAGCGAATAGTCGGCCATGCCGGGAAAATTCGCGGTGATATATTCCTGCACGACATAGGTCGTGTAGGCGCCGATCATCACCATTTCGCCATGCGCCATGTTGATGACGCCCATGACGCCGAAGGTGATGGCAAGGCCGATGGCAGCAAGCAGCAGCACCGAGCCGAGCGAAAGGCCGTACCAGACATTCTGGACGATATTCCAGAGAGCGAGGCTGCGGTTGATGGTCGAGATATGCGTCTGAATGGCAGGTTTGAGATCGTCGGGCGCGGTTGCCAACGCCGTAGTGAGGATGGTCAGCGCATCGCGGCCGCCACGTGCGGCAACCGTATCGATCGCCTGCCTCTTCTCGTCGGCGCTCGCATCGCTCTTCAGCACCATGACGGCGCGCGCCGCTTCCATCGTGCTCTTGATCTCGCCATCCTTCTCATCCGCCAGCGCCGAATTCAGCAAATCGAGATTGGCGGGATCGGCATCCTTAAGGAGCCCCTGGGCGGCTGCAAGGCGGGCGCCGCGATCAGGGCTCAACAGCGTCATCTGGCTCATCAATGTGCCGATGAGCGTACGCACCGAATTGTTGATCCTGACCTTCGACATCGTGTCGGGATCGATATCTGCAACTGCTTCACCGGTGAGCGGATCGGAATAGGTCGGCTCGTCATCCGTGCCGCCCTGAACGAGGACGGGGCCTCCCGCGTCGGAATTGACGTAGAGAAGGCCATCGCTCAGTTGCTGCAATATCTGGCTGACATGCGCATCCTTGGAAGCGACGAGCGCCTTGATGGCCGCTTCGCGCTCCGGAAAACCGCCGACGCCGAGCGCATCGACAAGAGCGTGGACATCATCCTGAGCTTTGAGTCCTGCCGTCACGCCGGCAAGCGCCAGCCCCGAAAACGCGAGGCAAACAGTCAAAAGAAAGATCTTGATGGCGCGATACATCGGCTTTCCCGCCTAAATTATCGTAGCAACCGCTGGGGACGAAGCTTCCGCCCGGATCTGAAATCCGGACGGAAGTCTTAGTGGCTCATGTCGAACGGGCTAACTCAGGAACCCTTGCCGCCGCACTTGCCGGTGGCAACGTTGAAGTTGCCGCAGTTCATCGGCTTGCGCCAATCGGAGATCAGATCCTTGGAGTCCGGCAGGAAGTCGGACCATTCGTCGCCGACGACCGCGGGGGTCTGCTGAACGATTTCGA
The DNA here is from genome assembly GCF_014193695.1 of Rhizobium sp. BK316. GTDB lineage: Bacteria > Pseudomonadota > Alphaproteobacteria > Rhizobiales > Rhizobiaceae > Rhizobium. Next base: position 182,704 of record NZ_JACHZR010000003.1, on the reverse strand, counting down.
ACTGGCCGTCGGCCTGGATTTCACCGATCAGCACCGGCTTGGTGATGTGGTGGTTCGGCATGACGGTCGCGGTGCCGCCGGAGAGGTTCGGAACAGAGACGCCGATGATGTGGTCGAGAACCGCATCCGTATCGGTCGTGCCGGCAGCTTGGACGGCCTTAACCCAGGCGTTGAAGCCGATATAGGCAGCTTCCATCGGGTCGTTGGTCACACGCTTGTCGTTCTTTGTGTAAGCATGCCATTCCTTGATGAACTTCTTGTTGATCGGCGTATCGACCGATTCGAAGTAATTCCAGGCGGCGAGATGGCCGACAAGCGGCTTGGTGTCGAGACCGGCAAGCTCTTCTTCGCCGACCGAGAAGGCGACGACAGGGATATCGGTCGCCTTGATGCCCTGGTTGCCGAGTTCCTTGTAGAAAGGAACGTTGGCGTCACCGTTGATGGTGGAGACGACGGCCGTCTTCTTGCCGGCCGAACCGAATTCCTTGATCTTGGAAACTTCCGTTTGCCAGTCGGAGAAGCCGAACGGCGTGTAGTTGATGAGGATGTCTTCCTTCGGAATGCCCTTGGATTCCAGATAGGCTTCCAGGATCTTGTTGGTCGTGCGCGGGTAGACATAGTCGGTGCCTTCGAGCACGAAGCGCTTTACGCCTTCGGTGTTCATCAGGTAGTCGACGGCCGGGATCGCCTGCTGGTTCGGAGCGGCACCCGTGTAGAAGATATTGCGCGAGGATTCTTCACCCTCGTACTGGACCGGGTAGAAGAGCAGCGAGTTCAGCTCTTCGAAAACCGGCAGGACCGACTTGCGAGAAGAGGAGGTCCAGCAACCGAAAACGGCCGCAACCTTGTCCTTTTCGATCAGCTCGCGGGCCTTTTCGGCAAAGAGCGGCCAGTCGGAAGCCGGATCGACGACGACGGCTTCGAGCTTCTTGCCGAGGAGACCGCCCTTCTTGTTCTGCTCGTCGATGAGCATCAGCATGGCGTCTTTCAGCGTCGTTTCGGAAATCGCCATCGTGCCGGAAAGCGAGTGCAGAACGCCGACCTTGATCGTGTCGTCGGCGGCAACCGCACCGTGGAAGGCGGCCGATGCGGCCATGACTGCGCCGAGCGCTGCGCCTGTAATAGTGGATCTGAGATTCATCTGGTTGAACTCCCCTCTTCTTGTTCCGCAACAGGGCCGGAAACGGAGATTAACTGTTGCTTAAAGAACTATCGGGTGCTGCAACGCAAAAACACATACGCAAAATGACGTAGGCGGCAGGGGCAAACGGGCAGGTAAAGACAAGACGGGGCATCCCGCGGAGAGGACGCCCTGCCAGTTCGATATTATCCGCCGATCGTCAAGGTGACCGACGTCGGGCCGTAGGAAAGGGTCGCCTTGTGGCCGGAGATGGTGAACTTGTCGAAGATGCCGGTGACGGCTCTTGCCTTCAGGATCTCGATCTTCGTTCCGGGCGCCGGGGCGTAGCCTGGGGCAAGTGTGACGTCGAGAGCGCCGGAGAGTATCGCATTGCCCGCGATGACCAGCGTGCCCGCACGGTCAGCACCGAGCGTCGGCTTCGCCACGGTATTGGCGAGCTGCTGATAATCACCGCCCACAGTCAGGGGCTTATCGGCCGCCAGGACGAGAGAGCCGCCGTTCACGGACAGTCCGCCGGTGCCAAGGGCCGAGGGCGAGCCTGCCACCAGCGCGCCTTCTTCCAGCACCGTGCCGCCGGTATAGCTGTTAGCGCCGGAAAGGCCGAGAATGCCGCTGCCGCGCTTCGCCAGTTTGCCCTTGCCGCCGATATCGTTGCGCCAAGTATCAATCGCGTTGAAGCCGCCCTTTGCGGCATCCATCGTCACGATCACGTCCTGATCGAAGGCGCCGTAGCCGTCTGCCGCGGCAAACAGGTTGAGGCGGCCATAGCCCTCAGCATCATCGAGCAGCGGATAGCCCGAGGCGATCTCCGTCGTGCCAAGCACGTCGCGGCGCTGCTCGCCGTCGAGATAGGGCAGACGCGTTTCGAGAAGCGCTTCGGCCCCCTGCGGCACGCGGGCCGGCTGGTCGGTCCCATGGATGGTGGGCAGGCCGTAGCTCAGGCGCTGCAGCACGTAAGCGCGGTTGGCGTCATGATCAGCGAAACGGTCTGCGGCGAGCGGCGCTGCATGAGCCACGACTTCGAGCGCGCCCGCATCCGCAACGCCTGATTTGGCAATGAGCCATAACTGCGCTTGGGTGTAAGCATCGCTCTTCAGCGCGGCGTTGTCGGCCTTGTTCAGATTATAGACGACCGTGGCGGTGCCGAGCATGCGGCCACCCATGACGTCGAGCGGCGAATGCATGCCGGCAAGGATACGATCTTCGCCCAGTTCGCTGGCGCGCGTGATCATCTCCTGAAAGCGCTGCGGTACGAGATAGGCCATGGCGAGCGCATCCCGCCAGGCTTCCGCCGTATGCCCGCTCGGGAAGCCGCCGTCCTCGACCGGCTTGCCGCTCTTGGCGGGCTCCAGCGTCGGGACGACCGATACCTCCTGGCTCCAGCGGTAGGGACGGCCATATTTGAAATAACGCTTGGCGGGCTCCGTCGAACCGTCACCGCTTGCGGCGTTGATGAAGTCGATGGCAAGGCCCATGTCCGGATTGGCGTCGGTCTTGTTTTCCGCGTCCGGCTTGCTGCCGGCGCCGCGATTGTTGCCCTTGTCGTCGTATTTGACCGTCGTCGCATCGGCCGCGACTTCGGTGATCGTCGTGGTCTGCTTGGAGCCGGCCTTCCAGGCATCGGTCAGCGGACCAAGGCCATCGACGATACTGGCATTCTTGCCGCGGCGATCGTCGAGATAAGCGGCAACCGCCTGATCGTCCGTCCGCGCCTTCGTCGCCTTGACGACATAGGCGATATTGGCGTCATGGACGAGTTTGTTGACGACCTGGCCGTCGGTCTTGCTGAAGGGAATGCCGTCCCAATCCGTTTTGGCAACCGCGGGGCAATTATCCTTGGCTGGGGCCTCTACGCCGGCATCGACGAATGGCGTGCGCGGCGTCCATACGTCGAGGAAGCCGGAGAGAAGATGGACGGCGGCATTGGTGTCCACTGTCGAGAAGCACGCGTCGCCGCGCTTGTTGGTGTTTCCGGCCTCCACATAAGGCGCTTTCGCCGCCGTGGCCTGCTCGGCGGCGGCAAGCGATGGCACAATCGAAAGAAGGCAGACGAGCGCGGTGCTCAGGCGGCAAAGGCTTGGAACAGACATGGTGATACCCGAGATGGTTGAACGGACGGCGGGAGAGTTAGAGCGCTTATGTGACAGACCGGTTTCAAAAATATTGCCGTTCTGTGAATCTGCCGGCGTTCCGCCTCTTGCCTTTCCCGCCCATCCCGCCAAAAGTGGCTCGGAGACGATAAGCTGACCGGAACGCCGGAAAGAGGGCATGACAGCGCGCCAACGCATCATTCCGGTGAGACGCGAATATAATCGCTGGGTCGCCAACCAAACGCTTGAAGACTACGCGCTGCGCTTTACAGCCAAGAGCGCCCGGCGCTTCTCCTCCCAACGCATCTCGCAGACAGCGATCGGCGCCATCTCCTTCCTGGCTCTCGAAGCGATCGGCGGCGCGATTACGCTCTCCTATGGCACGACCAACGCCTTCTTCGCCATCATCGTCGCCTCCATCGCCATGCTCGCGATCGGCCTGCCGATCAGCCGCTATGCCATTCGCCACGGCGTCGATATCGACCTGCTGACGCGCGGCGCGAGCTTCGGTTACATCGGCTCGACGATCACCTCGCTGATCTATGCAAGCTTCACCTTCATGCTGTTTGCAATCGAAGCCTCGATCATGTCTGGCGCGCTGGAGTTGACGCTCGGCATTCCCTTGTGGATCGGCTACATCATCAGCGCCGTCATGGTGATCCCGCTCGTCACGCACGGCGTGCGCCTCATCAGCAAGTTCCAGCTGATGACCCAGCCCTTTTGGATCGTCCTCAATATCCTGCCCTTCATCTTCATCGCCCTGATGGATTGGCAGCAATTCGATGTCTGGCGCGCTTTTGCGGGCATCCGCCATGCCTCCGGCCCGCCCGGCACGGTCGCAGATTTCAATCTTGTGGAATTCGGCGCGGCCTCCGCCGTCATCCTCGCGCTCATGTCGCAGATCGGCGAACAGGCGGACTTCCTGCGCTTCCTGCCGCCGGATCCGCAGCGCAAATGGCGCCACCGCCTCGCCGTTTTCCTCGCCGGTCCCGGCTGGGTCATCATCGGCGCACCGAAACTGCTCGCCGGCTCTTTCCTCGTGGTGCTGACCTTCACATCCGGCGTGCCGGTCGACCGTGCCGCCGACCCCGCACAGATGTACCTGACTGCCTTCGGCTACATGATCCCCTGGCACAATGCCGCCCTGCTGCTGATGGCCGCCTTCGTGGTGGTCTCGCAGCTGAAGATCAACGTGATGAACGCCTATGCCGGCTCGCTCGCCTGGTCGAATTTCTTCTCGCGGCTGACGCACAGCCATCCCGGCCGCGTCATCTGGCTGGTCTTCAATGTGGCGATTGCGCTGCTCTTGATGGAACTCGGCATCTACCGGCTGCTGGAGGAAACGCTCGGTATCTTCTCGATTGTTGCCATGGCCTGGCTCTGCACGATCTCGGCCGATCTCTTCATAAACAAGCCGCTCGGCCTTGCCCCTCCCGGCATCGAGTTCAAGCGCGCCCATCTTTACGACATCAATCCGGTCGGCCTCGGCGCCATGACACTGTCGGCCGGCCTCGCGCTCATCGCCCATTTCGGCACCTTCGGCTCGATCGCAGCTTCGCTTGCCCCTTACATCACGCTGGTGATCGCGCTGATCGCCTCACCCACCCTCGCCTGGGCGACCAAAGGCAAGTTCTATCTCGCCCGCAAGCCGCGCCATGCCTGGAAGAACCTGACCACTATCAACTGCTCCGTCTGCGAACATCCCTTCGAGCCTGAAGATATGGCCTGGTGCCCAGCCTATGCCGCGCCGATCTGCTCGCTCTGCTGCTCGCTCGACAGCCGTTGCCACGACATGTGCAAGCCGAACGCCCGCCTCAACGCGCAGGTCGGCGCCGTCGCAAAGACCCTGCTGCCGGAAACCATCGTCCAGAAACTGACGACCCGCCTTGGCCGCTATGGCATTGCCGTGGCACTGGCACTGACGGCCGTCGGCGCGATCCTTGCGATGATCGCCCATCAGGTGGCCTCGGCTTCGCCGGAGACCGCCGAAGTCGTCAACCGCACCATCCTGATCGTCTTCTTCGTCTTTTCGGTCATCGCCGGCATTGCCTGCTGGTTCTACGTGCTCGCCCATGACAGCCGTGTCGTCGCCGAGGAGGAATCCTCCCGCCAGAACACGCTTCTGCTCAAGGAAATCGCCGCTCACAAGAAAACCGACGCAGCCCTGCAGACCGCCAAGGAAACGGCCGAAGCCGCCAACCGCGCCAAGAGCCGCTACGTGGTGGGCCTGAGCCACGAACTGCGCACGCCGCTGAATGCCGTCCTCGGCTACGCCCAGATCCTCGAACGCGACGAGACCATCCCCGCCCCGCGTCAATCCTCCATCAAGGTCATCCGCCGCAGCGCCGAGCATCTGTCCGGCCTGATCGACGGCCTTCTGGATATTTCGAAGATCGAAGCCGGCCGCCTGCAGGTCTATTCGAACGAGATCAACATCCAGGATTTCCTCGACCAGATCGTCGACATGTTCCGGCCGCAGGCGCAGGCGAAAGGCCTCACCTTCATCCACAACCGCTCGCAGGCTCTGCCGCAGTTCGTACGCACTGACGAGAAGCGGCTTCGCCAGATCCTCGTCAACCTGCTCTCCAATGCCATCAAATTCACCGACGAAGGCAGCGTCACCTTCGATGTCGGCTACCGCAGCCAGGTCGCGACCTTCACCGTCTCCGACACCGGCCGTGGAATCGCCGAAAAGGATCTGACGCGCATTTACGAGCCCTTCCAGCGCGGTGAAGCAGAAAGCGTGCGGCCCATGCCCGGCCTCGGTCTTGGCCTGACCATTACCCGCCTTCTGACCAACACGCTCGGCGGCGAAATCGCGGTCGACAGCGAAAAGAACAAAGGCTCGACCTTCCGCGTCCGCCTCATGCTGTCGGCCGTGATGCGCCCTGCCGCTCCGCCGCAGGAAAAGAAGATCGTCGGCTATGACGGCCCGCGCCGCACGATCGTCGTCGTTGATGATAACGAGGATCATCGCGAGATGATGCGCGAAATCCTGGTCCCACTCGATTTCATCGTGCTCACGGCAGCAAGCGGCCTGGACTGCCTGACGCTCGTCGAAGGCATCGAGCCGGATCTCTTCCTCGTCGATATCTCTATGCCCGGCATGAACGGTTGGCAGCTCGTTTCCCGGCTGCGTGAGACGGGACGCGCCGCGCCGATCGTGATGTTGTCAGCCAATATCGGCGACGCAGCCGCTCACAGCGACAGCGACGACAGCCACAATGATGCGATCGGCAAGCCGGTCGATATCAAACAACTGCGCGATAAGCTCGCCCTGCATCTCGGCCTGAAATGGCTATATGCCGACGATCAGGCGCCGGCTTCGGCACCTGCAGCCATATCGCTGAAAAGCCCGGGGGCCGCACATGTTCAGGAACTGCTGCGGCTTGGCGAGATCGGCTACATCAGGGGCATAGAAGCCAAGCTCGCCGATCTTGCCAAAGTGGAGGCAAATCAGCCATTCACCGAAGAGCTTCGCTCCTATGTCGCCGCTTTCGATCTCGCCGGCTTCATGGATTTCCTGCACAAATTCGAAGAAAAGGGTGAAACCGTTGGCTGAGCTTCCTCGCGACATCGTTCTCCTGGTTGACGATTCGCCTGAGGCGCTCGGCTTTTTGACCGACGCGTTGGAACAATCAGGCTTCTCCGTGCTGATCGCCACATCAGGCTCGGCTGCGCTCAATATCGTCGAGCGCATCACGCCGGATCTCATCCTGCTCGATGCGGTCATGCCCTCGATGGACGGCTTCGAAACCTGCCGCAGGCTGAAGGCCAATGCCGCCGTCGCCCAGGTGCCCGTCATCTTCATGACGGGGCTGACCGAAACCGAGCATGTCGTGCATGCCTTGGAATCGGGCGGAGTCGACTACCTGTCGAAACCGATCAACATCGATGAACTGCGCGCCCGCATTCGCGTTCACTTGCGCAATGCCCGCTCGGCCCAAAGCGCGCGCGTGGCACTCGATGCCGCCGGTCGTCATCTGCTGGCCGTGAAGGGAAATGGCGCGATCCACTGGTCCACGCCGCAGGCCACCCGCCTCGTCAATGCCGCCATGGGAAGCGACGATGGCATGGAGGTCGTCTCCCGCACGATCGGCACCTGGATGAAGGAGCGTGCCGTCGCCGCACGTGACGCCCTCATCTCCATCGCTCATGTCGGTCAGGCCGCTCTTCAGCTCGCCTTCCTCGGCGCCATCGGCCCCGACGAATATCTCTTCCGCTTGACGGCTGCCAACCAGCGCAGCGACGACGAAGTCCTGCGCCGGCATTTTTCACTGACGCAGCGCGAGTCCGAAGTGCTGATGTGGATCGCCAAGGGCAAGGCCAATCGCGATATCGGCGAAATTCTCGGCCTGTCCGCGCGCACAGTGAATAAGCACCTCGAACAGATCTATGTGAAGCTTGGCGTGGAAAACAGGGCATCCGCTGCCGTGAAGGCGGCGCATGTCTTGCATGAGATGTAGCAAATGAAGGGCAGCGTCTTCAGACCACCCGGTCCGGCACTTCCCGCCCCTCGAAGAAGGCGGTCACATTCTCCACGACCTTCATCCCCATCGCCGTGCGCGTTTCCTGCGTAGCACTGCCGAGATGTGGCAGCAGAACGACATTCTCCATGCGCCGCAGCGCTTCCAGCACATGCGGCTCCGCCTCATAGACGTCGAGTCCCGCGCCCCGGATCGTGCCTTTGGCAAGTGCGGCAATCAGTGCCGTCTCATCGACCACATCACCGCGCGCAGTGTTGATGAGGAAAGCGCCCGGCCTCATTGCGGCGAACCGTGCCGGATTCATCAGATGCCGGTTTTCCGCTCCTCCAGGGCAATGCAGGGAAACGAAATCGGAAGTCGCCAGCACCGCCTCCACCGAAGCAAGCTGACGTGCGCCGTAGCGCGCCGCTTCAGCCGGATCGACCTCTGAGCGGTTGTAGAACACGACATCCATGCCGAAGCCGAAATGGCAGCGTTGTGCAAAAGCCTTGCCGATCCGCCCGAAGCCGATGATGCCGACAGTCTTGCCGGTCACCTTCGTGCCGATCATATGTGTCGGGCACCAGCCCTTCCATTCTCCGGCACGTAGCTGCCGCTCGCCTTCCCCGCCGCGGCGCGCGACGGACAGCAGGAGCAGCATGGCGATATCGGCAGTGCAATCGGTGAGAACGCCCGGCGTATTCGTCACCGTAACGCCTTTCGCTTTGGCGGTCGCGATATCGATATGATTGAAGCCGACCCCGAAATTGCCGAGGATCTTCGTGCGGATATCGCCTGCAAAGATCGCAGCCGGCAGCTTGTCGGAGACGGTCGGCAGCACCGCATCATAATCCGCCAGCGCCTGACGCAGCTCATTTTCGCCGAGCGGCGCATCATCCGTATTGAGCGTTACGTCGAAACGCTCGACGAGCACGGCTTCGACCGCGGCAGGCCAGCGCCGGGTGACGAGAATGCGGGGTCTTGGCATCGATCTGGTTCCTCCATCCTTTGCCCTTGGCTTAGGGCATGCCGGCCGGGAATGGAATGGTCTTTGAGTTGACGAGCACCAATCCGATGCCGCTGGGCAAAACGAAAGAAGCCCGGTTGATGACCGGGCTTCCATAAGAGGCATTCACTGCCGGAGGCTGAAATTAGTCGGCCTTCTGGAAGTAGCTGTACTTGCCGTCTTCGCCCTTCTTCCATTCATACATGACGTAGCCCGGAAGCTTCGGGTCGCCCTTTTCATCAAAGGAGATGTCGCCGAGAACGGTCGGGAACGGACCCTTTTCCTTCATGGCCGCGGCAACCGCTTCAGCGTCCGTAGAACCGGCAGCCTTGGCAGCAGCAGCAATCGTCTGCAGCGCAGCGTAGGAATAGAGCGTGTAAGCTTCCGGGTTGAAGCCGGCAGCCTTGAACTTCGCGACGAGGTCCTTGTTGGCCGGGTTGATCGTCGGATCCGGGCCGAAGGTGTTCAGCGTACCGGCAACGGCGTCACCAGCGATGGAAGCAAGTTCGTTCGAGACGATACCGTCACCCGAAACGAGCGCTGCCTTCAGGCCCTGGTCGGCCGACTGGCGGATGATGAGACCGGCTTCGGTGTGCAGACCGCCCCAGTAAATGATGGTAACGCCGGCTTCCTTCATCTTTGCGATGAGGGCCGAGAAGTCCTTGTCGCCGACGTTGACGCCTTCGTACATGGCTTCGGTAACGCCAGCGGCATTCAGAGCCTTCTTGGTTTCGTCAGCGAGACCCTGGCCATAAGGAGTCTTGTCGTGAATGACGGCGATCTTGGCGTCCTTGAAGTGGTCGGCCAGATACTTGCCGGCGATGGCGCCCTGCTGGTCGTCACGGCCGCAGGTGCGGAAGGTGTTCCACAGGCCACGCTCGGTGAAAACAGGGTTCGTAGCAGCCGGGGTGATTTCGAGAATGCCGTTTTCTGCGTAAACTTCGGAAGCCGGGATGGAAACGCCCGAGTTGAAGTGGCCGATAACGAACTTCACGCCGTCAGCAACGAACTTGTTGGCAACGGAGATGCCCTGCTTCGGGTCGGAAACGTCGTCGCCGAGCTCGATCTTGATCTGCTCGCCGTTGATACCGCCAGCAGCATTGATGTCAGCGGCTGCCTGCTCGGCACCCTTCTGAAGCTGGGCGCCGAATGCAGCGTTTGGACCCGTCAGCGGGCCGCCAACGCCGATCACGATGTCAGCTCGTGCGACGCCGCCGAACGCAACGATCGCCGTCAGTGCCACCGCTGACAAGAGAGACTTCTTCATATTGTTACTCCCAATTTTTGGGCGGGTTTCTTCCAAGGCCTGACACATACCCCACCTTTGACTGCGCCAGGAAAGCTGTTCCACTCTGAAGGCAATTCATGCCTAGTTTCAACGGGCTGTCAATGTTTCTCCTTCCACGAAAACGCGGAAGTTTTTTCGTACAGCCAGTAATAGTTGTTGACCATTTGATTGGTACGGCGATAGCGGAACCCGGCTGTCGAGAAGACCAGCAAAGTTACGAAATCGATGATGTAGAAGAAGGCGCTGAGCATCGGGCCGTCAAACAGCGCATGATGCAGGAACTGCATCGCCCAAGCGAGCAGGAAGGTGTAGACGACAACCAGCGAATAGTTGTTCCAGCCGTCTGCAACCGCCCTGCCGGCGCGCCACGCCGTCCAGAAACCGATAAGCACCACGAATGCGCGGATGACGAGCTTCACCCCGCTGTCGCTTTCGAAGAAAAGTCCCTGCATGATCAAACTCTCCCTTCTGCCGCGATCAATGCCGCCCGCCTTCGAGATAGGCAGCACGGACCTCGGGATTCGCGAGCAGTTCCTTGCCGCTGCCGCTCATCGTCACCTTGCCGTTGACCAGCACATAGGCACGGTGCGACAGCTTGAGCGCTGCGAATGCGTTCTGCTCCACGAGGAAGACGGTCAGCCCTTCCTTCTCGTTCAGCACCTTTATGGCTTCAAAGATGCCCTTGACGATCAGCGGCGCAAGGCCGAGCGAGGGTTCGTCAAGCAGCAGCAGCTTCGGACGCGCCATCAGCGCGCGGCCGATTGAAAGCATCTGCTGTTCGCCGCCCGAAAGTGTGCCGCCGCGCTGCGACTGGCGCTCCTTCAAGCGTGGGAACATCGTAAAAATCTTCTCGACGTCTTCATTGAAATATTTGAGGTTGTCGAGACCAGCGCCCATCTGGAGATTTTCTAGAACAGTCATGCGTGGGAAGATACGCCGCCCTTCGGGCGACTGCGCGATACGCAACCGTGCAATCTCATGCGTCGGCAGCTTGGTAATGTCCTGGCCGTCGAAAATGATCGAGCCGGTGCGGGCCTGCGGGCTGCCGCAGATCGTCATCATCAGCGTCGACTTGCCGGCGCCGTTGGCGCCGATCAGGCTGACGATCTCGCCCTTCTTCACCTCGACATCGATGCCTGCGAGCGCGCGGATATTGCCGTAATAGGTCTCGACGCTCTGAACCTTGAGAAGCTGTTCTCCGGCCGCCATCAGATTGCGCCCCCTTCTACGGTCGCAATGACCTCTTCGACTTCTTCATCCTCGACACCGAGATAGGCCGCAATAACCCTCGGATCGTTCTTCACATGGTCAGGATTGCCGTCGGAAATCTTCTGGCCATATTCCAGGACGATGACGTGGTCGGAAATTTCCATGACGACAGACATGTCGTGCTCGATAAGCAAGATGGAGGTCCCGGTTTCGGCGCGAATGCCTTTCAGCAAGGCATTGAGCGACGCCGATTCACGCGGATTGAGACCGGCAGCCGGCTCGTCGAGGCAAAGCAGCTCCGGGCCGGTGCACATGGCGCGGGCGATTTCCAGGCGGCGCTGGGCGCCGTAAGGCAAATCGCCGGCCGGGTCGTCGGCGCGGTCGATAAGGTCGGCCTTCTCCAGCCAGTGGCGTGCAAGCTCGATGGCGGCAGCCGCCTCCTTCTTATAGGGACCGATGCCGAGCAGACCCAGCACCGTGAAGCCCGAAGCCTTCATAAGCTTGTTGTGCTGGGCGACCAACAGGTTTTCCAGAACGGTGAGACCCGAGAATAGACGGATGTTCTGGAAGGTACGGGCAACCTTGGCTTCCTTGGTGATGCGGAAGTCCGGCAGGCGCTCGAGCAGATACTGTTTGCCGCTATTCTGCGTCAGTGTGATCATGCCCATCGTCGGCTTGTAGAAACCGGTGATGCAGTTAAAGACGGTGGTCTTGCCCGCACCGTTCGGGCCAATCAGCGCGGTAATATCGCCGCGCTTGGCCTCGAAGGATAAGTCGTTGATGGCCATCAGGCCGCCGAACTTCATCGACAGGTGCTCGACCTTGAGCAAAGTGTCATTCGACATCGTGTTCTCGATAGGGCTCATCAACCATGGCCCTCCTTGGTAAAGCTTCCAGATACCGCCTTGCGCTCCTTGAGGAAGGCGGTCGGTTCACGCGAGCCGACGAAACCGCGCGGCTTGAACAGCATGACGATCACCATGGCGAGGCCGAAGAGCAGCATGCGGTAGAGTTCCGGCGTGAAATCCGGTCCGAAGATAACCTTAAGGAAGTCCATTTCGCGCAGCGCTTCCGTGCCGCCGACCATAACGACGGCTGCGATCGCGATACCTGTCAACGAACCCATGCCGCCAAGGACGACAATGGCGAGGATGACGGCCGATTCCAGGAACACGAAGGATTCCGGCGAAACGAAGCCCTGGCGGGCAGCGAAGAAGGAGCCGGCGAAGCCGCCGAACATCGCGCCGGTAGCGAAAGCCGTCAGTTTCGTCGTCACCGTGTTGATGCCAAGTGAACGGCAGGCGATTTCGTCTTCGCGAAGCGCTTCCCATGCACGGCCGATCGGCATGCGGCGCAGCCGGATCGTCACATAGGCGGTCAGCATGCAGAGCGCCAGGATAACGTAGAACAGGAAGATTTTGTAATAGGCCGATGATGACGGCAGGCCGAAGGCCTTGGCGAAGTTATTCGCCTTGCCGACATCGAAGCTCCAGATTCCGAAGACCGAAGCCTTGGCGATGCCGGAGATACCAAAGGTGCCCTTCGTGACTTCCGTCCAGTTGATGATGACGAGACGGATGATTTCACCGAAGGCAAGCGTGACGATCGCCAGATAGTCACCGCGCAAGCGCAGCACCGGAAAGCCGAGGATGACGCCCCAAAGAGCCGCAAAGATGCCGGCGAGCGGCAGCAGCACCCAGAAGGACAGGCCGAAATGGGCCGAAAGCAGCGCATAGGAATAGGCACCGACCGCGTAGAAGGCGACATAACCGAGGTCGAGCAGCCCGGCGAGGCCGACGACAATGTTCAGACCCCAGGCGAGCATCACATAGATCAGGATCTGGATGCCGAAATTGTCCACCCACTTCAACGCGCCCTGCGGGCCGAGGAAATAGGCAGTGGCAAGCGGATAGACCAGAAGGAATACGAGCGCGATCTTCAGGAAATGCGTCCGGAAGAAGCCCTTATCCGTTGAAATATCCAGTTCACCATGACGCGCCTTCGAAAGCTTGCGCTGATCAAGATGCGGCCTGACAAAAACGACCATGATAAAACGGCCGATGGCAGCGACCAGCACGAAGACTGCCAGCAGACCCCAGCGCTGAACGACGATCAGCTCGTTGTTGATGTTCTGCTGCGTGCCGAGACCGACATAGAGAACGAACAGGCCAAGCGAGATGAGACCGGCGAAGAAGGCTTCCCTAAGCCCCTTCTGGACAAGCCCGGCGTTGGACTTGCCAGCGGAAGTATCGATGTTTGCCATGACTTATACCTTCTCGACTTCCGGCCGGCCGAGAATGCCCGTCGGCTTGAAGATCAGCACGAAAGCGAGGATGGCGAAGGTGGCGACATCCTTGTACGCGATGGTGAAATAGGCCGACCACAGGGATTCGATGAGACCGATCATCAACCCGCCGAGAACGGCGCCCGGCAGCGAGCCGATGCCCCCGAGAACCGCCGCTGTGAAGGCCTTCACGCCCGGAACGAAGCCGTCGTTGAACGAGGCGACACCGTAGTACATCAGGTACATCGTGCCGGCGACGGCAGCGAGTGCCGCACCCATGATGAAGGTGATGGAGATCGTCTGGTCGACATTGACGCCGAGCAGGGCTGCCATCTTGCGGTCTTGTTCCGTCGCGCGCTGGGCGCGCCCGAGTGCTGTCTTGTTGACGATGTACCAGAAGGCGGCAAGCAGGACGACGGTCACGATGATAATGATGATCTGCTTCAGCGAGATCGAGATATTGCCGACATTATAAACCGTGCCGACAAGTGGCGGAATCGGTTTGTTGCGTGGACCCTGCGTGACCTGGATGAAGTTCGATAGCGTGATCGACATGCCGATCGCGGTAATCAGCGGCGCCAGGCGAAAAGAACCGCGCAACGGGCGGTAGGCGACACGCTCGATCGTCCAATTCCACAAACTCGTCATCAGCATCGCGATCACAAGCATCGCCAGCAGCAGCACGGCTACCGGAAGACCTGCGAAGATGGATGTGAGAACGAGAAAGACGATAAGAGCAGCGAAGCCACCGAGCATGAAAATGTCGCCATGGGCGAAGTTGATCATGCCGATAATGCCGTAAACCATCGTATAGCCAATAGCCACAAGGCCATAGATGGATCCGAGAGTCAGCCCATTGAAGAGCTGCTGGACGAAATACTCCATATGTCATTTCCCCTGGATGCGAACCAAATTTAAGTTGCATCTCTTATTGGTTTTATCGCTCGTGCTTTCACACGAACCACTAGCTCGCATTGCATAGCGGTTTCGTTGGAAATGTGAAGACAAAAAGGATTTACCGCGTCAGAATCTTGGGTAAACAGGCCTAAATGGCGCAATTCAAACCAAAATCCACACAAAAGCGGCATCGTTTGGCAAATTTTTAGCCAGATCCGGCTTCGTCAATTAATCTTTGTGTACTGAACGAAACCGAAAATGTTCGCCCTCTGCGCAAACTGTTCCACAAGTAAGGAAGTTGACGAAATTTCAAACTCGAAGATGCCATCAATTGCAAATGGCATTTCACGGGCAAATGCTCATGACGTGCTTATGCAAACTGGCAAGCCCGTGCTAGTGTTATGGGGTTTCAGTGAAGGGATGCGGCAGCTCCCGGTATGCACTATATATGACACGGCGATCTCAAGACGAATTCGCAGACGAACGGCAGGAATATGCTGAGGACATTTGAACGGGCGGCGCTCGAAGCCGGCAAGGCTATTTTGGAGGTCTTCTGCCACGGCTGCCCGGTGGAAATGAAGGCTGATGAAAGCCCCGTGACGATCGCCGATCAGGAGGCCGAGCGCATCATACTGGCGCATCTGGAACGCGATTTCCCCGAGATCCCTGTCATCGCCGAGGAATCGGTAGCAGCTGGCAAAGTGCCTGATATCGCCGGAAACTCCTTCTTCCTTGTCGATCCGCTCGATGGCACCCGTGAATTCCTGGATAAGCGCCAGGAATTCACCGTCAACATCGCCTACGTGGAAAACGGCGTCCCCGTCGCCGGTATCGTCTATGCCCCAGCGCTCGGCATCGCTTTTTCCGGCGAGCGCGGAAGCGCGGAGAAGCTGATAATCGATGAAAACTTTGCGATAACAGAGAGAATGCCGATCAAGGTGCGCAAACAGCCGGCAGAGAGTATGGCGCTCGCGAGTTTCCGGCATGACAGCCCAGAGACCGGTCTTTTCCTCGCCAGGCATGCGATCTCCAAATGCACCAACATCGGCTCGTCCCTGAAATTCTGTCTGCTGGCAGAAGGCAAGGCCGACGTCTACCCACGCTTCACCCGCACCATGGAGTGGGATACCGCGGCCGGCGATGCGGTCTTGCGGGCAGCCGGTGGATCGACTGTCACGATGGATGGCCAGCCGCTCATCTACGGCAAAACCGGTGCATCTGCCGATTTCGACTTCGCAAATCCCCATTTCGTCTCCTGGGGTGGCACGAAGCCTGCGCTCAAGCGGGCGTGACGGTCGCCGAAGTTAGCGTCTCTTTCAGCTTCTTCGCAGTAATATTGCAGCAGGGCGATTTACATCGGCGCCTGGATGCCCTCCGGCTTGAAGAATCACCCGGCAGCTCCGGTCTCGGTCCTCAATTTGATTCAGAACCAACGCCCCCTTCCCTTCCCGCCGCATGCCCTCTCGACACAATGTCGCCACAATCGCCGCCGCGCACATCGTGTGACTTCGGTAACATCGCTGTGGCAGGCAGACATAATTATGATAGCTAAACCATAGTTTCGGAACACCAGTCCGGGCAATTCCACTCACTCCCATTCTGGTACAACAGGCGATAAATTCGATCTTGGCGGGACCGGGATCACCCCAGCCCCGCCGGGAATGGAGCGTTTTGGCACGGTGTAAGCCACGACTATCACAACCGTCGTTTGCTGTCTCGAATCTGCCAAGCACATATAATTCCTAATAAAAACCTCGGTTGAAAAATAAAACTCCTGATTTTGCATTAACTTAACGCAACTGCGAAGTTTGCTGCGATGCGAAATTTCTCTGGACTCGGTTAAACAAATGTCGCAAATTTAGGATGTAGTAGGGTTAAACGCCGCCTAACATTGTAGCGCCTTAATGTGGCGCTAACCAAGCCATCGAATGACACCCCGAAAGCTTCAAAATACAAAGGGTAGATCCTTGAGCGTCATGGACCTTAACAAAAGTATTTCTGAAGAGAGCTTTCGCGTTACGCCTGTTCATCAGGTCAACGCGAGGTTCCCAGTTGCCGCACTCGACAGCATCGTTCCGCCGCCTGCCTCCGTGCAGTTCGCGCTGAAACGAGCCTTCGATATTTTTGCCTCGATCAGCGCACTCATCGTGCTTGCTCCGCTTCTTCTGGTCGTCGCCGCCCTGATCAAGATGGACAGTCCCGGTCCGGTGCTTTTCAAGCAGACCCGTTGGGGCAAGAATTGCCGTTCCATCAAGGTCTACAAGTTCCGCTCGATGCGTACCGACATGTGCGACGTCACGGGCGTTGCCCAAACCGTGAAGAACGATCCACGCGTCACCCGCGTCGGCGCTTTCCTGCGTCGCTCGAACATTGATGAGTTGCCGCAGCTTCTCAACGTGCTGAAGGGTGACATGTCGGTTGTCGGACCGCGCTGCCATGCAATCGGCATGCGTGCCGGCGGCATGCTCTATGAAGAGCTGGTTCCGCAATATCATCACCGCCACGCCATGCGTCCCGGCATCACCGGTCTGGCGCAGATGCGCGGCCTGCGCGGCCCGACGGACCGCCCGGCCAAGGCCCGCGCCCGCATCGCCAGCGATCTCCATTATGTCGAGAACTTCTCGCTTATGATGGACATCCGCATCATCATCGGAACGCTGATTTCCGAGCTGAACGGCGGTAAAGGCTTCTGATTGGAAAAAAGCGTATCGGCTGTTAGAGCAGCCGATACCGGAATGCTCGGGCGACAGCCTGCATGCGGTTGACCGAATCCAGCTTGCGCATGGCGCTCTTCAGATATCCCACCACTGTATGCGATGAGAGATCGAGAATGATCGCAATTTCGTCGCTGCTCTTGCCCGCGGCCGACCAGCGCAGGCATTCGATCTCCCTCCGTGTGAGGCTTTCCGATGGCCGGTCTTCCGGCTTCTCGTCGCTCGGAAGCGTGTCCAGAAGCTCCATGCAGCCATAAAGCAGCGCCGTTGCTTCTTCGCGAGAGGGCATGGCACGCGTACCCGAAAAAGCGAAGATGTATTGTTTCAGGTCAGCGTCGTGCAGCGCGAAGGCGAAGGTATGCTTCAACCCGTGCATCTGAAACATCGTGTTCAGACGGCGGTTTTCCTGATTCGCTGCATTGCCGCCAAAAGGCCCCTCATCGCAGAAGACGGGCATGATGGTGCGCTTCATGACAGCAACCAGCTTGCTGCAATAGAAGAGGTCCGCCTCCTCGTAAAAGTTGACGAGACTCGGCGGCCAGTTGCTGATCAGCTTGTTTTCGAGAAAGGCCGTCCGGTCCCCGCGCGGGAACACGGAAAACAGGTGGAATTCGAACCCGGCAGCCTTCGTCAGCTCGTCCAGGCGGCTTGCGCCGTCGATGACGGAAATGCCCGTAGAACGGGCTCCGAAAGGCGAAAATGCGGTATCATCGGCGCAGTCGCGGACTGCGCGTTCACGTCTCTTCATTCTCTATGTTCCTTCACGGGCCTGGCTTCGGCTCGGCTCCGCAACCGGCCGCGGATTGGACGCGCCGGACGATCAGGAAAGACGGCGTTTGCTCCGCATCCGAAGGATACGAAGCATTCAAATGGCAATCTTTATTGATACTGCGAGAAGAACGGAGACGAAGTCTTTGCGCTCATGCTTATGTTGCAGCGCTTATAAAATTGCCTGGGAAAAATATGTAACATTTATTCCGCATGGCTCCCATGCAGCCGCCTCAAATTGACGTAACGGCAGGCGATCCGCAAATCACCCGCAACCGGCGTCTAAAGTTGTTATCAAAGTCTTACGATGAGTTTAGGCAATTTTTAAATGTGGCAAGTTAGAGTGGCGTCCGTGGTCTTGCGTTGTGTAGAGAGTCCAATGACCGAAATGATACGTCCCCGAGTAAAATATGTCATCGGCCCCGATGGCAGCCCCCTGACGATTGCGGATCTTCCGCCGCCAAATACGCGGCGCTGGGTCATCCGTCGCAAGGCAGAGGTTGTCGCGGCTGTTCGCGGTGGCCTGTTGAGCTTGGAAGAAGCCTGCGAGCGTTACACGCTCACTGTCGAAGAATTCCTTTCCTGGCAGTCCTCCATCAACAGCCATGGTCTCGCCGGCCTGCGCACCACGCGCATCCAGCAGTACCGCCACTGATCACGTTCCATTCGATTTGATTATTTCGGGCCGGACGCATTTCCCTCGAGGGAATGAAGAAGGCCCGAAATCATTGCCGAGGCCGCGCAACACCAGAGGCCGGGCTGCGTAAACGCATTCGCGAGTCCAGTCGTCTTCGCTGCCGCAATCACGATCGCGACGAGCAGCACGTCCATCATGGACCACTTGGACAGATGCGGCACGACGTTGCGATAAAACAGGCTGCCGGTGCTGCCGGCAGCCATGGATTCCGCCGCGACCCCGATCATCTTCAGAACCGGCAGCACAATCGAGACGAGCGCAACGAGTGCCGCAAGCGCCACGTCGCCGCCACCCCAGAGCGAGGCCACGATTTCCAGGAGCGACGGCGTCTCGTCGAAGAACCAGAGCTTCTCGAAGCGGACGAGCGGCAGGACAAGGCCAAGCGCCAGAAGAAACAGTGCTGCCACCAGCAGAACGGGCCGAATCGCTGAGAGCCTGTTCAATTTCCCGCCTCCTCTTTGAACACACTGTCTCCTGCCGCCACGGCTTGGCATGCCGATGCCGCCATGTCACGTTCCCGATCACATAATTCGTCAGGAGACAGACATGGATATTAGGATTGAGGAAAATACGTCGGGCGGCCGCTATGTTGCAGCGCTGGAAGGCCATGAAGCGGAAATGACCTATTCCCGCACATCGCCGAACCTGATCATCATCGATCATACCGGTGTGCCGGACGCCTTGCGCGGCAAGGGCGTCGGCCAGGCGCTCGCCCTTCATGCGGTTGAGGCCGCCCGAAAGGGCGGTTGGAAGATTATCCCGCTCTGCCCTTTCTTTAAATCACAGGCGCAGCGCCATCCCGAATGGAACGATGTGGTGAACTGATCGCGCCCGTTATCCGACGGAAACACCAAAAGCCATGCATGACGGACACCGCGCCCGTCATGCATGGCTTCTGTGGTTATCCCCAAGGCGCCGGGATCGGCGCCTGCAATATTCGTCAGGCCCGGGCGCGAACTGCGCCGTCGCGCTCTTCGAGCGCCGTTGCCCTGGCATATTCCGCCTGCATTTCCTCCAGCACCAGTTCCAGCGCCTCCTCCTGAACCTTCAGTTCCTTGATCGAAACCTGAAGATTGTCGGCGCGCTGACGTGCGGCCTTTGCAAAGGTCGGATATGCGAAGTGATTCGGGTCAGAAATACCGGACTTCTTTTCCTCGACGACGATCTGGCTCTCCAGATCCTTCGTCATCCGTTCAAATTCGGACATCATCATCTGCAACTGCTGCAGCTGACGACGTTTTTCGTTCACCTGAAACTCTTTCAGGCGAACGAGGCTCTCTCGCGACTTCATACGCATTACTCCCGTGATGCGAGACCCCGGCTCAACTTGAAACCGCCCTTACGCGCCGCTTTGACACGGTTTGCCGAAAAAATTCCTGCGATATTAACAAAAACCTACCGCTGGTAACCTTTCGTTTACGGGCATCGTTAATGATAGGCCCGATGATTTAAGGGTCGGTAAACACCAGGACAGGAATACCGAACCTTTTCATTGGCGAGTCAGATGAATCACTTAGCGCGGCTTCTTAATGTCATAGTTGAGAAATGTGTTTTGAGATTCTCATTGGAAAACAGTGAAATGGAAAAATTATTTAATAAATTCGATACACCTTGCCAGAGTGAATTAGAATTTGTTAACCATTTCGTGGCAGCTTCCAAATCACGTAGCTTATTCGGTATCGCGTAGGGGGCCATGCCACCTTTCGGCGGCGGTAAAGGGGATAATTATGCGGGTACTTCTCATTGAGGACGACAGCGCTACGGCGCAGAGTATCGAATTGATGCTCAAATCTGAGAGTTTTAATGTTTATACGACAGATCTCGGCGAAGAAGGCGTGGATCTGGGCAAGCTGTATGATTACGACATCATCCTTCTTGATCTGAACCTTCCCGACATGTCCGGATATGAAGTGCTTCGCACTCTCCGCCTGTCGAAAGTCAAGACACCGATCCTGATCCTCTCGGGCATGGCCGGCATCGAAGACAAGGTTCGTGGCCTCGGCTTCGGCGCCGACGACTACATGACGAAGCCGTTCCACAAGGACGAGCTCGTCGCCCGCATCCACGCCATCGTCCGCCGTTCTAAGGGCCATGCTCAGTCGGTCATCGTCACGGGCGAGCTTATCGTCAACCTCGACGCCAAGACCGTCGAAGTCGGCGGACAGCGCGTTCACCTGACGGGCAAGGAATACCAGATGCTGGAGCTTCTCTCGCTCCGCAAGGGCACCACGCTCACCAAGGAAATGTTCCTGAACCACCTTTACGGCGGTATGGACGAGCCGGAACTGAAGATCATCGACGTCTTCATCTGCAAGCTGCGCAAGAAGCTCGCAAATGCTGCCGGCGGCGCCAACTACATCGAAACCGTCTGGGGCCGCGGCTATGTGCTGCGCGAGCCCGATGGTGCCGAATACGCCGAAACCGCCTGATCCGCCGAATCCCCTTATCGAATAAAAAGTCCCGCCTCTCTGGCGGGACTTTTATTTTGTCGGGAATATGCGGAAAAAAAGCCGCCCAAAGGGACGGCCCCGTTAACGATTTACGCGACCTGCTCAGGCGGCGATTGCGCGATTTCCGAACACGGCGGTGAGGATCTTGCGGTCGAAGGGCTTGAGCAGGAAATCGGTGGCCCCTGCCCTCTTGCCGGCCATCAGCTTCTTCAGGTCGGCCTCGATGACACAATAGTAGATCTTCACCTCTTTGCCGCCGTCCATGGCACGGATGGCCGCAATAAGATCGAGTGCTCCCTCCATACCTGAATCGACGATCAGATATTCGGGAAGTTCGGCCTGGCAGTGCTGCAGCGCCTCTTCGGCACTCGAAGCTTCGCTGACCAGAAAATCGAGTTCGGAAAGGATTCGCTTGCCGACCTTGCGAACAATGTCCGAACTGTCGGTGATCATGAATCTCTGCATGGCGGCTCCTTATCCCTCGCGCTGTCTCCGTCGAGGGCCTTCCTAACCTTTGAGGATAGGTTCATCAGGCTAAGGAATCGTTACCGCCCCGCTTCGGTCAGCGATCGATGAACTAGGCTGCGGCGACCTTGGCTGTGAAGACGATCTCTTCGGCGCTGGCCGAATAATCCAGAATCATGCCGCATTCTTCCGCCAGCAGCACAGTGTAATAAGGCTGGATCGAATGCGCATCGATCGCTTCCTCGACGGTACCAGTGGCGATTTCGACGAATTTCGGCGGCATGCGCATCAATTTGCCCCTGGCGACGAGCCTGAAGCTGGCATCGAATTCCGGGTTTTCCAGCGTAATATCCAGATTGCCGCCGCGCGGAATGGAAGAATAGGCGACGAGGAAGAGATTGAGGAGCAGCTTGACCCTGTTCTTGGCGACGATCGCGCGCGGGCCGCTCCAGCTCACCTCGGTCTTCTTTTCGGCCACGGCAAAATCCTTGGCTGCACGTTCGGCCTCGCCGGTATCGATCGAGGCGCCGACGGAACCGGATGCACCGAAGGCAAGGCGAGCGAATTTGAGACGGACCGAAGCATTGAGCGCACTGGTGCGGATGAGATCCATCGCGTCCGAATCCGCTCCGCCTTCATCCAGAAGCTCCAGACCGTTATTGATCGCGCCGACCGGCGAGATCACGTCATGGCACACACGACTGCACAGAAGCGCAGCCAGGTCCGGGCCGGACAGAGTGAGATTCGGGTTCTTGGACATCATCGTCTCCTGAGGGCGGCAGTGTCATTCCGCCCGGTAGTGTGCCTGATCAAAATTGCGCGAAGTTTGCGACCGTACTCGTCGCCATAATGACACCATATTTGGTAAACCGATTGTTAAGACGATCGGCGCAAAATGCATCAAATGCCAATGCCCCGACAATGACGAATGGATGACATCATGCGCCTCCAATTTCTCGGAAGATTTATCGGCTTCTGCAAGTTGCTGACCGCTATCATGGTATCGTCGATGATGATTACGGGACAGGCCGCAGCGCAGCAGAACAACGGCCAGTACACGGTGCAGGAAATCGTCGATGCCGGTCACTCCTTCTTCGGCGAGACCAGCGGCGGCCTTGCCAAGGTCGTTGAAAGCGCCTTCCAGAAATACGGCCTGCCAAACGGCTACATTCTCGGCCAGGAAGGCGGCGGCGCCTTCATCGCCGGCCTCACTTACGGCGAAGGCCAGCTCAATACCAAGAATGCCGGCGAGCACCCGCTTTACTGGCAGGGTCCGTCTCTGGGTCTCGACTACGGCGGCCAGGGCTCGCGCGTCATGATGCTGGTCTACGACCTGCCCTCCATCGACTCCATCTATGCGCGCTTTGGCGGCGTCAGCGGATCCGCCTATGTCATCGCCGGCTTCGGTATGACGCTTCTCAAGAACAACAATGTTCTGGTCGTGCCGATCCGCACGGGCGTCGGCGCCCGCCTCGGCATCAATGTCGGCTATCTGAAAGTCACGCCGAACCCGACCTGGAACCCCTTCTGAAAAGCTGAAATCGGCGCTAATATCCTTGGGAATATGGTCTTGCCGGTGCCCGCAGCCTTGCCGATGCGCCTACTGCGTGCTTAATCAACCGGACTGACCCGTATCAACCTTCGAATCGATGGCCGCGCCGTGATCGAATATGCTCTCTTGTTCGGATTGGGCTTCCTGACCGCGGCCTTTCTCGTCTTTCTGGTCTCGCCTGCCGTCCACCGCCGCATCGTCTGGTATACTGAAAACCGCCTCAAGGCGACGATGCCGCTGAGCCCGCAGGAAGTGCGGGCTCAGAAGGATATGGTGCGCGCCCTCTACGCCGCTGAAAACGCCCGTACTGCGCAGGACCTTCATCGCGAACGCGAGAAGTCGCTTTCCCTGCAGCTTCGCCATGATTCCCTTGCCGTCGATGCCGGCAGGCTTGCCTCGGAAGTCAATGAGGCGCGCGCGCAGATCGGCGAGATGCAGGTGGAGGCTGCAGAACAGCGCTCACACCTGCGCAAGGATGAGAACTATATAAGCCAGTTGAAGACGAGCCTGCACATTGCCGAACAGGCGGGCGCCAACAAGGATGCCGAGCTGGAAACGCTGCGTGCCCGGCTTTCCAGGCTCGCGGAACAGACCGACAATCTGAAGATCGACCTTGCCGCGCGCGATACTGAGGCCGAGAGCCTGAAGTTCCGCACCAATGCCCTGCGCGACGAACGCGATACGATGCGCCAGGACATGACCGTACTGCAGAAGCGCGCCAAGGACGCCGAACAGAAGCTCAGCCAGCAGCAGCACATGGTCATTCGCCTGGAAGACAAGGCCGCCCGTGAGGCCGCCTCTGCCGCGGACAAGGAAGCCCTGCTCGGCCGCCGGCAACAGGAAATCGCCAAGCTGAAGGATCAGTTGAAGGCTGCCAATGCCGAACTCCGCAAGGCAGCCAAGGTGCTGCGTGATGCCGGCCTCTCCAAGGCTATTGCCGATCTGCCCGCCGAAACGACCGGTGAAGCAGAAACCTCTGAACTCGATCTCTCTGCTGTGACAGCGCAGATGAGCGACAATGTGCGCCGACGCAGTGCAGCACTTGCCGACCATCTGCAGAAGGCAAGAAACAATACCGGCCGTGATGGCGCTCTTCGCGAGGAAATCACCTCGATCGCCGCCAACGTGGTAGCGCTCACGGCGCTCAAGGAAGGCCCGTCCTCTCCGATCCTGCCCCTTCTGCCCGATGGCAGGGAGAAGAAGGGTGCAAACGATCGTGTGAACCTCGCGGACCGCGCAGCTGCTGTTATCGCCGATCCGCAGCGCTGAACCCGTCAGATACGCGCCATCGCCGAAGATATGGCAAAGAGCGCAATGCCCGTCGCCGTCGCCACGTTGAGACTATCCAGCCCTTCGGACTGCGGAATGTGTGCGCTGCGGAAACGGGAAAGCACCGCCTCTGGCAGCCCCTCGCCCTCGGTACCGACGACGAGCGCCATGCGATCAGAAGCCGGTATCTGCCGGATATCCGTCTCGCCACGTGGGGAAAGCGTCCAGATCGCAAAGCCGCGCTCGGCAAGACCAGAAAGAAGAGCGAGCGCATTGCCGCCGCGATGATAGGGCATGCTCAAAACCGAACCGACGGAAACGCGTAGCGCCTTGCGATAGAGCGGGTCACAGCAGGTCTCGTCGAAGAGGATCGCATCCGCCTTGAAGGCAGCGCCGTTGCGAAACATCGACCCCGCATTGTCGTGATTGGAAATGCCGCAACCGACGAGCACCAGCGCCTGCTCCGGCAGCGTATCGAGGAACACGGTTTGCGCCGGCTGTTCCCGGCGACCGAGCGCTAACACACCGCGATGCATGTTGAAGCCGACAATGCCGTCAAGAACATCGGCGTCCGCCACATAAACGGGCACGTCGTCGGGAAAGCGGTCGAGAATTTCCGCCACGCCGTCGAGCCGGTTGCGGAGCAGCAAGATCTTCTCCGCCGAAAATTCTCTGCCTGAGGCATGTGCCTCGGCGAGCATGCGCAACACGACCGTACCCTCGGCGATAAAGCGGTTCTGCCGGCCCGTCAGGTCGCGCTCGCGAATATCACGAAATTCCACAATACGCGGATCGTCGGCGCTTTCGATCGTGAGGGGCTGTCCGGCCATACCGGCCTCAATTGCCCGACAGCGTGATGTCAGCCACGATGCGGCTCGTTTTGATATCGAAGACTAAGGCCTTGCGCCTGCCGTTGACATCTGTGCCATAGAACAAGATCTGCCCGCCTGAAAGCGACGTCTGCTCGATCTTGAAGCCAAGCGGCAGTGAGGCCGTCGCACTCACCGGCGCGTCAGAGGGAACGCTGGAAGAGCCTGCAGATGCTGTGGTCTGGGAGGGTTCCGCGCGCGTCACCTTATAGACAACGGCGCCGAAGACCGCCATAAGGCTCACGAACATGATGGCGCCTGAGACGATCTGCAGGCGAACCATCTTGCGCCGGACATTTTCCATAGCCGGGTCGAGGGGCTTTTCTTCCTGCTCGTCGTCGGCTGGCTCGAATTTCGTCATCTATGGCGTCCCGTTCTAAAAATACGTCGGAGAAGAAGCGTCTTGAGCGACCCCTTTAAACAAGCAGATGACAATAGAAAAGTCCTGACCGCCGACGAGACAGCCGAAGGCCGCCTCGACGCATGGCTGACCGCGCAGGTTGGCGAGGAATTTTCCCGCAGCCGCATCAAGGCGCTGATCAAGGACGGGCAGGTCTTTTTGAAGGGCGCGCCGATTACCGATCCGCAACGGAAGGTGCGAGCCGGCGACAGCTACGAGATCACCCTGCCCGAGCCCGAAGATCCGGCCCCGAAGGGCGAGGACATTCCGCTCGATATCCTCTACGAAGATGAAGACGTCATCGTCATTTCCAAGCCGGCTGGCCTCGTCGTCCATCCCGGCCCTGGCAACTGGACGGGCACGCTCGTCAACGCGCTGATCCACCATTGCGGCGATACCCTCTCCGGCATCGGCGGTGTGCGCCGCCCCGGCATCGTTCACCGCCTCGACAAGGATACGACCGGCGTCATGGTCGTCGCCAAGAACGATATGGCGCATCGCCATCTCTCGCTGCAGTTCGCCGATCACGGCCGCACCATGCCGCTGGAACGCGCCTATCAGGCGATCGTCTGGGGCCGTCCGCGCTCGCTCTCGGGAACGATCGACGCGCCGCTCGGCCGTGCCACCGGCGACCGCACCCGCCGCGCCGTCAAGCGCCCTGAAAACGAGAGTGCCGACGAGGCGATCACCCATTACGAAGTGCTCGAGCGCTTCCATGAAAGCCCGGATGCGAGCGCGCTTGCCTCGCTCGTCGAATGCCACCTGGAAACCGGCCGCACGCACCAGATCCGCGTCCACATGGCCCATATCGGCCATCCGCTGCTGGGCGACGCCGTCTACGGCGCCGGCTTCAAGACCAAGGCCAATCTTCTGCCCGACGAGGCCCGCAAGGTCGTCAAGGCTTTCGACCGCCAAGCGCTGCATGCCTACATGCTGCAATTCGAGCATCCGCGCACCGGCGAGGTGATGCATTTCGAAGTGCCGCTGCCGGATGACATGGTGGAGCTAGCTGACGCCCTGCGCGGATGAGAAATGGCGGCTGCTATTTCTTGGAGCCAGCACTCAGGACCCGATGCGTGGCATTGTCGAGAGCGTGGCTGGTGTCGCGCCCGTCCTGCGCCAGTCCCCTGGCGGTGTTCCCACAGGATGAAAGAGCGGCCGAAAGCGAAAGCAGCAGGATGACGGCAAGGGCTGGTCTGATCATCTGGTTCCCCTCATCAAAGCGGCTGGGCAAGAGTGCCACCGTCACTGGAAAAATGCGGCAGCTGTCGGTAAAATCAATGCCCCTTGTTGGCTCCGGCAAAGGCCGGATAACACCCTCGTGAACGCCGAGGCGACCTTGAATCGCTGTTTCGCCATACTTATTTGTAAATAGACTTATTGCGGGCTTGGAGAGAGCCGCATGTCCCGGTTTGCCTTTAACGCGAGGGCGCGTTCCATCGGGAACCGGAATCCATATAAGGAGGGTGCATCATGGCCCGAAATAACTTGCCGTCTATTACCGCCGGCGAAGCCGGTCTCAATCGTTACCTGGACGAAATCCGTAAATTCCCGATGCTGGAGCCGCAGGAAGAGTACATGCTCGCCAAGCGTTACTCCGAGCACGGCGATCGCGACGCCGCCCACAGGCTCGTAACCAGCCATCTTCGCCTCGTCGCGAAGATCGCCATGGGCTATCGCGGCTACGGCCTGCCGATCGGTGAAGTCGTGTCGGAAGGTAACGTCGGCCTCATGCAGGCCGTCAAGAAGTTCGATCCGGAACGCGGTTTCCGTCTCGCCACCTATGCAATGTGGTGGATCAAGGCCTCGATCCAGGAATATATCCTGCGCTCATGGTCTCTGGTGAAGATGGGTACGACCGCCAACCAGAAGCGCCTGTTCTTCAACCTGCGCCGCCTGAAGGGCCGTATCCAGGCCATCGATGACGGCGACCTGAAACCGGAGCATGTGACCGAGATCGCGACAAAGCTGAACGTCTCCGAGGAAGAGGTCGTTTCGATGAACCGCCGCCTTTCCGGCGACGCTTCGTTGAACGCGCCGATCAAGGCCTCCGAGGGCGACAGCGGCCAGTGGCAGGATTGGCTCGTGGACGACCACGATAGCCAGGAAGACGTGCTGATCGAGCAGGACGAGCTCGATACCCGTCGCCGCATGCTGGCCAAGGCCATGAGCGTGCTGAACGACCGCGAACGCCGCATCTTCGAGGCTCGCCGCCTCGCCGAAGATCCGGTAACGCTGGAAGACCTTTCGGCCGAGTTCGACATCAGCCGCGAACGTGTCCGCCAGATCGAAGTCCGCGCCTTTGAAAAGGTGCAGGATGCGGTCCGCAAAGAAGCGCTGGAGCGTGCCAAGGCCGTGCGTGTGGTCGAAGCCACCGCGTAAGCCGATTGTGTCTGCATGAAATCAAAAAGGCGGGTCCTTGTGGCCCGCCTTTTGTTTTGCGCGCTTTTTGAGCTCCGAAAGCACCAGCCTTACTGGCTGGTGGAGAGGTCCCCGAGCGCAGTCCATTCCTTGATCGCCGTGGTAAAGGCATTCCCGCCGGTAGCGCCCTTCTGCATGGTCAGCAGCGCACGACGGCCGTTGCGGTAGGTGATTGGAATGTCGATCCAGTCGCGGGTGCCAAGCAGATCCAGATTGGCCTTGCGCGCATCCGGATAGTCGTTGAGCGCGATCATGTGGAAATCGTCGGTAATCTTGGCGGGCACGGCAATCAGCGGATCGCCGCGATCCTGTTCCGTGCGCTTCATCGAGATGCGCTGGACACTGTCGATGCTGCCCCCCTCGAAATTCGGCGGAACGGAGAATACGATCTCGACGAGATGGCTTGCCGGCAGCGACGGGTCGGAATTGCGCTTGAAGGTCAGGAGAGCAGAAAGGTTACGCTCCGGCACGGTGACGTTGCCCTGCACGGTGGCTTCCTGCCGGCCGTCTTGCCCGGCTTCATGCTGTATGGTCCAGACAATCGAACCTTCGATCGCCGTCGGCGAGCTTTCGCCGATCCGCTCTTCGTAGAGGAACATCTTTTCCGTGGTGCCGACTGGCGCATTCTGCGCCGGTGCAGCCACCGGACCATTCGGCGTCAGATTTTCGGCAGGCGCAGCATCGGACTGGACGCTCGGCGTGCTGGTATCGGCTGCAGCGACATTCTGCTCAGCAACCGACTTGCCTTCCGCCGTCGGCGTACCCGGCATTGCTGCCGCGCCGCTATCGACTTCTGTGCCATCGGCGAGCAGCCGCTGGGTGAACTTGGTATTGGCGGCCGAGCCGTCCAACGAGGCAACTTCCTGATTGGGCCGCGCCGGGGGCACCGCGGCACCCTGATTTGCCGGCGGCGTCGTGGCCGGCGTACTGCTCGGCGGCACCGGTGTTGTCGCCGGCGTGGCAGTTTCGTTGCGCACGGCTTGTGACGGTGCGGAGCTGACGAGGCCGTCGACCATCTCCTTCACCGCCTCGCGGTTCATCCAGCCGGCATAGGCACCACCACCGATAATGCCGAGCGTAACAAGGATCGCCAGAATGGTCCCAATGCCGAAGCGGCGACGCTTCGGCTCCATGCGGAAGCTCTTGCCCTGCATCTTGGAAGCAACGATCTGGTCCAGATCCATCGGCGGGTTGCCGTCGTCGTCATCGGCAACAGCAGCGTTGCGGCGGTCGTAACCGCGCAGCGCGCGCGCCTCACGCCAGCCTTCGCCTGGCGCGGCCGGTGCTGGAGCCGCAGAGCCGGAACCATTGCCGGCATGCACTTCGGCGAAGATATCGACGTCGTCGAAATGAGCCGAAGCCGGTGTCTTCTTGCCCGTGCCGGCCTCGATCGGCGGCAGATCGTCGAAAGCGGCCGCTTCCCAGGAGAAATTCTCCTTGGCTGCCGGCATGACGGCCGGCGAAGCGCCGTTTCCGAGCGTCGAGATGACCTCATCGAAAGCGCGTGCCGAAGCATCGGCGGGAACAGCAGGCGCAGCCTCGGCATAGGACTGGAGTTCTTCGCGCGCCCATTCGGTCTCGGCTTCCTGTGGCGCAGGGGCCGGCGTTTCCGCAGCCGGTTCGGACCACATGCGATCGAAATGCGCCGCCGCATCCGCAACAAGCGGCTCCTCGCGTGTATGCTCGACGAATTTCTCCACTTGCGGCGGCGGCTCGAAATCGGCCATCGGCTCTACGAGCCGGTTCGACGCACGCTCCATGCCGCGTGGAACCGGCTGTTGAATCTCTTCGTGCCGAAGCTCTTCTTCCACTTCGTGAACGGTTTCGGCCACCGGCTCGGCAGCGACCTCTTCGGGCAGCTGCTCTTCCGGATAGTGCTCTTCTGCAGGCTCATGAACGCGCCCGGGCTCGGCATGAATGTCTGCCTGCTCCGGCGCACGCCATTCCTCTGCTGGAGCCTCTTCCTCATGAGGCGGATGCCACTCGGCATGCTCGGGCACTACCTCTTCGGCGGAAGCGGCCGCATGAACGACCTCTTCCGGTTCGGCGGGCTGCTGCTCGGGGGCGGGATGTTCGGCTTCCTGCTGCTCATGGCTTTCATCAGCAGAGGCTTCGGTAACAGGCGCTGCCTCTGCGACAGACTCGTGTTCTAGAGCAGGTTCCTCTTGGGAGATCTCGGGCTCCGGAACGGCTGCGACCAGCTCTTCGACATCAGCGGCTTCTGCATGCTCGGCCTCGACGTCACGGATTGCGGCCTCGAGCTTGTCCAGCTGGCGTTGCAGCATGGCTTCCGGCGGACGCGGCTTCATGTTCTCGAGCTGCCGCTGCACAGCGCCGCGCGCACGCTCGTAGACCTTCACCCGCATCTCGGGCGTATTTTCAGACAGGCCGTCGACTGCCCGCCGAATAACTGCAATAAAATCCGCCATCAGTACTTTCTCAAGAAGTCCGGCACACTCCCGAACGGTCGCCCTAGGTGACCCGCGACATTAATCCTCAAACGGATCGGTCACAAGTATGGTGTCGTCACGCTCAGGACTTGTGGAAAGAAGCGCGACAGGCGCCCCGATCAGCTCTTCGACCTGGCGAACATATTTGATCGCCTGCGCCGGCAGATCCGCCCAGCTGCGGGCGCCGACCGTCGATTCCTTCCAGCCTTCCAGCGTAACGTAGATCGGCTCGACGCGAGCTTGCGCCGCCTGGCTTGCCGGAAGATGGTCGATCTGTTCGCCATCGAGCATGTAGCCGACGCAGATTTTCAATTCATCAAGGCCGTCGAGCACATCGAGCTTTGTCAGCGCAATCCCGCTGATGCCGTTGGTGGCGACCGACTGGCGCACGAGTGCGGCGTCGAACCAGCCGCAACGGCGCTTACGGCCCGTCACCGTGCCGAATTCGTGGCCCTTCTCGCCGAGGAACTGACCGATCTCGTCCGTCAGCTCGGTCGGGAACGGACCTTCGCCGACGCGCGTCGTATAGGCCTTGGTGATGCCGAGGATATAGCCGAGCGAACCCGGACCCATGCCCGAACCCGCAGCGGCCTGACCGGCCACGGTGTTGGACGAGGTCACGAAGGGATAGGTGCCGTGATCGATATCGAGCAGGCTGCCCTGCGCACCTTCGAAGAGGATGCGGGCGCCCTTGCGGCGCTGCTTGTCAAGGAACAGCCAGACCGTATCGCGGAAAGGCAGAACGCGGTCGGCGATCGACGTCAGTTCGTCCATGATCGTCTGGTGGCTGACTTCGGCAACGCCCAGACCACGGCGAAGTGCGTTGTGGTGGGTCAGGATGCGATCGACCTTGCCCGGCAGGGCTTCGAGATCGGCGAGATCCATCACGCGGATGGCGCGGCGGCCGACCTTGTCCTCATAGGCCGGGCCGATGCCGCGCCGCGTCGTGCCGATCTTGGTGCCGCTGTTGGATGCTGCATCTTCTCGGTAAGCATCGAGCTCGCGGTGCAGGGAAAGAATGAGGGTCGCGTTGTCGGCGATGCGCAGATTTTCCGGCGTGACCTTCACGCCCTGCGCTTCCAGCCGGCCGATCTCGGCGATCAGCGCATGCGGATCGACGACGACGCCGTTGCCGATGACGGCCATCTTGCCGGGGCGCACGACGCCGGAAGGCAAGAGCGAGAGCTTGTAGCTCGTGCCGTCGATGACGAGCGTATGGCCGGCATTGTGTCCGCCCTGATAGCGCACAACGATGTCAGCGCGTTCCGAAAGCCAATCGACAATCTTGCCCTTGCCTTCGTCACCCCACTGCGAACCGACTACGACCACGTTCGTCATCAAACTCTTCCTGTTACCGGCGGAGAACCGCACACCTGCTCAAACCCGCGCATCTATAAAGCTTTGTTTTTGGGAAAGCGACCCTGTTGTCACAGCAGATTCGGCTTTTTACGTGACAAATCAGCCGCCGGCAGGCTAAGCCCGGTCATAAAAGCCTGCCAGCGACGACCCAAAGACGACAGAGACGGGAAGATCACCCTTTGCAAGCCACAGCCTATATCTGCCTCGTCATTGCAACTCTTTGCTGGGGCGGAAATGCCGTTGCAGGCAAGCTGGCGCTCGGCCATGTCAGCCCGATGATGCTGACCTTCCTGCGCTGGTTCCTGGCAGCAGTTCTGATCGCCGCCGTTTCGCTGCCGCGGTTGAAGAAGGACTGGCCGGTGGTGCGCAAAAACCTGCCCCTCCTCTTCTTCTATGGCGTGATCGGCTACACGACCTTCAACGCCATGCTCTATTCGGCCGTGCAGTACACGACGGCGATCAATGTCGCCATCGAGCAGGCCGGCATTCCCATGCTGATCTTCCTGCTGAATTTCGTCTTTTTCCGCACCGGCGTTTCGCTGGCCCAGGTCGTCGGTTTCGGCATGACGCTCGTCGGCGTAGGACTGACGGCGGCCCATGGCGATCTCGTCACCCTGCTGCAGCTCAGCCTGAACCGCGGCGATGCGCTGATGCTGATCGCCGTCGCCGCCTATGCCGTCTATACGATCTTCCTGCGCTGGAAGCCTATCGTCGACTGGCGCACGCTGATGGCAATCCCAGCTCTCGGCGCGGCGCTGACCGCCCTGCCCTTGCTCTTGTGGGAAGCCTCCCGCGGCGCGGCCCAATGGCCTGACGCAGAAGGCTGGGCGATTGCCTTCTACACGGCGATCTTCGCTTCCCTGCTGGCGCAGATACTTTATATCAGAGGCGTCGAGGAAATCGGCGCCAATCGCGCCGGCCTGTTCATCAACCTCGTCCCGGTTTTCGGCACGCTGCTGTCCGTCGCCCTGCTCGGCGAAACGCTGCAGCTTTTCCACATGATTGCGCTGGCGCTGACACTCGGCGGCATCGCCATCGCCGAAAAGGGACGTCCGAAGGCTTCCGCAGCCACGGTGCCCGCTTCGCCTGTCGACTAACCAAGCTCCAGTGTCGTCACGCCATAGACGTTCTTCAGCGGGATTTCCGGCGCCGGACCGCGATACATGCGTGCGGTTTCCATGACCGGCTCGAGCCCCACGCTTTCCGCCAGCGAGATCGCCTCGGCATTGGCAGCGGGGATATCGATAAAGATCGACGCGCCGTGCGCCTGGGGGATGAGGCCGGCCAGAAGGGCGGCGGCACTGTCCGCATCACTGGCGAAAAGCGGACCGATCTTATAGCCTTCATAACAGCGGCGGATCGTGCCGTAACCGCGGATCTTGCCGCTCTTGCGCACGACGACCGAACTGCGCCCCTTGCGGCCCGTGCACCAGGCGGCAAGGAAAGCCGCACGAGGCTGCGGAAAAATGCCGCTGTCGTATCGCACAAGGCCTTCGAGCCGCGCATCGGGAACCGGCTGCGCGACGAGCGACGCCTGCGGCACCGATGTCGGCACGCCGCCATAGCGGATTGTCGTGTAGGCGGCGTCGAAACCGGCTTTGCGATAGGCTTCCTGCTGGGCGGCAACGCCATCGAGACCGATCGTACGGTCTCCCGCCGAAGCGATGCCGGCGTTCCAGATCGCCTTGCCGAAACCCCGGCCACGGAAATCGGGATGCACGATGTAAAGACCGAGGAAGGCGAAGGTATCGCCATATTTGACGACCGAAATGGAGCCGACCGGCACTTCGCCGATGGCACCAACGAAAAATCCGGAAGGATCGGCTTCATGGAATGCGATCGCATCGTCGAGGCCTGGATTCCAGCCCTCCTGACGTGCCCATTCCAGCGCAAGCTCCAGTTCACCGGGCCGCATGGAACGAACGGCAAATTCCGAATTCATGCAACCTTCCCAGATTGAAACCCGCAAGTCCATTCCGCGATCCACCAAGCAATCGTCAAGTCGATTGTCAATGTGCTCAGACCGGTCATGATGAACTCGCGTTCATGGCTTGAACGATGCGTGTCGTCGTTTTTCAATACAATGCAAAAGAACTTCGACCCCGCATTACCATGAAACAATGTAATTGCAATCTCAAGAAAATTACTGCGCCCGCAAGATGCTTCCGACGGGCGCAAATCGAAAGAGGGCAGCATCAAGTATTTAAGCTTCAGCGCAGAAGCGGACCCAGCGCTTCGGCAGCACCGATGGTCTGAGCAGCCTGGGTCAGAACGCTGTCGAAAACGAAGCCGACGGCAATGGTCAGCTGCCGCGAATAGGCTTTCAGCTCATATCCCTCGCTCTCGACCTGAGCCGGAGCGTGCAAAGCGAAAGGAACGTTCGGGCGAACGAAGCCGGCGCTCGTGGTCAACGGCTCCTCCGGCATATGACCGATGGCCGAGGTGTACATGAGGTCGCGGCCGAAACCACCCGGGCCAAAAGCAAAAGCCGACTGGCTTGCGGTCGATACAGTGATTGCGAGCGTCGCGGCAAGAAGAAGTCTGCTCATCTTGAAGTCCCCGTTTTCCAGGCGGCCGGGCGATGTCTGCCTGGCCGCAGCGCCGGTCGCATCTGTCCATGCCCGGCCGCTTTCATGAGGGTCACTCTACATGCCAGTATTTGCAGGGTTTTTAAGCCGATCCGTACAATTTTATTGAAACGCGATTTTTAGACTGCCGCTCTTCAAGCAGAAAACAATCTTTACCATACGCCTTGACGGGATCTTCGCATCCCTACTTCTAAGGTGCCTCAAAACGAAACAGGGGCAAAAACGATGCACGAAGTTCCAGTCAAATCCAGGATTATCCAGAACGTCTATTTCAGCCAGGAGGATGGGCGCCTGCGCATCTGCTTCCGCAACGGTGAAGAGCGCCTGTTCGAAGGCGTACCGGCCGACGACGTCAATACGATGGTGACGGCACCCTCGCCGGGTCAGTATTACATCGACCGAATCAGAAAACAGTACCGTCGCATCGCAGCTTAACGTGGCTCGATATTTTTTCCGGCGTGGCTTTAAATCGAATATGTCACGCTCCGGTCGAGATCGATTGCCACATCGGCGCGAGCCTTATAAATGATGACTTCCGTTGTCCGAGGTCTCGCGAACTGACGATGCCATCGTCTGATCAGAATATGAAACTGGCGCCGCAGCCGCGAAAGGGCCGCGCCGTCATGTGGCTGCTGATTGTTCTGTCCGTTTCGATAGTTGGCGCAACGGTGCTGCTGTCGAATGACATGCGGCACCTGAAGTCGCTGGCCCACTACTTCGGCATAGAGCTTTTCCCGCCCGCGGCACCTCCACCTCCCCCACCGCCCAAGATCTTCCGCCGCACCGAACCCGTCAGCATCAAGATCGCGCCGCGCATGTTCGACCCACCGCAGCCGGCGCTCGCGAGTGTTTTCCTGCGCACCTGGCGGATTTCCGGCCCGGCCATGTGCGAGGCACTGCGTTCTGCCGGCATCGAAACAAGCGAATGGGCGGAAACGGCCTTCAATTCCGATACGTTCGAATGCTCCTACGAACATATCTATAAGAAGGAGAAGGACCACGTCGTCAGCTCGCTCTTCCTCGTCGTGCGCGGCAATGGCAGAGGCACGATTACGAGCATGCGCGTGAAGCTCGTCGGTCCCGCGACCGACGGCAACGGACAGCTTGATCCGAGCATATTGCGCGTCTTCGAGACCATGCTGACGCAGCCGGCGTGGCTGGATTTCCATGATGCGCTGGCGGCAATCCGCAATCTCAGGGATGTGAAGGAGGAAGGCTTCGGTGCCCTCATCAACTTCACTCAGGAATATTCGCGGCCGGGCGCCTTCAACTTCACGCTCCTGCTTCAGGAGACCTCCGCCCAACAGCGCCGCACAAAGGATTATTTTTCCCCTAAGACCTGGTTGCCCGCGCCCAATCCCTCCTGGCAGGTGCCGGAACTCATCTTCTGGCGACGCGCCTGATCATTTCGCGCTGGCAACGAGCTGCACCTCAGGCATGTCGTTGAGCAGCCCGGCAAGATCCTGACCGTCCCGCCGGCAGAATCACCCGCGAGGACATCCCATTTCAAGGCCGGACGAAGCGCTCTGAACGCTCGCTGAAGGAGCATTGTTCCGCTGCAGGTTGCGCTTAATGGTCATAATGCTTTCGGGCTAATTTAGCGCGTCAAACTTCAGACGCATTTAACTCAAAATAGGTGCGGCCAAGCTCTTTCGATCCTTGACTTGAATCGGCCAGGGATTAGCTTTGACGCTGTCTTGAACCGCTCGTCGGATCCAGCAGCCACTTCTCTCGCGCTAAACACTTCGGGGAGTACCGCATGGAAACTAGACTGCAGTCCAAACTCATTGAAGCGATCAACTACAAGCGCGAGACCCGACACCTCACGCTCTATCTGACCAACGGCCAGCGCCGTCATTACGAAGATGTCCCTGAAGGCATCGTCGTCGGACTCGCCGCAGCTGCTTCTCCTGGTGACTTCTACATGAGCCAGATCCGGGGCCGCTTCCGCACGACCTGAAAGTACGGCACGCACCCAAGGCGTGCCGTCTCGGTGCATTGAGGATTACTTCGACGCATTCAACAGCTGGGCCATTCGCAACCGAGATTGGTTCTCTTCCATTCATCGATTGGATTTATACGGTCTGAGAAATCTCAGCCGGCCACACTGCGCGATTTGCCGTTGTGGCCGGTTGGTGCAAGAAGGCGCCCCGTATCGGCGGCGCTTGAGGGATAGCCGAGCGCAAAGCCCTGCAGGCTGTCGCAGCCGAGCCACGACAGCGTCACGGCATGAGCTTCGGTCTCCACCCCTTCGGCGATCACTTCTACACCGAGAGCCTTGGCGATTTCGACGATCGATCCGACCACACGCCTCTGCTCAGCCGATTCCACGACATCGGTGACGAGTTGGCGGTCGATTTTAAGTCGCTTCGGTTTCAGTCGTACCAGGCCGATGAGCGAGGCATGACCGGAACCGAAGTCATCGATCTCGATATCGATGCCCATCTGCTTGATGAGGTCGATATTGGCGAGGAATTTCTCATCGCAATCGTCGAGGAAGATCGTTTCCACCAACTCGAAGACGATGGCGCCCGGCGGAATAGCGAGCCGGCGCAGCTTGTCCAGCAGAGCTGGATCGGCAAGACGCGCAGGCGAGATATTCACGGCGATTCGCGGCACACTGCAACCCATGGCCTGCCAGGCGGCGCGATCTTCGAGCGCGCGCTGCAGGACCATGGCATCGATCTCTGCGGAAAGCCCATATTCGTCGGCAATGCGGAGGAAGACGCCCGGCGCAAGCACGCCCTTTTCCGGATGGTTCCAGCGTGCCAGCGCTTCCAGTCCGGTGATCTCGCGGGTGCGCGCATCGAGCTGAACCTGATAGTAGGGAACGACCTGACCCTGCTCCAGGGCTTGAGCGAGATCCTCGGCGAGGCGGCGCCTGCCCCGCAGGTCTTCCTGAAGCTGCCGGCTGAAAAATTCGATACGGTTGCGGCCGAGTTTTTTCGCCTGATAGAGTGCCAGATCGGATTCAGCGAGCAGATTGCGCGCCCGCCTGTCGCTGCTCCAGGATACGCCGATAGACGCGCCGGATTGTAGCATCTCCTGCCCGAAACGGATTTTCTTCCGCAATCGCCGCTGCACATCCTCGACGATAGCCTTCAGTTCGTCGAGGCCGACGAAGTTGATCAGCACGATGACGAATTCGTCACCGCCGACACGCGCCGCCATCCCATTTGCGGGAATGGCAGCGGCGATTCTGAGCGATGCCGCCCGCAACACGGCATCGCCGGCGGCGTGACCATGGCTGTCATTGATCTGTTTGAACTGGTCGAGATCGAGATGCAGAACGGCAAGCGTGGACACGCTCTTGTCCGTTGGCAGCCCGGCAAGCCGCTTGTCGAGCAGACGCCGGTTCGGCATCCCCGTCAGGTAGTCGTGGTCGGCCACATGCTCGATCCGCGCATTGCTTTCCTCAAGTGCCTGCGCCCGGGTCTCCGCCACCATCTTCTGCTTGCCGAGTTCGGCATTGAGCAATACGTCAGATGTCACGTCCCATTCCGCGCCGATGAAGGACGGAGTACCTTCCTCATCGACGTAAAAATGTGCACGCGACCTTAAATGCCTGATCTCTCCACTCGGCAGGATGATGCGAAACTGTGAGTCATAGGCACCGCGGGCGGCGACCGCTCGCTCGAAATCCTGCTCGGCCCGTTCCCGGTCCTCGGGATGCAAGGCATTCGACCAGAACCAGGTCGGCACTGTCCGATCCGCCTGGCCGGTACTATACAGGCGATGCATCTGCGCATCCCAGAGAATAACATCCCTGTTGATGCTGTGCTCCCACACACCGATCTGCGAAGCGTCCAGCGCAAGCTCCAGTCTCCGGAGAAGATTCTGGAACTCTCGCTCGGATCGCGTTGGTTTGTTCTCGGGCAATTCGGTTTCAGCCTTCGAAGCCTGCAAAACTCATAGTATAGTCGCAAGCCCCCATTAATGAAGCCTTTTCAGAAGTACCGAACTAGTTACTAGGTGAACTGTTCGTTACGACTGCCTCCTTTTCGATCAGTATTGTTTTAGCCGGAGAATACCCTCAATCAGTGATTGTGACGTGGTGGATTCTTGGCAATCTGCCGGAAGTCAGATGCCCCCTCGATGACAGCACCGTCCGAGAGCTGCGTCACCGAATTGCGGTAGATGCGCTGCCACGGCGTCGCATCGGTCGGTACTGGCGGAATTCCGTCGCCCTTGCGCCGCTCGATTTCGGCATCGTCGACCAGCATGTCGCAACGCCCATGGTTGAAATCGATGCGGACCATGTCGCCCGTCCGGAGCCAGGCAAGTCCACCGCCGGCGGCACTTTCGGGCGAAGCATTGAGGATCGAGGGGCTGTCCGAAGTGCCGGACTGGCGCCCGTCACCGATCGTCGGCAGGCTGTTGATACC
The DNA here is from genome assembly GCF_014193695.1 of Rhizobium sp. BK316. Lineage (GTDB taxonomy): Bacteria > Pseudomonadota > Alphaproteobacteria > Rhizobiales > Rhizobiaceae > Rhizobium. Next base: position 143,936 of record NZ_JACHZR010000003.1, on the reverse strand, counting down.
ACGCTTCAAGATATGATCCGGCGGCTGCATGTTGACCACTTCGGCAGACCCCGGCCAGCCGAGCGGACCGGCGCCGCGGATGACGAGGATCGTGTTCCCGTCGATACCAAGCTCCGGATCGTTGATGCGCTTGTGGTAATCTTCGGAGCCATCGAAAACGACGGCCTTGCCTTCGAACACGCCTTCGCGGCCCGGTTCCTGCAGATAACGCTTGCGGAAATCCTCGGAGACGACGCTCATTTTCATAATGGCGAAATCGAAGAGATTGCCCTTGAGCACAAGGAAACCGGCCCGCTCCTTCAAAGGCTCGTTGTAGGGCTTGATGACATCGCGGTCGCGCGCCTCACGTCCTCTCAGATTCTCGGCCATGGTCTTGCCGGTGACGGTGCGACAGTCCCCGTTCAGCTTATCCGCCTGCAGCAGCTCCCACATGACCGCAGGCGTGCCGCCGGCACGATGGAACTTCTCGCCAAGATAGGCCCCTGCCGGCTGCACATTCGCCAGCAGCGGAATGTCAAAGCCGTGCACCTGCCAGTCATCAGGATAAAGCTCGACGCCCGCATGTTTCGCCATGGCAGCAAGATGCGGCTGAGCGTTGGTCGAGCCACCGATTGCAGAATTGGTCTTGATGGCATTGAGGAAGGCGTCACGCGTCAGGATATCCGACGGCTTCAGGTCTTCGAACACGATCTCGACGGCGCGACGGCCGGTGCGATAGGCCATCTGGCCGCGTTCGCGATAGGCGGCGGGGATGTTGCCACAGCCCGTCAGTGACAAGCCGAGCGCCTCGGCCAGCGCATTCATTGTCGAGGCCGTGCCCATCGTGTTGCAATGACCGACGGAGGGTGCCGAATCGAGCGCCGTCTGCAGGAATTCCTCTTCGTCGATCTCGCCGGCCGCAAGCTTCCGCCGTGACTGCCAGATCGCCATCCCGGAGCCGGCAAGCTTGCCCTCGTGCCAGCCATCGAGCATCGGCCCGCCCGACAGAACGATGGCGGGAATATCAACCGTCGAAGCCGCCATGATCGCCGAAGGCGTTGTCTTGTCGCAGCCCGTCGTCAGCACGACACCGTCGAGCGGATAGCCGTAGAGGATTTCAACGAGGCCGAGATAGGCGAGATTGCGGTCGAGTGCTGCCGTCGGGCGCTTGCAGTTCTCGAAGATCGGATGGGTCGGAAATTCAATCGGGATGCCGCCCGCATCGCGGATGCCGTCACGAACGCGCTTGGCCAATTCGATATGGACGCGGTTGCAGGGCGTCAGGTCGCTGCCGCTCTGGGCAATGCCGATGATCGGCTTGCCAGACCGCAATTCCTCGGGCGTCACACCGTAATTCATGAAGCGCTCCAGATAGAGTGCCGTCATGTCGATATGATCGGGATTATCGAACCAGTCCTGCGAACGCAGGCGGCGTTTGGCGGTCTCGCTATCGGTCATCTCTTTCCTCCCGGTCGGGCATTCCTGTCTTCGAGATGGAGCAACAGGGCACTGTGATCCGTCTCACCGTTGCCTTTAGCAACAAATTCGGTGAATTCGGCATGCACCGCTTCCGTCAGCGGCAGCGTGAGGGACAAGGCCTTCGCCGTCGCCATGACCGCGTCGAGATCTTTCAACTGATTGGCTGAAGAACCGCCCGGCGCGAACTGCCGGTCGATCATGCGTTTGCCGTGGATTTCCAGAATGCGGCTGTCGGCAAAGCCGCCGCGCACGGCATCCCGGAACGCTGCCGGCGAACCACCGCCTGCCTCAATCAGCATCATCGCTTCTGCGACAGCGCCGATCGTCACTGCAACGATCTGCTGGTTGGCGAGCTTGGCAAGCTGCCCTGACCCATCAGGCCCGACATGGGTGACGCGCCCCATCGGCGCAAAGACATCAGCCAGTTCGGTAATGACGGAAGCATCCCCGCCCGCCATGATGGCAAGCGTCCCGGATGAGGCCCCGATCACGCCGCCGGAAACCGGCGCGTCGATATGGCGGATACCCCGTGCGGCAAGCTTCTCCGCATGCGCGCGCGCGAAAGGCGGCGCGATGGAACTCATGTCGATGACGACAGCGCCTGGTCTCATGGCCTCGACAGTGCCCATGTCGAACAGCACCTGTCCTACGGCCTGAGCATTGGTTAGCATGGAGATGACGATATCGGCTGCAGAGGCGGCTTCGGCGGGCGCGGAAGCGACATTGGCGCCATCGCTGGAAAGAGCCTCCGCCTTGGCGCGATCACGGTTCCAGACAGTGACGGAAAAGCCTGCGCCAAGCAGTCGCCGCACCATCGGCGCCCCCATGAGCCCGGTGCCGAGGAAAGCGATCTTGCGCTTTCCATCGTCTTTCGATGCGTGTGTCACCCAGCCCTCCCCGAACTGTTGCCTGCCCTTGATAATCTCCTCACCTCAGCATGCAACCGTTTTGATGGACGTAACGCATTTTTTGTCGGAGCGCTCAAAAACGAAACGGGCGAGGACTAAGGTCCCCGCCCGATTTACCCGACAAAGGAGAGGTTACTCCGCAGCGACCTTCATATGGTCGTCTTCGTCCTGCGGATGATTGTCGTTGTGCTGGATGAGCGGACGGTTGCCCGTCATCCGGCGCAGGAGCACATAGAACACCGGCGTCATGAAGATACCGAAGAAGGTCACGCCGATCATACCCGAGAACACCGCAACGCCCATGGCCGCGCGCATTTCCGAACCGGCACCAGTCGAAGTGACGAGCGGCACGACGCCCATGATGAAGGCCATGGAGGTCATGAGGATCGGGCGCAGGCGCAGACGGCTTGCCTCGATTGCGGCTTCCCGCGGCGTCCTGCCTTCGAACTCCAGTTCGCGGGCAAATTCCACGATCAGGATCGCGTTCTTGGCCGATAGACCGACAAGGACGACGAGGCCGATCTGCGTGAAGATGTTGTTGTCTCCACCGGTGAGCCAGACGCCCGTCAAGGCGGCAAGAACACCCATCGGCACGATCATGATGATCGCCAGTGGCAGCGTCAGGCTCTCATACTGGGCAGCGAGCACCAGGAAGACGAGCAGCAGGGCGAGCGGAAAGACGACGACGCTGGAGTTGCCGGCAAGGATCTGCTGGTAGGTCAGGTCGGTCCACTCGAAGTCGATGCCGGCAGGCAGCGTCTCATTCAGGATCTTTTCGATCGCAGCCTGTGCCTGCCCGGACGAGAAGCCCGGAGCCGGACCACCGTTGATATCGGCAGCGAGGAAGCCGTTATAACGGTTCGCACGTTCCGGACCTGTACTTGCATCCACCTTCAGGAGAGCTGCGAGCGGAATCATCTGGCCCGATGCCGAGCGAACCTTCAACTGACCGATATCTTCCGGCTGAGCACGGAACTTGGCATCGGCCTGTACACGAACGCTGTAGGTGCGGCCGAAAGCGTTGAAGTCGTTCACGTAGAGCGAACCGAGATAGATCTGCAGCGTCTGGAAGACATCAGTGACGGAGACTCCAAGCTGCTCGGCCTTGGCACGGTCGAGATCGGCATAGAGCTGCGGCACGTTGATCTGGAAGCTGGAGAACAGGCCAGCGAGTTCAGGCGTCTGATAGGCCTTGGCAAGCACCGCCTTGGTCGCCTCGTCAAGTGCTTGGTTGCCCAAGCCTGCGCGATCCTCGATCTGCAGTTTGAAACCGCCCGTCTGGCCGAGGCCGTTGACCGGCGGCGGCGGGAACATGGCGATGAAGGCATCCTGGATGGCGCCGAACTTCTGGTTCAGGGCCATGGCAATTGCCCCGCCCGAAAGATCGGGCGTCTTGCGCTCCTCGAAATCCTTTAACGTCACGAAGACGATGCCGGCATTCGACGAGTTGGTGAAGCCGTTGATCGACAGGCCCGGGAAGGCGATCGCGTTGGCAACGCCCGGCTGCGCCAGGGCGATGTCGGTCATGCGCTTGATGACGTCTTCCGTACGGTCCAGGCTTGCGGCATCCGGCAACTGGGCAAAGCCGATCAGATACTGCTTGTCCTGCGACGGCACGAAACCGCCCGGCACCGTATTGAAGATGCCGTAGGTCGCTCCGACCAGCGCAAGGTAGATCACCATGACGATGCTCTTGCGCGACACCAGACCACCGACGCCCTTGCCGTAGGCGTTCGAACCGGCGCCGAAAGCGCGGTTGAACCCGCGGAAGAACCAGCCGAAGATCGCATCCATGAACCGCGTCAGCCAGTCCTTCGGCGCATGATGCCCCTTCAGGAGAAGGGCGGCGAGAGCCGGAGACAGCGTCAGCGAATTGAAGGCTGAAATGACAGTCGAGATCGCGATCGTCAGCGCGAACTGGCGATAGAACTGACCCGACAGGCCGGAGATGAAGGCGAGCGGTACGAAGACCGCGACGAGTACCAGCGCGATCGCGATGATCGGGCCGGAGACTTCCTTCATGGCCTTGTAAGTCGCCTGGCGTGGACTGAGCCCGGCCTCGATGTTGCGTTCGACGTTTTCAACGACGACGATCGCGTCGTCCACGACGATACCGATCGCCAGCACCAGGCCGAAAAGGCTGAGCGCATTGATCGAGAAGCCGAACATATACATGACCGCGAACGTACCGATGATCGATACAGGAACGGCGATCAGCGGAATGATCGAGGCACGCCATGTCTGCAGGAACAGAATGACGACGAGAACGACGAGCGCGATGGCTTCGAGCAGCGTATCGATGACCTTCTCGATCGAGGCGCGAACGAACTTCGTCGTATCGTAGACGATCTCGTACTTCACGCCTGTCGGCATGGCCAACTGCAGCTCATCCATGGTCGCACGGACATTGTCGGCGATCTCGATGGCGTTCGAACCCGGCGCCTGGAGAACGGCGACAGCGACAGCCGGCTTGCCGTCGAGCAGCGAACGCAGCGTGTAGTCGGCGGCACCGAGTTCGATCCGGGCAACGTCGCGCAGGCGGGTGATTTCGCCATTGGCGCCCGTCTTGACGATGATGTTGCCGAATTCCTCGGGCGTGCGCAGACGGCCCTGGGCATTCACGTTGAGCTGGAGATCGACCCCCGGCTGGCTGGGAGAGGCGCCGATGATACCGGCAGCAGCCTGGACGTTCTGTGAGCTGATCGCGTTGCTGATGTCGCTGGCGGCAAGATTATGCTCGGCAGCCTTCTGCGGATCGATCCACACGCGCATCGAATAGTCGCCGGCGCCGAAGACCTGCACCTGGCCTACGCCGGCGATGCGGGCGAGCCGGTCCTTGATGTTCAGCGTCGCATAATTGCGCAGATAGGTGATGTCATGGCTGTTCCCATCGGAAACGAGGTTGACGACCATGATGAAGTCCGGCGAGCTCTTGACCGTGGTAATGCCGAGTGCACGAACTTCCGCCGGCAGGCGGGGTTCGGCCTGCGACACGCGGTTCTGAACGAGCTGTTGCGCCTTGTCCGGGTCGGTGCCGAGCTTGAAGGTGACCGTGACGTTCAAAACGCCGTCCGATGTCGCCTGGCTGGACATGTAGAGCATGCCCTCGACACCGTTGATCTGCTCTTCGAGCGGTGTGGCCACCGTTTCGGCAATGACGGTCGGGTTTGCGCCGGGATAGGTGGCGCGCACGACGATCGACGGCGGCACGACCTCGGGATATTCCGAGATCGGCAACGCCCTGAGGCCGATCAGGCCGGCGACCACGATGAGGACCGAAAGAACACCGGCAAACACCGGGCGGTCGACAAAGAATCTGGATATGTTCATTTTAAAGCCCTCTCCGGGGTGAACATGGATGCAAAATCCCTCTCCGGCGGTCTGAAGGCTCGCCGGCGGGTCATGTTATTTCGGCCAATGGCCCCTCCCTGAAGGAGGGGACTGCATCTTACTGAGCGGTCGCGACCTTCTCTTCCATCTGAGGTGCGACGACTGCACCCGGACGGATGCGCTGCAACCCATTGACGACGATTTTGTCGCCGACCTCGAGGCCGCCTTCGATCACGCGTTGGCCATCGAACAGCGAGCCGAGCTGGATCTGCCGGTAATTGACCTTGTTCTCACCGTCGACGACGAAGACAAACTTCTTGTCCTGGTCGGTGCCGACGGCCCGGTCACTGATGACGATCTTGTTCTCGGCCTTCGGCTGGCCCATGCGCACTCGCACGAACTGGCCGGGGATCAGCCTGCCACCGGGATTGTCGAAGACTGCCCGCACGGCAATGGTGCCGCTGGCAGCATCGACTTCGTTGTCGACGAGCTGAAGCTTGCCCTTGATCGGCGTTCCCTCATCGGCAAGCGTGCCGATTTCGACCGGGATCTGTTCAACCGCCGGCAATGCGGCGTCAGTTGCCGGAAGCTCCGAAAGAGCCTTCGTGACCATCTCTTCGCTCGCGTTGAAGCTTGCATAGATCGGATCGACGGAGACGAGCGTCGTCAGCTCAGGCGAGGCCGAGCCGGCGGCGACAATATTGCCGACCGTGACCTCGATCTTACCGATACGGCCGGAAACCGGTGCGCGAACCTGCGTGTAATCGAGATCGAGCTGCGCGGACTGGAGAGCCGCCTGTGCCGAACGCAGGCTCGCCTGGGCTTCGGCCAGCGTGCTCTGGCGCTGGTCGAGATCGCTCTGCGAGATTGTACGGTTGTCCGAGAGACGGCGTCCACGATCGAGTTCCGTCTGTGCCAGGCTGACCTTGGCTTCAGCCGAAGCGACCTGGCCCTGGGCCTGGGCGACGGCTGCCTGATAGGGGGCAGGATCGATGGCGAAAAGCAGGTCGCCTTGTTTCACCAAGGCACCTTCACGGAAATGCACGGACTGGATGGCACCCCCAACGCGGGGGCGGATCTGCACACGGTCGATAGCCTCAAGACGACCGGAGAAATTCTCCCAGTTCGTCACATCCCGGCTGGCGACGACGGCAACCGTCACCGGCACAGCGGGCGGCTGCGCAGGTTCGGAGGCGGCCGTGGCGGTTGCGCTCATCGGCAGTTCGAAAAAGATGGCAGCGGCCGAAACGGACGCAGCAACACCCAGACCGGCGCCCACCAGGGCCCAGCGCTTACTTCTGGACGTCATTGGTACTCTCCTTGCGGCCCCGAATGGCCGTAAAAAATCAGTTCGTCTTCAATGCAATTGTGGCTGAACGCTCACGTCCTGAAGGAAATCTCCGAAATGGCGGCTGACGTTGCCCTGCCACGTGGAAATCCCCTCAGATTTTCCGCCGTAAATGGATGGCCAACCTGTCCCGGCGGGAAGAACATGCTGGCGCACGCCAACGCCTGCCTTCTTCAGGCGAGCGGCGTAACCGATTGTTTCGTCATGCAGCGGATCATCCTCCGCCGTAAAAATCAGGGCCGGTGCAACACCTGATATACGCGAACAGAGGCATGGCGCAGCATAAGGATGGCAGCCGCCGCCGCTCAGATAATGGCTCCAGCCTTCAGTCCAGCGCTGGCGCATGCCGATCTTGTCCGCCTTGCGGATCGAAGACGTACCCATGAAAGGATCGAGAAGAGGAGAAATCAGGATCTGGCCGTCAAGCGCATCCGGAATCTGGTCACGCGCCTTTAGCGCGACGCCGGCAGCGACATTGCCACCCGCCTCTTCACCGGCGACGAAAAGCAGCGACTTGCGGTCACCAAGACCGGCTTTCTTGAGGGCAAGATAGGAAAGGATCGAGAAAGAAACTTCAAGCGCCTTCGGAAAAACGTTGCCCGACAGCGTGCTGTAATCGGCAGATACGACGATCGCACCCGCCTTTGCGAGGCTGCTGGCGATCGGGCGGTCGGCATTCGGATCGCTATCGAGGAATGCCCCGCCATGCAGATAGAGCACGATCGGCGGACCCTTGCCGAAATCGGCACCCATATAGACGCGCGCAGAAACGGGGCCAGCGGCCACCTTTTCCAGCACCATGTCTTTGATCTCGGGCACCATCGTCTCTATCTCTTTGCATATGACGGACAACGCCCGCCTCTTGCATTTTGAACCAAAAAGATATTGTTATTCAATTCGGGGAATAAGAAGCGATATCGCGATAACACTATTCCAAATTCCGAACAATGTTGCAACGCAAACTCCGGACTTGAACCGATGGATCAGCTCTCGGCAATGCGCGTCTTCATCCGCGTGGTGGAGACGGGCAATTTCACCCGCGCCGCCGACATGCTCGCCATGCCCAAGGCGACGGTGACCAATCTCATTCAGGGGCTGGAAGCGCATCTGCGCACCAAGCTTCTCAACCGCACGACGCGCCGGGTCATGGTGACGACGGACGGTGCCCTTTACTACGAACGCGCCGCACAGATCATTTCCGAACTTGAGGAGCTGGATGGCAGTCTTTCAAACTCTCAGAGCCTGCCGACGGGACGGTTGCGGGTCGAGATGGCCGGTGCCTTTGCCGACTCCATCATCGTGCCGGCGCTTTGCGATTTCTACCAGCGTTACCCTGATATCCGCATCGACCTCGGAGTCGGCGACCGCACTGTCGACTATCTCGCTGAGAACGTCGACTGTGCGCTGCGTGCCGGCACGCCGGCCGACCAGTCGCTGATCGCCAGACGCGTTTCCGAGATCGAGATGATCACCTGCGTTGCGCCTCTTTATGTCGAGAAATTCGGCCTGCCACAGCGGCCGGAAGAGCTTGAAACGGAACATTATTCCGTCAATTATTTCCGCGCCCAGAACAATCGCACGGTGCCTTTCGAATTTCGCAAGGACAATGAGGTTGTCGAGGTCAATCCGCGCTATATTGTCTCCGTCAATGACAGCCGCACCTACATGACCGCGGCCCTTGCCGGCCTCGGCCTCGCCCAGATTCCGATCTTCATGGCACGTGAACCACTGGCAAAAGGCGAGCTGGTTCAAACCCTGAAGGAATGGACGCGTGAGTCGCTGCCGCTCTACGTCGTCTATCCGCCGAACCGGCACCTCAGCAACAAGGTTCGCGTCTTCGTCGACTGGCTGGTGAAATTGCTGGCGGATGCGAATCTCAACGCCCGCTGAAAACGCCCGCTTACAAAAGAAAGCGGCCCGTGATGGGAGGGATAACCGTCACGGGCCTTGATCTGATGTCTTGAACTGAAGGTGTGTCGCACCGCAGGAAAGGCGCGGCAGGCCCTGGAGTGGAGGTCGGGACGCTGGCGGCGGTGTGCCACCCGCGTCCGTCTATCCTGATATAGGTGCGCTTAGCCGGATAGTAAGGGGCTGTACTCGGGAGACCGTTCACAACTTTGCGACAGGCGGTTATCTCCTGATAGCAGGCTTCAGCAGATCCTCGATACCGATGCGGCGGAAAAGTTCGGCCCGGACACGATCGGCAACGCCGTTGACGATTTCCGCACCGTCTTCCGACGGGTCGATATGTGTGCGGAACGGCCGCTTGCCGAAAGGCATATTCACCACGTCGACAATCGCAGTCGCAACGGAAGCAGCATTCGCATCGGCAGGTTCGAGCGAGGCAAGACCCTTCAACGCCAGTTCCGGCAGACCCCTATAGGGACCTTCGTTATATTCAGCAGCGCGGGCCGTATCGGCAGGCGAACCGGAATGGGCGAAGTGGTTCGTGCCCTTGGTGAAGGCGCCGGGAACGATGATCGTCGTTTCGATGCCCCAGCGGGTCAGTTCACTGGCATAGGAGACGGCAAGCGAGTCCATGGCGGCCTTGGCGGCGAAATAGGGAGCAAGATAGGGAGGCGTGCCGCCGCGGGTGCTCGAAGAGGAGACCCAGACGACCAGCCCCTGCCCCTGCTTGCGCAGATGCGGAAGCACTGCGCGGTTCACCCGCTGGGTCGAAAGCACGTTGATATCGAAAAGCTCGGCATATTGCTCCGGCGTGAAGGCTTCGGCCGGGCCGAAGGACATATGGCCGGCATTGTGGATGATCGTGTCGATATGGCCTTCGGCGGCGATCACCTTCGCGATACCGGCTTCGACGGAAGCATCGGAGGCAACATCCAGTTCGACAGCCTTCAGATCGACGCCGTTTTCCTTGGAGAAAGCTTCGACGGCCTCGACCTGCGGCCGGTTGCGGCATTCGGTTTCGCGCATCGAGGCATAAACGGTATGGCCGGCCTTGGCGAGCGCGCGGGCGGTAAGGGCGCCGAAGCCGCTGGAAGCGCCGGTGATGACGATGACTTGCTTGCTCATGATCCTGTTCCTTCTGTGAGTGGGTTGGCTGAAAGAATGCGAGGGAAAACGTTGGCGGCGCGTCACGCCGCCACGAAACCTGCGTCAGACCATGCCGCCATTGGCGCGCAGCACCTGACCATTGATCCATGCGCCGTCAGGGCCGGCGAGAAAGGCAACGACGCCAGCGATATCCTCAGGCGTGCCAAGGCGTTCGAGCGGGTTTGCCTTGGCAAGGCGATCGATCAGCTCGTCGGACTTGCCGTTGAGGAAGAGGTCGGTGCCTGTCGGGCCGGGAGCGACCGTATTGACGGTAATCCGGCGACCGCGCATTTCCTTCGACATGATAGCGCTCATCGTCTCGACGGCAGCCTTCGTGGCGGCATAGACGCTGTAGGTTTCCGGCTTCAGGCCGACGACCGAGCTCGAGAAGTTGATGACCCGGCCACCGTCATGCAGACGCTTGGCAGCCTCGCGCAGCGTGTTGAACGTACCCTTAAGGTTGACGCTGATCTGGCGGTCGAACGTCGCGTCGTCGACATCGGCAAGGCGGGAAAGCAGCATGATGCCGGCATTGTTGACGAGGACGTCGACACCGCCGAAGGCTGCTTCTGCAGCGCCGAACATACGGCGCACGGCCTCGGCATCGGCAACATCGGCCTGTGCCGTCAGCGCCTTGCCGCCGGCCTTTTCGATCTTCTGGGCCAGTTCTTCGGCAAGTGCCGCATTGCCTGAATAGTTGATGACGACGGTGAAGCCGTCCTTTGCGAGACGTTCGGCGATCGAAGCACCGATGCCGCGGGAAGCGCCGGTAACGAGAGCGACCTTGTTTTGATTGGCAGACATGTTCTTCTCCTTTGATTTCGGCGCCGCAGCGCCTTTTCGATGAGGAGAAGATGCCCCTTTCCACTTTGCGGATAATCAGCCATTATTCGGCATCACTATCCGGGAAATACGAACAAATAAGATGGACAGATTTGATGCCATGCGGGTCTTTTCCCGCGTCGTGGAGCGCCGCAGCTTCACGCTTGCCGCCGAAGATACCGGCTTGCCGCGCTCGACGGTGACAGATGCTGTCAAGCAGTTGGAGGCGCGCCTTGGCGTGCGTCTGCTCCAGCGCACGACGCGCCATGTCAGCCCGTCGCTCGACGGTGAGGCCTATTATCAGCGCTGCCTGTCGATCCTCGCCGACATCGAAGATGCCGAAGGCGCCTTTGTCGGCGCCAAGCCGAAAGGGCTGCTGCGGGTCGACGTTCATGGCACGCTTGCCCGGCACTTCGTGCTGCCGAGCCTGCCATCCTTCCTGGAGACCTATCCCGATATCGAGTTCTATATGAGCGAGGGTGACCGGCTGGTGGATCTGGTGCGCGAAGGCATCGATTGTGTGCTGCGCGTCGGCGTGCCGCAGGACAGCGACATGGTTGCGCGCCGCGTCGCCATGCTGGATGAGATTACTCTTGCCTCGCCGTCCTATATCGTCGCGTTCGGCAAGCCCGAACACCCTGATAGGCTCGATGCCCACCGCATGGTCGGCTTCCGCGCGACCGGCAGCGCCGGTCCGCTGCCGCTGGAATTCATCGTCGACGGCAGCGTTCGCAACATCGCCATTCCTGCGACCGTGACCGTCAATGCGGCCGAGAGCTACATTTCCGCCGCCCGCATGGGCCTCGGCATGATCCAGATCCCGCGCTATCACGCCGAGCACGATCTTGCCGCCGGCACTCTCGTCGAAGTGCTCGCCGATTTTCCGCTCACGCGGACGCCGGTATCGCTGCTTTATCCGCGAAACCGCCAGCTTTCGCCGCGCGTGCGCGTCTTCATCGATTGGCTCGTGAAGGTCTTTGCTCGACAAACCGCCGAAAACACGGTTCACTCATATTAGCGTTTTCGGAGGAACGGACATGGCACTCAGCGATATCATCGTCTACCAGACCGGTGAAGGCTTCGTCGTCGAGTTCGGCGGTGAAGGCGAAGACCGGATCGCGGTCACCCTGCGCGAAGCGCCCGATCTCACCCACGACAATGCCATTGCCAGAGCCAGAGCGCTGCTGACCTCTGCATTCGAACCCGTTCACGGTGATAGCGCCCGCAGCAAGGATGCCGCAATGCTGGAGGAGGAGTTGAACGAAGGGTTGGAGGATTCCTTCCCTGCAAGCGATCCGGTCTCCGTCACCGTCACCTCCATTCCAATGCGCGATCCCAACGCCGGACACTAAACCTGTGTCGAGACGATGTTATCGACGCGGACCTCACCGCGGACGACGCCACGCTCGGTGATCTCAGTGTGCGCCGCTTCTTCGATGACGGTATAGAGTTTTTCGTTGCGGAACGCGCTCGCATTCTTTGTCGACTTGTCTTCCGCCGGCGAACCGTCGATTTCCAGAAAATCGAGCTCGGCTTCTGCGGCGACGATACGTGCATCGCCAGGCGTCAGCGCCGCAACGACCACCACGCCATGGGAAGGCGCAAGATCCCAGTTGGGATCATCAGGAGCGGCGATAGGCACCAGCCGATAGAGCTTGAGATCATCCATGATCCATTTCCTTGCAATTGTTGGCTTGCGTTCCAAACGCCAGCCGGCAAATCATTGTTCCGGGTGGTGGATGAGCAAAGAGGATGTTATCGGCACTCTTCATGACAACCGACATGATCAATGGCGCGATCGGCGCCGGCCCGCTTGCCGGGGAAAGCCTGCGCCATTTCTTTGAACGTGATGCGATCGAGGTCGCCCGCGACCTGCTCGGCTGCCACCTCACAGTCAACGATGCAGGCGGGCGGATCACCGAGACGGAAGCCTATTACCCCGACGACCCGGCCTCCCACAGTTTCCGCGGACCGACCAAGCGCAACGGCGCCATGTATGGCCGTCCGGGCAATGTCTATATTTACCGCATCTACGGCATGTACTGGTGCCTGAACTTCGTCTGTTCACCGGGCTCGGCGGTGCTGATCCGTGCCCTGGAGCCGGAAATCGGCCTGCCGGCCATGATGGAGCGGCGGGGCACCGATGTGCTGGCGCAACTCTGCAGCGGCCCCGGCAAGCTCTGCCAGGCACTCGACATCGATATAGCCATCAACGACCGGACGCTCGACAAGCCGCCTTACGCGATCTCACCGTCTGCGCCCGTACCAATCGTCTCAGGCAAGCGCATAGGCATCACGAAAAATGCCGAAGTACCGTGGCGCTTCGGCATTCAGGGATCGCGATATCTGAGCAAGCCGTTCCGCTAATGGCGGAACTTCACTGTCACTCCATAACGGCGCTGTGGTCCATGGCCGGCGCAGCCTTCGGCTTGCGAAGCAGCAGCACCAGCGGCATGACGGCAAGCGACATCAGCATCAGCAGTTTGAAGTCGTCCATATAGGCGATGATGGTCGACTGCAGCGTGATGACGTCGTTGAGCGCCGCACGGCCGACCGCCGTCAAAGGACTGAGACTCTGCGCCGCCGTCGCATTGAAGGCGTGGTTGAACGGCGTCACATAGGCCGCGATCGACTCGTGATTGCTCTGCGTATTCTCGACGATCAGCGCCGAGACGATCGAGATGCCGACCGAGGAGCCAATGTTACGCGACAGATTGTAGAGGCCCGTCCCATCGCCGCGCATCTGGGCGGGGAGCGTCGCAAAGGCAATTGTCGTCAGCGGCACGAAGAGGAAACCGAGGCCGGCACCCTGGATGAAGCCGACCGAGATGATCGTCCACTGCGACACGTCAGGCGTCCAGCCGGTCATGTCGTACATTGCCCAGGCCGTCAGGCCGAGACCGAGCAGCAGCAGCCAGCGCGTATCCACCTTGCCGATCAACCGGCCGACGATGAACATGCAGAGCATGGTGCCGAGGCCGCGCGGTCCCATGACGACACCCGCGGTGATGACCGGATAGCCCATCAGCGTCTGCAGATACGGCGTCATCAGCGCCAGCGAGGCGAGATAGGTGATGCCGATCACAAAAATGAAGACCATGCTGACGGTAAAATTCTGGTCGAGGAACAGCCGCGGATTGACGAAGGATTTCTCCGCCGTCAGCGTATGCACTAGCAGCAGATAGAAAGCCGCGGCGCAGACGATCGCTTCGATCATGATTTCGCCGGAGGAAAACCAGTCGAGCTGCTCGCCGCGATCAAGAAAGAGCTGCAGCGCAGCGATGAACAGGCTCATCATCCCGAAGCCGAACCAGTCGAGCTTGGCGAGCGCATCCCTCTTCGTCTCCGAGACGAATATGACGATGCCGGCAAAGGCGAGCGCGCCGATCGGAATGTTGATGTAAAAGACCCAGCGCCAGCTGATATTGTCGGTAAGCCACCCCCCGATGACTGGCCCCAGAACCGGCCCGACCATGACCGAGACGCCAAATAGGGCCATGGCCGAGCCGCGCTCCTCGACGGAATAGATGTCGAGGAGGATGCCCTGAGAAAGGGGAACGAGCGAGGCGCCGAACAGGCCCTGCAGCAAGCGGAAAGCAACGATCTGCGGCAATGACTGCGCGAGACCGCAAAGAACGGAGGCGACGACGAAGCCGACGATTGCCGTCAGCAGCACGCGCTTGCGGCCGAACTTGGCGGCAAGAAAGCCCGACGGCGGCGTCATGATCGCGGCCGCGACGATATAGGAAGTCAAGACCCAGTTGATCTGGTCGGCGGAAGCCGAAACGCTGCCCTGGATATAGGGCAGCGCCACGTTGGCGATCGTCGTATCCAGCGCCTGCATGATGACGGCGAGAATGACGCAGGCCGTAATAGCGCCGCGATTGGCGACGGGGGTTGCCGGTGATGCAGGAGCATTGCTCATGGCCGTTACTCGTGGCTCTTGGCCTGGCCCAGAAGATTGCTGATGAAATCGGGAAGACCACGCGCATGGCCGGTATCGACATCGACGACCGTGCTCATGCCGACACGGAGCGGCGGTTTGCCCTGAGAGTCGTCGATGCTGACGCGCATCGGAATACGCTGTACGACCTTCACCCAGTTGCCGGTCGTGTTCTGTGCCGGCAGCAGCGAGAAGGAGGAACCGGAAGCCGGGCTGATGCTCTCGACCTTGCCCTTCCATAGGACGCCCGGATAGGTGTCGACGTAGATATCGACCGACTGGCCGGGCTTGACGTAGGTCAGCTCGGTTTCCTTCGGACTTGCGGCAATCCACAGGTGCGAGGTCGAAACCAGCGAGAAGGCCTGCTGCGAAGCCTGCAGATAGGAACCGACCTGCAGTGCGTTGACGTTGGTCACGATGCCATCGAAGGGTGCCTTGACGACGCTGTGGTCGAGCTCGCGCTGGGCGTTGTCGACCTGCGACTTGGCCTGCAGATAGAGCGGGTTTTCCTCGATCGGCTGGTCGGCATTGCCGCCGAGCTGGGCGAGCGTCGTTGCGGCTTCCGCCTTGGCGACGGAGACCTTCTGCTGCGCGGCCTCGAGATTGTGCTTGGCTTCGTCATAGGCCGATTGCGTCGCGCTGCCGTTGTTGACGAGGCTCTGCTGCCGGTCGAACTGATCCTGGTAATAGGGCAGATCGGCTTCGGCCTGGGTGATCTCGGCAAGCGACTGCTGGTAGCTGGCCTTGAGGTTCATGATCTGGTTGCGCTGCGCGCCGAGCTGCGCCTTGGCGCCGTCAAGCGCGATCCTGAAGGCGTCGGACTGCAGGCTGAAAAGCACCTGCCCCGCCTTGACCTGCTCGTTCTCGTGCACGTTGATCTGCGCGACGATGCCCGAAACATCGGTCGTGATGCCCACCATGTCCGCCTGGATATAGGCGTTATCGGTCGACATGACCTGACCGCCATTGACGTAATAATAGCCGCCGACGGCGAGCGCCACGGGCAGCAGGGCAAAGAGGACGGGGCGGGTGAAGCTGCGCCGGCGGCGGACCTTGTTGCCGCCAGGCGCAGCCACCGCGGCAGCCGCAGGCGCTGAATTGGATGAAGGCGCCTCAGCTACCGTTTCCGGTTGTTGGGGAATGTCTTTTTCTTCGACAGGGTTCTTGGCACTCGCATCGGACACGACGCGCAGCGGGGATTGGTCAGCCATGTTTCGTCTCATTCTCGGCGACCGGAGACCGGCACGCCTGCACCAGGTTCGTCTTCATTACGGACAGGATGTGGAAAAGCTGGTCGCGCTGTTCGGGCGTGACGCTTTCCAATGCTTCGCCGCGCGTCACGTCGCCGATCCCTCGCATTTCGGCGAGAATCGGATGAGCTGCTTCACGCATGTAAAGCAGCCAGATGCGCCGGTCGGTCGGGTGCTGGCGGCGCTCGATCAGGCCGCGCTCGGCAAGCTTGTCGAGGATGCGGACCAGCGTGATCGGCTCGATTTCGAGGATTTCGGCAAGCCCGCTCTGATGGATGCCCTCATTATTGGCGAGATAGGCAAGCGTCTGCCACTGAGACCGCGTCAGCCCAAGGTCCTTTGCGCGCTGCTCGAACCGCTTGCGAAGCAGACGGGCAACGTCGTGCAGAAGAAAACCGAGTGTCGGATTGTTGGTCATATACCTTCGCCGGCTAGTAATAAGCATCCTTATGATATTGGTAGATATATTGAGCATAGGCAGCGCACAAGGATGCAGCCTCAAGATTCCGCACCTGCGGCCAAAATGCCGCAGCCGGCACTAAGGGGAGCCTTCGATCCGGTCTTTCGAAAGATCCAAGCAGCGGCCGGAACTCGTCACAGCAATGTGATAAAGCGACACATCGGCGGAAATGCCGGGGTTTGGGGAACTCCAAATCAATGCAATCAATTGACGTTTGCAATTTTTGGATTCTCCCGTTTATAGTCTGCCTTCATAGAGTTAGGGGGAAGCAGAATTTTCTCCCTCCGGTTGATTTCGAGGCGCTGGCTTGCACCTGTCATCTTCCCGGCAGCCAAACATGAGTAGAATTCGGACTTAGGACGAAGGCTCATGCTTTCGTTCCAGCAGGTATGAACAGCTTATCTCAGGCATAGGTTCAGGCGGCTGCGTTCGGCCGCCCGCAAGGGGGACCGGAATGGCTTATTCACTTCGACAGACACTGGCGCTCGGCTGCTTCGCAGCCTTCCTGCCACTTATTGCCGAGGCGCAGCAGGCGCCTGCTCCCCCACCCGTCACCGTTGCCAAGCCCGTCGTGCGCGATGTGGTCGACAATGATGAGTTCATCGGCCGTTTCGAGCCTGTCGATGAGGTTTCCGTCCGCTCGCGCGTCGGTGGCTATCTGCAGGAGATCGACTTCACCGACGGCGCACTGGTGAAACAGGGCGACCGGCTCTTCGTCATCGATCAGCGGCCGTTTGTCACCGCGCTCAATCAGGCGAATGCCGCGCTCGAAGCGTCGAAATCGGCTCTGGTCTTTGCCGATGCGCAATATAAGCGCGCCCAGTCGCTTGCTTCGAGCGGCAGCCAGTCGGCGCAGACGCTGGACGATCGCCGCCGTGAATTCGATTCGGCGCAAGCCAATGTCCGCGGCGCTCAGGCTGCAGCCGATCGCGCGGCTCTCGACATGGAATATACGGAGATCACCGCGCCGCTTAGCGGCCGCATCGACCGGCGCCTGATCTCTGCCGGCAACCTCGTGCAGACAGATCAGACCGTGCTGACGACGATCGTCTCACTCGATCCGATCGATTTCTATTTCGATGTCGACGAGCGCCGCCTGCTGAACTTCGCCGACACGGCGCGCAAACTGGGCAAGGCTCTCCAGCAGGGCGGCGGCGGACTGGATGTAACCGTCACGATCTCGGATCCCAATGCCAAGCCGTTCCAGGGAAAACTCGATTTCGCCGAGAACCGGATCGACAACGAGAGCGGCACCATTCGTCTGCGTGCCCGCTTCCCCAATCCTGATCTCGTCCTTCAGCCCGGCCTCTTCGGCCGCATCCAGGTCGAAGCTTCTAACACCTATCAGGCCATTCTCGTCCCCGACGAGGCAATCGGTTCCGACCAGAATGAGCGCGTCGTTTATGTTGTCGCACCAGACGGCACGGTTTCGACCAAGCCCGTCCGGCCCGGCCCGCGGCTCTACGGCTACCGCGTCATTCGCGAAGGCCTCGACGGCACCGAGACGATCATTGTCAACGGCCTGATACGCGCCCGGCCCGGCGCAAAGGTAACACCTCAGATGACCGAACTGCCGAAGGAGCGGACAGACGCGCCGCCGGAAACCGCCGGTGCGGAGAGCAGCCAATGAGATTTGCCCATTTCTTCGTGGACCGGCCGATCTTTGCGGCCGTCATCTCCATTGTTCTTCTCGTCGTCGGCAGCATTGCCTACACGCAATTGCCGGTCTCCCAATATCCGGAGATCGCACCGCCGACCATCGTCGTGCGCACCTCCTATCCGGGCGCCGATCCGCAGACGATCGCCGACACGGTTTCGACCCCGCTCGAACAGCAGATCAACGGCGTCGAAGACATGCTCTACATGTCTTCCTACTCCAGCGCCGATGGCGCCATGTCGCTGACGATCACCTTCAAGCTCGGCACCGATCTCGACAAGGTTCAGGTGCTTGTGCAGAACCGCGTTTCCATCGCCCTGCCCCGCCTTCCCGATGAAGTCCAGCGGCTCGGCGTGACCACCGACAAGAGCTCGCCTGACCTGATGATGGTGGTGCATCTACTGTCGCCGTCGCACCGCTATGACCAGCTCTACGTCTCGAACTACGCCCGCAACCGCATACGCGACGTTCTCGTGCGCCTTGACGGCGTCGGCGACGTGCAGCTCTTCGGCGAGCGCCAGTATTCGATGCGAATCTGGCTGGATCCGGAAAAGCTCTCTGCCTACGGAATGACATCCGATGACGTCGTCGCCGCATTGAGAGACCAGAACGTCCAAGTATCTGGCGGCAAGATCGGCGCCCCGCCCGTCACCGGCAAGAATGCGTTCGAATATACGGTACGAACGGACGGACGCTTCTCGGACGTGCGGCAGTTCCGCTATGTCATTGTAAAATCGACAGCAACCGGCCGGCTCGTGGCCTTGCAGGATGTCGCCCGCATCGAACTTGGCGCACAGGATTACGTCACCAACAGCTATCTCAATAATGACCCGGCCGTCGCCCTCGGCATCTTTGCTCGACCGGGAACCAACGCACTGGATACCGCCCATCAGATCCAGGCCATCATGAAGGACCTGTCTCAGAATTTCCCGCAGGGGCTGGAATATCGCATCGTCTATGACACGACCGAATTCATCGCGGATTCGATCTACGAGGTCTATAGGACCATCGCTGAAGCGGCGATCCTCGTGGCGATCGTCGTCCTCGTTTTCCTGCAATCCTGGCGAACCGCCCTCATTCCGATCATCGCCATCCCCGTATCGCTGATCGGCACTTTCGCAGTCCTGCTCGCCTTTGGCTTCTCGCTCAACATGCTCACCCTGTTCGGCCTCGTACTGGCGATAGGTATCGTCGTCGACGATGCGATCGTAGTGGTGGAAAATGTCGAGCGAAACCTGGCGCGCGGCATGACGCCGAAACAGGCGGCGCACGTTACGATGGACGAAGTCGGAACCGCCGTCGTCGCCATCTCGCTGGTGCTGATCGCAGTGTTCGTGCCGACGGCCTTCATTCCGGGGATTTCCGGTCAGTTCTACAAACAGTTTGCGGTGACGATATCAGTCACCACGGCAATTTCCGCATTGAATTCACTGACCCTTTCGCCTGCGCTCGCAGGCATCTTGCTCAAAACCCATGATCATGAAAGCAAGCGCAAGAATATCTTCTCCCAGTTGGGGAGCGGTCTTGCAAATGGCTTCAACCGCGGCTTCGATCGAATGAGCTTGGGCTATTCCTGGATCGTCCGGCATCTGGTCAGCAGCTGGGTCGGATTGACCGCTTCGCTCGTCGTCTTCGCCGGCCTGCTGGGCGCGACCTGGTACATGGGCCAGAAGGTTCCCTCGGGCTTCATCCCGACCATGGACCAGGGTTATGCGATCGTCGTCATCCAGCTTCCGGACGGCGCCTCGCTGGCGCGTACCGACGCCGTCGTCAAACAGGTGGGTGACATCGCCCGCACGGTGCCAGGCGTCGGCAATGCCGTGCAATTTGCCGGCTTCAGCGGGGCGACCTTCACCAATGCCTCGAATGCCGGCGTCGTCTTCGTCCCGTTCAAATCCTTTGCCGAACGTGAAGAAGGCGGCGAGACCGCCAACAAGATCATCGGCGAGCTCTACGGCAAGCTTCAGAGCATCCAGGAAGCCTTCATCATTGCCATCCCGCCGCCATCCGTGCGTGGCGTCGGCAATTCGGGCGGCTTCAAGATGCAGATTTTGGATCTTGAGAGCTCTGACATGACGCGTGTCCTGGGTCTCGCTCGCCAGATGATGGGCGCCGCTGCAACGACCCCGGGACTGACCGGCGTCTTTACGACATTCTCAGATGCAAGCCCGCAATATTTCCTTGCAATCGACCGCGACAAGGCACGTTTCCTGAACGTGCCGATCCCCAATATCTTCAACGCATTGTCCATCAACCTTGGTGTCGCCTATGTGAACGATTTCAATGCGTTCGGGCGCGTCTACCAGGTTCGCGCCCAGGCTGACCGGCAATATCGCATGGAGAGGGACGACATTCTCGCGCTGAAGGTTCGATCGGCAACCGGCGCGCTGGTTCCGCTTGGCACTCTGATGGATATCCAGGATTCCAGCGGTCCGGCACTTGTCCAGCGCTACAACATGTATGTCTCGGTGCCGATTCAGGGCAACCCGACGCCCGGCACATCGACCGGCGACGCCATCAAGAAGATGGAAGCGCTGGCGGGGCAGATCCTGCCGCCGGGAACGAGCTTCGAGTGGACTGAGCTTGCCTATCAGGAAACCCACACCGGCAATACCGCAATCTATATCTTCGTCCTGTCGGTGATCTTCGTCTTCCTTGCGCTTGCGGCACAATATGAAAGCTGGGTCCTGCCTCTGGCGATCATCCTCATCGTTCCGCTCGCAGTGCTTGCCGCATTGATTGGCGTGTGGCTCAGGGGAATGGACAACAACGTCCTGACACAGATCGGCTTGATCGTGCTGATCGGTCTTGCTGCCAAGAACGCCATCCTGATCGTCGAGTTTGCAAGACAGGCAGAAGAAGAAGGGAAAAGCGTCGTGGATGCCGCAATCGAGGCAAGCCATCTTCGCCTGCGCCCGATCCTGATGACGGCCTTCGCCTTCATCTTCGGCGTTCTGCCGCTCGCCATCGCCACCGGCCCCGGTGCTGAAATGCGCCAGTCGCTCGGCACCGCCGTGTTCTCCGGCATGCTGGGGGTAACGATCTTCGGCCTGTTCCTGACGCCGGTCTTCTACGTCGTGCTGCGCCGCTGGCGCAAAAAGCCGGCGGAGGTGCCGGCTGCACATGCAGACGCCGAGGAAAACGCGGCCTGAGCGGGGCTTAGGTGGAGAATAGGTGAACCTGCCCCTGCCAGAAGCGGGCAACGGAGAGCTTGCCGCTCCTGAAGGCGCGGGTATCGAGGTTCAGCCGCATCGGCTGTACATCCGGCTGGTCGCTGGGTGTATGTCCGTGCACGATGAGTTTCGGCAGCGGCAGTGGGCTTTCCAGGAAACGCTGGCGGATGAAGGCCAGGTCGTCATCCGCTTGCTCTTCGAGCGTCACCCGCGGATCGATACCGGCATGCACGAAGACGACGTCAGGCGTGTCAAGCATGATCGGCATGGCGCGGATAAAGTCGATATGCGTATGCGGCAGCGATTGGCGGATGAAGGCGTCGAGCTGCGCACCGGAGCGGAAGACAAGCGGCAGATGATCGGGATCGAGACCGTAAGATCGCAGAAGCTCGGCAGCACCCATGGTCATCCAGTCGTCATAGGATGCCCAGCCGTCGATATAGTCGAGCATGACGATCTCATGGTTACCGGCAAGGCAGATGCGCTCGAAGCCTTCGGGCGCCGGATCCATGAGATGGCTGAGAACATGCGCCGATTGAGGGCCGCGATCGACATAATCGCCGAGCATGACGATGAGCTTGGTGCCCGGCAGATGCTCGGCATCGCGCACGATCGCCTCTTCCGCTTTCTGCAGCAGGTCGAGACGACCGTGCACGTCGCCGATGGCATAGGTCGGGATTTCGGCTATATCCATGCTCACGCGCGGACGCGGCTGACGTCCAGCCTTCGAACCCTCGCGGCTTCGTGCAAGAGAATCGCTCATCATCATTCCTGATCAGTTGGCCGTCCCTTAACCATAACTAGAGCATACGGCAAGTCGATCAAGCTGGTAGGAAAATTCGGCCGGTCGGGCTTTTGTGGAAAAACCGGTCTTACGCAAGCCGATGCAATCGCGCACTTTTTTAACATAAGGAAAGAGTGGCAGATGGGCACCGTATCGCAGTTGCACGACAATGTGCGCCCTCCGGCGCATCGCATCGAGACCGAGGAAGAAGCCGTTTCCACGGCCCGCGAGCTTGCGGCCGCCTTTCGCCGGCAGGCAAACGAGCGCGACATCAATCGCCTCATGCCCAATGCCGAGCTCGACACGCTCTCGCAATCCGGCCTGACGGCAATCACCGTGCCCCCGGAATATCAGGGGCTCGATGTTTCGAACGCCCTGCTCGCCGAGATCGTCGCCATCATCGCCGAAAGCGACGCCTCGATCGGCAACGTGCTGGCATCTCACTTCCGCGTGCTGGAAGGGCTGCGAAACCAGCCTTCGGAAGAGTTGAAGAGCACCCTCTTTGCCCGCGCACTGGACGGCGACCGCTTCGCCGCCACCCGCTTTAGCGAGCAGGCAGGCCTCGTTGCCGAAGGCTCCGGCTTTCGCCTGACAGGCCGGTCGGAACAGGCAGCAGCTATTCTCTTTTCCGACTGGATCGCCGTGGCAGCGATCGATCCCGGCGGCCGCAGGGTAACGCTCCATCTTCAGCGTGACAGCGACGAATTGCAGGCGGTGGACGATTGGGACGCCTTCGGCCTCCGCACCAACGGCACGGCAACGCTGATTGCCGGCAAGCTGCATGTAAATGCCGATACCGTCACCGCCGCCCTTTCCGGCGATCACGCAACGGAAAAATCTCTGGGCCTTCTGCTGCATGCAGCCGTCGGCCTCGGCATAGCCCGCGCCGCCTTTTCCGACCTGCTTCTCATGGCGAAGGACCCCTCTGCCTTCTCCAGCAAAATCGGCGAGCATGCAATCCGTATCGAAACCGCGACTGGAGCGCTGGAACAGGCCGGCCGCAAGCTTGATATCGCCCAGGTAAGCCCCGCCGGGGCAGCCATGGCGGAAGCCTGTTTCTCCGCCTCATCCGCCTGCCTCACGGCAACCGAGGTGGCGCTGGCAACGGCAAATGCTCTCTTCGAACTGGCTCGGGGCACAACGGGTAGCATAGCGCTCAACCTCGACCGTCACTGGAGGAACGCCCGTATCCACGACATGGCGATTCAACGCGAACCGCTGCTGAACGCAGCGGGAGCGCATATTCTGAAAATCAGCGAAAACTGAAGCAATTCCGGCAGAAGTGTGCAGCGGCTTTGCCGGAATTGCGGAAAAACGAAGAGAGCGGATCAGCTCGCGGCAGAAACCGGGACCTTTTCCTCGACCGTTTCGATGCCGCCACCGGCAACGAACTGCTCGAGTGTCATATTGTCGAGAATGGCGGCGATCGCGTCCCGGACTTCGGTCATCGAGCGCCGCACCTGACAGGTCTCGGGATCGGAACAATCATCGCAAGCCTCATAGGCCGTGCGGCTAGCACAGCGGATCGGCGCGAGCGGCCCGTCCAGCGTGCGGATGACGTGACCGATGCGGATCTCCGACGCAGGGCGCGAAAGCGAATAGCCACCGCCCGGCCCCTTCTTCGACCGCAGAATGCCGACA
This sequence comes from Rhizobium sp. BK316, assembly GCF_014193695.1. GTDB lineage: Bacteria > Pseudomonadota > Alphaproteobacteria > Rhizobiales > Rhizobiaceae > Rhizobium. The sequence goes on along the minus strand of NZ_JACHZR010000003.1, from coordinate 120,108 downwards.
TTGCGCAATTCCAAGAGGATCGTGTCGAGGAACTTCTTCGGGATGTTGTTGCGCGAAGCAATATCATTGATGAAGGCGGTTTCGCCCGGCGCCAGCCGCGCCAGATCAACCAGCGCCTTCAATCCGTATTTTCCCTTTTTCGTCAGCATCTCGGTCGCCCTGCACTTTGCGGCATTATTCTTCTGTAATAGCAGGCAAATAGAGTCAAAACCATGAAGAGACAACAAAATAACCCGTTTTTATGGGTTATTTTGGCGATTTATGTTGCCGCGAAACCGCTCTTCCGAAGTCTTCTGAAGTTTAATGCCGGTCCCCACACCAACAGGCTGATGCGGGACCGGAAATCGCGGGAGCTAGACTGTTTTCAGCATGCCGCCATCGACGAAATAGGTAGAACCGATGCTATAGCTCGACCGGTCGGAGCAGAGGAAAACGAAGAAATTTGCGAGCTCCTCCGGCGTGCCGAAACGCTTGGATGAGGCATGTTCATCCGCCACGCTTTGCAGGTAACCCTCCCAGTCACCGCCAGTCTCGGCCGTCAGTTGCTTGGCAGTCTTGATCCAGTCGGGTGTCAGAATGAGGCCGGCATTGACGCAGTTGACGCGGATCTTGTCCTTCACAAGCTCCGTGGAAAGCGTCTTGGAAAACATCATGAGCGCCGCCTTGGTGACATTGTAGATCGGCTCGTACCAGAGCGGTTGCACGGCGCAGATCGAGGCATTATGGAGGATCACTCCGCCGCCGCGCTTCTTCATCAGCGGCGCAATTCCGCGGGCAAGGCGCACGGCGGCCATCACATGCAGATCAAAATACGCCTGCCACTTCTCGTCGGGCGCCTCCATGACCGTCTCATTGGAGCCGGTGCCGGCATTGTTGATGAGAATATCCGCTCCACCATGGTCGGCTGCCGCCGCGATGATCGCCTCCGTACCTTCGACAGTCGCCACATCGCTTTCGACCGCAATGGCGCTGACATCATATTTTTCAGCGATGCGCACGGCTTCGGCATCCAGCCGCTCGCGTCCACGCGCAGACAAAATGAGGTTGGCGCCCTCGGCCGCCAGCCCTTCGGCGATCGCCAGCCCGATGCCGACGGAACCGCCGGTGATGACCGCAGTCTTTCCCTTCAATCCCAGATCCATGAAATCCTCCCGAATGCGGCCGGCAGCTCCGGCCGATCCGCCAACTCTTCCGGCATTGGTTCTGCCCGTCAAGCCACGGCGGAAAATCATCAGCATCAGGAGCCGATCCCTCTTGCCGCAGGCTGGGATCTGTCACATGCCTGAAGCGATAGTGGAGGAGTTTTCATGCGACTTTATTCAGCTTGCATCGAATGGCTGTTTGCCGAGGACGGCGACATTTTCGCCGATCGCATCCGCCGTGCCCATGCCGCCGGTCTCGATGCGATCGAATTCTGGCGCTGGACGGACAAGGATCTCGACGCGATCGAAGCTGCATTGAAGGAAACCGGTCTCAAGGTAACGAGCCTTGTCGCCGAGCCGATGATCGCGCTCACCAACGCCGCCAATCGCGAGACCTGGCTGAACGGCCTTGCCGATTCCGTTGCCGTCGCAAAACGCCTCGGCGCGCCTGTCCTGATCGCGCAGGCCGGCGACGATCTCGCGGGCTTCACGCGGGATGAACAACGCAAGGCGCTGACGGAAACACTGCGAGCCGGCGCCGATATCCTTGATGGTAGCGGCGTGCGCCTCGGTGTGGAACCGCTCAACATCCGCATCGACCATATCGGTTATTTCCTCGATTCCACCAGCGAGGGCCTGGACATCGTCGATGATGTCGCCCGTCCGGAAATAGGCATCGTTTATGATATCTATCATTCCGCTGTTATGGACGAACGCACGGAAGATGTTCTGGCTGGCCGCATAGACCGCGTGTTTCACGTCCACGTGGCCGATCACCCAGGCCGCAACGAACCTAGCACCGGCACGATCGATCTCGCTCACCGCCTCAACTGGATCTTCGCCAACGGCTACACCGGCGCTATCGGGCTGGAATACAAGCCCCTCGCGCCGGGTGCCGATGCAGTGAAGGCGGTTGCAGCGAGGTTGGGCTGACGTTCAGCTTTCTGCCGCCATCCGGCAACTCCAGCCCAATCACTTCACGAGCGCGTTGTTCTGAGCGATTTCCGATTGCGGCTTTACTGGATCGGTCGCTGCCGCGACCTTGCACGGACCGGCAGACCGGCGCTCGACGATGCGTGACGCGATCATGACGCGGCGGGCGGGCATGCCGGGCAGACGCGGATTTTCTATCCGCTCCAGGAGCAGCCGGAGACCGACGGCCCCGCCCTCCTGCCCTTCCATTTTCACCGTCGTCAACGGCGGCGAAATCTGCGTAGCCGGTGAGAAATCGCCGAAGCCGACGACCGAGACATCATCGGGAATGCGATAGCCCTGGCCCAGCAGTTCGGAAACCACCGTTAGCGCCAGTCCGTCATGGGCACAGAAGAAGGCTGTCGGGTGAATACCCTTTGCCTTGAGGTCCTTGAAAACCTCGCCGAAGCCGACCTGCTCGTCGAACCGCAGCACATGCAGCGAGACATCCTCGCAGCGTTCTGCAATCTCCCGCGCCCCATAGAAGCGCTCGCGCCGGCCTCGGAAACCGGGCGTGCCGTTGACATAGCAGATCGACCGGTGACCAAGCCCGATCAGATATTGAAGCACGGCCTGGCCCGCCTCATGGTCCGTGCCGGTGATCTGATCCGCCTGCTCCAGCGGATCAACCCAGCCGAAACGCACGATCGGCACCCCGATTGCTGTTGCTGCGGCGATTGCCTCCCGGTCATGCGGACCGACAAGCAGCAACCCGGCGCAGGAACACGCCAATTCCTCAAGCTGACCAGCGCTATGTGTCCAACGGATGCGTAGTGCCATGCCCAGCCTGTGTGCCTCACGCTGCACGCCATTCTGGATCTGCATGTAGAGTTCACTGTTGACGGCATCGAGATCGTGGAAAACGACAGCGATATCGTTCGTCTGCGATTGGCCGGCAGGGCGCGTATAGCCCAGCCGCTCGGCCGTCGCGCGGATCAGCGCGCGCGTCTCCTCACTGACGCCGCTCTTGCCTGCCAGCGAGCGCGAGACCGCATATTTCGAGAGGCCGACCTCCCGCGCGATCGTCTGTAAAGTAACTCGCCCCCTGCTTCCCACTCTACACCTCGATTTCCCGTCCGGCATTCGGAGCGCTTCGCTACACCTTCCCTACCGGAATTGCAAATTCTTGCCATAACAAAACATAACGCTTTACCTAACAATATCCAAATGTATTCTTTCCGTTATCTCAGCCTGAAGCCAAAAATAACGATAAGGGCTGGGGATTTTTGGAGGAGAACCCTATGATCAAGCTGAAACGTCGTGCGTTTCTGGCCGGGACTTCGGCCGTTCTGATCCTGCCGGCCCTGCCGGTTTTTGCCGCCGACTTCAAAGAAGCGGACATTCTGAAGGAGAAAGTTTCAAGCGGCGTGCTACCGGCTCTGAAGGACCGGCTGCCGGAAAGTCCGCTCGTCATCAAACCGGTTGAAAGCGTCGGCAAATATGGCGGCGACTGGAATATGGCGCTCGTCGGCGGCGGTTCGCTGTCGATGCTGTTCCGCTATCAGGCCTATGAGCCGCTGCTGCGCTACACGCCCGATTGGTCCGGCGTGACGCTGAACGTCGCCGAAGCCTTCGATGGCAATACGGATTCCACCGAATACACCATCCGCCTGCGCAAGGGTATGAAGTGGTCGGACGGCCAACCCTATACCACCGCGGACGTGAAATTCTGGTACGATACCATCCTTACCGACAAGCGCGTTGCCGTGAACGGCCAAGGTCACTGGAAAACTGCCGGCAAGCCGGCCAAGCTCGAAATCGTCGACGAACAGACGTTTAAAGTTATCTTCGCAAAACCTAACGGTATGTTCCCGCTTCAGGTCGCCTGGTCCAATAGCGACCACACGACCCGCTGCCCCAAACATTACCTCGAGCAGTTCCATATCGATTATAACCCGAAGGCCAACGAGCTTGCCAAAGAGCGCGGCTTCGAAAGCTGGATCGCCGCCTTCCAGTCCGCCTCCGGTTTCCAGGATGACAATGCCTTCTTCCTGAACTCCTCGAAGAAGCCCTGCCTGCATGCCTGGATGTTTACGACAGCGCCCGGCGAGAATACCGAACGCGCTATTGCCGAACGCAACCCTTTCTACTGGAAAGTGGATACGGAGGGTAACCAGCTCCCCTACATGGACCGCATCGTCTATCAGATGGTAGCGGACCCGCAAGTGCTGCTCCTGAAGGCCATGCAAGGTGAAGTCGACCTGATGGACCAGTATATCGCCACGCCGAACAACAAGTCGGTGCTCTACGATGCGCGCGAACAGGGCAAGTATGATTTCTATACGCTGACTTCGACCGAAGCCAACGTGATGAATTTCATCTTCAACCTGAACCACAATGACGAGACCAAGCGCAAGCTCTTCCGCAACAAGGATTTCCGCGCCGCGCTCTCCATGGCGCTCGATCGCCAGTCGCTGATCGATGCCGTGCTCGTCGGCCAGGGCGCTCCTGCCCAGCCCTCGATCAAACAGAGCGATCCACTCTACAACGAGCAGCTTGCCACACAGTTCACCAGCTACGATGTCGACAAGGCGAATGCCATGCTCGATACGCTGATCCCGAAGCGCGACGACCAGAACTTCCGTCTCGACGAAAAGGGCCGCCGCCTGACGGTGATCTTCGAGATCGACCAGGCGCGCGCCGTCTTCCTCGATCTCTTCCAGCTGGTCATCCCGATGTTCCAGGCGGTCGGCATCGATGCGCAGATGCGCACCATGGACCGTTCGCTCTGGGAAACCCGCGTGCGCCAGGGCCGCGATTTCGATGCGACGGCCCACCAGTTCGGTGCGAATGGCGGCGTCGCTGCGATGCTCGACCCGCGCTACTACGTGCCGACGGATTCGAATGCCATGTATGCCCCGGCCTGGCAGCTTTGGTATCTCGACCGCAACAATGCCAATGCGGAAGAGCCGCCGGAAGAGACGAAGAAGCAACTCGAGCTTTACGACAAGCTGAAATCGACCTCCGATCCAGCTAGCCAGCAGGAGATCATGAAACAGATCCTGCAGGGTGCTGCCGAGAACTTCTATGTCTTCGGCATTTCCCTGCCGCCGGATGGTTACGGCATCGTCAAGAACAACATGAAGAACATCACCAAGACCATGCCGAATTCCTTCGGCTGGCCGACCCCCGCTCCCACTATGCCGGAGCAGTTCTACAAGGTCTGACGGCCTGAAACAGCTTGATGCATTGCAGGCGCCGGCCGCGCTAGCCGGCGCCGCGGCCCCTCTTTTGCCGATGATTGGATGAAGACGATGCTCGACGCCAGAAGACAGAATACCGACACGCTGCGAACGCCCGACTGGTTCAAGACCGCAACGCGCTGGACCCAGCTCACCTTCGTGGAGGACGACCCGGAGAAATATGATCCGGCCTTCTGGGTCGACGTCTTCAAGCGCACGAAATCGAATGCGGTCTGCCTCAGCGCCGGCGGCTATATCGCCTATTATCCGAGTGAAGTTCCCTATCACTACGTGAGCAAATATCTTGGTGATAAGGACATCTTCGGCGCGCTCGTCGATGCCGCCCGCAAGCTCGACATGCATGTCATGGCCCGCGTCGACCCGCATGCGATCCATGACGATGCCGCCAAGGCTCATCCCGAATGGGTGATGATCAATGCCGATGGCACGCCGCGCCGCCACTGGGCCTATCCGGATGTCTGGGTCACCAATGCTTATGGCGATTACAACACGGTCTTCATGCCTGAGGTCGTCAAGGAAATCGTCCGCAAATACGATATCGATGCCGTCTTCGCCAATCGCTGGCAGGGTCACGGCGTCGATTACAGCGAAGACAGCGCCCGCCGATTCAAGGATATGTTCGGCCACGCTCTGCCGAAAAAGCCCGATGCCGAGGATCCGGCCTGGCAGGCCTGGGTACAGTGGCGCCGCCGGGTTCTGACCGACATGATCGCCCAGTGGGACGATGCGGTCAAAGCGATCCGCCCGCATGCGAGCTTCATCCCCAACATGGGTGGCGCTTCGCTCATGGAATTCGACCTCTCAGTCATCGCCAAACATTGCCCCTTCCTCGTCGTCGATCATCAGGGCCGTAAAGGCCTCGAGCTCGGCTGGTCCGCCGGCCGCAACGGCAAGCGCATCCGCGCCACCTTCCCCGATCGGCCTGTCGTCCTCATCACCTCGATCGGTCCTGAGGAGGAATATCGCTGGAAGGATGCTGTCACCTCGGGCGAGGAGATGCAGCTCTGGATCAACGATGGCACGGCCCATGGCCTCTATGCCTGGTTCACCAAGTTCAATGGTGTCGTGCCAGACAAGCGCTGGGTGGAGCCGGTCGCCGATTCCTTTGCCCTGCAGGCTGCCGTCGAGCCCGTCCTCGAAAGCATGCAACCGACGGCCGAAATCGCTGTCATCGATCCCTCGACCACGCTCCGCCACTGGGCGCCGGAAGAGCGACACAGCGCCGAGAAGCATGATCTCGGTTTCTACCATGCCCTCGTCGAAGCCCGCTTGCCCTTCGAGCTTCTCTCCGATCAGGTTCTGACCAAGGAAAACCTCGACCGGTTCAAACTGATCATTCTCGCCAACGCTTCCTGCCTTTCGAATGCTCAAAACGAGGCGATCCGCGCCTATGTGGAGCGCGGCGGCAGCATTGTCGCCTCCTATGAAACCTCGCTTCGCGACGAATTCGGCAAGAAGCGCAGCGAGTTCGGCCTTTCCGACGTGCTGGGTGCGAAATTCGTCTCCGGCCCGCGCGGCATCGTCAAGAACACCTATGTGGCGCTCTCGGGCGATCATCCGGTCAATCAGGGCTATGACGGTGCCGAGCGCATCATGGGCGGCACGCGTCTCATCCACGCCGACCCCATCGGCAGTGCGACGACGCCCTTCCTCTATGTGCCTGATTTCCCGGACCTCCCGATGGAAGAAGTCTATCCGCGCAAGGCTCCGGAAGGCGCCGGCGTTATCGCCCGTGAAACCGGCAAGGGCGGCCGCACGGTCTATATCCCCTGGAACATCGGCGAAGTCTTCTGGGAAGTCTTCGCCGTCGACCATGGAAGGTTGATTGCTAATGCTGTCCGCTGGGCACTCGGCAAGACCTCACGCGTCACCGTGGTAGGCCCCGGTGTCATCGACATGGCGCTGCGCGAGAGCGCAGAAGGTATAGCCGTCAGCCTCTTCAACCTTACCAACCCGATGATGATGAAGGGGCCGATACGCGAAAATTACTCTCTGGCGGCCCAGACGATTTCGGTGGAAATTCCCCACGCCAAGTCGGTGGCCAAAGCATGGCTTGTCGTTGCCGACCGAGCCGCAAACTTCAGCGTCAAAGATGGCCGCGCACAGGTGGAGATGCCTTCTATCGAACGGCTGGAGGTGCTGCACCTCACCTGGAAATGAGGTGCTGAGACAAGGAGGAGCGCTTTCGGCCTGGAAGGGCCGAAAGCGGATGAAGATCCGAAGGAAGCGTCTGACCCGGCGCTCTCAACGGGAGGAGAAACATTCCGATGCTTGGCTATATTTTCAAGCGCGTGCTCTACATGATCCCGACGTTAATCGGCATGTCGCTGATCTCGTTCCTGATCATCCAGCTGCCGCCGGGTGACTATCTGACTTCGATGATCGCGACGATGAGCGACAGCGGCCAGGCTGTCGATCCCGCACAGATCGAGCGGCTGAAGGAAATCTACGGTTTCGACGATCCCTTCTACATCCAGTATCTGAAGTGGATGTGGGGCATCGTCAGCCGCGGCGATTTCGGCTGGTCCTTCGAATGGAACCAGCCCGTTTCCGGCCTCATATGGGCGCGTATGGGCTCGACGCTGGTCATCTCGCTCCTCAGCCTCCTCTTCGTCTGGATCGTCGCGCTGCCGATCGGCATCTATTCGGCAGTGCGCCGCCATTCGATCAGCGATCACATCTTCACCTTCTTCGGCTTCATCGGCCTTGCCGTGCCGAACTTCATCCTGGCGCTGACGCTGATGTATATCGCCTACCGTTATCTTGGTCAGAGTGTCGGCGGCCTCAACTCCCCCGAATTTGCCGAAGCACCCTGGAGCCTCGCCAAGGTCGGCGACTTCCTCGCCCATCTCTGGATCCCGATCATCATCATCGGCGCGTCAGGCACCGCCGCCCTCATCCGCATCCTGCGCGCCAATCTGACGGACGAGCTGCACAAGCCTTATGTCATCACCGCGCGTGCCAAGGGCCTGCCGGAATACAAGGTGATCATGAAATACCCGGTGCGCATTGCGCTGAACCCCTTCGTCTCGGCGATCGGCTGGGTGCTGCCACATCTCGTCTCCGGCGTTACAATCACCGCCATCGTCCTGAATCTGCCGACCGCAGGCCCGCTGCTCTTCCGCGCGCTGGTCTCGCAGGACATGTATCTCGCCGGCAGCTTCATCCTGCTGCTTTCCGCGCTGACCCTCGTCGGCATGCTCCTGTCGGACCTGCTGCTTGCGCTGCTCGATCCGCGCATCCGGTTCAATTGAGGAGACGCCGATGACGCACGAAACATTCGGAACCCATACCGGCCCCCTGAACGTCGTCGCCGACGGCCCCTCGATTAGCCCGCTGAAGCAGGGCAAGACCGTATCGACAGCGGCCATCGGTCCCTGGCGGCTGATTGCTGGCAAGCTGATCCGCCAAAAGGTGGCGATGGTTGCAGGCGTGATCATCCTTCTTCTTTATCTCATTGGCCTCTTTGCCGAATTCCTGGCGCCTTCCCTGCCCGCGACGTCGAAGCCGCAATATACCTACGCGCCGCCGCAGGGCTTGAGCTTCTTCGTCACCAAGCCGGATGGCAGCTCGGAATTCAATTTCCATGTGAAAGGCTACAAGGTGGAGATCGACAAAGTGGCGCTGAGGCGCACCTTCGTCGTCGACGATAGCAAGGTCGTGCCAGTCGGCTTCTTCGTCAAAGGTCCGGCCTATTATCTATGGGGCCTGATCCCGATGACCACGCATTTCTTCGGTCCGATCAATCCCAATGATCCCATGTACCTGCTTGGCGCCGATCGCCTCGGCCGTGACGTTCTCAGCCGGCTGATCTACGGCACCCGCATTTCCATGTCGATCGGCCTCGTTGGCGTCGCCATGTCGCTGGTGCTCGGCGTCGTACTCGGCTCTATCTCCGGCTTCTACGGTGGCTGGGTGGATACGCTGATCCAGCGCGTGATCGAGGTCGTGAGCGCCATGCCGACCATCCCGCTCTGGCTCGGCCTTGCGGCGGCGATTCCGCTCACATGGTCGCCCGTCAACGTCTATTTCGTCATCACCATCATCGTCTCGCTGCTCGGCTGGACCAGCCTTGCCCGAGAGGTGCGAGGCCGTTTCCTGGCGCTGCGCAGCGAAGATTTCGTCACCGCCGCAAAGCTCGACGGCTCAAGCGAGGCTCGGCTGATTTTCCGCCATATCCTACCGTCGCTGACGAGCCATATCCTCGCCGTCGTCACTCTTGCAGTGCCGACGATGATCGTTGCCGAAACCTCGCTTTCCTTCCTCGGCATCGGCCTCAAACCGCCGGTCGTCAGCTGGGGCGTGCTGCTGCAGGACGCCCAGAATATCCGCACGGTCGCAACCGCGCCCTGGCTGTTGATCTGGCCGTCTCTCGCGGTCGTCATTGCCGTCCTGTCCTTCAACTTCTTCGGCGACGGCCTGCGCGATGCAGCCGATCCCTATGACAATTGAGGAGAAGCTATGACCGATCTTCCCGATGACGTCGCTCTCTCCGTTGAAAATCTCTCGATCGATTTCCGGCTGCGCACGCATATCCTGCATGCCGTCGAGGATGTCAGCTTCCAGCTGAAGCGCGGCCAGACGCTTTGCCTCGTCGGTGAAAGCGGCTCGGGCAAGAGTGTCACGGCCCGCTCGCTGCTGCAGATCGTCGACAAGCCCGGCGCCATCGTAGGGGGCCGCATCCTGCTGAGAAACGGCAGCGAAATCACCGATATCGCCACTCTTCAGCCCGGCAGTCGCGCCATGCGGGAGATCCGCGGCCGGCGCATTGGCTTGATCTTCCAGGAACCGATGAGCTCCCTCTCTCCGGTCCACACGATCGGCTCGCAGATCATCGAGGCGATCCGCCTGCACAGCAATCTCGACAAGAAGGCGGCACGCGCCCACATGGTCGAGCTGCTGCGACAGGTGGAAATCCCCAATCCCGACAAGATGGCCGACCGCTATACGTTCGAATTCTCCGGCGGCATGCGCCAGCGCGCCATGATCGCCATGGCGCTTGCCGGCAATCCCGATATCCTGATCGCCGACGAGCCGACCACCGCTCTCGACGTGACGACACAGGCCGAAATCCTCGACCTTATCAAGCGCCTGCAGGTCGATCGCGGCATGGCGATGTTGCTCATCACGCATGATATGGGCGTGGTGGCCGAAGTGGCGGATGATGTCGCCGTCATGCGCTTCGGCCATATCGTCGAGCGCGGCTCGGTCGATGAGATCTACCATGCCGCCACCCATCCCTATACGCGCCAGTTGCTGACATCGACGGTAAAGCTCAGCCATCACGTCGAAGGCAGACTGCCGCCCATCGCATTGTCCTCGGAAGCGCCGCAGCCGATCCTTTCAGTGCGCAATCTCAGCAAGACCTTCGGCTGGCATGGCAACGCCAATACGCTGCGCGCCGTCGATGACGCCAATTTTGACCTCTATCCCGGCGAAAATCTCGGCATCGTCGGCGAAAGCGGTTCCGGCAAAACGACGCTCGGCCGCTTGATTCTGCGTACCGTCGAGCCGACGACCGGTACCGTCCTCTATCGTGACAAGGATGGCGGTGAGACCGACGTCATCAAGCTCGGCAAGAAGGAACTGCGCAATTTCCACCGCGAAGTCCGCCTCGTCTTCCAGGATCCCTTCGCCTCGCTCAACCCGCGCATGACCGTCAAGGAAGTGATCGGCGATCCGCTGATCGTCAACGGCCTTGCCAAGGGCAAGGCGCTGGAGGACCGCGTCGCCGAATTGATGCGCCTCGTCGGCCTAGATCCGATGGGCATGGAGCGCTATCCGCACGCCTTCTCGGGAGGCCAGCGCCAGCGCATCGGCATTGCTCGAGCACTCGCGCTCGATCCGCGCATCATCATCGCCGACGAAGCGACGTCGGCGCTCGACGTATCCATCCGCAGCCAGATCCTCGACCTGCTGCTCGATATCCGCCAGCGGCTGAACCTGAGCTTCATCTTCATTTCCCACGACATTTCCGTGGTACGCTACTTCTGTGACCGCGTGGCGGTCATGCATCGCGGCAAGATCGTCGAACTCGGCGAGGCCGAACAGATCTGCACTGCGCCACAGGAAGCCTATACGAAGAGCCTCATTTCCGCCGTTCCCAATCCCGACCCACGCGATAAGCGGATGCTACACCGGCATCGCTTCATCGCTCCCGCCAATGCCTGAGGATGTTCCAGTGCCGAAATTCTCCGCCAATCTTTCCTTCCTCTATCAGGATCTTGCCTTCCTCGATCGTTTCGCCGCCGCCGCAACAGACGGCTTCGGCGCGCTCGAATATCTCGGCCCCTATGCCGAGCCGAAGGAAAAGGTCGCCGATACGCTCAAAGCAAACGGCCTGAAGCAAGCGCTCTTCAACGTGCCCTCGGGAGATTGGGCCAGCGGCGAGCGCGGCATTGCCTGCCTGCCCGATCGTATCGAGGAATTCCGCAACGGCATCTCGCTCGCCCTCGACTACGCCAAGGCGCTCGATTGCCCGCAGGTCAACGTCATCTCCGGCCTCGCGCCAAAGGGGGCCGATCTCGAAACGCTGGAAAAAGCACTGGTGGAGAACCTGAAATATGCAGCACGGCGCACGGCCGATGCAGGCGTGAAGCTGTTGATCGAGCCGATCAACTTGCGCGATATCCCCGGCTTTTTCCTGTCGACAACCGATCATGCCGAGCGCATCCTCGAAAAGGTCGGCTCCGACAATCTCTACATCCAGTATGATTTCTATCACATGCAGATCATGCAGGGCGACCTGATCCCGACCTTCACACGGCTCAAGGACCGGATCGCCCATGTGCAGATCGCCGACAATCCCGGCCGCAACGAACCCGGCACGGGCGAGATCAATTACGGCTTCATCCTCTCCGAACTCGACCGCCTCGGCTATGACGGCTGGGTCGGCTGCGAATACAAGCCGAAGGCAGGCACCAGCGAAGGCCTCGGCTGGATGAAACCCTATCGGAAGTGAGCACGACATGAATATCGGTTTTATCGGACTGGGCGTCATGGGCCGCCCGATGGCGGAACACCTGATCTATGCCGACCATACGCTGCATCTGAGCCGCGTGAAGGAAGCCTCGCAGCATCTCGTCACCAAGGGCGGGAAGGCCGCACATAGCGCCAGGGCTGTCGCGGAAGCCTCCGACATCATCATCCTGATGCTGCCGGATACGCCCGATGTCGAAGCGGTGCTCTTCGGTGAAGACGGCGTGGCTTCCGGCCTTTCCGCCGGCAAGCTCGTGATCGACATGAGCTCGATCTCTCCCGTCGCCACCAAGGGCTTTGCCAAGCGCATCGAAGCCCTCGGCTGCGACTATCTCGATGCGCCCGTCTCCGGCGGTGAAGTCGGCGCCAAGGCCGCCTCGCTGACGATCATGATCGGTGGCAAGGAGGCCGCCTTCGAGCGCGCCCGACCGCTCTTCGAGAAGATGGGCAAGAACATCACGCTGGTCGGTGGGGTCGGCGACGGCCAGACGGCCAAGGTCGCCAACCAGATCATCGTGGGTCTCACCATCGAGGCCGTCTCCGAAGCGCTGCTCTTTGCCAAGCGCGCCGGCGCCGATCCGGCCAAGGTGCGCGCAGCCCTCATGGGCGGTTTTGCCGCCTCGCGCATCCTCGAAGTCCATGGCGAGCGCATGGTCAAGGAAACCTTCGAACCGGGCTTCCGCATCCGCCTGCACCGCAAGGACATGACGCTTGCGGTTGACGCCGCCCGTGCGCTCGACCTTTCGCTGCCGAACACGGCAGCCACCCAACAGCTCATGAATGCCGCTGTTGCCAATGGCGACGGCGAACGCGACCATTCCGCCCTTATCCGCACGCTCGAACTCCTCGCCGGAGGGCCGCGCTAGATCAGGACCACCTAGAACACCCGGACGACATCTTCGATTGCCTCCTGCCGGAGCCTTTTCTCCGGACGGCGAAGCCATGTCCGGACATCGATAGAGAAGGACAGGACAATGCTTAGAAACGATATCCAATTCCCTTTCGGCGCCGTCTATTTTCGCAAGTCCAATCCGCCGCGCGACGATTGGGAACGCGACTACACGACGGCAGGCGAAGATGGCCTGAACATCTTCCGCCACTGGTTCATGTGGAGTGCGATCGAAGTGGCTCCCGGCATCTACGACTGGGAAGAATATGACCGCCAGCTCGATCTCGCCGCCAAGAACGGCATCAAGACCGTCATTGCCGAACTCATCCATGCCGTGCCGGACTGGGCCGTGCGCAAATATGCCGATGCCCTGCAGGTTAATGCCGACGGCACCAAGCTCGGCTCCTACATGGGCGTCTCGGCAGCGACCGGCGGCTTCTCCAACAATGGCGGCGGCGCTGGTGCACTGACGCTGAACTGCCCCGAGGTAAAGGAAGCCGCCGGCAAATTCCTGACCGCACTTGCCACCCGCTACAAGGACCATCCGGCGATCTACGGCTACGACGTCTGGAACGAGGTCAACTATTCCGCCGATGTCGACTACAGCCGCTATGCCAAGGCTGCCTTCCGCAAATGGCTGGAGAAGAAATATGGCAGCCTGAAAGTGCTCGCCAAAGCCTGGCACCGCTACAGCTACGCCGAATGGGACGATGTCGAGCCGCCGGTCCACATGGCTCCCTACCCGGAGTGCATCGACTGGCTACAGTTCAAGCGCGACAATTTCTATGGCCAGATGCAATGGCGCATCGACACGATCCGCGCCGTCGATCAGAAGAATGTAATTGCCGCGCACGGCATATCAGGCGCGATCCCGAACATGGCCGCCAACGGCTGCGACGACTGGCTCGCCGCCTCCAAGGTGGAAATCTACGGCTTCACCTGGATCCAGGCCCGCAAGGGCACCGAACCCTGGAAGACCTGGTACGGCGTCGATATCAACCGCGCCGCCGCCCGCGGCAAACCCTTCTGGCATGCCGAGCGTCAGGGCGGCCCGCTCTGGCTGCAGCCGCAGGTAATCGGCCGCGACAAGGAAGACGGCCGCGTCGCCGAGCCCGAGGATATCCGCATCTGGAGCATGACTTCCTTTGCCGGTGGCGCTCGCGGCGTGCTGAACCTGCGCTGGCGCCCGCTGCTCGACGGCCCGCTCTTCGGCGCCTTCGGCGCCTATGGCATGGACGGCAACCGCACGCCGCGCTCCGACATGCAGAGCGCCATGGCGAAATGGGCGAACGACCCGGCACAGAAGACGCTCTGGGACGCAAAGCCGGTGCGTGGCGAAGTCGGCATTCTCGTCGTTCCCGAAACGCAGGAATGGGATTACCTGCTGAATTACGACCGCAAGGAAAAGCCCTATCCGGAAGCCATGTGGGGCGCCTATCGCGCCTTCCTCGCACAGGGGCTGCAGCCGGATTGGGTCCATATCGACGACATCGACGCCTACGATTTCCTCTATTTCCCCTACCCGATCATGTTTACCGTCGAACAGGCAGCGCGCCTCAAGGCCTGGGTGGAAAAGGGCGGCACGCTGATTGCCGAAGCCTGCCCCGGCTATTTCGGTGACCGCGGCCAGGTCGGCCAGGTGCAGCCGAATATGGGGCTCGACGAGGTCTTCGGTGCCCGCGAGGAAGAAGTGGAATTCATGCCCGATATCGGCAACCGTATCCACTTCAAGTTCGACGACTTAGCCGTCGATGGCGGCGGTCTCCTCCAGTCTTACCGCCCGACCAGCGGCACCGGCCGTGGCACGTTCGACGGCGGGCGTCTCGCCGTCGTCGAAAACCGCTTCGGCAAGGGCCGCACCCTGCTGATCGGCACCAATCCCTCGGTCGCCTTCTACCGCACGGACGGCAAGGCCAATGCCGCCTTCTTCGCCGAACTTGTGGAGTGGAGCGGCAGGGTGCGTCATGTGACGCTTTCCAATGATGCGGTCTTCGCCCGCATCCACAAGGGCGAAAAGGGCAGCTTCCTCTGGCTGGTCAATCCGACGCGCAAGCCCCAGACGACGACAGTCACGCTTGCAAACGGGAAACTGTCAGGCGGCAAGCCCGCCTGGCCGGTAAACCATGCCTATGATGCCGAGCGTATCGAAGTGCCGGCTCGCGATGTGCTGATCCTGCCGATCGCCTGACTAGCGGACAGAAAGCTGCTCGACCCAGCCGCCTTGCGAAAGCGCGGCGCGGTCGAGTTCGCTTTCGATGTGACCGGCTTGCATCAGCACGGCCCGGTCGCACATATGCGCGACGACACCAGGATCGTGGCTGACGAGCACGAAAGTCATCCCATGCGAGGTCTTCAGGTCGTTCAGCAGGTTCAGGATTTCGGCCTGCACCGAGACATCGAGCGCCGAGGTTGGCTCATCGAGCAGCAGCAGCTTCGGCTTCAGGAGCAGCGCACGGGCAATTGCCACGCGCTGCCGCTGCCCGCCGGAAAGCTGGTGCGGATAACGCCCGGCGGCAGCAGCCGGCAGGCCGACCTGATCGAGCGCGATGCACACCTCTTCCTCGACATTGCGGATGCCACGCAGCGCCAACGGCTCGCCCAGAATACGGGAAATGCGATGGCGCGGATGCAGCGAGGAATAGGGATCCTGAAACACCATCTGGATATTGGAGCGCAGCGCGCCGGTAATCTTCCGACCCGGCAGCAAGGCCTCATCGAAGACCGTGATGGAGCCGTGCCAGTTGATATTCAGCCCGGCAACGGCACGCAGCGCCGTCGTCTTGCCGCAGCCGGATGGGCCGATAAGCCCGAAGGTCTCGCCCGGCGCGACCTCGAAGCTGACGCCACGTACGGCGGTAAAACCCTTGCCGCTGCTTTGAAAAGTCACGGAAAGATCGGAAACGGAGAGCGCGCTCATACCTCGCCTCCGTAAACCGGCAGTCGCGTGCCGTAGGTCGCAGCCGAAGGCCGCGCCGCCCAGAGCGCCCGCGTATAATCCGATCTGGCATTGGCAAGATCGGCCGACGCCATCTGCTCCTCGATCTTGCCGTGCCGCATGACCATGACGCGATCGGCATAACGCGAGACCTGCCGCAGATCATGGCTGATGAGCAGCAATCCCATGCCGAACTCTTCGCTTAGCGACCGCAGCAGCGTCAGGATCTGGTCCTGCAAGCCGCGGTCGAGCGCCGAAGTCGGCTCGTCGGCGATCAAGAGCTTCGGCCGGTTGATCAGCATGGCGGCGATCATCACCCGCTGCCCCATGCCGCCGGAAAGAGCCGCCGGATAACTCGAATAGACACGCTGCGGATCGGGAAGGCCAACCTTGTCTAGCATGTCGAGCGCCCGCTCGCGCCTTTCGGAAGCCGAGAGCTTCGTGTGCAGAAGCAGCGCCTCTTCCACCTGTCGGCCGACCTTATGGGCCGGATTCAGCGAATATTTCGGATCCTGGAGAATTAGCCCGAGACCACTGCCGCGCAACCTGTTCCAGCCGGATGCGGACAGCGTCGTCAGTTCCTGCCCGTCGAAACTGAGGCGTTTTGCTCGCACCTCCGCCCGACGCGGCAAGAGCCCCATGATCGCCCGGCCCGTCATCGACTTGCCGGAGCCGGATTCGCCGACGAGCGCCACGACCTCGCGCCCGACCGAGAAGGAGATACCGTCGACAACACGCACCGACCCTGCCTCCGATGGAAAGGCGATCGACAGATCCTTAACGGAAAGCAGCGGCTCAATCATGGCGCGGATCCAGGATATCGCGCAGGCCATCGGCCAGCAGGTTGAACGCAAAGGAGGTGATCAGGATGGCAAAGCCCGGCACGGCCGCCACCCACCACTGATCGAAGATCACCTGCGTGCCCTCCGAGACCATCGAGCCCCATTCCGCCGTCGGCGGACGAACACCGAGACCGAGAAAACCAAGGCCGGCAGCGGCAAGAATGATGCCCGAGAGGTCGAGTGCCAGACGAATGATCGCGGAGGGCAGCACTAGCGGCAGGATATGCCCCCAGAGCAGCCGCACGCCGCGGATACCGACCATTTCGGCCGCCGCCAGATAATCGCTGCGTCTGAGCGCCGCAGTCTCGACGCGGGCCTGGCGCGCATAGGCGGGCCAACTCGTCAGCGCCAGCGCCAGCGCGCCGTTGATCAGCCCCGGCCCCATGATGGCAACGAAGGCGAAGGCGAGCAGAAGCCGCGGGAAGGACATGACGATATCGGTGATCCGCATCAAAACGCGCTCGACCATCCCGCCGAAGAAGCCCGAGAGAATGCCGACGAGAATGCCGAGCGGAGCCATCAGTAGCACCACGACAAGCACGAGCAACAATGTCGGCCGCGCGCCATAGATAATGCGCGAGAGAATATCCCGTCCGAAACCGTCGGTGCCCAACCAATGCGCAGAACTCGGCGGCATCAGGCGATTGGCCGTTTCCTGCAGGTTCGGATCATAGGATGTAATCAGCGGCGCCAGTATGGCCAGCACCAGAATGAGGAGAACGACCGCGCTGCCCACCGCCGCCGAGGGCGAGCGCAGGATGCGGCGTAGGAAGGATGGACCGCCGAGCGGTGCCTGTACGATGGCGCTCATCGTTTCTTCCCAGATTCCAGCCACGCGACACCGAGATCGGTCAGCGCATTGAGAAGCACGAAGGAGGCGCCGACGACCAGCGTCGCGCCAAGGATCGCCGGCATGTCACCGGCAAACATCGCCGTCGTCAGATAGCGGCCGATGCCCGGCCAGGCAAAGACCGTCTCGGTCAGCACCGCACCTTCCAGAAGGCTGGCATAGGAAAGGGCAATCACCGTCAGCAGCGTCCCGGAGATATTCGGCAGGATGTGAACGAAGATGATGCGACGCAGGCTCGCCCCTTTGGCTCGCGCGGTCGTCACATATTCCTGTCCAAGCTCGGTGAGGATCGCGGCACGCGTCAGCCGCGAAATCGCGGCAAGTGCATGAAAAGCCAGTACGATCGCCGGCAGCGCCAAATGAGCCAGCGCATCGCGAAAGGCACCCGCCTTCCCCGATATCCAGGTATCAACAAGCGCAAAGCCGGTGACGGATTTGACAGTATATTGAAAGACCACATCCGCCCTGCCTGGTCCCGGCGCCCAGTGCAGCCGCGCATAGAACAGCAGCAGCATCAACAGGCCAAGCCAGAAGATCGGCACGGAGTAACCGAAGAGTGAGACGAAACGGGCGAGACCATCCACCCACGTTCCCTGCCGTATGGCGGCGGTGATGCCGAGCGCAAGACCGATGACGGCACCAAGAATGATCGCCGCCGTCGCAAGCTCGATCGTTGCCGGGAAAGTGCGGGCGATATCCTTTGCAACCGGCTGCCCGGTCGAGATCGACTGGCCGAAATTTCCAGACAGCGCCTTCTCGACATAGCGGAAAAACTGTACCGGCAGCGGCTGATCGAGCCCGAGTTCGAGCCGCGCCTGCTCATAAGTCGACTGGCTGGCATGATCGCCGACGAGCTGCAGCGCCGGATCGATCGGTGACAGCCGCGTCATCGCGAAGGTCACCAGCGCCAGCCCGAAGAGCGTCAGTCCAAAGGACCACAGCCATTTCGAAAGCGGCCAGACGAACGACAACTCCCGCCAGCTGTTGCGCTGGCGGGAGTTGGTCATGTCGGCATTATCAGTCGTTGCCGTTTGCGGCACTTATTTCGCTACCTTGTCGTAATAGACCTGGTCTGCATTGAGACCTTGGGCATAGTTCTTCACCTTCTCGCTTAGCACGACCTGGTCATTGCCTTGAAGCATGAAAACGAAGGGCGAGCTTGCCTGGATCTTCTTCTGCAGATCCTGATAGAGCGCAGCGCGCTTGGCGGCATCCTGCTCCTTGACGGCTGCAAGCGTCTCGTCGGTCAGTTCCGGGATCACCCAGCCGGCCTGCTTGGCAACGGTATTGGCCGAGTTGTCCTTGTTGATCGCAAAGGCGCTGGCGTTGGAGTGCGCGTCGAAATAATCCGGGATCCAGTAGCGCAGCGTCATCTCGAACTTGCCGGCGCGGCCGCGGGCATAGATGTCGGTCGCAACACCCGGCTGGATATCAAGCGTGATACCGGCTTGGGCGAAGGTGGACTGCAGCGACTGGGCGATCGACAGGAACGGCTGGTCGTTGAAGACGATGAATTCGATCTTGAACGGCGTCTTGATACCGGCGTCGGCAAGAACCTTCTTCGCCTTTTCGACATCGAGCTTGAAGGGCGTGTCGCTGAGCGCGCCCGGGAAGCCGTTCGGCAGGAAGGCCTGATGAACGCTGCTCTGGCCGCGCAGCAGATTCTTGGTAATGCCGTCATAATCGACGAGATAACGCGCCGCTTCCCAGAAAGCCGGGTTGCCGAGCGTCGGGTTCGCCTTGCTGTTCAGCAGGATATAGTCCTGGCGGGCCGAGGGCACGGAAAGCACCTTGATGCCGCTCTTGTCCTTCAGTGCTTCGATCTGGTCGGCAGACAGGCCGCGGGCAATATCGGCATCGCCCTGCTCCACGAGCAGGCGGCGGGCACCGACGTCAGGCACGTTGCGGATGATGACGCTTTCGAGCGTCGGCTTGTCGGAGGAATTGGCATTGGCCTGCAGCACCAGCGCCTCATGCGGCGTGTAGGTGGCGATCGTATAAGCGCCGCTGCCGGCCGAGTTGGTCTTCAGCCAGCCATTGCCGAAGTCATTGTCCTTGGCCTGCGGCGAAACCGTCTGCTCATCGACGATGGAGGCAATCGGTGCCGTCAGGATCGAGAGCGCGAAGCCGGAGCCGACATCCGCCGTCCAGGTGAGCTTGACATGCTTGTCGTCAACCTTGGTGATCGCGGCATCGACATTGTCGGCCTTCCAGCCGAGTTCGTTGAGGATGAAGGCCGGCGACTTGTTGAGCTTCACGGCGCGCGTCAGCGAGAAGATCACGTCTTCGGGGCGAACCGGATTGCCGGAGGCGAACTTGGCGTCGGCGAGCGTAAAGGTCAGGCTCCTGCCATCGCTTCCGGCTTCCCAGGAAGCGGCAAGGGCTGCTTCGATCTTCGTGCCGTCATCGCGGTTGGACTGAACGAGGCGCTGGTAGAGGTTGTTGAAGGACTGAACGGTCGTGAGCTCAAAGCCTTCTGCCGGGTCGAAGCTGACGGCATCGTCGATCGACTGGGCGACGACGAGAACATTCGCAGGCGTTTCGGCGTGAACGGCCGGCGCGCTGAAAGCCAGCGCCAGGCTGAAGACGGTGCCGAGCAGCTTGGCGCGACTGGAAATGATGGACATGGAAAACTCCCCTCGGGTGATGAAAATTCAGTTAGCGCTTTCAGCAAAGGCCTCAAGCTCGGGGTCGAAATCGACCTCGACAACATTGATGTAGACGGCAGTGGCAATCATGATGCCGGCAAAAGCCACGAGATCGACGAGTACCTTGGTGTCATAACGCGCCTTCAGCTCGGCCCAGATATCGGCAGGAATAGCCTTGGAATCGGCGACAACGGCCGTGCAAAAACGTTTAAGCAACGATTCCGTTTCGCTGAGTTCCAAAGCATCCGGGTTGAACCCGTTCTTGATCAGCGCCCGGCGAAAGAAGGTGATGGCGATATCGGACTTCAGCGCCTTGGAGATCGAATGCGAAAAGATCCAGATTTCGCGGTCGCTGATAGCAGGATTGAGCTCGGCTCGGAGCGTGAACCACTCCGCATAGATACGATGAGCCTCCGGCGAATGCAGTAACGTCCGCTTCATATTGGTCATGTTGCCGCGAACACGCACTTCCTCGTCATGTGCTGCGCGAATCTCTTCGGAAGCGGTGTCGTAATCGATATGAGGAAGCTGGCTCATGCGGATTGCTCTTTCTTTGTGCGATAAAGGCTAACGAGGTGGCGAGATATTGTGCAGTCCATATTCATCCAGCTTTTCCGCCTTTTGACGAAAAATATTCCGCCGAACGTTACCGGCAAAAACGAACTTTTCGTCACAGATATATCAGCATTTCATATCAGGCGTTCTTGACATCAGAGCACACAAACGACACGATGAAACCGGTTTCAATCACACATAGGGAGTGATCGTGCGGTTCGACCTTTCGATCCTCTTGCCCCATCTGGGCTTTCTCGCGCAAGGCGCGCTGCTGACAGCGGAGGCCTGTGCGCTGGCGCTGATCGGCAGCGTCATCATGGGCGCTTTCGTCGCCATTGCGCGCACCTCTTCCTCCGCCCTCCTGCGCAGGATTTCCTTCGTCTACGTCGATATCTTCCGCAACGTCCCCTTCATCGTGCAGCTGTTCTTCTTCTATTACGGCCTGCCGGAGATCGGCATCTATATCGATGCCTTCACGACAGGTGTCGTGGCGCTGTCAATTGCCGGCGGCGCCTATGCCTCCGACGTTATCCGCGCCGGCATTCTGGCGATCGATCCCGGCATCATCGAAGCCGCCGAAGTGAGCGGCCTGTCGCGCCGAGTGGTCTTCACCAAGATCGTGCTGCCGATCGCGCTCAGAACCTCCGTTCGCCCGCTTGGCTCCGTGCTGATTAACATGATCCTGACATCGTCGATCCTCTCGACGATCACGCTGAACGAGCTGACCGGCTCGGCGCAGATCGTCGTTTCGCAAACCTACCGGCCCTTCGAAGTCTATGTCGTGCTGCTCGTTGTCTACGCACTGCTGACCTATCTCGTGTCACTCGGCATCGCCCTCCTCCACCGCCGCCTGAACCGCGACATGATGGAGGCCGTGGCCTGATGCGTTTTTCTGATTTCACCCCTTTCGATATCTGGCTGCTGCTGCAGGGCCTTGGCGTCAGCCTCGGCCTGTTCTTCTCAACCTCGCTGATTGGCCTCTTCATCGGCACGCTCTGGGCCATCTGCCGCTTCTATCGTGTGCCGGTGCTGACACCGATCATCACCTTCTTTGCCGAACTCCTGAAGAACTCGCCTGTTCTGGTGCAGCTCTTCCTCGTCTTCTTCGGCTTGCCCGGCCTCCTGCATATCCGCATCACGCCGACGACGGCCGCAACCATCACGCTGTCGGCCAATACAGCAGCCTTCGTTTATGTCATCGCGGTCTCGGCAATCGAATCCATCGGCCGCGACCAGATCGAGGCTGCCCGCGTCTTCGGCCTTACCCGCTGGCAGGTGCTGCGCCATGTCGTGGCACCGCAGGCCATGGCCTTCGCCATCGGCCCGCTCACAGCGCTTCTCGTCAACCAGTTGCAGGTCACCTCGCTGATCTCGGTCATCGGCGTCGTCGATCTCACCAAGATCGGCAACATCCTGAACCTGCGCACGCTAAAACCCTTCATCGTCTGGACGGTGGTCGGCCTGCTCTATTACGTCTGCGCCAAGCTGCTCGCATGGCTCGGCGCACGCTTCGAAAACCGCCTCAGGGCGCATGCCGCCTGGAGAGGGCTCTGATATGCTCAAAGTAGAAAACGTCAAAAAGGCCTTTGGCCCTACAACCGTCCTCGATGGCGTCAACCTCAACATTAATCCCGGCGAGGTCGTCTCCATCCTCGGCTCCTCCGGATCGGGCAAATCGACGCTGATCCGTTGCATCAACGGCCTGGAGAAGTTGAACGGCGGCCACATCACCGTCGATGATTTCGACGTCGGCAAGCCGAAAGAGCTGGCGGAAGCCCGTAAGCGCTCGGCCACGGTCTTCCAGCTCTTCAATCTCTATCCGCACATGACGGTGCTCGGAAATATCACGCTGGCGCCGATCGAGGTGCTGAAGAAGCCACGTGCCGAGGCTGAAGCCACCGCCCGCGCGTTGCTGCAATCCGTCGGCCTCGGCGACCGCGCCGATGCCTATCCCGCCCAGCTTTCCGGTGGCCAGCGTCAGCGTGTCGGCATCTGCCGGGCGCTTGCCATGCAGCCGCGTTACCTGCTGCTCGATGAAGTGACCAGCGCGCTCGACCCGGAAATGACGGCGGAAGTGCTCGCAATCCTCGCCAAGCTCGCAGCCGAAGGAACGACCATGCTCTTCGTCACCCACGAGATCGAATTCGCGCGGCAGATTTCCAATCGCATCGTCTTTCTCGACAAGGGCAAGCTGCTTGTCGATCTGCCGACTGCGGATTTCTTCGCCGCCGAGGGCGGCATGGCGCATCAGCGTATCGCCCAGTTCCTATCCAAAATGCGCAAAGATTAGAGGTATTCATGCTGCTCTTGGCCAATAAAGAAGCCTGGCCCGGTTTCCCGACGACGGTAAAGATGCTGCGCGAAGGCGCCGTCAGCCTCGACGCCATGGTCGCCGGCATCAGCAAGGTGGAAAGCGAAGTCCAGGTGCGCAGCGTCGGTTACGGCGGCTGGCCGAACATGCTCGGCAATATGGAGCTCGATGCCGCCGTCATGGATGGCAATACCCGCGATGTCGGCACCGTCGGCGCCGTGCCGAATACACTACCCGTCGCCCACCTTGCCCATGAGGTCATGAAGCGCCTGCCGCATGTGATGCTGACCGGCGACGGCGCTCGCCGCTTTGCCAGTGAAATCGGTTTCTCCGAAGATGACGTGCTCTTCCAAGACAGCAAGCGCGTCTGGTGGGAGCGCCTGGAAAAGGAACTGTCCCCGGAGGAACTGGCGAAATTCCCCGATATCCCGCTGGCACCCTTAAGCCGCGCCATCACCGATCCCGAGCGTGTGCGTGACACGACCGTCTTCCTGTCTGCCGATCCCACACGCGGTATTCACGCCGCGACCTCCACGTCCGGCTGGGCCTGGAAATATCCGGGCCGCCTAGGTGACAGCCCCATCCCTGGCGCCGGCTTCTATGCCGACAGCCGTTATGGCGCGGCCGCCTGTACCCATACCGGCGAAATGACCATGCGCTGCTCGACTGCGCGCACCGTCGTCCTGGCGCTCAAATTCGGCTATTCGCTTTCCGACGCCGTTAAGCTGGCCGTTGAAGAGCTCAACGAACTTTCCTCCGGTTTCCTGGCCGGCGTGGTCATCCATGCCGTCGATGCCAAGGGCAACCACGAGGTCGTGAATTTCAGATGCGAGGGCGAAATCCGCTACTGGCTCTGGGAGGACTCAATGCCCGAACCGGAACTTCGGGCCGCGAAACAGGCATAATCAAGAAGAGGGAAATGGAACCATGAAACGCATTCTCACAGCTATTGCCGCGCTGGCCGTCGTTGCCGGCTCTGCGCTTCCATCCTTTGCCGGCATGATCGACGATATCCGCTCGCGCGGCGTCGTGCGCATCGGCGTATCGCTCGGCGGCGAGCCGATTGGCTTCCGCGATGCGCAGAATAACCCGGTTGGTTATGACGTCGACGTCGCCACCCGCCTGGCTGAGAAACTCGGCGTACCGGTCGAATTTACCGATGTTTCCGGTGACGCCCGTATCTCCATGCTCGTCTCCGGCCAGATCGACGTGGCGATCGCCAACACCTCCGCCACGCTCGAGCGCGCCAAGGTCGTCAACTTCTCGATCCCCTATAACCGCGCCGGCCTGCGCGTCATCGTCCAGAAGGACGCTGCCATCAAGGAACTGAAGGACCTCGCCGGCAAGAAGGTCGTCGTCGGCCGCGGCACGACAGGCGAAACCTTCCTGAAGTCTGCCGTCCCGGATGCGCAGCTCGTCTATGTCGACCAGTTCGCTCCCGATGGCGTGCTGCAGCTCCAGCAGAAGCGCGTCGATGCTGCGATCGAAGACTCCTCGCTGCTCGACTACCTCGCCACCAAGAACCCGACGCTCGTGACCCTCGCCGGCCTCTATTCCAACGACCCGATCGGCATTGCGGTTGCCAAAGGCGATCCGGATTTCGTTCGCTGGCTCGACATGTTCGTTTCCGACTACATCCAGTCGGGCGCCTACGAAGCCAACTACAAGAAGTGGTGGGGCGCCGAAGCCAACCCGCCGGCTCTGAACCCGCAGTGGTAAGATGATACTCACAGGCCACCTTCGGGCGGCCTGTTTGCTATCAGGAGGTCAGGCGCGGAAAATAGGTCGTCGGCACGATGACCGGCGGCTGGCCGGGTTGAAAATCGCCGGGATTGGCGATGAAATCCACGATATGCTCGACATAGATGCCCTTGTCGTAGCCGATCGAGGAGATCGGATAGGCATCGAAATCGGTGAGCGACAGATTGTCGAAACCGTAGAGCCGGAAGCGCATCGGCCGGTTGGCGGGAAAATCGGCTCGGCAGACATCGAGAATGCCCATGGCCATCGCATCCGACGTGCAGAAGATCGCATCCGGGCAATCGGCGCCGGTCAGTTCCTTGGCCGCCGCATGCCCGCTCTCATAGGAATAGTCGCCTTGCACCGTGCGCACCAATTCTATGCCGTTCGTCGCGAAAGCCTGCTTGTAGAAAGCGATGCGCGCCTGCTCCATCGGCGAGGACGAACGGCCGGTAACGAGCCCCGCCCGCTTCACGCCTTTCTTCGCCGCATCGGCGACGGCTTCGGCGATGCCGATGCCCTCATCGGGAATGACAACAGGCGAAAGATCGTCATGCAGACCGTTCAGCATGACGACGAGATCGGAGCGGAACATGCGCCGCACCGTGGCCGCATCCGCAAAATCCGAAAAGACCAGCGCCGCATCGACATGATAGGCAACGCCATTGCGCAGGAATTCCTCGACGCGGGCGACCGAACCGATGCGGATCATGATGACCTGCTTGCCGATCGCTTGGATCTGGTCCAGCAGCCGGTCGAAAAGATCGAGGTCCGAGAGGTCATGGATGTGGTTGACGACGACGGCGACGAGATTGACCGTCTTGGTCGTCAGGCTCTGCGCCAGAAGATTCGGCTTGTAGCCAAGCTGGGCCGCCGCCTCGACCACGCGTTCACGTTTATCGGCCGAAACCGGCCGTGGCTCGTTGGAAAGCGCCCGGCTCGCAACCGCGCGCGACACTCCTGCCAGCTTTGCAACATCGGCAATCGTCGGAGCGGCATCGCGGCCAGTGTTCTGTGTCATATCGAGCGCTTTCCAACTTGTCATGGCGTGATAGCGCAGAGAAGCGCATCTTCGCTATCGGAAACTTGAGATCGTCCACTTTCATGGCACTGAAACCGGTGCCACCGGCCTTTTTCGCCGCAATGCCAGCCAGCAGCTCTTTGCCGCTGGCCTCGCCTTACCTAGATTGCCATCAAAAGCAGGAGGAGCGGCATGAGCGACGATCACGACCAGGAGCATATCGACTGGCGCGAACATGGCGTGAAGGTCATCCCCGGCAATGCGCTCGATCCGAATACCGCCCAGACGCCGGGCATGAATCGCGCGACCGCCATCAACAATGCACGTGCGGGTGCGGAAAAAATCTGGGCCGGCACAGTGACGATCCATGCCAACGCCAAGACTGGCGCCCATCACCACGGCGATCTCGAGAGCATCATCTATGTGGTGAAAGGCAAGGCCCGCATGCGCTGGGGCGAAAAGCTCGAATTCACCGCTGAAGCCGGCCCCGGCGATTTTATTTATGTGCCGCCCTTTGTGCCGCATCAGGAAATCAATGCCAGCCGCGACGAGACGCTGGAATGCGTAGTCGTACGTTCAGGCCAGGAACCCGTCGTCGTCAACCTCGATATCGAGCCGGTCGAAAAGCCGGAAGACGTGCCGTGGATCGACCCGATCCATCGGCACTAGGCGCAAATTTAGGCAGCGGCGAGGATCATCGCCGCACCCTTTTCCGCCACCATCATCGTCGGAGCATTGATATTGCCGGCCGTGATGTTCGGGAAGATCGAGGCGTCGACGATCCGCAGCCCATTGATGCCGTGCACCTTCAGCGAAGCATCGACGACGGATGTCGTTGCATCCGGCCCCATCGCAGCCGATCCGCAGAGGTGATAGATCGAACCGGAATTGCCGCGGAAATAGGTGAGCAACTCCTCGTCCGTGCGAGCCTCTGCCGAAGGCGGCATCTCCATTTCGGTGATCGCCCGCAGCGCTGGCGCTTCCATGATCCGCCGCACAAGCCGGCTGCCCTGGATCACCTCTTCTTCGTCATGGACGGTGCCGAGATAGTTCGGCCGGATCTGCGGCACATCCGTCAACTCGGGCGAGACGATGCTGACAGTCCCGCGGCTTGTCGGCCGGCAGGAATTGAAGGCCAGCAGGAAGCCCGAGTAGGGCTCCGGCCTCAGCCCCGCCTTCGGATCGGTCGGGATGCGGTAGGAGAGCGGGTTGAAGTAAAGCTGGATATTCGGCCGCTCTTCCTCCGGACTGCCGCGCAGGAAAGCGCCGGCCTGATTGACGCTGAGCGCCAGCGGCCCCCGTCGCGTCAGGATATAACGCAAGGCCTGCCGCGCCTGCCCGAAGATCGTGCCGAGTTCGTCATTCAGCGTCGGCACGGTGGAGCGGTAATAGAAGCTGGCGCAGAGGTGGTCCTGAAGATTCTTGCCGACCGCCGGCAGATGCCGGATCAACGGAACGCCGAGGGATTGCAGCTGGGCACCATCGCCGATACCGGAAAGCTGCAGCAGTTTGGGCGTATCCACTGCACCGGCCGAGAGAATAACCTCCTGGCGCGCCGAATAGCTGGTGATGCCACCCGAACCGATCACCTCGACACCGGTCGCGCGGGCTTCAGCATCGACGATCACCCGGCGCACCCGGCTATCGCGCAGGATCGCGAGATTGGGTCGCCCGAGCGCCGGCCGCAGATAGGCGAGCGATGAGGAGGAGCGCACGCCGTTCCGCGTGTTGATATCGTAAATGCCGGCGCCTTCGATGCTTTCGCCGTTGAAATCCGCGTTCAGCGGCAGCTGCAATTCGGCGCAGGCCTCTAGGAAGCGCTCGGTAATCGCGTGCGATTGGCCCCGCATCGGCGTCACATGGATCGGCCCGCCGCCGCCATGATATTTGCTCTCACCACCCGCATGCGTCTCCAGCTTGCGGAAGAAGGGCAGCACGTCCTCATAGCCCCAGCCGAGATTGCCGGCGGCCTTCCAGTCGTCGAAATCGTCGGCCGCACCGCGCACGAAGATCATCGCATTGATCGAGCCCGAACCGCCCTGCACCTTGCCACGCGGAGCATAGATGCGCCGGCCATTGAGCGCCGCTTCCGGCTCACTCCAATACATCCAGTTGACCTTCGGATCGTAATAGGAGCGTGCATAGCCGACCGGGACACGAAACCACGGCGAACTGTCATTGCCGCCAGCCTCGATCAGCAGCACGTTGTGTCTGCCGCTCTCGCTGAGGCGTGCGGCCAGAATGCAGCCAGCCGAGCCGGCGCCGACGATGATGTAATCGTATGTCGTCATCTTCGTTCTCAGCCGCGGGCCGGGGCAAAGGCCTTCACGTCGGCGGGCTTTTCATCCATTTGCAGATGCAGTCGCTGCCCTTCGTAAGGCGAGTGTTTGGCAACGACATCGAGATTAAGTTCCACGCCCAGTCCCGGCTCGTCAGACGGGATCAGGTAACCGTCCTCGAAGCGCAGCGGTGTCTTCAGGATCTCGGCAAAGAAGCCCGAGAAATCGACAACCGCCTCATGAATCAGGAAGTTTGGCGATGACGCGGCGAGCTGGATGCTAGCAGCTGCGCCAATGGGGCCATTATAAAGATGCGGCGCGATCTGTGCATAATGCGCCTCCGCCATGCCGGCGATCTTCTTGGATTCGAGAATGCCCCCGGCACGTGCCACGTTCATCTGCAGGATCGAGGCCGCACCGGTTTCCAGCACGCGCTGGAATTCGTATTTCGTCGTCAGCCGTTCACCAGTCGAAATCGGGATCGACGTCTTACGGGCGACTTCCGCCATCGCCTCTTCCCGGCCGGGCGGCACAGGCTCCTCGAACCACAGCGGATCGTATTTCTCCAGCCGCCGCGCTAGCCGGATCGCCGAAGACGGCACCATCTGGCCATGCGTGCCGAACAGCAGATCGGCACTGCTGCCGACAGCCGCGCGGATTTTGGCGCAAAACTCTTCGCAGCGGTCCATCACCCCGAGCGACACCTGATGACCGGAATAAGCCGTATAGGGGCCGGCCGGATCGAACTTGACGGCGGTAAAGCCCATCTCGACCAACTTCACCGCGCATTCGGCGGCAAGGTCCGGATCGTTATAGTCGTATTCTCCGGCGGCGTTCTTCGGATAGAGATAGGTATAGGCGCGCAGCTTCTCATGCACGCGCCCGCCAATCAGCTTGTGCACCGGCTTGCCGGCCGCCTTGCCGATAATGTCCCAGCAAGCGATCTCAAGGCCGGAGACGATGCCCATCATAGTCGGATCCGGGCGCTGCGTAAAACCGCTCGAATAGGCAAGCCGCCAGAAGCGCTCGATATCATGCGGATCATGGCCGAGCAGATAGCGCTGGAAGACATCTTCGATCAGCGGCACGAGCGCCTTCGGATGGAAGGCGGTGGAATAGATCTCCCCGACGCCTTCGATACCGTCAGCCGTCGTCAGGCGCACGAAGATCCAGTACATGCCGCCGATATGCGGCGGCGGGACGGCGACGACATGGGTGGAAAGCGATGCGATCTGCATGACCGTGATCCTCAATGCTTGAGTATGACGAGGCGTGTCTGGGTGAATTCGAGCATGCCGTGCTTGCCGTCATCGCCGCCGAGACCGGAGCGCTTCCAGCCGGCGTGATAGCCCTGATAGGGATCGGCAGGGAAACGGTTGACGTAGAATTCGCCGGCCTCGATCGCGTCGGAGAACCGCATGATCGTGCGGTGATTGTTGGTAAAGAGCACCGAGCTCAGTCCGAACTGGTGGTCATTGGCGAGCGCGAGCGCTTCATCCGTCGTGTCATAGCCGACGACAGGCAGCACCGGCCCGAAGGTTTCTTCGGCGATGATCTCCATGTCCTGACGGCAACTGGATAGCAGCGTCGGCGGATAGAAGAAGCCTGGACCTTCCGGAAGGATACCGCCAGCCTCGATATGCGCCCCCTGCTCCACCGCCTTCAAAACAGCCTTATGCACGTTCATCTGTGCAGACTTCGTGGCGAGCGGCCCGACACGTGACGCATCGACCGAACGGTCGCCGAAGGCGCGTGTGGCAAAGCCGGCCTTCAGCTTGGCAAGCAACGCGTCATGGATGGAGCGATGCACATAGACACGCTCCGGCGCGGTGCAGAGCTGTCCGCAATGATTGGTCTTGGCGGCAACGAGCTGTGCGGCAACGGCATCGAGATCCGCATCCGGCTCGACGATGACCGGCGTCTTGCCGCCGAGCTCCAGCGACGGTTTGGCAATGTTCGCCTTGCAATAGTCGAGCACGACGCGACCAGCCTGCAGGCTGCCGGTCAGCGTGATCATCCCGACCTTAGGATGGGTGCAAAGCGTCGCCGCAACCTCATGCGACATGGTGAGGATGTTGACGAGCCCGGCCGGCAGCCCAGCCTCGGCTACGGCTTCGGCGATCTCGAAAGCCGAGGTCGGCGTCGAATTGCTCGGACGGACGACGACGGCATTGCCGGCGATGAGCGCCGGCGCAATCTTGCGCACCAGCGTGTAGATCGGGAAATTGAAGGGTATCAGGCAGGCGACGACGCCGATCGCTTCGCGCTTCAGGAGCAGCGTCTCATTGGCATTGTCGCTCGGGATGATTTCGCCCTCGATGCGACGTGCCCATTCGGCGTGATAGCGCATCAGTTCGGCGCCATAGATTGCCTCGCCCGTCGCATCGGCAAGGCTCTTGCCGGACTCCAGCGCCAGGGCGGCACCGATCTTTTCCGCCCGCTGCTCGATGACGGCGGCGAGCTTGCGCAGCGCATCGCCGCGCGCAATCGCCGGCAACGCCCGCCATTCCTTCTGCGCCTTCGCGGCAGTCTCGACGGCCTCGATGGCTTCATCGGCAGTCGCCGACGGCACGTTGGCGAATTGGGCTTCTGTTGCCGGATTGAGCACCGGCACCAGAGCACCGGAAGACCGGAATTCTCCGGCGATGAAATTGCGATATTCCGTCATGACGACATCCTCGGGACAATAGCTGACTCCACGCATGCCGGCTCAAGCCGGCCATGCGTTGAAACGGAACAGGGTGCCGACGCCCGGAAGGCGGCAGCTAGAACGTGCTGCGGCCCGGCGCCGCGTCGAGAAGCGTTCTCGTATAGGGATGCGTCGGTGCCCGCAGCACCTGGGCTGCACTGCCACGCTCGACGATTTCACCCTTCTGCATCACCACGATCTCATCGCTGATCTGGGCGGCGACACGCAGGTCATGGGTGATGAAGACGATGGCGAGCTGAAGCTTCTCCTGCAGTTCGCGAAGCAGTTTCAGAACCTGCGCCTGTACCGACACGTCGAGCGCCGAAACGCTTTCGTCGGCAATCAGCACATCCGGCCGCATGGCAAGCGCCCGGGCAATGCCGATACGCTGCCGCTGACCGCCGGAAAATGCGGATGGCTTGCGCCAATAGGCGCTCTTCTGCAGGCCAACGAGATCGAGCAACTCCTCCGCGCGCCGCCGTGCCTCGCCTGCCTCGACACCGGCAAGCATGGCGGAACGGGCGATCATCGGCCCGACGCGGCGGCGCGGATTGAGCGAGCCGAACGGATCCTGGAAGATCATCTGGATCGAGCGGCGGCGCGCCCGCAACGGCGCCGGCGCAAGACCGAGAAGATCGGCACCAGCAACCTCCACCCGGCCGCTTTTCGGTTCGATCAGACGGATCATGGCCTTGGCAAGCGTGGACTTGCCGCAACCGGATTCACCGACGATAGAAACCACCCGGCCCGGCGGCAGGGTCAGTTCCACATGCTTCAGAACCTGAACGCTGCCATAGGAATGCTGGAGATCATGCACCGCAAGCACCGGCTCCTCACCCTGCGGCGGTGCCGGCCGATCATGCGGCGTCAGGCTCGGAACGGCCGCAATGAGTTCCTTCGTATAGGGATGGCTTGGTGCTGTCAGTACCTGCTTCGCATCACCGATCTCGACGATCTCACCATGGCGCATGACCGCCACGCGGTCGGCAATATCGGCGACCACGCCGAAGTCGTGGGTGATGAAGACGATGCCGTGGCCATGCACGTCGCGCAACTCGCGCACCAGCTTCAGCACCTGTGCCTGGGTCGTCACGTCGAGCGCCGTCGTCGGCTCATCGGCAATCAACACGCGCGGGTTCATGGCAAGCGCCATGGCGATGACGACGCGCTGGCACTGGCCACCCGAGAGCTCATGCGGATAGGCCTGCAGGATGCGATCCGGATTCGGCAGATGCATGGATTCGATCAGCGCCCGAGCGCGCTTCTTCCGCTCGGCGGCATCGAAATCCGAATGCAGTTCGAAGACTTCCTCGACCTGCGCGGAAACCGTCATCGCCGGATTGAGCGAGGCGATCGGCTCCTGGAAGATCATTGCGATATCGCTGCCCCGGATCGCCCGGAACGCCCGCTCGGAGAGGCCGACGAGATTGGTATCGCCGAGCACCACCTTGCCGTCAGCAATCTTGAGACCCTCGGGCACCGCTCCCATCAGCGCGCTCGACAGCACCGACTTGCCCGAACCGGACTCGCCGACGATGCAGAGAATTTCACGGGGCCTGAGGTCGAAGCTTGCAGCTTTCACGGCATAGGGCCGGTCGGCGCCCTTCGGCAGGGCGACGCTCAGATTTTCGACCCTGAGGATCGGTTGGCTTTCGTTGCTGCTCATGCACGCCTCCCCTGCGCTTCCGAGACTTCCCGCAATCCGTCTGCCAGCAGGCTCAAGCCTAGCATCAGCGACGAAATCGCAAGGCATGGAAAGATGACGAGATGCGGGAAGGCGATTGCCATAGCGCGGCCTTCATTCACCATCGTGCCCCAATCCGGCGTTGGTGGCGGTAGGCCGAGGCCAAGGAAGCCGAGCGTGCCAATGGTGATCGCCGTATATCCAAGGCGCAGGCAGAAATCGACTGCGAGCGGCCCGCTGGCATTGGGCAGAATATCGAAGAGCATGATGCGCCAGGTGCTTTCACCCTGGGTCACGGCGGCCGCCACATAGTCGCGGCTCGAAACGTCGATGGTGATACCGCGCACGATGCGGAAGATCGCCGGCGCGCTACCGAAGGTGACGGCAAGCACGATGTTGAAAGGCGAGGAGCCGACCACCACGATGATGACGATGTAGAGAACCAACACCGGGAAGGAGAGCACCACATTGGCGATGTAGGACAGCACCGCATCGCCCCAGCCACGCCAGTAGCCCGCAACGAGCCCGAGTACCACGCCGACCACATAGGCAGTCACCGTCGCGAGTGTCGAGAACACGACCACAGTGCGCGCGCCGTAGATCAGGCGCGAGAGAATATCGCGGCCGAGCTTGTCGGTTCCGAGCCAGAACACATCGCCGGACCGATCGGCAGCACCCGGCTTTGCAAGCGGCAGCAGCGTGCGGATCGGATCATAAGGGGCAAGGATTGGCGCGAAAATCGCCACCAGCAGCCAGCCGATCGTCAGGAAGCCGCCGATCAGGATGATCGGATTGGAGACGTAGGGTTGTACGACCTTCACCATGGCGCCCTCACTTCCGTCCCTTGGCTGCATCGAGCAGCGAGACGCGAGGATTGAGCCAGCCATAGGCGAGGTCGGAGAGGATTTGCGTCGCGACGACGACGACGACGCTCACCATCGCGCAGGCTTCGACGAGGCGGATATCGCTATTGAGCGCGGCGTCATAGAGCAGCGTGCCAAAGCCCTTATAGGCATAGAAAACCTCTACGACGATGACGCCGGACAACAGCCAGGGAAACTGCAGCATGATGACGGTAACCGGCGTAATCAGCGCATTGCGCAATGCGTGGCGCCAGACGATGCGTGCCGTGCTCGCACCCTTCAGCCGCGCTGTACGGACGTAATGCGTGCCCATGACTTCGATCATAGAGGCGCGGGTGACACGCGCCAGGTAACCGGTGGAATAAAAGCCGAGCACCAAAACCGGCAGAATGATCTGCTGCAGCGAGAAACCGGATAGCATGGTGCTGGCGCCTGGCAGCCAGTGCAGCCAGAACACGAACACGGCGGAGAAGAAGACGGCGGAAGCGAAGTCCGGGATCGAGGTCGTCGCGATCGCGACAAAAGAGACGATACGATCGAGAACCGAACCCTGACGCATGCCGGCAATGATGCCTGCAAACAGGCCGACAGGCACGATCACCAGCAGCGCACCGCCAGCAAGGATTCCGGAAGCTGCAAGCCGATCGGGGATCAGCTGGGCAACGGGCGCACGATAGTAGGTGGACATGCCCCAGTCGCCGGTCACGAAGGACCAGAGCCAGCGGCCGTAACGAATGATGAAGGGATCGTCGTAACCGTTGGCCGTCAGCCACTGAGTGCGCTGTGCCGGCGTCGAGAACTGGCCGAGGACCTTGACGGCGACATCGCCGACATTGACCTCGAGTGCCAGGTAAACGAGCAGCGACACGGTGAACATCACCGCGAGCGCGCTTGCCAGTTTACGGAGAATAAAAAGGAAAACGGTCACGAACCACCTCTTTACCGGGTCGGGGCCGCGCCTGGCGGCCCCGCCGAAGATCAAGCCTTGGCGAGCCAGACGCCATCCATGCGGAAATAATCCGCCGGATGGAGCACGAAACCGCGGACGGTGGTGGCGGCGGCGCTGAAACGGTTCGGCCAGTAGGGTTGAATGATGACGCCAGAATCCTGCAGGATCTGCTGGACATCCTTCATGGCCTCAGGGCGCTTGGCCGGATCGACGACGGCCATCGCCTTGTCGAGCGCGGCGTCGAACTCCTTGCTTGCGAAATGGCTCTCGTTCCAGGCACCGCCGGAACGGTAGGCGAGGTCGAGCGTCATGGCGCCGAGCGGACGGTGCGCCCAGTAGGTAAGGCCGAAAGGAACCTTGTCCCAGATCGGCCAGTATTGAGAGGCCGGCAGCACATTGAGCTTCAGCCGGATGCCGACTTCGGCCAGATTCTGCTGCAGCACCTGCGCAGTATCCTGTTCCCAGGTACCCTGCGTATTGCCGAGAGTCAGCTCAAGGTCCAAACCGTCCTTGTAGCCGGCTTCTGCGAGCAGGGCCTTGGCCTTCTCGACATCGCGGGGCACAGCCGGCAGCGCGAAGTAATCGGGCTGAACCGGCGAGACGTGGAAATTGGCACCAACTTCGCCTTCGCCGCGATAGGCGACGTCGAGCATCTGCTTGTTGTCGGCGGCAAGCTGCACGGCCTTGCGGACGCGAACATCGTCGAACGGCTTCTGGTCGGACTGCATGCGCATGACGAGCGTGTGTGCCGCCTTGCCGGTCAGGATCTGGATGTTCGGCAGCGACTTCATGAGATCGTATTCGGCGATCGTCGCGCGGTAGATGATATCGATCTGGCCGCTCGAAAGGGCTGCGAGATGCGTGGTGATATCGGTGCCGAGGTCGATATACTGGATGCCGTCGAGATGGGCCGGCTTGCCCCAGTAATCGGCGCGCTTGGAAAAGACAGCCTGACGGCCGACTTCGTAAGCGTCCAGCTTGAACGGACCGGTACCAACAGGATTGGCCGGCCAGTTGGCGCCGCCCTTGACGAAGTCGCGGTGCAGCATTGGGCAGGTGTAAGAATAAAGCTGCTCGGGCAGCGAGGAAACTGCTCGCGACAGCGTGATGCGAACGGCGTGATCGCCGGTCTTTTCCACCTTCTCGACAGCCGAGAAAGCGGTCTTGTTGGAAGATTGCGAATCCGGGGCGATCCACCGCTCAACGTTGAAGATCACGTCTTCAGGCGTGAAGGCATCGCCATTCGACCACTTGGCGCGCTCGTCGAGCTCGAAGTCCCAGGTCTTGAGATCGGCAGACGGCGTCCAGCTCTTGGCGAGATAGGGATGCGTGACATTGTCGGCATCGACGAAGGTCAGGAATTCCAGGCTGTTGCGATAGAGGTTCGAAGCCTCGATCCAGCTTGTCATCATCGGGTCGGTCAGTTCCTGGATCTGGCAGCCGAAACGCAGCGTGCCGCCATCCGTGGGCGTTTCCTGCGCGAGCGCCGGCTTGCTGTCACCAAGGAAGGCGCTGGCGGAAGCCGCCGTCACACCGAGCCAGGCGACGGCGCGCAGGAAGCCGCGGCGGTCGATCTTGCCGGCACGGACTTGTTCGCACAGTTCCGGCACCGAGGGATGCAGCGGCTTGCCGCTGCTGGTCTTCAATTCAGTCATGATCTGCCTCCTCCTTGAATGGGCAGTATGGTCGCTATCAGGCACCCTCTGTGCCGGACACGATGCGCAGGGCGGGCCTTTCCCCTTCGTTCACCATGCGATTGCTGAAGCGGCTGATGATCCAGGATCGAAACCCTGTAATCAGTGGATCCACCAGCCCTTCCGCATCGGTCTTCAGGTAATAGCCGAAGCCTTCGTAATAATGTGCGGTGATCGGGGCAACCAGGCGGCCGCTTTCTATTTCCTCCCGAAACAGTGCCGGATCTGCCAGCACCAAACCCTGCCCCGACAAGGCGTATTGAACCCCGAGGCTGGCGCTGTCGAATGTCACGCCGCGCGCCACGGAAACCCCGCCCAGACCGTTCTGCACGAGGAAGCGCTGCCAGGTGAGGTAGGGCTCCATGTCGACGATCTTGATGTGAATGATTTCGTTTGCCGCGATGAAAGCCGCGATATCCGAAACCCCTCCCCTGACCAGATCGGGATGGCAAAGGATCGTCGGCCGCTCCTCCCAGAGCAGGTCGGTGATCCATTCATCGACGGCCGGTCGCGTGTAGACGACCGCGACATCGAATTCGCTGTCCGGTACGCCGTAAGGTGTCGAAATCTCCAGCAGCACATCCGGGAAGCTGCGCCGGAAATCGGTGAGCAACGGGACGGTGAGCTTCATCGCAAAGCTCGGCGGCAGGTTGATGCGCAGCTTGCGCTGGCGCTGTTCGTCCGGCGCACAGACCTCCTTCAGCGCCTGCTCGATACGGTCGAAACCCTTGCCAATACCGGTGGCGAGCGAGCGTCCGTCATCCGTCAGCGTCGTGGCCTTATGGCCGCGTTCGAACAGCTTGCGCCCGATGCTCTCTTCCAGACCGATGACATGCCGCGAAAGCGCGCTCTGCGAAATGTTGAGCGCGGCGGCTGCCGCTGTGAAGCTGCCGTGGTGCGCGACAGCCTCGAAGGCCCTTAGCGCATTCAGCGGCAACCGGCGGCGATCGACCGCCGGCTCCTTCTTCGTCTGGGGAGAGCGATCCTCCGTCATTATCCCGCAAGCCCGCCGAACAGGACGTATTTGCTCTCGAGATATTCATCGAGCCCTTCGGCAGCACCTTCGCGGCCGAGACCCGACTGCTTGACGCCGCCGAAGGGAGCGACTTCCGTCGAGATTACGCCCTCGTTGATGCCAACCATTCCCGCTTCCAGAGCCTCGGCCACACGCCAGGCGCGGCCGAGATTCTGTGTGAAGAAATAGGCCGAAAGACCGGTTTCCGTATCATTGGCAAGCGCGATCGCCTCTTCCTCGCCCTTGAAGCGGAAAAGGCCGGCAACTGGACCGAAAGTCTCTTCGGCCGCAAGCGCCATCTTGGTCGTCATGCCGGTCAACACCGTCGGCTCGTAGAACAGGCCGCCACGTTCGTGCGGCTTTCCGCCGGTCAGTACCTTGGCGCCCTTTTCGACGGCATCGGCCACATGCCGCTCGACCTTCGTCAGCGCCGGCGCATTGATGAGCGGTCCCTGTGCCGCGCCGTCCTCGATGCCGGGCGCCACCTTCATGGCCACAACAGCCTTAGCAAGCGCCTCGGCATAGCGATCATAGATGCCGTCCTCAACGAGGATGCGGTTGGCGCAGACGCAGGTCTGTCCGGTATTGCGGAATTTGGAGGCGATCGTGCCGCGCACGGCCTGATCGATATCGGCATCGTCAAAGACGATCAGCGGCGCGTTGCCGCCGAGCTCGAGGCTGATGCGCTTCACCGTATCGGCGCTCTGACGCATGAGCAGCTTGCCGGTCGCCGTCGATCCCGTAAACGAAAGCTTGCGGACAACGGGACTCTTCATCCAGACGCCGACGACATCAGCCGGCGACTTCGTCGTCACCACGCTGACGACACCGGCGGGAACGCCGGCCTGCTCGCCGAGACGGGCAAGCGCCAGCGCCGAAAGCGGCGTGTCTTCAGCCGGCTTGATGATGATGGTGCAGCCCGCCGCAAGTGCCGGTCCGACCTTGCGGGTAATCATCGCCAACGGGAAGTTCCACGGGGTGACCGCCGCGACAACACCAACCGGCTCCTTCATGACGACGATGCGGGCATCGGCCTTGTGGGATGGCACGACGCCGCCATGGGCACGGCGGCCCTCTTCGGCAAACCAGGTCAGGAAGCCTGCCGCATAAGCGACCTCGCCGCGCGCCTCCGCAAGGGGCTTGCCCTGCTCGGCCGTCAGCAGCCGCGCGAGGTCTTCCTGATTGGCAAGCATTAGCTCCGCCCAGCGGCGCAGCACCGCAGAGCGCTCCGAGGCGATCGTCTTGCGCCAGGTCTTGAAGGCCTTCGCAGCGGCATCGACCGCCCGCTGGGCCTCAGTCGCGCCGCAATCCGGCACGGTCGCAAGCTCGCTGCCGTCGGCTGGGTTGAGCACGGCGAAGCGCTTGCCGTCAGCAGCACTGCCCCAGCCTTCGCCGATCAGCGCATTGTCTTCGATAAGTTTCATGTCAGGCGACCTTAGGCGTGAAAAATGGATTACCGACCGTTGCTACGCCTTCGGCAAGCTCGGCACGCGACGGCCAACCTTTCATCAGTGCACGCTTGGCTGCAAGATGCGTCGCAGCCTTGTTGTTATGATATACTTCTTCGGCGTCGTTTGCCGATGGATTGACCCAGACGGCGGCGATCGCCAACCAGTCGTCCTCGGCCTCGGCCGGCAGCGAAGCGTCGAGCAGTGCGGCGGTGATGCCGGCAGCGACACCGGCCTGCGCAGGCCCCCAAGTCATCAGCTCATGCGACGAACCGGATTCCATCACTGCCTTTGCAATGAAGAGCGTCACGGGTTTCGCCGGCAGGTTCGGCTTCAACACCGCCTGGAACGGCAGGTGGCCGGGACCGGGGCTTGCGGCCGCACCGGCGAGCGCGCCGGAAATCGGACCATTCTTCGGGCCGAGATAGAGATTGATATGGGCAGCGTTCGGGCCGGAACCCTCGAAGCCTTCACCGATATAAAGCATTGAAATCTCCAGTAGCGATGCGAGTCGAACCCATTATGCCTTCGAAAGAGAGCGGGGGCGACGGATCGGATTGTAATCGTTGATCATGTCGCGCGGGCGGTAGGGCTCTTCAAGGAAGATGCGTTCTTCCGCCGTCAGCTCGATCGCAGCAGCTTCGATTGCGGCAACGACATGCTCGGGGCTCTCCGTGCCGACGATCGGAACCGTGCTGTTGCCGGAACCAATGACCCAGGCCTGGGCGATCTGGCTCGCCGTCTTGACGCGCTTGGCAGCGACTTCGTTGACGCGCTTGGCAATCTCCTGGTCGATCTCGTCGCCGAACCAGTCGAGATAGAGGTCATGGGCGATGCGCGGCGCAGAACCGCCACCGGCAAGATAACCGCGGGCGAGCGGCGAGAAGGTCGTGACCGCGATCCCCTCGTCATGGCAGTAAGGCATCATTTCGCGCTCCTCCTCGCGGTAGAGCAGCGAATACTGGCACTGCATGTTGACGAACCGCGTCCAGCCGTTCTTGTCGGCGACATGGTTCATCTTGGCGAACTGCCAGGAATACATGGTGGAGGCGCCAATATAACGCGCCTTGCCTGACTTCACGATATCGTGGAGCGCGCTCATCGTCTCGTCAACAGGCGTTTCCGGGTCAAAGGCGTGGATGATGTAGAGATCGACATAGTCGGTACCCATCTGCTTCAGCGACTTGTCGATCGATGCCATCAGATGCTTGCGCGACAGGCCTTTGTCGTTCGGATCGTCGCTCATCGGGTAGAAGGCCTTGGTGGCGAGCACCAGCCTTTCGCGGTCCGTCAGCGACAAAAGCGTGCGCGCAACGACCTGCTCATTGACGCCGGTCGAATACCAGTCCGCCATATCGAAGAAGTTGATGCCGACATCGAGCGCCTTCTTGAGGATCGGCACCGACTTCTCCTCGTCGAGCACCCAACCCTTCCACCGGGATGTGCCGATACCCATAGTACCAAGGCAAAGCGACGAAACCTTCAGGCCGGTCTGGCCAAAGCGCACACATTCCACAGCAATGTCCTAAAAGTGTTTCTCCCTGTCAGGACTATGGCGTGGCGACACTATTGTGACAAATAGGTTTATTCGATGCGATTATCTCAAAATGAGATATGGCATTCCTTTCCCCGCGCAGACAAGTTTCAAAGCCATTCGCGCAGAAACGGACCTGCCGCTTCGTATGGCCGGACCAAAACCTAAGTATAGTTATGCGGAAAAGCTCTTCGATCTACCTTCTACTCGTAGCTCGGAACCGACCTGACCATTCACGGTTTCAAGCTGGTGGCACCGCCCCTTGCCACCTCTAGGGCAGGCGCTCCCCTCCGCCAAAGCCCCGCGGATCCTCCCATCCGCCATAGACCGTCCCGCCGCCCGGGACGGTCTTTCCTTTTGGTTTACCGGCACTTCTCACCCGTTACTTCCAACACTTTTGTATAGCTTTGCGCGGCCAAACACCGCATTAAGCTACACTAGAATTAACCGGTGTGAATAAAGACCGGAGCCACAGCGAGGGGACATGGGATCATCTGTATTGTCGAAGCTGATCAACCGGCGAGGAACACCGTCGCATGAAATCACGCTCGGGCTGATCGCACTGGTTCTTGGCGCCGCCGTATTCTACGTCGATACCTTCACCGAGATCCAAAGCGCCATCGCGGTCCTCTATGTGATCGTGCTGCTGCTGGCCGCCGAAATGCTGACGAGGATCGGAACAACGCTGCTTGCGGTCATCTGCGCCGCTCTAACACTTTTTGCCTATCTCTATTCGCACGGCCTGGTGGAAGATGTTCCGGCGCAGTTGCGCTTTGCGGTTTCTCTAGCCGCGATCACCATCACCTGTGCCCTCATTCTCCGAAACGAAACCGCGCGCGCCGGGCTTATCGAGGCCAACCTGCATCTTCGCGACAGCGAGACCCGCTTCCGCTATATTTTCGAGCACAGCCGCATCGCGCTCTGGGAGCGCGATTATTCCGCAGTGCGAGCCTTCCTGATGTCCTTGAAGGCGGAAGGTGTGAGCGACCTCAAGGATTACTATCGAACGAATCCCGGCATCATCGCCACCTGCACGGGCCTCATCCGCACCATCGCCTCCAACGACGCGGCACTGGAGCTGCTCGGCCATGTCGCCGGCGGCCTGCCATCGCGCACGATGCGCCGTTACATCGCCCCTGACGACGATACCTTTCTGGATCTGATGAATGCCATCTTTCGCGGAGAGCGGCATTTCGAGGGCAAAGGCAATCTGGTCGCTGAAAATGGCGAGACCCGGCTCGTCATCATGAGCATGAGTTTTCCCGAGGATCCCGCCGCCTTCAACCGCGTGGTAGTCGGCATGGTGGATATCACTCAGCGGGAAATGATGCAGAAGGCCCTGCGTGAAGCACAGGACGAGCTTACCCGCGCTTCACGCGCAGCAACCGTCGGCACGCTTTCCGCCTCCCTCGCCCATGAACTCAACCAGCCGCTTGGCGCCATTGTCGTCAATGCACAGACGCTGCTTCGCTGGTTGAACCGCGAACCGCCAGATCTTGCCGCCGTACGCCGCTCAGCCGAGCGCATTATCCGCGACAGCCAGCGCGCAAGCGAGATCATCCACAACACCCGCTCCATGCTGTCCCATACCGACCGCACGCCTGAATATGTCGATCTCGAAACGCTGATCGAGGAAACACGCGCCTTGATGGAGCACGATTTCCAGCGAGACATGGTGAGCTTCGAGGTCGACCCGGCCGAAAAGCCGCCCGCGGTGAAAGCGATCCGCATCGAGCTGCAGCAGGTGCTTATCAATCTCGTCACCAATGCCATACAGGCCATGCAGGAAACAGCAATCGACCAGCGCAAGATTCTGATCTCGCTCGCCAGGAAGGATGATATATTCGTGACGCTCTCCGTCAGGGATTTCGGCCCCGGCATCAGCGAGGAGGCCATGGCGAAGCT
The DNA here is from genome assembly GCF_014193695.1 of Rhizobium sp. BK316. GTDB lineage: Bacteria > Pseudomonadota > Alphaproteobacteria > Rhizobiales > Rhizobiaceae > Rhizobium. The sequence goes on along the minus strand of NZ_JACHZR010000003.1, from coordinate 77,962 downwards.
CTTCACCCCCTTCTTCACGACCAAGCCCGCCGGGATGGGCATGGGGCTCTCCATCTGCCGCAGCACGCTGGAAGCCAGAGGCGGCCAGCTCACCGCCAGCAACCACCCTGAGGGCGGCGCCATCTTCGAAATGATCATACCGATTGAGGACGACCATGACCGACACTAGTGCCGCATCGAAGGCAGCCGCTCAGTCCGCATTGCCGATCGTCTATGTCGTCGATGATGACGAATCTATCCGCGAGTCGCTGGTCGATCTCTTCCGGTCGATCCAGATGGAAGCCGCCTCCTTCGCCACGACGACCGCTTTTCTCGACAAGGCCGATCTGCACCGGCCCGGTTGTATCCTTCTCGATGTGCGCCTGCCCGGTCTCAGCGGCCTGGATTTCCAGCTTCATCTTGAACGGATCGGCAGCAGGATGCCGATCGTCTTCATGACCGGCTTCGGCGATATTCCGATGAGTGTGCGCGCCATGAAGGCCGGCGCCGTCGACTTCCTGACCAAGCCCTTCCGCGATCAGGATATTCTCGACGCCGTTGGCGTCGCGATCGAAAAGGACATGGCTCGCCGGCGAGAGATGGCCGCGAGCGACGCCGTTGCCTCGCTGGTCGATACGCTGACCCCTCGCGAGCGGGAAGTGATGGCTGCCGTCGTCAAGGGCTTGATGAACAAGCAGATCGCTTACGATCTCGGCATCAGCGAGATCACCGTAAAGCTGCATCGCGGCAATGTGATGCGCAAGATGCAGGTCCGCTCCGTGGCCGATCTGGTGCGCAAGTCCGAGATGCTGGAAGGCAGATAGCGGAACCTAGACCCTTGTATGGTACCGCGAGACAATCCCGAGCCTCATAATGAAACCCAGGTAATACAAGAATAAGCAAGGCTACCAATCTCGTGTCACATACATCCACAATCGCGGTCGTCGACGACGACCAGGCCATTCGGGAGGCGCTCGACGATCTGATCCACTCCTGCGGCTACCAGAGCAAGCTTTTCGCCTCCGCGGAAGAGTTCCTAGCATTTGACAACAGGGCGGCAATCGATTGCATGCTGGTCGATGTCAAGATGCCGGGCCTCAGCGGCATCGAACTGCAGGAAATCCTCAACGGCGAACCTGAAAAGCCGCCGATGATCTTCATGACATCCTATCGCGACGAACGAACCCGCACGGCCGCGATGGAAGGCGGTGCGCTGGCCTTTCTGGGCAAGCCGGTCGAGTTCGATTCCCTCATCAACTATCTGGAAATGGCTTTGAAGCCGTAAGGCTCCACTGCGTCCCATTCCGGAGTATTATTTCCATCTCTAGATTAATTCGAATTATACACCTATGTATAATTCAAGACGGAAGTGCAAAATAGTAATATACATCTTGTTAAATCCAATTCACTGGATAGAAAAACGAGGTGAACGCCATGATAAAGCTCAAGCGCCCGATATTTATCAGCGTCGGGAAGAACATCCTGATGGATGTGATCTTCTCCAACATCGTGACCGGTGCGAATTACAAGTTCCATTGTGCGCTTCTGCGTCTGGAACCGGAAAATGCGATCTATGAATACCAGCCGGTCCGCATTGCCGCGCATCGCCGCCCGGAAGACATCAGCCGGACGCATTTCTGATCCTCCCCTCCTCTGGCGCTGACGGCTTTCCGCAAGCCGACAAGCTCGGCTTGCGCACCAACATCATCGCCGGTAACTGGCCGCAGGGACTGATCGACCGCTATGATGCATCCGATCTTTTCCGACGAAGCCGGCAGACGTCATGCGGGTGAAACAGGCGTCACCTCGATTAGGACCCATTTGTCACGATTTTCGTCGTATACCGTCTGAGACGGCTCCAATCCCTGTTTGTCGTCGAAGCAACCGAATGCGACCGCTGTGAGCCCAGGCCGGAATTCGGGTTTCCAAAAAACCGTGGTACCGCAAGCTGGACAAAAGTAAAATTCCAGCGATCTGCCACTGTCTCCGATCCGGCGATAGACGGCGGCCTTGCCAGTTTCTTCGGTTGCCTCAGCTGCAAAAAAGACCGCCACTCCGAAGCTCGATCCGGTCCGGCGCTGACATGCGTTGCAATGACAGACCGATACCTTTCGAGGACGGCCATGTGCTATAAGTGCAAGGGCGCCGCATGAACATGAGGCTTTTCTCTTCATCGAAGGGGGTCTCCTCTTTTTCGCAAGGTCCAGCAAAACTGTACAGCCGTTTTGCTGGCATTGCATAAAAGCAGAGAAATCAGGTCGGCGGCGCGTCAAGCGCATGCAGAATGCCGCGCAGCTCGGCGAGGCCACGAAGACGGCCGATTGCCGGATAGCCGGGCGTGACATTCTTCTGCAGGTCGTCGAGCATGCGGTGGCCATGATCCGAGCGGAATACGATCGACTGATCGGCGCTGCGGCGGCGATCCTCGGCAACCAGTTCCTTCAGCACGGCAACCATGTCCACATCGCCTTCGAGATGCGCGCTTTCATGGAAGGTGCGGCCATCGCCCTCACGGGTCGTGGCGCGCAGATGGGCGAAATAGATACGCGAGGCAAAGCGACGGGCAATCGCCGGCAGGTCGTTGTCGGCGCGCACGCCGAGACTGCCGGTGCAGTAGCACATGCCGTTGGCCGCAGCCGGCACGGCATTGAAAAGCGCTGCATAATCCTCAGCCGTCGAAGCGATGCGCGGCAGGCCAAACAGCGAGCGTGGCGGATCGTCAGGGTGCAGCGTCAGCTTTACACCGCGCGCTTCCGCAGCCGGCACGACAGCTTCCAGGAACTCGATGAGATGCTGGCGAAGCTTCTTCGCATCGATGCCCTGGTAGGCGACGAGCTTCTCACGGAACGCAGGAATGGTCAGCGGCTCGGTCGTCGAGCCGGGCAGAGCAGAGGTGATGATGCGGGTAATCTCGGCGATTTCCGCTTCGGTCATGCTTTCATAGACGATCTTGGCCCGCGCCTTGTCTTCGTCGGAATATTCCTCGGCTGCACCCGGACGCTGGAGAACGAACAGCTCGAAGGCGGCAAAGCGCTCATGGTCGAAGCGCATGGCAGTTGCGCCGGTCGGCGTGACATAGTCGAGGTCGGTGCGCGTCCAGTCGACCACGGGCATGAAGTTGTAGCAGACGATCGGGATGCCGCAGGCAGCAACGGCCTCGAGGCTGGCGATCCAGGCTTCGATTTCAGCCTTGGCCTGCGCGCCCTTGCGCTTGACGGCATCGGGGATCGGGATGCTTTCGACGACGCTCCAGGTCAGTTGCGAGCGGCCGGCAGGTGTCGTTTCGATCAGTGACTGGCGCTCGCGCACCTCCGCCTCGGTCCATACGCGGCCGATCGGCACCTGATGCAACGACGAAACGATATTTGTCGCACCGGTCTGGCGCACCTCGTCCAGCGTGACCGGCGCCTCCGGCCCGAACCATCTCCAACCTTGCCGCATTTCGTCTCTCTCCCTTGGTCTGTCGTTCGTTTTCTCAGCAGAAATAGTCGGGGAACTGCGATCGCAGTTCCGCCACGTCGGGTATAACGGCGCTCAAGTGATGAATCATGGCTTCGCGCGCCGCTGCGATATCATGCGCCGCGATGGCATCGCGGATCATTATGTGTTCGCGCACGACATTGTCCATGCGTCCGAGCACCGGCAGCGTCAGGCGTCGCGCCCGGTCGATCTGCACCTTCACCGTCTTCAGAATGATCCAGATGCCGGGATAGCCGGCAATCTGTGTGATCGCCTCGTGGAATGCCTCGTCCTCCTCATGAAAGCTTGAGGCATTGCCGAGTGCGGCATGCGTTTTCTGCCGGGCGATGATCGCATCCAGCCGCGCAATATCGGCCTCCGTCGCAATGCTTGCCGCCATCTCGACCGTCGTTCCCTCAAGCGCCTTGCGCACGACGACGGCCTCCGGAATCGCAGAGACCGGCACCCGCGAAACCACCGTGCCCGATTGCGGATAGATATCGACGAGGCCGCCTTCGGAGAGCCTCAGCAGCGCTTCACGCACAGGCGTACGGCTGACGCCAAAATCCTCGGCGATGCGCTTTTCCTGCAGCACCGTGCCAGGCGGAATCCTCAGCGACACGATATCGGCATGCAGCCGCTCATGGATTGCCGCCGCCGTCGTCACGCGCCGGATTTTTCCACCGGCATCGCGCGGTGCCGGGAAGGCGAGGATTTCAGGGTCGGAAGCCTGCCGCATGCATGGTCTCGGGACGTTGACACTTTCGTGCATACTAGTATATCAATTGAATTCTGTTGCCAAGACATGCCGCGGAGGAGAACGCTGGCATGGCATTGCATCCGGAGGAAAAGCTTCGAGCTGCGAGCATTTGATGCCGCCGGAAAACCGGCGCATCGAGGCATGGGACGTGCATTGCGATGCAAACGGGCGGCGCTCGGGGCAAATGCCGGCACCGCCGCAAAGGAGGAGGATAGAATGAAGATCACACGCAGAACATTCGTCGGCGGAGCTGCCGGCGTCGCCGCGGCCGGGATGTTGCCGTTTCGGGCTTTCGCTCAGGCGAAGGCGCCTGCAAGCCCGGTGACCATCACCATCGTCGATGTCGCCGGCAACCTGGCGCTGACGCAGGGCATGTTCGAAAACTACGCCAAAGCGAAGCCGGAATTCGTCTCCAGCTTCTCCTTCACCAAGGCCCCGGCCCCGGAGCTGCCGGCCAAGATCCAGGCCCAGCAGGCCGCCGGCAAGGTCGATATCGACCTCGTACTGACCGGCACAGACGCGCTTTCGGCTGGTGTCGACCAAGGCCTCTGGGTCGACCTGTCCAGCCACAAGTCGGCACTTCCCAACCTTGAAAGCATCCTGCTGCCGCAGGCATTCAAGATGCAGGCGCTCGCCAAGGATCAGGGCGTCGTCATCACCTATTACCCGTCCGGCCCGTTGATCGAATACATGCCTGACAAGGTGGCGACCCCGCCGAAGACGGCACAGGAGCTGCTCGACTGGACGAAGCAGAACAAGAACAAGTTCCTCTATGCCCGCCCTGCAAATTCCGGCCCCGGCCGCACACTGCTGATGGGCCTGCCCTATCTGCTCGGCGACAGCAACCCGCGCGACCCGGTCAATGGCTGGGCCAAGACCTGGGAATATCTGGCTGCGCTCGGCGAGAACATCGAATACTACCCGACCGGCACCGCAGTCGTCTTCAAGGAACTCGGCGAAGGCACGCGCGACATCGTCGCTACGACGACCGGATGGGATATCAACCCCCGCGCACTCGGCATAGTCCCCGAGGAAGCCAAGGTCGGCAAGCTTGAAGGTTTCCACTGGGTCACCGACGCCCACTATGCGGCGATTCCGAAGGGCGTTTCCGACGAGAAGATCGGCGTTCTGCTCGACGTCCTCAACCACATCTACCAGCCTCAACAGCAGGCGATCGCCTATGACGCCGGCTACTTCTATCCCGGCCCGGCGGTCAAGGACGTCACCCTCGAAATGGCCCCGGCAGAAAGCCAGGAAATCATCAAGGAATTCGGCCGGCCGGAATATGCCGACTGGATCGCCGGCAGCCCACTGGAAGTGCCGCTTGAGCCCAAGCAGCTCGTGCAGGCCTTCCGCATCTGGGACGAAAAGATCGGCGCCAAGAAGGGCTGATCGCTGATGATCGAATGAGCCGGCGCCGGTTTCCGGCGCCGGATTTCTAGCGGCATGACCGCCGACAAATGGAGATTGCATTGACTTTGCCGGTTCAAAACGCAGCAGCGCTGTCATCGCGGAAGAATGCGCGCCTTGAGCTTGATGGCATCAAGCGATCCTTCGGCGCATACAACGCCCTCGACGGCATCGATCTCACGATTGAACCCGGCGAATTCATCGCACTTCTCGGCCCCTCTGGATGCGGCAAATCCACGGCACTGAACTGCATTGCCGGCCTGCTTGGCCTTTCCGGCGGGGAAATCCGCCTCGGCGGCAATCGCATCGACCAGCTGGAGCCGGAAAAGCGCGGCTTTGGCATGGTCTTCCAGAGCTACGCCCTCTTCCCGCATATGAGCGTACGCAAGAATGTGGGCTTCGGCCTCGCGATGCAGGGCATTCGTGGCGAGGAAGCCGACAAGCGCGTCATCGATGCACTCGCCCTCGTGCGCCTCGAAAGCCAGGCGGACAAGCTGCCCGGCCAGCTCTCCGGCGGCCAGCAGCAGCGCGTCGCCATTGCCCGCGCTATCGTCATCCGCCCGCCGATCGTGCTGATGGACGAACCACTCTCTAACCTCGACGCCAAGCTGCGCCTGGAAATGCGCGCCGAAATCCGCGGCATCCACGACCAGATCGGCTCGACCACCATCTATGTCACCCACGACCAGGACGAGGCGCTGTCGCTTGCCGACCGTATCGTCGTCATGAGCCAGGGCCATATCCAGCAGATCGGCACGCCGCAGGATCTCTACCAGCGCCCGGTCAATATCAATGTCGCCGATTTCATGGGCTTCCGCACCCGCATCCCCGGCCGCGTCGTCTCCGTCTCCGGCAATGAGGCAGAAATCGAAGCCGCCGGCGCGCGGCTGACCGGCACCATGCGCGATACGCTCAAGGTCGGCGATGCCGCCGTTCTCTCCGTACGTCCGGAAGACCTCGTCGCGACCACCGACGGCACGGGCATCCCCGTCACCGTTGCCAGCACCGAATATCGCGGCCGCGCCTTCTTCGGCATGGCCCGCTCGAAGGATGGATCGGAACTCTATTTCCGCGCCGATGATGCTTTGCCGCGCGGTGCTGCTGCCTCGCTTCAGCCAGTTGCAGGCCGCTCGCTCGTCTTCAAGGGGGCAGCATGAGCGGCCCGTCGCTGAAAACAAGGCTTGCCGCACAAGGCCTCGACGGCACGACGCTTCTTGTGCTGCCAGGCCTCATATTCATGATCGCCCTCTTCATCTATCCTTTCGTCTATGGCGTCGCGGATTCGCTGATGCCGAAGGATGGCGGGATCTGGTACGAGAACTACGCGAAGTTCTTCTCCGACCAGTTCCAGTACGGCACGATCGCCAATACCATGTGGCTCGCCTTGCCTGTCACCATCGTCAACCTGGCCTTCGCAGTACCGATTGCCTTTCGCGTCCGACTGATGCGCCGCCAGCGTCTTCTGACGACGATCCTGGTGCTGCCGATCACGCTCGGCACCGTCTTCGTCGCAGATGGCCTGCTGACCTTTCTCGGCCCGCGAGGCTGGTTCAACGAGACGTTGATCCTGTTCGGCATCCTGGATTCGCCGGTCAAGCTCACCAACAACTACTGGGGCGTCTTTGCCTCGCTGCTGATTACCGGTTTTCCCTTCGCGTTCCTGCTGACGCTGTCCTACATCACCGGCATCGATCCAGCGATCGAGCAGGCTGCCGCCACGCTCGGTGCCAATGCACGGCAGCGCTTCATGCGCGTTTTCCTGCCGCTTCTGGTGCCCGGCCTTGCCGTGACCTTCTGCCTCTCTTTCGTGCAGGCCTTCGCCGTTTTCCCGTCAGCCGTCCTGCTTGGCGCTCCGGCAGGGCCGACGCGGGTCATCTCGATTGCCGCCTATCAGGCCGCTTTCGAGCAGTATGACCATTCCTACGGCACGGCGATCGCCCTGATCATGGGCGGCGTCGAGCTCATCGTTGTCGTCGCCATTCTCGGCGCACGTTCGTTCTTCTACCGCGGCCCTGCCGGCGGCACGAAAGGCTGAGCCATGATCCGTGACCAGGGCCTTACCTCGAAGATCTGGCGCATCGCCGTCTGGGCGCTCGCCACCCTCTTCGTCCTCAATCTGCTTGCAGTCATCGCAGCCGTGATCGTCAATTCCTTCGCCACACGCTGGCTCGGCACATGGCTGCCACGCGGCTGGACGGATCGCTGGTACTTCAGCGCCTGGAATGAGTTCCAGCTTTCCAGCGTCGTCATCGTCACCTTCGAGATGGCCTTCGTCGTCGTCCTCATCTCCGGCATTCTCGGCGTGATGACCGCCTATGCGCTGGCGCGGCGCGACTTTCCGGGCAAGCGCGCCATCATCCTGCTCTTCCTGCTGCCGCTGCTGATCCCACCGCTGACCTATGGTATTCCGCTGGCCACAGTGCTTTACCAGCTGGGTCTCGGCGGCACGTTCTGGGGCGTAGTACTGATCAATCTCGTGCCGTCTTTCCCCTTCGTCGTGCTCGTCATGATCCCTTTCATCGAGCAGATCGATCCGCGCATCGAGGCAGCCGCCCGTGTCTTCGGCGCCGGCACCACCAGCCTCTTCATCCGTATTCTGCTGCCGCTCCTGCTGCCCGGCATGCTGGCAGCACTTCTACTCGTTCTGGTACGCACGCTGGCGATGTTCGAGCTGACCTTCCTCATCGCCGGACCGCAAACGCAGACGCTCGTCGTCTCGCTCTATTACGCGGTCTTCGCATCCGGCGTACGCGCCAGCCAGTCGATCGATGCGATGGCGGTGATCTATATGGTAACGACGCTCTTCTGGCTCATCATCGCGCTGCAATTCGTCAATCCGACGCAGATCGTCGCCCGAGCCAAGCAGCAGTCGGCGCATTGAGAAGCCGCTGCCGGCAGAACCGGCAGCGGCTCGTACAAATCAGTAGGCTTCAGGGACGTAGAGTTCCGGCGGAACCGGGATACGCTGGTAGTCTTCGTGACGCACGCGCTCGGGAAGCACGATCTCTTCCTTCGGGACCTCTTCATAGGGAATCTGGCTCAGCATATGCGCGATGCAGTTCAGGCGCGCCCGCTTCTTGTCCACCGCCTGGACGATCCACCACGGCGCTTCGTCGATATGCGTGCGGTCCAGCATCTCTTCCTTGGCCTTGGTATATTCTTCCCAATGGACGCGGCTCTGCAGGTCCATCGGCGAAAGCTTCCACTGCTTCAGCGGATCGTGGATGCGCATGTTGAAGCGGAATTCCTGCTCCTCGTCGGTAATCGAGAACCAGTACTTGATGAGGATGATGCCGGAACGCACCAGCATGCGCTCGAATTCCGGCACCGAACGGAAGAACTCTTCCAACTCATCCTTCGTGCAGAAGCCCATCACACGCTCGACACCGGCGCGGTTGTACCAGCTGCGATCGAAGAGCACCATTTCGCCCGCTGTCGGCAAATGCGGAACATAGCGCTGGAAATACCACTGGTTCCGTTCGCGCTCGGTCGGCGCCGGAAGGGCGACCACGCGGCAGACACGCGGGTTGAGGCGCTGGGTCACGCGCTTGATCGCGCCGCCCTTGCCGGCGGAGTCGCGGCCTTCGAAAAGCACGACGACCTTGAGCTTCTTGTACTGGACCCAGTCCTGAAGACGAACGAGCTCATGCTGCAGGCGGAAGAGCTCGCGGAAGTAAAGCTTGCGGTCGAGCGTCTGCTCGGCCGGGCCGGACATGCCTTCAGCAACCAGCTCGTCGAGCCGGTCCTCCTCCATCTGCATTTCCAGCTCCTCGTCGAAGCTATCGGCGATTTCGTTCTTGATACGGTCGAGCTGAGTGTTTTCGATCATGGCACGCTCCCTATTCAATCCGCTCGATAAAGCACGTTCTCGCCATAGCTATATGACAGAGTTACGACGATCGAAAATTTGCTTTGGCAAAACGCAAAATCAGGAGGGGCGAAACACCGTCGGCCGAAGCTTTCATGGCCGTTTTGCCAAGCCCAATTGGCGGGGCTGACTGATGGCGGCAGCTTGTGCCATGTCAAGTTTTATGTATACATTGATGTTGCTGAGCAATTTCGCGACATCAGCTTTTTCCTCTGGAGGAGAGAGGGAAAACGTTCGGGTCGCGGGCATATCTCCCGGAGAGAGGTATGGTGCGCAACAATGGGAGGAGTATACATGATTTCGTTTTCGAGAAGACTATTGATAGCCGGCGCGGCGCTCGCCACACTTGCCGGCGCGCCTGCATTTGCACAGGAAACGGTCAAGATCGGCGTGATCCTGCCGATGACGGGTCCTTTCGCCTCAACCGGACGCCAGGTCGAGGCCGGCGCTCGCGCATACATGGCAATCAATGGCGACACGGTTGCAGGCAAGAAGATCGAACTTGTCCTGCGTGACGATACCGGTACCGCCGATCAGACCCGCCGCATCGCCCAGGAACTCGTCGTCAATGACGGCGTCAAGATGCTCGTCGGCTTCGGCCTGACGCCGCTTGCCATGGGTGTCGCCCCGGTTCTGAATCAAGCCAAGGTCCCGGCCATCATCACTTCGGCCACGACCTCAGCCATCATGAAACAGTCGCCCTATTTCGTGCGCACCTCGATGGCCGGCCCGCAATCCGCCGTTCCGGTCGCCACTTGGGCTGTCCAGAACAATCTGAAGCGGGTCGTCACGCTGGTGACCGATTACGGTCCAGGCATCGACATCGAAAAGGGCTTTACCGACCAGTTCAAGAAGGAAGGCGGCACGGTCGTCGAAGCGCTCCGTGTTCCCTTGCAGAACCCGGATTTCGCACCCTTCCTTCAGCGCGTGCGCGATGCCAAGCCTGATGCCCTCTTCGTCTTCGTGCCTTCGGGCGTCGGCGCAATCTTCATGAAGCAGTTCGTCGATCGCGGCCTCGCAGATGCTGGCATCAAGCTGATCGCCACCGGCGACGTGACCGATGACGACCTCTTGAACGGCATGGGGCCGGCTGCCAAGGGCGTGATTACCGGACACTTCTATTCGACCGATCACGACAGCCCGGAAAACAAGGCCTTCGTCGCCGAAATTCGCAAGACCAACAAGAACATGCGCCCGAACTTCATGTCGGTCGGCGGTTATGACGCCATGCATGTCGCCTATGCCGCGCTCGAAAAGACAGGCGGCGATACGGACGGAACCAAGCTCGTCGACGCCATGAAGGGCATGGAATTCGTCAGCCCACGCGGCCCTGTTACCATCGATCCGGCAACCCGCGACATCGTACAGGACATCTACATGCGCGAGGTCAAAGAAAAGAATGGCGAGCTCTACAATGTCGAGTTCGCCACTTATCCAAAGATCCACGATCCGAATACGGCTGCCAAGTAAGCCTGTGAAACAGGCGGCGGAAGCAATTCCGCCGCCTGGATGCAGTGAGGTCTCATGCTGACAATCCTGTTCGACGGCATCGCCTACGGCATGCTTCTCTTTGTTCTCGCCTGCGGATTGTCGGTCACGCTGGGCCTGATGAATTTCGTCAATCTGGCGCACGGCGCCTTCGCCATGGCCGGCGGCTATATCACCGTCATCATGATGAACCGCTACGGCATTTCCTTCTACTGGTGCCTGCCGGCCGCCTTCATCCTTACGGCGCTTGTCGGCGTGGTGCTCGAACGTCTGCTCTACCGTCGCCTCTATTCGGCGTCGCATCTCGATCAGGTGCTGTTTTCGATCGGCCTTGTCTTCATGTCGATTGCCGCGATTGACTATTTCATGGGCGGCCAGCAGCAGTTGATCAATCTGCCGCCCGAACTCAGCGGCCGCTTCGGCTTCATGGGTGTCGATATTGGCCGCTACCGGCTCTTCATCATCGTCATCTGCGCGGTGCTGACGATCGCGCTGCAACTGGCGCTCACCCGCACGCGCTTCGGCAGCCAGCTTCGCGCCGCCGTGGATGATGGACGTGTCGCGCGCGGCATGGGCATCAATGTCTCCGTCATCTTCGCGCTGACCTTTGCGCTCGGCTCCGGCCTTGCAGGTCTCGGCGGCGCGCTCGGCACCGAACTGCTCGGCCTCGACCCGAACTTTCCGCTGAAATACCTCATTTATTTCATGATCGTCGTCACCGTCGGTGGTACCTCATCCATCACCGGCCCCTTCATCGCAGCACTTCTGCTCGGTATCGCCGATGTCGCCGGCAAATATTACGTGCCGCAGCTCGGCGCCTTCATCATCTATGCCGTCATGATCCTTGTGCTGATCCTCCGGCCCCATGGCCTCTTTTCCCGGGAGGGCGGCCGATGAGCGGCGAATACAACAACGCCTCTATGGAGGCCATAAAGCTCTTGAAGCGCGCCGGCCGCTGGCAGATCTGGGAATTTGCTCTCTGGCTGGTCGCTATCGCCGCGATCTTCGTCCTGCCGTCACAAATGCTGATCCTGACGGAGATCGCCATCCTGGCACTCTTTGCCATTTCGCTGGATCTGATCCTCGGTTATGCCGGCATAGTCTCGCTCGGCCATACCGCCTTCTTCGGCCTCGGCGCCTATGCGGCCGGTCTCTTCGCTGTGCATGTCTCCGGCGAACCAATCGTCGGCCTGCTGGCAGCTGCTGTCGTCAGCGGCCTCTTCGGCTTCCTGACGAGTTTCCTCGTGTTGCGAGGCTCCGACCTGACGCGCCTGATGACCACCTTCGGCGTCGCCATGCTGCTTGCCGAAGTCGTCAATCAGGCAGCCTGGCTCACCGGCGGCGCCGACGGTCTGAGCGGTGTGATGCTGAATCCGATCCTCGGCTATTTCGAATTCGATCTCTGGGGCCGCACCGGCTATATCTACTGTCTGATCGTGCTTGTCGTTCTGACTTACATCGCCCGCCGCATCGTCAATTCGCCTTTCGGTCTGTCACTGAAGGCGATCAAGCGCAACGAGCGTCGTGCCTCCATGCTCGGCATCTCGCCCACCCGCCGCATCGTTGCGATCTACACGATCTCGGCTGCCTACGCCGGCATCGCAGGAGCCCTGCTGACGCAGACGACGAGCTTCGTCTCGCCCGACGTGCTCGCCTTCCACCGATCGGCCGAGGTACTGCTGGTGCTGGTCATCGGCGGCGTCGGTTATCTCTATGGCGGCGTCTTCGGCGCGGTCCTCTTCTCCATCCTGCGCAACTGGCTCTCGGTCATCACCCCGCAATACTGGATGTTCTGGATCGGCCTCGTGCTCATCATCATCGTTCTGGTCGGCCGCGAGCGTCTCACAAGCTGGCAGACCCTGCTGCCGGGCACGGCACGTAAACGCGAGACGCAGGTGCCGCACACCGTCGCGGAGGAAAACAAATGACGCTTGCGCTGGAAACCCGCCATCTCGTCAAGCGCTTCGGTGGCTTTATTGCCACCAACGACGTCTCGCTGCAGATCCGCCAGGGCGCCCGCCATGCGCTGATCGGCCCGAACGGCGCCGGCAAGACCACGATCATCAACCTGCTGACCGGCGTGCTGACACCGAACAGCGGCGAGATCCTGCTCGCTGGCGAGGACATTACCGGCCTGTCCTCCTATCGACGCGTCGGCAAGGGTCTTTCCCGCACCTTCCAGATCAACCAGCTCTTCGGCGATTTCACGCCTCTCGACTCCGTCATGCTGGCAATCAGCGAACGCAAAGGCCATGGCCGTTTCGCCTGGCGGCCGCTCTCGGCAGACCGCGAAGTGGCTGATGAAGCCGCCAGCTTGCTGGAGCGTTTCCGCCTGATCGATGCCATGGGCACGCCGACAACGCTCCTGCCCTATGGCAAGCAGCGCCTGCTGGAAATCGCGCTGGCGATTGCCATGCAGCCGAAGGTCCTGCTGCTCGACGAGCCCGCCGCCGGCGTTCCCGAAGAGGAACGCCATGAGGTTCTCGGCATCGTCCGCGACCTGCCGGCCAACGTCACGGTCGTGCTGATCGAACACGACATGGACCTCGTCTTTTCCTTCGCAGACCGCATCTCGGTGCTCGCCGCCGGCGCGCTCTTCGCCGAGGGGACTGTCGCCGAAATCTCCAGAGATCCGCAGGTCAAAGCCATCTATCTCGGGGAGGACGCCTGATGGCCGAACTGCTGCGGATCGAACGCCTCGTCGCCGGTTATGGCGAGGCCCATATCCTCGCCAAGGTCGATTTTACGCTGGAGGAAGGCCGCTCGCTGGCATTGCTCGGCCGCAACGGCGCCGGCAAGACCACGCTGCTCAATACGATCATTGGTGTCACCACCCACCATGCCGGCTCCATCCACTTGCAGCAGCGCGATATCACCCGGCTGCGGGCAGAGAAGCGCGCCCCGCTTGGCATCGGTTGGGTGCCGCAGGAGCGCAACATCTTTCGTTCGCTGACGGTAGAGGAGAACCTGACGGCCAGTGCCCGCTCCGGCGCCTGGAATATCGGCCGCATCTATCAGATGTTTCCGCGCCTTAGGGAACGCCGCCGCAATCTTGGTAACCAACTCTCCGGCGGCGAACAGCAGATGCTCGCCATTGCCCGCGCGCTGATGCTCAATCCGAAGGTTCTGCTGCTCGACGAGCCGCTGGAAGGCCTCGCCCCGATCATCGTCGACGAGCTTCTGGCAGCCCTGCGCCGCATCGTCACCGGCGAAGGCATGTCGGCGATCATCGTCGAGCAGAAGGCCCGCAAGGTACTGCCGCTGACGGACGAGGTCATCGTTCTCGAACGAGGCGCGGTCACCTACCGCAACACCTCCGAAGCGCTTCTCGCCTCACCCGAAACCCTGGACGCTCACCTGGGCGTTTGAGGATTAAGCTTCACGCGGCGGCACGCGGGTGATCCGCGCACCGAGCGCGTTCAGGCGTTCCTCGATCCGCTCATAGCCGCGTTCGATCTGCTGGGCATTGTTGATGACGCTGGTGCCCTCGGCGCACATGGCGGCGATCAGCATCGCCATGCCGGCGCGGATATCAGGGCTTTCCACCTGCGCGGCCCGCAGCTTAGAAGGACCGGCGACGATCGCGCGATGCGGATCGCAGAGCACGATGCGCGCGCCCATGGCGATCAGCTTGTCGACGAAGAACATCCTGCTTTCGAACATCTTCTCGAACATCAGCACCACGCCTTCGCATTGTGAGGCAGTGACGATGGCAATCGACATCGTATCGGCCGGGAAAGCCGGCCAAGGCTGGTCTTCGATCTTCGGAATATGGCCGCCGAAATCCGGCTGGATTTTCATCTCCTGCCCCGCCGGCACCACGAGATCGTCGCCCTCGATGCGGCAGCGAATGCCAAGACGCTCGAAGGTCATCAGCGTCGAGCGCAGATGCTCGACGCCCGCCCGACGGATGATGATCTCGGAACCCGTGACGGCAGCAAGGCCGATCAGCGAGCCGATCTCGTTATGGTCGGGACCGATCCGATGCACCGCGCCACCAAGCGGTTGGCCGCCATAAATGGTCATCGTATTGGTGCCAATGCCATCGATCTTCGCACCCATGGCGATGAGGAAATGCGCGAGATCCTGGACATGCGGCTCGGATGCGCAATTGCGCAGGATCGTCTTGCCTTCGGCCGCAACAGCCGCACAGAGCGCATTTTCCGTCGCCGTGACGGAGGGTTCGTCGAGGAACACGTCAGCGCCCCGTAACCGCTCGGCGCGGAAATTGTAGGAGCCATTGACGTTGATCTCGGCCCCGAGCTGTTCGAGCGCCAAAAAGTGCGTGTCGACGCGGCGGCGGCCGATAACGTCGCCGCCCGGCGGCGGCAGCGTGATTTCGCCGCAGCGCGCCAACATCGGGCCGGCCAGCAGGATGGATGCGCGGATGCGGGCGCAAAGGCCGGGATCGAGATCGGCCGGCTTGAGATCGCTCGCCTCGATTTCGAGTTCGTTGCGACCGAGCCAGCGTGCCTTGGCGCCGACGGACTGGATCAGTTCGACAAGTGCTTCGACATCACGGATACGCGGCACATTGGTCAGATGTACCAGCTTGTCGGTCAGCAAGGAGGCAGCAATGATCGGCAGGGCGGCGTTCTTGTTGCCGCTCGGTTGGATCTCGCCGGCAAGACGGTGCCCACCCTCGACGACATACTGAATTCGCTCATGCGGCTGGGCCTGTGCCACTGCTGTCATCCTTGTTCGATTCGATTTTCAGAGGGCATATCTGCTTTGTCATTGTGACATCGGAGTGATCGCCCATTGGGAAGTGTGGCTGTTTTTAGCGCCGCCACGCGTGGACGGCTAGAGGCAGGGCGACCGGAGGAAACCATAAAAAACGGCGCCCTCCCGAGCGCCGTCGTGAACACCGTGGATGGTGGTGTCGAACCTCAGCTCTTCTTGCTACGCCAGCTGTCGGCGTAATTCTCGCGAGCTTCACGGGAATAGGGCGTGGGCGACACGCGCACACGGATTTCCGCCTGCTTGTGCGGTTCGACCGAGGTCTTGCCGGAGCCGCCATCGGGTTCGCCCCAGACGAGGGTCAGCACGTCGCCAACCTCGACATCGGCATCGACGATGCCGAGCGAGAGCATGCAGCGCTCATTGTAACTGTAGCCGTTGAACATCGACATGCCGACCATCTTGCCGTCGCGCATGATCTTGTCGGCACTAGTCGAGGCATAGTTCGGCTGCGGGAAATCGATCCACTTGAAATGATCCTCACCCGGACGGAAAGCCGAGGCGATGACGTTGACGACATCTTCGGCATTCCATTCGAAGGTCACCTTCTTGCGGCTCGTCTGGCCCTTCAGTTTTTCAAGTGCGGATTTACCGATGAAGTCGTCCTTCTTCCAGCCGATGTAGAAGTCGTAGCCGAGCTCGAACGGAGTGACGTAATAGTCCTCGATATTGCTGGAAACGAAACTGCCACCGATCGCACCCGTCGCCTCATAGCTGTCGGCGCCGAGCCAGTCGCGATAGGCTGCCAGCATGCCATCACCCGTATAGATGCCCGGCAGCGGCGACGGGATCCAACCGGATTCCAGCGTGTTGGTAGAGTAGGCACGGCTGCCGCAACGCACGAGATCGACGCCCGCCGCCTTTGCCGATTCCAGGATCACCGACTGGATATAGGCCTTGTCTTCGTAAGGACCCCAGATTTCCAGGCCCGGCGCACCGGACATGCCGTGGCGCAGCGCATTCACCGTCTTCGAGCCGAGCTTGATCTTGTCGACATGGAAGAACTTGATGTCAGGGATCGGCCCACCATTCATCCTCTCGAATATCTTGGGAGCATCCGGTCCCTGGATCTGGTAGCGGTAATGCGTACGTAGCACACGTTCGCCTTCCGGTCGCGAAGGCGAGCGCGGATCATATTTCAGGCGCACATTCCACTTGCCGTATGCTGCACAGAACATCAGCCAGTTGGAAGTCGGCGAGCGGCCGACGAGGATGAACTTGTCCTCGCGTTCGCGGAAGATGATCTGGTCGCCAATCACATGACCGGCCGGCGTGACCGGCACGAAATGCTTGGCACGGTTCGTATCGAAATTCGAGAAGGAGTTGATGCCGTGATAGGCCAGGAACGTCTCCGCATCGGGGCCTTCGACTGTCAACTCGTCCATATGGTGCGACTGGTCGAAGAGGACGGCGGAGTTGCGCCACGCGGCCTGCTCCGAACGCCAGTTGGAGAACTCGGCCGCCACGACCGGGTATACATACATGCCGACCTTGGAGTTGCGCAGCAGCTCCACCGTATTGCCGGCCGACTTCAAAACTTCGGATAGGTTCGATCTCGCCACCTGATGTCCTCCCATTGACATGCGATAATGTATACATGAAATGCCCAATGCGATCAGATTGCAAGCCTATTTTCTTCTGACAGCACGGTATTCGATGCGGCAGAAACGCAAAAGGGCGGCCCCAGACCGCCCTCTCGAAGCTGGATTTACCCGACTACCGGTGAATGAGCGCAAGCCCCCTGATCTGCTCGATCAGGGTTGGATCCTCCGCCAGAATGTATTCAAGATTACGTCGCGCCGTGCGCGCATGCTCCCTGGCGATCGCTTCCGCGCGACTGCCTTCGCGTGCTTCGATCGCGCTGACGAGCGCCCTGTGCTGGTCCTGCGCGGATCGGAGCGAACGGCGGAAGGTAGCAATGTCAGCCTTGTCGGGCAGGAAGGCGGAGGGTGAGGCAAAGGGCAGCGAACTCGCCCGTTCCACCTCGCGGCGGATGATCTCGCTGCCGGCGAGCGCCGCAAGCTGGTGATGAAATTTCTCATTCAGGTCGGAATAGGCGTCGAAATCGACATCGTCGAGTTGCTCGCCGAAACAGGCGTCGAGCTTGATCACCGTATGCTTGATCTCGTCGAGCGCTTCGGGCGCGGCACCGCGCTCTGCAGCGAGCCTTGCTGCCATGCCCTCCATGACGCCGCGCACCTCGATGGAATCGACCACGTCGGCAAAGCCGAAACGGCGAACCACGAAGCCACCATTCGGCAGGCGATCCAGAAGCCCCTCCTCCGTCAGCCGCGACATCGCCTCGCGCACCGGCGTGCGCGAAATATCCAGCGCCTCCGCCAATGGCACTTCGAACAGCCGCGTGCCCCCCTGCAATTCGCCGCTCAAAATCTTTTCCCGCAACTCGATAACGGCGCGACGACCATGCGTTGCGGCTTCACTCTGCTTCATCGGCGCCTCCAATCCCGGCTAGAATGTATACAACAGCGCGAACGCATACAAAACCCCATCCCGAAGCCAATACCTTAGCATGGATCTGTATGCATAATAGCGCTGCCTTTCCTCAAAAAATGGCGATTATCGAACTAAATTCGCCAATCACTTGACATAATGTATACATTTATGGTGTCTGTTTTGCAGGAGGAAAATCGATGACAACGCTCGCGCTCATTCCAGGGCTCGTGTCCGACAGCATCGTCTGGGCACCGCTTGCCGGAGTTGTCACGCACCGTATGCCTGTGCATGCGGCCGATGTGTCCCACAGTTCTTCGATATCAGGCATGGCGGAGAGCGTTCTCGCGGCCACCGAAGGTGACCTTATTGTTGTCGGCCATTCCATGGGTGGGCGCGTCGCGATGGAAATGGCGCGCATCGCACCGAATCGCGTCAGCGGGCTGGTGCTCGCCAATACCGGCCACCACCCGAAACGCGATGGCGAGGAAATCAGGCGCCAGCAGATGATCGATCTCGGTCATCACAGCATGGAAGAACTGGCTGACCAGTGGCTGCCGCCTATGCTCAATCCCGCCCGCCTTACGGATGCGGACCTGGTCGGCAATCTGCGCGCCATGGTGCTGCGGGCCGGCCCCGATGTGCATGAGCGGCAGATCCGTGCGCTGATCAACCGGCCGAATGCCAGCGCCTATATGGCCGAGCTCGGCTGTCCCATCCTGCTTGTCGCCGCGCGCCACGATGGCTGGAGCCCGATCGTCCAGCATCAGGAAATTGCCGATGCGGCGCCGGATACGGAACTGGTCATCATCGAAGATGCCGGCCATTTCGCCCCTGTGGAGCGCCCGGCTGAAGTGACTGCCGCGATCATCGATTGGCTGACCCGTAGATTTGGAGGAATTGATGCCTGAGAAGACAGCGACCATTCCCGATACGCCACTCTTCGACCGGGCCGGCTCGATCCGCGGCTACCGGCTCAACAAGATGGCGATGGCGCTCGGCCAGCCGGAGAACCGCGAAGCCTTCAAGGCGGATGAGGACACCTATCTCGCTCGGTTCGGCCTGAGCGATGAGGAGAAGGCTGCAGTCAAGAGCCGTGATTGGCACGAGATGGTGCGCCTCGGCGGCAACCTGTTCTTCATCCTCAAGATCGCCGCTGTCGACCCGACGCCGATCACTGAGATCGGTGCGGCGCAGGCCGGCATGTCACATGAGGGTTTTCTCTACGAAAGACTGGGGAAGAAGAAAAATGGCTAAGATCATCGGCGGTCTCGGAACGAGCCACGTCCCCTCGATCGGCGCAGCCCTCGACAAGGGCCTGCGCGACACGCCGGACTGGAAGCCTTTCTTCGATGGCTACGAAGCCGGCAAGCAGTGGGTGCGTGAGGTGCGGCCCGATATCGCCGTCGTCGTCTTCAACGATCATGGCAACAGCTTCTTCCTCGACCGCGTGCCGACCTTCGCCGTCGGCGTGGCGGAAACTTATCAGCCGGTCGATGAAGGCTGGGGACCGAGGCCCATTCCAGCCTTCGAAGGTGCCGTCGATTTCTCCTGGCACTTCGTCGATAGACTGGTCGAACGCCATTTCGATCCTCTGGTCTGCCGCGAAATTGAGGTCGATCACGGCCTGCAGGTGCCGATGGAACTCTTCTTCGGCCGGCCTGAGCGCTGGCCGGTCAAGGTTCTGCCGATCTGGGTGAATACGATCCAGTATCCCATCCCCACACCGCAGCGCTGCTGGGAAATGGGCAAGGTACTGCGCGAGGCGATTGAAAGCTGGCCGGGGAACGAGCGCGTCGTCATCCTCGGCACCGGCGGCCTCTCGCACCAGCTTCAGGGCGCCCGCGCCGGCTTCATCAACCAGACAGCCGATCGCGCCTGGCTGGATGGCATTGCCGCCAATCCGGAGCCCTACCGCGCCATGAGCCGTGAGGATTATGTGGAGCAGTTTGGCTCCGAGGGCGCCGAACTCATCATGTGGCTGGTCATGCGCGCCGCCATGAACGAGCGGGTGAACCTCATCCACAAGCACTACCATGCCCCGGCCTCCATGACCGGCGCCGGCATGGTCGTTCTCGAAAACGCCGCCTGATGCCCGCCTTCTTCCTCATGCGCTGCCTGCATCATGCTGGGCAGGAGACTGCCCGCGACCTGCACCGGCCGGCCCATCGCGCCTGGGTGCAGTCAGGCGGCGAAGGCCTTGCGACGGTGCTGATCGGCTCTGCGCTGCAGGACGAGAGCGGAGCCTTGGTCGGCAATTTCGGCATATTGGAAACACCCGGTATCACTGAGGCGAAAGCCTTTGCGGAAGGAGACCCTTTCAACAAGGCAGGCATCGTGGCAAAGATCGAACTGACGCCACTGCCTGCGACATTCCAGGCTGGACGCATCAGCGATCCGATGACACCAAGGACATAGATTTCAGTTCCGCCACCAGCGGGAGGAGTGCGCCGGAGAGGGGCGATGAGGGGGCCGGCGAAGCAAGAGAGGGAACGACCGGAACGAGAGGGACGGTCGCTTGCAAGCCACGGCCCCCTCATCCAGGCCGCGACGGATCCTTGCTTGCTCAACTCTTCTGCGGTTTCAGCCGTATCTCCAGCACGCGTCCGACAGTTTCTTCCAATCCGTCTGCCTGCCCAACGCCGCAGGCGCCCATGCGCTCCTGCACTTCGGCGATCTCCGCCGCCAAGCCGCCGCGGAGCCCGAGCGCATCCAGCGTTGCGGCACTCTCCCGCATCTCGGCCGCCCGCCGCCGGCCATGCCGCGTCGTGCGCTCCATCTGGTATTCGGCAAATTGCGGCCAGTTGAGGCCGGGGAAGGAACCCGAAAGCGAGGAGAGGATTTCCTCATAGCAGCCGGATGCCTTTGCCGCGAGCAAGGCCTCGACCGTGATCGCCTCCAGCCCTTTCACGAACAGGGAACGCACCATCTTGATCGCTGTCGCGGCACCGGGCGCTATACTCGCAATCTCGGCAGAAAAACCGAGGCGGAGAAGTTCCGGCAATAACCTTTCGGCCGGCGCACCGGCAAGCAGCACTGGCGTCTGATGCTTGCGCGGATGAACCGGCGCCATGACGGCCATATCGAGATAATCGCCGCCAGCCGCTTCCACGGCGGCAGCCGTCTCCCGCTTTCGCCCCGGAGAGACAGAATTGATATCGATCACCACCTGCCCCTGACGCAGATGCGGCACGAGCGGTTCAACGGCAAGCAGGCTCTGATCGGCGGTGACGGCGCTGAATACCCAGTCTGCATCCGAAAGTCCCACAATGGTCTCGGAAATCTCAGCACCACGGGCATGCATTGCTTCCCGCACCGTACTGCCGTCTGAGGCAAGCAAGATGTCATAGGCAATGAAGCTCGAACCCGATCCGCTGAGCCCTTCATGAAAGGCCCTCGCCGCTTCGCCGTAGCCCAGAAACCCGATCTTCATGTCATCCTCCAAATATAAGGATCATGCTGCGCTCGAAGTATCGCTGTGTTCATGCAAAGACATATCCATCGAAGAGCTTGCGAGCGGTGCGCAGCACGGCGGCATCGGTCACGACACCAACCCTGACAGTTGCAATCACGCTCATCTCGCCGGTCGGATGTTCGACTGAGAGCAGCTTTTCGTCACCATCGGGCACGATGGCGAGATCTGCCGCCGGCCCTTCCGGCAGCAGGCAGGCCGTCGCCACACTGACGGCACCGAGCACGCCGATCGCATCATGGCAACGATGCGGAATGAAGGTACGCGTCGAAATCGCGCCACCGGCTCTTGGCCGCGAAACCATCGTCATCTTCGGCACCGATTTCTTCGCGACGTCGCCGAGATTCATCATCGGCCCCGCCTTCAGCCGGATCGCCTCAAGCTTCGCCCGTAGCTCCAGATCGGCTTCGAGTTCATCAGGCATCTCCGTCCCCTCGATGCCGAGATCGCTGGCCAGCATGACGACGCAGGGCATGCCGTTGTCGATCAGCGTGCAAGCGATGCCCTCTATGACATCGACCGCACGGCCGGTCGGCAGCAGCGCGCCGCAACTCGAACCCGCCGTATCTGCGAAGTTAATCGGCACAGCGGCTGCCGTGCCCGGCACGCCGTCGATACGGGCGTCGCCCGCATAGGTCACGCGACGATCCGGTGTGGCGATCTTCGCGGTGGCCACCTGCCCGGTATTCTCCATGAAGATGCGAACGTCCGTCTGCCCGTCCTCGGCCTCGATCAGGCCGCGCTCGATGGCAAAAGGCCCGACACCGGCAAGGATATTGCCACAGTTCTGCGCATCGGTGACGATTGGCTCATCAACGAAGACCTGCAGGAAGAGATAGTCGATATCGACGCCGGGTCGTTCCGAGCGCTTCACGACGGCCACCTTTGAGGTCAGCGGGTCCGCGCCTCCCATGCCATCGATCTGCCGCGGATCGGGCGACCCCATGACGCGAAGGAGAAAGCCATCGCGATCTTCGGGCAGATCCTCCGCCAGGAAATAGCCGCCCTTAGACGTGCCGCCGCGCATCCACATGCAGCGTACGCCCTGTTGCGGAATGGTGTCAGACATATTTCAGCCCCTTCTCAGCGAGCCGCTCGCGCATCTTGTAGATGTCGAGCCCGAGTTCCCCTGCAGCAAGCCGCCGGCGCTTGTCTTCCTCCGCCGCAACGCGCTGTTCGGCCTTGCCGGCGACCTCGGCCGCCTCTTCCCGGCGCACGACACAGACCCCATCATCATCAGCAACGACAACGTCGCCCGGATTGACCAGTGCACCGGCACAGACGACGGGAATATTGACCGATCCCAGCGTTTCCTTGACGGTGCCCTGCGCGAAGATCGCCTTCGACCAGACAGGAAAATTCATTGCCTTGAGATCGGCGACGTCGCGCACGCCGGCATCGATGACGAGCCCGCGGCAGCCCCGCGCCATGGCAGACGCCGCCAGTAGATCACCGAAATAACCGTCCTCGCAGGGACTGGTTGGCGCAAGCAGCAGGATATCGCCTGCCTTGGTCTGCTCGATCGCCACATGCAGCATCCAGTTGTCACCCGGAGGGGCAGAAATGGTGACGGCGCTGGCCGCAATCCTCGCGCCCGGATAGATCGGCCGCATGTAGCTCGCAAGCAGGCCCTTGCGACCTTGCGCCTCATGCACGGTCGCCACTCCGCAGGCAGCGAGGCGATCGATGACGGACTGCTCCGCCCGTGCGATGTTTTGAACGACGACGCCCATCAGAGTTCATCCACAGTGCGCGGGAAGACGGACTGGAAACCCTCCGCATGTGTCGACTTGCGGCCTCCGGACTGCCCGCCGGAATTGCGCATGAAGTGGTTGCCGCGATTTTCGGCGACGTTCTTGTAATAATGCCAGAGGTGTTCCTGCCCCTCCATGCACTGGATTGCCGCCCACTTCTTCTCCCAGACGGGCGAGATATCGAGGAAGACGTCAGGCTTCCATTCCATCTGTTCGGTCTGGTGCGGCTCGAACAGATAGAGCTGCGGCGCACCCAGGATCTTCTCGCCGGGATTATGACCCCATGCCTGCGCAATCATTCGTGCTTCGAGCGCCACCTGCGTCGCATACATATGGTCGGTATTATAGGGATCCCATTTGGAATGGCTGAGCATGAATTCCGGCTGCACGGCGCGGATCACATCGACCAGCCGGAATTTTGCCTCCTGATCCACGGCCAGCGGATAATCGCCGAGATCGAAGAACTGGATGTCGTGCGCTCCAAGTGCCTTGGCAGCATTTTCGGCCTCGACGCGCCGCGCGGCCTTCACCTTCTCCAGCGTCATCCCGGCATTCTTCCAGAGCTTGGCGCTCTCCCCGCGCTCGCCATAGGACAGGCAGAGAACGGTGACCTCGTAACCCTTTTCCTGATGCAGCGCGATCGCGCCGCCGCAGCGCCAGACGAAATCTGCCGAATGGGCGCTGATGACCAAGGCCGTCTTTGCCATGAACTAGTCCTTCCTCGCCACGGGGGGCGTACCATGCGTGTGAAATGTCTCGATCGTCTTCAGGCCCCAGGCCTGGCCCTTCCTGCGCTCCGTCTCCGTCCAGGTGACGGTCAGCCAATCGGGCCTCAGGATCAGCCGCGCCCCGGCATTAGCGAGCTCGACGCGATTGCCCGAGGGTTCCCAGACATAGAGGAAGAAGGTGCCCTGGATCGCGTGCTTGTGCGGCCCGGTTTCGATATGGACGCCATTCTCGAGGAAGATATCGGCCGCGCGCAGAATGTCCTCACGCTGGTCGACGGCATAGGTGACGTGGTGGAAGCGCCCCTTCGCACCGGTATGATCCTCGGAATAGGCGATGTCGTAGGTCTTGTTGTTGACCGTGAACCAGCAGCCGCCAAGCCTTCCATTGTCGAGCAGGATCTGCTCCGTCACCCGGCTGCCGAGTGCTTTGATCATGAAATCTCTGATAGCCCGCACATCGCTTGCGAGCAGATTGAGGTGATCGAGCCGGCGCGGGCAGGCGCCGCGGCCGTGGTAGCGCTGCGCGATATTCTTCAGCGCCGGACGCTCGCCCTCGGGCGCTTCATAGACGTGCGTATCGTAATATAGCTCGAAAATATGGCCATCCGGATCGGTGAAACGATAGGCACGCCCATGTCCGACATCGCCTTCCACCCAGCCGATACCGCAGCCCATCTCCTCGATCACCTTCACCCGCCGCTCCAGCGCTTCCGGAGACGAGGTGCGATAGCCGACATGGCCGACACCGGTCGTGTGGTGGCGCACCAGCTTCAGCGTATGGAATTCGTAATCGTCGAAGGCGCGCAGATAGGCGACGCCATCTTCGATCAGGCTCGGCGTCAGCCCATAGACCCGCGTGAAGAAATCCAGGCTTTCCTCGAAACGGTCGCTGTAGAGTTCCACATGCCCGAGATGGGCAACGTCGAAGCAGGGTTCAGTCATGCGCCGATCCCCCGGCAGCGGCCTCGCCGACCTTCAAAAATCTCATGATGATCCTCCACATGGGGGGCGAACGCCTCCATGTTCGCTTGTCGTTTAAAACACTAGGAATGTCGTCGGGAGCAGGCAATTTCGTTCTTCTGACGGGTCATAAGCTGAGGTTACAGATCACGCGGAGGCGAACTGAAGGAACGCCCGCCAAAACCCTCAGCGGTAGCCGGCCAAGAATTTTCACGTGCAGGCTGATTTCAAGCAGTTCAACATCTCTCAGCAATCGAGATGCATACCGGTTATTTAAGCATTCTCCAGATTTCAGCATTTTACGTCGGAAAGTGACTCATTTTGATTGAATTCTTCTTTTCGATGTATACATTTTACAGGCATGGAGGAGTGCCAAAAGGGAGCGACGGAATGGCGTTGTTAAATTTCACAGGCAAGTCGAGGGAGGACAATCCCGAGCCCGAATTCGCAGATATGATTGAGGGTTGGACGATCGAGGTCATACCGCGCACGGCCGCCAAGATCGATGATTTCCGCGCGCTTCTGCCCACCGGGACACGTGTCTATATCGCTCACATCGACGGCACCCCGATCGAGGACATGGTGGCGACGGCACGGCGGCTGAATGCGCAGGGGTTTCCGGTCATGCCGCATATCCCGGCTCGCAGCGTTCCGGATCGCCGCACGCTGGCAGACTGGCTCGAACGCTACCGTAGCGAAGCCGATGTCCGTCAGGCGCTGCTGCTTGGTGGCGGCAGGGTAAGGCCCATAGGCGATTTTCACAGCTCGATGCAATTGATCGAGACCGGCCTTTTCGATCATCATGGCTTCACCGATCTGCATTTCGCCGGGCATCCGGAGGGCAGCCGCGATGTCGATCCCGATGGATCGACTGCCCTTGCCGATCGGGCACTGCTCTGGAAACAGGATTTTGCCTCGCGAACCAATGCGAAACTCGCGCTCACCACCCAGTTCACCTTCGACGCCCAACCTGTCATTGACTGGGCGGAGCGCATTCAGGAGGCCGGTGTCACAATGCCCATCCATGTCGGCATCGCAGGCCCGGCAAAGCTGCAAACGTTGCTAAAATATGCGATCTCCTGCGGCATCGGTCCATCCATGAAGGTGCTGCAAAAGCGCGCCATGGACATAACCAAGCTGCTGCTCCCCTATGAGCCAACGGAACTCATCGCTGCCCTTGCCGATCACAAGACAAGAAGGCCTGGAAGCCTCATCAGCCAGTTACACATCTTCCCGCTCGGCGGCATTCAGGTGGCAACGGACTGGATGAACAAACACCGTTCCGTCGAAACACCTATCGCGCTACCCTGATGCGGCCCGGCAGCGGGCTTTCAGGAAGAGCCATGCCGACGCCAATCCACCCAAATCTGCGCCATATCAGGCTATTCGTCGCCTGCGCCGAGACCGGCTCGCTGACTTCGGCCGCAACCACCCTCGGCATCACCCAGCCGGCAGCCTCGCAGGCCCTTCGGCGACTGGAGGAGTTGCTCAACGCAACTCTTATCGAACGTGATACCATGGCGTTGACGGCGGAAGGGAAAATCGCCCTGAAGCGGTTCGGCCGCCTCTGTGATCTCATCCGCCAAGCCTGCGCGCCGATAGCAAAAGCGGCAATCGGCGTCATCGAGACGCGTCTGACGTGGCCGCACCTTCATGCCATCACGGGTTTTGCCGAGCATAGCAGCTTCAGCGCCGCAGCCCGAATGCTGTCACTATCAGAACCAGCTGTACAGCGCGCCGCCCGCGAAGCCGAAGCCATGATGGGCATTTCCCTCTTCGAAAATTCCGGCAGGAATGTTCGTCTGACCACCATGGGTCTTTCCGCCGCCCGCTGGTTCGGCCTGGCACTTTCCGAATTCGAAAGCCTGCGCGACGAACTCTTGGAGGCTCGCAACCACTATGCCGGTCGTATTTCGATCGGCACCCTCCCGCTGACGCGCACGTTCCTCGTGCCCGACGTGATCGCCGTTCTCGCCAGCCGCTATCCGCATGCGCGCTTCGAAATCATGGAAGGCAGCTATGAAGTGCTGGTCGACAATCTCGAGCGTGGCCGTATCGATATCCTCGTCGGTGCACTGCGCAGGAATCTTGTCTCCAAAACCGTGCATCAGGAGCCGCTCTTCGATTTCGAGC
Organism: Rhizobium sp. BK316; assembly: GCF_014193695.1. Lineage (GTDB taxonomy): Bacteria > Pseudomonadota > Alphaproteobacteria > Rhizobiales > Rhizobiaceae > Rhizobium. The sequence goes on along the minus strand of NZ_JACHZR010000003.1, from coordinate 50,760 downwards.
TTAGCATTGTCGGACGTGTCGACCATCCGCTGAAACGGCATCGAGAGATCGCGCCGGACGATCTCGCAGACTACCCCTGGATCGTCGCCCGGCGCGACACGCCTTCGCGTGAGACCTTCAACGCCATGGCTGCAACCTTTCCCGCGGGCAAACCTGTACGCCAGAGCGTCGAAACCGGCTCGCTCAACGCGATCAGAGGCCTGCTCCTGAAATCCAATCACCTTGCCCTGCTCTCCCGCCATCAGATCCGTTATGAGCTGGAGGCAGGTTTCCTCTCCGTGATCGATCATCCGCTGCCGGATTCCCGTCGCCCCGTCGGCGTTACATTGCGCCGTCACTGGCTGCCGACAGCCCTTCAAGCCGAATTTCTGGCCCTGCTGAGGGAGCATTCGATAGGGCTGGATTGATATTAGCGTCACCCTTCGGAGCCCCTTGCCCGCAAACCATGCTTTCCGGACTTCCGGCAAGCAACGCAACGCAATATGCTTGCAGCATCTGACTCTCAGGGAAAGTGCATATGAGCCAAGAAGAATACCGCGTGCTCGTAACGAGTAATGCGCTGGCGAAGCCTGCTTGCGAAAGATTGGAACTGGCTGGCATCTCACTTGATTTCACCAATGCGGCGCCGGACGAGCAGGCTCTGCTCGAAGCCGTCAGCAAGGGACCAATCCACGCAATCCTGCTGCGCGGCAATCCGCCGATCACGCGCCGACTCATCGAAGCGGCGACGTCTCTAAAGATCATCGCCAAGCACGGCGCCGGCGTCGACAGCGTCGACCTGCAAGCCGCCCGCGATGCCGGTGTCGCCGTCACCACCGCCGGGGAGGCCGGCGCCGGTGCGGTCGCGGAACTGGCGCTCTCGATGATCATGGCTCTGGGCCGCGACTTACCCCGGCTGACCGATCGCATGCGGAGCGGCCATTGGGATCGCGGCGGATATCAGGGCCGCGAACTTGCGAGCAGAACACTCGGCATCATTGGCGTCGGCCTTATCGGCGGACGGCTTGCGACAATGGCCCATGCGCTGGGCATGAAGGTGATCGCCGCAAGGCCGGGCGGCACACCGCGAACGGAAGGGCTTCCCGTCACTGCTGTTGCCTTCGAGGAGTTCCTGCAAACGGCCGATATCGTCAGTCTCCATTGCCCCGCAACGCCGGAAACATCGGGCCTCATCGACGCAACAGCGATCGGCCGAATGAAAGCCGGCGCGCTGCTTATCAATACTGCCCGCGGCGCATTGGTGGATGAGGCAGCCGTTGCCGCAGCACTGCATTCCGGCAAACTTGCGGGCGCTGCTTTCGACGCGTTCTCGGAAGAGCCGATCAATCCGGAAAATCCGCTGCTGAAAGCGCCTAACGTCATCCTGACGCCGCACATCGCTTCACAGACGGTTGCGGCTGTCGAGCGGACAGGGCTTCAGACGGCAGACAACATCATTGCCGCACTGCTCGGAACGGAAACCGACCCCGCATTCTGAACACGAATGGCTCTCCGCTCGACCGCGAGGAGCCATGTTCGTCAGACGGGTGCGCGCGGATCATGCCGCGCGAGACGGCGCAGCAGATAATCGACCTCGGCGCGCGCCGTGGCGCTGAGTGCGCTTCCTGGTTTGCGCTGCGCATCCGAGGTGATGACACCCCGGCGCATGAGAACATGCTTGCGGACGGCGAGACCGACGCCGAGCTGCTGCTCATAACGGATCAGCGGCAGATGCGCGTCGAAGAGATCATGCGCTTTGTCGCGTTTGCCGGCAGCGAAGAGGCCGACCAACTCGACCAGCATGTCGGGAAAACCGTAGCCGGTCATGGCGCCGTCTGCGCCGCGCTCCGGTTCGAAATCGAGGAACATGCCGCCATTGCCGCAAAGGATCGAGAAGGGACGCAAATCGCCGGCTTTCTGCATGGCGCGCAGCTTCGAAATCTTCTCCAGCCCCGGCCAGTCCTCATGCTTGAGCATGACGCAGGAAGGATGATCGGAGATGATCTTGGCAATGACGCTGGCCGACATGACGACCGTCAGCGTCAGCGGATAATCCTGCAGCACGAAGGGAACATCCGTGCCGACTGCCTCGACGGCCTGCGCGAAATACTGAACGATCTGCTCGTCGGTGCGCAGCGCCGGCGTCGGCGCGATCATGACGCCGGCAGCCCCCATGTCCATCGCATCGCGGGCGAGCGAGCGCATCGCCGCTAAGCCGGGTGCAGAGACACCGACGACAACGGGCACCTTTGAGCGGCCGACGACCTGGCGGATGATCGCCCGCGATTCCGCAGGCTCCAGCTTCGGCGCTTCGCCCATGATGCCGAGGATCGTCATGCCGGTGACGCCGCTATCCTGATAGAAATCAGTCAGCCGGTCGATCGATGGCGTGTCCAAGGCACCATCAGGCAGGAATGGCGTGGTTGCGATTGCATAGACGCCCTTCGCGTCAATTCCGAAGCTCATTGTGCATCCTTCCACGCCTGATAGCGCGCCTTCGTTTCCGCATTCATGGGATAGAGACCGGGAAGCGGTACGCCCCGGTCGATTTCGGTCATGATCCAGCCTTCCATGCGCTCCTGCTCCGGCGCTTCGGCAAGCACGGCATCGAGCAGGGCGGTCGGGATGAGCACGGCGCCATCCTTGTCGGCGACGACGATATCGCCGGGGAAAACCGCGACACCGCCGCAGGCGATCGGCTGCTGCCAGCCCACGAAGGTCAGCCCGGCGATGGAAGGCGGCGCGGCCATGCCGTCGCACCAGACAGGCAAGCCGCTGCCAAGTACGCCTTCGAGATCACGCACGACACCATCACTGATCAAGGCGGCCACCTTACGCTTCATCATCCGGGCACAGAGGATATCGCCGAATATACCGGCATCCTGCACGCCCATCGCATCGACAACGGCAATACAGCCCTCCGGCATGTCCTCGATTGCCGCGCGCGTGGAAATCGGCGAAGCCCAGCTTTCGGGCGTTGCCAGATCCTCACGCGCCGGCACGAAACGCAGCGTGAAGGCGGGACCGACCACCCGTTCCTGACCAGGCTTCAACGGCTTGGTGCCGCGCATCCAGATATTCCTGAGCCCCTTTTTCAGAAGCACGGTCGTCAACGTCGCGGTGGAGACGCCCTTCAGGATTTCAATGGCCGCTGGATCGAGAGACATCATTGCACCTCATATGCTCTGGATGAGGCCGCCGTCGATGCGAATGACGGAGCCGGTGATATAGGATGCGCGTGGGCTGGCGAGAAAAGCAACTGCGTCGCCATATTCCTCAGGCCGGCCGTAGCGCCCAACCGGGATAGAGGCCGTGCTTTCCGCCGTAACCTCCTCTACGGGCCGGTTCTCGCGCTTGGCCTTCTGTTCATCGAGGAAGGTAATCCGCCCGGTTGCGATGCGGCCCGGCAGCACGATATTGGCAGTGATTCCGTCGCGGCCGACTTCGCGAGCAAGCGTCTTCGACCAGCCGACCAGCGCCAGGCGCAGGCTGTTGGAGATGCCGAGATTGGGGATCGGCGCTACGACGCCTGATGATGTCGACGTGACGATGCGGCCCCAGCCGCTCGCCTTCATGCCCGGCAGGACGGCATCCGTTACGGCAATCACCGAACGCACCATCATGTCGAAATATTTGGACCAGGTCTCCGCCGCCTGGCCGGAAGCCGGCGTCGGTGGCGGTCCGCCCGTATTGTTGACGAGGATATCGACCGGTCCGAAGGTCTCGGCGATCGAAGCCAGCCTCGTCTCGATGACGGAGAGATCGGCGATATCCCAGCCGATGGCGAGCGCCTTGCCCCCTGCGGAAACAATAGCTTCCGCCGTCTTCGCGGCAGCGGCTTCGTCGATATCGGCAACGGCGACGCGAACGCCTTCCGCAGCCAGCGAGCGGGCAATCGCCCCGCCCAGTCCACCACCAGCGCCGAATACCAGCGCGGTCTTTCCATTCAATTGCATGTCCAAGGCAGATACTCCGGTTTCGCTCTTATTATGGCGATCCCAAGAAGAAGAAAAATCTCGCTTTTTATGATTTCAGAAGATAGAAAAACTCTTCTTATGGAAACTCGCTTTCTCGATACTTTCCTGCTGGTTGCCGAGCTCGGATCGCTGGCCGAGGCCTCCCGCCGCCTCGGCATTACGCCTGCTGCGGTCGCCCAGCGCATGCAGGCGCTGGAAGACGATGTCGGCGTGCCGTTGCTGACCCGCGTCGGCCGTCGTGTCCGCCCAACCGACACCGGCCATGCCATCATCCAAAAAAGCCGCAAGATCCTCGCCGAGGTCCGCGACCTGAAGAGTCTCGCCAATGCCGACCTGCCCTCCGGCGAACTTCGCCTCGGGGCCATCACGACAGCGCTAACCGGACTGCTGCCGACAGCCTTGCATGAGGTCTTCGCCAGCATGCCGCTTGTCGAGGTCTTCCTGCTGCCTGGCCCCTCCACCGATCTCTATCAGCAGCTGATGGACAGGCATATCGACGCGGCAATCCTCGTAAAGCCGCCCTTTCCGATACCGAAGACATTGGAGTGGGAACTCCTGCGGGCCGAACGCCTGGTTCTTCTTGCCCCCGCCGACTGCCGGGGCGAGAACCCGCATGCTCTCCTGAAGACCCGTCCCTTCATCCGCTACGACCGGAACAACTGGGGCGGACGTCTTGCCGACGAATATCTTCAGAAACAAGGCTTGAAACCGGCCGAACGTCTGGAACTCGATTCCCTTGAAGCGATCTCGGTCATGGTCGCCAACGGGCTCGGCGTCTCGCTGGTGCCGGATTGGGCAAGACCGTGGCCGGAGGGCCTCAACATCGCCATCCTCGAACTGCCGGTGTCCTTCCCCCCACGCGAGGTCGGTTTACTCTGGCCACGCAGTTCGCCATCGCGCCGGCTGACCGGCATCGTGCTCGATGCACTGAAACGCTCGCAAGCCGCTAGCAGGCCCTAGCCGTTACTCGCCGACATCAAGCTTTTGCGCTGATAGACGTGGATATAATCAACCAGGAGGTAAGACGGGTTCGGCGTTTCATCGATCGGCCAGCCCGGCCCGAGTGCAAGATTGACCAGTGGATAGAAAGGCATTTGGAATTCCGGCGGTGTATCGAAACTCCACAGCGGCTTGCGGTCCAGATAGAAGGTCGATCTCTGCGGGCCGATATCCACACCGAACGTATGGTAGTCGCTGCTGAGCGAACCTTCGGGCACATTCGTCAGATGGCCATCCGTCGTATGCTGGTTGCTCGGACGCCAGACGTGATACCCCATGCTGAACTCGCCGGGTGCGCGGCCGTAATATTCGATCACGTCGATTTCCGAAGTGAATTTGGACCGGTCGAGGCCAATCAGCCAGAAGGCCGGCCAGACGCCCTTGCCGGGCGGCAGCTTCATGCGTGCTTCAAAGTAGCCGAATTTCTGGGAGAAACCCTCCCCCTTCGGATTGGTCGAGGCAAGCAGGCCGGAGCGCCACTGACCGTCTGCCTCCTTCCGCGCCTCGATCCGCAGAATGCCGTTATCGACCGTGAAGGGGAAACCGTCCATAGGGTCGGTAAAGCGCGCATCGCCGAAATCGCCGTTCCACGGCGTATGAGCAATCCAGCGCGATTTGGTCTCGCCCCATGCCGAAACGTCGAGCGTGTCGAAGTCTTCGGCAAAGGTTATCTGGAAATCATCGAGGTTGAGCGGCTCTTCCGCTTCGCTGGGCCGAGGGCTTGGCGGACCGAAAAGGCCGATGACAATCAGAAGCGCAAATCTTCCGGCGAATTTCGCGTGACGCATTTTTCTCCCTCCCGGAGATTTCGACCCCGTCGCGGGGTTTAGCGAGCAGATCATGAAACGACGACCCCGTTGCGCCGGGGCGTGATCTTCCTGATGACGATGGCTTCCAGCCCGTCGGGCCGCCCGACGGCCTGCCACAAGAGCAGGGAGAAAACCCAGAAGATCACCAGCGCGCCACCGCTGCAGAGGCCGACGCCGATGACGAGTTCTATGCCGAGCGGCATGGCGATCAAAACGGGCTGAACCCAAAGCAGGAAACCAATCATCGGCAGGCAGGCCGTAAGCGGCCGGATGAACACGTAAAGCTGCGCGCCGATCGCGGCACCGATCAACCGTCGCGTGATGACAAGGCAGACAAGATAGGAAACGACGGCGGCGATGACACGCGCCGCCAGCGCACCGTCAAGCCCGAACATCATCACGCCGAGCACCGTAACCGGCGCCCTCACTGCAAATTCAGCAAACATCCGCAACGCCACATAACGGGTCTTGTCGAGAACCATCACGAGCGGCGGCATGATGGTCGTCGGCAGGCCGATCAGGCTGACGATACAAAGCCACTGCAGGATCGGTGCCGCAAAGGCCCACTTCTCGCCGACGACGATGCGCAGGATCGGTTCGGCCAGGAAAATGATGATGAGCAGGATGGGTGACGCGACGACCATGATTGCATTGGTCGCCTTCAGATAGGCGGCAATCTGCTTGCCTCGGTCGCTGACATTGGAAAAGGCGGCCATCAGCGGGCGCATCAGCGGGCCGACGAATGTCTGATAGGGAATGCCTGCGAGATTGTCCGCAACGCTGAAGGCGCCGTAGGTGGAAAGGCTTGTAAAGCGCGGCAGCAGCAGCCGGTCCATCTGCCAGTTGAGCGAGTTGAGAACCTGCGAAATCGTGTTCCAGCCGATCATGTCCTGGAAGTGCTTCCATTCCGAGAGGCTGAGCCTCGGTCGCATCGGCGCAAAGATATAGGAGACGATGGTCGCCGCCGTCGGTCCCGCGACGGCCCCGATCGCCAGCCCCCAGTAGCTGTCGGTCGCAAGCGCGACGCCGACGCCGCAGATCAGCGTCGATCCCTTGGCAATGAGATCGAGGGCGAATTCGCGCCGGAAATCGAACCGCTGCATGAAAAGCACCATGCGTGGGCTGATCACGCTGCGCATCGCGGGTGCGATCGAAACTACGGCAACCAGCGTAAAAAGCCGCGGATCGTTGTAAATGAGAGCCATCGGCCAGGCGATGACGATCATCAGCAGGCTGATCGCCGTCCCTCTGATGAGGCTTAATGTAAAGGCTGTGGCAAACATCCGCTCGGACGGCGAGGAAACGCGCACCAGCGCCTGAGTGAGCGGCAGGTCGAGGATCGCCTCGACGATCACAAGAACCGATGTGGCAATGGCGACGATCCCGAAATCTGCCGGGCTCAAAAGTCTTGCGAGAATGAGCAGGCTCACGAAATCGAGCAGTCGTGCCAGGAATTTTCCGCTGATTGTCCAGATGCTTGCTGTCGCAGTTCTATGCGATACGCTTGACACGATCTATTCCTTGGCCATGAGCAACGAACCTCTTCTGGGGAACGCCGGGTGCCGCCGCTTCGGTTTTTTTGTGCGTGTCAGCTTACTTTCCTCCTGACGGGGCTTACAGCCTGATGGCCATGCTTGACGAGTTGCTCATCGATGAGCGTGCCGAGGCGATCGCGGAAAACCGCTGCGGAGAATCTCAGGGCATGGTTACGGATCGCCGCCGGATCGAGCGTATCCTCGACCGCTTCGAAGGCAGTGATTGTTTCCGTCAGCGCTTCCGCAGTCTGGTCCGCAAAGCGGAAGCCGACATGCGGTGCGCAGACGGTTTCGCGCGCTCCGCCCGCATCGAAAGCCAGAACCGGCCGGCCGGACGCCATCGCTTCCACCGGCAGAATGCCGAAGTCTTCGATGCCGGGGAACAACAGCGCGCGGCAGCGCGACAGATGATCGCGCAGAACCGGGAACGGCTGATGGCCGAGGAACTGCACCGTCGGTCCGGCAATTGACCTCAAGTAGGCTTCCTGCTCGCCCTCACCGATCACGACCAGATTGCGTCCCATTTCGGTGCAGGCCTTCACGGCAATATCCGGCCGCTTATAGGCGGTGAGCTGGCCCGCATAGAGATAGAACTCGCCCTTGCCTTGCCCAATCGCGAAATCATCGGTCGCAACCGGCGGATAGATGACAACGGCGTCACGGTCATAGAAACGGCGGATACGGCCCGCGACATAGCTGGAATTCGCCACGAACGTATCGACGCGCGAGGCGGTCGTCACGTCCCAGGCGCGCAGCATCGGAGCCGTGATCGACATCATTGCCTTGCCGATCCAGGAAACACCGCGCCGGTATAAGTGGAACTGATCCCAGATGTATCGCATCGGCGAATGGCAGTAGCAGATGTGAAGTGCATCCGCCCGCGTAATGATGCCCTTGGCGGGGCCGGATTCGCTTGAAATGACAAGATCATAGTCCTGAAGGTCGAAGTGCTCGAGCGCAAAGGGCATGAGCGGCAGCATCTTCGTGTAATGGCGCGTCGAACGCGGAATCTTCTGCAGGAAGGACGTATGGATGTTGCGGCTGTTCAGGAAATCGCTGGTACGATCAGGATTATACACCAGCGTGAAGATGTCTGCCTGCGGGAACATCCGGCAGAGCTCTTCCACCACCTTTTCGCCACCACGCATCGATACCAACCAGTAATGGACGATAGCGACGCGAAGCGGCTTCGCATCGGCCCTGCTGCCGGCCTCGACGGCACGGCTTCTTGCCACGACGGGCGCATCGCCCCGGAAGGCCATTGCTTCGGGGAGAGAGCTTGCTGCTTTGACAATCACCTGAACGCTCCTTGTACGATCGCCCCACCCCTCGGCTCGGGCACCACCTGTGTCGAAATCAGACTGCGGTATTGCGCGAGAAGGGCATCGCGCCATTCTTCATGCGTCGTTGCCAGATTGGGCGACAGCCGGAAGGCGCGTTCGCTCATGAGGAGGACATCCTCCCTCGGCATGTTGCGGAAGGCCGTCAGCGTTGCGGCGAAGGCTTCCTCGTCCGTCGTGTCGCAGGAGATCGCCATTCCGGCCCTCTCCATTTCCTCGGCAAGGAAGGCGCCCTTGGTCATGATGACGGGAAGGCCGCTGCGAGCCGCCTCGATCGCCACGAGGCCGAACGGCTCCGGATAGCGGGACGGCATGATGAGCGCGCTTGCCGTGCGGATGATCTGGCCGATCTCGGCATGCGACCGCCAGCCCATGGCCCTCACATGATCGCCGGCCGCCGTAATCTTGGAGATAAGCGGCCCGTCGCCGATCACGCAAAGCTTCACACCGGCCCTGGCCGTGGCGGCAAGCGCATCCTCAATACCCTTTTCCTCATCCAGCCGGCCGATGAAGACGAATTCGTCATTGTCCTCGGCCGCGACACGCTCGGCCGTCAGCGGCGCGATCGGATTGCGGATGGTGACGAGCCGTTCCGGCTGGTAGCCGGAGCCCACAAGGAACTCGGCCATCTTCTCATGGAGCAGGATGATCCTGCCGAAGGCGGGGCGGCTTCTGAGCGCGCGGAAGAGATTGGCGCCGCGGACCGTCCGCCAAAGCTTTTGCGCATAGCTGCGCTTGTCGCAGGAGGTGGCAATGCAGCCTGTCCCGAGCGGCGGCCGCTTGCAGATCTCCTGCGCCTGGTAATCGAAAAAGGCCCCATTGGGACAGCCGGTGAAGAAATCGTGTGCGTGAACGACGCATCGGGCGGCAACGGGCGTGAGTGCGTCGAAGACGGCCGGCGACAGGATCTGATGCCAGCCATGAACATGATAGGCAGTCTTCGGCGTATCGTTGGCGCGCACCCATGCGGAGATCATATTGCCGGCAGCGGGATTGTGAATGCCGGTCGCAAAAGCCTTGGCACGGCTGGAATTCAAGAGGTCACGGCTGTTCAGCTTGACGATTGAAACGCCGAAAGATGCAAGTTCCTCGTTCGCTCCATCGTCGCCGCAGATATAGGTCACGGCAATGCCGAGTCCGCAGAAGAGCTTCGCCGACAGGACCGCAAGCGCGGTCGCCCCACCCCTCGCCGTGGAATAGTCATCGATGATGACCACACGGTCGAGCGCTGGGCGCACAGCGATGCCGTCCCTCCATAGTTTTGCATAGCGCCCGGAAGCCGGCCACCGTAACGTTGAAACGGCAGATCCATTCTCATCAGGACGCAATTGGCCGATGTCGTTCATAGAAGCTCTCCGACGACAGACACAATGGATGCTTTTTGACGGCCCCGACGCCGTCCATGCGGGTGGAGTGGTCACGGACCGGCTGCGGGTGGCAGCCGGATCGTGACGAAGCGCATTATTTTGCCGACACTGCACCGTCGGCATAGGCTTCCAGCGCCTTGCGGTTGAGGATACGGATCCTGCCCTGGGCTCCTTCGATCACCTTGCATTCACGCAGGCGCCGCAAGCACTGGTTGACTTTTTCACGGGAAGCCGGAAGCGTCGCCGCCAGATCGTTCTGGGAGATTACCAGCACGTCCCGGTTGGCCGGCGTGTCCCTTCCGTAGACCGAAGATAGCCGCAGAAGCATTCCCGCCAGCCGCGATTGCAGGCTCGATCCGGCGTTCGAAATGATGCGGCGTTCCAGCTCGGAGACGCGCGCAAGCGTTCTCGAAAAGACCTTCTCCTGAAACTGCGGATCGGTTGCGTACCTTTCCCGCAGCAGACGGCCCTCGAAAAAGTAAAGCTCGCAATCCGAACTGGCTCTATACTCCAGATTCAGCATTTGCTTGCGCAATACTTCAAGCTCGCCGATCAAACCTCCCCTCGGAATGATCTCGACGATGAACTCCCTGCCGTCCGGCAGCATCGTACTGGCGCTGACCAGCCCGCGCTGCACGCGAGCGAACATGTCCACAAAGACTCCAGCGCCTGCAATAAGTTCGCCGCGACGGAAGTTGCGTACAGTCGCGCGGCAGAACGGGAAGTCGTCGTCACTTGAGATGCGATTGTTCAAAGACGTATCCGGAACAACGCTAATAGCCGCTTTGCCCACCGCGACTCTATAGTCTCTCGTTTGTGTAGCTCCGTCCATGCGCATAACTCCCCAACAAAAACAGATTGGTCGTAGCTGATGCTGCACTGCATCATTTATATTGTCCTAACTTGAGAGTCAAATAACAATCGAAGATGACAAGAGCATCTCAAATAATAGTGACATTACCACCAGTTATATAGATTATATTTTTTCTAGTATCCGTCGAATTCAGGAGGAGTACTACGCCCAACTGCCCATTTTTGGGGCTATCAGGATTAAAATTGTTCAAAAAATAGCTACAACGCCCGGCTTCATCTATTCCAGCCGTGCGCGCAAGACGCCATCTAAGTTAAATTTTCGAATAAATTAGGGTGCAGAAATCCCCAGCCGCCGAATTCGTAGAGAATTCCGTAGCGTTACAGTATTAGCATAAAGAATTTGCTAACCATTATGACCGCGGTCACAGACAAGCACATTGCGCTGCACCAAACTTCATGAGGTTCTAAACTTTTGGAGTCGGTCGATGACTTGGGAAGCACAGAGTATTGAAGTTCGTGAGCCCTGGCCGAACGTTGACCAGTCCGAGCCGAATAACGATCGTCGCATAGTATCGCGGCCTCACGTGGTCGGCAGGGCATCCAAGCGGGCGGTTGATATCGTGATGGCAACCACCGCTCTGGTTCTGCTGTTGCCTCTGATGCTGATCGTGGCACTCATCGTAAAGTTGAGCGACAAGGGGCCGGTCTTCTATTCGCATACACGCATTGGATATGGAGGCGCCGCCTTCGGCTGCCTCAAGTTCCGCACCATGAAGACCGATGCCGCCGCTCAGCTCGCCGAGTTGCTGCGCACCAATCCCTCAGCGCGGGCCGAGTGGGAAACGACGCGGAAGCTGAAGAACGATCCGCGCATCACCGCTGTCGGCGACATCCTGAGGAAGTCCAGCATCGATGAGCTCCCGCAGCTCATCAATATCCTGCGCGGCGAAATGAGCGTCGTGGGGCCGCGGCCGGTGACGGCTGAAGAACTCGCGCGTTACGGCGAACATGTAACGAGCTACATGGCCGCCAGGCCAGGCCTGACCGGACAGTGGCAGACCAGCGGCCGGAACGATGTCAGCTACGAATATCGAGTAGCGCTCGATGTCCAGTATATTCGCGACTGGTCGCTCACGCGCGACTTCATCATCATCGCGAAGACCGTTCCCGCCCTGTTCTCGCAGCGCGGCTGCTACTAATCCAAGAACGACGTATGGCCCGCCTGGGCCATACGCACCTGCTTGATATCAACGAAGAAGACCCTCTCGCTCTTGGATCAGGACACTATGAACTCAAATCACGTCTTCAGCAGCGTCTCCCCGATATCTTTGCCGGCCACTGCCAGCGGTAGTTCGTCGCTGACGCTGCGGGACATGTCCTTTTTCGTCAGGATGCGCTGGCCTTGGATCGTGTTTACCACACTGGTCTTCCTCGCACTCGCCGCTGCCTATCTCTTCATTGCCAAGCCGACTTATGTGGCCAGTACCCAGCTCATGGTCTTCCCGCAGGTGAACGGCTCGGATGCTCAAAGGGCGTTCGCCGAAGACGCCTTCATCGATGCCCAGCTCGAAATAGCAAAGTCCAGCGACGTCCTTGGCGGCGCCGCCAGCGCGCTGAATCTCGCCAACGATCCGGCCTTCTCCGATCAGGCCCTTTCCCTGCAAGACAAGGTCAAGGATTGGCTGACGGGCAACCCGGCGGCTACCGCACAGTCCGAAACGGCACCTGGCGACGCGGCCTCGGGCGATGCCCAGCCCGCCGCGGCGAGCCGGGAAGCGCCACGGACCGATCGGGCAATCGCGCGGCTGCGCAATATTGTCGCAATGCGCCGCATCGGCCAGTCGACGATCCTTGAAATATCTGCGTCCGCCTCCAACCCGCAGAAAGCGGTCGAGATCGCCGATGCGGTTGCCCAGCAGTATATCCGCAAGAATGTCCAGATGAAGGCTGCTGCGGCCCAGCAGTATAGCGAATGGCTGGAACAGTTCGTCAACGAGCAGCAGCGCGGGCTTGCCGAGGCCGCAAGCGCGCTTGCCACCTTCAAGGCAAATCCGCGCGACCAGTTCAAGCTTGCCGAGCTGCAGAGCGCGACCGACGCCCGCCGCACCCTCTTCGAAAACACCCTTACGCAATACACCGAGGCCAAGCAGCGCATTTCTTATCCGGTCTCCGACGCCACCATCGTTTCGCAGGCAACCTCGCCGCTCTCCAAGGCGCGGCCGAACAATTCGCTGATCCTCGCCTTCGCGCTGGTCGTCGGCGCCGGTTCTGGCCTCGGCCTTGCCATGATCCGCCACGTCAGCGACAGGCGCATCATGCGCACACAGCAACTCTCACAGGCGGCTGGCCTGTCCTTCGTCACGCCTCTCGGACGCGCAAAGAGAACCAGCCGCGCGGCGGCGCTGCCTGCTGCCGACGACAGCGGCACCGTCGCCTATCCGCTGATCCCCGGAATGGCAGCACTTGGTGCGACTGTCACGGGCTTCCGCCGCAGACGGCGCGTGGTGATCGGCATCGTTGCCGTCAACCCGGGCGGCGGCGCATCCACCATCGCCTGCGAGCTCGCCGTGCTCTCGGCGATATCAGGCTCGCGTACCCTGCTGATTGATGCTGCGGCGGCAAAACCCTCGCTCAGCAGATCCATTGCGCCGAACAGTTCAGCCGGCCTGATCGATGTGCTCGACAATATCGAGGCGATCCGCACCGCCACCCTCTCGCTGACGCCGACGCTGAAGTTCCTGCCGCTTGGCAGGGTCCGCGCCGTGACACCCGCCATCCGCCTGAGCTCGCGCCGCACCCAGCTCAACTTCAACGATCTGAAGAAGGAATTCGACGCCATATTCGTCGATATTTCCGCCTTCACCTCGTCGCCGGACGCCAATGCGATCGCCCCGGAGCTGGACGGTGTTCTCGTCGTAACCTCCTACGGCCGCACTTCGATCGACGAGACCGTTCGCGTCATCGACAGCATGCGCAATGTCGGCGCAGAAATCCTCGGCGCGATCGTCAACAACACACCGTCGAGTGTCCAGGCATGACGGCTCCGATCTCACAGGCACCGAAGCTGAAGATCGCCGTCGGCATTGCCTCCGCGGGCCGGCCGGCGACGCTTCTGGAGACGGTAACCTATATCGACAGCCTCCGGCCTCACCCGGAGCGTATCATCATCTGCGTCCCCAACCTGGATGATGCTGCCGGGCTCGCCGACCGCAAAAACGTGGAATTGATGGTCGGCCCTCGCGGACTGACCTGCCAGCGCAACCGAATCATTGAGGCTGCAGGCGCGGACATGGACGTGCTGATCTTCCTCGACGACGATTTCATTCCCGCGCCCGGCTTCATTCCACGCATGACAGCCGTTTTCGCCGACAATCCGGATGTGGTCATCGCGACCGGCGACGTTCTTGCCGACGGCATTCTCGGCGAGGGACTGACCCAATCCGAAGCCATAGATGTCATCAAGACCGCGGGCGAAAGAGGCGAGCAGGTGACCGAAGTCTACAACGCCTACGGATGCAACATGGCGGTTCGACTGGCGCCAATCGTCGGCCACGGACTCGCCTTCGATGAAGAACTGCCGCTTTACGGCTGGCTGGAAGACGTCGATTTCAGCCGGTCCATCGCCCGCTACGGACGGTCGGTGCGTATTTCGGGCGCCTGCGGCGTGCATCTCGGCGTCAAGTCCGGGCGCCAGCCCGGCAAGAGGCTCGGCTATTCGCAAGTCGCAAATCCCGCGCATCTGATGCGCAAGGGCACCATGTCCTGGACCCGTGCCCTGGCTCAGATCGGCCGCAATATCCTGGCGAACACCCGCGGCGCCCTGCTCAATGATCGCGCAGTCGACCGTCGTGGCCGGCTGAACGGCAATTTCCTGGCTTTGTCCGATCTTCTGATGGGACGGGCGTCTCCCATGCGCATCCTCGAACTCAGCCAGTCCTCAAATCGCGAGATGTCTTCGCCATCCATCGCGGCAAAACGGAGGTAACAGACGCTATGTGGCCCATGTCTTTCCTTGATCGTCTTCCGTTCGTTGGCCTTGCCGCCGTCTTTACCTGCGCGATGGGATGGAGCGCTGCTCATGCCGACAGCTATACGCTCGTCCCCGAGGACAAGATAAAGCTGCGGGTCGTGGAATGGCGTTCCACCGATTCCAAATATGCGAGCTGGGAAGCTCTCGATGGAACCTACAGCGTCGATGACGCAGGCAATCTTTCGATCCCGATCGCCGGCCAGATCAGAGCCTCCGGTCAGACGACCGAGCAGCTGTCGGATGCCATTTCAGACGCGCTGGCCGAAAAAGCCGATCTTCCGGTAAGGCCTTTCATCGCCGTCGAAATTGACCAGCATGCGCCGATCTTCGTCAACGGCAGTATCGAGCGGCCGGGACGCTATCCCTTCGAGGCCAATATGACCGTCATCAAAGCCGTCAGCATCGCAGGCGGCTACATGCGGGCGCGTGACGACAGCAGCTACTACGACCGAGACCGCATTCAGGCGGCCGGCGACTATCGCACAGCCGTCCTGAACCGACGCGATCTCTTGATGCGTGCAGCACGCCTGCGTGCCGAGATCGCCGGTCAGTCCGATTTCGGCATTCCCTCGGAGATCGCCGGCGTACCCGATATCGACAAGCTCAAGGCAGAGGAACTGAACCTGATGCGCCTGCGGGCTGTCGAGACCAACAGTAAAGTCGAGGCGGCCGATGATCTGAGCCGTCTTTACACACAGGAAATCCAGTCTCTCGAGGCCAAGATCGTTTCCCAGAAGCGGCAGATCGATCTCGCACAGCAGGAACTGAACAACGTCAATACCCTCGTCAGCAAGGGCCTGACCAGCAATACCCGCCAATTTTCCGTCGATCGAAGCTTGGCAGAAACCCAGAGCGAATTGCTGGATCTGGAGATCGCGCTTACTAAATCGCGTCAGGGTCTGAATGAGAGCCAGCGCGAAAAGGCCGACATCATCAACAAGCGTAATGCCGAAAACCAGCAAGAGCTGAATACGATCAACCTCGCGATCAACAAGGCGGGGATCGACATGCAGGTGGCGCAGCTTCTCGGCGATCAGGCTGGATACAGCGCCGAACTCGCCCGCATGGGTGCGGAATCGACGCTCCTCGGCACAACCAAAAAGAACTTCAAGATCGTTCGCCGCAACGAGGACGGCAGCTACAGCAATATCGTCGCAGACGAGAACACGGCCCTGTTGCCGCATGACATCATCGAGATCGGCGTCGAGGCCGCTACCGATGCCTCATCTGCTGCATCGCAGCCCCAACAGCCAGCCGCCGCCCTCATTCCTAATGTAGCCCGAACCGATGCGCCCCGTCCGAACTGGGTATCGCAGACGGGATCAAACTAGGAGACCACGATAGGAATATGCCTGTTAGCGTTGGAGTTGAGTTCATGTCTGCATTTGCCGTCTTGTTGTACCGCACGCAGGACCTGCGCGGCGTAGCGGCAGGGTATCTTCGATCTGCGTCGGAGGTTGCGGCATGACAATTGAACCGATCGGCTTCCTCGTCCTACTGCTCGGCCTGACGCTCGTCTATTATGGATCGCGCTTCGCGATCACGGCGCTTTGCATCTCCACACTGCTGGGCGCAGCCGCAGCCTTCCAGCTTCCGGCGCTCGGCGGCAGTAGTATTCAGCCGAGCCACCTCCTGCTGCTTTTCGTCACGATCGGTGTGCTGCTGCGTCCGCGCCAGAAACAGGCGGCCCTGACGAGCCTGGCCTATCCCGGCCCTGGCTTCTGGTTTGCGGCCTATGTTCTGTTTTCCGCCGTATCGGCCTTCTTCCTGCCGCGCATTTTTGCCGGCGCGACGCTGGTCTATTCATCCGCACGCAGCAGTTCCGGCTTGATGTCGATCATGGCATCGCCGCTGGCGCCGGGTTCCTCCAATATTACGCAGTCCGTCTACCTGCTCGGCGACCTCGTCTGCTTCGCCATCGTCTGCGGTCTTGCCCGGCTTGGACATGGGCGCTTCATTGCCCGCCAACTCATCGTCACAGCTCTCGTGTGCCTGGGTTTCGCCCTGCTCGACATTGCGACATTCACGATAGGTCAGCCAGACCTGCTCGATTTCATGCGCAACGCCAACTACACAATGCACACAGCCGAAGTGATCGGCGGCTTCAAGCGCATTGTCGGTTCCTTCCCGGAAGCAAGCGCCTACGGCGCCGCGGCTCTGGTATTTTTCAGCTTCACGCTCATCCTCTGGCTTGAGCGTTTCCCGAGCCGCTTCACCGGCTTTGCAACGGTAGCGATCGGCCTGACCCTCATCCTCTGCACCTCGACGACGGCCTATGTCGCCGGCCTCTTCATGATCGGCGTTGCGATCCTCTTCAGCCTCAAACGGCTTTTAAGCGGTAAGGCGACCCGTCCTTATGCGACCTTCCTTTTGATCACTCTGCTGATGGTGCCCTGCGTAATCATGGCTGTAGCATTGATCCCGAGCGCCTGGAACGCCGTCGGCGATTTGGCGAACATCACTCTGGCCAACAAGCTCGAATCGCAATCCGGCGAGGAGCGCACCGCCTGGAACACGCTGGCGCTCATCTCTTTCGTGGAGACGGCAACCTTCGGGGCGGGCCTCGGCACTGTTCGCACATCGAGCTTCGCCGCCGCACTTCTGTCGAACGTCGGCCTCACCGGCACACTTCTCTTCGTGCTCTTCCTTTACAGTCTTCTGACGGCTGCTGCCCGCAGCAAACTGGCGAACCGTGAAAACCGGGCAATTGGAATGGCCGCCGTTTTCGCCTCCGTCGCGCAGATTGCTTCCGCGACGATTTCTGGAAGCAGCACTGACCTCGGCCTGCTTTTCAGCATCACCGCCGGGCTTGCAAGCGGTTGCCTGACCGCCCCTTATGCGCAACCGAACCGCATGATCCGTCTGCAGAGGACACCGGCATCTCTGATGAGTACGCCGGTATTTTCATCGCGATGAGGTGCGGGGCAGAAAAGATGTCGGCGATCTCAGCTTTGCTGCTGCTTGCTCGGCACAGGGGCCGGATCGGCGATCGCACTATCCTTGGTCCGCCTGCGGCTGCGGCGCCAGAGCCCGACCACGAAGACGCTCGTCACGTAGCAGACCTGCATCAGCACGAGGATAGCGAGACCATAAAGGGCGGCTTCAAGCAGCGACGCATTTTGATGAGCTACGATGCCGAAACCGAGGGCTACAACGATTGCGAAAATAGCGAAGGCCCAGGCGCGAATGGCCGCTCCGGCTGCGAGCGAAATCAGTATCACAATGATCGTGCCGTTCAGCATTGCGATGCCTTATTCCTTTCCATCGTCCCACATGCGCCCCATGTCGATCTTCACATTACAGGGCTAAATCCACAACGCCCAGCGTTTGGTCGTGGAGCGATAGCAATGGTTAATATTCTCACAATCCACAGTGATCAAAACGCCGACGAGACACGATCGACTCCCGATCGGATCAGAAATTACCCGCTTGCAACAAGTACACGACAGCACCTCGACAAAGAGAAATTTTTTACAGACTCGATAAAGACAGTTGCCGACGAAGAACTACGAGAAGGATTGTACCATGAGTAATCAGTGCGTGGCCTACGTTACGGATGTCGAATATTCCTTTCCGACTATTCTCTCGGCGCTGCAGGCCCGAAAATTTGCAAATCCTGAGACGGATGTTTGCGTTCTCATGTCAGAACATTTGGACAATTTCGAGGAGCTGAAGAGCCTGCTGGCGTTGAGTGGTGTCAAACTGATGGATGCGACGGAAGCACTGCACCAATCCCTCGGCAAGCTCGATGGTTCGCATTTCATGGGCCGTATCAGCGTCAGCACCATGGCCAAGCTCGTACTCGCCCAGATCCTGCCTGATAATTATACCCAGATCATCTATCTGGATGGCGACACACAGATCGTCAGCAGCCTTGCCGATCTCGAAAATGCGTTCGCCCCTCCCGGAAAGTTCTTCGCAGCGCGCGACTACACCTCCATCCACGGCCTGCTGCAGAACGGCAAGGACAGCAGTTACTTCAATGCCGGCGTTCTGAAATTCCACCGCGACGGCTGGATCGGGCCGGAAGCGCTGCAGCTCTTTGCCACCAACCCGGACGCCTGCGATGGCAAGCATGATCAGGGCGCATTGAACTATGTATGTGGTTCTTCACTCATCCTGGTGTCGAACCGCTGGAACTTCCCCAAACAGTTCCTGCATCTGGTGGACATGTCCTCGCTCGCCATCGTCCACTACATGGCACACCCCAAACCCTGGCACGGCACGTTCTTCCCGTGGAGCGATACCGAAAGCCAGGTCTACATCGATCTGCGCAGGACCCACCCTGCCTATAACGCGCTGTACCGGGGCATCAGCTTCGACCGCAAGGTGGTTTACAAATACCGTTCGATGCGTGAACGCATGAGACATGCCCTGCAGAATGAGACACCCAATCCGCGCGTCCAGACCCTGCTTGCCGGCGACTATGTCTGCTGACGAAAAGTCGGCCCGATCCCTGCAGGCAGAGCCGGTCCTTAGAACCGGCGCGAGTGTTCAGGAGTAGAAATGAGCGCTTTGACGACCAGCATCTCGCACTATGCCAAGGCTCGGCTGCGCCGTTCGCTGAAGGCCGGCCAAGTCGGCTATGCCGGGCTCCGCGACAGCCTGAAGCAGGCCCGCCATGTCCTGATCTGCGTGATCCGCGACGAAGGACACCGGATGGAGTTCTTCCTGCAATATTATCGCGATCTCGGCGTCGAGCACTTCATCTGCATCGACAACGGTTCGAGCGACGGGACAGTCGAACTCCTGTCCGGCATGAAGGATGTCTCGCTGCTTTCGGCCACCGGCTCCTACAAGGCGGCGCGCTTCGGCAATGATTGGATCAACGCGGTCATAAACCGCCATTGCCAGGAAAAATGGGTTCTCTATGTCGATGCGGATGAGTTTCTCGTCTATCCGCATTGCGATACGCGCTCGATCAGCCAGCTGACCGCCTATATGGAATCCGTCGGCGCCCGCTCGTTGCGCTCGGTCATGATCGACATGTACAGCCGCAATCCCGTCAGCGAAAACATCTGCGAACCCGGCTGCAATCCGCTCGACGTGTGCAACCTCTTCGACCGCTCAGGTTATGAATCGCATTTCGACAGGAACAGCCGCACCATCTGGATCAAGGGCGGCGTGCGCGGCCGTGTCTATTTCCGCGGCCGCACCTGGGATGGTCCGGCGCTCAACAAGATCCCGCTGATCTACGTATCCGGCGAGCGCCTCTATCTCAAATCCTCGCACCAAGTCTGGCCGCTCTCCCTCAACCTCGGCGAAATGCGCGGAGCCGTCGGCATCACCGGTGCCCTCCTGCACTTCAAATTCCTGTCGAGCTTCCTCCACAAGGTCGCCGACGTCGCAAACCGCTCGGAGCATACCGCCGAATATACGATGTATTCCTCCCCCGAAGACGCCCGGAACTTCGCCTATACCGGCACCGGCAGTTACCGCCACTGGAAGGACCTCTCCGACAACGGTCTCCTGCAGGGCGAAGGCTGGCAGTACTGGCGCAGCGCCTCCGATGCTGAAGTGAGGCAGAAGAGCTTACCCGCTCCTGAGAAAGCGTCTTCTCCAGTGCAAAGGGGCGATGTCATCTCAGGCGAAGCAACATCGTCGCGTTAACGCTTTACGGGCGCGTATTAACGCCCGCGTTTACGGTAACTTACTTCCCCACGCAATCGTGCAGTCTATGGTGCCATTCTGGTGAAATCAGGAAGCGATCATGCTGAGACGCATTCTCCTCGCCGGGTTCTGCGTGCTTGCAGGCTGCGGCCATCCGACTGGCGTCATGACCCCTATCGCTCTCACGGCCAGCACGCCGAAGACGTCGCAGGTGGACATGCTGGTGGCCACGACACGCCAGCCTTCCGGCGATCCTACGACGCTTTTTAACGGTGAGCGCAGTCCCAAGCCCTACCTGACGGATATCGCCATTTCCATTCCGCCGAAACGTGCGGCCGGCACTGTTCAATGGCCCGAACGGCTGCCGCCGAACCCGGCAACCGATTTTGCCGTCACGCGGGTCCAGCAGCTCGAGACGCGAACAGATGGACGTGCCTGGTTCAAACAGCATCTTGTAGACGGACATGCCCTCGTCTTCGTACATGGCTTCAACAATACATATGAGGATTCCGTGTTCCGGCTGGCCCAGATCGTCCACGACAGCGGCATGAAGGCCACGCCGGTCCTTTTCACCTGGCCCTCGCGCGCCAAGCTGACAGCTTACGAATACGACAAGGAAAGCACGAATTATTCGCGAACCGCACTCGAACAGGCGCTACGGATCCTCGCGCAGGATTCGAGCGTCAAGGATATCACCATCCTCGCCCACTCCATGGGAACCTGGCTCGCCATGGAATCCCTGCGCCAGATGGGCATTCGCGACGGACATGTGAACCCCAAGATCCGTGACGTCATTCTTGCCTCGCCCGATATCGACATACAGGTCTTCGCCAAGCAGTTCGTGGAGATGGGAACGCCCCATCCGAAATTCACGATCTTCGTTTCGCAGGATGATCGGGCTCTGGCGGTATCGAGCTTCATCACCGGAAAAGTATCCCGGCTGGGCGCCATCGACCCCTCCAAGGAGCCCTATCGCAGCAGGCTGGAAGAGGCCGGCATTACCGCGATCGATCTGACGAAGGTCGACACGGGCGACAAGCTCAACCACGGCAAATTTGCCGAAAGCCCTGAGATCGTTCAGCTGATCGGCCAACGGCTGATAGCCGGCCAGCCTCTGACGGATTCCAATATCACCCTCGGCGAAGGTGTTGCCGCCGTCGTCGGCGGCACGGTGCAAACAGTGGGCAAGGTCGCTGGTACGGCCGTCGCCGCCCCGCTGGCAATCGCCGAACGTCCGCCGGTCGCAGCAAAGCCGGTGAAGGTCGAAGATACACTGCGGGGCGACCCGAAATCCGAGCCGTTGACACAGTAACGGCATGGTTTACGCGGCCATTACATCTGGCAACACCGCCGAAGCCATGGTCGTAGCTAAACTGAAAGGGAACGCTGATCAGCGAGGCGACCGGATTGCTGAGTTTCTTGGCAAGATCGCTGTCGGACTCCTGCGCAGCAGCGGCATCGATCATGCCGAGGAGCCACGGCAAAAGCGCCAGCAGACGAGACGCAAACCTGATTGCAGCCCATCATTCCCTCCGATACCCGTGGTAAGGAGAACATAGACGCGACCCGGCAAACAAGTACGTTACCGTAAATTTACGCCGACCTTACCTCATACGCGAACGCGTTTACGGTAACGTACTTCCGCCCCCTGCGCTTACGCGCGAAGCTTTCAGCTCACACTCCGGAGGTGACGATGGCACTGGCATTCGGCGACGCACATGCCTCGAACGGGGCACCCGAAGGCATGGTCTGGATTCCCGGACGAACCTTCACCATGGGGTCGAACGATCACTATCCGGAGGAGGCGCCTGCCCATCTCGTGAAGGTCGACGGTTTCTGGATCGACGAGATCCCGGTCACGAACCGCAGGTTCACGGAATTCGTCAAGGCGACCGGTTATGTCACCTTCGCCGAAAAGACTCCCGACGCCAAGGATTATCCCGGCGCCAAACCCGAGATGTTGCGTGCGGGATCGCTGCTCTTCTTCCAGCCGAAGACCGTCAGCGGGCCTGATATCACGCAGTGGTGGACGTTCAAATTCGGTGCGAACTGGCGCCGGCCGCTCGGCGGCATCAGCGACCTGCGCGGCAAACTCGACCATCCTGTCGTGCATGTGGCCTGGTGCGATGCGAAGGCCTATGCGGATTGGGCTGGGCTCGAACTACCCACGGAAGCGGAGTGGGAACTCGCTGCGCGTGGCGGCCTCGACGATGCGGAATTTGCCTGGGGTGACGAACTGATGCCGGGCGGCATTCCCATGGCCAATACATGGCAGGGAACCTTCCCGGTGAAGTCCACGAAGCCGAAGGGCCACGAACGGACCTCGCCCGTTCGCAGCTTTCCGCCGAACGGCTATGGCCTTTACGACATGATCGGCAATGTCTGGGAATGGACCGCGGACTACTGGTCCGATCGCCATCCCGAACCATCGGCAAAAGCCTGCTGCATTCCGAACAATCCGCGCGGCGGAGGCGTGGAGGCGAGCTACGACCCGCGCCAGCCCGATATCCGTATTCCGCGCCGTGTGCTGAAGGGCGGCTCGCATCTTTGCGCACCGAATTACTGCCGCCGCTATCGCCCGGCCGCCCGTCATGCCGAGCCGGAGGATACCTCGACGAGCCATCTCGGTTTCCGCTGCATCAAAAGGGCACCCGCGTCCGAGGAGCCCATGCCTCAGGAGAATGCCCATAAGCAGGTCCACGCAAACCATTGACGCCAGCCTCGCCTCCCTCGTCGTCGCTTTCGTCCTTCTGATCGCAGCGGCATGGAGCCCGGTCCTCGCGCAGGAACCGCTGCCTTCGTGGAACGATACGCCCGCCAAGACCCGCATCATGGATTTCGTCAAGGCGACCGTCACGGAGGGTGGCGAGGGTTATGTCGCGCCTTTGGACCGCATCGCCGTCTTCGACAATGACGGCACACTCTGGTCCGAGCAGCCCTATTACGTCCAGCTTGGCTTCATGCTCGACCGCGTCAAGACGCTCGCGCCGCTGCATCCCGAATGGAAGACCAGGGACCCCTTCAAGAGCATCCTCGGCGGCGACCTGAAAGGCGTCGCGAGAGGCGGTGAAAAGGGCATGGTAGACCTCGTGATGGCGACGCATGCCAACATGACGTCAGACGAATTCACCAAGATCGTCACCGACTGGTTCGCGGCATCGAAACACCCCAAGACCGGCAAGCCCTATACCGACATGACCTATCTGCCGATGCGTGAACTGCTGGATTATCTGCGCGCCAACGATTTCCGAACCTTTATCGTCTCGGGCGGCGGCGTCGAGTTCATGCGCCCGGTGACGGAACAGCTTTACGGCATCCCGCCCGACCAGATCGTCGGCAGCACGATTGCCACCGAATATGATCTCGTCGACGATGTGCCGGTTTTGAAACGCCTGCCGAAGATCGATTTCATCGACGACGGTCCCGGCAAACCCGTCGGCATCAACAAGTTCATCGGTCAGCGGCCGATCTTCGTGGCCGGCAATTCGGATGGCGACTACGAAATGATGCGCTGGACGACATCAGGCAAAGATCCCGGCTTCGCGATGCTGGTCCACCACACGGATGCCGATCGTGAATATGCCTATGATCGGGATTCGGCCTTTGGAAAGCTGGACAAAGCTCTGGACGAGGCCGAGCGCCGGAACTGGCTGGTGGTCGACATGAAAAACGACTGGAGAAAGATCTTCGCCTTCGAGCAATGACAAGGCGGTCGCCTGGTTGCCACGAGCGCCTTGCACAATCTTAGAAATGGAAGACCACACCCAAAATCGGACCATGTTCGACGATGTCGTTGGTCAAGGTGTCGCCGCTGTAGTTCACGCCGAGGGCGCGGTAACCGGCCATTGCGGAAATGGCGTCGTTCCATTTGTAGCCGCGAAACTGGCCACCGAAGGCGAGCTTGCAGAAAGCCGAGGTCGAACACGTAGGTTACCGTAAACGCAACCTTATTTACGGGTTGAGGGCACTCGTAACGTCATTAAACGCGAACACCGCTCCAGCCTTGGCGAGACCTGCCTCGATCTCAGCCGAAAGCAGCGGCTGGAGGCGTTTTGCTTCCAGCTTCCGCCGCAGGGTCCGTTCGAAATCCGGATCCCTGCCACGCACATCGGCAAGTCGCGCCTTGGCTTGATCGGAACCGAGCTGACCGAGTGCGGCAGCGCGCAAGGCGCGCACGACGAAATCCGTGCAATTCACCTGCTCGGCAAGCAGTGAGGCCTCCGACCAGTCGCCGCGGCGATAGGCATCGAGAGCAAGAACGAGCATGGCGTCGCGCGGCACAATATCGACGGCACGGCCGGCATCCTGCGCCATAGCAACACCAGCGTCGAAGTAACCGGCTGAAAACAATACGGAAGCGAGCTTTGCCACAGCATCCGGATTACTCGGGTTGAGCGAGATCGCCCGATTTCCGGCCTGCAGCGCTGCATCGATGCGTCCGTCAGCGAACTGCGCCATCATCAGCGCCACATAGGCGCGATCCGACATGGGGGCGATCGAAACCGCGCGGTTCGCCAGACCGAGAGCACGGTCGCGCACGACAGCATCTCCGGCCGCGGCCTCCGGCGCGATAAGGACGCGCGCAAGCAACGCCTCGGCATCGGAATTGCTCGGATCGGCGGCAAGCGTCCGTTCGAGGCAGGAGCGCACCGCGGCCATATTGTCCGAACTGCCGTCATCGAGCTGATATTCTGCACGCAGAACGCAGGCGTTACCGATCGACTCTGCGCTGCTGGCATGCGTTTCGATATTGTTGATCACCCCACGCGTCGCTGCAAAGCGGCGCGCAAGAACATCGACGATCTCCTGGCGGGTCGCTGCCGGGCTTTTTCCGTCAATGGCAATCGTTTCGAGCCCCGATTTCAGGAGATCATCGGACTGGCTGTCGACGATCTGCCACCAGACACTCCTGAGATCGCCATCGCCGTAATATTTCATGTCGATTTCATAGGCCCGTCCTGCAGCCTTCTGGGCTCGCGCACCGGCATAACCAGCCTTCGCCACGGTCAGCGTCTGGAATTGCGTCAGCGCCGTCAACAGCATGTCACGCGTCTGGCTGGCCTCGCCTTGCATCCTGGTGTCAACCGCATCCATGGAAAGAGCGACCGACGGGCGGACTGTCAGGGACGGCTTTGAGGCATAGAGAACGACGCCGGCAGCAATCAGCGCGCAGAGCAGCAGCGCCATCCCCGTATGGACCATCAGGGGCCGGCGAAAACGTGAAACGGCAGCGGGGCCTTCCACAGCCGGGCAAACAGGAACATCATCAGGCGCCTGGGGCAGATCGCTTTCCAGCGCCACTTCTTCTTCGTCATGCTCGTAAGGCACATGTGACCGAGGGAAAAGCGTCACATAAGTACCCTTGGGAATGTGGATCGTCACATCCTGCTCGGCACCGAAGGCCTCGTAATAGTTCTCGATCGACGAACGCAGCCGGCTCACCTCGATGCGCACGATCGGATCGTTCGATGCATCGAAATTGCTCGCTCGCCCTAGGACATCAAGTGCGATGGAATAGGCCTTGACCCCCTCCTCGCAGCCGGCGAAACGCCGTTCCGCAAGATACCTCAGAATGGCCCGTTGTCGTTCCGTAGCATGGAATCTGGGATCGGACAGAATTCGTTCGAGTTCCGCCCTGGCCTCCGACAACGATACTTCGCATGTCCTTGCGTTGTGTACTTCAGCACCCATGACCGCCCCGCACGCGCTGATTAGGCTAAAGCATAACAGGGACGTTTATCGCCGAGACGGCGAGAGGTTGCAACTGAAAATTCTAACAAAACCATTAGGCGATCTCTTTTAACGCGAGTCAGCGCCTCAATTCGGCACGTTGGAGCCGCGCTCCAAAACATACTGAATGATATCGGATTCGATTTCGGCACAGATGGTCTCGTACTCCACGACCATAGGACGATGCTCCTCCCCGGGCTGTCGCATGAGGCGTTCCAGGACTAGGCTCGCTTCCTCATAAGCCTCAAAGAGATCGCTGAGCGAGCGGGATTTCGATGCGAGAAGCTGCAGTCTGCCCCGCATTGCAGGCAATTTCAGCATGAGCCGCCACAGCCCGCGCTGTGCGGTTTCCGTGCCGTTCCACTTGATGCCTCCTTCCTTACCCATTGGAGATTCGGGCCTCCTGCTCATCCCGCCGACTATGGAGTGACAGGTACAAGATGGAAGTACGTTACCGTAAATCCGCCGCCATTTACGCCTCTTACCCCGCCTTTACGCCGGAGTTTACCGTAACGTACTCCCATAAACGCATCGGCTGTGCTCATCCTTCCAGCGTGGAAGGAGACATAGGAAATGATCAGGCTGGGGGTATTTCTTCTCGCTTTCCTCGTCGCGACCGCGGCGGCGGCGCAAACCGCGCCACCGCCGCCCCAGCAAAAGATCGACCAGTTGATAGGCCTGCTGCAGGATCCCGAGATCCAAACCTGGCTGGAAAGTCGGAAGAAGGAGCAGGACGCAACAGCCGCAGCCGCCCAGCCATCAGGCTTTGCGACTTGGGAAGCGCGGGTGCGCTCGCGCATCCATGGTATTCTTGCTGCAGTTCCGCGCATCCCCTCCGAAGTGTCGGAAGGCGCCGCTCGTGCTCGCCAGGATGCCGTATCGCATGGCTATGCGCCGATCTTCCTGATTTTTGCCGGCCTGGTCGCTGCAGGCGCGGCCGCCGAATGGCTCTTCAGGCGCGCCCGGTCTCCCTCGATCGGCCCGGTCGCTCGCCTTCTTCCGGTCGCGGTTTTCACCCTGGTCGTTGCGATCATATTCTTCGCCGTTGAATGGCCGCCGCTCGCACGGCTGGTTCTGCTCGCCTATCTGGCCGCCTTCGTCGTCTACCGCGTAGCCGCTGTCTTGATTGGCCTCGTGGAGAGCATCCGCCCCTCGCTCGCCATCCGCGCCCAGCTTTTTGTCGGCATCGCACTGTTTGCCGCGGCAACCGCGACGCTCGGCGCACCGCTTGGCGTCGATCAGGCCGTCACGGAGGCCATCTCCTATTGTTTTTCTCTTCTTCTGCTGGCGCTCGCGATCGAAACGGTCTGGTCGGCATTGGCCCGATCCATTGTCATAAAAACAGGCCTCACCGCCTTCCTCGCTCTTTTGTGGATCCTCTGGTGCCTTGATCTGCAAGGCCTTTTCTGGCTCGGCGTCTACGCTCTCGTCCTGCCGGATCTGTTGCGCGCCATAGGCGGAGCAGCGGCAGCGCTCACGACGGCGCCGTCAGGAAGCGCCAGGAGCATATTGCTCGTCCGCGGCAGCCGGGCGATCATCATAACACTCGCCGTCGGCTGGCTGGCTCTCGTCTGGCGCCTCAGTCCGGATTCCCTTGCAAGTCAGAACACGACCTTAGCTGCCGTCCTCAATGGACTGCTGAAAGGTATCATTGTTCTGCTGATTGCCGATCTTCTCTGGCAACTTGCCAAGGGCTGGATCGACCGCACCATTACAACCTCGGCAGATGCGACCGGCCTCGCCCCTGCCGAAGTGGCGAAACGCGCGCGATTCCGGACATTACTGCCGATCTTCCGCAACGCGCTCGCCGTCATGGTGGCGGTCATGGCCGGCCTGATCGTCCTGTCGCAGCTCGGCGTCCAGATCGGTCCGCTGATCGCCGGCGCGGGCATCTTCGGCGTGGCGATCGGCTTCGGCTCGCAGACCCTCGTCAAGGACGTCATCAGCGGCGTTTTCTACATGCTCGATGATGCCTTCCGTGTCGGCGAATATATACAGGCGAAAAACTACAAGGGAACGGTAGAAGGCTTCAGTCTGCGCTCCGTGCGGCTGCGCCACCATCGCGGCCCCGTCTTCACCGTGCCCTTCGGAGAGCTCGGCGCCGTGGAAAACATGAGCCGCGACTGGGTGATCGACAAGTTCCGCATCTCGGTCGCCTATAACACCGACATTAACAAGGCCCGCAAGATCACCAAGACGATCGGCGCGGAGTTGAAAGAAGACGCCGAGGTCGGCCCGCTTTTCATCGAACCGCTCAAGATGAAGGGCGTCGAGGAATTCGGCGACTACGGTATCGTCCTGAGCTTCGCCATGACGACGGTGCCGGGCATGCAGACCTATATCCGTCGCAAGGCCTATGCCATGATCCGCGAAGCCTTCCAGAACAACGGCATCGAATTCGCCCAGCCGATGGTGCAGGTCGGCGGCGACGACAAGAACGGCGCGGCTGCGGCCGCAACAGCCACGCTCCGCGCCGCCCAGCAGGCGAAGGCCGCCGGCACGGAGGGCTGAGATGACCGTCGCGGAGTCCGGGCAGGACACCCGCATCCGCATCATACACGGCGGCTCCTAGGCCGCTTCGACGATATAGCGCGTCAGCTCGGCGCTCGACATTTCGCGCGCAAGGCTTGCGGCCTGTCCAGCCCACATATTGCTGAAGTCCGGCCTGCCTTCTTTTTCGGTCACGACCCTCAGCGGCGCCAGCGCGCCGCCGGCGGTCGGGAATGCCGGCGCGGTCTTCGACAGCGGTCCGATCTCCCGCATGATGCGATTGACGATGCCGCGAGCCGAGCGGCCGGTAAAGATATTGGTGAGGGCCGTATTGTCGTCCCGTGCCGATTTCAGCGCTTCACGGTGGAAGGCGGTAACCCCTTTGCTGGGAATTGCGCCGTATTATTTCTGTTTCGCTGCCTTTTCCGCAAGCTGCTTGCGGTATTCCGGCACAGGCAGACCGCCCACACCCCAGCTCTCCATCTCGATTTCATCGATGACGACAAAGGTGCTGTCATGCGGCTTGCCCATGATGTCGAAGAGCAGATCGCTGACGCCTTTTATGAGCGCGGCCTTCTGTTCCGGCGTAGTGCTGCTTGCACCTGGAGCCGTGCCTTCACGCGTCACCTTGATATTCACATAAGGCATTGTCGTTCTCCTTGAAGGACAGGCGCTCTTCAGGCGCGCCGTCCGTTGCTTCCCCTTGCAGCTATTACCAACGACCGGCGTGCTGGCCGCCATCGACATTCAGCGTCTCGCCGGTCACGAAGCCGGCATGCTCCAGATAAAGCACGGCATCGACGATTTCGCTCACCTCGCCCAACCGGCCGACCGGGTGCAGGCCCTTAAGGAAATCATGCGTTTCCGGCGCGTGCATGGGCGTCCTGATGATGCCCGGTGCGATCGCATTCACGCGAATACCGCTCTTGGCATATTCGATGGCGAGCCCGCGCGTAACGGCATCGAGACCGCCCTTGGTCAGCGTCGCAAGACCCGTGGGAACACCGGCGATCGGCTGATCCACAAGGGCTGTCGTGATCTGAACGATGTGACCATGGCCCTGCTTCAGCATCTGGGCAATGGCAAACTGCGTGACGTGGAAGAAGCCGGCAACGTTGACGTTGATGACATTGTTGAAGTCTTCAACCGTGTAGTCGGTGAACGGCTTGCCGATGAAGATACCGGCATTGTTGATCAGCGTATTGACGCGGCCGAAACGCTCCACGGCGGTCTTGATCACCTGTTCGGCGACAGCACGATCACCGACGTTGCCGGGGACTGCGATAACGCCCGCATCGGATGACGGCTGGATGTTGCGCGAATTGGCGACGACCGCATATCCTTGATCGCGATAGGCCTGAACGATACCTGCGCCGATACCCTGCGAAGCACCGGTAACGACTGCGACTTTCTGTTCATTGCTCATGACATCTTTCCTTGGAAGATCGGCGCTTTGCGCCACGTGTTGGGAAGCTCAGGCCGTCAGGTCGACGACGAGCGGTTTGCCTTTTTCGAAGAGCTTCAGGCGGTCATCGAGGTTGAAGACCGAGAAAGCGTGCGCGAGCTGGTCCTGATTTTCGCGGAAGTGTACCCAGCCTTCGTTATGCGCAGGCACGAGCAGCGCGTTCGGGAAGGCGTGGGCCGCCTCTAGGGCATCCTCGCTGCCCATCGTCATGTGGAAGCGGCCACGAGGCTCGGCAGCGCCCGTAAACAACAGCACGACTTTGGGAGAAAAGATCCGCGCAACCTCGGCCGTGCCCTCGTACCAGACCGTGTCGCCGGTCACGTAGAGAAGGTCGCCCGGCTTTTCGCGGCCGAGTGCGAAGCCGACCACGTCGCCGGAAATCGGCTCGATACCGACAGGGCCGTGACGGGCCGGTGTTGCCGTGACCAGCAGCCTCTCGCCGCCAGCGCCTTCCAGCGTGACGGTTTCGAATGGAGCAAGCCCAAGGGCATTACTGCCCAGCCGTTCTGCACCGGCCTTAGTCGTGTAGGTGGTGCCGACCGTCGGCAGCATCGCCCGGCCGGCGCTATCGAGATTGTCGAGGTGCTGGTCGTGGCTGAGCAGCACTGCATCCAGCCGGCCGATCTCCTCGACGGACAAGGCAGGACCGGAGGTCTTTTCGAAGCGGACGGGCTTTTCCCTGTAGAGGCCCGGCAGGTCGAATGTCGGATCGGTCAGAAGCCGGAGCGCGCCGTATTCGATCAGCACGGTCGGTCCGCCGATAAGCGTAAGATTGAGACTGGAAGAACTCATGTTCGGCAACCTTTCTGTTTCGAGGTCGCCTCCTGTCTAGTCCCGTTCCCTTCTACGAAAAATTCGCTATTCTTTGTCAATGGCTGATAAAAAACGCACAGAGCCGGACTGGCAGGACATCAGGGTCTTTCTCGCGCTCGGACGGCACGGAAGCCTGTCGGCCGCCGCCCGGACGCTGCGCGTCAACCATGCAACGATCGCCCGCCGGCTTCATTCACTGGAGGAGACGCTCGGCGAAAAACTGGTCGAGCGTCGCCCGGACGGCTACGTGCTGACCTCAGCCGGGACCCGTGCGCTCACCGCAGCAAGCGACATGGAAGCCTCCGTCCAGACGCTCGGACGGGGCTGGAACGATGACACGCCGAAAGGCCTGGTGCGCATCAACGCCTCGCCCGCACTCTCGCAGGGCTTCCTGATCCCCCGTCTGGCGGAGATCACCAAACAATATCCGGGCCTCGATATCGACCTCGCGACTGACCTGCGCACCATAAGCCTCGAACGTCACGAGGCCGACATCGCCATACGCCTAGGAAAACCGCAGGACGGCGATTTGATCGCCAAACAACTTGCCACGATCGGATACGGCTTTTACGGAACGCAGGAGGTTTGCCGGCAGGTCGAAAACGGCGCCGAACCCGTCTTCGTCGGATTTGACGAGGTGAACGGCTATGTGCCCGAAGCGATCTGGCTGGCCCGCCACTTCTCGCACGCGCGCGTGTCTTTTCGCGCCAACAACCAAGTTTCCCAGGCGATGGCTGCCAAGTCAGGCGCAGGTCTGGCACTCCTGCCGCATTACATCGGCCGTCTGGAAGGAAACCTCTATCCCTGCCCGCTCGAACTAGTCCCGCCGCCGCGGGAAGCCTGGCTTCTCACCCGACGCCAGCAGCGCAAGGATCCGCCGATCCGAACCGTCGCCGAATACATCACCAAGATATTCGCGACGGAACAAGCTTTATTCGAGGAATGAGACCTCGACATCCCGAAGCCGGGCTTCTTCAGAAGGACAGGTCGAGCACACGGCCTTCGAACAGGCGATCCCGCGAACCCTCGAGATGCGCCCGCATCAGGTCACGGGCATCTTCCGCCCTGCCCTCGGCGATCGCCTTGTATATTTCGTTATGCTCCTGGTACACCTGCTCCAGGCCCGGCCGCGGACCAAGCAACGAAAGCCCATGCAGATGCATGCCGACGGCGATATGCGCTTTCAGCGCGTCCATGGAGGCGGTGTAATAGTGGTTGTTGGCTGCCTCGGTGACGGCACGGTGGAAGACGAAATCGGCATCCACCCGGTGCAGCTGATGGCTGGTCGCCTCACGCAGGTCTGCAAGAGCGGCCGCGATTTTCTGGATCGCGGCATCGTCGCGGCGCTTGGCTGCAAAATAGGCGGCTGCCGGTTCGATCGTCAGGCGGAATTCGTAGCAGCGCTGGATATCGGCAATCGTCTTGACCGGCGAATAGGCCAGCTGTGCGGTCGGCGAACCATGCGCGCTGACGAAGGTGCCGGCTCCCTGCCTTGCGTAGACGATCCCCTGCTCGCGCAGGCGTGCTAGCGCATCGCGCACGATCGGGCGCGAGACGCCGAGCATCGAGGCAAGTTCGTGTTCGCCCGGAAGGCGTGAATCCGGCGGGTAATTGCCGGCACGGATGCGTTCCATCAACTGGTCGAAGACACGGTCGACCAGCTTCACGGCCCTGCCTGGTCGGGCTGCCGGTGCCGCTTCCGGATTCACCGATCCGCCATTCGCTTCATCCACTCTCATTCTCCCTGCTGGCATTCGCTCAAGCCGCCTGATTCCGAACGATCAGTCTTAGCAAACTATCGGAATTGCCGAAGCCCCCCGACTTGACGGCGCATCGAAATTGCCGCCCGTTGACGCCGGTCACGTCGAACCACGGAATACCGGCCTCGATTTCCCCCTTCGGCAACAGGACCGAAACGCCCAGTTCACGGAAAACGGCAAGCGCAGTATCGCCACCGCCCACCATGATCATATCCGGGTTCGTATCATCTATGACCGATTTCACGCCCTGCGCAAAGCGAGCGGCAACAAGCGCGGCATCGCTCTTAATCTCACCCGTGCAGCGCAGCAGTGCCGGCAGCGCCAACCCCTCGCCGCTTTCGACCGCACCCATCGGCGCATCGACGACGATGCGAAGTGCATGCGAGGCCTCGAGACGATCCATCTGCACGGCCGTGATGGGATCGCGGGAGCCGAAGGCGAAGAGAGTCTTCCGCGTCGCAAGAAATTCCGGCACCAGCCGCGCAGTTCCGCCGAACCCGCGCGCCAGGGCCGAACCCAGACCACGGGCACCGACGGCAAGGGTGGAAAGCCAGTCGTTCTCCACGACGACAATATCGAGATCGGCATCATCTTCGGCATCGGCAACCATCACGTTACGGCCAAATCGGGCAAAGAGGTCGGCTATCGGCAAAGGATGCTCCACACCGCGCCCAACTACGCAACCACGATAGGTGATCCGCTCCTGATCGGGAATGGCAGGTGCCATGAGGATTGTCTTGAGACCCAGCACATCGGCCAGCGCAATGCTTTCGGCTGCGATATTGCCCTTCAGCCGCGAGTCGATCTTCTTCATGAAGATGGCCGACCCGGCAGCACGCAGGGTCTCGGCAACCGCCCGCACACGCGCGGCCGCTTCCTCCTCCGGCAGGCTGCGCGAGGCAGTATTGACCACAACGACTTCGGCGCCGGTTTCCAGCGCCTTGCCAGCCGCTTCGACATCGATCGCGACGGCGACTGACAACCCGGCCTCTATAAAGGGTGTGCCCGTATCGAGCGAGCCGGTCAGGTCGTCGGCAATGATGGCGACTTTCAACGTCATGAAGTCTGCCCCGGATTGACCGCATGGCAGGCAACGAGATGGCCGGGTTTCGCTTCCTTCCATTCCGGAATGACCTTGCCGCAAACCTCCATGGCGATCGGGCAACGCGTATGGAAACGACAGCCTGTCGGCGGATTCAGCGGGCTTGGCACATCGCCCTGCAGGATCTGACGCTTACGTGTCCGCTCAAGCTCCGGATCGGTTTCCGGCACGGCTGAAAGCAGCGCCTTCGTATAGGGATGCAGCGGATTGTCGAAGAGCTCTTCACGCGTTGCAAGCTCGGCCAGACGGCCGAGATACATGACGCCGACGCGGGTGCTGATATGACGTACCACCGCCAGGTCATGCGCGATGAAGAGATAGGTCAGGCCATATTTTTCCTGCAAATCGAGCAGCAGGTTGATGATCTGTGCCTGGATCGACACGTCGAGCGCCGAAATCGCCTCGTCGCAGACGATGAACTTCGGCTGACAGGCAAGCGCACGCGCAATGACGACGCGCTGGCGCTGGCCGCCGGAAAGCTCATGCGGGTAACGCTGGGCAAACCGCGTAGGCAGACCGACATCGGTCAGCAGGGCCGCGACCTTGTCCTTGAGCTCGGCCTTCGTGGCGAGCTTGTGGAAGAGGATCGGCTCGCCGATCGCCTCGCCGACCGTCATGCGCGGGTTCAGCGTGGAATAGGGATCCTGGAAGACGATCTGCAGGTCACGGCGGAAGGGCCGCATCTGCTTTTCGTCCAGCGTCGCAAGGTCCTGCCCCTTATAGACCACCTTGCCGCTCGTCGCCTTGTAAAGATTGAGGATGGTGAAGCCGGTCGTCGACTTGCCGCAGCCGGATTCACCCACGAGGCTCAGCGTCTCGCCTTCCATGATCTCGAGATTCACGTTGTCGAGCGCATAGACGGTCGCCGAACGCTCGCCGAAAGCACCAAGCTTGACGTGGAAATGCTTGACGAGGTTTTCGACCTTCAAGAGCGGTTTGGCACCCATCACGCGGCCTCCTGCATTTTCTGGACGACGAAACAGGCGGCGCGATGCGCGCTGTTTCCGTAAACCGGCTCCAGCCGCGGCACACGCTCATGACAGACGGCTTCCACCAGCGGGCACCGCGGTGCAAAGGGGCAGCCATTGGGGCGACGGCCGGGCTCGGGTGGCGTGCCGCCGATCGAGGACAGGCGGCTTGCGGGCGCATCCGAAAGCTTCGGGATCGAGGACAAGAGGCCACGCGTATAGGGATGGCTGGGACGAGCATAGAGCTCGTCCACCGGCGCATCTTCCACGACCGTGCCGGCATAGAGCACGGCGACGCGATCGACGAGACCGGCGATCAGCGCGAGGTCGTGGGTGATCCAGACGACGGACATACCAAGCTTGGCGCGCAGATCCTTCACCAGATCGACGATCTGGGCCTGGATCGTCACATCGAGCGCGGTCGTCGGCTCGTCCGCGATCAGCAGTTTCGGATTGCAGGCAAGGCCGATCGCGATCATCACGCGCTGGCGCATGCCGCCGGACAGCTCGTGCGGATAGGCCATCAGCCGCTCTTCCGGCCCTGGAATGCCGACGAGGCGCAAAAGCTCGACGGCGCGAGCCCGAGCCTCTTTCTTCGACATCTCGCGGTGATAGATCAGCGGCTCGCAGATCTGGTCGCCGATGCGCATGACCGGATTGAGCGAGGTCATCGGATCCTGGAAGACAAAGCCGACATCGCCGCCGCGCACCCTGCGCAGCTCGCCATTCGACATCTTATGCAGGTCGCGCCCGTCAAACGTCGCCGAGCCCTTCGTCACCTTGATCTTGTTCGGCAGAAGCCGCATCAGGCTCAGCATCGTCAGGCTCTTGCCGCAGCCGGATTCACCGACGACGCCGAGCGTCTCGCCTTTGTTGACATAGAGGTCGATGCCGTCGACGACGACGGCCGGGCCGCGGCGCGTATCGATCTCGATGGTGAGATCCTTCACGTCCAGCAGGCGTTCGTTGCTCGTTGCATTCATCATTTGCTGCCCCGCGGATTGAGTGCGTCGTTGAGACCATCGCCGAGGAAG
Organism: Rhizobium sp. BK316; assembly: GCF_014193695.1. Taxonomy (GTDB): domain Bacteria; phylum Pseudomonadota; class Alphaproteobacteria; order Rhizobiales; family Rhizobiaceae; genus Rhizobium. The sequence continues at coordinate 14,939 of NZ_JACHZR010000003.1, read as the reverse complement.
CTGAAGGCCACCGAGGCAAGACCTAGCACGGCCGCCGGCGCGGCGAGGAGATGCGGATAATGCTGCCAGACACGCAGGCCGTCCGAGATCATGTTACCCCAGCTCGGCGTGGGCGGATTGACGCCAACACCGAGGAAGCTGAAGGCACTTTCCAGCACCATCGCGGTACCGAGGCCGGCGCTGACGGAAACGATCAGCGGCCCGAGCGCATTCGGCACGATATAGCGCAGGATGACGATCCAGTTGGAAAGGCCGAGCGCCTGTGCCGCCATGACATAGGGACGATTGCGGATCGACAGGACCTGGGCGCGGACGAGGCGTGCATAGGGCGGCCAGGAGATCAGCGCCATCGAGCCGAAGACGAGGAGAAAATCTACCCAGACCGTCTGGCGATAGAAGGGATTGAGGGTCGCAAGATACTGCGCCTCCATCCACCTGGTGATCGGCGTTTTCAGCGATGCATTGATGACGACGACGAGCAGCAGGTTCGGCACCGACATCGTCATATCGGTCAGCCACATGATGACCCGATCGAACGGATTGCCGAAGAAGCCGGCGACAGCGCCGAGCACGAGCCCGATCAGGACAGCGATGAAGGTGACGATGACGGCGACGAGGAAGGCCGTGCGCGTGCCGAACACGATACGGCTGAAGACGTCGCGACCAAGATCATCGGTACCGAAGAAATGCGCCAGCGACGGTGGTGCATTGCGCGAAGCGAGATCCTGGCTGAGATAGTCATAAGGCGTGAGAGCGGGGCCGAAGATCGCCGTGAAGGCGAGGATCACAATCACGATCAGACCGAAGATTGCAAGCTTGTTGCGCCTCAGACGATGCCAGGCATCACGCCACAGATTGACGGGCGGCTCCTCGGCCGTATCGATCGTCGAAAGAGGGATTGCGGACATGATCAGCGGCTCCTTCTGGAGTCATTGGCCCGCGGATCGAGCAGCGGATAAAGCACATCGACCAGCAGGTTTGATACCATGACCAGGAAGGATCCGATCAGGGTGATCGCGAGAATGACGGGATAATCGGAATTGATGAGCGCCTGTACGGTCAAGCGCCCGAGGCCTGGCAGGCCGAAAACGAGCTCGACGAAGATGGCGCCGTTGACGATGGTGATCATGATGAGGCCGAGCTGTGTGACGACGGGCGTCAGCACCGGGCGGAGGATATGCTTCAATGCCACCACGATTTCCGGCACGCCCTTGGCCCGCGCGGTGCGGACGAAATCTTCAGACAGTACTTCGATAACGGCGGCGCGCGTCTGGCGCACGATCAGCGCGATCGGCTGGAAGGACAAAACGATGAGCGGCAGGATGATGCGCACGTCAAAGACGCCGCCCCAGCCATAGGGCACCTTGATCATCGGCAGCAGCACGATCAGCGCCACCATCAGAAGCGGACCTGCGACATAGGCCGGGATCGCCCAGAGAAAAAGCGCCGTGCCGAGGATCGTGTAGTCGACGCGGTTGTTCTGATTGAGGGCGGCGATCATGCCGAGCGGGATCGCGACGACAGCCGTCAGGATGATGGAACAGAGCGCGAGCTGGAAGGAAACCGGTGCAGCAGCAGAAACCATCGCCCAGACCGAGCGGCCCGATGTCAGCGAGTTGCCGAACTGGCCGTGCAGGAGGTTCCAGACGTAAAGGCCGAACTGTTCGATGAAGGGTTTGTTGAGGCCCGCACTTTCGCGGATCGCCTCGATACGCTGCGGGTTATAGGCAACGTCACCAGGCGCGCGAAGGAAGATCAGCTTGATCGGGTCGCCAGCACCGTAGAATGCCATCGCATAGACGGCCATCATCACGATCAGGACCGACGGAATCCAGATGGCAAACCGCGTGAGCACGTAGCGTAGCAAGGCCACCTCCCATTCTTGCCCGGCGCATTCCCGCGGGAGGCCGCAGCCGCCGGTTCTGCTTGAAATATAGCGCGAAGGTCTTGCGACCTTCGCGCCCCTGCTTCAGCCGCGTCATGCGGCCATGTATCGGCCTTAGCCGATGGAAACATCCCAGGGAGCCACGACCTGCCAGTCGAGGTTCTTTTCCATTGCCTTGACGTCCTTGGTCGCCCAGCGCGACATCGCCTGAGAATACCACGGGAGGAAGGCCCAGTCGTCGCGGAAGGCCTTCTGGGCTTCCTGCGCGAGCTTCACTCGATCCGGATCGTCGGCAGCCTTGGTAGCGGCCTCTGCAAGCAGGCTGTCCACCTTGTCGTTCTTGTATCCGCCGAGCTTGTTCTGCGCGTTTGACGAGGTAGAGGCGATGGAGCCGGCGAGATAGGAGACGGCATCGGGAACACGTGTGCCGACGTCGTCACGGAAGATCTGAACCGAATTCTGGTCCGGACCGGCATAGGCATCCTGCTGCGGCTTCATGTCGACGGCGGTGATGCCGAGGTTCTGGCGCCACTGCTCGGCGATGAACTGCGCAGCCGCCTGGATCGCCGGGCCGGAAATGCCGACGAACAGCAGCTTGGGAAGACGCTCCGGACCGCCATAGCTCGATTCGGCGAGCAGTTTCTTGGCCGCTGCCGGATCATACGGATAGGGCTCGAAGCCGGAATTATCGGCACCCGGAACCGAATTCAGGATCTGGTCGGCCTTCTTGTGCGGACCATCCGGATAGGACGCCTTGAACAGGCCGTCGCGGTCGACCGCCATGATCAGCGCCTGGCGAACCTTGGGATCATCCATCGGCGCGCGCGAGGTGTTGAACCAGAAATGCTGGCTGGTCGGGATGAATGGGCCGGCAGAAAATTCCGGGCCGAGATCCTGGACGATCGTCGAGGTGATGAGCTCGGTGTGAGCATTGTATTCGCCGGACTTGATCAGCGAGGTCGCGGTGACATTGTCTTCAATCGAGCTGATCTCGATGCGGGCGAGTTTCGGCTTCGGTCCGAAGAACTTTTCGTTCGGTTCGAAGGTCAGCGTACCGGCGTCGATATCGAGAGCCGTCAGCTTGAAGGGGCCGGAATAGACCGCGCTGCTGTCCGGCTTGTACCAATCGGCCACTTCCTCGCCGTCACTGCCGCGCGACTGGGCAGCCTTGGTGATCGGGACGATGTGGTTGGCAAGACGCATGAAGAAGATCGGATCGGCTTCCGTCAGCGTGCAGACGACCGTTGATTCATCAGGCGTCGCAACACCCGTCAATTCGTTGCCGGAGCCGGCGGAGATTTCCTTGTAGCCCTGAACCTTGCTCAGCACCTGATCGACGCGCTGGTTCTTCGTATTGGGCATGGAAGAGACTTCCCAGGAGCCCTTGATATCGGCCGAGGTGATCTTGCTGCCATCGGAGAAGACCGCTTTCGGGTCGATCTTGAACGTCCAGACCTTCTTGTCCGGCGAGTCCCAGCTCGTGAAGACGTAGGGCTGGATCTTACCCTCGGCGTCGAAATACATCGGCGAAGCCCACCAGAACGAATTCCAGCGGAAGGTTCTGCCGCCGCCGCGCAGCGGCGACCAGTCCTGGTCGAAGGCAGGATTGATGGCCTTCAGGACCTGGCCGTCCTGCGCCATGACGATGCGGGCGCTTGCGCCGAAAAGCGAGAAACCAACGCCGGCTGCAAGCCCCAGCTTCAGCGCGTTACGCCGGGAAATCTGCGAAAAGTCTTGGTCGTTGCGAATTGTCATTTGCTCCTCCATGGCAAATAGCGCGCCTTTCGAAAGACCTCCCCGAAGCTGCGCGACATACCGCAGACATTTGCGCGATAATGTAAATCTGTCAATGGAAAATAACTGATGAAGCATTAAATCGAGGGATCGCAATTATTTATTGCATAAAATCAATATGTTAAAAATTGACATGTAGAGATTTCAAATTTGTAAGATTGACAACTACCTCGATTGGGATGAATACGACAGCGTAGGAACGTGCCGGGAAGGCCCGGTCTGACGAGGAGGATACCTTGAGCAATCACAAGATTACAGGCGTCTACAGCGCCGCCACCACCCCTCTCAACACCGATGGCAGCCCGGATCTCGGTCTCTTCACCGAACATTGCCAGCGGCTGATCGAAGAGGGCTGCCACGGCGTTGCACTGCTTGGCACGACAGGCGAAGCGAACTCCTTCTCTTCTGCCGAGCGCCACATGCTTCTGGAAGCAGCGCTGAAAGCCGGCATTCCCGCGGACAAGCTGCTGCCGGGTACCGGCGTCGTCGCCATTCCCGACACGGTTGAACTGACGAAGCACGCCCTTTCGCTCGGCGTCACCAAGGTGGTGATGCTGCCGCCCTTCTATTACAAGGGCGTTTCCGACGAAGGCCTCTTTACCGCCTACGCCCAAATTCTGGAGAAGATCGGCGATAGCAGGCTGCAGGTGATCCTCTATCACATCCCACAGGTTTCGGGCGTTCCGCTCTCCATTCCGTTGATCAGCCGACTGGTCGAAGCCTTCCCGGATACAGTTGTCGGAATCAAGGATTCTGCTGGCGATTTCAATAACATGCAGGCAATTATCGCCACCTGCCCGGGTTTCTCCGTGCTCTGCGGCGCCGACCCGCTGCTGCTGCCGCTACTGAAAGCCGGCGGCGCGGGCTGCATCACCGCCACTTCGAACCTTGTCGGAAATTCCCTGCGCACGGTTTACGACCACGTCCATGACGAGGCACGCAATGCAGATGTCGAGGCAGCGCAGGCTCGTATCAACGCTTTCCGCACCCTGTCGAACTCCTATGTGCAGATCCCGACCATCAAGGCGATGGTGGGACTGAAAACCGGCAATGTCGGCTGGCTGCGCACTCGCCCGCCGCTGATACCACTCAATGACACCGAATATGCGGCGCTCGCCGAAAGCTACGCAAAGCTGCCGTAAGGGAGGAAAAGCCATGCAATCCACAGGCTTGAAGCCGGAGGACGTTCCGGCGCTGATGGACGGTTTACTCAGGGCAAATGATGCCCAGGCCGGTCGTTTTGATGCCTATCTGCCGTCTCCCTGCATTCAGAACCACGCGGCCAACTTGGCGTTTCTTGCCGACGGCACCCTGACCTGCGTCTGGTTCGGCGGCACGATGGAAGGCATGGGCGACATCTCAATTTACATGTCACGGTTGGCCCCTGGTTCTAACCGCTGGTCCGAACCGGAAAAAATGTCTGACGATCCGGCGAAATCCGAACAGAATCCCCTGATTTTCAGCGCTCCTAATGGGTACGTCTGGCTGATTTATACCTCGCAGACATCCGGCGATCAGGACGGCGCAGTTGTCAAATGCCGCATCTCCGAAGATGGCGGCAAGAGCTTTGCACCGCCCACCATCCTCTGCGACCTGCCCGGCACATTCGTGCGCCAGCAGATTGTCGTCAATGGGAGAGGTGATTGGCTGCTTCCCATCTTCCGCTGCATCAGTTTGCCTGGGCAGCGCTGGAACGGCGACGCCGACACGGCGGGCGTGCTGATCTCCCGCGACGGCGGAAAAAGATGGCAGATGAAAGAGATAGAAGGCAGCCTGGGCGCGGTGCACATGAATATCGTGCCACTCGACGGCGACAGGATGATCGCCTTTTTCCGTGATCGTTATTCCGAGAATATCCGCGCCTCCCTGTCATCGGACCAAGGCGAAACCTGGAGCGCACCGGGACCGACCAATCTGCCCAACAACAATTCCTCGATCCAGGCGGCTGGCCTTAAGGATCAGAGGGTTGCAATGGTTTACAACCACAGCAGCGCCGCTTCCTCCGATGCCCGACGCCAGTCGCTCTATGACGAGATTGAAAGCGACAAGGCTGCTGCCGTCGAAACGACCGATATGCCGACCAGAAAAGCGGTCTGGGGTGTTCCGCGCGCACCGTTGAGCCTCGCAGTTTCCGCCGATCAAGACGGTCATTTCGAGCGTAAATTCGACCTCGACACAGGCGACGGCTATTGCCTGAGCAACAATTCGAAGGACATGCTCAATCGCGAGTTCTCCTATCCCTCAATCACCCAGGGACCGGACGGTGCGCTTCATGTGGCCTATACCTATTACCGGCGCGCCATCAAATATGTGCGTCTTCCGTTGGAATCAATCGCTTAACGACCACCGAGATCACAAGCAGCGCATGGGGGAGGCCGATCGGCGAAAGCACTTGGCCCTCCCATCTGAATTCTTATTTTTACAAATGCACGACAATCCTTTTACAAGTCCCACTGCCCTTTCCGCCGATCACCAAATTTCTAAATATACATTTAACTTTAATATGTTGACTGGAATTCGAAGCGTTAAATCTGGTACTTTCACCACCCAGATGGACTGTAAAACAAGAAAATTCCTCATTCATTCTTGCCAAAAATCACCGGACGGGATAACAAATTTACATCATTGACGGCCCAGTTCCGTCGCGCATCAGGAGGACCGCATATGGTCAGTTTGGATTCACCTATTGCCGTTGTCCGGCCGCACCTGATCGAATTCGGTCTGGAGACCGCGGGAAAGCTCGGCGCCTGGGCCGCAAACAAGGGCTATTCCCGAACACTGGTCATTTCGGATGCATTCAACGCGACACGCATTGATCTGTTGCAACTGAAGGGTGACGTTTCGGTCTTCTCGGACGTGACGCCTGAGCCGGATATCGCTAATCTCGACAAGGTGCTCGCAGCAGCAGAAACTGCACAGGCAGACTTTATCGTCGGTTTCGGTGGTGGCAGCGCCATGGATCTTGCCAAGCTGGCTGCCGTGCTCGCCGGCTCGTCGCAGAGCCTTCGCGATGTTGTCGGCCCCAATAAGGTTCAGGGGCCGCGAAAGGTAGCGCTTGCGCAGGTGCCGACAACATCGGGCACGGGCAGCGAGGCCGGTATCCGCGCGCTGGTCACCGATCCCGAGACCAAGGCGAAGCTTGCGGTCGAAAGCCTTCACATGCTCGCCGACATCGCCGTGATAGATCCTTCCCTGACTTTCTCCGTCCCGGCCCGCACCACCGCTGCAACCGGTGTCGATGCCATGGCACATTGTGTCGAGGCCTTCACCAATCGCAAGGCGCACCCGATGATTGACATCTACGCCATCGAAGGAACGCGGCTTGTCGGCAAATATCTCGCAAGAGCCGTGCGCGACGGCTCGGATGCCGAAGCACGTGCCGGTCTTTCGCTGGCCTCGCTCTATGGAGGCTTTTGCCTCGGCCCGGTCAATACGGCTGGCGGCCATGCACTCGCCTATCCGCTCGGCACCCGCTGGCATGTAGCCCATGGCGCGGCCAACGCATTGATCTTCCCGCATGTTCTCGCTTTCAATACGCCGGCCGTGCCGGAAAAGACGAAAGCGGTGATGGAAGCACTCGGCTATGACACATCCGACACCGTCAAATCGGTCTTTGATGCGGCCTATGCTTTCTGCGCCGAACTTGGCATCGAGATGACACTTTCCGGCCTCGGCGTGCCGGAAAATGATCTGGATGCCATGGCCGACGACGCCTTCGCCATCCGCAGGCTCCTGGATAACAATCCGCGCGACTTGACGCGCACTGATATACGCTCGATCTACGAGGCTGCCTATTGAGGCAGGGCTTTCAAGAGGAATTTGACTGATGGACAGAAATGCAAAAGTCGCAGTAACCCTCGGCGATCCCGCCGGCGTAGGCCCTGAAGTGATCGTCAAGGCGCTGGCTGCATTGCCGGCTGCCGAACGTCGCGACTTCGTCATCGTTGGCAATACGGAAGCCTTGGAACGGGCCGTACGCGCAACCGATATCAGCCTCAGCTTCGGCCCTTCCGCCTCCGAGGATGGAAACACCATCGCCGTGGATGAGGTCGCGCTGGACGCTCCCCTCCCCGAGATTGGCAAGGTCAGCCCAGCCGCTGGCGATGCATCCGTCCGTTACATCGCTCGCGCCGTTGATCTCGCAATGTCGCAGGAAGCCGACGTCATCGTCACGGCGCCGATCAACAAGGAAGCCATGAACCTCGCCGGCCACCATTACGATGGTCATACCGGCCTGCTGGCGCATCTGACCGGCTCCAAGAGCTCCTTCATGCTCCTCGCCTCCGAGCGTCTGAACACCATCCATGTCTCGACCCACATCTCGCTGAAGGGCGCGATAGAACGGGCCAAGACTGAACGTGTGCTTGCAACGATCGAGGCCGGCCACGATCACTTCGTGCGCCTCGGCAAGAAGGCCCGCATTGCCGTTGCCGGTCTCAACCCCCATTGCGGCGAAAACGGCCTTTTCGGAACAGAAGACACGGAATTCCTCGCACCCGCCGTCGAGCTGGCACAGGCCAAAGGCATCGACGTGGTAGGCCCGATTTCCGCCGACACGGTCTTCGCCCGCGCCTATAATGGCGCCTTCGATCTAGTGATCGCACAGTATCACGATCAGGGCCACATCCCGATCAAGCTCGTCGCCTTCGAAACCGCCGTCAATGTCTCTCTCGGCCTGCCGATAGACCGAGTCTCCGTCGACCATGGCACCGCCTTCGACATCGCCGGAACCGGTAAGGCCAACCACGTCAACATGCTCTCGGCGATTGCCTATGCACGGTTGATGGCGAGATCGCCGCGCCGAAGAGGCTCTGCATAACGAAGATCTCGGTCATGTTCCGTCCCGGGGCTCTGGGGTTATCGTTGAAAACTGCGCGTGCCGGTCGCCGTACCACCGCGCGGACCTGTTCTCGTCACGCTGCACGAATGCGTGTTGGCGCTGCAGTTGCGGACGCGTGAGGCACTGTTGCCGTACGGCCCAACGGTCTCCCTCGTAGCCGTGCACTCCCCGCCGCTGCACGTCCGCGTATGGTTCGTGGAGCCTCCATAGACACCTGTCGCTGAACGCGTCGCGGTGCAACTTCCGTCGGCGCAGTTGACAGACCGATCATAGGAGGTGACGCGTGGCGGAGGAGCGATGGGATAGGCCGGATAGGGGCGATAATAACGTGCCCAGCTTCGATACCATGGATAGGCAGCATAGTAGTTGTCCCAGTAAACCTTGTTAAAGGCGATGATCGTCACGCCGACGGAAGGCGCCACTGCGGAAGTAAGGACCACCGGTCCGCCTTTGTAGACGACCTGGATATAGTTGGCCGCCACCCAGCCACGATAGTTGGCAAAGCTTATGTCGCACCAGGTATACCCGGTCAGGCATCCGTGGGTGACAATCCGGGCGCTGGCCGGAACAACGGTCACAACCGGATATCCGGTCGAAGGACCGGCTCTCAGGTTGACGTTTCCCGTCGCAACCGCGACCGTGGCCGCGGCGGCGATGGATGAAGCGCCGGCAAAAATGGCCAGCGCCAGCAACAATTTCTTCAGCATCGGGTTCTCCTGTCGTGTTGCAACGCCGGCTGGCGAAGCGGGAATAAGGAGAAGATCGGTCCCGAAGTTAGCTGCGGTCTTTCACCGGCGTTACGTTTTGTTGCGATTTGTATCAGCCGGGGCGCTCCCACCCGGCCCGGTGGCGTTTTCGGCGACAATCCCGCCATCCCTGAGTTCGATCGTCCGGTCGAAGAGGTCCTGCACACTGCCTCCCGACAACCGAGCCGGAAGATTGTCGACGCGATGCGCGAGATCGACGCTGCCAAGCAGCTGCGAAGCATAATCGCGCGCCGGCACATCGTCGATCTCGAGCGCAAGCGCCACGTTTTCGACCGCCGAAAGAAACGGAATGAGATTGGCCTTCTGGAAAATGAAACCGATATTGTTGCGTCTGAAGTCACGGAGGCCGTCGAGGTCGGCATCGGGTTGGGAAACGAGCCGGTCGCGAATATAGATTTCGCCGGTCGTGGGCAGCTCCAAAAGGCCGGCAATCAGTAACAGCGTACTTTTGCCGGACCCGCTGGGTCCCAGAATGCCAACGACTTCGCCCGGATGGATATCGAAAGAGACGCCGTCTAGGGCGCGCACCACTGTCTCGCCGCTGCGATAGTGGCGGCACGCGTGGCGGACGCATAGAATCGGCATAGCGTTCATGCAGGCCACCTGCCCCGATCAGATAGGACTGTTCGGCAATTGTCCCGACAATGACGACACTGCGTGCGCCGATCAGCTTCAGCATGGCGATCTGATGGCGCTTTTCCATGGTCAGCATGTAGATGATAAGCGAAATGACGATGGCCATCACCACCAGAAGGACCGCGGTGAAGGCAAGAATTTGGACTCTCAGCCGCCAGAGCCTCTGGTTGAGCAGGAGATTTTCCTGATCGGCCCTGCTCAGAACATTTGCATCTCCCCAGGCCATGATCGCCGCGCGAGCTGCTTCTCGCTGGCGGCCGGCTCGAGCGTCACCAGCGTCGCGGCAATCTTGCTGTCCTGTTGCACCGAACTGCCGTTTGCGGCGCTTCGGCTACCGCCTGTTTCCTTTCGGGCAAGCAGCACCTCTTCGCTTGTCCGTCGCTGGGCGATCGCCATGGCATCGTTCACTGAAACGAAGAGCAGTCCATCGCCGCTCATGTCGACCATTCCTCGCGTCAGGCCAACGATGGTATAATCGTCCTGCCCCAGCCGGACGCGGTCGCCGAGACTGAACCCGATGCTTGCGTCTGCGATGGCCTCGAAATGCCCGTTTTCCAGATGCCGGCCGGCGGTCAACGGCACCCATTCCCCGCGGTCCTTCGGATAGTCGACACCCGTGATGGAGGCGCAGCTGTCGATCGCGAAAGGCGAATTGCTGGCTGATCTGCACGAAACGGCAGACATCGGCCACGCCGGCAATGCCCTCCACCCGGCGATCCATATCGGAGGATATCGCCGAGCTTTCCGAAAAGGGACCGGAACGCCCGCCTTGGGCGAAGCGATGTCGCCGAGATTGAGGTTGCGAGCCGCCACAATTCCGTCGATCGGAGCGCGGATCACCGACTTGTCCATTTGTGCCTGATTGACTTCCACCGTTGCAGCGGCCTCGACTTCCTGTGCCCCGGCCTGCAGAACGATGGATCGCGCTTTGGCGAGATCGGCCTCGGCTTGCTGGACCACGGTTTGGGCCGATTCCAGTGCTGAACGCGTCGACGTTCCGGCGCGCTGCAACTCCTACTGCCGGGCAAGCGTCGAGCGGGCATTCGCAAGCGTGGCTTCAGCACGTCGGCCGTCGGCATGCGCCGCTTCCACGACCTTGCGCGCAGCCTCTTGCGAGGCAAGGGAAGCGTTGAGTTGCGCTTTCAACTCACCGGCGTTGACTTCGGCAATGATCTCTCCCGTGCGCAGCATGTCATTGCGGTCGACGTGGAGGGCGGTAATCACCCCCTGCAAACTGGAGCTGACATTGGCCTTGATGATCGCGTCCAATGTGCCGGGGCCTTTTATGTCCGCCTGGAAGAAGCGGCGGCCCACCGGCATCAACTCTTCGGACTTGGGCATCAGATAGCGCATCGGACGAGATGACGCTCCTTCGAAGGCGCGGCCACCATCACGGGATGCTGTCCAAGCCCGAAACCACTGCATCCGGAACCGGGATTGCCACCGTCGGCAAATTTCTTTGCTGGGCCATCAACCGGGCTTTTCAGGTTGTTGAGATATTTTTCCGGCCGGTATCGTTTTGTACACGCGCGGGTTTTCCTATTGATTTCCCGACCGCGAAATGTCCTGTTGAAGATCATGGAGAAAGAGGCAAAAACCATCCTGATCGTTGATGACGACCCCGAGATCCGGCGGCTGGTTGGCGATTTTCTGCATCGCGAAGGTTTCGACGTGGAGCTGGCACAGGATGGACGGGATATGGACAAGGTGCTTGAGCGCATCAGGCCGGACCTCGTCATCCTCGATCTGATGCTTCCTGGCGAGGATGGCCTGTCGATCTGCCGGCGGCTGGCGTCGGAACGGAGGTTGCCTGTCCTCATGCTGACGGCGAAAGGGGACGAGACGGACCGGGTGGTCGGGCTCGAGATCGGCGCCGACGACTATGTCGTCAAGCCTTTCGGGCCGAGGGAACTCCTCGCGCGTGTCAGGGCGCTGTTGCGTCGGACGGGCGCTCAACCGCTTCAGCTTGCCTCGCGCCGTTATGCATTCGATCGTTTCGTCGCCGATCTCGACGCCCGCCAACTCCGCACCGAAGAGGGCGGTCTCGTTGCCCTGACCAGCGCCGAGTTCGACCTGCTTGCCTGTTTCGTCCTGCGCCCGCGCCGCGTGTTGTCGCGAGACCAGATACTGGACTGGACCCATGGGCGCAGCGCAGATCCTTTCGATCGCACGGTCGACATTCTTGTCTCGCGCGTTCGCAAAAAGCTGGACAGCCTGAGTCCTGGCTGCAACCTCATCAATACCGTACGCAATGGCGGCTATCTTTTGAGCGCACCAGTCCGGCAGGTCACATAAACATGCGTTTCGGCCTGACCGCGCGACTGCTGGCGATTGGCGCGAGCGCGCTTCTCGCTCTCTGGATCACTCTGATTGCCTTCTTCTACTGGACGAGCGACCTGTCGCGAACCGCTAACCGTCTGCCGCCCGAACAATTGAAGGCGATCATCGATCTCGTATCCAACATCGCCCCAGACGAGCGGCAACTCGCCCTCGCGGCTCTCCAATCCTCAATGCTGGAGGTGCGGATCACCGACAGCTCATCTGTGCCGGCTGCAGGCGACGACCTGGCCGATAGCGCTGATTTCGCGCTTTATCGGCAGTTTCTTGGCGAAAAACTCATCCACATTCAGTTAGGGCACAACACCGAAGGCCTCCGACCTGGCTTGTGGACCCGCACAGCGCGGCCGCTCGAATTTTGGGTGGCACTCGACAACGGCAATATCCTCGTCGCCGAAGCGCGCACGCCCTTTGTCGTAACGTTTTATGGTTTGCCGGCGGGAACGGGGGCGGGACTGTTGGGAACCCTGTTCGCCTGCATCGCCTTTTACATGTTGCATCGGGAAATCAGACCGTTGACCAGACTAGCCTCCGCCGTCGACCGCATGGATCCCTCAGGCGACCCGATCCCGCTTCCCCCTACCCGCGCGACGACGCCGGAAATCGGCGCCCTGGTCAGGGCTTTCGACAGGCTCCAGAACCGGCTTCACGCCATGACGCGTTCCCGTACGGCGTTGATCGGGGGGATCCAGCACGACGTCCGCAGCTTTGCGACGCGACTGCGGCTCCGGCTCGAACAACTGCCCGATGACGCGGAAAGAGAACGGGCCACGTCCGATATTGCGGACATGATCGATCTCCTCGACAATGCGCTTCTGACGTCGCAGGCGGGTGTCGGAGCGCTCAATGAGGAGATGCTCGACCTCGCTGAATTGCTGCGCGCCGAAATAGCGGATTTCAGGAGCGCGGGCCTGCCTGTCATTCTGGAAACAGACACAACGCAGGCCGAAACATGGATCATCGGCGATCGGCTGGCGCTTCGGCGGATCATCGGCAACCTCGTCGACAATGCCGTCAAATATGGCCGGCGAGCGCATGTGACGATGGCGGTCGAAGAAGGCCGGGCAAGAATTTCAATCGAAGATGAGGGGCCGGGATTTTCAAAAGAAGAACGGGAGCTGCTGCTGGAGCCTTTCGTTCGCGCAGAGCCATCCCGCGCACGAAAAACGGGTGGAGCGGGGCTTGGCCTTGCTGTCGCGCAAACCCTTCTGAAAGCACAAGGCGGGACGATCACGCTTGCGGACGGCAAGCGTGGCGGTCTGGTGACTGTTACTCTTCCGTTATTCGAGACAACTTGAACCAGACGGGACATGCCGCCCTTCGAGCAACAAATCGCTACATTTTCCTACAAGCGAGCAAATTCGTCGCAAGCTGCGCCGTTCATGGTGTCACCATCAACGAACCACGGAGGTTGCCATGAAAAAAACGGTACTATTCTCTGTCGGCGCTGGCGCGCTGCTGCTTGCCGCCATCCCTCTGGCAGGGATGGCCCAGGATCAAAACGCGAATGTCAGCCCCGCCGAAGATACCTACGGCGACCAGCGTTTCGAGGTGTACAGGAACGGTTTTCTCGACATCCGTGCCCTCGCCGACCGCCTTGACGATCTGCGCTATTATTATACCGGCAAGGCAATTCGCCTTCGGCTTGCCGGCATGCTCTCGGCGCAGGAGACGGCCATAGGCATCCGCGCCGACCAGAAGGATGCCTGGCGTGCCTATACCGAGGCCTTGCTTGCGTTGGTTCCCGATCGCGACGCGGTCATTTCGGTGATCGGGGCGCCCGATCAAGACCTGAAGGGACCGGAGGCATTCGGCCGGGCGGAGGCTCTTTCCGATGTCATGGCAGGATATGCGGACAAGGCGCAGACACTCAAGAAGGCGATCACGGACCTTCGCGCCAAATTGACGGCGGAACAACTGGAAACGGCCCGCATGCCGCGACTCATCCGGGGGTGACATGCTTCGGCCGAGTTTTCGGATCGATTCATTTTCCCTCCGTTGACCACATCTCGGCTATGACTTTCGGCACGTACCCCAGTGCCGGAACGGACGGCCGCCGCCCATAGACCACACCGCGGCCCGTCCGCCCTTCCTCTCACGCAACCCATTTTCGGGAGATCAGGAATGAAAATCTATTTGATCGTCGCCTTCGTGGCGCTTGCCGGCGCGGCCAATGCCCAGGAGGTGAGCCGCCAACAGATGCGAGACATCCGCTCCGCCTGCGAAGCGGATGTGCGGCGGCTCTGCAACGGCGTCCAGCCGGGCGGCGGAAGGCTGCTGCAATGCCTCCAGCAGAACGCGTCGAACGTCTCGGAGACCTGCACTGCCAAACTGATGGAGATCAAGGCAAGCCGTCAGTCGAATTGACCTGGCCAGCTCGCGCCTTCCCGGCGCGAATCCCCGCCGACAGAAGGCAACTGGCCTCGCCGACATGGCGCGGCCAGTTCACATCAGCCTTGGTCCGGCATTCAACCGCTACATCGCCTTATGGTGAGCATAGCTGCCGACGCACTACGCTTGCCAGGGAAGATGCCGTTTTCGCGCTGGCGATAACTGGTCCTGGTATCGGGGGAAGAAAGGAAAGTTTGGTTGCGGGGGCAGGATTTGAACCTGCGGCCTTCAGGTTATGAGCCTGACGAGCTACCGGGCTGCTCCACCCCGCGATATTTCATTCCGGACG
>NZ_JACHZR010000002.1 GCF_014193695.1 Rhizobium sp. BK316 | reverse complement strand
GCTGCTCAACGTCTCGGCCGCAGCGACATCCTCCGCCGTCGGGCCGCCCGGAACTGACGGTGGTGCGGCAGGCTCGGCCGCCGGTGCAACCGCCGTGCCGCCGTTTTTGGCGATATGTTCGTTGACCAGCGGCAGCCAGGGGGCATCGGCCGGCGACTGCTTCGCCAGTGCCTCGAAGGCGCCACGTGCCGCATCCGGCTGGCCGGCCTGCTCCATGCTCAGCGCCACATAAAAACGCGCCCGCGGGTTGTTCGGCTCAAGCGTGAGCGACTGTTCCAGCACCTTGCGCGCATCTTCCGTCACCACGCCTTCGGAGATCGCCATCAGCGTTTCGGCAAGGCCATCGAGACGCGCCGGGCTCGGGCCGAGCAGGCGGATGGCGTTGCGATAGGCGGTCTCGGCATCGGAAACCCGCATGGTGCTGAAATAGATCGGCGCCAGCACATCCCAGCCCTTGCCGTCGTCGGGTTTCTCAGCCAGATGCCGCTCCGCCTTGGCGACGAGGACGGCCATGTCATTGCCGGGATTGGCAAGCCGCGCTTCCAGCGGCTGCGACGGCAGGTCGGGTCTGCCGGTATTGATGTAGAGACAGAGCCCGATGATCGGCAGGATCAAGACGATGAAAACTTCGGTGAGGCGATGATGCCTTGCAGGTTTGCTTTCCTCGGCCGGAGCAGCGCCAGAGACGGCAATCAGACGCCGGCCGATCTCGGCGCGGGCATAATCGGCCTCGTCCGCGGTGATCAGGCCGCCGCTCACGTCTCTGTCGAGTTCACGCAACTGGTCGCGATAGACAGCGACCTCTCCAGCACGCGTATCCTCGGCCGCCTTCGCTCCACGCAAAAGAGGATAAAGCAGAATGGCGGCAACGGCCGCCGTCAGGACAGCCACGAGAATCCAGAACAGCATATCGGCCCAATTACTTGAAGCGCGCCCTCATTCCAACTGCCAATGCCGTGTTGACGAAGAATTGAGGCTATTGGCCGCAAGGATAACGGGACAGGGATATCAGCCGAGCGGCGACCAGGTACCGTTTTCGTTGCGGCAGGCGACACCGCGCGCCAGCGTATCCTTGCCATCGACCGTGACAGTATGGGTGTACTGGCGGCAATTCTGCGAGCCGACCTGATAGGGGGCGGCTGCCACGACACTGCCATTGGCATCACGGCCGGTCCAGGTGACCGGCTGGCCGACGGCTGCGCCTTCCAGCGCGCGGTATTCGGCTTCCAGCGCCCGTTGCTTGTCGCTGTCGCCAAGTTCCACGCCGGTGCGACCAACGATGCCGCCCTGCAAGGCAGCGATGAAAGCAGCCGAAGCCGGGGGCTTGCCGCCGCCAAAAAGACCGCGCGTCGCAGCGCCCTTCGTTGTCGTGCAGCCAGAGAGCGCCACGGCGACGATAAGGGAAGAAACGATCATGCCTTGCCAACGTAGAGTCATTGCAATCGAACCACGATCAGGGGTGTTAGTCGAGCCGATCGAAGTGCAGCGTCCCCGTGTCAGCATTAAGGCAAAGCATGCTATACATTTGCCACTATCTTTGTGACATCAAGCAGTTGCTCATGCAACATCCTTTGTCACACCTGGCAGGATAAGCTTGGCTTTCAGCCCGCCCCATTCCCCGCGGGTAAGCTCCAGACGCCCCTGGTACTCGTTGGAAATCTCGGTGACGATGGAAAGGCCGAGGCCGGTTCCGGGCTTGCTCTCGTCCAGCCGCCGGCCGCGCTTCAGCGCCTCGCGGATCTGGTCGGGCTCCAGGCCCGGGCCGTCATCCTCGACGGCAAGCTCCACCCAATGCTTGCGGGCGCTTGCTTCTACTCCCTTCACATCCTCGCCGGCTTCGACCGCCGAAAGACGCACTTTGCTCTTGGCAAAGCGCGCGGCATTCTCCAGGAGGTTGCCGACCGTTTCCTCCAGATCCTGCTGCTCCATGGCAACGGCAAGGTGCGGCGGCTGGACGATCAGCTCGAATTCGGTTTCGACATTCAGGCGGCGCATGACACGCACCAGCCGCTCGAGCGCCGGTTCGGCATCGGTTCGCGCCAGCACGGATTCGCGCTGGGCGGCAATGCGCGCGCGGTTGAGATAGGACTGCACCTGCCCCTGCATGGCCTCGGCCTGATTGCGCACCAGTTCGCCATGCGATTTTTCGAGCACGCGCGCCTCGTTGAGCAGCACGGCGATCGGCGTCTTCAGAGAATGGGCGAGATTGCCGACCTGCATGCGCGCCCGCTCGACGATGCGGCGGTTGCTGTCGATCAGCGCGTTGACCTCATTGGCAAGCGGCAGGATCTCGCGCGGGAAATCGCCCTTCAGCTGCTCGCTTTCGCCGGCGCGGATACGCTCCAAAGCGGCACGTGCCTTGTCGAGCGGCTTCAAGCCATAGAGAATGGCGAGCGCATTGACGATGAGACTGCCGACGCCGAAACCGGCGAGCGCCAGATAGAGCCGGTGGGAGAAATTGCGGACGTCGTCTTCCACGACATCGACATTGCCGGTGACGCGGAAACGCGCCGCACGGCCGTCGGTGTCGAGCACCACTTCCGTCTCGGCCACCTGCACGCGGTTACCGGCCGCATCCGTCACCTGGTAGTAGCGCTCGTAATTCTTGTCGAAAGGCGCTTCGACGACCGACAGCACGGGGATGGTCGCCGAGCCCAGCGAGGGTGAGACGAGCGGCGCGGTCGTATAGGTGCCGAGCGGTTCGACCACCCAGTACCAACCGGTCTTCGGCTGGGCGAAGCGCAGGTCGCCGAGCTGCGGGCTGCCCGAGAGCGCGCCCTGATCGCCGATCGTCACGGAATTGATGACGTTATAGAGCTGGGCGCGCAGCAGGTCCTGAAAGCCGCGCTCGGCGCTGCGTCTATAGAGTGTCGAAATCAACAGGCCGATCACCACCAGCGCCACCGTCGACCAGACCGTGGTCAGAAGCAGCACGCGTGCGGTGAGCGACTTAATTCGCATTGGTCGGCGCTTGGATGCGGTAGCCCAGACCGCGCACCGTTTCGATCAGATCGACGCCCATCTTCTTGCGCAGGCGGCCGACGAAGACCTCGATCGTATTGGAATCGCGGTCGAAATCCTGATCGTACATATGCTCGACCAGTTCCGTGCGGGAGACCACCTCGCCCATATGATGCATGAGATAGGCAAGCAGCCGGTATTCATGCGAGGTGAGCTTCAGCGCCACGCCGTTGACGATCGCCTTCGAGGTCTTGGTGTCGAGCCGCACGGGGCCGCAGACGATCTCGGAGGAGGCGTGGCCGGCCGCACGACGGATGAGCGCACGGATGCGTGCCAGCACTTCCTCGACATGGAATGGCTTCGTCACATAGTCGTCGGCGCCCGCATCGATGCCGGCGACCTTGTCGCTCCATCGGTCGCGAGCAGTCAGGATCAGCACCGGCACGGCGCGGCCGGCGCCGCGCCATTTTTCCAGCACGGTCACGCCGTCCATTTCGGGAAGGCCGATATCGAGGATGATGGCGTCATAGGGTTCGGTATCGCCGAGGAAGTGCCCCTCCTCGCCATCGAACGCCTGATCGACGACATAACCCGCTTCTTTCAGCGTGTCGCAGAGTTGCCGGTTCAGATTGACGTCGTCTTCGACTACCAGAATGCGCATCGCTTCGCCTTCTTCCGCTGCAAATCACTGGAACCTTGAATAAGCCGATTCCGTTTACATCGGAACCTTTACCGTCACCTTGCGCGGACGCTGGCCGTTGCCCTGAACGAGAACGGTGATGATGCAGGCGTCGCCCACCGGCTGCACGGAAAGAAGCTGGCCGCCGGTCTCGTCTACGACCTGCTGGGCCGCAGCGCTGCAATCGCGCGCCACACGCAGGACAAGCGTGCGGGTGTCGTCCGGTGAGGGCGCCGAAACCGCCAGTCCGGCGGCCAATGCTGCGACGCTCAGAGGAGAGGCCATGTGCTGTGCTTTCAATGTAATGCCAACTTGTCCCGAATATGTACTCACGCGACCTGAATGGCAAATGAATGCACGGTAATGCGGGAATTTTAGAACAATTCTCGACTATTGCACGAAATATGCATGATTCCTGAATGATGGACGCATGTGCTTCCGCCGCAATGGAAATCCCGGCACCAGTCATATTCATATGGCACCTGTTCGATCAAACCTTTCAGCGTCTGGTTGAAGCTGCTATCGCTTTACCGCCTTTCTTCATTTCTTTCCGGAATCATGCAGACATCATTTTCTCTCCGTACGGTGCGGACGGTTGGCGTGCTGGCAGTCACCCAGCTGATCGGCTGGGGCACGACCTTCGACATGCTCGGCGTCATGGGCCGTGTCATTGCGCCTTCCCTTGGGCTGCCGAATGAAGCGATTTTTGCCGGATTGACCATCATGATGGTGATCAGCGCCTTTGCCGGTCCGACCACCGGGCGCTGGCTCGGCCGCTATGGTGCTGCGAAGGTGCTGGCCGCCTCGTCGATCACCTTCGCGATCGGCCTGCTGCTGCTTGCCGCCGCCACCAATATCGTCGTCTATGCGCTCGCCTGGGTCGTGATCGGGCTTGGCGGCGCGCTCGGCCTTTCGGCGCCCTGCTATACCGCGGTCGTGGAGCGCGAAGGGGTAAACGGCAAACGGGTCATCGCCATCCTGATGCTGTTCACCGGTCTCTCGGCCACCATTTTCTGGCCGATCCTGACGCTGCTCAACGAGAATTTCGGCTGGCGCATCACCTTCCTCGTCTGCGCCGGCCTGCAATTCTTCGTCTGCCTGCCGCTGCACCTCTTCGGCCTGCCGAAGCCGGTTGCCAGCCACACGCAGGGGGCAGCCGCCGAAACGCCGCCGGTGGAGCTTTCGCCCTCCGACCGGCGCAAGGCTTTCCTGCTGATCGCGATCTCGACCACGCTCGGCACCTTCATCACTTTCGGTGTCTCGCCATCCCTGCTCGAAATCTTTCGCCAGTCCGGCGCATCGACGGCCCTTGCCCTGCAGCTCGGCTCGGCACGCGGCGTGATCGGCATTTCGGCGCGCGCACTCGACATGCTGCTCGGCAAGCGCGGCAATCCGATCCTGACATCGGTCATGGGCGTCAGCCTGATGCTGTTCAGCTTCCTGATGCTCTTCATCGTCCCGCCATCGACGCCGCTGCTCATTACCTTCGTGCTGCTCTACGGTTTCGGCTCCGGCGTGCTGGCGGTCGCCCGCGCACTACTGCCGCTCGCCCTTTTCTCGGCCAGGGAATACGGGCTGCAGACGGCCTGCCTGTCGATGCCGCAGAACCTCGCCAACGCGATTGCGCCCGTCATCTTCACCGCCATCCTCGACCGCGCCGGCGCCGGCGCGACGGTCATCACCTGTGCGGTGCTTGCGGCCATCGCATTGGTCTTCGTGCTGATGCTGATGGCGTTGGTACGCGGTGCAAAGCCGAGCGTACAGCCGGCCTGACCGGCGGCGGGCAAAGCAGGCCTCGCCTGCCGGAGGCCGACTTCGCTTCCAATCCGCTAAGCTTCTGAATCATTTGCGGCTTTTTTCTCAAGACTTGCTTGCGGCCCTTCACAGATTGATTCATCTGCAACCGGGATCATTTCCGGCCTCTCTCTATCCATTTGAAAATGAATAAGAATTTTCAAAGTGAGCCACTAGTGTAGCATTTTTGGGGCTAAGTCATTGATTCTGAATAAGTGATCCACTTAGCTCAAAATTACGCGTAAAGAATTTCAAAATCAGAAGCAGCGTTTGCTGAATCGAATTATTCAAAAGATTTTCGTGCCCTGGTGGATCACTTAAACATTATCAATGACTTAGCCGAAAACCCCGACACAATCGAATTTAATCGAAAATTCCCGTTCATTTTCAATGGGATAGATTAGCGACAGCCATAATTATCAATCCCGAAGGGGGCTGGTGACCGCCTTGTCGCTATCGAAATCGGCCGCAGTCCTGGTATCCCGGAGCGGCTTTACCGTGCGGGTCGAGAGGTCATAGTCGGGATGCGCCTTGTAGGCGGCGAGCGCTTCCTCGCTCTCGAATTCGCCGTAGACGACGAAATCGACCGTATTGCCCCACTGGTCCGTCTTGACGTTTTCGCCGATCTCCAGCGTCAGGGCATGGGGAATGCCCGTCAGTATGGAGAGCCCCTTGCGCACCGCCTCGCGGTTTTCCTCCGGCACGGTGAAGAAGACGATATGGCGGATCACGCGGACACTCCTGTGACAATTCCCTGAGGTTGAGCGGCGATAACACGCGCCGCCCAGGCCTTCAACCGGGCCACAATGCCGCGTCAGTGACCAACAAAGCTTGAGCCGCGCGGGCCAGCCTGATGTTACGACCAAGATCGCGCTGCTGAACCAAATCTAACGATCAGCGCGGCGAGCGCCGCTACCATAAGAAGGTAAGCGAGAAAGGCCTGCCACGCTCCCATCGGGAGGCCGACGAGCAGGAGCGTGTCGTTTCCACCAGGGATAAGGAGCGCTCCAAAGCCCATCAGCATACCGCCCATTATCCTTCGCGACACGCTTCCCCATGTCGGCCAGGTTAGCGAAAAACGATGTCGGCGAATTCTTGCCGAAACGAGACTGCCTCCGAACATGCAGACAAAAATGAGCGAACTCGTCACTGGGATCGAAAGCATCGATCCAATCGAGGTGGTGATCGAGAAGCGGGGGGCAAACGCTGACAAGGTGGCCGAAGTTATGCCAATCGTACCCATTGCCAGCGTTAGCCGCCGAAAGTTCGTCTCGGATTTGAAAGAGACGCCCAGTCTTAGAAATAGCAATGCGGGCAGAACCACCAGCAAAGCTCCCAGCGCAAGCGGCGGTGCGGCGCTGATTGGCATCGGTTCCGGGCGGAGTTCGAGCACCAAGTCGAGGGAGAGGATGATCAGAATGCCGAGGAAGGTGAAGCCGAATTCCAGGTCCCCGTTGCCAAAGTGCCCAACAGATCCAAAGATGCAGGCACCGTTCACGTATACGCCGACGCCAAAGAGGATGGCTGCGCTGACCATATGAAGCAGAGGAGACCATCCAGCATGCATGGTCGGCAACGTATCGAGGACAATATATCCGACGGCAGCCCATACCGCGCATTCGGCCAAAGCAAGAAACCGCGCGGGTCGGCGCTCGGAAACCAACTCGGTCGTAGCGATGAAGGTGCAGATCGAACCGTAGTTCATCGCGAAGCCGAGTACGAAGCTCAGCGTGCCGATAACGCTGAAACCCGCCCATGTCTCGAAACCTGCTGGCTCCGTACCGCCGGGCAATCCGTCCACGGCACCAATCCTCCGTTCAGAAAAGAAGATCGCGCTTCGCAGAATGGCACGAGTTTCGCGTTCAGTGAATGGCGAACGCCCCGATCCGAGCTGGATCGGGGCGTTCGCACCAAAGGCTAACTGCCGGGCTTTCGGGTCTAGGCCTTGGCGGACCGGATCGCGAGAAAGGAATCCATTGCAATCCAAAGGGATAGCGCCAGAAGCCCGACATCCTTGAGCAAGAATTGACCAGGAGCGACCGAAATGGCAGGGAACCCGAGCTCGAGAACAATCACGCCAGGGGTTGTAACCATGAAGCTGATGGTGGTGACGAACAGTCCGGACGACAGGACGCCTCCCAGTAACGAGTAGACCGGGCTAATGAGCCTTGCTGCGATCAGCGCGCCGATACTCAGTTCCACGACGCCAAGAAAGCTCGAAAAACCTCGAACACTGAAGATCGCATACATCCAGCTCACAAGAGGACTGTTACTGACCAGATCGACCAGCCCTTGCGCTTCGTAGGCCGTAAATTTCATGCCGCCAAACCAGGCGTAAATCACGGTGATCGAAACATAGAGGCCGGCGGTTGTCGCCGCGCGGCCATAGGTGTCCGCCAGATGCAAAATGCCGAAAATGCTTCCGGACTTCGGCTGCCTGCCGATATGATTGATAGCTTGGGTCATTTCCTTCTCCCATCGAATTGATTTCCAGAGGCTCCTCGCCTCCAAAGAGAAACGACACCGATCTGTATCGTTTATAACGAAATACTACAGACCTGTATTGTTTTCAAATCACGAAAGCGCGATCACTATCGTTCTTCGGTGAAGAAGCATGCGGGTTCAATCGCCGCGAATCTGCGCTTGCGCATTGCTAATGGTCGCGAGAACACCTAACTTTCGCTACAGGTCAGTTTTGTTTGAGGTGTGATAGTGCGGCGATCAGAGATCAGGGACCATCTACTTGAAACGGCCCTCCGTCTGTTCAACGAAAAGGGGTACCAGGCGACGGGCGTCGATTTGATTATCGCGGAAAGCGGCGTCGCGAAAACGACGTTGTATCGGCACTTCGAGACGAAGGAGGACCTGATCGTGGCCGCACTCGAGCGTCGCGACGAGGAGGACCGCCGTGAGATGCGCGAGTTTGTGGAAAAGCGTGCAAGCGATCCGGCAGAGCGGATTTTGTTGACGTTCGATTTTCTACAGCTCTGGTTCAAGGACAAGGACTTCAGGGGCTGCAGCTTTATGGCTGCTGCGGGAGAACACAAGGATATTGCCGATCCCGTGTTTCGTGCCGCCAGCATGCACAAGCGCCTGGCGCTCGCCTACTTCGAAGAACTTGCTCATGCTGCACGGTTCCGCGATCCGAGACGTGTGGCGGACGAAATCAATATTCTCCATGAGGGAGCAACGGCCGTAGCCCAAGTGGTTCGCTCAGCGGAGCCCGGCCGCCAGGCGAAACGGATGGCGGCGGCCATTCTCGCAACCATGGAACGCGATTAGTCGGGAACCGATACGCTATATCCGCCAGATTTTAGCAGATATGTCCGCGCGGGCCGCAGATGCCCGCCGAGCGAGGTGTTAAGATCAAGTCGACGAACCGCATTGTTCTAGGCGGATCGCCGCGAGGAAGGCTCGTCCATATTCGGCAAGCTTTTCCGCCCTGTCGGTGCCATTGACGATACGGCGCGCGTTCACCCAATCCTCCCTCTCCTCATTGAGATGGTCGCAAAGCCGGTGGCCGGCGAAGCTGCCGCGCAGCATGCCCTCGATCAGGATCGTCACGGCCGGCACCATTTCCATGGCGCGATCGGGCTCCGCGACGAGATCGATGCCGGTCACCTCGCTCATCGCCTCGTAATTGCGCCTGTGGGTGAGCTGCACCAGGCCGCGACCGAGCCAGCTTTTGCCATCCTCATCCAGCCGCCAGTAAGGCGTCTTCACCCAGGAGAGCCGACCGGACGCAAAGGCGGTCTCAAGGATCTCGACGGCGCGCGAATCACTTGTTGCCAGCGTCTCGCGCACAGGCTGCATCGTGTAAGCGGTCTCATGAAAGGCCGTCGCCAATATATAGGCCAGCCAGCGCCGATCTGCGGTAGCCAAATTCGCGTCCCAGTAGTCGAAAATGGCGTTCATGCCTTCGATCTGGGCCGGCGTGAGCCTGTCCTTGAACAAGTTGTGCTGCACAGTGTCGAAGAAGAATTGCCGGTCGAGTGAGACAGTCATGATACGCTTCCCGGAGGTCCTTCGTGGTTAATATCAGCTTAATCGATTGAAATTAACTAAATCGTTTCAAGTGTGACCGGCGTAGATTTACACGCAGTTTTTATTGTGCGATGCATCAATTCGTAAGCACACCCTTGCTGAGGAAGAGAGGTATACGATGCAGACCAGCACAGAAACTCCGACCAAGATCCCCCAGCACGTCGTTGACCAGATGGAAAACGAGTGGCGCCAGGTACGCACGCAGCGCGAGAATCCGCGCCCGGTCCGCGTGCCCCCGCAGAACGACGCCTAAATACAATCCTGCCGGGTGAGGCCGTCCTGAACCCCTCACCCACGGCTCCCCGAGTCTGCAGCATTCGTGCTCTTGCCGACGTAGCGGCCACCGCCTATCCCTCAAGTTTCGCTGCAGCCAGCCTGTCCGCCAACCGGTCCAGCGTTCTGCGGAACATATCCTTGTCATCCAGCGCCCGCGAGAGCACCAGCGCGCCCTGAATGCCGGATACCGCCTCTTCAGCCGCGGCGAGCGCGGCGCCCTCATCGCAGCCGGCACGGACCAGCGCCTGGCGCAGCGCCTCGATCCAGCGGACGAAATAATCCCGGATGACCGGCGAAAAACGCTGGCGTGTCTCGTCCAGCGCAAAGGCGCCGACGAGGCAGATACGGCTGCCGGAGCGGAAATAATCCATCACATTCGCCCACATCGCATCGATCGCCGCCCCGGCATCATCACGGCGCAGCGGCTCGTAGACGGCGCGTTCGAACCAGCCGTCGACATCGGCAAGGACGGCGGCCGCCATCTCTTCCTTCCCACCGGGAAAGAAGTGATAGAGGCTGCCCTTGCCGATGCCGGTACGCTCGGTGATGCGGCTGAGCGTCGCGCCCTCGTAGCCGAGCTCGCGGAAGATCTCTGCAAGCAGCGGCACGACATCGGCACGTTCATAAACGGTCTTCACACTTCACCTTTGGGTCACCTCGGCCTCAAAGGCCGAGGTCGGAAAGGCCCGGATGGTCGTCGGGCCGCCGGCCGAGCGGCCAGTGGAACTTACGATCCGATTCCTTGATCGGCAGATCGTTGATGCAGGCGAAACGGCGCTGCATCAAGCCTTCGGCATCGAATTCCCAATTCTCGTTGCCGTAGGAGCGGAACCAGTTTTTGCTGTCGTCATGCCATTCATAGGCAAAGCGCACGGCGATGCGATTGTCGGTGAAAGCCCAGAGCTCCTTGATCAGCCGGTAATCCAGCTCTTTTGCCCACTTGCGGGTCAAGAAGGCGACAATATCGGCGCGGCCGGTGACGAATTCGGCACGGTTCCGCCACTGGCTGTCGGGCGTGTAGACGAGCGAGACGCGCTGCGGATCGCGGCTGTTCCAGCCGTCTTCCGCAAGGCGGACCTTCTGGGTTGCGCTTTCATGGGTGAAGGGGGGAAGCGGTGCAGGCATGTCTTGTCTCCTTTGCTGGGTTGTACCTTTCGTTTTGCATTGTACCGATCGGTACAATTGACGCAAGTGATTTCGGCAGATGCCGTCTGCGACATTTTGGCTCGAGGGCGGAATGCGCACAGCAAAAAGGCCGTTCGAGGAATTCGAACGGCCCTGGCACTCATATGAATCGCTTTCAGAGCGCGGCATTTCCAATGGACGTCAGGCGAGCTTGCCCTCTTCCGCCTTGTAGAAATACTGGCTTGCCACCAGCCATCCCTTCAGCGGCCTCAGCGGCGGAATACAGGTGGCGAACATGAAGGGACCCGTCACCAAAAGCTGGACCCAGAGCGGCGCGGAGAAGGCAACTTCCAGCCAGACGCCGAGCAGCACGCTCGGCACGCAGGCGAAGCAGATGACGAAGAAGGCCGGGCCGTCGGCCGGATCGGCGAAGGAATAATCCAGCCCGCAGACTTCGCATTCCTTCTGCAGCGTGAGGAAACCCTTGAACATATGCCCCTGTCCGCAGCGCGGGCAGCGGCCCCGGATGCCGGTCTGCATCGGAGGGAGAGGAGGATATTCGGTGTCCATGGCGATCTCGCTTTTCGACGTTGCGGGCATTGGTGAAATCCATTCAATAGCCCATAATGTATGCATACAATATAATTACATTGAAAGCAGATTGCCAGTCCATTCGTCAGAATGACGCAGGGATTTTGCGGATTGAGGAGCGGAAGTGTTTGGCGGTGGGAGGATTGCCGCTGCGAGGACACGTTTGCGCGCTGGGCAAAACCCCTCCCCAACCCCTCCCCACAAGGGGGCGGGGCTAACCCGTGGCACCGCCTCGCCCAGCTTGAAACATTGAGGAAGTGAGGGGCGAGCGCAGCAGGTTAAGCCCCTCGCCCTTGTGGGTGAGGGGTTTGGGGCGGGGTCTTTATTGATTGAATTGAAGCCGTAAAACGGACCAGCAGCTCAGAAAAACGAAGCCGACATTTCAGGCGGTCCCTCAAGCGCATGCGCCATGAAGTCCAGAGCGCCCTTCAGCCTCTCGCGGCTGATCGGCCCGCCGAGGCAGACGCGCACGGCTTCGGGGGCCGCACCTTCCACCGTGAAGGCGTCGCTTGCCACCACGCCGATGCCGGAAGAGCGCATGTGGCTGCCGAAGGTGGAGCGGGTCCAGCCGTTCATCAGCGGCAGCCAGATGTTGAAGCTGATCGGATCGGCCCTGTAGCTGCGCTCGGGCAGGATATTCGCCACCATCTGCTGGCGGGCACCCGCCTCCGCGCGGATGAAGCGCAGGATCGTATCGGCCGTGCCGTCTTCGATCCAGCGGGTGGCCAGCGCCACCGTCATCGGCGAGGCCATGACATTATTGGTGCGCATGGCGCTGACGAAGGGCCAGATCGCCTTGGTGTCCGGCGCCACGACATAAGCAAGGCGAAGGCCGGCACCGATGCATTTGGCGAGACCGCCAATATGCCAGGTCAGGTCAGGCGCAATTGCCGCCAGCGGCGGCGGGCCGTGCAGCGGGATGAAGCCGTAGGCGTCGTCTTCAACGATGGGCACATGATATTTGCGGGCGACGGCGGCGATTTCCTCGCGGCGCTTTTCCGGAATGGTCAGCGTCAGCGGGTTCTGCAGCGTCGGATTGAGATAAAGGGCCTTCGGCTGCAGCCGCTCGCAGGCCTCGGCGAAGGCATCCGGCAATATGCCCTCCTCATCCATCGGCAGGCCCGAGAGATTGAGACGAAGCTGGGCGGCGATCGAGCGCATGCCGGGATAGGTGATGTTTTCCGACAGCACGGTTTCGCCGGGCTTTGCCAGCAGGCCGAAGATCGCCAACAGCGCAGGATGAGCACCGGGCGTGACGAAGATGCGCTCCTGCGAGGGCACAAGACCGCGACGGCTGAGCCAGGCGGCAGCCGCCTCCTTGTCCATGCCCGAACCGCCAAAACCCTGGTAGCGCAGCAGCGGAATGAGATTGGTCGCGACCGCCGACATGCCCTCGCGCATGCGGGCGATCAGCTCCTGATCATCCGGCTCCGGCGGCAGGTTCATCGAGAAATCGACGACGGAGGCGCGGCGCGGATCGGGCGCTGCATCGGAGGCGAAGCCACGGCGCTCGCGGTCCTGCCCGCCGGTGACGAAGGTGCCGCGGCCGACATGCGAATCCACCAGGCCGCGCTTCTGCGCCTCGACATAACCGCGCGCCACCGTGGTGAAATCGATGCTGAGGCGCTTTGCAAGCTCGCGCTGCGGCGGCAGCCGGTCTCCAACCGCCAGCACGCCGCTTCTCAGATCCATTTCGATCAGATCGGCAATTGCCATGTAACGGGGGCTTGAGGAGCGGGTGAGGTCGGGATGCCAGTCTTTCATTTCATCTTCCGCAATTCGTGATCGACGCTGACGGGGATTCTCGTCGACATTGACCGTATATTGTTGCATATTTCGCCTGTCACGCAAAAACGGTGTCGCTCCGTCATGCGCCGGACGACCGAATGCAGCGTGCGAGCATGATATAATCGGGATTACGCACTGCATCGATATATTTGATAGCATATTGACTGCATTCATTTCGATCTTATTTGCATTCATTTTTTGCACATAAATGCCCGCCTAATTGGCGTCAGATTCAATCCCCCTCAAAATTGAATGCATAATTGAATGCTTTTTGGCGCGAATTGACTGCTATTTGTGCAAAGTCAATTTGGCACGGTGCTTGCAATTCAATGGCTGTACCCCGCGACAGGGGCCTGACTTCAAACACAGGAGCCATTCATGCCCGCAGTTACCGCATCGGCCCACGCAGATGGAGACTTCTTCGTCGATTACGAAGAAAAGGTCTTCGAGGACGTCCAGGCCAAGGAGGGTGAGAAAGCCCTCATCACCTTCCACACCGTCGCCTTCGAAGGATCGATCGGCCTCGTGAACCTGCTGCAGGCCAAGCGCCTGAAGCGCAAGGGCTTCGAAACCTCCGTCCTGCTCTATGGCCCCGGTGTGACACTCGGCGTGCAGCGCGGCTTTCCCAAACTCGGCGCGGAAGCCTTCCCCGGCCATCTGAACTTCAACAACCAGATCAAGGGCTTCATCGAGGAAGGCGGCAAGGTCTATGCCTGCCGCTTCGCGCTGCAGGCGCTCTATGGCCACGGCGAACAGTCGCTGATCCCCGGCATCCGCCCGATCAGCCCGCTCGACGTGCTGGACATGATCCTGATCCACCGCCGCGACGGCGCCTTCATCCTCGACACCTGGACGCTCTGAGCCCGACAGCAACGCTGCCGTCAGGCGCGTTCGAGAGGCGGAACTCCCCTCCTCCGCCTCTCCCACACCATCAGGAGGATTTCGCCATGGAAAAGAAAATGACCGTCCGGGCCGCAGCGGCGCAGATCGCGCCGGATCTGATCTCGCGCGAAAAGACGCTGGCGCGCGTGCTGGAGACAATTGCCGAAGCCGCTGCCAAGGGTGCCGAGATCATCGTCTTTCCGGAGACCTTCGTACCCTGGTACCCCTATTTCTCCTTCGTGCTGCCGCCGGTTCTTTCTGGCCGCGAGCATCTGCGCCTCTATGAAGAGGCTGTCACGGTTCCGAGTGCGGCAACCGATGCCGTTGCGGCGGCGGCCCGCGAGCATGGCATCGTCGTGGCGCTCGGCGTCAACGAGCGCGATCATGGCTCGCTCTACAATAGCCAGCTGCTCTTCGATGCCGATGGCAGGCTGATCCTCAAGCGCCGCAAGATCACGCCGACCTATCATGAGCGGATGATCTGGGGGCAGGGCGATGCCTCCGGGCTCACGGTGGTCGACAGCAGCATCGGGCGGCTCGGCGCCCTTGCCTGCTGGGAGCATTACAATCCCCTCGCCCGCTACGCACTGATGGCCCAGCACGAGGAAATCCATATCGCCCAGTTTCCGGGCTCGATGGTCGGGCCGATCTTTGCCGAGCAGATGGAGGTGACGATCCGCCATCATGCGCTCGAAAGCGGCTGCTTCGTCGTCAACGCCACCGGCTGGCTGACCGAGGAGCAGATCAATTCCATCACCCCCGACCAGGGACTGCAGAAGGCACTGCGCGGCGGCTGCATGACGGCGATCGTCTCGCCCGAGGGCAAGCACCTGGCGCCGCCGATCATCGAGGGCGAAGGCATCCTGATCGCCGATCTCGACATGAGCCTGATCACCAAGCGCAAGCGGATGATGGATTCGGTCGGCCACTATGCCCGCCCCGAACTGCTGCATCTCGTCATTGACGGCCGCCCCACCCAGCCGATGGTCGGCTCCGCACATTCCTTTGAAACAGACACAGGGACCAAGAGCGATGGACAATACGACGTTTCTGCCGACCGAGACGCTGATCAACGAGTTGCAGTCCTTCGGAGCCAGGCTGGTTGACCCCAAGGCCGGGCACGAGAGCCGCCGTGGCGGCGCCGGCCCGTCCGACCACAAGGCGCTGACCATAGACGGCATGACCGTGATGGTACCGGTCCACACCGCGCCGGCCTTCGAGAGCCCCTATCTGGTCGAGAAGCCGGACGAGGAAGGCCGCAGCCGCATCACCCGCGACGGGCGTGTGCTCGGCGAAGTATCCTTCCCGCTGCGCCCGCGCTTCTACGAGCGCAGCACTGATGATGGCATCCCCTATTCGCAAATCGCCGTGCTGCATGGCCGCGACGTGCTGGCGACCACCGTGCTGCAGACCTGCATCCGCTATCAGAGCCGCACCAAGACCTGTCAGTTCTGCGCCATCGGCCAGTCGCTGGCGGCGGGCCGCACCGTTGCCCATAAGACGCCGGAGCAGCTGGCGGAAGTAGCCAAGGCTGCCGTCGAGCTCGATGGCGTCAAGCATATGGTGATGACGACGGGCACGCCGAAGGGGCCGGATCGCGGCGCTTCGATCCTTGCCGACAGCGCCCGCGCCATCAAGGCTGCCGTTAACCTGCCGATCCAGGCGCAATGCGAGCCGCCGGAAGACGACATCTGGTTCTCGATCATGAAGAAAGCCGGCGTCGATGCGCTCGGTATGCATCTGGAAGTCGTCACGCCGGAACTGCGCGAACGCATCATGCCCGGCAAGGCACAAGTGCCGATCGCAAAATACATGGCTTCTTTCAAGGCTGCGGTCGAAGTCTTCGGGCGCGGCCAGGTCTCGACCTATATCCTTGCCGGTCTCGGCGATACGCGTGAGGCGATCCTCGATATCTGCGAAAAGCTTGTTGCTATCGGCGTCTATCCTTTCGTCGTGCCCTTCGTACCGATTTCCGGAACGCCGCTCGAAAGCCATCCGGCGCCGAAGCCGGACTTCATGCATTCGATCCTCGGCCCACTCTCGAAAATGCTGGTCGATAGCGGGTTGAAGGCCGTCGACATCAAGGCCGGCTGCGGCAAGTGCGGCGCCTGCTCTGCCCTTTCCTCCTATGAAAGGATGCTGACCAAATGATGCTGGAGCCTTTTGCGCCCTATCGCGCCAGCGAATTCCAGGTGAAGTTTTCGACCTCGGACTGGGAGCGGCAGGAAGCGCATGCGCTGCGCCGCGCCGTTTTCTGCGAGGAGCAGAAGATCTTCGAGAGCGACGACCGCGATGCGACCGACGAGCATGCGATCCCGATCGTGGCGCTGTCGATGATGGGTGTCGCGGCCGACCGGGTGGTCGGCACGGTGCGCATTCATCAGGAAGAGCCGGGCCTCTGGTGGGGCTCGCGCCTGGCGGTGCATGAGGATTTCCGCAAGATCGGCGCACTTGGCGCAACGCTGATCCGGCTTGCCGTCTCCTCCGCCAATGCGATGGGCTGCCACACGTTTCTCGCCAATGTGCAGGTGCAGAACGGGCTGCTCTTCCGCCGGCTGCATTGGGATGTGATCGAGGAATTCGAGGTCTACGGCAAACCGCATCTCAGGATGAAGGCGGATCTTGCCTGGTACCCGCCCTGCCCGACGCCGGAAACCGGCCTGGTGGCGCTCGCCAGGAAGGCGGCGTGATGGGCGACAGGATCGACATCAAGGCGCTCGCCGCCAAACTCTCCGCCTCGTCAGGCATCGCCGCCAAGGCGGATATCGGCACGGTCGCAGCCAGCCTCGGCCTTGCCGGCCAGCCGGTTGCGGTCGGAGATGATTGCGCGGCACTGCCCGATGGCGACGGATATCTGCTCTTTGCCATCGAGGGTTTCATCAACGAGTTTGTTGCCGCCGATCCCTGGTTTGCCGGCTGGTGCGGGGTGATGGTCAACATTTCCGATGTCGCCGCCATGGGGGGCCGGCCGGTCGCCGTCGTCGATGCGGTCTGGGCGAATGGCGAGGCGGGAGCGGCACCCGTGCTCGAAGGTATGCGGGCAGCGGCCAGAGCCTTCGGCGTGCCGATCGTCGGCGGCCATACGAATATCCGCACCGATCGCGGCCAGCTCTCGGTCGCCATTCTCGGCAGGGCGAAAAAGCTGCTGACAAGCTTCGATGCGAAGGCGGGCGATGTGCTGATCGCGGCGATCGATCACCGCGGCCGCTATCGCGAGCCTTTCAGCAATTGGGAAGCGGCAACCGATGCGCCACCTGCGCGGCTGCGCGGCGATCTGGAACTCCTGCCTGACATTGCCGAAGCCGAATTGGCATTGGCCGCCAAGGATATCAGCCAGGGCGGAATGATCGGCACTGCGATCATGCTGGCGGAATGTTCCGGCGTCGGTATCGATATCGATGTCTCCGCAATCCCGCTACCTAGTGGCGTAGCGCTCGAGCGCTGGCTCGCGACCTTCCCGAGCTTCGGCTACCTCATCTCCACCACGCCCGAAAAGGCCGATGAGGTGATCCTGCGCTTTGCCGCCCGCAATATCAGCGCTGATGTTGTCGGCAGCGTCACAGCCGGCAGCGAGGTGGCGCTGATAGACGGAAGCGAGCGCGCCGTGATCCGCGACTATGCGGATCAGCCGCTGCTGCAGCTCGGCCGGCAGGAGGATGCGGCATGACGCGCAAGCTGCGGATTGCCATGCTCTCGCATTCCACCAATCCGCGCGGCGGGGTGGTGCATGCCATGCAGCTTTCGGAAGCGCTGGCCGCTCTCGGTCATCAGGTGGTGCTGCATGCGCCGGATGTGAAAGGGACGGGATTTTTTCGCACGCCGGCGTGTGGTGCTGTGCTGGTGCCGGTTGCACAGGTTTCTCCCTCTTCTCCCCAGCGGGGAGAAGATGTCCGCAGGACAGATGAGGGGGCGGAGCGAAGCGACGCAACGAGCGGTAAGCGAGGTGCAGCATTTGAGGGTGCGGCCCCCTCATCCGACCCTTCGGGCCACCAACCGGGGTTGAGCCACGGGTCTCAACCCGTCCTTCGGACCCCCGCTGGGGAGAAGGGGGAGATGACAGCCATGGTCGAACAAAGGATCGCCGATTATGTCCACTATTTCGAGAACCCCGCCGCCCGCGGTTTCGATATCTACCACGCCCATGACGGCATCTCCGGCAATGCGCTGGCGACATTGAAGGAGCGCGGGCTGATCCCCGCCTTCGCGCGTACCGTCCACCATATCGACCAGTTCGCCGATATCAGGCTGATGGAATTGCAGGAGCGCTCCATCGACCGTGCCGACCTGTTTTTCACGGTCAGCGCGATGTGGCGCCAGACGCTCAAGGAGACGCGCGGCATCAGCTCCACCATCGTCGGCAATGGCGTCGATACCGCGCGCTTCTCTCCCGCCGTCGACGGCAGCGCACTGCGCCGCAAACTCAAGCTGCCGGATGGCCCTGTTTTCCTCGCGGTTGGCGGTATCGAGGCGCGCAAGAATACGATTGCCATGCTGGACGCCTTCCGGCAGGTACGCGCGATCCGCCCCGATGCGCAATTCGTCATTGCCGGCGGCGCTTCGCTGCTCGATCACCGCGGCTATCAGGGCGAATTCCGCGCCGTGCTTTCTTCACTTGGCGAACATGCGGCTGCCGTCCATATCCTCGGGACCATTGCCGATGAGGACATGCCGGCGCTCTACCGGCTGGCCGATACGCTGGTCTTCGCCTCGGTCAAGGAAGGGTTCGGCCTCGTGGTGCTGGAGGCGATGGCGAGCGGCGTGCCCGTCGTCGTCTCCTCCATCGCGCCCTTTACCGAATATCTCTGTAACGATGACGTCGTCTGGTGCGATCCGCACAATGCCGCCTCGATCGCCGAAGCCATGGTGATTTCGCTCATGCCGCCGGTGCGCGCGGGGCTCATCCCGCGTGGGATGACACTTGCCGCCCATCACAGCTGGCAGCGCACGGCTGCCGCCCATCTCCAAGCCTACGAGACATTGAAGGAGCCTGCCCATGCCTGAAATGCGCTTCGTCATCGCCTGGCCGGATGGCCGCGAGGAGACCTGTTATTCGCCCTCCCTGGTGATCCGGGATTTCTTCGAGGAAGGCCAGACCTATCCGATCCGCGATTTTCTCGACCGCAGCCGCAAGGCGCTGACCATCGCCAGCGACCGGGTGGAGGCGAAATACGGCTATCCCTGCTCGCTTGCCCGCGGCCAGCTCGCCCGCATCGAGGAGGCCGGCGCCCTCTTTCTTGGCGATGTCGATGCGCGCGTGCGCTGCGAAACATTCATTCTCTGAAAGGAACCCGACCCATGACCTTTTCCCTCAAGCCGCATTACAGCGCCGTCGTGATCGGCGGCGGTCAGGCCGGGCTTTCGGCCAGCCACTATCTCCAGAAGCACGGCATCGACCATGTCGTCTTCGAGAAGAAGACCGTGGCGCATAAATGGAAGAACGAGCGCTGGGACGCCTTCTGCCTCGTGACGCCGAACTGGCAGTGCCAGCTGCCGGACCATCCCTATGACGGCGATGACCCGCACGGCTTCATGGTCAAGGACGAGATCATCGCCTATGTCGACCGCTTCGTGAAAAAGGTGAATGCGCCCGTGCTCGAAGGCACAAGCGTCACGTCGCTGGAAAAGGTGGGCGACCTCTTCCGGCTCTCGACCTCGGCTGGCGCGGTGACCGCCGACAGCGTCATCATCGCCACCAGCCTCTACAGCGCGCCGGCCATTCCGCGCGCCGCCGAGCGCATTTCCGACGATATCCTGCAGATCCACACGGCGGACTACCGCAATCCCGGGCAGTTGCCGGAGGGCGCCGTCGTCGTCGTCGGCTCCGGCCAATCCGGCTGCCAGATCGCCGAGGACCTGCACCTTGCCGGCCGCAAGGTGCATATGATGACCGGTAACGCGCCGCGCTGCGCCCGCTTCTACCGCGGCCGCGATGTTGTCGACTGGCTCGCCGATGTTGGCCAGTACGACATCACCGTCGAGCATGACGGCATGACCAAGAAGAAGCACGACACCAACCATTACCTCACCGGCCGCGACGGCGGGCGCGATATCGACCTGCGCAAATTCGCGCTGGAGGGCATGTCGCTCTATGGGCGTATGGAAGGCGTCTCGGGCGGGCGGATGCTGTTCGAGGCGAACCTCAAAGCCAATCTCGACAATGCCGACCGGGTCTATAACGGCATCAACGCGCTGATCGACCGGCATATTGCCGAGAAGGGCATCGATGCGCCACCGGCCAGCGTCTACGTCCCGCTCTGGGAGCCGGAGCGCGAACCGACCGAGCTCGATCTCAAGGCGGAAGGTGTCACCTCCGTCATCTGGGCAACCGGCTTTTCGCCTGACTGGTCATTCGTCGGCCTGCCGATCTTCGATGGCACCGGTTATCCGGTGCAGCGGCGCGGCGTGACCGGCATTGACGGCGTCTACGTGCTCGGCCTGCCCTGGCTCTGGACCTGGGGTTCCGGCCGGTTCCTCGCCGTTGGCAAGGATGCCGAGCATGTGGTGAACCATCTCACCGGCCATCTGGAAGCCGCCCGGCCGGTCCTGAAACAGGCGGCCAGCGCTTGAACATGAATGTAGCGATCCTCGATTTTCATCCGCCCGAGCCGTCAGCGCGCGAGCTGATGGAACTGGCGCTTGCGCCGCACATGCTCATCGGCATGCCGCACCTGACGCCGACAGGCCTTTCGGAAACATGGGCGATGAAAGAGCTCGGGCATCGCCACTGGCTGATGCTGGCGCGCCATCTCGGCATGGAGAATGCCGATTTCCGCACGCCCGATGGCGGCGAGGCCTATGCGGCGATCTGCGCGACGTCGCTGGAGCATGCGAACTTCGATGCGGTGCGTGCCAATGACGTGCTGACGATCCGCTCGGCGCTCTCGCCCGTCTCGCGCACGCAGGTCTCGACCGGTCACCGGCTTTTCGTGCGCGGCAACCTGATCGGCGAGGTGGAGTTGATCTCCACCTTCGTCTGCCGGATGCGGGAGGGCGACAATTACTCGATCGCCCGCGTTCCCCTGCCCGGCCTGACGGCGGCTGCCGAGGATAATGCCTTGGCAAGGACGGCGGCACTGCTGCGCGCCGGCACGCTGGAGACGCATTTCGGTCTGCCGGCCAATCCGGCCAAGGCGTTGCGCGGCTATCGGTTCGAGCCGGATGCCTCGCAGGAATTCAACGGCGCCGGCCTCTTCTACTTCGCCGAATTCCAGGCGCTCACCGATCGCGCCTTGGGGCGGTGGTTCCCTGAGCTTTCGCAGGTGTCCCGGCGAGAGATATTCTTTTCCGGCAATATCCGGGCGGGCGAAGCCGTGCGGGTGGAATTGATGGGGCTTTCTCCAGACCGACGGCAAGCCTGCTGCCGGCTGCGGCGGGAAGAGGATGGCAAGGTGATCGGCAAAGCCTTTATGGAGTGGCAGGCGGACGAATTGATGCCTGCTTGAGCGCATCCCGAAGCACCTCAAATACCCTGCTATCCAGCGTCTGGGAGACATTGAAGCGCATGAAGCCGGTGGCCGATTGCGACAGGCTGAAGGCATTGCCGGGCGCCAGTACGACATTGCGGGCAAGTGCGGCGCGCGCCACGACGGCGGCGTCGAGGCCGTCAGGCAGGTGGCACCAGAGGAACATGCCAGCCTGCGGCTCCAGCCAGGGCCGGATGCCCAGGGCTTTCAGCCGCGTCGTCACCTCGAACATCGTCTTGGAAAGGCGGCTGCGCAGGTTTTCCGCATGTTTGCGATAGCTGCCGTCGCTGAGCACGCC
Source organism: Rhizobium sp. BK316 (assembly GCF_014193695.1). Taxonomy (GTDB): domain Bacteria; phylum Pseudomonadota; class Alphaproteobacteria; order Rhizobiales; family Rhizobiaceae; genus Rhizobium. Next base: position 1,083,178 of record NZ_JACHZR010000002.1, on the reverse strand, counting down.
GAGCACCAGTTCGGCATTCATTCGTGCACCGCCGAAGGATGTGGCGATCTTGAGATCGATCAGGCCCTCAATCCAGTCCGGCCGCGCCGCAATGAAGCCGCAGCGTGCGGCGGCCGAGAGCGTCTTGGAAAAACTGCCGATATGGATGACGCGATCCAGCCCGTCGAAGGCGGCAAGACGCGGTGCGGCCGCATGTTCGAAATCGGCGAAGATATCGTCCTCGATGATGGTCAGGCCATGCTGCTCGGCGAGCTTCAAGAGCCGGTGGGCCGTCACCGGCGAGAGTGTCGCGCCGGTCGGGTTATGGATTGCGGAATTGGTGATGTAGAGCCGCGGCCTGTGCTCGGCGAGTGCGGCGGCGAAGAGTTCGATATCGGGGCCGGAGGGCGTGTAGGGAACGCTGACGACCTTGGCGCGATGGGCTCTCAGCAGCGCATGAAAGTTGAAATAGCAGGGATCGTCGACCAGCACCGTATCGCCGGGTTCGATCAGGAAGCGGCAGAGAAAATCGATCGCCTGGGTTCCGGATTCGGTGAGCATGATCTGGTCGGGCGAGGCCTCTATGCCGCGCTCGGCCATGCGCCTGACAATGAGCTGGCGCAGCGGCAGAAGGCCGAGCGGGGCGCCGTAATCGGAAAGGCTTGCGGCATCGGTGCGCGACAGAGTTCTCAGCGTCCGGCGGATGGCGTCTTGCGGAAACCAGGAGGGTGGCAGCCAGCCGCAGCCGGGTTTGAGGTCGCTTTCGTGCGCCTCCAGCGATTGCCGCGACACCCAGAAGGGATCGACGGCGCGATCGAGCTTCGGGCCGATATCGGCGAGCGAGAGTGGTGCCGTCTGGCTCGCGACATAAAAGCCGGAACCGGGGCGTGAGAGGATCGCGCCTTCGGCGACCAGCCGTTCATAGGCATCGACCACCGTCGAGGCAGAGACTTTCAAGGTTCCCGAAAGGCTGCGGATCGACGGCAGCTTTGAGCCTGGTGTGAGGCTGCGGCCGGCAATGCGCTGGCGGATCGTCGCCATGACCATGCCGACCCTGCTGCCAGCCTGTATCTGCTCGTCCATCCGTACTGGTCCTTTCACCATTACAGTTTCAGCAAACTGTACCGAACTGTGGCTGGCAACGCCAGTGCGAAGCGCCGATAAGCGTGGGACGAACTAATGAGGGAGCCTCGCATGGATCGCACCGCGACCGGATGGATCAATGGTTTTATCGGCGTGCTGATCTTCAGCGGGTCGCTGCCCGCTACACGCGTGGCCGTCATGCAGCTTGATCCGGTTTTCCTGACGGTGGCGCGAGCGGCGATTGCCGGCATCCTGGCGCTCTGCCTACTGATCGCCTTCCGGGAAAAGCGGCCTTCGCGGGAGGATCTCATCTCGCTGGTCGTTATCGCGCTTGGCGTTGTCGTCGGCTTTCCGCTGCTGACAGCGCTGGCGCTGCAGCATGTGACCTCGGCGCATTCCATCGTCTTCATCGGCCTTCTGCCGCTGGCAACGGCGATCTTCGGCGTCGTCAGGGGTGGTGAGCGGCCGAAGCCGGCCTTCTGGTTTTTCTCCCTGCTCGGCAGCGCGCTGGTCGCGGGCTTCGCGCTGACACAGGGGCTGACCGCCTCGCCCATCGGCGATGCGCTGATGCTTGGCGCCATCATCGTCTGCGGGCTCGGTTATGCCGAAGGCGCCAGGCTGTCGCGCCGGCTCGGCGGCTGGCAGGTGATTTCCTGGGCGCTCGTCGTATCCCTGCCGGTCATGCTTGTGGCTGCCATCGCCTACCGGCCGCCTGATTTCGCCGATATCCAGACGCCCGCCATGCTGGGGCTCGCCTATGTCTCGCTCTTCAGCATGCTGATCGGTTTCATCTTCTGGTATCGCGGCCTCGCGCAGGGCGGCATCGCCGCCGTCGGCCAGCTGCAACTGCTGCAGCCCTTCTTCGGGCTGGCGCTTGCCGCAACGCTGCTGCGCGAAACGGTGAGCTGGTCCATGCTTGCCGTGACGGTCGCCGTCATTCTCTGCGTGGCCGGGGCACGCAAGTTTGCGAAATAGGCTTGCGAATTGACAGTTCGGATATCGTGTAATAATTAAAGTTACATGATGAGAGATGACCATCCGCCCTCGCCCCCTGACAGATCTGCGGCCCGCGTGCCGGCATCCCCCTTCACCGGGGATGCGGTCAAATCCTATCTCGAAGGTCCGCCGCGCCAGGTTCCGGGTTTCTCAAGCCTGCATCGCATGGCGGCGATGCTGATGGCGGAGCGCACACCCGTGAACGGCCGGGTGCTCGTGCTTGGTGCGGGCGGCGGACTGGAACTCAAGGCTTTTGCCGAGGCGCATGAGGGCTGGACTTTTGACGGTGTGGATCCCTCCGCCGACATGCTGCAACTGGCAAGGCAGGTCGTCGGAGAGCACGGCAGACGCATCGGTTTTCACGAGGGCAGCATCAATGTCGCGCCGGAGGGTCCGTTCGACGCGGCGGCGTGCCTGCTGACCTTCCATCATATCCCTCGCGAACAACGCCTTGAAACACTTCAGCAAATTCGGCGTCGCCTGAAAGCGGATGCGCCGTTTGTTCTGGCGCATGTGAGCTTCCCGCAAACGGAGCCGGAGCGATCGATATGGATCGATCGGCATATCGCTTATGGCGCACCCGATGGGGCAGACCCGACCCGGCTGAACAATGCCCGCAAGGCCATGCGGGAAAGGCTCGAAATCCTCGCCCCAGAAGATGAGGAGGCCATGCTGCGCGCGGCAGGCTTTTCAGACGTCACCCTGTTCTACGCGGCCTTCAGCTTCAGAGGTTGGGTGGCTTATGCCTAACCAAGCTGCCTGTCGCGGCCCTCAAGCCTGCCTGATCCGGTGCCGATGTGCTGCCTGTTTGGCGCGATTGCCGCAGAGTGCCATGCTGCACCAGCGCCTGCGGTGACCACGGGTGTGATCGGCAAACAGCAGCGTGCAGGACGGGCCTTCACAGGCCTTCACATTGGAAAAATCCTCGTCGCAAACAAAACGGCCGAGCGCCTCGCCGACCGGTAGCAACAGCGCTTCCGGCGAGCGCCATTTGCGCATGGGCTGAAAGTCGAAGACCTCGCCTTCATCGGTCTGCCGCGCCACGACGCGGCTGTAACCTTCGTCGCGCTCCAGCAGACGGTTCAGCGGTTCGAGCTCGGTGAGCGCCTCGGGCTTCAACGGCTTTCCCCTGTGCTCGCGGACGAAGGTCCGGAACCACTCGCGCAGGTTTCTCGCCTGGTCGGCGACCTTGTCCAATTCTCCCGGCAGCGCCTGAGCCCGCATGGCTTCCAGCGTTTCCGGCGAGACAAGCTTTGCCTGATCGAGCCAGCGCAGCAATCCCTCCCCGTCCTCGATCGCGTCGACAGGCACATCGACTGACGTTGCCACCGAGTTCAGAAAATCCAGCGCCGGCGCATCACCCAGAAAAAGGGCGGTAGAGTGGTTATCCATCACGGGTCCTATTCCGGCTTCCGGTCGCAATCCAAAGCAGATTCTTTCGAAACGTGGTTTATATGTAACCGCTCAAATTGCTGTTGACAAGTTATCTTCTTCGAGAGTAACCGTTCTATACCGATTTAAGCAGTTACGAGGCGAAAACGAAGGAAACATGACGATGACCAAGATCAGCTACCGCAACACCACTGTCGACGGCATCAAGATCGCCTATCGCGAGGCCGGCGCGCGGGGCGCTCCGAAGCTCCTGCTGCTGCATGGCTTCCCGACCTCCGGCCACATGTTCCGCGATCTGATCCCGCTGCTTGCCGATCGCTATCACATCATCGCCCCTGATCTTCCGGGCTTCGGCCAGTCTGGCGATCCGGCTGTCAACAGCTTCGACAGCATTGCAGAGACGATCGACCGCTTCACAGAGATCGTCGGCTTCGATCGCTATGCCGTCTATGTCTTCGATTACGGCGCGCCGACGGGCTTCCGCTTGGCGGTGAAGCATCCAGAGCGGATCACGGGCATCATCTCACAGAATGGCAATGCCTATGTCGATGGCCTCAGCGAGGCATGGAACCCGGTGCGGGCCTATTGGCAGGACGCGAGCGCAGAAAACCGGGCCGTACTCAAAGCATTCCTCGGACCGGAAACGACGATCTGGCAGTATACGCATGGCGTTGCCGATCCGACCACGGTCTCGCCAGACGGTTATTCGCTCGACAATTTCTATCTCTCGCGTCCGGGCGCGGAAGATGTGCAGCTCGATCTGATGGGCGACTACAAGAGCAATGTGGCGCTTTACCCGACCTTTCAGGATTACTTCCGGACCCACAAACCGCGCTTCCTTGCCGTCTGGGGCAAGAACGATCCCTTCTTCCTGCCACCAGGTGCGGAAGCATTCGCCCGCGATATTCCCGATGCCGTAATCAAGTTCTTCGACACCGGCCATTTCGCGCTCGAAACGCATGCGGAAGAGATTGCCGCCGCGATCCGCGATTTCCTCGGCTGAGGCTGACCGACTATCCGGAGGTGACGCAGAAATTGTTGCCTTCGGGATCGTTCAGCACGGTGTAGTCAGCCGCTTCACGCACGAAGGTCGCGCCAAGCGATATCAGGCGCGCGACCTCCTTTTCGCGGTCGTCGGCAGCGATATCGAGATGAACGCGGTTGCGGGCCGGCCGCTCTCCCCGGCGAAGATGGAAGCAGAGGCGCGTTCCCGGGCCTGCGACCATCACCACCGGGTCGGTTTCGGGTGTCAGGCCGAGCGCTGCCAGACGCGCGATTTCATCATCGTCATAGGGCAGCACCGTGTAGCCATCGAGCGCTGCGGCCCAGAAGCGGGCGACGCGGGAGGGCACATCGCAATCAATGACGATTTCCTTCAGCCGCCCCATCGGTTCCTACGAATTGCCGGAGCGGCGCTGGACGAAGCGTTCAACCACCGCCCCGCCGGCGACCGGCAGCAGGGCGAAGAGGATGAGTTGCGGCGTTCCCGTCAACGTCAACAGGCTGGAGAGGAGAATGGCGACCAGCACTCCTGCCAGTGCGCCGACCAGATAGGGAAGGTAATCCTTCAAGAGAGCCTCCGTCTTATCGGGTTTCAGTTGATGTAATCGAACAAGGCCGAGATAGGACGCTTTGCGTGACCGGCAATGAGCGGTTGCGGCACGAGATGCCTTTGGGCCGATCTAGCCGCTTGCTTTCTTCGACGCTGGTTTGCGCGCCGTGTTCAGCGCCACTGCCGCCTGCACCAGTGCCTTCAGCGCCGCTTCATTGATCACTTCTCCTTCATGAATATCGATCGCGCGTCGCGTATTGCCTTCAAGGCTGGAGTTGAAAAGGCCAGCGGGGTCTTCCACGGAAGCACCTTTGGCGAAGGTCAGCTTCACCACGGCCTTATAGGTTTCGCCGGTGCAGATGATGCCGGCATGTTCCCAGACCGGGACGCCACGCCATTTCCACGTTTCCTCCACGTCCGGGTCGGCCTCGCGGATGATGGCTCTGACACGGGCGAGCGTTTCGCCGCGCCAGTCGCCGAGTTCCTTGATCTTCGCATCGATGCGTTCGGCGGGAGAGGGTTCCTTTGGTTCCGTTTCCTTTTTCGTCGTCGCCGCTTTCTTCATGGTCTCTCTTCCTTACATTTTCTCGCCCGGCAACAGGCTTGCCTGCTTCACCCATTCTGTAAACTGCGCCTCGTCGATCTCATCCTCTTCGTGGATGTGGAAATAACGTGTTTCCGCGGTCCTGGATTCTCCCGGCGGAACCGGCTTGAGCCCGGCCCCACGGAAGAAGGCGACCTTGATGTATTTGTTGAAGCAGTGGATGCCGAGAAACCAGCCGTCGCCCTTCATGCCGTAGAGCGGCGAGTTCCATTTGACGGCCTTGTGAGCATCGGGAACGGTGCGCATGATCAGTCCGTCGAGGCGGCGGCCGACCTCGCTTTTCCAGCCGGGCATGGCGGCAATATAGGCCTGCACCGGGCCATCGCCCTCGCCTTTGGCGATCTGCGGATTGCCGCCTGACAGCAATCGCGGCTCTGCCTGTTTGTCAGTCGTTTTGTCGACCATAGGGTTCCTCCACCGCGGGGGATAATAAGGAGGGATCACCGGATTTCCAGTCACACCGGGCGGGTCGCTTCCAACATCACAGCTTCATGACGCGGAAAAACTGCGACAGGAGCGAAAACCCGTGGCATAAGGGCGCCAAAATTCTCCCAGGCACCCGCGTTAGACATGATCCGTATCGACAATATCAGCAAGCAGAACAGCCACCGCATCCTCTTCATCGAAGCCACAGCCGCCCTCAATCGCGGCGAAAAGATCGGCCTCGTCGGCCCGAACGGCGCCGGCAAGACGACGCTTTTCCGCATGATCAACGGCGACGAGCTGCCGGATGAAGGCCAAGTCTCGGTCGAAAAGCACGTCACGATCGGCTATTTCAACCAGGATGTCGGTGAAATGGCCGGCCGCAGCGCGGTTGCCGAAGTGATGGAAGGCGCCGGCCCCGTCAGCATCGTCGCCGCCGAATTGCGCGAGCTGGAAGCGGCCATGTCCGATCCCGACCGCATGGACGAGATGGACCAGATCATCGAGCGCTACGGCGAAGTGCAGGCGCGTTATGAAGAACTGGACGGCTATGCGCTGGAAGGCCGGGCGCGCGAGGTTCTGGCGGGCCTGAGCTTCAGCCAGGAAATGATGGATGGCGATGTCGGCGCGCTCTCGGGCGGCTGGAAGATGCGCGTGGCGCTCGGCCGCATCCTTTTGATGCGGCCGGACGTGATGCTGCTCGACGAGCCGAGCAACCATCTGGATCTCGAAAGCCTGATCTGGCTGGAAGAATTCCTCAAAACCTATGAGGGTGCGCTGCTGATGACCTCGCACGACCGCGAGTTCATGAACCGCATCGTCACCAAGATCATCGAGATCGACGCCGGTTCGCTGAACAGCTATTCCGGCGACTACGGCTTCTACGAGCAGCAGCGGGCGCAGAACGAGAAGCAGCAGCAGGCCCAATTCGAGCGCCAGCAGGCGATGCTTGCCAAGGAAATCAAGTTCATCGAGCGCTTCAAGGCGCGCGCCAGCCACGCCTCGCAGGTACAGAGCCGTGTGAAGAAGCTGGAAAAGATCGAGCGCGTCGAGCCGCCGAAGCGCCGCCAGACGGTGGCCTTCGAATTCCAGCCGGCGCCGCGTTCGGGCGAAGACGTCGTCAACCTCAAGAACGTGCATAAGAAATACGGCAGCCGCGTTATCTATGAAGGCCTGGATTTCATGGTCCGCCGCAAGGAGCGCTGGTGCATCATGGGCGTCAACGGCGCCGGCAAGTCGACGCTGCTGAAGCTGGTGACGGGCACTGCCGATCCAGATGCCGGCAGTGTGGCGCTGGGTGCCAGTGTCAAGCTCGGCTATTTCGCCCAGCACGCCATGGACCTGCTCGACGGCGAGCGCACCGTGCTGGAATGGCTGGAAGATTCCTTCCCGCTCGCCGGCCAGGCGCCGCTCAGAGCGCTCGCCGGCTGCTTCGGCTTTTCGGGAGACGACGTGGACAAGCGCTGCCGCGTGCTGTCCGGGGGCGAGAAGGCCCGCCTCGTCATGGCCAAGATGCTGTTCGACCCGCCGAACTTTCTCGTGCTCGACGAGCCGACCAACCACCTCGACCTCGACACCAAGGAAATGCTCATCAAGGCGCTCGCCGATTTCGAGGGCACGATGCTGTTCGTTTCGCACGACCGGCATTTCCTGGCCGCCCTTTCCAACCGCGTGCTGGAACTGACGCCCGATGGCATCCACCAGTATGGCGGCGGCTATACCGAATATGTCGAGCGTACCGGCTACGAGGCGCCCGGCATCCACGCCTAAGAGCGGGTGAAAGCGTCCACACCGGTCAGTTCCGCCGAGAGCGCCCACAATCGGGCCGCCTCGTCGGGATCGACGGCATAGGCGCGCACGCTGGTTTCCGCGCCGTCGTCCGAGATGACAGCGACGTTACAATCGGCGCAATAGATGCCGCCGAGGCCTGCAAGCTGCGGCGAGGTTGCAGCCCAGACCTGTGTCGCGGCGCCCTGTGCAGGCGTTTTGAAACTCGGGTCGATGGCATTGCCCTCGGCATCGATCCAGCCGGCGGCGACCATTTCCTCCTTCTGCAAATGGCGCTGCAGCGGCGTCAAGATCTTGCCGGGATGCAGCGAGAAAGCGCGTATGCCGGTATCCCTGCCCAGCCTGTCGAGCTGCACCGCAAAGAGCGCGTTTGCAGTCTTCGACTGTCCATAGGCCTGCCACCGGTCATAACCCTTGGTGAACTGGATATCGTCCCAGCGGATGGGCGTGATGCCATGAGCACCGGAGGAGACGGCAACCACGCGGGCTCCGCTTGCAATCGCCGGCCAGAGACGGTTGACGAGCGCGAAATGGCCGAGATGGTTGGTGGCAAATTGCGCCTCCCAGCCCGGCCCTATCAGAGTTTCCGGGCAGGCCATGATACCGGCGCTGTTGATGACCATATCGGCCTTGCGTCCCGACGCGACGAAGCGCTCGGCAAACCGCCGCACGCTTTCGAGATCGGAAAGATCGAGCCTTTCTACCTCTACATTGGCGATACCGGCGAGCGCCCTGGCCGCCTCTTCGGGCCGGCGGGCGCCGACCAGCACATGGCTGCCTGCCCGCGACAGCGCCTTCGTCGTTTCCAGCCCGAGGCCAGAATGGCCGCCGGTGACGATCGCGAGCTTGCCCGAGAGATCGATGCCGGCGAGCACCTCGTCAGCCGTCGAGCGGGCACCGAAACCGGAGCTGATCGGGTGTTGCGCGTTTTCCATTGATGTCTCCTTTCTGCTTTCGGTCGAAGATTAAAGCGATGGCCCGCATACGATCTATGCGTTAAAGTCCACGATATGTTTGCGATCGTCCGGATTTCCACATGAGTTCCGTTTCCATGGATCCGCTCTCCGATGTGCTGGCGCTTTTGAAGCCGAAGAGCTACGTCTCGCTCGGGCTCGATGCCGGCCGCGACTGGGCGATCGATTTTCCGCCGCCGCAGGGCATCAAGTTCAATGCCGTGCTTTCGGGCGGCTGCTGGCTGGAGGTGGAGGGCGTCGAGCCCATCCTGCTCGAAGAGGGCGATTGTTTCCTGCTGACGCAAAGCCGGCCCTTCCGCATGATGAGCGATCGCAGCCTGCCGACAATCCCGGCCCATGATATCTATGCGCATGCGAAGGATGGGGTTGCCATCTGCAACGGCGGCGGCGCCTTCTTCCTGGTCGGCAGCCGCTTCGGCTTTTCCGGCGCCGGCGCGGATCTGCTTGTCGGCATATTGCCGCCGGTCGTCCATATCAGCGAACATTCGGATCAGGCTTCGGTTCTGCGCTTTGCGATCGACCAGATGGCGCGGGAACTGCGCGGCCGGCATCCGGGCGGTTTCCTGATGACGGAGCATCTGGCGCATATCATGCTGATGCAGATCCTGCGACTCTATCTTGCCGCCCCCGATACCGAAGGCACCGGCTGGCTCTTTGCGCTCGCCGACCGGCAGATCGGCCTGGCGATCGGCGCCATGCATGCCGAGCCGGCGCGGCGCTGGACGCTGCAGCAGCTTGCCACGTTGGCCGGCATGTCGCGCTCCTCCTTTGCCGAGCGCTTCAAGGAGAAGGTCGGAGCCGCGCCGATGGATTATCTCACCCGCTGGCGTATGATGCTGGCAGGCGAGCGTCTGACAAACAGCAGCGAGCCGATCGGCACGATCGCCCTTTCGCTCGGCTACGAGTCCGAAAGCGCCTTCAGCACTGCCTTCAAGCGGGTGATGGCGCGCTCGCCGCGGCAATATGGCCGAGAGGCGGCCGCTCAAGCGAAATAAGGTCAGGTGAGATAAGGCCGGGTAAAAGACCGCAGGCCACAGGTCTTGCAGCGGAGCGTTCCGTTACATAGTTATCACGGGAATGGTATGCGTCCGGCCCTTGCCGGCCCTCGCGACATTCCGAGCCTTTGTGCTGCGCCTTACGAGGATGAAACCATGAATATCGACAGGATCCTGCGGTCAGTTGTGGCCGTTCGCGCCTCCATCCCCGAAGATGCCTTCACCGCGAATACGCTGGGCACCCGCCGGGAAGGAAGTGGCGTCGTCATCAGGGATAACGGGCTGGTGCTCACCATCGGCTACCTGATCACCGAAGCCGACGATATCTGGCTGACGCGCCAGGACGGCAAGGTCGTTCCCGGCCATGCGCTGGCTTACGATCAGGAAACCGGCTTCGGCCTCATTCAGGCGCTTGCGCCCCTCGACCTGCCGTCGGTCGAAATCGGCGACAAGGTCAAGACCAAAGTCGGCGACGCGGTGATCCTTGCCGATGGTCTGGGCGAATTCGTGCAGGCCCATATCGTCGCCAAGCAGGAATTTGCGGGCTACTGGGAATATCTGCTCGACGAGGCGATCTTCATCGCACCGGCCCACCCCTCCTGGGGCGGCGCGGCGCTCATCAGCGACGAGGGCAAGCTGCTCGGCATCGGATCGCTACGCCTGCAGATGATCCAGGACGAAGAGGTCGCAGATATCAACATGGTCGTGCCGATCAACCTTCTGCCGCCAATCTTGGAAGACGTGCTGCACCGCGGCCACATCGACCGGCCGCCGCGCCCGTGGCTCGGCGCCTTTTCGGCCGAAAGCAACGGCGAAGTGGTAGTCATGAGCGTTGCCAAGGGCGGCCCGGCAGCACAGGCCGGCCTGCAGCAGGGCGACGTCATCTCCGAAATCCGCGACGGCGAGGTGGACGGGCTTGCCGATTTCTACCGGAAGGTCTGGAAGAGCGGGCCTGCGGGGTCGGAAATTCCGATACGCGTGCTGCGCAATGGTCGTGAAGCCTGGCTGCGCATCAAATCTGCCGACCGCAACAGCTTCCTGAAGAAGCCGCTGATGCAGTAAAGCCCAACGGTGCTCAGAGATAGAGCGGCGCCATCCGGCGGCATTTAGATGTAGAGCGGCGCCATCCGGCGCCAGGCACCCGCGCGGTGTGCCCTTCCATCCCAGAAATACAGTTGATGGCCGACGCCCTTTTCGGCAAGCAGCCGGCTGAGATATCGGTTGTTGTCAAGGAAGGGATCCTCGTTGCCGATCGTCAGGACGATATCGACCTGGCGCAGCTTCTCCAGCCGCCAGTCAGAGGGAAGACCCGGCAGGAAATGCGTCGGCATGTGGAAGTAGACGGTCTCGTCGTAATAGCCCTCGAAGAGATCACCGAAGGACTCGACCCTCATCGTCAGGTCGTAGCGGCCGGAAAAGGCCACCAGCTTGCGAAAGAGATGCGGGTGGCGAAAGACGAGGCTGGCGGCCTGGAAGGCGCCGAGGCTGCAGCCGTGGACGATGGTGCATTCGTGCCGGTTGCGGCTCTCCATCAGCGGCAGAACCTCGTTCAGCACATATTCTTCGAAAGCGATATGGCGACTGATACGATCGGCCGGATGGCGGCGGAAATCGTAGAAGGTCTCGTTCGCCAGGCCTTCGATGCAGAAAAGCTGCAGGTGACCGGCCTCGAGTTTATCTCTGAGGCTGGCGACGATGCCGAGATGTTCATATTCCCAAAAGCGCCCTTCCCGCGTTGGGAACATCAGTACTTTGGCGCCGGCATGGCCGAACACCAGAAGCTCCATGTCACGATGGAGCCGATCGCTGTACCAGCGCAGATATTCTCGGTTCATAGACCCCTGAAAAACCGCCCGACTCGCTCGTGCAGCGCAGTCTGCTGCACTGCACTATCAAGATAGTCGAAATGCCCGGCATCCAGGATGAAGATTTCATTAAATTTTGATTGCGGCAGAGCGTTCGCCACCGTGAACTGACAGGGAGGTGCTACCGCCGGATCGAAGAGCGCGACAGCGGTCAGCATCGGCACTTTGATACGCGTCGCAGCCGTTGCGGCATCGAAAAGGCGCAGCTTTTCAAAGACCTCGGGATGGGTCTTTGCGTATTCCTGCACCGAATGGGCGCTGCCGACAGTCGGCAATGTCAGCCACAGCTTGCGGTTCCCGAAGGTCGGCACGGTCAGATGGCCGCGCGTGATTCTGACATCAAAGGGAATTGCGAGCGCGCCGATGCCACCGCCGAAGCTGATGCCGCTATAGCCGATATGGCCTGACAGAGCTGGATAGAGCGCCAGCAGCACAGAGACGGCAACCCAGAGATCCTCGACACAGCCGCCGATCACGTAATGATCGGGATCGTCGATATCGTGCAGCACATGCCAGGGCGCCTCCGGCGAGATCGGCGGATGGGCGCTGCGCGACATGCCGCGGAAGCAGGGAAAGAGGATCGCGGTCTCCTCGACCGGGATATCGAATTCCGGCTGGTCGCGGCCGCCATAACCGTGGCCGACGACGAGACCGCGCTTGATCTCGCCCTTGCGGGGCGTAAGCAGCCAGCCGCCGATGCTGATATTATCGGTGGAGGTGTAAACGATATCCTGCACATGCCAGTCCGGATGGGCGTCCTTGCTCTTGGTCAGCACCGGCTGCGGCCTCACCGTCAGTGCCCTGGCATAGCGTTTCTGCCAGAAAGCATCGAAGCCCGGCGGTGCCTCGGGCGGGCGGATCGCCTGCAGATCGGCAAGCGTCATGCCGTAGGTGGGGTCGAAGTCGAAGGGGTATTCTGTCGGGATGCTCATGCAACGCTTGTTGCCGCGAAACCGGCCGTGGGGCAAGACCCGCGGGGATGTCCCAATACTGCCTTCGGCGTCCGGGGAGACCGAACTGCATCGACAGGAGCCCTGTCGCCGCGGCTCATGGAGTGGTTTCCAACTCGCAATCAAACAGGCCCTTCCGGCTGAAATTGCGTGACAGCCCTTCCCGGCTGGTCTTAACTGGAAACGTGGCGTCCACGCCGACTCAGGCGGCGGCGCGTTTTCTGTTGGCGTTCATTTCATCGGTCGGAGGGACCGCTTCAAATGAAAATCCTTGTTATCGGCGCGGCCGGGATGATCGGCCGCAAGCTCGTCCATGCTTTGTGCGAGCGCGGGACGCTGAACGGCAGATCCATCGACGCGCTGGTGCTGGCGGATGTCGTGGCGCCGGAAAAACCTGATTTCGGCGGCGCAGTGGAGGCCATTGCGGCTGACCTTTCACAGCCGGGAACGGCCGAGCAGCTGATCGCTCGACGGCCGGACCTGATCTTCCATCTGGCGGCGATCGTCTCCGGCGAGGCGGAAGCGGATTTCGAGAAGGGCTACCGCGTCAATCTCGACGGCACGCGCTTCCTGCTCGAGGCGATCCGGCTTGCCGAACAGCCCTATTGCCCGAAGCTCGTCTTCACCTCCTCCATCGCGGTCTTCGGCGAGCCGCTGCCATCGATTATCGGCGATACACATCACCTGACGCCGCTGACGAGCTACGGCACGCAGAAGGCGATCGATGAACTGCTGCTGGCAGATTATTCCAGGCGCGGCTTCCTCGACGGCATCGGCATCCGCCTGCCGACCATCACCATCCGCCCCGGCAAGCCGAACCGGGCCGCCTCCGGCTTCTTCTCCAGCATTCTGCGCGAGCCGCTGATCGGCCAGGAGGCGGTGCTTCCGGTCGATGAAAGCGTTCGTCACTGGTTTGCAAGCCCGCGCGCGGCGATCCGTTTCCTGCTCAAGGCTGCCGAACTCGAGACAGTGCCGCTCGGACAGATCCGCACGCTGACCATGCCGGGGCTTGCCGCCACCGTCGGCGATGAGATCGAGGCGCTGAGGCGCGTTGCCGGCGAGAGCGCCGTGAGGCTGATCCGGCGCGAACCGGACGCCGGTATCGCCAAGATCATCGCCGGCTGGCCGCAGAGCTTCGATGCCAGCCGCGCCCTGTCGCTCGGCTTCACAGCCGAGACATCCTTTGACGACATTATCCGCGTCCATATCGAGGACGAATTGAACAACAGACTGCCGGAGCGCGCCTGACATGCTGCTTGGAGCCATTGCCGACGATTTCACCGGCGCCAGCGATCTTGCCAATACCCTTGCGCGCGGCGGCATGTCGACGATGCAGTTCGTCGGTCCCGGCCGCGGCAAGGTGAATTGCGAAGCGGGCGTCGTGGCGCTGAAGACACGCTCGGCGCCGGTCGAGGATGCGGTGTTGCAGTCGATGGATGCGGCGCGCTGGCTGCTGGACCAAGGCTGCGAGCAGATTTTCTTCAAATATTGCTCGACCTTCGATTCCACGCCCGAAGGCAATATCGGCCCGGTGGCCGAAGCCCTGCAGCGGCTGACGGGCGCCAATGTCACCGTCGTCTGCCCCGCCTTTCCGGCAACGGGCCGACGGGTGTTCATGGGCCACCTTTTCGTCAAGGACAAGCTGCTCAGCGAATCCGGCATGGAGAACCATCCGCTGACGCCGATGACCGATCCGGATATCCGCCGCTGGCTGCGGCTGCAGACGCGCGGCGGCGTCGGCAGCATCACGCTCGATACGGTGCGCGAAGGTTCTGGCGCCATCCGCAGCCGCCTGCGCGACGAGCTGACCGAGGGCAACCGCCTCGTCGTGGTCGACGCCATCGAGGATGCCGATCTCCTGACGATCGGCGAGGCGGTGGTCGATCATGAGCTGGTGACCGGCGGGTCCGGACTGGCGCAGGGGCTGGTGTGCAACTTCGCCAAGCGCGGCAAACTATTAGGCATTCCGGCCGAGGTACCCGCCGTCAGCGGGCCGGGCGTCATCCTCTGCGGCTCCTGTTCGCTTGCCTCGCAGAACCAGGTCGCCTGCCATCTGCAGAACCATCCCGGTCTCTCGATCGATCCGGCGGCTATTGTGCGCGGCACGATGTCGATAGAGCATGCCGCCCGCTGGGTAGCCTCCAATGCGGACGACAATCCGATCGTCTATTCCACCACCTCGCCCGATGTCGTGAGCTTCGTGCAGCAGCGCTTCGGCCGCGAGGAATCGGCAAAGATCCTCGAGGATTTCTTCGGCGGCCTTGCCAAGCGGCTTGCCGATACCGGCACACACCAGATCGTCGTCGGCGGCGGGGAAACGTCAGGCGCCGTCGTCGAAGCGCTCGGCCTCAAGCAGATGATCATCGGTGCGGAGATCGATCCCGGCGTGCCGGTCCTCGTTTCCGAGCGCGGCCGGCCAATGCGGCCGATCGGCCTGGCGCTGAAGAGCGGCAATTTCGGCTCGCCCGACTTTTTCGCCAAGGCACTGGACAGGATCGCCGGCCATGAATGAGGCAGCACTGCGGGAAAGCATCGTCCGCTGGGGAAAATCGCTTTTCGACCGGGGGCTTACGGCCGGCTCTTCCGGCAATATCTCGGTGAAGACCGAGGACTTCTACCTCGCAACGCCGACCAATTCCTGCCTCGGCTTCCTCGATGCCAACAGGCTTTCGAAGCTCGACAGCGACGGCAAGCACCTCTCGGGCGACGCGCCGACCAAGGAGTTGCCGCTGCATTTCTCCTTCTATGAGAAGCGGCCGCAGACGGGTGCGGTCGTGCACCTGCATTCCACCTATGCAACGGCGCTTTCCTGCCTTGCCGATACCGATCCGAAGGATGCCATTCCGCCGCTGACGCCCTATGTCGTCATGCGTGTCGGCAAGGTGCCCGTTGTGTCCTATACGCGGCCGGGCTCGGCGGATGTGAAGCCGCTGATTGCCGAAATCGCCGGTCAGCACAGTGCGGTGCTTCTCGAAAATCACGGGCCGATCGTATCGGCCGCCACGCTTGATTCCGCCGTCTTTGCCATCGAGGAGCTGGAGGAAGCGGCGAAGCTTTCGATCATCACCCGCGGCATGAAGGTGCGACAGCTGAATGGCGAGCAGATTGCCGACCTGGAGAAGCACTTCAAGCTGCGCTAGGCAACTTCAAGTAAAAGCGCCCGATGATCGGAAACCTCGGGCTGTTCGACAATTTCAAAGCGCTCCACCACGACCTCCGGCGTCACCAGCATATAATCGGCAAAGCGCCCCTCCTTCGGATAGAGCGAGGTGCGGGTATCGGTAAAGCCTCTGCCGGTGACGAGATCGTTGAGGCCGAGGCGGCCAAGCTTCTCGAAGGTGACGCTGTCAGGCAGCACATTGAAATCACCACAGACGACGAGGCGTTCATCACCGGGCCAGACGCGTTCGATGAGTTCGACCAGTGCGTCGGCCTGGGCATGGCGGGCCGGAATGTCGCCCTTGCCGGCGGGATCGCGCAGGCCGTGAAGCTGGGCGATGGTGACGGAAAAGCCGCCGGAGTAGTCGAACAGGCGGATGCAATGGGCATTGCGGGATCGCGGATGCTCGCCCCAGTCATCGGCCGAAAAACGGCCATGGATAAAATCCGCCGCCTGGCCGATGACAGGATATGATTTACGCACGAAGGTGGCGATACCGAATTCGGTCGTGAAGACCGTCTCGCCGTCAAAGAGATCGCCCCGCGCAAAGGGGCAGAAGAAGCCGTCATGGTCAGGCAGAATGGCGGCGATTTCGTCGTAAAGATGGGCGCGTTGCGGCAGCACAGTGTTGCCGTCGCGATATTCCAGCCAGTCAGGCGCACCCGCAGCCGATCGCACCACCTCCTGCAGGCAGAAGATATCGGCCTCCGCGCCCGCAAGATAATCGATCAGCGGTGCGTGAATGCTGCCGCCCCAGACATTCAGTGAAATGATCCGCAAAGCCATGCGAGCTCCCTTTTCGGCGAAACTAGCAGATTCGCACAGGGAACAATGCCGGTCCTGCCCTGTTGTTCTCTGCGACAGTAAAGGAGAAATATCATGGCACTGAACAGTCCCAAGGATGGTGCGCCCGGCACCACAGATCAGTCGCCGCGCTGGGAAGGGCCGCAGGGCACGAAGCCAGCAGGCTATCTGCATGCGAAGGATGATCCGGAAAAGGCCCGCGATGCCCACGGCGAAAACCTCAACCATCCCAATGTGAAGAAGGTTTCCGACGCCATGAAGACCAAGGAAGATGATTAGGAAGACCCATGGCCAACCCGCAACGTTTCATAAAACCGGAAGCAGGTCCGCCCGCCGACACCGGCAACCAAGATTCACACGGGAAAGAGTCCGGCAAACCGCCGATCCTCAAGCCGGACGCCGGCAGCGACGGCAAACAGCCTATTCCGCTCATCAACCCCTCGGGCGGTGGCGCGGTGACGCGCTAGAGCCTTTCCTGGTTAGCTTGCAGCATTCTGTTGGCTCAAACGGAGTCGGATGGTCGACCGGCCGGCGCGCGTCGTAGCCCAGATCTACGGCCAAGCCGGCCGGTCGATCAGACGGCCCGTTTCAGCCAACCCCGCTGGTTTGCTAGCAAACCAGCGGGGGCCGGGCATCTTTGCGCCAGGATCAAAGGCGATCGGCTCGGACGTACCTGGGGTATGCCCGTCGCCAATCGCCTTTGCCCTGACACAAACCTGCTCCGGCAGAATGCTTCAAGCTAACCAGGAAAGGCTCTAGATCCCGTCAGCGATAGCCGGTGTCATCAGCCGGTTTGCCGGGCTCCTGCACCTCGGCAAGATAACGCCAGCAATCCGGCCGCGTGCCGTCGAGATCGGTGAAGCCGTAAGCCTCGGCCAATTGGAAGCTCGACAGCGACTGGCCGTTCCATCTGCTGCGGTCGGGATCGGCAGCGAGTGCGGCGACTGCCCGGCCGGTGAAACGCGGCGTTTCCGAGATAACAAAATGCGGCTGGACCTTTGTGCCATCCCGCCAATTTTCTTCCTTCACGCCATAGATCTCCAGCATCATTTCCGAGCGCATCCAGCCGGGCGAAAGCGAAACCGCGGTCGCGCCGTGCGGCGCGAGGTCCCTGGCATGCGCCCAGGCCATACGGTTCGTGCCCGTCTTGACGAGATCGTAGTAGGGGCAAAGCCGGTAATGGGTGGCGTTGTAATCCGCCGTACCGTCGGTCATCTCCACCAGCAGGCCGCCGGGCCGCTCGATCATCAGCGCCAGCGCGTAATGGGCGGTGATGAAATGCGTGTCGATCGCAAGCCGCAGCATGCGAAGACCCTTGTCGAGGGAGTGCTCCCAGACCGGTTTGTCCCACTCCGTCAGATGCTCGCCGCCCCAGATGTCGTTGACGAGAATATCCAGCCTGCCCTGCTCCGCACGAATGCGGGCAACCAGAGCTTCCACCTCACCCGGGACCAGATGATCCACCTGCATGGCGATGCCGCGACCGCCAGCCGCACTCACCAGTTCGGCTGTTTCCTCGATGGTTTCCGGCCGGCCATATTCGGATTGCTGCGCGCGGGTCGTGCGGCCGGTCACATAGACAGTCGCGCCTGCCGCGCCCAGCTCCACCGCGATGCCGCGACCGGCGCCGCGCGTTCCGCCAGCGACAAGTGCAACCTTTCCCTTCAAGTCCGCTGTCATTTCGCTCTCCTCCCCGCTAGAAACAATCGGCGGCCTAGCCGGCCCCCTTGTATATAAACGAATGTTCGTTCATAAATCTGTTGAACGCAAGAGGAAATTTCATGCCGCGTCCGCGCACGCTTTCCGATGAACGGCTGCTATCGATGGTTCTCGATGTGATCCAATCCAAGGGGCCGGATGCAGCGACCTTTGCAGCAGTCTCGAAGGCGAGCGGCCTCTCGGGCTCGACACTGGTGCAGCGTTTTGCCACCAAGGCCGGCATGCTGCGCGCCGCCCTGCTCCATGCCTGGGACAGGCTGGATGCGGAAACGGCGCGGCTCGCCGAAGCCATGCCGAAGACGGCAGATGGGGCGATCGCCTTGCTGACCGGCCTTTCCCGAGACTATGGCGACAACCCCGCCTCCTACGCGGAAGGCCTGCTCCTGCTGCGCGAGGATTTCCGCGATTCGATGTTGCGCGCCCGGGGCGCTGCCTGGGGCGCGGCGCTGACGGCAGCGCTTGCCGAGCGTTTCGAGGGACAGAGACAAGCGCAGACCATTGCCCGGCTGATGCTGTCGCAATGGCAGGGATCGCTTCTCTGGTGGGGCTTTTCCTCCGAGGGCGCAGTCGCCGACTACGTGGAGCGGGAACTGCGGCTCTTTCTTGCCGCCCTCGAGCCCAAATTAATCTAGGGTCTCCTGCGAGTTCTTATCGTTTGCGGAGGGGCAAAGAGGCGGGCTATCGACCATGTACCGGCCATGTCGCCGGGCGCACGTGAAGGAAACGCTCGTGAATATGAAACACTGCCTTATCGCCCTCGTTTTGTCGGCGAGCCCGCTTCATGCAGCCGACATGACGGACAAGGCGTTCCAGGAGATCGCAAACCGCATTTTTCAGCCGGTGATCAAGGCCTACGATATTCCGGGGCTCGCCGTCGGCGTTTCGATCAACAGCTCCGAATTCTACTACACTCACGGTGAAGCTTCGCGCGAGACGAAGGCACCCGTCACCAGCGACACGATCTTCGAGCTTGGCTCCGTCAGCAAAATTTTTAATGTCACGCTCGCAGCACTTGGAGAACAGCGCGGCCTGTTGTCGATGGAACAACCCGTCTCGACCTATCTGCCGGAGCTCAAGGGGAGCGCCTTCGACCGGGTCACGCTCGTCAACCTCGCTACCCACACCTCGGGCGGCCTGCCGCTGCAGGTGCCGAACAGTGTAACTGATGATGCCGAGTTGATGACCTATCTGAAGGCCTGGAAGCCGGCCTACAAGGCAGGCACCATGCGCTCCTATTCCAATGTCAGCATCGGCCTTCTCGGGCGCATCGCCGGAGAGCGTTTCGGCGGGAGCTACAGGCAGGCGGCCGAAGGCCAGCTGTTTCCCGCCCTCGGCCTCAAGAGCACCTTCATCTCGGTTCCGCCTGAGGCCATGGACCGCTACGCCTTCGGTTATGCCAAGGACAATCGTCCCGTCCGCGTCGGCCCAGGCGTCCTCGATGACGAGGCTTACGGCGTCAAATCCACGGCTCGCGACATGGTCCATCTGCTCGCGCTGAATTTGAAGCCGGATGCTCTGGCGCCCGAGTTCAAGGCGGCGATCGAGAAGACACATACGGGCTATTTCGATACGGCCTATTACACGCAGGACATGGTCTGGGAGCAATATGCCTGGCCGGTCGCGCTCAAGCGGCTTGTCGACGGCAACTCGGCCAAGATGAGTTTGGAAAGCCAGCCGGTCAAACAGCGGGCGAAGCCGCTTGCGCCGCAGACATCAGTGCTGATGAACAAGACCGGATCGACGAACGGCTTCGGCGCTTATGTCGTGCTGGTGCCGAAGGCGCATATCGGGCTGACGATGCTGGCAAATCGGAACTATCCGAATACCGCACGCGCCGAAGCAGGCCTGAAGCTCATCCAGGCACTCGAGGCATACGCCGCGAAATAGCCGCCACGTCGGCCGGTCGCAGCAGCGGTTGCGGCCGGCCGACGTTAGCGGTGGCGATACCCTATCCATTCGTGTCAGAGGACAGAACTTCTTCATCCGTGATATAGGGTCGAATGCCCCAACCAGGATGCAATGCATGTCATGGACCATGCTGGAAGATCCGCTGTATCAGTTTATCGCTCTCGTTCTGCTCAGCGCCGTGGCACGGTTCATCTTCGGACGAAACCCGACCTTCCGGCTGATCGCCAATTTCGTCTTCTTTGCACTGCTGACGCTGCTGCTCGTTGAGAACGAGATTGCGCCCTACACGTCAGACATGGGCCAAGCGACGGATCTTTTCCGGCGCATTTTCGTCGGGGTCGCCAAGGCGGTCTGGTGGATCGGCGGGGCGATGGTGCTGACAAGCTCGGTGCGGCTCTTCCTGATCTTCGAGCGCAAGCCGCGCGAGGCGCGTCTGCTGCAGGACCTTATTGTCGCCATCATCTATGTCGGCGCAGCACTTTCAGTCGTCGCCTATGTCTTCGGCGCGCCCGTTGCCACGCTGATCGCCACCTCGGGCGTCTTCGCCATCGTGCTCGGCCTTGCGCTGCAGAGCACGCTGAACGACGTCTTCTCGGGCATCGCGCTCAATCTCGGCCGGCATTACAGCGTCGGCGACTGGATCGTCCTCGATGACGGCGTGCAGGGCCGCGTGGTGGAGACGAACTGGCGCTCCACCCACCTTTTGAACGGCACGAACGACCTCGTCATCGTGCCCAACAGCGCTCTTGCCAAGGCGCGGCTGACGAATCTGACGAGTCCTGAAGAAGCCCATGGCGTCTCGCTGAAGATCCGGGTCGTGCCCTCAAGCCCGCCGGCGACCATCGAAGAGACGATGCGCACGGTGCTGCTCAGCAGCAACGCCATCCTGAAATCCCCAGCCCCCGTCGTCAGCATCACGGGGCTGGACGGCAACGCTATCGAATTCGAACTCTCCTTCCGCGTCTCCGGACTGGGTGAGGCGACCGCTGCCAGGAACGAGGTTTACGATCTTGTCTATCGCCATACCAAGGCGGCAGGCCTGCAGCTTGCCGCACCCGCGGGTTCGCCGGCAATTCCCGTTGCCGATCCGCAGGAAGAAGCCGGAAAACATCCGAACTCGGCCTGGCGCCTGCTCAATGCCATCCCGCTTTTCTCGACGCTGACGGAAGACGAGAAGGAGTCGCTCGCCGCTGACATGAAGCGGCTGAACTTCCGCAAGGACGCCCTGATTGCGACGCAGGATACGTCGCTGACTTCCCTGATGATCGTGCGGCGCGGCGTTGCCATCGTCGAGCGGCACGAGGGCAGCGAGATCATCGAGCTTGCCAGAATTGCGCCGGGCGACCTGTTCGGGGAACGCGGCGTGCTGATGGGCGCGCTGGAGCCGGCCAATATCCGCGCGCTCACATCGGTCGTGGTCTACGAGATCGCCAAGGACCACCTCGCCGCGATCATGCAGGAGCGGCCAGCACTTGCCGAAGAGCTGGGTCTGCTGCTGTCTCGCCGGATCGAATCCGAGAAGCATCATTTCAGCGCAGGCGTGTCGGCCGAAGCCAGCCATCCAACCACACTGACGACACGCATCCGGCATCTCTTCCAGATCCCTCACAACACCTGGCAGTGACGATCAGCTAGCCTTTTCCTCGGCTTTTTCGGAGTCGTCACCGACCGTCAGCGGCCAGTCGACGACATAGTCCTCGAAATCGTCGATATCGACATCGTTTTCGCTGACGGTGCGGCCGCGAGCCGAGATGCCGGCAGCGTGGACGGTTTCCGGATCCCCCGAGACGAGTGGGTGCCACCAGTAGAGATCGCGCCCCTCGTTGACGAGGCGATAGCCGCAGGTGGGCGGCAGCCATTCGATCTCGGAAACGTTCTCCTTGGTGAGCTGAATGCAATCGGGCACGAAATCCCAGCGGTTCGGATAGCTGGAGCAGCGACAGCTCTCGCTGTCGAGCAGCTTGCAGCGGATCGAGGTGAAATAGACGTCGCCGCTATCCCATTCCTCGATCTTGTTGAGGCAACAGAGGCCGCAGCCGTCGCAGAGGCTTTCCCACTCCTCTTCATTCATTTCGGCAAGCGTCTTGCGCTTCCAGAAGGGCAGATCGTTCATCGTTCGTTTCTTGCAACAGCCGCCCGCAAATTCGCGTGACGACCGTTCAACTCTCTTGTTCTTGTGCGCAAAATCAACCAATTATTCAACATGCTCCGGCTATCCGGAGAGTTGCGGCCCCTTTCAGGCCCCGCTCCGGCGTCCGGGTTTTGACGGCCGCCGAGCGCGATCAGGCGGGAATACAGGACGTGCAGGATCCGGACAACCCACATAATGGGCCAAATAATGCGCCAGATGAGCCCGAAAACGGGCAAGGCAAGAAGCAGCCGTCGAAAAACCGGCATCTGTTGCTGCGCATCGATTCATGGATCGACTCGACCATCTGGAACGCCGGCTTCCGCGCCGCTGAAATCTGGGAAGACACCACCATCTTCTTCCGCCGCTTCCGTGTTCGCGGCTGGAAGCGCATGGTCTTCGAACTTGCCGGCGAAGGGCTGACACTTGGCGCCGTCGGCATGGTGCTGATGCTGGCGCTCGCTCAACCGGCTTTCGAGGCTACCAAGGAAGACTGGCGCAACCGCGGTGATTTCGCCGTCACCTTCCTCGACCGCTATGGCAATGTCATCGGCCATCGCGGCGTGATCCATCAGAATTCCGTGCCGATCGACGAGCTGCCGGATTCGCTGATCAAATCCGTCCTCGCGACCGAAGACCGGCGCTTCTTCGACCATTTCGGCATCGACGTCGTCGGCCTCTTCCGCGCCATGGTCACCAATGCCCAGGCCGGCGAAGTCGTCCAGGGCGGTTCGACCCTGACGCAGCAGCTCGCCAAGAACCTGTTCCTTTCCAACGAGCGGTCGATCGACCGCAAGATCACCGAAGCGTTCCTCGCCTTCTGGCTGGAAGCGAACCTTTCCAAGAAAGAGATCCTCGCCACCTATCTGGACCGCGCCTATATGGGCGGCGGCACATTCGGAGCCGCGGCTGCGGCGCAATTCTATTTCGGCAAGAACATCACCGACGTGAATCTGGCCGAATCCGCCATGCTCGCCGGCCTCTTCAAGGCACCGGCAAAATATGCCCCGCATGTGAACCTGCCGGCGGCACGTGCCCGCGCCAACGAGGTGCTGACCAACCTCGTCCAGAGCGGGCTGATGACCGAGGGACAGGTGATCGCCGCGCGGCGCAATCCCGCAACCGTCGTCGACCGCAACGAGGTGGAATCGCCTGACTTCTTCCTCGACTGGGCCTTCGACGAGGTGCAGCGCCTGTCGCCGCGCTTCCACCAGCGCTCGCTGATCGTGCGCACCACGATCGACATGGGCATCCAGCAGGCGGCAGACGATTCCATCGAGACGTCGCTGCGCGAATATGGCGAGGCCTATCACGCCAAGCAGGGCGCGATGGTGATGATCGAGAATGGCGGTGCCGTGCGCGCCATGGTCGGCGGGCGCGACTATGGCGAGAGCCAGTTCAATCGCGCCACTAGGGCGCTGCGCCAGCCGGGCTCATCCTTCAAAGTCTATACCTATTCAGTGGCCATGGAGAGCGGGATGACGCCGAAGACGACGATCATCGACGCGCCGATCTCCTGGGGCAACTGGAGCCCGCACAATTACGCAAACCGCTATGCCGGCCGCATCACGCTGGAAACCGCCGTTGCTCAATCGATCAATACCATTCCGGTGCGCCTTGCCAAGGAAAAGCTCGGCATTCAGCCGATCCGCGCCATGGCCAAGGCCATGGGTGTGGAAACGCCGATCCGCGACGACGTAACAATCCCCATCGGCACTTCGGAAGTGACTGTGCTCGATCAGGCGACCGCCTATGCGGTTTTCCCGGCCGGCGGCTACCAGTCGCGTCGCCATGGCATCACGCAGATCCTCGATTACGGTGGCGACATTCTCTACGACTTCGACCGTGACGAACCGCCCGCCAAGCGCGTGCTTTCCGAACAGGCCGACAGCTACATGAACCAGATGCTGTCGCGGGTGCCTTATGTGGGTACGGCGCGCAAGGCGGCCCTCGACAACGGCGTCGTCACCGCCGGCAAGACGGGCACGACACAGGCCTATCGCGACGCCTGGTTCGTGGGCTTTACCGGCAACTACACCTGCGCCGTCTGGTTCGGCAACGACGACTATACGTCGACCAACAACATGACCGGCGGCTCGTTGCCCGCCATGACCTTCAAACGCGCGATGGATTATGCCCATCAGGGAGTGACGCTGCGCCCCATTCCCGGCATCGAAAACCCGCTGCCATCCGAACAGGATATCGCCAAGGCGCAGGCCAACAAGCCGAAGGATGGCGCGCCGACCCTCGTCCGCCCGCGCATGCTCTCGGTGCAATCGACCGACATTCTCAAGGGCATCGGCGAAAAGCTGAAGGATGCTGCACCACTCGAGGCGCAGAAGGTCGCGAGCGCGCAGTGATGCTTTCTTATTTTGGCAAACCGGCATAGCTGGTTTGCCAAGACATGGGGGACACATCGCCCCATGGCATTCCACCCTGCCAGAATCAGTGGTAACCCTTTCAACTGATTTGATCTTCAAGGGCGCAAGGTGTTTCGGTTTCCCCTTTTCATCCTGATCACGCTGATCGTCGCCTTCGGCGGCGGTATCATGATTTCGCTTTACGCGCTGGATGCAACGCAGGGGTTCGGAGCGATCAGGCTCGGCGCCTGGGAGGCTTTTCCGGAGTTGCAGACTGTCGATGCGGACCCCTATGCGAAGTCGCATCGGGCGCGTGCCGGCAAGCTGCTCTACGGCAGCGCCGAAGGCCTGACCTTTACCGCGGCTGTGGATGACGACGGGGCGCGGCTCAATGCCGCCTGCCATTACCGCATCATCGGTCAGACGCCGCCGGCGCGCCTTTGGACGCTGTTTACTGCCGACAATGCCGGCAATCCGGCCTCGCTGCAGCCAGGCCTGCCGGCCGCGCTGAATTCATGGACCGTGCTGCGCCGGCCGGACAGCAGCTTCACCATCGACATTGCAACCCGTGCTGTGCCCGGCAACTGGCTGGCACTGCCACAGGCCGGCACGTTCCGGCTGGTGTTGACCCTGTTCGACACGCCGACGGCCGGCAGTTCCGGCGTGATCGACCTTTCGATGCCGAAGCTCACCAAGATCGGGTGCGGCAATGCTTAGGGTGTTCTTCGCCGTCATAACCGGGCTTTTCGGCGCAGCACTTCTGCATCTCGTCATCATTCTCGCGCTGCCGCACTTTACCGGCCGCGATGCGGCGACGCGCGTGGAGGCGGAAGGCGATCCGAACAATTTCTACCTGCTGACCAACCGCTATGACGAGGCCGGGCTCGCCAACGGCGATCCCTTCGTGCGCACCGCCGTCTGCTCCTTCGATGTGAGCGAGGCACCGGTGCATTTCACCGCCAAGGGCAATGTGCCCTTCTGGTCGATCGCGATCTACGACAGCGCCTCCAACGAGGTCTTCAGCATGAATGACCGCACCTCCGTCGGCGGCGCGCTTGACGTGATCACAGCCAGCCCGATCCAACTGACCGATCTGCGCAAGAACCTGCCACAGGAATTACAGCAGACGATCCTGGTGGAGATGGCGCATTCCGAGGGCTACGCCGTGCTGCGCACGCTGGCGCCGCAGGCAAGCTTCGACGAAGCTGCGCGAGCCTTCCTGACAGAAGCGGGCTGCGACGAACTCGACGCCCGCTAGGTGTTTCAATTGAAATCGCGAAGTAAAAGCCACATCCCCGAAAGGAGGGGGGAGGCGTGGGCCAAGCCTGTAAACCGGAGATTAGACAGCCGTTTGATTCGTCGCAAGCGTCGATGGGCGTTTCGGCCTAAATGCAGCGTCTGGAAATAACCTTAGAGTGTCATTTCGCCCTCAGCCGGAACCGACCTCTCCCGCTTCATCAGGCCCGCTGTCGTCGCGGATCACAGGAACGCCCCAATGAATGCCTTTGGTTACCTCCGGCTGCGCGACGACGGGCGCAGCTCGTGGGCGAGGTCGTTCAGTATTCGGGACACCTATCGGCTCTCCTACATCCGCGGGCCTGAAGGACGTCTCATCGGCCTCGCGCAAGAACTCAACTGAGCGCACCGGCGGTAAGTCGCACCGCCGCCAAGTTTGAACGAAGGTTGGCAGCACCCAACGAAAACGAAAAATCCCCATAGACCGGGAACCGCGCTTTCCATCCCGCGGGTTCTTTCCCTGGAGGCCTTCGGACGCCGACCCGGGCCAGCCCAAGACTTGGAGAGCCGGCATCCGAAACCCTTCACAGAAGCGGTCGGCGGCATAGGCAGCTGCGCGCGCTTACGATGAGGCAGGCCTGGTGGTGCGTGTCAATCGGACATTGCGCGGCATCAATGCAGGCCGATCACTCCGTACTCTTGAAGAGCTTCTACGATGCCATGGAAAATGAGCCCCCCGCCCATCGTCGCGACGAAGAAACCGACGATCCGAGTAACCGCATCAATCCCCATAGGGCCTACTCGGCCGATGACCTTTTCGGCATAAGCCAGGCACAGGTATGTCACCAGCATTGTCGCCAGGATAGCCCCCCCGATGGCGAGAAACGAGGCCAGTTCAAGCCGGGAGCCTTTTACAAGCGACGTCATGCCAATGATGGTTGCGATTGCACCGGGGCCGAACATAATCGGCATGGCGAGCGGCACAAAAGCGATATCGCCGTTTTGCCCTTCGGCTGCCGTTGTCGATCCGCCCGGAGGAGAGCCCGAAAACAACTGAAAGCCTATCCGGAGCAGAATGATCCCGCCGACGACACGAACCATGCTCAAGGAGATCCCAAATACTCTAAGTATAAATGTACCAAAAATAAGGAAGAAGAACATGAGGAGAGCCGCGTATATACATGAGCGGCGTGCAATGTCTCGATGCTGTTCCGAACTCTCACCTTTCAGTAGATTAATAAATACAGGTAATGCTTCCAGCGGGTTTATGATCGCCAACAATGTAGAAAAAGTACTGACAAACAATGTCAAAACCTGTTGCATGACCGCTTTGCCTCCAATTTCACGCACAAAGGCTATAAACTTAGCGAATGGCCTGTGGCAGGGCTATCAGGACGCAGAACGATATCGGCCCCTCAGCGGAGCGACGATCCTACGCATCAATAAGACCAGCGGAGTGAAGCCGCTTTCAGAGAGTACCTTCAAAGACTGCCCGATCGCTTGGCCCCTGCCGCTCAACGGGTCGGAAAGAGGAACGTCAACTGTGCGCGCAACTGCCAATCAGGGCCGGTGTCATCCGGCTTAACTATGTTGTAATAGGCGGATACCTGCGCATTGACCGGCTGATGACCTATCTCGAAGATGCGTCCGATGCCGCCGCCGGCCGGGACAGTCCAGCGATTGTCCCCAGCGGCCTCCCAGTTGGCGGTGATGACGGGGCTCGTCGTCAGGTACCAGCCGTTAGCGAGGTTGTAATTCAGAAACGGCTGGAACGTCAGGGCATTGACGTCGGAACGGTCGTCGTCTCCCGCAAAAGACCACAGATTTATGGCCAGAAAGCCCGTCGTTATTTTGAGTGGCTTGACACTCAAGAAGGTGACGAATCCAGGGCCGGCCGACCACTTTCCCGTTCCAAGGAGATTGTTGGTGGCAGTCGGGATTTGAAAGACCGGCCCAGCGCCCCAAACCAAGCTTACATCCGGAGCCAACTCCACGGGCTTGCTCGGCGAAAAGAAGAATTCCGGTGTGAGGTCTCCAAGACCAAAGTGGCTATTGCCAATGTCATCGCCAAATACCCTCTCAGCTTCCTGAAGCTCCTCTCCGGCGAGGAAGGGCTCCTGGTAGATTACTGGCAGGATCGGGCGAATGATCAGATTCCAGTCATCATTGAGGCGAACCGGAAAAACCGGCTGAATATTAAGAACGTTCTGAGTGTTGTCGGTGTTGCCGAGGCCAAAGTTGGTTTCATTCTGAAACGGTAGGCTGATCATATTGGCTATCGGGTTTTGTGCAGCCTCGCGTAAATCCTCTTGAGCACAGGCTGTCGAAACGTGGAACGCCAGCGCGGCTGCGGGAACCGCCACTCGAATCGCATTGCGCATCATCAATTGTCCCCCTAGGCAACGCCCAAGCTTTCGCCATCGCTAATATAGCATCTCCGTTGCTTCGTAGGTTGAATAATGCGGCTACGCAACCAAAGTCCTCGATGCCTGTTGCCAGTCGGCAACAGGCTGTCCCGCAACCGCGTCGATGGCACCATAATTACCGTATCGCCGTCAAGGAGCGCGCCCGCACCGGAACGCTCCTATCATGGGGAAGAATGACGATTCCCGCCCCGAGAAAACATCTGCGCACGACGGATATCTGAACCGCCATCGCGCTAGCGTGGCGGGATACGGATAGTAGCCGCACTGGTCGTAGCGGCCGTTGTAGTAGTTGGGGTATCCATAAGACCGCGCCGCAGTTCCAATAGCCAGTCCGGCGGCCACTGCCGGCGTACCGGCATACCAGGCACCATGGTAGACTGGCATGCCAGTAGTTGCCGCTGTGCCAGGCGTAGGTATTTCCTGTCCGGTCGTCGTGGTACACATGCTCGTTCCCGACACGCGCATAGCTCCCGGTGAAGTCTCCCGGCCAAAATCGCGACCACCAAAGTCTCCACCGCCGAAATCGCGGCCGCCAAAACCGTCGCCACCAAAGCCGCCACCTCCGAAGCCGCCGCCACGGTCGATGAAAAGTGCGGCAGGTCCGCTGGACCCACTAAAGCATGTCGCGCAAAAGTGTGCAGCGATTTTGCGATAACGACATGCGTAAAACAAAGGCCTAAAGCGTGGCAAGCGGATCTGAAAGATCGTAACAACACGCCTTAAAGTTGTTTCCGTGATTTACTTGTTCTTGACGCGCGGCGCGGGATGCGCCGGTTTCTTGTCAGGGGTTTCGACGATCCGCTCGTAACGGACGCCGGTGAACCAGAGGATTTTTGCTTCACGGGGCTCCTTGCCCGTGCGGCGCGGCGCCTCACGCAACCGGTCCGCCAATGCGACTACAATTGCCATTCTCGTCTCCATGCACTGCCCGAGACGGATGAACTTGCGATGGATTTCACCCTGCCCGCCATGCCGCGGGCCAGCGCGTCCTCAAGCGCCGGATGAACCGGACCGAGGGCATTCGCGCCTTTCTCACGGCACTTGATCGAAATACCGTGATGCTGCGGAGCTTCCACGATCCATATTCCCAAATCGCGTCGTTCCTGTCCGAATTGAGACACACGACCGTTAACAGATTACTAATATTCAGCCACTGCTTTAGGCAGTCTGCTTGGCAGTGAGATAACGCGCAGAATGGTTGTTTGGTTTCAGTCGAGGAAAAGAAAAGACAGGCTGAAAACCGGTCGATAAAATTAGAAACAATTCATATAGTTAACGGCTCTTCGCCGCTGAAGCGGCAACTGCGCCGGAGGTGTTGCAAATATGCGTCACGAAAATATTAATTGCGGTGGGGGTCGGCGGGTGTATTCTGCCCTCGTCGGCCAAAAGTTCTAAGGCGATGGCCGCTTGGGAGATTATACGTGCTCTTGCTGTCATACGGAGAGCAACCCATGCCCTTTCTGTATAACTCCGCATTCACTTCAGAAGATTTGGACGTGCTGCGCGGTGCGCTGGATGCCTGGTGCGCGGAAAAGCATATCGACATCAGAAGCGTCGAAGCGCAGTTGGCTGCTTCGACGGCACTCGACCTTTACCACTCGGGTCATGACAATCACGACAAACTGCTGTCGGCACTTAGAGGCCGCAAGAGCCGCTAGATTATTTGCCGGCTATTTATCCACACGTTTAAAAACTGGAAATCGCCCCACGTCCGGGGCGATTGATTTTATTTTGCTGACTCATCAAATTGCAACACGCGAAACGTGTATATTTCTGTTGCATTTTAATAGAATCTTCAGCATGCATTAACCGTGCCGGTGTAGGATTTGTTCATAACCATATGGTCCGACGTGCGTCCCGCCAGCGCTTGTCGGCCCACGGTTTCCCGCTTGTTCTGCGTTTTCAGGGTGTTCTTGTGCGTGACCGGTTTCGAGACCTAGAAGGCCCCATGGCCATCAGGAAGAAGGACGTGGTGTTGATGGCGACTGTCAGCAGTTTCGAGAACCTGTCACATCCGACACGCTCCGAACTGCGCCAGTTTGCCGAACTCTTCATGCCGCTTTTCCAGGCCTCCTCCGAAGAAGCGAGGCGGCAGGCCGTTGCAGCCCTTTCCCAATGCGAGAACATGCCGGCAGCCGTTGCGCTCTTCATCGGCAATCAGCCGATCGAGGTCGCAGCCCCCTTCCTCACCTCCTCCAAGGCAATCGATGACGACACGCTGATCACGATTGCCCGCACCCATGGTGCTGCGCATGTGAAGGCGATCGTCAGCCGCGATGCCCTGTCGCCTGATGTCATCGATGCGCTAGTGGCACTGCGCCAGGCCGAACCGCGTCCGTCCGCCGCCGCACCTGTCGAGCAGCCCGCCATGCCGCTTTCGCCGATGCCTGCTGCGCCGGAAGCAGACCAGGAGGAAGTACAGCGTCTTGCCAATGAAGAGGCGTTGCGCGAGCGCATCCGCAGCCTTGCCGGCCATCTCGGCCGCAATGATCAGGACCGGCTCGGCCTGCGCTCGCTGTCCGATATTCAGGAGGCGCTGCTGGTGCGCTTTGCGCGCTCGCGGGAAGCCAAGCATTTCGCCACAGCACTAGCCGATGCCCTGTCGGCCAGCCGCTGGCTTGCGGAGCGCATCATGCTCGACCTCTCGGGACAGCAGCTCGCCACGACGCTGACGAGCCTCGGCATGGGCTTCCTCGATTCCGTCTTCGTGCTGGAGAAGCTCTATCCGCATCTTGCCGAAGTACCGCACAATGTCAGCCGCGCCTTCCTCGTTCTCGATGCGCTGGACCCGGAAGAATGTCATGCCCGCGTGGAAACGTGGCGTCGCGCCGACCGCTACACCTACAATCCGGAAGCGCCGGCTGCAGCCCAGCCGGCTCCCGCCGCACAGGCACAGCCTCCCGCCTACCGCTTCATCCGGCAGGCGCCGGTGCGTGATCTCAAGAGCGTCAGCCGGGCACGCTAACCGCCAGCTCGGCATATCCTTCGCGGAACTAGAGCATTTCCGTTTATCTTCGAATCACGGAAGCGCTCTATATCCTAGTTTTCACGCAATTCCGGACGCAAAACCGCTACGCACTTTTGCTGGAATTGCTCTATCTTGCAGGCAACGCCAACCGGCGCGTGATCCCGACCATTTCCAGAAACACCTCATCGTGGCTGACGATCAGCAGCGCCCCGTCATAGGCCCTCAGGCCGGCTTCGACGGCGGCGATGGAATCGATGTCGAGGTGGTTGGTCGGCTCATCGAGGATCAGCAGCGCCGGCGGTGCTGCGCCGCCGAGAACGCAGGCAAGGCCGGCGCGCAGAAGCTGGCCGCCCGACAGTGTCGAGACGACCTGCAGCGCCGCATCGGCCCGGAACATGAACCGGGCGAGTGCTGCGCGGCAGGCATTCTCATCCGATTGCGGGTTCAGCCGCCGGAAATTGTCACGGATCGACGTCGCGGGATCGAGAAGGCTGACGCGCTGGTCGAGCATGGAGAAAGAGGTGAGGACGCGGACCGTTCCTTCCCATGGTTGGAGATCACCTGAAATCAGCGCCAGCAATGTCGTCTTGCCCGAGCCGTTCGGGCCGGTGACGGCAATGCGTTCGGGACCAGTGATATCGAAGGACAGTTTGCGGATGATCGGTTCGCCCGCCTCGTAGCCGGCGGTGACCGCATCGATCTTCAGCACCGATCTGCCGGGCGGCAGGCCGGTCGAGGGCAGCTTGACGGAGAGCGGCTGCAGGATCTCGATACGCTTGCGCGCCTCCTCGGCATCCGCAAGCGCCTGGGCGCGGCGGCGCTCGGCAAGGCGGGCATTCTCGCCGCTGGTATTTTCCGCCTGGCGCTTCAGGCCGCCGGCAACGATACGCGGCATGTCGCCCCTGGCGGCCTTCTTCTTGCCGGCGCTGTCCTTGCGCGCCTTGCGCTCGGCCGTTTCCTGTGTGCTGCGGGCGACCTCCGCCACGCGTTTCCTGGCATCGGCAAAATCGTGCTCGGCGGCGGCCAGTTCCAACGCCTTGCGGGCGCGGTAATCGCTCCAGTTTCCGCCATAGCGCGTGGCGCCAAGCGTCGTCAGCTCGACGATGGCATCCATCGTTTCCAGCAGTTCGCGATCGTGGCTGACGATCAGAGCGCCGTGGCGCCAGTTGCCGAGAAGCGAGATCATCGCCTCGCGGCCGTCGCGGTCCAGATTGTTGGTCGGTTCATCGAGAATGAGGAAATCCGGCTCCTCGAAGATCAGGGCGGCGAGTGCTGCGCGGGTGCGCTGGCCACCGGACAGCGCTGCCAGCAGCGTCTGCGGGGCCGCAGCAAGGCCTGATCGTTCCAGGGCTGCATCGATGCGGGCTTCGAGCGTCCAGTCGGCGACAGCAAGTTCGTCGGCGTCAGCCTCGCCGCTTTCGGCACGGCGGAGGACGGAGAGAGCGTCGGTCGCGCCGAAGAGATCGGCGATGGTCTCATCCGGCCCGACCTGCACGCTCTGGCGCAGGATGCCGATGGTACCCGATACGGCGATGGCACCGGTCTGCGGCTGCAGCTCGCCGGCAACCAGCTTCAAAAGCGTGGTCTTGCCAACGCCGTTGCGGCCGACGAGGCCGGTGCGCTCAGCGTTGAAGCTCAGATCGATATTGGAAAAAAGCGGCCGGCCGTCAGGCGTGGACCACGAAAGATTGGAAAGCGTCATGGATGCAGGCATGGAAATCCCCGATGGCAAGGCGAATTGGCGTTGCGATCAGGTTCATATCCATTGAGCACACATCCTGTTGGTATTGCGGATGGCGGTAAACTAGATGGAAAATGGCATAAATTCAAGGCAGGCCGTCAGCCGGCCATCGGCACGAGCGCCGAAACCTCGTCCGCTTCCAGTTCGACGATCCAGAGATCTGGGTCAAATTTGCGTTCGCGGTCCAGCATTTCCCGTACCTTGTCCGGCTCGGCGCGTTCGAGCCTGATTTCGAACAGGCGGTCGCCGCTGCTCTCCTCGTCGAAGAAGCTCTGCGGGGCGGGCGCATAGAGGGTTTCGAGACCATCGCGGAAGCGCTGGCGGATGAAGATGGCACCGGCCTCCTCCGCACCCTTCTTCTCCACGGCAGCAAAATCGCCCGCGGAAAAAACCCTGCGAACGAGAGCGGAAACGTAGATATCGGCGCGCAATCTCATGGGTGCGGTATAGACCGCTCGGCAGGTGGCGGCAACGCTATACCTTCACCGCCAGCCGTAGGCCGCCCCAATGGCGGCCGCGGACAGTGATCGGCGCGGAAATATCCTTCATCATGACGAAATTGCCGGCGCCCATGTCCCGCCGGTAGGTCTGGACGAGGAAGGGCGCGGTGCTTCTGCCGGCAGCAAGGCCGACGCGATCGTTGAAGATGCGGCGGTTACGGCTGTTGGCGGTATTCCAGACGATATCGCCGGGCCGCTGCGGCTGCGAGAACTTCTTGTTGTGGGTCGGCAGGTAACCGTTTTCATCGACGGCTGCACAGAAGGCGATGCGCTCGTCCGAGCCGGCCACCGGCTCCTGGATCGGCGGCAGCAGGCGGTCTGTGAGTTCGGTGAAGGGGGCCATCATCTGCACCGGATCGGTGCCTGATATCGGCTTGTACTGGCGGTTGAACAGGCTCTCCATGCCGATTGTGCCCTCGGCAACGGCACGCTCCAAGGCACGCGATATGTCTGCGGCGACGGATTGCGCCTGTTCGATCCAGTGGCGGTCGGCGGTTTCCACGCCGGCGCTTGCGGTCAGCTGGATTAGCGTTTCGGAGAGCCCGACGACGCTGTCGACGCGTTTGGCCGCTTGCTGCAGCCGGCCGTTGGAATCCAGCACTTCGGCGGACATTTCGCCGAGCTTGGCGACGAAGCCGGCGCAGTCCCTGTCCACGGCCTCGGTCGTATTCGCCATGACGGCGGAACTGTCGAGGATGCGGGTGATGACATGCTCCATGCTTTCGAAGGCGCCGCGCATCGCCTCGGATTTTTGGCGCACGCCGGCCGCACTTTCCCGCGCACCGCCGCCGACAACCGATAGTCGGTCGATCTTTGCGCGAAGCTGCTCCAGCGTTTCCTGGATGGAGCCCGTCGCCTTGGAGGTCTGCAGCGACAGAGCGCGGATTTCGGAGGCGACGACGGCAAAGCCCTTGCCCGCCTCGCCGGCACGGGCAGCTTCGATCGCCGCATTCAGCGCCAGGAGATTGGTCTGGCGGGCAATGGTGCTGATCTCGGCGGCGACCTTGTCCACATCCGTCAGCGAGCGGGAAAAGCCGGAGATTTCCGTGCTGATTTCTTCGGAAGACTGGACCATGTGACGGATTTCCTCGACCGAGCCGGAGAGGCGGTCGGCCGATTCCTTCAGCATATGGCGAGCCTCGGAAGCAGTACCGTCCGTCTCGCGAAGGGAAACGGCGACGGAGCGATTGGTCTCGGCGATCGAGAGAGCGGTGCGGGTGACATCGTCGAAGGCGGCGGCATGGCGGGCGGACATCGCCGCCATGTCCTGGATGGCGCCGGCAATATCGACGAGATCGACGCCGAGCGTGGAGGCCTCTTCGGCGAGACGCGAGAGGATATGGCGCAACGCGTCGCGATCCGGCCCATCCGGCTCATGGGCCGGACTTACGGTATTCTCCTCCACTACTTTCAGCGCCTGCATGATCGAGCTCCCCCAAGCTACATTAGGGAAGCTTCAAACAACATGGTTAACAATTGGCTAAGAATATCGAGGGTTATACTTAGGTCGTAAAGGCCCTACCCCGGCGCCGCATGTGAGCCTATGGCCTCAGCTCTGCGTGAGCCCTGTCAGTCTTTCACTCATCTGCCAGAGACGTTCGGCAAGTTCCGGATCGGTCGCCCAGGGGCGCACGCCGAGCAGTTCCTCGGAGTCGGCGGGCACAGCCTTGGCTATATCGCAGTTCTCGCAATAGACGCCACCCATGCCTTCCAGCTCATCGCTGACGGCGCACCAGATGGTGGTTGCCGCTCCCTGCGCAATGGTCTTCTTGTTGTTTTCGGGGTCGATGACCGGATTGCCGTCGGCATCCACATAGCCGCTCGCCAGCAGATATTCGCGCGACTGGTGGCGGATGAGATCGGTCGTGACGATGCCGCCGGGATGCAGCGAGAAGGCGCGAACGCCGTGCCTTGCGCCGAAAGCGTCCAGCGATACGGCGAATAGCGCATTTGCCGTCTTCGACTGACCGTAGGCGACATAGGGCTGGTATTCGCGGTCTTCGAACATCGGATCGTCGAAATCGATCCCGGCACGGACATGGCCGCGGGAGGAGACGGCAACGACGCGAGCGCCTTCCGCCTGCACCAGCGCCGGCCAGAGACGGGCAGCAAGCTGGAAATGGCCGAGGTGATTGGTGGAGAACTGGGATTCGTAGCCGCGGCCGTCGCGCGTCAGCGGGTTGGCCATGACGGCGGCGTTGTTGATGAGGAAATGCAGCGGCTCGCCGTCTTCAAGGAAGCGATCGGCGAAATCGTCGATCGAATCGGGATCCATCAGGTCCATATAGGCGAATGTCACGCTGGGAACGCTTTCACGTGCGGCCCTCGCCTTCTCGATATTGCGGGCGGGGACGATGACCTTGGCGCCGGCGGCGGCCATCACGCGGGCGGTCTCGAGGCCGAGACCGGCATAACCGCCGGTGACGATTGCCACCTTGCCGGAGAGATCATGGCCGGCAATCACGTCTTCCGCCGTGGACGCTGCGCCGAAGCGGGAACCGATGGGGGCTTGGGGAGTAGACATGAAATGTCTCCTTTCTAGTCGGAAAACATCTATGTCGGCCACGCGGGATTCTGAATGCTTGTAAATCCCGATTTCTTGCGCCATCGTACAAAGATGACCAGTGATCCCCTCTCCGAAATGCTCAGTCTGCTCGATGCCCGCTGCCTGATGGCCGGCGGGCTGATTGCCGGCGGGCCTTGGGCGCTCGCCTTTCCGCAGCCGAACCGCATCAAGATCAGCGCCGTCGCCAAGGGCCGCTGCTGGCTGGTGCTTGATAATGGCAGTGCGCCGATCCTGCTCGAAGCCGGCGACGTCATCCTGCTGAACGGCAAGCATTCCTTCGTGCTGGCAACCGATCTTGCGCTGAAACCGACCGATGCCGTCACGGCCTTCAAGGAGAAGAAGGTCAATGGCATGGCGCGGCACGGCGCGGGCGAGGATTTCCTCTATATCGGCGGGCATATCGCGCTTGGTCCCACCGGCACGGCACTGCTGCTTGATGTGCTGCCGCCCATCATCCACGTGCGGGCGACGCTTGCGGAAGCCGGTGTGCTGCGCTGGCTGCTGGATCAGCTCGTGCGGGAAATGGCCGCCGGCAAGCCGGGCGCGCTGCTTGCCTCGGCCCAGCTTTCGCAGCTCATCTTCGTGCAGGTATTGCGCGCCCATATCATGACATCGGAGCCGCTGACGGTCGGCTGGCTGCGCGCCTTCGGCGATGACAAGATCGCGCCTGCGCTGCGGCAGATGCATGCCGATCCTGCACGCGACTGGCAGCTTGGGGAACTGGCAAAGGCGGCCGGCATGTCGCGCACCAGCTTTGCGCTGCGTTTCAAGACTGTCGCGGGTGTGGCGCCGCTGACCTATCTGACCGCATGGCGCATGCGCCTTGCCGAACGGGCGCTGCGTGAGAGCTCCATGCCCGTCTCATTGCTGGCGCTGTCGCTCGGTTATACGTCCGAAAGCGCCTTCTCCAACGCCTTCAAGCGGGTGACTGGCATCGCGCCGAAACGCTACCGGAGCTCGGCCGCCATCAATATCGGGCCGATCGAAGAAGTGGTCGATGTGGAAGGACGGGCGCCGGCGGTGGACTATCGGCCCATGCGGCTTGCGAACCAGCCGTCAGTCCCGGCGCGGCAGGGATGATATCAGAGCGCGCCGATTTCCTTGAGCTTCTTCAGCACGGCTTCGCTCGGCTCGCCATTCTCAGGCAAATTGTAGTGCTTCTGGAAATGGCGGATGGCGGCACGGGTCTGTTCGCCGGCAACCCCGTCGACGCCGACATTGGCATAGGCCATGTTGGTCAGGCCCTTCTGGATCTTCAGCACCAGATCGACGTTTGAAATGCCTGACAGGGGAACCTGTTTCGGTGTTGATGGAGCCGTCTTGACGGTCTTTTCGGCGCTGCGGATGGCGGCCGCGACCGGATCTTCCTCCGTCGCCTTCGATGTCACGTCCTCCGGCGGTTTTTCGGCGGGAATGGTCGACGGGCCGGCAGCATCGGTCCTGAGCGCTGCGAGCACGTCCGGCGTCGCATCGCCCGACTGTGCCATGCCGACGGTTTCTTCGAAGAAGAGGATGGCAGCACTGGTGCGCGGGCCGATAACGCCGTCCGCATTGCCGTTATAGAGGCCACGGCGGATCAGCTCTTTCTGGATATCCATGACGAGCTGGTTCGGCTGCTGGCCGGGCACTGCAGGCGGTGGCGTGGTTTCGGTTGTGGCGGCGGCATCGTCCGGCCGCTCGATGCGGAATGTGGTAACATCGCCCTGCAGCTCGGGCTGTGGCCGGAAACCCATAACGTTCGGCGCGCCCGGATCGCGGGTGCGGAAGATCGGATGCGGGTGCGTACCGGGCTGATACCAGAGCGCGTTGGCGGCGACGAAGGAGAAGATGACGACGAAGGCGATCGTGCCGCCGGCAACGGAGGGATTGCGGCCGATGACGCCACCGAGCGCGCCCGCACCCTGAAGACCAAGGCCACCCAGCGCGGTGGCACCCTGCAGGCCGATGCCGCCGAGCGCCGCAGCACCGGTCATCAAAAGGCCCGGCTGCTGCCGTCCTTTCCTGCCCTTAGGCGATTTTCGCTTGCGCGCGGCCATCGAAGAGCCCCTCCTCCACTTCTGCGGCATCCACCGCACCCTTCAGCCGCGGCGGAAATTCGACCGCCCCCGTCCGGCTGGTATCCTCGCCGGTGCAGGCGCCGGAACCATCAGCCGCGATCTCGATGGTGATGATGGTGCCCTCGCCCGGCTGGCTGGCAATGGCGAAATGACCGCCATGCAGGGCGACAAGGCCCTTGACCAGCGAGAGGCCAAGACCCGTGCCCTCGAATCGGCGGGTATAATCATTCTGGATCTGGACAAAAGGTTGGCCAAGCGTCGCCAGCCGGTCGGCGGGGATGCCGATGCCGGTATCGCTAACCGTCAGCTTGAGGATGCCGTCGCGCATGGCCGCGTCGACGGTGACCACGCCGCCGGCCTCTGTGAACTTCACGGCATTGCCGACGAGATTGATGAGGATCTGCTGCAGTGCGCGCTGATCGGCCATCACTTCGCCGATGCCGCGCTGGATGCGGTTCGTCAGAGTGACGCCCTTGCTCTTGGCCTGCAGCGTCAGCATCGATTCACAGGAGCGGATCGATGCGCCGATATCGAAAGACTCGAGTAGCAATTCGTAACGGCCCGCCTCGATCTTGCTCATATCCAGCATCGTGTTGACGACGGAGAGCAGATGCGCGCCGGATTCGCGGATCAGGCCGACATATTCGCGCTGGCGGTCGTTTTCGAACTTGCCGAAATATTCGCCGATCAGGATATCCGAGAAGCCGAGGATGGCGTTCAGCGGTGTGCGCAACTCATGGCTGACGGCGGCGAGGAAGCGGGACTTGGCGTCGTTGGCCAATTCCGCATCGGCCACACGCGTCTGCGCCTCGGCGCGAAGCCGCTGCTCCACCGAAACATCATGCAGCTGGGCGATGACGGACGAAAGCATGCCGTCCATATCCCGCCGCGCGGTCATGTCCATGCGCAGATAAGCGAACTGGCGGTGATCGCGCGAGACGGAAGGACGCTCCAATCTCAGATCGACGGTTGCCTTTTCCTCGCCCTGGCGCAGGGCATCCAGCGCCTGCAGGAAAAGGATGCGGTCGGAGATATGAACCTGTTCGAAGAAGCCCCTGCCCTTCGGATCGCGCATCCACGCGAGATAATCGCGTCTGTCGCGACCGCCTGCCGCCGTCACGCTGCCGTGCGGATCGAGGAAGAGCACGAGGCCGGGGCTCATTTCAAGAAAGAGATCGTCGGCGCTGGCTGCTGCCGCGTTCTGGGGGATAGCCTGGCGGGAAAGCGCGATACTGCCGACGGCGGAAAACAGGAAGGCCGCGCAGACGGTGGCGACGCCGGCCGGAAGGGCGACAGCGGGGCTGGTGACGAGCGAGAGACCGAGGGGAGCAGCGACAAGGGCTGCGGAGGACAGGAAGACGAGGCGGCGCAGAATGGCGAGCTCGCTCTGGCGCACAGCTTCGCCGCCGCTCGTCCGGGAGAGCCAGCCTTCCGCTGCCCGGTCCACGAGGGCTGTCGCCCGGCCGCCAATGTCACTCAATACTCGCACGCAATACCTGCCCGAAAAGGCCTTTCATTGCCCCGGACAATAGGCCCCCGCGGCTTAAGGAAAGGATAAGGCAAAGTCGCCCTCCACAGTCCAAAAACGCCAAAAGTCCCGTTTTGGGCCATCCGCACGGCTCTTTGAATTTTGTGGTTAATAGCAGGTAAGCGACGGATTTTCCTTATATTTCAGTATCGCGTTAACTCTTGTGGCAGAGTGGTGGGCCAAAAGCCCAACAATTGCGGGCCGCAGTTGCCACCATGCTTAACGGCGATCATTAGAATTCGACTGAAATGCCCCGAAAATTGCGATCATTAAAATTCGAGACAAATTTGCCGCAAATGCCGACGAATTTCGAAAAGCGGCATTCGCAACTTGGCGGTAGGGTGAAAACACACCGGACAACCGGCCCGATTCGGCAGCAAGACCGGACGGGAAAACAGGATGGGCAAGACAATGTGGTTTCTGATCAAAGGATCATTCTGGTTTGGCCTTGTGCTCGTGGTGCTTTCCGTTTTCAGCTCGGAGAACCCCGACAATGCCGGCCACACGCAATTGCAGCTTTCCGACGCTTTCACGGCGGCTAGCGGCGCCTATGACTATCTGACCGGCATGTGCGCCGAAAAGCCTGAGGTCTGCACCAAGGGTGGCGAAACCTTGACGGCTCTCGGCTACCGGGCTCGCGAAGGCGCCCGTGTCGCCTACGAACTGCTTGACAGCCAGTTCAAGGACGATAATTCCAAAATGGCTTCCGCAAAATCGGCCGTGCCGCAGGCGTCTGTGGCGCTCGCCGCTCCTTCTCTGCCGGAAGCCGTCACCAATACCGTGCGCGAAGCACAGGCTGCGCTCAGCCAGCCAATGCCGCACATGCCGCAGCCCTACCGCCCGCCGGTGGAAGACGGCACTTCGGCCGAACAGGTCGTGACCGGTACCATTCCGGCCGGCACGATCCCGCTGCCGACGCCGAAGCCGGCCATCTGACGAATTTCGCGGGCAATCCGCCCGCACCCAAGCTTGCATCGGTGGTCCGCATGACGCGGAGATGCCCCATGCCTGACGTGCCTGCCCTGTTTATTTCAGCACTATGCTGCGCTGTGAGGATGCCCATCCCTCACGGCGTTTCTTTTTAACGGTTCAAATCTGCGGTCGCTTCGCCTATATGATCAGGTAACAGTGAAAGGCCTGATAAGTATGGCAACCCTCGACCAGATCATCGACGACTTCTCCTTCCTGGACGATTGGGAAGACCGCTACCGATATGTCATCGAACTCGGCAAGGCGCTGCCGGACCTGGCCGAGGAGAAGAAGACCTCTGAGAACAAGGTGATGGGCTGTGCCAGCCAGGTGTGGCTTGTGACGCATACATCAGGCAATCCGGACAATCCCATCATGACGTTCGAGGGCGATTCCGATGCGCATATCGTGCGTGGCCTCGTCGCCATCGTGCTCTCCACCTATTCCGGCAAAATGGCTTCCGAAATTGCTGCTCTCGATGCTTTTCAGATCTTCTCCAAGATCGGGCTCACCGAAAACCTCTCCTCGCAGCGTTCCAACGGGCTGCGCTCGATGGTGAACCGCATCCGCGAGGAAGCACGCGTGCGGGCTGCGGCCTGAGCAACCAAGCGCCCGGAGATATAGCCTCCGGACGCCTCGCGATTCAGTTTCCGATCAGATTATTTGCCGTCGGCCATCTTTTCGCGCAGGCGCTCTTCCTGTTCGACAAGCTCCGGCGTGAAGGCTTCGCCGAAATCGGCGGCTTCGAAGACCTGACGGATTTCGATCTCGCTCGGGCCTGGCATCGGATTGGGGCAACGCTTGATCCATTCGATCGCCTCATCCATGTCCTTGACCTGCCACAGCCAGTAACCGGCGATCAATTCCTTGGTCTCGGCGAAGGGGCCGTCAATCACCAGGCGCTTCGGACCATCGAAGGCGACGCGTTTGCCCTTGGAGGACGGATGCAGGCCCTCGCCTGCCAGCATGATGCCGGCATTGACGAGATCCTCGTTATATTTGCCCATGGCGGCCAGAAGCTCGGTCGAGGGCATGACGCCCGCTTCGCTGTCCGCAGTCGCCTTGACGATAACCATTACGCGCATTGTCTCTTCTCCTCTTATTGCGGCGGCGTGAGCGCCCGCCTTTCCTCAATCTTTTCATGCAATTCCGAACGCAAAACGCTCAAGCACTTTTGCGGGAATTGATCTAGAGACGGATGGGCTGTTGCCAGGCCGACATTTTTGTCGTGCTTTTTTTGAAGATAGATGACAATGGCCGAAAGTCATTCGAAGATGAGCGCCACCTTCGAAACGCGAATACAAAAAAGCCGGGCACCAGGCCCGGCTCTTCGTATCGTCCAGCGGAGGGAGAGGCCTCAGCCCCGGCCGCGCTTGCGGCGCTGTCCCAGGCCCATTTCCTTTGCGAGGCGCGAGCGCGCTTCGGCATAGGCCGGGGCCACCATCGGGTAATCGGCAGGCAGGTCCCACTTCTCGCGATATTCTTCCGGCGCGAGATTATGATGCGTCATCAGGTGACGCTTCAGGGACTTGAAGTTACCGCCGCATTCCAGGCACGTAATCTGCTCGTCCTGTACGGACTTGCGGACAGAGACTGCGGGCTTCTGCTTTTCGACGACCGCTGCCACCGGCTGCGGTACGGATGTGTTGCTCAATGCCGAGTGTACGTCGGAAATCAGATTGGCCAGGTCGCTGACCGGGACAACGTGGTTGCTGACATAGGCCGCGACGATATCGGCCGTCAGTTCCACGAGCAGCTCCGGCGCATTGCCGGTCGCCATATCCGTCATATTCTTTCTCCTGTTAGCATGCTCAAACGGTCCTTCTCCCAAAAGACGAAGAACCCTCTTCGTAGAGCCAAACAGCAAAAGAGCAGGTTGCAGCCTTTGTTTCGAAAAACCGGAAATCCACCCCTAGATTCCGAAGACCGTTCTCTGCGCCAATACTGCCTGAAGGTGAGCTACTACGTATTCTTCCAGGCCGTCACCCAGTTAGACATTGGCAATCAAGGCTAGGGGACTTGGAAGCAGTACGATTCTAATTCACAATCAGAACTCTACTTGAGTTTTCAAATAGCATCGTTTTCCGAAAAGGCCAATTATTAATTACGATTTTCCTAGAAAAAAAATCCATCACAAAGAATTGGTCAGCAGGTCAGCAAGCTTTACTCGTGCTTCCAGTGCATAAGTTTGCGTAAATTAGCTTAAAATTCTGAATAGCCCTCACTCTCAGCGCATTCGCATATCGTCACGTATTGAGATACGTGCTGGGAAATGCCCAGTTTTATGCGAAGCTCTCGCAAGAAGGTGTGCAGAAACAGGCGCCGTCAGGATGAAAAAGAGGAAACCAGCCAACGCTCTGGCAAGTACGGCAAGTTCGCCTGAGTAAAGCCCGGCGGCAAGCAACAATAGGCCGGAACCGACCGTGCCGGCTTTGGAGGCGGCATGCATGCGCGTGTAGAGATCCGGCAAGCGCACGATGCCGATCGCCGCCGCCAGCGCGAAGAAGGCGCCTGCCAGCAGCAGCACAGCGGTGATGACAGCAAGCGCATAGTCCATCATCATCAGCTCCTCCTTCGCGTCTCAGGTCCGGCCTCTCCCACCTCTCCGCGCGAGAGCACGAAACGGGCGAAGGCGACGGTTGCCAGGAAACCGACGAGGCCAAGCGCAATGGCGATATCGATGTAAAGCGAGAAGCCGGTGCGCACGGCGACGACGGCGATGAAGCCGATGGCGATGCCCGTCAGCATATCGAGCGCCAATATACGATCCGGCAAGCTTGGGCCGGCAATGACCCGCCAGACGGTGAGAAAGAGCGCCACGCAGAGGATGCCAAGCGCTGCGATGGCGGCGGCGGAAACGATGGCGGCGGGCGTTATCATCCGAAGGCCTCCATAATGCGGCGCTCGAATCCGTCGGCAATATCGCGTCTGACCGCCAGCGGATCGGCACAGTCCAGCGCATGCACGTAGAGCATGCGCCGATCCCCTGACACATCGACCGAGAGTGTGCCGGGCGTGAGCGTGATGAGGTTGGCAAGCAGAGTGATCTGGAAATCGCTCGT
This sequence comes from Rhizobium sp. BK316, assembly GCF_014193695.1. GTDB lineage: Bacteria > Pseudomonadota > Alphaproteobacteria > Rhizobiales > Rhizobiaceae > Rhizobium. The sequence continues at coordinate 1,039,445 of NZ_JACHZR010000002.1, read as the reverse complement.
CACCGTCAATGGGAATGCGAGAATGCCGGGAGTAAGCTGCATGCGCGGCGAAAGCACCGTCAGCGCCACCCGCCAGGCCGAAAGCGCCAGCTCTTTCAGGAAAAGGCCGGCAAGCAGGAGGATGTGCAGCGGGCGGATACGGCGCGGCGGCGAACGGTCGGCAAAGGCCTCGCGCACGACGGAAAGCGACAGCAGCGACAGGGCTAGGCCGAAGACGAAATTATGCGGCGAGGCGCTGCCTGTCACGGCGACCCAGGCAATGGCGAGCGGCAAGCTCAGGAACAGGACGATCATCATATAGTCCCTTCCGGAAAGACGGAGAAGATATAGGCGGAGGGAGCGGCAAGCCCGTCGGCCGCCGACCGGGCGAACTGCAGCAATTGCTCCGGCAGGACGCCGAAGCCGATGACGAGGATCGTCAATGCCGCAAGCGGCAGGGCAACCGTCCAGCCGGTCCGCACTGGCGGGAGTGGCAGCGGGGACGGACGCCAATAGGCAAACAGGAAGAGGCGGCCGAAAGCGATGGTGAGCAGGAAGCCGCCGAGCAGGACGGCGCCTGCCAGCCACCAGGCACCGAGATCGAGCGAGGCCTTAACCAACAGCGCCTTCGGCCAGAAACCGGAAAAGGGCGGCAGGCCGCAGGCGGCGAAGAACAGCATGAGCGAAATCGCCGCGAACCAGCCGCTCTGGCGATAGAGCCCCCCCAGTGCGGCAATCGAGAAGGACCCGCCCCGCCTGCCCGCTTCGCCCGCCAGCAGATAGAGCGCCGTCATCAGCACGACCGAATGCAACGCATAGAAGACCGCACCGCCGAGGCCATCGGCCGTACCGAGAGCAATACCGACCAGCATATTGCCGATGCCCGAAATCACCATATAGCCGAGCAGCCGGCGCAGGTCGGTTTCGGCAAGCGTCCCCAATGCGCCGACGAGGATGGTCAGGGCACCGACGACTGATATCAGCAGGCTGAGTTCGTCTCGTTCGGCAGGCAGCAGCATGACGAGGACACGCAGCAGCGCATAGACGCCGACCTTGGTCAGCAGGCCGGCAAAGAGCGCGGAAACGGCGATGCGCGGCGTGTGATAGGAGGCCGGCAGCCAGAAATTCACCGGAAAGGCTGCGGCCTTCATGGCGAAGGCGAGGAGGAAGAGGCAGGCAAGCGTCATCAGCGGCGCGGTGCCACTGAGTCCCGCCGCCCGCTCGGCGATATCGGCCATGTTGAGCGTGCCGAAGCTCGCATAGAGGATGCCGACCGCAATCAGGAATAGCGTCGTGGCGATGAGGTTCAGTACGGCATATTTCAGCGCCCCATCGATCTGCGCCCGTTCGGAACCGAGGATCAGCAGGCCGAAAGAGGAGATCAGCAGTACTTCGAACCAGACATAGAGGTTGAAGATGTCGCCGGTCAGGAAGGCGCCGGTGACGCCTGATATCAGCAGCATCAACAGCGGGAAGAAACCGTACCGCCGGCCGCTTTCGGTGGTGTCCGACAAGGCATAGATGCCGGCGGCAAGGGCAGCGACGGCTGCGGCGAGTGCCATCAGCGCACTGAAGACATCCACGGTGAACGCAATGCCGAAGGGCGGCAGCCAGCGGCCCATCACCATGGTGAGCGGACCATTCTGGGCGACCTGCCGCAGCAGAGCGACGTCGAGAAGCAGCAGGACAACGAGGCCGGCAATGGCGATCCATGCCTGCAGGCGGGGAAAGCTGCGCAGCATCAAGAGCAGCGCGCCGAGGCTGATGCAGAGCGCGACCGGCAGGATCGCCAGCCAATGGACCGGCGGGATCGGGGTGGTGACCATCGCGGCCGAGAGGTCGGTGATGGGGGCGGCCATTAAGCGGTGCCTCCCATGAGGGTCGTCGGGTGGGCACCCCCCTTGTGGGGGAGATGCCCGGCAGGGCAGAGGGGGGTAGGCATCCGCATCTTACTCACCATCAATACCCCAACGGCGGCAACGGCCGGTCTTCAGGTTCGGCATCATGCATGCGGGTCGTATCGTCGGTGCCGAGCTCCTGATAGGCGCGATAGGTCAGGACCAGCAGGAAAGCGAGGAAAGAAAATGAGATGACGATCGCGGTCAGGATCAATGCCTGCGGCAGCGGATTGGCGGCACCCGACGGCAGCATATCGACGCCAGCGGGGATGATCGGCGGGACCTCGCGGGTCAGCCTTCCTGCCGCGAAGATCAGGAGATTCACGGCATTGCCGAGAATGGCGATACCGAGCATGATGCGGATCGAGAAGCGCGACAGCATCAGATAGACGGCCGCCGAAAAGAACAGGCCGACGAGAATGGCAAAGAGCGCCTCCATCACTCCACCTCCCTTTCTTCCAGCGCCAGCGCAATCGAGGCGACGGCGCCTAGCACGACGAAATAGACACCGAGATCGAAAAGCATGACGCTGGAGAGCGGCACTTCCACGCCGAAGACGGTGGGGTAGGCCCAGAGGCCGGTCATGAAGGGCACGGCGAAGAAAATGGAGATCAGGCCCGCGCAGCAGGAGAGCAGCAGGCCGAAGCCGGCAATCACCAGCGGATGAAAGCGGATCGCCCGGCGTACCGCCTGCACACCGAATGCAATGCCGTAAATCGCGAGCGCAGAAGCAGCAATCAGCCCGCCGATGAAACCGCCGCCCGGCTCGTTATGGCCGCGCAGCAGGATGAAGACGGAAAAGAGCAGCATCAGCGCAGTGATGAAGGGTGCGACGGTGCGGAAGATGAGGGTGTTCATGGGGCGCCTCCGCTTCGTCGCGTAGCCGAAATGGTGGACGAGGAAAGGCAAATTACGACCGATCTGGCGCGCCGAAACCTATCCTCCCTCATTCCTGTGCTTGTCACGGGAATCCAGCCACGGCGCATCCGCGCCGTGAAAGACTCATTCCTCATGGCGAAGAGAGTCTTCCGTGCCCAAGGACTTGGGCACGCTGGATTCCTGTGACAAGCACAGGAATGATGGGGAGATGTGTGGCGACGCGCCGCCATTGGCATCGCATTCGCTGCAAAGAAAACGCGCTTTGAAGAGACGTTTCTCATGCCTCCTCCGCATCCGGATCGTTCGTCGCCAGCCTGCGCTCCGCATTCCCGCGGATGCGGATGAGCGCGAGGATCGCGAGCCCCGTCACCGCGACGACGGCGATTTCGCCGAGCGTATCGGTGCCGCGGAAATCGACGATGATGACGTTCACGACATTGGCGCCGTGGGCGATCAGCTTCGAATGGGCGTTGAAGAAATCGCTGAGTGCCGTGTTGAACGGTGCTTCCGTGGCGCGCATCAACAACAGCGCGAGGCCGAGGCCGCAGGCAAGCGAAAGGGCGATATCGAAGAGGCGGCGGGCGCCGTGGCGCGGATCGGTCGGCGACAGGCGCAGCCGGGTCATGACGAGGGCGAGGATGACGACCGCGAGCGTTTCGACCATGAACTGGGTGAAGGCGAGGTCCGGCGCGCCGAAAAGCAGAAAGATCAGCGCAACCGCAAAGCCCTGAATGCCGAGCGAGACGATCGCCGTCAGCCGGTCGCGGGCGATCAGGACGGCAAGAAGGCCGAGCACCGCGATGAGCATGATGCCTGCCTCATGCGGGCGCAGGCCGGCGGGCCAGGCAAAGGCCTGCGGCAATTCGCCATGGAGGATAAGCGGCACGAGGAGGATCGCCGCGACTGAGACGAAGGTGGAGGCGACATAGATATCCAGTCGCCCCGGCTGAACGATGCCGATGACGCGATGGGCGAAACGGACCAGCCCGGCGATGACATGGTCGAAGCCGCGATCCGGACCCCGGACGGAATGCAGGAGAAACGCCACAAGAGTACGAGCGCGGTCGAGCTGCCAGTAGACGGCGATGCCGAGCACCATCGTCAGCAGCGACAGGGCCAGCGGCACGCCGACATGCGGCGCGAGCGTAATAGAGATGATGGTAGTTGTCTTGCCGGCAACGGCAGAGGTCATGGGCGAGGATATCGCGCCATGTGTGAAGCCGGAAAAGAGCGCAGCAAGCAGTCCTGCGAGCGCGAGGACTGCCGGGCCGAGCCAGAGCAGGACCGGCGCCTCATGCGGATGTTTCGGCGTTTCCACCGGCCGGCCGGTAAAGGGCCTCAGCGCCACGGCAAAGGCGATCGCAAACATCAGTGCATTGCCGAAAACCGCAATGGCCGCGAACAGGATGGAATAGGGATCGCCGGCAGCCAGTGCCGTATAGATTTCCTCCTTGGCGAGGAAGCCAAAAAAGGGCGGCAGGCCGGCCATGGAAAGGGCGGCGGCCATCGCGATCGCAAAGGTCAGCGGCATGGCCTTTCGCAGGCCCCGAAGCCGCGTGATGTTGCGCGTGCCAGTCTCATGGTCGATGATGCCGGCGACCATGAAGAGCGCGCCCTTGAAGAGCGAATGCGCCACCAGATAGAGCACCGCTGCCTTGATGGAATAGTCGGACCCGAAACCGGTGAGCAGCACCAGCAGGCCGAGGGAAGATACGGTCGTATAGGCGAGCTTCAGCTTCAGATCCGTCTGGCGGATGGCAAGCACCGAGCCGGTGACGAGCGTCAGGCCGCCGAAGACGGGCAGCAGGATCTCCCATGCCGGCGTCGCGCCCATGACCGGGTTCAACCGCATCAGCAGATAGACGCCGGCCTTCACCATGGTGGCGGAATGGAGGTAGGCGGAAACCGGCGTGGGCGCCTCCATGGCATTCGGCAGCCAGAAATGAAAAGGAAACTGCGCCGATTTGGTGAAGGCGCCGCCAAGCACCAACAGCAATGTCGCGAAATAGAGAGGGCTGCCCCTGACGACATCGCCGTATTGCATGAGCTCGGACAGCTGCGCGACACCGGTCATGCCCCAGAGCAGGAGCAGGCCGGCGAGCAGTATCAATCCTCCGCCCCCGGTGACGACGAGCGCCTGCAGAGCTGCACGCCGTGCGGCCTCGCGCTCGTGATCGAAGCCGATGAGCAGGAAGGAGGTGATCGAGGTGAGCTCCCAGAAGATGAAGAACATCAGGAAGCTGTCGGAAACCACGACGCCGAGCATCGCGCCCATGAAAAGGAAGATGAAAGAGAAGAACCGGCCCTGATCCGGATGCCCCCTCAAGTATCCGCCGGCATAGAGCACGATGAGCGTGCCGATGCCGGTAATGAGCAGGGCGAAGGTGAGCGACAAGCCGTCCAGGAACCAGGAAAAACGGACGCCCAATCCCGGTACCCAGTCATAACCGCCGGTTATGATTTCGCCGTGAGCGATCTGCGGCACCAGACGTAGGAAATGCAGGAAGGCGAGCAAAGGGGCGAGGGCGAGCATCCAGGCGCCGCCTGCGCCTAAAACGCGGATGACGAAGGGGGCAGCGAGAGCACCGATCAGCGGCAGACACAGGGCCAGAAATGTCAGAGCCGTAACATCGGCCATGTCCCCTCCCCGCGGTACGGATGAACGCCAGCAAAATAGCCTTTTCCAAGGCTTAGGTGAATCGGCCGATGGCCTCAAGCAATTTCGGGCGCCCGCAGTGGGTGCCGAAAGTTATTTTCACAGGCTTGACGTTCAGGAAAGGCGTGCGGCGAGACGGGAAACGGAACCATGCAGGATGAAGAAGGCAAGCGGCAGCGGCCAGAAAAGGCAGGCGATCAGCCCTGCAATGCGGTGTATGGTCCAGCGATCGTGGTTGACCCAGCCTTCCAGCAGGGTCACGCCCAAGGCGATCGCGGCGATTGCGCCGTATAGAACCAGAATTAAAGAATGAAACACCTGATGTCCCCGAAAAGCGCACTATTAAGCTTAGTGGCACACTAAAAATAAAGCACGGGTGATTCGTCGTCTTCCCCCAAATTGACTAGGCGACGAATAGGGCAATGAGACGGCAGGGTTTGATCCCAGACCGGATCCCGGACTTGATCAATCGTGCCCCGCGCCCCACATTTGCGCACGAAAAGAGATTGCCCCCGGCGAAAGGAGCACTCCATGGCCGAAACGACCACTAGCCCAAAAGTTCACAAAACCGATGCCGAATGGAAGGAACTGCTGACCCCCGAGCAGTACCGCATCACCCGTCAGCACGGCACCGAACGCGCCTTTACCGGTCCCTATTGGGATTCCTTCGAGACCGGTCTCTATCGCTGCGTCAGCTGCAATGCGCCGCTTTTCCGCTCCGATACCAAGTTCGATGCCGGATGCGGCTGGCCGAGCTATTTCGAACCGGTTTCCCCTGATGCGGTGACCGAACACCGCGACAGCACCTATGGCATGGTGCGCACGGAAATCCGCTGCGGCACTTGCGAGGCCCATCTCGGCCACGTCTTCCCGGACGGGCCGCCGCCGACCGGCCTGCGCTATTGCATCAACGGGCATGCGATGGTTTTCGAGCCCGGCAAGTAAAGGAAAGCGGACCCCACCGGGTCCGTTTTTTCATATCAGGCCAGCCGGCGGGATGAGCGGAGAGCGCCTGCCTTCCAGCACGTGGTCCGACGCGAGCCGGCCGAGCAGCGGCGCGAGAATGACGCCGGGGTGGCCGACCGCAGCATAGGCGCCCTCGACACCGGGCAGGAAACCAAGCCGCGGCATCCCGTCGGAAAAGAAAGGCCGGTAACCGGCGACGGCTTCGACGAGCGTCACGCCTTCGGGCAGGCGCAGGCGCTCATGCATGACCTTCAGTATCCGCTCGCCAACCCTCTCGGGTGCATTCTCCGCCGTATCGTCGATATAGCCCTTGGCGACATGCAGCATGTTGTCCGCCGACTGGCGGATTTCCAGGCCGGGGCCGCGCAGGATGCGCTTCGCGACTGGTTCAGGACAGCGATAGCGCAGGATGATCGAGGGCGAGGCTTCGACGCCGGTGCGGAAGCTCAGATTCTCCGTCAGGCGGTCGACCGCCGTTCCGCCCGCGAGGATCACGAGATCGGCTTCGATCACGCCATCAGGCAAGCGCACGCCACTCACCCGGTCGCCTGAAAGAAGGAGGCTTTCGACCCTCCGGCCGAACGTGGCGGTCGCGCCGGCGGCAATGGCGGCATCGATCAGGTCCCGCGCCAGCCTTGCAGGATCGAGCGCGAGATCGCGGGGCGAGAAGACGGCGCAGGCAGGAGGCTCAAGCAGATTGGGCTCCCATGCGGCGATCGTCGCGGCATCGACCAGTTCGACGTCCGTGCCTGCAGCGCGATGGGCTGCGGCGAAGGCTTCGGTTTCAGCGGAGCTTTCGAGCCAGAAGAGCGAACCGGGTCGCGCAGCGGTGAAGCCACCCGGCAGGTCTGCCTGCAGGCGGGCATATTCAGCCAGCGCTTCCTGCACCAGACCGTAATTTACGGCTCCCGGCGCAATATTGATGATATTCACCCAGCCGAAGGCACGTGCCGTCACGCCGCTGCCCGGTCGTGCGCCCTCCTCCACCACGTGAACGGTGGCCCCGCGCCGGGCGAAATGGAAAGCGAGCGAGGCCCCGACAATGCCGGCGCCGACGATGATGACGCTTATCTTGGCAGACGCCATGGCGCGGTCTCTCGTATAAAGCGGGTTGAAGACGTGGGCGCGGACTTAGGCGCGCTCCGTGACAGAGGGATGAAACAATGGCCGACGTGCGGGAAATCCTGCGCAGCGACAGGTTAATATTGCGCGAAATCACCGTTGCGGACCTGCCGGTGCTCGAGCGTATCTTCGGCGATCCCCTGTGCATGCGATACTATCCCTCCGTGAAGGATGCCGCGGCAACACGCGATTTCTTCGACAGGCTCGCCTTCGGAAGCTACGAGAAGAATGGCTTCGGCCTCTGGGCGGTGATCGACCGTGAGAGCGGCGACATGCTCGGCGACTGCGGGATTACGCTGCAGGACACATCGCGCGGCATGGAGCCGGAACTCGGCTACCATCTCTGGCGGGATTATTGGGGCAAGGGTTACGCCACCGAGGCCGCAACCGCCTGTCGCGACCATGCCTTCTCGGTCATGGGCCTGTCGCGCCTCGTCAGTATCGTCAGCCTGGAAAATCTTCCTTCGCAGAAGGTCGCCGGGCGGGTGCACCAGCGACGGGAGGTCTTCAGCAAGCAGAACGCGGCAGGCGAGACGGTGGAGCGCTATCTCTATATCAGTGACAGAAAGCCAGGTGCATGAGCAAGATTTCCGACGATCCCCTCTACCGCGACCCTTCGCTGGCGCAATTCTACGATGCCGCCAATCGCTGGGGGCCGGATTTCGATTTCTGCATGACGCTGGCGGAAGGCGCGCAGTCCGTGCTCGACCTCGGCTGCGGCACCGGCGAGCTGACGGCCGCCCTTGCTGCAACCCGTATCGTCACCGGCGTCGATCCGGCTGTGGCGATGCTCGATATCGGCAGGGCGCGGCCGGGTGGCGATAGAGTGGAATGGATCGAGGGCGACGCCCGCACCGTGCGCCTCGGGAAGAGATATGATCTCGTCGTGCTGACGGGCCATGCCTTTCAGGTCTTCCTGACGGAAGAGGACCAGCGTGCCGCCCTTGCGACAGTCGCCGTGCATCTCAACCCTGCCGGCCGGTTCGTGTTCGATACGCGAAATCCCGGTTTCCAGAGGGAGCGCAATGTACGCCACAGCAGCGTGCGTCAGCTCGAACATCAGGAGCTTGGTGTGATCGAGGCCTCGGGCGAGTCGCATTACGACGAGGCGACCGGCGTTCTTTCCTACGAGAACGGCTACCGCGTTCTTGCAACGGGCGAGCATTTCGCCGGTCGCTCGAAAATCCTCTATACCCCGCGCGACAAGCTCTCGGGTTTGATGCGCGATGCCGGACTAACCGTCGATGCATGGTACGGCGATTGGGAAGGCAACCCCTTCCATACGCAGTCGCGCGAGATCATTCCGGTCGGGCGGCTTGCCTGAACAGGAAAGGCTCTGTTTTCAAGCAGCTCCGGAGCTCAATCCTGCTCCTGCGGGCAGGGCCAGCTGGAAGGAACGGAAAGCCCCGAAGGCAGCTTGGTGGAGGAATCGCCGCAGGCAAGGTCGATCTGCGCCTGCTGCAGGCCGGTGGCGGCGGACAGATCCAGTCCCTCGATGCGGGTCAGAAACATGAAAGCGCGGTCGAAACTGATCGGTCCTTCAAAGCGCGCGCCCGTCAGATCGGCGCGGGAGAGATTGGCGAGCGCAAAGCTGACACCGGTCAGAACGGCCTTGTCGAAATTGGCGCGGCCAAGCTCGGCCTTCTCGAAATTTGCCTTTGTGAGTTGCGCGCCAGTGAAATCGGCCCGCTGCAATTCCGCGCCGGCAAAGCTTGCGCCATCGGCGATGGCCCCGGCAAAAGTCGATCGATAGGCTTCGATTTTTCCGAAATTGGCGCCCTGAACGCTTGCCTCGGCCAGCGAGGCACGTACGAAGGTCGCCTTTTCCGCATTGGCGGATTTGAGGTTGGCGCCGCCGAGATCGGTCAGCGAGAAATCCGTGCCGGCGAGATTGGCGCCCTGGAGGTCGCTGCCCTGAAGCATCAGGTTCTTCTTGTTGCAGTCCTGCCAGTCGAGTTCCGGCGAAGCCGTACTGCCGCAACTGGCAGCCGCCGCCGGCAGCGAATAGGCCGCCATGGCCAGGAAAGCCGAAAGACCGAGCACCGTGCGTCCAAACATCAACCTCTCCTCCGCGAGTCGCGCCACCAGAGATTCCTACAAGGCGCAGACTACGATAAAAATATGGTTAGTCCTCGCCGGCAATCAATCTGGACAAGGCCCCGTCAGGCCTTCGGCACGCGCAGTTCCATGCAGGTCAGATCGAGCCAGCGGCCGAACTTGATGCCGACTTCGAAAAAGGTACCGGCGACGCGAAAGCCGAGCTTCTCGTGCAGCCGGATGGAGGCGGTATTTTCGGCCTCTATACCGGCGATCATGACGTGGACATTGCCGGCGCTCGCACGCTCGATCAGCGCGCGCATCAGCTTCTCACCGATGCCGGCACCGCGGCAATCCTTGTCGACATAGACGGAATGCTCGACCGTGTGGCGGTAGCCGTCGAAGGCGCGCCAGTCGCCATAGGAGGCATAACCCGCGACCTTGCCGTTCATCTCGGCGACGATGACCGGAAAGCCCCTGCCCTTGCGGGTCTTGAACCATTCCAGGCGGTTGTCGAGATCGACGAGCGTTTCGTTCCAGATCGCCGTCGTGTGCTCGACGGCGTGATTGTAGATATCTCTGACAACAGGAAGATCGGCTTCGGTGGCGTCCCGGATGAGAACGGTATCGGTCATATGGCAGGCTCGGTTCGGAATGGTCTCGTCGGAGTAAGCTTGTTTTTGGGGCATACGCCGGGCGCGGGCCGATGTAAACGCCAGATATCAGCGAGGTATCACGCGGTGGAGACCGACAGGCTGAAGCAGGTCAGCACGGCCGAATAATGCACGGCGGCAGCTGCCACCACGAAGCCGTGCCAGATGGCATTCTGGAAGCGCAACCTCTCCCAGACATGGAAGATGACGCCCAGCGAATAGATGATACCGCCGATGACGATCAGCAGCATGGAGGCATAGGGAATGCGCGAGGCGACGGGTTCGGCCACCAATATGCCGCTCCAGCCCATGGCGAGGTAGAGCAGGATTGCCAGCCGGTCGTATTTGCCCGGAAAGACACATTTGACGAAGATGCCGAAGGCGGCGATCGCCCAGATGACGATCAGCATGCCAAAAAGCAACGAATCGTCGGCGCCACGCTCCAGAAAGGGTGTGTAGGTGGCGGCGATCAGGATGAAGATCGCCGAGTGGTCAAACCGGCGCAGATACCATTTGGTGCGCGAAACCGGCCAGATATTGTAGGAAAAGGAAATGCCGAGCGTCAGCACGAGCCCGACGCCGTAGATCCAGGCGGCAACGATCGCGCCGGCGGGGCTCCAGACGGTGGCATAGAAGATCAGCACGGTGGCACCGATCAGGGCAAAGAACAGGCCGACGCCGTGGACGATGCCGTCGGCGATCAGTTCATATCTGTCGTAAGCCCAACGAATGCCGTTGATTTCGCCCATACACGAACCCTTACCCAGCGGAAGGGATCGTCGCATCGAATTGGCAAAGGCGCAACCGGACGCCTGGTGGCGTCAGGTTAAATCTTTGTGACGAGCCATGCCCGATTTTGATGACCCAGCCTCACATGTCTGCCGCGCAATCCTCGCAAAGCGGCGTCTGCGGCAGGACCGCAAGGCGGGCTTCGGAGATCCGTGCCCCGCAGCGGGCGCAAGTGCCATAGGTGCCCCTGGCGATGCGTTCGAGGGCGGCGTCGATGGCGCGAAGCTCGTCCTCCCCGGCCTGGCCGAGACCTTCCAGCACCTCGTCATTCTCGTTTTCGATGGCACGGTCTTCATCATCGGCCGGCTTGGTGCGGCTGAGGTCCGTGTCGATCTTGCGCAGGCGCGCTGTCAGTTCGTGCCAGCGGTCGCGCAGGATCTTTTCCTGAAGTTTCGTGTCCATGGCTTCAAATCCTACCGATCCACCAGCACCGAGCACTTGGCGTGTCGCACCACGCGATCGGCGGTGGCACCGATGAAATAATTGTAGATATCTGGAATGTGCGAGGCGACCATGACAAGATCGGCGCCATGGCTTTCCGCCGCGGCAATAATGCTGTTGGCGGGCGGGCCGTTGCGGACTTCGACGGTGGCCTGAATGCCGGTCTTGGCGACGAGTTCATTCAGCCGGTCGCGGCCTTCCTTCATGGCATCTTCTACGATGTTTCCCGGGAGCTCGACGGCGACATAGGTCGGAATATCCTCGATGACATTGAGGAGGATGATCTCACCGCCATTGTCGAGCAGCTTTGCCGCCTTGCGGAGAATCTTCTCGCCTTTTTCGATGCCGCCGATTTCAACTGGAACGATGATCTTCTTGTACATGTGATCCTCCTTGAGGCGTTGATCTTCGTTATCAACCTCCTCCCTGGATAGATAAAGCGCATTGACTGATATCAAGTGGGCACCAGCGATCGTCAATGTTTACAGAACGCTTAATCGCCAAAAACGGGCCTTCTGTGAACAATGGGAATGAGCCATATAGGGGTCAAGTACAGCAGCCGAGGGAGCTTAAAGGCGAATGGACCGGCGAAAATTCCTCGCGCTCGCTACGGGCGGCACACTTGCCGCCACCGCCGGTACGCCTTTCAATTCCCGGACCAGTTCCAGGGCAGGAGACCACCCCATGACGTCATCAGAACCATCCTATGCGCTGACGCGCCCTGCCTATATCGACCAGTCGCATCTGGTCGTGAAAGACCTGGCCGCGGTCTCCGGTTTCTATCAGACGATCCTCGGCCTTTCGGTACTCGAAAAGACCGCAAGCGGCGACGTTCTTGGCGTCACCGGCCTGCCGCTCCTGACGCTGACGACCGACCGGGATGCGCGCGAAGCGCCCCGCAACGCCGCCGGCCTGTTTCACACCGCCTTCCTCATGCCCAACCGCACCGAGCTGGCGCGCTGGCTGCGCCATGCCGCGCATAACAATGTGGTGCTCGACGGTGCATCCGACCATCTGGTCAGCGAGGCGATCTATCTCTCCGATCCCGAAGGCAACGGTATCGAAATCTATGCCGACCGGCCGCATGAGAGCTGGAAATTTCACCAGGACGGCATGGTGGAAATGGCGACGCTGCGTCTCGACCTGCAGGCGCTCTATAACAGCGCGCCTGACGATGCCTGGGGCGGCATGGCGGATGGAACCGCGATCGGTCACATTCATCTGCAGGTCGGCGACATTCCGCAGGCAGACGTCTTCTACCGCGACGTGCTCGGCCTGAAGCTGATGGCGCGTTATCCGGGTGCGAGCTTCTTTGCGAGCGGCGGCTACCACCACCATCTCGGCGCCAATATCTGGAACAGCCGCGGCGCCGGCACGCGCGCCGACAACATGACCGGCCTTTCCGACTACACGATCCGCTTCAACGATCAGGAAACGCTCGGCAAGGCCGTCGCAAAGCTCGACGAGCTGGAGATCAAGAGCGAGAAGCGCAACGGCGGCTTCTTCCTTAGAGATCCGTGGGGTATCGGGCTTACGCTGTCGGCCTGAAGCAAACGACAAATGGCGCCGCTTCCGGCGCCATTTTCATTTAAGCTTCAGCCTCTTCCATCCCTCAACGACGGGGCTCGATCGTCACTTCGCCGAACATGACGCCGCGCGTCAGCGGCTTGGCGAGGAAATCGTGCGGGAAGCCGAGAGCGATGGCGCTTGCCTCGGCGAGGCGGGCGCGATGCTCATCCAACAGCACGACGTCGAGCGCACCAAGATTGTCTTCGAGCTGGGCCATCGTCTTGACGCCTATGATCGGCGAGGTGACCGCAGGATTGGTCAGCGTCCAGGCAAGCGCCACCTGCGCCGGCGTCCTGCCGATTTCAGCGGCAATCTCTTTGACCACGTCGGCAATACCGAGATTGCGCTCCGTCAGCGAACCATTGCCGGCGGCGACATTCTTGCGGGTGCCGACGGCGCTTGCCGTGCCGGCGCCGATATCGAGGTCGGCGCGGCGATATTTGCCGGTCAGGACACCCATGCCGAGCGGCGACCAGGGGATGACGCCGAGGCCGAGTTCATGGGCCATCGGGATGAGATCGCGTTCCACCGTACGTTCGATCAGGCTGTATTCGATCTGCAGCGCCACCAGCGGCGCCCAGCCGCGCAGGTCAGCAAGCGTCTGCATGCGCGCAACCTGCCAGGCGGGTGTGTCGGAAATACCGGCATAGACGATCTTGCCGGCGCGCACGAGATCGTCCAGCCCGCGCATCACTTCCTCGACCGAGGTCGTGAAGTCCCAGGCGTGCAGATAGAAGAGGTCGATATAATCGGTGTTCAGCCGCCTCAGACTATCTTCCACCGAGCGGACCATGCTGCGGCGGTGGTTGCCGCCGGAGTTCGGATCCCTAGGGCGCGAGGTGATCGTGTATTTGGTGGCGATGACAAGCTCGTCGCGGCGACCTTCGGCAAAGCGGCCGACAAGCGTCTCGGACGTGCCGCCTGTATATTGGTTGGCGGTATCGATGAAGTTGCCGCCGCGATCGACATAGGCGTCGAACATGCGGCGCGATTCCTGCTCGTCCGCACCCCAGCCCCAATCGGTTCCGAAGGTCATTGCGCCGAGCGACAGCGGCGAGACACGCAGGCCGGAACGGCCGAGCAGACGGTAGCGGTCAAGGGACAATGTATCGGTCATAGGACATCTCCTGTCGTTGCAGACAGAAGATGCGCCTTGCCGATACTAACAACAATGTTACATTATCGGCATGACTTCTTTAGAAAAGATGGCATAATGCGCGGCAGCGACTATGCGGAATTGAAGGCTTTTGCGGCGGTGGCCGAGCACGGCAATTTCGCGCGAGCCGCGGCACGCCTGGGCATATCGCCGTCGGCGCTCAGCCAGACGATCCGCACACTCGAGGAGCGGATGGGCATCCGGCTGCTCAACCGCACGACCCGCAGCGTGGCGCCGAGCGAGGCGGGCCAGCGGTTGCTCACGCAGCTTCTGCCGGCGCTTGCCGATCTCGATCGGGCGGTGGCCGAGGTCGCGGCGCTGCGCGATACGCCGGCCGGGCTGCTGCGCATCAACGCGCCGCGGGTCGCGATCGTCCACAGGCTGGCGCCGCTGATTGCGCCCTTTCATGCGGCCTATCCTGACATCCTCATCGATATCGTGGTCGAGGACAAACTCGCCGATATCGTGGCGGATCGTTTCGATGCCGGCATCCGGCTGGGCGAGATGGTGGAAAAGGACATGGTGAGCGTGAAGCTCGGCGGCGAGATGCGGCTGATCGTCGTTGCCTCGCCCGATTACATCGCCCGTCACGGCATGCCGAAGACGCCTCGCGACCTGCGCGACCACCTCTGCATCGTCTCCCGCTGGCCGACGGATGGCAGCCTCTATCATTGGGAATTCGAGCGCGGCGATGAAAAGCTCGAGGTGGCTGTCTCCGGACCGCTCACCACGACCGACAACGATCTGATGCTGCGGGCGGTGCTCGACGGGATCGGCATCGGCTATCTCTTCGATGATCACGTGGGCGGCCATCTCGCCGACGGCCGGCTGGTGAGCATGCTCGGCGACTGGACGCCGCCCTTCCCCGGCTTCCACCTCTATTATCCAAGCCGGCGCCAGATGCCGCCGCCGCTGCGCGCCTTCGTGGATTTCATCGGGCGACAGCGGGCTGCCTAGAGCCTTTCCTGGTCAGATTGAAGCATTCTGTTGGCTCAAACGGAGTCGGATGGTTGACCGGCCGGCGCGCGTCGTAGCCCAGATCTACGGCCAAGCCGGCCGGTCGATCAGGCGGCCCGTTTCAGCCAACCCCGGTGGTTTGCTTGCAAACCAGCTAGGGCCGGGCATCTTTGCGCCAGGATCAAAGGCGATCGGCTCGGACGTACCTTGGGGTATGCCCTTCTCCATCAGCCTTTGCCCTGACACAAACCTGCTCCGGCAGAATGCTTCAATCTAACCAGGAAAGGCTCTAGAGCCCCCGCGGAACCGGCAGGAACCCTTGCGCGTTGATTGCCGAAGCAATGGGGCTTCGGGGACAGATCGCACATGGATATCGCCAACGGCATCAAGAAACAGGCTGACAGGATCCGTCTTGGCGAGCGCCATATGAGCGCATGGGTACGAACGCTTCAGGAGGAGGTGGAGGAACTTCCGCAGGCACCGGTCCGCCGTGTCGAGAAGGATGGGCTCGACGTCAGCATGGCATGGGCCATTATCGGCATCTTCGGCATTCTGGGGCTTGCCGCCGTCTATCTGATGTCGCTGATCCTGATCCCGATCACGCTCGCGGTGGTCGTCGGCATGATCCTCGGGATGGCGGCGGAGAAGCTTTCGAAGATGGGCGTGCCGCGGCTTGCCAATGCGGTGATCCTTTCCAGCAGCGTTGCGTTCATCGTCTTCCTGCTCTTCAATTCGCTTGCCGGACCTCTGGCGACGCTCGCCAACGAGGCCCCCGGTTTCATCGACCGCACCACGCAGCGCGTGATGCCTTATCTGGAGCGGATCGAATGGCTGCATATCACGCCCGCGACCTTCCAGAGCGGCCCGATGTCCATCGATGCGCTGCTCGAAAACACCGGCAACGTGCTGCACCTGGTGACGACGAACCTGACGCCGGCGCTGGTGCAGGGGCTGATCTTCTTTGCGGCGCTGCTGCTTTTTCTTGCAAGCCGGGTTAGCCTGCGCAAGACGATCATCATGACCTTTCGCGACCGTGCGCAGCGGCTGGCGGCCATCCGCGTCATCAATGCCGTGGAGCAAGCGCTTGGCGTCTATTTCGCCACGGCTTCGCTGATCTATGTGGCGCTCGGCTTCATGATGACGGTCATCGCCTATGCCGGCGGGCTGCCCATGCCTGTTCTCTGGGGCTTCTTCGCCTTCCTTTCGAGCTTCATTCCCTATCTCGGCATCACGATGATGACCTTCGCAGTGGCCATTGCCGGCATCATCGCCCATGATGGTATCGTCATCGGCCTTATCCCCGCTGCGGCCTTCTTCACCGTGCATCTCGTGATGGAGAACCTGGTCTTTCCCGCGGTCATGGGCCGGCGGCTGGAGATCAATCCCTTCATCGTTTTCCTGGCGATCATCTTCTGGACATGGATGTGGGGGGCGGTCGGCGCGATGCTGGCGCTGCCGCTCTCGCTCATCGTCATGACCATCATTGATGAACTGCTGATCGAGGAAAGACCGCAGCCGCAACTGCCGAAGTGACCAACTGAGTAAGCTTCGGCCCTACTCCGTCGTCTTGTCGTCACCGGTATCGGCAACATCCTGCAGGCGGACGAACTCGGTACCCTTGGCCTTGAGGTCGACGAGTGCCCTGGCGACACCCTCGCCGGCCGCATGCGTCGGCTGGTTGATATGGGAGATGACGACGTCGCCATCCCCAGCCGAGGAAATGCGCTTCTCCGTCACTGCAGCACCGAGCAGCGAGCCGCCGTCGCCGTTTATGGAATAGCCAGCGATGCGGTAGCCCATGGCGCGGATCTGGCCGATGGCAGAGAGATCATATTTAGCGGTCGAACCGCGGAACCAGTGGGGTGCCGGAATGCCCGAAGCGAGCATGGCGGCAGCACCGCCTTCGACTTCCTGCCTGACGGCATCGGGCGAACCGGCGGATGGGATGCCATAGACCAGCACCGGCTTGTCGATTGCCGGAATGTGCTTCTCGCCGTGGTTCTCCAATTCGAAAAGATCGGGATTCCGAAGGAAGACGGCAACGGCCTTCGGATTGCGCTTCAGCCAGCGGGCGGTGACGAAGATCGTCGCGGGGATGCGCTCGTTGACCAGCGTCGAGAGAATACGCTCATCGGCCTCGCCCATGCAGGCGTCAAAGGTCAGCGCGACGCGGGCATGGCCTGCGATGTTCGAGCGGGCGATGTGCAGATGCGGCTCGACCAGCTTGGGACCCGCGGCAACGGGCGGATGGGCAGGCACAGCAGGGGGAACTTCCGCGGCAAATGCCGACGAGGCGGCGGCAAGCAGCAGTGCAGAGCCAAGAAGAAGATGCTTCATGAAGAATCAGATTCGGTTGATATTTTAGCTGAAATTAAAGCAAAGATTTAAAGCGGGCCATGTGGCCTGATGCCGCCCGGCGAAGCACGGCTGGCGTCTCAATCCGCCCGCATTCCTGTGCCTGTCACAGGAATGCGAAAGGGCAAAGCTCAATCGTAGAGGTAATATTTGGCCCACTTATCCTTCGGCACCTTGTCCCCGATCTTGTACTTCAGGTCGCGCACATTGATGTGCTGCGGGCCGGTGATGCAGGTGTAGGACAGATGGTACCAGTCACCCTTGCTGCGGAAGACGGCGCCCGGCGCTTCGAGCCGGTCGTCGCTCGGGATCGGATCCTTGAAGGTGTAGGCAATCACCTTGTCCGGCCTGAAACCACTGCCGTCCGCGTTGATGCGGCTCATGGCCTCGGTGTCGCAGCTCTGTTCGAGGCGGGTGGCGGGATCAAGCTTTTCGAGCTGCTTCTTGATGGCAGGATCAACCGCAAAGGCGGACGAAGCCGCAAGGCCGATGAGCGACATAAACAGGACCAGATGTTTCGGCATTGCGGAGAAACCTTTACTGTCATGCATTCTTCATACCGCCGCCGGCAGCCTGCCGTGGCCTGACGCGAGTGTAAATTTCGCGCAGCGCTAGCGGACATTCTTAAATAATGTGGTGACATCAAGGCATCGCGCCGGCCATTTTGTCCCAAGACGGTTCATCGGCTGGTGCTTGATCACGGACCGCCGCGCCTCTATCTCTTGCCCACCGATACCGCCTTTACGGAGCTTTCCTTGACCGCCTTCAAGAACCTGCCGACCCCGCCCGCCGCCGAAAAAAGGCCCGTCTCCGACACGCGCCACGGCATCACGCGCACCGACGACTATGCCTGGCTGCGGGCCGACAACTGGCAGGCCATGTTCAAGGATCCTTCGATCCTCGACCCGGCAATCCGCTCGCACCTCGAGGCCGAGAACGGCTACATGAACGCGGCGATGGAAGACACCAAGCCGCTGCAAAAGACGCTGTTTGCCGAGATGCGCGGACGCATCAAGGAAGACGACAGCTCCGTGCCGACGAAGGACGGCGCTTATGCCTATGGCACGTCCTACGTGACAGGCGGCGAGCAGCCGCGCTATTTCCGCATCCCGCGCGATGGCGACGTGAAGGACGAGACAATCCGCGCCATCCTGCTCGACGGCGACAAGGAAGCCACCGGCAAGGCCTATTTCCGTCTTGCCGGCCTCGACCATTGCACCGACCACAGCCGCGGCATCTGGGGCTATGACGACAAGGGCTCGGAATTCTTCACGCTGAGGGTTCGCGATCTGACGAGTGGGGAGGATCTGCCCGATCTCATCGAGAATACAGGCGGTGGCGGGGTCTGGGCGCCCGACGGTAAGAGCTTCTTCTATTCGGCCCTCGACGAGAACCACCGTCCGTCGAAGGTTTTCCACCATGTCATCGGCACGCTGCAGAGCGAAGACCGGCTGGTTTACGAAGAAGAGGATGCCGGCTTCTTCATGGGCGTCGGCGGCTCGCTGCTCGACGACTTCATCTATATCGACATCCACGACCACGAGACCAGCGAATATCGACTGGTCTCGACCAAGGATCTGACGGCAGAGCCGAAGCTGGTTGCCGTGCGCGAGGAAGGCATCGAATATTCGCTGACAGAAGGCGGCGACGTCTTCTACATCCTGACCAACGATGCCGGCGCCAAGGATTTCAAGATCATGGAGACGCCGGTTGACAGACCGGGCAAGGAGAACTGGCGCGAGGTCGTGCCGCACAAGCCGGGCACGCTCATCATCAGCCATATGGCTTATGCCCGCCACCTGCTGTGGCTGGAGCGCAAGGACGGCCTGCCGCAGATCATGATCCGCGATCGCCGCACCGGCGAGGAACATGCGATCGCTTTTGACGAGGAAGCCTATTCGCTCGGCCTTTCGGGTGCTGCGGAATACGATACCGACGTCATCCGCTTCTCCTATTCGTCGATGACGACGCCCTCGCAGCTCTACGACTACAACATGGTCACCCGCGAGCGCACGCTCTTGAAGACGCAGGAAGTGCCATCGGGCCATAATCCTGACGACTATGTCACCCGCCGCGTCTTCGCGCCGGCATGGGATGGCGAGAAGGTGCCGGTCACCCTTCTCTATCGCAAGGACACGCCGCTCGACGGTTCCGCGCCCTGCCTGCTCTATGGCTATGGCGCCTATGGCATCACCATCCCGGCCGGTTTCAACACCAACTGCCTGTCGCTTGCCGATCGTGGCTTCGTCTATGCCATCGCCCATATTCGCGGCGGCAAGGACAAGGGCTTTGCCTGGTACGAAGACGGCAAGATGGACAAGAAGACCAACACCTTCAAGGACTTCATCGCTGCTGCTGATTATCTGAATCAGGAGAAGTTCACGTCTTACGCAGGTATCATCGCCGAGGGCGGATCGGCGGGCGGCATGCTGATGGGTGCGGTCGCCAACATGGCGCCGGAGAAATTCGCCGGCCTCATCGCTGCCGTTCCCTTCGTCGACGTCTTGAACACGATGCTCGACGACACGCTGCCGCTCACCCCGCCGGAATGGCCGGAATGGGGCAACCCGATCGAGAGCCGCGAAGAATACGAGCAGATCGCCGCCTATTCGCCCTATGACAATGTCGGCGCAAAGCCCTATCCGCCGATCCTGGCGCTCGGTGGCCTGACCGACCCGCGCGTCACCTATTGGGAGCCGGCCAAGTGGGTCGCGCGGCTGCGCGACAAGACGACGGGCGCGGCGCCCATTCTGCTCAAGACCAACATGGATGCCGGCCATGGCGGCGCCTCCGGCCGTTTCCAGCGACTGGAAGAGATCGCGTTCGAATATGCGTTTGCGATCAAGGTGGCAGGCAAGATGTGAGGATTGGATGTGGCGTGCGGCGTGTGCGCCACATCATCAAGGGAGGGAGAAATGGCCGTCTATATCGCGCTGCTGAGAGCCGTGAATGTCGGCGGCACCGGCTCCCTGCCGATGACCGAATTGAAGGCACTCTGTGAAGAGCTCGGCTTTGCCGATGTGAAGACCTACATCCAGAGCGGCAATGTGCTGTTCCGCTCGGATGAGGCCGAAAAGGCGGTCGAGGAGAAGCTCGACGCGGCTCTCGGGAAAAAGATGGGCAAGCGGCCGGGCGTGATGGTACGCAGCCGCAAGGAAATCGACGGCATCGTCGCCAGGGCGCCCTTCCCCGAGGCCAAGCCCAATTTTCTGCTGGTCTATTTCCTGCCGGAGGCAGCCGCCTCCGATGCGCTTGACAAGATGGTGGCACCGGATGGCGAGGAGGCCAAGCTCGCCGGGCGCGAGATCTATGTGCACTATCCCATCGGCTCCGGCCGCTCGAAGCTGAAGCTGCCGGCGCTGAAGCCGGGGACCTCCCGCAACCTCAACACCGTGCGCAAGCTCGCCGATATGGCGGCTGAGATGGAAAACAACTAGGGCTGTCCGCTGCCGCCGGCTGCACCGTAAATCTGACCGGTGGCATAGCTCGCATCGGCAGCGGCAAGCTGCACGTAGATCGAGGCGAGTTCGGCCGGCTGGCCGGGCCGTCCGAGCGGCGTATTGCCGCCGAACTTGACCAGCTTTTCCTGCGTCTGGCCGCCGCTCACCTGCAGTGGCGTCCAGATCGGGCCGGGCGCGACACCGTTCACACGGATGCCTTTCGGCCCCAGCTGCTTGGCCATCGATTTGGTGAAATTCATCATCGCCGCCTTGGTCATGGCGTAGTCGACCAGATTGGCCGAGGGGTCGTAGGCCTGTTCCGACGTCGTCTGGATGATCGCCGATCCTTCGCGCAAGTGAGGCAAAGCCGCTTTTGTCAGCCAGAACATCGCATAGATATTGGTCTTCATCGTTGCATCGAAATCCTCGCTGGAGATATCGGCAAGCGACTGACGCTGCTGCTGGCGCCCGGCATTGTTGACGAGAATATCAAGTCCACCGAGCTGGCGCACGGCTTCGGCGACGATCTTCCGGCAATAGTCTTCATCCCTGAGATCGCCGGGAAGTGCGATACCGATACGTCCTTCCTTTTTAATCAGCTCGATCACCTCCCGGGCATCGGGCTCCTCATCCGGAAGATAGCTGATTGCGACATCGGCCCCTTCGCGGGCATAAGCAATTGCCGCGGCGCGACCCATGCCGGAATCGCCGCCGGTGATCAGCGCCTTGCGACCCTTGAGACGGCCACTGCCCTGATAACTCGTCTCGCCATGGTCAGGCTTCGGCTCCATGTCGCGGGCCAGCCCCGGAAAGGGCTGAGTCTGCGACGGAAAGGGCGGCTTTGGAAATTTGCCACGCGGATCGTGGAAGGTCTTATCGTTGGTGACGGGGCTGTCCATTGCCGCTCTCCCTTCGGTTTGTGCTGCGGAACATAACAGCGCAGGCACCTATCGGTTCCCTGCCGGGAGAGATATGGCATCGCCTGCCTACAGCTGGTCGCTGCCGCCGGCTGTGCCATAGATCTGGTCGCGCCTAACGGCAACGAGGGGCGACTCGATGGCCGGCAGGAACAGCATCTTCACGAAAGTGCGCAGCATCAGCACTTGTTCGGCAAGCGTGTTCGGCTCCTTCAGCGTCTTGGAGAGAACGATGCCGCCTTCCAAGACCGAGGAAACCATGTCGGCGAGTTGGTCGACATCGACGGGCTCGCGCGGCGTATAGACCTCCATGATTTCACGGAACATGCGGCCGAAGCGGCGGCGCCAGGCGAGCACGGCGTTACGGTTGGTCTCCTGTATCTCGCGGTCGAAGAGCCGTTCGTAATAGCAGACGGTCGCCACGAGGCAGCCGGGATGGCCGTTCGGCAGATCGGCGAGCAATTCGGAGAGCAGTTTCAGGCCGAGCAGGAAGGACTGCAGCGGATCATCCATCAGATCGCGCGCGCGGCTGAAGATCTCGTCATAGATGCGTTCGTCATTCTCGATGTAGCGGTTGAGCAGCGCCTTCGCGAGCTCGTTCTTGTCCTTGAAGTGGTAGAAAAAGCCGCTTTTGGTGATGCCGGTTTCGACGATCAGTTCCTCGATGGAAGTGCCGCCGAAGCCCTTCTGCAAGACCGCTGCTTCCGCCACATCAAGGATGCGATTCCGTGTTTCCTGGCCCTTTCGCATATGCCCCTCCTGTACCCACGGTACAGTTTTCAGTGCAACAGGATCGGACCTGCTTGCGCCCCCGGCAGCATCGGCCCATGCAAGGGATTGATTTCAATCCGCAAAATTCGAAACCCTCTGCAGTATACCGCAAGTCGCCTAGTTTGGCAGCCGAATAAGCGTCAGAACATCACCATCGATGGCAGTCATTTCAGGCGCCACGATTGGAGAGGCTTCACAATGGCAAAGTACAGGCATGGGCTTCCGCAGCTAAAGGGCGGTATCTTCATTAGCGATGGCGGCATGGAAACCACGATGATCTTCCATGAAGGCATTGATCTTCCACATTTCGCCTCCTTCGCATTGCTGGCTTCCGAGGACGGTCGTGAGCGCACGAAGAATTACTATCGCCGCTATCTGGATATTGCCCGCAGGCACGGCACGGGCTTCGTGCTCGACACCGCCACATGGCGCGCCAATCCCGACTGGGGTCAGAAGCTCGGCTACACGACGCAGGCCCTGCAGGCGGCAAACCAGCAGGCGGTCGACCTGCTCATCGGTTTGCGCAGCACCTATGAGCGGCCGGAACAACCCATCGTCATCAGCGGCGCCATCGGTCCGCGTGGCGACGGCTACAAGGCGGGTACAATGAGCGCGGACGAGGCGGAGGATTACCACGCCTTCCAGATCGACACGTTCGCCGGCACGGAGGCCGATATGGTCGCCGCCTTCACGCTGACCAATATCGACGAGGCGATCGGCATCGCGCGTGCGGCCAAGGCGCTCGACATGCCTTGCGCCATCTCCTTCACGCTGGAGACGGATGGCAGGCTGGTGACCGGCCGCAGCATTCAGGATGCGATCGAGACGACGGACGCGGCGACTGGCGGGTCTCCGGCCTATTACATGATCAACTGCGCACACCCGACGCATTTCGAGGCCGCGCTTGATCACGGCAGCGCCTGGGTGAAACGCATCTCCGGCATTCGCGCCAATGCCTCGACCATGAGCCACGAGCAACTGGATAACAGCGAGACGCTGGATGCGGGCGATCCTGATGATCTCGGCCGGCGCTATCGCAGCCTGCTTCGCCGCATGCCGCAGGTACGCGTGCTCGGCG
The DNA here is from genome assembly GCF_014193695.1 of Rhizobium sp. BK316. Taxonomy (GTDB): domain Bacteria; phylum Pseudomonadota; class Alphaproteobacteria; order Rhizobiales; family Rhizobiaceae; genus Rhizobium. Next base: position 1,015,782 of record NZ_JACHZR010000002.1, on the reverse strand, counting down.
GCTGCTGCGGCACCGACCACCGGCATGTCGCAGCGATCTGCGAAATATGCCTGCCCCAGGCGGCGTAAGGGGCGCGAGCGAGGGCAGGATGATGAGAATGGTTGGGGTAATGACGCGCCGGCGCAGCTGGCGCGATTTGTGGCTTGCGATCGCAGGGCGAAGGACGCAAGCCGAACCGGAGACAGTCGTAGAGGTGGCTCTGCAGGATATGGATCTTGCAGCTTTCGAGGACCTCGACGGCCGCATGGCCTACGGGCTTCAGGCGGACCAACGCAGGCAGCGCCCTTTGTGGCGCAGGCTATTGCGGGAACCCGTCGGCCTTTGATGAAGGGAAGGCGCCTCAGCTTCCGGCTGCGGCGCCTTTCGTCTGTTTGCTCCTGTAGCCGCTGATCTCCTCGCCGGCAGTCGGCGAAAAGCGCAGGTTCCAGAACGTGGCGCAGATCGAGATCAAGGCGACGATGATGAAGGCCGTGGAGAAATCGCCAAGCTCAGGCGTTTCGACACCATTGAAGGCCATGGAGCCGTGCAGCGCCAGCGCGCCGATGCAGATGCCGAGCGAGAGCATCAGTTGCTGGAAGGTCGTGTAGAAGCTCGTCGCCGAGCTCATGCGATCCTGGCCGATCTCGTCATAGGCGATGGTGTTATAGGCCGTGAACTGGAACGACATGAAGAAGGCGCTGAGCACCAGCGCGATGAAGATCAGCGGCATCGGCCAATCCGGCCGGAAGGCGGCGCAGAGGCCGTAGCCGATGGTGCCGAGAATGCCGTTGATTATAAGGCTTTTGCGGAAGCCGACGCGGCGGAAGAAGGCCTTAGCCAGCGGCTTCATGAACAGCGCACCAAGCGCGGTGGAAATGACGATCTGGCCCGCCGCGGCAGCCGAAAGACCGAAGCCGATCTGAAAGAGCAGCGGCAGCAGGAAAGGCTGCGCGCCCTGAGTGATGCGCGTCAACGAGCCGGCGATAACAGAGGTGCCGAAGCTCGGCACCTTCATCAGCGAGAAATCCATGATCGGGGCCGGATGCCTGCGGGCATGGCGGAGATAAGCGATGCCGAAAAGCAAGCCTGTCGCGATGAGGAAGATCGCGAGCGAGCCCTGCCCCTCATGGCTCGACAGTTCGAAACCGAAGAGCAGCGAGCCAAGCGAGATGCCCGACAGGATGAAGCCGATCGTGTCAAAGGGGCCGGCAGCCTTGCCCTTCACCTCGTCGATGTAGATCGAGACGAAGATCATGCCGATGATGCCGATCGGCACGTTGATGTAGAAGATCCAGCGCCAGTCGAGATAGGTGACGATGAAGCCGCCGAGAGGCGGGCCGACGATCGGGCCGATCAGCGCCGGCACCAGGAGCCAGGACATGGCGCTCACCATATCCTTGCGGTCGACGCTGCGCATCAGCACAAGGCGGCCGACGGGCATCATCATGGCGCCGCCGATGCCCTGCAGCAGGCGGGCGAGCACCAGGAGCGGCAAGGTCGGCGCGAAGGCACAGAGGATGGAGCCGACCACGAAGACGGCGATGGCCGAGCGGAAGACGGTGCGCGAACCGAAACTGTCCGCCATGCGGCCGCTGGCGGGAATGAAGATCGCCAGGCTGAGCAGGTAGGAGGTCAGCGCAATCGACATGGCCGGTGCGTCGACGCCGAAATCGCGCGCCATTGTCGGCAGCGCGGTCGCCAGCACGGTTGCATCCACGTTTTCCATGAGCATGGCACTCGCGACAATCATCGCGATCACCCGGAAATTGGGTGCTGCGCGCCGAACCATCGGCGCATGATAAATCTGATCCGACATCGTCAGGGATCACTCGCAGTGGCGCAGCGGAGCACACGGGGCGACAGGGCCGCGGGGATGACATGGCAAAAATGCCAAGAGGAGATGATTTTGCTATACGCCTGCAATCATGGCGGCGCTATGTCTTTTATGGCAAATCTGCCTTGCCGAGAGGTAAAGGCAGATCACCATTCCTTGCACTTCATTGCCCTTCGTGAAGGGTGGTTTGCGGCCAAAATCGGCTTGCGTGACCGCACCTGCGGCCCTACCTATTAGCCATGACCTCCGCCCTGCAGAAAAACCGGCCAGACACGGCCTTTTCATTCGACAACAGCTATGCACGGTTGCCGCAGCGCTTCTTTGCGACACAGGTGCCGACGCAGGTGGCAGAACCCTGGCTGATCAAGCTCAACGAGCCGCTGGCGGAGGAACTGGGGCTCGATGTCGAGACCCTGAGACGTGACGGCGCGGCGATCTTTTCCGGTAACCTCGTCCCCGATGGCGCCGAGCCGCTGGCGATGGCCTATGCGGGCCACCAGTTCGGCCAGTTCGTGCCGCTGCTCGGCGACGGGCGGGCGATCCTGCTCGGAGAGGTGATCGACCGCAATGGCCGGCGCCGCGACATCCAGCTTAAGGGTGCGGGGCAGACTCCCTTTTCCCGCCGCGGCGACGGGCGGGCGGCTCTCGGGCCGGTCCTGCGAGAATATATCATCAGCGAGGCGATGTTTGCGCTTGGCATTCCGGCCACGCGGGCGCTTGCCGCGGTGCTGACCGGCGAAGGCGTGCGGCGTGAAGAGATCTTGCCGGGCGCGGTCTTCACCCGCGTGGCGGCAAGCCATATCCGCGTCGGGACCTTCCAATATCTTGCCGCGACCGGTGACGAGGATGGCATCAAGGCGCTCGCCGATCATGTCATCGAACGGCATTATCCCGAGCTGAAGACAGCGGAAAATCCCTATCTCGCGCTCTATGAGGCGGTCTGCGAGCGGCAGGCGGCGCTGATCGCCCGCTGGCTGCAGGTGGGTTTCATCCATGGGGTGATGAACACCGACAATATGACGATCTCGGGCGAGACGATCGATTTCGGTCCCTGCGCTTTCGTGGATGCCTATGATCCGATGACGGTCTTCTCGTCGATCGACCAGCATGGGCGTTACGCCTATGCCAACCAGCCGGGCATCGGACAATGGAACCTCGCGCGGCTCGGCGAAGCGCTGCTGCCGCTGATCGATGCGGACAAAGACAAGGCGATCGAGCATGCCAATGCCAGCATCAAGGCCTATGGCGAGCGCTTCCACGCCCATTGGCTGCAGGGCATGCGCGGCAAGATCGGGCTGATCTCGGCAGAAGACGGCGATCTCGAGTTGATCCAATCGCTGCTGGCGCTGATGCACGCGCAGGGCGCCGATTTCACGCTGACGTTCCGGCGTCTTTCGGCGCTTGCGGACGATCCCGAGGCAGAGACCGAATTCGCCTCGACCTTCCGCGAACCGGCCGCCACCGCCGAATGGCTGGCGCACTGGCGCGAACGCCTGTTGCGCGATCCGCAGGCGCCAACCGAGCGCGCCGCGGCCATGAGACATGTCAACCCCGCCTTCATTCCCCGCAATCACCGTGTCGAGCAGGCAATCGAGGCGGCCGTGGAAGATGGCGATTTTTCGCTTTTCGAGGCGCTGCTGGCAGTGCTTTCGCACCCCTATGACGAGCAGCCGGCATTTGCGGCCTATATGGACCCGCCGAAGCCCGAAGAGCGAGTGCTCCAGACCTTCTGCGGAACCTGATTTCAACCAACAACCCTATTCACTGGAGATAGTGATGACCGACCTTCTCGATATCCCGGTCAAGACCGTTCAAGGGCGTGAGACGACGCTCAACGAATATCGCGGCCAGGTGCTGCTCATCGTCAATGTCGCCTCCAAATGCGGGCTGACGGTGCAGTATGAAGGGCTTGAAAAACTCTATGCCGACAAGCGCGAGAGAGGCTTCGTCATCGCCGGCTTCCCGGCCAACGACTTCAAAGGCCAGGAGCCGGGCACGGATGCGGAGATCCTCGATTTCTGCACCAGCACCTTCGGCGTCGACTTCCCGATGTTTTCCAAGATCTCCGTCAAGGGGCCGGACAAGCACCCGCTCTACAAGAACCTGACGAATTCCGGCGTGGAAACGACCGGCGAAGGGCCGATGCGCGAGCGGCTGAAGGGTGCCGGCCTTGCCGGCGACGACAGCGAAGTGCTCTGGAACTTCGAAAAGTTCCTGATCGGCCGCAACGGCAAGATCGTCGCCCGTTTCGCCCCTGATGTGACGGCTGACGACAACCGTCTCGTCTCGGCGATCGACCGCGAGCTTGCAAAAGCGTCCTAAAGCCGCATCCCAACGGCCACGAATTGTGGCGGTTGAAAGGCAGGCTTCCCGCTCTATCTGCCTGATCGGCGTGTGTTTTTCGCCACCCTCCGATCCGGCTAACCAGCGGGAGCTGCCTTATGGCAATCGTCATTACCTCCATCCTCTTCATTATTTTCGGACTTGCGCTCGGCGCAGGCGGGCTCTGGCTCGTCACGCTCGGCGGCAGCGTTTTTTATCTTTTTGCGGGGCTGATGTTCCTGCTGACGGCAGGCTTGCTACTCATGCGCAAGGCGGTAGCGCTCTGGGTCTATGCAGTGCTCGTGGTCGTTGCACTTGCCTGGGCGATCTGGGAGGTCGGGTTCGACTGGTGGCAGCTCGGCCCGCGCGGCGGCCTCATCATCCTCTTCGGACTCTGGCTGCTGACGCCCTGGATCCGCCGGCCGCTCGGTTTTCGCAGCCCGACCGGCACCTATTATGGCGCCAATCCCTGGCCGCTCGCCATTCCGGTCATACTCGCCATCATCGTCGCCTTCTATTCGATGACATCAGATCCGCATGATCTCGCCGGCGATCTGCCGATACAAACGGTTGCCACAACGCCCGCCTTCGGCGGCAATGTGCCCGATGGCGAATGGCACCAATATGGCCGCACGCCCTACGGCCAGCGATACTCGCCGCTCGACCAGATCACCGTTCAGAATGTTTCCACCCTGAAAGAGGCCTGGCGCTACCAGACCGGCGACGTGAAGCGGCCCGACGATGTCGCGGAAACGACCTATCAGGTGACGCCGCTGAAGGTCGGCAACACGCTCTATCTCTGCACGCCGCACAACTGGGCGATCGCGCTCGATGCCAAAACCGGGCAGCAGAAATGGAAATATGACGCCGATTCCGGCATGAACCCGGACCGCCAGCACCAGACCTGCCGCGGTGTGACCTATCACAGCGATGAAGCGATACCTGCCGGCCAGCCCTGCAAAGAGCGTGTCTACCTGCCGACGTCGGATGCGCGGCTGATCGCGCTCGATGCAACCAACGGGCAGGTCTGCACCAGCTTCGCCGAACAGGGCGTTCTCCATCTGGAAACCGGCATGCAATACAATCCTGCCGGCTACTACTATTCCACCTCGCCGCCAGTCGCCGTCGCGGGCAAGATCATCATCGGCGGGGCGGTCAACGACAATTATTCGACACGGGAACAATCCGGCGTCATCCGCGCCTATGACATCAACAGCGGCGCGCTGATCTGGAACTGGGATTCCGGCAATCCCGACCAGACCACGCCATTGCCGGAGGGCCAGCATTATACGACGAATTCGCCGAACAGCTGGTCGGTCTTCAGCGTCGATGACCAGCTCGGCATGGTCTATATCCCGCTCGGCAATCAGGTGCCGGACCAGCTCGGCATGAACCGCAGCGAGAATGTCGAAAAGTTCTCCTCCTCTGTCGTGGCGCTCGACATCAATACGGGCCAGCTGCGCTGGGTGCAGCAATTCGTCCATCACGATCTCTGGGATATGGACGTGCCGGCGCAGCCGGTGCTGCTCGATCTGACGAAACAGGACGGAACGGCGGTGCCGGCGCTGGTGGCATCCACCAAGCAGGGCGATATCTACGTGCTCGACCGGCGCACCGGCCAGCCGATCATTCCCTTCAAGGAAATCCCGGCGCCTGACGGAGCAATCCCGGAAGATCACACATCGCCGACGCAGCCGATCTCGGATCTCACCTTTTCCCCGGAACCGCTGCAGGAGAAGGATATGTGGGGTGTTTCGCTGTTCGACCAGCTTGTCTGCCGCATCGATTTCCACCGCTACAAATATGAGGGCCGCTATACGCCGCCCTCGCTGCAGGGCACGATCGTCTATCCCGGCAATTTCGGCACGTTCAACTGGGGTTCGGTCGCCGTCGACCCCGAACGACAGCTGATGTTCGGCATGCCGACCTATCTCGCCTTCACCTCGCGCCTGGTGCCGGCAGCCGATATTCCGCCGCGCGGGCAGGACGAGAAGGGCAGCGAACAGGGTCTCAACCGCAATGACGGCGCACCTTACGGTGTGTTCATGGGACCATTTCTCGGGCCGCTGCAGATCCCCTGCCAGGCACCGCCATGGGGCTATGTCGCCGGCGTGGATCTCCGCACCGGCCGTATCGCCTATATGCACAAGAACGGCACGGTGCATGACATGACGCCGCTGCCCCTGCCCTTCAAGGTCGGCGTGCCCGGCATCGGCGGGCCAATGATGACCAAGGGCGGCGTCGCCTTCCTGGGCGCAGCCGTCGACAACTATCTGCGCGCCTATGACGTGACCAATGGCCGGCAGCTCTGGGAAGCCCGGCTTCCGGCCGGCGGTCAGGCAACGCCGATGACCTATATGACCGATGACAACAAGCAATATGTCGTCATGGTCGCCGGCGGGCATGGTTCGGTCGGTACCAAGCCGGGCGACTATGTGATCGCCTACACGCTGCCGTAGTACCGCCGGAGGTAGACACAAGCTCCAGACAGGCTTGCCCCATCATGCTGCTGCTGTTTTTCAGGGGATTTTTTCATGGAAATCGGTAGCAGCCTTTCAATTTACTCCGGCCTTGGTTCGCTTTTCGAGCAGGGCAAATCCAAGAACAAGCAGACAGACGAATTCAGCAGCAGGACGCGCAATCAATCCGGCGCCGGCCTGCAGCCGAGCACGACACCGCCGTCCATCGCCAATACGATGTGGGCGGTGCAGGCCGGCAACGAGACCTATATCAACCCGCCGTCGGAGGCAGAGGCCGCAGCCAAGGCCGCGCATAGCAGCCTGGTCGACCAGTTCTCCGAATGGAGCAACATGGACCCTGCGGAATTCATCCGCGCACGGTATCTCGAAGCACACGGACTGACGGAAGACGACCTGAAGGCCATGCCCGCCGATCAGCGCGAAGCGATCGAGAAGGAAATCGCCGAGCAGATCAAGCGCGAGCTCGCCGGTGTCGAGGATGGCGGAGACGGCAACAAGGAATCCGCCGCGCAATCGACGAGCACGCAGGCCACCGACCAAAATTCGGCCGCCTGATCGCAACGCAAATTCAAAAAGCCGCGGGCAGTAATGCACCGCGGCTTTCGATGCTCGATGTCCGCCGCCTCCGATCCGACAGCCCAGCGGAAAAGATCGTAGAAAACCAGTCCGCCTCTCTCACACCATCTCCGTGATCATCTTGCCGACTTCGGCGAAGACGGGATTGAACTCGTCCATCTTTGCAGCCGTTTCCGCGATATAAACGGCGGCGACGATGGGGCCGCGGTTAGGCGGCCAGATGATGGCGATATCACCGGCCGCACCGTTATCGCCCGTTCCGGTCTTGTCGCCGATCTTCCAGTCGGAGGGCAAGCCTGCACGCAGGCGCGCGCCGCCGGTCGTGTTCGCAACCATCCAATCGACCAACTGATTTGCAGAACTTTCCGCCAGGACCGAGCCGAGGGCGATGTTGCCGAGCGTATCGAGCATGGCATCCGGCGTGGTCGTGTCGCGCGGGTCGCCTTTCGCCGCCTCGTTCAGCGCAGTTTCCATGCGGTCGAGCCTTGTCGTACCGTCGCCGATGGAGCGCAGCCAGTCGGTGAGTGCAGCCGGGCCGCCGAAACTTTCCAGCATCAGGTTGCCAGCCGTATTGTCGCTCAGCGTAATGCCGGCCTTGCAGATCTCGGCCATCGTCATGCCCTCGCCGCCGGCGTGCTTTTCGGTCTCGGGCGAATAGGTGACGAGCTTTTCCTTGCCGTAGGTGACCCGCCGGTCGAGCTTTTCATCACCCTTGTCGACACGGGCGAGAACGAGGCCGGCGGCCAGAACCTTGAAGGTGCTGCACATGGCGAAGGGCTCGCTGCCGCGATAGCCGAAGGAGATGTTCGTGTCGCTGTCGAGAACGGAGACCCCGAGACGCCCGCCGATACGCGCTTCCAGCGCTGCAAGCCGCTTGTCGATATCGTCGTCCTGTTGCTGCTGTGCGCGGACGCGGGTCGTAAAGCCCAGCCCAGGCAGCAGCAATGCTGAACCCATGAAGCTGCGGCGGGTCAGGCTGTGATTCATGAAGACCTCCGGGGAATCAGGTTCACAGGCGTAAGGCCCGATTGCGGCGGCATCTCGGCTTTTTGGCGGAATCAGGCGGCGCGCGTGACTTCCACAGTCACATGCGACAACTCGTCCAGGCTCGAAAGCCGCTCCTTGTAGAAGGCGGTGTCGCGCGACCGCGGCGTCAGCACCGCAACGATCGCAGCATGATGGCCGGGGCCGACCTGCCAGACATGCAGATCGGTAATGCGGTCGCCATCGCCCTCGATCACATCACGGATTTCATCCGGCAGCGTTTCACCCTCCGGGAGCACATCGAGCAGAACAGCGCCTGAGGATTTCAGCAGTCCCCAGGACCATTGGGCGATGATGAGAGCGCCGACGATGCCCATCAGCGGATCGAGCCAGAGCCAGCCATAGAGGCCGCCGAAAGTGAGTGCGGCAATGGCGAGCACCGAGGTCAATGCGTCGGCGATGACGTGCATATAGGCGGAGCGAATATTGTTATCCGCATGTCCATGGTGGCCATGATCGTGGCCGTGGTGATGATCGTGATGGTGATCATGCCCGTGTCCATGATGATGGCCGCCGCTACCGCTCAACATCCAGGCGCTGATGAGGTTGACGGCAAGGCCGATGACGGCGACGGCGATCGCCTGGCTGAAGCTGATCGGCACGGGCGACGTGATGCGCAGGAAGCTTTCCCATCCCATCAGCAGGGCAATCATCGCCAGAATGATGGCGCTCGCGAAGCCGGCGAGATCGCCGAGCTTGCCGGTGCCGAAGGTGAAGCGCGGGTTGCGAGCCTGTTTGCGGGCGAAGAGATAGGCAAGCGCGGAAATGAGCAGCGCGCTGGCATGGGTGGACATGTGCCAGCCGTCGGCCACCAGCGCCATCGAGCCATAGATCGTGCCGGCGGCGATTTCGACCACCATCATGACCGCCGTCAGCGCAATCACCAGCCAGATGCGGCGTTCGTTCCGGGCATGATCCTGCCCCAAGAAGACATGCTCATGTCCGTCTGTATTCGTTCCCGATATCATCGCCATCTCCTTATCGATCCGGCTCAGCGGATATAGGTTCGCAGTACTTCCGATATTTCCTCGACCGCTTCCGCCCTCGCCTTCTCGTCGGCGGCATGCAGCACATGTTCCTGCAGGTGATCGTCCAGCACCTCGCCCGTCAGCCCCGTCAGCGCTCCGCGCACGGAGGCGAGGAGCTGGAGAATTTCGCCGCAGGGGCGCTCAGCTTCCAGCGCACGCTCGACGGCTTCGAGCTGGCCGCGGAGGCGACTGACGCGGGCGATGAGCTTCTTCTTCTGATGAGTGGTGTGGGACATGGTCGTCTCGAAATTAGGATAGGGGGGTACCCTATCCTACATTCCATCAAAAGCAATCCGGTAATGGTCAGTTCCGCGTCCATCTGCCATTGACAAACGAGCGGTTTAGGAGGATTGATCTCCACATGATCGAGACCGCGCACCATAACCGCTCGTATTTTTGGCTGTACCTGTAAAGGGCGGCCGAGACAGATCATAATGTCAACAAGCCGCCGTCAGGCGGCTTTGTTGTATCGGCAGCGTCCTGGCGGCATAAACTTCGAAAAGGACGCGAAGACCATGCTTGAAATCGAAGACAGCGAAATATCGCTCATGCGGCCGCCGGTCGTGACGATCCGCACTGCAAAGCCCCGCGACATATCCGAACTCCACGAGATGATCGGCCTTCTCGCCATCCATCACGGCGATATTTCCGCCTCGACGCCGGACCAGCTCGAACGCGATCTCTTCGGTCCGACGCCATGGATTTCGGCCATCGTCGCCGACGGCAGCGAAGGTCTGATCGGCTATGCCATCCTCGTTCCGCTCTACAGGGCGCAGGAAGGCAAGCGCGGCATGGACCTGCATCACCTTTTCGTGCGTGACGGCCATCGCGGCCACGGTACCGGCCAGCTTCTCGTCGACCGCGCCCGTGAAACGGCACGGCTTGCAGGCTGCGACTACCTCTCCGTCAGTGCTGCGACCGGCAACCTCAAGGCACACCGCTTCTACGAACAGATGGACTTCACCCCTCGCCCGGTCACCGGCATGCGCTATATGCAGTCCCTGTCGTAAGTGGCACCAGCCGCTCGGCCATCTTGCAAGGAGGAAAGCATGACCCGACTGGCAGTGGTTCTGACCGAAGGGTTCGCCGACTGGGAAGTGGGGCAGCTTGCTGCCTCCGCCCGCACCCATTTCGGTTTCGACGTGGTGACGGCAAGCCCCGGCGGCGCGGAGGTGCGCTCGATGGGCGGCATGCGGGTGACACCCGATACGGTGGCCGAGAACCTGCATGGCGACGCTTTCGATGCACTTGTTATCTGCGGCGGCACGATCTGGGAGACAGAAAAGACGCCCAATCTTTCGCCTGTGATCAACGACTTCATCGCGCGCGGCAAACTCACCGCTGCGATCTGCGGCGGGACGCTGGCGCTGGCGCGCGCCGGTGCGCTCGATCAGGTTGCCCATACCAGCAACGCGCCCGACTTCCTCGCCAGCGCCGAGGGCTATCATGGCCAGGCGCATTACCGTGAGGGACCGCAGGCGGTTCGCGCCGGCATGATCGTCACTGCGCCGGGTTCGGCACCGATTACCTTTACGGCAGAGATCTACCGGGCGCTCGGCTTCGGCAGCGAAGAGCTCGACACCTATGTGCAGATCTTTGGTGCGGAGCATCAGCCGAAGGCGGCCTGACCCCACCAAGACACCGATCATTTGAGCCGTCGAGACTCTTTCGGCGGGCTGTCTCCAGGCGCCACCTCATGCACCGGGCGGGTCGCCCATTGGTGAAGCAACCTCTTTACGAACAGAAAGGCCGCAGTCCTTGCCTGCGCCCGATCGCCGGGGTCATCGAGACGGCTCGCGATTTTTGCCTCCATGACGGCAATCGTATCGGAAAACCAGCGCGCGAGAACGGCATTGCGCGCGGCAAGCCGGTCTTGCGTGCGAGCAATCGCAGCGTCTGTTTCCTCAAGGGTCGGGTGCTTCATTGTGGCAGTGTGGCCTGCAGCGCTTGCCCCAGGCAGGCTATTTGCTCGGCACCGCCTTCAGATAGGCGGAGATCGCCTCGATATCGGACTGCGGCAGATGGGCGATGTTCTGCTGCACGTCCACCATCTGGCCACCGGCGGAGTCGAAATCGGGGGTGAAGCCGGTCTGCAGGTAGTTGGTGATATCGGCCTCGCTCCAGGAGCCGACGCTCTTCGAGCCCGGCGTGATATCGGGTATGCGGCCCTTGCCTTCCGGGTTCGGGGCGCCGGCAAGCCATTGGTCGCGGACGAAGCCGCCGAGGGAATCGCGCGGGGTGTGGCATTCGCCGCAATGGCCGAGACCTTCGACCAGATACTGGCCGCGTTTTACCTTGTCGTCGGCATTGGCAAGCACGACGCGGGGTTGATCATTGAAATAGAGAAGCTTCCAGCCGCCGAGCGCCAGGCGGATGTCGAAGGGGAACGGCAATTCATGCGGCGGCGCGACGTTGGCGCTCTTCGGCAGGGTCTTCAGATAAGCGAAGAGATCATTGACGTCCTTGTCGCTCATGCGCGTGTAGGAGCCATAGGGGAAGGACGGGTAGAGATGTTGCCCGTTGGGGCCGACGCCGCGCTTTATCGCATTGCCGAACTGAGCCAGCGTCCAGCGGCCGATTCCGGCCTGCTCATCCGGGGAAATGTTGGGAACATGAAAGGTGCCGAAGGGGCTCTTCAGGGCGAGGCCACCGGCCAGCGTGAGTTTGGCATCGCCTTGCGCGCCGGGCGTGGCATGACAGCTGACGCAGCCGCCAGCCCAGAATACCTTCTCGCCATTCGCGACGTCAGGAGTGCCGAGATTGGCCCAGTGGCTTTCCGGAAACGGATCCGGCGCGGTGACGAAATAAAAAACTGCGCCGCCGATCACGACGACGCCGATGAGACAGAGCACAAAGCGGATGAACCTGCGGACCATGCGCCGCCTCTCCTTCTATCGATATCAAGGGCATTCCGGGATTCGCTGGCCGGAATTCGGTGGCCCGGCCCCACTGCCGGGAGAATAAGGCGATCCGCACCGGCGGCAAGAGCCGGTGCGGAGGACGGGATCATGCGCGAATAGCTCTATCGCCTAGTCCTTCTTGATGCGATAGAGCTGATGACAGCCACCGCAATTGCCGCCGACGGTGTTCAGCGCCGCGCCGACGCCGGCAGCATCGGCCGGAAGCTGGGCAAGCACGGTTTCGGCGTCGGTAGATAGTTTCGCGGCGCGTGCCTTGAAGTCATCCATGTTTTCCCAGATCTTCGGGCTCGCTTCCGGGTCGCCCGTCTCGGTGCCCGGCTTGAACTGGTCCGGGAAGGCTTTCGCCGTGGTGGCGATCGTCGTCAGCGCCGCCTTGACGGCATCCGCATCATAGGGCTTCGTGCCCTTGGCGATGGCGGACAGCGAGCCTGCTGCGCCACCGATCTGTTTCATCATTCCAATGCGCGCGTCATGCGTGCCGTCGGCGGCCATGGCCGAAGCGATGGCAATGCCGGCGAACGCCACAGCCGCCGCTACTGATTTCCAATTCATGATTCTCTCTCCAATGTTCCACCGGCGAAGCCGGCCGAGGGCAATCTGCACCGGGATCATGACAAAATCCATGTGGCCGCATAGTCACGTTTGGCCGGATCCTCATAAAAACAATGTGATAGGAACGAGCTGGCTCAGGCCGTCTTCCACCCTTGCCAAAGGCTGATCGCGGAGATGACGACCAGCAGCAGACCGGCAAGACGGCCGATGACGGCAGTCGTATTCGGGTTGGAAACTAGGAGATCACGGCTGCGGCCGGCGGTCATGGCGAGCGTGCCGTAGACGGCAAGCTGCGTCAGCACGGTCATGATGCCCATGATCAGACCCTGCAGCCAGATCGGCCCATATTCCGGCTTTATGAATTGCGGGTAGACGGCGAGCACGAAGATATAGGCCTTGGGATTGACGAGGCAGGTGACCGCCCCCTGCCGGAACGCCTTCCAAGTGGAACGCGCCGTGCCGGGGCCGACCGCCTCAACCTTGATCGAGCTCTTCATCAGCGAGATGCCGATCCAGATCATATAGCCGACGCCGGCAAAGAGCAGCAGGTTGAAGACACCGGGCAGCATGGCGACGAGGATGCCGACGCCCGCCGCGCCATAGGCCGAATGCACCGCCCCGCCCAGCATGATGCCGCTGGTGGCGGCCAACCCGCGTCTGGTGCCGCCGGTCAGCGCATTGGCGAGCACGAAAAGCATATCCATGCCCGGCACGATGATGATGCCGAAAAGAAGGGTGAAGTAGAGCCAGAGGCTTTCGTGATAGTCCATGTCAGTTGTCCGTCCGTATTTTCCTGCACTTTTTCTGGAAGTGCATTCATTTCAAATCGATAGGCATCTCTATACGGCAGGCCAACTGACAGTGTATTGTCAGGAGCGTGGGAGAAAGGACGATAGATGCGCAAGGCCTCCAGGCTTTTCGAGATCATCCAGATATTGCGGCTGGCGAAGCAGCCGATGACGGCGGCCACCATGGCCGAGAGGCTGGAGGTGACGGTGCGCTCGATCTACCGCGATATCGCTGCCCTGCAGGCGATGCGCGTGCCGATCGAGGGCGGGCGCGGTATCGGCTATATCATGCGGCCGGGCTTCGATCTGCCGCCGCTGATGTTTTCGATCGAAGAGACGGAAGCGATCGTGCTGTCGCTGGCGCTCCTGGAGCGCACCGGCGACGAGGAACTGAAGCTCGCGGCACGGCGCGTCAACCAGAAACTTGCCGGTGCCGTGCCGCCGCCGCTGCGGCAGGCGATGGAAAACAAGGCGTTGTTTGCCTGGGGCACGATCGCCCCGCCGCCCGCAGGCGTGGACCTTGCCATCGTGCGGCGGGCGATCCGCGACGAGCGCAAGCTAATCCTCAGCTATCGCGACGAAATGGGACGCGCGACCGAACGGATGATCCGCCCGATCGCGCTGATCTATTATTCCCAGACGGCCAATATCGTTGCCTGGTGCGAACTCAGGCAGGCGATCCGCAATTTCCGCGGCGACCGGGTGGAGGCCTGTGCCGAAGCCGACGTCTTCTTCAAGGGCGAAGGCGACGGCCTGCGCACGCTGTGGACCGAGAGCTGGACCGAAAGGCCAGTCGCGGCGAATGCCTGAACCGCCGCGGCTACTCCTTGCGCGCGAAATCGGCGAGGAAGGCGGCCTCGATCATCGCCGCCATCTGCACATGGATCTCCGCCCGCGTTCTCGGTTTTCCCGGCGCATCCTCGCAGATCGGGTCGGTCTCGCCGATGCTTTTCAGGAAGTCCGGTGCATCGGGACGGCATTCGGCAAGGAAGCTCAAGTGTACCGCGCCATCGACGGTCTGATAATCGGCACCAGGTATTTCGGCTGCGATATCGTCTGATCTGACCGCTATGGGGATGGTTTCCGGCCGGCCGATATTGATGATGTGAACGGGGATATCGATGGAGCGAAGGCTCTCGCTCGTGAATGCCCGCACGACGGAAGGGTCGATCGCGACGACGGAACGAATGCGCGGGTCACGGTTCGACTGCTCGAACAAGTGCTTGTCCGTGCCGCGCAGATCGACCTTGCCGCTTGCAAACCAGACGCAGTCAGCCATGGTCTTTTCTTCATCGCAGTAACGGGCGTAGGCCTCGCGATCGGCACGCACGCCGGCGACTGCCATCACCGTATGCCCGCCGAGAGAAAAGCCGAGCGCGCCGACATGTTTTCGGTCGATATGCGGCGCCCAGGCGGGATCGGCGGACAGTGCCGTCAGTACGTCGGACAGATCGGCGCTCCGCTGCCATAATTTCGTTGTGTCGGGCGGCGTCGAATCTCCGCGCGTCGTGCCGGGGTGATTGGGACCGGCGACGATGAAGCCGGCCGCTGCAAGCCGTATCGCAAGCCAGTCCAGATTGCCGATGCTGCCGCCGGACCCATGCGAAATCAGGACAAGCGGAAAGGAGCCCTCAGCGATCGGGGCATCCTTCAGCGCGGGTGTTTCCATGAACACCTTGTCCCTGCTGGGCGGCACCGGTGTTCCGGCGCTACCGGTCGGATACCAGATCATCATCTGAAGCGTCGCACTGCGTGCAGGCGCTGGAAGTTCGATCGTGCGCGTGCCGACCGGATCTGCCGCAAAAACGGAACTTGCCGCCAGAAGACCGGCGGCAAGCAGGAGGGAAAGCAATCTCATTTCAGGCCTCATTTCGTGGCTGCACCATCATCAGTGCAGCCGCATCTCGCCCGAAACGTGGAAAATAGAGACCCGGAACGCGATCGAGAGCGTCCTCGATCGCGTTCCGGGAAGCAATTCAGAGCGCCATGCCGCCGGAGACCTCGATGCGCTGGGCGTTGACCCAGCGATTGGCTTCCGTCAGCCGCGAATATGCGCGCATGTTCGGCACGTCAGCGAAGAAGGATGCGCTGGAGCATCGGGCACAGCCCGCGTCGATCGCCACAGAGGTCGCTTAGTAGGATAGCGTGCGGCTGTCTTCGCGACCGAAACCGCGGATCGCCATGCGATCCGTATAGACGTCGATGATGGCGAAGGTGTTTTCGCTCTCGGTATCGACCACGCCCTTGAAATTAACGAAGTGGCAGAAGCCGACCTTGCCGTAATTGCCGACATGGTTATGGCCGTTGAGATAGGCAACGACATTGTCCTGCGAGGACAGCAGTTCGACGACGCGCTCGCGGTCCCACATGTCATGCTCGCAGGGCGGATGAACGGGGAAGTGATTCATGACGATCACCTTCTCATCCGCAGCCTTCGCCGCTTCGATTTCGCCAGACAGCCAGCCGAACTGCTCGTCGCTCAGCGATGCGTTCCACTCATGGGCGTTATCGGCGCCTGCGGCCAGCAGAGTCGCCAGACGTTCGCGGCCGAGCGCACGGAAGGCATGGCCTTCCGGCGGCGCGAATGTGCTGACCTCGTTGCCGTTGAGCACGATGAAACGGAAAGCGTGGCGTTGGAAACTGTAATAGGGCGCCGGCATGCCGACCCGTTCGGCAACCTTTTCCAGATGTTCGGGGGCGACACCGAAATCGTGATTGCCGAGCAGGAAATATGCCTCGTGGCGCAGCGTTTCATAGACCGGCAGGATATCGTCGAAGCTCTTGAAATCGCGGTCGATGATATCGCCGAGCGTCATGACGAAGCTCAGTTCCTCGCCATTGAAGGTCTCGATCGCGGCAGCGACCTTGGCGAGGCTGTTGGCATAATAGCGCCCCATTTCGACCTGCGGTTCGATGGCGGCATATTGCGGATCGGCGATGACGCCGAAGCGGAAAAGGGGAAGATCGGCTGATGACATGCGGCGTGATGTAGAGACCGCGGATGACAGCGATGTGACGGTGCGGCCAACCGCGGTTCTAGCGGAACCCGCATTCCCTATCCTGCCGCCGATACCTGCTCGCGGCGACCGGTGAAATAGGGCAATGCGAACATATAGAGGCCACTGAAGAGCAGCAGGAAAAGCGGCGGCAGCGGCGAATAGACCACCCAGGCCGGCGGCGTGCCGAAGGCCATGGTGGCGAAATTGGCTATGACCGTCAGCGTGAAGATGATCGACAGCCAACGGTGAAGCTGGCGGATAGACTTGTTCCAGTTCAATGCTATTTCCTCCTCAACAGGCCGAAGTCTTTATCTCAGTCTTCGCGCCCCAGAACTTCCTGCAGATTGTCGACGAACCGCTGCCAGCCGAACTTGGCACCCTGATAGGCCTGTTCCTGATCCGGGCGGAAACCGGCCTGTTCCATGCGCAGACGCGTGCCTGCTCCCGCAGGGGTCAGCGTCCAGGTGACGGTGCTTTCGAGGCCATAGGCATCCCATGTGTAGGAGAGCGTCCTGTTCGGCTCGATCTCCAGCACCCGGCAATCGACGGAGCCCCATTCGGCGGTGAACTTGAAATTGTGATCGCGCACAGGCTTGAAGTCACTCTTCATCAGCCACTCCTCAATCAGTTGCGGCTGCGTCAGCGCACGCCAGATTTTCTCCGGCGGGAAAGCAATCTCCCGCTCGACGATGACGGAGCGGATCTCAGTTGCGGTTTCGTTCATTGGTCCATCCTTTTGAGCAAATCTTCCAGAGCGTCGAACCGGCCTTCCCAGAAGCCGGCCATCTCCGTCGTCCAGTCCGCCAGAGGGGCCAGAGCCTTGATCTCGGCGCTGTAATGCGTCTGGCGACCCTCATGGCGGTCGCGCACCAGGCCGGCGGTCTTCAGCACCGCCAGATGCTTCGAGACGACCGGCTGGGAAACCCCTGCCCCGGCCGTCAGAACGCCGACCGTCTTCTCGCCTTCGCGGCACAGACGTTCGAAGATGGCGCGTCGGGTCGGATCGGCAAGCGCCCGGAAAAGTGCGTCCTGAACATTCGACATTAGAATTCATACCTGATTGGCTATGGATTGACTTATAGCCATACGGGTATGAATGAGTCAAGCGGCCTTCGAAGTCATTTGTTTCAGCAGAAATGAAAACACCCGGCGCCTGGTGGCGCCGGGTGCTCAAAAACCAAAGCTTTAGAAGTGCTTACTTCGTAGCCGCTTCGTAGCGTTCCAGGACGTAGTCCCAGTTGATCAGGCTGTCGATGAAGGCTTCAAGGTACTTCGGGCGGAGGTTGCGGTAGTCGATGTAGTAGGAATGCTCCCAGACGTCGACGCCGAGGATCGGGGTGGCGCCATGAACGAGCGGGTTTTCGCCGTTCGGGGTCTTGGAGATTTCGAGCTTGCCGTTCTTGACGGAGACCCAGGCCCAGCCGGAGCCGAACTGGGTGGCGCCGGCAGCGGCGAAATCGGCCTTGAACTTGTCATAGCCACCGAGGTCGGACGTGAAGGCAGCTTCGAGCTTGCCCGGCAGCTTGTTGCCGCCGCCGCCCTTCTTCATCCACTTCCAGAAATGGATGTGGTTGTAGTGCTGGGCCGCGTTGTTGAAGAGGCCGGCATTGGTGCCGAAGGACTTCTTGACGACCTCTTCCAGGGAGAGATCGGCCAGACCAGCTTCCGCTGCAAGCTTGTTGCCGTTGTCGACGTAAGCCTTGTGGTGCTTGTCGTGGTGAAACTCCAGCGTCTCCTTCGACATGAAGGGCGCAAGGGCGTCGTAGTCATAGGGAAGTTCAGGCAATTCGAAAGCCATAACAGATCTCCTCTTGGCAATAGATTGCGTCATCGGCAGGTGAGGCGGAACATAGGAGGGGAAGCACGGAGTGGCAACCGGCGAATTATCAAAAAACAACGACTTCGAGGAAAAATTGCCTCTCGCAACGGGCTCTCTCCAAAAGCGCAAATCACAGGCCGTGCCGCGCTTTGCGGATATGAAGCTGGTATGACTGCAAGACGGGAAGATGGCATAGAAAGAAATAAAATCCCCTCCCCTGCCAAACCCGCATTTCCCTTGAACCACACACGTAAAATGAGCCCTGCTCGCGTCCCGCTCACTGCGCTTACTGCATAATTCAAAATGCCACAGCGTCCTTTGCGCGTCTGAAAAGACGCGCGGCGCTGTAGGGGCGGCCACCGGAATTTCAATAAAAATCTGTTAATTTCTTTTGGGCGCTTTTGACAGGCGATGAGCAGCGCGGCTTAGATGCAACCTATGGCCATCGAAGAGTTTTAGCACAACCTTCGACAGGATTAACTTAATTAGCATAGCATAAATCATTTCAGGGACTTCTGACATCAACTTCGGGGCGTGTGATGGTCATGAGCTTTTTTCGTCGTAATGAAGAACCCGCCAAGCCGGGTTTGAGAGTATCCAGCCATCGCCAGACGTTGTCCGTCACCGAACAGACTGTCCTCGTGGACAAGCCGCCGGTGCAGTACAGCGTTTCGGAAGTCGACGATTTCCAGGCTTTCGGCACAGCGATCGAGGAGAACAAGCAGTCTTCGGAAGAGCTGCTGGTCAGCCTGACGTCGTTGCAGGAGCGGGTTTCCTCGCTGCTCGGCGCACACAGCCACTCGCTCAATGAAACAGGTGCGCTGAGAGCGGAATGTTCGCGTTTGAGCTCTCTGCTCGACTATGAGAGCAATGCGCGGCGCAAGGCCGATCAGGAAAACCAGCGTCTCGTGATCGACAACAAGGAACTGAAGCTCGACAGCAGCCAGCTTCGTGTCGAGGCCGGCACTTACCGCGAAGAACTGGTGAAGCTGCAAGGCGTGCATGAGCTGGCGCGGGAGGAATTCACCGTCGTCGAGGCGCGGCTGATCGATGCCGAGCGCGAGATTCGCGACCGGGCGCTGCAATTCGACGAGGTTTCCTCGCAGCTTCGCCGCACGCAGCAGGACCTTGACGCGCGCAGCCGCGAGCTGGCGAGCACCCGCGAGAAGCTGGAGCTGGAAACCACGGCCCATCAGCTGCTGGCCGAAAGCTCGCGCCGGGAAAACAGCATCCAGCTTCGCGAAATCGCCCGCCTCAATGAAGAGCGCAGCCACCTCAGGACCAATCTTTCGGAGCATGAGGCGCTGGCACGCGGCCTGCAGTCCTCCGTTTCCAACATGAAGCAAGATCTCACCGCTTCCGAGGAGCGTTATCGCCGCCTGGAAGCTGAATTCGAGACGCTGGAAACCTCTTCGACGCTGGAGATCGCCAACCTGCGCACCAAGCACGAAGCAATCGGTTCCAAGTCTGAACTCGTCGAGAAGCTGCTGTCGACCGCCAACAGCCGCAACAAGATGACGGACGAAGAGTTGCAGTCCACCCGCGTGGAACTGAAGCGTACCAAGTCCGAGCTTGCCACGGCTTTGGCGCGACTGGAGCGGATGACCGACGAGATCAACCGCGTGCGCCTCAACGGCACGGAAAGCGAAGCGGCCCGCCGCGAGCTTGCGGCTCACAGCAACGATCTCGTCATGAAGCTGCGCGAGGCCGAAAGCCAGCGCAACAAGCGCGACCGCGAGATCGAAGCTTTCAAGCACGATCTCGATACGCGCCTCGATACCGACCGTTACGAAATCAGCCAGCTGCGGACGAGCCTGGAAATCGCCAAGTCGGAAATCCGCCAGCTTCGCGCCGAACGCGCGATCCTCAGCGGCCAACTCGAAGTGGCACGCGGCGATCGTCCAACCCTTGCCGACGCATTGCCCGTCGAAGAGCCCGTGAAGGAAGAAGTCCGCATGCCGGCTGCCACCTTCGCGCCGATGATCGACATTTCCAACAAGTCGCTGCGCAACGGCATGATCGCCGGCTCCGTCAATGACGAGCTCGCCGCCATCGAAGCCGATCTGCGCACGCCGCCGGCAGAGTGATCCAGGCTCTCTTCGGCGGGAAGAGAACTTTCCGCCGAAAACAAAATGACACGCCTGACAGTCCTTTGCCGTGCCGCCGGAACCGGAGCCTGCCTTCGCGAGTTTGAAGGCAGGGTCTGGAGGAGGCGCTCACATGGAACAAGTTCGAAATCGGGGACACGTACAAAAACAGGCTGAAGACCAGCAGAAGATCTATCAGCGCTGGGCACCGGTCTATGACAGGATCTATCGCAGCATCCTGCGCGACGGGCACCGCACGCTGGCGCGGCTCGCTGCTAACGCCGGCACCGACATTCTGGAAATCGGCGTCGGCACAGGGCTGGTGCTTTCCCACTATCCGCGACGCTGCCGGGTGACGGGAATCGACATTTCCGAGCACATGATCGCCAAGGCGCGAGAAAAAATCGCCCGCCACAAGCTTTTCCATGTGCAGCAATTACAGGTGATGGACGCGCATGCGCTGGCCTTCGACGACAAATCTTTCGATGCTGTCTGCCTGCCTTTCGTCATCACGCTCATCCCCGATCCGGAACGGGTGCTGGACGAATGCGCCCGCGTTCTGCGGCCGGGCGGCGAGATCATCCTTGCCAGCAAGCTCGGCGATGGTATCGGGCTGCAGGGCGCAATCGAGGAGGTGGTGGCGCCGCTTGCCCGGCGAATCGGCTGGAGCTCGTCTTTCCGGATCAGTCGGATCACCGACTGGGCGCGAGCGAGCGGTTTCGATGCGATCGAAATACTACCGGTTTTCCCAAACGGCTTCTTCAAGGTCATCCGCCTCAAGCGGCGCTCGCCGAATGTTTGAGGAGCTTTTTTCACCCTTAACGTGTTTGCATCAGGATCTTCGCTCGTCAGGGATTTTCATGATCACGGATTTTTTCCTCTTCATCGTCGTCGGTTTCTGCGCCCAGATCGTCGATGGCGCTCTCGGCATGGCCTTCGGCGTGCTGTCCACGACCAGCCTGCTGGCGCTCGGCGTGCCGGTCGCCAATGCCAGCGCCATGACCCATGTGACGGAAATGTTCACGACGGCAGCGTCGGGCATTTCCCATGTCTGGCACCGCAATGTCGACTGGAAGCTCGTGGCGCGGCTTGCACCCGCCGGCATGATCGGCGGGGCGGTCGGCGCCTTCCTGCTTGCAAGTGTCGACGGCAAGGTGATCGAGCCCTTCGTCTCAGCCTATCTGATCGCTATTGGCCTCATCATTCTCTGGAAAGCCTTCCACCCGACGCGCAAGCGCGACGTCCGCGACTGGATGGTGCCACCCGTCGGGCTTTGCGGCGGCGTGCTGGATGCGGTCGGCGGCGGCGGATGGGGACCGATCGTCACCAGCTCGCTCGTCGGCCGCGGTCACGATCCGAAGCGAGTGATCGGCTCGACCAGCTTCACCGAATTCGCGGTCACGCTGATTATTTCGATCACCTTCGTGCTGACGCTCGGCTGGTCGGAGCTCGGCTCGGCGGTCGGGCTGATCATCGGCGGCGTGATCGCCGCCCCCTTCGGCGCGATCCTCGTCAAGCGGCTGCCGATGAAACCGTTGATGATCGCGGTTTCGCTCGTCATCATTACGACTTCGGCCATGCGATTCTTCTGAAGAGCGTGGCGCGATCTTTCAGATTCGCTTGACATGCTTCAGGCCGTGTTGCGGCCGAAATAGACATCGACGGATGCTATCCGGTCGCCAGCGAAGCGAAAGCTCTCCATGTTGCGGAAGGCCTTGCCGCCAGCCATTTCGGCGCGGTAACGCACGACCGCCTCATCACCCTGAACCGACAGGAACTCGATGTCGAAGGCATTCAGCGCCGGCTCGTTCGGCCAGCAACGCTCGAAATAGGTCGCGCGGTCGATGTGATCGTCCTGCGGACTGGAAAAAGTGAAATCATCCGTCAGCATCGCGCCGACGATATCCTTGCGGTGATCGATATAGGCTGCGTAGAGATCGCGCAGCATCCGGGCGCGGTGTTCATCCCTATTGCTCATGTCTGCTTCTCCCTATTACCGATTGCATCTTGCAATCAGTTAGAGGCGAGATTGCGACTTTCAAGTGGCTTTTCCCTTTGCCGGCAGGTCTGATTGGGCGGAATCCGTCCTTGGCAGCCTTTGGGGTGATGCGTAAAGTGAGGATCGCCTCATCTTGGCCGCGGCCAGACTGTACCGAAGAAGATCCGCAATGACCGATACCCAATGGGATGCCGCAAAGGCGATGCCCGGCTCCGCCTACTGGAAACGCAATCTCGTCATCTCGCTGCTCGGTTCGTTCACGACCATCGTGGCGATGACGCTGCTTCTTCCCTTCCTTCCGCTCTATGTGGAAGAGCTCGGCGTGAGCGACCATGCGGCTATCGTGCAGTGGTCGGGCATCGCCTATGGCGCGACCTTCTTTGCCGCCGCATGCGTCGCGCCGCTCTGGGGCCGGCTCGGCGACATCTATGGGCGCAAGCTGATGCTGGTGCGCGCCAGCCTCGGCATGACCATCGCCATCTCGCTGATGGGCATGGCCGGCAGCGTCTGGCAGCTCGTGGCGCTGCGTCTCTTCGTCGGCCTGGCGGGCGGCTATGCCTCGGGCTCAATGGTGCTGGTGGCAACAGAGACCCCGAAAGACCGGTCCGCCTGGGCGCTCGGCGTGCTGTCGTCGGGCATCATGGCCGGCAATCTCGTCGGCCCGTTGATCGGCGGGGCACTGCCGCCCATCATCGGCATCCGTGGCACGTTTCTGGCCGCCGGCGGCATGATCTTTCTCGCCTTCCTCGCCACCACCTTCCTCATCAAGGAGGAGAAATCGGCGGCCCGCAAACAGGCGGCCAAGGCATCCGGCGGCTGGAAATCCATTCCCGACAAGGGACCTGTGGTGGCCATGCTCGCAACTGGCCTGCTGCTGATGCTCGCCAATATGTCGATCGAGCCGATCATCACCGTCTATGTGGCACAGCTCGTGCCCGATCAGGGTCAGGTGACGATGGTAGCCGGTATCGTCATGTCGGCGGCAGCGCTCGGCAGCATTCTCTCGGCCTCGCGGCTCGGCAAGCTTGCCGACCGGATCGGCCACTGGCCTGTCATTGCCGGGGCGCTGGCGGTCGCCGGCCTGTTGCTCATCCCGCAGGCCTTCGTCACTGCCTCCTGGCAGCTCATCGTTCTACGCTTCCTGATGGGCGTCGCGCTCGGCGGCCTCCTGCCCTGCATCGCCGCCGTCATCAGGCATAGTGTGCCCGACAGCGCTGCCGGCAGTATCCTCGGCCTTTCCATCTCGTCGCAGTATGTGGGCCAGGTCGCGGGACCTGTTCTCGGCGGCTTCGTCGGCGGGCATATCGGCATGCCGGCGGTCTTTCTCGGCACCTGCGTTCTGCTGCTCGCGGGCGCAGCCTTCACATGGCTGGTGCGAACGAAGGAGGAAGCCTGAGGCTCAGGCTTTTACTCGTCACTCGCCGAGCGGCCATAGGCCCAGTCCATATAGAGCTCCAGCGCCTTGCGGGTGACCGGGCCTTCCTGAAAATTATGGCCGTCGAGCCTGTTGACGCCGACAACCTTGGAATAGTTGCCGCTCGTGAAGATCTCGTCGGCGCCCATGAAATCCTCGACCGACAGTGTCGCTTCGCGCACGTCGAAGCCGGCCTTGCGTAAGAGGACGATGACGCGCTGGCGGGTGATGCCGGCAAGGAACGTGCGGTTGGCGACCGGCGTGAGGACCACGCCGTCCTTGACCATGAAGACGTTCGAGGAAGCGGTTTCGGCCACGTTGCCGTTCATGTCGCGCATCAGGGCATTGTCAAAGCCGCGGCTTCTTGCTTCGGCGATCGCCCGGCCACTGTTCGGATAGAGCGAGCCTGCCTTGGCGTCCGTCGTCGCGGTTTCCGGAGTCGGGCGACGATAGGGCGAAACGGTGAGCGAAGAGCCGCCGTGGCCGCCCATTGCCGCTTCGAACAGGCAGAGCGCAAAACGGGTGGATTCGCCGTCAACGGTCACGACACTGCCTGCCGAGCCGTGCTCGCCCCAATACATCGGCTTGATGTAGATCGGCGTCTTGCCGTCGAATTTCTTGACACCTTCCCAGGCGAGCGCCTCGATCTCTTCGGCCGTCTTGACCGGCTTCAGGCCCATGGCAACGGCAGAGCGGTTGATGCGCTGGCAATGCAGGTCGAGATCGGGTGCAATGCCATCGAACCAGCGGGCGCCGTCAAAGACGGTGGAGCCGAGCCACATGGCGTGCGAGGTCGGCCCGATCAGCGGCGGATTGCCGGCGATCCACTCTCCGTCGACATAGGTCCAGGTGGTCGTGCGGGGTGACGTATCGACGGGCATTGCGGCTCTCCTTGTGAAGTCGGCAAAGCAAAATCCTCCATGCCGGGTACGGTCAAGCGCAAATTGACGGTTGAAACATCGAAGCAAGAAAATGCCGAAGACCGCGTTACGATTGAAATATTGATGCGCGTGTCCTGGTGCTAAAACGATGGGTCCATAAAAGAAAATGATCGAAAGCCGACTGGATGGATGCCACTGCCGCATGCCATCATGGCAGACGGAAAACGCATGCCGGTCCAGGAGATGAACAGATGAAAGCCATGTATTACGAAGCCTTCGAACAGGCGCCTGAGATCCGCACCGTGCCGGACCCGACGCCTTCGGAAGATGGCGTGGTCATCAAGATCGGCGCAACCGGGCTTTGCCGCAGCGACTGGCACGGCTGGATGGGGCATGACCCGGATATCCGCCTGCCGCATGTGCCGGGACACGAACTTGCCGGCCAGATCGTGGCAACCGGCAAGGGCGTGGTGCGTTTCAAGGTCGGCGACCGCGTGACCGTGCCTTTCGTTTCCGGCTGCGGCCATTGCGCCGAATGCCATTCCGGCAACCAGCAGGTCTGCCCCAACCAGTTCCAGCCGGGCTTCACCCATTGGGGCTCGTTTGCCGAATATGTCGCCATCGATTACGCCGATACCAATCTGGTGCATCTGCCCGAGAGCGTGGACGACGCGACAGCAGCAAGCCTCGGCTGCCGCTTCGCCACCTCTTTCCGTGCGGTTGCCGATCAGGCGCGCACCGGCCCCGGCGAATGGATCGCGGTGCATGGCTGCGGCGGTGTGGGGCTTTCGGCGATCATGATCGCCAGCGCGCTTGGCGCCAATGCGATCGCCGTCGATATTTCCGAGGAGAAACTTGCCTTTGCGCGTGAATGCGGGGCGGTGGCCACGATCAATGCCTCCTCGGTTGCCGACGTGGCTGAAGCCGTGCGCGAGATTACCAAGGGCGGCGCGCATGTCTCGATCGATGCGCTCGGCCATCCCGTCACCTGCTTCAATTCGATCAAGAACCTGCGCCGGCGCGGCCGGCATGTGCAGGTGGGCTTGATGCTCGGCGAGCATTCGACGCCGCAGATCCCGATGGCGCAGGTGATCGGCCACGAGCTGGAAATCTATGGCAGCCATGGCATGCAGGCCTGGCGCTATGATGCCATGCTCGCGATGCTCGCCGCCGGAAAGATCGCGCCGCAGAAACTGATCGGCCGGCGCATCAACCTTGCCGAAGCCGTGCCGGCGCTTATGGCGCTCGACAAGGCCGAGGGTACGGGTATCAGCGTGATTACGCAGTTCTAGGACGGTGGGAGGCAGTTCGCGCCAAGGCGGATTACCGGATACGAGATTGCGATCCCACCTATGGATAGGAGAAGCCGCCGGCCCGCCGGCGGCGATGGGGGAGTCCATGAGCGAGACACAACGCAAGCTGACGACGATCTTCTCGGCCGATGTGCAGGACTATACGCGCATGATGGGCGAGGACGAGGAAGGCACGCTCGCCATGCTGAAGCACTATCGCGATGCCATGTCCCGCCTCATCGCCTCGCATGGCGGACGGGTGGTCAACACCTGGGGCGACGGGCTGCTTGCCGATTTTCCGAGCGTCGTCGAAGCCGTTCGTGCGGCGATCGACGTACAGAACGAGCTTGCCGGCAAGAATACGGCGCGGCCCACGGACGGGCGCATGCTCTTCCGCATCGGCATCAATCTCGGCGATGTCATCGTCGAAGGCGACGATATCTATGGCGACGGCGTCAATATTGCCGCGCGGCTGCAAACCTCAGCGCCGGCGGGCGGGATCGTGATCTCGAATACCGTCTACGATCAGGTGCGCAACAAGGTGGCTGTTGGATTCGACTTTCTGGGAGCACTGGAGATGAAGAATGTCGCCGATGCCGTGCCGAGCTATGTCGTGCGCATCGGCGATATCGGAATTCAGCCGCAGGAGCCGACAGCCTCTCCGGATCGTACCGTCGAAATGCCGGCGCCGAGGCCGGCCCCGGCCCCCCCGCCGCGCGGCCGGCTGCGCAAGCTCGCCGGCATCCTGGCCGTCATCGGCGCCATGCTCGTCGTCATCAATATTGCCACTTGGGAAGGCGAGTTCTGGGCCGTCTGGCCGCTGCTTGCCTTCGGCTTCGTGGCGGCCATGATATGGGTACGGATGCAGGACCGGTTCGACCAGCGGATTGCCGCACTTGCCGTTGTCGGGGTCGGCATTGTCGTTATCAACATGCTGACGTGGCATGGGATATTCTGGGCGATATGGCCGCTTCTCGGCCTCTCTGTCGCCGCCGGCATTCGCTGGGCGATGCGCGACTGAGGCTCGGGATGGCGGCGAGATATCGTCCCGCCGCCTGTTTCTATTATTGAGCGACGCCGATCGAGGCGAGGTATTCGGCCGAGGCGATGATCTTCGACTTGTCCTTGATTTCGATGATGAGGCGCGGATTGCTTTCAAGCTTGGCAAGGGCAACGAAGATTGCGCGCCAGTTGACGGTGCCTTCGCCGAGCGCCCAGTGGCGGTCGGCATAACCGTCAGCATCCTGCAGGTGGACGTGGCCGAGCCGGTTGCCGGCGGCATGGACGTAATAGTCGACGGGCGGGGCGCCGGTGGAGCCGTGGGCGTAATGCGCATGGCCGGTGTCGATCGAAACGGCGACGGCCGGTGAGTTGAAGCTCTCGGCAAGTGCCACGCGGATATGCGGGTCCTTGTCTTCGATGTTTTCGATGACGATCGTGCAGCCGATTTCCTCGGCGCGCTTTACCGCGTCGCGCATCGTCTGATGGCAGTAGTCGACGATGTTCTCGCGTTCACCGGGATTATTGTCGAGGTTGTTGTAGCCCCAGGTCGTGTAAGGGCTATGGACGACCATGTGCGTGCCGCCGATCGCGGCGCAGACATCAAGGCCCTGCATCAGGCGGCGGGAGACGACGGAGCGGATATCCGGATCCTGCGAGGCGATGATGAAGCCCCAGAACGGGCCATGGATGCCGACGCGGCCCTTGAAGCCGTCGAGCAGCTTCCTGGCGCGCTCGGCCCGCGGCGTCCAATCGCCGTTCAGAACGTCGGCATTTATGAAGCTCTGCAGCTCGAGATCGCGGGACTTTTCGAAGAGCCAGTCGCGATGGTTTTCGAGTTCGTCGATCGTCATGGCAGCGCCGACGACGGGAAGAGAAGACATGGGGTTGCTCCGCTGATGGTATGCCTGATTGGCGGGGAAGGATCGGCGCGTTCTATGCGCCTCTTCTGTGTCGCCGATATTACAGGGCCGATATTACAGGAATGGCAGCGGCCAACCTGTCGCACTTGCGCAGCGGACGCTTCGTACCGATATGTCCGCGATCGGCTCCAGGGCCTGAAAACATGCAAAAGCCGCATGTTTGCCGCCCCTCCCCGATTTTGCGGCGGTTGCCAAAACGGCCGCGAAGGTCTATCGGACCGCCCCGCAAGAACAAGAAAGAGACATCATGTCCAACTCATTTGTGAAAACAGATACCCGAACGGAAGCAAAAAGCTTCTTCGTACTGGGCGACAAGGTCGAGCGACGGGCTCGCCTGACAGGCAACTGGCTCAACATCTTCGATGTGACCGTCGAGCCCGGCGGCAGGACGCCCCGGCACGCGCATGCGAGCCCGGAAGTCTTCCGGATCATCGAGGGCACGCTGACGATCTGGCGGCTGACCGATACCGGGCCGGAAGAGATCCAGGCGAGTGCAGGCGACATCGTCAGCATCGCGCCTTTCATGGTGCACGGCTATTCCAACAACGGAACCGTCCCCGCGGTCTTTTCGGCCATCGTTGACCGCGACATGGCCGAGTTCATCGAGACCGAGGGCGTTACCGAACAGCCGCAGGGCAGCCCGTCACCGGAAACGGTGGCGCGCATGCGGGCAGCGGCAAACGCCCACGGGATCACGATCCTGGCGGCGTAAGCGCCGTCAGTTTCTCTGCATGCCGCGCAGCGGAGACTGCCCATCATCCGCCGCGTCGAGGACGTGGCCTGATATCAGGAGCAAGACGATGGCATGGTCAGCCAGCCAATATGTGAAATTCGAGGATGAACGTACCCGCCCGGCGCGCGACCTGCTGGCGCAGGTACCGCTGACGGAACTCCGCCACGCGGTCGATCTCGGCTGCGGGCCGGGCAATTCGACCGAGCTGATCATCGACCGCTATGGCGCGCAAAACGTGTCGGGTCTCGACAGCGACCTGAACATGCTGGAGGCGGCCCGCAAGCGCCTGCCGGGCACGGCTTTCGTGGAGGCCGATCTTTCCACGTGGCAGCCCGCCGAGCCGGCGGACCTGCTCTTTGCCAATGCCGTCTTCCAGTGGCTGCCCAACCATCTCGATATTTTCGACCGGCTGATGGACGGGCTGGCGCCGGGCGGCGTGCTTGCCGTGCAGATGCCTGACAATCTCGGCGAGCCGAGCCATCTGATGATGGAGGAAACGGCGCATGCCGGGCCTTGGAAGACGGCGTTTGAGAGGAAGAGCGTTCGGCGCAACGTGCTGCCGCCGCCATCCACCTATTACAGCCGGCTGATCGCCAAATCCTCCCGCGTCGACATCTGGCACACGATCTACAATCACCCGATGGAGAGTGCCGCGGCAATCGTCGAATGGGTCAAGGCAACGGGCCTGCGGCCCTATCTCGACCATGCCGGCGAAGAGCATCGCGAGGCGTTTCTGGCTGACTATCTCGAACGTATCGACCGGGTCTATCCGAAGGCTGCCGATGGTAAGCTTCTGCTCAAGTTCCCGCGGCTCTTCATGGTGGCCGTAAAGGCCTGACCGGGAAATCCCGACGTCCTTGATGCCGGCGGCGCGCTTTGTCGGTCTCCGCAAGCCACACGCAAAGTTTGAAGCGTAGCGGTTCGTCCTGGGATTTCTCAATCCGGACGTGCTTTCGCGACGTTACCGGCGTCGATCGCTATCCATTAAACGCCTTTGCGCCACCACGTGCGGGGCCTGACAAAGAGATTTTGAGATGGTTTCTTCTGTTTCCAATATCCGGCTGCAAATGGCGCAGATAGCGTTGCAGACGATCAAGGGCGGCTCCTCGGAGAGCAGCTCCGGCAGCTTGACCGATCACGACTATTCCAGCCTTCCCTCGCAGTCCCGCTCGGCGCTGTCGGTCATGCTGGACAAGATCAACTCCGGCAAGGCCGGATCGACGGATACCTCCGGCAACACCACCGCCAGCACCGATATCACCACTGCCTCCTTCATGGCTCTGCTGCGCCAGAACATGACGGCTGCGGCAGAGGCCAAGGGCGAAGGCAGCCAGGAGGCTGCGATGCTTGCCGCCTTCAAGAAGGGCCAGCTGACAGTCACCGATCCGACCCAGGGCGTTTCGATCAAGGCCTGGGATGTCACCGATCCCAAGGAAGCGGATGTCGACCAGAAGAAGGGCACCGCAATCGAGACCAGCGACTGGAACGAATTCCTGCGCGACCATCTGCAGCGCGATTCCCACGGGCGCCTCGTCAGAAGCGAAAACGGCAGTTTCATCGAGAAGGGCACCGGCAACGAAGTCTATTTCGGGCAGGTCGGCACGCAGAATTATTACATCACCTGGCCGGTGAAGACCGAAACGAAGCCAGCCACGTCGGATGCCGGCAAGTCGGATACGAGCACGGGCACGTCCAATACCCAGACGCCGGCAGCCGACAGCAGCACAGACAAGTCGACCAAGAGCAGCTAACCTGCTCCTGCGAAACGGATTTCATGGCGCTCGTTTCCGGGGCTTCGGCCCCGGAACTGTTTTCAGGGCATAGCGCCGCACCCGTACCGCCCTGTCAAATGCTTGTTATCATTGGGCTGCAGGTTCTCTTGCGGTAAAGCGGAAGCGCTTTATATTCGGCCGGGACAATCCAGCAGGAGATGGCACGCATGGACGCTCACCCCACACCGCCCGTCACTCTCGTCATCTTCGGCGCCACGGGCGATCTGACACGGCGACTGCTGGTTCCGGCCATTATCAATCTCACGCGCAGCCACCTCGTCGGCAGCGACCTGCATATCCTCGGCGTCGGCATCGAGCCCGGTGACGACGAGTTCCTGCGCAAGCGGCTGGATGACTTTCTCAGTCAGATCAGCAGCGAGGAAGAAACAATAAAGGACGAAGCCTGGGAGAGCCTGCGGTCGCGCATCTCCTATCTGCAGGGGGATTTCACCAGGGACGATATCTTCCTCGAAATCGGCAAGCGCCTCGGCACGACCTGCAATGCAGCCTTTTATCTTGCCGTGCCGCCAAGCTTCTTCGGCCCGATCGTCGAAAAACTTGCCGATCTCGGACTGATGGAAGAAAGCGGGGACTGCTTCCGGCGCGTGGCTATCGAAAAACCCTTCGGCACCGATCTCGAATCCGCCAAGGCGCTGAATGCGCGTATCCTTGCCCGCGTGAAGGAAAGCCAAGTCTACCGACTCGATCATTTCCTCGGCAAGGAAACGGTGCAGAACCTGATGACGGCGCGTTTCGCCAACATGATGATCGAGTCGCTGTGGAACAATCGCTATATCGACCACGTACAGATCACCGCCTCGGAAATCGTCGATGTCGGCACGCGCGGGAAATTCTATGATGCGACCGGCGCGCTGCGCGACATGATCCCCAACCATCTCTTCCAGCTTCTGGCGATGATTGCCATGGAGCCGCCGAACAGTTTCGACGCCGAGGCGATCCGCAACGAGAAGAGCAAGGTGTTGAAGGCACTGCGCATTTACACACCGGAGGAAGCCAGGGCGAATGGCGTGCGCGGTGCCTATACCGCCGGTCCGCTCAATGGCATCGATCTGCCCGCCTATCGCGATACGAAGGATGTTTCGCCCGACAGCAAGACCGAGACATATGTGGCACTGAAGCTCTATGCCGATACCTGGCGCTGGGCCGGCGTTCCCTTCTATCTGCGCACCGGCAAGGCGATGACGGCGCGCGATACGGAAATCGTCATCACCTTCCAGCCGGTGCCCTTTGCGCAGTTCCGCGAGACAGGGGCCAACCGCCGCCTGCCGCCGAACAAGCTCGTCATCCAGGTGCAGCCCGATGAGGGTATGAGCATGGAAATTTCCATCAAATCACCGGGGCAATCCGTCGATACCGTGCCGGTGGCGCTGGATTTCCGCTATGCCGACAAATTCGATATCAGCAAGACGACCGGTTATGAATCGCTGCTCTATGACCTCTTCATCGGCGACCAGACACTCTTCCAGCGCGCCGATGGTATCGAGGCCGGCTGGGCGGCGGTGCAGCCCTTCCTGGACGAATGGGCAAAGGATGACCGCGTTCCGGATCCTTATGTCCCGGGCACAATGGGACCTGCCTGCGGCGACGAGCTGATCGAGCGCGACGGCCGCCAATGGCACGAACTGGGCGTGCTTCTGCACAGGAGCGGCAAATAGCCATTCCTGCCGCTAATCCGATAGAGTAATCCCGTCAGCGGCAGGCGGCAGGCAGCGTGTGGTCACGCTCAGCCGTGCGATAGGCACGCGTGCCCGGCTGTGGGCAAGGCGGCCGGTCGGGCGGAACAACGACGCGGATATTACCGGTTTCGAACGTGTCGAGCGGAATGGAGATACCGCCGCCGCTCGCGTTCGCGTCCGGCACGGTGCCGGGCGGCATGCCGCCGAAACGGCCGGAGTAATCCATATCACCGAGGGCCTGGGCAAAGACCGGAGCGGCGAAACCGAGGAGAATGATCGAGGCTGCTGCAACGACCTTACGCATGACCATATTCCTTCTTATCTGGCCGATATGAAACGAGAATTGGATATCCATCGTTCCAGCCGATCCGGCCGTCGGTGAAAAAATCCGGCATAATTTAATCTAGGAAAGGTCGGTGCGGATTTCCATCCGGCGGCTGATATCGTCGGATGGATTGATCAGATCTCAAAAGGCGATCGATGCGTTGACGAAGGAGGTGCGCGGCTGGCCCACGAACTTGCCGCCATTATTGTCGGTCGAGCGGGCAAAATGCTCGTTGTCGAACAAGCCAGGGCGTTTCTCAACCTGTAACACTTAAGCTCAGGCTCTCGCCCGCGAACGGCCGATCGCCCTCACCTTTCTGACCATGGCCGACGCTCCAGCGAGACGGCCAGACAAGGCGATCAAGCCCTGTCGAGGCGATTG
The DNA here is from genome assembly GCF_014193695.1 of Rhizobium sp. BK316. Lineage (GTDB taxonomy): Bacteria > Pseudomonadota > Alphaproteobacteria > Rhizobiales > Rhizobiaceae > Rhizobium. The sequence continues at coordinate 982,937 of NZ_JACHZR010000002.1, read as the reverse complement.
CCTCGAAGGATGACCATGCCTCGGTGCCTGTCCGGCGCCAGAGCACGCCGCCCGGCCCCATGCCGCCGTGCAGAATGATGTGGAGATCGAAATCCTCGCCCGGCGGCAGGTCGGGACCGAAGAAATAATAGGGACTGCGACCGGGATCGCGGCCGAGGACGAGCGCCAGTCGCTGCTGTTTGCCACGCAGGCCGAGCCATAAGGGTGGCAGTCCTTGATCGCCGAAAGCCGAGAAGATCGTCTGCGAAGCGGCACAGGCGTCCGGTGCCATCCGGCCGCTCAGGCGGAGTTCGATGATCCGGTCCGTGCCCATCGGACCCGACCAGAGAGCGTCGCTCACGCCATGGGCAAGGCTGTGCCATTTATGCTCGCTCGCAAGAACAGGAGGCCATTGCAGGCGTTCGCGTACAACACCTTCCGTATCGAGAACCTGATAGCGCAGGCTCTCCTCATCGAGGGCCGCCTGGATGCAATGAAGATATTCGACACCCTCGGGCATTCTGTGCGCGGTCCCCGCCCCCGCCGTGCATATCTGCAGCACACCGCGATGGGCCTGCACATCGAAAGCCAGGATATGGCTGCAGCAATAGGCGAAGACATCCGCCTCCACGAGAATATCCCAGAAACGCTCAGCATATTCATGGCCGATCTCACGCTGATAGGTACCGGCGTAGCCATTGACCGGAAAGACCGGGTGATGGCCGAGCACCAGCTTGTAGCGGGCATCGGCATGCGCCTTCAGCGTCGCTTCCAGCCACTCCGTTTCGACATGGCCTTCGCCGCCGAGACCGCTCCAGAGCGTATGGACGAAGACCATGAGCAGATCGCCTCGGCGAACCCAATAGGCCAGCCCCTCCTGCTCCGCCGGCCCGTTTGCCGGAAGGTCGAGCACGTCGCGGAACACGGCCTCGCTCATCTCGTCATAGGTCGTGTGGTTGCCGGTCGTGTGCCACATCGGAATGTTCGCCCGATCGAGCCAGGCCATCTCGACATCGAACCAATGCCGCCATTGGGCGCGCAGCGAGGCTTCATCCGCCGTCAGACCGACGATCTCATCGCCGGGAAAGAGGATGAACTGCGGCTGCGGCTCGAGCCTGCGCAGGACGGCATTGACGGACGCGAAGGTTCGCTCATGCAAGGCGCCGGCAACACCCGAGCAGGAGTCGCCATAGAGCACGAATTGGTGGCCGCCCGACTTCGGCAGCAGCGCTTCGATCGGAGTTGCGTCGGTCATGAAACACCCGGAAAAGAACGAGGAAATGTTCAAAAACAAAAAACCCGAAAGTTCATGTCAAACTTTCGGGGGTCAGTGCAACGATGCCGTGGGCTTACTGAATTGATGGATCGCCTTACAGCATCGGCCCGAAAATCGGAATCGATTTTCGGAAAGCCTGATGCGTAGATGCAAAGAGTTAGAGCACCGTGCGTCCGAATGGACGCACGGTGCTCTAGACGAACTGGCTGAGGCCAGGAACGGAGGCGACGACCTGGTCGACCACTTCCTCACCGGCATGTTCCTTGGCAATCGCGATGGTCTCCTTGGCGAGCGAGGTGATCTCGCTCATGCCGAGACCTTCACTCATCAGCTGCTGGCCGAGGCCCATGATGCCGCCGCCACCAAGCGCGCTCATGAGGCCGCCGAGCAGGCCGCCATTGCTGGAACCTTCGCCGTTGAACTGGGCGACGAGTTCGGTGGCGCCGGGGATCTTCTCGATCATCTCGGCAACCGGGCCGTCGGCCGCTTCGCGCTGCAGGAAACCGAGCATCATGCCGAGCGCCTTTTCGGCCAGTTCAGGCGAAATGCCCACACGATTGGCGATTTCAGTCACAATCTCATTCATCGTCTGCCTCCTGTTTTGACGTTAACGTCAACGTAATCGAATCGAGGCGGCAACTCAAGCGGCGCTTTGTGAGGCGCCTCTTTCCTGCTTTTCGTTTTAACACAGACAGTTGTCCGTCTCCTGTCGCCTGCTTATAACAGACAAACGATATTTGCATGAATGTGCGGAAAGAGGATTATCGCATATTCTGGAATGAAGCGGCGGCATCGACCGAGGGAGACATTTTACATGCTCGAAGACGGCAAGATTTTCATCGGCGCAAGCCGCAATCCTGATGACAGCATCAACAAGGGCGAATATCTCGACCTCAAATTCGGCAATCGCCACGGGCTCGTGACGGGTGCGACCGGCACCGGCAAGACGGTGACGCTACAGGTGCTGGCAGAGGGCTTCGCGAGAGCCGGCGTGCCGGTTTTCGCCGCCGATATCAAGGGCGACCTTTCGGGCATCGCCGCCAGGGGCGAGCCGAAGGATTTCCTCACCAAACGCGCCGAGCAAATCGGTTTTACCGACTATGAGTTCGACCAGTTCCCGGTCATCTTCTGGGATCTCTTCGGCGAGAAGGGCCATCGCGTGCGCACGACCGTCGCCGAGATGGGGCCGCTGCTGCTGGCACGACTGATGGACGCTTCCGAGCCGCAGGAAGGCGTCATCAATATCGCCTTCAAGATCGCCGACAAAGCCGGCCTGCCGCTGCTCGACCTCAAGGATTTCACGGCGCTGCTCAACTATATGGGCGAGAACGCGTCGGAGCTTTCCAGCCAGTTCGGCCTGATTTCCAAAGCGTCCGTCGGCTCGATCCAGCGGGCGCTGTTGGTGCTGGAACAGCAGGGTGCCGAACATTTCTTCGGCGAACCGGCACTGAAGATTTCCGATATCATGCGCACGTCGAACAACGGTTACGGGCAGATCTCCGTGCTTGCCGCCGACAAGCTGATGATGAACCCGCGCCTCTACGCCACGTTCCTGCTGTGGCTGCTTTCCGAGCTCTTCGAAGAGCTGCCTGAGGTCGGCGACCCCGACAAGCCGAAGCTCGTCTTCTTCTTCGACGAAGCGCATCTGCTCTTCAACGATGCGCCGAGGGTACTGACCGAGCGCGTGGAGCAGGTGGTACGCCTCATCCGTTCGAAGGGCGTCGGCGTCTATTTCGTCACGCAGAACCCGCTCGACGTACCGGAGACGGTACTCGCCCAGCTCGGCAACCGCCTGCAGCATGCTTTGCGCGCCTATTCGCCGCGTGAGCAGAAGGCCGTAAAGACGGCCGCCGACACGTTCCGCCCGAACCCGGCTTTCGATTGCGCCACCGTCATCACCAATCTCGGCACCGGCGAGGCGCTGGTCTCGACGCTGGAAGCCAAGGGCGCGCCTTCGATCGTCGAGCGCACGCTGATCCGCCCGCCGTCCGGCCGCGTCGGACCGGTGAGCGATGCCGAGCGTCAGCAGATCATGGACCGCAGCCCCGTGCTCGGCGTCTATGACGAGGACGTCGACCGTGATTCTGCCTTCGAGATGCTGGCCGCACGCGCCAAGAAAGCCGCCGATTCGGAAGCTGCCAAGCGGGCGCAGGAAGAGGCCCTGGCGCCACAGGAAGGCAGCACCACGTCCGGCTGGACGCTCCCCGGCTTCGGTGGTGGCGACGACGACCAACCCGTGCGAGGCCAGTCCCGCGGCCGCTCCGGCTATCAGCGCGAAACGGTCGTGGAAGCGGCGATGAAGAGCGTTGCGCGCACCGTGGCGACCCAGGTCGGGAGGGCGCTGGTACGGGGCATATTGGGAAGCCTGAAGCGGTAGTACACAGCTGAGGTTGCAGTACTGAGGCCGATAACAAAAAGTTGCAAATAACTTAAGTATCCGCTAAATTAACTTCGGGGATCAGCTTGGAGTACTGCGATGCTGAAGTACCTTATTGCAGTTGCCTTTATTGTTGTCGCCGGAATAACCAGTCCCGAACAGACAAATGCTGCGGGTCCGTGTAATCCTGCGGTTCAGAAGTGTATCTAGGCAAACGATAAGACGCCATGAGCGATCTTATTTACGTTGGTTTCGTAGTAGCCGGCGCGATGACACTTGTCATTGAGGCCTACAGAAACTTCAACGCCCCCAACGCCAGGCATCCATTCGAGCTGCACCCAATTTTGAAGGATGTAGAGGTTCGTAACCTTTGCACGACGGGCGAGATTGTTGCGGGCTTTGCCTTCTATGCGGCGCTTTACCTAATTGCCTATTCTGTCGTCCTGAGTTCCGCCGAGGTCTACGGGCTGCTTTCACAAGCTAACAGCGCGCTCGGTGAGATCGGCGCGACCGATGGCGGCAGCAGCATAACGGAACCCGATATCAATAACGTGCTGCAACTGTCGTCAGGCGACTACAACAAACCAATAATCGTTTCTGCCCTGATCATCTCGTCGCTTTCCATTGGAGCGGTGAAGCCCATAGAAACGACCATGCGGTCGCTCGCCCACCGTCTCGCCGGCGTGCCCAGAGGCATCTATCGCGTCATCGAACACCTGCGGGATGCTGACTATGCCGTGCTGATGGCCGAACACCCAAAGCCGCTTGTAGAGAGCTTCGAAGAGCATGCGGGAGACAAAATGCCCGAGTGGCGAGAACAGATCGTCGATTCGCTTACGGCCATCGATTGCCTGCTGGTCGCAACGGACAGCAAGAACAGGCTGCTTTATTTCCCGCTCTACAATCTGGAACGACTGAGGGGCCTTTCTGAAAAGATTGCGAACGATATCGCCGATCTGCAGGATTCAATAGAAAAGCTGTCCAACGAGGACCCATCGACGCTGCATATCAAATACGCCGAACTCGCAGGCAAAGCGATCATGTGCCGCTCCAACATCATGGCCTTCTTTGCGGTGCTCTACATCCGCAATGATCACGCCGTCTTCAGCTCGCGCAGTCAGCGAGCACGCAAGGGAGATCCGATTGCCGGCCTTAAAGAGGAAATCGAGGCCGCAGAAAAGGATGAGCAGAACTCATTCGGCCTCAGCATTCTGACCGCTTTCGTGCTCGCGTTCCTGGTCACCTTCGCGCTGTACTACAAATGGCACTATTGGCAGGGTATCGACACGCCGACGATTTTCCAGCCTGCAGCCTACGCTCAGAACGTCGACGCTGACCTGCTGACAAGCTGCCAGAAGGCATTCAGCAGTGAGTGCGATCCCATCGTGTATGCCTGGCGCAGTACGCAGATCCGAACCATCCTCGCAACGGTTACCTGGGATCAATTGCAGACGCTGTTGCTGACGGTCTTCAGTGTCCTGTTCGTCATCTTGGGGCGTGAGGTCCGCATCGAGCAACAATCCTGGAGAAGCAACTGGAAATTCACCCAGTTTCCGTTCTTGAAGCTGCTCTCCATGTCGCTTCTATCGGGGCTCGCTGCAGTCTTTTTAACTGCCCTCGTTCAATTGGTACGTCTGTGGTGGGACGCCAATTTCGAACTCACGCAATCACAGATAATCATACTCTTTCAGGATAATGGCCGCTTTTTCGCCCTGCAGGCCATCTCGGGCATTATCTTGGCAATGGCAGCACTGGTCCTGATGGACAAGCACAGTGAACGGCCCGGACGCTCCACGATGATAATCGCAGCAGTGGCAGGAGCAATCTACCTGCTCTATCAATGGGCTCTTGTGTTCCTGAGCTACGGTTTCACACCAGGCCCGTCGCAGGCCTATTTCTCATGGACATTTCGCGATGCTCTGATCTTCAGCATCCTGCCGGTTTCCTTTCTACTGATTTTCGCCTTTCTTCTGGAAGTCGGCGAAGACAAAGCTGAAGGGGATACTTCCAAAGACCAAAGTTAGGGTGGCCAGATGAAAGCAAGCACGCGCTTTACTTTCCTCTTCTGCATGATCTTTCTCGCCGCAGGCCTCATCACGCCACTGCGGTCAACGGCGTATGGTCAGGAGAAGCCAGAACAAACCGGACGGCTGGCGATCGGGGTACGCAGCAAGACTCAACCCTTTTCATACAAGCTGCCACCAGGCGTGATTGACAGTGATGCGACGCGCGGCCCGCTGAGCCGGGCGGGTTATGGCGGTTATATGATCCGTCTCTGCGATGCTGCGCTTGCTGAGATGCTGGTTGATCCGGATATCTCCCCGCCTATCAAGATGGAGAATATCAAAGTCTATGACATCGACGAAGGTACCTGGGTTGGAGAAAAAGCCGCAGTCTCAAACAATCTGGTCGACGGACAGCAGGAGCCTGCCGCATCTCGTTTTCTGAATCTCGGTAGGAAATTCGATATTCTCTGCGACGCTGCGACAATTACCAATGGGCGTCGCGATACCATCGTTTCTCCTCCGGTATTCCTGACGGGAATTGGCTACCTGGCATTGAGAGGTCAGCCTGCACGGAGCGATCCCTGTGGAAAGGCAGATGCGACGCAGAAACTGGTGGACGGCAAGCCTATATCCGAATCCTCGCCCGCGCTGATTGGGCTCGTCGGCGGGACGACGGCGCAAACTCGTGGATTGCAGGCTCTCGTCGACGCAAGGGAGATGCCGGAATACGAGAGTAACCTGATCGCGGAGCTACGACAGGACAAGTCACATATGTGCCAAGACGGAAAGGTTCTCGTGAGAACTTACAAAACCCACGAGGATGCGGCAAAGGCCTTCTGCAATGATCAATCCTTCCGCTATTATGTTGGCGATCTTGAGATCATCCGCACTTATGTCAGCGCAATACCCGGCTGCAGATTCGACAATGGTGCGATCACCTACACCAACGACCGCTACGCCATATTCGGCAAAGCGGTCGGAAGCGACAATACATCCCCGGCCTCAAAAAACATGGAGCGAGAGCTTCTGGTGGCACGCTTTTTTGTCACTCTCAATCAGAAGGTCGTGTTCAACCCTTCGATCCTGGATAAGGCCTACGACGACAGCTTTCCCGGCCTGCCGCAAAGCCGCAAACTGAAACTCTTCTATTGGAGTATTCGCGGAGAACACCTGCCCGATGCAACCGACTCAGCGCCGGAGATCGATAAATCTCAGTGACGCGTTAAGTCGCGTCAGCGCTTACGGACAAATTCCGTGCGCAGGACGAGACCTTTGATCGTATCGTGACGGCAGTCGATCTCCTCCGGATTGTCCGTCAGACGGATCGAGCGAATGACCGTGCCCTGCTTCAGGGTCTGGTTGGCGCCCTTGACCTTGAGGTCCTTGATAAGCGTGACGGAATCGCCATCCTTCAAGACGTTTCCCGAGGCGTCGCGAACCTCGGACGCGGCCTGTGCGGCTGCGGCCATCTCGGAGGCCGGGCGCCATTCGCCCGTCGCCTCGTCGTAAACATATTCGTCGTCGCCACCGGCCATGATATTCACCCTCGATCAGGAATTTCTTCAGTTCATGATCGGCCGCTTATACGATCACGCGCTGTTGCGCAACCGCAGTGACAGACTGGGAAGCGCGTCACGTGGGCCTGCCGGCAAATGGGCGATAAGCATGCCACGCTTCCCTGACAATGCGTCAACATCGGTGAGCGGCAATAGTGTCGGGATCAAAGCGGCCGCGACATGAAGACTTCGGTGTGGCTGATTTCAGCGGGCACAGCGTGAAAAGGCGGGCAATGAACGAAGCCGAAGGCTTCGTAGAGGGAGAGCGCGCTCTTCAAATAGGCTGCGGTATTGACGAGCATGGTAGTGCGTGCGCTCTTCTTCGCTTCGTCGAACACCCTTTGCATCAGCACATTGCCGACGCCCCGGCCGCGAAAAGCGGGGTCCACGAAGAATTTATGGATCTCCATGGCATCCGTCTCGAATGGCGCGAGTGCGATGCAGCCCGCCGGCGCTCCCTCCCATCGGGCGATGAACATCATGGCGTCGTCGGAGCCGTATTTCCGGGCGAGGCTTTCGTGATTTTCGCCGTGGAAAAGCGCCATGACGATTTCGGCGGGAACGCCGTGGGCACGCCCGAGCTCCACATCCAAGGCACCGAGCGCCTCGCAGAAGCCGGCGGCGATCACGAAATCTTCTCTGCTGCCTACCCTTGAAACGGAAATCATCTCAGGTCCCCGATCCCGGCTGATGAAGGTCTTTCATACCATCTGAGCGTGTTTACTGCCATCGTGATCCCTTGTTTCCAGCCGCAAGCAATGGTATTTCTCCGCTGCAACCGAGAAAAAAAAAGGAGGGCTGCGCGTGAATACCTACTTCCGGCATCATCGCCAGCCTGGCCCAGTCAATGCCCTGCAGATGCGTTTGCAGGGCTGACCAGAGACCGTTTCTCGCTAATCTCTTCCTGGTCTGCCCCTAGTGGCATTGCTGCACCTGAATGCCCGCCGTTCAAGCTGCAGCATTTCATAATCCGCCAAGCATAACGCGCTTTTCCGTCGATGGCTGGAAGCCCCGGATATGCGCGATCGCTCGGCAAGACCAGGATCAGATCATGACCCTCATCAATATCCACAATCTCGGCATCGTGCTATCCACGCCGCTGTTTTCGAAGCTCAACCTCGTCGTCAATGCCGGCGACCGGCTTGGCCTCGTGGCCGCGAACGGGCGCGGCAAATCCACCCTGCTCAGGATCATGACTGGCGCACTGGAGCCGACCGAAGGCGAGATCACCAAAGCGCGGGGGCTCACCATCGGCCATGTCGAGCAGAATGTGCCGTCAGCACTTCTCGACGCCACTTTCCGCGACGCCGTCTTGCACGCCCTTGCGCCCGATCAGGCCGAAAGCGAAAGCTGGCGGGCGGATGTCGTGCTGGAATCTCTCGAAGTGCCCGAGGAGTTGCGCGAACGGCAGCTCCGGCAGCTCAGCGGCGGCTGGCAGCGCTTGGCATTGATCGCCCGCACATGGGTGAATGAACCCGATGTGCTGCTGCTCGACGAGCCGACCAACCATCTCGACCTCGAAAAGATCGCACAGCTCGAGAACTGGCTGAATATGCTGCCGCGCGACACACCCGTCATCATCTCCAGCCACGACCGCGCCTTTCTCGATGCGACGACCAACCGGACCCTCTTCCTGCGGCCGGAGCAATCGGCTGCCTTCTCCCTGCCCTACAGCCGGGCGCGTGCCGCGCTCGACGAAGCGGATGCTTCGGATGCGCGACGCTACGAAAAGGATATGAAGACGGTCGAGCAGCTTCGCAAGCAGGCGGCGAAGCTCAACAATATCGGCATCAATTCCGGCAGCGACCTGCTGGTGGTCAAGACGAAGCAGCTGAAACAACGCGCCGAAAAGCTGGAGGAGACGGCAAAGCCCGCTCATCTGGAACGGTCGGCCGGTGCAATCCGGCTCGCCAACCGCGGCACGCATGCCAAGGTTCTGGTGACGCTTGGAGATGCCGAGGTCACGACGCCTGACGGTACCCTGCTCTTTCGCACGGGCCGGCAGTTCATCTGCCAGGGCGATCGCATCGTGCTGCTCGGCCTCAACGGCGCCGGCAAGTCGCGTCTGATCTCGATGCTGAGGGGCGCGATTGCAGAGCCGGAGACGACAAAAGCCGGCATTAAGGCCACGCCCTCGCTGGTGCTCGGCTATGGCGACCAGCTGCTGGCCGATCTCAGCGATGCCGACACACCGCTGCAGACGATCATCCGCCGCTTCGATGTCGGCGACCAGCGGGCGCGTTCGCTGCTGGCCGGCGCCGGGATGACGATCGAGATGCAGGGCAAGCCCGTGAAGCTGCTCTCCGGCGGGCAGAAGGCGCGGCTCGGCATGCTGGTGCTCAGGCTGACGCAGCCGAATTTCTACCTGCTCGACGAGCCCACCAACCACCTCGATATCGAAGGGCAGGAGGCGCTGGAGAGCGAGCTGATGGCGCATGAGGCAAGCTGCCTGCTCGTCTCGCACGACCGCAGTTTCGTGCGGGCGGTCGGCAACCGCTTCTGGCTGATCGAGCGGAAAAAGCTGGTGGAAGTGGAGAGCCCGGAAGGGTTCTTTGCGAGTGTGGGGGCTGGGTAACGGAAATTGGGGGTGGATTTCGTCTGCTGGTGTGCCATTTAGCCCCCTCATCCGACCCTTCGGGCCACCTTCTCCCCGCTGGGGAGAAGGGACGGAGACGTTGCAGCCCCCCACTTCTCCCCATCGGGGAGAAGATGCCGGCAGGCAGATGAGGGGTCACGCGGCACCCCTTACCCTCCTCATTCCGACATTCGGCCACCCCTACCGCTTGCCCGCCGAGAGGCAGAAATAGGCCCCCTGCGGATCCATCCCCTGACAGACCCAGCCGCCGGGAACTTCCATGGGACCGTTGACGACCTTGCCGCCGCCGGCATTGACGCGCTCGATCGCAGCATCGAGCGCCGGCACGGTGAAATAATAGGACCAGAAGGCCATGCCGACCTCAGGCGGGCGGGTCATCATGCCGCCGGTCTGTTTTCCGTGTTCGGCGAAGATGTGGTAGACGCCCATCGGCCCCATGTCGAAGTCCTGATCCTTCGTCCAGCCGAAGAGCTTGGAATAGAAGTCGAAGGCCTTGGCGCCATCATTGGCGTAGAGCTCGCGCCAGCCGACATGGCCGGGCGTGTCGAAAGGCAGCTCCGGCGGCGGATTTTCCATCGGCAGCGGCGTCATGATGCAGAGCACCGCCCCGTCAGGATCGGCGACGACGGCGAAGCGGCCGATGCCCGGAATATCGGCCGGCTGGCGGCGGATGGTCCCGCCATTTGCCGAGAAGTCGCGCGCCGACTGATCGACATCGTCGACGGCGACGTAACCGGTCCAGTTCGGCGGAATGCCCTGCCCTTCCAGCTCTGCCGGAAAAGGCATCATACCGGCGACCCTGACACCGTTTGCTTCGAAGATGGTGTATTCCGGCTGGTCTGCCGCCGGCATTTTGCTCGACGTCCAGCCGACGACCGAGCCGTAGAATTTCGCCGCCGCATCGGGGTCCGGCGTCATCAGTTCGCACCATATGAACTTGCCATGCGTATTGGACATCGTGTTCTCCTCGGTCCACGCTTGAGTTCAGTCTTGAAATTTGCCCGGCGATTTCAGCCCTTTCGGGTATATCTGGCTTCCATGAACTGCTTCCAAGAGCCGTCAGGCTCACGGGTGCTCGATGTGAAGGTTCTCGTGATGTCATCGAGGAAGGTGATCTGCTCGCGATAGTCGGCAAGGCCGCTGCCGTCGAAGGCCGGCCCCTTTGTATAGAGCGACAGGACATTGCCTGACGGCTCGACCTCGCCTTCATAAGTCCACATGTAATCCATCATGGAGCCGATCCAGCTGCCGACATATTTACCCTTGCTCGGGTCGTAGCCAAGCGTGAGTATCGTCGTCGCCTGCTTGCCATCGGTCATTTCGCCGCTGCCTTCAGCGACGAACCAGATACCCTGCAGGGACCGAACGGTCTCTTCCCAGGGCTTCTGACCGGTCATGTCCGGGGCATTGACGGTCCATCGACCGACCATTCTCTCCAGAAAACTATGCTCCTTCAGCACTTCTGCAGTCTTCATCGTCCTTCTCCTCCGGATGATGGGTGGCTGACTAGATGCTTCATGCAATTCCGGACGCAAAAGCGGCTGGAATTGCGTTAGTGGCAGGATGAGGCTTGAGGGGCTTCCTCATATTCATCGTGGCGTTTTACGAAATCCATGGTCGAATCTTCGTTGCGGCCCTTGGGCGCGTGATCCAGGATCATCAGCGTACCGAGGATTTCTTCCGCGCCGCGGGCATAGCTCGAATAGGTATGGAACACTTCGCCCTTCTCATTCCGGTAAAAGGCCGAAAGTCCGGGCAGCTCGTCATTGGCGTCAGAGGGCGCTATTGGAGAGAAGTTATAAAAGACCTTGTCTTTGGCAAGGTCCTCAGGCGTGAAAGATACGTGATAATCGAAGTTGAAATCGCTGCCGAAGGACGAAACCCAAGGGAAATTCCAGCCCATGCGCTTCTTGTAGGCCTCGATCTTGGCGAGCGGCGCACGGGCGACGGCAACAAGGGTCACGTCGTGGTGGTTGAGGTGGGGCAGCGTGCCGTCAAGATGATCGGCGAGGAATGAGCAGCCGGGGCAACCTGCCTCCCATTCGGGGCCGAACATGAAGTGATAGACCATCAGCTGGCTGCGGCCATCGAAAAGGTCGGCGAGCGATTTCGGCCCTTGCGGCGTGTCGAACATATAGTCCTTGTCGACTTTCACCCAGGGCAAAGCCATGCGCTCGGCATTCACCTTGTCTCTCAGATGGGTCGCCTCTTTCTCTCTCAGGAGCAAAGCTCGGCGGGCTTCGAGCCATTCCTCGCGGGAAACGACGGGATTTTGAGTCATCTTGTTCAACATGGTCTGCGCCCTCCTCCGGCGCGCCGGTATTTTCCGGCAGATAGTCTCCTCTTCTTGACTAAATACATTGATATCAATAGAAATAGACCATGTCAAACTCGATCGCGATTCCTTTTTCCACAACGCTTCTGGTGCGGGACACGTGCCTGTGCCTGCATGTGCAACGCGCCGCCCGTGCGCTCGCAAGGCTGTTCGACGACGCGCTGCGGCCCGTCGGCCTTACCAACGGCCAGTTCTCCCTGCTGATGTCACTGAACCGACCGGAGCCGCCGCCGATGGGTCCCGTCGCAAGCCTGCTCGCCATGGACCAGACGACACTGACCGCGGCACTGAAGCCACTGCAGCGCAGGGGCTTCGTCGATGTGGTGCCGAACCCGAGGGATCGGCGCGGCCGTCTGCTCTGCCTGACGGATGATGGGCGGGCGGCACTAAGAGAGGCGCTGCCGATCTGGGAAAGCACGCACGCGGCACTGGAAGCAAAACTGCCGAATGGCGATGCGGATGGGCTGAGGCGCGACCTGCTGCACCTGGCGTGATCCTGCAAAGCCGGGAATCTGACGACTGCAAAATCAGCCACAAAAAGCCTCTTGACTTAGAGTGCACTCGAAGCCGTAGCTTCCTTGGCGTCGTGACGAGAACAGGTGTCTCATGAAGATCAGTGACCTCGCGAAACGGTGCGGTCTGTCGGCTCATACACTGCGTTACTACGAGCGTATCGGCCTGCTGCCCTATGCTGATCGCGACCGATCCGGACAACGCGACTACGACGCTTCCATCCTTTCCTGGATCGAGTTTGTCGGCCGTCTGAAGACGACGGGCATGCCGATCCGCGACATGCTGCTTTACGCAAAGCTTGCCGACAAGGGGAAAGCCACTTTCAGCGAGCGTCGAGAGATGCTCGAAGAGCATCGTGAGCGTGTCCGGGTCCATTTGGCCGATCTCGAAGCCTGCCTTCGCGTCCTCGACGGCAAAATCGCTTCCTATGCGGAGGCGGAAGAAAGGATGAGAGATGACAAACGGAACATTGCAGACACGCCAGCTCGGGCAAGGACTTGAGGTCGGATCGATCGGCCTCGGCTGCATGGGCATGAGTTGGGCCTATGGCGCAACGGAAGCGGACAGGGGCGAGGCGATTGCGACGATCCATCATGCGCTCGATCGCGGCGTAACTCTGCTCGATACCGCCGATGTCTACGGCCCGCATACCAACGAAGAGCTTGTGGGGGAAGCGATCAGAGGCAGGCGTGAGCAGGTTGTGCTTGCGACCAAGTTCGGCATTATACGCGGATTGGAAGCAATGCCTGGCACCCAGACAGTCAACGGGCGGCCCGACTATGCCAAGGCCTCCTGCGAAGGGTCCTTACGGCGCCTCGGCGTCGACCACATCGACCTCTATTATCTCCACCGCGTCGACCCCAACACCCCGATCGAGGAAACGGTCGGCGCGATGAAGGAGCTCGTCGAAGCCGGCAAGGTCAGGCATATCGGCCTGTCGGAAGCCAGCCCTGAAACGATCCGCCGGGCGCATGCCGTGCATCCCGTCACGGCTGTCCAAAGCGAATATTCGCTCTGGTCGCGCGATCCTGAAAACGGCGTGTTGCAGACGCTGCGCGAACTCGGGATCGGGCTCGTCGCCTATTCGCCGCTTGGGCGCGGCTTACTGTCGGGCGCGATCCGGTCCGTCGACGATCTTGCGCCTGACGACTACAGGCGGAACTCGCCGCGATTCATGGGTGACAATTTCGAGCGCAATCTCGAACTGGTCGGCGTGGTCGAAGAGATTGCGCGCCGCAAGGGCGTGACACCGGCGCAGCTGGCGCTTGCCTGGGCGATGGCACAGAGCGAACATATCGTGCCGATCCCCGGCACCCGCCGCCGCAGCCGGCTGGACGAAAATCTCGGAGCGGCCGCCATCGATCTGACGGCACAGGATCTCGAGGAAATCGCCAGGACCCTGCCCCGCGCTGTTGGAGATCGCTACGGCGAAATGGGCATGCGCGAAGTCAACGGATGAACATCCTGACAGTACGAAGTCTTCTCCCCGGCATCCGGGGAGAAGACAGGACATTGTCGCGGCATCAGCGCGTCAGGTCGAGCGCTGCAAGATGATCAGGCAACCGTGACCGGAACTTCGGTCGAGGTGCGCATGGCGTGGCTGTAAGGGCAGACGATATGGGCGGCCGCAGCGAGCTTTTCGGCGGTGGCCTTATCGACACCCGGGATGTTGACCGTCAGCGCAACTTCGATGCCGAAGCCGCCGCCATCTTCACGCGGGCCGATGCCGACGGTTGCGGAAACCGTTGTTTCCTCGGGAATCTTGACCTTTTCCTTGCCGGCCACAAATTTCAAAGCACCGAGGAAGCAGGCCGAATAGCCGGCTGCGAAGAGCTGTTCGGGATTGGTGCCGGTTGCGCCGTCGCCGCCGAGTTCCTTCGGCACGGTCAGCGTGACGTCGAGAACACCGTTTTCAGAAACGGCGCGGCCTGCGCGGCCACCGGTGGCGGAAGCTTTGGTCGTGTAGAGAATAGGCATGACAATCTCCTTTGGTTGGCCCTGTTCGATCGGGTTGGATTTCTAGTATCGCACAATTAAATTGTACGCAAGTGAATTTTGCAAATTGCATTCGGAATCTGAAAGGAGGAGAATGAAGACCTCCAGGGATGGCAGACATGAAGGCGAGAACGGCGAAAGTGATGGAAATACCGGAAGAGGAAAAGCGGCTGGAGAAGCAGCTCTGTTTCGCGGTCTATGCGACGGCGCATGCCTTCACCCGTGCCTACAAGCCCATACTCGACAGGGTGGGCCTCACCTATCCGCAATATATCGTCATGCTGGTGCTTTGGGAAAAGGCCGAACTGCCGGTCAAAACGATCGGCGAACAGCTCGATCTCGATTCCGGCACGCTCTCCCCCCTTCTCAAGCGGCTGGAGCAGAACGGCCTCATCAAGCGCCTCCGCGATTCCCGTGACGAACGGCAGGTCATCGTGTCGCTGACGCCGAAGGGTCAGTCGATGAAGGGCGAGATCAATACGATCATGTCTTCTATCGGCGAGGCGATCGGCTGCACGCTGGAGGAAATGGCCGCCATGCGCGACATGCTGCACCGGCTGCGGGGCAATCTCAACGCCAGCATATAGGCGGAGACGGATTACGGTCTGAAACAGAATGCCCGCGCCTGATAGACGCGGGCAATTTGCGTTATTCCGCGGCCTGATAGGCCGGCTGGCGAACCGTTGCGGTCTTCGGACCGACAGCGGCAAGCAGGGTGATCAGGATCGCCAGCAATGCCACGAAGATGATGCCGCCGACATAGGGATCCCAGCCGAAGTGCGGGGCCGCAGCAAAGATCGCGGAAGCCGCCGCCAGCACGACGCCGCCGCCGATCTGGAAGGAAGCAAAGAGCAGACCGGAAGCAAGGCCCGACTTGTCCTCCTCGACATCGGAGAGCGCGGCGACCTGGATTGCCGGATAGGTCATGGCATAACCGATCCCGAGCGGGATCTGGTTGAGGGCAACCAGAATGATCGGATCGATATGGCCGACCAGTGTCACCCAGAGGATGTAGCTTGTGGCCTGCAGGCCGACGCCGACCGCCATCAGGCCCGTCGTGCCGCGGTTCTGCGCCACCGTGGCAAAACGCGGCGCGAGGAACATGACGCAGACGCCGCCGAAGGCGAAGCAGAAGCCGGTGGCGAAGGCCGACCAGCCGATGACATCCTGATAGTAGAGCGTTGCGATGAACTGGAAGCCGACATAGGCCCCCTGGAACAGCGCGGCAATCGCGTTGGCATGGCTGAGCTTTGCCCTGCGGAAGATATGCAGCGGCACCATGGGATCGGCATGGCGCGATTCCACGATCAGGAAGAGTGCGATCAGTACCACGGAGGCGACGAGCGACCCCCAGGTGAAAAAGTCATGCCAGCCGGCAGCCGCGGCATTGGTGATGCCGAAGACGAAGAGCAGCAGGCCGGGGGTGATTGTCAGCGCGCCGGCCCAATCGAAATGCTTGCGCCCCTCGCCGCGGCGCTCATCCGCAGGCAGGACGAAGGGAGCGATCGCAAGTGTGAGGATCGCGACCGGGGCGCCCATGACAAGCGTCGCCCGCCAGCTGAAGATGGTGGCCGCGCCGCCGAGCACCATGCCGAGCACGAAGCCGGTGGCCCCCGTCGAGGCGAAGACGCCGAGCGCCTTTGCCCTTTTCTCGCCTTCACCGAAGACGGAGAGCAACAGGGCGAGCGCCGCCGGTGCCGTGAAAGCGGCGGCGATGCCCTTTACCAGACGGGCGGCGATCAAGGTCGGGCCGCTATCGACGAAACCGCCGGCGATGCTGGCGGCCGCGAAGATGCCGAGCGACCAGAGGAAGACGCGGCGGTGGCCGAAAAGGTCGGCGACGCGGCCGCCGAGCAGCAGGAAGCCGCCATAACCCAGCACATAGGCACTGACAGCCCATTGAAGCGAGGTTGCCGGCATACCAAGTTCGGTCTGGATCGCAGTCAGGGCGACCCCGATGGTGGAAACATCCATGGCATCAAGGAAGTTCGCAGCGCAGAGCAGCAGCAACGCCAGGCCGGCTCCGCGTGGAGATGGGGAATTGGTCATCAATCTCAGTTCCTTCTTTGCTGCCGCTCTCGCCGGGAGGCTGGCGGGCGGCAGGGAACGAAAAAATGTACAGCTTCAAACCCCATTGCAAATTGATAGTAACCATGCCAGGTATTACTCGTAATGATGAATGATGCCGTCCTTCGCAAAATCGATCTCAACCTTCTGCTCGCCTTTTCAGTGCTGATGCAGGAGCGCAATGTCAGCCGTGCAGCCGAACGGCTGCTGCTCGGCCAGCCCGGGCTTTCCGCCGCGCTCAAGCGGCTGCGCGAGGCGCTGGATGACGAGCTGTTCGTGCGCGTCGGCCGCGGCCTGCAGCCGACGGCGCGGGCGCTGGCCATCGCACCGGCGATCGAGGATGCGCTGTCCGGCATCGAACGGGCGATCCGCCCGCCCACTGGCTTCGATCCGTCAACCTGGCAGGGTGAATTCCGCGTCGGCATGTGCGACAATCTGGAGACGGCCTTTTTCGGCCCTCTCGTCGCGCGGCTGCGCCAGCTTGCACCCGGTGCGCGGCTCGTCGGCATTGCCGCCGACAAGCGCGACGCCGCTCAGATGCTCGATGACGGTGCTTTCGAATTCAGCATCTCCGTTCACGGCGAACCGGCTTCCTGGCATATCCGCAAGCCGCTTTTCGAGCAGTGCTCGATCGCCATCTACGATCCGCAGCAATTGAAGCTGAAGCCGCCGATCAGCGTCGAGGATTTTATCGCCGCGCCGCATATCGCCATCTCCTTCCTCGGCAACGCGAGCACGGCGCTCGATGCTGCGCTCAACAAGGTTGGCCTGAGCCGGAATGTGGTGGCGACGGTTCCCCGCTATTCGGCCGTGCCGCCGGCATTGAGAGCCATGCCGTCGATCGCCGTCGTGCCGGAATCGCTCGGCCGTTGCATGGCGCAGCTTCATAATCTCGAGGTGTCGATGCCACCGATCGAGCTGCCGGCTGACCCGGTGTCGATGCTGTATCGGCGAGTGGACAGGGCGGACGAGCGGGCGGCCTGGTTTCGGCGGTTGTTTGTCGAGGTGGCGGATGCGGCGCTGCTTGCTTCGGGGTGCAAGGCGGGGATTTGCGCTGAGGCGGCTTGAGAATACTTCAAATGGAAAAGGAAAACCGCCCGATCGGGCGGTTTTTTGTTTTGGCTTGGCACCCCTCCAGCCCTTCGCCTGGGCTCAGGGCGTTCGTCGTTACAATCGATTCACTGGATCGATTGTTGCCGCTGCGCGGCATCACTCCGGCCCGGCGCTTTCGCTTCGGGCGTTCGTCACTGCAATCGATTCACTGGATCGATTGCTCGGGCTTCGCCCGACCGCTCCTCACTGCCAAACAACAACAGGGGTTTTGTTGGGGACGCGATCGTAGAGGTCGATGATGTCCTGGTTCAGCAGGCGCACGCAGCCCGAAGAGACGGCCTTGCCGATGGAGCGCCATTCGGGATTGCCGTGCAGGCGGTAGAGCGTATCTTCGCCGTTGGAGAAGATATATAGAGCGCGCGCACCGAGCGGATTCAAGAGGCCTGGCTCCATGCCACCACGCTCGATCGAGTATTTCGCAAGCTCCGGCTGGCGGGCAACCATCTCATTCGGCGGCTTCCAGCGCGGCCATTTCTGCTTCCACTGGATCACACCGTTACCCGACCATGCAAAACCTTCGCGGCCGATGCCGACGCCGTAGCGCATCGCCATGCCGCCGGGCTGGACGAGATAGAGGAAACGCGAGGGCGTATCGACGACAATGGTGCCGGGCGGCTGGCCTGTCGGATCCACGACCTGCTGGCGATAGTAGCGCGGATCGATCTGCTGGTAGGGAACGGCGGGGATGAGGAAGCCGCCGTCTTCGATTGGACCGTACATGACGGCAAGTTCTGCTTCACCGGGCACGCTCGTCGTCTGGAACGGGCGGAAAGGAGAGCGGTAGCTGATCTGCATGCCGCCATTTTCGACCGTATTCGACGTGGAGGCACAGCCTGCCAGCGCGGAAGCCGCTGTCAAAGCCGAAAAGGAAAGAAAGCTACGACGGGAGAGAGGTTTATCGAGGCTCATGACGCGGGACTGATTTCCTTCGTGATGCGGGGCTTGCAATAACGCAGCTCACCCCTGATTCGTCCAATGCCGAAATCGGCTACAGCGCCGCGCGCCTTCAGACGCGCAAAGGACGCTGCAGCACTTTAAATTGCTCATAATTTTATCCCTAAAGCGATTCCGATTTAAGGAATTATGCCAGGGAAAAATCTATCGGCTTAAACTAAATAAACCATAGCATCACGCAGACGTGTCCAGCCGCGGGCAGACGATCTCGCCTGCCCTGTTGCAGCCCTACATCACAACGATCTCGGACTTGGCCGGAACGCGGTCGTAGAGGTCCACTACATCCTGATTGAGCATGCGCACGCAACCGGAAGAGACAGCCTTACCGATGGACTGCCAGTCGGGCGTGCCGTGGATGCGATAGAGGGTGTCCTGGCCGTTCTTGAAAATATACATGGCGCGGGCGCCGAGGGGATTTGCAAGGCCCGGATTCATGCCGCCATTTTCCGCAGAGAAGGGACGAACTTCCGGCTGGCGGGAGACCATTTCGACCGGCGGTGTCCAGCGTGGCCACTTCTGCTTCCACTGGATGACGCCGCGGCCCTTCCAGCCGAAGCCCTCGCGGCCGAGGCCGACACCGTAGCGCATGGCCTTGCCATTGCCTTCGACGAAATAGAGGAAGCGGTCCTGCGTATCGACAACGATCGTGCCGGGGCGTTCGTTGGTCTGGTAATCGACCTCCTGGCGCAGATATTCCGGACGGATGCGAGTGGCGGGGATGGCCGGCAGCGTGAAATCGCCGTCCCTAACCTGGCCGTACATGCCCATATCGAGGCGCAGCGGGTTGCTGACCGGCAGGCCGTAGGTCTGGTTGAACTGCGTCTGATAGAGTTCGCGCGTATGCGGCACCGGCTGATCGGGAAGGGGCTTGACGCGACGCGGATCGACACCCGGCGGCTCGTAGAAGACCGGCGAAGTTTCCAGCACGAAGCGCGCCGGGGAATCAGCTGCGACATCCGGAACGAGAATGTTGCAGCCGCTAAGCGACGTTGCGGCAGCAACGAGCCCGGCAAACGGGAAAGCCCGGCGCAGAAAATTCATGAAACCATCCTCATCAGCGATAACAGAGACAGCATTATCTGCCCGCAGGATGGCATTCGCGGCTGGCGCGAGGCTGGCGGCCGAAGGTGAAATCGACCGAAAAAGCCTGACCCGCATCCGGCAGCTATCAGGCGGCCACACCGTGAAAGAACTGGATGCTTTGCGCGATCTCGGCCGGCAGCGCCGAGGTGTGGTTGCCGGCGACCGTATCGGCTTCGATCTGCGTACCCGCCGCACGGGCACGCGAGACGAGCAGATCGGCGCGATCGTTGAAGTGGGACTCTTCCTTGCCGTGCAGCACGCGCACCGGGCATTTGAAGCTGTGCGCGTAGCAAAGCGCCGTGCGCACCTCGAATTCATGCGCGTTGGAATCGTCGAAGCGGATGTCTTCGGGATAGCGGTTGAAGAAGCGGAAGGCATCTGCGTTGCCTGAAATCGGCACGGCGGCCCGAAAATGATGCGTACTCATCGCCGTCAGCATGGTCAGCGTGCCGCCGACGCTGTGACCGGCGATGAACAGGCGCTCGGGATCGACGCCCGGCAGATGGCGCAGACGCTCGGTCGCGGCGAGCACGTCGTCCACCTCGTCATAAAAGCCGGAGAAATTGCCCATCTGGCCGTTTTCGCCGCGCACGGACGGCATCATCACGACATAGCCGGCATCCATGTAAGGCTTCACGAGCTGCCAATGGCCGATGCCCATGGCATTGCCGCCGTGGAGGAAGAGGATGCCGGGCTTGGGCTTTCGTTCGCGCTTGTACTTCGAAACCCAGGCGGTCAGTTCCAATTCGCCGCCGTAGCCGGAGCGATAGAAGATGCGGTCGGCATCGGCGGGTGCTGTCAGCGGCTCGTATTTGTCCGGCGCCGGCCCCTTCTGCAGCAGCTTGGTGCGGAAGTGGCGACGAACGCCGGCATAATCATGCTTGGCGAGCCTCGGAACGTCGGGCACATCGAAGGCATTCGCAAGGCTTGGCAGCAAAAGAGAACCGGCCATGCCTGCAAGCAGGCCGCGGCGTTGACGGAAAAAGGCATTTCGTTCTTGCGAGCTCATACGCGGCACCCATCATTTCCCCGGCTCAAAAAATCTGCACCGGAAGAGCGCTGCCGCCAATACACATGCTGTTGAAAACGGCGGGCCTGCGTCATTGTTGCGCAGGCAGATGCCATCAACCCGCCTTGGCATCGATCATAGCAATGAGG
Organism: Rhizobium sp. BK316; assembly: GCF_014193695.1. GTDB lineage: Bacteria > Pseudomonadota > Alphaproteobacteria > Rhizobiales > Rhizobiaceae > Rhizobium. The sequence goes on along the minus strand of NZ_JACHZR010000002.1, from coordinate 961,929 downwards.
GTGCGCAGGCGATCGGCCTCGTAGGAGGGCTTGTCGGGGCGCAATCTCGCGATGCGGGGAAAGCGCATGGCGACGCCTGACTTGTGACGAGTGGATCGATTGATTCCCTCGAAGGCAACTTCCACCACGAAGCCGAATTCCTTATCCGCCCGCACTGCCCTGACCGGACCGAAGCGTTCCGTCGTATTGTTGCGCACGAACTTGTCCAGCACTTCGAGCTCAGCATCGGTAAAGCCGAAATAAGCCTTGCCGACGGGAACAAGCTGCTCGCCGTCCTCGTCGTCCGCCCAGACGCCGAAAGTGAAATCCGAATAATAGCTGGAGCGCTTGCCGTGGCCGCGCTGGGCATACATCAGCACGGCATCGACGTTGTAAGGGTTGCGCTTCCACTTGAACCACGGCCCCTTCATGCGGCCAGCCTGATAGATGCTGTCGCGGCGCTTGATCATCACGCCTTCGATGACGGGATCGGGCGGTGCTGCGCGCAGATCGTCCAGCTCCTCCCAGGTCGAGAACGGCACCAGCGGCGACAGGTCGAAGCGGTCATGGGGCGCGCGATCGATGACGTCGGAGAGCCGCCCGCGGCGCTCGATATAGCTGTTGCCGCGCACATCCTGCTCGCCGTCGAACAGCATGTCGTAGGCGCGGATGAAGGCGGGATATTCCTCCAGCATCCTTGAGGTGACCGTCTTGCGATTGAGACGCTGCTGCAGATCGGAGAAGGTGCGGGTCGGACTGTTGGAACGCGCCGTACCGCCGACCAGCAATTCGCCGTCGATGACGCCGGAAAAGCTGATCGATTCCAGGATATCCGGAAAGGCACCAGAGATGTCGTCGCCGGAACGGGAGTAGATCCTGCGCGTCTCGCCGGAGCGGGACAGCTGGACGCGGATCCCGTCCCATTTCCACTCGGCGGCATAATCGGCAGGGTGGAGGGTACCCAGATCGCCCTCTTCTACCGGATTGGCAAGCATGACGGAATGGAAGATGGCGGGCGTGGCGAGCACCGGCTTTTCTTCTCCGCCTTCCAGCCATTTGAACAGGCTTTCATAGGGCGGCTGGAGGCCATGCCAGAGGGTCTCGATCTCGGTGACGTCCCTGCCGCCGAGATCGGCGAGCGCCTGCTTGGCGAGACGGGCGGAAACGCCGATACGCAGCGCCCCGGTCGCCAGCTTGATGAAGGCGAAGCGGCCGGAGGAATCGAGCCGGTCTAGCAGGTCGCGCACGAAGCTGCGCACCTCCGTACGGCCGAGCGAATTCATTTTGACGACCACTTCGCCGAGGCGCGGTTGGGCGAGTGCGGAGCGGTCAATATCGCGCTCATTGTCCCAGACCAGCGAGATCGTTTCGGCAAGGTCGCCGACATAGTCATAGGAATAGTGAAAGAGCACCTCGTCCATGCGCTCCAGCACCAGTTCGCGCAGCATGGCGGGCTTGACGTTGCGCACCTCCAGCGTGCCGGCAATGACGGCAAGGCCGTAGCCGCGGTCTGGGTCCGGCGTGTCGCGGAAATAGTCGGTCAGCAGCTTCAGCTTGCCGTTGCGGCTGGGAGTGAGGACCAGGCGGTCGAGGAGGTCGGCGAAGGCTTTCATGCTGAGCCTCCATCCCTTCTCCCCCGCGGGGAGAAGGTGGCCCGAAGGGTCGGATGAGGGGGCCTCCAGCGCCGAATGTGAATTGTTCGTGTGACAGATAGCTCTTGCCGTGCGGCCCCCTCATCCGGCTGCCGCCACCTTCTCCCCGCTGGGGAGAAGGGATGTTTGGTCGGCCGCTCGCTAAACTTTGCGATTCGTGGTGAGGGGTTTTCGGCAACAAACTCCATCCTCAATCCCCCTCATCCTCATAGCCCACCAGATGCAGCGGCTTGGCCTTGATGCCCTGCAGCTCGCACCAGCGCACCAGCGCCTCCTCGCGGCCGTGGGTAACCCAGACCTCCTGCGGGGCAAGCTCGGTGATCGTCTTGGTCAGTTCCGGCCAGTCGCAATGATCGGAGATGACGAGCGGCAGTTCGACGCCGAGCTGCTTGGCGCGCTGGCGCACCATCATCCAGCCGGACGCGAAGGACGGCAGCGGATCGTTGAAGCGGCGTGCCCAGCGGTCGGCAAAAGCCGAGGATGGGCCAACGACGACGGCGCCCTTGAAGGCGGACTTGTCACGGCTTTCGATCGTCGCCGGAAGGAGTTCGCCGAGGTCGATGCCCTGGCTGATATAATAGTCGCAGAGCCGTTCCATGGCGCCGTGGATATAGATCGGCTCGCCATAACCGGTATCGCGCAGCAGGCGGATGACGCGCTGCGCCTTGCCGAGCGCATAGGCCCCGACGAGGTGCGTGCGTTCGGGAAACTGGCGCAGCGAGGCGAGAAGCTTGCCGGTCTCGTCGATCGGATCGGGATGGTGGAAGACCGGCAGGCCGAAGGTCGCCTCGGTGATGAAGACATCGCAGGGTACCGGCACATAGGCCTCGCAGGTCGGATCCGGGCGACGCTTGTAATCGCCTGATACGACGATGCGCGTGCCGTTCTTCTCGATGGCGATCTGCGCCGAGCCGAGCACATGACCGGCGGGATGGAAGCTCACTTTCACGCCGTTGACGACGAGCTCCTCCCCGAAAGCGACGGGCTGTTGGCTGGCTGAGAAGCCGTCGCCGTAGCGGATGCGCATGATGTCCAGCGTCTGGCGAGTGGCGAGCACATTCACATGGCCCGGACGGGCATGGTCGGAATGGCCGTGGGTGATCAGCGCCCGCTCCACCGGCCGCACCGGATCGACGTAGAAGCCGCCTTCCGGACAATAGAGCCCTTCGGGGGCGGGATAGAGCAGCGCGTCTGGTCTCATGATAGCAAAGATAGTGGGAAATGCGTTTTGCGCCAGAGGGATACACGGTGCCAAATTTAGCCGTGAAGGCGGGCCATGCCGCCCTCCGTCCATTGCATCCGCCCACAAGCCTCGTTAGCTTCGCCCGCGCAGCAGCAGGGAAGCGAATGAGAGACGCATGCGGACTGTTATCGAATACGGACTACTGGCGCTCGGGTTGATGCTGCCTGCCGCGGCCGCGGCAACCGACTGGCAGCCGAGCGAAGAGGTGAAGGCTTATGCGATCACCGGCCGCACCGGCATGGAACTCTACCGGTCCATCGGCGAACGCGGGCCGCAGGCCGGGCCGGGACGGGTCATCGCGCATACGACTTTCAAGCTGACTTGGACGCGCAAATACGAACAGCAGGGCAGTGCCTGCACGCTCACCTTCGCGAGACCGAAGCTCACCATCATCTACACGCTGCCGAAAGCGCCGAATGACCTCCCAGCGGCCACCAAGGCAAGCTGGGAGAGCTTCATCGCTGGCGTGCGCACCCATGAGCGCTGGCATGGCGAGACGATCATCGAAATGGTCAAGGAGATCGAGACGCTGAGCAACGGCTTCTCCGTGCCCGACGATCCCGGCTGCAAGAAGATCAGGCCCGAGCTGACGGTGCGGCTTGGAGAGCTCTCCAACAAACAGCGCCAGCGCGGCCGGGATTTCGACCGCGTGGAGATGAGCGAGGGCGGCAACATTCAGCAGCTCATCCTGAAGCTGGTGAACGGTCCCTGACAGGTTCAGAGCACGGCGAGAAAAGCGTCGACGCGGCTCCAGGTGGCATCCGCCGCCTTTGCATCGTAATCGGGCAGCGACGGATCGGTGTAGAGATGACCGACGCCGGGATAGAGAAAGACCTCCAGGCCGATATTGGCTCTTGCAGCATGCGCGCGCCATGCCGCCACTTCATCTGCCGGCTCGAAATCGTCGGGGTCTGCCAGATGGACCTGAACGGGAATGCCTTCGCGCGCATTGGCCGGAATCTCCGCGATACTGTGCAGCAGGAGCATGCCCGATGTCTGCGGTCGGCTCGACCAGAGGCTTGCGGCAATGCCCGCCCCCATGGAGAAGCCGCCGAGGACGGCCGATGCCGGCAGGTCGGCAACCGCCTTTTCGGCCCGCTTGCAAAGTTCGGCCCAGCCGATCTCCTTGCGAATAGAGAAACCTTCCTCGATCGTCTGCCCTACCCTGCCGCCGTAGAGATCGGGTGTCACAACCTGATGGCCGGCCGCGCGCAGACGGGCCGCGGCATCCCGTTCAAGGGACCGAAATCCGTAGACCGAGTGAAAAAGTGCAATCGCTGCCATCACTATCTCCCTCTTTTGTGGGCTCAACATAGGGTTTCTGCAACGTGAAGGCGAGACTTAGCCGATTAATGCCGCAAATGAGCCAAAGAACCACCGGAATCGCTTTCTAGGCATTTGCCGGCGCACGACCGGAGGGGATGATGGGACAGAAGCTCAAATATGCAGGCGTGGCGGTTCTCGCCTTTGCCGCCGCAGTTTATCTCAACAATACCAGCTTTTTAGCCGAACATCGCGAGAGCAAGCCACTGCTTCTGGCGCATCGCGGCATCGCCCAGCGTTTCGACGAGACGGACCTCAAGAACGACACCTGCACGGCCGCGCGCATGCTGCCGCCGAAGCACGATTATCTGGAGAATACGATCCGCTCCATGCAGGCGGGTTTCGATGCCGGCGCCGACGTGGTGGAGATCGACGTGCATCCGACAACCGACGGGCAGTTCGCCGTCTTCCATGACTGGACGCTCGATTGCCGCACGGATGGGCATGGCGTCACACGCGAACACTCCATGGCCGAGATGAAGACACTCGACATCGGTTATGGCTACACTGCCGACGGCGGCAAGAGTTTCCCCTTCCGGGGCAAAGGCGTCGGTCAGATGCCGACCCTTGACGAGGTACTTTCCACCTTCCCGGACAAACATCTGCTCATCAATGTCAAAAGCCGCGACCCTTCCGAGGGCGAAAAGCTCGCGGCCGTGCTGAACGGCCTGCCGGTTGAGCGGCGCGCCAGGATCATCGTCTATGGCGGCAACGAGCCGATCGACCGGATCCGGCAATTGGCGCCCGATATCCGCACGGCTTCGCGCGCCAGCCTGATGGGCTGCCTCACCGGCTATATCGGCTATGGCTGGACGGGTCTTCTGCCTGACGATTGCAAGAATGTGATGATGCTGGTGCCGATTAATTATGCGCCCTGGCTGTGGGGCTGGCCGGACAGGTTCCTGAACCGCATGCAGGACGCAAATACGCAGGTCTTCGTCATCGGCCCCTATCACGGCGGCGGCTTTTCGACGGGCATAGACAATGCCGAACGCCTCGCGCAACTGCCTGACAACTATTCCGGCGGCATATGGACAAACGAGATCGAGACGATCGCCGATCTGGTGAAGTGATCAGGCGCCGCGCGCCAGCAGCATGACGACGATTTCTTCCGGCGCCACGGGCTTGGAGAAGCGGTAACCCTGCGCCTCCTCGCATCTGGCATGGCGCAGGAACTCCAGCTGCGCGTCGGTTTCCACGCCTTCGGCGAGCACCGAGAGCTTCAGCGTCTGGGCGAGCGAAATGACGGCCGACGCAATGGCGACGGCGGTCTTATCGGCAGGCAGAGCCTCGACCAGCGAGCGGTCCATCTTCAACCGATCGAAGGGGAAGGTCTTCAGCGCGGCAAGCGAGGAATAGCCGGAGCCGAAATCGTCGATCGACAGACGCACGCCAAGCGTGCGCAGCGACAGCATCATGGAGAGGGCACGGGCGGCATCCTGCATGATGACGCTTTCGGTCACCTCCAGCTCCAGCCAGCGCGCATTGAGCCGATGAGTGTCGATCGCCTCTGCCACGTGGGAGGCAAAATCGGGATCGGCGAACTGCTTGGGCGAGACGTTGACGGCAATGGTCAGCGGCGTCAGGCCCATGTCCTGCCAGGCGCGAGCCTGGCGACAGGCCTCGTTCAACACCCAGAGGCCGAGCGGCACGATGAGGCCGGTCTCCTCGGCAAGCGGGATGAAATTCATGGGCGGTATCACGCCCTTTGCCGGATGGTTCCAGCGCACTAGGGCTTCGAGACCGGTGATACGGCCGGTCGCAACATCGACCTGCGGCTGGTAGAGCAGGAAAAGCTGGTTGGCAACGATCGCCTGGCGCAGTTCCTCCTGTTCGCTGAGCGGCAGGTCGACGGCATTACTCACGACGCCGTCGTGATATTGCAGCGTGTTGCGGCCAAGCTGCTTGGCACGGTACATGGCGCGGTCGGCATTGGCGAGCAATTCGTCGGGCGTCGCACCATCCCATGGGAAGGCGGCAACGCCGATGCTCGAAGTGACGGCGATCTCACCAACTTCGGAGCGGACAGGCTTGGAAATCGCCTTCTGCAGCTCGCGCAGACGCCGCATGATGCCGGCATCATGGCTGGACTGATGGACGAGCACGACGAGGAATTCATCGCCGCCGAGGCGCACGACCATATCGGAGGCGCGCACGCAGTTCGCCATGCGGGCAGCTGTCTCCTTGAGCACCTCATCGCCGGCGGCGTGGCCGCTCGTGTCGTTGATCTCCTTGAAATTGTCGAGATCGATGTAGGCAACGGTGACCTTGCGGTTGTTGCGCCGGGCCTGATCGAGGATCTTCGCCATGCGCTCCTTCAGGAAGGCGCGGTTCGGCAGGCCCGTCAGATCGTCGTGATGGGCCATGAAATGAATGCGGTCATCGACACGCTTACGTTCCACGGCAATGCCGGCGATATGGGTGGCGAGCGCCACCAGCTTCATCTCCTGCTCTGTCGGACGCCGAGGCTCTTTCGAATAGAGCGCGAACGTGCCGAGCACATTTTTCTGCGAGGTGCAGATCGGCGTCGACCAGCAGGAGCGGAAGCCGAACTGGCTGACCATCGCCCGGAAATCCTCCCAGAGCGGATCGGTCATGACGTCCTCGACGATGATGGTTTCGCCACGCCAGGCTGCCGTGCCACAGGAGCCGACTTTCGGACCGATGGCGACACCATCGATCATCCGGCTGTAGGCGCCGGGCAAATTGGGAGCCGCGCCGTGGTAAAGCCGTGTGCCCTCGCTGTCGAGCAGCAGCACAGAGCCGGAAATGCCGGTCATCTGGCGCTCGATCATCAGCACCAGTGCTTCGAGGATCATCGGCAGGGGTTCGTTGCGGGCGATCATTTCCAGCAGGTTCGCCTGGCCGCGATAGAGCTCCTCCTGCCGCTTGCGCTCGGTAATATCGCGAGACACGCCGATGAGGCCGACGACCTCGCCGCGATCGTTGCGCAACGGTATCTTGGAGGTCAGGCGACACATGGTGCCGCCATCCGGCATCGGCACGAGTTCTTCCATGTCGATGCGAGGCTCTCCGCCCGACATGATCTCTTGCTCGACATCGAAACACCGGCGGGCCGTCTCAAAATCGAACAGGTCGAAGTCACGCTTACCGGCGATCTCGGCAGCGTTCTCCAGCCCATGACTGCGCGCCACGACAGCATTGGCGAAGACGAAGCGGCTGTCGCGGTCCTTGACGTAAAGAAAATCGGGAAGCTCGTGGACGATCGCCTTGAGGCGGAGGTTCTCTATGCCTTCGGAAAGATGATGGGCAGTCGCGACCATCATTGCCTCCGTGGCAGCTACGATACGTTGTGTCTCGGCACTGAAGCTATCACCAGATTCCCAACGCCGGGCACCCATTCCTTTCATGACGCTGTTTTCTCCCGGTAACCGCAGGCCTATCCACAATAATCACAATTGAAACCGCTTTCTAAAATAACGAGCATTTCCTTCGGGGTGCTTAAATGGAAAGGTGAACAAGACGACAATATTTTTGGGGTTTCTCTTGCTACTCGACCGACGGTTATTCTGCTGTTGCGGATATGTGTCGAAAAGCGACATTTCAGCTGGCATGAATCCTGCGTGAGACCATGACATGAAGAAAGATTTCAGCAGAGTCTCCCGGCGGGATATACTTCGCATTCTGGCGACCTCCGGAGCGGCCATGATGGCGCCGCGCGCTTTTGCGGCTCCGCTCAGTGCGGAGCAGCCCGGCATGCGCGGGTCGATCGATGCGGTGCAGTATCGCGCCATTCCCGAAAGCGGCGACAAGAAGAACCGCAATCTGCAGCAGACGATCGAGAAAGCGGCGCGCGAGAACGTGCCGGTCTTCCTGCCGCCGGGCAGCTATCGCATCTCCAACCTGACGCTGCCGGACAATACGCGGATTATAGGCGTGCCGGGCGCGACGCGGATCGTCTATACCGGCGAAGGTCACCTCTTTGCCGCAGAGAATGCAGGCCGCATCGAGCTTTCCAATCTCGTCATCGACGGATCGAACCGGTGGCTGGCAGACTATGCCGGCGCCCTCCTCCAGTTCACCGGCGTCGGTGAGGTGCTTATCGACAATTGCGAGATCGGCAGCAGCCGCAAACACGCGCTGCAGCTCGAGCGCTGTGGCGGGCGGATCGAACGCAGCCGTATTTCCGGCGCCGGGCAATCCGGCATCTATGCGGTGGAATCGGCAGGCCTCTCGGTCACAGACAATACGGTTTCCGACTGCGGAAATGGCGGTATTCTCGTGCATCGCTGGAAGAAGGCCGAGGATGGCACGATCGTTTCCGGCAACCGTGTTACCAATATCCGTGCCAATGATGGTGGCACCGGCGAAAACGGCAACGGCATCAATATCTTCCGCGCCGATGGGGTGACGGTGACCGACAACCAGATCTCCGACTGCGCCTTTACCGCCATCCGCGCCAATTCCGGCTCCAACATCCTGATCAGCAACAACCAGTGCCGCCGCTCCGGCGAGACGGCGATTTATGTGGAGTTCGAATTCGTCGGCGCCGTCGTCTCCGGCAACATGATTGACGGAGCGGCGAACGGCATTTCGATCGCCAATTTCGATCAGGGCGGCCGGCTGGCCAGTGTCACCGGCAATGTCATCCGCAACCTGACGCTCAAAGGCCCTTACAAACACGAGGTCGGCTTCGGCATCGGCATTGCAGCGGAGGCCGATACGCTGGTGTCCGGCAATGTCATCGAGGACGCGCCGCGCTGGGGGCTGCAGATCGGCTGGGGTCCTTATCTGCGCAATGTCGTCGTCAACGGCAATGTCGTGCGCAAATCGCCGGTCGGCTGCGCGGTTTCCGTCGCCGAAGGCGCGGGTTCCGCCGTGATCACCGACAATATCTTCCAGGAGATGGGCAAGGGCGCCGTCATGGGCTTCGAATGGGACAAGCAGGTCTCCGATGAGCTTGCCGATGATAGCTCCCGCTATAAGCAGCTGACCGTCGGGCGAAACCGCATTTCCTGAGCGCTATCAAAAGCTTTCATCGACATATCATCCGCAGGTGCTTTCTTCGCGGCTGCGCTGGCTTTAGGGTCTGTGTGCAGAAGAAGGGGACATTGCCATGCTGACAATCTACGGGGTCTACCGCTCGCGTTCCGCACGCGTTTACTGGATGGTCGAGGAACTGGGGATCGAATTCCAGTCGGTGCCGGTGCTGCAGGCCAGGCGGCTTGCTAATCCGCTGTCGCCGGAAGCGCCCATCAATACGCTCTCTCCGGAATTCCTCGCCATCAATCCGATGGCGCTGATCCCAGCCATCAAGGATGGCGATCTCGTGCTGAACGAGTCTCTGGCGATCAATCTCTATCTCGCGCGCAAATACGGCGGCGAGCTCGGCGGCAAAACCGTCGAGGAAGACGGTTTGATGACGATGTGGACGGTCTGGGCGGTTTCCGAACTCGATGGCAACACGGGCAAGATCGTCTCGACTTATGATGACGGCAAGCAAAACACCGAGGCGGGACGCGCCGTGATCGATGTCGCCTGCCGCACCATGAAGCGGCCGCTTTCGGTTCTCGAAAAGCACCTCGACGGCAAGGACTGGATCGTCGGCGGGCGCTTCACGGTCGCCGACCTCAACATCGCGGAAGTGTTGCGCTACGCCCAGAGCGAAACCGCTCTCTTCGAGGCGCATCCGAACATCGATGCCTGGATCAAGCGCTGCCAGTCGCGCCCGGCCTATCTGGAAATGCAGCGCAAGCGCTCGCTGGAGCCGGTCGAGGTCTGACGATCAGCCGAAGATCGCCGCCGTTTCAGCCATTTCCTCGCGGATCCAGGCCTTGAAGTCGCGAACCTTCTTCGGCTCGCGGCTGCCTTCGGCGGTTACGAAATAATAGCCGTCGCCGGTATTGGCGCGGATGCCGAAGGGTGCCACCAGCCGCCCTTCCTGCAGCGAAAAGCCGGCAAGGGTCTGCCAGGCGAGCATGACGCCCTGCCCGGCTATCGCCGAATCGAGGCAGAGCGAGGCATCGTTGAAAACATGGCGCACGGCCGGCGGTGCGCCCGAGAGCCCGGCCGCCTGCATCCAGACATCCCATGTGAACATGGCATGGGCATCGATGACGGCCGGCAGCTTCAGGATATCGGCAGGCTCCTTCAGCTTCGCGGCCATCTCGGGAGAGCAGACGGGAAACACCACCTGCTCCAGGAGATGCTCGACCTTGACGCCCGGCCAATGGCCCTTGCCGACACGGATGGCGACATCGATATCGGAGGCGGCCAGATTGACGAGTTTGGTGGTCGCGTCGAGGCGCAGGTTGATTTCCGGATGGCGCTCCATGAACCGGTCGAGCCGGCAGACCAGCCAGCGGGCTGCGAGAACAGGCGCCACCGATATGGTCAGGATGCATTCGTCCTTGCGCTGCGCCATCGCAACGGCTTCCGACAGATGGAGGAAGCCTTCGTTCAGGGCGGCAAGAACGGGCGCGCCTGCTTCCGTCACCAGCATGCCCTTCGGCGTGCGCTCGAAGAGCAGCCGGCCGAGTTGGGCTTCGGCCTTGATGACCTGCTGGCTGACGGCTCCAACGGACACGCCGAGCTCATCCGCGGCCGCCTGAAGCGAGCCAAGCCGACCGACGGCCTCCAGCGCGCGAAGGCCATTGAGATGCACGGAATTGAGATTTCTCATATAGTTTTCCTATAGCAAGAAATCGGTAATCTCAATTGAAAAGCAAGCGCTCGCCGCCGATATTGGCACCATGAGACGATTATCTCCGAGGCTATTGCATGCCCGTGCCGCCAAAGGCGATTGCAATGTCTTGCGCCGATGGCCTTCTTATGCCCTCGAGAAAGGAGAGCCACGATGTCACTGCTGAAGTTTTTCTGGAGCCAAAGAGATCCTGGCACAAGGACCGCAGAGACCAAATATGATTGGGATGACGATCTGCTCGGCCACCCCGATATCGCCTCCATGTCGCAGCGGGAGCTGGCGGACCTGCCTCTGCCGGTGCCCGCACCCAAACGTCCTCTGCAACGACAACTAGAGAAATGCGCCTGAAGCTGTACTATATTCCCGTCGAAGAATAGTCAGGGCGGGCGGTATGACGAAAAGCGTAGACGGAATTCTGGCGCGATTGAAGCGGCTGGCGAAGGAAGCCGGCCTGTCTGGCATCGAGGAAAGCACCTCTTATGGCAACCTGGCGCTGAAGGTCGGAGGCAAAAGTTTCGTCGCGGTCAAGGACGATGAAACGGTGGTGATCTCGATCCCGATCGACCACAAGGAACACCTGCTGACGATGGCGCCCGACATCTACTTTCAGACAAACCATTATGTCGGCTGGCCGCACCTGCCGGTCCGCATCGCCGCTATCGGCGACGACGAACTCAAGCAGCGGCTGATCGACGCCTGGATCTACCGAGCGCCGAAGAAGCTGATTTCCGCCTATCGCGGTTAGACCTTTTCGCGCGCCAGCGCACGCTGGACAGCAGGGCGCTGCAGCATGCGTGCATGATGCTCGCTGACCTTGGGGAAGCGCGTGGGATCGACGCCATCGGATGGCAGCCAGCCGGTCATGACGAAAAGATAGGGATCGGCGACCGTATAGGCGTCGCCCATGACCCACGGCCCCTCAAACATCGTCTTCTCGATCAGTTCGAAGCTTTCGGTCATGGTCTGCGGCACCTTGGCCTTCATGGATTCCAGCGCCGCTTCATCATCGGCCCAGCGAGAACCGCGCGGGCGATGCGCATGGTTCACGTGCACTGTCGATGAGATATACCCGTTGAACGCCTGCAGCCGGGCAAATTCGAAGGGGTCGTCGAGGGGCGCGAGCCTAGCGGCGGGCGCCATCTGGGCAATGTAAGCGAGGATCGCCGTCGACTCGGTCAGCACGCCGCAGTCGGTGGCAAGTGCGGGAACGCGCCCCTTCGGATTGATCTTCAGATAGGCTTCAGAGCGCTGTTCGTTCTCGCGCGTGTTGACCTTCTTCGTATCGAAGGAAAGGCCGGATTCCTCCAGCGTAATCAGGCTTGCAAGTGCGCAGGTACCGGGTGCGAAGTAGAGTGTGAGCATAGTGAGACTCCCCTTTCGGGGAGCCTTATAGCGCGGGTATCATGGCCAGCGGAAGACAAGTTTCATCATTCGCGCGGCTTGCACCCATCACGCGCAACCCGGCACGTCCTCCAGCCGGTACCAGACCGGAATGCCGCGCTCCCTAGCGATGCGCACGTCGTTGTCGGCGCCCTTGGAGTCGCCCGGCAGGCGCAGCACGCCTTCGCAGAGCTGCAGCAGGCGGCCGGCGACGGGATGGAAGATTTCCTCGTAGAGGTCGTCACCGACCGATTTGCCGCCGGCGGCATGCCAGATGGGCAGCGCCACCCATTCGCCAATCATCGGCACATGGCCCGCCTTGAAGAGCGCATGGGACGGCTCCTCCAGGTGCTTCAGGTTGGCAGCCATCTTTGCCGGGTCATCGCCCGTTCCGGACCTGTAAGGCCCGGCAATCAAAATCAACATTGGTGTCTCCATCAACTCCCGGCCTCATGCACGGGATTTCGCGAAAATGCACGATATTTCTTGAATGTCGAGTCAATTCGTGCATATTCACGATGTTTCGTAAATTTTCGTGCAGAGATCATCCATGCTGACCACGCAACGTAAAACTCTCATCCTCGACATTCTGCGCCGTGACGGACAGGTGATCGCCAAGCGGGTGGCTGAAGATTTCGAGCTGTCGGAGGATACGATCCGCCGCGATCTCCGGGAGATGGCAGCGGAAGGGTTGCTGAAGCGCGTCCATGGCGGCGCCCTGCCCATTGCCCCCGACCTGCCTGACCTCACGGCCCGCCGCAATGTCGCTTCCGATGTCAAGGCGCGGCTCGGCGCAAAGGCGGCGCAGATGGTGAAGGCCGGACAGATGGTGTTTCTCGACGGCGGCACGACGACGGCGGAGGTGGCACGTCACCTGCCGCGTGATATCCCCTTCACCATCGCCACCCACAGCCCGACGATTGCCGCAGAACTGGAGCATCACCCGACCGCCGAGGTGATCCTCTGTGGTGGCAGGCTCTACAAACATTCGATGGTGGCGACGGGAGCAGCCGCCATGGCCGCGATCTCCGCTCTGCGGCCGGATATCTTCTTTCTCGGCGTGACGGCTGCCCATCCCGTGCATGGATTTTCGACCGGGGATTTCGAGGAAGCGGCGATCAAACGGCACATCGCCCGCTGCTCGGGCGAAACCCATGTCCTGCTAACAGAAGAGAAGTTCGACCTCGTCTCTCCCTGCGCGGTGCTTGGAATTCCCGACGTGGCGGGACTGGTCGTGCCAGCGGAGATGACGGCCGAACGGCTGAAGCCCTATCGCGATCTCAACGCTGCGATCGTGGCAGCGTGATTGCCCTGCGAGACAGTGAACAGCGTGACACTTCGACCACTTAACGTGTGATTTCGATGCGGTCGATCGAGTAATCAGAGGCGCCGAGATCATCCGATTGACTGTGCATGACCAAGAAGTAGCGAAGTTCCTCGATATAATATCCGCTTTCCTTCCAGCTTGTGCGGTCGCACTGCAGCGGCCAGGCGCGGCCTTCAAGAGCAGCGTGGACAGTCTTCGCTTCGACCGACCGGCCAATCATGCAGGAGTTTTTTTGAAGCCCGGCTCCTCCGGACATTTCCGTATCGAAGGAAAAGGAGGCATCAGCAGCCCAAGCCGAGACGGTCAACGTCAGTTCTGTCGTGATCGCTATCCTCTGGTTTTCCGGAGGGCCGTATAAGCCCCGCTGGTTGTTTTTGGATTTCAGCTGCACCGGACCCACCTCTTCACGGTCCATGACGAAGCTTGGACTATAGACTTCCCGAACCCGGGTCGTCCCGCTTTTGCCTGGTTTGACGACAAGGGTGACCTGGTGGCCGGGCCTTGTGCTGCTCGTCGTCGTAATGCTGGCCTCTAGTGCGACAGGTCCGTTGGGCAGGATCGCCTGCAGCTTCGCGGCCGTTGCCTGCACATTTGCGGGAACGGCGACATCATCCAGCCCAGGTTCGTCGCCGTAGCCAGGCTGGCTGATCTCTTGAAGAATCGATTGAAACGATGCGCGCCCCTGGCTGAAGATTGTTTCGTCGGGATGACTGAGGCATCCCCTGAATGATCGTTCGATGAGCTGCTGGGCTTCCCTCTCACCGAATTTCTGCCTTATGACATCGAAATTCTCCATCACCGATATGAAGATGGCATTGGCACCCTCATTGATGACGGTCTGGTTATTGTCGCGCATCGCGTCGACCAGGATTTGACATTTGGATTCAGTCGTCAAACTGCCGAGGAGCGGGTTAGGCGAACCGCCGGAGGATTCTGCCGCCTGTGCGCACCCAACCCCTGCCCAGAATGCCATGACGGCAATGATGCCGAACGACCCGAATCTTGCCACCCAGATATTTTCCTTGTTGACCCGCGCTCACTCGGTCAAAGCCGAGGTCACCCTGACATCACCGACATGGATGCCGTTCCAGTTGCGCATCGATTTATTTGCCAGAGCGGTCAGCGCAGCATGTTCCTTACCGCCCTTCTCGAAGTAGCGGGCAAGCGTCGCAGCAACCATGGCTTCGGCAGCGCGTGTGGTGCCGTCATCACACTTCAGCGCAATCGCAATGCCCTGTTCCGGAATGGCGGCGCAGAAGACGCCTTCCGCGCCCGTCTTGCAAAAGATCCGTCCAGGGGCGATCTGCATCAGCTCGGTGCAGGCGCGACCGGTGCCGGCCACATAGAAGGGCTCGGCCATGCAGGCTTCGATGAGCCGGCGGGAAGCTTTCGCACGTTCGGGGCCAAGGCCATGACCCGTCGCCATCTTCGCAAAACCATGGGCAAGCGCCTTCAGCGGCACGGCGTAAGTCGGAATGGAGCAGCCGTCGGTGCCGCAGACGTCATGACCGAGTGCGGCGCCCGTCAGGTTCTCCATGGCATCGCGGATCTGCTGCTGCAGCGGATGGTCGTAGCCGATGTAACCTTTGCTATCGATGCCCTGATGGCAGCAGGTGCAGACGAAGCCGGCATGTTTGCCGGAGCAATTGTTGTGAAGCGCAGTCGGTTTCTCCAGCGTGCGCGCCTGGTGGATCAGCGTCTTCTGATCCGAGGACCAGTGCGCGCCACATTCCAGCGCCTCCACGTCACGGCCGGCCCGCGACAGCATGGAGGCGGCAAGTACCACATGTTCGTCCTCGCCGCTATGGGAGGAACAGGCGAGCGCCAGTTCCTTATTGCCGAAGCCATAGGCATCCGCCGCGCCGCTTTCGACCAGCGGCAGCGCCTGCATCGCCTTGCAGGCCGAGCGCGGAAAAACGCCCGCCTCGATATCACCCAGCGAAAAGGCGACACGGCCATCGCCATCCACGACCGCAACCGATCCGCTATGGCGGCTTTCGACGAGCAAGCCTCGAGTGACTTCGACGAGGACGGGATTGGGCATGGGCAAGAATCCGGATTGTGGGCAGAGACTGAAGGCATAGCCTCTCGCCCTCCGAAAGCCAACGGAATTTGCGGGAGATATCGGCCGATCACAGCATCTGAACAACCATCACACGAAGTGACTGCTGGTGCGGCAAACTATCGTTTTTCCGTGTAGACGCGATGCCGCGTGCGCCAGCCCGCGTAAATTATCTCGGCGTGATCCGATAGGCACAACGCCGTGCGCCAAGCAGGATATGCTCGCTGCGCTCGACATTGGCCGAGAGCACGCTGCGGAAGGTTTCGATTTCCGAACGGCAGAAGCCGGCGCAGACCGCGGCCGCCGCGCAGATCGGACAATGGTTTTCGACAAGCATCAATGACCCATCCTCCTCCTGCCAGCTATCGGCCATATAGCCCTCGCGGCTTCTGATGGCGGCCAGCCCTTCGACGCGGGCGGCAAGATCCGGCCTGCCGGCGAGTTCATCGCGATAGCGTGTCAGCGTTTCACTTTCGCGGGCGGCAATGACGGTATCGAGCGCGGCCGGGCCGAGCTGCTCGATAACGGTCGTCAGCAGGGCCGCCGTCAGTTCGGCATGCCCATCCGGGAAATGCCTGTTACCCTCAGCCGTCAGGTGCCAGAGCTGGCTCGGGCGTCCCCTGCCCTTGGCGGCTACGGTCATGGCTTCGACCAGCCCCTCCTCCGCCATTTTGGCAAGTTGCTGGCGGGCGGCCTCGCCTGATATGCCAAGTGCATCGCCGACTGCGGCAGCGAGCTGCGGCCCCTCGGTCTTCAACAGGATCAGGATGCGGTTGATAGGAGACTGGCGCATATTTTTCCAAGTTATCTCTTGTTTTAATCCCATGCCCATGTAATTTTCCAATTCATAACTTGGAAAATAATCAAGGGTCAGGAAAAACGCAAGGATTCCATTATGTCCGAGACCGCTTTGGAGCCACCCGGCTCGTCAACCTCCGTCTTCCGGCTGTTTTCTCCCGCACTTCTGCCGGCGACTTTGATGCTTGGCGGCGGCATGACGATCTCCGCAGTCGAAAGTTATATTACAGCGACGATAGCGCCCAGCATCGTGCGCGATGTCGGCGGGCTGGAGCTGTTTTCGCTGGTGACGACGCTCTACGTCGCCGCCACCATACTCGGCTCGATTTTCGTGGCGATGCGGCCGAGACGTATCGCGCTGCGCAGCGTCTATGTCCTGGCGGCCGTGGTCTTTGGCGTCGGCAGCCTGCTTTGCGCGGCTGCACCGTCGATGCCGGTCGTGCTGATCGGACGAACGGTGCAGGGCCTTGGCACCGGCGCGCTTGCCGCCCTCTGTTACGCCTTCATCCGTTTCGTCTATCCCGAGCCGCTCTGGTCGAAGGCTTCGACGCTCTATGCGGCGATCTGGGGTGTTTCGACCGTCATAGGCCCAACGCTCGGCGGCTTCTTCGCACATGACAGCGCCTGGCGTTATGCCTTTGCCGTGCTCGTTCCGCTAGGCGTGCTGATGGCATTGCTGGCGCCGCGGCTTTTACCCCAGGCTGAGGACGACCGCGAACAGACGAAAGTGCCTGCCGTACAGATCTGCCTGCTGCTTGCGGCGGTGCTGCTCGTCAGCACGGCAGGCACGGTCGAGGCGATGACGGCGAAAATCGGATTGCTCGCCATCTCGGTCGTCGCCATCGGCGCGACACTCGTCATGGAACGCAAGGGAGACAACCGGCTGCTGCCATCTGGCGCGGTAACGCTCGGCCAGCCGATCTCGCGGGTGTATCTGACGATGCTCGGCCTGAACTTCGTGCTCGTCAGCGATATCTTCATTCCCTATTTCCTGCAGACCCTGCATGGGGTGACACCGCTGATCTCGGGCTATCTGGTGGCACTTGTCGCGCTCGGATGGACGGTGGCGGCCTTCTTCAGCGCTTCCTTCTCCGGACGGAAAGCCAATGCAGCTATTGTCGCGGGCTGTGTGACGGAGGCTGTTGCGACAGCCGTTCTCGCTGCCTTCCTTGCCCGCGAGAACTCAGAGGCGAATCTCGCCATCCTCGTACCGGCGGCGATCGCCATGTTCATGATGGGCTTTGGCGTCGGCCTCGGCTGGGCACATCTCGTCGCCAAGGTTCTGAAACTGGTTGCCGACAACGAGCAGGATAAGGCATCGGCAGCCATCCCCACCATAAGTTCACTCGGCAGTGCTTTTGGCGCAGCCTTTGCCGGTGTCATCGCCAATGGCGCGGGTCTAGTGGAACCGGGCGGCATTGTTGGCGCGCTATCGGCGGCGAGCTGGCTCTATCTGATCATGGCCTTGCCGGGACTGATTGCTATCGGCGCTGCGGTGTCGCTTACTTCATCGGCCCGAAAATCGTAATCGATTTTCGGAAAGCCTGATGCGCACTCAAGGAGGTAGAGCGTCCTTTGTGCATCCAAACGGACGCACGGCGCTCTAGCCGAGCTTCAGCATGATCTTGCCGATGTGGTTGCTGCTCTCCATCAGCCGATGGGCGGCGGCCACATCTTCGAAGGCAAAGGTCTTGTAGATGACGGGGGCGACCGTGCCGGCTTCCAGAAGCGGCCATACCTCGGAAAGAAGATCGTCGCGGATCGCCCGCTTCTCCTCCGCCGTGCGCGGACGCATGGTCGAGCCGGTCACCGTCAGCCGCTTGACCATGATCGGGGTCAGGTTGACCTTCTCGGCAACCGCACCCTGCAGGAAGGCGATGATCGACAGGCAGCCGTCCTTCGCCAGCGAGGCGATGTTCTTCTCGAAATAGGCCGCGCCGATCATGTCGATGATGATATCGACGCCCTGGCCGGTCTCTTGCCTGATGACGGCGGCAAAATCCTCTTCCCGATAATTGATGGCGCGCTTGGCACCGAGCTTCTCGCAGGCCTCGCATTTCTCGTTCGAACCGGCGGTCGCATAGACCTCGGCGCCGAAAGCCCGGGCAAGCTGGATCGCAGTCGTGCCAATGCCGCTGGAACCGCCATGAACAAGCACTTTCTCGCCTTCCGTCAGGCCGGCCATCTGAAAGAGATTTGCCCAGACGGTGAAGAAGGTCTCCGGAAGAGCCGCCGCCTTCACCGCGTCGTAGCCTTTCGGGAAGGGCAGCGCCTGGCCGGCGGGCAGAAGGCAATATTCGGCATAAGCGCCACCATTGGCGAGGCCGCAGACCTTGTCGCCCAGCGAATAGCCGGTCACGCCGGTACCGATCGCGACGACCTCACCGGCAAGTTCAAGGCCGAGAACGGGGCTTGCATCCTTCGGCGGCGGATAGCTGCCCTGGCGCTGGGAAATATCCGGGCGGTTGACGCCGATCGCTTCGGTGCGAACGAGGATCTGGCCTTCGCCGGGCACCGGCACCGGCCCGTTTGCAATGACCATCGCCTCCGGCCCGCCGAAAGACGGCAGATCGACAAAGCGCATATGCGATGGCAACGACATGGCCCGGCTCTCCCTATTCCGAAGCACTGGGATAAATCAGGGCCTGGGGCTTGGGAAGGCCGGAAGTGACAGAGGCGTCAATTCGCCTCGCCTAGCGCATGAAATACGAGGCCGTCTTCATTTTCCTTGGCGGCAGACTTTACGAGGGCAATCTCGGCGCTGACACGGTTGATATCGTCGATGACGAGACCTTCGGGCAGTTCCAGGACGCCGATCGAGCAGCGCATCAGCGGGAAGAAGGCTTCCGCGCCGGTGCGATCGTGGCCGCGGATACGACCGGCGGCGCGGTCCTCATCCGAATAGAGATCGAGCACGTCATCGTGGAAATCGCTGATGAGCCGATCGAGGATTTCCGTCAGTTCCTCCTTCGTCCAGCCGACGACACCGATGAAGAAATCATCGCCGCCGACATGGCCGAGGAAGTGGCGCTCGGCGAAGAAATAGCGGCGCATCAGCGCGGCGAAGAGCGAGATCGCATGGTCGCCGAGATGGAAGCCGTAAGCATCGTTGAAGGGCTTAAAGTTGTCGAAGTCGCAATAGCAGAAGTGGCGCACTTCATCGCCGTCGCGGCCGGAATGGCGCATGAAATCGCGGATAGCGCGGTTGCCCGGCAAACCGGTCAGCGGGTTCTGATCCTGCGCCGTCTTCAGCTGCTTCTCGTTGATGACCTTGATCAGCGAGGCGGCGGAGACGACACCGGCATAACGCATGTTGTCGGTGAGGATCAGGCAGTTGCTGCCTTCCATATTGGCGAAGATCACCATGAGTTGATCAGCATCGCTGTCGAGGCCGACGATCGGCGCACGCTCGACGAAATGCGAGATGGTGCGCTCGTAGTCCTTGTTCTTCAGAAGGTCGCGGCCGAAGGGCTGATAGATATATTCCTTGAGGTGGTGCTCGTGAATGATGCCGCGCGGCTCGCCATTGGCATTGAGAACCGGGAAATAGGCCTGGCGCGGGTTGCGGCGGAAGAGTTCGAAGACCGTATCGATGGCGTCGCTCTCATAGACGGTCGGCAGCATTTCGATCTGCTTGCGAATGAGGATTTCATCGAGCGACTGGCTGTTGCCCTTGTTCTTGCCGAGCTCCTGCAGGTGCGGGAAGGCGGGCACGAGCTCGGAGAGATGCGTCGACGGACGCGAGATGAACCAGCCCTGCACGAGGTCGACGCCATAGTCGCGGCAGACGATGAATTCGGCTTCCGTTTCGATGCCCTCGGCGATCACGCGGGTGCCGAGAACGTGGGCCATGTTGACGATGCTCTTCAGCAGGTGCCGCTTGCGCGGGCTGCGATCGATATCGGCGACGAAGTGACGGTCGATCTTCAGGTAATCGACGGAATAATCGCAGAGCAGCTTCATCTCGCCGTGACCGACGCCGAAATCGTCGATCGCCAGCTTGAAGCCGGCCTTGCGCAGGCGCGAAACGAGATCCGCGAATTCCGGCACGCTGGTATTGTCGAAACGCTCGGAGAATTCGAAGCAAACGGAAGACGGCGGGATACTCGCCGTTTTCAGCTGCAGCAGCAGGCTCTCGACAAGGCGATTGCCCTGCGGGATGAGGCGGACGTCGAGATTGAGGAAAAGCGTGGCGGTTGCGAAATTCGAGAGCGTGGAAAATTTGGCAACGGCGCGGCTCGCGACCATCTGCTCGAGCTGCAGAAGCTGCCCGTGCTCATAGGCTTCGTCGAGGATTTCGACCGGCGTTTCGAAACCGATGCGCTCCTGCCCGCGCATGAGGGATTCATAACCGAAGACCGAGCCGGTACCGGCTTCGACGATCGGCTGAAACGCATTTTCGATGACGAGTTTGGCGAGGGTGACGATCTGATCGCTGGCGTAACGACGCACGACACCCGGTTCGACGCTGGCAGCCAAAGACATGCCAATCTCCACTGTGACCTTTTCTTTTTCGGTCGGACAATGGAGCAGAAGGGTCAACGAACTCTTTCGTCAGTGTGAAACTTTTATGAAACGCGCAGGCTTTCATGCGCGCTCAGCGTTTATTAGATTTCATATTTACAATCAAAGGCTTATTCAAGCCGAGCGGCGGTGTTCCGCTTCATGATCTGCAAACATATCGGCGACGCATCTGCCGCCGCTGGGAGCACTTTCATCGGCCAAGACGTCGCTGTGATATTCACTCAGTTTGCGGGCGGCATCCCACAGGCGCAGTGCCTCACGCACGACCTCGCTGCTCGATGCATATCCGCCTTGATCGACAGCATCGCGGATGCCGGCCGCCTGGAGCGGTGAGATGGAAACGGTGACCATCGGCATGGAATTCTCCTCCCATTCTATTCGGCAGAGACTGCCTCGGGGGTCTATTTTCGGCTTCTGGGGCGACAAGCGCCAATGCCGAAGTGCCTTAGCACAGGAGGCGGCTCTTCTGCGGAGCCGGCCTTCAATGACAGAATTTTAGTACCCCATCATCTTCTTGTCAAAAAAGAAGCAGCCGAAACGGACCAGCCGGCGGCCTCTCTCCACAGTTTCAAGACCGGATACCTAGGCCGAAGGCGAGCATTGTCCAGCCCTGGACAACGAGATCGATCGCCAGGAACAGGCCGAGAATCCAGAGGCTGTTGACCGGCCAACCGAGCGCAATCACGAAACCTGCAAGGGCAGTGATGACACCGCTCGTGACGATCCAGCCCCAACCTTTGAGCGGCCGCATGCGCCTGCCGACGAAGACACGAAAGACACCGGCAATGAGCAGCGCGATGGCAAGAAACAGAGTTAAAGCGGCGGACGTAAGGATGGGGTTGATGAAGGCGCAGATGCCGGCGAGCACATAGAGCACGCCGCTCAACGCCCAGAAAAGTACATGATCCCAGCCGCGCACCTGGAAGGCGTGGATGAGATAAATGATGCCGCCGGCCAGCATCAGCATGCCGACATAAAAGACTGAAGCGACGGTCGCCAACAGCAGGTTGCTGAGAGCGATGAGACCACAGATGAGGAGCAGCACGCCGAGACCAACGAACCAAACCCATTTCGACCGCAACGGGGATTCGGGCATTCCGTCGTAAATATTGGCCATTGGCGCATCTCCTGATTGCTGAAGATATGCTGCAACAATTTTGCACGGAAAGAGGTGACCCAGATCAATCGACGAAAGATTTTTATTGATTGATCAGTCAATCAAAAATACGCTCCACTTATTCTCGGAGGATTGAACTTGCCGAAGGTCGGAATGGAACCGGTGCGCCGCAAGGCGCTTGTGGATGCGGCGCTGCGGGTGATCGGCGATCACGGCTCGCTGACCGTCACCATGTCCGACATCGCCCGGCGAGCTGGCGTATCGCCAGCCCTTGCGCATCACTATTTCGGCAGCAAGGAGCAGTTGTTGATCGAGACCATCCGTTTCCTGCTACGGCAATTGCGCAACGACGCGGTGACGGCACTGAGACAAGCGGCAACGCCGCGCGAGCGGATCTCGGCCATCATCCGGGTCAGCTTCCACGCCGATCAGTTCGCGCCGCAGACGATCGCCGCCTGGCTCGCCTTCTATGCCGAGGCGCAGCGATCCGAAGAGACGCGGCGTTTCCTCGTCGTCTATGCGCGGCGCCTGCGCTCCAACCTGCTTGCGCCGCTCAAATCGCTTTGCCCTGCCGATGCCGCAGAACGCATTGCGGAGGGCGCGGCCGCGATGATCGACGGTCTCTATATCCGGCAAAGTCTGAAATCGGCGCCGATCGGCATCGAAGCCTCGATCGCGCTGACGGAAGACTATGTAACGACACAGCTCGCCCACATCAGGGCATGAGCATCAACCGCACGTCAAACCAGGGACCAGCGACATGAAAGCCCAGCCGAAAGCATCGCACTTCATCGACGGGGAATATGTCGAGGATGAAGGCGGCACCGTCATCGAGAGCATCTATCCGGCGACCGGGGAAGTGATCGCCCGGCTCCATGCCGCAACGCCTGCCATCGTCGAAAAGGCGATCGCAGCGGCCAAGCGCGCGCAGCCGGAATGGGCAGCACTAAGCCCGATGGCACGCGGGCGCATCCTGAAGCGCGCAGCCGAGATCATGCGTGAACGCAATCGCGAACTTTCGGAGCTGGAAACGCTCGATACCGGCAAGCCGATCCAGGAAACCATCGTCGCCGACCCGACCTCGGGCGCCGATGCCTTCGAATTCTTCGGCGGCGTGGCACCCGCGGGACTGAACGGCTCGCATATCCCGCTCGGCCAGGATTTTGCCTATACGAAGCGTGTGCCGCTTGGCGTCTGCGTCGGCATCGGCGCCTGGAACTATCCGCAACAGATCGCCTGCTGGAAGGGCGCACCGGCGCTGGTCGCCGGCAATGCCATGGTCTTCAAGCCATCGGAAACCACGCCGCTCGGTGCGCTCAAGATCGCCGAGATCCTGCATGAGGCCGGCCTGCCGAAGGGGCTTTACAATGTCATCCAAGGCGATCGGGACACCGGACCCCTGCTCGTCAATCATCCTGATGTCGCCAAGGTGTCGCTGACAGGCTCGGTTCCGACGGGACGGAAAGTGGCTGCCGCGGCCGCAGGCCAACTCAAGCATGTGACGATGGAGCTCGGCGGCAAGTCACCGCTGATCGTCTTCGACGATGCCGATCTCGACAGCGCGGTCGGCGGTGCGATGCTCGGCAATTTCTATTCGACAGGCCAGGTCTGCTCCAACGGCACGCGCGTCTTCGTGCAGACGACGATCAAGGGCGAATTCCTGAAGCGGCTGAAGGCACGCACCGAGGCGATCCTGATCGGCGACCCCATGGACGAAACCAGCCAGCTCGGCCCGATGGTGTCCTGGGCACAGCGCGAGAAGGTGTTGGCCTATATCGAGAAAGGCAAGGTCGAGGGCGCGACACTGGTGACCGGCGGCGGCATCCCGAACCATGTGACGGGTGAAGGCTATTATGTGCAGCCGACAGTCTTTGCCGATGTGACTGATGGCATGATGATTGCCCGCGAAGAAATCTTCGGCCCGGTCATGTGCGTCCTCGATTTCGATGACGAGGCCGAGGTGATCAAGCGCGCCAACACGACGGAATTCGGCCTTTCCGGCGGCGTCTTCACTGCCGATCTGACGCGCGCTCACCGCGTCGTCGACCAGCTCGAAGCCGGCACGCTCTGGATCAACACATACAATCTCTGCCCGGTCGAAATCCCGTTCGGGGGATCGAAGCAATCAGGCTTCGGGCGCGAGAATTCGCTGGCAGCGCTCGAGCACTATAGCGAGCTGAAGACGGTTTACGTCGGCATGGGGCCGGTCGCTTCACCCTACTGACCTCATCGGAAATCGACGCGGCAGTTGCACACGACATCCAAAGGGAACAGCATGCAACAGGCAGATTTCGTCATCGTCGGCTCCGGCTCTGCGGGTTCGGCACTGGCTTACCGGCTTTCGGAAGACGGCAAGAATACCGTCATCGTCATCGAGGCGGGCGGTTCGGATTTCGGGCCGTTCATCCAAATGCCGGCAGCACTTGCCTGGCCGATGAGCATGAAGCGCTATAACTGGGGCTATCTTTCCGAGCCCGAGCCGAATCTCAACAACAGACGCATCACCGCGCCGCGCGGCAAAGTGATCGGCGGCTCGTCCTCCATCAACGGCATGGTCTATGTGCGCGGTCATGCGGAAGACTACAATCGATGGGAAGAGCTCGGCGCGAATGGCTGGGCCTATGCGGATGTGCTGCCCTATTTCAAGCGCATGGAGAACTCGCACGGCGGCGAGGAAGGCTGGCGCGGCACGGACGGGCCGCTGCATGTGCAGCGCGGTGTGATGAAGAACCCGCTGTTTCATGCCTTCATCGACGCCGGAAAACAGGCGGGCTTCGAAACAACCGAGGATTATAACGGCTCGAAGCAGGAAGGCTTCGGGCTGATGGAACAGACGATCCATCACGGCCGGCGCTGGTCGGCGGCGAACGCCTATCTGAAGCCGGCGCTGAAACGGCCGAACGTTGAGCTCGTCCGGGGCTTTGCGCGCAGGATCGTGATCGAGAACGGTCGAGCGACAGGCGTGGAGATCGAGCGCGGCGGCGCAACCGAAATCGTCAAGGCCAACCGTGAGGTGATCGTTTCAGCCTCCGCCTTCAACTCACCGAAGCTTTTGATGCTGTCGGGCATCGGTCCCGGCGCGCATCTGCGGGATATGGGCATCGAGGTGAAGGCCGACCGGCCGGGCGTCGGCGCCAATCTGCAGGACCATATGGAATTCTATTTCCAGCAGATCTCGACCAAGCCGGTGTCGCTCTATTCCTGGCTGCCGTGGTTCTGGCAGGGGGTCGCCGGCGCACACTGGCTGCTTTCCAAGGGTGGGCTTGGCGCCTCCAACCAGTTCGAGGCCTGCGCCTTCCTGCGTTCCGCGCCGGGGCTGAAGCAGCCGGATATCCAATATCACTTCCTGCCGGTCGCCATCAGCTATGACGGCAAGGCGGCAGCCAATACGCACGGCTTCCAGGTGCATGTCGGCTACAATCTCTCGAAATCGCGCGGCAACGTGACGCTGCGCTCGACAGATCCCAAGGCCGATCCGGTGCTGCGTTTCAACTATATGAGCCATGCCGAGGATTGGGAAAAATTCCGCCATTGCGTGCGCCTGACGCGCGAGATCTTCGGCCAGAAGGCTTTCGACCATTATCGCGGCCCGGAAATCCAGCCTGGCGAGAAGGTACAGACGGATGACGAGATCGACGCTTTCCTGCGCGAGCATCTCGAGAGCGCCTATCACCCGTGCGGCACCTGCCGCATGGGCGCGAAGGACGACCCGATGGCGGTTGTCGATCCCGATACAAGGGTGATCGGCGTGCATGGCCTGCGCGTCGCAGACAGCTCGATCTTCCCACATGTCACCTATGGCAATCTGAATGGTCCGTCGATCATGACGGGCGAGAAGGCCGCAGACCATATTCTCGGTACGCAGAGGCTGGCGCGCTCCAATCAGGAACCGTGGAGCAATCCGCGTGCGGCGGTGAGCGACCGGTAGTCAGTGATAATCTTCTTCGCGCTGATGACGGATGGCGAGGATCGTTACCTTATGGTCTTCTTCAATTTCGAAAAGTGCGACATATCCCGTAGAGCCGAACGGAACGACCAGTTCTCTCAGAAAAGAACTGTCGCCTGCCGCCTTGCGACAACTGAAGGGAAAATCCTCAAGTAAGTTTATCGCTCGTTGGAGAACGGCGTAGGATTTTTCAGCGGCATCAGGGTCCCATGTAATGAGATAGTCGTAGAGCCGCTCAAGATCCTCCAACGCTTCATCGGAATAGCGGACTTCATATTTCACTTTTTACGCGCAGCCTTCGCTGCATCGAGTTTTGCCCTTATCCGGCCGAGCACTTCTTCGGACGTGTGGTAACGGCCGGTCTGCTTTGCCAAGTCGCGAGAAGCAAGGCCTCTCGCGACAAAATCGGCCTGTATCTTGCGAAAATCGATTTGCTGCTTCACGGCCGTTTCAAGAAAGGACGAAAGCGTCTCACCCTCCCTGAGAACGCTTTCGGCGGCGGCGCGCAGTTCGGGGTCCACACGTAGCGAGGGAAGCGATGCGGTTTTCATGATTCACCTCATGCATTGCAATTGCAATGCAATATGACGGATCGCCGTGTCATGTTCAACTCTCCTATATCGTCTCCTCTCGGCCAGAGCACAAAAAACTGGACAGCATGTCACAAATGGCCGCCTCATCTCGTCCAGCCTTCTCGAACGGACAAGGTGAAGGAGATGGCGATGGCGACGCGGGATCGAAGAAGGGCCAAGCGATGACGGCGGCGGCAGAGGGAGAAGATGCCATTGCCGTCTTCAATCCGCTGCGCCCGCGATTGACGCGGGTAGCTTATCGCATGCTGGGCTCGGTGGCCGAGGCCGAGGATATCGTCCAGGAGGCGTTCCTGCGCTGGCTCGATGCCGATCGCGATGCGGTCCGTGAACCGACCGCCTTTCTGCACCGGATCGTCACACGGCTTTGCCTCGACCAACTGAAATCGGCCCGGCGCCGGCGCGAAACCTATATCGGGCCATGGCTGCCGGAGCCGATCGTCGTGGCGCCGGAAGAGGAAGTCGATGACGTTACACTACCGCTGATGCTGGCGTTGGAACGGCTCTCGCCGCTCGAGCGGGCGGTTTTCGTGCTGCATGACGTCTTCGGCGTCGATTTCGAAGAGATCGCCACGACGATCGGGCGTAAGCCGGCTGCCTGTCGCCAGCTTGCCAGCCGGGCGCGGACCAATGTTAGAAGCGCGCGGCCACGCTATGTCTTGCCGCCGGAGCACGGCTTGCAGATCGCCTCCGCCTTTTTCACGGCATCACGAAGCGGCAATGTCGAAGAGTTGCAGGCGCTGCTTGCGGATGATGCAACCGTCTATACGGACGGTGGCGGTAAGGCAGTGGCACCACGAAAGCCGGTTATCGGTCGTGACAAGGTGACGAAGCTCTTTGCGGCGCTGGCACCGATCTTCTCCGCACATATGTCCCGGCTGCTGCATTACGGTCTCGTCAACGGGTTGCCGGGCTTTGTCAGTATCGAGGAAGGCAGTTGGCTGCAGACCACGGCCCTTCAGATCGACGGTGGCAGGATCACCGCGATCTATGTGACGCGCAATCCCGAAAAGCTTGCGCATCTGGAACAGAACGCCCTGCATTAGGGCGCAACATTCACCTCAGAGGTATTCCTTTCACCCTCCGCAGCCGACTGCGGAGGCAGGCATCTGTTTTTCAAATCGGAGGAGATCGACCCATGACAAACATCGCCATCGTCTATCATAGCGGTTACGGCCATACGGCGCGACAAGCGCAAGCGGTGAAGGCCGGTATCGAACGGGTCGCCATCATGCGTGGCCTGCTGCTGACAACAGAAGAAGCGCAGAGCCGCTGGGATGATCTCGCGGCGGCAGAGGCGATCATCTTCGGCGCGCCGACCTATGTCGCCGGGCCGTCTGCCGCCTTCAAGGCCTTTCAGGAGGCGAGTTCGCATGCCGTCATGGCGAAGGGCTATCGCTGGAAGAACAAGATCGCCGCCGGCTTCACCAATTCGGGCGCCCAAGCTGGCGACAAGCTCGCCACACTGATGCAGATCGCCCTCTTTGCCGCCCAGCACGGCATGCACTGGATCAATCTCGATCTGCCGCCGGCAAACAACTCTTCTTTCGGCTCGAAGGCGGAACTGAACAGACTGGGTTTCTGGCTCGGGGCTGCCGCACAATCGAATGTCGATGAAGGCTCGGAAATCGCGCCGCCCGAAGCCGACCTTGCAACCGCCCGCCATCTCGGCCAGCGGGTCGCCGAGGCGACGCTGCAATTCGTGCGCGGGCGCAGGTGAACGAAATCGGAAGGGCATCGTGTCAGAGAAAGCCGACCCATCGCCCTGCCACGACGGCTGCGATCCATATCAACGCCGAAAGGGCCGCGGAAAACCGTAGCGCGGGACGGACGATGCCGATCGCGATCGCGGTTCGCCACCCCTTACCGGCATGAACGATGAGCACATTGAGAAGACCAAAGGCGATCAGGCCGAGTTTGGCAAGGAAGGCGGTATTTGCGGCATATTCGGCGGGGCGGACAGAGAAGAGACAAAAGCCGGTGAGCAAAGCCAAGGCGAGGCCGATGCCTGCCGAGCGGGACAGGAAGGGTGCGATGACCTCCACCGGCACCTTGGCGAAGAGGCCGGCGAGCCTGAGATCAAGCGGGAGAATGGCGCCGACCAGAAGGCCGATCGCCAGGATATGGGCGGCGTTGACGAACATGTAGAGCGTCGCGGAGCGCCTGAGCTCGACCGCAAGCGTGGTGGCAGCCAGCCATTCGAGAAGCTCCATGACGAAGCGTCAGTTCGTCTGGATGCGTTCCGGATAAATGTCGTAGCGCTTTTCACCGATGGTGATGCGCACGGCCTTCAGCCGTTTCTCATTGCGGTCCTGCGAGCGGTTTCCGAGTGCTGTGATCTGATCGCCGGGCTTTGCGACGCCCTCCACGAAGCCGGAGCGCTCCGTCTGGCGCGGGTTGCCGAGCTCGACGCGCCACACGCCGTCATCAACGGTTGCGACATCGAGCGTCGGATGCGGCCCGCCCATGGATATCTGCTGGATGGTGCCGCGGAGCTCGATCTGGTCGGCTTCCGCCCATGACCAGCCATGATGCGCCGCTGCACCCGTTGCGAATGCGGCCGAGAGCATGGCAGCTGCCAGCACTCGCTTGCCTGAAAGTGCAAACATGATCTTCTCCCTACCCGAATGCACGGGCAGGTGGAGCATGGACGACATATGAAAAGAGCACTCACCGAATCTTGAAGACCGGTGAGTGGGAGGAAAACGGATCAGGCGAGCAGGCGCGTGACCTCCGCACCCTGTTTGGTTCCCACGGCATCGGCAATCGTCGTCGAGAACAGCACCTTGCGGGTGGCGTCTGCCACCTTGGCGAAGACGTGGCGGATTTCGCAATTCTGCTCGCCGTCGCAATCATCGCACTTGCGGTAAGCAGTGATCGACAAGCACGGGAGTGGCGCGATGGGACCGTCGATGATGCGCAGGATCTCGCCGAAGGTGATGTTGTGGGCCGGCTTCAGCAACAGGTAGCCGCCCTGCTTGCCACGGCGGCTGACCACGATGCCGTGATGCTTCAAATCGAGCAGGATCTGCTCCAGAAACTTCTTCGGGATCTTCTGCTGCACGGCAATGTCGGAAATCATGACGGGTTCGTCGGCCGCAGCTTCCGCCAGAACCGTCAGCGCCCGCAGCGCATATTTCGCTTTTTGCGTAATCATCTCGGACCGTCGAACACACACAAAGCGGTGCCGAATCCCGGCATCGCACGAAAGCTATTCGCCTCTATTGCACAGCCAGCATGAACGGAATTTGAACGCGCCGGAAAAAGCCTTGAGAGACAAGTGTTTTGGCCCTGTTTTTCACCCTCGGCCAACAGTTGATAATCTACTTCAAAAAACGGCAATTTTCATCATTATCGCCATCACTTCCGATTTCCAATTGACAGGCGCCGTGTAACACTACTATTTCTATAGACATTAAGTTTGAGGCGTCTTCTTGACGTCGGCGGCTGCTTTTCTGCATTGCGGCAGGATGGGAGAGATATTTGCTCCGCTAAGCAGTCCTTTCGAAATCCCTTTTTCTGTCCGATCCGTCCTTCAGCTGTAATACTCCGGCCAACATCAAGGACAGGATCCCCCATGACTGTTATCAATCCGATCGAAGAAGCCGAGGCTTTGGCTGACAAGCTTTCGGGCCTCGACCTCGCCGGCCGGCTTTCGTTCGTCGCCGGCCTTGGCGGACGTGTGGTCTTCACCACCTCGCTCGGCATCGAAGACCAGGTCATCACTGCAGAAATCGGCACGCATCGCCTGCCGATCGACGTCGTGACGCTGCAGACGGGCCGGCTTTTCAAGGAAACGCTTGATCTGATTGGCGAGACCGAGAGCCAGTACGACATTCACATCACCCGCTATGAACCGGAGCAGGCCGACATCGACGCTTACGCGGCGAAATACGGCATGAACGGTTTCTACGAGAGCGTCGAAGCCAGGCATGCCTGTTGTGGCGTGCGCAAGCTGAAGCCGCTTGCGCGGGCTCTGGCAGGCGCGACGATCTGGATCACCGGCCTGCGCCGTGGCCAGTCGGCCAACCGCGCCGAGACGCCGTTTGCGGAATACGACGCCGAGCGCCACCTCCTGAAGGTCAATCCGCTCGCAGATTGGGATATCGACAAAATCAAGGCCTTCGTCGCCGATAACGGCGTGCCGATCAACCCGATGCATGCCCGTGGCTATCCTTCGATCGGCTGCGAGCCCTGCACCCGCGCCATCAAGCCCGGCGAGCCGGAACGCGCCGGCCGCTGGTGGTGGGAGCAGGATGAGAAGCGCGAATGCGGCCTGCATGTCGCCGAAGAAGCGGCTTCAATCGTCGCGCAGCAATAAGAAGTCTGGAGTACGAAATGCCCGATACCCGTCAGGATACGGAACTGACCAATCCGCAGAGCGCCAAGCCGCCGCTCGACCCGCATCTGAAGGCGCTGGAAAACGAAGCGATCCATATCTTCCGCGAAGTTGCCGCCGAATTCGAGCGTCCGGTGATGCTCTATTCGATCGGCAAGGATTCCTCCGTGCTGCTGCATCTTGCCCGCAAGGCCTTCTATCCCGGCCGCGTGCCCTTCCCGCTGCTGCACGTCAATACGGGCTGGAAGTTTGCGGAGATGATCACCTTCCGCGACGAGATCGTGAAGAAGTACGATCTCGACCTGATCGAGTATATCAATCCGCGCGGTGCGGCTGAGAATATCACGCCGTTCACCTTTGGCTCCGCCCGCTACACCGACATCATGAAGACGGAAGCGCTGCGCAACGCGCTGGACGCCGGCCAGTACGACGCGGCCTTCGGCGGCGCGCGGCGCGACGAGGAAGCCTCCCGCGCCAAGGAGCGCATCTATTCGTTCCGCACGCCCGACCATCGCTGGGATCCGCGCAACCAGCGCCCGGAACTCTGGAACATCTATAACGGCCAGATCCGCAAGGGCGAAAGCGTCCGCGTCTTCCCGCTGTCGAACTGGACCGAAGTCGATATCTGGCGCTACATCCAGGCCGAGGACATCCCGATCGTGCCGCTTTATTTTGCCGCCAAACGCCCCTATGTCGAGCGCGACGGCATGATGATCGCCGCCTCCGATCCGCGTCTGGAGCTGCTGCCCGGCGAAACGAAGCAGGAAGATTCCATCCGCTTCCGCACGCTCGGCTGCTTCCCGCTGACGGGCGCGATCCGCTCCACTGCCACCAGCCTTGAAGAGATCATCGCGGAGCTGGAAATCGCTACGGTTTCCGAGCGCCAGGGCCGCGCCATCGACCGTGACCAGTCCGGTTCCATGGAAAAGAAGAAGCGTGAAGGATATTTCTGAGATGACTGCAGCCGTTCCCGCAAACGTCGTCGCCGTACCCGCCGCCGAGCCTCTGAAGGCCGTGCGCGACTCGCGCCCGTTGCGCCTCATCACCTGCGGCAGCGTCGATGACGGCAAGTCCACGCTGATCGGTCGCCTGCTTTGGGATACCAAGGCAGTGAAGGAAGATCAGGCGGCAACGCTCCGCCGCGATTCCACCGGCAAGCAGAACGATCTTGGCCTGCCCGATTTCGCGCTGCTGCTCGATGGTCTGCAGGCAGAGCGCGAACAGGGCATCACCATCGATGTCGCCTATCGCTATTTCTCGACCGACAAGCGCTCCTTCATCGTCGCCGACACGCCCGGCCACGAGCAGTATACCCGCAACATGGCGACCGGCGCCTCCACCGCCGATCTCGCCGTGCTCTTGGTCGATGCCCGCGCCGGCATCCTCGAGCAGACGCGCCGTCATGCGACGATCGCCTCGCTGCTCGGCATCAAGCAGTTCGTGCTCGCGGTCAACAAGATCGACCTGACGAACTATGACCGTGCCGGCTTCGACAAGATCACCCACGAGTTCAGGGAATTTGCGCTGTCGCTCGGCGTCAAGCAGATCACCGCGATCCCGATGTCGGCGCTGAAGGGGGAAAACGTCGTCTATTCCGGCCAGGCAGCAATGCCCTGGTACAATGGTCCGACGCTGGTCGAGACGCTGGAACATGCGACCGTCCGTTCCGGCCAGTCGACCGGCTTCCGTCTTTCCGTCCAGCGCGTCTCGCGCCCCGGCGAAAGCTTCCGCGGCTATCAGGGCACGGTTGCCGGCGGTTCGGTCAAGCCGGGCGACAGCGTCATGATCCTGCCCTCGGGCATGGTCGCCAATGTCACCAAGATCGTCACCTTCGATCTGGTGCGCAACGCGGCCGTTGCCGGTGACGCGGTCACACTCGTTCTCGACCGTCAGGTGGACGTGGCGCGCGGCGACATGATCGTTTCGATCGACTCGCAGCCGCAGACGGGCCTTTCCTTCGATGCGCAGGTCGTTGCCCTGCAGCCTGAGGGTATCGAGGCCGGCAAGCGCTACTGGCTGAAGAGCGGCTCGCGCCGCCAGCGCGTTCAGGTCGAGCCCATCAGCCAGCTGGAGCTGAAGACCGGCACGTGGAATTCCGCCCAGCGGCTCTACATGAACGCCATCGGCAAGGTGCGCCTCGTATTCGACGAAGCCGCGATCTTCGATCCCTACGAGCAGAACCGCGCTACCGGTTCCTTCATCCTGATCGACCCGGAGACGAACAACACCATCGCCGGCGGCATGGTGACCGGCAAGCGCGCCGATGTCAGTGGCCTGCACGGCAGCGATG
Source organism: Rhizobium sp. BK316 (assembly GCF_014193695.1). GTDB lineage: Bacteria > Pseudomonadota > Alphaproteobacteria > Rhizobiales > Rhizobiaceae > Rhizobium. The sequence continues at coordinate 928,695 of NZ_JACHZR010000002.1, read as the reverse complement.
CCCGTGTGATCCTCTCGCTTCCGGCCGATCTTGCCGAGCAGATCATGGCGAGCGAGCTGTTTGCCCAGCGCCGCCATGAGGCGGAAGTGCGCCGCATGACAGCATCGGAAGCAGCCGAGCTCTGGTCGAGCGCGGCAAGCGACATCTAAGGAAAAGGGGCCGATCGGCCCCTTTTTTATGCTCTTCGTTTACTGCTGCGGTCCCGGGCGCGTCGAACCGCGCTCGATGATCGAGAATCCGAGATCGACCCTGTGTTCTTCCGGCGGCTCTTCGCGAATGGCGCGCAACAGCATGTCGGCGACGCGGCGGCCGAGGTCGTGACGCGGGACATGAACCGTCGTCAGAGACGGCGAGGTGAATTGTGCGAATTCCAGATCGTTGAAGCCGCAGATGCCGAAATCATCGGGCACGCTGATACCGCGTTCGTTGCATTCGATCAGCGCGCCAAGGGCGAGATCATCATTTTGCGCAAGGATCGCATCGAGATCCGGTACCCGCTCCAGCAGCTCGCTGAACAGGCGCCGTCCGAGACCGATGCTGGTGGAACCGTCTTCGCCATGCATCAGCGACGGATTGTCGAGACCGGCCTGGCGCATGGCTTCCTCATACCCCGCTCGGCTGCGGCGCGAGCGGATATCGCCGAGCCCGCCGATGAAACCGATTCGCTTGTATCCCTTCGACAGAAGGAAACGGGTCGCGGCAGCAGCAGCAACATGATGCGACATGCCGACGAGCAGCGTTGCCGGCGGTTGGCTGAGGTCGGCGACGTGGGCCACCGGAAATGCGGCCGTATCGATCAACAGCGCGAGCCCGTCATAATATTCCGCATTGATAAGGATAATGCCGGCCGGCTTCTGCGCCAGGAAGGATTTGAACTGGCTGATCTCCTGATCGCCGTCATCGAGCGTGTTGGCATATTGCACCCGCAGATCCGTGGCACGCAGCCGCTCCTCGATGCCCATCATGACGCCTGTGAAGCAGGGGTGATGAAGCGACGGCGTGATGACGCCGACGATGCCGCTGTGGCGGCCGGCAAGCGCGCGGGCGGCAAGATTGGGGATGTAACCCATCTCGTCGACGGTGCGCAGAATGACCTCGCGCAGCTCTTCGGAGACGATATCCGGGTTGTGAAGCGCACGCGAGATAGTGATCGGACTGACCCCTACCCTCTTTGCAACATCACTCAACTTTACATGGGAACTGCGCTTCTTTTCCCGCCCCGGCTTCACTGAATCCCTCATCGCTTTCCCGCACGTCGCCGCGAACCTCGCCCCCGTCGATTCGCAACTCCTTCTTTCTGAAGAATAAATAATTTAGAGTCTACTAACATTTTAAGTTCCCGCATCAACCGAAACGCGAAAAATCCCAAATAAGTGCCGCGAGTGGTTCAATTTATTACGTAGCCGAGAGGGCGGCGGATCACAGCAAATGAAATATGTTTCACTGTTCTGGCCCTTCAGACGCGGTCAACAGGAGAGCATTCACGAAACTACGGCGACGTCGGGTCAGACAAGATTAAATTATAGTAATGTCTTACGATACCGTAATATAAACATGATCAATGTTTAATTTGTAAATCCCACAGAACGGATCATATAGGTATTAAGCGCCAATTGTTTCCGACCACAGTAATATCCGCTTTCAACCAGTGAAACACAAGTAAAAGTCAGCAATAATTGGCGGAAATACTCCTCGACGCCTAGGTCCATGGCATGGAACCAAGCGTCATCTGATGCCAACGCTCTCGCAAGGGACTTCCACCATGTCAAACATTCTTCGCAAGCACCGGGCTGCAGCACTTGTCGGAGCGGCTATCGTTCTCGGCGCGGCCTCCCTGCCCTTCGCCATCTCTTCCTCCTCGACGGCTCTTGCTGCACCGGCCGAGACCGGCGGCATTCTGGCCTCCAACGGCTCCTTTGCTTCCATCGTCGATGCCGACAAGCCGGCTGTCGTGACCATCACGACGACGATGAAGGCCACCAATGCCAGCGCCGACAGTTCACCGATGGACGAGCAGTTCCGCCAGTTCTTCGAACAGCAGGGCATTCCCCTTCCGCATCAGGCGCCGCAGCAGCACGAGTCACAGCATGCCATGGCGCTCGGCTCCGGCTTCATCATCAGCCCCGACGGTGTGATCGTCACCAACAATCACGTCATCGACAATGCGATCGACATCAAGGTCACGCTCGACGACGGCACCGAGCTGCCGGCCAAGCTGCTTGGCGCCGATGCCAAGTCCGACCTCGCCGTTCTGAAGGTTCAGGCTCCGCATCCGCTTGCGACCATCGCCTGGGGTGATTCCGACAAGCTGAAGCTCGGCGACCAGATCCTTGCCATCGGCAATCCGTTCGGCATCGGCACGACGGTGACGGCCGGTATCGTCTCGGCCCGCGGCCGCGACCTGCACAGCGGCCCCTATGACGATTTCATCCAGATCGATGCGCCGATCAACCACGGCAATTCCGGCGGCCCGCTGGTCGATCGTGACGGCAATGTCGTCGGCATCAATACCGCCATCTACTCGCCGAACGGCGGCAGCGTCGGCGTCGGCTTCGCCATTCCTTCATCTGAAGCAAAGACGATCGTCGCCAAGCTGCAGAAGGACGGTTCGATCGATCACGGCTATCTCGGCGTGCAGATCCAGCCGGTCACCCAGGATGTCGCCGATGCCGTCGGCCTCTCCAAGGCCGAAGGCGCGCTGGTTGCCGCCGTTACCAATGGAACGCCTGCTGCCCATGCCGGCATCAAGACGGGTGACATCGTAACGGCCGTCGGCAGCGAAAACGTCAAGACCCCGAAGGACCTGTCGCGCCTCGTTGCCGACCTGTCGCCGGGTGCCAAGGAAACGCTGGCCGTCTGGCGTGACGGCAAGACGGTCGATCTCAACGTCACCGTCGGCGGCAATGAAGACACCCAGAAGCAGGCCGCCGCCGTCGAGAGCAGCGACGATCAGGGCCAGGCTGCCGGCCAGCCGAGCCTCGGCATCGGCCTTGCCGATCTGACCCCTGATGTCCGCCAGCAGCTCAACCTGCCCCACGGCGTCAACGGTGCCGTCGTTGCCAACGTCAACCCGGACAAGTCTGCCGCTGCCGCCGGCATCCAGCCCGGTGATGTGATCGTCTCGGTCAACGACAAGCCGGTGCATGATGCCCGCGACGTCAAGACCGCCGTTGCCGATGCCGGCAAGGCCGGCCGCAAGTCGGTACTGCTCCTGATCGAACGTGGCGGCAACAAGACCTTCGTGGCCGTGCCCTTCGCCGCCGCTTGAAGGGCACCCACGTGAGCGCTGCGCCCGGACCAGTTCCGGGCGCATGCGTTTCTAAGCAATTCCAGCAAAGTGTGCAGCGGTTTTGCGTCCGGAATTGCGTGAAAACAAATGGCTAGAGCACAGCCTTGAGATCGGCTGCCAGTCTTTGAACGGCGGCCGCTTCCGCTTGCGAGATACCGAAGAGAATGCCGGGGGCGGATTTGCCGATAAAGAAACCCGACATCGGCATCAGACCATATCCTGATGCATTCACCTTCGCGACGACCGCCCGGTCATCCACCGTCTCATCGCGAAACCAGGCCGCAAGCTGCAATCCGCCATTGCCGCCCGAAATGAAAAGCCTTCCGCCAAAGTGGCTTTCCAGCATTCCGATCGTCCGGGCCATGCGCTCGGCATATTGCTGGTTCATGCGCCGCAAATAGGCGCGCAGACGGCCCTCATTGATGAAATCGGCAAGGGCGGCCTGGACATGGGTGGAGACGGCAACACCCCTGCGATGCAGCGCCTCGGAAGCCTCCGATACCAGCCAGCGCGGCACGACCGCGTAGGCGACGCGCAGGCCGGGCGCCAGCACCTTCGAGAAGGTGCCGACATAGGCCACGACCTCCGCCCTGTCGATGCCCTGCAAGGCGGCGATCGGCCGCGAGCCATATTGAAAGTCGCTGTCGTAGTCATCCTCGACGACAAGGCTCTCGTGACGGCGCGCCGCCTCCAGCAGCGCCAGCCGGCGCGGCAGGCTCAGCGTGGCGCCGGTCGGATATTGATGGGATGGCGTCACATAGATCAGTGCTGGGATCAGCGCTGGGATCAGCGCCGGCTGCGGGCCGTCCATCCTGGAAACGTCGATGCCCTGATCATCGCAGGGAACCGGCACGACGTCGGCGCCGGCATCGCCAAGCAGCAAGCGCGCGGCGGGATAGCCGGGATCTTCCATCCATGCGGCTCTGCGCCCGCTCCTTCGCAACATGGTTCTCGCCAGCATGTCGATCGCCGCGCGCGTGGAGGGCACGATCATGACCTGCTCCGGCTCGGCGACCACGCCGCGCGTCACCGAGACATGCTCAAGGATGGCTTCGCGCAGTTCGCGGATACCGGTTGCATGCTCATAGCCGAGATGATGGATGCGCAGAGATCGGCTGCGTGCAGCAAGATGGCGGCTCCAGACGGCATGCGGGAAATCCGATATGTCAGGCGCGCCCGGCCGGAACAGGGCGCGGTAGGGCGGCTGCTCCGGACTTTCCTCCTTCATCGGCACGCGGTCGCCCTGCTGCCGTTCGGGCCGCATCCGTGCAAGGGCGGCAATCCGTGTCGCGGCGCCGGCGGAGGCTTCGATATATCCTTCGGATTTCAGGCGGTCGTAAGCCTCGACGACCGTCGAGCGCGCAACACCAAGAGACGCCGCAAAAGCGCGGGTCGACGACAGCCTATGACCGGCCGGAAGCTGGCCGAGCAGGATACGGTCGCGCAGGCTTCGATAGATCTGGCCGGCGAGATCGCCTCCGTCGCGATCGAGGTCGAGCCATGCAGGTGTCGGCGTCATTCTTCCACTGGTCTGCTCAAAAGGTCAGAACTGGACTTTTACTCCAGTCCATTTGCAAGGCAAGACCGGTCAGGTTTGATGCAACAATGGATAAAGACGATGGATCTCTCCAACTGGAAGGGTGTCGCCCGCCCCGCCCGCGCCCCGATTGAGGGCCGTTACACCCGCCTGGAGCCGCTGGACGCCGCAAGGCACGGCGCCGATCTGCTTCGCTCGGCGCAACAGCCCGGCGCGGAAGACCGCTTCCGCTATCTCTTCGAAAGCGTACCCGCCGATATGGCAGCCTTCACCCCCTGGCTCGAAAGGTCCGTGGCAAGCGAGGATCCGCTGTTCTTCGCCGTCATCGACAAGGCGACGGGACGGGCCGAGGGCCGGCAGGGACTGATGCGCATCGATACCGCGAACGGCGTCATCGAGATCGGCAACATTCTCTGGGGACCCTCGATCGCCCGCACGCGGGTTGCGACCGAAGCGCTCTATCTCTGCGCCGCTTATGTCTTCGACACGCTCGGCTACCGGCGCTTCGAATGGAAGTGCAACAACCTCAACGAACCGTCGAAGCGGGCGGCACAACGCTTCGGCTTCTCCTTCGAGGGCATCTTCCGCCAGCATATGGTGCAGAAGGGCCGCAACCGCGACACCGCCTGGTTTGCCATGACCGATGGGGACTGGCCGAAGCTGAAGGCAGGATATGAGGCATGGCTCGCGCCTGAGAATTTCGAAGCCGACGGCCAGCAGAAGAGCAAGCTCAGCTTCTGAATGAACTCCCAGCGTGCCGCGATCTTTCAGATACGCTGTCACGCTTTGGACGACATACTGAAAGCGGCGGCGACAAAAAAGCCGCAGCCCCGATGACAAGAACTTCATTGCTACCAATATGTTCATGGGCCTCAATTGCCGTTAAGGATTGGGCCTTTCACGTAAAGCACGAAGTTATTCTGTCAGGAGCTCATATGACCAGTTCGTCCGAGTATACGCCCCCCAAGATCTGGACCTGGGACAAGGAAAACGGCGGCCAGTTCGCCAGCATCAATCGCCCGATCGCCGGGCCGACGCATGACAAGGAACTGCCAGTCGGCCGCCATCCGCTGCAGCTTTATTCGTTGGGAACGCCGAATGGCGTGAAAGTCACCATCATGCTGGAGGAGCTGCTGGCGCTCGGCCACAGCGGCGCGGAATATGATGCCTGGCTGATCAGGATCGGCGATGGCGACCAGTTCGGCAGCGGCTTCGTCGAGGTCAACCCGAATTCCAAGATCCCGGCGCTGATGGACCGCAGCGGCGAAAAGCCGGTGCGTATCTTCGAATCCGGCGCGATCCTCACCTATCTCGCGGAAAAATTCGGCGCCTTCCTGCCGACCGATCCGGCCAAGCGTGCCGAATGCTTCTCCTGGCTGTTCTGGCAGGTCGGCAGCGCGCCTTATCTCGGCGGCGGCTTCGGCCATTTCTATGCCTATGCGCCGACGAAGATCGAATATGCGATCAACCGTTTCGCCATGGAAACCAAGCGCCAGCTCGACGTGCTCGACCGGCGCCTGGCCGAAAGCGAATATATCGCCGGCGACGCGTTCACCATCGCCGACATGGCGATCTGGCCCTGGTATGGCGGCCTCGTGAAGGGCTGGATGTACGGTGATTCCGCCGAATTCCTGCAGGTGCAGGAATACAGGAACATGAAGCGCTGGGCCGACCTGATCGGCGACCGCCCGGCCGTCAAGCGCGGCCGCATGGTCAACCGCGTCAGCGGCGAGCCCTCCAGCCAGCTCCACGAACGCCATGACGCCAGCGACTTCGAGACGAAGACGCAGGACAAGCTGCAGGCAGCCGAGTGACGATACCGGAAAGGCGGCGCGTCGTTACGACGGCGTGCTCTCCTTGCCAAAAAACGGCGCAAGGCCGAAATCGCAAATTTTCCCACTAAAAATTACGGGTTTTTAAGCGAACTGTACCGAATCCGGCAAAAGTGCCCTCGCCTCATTCTTCCAGTCTTGCTGAAATGCAAACGCTCTCCTGCCACCTTTCGGAGAGCTTTCCCTATCTACCCCGCCGAAAGCCACCGGCGGGGCTTTTTATTTCAGCATCCGGGACATGGGAAAACGCTGCGTCAGAGCAGAGCGACGCGCAACGATCATTCATAGCTTGAGGTGAAGACAGCTTCCGGTCTAGCGCCACTTCGGCTGAGGCGTGGACGCGTTTGCCTGGATCTCGTGGAGTGGTGCCCGATGGCCCAGGAGCTTCTTCAGCTTCTTCTCCTCGGCCGGGCCTATCCCGAATTTTCGGCAATGTTCAGCGATATCCTGATCTTTCGGGCCGGGAATCCGGACTTGGCGATTGTTCATCTGCTTCATTGACGCTTCCTCCTCCGAGGGAAACTAGCTTAGCGGCTATTTGTTCGTTAGCAATGTCTAAAATTTAGAGTTTTGCTTGTTCAAATCGGTTCGGAGAAGTCCGCAGGCGAACTCATTCACGTCAACCTGACGCATTTGACCAACCAAGCCCTTTGTGAACTCGCCGCTCAGAAGACTCCGCTGGAAGCTCGAGAAGAAATAGACGGATGATCGATGCCCCGGATTTTTCTCAATTGTGATTTTCGATGAGCTGCATCATTTGCTGGCGAGCAAAGGAAGAAATATAGTTGCGGCCGTACCTAAATTTGCCAGGAATGAAACTCCCGAAATCGTGGAAGAAGAAAGCTTACCGGCAGCGATTTTTATCTTTGCAAAAATGACTTCTTTGTTTTCAAGCTTTGCGATCAAGGGATGGGTTTGGATAAACATCCCGAATATCTCTTTGTAAGTTTTCCAAAACAGCTCATCACCGAACGCTGCACTCGACCGATACACCGTCTCGATTTGAATAAGGTAATGTTCGAGTACATTCGCTACACGCCGGTCAAGCTGGCCAGCTTTCAACATCTCCCGGATTGCTTCGTGAATTGCATTTAATGCTGTTTCGAGTTCATCATTTGGTGTTTCGTAGAGTTCCACAGCCTGCAAACGCTCGGACATAGCATCAAGGGCTTGGAGGTTCGTAGCTGTATAATGATTACCCAGCACCTGGTCGGTTCTGGTGAGCAAATTTTTCACATCAAATGTTAACGAGAGAGCTTCAACGCAACTTAGCCAGTGCTCCCTTACGCTTTCCTTCTTTAAAGGCACCGCTTCTACATCACGGCGCAGGGCTCCGCACAACGACTGATATTGGAAATGAAATGAAGCATAATTTTCGGAACCCGTACCTGCTGCTAAGGCAGCAAGATTATGGAATAATTCTTGGCCTTGATTCCGCTTCGCTAAAATTTCCCTGATATTTTCAATCAGTAAGTGAAGCCGCTCGGCTCTGTCGGTCGTCATGGTTATTCAAATCATCCTCTTTTGTCAGATCATTCAGGTATTTCGCAAATGCAGAAAAGGCAGATCGCAGGTATGGAAGTACTTGTTGTCACGCATTTTCTTGAAACGCACCCATCTTCCTCCCGACTCAGCAATATGCTCTCATAGCGCGCAGCCAAAATGCAACAGAAGGGGAAGCGCTAATGGGCGCCATACACGAGCCAGATGGCTCGCCTAGGCCAGTGTTGAAACCGAGCAGGCGGCAGCAGCATTGTGGACGACGGCGGAAGAGTTTGAACGGATCTATGCGCGTGCAAGCCCGGACTTCCAGCAGGCGGCAGCGAACCCCTTCTGAGCGGTCCGCTATTTCAAACGGTCCGCAATCGGTCCGTCGATCTCGTTTCAAAGCCGTCGTCCGAAGCATCGAAAACGTGGAACGACGATCAAGGAGCTTGGCCCCGACAAATCCGCGTGAAGTCTAGAAAGACCCGGCGATTGTTGACTTGGGAAAGAAAGGATAGAGGTACCAGAGCATATAGATGAACAGGCAGCCGCTGACGATTGCCAGGAAATAGACGGCACATACCGGAAGGCAGTCCTTCCAATATCTGCGCGGCATCTCCGCGTCCTGTCTAACGAAACCATCATCGCGTGGGAACCCAGTAGCACTAAGGCGGCCCCTCATTTTTTCAGCCTTATCATAAAGCCACTTGGCCGCGATCGCTGATAACACGAGCACCAAGATTCCTGCTGCGTGATTAATTATGAAATCAATGTATACCATTGGTAGAAGACTTTCGAATTACTGCAGATAATGCCTTTCAGCACACCGAGGTGTGTAATTCGTAAATTCAAAGCAGAGGATTTTCTAAGTGGCTGTTATCGTCTACCAATGTACCGCTGATCCCCCCAACTGGAATTTTTTCAGCAAAACGCCGCGTGGTATAGCGTACGAAACCAGTACTCATTTTGTACATCAGTACGGCGGTGGCGACGGCGTATACACGATTTCACCTGGCTTAACTGTTACCGAGGCCAAATCAGGCTCGTCGCTTCAAAGCTGGGTCGTACAGCGGTTTGGCGCTCAGGGGATTGAAACGGCAAGGTTGGCCGAAGGCGAAGTGATAGATAAAGTGTGGCGACCTGGCCTCTATTACGAGGTCGACATCCTTCAAGCACTCAATCTGTCGATGCATGAAATTCAGCAGACGGAGAGAAGTCTTCTCTTGCTTTTCCATCGATTAAACGAGGTACTGAACTTTATTGAGCCCTCAACCCAAGGGTTGGCCTCGTACGGTCATCGCACCAGAGAGTTGTTGATACTGGCATGCACCGAGGTTGAAGATCAATGGAGCCAGATGCTCCGCTCGGCCGGCGTTACGCAAGCTATCCTCAAGACCAAGGACTATTTCCGTCTAAAGGCACCCCTGCATCTTGCCGAATTCGAGGTTGGGATGCCGACTTACGCAAATGTTGCTGCAGTCGCCCCATTCCGTGGTTGGTCAACGCCTGCAACAACCCAGTCGCTCCCTTGGTATGACGCATATAACAAAACGAAACACGACAAGAAAAATCACTTCGCCGACGCGACGCTGCAGCATTGTATTGAAGCGGTCGCAGCCAATGTGGCGCTATTCTGCGCGAGATTTGGTCCCTATCGGTTGATTGAAAACCGTGGCACGATTGGAACGCAGTTCAATGAGCTGTTTAGGATTTCAATGCTCAATCCGAACTTCAAGACGTTCTATGTCCCTAAAATCGATATTACAAAAATAACGAACCCGCAGTTGATCGTGTTTAACGGGAGCGACCATGCGCTCGGGCGGACAGCGCATCCGCTCACAGTTTAGACGAATAAGGTGCGCAGGTGCAACCTGGCTGGCTCAGGCAGGCGTTGATACAGAGCAAGCAGCGACATCTCTCGGCATGACGGCTGAGGAGTTCGAGCACCTGCGCCCATGCAAGTCCGAACTTCCAGCAGCAAGCGGCCAATGCATTTTAACCGGTCCGCCGAAGCAATCGGTCCGCTTATATTGATTTGGGTTTGTTGAAGAAATCTGTTCGGGAATGAAAACCCTTATAGGCCAAGGGTTTTAGCTGGTCGGAGTGGAGTGATTCGAACACTCGACCCCCACGTCCCGAACGTGGTGCGCTACCAGACTGCGCTACACTCCGTGACCAGCGGCGCCTCTATAGACCGGCCTATCATGTTGTGCAAGCACCAAAATTCAAAAAGCCGCGGGAATTTTTGACAGGCTCGTGACAAACCCCTTCAGCCGGCCGTGCAGCAAAAAGCCACACCCGCGGCAAATTCCTCAGAAGCGGCCAAGTGGCAATTTTCTTTTGCCGGGTTACGCGCTAAAGGGCTTGGCGGGACAGGCGAAACCGTCGTGAAGGCGGCTTCGCAGCCACTGGCTAGATATCAGGGACGACACGATGAAATTCCGCACCATGACCGGGGCCGCCGCGCTTGCGATTGCGCTTGCCGGATGCACCACCATACCTACTCCCGGCAACCCGATCGAGGCACGCTGGGTCGGCCAGTCGGCCGGCAAGTTCTTTGCCGCCTACGGCCCGCCGCTCAGCGACCGCGACGAAGGCTCTTCGACGATCTACACCTGGAAGGGCGGTTACAAGACGGTGCGCGTTCCCGCGAAATATGCCGAAGGTGCTGACGGTAAGCGCGGCAAGCAGATTGCGAGCGCCCGCACGCTCTACCTGCGCTGCCAGGCCGAAATCACCACCAATTCCGACTACACGATCCGCGACATCCGCACCGTCAACGATATCCCCGGCGTGGACGGACCGTCCTATTGCGCCGAATTCCTGGCACCGGCTCAGAAGTAAGTCTGACTGCCTGAAAGACGTTCGATCGAGGCTCGCCGGTGAAAATCGGCGGGCTTTTTCTTTGCGTGGCTAGAAAAGCGCAAAAGCCTCGCCCTGCTTCGCGACAGGGCCTTCGATAACATGATCGGTATCTGGAAATGTGGCTGGGGCGCCTGGATTCGAACCAGGGGATGGCGGTACCAAAAACCGCTGCCTTACCGCTTGGCTACGCCCCACCAGAGCCGAAGCGCGTGCCGCTTCGCCAAAACGTGGCCTGATTAGCAAAGGTCTGTCTGCCCGACAATCACTAAGTTCACTGCGACGTCATATTTGTATGCGCTGTCCCACCGGCATGGTAGGACTTCTGGGATCGACACAGCCAATGGAGCTACCGTTGAGCCAATATCGCGCCCGTCCGCCCGCGCTTGCCACGCTGATCCTCGACGATGCCGTCGTGCGCATCACCCAGTGGGATTTCGAGCCGGGTGCCGATACCGGCGTTCATACTCATGGGTTCGGCTATGTCGTGGTGCCGATGACCGATTGCCAGTTCCTGATCGAGGATGCCGAGGGCAGTCGCAGGGTGGATGTCGCCAAGGGAGCGGCCTATCGCCGTGAGGCCGGGACGGAACACAATGTCGTCAATGCCGGCGACAAACCCATGTCCTTCATCGAGATCGAATATAAATAGACATGTCCGGCGCGAACTTCGATCTCTTCTTCGATCCGGCCTATGGCCAGGCAGTTGCCGTCGCCGATGGTATCCAGCGCCTGACGGCAAAAAATCCGAGCCCTTTCACCTTCCATGGCACGAACAGCTATATCGTCGGCAGCTCGTCGGTCGCCGTCATCGATCCGGGTCCTGAGAACGAAGCGCATTTTGAAGCGCTGATGGCAGCGCTTGCCGGCCGGCAGGTGACGCATATCTTCGTCAGCCACACCCACCGCGACCACTCGCCGCTCGCAAGGCGACTGAGCCAAGAAACGGGAGCGCTGACGGTCGGCGAAGGGCCGCATCGCCCATCACGACCGCTACGCGACGGCGAGATCAATCCCTTTGCGGAGAGCTCGGACATGGATTTCCTGCCCGATATCGCTATTCGTGATGGAGAGACGATTTCCGGCGACGGCTGGGCGCTGACGGGCGTGCTGACGCCGGGCCACACGGCCAATCACGCGGCCTTCGCGCTCGAGGGCCGCGGCATCCTGTTTTCTGCGGATCATGTGATGGCCTGGGCGACGACGATCGTCGCACCCCCCGATGGTTCCATGGCGGACTATATGGCCTCGCTCGACAAGCTGCTCGACCGCGACGACCAATTGCTGCTGCCCGGCCATGGCGGACCGGTCACCTCGCCTGCGCCCTTCCTGCGCGGATTGAAGACGCACAGGCGTCTGCGCGAGCGATCCATCATCGAGCGTCTTCGGAAGGGGGACAGCACCATCCCCAAAATGGTCGAGGTGATCTACCGCGATACCGATAAGCATCTGCATGGTGCTGCGGCACTCTCGGTGCTGGCGCATATCGAGGAATTGATGGAGCGCGGCGAGGTCAGCGCCGACGGGCCGCCGTCTCTCTTTGCGCATTATCGATTGGCGGGAGACTGACGATGGCGGCGCGTGCGGATTACAGCTATCGCGACGATCCGTCCGTGCCAGCTTTTGCCGACGACAAGCCGCTGATCCTCTTCGATGGCGAATGCGTCTTCTGCTCCGGCTGGGTGCAGTTCCTGCTGAAGCGGGACACGGAAAAGCGCTACCGCTTCATCGTTGCCCAGACGCCGCTCGGCGAGGCGCTTTACCGGCATTACGGGCTGGAGACGCGGAACTACGAGACCAACCTGCTCATCGACAAGGGCCGCGCCTATTACAAATCCGATGCGACGATCCGCATGCTGGAGGGGCTCGGCATGCCGTGGGCTCTGGCCGCTCTGCTCAGGATCGTGCCGCGGTGGATTGCGGATGCGGCTTATGGGGTGGTTGCGCGGAATAGGCTGAGGATCGCGGGGCGCAGGGAGAGCTGCGTGGTGCCGACGGCGGATATGCGGGAGCGGTTTTTGGGGTGAGGCGTGCGCTGGACCGCACGGGACTTGCTGGCACGTCGCATTCCAGGAGAGGTTAGTAATAGGGGTGTTTTAATATGCCTCACCGGATCCCGGCCCTTCGCATGGCTCCGGGCGTTCGCCCCTGTAATCGATCCACTGGATCGATTACTGCCGCTTTGCGGCACCGGGGCTCACCCACCCGCGATCCCCAGGAGTTCGGAGTCGAGAGCACCCAGATATTGCTCGGCCACTTCGGCGCTGAAGCCGAGATCGTGCTGGCCGTAGCGGGAGGCGACGCGCACGTCGACGAAGGTGGTTTCAGCTTCTTCACGCAGACGGATGATGATGTCGAAACGCAGGCCGAGGATGAAGGTGCGGGTCGTGCCCTGCACGATCACGCCATTCGCCCCGCGGATCAGCTTGGCAACACTATCCTCATAGGGCCGCGGCGTCGGCACGGGGATGACATCGGGTGAGTCGGCCACACCGTTTTCCGGCTGAGCGGGAACGGGCTTGTCCTCCAATTCGCGGCCGGGCGTCGTATCGCCTTCGCTTTTGGTGATGGTGATGCCGTTCTGCTTGGCGACCTTCTTGACCGCCTCGAGAACGCGGTCGAGCGCGCCGTCGTAGCGGCGGCCGGTCAGCTCAGGATAGGCGACAAGCTGCCTCTCGCGGTCGCCCGGCGTGATCACCGGGTCGCGCGGAAGCCAGATCTGGTCGGCCTGCGGCGGCGAGAGCCAGTCGGGTGTGGCGGCCGTATCCGTGGTGACGTCATAGATCGCCGGCAGGGTGAAGTAGCGCTCTGCCGCAAAAGCGCCGATGCCGAGCGGAAAGGCGGCGTAGATGAGGGCCGCCAGCGCATTCAGCCCGCCTTCGGCACCCGTCATCCAGAGGCTGCGCAGGCCGATCGCGGCCAGCAGGGTGGCGAGGACAGCGCAGCCGACGGAAACGAGCAGCACCAGGATGAGATAGGGGGTCGCCAGCCCGCCGAAGCGATGGGCGATCAGCACCGCCACCGAAAGCACAAGCGCAAACGCCCCGAAATGCCGCGAAAAGCGGGCAGCGCTGGAAACGGGACGATCGAAGCGGATGGCCATTAAATTTACCGGTTGGTCGGCGGCAGCTTTTGAATGCACCTGCCGCCATCAACTTTTCTAGTGCAAGATTCGTCTAAATTGAAACTCTTGTCTGAGGATTGCCGAAGCAATCCACTTCAAAGGCCAAATCAAAGAGCACACGATCTACATAAGCCATTGCTGATATGCCGTAAAAAGGCCATTCTGCCGGGGTCTCATGTATTTCCCACGAAACAGGAGAGACAGATGATCTCATCCCAGACGATGGAAAGGCAGCAGGCTTCCTCGCTTGGCGGCATTGACCGCGCCGAGCCGCTGCTGCCGCTGGAACTTCTCGAACTCGAACTTTCACTGGAAGGTTATGCTGGCGGCGAGGCCGGCTTCTGCGAGGCGGTGCGCAAGGCAGCGACTGAAACGCGCGGCGAATTTCTCTTCGACCTGCCGGCGGCAGGTCTTGTCGAGGATTGCCGGCGCATTGCCGTGCTGCGCATCCCGACGTCGGACAAGAAGATGCGTGTGGTTCTTGCCCTGCTCGATCAGAATGGCACGGAAATCCGCATGCAGGCGCCCGATGAAAATACCGAGCATCTTGTGCGTTTCGCCGATGCCTTCATCGAAGTGCTGGAGCGGATTTAGAGCATCAGTCGCGGCCGGCTGCGGCTTCCGCCAGCGAGCGGAAGGGAAACTTGCGGCCGCATTCGCATTTCAGCATGAAGCTTTCCTGATGGACCGAGGGGCGCTGCACGAAGAAACCGCGCGGCAGCTGATCCACCTTGAAGTCGGGGGTTTTGCGCTTGGCGTCGTCGATCTCGGAGGCTTCGGCAAAGCCACTATTGCCGCATTGCGGGCAGGTAAGTTTCTTCGAAAATCGATCGCGGATCGCCATGGTGCTCTTTCCAGTGCTGCTGTCTTTGCTCTTACATAGGAACGCATGGCGGGGAAAGTGGAACCAAGCATGCATCCTGTCGTTCCTTCCTCGATGAAGGAGGCGAATCATGCCGAACAAAGATCCGATTCCCACTCCCGGCGAAGAGACGCCGCTTGGCCCGCAGCCGACCCCAGGCATTCCCGACCGCATTCGGGAAAAACCGCCGCTGCCGCCAGTACAGGACCCGAGCGACACGAAGAACCCGGAAGGCAAGCCGCTTGACCCGGCGCTGCTGCCGATTGGCGACCCTGCGGGCGCGGCCTGATATCACAGTCAGGTTGATGAGCCTGGCAGGTTGACGGCGCCTGGGAGATGGATTTTCCTGGTCGGACGTTGATGCTCCAAGGAATAGACCGATGCGCCCATATGTTCTGCCGCTTCTTGCCGTTCTGGCCGTCGGGCTTGCCGCCTGCCAGACCCTGACGCCCGAGGAGCGCCGGGCTCGTGACGAGCAGACCTGTCTCGGCTACGGCTTCAAACGCGGTACGGACGGTTTTGCCAATTGCCTGCAGCGCATCGATCTCGACCGCCGCGCCCAGGCCCGCTACGACAGCGACTGGGTGATGGCCGACATGGCCTATAATCTGAACGGCCCCTACGTCTATCCGCGCTATTACCGCTATCGTCACTGAGCGCCTGAGATCACCGCCTGGGCCGCCGCAAGTCGGGCGATCGGTACGCGGAAGGGCGAGCAGGAGACATAGTCGAGGCCGATCGTCTCGCAGAAATGGATCGAGGCGGGATCGCCGCCATGTTCGCCGCAGATGCCGAGCTTCATGTCGTTGCGCGTGCGCCGGCCGCGCTCTGCGGCGATGCGAATGAGTTCGCCAACTCCATCGAAATCCAGCGAGATAAAGGGATCGTGCTCGATGATGCCCTTACGCTGATAGGTCGGGATGAAGGCCGAGGCATCGTCACGTGAAATGCCGAAGGTGGTCTGCGTCAGGTCGTTGGTGCCGAAGGAAAAGAATTCGGCCGCTTCCGCAATGACATGGGCGCGCAGTGCGGCGCGTGGCAGCTCGATCATCGTACCGACGAGATAGTCGATCCGCATCCTGGCCTCCGACATGACATCCTGCGCCACGGCATCGATCTTCGCCTTGACGTAATCGAGCTCGGAACGCAGGCCGACGAGCGGCACCATGATTTCGGGAACGACGGCGGCACCGGTTTCCTGTGCCGCGGCGACGGCTGCCTCGAAGATGGCACGGGCCTGCATCTCGACGATTTCGGGATAGGAGATGGCAAGGCGGCAACCGCGATGCCCGAGCATCGGATTGAACTCATGCAGCGCATCGACGCGCTGGCGCAGCGCCGTGGGTTCCATGCCCATTGCATAGGCGACCTCGGCAATCTCCTCATCGCTCTTCGGCAGGAATTCGTGCAGCGGCGGATCGAGCAGGCGGATCGTCACCGGCAGGCCGTGCATGACGGTGAACAGGCCGGTGAAATCGCTCCGCTGCATGGGCAGAAGCTTGTCGAGAGCGCCCCGCCTGCCCTTCTCGTCCTCAGCCAGGATCATCTCGCGCATGACATGGATGCGCTCACCCTCGAAGAACATATGCTCGGTGCGGCAAAGCCCGATGCCCTCGGCGCCGAAGGAGCGCGCCGCGCGGGCATCCGCCGGCGTGTCGGCATTGGTGCGCACGGTCATGCGGCGGGCGCGGTCTGCCCAGCCCATGATGCGGCCGAAATCGCCCGACAGTTCCGGCTGGATCATCGGCACTTCGCCCTTCAGCACCTGGCCGGCGGAACCGTCGATGGTGATGATATCGCCCCTCTTCAGCGTCACGCCGATACCGATCAGCCTTTCGTTGCGGGCGTCGATGCGCATGGTGCCGGCGCCGACGACGCAAGGGATACCCATGCCGCGGGCAACGACGGCCGCATGGCTGGTCATGCCACCACGCGTCGTCAGGATGCCTTCCGCCGCATGCATGCCGTGAATGTCTTCGGGGCTCGTCTCGACGCGCAGCAGAATGACCTTGCGTCCTTCGGCCTCCGCCTCGACCGCCTCTTCCGCCGTGAAGACGATCTCGCCGGTTGCCGCCCCGGGCGAAGCCGGCAAGCCGGAACCGATCACCTGGCGGCTGACGCGCGGATCGATGGTCGGATGCAGGAGTTGGTCGAGTGTCGAGGGCTCGATACGCAGGACGGCCTCATCCTCGGTGATCACGCCTTCGTCCACCATGTCGACGGCGATCCTCATCGCCGCGCGCGTCGAACGCTTGCCGGAGCGCGTCTGCAGCATCCAGAGCTTGCCGCGCTCGATGGTGAATTCGATATCCTGCATGTCCCGGTAGTGAGATTCGAGCTCGGCGCAGATGCTGCCGAACTCCTTGAAGGCCTCCGGCATCAGCTTTTCCATCGAAGGCTTCTCGGAGCCTGAGGCGATACGCCCCTCCTCAGTGATGCTCTGCGGCGTGCGGATGCCGGCCACCACGTCTTCGCCCTGCGCATTCACAAGGAACTCGCCGTAGAGGATCTTCTCTCCGGTCGAGGGATTGCGGGTGAAGGCAACACCTGTCGCTGACGCATTGCCGAGATTGCCGAAGACCATGGCCTGGATATTGACCGCCGTGCCCCAGGCTTCCGGGATATTGTGAAGCTGGCGATAGGTGACGGCGCGTGCGCTCATCCAACTTGCAAACACCGCACCGACAGCGCCCCAGAGCTGTATTGCCGGATCCTGCGGAAAAGACTCGTCCAGCTCTTCCTCTATCAGCGCCTTGTAGAGCGAAACGACGTGCTGCCATTCAGTCGCGCTGAGCTCGGTATCGAATTCATGGCCAAGGCGTGCCTTCTCATCCTCGAGAATTTCCTCGAAGAGATCGTTGCCGAGACCCATGACGACATCGGCATACATCTGGATGAAGCGGCGATAGCTGTCCCAGGCGAAGCGCGCGTCACCGGCATCATGGCCGAGCGCCTGCACCGTCTCGTCATTCAGGCCGAGATTGAGCACCGTATCCATCATGCCCGGCATGGAAACACGGGCACCAGAGCGAACGGAGAGCAAAAGCGGCTGGTTGCCCGCACCGAAACGGCGGCCGGTTGTCTGCTCGATGCCGGCAATGCCCGCAAGCACCTGCTCCTTCAATGCCGGATCGATCTTGCGGCCGTTCTTGTAATAGGTGTTGCAGGCTTCGCTGACGATAGTGAGGCCGGGAGGAACCGGCAAACCGAGGCTGCACATTTCGGCGAGATTGGCGCCCTTGCCGCCAAGAATCTCCCTATCTCGCGCCCGGCCTTCAGCCTGCCCGTTGCCGAACGTATAGACCCACTTGGTCATCTTCCCCCCAACACCATTTCGGGGACCAGCTTAATCCCTTGGTGTTGAAATGAAAATCGACAATTGCGGCGAAATGTTGCGCCGCACAATAAATCCCTAAGGGTATACAGAATCAAACGATTGAAAATCGTGAGGCGCATAAAAAAAGCTTTGCGGGACTGCAACAACGGTCCCGCAAAGCCTTGTTTCCGTCCGGCCAGGAAAACCGGACGGGGGGTCCACTTATGCCTGGCGGCCTTCGGTCCCCACCCCGCCCGAAGACTGCATTGCAAATTCCACTGAACGCAACGACCGATTGCTACTTATCCGCAATGACACGGTTGCGATAAAACAACTTCTAATGCAATACGCGCAAAAGAGCATCACCCAAATGGGGTACGTACCCGATGTGAAGGTGACCTTTTTTGGTCTTTAATTAAAATGCCGCCTCACGCCGTCTCGCGCAGACGCTCTGCGGTCTGCAAATCGACCGAAACAAGCTGGGAAACACCCTGCTCGGCCATTGTGACGCCAAAGAGGCGATTCATACGGGCCATGGTGATGGGATTGTGGGTAATGATGACGAATCGCGTCTCCGTAGACGCTGCCATCTCATCCATCAGATTGCAGTAACGCTCGACATTATGGTCGTCGAGCGGGGCGTCCACTTCATCCAGCACGCAGATCGGCGCAGGATTGGTGAGAAAGACGGCAAAGATCAGCGCCATCGCCGTCAGCGCCTGTTCGCCACCCGACAGCAGCGTCATGGTCTGCGGCTTCTTGCCCGGCGGGCGGGCGAGGATTTCGAGGCCAGCTTCCAGCGGATCGTCTGATTCGATGAGCTGCAATTCCGCCGTGCCGCCGCCGAAGAGGTGAGTGAAGAGGCGCTGGAACTGCGCATTGACGACATCGAAGGCGGCGATCAGGCGTTCGCGACCCTCGCGGTTCAGGCTCTGGATTGCGCCGCGCAGCTTGCGGATAGCGTCGATGACGTCGTCGCGTTCCTTGACGAGCGTCTCCAGCTTCTCGCTGAGCTCCTTCTGCTCCTCCTCTGCCCGCAGGTTGACGGCGCCGAGACGCTCGCGCTCGATCCGCAGCCGCTCGACCTCGCGCTCGACCTCATGCGGATCGGGCAGGCTCTGCAGCCCCGGCCGGCCGGCAAGGCGCAGCGCCTCATGCGGAGCCACGCTCAGCGCCTCGCGAATGCGCTGCTCGCTCTCCTGCCGCTTCTCGCGAGCGGAGACGAGGCGTTCCTCGGCGCGGCCGCGGCGCTCGCGGCTTTCGGCGAGTTCGGAAAGTGCCGTCGCCGCCTTGTGGTCGGCATCGCGCTGCAGCAGTTCGGCCTGGGCCAAGAGATCGGCAGCATGGCGACGGGCTTCCTCGGCCTTCTGCAGCTCCGTCAGCAGCGCGCGGCGCTTGTCGTCGAATTCGTCCGGCGCCATTTCCAGTTCGGCGGCCTCTTCACGCGCCTCTTCTTCGCGCTCGCGGAGCGTGGCGATGTGGTCCTCGGCGCTGGCAGCGCGCTGGCGCCATGTCTCGCGCTCCTGGCCGATGGCGACGATGCGGCGCTGGCGGGCGTCATTCTCCCGGTTGAGGCTCTCGTGGCGGGCGCGGGCTTCGGCAAGGGCGCCGCGATCCGTCGCGACCTCGGCCTGCTGGAAGCGCAGCCGTTCATCGAGCGCAGTCAGATCCGGCGCGTCTTCGAGTTCGATACGGGCATTTTCTTCCTGAACGGCGATATCCTCAAGCTGGGCCTGCAACTGGCTGACAGCTTCGGCAATGACATCGCGGCGGCGAATGAGATCACCGGAAGCGCGCTCGGCAGCGGCAAGCGCTTCCCGCGCTTCAGCCAGATGGCGGGCGGACAGGCGGCTCATATCACGGGCGTCAGCAAGCCGGCGCTCTTCGCCGCGGATGGTTTCAGCAGCGGCGGCGAGTTGTTCTTCGGCTTCAGCGAGGACATCGCGGGCAAGCTCAGCCTCGCCTTCCAGCTCGGCGAGGCGGTTCTTCTGGGCAAGACGGAGTGCTGCCGCACTCGGCGCATCCGCGCCAGTGACATGGCCATCCCAGCGATAGACCGCCCCTTCCCTGGTGACCAGCCGTTGGCCGGCCTTGAGCTCCTTCACCAGACGCGGTGCGTCAGCGGCAGTGACCAGACCGATCTGGCGCAGGCGGCGGATCAGAGCGGCAGGTGGGCGGACATGGTTCAGCAACGGATCGGCGCCGGCAGGAAGGGTCGGATCGCCGACACCGTCGCCGTTTTCCGACCAGTAGGCAGGTGCATTCGGATCGAGCGGGGATTCGAGATCGTCTCCGAGAGCGGCACCGAGCGCCGTCTCGAAACCACGATCGACCTTCAACTCCTCGGCAACCGGCGGGAATTCCCCTGCCGCGGCGCTGGCCAGCATGCGCTGGATGGTACGGGCTTCCGTTTCCAGCGCGTTGAGCTTGCTGCGCGCCTGCTCAAGCGGGGCGCGGGAGAGCGCCTCGGTCTCGCGCGCTTTAGCAAGCGCCTGTTCGACAGACTGGATCACCGCCTCAGCCTCCGCGACGGCAATCTCGCCGGCATCGACCATGGCGCGCTTTTCGTCCGGATCCGGCAGTGTCGCGATCTTCTGCTCGATGCCGGCGAGCTCACGGTTGGCCTCTTCCATCTGACGTTCGAGGCGCAGCTTGCGGTCGGAGAGGTCGCGGATGGCGCGTTCAAGCTGATTGCGGCCGGCGGCGGCTTCGGCGCGGTCTGCCGTCAGGGTGGTGAAGATGCGCTCGCTGTCGGCAAGCTTGGCGGCAGCCTCCTCGAAAGCCTGCCGCGTCTCCTCGGCATAACGGCCGGAATCGGCCAGGATTTCGGCGATATCGGCCTCTTCGGCATCAAGCCTTGCGAGGATCGTGGCATTATCGGCGACAAGCCGCTCCTCACGCCTGATGTCTTCGGCAAGCTGCGTCAGACGACGGGTAAGTTCGTCGCGGCGGCGCAGGATGCGGTTGGCATCTTCCTCGAGCTGGCTGCGGGCGATCTGCAGGCGCTGAAGTGCGGCGGCAGCCTTCGCCTCGCCTTCACGCAGTTCCGGCAGCTTCAGGGCGGCGATGCCCTGGTTCTTTGCCGCATCCATCTGGATCTGCGCCTTCTCGGCGACGACGACGGTTGCCTGGTTGAGCGCGCTGTCGGCTTCGGCCTCGGCCTCCTTCGCCTGCACCCAGCGGATATGCAAGAGCATCGCTTCGCGGGCACGGATATCGGCGGAAAGCGTCTTGAAGCGGTTTGCCTGGCGGGCCTGACGCTTCAGGCTCTCGATCTGGCTTTCGAGCTGAGAGGTGACGTCGTCGAGACGCTCCAGATTGCTTTCGGCCGCGCGCAGGCGAAGCTCTGCCTCGTGGCGGCGGGAATGCAGGCCGGAAATGCCGGCGGCCTCTTCCAGCAACTGACGGCGAGCCTGCGGTTTTGCGGCGATCAGCTCGCCGATGCGGCCCTGCCCGACCATGGAGGGAGAACGCGCGCCGGTGGAGGCGTCGGCGAAGAGAAGTTGCACGTCCTTGGCCCGGCTTTCCTTGCCATTGATGCGGTAGATCGACCCCTGTTCGCGCTCGATGCGACGCGTGACCTGGATTTCATCGCTGTCATTGAAGGCGGCGGGTGCGGTGCGCTCGCCATTATCGAGATAGAGGCCGACTTCAGCGGTGTTGCGCGCCGGGCGGTTTCCCGAACCCGAGAAGATCACGTCGTCCATGCCGGACGCGCGCATGTTCTTATAGGAATTCTCGCCCATGACCCAGCGCAGGGCCTCGACGAGATTGGACTTGCCGCAGCCGTTCGGACCGACGACGCCGGTCAGGCCGCGCTCGATGATGAATTCGGTCGGTTCGACGAAGGATTTGAAGCCGACAAGGCGAAGCTTGTTGAACTTCATGCCGCCGCCTCACCAAATGCTTCACCAAACGAAAAAGCGGGCGCACGGCTTTCGCCGTCGCCCGCCTTCGCAAAACGGTACGGATCAGAGGAGGCTGTCGATGAGGGCCGACATGGTGTCAACCGGCATGTCTCCAGAATAGCGCTTGCCATTGATGAGGAACGTCGGTGTGGCGTTGACGCCAAAATCCTTGGAACCCCTTTCCCGCGTGGCATTCACTTCATCCAGCAGCTTCTGGTTCGTCAAGCACTTCGTGAAGCTATCCTCAGTAAATCCGGCGAGCTTCGACATCTGAAGCAGCGCGGCGCGGCCATCATCGGCGGCAGCCCAGACCTGCTGCTGCTTGAAGAGCATGGCGACCATCGGGAAATATTGCTCGGGCGTTGCGAGCTCTTCCGGCTTCTGCGGGTTGCAGCGGGCGAGCATGAAGGCAGCGGCAGCGCGCGGATCGAAGGGGAATTCGCGCAGAACGAACTCGACCTTGCCGGTGTCGATATATTTCTGCTTGATCGTATCGAAGGTGGTGTTGTGGAAGTGGGCGCAGTGCGGGCAGGTCATCGACATATATTCGACGATCTTGACCGGGGCATCGGTCTTGCCGAGCGCCATTTCCGGCAGCGCGCCAGGGGTCATCACCTTGGCCATATCCACATCGCCATCCGGCTTCGGGATTTCGACGGCTGCCTGCGCCTGCGCCGTGCCGTATACCGCCATGGATGCAGTTGCGGTGGCGACACCGCCCAGAAGCTGGCGTTTCGTCAGTTGCATTTCAGAGATGCGCATGGGTTCCCCATAAACAAGTGTGGCAGCTGATTGTGCGATATAACGGCCAGAAGCCACGAACAAGGCACGCTTCGCCAACTTTCTTCAAAGAATTGTGACCTACGAAAGACGAGTAGTCAAAACCACGCAGGATTTCTCATTATCGATACACATCGCGGCGATTGCCGATGCGCACAATCAGAATGCGAACCGCGCCATCATTGATGTCAGCGATTACGCGATAGTCTCCGACACGGTATTTCCAGAAGTTTCCCAGCTCGGCGTCCTTCAGCGCCTCTCCGACCGATCTTGGATCGTCCAACTTTGAAATGCGGTCGTTGAGAAAGCGGAGGATACGGCTGGCGGCGTCGCGGCCGAGCTTTTCGAGTTCACGCTCCGCAGCCCGGTGAAACTCAATTCTCCACGCCATACCGCGCCATCAAGTCCGAGAGCGGCACAGTATCGGTTTCTCCCTTGCGAAGCTCCTCAAGGCGCTTTTCGGCAAGGAAGATGTCTTCCATATCATCAAGGTGTTCGAGGATGGCCTGCCGCGCATAAAAACTCTTGCTTCGCCCGGTGCGCTTGGCAAGCGCATCCAGGCGAGCTTCAATCTCCGGCGGCAATCTTAAAGCGAGCATAGGAGCCTCCATTGCTATACTTGTATAGCACCTGGGCCGATACGATATCAAACGAAACCTATCTGCCCCGTTTTCCCAATACCGCCGTGCCGAGCCGGGTGATCGCCTGTCTGATCTTTTCGTCCTCCAAGCCCTGCATCATGCTTTCCAGCTTGCGGGCCGCCTCGCCCTTCAGTGGCGGGGGCGTGCGGGAGCGCTTCACCGGCTGGTAGACCGGCTTCTGGACGATGCGGATCTGATGGACGGCGGCAAAACCGAAGAAGCTGTTGATGCGCTGGATCAGCTCGCCCTGGGCGTGGGTGAGAAAAAGCGCGCGCGCCCCCTCGCAGGCAACCGTCAGCACGCCGGGGCGGAAGCTGCCGTCATCACCGCCGCGCGCCCAGGCGATCTTTTCCGGGCGGGTGCAATCGGCGAAATCCTCGCCGGCGATTTCGTCCCAGGAACCAAGAAGCGCGGAGTTGATGCCGGCGCGGCGGGCGAGAACGGGATCGATGATGCCGTTCGTCAGCTCGGAAATCTGCTTCTCACCTTTGCGTGGATAACTCATCGAAACCTTGGTAAGCGGTGGTCTTTCGAAGCCGCCGGCTTGATCGCGCTGCGTTGTTTCGCCAAGTATAGAGCACTTCCCCTGATCGCGGCAAATAATGACGACACGCACACTGGACGCGCCGACCGCCTCCTTACTCCTTGAATGGTATGACCGCCATCACCGCGACCTGCCCTGGCGCGTATCACCGCCGATGGCGAAACGCGGCATCAAGGCCGACCCGTATCGCGTCTGGCTGTCGGAGGTGATGCTGCAGCAGACGACGGTTCCGGCAGTAAAGCCCTATTTCGCCAATTTTCTGGCGAAGTGGCCCTCGGTGATCGATCTCGCAAAGGCGCCGAGCGAAGAAGTGATGGCCGCCTGGGCGGGGCTTGGCTATTATGCGCGGGCACGCAATCTGAAGAAATGCGCCGAAGCCGTTGCCAGCGAATATGGCGGCATTTTTCCGGACTCCGAAGAGGGTCTGAAATCCCTACCCGGCATCGGCGACTATACGGCGGCAGCGGTTGCGGCAATCGCCTTCAACCGGCAAGCGGCCGTTATGGACGGCAATGTAGAGCGGGTGATCTCACGGCTCTATGCCATTGCCACCCCACTTCCGGCCGCCAAGCCGCTGATGCGCCAGAAAGTGGCACTGCTGACGCCTGCCGACCGGCCCGGTGATTTTGCGCAGGCCATGATGGATCTCGGCGCGACGATCTGTACGCCGAAACGCCCGGCCTGTTCGCTCTGTCCCTTCAACGGGTCGTGTGAGGCCCTGCGGTTGCACGATCCCGACCAGTTCCCGGTCAAGGCTGCGAAGAAGGAAAAGCCGATCCGCCGTGGCGCAGCTTTTGTGGCAGTTACCTCCGAGGGTGAGATCCTGTTGCGGCGGCGTGTGGAAAGCGGCCTGCTCGGCGGCATGACGGAAATTCCGACGACGGCGTGGACGGCGCGACAGGATGGCGAAACGTCGGCAGAGGCTGCACCTTTCGAAGCCGGCTGGGAAAGTGCCGGCACCGTCACGCATGTCTTCACGCATTTCGAGCTCAGGCTTTCGATCTTCCGTGCGGCAATCCCGGCCCCTGTCCAGACCAATGACGGATGGTGGGAACCGGTTACAAATCTTGAAGCTCAGGCGCTGCCGACCATCATGAAAAAAGCGATCGCAGCGGCTATTCCTCTCGCGTTCAAAACAGCCAAGGGATGACTATGGCAAACGACATCAAGCATATCGTTTTCGATATCGGCAAAGTTCTTATTCACTACGATCCCCATATTCCCTTCAGTCGCCTCATTCCCGATGAGGCCGAGCGCAACTGGTTTTTCGCCAATATCTGTACCCATGACTGGAACATCGAGCAGGACCGCGGCCGCACCTGGGCCGATGCCGAGGCATTGCTGATCGAGCAGCATCCGACCCGCGCGGAGCATATCCGCGCCTTCCGCAAGCACTGGCACGAAATGGTGCCGCATGCCTATGAAGACAGCGTCGCGATCATGGAAGGCTTCATCAACGAGGGCCGGGACGTGACGATGCTGACGAACTTCGCCTCCGACACGTTCCGCGAGGCGCAGGAGCGCTTCGCCTTTCTCAAGAAGCCACGCGGCGTGACCGTTTCGGGTGATGTCGGCCTCATCAAGCCGGATATCGCGATCTACGAAACCCATACGAAGAGCTTCGACCTCGATCCATCCGCGACAATCTTCATCGATGACGCACCCGCCAATGTCGAGGGCGCAAAGGCAGCCGGATGGAATGCCGTGCTCTTTACCGGCGCCGACAAGCTGCGCGCCGATCTTGCCACCTATGGACTGAAGGCCTGAGCCATGTCTTTCGATCCCGCTGATGCCATCGACCGCTTCCACGCGGCGATCAACGCGCTCGATTTTCCCGAGATCGAGAACTGGTTCGCCGAGGATGCGACTTATGTCTCCAACGGCGTCGGCAGCCTTGCCGGCCGGGCCGAGATCATGGCCGCCTTCCGCCGCTACTTCGACGATTATCCGGATCAGACGGCGGAGAATTCTCTGGTCGAGACCCTGACGCCGCTTTCGGGCCGCGCCGTCTGGTCCGTTCGGGCGACGCACAGCAAGACCGGAAAGCCGTTGATCCGCGAAGGCGAAGAGACGATCACCTTCAACGAGGACGGCAAGGTCACGCGCGTCGACGTGACCGACTATCAGGAATTCTGAAGAAGAATTTCAGTCCTGAAACAAGAGGCCCGGGGTTTTTCGACCCCGGGCTTCTTTTTCTTCTTCCGTAACTGGAGGTACAAACCGGAAGAAAGGTAAGTCTCAACCTTGCAAGGTGCTGCTCAGCCCACCTTTGCGAGGTCAGTGCGGATGATGGATCGCAATTCGTCGATCGGGCGCAGGGATTGCCCGTCGTCGAAATGCCAGAAGGTCCATCCGTTGCATGCATCGAGGCCCTGCACTTTCGCGCCGAGGCGATGAATGGAACCGGCCTCGCCACCAGCGGCGACCGTGCCGTCCGCGCGCACCACGGCGCTGTAACGGCGCTTGGCATCCGTCAGCACCTGGCCGGGCTTGATGAGGCCGCTTTCGACCAGCACGTTGAAGGCGATGCGCGCTTCGGCCTTCTTGCCGGTCATGACGGTCAGTTCCGCCTTGCCGAGCGGTTCGACGGCGGCGATGCGGGCAGAGGCCGCATCGATATAGTCCTGCTCGCGCTCGATGCCGACGAAGTGACGGCCGAGACGCTTGGCGACGGCGCCGGTCGTTCCCGAACCGAAGAAGGGATCGAGAATGATATCGCCGGGCTTCGACGAGGCCATGATGACGCGGGCAAGCAGCGCTTCCGGCTTCTGCGTCGGATGCACCTTCTTGCCGTCCTCACCCTTCAGGCGCTCGTTGCCGCTGCAGATCGGGAAGAGCCAGTCGGAGCGCATCTGCACATCGTCGTTGGCGGCCTTCATGGCATCGTAGTTGAAGGTATAGCCCTTGGCCTTGGCGTTCGGGCTTGCCCAGATCATCGTCTCATGGGCGTTCTGGAAGCGGCGGCCCTTGAAGTTCGGCATCGGATTGGTCTTGCGCCAGACGATATCGTTGAGGATCCAGAAGTTCAGATCCTGCAGCGTGGCGCCGACGCGGAAGATGTTGTGATAGGAGCCGATGACCCAGATCGTGCCCGTCGGCTTCAGCACGCGGCGGCAGGCGAGCAGCCAGGCGCGGGTGAAGGCGTCATAGGCTTCGAAAGAAGCGAACTGATCCCAGTCGTCATCGACGGCGTCGACCAGCGACTGGTCCGGACGGTGCAGTGTGCCGCCGAGCTGGAGGTTGTAGGGCGGATCGGCAAAGATGACGTCAACCGACTGGTTCGGAAGAGCCTCGAGGGCTGCAACGCAATCGCCCTTGATGATCGTGTCGACCCAAGAGCCCGGCTTTGCGGAAGTCTTCAGGTCGGCAAGCGGGAAAACAGACGCCATGTAGATACTCACTCATACGCTCTACGCTTAACTCTCCGTTATGGTTACGCAAGTTGGTTACCAAAGCCTGAAGCACCGACCCGTTTCGAGAAAATATTCCGGTTTGCGTATGATTAAGAGGCGGACTCCCGGCACAGCCCGCCCCGATTTCACTGCGCCGCCTGAGGCGCGTGAACCTGCCTGCTGTCCTCAGGTGCCTCGGCCCGCTCAAGCATGCCGTAGTCTCTGACGAC
The DNA here is from genome assembly GCF_014193695.1 of Rhizobium sp. BK316. GTDB lineage: Bacteria > Pseudomonadota > Alphaproteobacteria > Rhizobiales > Rhizobiaceae > Rhizobium. The sequence goes on along the minus strand of NZ_JACHZR010000002.1, from coordinate 900,893 downwards.
ATGGCCGATGCGCAGACGATAATCGGCGAAAATACCGTTGCGGCCGGCCTTTTGCGCCGCCCGATGGGCTTCGAGATTGCGCCACTCGCGCACCGCTTCCTCATCCCGGAAGAAGGACAGCGAGAGGATCTTGCCGCGCATCGTCAGGCTCTCGAAACGCTCGATGGAAATGAAGCCGTCGATCTTCTGGAGTTCGGATCTAAGTTCGCCGGCAAGATCAAGATATTTGTGGCGCTCGCCGAGATAGGGAATGACTTCGAAGATGACGGCGATCATGGCAGCACCAGCTTCGCATGCGGGACCGAGACGTTCTTGAGAAAGATCCGGTCCTCTTTGAGAATAAAGCGCTCGCGGCGGGCGAACTCATAATTCTCCCGGCCGAGCGGATCGGCGGTTAGCCTTGCACGGTAGGCCTCGTAGGCTGCGAGGCTTTCGATGTTATAGACGCCGTAGGCCGTCGTCGCTGAACCCTCGTGCGGGCCGAAATAACCGATCAGGTCGGCACCGTTGCGCGGGATCGCCTGTCCCCAGTTGCGGGCATATTCGGCAAAGGCATCCTTGCGGAAGGGGTCGATCTCATAGCGGATGAAGCAGGTAATCATCGGTTTCTCCTTTCGTATGAGAGGAGTTTTCACACATTGCGCTGCAGAGATGCTTCGGTTACGATCGAACTATGAAGGAAGGACCTGACATCGCGCAGATCGGTGCGCTCATCGGCGATCCGGCCCGCGCCAACATGCTGGCGGCACTGACGGGCGGCCGTGCGCTGACGGCGACGGAGCTCGCCGCAGCCGGCGGCATCACGCTGCAGACGGCGAGCTCACATCTCTCAAAGCTGGAAGGCGGTGGCTTGCTTGCCCAGCGCAAACAGGGGCGGCACCGCTATTTCACCCTGGCCGACGAGGCGGTGGCCCGGCTGATCGAAAGCATGATGGGTCTTGCCGCAAGCCGCGGGCATCTGCGCCACCAGCCCGGACCGAAGGATCCGGCACTGCGCAAGGCGCGCATCTGCTACGATCACCTCGCCGGCGATTACGGCGTGCGCATGCTGGACAGCCTGGTCGCATCGGGATCGATCGATGCCATCGGCGACGGGCTTGCGGTAACAACCAAGGGCGAGAGCGATCTGCAATGTATCGGCATCGATATCGGCAGCCTCAAATCCTCTCGCCGACCGCTCTGCCGCTCCTGCCTCGACTGGAGCGAACGCCGCGCCCATCTCGCCGGCAGCCTCGGCAAAGCACTGCTGGCGAGTTTCATGGAGAAAGGCTGGGCGCGACGAATACCGGAAAGCCGCTCGGTGGTCTTTTCACCCGAGGGCGATCGGCAGTTTCTGAAGCTGTTTCCGCTGCAAAGTTAGCAGGGCACGACTTGGTCCCTAAATGATGGTGAGCGGCCGTGCCGCAGCCGCTCGCCGCAAAAGCTGCCCGCGCCGCGCATTCCAGCCATGCCCCACCATCGGTTGAGCTTTCGTCCGCCATCGTGTAAAGCCGCATCATCCCCGAACAAGGCATGAGTATATGGACGGTTTCGACCTCATCATTTTCGACTGTGACGGCGTTCTGGTCGATTCCGAAATCATCGCAGCGGATGTCGAATCCAAGCTGCTGACGGAAGCAGGCTATCCGATCAGCATCGAGGAGATGAACGAGCGCTTCGCCGGTCTCACCTGGCACGACATCCTGCTCCAGATCGAACGGGAAGCGAGCATTCCGCTCTCAGCGTCCCTTATCGATCAGTCGCAGAAGCTTCTGGATATCCGGCTCGAACAGGAAGTCCAGGCCATTCCCGGCGTCGAATTCGCCATCAGCCGCCTGTCGATGAAGCGCTGCATCTGCTCGAATTCATCGAGCCAGAGGCTCGACATGATGCTTGGCAAGGTCGGCCTGAGGAAGCTCTTCGCGCCCAACATCTTCTCTGCGAAGGATCTTGGCCCCGATCGCGCCAAGCCGAAGCCGGATATCTTCCTGCATGGCGCAAGCCAGAGGGGCGTTTCGCCTTCCAAGACAGTCGTCGTCGAAGATTCCACGCACGGTGTCCACGCTGCGCGCGCTGCAGGCATGCGGGTGATCGGCTTCACCGGCGGCTCGCACACCTATCCCTCGCATGCCGACAAGTTGACGGATGCAGGCGCGGAGACCGTCATCTCACGCATGAACGATCTGCCGGGCGTGGTCGCCGCGCTGGCAGAGTGGGAAGGCGTGCCCTAAGCCGCAGCCTTGCTGCCTCCAGCCTCCCACCGAAGCTCGCACACTGAGCCCCCAGATTCGCGCGCGCTTTTATATGTGGATGACGGTTTGTCGCGTGCCGCACGTTCCGCGCCACTACAGCGCGTTCGACCGTACGAGATCGCGAGCAGCCGATTGCCTAGCTGCTCTTCTTGGAATTTTTGGCGTTCTTGGCGGGCTGGGTGTCGAAGCCGACATTGACGCGAACCAACGCACCGGAGCCGACCGGCATCTTGATGCCTTCGTGGCGGAAGATGACCTGCGTGGCAGGGGAGCCCGCCGGAATTTGCGTCGGGAAGTTGACGACTTCCGATGACAGCACGTCCTGACCATCCAGCACCGAGATGCGGATCGGCAGGGTGACCGGACCCGGCGTGCCGCCCGGACCGGCGACGAGGCGAAGCTGCGCCACGACGGTCATGGAGAGTGCCGTGTCGCTGAGCATGCACTGGCGGCTATAGTCGCCGAAAGATGCCTGGAAGACGACCTGCTGCGGATCACCGGTCTTCGCACCTTTCGCATAGGTGCGGTAGATCGCGTCCTTGTCACGCATGAAGATCTGCGGGCATGCACCCTGCACAACGGGTGCGACCGTTCCTTGCGCCGTGATGCCGGTGCCGATCGGGGCCTGGTTCGACGAAGGATTGGTCGGCGCGACCGGCATGATCTGGGCATTGCCATTCGGCTGAAGCGGAGCGGGGCCGCTGCTCGCAGCTGCGGCTTCAGGCTTGCTGTCGCCGCCGAGGCCGAGCGAATTGCAGCCAGCGAGGGCGGCAAAAAGCGATGCAGAAACAATGAGACGCGAGACCTTGCCGAGCACGATATTCCACCCCTTGCAAACGCTTTTCTTCTAGGTGCTTGCGACTTTCGCGCAAGGCCTTTCATGACAGTTGGCGATGGTCTATATCAGCGGCGCAAAGAAAAATCGATTGGGTAAGCACCGTTTTGATGCACTTTTCGGCGCCGGATGCAGGCAAGTTCAATAGGATACCTGCGACATTGCCCCAACAGGCCGGCAAGCTTCCGGTTTTCGGCGGAACGGCAGCGTCTCGTTTCCGCACCGACTTTCTCCAGCCATAGATCAAGGATGACGAACGTGGACTATATCTCGACCCGCGGCGAGGCCCCTTCCCTCGGCTTTTGCGACGCCCTGCTGACGGGGCTTGCGCGCGACGGCGGGCTCTACGTTCCGAGAAAATGGCCGAGTTTTTCCAAGAAGGAAATCCGCAGCCTGCGGGGCAAGACCTATCAGGAGATCGCCTTCACCATCCTGTCGCCCTTCACCAATGGCGAGATCCCCGAAGACACTTTCCGGGCGATGATCGACGAGGCCTACGGCACTTTCCGCCATCCGGCGATCGCACCGCTGGTCCAGACCGGCCCGAACAGTTTCGTGATGGAACTCTTCCACGGCACGACGCTCGCATTCAAAGATGTGGCGATGCAGCTTCTTGCCCGTCTGATGGATTACGCCCTGGAAAAGCGCGGCGAGCGGGCGACCATCGTCGGCGCCACCTCGGGCGATACGGGTGGCGCTGCGATCGACGCCTTTGCCGGCCGCGAGCGCACCGACATCTTCATCCTCTTCCCGCATGGCAAGGTTTCGCCGGTACAGCAGCGGCAGATGACGACGTCAACGGCCGGCAACGTGCATGCGCTTGCCGTCGAGGGCAATTTCGACGATTGCCAGAACCTCGTCAAAGCCATGTTCAACGACGTTGCCTTCCGCGACAGGGTGAAGCTCTCGGGTGTCAACTCGATCAACTGGGCGCGCATCATGGCCCAGATCGTTTATTATTTCACGACGGCGGTGGCACTCGGCGGACCGGACCGGAAGATCTCCTTCACGGTACCGACTGGGAATTTCGGCGATATCTTCGCCGGCTACTGTGCCAAGCGCATGGGCCTGCCGATCGACAAGCTCGTCATCGCCACCAATGAGAACGATATCCTGGCGCGAACGCTGAAGACCGGCCGTTATGACATGAAGGCGGTGAAGGCCACCACCTCTCCATCCATGGATATCCAGATATCTTCCAACTTCGAGCGGCTGCTGTTCGAAGCCTATGACCGCGACGTCTCCAAGGTGCGTGCCGCAATGGAGAGCCTCAAGCAATCCAATGGTTTCGAAATTTCGCCCGAAGCGCTGAAATTCATCAAAAAGGATTTCCGTGCCGGCCGCGCAAGCGAGCGCCAGGTGGCGGAAACGATCCGCAAGACCTATGCGGAAACCGGCTATCTGCTCGATCCGCATTCGGCGATCGGCGTCTTCGTGGCCGCCAAGAGGGAAAAGCCTGATACCCCAATGGTGACGCTTGCCACCGCCCATCCGGCAAAATTCCCGGCGGCCGTAAAATCCGCCTCCGGTATTGACCCGGCGCTTCCGACGTGGCTTGCTGATCTGATGCACAGGGAGGAGCGCTTCCAGATCATCGAGCCCGAGCTCAAAGCGGTTGAAACCTTTATCGGCAAGCATGCCCGCAGCTAGATGACGGCAGGCGCAGAAAGATAGCACATGACAGTTGAGTGCACCCGGCTCAAATCCGGGCTGACAGTAGTCACACAGACCATGCCGCACCTTGAAAGCGCTGCGCTCGGAGTCTGGATCAAATCAGGTTCGCGCAACGAGACGGAAGACGAGCATGGCATCGCCCACCTGCTCGAGCACATGGCCTTCAAGGGCACGGGGCGACGCTCCGCACGCCAGATCGCCGAGGAAATCGAGGATGTCGGCGGCGAAGTGAACGCCGCTACCTCCACCGAGACGACCTCCTATTATGCCCGGGTTCTGAAGGACCACGTGCCGCTCGCCGTCGATATCCTGGCCGATATCCTGACGGAATCCGCCTTCGAAGAGGAAGAGTTGGAACGCGAGAAGCAGGTCATCCTGCAGGAGATCAATGCGGCCAACGACACGCCCGACGATGTCGTCTTCGACCGTTTCTCCGAGGTGGCCTATCGCGGCCAGACGCTCGGCCGGCCGATCCTCGGCACTCCGGAAACCGTCGTTTCCTTCACACCACAGCAGATCCGCACCTATCTCGGCCGCAACTATACGACCGACCGGATGTTCGTCGTGGCAACCGGCGCCGTCGAGCATGACGAATTCGTGCGTATGGTCGAAGACCGTTTTGCAAGTCTGCCGACCGCGCCCAATGCGCCGCCGGTCATGGAAGCCGCACGTTATATCGGTGGCAATGTGCGCGAACCGCGCGATCTCATGGACGCACAGATTCTGCTCGGCTTCGAGGGCAAGGCCTATCACGCCCGCGATTTCTACTGCTCGCAGATCCTCGCCAATATCCTCGGCGGCGGCATGTCCTCCCGCCTGTTCCAGGAAGTGCGCGAGTTCCGCGGTCTCTGTTATTCGGTCTATGCCTTCCACTGGGGCTTTTCCGATACCGGCATCTTCGGCATCCATGCCGCAACCGGCGGTGAAAACCTGCCGGAATTGGTGCCCGTCATCATCGACGAACTGCACAAATCGGCCGACAATATCGACCAGAAGGAAATCGAGCGAGCCCGCGCCCAGATCCGTGCGCAGCTTCTCATGGGCCAGGAAAGTCCTGCGGCGCGTGCCGGTCAGGTCGCCCGACAGATGATGCTCTACGGCCGTCCGATCTCCAATCCGGAGATGATGGAACGCTTGGAAGGCATCACGATCGAGCGCCTGACCGATCTTGCCGGCCGCCTCTTCTACGATACCGTCCCGACGCTTTCGGCGATCGGCCCGCTCGAGCAGCTTGCCCCGATGGAAGACATCACCGCCTCGCTTTCGGTTTCGGCACCGAAGACGAGGCAGGCAAGCCGCTGACGGACATATCCGTTGCGTCGGGGGTTATCGATGCCAAAATCGGTTTTTCGGTTCCTGTCGCGACAGCCTGAAGCGGTCGAACTCGAAGACGACAAATATATCCTGCGCCTGCCGCGCTACCAGGATTTCAACCAGTGGCACAGGCTTCGCGCCGACAGCCGCCGTTTTCTGGAACCCTGGGAGCCGACATGGCGCCGCGACGAGCTGACGGAAGGTTCTTTTCGCGCCCGGGTGATCCGCGGTAAGCAGGAATATGCCTCGGGACAGGCGATCCCGCTCTTCATTTTCCAGAAAAAGGATATGGCGCTCGTCGGCGGTATCACCATCGGCTACATCCGCCGGGGAGCCGCCCAGAGCTGCATGATCGGTTACTGGATGGGCGAGCGTTATGCCGGCCAGGGCCATATGTTTGCCGCACTTCAACTGGTTATTCCCTATATCTTCGCAGGGCTTGAGTTGCACCGTATCGAAGCAGCCTGTATTCCAGACAACGCACGGAGCATTCGCCTGCTTGAGAAAGCCGGGTTCCAGCGGGAAGGCTACCTGCGCGGATATTTGAAGATCAACGGTCAGTGGCACGATCACGTGATGTTTTCACGCTTGGCCACCGACGCGGATACAGGCAGGAAACCCAACAGCCGATGAACAAAGACCGCATGCTGCCGACGTCACCGTCCGGACGAGTGATCGCGGTGATCGCAGCCCTTCTCCTGTCTGTGTTCGCCCTTGCGGCGGGAACCGCGCAGGCGGCCGAACCGGTGAAGATTTCCCGCGACGACACCGCGCTGGACCTGACTGCCACGACTGAAATCTACGCCAATCAGGGCGAGGCCTTCCAGGTTTCCACCGCTGCCGGCGCCGACGGCATCCGCCGGCGCATCGAGGTGCGGTCGAGCTCGGAAAACCATCAGGGCGACTGGGCGGTCTTTGCGCTTGCCAACGTTTCGGAAGAGCAGCTTGAGCGCGTCATCGTCGCGCCGCACTTCCGTCTCGTCAATTCCAAGCTGTTCTGGCCCGACCTCGGCTCGCAGCGCATCATCGCGATCACGCCGAGCGAGGGTTTTGCACTCGACCGGCAGCCGAGTGACGATGCCGACGTCTTCCGCATCACGCTGAACCCCGGCGCGGTCATCACCTTCGTCGCCGAGCTTGCAACGCCCAATCTGCCGCAGATTTATCTGTGGGAGCCGAACGCCTATAAGGACACGATCAACGCCTTTACGCTTTATCGCGGCATCGTTCTCGGCATTGCCGGCCTGCTCGCCGTCTTCCTGACGATCCTCTTCGTCGTCAAGGGAACCTCGATGCTGCCGGCGACGGCGGCTCTCGCCTGGGCTGTGCTCGGCTATATCTGCGTCGACTTCGGCTTTCTCGGAAAGCTGATCAGCGTCGCCTCGGCGGATCAACGAATATGGCGCGCCTGTGCGGAGGTGGCGCTCGCCTCCAGTTTCGTCATCTTCCTGTTCACCTATCTCAATCTCAATCGATGGCATGTGCATCTCGGCTATGCCACGCTTGCCTGGGTGCTGGGCCTCGCGCTGCTGTTCGGCGTTGCGATCTACGATCCGTCGATCGCGGCCGGCATCGCGCGGCTGTCCTTCGCGCTGACGGCGGCGACCGGCCTGTTGCTCATCATCTATCTCGGCTTCAACCGCTATGACCGCGCCATCCTGCTCGTGCCTGCATGGGCGCTGACGCTCGTCTGGCTGTTCGGTGCGTGGCTGACGATTACCGGTCGGCTCGATAATGACATCATCCAGCCGGCACTTGGCGGTGGCCTCGTTCTCATCGTGCTCCTGATCGGCTTTACCGTCATGCAGCATGCCTTTGCCGGCGGCGCCTTCCAGCAAGGTCTCTTCTCCGATCTCGAGCGCCAATCGCTGGCGCTGACGGGCTCGGGCGACACGGTCTGGGACTGGGATGTGGCGCGCGACCGCGTCGTCACCATTCCCGACGTTTCCGTCAAGCTCGGGCTGTCGCCGGGTGCGATGCACGGCGCGGCGCGCAACTGGCTGCCGCGGCTGCACCCTGACGATCGCGATCGCTTCCGCGCCACGCTCGACGTGCTCTTGGAACATCGCCGCGGGCGGCTGAACCACGAGTTCCGCATCCGCGCCGAAGACGGCCATTTCCATTGGCTGCTGATCCGCGCTCGGCCGGTTCTCGGCTCGAACGGCGAGATCATCCGCTGCGTCGGCACGATTGTCGATGTGACCGAACAGAAGAATTCCGTCGAGCGGCTGCTGCACGATGCATTGCACGACAACCTGACGGGGCTGCCGAACCGGCAGGTGTTCCTCGACCGTCTGCAGTCGGTGCTGACGCTGGCGCCGGGCGGCGAGACGCTGCGCCCGACCGTCATGGTGATCGACATCGACCGCTACAAGCTGGTCAACGATTCCCTCGGTGTCGCCGCAGGCGACAATATCCTGATCGCGCTTACCCGCCGTTTGCGTCGCCTCCTGAAACCGCAGGATACGCTGGCGCGCCTTTCCGGCGATCAGTTCGGCCTCATCCTCGTTTCCGAGCATGATCCGGCCAAGGTCGCGGATTTCGCCGATGCAATGAGCAAGGCGATCATGGTGCCGATCAACTTCTCCAACCGGGAGATTATCCTGACAGCCTCCATCGGCCTCGCCTCCTGGGTGGACCAGCAGGAGAGCGCGTCGGGTCTGCTCAGCGACGCCGAGCTTGCCATGTATCGGGCCAAGCGCGCCGGCGGCAACCGCGTGGAGCCCTTCCAACCGGCCTTCCGCGATTTCGGCACCGACCGTTTGCAGCTCGAATCGGATCTGCGCCGCGCCATCGAGCGCAAGGAGCTTTCGATGGTCTACCAGCCGATCGCCCGGCTGGAAGATGTCGAGATCGCCGGCTTCGAGGCATTGATGCGCTGGGAACACCCCAAGCGCGGCAATATCCCGCCATCCGAGTTCATCCCGATCGCCGAAACATCCGACATTATCGGCGCACTCGGCATTTTCGCACTGGAACAGGCGACCAACGACCTGATGGCCTGGCAGAACCAGACCGGCGAACTGCCGATTTTCGTTTCCATCAATCTGTCCAGTGTGCAGCTACTCAACAACGAGCTCTACGACGACGTCCGCTCGGTGCTGGCGAAGACCCATTGCAATCCTTCGCAACTGAAGCTCGAGCTGACGGAATCCATGGTGATGGAGAATCCAGAACAGGCGCGCCTGGTGCTGCAAAAGCTGAAGGAAGCCGGCCTCGGCCTGGCGCTCGACGACTTCGGCACCGGCTATTCCTCGCTCGCCTACCTTACTCGCTTCCCCTTCGACACGATCAAGCTCGACAGGGCACTGGTGCGCGACAATAGCGACAAGAAGGCGACCGTGCTGAAATCAGTCATTTCCATGGCGCGCGAGTTGGAAATGAAGGTTGTGGCCGAAGGTATCGAATCCAACGAGGATGCGATCGAGCTTGCCAAGATGGGCTGCAGTTATGGCCAGAGCTACCTCTTCGGCCCGCCGATGCCGTCGGAATCGGTGCTGCGGCTGCTGAGGGAACGCTTCCCGCTGACGAAGCGGGCTTGAGACGGGGAAGAAGCGGTTTACCGCCTTGCCCTCACCGCCATGACAGCTATTCTGCCGAAAAATACAACCGGGAGGCACCATATGATCCTGCACTGCGTATTCATGCGACTGAAGAGCGCCATGACGCCAGACGACAAGCAGGCGCTGTTCGACGCCATCGTGGCGCTGAAGCAGGTGATACCGGGGATCCTCGATATAAAATACGGGCCGAATGTTTCGCCCGAGGGGCTGCATGGCGGTTTCGTCGACGGCTTTGCCGTGACCTTTGAAAGCCCCGAGGCCCGGGACGCCTATCTGGTGCATCCCGAGCATGTAGCCGTTGGCGAGCGTATCGTTACGTCGACGGATGGAGGCCTTGCTGGCCTCCTGGTTTTCGATCTCGTCATCTGAGACCTTGGTAACTCAGCTCGACTTCGCCATGGCGGTGGAGAGCTGGTCGACATTGTAGCGGAACATCTTCTCGTAGGTCGGGGCTGGGCCTTTCGAGTCCGAGAGAGATTCGACATAGAGCTCACCGCCCGGCTCGGCACCGGTCGCGGTGGCGACCTGCTTGACGAGGCGCGGATCGTTGGAGTTTTCGAAGAAGTAGGTCTTTACGTGTTCCTGTTTGATCTGCTCGATCAGCTTGGAGACGTCGGCTGCGGAGGCTTCGCTTTCTGTCGAGAGACCAAGCGGTGCCAGGAAGCTGACATTATATTCACGGCCAAAATAGCCGAACGCATCGTGGCTCGTCAGCACCTTGCGGCGGTCATCGGCGATCTTGTCGAATTTGGAATGCGCATAGGCATCCAGTTCGTCCAGTTTCTTTGTATATTTCTCGGCATTGGCCTTGTAGGCGGCGGCATCGGCCGGGTCGGCGTCGGACAACGCCTTCTCGATATTGGCGACCCAAACCTTCACGTTGACGGGGCTGTTCCAGACATGCGGATCGGTGACGGTCTTGCCGTCCTCTTCCATCGTGCGGGTATTGATGCCCTCGGAGACCGTGACCGGCTTGCCCTTGTAGCCAGAGGCAGTGATCAGGCGGTCCATCCAGCCTTCCAGCCCCTCGCCGCTGACGAAGGTGACTTTAGCGGCATTCAGCGCCTTCGCATCGGCCGGCGACGGCTCGAATTCATGGGGATCGCCGTTCGGTCCGACGAGGCTCGTGACCTTGACGTGGTCGCCGCCGACCTGGCGGACGACATCGGCAAGCACGGTGAAGGAGGCGACGACCTTCAGCGTGTCGGCGGAAGCCGGCACGGCCGAAAGCGTCATCAGGACAGGCAAGGCGGCGGAAAGAAGCAATCTGCTAGGTAACATCGATGTCTCCTGTAATCAGCCCTTCAGATGCGGGCGGGGGAAGAACCGCCGGGCAAGGCCCGACGGCGCGAAGAAAATGGAGAGACCGTAGAGCAGAGCCGCGGTCATGATGATCGTCGGGCCGGAGGCAAGCTCCAGGTGATAGGAGGCGATGAGGCCGAGATAGCCGGAAGCCGCGGCACTTGCCGCCGCAATGATCATCATGGCGGACAGGCTGCGCGACCAGAGTTGGGCGATCGCAGCCGGCAGCATCATCAGGCCGACGGCCATCAGCGTGCCGAGCGCCTGGAAGCTCGCAACGAGGTTCAGCACGACCAATAGCAGGAAGAGGAAATGATAGACCGGTCCGCGCCCGCCGACGGCGCGCAGGAAGCCCGGATCGAAGCATTCGGCGACCAGCGGCCGATAGATGACCGCGAGCGCCAGTAGTGTGACCGACGTGATGGCGCCGATCTGCGTCAGCGCCGGCGCATCGATGGCGAGGATGGTGCCGAAAAGCACATGCAGCAGATCGATGTTGGAGCCACGCAAGGAGACTATAAGAACGCCCAAGGCCAGCGATGCGAGATAGAAGCTCGCAAAGCTTGCATCCTCCTGCAGCACGGTCATGCGGCTGACGACACCCGACAGCAGCGCGACGGAAAGACCGGCGACAAGTCCGCCGATACCCATCGCCGTCAGCGACAGCGAGCCGGCGACAAGATAACCGACCGCCGCACCGGGCAGCACGGCATGGCTCATGGCGTCTCCCATGAGGCTCATGCGGCGAAGCATCAGGAAAACACCGATGGGGCCGGAACCAAGCCCCAGGCACAGGCAGGCGACGAGGGCGCGGCGCATGAAGCCATAATCGGCAAAGGGGGCGAAGAAGATATCGTAGGCCGTCATGCCGCCGGCTCGCAGGCTTCGGCATCCTCATCCCAACGTTCGGCCATGGCGCGGGCCTGCAGAAGATTGGCAGACGACATGACCTCCTGCGTCGGCCCCCAGCCGACCAGCCGGCGGGCGAGCAGCAAGGTCTCCGGGAAATACGCCCTCACCTGTTCGAAATCATGGAGCACGGCAATCACCGTCCGCCCGTCGCCATGCCAGCGGACGACAATGTCGAGCAGATCCCTGGTCGTGCGGGCATCGATGGCGGTGAAGGGTTCGTCAAGCAGGATGATGCGCGCATCCTGCAGCAGCAGGCGGGCGAAGAGCACACGCTGGAACTGGCCGGCCGAAAGCGAGCCGATATGGCGCTTTTCGAACCCCTCGAGTCCGACGGTGGCGAGTGCGTCGCGGGTGCATGCGGCGTCTTGCTTTGCGATGCGGCCAAAGGCACCGGCCGAGCGCCAGCTTCCGAGCAGCACGGTATCCAGCACCGAGATCGGAAAGCGCCTGTTGATGTCAGCCGCCTGTGGCAGATAGCCGAAATCAGTGCGTTGCAGCCGATGCTCCACCCTGCCCTCGGCCGGGCGCAGTTCCCCCATGATCGCCTTGAGCAGCGTGGATTTTCCCGCACCATTCGGCCCGGCGATTGCCGTCAGGCTGCCGGACTGGAACGTGCCGGAGAGATGATGGACCGCAGGATGACGGTCGTAGGAGACCGTCAGATTGTCGAGGCGGATAACCGGCACGCTCATGGCAGCAGGATCGCCCAATGGATCGCCAGCCAAAGAAGCGCGACGATGGCACCCGCACCGCTCAGGCGCAGAAACGCCGACTGCCCAAGGAGACTAATGGCAAAATGTGCGGATATGGGCGGCATTCTCAATTCCTTTACGTAATAACATTACCGTTATGTTATAACAATTGCGGCAGGAATGAGGCGAGGTTCATTCTTGACGTGATGCTATTCAATGCGCATATTTTGTTATCGAGATTGGACGGAGACGATTGCTATGAACGTGTCCATTGGTGAACGCTGGGAGAAATTCGTCGAGCAGGCCGTCAAGGATGGCCGATATGGTTCGGCAAGCGAAGTTGTACGCGAAGGATTGCGACTGGTGGAGGAGCGGGAGGCGAAGCTGAATGCGTTGCGCCGTGAAATCGGTGAAGCAATCACAGCGGGCGGCGAGATCACTGAAGAGGAGCTACAGGCATCGCTGGACGAAGTAGAGGCCGAATTGGCAAAGGAAGGTTATTGATATGCCGCAACTTCGCTTTCTACAGAGCGCGAAGGCGGATATCGGCCAGATCTTCAGGTTTCTTACCAGAGAAAGCGGCAATCGCGGCATTGCACGCAATTTCACGAATAAGCTCATCCAGAAATGCTCGGATCTTGCATCGCTCCCCGGGCACATCGGACGACCGCGCCCGGAACTTGGCGACGGAATCCGCAGCTTTGCCTACAACAACTATGTCATCATATTCCGCTATGTCGGCGATGACTTCGAGGTCGTCAAGATTTTCGAAGGCCATCGCGATATCGATGCGCATTTCAACACCCAGCATTAAAAAGGCGCCCAAGGGCGCCTTTTGATCGGTATCGATCCGTTTCCGGCTCAGAGTTGCTCAAGCATCGCCGCCGCGCCGGAAACCGTTGCCTGGCCGGGCGTTTCTTCGACATTGAGCGACTTCACGACACCGTCCTCGACCAGCATGGAATAACGCTTGGAGCGCACGCCGAGGCCACCGGCAGAGAGATCGGCATCGAGACCGACAGCCTTGGTGAAGCCGGCATCCCAGTCGGCAAGAAAATGGATCTTGCCGAGGCCGCCCGAAGACTGTGCCCAGGCGCCCATCACATGCCAGTCGTTGACGGCAAGAACGGCGATTTCGTCGACGCCCTTGGCAAGAATGGCATCGCGGTTTTCCAGATAGCCCGGCAGGTGGTTCAGCGAACAGGTGGGCGTGAAGGCGCCGGGCACGGCGAAGAGCACAACGCGCTTGCCGCCGAAGAGTTGCTCGGTGGTGATTTCGACCGGGCCGTCGGCAGTCTTTTCCTTGAAGGTGGCGGCAGGAAGCTTTTCGCCGATCGCGATGGTCATGGATTTTCTCCTCGGTTCAGGCTGGTCGCGGCATGGCCGCAGGGGATCGAGAGGGACTATAAGATGCGGTCAATCAAAGGCAAGCGTAGTCTCCATGGCACGGGCACCGTCAACGATGAGCACCCCCCACTGTTTGCCCTTGATATCGTAATTTTTCGGGAGCTTTCCGATGGCGATATCGGCGGAATAGGCCTTGCCGCTGCGCCCCACATTCATCTGCTTGGTGAAGGCATAGCCGCTCGGGCCGGTGACGGTGATTTCGGGCGTTCCATTCCCCGCTTCCGGCAGAGTAACTTTCAGCGAGAGTTGCTTCAGGTCGGATGACATCGCATGTGCGACAACCTCGAAATCAGCAGACGGCGCTTCGGGAAGGCGGGCAGCGGCGCTCTGAAGAATCATCTCCTCCTGCGGGCGCGACTGGGCGGCAGCACCAATTTTCAGTGAAAGCTGCGCCTGGAAAGGAATGCAGATATCCTTGCAGATGCCAATGAAAGCGGTAGCGTCGAGAACGACCGGCCCCACTTTCGAAGCCGTCAGCGATAATGGCAGGGTCACCGGCGCCTCATAGCCGATGTCCTCGACCTTGCCGTTAGAGATATGTTTCGGAACGGGATAGGAAATGGCGTCAAGCGTTATGCCGCTTTGCGGTGCGATGGTGATCTGCGGCGGGATGCCGTTATTGCCCGGTTCACGCCAATAGGTGATCCAGCCAGGCTTCGGCTCGATCTGGAGGCCTGCCCTTATATGGCCGGCAGCGTCCGGCGGCAGTGCCACGAGACGCATCCGGCCGCCGTCGTTCTGCGCCCAGTCGCTCATTTCCGCATGCGCCGGACGCAACAATCCGAGCATGGACGCAGCCAAAATGACCGCAATTAATGGCGCGCGCGCGAGCAATGAAATAACTCTCATGGAACAAGGGTTTACCGAAACTTGCCAATTGCCGCCAGAAGTCCTGCCCATTTAAATCTTCATTTTCAGTTGATTGATTTGTGACATTGCCCCATGTTTCTCTTGTCGGAGCCTTTGTGCGGTCTGGCGGCAGGAGGAACCATGTCCCTAGCAACGCTGAAGAACAGACGGGAACGCGGATTTTTCGACGGTCAGTTTCTGATCGCCATGCCGGGCATGGAGGATCGCAACTTCGCGCGCACAGTGATTTATATCTGCGCCCATTCGGATGCAGGGGCCATGGGCTTCGTCATCAATCGCCCGCAAAGCCTCACCTTCACCGATGTCCTGCTGCATCTCGACATGATCAAGCAGGAAGATTCCATCGTACTGCCGAAGGATGCGCGGGAGTTTCCGATCCAGACCGGTGGGCCGGTCGAGAGCGGGCGGGGTTTCGTGCTGCATTCCGACGATTATGTCAGCGACTCCTCCATCCCCGTCAGCGACGATATCTGCCTGACGGCGACGCTCGATATCGTGCGCGCGATCTCCAAGGGCGGCGGCCCGAAGCGGGCGACCATGCTGCTCGGTTACTCCTCCTGGGGCGCGGGCCAGCTCGAAAACGAGGTGGCCTCCAATGGCTGGCTCAATTGCGCGGCCAATGAGGAATTGATCTTCGATCGCTGCCTCGATGACAAGTATGAGCGGGCGCTCGCCAGCATGGGTATCACGCCTGCCATGCTTTCGGCCGAAGCCGGCCACGCCTGACTGCATCATTCCGGAACGAAACTCATTCATTAGCGTTTTCCGTCGGCAATGCCTGCGGCACCCCAGCGGCGGGCATTTAGGGGGCTGCCATGAGGTTGTTTGCCTGCGACAATTGCGATCAGGTCATCCATTTCGACAACAGGCAGTGCGTGCGCTGCAATCATCGCCTCGGCTTCTTTGCGGGCGATCTTTCCACGCATGCACTGGAATCGTTCGATGAGGCAAATTGGCAGCTCGTCTCCGATCCGAACCGGCTCGTGCGGTTCTGCGCCAATGCGGGCCTCGATATCTGCAACTGGCTGGTCGATGACAACAATGATTTCTGCATCGCCTGCCGGCATAACCGGCTGGTGCCGAACACCGATACGCCAGAAGGCATCGACCGCTGGCGGCGCATCAGCCAGGCGCAGCGCCACCTCTTCTATTCGCTGCTGCGCTGGAACCTGCCGCATCCGGATCGGCAGGAAGACCCGCAAGGCGGGCTCGTTTTCGACTTCCTCGAAGACGCCGTTCAAAACGACGGCAATGTGGTCCCGGCCATGACAGGGCATGAAGAAGGGCTGATCGCCATCCGTGCGGCGGAGGCGGATGACGTGACCCGCGAGCAGGCGCGCACGGCGATGGACGAGCCCTATCGCACCCTGCTCGGCCATTTCCGTCACGAGGCCGGGCATTTCATCTGGAACAAGCTGGTGCGCGACCGCAATGGTTTCGACGAGTTCCGCGCCGTCTTCGGCGACGAGCGGCACGACTATAGCGCGGCATTGCAGGACCACTATGCCAATGGGCCGGTTCCCGGTTGGCAGGAGAGCTTCATCAGCGCCTATGCCTCCGTCCATCCCTGGGAGGATTTTGCGGAATGCTTCGCGCATTACCTGCACATCGTCGATACGCTGGAGACCGCGCGCAGCTTCGGCATGGCGATCGATCCGCGCGGCCATGAAGAGATTGCGGCGGAGGTGGATTTCAGTCCCTATCGGGCACAGAGCGCCGAACAGCTCGTCAGCGCCTGGGTGCCGCTCAGCCTTGCGATCAATGCGATCCAGCGCAGCATGGGCCAGCCGGATTCCTATCCCTTCGTGCTGTCTTCGCCAGTCGTAACGAAGCTCGAATATCTGCACCGACTGATACAGAATGCAGCCAACGAGCAGCGACAGGCAGCTTGATCAGCCTGCCTTCTTGCTCTTCTTGAACGGCTCCATGCCCTTGCGCGCCAGTTCGTCGGCACGCTCGTTCTCAGGATGGCCGGCATGGCCCTTGACCCAATGGAGCGTCACTTTATGCTTGTTGCGGGCCTCCTCCAGCGCCTGCCAGAGCTCGGCATTCTTCACCGGCTTATTGTCCGATGTCCTCCAGCCGTTCTTCTTCCAGCCGAAGATCCATTTGGAAATGCCGTCTTTCACATAGGCGCTATCGGTATAGAGATCGACCTCGCAGGGCTCTTTCAAGGCGCTCAGCGCGGAGATGGCAGCCAGAAGTTCCATGCGGTTGTTGGTGGTTTCAGCCTCGCCGCCGGAGAGCTCCCTCTCGACCTCGCCGTAGCGCAACACGGCACCCCACCCGCCGGGGCCGGGGTTGCCGGAGCATGCCCCGTCGGTGAAGATATCGATGTGCTTCATAGGCTCAGTCCATATTCCGCCGGCGAGGAAATCTGGCGGTGGAAGCGCAGCTTGCGCAGATATTCGAGCGGGTCCTTCTTGGTGACCATCGCGCCTTCCGGCGTCGTCAGCCAGTCGTAAAGACGGGTCAGGAAGAAACGCAGGGCCGAACCGCGGGAGAGGACCGGCAACGCCGCGATCTCCTGACCACTCAGCGGCCGCACGCTCTGGTAACCCTCGAGCATCTGCGTGCCCTTGGTGATGTTGTAGGCACCATCCTTCTCGAAGCACCAGGCATTGAGGCAGATCGAGACGTCATAGGCGAGCAGATCGTTGCAGGCGAAGTAGAAATCGATGAGGCCCGAGAGTTCGTCACCAAGGAAGAAGACGTTATCAGGGAAAAGATCGGCGTGGATGACGCCAGCGGGCAAATCCTTCGGCCAATAGGCCCGCAGGAAATCGAGATCGCTGCGGATTTCGTTCTGCAGGCCGAACTCCACCTCGTCGGCGCGTGCCTCTGATTTGTCCCAGAGCGTCTGCCAGCCTTCCAGCGACAACGCGTTCGGCCGCGTCAGCGCAAAACCTTCGCCAGCGACATGCATCTGCGCCAACGCCTTGCCGACTTCGCGGCAATGTTTCGGTTCCGGCTTTCTCAGCCACATGCCTTCGAGGAAGGAAATGAGCGCTGCGGGACGGCCTGACAGCGTGCCAAGCAGAGCGCCGTCCTTGCGCGGCAGCGGCAGCGGGCAGGACAGGCCGCCGGCCGACAGATGCTGCATCAGGCCGAGGAAGAACGGCAGATCGCTCTTTTCCACCCGCTTCTCGTAAAGCGTCAGGATGAGCGGCGCCTTAGATGTATGCAGCAGGAAGTTGGAATTCTCCACGCCTTCGGCGATGCCCTTGTAGGAAAGCAGCGTGCCGGCATCATATTCGGTGAGAAACCATTTCAGATCGTCTTCGGCGATATCAGTATAAACTGCCAAGGTGGGTCTCTCACTGTAGAGGCGGTCTGATCAGATGGGGCAGGATGGAGGGGATCCCCTCGCCTCACTCCCCGTTCACGAATGCCATGTCAGCCGTGGTCAGTTCAAGACTGCGCAGCTCGCGATTGACGAGGAAATGTTCGTTTTCCTGCACGGTTTCGGCAAGCTCGACGCGGGCATCGAAGCGGGTGCGGAAGGCCTCGATGATCTCGTTGACGATCACTTCCGGGGCGGAAGCACCGGCGGACAAGCCAAGCGTGGCAATCGGGCCGATCTCATCCCAGTCGAGTTCGGAAGCGCGCTGCACGAGGATCGACTTCTTCGCCCCGGCCCGGAGCGCCACTTCGACGAGCCGCTTGGAATTGGACGAATTCGGCGCGCCGACGATGATGAATAGATCGCAGCCGGGGGCAGCTTCCTTCACCACTTCCTGGCGATTGGTCGTGGCATAGCAGATGGAATCGGCAGCCGGCGCCTTCAGATTGGGGAAGCGTTCTTCGAGCCGCTTGATAACGCCGGCGGTATCATCGACCGAGAGCGTCGTCTGGGTGACA
Organism: Rhizobium sp. BK316; assembly: GCF_014193695.1. Taxonomy (GTDB): domain Bacteria; phylum Pseudomonadota; class Alphaproteobacteria; order Rhizobiales; family Rhizobiaceae; genus Rhizobium. The sequence continues at coordinate 882,232 of NZ_JACHZR010000002.1, read as the reverse complement.
TAGCCGAGATTATCGGGATCGGCGGGCTCATAGGCATCGACGTCCTCGACGGTTTCGACCAGAGAGACAGTACCCTCGGGAAGCTGGCCCATGGTGCCGATAACCTCGGGATGGCCGGCATGGCCGATCAGGACGACATGGCGGCCGAGGCGATTGTGGCGCATCGCCTGCTTGTGGACCTTAGAGACCAGCGGACAGGTGGCGTCGAGATAGAAGAGGTTGCGGGCATTCGCATCCTCGGGCACGGATTTCGGCACGCCATGGGCGGAAAAGACGACAGGCTGGGCACGATGTTCAGCCGGGATCTCGTCAAGCTCCTCGACAAAGACCGCGCCCTTGGCTTCCAGCCCTTCCACGACATAGCGGTTATGAACAATCTCGTGGCGGACATAGACGGGCGCGCCATAGGCCTTCAGCGCCAGCACGACGATCTGGATCGCCCGATCGACGCCGGCACAGAAGCCGCGCGGACCGCAGAGCCTGATCGTCAAAGGAGGTTTTGCCGCAATGTTCATGACATATCCAGGTTAAGCTTCAGGGACCTCTAACCCAATATGGGATGGAATTGAAGCGATACTATTGCGCGGCACCCTTGCGGCGGAACCAGGAGATTGCGACGACGACGGCCAGCACCACCGCCAGCCCGTACCAGGTGAAGGCATATTGCAGATGGTCGTTCGGTAGATCAATCTGTGTCACGCCACCGATCGGAAAACCCGCTGGGTTGGGCGTGGAATCGGCATCGACGAAGAAGGGCACGACATCAGCCTTGTCGAGATCGACGCTCGATGCCATCACATCGAGATCCTTCCAGTAGAAGATGTTCTTCGCCATGTCATTGTCAGGCACGAGCGAGGAAGGTTTGCCAGGGAGTTTGGCACGCGCGAGGCCGGTTACCGTCTGCTGGCCAGTCAACTGACCCTGCATGCGCATTTCCGGCTCCTTGTTCTCATAGGGAACGAAGCCTCTGTTGACGAAGAGGTAGCGCCCGTCTTCAAGCTGCAGCGGGGTATAGACGTAATAGCCGGTCTGACCATGCCAAGTGGCGAAGAAGTGGCGTTCTTTGTTGTTGATATAGCGGCCGGTGGCGGTCACCGTGCGGTATTCGATATCACCGCCCTGCTCCGCCATAGACTCTATGTCCGCAAGCGGAACCGGGACGGCTGCACGACGCTCGGCGATGTCCGCGAGCAGGCCTTCCTTCCAGTGAAGGCGCTCCACCTGCCAGGTGCCGAGCGAGATCAGGATGGCGAGCGCAATGAGAACCGCCATGCCGGTAAAGACCGGCAGCTTGCGGCGCGGGGCCGGACTTTCAATATCAATCACTCAAGCGTCCCTCACGGGCATTGTGGCGATATTGCATGGCGATGAGGATACCCTTGCACCAGCGCAGCGCTACCAGGGAAAGGATGACCGTCAGCGGACCGAAGAGCAGGATGTGGACCCAGATCGGCGGAGCGTAGTTGACCTGCAGCCAGAGCACCGAACCGATGATGATGAAGCCGACGATGAGGATGACGAAGACGGCGGGACCATCGCCTGCATCGGCGAAGGAATAGTCCAGGCCGCAGGCGGCGCAGCGTGGTTTCAGGCCAAGGACACCATCGAAGAGCTGACCATGACCGCAGCGCGGGCAGCATCCCTTGATGCCGGTCTTGACCGGGTCGACCGGTGGAAATTGTGCGTTGTCTTCACTCATGACCATCTCCCTGCCGACGGCTTTTCGTCGTCTGCCTTAACTCTCCCATAAAGTATTCGCATCCCGAATGGAAAGGCCTGCGCGTTTTCGCCTCAGTGATTCGCGCCAAACAGAAGAAGACTGATGAGCGATGATAGCCATGCCGGACAGATCATAATCCTGAACGGCGCGCCGCGAAGCGGCAAATCCAGCATTGCGCGTGCAATCCAGGAAGAATTCGAGGGGCCGTGGATCAACCTCGGCGTCGACACCTATAATGCCATGACGCCGAAGCGCTACCTGCCCGGCATCGGGCTGAGGCCGGGCGGCGAACGCCCGGACCTGGAAGAACTGGTACCGTTCCTCTACGCAGCGCTCTATGAATCGATCGCCATCCATGCCGGATTGGGCCTCAACGTCGTCGCTGATCTCTGCCATCATGACAGCTACTCCCAGCCGCTCGGCATTCTCGGAGATTGCGCCCGGCGGCTGGAGGGCTTTCCGGTCCTGTTCGTCGGCGTCAAATGTCCGGTCGAGACGATCATGCGGCGGCGGGAGATCGCGGAGGAAGGGCGAGAGACCCTCTACCTGCGCGCCACCGAGGAGACACCCGTGCCCGAACCGGTGCAGCGCTGGCAGGACGAGGTGCATCGTCCGGGTCTCTACGACATGGAGGTCGATACATCCGTGCTGACTGCGCTCGAATGCGCCGAGGCGATCCGCCATCAGCTGGATCTCGGTATTCCCGAGCCTTCGGTCTTCGAAAGGCTGGCCAACGGTAAGATGACGGGCAGCGGTTGAGACAAAAAGACTCGGGATTTACACCGATCCCGACAGCAATAAACTTCGGGCTGTCTGCTACGCGAACGACTGAGATACCTTTGGGAGGCGGAATGGCTGATACGTTTGATATCCACCCATTGACGGCCGATCGTTGGGCCGATCTTGAAGACCTTTTTGGTCCATTGCGCGGAGCCAATTCGGGATGCTGGTGCATGTGGCCTCGCATCAAGGGCGCTGACTACAAGGCGATGGAGAAAACTGGCCGGAAAGATGCCTTCCGGGCGATCGTGGAGGCTGGGCCACCGCCGGGGCTGATTGCATATCATCGCGGGAAAGCGGTCGGTTGGTGTGCGATCGGCCCGCGGCCTGCCTCCTCACGCTTCCAGGCCGCAAAAACTTCACGGCCGCCGGAGGATGTGAGCGAGCCTGACGCTTCGAGTGTCTATGCCATCACGTGCTTCTTCATTCGCACGGGCTATCGCCGGCAAGGCCTCATGCGGCATCTTGCCAGCGCCGCTGTTGAATTCGCGATAGCCAATAATGCGGTTGCAGTTGACGCCTGCACTATCGATCCCGAAAAACCTCTGACATGGGGGGAGGGTTTTGTCGGCATCGCCTCGGTATTCAGGAACCTTGGATTCTCGGAGATCGCGCGCCGATCCCCGAGACGACCGTTGATGCGGCTCAAACTCTCCGAGCGTTAAATCAAACTCCTGCCTCAAAAACCGCAAAGTCAGAAATTCGCGCCTAATACTTGCGACAGGGAATATTCCACATTTCGATCAGGCGGGTCAGAGCACCCGCCTTTTCAATTTCTCTATCCGGTCTCGATCAGCCTGCGGCGACCGGAGCGCCCCAGCCGCCCCAGACGTAGATGCAGAAGAACAGGAACAGCCAGACGACGTCGACGAAGTGCCAGTACCAGGCAGCCGCCTCGAAGCCGAAGTGCTGCTTCGGCGTGAAGTCGCCGCGCAACGCACGAAGGAGGCAGACCAGCAGGAAGATGGTGCCGACCAGAACGTGGAAACCGTGGAAACCGGTGGCCATGAAGAAGGTCGCGCCGTAGATCGAGTTGCGGAACTCGAACGGTGCATGGGCATATTCATAGGCCTGGACGGAAGAGAAGAGCACGCCGAGCAAAACAGTCAGCGTCAGGCCCTGGATAAGGCCCTTGCGGTCGTTGTGCAGCAGAGCGTGGTGAGCCCAAGTCACCGTCGTGCCCGAGAGCAGCAGAATGACGGTGTTGTAGATCGGCAGGTGCCAGGGATCGAGAACCTCGATACCCTTCGGCGGCCAGACACCGCCGGTATAGGCAAGGCGCGAAGCCTGGATGGCTTCGTGCGGAAAGAGGCTGGCGTCAAAATAGGCCCAGAACCAGGCGACGAAGAACATCACCTCCGAAGCGATGAACATGATCATGCCGTAGCGCAGGTGCAGAGACACGACGCGCGTATGGGCACCCTCGTGGGCTTCCTTCACGGTGTCCGACCACCAGCCATACATGACGTAGAAAACGACAGCGAGGCCGATGAAGAAGACCCACGGATGAGCCCACTCGATACCGAGAACATGCAGCGAGCCGCCGTTCAGGTAGCGCATATAGCCGACGCCGCCGAAGGCCATCAGGAATGCGCCGAGCGAGGCCAGTATCGGCCACGGGCTCGGAGCTATGATGTGATAGTCGTGATTCTTCTGATGAGCATCGGCCATGTCAGATCCCCGGTGTCTTCCTTCTCCGCTTCCGGCACCGCCGGAAACACTCCTCAATCAAAGTTTCTTTTCAGCCTGTCCCGTTCCACCCTCATTCGAAGCCACCGGCTTCGGACCCTCTTTGGGATAGAACGTGTAGGACAGCGTGACCGTGTGAATGCTTTTCGATTCAGCGGCCTTGGTAATATCCGGATCGATGTAGAACACGACCGGCATTTCAAGCTTTTCGCCCGGCTTCAGGTCCGTTTCATTAAAGCAGAAACATTGCACCTTGTTGAAATAGGCGCCCGCCTCGCCCGGCGTCACATTGAAGATCGCCTGGCCGCGCTGGGTTTCGTTGGAACGGTTTTCGGCGATGAAATTGACCTGGATGGTCTCGCCGATCTTCGGATTGACCTCGCGTTCGACCGGCTTGAATTCCCACTGCAGGCCAGGAGCGACGTTGGCGTCGAACGTGACGCGCATCGTGCGGTCGAGAATGACGCTCGAAACCTGATCGACACGCTGGGTCGTACCGTTATAGCCGGTCACTTGGCAGAAGAGGCGATAAAGCGGCACGGCGGCATAGCTCGCCGCGCCCATGCCGACGACGAAGCTCAGGCACATGAAGACGACGGCGGCATTGTTGCGCGGCTTCTTCGGTGCGTTGACGGCATCGCTCATCGTATCAGCCTCCATGTCCCAGGAATTTGATGATGGTGATGGCGTAGAAAAGAACCACCAGACCGGCGAGCACGACACCAAGCGCGATGTTGCGATTACGGCGCGACTTGCGTTGCGCCTCAGTGAGCTTGACCAATTCCATCAGAACGAGCCTCCTGCATACGAGACCAGCATCGCAACCAGCCGGTCGAGCATCAGCGCGGAGAACACGGCAAAGAGATAGAAGATCGAGAAGCCGAACAACTTCTTCGCCGGGATCATCTTGAGATCGCCATCGGGCATACGCCAGACGGCGATGGAACAGTATATGAAGACCGCGCCAAGCGCTGCGGCCACCACACCATATCCGACGCTGGCAAAACCGAGGAAAGTCGGCAGCACGGCGCAGACTGCGGTCAGCACGGCATAGGCGACGATCTGGTGCTTGGTGGTGCGTTCACCCGAAACGTTCGGCAGCATCGGCACGCCGACAGCTTCGTAATCGCGCATCTTGAAGAGGGCGAGCGCCCAGAAATGCGCCGGCGTCCACAGGAAGATGATGAGGAAAAGAACAGTGCTTTCGATCGTGACGGAATTGGTCACGCAGGCCCAGCCGATCATGGGCGGGAAAGCGCCGGCCGCGCCACCGATGACGATGTTCTGTGGCGTCGAGCGCTTCAGCCACATCGTGTAGATGACGGCATAGAAGAAGATGGTGAAAGCGAGGATGGAGGCCGACAGCCAGTTGACGGCGAGACCCAGGATCGTCACCGAGAAGCAGGAGAGGACAAGGCCGAAGGCCAAGGCTTCCTTGGGCATGATGCGGCCGGCCGGGATCGGGCGATTGGCAGTGCGGCTCATCACGGCGTCGATGTCGGCGTCATACCACATGTTCAGCGCACCCGACGCGCCTGCGCCGACGGCAATGCAGAGAATGGCGATCAGGCCGAGGACCGGATTGATGTGGCCTGGCGCCAGCACGAGGCCGGCAAAGGCCGTGAAGACCACGAGCGACATGACCCGCGGCTTCAGAAGCTCGAAATAATCGCGCGCACCGGCTTCCGACAGGCGAAAATCGCCTTCGTCCGCAAGAGCCTCGTGATTGTCGACAACCGTCATCATTCCGTCCTGATCTACTAATCGCCAGACGCCGCAGAGGCCTGCGGCGTCTGGAAGTCCGGCATCTTACTTAATGCGCGGAAGCTGTTCCCACTGGTGGTACGGCGGTGGTGAAGGCAACTGCCATTCGAGGGTCGTTGCACCCTCACCCCACGGATTGTCACCGGCAACGCGCTTCCTGGCGAAGGCTTCCCAGACCCCAACGAGGAAGATGATCACGCCGACGAAAGAGATATAGGAGCCGATCGACGAGACATAGTTCCAGCCGGCGAATGCATCCGGATAGTCGATGTAGCGGCGTGGCATGCCTGCGAGGCCGAGGAAATGCTGCGGGAAAAACACCAGGTTCACGCCGACGAACATGACCCAGAAGTGCAACTTACCGAGGAACTCGTTGTACATGTAACCGGTCATCTTCGGGAACCAGTAGTACCAGGCAGCGAAGATGGCGAAGACGGCGCCGAGCGACAGAACGTAGTGGAAGTGAGCCACGACGTAATAGGTGTCATGCAGCGAGCGGTCGAGGCCGGCGTTTGCGAGCTGGACGCCCGTGACACCACCAACGGTGAAGAGGAAGATGAAGCCGATCGCCCAGATCATCGGCGTGCGGAAGGTGATCGAGCCACCCCACATCGTTGCGATCCAGGAGAAGATCTTCACACCCGTCGGAACGGCGATGACCATCGTCGCGAAGACGAAATAGCGCTGCGCGTCAAGCGACAGGCCGACCGTGTACATGTGGTGAGCCCAGACGACGAAGCCGACGGCACCGATGGCGACCATGGCGTAGGCCATGCCGAGGTAACCGAAAACCGGCTTCTTCGAGAAGGTCGACACGATGTGGCTGATGATGCCGAAGCCCGGCAGGATCAAGATGTAAACTTCCGGGTGACCGAAGAACCAGAAGAGGTGCTGGTAGAGAATCGGGTCACCGCCGCCTTCCGGCGCGAAGAAGGCCGTGCCGAAGTTACGGTCGGTGAGCAGCATGGTGATTGCACCAGCCAGAACCGGCAGCGACAGCAGCAGCAGGAAGGCGGTGATCAGCACAGCCCAGGCAAAGAGCGGCATCTTGTGCAGCGTCATGCCCGGAGCGCGCATGTTGAGGATCGTGGTGATGAAGTTGATCGCACCGAGGATCGACGAGGCGCCGGCGATGTGCAGCGCGAAGATCGCAAGGTCGACCGCCGGTCCCGGCTGACCGCCGACTGCGAGCGGCGGATACATGGTCCAGCCGCCGCCTGTGCCGTATGCGCCGGCCGGGCCTTCGACGAACATCGAGAGGCACAGCAGCAGGAAGGCGGGAACGATCAGCCAGAAGGAGATGTTGTTCAAACGCGGGAAGGCCATATCCGGCGCGCCGATCATGATCGGCACCATCCAGTTGGCGAAACCGCCGATCATCGCCGGCATGACCATGAAGAAGATCATGATCAGCGCGTGAGCGGTGGTGAAGACGTTGAACATATGCTTGGCGCCGTCGATGGCGGCATCGCCTTCGAAGCCGTAGACCATAGAGGCGAGGCCGTGGAAGATCTGGATGCCCGGCTCCTGCAACTCCATGCGCATGGCGACGGAAAGCAGGCCGCCGACGATACCAGCGAAGATTGCGAAGATCAGGTAGAGCGTGCCGATATCCTTATGGTTCGTCGAGAAGAACCAGCGGTCGGCAAAGCTCGGCGCATGAGAGTGATCGTGGTGGTCGTCATGCGCATGAGCGTCATGAGCATGGTGATCATGAGAATGATCGTCGTGAGCGGAAGGTCCAGCCATTGTCCCGATCCCCTATCTTACTTTGCGACGTTTTCAGCGACATCGACGGTCTTTGCAGAACCATCGGCAGCGGCGATCAGTGTCTTGTAGGCGCCGGGCAAGTCGCTGGCGGCCGTGGTCAGCCACTGCTTGTACTTGTCTTCGGAAACGACGCGGATGGCGATCGGCATGAACGCGTGGTCCTTGCCGCAAAGCTCGGAACACTGGCCATAGAAGAGACCTTCACGCTCGGCGCGGAACCAGGTTTCGTTCAGGCGGCCCGGAACGGCGTCGATCTTGATGCCAAAGGACGGCATGGCGAAAGCGTGGATGACGTCGGTGGGCGCGGCGGTGACGAGAACACGGACGGTCTTGTCGACCGGCAGCACGAGTTCGTTGTCGACGGCCAGCAGGCGCGGATAGACGGAAAGATCAGTCTTGCCGGCAGCGGCACGATCCGGCTCCTTCAGAAGATAGGAGTCGAAGGCAACGGGCGTTTCGCCCGAGCCTTCATATTCATAGTTCCACTGCCACTGGGTCGCGGTCGCCTTGATGGTCACATCGGGGTTTTCCGGCAGCGTCAACTGCGCAGTGAGCAGGTTAAAAGAGGGAACTGCAAGGAAGAGAAGCACGAGGACCGGCCCCACGGTCCAGATGACTTCGATCAGCGTATTGTGGCTCGTCTTAGAGGGAACCGGGTTCGCCGAAGCGCGGAACTTGAAACAGACGACGATAAGAAGAACGAGAACGAACAGTGTGATCGGAACAATGAACCACAGCGTATATTGTTCGAACCAGCGGATCTCCCGCATGATCGGCGTCGCTGCCGGCTGCAGGGTAGCCTGCCACGGCATCGGCTGATCGGCATATGTGCCGGAAGCAAAAAGCAGACAGACCAGCGCGGTCAGAGCTGCAAAAGCCTTCTTAATCACCTTGTAATCTCCCTCGAGCGCTGATCTGCATCAATTCGGACGCAGAATCCTTGCCATCTTCTGCGCTTCAAACCACAGTTTGGCATCCGCCGCAACAGGCAGAAGCAATTGTCTATGCGGCATTTTTGCTCCAGCACCGCATCGTCGGGTATGGCAAAACATTGCAAGCTTTTCATCAGCATACGAAAAACGCGCTTTGGGGCCAATCCGCTCGCGGCACATTCTTTTGGCGAGGTCCTATTTCTGCCGCAGTCCCCCGGTTTTCACGGGGTGGGGCTTTTCATTTTTTGTGGGCAGCTTCACAAATAGCGGCAATGATTCGATATCCAGAGGTTTTCATGGGTTTCCGTTCCCTCGCGCGGTCGTTTGTTCTGACCGCAGGCATCGCGGCCGCCGCGACGAGCCCCGTTTTCGCGCAGCAGGCACCAGCGCCCGCGCAGTCGCGTCCCGCCACGCCTGCCCCGAAGCCCGCTCCGGCACAGCCGTCTGCGACGCCGAACGTCGAGCAGGTGACGCCTGGGCAAACGCAGCCACCGGCTCCCGGCACGGTTCGTTCCAACCACGGCGCATGGTCCGTCGTCTGCGACAAGCCGCCCGGCGCTTCGACCGAGCAGTGCGCATTGATGCAGAACGTCATCGCCGAAGACCGGCCGGAGGTCGGCCTGTCCGTCGTCGTCCTGAAGACGGCTGACCGCAAGTCGAAGATCCTGCGCGTGCTGGCACCGCTCGGCGTGCTGCTGCCAAACGGCCTCGGCCTCAATGTCGACGGCAAGGACATCGGCCGCGCCTATTTCGTGCGCTGCTTTGCCGATGGCTGCTATGCCGAAGTCGTTCTCGAGGACGAACTGCTCAAGACCTTCCGTAGCGGCGCCCAAGCGACCTTCATCGTCTTCCAGACGCCGGAAGAAGGCATCGGCATCCCCGTCGACCTCAAGGGTTTTGCGGAAGGCTACGACGCCCTGCCCTGATCCGTCGGGGCTTGCTCGCGCAGCACAACAGACCTACATCGGCTATTGAGCACTCCCGCTCTTCTTGCGGAGCAAAAGACATGACCACCGATCTCTTGACGCTTTTCGATGCCGACGAAGCGACGATGCGCAAGCATGTCGCCGAGGCGCTTTCCGGCGCCGATGACGGCGAGCTCTTCATCGAGCACGCGCAGGCGGAATCGCTTACCTTCGATAACGGCCGCCTCAAGGGCGGCAGCTTCAACACCGAGCAGGGTTTTGGCCTGCGCGCCGTGGCCGGCGAAGCTGTCGGTTATGCGCATGCGGGTGACCTCTCCGTCTCGGCGCTGAAGCGGGCCGCCGATGCGGTCGGCGCCGTCACGCGCGGCTATTCCGGCAGCTATGCGGCAGCGCCCCAGGGCACCAACCGCAAGCTCTACACCGACGAGAACCCGATCGGTTCGCCGACCTTCGAAGAGAAGGTGAAGGTGCTGACCGATATCGACGCCTATCTGCGCGGCAAGAACGACAAAGTGCGGCAGGTGACGGCCTCCGTCGCCGCAAGCTGGCAGGTGGTCGACATCCTGCGCGCCGACGGCCATCGCGTACAGGACATCCGGCCGATGACGCGCATCAACATCTCCGTGATGGTCGGCGAAGGCGATCGCCAGGAAAGCGGCTCCTACGGCCAGGGCGGCCGCATCGGCTTCGGCGATTTCATCGCGACGGGAAGCTGGCAGCACGGTGCCGACGAAGCGCTGCGCCAGGCACTCGTCAATCTCGAAGCGATCGACGCGCCGGCAGGCACGATGGACGTCGTGCTCGGCTCCGGCTGGCCGGGCGTCATGCTGCATGAGGCCGTGGGTCACGGCCTCGAGGGCGATTTCAACCGTAAGAAGACCTCCGCCTTTGCGGGTCTCCTGGGCCAGATGGTGGCAGCACCAGGCGTGACCGTCGTCGACGACGGCACAATCGACAGCCGCCGCGGCTCGATCACCATCGATGACGAAGGTACGCCTTCGGCCTATAATGTGCTGATCGAGAACGGCAAATTGGTCGGCTACATGCAGGATCGGCAGAATGCCCGGCTAATGGGCATGGCGCCTACCGGCAACGGCCGCCGCCAGGGCTATGCGCATGTGCCGATGCCGCGCATGACCAACACCTATATGCTCGGCGGGGACAAGTCACCGGAGGAGATCATCGCCTCGGTGAAGAAGGGTATCTATGCCGTCTCCTTCGGCGGTGGTCAGGTGGATATTACATCAGGCAAATTCGTCTTCGGCTGCACCGAGGCCTATCTCATCGAAAGCGGCAAGATCGGTGCGCCAATCAAGGGCGCCATGCTGATCGGCAACGGCCCGGATGCGATGAAGCGTGTGTCTATGGTCGGTAACGACATGAAGCTCGACACCGGCATCGGCAATTGCGGCAAGGCGGGCCAGTGGGTGCCTGTCGGCGTCGGCCAGCCGCATCTGCGCATGGATCAGGTCACCGTCGGCGGCACGCAGGCCTGAGGCGATACAATCATGGTCGAGATCGAAATCAGAACCTTCGCCCCTGACGATGCCGATGACGTGATCTCGGTCATCCTGCCGATCCAGCGTGAAGAATTCGGCATCGACATCACCGCTGACGCGCAGCCGGACCTGCGCGTCATTCCCGACTTTTACCAGTCGGGCAAGGGTCAGTTCTGGGTCGCGATCAAGGACGGCGCCATCGTCGGCACGCTCGGCCTCAAGGATATCGGAAACAATCAGGCTGCGCTCCGGAAGATGTTCGTGGCCGCCGAGGTGCGAGGCCGCGAACACGGCGTCGCCAACCGGCTGCTCGAGGCGCTCTTTGCCCATGCCGGCGAAGTCGGCGTGACCGATATATTCCTCGGCACCACCGATAAGTTTCTTGCTGCACAGCGGTTCTATGAAAAGAACGGGTTTTCAGAAATTCCCAAGAAGGACCTGCCGCGGGCGTTTCCACTCATGGCGGTGGACAGCAAATTCTACCAATATAAGCTCGGCTGACTCAGGCTCTCAGAAGGTTATGATGCGGCTGATCTCGCGATGGCAGAATTCGGCAGGAGAACGGGTGCGGATCGCGCTCAACCTCAAAGGTATTTCCTATCGCTACATTCCGGTTAGCTCGCTTGAAACAGGCGAGTATCACCGGCTCAATCCGCAAGGATTGCTGCCGGCGCTGCATATAGGCGACCATGTCGTGCCGCAGTCGTCGGCCATACTTAGTTATATAGAGGAGCGCTATCCCGATCCGAGCCTCCTGCCCGACGATCCGGCGCTTCGTGCGCAAGCGAGAGGTTTTGCTGCCCACATTGCTTCGGAGATGCATTCCCTAACGGTCCAGCGCGTCCGACATTTCCTGCGGGACAAACTCGGTGATAGCGAGGCGGAGGTCAAGCAATGGGTGCTGCACTGGCTAGGCCTCGGCTTCACCGCCCTCGAAGAAACGCTCGCGCAGCGTCAGATTCAGTCGCCCTTCTGTTTCGGCGACCGCCCGGGCTGGGCTGACTTGCATCTTATCCCGCAGATGAGCAACGCCCGTCGTCTCGGCCATGATCTCTCACCCTACCCCCTATTGCTTTCGGTTGAGCAGCGCTGTGTGGTGCTCGATGCATTCCGATCGGCAAGACCGGAAGCGCAGCCGGATTTCCCAAAACCGGATGATCTAGCCTAAAGTGCTTCAGCCCTCTCACGTCTGTGCCGGCTCGAACCGCCATTTCCGTTCGATCGCGGCGGCGAGATCGATATCGTTACGGCGGGCAAACAGCAGAATATGGCCCAGCAGGTCGGCGGTCTCATCGGCGAGGTCGCGTTCCATCTCCTCGGGCGAACGGCCTTTGGCACGACCACGACCGGTCAGGCGGTTCCAGGCCTGGGTCAGTTCACCCATCTCCTCCTGCAGCTTCAGCAGGAACCAGTCGGCATCGCGCTCAATGCCGTTGGCGCTGGCATAGGTTGACGATGAGGTCTCGAACTGATCGGCGAGCCGTTGCAGCATGACGTTCTCCTTTTGTTTATGAGGAGAGCGCCGATTCCCGGAAATTGTCCAGAGCGTGCAGCTCAGCCCTGGTTCGGCAGGAGCATGCAGTCGTAAGAGCGTTTCTTGAGAGCGTCGCAGGCAGAGGTCGCGTCTTCCTTGCTCTGAAACCCTGTGAAGCGGGCGCGGTAAACCGCATTGGCGCCCTTGCCGACAGCTTCAGTATAAGGCGAGGCGGAGACCAGCGGTGCACCGGCCTCGGACTGAGCCTGCGCAAGAAGCGCGCGGGCGGCATCAGCGCTCGGGGCGGCGGAAATCTGGATCTGCCAGCCGCCTGCCTTGCCGGCTGGTGCGTTGGCGACTGGCGCTTTCGACGCCTTGCCGGCATTGATGATCTCGTCCATTGCCGCCGGGCGCTCCAGCGGAATAACCCCATCGCTGGCATAACCGAGCGCCTTTGGTGCGGGTTCGTCCACAACGCGCGGTGCGCTCGCCGGCACGGGAGCATCGGCGTCATCGGCGGCCGAGGCGACCTCGACCTGCTGCTTGGCATTGATGCTGGCGGTCAGCCTGGCGCCGCCGGAGGAGGCACGTCCCATGTAGCGGTCGAAGAGTGCTGCCATCTTGGCGTCGCGGCTGCGGGCCGTGCGGCCGCCGAGCACCACGCCGACCACGCGGCGGTTGCCGTCCTTCACGGCGCTGACGATGTTGAAGCCGGAGGCATTGGTGTAGCCGGTCTTGATGCCGTCCATGCCCTCGTAGCGATACATTAGATTGTTGTGGCCGCGGATGGTCTTGCCGCGGAAATTGAAGCTCGCGATGGAGAAGAGGCGATATTCGCTGGGATAGTTCTTCATCAGCGCCACGGCGAGCGTGGACATGTCGCGCGCCGTCGTGATCTGGCGCTTGTCCGGCAGGCCGGATGCATTGACGAAGACCGTGCGGCTCATGCCGAGTTGGCGGGCCTTCTGGGTCATGAGCCGGGCGAAATTGCTTTCCGAACCGCCGAGTTTTTCACCGATGGCGGCAGCAGCATCGTTCGCCGACTTGACGATCATGCCATAGACCGCCTCACGCACGGTGATCGTACCGCCCGCTTTCACGCCGAGCTTCGTCGGCGGACGGGAGGCCGCATATTTCGACATCGTGACCGGCGTATCCCAGGTGATCTTGCCGCGATTGAGCGCCTCGAAGGTCAGATAGAGCGTCATCATCTTCGTCAGCGATGCCGGATGGTTCAGCGTATCGCCGTTTTCGGACGCAAGGACCTTGCCGGTGCGGGCATCGAGCACGAGGGAAGCGCTGCCGGCAAAGGCCGCAACGGGTGCAGAAAGTGCCAGCGTCGCGGTCAAAATGGCAGCCAGAAGCCTTCTCATGCACTTCCCCTCATTATATCCGGCGAGTCGCTCCAACCGGAATTATGTCCCGTATTGTGACAGATGCCCACAATCTGGCGCGACTTTGAGGCAACGCCCAAGTTTTTTCCAAGCTTTTGTTTCGCTTGGTTAACAGCCGATAAAGAAGCCACTTTCCAGGCCGGATTCAGCAAGGTTTAACGGCAGATTGGTAGCTTGTGTGACACGATTACAAAGCGGGGTCACGGGAAAAATGGGTCAGTGGAAGCGGCGTCTGAAGCGCATCGCGATCGGCGGCGGGCTGGAAGCGGCGTGGCTGGCGAATGCCGCAGGGCTCATGAAAGAGGCCCACGGACGCGGTGTCATCTTCACGCTCCATCACGTGCGCCCGCATATCGCTCAGCCGTTCGAACCCAACGAACATCTTGAAATAACGCCGGAATTTCTGGACGCGGCGCTTCGGCGACTGAAGCGGAGCGGCTATCGTTTCGTACCGCTCGATGCCGTGCCCTCGCTATTGTCGGACCCGCAGGACGATCGCCTGTTCGCCGCCTTCACGCTGGATGATGGGTATCGCAACAATCTCGTCCATGCCCTGCCCGTTTTCGAGCGGCATCAGGCACCTTTTACCGTTTTCGTAACGCAAGGCTTTGCCGAGGGCTCGCACAGCATCTGGTGGGAAACCCTGGCGCTGCTGCTCAGCAGGGAGAACAGCATCGAGTTCAACTTCGGCCGCGGGAGGGAGAGACTGGCGCTCGACACGGACGTCCGAAAATGGGACGCTTTCGACCGGCTTGCCAAGCTTATCCACAGGCAGGACGAGAGCCGCGCCATCTTGGAGGTGGATGCGCTGGCCCGGCGCCACGGAATCGAGCCCGTCGACATCACGCGGGAACTGGTCATGGCGCCGCAGGAGTTGCGCAGACTTTCGGCAAGCCCGCTCGCCAGTCTCGGCGCCCATACGATCAGCCACCGGGCGCTGGCCCGGCTGCCGCAGGCGGAAGCACGGATCGAGATGGAAATCTCGGCCGATTATGTCGAATCGATCACCGGCATCCGCCCGCGGGCGATCGCCTATCCCTATGGCACGCGGGAAGCTGCGACAGGCCGCGAAGCGGAGCTCGCGGCAAAGCTCGGCTTTGCCGTAGCCGTGACAACGCAGCCGGGATTTCCGGCTGCAAGTCGGCCCACCTATATGCCGCGTATCTCGCTCAACGGCCTTTACCAGAAGCCACGCTATGTTTCGGCGCTGGCATCAGGCATTCCATTGAAACTGCTCGGCAAATAAACTCTTTACGGGTACATCCGCACCTTGTCCCACCCCCCCTCGGGCGTCGGCCGGCGGAATTCGATCCGGTCGTGCAGCCGGAACTTCTGGTCCTTCCAGAACTCAATCGAAGTTGGGCGTATCCGGAAGCCGGACCAGTAGGATGGGCGCGGAATCTCGCCGATTGCGTAGCGCGCGGTATATTCGGCAACCGCCTTTTCCAGTGCAAAACGGCTTTCGAGCGGGCGCGACTGCTTGGAAGCCCAGGCGCCGATGCGGCTGCCGCGGGCGCGGGTGGCGAAATAGGCGTCGGCTTCGGCATCGGTGACCATTTCGACGGGGCCGCGTACACGCACCTGACGGCGCAGCGTTTTCCAGTGGAAGCACATGGCCGCCTTCTTCTGTCCCAAAATTTCGCGACCTTTCTGGCTCTCGAAATTCGTGTAGAAGACGAATCCGTCGGTATCGAAACCCTTCAGGAGAACCATGCGGACATTGGGCAGCCCATCTTCATCGACCGTCGCGAGCGCGACAGCATTGGGGTCGTTGACTTCGGAAGCCTCCGCCTCCTTCAGCCATTCCCCAAAGAGCTTGAAGGGCTCCTCACTTTCGGTAAAGTCACCACCTGTTAACCCGTTTGCCGACATATTAATTCAAATCCCGCGGTTTATTAAACTGACCCAGCCTTCGACGCTGGGGAAGAACACAGGGTGGAAGTCATAGCAAAGACACATCGCCATACAAAGGGTTCGCTGCGCCGCAGCGTCAGACTCTCCATCGTCGGTATCGCGATTCTGTCCCTCTCCGGCTGCGTGGCCGGAGGGTTCGATTTCCTGAGTTCGGCAAAGGTGGATCGTTCGGTGGCGACAGGCACCGTGCCACAGCCCGCTCCCAGCACCGATACGCTTTCCGACGAGATGACGGTGCGCAACGCCGTAACCTCAGCCGATATCCAGAAGCTCGAGGGACAGCCCCTTCCCTGGGCCAATGCCTCGACCGGCAGCGCCGGTGTCATCGATACGATCGTCGAGAACAATGACGCCGGCCAGGTCTGCCGCCAGTTCCGCACGACGCGCCACTCCTATGTCGGCATCGCCAAGTTCTATGGCAAGACCTGCCTTGTCGGCGGCGGCAACTGGCAGCTTCTGAGCTTCCAGCCGGAAAGCTGAGCCCGTCTGCTCAGCTGTTTCGGCGGGATGCACGCCTGACGCGCCAGGGTTAATGTGTCGTGCCGATTCGCCTCAATGTTTAGTGAAAGACTAACCATTCGCGGCAAAACACTCCATGTCCAACTTCGGAAATAAGAAGTGATTAGCAACTCTCCCGCACGATCGGCCGACGAGCGGGCTTTCCTGTCGCATAAGCGAACGGGACGGCGCGTCATGAGTTGAGTATTCGGTTTCCGGGAACGGCCACGAGGAACATGCCTCCCGGATTGCGACAGCGGCGGTGCGAACAATGCGTGATCCATACAAGGTACTGGGCGTCAAGCGCGACGCGGGAGCGGATGAAATCAAGGCGGCCTGGCGTAACATGGCCAAGGCCGTGCATCCCGATCACAATCAGGGTGACCCGACGGCGACCGCACGTTTTGCCGAGATCGGCCGCGCCTATGAGACGCTGAAAGATCCAAGGAAGCGCAATCTCTTCGACAGCGCGGTGCGTATGGCGGAGGCCAAGAAGCAAGAACAAACGATCATGCAGCAGCGGCACGCAGCCCGTGAGGCGGCCGAGCGCGCAAAGGCCGCGCAGGCCAATGCCGAACGCGTGATGGAAGAGCTTGCGCGCGCCAACGCCAATGCACAAAAGGCCGCCGCGGCAGGTGCCAAACAGCAGCAGGCCGGCACTGCCGAAGCCGCCGAAGAGATGGTCGAACGGATCTTCGGTGCGCAGACAGCCCGCACTGCCGGCGCACAGGCCCAATCCCAGGCGCATTCGCAGCAAGCACAGGCCAAGCCGCATGCAGCGGAGGCCGCCAAGCAGCCGGAACAGGAAACCACCGAATCCGACCCCGCCAAGGCAGAGGACGAGCATATGGAGGCCTCCGCTACCGGCGGCACCAACATGTCCCTGCCGCTCAGTCTGCTGACCTCGCTTGTGCGTCGCTTCACCGGCGCCGGCCAGCCGGGCCTTGAAAAGGCGCCGGATGAAGTGGCGACCGCGACCGTGACGATCGAAGACATCATGAAGGGAAGCTGGACGACGGTTTCCCTTCCCGAAGGCCGCGAAGTGGGCTTTGCCCTGCCGGCCGGCACGACCGAAGGCCATCAGATCCGGCTCAAGGGCCAGGGTTTCAAGCTGCCTGGCATGCAGCGCGGCGATGCCGTGATCAATATCCACATCGCCCCCGACCCACGCTTCACCGTCGACGGTTTCGACGTGCATGCGGTGCTGCCGCTGAACATCGAGAATGCGGTGCTCGGCACTGAGGCGCGTATCGACGGGCCGCAGGGACCGCTCAATGTAACGGTCCCGGCCTGGTCCGGCTCCGACAAGACGATCCGCATTCCCGACCAGGGCCTGCCCAACGACAGCGGCGGAAAAGGCGATCTCGTCGTCGAATTGCGTATTATGTTGTGGGAAAAACCCGACGATAAAGTCACCGATCTCATGCGAAGTATGCGTGAAGGGCTGTTTTTATGAAATTTCAGTGACAATCGCACCCTTTGTTACGATCCCTAACAGTTGATGATCTTAGCCAAGCTTGAACCGATTAACGGCCTATGCCATAGGCAGGATCATCAGAATTCCTAGGGAAGCGAAATATGGCTCAAGCATCCGGCCTCATGGCAGGCAAACGCGGCGTCATCATGGGTGTCGCCAACAATCGTTCGATTGCGTGGGGTATTGCCAAGGCCATTCATGCGCAGGGCGGGGAAGTTGCATTCACCTACCAGGGCGATGCCCTGAAGAAGCGCGTGGAGCCACTGGCTGCCGAAATCGGCGCCGTCATGGTCGGCCATTGCGACGTCAGTGACGAATCCACGATCGATGCCGTTTTCGACAATGTCGAGAAGCTGTGGGGCAAGATCGATTTCATCGTGCACGCGATCGGTTTTTCCGACAAGGACGAACTGACCGGCCGTTACGTCGATACGACGCCGGACAATTTCGCCAAGACGATGCAGATCTCCGTCTACTCCTTCACCTCGGTCGCTCGCCGCGCCGAGAAACTGATGACGGAAGGCGGCTCGATGCTCACCCTCACCTATTACGGTGCAGAAAAGGTGATGCCGAACTACAACGTCATGGGCGTCGCCAAGGCTGCTCTTGAAGCGAGCGTCAAGTATCTCGCCGTCGATCTCGGACCGAAAAACATCCGCGTCAACGCCGTTTCGGCAGGTCCGATCAAGACGCTGGCTGCTTCGGGCATCGGTGATTTCCGCTATATCCTCAAGTGGAACGAGTACAATGCGCCGCTGCGCCGTACGGTTACCATCGAGGAAGTCGGCGATGTCGGCCTCTACCTTCTCTCCGACCTGTCGCGTTCGGTGACCGGTGAGGTGCATCACGCCGACAGCGGCTATCATGTCATCGGCATGAAGGCTGTGGACGCGCCTGATATTTCCGTCATCAAGGACTGAGGCGTCCTACTACCCTCGAGCGGAGCCGATCCCCGTGCTTATCTATGTGATCAGACACGGCCAGACCGACTGGAATGCGGAGCGTCGCCTGCAGGGGCAGAAGGATATTCCGATCAATGCGATCGGCCGCGAACAGGCAAGACAGAACGGGATCGCCCTTGCGGCGATCCTGAACGGCGAAGATACGGAATTTGATTTCGTCGCAAGCCCGCTCGGCCGCACGCGCGAGACCATGGAGATCATGCGATCAGCCATGGGGCTCCCGCCCAAGGACTACCGCACCGACGAACGCCTGGTCGAAGTCTCCTTCGGCGATTGGGAAGGCTATACGCTGAAGCAGCTCAGGGCCTCGCAGACCGAGCGCGTCGCAGAACGCAACATCAACAAATGGGATTTCATTCCGCCGGGAGAGGATGCGGAAAGCTACGAGATCATGTCGTGGCGGACCGGCGCATGGCTGAATTCGGTCGACCGGCCGACGGTCTGCGTCACTCATGGCGGCGTCATTAGAAGCTTATTCAAGATAATCTCCGACCTGCCGAAGGACATCGCTTCCGAGGGCGAAATTCCGCAGGACCGGATTTTGAGGATCGAGACGTCGCAGAGCCTGATCGGCTGGATCCAGCCCGGAGAGGGCTTGATTACTTGACGATGTCGAGATCGTTGATGACGCGCTTGCCGTCTACTTCCGTATAGAAAATCACCACCTTGACGCCGGCCTTCAGGCCTTCGAAATCGAATTCCTCGGGCGCCTGATAGGTCTTGCCGTCGTCCAGCGTCAGAACGAGATTGGTCGTGTCGACCTTTTTGATGGTCGCCTCGACATCAGCGCTCTCGGCAAAACTGCTCATGGGCGAAAGAAAATTTGCCGTGGCCAGAAGCGTAGCAATAACGAAACGCATGTCGGCAATCCCTTTGAAACGCTGCCGTTGATATCGAGTGGCCACAGATAAACTCCTGAATATGGCGAAAATTGCCCGGAAGAATGGCTTTCGGCGCCCAATTGATGAATAGGATTTTACGGATAATCAAGAGGCTCCGTTGACCGTCTTTTTCTCTCCGTTTACGCGATTTAGCAGCCACGAATGCGCGCAATCGTAAATTAACTCCTGCACCCTAAAGTCAATGCGAATGTAGGGGTGTGTGATTTGCAATTCCGGCCAAGCAACAGCAACCGGCTGCGGCGTGTTCTGAAGAATACGCGTGTCTCGCTGCTGGTTTCCGCCCTCATGGCTGTCGTCGTTATTGCCGTCGGCTTTGCGCTCGACAGCGCGAATACTGCCGCCTATCTGCGCGAGCTGCAAATCCGAACTGCAAACGAGACGAACCTGATCCGCGCCCGCATGCAGGCGCAGATCAACATGGACATCACCGCCGTCCGCGACCTTTCCAACCTGATCTCGCTCAGCACGCAGGCGAACGAAGTGGAGATGGAACGGCAGATCAACTGGCTGCTGATCCAGAACCCGCATTTCATCCATATTGCGGTCGCGCCTGATTTCATCGTCAAGTCGGTCTATCCGGCGCAATCAGGCAAAGACCGGATCGGCAGGGATGTGCGGGACGTACTGCTGCAGCGCATGTCGATCAGCCGCAATTCCGGCGATCAGGCGGCCCGCTTCTACGGTCCCTTCAAGACGACGGATGCAGAAACCGCCTTCGCGATCTTCTTCCCGGTTTTCGTCAAGCAGGACGGCAAACGCCGCATCTGGGGCGCGGTCGAGGCGGTCATCGACCAGAACATGTTCTACGAGGCGACGGGCCTTAGACCCGCGCGCAACAGCGAGAACCAGGAGCGCTACCCGCATCTCGACCATCTGTCGATCGCGGTGCGCGACATCGGCACTCCGGACGAAACGGCCGCGCCCTTCTTCGGCCCCTCCGATATTTACGGCAAAGATCCGCTCCGCCGTAAAATCAATTTCGCGGGCGGGCGGTGGGAATTGGCGGCGGTACCGAACACAGGCTGGAAGGCCGTTCCAGACAATCAGCCCGAACTGCGATTGATCATCGTCGCCGCAGGCTGCGTGATCATCATCCCGATCTTCTTCGCCACGTTGCTGCTCGGCGAACGCAATCGCAATATTACGCAGCTTGAAGCGCGCGAGGCCAAGCTTCTGGAACTGTCGCAGCGTCTCAACCTGGCACTCGAATCCTCCCGGATCGGTATTTGGGAGTTGCCGGAAAACGCCACCAGCCTTTCCTGGGATGCGCGCGCATCCTCGCTTCACGGCCTCAAGGCGATCGAGGGTATCCGATCACAGGCAGTGTGGCTGTCAACGATCGTGCCCGAAGACCGCGAAATCGCAGAGGTTCATTTCTTCGGCTGCAGCATCGCGGGGGAAGCCTGTACCGCGCAATACAGAGTGATGCGGGAGGATGGCCGCATCCGCCACCTGCGGTCCATCGGCGCCTTCTATACGGATGCCGGCGGCGCAGGAAAGACGATCGGCATCGTCTGGGATGTCACGGCCGACGCGGAAGTCACCAACACGCTTCGTCTCGCCAAAGAAACAAGCGAACTCAAAAATGCCGAGCTGGAACTCGCACTGGAAGAGCTTTCAAGCCGCGAGGCCGAACTTTCCGTACTCTCCAGCAAGCTCGATCTGGCACTCGATTCCTATCAATGCGGAATCTGGGAAGCCGTTCTTGGCAAAGCCGGCTCGATCTGGGACGAGCGCATGCACGAGCTCTACGGGTTGAGGCAGAGCAATGCCTTCGTGACCGAAGACGCCTGGCTCTCCCGCATCCATCCCGATGATCGCGGGCTGGCGCTCGAAAGCGCCCGACATTTCAGGCAACTCGGGGACACGCATACGCTTGTCGCCCGTGTGCCGGACGAGAATGGCGGCTTGCGCTACGTGCGTTCTGTCGGCAAGGTGCACCGCACGCCGACCGGCGAGATGAAAATCATCGGCATCGCCTTCGATTCGACCGAGGACGCGTTGATGACGCTGCGCCTCAAGTCCGCGAAGGACGAAGCGATCGCCAAGAACATCGAGCTGGAGCTTGCCAAGAACAGGATCGAGCACAATTCTCTCCACGACCCGCTGACCTCGCTCGCCAACCGCCGCAAGCTCGACATAGCACTGGAAAGCCTGACGGATGCCGGCCGCAGCGAGCGGCAGACATTCGCGATCCTGCATATCGACCTCGACCGCTTCAAGGAAATCAACGACACACTGGGGCATGCCGCCGGCGACGCGATGCTGGTGCATGCATCCCGCGTGCTTTCGAGAAGCGTGCGTGACAGAGATGTCGTGGCGCGTATCGGCGGCGACGAATTCGTCATCCTCTCCTTCGACACGGGCGACACGGAGATGGCGGAGCTTGCAGGCCGCATCGTCGAGGAAATGCGTCAGCCCATCGATTTCCAGGGCTTCTCCTGCCGCTGCGGCGTGTCGATCGGCATAGCGCTGGCGAACGGCATCCATGTCGATGCGCGCAAGGTGCTGATCAATGCCGATATCGCGCTCTATCGCGCCAAGAGCCTCGGCCGCAACCGCTTCGAATTCTTCAATCACAATCTTCAAGCCGATATCATCAACAACAAGCGCACCGCAGACGAGATCCTCGCCGGCATCGACAATGGCGAGTTCACGGCCTGGTACCAGCCGCAATTCTGCGCCCGTTCGATGAAGCTGACCGGGGTGGAGGCGCTGGTGCGCTGGCGCCATCCCTCCAAGGGCTTGCTGACGCCGGATAAGTTCCTGCGCATTGCCGACGAGATCAATGTCGTACAGACGCTCGACCGCATCGTGCTGGAGACCGCATTGCGCGACAAGATGCGCTGGGCCGCTCAGGGCATCTCCGTGCCGAAGGTTTCGGTCAACGTCTCGGCGCGGCGCCTGCACGACGGCAGCCTGCTGGAATCGCTTGGCGACCTGCAGATCCGCCCCGGCGAAATCTCTTTCGAACTGGTGGAATCCATCTTCCTCGACGAGAGCGAGGATGTGGTCTCGCAGAATCTCGAACGGATCAAGGCGCTCGGCATCGATATCGAGATCGACGATTTCGGCACCGGCCACACGTCGATCGTGTCCCTGCTGAAACTGAAGCCGAAGCGGCTGAAGATCGACCGGCAGCTCGTGCAGCCGATCGTCGCCTCTTCGCAGGAGCGTGCGCTCGTCAGCTCCATCATCGAAATCGCCCGCTCGCTTGGCGTCGAGACGGTGGCCGAGGGCGTCGAGACGCTTGATCATGCCGAACTGCTGCGCGATCTCGGCTGCGATCTTCTGCAGGGCTATGCCTTCGCACGCCCCCTCTCCTTCGACGATTTCGCCATCGAGGCGCGCGGCACGGCTTGGCTGCTGGCATCCTAGAGCCCAGTGTCCACCTTCCACCGTTCGCAAATCCAGGGGACACCATTTCCCGGAGAGTACCTTTCGGCGCAAAGAAAGGCTTTTGCCTGAGCGTTTTTTTGGCCTATGAGTGTCGCGCCTTTTTAAGTAATGGCGCGGCCGGTGACGACCGGCTCCGCGCATCCGGCGGGAACACATGTCGCATAATACATTCGGTCACCTCTTCCGTGTAACCACCTGGGGCGAAAGCCACGGATCGGCGCTCGGCGCCGTCGTCGACGGCTGCCCTCCGGGGCTGCGCTTCAAGCTCGAGGACCTGCAAGTCTGGCTCGACAAGCGCAAGCCCGGCCAGAGCCGCTTCGTCACCCAGCGGCGCGAGGACGATCTGGTGAAGGTTCTCTCCGGCGTGATGATGGATGCCGACGGCGAAACGATGATCTCGACCGGCACGCCGATTTCCATGCTGATCGAAAATACCGACCAGCGTTCCAAGGACTACGGCGAGATCGCCCGACAGTATCGCCCCGGTCATGCCGATTACACCTATGACACGAAATACGGCATTCGCGACTATCGCGGCGGCGGCCGTTCGTCTGCACGCGAGACGGCGGCACGCGTGGCAGCCGGCGGCATTGCCCGCCTCGTCGTGCCCGGTGTCACCATCCGTGGCGCGCTGGTGCAGATCGGCAAACACAAGATCAACCGCGTCAACTGGGATTGGGACCAGGTCGGCCAGAACCCATTCTTCTCCCCCGATGCCGAGATCGTACCCGTCTGGGAAGAGTATCTCGACGGCATCCGCAAGGCCGGCTCCTCCATCGGCGCGGTCGTCGAAGTCGTTGCCGAAGGTGTTCCGGCAGGCCTCGGTGCACCGATCTACGGAAAGCTCGACCAGGATATCGCTTCGCTGCTGATGTCGATCAACGCCGTGAAAGGCGTGGAAATCGGCAACGGCTTTGCCGCCGCCGAGACGAGCGGCGAGGACAATGCCGACGAGATGCGCATGGGCAATGACGGCAAGCCGATCTTCCTGTCCAACAATGCCGGTGGTATTCTTGGCGGTATTTCGACTGGCCAGCCGGTCGTCGCCCGCTTCGCCGTCAAGCCGACCTCTTCCATTCTCACCGAGAGGCAGTCGATCGATGCCGACGGCAAGAATGTCGATATCCGCACCAAGGGCCGTCACGACCCCTGCGTCGGCATTCGCGCCGTGCCGATCGGCGAGGCGATGATCGCCTGCGCCATTGCCGACCACTATCTTCGCGACCGCGGCCAGACCGGCCGGCTGAAATAGGACTTGTCCCATGCCTTATGACCAGAAGCGCGTTGTCGATGCCATCAGGGCTTTCGAAGCCGGCGAAATCGTCGTCGTCATGGACGACAATGACCGCGAAAACGAGGGCGACCTGATCGTTGCCGCCGTGCATGCGACGCCGGAAAAGATGGCCTTCATCGTGCGCCACACATCAGGCATCGTGTGCGCGCCGATGCCGAAGGAAGAGGCCAAGCGGCTGAACCTCAACGCCATGGTGGCGGAAAACGATTCCGCCCATACGACGGCCTTCACCGTTTCCGTCGATTTCAAGCACGGGACGACGACGGGCATTTCCGCCGACGACCGCACGCTGACGGTGCGTAATCTCGCCAATCCGAATGTCGGCGCCTCTGATTTCGTCCGCCCCGGCCATATCTTCCCGCTGGTTTCCCGCGAAGGCGGCGTCCTGATGCGCTCGGGCCACACGGAAGCGGCGGTCGATCTCTGCAAGCTTGCCGGCCTGCCGCCGATCGGTGTTATCTCAGAACTCGTCAATGACGACGGCACGGTGACGCGCGGCCCGCAGGTGGTGGATTTCGCCGAACAGCACGGCCTGAAGCTCCTCTCGGTCGCCGATCTCATCGCCTATCGCCAGCGCAAGGAAACGCTGATCGAACTCGGTTCGAGCTTCGATATCGAGACGCCGTTCGGCAAGGCCAAGGCCTACACCTATTCCCTGCCCTGGGACCCGATGCAGCACCTCGCCGTCGTCTTCGGCGATATCCGTGACGGTGTCGATATTCCGGTGCGCCTGCATCCGGAAAACGTCGCCGAGGACCTGTTCGGCAAGCGCAAGCCGGTCGATTTCTACATGCAGAAGATTGCGGAACTGGGCCGTGGCGTCATCGTCTACCTGCGCGAAGGCTCTGTTGGAGTCGGCCACTATGATAACGGCCGCAAGGCACGCAATCAGGGCCGCGAGGCCCATGCCGAAGCGCAGACGCGCGAAAACGAATGGCTGGAAATCGGCCTTGGCGCGCAGATCCTCAAAGATCTCGGCGTCAGCTCGATCACGCTGATGACCAGCCGCGAACGGCACTATGTCGGCCTGGAAGGATTCGGCATCAAGATTTCCAAGACGGAAATCTGCTGATTATCCTTTCTCCCTCGGGAGACGGGACTACCCTCTCCAGCCGTCCAGATAAACGACTTGCTCCACACCGGCAAAGCGCGCCAGGCGATCGAGCTCGGCTTCCAGCTTTTCGATCCGACCGGCAGACGCTTTCACGCGCGGCTCCAGCCACAGCCGCTTCACATCGAGCGTGCCCCTTTTCCTGTCTGCCTTCATATCGATGCGGCCGATCAGCCGGTCGCCTTCCAGGAGCGGAAAGACGTAATAGCCATATTCACGCTTCGGCTCCGGCACAAAGATCTCGATGCGATAGAAGAAGCCGAAGAGGCGCTCGGTCCGGTTTCTGTCCCGAATCATCGGGTCAAACGGGCTGAGCACCCGGATGCGCGGGGGCGCTTCCGGATAAGTGTCTATCGTGCCGAGGAAATCGGCAAAAGCCCATGAAGAGCGCGGCTTACCCCCAAGCGCCGGTTCGATCAGCACTTCGATCAGCTCATCCCCATGTTCGGTTACCCAGGCCTTCGCCTCATCCGGTGACAAGAGGTCCCAGAAGGCGGCGATTTCGCCGTGGGTGGCAAAGCCCAAGCGGGTGAGCGCACTGCGGCACGCCCAGTCGACGAAATCCTCGCGGCTCACCTCCGGCTCATGGAATTCGGCCGGAATGACGCGCTCGACGAGGTCGTAGATCTTCTGGAAGTTGGAGCGGCCGGCGATGGCGAACTTGCCGGTACGCCAGAAATATTCGAGCGCCGTCTTGTTCGGATGCCAGTTCCACCAGCCGCCGGAGACGTGACCGTCCGCCTTCATGTCACGCGCCAGGATCGCTCCGCCCTTGACCACCCGCTCGTAGGTTTCCTCGAATGAGGCTTCGAAGCCCTCGCCGCGCCATTTGCGCCAGCGCTCGATGATCGCCTTCTCCTCGTCGCGAAATTTGTGCTTCCAGTATTTGAAGAAGGCGCTCGGCAGGATGGAGGCATCATGCGTCCAATGTTCGAAGAGCGCGCCTTCCTTTTCCAGGAGCGCGGTCAAGTGCTCGCGCCGATAGGTCTGATTGCGGGAAAAGAGGATCTGGTGATGAGCGCGCTCGACCGTCTGGATGCTGTCGATCTGCACGAAGCCAAGATCATGGATAAGATCCAGCAGGCCAGCCTTGGTCAGCGCGCGGTTCGGAGGCGCGCTCAACCCCTGCTTGGCGAGAAAGACACGGCGAGCATCTGAATTGGAGAGCAGATTCGTCATGCCGCCATCATAGCGCGGAAAATCTTCCTAGCCACCCGATACCATATTGGAGCCGATTTGATTTTTGATCCTTTATCGGGTCATCACCGCCCTATAGAAGCAGGAACTCTAACAAGGGGACCAGATTTGGATATTCGTTTCGAGAGCGCAGGTGCCAGTTTCGGGCCAAGGGTCGCGGTCGAACCGCTGACGCTCTCGCTCACCGAAAACCGGCTAGGCGTCATCGGGCTCAACGGTTCGGGCAAGACGACCTTCGCGCGGATGATCAATGGGCTGATGAAGCCCACCACGGGCAAGGTCCTGGTCAACGGTCGCGACACGCGCGACGAGAAGACGGCGCTTGCCGATGTCGGCTTCATCTTCCAGTCGCCGCAGAACCAGATCATCCTGCCTATCGTCAGGGACGACATCGCTTTCGGATTGAAGGGCCGCGGCTTAACCAAGGCGGAGATCGATCGGAAGGTCGAGCTGGTGCTGGCTCGCTTCAACGCCAGGGAACTGGCCACTCGCCGCGCGCACGAGCTTTCCGGCGGCGAATTGCAGATTGCGGCCCTCTGTTCGGTGCTGGCGACCGGTCCCGACATCCTGATCCTCGACGAGCCCACCAACCAACTCGATCTGAGGAACCGCGCATTGGTGCAGAAGACCATCGACGGGCTCGAAGAAAACGTCGTCGTCATCACCCATGATCTGGAGCTGATCTCCGGTTTCGAGCGGGTGCTGCTCTTCCATGAAGGCGAGCTTGCTGCCGATGCGCCGGCGGCGCAGGCAATCGCCCGTTACAAGGAGCTCGCGGCCTGATGCAATCACTCTATGTCGAAGGCAACAGCGCCCTGCACCGGCTTTCGCCGCGGGCCAAGATCCTTGCCCTCTTCCTGCTCGGCTTCGTGCTGTTTTTGAGTAACAACCTTCTGCTGCTTGCGGTCGTCATGCTGTTGACCGTACTCATCTATCGCAGCGTCGACATGCCGGTAAAGGAATCGGCCGCCCGGCTGAAACCGATCTTCTTGACGATCGCATTCGTGGCGCTCGTCACCCTTATCGTGAATCCATGGCATCAGGCTTTCGCAACATTGCTACGGCTGACCGGGCTGATGCTGTTTGCCGCCGCCGTGACAGCCACAACGACGATCGCCCAGTTCATGGACGAGATCACGACGCTTGTGCGGCCACTGGAACGCACCGGCTGGGTGAGGGCTGACGATGTTGGCTTGGCGGTCGGCCTCGTGCTGCGTTTCGTGCCCGAGATCATTGCCCGCTACCATGCAATCAGCGAGGCGCATGCAGCGCGGGGGTTGAAACTGCGACCGACGACGATCCTTACCCCGCTCATCATTCTGACGCTCAGGGATGCGGATAACGTTGCTGCGGCGATTGACGCGCGCGGCATTCGGCGGCATGTCAGTTAACGTTTTGTGAACTGGAGATCACGATGAGCACGCGAGACCTCGTCCTTACCGCTCTTTTCGCCGCGATCATCGTGGCCCTTGGCTTGCTGCCGCCAATCTATGTCGGCATTGTTGCAGTTCCGATCACGGCGCAATCGCTCGGCGTGATGATGGCAGGTGTCGTCCTTGGCGCGAAACGGGGCTCAATTGCGGTGCTTATCGTGATTGCACTTGTCGCAATGAACCTGCCGGTGCTTTCGGGCGGCCGCGGTGGAATGACGGCCCTTGTCGCCCCTACGTCGGGCTTCCTGTATGGCTGGGTCTTCGCTGCCTTCGTTACGGGCTTCCTCAGCGAGCGGCTGGTCAACGCCAGTCAGTCCGGCCTTGTGCAGACGGTGAGCTTTTTCCTTGCTGCCATCATCGGCGGCATCTTCGTGCTCTATCCATTTGGCATTGTCTTTGCGGCTATCGTGGCCGATGTCACCTTGCAGAAGGCCTTCCTCGGCAGTTTCTTTTATATCCCAGGCGATGTGATCAAGGCCTTCGTTGCAGCGCTCGTCGGCCGGGCCGTCATGGTCGGCTATCCGTTGCTGCCGGTTCGCGCTTAATCCAGAAAGCCATAGAGCCAGTCGCGCGTCTCTTCGGGAAGCGCGGCCGGCGAGCCGTCCTCACGGCTGCGTGCCTGCCAGGTGATCTCAACCTCGGCTGCACGCTCGTCTTCGATCTCGGCAGCGATAAGGAAGCCGATAGACCGGACGCCGATCTTGTCGACGCCAGCGGTGAAGGTTACCGTCTCGTGATAGTGCAATGGCCGATGAAGGATGCAGGACACCTTGGCGGGAGTATAGGCAGGCTCGTCCTCCACATCAGGTCTCAATGACCAGAAACCTGCAAGTACGGATTCCGCATAGGAAATATAAGAGGCCAGAAACATCTGGCCGTTCATATCCACATCGCGAAACGGCACACGCAATTCCACCATGTCCGGGCGGTTCGTCTTACTCATTTACAGGTCTGCCTTGCATGTTATCACTTAGACCCTAACACGGGGTCCGGCGAAGTAAACGAAACAATTAAATTAGCGTAAACGCCGGCACACGGCTCTTAATTGCGGCGATGCCGCTTGTTGAAATCGGCAGGCGGCGCCCCATCTCGTGTGGATCATGACATATACGACCGATAGAGTGCCGGCATGAGCACCCGTCTTTACGAACATCCCATCTTTCTCGAGCACGTGACGCCGTCTGGCCATCCCGAGCGCTCCGACCGCATCCGCGCGCTCAATGTCGCGCTGGAGCATCCGAATTTCGAGCGCCTCGACCGAAAGGAAGCACCGCAGGCGAATGAGGATGCGGTGCTGCTTGCTCATCCGGAAGAGCATCTGATCGCCGTCATGCGGCAGATTCCGGAAGAGGAAGATCAGATCAACCAACTCGAAGCCGATACTTATGCGAGCCAGAAGAGCCTGCAGGCCGCGTTGACCGGTATCGGCGGGGCAATGGCCGCAGTCGACGATGTGTTCCGCGGCAAGGCGGACAATGTGTTCGTCGCTGCTCGGCCGCCGGGACATCACGCCGAGAAAATGACGGCCATGGGCTTCTGTTTCTTCAACAATGCGGCGATTGCCGCCCGCCATGCACAGAGGGCGCACGGGGCAGAACGTGTGGCTATCGTCGACTGGGACGTGCATCATGGTAACGGCACGCAGGATATTTTCTGGGATGATCCTTCCGTGCTTTTCTGCTCCACTCACCAAATGCCGCTATATCCCGGCACGGG
The DNA here is from genome assembly GCF_014193695.1 of Rhizobium sp. BK316. Lineage (GTDB taxonomy): Bacteria > Pseudomonadota > Alphaproteobacteria > Rhizobiales > Rhizobiaceae > Rhizobium. The sequence continues at coordinate 852,381 of NZ_JACHZR010000002.1, read as the reverse complement.
CGCCAAGGATGAGAACGGTGCGCATGGCACGATCGTCAATGCGCCGCTTTCGCCCAATGTCGGCAGCGATCATTTCCGTGAGGCGTTCAAGTCGCGCGTGCTGCCGGCACTCAACGATTTCCGGCCGGATCTCATCATCATCTCGGCCGGCTTCGACGCGCATCACCGTGATCCGCTGGCGCAGATCAACCTGACGGGTGAGGATTTCGACTGGGCAACCGGCCGTCTTCTCGAAGTTGCCGACCGCAGCGCCAATAACCGGGTCGTCAGCCTGCTGGAAGGCGGGTATGATCTGGAAGGGCTTGCCGAGTCGGCGGGTATGCATATCCTCAGAATGATGAAGGGTTGAGAATGACTGACAGCGCCAAGCCGGAGGTTTCCGGTCTTTCCTTCGAAAAGGCAGTTGCCGAACTCGAAAGCATCGTTGCCCGCCTGGAACGCGGCGACGTAGCGCTGGACGAATCCATCGAGATTTATGAGCGCGGCGAAGCGCTGAAGAAGCATTGCGAAGCGCTGCTGACCGCTGCCGAAAACCGCATTGAGAAGATCCGCCTCGACCGCGCCGGCAAGCCGCAGGGCGTCGAACCGCTCGACGGCGCTTAAGCAACAATAAAACTTCCTGTCTTAGACGCTTGGCCGCCGGCTTCCTGCCGATCTATGATCCCTCGACAACATCAAGGGAACAGCAGAATGACGGACAGATTGAAGGGGAAGGTCGCCATCATCTCGGGCGGCGCCACCGGCATGGGCGGCGCGGCCTCGAAGCTCTTTGCGGCTGAGGGTGCGCGTGTTGCGATCATCGATCGGAATGGCGAGGCGGCAGCCGAAACCATGAAGCAAATCCGTAATGCCGGCGGCGAGGCCGATTACTGGACGGCGGATGTCTCGGACGAAGCAGCGGTCAATGCCGCGGTGGCAGGCGTCGAAGAGCGCTATGGGCCGGTCACCGTGCTTTTCAATCATGCCGGCACGATCGTCATCAAGCCGTTCCTGGAAACCACGCTGCAGGAATGGGACTGGCTGCATGCGGTCAACGTCCGCTCCATGTTCCTGATGACCAAGGCGGTGTTGCCCAAGATGATCGAGGCCGGCGGCGGATCGATCGTCTGCACCTCCTCGATCTCGGCGGTTGCCGCCACGCCGATGGAAGTGCTCTACGACACGACTAAGGGGGCGGTGCATATGTTTGCGCGCGCCATCGCTGTCGAATTCCGGGACCGTAATATCCGCTGCAATGCCGTCTGCCCCGGCTTCATCCGCACGCCGCACGGCCTGCGCGAGGTGAAGGAGCTGCAGGCACATGGCGTCGATGTGTCCGATGCAGCAATTGCCGCACAGCAAGGCCGGATCGGCGAGCCGGAAGATGTCGCCCGCGCTGCGCTCTATCTTGCCAGCGATGAATCGATCTTCGTCAACGGCGCCCATCTTTTTGTCGACAATGGTTTTACCGCGATCTGAGCAAGCGCCGGTGAAGCCCTCTGAAAAAGTCCTGCGAAACGCTGCTTTCGGCCGCCGAAAGCAGCGTCGAGAAGATCAGGCTCCAGGCTATTTCTCCAGACTTAGCATCACGTAAGCCTCGCCGCCTTTCCGGTCATGCTGGAAGACGAAGCGATGTCCCTTGACCATGCCGGGGAAGGGCGTCCCTGCCTTGTTGGCCTGCGGCGTCTTATCGGCAAACTCGCTGATGGCGCGCAGGAATTGTGCATGCAAGGCCGGATTGGACCGGTTGGGACTCGTTACCGCGCATTCGCGATTGGGCTCGATTTGAACGGACAAAGACTTGTCATCCGTCATGCCCATGGCGGCATTGCCGAACGTGAGGAGTTTCTTGATGCCATAGCGTTTTGCCTTGGCGGAAGCGGCGGCAAAGGATGGTGCGGAGCGCAGGCAGACATCCTTGAAAGCGGTAATGGCGACATCGACGCCCTTACCGGCCTCAACGGGTGCCGCCGCCGCGATTTGTTGGGTTGCGAGGTATGCCGCGAATGTCGCCGCCAGCAAGGTGCGGGCCGCCCCGCCGTTCATCCAGCCGGTGGTGCGATGTTCAACCAATGTCATGATCTTATTTTCCCTTTGGTTTCGGATTCTCTGGAAGCAGGAGGCCGCCGTAGGCGGAGAACTTGGTGTAGGTCATGCGGGCATAGATCTCAGGCAGATTGAGCTTCATCGCCTCCCGCAACGGCTGCGGCGCTTCGGATCCGGCAAGGCGGGCCGTGTCATGCCCGAAAAACAAGCCGGTCGAACCCGTGGACACGATATCGACGATACCGGCATCGACGATTTCACCCTTGCCGATCACAATGGAATTGTCTCCGAGCAGCGGGATTTGGGGCTTGTCCCCCTTCTCGCCCATCCATCCGAGATTGGCGAACCCCATCGCCGCATTGTTGTTGCCGTTGTCGCAATAGACCATGGTGATGATATAACGACCGGGTTCGATCGCCCGGAACGACGTGCGGATGTCCTCGATAGCGGTCGCCTTGGCGACCGCAGCCAGGTTCAATGTCAGCATCTGAACCGAAAGCTTGGCGAAGTCCTTCAATGCCGCGTTGCCATAGACGCCGGTCGGCTGTCCTATCTCGACGAAGGGGCCTGGATCGATCCTGCCATCGACGATCTTCTGGAGGCGAACCCGCCCCCTCGAACAATATGTGCCGTCCCAGGAGACACGCACCACGGCTGCCGCCCCCTTTTCCCGAACCATGGTTTCCGCTCGCTTGCCGGCAACCTTGGTGCTCTCGCTCATTTTCAGTGAATTGGGATTTTCTGCGCAGGATGAAAGAACAGTCAGGGCCGCAATCAGACCGGCGGCCAGCGGTCGCATATTTCTCATTTTAAATCCGTGGCGTCCTATATATGCCCTTGCTCTTTAATGCCTCTTTCGGTTGCAAAATTTTCAACTCAGGACAAGCATTTTCCATTTTCTCACATCGCAAAAGTGTGCCTTGGTGAAAGAGTCATTGATGCGAAAGAACAGATTGAGCGGTTCGGATATCAGGCCCTGCGGCGGTCTTGCCTCCGTCGCCGTTCTGACTAAGGTGCGCAAACTGAACGGAGATCCCCATGTCCTTCTTCCCCGGTAAAGATCCCCTGCCCGGCGACGCCTTCGCCTGTGACGCGATCGAGAACCTGATCATTCCGCGCACCAGCGATATCGGCGGCTTCCAGGTGCGGCGCGCCCTGCCGACGCGCCAGCGCCGGCTCGTCGGGCCTTTCATCTTCTTCGACCGCATGGGGCCGGCCATCCTGAAGCCCGATGAGGCGCTCGACGTGAAGCCGCATCCGCATATCGGACTTTCGACCGTCACCTATCTCTTCGACGGGGAAATCCGCCATCGCGACAGTCTCGGCACGGAAAAGGTCATCCGCCCTGGTGATATCAACCTGATGACGGCCGGCCGCGGCATCGTGCATTCGGAGCGCACGCCGGACAATCTGCGCGGCCATCCGCTCTCCATGTCCGGCCTGCAGACATGGCTGGCGCTGCCCGATGACAAGGAGGAGATCGATCCTTCCTTTGCCCATACCGAAAAGACTGATATGCCCGTCATCGACGATGGCGGGGTGACCGGCCGTGTCGTCATCGGTTCGTTCGAAGGGCTGACTTCGCCGGTGAAGGTCTTCACCGATACGCTTTATGCCGATATCTCCCTGCAGCCGGGCTCGAAATTTCCCTTCGGTGCAGCGCATGAGGAGCGTGCTGTCTACGTGCTTGCGGGCGAGGTCGTCATTGCCGGCGACCGGTTCGCGGCGGACCAGCTTCTCGTCTTCCGGCCAGGCGATGCGATCACGCTCGAAGCGGGCGCCGAGGGCTGTCATCTGATGCTGTTTGGCGGTGCGGCGCTGAACTCCAAGCGCTACATATGGTGGAATTTCGTGTCCTCCTCGAAAGAGCGGATCGAGAAGGCCAAGGAGGAGTGGCGCACCGGCCGCTTCGATATCGTTCCCGGCGACGAAGAGGAATTCGTGCCTTTGCCGGAGGGCTGAAGTGCTCTAAGGTGAAAATCTTGCGGTTATGCAAATGCAGTTGTTTTGCCGCAATTCAATCGAATAAAGCAAAGCCGATCAGTCAAAGAAGAGCGCCCGCCCGTGACACAATCCCCGAAGACCCCGCTGCTCGATCAGGTCGCCTACCCTGCCGACCTGCGCAAGCTCGAGGATCGCGATCTGCCGCAGCTTGCACGCGAAGTCCGGGACGAAATGATCGATGCGGTGTCCCGCACCGGCGGGCATCTCGGCGCGGGTCTCGGCGTGGTGGAATTGACGATCGCCATCCACAGCGTCTTCAACACGCCCGATGACCGGCTGATCTTCGACGTCGGCCACCAATGTTATCCGCACAAGATCCTGACCGGGCGCCGCGACCGCATCCGCACGCTGCGCCAGGAAAACGGCCTCTCCGGCTTCACCCGCCGGGCCGAGAGCGAATACGATCCGTTTGGTGCGGCACATTCCTCGACCTCGATTTCGGCCGGTCTCGGCATGGCAGTCGCCGCCGATATAGACAAGACGGACCGCCGCGTGATCGCCGTTATCGGTGACGGAGCGCTGTCGGCGGGCATGGCCTATGAGGCGCTGAACAATGCCGGTGCTCTCGATGCTCGGCTGATCGTCATTCTAAACGACAACGACATGTCGATTGCGCCGCCGACGGGCGCCATGAGCGCCTATCTCGCCCGCCTTGCTTCCGGCCGCACCTATATGGGCTTCCGCGATTTCGGCAAGAAATTGACGGCTTACCTCGGCAAGAACATCGACCGGGCGATCACCCGCGCCGTCGAGCATGCCCGCGGTTACGTGACCGGCGGGACGATGTTCGAGGAAATGGGCTTCTATCATATCGGCCCGATCGACGGTCATTCCTTCGATCATCTTCTGCCGGTGCTGCGCAACGTGCGCGACAATGCGAACGGCCCGGTGCTGATCCATGTCGTGACGCAGAAGGGCAAGGGCTATGCGCCGGCGGAAGCTGCAGCCGACAAATATCACGGCGTCAACAAGTTCGATGTCATCACCGGCACGCAGGCGAAGGTGAAGCCGAATGCACCGAGCTATACCAATGTCTTTGCAGAAACTCTGGTCCAGGAAGCCACGCTCGACGACCGCGTCGTCGGCATCACAGCGGCGATGCCGAGCGGCACCGGTCTCGACAAGTTCGCCGAGATCTTCCCGTCACGCTATTTCGATGTCGGCATTGCCGAACAGCATGCCGTGACCTTTGCCGCGGGCCTTGCCGCCGAAGGTTTCAAGCCATTCGCAGCGCTCTATTCCACCTTCCTGCAGCGCGCTTATGACCAGGTCGTGCATGATGTGGCGATCCAGGGCCTGCCGGTGCGCTTCCCCATCGATCGCGCCGGTTTCGTCGGCGCCGACGGCCCGACGCATGCGGGCTCCTTCGACACGGCCTTCCTTGCCACCCTGCCCGGCTTCGTGGTCATGGCGGCCGCCGACGAGGCGGAGCTGAAGCATATGGTGCGCACGGCCGTTGCCTATGATACCGGCCCGATCTCGTTCCGCTATCCGCGCGGCGAAGGTATCGGCGTCGACATGCCGGAGCGCGGCCAGATTCTCGAGATCGGCAAGGGGCGCATCGTCAAGGAAGGCACCAAAGTCGCGCTTCTCTCTTTCGGGACGAGGCTTGCCGACTGTCTGTTGGCGGCCGAAGATCTCGATGCCGCAGGCCTGTCGACGACGGTTGCCGATGCGCGCTTTGCCAAGCCGCTCGACCATGCTCTGATCCGCCAGCTTGCACGGCATCACGAAATCCTCATCACCGTGGAAGAAGGTTCCGTCGGCGGCTTCGGCAGCCAGGTCATGCAGTTCATGGCGATGGACGGGCTGCTCGACCGCGGGCTGAAGGTCCGTTCGCTCGTCATGCCCGATATCTGGATGGAGCAGGCGAAGCCGGAGGCAATGATCGCCCATGCAGGTCTCGATCGCGCCGGCATCGTCTCGACCGTCTTCAACGCGCTCGGACGCGGTGTTGCGGTCGGTGTGGCCGGTTAAGGCCGCACACCGACCGGCATCTGCTTATTCCGGCTTCTTGCCGTCGCGATAGAAGATCATGCCGCCGTGATGCAGCACACCGTCGATGAAATCGCCGTCGGCGGTAAAGCCGGTATCGTCCCAGTATTCGATATGGTCGCCGGTCACTTCATAGCGGCCCTGATAGGCGCTCTTTCGCGTGCCGCGCGCCTCGTCATATCGCCCGTTCGGCAGCAGCTCCTGACGGATATGCCCGTCACCGGTGATCCACATGCCGAGATAGGGATGGTTCTGCATTTTCTGTTCCTCTGAAAGAGCCGATGAAGAGGCTGCGAACGAAAAGACCGCGGCTGCAAGTGCCGAACGGATTGCCATGGTCAGAGCCCCACATTTTCGGTCGGACGAACCGAGATGTCGTTGACGTCGACATCGTAGGGCTGCTCGATGGCGAAGCGGATTGCCCGGGCGATGGCGTCGGGCTTCAGGGCAATCGCCCGGAAGGAGACCATGGCTTCAGCCGAGAAGGGTTCGGTAATCGTCGAAGCGAGTTCGGATTCGACCACACCAGGATAGATGCAGGTGACCCGAAGTTTCTTATTTTCCTGACGCAGACCGTCGGAAATCGCCCGCACCGCATATTTCGTCGCGCAGTAGACGGCGGCGGTCGGCACGACCGCCAGGCCGCCCACCGAGGAGATATTGATGATCTGGCCGCGATCCTGCGCATTCATGATCGGCAGTACGGCGGCAATGCCGTAGAGCACGCCCTTGATGTTGACGTCGATCATCTGATCCCATTCCTCGACCTTGAGCGAGGACATGAGCGACAGCGGCATGATGCCGGCATTGTTGATGAGGACGTCGATGCCGCCGAAAGCATCGACCGCCGCCTTGGTGAAAGTCTCGACGTCGGCTCGATCGGTCACGTCGAGCGCGCGGAATTCCACCGTGCCGCCGCCGTCACGGATTTCCCGTGCCAGTTCTTCCAGCCGGTCGGTGCGGCGCGCACCGATCATCAGCTTCGCGCCTGCCGCACCGAGTTCGCGCGCCACGCCGGCACCAATGCCGCTGCTGGCGCCGGTGATCAGAACCGTCTTGTCCTTGATACCAGTCATGTCTCTTTCCTCATGCTTCAATGATGGCCGCAGCCGGATGCTGCCGATCCATGCGCATGAGATTGGGTCCGAGGGGCGGAAGCCGATAGCAAGCTTCTCCGGATTTCTTGCACGATCTTCCGAAACCAGCCGAGAGCACTTGGCATTTGCCGCAGTGTCGGCCATGCTGCTTGAATGGAAAAAATTGCCGAACTTGCAGAATTGATCGATCGCCACACGGGTACGGACGGCAGCTTCGATACGGCGCTGCCGCGTGTCGGCATCATACGATCCTCCGCCCGAACGGAACCGATCCACACACTCTACGAACCTTCCTGCTGCATCGTGGCGCAGGGGCGCAAACGCGCTGTGATCGGCGACAGCGTGCATGTCTATGATGCCGCGCATTATCTCGTCGTCGGCGTCGACCTGCCCGTCATCGGCGCGGTCGTCGAGGCGAGCGCCAACCGGCCCTATCTGTGTCTGAGGCTGCAACTCGACCGCAGCCTGCTTGCCGAGATGCTTCCTGCCGTCTGCGGACGGCCGCCGGAGAGCCCAGCGGCGGGCGTCAGCGCCACGACGCCTGAGCTGATCGATGCCGCCGCGCGCATGCTGCGGCTGCTCGACACGCCCGACGATGCGGAGCTTCTGGCGCCTTTGGTCGAGAGGGAAATCCTCTATCGCCTCATACGCGGGCCGCAGGGCGCACTGCTGCGGCAGATTGCCAATGGTGAAAGCCGGCTCAGCCAGATCGGCCGGGCGATCGACTTCGTTCGAAAGAATTTCAGCGAGCCCTTCGCCATCGAACATCTGGCTTCTGTGGCAGGCATGAGCGCGTCATCCTTTTACGAACACTTCAAGACGGTGATGGCGATGAGCCCGCTGCAGTTTCGCACCCAACTGCGTCTGCAGGAGGCGCGGCGGCTGATGGTGACGGAAGGGTTGACCGCGGCTGAGGCGGGTTTCCGGGTGGGCTATGACAGCCCTTCACAGTTCAGCCGCGATTATGTCCGCGTGCATAATGTCCCGCCGCGGCGGGATATCGAGCGGCTGCGCGCCTCCGCCGGGTGAGACCGCAAAAAAGAAAAGGCGGCACCGAATGCCGCCCTGCCCTTTTCATCAATGAGGCGATTGCTCTCAGAACTCGGTCCAATCTTCCTGGACAGCAACGGCGGCTGCCGATGCCTGCCTGCCGCCGAAGGCCTTGGTGACCTTGCCGGCGAGCGCACGGGCCGGAGAGGCGACCGGGCGGGACGCGGCGGTTGCGGCTACCGTCCGCTGGACCGGAGCGGCAGCCTGGGCGCCAAGCTTGAACTGTCGCAGCAGTTCGTCGAGGGCAGAGGCTTCCTGGGCAAGCGCGTGACTGGCAGCCGTCTGCTCTTCAACCATGGCGGCATTCTGCTGTGTGCCCTGGTCCATGTTGTTGACGGCGGTGTTGATCTCCTGCAGGCCGATCGACTGTTCGCGGGTGGCTGTGACGATCGCGCCGACGTGGCGGTTGATTTCCTGAACCTCGGCGACGATCGCCTCCAGCGCCTTGCCGGTTTCGCCGACGAGGCCGACGCCCGAGTTGACCTGTTCGCTTGATGTGTTGATCAGCGCCTTGATTTCCTTGGCAGCATTTGCCGAGCGCTGGGCGAGTTCGCGGACTTCCTGTGCGACGACGGCAAAGCCCTTGCCCGCTTCACCGGCACGTGCCGCTTCGACGCCGGCGTTCAGAGCGAGCAGGTTGGTCTGGAAAGCGATGTCGTCAATGACGCCGATGATGTTGGAGATCTCGCCCGAGGACTTTTCGATCTGCTGCATGGCCGAAACCGCCCTGCGGACGACTTCGCCGGACCTTTCGGCGCCGAGGCGGGTGCGCTCGACAAGGTTGCCGACATCTTCGGCACGCTTGGCGGAGTCGCGCACCGTGGTCGTGACCTCCTCGAGAGCGGCTGCAGTCTCTTCGACGGCAGCGGCCTGCTGTTCGGTGCGGTGGGCGAGGTCGTCCGCCGCAGAGCGGATTTCGCCGGCGCCGGCATTGATGGCGGACGCGTTGCGGCCAACGGACTGCAGGGCGGCCTGCAGCTTTTCGACGGCATTGTTGAAATCGTTGCGCAGGCTGTCGTATTGCGGCGCGAAGGGCGTATGGATGCGGGCTGCGACATCGCCATTCGCAAGCCCTGCAAGGCCGCCGGCCAGAGCTTCGACCGCAAAGCGGAGTTCGCCTTCTTCACGGGCTTTTTGCTCATCGCTGATCTGGCGCTGACGTTCGGCTTCGCCGCGCATGCGGTCGGTTTCGCCGGCAAGCTGCTGCTTTTCGATGGCCGCTTCCTTGAACACGAGCACCGACTGGGCCATGCGGCCGACTTCGTCCTGCCTGTCGGTGGCCGGAACTTCGATATTGTTGTCGCCGCCAGCGAGACGATCCATGGCGGCCGTCATGCCGACGATCGGACGAACGATGGTGCGCGACAGAGCCCAGGCGAGTGCGGCAGCGGCGAGTGCAGCAGCAATGCCACCGGCCAGAAGCGTGGTCTTGAGGTCGCTGTTGGCATCCGCCCGCGCCGCAGCGAGTGCTATGGACTTGTCGCGGGCGAGAGACTTGATCTTGGCGGAAGCGGCACGGAAACCGTCGAGCTGGCCCTTGGTGGCGTTGACGCCGATCTTGACGACGTCTGCGATCGGCGTCTCTGTTTCCTTGCGAGCCTTGGCCTGCGGCTCGGCAAGCTCGTGGAAATACAGGTCGGCCGCCTTCTGCATGTCGTCGATCATCGAGACCAGCTCAGGCTGGGAAGCAGCAGTCTGCTTGGCAGCGGCAATCGCCTTCAGCATGCGGTCGCGGTTGGCGAAAATATCGCCATAAGTGCTGTCGCTGCGGAAGAGGATGAAGCCGCGCAGGTTGACGGCCTGCTCGAGCATGGCCTGCAGCGCGTCGTCGATCTGATTGACCAGAAGCTCGGACTTTTCCTGCTCGGCGGAAGCGCTCGCCGACGTGGTTGCCTTGGAATAGACGAAAGCGGAAACGGATACGAAAATAAGGATGAGTGCTGCGAACGTGGCCGCAAGCTTACCATTCAAGGATATGTTTCGGGCGAACATCGGTCAATTTCTCCTGGCGACATCAGGCGCGACAAGGGGCGACCGCGCAAACGCGCAGCCACGAGACTTCTTATAAGGACATGATCGGCGGGGAGGACGCGGCGCCTTCATGGCACGAAGCGATTCAAAAGCGAACCGCTGCAATCAAAGGGAACCTATGCGAGCAGGGATTTAAATTTGTTTAAATTTGTGCGCCGCAGCACAAGTTGGCTCTGATTATTGCAGTTCCGGTGATGTGAAGCCGTGACAGCATATCCGTCATGCCAACAAAAATGCTTGCAACCGGCGGCTTTGCCGGTCATTCACAGCCGATGTCAGATCAAAACAGCCAGCGCCTCGACCAACTTCTCGTCACTCTCGGCCTCTTTGCGAGCCGCTCACGGGCGCGCGATGCCGTGGCGCGCGGCACGGTGAAAGTCGCCGGCAAAGTAGTGACGAAGGCCGGCGCCGTCTTCGCTTCGGATGCGACAATCGAGATCGACGATCCGGCACAGGATTATGTCTCGCGTGCAGCGTTGAAGCTTGTGGCAGCACTCGACCATTTCGGGCTCGACCCGGCCGGGCGGCACTGTCTCGATGTCGGCGCATCGACCGGCGGCTTCACGGAAGTGCTGCTGGAACGGGGTGCGGCGCATGTGACGGCAATCGATGTCGGCCACGGGCAGATGCATCCGAGGATATCGGCCGATCCGCGCGTGACCAATATCGAGGGGTTGAACGCCCGCAGCCTGACGGCCGAGGATATCGGCCACGCGGTGGATTTCATCGTCTCCGACGTCTCCTTCATTTCGCTGAAGCTGGCGCTCGCTCCGGCGCTCGATATCGCAGAGCCGGGCACCCTCGCCGCAATTCTTGTCAAGCCGCAGTTCGAGGCGGGACGCGAAGCAATCGGCAAGGGTGGTTTGTTGAAGGATCCGGCTTCCGGGCCTGATGTGGCGGCGGAACTCGAACGCTGGTTCAGCGAGGATATGGGCTGGAAGAGTTTCGGGCTCATCCCCTCGCCCATTTCGGGCGGCGACGGCAATCAGGAATTTCTACTGGCAGGGACGAAAGCGTGAGCACGGAAACAATCACGATCGACAGACTCGGTGCACAGGGCGACGGCATTGCCAACGGCAAGGATGGGCCAGTCTATGTGCCCTTCACCCTGCCCGGCGAGACGGTAGCGATCGCCCGCGTCAAGAACCAGGGCACCGTGATGTCGATCGCCTCGGCTTCCGCCGACAGGCAGGAGCCGCCCTGCCGGCATTTCGGTCCCGATGGCGTCAATGGCACCTGCGGCGGCTGCACCCTGCAGCACATGGCGGATGTCCCCTACCGCGCCTTCAAGCGGCAGCTCGTCATCGATGCGCTGAGGTCCAAAGGACTGACGCCTGAGGTCAGCGAGATCGTGGCCGCCCATCCGGGTGAGCGGCGGCGGGTGGTTTTTGCGGCGCGCAAGACCGAGAAGGACATGCTCATCGGCTTCAACCAGGCCGAAAGCCACCACATCGTCGCCATCGAGGAATGTCCCATCTCGTCGACGGGGATCGTTTCCCGGCTGCCGGCGATCAAGGCCGTCGGTGCTGCCGTGGCGACCAATGCCGAGGCCTTCCGCATCGCGGTTCTGGAAACGCTCTCCGGTCTCGATCTTGCGATCGAAGGCGTGAAGAAGCTTTCCGACCAGCAACGGCGCAAGGCGGTCGAGGTCGTGCTTGGCCTTCGCGGCATTGCGCGCGTTTCGCTCGACGGCGAAATTCTCGTCGAGCCGGTGAAGCCGATGATCGAGTTCGGCGGCGTGCAGGTTTCCCCGCCCGCCGGCGGTTTCACGCAGGCGACGAAGCCGGCCGAAGAGGCGATGGCAAACCTCGTGCTTGCCCATGTCGGCAAGGCCAAGCGGATCGCCGATCTCTTCGCCGGTGCCGGTACGTTTTCGCTGCAACTTGCTCGTCTCGGCCGCGTGCATGCCGTTGAAGGCGACGGCAAGGCGATTGCGGCACTCGACCACGCGGCGCGCAACACGCAGGGCCTGAAGCCCGTGACCAGCGAAAAGCGTGATCTCTTCCGCCGCCCGCTGATGACCTCGGAGCTCAAAGTCTTCGATGCCGTCGTCTTCGATCCGCCACGCGCAGGCGCGGAATTCCAATGCAAGGAGCTGGCGCGCTCGATCGTCAAGAAGGTCGTCGCCGTCAGCTGCAATCCGCTGACGCTTGCCCGCGATCTCGCCCTCCTCGTCGAGGGCGGCTACCGCATTACGTCGGTTACGCCCATCGACCAGTTCCTCTGGACCTCGCATGTCGAGATCGTGGCCACGCTGGAAAAATGAGCAGCCGTCAGCCGACCTTTTCGCCGGCGAGATAGCGGCCGAGCTGATCGAGCTGTCCGGCGATACCGGCCTGGCGGTATTCCACCTTATCGCCACCGTCGAGGATGGTGATCTGCTCCGTCACCACGACATGCGTGCCTTCCGGCACCGGCGTCAGGCTGATGGTCGTCAGCGACGAAGAGATGCGCCGCTCATTGTGCGACATCGTATAGGCGTAGACGATACGGCGATCCCTGACGATATCCTCATAGCGGGCGTCGGCGACATATTCGTCGCTCTTGCCGAAATTGAACCGGCTGATATCGCGGCCGCCGACGCGGAAATCATTCTCGGTATAGGTGGTGGTGAAATCCTCGCCGATCGCCTCCCACTGCAGGCGTGCTTTCGGATCGGACCAGGCGGCAAAGACGCGCGGGGCCGGCACGTCATAGGTGCGCTCGACGGAGAAGGTGGAATGAAGGGTGCTGTACTCTTCCTGCATGATCTTACTCCTTTTCGTTCTGCTTCTCAGGGTTGTCAGACATTTCCGGATTGGCATCGAGATATGCGCCCAGCCTGTCGAGGCGGCGCTCCCAGAGCGTGCGGCGCTCGTTGATCCAGGCTTCGGCAGAGCGTAGCGCCTGCGGCTCGATCCGGCAGGTGCGCACGCGGCCGGTTTTTTCCGAACGCACGAGGCCACTCGCTTCCAGCATCTGCAGATGCTGGAGGACCGAAGGCAGCGCCATGGACAGGGGCGCGGCCAGTTCCTTAACGGAAGCCGGCCCCTTGCAGAGCCGATCCACCATGCTGCGCCGGGCGGGATCCGCCAGAGCCTGAAACATCAAATCAAGGGCATGCGATTGGTTAGGCATATGCCTAACTATAAGCGACGCAATACGGGAGTCAATAAATAGTTTGGCGAATACCTAACTATCCAGGATCAGGGAAGACGCTGTCGGTGTGTCTTGACATGCCGTTCTTCCAATAGCTTCTTTTTAGGGGCTCAGCGGCGCATGAAGGCCTCGAAGGCGGCGCGTGCTTCATCACTTCTCAGGCGGGCGGTGAAATGACGAGCCTCTTCATCGATCCGGGCAATGACCTCCTCCCGCGGGCCGCGAACGAGGTCGCGGGCGATCTTCAACGCTTCCGGCGGCTTGGCGGCAAGCTTTGCGGCTGCAGCCAGCGCCTGCTTTTCAACCTCTTCCGGGCTCGTCACCTTCCAGATGAGACCGGCTTGCCTCGCATCCTCGGCCGTAAAGGCCTCTCCGGCGGCGAGCATGGCGAAGGCGCGCTGGTGCCCCATGATACGCGGAGCGATTAGACTGGAACCCGCCTCCGGCACCAGTGCCAGATCGACGAAGGGCGTGCGGAACTGGCTGCGGTCGGAGGCGATCGTCAGGTCGCAATGCAGGTTGAGCGTCGTGCCGATGCCGATTGCCAGACCATCGACGCCCGAGACGAGAGGCTTTTCGGCATTGACGAGCGCATAGAGGAAATCGATCAGCTCCAGCCCCACAGTGCCGCCCATGGCCGCGGCGAGGAAATCGCCGATGTCGTTGCCGGCCGAGAAGCTGCCTTCGGTGCCGAAAAAGACCGTCACCCTGATTCCGGCATCGCTGTTTGCGGCATTCAGGGCATCCGTCATCGTGCGATACATGTCGCGGGTAAAGGCATTCTTCTTTTCCGGCCGGTTGAAGCGGATGATCTGGACGGCCGGATCTTCCGCGGATCGCTCGATGACGATGGGATCACTCATTTTCAGCTCCTTAGGCAAGGACGGCGCGGGCCGCGGCAAGGCTCCCTGCGCCGTTGACGACACGGTCCTTCAGCGCCGCCGTTTCGGACAGCAGATTCTCGGCGGCGAAGCGGCAGAGCGCGATACGGCTTTCACCCGCCCCATCCGCTACGCGAGCAAGGCCGCCTTTTGCGAGATAGCAGCCGGTCAGAGCAAGCCCGAAGAGACGCTGATAGGGCGTGGCGCCGGACAAGGCCTCTGCCGATTTGCCCTCTGCGAGGCGGGCCAGCAGCCAGTCTGTCGCCTTCTCCAGATCGGCGAGCGCAGCTCCGAGCCTGTCGGCCGTCGCGCCGAAACCCTCGATGTTCGAACTGGAGACAGCCTCAGCGATCGCCTTCATCTCGGCGATGAAGCCCCTGACCTGCTCGCCGCCGGACAAAGGCAGCTTACGGATGACGAGATCGATTGCCTGAATGCCGTTCGTGCCTTCATAGATCGGGGCAATGCGGGCATCGCGCAGATAGCGGGCCGCACCTGTCTCCTCGATGAAGCCCATGCCGCCATGAACCTGAATGCCAAGAGAGGCGACATCGACGCCGGCATCAGTCGCAAAGGATTTGGCGATCGGCGTCAGCAGTGCTGCGCGCTCCTGCCAGTCCGCGCGGCGTTCCGTAGCGCGATGCGCCATGTCGATCGCATGGGCGCAGGCATAGGCGATAGCGCGCGAACCCTGCGTCAGCGCCTTCATGGTCAGCAGCATCCTGATGACATCGGGATGGTCGATGATCGGGCTCATGCCGGATCCGCTCCAGCCAGGCGCCCTGCCCTGCGCGCGCTCCCTGGCATAGGCGATCGCCTTCTGCGTCGCCGCCTCGCAGATCGCCACACCCTGCATGCCGACGGCGAGGCGCGCATTGTTCATCATCGTGAACATGCAGGCGAGGCCCTTGTTCTCCTCGCCGATCAGCCAGCCGACCGCCCCCTTCTCATCGCCGAATTTTCCGTCGCCGTAGATCATCGTGCAGGTGGGCGAGCCGTGGATGCCGAGCTTATGCTCCAGCGAGTGGCAGTGGAGATCGTTGCGGGCACCCGGCGAGCCGTCATCATTGACGAGGAATTTCGGCACGAGGAAGAGCGAGATGCCGCGCGTGCCGGCAGGCGCGTCCGGCAGGCGAGCGAGCACGAGATGAATGATGTTGTCTGCCGCGTCATGCTCGCCCCAGGTGATGAAGATCTTCTGGCCGAAGAGACGGTAGGTGCCATCGTCGCAACGTTCGGCGCGCGCTTTCAACACGCCGAGATCGGAGCCGGCATGGGGTTCCGTGAGGTTCATCGTGCCGGTCCATTCACCAGACACCATGCGCGCCAAATATTTTTCCTTGAGGGCGGCACTGCCATGTACATTCAGGGCCTCGATCGCGCCCATGGTCAGCGTCGGGCAGAGCGCGAAAGCCATGGAGCCGGAGTTCCACATCTCGAGTGCCGCAACGTTCAGCATGTGCGGCAAAGCCTGGCCACCGAAGTCCTCCGGTGCGGTCAGGCCGTTCCAGCCGCCGGCGGCCCAATTGCGATAGAGATCACGCCAGCCGTCCGGCGTTTTCACCTCACCGTTGGAAAGGCGGGCGCCCTGGCGGTCGCCGATGTCGGCCAGAGGGGCGATTTCCTCCGTGGCGAATCGTCCCGCCTCGGCAAGGATGGCATCGACTAGATCTTCACCAAGATCGCCCAAAAGACCGCCGTCGATCGCTTCTGCCATGCCGGCGACGTGCTTCAGCGTGAACGCGATTTCCTCGACGGGCGCCTTGTACATCTTATTTTCCTCCGCATTCGGCTTACGCACGGCCAAGCCGGTGCACAAGCGCTTCCATTTGAAGAGCTAATTGATTTTTACGTAAACGTCAATTTTGTTTCCGTCGATAACCTTGATCGGGAGCGCCTTTTCGCTTGTGCACTTGCACAAACAAACGTCATGGAGAATCTCTAAGCGTGTCGCGATCTTTCAGATCCGCTGCCACGCTTAGGTCTTGTTTTGACGCATGTCGTTATCGCAAAACCGCTACACACTTTTGCGCGACATGCTTTAGTAGGATTGATCGCCTTCGCGAGAGGATCGGCAACAATGGATACCTTGCCCGTCAACATACCCGGCCTCGTATGGGCCTACCGTTTCTCGCCGGAAAGCAAGAAGGCCGCGCGGCTGCAAAACAGCGCGACGGCCGCGGAGTTGACCGCGGACGACGGTTTCTATTGGCTGCATCTCAACCTCGCCGACGCCCGCGTACCCGCCCTGCTCGACACGCTCGGCGTGATGGATGACGCCAAGTCGGCTCTGACCACGCGCGATACGCACGCGGTTCTGACTGTCGACGAGCAGATGCTCTACGGCACGCTGGTGGACTGCCAGCGTGAGTTCGATCAGGACACGGCCGATCTCGGCTGGCTGCATTTCGCGATTTCCGACCGGTACATAATCACCACACGCCTGCAGCCGTTGAGAAGCGTGGAGCGGACACGTGTGATGATCGAGAAGAATCCCGGTAAGTTCACCCGCCCCGTCGACCTCTTCGAACTGCTTGTGACCGAGTTCCAGCGCACGCTGATATCAGTCGTCATGGAGCTCACCGAAGAGCTCAACCTGATCGAGGATTTCGTCTACGACAGCGCCTCGCGGGACGAGCGCCGCAGGCTTGCTCCCGTCCGTCGCACGATCGTGCGCCTGCACCGCCACCTGCGCACGGTCCTCGCGCTGATGCGGCGAGCCGCAGCCTCAGACGAAGATGAAATGCCCTTCGGCTTTGACGATATTGCCGGGCGACTGACGAGCCGGCTGGAGACGGTCGACCATGATGTCTATGCGCTGCAGGACCGGGCAAGGCTGCTGCACGAAGAAATCGATTCCAAGCTCTCCTCCGAGACGAACCGCCACCTTTATATCCTGTCGATCATGACGGCCTTCCTGTTGCCGCCGACGCTGGTGACCGGCTTCTTCGGCATGAACACGGCCAACCTGCCCTTCGCCGTCGGAGACTACGGTACGGAATATGCCGTGGTGCTCATCATCGCCTCCATCGCTTTGGCTTATTGGCTCTTGAAGCGGGTAAACATCCTCTAAAATGAAACGCCCGGCACGATGGCCGGGCGTTCTATCTCGATCTCTGGCTTCGCCTCAATAATAGGGTGAATAGCACTGTTGGCGCGGACCGTTATAGGGCTGGAACGTATTGTCATAGGCCCGATAAGAACGGTAGCGGTTTTCGCACCAGGCGACATGACTCGGATTGATGCCCGAGGGAGCCGGTGCGGGTGCATAGTAGCGCGGCTGTGCGGCGATGGCGCCACCAATGATCGCGCCGGCACCGAAGGCTGCCAGCGGATACCAGTAGCCATTATAGTGACGGTAACCCGGGCGATAATAGGAATAGCCGCGGTAGCCGCCGTACCAGCCAGGGCGATAGGCCGGACGGTAGCGCGGATAGTAACCGGGCCGGTAGTAGCCCCCACCATAGTAGCGGCGGTATTGGACGTTTTCGACAGGCGAAGATTTTTCCACCTGCGGGGCGGCCGGCATTTGAATTGCCTGCGACGGCACGAAGCTCGTCACAACGACGGCGGCGGCCATAACCGCAGTCGCGACCTTCTTACTCAGCCCAAACATTGCGTATCTCCGATCAAGAGCGAAAAAGCCTGCTGACCAACGGATAAAACGGAAAATTGTTCCCGAATGACCCGAAAGCAGCCTTTACGCTCCATCTCTACCGGAGGTGAAATGAACCGGACATTAACCGGTCATGAACGCTCTCAGGCGACGACTGAAAGCTTGGCCTGATCGCCCTGCAGGCGATTGATCATGAAATTCGAATACCATTCGAGGAACTGCATGACGCCGCCTTCGTGGGCAGTCGAATAAGGACCGGGCTCATAGGCCGGCGAGCGGATGCCAAAGGCATTCTCTTCGACGATGCGGCGATCCTGATCGTTGGTCTCGGTCCAGACATGTGTCAGGTCTTCGAGATTGTAATCCACGCCTTCGACAGCATCCTTGTGGACGATCCACTTGGTGGTCACGGCCGTCTCGTTGGCGCTGAGCGGCAGCACGCGGAAGGAGATGGCGTGATCGCCGAGCAGATGGTTCCAGGTCGTCGGATAGTGGAAGAGCAACATGGTGCCGATGTGGCTGATCTTCACGTCGTCGGAGAGTGGGCGCTTGACGGCGGGCTTGCCGGACATGGTGTAGCTCTCGGCATCCTCGATCAGCGGCATGCGAGCGGTGCGGAACTGTCCGTCCGGCGAGATCTGGAACTTGCTCGGCAGGCCGGCCGCCTCGCAGCGCGCCCAGTGGCCGGCAATCTCCGGATCGTCAGCGCCACCGTCCGTGCCGGTCACGCTCGGTGCTTCCGGATAGGTGCGGCAGAGTTCAGGATGGTTTGCGGCGCAGTGATAGCACTCACGATTATTTTCCCAGACCAGTTTCCAGTTGCCCTTCTCGATGATGGTGCTCTGGAAGGCGATCTTGGCCTCGCCGATGTGATGCGGGGCCATGTAAGGCTCGATCTTGTCGCGTACTGACTGGAAGTCCGGCGCGACATTGGCGAGGCAAATGAAGACGTAACCGGCGACGATCTCGCAATGAACCGGCTTCAAGCCGTAACCGCTCTTGTCGAAATCATCGCCCATGTGGCGGGCGAAGGCGAGCTTGCCGTCGAGATCGTAGGTCCATTGGTGATAGGGGCAGACGAGACGCACCGACGAGCCATGCTCCTTGGTGCAGACACGCGAGCCGCGGTGGCGACAGCTATTGTGGAAGGCGCGAATGACATTGTCGCGTCCGCGCACGATGACGACGGGATAATCGCCGATCTGGACGGTGAAGTAGGCGCCCGGCTTCGGCAATTCGCAATCATGGCCGATGAACAGCCAGTCGCGATAGTAGATCATCTCCATGTCCAGACGGAAATAATCCTCGTCAATATAGAAGGGCTGTTCGAGACTGAAACCCTCGCGGCGGCTCTTGAGCTGGCGCAAAACGTTGCTGCGAATATCCATCTGCCTATCCTTATGCATGTGGCTGCTGCCCTTTTCGAGCACCGCAGCGGAAGCGCGCCCGCTTCCTTCTCTCTCCGGAGAACTGGTCATGGGGTTATTTAAGCACCGAGCATGCCGGTCGCTTGGTTGTAAAGCGACATCCGCTTCGAAATTGACGACAGGGAGTCGAGCGGTCCTCAGAAACATTCATTCGCCTTTGATTATCGTCAATTGCGACATTTCCTGGCCCTTCAGACATAAGCGAATCCAATGCGCAGATAAAATCCTGTCGTATTTACGACATGTCGGCCTCAAACCCGGCTCTCGCGCCTTCTTCGCGCTATTTTAACAGGGCGTTAAGCACGAAATCCTATCCTTGCCGGTGACCCACACAGCGAAGACTGCGGAAACCATGGCCAAACTTCGATATTTCGACACGCGGGAAGAGATCAAGCCTACGGAACCGCGGCTTTTCGCCAAGCACTCGGAATTCCTGCGCACCGGCCGTATCAGCCGCCGTCGCGAAGACTGGCTCCCGGAGGAGCGCCGCTATCTCACACATGAGGAAGTGGCCGAAAAGACCGCACGAAAGCTGCAGGCCGCCGGTGAAAAAACCCACCAGAACATCAACGGTTTCCACCGCGCGATCCAGTTTCCGAAGATGATCTTCCACCGGACGCTGGCCGACAGCCCGCATCTCGGCTACTGCCACGTCACGGCCGCACGCACCAAATTCGCCCACTACGACGAAGTGGCATGGGCCTTCTACATCGCCAACTTCTATTCCGACATCGGCGACAACGACAATTTCTTCGACAATATCGCGGTACAGAATTCCCGCATGTATTTCGCCGTGGCGGTCAAGCCGGGTGAAAGCACGCCGGAGAAGATGGTGGTCGACCGCTCCGTGCGGGGCAACGGCCTGCTCTTCCGCACAAACGATCCGCAGATCGCCATCCGCAACATCCTTCTGCTCGGCGCCCGCAACGAGCAGCTTCGCCAGATCATCCGCCAGCTATAGGTCCGCCGGCTGTTGGTCCGCTCGTTCTGGACGGGATTGATCGCGTCGCAAGGAAGGCCTAATGACTGCCGCAGTAAAAACCGGGCAGGACATGGCACGCATTATCGACATCAAGGCGGACAGGCAGACGGCGCTCGAAGCCGGCTGCGCGGCACTTGCCGAAGGCTTTGCTATCGCCATTCCTACCGAGACCGTCTATGGCCTTGCCGCCGACGCCACCAATCCGGCTGCAATCACCCGCATCTACGAGAGCAAAGGGCGGCCACGCTTCAATCCGCTGATCTGCCATATGGCGGATCTTGCGATGGCAGAGACCTATGCGGAATTCGATCCGATCTCGCGCGCGCTCGCAGAAACCTTCTGGCCCGGCCCGCTGACGCTGGTCCTGCCGCTGAAATCAGGCACTACGATCCATGCGCTGGCGACAGCGGGCCTCGACAGTGTCGGCATCCGCATACCGAAGGGCTTTACGGGTGAACTGATCCGCGCCTTCGGGCGACCGCTCGCGGCTCCGAGCGCCAATACATCAGGCAAGGTGAGCGCCACGAGTGCTGTCCATGTCGAAGCCGATCTCGGCGCAAAGATACCGCTGATCCTCGACGCGGGCGCGAGTGCAGTCGGCGTGGAATCGACGATCGTGAAGGTCGAGAACGGCGAACTTCGCTTGCTGCGGCCAGGCGGTCTGCCGGCCAAGGAGATCGAGCGGGTGGCCGGCAAGCGATTGCTGCGTTCAAAGAAGGCGGCCGCAGCGATCGAAGCGCCGGGCATGCTCGCCTCGCATTACGCACCGGGTGCGGCCGTCCGGCTGGATGCCACCGATCTTCACCCCGGCGAAGCGCTGATCGCCTTCGGACCGGAGACGGTGACGGGCGCCGAGCATGCCGCGATCACGCTGAACCTCAGCCCGCGCGGCGATCTCTCGGAGGCGGCCGCCAATCTTTTCGACTACATGAAGAAGGCCGATGCCAGCGGCGCGGCCACGATCGCCTTTTCGCCGATCCCCGATGAAGGGCTTGGAGAAGCGATCAACGACCGACTGCGGCGGGCGGCAGCACCGCGTGAGTGAGGAAGAGGAACCGGGCTCCATGAGCAGCACAAGCATTTCTGCAGAGATCATCGCGCGTTTCACCGCCATCGTCGGCGAGAAATATGCGCTGCACAGCGAGGCCGATCTCGCGCCGCACCTGATCGAGAACCGCGGCCTCTATCACGGCTCCTCCCCTCTCCTGCTGAAGCCCGGTACGGTCGAGGAAGTCTCCGCGATCATGAAGCTCGCCACCGAGACCGGTATCGCAATCGTGCCGCAGACGGGCAATACCGGCCTCGTCGGCGGGCAGACGCCGCGCGAAGGCAAGGCGGATGTCATTCTGTCGCTCGAACGCATGAACAAGATCCGCGATGTCGATCCGGTCGCCAACGTGCTGGTCGCCGATGGCGGCGCGATCCTTGCCGAGGTGCAGAAGGCCGCCGAGGCGCATGGCCGGCTGTTTCCGCTGTCGCTCGGCTCCGAAGGGTCCTGCCGCATCGGCGGAAACCTTTCCACCAATGCCGGCGGAACCGCGGTTCTTGCCTATGGCAATATGCGCCAGCTCTGCCTCGGCCTCGAAGTCGTACTGCCGACGGGCGAAATCTGGGACGGGCTCCGCCGCCTGAAGAAGGACAATACGGGCTATGACCTGCGCGATCTCTTCATCGGCGCGGAGGGCACGCTCGGCATCATCACCGGTGCGGTGCTGAAGCTCTTCCCGCAGCCGCTCGGCCATCAGGTGGCCTTTGCAGGGCTTTCGTCTGTCGAGGATGCGCTCGCCTTCTTCAATCTTGCCTCCAGCCTCTGCGGCGCTTCTCTCACCGGCTTCGAGCTGATGCCACGCTTCGGCGTCGAGATCACCGCGCGCAATATCGACGGCGTGCGCGATCCGCTGGAGACGCCGCATGACTGGTATGTGCTGGTCGATATCTCTACCTCGGATTCCGCTGAAACGGCCGAGCGAATGATGAATGCCGTGCTGGAACAGGGTTTCGAAGCGGGACTTGTTCAGGATGCGGCAATCGCCTCCTCCGTCGCACAGCAGAAGGCACTCTGGCATATGCGCGAAAGCATGTCGGAGGCCCAGAAGCCGGAGGGCGGCTCGATCAAGCACGATGTTTCCGTGCCGGTTTCGAAGATCCCGCACTTCATGAACGAGGCTGGAGAGGCGGTGATGTCGGCAATGCCCGGCGCACGCATCTGCGCCTTCGGCCATATGGGCGACGGCAATATCCACTACAACATCTCGCAGCCTGTTGGTGCCGACAAGGATGCCTTCATCGCCCGCTGGCACGAAATGAACCATATCGTGCACGGGCTGGTGCTTGCCCATGGCGGATCGATCTCCGCCGAGCACGGTATCGGTCAACTGAAGCGTGATGAGCTGGCGTCGATCCGGCCTGATATCGAGATGGAGCTGATGCGCCGCATCAAGCGCGCCTTCGATCCGGCCGGCATCATGAACCCGGACAAGGTAGTGAGCCTCTAGAACCTTTCCTGGGCTCAGGGAGGCTCACACCATTATCAAAGCAACGACGACGCCTAGCCGGTGCCGCCGGTCAGGAGCTGAAGCGCCGGCGACTGCTGCGTGTTGTTCTTGATGTCGTACATGGCCGTGAAGCGCTTGACGAGCTTGTCGATCTTCTTGGGATCCTGCAGGTCCTCGAGCTTCACGAAACGGCCGAGAAGATCGACCTGCTTGGCCACGTCCATCGACGAAATCTGCGCCGGCAGGCTATAAGTCGTCTGGACGACCTGATAGAGCGCCTTGTCGCCGAGGATCTGGTAGAGCGAGGTGACGTCACCAGCCTTTCGCTTGAAATAGAGCGCCAGGCGAACGCCATCATTCTTTTCGCCCTCCTGGGTTTCCAGGGTCATCTGTACATATTGCTGCTGCGTACTCGCCTCGGCCTGCTTGTCCTGGATCGTACCCATCTTGGCGCGTGTCAGGTTGCCGTCCTTGTCGAAATTGAAGGAAGCGACGATCTCCTTGAAGCGCGCGTCAGCCGTAGTGTTGAGATAGCTCTTCTTGTCATCAGGATCGGAGGTGAAGATCTTCTTCAGCGTATCCTTGTCATACTTCTTCGGATCGAGACCGTTTGCTTTCAGCACGAGATCCGTCAGGCGTTTGTCGGCCAGGAAATCGTCGAGCGACGTTACGGTTGGTATGGTCTTGCCGAAATAATCCACTTCCTTGGTGGCATCCTTGGAAGCGCGGTCCTTTGCGGGACCGTCTTTCATGAGCATGGTCGCATGCGACTTATAATCGGTCGCATATTTCGCCATCGTGGCGGCGGAAAGAGCCGACAGGGGCTCGGCAGCCTTACCGTCAGCACCGAAGTTGAACGCGCGCACCATCTTGGTGATGCGGTCGTCCTTGAAGGATGCGACATATCCCTTCGGATCATAGGGGTCGCTTGCAAGCAGCTTGCGCATGGTGGAGCGCGAAACGTCGTTCGTCGTCAGGCCATAAGCCTGCAGCGCCATCTGATAAAGATCCGGATAGGAGTCGTTGCCGAGGAGCGTATCGGCGGTGGCGTTGGTTTTCATGAAATCATTGATGTTCTTTACGCCCTTGGCGTCGTCCATTCGCGACTTGTAGTTCGCGATGATGCGGTCAATGAGATCATCGCCCTGATTGTTGGCGCGAGCGCCGTAATTATCTGCCGTGTTGATCGTCTGCTCACCGGTCTGAGCGGTCGTCGAGGTCGGCAGCGAACCGTCGGCCGCGAAATTGAAGGCAGCGTTGAGATCGCTTTGGCCGACGGAAGCGGCATGGGCCGGGTCGGTGAGGATATTCCTCAACTCGGCGCTGCTCGTGTCGTAGGCCAGGCCATAGGCCATCTTCAGATAATCCGTCAGGGACGAGTCAGCGAGGAGCTGATCGACATCATTGACGTCGCCCATCCGGTCCAGAACGCCCTGTTCCCGCGCGTTAGCCGCCGAATTCACAGAAGCCATCTGTGCGGAGGTCTGCGCCCAACCGGGAGTGACAGTGCCGTCCGCCGCGAAATTGAACGCCGCCTTCACATTGGCATAGAGTCCGGTGTCGCTCTGATCGATGAGAATGTTGCGCAAATCGGTATCCGTAACGCTCGTCGGAATACTGAAGGCATAACGGATGTAACTGTTGAGCTTCTGGTCGCCCAGCAACTGATCGACGCTGGTGATCGAAGACATCGTGCTGCCGTAATAGGTGGCGGCGTCGTCTGCTTTATTCGTCATCGCGGCCACCTGGCCGGCGTTCTGCGACAGGGTGTTTTGGGCGACCGTGCCATCCTGGTGGAAATTGAAGAGCTGATAGACGTCGCTGTAGCCCTGGGCAGCCGCGACCGTCGGATCGGTCAGAATGCCGCGAAGCGTGCTGTCGCTGATATCATTACCGATCTGCATGCTGGAACGGAGGAAGCTGACCAGCTTGCTGTCGGCAAGGAACACGTCGACGGCCGCAGTCGAGCCGTTATTGGAGAGATCGCTGACCTTCGTCTGGTAATAGGAAGAGTTGTTTGAGGCGAGCTGGTTGATGCCCTGAAGCTGCGTGATATTCTGGGCGCCGACAACACTGCCATTCGGCTGCGTCTGAAAGGTGACCGAGCCATCCGCGTTGAAATTGAAGGCATCATGGATGTTCTGATGGCCTGCGGTAGCCGCATAAGCGGAATCCGTCAGGATGTTCTTCAGTTCGGCATTGCTGAAATCCTGACCGAGGCCATAGGCATCCTTGATATAGGAGGTCAACATCTTGTCGGAAAGCAGTTCGTCGACATTGTCGATCGGGCTGACACCACCCGGCGGCATCATCATGTTCGAGAAGTAGCTCGAGACGTTCGTCGCGCCACTCACTATGCCCGTCAACTGGTCATAGGACTGCGCGCGCTCCGTCGGAGAGACCGTACCGTCGGACTTGAAATTGAAGGCCTCGTAGGCGTCTCCCAAATCGACCGAACGGGCATAGGCAGGATCGGTCAAGACGTTTTTCAGCTGCGTAAAGCCCGGATCCATGCCGAACGCGGAGCGAACATAGTCTGCAAGCCGCTTGTCACTGACCAATTGATCGACATTGGTGATCGTGCCGATCTTGGACAGATAGTAGCTCTTGTTGAGATCGGACATCACCGCGCTGGTATAGTACACATCGCTCGCCGTGCCGTCGCGGTCGACGATCTGCGTTGCAGTCTTGATGTTATACTGTTCGATGACGTTGTTCTTCTGCGTCGCAGTCTGGGCGGCGCCGACTACGGGAGCGCGGAAGGCGTATAGTTCCGCGACCGAGTCGGTCTGGCCGGAATTCTGCGCCGAACCACTGACCGAACCATCGGCGTTGAAGTTGAAATAGGAACGAAGTTCCTTGTATTTGTCGCCGACATAGTTGAGCGACGGATCGGGGTTGTTGAGCGGCGCATCGCCGCCGAGGGTGGCCGGATCGCTTGTCAGCACCATCTTGATGAAAGCGTTATCGGCCGTTGCCGGATCGATGCCGACGGACTGCAGCGCCACCGTGCGCAGGCGCGGATCGGCTAGAAGGTCGTCGACCGACTGCACCGAACCGATATTGTCGCGGAAATACTGTGTGTCGCCATTGTCGGGTTTGAAGTTGAATTGCTGGGCGAGCGCATAGAGCTTGTCGCCGACATATGTCTTGGTCGGATCGTAAGTTGGATCGCTCGCATCAGGCGCCTTGCCACCAAGCTTGCTGATGTCGGTGGTCAGGACACCAGCAATATAGTCCTTCGACATGTAGGTCGGGTCGATGCCGACACTCTTCAACGCGTAATTCAGGAGACGGGAATTGCCGACGAAGTCCTGGACGGTCTTCACATCGTCCATCTGCGCGCTGTAATATTTCGTCTCTGTGGCAGTCTGTTGTGCCGCATTGGCAAAGGACTGCTTGTAGAGGCCGATCAGATCGTCTTCCTGCGCGTCCGTCTGAATATCCTTGGGCGGCGCGTTGAAATTGAAGGCGGCGGCAAATTCCTTGTAACGCGTGTCAGAGAGCTTATTGGCGAAGCTGTTTGCGTCCGTGAGATCGCTCTGCAGGACCTTCTTCATGAAGGCCTTGGCATAGATCATGTCGTCGAGACCGTAGGCTTTCATGGCGTAGCTGTAGAGCTTGTAGTCGCCAAGGAAGTCGTCGACGTCCTTCACCTTGTTGATGTTGTCGGCGTAATATTGGGCGTCTTTCTTAACCTGCGCCTGATTGGCGACGCGGTCGAGGCTCTTAGGCATATCGCGAGACAGAATGGTGTATGCCAGGGATGCCGTGATCATAAATGCGCCCTTTTCAGCAAAGTCTTTAAAGAATGACGGACCATTGGTGCGAGCATTTTGCCACGCAAAACTTACCCGAGACTTACCTGAAGCTGTCCCGCTTTAAGACACGGGCGCGTTCACCATCTGGAAACCCTGCCATATTCAGTTTTGCTAACCATTCCCGGAGGCAGGATTTCTTTAACCGCAATTTTTAAGCTGTACGGAACGGGGGCCGCCTATTGTCGGGCCATAGAGGACGAAAAGTCCCAAGGAGAAGACCGGAAACCGGCTCTCAGGTAAGACAAGGGTAGAAATGAAATGAAGAATACCGTTCTGAAGCCCGTCTGGGCTGGCACGACATTGCGTCTTGATCCGTCTCGCTTTCCGCAGCAGGTAAGCTATGCCATCCACGACGATGCCGGTGACGTCAGCATAACGATCGACGAACGCGGCGCGGTCCTGCGCAAAGTTCTCCCCTCCAGCGGCCTGCCGCTCTCCATCGCCCTGCCGCGGCGGGTTTTCAAGGGCGTTGCGGCCCGCGCCATCGACCACGGCGACGGAGACGTCACCGTTACGCTCGAACTGCACCATGAAGATCCGGAACTCTGCATTCCGCTGCTCGTCGCCCATGATCTCGGCGATATCGCCGCCGACTGGCGCAGCTGGTCGGAAGCCTTCGGCATTCCGATGCTGATGGTGGAAGCCGACGGCGTCGCCCGCCCGCTCGAGGAGCATCTCGGCGGCCTGCGCACCAGCGAAATGAAGCCGCGCCGTCGCCATTCCTATTTCGCAAACCGTCGCCCGCGCTTCCTCGTGCGCCGCACGACCGGCAAGCTCGGTGTCATTATGAAGATCGAGGGCAAGGAAATCATCGCCCGCAACTGAGCGTTCTCTTCAGAACCGATCCCGAAACCCGGCCGTCGCGCCGGGTTTTTTCATTTCGCGGTCAGGGAATGGCGAACAGCAGCGAAACGAACAGGCCAAGGAAGATAATCAGCCCGACGCGAGTGTTCGATTTGAAGAGCGCCAGGCACTGGGCGCCGTCATTGATATCGAGCGTCCTGATCTGCCAGGCAAACATGCCGGCCGCGATCAGCAGGCCGATGAAGGCGAGAAGTCCGACGCCAGCAAGTGCGAAGGACAGGAACATCAATACGAGCGTCAGACCATAGAGGCCGATCAGCGCCAGGCGCGTGCGGTCGCCGAACAGCCGGGCGGTGGAACGAACCCCTATCAGCTCGTCATCCTCCTTGTCCTGGTGGGCGTAGATCGTGTCGTAACCGATCGTCCAGACGACGGAAGCGGCATAAAGGAGGACGGCCGAGAAGGCCAGACTGCCGAAAATCCCCGCCCAACCCATGAGCGCACCCCAAGAAAAGGCGAGACCGAGGAAGAATTGCGGCCAGTCGGTAAAGCGCTTGGCAAAGGGATAAAGCGCCACGATACCGAGCGACAGCACCCCGAGCAGCACAGCAAACCAATTGAACTGCAACAATACGAACAGTCCGACCAGCGCTTGCAGGCCGATGAAAATTTTCGCTTGCCGTCGCGTCACGCGACCCGAGGGCAACGGGCGCGAGCGGGTGCGCGCCACCTGCATGTCGATCTCGTGGTCGACAAGGTCATTATAGGTGCAGCCGGCGCCGCGCATGGCAACCGCGCCGATGAAATACAGGAACAGATGATAGAGCAGCAGGGCGCCGGAAAAGACGCGCGGCTCGATTGCCGCATTAGCGGCGAGCGTCGCCGACCAGAAGCACGGCCACATGAGAAGCTGCCAGCCGATCGGCCGGTCCCAGCGCGCCAGCTGTGCATAGGGCCACAGCCAGGGCGGCAGGATGCGGTAAACCCAATTATCCGAGGGCGCATCGGCAACGCGCCCGTTGAGACCATCAATCTGTTGCATGGAACCATCTAGCGACGGCTGGGCTCCATGGTCAAGGCACGACCACGCAGCCGGATCAGTTCAGCGTGAAATTGAACTTGTAGCTCGCGGACATACCGATCAGGAACTGGTTCTTGGAACCACGCTCGCGCACGAGGCTGCTGTCAGCCGCCGGACCGGCGAGGCGCCTGTATTCCGCGAAGGCACTCGTCGACAGATTCTCCGTCGCGTTCCAGGTGAGCGCAGTGCCGGCACCGTAGGACTGGATGCCGCCCGAGGGATCGTAAGGCTTCAGCCCGCTTGCAGCCGACTGCGCTTCATTGACGCCGTAGTAGGAATGGAAATAGCCGCTCGTTGCAAAAGTGGCACGCGGGCCGCCTGACAGTTGCAGGTCGGGCGCGATATCGGTGAAGGCATCGAGCGCCACGTCGGCCACGAGGCCGTCATGGGAGCGGATACCCTGGCGCACGTCGGCGCGGGCACGCAGCCAATCGGTCGGATAGACTTCGGCGAAGCCACCGACTTCGGCGCCCCACTTCACTTTCTTCAAACCGCGCAGATCGCTGTCGTCGTCTTCGTCACGCTCAGGCACATAGCGGCCGACGATACCGGCGCGGAAGCCGCCGTTGTCGGTCAACGCGAAGGAGGGATTATCGTTGCGCGAGGAAAAGCGCGGGCCGGCGCCCTGACGGCCGACCGAGATCAGCGGGCTGAACTTGAATTCATTGCTCGACGCACCCTCGAACTTCGGAGCGGAAAAGCCTGATACGCCGACCTTCAGATACCAGTCACCGGACCACCAGTGGCCGCCTTCCTGAGCGGAGGCGGTGCCGAAAGAAACAAGGGCAATAGCTAAAGAGATCGATACGACAGATCGATTAAACACATCCGCACTCCAGAAAACACAATACAAGAACGGCCGCGGACGGCGGCGATCGGTACATTTACGGCGAGGGTGTTACCTCAATCTTAACCACGGCGGCGAGATCGAAGGGATGTGAAATTACCTCTGGTTCCAGCAGCGAATGACCGGTTCGGTCAGATCGTGCTCGTAGCCGAGAACGCTGATGCTCGTCGTATCCAGACTGAAACGGGAGCCATCTTCCGCCGGCAGGCCGAGCCAGCGGGCGCCGAGCACACGCAGGAAATGCGAGCTCGAAAAGATCAGGACCGGCGCATCGATCTGCCGAAGCTCCGCGATGATGCGATCGGCACGGGCGCCGACATCGGCTGCTGCTTCGCCATCCGGGCAACCATCGCGGAAAAGCTGCCAGCCGGGGCGCTTCGAGAGGATTTCCTTGGTCGTGATGCCTTCGTAAGCGCCATAGTCCCATTCCGCGAGATCGGGCTTGATGATCGCCCCTTCCCCGAAACCCGAGAGCGCGCAGGTGTTGCGGGCTCGCTGCGAAGGGCTCGACCAGACCGCGGAGACGGAAAGACCCGCAAGCCGCGAAGCAAGCGCGCGGGCCGCAGCTTCGCCATTGGCGGTGAGCGGAATATCGGTCCGGCCGGTATGCTGACCGGACAGCGACCATGCCGTCTCGCCGTGGCGCACGAGGGTGATTTCAGGAAATGCGCTCATATCCGTCTCTCCAAAAAAGAAAAAGCGCGGTTGGACCGCGCTTTCGATATCAGAAGGTGAACTTCTCCAGGGGTGGACGCGTCGCCTCGAATTCCCGAAGCTTCACCTCGTTCTGCGCAATGTAATTGCGGTTATCAGGTGTCGCGAACTGATTCTTAGTGATCTGGATTTGCTCGATGAAAAGCTCGTCCCAGCGGAAGCCCATTTCGGAGCCGGCCAGATAGAATTCCCACATGCGGAAGAACTTCTCGTCGTAAAGCGCCACGGCTTCGGCCTTGCGGGCGACGAAGCGCTCACGCCAGTGGCGCAGAGTGTAGGCGTAGTGCAGGGGCAGCACCTCGACGTCGCGGGTCAGCAACCCCGCCTTTTCGAGCGGCACCAGCGTTTCTGCAATCGAGGGAATGTAGCCCTGCGGGAAGATGTACTTCTCGATGAAGGCGTTGGTCGCAAAACTCGGCTTCGGACGCGCGATCGAATGCAGCAGCATGACGCCGTTGTCATCCAACAGCTCGTACACCTTTTTGAAGAAGTTGGGATAATTGCCGATGCCAACATGTTCGAACATGCCGACCGAGACGATGCGGTCAAACTTCTTACCCGTGAGGTAGCGATAATCCTGCAGTTCGAAACGGACACGATCGGCAAGACCGCGCTTCTCCGCTCGTTCGCGTGAGATCTTCAGCTGCTCTTCGCTGAGCGTGATACCGGTGACATCGAGGCCGGGCGTCGATTCCGCCAGATACATGGCCATGCCGCCCCAGCCCGAACCGATTTCCAGCACGCGCTGGTTCGGCTGCGGCATGAGCTTTGCCGCGATGTGGCGCTTCTTGGCGACCTGCGCCTCTTCCAGGCTGATATTAGGCGGATCGAAATAAGCGCAGGAATACTGCCAGTCCTCGTCGAGGAAGAGTTCGAAGAGCTTTTCGGAGAGGTCGTAATGATGGGCGACATTACGCTTGTTGTGATTGATCGGCATGCGGCTCTTGAGCTGTTGCATGGCAATGCGGCCGATCAGCAGGGCAGCCATCTTGAAATCGAAGATCTCATTGGTGGTATTCTGCTTCACTAGGGCGAGGAAGTCGTAGATGTCACCCTGTTCGAGAATGAACCGGCCTTCCATATACATTTCGCCGAGCTTCAGCGTCGGATCGCGACGGATCGCATCCTCGGCTTCCTGATCGGCAAGACGAACGGCAACCAATTCCCCGGTGCCGTCGCCAATCGTGTGGGTCTCGCCATTGGCAAGAGTAAGGGCCAAAGAACCCTTTCGGACAATTTTTTGGACAATCGATAAGAATGCCGACGCCATGGACGCCTCGCAAATGTGACAGGATGGTCACATCAACTTAATAGCTCTCTTCTGCCTTACAAGCGCCGGATTTAGCACTCCGCAGATTCAATTGCCAAACTGTGACATTTTTGCAAACTTGAGGGCTAAGCCCTTATTTTCGCTTCATGGCTTCGGCGAGCGCCGCACCGAACGCACCCTGGCTCTGCGGCTTTGGCGGCGCGGGCTTGCGATCCTGCTGCGGACGCGGGCCGGTATTTGCGCGCGACTCACCGCGCGGAGAACCCGCCGGAGCGCCGTCATCTTTGCGCATGGAAAGGCCGATGCGCTTGCGCTTCACATCGACTTCGACGACGCGAACCTTGACGACGTCGCCCGCCTTCACGATTTCGTGAGGGTCCTTGATGAAGCGGTCGGCAAGCTGGGAGACGTGGACCAGGCCATCCTGATGCACGCCGATATCGACGAAGGCGCCGAAGGCCGCGACATTGGTGACGGTGCCTTCCAGCACCATGCCGGGCTTCAGGTCGCTGATCTCATCAATGCCCTCCGCAAAAGTCGCAGTCTTGAAGCTCGGGCGCGGGTCGCGGCCCGGCTTATCCAGCTCGGCGATGATATCCTTGACGGTCGGTAGGCCGAACTTCTCGTCGATGAACTTGCGCGGGTCGAGCGCCTTCAGGGTGACGCTATCGCCCATCAGCGAGCGGAGGTCACGGCCGCAGGCAGCAACAATCTTCTTCGCTACGCCATAGGCTTCCGGATGCACCGAGGAGGCATCGAGGGGTTCCTTGCCATTGGGGATGCGCAGGAAGCCGGCCGCCTGTTCGAAGGTGCGCTGCCCGAGGCGGGCCACCTTCAACAGGTCCTTACGGCTTTCAAAGGCGCCATTCTGGTCTCGATGCAGCACGATCGCATCGGCAATCGAGCGGCCAAGGCCGGAAACGCGCGAAAGCAGCGGCGCAGACGCCGTGTTGAGATCGACGCCGACGGCATTCACGGCGTCTTCGACGACCGCATCGAGCGAGCGTGAGAGCTTCGTCTGATCGACGTCGTGCTGGTACTGGCCGACGCCGATCGACTTCGGCTCGATCTTGACGAGCTCGGCGAGCGGATCCTGCAGGCGCCGCGCGATGGAGACGGCGCCGCGCAGCGATACGTCGAGCTGCGGGAATTCTGCAGCAGCGGTTTCCGAAGCCGAGTAGACGGAGGCGCCGGCTTCAGAGACGATGACCTTGGTGGGCTTTGGCGCCGGAAGAGCCGTCAGCATATCGGCCACCAGCTTTTCAGTCTCGCGGCTGCCCGTGCCGTTGCCGATCGCGATCAACTCAACATTGTGCTTGCGAATGAGGGAAGCGAGCTCGGCCTGCGTGCCGCGCACGTCATTCTTCGGCGGGAACGGATAGACCGTGGTCGTATCGAGCAGCTTGCCGGTGCCATCGATGATCGCGACCTTGACGCCGGTGCGGATGCCCGGATCGAGGCCCATCGTGGCGCGCGAGCCGGCGGGGGCTGCCAAAAGCAGATCCTTGAGATTGCGGGCAAAGACGTGGATCGCTTCTTCCTCGGCCCTTTCGCGCAGTTCGCGCATCAGGTCGAGCGAGAGCGACATGGAGAGCTTCACGCGCCAGGTCCAGCTCGCGACATCCATCAGCCAGCGATCGCCCGGACGGCTTGTGCCGATCTCGTAAGCAGCGGCGATCATGCGCTCGACCGGCTTGTTCGGCGAGGCAATCTCGGCATCGGCATCGATCGTCAGCGTCAGCACTTCCTCGTTCCAGCCGCGCAGCATGGCAAGCGCACGGTGGCCGGGGGCGGTTGCCCAGCGTTCGGAATGATCGAAATAGTCGGAGAACTTTTCGCCGGTCGCTTCCTTGCCTTCAACGACCTTCGCCTTGAGAAGCGCGGCATTGCGCATATGGGCACGCAGCTTGCCGAGCAGATCGGCATTTTCGGCAAAACCTTCGGCGACGATGTCGCGGGCACCGTCGAGGGCCGTCTTCACGTCAGGCACATCGGCGGTGATATAGGCTTCCGCAAGTGTGGCCGGCTCCTTGCTGCGATCGGCAAGGATTGCTTCGGCAAGCGGACCGAGGCCGCGCTCGCGGGCGATTTCGGCACGGGTGCGACGCTTCGGCTTGTAGGGCAGGTAGAGGTCTTCCAGCTCGGCCTTGGTCGTGGCAGCACTGAGCTTGCCCATCAGTTCCGCGGTCATCTTGTCCTGACCATTGATCGAACCGATGATCGCATCACGGCGGGCTTCGAGCTCGCGTAGGTATACGAGGCGTTCGGCCAGCGTGCGCAGCTGCGTATCGTCAAGGCCGCCCGTCATTTCCTTGCGGTAGCGGGCGATGAACGGCACCGTTGCACCCTCGTCCAGCAGCTCGATCGCCGCCTTGGCCTGATCGGGCCGGGCGTTGATTTCGGCGGAGATGCTTGCTGCGAGCGAACGAAGGTCAGCGGCCATGAGATTTCCTGCAATTTATTAGGGTTGGCGGACCATAGCGGCGAAAAGCGGCAAGGCAATGCCTACCGCCGCTTTCCACAGCGGAAGGGAATGCTCTCGTCGGTTTAAGCCATATATCTGAGGCGCAATTGAGCCTTCCTCATCCCGTTTTTGCGGTTGTGCAGATGCGGCATTCTTTGGTAGCAGAGGCGACCATTTTTGATTGCCCCTGCCCTGCAGGCGCCAGGAAAAGAGTATCATGCCGAACCTGCTTCTCGAACTTCGCTCCGAAGAGATCCCCGCCCGTATGCAGCGCAAGGCCGCCGGTGACCTCAAGAAGCTCCTCACCGACGCCCTGGTGGAAGCAGGACTGACCTATGAGGGTGCGCGCGAATACTGGACGCCGCGCCGCCTGACGCTCGACATTCACGGGCTGACGGCCCGCTCCGCCGATGTGCGTGAAGAGCGCAAGGGGCCTCGCACCGACGCCAACGAAAAGGCGATCGAGGGCTTCCTGCGCGGCGCGGGCCTTTCTTCCATTTCCGAAGCGCAGGTCGTCAGCGATCCGAAAAAGGGCGATTTCTATGTCGCCGTCATCTCCAAGCCGGGCCGCGGCGCCGAAGAGATCATTGCCGAAGTGATGCCCGGCATCATCAAGGATTTCCCATGGCCGAAGTCGATGCGCTGGGGCAAGGCCTCGTCGCAGCCCGGTTCGCTGCGCTGGGTGCGCCCGCTGCAGTCGATCGTCTGCACCTTCGGCAGCGAGCATGAAGAAACCGTGGTCATCCCCTTCGAGATCGACGGCCTCGTCGCCTCCAACGTGACCTACGGCCATCGCTTCCACGCGCCAGACGCCATCACCGTCAAGCGCTTCGATGATTACGTTGCGAGCCTTGAAAAGGCGAAAGTCATTCTCGATGCCGAGCGGCGCAAGGACATCATCCTGCATGATGCCCGCGACGTCGCCTTTGCGAACGGGCTGGAACTGGTCGAGGATGAGGGCCTGCTGGAAGAAGTGTCCGGCCTCGTCGAGTGGCCGCAGGTGCTGATGGGATCCTTCGAGGAGGACTATCTTTCGATTCCGTCCGAGATCATTCGCCTGACTATCAAGACCAACCAGAAATGCTTCGTCACCCGCAAACAGGGTGAAGAGACGCTTTCGAACAAATTCATCCTCGTCTCCAACATCCAGGCAACTGACGGCGGCAAGGAGATCGTCCATGGCAACGGCAAGGTCGTGCGCGCGCGCCTCTCCGACGCGCTGC
Organism: Rhizobium sp. BK316; assembly: GCF_014193695.1. Taxonomy (GTDB): domain Bacteria; phylum Pseudomonadota; class Alphaproteobacteria; order Rhizobiales; family Rhizobiaceae; genus Rhizobium. The sequence continues at coordinate 817,416 of NZ_JACHZR010000002.1, read as the reverse complement.
ATTTCTGGAAGCGCGACCAGGGCAACCTGCCGGACCTCGAAACGCTGGAAGCTTCCGCCAAGAAATTCGGCCTCGATCTGACCAAGCCGCTTGACCAGCGCATGGCCAAGCTCGACGCGCTGAACGTGACCTTCCATGCCAAGCTCGGCACGCAGGGCGATCGCGTCGAGCGCATCCGCGCGATGGCCGCCAAGATCGCCATGCCTGTCGGCGCCGATTACAAGGTGGTGGACCGCGCCGCGGTGCTCTGCAAGGCGGACCTGCGCACCGAAGCGGTTGGCGAATTCCCGGAACTGCAGGGTGTCATGGGCCGCAAATATGCGGCTCTGCAGGGCGAAGACGTCTTGGTTTCCACCGCGATCGAAGACCATTACAAGCCGCAGGGCCCATCCGACCGCGTGCCCGACGACAAGGTGGCGATATCAGTGGCGCTGGCAGACAAGCTCGACACGCTCATCGGTTTCTGGGCGATCGACGAAAAGCCGACCGGCTCGAAGGATCCGTTTGCTCTTCGCCGTGCGGCGCTCGGCATCATCCGCATCCTGCTCGAAAAGCGCGCCCGCGTGACGCTCTTGCCGCGCATCGTCTCGCATATGCAGCGCATCGACATGGATATCGGCGCCAATGTTGCCACCGACGACCTGTCGCGGCAGTTCGATCTGCTCTCCTTCTTCCACGACCGCCTGAAAGTCTATCTGCGCGAACAGGGTGCGCGCCACGACCTCATCGATGCCGTGCTGACACCTGAATCCGACGACCTCCTGATGGTCGCCCGCCGCGTCGAGGCGCTGACGGCCTTCATCACCTCGGAAGACGGCATCAATCTGCTCGCCGGCACCAAGCGCGCCACGCAGCTTCTCGCAGCCGAGGAAAAGAAGGGCACGGTTGTTGCCGACGGCGTTTCCGAGGCATTGCTGAAGCTCGACGCCGAGAAGGAACTGTTCGCCGCCATCACCAAGGCTTCGTCGGAAGCTGCCGGCGCGGTTGCGCATGAAGACTTCCGCTCGGCCATGGAAGCGCTGTCGAAGCTGCGCGCTCCCGTCGACCGTTTCTTCACCGATGTGCTGGTCAATGACGAGGATGCCGCGATCCGCGCCAACCGCCTCGCCCTGTTGCGGATGATCCGCGCGGCGACCGGCACGGTGGCGGATTTCTCCAAGATCGCCGCCTAAACGGCCGACAGACAAAAAATGGGGCCGGACGGCCCCATTTTGCTTTTTGCCCTCATCGTCCCTTTTGCATCTTGGCGATCGTGAGGGTTTCGCCTGCGCGGCCATAACCGCCGTCGACGACCTCATCGACGAGGACCATGGTGTAGGGGCGAACGCCCTCCCCGAAAAAGTCGACGAACATGGCCGTCGTTCGGAGGATGATGTCCTCCTTCTGCTCTGCGGTCAGAGTACCCTCGGGAAACTTGTAGTTTGCAAATGGCATGATGAACTCCTGCCCGGTTTGTGTTGTGACAAAGCAAACCTAGCGGCATCGGGAACATGCTTGAAATTGATATGAAGTATATGCATTCATCCATGCCATGGATTTGCACGGTATCGATCTCAATCTGATTGTCGCCTTCGACGCGCTCATGAAGGAACGGAGCGTGACGAAGGCCGGCATTCGCATCGGCCGAACGCAGCCGGCGATGAGCGCTGCTTTGGCCCGGTTGCGCAACCTTCTCAAGGATGAGTTGCTGGTGCGCGGGCCGCAGGGGTTGCAGCCGACACCACGGGCGCTTGATCTCGCCGAACCCTTGTCGCGCGCCCTTGCCGAAATCCAGCGCACGCTTGCTTTTACGCAGGCGTTCGATCCCTCGACCTCGTCCGCCACCTTCACGATCGGCCTTTCCGACCATCCGACTTTCGCGCTTCTCCCGCAGCTCGTTACTCTTCTCGCCAAGGCGGCTCCGGCCACGACATTGCAGGTCAGGAATTTCAGTGCGCGTGACGACGCCATCGACCTGCTGGATTCGGGAGAAGTTGATGCTACGGTCGGCGTGCCCGCAACGAAAACAGGACGCATTCTGACCCAGCCTCTGTTCGAGGAGCGTTTCGTCTGTATCGTCAGGAAGGGTCATCCAGCTGCAAGGAGCGCGCTCAATCTCGATGCATTTCTGGCTCTTCCGCATCTGCTCGTCTCGCCAGAGAACGAGCGCTTCGGCCATGTCGATGCAGCGCTGGCGAAAAAAGGGCATCAGCGACGGCTCGCGCTGACCCTTCCGAATATGTATGCCGCACCGCTGCTGATTGCCCGCTCCAACATGATCGCCACCTTGATGGCCGGTGTCGTGGCGGCTTCGGGTCATTCGGACGAGCTCGCCTTGCTGGAGCCGCCTATCTCGCTCGACAGCATCCCTTTTGTCCTGTCATGGCATCGGCGCAATGATGCACATCCAGCGCAGCGCTGGTTCCGGGCCTGCATTTCCGATGCAGCGCCCAGTATATAGCGCTTTCCGACATCTTCCCGGAAAAGAACACGACCGCCGGATTTACATCCGGCGGCCGCTAATGCTTTGGTGATGAAAAGGCCTGACGTCTGCGCCCCGTTTATGCGGCGCGGCGCCCCTGATGCATGGCGGGAGCCGCCGCAGCGTTGCCGACGCGGAAGCCTCTGATAAGGCCGAGCAGTTCGTCGGTGTCGGCAGCCAGCGTTTCGGCCGATGCCGTGGTCTCTTCGGCCATGGCGGCGTTCTGCTGGGTGGCGGCGTCGAGCTGGTTCATCGAGGACGAGATCGAGCGCAGCGTCGTATCCTGTTCAGACGCGCTGTGGGCGATCTTGGCAACGATCTCGTTGGCAGCCTTGATCTGGTCGGAGATGCGCTTCAGCGCTTCGCCGGCCTCGCCGACGAGGCGGACACCGTGGTCGACCTGGCTGGAGGAGCGGGCGATCTGGTCCTTGATCTCCTTGGCGGCAGCCGCCGAGCGCTGGGCCAGTTCACGCACTTCCTGAGCGACGACGGCAAAGCCCTTGCCGCTTTCGCCGGCACGTGCTGCCTCGACACCGGCATTCAGAGCCAAGAGGTTGGTTTGGAAGGCGATTTCGTCGATGACGCCGATGATCTTGGTGATCTCAGACGAGGACTTTTCGATGCCGCTCATGGCTTCGATCGCCTGCGTGACGATCGCATCGCTGTGGGTGGCTTCCGTCGAGACCGAGTGAACCCGCTTGCTGGCCTCATGAGCGCCATCGGCGGTCTGGCGCACGGCAACGGTCAGCTCGTCGAGAGCAGCCGAGGTTTCTTCCAGGCTTGCGGCCTGACGCTCGGTGCGTTGCGACAGTTCGTTGGAGGCGCGACGGATCTCTTCCTTGGCGACGCCGATGTCACCGCCCTTGGCGCTGACCTGGGCCATGGCCGCTTCCAGATGCGAGAGCGCATCGTTGAAGTTGTCGCGCAGAGCCGCGTATTTCTGGCCGATGTCGGCGCAGCGCACCGTCAGGTCGCCGTGGGCGATCTGCTCCAGAGCCTGGCCGATGGTGCTGACGACACGGGCCTGCAGCGAGGCTTCGTCCTGCTGATGGCGCAGGTTGGTTTCGCGCTCGTTTTCGAGCGCCAGCTGCTGGGCAGCCTCGCGATCCGACATCGCGTGACGCTCCCGGATCTTTTCCTGCAGCGATTGCGTCGCCTTCGCCATCATGCCGACTTCGTTGTTCATGCCCGTATGCGGGATATCAAGCGAGACATCTTCGTCGGCAACCGCCTGCAGAGCGGTATGCACGTCCTTCAACGGGTTCGATATGCCGCGGATGACCAGATAGGCGGCGACAAGGGCGAAGAAGAACAGGACGATGCTGCCAGACAGCGCCGCCAGGATCTTGTCGTTCACCTGGGCATCGAGATCGTCCATGTAGACTCCGCTACTAACAACAACCTTCCAGGGATCGAAGGCCATTGCATAGGCCGTCTTGCGATAATCGCCAACAGGCTGGCCGGGTTTGGCTGTGGAATAATATTCGACAAGACCGCCGCCCTGCTGCCCGAGCTTGACCAACTCTTCGCGATAGAGCTTGCCTTTGCTGTCCGGCTGCCCCTTGTTGATCTGCCCGACTTTCGAGGCGTCATAGTGGAATATCATCTTAACGTCGTAGTCATAGCCGAAGAAATAGCCATCCGGATCGTATTTCATAGCATTGACGGTGGCGTAGGCCTGTTTCTGGGCGTCTTCCAGCTTCATTTCGCCTGAAGTCACCTTCGCCTGATAGAACTTGAGAACGGAGACCGCGGACTGGACCTCCGAACGCAGCATGTCATAGCGTTCCTTATAGATCGCATCGACCGAGGAGCGGACCTGGAGGGTGGTTGCGATCGCAAACGCTACCATCAGGCCGACGACCAGCAAGATAAGCTGCTTCGATATTTTCAGATTCTTCATGATGCCTCGCAACAGGAATGGGGGTTGCATTCCGGTGCGGTTTTCTACCGCCTGTGCGAGCGCGCCGGATGAAGGCGACGCATCTACCGCTGCTAAAAGAACATGCTGCGACCGGTTCGCTACGATTGGCATTCATCCTATAATAAAGCTTTAATTTTATTAGATTTTGAGCAAAATTTCCCTGTAAATCTGGGGGCGTCAGAAGCAAAACCGCCGGATTTACATCCGGCGGCCGCTAATGCTTTGGTGATGAAAAGGCCTGACGTCTGCGCCCCGTTTATGCGGCGCGGCGCCCCTGATGCATGGCGGGAGCCGCCGCAGCGTTGCCGACGCGGAAGCCTCTGATAAGGCCGAGCAGTTCGTCGGTGTCGGCAGCCAGCGTTTCGGCCGATGCCGTGGTCTCTTCGGCCATGGCGGCGTTCTGCTGGGTGGCGGCGTCGAGCTGGTTCATCGAGGACGAGATCGAGCGCAGCGTCGTATCCTGTTCAGACGCGCTGTGGGCGATCTTGGCAACGATCTCGTTGGCAGCCTTGATCTGGTCGGAGATGCGCTTCAGCGCTTCGCCGGCCTCGCCGACGAGGCGGACACCGTGGTCGACCTGGCTGGAGGAGCGGGCGATCTGGTCCTTGATCTCCTTGGCGGCAGCCGCCGAGCGCTGGGCCAGTTCACGCACTTCCTGAGCGACGACGGCAAAGCCCTTGCCGCTTTCGCCGGCACGTGCTGCCTCGACACCGGCATTCAGAGCCAAGAGGTTGGTTTGGAAGGCGATTTCGTCGATGACGCCGATGATCTTGGTGATCTCAGACGAGGACTTTTCGATGCCGCTCATGGCTTCGATCGCCTGCGTGACGATCGCATCGCTGTGGGTGGCTTCCGTCGAGACCGAGTGAACCCGCTTGCTGGCCTCATGAGCGCCATCGGCGGTCTGGCGCACGGCAACGGTCAGCTCGTCGAGAGCAGCCGAGGTTTCTTCCAGGCTTGCGGCCTGACGCTCGGTGCGTTGCGACAGTTCGTTGGAGGCGCGACGGATCTCTTCCTTGGCGACGCCGATGTCACCGCCCTTGGCGCTGACCTGGGCCATGGCCGCTTCCAGATGCGAGAGCGCATCGTTGAAGTTGTCGCGCAGAGCCGCGTATTTCTGGCCGATGTCGGCGCAGCGCACCGTCAGGTCGCCGTGGGCGATCTGCTCCAGAGCCTGGCCGATGGTGCTGACGACACGGGCCTGCAGCGAGGCTTCGTCCTGCTGATGGCGCAGGTTGGTTTCGCGCTCGTTTTCGAGCGCCAGCTGCTGGGCAGCCTCGCGATCCGACATCGCGTGACGTTCCCGGATCTTTTCCTGCAGCGATTGCGTCGCCTTCGCCATCATGCCGACTTCGTTGTTCATGCCCGTATGCGGGATATCAAGCGAGACATTCTCTTCAGCCACAGCCTGCAGAGCGGTATGCACATCCTTCAGCGGACTGGAGATGCCGCGGATGAAATAGGCGGCGGCGCCGATACCGCAGACGAAGACGATCAGCGAGGCGGTCAACGCCTTCCAGATCGTCGCATTGACCTTCTGCTGGAGGTCGTCGAGATAGACGCCGGTGCCGACGACGATCTTCCAAGGTTCGAAGGCCTTGGAATAACCGCCCTTGAGGAAGAGCTGGTCTTCCGGCTGGCCGGGCTTGCTCCAATAGTAGAGGGTACGGCCGCCGCCGGCCTTGCCGCGGTCGACGAGCGCCTGGCTGAATTTCGCGCCTGTCTTGTCGATCTGTCCGCTCATGTCCTTGCCGATATTGGCCGGGCTCGGATGGAAGAGCAGGACGACATTGTAATCGAAGCCGAAGAGATAACCTGATGGCTGGAAGGTAACGCGCTTCAGGACGTCGAAAGCTTCGGCCTGGGCGGCCTCATGCGTCATCTGGCCGGCTTTTTCGCGTTCGTAGAAAGTATTGAGGACGGAGATGCCCGATTCGACCTGCGTGCGAAGCATATCGAAACGCTCATCATAGATCGCCTGCTCGGATGTACGGATCTCAAAATAGGTTGCGACTGCAAATGCAGCCATCAAAACACCAATCAGCGCAAAAAGCTGATGGGCAATCTTGAGCTTCTTCATGATTGACCTCACGGAAAAGGTGAAAAGCAGTATCCCGGATCGGTCAACTTCCGACCTGCGCGCGAAACATCGGGCGCTCAGCTAGCGCAATCATGCGTCCTCCGGTCCCTCGGTAAGTAAAATTAATGTGAATGATTAAATTATCTTTTAACAAAGGCAGAGCTTCTACTCGGCGAGCCTAGTAAAATTGATGGGTATCTTCTTGCAGAATTGTATAAGTTGCAGTTCTTTGTAATTGCAATCAAATAAATTAGAATATTCTTATTTAAAATAGACAAAACGCACCCTGCTTTTCTTCAGGGTGCGTTCGCGACGATCGAAACTTTGATCGGAGTGGCAAGAGGTCTGAATTAGAAACGGAGCTCAAACGCGGAAACGTCGAGAGGTGTGATGCCACCCATACCGGCCGCCACGGGCTTCGCATCGCCGCCGATCACAGCTGCCGTCGCCTCATTGTCGATACCTTCGCTGGGCACCGGCGGGGCCAGTGCAAGCATCTGCTCGGGCGTTGCCTTGCTCACGAAGAGGACGGGGGAACCACCCATCCAGTTTTCGGTGCGATAGATCTTCTTTTCTCCATCGACATCACGGACCTCGGCCTGCTGGAAAGCGCCGGGACGCAGCTCCGGTACCGAATAATCCTTCTTGGAGGCTTCCGTCCGAAGCGGCGGGCAATGGTCGCAGGTCTCAGTAATGATGCTGCCAGCGTCCTTCGGCTTGCTCGGCCCGACCACTTCGATCGAGCCGGCCATGGCGGAACCAGCCGCCAGCAGAAATACTGCACTGAGGAAAATCCGATGCATCAGCCCTACTCCGTCTTATATCGGGAGCCAGATTAGCGCAGCTTTGTTTCCATCCCGTCAGAGGAAAGAGTAAAAATTTAGCGAAGCGAGCCGTTGTCTGGCCGCGCCCTATGCCTTTTCGCGTTCGACCGCGCGCCAGCCGATATCGCGGCGGCAGAAGCCGTTTTCCCATTTCACCCCGTCCAGCAGGGCATAGGCGCGGTCCTTCGCCTCGCCGACCGTGCGACCCGTCGCCGTCACGTTGAGGACGCGGCCGCCGGTGGCGACAAGCGCGCCATCCTTCAGCGATGTGCCGGCGTGAAACACCTTCTCTCCCTCACCGGCTTCCGGCAGCGCGAGGATCGGGGTGTTCTTCTCATAGGCGCCCGGATAGCCTTTCGAGGCCATGACGACGGTCAGCGCCGGATCCTCGGTCCATTCCGCCTCGAGTTGGTCCAGCGTGCCATTGGCACAGGCGAGCAACAGCGGCAGGAGATCGCTTTTGAGCCGCATCATCAGCACCTGGCATTCCGGATCGCCGAAGCGGACATTGTATTCGATGAGTTCCGGCCCCTTGGCGGTGATCATCAGGCCCGCAAAGAAAACCCCGCTGAAGGAATGGCCGCTTTCGGCCATGCCGCGAATGGTCGGCTCGATAATCTCCTTCATCGTGCGCTCGGTCATCTCGGCCGTCATGACGGGTGCCGGCGAATAGGCGCCCATACCGCCGGTATTCGGGCCGGTATCGCCTTCGCCAACGCGCTTGTGGTCTTGTGCGGTTGCCAGCGGCAAAGCGCTCTTTCCGTCGCAAAGGCAGAAGAAGCTCGCTTCCTCGCCATCGAGATAGGCTTCGACGACGACTTCGGCCCCGGCCTCGCCGAAAGCACCTTCGAAACAATCGTCCACAGCGGCCAATGCCTCGTCCAGTGTCATGGCAACGGTGACACCCTTGCCGGCGGCAAGACCATCGGCCTTGACGACGATCGGCGCGCCCTGTTCACGGATATAGGCCTTGGCCTTTGGCGCGTTGTTGAAACGCTGATAGGCACCGGTCGGAATGTCGTAGCGGGCGCAGATATCCTTGGTGAAGCCCTTGGAGCCTTCGAGCTGGGCAGCGGCGGCCGACGGGCCAAAGACGGCAAAGCCTGCGGCGCGTAGTCGGTCGGCAATGCCGGCAACCAGCGGAGCCTCCGGTCCGACGACGACGAAATCGATCGCCTTTTCGCGGCAGAAGGCGACGACCGCATCGTGGTCATCGATATCGACCGCAACCAGTGTCGCATGTTCGGCGATGCCGGGGTTGCCGGGCGCGGCGTAGAATTCCGTCATCAGCGGCGATTGCGCCAGCTTCCAGGCGAGTGCGTGCTCGCGTCCGCCCGATCCGATCAACAGAACCTTCATGCCTGATCCCTTTCCTACTGGTCTGGCCTATTGGCCGGGCCTGTTGGTCTGGCGGTTAAGCGGGAAGGCCCGAAAGGTCAAGCGGGAAAGCTCACCAGCCCCCGCCTCCGCCACCACCGCCGCCTCCGCCAGACGAGCCGCCGCCGGAAAAACCCGAGGACGAACTGGAGGGCGGCGGTGACGGAATGGTGGAGGCAATCGTCGAGGCCATCGATGAGGAGAAGCTGCCGATGCGATCGGAAAAACTGCCGCTGTTGAAATTGCCGGAATACCAGCCAGGATTATAGGCAGCCGCGGCCGCCCCTGCGGAAGCCGCAGCCAGCCAAGTCTCGAAGGTGCGCGACCAGGGTTTTTCGACACCGAGCGCCACGGCATAGGGCAACAGGGTTTCGAAATGCTGCGGCGACATTTGCGGTGCGCCCGCCATGTTCATGCGGTCTTTTTCGGCGAGCGTCAGATATTGCCGCAGGCCATCGACACCGGCCGTCATCTTGGCGCCAAGCGGCGTCGGCGCCCCCATGATGAAGAAATAGAGGATATTGAAGAGCACGATGCCGCCGACCGCAAAGAGCATGGGCGTTTCGTGGAATTCCATCAGCGAAGAGCCGAGCGCCAGCACGACGGCCGAGAGAATGCTTAAGCCCACAAAAACGGCGATCGCAATGGCAATGACCGCGAAAATCTTGCTCACAAGCGAACGGCCGCGATGCAGGGCCTTCGCAAAACCCGCGACGAAGACGGACAGAAAGACGGAAATGCCGATGGGGATGATCATCAGCACGATCGTATCCGGCTCCAGCGAGCCGAAGACGAAGAGCGCTACCAGGGCCGCGGCGCTCAAGATCACGCCGCCAGTGATATAACCGGCATTGGAATTGTAATATTTGCCGCGATGCTCCCGTTCGATCGAGGACCGGAAGCTCTGCCCGACGGATTTGACCTTTTCGCCGTTGGCCTTGTCGATCGTAAGCGTATCGCCGCTGCCGCCGACGGCCTTCAGGAGTTCCGCCTCGCCAACCTGGAGCTTCTCCTTGCCGAGCGGCTTGTCGGTGCGGCGGATGATGATGGAGTCCTTGAGATCTTCCAACCTGACGTAACCACGCACGGCAAGATCGAGCGCCGTGGCCGAAAGCGCCGTCCAGCCCTGGCCGGAAAAACCCCTGTTGTCGATGTAATTGACGAGCGCCGGAGAGATGCCGGAGGGCGGATCCCAGCGCGGTACGACGATCTCACGTGCCGGATCGCGGCCAACCTTCAGCCAGGAGCGCGTGTAATAGAGAAAGACGAGGATAAGACCGCCGAAACCGATGAAATAGTTCCTGTTATCGCTGAACCACCAGCTGCTTTCCTGATCGGCGCTCGGTGGATCGATCGCACCTTTCGGCAGTTTCGCCGCAAAGGTCAGTCCCTCCTCCTCGCCGAGGGGAGCGGTGGTTGCAACGACCAGTCGGCCGTCGTCCACGTTCGCTCGCGCATTCTTGCCAGTGGCACCGACGGGGCCAGTGAAGACAGTGACATCTTCCGGCACGACGCCCTGCGGAAAGGTGACCGTCACTACTGCCGAGCGGATCGGAAAAATCCAGCCGTTGCCGGTGACGTTCCAATAAAGCTCATCATGATCGTCGAAGTAACGGATCTGGCGGTTCGTTTTATAGGTGAAGACATATTGGTGGCGGCCGGGAGAGATCGTCACGTCTTCGGAGCCGGCATAGATGCGGATACCGCCGGTGACGGACTCCGTATGCCAGGGCTCGTCCCTGCCGTCGCGCTTGACCGAGACGACGCTGAAATCGACGCTGCGGCGTCGTCCGCCCGCATCCCTGAAGGTCAGCGGAATATCGCGGAAGATGCCTCGCCGGATGCGATTGCCTTCGGCATTGACGGTGATCGTTTCCGCCACCGTCATCGCTCCGCTCTTTTCCAACTGGATGGCGGAATCGAAGGAGGCGATGAATTCGGCGCCTATGGCTGCCCGCGCCGTCAGCATCAGCAATAGCGCGAAGCAAATGCCGATAAACCGCTGGACCATGTCCCCTCCCCCGATTGCGGTTCAGCCTATGGCGTCTCGCGATCCCTAGGCCTCGTCTTTGTAGGCTACCCCCAGCCCCGCAAGCGTGCGCCAGTAAGCCGGGAAGGTCTTGCCGACGCAGTCAGGGTCGAGAATCGTGATGCCATCGATCTTCAGGCCGGCAAGCGCAAAACTCATGGCGATGCGATGGTCGGCAAAGGTGTCGATCTCGGCCGGCAGCGTCTGACCCGCGAGATCGGGATCGGAATGGACGATCAGATCGTCACCTTCCTCGACTGCCAGACCTTCGCGGATATTGTTGAGCCCCGTCGACACGGCACGAATACGGTCGCATTCCTTGACGCGCAGGTTGGCGATGCCGACGAAGCGGACCGGCGTCTCGTTGAAAGCGGCGAGAACGGCGATCGTCGGCACAGCGTCCTGCATCTGCGAACCGTCTATTTCGGCCGGCAGATGCGGGAACTTGGCGATCGTCTCATAAGCCTTGGCATCCGGCTGGGTGAAGGCATCGTTCGCCACGCCAAGGTCGATCTTGCCGCCGCTCAAAACTTCGGCCGCCCAGAGATAAGTCGCTGCGGATGCATCCGGCTCGATGACGAAATCGGCTGCTGTATAGCCGGTCGGCTGGACACGCCAGGTCGCCGCATCGAGCTGTTCCACCTTGGCGCCGAAGGCTTCCATGGCGGCAAGTGTCAGATCGACATAACCGCGGGCGCCGATATCGGTACCGGCAAGCGCAATCGTGACAGGCGCATTGGCGCCTTGCTTAGCAAGCGGTGCCGCCATCAGAAGCGCGGATACATACTGGCTCGACAGCCCCGCATCGATCTCAACACGGCCCGAAGCGAAATGCCCGTTGCCGCGCACGGTCACCGGCGGGCAGCCGGTCGGCGCCTCCGCATCAAGTCCAAGTGACTTCAGCGCTGCAACCAGCGGGCCGATCGGCCGCTTGCGCATATGCTCGTCGCCATCGACCACCACCGTGCCTTCGACGGAGGCAACGGCAGCCGTCAGGAAACGCGTCGCCGTGCCGGCATTGCCGAGGAAGAGCGGCGCTTTCGGCTGATGAAGCTTACCACTGCCGGTCACGACGAAGGTCGTCTCATCGGGCTCGTCGATCTGCACACCCATGGCCCTGAGCGCCTCGGCCATATATTTCGTGTCGTCGCTCTTCAGCGCGCCGGTCAGCCGGCTCGTGCCCTTGGCAAGGCCTGCCAGCAGCAGCGCACGATTGGTGATCGACTTCGAGCCCGGCGGCACGGCACGACCGGCCAGCGGCTTGCCCGGCGGGATGATGGTGAGCTTGGCTTTACTCATTGCGCTTGTCTCTTCTGTCGATTGCAGCGGCCGTGGACGGCCTTGTCGGACTGCTCATAGCAGTTTTTGCGCAAAGACAAAGGTCAGAACTTGACCGTCGGTACGGCGCGGTCCGCCTCGTTGGCGATTTCGAAATATTCGCGCTTGGAGAAGCCGAACTGGCCGGCGACGAGGTTCGACGGGAAGCTCTCGACCTTGACGTTCAGATCGCGGGCAGCGCCATTGTAATAGCGCCGCGCCATCTGGATTTCGCTTTCCATCGTTTCCAGCGAGGCCTGAAGCTCGGAGAAATTCTGGTTGGCCTTGAGATCGGGATAGGCTTCGGCGAGCGCCAACACACGGCCGAGCGCCTGGCCGAGCAGACCTTCCGCCTGCGCCCTGCCGGCCACATCGCCAGCGGGAACGGCCTGCGCCTTGTTCCTGAGTTCGACGACCTCTTCGAGCGTGTTTTTCTCGTGGGCGGCATAGCCTTTAACCGTCTCGATCAGGTTCGGGATCAGGTCCGCGCGGCGCTTGAGCTGGACGTCGATGCCCGACCAGGCTTCCTCCGCCATCTGCCGGGAGCGTACCAGGCCGTTGTAGATGAAGACGACGTAGAGTGCGATGACGACGAGAATAGCGAGTATCACGTACATGCAGATGGGCTCCCCGATTTGATGATCGCACGTTAGTGATTCGGGTTGGGAAAGTCATCTCGGCGCGGACGTCTTCGCGGAATTCAAGCAGACTTCGAATTCACAATGTCTCTAAGAACTGATCCGCCAATCCGGAGCATAGGCATCCATCTTTTGGCTCTCTCGCCACAGATTGAAGCGTTCGGTCCAGCGTTGCTCGACATCAAGCGCAACCGCGAACGGGAGATAGTGCTCGTAGCATTCGACCGACATTGCCGGGCCATCCATCTCGCCGTTGAAATAACGACTCAAATTTAGAATGTTGTTGCGGATCCGCCGCTGCTTCGACGTTGGCATGCGCAACATCGCCAAAACCGCAATGATGCCGGCAATGTGCAGCAAGATCGCCATCAGATACGGCCACTGTTCGCTGATCACCTCAGTCGTGCCGATATAAACAAGTGCAACAATCACCATCACCGGAAGACCCACCATCAAACCAAGCGCCTGCTTGAACTGCTCGGCGGTGCCGGTTGCCACAGGAAACCGCTCAGGATGGCGGAATATGGTTACAACCACAAAAACAATCAACAATAACCCTGAGATGGCGGCGGAATAGCGCAAAAGACCGGTAAAATAGGCGACGGCAACGCCAAGGGCCAGAATGATAGCCGCAGTTGCCAGCCGTGTTCGATCAACACCGCCTCTGATTTTCCGATATTCCTCAGCGACGATCTGATGCAAGTCACGTTCGAAACCGTACAGGGCATTTACGACTGTCCGCCGGTCATTGACAGGCCGTTCCCCTTCAATTCGGCCAAATACCGAACGCGTCACAGCTGGAAGACCGTACCATCTGGCGCGCGCCACCTTACCCTTCTTCCGCACCTGTCTGGCAGACAAATCCGAAGCTTCGCAATCCTCGCCGAGGCCAGAAAGGCGAAGCATTCTTTTCATTGCGAGATGGCAGGCAGACGCCATGAAGGCCGCCTTTGCAGCACCGGGCTTCCAGTCCAAGAATAAATAGGCGGCTAGAGCAGGCGATATGCTCTCCGTCTCCTTGCTATCGACAGCAATCGAACATGCAGGCAATCGCCAGCCCCGCCACCTATTGAGGATAAACAGACCGGCGATGAGCAGTCCCGAAATGCTGATGAATGGGAGAAAGTGATCGGAGAGCCACCACTCTACCCGCTTGCCACTCGTTACGGTCACAAAGGTCCCAGCGGGATATTCGACCTCGATGTTAGGTAGGACTCGGTCCCCTTTACCTGCTGGAATAGACACCTGGATCTCATTCGGTGCGCTCCTCACCACGTCATAGGCCGCCGTCCGATCCTGTTGCGAAGGGCGCAACGTTCCCCCTGGCGGCAGCTTCAGAGTCAGCGTTTTTTTGGCACCCTGGCCGTGCACGCGGCCCATATAGGCAGGCAGGAAGAGAACCTCGCGGCCGCCTTCCTGACGAACCAGGCGTCCGAGCCAGTAAACGATCTGGATCTTTGTAAGACCGGTGGGCAGATCTGCAGAGCAGTTTTTGCAGTGCTCCGCTCCGATGTAGATCGAGTAGCCCGGTACGTTGTTTTCCCGGGAAAAGTATTCGTCGCGTCCGTCGCGCCGGGCTGCGGCCAATTGGAAATCTCGCCAGTGAACACCCCCTGACGCATCCGTGAAACGTTGAGGGATATCGACGTAGACGCCGCCGTAATTTTCTGCCTTTTTTACTGCGATGTCGAAGAACTCCGACACGAAGCCAGTGCCGTCGGTGTAGACTTCAACCGTACTGTTTGCCGACTGGACCGTGAACTCCTTGTCAAAATCGCTGCACGACGTCAGAACGACCAGCATGGCGCATAAGATGGGCCATGCTAAAAGACGCAACACCTTGGCGGCGAAATTCTCATCTGAAAATTTAAAGTAAAGAATATCGTTCTTCAAAAAGAGATACCGAAGCTTACGTTGTCACAACAGCTGACAACGTAGTGGTGTTTTACGCAATACAAAAGAAGGTTGGCCCTGAAGCGACGGGAATTTTCGAGTCGCTCGTCAGTTGACGCCGCCAGCACGGCAAGGTTTCGCGGAAATCTTCGGGCAACGACGCAGGATCTCGGCTGTCGTCAACCACTGATATGCGCGAGAATTCGAGCCGCCGTCCGCTCCGGCGAAAGGTCCGTCGTATCGATTTCGACCGTGTGTTCAGCCAGCCCGCGCAGCAATTTATAGGTTGCCCGGAGCTGCTGCAGCCTCGCCGTATCCGTCAGCTTGAGCGCCTCGGATCGGCGATGAGCCGCGCGCCCAAGCTTTTCGCCAGCAAGCGGCCGACAGTCAACTTCCCGGTGCCTTGCCAGACGATACGGCTAGCAGGCTTTTGCGTCATGCCGCCTCGCTGTTCAGGTTGACGCCGCCGGCATCAGTCAGCAGGAAGGCTTCGCCGCAGGCTTTGGCGAGCGTGCGCACGCGCAGGATGTAGCTCTGGCGTTCGGTCACGGAGATAACACCGCGGGCATCGAGCAGGTTGAAGACGTGGCTGGCCTTGATGCATTGGTCGTAGGCCGGGAAGACGCATTTGTGCAGGCGCTGGTTGGCATTGTCGCCCGGCGCGCCGGCGGCGAGCAGCGCCTGGCATTCCTTCTCGGCATCGATGAAATGGCGATGCAGCATCTCGGTATTGGCGAATTCGAAATTATGGCGGGAATATTCCTGCTCGGCCTGCAGGAAGACATCGCCATAGCTGATCTTCTCGTCGCCTTCGCGGCCATTGAAGTTCAGGTCGTAGACGTTGTCGACGCCCTGCACATACATGGCGAGGCGCTCGAGACCGTAGGTCAGTTCACCCGCAACCGGCGAGCATTCGATGCCGCAGATCTGCTGGAAATAGGTGAACTGCGAGACTTCCATGCCGTCGCACCAGCATTCCCAACCAAGGCCCCAGGCACCGAGCGTCGGGCTTTCCCAATCGTCCTCGACGAAGCGGATATCGTGCAGCAGCGGATCGAGGCCGATGGCGGCGAGCGATCCGAGATAAAGCTCCTGCAGGTTCGGCGGGTTCGGCTTCAGGATGACCTGGTACTGGTAATAATGCTGCAGGCGGTTCGGGTTCTCGCCGTAGCGGCCGTCGGAGGGACGACGGGACGGCTGGACATAGGCTGCCTTCCACGGCTTCGGGCCGAGCGCGCGCAACGTAGTGGCCGGGTGGAAGGTGCCGGCGCCGACTTCCATGTCATAGGGCTGCAGAACCGCACAACCCTTGTCCGCCCAGTAATTATGCAGGGTCAGGATCAGCGCCTGGAAGGAGCGCTTGGGGTTCATGTGATCGGGAATGGCAGCAGACATGGGACGGTACCGGTTGCTTGGAATATGAGCGCGACAGGTGCCACGGAGGGCGACAGGGGTCAAGGGCCTCGCCGTCCGAGTACGCTACAGAAACGGATTGACGATCGTCAGTTGCTTTTCGACAATCAATCCGGCCTGCATGTCTTCGGAATAGAGTTGGTCGCAACCGGCCCTGAGAGCGGCAGCGACAATCAGGGCGTCATAGAATGAAAAGCGATAATGGTCGGCAAGATCGAGCGCGGCGATGGTAAGATCGTCATCCAGCGCCACAACTGCTGACACCAATATTAGAATGCTTCCCACCGCCTCCCGAATTTCGGACCATGACATAGCCAGCTTCTTGCGGCCGATATTGGCAAACTCGTTCAGTACCTGAGCGCTGATGACCGGCGAAGCGGCGAGCAATGCTTGCGCCTTATCCGACCGAACGTCATCGCTGAACGCATAGACCACGATGTTTGTGTCTATAAAAGGCATCAGCGAGCGTTTGCTTCGTCGCGATCAAACTTCCAGTCCGGCGGCAGCTTGCGCCTGAAGCGTCTAATTCTTTCCAATGCCCTTTCGCGGCTATCGTCCCTCTTTATTTCGAAGGCATTGTCCTCGGCGATGCGTACGACGACATCGTCGCCTTCCTTCAGCCCCAGAGCATCGGCAACTTTCGCAGGGATGCGGACCGCCAGGCTATTTCCCCATTTTGCGACTTGCATGGTCACCTCAGGATATACTTTTATTTATGTATATCATTATGCTGTCTTCCCAGGAAGCTTCTATTCGTCTTCCCGCTTGAGGCGATATTCACCCGTCGCCGGGTCCTTCACCAGCGTGCCGATAGCTCCGGTCTGCCGCTCCTTCTCGGCGCGGCGGGATTTTTCAGCAAGCTTCCGCGCATCAGAGACGAAGCGGCGATACAGCCACCAGCCCACGCAGACGAGGATCAATAACGTGATAAGCTGTGCCATGTCCCCTCGTTTCTCCCGTCAAAGCCCGTAACGGCTCCACAATGCTCTTTCCTCAGCCGCTTCGACAAGCCCCGATGCGAGGCCTGATGCCGCGCTTTCGAGCGAGACCGGCGAGATACCGGGAATACGGCGGCCGAGCAGGCCGCGAGTGGCCGTAACGAGCTGCAGCTTCGTCTTCGGGCCATAGCGTTTCTTCAGTTCCTGGCGCATGTCGCCGAGCCCATCGATGAGGCCGAGCTCCAGGCCGCGCGTGCCGCTCCAGAAGAGGCCGGAAAAGACGGTCGTATCATCCGTCAGCTTGCCGGTGCGCCGCTCGCGCACCATGGAGATGAAGACCTGGTGGATCTCGAGCTGCAGGCTCTTCAGATATTCGATGTCCTTTTCCTTCTCGGGCTGGAAGGGGTCGAGGATCACCTTATTTTCACCGGCCGTATAGACGCGACGTTCCACGCCAATCTTCTTCAATAGTTCCGGAAAACCGAAACCGCCCGAGACGACACCGATCGAGCCGACGATGGACGTCGGGTCGGCGATGATCTCATCGCCCGCCAGCGCGATCATGTAGCCGCCGGACGCCGCGACATCTTCCACGAAGACCAACACCTTCTTCTGCTTTTCGCGCGCAAGTTCGCGGATGCGCGTGAAGATGAGGCGGGACTGGACAGGCGAGCCGCCGGGCGAATTGATGGAGATGGCAACGGCGGGCGTGTCCTTCACGGAGAAGGCCTTCTCCAGAACCGGCGCGACATTGGCGAGATTGAGGGTCGGGCGGAATTGGCCGCCACCACTGATGATCGCGCCCTGCAGCCTGACGACGGGGATGACGATCCCGTCCGCGCGAAACCGCTTCGGCATCAGCTTTCTCAGAAATCCAGCCATTTCTCTTCCTTCACCATGATCGGCAGCGCCAGCATGCATATGCACATTACAAGGGCATTGCATGTATGCGCTGCAGCGACAAACGCAATGGCTACGTTTCCAAAACGTCGTTCTCCGATTCCTTATTGCGAATGACTTGCATTGTCATTCTAATCAGGCATAGTGCCGGCCTGGCAAACAGGTGAGAATGGCATGGACATTATAAATCCGAATGCAAAGGGCGGCTGGCGGACCGAGCGCGGGGAAGCTTCACTCTCCGACGTCTACCGTACGGTTGGTACGGGGCGGCACAGCTCCACGTGGCGGCGCGCGGCAGCCTTCCTCGGCCCGGGCTACATGGTTGCGGTCGGCTACATGGACCCCGGCAACTGGGCGACCTCGCTCGCCGGCGGATCGAAGTTCGGCTATGCGCTGCTCACCGTCGCACTGCTTTCGAACATCATGGCAATCGTGCTTCAATCGCTTTGCGCGCGTCTTGCGATCGGCTCCGGCCGCGACCTGGCGCAGGCCTGTCGCGATGCCTATCCAAGCTATGTCGCAGTGCCGCTCTGGGCCTTTGCGGAAATCGCCATCATCGCCACCGATATCGCAGAGGTGATCGGCACGGCGATCGGTCTCAATCTGCTTTTTGGAATTCCGCTCGAAATCGGCGTGCTGATCACCGCGCTCGACGTCTTCGTCATCCTTCTGCTGCAGAGGCTCGGCTTCCGCTGGATGGAGGCCTTCATCATCACGCTGCTCGGCGTCATCGCGATCTGCTTTGCGGTGCAGATCTTCCTTGCCGACCCGCAATGGGGCGCCGTCATCAAGGGCTTCTTCCCCACGACCGAGGTCGTCACCAATCCGGAAATGCTCTACCTGGCGCTCGGTATTCTCGGCGCGACCGTGATGCCGCACAATCTCTACCTTCACTCCGGCATCGTGCAGACACGCTCCTACGGCCATACCGTGCCAGAGAAGAAGGAAGCGCTGACCTTTGCGACGCTAGACTCCACCGTGGCTCTCTGCTTCGCACTCCTGATCAACGCCTCGATCCTGATCCTTGCCGCGGCCGCCTTCAATGCCAACGGCAAGACAGACGTGGTGGAACTTGGTGAGGCGCATTCGCTGCTGTCGCCGCTGCTCGGCCTTGCGATTGCGCCGACCCTCTTCGGCATTGCGCTGCTCTGCTGCGGCCTGAACTCCACGGTCACCGCCACGCTTGCCGGGCAGATCGTCATGGAAGGCTTCCTGAAAATCCGGCTGAAGCCGTGGGTGCGGCGCCTGATCACCCGCGCCATCGCGATCGTTCCCGCGGCTTTCGTGACGATCTGGTATGGCGATCAAGGCACGGCGGAACTGCTGATCCTGACCCAGGTGGTGCTCAGCCTGCAGCTTTCCTTCGCTGTCTTCCCGCTCGTGATGTTCACGGCGAGCAAGGCGAAGATGGGCGAGTTGGTGGCACCGAAGTGGCTGAGCGCCATCGCCTATGTAGTTGCCGTGGTGATTGCCGGCCTCAACGTCAAACTGCTCCTCGACTTCGTGACTGGCGGTTAGGATTTGCTCTCATGCAAATCCAGTTGATTTAAAGCCTGGCATAGGCCGCACGGCCATTGTTGAAATCATCGACGAGAGGGGAGAACTTGTGGCTCCCCTCTTCGTGCATGATGAGGGGCGCACGCAGCGAAAGCCGTGCGCGTGAGCCCTTGATCGCCGTCACGAGGATGCGGACGGCATTTTCCCCTTCACGCGGATGGATGGCAGTGATCTCGATGCCGCCGAAGCGCTTGCCGCAGGCATCAATGATCTCGGCGATCGATTGCGGCCTCGCGATCAGCGACAATTGTCCGCCCGGTATCATGATGGCGCCGGCCGTGCGAACCCAGCGTTCGAACAGGCCATCGGTCATGGCATGCGCCTCGGCCTTCAGCGCATCCGGCGTCCTGCGATCGCCGGCATCGTTGAACGGCGGGTTCATAATAACGTGATCGAAGCTCTCGTCGATCAGGCCCGCGTCATTGCGTGCCTTGGCCGTCAGCGTGACATCGGCCTCGATGACCGAGATGCGGCCCGCCATATGGGCGTTGTCAGGCAGGTCGATGCTGCGGCGGGCGTAGTTTGCCATCTCGGCCGATCGCTCGAATAGCACGACCTCAGCCTTCGGAAGGCGGGACGCGACGGCAAGACCCGCCGCACCTGCACCAGCACCGAGATCGGCCACTTTTATTGGGCGATCATCGGCGACGAGGGCAGCCAGTAGCATGGCATCCATGCCGGCACGATGCCCCCTGCCCTTCGGCTGGACGATATGGAAGAGGCCGCGATGGAAGGCGTCTATGGTGTCAGCCACGGCCTGCGTCATTTTTTCACTTCCGCTCCCGAAGCTCGGCCCCGAGGCCGGCATCGGTCAAGATGCGCCGAGCTTGATCGGCCATCGCCTCGTCTACCAGCAGGCGGCGCGGCAGCATGCCGAGCGAGCCCTCCAGCACGCTCATGCCCTGATCTGCGATGAAGCACGCAATTCCCGCATCCTTCATGAGGCTCTCGGCAAATGAGAGCAGAACGGGATCGTTTGCGCGGATAAGCTCATGCATTTGCCGTCATTTTCCCTTCCGAATTTGCTGGCAGCGACAATTCACCCCTTGCCGCCTCCATCGCCCCTTTCTATTGTCAAAGGCAACGAATGAACAGGAGTCCGGGTCGTTGGGCGTGGTCATACCGCTTGAAGAAAACAAAAACAAACTGGCTTCCATAAAGCCGCTGGTGGACCTCACCAAGGCTGACATGGAGCGGGTGAACCAGCTTATCCTTTCCAAGGCCGGCTCCGATGTCCAGATGATTCCGGAGGTGGCGAACCATCTCATCTCCTCCGGCGGCAAGCGCCTGCGGCCGATGCTGACGCTCGCCGCGGCCTCGCTCTTCGGCTACCGGGGCGAGAACCACATCAAACTCGCGACCTCGGTCGAGTTCATGCATACGGCGACGCTGCTGCATGACGACGTGGTGGACGAAAGCGACCTGCGCCGCGGCAAGTCGACCGCTCGCACGATCTGGGGCAATCAGGCAAGCGTTCTCGTCGGTGACTTCCTGCTCGGTCAGGCCTTCCGCATGATGGTGGAGGTCGGCTCGCTGGAGGCGCTCGACGTGCTTTCCTCTGCAGCTTGCGTCATCGCCGAGGGTGAAGTGCTGCAGCTTTCCGTCGCAAAGAATATGGAAACGACCGAGGACGACTACCTCTCCGTCATCCGCGCCAAGACGGCAGCACTCTTTGCCGCCGCCGCCGAAGTCGGACCGATCGTTGCCGAGACCAACAAGTCCGGCCGCAATGCGCTGAAATCTTACGGCATGAATCTCGGCCTCGCCTTTCAGCTCGTCGACGATGCGCTCGACTACGGCGGCAAGGCTGCCGATCTCGGCAAGAATGTCGGGGATGATTTCCGCGAGGGCAAGATTACCCTGCCGATCATCCTCGCCTATCGCCGCGGCACGCAGGACGAACGTGCTTTCTGGCGCGATGCGATCGAAGGCGGCAACAGCAGCGATGCCAATCTGGAAAAGGCGCTTGGCCTGATCACCAAATATGGCACGCTGAACGACACGATCCAGCGGGCGGTCCACTATGGAACGATTGCGCGGGACGCGCTCGCGCCGCTGCCGGACAGCCTCTGGAAATCAGCCCTGATGGAAGTCATCGACTTCTGCATCGAGCGCGTGAACTAAGGCGTGTCGCGATCTTAGGCACAAAGCCGCCCGCACAGCTTTGGGCGGCGCGCGCCGATCAAACGTCCTTGAACGTGGGCTGAATTTCTTGCAGGGCCGCTTCAAAAAAGCCATCCTGTTGTGAATCAGTGTTTGCAACTGATTTTGCGGTCGGCGCGTTGTTCCGGCCGTTCCTGAAGAAAGGTTTTCTAATGCGGCAGAGATTTGTCACCCGTCTCCTTTCGAGCGCAGCCCTGGCGGCGGTCCTTTCGCTCGGTGGGATCGGCGGCGTGAGCGCCGAAGACGCGGCCAAGGCAGATGACGCCAGCAAAACCGTGACCTTCGATCCGGACAGCGTTTCCACGTTCTCGGGCGCGTTCCTTGCTGCCCGCACAGCCGATGTGGATCACGACTATCCGACCGCAATCGAGCTCTACAAGAAGGCCCTGCAGATCGAGCCGGGCAATCCGGAAATTCGCCAGCGCCTGATGATTTCGCTGCTGCTCAATGGCGACATCAAGGACGGCGTGAAATATGCCAACGACCTGAAAGGCGATCCGACCGTCGAGCGTATCACCACGATCGTGCGCGGCATGGATGCGATGCGCCGCGGCGAATTCAAGACCGCGGAATCGATCCTGAAATATGACGGGCCGAACGATCTCGACCGCATGATGAACGACCTTCTGCTTGCCTGGGCGCGCGTCGGTGCCGGCCGCGGTAAGGAAGGGCTCGCCATGGTCGAGAAGATGAAGGGACCTGATTGGGTCCGCATCTTCCAGAATTACAATGCCGGTGCGATCGCCATCGTCAACGGCGACGTCAAATCCGCCCGCCGGCATCTCAACGATGCTGTGCTGGACAAGGAAGGCGGAGCGACTGCCCCTGATACGTTCATGCGCGCCATCATGGCGCTCGCCCGCCTCGAAGCCTCGCAGGGCAACAGGCAGAAGGCGCTCGACGCCGTCTCGGTCGGCGACAACCTGCTGCCGAACTACGCCCCCCTGAACGCGCTGCGCGACAGCATAGAGAAGGGCGAAAAGCAGGAACAGCAGGTCAAGAGCGCCGAAGAAGGGGCTGCCGGCGTGCTCTTCTCTGTCGGCGGCGCGCTGAACCGTGACGGCGCCGAAGACATTGTCTCGCTCTATCTGCAGACGGCCAACGCGCTCGATCCGAACAGCGCCGATACGCTGGTGCTGCTCGGCGGCATTGCCGAAAAGCAGAACCAGATGGACCGCGCGATCGCGCTTTACCAGAAAGTGCCGGCGAATTCGCCGATGCGCCGCATTTCCGAATTACAGCTGGGCCTGGCGCTCGCCCAGGGCGGCAAGGTAGACGAGGCCCGCAAGCACCTGCAGGCGTTGATCACGTCTGACCCGAAGGATGTCAGAAGCTATCTCGCCTATGGCAGCGTGCTTTCCGACGCCAAGGACTATCAGGCGATGGCCGATAATTACGACAAGGCTGTCGAAGTGATCGGGCCGTTGCCGGGCCGCGCAGACTGGAGCGTCTTCTTCCAGCGCGGCATCGCCTATGAGCGGCTGAAGAAATGGGATCAGGCGGAACCTAACTTCCGCAAGGCGCTCGACCTCAATCCGAACCAGCCGCAGGTTCTGAACTATCTCGGCTATTCCTGGATCGACATGAACCGCAACCTCGACGAAGGCCTTGAGATGATCAAGAAAGCCGTTGAGCTGCGTCCTGACGACGGCTACATCATCGATTCGCTCGGCTGGGCCTACTTCCGCCTCAACCGTTACAACGATGCTGTCGACGAGTTGGAACGTGCGGCGCAGATCAAGGCTGGCGACGCGACAATCAACGACCACCTCGGCGATGCCTACTGGCGCGTGGGCCGCAAGCTGGAAGCCGTCTATCAGTGGAACCGGGCGCTTGCCTCCGAACCCGAGGAAGCTCAGATCCCGAAGATCAAGGAAAAGGTCGCCAACGGCTTGCCTGCACAGGATGACGACTCCAAGACCGTCGACAAGAAGCAGCCGGACCCGCAGCCGGTGACGCCGCCGCCGGTCGACAAGAAATCCTGACGCCGCATGCCTGAAACGGGCATGCTGCTTTCCGGGCTCGGCGACTTCGCCATTACTGAAGATGCCTGCGCAAAAATCAATCTTGCCCTGCATGTGACGGGCCAGAGGCCTGACGGCTTTCATCTTCTCGAAATGCTTGTGACGTTCGCACGGCACGGCGACCGGTTGGGTTTTGCGGCTGCCGATGCCGATGATTTCACGCTTTCCGGCCAGTTCGCCGATGTGCTCGCCGATGATCCCGGCACTAATCTGGTGCTGAAGGCGCGTGACCTGCTGCGGGAAGCGGCAGGCGGGACTCCGCCTGTTCGCATCCATCTGGAAAAGAACCTGCCGGTCGCTTCCGGCATCGGTGGCGGTTCCGCCGATGCCGCAGCGACGTTGCGCGGGCTGGTGCGCCTGTGGGATGTTGCACTTCCGGCTGACATCATTGCCGCACTGGCACTGAAACTTGGAGCCGACGTGCCGATGTGCCTCAAAAGCGCGCCGTTGATCGCACGCGGTATCGGCGAAGAGATCGAGACGGCCGACGCCCTGCCCTCCTTCGCCATGGTGCTTGCCAACCCTTTGAAAGGTGTTTCCACGCCCGAGGTTTTCCGGCGGCTTGCGACCAAGAACAATCCTCCGCTGGTCCTGATCAAGGCGCCGCACTGGATGGAAGCCATACGGGCGACACGCAATGATCTCGAGCCGCCGGCGCGAGAGCTGGTTCCCGAAATCGCCGAGATTTCGAACATGCTCACAGCGGAAGGCGCGCTTTTCACCCGCATGTCCGGCTCTGGCGCGACCTGCTTCGGCATCTTCGAGACACCCGTTGCTGCGTTGCGCGCAGCCGAGCGTCTTCACGCCGCCCGCCCGGGCTGGTATTTCCAGGCAACGGAGACTTTTGCAGGAGGTGCATGATGGCAGGCTTGGACGAAACACGCGCTTTTGTTCCCCTCGGTATCGCCGTGCTGACGGTTTCGGATACCCGCACGCTGGCCGATGACAAATCCGGCGACACGCTGGCGGCACGGATTGCGAAAGCCGGACATCAGTTGATCGACCGCGACATCGTGCCTGACGACCGCGAGAGGATCACTGCACGCGTGCGCGCCTGGACGGAGGCCAAGGAAATCGACGTCGTCATCACCACGGGCGGGACCGGCTTTACTGGCCGCGACGTGACACCCGACGCTCTGGAATCGCTCTTCGAAAAGCGGATGGATGGATTTTCTGCGGTATTCCACCGCATTTCCTATGACAAGATCGGCACCTCGACAATTCAGTCGCGCGCCACGGCGGGCGTCGCCAACGCTACCTTCATCTTCGTGCTGCCGGGCTCTCCTGGCGCCTGCAAGGATGCGTGGGACGGCATCTTGGAGGCACAGCTCGACTATCGCCATATGCCCTGCAATTTCGTGGAGATCATACCGCGTCTGGACGAACACCTGAAACGCGGCGCGACGAAGTAGACTGGCCACAGCAGCATCATTCCCTATGTCGCAAGGCCCGGCAGGGCGGGCATTGTGTCCCAGCTATCACCAAACAGCACCACGCAGCTTATGCCGTGAGCATCCGTGACGACGAGCGTCCAGGTGCCGCTCTCAGCGGCATAAACCTCAAGAATGGCGTTCTGATTGATCAGTCCGACTGCCTTGAGCTTTTCAGCAAAGTTGCTGTCCAGGAAATTGACGATCTCGGATCGGCCTGCGCAACTGCGCATCATCTGCGATGCTGCCGGATGCGGATGCGCGATCACCAATGTCGTCAATATGACGGCCAGCAGGCCGTGGACCATATTGCGCAGCATGACGCACCTCCTTTCGCCGGGAACCCGGCAGAAGAGGAGATTTTCGCTGACCTGCTCTGCCGTTCACCGGCATTCCATGGCCATCCGTTGCGAAGCGAGGCGCTTCGGCGGCGCCATATCCAGATTATAGCGCGAAATTCTATTGAGCGCCATCTTTTCGCAATATCGAGGAGTGCAGCTATCGCGCGGCGCGGGCAACCCAGGAGGGAATCAATTCACTGGAGAGTTGGCGTGGTTTCTGCGCCTTGACGAATTCGGTAAGGCGCATGCCGCTCTTTGCAGCGGATACGGCAAGTTTCTTGGGCATGAGCAGGCCGAGTTCCAGCGGTGGTCTGGCACGGCCGACACGCTGGAAAAAGGGGCGTCGATAGCCACGCGAGGCAGTAAAGCGCGCAGAGACCTTATTCAAGGCCACATATTCCGAGACTTCGTCGATCCAGCCCGCTTGCGGTCTTGCGCCCGGCTCGACGAAGAGCAGCCACTCGCCGCGGGCGGATCGGATGATATCCTTGATATCCCATTGTGAATGGAAACGGCAGCCGGCAGCATCCGCCACCCGCGCCGTGCCGTCGCGCGAGCCGTGATCGAGCACGACCACGTCGCTGACGAGGCCTTCCACGGCGCCTGCCACCAATACCGATAGAGTCTGGGCCAGCTCGGATTCCTGATCCTGGCATTCAAGAACAACAGTCAACATTGCCTGTTTATAGAGCGCCGCACAAAATTTTGCCAGCGGGACTTTCCTCATTTTGTTCTTGCATTGTTCTCTTTTTGCCGATAGGAATTTAATCATCAAAACGAGCGGGATCGAGCGTTTTCCGCCGGTGGAGAATCCGATGAGACCACAGTCCCTTGCAGGGCAGGCCGCATTTGCGCCTGCCAATACGGCTGATATTGCCGACGCGATGATCGCGGCCTCGGGGCTGCGCATCGAAGTTGACCGGCGGCGTGGCCGCGGCGCGGGGCTGAACCCCAGCGGCCGCTTCGAGCCAACACAACGCGAAACCTTCGATGATGGCTGGCAGACGCTCGAGGAACTGCCGCCCTTCAAGACGGATGTGCAGGTCGAAAAGCCGCGCACGGCGATCACCCGCAACGAATCTCCCGATCTCTCCTTCGACCGGTCGATCAACCCCTATCGCGGCTGCGAGCATGGCTGCATCTACTGTTTCGCCAGGCCGACGCATGCCTATATGGGCCTTTCGGCGGGGCTGGATTTCGAAAGCAAGCTCTTCGCCAAGCCGGATGCGCCGAAGCTTCTGGAGCGCGAGCTCGCCAAGCCGGGCTACAAGGTGCGCGTCATCGCGATCGGTACCAATACCGACCCCTATCAGCCGATCGAGAAGGAATGGCGCGTCATGCGGCAACTCCTCGAAGTGCTGAATAAGGCCAATCATCCCGTGGCGATCGTCACCAAGTCGGCGATGATCCTGCGCGACCTCGATATACTCACGGAGATGGCGGCAAAGAACCTCGTACGTGTCGGCATTTCGGTAACGACGCTCGACCGCAAACTTGCCCGCCTCATGGAGCCGCGGGCATCGACGCCGACGCGCAGGCTGGAGGCGATCCGTGGGCTTTCCGCGGCTGGTGTGCGCACGTCAGTGATGGCCGCGCCGGTCATCCCCGCACTCAACGACCACGAACTGGAACGCATCCTGGATGCCGCCAAGGCGGCGGGTGCCGAAGAAGCGAGCTATGTGCTTCTGCGGCTGCCGCTGGAAGTGAGCCCGCTGTTCCGCGATTGGCTGTTGCAGAATTATCCTGATCGTTATCGCCATGTCATGTCGCTGGTGCGCTCGATGCGCGGCGGCAAGGATTATGATGCCGAGTTCGGCAAGCGCATGAAGGGTGCGGGACCCTATGCCTGGCAGATCGCCCGCCGCTTCGAGATGGCGGCAAAGCGGCTGGGGTTGACCCGTCGAAGCCTTGCCCTGCGCGACGACTTGTTTGTGCCGCCTGGTGGCAGCGGCGTGCAGCTTTCGCTGCTCTGACTGATTGTTTTCAGGCAATTCCGGGCGCAAAGCGCTCAAGCACTTTTGCTGGAATTGCTTTTTTTTACGCAATTCCGGACGCAAAACCACTGCGCACTTTTGCTGGAATTGCTCGTGAGCTTGCGTGAGGCGTGAAGAAGACCTGCCCTGCGTCTTCTGCCTTGCGCAATTCCTGCGGATGGCCCTGACCGCACCATCCGCTGGACCGCCCCCGGCCGTCGCCGCCCTGATCCGGGGGCTTGCAGGAAATCGGGTTGGCGTGCGAGGTTCAACCGCATGAAACGTCGCACGTCACCCGATTCTCCTCTGCTCTTTGAAGAGGCTCCCCTTGTGCCGGATTTCCGGCTGGAGCTGAAAGCCCGCAAGGCTGGCCACTGGCCTGTCGCCGGCGCAGACGAGGCCGGACGCGGACCGCTTGCCGGTCCTGTCGTTGCTGCAGCCGTGATCCTCGATCCCAAGCGCATTCCCGAGGGTCTCAACGATTCCAAGCAGCTTTCAGCGCAGCGGCGCGAGGAACTGTTCGTCCAAATTCTCGCGACCGCAACAGTCTCCATCGCCTCCTCCAGCTCTACACGCATCGACGAAACCGATATCCGCAAAGCAAGCCTTGATGCTATGCGCCGTGCGATCTGCAGCCTTTCCATACCGGCAAGTTATGTACTGACGGATGGGCTGGACGTGCCTATAGGGCTCGACTGCCCCGGACAGGCCGTGGTGAAGGGTGACGCACGCTCCGTCTCGATCGCCGCCGCTTCCATCGTCGCCAAAGTGACGCGCGACCGGATGATGGCGCGGGCGCATCTGGTGTTTCCCGAATATGGTTTTGCCGCTCATGTCGGGTATGGCACGGCGCAGCATCGCTCCGGCATCGAGAAGCACGGGCCGTGCCCGCTGCACCGGATGAGCTTCCGGCCACTCCGCAAGGACGGCGTCGTGGTAGAGGGGAATGGGGAAATGCTGGAGGATTAGACTCCAGCGCCACCGCCTCGTTTCCTTGCGAGCCGCAGGGGCGGGAAAGCGCCGGAGGCGGGCCATTGCCTCATGCAGAGCGCTTCTGAGCCAAGTTCCCAAAGGGCCGGCTCTTTGGTGCGTCGCGCAGCCATCACAAGCTCGCACATCACGCCAATCACACGGCATCTGCCAAAAAGCAAAAAAGCCCCACCGAAGCGGGGCTTTTCCAATCCTGCAGCGCTGCAGCTCAGTTCAGACGGGTCTTCACTTCGCCAACGGCCTGACCGAAGAGCTCAGACTGAATCTTGCCATCAGCCTGCTTACCGATAACGGATTCAGCGGCTGCAATGGCGAGATCGACTGCAGCAGAGCGAACAGCCTTCATTGCGTCGGCTTCGGCCTGCTTGATCTTCTGCTCGGAAAGAGCCGTGCGGTTGGCGACGAATTCTTCCGTCTTCTTCTTCGCTTCAGCGGTCAGCATTTCGGCTTCGCGCTCGGCAGCGGCAACGATATGCGCTGCTTCAGCTTCAGCTTCCTTGCGCTTGCGCTGGTATTCAGCGAGCAGATGCTGGGCTTCTTCACGCAGACGCTTGGCTTCCGCCAGCTCATTGCGGATCTGGTCGGCGCGGTCGTCAAGCGACTTCGCCATCATGCCCGGAACCTTCAGGTAGACGATCAGCGCCAGGAAGAGAACAAGGCCAACAAAGGCGAAGAAAGTTGCATCAAAAGCAAATTCCATCGATCAAGCCTCCTTCTTGGCTGCTGCAACGGCAGCAACGACATCAGACTGGGCAGCAGAGCCGCCGATGAGCTGTTCGACAACGGCTGCTGCGGTTTCCTCGGCGATGGCGCCGACATCGGCAAAGGCCTTTGCCTTCACATCGGCGATACGGGCCTCGGCAGCCTTCAGCTTTTCGGTCAGGCTTGCCTCGACAGCGCGACGATCACCCTCAGCCTTTACCTTGGCGGCGTCGCGAGCGGCAGTACCGATCGAATTTGCCTTGGCGCGGGCAGCGGCGAGTTCGCCTTCGTAGGTTGCGACAGCGGCATCAGCCTCAGCCTTCAGGCGGCCGGCCTCGTCGACATCCTGCGAGATGCGGTTGTGACGCTGCTCGAGGATCGAGCCGATGCGCGGTGCGATGACCTTTTGCATGAGCAGGTAGAAAATGACGAACGTGATCACCAGCCAGAGAAGCTGGGATGCGTAGGTCGACGAATCGAAAGGCGGGAAAGGCCCACGCGCGTGCTCGCCTTCGGCAATGCCGGTCTCGGTATGAACCTCGCCGGCAGCCGGAGCGGCATGCGTATCCGTCGCAGTTCCCGCCGGGGCTTCTTCAGCGTAGGCCGGGGTCACAAAGTACATGCTCACCTCCAGGTGTACTGCAAATGCAAAGGATCACGGCTCGCTGTTCGCAGGCCGTGATCCATCAATCCACCGATATTAAACGGCGAAGAGGAGGAGAAGAGCGACGAGCAGCGAGAAGATGCCCAGAGCTTCCGTAACGGCGAAGCCGAATACCAGACGGCCGAACTGGCTGTCAGCGGCAGACGGATTGCGCAGAGCGCCGGAGAGGTAGCTGCCGAAGATGTTGCCGAGGCCGAGAGCCGTACCGGCCATACCAAAGCAAGCCAGACCTGCACCGATGAACTTTGCTGCTTCCGCTTCCATGTTGAACTCCTTTGAAATGGTTGTTGCGGCGAATGACTGACGCCCTTTGACGTCGATGTCGTTATCCTTAGTGCCCGCCCGGATGGATCGCGTCATTGAGGTACATGCAAGTCAGCACCGCAAAGACGTAAGCCTGGAGGAAGGCGACGAGGAACTCGAGACCGGTCAGGGCGACGGTCATGATGAGAGGAAGAACGGCTCCGCCGACACCGACTGCACCGAAGGCTCCAAGCGAGGCGACGAAGCCTGCGAACACTTTCAGCGTGATGTGACCGGCGAGCATGTTTGCGAAAAGACGAACAGAGAGTGAAATCGGACGGGACAGGAAGGAAATGACTTCGATCGCGACGACCAGCGGCAGCAATATTCCCGGCACGCCCGAGGGCACGAAGACATTCAGGAAGTGGAAGCCGTGCTTATAGAAGCCGTAGACGAGCACCGTGCCGATGACGAGGATCGCCAGCGCGAAGGTGACGATGATCTGGCTGGTGATCGTGAAGAAATACGGGAACATGCCCAGCAGGTTTGCCGTCAGCACGAACATGAAGAGCGAGAAGACCAGCGGGAAGAACTTCATTCCCTTGGTGCCCGCCCCTTCCTTCAGCATGCCCGCAATGAACTCGTAGGACATTTCGGCGAGCGACTGCGAACGACCGGGAACGACGGCGCGGTTCGAGGTCGAGAAATAGAGGAAGCCAGCGGCAACAGCAGCCGAAGCCACCATGAAGAGCGATGCGTTGGTGAACGAGAAATCAATCCCGCCGATCTCGATCGGCACAATCTTGAAGATCTGGAACTGATGAGTCGGATCGCTGGACACCGGTTGCTCTCTCTCTTTGACCCGCCCAAGAGGCGGAAATTGCACTGGACCGAAACGGTCCTTATTTCTCAGGCGTTCTGCGGTCCAGGGGTTGGGTGACCTTCCCCGCGGCGCGCAGAACATTCAGTACGCCGGCACAGAATCCAAGAAGCAGAAGAACAATCAACCCCCAAGGCGCCGTACCGACAAAACGGTCGAGGAGATAGCCGAGCACAGCACCGACAACGATGGCGGAAATGAATTCGCTCGAAAGCTTCATCGCCTGCGCATAGCCCTTACGGCTCTGCTCGGCGCTGGCCTCCCGCGCTTCTTCCTTCCTGTCATCGACACGCTTGGAGGCAAGTTCCGCCTCCAGCTGCCGACGGCGCTGCTCAAGACTTTCTTCGCGGTCATCCGCCATCGTGCTCTCCTCCGCTTCCGTCGCCCGCAATCCCGCTACCCCGGTTTTCCGAACCACGGACGCGAAGGTTAAAGAACCTTCCGGCCCGTTCTGAAGTCGCGCGCAACATAGTTTTAGGAATTAGCATAGTCAAGGCGTAGAGAGCTGGTGTCCAGCCATAAAATAACTGTAAAAAATCAGGTATTTAAGCGGAATCCGGCCGCTCGGACAGGATTTCATCCAAAGAATCCGCCTTCGAACGGCGCCGGTCGGCGCAAAATCCACAATCAGCAGCCCTTTTGCCTCAGCTCCAGCCGCCGCCATAGGTGCGGTAGAAGACATGCATGCCGATGCGGCCGACCTTTTCCATGGTCCTGGCCCAATTCGGCCGGACGTAGACGGCATGGTAATGCGTGGCCGAACCGACCTGCGGCAGCCAGATCCTGCCTGATGTCACGGCCATGGCGACATCGCGGGCGACGCGCCAGTGATATTGCGAATTTACCCGGTCCTTGATGTTGTCGCAGGCGAAGGAAAACTGGCAGCGGTTGCGCCAGTCTTCGTTCTGGTAGACGACGCCGCAGATGGTCTTCGGATAGGCCGGGTTGCGGACCCGGTTGAGGATGACCTGCGCGACAGCCGCCTGCCCCTTCACGGATTCACCGCGCGCCTCGAAATAGATGCCCGATGCCAGGCACTGCTGTTCGCGGGCGGAAAAGACACTGGGCGGCAGGATGCTTGCGGCCCAGGCATGGTCCTTCGGGCCGATCTGCGGCACGAAACGGCCTTCGTCCTTGTCGGTCAGGATCGAATCGAAAGGCGACTGACGAGAATAATCTGGCGCGGCAGGCGCATAGGCCGCCGCCAGCGCATCCGCCTTGTCATTGGTCACGAGGCCAGCCAGCAAGGCCGGCATGGCATTGTCCTGCTGTGGTGCCGGCTGCTTCTTGTAGAAGGCCATGGCGATCTCGATCTCCTTGCCCTTGATCGTCGGCTTCACGAAGGCCGACTTGTCCTTGAGATCGAAGACCGGACGAAAGAGGAGCTTGGTGCGCTCTAGGATGGAGCCGGCCGAGAAATCCTTCGGCGGCTGCACCTTTTCGACGGCGACGACGCGGCCCTTCTTGGCGTTGCGATTGACACGATCCTCGTCCGTGGTCCCCTCATTGCCCTTCTCACCAGAGACGAAAGCAACCTTGCGGCCGTCGGGCAGCAGCATACCTGCACCTGATGCGATCGAGCCGGTGGCAGCGGGATCGGCAAAGGCGAGCTCGGCCTGGTGGATGGAGCCAGCCGGCGAATTGGTCAGAACCATGCGCCAGCTTTCGCCATCATTGTCGAGACCGGCGAGCATGGTGGCGAGATCGGCATGGGAGGCGACGCTCGGAAAGATCAGCCATCCGGCCACGCCGAAGATCGCGGGAGAGACCCAGTTCTGGGGCAAGAGACGCAGCTTGCTGCGGGAACGACCATTTCGACGCAACGCGGACTCCGGGTATGGGACGCAGGAACAGTCCCAAGAAAATCCCGCATTAACCTTGATAGCTGGTTAACGACCTGTCCCGGAATATGCCCATGAGGATTTCTGCATATTCTAATGGGGCTGATATTTTCGCGAGGCGGATCATCTCGCCTGCTCATTCCCGTGCCCGTCACAAAAATGGGAGAGGGCGAGATGGTGCCCCCTCCTTGCTTCCCGTCAGATGATGACGTGCGAACCCAGTTCCACGACGCGGTTGGCCGGCAGACGGAAGTAGTCGGAGGGGTTGGCGGCAGCGTTGGCGAGCGCGATGTAAAGGCGGTCCTGCCAGTAGGGCATGCCGGACTTGGCATCGGGCACCAGCTTGCGGCGGCCGAGATAGAAGGACGTCGTCATGATGTCGAACTTCAGGCCGGTCTTGCGCAATGCCGCCAGCGCCTGCGAGACATTCTGCGATTCCATGAAGCCGAAGAGCAGTTCAACACGCGAGAAACGCTCGGAGATCTGCTCGACTTTGTAACGCTCCTGCGGCGAGACACGCGGTTTGTTCACCGTGCGGATCGTCAGGATGACGTTGCGGTCATGGAGCACGTGATTGTGCTTGAGATTATGCAGCAGCGCGGCGGGCGCCGAATCCGGATCGCTGGTCAGGAAAATCGCGGTGCCTGGAACATGGGCCGGAGAATGCTCGCTCTTACGCTCGATGGAGCTGACGAAAGAGGCGAGCGGAATGTCGGTATGGCGGGTCTTTTCCGTCAGGATCGCCGTACCGCGGCGCCAGGTCCACATGATGACGGTGAAGGCGGTCGCAATCATGATTGGGATGTAACCGCCGTCATGGATTTTCAGAAGGTTGGCGCCGAGGAAGATCAGCTCGAGAACGAGCAGCGGCAGCAGAGCGATGATGGCAACCGGAAGCGACCAGTTCCAACGGACGCGGACGAACTCGAAGGCCATGATCGAGGTGACGAGCATCGCGCCCGTGACCGAGATGCCGTAGGCGGTCGCCAGCGCATCGGAGGTCTTGAAGCCGAGCACCAGGAAGATGACGCCGAAGAACAGCACCGCATTGACCGAAGGCACAAAGATCTGCCCGGTATTGGTCTCGGACGTGAAGAGAATTTCCATGCGCGGCAGGAAGCCGAGGTTGATCCCCTGGCGCACCAGCGAGAAGGCACCGGTAATGACGGCCTGGCTGGCAATGATGGTAGCGGCAGTCGCGAGGATGACGACCGGCAGCAGCGCCCACTGTGGGTACATGAGATAGAAAGGATCGGACATCGTCGCCGGATTGCCGAGAACGAGCGCGCCCTGCCCCAGATAGTTCAGCGTCAGTGACGGGAAAACCAGCACAAACCACGCCCACTGGATCGGACGCCGACCGAAATGGCCGAGATCCGCATAAAGCGCTTCCGCGCCGGTGACGGTCAGGAAGACGGCGCCGAGAACGACAACGCCGTAGAAACCCTCATGCAGCAGAAAGCTGACGGCATAATAGGGATTGAAGGCGGCGAGGATGCCGTAATCATCCGAAATATGGGCGATGCCGGCGGCAGCCATGACGAGGAACCAGAGCGCCGTGATCGGGCCGAAGAGGCGAGCAACGGCCCCCGTGCCATGCGACTGCACGACAAAGAGCAACGCCAGGATCGCCACGGATATGGGCACGATATATTCCGACAGGCTCGGGGTCACGAGCTTCAGACCTTCGACGGCCGAGAGGACGGAGAGCGCCGGCGTGATCATAGCGTCGCCCAGGAAGAGCGCTGCGCCCATCAGGCCGAGCAGCATCAAGAGCGCAGTATGGCCGTTGGCGGTCTTCATCAGGAGGGCAAGCAGCGACAGCGTACCGCCTTCGCCGTCGTTGTCGGCGCGCAGCAGGAAGAGCACGTATTTGATGGTGACGATGATGGTCAACGCCCAGATCATCAGGGAAATAAGGCTGACGACCTCGAAACGGGTGAGACCATCATGGGCGACCGGCTTCAGCGCTTCACGGAAGGCATAAAGCGGGCTCGTGCCGATATCTCCATAAACGACGCCTACCGAACCCAGCGCGAGATAAAAGAGCTTGCGCGGCCCAAGGTGACGTTCGTGAGAATGGCTTTCTTCAGACATGAAGCAATTACAGGCTCCTCAGAGCCAGCCTTTCCAGCGAAAAAAGAAGAAGGGGACGACGGCGGAGATCACCATGAGGCCCAGCGAGTAGGGATAACCCGCGGTCAGGTGCAACTCCGGCATGAATTCGAAATTCATGCCATAGATGGAAGCGACCAGCGTCGGCGGCAAGAACACAACCGAAGCGATCGAGAAAATCTTGATGATGGCATTCTGCTCGATATTGATGAGGCCGAGCGAGGCGTCGAGCAGGAAGGTGATGTTGCCGGCGACGAAGGCAGCGTGTTCCGAAAGGGACTGGATGTCACGCGAGATCGTTCGGCAAAGTTCCTTGGTTTCCTGATCGTGCTGCACGACAGGGATCGTATAAAAGAAGGTGAGCAGGCGCGAGAGCGAGCCGAGGCTGTCACGCAGCTTGCTGATCATGCGGTGATGACCGGCAATGTCCTTCAGTTTCTCTTCCAGATAGTTCGAGGGCTTGCGCACCTTCTTGGCGCGATCGCCGAAGACGTGGACCGACAGGATATCCAGCCGGGACACCGAGGCTTCCAGGACTTCTGCCGTGCGGTCGACGATCGTTTCCAAAAGCTTGGCGAGCAGGGCAGCGCCACTGCGCCATTGCTCCGGTATGCGGTGCAGGGCAGCGATGAAAAGCGCGAAAGACTTCGGATGGGCGTAGCGGATGGTCACCAGCCGGTCGCCGGCCAGAATGAAGGCGACATCCGTCAAGGTCGGGGCTTCCGTCTCTGCCTTCCATATCAGCGAAGCTGTCATATAAACTGCGTTGTTTTCGACATAAAGGCGCGCGGACGGCTCGATCGCCCTGAGATCGTCACGCGTCGGCACTTCAATGCCAAGAACCTTTTCGACATGCAGCTCCTCCTCGCGCGTCGGTTCGACCATGTCGATCCATATCACATCCGCCGGAAACTCAGGAGGGTTCGCAAGATCGCGAATCTCGATCGATTTGCAGTTGGAACAGTATGCGGTGATCACAGTCCGCATCTCCGGCGCCGGCAATGCCCGGCCGTCCTGGCTCTTTTCATCGAGAACCCTTCCATGCGGCCGCGAGCGCGGTGACGCCAGGCGCACTCGTCATCGATCGTAGCGGAAGTGGATAAAAAGAGTTCATGCAACTCCGGCCATATGCGGCCTTTCCGGCCGGGTTGCTCCACCGCATCGCAGTCACCAATCCTTCGATCGACAAGTCAACTCCGAACATGCAGAGAGGCCGAACCTTCATCGACAGGCGGCCATCGCAGAGCATTTGCAGACGCGCCATCATGACGCCGGCGCGCATATGCAGCAAAGCCGGAAAATAATCAAGACATCTTACCTGAACCGCGCCCTTTCATCTCATTTCCCCCACAATTCGGGGTGAGTAGCCAAGTGATTCGCGCTATTCGAAGACGATGGCAGGTGCGGCGCGCTGTGGCTTTTGGCCGACCTGTTCCCAGACCTTGGCGGCGATGGCACGGTAGATTCCGGCCACGATGCCATTCGGATCGGAGGCAACGAGCGGCGTTCCGGCATCCGAGGTCTCGCGGATATTCATGGTCAACGGAACTTCGCCGAGGAAGGGTACGCCGATGCGCTCGGCTTCCTTGCGAGCACCGCCGTGGCCGAAGATGTCGTAGCGCGTGCCTGTATCGGGCGCGACGAAATAGCTCATGTTCTCGACGATGCCGAGAACCGGCACCTCAACCTTACGGAACATGTTGAGACCCTTGCGAGCATCGATCAACGCCAGGTCCTGCGGCGTGGAAACGATGACGGCGCCGGCAAGCGGCACCTGCTGGGCCATGGTGAGCTGGGCGTCGCCGGTGCCGGGCGGCATGTCGACGACGAGAACATCGAGTTCACCCCAGGCGACTTCACGCAGCATCTGCAGGAGGGCGGACTGAACCATCGGCCCGCGCCAGATCATCGCCGTTTCCTCATCGACGAGGAAGCCCATGGACATGACCTTGAGGCCGTAATTCTCCATGGGATTGATGATGCGGCCATCGATCTGCGTCGGGCGGCCGGAAATCTTGAGGAGGCGCGGCATGGAGGGACCGTAGATATCGGCATCGAGAATGCCAACGCGAAGACCGTTGGCCAGCAGGCCGAGTGCCAGATTGACCGCCGTCGTCGACTTGCCCACACCGCCCTTACCCGATGCGACGGCGATGATGGCGCCGATACCGGGAACGCCGATCTTGGCCGTGCGCGGAGGCGGTTGCTGCGGCGTATGGGAGTGGCCGTGATGGCTGTGGTCAGCCTGTGGGGCCGGGCGCGCTGCAGGTGCATTTGCGGCGGCCTTCTTGTCTGCCGTCAGCGCCACAAGCGCGCCTTTCACACCCGGCATTTCCTTGATGACACGCTCTGCGGCAAGCCGCATCGGCTCCAGTTCCTTGGCGCGTTCCGCCGGCACGGTAATGGAGAAATAGACCTTGCCGTCGGAGATGAAGACGTCGGAAACCATGCCGAGTTCGACGATACTGTGCTCCAGATCCGGCCCGCGCACGGTCTTCAGCGTTTCCAGAACCTGTTCCTTGGTGACCTCGGTCATTCCGCCCTCACTGCTTTTCTTTGTCTGTAAATAGTGGAGGCGGGCGGCTTCGCCAAACAAAATCGGGCGGCAGGCACATCTCGTATCGAAGGAAAGGCAGCGGGCTCTCTCTCCGTTGCGGCCATCAAGTCCGCCGGGCTTTCGCCCTGATGGCCGCAACGGCCTCCCCGAGAACCGACGCAATTCGGGGCGAATTAGCGCAAGCGAAAAAAAAGACCAGAAAAAACTAAAGGAAATCGTCCGGTTTCGAAACAGCGGCAAAAGGCGGTTGCCTAAACGCAACAACCGCCCCCAACATCGTAGGGCCGGGAGAAAAGCGGCAACGATATCAGGCGGCGGCGTGTCGGTCGCACCATTGGGCTGGCGCTGTTATCAAAGTCCCCTCTGGACCTCTGCCAATAACAATGCAGGAAGCGTGCCAACTGCGAAATTGACGAAAAGGGATGACAATTGTCAATTTGGACAGCGAGCAACGAAAACGGCGCTCAGATATTGAGCAGCCCGGCAGCGCCTGACGTTATTTTAGGCTGGTGACGTTACTTGATGAGACCGATGCGCAGCGCCTTGGCGACGGCCTGCGTGCGGTTGACCGTATCCAGCTTCTTGGTGGCGCGGTTCAGGTAATGATTGACCGTGTGCTCCGAGAGATCGAGGATTTCGGCGATCTCGGCGCTGGTCTTACCTGCGGCAGTCCAGTTGAGGCAGTCGATCTCGCGGTCCGTCAGCGTATCGGTCATGCGCGTATCGAGATTACGGATCTCGGCGAGCCGGTCGAAGACGTGGATGGCGATGTAGCTGAGCTCACGCATCTCGGTGGGCGTATAAGGTTCGCGATCGCCGGCGAAGGAGACCGCACCGCGCGCGCCTGATGGTTCATGTGTCGGAAAAAAAGCGCTACGCACCATCTTGAAGCGTTCGAAGAGAGCGGCAACCAAGCCCGTTTTGCCATCATCGCGCGGCCAGGCGGTCCGTGCCGTATCGTGGAAGAACGGCAGGGTTGAGGTACGCAGCCGCCGCAGGACCGGGCTGTTCATCATCAGCCCTTCCTGGTCGTAGGTGGACAGCAGTTCTGCCGGCCAGCTCGTGATAATCGTGTTGCCCTGCAGATCGAAAGAGGTGATCGGCGGCAGGTTCAGAACCATGAAGGCTCGGCTGCGATAGGTCTCCGTCACCCGCTTCATGAAGCGGAAGATGTCGAACTGCGTCTTTAGACTGGCGACCTCCTGGACATAGGCGTCTTCCACCGAAGTTTGCGGTAAGCTTGCCATCAGATTTTTTCGCCTTCGAACCGGGGTTTGGGTAAACCGCCGGCAGCCTGTGTGGAAAAACGGTCAGGTGCAGGGTGGGTTACACAACGCCCGTCAGATCAATAGGATTCAGCCTCGGCGCGCAGCGCGTTCGGCCGGTGAATTGTCGATGATTTCGCGGACGACCCCAGTTGGCGTGATTCGCCGTCAAATCTCAATAACGCACTCATCATAAGCATGCTACGTATACGACGTCCAGCAGTTGATCACGGTCAGATCGTTTCAACCAGATCGGTTTCAACGCCTCGGCCCGAGGCGGATGCGCATTTCGTCCATGATCTTCCGCGCCGTCACCTGAACCGGGACGGCCCATTCGTGGAGAAGTTCCATCGACAGGCGGTAGGCGGGACCGGTGACAGAGACCCCGCCGATGAAGGAGCGGTCGTCCGACCAGATGGGGGCGGCGACGCAGCGGATACCCGCCTCGTGCTCTTCCCGGTCGTAGGCATGACCGGCAGAGACAATATCGCCGATTTCCGTCAACAGGGTTTCACCGCTCACATGCGTCGAGGGCGTGAAGCGGTTGAAACGCAGGCTGGGAAGCAATTCGCGGAGTTTGTCCGCCGGCAGAACCGAAAGGGCCGCCTTGCCGACACCGGTGCAATAGCAGGGTGAGGCATTGCCGATCTGTGAATACATGCGCACCGGCTGGTGCCCTTCGACCTTGTCGAGATAGATGATGGAGGAGCCGCGCAGCACGCCGAGATGGACGGTCTCGCCTGTCTCCCGATGCAGGGCGGCGAGATGCGGCGCGGCAATCAGGCGGAATTCGTTGCGCGCCCAACTCCGTGAGGCGAAGTCGAGCAATCGCAAGCCAGGCGCATAACGTCCCTCCGCATCGATTTCGAGAAGCCCCTCCTCCACGAGATGGCCGAGCTGGCGGTGCAGCGTACCGCGCGGCTGGCTGGCAAGCGCGAGGATATCGGTGAAGCGCAAGGGAGCATCAGCATGGGTGACGAGATCGAGCACGGCCATCAGCTTGCCGAGCGTGCCGGTATCACGCGGCGTGCCGGTCGCCCCCTTGTCATCTGCCTGCGCCATGCTGTCGCCGCCTGATATCATCGCCTACTACCCTTGACAGGTAAGGCAGCCTAATCGGATAATTCCATATAGTCAAATTAAGTTCCAAATAATGGAATTTACAGCATGCCGGGAGGAGAGAGACGGTGAGCGCTATGTCTGCACAATTTCCCGAATTCAGGGATCGCGCAGTGCTGGTGAGCGGAGGCGGCTCCGGCATCGGTGCTGCGCTCGTCGAGGGTTTTGCAAGGCAGGGCGCAAAGGTTTCCTTCCTCGACATCGCCGAGGCAGAGAGCCGGGAACTGGCGGAACGGCTTTCCGGAGAGGCTGCGCATCCGGTCAGCTTCTACCACACCGACCTGCGCGATATCGACGCTATCAGGCGCACGGTGAACGAGGTTGTCGAAAAGTCCGGGCCGATCCGGGTGCTCGTCAACAATGCAGCCTGGGACGACAGGCACGAATTCGATGATGTGACCGAGGACTATTGGGACAACAACCAGGCAGTCAACCTGCGCCATGTCTTCTTCACCTCGCAGGCAGTGGTGCCTTCGATGCGGACGGCCGGCGGCGGGGCGATCATTAACATGTCGTCCATCGCCTTCAAATTGAACATGGGCGTTTTCCCCGCCTATGCCGCCGCCAAGGCCGCTGTGATCGGCCTGACGAAGAGCATGGCCGGAAGGCTGGGACCTGAGAATATCCGCGTCAACTGCATCCTGCCGGGCATGGTGGTGACCGAGCGGCAGATGAAGCTGTGGCTGACGGAGGAGAGCATTGCCCGTTCCATGCAGGGGCAATGCCTGAAGATCGTATTGAAGGCGGACGCAATTGTCGGTCCGGCTCTGTTTCTTGCATCCGACTGCGCAGCAGGCATGACCGCGCAGTCCCTTATCGTTGATGGAGGCGTTCTCTAATGGCAAATCCCGCTTATGTCGCGGTCGACTGGGGCACCAGCAGCTTCCGGCTCTGGCTTATCGGTGCCGACGGCAGCGTTCTTGCCGAACGCCGTAGCGGCGAAGGTATGACGACGGCCGCCAAGACCGGCTTTTCCCAAGTTCTGGCTGGACATCTCGCAGCGGTCGAAGCGCCTGATGACCTGCCGGTCATCGTCTGCGGCATGGCGGGCGCACGGCAGGGCTGGGTGGAGGCCGGTTATATCGACGTGCCGGCTTCGCTTTCCTCGATCCTATCAGGTGCAGTGTCCGTGCCGGGC
Source organism: Rhizobium sp. BK316 (assembly GCF_014193695.1). Lineage (GTDB taxonomy): Bacteria > Pseudomonadota > Alphaproteobacteria > Rhizobiales > Rhizobiaceae > Rhizobium. The sequence continues at coordinate 776,620 of NZ_JACHZR010000002.1, read as the reverse complement.
GAAAACCGCGATGTGCGTATCCTGCCCGGCCTTGCCCAGCGCGATGCGGCGATACCCGATGTCATGCGCGGTGAGGAAACACAGCTTCTCGGCGCGCTCGGCCCTGCGAGCCGCGGTGCACAAGCCGTCTGCATGCCGGGCACACATTCCAAGTGGGTGCATGTGGAAGACGGCAGAGTGACCGGCTTTGCCACCTTCATGACGGGTGAGCTTTTCGACGCGATTACCAAGCATACCATCCTCATGCATGCCGTTGCCGGCGCCGAGGATCAGCCGGTCGATGCGGCCGCCTTCGAGGCTGCGGTCGCAGCGGCCTTCGAACGGCCGGCACTCGCCTCCAACCTGATTTTCACCGCCCGCTCCGGTCAGCTTCTGCACGGTATTTCGGCCGCTGCCGCACAAGCTAAGCTCTCGGGCATCTTGATCGGCCTCGAAATCGCCGGTGCGCTGCAGGATGCCGGCAAGGGTACGGCCATCACACTCGTCGCGTCCGGACGCCTGCAGGCTCTTTACGAGCAGGCCTTCCGCACACTCTCCCTTTCCTTCACCGCCATCGATGCCGATGCCGCCGTTCGCGGCGGGCTTTCGGCTGCTGCCCAAACCATCTGGCCAAATTGAGCCATCTGGCCGAACCGAGAAAGACACCTTCCATGAACCGTATCCCCTTCCCCGATATGAAGCGTCCGCTGATTGCCATTTTGCGCGGCATCAAGCCCGAGGAAACAGAGGCCGTGGTCGGCGCGCTGATCGAAAACGGCTTGACGGCGATCGAGATCCCGCTCAACTCGCCGGAGCCTTTCAAATCGATCGAGATTGCCGCCAAGATGGCGCCGGCTGATGTGCTGATCGGAGCCGGCACCGTATTGACCACAGAGGCCGTCGACAGCCTGCATGCCGCTGGCGGCAAGCTGCTGGTGACGCCGAATGTCGAGCCCGACGTCATCATCCGTGCCCGCGACTATGGGATGGTGACAATGCCGGGCGTCTTCACGCCCACAGAGGCGCTGCAGGCGGCCCGCGCGGGTGCGACTGGCCTCAAGTTCTTTCCCGTCAGCGTTCTCGGCCCTTCCGGCATCACCGCGATCCGCGCCATCCTGCCGCCGGAGCTGGTGATTGCGGCGGTCGGCGGTGTGTCGGACAAGAACTTCTCCGACTACACCAAAGCCGGCATTCTCGCCTTCGGCCTCGGCACCAGCATTTACAAGCCCGGAATGACTGCTGCAGAGGTTGCCGAGCGAGCCAAGGCAACCATCTTAGCCTATGACGCAGCCATAGGAGCATAGGCATATGACTGATATTTATGAATTCGAGGGCAAAACGCTTTGCAATACCAATTCGGTTCTCGGTGAAGGCCCCACTTACGATCCCGTTTCCAACACCGTCTGGTGGTTCAACATTCTCGGCAAGGAGCTGCACGAGCTCAATCTTTTGACGGACGAGAAGAAGGTGCATCCGCTGCCAATGATGGCGAGCGTGCTTGCCCGCATCGATTCCGGTCGTCAGCTGCTGGCGACCGAAGAAGGGCTTTTCGTGCGGGATATCGCGAGCGGCAACCTGACCTTCTATGCGGCGCTCGAAAACGACAAGCCGGAAAACCGCTCCAACGACGGGCGCACGCATCCCTCCGGCGCATTGTGGATCAGTACCATGAGCAAGCGCGCCGAGCAGCAGGCGGGTGCGATCTATCACGTGGCTGCCGGCAAGGTGACGAAGATCTTCAGCGGTATCAGCATTCCGAACTCCATCTGCTTTTCGCCCGACGGTACGATCGGCTATTTCACCGATACCCGCATCAGCCGCCTGATGCGGGTCATGGTCGATCCGCAGACCGGCCTTCCCTCGGGCGAACCGATCGTGATGGTCGACAGCATGGACGAACCCGGCGGCCTCGACGGTTCAGTCTGCGATGCCGACGGGTATATCTGGAACGCGCGCTGGGGTGCCGGCGTCGTCGACCGCTACAGCCCGGATGGCTTGCGCATCGCCCGCTACAAGGTGCCGGCCGCACAGCCTTCTTGCCCGGCCTTCATCGGTGCCAATGCCGACCGGCTTGTGGTGACGACAGCCTGGGAGGGGTTGGACGAGGATGCCCGCTCCGCACAGCCGAGCGCAGGCGCGCTGCTCGAGCTCGGCATCACGGTGAAGGGCGTTTTCGATCCTGCCTATGTGATCTGAACGTTGAAGCCCGCATTTACAAAGGCACTCTGTTGCAGGGTGCCTTTTCTTTTTGGATCGTTTTCCGATCAAGGTTCCGTGAAAACCGCAAAATTTTCCGTGTCTTCGTCCGGAACCAATAAGCGCACCGGTCATTTCATTCTTGAACCGGCGCGGCAGGAATGCCTGAAAAACAGGCGCTGCTGCGCCAGGGATCACTCAAGGAACGAAAGTAGGTTCGAAATGACACGCAAACTCCTGACGACCGTTGCCGCTGGCGCACTGTTTGCCACGGCTTTCGCACCGGCGGCATTTTCGCAGACGGCTCCAGAGCCGGCGAATCCTGCTGCCCCGACACAGTCTGCGCCCGCCGATCCGGCAGCCCCTGCACCGGCAGAGCCGGTCAAGCCAATGGCGCCCGCAGGTGATGCCGCCCAGGCTCCGGCCCCGGCACCGAGCACTGATACGGCTCAAGCGGGTGGCGACAGCTATCTGACGCAGCAGGCCCCGGACCAAATCAGTGCCAACACCTATATCGGCCAGTCGGTCTATAACGCCAACAATGAGAGCATCGGCAGCGTCAATGACCTGATCATGAAGAAGGACGGCGGCCTTGTTGCAGCCGTGATCGGTGTTGGCGGCTTCCTGGGCATCGGCGAAAAGAACGTCGCCGTTCCGATGGGGAAGGTCACCGTCGCCCAGAACGCGCAGGATGGCTCCGTCAAGCTGACGACCACGGAAACCGCGGAATCGCTGAAAGCGGCTCCGGAATTCAAGACACTGGCAATGCAGGCGGCTGAAAAGGCTCCGGCAGCAACCGGCACGGCCATGCCGACGGACACCACCGCGACGGGATCCACGACCAACAAGTAATTCCGTACGGAGAATATAGCGCAGGCGATGGCGTCCCGTGGGGGTGCCATCGTTTTTTGCCTCCGGCGTTATGCGCTGGCGCGTTCCGTTTCGCTGGTATCGTAGTAATAGTTCTCGTGCAGGAAGCGCAGCGTGGCGATGCCGTCGGCCGGCCGGCCGAAATGATAGCCCTGTCCCATGCCGCAGCCGAGCATGCGCAGCTTGACCGCTTCCGAATAATCCTCGATGCCTTCAGCCACGACTTCCAGCTCGAGGCCCTCGCACATGGCAAGGATCGCCTTGATGATGTGTTCGGAGGCACGGTCGGAATTGATGCGAGAGACGAAAGCGCGATCGATCTTGATCTTATCGAAGATGAAATCGCGCAGGCGCCCGAGGCTCGACTGGCCGGTGCCGAAATCGTCCAGCGAGATGCGCACACCCGCAGCTCTGAGATCAGCAATGATCCGGTGCGCCGTGTCGGCGGAACTCATGACAGCCGTTTCGGTGATCTCGAGCTCGAGACGGTGCGGGTCGAAACCGACGCGACCGAGAATCGACAGAATGCTGCCGCTCGTTCCCGGATCCATGAGCTGGGCCGAAGACAGGTTGAAGGACAGAAACAGTTCGCGCGGCCAGGAGAGTGCCGTTTCCGCAGCCTTGCGCAGCAGCGCTTCCGACAGGGCGTCGATAAAACCGCGCTCCTCGGCGAGCGGCACGAAGACACCCGGCGAGACGAAGCCGAGATCGGGATCATTCCAGCGAGCCAGAGCCTCGAAGCCCACCACCTGATTGTTGGCGAGCGAGACGATCGGCTGGAAATGCACGTCGATCGCATCTGATATGATGGCGTTTCTGAGCGCCTGTTCGAGCTGGGTCGCCCGTTTCATCTCCTGCGCGATCTCGCGTGAATAGACGGTGATCTGCCCGCGGCCGCGGCGCTTGGAGCGGTAGAGTGCGGTTTCGGCGCTCTTCAGCAACTCCTCGCAATCCTCGCCGGCAAAAGGATAGATCGCAAAACCGAAGGAAGCTGAAAGGCGCACGTTACGGTCGCCGAGATCATAGGGGGCCGACAGGACCTCGCGGATCATCTGACCGAATTTCTCAGCACTGGCGCGCTCAAAAATCAGCGGCAGGACGAAAGCAAATTCGTCGCCGTCATGACGCGTCACCAGCGCGCCATCCGGAATGCAGGCCTTCAGGCGATGGGCGACCTGGCACAGGATTTCATCGCCGGCGGCAGAGCCGAAGAGATCGTTGATCGGCTTGAAACTGTCGAGATTGGCAATGCCGATGGTGAAAGGTGCCGGATCGCTGGCACGCTCGGCAGAAATCTGCATCACCTTGTCCCGCATGCGATGCCGGTTTCCCAACCCGGTCAGCGGATCGGTATAGGCCATCGCCTGGAGGTCGTTCTGACTCACGGTCATGAATGGTATTTCTGCCGACGCCATCACTCCAAACCCGAGATTTTCCTCCACACCCTGGTGAAGAATGACCGGCAAATCTTAACAATTCGATAGTAAATCGGCCGCGATACAACCCGAAGCATTCCCAAAAACTGGGGGTTGACCTGTATTTTATTCAGCTTCGAACCTCGATCGGCTCGTCCATCAGGTATTTCTGAAATACCGTTTCAAGGATATCCGGGCTGACCGGTTTCATGATGACGTCATCCATGCCGGCCTTGGCGCATTCAGCCCGATCGCGCTCGAAGGCCTGTGTCAGCACACCGATAACAGGAGTTCGCGTGCCCTGTCCCTCTTCCATCTGGCGAATGAGGCGCGAGGCTTCAAAGCCGTTGAAGACCGGCAGCGAAATATCCATCAGCACGATCTGCGGCCGATGTTCGGCCCAGAGGCGAACAACCTCTTCGCCGGTTGTCGCGATCCGATGGCGGTAGCCGAGACCTTCGAGGATCTGCGTGAAGACGATCTGGTTGATGTCGTTATCCTCGGCGACGAGAACCTGAAGGCCCACGTTTTCTTCAGTCGTAGTGATTTCCCAGTCGCCTTCTGTGCCGCCGCGTCCATTGCGGTTGAAGTGGCGGGCGATCTGGAAGGTCAACTCGTTGGCGATCTGAAAGCCATCCATGACAAGGGCGGGAATGCCGTATCGTTCGGCGAGCTCCAGACAGCGCATGCCCATCTGGTTATCGATGATCAGGAGATCAAGCGAGATGCCGGAGCAGCTGGCGATATCGAGGAACTTTTCTTCCTCGTCCTCGCCGCGGACGGAGCAGGATTCGAAGCCGTATTTGGCAAGCGTGCGTAGCGCGGCAGTCTCGGCGGCGAGATCCGCCGTGACGACAAGTATCTTTCGGCCGGAGAAGTTTTCCGGAACGATCGCCTCCATCGCCGCCGGCTCGCGGCGCTGAGATGCGTTCGGCACCGGCACATAGGCGCGGCGATAGGTCTGGTTGCTGGAGGTGGTGATCTCTGTGGCCTGATTGAATTCGTCGAGATCGCCGCCGTCGCGCGGCAGGTCCTGCATGGTCGAGACGAGGAAATAACGTCCAGGCTTGCCGATCCTGTGCTTGCGGCTGACAATGTCACGCTCCGTGCCGTCGCGGGCGATCTGGCGTTGGCGGGCGACCGACATTTCACCGGTTTCCAGCACGTGGCGGTCGCTTTCCTCGAAGCGCTTGGCGATATCAGGCGAAAACAGATCACCGCTCTTGCGGCCGAGAACCTCGTCCGCCGTCGTCTGGTATTTCTCGCAGAAGGCCTTGTTGACGGCGACATAGGTGAGGTTGCGATCCTTGACGAAGAGCGGGAACGGCAAATGGTCGAGAATGTCCTCGGTGAGCTGCACGCGCTCCAGATCGTAGCGCCACTGTTCCTCGCGCTTACGCGCCTCCGAAATATTGGAGATGATGGTCACGCCGTAGCCGTTCGGCAGGCGGCGCTTCAAAAAGCGCACCCAGCGGTCGGCACCGTGGCGCTCGACGGCTTCGAAACGTTCGCGCCAATGGGAGGCGATGCGCTGGGACAACCAGTCCTCGCGGCTGAGCGAAACCACCTGGTGCACAAGGGTCTGCTCGCGGAGGCCGGTATCGTAGACCGCACCCAGGAAATCACGGAGCCGGGTACCCGGCCGCAGCACATCCCCGGGTACCGGAAAGAATTCCATGACCTGGCGGCTGGCGAAGATAAGAAGATCGTTGCGGTCATAGATGACGAACGCAGCAGAAAGACTGTCGCATGCCGCGTCCAAAAGCACCGTCTGAAGATCAGCCTCAGGCGGCAGCGCGTCACTGGCAGATGATGTGTCCGCCTTTTCGAAGCCGGCACTCATTCATTCACATCCCACATCTGTCCGATTTTCGCAGTTTCGGAGGCATATGAATAAAATGCCGTTTTTGTCTTAAAAGCCGCTTAACAATAGTGACCCCCAAATTTGGGGGAGAAGCCTCCAGCACTTGCCCGAGGCCCGCTGAAAACCCTTTCCTCCGGACCGCGAATCCTGGAGAATAGGCTCATGGCCATCAGACAGCTCTCCGAAACGCTCATCAACCAGATTGCCGCCGGCGAAGTCATCGAACGGCCGGCGAGTGCTGCGAAGGAGCTGATTGAAAACGCGCTCGATGCGGGCGCCACGCGCATCGAAATCGCAACCGCCGGCGGCGGGAAGGCGCTTCTGCGTGTCAGCGATAACGGCTCCGGCATGGATGCCACCGATCTTGAGCTTGCCGTGCGGCGGCACTGCACCTCGAAGATATCGGATACGCTAGACGATATCCGCACGCTCGGCTTTCGGGGCGAAGCGTTGCCCTCGATCGGCTCGGTGGCGCGGCTCAGCATTTCGAGCCGCAGACGTGACAGCGCTGCAGGCAACGAAATTTCGGTTGCCGGCGGCAAGATCGTGCATCTGCGCCCGGCAGCGGCCAATCCGGGAACGATCGTCGAAGTGCGCGACCTGTTCTTCGCCACACCGGCGCGGCTGAAATTCCTGAAAACGGAGAAGGCGGAAGCGGCGGCCATCACCGAGATCGTCAAACGCATGGCGATCGCCTTTCCGCGCGTGCGTTTCGTGCTGTCGGGTCCCGATCGTTCGACGCTGGAATTTCCGGCAACCGGCGAGGATCATCTGGCGCGCATGGCGCAGGTGCTCGGCAAGGATTTCCGTGACAATGCGATCGCCATCGACGCCGAACGCGAGGACGTTCAATTGACCGGCTTTGCCGGCGTGCCGACCTTCAACCGGGGCAATTCGGCCCACCAATATGCTTTCGTCAACGGCCGCCCCGTGCAGGACAAACTCATCCTCTCGGCAATCCGCGGCGCCTATGCCGAAACAATACCGGCGGGCCGTTATGCGGTCGCGGTGCTGTCGATCACGCTCGATCCGGCACTGGTGGACGTCAACGTGCATCCGGCAAAATCCGACGTCCGCTTCCGCGATCCGGGACTGGTGCGCGGGTTGATCGTCGGCGCTGTCCGCGAGGCACTGGCGCGAGACGGCAGCCGCGCTGCAACGACAGGCGCAAGCGACATGCTGCGCGCCTTCCGCCCCGGCTTCCAGGCAGCACCGCAGCGGCCGCAGGCGCCGTGGTCTGCGGCAACCTCCCCTTCCCGGCCATACCAGGCGACTGCCGGTTTCGGCGAGCGGCCGCAGGCTTCCTTCGATGGGCTCGTCCACCCGACGGCGCGTTCAGAACCGGGTTTCGAGCCGGTACCGCAAGCGCAGGCAGCCGCCGCCGAACCGGTGGCGCGCTACCCGCTTGGGGCCGCAAGGGCGCAGATCCATGAAAACTATATCGTTGCCCAGACGGATGACGGCATCGTCATCGTCGATCAGCATGCGGCCCATGAGCGGCTGGTGTTCGAGGCGATGCGCAAGGCGCTGCATTCCAAGCGGCTCGCCTCACAGGTGCTGCTGATCCCTGAAATCGTCGATATTCCCGAGGAGGATTGCGACCGGCTGATGGTACATGCGGCAGAGCTTTCCGAACTCGGCCTTGCGATCGAACGCTTCGGGCCGGGCGCCATTGCCGTGCGCGAGACGCCAGCCATGCTGGGCGAAGTGGATGCGTCAGGCCTCATCCGCCAGCTTGCCGACGAGATCGCCGAATGGGATACGGCCTCCGGTCTCTCCGCCAAGCTCGAATATGTGGCGGCGACCATGGCCTGCCATGGCTCAGTGCGATCAGGGCGGCGGATGCGGCCGGAAGAAATGAACGCACTCTTGCGTCAAATGGAAGTCACTCCGGGCTCCGGTCAGTGTAATCACGGACGCCCGACCTATATCGAACTCAAACTTGCCGATATCGAGCGGCTGTTCGGCCGGAGCTGAAAAAGCTGGCAAAACTGCCTCTCGGGGAGTATGGCAGACAGATGACAGACCACAGGGAATGGAGCGCATGAACTTGTTCGAAGGACACGGGAACCGCGAAGCGAAGATCCGTTATCTCGACGGCGACTTCCAGATTCTGTCACCCGGCTCCTATGTTGTCTGCGCACTCACCGGCAAGCAGGTCCCGCTCGACGAGCTTCGCTACTGGAGCGTAGCGCGACAGGAACCCTATGCCGACGTCGCCTCGGCGCTCGAAGCCGATCGGCGTGCCGGCGTTCTGCCGACCCAACGCTAAGTTTTTGCCTTTGCCTCCTTGAGCCGCCGTTCCCGGCAGGCCTCGAAAGCCCGGTCGATGATGAGGCCGGGGGCGAGCGGGTCTGTGAAGGCCATTTCCACCTCCACCACGCGGCAGCGGGCCGCAAGTTGTTCCGCCTTGCCGTGATGGCCTGCAAGGCGCACGAAGTCCTTCGAAGTCGTGACGATCGTCAGGTTCTGCTGGTCCGCGGTCGTCAGGAGACCGTCGATCTCTTCTTCGCTGAGGTGTTCGTGATCGCCGAAGGAGGTCGCGACCTCGATGGTTGCGCCGAGCGAACGTACAGTGCGGAAGAATTTCTCGGGATCGGCAATGCCGGCAAAGGCAAGCACCTTCAGGCCTTCGAGATGGTTCTCGCCCGGCACTTTCAGCGCAGCCGTGAAATAGGGCTTTGCCGCGCGGGCTGCGATACGGACGATGCGGTCGGCCGCATTGCCATCTCCGACCTTCAGAAGTGCGGTCGCCTGGCGCAGTTGCAGGCCCACCGGTGCACGCACCGGTCCGCTTGGCACGATATAGCCATTGCCGAGACCCCGCGTCGCATCGATCACCAGAAGCGCATAGTCGATCGCGAGGCGTGCGCTCTGGAAGCCGTCATCCATGATAACGAAATCGGCGCCTTCCTCGACCAGTCTGACCGCACCATCGACACGCCGGCGGGAGATTACCGTCAATGCTTCCTGCGCCAGCAGTAACGGCTCGTCGCCGACGGCAACGGCACGATGGTGCGCGGGATCGACAACAACAGTCACATCGAGGGAGCCGCCATGGCCGCGGCTCAGGAAACCGGGCTTCAGACCCTTGGCCTTCGCGGCACGGGCAATCGCAATCGCGGTCGGCGTCTTGCCAGCGCCGCCGACGGTGAAATTACCGACGCAGATGATGGGGATCGGAACCGAGGCGCGGCGCGCATGGGCCATGCGGTAACCCGCCACGCGGCCATAGAGGAAAGAAAGGGGCGATAGGATCCAAGCCTGCCAACCTGCCCGCCTCCACCAGAAAGGCGGCGCTTCGGATATCATGATGCCGTCCTGTTTCCCTTGCCCCGCCCTTCATGACGAGGTCCTCCAAAATCGACCGGGCGGATTGAGAAGCCAAAACGCATGAAAATGCAAGTCTTTGCGCGTCAGGCCAGCTGAAGATCCGACAGCAGGGCCTCGATGCCGGTTATGTCGTCGAAGACATGATCGGCTGCACCGGACAGGGATTCACGCGAGCCGGTGCCTGTCAGAACCGCGATCGTCAGTCCCACTTTCGCATTCCTGCCCATATGAAGATCGTGGTTGTTGTCGCCGACAATGGCGACCTCTTCCGGCGACAGGCCGGTCGCAGCGCAGAAACCGAGCACCATGCCGGGCTCCGGTTTGCTGCCGAAACCACTGTCATAACCGGCGATGTAATCGACATAGTTGGAAATACCAAAACGCTGGGCCGTCTGGCGAATCGAGCGTTCGTTGTCGCTGGAGGCGATGCCGAGCTTGAAACCGCGTTTGTGCAGGCGGCCGAAGAAGACCGAGAGATCGGTGACCGGCACGGAGAATTCGGCGGCATTGGCGAAGAGATCGTCGAGCTTGATCGTCAACTCGATGACCTCGACCTTCGAGCCGGCAGCGACGAGGCCTTCGGCGATCTGACGGGTATTGCCGGCGGCAAGCAGGCTGTCGGGAACGATATGACCCGTCACGGGATCCATTCCGCATGTGGCAAGCAGATGGTCGGCCAGAGCTGTGTCGCCTTCGGCGGCGATGCGGGCCAGTTCGCGGTTCACCGGCAGCCAGCTTTCGTCATAATCGAGCAGCGTACCGTCCTTGTCGAAGAGGATGCCCTTGATCTTCACCTCTGCCGACATGACAGCTCCTCAAGCCTGCGCCACGGCCTTCGGCAGCAGGCGCGCCTTGACCGTCAGCGGATTGATATAGGGCTCCAGTCCCTTCAGGGTGGCGGTGAGCGCGCCGCGCATTTCGTGCACGGTGGCAATGCCAGCCTGGATCATATTGCCCCGCGCCTCATCATTGGTCAGCAGATAGTGCACGCCCTTCGCCAGCATCTCGGTATCGCGCACCATGCGGGCGCTGCCGCTGCGGGCGAGCTTCTGATAGGCCTCGCGGAAGTTCTGCACGTTGCCGCCCGAAAGGATGGCACAGCCGAGCATCGCCGGCTCCAGTGGGTTCTGGCCGCCTTCGGCAAAAAGCGAGCGACCGACGAAGGCGACTTCCGTCAGGCGCAGATAAAGGCCCATCTCGCCGATCGTATCGCCGAGGAAGATATCGATATCGGGAGAAAGTACATCATCGCGCGTACGGCGAGCGACCTTCAGTCCCTGCTTGACGAGGGCGGCCTCGATCTCGTCACCGCGCTCGGGATGCCGCGGCACGATGATCGTCAATTGCCTGTCGCGGTCGCGGAGCGCCCGATGAACGATTCCGGCAGCATTCTCCTCGCCGTCGAAGGTGGAGATCGCCGCCCATGTCTTGCGGTCGCCGATCTGCTTCTTGTAGCGGGCGAAGACAGCGCTATCATAGGGCGGCGCGTCCGTATCGACCTTGAGATTGCCTGAGGTGATGACCGGTACGGCGCCGAGATCGCGGAAACGCTCGGCATCCAAATCAGATTGGGCAATCACGAGCGCCAGATTTTCAAACAGCGCCTCGGCAATCGCCGGACGGCGGCGCCAGCGGGCGAAGGAACGATCCGACATGCGGGCATTGACGAGGATCTGCGGAATGCGGCGACGGCCGAGTTCCAGCACGGTCGCGGGCCAGATCTCGGACTCGGCGATAATGGCACAATCCGGCTGCCAGTAATCGAGGAAACGACCGACGGCGGGCTTCAGGTCGAGCGGTACATATTGATGGATCGCTTCGTCGCCGAGACGTTCGGCGGCAAGCTTTGCCGAGGTGATGGTGCCGGTTGTCAGGATGACGTTGATGTCACGGCGGCGAATCTCACGGATCAGGGGAATGACGGCATTGGTTTCGCCCACGCTTGCGGCATGGAACCAAACAAGCGGGCCTTGCGGCCGGTTGGCGCTCGCATAGCCGAACCGTTCCAGCCGGCGGGCACGGTCCTCCTTGCCCTTGGCCGTACGGTAGGTGATGTAGAGGCCGACGACCGGCGACGCCACAGTTCCCGCCAGACGGTACGCGTTCAGACCGATCCGCGCCATCCGGGAGCTCATTCGGCAGACCTCCGATCCATGCAGATCGACATCAATCCAATTCCCTAATTATCGTTGCGGCCGCAATGACCGATTAATTTGTCCAGAATGCGTCGATCGACGGCGAGGAACCGATACGCAAAAGCCTCCGCTGTGGACAGCGGATGGCCAACAGATTGCTGCGAGGCTCACTTGCTCCCAGTCGTATCCTGCGGGTCGAGCAGACGATGCATGTGGACGATGAAATAACGCATGTGCGCATTGTCGACCGTCTGTTGCGCCTTGCCCTTCCAGGCCGTCAGTGCCGTAGCATAGTCGGGGAAAATACCGACAATATCGAGATCCTTGAGATCCCGAAACTGGATACCTTCGAGGTTTTCGAGTTCGCCACCGAATACGAGGTGCAGGAGCTGCTTTTTACCGCCGGAGTCCGTCATTTTTATTCTCTTTTCTGCCTATTCTCCTCCGGCCCCTCATCTGAGGGATTTTGACGAAAACGTCAACCGTCTCTTAGCTGAGTGAGCAAGTCCAGATATTCTTGGAGACGGGTTGTTGGCGTTGCACAAAGAGCGTCGTGGCTGATTTTTTCTCTATTATAGGTTGCCGAGCGACCCAAGAGATCCACAAGGCGGCCACCGGCGCGATCCAGAATGAGATCGGCAGCGGCAATATCCCAGTCGTGCGCGTTGCGCCCTACAAATGTCGCGTCCAGACGTCCATCGGCTACCATGGCGATACGGTAGGCAAGCGAAGGGATATGTTTGACACGCTCACTGCGATCGCGGACCGCTGCCGGCAGGATCTTGAACAGTTCCTCGCTGACGGCAAGCTGGCTGATATCGCCTTCACCGCGCATGGACACAGCGATCGGCTTGCCGTTTTTCAGCGCCGGACCGGCTTCCACTGCCTCGTAGAGTTCGTCCAGTGCAGGTGCGTAGAGTACGCCGGCAACGGGACGGCCGCGATGGACGATGCCGACGCTCACGCACCAGAGGTCCTTGCCGGCCAGAAATGCCCTGGTGCCATCGATCGGATCGACAATGAACAGTGTATCATATTGCAGGCGGCCGGCATCGTCGTCCGTCTCTTCCGACAGCCAACCATAGTCCGGCCGTGCCCCGCGCAGGATGGTTTCGAGCGTTTCATTGGCGGCAAAATCGGCGGCGCTGACGGGCGAGCGTTCCTCGTTCTTCCACCAGACTTCCGGTGACTTGTTGAAGAAACCAAGTGCGACGGCGCCCGCCTGTTTTGCAGCATCGGCGATCAGTGCAAGATCGCTCTGCCAGCGGTTGTCCGTGTCGCTCATCTCGTCGATCCGTTCGTCAGCGGCCGGCAAGCGTCATGCCTTCAATGGCGAAGGTCGGAGCCGCCACACCGAACTTGCGGTCGATGTCGTTGGCGAGCGTCAGCCGCATGAACATGTCCTTGAGGTTCGATGCGATCGTCACCTCCGATACCGGGAAGGTGAGTTCGCCGTTCTCGATCCAGAAACCAGTCGCGCCTCGGCTATATTCGCCGGTTATCATGTTGACGCCCTGGCCGATCAGCTCGGTCACGTAGAAGCCGTTGCCGACGCTGCGGATCAATTCTTCGGGCGAAATGTCGCCAGGCTCCAGCGCCAGATTGGTGGAGGCGGGTGTAACCGACGTGCCGCCGCGTACGCCGCGGCCGTTGGTTTCGAACCCGCCGATTTCATTTGCGGTGGAGGTGGACAGGAACCAGTGCTTAAGCACGCCGTCCTCGATCATCACGAGCCGTTCGCCCGATACACCTTCGCCGTCGAAGGGACGCGAGGACGGGCCACGCACGATCAGTGGATCGTCCGTGATCGACAGGCCGGCCTTCAGAACCTGCTCACCCATCTTGTCACGCAGAAAGCTCGTCTTGCGGGCAACGGACGCTCCATTGATGGCGCCGGCGATATGGCCGACGAAACCACGGGCAATGCGGGGATCAAAGATGACGGTGATGCCCTTGCCGGTCGGCACCTGCCTGGGATTGACGCGTTTGATAGCGCGCTCGCCGGCCCGGCGGCCGATTTCGGCAGGATCGTCCAGCTCGGAATAATAGAGGCGGCTGTCGAAATCGTAGTCGCGTTCCATGCCGGTGCCCTCACCGGCGATCACGCTGACGGAGTTGCCGAAGCGCGAAGCCATATAGCTGCCTTCGAAGCCATGCGAGGTGGCGAGCACGAGCCCGCCCATGCCGGCAGAGGCGCCAGCGCCGGAGGAATTGGTGACACCTTTGACTGCAAGTGCTGCGGCTTCGGCAGCAAGAGCCGCCTCCCGCAACTGATCGGCACCAACCTCGGTCGTGTCGAGAAGCTGCAGATCGGGATAGGTTTTTGCCAGCCGGTTCTCATCGGCGAGGCAGGCGAATGGATCTTCCGGCGAGACCTTGGCCATGGCGACGGCGCGTTCTGCCAGCGCCGTGAGGTCGAAACCCGGATTGGCGGAAACGCTTGCCACCCGCTTGCCGACGAAGACACGCAGCGAAAAGTCGTCGCTTTCGGAAGACTCGGTTCCTTCGACCTTGCCTAAGCGAACGCTGACCGATTGCGCACGCGAGCGGACGACGACGGCGTCGGCAGCATCGGCACCTGCCTTTTTCGCCAGATCGATCAATTGACTTGCACGGGAAAGAAGTGTCGAGGAATCGATTTCAGAGGACATGATTTGGCCTTTCCTTCCAGTTCCATTTATTGTGCACTCCCGAAAGCATCAAGGCCGTGGATGCCGATTCTTTTCCTGGCTGCCTGCTTGCCCCGCCACCCGAAAGAAATGAAGCATGTCCGCACCCAACGCGCTTTTCACCGAAATGATCCTGCTGCTCGGCGGCGCGGTCGTTGCCGCACCGATTTTCAAGAAGCTCGGGCTCGGCACGGTTCTCGGTTATCTGGCGGCGGGCATCGTCATCGGGCCGATCTTTCACGGCATCACCGATGGCGAACAGATCCTCAATGTCGCAGAACTCGGCGTCGTCTTCCTGCTCTTCATCATCGGGCTTGAGCTGAAACCATCGCGCCTCTGGCAGATGCGCCGCGACATCTTCGGTCTCGGTACGGCGCAGGTGGTGGTGACGGGTCTGGCGTTGACGGCACTTGCCTGGGCCTCCGGCGTGCTCGAATGGCGCGGCAGCATCGTCGCCGGCTTCGGGCTGGCACTTTCCTCCACGGCCTTCGCCATGCAGATCCTCGAAGGCGATGGCGACGTGAACACCCGTTACGGGCAGCGCTCCTTCTCCATGCTGCTGTTCCAGGATCTTGCGATCGTGCCGCTTCTGGCTGTCGTCACCATTCTCGACAGTGACAAGGGCAGCGGCGACCCGTTGATCGATTTTAGCATATCCGTCGCAGCGGTCGGTGCGATGATCGTCATGGGCCGATACCTGCTGACACCACTCTTCCAAGTGATCGCCCGCACCGGTGCACGCGAGGCGATGATCGCAGCAGCCCTTTTCGTCGTCATGGGATCGGCGAGCCTAATGCAGCTTGCCGGGCTTTCAATGGCGATGGGCGCCTTCCTTTCCGGCGTCATGCTGGCGGAATCCTCCTATCGCCATGAACTGGAAGCCGATATCGAACCCTTCCGTGGCGTGCTGCTCGCCATCTTCTTCATTGCCGTCGGCCTGTCGCTCGAACTCCAGGTCCTCATCGACAACGCACTCTTCATCATCATCGCCGTGCCCGTTATCATGGCCGTGAAGGCGCTGATCATCTATGCGCTCTGCCGCCTGGCACGCTCCTCGCATGATGATGCCGTGCGCATCGCCTTCCTGCTGCCGCAGGGCGGCGAATTCGGCTTCGTCCTCTTCACCGCGGCAGCCGTCAGCGGCTTGATGCCAAGCAGCACCGCCTCACTGCTTGTTGCGATCGTCACCCTTTCCATGGCGCTGACCCCGCTGGGGTCTGCCCTTTCCAAGCGGATGCTGACGGGAGACGAGCATGAGGAACTGGACGAGGATTTTGAGGGAGCCGGTGCGGATGTGCTGATGGTCGGCTTCTCGCGTTTCGGCCAGATCGCCGCGCAGATCCTGCTCGCCGGCGGCCGCAGCGTCACCGTCATCGACTTTTCCGCCGACCGTATCCGGCAGGCATCGTCCTTCGGTTTCCGCATCTATTTCGGCGATGGCACCCGTAAGGACGTGCTGCGCTCGGCGGGTATCGACAGGGCGAAGATCGTGCTCGTCTGCACGCAGAAGAAAGAGATTACCGACAAGGTAGTCGAGCTGGTACAGGCCGATTATCCCCACACGACACTCTTCGTTCGTTCCTATGACCGCATTCACTCCATCGAACTGCGCAACAAGGGCGTCGATTACGAGCTGCGCGAAACGCTCGAATCCGGCCTGCTGTTCGGCCGGCGCACGCTGGAAGCGCTTGGCGTTGCCGAAGTCGATGCCTATGAGATCGGCGAGGACATCCGCAAGCGCGACGAGGCGCGGCTGGTACTGCAGGTCTCCGAAGGGTTGCAGGCGGGACAAGATCTCTTATTTTCAACGCCGATCAAGCCGGAACCGCTGGTCAAGCCGAAGCGTACGCCCGATCCTTTCGACAGCGATCCGCTGGCAAACAGATCAGACGTGACGGCCGATGCCTAAACTTCAGCGCGATATCCCGGACTAGCGCTTCAACCGCGCTTCGATTTCCCGATCGAGGGCATATTTCAATTCCTCCTTCACACTGACGGACATGGCGAGCACGTCGCGCGCTTTCAGGAAATCCATGACGCCGGTACGGCCCACCGTGGGACGCAGGAAGATGTGCGGCCGCAGGAGCTTCAGTTTCAGGGAAATCGCCGCCTGCATCATCAATTGCCCTGAGCCGAAGATGCTTTCCATGCGGTTCGGGATATGGGTGCCGTCGCCTTCGGGTGCGCCGACGACATCGATGCCGATGACGATATCGGCAAGGTCCATCAGGCATTCGTAAGGCACGGGATTAGCGATGCCGCCATCGATCATGACCCGCCCATGCAGTCTCACCGGCATGAAGACGGCGGGAATGGCGGATGATGCAGCGAGCGCCGGAAAGAGCTGGCCATGCTCGATTATCACCTCGGCCTGACCGTAATAATCCGTGGTGATCACCTTCATCGGCACCAGGAGATCCTCGAATTTCTGGGGAAGCTCCGACGGCAGGAAGGCTTTCAGGATACGTTCGAGATTGAACTGGCCGATGCGGATGCCCTTGGCCACGGCATCGCGCACGGTCGTCGGGCGCAGCCCCCAGATGCGGCTGACGACGGCGGCCTTGTTGCCCACTGTCGCCAGCGCATGTTCGCGAATTTCCGCGCCGGACATGCCGGCGGCCATGCCGGAGCCCATGATGGCGCCGATGGACGAGCCTGATATCGCCACTGGGCGAATGCCGAGTTCATCCAGCGTTTCGATGATGTGGATATGCGAGAGTCCGCGGGCACCGCCGCCGCCGAAGGCGACGGCCACCGTCGGGAGATCGCTGATCGCAGGCGATTTCGGACTGATGATTTCCGCCTGCGGCACGATCTACTCCCAACGCGCCGGCTACTGCGGCTGATACCGGAAGAAATGCACTCTGGTGTCGCCGAATATTCGGCTTTCGAGGAAAACATAGGAGGGATGAACCGAAACGGCAACCTCCGCGCGCTCTTCCAGAACGACGATCGCGCCAGGCTTCAGCCAGCCACCGTCGGCAGCAGCCGCAAGCGCCCTCTCGCCCAGACCCTTGCCATAGGGCGGGTCGGCGAAAAGCATGTCGAACGGTTCGAGATTGCCGACACTGCCGAGATCGGTCGCATCGCGACGCAGGATACGCGTGCGGCCGTGCAGACCGAGCGCATCGATGTTTTCCCAGAGAAGCGCCCTACCCTCCACGCTGTTTTCAACGAACAGCGCATGGCGACAGCCGCGCGAGACGGCTTCGAGGCCGACAGCCCCGGTACCGGCGAAAAGATCGAGAATCCGGGTGCCATCGATGCATTCCGGATAGGCATGGCTCAGAATGTTGAACAGGCTCTCACGCGTCCGGTCCGCAGTAGGCCTGATGTCGTTGGATTTTGGTACGGCAAGCGGCCGTCCGCGAAACTCACCGCCGACGATCCGCACCGCGCGTCATTCCCTTACCTTTCGCACCACCTCTGGACGGCCCGCCACTCGGCTTGCCGCCACCACCCGGCCGATCGCCCTTCGGCTTGCCGGAGAAACTCTTTGCGCCACGAGGCTTATCCCCGAATGGCTTGTCGCCGCGCGGGCGCTCGGAGCGGCCTTCGCCGCCAAAGCTCCTCGCCGGACGCTGAGAGCGTTCGCCACCTTCCTCACGCGGACGATCACGGAAAGAACGCGGACGCTCTTCTCCCTCGGTCCGTGGACGACGTTCGCCACGCGGCTTGTCGCCGAAGGATTTGTCGCCACGGGGACGCTCCGAGCGGCCTTCGCCGCCGAAGCTTCTGGCCGGGCGGGAAGAGCGTTCGCCGCCTTCATCACGCGAGCGGCTGCGGAAAGGACGGGAGCCCTCTTCGCCTTCCGTGCGCGGACGACGTTCGCCGCGGGGCTTGTCGCCAAAGGGTCTGTCGCCACGCGGACGATCGGAGCGGCCTTCGCCGCCGAAGCTTCTGGCTGGGCGGGAAGAACGTTCACCGCCTTCCTCGCGCGAACGATCGCGGAAGGAACGCGGCTTGTCGCCAAAAGAACGCTTGCGGTCGGAACCCTCATCCTCGTCGCGCTTGCGAGGCGTCTCGCTGGAGCGGATCCACTCGCCATCCTCTTCGTGGACGCGATTGATCTGCGCACGCGGCCGATCGGCTGCGCGATCGAAGCGGGGGTCCTTCACCGGAGCCGTTTCACCGCGACGGCGCGCGGTCTGGGCGTTCTTGGCGGCCTTGGCCGCAGCCTTCTCACCGAGTGGGCGAGCGCCAGGCGCCATCCACACATTGGCGTTGCGCCGGCTGCCGAGAGCCGGGCGCTTCGGACGATCTTCATCGCTATGGCGGTCGTCTGCGCGGCGATCATCTCTACGATCGTTCTTACGATTATCCCGGCGGTCGTCGCGCTTGGTGTCGAGGCGACTCAGCGCACGTTCGCGCTTGTCTTCGTCGCGACGCGGACGCTCGCGGCGCTCGGGCGTTGCCGGTTCCTCAGCCTCTTCGGCGGCAACGGCAGGCGCATTATAGAGCGGCGCATCGAAATTCGCCTTGGCATCTTCGATCAGGCGCGGGCCGAGCTGGTCGCGCAGCGTACGGCCGCGCACCTCGATGACATGCCCCTCGGGCAGTTCACCGAGCTGGAAGGGGCCGTAGGAAATGCGGATCAGACGGTTGACCTCGAGACCAAGCGCGCCGAGCACGTTCTTGATTTCGCGGTTCTTGCCTTCGCGCAGACCCATGGTAATCCAGACGTTGGATCCTTGCGTGCGGTCGAGCGTCGCTTCGATGGAGCCATAGAGGACGCCGTCGACAGCAATGCCCTCTTTCAGCTTGTCCAGCGCATCCTGATCGATATCGCCATGCGCACGCACGCGGTAGCGGCGCAGCCAGCCGGTGGTCGGCAGTTCCAGCGCGCGAGCGAGACCGCCATCATTGGTGAGCAGCAGCAGGCCTTCGGTATTGATGTCGAGACGGCCGATCGACATGACGCGCGGAAGCTCTTCCGGCAGATTGTCGAAGACGGTCGCGCGTCCCTCGGGATCGGAATTCGTCGTCACGAGGCCCGGCGGCTTATGATAGAGCCAGAGGCGCGTGCGCTCGATGCCACGGATCGGCACGCCATCGACCTCGATCTTGTCTTCGAGCGTTACGTTGACGACGGGCGTGTCCAGGAGCCTGCCGTTCAGCGTGACGCGGCCGTCCATGATCATGCGTTCGATATCGCGACGGGAGGCGACGCCGGCGCGTGCCATCACCTTGGAGATGCGTTCCGCCTTGCTGTCGCCATCCGCTTCGCTCGCAGCGGCTTTCCCGACCGCAGCCTTGAACGGCTTCTCGCCGCCGGTCTTCGGGCCGCTTTTTGACCGGGCTTCGCGCGGGGGAGCCTTGATGCCTGGGCGTTTTGGCTTGTCTTTGGGTGTCATTTGTTGTTTGCCTGCCTTTTCCGGCCTGTCTATCAGGTCATGCACCTGCGGTTAAGTGGAAATTCTTGCGAACGTGAAGACAAATCGATTTATGGAGATGGCACTTGAAGAAGCGCGCGCCGCCGGAGAGCGCGGCGAAGTGCCGATCGGCGCCGTCGTCGTCGTCGATGGCATCCCGGTCGCTGCTTCCGGAAACCGTACGCGGGAGCTCAACGACGTCACCGCCCATGCCGAGATCGCCGCCATCCGCATGGCCTCGGACAAGCTCGGCCAGGAGCGGCTTGCCGGCGCCGATCTCTATGTCACCCTGGAGCCGTGCACCATGTGTGCGGCCGCCATTTCCTTCGCCCGCATCCGCAGGCTCTATTACGGGGCGGAAGACCCGAAGGGCGGTGCGGTAGATAATGGCGTGCGCTTCTTTGCACAGCCGACCTGCCATCACGCGCCGGACGTCTATTCCGGCTTCAACGAGACCGAATCCGCAGATATGCTGCGGGCATTCTTTTCCGAAAAGAGAGACCTGCCGTGATCATCGCTATAGGAACCGTCATACTCATGAGCGTTCTTGCCGCTTATGCCAACCGGACCATCGCGCCCGATGTGGCGAAGCTGCCGATGCAATGGTCGCTGACGGGAAAGGTGAACTGGACGGCGCCGCGAGCAATCGCTTTCGCCTTCATTCCGGCGCTGGCTGCCGTCGTTTTGGCCGCGATCCTGCTGAGCGGCCGGGCGCGCAATACAAACATCGCCTTGATGAGCGGCATCTTTCTGGCCTGCCAGCTTCTGCATATCACGCTGACGCAACGCTGGTTCACAACGTCGCGCCGCTAGTTGTTTCACGCGATCTTACTGAAGGATCTGCCACCACTTGGTGCCGCTGTTTGCGACTGCGGCATCTTTCTTGCGCTGCTTGGCCTTCTTCTGCTCCGGCGTGCCGAGGTCATCGAGCTTTGCCGGATCGTCGACGGCGCGATATTCGGTCGGCGGATCGGAAATGTAGCGGCGCTGGTCGATATAGGCACCCTTCTGCAGGGCGCGCGCTTCGCGATAAGCCTTGGTCTGGGCTTCGGTCGTCTGGCGACCGCCTTCGATGGCGGAACTTGCGAGCGGCGAACGATAGCTCGGATTGTCCGAATTTTCATCGGCTTCCTTGACGAGGCGCGCACGGGCCTCTTCCGGCGATTCAACCCACTGAGGATTATCCTTGTTGGCCACCGTTTCCTGCGGCTGAACGAGGGTCTCCTTCTGGTCTTGCGCGGGCATGACGAGCGTCGGGCGCGGGGTGTATTTCACGCCGGTATTCTTGGGACCGGGACCGGTCAGCGAAACGGACTGGCCGAGGTCGTCGGCAAGCTGCTCCATGGCGGTCTTGTCGGTGCCGTAGGTCGGGCTGCTGGCGCAGCCGGACATCGTGGAGCTTGCTGCCATCACAAGAGACAGGCAGGCGCCCAAACGGAACCAATGCGTCGCTAACATGAAAACCCTTCCCGCATGCCGGAATCAGTAATGCCCACCGGACAATCGTCCCCCTGACGCAAAAATCCGGCCATTTTCAGGCAGCTTTTACCGGATGAACGCCGCAAAGGCAATTCACCCGGTAAATATCTTCAGGCATGGATGCCGAGTTCGCGCAGGGCCGCAGCATCACGCGCCGAGACGTCGGGATAATCCGGATCGGAGCCGACATCAGTGGTGATGCGCCAGGAACGAGCGCATTTCACGCCTTCGGCAAGCTTCGGCACGACCGCAACTTCAGGCACTTCCGACAGACGGAAGGCGTCGGCCGGGCCAACGTTCGCCTCGACTGCGATACCCGAGGTGATGCAGACTTCGCTGAAATCCTGCCCTTCGAGCGCCTTGCGGAGTTCCGCATCGGCAACGTAGACCACGGGTGCCGCTTCCAGCGACGAGCCGATGCGCTTGTCCTTGCGCTCGATTTCGAGCGCGCCGGTCACGACGCTGCGGATCGCGCGGATCTTCTTCCACTTTTCGGCAAGAGCCTCGTTGCGCCACTCCTTGGCGACCGGGGCGAACTGCTCCAGATGCACAGAGACAGCCGACGGATTGCGCGAGAGCCAGGCCTCTTCCATGGTGAAGGGCAGCATCGGCGCAAGCCATGTCACCATGCAATCGAAGATCGTGCGGATGACATAAAGCGCCGAGCGGCGGCGAAGGCTGGAGGGCGCATCGCAGTAGAGCGCATCCTTGCGGATGTCGAAGTAGAAGGCCGAGAGCTCGACATTGGCGAAGTCGATCAATGCCCGGGCGATCTTCTTGAACTCGAAGGCGTCATAACCTTCGCGTACGAGCTGATCGAGCTCGGACAGACGATGCAACATCAGCTGTTCCAGCTCCGGCAGATCGGCTGATGCGATAACTTCGCCCTTGTCGTGCGCCAGCGTGCCGAGCATCCAGCGGATGGTGTTGCGCAGCTTGCGGTAAGCATCGACATTGGTCTGGATGATCGTCTTGCCGAGGCGCTGGTCGTCCCAATAATCCGTCGTCATGACCCACAGACGCAGGATATCGGCGCCGGCATCCTTCATCACTTCCTGCGGAGAGACGACATTGCCCTTGGACTTCGACATCTTCTCGCCCTTCTCGTCCATGGTGAAACCATGGGTGATAACGGCGTTATAGGGCGCACGGCCACGCGTCGCAGCCGATTCCAGCAGCGAGGAATGGAACCAGCCGCGATGCTGGTCCGAACCTTCCAGATAGACGTCGGCCGGCCATTTCAGGTCGGGGCGGTCTTCCAGCGTGAAGGTGTGCGTCGAGCCCGAGTCGAACCAGACGTCCAGAATGTCCATGACCTGCGACCACTTGGCCGGGTCATGCTCGTTGCCGAGGAAACGTTCCTTGGCGCCTTCGGCAAACCAGGCATCGGCGCCTTCGGCGTCGAAAGCATCGAGGATACGCTGGTTGACGGCATCGTCCTGCAGCACGTCGCCATGCTCATCGACGAAGACGCAGATCGGCACGCCCCAGGCGCGCTGACGGGACAGAACCCAGTCCGGGCGCTGCTCGATCATGGCGCGCAGACGGTTCTGGCCGGCGGCGGGCACGAAGCGCGTATCGTCGATCGCCTTCAGCGCCCGGGTGCGCAGCGTCGTTCCATCCGTCAGCGTCTTGTCCATATAGACGAACCACTGCGGCGTGTTGCGGAAGATGACCGGCTTCTTGGAGCGCCAGGAATGCGGATACTGATGCTTCAGGCGGCCGCGGGCAAAGAGCGCATTGCGCTCGATCAGCGCCTTGATGACGCGGTCGTTGGCATCGCCCTTCTTGCCGTTGTCGTCGATGACGCGCGCGCCTTCGAAGCCGGGGGCGTCAGCCGTGTAGAAGCCGCCATCGTCAACCGGGAACGGGATCTTGGTCTCGATGCCGCGTGCCTCGATCTCGCGGCCATGTGCCATCCAGACGTCAAAGTCCTCGCGGCCGTGGCTGGGCGCCGTATGAACGAAGCCGGTACCGGCATCGTCGGTGACGTGGTCGCCATCGAGCAGCGGCACCGCAAATTCATAGCCGCCGTCGAGACCCTTTAGCGGATGGGCGCAATTGACGCCGGCGAGGTCGGCAGCCGTGACGTCAGCGAGACGCTTGTACCGCAGCTTTGCCTTGGCGAAGGATTCTTCGGCGAGCTTGTCGGCGAAAACAAGCTTTTCGCCCGGACGCGGGCCGAAATCGTTCTCGGCGGCCGTCACTTCGTAAAGGCCGTATGCCACGCGCGACGAATAGGCGATCGCCCGGTTGCCGGGGATCGTCCAGGGAGTGGTGGTCCAGATGACGACGAAGGCGTCCTTGAGGCCATCAGAGCCCTTTGCGACCGGGAATTTCACCCAGATCGTGTCGCTCTCATAGTCATGATATTCGACTTCGGCTTCCGCGAGCGCAGTGCGCTCGACGACCGACCACATGATCGGCTTTGAGCCGCGGTAGAGCTGGCCGCTCCTGGCGATCTTCAGCAGTTCGCCGGCGATACGGCTTTCCGCATGGAAGTTCATCGTCAGATACGGGTTTTCGAAATCGCCAACAATGCCGAGGCGCTGGAATTCGCCGCCCTGGATGGCGATCCATTTTTCGGCATAGGCGCGGCATTCGCGGCGGAATTCGATCATCGCCGACGGCTCGGTCAAGTCAGGCTTGGCCTTGCCCTTGGCGCGATAGTTCTCTTCCTCGATCTTCCATTCGATCGGCAGGCCGTGGCAGTCCCAGCCGGGAACGTAATTGGAGTCGTAACCGCGCATCTGGAAGGAGCGGGTGATGACATCCTTGAGGATCTTGTTCAGCGCGTGGCCGATATGGATGTTGCCGTTGGCATAGGGCGGGCCGTCGTGCAGGACGAACTTTTCCCGGCCGGCGGCGGAAGCGCGAAGCTTCTTGTAGAGGTCCATCTGCTGCCAGCGGGCAACGAGTTCCGGCTCCTTCTGCGGCAGGCCGGCGCGCATCGGAAAATCCGTTTCGGGCAGGTAGAGGGTCTTCGAGTAATCGATCTTTTCGGCTGTGTCGGTCATGTGTGACAATCGCTTCTGGCGGCCCGGACAAGGGCACGCGGATATGAAATCTGTGGTGACGGAAAGCGCTCGCGCAAGCCAAGCGCCAAAAACCCGGACCTTCCGGCCGCTCAGCGCGCGCGGAAGACCGGGCCGATAATTCGTATCGAATGCGCCAGCCGGAATTTACTCATAGCGCCGGTTCATAGGCGCTTTTCAGCGGAAAAGGAAGAGGGATTTCAGTCCCTCGGCTTCACGAAGGATGCCCGCCAGCGACAGGTCGGCAAACGCCCGCAACATGCGATGGCTGCGATTTTGTTGCTCCCGATACAAAAAATCCAAAGCGCCTGTCGAATTCCGGATTGCCCGAACGTCTTTGACTCGCAGGCATGGGAAATTCATCATGCCGATCAAACCCGCCCGCAAGGAGTGATGAGGATATGAGCAGTTCCTATCGTTGGGTTATCGTCGCGGCCGGCGCACTGATGACGTGCGTTGCTCTCGGCGCCATGTTTTCTCTCGCAATTTTCCAGCAACCGATCGCCGACGCGACCGGCTGGTCGCATGCCGGCATCGCCAGCGCCATGACGCTGAATTTCATCGTCATGGGCATAGGCGGCTTCTTCTGGGGGGCAGCCAGCGACCGGTACGGACCGCGCCCGGTGGTGCTGATCGGCTCCGTGATCCTCGGGCTGGCGCTGATGCTGGCGAGCCGTGCAGAAACGCTCCTGCAGTTCCAACTGACCTATGGCGTGTTGGTCGGGCTTTCGGCCAGCGCTTTTTTCGCACCTATGATCGCCGCGACGACGGAGTGGTTCGACGAAAACCGCGGCCTTGCCGTCTCCTTGGTTTCGGCGGGCATGGGTGTTGCGCCGATGACGATCTCGCCCTTCGCGCGCTGGCTGATCACATCATATGAATGGCGCCCGGCGATGATGATCATCGGCATCGGTGCGCTCATCCTGATGATCCCGGCAGCACTTCTCGTGCGTCGGCGCCCGTCGCCGCCGCAGGATACGCATGAGGCCATCGTGTCAGCCGATGGCAGTGCCCCCAATCTGTGGATGGTTTTCCGCTCGCCGCAATTCATCGTGCTCGGGCTGACCTTCTTCGCCTGCTGCGCCGCCCATTCCGGACCGATCTTCCATATGGTGAGCTACGCAACGTTCTGCGGCGTCGCCCCGATGGCTGCCGTCAGCATCTACAGTGTTGAAGGCCTCGCTGGCCTCGGCGGGCGCCTGCTTTGCGGCACGCTGGCGGACCGGATCGGCGTGAAGCCGGTCATCATCGCAGGCCTGCTGGTGCAGGCGGCGGCCCTTGCCACCTATCTTGCCGTCAGCAAGCTCGGGGAGTTCTATGCGCTCGCCGTCATCTTCGGCAGCGCCTATGGCGGGGTGATGCCACTCTATGCCGTGCTGGCGCGTGAATATTTCGGACCGCGCGTCATCGGCACGGTGTTCGGGGCGGCGACAATGCTCTCCAGTATCGGCATGGCCTTCGGCCCACTGGTCGGTGGCTGGATCTATGACACCTATGCCAACTACTCGTGGCTGTTCATCGGCTCCGCGCTGGTCGGGCTCGGTGCGGCGGCGATCGCGCTCGCATTCCCGCCATTGCCGCGCCAGAAATCACAGCCCGCGCTCGGCACGGCCTGAGCATTTCTTTGTCTTTACGCAATTCCGAACGCAAAACACTCAAGCGCTTTTGCTGGAATTGCTCAGTCGAAACAGAGCTTGCGGTCGAGCTCGCCGAGCGGTCTCACACCTGCGAGAAGCGCCCTCGCCTCCTCCTCGTCGCGCTTGATTTGCGCGACGAGCGGATCGAGCCCGTCGAACTTCAGTTCGGGGCGAAGATAGCCGAAGAAGGAGACCGAGCAGGTCTGGCCGTAGAGATCGCCGCTGAAATCGAAAAGATAGGTTTCGAGCAGCGGCACGCCGTTTTCCGTCACCGTCGGACGCCGGCCATAGCTTGCCACCGCATCATAGAGCCTGCCGTTTTCGAGGCGGAAACGAACGGCGTAAATGCCGGCTGCAAGTTCCGCTTCCGGCGGCAGTTGCATATTGGCGGTCGGGAAGCCGAGCTGGCGGCCGAGCTTCTCGCCATCGATCACCTTCGCCTGCACCGTATAATGATAGCCGAGCATGGCGGCGACCGAGGAGACATCGCCTTCTTTCAGGAGCGCACGGATATGGCTCGAAGAGACGACATCCGTGTTCTCGTCGCGGAATGCGTCGATCAGGGTGACGCCGAAACCATATCTGTTGCCGGCATCCATCAGGAAGGCAGGTCCGCCCTCGCGGCCGCGGCCGAAATGGAAGTCGAAGCCGGTCACAACTTCGGACGCGCCGAGCCAGTCCTTCAGGATGGAATGGATGAAATCATCCGCCGAGCGCTGCGAGAATTCGTAGTCGAAGGGATATTCGATGACAGCGTTGAAGCCCAGCTCCTCCAGGATGCGGGCCTTGAAAGGCGCCGGCGTCAGGCGGAAGACCGGCGCATCCGGCTTGAAAACGGTGCGCGGATGCGGCTCGAAGGTCAGCACAAGGGCGGGAATGCCGCGCTCCCTTGCGATATCGAGAGCCCGGTTCAGCACCGATTGATGACCGCGGTGGACGCCGTCGAAATTGCCGATGGCGATGACGCCGCCCTTCAGATGCTCGGGCAGCGGATCGCGGGTTTCATTGCGGTGAAAAACGGTCATCGGCTTCAATTCTCTTATGCGAGGCGCGGCATCCACCACTTGGGCGCGGCTTTTTCCCGTTCGAGATAGGCATGCAGGATCGCCTCGTCGGTCTCGCCGTTCAGCGTATATTCCTTCGCGTGGATACCACCGCTGATGTAGAGAAGATCGAGCCCATAATTCAAGGCGCCGCGGACATCCGTCGGCATGCCATCGCCGATCGCCAGCACGCGGTCGATGGGGAAATCACCGCGGACCTCGCGGGCAGCGGCAAGGGTTGCCTCATAGATCGGCCGATGCGGCTTGCCGGCGATGCGGGTGGAGCCGCCGAGCTGCTCATAATAGGCGGCCATGGCGCCGGCGCAGGGGATGATGCGGTGGCCGCGCTCGACCACGAGATCGGGATTGGCGCAGATCATCGGCACGTCGCGGGCTTTGAACTCCAGCAGCATGTCCGTGTAATCCTCAGGCTTCTGCGTCTCGTCGTCGAAGAAACCGGTGCAGACAACCGACGTGGCTTCGCCGGCGGCGGCGCGCTCGATATCGAGGCCTTCGAGGATCGGGTTGTCACGTTCCGGGCCGAGCAGGAAGACCTTGCGCGGACCTTCGGCAATTAGCGCCCGCGTGACATCACCCGAGGTGACGATGCGGTCATAGGCACCGTCGGGCACGCCGATCTGACGCAGCTGCTCGACCACTTGCCAGGAGACGCGTGGCGAATTGGTGATGAGAACGACGGCTAGGCCCGCGGCGCGAGCCGCCTGCAGCGCCTCACCGGCCTTCGGAAACGGATCGACGCCGTTATGCACGACACCCCAGACATCGCAGAGCACCGCGTCATAACGATCGGTGATCTCGGAGAAGTTTGTAATCCGCTTTGCCATTCCGCTTTCCTGCTTCGCTTTCAGTCACCGGTGACATTGCAAAGGCGGGCTTCAATGGCAAGGCATTTTCTATATCAGGCGAAGAACGCCGGAGGCTCAAAAGCTGGACGTGAGCAAAGCTCGGTAACCACGCCGGACAAATCCGCCCATCTCCACAATTCCGGCACAAAAATCCGTGATGGCTCTCCTTGACTCCTTCAGGAGCCATCCCTAAATGCACGGCGTTAGCACTCACGGGAGTTGAGTGCTAGCATCCACCTTGTGGGCCACCCCGGTCCGCGAATGTCATTTGATCGAGGGATTAGACAATGGCAAGCACCAATTTCCGCCCGCTTCACGATCGCGTCGTCGTTCGCCGCGTTGAATCCGAAGAGAAGACCAAGGGCGGCATCATCATCCCGGACACAGCCAAGGAAAAGCCGCAGGAAGGCGAAATCGTCGCTGTCGGCTCCGGCGCCCGTGACGAATCCGGCAAGGTCGTAGCACTCGACGTCAAGGCTGGCGATCGCGTTCTGTTCGGCAAGTGGTCGGGCACCGAAGTCAAGATCAACGGCGAAGACCTTCTGATCATGAAGGAAGCCGACATCATGGGCATCATCGGCTGATCCAGCCGTTCGCCTTTTACCCGATATCGTTGACACCCCTTTTCAGGAGTTCTCAAAATGGCAGCTAAAGAAGTAAAATTCGGCCGCGGCGCGCGCGAAAAGATGCTGCGCGGCGTCGATATCCTCGCTGACGCAGTGAAGGTCACGCTCGGCCCGAAGGGCCGTAATGTCGTCATCGACAAGTCCTTCGGCGCTCCGCGCATCACCAAGGACGGTGTTTCGGTCGCCAAGGAAATCGAACTCGAAGACAAGTTCGAAAACATGGGCGCCCAGATGGTCCGCGAAGTTGCTTCGAAGACCAACGACGTCGCCGGCGACGGCACCACGACTGCTACGGTTCTCGCACAGGCCATCGTTCGCGAAGGCGCCAAGGCAGTTGCTGCCGGCATGAACCCGATGGACCTGAAGCGCGGTATCGACCTCGCTGTTGCCGAAGTCGTCAAGGATCTCCAGGCCAAGGCCAAGAAGATCAACACGTCGGAAGAAGTTGCCCAGGTCGGCACGATCTCCGCAAACGGCGAAAAGCAGATCGGTCTCGACATTGCTGAAGCAATGCAGAAGGTCGGCAACGAAGGCGTCATCACCGTCGAAGAAGCCAAGACCGCTGAAACCGAACTCGAAGTCGTCGAAGGCATGCAGTTCGACCGCGGCTACCTGAGCCCATACTTCGTCACCAACCCGGAAAAGATGGTTGCTGACCTCGAAGACGCCTTCATCCTCCTGCACGAAAAGAAGCTCTCGAACCTGCAGTCCATGCTCCCGGTTCTCGAAGCTGTCGTTCAGACCGGCAAGCCGCTCCTCATCATCGCTGAAGACGTCGAAGGCGAAGCCCTTGCAACGCTCGTCGTCAACAAGCTGCGCGGCGGTCTCAAGATTGCTGCCGTCAAGGCTCCGGGCTTCGGCGACCGCCGCAAGGCCATGCTGGAAGACATCGCTATCCTCACGGGCGGCACTGTCATCTCCGAAGACCTCGGCATCAAGCTCGAGTCTGTCACCCTCGACATGCTCGGCCGCACCAAGAAGGTTTCGATCTCCAAGGAAAACACCACGATCGTCGACGGCGCTGGCGCCAAGTCCGACATCGAAGGCCGTGTTGCCCAGATCAAGGCCCAGATCGAAGAAACCACCTCCGACTACGATCGCGAAAAGCTGCAGGAACGTCTTGCCAAGCTCGCTGGCGGCGTTGCCGTCATCCGCGTCGGCGGTTCGACGGAAGTCGAAGTGAAGGAAAAGAAGGACCGCATCGACGACGCCCTCAACGCAACGCGCGCTGCTGTTCAGGAAGGTATCGTACCGGGCGGCGGCGTCGCTCTGCTGCGTTCTTCCACGAAGATCAAGGCCAAGGGCGAAAACGACGACCAGGAAGCCGGCATCAACATCGTTCGCCGCGCTCTGCAGGCTCTGGTTCGCCAGATCGCTGAAAACGCAGGCGACGAAGCTTCGATCGTTGTCGGCAAGATCCTCGACAAGAACGAAGACAACTACGGCTACAACGCCCAGACCGGCGAATATGGCGACCTGATCCAGCTCGGCATCGTCGACCCGGTCAAGGTTGTCCGTACGGCTCTGCAGAACGCGGCTTCGGTTGCTTCGCTGCTGATCACCACGGAAGCCATGATCGCCGAGCTGCCGAAGAAGGACGCTCCGGCAATGCCGGGCGGCATGGGCGGCATGGGCGGTATGGACATGATGTGATAGGCCGAGGGCCTTTCACAGCATCGTTCATGAAACCGCCCATCATCTAAGATGGTTCAGCGCGCCAAGCGTGCTGAACTGGTGGTATGGACATGATGTAAGACCCCCTGGGTCGCACATTTGAGCCATTAGGTTCAGTTCAGGAAGGGCGGTCCTCGGGCCGCCCTTTCTTTTATTCAAGCGATTCGAAAAACACCTTGTTTAATAAGCCGCTTGAACGTTTAATCTGCTGCGGGAAGCGGGATTTTTGATCGAGGCTTTCGCGAAGCTTGCGCCGTGGTACATTTTACAATTGCGAAGAATTCGAGTGCAAAGCTCATAATTTACGAAGATTGCATGCTGTGCGGCGAGTGGAACCGTTTCCACGGCACGAAAAGCTGAGTTTCAGCCACAGAATTAGTGAGAAACCCACAAATCTGTAGAAAACCCTGATAATAACGTCAGCCTAACGCCCGGAAAAAGCCGTTGCCGTTTGCGCAAAAGCTCCTATAAATCCGCGCTGCAATTGACGTTCAGCCCGGAAGAATACTCGCCGCAGACGAGACCGGAGCACGCCAAAGGCCAATGCGTGAACATTCGGGCTTTCGAAGGTCTCCGCGAACATACGAGAGTAAATCTTGCGGAAGGCATTCGAGCGGCGACCATCTGAGGCGCCGCCGAGCAACTGTTCCCGCGAGATCAAGCACAGGCATGATGCCTGGCGCTACGTGATCCTGTTTCTTTGTGTTTGCCGAGTGTGCGGCGGGGCAGCCGCACCCGAACTGGGGAACGCCTTGTTTAAGATCGCCAAAGCCAATGCTGCCGCACCCTTGATGCCCGGCTCGCTGGACTACAACAATCATAATCACGAAATGTTGGCACAGTTTTCCGTGTCCGAAAGCTGGATCGGAGATTTTTCGACAGGTGTGATCAGGCTCGGAGAATGGAGCGCGATGCTGCACGGTCTCTCGGCGCAGGAATGCGGCCTGCTGAGCCTGGTGCGCTGCTATAACACTAGGGATCGCAACCACGTCCTGCAGCTCTTCGAGCAGGCGGCGACGCTTTCTTCATCCTTCTGTTTCTCGACGACCATCATCATGCCGAACGGTTTCCGTCAGCCGCTCTTCTGCATGGGCGAATCCAATGGGCTGGAAGAAAAATACAGCGGCAGCATGGTCGGTGTTTTCATCTTCCCGCGCTTCAAGCTGGAAGGTACCAGCCAGATCGCCAGCCGGCAGTAATCTGCCGTCAGGCACGCAAGAAAAAAGCAAGGCCGGTCCCACGACCGGCCTTTTCTGTTTCAATCCGAAGACCGTCAGGCGGGCTTCACCGGAATGTTGAGGCCCTTTTCGCTCGCCGGTCGGGCGATGCAACGCTGCAGCCAATCCATGACGGCAGGGAATTTCGCATAGTCCAGCACCTCGCGGCCGCCATAGAAGATGTCGGCGCCGCGGATC
Source organism: Rhizobium sp. BK316 (assembly GCF_014193695.1). GTDB lineage: Bacteria > Pseudomonadota > Alphaproteobacteria > Rhizobiales > Rhizobiaceae > Rhizobium. The sequence continues at coordinate 745,012 of NZ_JACHZR010000002.1, read as the reverse complement.
CAGGGGAAGGTCGTGATGTCTGCGATGGTGTATTCGTCGCCCATGATCCACTGACGACCCTGCAGGCGGCTTTCCAGCACGCCGAGCAGGCGCTTGGCCTCATCGCGGTAGCGCTCCACCGGATAGGAATTGTTGGCAACCTTGTCGGCGGCGAATTTATAGAAATGGCCGAACTGACCCAGCATCGGGCCGATGCCGGCCATCTGGAAAAAGACCCACTGGATGGTTTCATAGCGGCCCGCGGCATCAGCCGGGATCAGCTTGCCGGTCTTTTCCGCCAGATAGAGCAGGATGGCGCCGGATTCGAAAAGGCCGATCGGTTTTCCGCCCGGGCCGTTGGGATCGATGATCGCCGGAATGCGGCCGTTCGGGTTCAGCGAGACGAATTCAGCCGTCTTCTGATCCGTCGTCGCGAAGGAAACATAGTGGGCCTCATAGGGCAGAGCGAGCTCCTCCAGCGCCACTGAGATCTTCACGCCATTCGGTGTCTGAAGGGAATAAAGCTGGATAATGTCGGGGTTTTTCGCCGGCCAGCGGCTGGTGATCGGAAATGCGGAAAGATCGGCCATCGGTTTCTCCTTGGGTGAGGATGGCGACCATAGAAGACGCCTGCACTGCAAGGCAAGTCACCCGATCGTTTCGTATTAGTGAACAAACTGTCCGCTGGCGTTTATCTTTCCCTGACGCCAAAAAAAAGCGAAACAGGTGTCATCCGAGGTCCACCACGGTGCCGGGGCATCAAGACCTCTAAGTCATTCAACGGAGCAACGTCCATGTCGAATACGAACAACGTCCTCATCCTTCTTGCCCGCATTCTTCTGTCCTTCATGTTCATCCTTGCCGGCTTCGGCAAGGTAACCGATGCTGCCGGTACTGCGGGCATGATCGCCGGTGCCGGCCTGCCGGCAGCAACCCTTCTGGCCTATGTCGCAGGCCTCTTCGAACTGCTGGCCGGCCTCGCGGTTCTCACGGGCTTCCAGGTCCGCATTGTCGGCTGGCTGCTCGCCGGCTTCTGTGTCTTCACGGCCGTTGTCTTCCATCTGCCCTACGCAAGTGGCGCGGAACTCGTGAATATCCTCAACCAGATCATGGTCATGAAGAACATCACACTGGCCGGTGCGTACATCCTGCTCGCCACCGTCGGCGCCGGTGCCTATTCGATCGACGCACGCCGCGGCCTGCAGGCCGTCGCTGCCCGCTAATTCCATCTCCTCCCAAACATGCAAAACCCGCCGTCTGCTGACGGCGGGTTTTGCATGTTCAGTAATTTGGTTCAGAGAACCGCGCGGACAGCCTCGGCAATCGCCGTTACCGTCGGCGTATCGGCATGCGTATCCTTGCGGGCACGCACCAGGCAGGCTTCCGAGCGCAGGATGACGCCATCGGAGAGCACCTTGAGATGATTGGCGCGCAGCGTCGAGCCGGTCGAGGTGATATCGACGATGATGTCGGCCGAGCCGGAGGCCGGCGCGCCTTCGGTGGCGCCGAGGCTCTCGACGATGCGGTAGAGCTGAATACCGTGCTGGCTTGAGAAGAACTGCTGGGTCAGGCGCCAGTATTTCGTGGCGATCGCCAGGCGGCGGCCGTGACGCGCGCGGAAATCGGCAGCGACATCTACGAGATCGGACATGGTATCGACGTCCAGCCAGATCTCCGGCACGGCGACGACGACATCGGCATGGCCGAAGCCGAGGCGGGCGCAGAATTCCACCCGTCTGTCGGCTTCCGCCAGTCCCTCGCGCACGAGGTCTTCGCCGGTGACGCCGAAATCGATCGAGCCGTTGCCGAGCTCGCGGGAAATTTCCGAGGCCGAGAGGAAGGCGATCTCCACATCGTCCCAACCTTCGACGCGGCCGCGATAAGAGCGATCGTTGCCGACGGCATAGATTTTCATGCCGGCACGTTCGAAGATCGCAGAGGCGTCATCCTTCATTCGGCCCTTGGAGGGAAGCGCAATGGTAATCGTCATGCGGCGGCCCTTTCGGTTTCGATACGGTCGAGCCAGAGGGAGAAGCCGACGGCAGGAATACGGTCCTTGGCGCCGAGGAAGGTCATCAGCCGGTCGAAACGGCCGCCACCGGCGAGAACGGCTGAGGACCCCTCGACCATCACTTCGAAGACGAGGCCGGTATAATAATCGAGCGGACGGCCGAACGCGGCGCGGTATTCGATGAGCGAAAGATCGACGCCGGCATTGGCAATCGCTGCGACGCGACCATCGAAACGCGCCAGCGCATTGCCGAGCTTCAGTCCGGCCGCGTCAGCGAAATGCGAAAGTGCTGCAGAAGCATTGACGAGCGGCACGTTGAGCGACAGGAACTGCTCCAGCACCTGGAAAGCGGCGTCATCCAGCCGGGTCTCGGACAGGACGAGCTTTTCCTTCAGGCGGCGGGCGATCTCCTGCGGCGAGCGGCTGGCATTGGTGGAATAACCGGTCGCCTGCATCGTCTCGTCGATATAGGAAACCAGGGCCGCCTCATCATCCTCACCGACGAGCCGGGCGACATCATCATCAAGGCCGGTCACGAATTGCGGGCTGACGAGACGCGCCAGCAGCGTCTCCAGCTGGATCATGTTGCCGAAGGCATGGATCAGCCGCTTCTGCCAGCCAAGCGGCAGACCGAGCGCCTGCACCACTGCTTCGAACACGGCCTGATCGCCGATCGTCACCGAGAGTTGCCGGCCGGGCAGCAGACGAGACAGGATGCCGACGGCATCACCGATCGCGCGGGCATCGGCGCTCGCAAGGTTGATATCGCCGAGATCTTCGATGCCGGCCTGATAGAACTCGTTGCTGCCGTCGCGGCGCTGGCGGAAGACTTCGCCGAGATAGGAGTAACGCTTCGGCGTGCCTGTCGCGCTCTCGATATGGCGCAGACAGACGGGAATGGTGAATTCCGGGCGCAGGCACAGGCTGGCGCCGGTTTCGCTTTCCGTCATGAAGATGCGCCTGCGAAGATCCTCGCCGGCGATATCGAGAAAGGGTTCGGCCGGCTGGATGACCGGCGTGTCTATCCGCTCCGCCTTGCGGGTGGCGAATTCGTCCAGAAGCTCGCCGGAGAATTCGGGGAGGTTGATGAGGGCCATATCAGCCCGCCCTCTTCCGGTCCTCCGCCTGCGCGGCGAGGATTTCCTTCACCTTGGCGACGAGATCGGTTTCAACAACGGTTTCCTGCGCCACACGCGCCTCGCGCCAAGTCGTATTGTCCTCGATCTCGCCGGAGAGGCGCTTGCCTTCGATGAGATCCTTGATCTGAACGACACCCTGCGCACGCTCGTCGCCACCCTGGATGATGGCGATCGGGCAGCCGCGGCGGTCGGCATATTTCAGCTGGTTGCCGAACTTCTTCCAGTTGCCTTGGAACATCTCGGCACGGATGCCGGCGGCGCGAAGCTCCTGCGTGAAGCGCTGATAGCGGCCCATGGCCTCGACATCGCCATCCATGACGGTGACGAGCACCGGCTCGATGACATCCTGCTGGCCGAGCTTGCCGAGGTTCTTCAGCGCCGTCATCAGGCGCGAGACGCCGATGGAGAAGCCTGTTGCCGGGACGGGCTGGCCCATGAAGCGGGAGACGAGACCGTCGTAACGGCCGCCGCCGCCGACGGAGCCGAAGACGACCTTTTCGCCCTTTTCGTTGGTGACGTCGAAGAGCAGCTCGGCCTCGTAGACCGGGCCGGTATAATATTCGAGGCCGCGCACGACCGAGGGATCGATCTTGATGCGATCGGACTGATAACCGGCGCTGGTGACGAGTGCGCCGATGAAATTCAGCTCCTCGACGCCTTCGCTGCCCTTCTCGGTGCCTGCAACCAGTTCGGCGAGCCGGACGGCGCTTTCGGCATAGTTCTTGATGCCGACGAAGAAGAGGACCTTCTCGATCTGATCGTCGTTGAGTTTCGCGCCCTTGGTGAAGTCGCCGGATTCGTCCTTGCGGCCTTCGCCAAGCAGCAGGCGCACACCATCAGGGCCGAACTTGTCGAGCTTGTCGATGGCCCGCAGCACGTTGAGACGCTGGCCGGCCTTATCGTCGCCGCCGAGGCCGATCGCTTCGAGCACGCCGTCCAGAACCTTACGGTTGTTGACGCGGATGACATAGTCGCCGCGCTTGATGCCGAGGGCTTCCAGCGTATCGGACATCATCATGCACATTTCAGCGTCGGCCTGCACGCCCGGTGCACCAACCGTATCGGCATCGAACTGCATGAACTGGCGGAAACGGCCCGGACCCGGCTTCTCGTTGCGGAAAACGTAGCCGGCGCGATAGGTGCGGTAGGGAAGCTGGATCTCGTTGAAGTTTTCGGCAACATGACGGGCGAGCGGCGCCGTCAGGTCGTAACGCAGCGAAATCCACTGCTCGTCATCGTCCTGCAGCGAGAATACGCCCTCGTTCGGACGGTCGCTGTCCGGCAGGAACTTGCCGAGCGCATCGGTATATTCAAGCAGCGGCGTTTCGACCGGATCGAAACCATAATGCTCATAGACCTCACGGATCTTCGCGGTCATTTCGTTGACGGCGCGGAGATCGGCTGCGGAGCGGTCGACGAAGCCGCGCGGAAGGCGGGCCTTGAGCTTTTGTGGTTTCTTCTGCTTGTCGTTCATTTCGGGGGAGTTCCACATATGTGATAGTGGCGGTTTCCTAGCGGATTGGGCGGTTAGCGGCAAGGGCAGGGCCTTGATACGGCGACCAGAATCGATTGATCGATGAGGAAATGACCGAAACTCGGATATCGCCATGATCGCAGAAGCCCTGCAGTATCTCGCCACGTCAGCGCTCACGGGCAGCGCGCACGGCAGCTATATCCGTTATTCGGTCAATCTCTGGTCCCGCGCCGGACGATGCAGCAAGGACTGGGCCGCGCATGAGGAGAGCTGCAAGAATGCCATTCGCACTGCAATCGCGGGCCTTTCACAGCGGCGGACTGCCGTCGTGCTCGGCTCCGGACTGCTCCGGGATGTGCCGGTCGAGGAGCTGGCGAAGAGCTTCGACACCGTCGTCCTCGTCGATCTCGTGCATCTGGCATCGGTACGCCTGTGGCTGAAAGCCAAAGGCTTGCGGAACGTCCGGCTGATCGAACGCGATCTCTCCGGCTATGAGGCGCTTGCAGCCAAAGAGGCAGCGGAACCGCTCGGCTTCCTGCGCAACGTGCCCTATCTCGATTTCGTCGTCTCGGCCAATCTGCTCTCGCAAATCGGGCGCGGCGTAAAGCGGCGATACGAGACGAATGCTTCATCCGGGATGCCCACGGACACGGTCGAACGGCTGATCGCAGCGCATCTTCGAGGGTTGGCAGACCTGCCCTGCCGCACCTGCCTGCTGACGGACGTTTCCTATACCGTCATCGACCGCACCGGCAAAGTGCATGAGGGCGCGGATCTGCTGCATGGCATTGCGCCGCCCAAGGCAAAGGCCGGCTGGGACTGGCCGGTGGCGCCGCTTGGCGAGGAAAGCCGCGACTACCAGATCGTTCACAAGGTGATCGCCGCCTGGTGAGGTCCTTGGCTTTTTGCCTGTAGCTGCCTATGTTTTTCCCATGCGCGCTTTGGCCCTCATGACGATGTTCTTCGGCTGGCTGGTCTACAGCACCATGTCGGCATGGGCGGGCTGTCCGACCTGCGCATCGATGAATATGGCGGTTCAGCCAGAAACCACGTCGCACCACCATATGGACGGCATGGCCACGCCCGATATGGCAGCCAAAAGCGATTCCGCGAAAGATCCCTGCTCGACGAGCGCTGCGCATATGCCGCTCTGTGCCGCCTGCATGGTGCTGCCGGTCGCTGATCTGATTGCCGCCGGTGGCAAACCGGTTTTCGCCTACCCTTCTCCCGCACTCGACCGCGCGCTCAGAGATAACAGGCCCGCGCCGCAGGCGCCTCCTCCTCGTTTTATCTGACGATTTCTTTCACAGAACGGCAGCCGTGAGCTGTTACGCTAACCTATCATCAGACAGAGGAAGGAACTCTCATGTCTCTGAAAATCATCACCCTTTCCGCACTCATCGCCCTTGCTGCGCCGGCCTTTGCCGAGGACACGCCTGGCATGGACATGTCCAAGCCGATGGGCGATCACGGCCCGTCCAGCCATGCCTTCACCGAGGCCAATGACAAGATGCACAAGGATATGATGATCCAATTGAGCGGCGATACCGATGTGGATTTCGTCCGCAGCATGATCCCTCACCATCAGGGAGCGATCGACATGGCGAAGATCGAGCTGCAATACGGAAAGGATCCGGAAATCCGCAAGCTTGCGGAGGGTGTCATCAAGGCGCAGGAGGCTGAAATTGCCGAGATGAACGCCTGGCTCAAAGCACACGCCAAGTAGTTCGGCCAGAAATGCGAGGGCCGCAGTCGAAACCGCGGCCCTTTGTTTGAGCAGGCCCTACTTGATCAGGCCTTGGGCTCGAAATCGGCCGGGCGGCGGCCGGCGGCCTGACGGGTAAGCATCCAGCCCGGATATTCCGGCGCCAGCGCGCTGACCTCATCGAGCCGCTTGATCTCGTCGGCATCGAGCTTCAGCTTGACGGCGGCAAGGTTCTGGTCGAGCTGCTCGACACGCTTGGCGCCGATGATGACGGTCGTGACAAAGGGCTTGGCGAGGATATAGGCGAGCGCCACGGTGGCGACGCTGACGCCATGCCTTTCGGCGATTTCGCGCATGACGGCAACGCAGGCCCAGGCCCGGTCCTTATCGACTGGCGGGAAGTCGAAATTGGCGCGGCGGCCTTCGCCATTGCCCGGTGCGCCCGGGCCGTATTTGCCCGAGAGCAGGCCGCCTGCGAGCGGCGACCAGACCATGAGGCCGAGCTTTTCTTCCTGCAGCAGCGGCACGATATCGCGTTCGAGGTCACGGCCGGCGATTGAATAATAGGCCTGCACGGTCTCAAAACGGGCATAGTCCTTGCGCTCCGAAATCCCGAGCGCCTTGGCGATGCGCCATGCCTGCCAGTTGGACACGCCGACGTAGCGCACGAGCCCACGGGAGACGAGATCGTCGAGTGCGCGCAGCGTCTCGTCGATCGGCGTCACCGGATCGGTGGCATGGATCTGGTAGAGATCGATATGATCCGTCTGCAGGCGTTTGAGGCTGGCCTCGACGGAATCCATGATATGGCCGCGAGAGGCGCCGCGGTCGTTCGGCTTATCGCCCATGACGCCATAGACCTTGGTGGCGATGACGACATCCTTACGGGGGACGTTGAGGTTCTTCAGCGCCTGACCGAGCAGCCGCTCGGATTCGCCGAAGGAATAAACGTCAGCAGTATCGATGAAATTGACGCCAGCCTCCAGCGAGCGCCGGACGATCTCATCGGCTGCCTTCTGGTCGACATCGGCGATGGCACCCCAAGGAGTACCTTCCTTGGCTTCACCGAAGGTCATGGTGCCAAGGCAGATTTCAGATACGAAAAGTCCGGTATTTCCGAGTTGATTGTAACGCATGTCGAGAAATTCCCTTGTGTCTGCCGCTATAGGGGGTTGCGGACTGCTGAACTCTATTTTTTGATTATTGGCCTGCGCGTGACAGGAACAGCCGGGGCTGGCTGCAAGGTGAGGCAAGCTTCATGTAGGTCGCCGGCCCGCGTTTTTCAACGGAACACGGGCACCGTGCCGACCCGTGGCAACGCCCTTGTCTCGACACAGGCCGAGAATAGATTACCTGTCGTATTTCTAGAGGTGAGCATATGAGCACCCGACCATTGACCACGATCGGTTTCGATGCCGACGATACGCTTTGGCAGAACGAACATTATTACCGGCTGACGGAAGAGCATTTTACCAGGCTTCTTGCCGATTTTGCCGATGGAGCGACGATTTCCGAACGGCTTCTGGAAGCGGAGAAACGCAACCTCGCCCATTACGGTTTCGGCATCAAAGGCTTCACGCTGTCGATGATCGAGACGGCGATCGAGATCACCGAGGGCAAGGTGCCGTCGAAGGTGATCGCCAAGATCCTCGATACCGGACGCGACCTTCTGTCCCATCCTGTGGAGACCCTGCCGCATGTGCGCGACACGCTGGAGACGCTTGCCGGGAAGTATCTGCTGGTGCTGATCACCAAGGGCGACCTTTTCGACCAGGAGCGCAAGCTCGCCCAGTCCGGGCTCGGCGATTTCTTCGATGCGGTCGAGGTCGTTTCCGATAAGACGGCCGTTACTTATCGGCGCATCTTCTCAAAGGTCGGCGACGGGCCGGAGCGGGCAATGATGGTCGGCAATTCGTTGAAGTCCGATATCGTACCGGCCATCGCCGCCGGCAGCTACGGCGTCTTCGTGCCCCATGAACTCACCTGGGTGCTGGAGCGCGTCGAGGAGCCGAAGGACGCGCCGCGCTTCCGCAAGATCGGCCATCTTGGAGAACTGCACGGGCTGATCGACGGGTTACATTAAGCGAAACTATTTCCGCTTCGGAAAGAGGGACGGCTGCTCCTGCTGGGCAGGTGCCGGTTGTGTCGGCTGGGGAGCGGCGGCAAGCGGCTCGATCAGGATACTATAGGGGGCGCCCAGCCCGCGGCGCGGGGAGACCTTTGAATAATAGGGACGCAGCAACCAGGTGGCATTTTCCTTGACCGTCGTCTCGTAGCTCGTGCCGTCCTCATCGGTGCCGAAAAAGGCCTCGTCATCGGGCTTCGACAGGTCGAAGATCGCGAGAAAGGCATATTTGCTCTTCGTCTCGAAGCTGATCTTCACATGCTGGCCGGTGCGCACCGGCAGAGTATAGACATGGCTGTTGCCGAACTTGGTCCAGCCTTTCAGCTGCATGGTCACGGCCGGAAACTGCAGCTTTTCGAGCTTCTCACCGGGATCGAGCTGCGGCGTCTGCGCAAGGGCTGCGGAGGCGGACAGGAAAAGTGCTGCGGCAAGGGTGGTAATTGATTTCATGGGCGATTTCATGGACGCACCAATGCTGCGCGCATCGCCTCCACTTCAGCGCGGCAGAAGCAGCCTTCGAGATGATCGTTGACGAGACCCATAGCCTGCATGAAGGCATAAACTGTGGTCGGTCCGACAAACGTCCAGCCGCGCTTCTTCAAATCCTTCGATATCCTGACTGATGTTTCGGTCGTCGGGTTGGCGACGATATGCTCCCTGTCGACGATATCCGGCCGATCCTCGGGGCGAGGCTCGTAGCGCCAGAAATAGCGCGCGAGGGAGCCGAATTCACTGCGCAGATCGATCGCGCGCCGGGCATTGTTGATCGTCGAGACGATCTTGCCGCGATGGCGGATGATTCCAGCATCGGCGAGGCAGCGGGCGATATCCTCGTCGCCGAAGCGCGCCACCTTCTCGAAATCGAAACCGGCGAAAGCAGCGCGAAAATTCTCGCGCTTGCGCAGGATCGTCAGCCAGGAAAGACCGGACTGGAAGCCTTCGAGGCAGATCTTCTCGAAGAGCCTGATATCATCGGTCACCGGCCTGCCCCACTCCTCATCATGGTAGCGCAGATAGTCGGGCAGATTCGCATGCCAGTGGCAGCGGCTCTTGCCGTCCTCGCCGATGATGATGCCGGTTTCGCTCATATTTTCTTCTCGTTTTCTGCCTGCGAACCCGGCTTTACCATTTGCAAACCTTCTTTCCAAACCGAACGATAACCCTGACGAAAAGTTTATTCGGTCCTTCGTCTTTTAATGAATCCACATTTACCATTCGCTGGCGGGCGCGGTGGCAGCATGACCGCAGGCGGACAATTCCGCCAGCACATTTTCGGTCATTTGTAGAGAGTTCGTCCGATGATGAAATCCCTTGTTCTTGCCGCAGCCATGCTCGGCATTCTGTCCACGGCCGCCCTTGCAGACGACCGCTATGCCAACCGTCCACCCGTCGTGCTGAGCCCCGATCTCACCGCTCCCTGGGTCAACCAGCTCGGCGGAGGCCCGGTTCGTCCCGTCGTCTACCAGCGGCCGGTCGTCGTGCAGCAGCGCGGCCTCTTCCAGCAGCGTCGCACGGTCATCCAGCGCGCGCCGCAACCGGCGCCGCAGACCGTGTCTGCCATCCGTCCCGGCATTCCCGTCATCCGCGGACAGGTCGAGCCGCAATTCCTACCGCAGATGGTCGACTACGACACGAAGGAAAAACCCGGTACGCTTGTCATCGACACCAACAACCGCTTCCTTTACCTCGTTATGGATGGTGGCAAGGCCCGCCGCTATGGCGTCGGGGTCGGCAAGCCCGGCTTCGAATGGGCCGGTGCCCACAAGATCACCCGCAAGTCGGAGTGGCCGGACTGGACGCCACCCTCGGAAATGGTGAGCCGCGAAGCCGCCAAGGGCCATTATCTTCCTGCCCGCATGGATGGCGGCCCGGAAAATCCGCTCGGCGCCCGCGCCATGTATCTCGGCTCCACCCTCTACCGCATCCACGGCACGAATGCGCCCTGGACGATCGGCAGCGCCGTCTCCTCCGGCTGCATCCGCATGCGCAACGAAGACGTGGTCGACCTTTACGATCGCGTCAATGTCGGCACCCGCGTCATCGTGATGTAGAAAGCAAATAACGGCCAGCGGGCGGCAAGAACAGCCGCCCGCTGGACAACAAAAAATCGCGTCCCTCACCTCTCCGACTTGAAATTCAAACCGATTTGACTAGCCTCTAGCGGTCCTGAAGGAGAGGGTATCGAAAATGAAGCAATTTCTGAGGCTCGCGGCGGCGGCTGCCGTTGCGTTGTCCTGTACGGTCGTGACCGTCAGCGCGGAACCGGTCATGACGGCTACGGACGCCGTGCGTGGCGTCAAGCAGACCCGCGAGATCAAGCCGCAGTTCCGCAAGCGTGTCGTCCGTCTAGCTACCAGCGAAAAGCCCGGCACTGTTATCGTCGACACCAATAACAAGTTTCTCTACCTCGTCGAAGGCAACAACCGCGCCACGCGCTACGGTATCGGCGTCGGCCGCGACGGCTTCGGCTGGTCGGGTGTCGTAACGGTCGGGCGCATGGCCGAATGGCCGAGCTGGACGCCGCCGGCTGAGATGCGCGCCCGCGAAGCGCGTGCGGGTCACAATCTTCCCGCCGTTCAGCCCGGCGGCCCCGACAATCCGCTCGGCGCGCGTGCCATGTATCTCTACAAGGGCGGCCGCGACACGATCTTCCGCATTCACGGCACGAACCAGCCCTGGACGATCGGCCTCAACATGTCCTCCGGCTGCATTCGCATGATGAACGACGACGTGTCGCATCTTTACAAGCGCGTCTCCGTCGGCACCAAGGTCATCGTCGTCGGCCCCGGCAACAAGCAGGGCAACGTCGCTTTCCAGGACAAGGGCATCGATATCCTGCGCACCATGTTCGGCGGTTGAGCGACGCTTCCGGCAAAAAATGAAGGCGCACTCGGATGCGCCTTTTTATTTTTTAAAATTGTGACACAGAACTCTGCCAATGAATCGAACTGATAACCTTTTTGGTCGTTCGGGGATATTCAATGGCATATGCATTGCGTCTTTCCACCTCGCTTCTGGCCACCTCGCTTCTGGCAGGCCTTGCGTTTTCCGCTCTTGCATCGGTTGCCGGCACGGCTTCGGCCGAAGATCTGGAATTTTCCATCTACGGCGGTTACCAGACGGCACCGCACAGCCACGTCGATGTTTCCGACGGCACCTCCTTCAGTGCTGGCTGGGAAGGCAAGTCCTTCGGCAGCCCGCCCTATTACGGCGGCCGCGTCACCTGGTGGCTGGGCGACTTCAACCTGCCGAACTGGGGCGTGTCGCTCGACTACACCCATGACAAGGTCTATGCCGACGACGAAACCATGGCGCGTTCGCCGGGCTGGACGCATTTCGAATTCACCGACGGCCTGAACCTGCTGACGGTCAACGGCCTCTATCGCTTCAAGGACCCGGCGCGCCGCTGGACCCCCTATCTCGGCGCCGGTGTCGGCGTGAACATTCCGCATGTCGAAGTCACCCGTCCCCAGGGCACGACCTTCGACTACGAATTCGGTGGCGTGACCCTCCAGGCGCAGGCCGGCGTCGACTTCCGCGTCACCGACAACTGGTCGACCTTCGTCGAATACAAGGGCACCTATTCGCGCGTCGACGTGCCGATCGACAGCGGCGACCGTCTGAAGACGAACATCGTCACCAACGCGGTCAATGTCGGTATTTCATACCACTGGTAGAATTCGAGCCGCGGGACTATTTCGTGCCGCAGATCACCTTGCCTTCCACAACGAAGAAGCTGGCGCCGCTTTCGATCCGCAGCGCGTAGGTGCCGCCGAAATTCGGCGAAGACTTGCCTTTCCCGCCGGCGAGAACCGCGAGATCCAGCGACTCGCTTCCGGTGTCGTCCCCTTCCGTATCGAAGACTTCCAGGCGCAGGTCGCCATCGCGCGACCAGCGGTTCGTCAGGTCCTTCGATTCGAAGATCCGCTTGCTGAAGTTTTCGGATTTGGAAGCGTCCTTGAGCATCAGCGCGCCGCGAAAATGGATGAGCTTGTGGCCGCCTCCGTCTTCAAACGCGCTTTCGAGGGTAAAGCGCACGTCCTTGTCATCGGCAGAACAGAAATATCTGACATCGGCGTGCGCCGCACCAGCCGCGCCGAGCAACATGCCAAGCACCATCAATCCGCGCCACATAGCCAAAACTCCCTGCGATCCGCCAATGAATCGGTACTCTCAGGCTAGCTGCAAACCTCTTAATTTTTCAGGCACAGAGCCTCCGTAAGCCCAATCCAGGAGTTCGACCGTATGCAGGATCGGCGTTGATGTGCCCGACCTTATCTGCGTGATGCAGCCGATATTGCCTGTCGCGATGATATCCGCCTTCGTGGCCTCGATGTTCTTGACCTTGCGGGTCTTGAGGGCCGCGGAAATATCCGGCTGCATGATGTTGTAGGTACCGGCCGAGCCGCAACAGAGGTGGCCTTCCGCCGGATCGCGAACGGTAAAACCTGCCGCCTTGAGCAGATGCTTCGGCGCCATGGTGATCTTCTGGCCGTGCTGCATGGAGCAGGCGGAATGATAGGCAACCGTAATGCCCCTCGGCATGTGCGCAGGCAGTTCGAGTCCAGCAAGATACTCGGTGATATCCTTGGCAAGAGCCGAGACGCGCGCCGCCTTGCCGGCATAGGCCGCGTCAAGGCGCAGCATGTGGCCGTAATCCTTGATCGTCGTGCCGCAGCCGGAAGCGGTGATGATGATCGCGTCGAGGCCGCCAGCCTCGATTTCGCGGGTCCAGACATCGACATTGGCGCGGGCCGAAGCCAGGGCCTGTTCCTCGTGTCCCATGTGGTGGACCAGGGAACCGCAGCAGACTTCGCCCTCGGGGACGACGACCTCTATACCAAGGCGCGTCAGCAGCCGGATGGTCGCCTCGTTGATGGCGGGATCGAGAACGGGCTGTGCACAGCCGGTGAGGATCGCGACACGGCCGCGGCGTTCGGCCTGCGGCTCATGTCGGCCGGGCCGAGCGAAGGGCGAAGGTGCCGGAATGCTGCTCGGCGCAAGCGCCAGCATGGCGGCAAAGGGCTTCAGCGCGGGTCCGCGCATCAGGCCGGCAAAGGGACGGCCGATGCGGGCCAGCGCAAGAGCCGCCCGAAAGCGGCCGGGATAGGGCAGCACCGCTGCGAGGATGGCCCGCGTCAGCCGGTTCATGAACGGCCGCTTATAGGTCTTTTCGATATGGACCCGGGCATGGTCGACGAGATGCATGTAATCGACGCCGGAAGGACAGGTCGTGGTGCAAGCGAGGCAGGACAAACAGCGGTCGATATGGGTGACGACCTCGGTATCGGCCGCACGGTCGTTTTCCAGCATGTCCTTGATGAGGTAGATGCGCCCGCGCGGGCTGTCGAGCTCGTTGCCGAGGGTCACATAGGTCGGACAGGTGGCGGTGCAGAAACCGCAATGCACGCATTTGCGCAGGATCTGCTCGGATTCGGCCACATGCGGATCGGCAAGCTGGGCAAGGGTGAAGTTGGTCTGCATTTCAATGTCTCGCCATCTTGTCCGGATTGAAGATCCCTGCCGGATCGAAGCTTTGTTTCACCCGGCGCGACAGCAATGCCACGGCCTCCTCCTCAGGCTGAAAGGTCGATATCGCAGCCCTAGCACCAGCGGGTGCACGGATCAGCGTCGCATGACCGCCGCCAAGCGCCTTGACGAAGCGGCGGACGAGATCGGCCTCCGGATCGGCTTCCATGCGCATCCAGACGAGACCACCCTGCCAGTCATAGAAGGCATCGACGCCGGCTTCGAGCCTCAAGGCCGCAACGAGCTGGTGGCCGATGCTTGGCGCCATGGACACGCGCCAGACGGGCCGCGCGGTTCCATCGGCATAGGGTGCCACGTCGCGGATCTCCTGCCAGAGCTGCCGGCTGGCGGCCTGATCGAGTCTTACGGCCTGACCGAACGACCCCATCGCCGACAGAAGCTTTGCCGCGCGTGAGTCCACCGAGCCGGGCAGGCCTTCGATGCGCAGCACCGTCGCCTCTCCCTCCGGCAGCTTGCCGCCGAGGAATTTCCAGGTCACGGTCAACGGCAGATGGGCGGCACCCGAGACTTCCACCGGCCGAGCCATGGCCGCTGCCATCACATTTGCAGCCTCGGCATCGTTGAGACCGGAGATGACGATGGTTTCCTCAGTCTTGGGGCACGGCGGCACGCGGAAAGTCACCTCTGTCAGGAAACCGAGCGTGCCGTACGAACCGGCAAGCAGCTTCACCAGATCGAGGCCGGTGACATTCTTCATCACCCGGCCGCCGGCCTTGATGATCTCGCCCCTGCCATTGACGAAGCGGATACCGAGCAGGCTGTCGCGCGCCGCACCCGCCACGAAGCGGCGCGGACCGGAGACGTTGGCGGCAAAGACGCCGCCGATCGTCGGTTCACCCGACGTGCCCATCAGGGCGCGGTGATCCATGGGCTCGAAGGCCAGCATCTGGCTGTTTTCGGCCAGCGCTGCCTGGACTTCGGCAAGCGGCGTGCCCGCCTTTGCGGTCATCACCATTTCACCGGGATTATAGGCGACAATGCCGGAAAGGCCGGTCGAGCGCAGGCGATCCTTCGCCTCGACGGCATTGCCGAAGCCCGAGCGCGTGTCGCCGCCGCTGATGGCAAGCGCACGGCCCTCTTGTGCATGCGCACGGATGATTGCTGCGGCTTCCTCTTCGCTTGCCGGCACCAGATCGATCATGCGGCCGAACGCCCCTCAAGCGGGAAGACCTTGGACGGGTTTAGCAGCCATTGCGGATCGAACGCGGCGCGTGCCGCCATCTGCTGGGCGAGATCGGCCTCGGAATATTGATGGCGCATCAGGTCACGTTTCTCGATACCGACGCCGTGTTCGCCGGTCAGGCAGCCGCCGGCATCGACGCAGAGCTTCAGGATGTCGTTGCCGGCCGCTTCGGCCTTGGCGGCATCCTCTGGATCATTGGCATTGAAGAGGATCAGCGGATGCATGTTGCCGTCGCCGGCATGGAAGACGTTGGCGACGCGCAGGCCGTAACTTGCAACGATCTCCGACGTGCGTTGCAACACATGCGAAAGCTGGCTCAGCGGCACCGTGCCATCCATGCAGATATAATCGGCGATGCGGCCGGTGGCGCCGAAAGCAGACTTGCGACCCTTCCAGATCAGCGCCGCCTCGGTCGCCGACTGGCATTCGCGCACCGTCTTGACGCCATGGGTGCGAGCGATGTCGACGATGCTTTTCAGCATGTCGTCCATTTCCGTTTCCGATCCCTCGACCTCGACGATCAGCAACGCGCCGACATCGAGCGGATAACCGGCATGGGCGAAGGCCTCGCAGATCTCGATCGCCGGCTTGTCCATGAATTCGATGGCAACGGGAATGATGCCGGCGGCGATCACATCGGCAACGCAGCGGCCGGCTTCCTCGGAGCTTTCGAAACCAAATAGTACCGGGCGGGCACCCTCCGGCTTGGCGATGAGCCGCACGGTCGCTTCGGTGACGATCCCGAGCTGGCCCTCATGGCCGCAGACGAGGCCGAGCAGATCGTAGCCTGCTGCATCCAGGGCCTTGCCGCCGAGTTCGATCACCGTGCCGTCGGTCAGCACCATTTTCACACCGAGCAGGTTGTTGGTCGTCACGCCATATTTCAGACAGTGTGCGCCACCGGAATTCATGCCGATATTGCCGCCGATCGTGCAGGCGAGCTGGGAGCTCGGGTCCGGCGCATAGAAGAAACCATCCGCGGAGACGGCTTCCGAAATGTTGAGATTGGTGACACCGGCCTGAACGACGGCGCAGCGATTGGCAAAGTCGATTTCGAGGATGCGGTTCATCTTCGACAGGCCGAGCACGACTGCATCTTCCTGCGGGATCGCACCGCCCGAAAGCGACGTGCCGGCGCCGCGCGGGACAACCGGAATGCCGTAGCGATGACAGTATTTCATAACGGTTGCCACTTCCGCCGTCGAGCGTGGCAGGGCGACGGCGAGCGGCAGGCGGCGGTAGGAAACGAAGGCATCCGTCTCGAAGGGCACGAGTTCGCGCGCTTCATGGATCAGACATTCCGGCGGCAGGAGATCGATAAGATCGGCAACGATTTCCTTGCGGCGCGCCAGGACATCGGGACGTGGAGCGAGAAACGAAATGGCGTCGGACATGGCGTTCTCCCTCGGCCGGCATCACGGAAACCGGCCGCAAATCCTCCCTGCGAACGGTTCCTTCGGCTTAGCACTTTCCCGAAACCGGCGCAAATGTTAAGCACTTATGCCAAAAGAGAAAAAGTTATAAAAGCTTATGACCAATCTGGGTGATCTCGAAATCTTTGCCAAGGTCGTTTCGACCGGCAGCATGTCGCTCGCCGGCCGCGCGCTCGGCTTTTCCCCTGCCGTCGTTTCCAAGCGCATCAAGCGGCTGGAAGACCGGCTCGGCACACGGCTTCTGCAGCGTACAACGCGGCAGATCTCGCTGACGGAAGCCGGCCAGGGTTTTTACGACCGCGTGCTCGGCATTCTGGCGGGGCTGGAAGAGGCGGAATTCTATATTTCCGGTCGCTCGGCGCAGATGCACGGCACGCTGAAGATCTCCGCCCCCACCTCCTTCGGGCGGATGCATATCGCGCCGCATCTGAAAGCCTTCATGGAGGCGCATCCGGAACTCGCCATCAACCTGGTGTTGACGGATGAGTTCAGCGATATCATTGGCGGCGGCTTCGATCTTGCCATCCGCATTGCGGAGCTGACCGATTCCAGCCTTGTCGCACGCCGGCTGGCGCCCGTGCGCCGCGTGCTCTGTGCCTCGCCTGACTATGTTGCCGCCCATGGCATGCCAAAACATATCGAAGAGTTGAAGCAGCACCGCTGCCTGCCGGCCCACAACAACGACGTCTGGCGGCTCGACGGCCCGGATGGAGCCTTCAGCCTGCGGCCGGAGGGCATGCTGATCACCAATTCCAGCGAGGTAATCCGCGAAACGGTGATTGCCGGCCTCGGCATTGCGCTGCGCTCCACCTGGGACATTGGCGAGGAGCTGAAGAACGGCAAGCTCGTGCAGGTGCTGCCGGCCTATGAGGGCTCGCACAATGTCACGCTCTCGGCGGTTTACCCAAGCCGGCAGTTTCTGCCGGCCAAGGTTCGGCTGTTCATCGATTTTCTGGCCGAGCTCTACGGCCCGGTTCCCTACTGGGAGCGCTGAGGTTCAGCTGATTGATGCGCGAGCCGTTCGATGATGAGATCGAGCAGCGCCCTCAACCGGGCGAGCCGCCGCATGTCGCGGTGATAGCCGACCCATGTGTCGCGGCCGGGCGGCGCTTCGCCAAGATCGACCGGCTCGATGGCTGGAATGGCATCGCCAAGCGGCCGCGGCAGGACGGCAAGACCGGCGCCTCTGACACAAAGGGTCGCCTGCACATCCCTGTTATTGCTGCGCATGGTGATCTCGGCCTTCGGCAGCAGCCGCTGCAACCAGCCGACGTCGGGCATGCCGCCGAAGGCCTCGTCCATGGTGACGAGCCGGGAGCCCGCGCCATCGCCCGCCTTCGGATGCGGCAAGCCGCGGCGGATATAGAGACCATAATCGATATGCAGGAGCTTGCGGGACATGACCTCCGTCTCGGTGAAAGGCGCGATCCGGAAGACGATATCGGCCTCGCGTCGTGAGAGGCTGAGAAGCCGGCTGTCGGTCAAGAGTTCGATGACGACCTTGGGATAGGTGGTAGAAAACTCCGCCAGAACCGGTGACAGGACATGGGCGCCGAACCAATCCGACGAGGAGAGCCGCAGCAAGCCGTCGAGCTGCCTGTTCTGGCCGGCGAGTTCGCGCTCCAGACCGAACGCCTCCTCTTCCATGCGTTCGGCATGGGCAAAGACCGTCGCTCCCTCATCCGTCAGCACGAACCCTTCGGCCGTGCGCTGGAAAAGCGTCTGGCCGAGCGAGGCCTCAAGCGCCCGCAGCCGGCGTCCCATGGTCGGCTGGGTCAGACCGAGGCTTCGTGCGGCAGCACCCAGCGTCCCGAGCCGGGCAATCGCCAGGAAGAGTTTCAGGTCGCTCCATTCCAAGTGCTTAATTCCAGGGCTCAGCTTCAAACAAAAATGCATGGCTTTCATTCGTTATCTTTGATTTCCATTCAGAATTCAATGCGGCATTCTGCGGCCAACAAACCAAGGAGAGTTTCATGAGCACGATGAAAGCAGCACTTGTCGAAGCACAGAATACCGAATTCACCATTGCCGAGATCGAAAAGCCTGTTGCCCGGGCGGGCCAGATCCTCGTCCGCATCAAGGCCGCGGCGCTCAATCCGTTGGATCTCAAGATCCGGGCCAATGAGGCTGCTCATGCCCGTCATCCCCTGCCCGCCATTCTCGGCATCGATATGGCCGGCATCGTCGAAGCGGTCGGCCCCGGTGTGACCGGCTTTCGCGCCGGTGACGAGGTCTATGGCATGACCGGAGGCGTGGGTGGCCTGCAGGGATCGCTTGCCGAATTCGCAGCCGTCGATGCCGATCTCGTCGCGCTCAAGCCGCGTAATCTTTCCATGCGTGAGGCCGCTGCCCTGCCGCTGATTGCGATCACCGCCTGGGAAGGTCTCGAAGAACGCACCCAGGTGAGAGCGGGCCACAAGGTGCTGGTCATCGGCGGCGGTGGTGGCGTCGGCCATATCACCGTGCAAATGGCCGTTGCCGCCGGTGCCGAGGTCTATGCCGTCGACGGCGGTTCGAAGGCTGAATACATCAGCAGTATCGGTGCCACGCCGATCGACTATGGGGTTGCGACCGTCGATGACTATGTCGCCCGGTATACGGACGGGAAGGGTTTCGACATCGTCTATGATACGATCGGCGGAAAGGGCCTCGATGCTGCCTTCCAGGCCGTCGCCAAGTTCGGCCATGTGGTCACCAGCCTGGGCTGGGGTACGCATTCGCTGGCACCGCTCTCCTTCAAGGGAGCGACCTATTCCGGTGTCTTTACGCTGGCACCGCTTCTGACCGGCGAGGACCGCGCCCATCATGGCGATATCCTCAGGCATATTGCCATACGCGTCGAAGCCGGAACGTTGATGCCGAATCTGGACCCGCGGCAGTTTTCTCTTGCCGAGGTAAGTGATGCCTATCGTCTGCTCGAAAGCCGGCAGGCCAAGGGCAAGGTCGTCGTGGAAATCTGACGCGCTATTTTTTGTTTTCCCGCAATTCCGGACGCAAAACCGATACCCACTTTGCTGAATTGCTTTAGCGCGCCAGATCGAGATAGGCGCTCGCGACCATCGCGTCGATATCCGCCGGCACCGGCACGATGCAGCATTCTGCGCGGACACCGCGCTTTGCGACCCGCTCTAGGCAGCGGGCCTGCAAGGTGAAGCCGAGGTCCATGGACTCGACCGAGTTACCGAGCGGGCGCGGACCGGCGAGATTGGCCATATGGCCGCCGCCGAGTACATGGAAGGACCGGCCGTCCTTCAGGTGGAAGGTCTCGATATGATCGGCTTCGTAGCGATCGATACCA
Source organism: Rhizobium sp. BK316 (assembly GCF_014193695.1). Taxonomy (GTDB): domain Bacteria; phylum Pseudomonadota; class Alphaproteobacteria; order Rhizobiales; family Rhizobiaceae; genus Rhizobium. The sequence continues at coordinate 725,115 of NZ_JACHZR010000002.1, read as the reverse complement.
ACGACATCGGGATGGCTGCGGAAGGCTGCGACATCGATCTCGTGCGGGAAATGACCGCCATTCATCAGGATCGCGCCGTCCTTGATGAGCGGCAGATCAGCTGACGTGACGATATCGGGGAAGCCGGTCACTGTCGCGATGACATCGGCAGAACGGATCGCCTGTTCGCGCACCGGCGTGACGAAACCGTCGAGATGCGCCTCGAGGCTGGTGACCGGGTCGATATCGACGACACTGACCGTCGAAAAGGCGTTGCGGAAGCAGGCCGCCGTGCCCTTGCCGCAGGCGCCGTAACCGAAGACCGTCACGCGCTTGCCATTGGTGGAGCGGTTGGTGAAGCGCATGTAGCTTTCGAACAGGCTCTGGCCGACGGCATGCTTGTTTTCGGCGAATTGCTTGATCGGACTGTCGTTGATGACGAGGATCGGCATCGCGAGTTTCTCGCGCATCGGCAGCAGCCGGGTGCGGCCTGAGGTCGTCTCTTCCGTGCCGCCGAGCAGATTGGCGTAGGGCCTCTCGGCTGCGATGGCGAAAAGATCGCCGCCATTGTCCAGCAGCAGATCAGGCTTTTCGGCGACGACGGCCTCAAGGCTCTGATGATGGGCGATGGAGTCGGTCGTCTGGGTTGCGAAGACGGTGAAGCCTTGGGCGCGCAGGAATTCTACCGTCGCCGGTTGCGTGCTGTTCAGGTTGCCGGTGCAGACGAGGTGCGCGCCGCCGGCCCGCAAGGTCATGAGCAGAGCCACGGTCTTCGGCTCCAGATGAATGCCGGTGCCGATGGACAGGCCATCAAAAGGCCGCGTCCTTTCGAATTCCGCTGCCGTTGCCTTCAGCAGGCGGCAACTGTTGCCGATCCAGTCGATGCGTGTCGCAAGCTTTTCCATCATATGCCCTTTCGTTTCCTCTGATCTAGAGCCTTTCCTGGTTAGATTGAAGCATTCTGCCGGAGCAGGTTTGTGTCAGGGCAAAGGCGATTGGCGACGGGCATACCCCTCGGTACGTCCGAGCCGATCGCCTTTGATCCTGGCGCAAAGATGCCCGGCCCTAGCTGGTTTGCAAGCAAACCACCGGGGTTGGCTGAAACGGGCCGTCTGATCGACCGGCCGGCTTGGCCGTAGATTGGGCTACGACGCGCGCCGGCCGGTCGACCATCCGACTCCGTTTGAGCCAACAGAATGCTTCAATCTAACCAGAAAAGGCTCTAGCGAAGCGGAGATAGGGCCGGCATGGAGATATTTCTGATGAAAGGGCAGAAAAACTGCCCCTTCAGGATGCGCCGCCGGAGCGCAGCAGCCAGTTTCGGAGCGCAGTAAGGGCAGGCCGTTTTGCATCTGATGTGCGGCAGCAGAGGCTATAGCCTGCCGGGCGGCGGATGAAGCCATAGGGGGCAACCAGGATGCCGCGGCTGAGATCGTCCTCGATCGAGGCTTTCGGCGCCAGCGCAATGCCGAGGCCGGATCGGGCTGCACCCAGCGCCAGCAACAGATCCTCGAATTCGCGCCGGCGGGAAAAGACAACCGGCAGCGTGCCGCTTTCGGCGAACCATTCGGCCCAGAGCTTCGGCGCGCTACGGCTGACGAGAATGGTCATATCCGCCATTGCTTCAGGATCACCTGAAAGTCCGGCAGCAAGCGCCGGTGTGACGACCGGTCCGAACTCATCCTCCATGAAGCGCGTTTCTGTCATCCCGGCAGAGGAGCGCTGCTCGCCTCCCATGATGACGGCATCGAAATCCGGATGTTGGGACAGCGGCTCGACGACGGTCATGGGAACGATATCGATCTCAACAGCGCCGAGGCTTGTCTGCATGTCAACCGCGCGCGGCATCAGCCACCAGATGGCAAAAGCCGAGGGTACGCCGAGACGGATGCGCTTCCTATCCGCCTCCTCAAATTCATCGGCCGCCCGCTTCAATATGGTCAGGGCAGTACCGGCGGCCTCGGCAAAGGCGCTCGCCTTTTCGGTCGGGACCAGCCTGCGGCCGTCACGCACGAAGAGCTTCCTGCCGAGGTGATCTTCGAGTGTCGCAATCTGCTGGCGCACGGCGCCGCGCACCACGCCCAGCTCTTCGGCCGCCTTCAAAATGCTGCCAAGGCGGCATACGGCTTCGAAGGCGCGGATCGCATTGAGAGGTGGAAGTCGCATAGTTACCACATTGTCGAAAATCGCAGTGGATCAGATGATCGCGGCATTGAACGGAATGCAAGATCGGACCATATTGTACAGCTGTGCAAGACGACGTATTCGGGACAGGAAATGGCGGAATTTCCGAACCTGCTCCACTTTGATTTTTCCTATGTACAATGAATCAAATCGTGTTCCGGCTCGTTTTGCACGTATGGATCGCGCAAGCTTTTCATAGGATGCTAAAATAATAACGACTCAGATCAACGATCGTAAAGGTGACCCGACAATTGACCCTTCTTGCCCGCCTGGCTTCTGATGTGCAACTCATGTTTCGGCGTCCGCCGCGACAGCAATATGCTGCGCTCTGCTACCGGGTGAAAAAGAAGTCGGGTGAGCTCGAAGTTCTGCTGATGACCAGCCGTGATACAGGGCGCTGGGTGATCCCCAAGGGCTGGCCGATGAACCGCAAATGCGCCTATGAAGTTGCGGCGCAGGAAGCCCTGGAAGAGGCCGGCGTGCGCGGCACGGTGGAGACCGAAACGCTCGGCCACTATACCTACCAGAAGGTCTTGCGCGACGGCCTGAAGGTGACCTGCAAGGTTCAGGTCTATGCCCTCGAAGTGACCGGTGCGACGAAGAATTTCAAGGAAAAGGGCGAGCGAACCATCGAGTGGGTTTCCTGCGACGAAGCGGTCAAGCGCGTCCAGGAACCCGAATTGCGCAACCTGTTCCTCGCCTTTAAACGGCGCATGGCCGAAAAGCTTTCCAGCGGCATTCCGAAACAAATTCCGGCGGAATGAGTCTTGCCATCTTGTGCTGCTAGAAAAGGCGGCGCAAAAGCAGGACTTAGCCAGGAAACAGAATGCCGCAACGCAACGCCGTCCTCACGAAACGCACGCTTGATAAGGATCTCGACAAATTTACCCATGTCGAGGATGCGGCCAAGCATGTCTCGCGACGGTTGGTGACGCCGGGACTTGGCCTGATCTTTCTCGGCCTCGCCATGCTTTTTGCCGGCGTCTACGTGTTCGACAGGCCGGGCGCAGTGCTGGTAATTGCTGCCGCAGCACTTGCCGCCTACATGGCCATGAACATCGGTGCCAACGACGTGACGAACAATGTCGGCGCGGCCGTCGGCGCGCGTGCTATCACCATGAAGCAGGCGCTGATCATCGCCGCAATCTTCGAGGTGCTAGGGGCGACGATCGCGGGCGGCGAGGTCGTCAAGACGATTTCCTCCAGCATCGTCGATACGGTGCAGGTCCCTCCGGCGACACTCGGCTGGATCATGATGGCGGCGCTCACGGCTGCCGCACTCTGGATCAACCTCGCCACATGGATGAATGCACCGGTTTCGACGACGCACGCGATCGTCGGCGCCGTGATCGGGGCAGGCTTCGGTGCTGCAGGACCGGAGCCCGTCAACTGGCGGGTGATGCTGGAAATCACGGCAAGCTGGATAACTTCGCCATTGATCGGCGGGCTGATCGCTGCCGGGCTGCTCTATCTGGTGAAGACCCTCATCGTCTATCGCGAGGACAAGATCGCTGCCGCCCGGCAGTGGGTGCCCGTGATGATCGCCGTCATGGCCGGCGGCTTCACGGCCTATATGGTGTTGCAGCTTGCGCCGCAGGGACGGTATTCGTCGCTGACGATCCTTCTGATCGGCATCGGCATCGGGCTCGTCAGCTGGCTTGTCGTGCGGCCGCTCATCCTGCGGCAGGCGGAGAACCTCGAAAACCGCAACAGCTCACTTCGCACGCTGTTCCACTTTCCGCTAATCGGCTCGGCCGCGCTGCTCTCCTTCGCGCATGGCGCAAACGACGTTTCGAATGCGGTCGGCCCACTCTCGGCCATCGTTCACTCGGCCGGTATCGCTGATAACAGCATGACCGGTCATCCGCCGCTCTGGGTCATGCTGATCGGCGCTTTTGGAATCTCGGTCGGCCTCCTGCTTTTCGGGCCGCGCCTCATCCGGCTCGTCGGTGAGGAGATCACCAAGCTCAACCCGATGCGTGCCTATTGCGTGGCGCTCTCGACTGCCTTCACCGTCATCTTCGCCTCCTGGCTCGGCCTGCCGGTCAGCACCACGCATATTGCCGTCGGTTCAGTCTTCGGCGTCGGCTTCTTCCGCGAATGGTACACGCGCCATTCGAAGCGTCGTATCGAATTCATACGCCGCAAGGGCGAAAGCTTCGAGATCGACGAGCCTGAGCCGAACGTCCACGAAGCCCGTCGGCGCTATCTCGTCCGCCGTTCGCACGTCATGACGATCGTCGCAGCCTGGGTCATCACCGTGCCGGTTTCGGCTGCGCTTGCGGCCATGATTTATTGGGTTATGTTCGCGCTCTTCCTATGAGTCAGGTCCCAGGATGCGCGCCAATTTCCGCATGCAGCGGCTTTTCATCGATGCCCCCTTGTCAAAGGGCGCTGCCATCGAGGCCAATGCCGACCAGTTCAACTATCTCGCCAACGTCTTGCGCATGGAAGAGGGTGCGGACATCCTTCTCTTCAACGGCCGCGACGGCGAATGGAAGGCGAGCCTCTCCTTCCCGACCCGCAAGCGCATCCTGCTGTCAGCCACCGAGGAGACGCGGCCGCAGCCCGCACCCTCCGACCTGCACTATCTTTTCGCGCCGCTGAAGGTCGGCCGCATGGATTATCTGGTGCAAAAGGCAGTGGAAATGGGCGCCGGCCTGCTGCAGCCGGTCATCACCCAGCATGTGCAGGGCAAGATCACCAATCTCGACAAGATCCGCGCCAACGTCATCGAGGCAGCCGAACAGTGCGGCATTCTCGGCATTCCCGATGTCGCCAAGCCCGTGCGGCTTGCCGATCTGCTCGACCACTGGCCTGCAGACCGGCGCATCATCTATTGCGATGAGGGCGATGCCGGGCAGAACCCGCTGCCGCTGCTTTCCAGGGTGACGGAAAGGAAGCTTGCGCTTCTGGTCGGCCCGGAAGGCGGCTTCTCCGAAGAGGAGCGGACACGCCTGCGCAGCCTCGACTTCGTGACCGCAATCCCGCTCGGTCCGCGCATCCTGCGCGCCGACACGGCAGCGGTCGCAGCGATGGCGGTGATACAGGCTGCAATCGGCGATTGGAATTGACTTTTGAACGTCGGTTCTCTGGAAGGGCCTGCTATTTTTTTGATGACCTGTTGAAACAATTTCACTTGCAACTTAGCTGGCTTGGGCACTAATCACCCTTCCAATTGCCCCGGCTCCGGCCTTCCCGAATACAGGTACTTTCATGGCTCGCGATACTACCGACCAGACGCCGATCTCTTCGGTTCAAGAGCTGACCGATTATCTTGCTGCGGGCAACAAGCCGAAGGAGCGTTTCCGCATCGGCACCGAGCATGAGAAGTTCGTCTTCTTCCGCAAGGACAACAGCCCCGTTCCCTATTTCGGCGATGCCAGCATCTCGGCGCTCCTGAAGGGCCTGCAGGCCAAGAGCGGCTGGGAGCCGATCATGGACGGTGACAACATTATCGGCCTCGGCGAGCAGAACGGCATGGGCGCCATTTCGATCGAGCCCGGCGGCCAGTTCGAGCTTTCGGGCGCACCGCTCGAAAACATTCACCAGACCTGCAAGGAATCCAACCAGCATCTGGCGCAAGTGCGTGAGATCGCGGAGCCTATGGGCATCGGCTTCCTCGGCATCGGCGGCAGCCCGACATGGACCTATGCGGAAACTCCGCATATGCCGAAGTCGCGCTATGAGATCATGACCAGTTACATGCCCGAGGTCGGCACCCGCGGTCTCGACATGATGTACCGCACCTGCACGATCCAGGTGAACCTCGACTTCTCGTCGGAAGACGACATGCGCCGCAAGATGCGCGTGTCGATGAAGCTGCAGTCGCTGGCAACCGCGCTATTCGCCTCCTCACCCTTCACCGAAGGCAAGCCGAACGGCATGTTCTCTTGGCGCGGCGATGTCTGGCGCGACGTGGACAACCAGCGCAGCGGCCTTCTGGATTTCACGTTCCGCGACGATTTCGGTTTCAAGGATTATGCCGAATGGGCGCTCGACGTGCCCATGTATTTCGTCATGCGAGACGGCCACTATCACCGGGCGACCCATGTCACCTTCCGGCAGTTCATGAACGGCGCGCTGAAGGGCGAAATTGCCGCCTATGAACCGACGATGGGCGACTGGACGAACCATCTTTCGACGCTCTTCCCCGATGTGCGTCTGAAGCGTTTCCTCGAAATGCGCGGTGCTGATGGCGGACCCTGGCGGCGCATCTGTGCTCTGCCGGCCTTCTGGGTCGGCCTGCTCTATGATGACGCCGCTCTCCAGGCCGCTGACGAACTGACGAAGGACTGGGGTTTCGACGAGGTCAATGCGTTGCGCAACGCGGTGCCGGAGGAAGGGCTCAAGGCCGAGTTCCGCGGACATGCACTGATCGACACGGCGCGCGAGGTCGTCAATATTTCCCGGACCGGCCTCAAGACGCGCAACAGACTGAACGGCGACGGCGTTGACGAGAGCATCTTTCTTCAGCCGCTCGACGAGGTTCTGGCCAAGAAGGCGACGCTCGCCGAAGACCTGCTGGCGCTCTATCACGGTCGCTGGAACGGCTCGGTCCAACCAGTCTTCCAGGAATATCAATACTAAGAGGCAAGCCGCCCTTCCAAAAAGCCGTTTGCGCATTCCCATTTCGAGCTATAGTGGCGCGAATATGCGCCGCTATCCGGGAAAGGGACTTTCATGCTGCCACTCTTCGATATGATGATGCAGGCGCAGAACGGGGCGGCGATGGATGCCGTTGCCAAGCAGTTCAACCTCGCGCAGGAACAGGCGACGAAGGCGATGGCCGCGCTGACGCCGGCCTTTTCCGCCGGCCTCAAGCGCAGCACCAGCAACCCCTATGATTTCGTGGGCCTGATGCAAGCGGTCGCGTCCGGCAATTATGCCAAATATTTCGAGGACATGAGCAAGGCGTTCACGCCCGAAGGCATTTCCGACGGGAACAACATCCTCTCCCAGCTCTTCGGCTCCAAGGAGGTCTCGCGCGCCGTTGCTGCGCAGGCGGCGCAGATGACCGGCATCGGCCAGGAAATCTACAAGCAGATGCTGCCCGTCATGGCCGGTACGCTGATGGGAGGGCTCTTCAAGCAATCGACCGGGCAGATGGCCTCGCCAGTCAACCCCTTCGTCAATACCGCCATGGGCGAAACAGTCCAGAAATGGCTTGAGAGCACCGGCTTTGCGCCGAAGCCGAAGACGGCACCCGAACCCAGCATTTTCGATAATCCGTTCACCCAGGCCATGCAGCTGATGTTCAGCGTGCCGAAACCGGCGCCCCAGGCGCAGCCCGTCAATCCATTCCTCGACAATCCTTTCGCCAAGGCATTCCAGGAAATGATGGCAGGGCTTCAGCAGCCAGCGGCAAAGGCTCCGGAACCGCCGAAAGAAGAACCGAAAGCCGAAAACGACAGCTATACCCAGATGCTGAACGCCATGTTCGACAGCGGTCTCGAGGTGCAGAAGAGCTATCAGAAGAGCCTCGAAGCGATCTTCGAAGCCTATCGGCCGAAACCCACACCCTCTCCCGAAGATCCCGCCCCCTCAGGCCCCTCTGCAACGGGCAAGAAATAAAAAAACCCGGAGACGGCTTGGGAAAGCCGATCACCGGGTTAAGCAGCAGGGCTATTGGCTATCACCCTGCGGGGAAACGCGTGCGCTCAGTCCCTGTAAGGGCGCGTGACCGCAATGTGCCGGCGGCGCTTGGCCGCCCGCGTCAGATGCTCCGACGGATCTTCAAAGAAGGTCGAAGCGAGGAAGGCGGAGGTGACATCGGCCCGCGTCAGGCCGATATCCCGCAACTGATTGTCATCAAGGTCGTGCAGTCCATTCACCTGCGAGCGATTGCGCACAATGCGAAGAGCGGCTGCCAGCGGCGCGAAAGCGGCCATGAGACGCTGGGTAAACGTCGGGGCGAGCTTGCCGCAGTCGAGTTCTAGTGTCTGTTCATGAGTGCGCATCGAACTCTCCTTTCTTCGGGGCGCAGAACAGCCCGCCCCGCCTGCGAGGTCGTGCAGGAAGGGTGAAGCTGGTCACAGGCTGGACAGGCAGGGCGTCTGTCCTTCACTTTGCTTGATTTGCATTCCGAAGATGCCAAAGGACTATTGATCAGTCCAACGAATGTTTCTAATGATTAACATCAGAGATCTTTATGGATGGACAAGATCATGTCGGCGCCTCTTGATATCGACCAGTTGCAGACCTTCATCGCGATCGTGGATTCCGGCAGCTTCACCAAGGCTGCCGACAAGGTCTACAAGACACAGTCCGCCGTCTCCATGCAGATGCGGCGCCTGGAAGAGCGCATCGGCAAGCAGCTCTTCATCAAGGACGGCCGCGGCAACCGGCTGACGGTCGAAGGCGAAAAGCTGCTCAATTATGCGCGCCGCATCATCCGCCTGAACAATGAGGCGATCGCCGCCTTCGACGACAACAGGCTGGAAGGCACGCTGCGCATCGGCACGCCCGATGATTATGCCGACCGTTATATGCCCGAGATCATCGGCCGGTTCGCCAAGACGCATCCGAATGTCGAGCTCTATATCGTCTGCGAGCCCTCGGTCGACCTCGCCGAACGCATGCACAAGGGCGAACTCGATATCGCGCTCGTCACCCACAATCCGCGCGAGCGTATTTCGGATGTGGTGCGAACGGAACCGCTCTGCTGGGTGAGTTCGGCCAACCATCCGATCCGCGACGATGCACCGGTGCCGCTTGCCGTCGGCCGGCGCGACTGCCAGTGGCGGCAGCTCGCCTGCTCGGCGCTCGATGCTGTCGGCCGCGAGTATCAGATTCTGTTCACGAGCTGGTCCTGCACCGTGGTCGCTTCGGCCGTGCTTGCCGGCATGGCGGTTTCGGTCATGCCGGAATCGGCGCTTCGCACAGGCATGAAGGTGTTGAGCCAGGCAGACGGTTTCCCGGCGCTGCCGCCTGTGCAGATCGGCATCATGAAACGGCCGGGCGTTTCCCTGTCGCTGATGAATGCCATTACGGCACATATCACGGCCTGCCTCGACAACATCACGCCGACCGTCATCGAAGACAGCCTGGACCAGGATGTGAAGACCGGTCACGCTCGTCACTATCCGCGGCTGAAGGCTGCGGCCAGCATGATGCCCAGCTGGTAGGCAAGTCTTACGTTGCTGAAGCGGACGTCGGAGCAAATAGGGAGGCGCGGATGACGCGCTTCCATTCCTCGAGGATGCGCTCGCCGAAACCATCTTCGCTCAAGACCGCAAGGCGGATCGCAGCACCGATCAGGTGGCTGAAAAGGTAAGTGCGTGCTTTCATCTGCTCATCGCAGAGTTCCGGCGAGAGGCGGCGCACGGCCTCCTGAAAGATCGCAGCAATCTGGCCGCTATGCTCGATGTTCAGGCGTAGGAGATCCTGATCGGTCTCCGTGCCCATCCAGACACCGAGATAGGCGGCATCGTTACGATATTCGGCATAGTACCAGTCGATCACCCTGGAGATGAGATCGAGCGCCTCGTCGAAGGACTGAACGTCTGCGAACATCTCGGCCGTCTTCTGCTGGATCGCCTGGGCGTGACGGTCGAAGAGCGCTTTGACGATCGCCGCCTTTTCGGGAAAATATTGATAGACCGAGCCGATCGGGACCTTTGCTGCGGCCGCGAGTTCGGTCATCCGCATGGCGCTGACGCCCTTTTCGGCGATGATGGTGGCTGCAGCGTTCAGGATGAGATCCAGCCGCTGGATGCTGCGTTCCTGTTTCGGCTTCCTGCGAAGAGCAATACGATCCGAAATGTCCGCGCCCATGTGGTTCCCATCTGTCTCGTTATTGAGCGGCGGAAATGATGTGTCATACCGACGCGTCGGGCCGATATGACATGCAGGTATTCATCCGTCGTAAAGGGAAATGGTCGGATTTTAAGCAATGGCAAGAGCTTATGGAAAACGGGGCGTTATGCCCCGTTTTTGGCCTGTGCAAAAGGCTTCTTAACACCTCATTCAGCAAGCAGGTTGAGCACCTGCCGGCCCGCCTTTGGGCCTTTTGGTACATTGCAGAAGGCGGGTCAGGCGAGGTTCTGTTTCAGGAACGCGACCGTTCGGCCCCAGGCGAGATCGGCTGCCGCCTTGTCATAGCGGGCAGCGGACGTGTCGTTGTTGAAGGCATGATTGGCGCCGTCATAGATGTAGATCTCAAATTTTTTACCATTCTCCTCCAGCGCCTTCTTATAGGCATCGATGCCGGCATTGATGCGGTCGTCGAGGCCGGCATAGTGGAGCAACAGGGCCGCCTTGATATTGGCGACTTCCGAGGCCGGTGGCTGCGCGCCGTAATAGGCCACGCCTGCCTTCAACTCCGGCGATTTGACGGCGAGATTGTTGACCGCGCCGCCGCCCCAGCAAAAGCCGATCGCGCCGACATTGCCGTTCGTAGCCTCGAGCTTGGAAAGATAGACGACGGTCGCCTCGCCGTTTGCGACGGTCGTCGCGGCATCGAGCTTGCCGAACATGTCGCGCGCCTGATCCTCATTTTCCGGCGTGCCGCCCTGCGGCGAGAGGAAGTCCGGAGCGAGCGCCACGAAGCCTTCCAGTGCCACGCGGCGAGCGACATCGCGGATATGCGGATTGAGGCCGCGGTTCTCATGGATGACGATGACGGCGCCGAGCTTGCCGGATGCATTCTTCGGCTGAACCAGATAGCCCTTCATGTCGCCGCCGCTGCCGGGATAGGTGATATCCTGGCCGGTCAGACGATCGTCGTTTTCGGCGACGACCTCGGCGGCTGCCTTGTTGGCGGCCAAGAGCGGCGCGATTGCCGCTGCCGCGGTTGCCGAGCCGGCAAGCTTCGTCAGCTTGTCCATGAAGCTGCGGCGATCCAGCGTCAGATGCGTATATTCATCATAGGCGTTGATCATTGCCTGCGTAATGACGGTCTTTTCCATGACAGACCTCCTCTGTTCCCTACCCCATGCCCAATCGGCAAGAGGGAACATAGGTCAGCGCCCGATAACGGAGGAACAAAACTGTGTTACCGGGCTGTTATCCGGTCAGGAGAACATCATCCATCCGGCAAGCCAGGCCCACATGGCACCGAGCACAACGAAACCGGCGGCGAAGAACGGGCTGCGGAAGCGCAAATCGTTGCTGGTGACATGCACATAGGCATGGGCATAGCGCAGGATGACGAACAGCCAGGCCAGCACGACCGCCACCAGATTATCCGCCTCGGTTATATAGAGAAGGATGCAGCAGGCATAGAAGAGCACCGGCAACTCGAACTGATTGGCGAGGCTGTTCTTGACGAAAAGGCTTTCGGCCGGTTCGTCGCGGTTCTCGCGATAGTCGGATTTCTTGATCCGGCCTTCGCGGACATCCTTGCCCCGGCGCAGGCTGAGCAGCCCGTAGAGGATATAGACCAGCAGGACGTGGGCAAGCAGAGGCCAGAACATCTCAAAGCCGGTCATCAATCATTCCCTTCGTTTCGGTGACTGCGGGAGCAGTAGCGGAAAGACCGGGCGGATGCCAGAGCCACGACGGCCCGCTATGGAGCGGGCCGTCTTCAGGGTCAGACCTGGGCGATACCACCATCGACGAAGATTTCGGCGCCGGTGATGAAGCTCGAATCTTCCGACGCGAGGAACAGGGCCGTTGCAGCGATTTCTTCCGGGCGGCCGACGCGGCCCATCGGAACCTGCGATGCCATATAATCCAGCAGGCCCTGCTGCTGTGCCTTATCCTGGCCTGCAAGCTCAACGAGACCGGTGGTTTCCGTCGGGCCGGGGCTCAGCGTGTTGATGCGGATGCCGCGATCCTTCAAATCGAGGATCCAATTGCGGGAGAAGTTGCGAATTGCTGCCTTCGAAGCGGCATAGACGCTGAAGGCCGGCGTGCCTGATGCGCCCGCCGTGGAGCCCGTCAGGATGACCGAGGCACCTTGGCTCAGGAGCGGCAGAGCCTTCTGCACGGTAAAGAGCACGCCCTTCACATTGCGGCCGAAGGTATCGTCATATTGTTCTTCGGTGATGGCGCCGAGCGGCGCAAACGAGCCGCCACCAGCATTGACGAAGAGCACGTCGATGCGGCCTGCTTCAGCCTTCACCTCATCATAGAGGCGGTCGAGATCGGCAAGCTTTGCCGAGTCCGCCTGGATGCCGATGACGTTTCCGCCGATTTCGGCGACTGCCGCGTCCAGCACATCCTTGCGGCGGCCGGTGATGAAGAGCCGGGCGCCTTCGGCTGCGAAGCGCTTTGCGGTGGCAAGGCCGATGCCCGAAGTGGCACCGGTGATAACCGCGATCTTTCCATTCAGTCTATGTGTCCCGTTCACTGCCTGGCTCATTGTCGTCGTCTCCCCTGTTGTGTTCGACTGAACCGAAGATGTGGACGGGCCTTTCGTTTCTGAATAGAAAGAAATGAAAGGTATCATTGCAGGAATGAAACGATGAGCGTTCCGGATTTCGAGGGTCTCGCCATGTTCGCCAAGGTGGCGGAGGAGCGCTCCTTCGCCCGGGCGGCCAAGACGCTCGGCGTTTCCGTGCCGACGGTATCGCGGGCGGTCAGCCGGCTGGAAGACCGGCTTGGCGCGCGGCTCTTCAATCGCACGTCGCGGCAGCTGGCTCTCACCGATTTCGGGCTGCGGCTCGTCGACCGCGCGCAGCGCATCTATGCGGAGGCGGAAGCGGCCGAGAATGCGGCCCGCGAACTTTCCACCCAGCCGCGCGGGCTGATCCGTCTTGCCGTTCCCATGGTTTTCGGGCGGCAGTGGCTGGCGCCGATCCTGCCTGACTTCTTCGAACTCTATCCCGAAGTTTCGATCGACCTGCATATGAGCGATGCGGTCGTCGACCTTGTGGGCGACGGCTTCGATGCGGCGCTGCGCATCGCGGTGCTGCCGGATTCCTCGCTCGTGGCGAAGAAGCTGGCACCGGTCGCACCCTTCATTCTCGCCGCCCCCTCCTATCTCGAGAAATACGGTTGCCCCCAGCACCCGCGAGACCTCGCGGCACACCACTGCCTCGGCTATGCCTACCGGCCGCGGCAGGATATCTGGCGCTTCGGCAACGAAGCGGGGGAAGAGGAGGTCATCGTGCCGGCCGGGCCGCTGCGGGCGACCAATTCGGAGGCGCTGATCCCGATGGCATTGCGCGGCCTCGGTATCGTCGAACTGCCGGAATTCATGGCCCACGAGTACCTTGCCGACGGACGCCTCAAAGCAATCCTGACCGACTGGAGCCTGCCGAAGGGCGCGCTTTATTTCGTAACGCCAACGGCGCGTGCCCGGCCGGCGAAGGTGGAAGCACTCGGGGACTTCTTCTCGGCGAGGCTTTCGCACCCGGCATGGCGCTGGCCACAGTAAGCGCTCAGTCCTCGCGCGTTTGATGAAGAATTGCGCCTCGTAGGATGAGGATGGCGCAGACGGCGAGACTTGCGAATTTCAGCTTCGTCATCCACGGCAGGATCTGCGCGGCAAATCCTGCCGCACCGCTGTCGCTGAAGGCGACGAGGCTCGACAGGTTTTCGGCATAATCGGCAAAGCCATAGATGAAAGGCAGGACATAGGTGATCCGACCGAGCAGACCCGGAGCCTGCCTGCCGCGCCATGTCTCGATCGGTCCGAGCCGCAGGAAAATCAAAAAGAGAAGTGCGGTCAGCAGAGCCGGAAAGATGAGTTCCGGGCCGAAATACATAGCCCGGAGAATGCGGCTTGCCGCCTCGTTCTGATCGAGCAGCGTCTGCATATGAAAGACGGCGGGCTCGTCATAACCAGCAAAATAGGTGTCGAGTACCGCCTGCCCCGTCTCATGCTCGAAGGGCACGGTGAAACCGAAGGTGGTCCAGCCAAGGACGACGAGGCAGAGGGCTGCGAGCAGCGCGATGATCCATAGCGGAATCGAGCTGCCCGTTTTCATGATCAGACGCCGACGCCCGGATAGTTCGGGCTTTCGCGCGTAATGGTCACGTCATGCGGATGGCTTTCGCGCAGGCCGGCACCAGAGATGCGCACGAAGGTGGCGCGCTCCTGGAACTCCTTGATATCCTTGCCGCCGACATAACCCATGGCAGCCTTGAGGCCGCCTGCAAGCTGGTGCAGGACGCCGGATACCGGACCCTTGTACGGCACCTGGCCTTCAATGCCTTCAGGCACGAGCTTCAGCGTATCGCGCACTTCAGCCTGGAAGTAGCGGTCTGCCGAACCGCGCGCCATGGCGCCAACGGAACCCATGCCGCGATAGGCTTTGAAAGAGCGGCCCTGATAGAGATAGACCTCGCCCGGGCTTTCATCTGTGCCGGCGAGCAGCGAGCCGACCATAACGGCCGAAGCGCCGGAAGCGATGGCCTTGGCCACGTCGCCCGAGAACTTGATGCCGCCATCGGCGATAACAGGAATATCCTGATCCCGTGCAGCCTCGACTGCCGACATGATGGCGGCAAGCTGCGGAACGCCGACGCCGGCAACGACGCGCGTCGTGCAGATCGAACCCGGACCGATACCGACCTTGACGGCATCAGCACCGGAATCGATCAACGCCTTCGTGCCGTCGCCCGTTGCGACGTTACCGGCCATGATGCGGACGGAGTTGGAGAGCTTCTTGACGCGGGCGACGGCTTCCAGAACGCGAGCCGAATGACCATGGGCCGTATCGACGACGAGCAGGTCGACGCCGGCATCGATCAGCCGTTCGGCACGCTCGAAACCGTCGTCACCGACGCCGACGGCAGCGGCAGCACGCAGGCGGCCCTGCGCATCCTTGGAGGCGTTCGGGTTGAGCTGCGCCTTTTCGATGTCCTTGACGGTGATCAGACCAACGCAACGGCCTTCGCCATCGACCACCAGCAGCTTCTCGATGCGGTGAGAATGAAGCAGGCGCTTGGCTTCCTGCTGATCGACGTTTTCCTTGACCGTCACCAGATTCTGATGGGTCATGAGTTCGAAGATCTTCTGCGTCGGGTCGGATGCAAAGCGGACGTCGCGGTTGGTGACGATGCCGACGAGGCGGCCCGTTTTCTCGACGACCGGGATGCCGGAGATGCCGTGCATCTTCATCAGCGCCAGGGCATCGGCGAGCGTTGCATCCGGACCGATGGTCACCGGGTTGACGACCATGCCGCTTTCGAACTTCTTGACCTGGCGGACCTGCTCGGCCTGCTCGATCGGTGTCAGGTTCTTGTGAATGACGCCAAGGCCACCCGCTTGTGCCATGGCGATCGCCAGGCGGCCCTCGGTCACCGTATCCATAGCAGCTGATATGATCGGGATATTCAGCTCGAAGTCGGGTGCGAGACGCGTTGCAACACTCGTCTGACCCGGCAGGACTTCGGAATGACCGGGTTGCAGCAGCACATCATCGAAGGTGAGTGCGTCCAGTCCGGTCGGCGTTTCTATGATGCGAGCCATGGCCAAATTCCTTCAAGAAAGAAAAATGCGACCCACCCGGTACGAATCGTCCGCACCGGCGGTGTGCATGAGTTTATGGAAGTTGGCGAGGGCTGGTAACACGTCTATGACAGGAAGGAAATAGCAAAAAGGCCCGGCATGCGGCCGTGCTCGGTATAGGAGCCATGCGCATGGCTCAAATGTCGAACCGGTAGGATGAGTGGTTTGCCGTGTCGCCGCCGGTGACCAGCCGCTTGTCGTCGAATTCGACGTAGCCGGATTTCTTGCCTCGGCCGGGTAAGCATATTTCAATCTTGAGCGGCAAAAGTATCGGGCAAGCCGTCTCACGCAGTCGTGATCCAAACGTCTATAGCATCGGCCCGAAAATCGAAATCGATTTTCGGAAGCCTGATGCGTAGATTTAAAGAGTTAGAGTGTCCTTTGTGCGTCCAAATGGACGCACGGCGCTCTAATGGAACCCGATTGGGGGATTGGCAGAGCCTGTAACTGGGACTACACAGCACGGGCTTCCCAAGCCCCATCCGCATCCATCAAGGCATTCGCCTATGAATCGCATTGTCCCGCTGATCCTTGCCGTCGCCCTCTTCATGGAACAGATGGACTCGACCGTGATCGCGACGGCCCTGCCGGCGATTGCGGCCGATCTGCATGTCGGGCCGATCACTCTGAAACTGGCGCTCACGTCCTACATGGTGGCGCTCGCAGTGTTCATTCCGATCAGTGGCTGGATGGCGGACCGCTTCGGCGCCAAGAATATCTTCCGGCTTGCAATCTGCGTCTTCGTCGTCGGCTCTATCTTCTGCGCCTTCTCATCCAATCTCATCGAATTCGTCTTCGCACGTTTCCTGCAGGGCATGGGCGGCGCGATGATGACGCCCGTCGGACGTCTCGTGCTGGTGCGAACGACGCAGAAGAGCGAACTCGTCTCGGCCATGGCGCTCTTGACGATCCCGGCCCTTGTCGGCCCGCTTGCCGGCCCACCGCTTGGCGGCTTCATCACCACCTATTTCAGCTGGCACTGGATCTTCCTGATCAACGTGCCGGTCGGCGTCGCCGGCGTATGGCTCGCGACGATCTATCTGCCGGAAATAGAGGCGACAGCCCCGCCGAAACTCGATTTCAACGGCTTTATCCTGACGAGCCTGGCGGCGGCCGGCGTCGTCTTCGGCCTCTCGGTCGTCAGCCTTCCGGCCCTGCCGCCGATCATCGGCATTGCGGCCACCGCCATCGGCATCCTCTGCGGCGTGCTCTATGTGCGCCACGCCAGGCGCTACCCGACGCCGATCCTCGATCTCAACCTGTTCAAGAATTCGACCTTCCGGGCCTCGACGAGCGGCGGCACGCTGTTTCGCATCTGTGTCGGAGCCATGCCGTTTCTGACGCCGCTGATGCTGCAACTCGGATTTGGCCTTACGCCTTTTCAGTCAGGCCTCATTACGTTTGCCGGCGCGATCGGCGCGATCACAACGAAGTTCATCGCGCGGCGCGTCTATAAGGCGATAGGCTTCCGCACCACGCTTCTCTGCGCCGGTGCGGTGACGACGGTCGTCACCGCCGTGACCGGCCTCTTCACGCCGGAGACGCCACATCTTGTCATCATCGGCGTGCTGCTGCTTGGCGGCTTTTCCCGCTCCTTCATGTTCACCGGCGTCAATGCGCTGGCCTTTGCGGATATCGACGATGCGCAGGCAAGCCAGGCGACCTCCATGGCCTCGGTGATGCAGCAGATCAGCCTGGCGCTCGGTGTTGCGCTTGCCGCCTCGATCCTGGAAACCTCGATCTATTTCCGCGGAGCCGAGCTGCAGGTCATCGACTTCCACATCGCTTTCTTCGTCATCGCTGGGCTGACTGTCATCGCCACCATTCCCTTTGTCCGCATGGCCAAGGACGCGGGGGCTTCCGTGTCCGGCCACCGCGTCAAGCGCGTGCCGCCGACGATCAACGCCGAGCAGCAGCCGGTCAAGTAAAGGGCGGCTCTTCGGCCTTCTCGCAGACGGCGCATAGCTTGTTGCCGTCGAGATCTCTGACATAGGCTGCGTAGAAATGCGCGTGATAGGAGCGCAGCCCCGGCTTGCCTTCATCGACAGCGCCGGCCGCAATCGCCGCTGCATGGAAGGCATCGACCGCCGCTCGCGTTTCCGCCTCAAAGGCGACCATGGAGCCGTTGCCATTCATCGCCCGGCGCCTGTTGAACGGGGTTACGACCCAGAAGCGGCAGCGCGTATCGCCATCGGCGGCATAGCCGATCTCCTCCTCCGAATAGCGCTGGCGCCGATAGCCGAGCACCGGCAGAACAGCATCATAGAAATGCCGGGCGCGATAGAGATCGTTGGTTCCGAGTGTAACGTAAAGAAGCATGGGATCGATGGTATCCAGTCCTGGGAAATCATCATCCGCAGGACCGACCCAAAGATCAAGCGTCCTCGGGCTCCGCCTCGGCCTTGCGGCCTTTGAAACCCTTCGCGAGCAGAAACATCTCCACCGATTCGGCGCGCGAGGAAGCCGGCTTGACGTGGACGACCTGACGGAAGTGCTGCTTGAGCATGGCGAGCAGATCCCGCTCGGTGCCGCCCTGGAAGGTCTTGGCCAGGAAATGCCCGCCCTCGCCCAGCACTTCGACGGCGAAATGGGCGGCCACCTCGCAGAGATGCATGGTGCGCAGATGGTCGGTGCGATGATGACCGGTCGTGGGGGCGGCCATATCGGAAATCACCAGATCCGGCGTGCCGCCGACGGCCTCCATCAGCTTTTCCGGGGCCTCGGGATCGAGGAAGTCGAGCTGCAGCACCTTGACGCCGGGCAGCGGCGCCATCTCCAGAAAGTCGATCGCGGCGACGCGGATATCCTCGTCCGTCGACCCCGTTACCTTCGCGGCGATCTGCGACCAGCTGCCGGGTGCGGCACCCAGGTCGATGATGCGCCTTGCACCCTTGAGGATATGGTACTTCTCATCGATCTCCAGCAGCTTGAAGGCCGCGCGGGCGCGATAACCTTCGAGTTGGGCGCGCTGCACATAGGGATCGTTGATATGGCGCTCCAGCCACTGGCGCGAGGAGGCCTTCAGTTTCTTTTTCTTGACGCGCTGGCCGAGCTTACGGCCGGTGCGGTTTCCCGCAATCGTTGGCTTGGTCATGCCTACCCCTTGTTTCCCCGCTGGCCGCGGCGATTGCGATGCCGCCGCCAGACGCCGTCATCGGCCATCATGTCGGTGAGCAGGCCTTCCCTCAAGCCGCGATCGGCGACGCGCATGCGCGGGCTTGGCCAGCGGCGGCGGATTGCCTCCAGAATGGCGCAGCCCGCCAGCACCAGGTCGGCGCGATCCGGTCCGATGCAGGGATTGGCGGCGCGGCTTTCGAAATTCCAGGAGAGAAGCTTCGCCTGCATGGCGGAGACTTCATCATCCGACAGCCATATGCCATCGACCTTGCGGCGGTCGTAACGCGGCAGATCGAGATGCACGCCGGCAAGCGTCGTTACCGTGCCTGACGTGCCGATCAGATGAAAATCGCCATCCTCGGCAATCTCGATTTCAGGGCAATCGAAACTAGACAACATGCCCGCGACTTCGCTCACCATGCCCTCAAAAACCTCCGGGGTCACATCGCGGCCGCCGTGGCGCTCCGACAAGGTGACCACACCGACGGGCAATGAGGTCCAGTGCGTGATGTGATTGGCAAGACGGGCGAAACGGCTATCGCCGATGCGGATGACGGCAATTTCCGAGGAACCGCCGCCGATATCGAAGAGGACGACGGAGCGCGTCTCGCGGCCGACCAGCGAAGAGCAGCCGGAAACGGCAAGTCGCGCCTCGGTTTCGCGATCGATGATTTCGAGCTCCAGCCCGGTCTCGGCCACGACTCGCTTCAGGAATTCCTCGCCATTGGCCGCCTGACGGCAGGCCTCGGTCGCAATCAGCCGCATGCGGCGGATATCACGGTTCCGGAGCTTGGAGGCACAGATTCTGAGCGCATCGACCGCCCTTTCCATCGCCTCGTCCGACAGCCTGCCGCTGGCGGCAAGCCCTTCGCCAAGACGCACGATACGGGAAAAGGCATCGACGACACGAAACTGGCCGGGGCGCGTCGGTTGGGCGATCAGCAGGCGGCAATTGTTGGTGCCGAGATCGAGCGCGGCATAGAACTCATCCGACCAAGGGTGTTCACTCCCTGCCCGCTCCTCCTCATGCCCGGCCTGGCGGTTCCTGCGATTTGCCGCTTCGGCGTCTTGCGCTTGCTGCGGGACAGAACGCGGAGCCGTATCGGCACGATGTTCGGGCCTGGCGGATGGTGGCGACTGGACGGGGGCAAGCGGCCTGCCCTGCAGACCTCGCTTGTTGCGATGCTTGCGCCGGTTGCGGCGGCTGGAGGGCGAATCGCCGTCCGGACGCGACGCTTGAACATGATTGCCGATCTGAACAGCAACCTCAGATTGCACAGAAATATCCGTCTGTGATGAACCATGTCCCCCACGCCGGCGGCGTTTCCGCTTGCGGGCCGGGCTTTCCGTGTCTTCCTTCGGGCGCGCTGCCTCGCCGGCATGGCCGGAGAGATCATGCGAAGCGGGATGGGCGGCGCTGCGGGATTGCCCGCCTCGCTTGCCCTTGCGGCGCCTGGACTTCTTGCCGTCCTTGCGCCCTGCCGCCGACGCCCCGTCAAATTGCGGCCTTGCGCCGCCTTCGGGGTCTTCCACGTTCTTTTTCCATCGCGCCGCGCAAGTCCAGAAAGGTATGCAGCAGGCGCTCATTTGATTTTTGCGTTGCGGCGAGAATATCAGCGACCGGCGAAATCACCAAATTCTTTTTGATTCCACATTGTAAGTCTGAAATTTTCGTCCGGATCGGAAGGGTCGAATTTTTTCAAAACGGGTATTTGCAATCCGCCAGCTTTTGTTTATAAGCGCCGCACACCAGCCGAGCCAAGTTGGGTTCGCAGCTGCTGGGGAATAGTTCAATGGTAGAACAGCGGACTCTGACTCCGTCGATCTTGGTTCGAATCCAGGTTCCCCAGCCAAAAACATTGTTTTAATTCAATAATTTGCGCTGATCTCGTCGATGGCGGGAATAACCCCACATTGCACCCCCACATGGACGATTTTTGCGATGTCGAAATACCTGCGGCGAGAAGCCGATTCCTTCTTCTTTCGAAGGCGCGTTCCTCCTCATCTCCAAAGCCGTTTCGGAATTAAGGAAATATACCGGTCATTAAGAACGACCGTGCGAAAAACAGCCAAGGTCCGTGCGGCGCAACTGTACGTTTCAAGTGAAAGGCTGTTTGACTTGGCCGCAGATGACACTCTAGCTGACGAAGATTTCCGCGCCGCCGCACGCTATTGGATGAGCCAACCGCGCATTAAACAGTGGTTGAAGAAGTACGTTGATGACTTACCGCCGGGCACGCTGAAAGCACATTCGAAATTCTTCCCCGATACTCTGCTTGTCACGGTCTCTCCGGATGGCGACTACGACGAACGCACGATAATGCTTGAAGAGGCGGGCGACGCGTTGGAAGACGCTGGTTATCGCGAAACGCCAGAGTCGCTAGACCTGATGCTTGACGCGATGCGCCAGGTTCTTGACGAGTATGTCGGAAAACGGATGAGGACTGTATTCCAACCGGAGCTTGATCAAGTTCCGACCGCAATAGCGGTACCGGCTACGTCGCAGGCGACCTCTGCGGCTTCTGCAAGTTTCAGCAAAATTTCAAGCTTCATCAAACCGTGGCAGAAGGACATCATCGCAGGATACAACCACGGTAAACCCGTTAAGGACGCCGATCAGTACCTAAAGACCGTCGAAATGTTCATCGGGCTCATGGGCG
Source organism: Rhizobium sp. BK316 (assembly GCF_014193695.1). Classification (GTDB taxonomy): domain Bacteria; phylum Pseudomonadota; class Alphaproteobacteria; order Rhizobiales; family Rhizobiaceae; genus Rhizobium. The sequence goes on along the minus strand of NZ_JACHZR010000002.1, from coordinate 703,773 downwards.
ACTTGCCTTTGGGGAGCATCACTTTTGAAAAAGCGGCCGAGTTTCGGGAGCTTGTTCTCCAAATGCCCAATACGCATGGAAAGGGTGCAACTGGTTCGCCGAAGCAAGAACTCGCCCGTGCCCGCGCAGACAGCACTTTGCCGCGCGTGTCGATGAAGACCACAAAACGCCACTTCTCCGGGATGAATTCTATCTGGAAATGGCTGATCTTCAAGAAGCATGTTCCGGCCAATCTACTTCCTTTTTCGGGACATTCATTTCCAGGAACCAAATCTAAGAAATCGGCTAGGGACGATTGGTCCAGGGAAGACCTTCAACGCTTCTTCACGTCGCGCATTTATCGTGATGCGCCGGGCGGAAGCGCACTCCGCTGGCTGCCGCTCGTATCTCTTCATTCCGGCATGCGACTGGAAGAGATATGTCGGCTGCGTCCCGCCATCGACATCACCGTGAAGGATGGCATGCCGTGCTTCGACATCGCACCTCGTGATGGCTGGGACCCGAAATCCGAGGCTGGAACACGCATCATCCCCGTTCATTCATGGCTGATCCGGCACGGGTTCATGGACTTCGTGAAGCAGCAACGCGCCAGACATGCAGAGCACTTATTTTCTCCTGAACTAGCGTTGCATAAGGACAGCCTCAGCTCGGCATTCAGCCGCGAATTCTCAAAGATCAAGATCGATCTAGGCGTCGGCTCGAAGACAACATTCCATTCATTCCGCCATACTTTCCGAACTGTCTTGGAATCCACTGACCTGAAAGACTCACACATTGATGCCGTCATGGGGCATGAGGGCGGAGGCAGTGAAGGGCGTACTTACACCAAGCGTGTCAGCACGGCAAAACTCAAAGAAGTGGTAGAAGCTTTCGAGCCGCCGCTTGATCTCTCTTTCCTCGATAAGGGGAACTCCGACAATTCACTTCCCCCGCTTAGGACGCAGATCAAGAAGCGAAAGTTAACGCCGCCTGTTTTCGATATAGACGGCAAGTTGGTACGGACGCCTGCTAAGCGGCGGTAGTGCACTCAGCAGGCCGTCATGCCTTGATCCGGTCGAAGGCTCGCAATCCGTCGCGTTGGATTTCCTTGCGCAATTCCGCCGCCGCTCCAGGCAGTCGGGATTTGCGTATCAGCGTCTTTTCCGCGCTTCCGTGCGTCTGAATCCAGATAGCAGCATGATACCAAAGAACACCGCCGTTCGCATCTGTCTGGCAGACCTCTACGACCTCGATATTAACCGTCAAACCCTTAATTCTGGTGATCGTCTGCTTCATTGAAAATCCTCATTTCTCTTTGATTTCATTGAGGATTTTATAACATAAATGGGGATTCTTGAGAATCCGGCGCGGGGAAATGATGTCGCGTATGGGATTCTAGCCGTAAACGGAATTGGTTGGATTTTAATGGTTTTATAGAGTGATCGTTTGCCGTGATGCTGGTGCTGAGCGGGAGAGCAGTCAGGCAGAATCTGACGGGTGGTGCGGGCGCAGCGCAGCGAGCCACGGCCCGGCTGATTGTGCTTGACGGATCGGAGCGACCCAATCCTGCCGCAACCGGGGGCAGACAGAAGGGAGAAAAGGCCAAAGGCCGTACCCTTGTGCCTGCCCCCGGACTAGATGTGTCGATCATGCGACCGGGGCGGCCAAGCCGAAGGCGCGGCAGGGGCTGGCCCCGCGAGGCTATTTGAGCCTTTACGCTAGCTTTGCTGACTGGGAAAATCGAAATCCCGAGACATTCGATTTCGCCCAAGAAGACGTTTGGACATTCTGATCTGGCCCGTGCTTGAAAAGGGGCCGGTCGTGACTTTTATCTGTGAAATAGTCAACGCGTTTTGTAAGGAGTAGCGCAAAGATGGCAAATGTAATTGACTTAGATGAATACAAAGAACGCCGGATACACAAGTCTTTGATGGAAGAACTCGGGGTGGACTACGGCCACATGATTTCTTTGTGTGCTCCGCTTCTGGCCTACATCAACGATGTAATCTGCGGTGGTGACGAGCGAGTCAGCAGATGGTTTCTGGCCTACCTTGCACGCTCGGTTCAGCACGGTGAATTTCCTTTTCAGGAATTTCGGGCTGCACCGGCAGGCTTCGCGATCATTGGTGGTGATGATGGTAATGTCCGGGATTTCATCGAGCTTGTTGCTGAAAAGCTCTACATGCCGGGGCAGTCCGTCACGGTAGACAGTCAGAGTGGTCTCTTGAAGCAAGCGGCCAGCACAAAATCCCTACTGATCTATAACGCTGTAACTAGCGGTTCACCTGAGCTTGAACAACTGACGCAGGCTCTTCATAGCAGCCGTTTGGTCCCGAACCTGATCGTGCTTCTACCAGTTTCCAGGGCTCCGCCCCAATATCCCGACCGCCGTTTCACTATTGCCACGGCCATCGCGTCCCCTCCTGCTTTTGAAATTGATTTGGAGCAGGTCGATGCCTTTTGTGTCCTGATGACAAATCCCGCGCTGGTGAGTGCGGTCGATTTGCGCGAGGTCATTTGACATGGCCTTGTCTCAAGAACAGCACGCCCCCTCATTCGACAAGCATTTTATGATCGGCGACCAAGGCGCGATCTGGCAGCTCAAAGGGAATTCACCAGTCGAGCTTGTTGAAGAGGCTACACCGTCGGAAATTCAAGAGTTTCGAATGGTCTGGGAAACCTATTACGACCATGATGACACTGAGTTTTCAACCCGATTGGCGGTGCGAAGCGTTTATGTCGGTCGCCTTCGCCACATTGAATCTCTGACGGAAAAGCTTGGCGAGTACCGCAAGGAGCTTGATGAATCTATTGATGAAATTAAGGCTCTGGAAGAACAGAACCGCATTCTCCTGCGCGGCATCTCGGAAGCGGTCAAAATTCTTGTTCCTGAAGGAGCCGCACATGTCTGATGTGAAAGGAGTCACGTCAATGAGTGACATGATGCGTATTGTCCGCGAAAAGATCGATGGGATCGATAGCGGCAAATATCAGATAACCAGCTTCCCCGGCTCAACGACTGTGACGTACACTGTGGGCTTTGCGCTCGACCGCTTCGCCGAAATTGGCAGCGAGCGTTCAGCACAAGACGCTTTCGATTGGTTAGACCGGGAGCAGATTGAGATCGTGCAAACGATCCGCGCTGAACGTGGTTTGCGTTCGCTCCAGTATCGGCAGCAGCACCATCGCAACGGCTTTGGTTATTAGGAAGCACGGCGATTGACGCCGACAGTTTTTCCCCTGACCATGAAAAAACCGCCATCAACGGGTTGGCCCCCTCCGGCGGTTTTTTGTAGGAATGTTTGGTAATGATGAACAATCTTTATGACATTGTAAAGCAGCCGTTGACCGTTGATTGAGCGGCGGGCTGGGACATAGCCCAGCCGACAACCAGCGCCCCACTACAACAAAAAAATGTCAACATATCTCGCCTTCAGGTAGCACCAAGGCGAAGAACAAAACTTCCTTCAAACTCCTTTTTGACGGTCCTGCAAACACGCCCGTTATCGATCCTCGTTCGGAACGTGAGCGGCGCGTTCGTGCTGCCGTCACCGTGCAACCGGATGCTAGGACCGCAAGGCCGCAGGCCGCGCAGCAGCCGCCCGGAATGGGTGGCCTTGGGAGTGGAGGAACTACGGTTCCACGCAGTGGGAACGGAGGTCATACGCTCCTTCTTTCTTCTTCTCCTTCTGAAATCAATCAATTCAAAGGGTCGTCCACGGTCTCAAGATGGGCGTTGCTGGCTAAAGTCCAGAAGCTTTGCAAGCCTAAAAATGAAGGTGAGAGAGGACCTGCCGTCTGCGGTTGTGGACACCCAGGAGACGGCGCTTCGCACGTAAATATCCACCTGAGGTACGGCGAACACACTGGCGAACTGCGGGCTGGCGTGAGCGGCATTTACCGATGTGGCTCGCCGTGGCTTTGCCCGACTTGCGCTCCGGCCAAGGCTCTGAAACGTGCTGAGCGCGTGCAGGCAGTTGCTGAGGCGACGTTCAAACGCGGCGGAATGTCTGCACTTGTCGTCCTGACTGCTCATCACTCGAAAGACATGCCGCTCGCCTTCGTCAAAGACCTCATCCAGACCGCTTCGAGCAAAGCTCGGAAAGGTCGGAAGTGGGTCGATGCGCAAGAAGGATTTGGAATCCTGGGCGTGATTTGCGGGCCGGAGGTTACATACAGTCAGGATAACGGATGGCATTTTCATCAGCATCTTTCCGTTCTCGTCGACGGCCCTACGGTGTTCGAGATCATTGCCGCGAACGGCGATGCTGAGAAGCTTCGAGAGATGGTCGCCAAGCGCACAAAAGCGGCTGGCGACTGGCTGGCAGAGGCTTACAAGGATAAAATCCGCTGCGCTGGCGGCAAGGTATCAGACAAGCACGGCTGCAAGGTCCGCATTGCGCATGATGCCGAAGACGCCAGCGATTACACGGCCAAGGGTAGCATGGCATGGGAAATCAGTGGCGGGTACAAGGATGAAACCAAGTCCGACGCGTCGCTGACGCCTTGGGATATCGCCAATCGAGCAGCAGAAGGCGATAAGTTTTTGTACGCTCGATGGAAGGAGTACGAAGCGACCATGCCCGGTACACGATCATGCGTCGTGTCCGCTGCGCTTGCGAAAAAGCTCGGGATCACTGTCGAACGCGACGATGAGGGCGACGAACCGGTGCTGCACGAAAACGACGATGTCGTCGGTCGCGTCGTCTCGCCGCTCTGGAAGCGTTGGATGCGGCACGGCCTTGCCTCCACGTTCCTGTTGCGTGTCGAGGCAGGCGGCGAAGCAGGTTTTGCGGATGCGGTCGAAAAGACAAATGCCGACTCGGATGTGATCGGCAAGGAAAAAGACGAAGAGACCGTGGCGACGCTGCTCGCCCGGCTCGACGTCCGGCGCGAGGAAGAGACCGCCGCCCACCTTCTGCGCCTCGAACGGGAGACCGTCGAATGGCGAGAAGCGCCGAAGCGCGAACGCGCTGCAGCGGAAGCTTACCAGCATCGCTTTGATATGACGGCGACCCCAGCGAGCATCGCGCTCATCGCGGGCGAACGCATCCGGCAACGCGCCGATGCGATGGGGCAGCGAGCTGTCGTGGCGGGCATCGTGGGCGAGCTGGCGGAGAGCTATGGCGTGCAAATCGCCGAGAGCGACGCCCTGCGGGCCGCAAATGCGGTGCCGGATTGGCTGCGCGAGATTGAGGCGATCATGCCGGGACGCTGGCTGTCGGACAACGAGAGCGCCGCGCTACTTCGGATGGCGGCATAGCTCATCCGCATGTTGACCTCCCCGGTCATGGAGGGGGCACCTGGCAAGGTCTCGATGAAATCGTCCCTCGGAAGGAGCCGACGATTGCTTGCAATCAGTAGTCGGTCACTACCAATATCGGTTCCTTTCATTCTGCACTTCCGCCAATGGCTCTTGCCGCTGCCAATCAGGTACGGTCGCCCATCACTTATATGGCTGAGTTCGGCCCTAAGCCGACCCGCTGGAAAAGGCAAAATCGACTCCAGCATCCTCAAGGGCGATTATGGCCTACCCGCATCAATCCAGGACCGAAGCTCCGCCAAGCTATACGGCCTCAATTTGTCTGGCGATCTGTGCGCTCGTCGATGGCAAGTGGGGCAAAGGATGAGGAGATGCTCCACCCGAGTGATCCTCTTCCCCACAAATAAAGGAGTGATGTGATGAGCATCGAACATGGCACCATCGGAGCTAGTTAGATTGCATGCCTCACATGCGTACGTGCCATGGCGATGGAAGTTATGCCGTTTGGCCGCAGCGCGTAGCCCAGCGTCTCTCTCGGCCTCAAGCTGATATCTCCAAACCCGGTCGCCTTCCTCCTTTTGCTTTGCTGAAATGAACGGAAGTTTCGTCCCCGCCCGTCGCGGCTTGCCGCTGTCGTAGAAGTTTGCAGGCGGTGGCAGGTTGGCAAGGGTGACCGGCCAATTTCGTAAGGTCTCCCATAACAGCGACATCTTCTCCGATGGGCGGATGATACCGTCCTGAGAACCGCCTAAAATCGTCTTATCGGGCATCCGGAGATCACGTACCAGATGGGGCTTCCCATTGAAGTGCCAAACCTCCAAGAGATTTACCGATACCGGCCAGCGAGCGAGCCGTTTAATTTCGTCCTCATCTTGTAGAAGTAGGCTTGTAGGCCCGAAAACTGTGCCAGCTCGCGCGATGCTGACAACGCATCCATCGGCATCGGGCCGAACTTCCTCGCCTCCGCCAATGGTGATAATGAACGGTCGCTCGACAGCGGATCGCGCAGCATTTGCTGCCTGATAATAGAAACTCGTTGAATTTGCATCGCCTCGACCAGCAAAGCAAAGTACATATGAGGATATTGGGCCGAATACAGCCTTGACCCCTTGGACCATGTCCAAGCTTGGGCAGACGTCTTGTAGCAGTAGTTGCTGCGGCTGTTTCCGGGATCGCTCGTCCTGAATGATTTTCCGGATGCGCTCTTCCACTACAGGACCTACATGTTCCGCCGGATTGTACCCCTTGATCCAGGGTTCCTTCAGCTTCTTCAGCACCTCCGAAATGTTTTCCATTCTGAACTCTACCGCACCCTCCGTTCTCGTCGGGAGCTGCTGTTCGATCAACCGACGTCGGAATTCCGCCTTTACATATGGCTCTTCTCGCAACTCCAGTTCCAGCATTTGGAAATATGTTCGAACGGCTGAACGAAGTTCATCGTCCGTCCAGTCAGCTTCCTTATCCGCAGGCACAGTTAGATTCCCTCAGGTTCGCTTTCTGCTCCGAACGTCTTATGGTGACACCGTTACATGTCCCTTAAGTTTTGGCGGCAAACGGGCTGACGCGGCATACTCGACTGCAATGAGGGAGCCCCAAGGAGGGCGGCTAATCCGCTATCCTCATCATTAGCCGCCAAGGCGCGTATCGAGCGGTTGCAGACTTCAGGTCTGCCGCAATCCCTCAAAGTGAAACAAGGGTGTACGCGCGAGATTCCGTGAGTTCAGGCTCTGGGAAACTCGTTCCTGTTGGCAAGGCATTGATGTTATTCACGACTCGCGCAATTGGGCCTTGATCCTCGTTTGGGTCGGTGTTGATGCTAATGGATGCAGCCAACCCAAACGGAGCCGAAGCGCCGCCGGGCAGCTTCAACTACTCTTGGATCGCAGCCGTCAGAAAATACTAGGCCGAACGGCTTAAACAGCGGTTCGTGAAAACCGTCATCATCCGGGTCGCCTATCGGCTCATTGCCCGCGAGAGCGTAGCGTATTGACGCCCATAGTTCCCACGCAAGTTCGAGGTCACCGTCATTTCCGGGATACACGCGGCGTGCTGGTACCATTTTTCTTGCGACCCCCAGCTCATCCAAAAGGATTGTTGCGATGAAATGGGCGCAACAATCGGCAAGCTGAATTCCGATAACGGTTTTGGAGTCGCAATCTGCTCTGAGTAGGAAGCCAGTCGGCAGCCTGATTGACTGCGGCTTAATGCCTTGATCGAGATGGATGATGCCGTTTTCGGCCCGATTCTGAGAAGCTATGGCTTTGCCGATGCTTGCGGCCAGAGACATCAGTTGGTGCCGTTCGTTCACGGCGCAAATTCCTATTGCGATTTTGCAGCGACCAATGATTGCCCGAAAGTGCTCTCGCAAATCTTGAGCATGGCTGTTCCCGTTCATTTTCATGCTGCTCTTGAACTCGTCGCGACCCGGAACAAAACCACATTTGGATAGAGCTTCCGTCGCCATGCGAATTTCATCGGGCTGGGCCCAGACAGCCGCAAGCACGATAAAATTCCCCCGATCATGGATGCTTTCGTCAATGTAAATGTCCATCCGACAAATGCGCCGATGTTGGATAGCCTTGTCAATGCTGCCCCAACCACTTACGGGATGTTGTGTAATGACAGCTGCTGGTTGGGGACTTCTTTGCTTTAAGGGCGGTCGAGTTCGATTCCCACTGATCGCAACCGTGCCGCAGCCGCCTCCGCTTAGAGGCTCGCAAGCTCAATCATCGGATTATGCCTCTATTCGCGCCCCCACCGCGTATAGCGTCGGACCAAAAGCCGAGGGTCAGGCATTTCCTGAGGGCGTGGACGAACGACCTGTTGCGGCGAAAGGCTATATTCGCGAGCATCCTGTCCTTTGGTAATCCGCAGGAGATTGTTCAGGAACAGGCTGACATCACCGAAATAGTTCGGATAAGTGCGGACTAGATTTTCGACCTTATCGACCTCTACTACGACCGCTTTCGAGGCACTGACACCATCCTCGATCTGGCGTTCGTACATTGCCAATCGCGATGTCACTTGGATTGAATCGTCAAAATTCTCGACCTCGACCGTATGGTCCGGCTTATAAACGATCAGGAAAAACTTCCCGCGTTCGTAGACGAAGGTTTCAGCGTAATGGGTTGCCGACCGGATATTTTGCAACACGTTCGCTGCGCCGAGCCGGTCGTTCAGGCCTTTGATTTCCTCGATGCGCTCGCGACGGCTCGGGACACCGGGTCCGACAGGGCAGCCTTCGACATGCGAGAATTCCGCTGACATCAGTTGAAAAAGCCGCAGCCAATCCTCGCTTCCTTTGTGGTGCTTGAGGTCCACGCCGTTGAAAAGGCCAACAGCCTCGACTGCTGTTGCCCAGCTATGTTGGAGTCTGGTCCTGATCTGGAGTTCGATGCGGCGACCTGTGAAAGGTTCCTGGTCTTTTTTTCCGGGGCAGAAGTGAAAAACCAGATGATGGCTACGATATCCATCTTCCTTCGGCGCGTCGATATAGGCCCATTCCTGTCGGAGGGTGTGCGGAAACTTTTGCTGAATGCTGGCGGTCAGAGCGCGAACCCCTGCAATATCATCCATGATCGCTCGAACGCCTGCTATGTCCTGCATCTGGTCAAGCTTGGTCGAACTTTCACGAAGCTTCCGCCGTATGGACGACATTCGCTTGGGCCGCGCGGCGACATCGCCCGCAAGACCATTTCGAAGCATCTTAAAACGCAGCGATAGATACGCGCTTCGCATTGGCAAAAAGTGACTGTCGCGCCAGGAGTTCGCGATGCGAAAAACGTCGTTTGCTTCTGTATAGTCACCGTTGTCATGCAGATACAGTTTGCCAGCCAGTTTCTGCCCTGCTTTGCGGACAGTTTGCATGGGATACTTGAGATGTGGGTATTGTGCCATCGCGAATCACATCCGACAAAATGTTGTGCCGGATGATAGATATTCGTGTTTCATTCTTAAATACTGGTCGTATGCGATATTCACATCCAATACGGCAATTTAGGCAAAGTCTTTCAAATTCTTTTCTTCGCGTCATTCCACCGGTTTATCTGCCATAAGGTCTCAGATTGGGAGAAATCTTCATCGGACCTAGCTGGTGACTTGCACGGCCTACAACGATCTTCTTGAAATTCATGGAGATCACTGCATGGGCTATCAATTCATCCATCTGGAATCCTATGCCCGTAAAGCTGATGCGAAAGGCCGGTCCACGGATTTCATCTTTTCGGAGGCTTCCCGCAAGCCTGAAGCGTCCGTCCATGTTGCGAATCCCTTACCGCCTGTCGTCGTCTACGGCCTCGGCGTCCAGGAAGTGCAAGAAATGCACGATGCCGCTGCCTCCGCCGCGACGATCACGGTGAAGGGTGGCCACGTCCGAAAGGTCGCAAAAGATAAGAAGACGTTGCATACGGTCGTCGCGTCGTATCCGGCGACAATGGCCGAAATCCATGCCGATCCGGCTAAACGGGCGGAAGCGGAAGAGTGGGAAAAGCGAACAATCGCATGGCTTCGTTCGCAGTATGGCGACGATCTGAAGTCCGCAATTCGTCACGAAGATGAATCGCACTATCATCTTCATGCGTATATCGTGCCGGTTGATGAACCTGGAATGTCGGCACTCAAATATCACCCAGGCGTGTCGGCAAAGCGCAAAATCATGTCTGTCGGTCCAGCCGAAGGCGAGGACGCCAAGGCGCTTGGAAAACGTGCGGACGCTGCATACAAGGCCGCAATGAGGGAATGGCAGGACTCCTATCACGAGGCCGTCGCTGTTCCATGCGGCTTGACGCGCCTTGGCCCACAGCGCCGCCGCTTGACAAGAGAAGAATGGCAGCGCGAGCAAGTGCAAGCCGAAGCTCTTCAAAAAACAGTCCAGCAGGCAAAAAGGGTAAAAGCCTCCGGCGACCAGTTCATAGCCCGCGTCAAAAATGAGGCCGATGCAATCCGTACCGCCGCAGCACGGGACAAGGAAGCTGCCGAAGAAGCCAACGCTGCTGCAATGGCTGCACGGGAACAGGCGGAGAAGGCGCAGGAAAAGGCCGAGGAGGCGGTTTCTCGTGCGGAAAGATATTCCGGCATCTCGGGCAGGTTGCGAGCGATGTGGGACGCCCTCGGCGAATCGAAGCTGGCAACCAAAATCAGAGAGGAATTTGCTGCCGAGATCGCCCGTGTCCAGGCCTTTGCTCGATCTTTGCAAACACGGCTGAAGGACGAAGAAAAGCGCCGTCATGAAGCCGAACGGAAAGCCCATGAGGCCGCGCAGGACGCCGAGCGAGCGCGTGACGCCGCTTTAAGAATGCAGATCGAAAGGGATCGAGCATGGTCGCTTCTGCCGCCTGAAAGACAACAGGAACTGGCGATGTCGGGACCTGCCATGAAGATGACGCTGCAGCCTTCGCAGACAAAAGAAAAGAGATAGGTCGGCTACTACCGGGGGGCCGGGTTCGCCGTATTTATTGAAACCCGGCTTTCTCATCGGCGCAAATCCAAAATGGGTTTGTCGCTTGCGTGAAATCCTGTCGCAATCTCAGTGTGTCCATTGAGATATCACCATGCGTCTACTTCCCACGGTCCTCGCCGCTGCCATGCTCACGTCGCCAGCATTTGCCGGACAGATCGTTTTTCGGCCTGTCACCACCGGCACCTTGCAATTTGTCGCGCCGCCACCGGAACTGGAAACTCCCGATCCGGTGGAACCGCAAGAGCCCGATTTTGGTGTATCTTACGGAGTGACAAACCTTCGGGCGGGTACCACGTTGTCAATCTCGCCGGTCTGGTCGTCCGGTCATCCGCAATCTGAAGTCACCTTTGCCAGCCTTTCCGCCCTGCCTACCGGGATTGTTCTGGATATGCTTTCAGGCGTGATTAGGGGCAAAATCTACGTCCCAGGGACATATGATTTCTCAGTCCGCGTTACGGACGGCACGGGCGCGGCGCAAATGGTCCTGGTTGCAATCATCGTGGAATAGTTTGGCGGCTTGGCTACCCACCAAGATGAGAGCGGCGACGTTCACGCCGCTCCTCTTATTTTCATGGAGCATTCCCTATGCCCGCTTTCGCCGTCGCCGCTCCGGCTTAGCTTCCAGCAAAATAAAGATCGCGCTCGCATCCCAGTCAAATGTTGTTCCCATACATTGTGACAGGCATTTCCCGCAGACCTTTTCTGCAAGCTCTTCCATCTGCTCGGTCGTCTTACATTTGCCCTCGGCAAAAAGCTCGGCGATCCTGGCTTCCAAACGGCGCGGCGTGATGCAGCTCTCGCATCGACCTTCGCCCAAGGCTCGAACTCTCTCGAAATTCTCGATGTGATCAATCAAATCGTAGTCTCCTGCTTCGTCTGCGGCGGACAAAGCAAGATCATGAAAATAAAAACAAAGCAATTCAATATAGTTGAAGCAACTATCAGAATTATTAAGTTGACAAGGAAATATCATAAAAAGATTTACTTTCTTATCAAGGTACATATTTGGCTATTTCCTTGGTGTCAACGGATAATATTTCGCCATTTCCTTAGTCGAGGCCGGGCGACTTCGGGCCATTTTCAGTGTTTCCTTGGCCTCTTTTTTTCGTTCCTCGGCTTCACGGCGCAATTCCTCTCGCCACCGCGCCGCCGCTCGTGGAAACTCGCGGATCGTCATTTCTGGTGTCCGGCGACGACATTGCCGCCGCAGGTCTTTCCAGGTTAGCCCGTTCGTTTCGGCTGCACAGGCATCCACCCAGTCGTGAGATTCCGTGTCGACAACGAGCTTCAGAGCCTCGATTGCCGCTGGTCGGTGATAATCAGAGGCAAGATGGTCAAACAGCGTCCAAATGTGAACTGGCTCGTCCTTGTATTGATCCGGCATGCCGGGGATAGGCGTGAATGCCGGGAAAAGCCACGGTCGATGCTCGCGGTTGTATTTGATGATGTCGCCCCAAGTCAGGCCGTCGTAAACTTCGAGATGCTCTTCGCCATACCGGGTCGAACAGTCGGACAGGTAGAGGCGGTCATATTCAGTTCGCTGATCCTGACGCTGATCAAAGCCGTCTTTTTTCGGCGATTTCCTTGGCGGCTGCGGCTGTCGTTTTTGCTGTGGCGGGTCCGGTTCCGCGAGAACGAGAGGGAAAAATGCCTGCACCGGCTTGGATTCGAGCAGCGCGAGAAGGAGAGCAAGCAGCCATCTGCGGCGACGGTCGCGCTCCTGTTGCTGTATCTGACGGCGGCGTAGGTCTTTGATCCATTTGCGCCAGCGCTCGGCGGCGTGACGAGACTTGCGGTATTCTTCCTTTTGGATTTGTCCGACGGTTTTCATGTAAATCTCCTTGAGATTGATCGTCTCAAGGAGATTTGTGGGCGGCAAGAAAATTAGAATCCTAAACCACCCATACCGCCAGAACCGCCCGGCTTGGGATCGGGTTCAGGCTCCTGTGAGGGTGGCGGTTCATTACTCCCACGAGGATACCGCTTTTCATTCTTTTCCTTGGCTAAAGCCTTGGCCATGAATTCTGGAAGAGGACCAGCTACTGGCTGTGGATCGTCTCCGTCATATACGTACCAGCCGTCCGCGCCTTCTTCAGCATAAAACTCCATCCACTATCTCCTTGCTTCACAACGACAGCAAAGTCGCCTGCAAAAGTTGAGATAGCTTGAACGCGCCCGCTCTATCGGTATCGGTGGCGATATCGGTGGCGACAAATTTACCCTTTATTTCAGGCGGGGAGATTTTGCTTCGGGAAAACAATAGCTTACGACTGGTCGGAGTGGAGTGATTCGAACACTCGACCCCCACGTCCCGAACCACGTGGACGTTTTCATTCAGGTGCCTCGGCGAACCAGACATTCGCCCGCCCGGCATTGCTGGTATCCGCAAGTACCGCAATCAAATGTTGACTGTTCTGAGACGAGGATATGCGATGCGACTGTAGCAAACCGATAATCTTCTGTGCGGTGTCGAGAGTTTTCTGGAAATCGCCGCCGGACTGACGTCCGTGATTTTTGCGGATTTTTAAAGCGGACCCCTTATGAACCTTTGCCCCACACTGGTTCCAGACTTGGACGAGTTCCGACTGGGTAATGCTCGGACCATCGTATTCGTCCAGGTGCAACCGCCCCGGTGAAAAGATGAGCTTAACAGGCTTGGGAAAAAAGTTAGGATTGAGTTCTTCCATAGCGGCCATGATCTTCGACGGCTCATAGCTCTTCATGATTTTCCTGGTTGGCACATCTCCATGCGCGATTAAGCAACCAATCGCGACCTGCTCGCAGAGCAACCGAACCTGAAGGTACAGAACCTCTTCGACGAATTGATTGGCCCAAGCCATTTTGTTTTCGGTGATCGAGTTTATGACAGCTACACGCTCTCGAACTTCGTCCATCAGGTCGGCGTATATCCGCAGCGTCGTTTCGTCGCCCGCTAACCGGGTCTCGACCATCTCTTCATTCTGCACGTCCATTTTTACCTTGCCTTGTATGTCACAATTTTTAGGCGGGGTTATATGCAACACAATAGAAGCGGAGTGTGTCCGCCTGATAGCCATCTGGACTCGCGACGCGGATAAGGATTGACAGCACCGAATCTCGCCCCCAATATGTTGACATGAGATTGCGTAACTAACTGACAGTCAACAACTTTTCGCTGGCGATAGTCATCATCCAGGTTCCCCAGCCAAACACTTTGCTACATAGAAATCAATAGATTAAGCGCCTGATCGAGATGGGTGAAATCTTCTCGCGCTCGGTATCCATCCCATCTGCGGCGGACGATATCGAGGAAGATGCAGAGACCCGAAATGGTCATGGCACGCGTCTTCGGCAGCTCTTTCACAATGACCTTGCCACCGGATGCGAACGCTTTCGTCTCATAGAGCGGGTTGGCTTCGACCCATGCGAAATATTCGACCGATGCATTCCAGAGAATGTCGGGGCTCGTGAACATCAGCTTATCACCGTGGCTGCTGCGAACCATCCAGAACTTGTTTCCCTTTGGGGCTGCCATTGGTCACCTTTGCCGGTCTGAGCGGCTGCGAATTTCGATTATGGGTTGCATTTCTCACTTGGCGGAGCGACCTTCTTATGCCGTGCATTTTTCAGGCTTGGCATTGGCTACACAAGGAGGCGATTGATGGAACAAGCAGAACGCTTTCGAGCTCTTGAAGGCGCAGCGATGGAGGCTGCGGGCCAGGGATTGAAGGCCCTCTTGCTTTTGAATGGTGGAGCTTGTGTAGCGTTACTCGCCTTCGTTGCGGGAACGGCAACCAGCTCCAGCCTGCAGAAGGAGTTTATACCGCTCGTCACAGTAACGGCTCATTCGCTGATATGGTTTGCAAGCGGAGCCGGCTTCGCCGTGTTTGCGTGCATTCTCGCGTACCTCACGAACCAAGCCTATGCGAACCATTTGATCACTCCCGAAAAGTCAAAATGGAGGACAGGAACCTGGTTCAACGTGGCGGGGCTTTTTACTGCTTTCATCTCGCTAGGCTGTTTCGCGGTAGGCGTAGGAGCGATTGCACTCGCTCTGCCGTGAAAAGCCAGGTCACAGTGCCCGCCAGATCCCTACACTGGCGGCTGATCCGACTGGCATCCGGACGGAGCGACCGAAACGCCGAGCGCGACGGAGAGGGCCGCGAGTATCCAGAGGGTGACGATGATCACCAGCTTACTCAAAAGAAACCATCTCGCTCTTCAAAAAGAAAACCCGCCTTGGCGAACCGGGCGGGCTGTGATGGTCGGGAACCCTTGCCGGGAAGGCCAAGGATCATTTTACCCTATCGAGCCAATGTGTCCCGGTTCCTACTGAGGCAGAGGCGGTACGCCTCGGCGTGAGCTGCTTACATCATGCCCGAATAGTCTACGTAGATTTCTCCGACCTCTTCGCCGTTCTCGTCTTTCACCGGATGAAAACCGTCTTCGAATTCATCCTTTTCGAGACGTTCTGCCAAAGATCGAAGCACCGCGGCTGCGCGCTTGTTCACAAGGGCTGGTATTGGCCCGGTGAAATTCAATTCAACATCACACTTTAGGACCGTGACCATTTCGTCGTTGTCATTCATGAGCATCCCCCTCTGTTTCTTTCGGAAAACATATAAGAGGCGAGACGCACAAACGACAATCGCACATCGCTCAATTTATGCCGCACCCCGGTCATCCGATGTTCGGGTTGCCTTCGTGGCGAACAGTGGCCCTGGCCCCTCAAGGGCCGATCGTTAGCGGAACTGGCCCGTCTCCTGCTGCCTTGCCATTGGCCTCGCAAGTGAGGACCGCCTCCCATTTGGAAGTTATTTTACTTTTATTCTGCAAATCTTTGGGAAGTAGCAGCCCGAATTCATAGTAGTTCTTCCAGGTCCCAGCCGGAAGGTCGATAGAATTGTAGGTCTCTTTGCTGTCGCCGCTAGGATAATAGACTCGAATTTTACAGCTTCCTAGGCTCGGAACTGTGTTCTTTTGGATCAACACGCGCAGTTGTGCGAGAGTAAATTTCGCCAACTCGACGGGATCGATCAGCACAAATCTGTCAGCCGGCCGACTTTTGCGCCCCTCGATTGCCAAAGCCAGTAATTGATTCAACCCAAACCCTTCTTCCGATCGGCCTAGATGTCTCTGTATAACCACAGCTGCCAGATCGTCTACCTCGGCAAATTTGCCATGGTTCAACCGATCCCCTTGTGCGACTTGTTGGAGATCAATAAAAATTTGGCCTTCACCGAGCTCGACATCCTCGCCATTCTGGAAGCCTGCAGGCATTGTTGCAGAAAAGTCTATTCCGGGAACTTCATCCGGGATCGGGATGCTTGGCGAACTAAATATTAGGCGCGATTGCAGCAGCTTTACGTCTGCACCAGAAGATGAGAAAAGCTTATCGATCGTCTCCTTGATCGTACCTACATTTGTGATGACAGTGGTCACAAATACTAGGACCGCGACAATGCCGCCTGAAATTACGCTGACTTTCCCCCACATGGCCCCCACCGATCAAAGCTTGCGGCCAGATAAGGCTCTCATGCTCCGGTAGAGTGCGCAAGCCCAGAGTTGTGGGAGGGTCAGGGGGCTGAATCTATGCCGCGCCCGGATTGTCCGGTGTTCGAATTCTCGACGAGAAGGGTCGATTGCGGCTTCACCGCTCGGCCCGCTCAATAAGTTGCCGGCGGCGTTCGTTGCACCAGTGAGCGTGGGCGAGTGTGTCGGCTCTTATCCATGGACGCACTTCAGGCGCGGGCTGCCGCCAGCAGGAAGACGGTGAAGTAGCCTAGCCGCTCTCCTTCTCCGGGCGGCCAACCTGGGTGGCGACGAGTTTCGCCACCAGATGGACGAGGTTCTTCGCTTCAAATCGGTTCTTCAGCCTATCGATCCGATGCTCGATCGTCCTCGGAGACAGATGCAGGAACTCGGCGATTTCTTTCGTACTCTGCCCCTCAATGAGTAGCTGGATGATATTGTCATCCGTGATGTCGGTCTTCGCCTCCTGCATCGGAGAGACGAAGAAACGCCCTTCAATCAGGCTGATGCACCAGCCAGGCTTTCCATCGCATTTCTGCGGCAGAATAAGGCGCTCGTAGCCGATCCGGACACCGAGGAGTTTCGTCCTCACGAGGTCAATCGCGGGGCGCTTCACCTCCAGAGCCCGCAAATAGGCGGCAATGATCGCATCATCAATGAAGCGTCGATCGAGGTCGCGCAGCGCGGCATCGGGAAATTGCTGCTTCATCCGGTTCAGTAGGCTGCTCTTGAAGCCGAAATCCTTTACCCGACGGAACCGCCAGTCATAAGGATCGTCGGCTACCGTCGTAACGACGGAGAGCGCCATTTTGATGGTCAATCTGTTGATGATCCCGGCATACAGGCTCTCCGGGTTTGTCATCTCATCGGACCGTAGCCACACATCGATGAGGTCTTGGGAAATCGTATTGAATGAACTCATATTCTTCGGCAGGAGCAGGAGAAATTTCTATTTGTTTCAACTGCATATACATCGAGTATTTGTTATCAAATGATTGCCGGAACGCGAACATTGGCCAACCGCCTCGTTTTCATGGAGATGAGTGCCTTGGCGCACGACATCCACGAATGCTAGCTGCTGCGCAGCATCCGAGATTTCCTTTGGAGTTCACGGCTCTGCGGCCTGGAAACCTACTGCTATCCATCATTCACCACGATCAAAAACAAGTTTTGCATTGGGACCCTTGTCGCTGTACCCGACGACATTGCATCCATCACGGACCGGTGCCTTGCCCTGCAATGTCAACTGCAGTGAGCCATTGTCGTATCCGCTGACTAGGTATGGTGCCGGATCGCAGCCCTTCTTGAATGTGTATGCGACGCCAGAAATCCACTCGTTCGGAACACTCCAGCCACGGAAAAGGACTGTTTCGGGCTTGATGGATCCTGCGATCGAAGCCTTGGGTTCCGAGTAGACGATGATGTGCTGCTTCTGATGATGGAACATCAGGGATCCGTTGTGGCCCATGAACTCACCGTAGCGATCCTCGGTTTCGAAGGTCGGCTGAACGGGGGTATCATTGTAAGGCCATCCCACCGGACACAGCTTGAGCCACATAGCTCCGAATTCGCGGCCACGATCTGCATTCGACATTCCGACGCGTTTACCTGTCTCGGTATCTTTCATGCTGATGTAGCCGTAGAAGTCCTTGTTTTCGGTTTCGGGGCCATCAAAACGGTAGTGCTTGTCCTCCGTCCATAGGTCGCCCGTTTCGCAGTCTGCGCGGGCTTCATACACCTTTCCGTCGACTTCTCGCGACGCAGCACATGAGGCATCTCCCGGATGCCAGTTAGCACACCAACTCTGAATGGATTCAGGTGTGATCCTCGCCTTCATCGTCGAGCTTTTGCCGCCGTAGTCCGAGAACTCGTATATTATCGGAGCGACCGCTTTGGAATTCCACGGAAATTCGTCACCGATGGGCGGCGACGGCATTGAGGGAATGGTGGAAGCGAAAAGAACGAGAGAAGATAAAAACGACATAAAACACCCAGCGCAATCAGTTGCTGCATTCAGCACAATGCCTCGCCTTCAGGCTGGCGAAGCGCGTTCCTCTTGGATGGCTACCACGCAGAAAAATCGTCAAAAAACGCCTGGAGCTGCCGATTTGTCCTGGGCCAGACGGCGATGACATAGGGCAGGAGAACCAGATACTGAAACGCGAGGACGAAAAGCCCAGACAGAAGGACGCCGCCGATCAGCGCCAGCAAGACACTACCAGACAGGCCGTAAAGTGAAACCGCCAGCAATGCGAGGACAATCAGAAATGCCTTGTTGTTGAGGAATACCGACGGCTTGAATACGCCAAGGCGAGCACATACATGCTGCAAACCATTGCGGTCCTGTGTGAACGATTGGCCGATATTATGGTTCTGAGCCGCGGCCGTGTATCCGTCTCCGCCTACCCTGTAGAGACTGATGATGCTCATCATATCGTCTTCACCGACGCTGACGGCAAATGGCAGCTTGAAGAGCTTTTCTTTCCCGTCCTCAAATCTTAACCGGACTTCGCTCGTTTCCCATTGTTCGTTTCGAACCGTAGAATATACGTGATTATCACCGTTAGCCATGTAGTTGTTGTGATGAGTTGTATAGATTTGATTGTGCTGCTTTATCCTTGAGCCGACAACTCTTCCGGAGATGCGCTCTGCATCGAGCTCCACGCCGTTGATGAAAACACGCTTGCTCTCCTCGCGAGGAAGGACAACATCATCACGATGGTTGGGCGAATACTGTGGATTCTGAATTTCAGGCAGGAGAACTGCGGAAAGTGACATAGCTACCCTCTATTGTTGACAATTTTAAACGCTAGAAAGCAAAAACTGTTCTGCTAAGGAAACTAAGTCAGCCACAAACGTTAGTTTTTTGAAAAAGGGCGAGGGGGAAAACCCCACATCGGTACGAAATTGCGCCAAAGAGAGGTGTAGCGTTAAAGAACTATGCCGTCATTTCAAACAAAAATAAAAGCTTCTGATTAAAAAGCGGAAGTATCGAGTTCCTGAGCCACGGCCACAAACGCAAGGTGGAAAAAAGAGACGGTCCACGGAAGCGTTCCGGGAGAGGTATGGAATGCGGGCATCGGGGGCAGTCAGTCCCGCGTCTCGCCTGGCGGCGTTTCGCTGACCCTCCTATGGCTGCCACCGGAACCGAGAGACGCCGAAGGCCCCTGATATATGCCGGGTTTCCCGAACAGGTGATCGTTGATAGAACACTCAGCGAATTTATCTGTGCCGAGAGACGCCATGCAGATCCCTACAGGTAACGAACGCGAGCGGCTGCTGGCAATCCTCGACCTCTGGCACAAGATCGAGTTCTTCATCCCGTACGACCTTTCCATGCGGGCGACGGAAGACGAAAACAAGAAGGCTTTTTGGTTGCATGCCGAAACACTTGAGGATGACAGCGACGCCGTGAGGCGTCCGGTCGTCCCCGAGCACAAGGAGATCACCGGACTTACCCTTTTCCTCGGCGTTTTCAGCAAATCGGAGATCTCCAAGGTCAGCCGGAATTTCGCCAGCGCCAGCAACGGCATGACGGATTTCGAGGATGCAGAGCGGGGCGATCTGGATGGCGACACCTGCTTTGCAAGCCTGGAACTCGACCCGCAGGGCAATCCGATTTTCACGGCGTTTTCCATCTCGACGCTTCCCTGGGCGCTTGGGCAAGTCCAGAAACGTGGTCTTGCCGCGCTGAGCTCGGAAGCATTTGCCGATGGCAGACAGCGCCTGCAGGAATTGCTGGGAAATTTCCAAGCCCAGCGACGTCTGCACCATCAACCGTCTGAGGATACCGACGACCAGCCGCTCACGCCTGCTGAAATTCTCGCCCTTCATGCCTTGCTTTGCGACTGGGCAGGCTTCGCGCCTGATGGAGACAGGCCCGTCGCTCTTGTTGAAATCCGCTATAGGGACAAGCCGTCGAGGCCGACGGCAAAGCTCCTGCCTGCGCCGCCTCAGCATAACGCGGCGGGTGACGACGATGACGAGGAAGATGGTACTCCCGAACAGGAAATCGGGATTCTGAACAGCTTCTTCATCGAGGACATCGAAAAGGCCATGGGCTGCGTTCGCAGCGGCACTATCCCCGAACCGCTGCGGCAATATTTGACGCCGCTCGCTTCCGACGCGCGGATCGACCTTTATACGGAGACAGGCCGCCGCGCCCTCATCCGGTCACTGCATCCGCGAAACCTCAATGCCGGACGCTGGCTGGCAGAAGCCCATCATGCCATGAGCCTGATGCAGCAATTCGCGATCAATACCGCCCTGGAAACCCTCTCGGAAACCGGGCTCTTTTCGGTCAACGGTCCACCGGGCACCGGCAAGACGACACTGCTGCGCGATATCTTTGCGGACAATATCGTCCGGCGGGCGCGCGCGCTCGCCGCCTTGAGAACGGCGCGGGATGCCTTCGACGGCGCATCGAGAAAGGTCAATTTCAAGGACGGCAGCACCGCCTGGATATCGAGCCTGAACGCCAGTCTCACCGGCTTCGAGATGGTCGTCGCCTCGTCCAACAACGCTGCCGTCGAGAATATCTCGCGCGACCTTCCCAAGCAAAGCTCGATTACGAAAGGCAAGTCATTCGGCTATCTGCAGACCGTTGCCCACAAGATCGCCGCGCAAAAAGACAATGGCAGCTTCACCACGCTGACGGATGAAAACCGCCCGTGGGGATTGATCGCCTGTGCACTCGGAAAAAGCGGGAACCGGCGGGCGTTCAAGGAGCGCTTCGCCTTCATGCCGGCCAGGGACGACAAGGCGAAGCCAGACTGGTCCGGCTTCGACAGGCCGCAGACGATCTGGGAGTGGCGGGACAGCTACAGCGGGCCAACATTCGCCGAGGCAAGCCGTCGATTTCGCAACGCCGACAAAGCGGTTCGCTCCATGATCGACGAATACGGGCATTTCGCCGATCTGTACGGCGAAATCGCCTTGACCTCATTCGACGCTTTCTGTGCCCTGGCGCGTGAGGCACTGGAGACAGCGGAGACGGCAGTTGGGTTGGCTCGGGATCGGTATGCAGCGGCCGAAGCCGAAACCCTCGCCGTCCGTAGCGAATTGGACCGGCTCAGGGAAGAGGAGCGGCTTCTCGACCGTTCGACGCCGGTCTGGTGGAAAAGGATGCTGCCGAACAGTGAAAACCAACGGCACAGGGACAATGTGAAATCGAATGCCCGGGAGCAAATCGCCCTCCGCAAGACGCTCGCCAACTGCGAACGAGATCTTGCGGGAAGGCACCGGCTTTCCCTGGAGAAGGCTCTTCGGCACCAGGAGCAGGCCGAACGGGAACTGCATGCGAGACAGGAAACCTGGTCCGAGAAATCCGCAAGGTTCGAAGAGCTGCGGCAGAGACTGGGCGAGCCGGCCTTGCCCACAAACCTTGACGATCTCGAAACCGACCGTTTTCAGATCGAAGGGCTCTGGCACTCCGACAGGCTGGCTGGCCTGCGCTCCGCCTTGCTGGAGACGGCGCTGACGCTGCATGAGGCATGGCTGGCGGAAGTCAGCCGGTCGAGCGGAGGTTTTGGCGGAAACATCGTCGCCATTACGAAGCTGCTCTCCGGAAATGCTCCTGACGACGGGGCGGATATCCCGCCCATATGGCAGAGCCTCTTCATGATCGTTCCCGTCGTTTCGACGACGTTTGCCTCTTTCGCTCGACAGTTCGCAGGGCTCGGACCGGCGTCGATCGGCTGGGTTTTCGTCGATGAGGCCGGTCAGGCCGTGCCGCAGGCAGCCGTCGGCGCCCTGATGCGGGCACGCCGCCTGATGGCGATCGGCGACCCCTTGCAGATCGAGCCGGTCTTTACCCTGCCCGGCGCGCTCATCAAGGCCCTCAGCCGCCTGTCGCCATACACTTCCGCGGAGAGTTATTCGCCCAACCGCGTTTCAGTACAGACGCTCGCCGACGCAGCAAACTGCTATGGAACGGCACTGCCGTCGGAAGATGGCAACGGACTTTGGATCGGCAGTCCGCTGCGTGTGCACCGCCGCTGCATCGACCCGATGTTTTCACTCGCCAACCGGATCGCCTATCGGGACAAGATGGTATTCGGATTGAAGGAACGATGGCCGACCGACGATGCTCCGCCGTTTTATGGCGACAGCGCCTGGATCGACGTCGGGGGCAAGGTTTCCGGCCGACAGCGCGTTCCCGAACAGGTCGACTTCATCGTCGATGTCCTGGTCGCGACTTACCGCCGGGACGGAGCACTGCCGGACCTTTATGTCATTTCTCCATTCAAGGAGATCAAGAATGCGCTGAAGACGGCGCTGGGAAAGGCAAGATGGGTCAATGACATCGGTTCTCCTCGCACATCGCCTCCGCAACTGAAGAAGTGGCTGAAAGACAGGGTCGGGACAGTTAATACCTTTCAGGGCAAGGAAAGAGACACGGTCTTCATGATACTTGGCGCCGACAAGGAGCACGCTGGCGCAGCCGCCTGGGCTTCGTCAAAGCCCAATCTGCTGAACGTAGCTCTAACCCGCGCCCAGCGGCGTTTTCATATCGTTGCGGACCGGAGCTTTTGGGAAGCCATGCCGTATTTCAGGGACGTCGCCGGCGCTCTGCAAACGGTCGATGCCGACGAATTCCTTCATTCCCTGCGATCTTCATCACCGATCCAGAGGGTTGCACGATGAAATGAACATGGCTTTGAACCACCGCGGTAGCAAAACTTCAACCTTCCGCCGCTAGAATCACCCTCACTCCCTGGAGACGATTCGAGCCATGAAGACCTTTTCTGCCCTGTTGCTGACGGCACTCCTTATTCCGGCAATCGCACGCAGCGAGACGGCCCCTGGCGGGACGGAATGGATGGGCGATGCGCGGCAGTGGTCGGTCGGGTTCGTTGGCGAGAAGCCGTCCTATTGCCGGCTGGTCTGGAACGATGAACTCGGCAAGACGGTCGAATTCCGCCAGAGCCTCGACAGCATCATGTGGCTCGTATCGAAGGATGGCTGGGAGATCCCTGAGGGCACCACGACCAAGGTGACGCTTGTGGGCTATTCCGGTACCAAGACCGTACCGGCCGAATTCTTCGACGGCAAGACGCTTCGCATCCTGCCGTCCGCCGAGAAGACGGGGGTGGCGCAGATCAAGAAGATCCTCAAGAATTCCTTTGTCGGCACCCCGGATATGGAACTGGATTTTGCCGGAAACGAAGGGCATTGGGTAGTGCCGCTCTCGCGGCTTCAGCAGATGTATACGACCTACGTCAACTGCCTGAACCGCCTCGTCCCTGCCAATCAGGTCAGCCCGGTTTCCGACAAGACCCAGCCGTTCTAGACGGAAATCTTGCTCCGTACCGCATCGGCGATCTCAGTCATGCGATCGACCGGGGCGTGGCCGATCAGCATGAAGGCGTGGGTGGCATTCGCCCAATAGACGACATTCATGCCCTTGCGGCCTTCGATATCGGGAGCCTTGGGGCCGCGTTCGGAGGCGACGATGCAGAGCGCCATGGGGCCGGTCTCGGGATCCAGATAGGCGATCTGGGCGAGCGGCTTGCCATCATATTGCAGGATCTGGGCGCGCTTGAAATCGATATCCGGCAGGGCGACCTGCTCCGGCGAGAGTTGCAGGCGGAGGTCGCCATCCAAACTGGCGAGCTGTGCTGCCTGCACATCTCTGGACGGGACGGGACCGGCGAGCGTCTCCGGCGTATAGAGCGAGATATATTCGGCAACGACGGCGCGCCATTCGCTGTTTTCATCCTTGCCCGCGAAACTTGCGCCGACACCGATCACGGCGCGGTCTATAGCGATGCCGGCAACGACCGAAGCGGCAAGCGCGCCGAAAAAGCCTCGACGGCTCATGAAGGCAGCCGGTCTTGCAGGCCGAGCGGCGGGAATGGCAGACAACATGGCTTCGAGCCTTGCCTGCGGAGCGGCATCGAGCAGCGGCGCAAAGGCTTGCTTGTAAGGCAGGCTTGCACGCGCCAGAAACTCCAGCCGTTCGGCGACAGCCTCGTCGGCCTCGACCATAGCCTCGATGCGGGCGGCCTCTTCGGCGCCGAGTTCACCATCGATGAAGGCGGTCAGTTCCTCGTCGGAGGGCATTCTGTGCTTCGTGCTCATTCAAATCCTCCCGCCGATACGGTTTCGGAGAGCTTCGCGCGGGCGGCTGCCAGCCGGCTCATCACGGTGCCGATCGGAACATCCATGACGGAGGCGACCTCGCGATAGGAAAGCCCTTCCACATAGGCGAGGAAAACCGCCGATCGCTGCGCTTCCGGCAGCGTATTCACCTGTTTCAAGACCTGGTTCGCCATGACATGCGTTTCGGTGTCGCGGGCGCCATCGAAACTCAGCGTATCCTGGGCATCGACAAAGCCCTGCCCCTGGCGGACGCGGCGGGCACGGATCTCGTTCAGCCAGATCGAATGCAGGATCGAAAACAGCCAGCGGTCGAGCCTCGTGCCCGCTACAAACTGATCGGCCCGCTCCAGCGCGCGAACGCAGGTCGCCTGCACGAGATCGTCGGCCACATCGCGCTGATGCGAAAGAACGAGGCCATAGCGCCACAGACGGGCAAGATGTTCCGTCAGGCCGCTCCTGATATCCGCTTCGCTCGCGATGGCCGCCTCCGCGCGTATTGGCTGTTTCGGAACCGCCGGTCGGGCCGGCGATTCCGTTCTGGCGCGACTATAGGCAGGAAATGTGGTGTGTGCGACCGACATCCGGAAATACCCTTCAATCAACCTTATCTCTCTCCTGCCTCACGCAGGTGTGCAGCTTTGTTTCACGCAATTCCGGACGCAAAACCGCTGCACACTTTTGCTGGAATTGCTTTAGATCTTCGACGGATCGAGGATGGCAGCGTTGAGATCCTGATATTCCTCGCAGCCGGTGCCGCAGATCGCCTTGATGGTGGTCAGCTGCTCCTTGGCGAGGTCGAGCTCGCCCTTGATGACATAGGCTTCGCCGAGATATTCGCGGACCTTGGCATATTGCGGATCGAGCTTCACCGACTGCAGATAGTAGGAGATGCCCTCATCCGTGCGGCCGAGCTTGCGGGTGGCGTAACCGCGATAGTTCAGCCATTCGGCATTGTTCTGATCCTTGACGGTGTCGAGCATGGCGAGCGCTTCTTCATAGCGGCCGGCCTTGGCGAGCGAGTAAGCGTAATCGGTACGGTTTTCGTCCGTCACGTTGGCGCTCTGCTGCTTGACGCATTTCTTTGCCTTCTTGTCGTAGATCTCGCCCTTCTTGCAGACCGGCATGGTGCTGCTGTCGTCGCCAATCGCGAAGACGGGGCCGGAGAAGACGGAAGCGGCAATGCAGCTGCCGAGCACGAGGGAAGCGATGCGGACAGTCTTGGTCGTCATGGGATAACTCCTCGGAAAATGACGTTGCGAGGAGTGAACACCGCTGCCACCAGCTTTATTCGGCCGTCTCCAGAATTTTTCCGATCACTGCTTCGTGAAAAGCATCAAGTCGAATAAACTCGCCAGCCTGCGTGTTTTCCGCTTGTTCCGCCGGGAACGACAAGGAGAATATTGTGTTGCAATCTGTCAGACTCTTAAGTCTCGTCACCGCAGTGCCAGACCATATCATCCCCCAGAGCCAGGCTGCCGAGGCCTCGGCCCGTCTGTTTGCCGACCGCTTCAAGGAATTCCGTCACCTCGCGCGCGTCTTCGAGAATGCCGGCATCCAAAAGCGTCATGCCGCCCGCCCCCTCTCCTGGTTCGAAGAGACCCACGGCTGGCAGGACAGGATGGAGGCCTATGAAGAGGTCGCGGGTGCGCTGTTCGTCGCAACGGCAAAGCGCGCGCTTGATCAGGCGGGACTGACCGTCGATCAGGTCGATTGTGTGGTAACGGTCTCCTCCACCGGCATCACTACGCCGAGCCTCGATGCGCGACTTGCCGGCCGGCTCGGGTTTCGCGCGGATATCGAGCGCGTCCCCGTCTTCGGTCTCGGCTGCGCTGCCGGCGTTTCCGGTTTCGGCATCGCCTCGCGGCTGGCGCGCAGCCGCCCGGGTGCCGTAGTGCTCTTCGTCGCGATTGAGCTCTGCACACTCGCCTTCCGTCTGGATGAGTTGACGAAGCCGAACATCATCGCCACGGCGCTTTTCGGCGATGGGGCTGCGGCCTGCGTGCTGCGGTCGGGCGAAGGCGGCGTGGCGGAAGTGGAATCGGCCGGCGATCATCTGTTTCCCGATACGCTCGATATCATGGGCTGGAAGATCGACGACACCGGGCTCGGCATCCTGCTGGCGCAGGGGCTACCGCCTTTTGCAGAAAAGGAACTCGGCCCGGCAATCGATGGCATTCTGGCCCGCAACGGGCTAAAGCGCGGCGATATCGATCGTTTCATCTGTCATCCCGGCGGCACCAAGGTGCTGACTGCAATGGAGAGCACGCTTTCAATGGCGCCCGATACGCTCGACATCGAGCGTTCGGTGCTTGCCGATTACGGCAATATGTCCTCGCCAACAGTGCTTTTCGTTCTGGAGCGGGCCATCCGCGCAGGACTGCCGGACCGCACGGCGATGATCGCCATGGGTCCGGGCTTTACGGCAAGCTGCGTGACATTGCGGAGGGTCGCATGATGTGGCCCTCCATCGCCCTTCTCGCCTTCGTGACCGCCCAGCGGCTCTCCGAACTGGTGATCGCGCGCCGCAACACGATGGCGCTCTTCGCAAGGGGGGCGCGCGAGATCGCGCCCGATCATTACCCCTACATGGTGGCGCTCCACACGGGCTGGCTCGTCGGGCTATGGATGCTGGCGACGGGACAGCCAGTTCAGCTCTTCTGGTTCGGTCTTTTCATGCTGTTGCAGGTGCTGCGGCTATGGGTGCTGACCACACTTGGGGAGCGCTGGACGACGCGTATCATCATCCTGCCCGGTGCGCCGCTCGTCGAAGGCGGCCCCTACCGCTTCTTCAAACATCCGAACTACATGATCGTGACAGGCGAGATCGCCGCCCTGCCGCTTGCCTTCGGCATGCCGCTTTATGCGCTCGTCTTTTCGCTCCTCAATGCCGCCATCCTGACGATCCGCATCAGGGCCGAAAATGCCGCACTGAAAAGCGCAATGATTTTGAAATGAAATGCGATTTTTCGTTTGCGCCGCAGCATTGAGATGGGCATTTTAGGGCCTAAAACATAGCGGAATGCAGGGAAAATGACGAAGAACGCAATCGTGCTCGGCGCCGGTATCGTCGGGGTTTCGACGGCCATCCATCTTCAACGCCGCGGCCGGCAGGTAACGCTTATCGACCGCAAGGAGCCGGGTAACGAGACCTCTTTCGGCAATGCCGGCCTGATCCAGCGCGAAGGCGTCATGCCCTACGGTTTTCCGCAGCAGCTCGGCCTTTTGCTGCGCTACGCGCTGAACAACCGCATCGATGCGCACTATCACCTGAAGGCACTGCCGAGCCAGCTCGCCTTCCTCGCCCGCTATTGGTGGAACTCCAATCCGAAGCGGCACGAGATGATCACCAAGGCCTATGCGCCGCTGATCGAGAACTCGATTAGCGAGCATAAGGACCTGATCGAGGCCTCACAGGCACAAGCGCTGATCCGCAAGGATGGCTGGATGAAGATCTTCCGCACCGAGGCCAAACGCGACGAGGCCTTTGTGGAGGCAGCCCTTTGGAAGGATCAGTTCGGCGTCGGCTACGAGAGCCTGACCTCATCTGATATCGCTCGCCTGGAACCGAACATCATGGGCGATTTCGTCGGCGGCCTGCGCTGGATCGACCCGTGGTCGGTTCTCGATCCGCATGCGCTGACGCGCGCCTACCGCAGCTATTTCGAAAGCCTCGGCGGCAGGTTCGTGACCGGGGATGCGGCCTCGCTCGGGCAGGCCGGCTCCGGCTGGAAGATCATGACGGCAGAGGGATCGCTGGAGGCCGACGACGCCGTCATGGCGCTCGGTCCCTGGGCGGCGGTCGCGACCCGTCGCCTCGGCTATTCCTTCCCGCTCGGCGTCAAGCGCGGCTACCACATGCATTATGGCGTCAAGGGCGATGCGGTGCTCAACAACTGGACGCTCGATTCCGAGCGCGGCTATTTCCTGGCGCCGATGAACCGGGGGGTGCGCCTGACGACGGGTGCGGAATTCGCAGCGCTGGACGCGCCGAAGACCCCGGTGCAGCTCGACCGGGCCGAAGCCGTGGCGCGCACCATATTTCCGCTGGGAGAGAGGCTCGATCCGGAACCGTGGATGGGCGCCCGCCCCTGCACGCCCGACATGATGCCTGTTATCGGCAAGGCGTCGCGCCACGAGGGCCTGTGGTTTGCCTTCGGCCATGCCCATCACGGGCTGACGCTCGGGCCGGTGACGGGGCGTGTGCTGGCGGAACTGATGACCGGCGAGACGCCGTTCATCAATATCTCGGCCTATTCGCCCAGCCGGTTCAACCCGTAACACCGAGAGCGGCGAGAGCCTTCAGGGCTTTCGCCGCGATCGTCTCGATCGTGTCGTCGATATCGACGGTGACGACACCCTTTTCGCCTGTCGGTACTTCCAGCGTCTGCAACTGGCTCTGAAGCAGCGAGGCCGGCATGAAGTGGCCCTTGCGGTGACCCATGCGGTCCGTCAACAGTTCCTTCGAGCCTTCGAGATAGACGAAATAGAGATTGCCGCCGACCGCCGCGCGCAGCCTTTCGCGATAGATGCGCTTCAGCGCCGAGCAGGAAACGACGATGCCTTCGCCCTTTGCAAGCGAGGTCTCCATCGTCTCGCCGATGCGGTCGAGCCAGGGCATCCGGTCCTCATCGGTGAGCGGAATGCCCTTCGACATTTTCTCGACGTTGGATGCGGGGTGAAGAGCATCACCCTCGACAAACTGAAGGCGCAAGCCCCTGGCTATTTCTTCGCCGATAGAGGATTTACCGGAACCGCTGACGCCCATGACGATGATCGCATGGAGAGTTCCGTTATTCTCTGTCATTGCTCATCTCGCTGATCGTTCCGGCACTGGAAATCTGCGGCCTCAAGAGGCCGCGGACAGGGCAGCATTCTTGCGTGCAAGACGGGCTTTGATCGTATCGACATCCGCACGCGGCGTCGCTGCAAACAAGGTCTTTGTATAGCTGTGCTGGGGATCGTTGAAAACCTGATCCCGCGTGCCGTATTCGACCGCCTCGCCGAAATACATCACCATCACTTCGTCTGCCATATAGCGAACGACCGAAAGGTCGTGGCTGATGAAGACATAGGTGAGGTTCAGTTCGTCCTGCAGGTCCGCGAGCAGGTTCAGCACCTGCGCCTGCACCGACAGATCGAGTGCGGAGACCGGCTCGTCGAGAACCAGAAGCCGGGGCTTCAGCATCAGTGCGCGTGCAATGGCGATACGCTGGCGCTGACCGCCCGAGAACATGTGCGGAAAGCGGTTGAAGTGAACGTCCTGCAGGCCGACCTTCTTCAGCATCGCCATTGCCAAGTCGCGACGCTCGGAAGCGGGCGTATTGGTATTGATGATCAGCGGTTCCATCAGGATGTCGCCGATCTTCTTGCGTGGGTTCAGCGATCCATAGGGATTCTGGAAGACGATCTGGACCTTCCGGCGGATTTCCGGCGTCAAATCGCCCTCGAAGATATCGACCTTCTTGCCGTCGATGAAGAGTTCGCCTGATGTGGCCGGGTCGATCATCGTCACGATACGTGCAAGCGTCGACTTGCCGCAGCCGCTTTCACCGACGATCGCCAGCGTCTTGCCTTGCTCGACGCTGAAGCTCACGCCCTTGACGGCATGCACGGTTCTCGCCTTCTTGAAGAGGCCGCCCGGCAGGTAATAGTCGCGGACGATGTTCTTTCCTTCGAGAACTGGCGTCATCAGGCCGCTCCCTCCACAGTCTTGTTCGGATTGAAAAGTTCGCCGATGGTCGGCAGCCGGTCGCCCGTCGCATTGTCGGGAAGTGCTGCAAGCAGTGCCCGCGTGTAATCGCTCTTCGGCGCTTCGAAGAGGGAGAGCACGTCAGCCTCTTCCATCTTGCGGCCCTTGTATTGAACGATCACCCGGTCGGCGGTTTCGGCGACCACACCCATATTGTGCGTGATCATGATCAG
Source organism: Rhizobium sp. BK316 (assembly GCF_014193695.1). Lineage (GTDB taxonomy): Bacteria > Pseudomonadota > Alphaproteobacteria > Rhizobiales > Rhizobiaceae > Rhizobium. The sequence goes on along the minus strand of NZ_JACHZR010000002.1, from coordinate 673,537 downwards.
ACCCATGCGATGCTCCGTCTGCAGGCGCATCAGGAGATCGAGGATCTGCTTCTGGATGGTCACGTCGAGCGCGGTGGTCGGCTCGTCAGCGATCAGGAGCTTGGGGTTGCAGGCAATGGCGATGGCGATCATGACGCGCTGGCACTGACCGCCCGACATCTGATGCGGGAAATGGCCGAGCCGCTCGGCGGGATCGGGAATACCGACTGCCTGGAAAAGCTCGATTGCCCGCTTGCGCCGCGCCGCCTTGTCAAGACCGAGATGAATGCGCAGCACCTCTTCGATCTGGAAGCCGACGGTGAAGCAGGGATTGAGGCTGGCGATCGGCTCCTGGAAGATCATCGACATATCCTTGCCGATGATCTCGCGCCGCTTGGCTGCGGACATGCCGAGCAGGTTCTGGCCGTCGAAGACCATCCTGTCGGCCGTCACCTTCGCCGTCCAGGGCAGAAGCCCCATAGCGGCTAGCATCGAGACCGACTTGCCCGAACCGGATTCGCCGACGATCGCCAAAACCTCGCCGGCATCGACCTTCAGCGAAACGCCGTCGACGGCGCGGAAAGGTCCGGTCGAGGTCTGAAATTCGACGACGAGATTTTCAATTTCGAGAAGCGCCATCTCAGGACCTCTTCATCTTGGGATCGAGCGCATCGCGCAGACCGTCACCCATCAGGTTGATGGCGAGAACGGTGACGAGGATCGCAAGACCCGGAAATGTAACGACCCACCAGGCGCGCGATATGAACTCGCGGGCTTCGGCAAGCATCGTGCCCCATTCAGGTGTGGGCGGCTGTGCGCCCTGGCCGAGGAAGCCGAGGGCGGCTGCATCGAGGATCGCGGCGGAGAAGGCAAGCGTTGCCTGGACAATCAGCGGTCCGAGGCAGTTCGGCAGGATCGTCTTGAACATCAGCCGGAAGGTGCCGGCACCCGCGACGCGGGAGGCCACAACATATTCCTTTTCACGCTCGCTCATGACGGCGGCACGTGTCAGGCGCACGAAATGCGGCTGGTTGACGATCGAGATCGCGATCATGGCATTGAGCAAGCCGGGACCGAGCACCGCAACGAGCACGAGGGCCAGAAGCAGCGACGGGAAAGCCAGGATGATATCCATGAGACGCATGATGACGATATCGACGCGGCCACGGAAATAACCGGCAACGAGGCCGATCAAGACACCCGCAACCACCGACAGCGTGACGACCACGAGACCGATGAACAGCGAGAAGCGTGCACCGAAGATCAGACGCGAGAGAATATCGCGGCCGACGGCATCCGTTCCGAGCGGATAGGAGAGACTGCCGCCATCCATCCAGAAAGGGACGGACAAGAGAAGCTGGCGGTTCTGCTCGGTTGGCGCGTGCGGCGAGACGAGCGGCGCGAAGATTGCCATGAGAAGAATGATAATGAAGACGAAGAGGCCGATGACGGCGCCCTTGTTTCGCGAGAAGTAATACCAGAATTCCGTAAGGGCGGAGGGCTGGTCGGATTTTGCAGTAACCGTGCTCATGGACCGCTCCTAGTGCCTGATACGCGGATTGATGAAGCCGTAAGCCAGGTCGACCATCAGGTTCACCAGCATGATAATGCCGGCAATCAACAGAAGACCGCCCTGGACGACTGCATAGTCGCGCTTGAAGACAGCATCGACCATCCACTTGCCGATGCCCGGCCAGGAGAAGATCGTTTCGGTCAGAATGGCGCCTGCGAGCAGCACGCCGACCTGCAGGCCGATCGTGGTGACGACCGGGATCATGGCGTTTCTGAGCGCATGAACGCCGACGACGCGCAGTGGTGCGAGACCCTTGGAGCGGGCCGTGCGCACATAATCCTCGCCCAGCACTTCGAGCATGGCCGAGCGCGTCTGGCGGGCGATGACGGCAAGCGGAATGGTGGCAAGCACCACGGTCGGCAGGATGAGATAGCTGACGGCCGAGGCGAAGGCGCCCTTCTGGCCAGAGAGCAAACTGTCGATCAGCATGAGGCCGGTGACAGGTTTGAAGAAATACATCAGCGAGATGCGGCCGGAAACGGGCGTCCAGCCAAGATAGCCGGAGAAGAAGATGATGAGCAGCAGGCCCCACCAGAAAATCGGCATCGAATAGCCGATCAGGGCGACGCCCATCACGCTCTGATCGAACCAGGTTCCGCGCTTGACGGCAGCGAAGACGCCGGCCGGCACGCCGAGAAGGATTGCCAAGAGGATGGCGCAGAGCGAAAGCTCAAGCGTTGCCGGGAAAAGCGTGAAGAACTCGCCGAGAACGGGGCGCTTGGTGACGATCGAGCTGCCGAGATCGCCGTGCAGCACTTTGCCGAGATAATCGAAATACTGCACATACATGGGTCGGTCGAAACCGAGATCATGCATGATCTGGGCGTGACGTTCGGGTGCCATCGTTCGTTCGCCCGACAACAGCATGACGGGATCGCCGGGAAGCAGGCGGATGAACGAGAAGGCAATGAGCGAAACGCCTAGGAAGGTCGGTATCAGGACCGCGAGGCGCCCGATGAAAAATCGCAACATAGCAGGTTGTCCAATAGTTTCCGGCGGTCAGGTGGAACCTGACCGCCGGTCAAGCCCGGTTTCAGCCGGGCAGTTTATCATTTTTCTTATTCGGCGATATCAACGCCGTCGAAGCGATGGATGCCGAGCGGGTCCATGTGGAAGCCCGACACCTTCTTGCTGACCGGAACGAAGACCAGCGAGTGGTCGAGCGGAGCCCAGGGAGCTTCCTTCTTGAAGATTTCCTGTGCTTCTTCGTAGAACTTCGTACGGGCAGCGACGTCAGCCGTTTCCTTGGCCTTCGTCATCAGAGCGTCGTAATCCTTGTTGCACCACTGAGCGCGGTTGTTACCGCCGACAGCGTCACAGCCGAGCAGCGTGTCCATGAAGTTGTCCGGGTCGCCGTTGTCGCCCGTCCAGCCGAGGATGACAGCGCCATCGCGCTTCGTGTCGGAGGAGAGCTTCAGGTATTCGGCCCATTCATGGGTGACGATCTCGACGTTGACGCCAACCTTGGCAAAGTCTGCCTGGATCAGTTCGGCGGCGCGGCGAGCGTTCAACATGTATGGACGCGAAACCGGCATTGCCCAGACCTTCATCGACAGGTCCTTGACGCCAGCGGCTTCGAGAGCCTTCTTGGCACCTTCCGGATCGTACTTGTCGTCCTGGATCTTGTCATTATAGGACCACATGGTCGGCGGGATCGGGTTCTTCGCAACCTGGGCGGCGCCCTGGAAGACGGCGTCGATGATCGCCTGCTTGTTGATCGCCATGTTCAGTGCGCGGCGGACTTCCGGCTTGTCGAACGGAGCCTGCTGGGTGTTGTAGGCGAGGAAGCCGACGTTCAGGCCAGCCTGTTCCATGACCGTGAGGTTCGGATCCTTCTTGAGGTCGGCAACGTCAGCAGCGTTCGGATACGGGACGAGGTGGCATTCGCCGGCCTTCAGCTTCTGGGCACGGACAGCGGCGTCCGGGGTGATCGCGAAAACGAGATCGTCGATCTTTTCCTTGCCCTTGAAGTAGCTTTCGTTCGCCTTGTAGCGGATGACGGCATCCGTCTGGTAGGCAACGAAAGTGAACGGGCCGGTGCCGAGCGGCTGCTGGTTGAGCTGAGCCATCTTGCCGTCAGCAGCGAGCTTGTCGGCATATTCCTTGGAAACGATGGAGGCGAAGTCCATGGCGAGATCGGCCAGGAACGGCGCTTCCGGATTGTTCAGCGTGAACTTGACGGTCAGATCGTCAACCTTCTCGATCGACTTGATGAGGTCAGGGAAGCCCATGCCGGCAGCATATTCGTAGGAGCCGCCTTCGACATATTTGTTCCACGGATTGTCCGACTTGATCTGGCGCTCGAACGAGAAAACCACGTCGTCGGCGGTGAGATCACGCGAGGGGGTGAAGAAGTCGGTCGTCTGGAACTTCACGCCGGGATGCAGCTTGAAGGTATATTCCTTGCCGTCGGGAGAAACCGTCCAACTGTCAGCGACACCCGGCTCGATCTCCGTCCCGCCGTGCTTGAATTCAACGAGGCGGCTATAGACCGTACGCGAAGACGCGTCGAAGGTCGTGCCTGCCGTGTAGAGGCTCGGATCGAAGCCTTCCGGCGATCCTTCGGCGCAATAGACAAGCGTCTTGGAATACGCGGCGGTAGCCATGACCGAGGCCAGGGCTGTCGCTGCGAGCAGGACAGAGAACTTTTTCATGATGTCGTTTCCCAGGTTTGTTCTTTTTTGATCTTTAGAGATCGGGCGCTCATTACCCCGATCGCCGGGCCGATGGAACGATATTTATTTGCTGAAAGCAACGGGATCCGCAGAAAATTTTTCCAGAAAAGCAATTTTAGAAATTTTCGGTCAAAAATAGGCCAAAATTTGCAAGATTGAGGCAGATTTAATCCGATTCTCGTCGCTTTTGGTATAATTTCGCGTCGTGAAACGACCTTGAAAACGGTTTCAAGGCACCTGATATATCAACAGTCCGTGAGCACCAATGAAAAACCACGGCCATCGAAAATGACCGTGGTCTATGAGGGTATCAGAGCATTCCGATATCAGGCGGCCGGCGCCGGAACAGCGGGCTTACGATGATCGTGGTCGCCGGTGAGGCCGAGCAGGAAATTGATCTGCGGCCGCGCCTTGACGAGGTCGTCGATCGAATATTCGGTCAGCACATCGAAAAAAGCATTCAGCGCCTTGCGCAGTGCCGAGTTCAGGCCGCAGCTGTCAACCAGCGGGCACTCGATCGCGCCGTCTTCAAAACATTCCGCCATGGCGAAGCTGTCTTCGGTAACCCTCACCACGTCGAAGAGGCTGATATCGGTCGCCGGCTTGCCAAGGCGCACACCGCCATTGCGGCCGCGCACGGTTTCGACAAGGCCCGCCTTGTTGAGCGGCTGCAAAATTTTGAAAAGGAAGAGCTCGGAAACTCCGTATGCCCTGGCAATTTCCGGAATCCGGCTCAAATGTCCTTCATTGGCTGCACAATACATCAACATGCGAACCGCATAGTTGGTCTGCTTCGTCAACCGCATGCCAATCTCCTGAATCGTCTTTACAAAGCGTATATAGTGGCTTTCGCAGTTTTGAACAATTCCAAAATATGAAATTCACATTCAGCTTAACTGAGGCCGATTGCCGCTGGCTTATCGGCCTTCAAGGCTCTTCGCGTAATCAAGGATCGCCTGCCGGCGCTCGGGCGTTCCCGGGTGTCGACAGCATGCTCGTTCCGGAATGATCTCCAAGCTTGTCCTCGAGCTTTTCGAAAAACCGGGCTATCGCAAGGGGATCCATCCCCCATCTTGCACGTAAACATGGTTTGAGAAGCAAAAACAGGCGAAACTAACAACCAGCAATCGAACAAAAAGAGGGCCTCTCGGCCCTCAAATTGCAAATTCATGTGGCTTTCGCATTACTTCATCGTCGGCATGACGAACTCGGCATCGCCCTTGATGCCGGAAGGCCAGCGGGCGGTGATGGTCTTGGTGCGGGTCCAGAACTTGATGGAATCCGTGCCGTGCTGGTTCAGGTCGCCGAAGCTCGAAGCCTTCCAGCCGCCGAAGGAGTGGTAGGCGAGCGGCACCGGGATCGGAACGTTGATACCGATCATGCCGATGTTGATGCGGGAGGCGAAGTCGCGGGCGGCGTCACCGTCACGGGTATAGATCGCGACACCGTTGCCGTATTCGTGCTTCATCGGCAAGGAAAGCGCTTCCTCATAATTATGGGCGCGGACGACGGACAGAACCGGTCCGAAGATTTCCGTCTTGTAGATCTCCATCTCGGGCGTGACGTTGTCGAACAGGCAGCCGCCGACGAAATAGCCGTCCTCGTAACCCTGCAGCTTGAAATCGCGGCCGTCGACGACGAGCTTGGCGCCTTCTTCGATGCCCTTGTTGATCAGGCCCTGAATGCGGTTATAGGCGTCCTTGGTGACAACCGGACCCATATCTGCCTTGTCGTCCGTATAAGGACCGATGCGCAGGGATTCGATCTTCGGTACCAGCTTCTCGACGAGGCGGTTAGCGGTTTCCTCGCCGACCGGTACGGCAACCGAGACGGCCATGCAGCGCTCACCGGCCGAGCCGTAGCCCGCACCCATCAGGGCGTTGACGGCCTGGTCCATATCGGCATCCGGCATGATGATCATGTGGTTCTTGGCGCCGCCGAAGCACTGGGCGCGTTTGCCGTTCATCGCAGCCGTGCCGTAGACGTAGCGGGCAATGGGCGTGGAGCCGACGAAGGACACGGCGCCGATATCGGGATCGGTGAGGATCGCGTCGACCGCGGTCTTGTCGCCGTTGACGACGTTGAGGATGCCAGCCGGCAGACCGGCCTCGATCATCAGTTCGGCAAGACGGATCGGCAGAGACGGATCACGCTCGGAAGGCTTGAGGATGAAGGCGTTGCCGCAGGCGATCGCCGGGGCAAACATCCACATCGGGATCATGCCCGGGAAGTTGAAGGGCGTGATGCCGGCGCCGATACCGACCGGCTGACGGATGGAATACATATCGATCGCCGGGCCGGCACCTTCGGTGAACTCACCCTTGGCAAGATGCGGGATGCCGCAGACGAATTCGCAGACTTCGAGGCCGCGGATGACATCGCCCTTGGAATCCTCAACCGTCTTGCCATGCTCGCTGGAGAGCAGCGTTGCAAGCTCATCCATGTGCTGGTTCAGGAGATCGACGAACTTGAAGAAGACGCGGGCGCGGCGCTGCGGGTTGGTGGCCGCCCACTTCGGCTGCGCAGCCTTGGCGTTTTCGACAGCGGCGCGCAGTTCCTCGACGCTTGCGAGCGCGACCTTTGCCTGTACTTCGCCGGTTGCGGGGTTGAAGACGTCGCTGCTGCGGCCGCTGGTGCCGGCGACCTTCTTGCCGCCGATGAAATGACCAATCTCACGCATGGGTGTTCCTCCTGATCTCTTTTGGATGGCACAACAATCGCACTTCAATTTACACAAATCAATGCGCTGGAATAAGCAACCGTTGTGCGTATATTATAGTTCTTTCGCTTTGGCGTGCGCTCCTGCATCAAAACTGGAGCCGCACGCGGACAAGTCAAAGGGAGGTCGAACCGATGAGCGGGAAACCTGTCGTCAGGATGGCGGAACTGGAGATCGATCCGGGGACGATCGAAACTTATCGCGCGCTGCTGACCGAGGAAATCGAAGCATCCATCGCGCTGGAAGACGGTGTGCTTTCGCTGAATGCCGTTTCCATCAGGGATCATCCGAACAAGATCCGCATCCTCGAAGTCTATGCCAACAGGGAAGCATATGAAGCTCATCTGCAGACGCCGCATTTCCTTAAATACAAAATCGAGACGGCCGGAATGGTGAGAGCGCTGACCCTCATCGACGTCGATCCGATTGCGATGCGTTCAAAGTGATGAACTGGGATGACGTTCGCATTTTCCTGGCCGTCGCCCGCACCGGGCAGATTCTCGCTGCGTCGAAGAGGCTGGGGCTCAATCACGCCACGCTCTCGCGCCGGCTGACGTCACTGGAAGAGGCGCTGAAAACGCGGCTTTTCATCCGCCGCACGAATGGCTGCGAACTGACCGCCGAAGGCGCAGTCTTTCTTGCGTCGGCAGAACGGATGGAAACGGAAATGCTCGCCGCGCAGGCCAATCTCGGCCACACGGATACGGCCATTGCCGGAACGGTGCGCGTCGGCGCACCCGATGGGTTCGGAGTCTCCTTTCTTGCGCCGCGCATGGGCCGGCTGATCGAGCGCCATCCGGAATTGAAGATCCAGCTCGTGCCGGTACCGCGCTCCTTCTCGCTGTCTCAGCGTGAGGCAGATATCGCCATCACGCTGGAACGGCCGGAACAGGGACGGCTCGTCTCGTCCAAGCTGACCGACTATACGCTCGGCCTCTACGCATCGGGGGATTATCTGGCGCAGCGTGGAAAGCCCGAGGATATCGATGCCTTGAAGGCCCATCCGCGCATCGGCTATGTCGAAGACCTGATCTTCACTGCTTCCCTGAATTTCTCTGGCGAGGTGATGCGCAGCTGGGATGCGGGGTTCGAGATCTCGACTGCGATCGGCCAGACCGAGGCCGTGCGCTCCGGCGCCGGCATCGGTATCCTGCACGACTATATCGCCCGGCAATACCAGGAACTGGTGCGCATCCTGCCGCTGGTATCCATCCGGCGCGCCTACTGGACGACCTATCACGAAAGCGCGCGCGATCTGGTGCGCGTGCGCAGCGTCATCGACTTCCTTCGGGAACTCGTCGATGAGGAAAGGCAGATCTTCCTCTAAAAATGGTTTTCCAGATGCCTTGCCGGTTCCTCGTTCTCATCAGGATTGGGAAGCGGCGTTTCATCCGGCAGGCGATCAGGTTCCGGCTCCTTGATCGGCGGCTCCGGCTTCCAGCCTGGCGGGGGCATCGGCGGCTGGTCGGGGATAGGTTCGTTCGGGACGGACATGGCCGGCTCCTTTACGAGTGCAATATTGAATTACTGGTCTTGCCTGACGGCTTCGGCAGCGCGCACCGGCATGCTGTCGATGATGGCGAAAAGTTCGCCTGCGCTGATTGGCTCGCTGGCCTTCAGCTTCACGGTGCCATCCTTGCCAAGCAGGAAGGCTGCAAATTCGCCTGTGTCCGGCGCGTCCAGCTCCTGTCGGAGCGCCTCGCCGTTCAGCCCATCGCCGCTTCCGAAGAGCGGCTTTATGCTCGATCCGGCAAGCCTGAGAATAACCATATCCCGTTCCTCAAGAGCGACGCGATCGGCAAGCAGCTGGTTTTCCTGACGGGCGGCGCGGGAATTGTCCCGATCGGCAATCACAATGAAGACGCGGTTCTTCCATTGGAACTGTTCGAGACTTGCGACAGCCGCATAGGCGGCATTCGTCTCATCGATCTTGGTTGCGCCGTAAAGAAGGGTCTTGGACATACACATACTCCCGTCGACCGTTGAACGGCGCGGGAGGCGCAAGAGTTCCAACCATGTCCCGTAAAAAGGGGACGACGGCCGATCAGAAAATGCCGATCGGCCCTGTCGCCTCGTCAGATATGCAAAAAGGCGGAAATCGGAACCTGCAGGGCTGCAGCAATACGCCTCAGCTTTGCCGGATCGGCACTTTCGCCATTTTCGATTTCGAGGATTTCGCCATTGGCCAGACCGCAGGTCACTGCGAGATCTTCAATGCTGTAGCCAACCGCACTGCGCGCGCCCTTAACCGCAGCTGCCACGTCGATCGGGGAAACAGCGGTCGATTCCTCTATGTTCTGAACAGAAATGGACATCAAATTCTCCTTAATGCCTCGGTGGATTGTCCCTACCCCCAGGCGGCAGGCCGCCAGCATTTCGCAACGCAACGGAAACATTGGGCAATTGCTGCATCGCACCGCACATAAATAGGTAAACGAATGTTAACGGCAATAGCAAAATGCGAGCAGGCGTCATTTTGGCATCAAAAAACGCCGATGCCGTGCATTGCCGAACAGGCAAACCAACTTATGGGAGAGAATGGTACGGTTGGGGGGTCTCGAACCTCCGACCTCAGGTGCCACAAACCTGCGCTCTAACCAACTGAGCTACAACCGCACAATGCCGCGCTCGGCGCGACGGGGGTCACATACGAGGACTTGAACTTTAATTCAAGCCCCGATTTGCACTCAATATACAAAAAGGCTGAACGCGCAGTCCAGCCTTTATTGCCTATCGAACATAGGAGATCAGGCGACCTTGAAGGATGCCATGACTTTTTCAGCAGCTTCCTTGGAAGGCTTTGCGACCTTCTCGGCAACCTGCTTGGTGGTTTCCTGCAGCGACTTCGCCTGCTCGACGGTCAGTTCAGCCTGCTTGCGCAGGAAAGAGGTCTGCAGCTCGACGAATTCGGCGACGGACTTGACGCCGAGAAGCGCTTCCATGTGGGAGAGCGAGCTTTCGGCATTGACGCGGAGCGCGTCGATCGCCTTGAGGCCGATTTCAACGCTGCCGGCCTGCGCGGTCTGTACCGTAGCTTCCAGCGTCTTGCCGGCTTCTTCGCCTGCGGACTTCAGCTTGGCATAGGCTTCCTTGGACTGCTGAGCACCCTTTTCGGCAAAGTCGCGGAAGGACTCAGCCAGCTTGCTCGGGTCGAAAGAGGCAATTGAAAAAACGTCGTCGGTCTTTATGGTAGCCATCGGATAGCGTCCTTTGAGATGGGCAGATCCCCTGCCGCAATAAATTGGATAAATCTTATATAGCGCATCTTATTGTGCATTGCAACATCATTGTGCGCTGCACAATACGTTAACCTTGCTGGCCGAAAGCTCCCCGCTCTTCTGGACCGGTCGCAGACCTGCAGTTATTAATAAGCAGTTAATTTCAAGAGGCCGAAAGCGACAGGTTCGATCATGCCCGCAGTCCAGTATCCGTTCATCGACATTGCTGTGCATGCGCGGGTGCGTGAACGATTCTCGCGTGGCGAGGCCATGGTGCTTTTCTCTGCAGATCTCACACGTTTGCTCTGGGCGAACGGTGCCGGCGCCGAGCTGTTTGGCCATGCAGCGGTTTATGACCTGCTCGATCAGGGCGTCAGCCATGCCGACATCACCTTCCGCCAGCTCGAGGCGGCTGCCCGCCAGCTTGGCGAGATCGGCGACCAGAAAACCTTCATCATCCGCATCGCCAAGGGCTTCCAGCGCGTTCAGGCGCCGGCGTCATCGGAGCTCATCCGCCTCGCTTCGGGCGAGAAGGCCATCCTGTTTTCCGTTCCGGTCTCCGCGCACTCGCTGACGGCAGGCGCAAGTGCTGCGCAGATGCTTCAGGGCCTCGATGACCCGGATACGCATATGGCCGTGATCGGAGCAGAAGGCGAAGTCATTGCCGCTTCGCCAGGTTTTGCCTCGCTCGGCATCACACAGCAGGCGGCAAGGACGCTCATCACGCTTGCCGGCGCCCAACCGGACCGCCTGGTGAAGCGGCCGGTTGCGACCGGCCGTGGTTATTTGCCGGCTGCCGTTGGTAAACTCAACGACGAGCCGGCACTCCATCTTCTCTTCGCGGTCGAAACGGCGATCGGTCACCTCGACCCGATCGAGCCCTCTGCCAATATTGAAGAGACTGCGCCGCAGGAAACTGCACCAGCAGAAGCCGCAGCGCACGAAATTCCTGGTGTTGCAGCACCTGTGGCGGGCTTTACGGAAGCGGAGGCCATCGACGCAGTTTCCGGCATTGAAGAGGTTGAGGAGACGCTGGAGGAGATCACCGGCGAGACCGGGGACCCGGTTGAGGTGAGCGAACCAGTCGAAGCCCAGTCCGAGCAGCCGACAAATCAGACCATTTCCGAACCTGAAACAGTCGTCGTCGAGGACGCCGGCGAGCAGGTCGAGCAGCCGACCGAAGCGTCTGTTCCCGAGGAAGAAACCGTAGAGGCAAACACAGAGGTTCCGGTTGCCGAACAGGTTGAGCCGGCCGCTTCCGTTGCTGAAAACTTCGCGGCGGCACCTGTCGTGCCGGAAGAGCCTGCAACCGCCCCGAAGAAGAGCAGCTTCGTCTTCAAACCGAACAGCCGTGCCACCCGCTTCGTCTGGAAGATCGACGCGGAAGGCCGCTTCAGCGAAGTTTCTCATGAATTTGCCGAGGCCGTCGGCCCGCACGCGAGCAACATCATCGGCAGCGCTTTTTCCGATGTCGCCGCCCTCTTCAACCTCGATCCGGAAGCCAAGCTTTCCGAGGCCTTAGCGCGGCGCGATACCTGGTCCGGCAAGACGATCTACTGGCCGATCGAGGGCACAAGCCTCGTGGTACCCGTCGATCTGGCCGCCCTGCCGACCTATACGCGCAACCGCGACTTCGATGGTTTCCGCGGCTTCGGCGTGGTACGCCTGTCGGACGCCCAGGAAGATCCCCTCGCTCTCGGCCTGACGCTCGGACCTGACGGCATCGGCCATGATGTATCCCATCTTGGCCTGGCCAATGAAACTGCGTCGGAAGAGATCGCACAGGAAGCGCCTGAACAGCCGGAGGAGCAGACTGAAGTCATTGCCGAAGCTGCGCCGCAGGCCGAAGAAGCGGTGAATCCGGAACCTGATTCCGAAGAGCATACCATACCGCAAGTGGAAGCGGCGACGGAAGTAACCTCCCCGGAAGAGACGGCAGCACCGAAACCTGCCGTCGGATATCAGTCCGCCTCCGAGCCCGATGTCGCCGAGCAGCAGGAAGAGCTGCAGCCGCGGAATACCCAGGACGAACCGCCGGCCCTTCGCATTTCCGAAACGCCCAACCGCCGCTTCACCGACAAGATCGTGCAGCTTCACGGCGCCGGCAACGGCCTGACGGCTGCCGAGCAGGCGAATTTCCGTGAGATCGCCAAGCGCCTCGAAGCCTTCGGTGCGCGTGGCGATGAGCCGGTCGTCGCATCGCAGCCGGAACCTGATGTCGAGAAAGCGTCGGTCGTAGAAGAAACCGCTGCCGAAACGCCTGTCACCGAGCAGACAGCTCCGCAGGAGGCGATTTTCGAGGCTGCGGAGGAAGCTGATGCAAAGGCCGAGGAGATCACCGTAGCCGAAGACGACGTGACCGAGGGTCTGCAGGAGACGGTCAGCCAGATCGAGGTTCTGACCAGCTTCATTCCGCCGCGTGTGAAGATGACGGACGGCCTTTCGGCTGCGACGGTCGATCTGCTGCCTGTTGCCGTGCTGATCCATGCCGGCGACCAACTGATCCATGGCAATCCGGAATTCCTGCGGCTGACGGGCTACGATTCCGTCGAAGCCCTCTCCGAAGTCGGCGGCATCGATGCATTGCTGCAGCGCCACGACCTCGAAAACGGTTCGGGCACGATGATGCTCGTCAAGGCCGATGACAGGCTGGTGCCGGTCACGGCCCGGCTGCAGTCGGTTCGCTGGGAAGATTCCAACGCCCTGATGCTGGCGCTGATGCCGGTCGAAAACCGGGAGGAAGGCAGAGGCGAGGTTATCCGCCTCGACCAGCGCTCCGACCGGATGGTGGAGAAGGTCGCCAAGCTGCAGGTCGAGGTGGAGGAACTGCGCTCAATCCTGGAGACGGCAACCGATGGCGTCGTCGTCATCGGCACGGAAGGCGATATCCGCTCGATGAACCGCTCGGCAAGCGCCCTCTTCAACTATGACGAACAGGAGACGCGCGGCAAACCTTTCGTCATGCTGTTTGCACATGAGAGCCAGAAGGCGGTTCTCGACTATCTGCATGGGCTTTCCGGTCATGGTGTGGCAAGCGTGCTGAACGACGGACGCGAGGTGATCGGCCGCGAGGCCGCCGGCGGTTTCGTGCCGCTGTTCATGACCATGGGTCGCCTGACGTCATCCAACGGCTATTGCGCCGTCATCCGCGACATCACCCAGTGGAAGCGCACTGAAGATGAGTTGCGCAATGCCAAGGGTGCAGCCGAAACCGCCAATGCCCACAAGACGGATTTCCTTGCGCGTGTCAGCCATGAGATCCGCACGCCGCTCAACGCCATCATCGGCTTTTCCGACATGATGGCGAGCGAACGCTTCGGGCCGATCGGCCATCCGCGCTATATCGAATATGCAAACGATATCGGCCGTTCCGGGCGGCATGTTCTCGATATCGTCAACGACCTGCTCGATATTTCCAAGATCGAGGCAGGCGAGATGGATCTCGACTTCGCCTCCGTCGGTCTCAACGAAGCGATCTCGGAAGCGGTTGCACTGGTACAGCCGCAGGCCAACAGCCAGCGGGTCATCATCCGCACTGCCCTTTCGCAGTCGGTGCCCGATGTCGTCGCCGACCTGCGCTCGATCAAGCAGATCGCGCTGAACATCCTGTCGAACGCCATCCGCTTCACGCCGTCGGGCGGGCAGATCGTCGTTTCCACCTCTTATGAGGCGAATGGCAGCGTAGCGATGCGGGTGCGGGATACCGGCATCGGCATGACACGCAGCGAACTCGACCAGGCGATGAAGCCATTCCGCCAGGTGTCGTCCACGCAATCGCGCCATCGAGGCGATGGCACCGGTCTCGGCCTGCCGCTAACCAAGGCGATGGTCGATGCCAACAGGGCGATCTTCTCGATCAATTCGGCACCGAACGAGGGCACGCTGGTGGAGATCACTTTTCCGTCACAGCGGGTGCTTGCCGGCTAAGGCATTCGTTTCCAAGCGATTCCGGACGCAAACGGCTATGCTCTTTGCTGGAATTGCTCGCCAAAGAAAAGGCAGCCAATGGCTGCCTTCGAGAGTTGGTGCTGGTAAAACAAGAGCTTAGTCTGATAACGTCATGTTTCGGGAACCGCAGTTCCAGACCATCTCTTCATGTATGGTCTCCAAGTTGGCTTCACCTTTGACAAACCTTTCTTAACGAAAGGTTTCCAAAAGACGGAATTGATCAACGGCAAAAGCTTGTAGTTTAGCGTCCTCTTTCAAACCTTTAGCTCTTCCAGCCCCGCAAAAAGCTGGAGCGACTCGGGGTTGGCGAGCGCCTCCTGATTTTTCACCGGCCGGCCATGAACGACCTCGCGCACGGCAAGTTCGACGATCTTGCCGGACTTGGTGCGCGGGATATCGGCAACCGCGATGATCTTGGCCGGCACATGGCGGGGAGAGGCGCCGACGCGAATTCGGGTCTTGATCGCCTTCACTAGATCCTCTGACAGTGTGACGCCAGGCGCCAGACGGACAAAGAGAATGACGCGCACATCGTCATCCCAGTCCTGGCCGATGCAGAGCGCCTCGGCCACTTCGTCCATCTGCTCAACCTGGTTGTAGATTTCCGCCGTGCCGATGCGCACGCCGCCAGGATTGAGCGTCGCATCCGAGCGGCCGTGAATGATCAGGCCGCCATGTTCGGTCCATTCGGCGAAATCGCCGTGGCACCAGACATTGTCGAAGCGCTCGAAATAGGCGGCGCGGTACTTGGCGCCATCAGGATCGTTCCAGAACATGACCGGCATTGATGGGAAGGCCTTGGTGCAGACCAGCTCGCCCTTTTCCTGACGAACCGGCTTGCCCTCATCATTCCAGACGTCGACGGCAAGACCGAGGCCTGCTCCTTGGATTTCGCCGCGCCAGACGGGCTGCAGCGGATTGCCGAGCACGAAGCAGGACACGATATCCGTGCCGCCGGAAATCGAGGCAAGCTGGACATCTTCCTTGATACCCTCGTAGACGAAGGCGAAACCTTCAGGCGACAGCGGCGAACCGGTGGAGGTGATCAGCCGCAAGCTCGATAGATCATGGCTCGTGCGCGGCGTCAGTCCACTCTTGCGCACGGCGTCGAGATATTTGGCTGAGGTCCCGAAAATCGCGAATTTCTCCTCGGCCGCATAGTCGAAGAGCACATTGCCATCAGGCGCAAAAGGCGATCCGTCGAAAAGGCAGAGTGTGGCACCGGAGGCAAGGCCGCTTGCCAGCCAGTTCCACATCATCCAACCGCAGGTGGTGAAGTAGAAAAGCTTGTCTCCGGGCTGGAGGCCACAGTGAAGGCGATGCTCCTTCAGATGCTGGAGAAGTGTGCCGCCGGCCGAATGCACGATGCATTTCGGTACGCCTGTCGTGCCTGAGGAAAACAGGATATAGGCCGGATGGGCGAAGGGCAGCTGGACGAAGTCGATCTGCTTCGGCTCGAAGGGAGCGATGAATTCGGTAAGCGTCTTGCCACCGGCGGTTTCGCGCGCGACCTCTTCGGCATCGCCGGCATAGTGGACGACAATGGTCGGCACACCGAGGCTCTTTGCAACGTTCGCCACCTTCGACTTCACGTCCTGCAGCTTGCCGTTATACCAATAGGCATCGCAGGCGATGAAAAGCTTCGGCGCGATCTGGCCGAAACGGTCCAGCACGCCCTGCTCACCGAAATCGGGCGAACAGGACGACCAGATGGCGCCGATCGAGGTTGCCGCGAGCATGGCAGCTATCGTTTCCGCCATATTGGGCATCATGGCTGCAACACGGTCGCCCTCGCCAATGCCGAGCGCGCGAAAGCCCTGCTGGAGCTGTGATACGAGCGAGCGCAGGCGATCCCACGACCAGCGGTCTTCGACCTTGTCCTCACCGCGGAAAATGATGGCATCGCCCTGCCCGCTTCCGCTCAGCAGGTTTTCGGCGAAGTTCAGGCGCGCCTCAGGAAAGAAGCGCGCTTCCAGCATGCGGTCGTCATTCACGAGAATATCCGCGCCGCGCTCTCCCTTCACGCCACAGAAATTCCATAGGGACGACCAGAAGCTCTCCCGATCGGCGATCGACCAGGCATGCAGATCCTCAAAGCCTTTCAAGGCGAGACCGAAGTCTCCATTGCAGCGCTGCATAAAAGCATGGATCGGGCTATTTCCGATCCCATCTTCCGTAGGCGTCCAAAGCGGCTGATTTTCTTGCATTCAATCCTCCTCCCGAATGCGGAACTTATAGCATGCTGCATTGCATTATAAAGTGTGCAGCGACGCGATCCGCGCGTGGGATTTGCATATGCCCGGTATTTCATATATCCGGCAAAATTAGAAAATAACGGGTAACCGGCTGAAGTTCCGGCGGAGCTCATGGGTACGTCAAGACAAGGCAGATGGCGAAAAAGGATCGGCCCCGTCTCACGCTGGCTGCCGGCATTTGCCCGTGTCTCCACCATCATATTGTTAATCGGGCTTGCCTTCTTCCTCTCACTCAGGCTTGCCGCCCCCTATCTCATCTCAACCGGCTTCGTGCGCTCCGGCATGGAGGATGCTCTGTCGAAGTGGACGGGCTATCGCGCCGAGATCAAGGGTAATCCGGTCCTCGAATTCTGGCCGACGCCGCGCATCACGCTCAACGACGTCACCATACGCCAGCCGCGCGGAAGCGGCGACAAACTACTCGGCCGCATCGAGAGCCTTTCAGCCGATTTCAGCCTGATCGATGCGCTGCGCGGCCGCACTCGCTTCCACGAATTTCACCTGCTGCGGCCCAGCCTCTCGCTAACGCGCGATGAAAACGGCCTGATCGACTGGAGCTATGCCGGCCTTCTAGCGCGGGCCATCGCAGGTGTGCAGGACAACAACGGCACCGAGATTCTTGCTCCGAAGTTCGACGCCGATATCGGCGCCGTCACGGTCGAAGACGGCACTCTGACCCTGACCGATACACGGACGGGCAATATCTACCACTTCGACAGCGTCGCAGCCGATATCGCCTGGCCGAAGCTGTCGAGGGCAATTTCGGCCGTCCTCATCGCCCGATTCAACGGCCAGGACCTGAAGATCGATTTTTCCTCGGCCGCGCCACTGCTCGTCTTCGCCGGCAAGAATGCCGAGATGAAGGCCTCGATCGCTTCCAATCTGATGACCGCGCGTTTCCAGGGCATTGGCAGCATGGTGAGCCTCTCCTCTGTCTCCGGCAATATCAACGCCAGCTTTCCTGACGTGCCGGCCCTCCTGAAATGGTCCGGCAGATCAATCCCGGGGATCGAGTCGCTGAAGAGTGCCTCGATGACCTCGGATGTGTCGTCGGTATCAAACGGCTTCCGCTTCAACAATGTCAGCATGACGCTGAACGATGCGAGCGCCACCGGTGTGATGGATTTCACCCTCGCACCCGGCAAGCGGCCGAAGATCGGCGGGACGCTTGCCTTCGACCAGATGAACCTCAAACCGTTCCTCGATGCCTTTGCGCTGCGGCTTGCCGCCGGCGGTCTGGGCGATCTGCTGTTGTCGAGCCCACTCGGACCACTGCAACTTCTCGATCTCGATGTGCGGCTCTCCGCGCGACAGGCGCAGATGGGTATCTTCTCGCTTGCGGATGTCGGCGCCAGCGTGATTGTCGCCGGCGAGGAAGCGAAGTTCGATATCGGTGACAGCCAGTTCGAGGGCGGCGAAATGACTGCCCATCTGGAGGCGACCCGCCGCGATTTCGATGGTGGCGGCAAATTGCAGCTTTCGATCCGCAATGCGGACTTCAATGCGCTGGCCGAGAAATTGCAGCTCAAGGGGCCGCTGCCGCATGCGATCGGCTCCCTCGACCTTTCGCTGGAGACGCCGAAGGCGATCTGGACGACGGGGCTTGCCGATGTAACCGGCAAGCTCCGGTTCTGGACGGCAGCGGGCTCCATTCCCGGTGTCGATGTCTACGCACTCCGCACGCAGGCAGCGCAGAAGCCGTTCTTCGCGCTAAGCTCCACTGGAAACGGATCCTTCGCCTTCAGCAAGCTCGATCTTCGGGCCGACTTTGCCAATGGCACCGCGGAAATCCACGATGCGCGATTTGCCGGCTCCGATCAGACGCTGACACTATCAGGCGTCATCACCTATCAGTCGAACGGACTTGCGCTCTCCGGCGTGCTGGAAGCGATCGATCCGGCAAAAGCGGTCGATCTGCCGCGCCTGCCCTTCTTCATCGGCGGCTCGTGGCCGAACCCTGTCATTTCGCCGGTGCCGCTGTTCAACGCACCGACGAAAACCCAGCCTTAAAACCTTTCCCGCTCAGCTCTATGCGGTCGCCGCCGCGGCCCTCTCATCGCGCTCGCGCTGCACTTCGCGACGCTTGGTGACGACAGATGCGCAGATGACGCCAACCGTCACGATGGCAATCAGGATGGTGCAGACCGCGTTGATTTCGGGCGTGACGCCAAGACGCACCTGGCTGTAGATCTTCATCGGCAGCGTGGTTGCGCCCGGTCCTGATGTGAAGCTTGCAATCACGAGGTCGTCGAGCGACAGGGTGAAGGCGAGGACCCAGCCGGAAAATACGGCAGGCGAGATGATCGGCAGCGTCACCTCGAAGAAGGTCCTGACCGGCGGGGCGCCGAGATCCTGAGCGGCCTCCTCGATCGACTGGTCGAAGCTCAGAAGCCGTGACTGCACGACGACGGCAACGAAGCACATGGTCAGCGTCGTGTGCGCCAGCGTGATGGTCCAGAAGCCGCGGTCAAGGCCGATTGCCACAAAGAGGAGCAACAGCGACAGGCCGGTGATGACTTCGGGCATGACAAGCGGCGCATAGACCATTCCCGAGAAAAGCATGCGGCCCCGGAAGCGCGTGTAGCGCACCAGCGTCAGCGCCGCCATCGTGCCGAGGACGGTCGCGAACGTGGCCGAAAGCAGACCGACGCGGATCGTCACCCATGCGGCATCGAGCAAAGCCTGGTTCGAGAGCAGCGAGACATACCATTTGGCGGAGAAGCCGCCCCAGACGGTGACGAGCTTCGACTCATTGAACGAGAAGACGACAAGAAGCACGATCGGCAAGTAGAGGAAGGCAAAGCCGAGCACCACGGAGATGATATTGAAGCGGGTCCACCTCAGCATGACTTATCTCCCCCGCTCTTCGGCTTTGGCCTGCGCGTTCTGGAAGAAGACTATAGGGATCACCAGGATCAGCAGCAGGATCGTTGCTACGGCCGAAGAGACCGGCCAGTCGCGGTTGGAATTGAATTCGCTCCAAAGTGTCTTACCGATCATCAGCGTCTGCGAGCCGCCGAGAAGATCGGGGATGACGAACTCACCGACAGCCGGGATGAAGACCAGCATGCAGCCGGCAATCACACCGGGGATCGACAGCGGGAAAGTGACGCGCCAGAAGGCCCGGATCGGCGTGCAGCCGAGGTCCTGCGCCGCCTCGATCAGCGTGCCATCCATCTTTTCGAGAGCCGAATAGAGCGGCAGCACCATGAAGGGCAGATAGGAATAGACGATGCCGATATAGACGGCCGTATTGGTGTTGAGGATGATCAGCGGGCTGTCGATGATGTGCAGCGACAGGAGGAGCTGGTTGAGCAATCCCTCCGGCTTCAGGATTGCGATCCAGGAATAGACGCGGATCAGGAAGCTCGTCCAGAACGGCAGGATGACGAGCATCAGCAGCGTTGGCCTGATAGTACGAGGCGCCTGCGCCATGCCATAGGCGATCGGATAGGCGATCAACAGCATCAGGGAAGTGGAAATCCCAGCGATGATGACGCTCGACAGATAGGCGTTGAAGTAAAGCGGATCGTCCGTCAGATAGCCGTAATTGTCGAAAGAGAAGGTCGCCACCTTGCTCCAGAAACCGCTCCAGCCATCGGCAAGTGAAAACACCGGCTCATAAGGCGGAATGGCGATTGCCGTCGTCGACAGCGAAATCCGAAAGACGATGAAGAACGGCGCCAGGAAGAAGAGCAGCAGCCAAGCATAGGGAATGATGATGACAAGACGGCTGTAGAAGCGTGAGGCAAATGTTTCCATCGGCTCAATCCTTCAACAGCACGCCGGCATCCTCGTCGAAAGAGACCCAGACTTCCTGATCATAGGTGAAGGGGTCGTCGACGGAACGCTGTGCGTTAAGAGAGGAGGCTCTGACGAATTTGCCGCTCGGCAGCTTGATATGGAAGACGGTCATGTCGCCGAGATAGCCGATATCCCAGATCTCGCCCTTGGCGGCATTGAACGAGGCATTGGCGGGTGCTGCACGCGTGACGCGGATCTTTTCCGGGCGAATGGCAAAGCCGACCGTGTTGCCGACAGCAGGCGCCTCGGTGGTGGCGATGCGGATCGAGAAGCCGCTTTCGACTGAAATCTCAAGTGCGCCGCTTCCAGTGCTTGTCGCCTTGCCGTCGAAGATGTTCACGTCGCCGATGAAATCGGCCACGAAGCGTGAATTCGGCGCCTCATAGATCTCGGCAGGCGTTGCCACCTGCACCACCTTGCCATGGCTCATGACGGCGATACGATCGGCCATGGTCATCGCCTCTTCCTGGTCGTGGGTGACGACGACGAAGGTGAGGCCGAGGTTCTGCTGCAGGTCCATCAGTTCGAACTGGGTTTCCTCGCGCAGCTTCTTGTCGAGCGCACCGAGCGGTTCGTCCAACAGAAGCACTTTCGGGCGCTTGGCGAGCGAGCGGGCCAGCGCCACACGCTGGCGCTGACCGCCGGAGAGCTGGTTCGGCTTGCGGGAGGCGAATTGCTCCAGCTTCACGAGCTTCAGCATCTGCAACACGCGCTCGGCTATCTCGTCCTTCGGCATGCCATCCTGCCGGAGGCCGAAGGCAATGTTCTTCTCGACCGTCATATGCGGGAAAAGAGCGTAGGACTGAAACATCATGTTGACCGGCCGCTTGTAGGGCGGCGTACCCGACAGGTCCGTGCCGTCGAGAACGATCTCGCCCGCCGTCGGCTGTTCGAATCCGGCGAGCATGCGCAACAGCGTGGACTTGCCGCAGCCGGACGCGCCGAGCAGTGCGAAGAATTCGCGATGATAGATATTCAACGACAGATCGTTGACGGCGGTAAAATCACCGAAGCGCTTGGTGACATTCTTGAAAGCGATAAAGGGTTTTGCAGACGGATCGGTCCAAGGCGCAAAAGCGCGGCGGATATTACCGAGAGACTTCATATTATTCCCCGAATACAGGTTTCAGCCGGCCTCCACCCGGGCCGGGAATTGAAAGGCCCGGACGTTTCCGTCCGGGCCTGGTATCGACTTACTGGCCAGTGACGACCTTGGTCCAGATTCGCGTCGCCGTGCGCTGGGTCTTCGGATCCCACGGCCGCACCGTGAAAAGACCCTTCATCACCTCATCCGTCGGATAGATGGCCGGATCCTCCAGCACGTCCTTGCTGACGAATTGCTGCGAGGCCTTGTTGCCGTTGGCATAGAATGTGAAATCGCTCGCCTTGGCGATGACTTCCGGCTTCATCATGTAATTCAGGAATTCATGTGCTTCGGCCACATGCTTGGAATCGGCAGGGATCGCCATCATGTCGAACCACATCTGCGCACCCTGTGTCGGGATTGAATAGTTCACTTCGACGCCGTTATTGGCTTCGGACGCACGGTCGCGTGCCTGCAGCATGTCGCCGGAGTAGCCAAAGGCGATGCAAATATCGCCGTTGGCAAGGGCGTTGATATATTCGGACGAATGGAATTTGCGGATATAGGGACGAACGGCCGTCAGAAGATCCTCAACCTTCTTGAAATCCTCCGGCTTGGTGGAGTTCGGGTCGAGGCCGAGATAACGCAGCGCCGTCGTCATTACATCCTTCGGCGTGTCGAGCACGTAGATGCCGCAGTCCTTGAACTTTTCGGCCACCTTCGGATCGAAGATCACCTCAAGGCCGGGCTTGACATCGGGACCGAGGATTTCGGCGACCTTCTTGACATTGTAGCCGATACCGTCGGTACCCCACATGTAGTCGACAGCATATTCATTGCCCGGATCATATTCGCCGGTGCGCTGCTGAATCACGTCCCACATGTTGGAAAGGTTCGGCAGCTTGGACTTGTCGAGCTTCTGGAAGACGCCGGCCTGGATCTGGCGCTGCAGGAAGTCGGCGGTCGGAACGACGACGTCATAACCGGTGCCGCCGGCAAGCAGCTTGGTTTCTACGGTTTCGTTGGAATCGAACGTGTCGTAGACAACCTTGATGCCGGTTTCCTTGGTGAAGTCCTCAAGGATCGAGTTGTCGATATAATCGGACCAGTTGTAGACGTTGACCACACGCTCCTGGGCGAAGGCCGGCGCGGCGGCAAGGAGAGCAACGACGGCAACTGCCGTCAGATTGGCTATTCTTGACCTCATGATATCTCCTGTTTTTTTAAAGGCATCGCGCCCCCGGACGCCTCTTCTTCCCTCTGGTTACGTTGCAGATTAAGAAGGATTTTCAGCGCCTACAAGCGCAAAATCCTGCAGTGTCAATGATTTCACAATCACTGAAAATCGAAGGCTCCGAGGCCGGCAGCGGTCTCGTCCAGAGCGAGCGGACGGGTAAGCGGCGGCTCGGCGCGCGAAAGACAGCCTCGCCTCTCGCAGAGGCGGCAGGCAGGACCGATCATGATCGGCGAAGCATCGCTTCGGCCGTAGACCAGACTGTCGCGCAGGGCGGCATCACAGCCGAGCAGCAATGCCGTGCGCCGCACCCGTTCGCCGAATTCCACAACCGGCCCTTCAAGCGTGCGCGCCACCGTCAGAAAGGTTGAACCGTCAGGCATGGCGACCGTCTCGGCCAATATCCTGCCCGGCTCCAGAAAGGCCGCGTGGATATTGAGCTTCGGACAGTTGCCGCCGAAGCGCGCCTGCGGAAAACCCTGCGCTCCAGCCCTGCGGATGACATGGCCTGCCGCATCGATCTCCACGAGGAAAAATGGAATGCCGCCGGCACCGGCACGCTGCAGCATGACGAGGCGCGCCGCAGCCTGCGCGAAGGACACGCTGAAACGGGCGCGGATCAGATCGATATCATAGCGGGTGTTTTGCGCCGCCAGAAGAAAGGCGCCATAGGGCATCGTCAAGGCCAGAGCGGCATTGCGCGTCAGCTCGAAACGGGCAATGCGCCGCGCCTCGTCGGATGACAGCGGCAGATCCTCGAGTTCGGCTTCGATCTGCTGGCGCAGAGCGAGCCTTGCCACCTCGATCGCGATTTCCTGCGCCTGTTCGGTCGCCGAAAGCCGTTCGGAGAGGAAAAGACGCATCGAGTGGCGATCGAAACGACGACGCAGATCCGGCATGACATGGACGGGCAGGACGCGGACACTGATGCCGCGCTCGCTTTTCAGCCAATCCTTCAGACTGGCTCCCGCGACAAGTCCGTTGGTGAAGCTTTCCGCCGCCGCCTCGATATCCTCGAAATAGGCGGAGCGGCGCTCCAGCACCTCCCTAACCTCGTCCAGAGGCAAGCGGCCGGGAGCGACAGGCGCACCCCCCTCCCCGACCATCAGGGCCGTCAGATCGGAAAGCCGGGCGGCCTGTTCGCGATAGGCGCGATAGAGCTTGATCATGCCGCTTGCCGCATTTGGCGCGGCATCGGCCACTTCGACAAGCTCCTGATCGCCCGGCAGCTCACCTGACAGCAACGGATCGGCAAACACCTCCTTCAACTGGCCAAGGCCTCCGGCGGATTCGCCCTGCAACTCCTCCAGATCGATACGGTAGACGGCCGAGAGCTTCAGCAGCAACTGTACTGTTAGAGGGCGCTGGTTGCGTTCGATGAGGTTCAGGTAAGAGGGGGAGATTTCCAGCGCCTCGGCCATGGCGGTCTGCGTGAGCGCCAGCGCATTGCGGATGCGCCGGACCTTTGGCCCCGCGAATATCTTTCGTTCAGCCATGTCACATCCTTTACATCGTTGTATTTACAAACTTTTACAAAATTACAAAATGAGCCTGTAAATCCTCTTCATCTTAACCCCTTTTCTTGCCTGAAATCAAAGGTTCTTCTGGCCAATTGGCCAAATTTTGTAAATCCTGTCATCAGCGCTCAAGCGTTGGAAAGCTAAAGAGGAGATTGGCATGACAGATTTTTACAAACTGATCCGCAATACACCTGACGGACGTTTCGACGGCATCGAGAGGCCTTATTCGCCTGAGGATGTCGAACGGCTGCGCGGCTCGGTGACGCTGCGCCACACACTGGCAGAGATGGGAGCTGCGCGGCTCTGGCAGCTTCTGCATGAGGAGAATTTCGTCAACGCGCTCGGCGCGCTCTCGGGCAACCAGGCCATGCAGATGGTGCGCGCCGGGCTGAAGGCGATCTATCTCTCCGGCTGGCAGGTCGCGGCCGACGCCAACACGGCATCATCGATGTATCCGGACCAATCGCTCTATCCGGCCAATGCCGGGCCGGAGCTGGCAAAGCGCATCAACCGCACGCTGCAGCGCGCCGATCAGATCGAGACGGCTGAAGGCAACGGGCTTTCGGTCGCGACCTGGTTCGCGCCCATCGTCGCCGATGCCGAGGCCGGCTTCGGCGGCCCGCTCAACGCTTTCGAGATCATGAAGGCCTATATCGAAGCGGGGGCCGCCGGCGTTCACTTCGAGGATCAACTGGCGTCCGAGAAGAAATGCGGCCATCTCGGCGGCAAGGTGCTGATCCCGACCGCAGCCCATATCCGCAACCTCGATGCCGCACGGCTTGCGGCCGATGTCATGGGCGTTGCAACACTCGTGATTGCCCGCACGGATGCCGAGGCGGCGAAGCTCCTGACATCCGATATCGACGAACGCGACCAGCCTTTCGTCGATTATGATGCCGGTCGAACGGTCGAGGGCTTCTATCAGGTACGCAATGGGCTGGAGCCCTGTATTGCGCGCGCCGTTGCCTACGCCCCGCACTGCGACCTCATCTGGTGCGAAACGTCGAAGCCGGATCTGGAACAGGCGCGCCGCTTTGCCGAAGGCGTACACAAGGTGCATCCCGGCAAGCTGCTCGCCTATAATTGCTCGCCGTCCTTCAACTGGAAGAAAAACCTCGACGATGCGACCATCGCCAAGTTCCAGCGCGAACTCGGTGCCATGGGCTACAAGTTTCAGTTCATCACGCTCGCCGGTTTCCACCAGCTGAACTACGGCATGTATGAACTCGCCAGCGGCTATCGCGAGCGGCAGATGGAAGCCTATTGCGAGCTGCAGCAGGCGGAATTCTCCGCCGAGGCGCGCGGCTATACCGCCACCAAGCATCAGCGTGAAGTCGGCACGGGCTATTTCGACGCCGTGTCGCTGGCAATCACCGGCGGCCGGGCTTCGACCACGGCCATGGGGGAATCGACCGAACATGCGCAATTCAAACCGGCTGCCGAATAGAGGAGGAAACGCTATGGCATCCCTTGCACGCGTCCGCGAACGGACGGAAGAACAGGCAAGCAGCATGACAGACGACCAGCAGGCAGTGATCCGCATGCTCGCCAATGATCTGCACAGGCTGAATCTATCAGTGATGAAGGCAGTCGAGGCCGGTGTTTCGGTCGAGCTGGTGCGCTCTGCCCGGCATCACGGCGGTGACGGAAACTGGGGCGATCTGCTGATACCCGTGATCGTCGCCAACAGGAACTGACACCAGAGGTCCGGCGGCACAATCCGCCGGGCCTACGCTATTTGACGCAATTGTCACCACAGCGGAGTCGCGGCATAATTGAGCATCTCTTCGAACGGAACTGCATATGCCCGGTTCGCCGCACGCAAAACTCGAAGTTCTGACCGATCTGATCTACGGCGCGCTCTTTGGCGAGACGTCGTGGCAAGCCTTTCTCGATGCGCTGGCAGCGACAATGCCGGACGCCAAGTCCACGCTGTTTTTCCACGATGCCGTCGCGCGAGCAGGCGGGCTCTCGCTGTCCTCAGGTCTCGAAAACACGGAAACCGAGGCCTATAACCGCTATTACGCGGCCATCAATCCATGGATGCCGCGCGCCGCCACCCGGCCGATCGGCCTTGGCGTGGTCGCCGATCAGATGCTGCCGCGCGAGCAGCTTTTGAAGACGGAATTCTACAACGATTACATCAGATGGATAGGCTGCGAAAGCAGTGTCGGCGTGACGATCATGCGGGAACGCGGACGCTCCTTCAATCTTTCGACGCTGACCTCGTCCGCAGATCCGGATTTCAACCGCAGCAATGCCGAGTTGCTCAGCGAGCTCGCACCGCATCTGCGCCGCGCCTTCGATTTCATCCGCCGCGAGCACCGCGATCCCAATAATGAAAACGGATTGGCGCTCTTCGACGCGATCGGCGTTGGTATCGTCTATATCGGCGAGGATCAGAATATCCGCTCGATTAACAGCGCGGCGGAGCGGATGATCGCCGAGGGCGAGGTGATCGGCGTGACATCGACCGGGCGGATCATGATCAATGACGGAGAACTCGCCTCCCGCCTGTCTGCTCTGCTGCGCAACCGCTTGCAGACAGCTTCGCCGGCGACCACCCTGATGAGGATGAAGAACACCAGCTTCAAATGCACGCTGGTGAAAATGCAGTCGGATTTCATCACCGAATTTCTCGAGGGACCGACGGTGGCGATGATCATCGAGCGGGCGAGCCTGCCGTTGCGCCCCGATCTCAATGACGCCCTGCTGCGTATCGACCAGCTGACGGCAGCGGAAATGCGGATTGCCGCCGGCATCGCGGCTGGCCTGTCGCTGCGCGAAGTCGCACGAACGAACGATGTCAGCTACGAGACGGCACGCTCGCATCTCAAGAACATCTATTCGAAGCTCGGGGTGAACAGCCAGGTGGGGCTCGTGCGGCGGCTGATGCCGTAGCGCCAGATCATCCGCGACTGGCGCGCTTGCCGGCGAAGAGGTCGGTATAGCTTTTCAAAAGCCTCGTCATGCGGTCGGCAACCGTGCGGATTTCCGGGCGGTGACGATCCTCGGCATTCATGACGATCCACTGGCGGTGACGCAGCTCCGGCAGTTCGCCACCGCATCGTTCCAGTTCGGGATCGAGATCGCCGACGAAACAGGGCAGCACCGCCTTTCCCGCCCCCGTACGCACCAGGTCCGGCAGGGAGCGCGGACGGTTGACCGTCGCGACGATCGCGGACGCAGCATTCTGATAAGGCCAGCGCAGATAGGCGGAGATCGCATCCTCCGCGCCGACGGCGATCCATCTGGCATCGTCCCGGCTGGCATTGCGCCTGACATAGACCGCATAGGCGACTTCGCCGAGCTGACGGGCGGCGAGATTGCTTTCGTCCGGCTCGAAGGCGCGGATGCCGATATCACTTTCCCGGTAATTCAGGTTCGCCCGCGCTTCGCCGATAACAAGGGAAATGGCAAACGTGTCCGCCGGCATGCGGATTGCCGAAAAATTCTCCGTCAACAGCCAGGAGATCCATGTGCCGGCCGTAATCCTGACGGTGCCCCCACCCTCGGAAGATTGCCGCCACGCGTCGACCTTCCGGGCGGCAGCCTCCATTTCCTGCAGATGATCGACGAGGATCTGGCCATCTGATGTCAGGCGGTAGCCTGTCTGACTGCGGTGAAAGAGTGTGCGGCCGAGTTCCTGCTCGAGCTCGAGCATGCGGCGGCCGATGGTCGCCGGGCTCAAAGCAGTGGCGGCGCTTGCGCCCGTCAGACCGCCAGTGCGGGCGACCTTAAGGAAAAGCTGATAGGAATCCCAGTTACTGTTTTTCATGAGTGAAAAACATAATGGGATTTCGCCTGTTTAAGAAGCGTTTTTTGATGTGTAGATCAATTGATGTCCACAAACGAAAGGACATCATGATGATCGAAAGTTTCCTGATCGCCGACATTGCTGGCCGGATGCAGCGGGCAAGATTGCTGCAGCGAACGAGACGCGACCGGATTAAAGACGAAGACGCGTTTTACAATACGGTCGCAAGCAGCCCCTTGGTGCGATTTGCCGCCTGGCTAACCGAGCCGAGAAATCGAGGCGCCGGGCACACGAAAGTGCAGCCCGGCAGAAATGAATGCAAATATCAAGCCGCCTGTCTCACGCGGCCATGACTGGCAGCGCCTTCGGCGAGGCGGAACTGCTCGATGAGCGCCATCAGCATGTCGGCCTCTTCCGCCAGCTGGCGGCTTGCCTGCGTGGCTTCGGCAACCATGGAGGCATTCTTCTGCGTCATCTGGTCCATGGCGTTGACGGAGCTGTTGACATCCTGGAGGGCGGCCGACTGGTCGCGGCTTGCCGTGGCGATGGTTTCGACATGACCGCTGATCGCAATGATCTCATGGCTGATCGAGGCGAGCACGCTGCCCGTCTTCTGCACAAGCTCGGAACCGGCATTGACCTCGCGCGTCGACTGGTCGATCAGCGCCTTGATTTCCTTGGCGGCGGTTGCCGAGCGCTGGGCAAGCTCACGCACTTCCTGGGCGACGACGGCAAAGCCCTTGCCAGCCTCACCGGCACGAGCTGCCTCGACGCCGGCATTCAGTGCCAGCAGGTTGGTCTGGAAGGCGATATCGTCGATGACGACGATGATCTGCTCGATGCGCTGCGAGGCGTCTTCGATGCGGCCCATCGCAGCGACCGCGTCACTGACGACGGCACCGGAACTGTCGGCCGTCCGCTTGGTTGCGG
This sequence comes from Rhizobium sp. BK316, assembly GCF_014193695.1. Classification (GTDB taxonomy): domain Bacteria; phylum Pseudomonadota; class Alphaproteobacteria; order Rhizobiales; family Rhizobiaceae; genus Rhizobium. The sequence goes on along the minus strand of NZ_JACHZR010000002.1, from coordinate 644,841 downwards.
CAACGACATTGTTTGCCTCGTGCGCGCGCTCGGCGGAAGAGCGGACTGTGACGGTGATCTCTTCGACGGCGGCTGCCGTCTCCTCAAGGCTCGCGGCCTGGGATTCGGTGCGCTTGGAGAGCTCGTCAGCCGAGGCCGAAACCGAACCGCTGTTGCGTTGAATAGAAGCAGCGCTCGCCCGAATGCGCGTGAGCGTATCCTGGAGGCGCAGGAGCGAGGTGTTGAAGTCCATGCGGAGCTGTTCGAGCCGGCCGACGAAAGGCGTTTCGATGGTCTGCGAGACGTCGCCCTGCGACAGGCGTCCGAGACCGGCGGCAAGCTGATTGACGGCAAAATCGATTTGGCCGTCCAGCGTGCGCTTCTCCGCATCGTTGCGGCTGCGCTCGGCATCGTTCAGGGCGCGCTGTTCGGCGGCCTGCGTTTCCAGTTCCTGGCGGGCGACCGCGCTGTCGCGGAAGAGAGCGAGGGCACGGCCGATGTCGCCGAATTCGTTCTTCTTTTCGACGCAGGGAACGGCGCTGACGAGATCACCCGACGAAATGGCGCGCACGCTTGATGTCAGCGCCTGCATCGGCCTGACAGAACGGCGGATCGCATAGAAAGCGAGCACGCCGACGAGCAGCATCACCACGGCGCCGACACTAAGAACCAGCGTCTGCAGTTCGTTCATACGCTGGTAATAGACTTCCATGGGTATGCCGATGAAGAGGATGCCGATTGTGGCGCCCGAAGGATTCTTGACCGGGAAATAACCTGTCATGAACTTGCGGCTGAACAGGTCCGCCGGACCGTAATAGGCATTACCCTGTGCGAGCACAGGCTGGGCGGGATGATCCGCGGCAAGCTTGGTGCCGACGGCACGGTCGCCATTTTCCTTCTTCACATTGGTGGAGACGCGGACGTAATCGCCTCCCTGTTTTTCGAAGATGGTGGCGACGCCGGCGATCGATTGCGCCGTGCGATCAACAAGCGAATAGTCGCCGAAGGCCGGGATCTTGTCTTCGGTGACGCCGGACAGAACATTGTCCTTCAGATCGATGCGGACGTCAGCATCGCTTGCGCCATAGAGAACCGCCATCGAGCGGCTTGCATCCTTCGCGTCGGATACCGCGCTGTCCATGACATAGCTGCCGAGGTTGTAATAGGTCACGCCGACAATCGCTGCGGTGCTGACCGCAAGCAGAAGCAGCGTGATAGCAACGATCTGCCGCACGATGGATGTCGAAAAGAAACGCATCTGGAACCTCTGGCGAACACAACCTCTATGACGTTCATAAGACTGCGTTAGGGAAAATTTTCTCTTAACGCAGGGTTCGCGCTGCCCCTTTTTCTTGTCTTTTTTCAAATCCAGTATGACTTCATGCGTGCATCATCCGTCATCAAGGCGGAAAAATTTCAATCCGTCTCTTTTTTCACAACCTTAGCATGTTTTGATCGGTGAATAAAAATGGCCCCGAAAACGGGGCCATTTGCATTGCGAATGGAAGGCTGGAATCAGGCGGCGCGGTAGATGTGCATGTCGCTGCCGCCGTCGATCTTGAACTGCTGCACGAGATGCAGCAGCGCATCCGCCTCGTTTGCCAGCTCGCGGCTTGCGGCAGTGGTTTCTTCTACCATCGCAGCGTTCTGCTGGGTCATCTGGTCCATCTGGTTGACGGTGGAATTGACCCCCTGCAGCGCGCTCGACTGGTCGTGGCTGGCGCGGGCGATCATTTCGACGTGCTGGCTGATCGTCACGATCTGGGCGCTGATCTTGGCGAGAACCGTTCCGGTTTCCTGTACGAACTGCGAACCGGAATTGACCTCGTTCGTTGACTTGTTGATGAGACCCTTGATCTCCTGCGCGGCAGCGGCAGAGCGCTGGGCAAGCTCGCGGACTTCCATGGCGACGACGGCGAAGCCCTTGCCGGCTTCACCGGCACGGGCGGCTTCGATGCCGGCATTGAGTGCCAAAAGGTTGGTCTGAAAGGCGATCTCGTCGATGACGCCGATGATCTGCTCGATCTGGCGCGACGCATCCTCGATGCGTCCCATGGCGTCGATCGCATTGTTGACGACGACAGCCGAGTCATCGGCACTGCGCTTGGCCTGACGGACGATCTGGTCGGCATCCTTGGCGCGCTCGGCAGACGAGCGGACGGTGACGGTAATCTGGTCGACGGCGGCGGCGGTTTCTTCCAGCGACGCGGCCTGCTGCTCAGTGCGCTTGGAGAGATCCTCGGCGGACTGGGCCATCTGGTTGCCGTTGCCCTGGATCATCTGCACGTTGTCGCGGATCTGGCTCATCGTGGCCTGAAGGCGCATCATCGAGCCGTTGAAATCCTGACGGAGTTGTTCGAGGCGACCGATGAAGGGCGTATCGATCGTCGTCGAGATATCGCCCTGAGACATGCGCTCAAGACCGGCGGCAAGCTGGTTGACGGCATATTCGATCTGCCTGTCCATCTCGCGCTTTTCAGCATCGTTGCGCTGGCGTTCATGCTCGGCGGCCTGACGCTCTTCGTCACTCTGCTCCTCGATACGGATCTTGGAGATGGCATTTTCCTTGAAGATGCCGAGCGCGCGAGCAATATCGCCGATTTCATCGGAACGCTTCTCGCCGGAGATGTTGGTGTCGAGCGCACCTTCCGCAATGCGGCGCATGGCTGCGGTGATCTGGGCGATCGGCCGCTGCAGCGTCAGCACCAGCGCAATGCCGCCGATGATGGACACCAGGATGCCGAGCGCAGTCGTGCCGACGGAGATGCTGTTGGCCTGATCGCGCTCTGTACCGGCGGTCTGCTTCTGCACTTCCGCGAAGCTCGTCAATTGGCGCCAGACGCCATCAAGCTGCTGTCGTGCTGCGGCATAATCGGTCGTGCGCTGATTGATCACATCGACGAGGGACTGTGCGCCCTTGTCCATCGAGACGAGAGCCGGCGAAATCGCGTCGACAATGTCCCCGGCGAAATTCATACCCTTGGCACTTGCCTGAAGGGTGTTCAGCATGGTGTTGAGCGTGGCGATTTCCTGGTTCAGACGAACGCGATTTTCCTTGTTCGGCTTGGCATTGAAATCGGCAAGCACGAGCTGCAGCGAATAGATGGAGCTTTCAAGGCGCCGCGTATCCTCCAACACCGAGTTGGTCTGGGCGATGCGGCTGTCGAGCTCCACGAAGGTCGTCGTTGCCTCGCGCATCATCTGCGTGGCGGTGAGCTGCGTGTAAGTCGACATCTGGCGGAAGCGGGAAACGAGACGACCAAGGTTGGCAACGCCCTCATCCGTGCCGGCATCGGGTGCTGCCGCCTGAGCTTTCAGATCGCTGACGGTCTGCGCCATCGACTGCGTCATGCTCTTCTGGTTCTGCGGTACGGAGATCTCGATCATGCGCTGCGCCTTGATGATCTGAGGCAGCGCATCGGTCACGACCTTCAGCTTGTCAGGCGAAGTCTGCGCCTTATTGAAATCATTCATGGCGGCTGCAAGCGTATCGCCGCCCTTCAGCAGACGATCAGCAGCGCGCAGCGTTGCCGTCGCGTTGCCTTCGTCGGTGCGGACGTTCTCTTCCAACTGCTTGGCGTCGTAGCTGACGTTGAAGCGGTTGGTGATCATCACTTTCTGGGCGTCGTCGATCTGCTTGCGGAGGGCCACTTCCTGCTCGTGCAGGGTCCAGAGCTTGCCGACCGTATCCGAAATGCCGTTCGTGCCCTCGATGGCAGCCTGCAGGTTGTCATGACCGGCATTGTCGCCGATCTGCGCCATGGTGGCGTTCAGCGTCTGCCCCTGGGTCTTGATATCGGCGTAGAGCTTGTCGCGCGCCTGCTCGTTGGTCGTCTGCAGGAAGTCGTCCATCGACGCGTAGAGATCCTTGAACCCGCTCAGCGACTGGAGAACGCTGTTGGAAATCTCCATCCGGCCCTGCAGCAGACCGGAGGCATAAAGACCAGTCAGACCGACGGCGGAAATGGTGATGACGAATGGCAGAACAAAAATCAGAACCTTGGTCTGAATCTTGAAACGAGAAAGAATCTTGTCAATGAACATGGCGCGCCGTGCCTTTCATACACCACTCCTCCCGCCGGCAGCCTTCTGGCGCCAGCCGGGTGCATATCGAGCTGATCTACTAACAGTTGGGAAAACCCTGGAGCGGGCGGCAATCATTGCCAGTTCATCTCCGGCAAGACCGGAAACACCCAAATATTCGTCTACAATGTGTCGGATTATATATTAATTTTCGGATAAGCGATGAGAGCGCGTTAGCCGTGATCGCACAATAGTTGCAAATTGCACGGTGCGGAATCGCGATATATCAGTCGCGAAACCGAGCATTTCCATTTCAAGCTGCGAAAAGATCAGATGAAGTGGGAAAGAAGAACAGCAATGCTGGCGGCGGTCGCGCCGGCGGCGAGCATCAGATAGCGCAGAGTTACGAGCTTTGCATCAGGCTTTGCCTGGGCGATTGCGATGGCGCGGGCGCGTCGAGTGTTTCTGTTCATTGCGAAACCTCACTTCTGTCTAAATACAACAATCCAACAAAACAGCTTGCCGGTAAAGCTTAATTTAGGAACGGCTTTGCCAACCTGCCATTGAGACAGGATGGCGCAGCCAACCTTAAGAAGTCTTGAATCGCCCAAAAGGTTTCGCGTCTATAAATATTAGCGTTTACAATGTCTCACCGGCCGCAAAACCGGATGCCCAGGCCCACTGGAAATTATAGCCGCCGAGCCAGCCGGTCACATCCACGCATTCGCCGATGAAATAAAGACCGGGAACGGCCTTGGCCTGCATGCTGCGGGAATCGAGCGCCGTGGTGTCGATGCCGCCGAGCGTGACTTCCGCCGTGCGGTAGCCTTCGGAACCGGAGGGCCTGACGGACCAGTTCTGCGCCGCGTCGGCAAGCCGGGTCAGCAGCTTGTCGGAGAGGTCGGCCATATTGCCGCCGATCGCCTCGCGTTCGACGATATATTGCGCCAGGCGCTTCGGCAGGATTTCGCCGAGTGCGGTCTGCGCCGACTGGCGTCCGTTCGTCTGCTTGGCCTTCTTCAGATGGGCGGCGATATCGACATCCGGTTCGATATCGATCGTGATGGCATCGCCTTCCCGCCAGTAGGAGGAAATCTGCAGGATGGCGGGGCCACTGAGACCGCGGTGGGTGAAGAGCAGGGCTTCGCGGAAAGCGGTCTTTCCGTGGCGGATCTCGGCTGGCGCGGAAATGCCTGACAGTGGCGCGATGCTTTCAAGCAGGATCGGGTCGAGCGTCACGGGCACGAGGCCGGGGCGCGTTTCGGTGAGAGCAAGACCGAACTGCTCGGCAATGCGATAAGCAAAGCCTGTCGCCCCCATCTTGGGAATGGATTTTCCACCGGTTGCGATGACGAGCGAGGAAGCTTCGAAGAGGCCTTCCGATGTGGAGACACGGAAGCCGCTTTCGGTCTTCTCCACGCCCGAGATTTCGATGCCGAGATGCCAGGCGGCACCCGCCGCGCGCATCTCGTCGAGCAGCATGAAGATGATGTCCTTGGCGCTGTTATCGCAGAAAAGCTGGCCAAGCGTCTTCTCATGCCAGGCGATCCCGTGACGATCCACCATGGCGATGAAATCGGCCGGAGTAAAACGGGCAAGCGCCGATTTGCAGAAATGCGGGTTGGCGGAGAGGAAGTTCTTCGGGCCGGCGTTGATATTGGTGAAGTTGCAGCGGCCGCCGCCGGAGATGCGGATCTTCTCACCCGGCGCGCGGGCGTGGTCGAGCACGGTGACAGAACGGCCGCGCTGCCCGGCGCGGATGGCGCACATCATGCCCGCGGCACCCGCCCCGATGACGATTACATCGCTCTTGCGCTGCAAAATCCGTTTTCCCTGCTGAAATCGCGTCTTCTTTTTCCATCAAAGGGCTGATGTCAACGCCTTCCACCCCCTCGCCAATTGCCAAACTCCGGTTATGATGGCGTTACGATCAACACAAACCGGTGTGTCATGTCCCCAAAAAAGACGACGCTGAAGCCTGCCAGAAACGTACCCGCCTCAAAGAAATCCCCTCCCGATCCCGGATCTCTGCGCGGTGTTGCGAATTGGAAGGAAGCGGCGCAGTGGCTGAGGGCACGCGGGATCGAAGACATCGAATGCATCACGCCGGACCTTGCCGGCGTGCCGCGCGGCAAGATGATGCCGTCCTCCAAGTTTACCTCCAACACGTCGCTCGCACTGCCTTCGGCGATCTACCGCCACACGATATCAGGTGAATATCCCGAGGAAACCGAGAGCTTCCGCTACGAGCCGCGCGATAGCGACCTGAAGCTCGTGCCCGACCTTTCCACCCTATCCGTAGTACCTTGGGAAACCGACCCGACCGCGCAGGTCATCTGCGACATCGTCAATTCCGACGGACAGGAAGTTCCCTACACGCCGCGCAACGTCTTGAAGCGCATTCTCAGCCTCTATGCCGAACGCGGTTGGAAGCCGATCGTGGCGCCGGAAATCGAATTCTACCTGGTCGCCACGAATGACGACCCGGACTATCCGCTGCATCCGCCGAAGGGTCGTTCGGGTCGTTCGATCCTCGGCGGCCAGGGTTATTCGATCGCCGGCATCAACGAGTTCGACGAACTGATCGACGACATCTACCACTTCTCGGAAAAGCAGGGCCTCGAGATCGATACGCTGATCCACGAGGAAGGACCGGCGCAGCTCGAAATCAACCTCCGTCACGGCAATCCGATCGAACTTGCCGACCAGGTGTTTCTCTTCAAGCGCACGATCCGCGAGGCGGCACTGAAGCACGATATCTACGCGACCTTCATGGCAAAGCCGATGCAGGGGCAGCCGGGTTCGGCGATGCATATCCACCAGTCCGTGGTGGACATCAACACCGGCAAGAACGTCTTCTCGAACAATGACGGTTCGGCCTCGAAGGAATTCTTCCACTTCATCGGCGGCATGCAGAAATACGTGCCGAGCGCGCTTGCCATGCTGGCACCCTATGTGAACTCCTACCGCCGCCTGCAGCCGGACATGTCCTGCCCGGTCAACAATGCCTGGGGTTACGACAACCGCACGACGGCCTTCCGCGTGCCGGTTTCCGATCCGCAGGCGCGGCGCGTGGAAAACCGCCTGCCGAGTTCGGATGCCAATCCCTATCTGGCGCTTGCCGCCTCGCTGGCATCCGGCCTACTCGGCATCCAGAGAGAGATCGAGCCGACGGCGCCGACCGAGGATTCGGCCAATGAAGGCTCTATCGACCTGCCGCGCGGCCTTCTTGAAGCCGTGGCGCTGCTTGAAGACGAGCCGGCTTTCGAAGAAGTCTTTGGCGCAGAGTTCATCGGCCTTTATGCCGGCGTGAAGCGGGGCGAATTCGAAACCTTCATGCAGGTGATCAGCCCCTGGGAGCGGGAATTCCTCCTTCTGAACGTGTGAGGGACCGCCATGACGAAAGAGACATGGCAAAGCCCCATCGCACCCGGTGTATCCTGGTATCAGGCAACAGTTGACGAGCGCCCGGACTATCCGGCGCTCGACGGCTCAAGGCAATGTGACGTCGCTATTATCGGCGGCGGTTATACGGGTCTGCAGGCCGCCTATAATCTCGCCAAAGCCGGGGTCTCCGTGACGCTCATCGAGGCCAACAGGCTCGGCGACGGCGCCTCGGGACGCAATGGCGGGCAACTTGGCACCGGTCAGCGCTGGTGGCCGGAAGAGCTGGAAAAGGAGATCGGTTACGAGCGCTCCAAGGCGCTTTTCGGTCTCGCCGAGGACGGCAAGCGGCATCTCATGGATTTTGCGACCGAACACCAGATCGACTTGGATTATGTGCCCGGCCAGCTCAATGTCGCTCACAAGGAAAGCTACAAGCGGGAATATTACGAGAATGCGGAGATCGCGGCCCTCCGCTACGATTACCCGCATATTCGCTTCATGGACCGTGAGGAAACGCAGGAGCGGCTCGGCTCCAAACGCTTCTATTGCGGCGTTCGCGATACCGGCACCGGCCATATCCATCCGCTGAAGCTGCTGGTCGGCCTTGGCCGGGTGGCTGCCAATGCCGGCGCCGATATTTTCGAAATGACCAGGGCAAAGTCGATCGGTCAGGGCAGCGGCAGAGTTATCATCGAAACCGAACGAGGCACGATCACCGCCGACCGGGCGCTGATTGCCTGCAACGGGTATATCGGCAATCTGGAACCGGTCACAGCAAGCCATGTGATGCCGATTCGCTCCTTCATCGGTGCGACCGTGCCGCTTGAGCGGTTTCCCAATGTGTTGCCGGGCGGCGAGGCGGTGGCGGATTCGCGCTTCGTGGTGCGCTATTTCCGCAAGTCGAAGGACGGGCGGCTGCTCTTCGGCGGGCGCGAGGCTTATACTTCGGACAATCCGCGGGACATTACGCAACATATCCGCCGGCAGATCGCCGAAATCTATCCCGCCTTGAAGGATATCGAAATCACCCATGCCTGGGGTGGCTCGGTCGGCATCACCATGCCGCGCCAGCCTTTCGTGCGCGAGGTGATGCCTGGCGTGACCTCGATCGGCGGTTATTCCGGCCACGGCGTCATGCTGTCAAATTACTGTGGCAAGCTCTACGCAGAAATGGTGCTGGGAAAATCGGCCGATCTCGATCTCTTCAAGGCGCTCGATATTCCCGCCTTTCCGGGCGGCGCGCGCATGCGGGCGCCGCTGCTTTTCCTTGCCCTGTCGTGGTTTGCCCTCCGCGACAAGTTTTAGTTCGATTGCGGATTTCCTCTCCGGGAAATTCGCTTTAAAACCGATGACCGACAGATTCATTGCACCGCACACTGGCTTTTTTAAATCGATTAGATTAAAACGGCCGCCAACCAAGCCTGATTGAGAGACAAGCTCATGAGCAGCCAGATCATTCCCGTTGAGCCTTTTGATTACGTCGTCTTCGGCGGCAGCGGCGACCTTGCCGAGCGCAAGCTTCTGCCCGCGCTGTATCATCGCCAGATCGAAGGCCAGTTCTCGGAACCGACCCGCGTCATCGGCGCTTCGCGCAGTCCGCTTTCGCATGAGGAATATCGCAAATTCGCCAAGGACGCGCTCAAGGAGCACCTGAAGAAGGGCGAATATGACGAAGCCGAAGTCGAGAAGTTCTGCGCCCGTCTCTACTACGTTTCCGTAGATGCCCGCACCGACACCGGTTGGGATCATCTGAAGAAGCTGCTCGACGACGGCAAGGACCGCGTGCGCGCCTTCTATCTCGCCGTCGCTCCGGGCATCTTCGGCGACATCGCGCAGAAGATCCACGAGCACAAGCTGATTACCAAATCGACCCGCATCGTCGTCGAAAAGCCGATCGGCCGTGATCTGGCTTCGGCCCTGCAGCTCAACGACAATATCGGCCGCGTCTTCAAGGAAGAGCAGATCTTCCGCATCGACCACTATCTCGGCAAGGAAACGGTGCAGAACCTGATGGCGCTGCGCTTCGCCAACGCGCTCTATGAGCCGCTGTGGAACGCCAATTATATCGACCACGTGCAGATTACCGTTGCCGAATCCGTCGGCCTGGAAGGCCGCGCCGGTTATTACGACACGGCCGGCGCACTGCGCGACATGGTGCAGAACCACATCCTGCAGCTTCTCTGCCTCACCGCGATGGAAGTCCCCTCCTCCATGGATTCGGAAGCCGTTCGCGATGAAAAGCTGAAAGTTCTGCGCGCGCTGAAGCCGATCAATGCTTCCAATGTCGAGCAGGCGACGGTTCGCGGCCAGTACCGCGCCGGCGCTTCCGGCAGCGGCCCGGTCAAGGGCTATCTGGAAGAGCTGGAAGGCGGCGTTTCGAACACGGAAACCTTCGTCGCCATCAAGGCCGAGATCAACAACTGGCGTTGGGCTGGCGTTCCCTTCTACATCCGCACCGGCAAGCGTCTCGCCGGTCGCGTTTCGGAAATCGTCATCACCTTCAAGTCGATCCCGCACTCGGTCTTCGACCAGGCCGCCGGCCGCATCAGCCAGAACCAGCTGATCATCCGCCTGCAGCCGGACGAAGGCGTCAAGCAGTCGCTGATGATCAAGGATCCGGGTCCGGGCGGCATGCGCCTGCGCAACGTCTCGCTCGACATGAGCTTCGCCCAGGCCTTCAACGTCCGCAATCCGGACGCCTACGAGCGCCTCTTGATGGACGTCATCCGCTCCAACCAGACGCTGTTCATGCGCCGCGACGAAGTCGAGGCCGCATGGCAGTGGGTCGACCCGATCCTCAAGGGTTGGGAATCGACCGGCCAGCAGGTGCAGGGTTATACGGCCGGCACCTGGGGTCCGAGCCAGGCCATCGCGCTGATCGAACGCGACGGCCGCACCTGGCACGACGACATCTAGTCCAAGGGTCTGAAGATATGGCATCGACACTGCATTCCTTCGCAAACGCCGCCGAACTCGCCGCCAACCTTGCAGACAAGGTTTCCGGCGCCCTTTCGGCAGCTATCGCAGCCCGTGGAGAGGCAAGCATTGCCGTTTCCGGCGGTTCCACGCCGAAGGCCTTCTTTCAGGCGCTTTCGACGCGTAATATCGACTGGGCCAAGGTGACGATCACGCTTGTCGACGAACGCTTCGTACCTGCCGACAATCCGCGCTCGAACCATCTGCTGGTCGATGCCAATCTTCTCCAGAACAAGGCGAAGGCGGCGCGTTTCGTGCCGCTTTACCAGCCGGCGGCCTCGGTCGAGGAGGCTGCAAAGCTTGCGACGGCAAAGAGTGCGGAGATCGGCATCCCCTTCGATGTCGTCATTCTCGGCATGGGCGGCGACGGCCATACGGCCTCATTCTTCCCGGGCGGCAACAATCTGAGCGTCGCGCTCGACGCAAAGACGCCGCGTGGCATCATCACCATGGACGCGGAAGGGGCCGGCGAACCGCGCCTGACCTTCACCTTCTCCGCTCTCGAAGATGCCAAACTGCTCATTCTCCACATTGAGGGCGAAGGTAAAAAAGACGTTCTCGCCAAGGCAGAAGGTACAGGCGAAGAGGCAGAAATGCCGATCCGCGCCATTCTGCGCCGGGCCACTTCCCCGGTCGAGATTTACTGGGCTCCCTGATACGGCCTGACAGGCCGCCGGAGCCGGCGAACAGATACAGACGAACCAGAACAAGGCAGGGATTTTCCATGTCCGCTCACGCACGCATTGCTGCGATTACGAATCGCATTGTCGAACGCTCGAAGCCGACCCGCGAGCGCTATCTGGAGCGCCTGCGCGCTGCCGCCTCTCAAGGCGTCAACCGTTCGGTTCTCGGCTGCGCCAATCTCGCCCACGGCTTCGCCGTCTGTTCCCCCGCCGAGAAGGATGCACTTGCGGGCGACCGCGTGCCCAATCTCGGCATCATCACCGCCTATAACGATATGCTCTCGGCTCATCAGCCGTTCGAGACCTATCCGGCTGTTATCCGCGAGGCGGCGGCGCAGGCCGGCGGTATCGCCCAGGTTGCCGGCGGTGTGCCGGCCATGTGCGACGGTGTCACCCAGGGCCAGCCCGGCATGGAGCTGTCACTGTTTTCGCGCGACCTGATTGCCATGGCGGCCGGTGTGGGCCTGTCGCACAACATGTTCGATGCCGCCCTCTTCCTCGGCGTCTGCGACAAGATCGTGCCCGGCCTCGTCATTGCTGCGCTTTCCTTCGGCCACCTGCCGGCGATCTTCATTCCGGCCGGCCCGATGACCTCGGGCCTGCCGAACGACGAGAAGTCACGCGTGCGCCAGCTCTTTGCCGAGGGCAAGGTCGGCCGCGCCGAGCTGCTGGAAGCCGAATCCAAGTCCTATCACGGCCCCGGCACCTGCACTTTCTACGGCACGGCCAATTCCAACCAGATGCTGATGGAGATCATGGGCTTCCATATGCCGGGCTCCTCCTTCGTCAATCCCGGCACGCCGCTGCGCGAAGCGCTGACGCGCGAGGCAGCCAAGCGGGCGCTCGCCATTACCGCGCTCGGCAACGAATTCACACCGGCCGGCGAGATGATCGACGAACGCTCTGTTGTCAACGGCGTTGTCGGCCTGCATGCGACCGGCGGATCGACGAACCACACGATGCACCTCGTCGCCATGGCGCGCGCCGGCGGCATCGTGCTGACCTGGCAGGACATTGCCGAGCTTTCGGAACTGATCCCGCTGCTCGCCCGTGTCTATCCGAACGGTCTTGCAGACGTGAACCACTTCCAGGCGGCCGGCGGCATGGGCTTCCTCATCAAGGAACTGTTGAAGCAGGGACTCGTGCATGACGACGTGCGCACCGTCTTCGGCCAGGGTCTCGAAGCCTATACGGTCGATGCACAGCTCGGCGAAAACGGCGCGGTCGTGCGTCAGCCTTCGCCGGAGAAGAGCCACGATCCGAAGGTGCTCGCCAGCATCGAGGCGCCCTTCCAGGCAAATGGCGGCTTGAAGATGCTGCGCGGCAACCTCGGCAAGGCGGTCATCAAGATCTCCGCGGTCAAGGCCGAGCGCCACATCATCGAAGCACCGGCTGTTATCTTCCACAGCCAGCAGGAGCTGCAGGACGCCTTCAAGGAAGGCAAGCTGAATCGTGACTTCGTTGCCGTCGTGCGCTTCCAGGGACCGAAGGCCAACGGCATGCCGGAATTGCACAAGCTGACCCCACCACTCGGCGTACTGCAGGACCGCGGTTTCCGCGTGGCATTGCTCACCGACGGGCGTATGTCCGGCGCATCCGGCAAAGTGCCGGCGGCGATCCATGTCACGCCGGAAGCCGTCGATGGCGGGCCGATCGCGCGTATCAAAGACGGCGATATCATCCGTCTCGACGCCATCAGGGGTACGCTTGAAGTTCTGGTCGATGCCGCCGATATGGCCGAACGCGAACCTGTGACCATCGATCTCTCGGACAATGAATTCGGCATGGGCCGCGAGCTCTTCGCGCCGTTCCGCCATGCGGTCGGCCCGTCCGACCAGGGTGCCAGCGTGCTCTTCCACGCCCACTGACATCCCCTCATCGATGCAAAAGAAAAACCCGCGGCCGGAACCGCGGGTTTTTCATATCCAGCGAGACGCGAGACTGTTACGCGCGGATATCGAGGACATAATCCTTGTGAGCCGGGTGCGTGCTGTAGACGAAGATCTTGTTCAGCTCCTTCTGCGTCAGCAGGCGCAGGAAGCGAACTTCGATCGTGTTGTTCGGGAAGGTCTTCATCAGCAGGCAACCCACCTTGGTAATGCGGGCGTCCGGAATATCCAGATAGAACTGCTTCGGCAGCGTATACTGCGTGAGGATCGCGAGGATCGCGCTGCTCATGGATATACGGACGATATCGCAGCGGCGCGAGGCGGCGTGCATGACGCCCTTTTCCGTATATTCGATGCGCGCCGCGTTCATCGTGTCTTCCATCTTGAACCGCGATTCGCGGTCGTACATGAAAGATTCTTCCTTCGCCAGGAAGTGCGATTTCGGAGGTGTTGGATTCGATGCGGCCATGGCCTTAGTCCCCTCAGTCTTGATTGGGAAAAGGCTAGCACCGCATGTTTAACAGAAAGTGAGAATCCTCCCTCTCCACAGCCTCAGGAAGAAGGATTCCACCAAAAATGGATGGTCATTTCTTAGATTCTGTCTTGGCTAGCTTGCAGCATTCTATTGGGTCAAAACGGAATCGGATGTTCGAACGGCTGGCGGGGGTAGAGTGCTGAAGGTTCTGCAAATTTCCTAAAGAGGGCGGCCATGGCAGACTGGTGATGTTCAACGTCACCTATTCCCCGGAGGGAAAGGCGCCATGACCAAGACCGATGGTAAGACAGCCAGTGCCTCGGCATGACGGCCGTCAGGGAGGCGCAACCGACTGCCTCCGCCCGTGCGCTCAGCTTTTACACCTTCGCCGGCGGAAAGCCCGTTTAACGATACGATCGTGAATAATAGTCATTCATAAGTTGCATTGCGCATGCTATCTCCGGTAGTCCAAATAAAGCATCTCATCCGTAGCGCAGGAGAAAATTCATGACTGGACTGCAAACTCTTCACGATAAAAAGCCCGCAACTGGCGGCGAACAACTCAGCCGTCAGGAGCGGCGATGCCTCCAACTCTACTTGAATGGACTCAAGGATGCGGAGATCGCAAGGAGGCTGGGCCTTTCGATACATACCGTACGCATGCATCTCACCCGCGCACGTCAGCGCTTACGCGCTCAGTCAAGAGTTGAGGCTGCCGCCAAAGCTCTCAGAAGCGGAATGATACACGCCAGCTTTCTACTTCTACTGAATTTATCGTTTTCTGTTGGCACGATCCTCGACGAAATAAGTCCTGTGATTTGATGAACGGAAGAATGAAATCCCAAATTTCGGAGAAACCCATTTTTGAGAAAATCTCACTTAGCGTATAAAATCATACAATTAACCTCGAAAATACATGACTCCTCATAGATTGCATGCCAGAAAGATTCGCCTAAAGATTTAATTCTACCTCAAAGAGGAATGAGAATTTCGGGGACGGGCATGCCAATTCACGATCGCGAAGTTCCCGGCGGAGCTCTCGGAATCCTTTCATGGCCTATTGCCGGCGCAGCGGTCTTTTCGGGAATCATCAATATTCTCGGCTTCACAGCTCCGCTTTTCATGCTGGAGGTTTACGACCGCGCCATCCCGAGCGGTAGCATCCCCACCCTGATCGCCTTGATGCTACTTGCCGGCGGTCTTTATGTTTTTTCAGGTCTTCTCGACATCATCCGCGGCCGCGCGATGAATCGCATCGCCGGGACGCTGGATGCGAAGCTCACGCAGCGCGTATTTGCCATCGTTGCAGGATCGCCATTGCGTCTACGCAATGGCGGCGATGCGTTGAGACCTGCCCAGGAAGCCGACCAGATACGGGCTTTTATGGCCGGTCCCGGCCTTGCCGCCCTTTTCGATCTCCCCTGGATCCCCGTGTACCTCTCCGTCTGCTTCTTGTTACATCCAACGATCGGATGGCTTGCCGCTGGCGCCATGATCGTTCTGACAGGGCTGACCGTTCTGACAGATTGGCGAACCCGCTCGTTGACGAGACAGGCCGCGACAGCCGTCGCGCGGCGTAACCGCTTTGGCGAAGCCTCGCACGCCAATGCGGAGGCAATGGCCGCAATGGGAATGACGAGCCGGGCCGCGACGCGATGGGATGAGGCACACCGACATTACACGACTATCCAGCGTCAGATAGGCGATATCGCCGGTCTGTTTTCGGGGATGTCGAAAACTGTACGTTACATTGTTCAATCAGGGTCGCTGGCGCTCGGCGCTTATCTGGTGATCCAGGGAGACATGTCGGCTGGATCAATCGTCGCTGCCTCGATTATCGTCTCCCGCGCGCTATCGCCGATCGAACAAGTCATCGGCAACTGGAAAGGCCTCTTGGCCGCACGGCAGGCTTGGCTTCGGCTGAAAGAGGCGATGCTCTTGTTTCCCCAGGAGCAATCACGGACCACGCTTCCTCCTCCGTCGTCGTCGCTCACGGTTGATGCGGTTTTCACGTCGCCGCCCGGCGACCGCCGCATGACCGTGCAGAGCGTGACGTTTCGCGCTGATCAAGGAACGGTTGTCGGTATCATCGGACCGAGCGCTTCCGGAAAATCGACGTTGGCACGGGCGATCACAGGCGTTTGGCCCTTGGCACGGGGAGCCGTCCGTCTGGATGGCGCAAGCCTTGATCAATGGCCGGATGACGAACGTGGCAGGCATATTGGCTATATGCCTCAAAGCTCCAATCTCCTTCCCGGTACCATCGCGGACAATATTGCGCGCCTGGAACCTGAGCCGGACCACGCTGCGATTGTCGCAGCAGCTCAGGCCGCCGGTGTCCATGACATGATTGTCAGACTTCCGAACGGTTATGAGACAGAGGTCGGCGATGGCGGTCTCAATCTGTCGGGCGGCCAGCGCCAGAGAATTGCGCTCGCTCGCGCTCTCTATCGCGACCCTTTCCTGGTCGTGCTGGACGAGCCGAATTCTAACCTTGACGGAGAAGGCGATATTGCCCTTGCCAAGGCCATAGCAGGCGTCCGCGCCCGCGGCGGGATCGTGCTGATCGTCGCTCATCGAAGCAATATTCTCGCGCTCGTTGACCTTCTGCTCGTCATGGAAAACGGCGTCGCAAAGGGTTTCGGACCTCGTGATGCGATTCTCAAATCGATCCAGCAACGTCAACCAAAGCCGCTGCGTTCAGCCCCCGGCCCGGCCTTGACGCTCATTGATGGCGAGGGGGCATAAGATATGCGTGGCGTTACGCGGCTCGGTACCATCTCCCACCGCCCGAAACCAGACGATGTTCATTCCCTCTCGCGGTCGCTGCGTCGGCATCTGGTCGCCGGCCTCGCCACGGTCGGCCTCCTATGCGGTGGGCTCGGTGGCTGGGCGGCGACGACGGAACTTTCCGGCGCCGTAATCGCCTCGGGGCGTCTCGTCGTTGAAGGCAACGTGAAGAAGGTTCAGCATCAGGTTGGGGGCACTGTCGCCGAACTACTGGTACGGGAAGGGCAAGTCGTCGAGGCCGGCGAAGTTGTCGTTCGCCTCGACGCCACGGTCACGCGCTCCAACCTTGCGGCCGTCTCCGCCAGCCTGAATCAGCTTTATGCGCGCAAGGCCCGTCTCAAGTCCGAACTTGACGGAGTTTGGCATGTGGAGACCCCGCTGGAGTTGCATCAGCGGCTTTCGCCCGAACAGGCCGAAGCCGCAATGGCGACGGAACGGAGAGTGTTTCAGGACCGCGCCGCGGCACGTGACGGGCAGAAGGCGAGATTGCGCGAACAGACCGCACAACTCCGGGAGCAGATCTCCGGGCTGGATATGCAGCAGCAAGCCAAAACACGAGAGATCGCGCTCATTGGCAAGGAGCTGGAGGGTCAACGCCGACTCTTTGACATGGGCCTCACCTCGATGAACCGGGTCAACAGCCTCGAACGCGATGCCACGCGGCTTGAGGGCGAGCGCGGCCAGCTCATCGCATCAATCGCAGCGACGAAGGGCCGTATCGCTGAAATCGAGTTGCAGTTGCTTCAGGTCGATCAAACCATGCGGGCGGACGTGGCAACCGAGTTGCGGGACATCGAAAGCAAAGAATCCGAGTTGATCGGGCAAGAAGTGGCTGCGCTCGACCAGCTCAAGCATATCGATGTAAAGGCGCCGATCGCAGGCACCGTCCATCAACTCTCGGTTCATACCATCGGTGGCGTCGTTACTCCGGCCGAGACGCTGATGGAGATCGTTCCGCGCGAAAGCCTGCTTACAGTTGAGGCCAGAATCCCCCCTCAGGACATCGACCAGGTCGCACCGGGCCAGCCCGCAACCCTCAAATTCACGGCGTTCAACAGGAACACGACACCTGATCTGAGAGGTTCCGTCCTGCGGGTTGCGGCGGACCTAGAGACCGATGACAGGACGGGCGTCAGCTTCTACCGGGCGGCTATTTCCATTCCGGCATCAGAACTGAGCCTCCTTCATGACTTGAGGCTCATACCGGGCATGCCCGTAGAAGCCTTTGTCCGGACCGACGATCGTACCGTGGTGTCGTATCTCATCAAGCCAATTCGCGATCATGCCGCTCGCGTCTTCCGCCACGATTAGCCAATCGGCTGTCCCGGCAGTGGGATAGCCCCAAAATATCCGAGCGAGGAAATATCTCTTCGCAACGATGAGCAGGGCTGTCGATGCCCATCCCAAACTTCAAGGAGTAAGAAAGAATGGCATATATAACCGGCACAAATAGTGCGAATTCACTTTCGGGAACGAGCAGCCCGGACCTGATCTATGCCTATAACGGCAACGACACGGTTTTCGGCGGCGACGGCGGCGACTATATCAATGGCGGGCGCGGGAACGATAACCTCTATGGTGAGCTCGGCGATGATATCTTTGAGATCGGAGGTTCCGGCAGCGATATGGACCTCAGCCCCGCAGGCGGCCTCAACAACGGTTGGGACAACTTCTTCGGGGGGGACGGCTATGACACGATCCGTATCTTGCCGACGTCCGGCTATTCCTGGACGGCGATCATGGTCAATTCGCTCAGCAGCATCGAGGCGCTCGACAATACCAGCGGCGGTCCCGGCTATGTCTTCTTCCAGGGCACGGTTGATTTCTCGTCCGTCGTTTCGATGACCAACATCACCCAGATGCAGGGCACGATCGGCAATGAAACCTACATCGGCGGAGGGCTCGCTGAAACGGTGTTCGGCGACGCCGGCAACGATACGTTGAGGGGCAATGGCGGCGATGACTACCTTTCCGGCGACGACGGGAATGACAAACTTTACGGCGGCATCGGGAATGATGACCTGCATGGTGGAAACGGCACGGACGAGTTCTGGTTCCAGGTCGGCGAAGGCACCGATATCATCTATGACTATGTGGATGGGGTAGACAAGATCGGCGTCGGAACGTCCATAGCAGGGATCAACCTGTACAACTACAATGGATCAGCGTTGCTTGAATTCGTCGCCACAGGCGCTGCATCCACCTTCGCGCTGCTGAATGGTGTAGCCCCAACCGCAATCGACGGTACGGATTTCCTGTGGGCTTGAAGTGATGGAGAGGTCGCCGCCAATAAGGTTTTGGCGGCGACTTTTATTCGCGCGGCGATTGCATATCAATATTATATTAATGTTGCCGTTGCATTCTGACGATACTTAATGACTCACGTTCGTCATGATGACGATCTCCAACGCCGCCTCATGAGGGGGTGCTCAACAGAGAGGACATCATGGTTTCCGTTTTATCTTCCACGGCTTCCGGCAATTCAACGGCGCTAGCCCTGCTTAAGGGTTCCGCCAAGTCGGCAGCGGCAGCTACAAAGCAGTCAGCCGCCAGCCAGATTCTATCATCCATTTCTGACGTGCGTCCCGATCCGCTAAAGCAGGCCGAAGACCAGATCACCAGCATTCTGCTTCAGAATGGCGGACGGTTCATCGTCGGCGGTGTGTTCTCGAACATTACCGGCACCGACAAGGACGACGTTATACGGGCCGGGCCGAACAGCTCGGTGAATGCTGGCGCCGGCGACGACGATATCAGCGGCAGCTTTCTCATGAATATCAACGGCGGAGCAGGCAATGATAGGATTTCTGTCGGCTCCGGTAGCACGGTCGATGGCGGCGACGGCGATGACACGCTCTTTATCGGGATCAGCAACACCGTGAACGGCGGTGCCGGCGACGATACGATCTCCGCCGGGATTGGAAACACGATAGTTGCCGGAGCCGGTAACGACAAAATCACGATTGGCGGCAATCAGGCAAATCTTGGCTCTACTGTCAAATTTGCAATCGGAGATGGACAAGACTCCATTACTCTTCTGCGATCGTCGTCGACCCTCGAACTGGGCGAAGGCTTCACTGCGGCAAACACCAAGGTGACGATCAGCGACAACAAGGCAACGATCTCATTCGACGGCAACGAGAACGATGGGATCTCGGTCGATTTCTTCCTGGGCAGTGCGCTGACACTGTCCTTTGCCGATGGCAGCACCGTGGAGGTCAAGCCTGCCGAAACGGCGCCCAGCTTAGTGTCATCATACGGAAAAATTTGACGAAGAAGTTCGCTGACAAGGTGATGCGCCGCAAAAGAAGCGGCGCAACATCCCTAAAGCCGGTATGGCTTTCCTATAGTTCAACGATATGGTGGAACAAGGTTCGGAATAAGTAACTCCCCACTGGAAAGGCCCGGCGCGAACCACGCCGGTGATCGGGAAATGCGACCCAAGCCCTCTCCTCGCCTATAAGGATCTCACTCATCTCGAACGCAGGTGACGAACCCGATCTATCCGCCTTCAGCCGGCGTGCGTTGTAGCCTAGATCTATGGCCAAGCCGACGGTTGATCAGGCGGCCCGCTTCAGTCAACCCTCCCGCAGGTTTGCGCAGCAAATCTGCAAGACTTTGAAACGCCGGACGCACATGTCGCTTCGCCATGCGAAGTGGTGCGGCCGGTGGGCCAAGCATCTTTCCGCCAGGATTAAAGGCTATCGGCTCGGACCTACCTTGAGGTATGCCCTTTTCGATCAGCCTTTGCCCTGACGAAACCATGCTCCGGCAGAATGCCGCAATCTAACCAGGAAAAGCTCTATAGGTGTGACCCGCCGCGTCGAAGAGGTGCAGCTTTTGCCTGTCGGCGACGAAATGCATCTTCTGGCCCCTCTTCACGTCATAGATGCCGGGCAGCTTGACGATGATCGGCTCCCCTTGAACAAGACCTTCGATATAGAGAAGCGTCACTTCGCCGAGCGCCTCGACGATCGAGACTTCACCTTCAAATAGGTAATCCTCGTTGGGATCCGCGACGCGCAAATCCTCCGGGCGAACGCCGAAGCTTGCCTGCTTGCCCTTCTCGGAAGCCGCTGTGGCAATATCGAGCGTCACAGACTTTCCGCCAGTCAGCGTCACCGTCGTGTTCTCACCGGCGTCGGTGATCGTTGCGGGGATGACGTTCATGGCTGGAGAGCCGATGAACTTGGCAACGAAAAGGTTCGCCGGGCGCTCATAAAGCTCCAGCGGCGCGCCGACCTGCTCAATATTGCCGGCCGAGAGAACGACGATGCGGTCCGCGAGCGTCATCGCCTCGACCTGGTCGTGTGTGACATAGATCATCGTCGTGTCGGCCATCTGCTCGTTGAGCCGCGCGATCTCGATGCGGGTCGCAACGCGCAGTGCCGCATCGAGGTTCGAGAGCGGCTCGTCGAAAAGGAAGACCTTCGGGTTGCGGCAGATGGCTCGGCCGATCGCCACGCGCTGCCGCTGGCCGCCGGAGAGTGCCTTGGGCAGGCGGTCGAGATATTTTGTCAGTTGCAGGCTGTCTGCTGCTGCCCGCACGCGGCGGTCGATCTCCTGCTTGCTTTCGCCCGCGATTTTCATGCCGAAGGCCATGTTGTCGAAGACCGTCATGTGCGGATAGAGCGCATAGGATTGGAACACCATGGCGATGCCGCGCTTGGAGGGCGGCACGTCGTTGACCAGCATGCCGTCGATATACATCTCGCCGCCGGTGATGTTTTCCAGGCCGGCGATCATCCGCAGAAGCGTCGACTTGCCGCAGCCGGAGGGGCCGACGAAAACGATGAATTCGCCCTGGTTGATTTCCAGGTCGATGCCGTGGAGCACGTCCACGGAGCCATAGGATTTGCGGATATCCTTAAGCGTCAGTCCAGTCATTTTCCTCTCCCCTCCTGATCCTTAAGCGAGGCGGGCGAAATACGCCCCCCAAGCCGGAATATCGATCCTGTCGCCGTAATTGTTGCTGTTAAAGCCGTGGCCCGTCAAAGCCTGCCATTCGCCCGCAGGCAGGGTGACACTGGCTTCTGCCGGTCCCATGTTGAAGATGCAGAGCAGCGTCTCATTGCCGTATTCGCGCGTGAAGATCAGTGCGTCATCCTGCGGATCCTCGAACTCGATCTCGCCCTTGGCGAAAGCCGGGTACAGCTTGCGGAAGGCGATGAAGCGGCGGTAGTGTTCGAGCACGGAATTCTCGTCGCCCTGCTGCACACTGACGGCGCGCAATATGTGTTCGACCGGCACCGGCAGCCAGGGTTTCACCGTCGAAAAGCCGCCCTGGGCAACCTGGCTGTCCCAGACCATTGGTGTGCGGCAACCGTCACGGCCCTTGAATTCGGGCCAGAACTGGATGCCGTAGGGATCCTGCAGGTCCTGATAGGCGAGATCGGCTTCGGTGAGGGCAAGCTCTTCGCCCTGATAGAGGCAGACCGAACCGCGCAGCGTCATCAGCAGCGACGCATAGAGCTTGGCGAAGGCATCGTGATCGGCAACCAGCGAGCCCCAGCGGCTGACATGGCGCATGACGTCATGATTCGAGAAGGCCCAGCAGGCCCAACCATCGGGAGCCGCCGCACCAAAATCCTTCATGACTTCCTCAACGCGCTCCGGCGTGAGCGGATCGGGCGCCAGGAATTCAAAGGCGTAGCACATATGCATCTTGTCGTTGCCGGACGTATATTCGCCGACGATTTCGAGACCCCGCTGACTGTCACCAACTTCGCCGACCGCAGCGATTGCCGGAAACTCCTCGAGAACCGCGCGGAAACGCTTCAGGAATTCGAGGTTTTCCGGGCGGTTCTTGTCGTAGAGGTGCTCCTGGAAGTTATAGGGGTTCACGGCCGGAGCCGTCGACGCATTGCGGCGTTCCGGAGCGAGCGCCGGATTGTCGCGCAAGAGCTTGTCGTGAAAATAGAAGTTGATCGTATCGAGGCGGAAGCCATCGACGCCACGCTTCAGCCAGAACCGGACGACATCGAGCAGTCGGTCCTGCACTTCCGGATTGTGCAAGTTCATGTCCGGCTGCGAGGTCAGGAAGTTGTGCATGTAATACTGCATGCGCGTTGGATCCCACGCCCATGCGGAGCCGCCGAAGATCGACAGCCAGTTGTTCGGCGGCGTGCCATCCGGCTTGGCGTCGGTCCAGACATACCAATCGGCCTTGGCATTGGTCTTGCTCGAGCGGCTTTCGACAAACCATGGATGCTGGTCGGACGAGTGCGAGATGACAAGGTCGATCATCACGCGGATACTCAGGCGATGGGCTTCAGCAATCAGCGTGTCGAAATCGACAAGCGTGCCGAAGATCGCATCGACGTTTTCGTAGTCCGAAACGTCGTAACCGAAGTCCCGCATCGGCGAGGTAAAGAAGGGCGAAATCCAGATCGCGTCAGCCCCGAGGCTTGCCACATGCGGCAGGCGGGCGGTGATGCCCTTGAGGTCGCCGATGCCGTCACCGTTCGAATCCTGGTAGGAGCGCGGATAGATCTGATAGATCACCGCGCCGCGCCACCAGTCCTTGTCGGCGGTCAGAATGGATTGGGAAGCCACGCTCATGGAATATCCTGTTTGAAATTACGTCTTGGGATGGATCAGCCTCCCTTGACCGATCCCGCCAGCAGGCCGCGCACCAGATAGCGCTGCAGCCCGAAGAAGACGAGCAGCGGTATGATGATGGTGACGAAGGCTGACGCCGTCAGGATTTCCCAGTTGCCGCCGCGTGAGCCGAGCAGCGCATTCAGCGCTCCCGTCAGCACGAGGTGATCCTTGTCGGTGCCGAGGAAGACCATGGCGACGAGCAGGTCGTTCCACACCCACAGGAACTGGAAGATCGCGAAGGAGGCGAGCGCGGGGAAGGACAGAGGCAATACGATGCGCGTGAAGATCTCGAAGTCGCTGGCGCCATCGACGCGGGCGGATTCGATGATCTCCTTGGGCAGGCCGGCAATATAGGCCCGGAGCAGATAGATGGCGAGCGGCATGCCGAAAGCCGTATGTGCCAGCCAGATGCCGGGATAGGTCTTCGACGGCTGGCCGATCGCTGTGCCGATCTCGTTATAGAGGCGCAGCAGCGGGATGAGCGACATCTGCAGAGGCACGACGATGAGGCCGACGACGAGTGCAATCAGCAGCGCGCGGCCCGGAAACTCCATCCAGCTCAGCGCATAGGCTGCGAAGGCGGCGATCAGGATCGGGATGATGGTCGCCGGAATGGTCACCGTCAGCGAATTGATGAAGGACTGACCGATGCCCTCGCTCGTCAGAACGGTTTTATAGTTCGCCAGTGTGAATTCCGGCGGAGCCGATGCCGCGACATAGATGCGACGCGGGCGTTCGTCGGGCGCGAAGGCGACATTCTTCATGTAACGGTAGCTGCCGTCGCTGTTGATGAGCAGGCTTGCGCCGTCACCGAGATCGGCGGTCTGACCGGCCTCGAAGGCCGAAGGCTGTTGCACGCGTATGCCGAAGGCCTTGACCGAGCGGCCCGGCTGGTCTGCCAGCACATTGCCTGTGATAACGAAGATATCGCCTTCCTGCTTCTGCTGGTCGGGCGTGCCGAGGCGTGCGGCCACAGTCTGCGTGGAGCCGGCAAAGGCGGTCCACCAGCCGGAAACGGTGATCTGATCCCTGTCGCGCAGCGCGCTGACGAAGATGCCGAGTGTGGGTACCAGCCAGACGATGACGATGACGAGAACACAGAAGTGGACGAAAAGACGGGCGGGTCCGATCTTGAAGTAGCGCGTGGCTGTCGTCATCTCAGCGTCCCCTCAGTTCGGCATTGGCACGGCGCACGTTCCACACCATGATCGGCGTGACGGCGAGCATGATGATGATGGCGATGACAGCGCTTCGGCCGGAATCGCCGCCGCCGCGGAATAGCCAGTTGAACATCAGGTTCGCCAGCACCATGGTCTGCCACTGACCGTTGGTCATGGTGAGCACGATGTCGAAGACCTTGAGGACGAGGATGGTGATGGTCGTCCAGACGACGGCGATCGTACCCCAGATCTGCGGCACCATGATGCGCCAGAAGATCTGCCAGCCATTGGCGCCGTCGATGACAGCAGCCTCGATCGTCTCTTCCGGGATGCCGCGCAGGGCGGCCGAGAGGATGACCATGGCAAAGCCGGTCTGGATCCAGACCAGGATCACCATCAGGAAGAAATTGTTCCAGAAAGGAACGGAGATCCAGACCTCCGGCGTGCCGCCGAATGTCTGGACGATGGCATTCAGGAGGCCGATCTGCACATCGTTGCCGCCGCGGTATTCGTAGATGAACTTCCAGATGACGGAAGCGCCGACAAAGGAGATCGCCATCGGCATGAAGACGATGCTCTTGGCGATATTGCCCCACCAGATGCGGTCGGTCATCACGGCGATGACGAGGCCGAAGAAGGTGCAGCAGGCGGGCACGACGGCTAGCCAGAGAATGTTGTTGAAGATCGACTGGCGGAATTCGCGGTCGTTCAAGGCCCACAAGTAATTCGTCGCGCCGACGAACTCGTTGCCCGACCGGTCGTAGAAGGACAGAATGAAGGTCGCGACAACAGGATAGACGAGGTAGACGATCAGCAGGAAGAGCGCCGGGAAGAGAAACAGCCAGGGGCGGATCATCGCGCGCCGGTTCAGATTGCGCGAGGCCTGACGGATATCTCCGTCCTTCACCGGCAAGGCGAGATCGAGGATCTTGTTCGAGAAAAAGAAATAGGCCGAGCATGCAAAAACGGCGGCGACCACGACGCCCAAAGCGGACACTATCTGCAACAGCATTTCGTCCCTCCCCTGCTTCCCTGTCTTATTTTGAAGGGTTAACGCCGGATACCGTCAATAGAGCTTGTGTGTTTGACCACAGGATCCGACACGACCGGGCTCCCCCTCCGGAGCCCGGTCGCTCATTCCGGCAATGCCGCCGGCTGCCCGGCGGCATGAGCTTAAAGGAAATTACTTGATGCCGTCCCAGGCGCTCTGGATTTCGGCTGCGGCGTCCTGAGCGGACTTGCCGCCGACGAAATCGACCATGCCGGTCCAGAAGGCGCCGGCGCCGATCTTGCCGGGCATCAGGTCGGAACCGTCGAAGCGGAAGGTGGTGGCCGAGGTCAGGATCTCGCCTTCCTTCTTCATCTGGTCATTGGCGTAAGCATCGACGTTGACGCCCTTATAGGGGGTCAGGAAGCTCGACTGCGCCATCCAGAGCTCATGAGCAACCGGCGTCTTCAGGAAGTCGACGAAGGCGCGAGCCGTCGGAGAATCCTTGGCGATGGTAACGAGCGTGCCTGCGCCCAGAACCGGCTTGCCGAGATCGGCATGTGCGGCATAGGTCGGCATGTAGAAGAAGTCTGCATCAGTGCCGAGCTTCGTGCCTTCAGGGAAGAAGGACGGGATGAACGAAGCCTGGTGGTGCAGGTAGCACTTCGGCGGAACGGCGAAGAGGCCCTTCGGGCTGTCGCGGAAGTCGGTCGAAGCAACGGCTGCAACACCGCCATCGACATACTTCCCGTTCTTGGCGAACTTGCCGAATTCGTCGATCGCAGCAACGACGGCCGGATCGGTGAACTTCACTTCATTGGTGGTCCACTTGTCGTAGACATCAGGCTTCTGCATGCGCAGCATGATATCTTCGACCCAGTCGGTTGCGGGCCAGCCGGTCGCGCCGCCGGAACCGAGGCCGATGCACCACGGAACGCCGCCATCCTTGACGATCTGGTCGGTCAGGGCGTGCAGCTCTTCCATTGATGTCGGGATCTTGTAGCCTGCTTCCTCGAAGTTTTCAGGAACATACCAGACGAGCGACTTCACGTCGGCCTTGTAAGGGAAGGCGAAGAAGGCGTCCTTGCCGTCCTTGCCCTTGTAGGTGCCGTAACCAACCCAGCTGTCGCCGGCGCCGTAGTTGTCCTTGACCCACTTGGAAGTATCGTCGCCGAGCGGCGTCAGATAACCTTTGCTGGCGAGATCGGCCAGCAGACCGGGCTGCGGCAGGATGGCGATATTCGGCGGGGAGCCTGCCTGTGTATCGATGACGATCTGCTGCTCGTAGTTTTCAGAAGAGGAATACTTTGCGTCGACGCCGGTCGCCTCGACGAAGTAGGCAAGAATGCTCTGGAAGAAGGCTTCGTCTTCACCGCGCCAGGGACCGAAGATCGTCAGCTGCTGTCCCTTCAGGTCGGCATGGGCAGACTTGAAGTCATCATAGCTCTTCCAGTTGAACTTGGAGTCCTGGCCGGGCGGGAACTTCAGATCCGCGGCCGACGCAGCGCCGGCAAAAAGCGCCGCAAGTGCAACGCCCATCAAGAATGACTTTTTCATGTGATCAACCTCCCATCACAATCCGATAGCGCAGAATTTCATTCAAAGGAAATCTCAAAGCGCTTTGACAACGCAACTCATTCACTTTCGGTGGAATGAAGTCAAGCCATTTCACGAGAACGGCTGGAATACAGGCCTGATATCGCGTTGCAGCAAGGCTTGGTGGGGAATATGGAGCGATTTTTCTTGAGTCAAGCGCAGCAGATGCTACATATTTTAAAGCGCTTTGGAAGCCACTGGGAGGCGGCGGCCACTATTTGACGGCCATAGGGCAGGCCGGGAGGAAGCATAGCAGGTGAATCTCAAACAGCTATCGGAATTGCTGGGGCTTTCGCAGACAACCGTGAGCCGCGCGCTCAACGGTTATCCCGAGGTCAACGAGGCGACACGGGAACGCGTGCTCCGGGCAGTCAAAGAAACAGGATACCGACCGAATAAGGCAGCCCAGCGGCTGGCGACCGGCAAAGCCGGGTCGATCGGCCTCGTGATGCCGACCGCGCCCGGCCATCAGTCGGACGTGCATTTCGGCGAGTTCCTGGCAGGTCTCGGCGAGGAAGCGGTGCGCCATGACTTTCACTTCGTGATCATGCCGGCGGACCCGGACGATGAGGTCGCAGCACTGCGGCGCCTTGCGATCAGCGGCAATGTGGATGCGCTCTTCGTAGCCTATATGCGCGGCCACGACCCACGGCTCGCCATGCTGAAATCGCTTTCCATGCCCTTCGTGGTGCATGGGCGCTCCTTCGGTTCAGAGCCGGACTATCCCTATCTCGATATCGACAACGAGGCGGCTTTCTACGAGGCGGCGCGGCTTCTGCTGCAGCTTGGCCATACGCGCTTTGCGCTGATGAACGGGCCGGCGCATCTCGACTTCGCCATTCGCCGCAGGAACGGCCTCATTGCGGCGCTCGGCGAACGCGGGCTGGAGCTAGCGGACGACTGCACGAGCCATACTGTGATGTCGGATGAAGAAGGGCTGATCGCCATGGAGCGCTTCCTGCAGCTTGCCGAGCGGCCGACCGCCATCCTATGCTCAAGTACGGTGCTTGCGCTCGGCGCGATCCGGGCCGTCAATCAGGCCGGACTGAAACTTGGTGAGAATATCTCGCTGATCGCCCATGACGACGTACTGCCGCTGTTGAAGCCCGAAAACTTCTCGGTGCCGCTGACAACCACCCGGTCGTCACTGCGCGCTGCGGGCGTGCGTATCGCGCAGCGGCTCATCGGCACGGTCAAGCAGGCTGGCCCCTTCCCGGAGCAGGAACTCTGGAAGACGGAACTGATCGTCAGGGCCTCGACAGGCCCGGCCCCGCAAAGCTGATCAGAATACCGGCGGCGTCAGTCCTGCCGAGCGATGGGCGGCAATCACCGTATTGGCCATCAGCATGGCGATCGTCATCGGGCCGACGCCACCCGGCACCGGGGTGATGACGGCGGCAACCGGGGCGACCTCGGCAAAGGCGACATCGCCGACAAGGCGGGTCTTGCCCTCGCCGCGTTCGGGGGCGGCGATGCGGTTGATGCCGACATCGATGACGGTGGCACCGGACTTGACCCAGTCGGCCTTGACCATTTCCGGACGGCCGACGGCCGCCACCAAGATATCGGCGTTGCGGCAGATGCCGGCCAAGTCCTTCGTGCGCGAATGGGCAATGGTGACCGTCGCATTGGCATTGAGCAGAAGCTGCGCCATCGGCTTGCCGAACAGGTTGGAGCGACCGATGACGACAGCGTTCAAGCCTGAGAGGTCCTCGCCGTGGGTGCGGCGGACGAACACCATGGCGCCGGCCGGCGTGCAGGAGACGAGGCCGGTCTTCAGGTCGCCGGTCGCAAGCTTGCCGGCATTGACGACGCTCAGGCCATCGACATCCTTCTGCGGCAGGATCGACTGGATGATCGGCTCGCTGTCGAGATGTTTGGGCAACGGCAGCTGCACGAGAATGCCGTGGATCGAGGGATCGGCGTTGAGCGACGCGACGAGGGCTGCAAGCTCCTCCTGGCTCGTCTCGACCGGCAACGTGTGCTGGACGGACTTGAAGCCGCATTCCTTGGCCATGCGGCTCTTGGAGCTGACATAGGTGTGGCTCGCCGGATCGTCGCCGACGATGATGACGGCAAGCCCCGTCTGAATGCCTTTGGCGGCTTCCAGCGCAGCATTTGCCGATTTCACGGTTTCGATTACGGAAGCGGCAACCTGCTTGCCGTCGATTACTGTCGTCACGCGTCTTCTCCGCCCAATTTCGCGCCAGTCTATTCGCCCGCGGCGGGAATGATTTCCCGATAACGCCCTATCCCGTTTAAAAACGGCAAATGCAAGAGCAATCTGCGGTCGGGGCGTTCGCTTACCGCGAGGTCTGGTGAGCGTGAAAGCGATCGCGCAAGCTGGCGATCTGCGAGCGCAGCGCATCGACTTCGTCAGCTGCCTGCGTGACCAGTGCCTGCTCTGGAACCTGCACAAGTTCGGGCACGGGGGCAAGGATTGGAGCCTGGATGGAAACTTGGAGCGGCGCCTGTTCTGGCTGCCGGCGGAAGAGACGCGGCAAGAAAGTGAGACCGAGGCCCACCGCCAAACCGGCAAGACCACCCATCAGCGAATGGACACCGAAACCGTCGTCGCCGGAAGCCGGCAGCGCAAGGGCGGGTTTGCGAACCGTGACTCGGCCATCGCCGATGGCACCTGTCGTGGAAACCTCCTCTTCCAAGCGCGAGCGGGCGGCGGACGCCTTTTCCCGCAGTTCGGTCAGCTTGGCGAGATCGACGCCGGTATCACGGCTCTGGGCAATCAGCGCGTTGCGGCGATCGCTGAGTTGCTTGCGCGCATCGACGGCAGTCTTGGCTGCTGCATGTGCGTTCTGGGCGAGGCGCGCCAGCTCCTTGCCGATGTTATCCTTCAGACCATCGACCTCGGACTGCTGTTGGAGCAAGCGCGGATGGCGTGGGCCGAGGTCCGCCGAGAGCTGTGCCAATGCGGTCTTGGCGATCGCGTATCTGTCACGCAGATCCTGCAGGGCGGGCGAGATCATATCTGGAGCGAGCGAGCCGTCCAGCACGTCCGCGAGCTTGGCGGCCTTCAGTCTGTCGGCCTGCTCCTTGGCGGCCAGAATATTATTGTCGGCATTCTTCAGATCGGCATCGAGCCCGGTGATCTGGCGCTGCAGTTGCGTCGCAACCTTGACGTTGCCCTCGCCGTTTTTCTGACTGAAGGCCGTGAGCTCTGCCTGAGCCTGATCATTTTCCTTCCTCAAGGCGGTGGCCGTCTCGGCCGCCTTGCCTGCGGCGCTGCCGCCGGTCACGGTATCGGACAACCGCATGGCGATGCGCGTCGACTTGTCGGCATCGCCCGTCGTTACCATCAGACGGATCGTGCCGGTGCGCTCGTCGGGAATAACTGCCACGGCAGATTTCAGCGCGGCCTCTGCGCGCGATGCCGGATCGGCGGCTGCACCATTGCCGGAGAGAAGATCCAAGGCGACACCAAGCGCATCGGCGCTGCTGCCGGCAAATTCCGGATCGCGGTCCAGCTTCAGTGCCGTAACGGCAGAGGCGACGACAGGTACCGATGAGAGCCTTTTGACGGTATCGCCAACCAAGACGGTCCGGTTGCCTGCGCCTGCATCCACGGCAAGTGTCGCCTCTGCGGTGTAAAGCGCGGGTGAGGATGGGGCCAGGGTGGGGGTGGCAGCACCGCCGAACGAGAGGACAGCCACGATGAGAGCGCTTCTGATCCAGTTCGGGCGCCGAACTTCACGCGAAACCGTCGAAGTGGACGCTTTTTCAACGGGAGCGACTTCGCGAACCCGGGCGAATTGCGTCGTTGGCTCCGGCGCAGGGCGAGAGGGTTCAGGAGCGGGCGCAGCGGCGATATCGTTTGCAGCCTGCAGACGCGAGCCGAGGATCGTTTCGATACGGTCCACCAGCGGTTCAGTCAGCCGCGCTTTCGCACGCTGTTCATCGAGCAGCCGGCCTATGACGCGCAGCAGTTCGGCCTCAGAAGGGCGGATTTCCGGCGGCGGGCTTTTTCCGAGCGGAGGGCTCTTTTCGACACTTTGCCGCTGGCCGCGCGACGAGGTGGTTGCGCGATCATGGAAACTGTTTTTCGCCCTGGAATCGTGCATTGGCGTCACATCTCACGCGCATGATGGCCGAGTTCGCTCAACCGCGCCGACGCGGATGATTAAGCTACTCTAAATATACATGGCAAAGAAATGGTTAACCGGAGCCTGCAGAAATCTGTAATCAGCCGGCTTTTTTCGTCTGCTCGATTCTCTTCGGTTCGCCTGCAGTGTGCGCCGCAGCCGCCCGTTCATCCGGCTGACCAAGAATCCGCGCATGCCGGCTGAAGCGATACTGGAACACGCGGAAGAGGAAGACCGGAATACCGAGGATATAACGGCGCCAGAGGCGCCCCGGCTCCTGAACTAGCCGATAGGCCCATTCCAGACGCATCATGCGCACCGTCTTCGGTGCGCGTGGCACAGTGCCCGAGACGAAATCGAAAAGTGCACCGACCGTCAGAACGAGCCGCGCGTGATCGGCGCGGATATTCTGGTGAACCCATTTTTCCTGCAGCGGCGTGCCCATGCCGACGATCAGGATATCGAGCTTCCGGCGCTCCACCTCGTCGGTAACGGCTTCTGGATTGGCCTTGTCGAAGAAGCCATCGGAGATCACGAAGAACTCGTGCCAGGGCGCGTGCCTGGAAAAGTTCTCGGCCGCCTTCTCGACAACCGCCCGTGTGCCACCGATGAGACCGATACGACGCGGCGTTTCCATAAACGTCAGGAAGGCCGGCACGAAATCGGTGCCGTTCAGATTGGCGGGAAACGGCGAACCATGCGTGACCTGGGATGCGATATTGAGACCGATGCCATCAGGCAGCACGAGATTGTGCGACATGATCTGATAGTATTCGTCGTCGCGCAGAGCCGTCAGCATGTTGTGGGCATTGACGAAGCAAACCACGGTCTGCCCGACAGGAATGGAAGCCAGTTCGTTGATGAAAACCAGTGCATCGTCCCAGCCGAGATCGCAGACCGGCAGATCGAAGATCGTCCGCCGCGATGCGAGCACCGCGAAGTTTGCAATCAGATTCATTCCAACCTCCTGCCGAGGGTGCGTCATGCGCCCGACATCCCGGAAAATAAGCCCACATTTCCGCAGCGGAGGTCTTGTAAAGACCAGCAGCGTCCTGCCTGGAACGACTTCCCCCAACCCCGTGGCGGTATCTTCCCAAGCTTGTGCCGCGTTTGTATCAGTTCGGTTTCAAACAACCCTTAGGAAAAAGGGGCGGATTTTCATACTCGCATAAGTGGTTTGTTAACCAAGGCGAGAACGCGAAAACGGCGCCTTTCGGCACCGTTTTCAAATGACTGGAGATGGTGATCAGTGACCAGAGGACTGAGCCGACGTTTCGGAAGCCGGCGCGGTCTCGACGATCTTGACCGGCGCGCCGACCTTCGCCGGTTTGCCGCCGGAGGTCTCCTTCACATCTTCCTTCGAGAGGTAGTCAAGCTGTTCCAGCATGACTTCGGCAACATATTCGCCGCCGAGACGCTCGTTCATGCCCTTCTTGATCTCCTGGCGGAAAGCACCGGGATCGAAGGCCTTGACGTTGGAGACATCGATCATCTTGTTGCCGACGAGCAGGCTGAAGAGTTCGTCGGTCGTCATCTCCGTGATCGGCAGATTGAGGCCCGCGATCATGTCCTTGTGCATCATGAAGGAGATGCGGCCGAGGAAATAACCGTTGACCGCACCGTTGCCGATGACAGGCACGGTGATCGTCTCGCCCTTCACCAGTTCAAGTGCGCTCTGTTTGGTGTCCGCTACAGCCGGCGCCGGCGCGGTCGCCATGTTCACCGAGAAATAGACCGATGCCAGCGTGACGGCGCAGACCCAGACACCTGTAAGGACGAGCTTGATCATCAGGCGTCCCGCGCGACGAACTGTTCCTGGGAATAGGTGCCATCGGCATCCGCATCCTGCACGGCATTCTTCAAAAGATCGGCAACGGCGCGAACCGCCTCCAGATGCGCTTCCACACGACGTGCGTTCAGCACCAGCTTCTTTTTCAGACCATGAAGCTGGTCAAGATGTGAAGCGGCAAGTTCGGCCGGATCGGTGTCACGGAAAAGCATCGAGAGCTCGTACAGGCACCGGCTCTTATGCGCATTGGAGACCTTGAGATCGAACTGCGGATCGCTGCCGATCCGAGTATTCTCATTGTCGATTATCATTTCGAGGCGCCCGAGAACGGATTTGATCCTATATTCGTTCGAAACTATTTCCATTTTATCCTCGATTATGCGTCGCTTGTTGCAGACTTATTGTCGGCAGTCGGAGTGCCGAAGGTCTTGCGCTGAAACTCGTCGATCATGCTCATGGCCGTCTTGCGATCGTCTTCATCCGTGGAGGCATTGACGACCTTGCCTTCCTGGCGGCGCAGCTGCTCGGAATACATCTGCTTGGCAATGCCGATGCCATCGCCCTTGGCCATGACGTTGCCGAGCTGCTCGGCCATCATGCCCTTCCAGATGTCACCCGTCGCGCCCTTGCCGAAAACATTCTCGGCATCGCTCGGCAGCATGGACTTCACGAAGTTCTGCAAAACCATAGCCTCGAACTTCCGGTAGGTTTCCGGCACTTCCTCGGTCTTGGTGCGATTCTGAATGTTGTTCAGGCCGCTCTTCTGCTTGACGTGGTCGAGAATGTCGACTGCGGAAGAAAAGCCGTTACCGCTGTCTGCCAGGCTTGTCGCAGCAAAGGCCGCACGGTTGGCCTTCAGTTTTTCCTGGGCAGCCTGAACCTCCATGGGGTCGGCCGCCTTGACGACGTCCATCACCAGATCGCTGGGGGGTGAAATAGCCACGTTACAATCCTCTAATGTAAGATCGTGGCGATTATTATTTTTGAAGCTTGCTGGAGGCTGGCGTTGCGAACTGCTGATCGATTACGTCGTAAACGGCATTGTCATCCGCCTCGCGACGCTCTGCCTGAAGGGCATCGAGCATGTTTTCTTCCAGCCGGTCGCCCTTGGCACGCTCGCGCGTCAGGCGCATTTCGTGCACCTGCTGCATGCCGGTCAGTTGCTGGTCCTTGATGCTCAACCTGCCGAAGCGGTCGGCATAACTCTGCGAAAAAGCACGATGGATAGGGTCCAGCGAACCGAGCGCAAGAATGGCGACATCCATGGCTGCATTGACCTCAGCACGCTGACGGCTGGTTTCTGCGAGATCGTACTCCGCCATCTTTTCAAGATGCCGCTGCACCGCGACCAGGCGCTTGAGCTTGTCGGAGCGCTTCTTCTCGATCACCGCCCTCACCTCCCCACGAATATGCCGGCGAATGACTGGCCGAATTGGCTGATCAAGGCAGCGATGGAGAAATAGAGCAGGAAGAGGCCGCCCATCAGCAGATAGGGCGTGGAGATGAAGTAGACCGGGATCTGTGGCGCGAGCTTGTTGATGAAGCCGATCGAGATGTTGAAGATCAGCCCGTAAATCAGATAGGGGCTCGCCAGCCGCAGCATGATGTAGGTGGTCTGCTCCAGCGTATCAGTGAAGGTGATGAGCGTGGAACGCATCTGCATCAAGCCGCCGAAGGGCATGGTCGTGTAGGAATCGATCAGCGCGCGGAAGACGATGTGATGGAAGTCCATGATGAAGAGAACCATCAGACCGGTCATCGTGATGAAAGCCGTCAGGCTGATTTCGGCCGAATCTTCGACGACATCACTCGTGCTCGGCTGCGTGTAGCCGACCATCATGGACACGATCGAGGCCGAAAATTGCAGCCCGAGCGTATAGAGGCGGGCAAGCATGCCATACATCACACCGATCAGCGATTCGCTGAAAATCAGGCCGATATAGGTGCCGGAGCTGGTGTGAACGGACGGATAGACCGTGTCCCAGAGTACCGGCAGCACCGCAAGCGAAAGTCCGGCTGCGATGAAGACGCGCAATTGCTCCGGCACGCGGGCGGAAGAGAAACCCGGAAGGGTCAGCACGCAGCCACCGATCCGGCAGAAAACCAGAAACAGCGCCAGAACTGTCCCTTGCGGGTCTGAAATCATGAAATCGAGCCCAAAATCTTGATTTCGATGCCCTTGGCCAGTTCCACATGCGAGAGCACGGGAAGCGTTGCAAAGAGTCGCTCGATGATCATGCGGACATAGGAGCGCGTTTCCGGCGACGTGACAAGGGCGAAAGGCAGGCCCCTGTCCATGAATTCACGGATAACCTTCGTCGCCTGTTCGCTGAACTCCTCCAGCGTGCGCGGATCGATGTCGAATTCGACGACTTCGCCCTTCGCATCGCGCTTGAGAGCCTGATGGAAGGCCAGATCCCACTTGCTGCCGAGCCGCAACACGCGCAACACGCCGTTGTCGGCAAGGTCGCCGCAGAGCTGCTGGGCCATGCGGATGCGGACATGCTCGACGATCTGCTCCGTCTTTCTGACATGCGGGGCAAGTTCGGCGACGGCTTCCAGAATGAGGTGCAGGTTTCGGATCGAGACGCGCTCGGCAAGAAGCAGTTTCAGCACCGCCTGCAGGCCCGAATAGGACATGTGGGACGAGCAGATTTCATCGGCGAGCTTCTTGTATTCAGGGTCGAGACGATCGATCAGGATCTTCACGTCCTTATAGGAGAGAAGCTGCGGCAGGTTGTTTCTGATAACCTCGCTCATATGCGTCAACACGACCGAGACGTTGTCGATCGGCTGGAAGCCTTCGCGCTTCAGATCGTCGGCGAAGTTTTCGAGGATCGAAACCGCCGGCATGCCGAAAGCGGGTTCGCGGATTTCGTCACCCGGAATGCTCGGCTTGCGGCCGGCGCCGGTGACGACGAGGACTTCGCCGACACGCAGCAGGTTCGAGGCGACCGTCGTGCCGTGAATGCGGATCTGATACGACTTCTCGGGGATGCCGATATCGTCCGTCACCTTGATTTCCGGCACGACGAAACCGTACTGGGTGGCGAACTTCTTGCGCATCTTGCCGACGCGGAAGGCGAGCTCCTGGTGGGCGCCAAGCAGGCGGGTCGAGACCATCTTGCCAAGGGCAAGCTCGATTTCGGACGTGCGGAGAACCGACTTGACCGAATCCTTTTCGAGCTCCTTGCTCTGGACGACCTTCTTTTCTTCGGCATCACGGCGGATCTTGTTTTCGGCTTCGACCTGACGCGGAATGAACCAGGCGCCGAAGGCGAGAAGACTGCCGAGGATCACGAAGGGAACAAACGGCAGACCCGGCATCAGGGCCAGGACGAACATCAGCACGGCCGAAACGGAGAGCGCGCGGGGATAGCCGCTCAGCTGATTGACGACCGCCTGGTCGGTGGAGCCGGTGGTGCCGCCGCGCGAAACGAGAAGGCCGGCGGCGAGCGAAACGATGAGAGCCGGCATCTGCGAGACGAGGCCGTCACCGACCGACAGCTTGACGAAAACGTCGGCGGCTTCGCCGATCGGCATGCCGTGGCGAAAATAGCCGATGATGATACCGCCGAAGACGTTGATGGCTGTGATGAGGAGACCCGCAACCGCGTCACCGCGAACGAACTTCGATGCACCGTCCATCGCGCCGAAGAAGGAGCTTTCTTCTTCCAGCTCCTTGCGGCGGCGCTGGGCTTCCTTCTCGTCGATAATGCCGGCCGAGAGGTCGGCATCGATCGACATCTGCTTGCCGGGAATGGCGTCCAAGGTGAAACGCGCGCCGACTTCCGCGATACGCGTCGCACCCTTGGTGATGACGATGAAGTTGATGGTGATGAGAATCAGGAAGACGATCAGACCAATGACGAAGTCGCCGGACATGACCAGGCTTGCAAAACCGGCAATGACGCCGCCTGCGGCATCATGCCCCTCGTTGCCGTGCGAAAGGATGACGCGCGTCGTCGCGATGTTCAGCGCCAATCGCGTCATCGTCGCGATCAGCAAGATGGTCGGGAAGGACGAGAAATCGAGAGGCTTCTGAATCCACAGCGCGACCATGAGGATCAGCACCGAGAAAGCGATCGAGAAGGCCAGTCCCATATCGATCAGGAACGGCGGGATCGGCAGGAAGAGGATGCAGATGATACCGACAATGCCCATGGCAAAGCCGATGTCACGCATACTCGGAGCGACTTTCGGAAGGGGTAGTGCAGGTGGTTGCGCCATAGCGATTCCGTCTCTTCATGAGAGGAGGCGGACATCAGAATCCGCCCAGTTCGGATCGACAGTTAAATGGCGAAGCTTGCGCGAAGTTGGCTCAGAAGCCGGACTGGATGCGCGAGAAGACCAGGTTGGTAAAAATGGAAACCTGAGAGCCCACGAAGGGAGCGGAAATACCGATCGTGACCAGAACGGCGACGATCTTCGGGACGAAAGTGAGCGTGGCTTCCTGCACCTGGGTGAGCGCCTGGATCAGCGCGATCACGAGACCGACGACCATTGCCGCAATGACCGCAGGACCCGCGGCAATGAGAACGGTCCAGATCGCAGCCTGGAACAGGTCGAGTGCATCAGCTTCATTCATCGTCAGGCAACCTCATATCGCCTTGAAAGCAGCCAGCCCGGCTTAACCGGACCGGTATTTTTGGCATCATCCAAACGAACGCGCGTCAGGCCGCTTCGTCACTTCAGGTATCGTCCGAACCACTATCGTCGCCAGAAGCTTTGGTCGGCGCCGAATCGGAAAGCGAGATGCCCGGCTGGATGAGAATTTTACCGCCATTGTCGAGCGTTGCAATAAGGCCGTCCGAATAAACCTTGACGGATTCGACCGTGCCCTTGGTCTTGCCATCGGCACTTTCCATGTACTTACCGATATAGCTGCTTGCCTGGGTCAGGCTGGAGCTCGTCAGCAGCGTGTCGAGCTTCGAGTTCGTCTGGATCGTCTGCTCGACCTGCGAGAAGCTCGCGAGCTGCGACATCTGCTCGCTCGCATCCATCGGATCGGTCGGATCCTGGTTCTTCAACTGCGCGACCAGCAGCTGAAGGAAGTTGTCGTAGTTCAGCGTCGCCTTCTGCTGTGCGGTATTGGACGAGCCATACGTGCTGCTGCCACCGCCTACGCTCTGGGTTCCGTCTACCGCCATGGTGCGATCTCCCTGCGAATCTGCTCGACCATGGTCGGGGGCAGCTCGTGATTGTTGAGGATGCTGTCTTCGATCGCGTAGAGACCGCGGATCGCCTTCAGCGCGTCGAAGGCGCGACCAGTCGAAACGAGTGCGTCGATACGCTTCAGTTCGGCGAGGATTTCCTCGTTCTTGAAGCATGTGAGCAGCATCGTGATCGACTTGCGGAACATCGCCGTCGAATGTTCCTTGCCCTCGGGATTGATGAGGATCATCTGGGCAATGAAGTAGAGTTGGCGAAGCGGCGTGGTCGCGCCTTCCGGCTGCAGCACGTGGTTTTCGAGAAGGAACGTCACATCATTCAGGAATTCCAGTGCGACCTTACGGTCGACACGCAGGACAGCGCCGTTGATGAAGATTCTTTCCCCGGCTTTCAGAGAAATGCGAAGTGTACTTTTCATTTAAGTCCATCCCTGATGATGGTGGTAACGTCGATGATGCCCTGGTAGTTATTCGACTGACGTTTTCTAATTCTGTCGCATTCCTTCAATATCCAGATCGCAATCGAGATGAGGTTTGCCCTGAGCTCGACTTCCAACTGGTTGTCGGGATGTTTCAAATCCTCAATGAAGCTGATCCACACCCTGCGGGTATAAAAGAGAGCTTCAATAGCCTCCCGGGTATACTTCTCCTTGTCGCGCGCCACCGAGAGCAGTTCAATCGAACGTTCGAGAACCTGCCATTCCCGCTCTTTCGCGTCGGCAACCGAGTCTTGCATGACCTCGGCATACGAGAACTGATACATTCATGCATCCTTCTTTATATTGCGCGCCTTTGCTCATCAAAGGTAGTTCACGAGACTCAACTGCTGGATCTTCGATACGATCGTGTAAGCGGTTTCGAGCTGGGTTTCCAAAGTCTTGACAAGGGTCGAGGCCTCATAGGGATCGACGCCCTGGATATCGACGAGCTTGGTCTGCATGATGTTCGCCTGGGCATCGAGGGCGTCATTCGCCTTCTCGACACGCTCCTGCGACAGACCGAGCTGGCTACCCTGGGTGATGATGCCCGTGGTGGCTCTGGTCGTGTAGGTGATCGCCTTTGAAGAGACCGCGCTCATCGCGTCCGTGCTGAGGTTCTGACCCATCAGCGCGGAGGTCATCACAGTCGCCAGAGCGAAGTAACGCATGCCCTCGGAATTGGCATTGGTCGAGGATTCAACGACTTCCGAATTGCTGATGCGGCTCGTCATGTTCTGGCTCGACGCCTTAGACCAACCGGTGGTCGGATCCGTCCAGGCCGCTTCGCTGAACATCGGTTCAACCTGCGTTTCGATGAACGTCTTCATCTCGTCGCCGGTCATCTCCTTCACCGGCTTGCTGAGTGTCGCCGCGTAGGCGTTCAGCCTGTTCGTGATTTCCGTCGTCGTCGCTGCCGTCTTGTCCGTCAGCGGCTGAATGTCAGTATTGATACCGGCGAAGAGATACTCGCCATTCACCATGGAATTCGACGTATCCATCATCGTCGAAAGCGCGCTCGTGGCCGACTGGATTGCGACGGTGATGCTGCCCGGATCGTGGCTGCTCTGCAGGGCGGTCAGCTTGGAGAGGAAGCTATCACCCGCCTTCTTCATTTTATCGAGCCCGGTTTGAGCCGATTCCATACGGGCGTCTACGAGAGCATTGCTCAGCTTGATCGATTTGATACGGTCGACTTCACGGGTGAAGTCGATGCTCTTGGCTGCGTAACCGCCCAGCGACACACCAATATCGGCGTAGGTGCCGGTGGTCGCTTCCATCGTCGCCTTCGTCATCTGGTTCTGCGCCTGGCGGATTGTCAACCGCATGGCGTTCTGGATGGCCGAACTTGAAATAAATGAGCTCTTCATGGCTTAACTCGCAATATCCAGCAATGCTTTCAACATCTCGTCAACGGCGTTCAAAATCTTGGTCGCCGCCTTGTAGGACTGCTCTATGTCGAGAAGGAGCGTCAGTTCCTCATCGAGGTTGACGCCGGTTTCATTGGAATAAGCTTCATCGGTTCGCGCTGAGGCAGCCTGGGTATTTTCCGCAGCCTTGGTCGCATCGCTCCGGTTCTGCTCGAGCCAGCCAATCGAATTGGTGGCGTAGCTCATGATGCTGACATTGGTGTCCAGACCCGAATCGGTATCGAAGGGAATGCCGCTGTCCATCGCCGTGTAGAGCCGGTCGAGCTCCGCGGAGTAGCCGCTCGAATTACCCGGATTCGAACCGGGACCTCCGTTGATGTTGCCATTGCGCAGGCGCATGGGATCGCCGGCCGGAGTGCCGCTCGTCAAGACACCCTTATTGATAGCAATCGTTCCAGCAATGCCATCGATAATGCCGCCGACCGGCGGATCCACCGGAAGTCCGCCAGCCGTGCCGGTCGCCGGGTCTGTCCAGACGAAAAGACCGGGAGCGCCCGCTTCCTGATAGAGATCGACAAGACCGCGGGCGACTTCGTCGAGCTGGCTCTGGAACTTCGGCGCGATATCGTCGCGGATCTGCAGGAGCGAGCCCAGGCTGCCCTGCGCACTGGTCGACGCACCTGAACCCATGTTGGCGGCCACACCGTCGACATAGACCTTGTTGCCTTTAGTGCCTGCCGCGTAGGACTGCGTCGGCTCGAAGCTCACCGTACGCGGGATCGTTTCGAAAAGGGTGGTGCCATCGGCCGTATAAAGCACCATATCGTTGTTGCTGCGCGTCACCGTAGAGACACCAACGATCTGGTTGATCTGCTTGAGAACCTTTTCGCGCTCATCGAGAGCGCTCGAAGGATCCTCGTTGCCGGCCGTCGCCTTCTTGACGGCGTTGTTGGCCGTTTCGAACTGCTTCAGCAGGCTGTTCAGCGAATCGACCTGGTTCTTGATCTGCTTGTCGGCGTCGGAACGCTGCTGCTGCACTGCCTTG
Organism: Rhizobium sp. BK316; assembly: GCF_014193695.1. Classification (GTDB taxonomy): domain Bacteria; phylum Pseudomonadota; class Alphaproteobacteria; order Rhizobiales; family Rhizobiaceae; genus Rhizobium. The sequence goes on along the minus strand of NZ_JACHZR010000002.1, from coordinate 604,344 downwards.
GAAGCATTGTTCAGCGACGTCACGACATCCTGTGCCGCCGTGATCGCACCCTGGGCGGCAATAAGGTCGCCCGGGGTCGCGCGGAACGTGCCGAGCTTGTCGCGGAAGGTGCGGAGGGCAGTTTCAGGCGAAGTCTCGTTATCGTTGCCGCCCATGATCGATTTCAGATCTTCAAGGCCGCCCAGCAGGGTCTGCTGGGCGCTGTCCTGCGAGGCCGCCTTGAGATACTGTTTCAGCAGTGCATCTTCCTGTGCGCGGCTGATCTTGACCACCTGGGCGCCGTTCAGCGAGGTGGTGAGCATCGCCTGCCGGCGCACATAGTCCTTGTTGCCGGCGTTCGAGATATTGTTCGATACGATGCTGCTCTGCGTGCCCGTATTGTTGAATATGCTCTGCGCGGTGTTAAGTGCTGAAGTGAGCGACATGGCTTACCCGTTACCCTGATTAACGCTTGAGGTTGACGAGAACGTCCATGAGATCGGAACCCGTCTGGAACACCTTGGAGTTGGCGGTGTAGCTGCGCTGGGATTCGATCATTTCGGTCAGTTCACCGGCGAGGTCGACGTTCGAACCTTCGAGTGCGCCCGACTGGATCTTGCCGAAGCCGCTGGTCTGCGGGAAACCGGTGACGGTCACGCCCGATCTGCCGTTGGCCGAGTAAACATTGCCGGACATCAGCGTCAGCAGGTCCGGGCTTGGAACGTTGGCAAGCGGGATTTGGAAGACGGGCTTGGTGCTGCCGTCATCATACTTCGAGTAGACGATACCGTCGGAGTCGATTGTGATATCAACCGGCGAATTTGCGCCCTGACCGTCAACATTACCCGAACCGGAGAAATTGTCGCCGACCTGGGAAAGGTCGAGATTGAGGTCAATGCTGAGGCCGGTCGCGGGATCGGTGATCGTCGAGTTGGCCGTCGAAGTCATCTGGCCTTTGTCGTCAAAGTAAACCGTCTTGGTCGCAACAGGACCAGAGCTGTATGGGAAGGAGCTGGTGCCAGACGTGGCTTTGTCTCCGTTGCGGAATACGGCCATTTCCCACTGGTATTGCGAACCCGCAGGAGGTGCCGGTATTGCCGCAGCGTCGTAGGGAACTTTGGTGAAGTAGATGTCGTACATCACCTTACTGCCAAGCTTGTCGTAGGTGACTATCGAATACTTCTGAGTATTCGTCGTCGTGGGGTCTACGGCAGCGTTGGCGCTCGGCAGCGTATCGGGATCCGTGACGACAGTCGCACCGGGCTTGAGGTTACCAGTCCAAGTGCCGTTTGATGTCGCAATCGCTTCCAGCTTCTGATTGCCGAGAACGTTGATCGGAACCAACCCGTCAAAACCGTTGACGACGACGGCCGGAGCCGAGGAACCCCACGGATAGCCCATGAGCGTGAAGCCGGCCGAGTTGACGAGGTTGCCGGTGTCGTCCTTCGTAAAATCGCCGGCACGCGTCAGGACGGGAACGCCATCGCCGCCCTGGACGATGAAGAAACCGTCGCCGGAAATTGCGAGGTCGTAACCGGAGGTCGTGTAGGAGATATCACCCTGGTCGGAAACAGCCTGACGAACCGTCGTCGTCACGCCGCCCGAATTGTAGTTACCGGAGCCCGATGGCAGGACCAGCGACGAGAACGCGGTCGAAACTGCCTTATAGCCGCTGGTGTTCACGTTCGCGATGTTATCGGAGACGGTGCTGAGGCGGTTTGCCTGCGCGTTCATCCCCGATACTGCCGTCTTCATGCTGCCGAAAATGCTCATCTGAAAACCTCGTTTTACCTGTTAAGTACAACAGTATTTGGCGGGCCTTGCGTGAAGCTGTCTGTTGTGCCGGGTCGCCGATCGAAATATTCCGGCTTTCCCGCGCGGCACGACCCGCGCCGAAAAAATCAATTCCAATCAATGCAATAGCCAAGGAAGCGCTTGGAATCGACCGGGTCGACGCCGAGCTTTTTGCGCAGCTTCTTGCGCAGCTTGGAGATGTGGCTTTCGACGACGTTTTCTTCGACTTCCTCGTCGAAAATGCCGTAGATCGCATTGAAGATCTGGGTCTTGGTGACGCGACGGCCACGATTGGCGATCAAGTATTCGAGGATGCGGCGCTCGCGGCGCGGCAAAGCGAAGGTTTCGCCGTTGATTTCCGGATCGCGCCCATCGGAGAAGACGCGGATGGCGCCGATGTCCGTGTAGTTTGCGATCGCCTTCAGGCGACGACGGATTGCAGCGGCGCGCGCGAGAATCTCACGCGGATGCACCGGTTTGCGTACAACGTCGTCGACGCCGCAATCGAAAAGGGCAAGCGTGTTTTCGAGCGACGGCTGGTCGCTGACAGCGATCACAGGCGCCATCGAGCGATCCCTGATCGCGCGCGGCAACTCCAGTGCGCGCTGGCCCTGGCCGATCAGGAATGCCTCGACCGCAGCGATATCAGAATCAGCCGCCGTCTGCACCCATTCGCCGAATTCATTGGGATCAAAGCCGGTCGAGGGAATACCCTCACGGCCAAACAGAGAAGTGTAACCATCCTTCACGAGCTCACGCTCATCAACCACTACGATCATTCGTCCGCCTCCGAATCAGTGTGGCACATCGATGATCTATGGATACGAATCGCGCGAATCAGCGGCTACTCGTGAAAGTTAATGGCAGAAATTAATAATTGATTAAGAATTGGGTGCCGATTTGATCTAGATGTAGTAGGTCAACGTCGTTATGCACACAAAAATTTCGTGGAAAAGTTAACATCTACTTAATTACACCTTGCACGCAGGCTTCATGCCGAATTCCTGCCACACTCTGACACAGTTCGGTCATAATTGACCGATTCAATTATTAATTGAATTAATTTTCGCAGAATTTGCTCGCATTGGGAGTCCACTTGCCATAGCCGGTGGCAACCAGATTTGCGATGACGCGACAGACATACCGCTTCTGCGCCGGATTGTTGTTCGGTCCTGCGTGGTACCTTGCTACCGCCATCGTCCATGTCTCATGGCGGTCGTGAAGGTTGCGCAAGAACTTTGCGGCATATTCCACGTTGCGATGAGGATCGAACATTTCCTCCACGGAACTGAAGTTCTCGCCGTGAAAATAGTGATTGATCTGCATACATCCGATATCGATGAGCTTCGCGCCGCCTCTGCTGGCGGTGTCGAATTGCCGCAGCGCGGCCTGCTCGGAGGATGGAAACAGAGCCTTGCCTTCGACGTTCATCGCATAGGGATAGAGCGATCCCTTGCGCCCGGTTTCCGTCAGTCCGACCGAATAGAGAATGCCTTCCGGGATCCCGTATTTGGCCGCTGCAGACTGAATTTCACGCTCGCAGGCGCCTGTGGAGGCCGATACGCTAGAGGTAGACGCTGCCAGAGCGGCTACCGCCAGCATCGACAGCAGAAGCGTTCTCAACACCGTTCCCGCCCACACCATTGAAGCCTCCATCCGTCTGCCGCGCTGTCTGGTTCTGGCGCTCGCGCGCCTCGCCGCCCTGGCCCTGCTGGGCGAGCGACTGTTGCTGCTGCTGCTGTGAAGTCTGTCCCTGGCTGGTTGCCTGGTTACCGGCATCGGCTCGCTCCACAGGGGCCATGCTGATCGTCACGTTATCGACCGCGTAGCCCTGACTGCGCAGCGCCTCGAGGATCTTGCCGTGGTCTTCCTTGAGCTGGCGATAGGCAGCACCCGTCTCGACCTTGAGATCGACGTTCAGCGTATCGCCTGACAGACGCATCGTGGCGGTGACGAGGCCGAGGTCAATCGGGCTCATCTGGATCTTGAGGGTGTTTACCACCTTGCCAGTGCTCGTCCATTCCGCGGCGTTCGACAACGCGGAGCTCGGCTGCATGGCCTGCGCCCATTCCTTGTCACCCGAAAGCGCCGCTGTCACGTTCGCGGAATTCGGGTTCTGAACCAGACCGAGATAGCGGCGTGATTCCAGAACGGAGACATTTTCAACGCTCGACTTTGTCGATTTCTCGGAGCCCGGCTGTTCAGCGCCGATCTGCATGTCCATCGTCTGGCCACGGCCATCGGCGCGGCTGATCCTGAACGTTTTGCCTTCGACACCTTCAGCATTCTCCGTTCCCGGCACATGCGCGTCATTGCCATGCGAGGCAACAGCTGCCAATGCATCCGACACATGCGCATCAGCCTTGGCACCGTTTACACTTTCGGCCTTGGCGTCTTTCTTGCCGGCCGCAGCGTCGTCCGCCTTCGCGACGGCATGATGAGCGGAAGCCTGCAGGACAGCCGCGGCATTACCGGGCTCCTGCTTCAAAAGGCCGAGGACATCGGTGATATCGCCGTCGCCGGCCTCGCTAACCGCGCCCGCATCGGTATCGATATTAAGCTCATTGGTCTTGGTGTGCTTGGCGGGCTTGCTCACCGTTTGTGCGGCGGTCTCGGCTGCCTGATCCCTGGCGCCCGGCTTGCCCAACCCAAAGACTGCCGTGTTCTTGCCCTGGTCCTTTTCGGATTTCGCAGGCATATTGTCGGCGTTTGCGATGGTTTCGGGCTGCACGTCCACCTGTCCCTTGAGCGAGGCGTCGTTCAGATCGATCAGCGGCTTCGGATTGCGGCCGCGCAGATTATGCGCCGCTGTCTCGTCAGCGGCCTGCGGGTCGGACGTATCAGCTGCATCCGCATCCTGATCGGCATTGCCGGCCTTGGAGAGGACATCGGAGAAGCCGCCGTTCTGATCCGCAGCCTCGCCCCTGCCGGCCTGCCTTCCGGTTCCTACGGACGCAGACGCGCCCGTGCCGGGCGCTCCGCCCGAGACGCTGATATCCATCATCATCTTATTTGCCTTCTTGGGCCAGGAGACCGTCGATTTCGTCGAGCTTGGATCGATTGGTCGTCACGAAAGAGGTGAATGAAGGGTCGACATCCTGGCCTCCCGAGCCAGCAGAAGCCGTGCCTTCGACAACAGGTTCCGGAGCAGCGGCCGGCGCTCCTTCCGGTTGCGCAGCCGTGGCGGCTGCAGCCTGTTCAGAAGTGATTTCTTGATTAGTACTATTAGGGGTGGAGCCTTGTGTCAGGCTTGCGGGATCCGGAGCCCGCAATATCTGCTCGGCAACGGATCTTGCAGCAGCCTGCAGCGCCTGGTCCTGTGGCGAGAGCGATGCCCCGGAGATGTTGGCGATATATTTGGCAGCCTGGTCGATGTCGTCGGTGGGAACGTTCGCCATACCGTTGTAGAAATCGGCGAGCGGTCCAAAAGGATTGGCCGTCCCCTCGCCCAGCGACTGAACGCGCTGGGCGGCCATACGGGCGAGATTGGGCTTTCCGGCAATCGCGGCAGCGCGCGCGACACGCAGATAGACCTCGCGCTGGCGCGGCGCATCCATGAAGGACAGAATATCGACAACCGTCTGCGGATCGACATCGTGGTCGTGGCTGACGATCAGCTTCACGAAGAGATCGGCAAACTGGCTGGCATAGGGCGAATGAAGGAAACGGCGGACATAGCGCTGCGAATAGGCAAGTCCCTTGTCGACATCTCCGGTTTCCACGCAGATGGCAAGCGAGCGGCGCAGCGCTGCCTCTTCCACGATGGTGCCGGGCGCATTGAGCCGCGCCCTGTCATACATGGTCAGGGCGTCAGCTGGTCTTGTGGCGATCAGCACGTTGCCACCGATCAGCGCCAGATAGGGTCCGATCTTCTTGCCGTCATATTCCTTGGCGGTTTCTTCCAGCGTCTTGGAGACGAGCAGGCCCTTGCCACCAAGATATTTCCGCAACACGTCGGTGACGCGATTGTCGAAATAACCGTTGACGTCATGAGAAACGAGATATTCCAGCGTCTGCGGATTACCGCCGCTCATCACATAGATCAATGCCGCATCGACATTGCGGTCGTCGTCGTAGACGGACAGATCGACGGTTCGCAGGCGCTGATCGATCTTGCCAAGCATGAAGCGCTGCATTTCACCGGCGGAGTGATCGCCTGTTACAACCGAGTCCTGAACGAACTGCAGGGACCGCAGCATCTTGTATGGCGCGAGATCGTCCGCATCTGCGGCACGACCGACGGCTGGCGACATCATCGCCAGGCCGAAGACTGCATATCTGAAATAGCGATGCTGCCTGCGCGTCATGCGGCTATCCTTGATCTGCCTGCACGAGAATCTCGATCCGGCGGTTTGACGCGTCGTAGGGCGCCTCGGGCAGCTTCAGGCGACGGTCGGCGAAGCCGGAAACCTGGGAAATACGCTTCTCGTCAAGGCCGCCACGAACGAGCATGTAGTAGGCGCTCTGGGCACGGTCCATCGAAAGACGCCAGTTCTCGTTGAGATCGCCCTTGAACTGCCGGCCGTCCGTATGGCCGCGGATGGCGACAGCCCCTCCCCTCTGCTTCAGGATCGCGCCGATCTTCTGCATCGCGAGGACCATTTCCTGCCGCGGCACCGCAGAGCCGATGTTGAACATGGAGTCGTCGTTCTGGTCGGAGATGCTCACCAGCAGGCCGCCTTCGGACGCCGTAACCGTCAGGCCTTCAGCGAGCTTGCCGGCGACGCCCGCGATCTGCTGGGCAATCTCCTGCTGCAATTCCTTGGCCTGTTGCATCTCTTCGGCCTGCTTGGCCTCTTCCTTTTTATCTTCGGCCTTGTCGGCGTCCTTGGTCTTGTCCGCCTGCTTGTCTTTGGTCTTGTCGGCCTGCTTCTCTGCCGAAGCGGCGACGGCGGCGCTATTGGGGTCCTTGCTCAGCAGAGTGGAGGGCTGGCTATTTTCGGCCTTGGCGAGCTCATTCGGCTCGGCCTGCGAATCGAGCGGCGAAGGCTGCTGCGGCTTGCCGGCGGTTGTAACCTCGACCTGCTTGGTCCAGAAATCCGGATCGAAGGGGTCGCGATAGGCTTCGCCGCCATCGGCACCGGTCGCCGGGCCTGAATCCGCCGCCCCGCCGTCACCCTTGGCGCTGACGTTTGCCTGCTGGCCGACTTCCTGGGCGATCTCGGCGAGAACCGAATAGGGGTTTTCGAAGAAATCGGCTTCCGAATAATTGGTCTTGTCGCCGGAGGTCGAGGTCTGGTCTTCGCCATCGGCGGCAGATTTGCCCTGGTTCGGGTTCTCTTCCTTGTTCTTCGACTTTTCCTGATTCTGCTCGCCCTCGGCCTGGTCGACGGGCTTCTTCAAGCCCTTTTCGGTCGGCTTTTCATCTGACAGTTTGATCGGGTTGAAATAGGTCGCGATCGAGGCCTTGGTTTCCTCGTTGGCGGCGTTGACGAGCCACATGACGAGAAAGAAGGCCATCATTGCCGTCATGAAGTCGGCATAGGCAATTTTCCATGCACCGCCATGGGCGCCATCGTGATCCCCACCGCCATGTTTCTTGACGATGATGATCTCGTTCTTGCCGTGGTGATGGTTCTCGCCGTCGCTCATTCGGAAACTTTCTTCAAGCTAGCCGCCCAGGCGGAAATACGGGTCACGAGTACAGTTTCGCCAATCTCGGCAGCAAGGTCGACGTCATCAGCCTCATGATGGCGGACCAATGCGGCATGCTCTCCGAGTTCATCCTTGAGAATACCGAAAAGCTTGGCCGGACCACGCACGGTGATTGGGGCCGCAGCGCCGTCGAGAATTGCCTCGCGCAGCAGGACGGCGAGATTTTCGGCTGCTTTTTTCGAGAGCGCTTCGGTCATGATGGGTGCGATGGCCGTCGCAGTCACTTCGCTGACGACCGTGGCGATCTCTTCGGCCATGTCGCGGATACGGGAAGCGATGACCGCAGCCGCTTCGATCTCGTAGCGGAGTTTCAGCTCCTCTATCTCACGGGCATGCGCTTCGGCGGCAGCCTGGGCTTCGCCTTCGTATTTTTCGGTCAGTTCCATGGTTGCCGCCGCGAAGCCTTCGGAATAGGCCTCACGCCGCTCCGCCTCGACATCGATTTCGGGCTCTTGCGGCAGTTCCGCAAATGCGGAGGCGGTTTCAGCCGCGAAATCATCTACATCGATGATCGGTGAGGGATTCGGCTCACCGAAATCCTTCAAATACCGGGAAAGCATAATGCTCATAAAAAACCGTCCAGTATTCGGGAAGCATGCGGCATGCCCCGCTTGAAAAATGACCATCGTCCTTGCCGACATGCCGTTCCGGTTGGGGAGAGGCTCGGGGCCTGTCGCCGGCATGGATTCGGACGCTGCCTTCATGCCGGAAACTAGAAACCCAAACTTGCGCGAGGATGAATGGTGCCGCCCTCGCGCCGATCACTATTCGAGCAGGATGAGAATTTTACTGGCGGACGTGTTCAGAATGGAGATCGCTTCAACGGCCATCTGCTTCTGGGTTTCGATAGCCTTCTGGCGGGTCGAGGCCTCATCCATATCGGTGTCGACGAGGGCGCCGACGCTCTTGTCGACAGCGTCGGACAGGTCTGCGGTATAGTCGATCTGATCGTCGATGCGGGCCTTCATGATACCAATCCCTGCCGCCGAATTCGTAAGCTGCTTGAGTATGGCGTCCGTCGCCGTCAGCATATCCGTAAGCTGCGAGTCGGTGGTCGACTTGCTGATGGAGATTTCCGTGCCGGTCGCCGGCGTCGCGGAGTTCGCATTCAGGAGATAATAATTGCGGACGGGCGTGCCGTCGGCATTGCCGTTGATCTCCTTGGTGAACAGGCCGCCATTGGCATTGTTCCTGTCTATCAGAATGGTCTGTGACGATGGAAAGTCGATGGTCTGCGCCTGATACTCGCCTGTCGGGGCGCGCACGAAGCTGCCGATGATCTTCCACTGCGGCGGTGCCGCGGGCTCGCCGTTCAACAGCCAGTTTTCGCCGGCAAATGCCGTTCCTTCGACCATCGTCTGCAGCTGGTTCTTGTACTCGGTGATTTCCGCGTTGATCTTGTCCTTATCGGCGCCGGGCTCACGCGCCGCAACCAGCTTGGCTCTGAGATCGCCGAGGAGATCGATGGCGGAATTCATCGCCGTATAGGTCGAATCGACCTTTGCGGCGCCAAGGCCAAGGGCATCGCCAATGGTGCCGAGATTGGTGCTGTCGGCGCGCATGACGCTCGCGATCGACCAATAGGTCGCATCGTCGGCCGCAGTCGCGACCCGCTTCGCCGTCGAAATCTGCTGCTGTACGTCGGTTGATTCTTTAGTGATGCTGCGCAGCACTGCCAGCGCACTCACCGCGGCCGCGTTGGTAATCTTGACGGTCATCGACATGGTCTCGGAAAGATGAAGGGATCAGGCCGGTTTTGCCGGCAGCGACTGAACTGGCCTCATGCCCCCGGCGGGTCCCCCACACCGGTGCGTCGCAAAACAAATCAACTCGCGGTAACGTTAACCCGATATCAACCAGTTTCGCAAGAGCGGAAACAGGGATTGAAACTGCGCCACCGATACCTTTGCAAATGATTGAAATAAAAGAAAAACCGCGCCGAAACGACGCGGTTTCCGGGCTGCCGCAAATTGACGGCACAAGGTTTGGTCCAGCTTCAACCGCCGGCTTAGCTGCGGAAGAGCGTGAGGACGTTCTGAGCGCTGGAATTTGCAATCGAGAGCGACTGGATCGCCAGCTGCTGCTGCGTCTGTAGTGCCGTGAGCTTGCTCGATTCCTCTTCCATGTCGGCGTCGACGAGACGGCCGACACCCGAGTCGATCGAGTCGCCAAGGGCCGCGACGAAGTTTTCCTGCAGCTCGATGCGGTTGGAGATGGAGCCAAGCTGAGATGCTGCCTTCGTCATCGCCTCCAGGCCCGCTTCGATTGCCGTCAGTGCCATAGCGATTTCCGTCTGACCAAAGGAGGTGATGTTCATGGTGTAGATCGACCCGATCGTTCCGTTGGAAGTGCCGATGATGCCGGTGCTCGAATCGATGGTGCCGGTCGTGGTCATGCCGAACAGGACGTTACCGTTGGAAGCCGCGTTCAGGACATAGTCGGTCGTCTTGACCGAGACATTGCCGTTGCCGTCGCGGACGAAGGTGGAAACGACGCTCTTGGTCGAGTTGCCTGCAACCCAGTTCTCACCGGAGAAGGAAGCCGACTGCGAGATGCTCATGAGCTGAGCCTGGAGCTGGCTGATTTCTTCCTGGATCTTGGTCTTGTCGACACCCTTTTCAGTTGCGGCGACGATCTTGGACTTGATTTCGCTGACAACGTCGATGGCGTTATCCATGGCGGTGTAGGCCGTGTCGACCTTTGCGGCGCCGAGGCCGAGAGCGTCGGAGACTGCCGAAAGGGCCTTGTTGTCCGAACGCATGGTCGTTGCGATGGACCAATAGGCTGCGTTGTCTGCTGCCTTTTCAACGCGATAGCCGGAAGATACGCGGTTTTGAGTATCCTGAAGATTATTGCTGATACCACGGAGGGTCTGTAGCGCGGCCATGGCCGCTACGTTGGTCAAAATGCTTGTCATGAAATGATTGCCCCTTGTTGGCAGACGTTAAAATAAAGGGACATTCCGGATAGCGACCGGGAACGACGATCAGCCTTCATGCCTGTTAACCCGTTCTTAAATTTGGTTAACTCGCCGTCTCGTTGAGACGCAGAAAACAGCAATATGGTTAATCAATCGTTAACGGAAATCAAAAAAGCCGCGCTCCATCGAAGCGCGGCTTGATTTGCATGGGACCCGCCGATTGGCCGGCGGGTTATGTTTGGCGATCCTATCAGCCGCGGAAGAGCGACAGGATGTTCTGCGAAGAGGAGTTGGCGATCGAGAGAGACTGGATCGCGAGCTGCTGCTGGGTCTGCAGAGCCGAGAGCTTGGAGGACTCTTCTTCCATGTTGGCGTCAACGAGGCGGCCGATACCGGAGTCGATCGAGTCGGAGAGCGAGTTGACGAAATCGTCCTGCATGGTGATGCGGGTGGAGATCGAACCGAGCTTTGCGCCGGCAGAGGTCATTGCCTTCAGGGCGTTTTCGACGTTGGTCAGAGCGAGGCCGAGGTCGGCGCTGGTGAGGTTCGTGATGTCGAGCGAGTAGACCGAACCGATCGTACCGTTGCTCGAGCCGAGGATACCCGTGGAGGTTTCGATCGCACCGGTCGTGGTCATGCCGAACAGAACGTTGCCGGCCGAAGCGTTCGACAGGACGTAGTCGGTCATCTTGACGGAAACGCCGTTCGAACCGTCACGAACGAAGGAGGAAACGACGCTCTTCGTGCCGTTGACACCCGCAACCCAGTTTTCACCGGAGAAGGAAGCCGACTGAGCGATGCTCACCAGCTGGTCCTGCAGCTGGTCGATTTCTTCCTGAACCTTCTTCTTGTCGACGCCGTTTTCAGTCGCGGCAACGATCTTTGCCTTGATTTCGCCGACGACGTCGATGGCGCTGTCCATAGCGGTGTAGGCAGTGTCAACCTTGGCAGCGCCGAGGCCGAGAGCGTCGGAGACGGCCGAGAGGGCCTTGTTGTCCGAACGCATGGTCGTTGCGATCGACCAGTAGGCAGCGTTATCGGAAGCCTTGCCGATGCGGTAACCGGAGGAGACATGATCCTGGGTCTTGTTGAGACCCTGGTTGATGCCACGCAGCGTCTGGAGAGCTGCCATTGCAGCGTTATTGGTGTTGATGCTCGTCATAGTTTGCTTGCCCCTTTTGGCAGATGTTAAGAAGGGACATTCCGGATTTGGGCCGGCCCACAGCGATCAGCATCATGCCTGTTAACCATTCTCGTTAGGGTTAACTCGCCGTTTCGATGGGCCTAGAAAACAGCAAGATGGTTAAGGAAAACTAAATTCGAAAAGGAAATTTCGTAAAAATATCTGATACTTAGAAGCGTTTCCATTAACCTTATATTAAAACATTCGAGGCCGGGAGTTACCCGGCCTCGACGTTTTTCGCGATGTTGCTGGACCGCTCTTAGCGGAAGAGCGACAGGATGTTCTGCGAAGAGGAGTTGGCGATCGAGAGCGACTGGATCGCGAGCTGCTGCTGGGTCTGCAGCGCCGAGAGCTTGGAGGACTCTTCTTCCATGTTGGCGTCGACGAGGCGGCCGATACCGGAGTCGAGCGAGTCGGACAGAGCGGAAACGAAATCGTCCTGCATGGTGATGCGGGTGGAGATCGAACCGAGCTTTGCGCCGGCAGAGGTCATTGCCTTCAGGGCGTTTTCGACGTTGGTCAGAGCGAGGCCGAGGTCGGCGGTGGTGAGGTTCGTGATGTCGAGCGAGTAGACCGAACCGATCGTACCGTTGCTCGAGCCGAGGATACCCGTGGAGGTTTCGATCGCACCGGTCGTGGTCATGCCGAACAGAACGTTGCCGGTAGAAGTGTTCGACAGGACGTAGTCGGTCATTTTGACGGAAACGCCGTTCGAACCGTCACGAACGAAGGAGGAAACGACGCTCTTCGTGCCGTTGACACCCGCAACCCAGTTTTCACCGGAGAAGGAAGCCGACTGAGCGATGCTCACCAGCTGGTCCTGCAGCTGGTCGATTTCTTCCTGAACCTTCTTCTTGTCGACGCCGTTTTCAGTCGCGGCAACGATCTTTGCCTTGATTTCGCCGACGACATCGATGGCGCTGTCCATAGCGGTGTAGGCAGTGTCAACCTTGGCAGCGCCGAGGCCGAGAGCGTCGGAAACAGCGCCGAGAGCCTTGTTGTCCGAACGCATGGTCGTTGCGATCGACCAGTAGGCAGCGTTATCGGAAGCCTTGCCAACGCGGTAACCCGTGGAAACGTGGTTCTGCGTGCTGTTGAGGCCCTGGTTGATGCCACGCAGCGTCTGAAGAGCGGCCTGGGCGGAATTGTTCGTGTTAATGCTCGTCATAAGTGTGTCCCCTAGAAAACTAGATACAAAAAAGGAGGACATACCGGACTATAAATACCGGCGATGACGGACCAGCTTCATGCCACTCGGTGCCTTTGTTCTTGGCCCAAACCCGTCATGTCCAGGGCAATCTCGCAGCCAATACTTGCCAACTTCTTAAAAGCGGGGCTCCCGGCCAAGTCGCTTCAATTGCATGGTTAATGTTGCTTGAATCCGTCTTCGAAGCCGCAGCTTTCCCGGAAAGCGGGCATTCGGCTGCACCGGTTTCAAGCAAGCTTCGAATGCCAATGTGGCAGAAGCCGGGATAGTATCGTCGGGCAACCTGCATTCTGCGGGAAGGCCTGATTGCGGGCGTCCCGTCGGTCACCATTTCATGCCGGAACATTTCCTCACGGAGTTAGGTTTTGAACAGCAAAGTTTCGTTCTCGGCGGCATCCCGGGATTATCAGGCGGGTCGCTATACACAGTCCCTGGCGACGCTCAACCAGCTCATCGATACCCAAAAGGACGCCAAGACCTACTCTCTTTTGGCCAAGAACCTGCTGCAGCTGGGCTTCAAGACCGATGCTGCCAAGGCCTATGGGCTGGCGGCCGATTGCGCCGGGCAAGGCGGGTTCGAATTCCTGAAGACTGCCGCCAAGATCCACCTTGAGGCCGGCAACGAGGACGAAGCCCTTCTGATCGCGATGCGCAATCTCAGCAAGGCGCAGGAAGATTCGGAACTCGCTTTCATTATCGCGTCGATCTATCTACGCCGGCAGCGGCGCGATCTGCTGCGCCCCTTCAAGAAGGTCTTGTCCGAGAGCCAGAATCCTGAACATTCGCGCCTCGCCGCGCTACTGCTTAGCGACGATCTGATGGACGAGACGAATCAGACACTCGCCCGCAACCTCTTCCGGCGCTATCCGAACAATCTTGCCTTCCGGTTCCTCTATCTTGTCTGCGTGCGCGAATTCAACGAATTCGACGAGATAACCAAGCATCAGGCATTTATCGACGCGGCACTCGCCAAGAACGACATCGACCTGCTGAGAAAGGACAACCCCTTCTATCACCTGCACTGGTGCGGTAACGAAGATTACAATCGCCATGCGACGATCGGCACGAAGCCGCTCGAACCGGCCCGCGTGGCTTTCCGCCGTGGCCTGCCGCACACATGGTCCGACAAGATCCGTATCGGCTACATGTCCTCGGACTTCTGGGACAGCCATGCCACGATGAAGCTGCTGCAGCGCGTTCTCGAGCTTCACGATCGTAACCGCTTCGAAATCACGCTCTTCGATCACACACTGCCCGAATACCTCGAGAAAAACAACAAGACCGACCGCAGCCGATGGGGCAAGATTATCGACGTCTACGGCTTGTCCGACGAAGCGATCATGAGGGCTGTCCGCACCGAGAACATCGACATCATGGTCGACCTCAAGGGCCATACGTCGGGAAGCCGTGCCTCCGCCTTCAACCTGCCGCTGGCGCCGATCCAGGTCGCCTGGCTGGGCTTCCCGGGCAGCACGCTCAATGTCGACTTAGACTATGTCATCGGCGATCACTCGGTGCTGCCTGATGTGGCCAAGCCCTTCTACCACGAAAAATTCCTACGCATGCCGGAGAGCTACCAGCCGAACGACCCGGCGAACCGCCCACAGCCGCAGCCGGTCACCCGCGAACAGGTCGGCCTGCCGGAGGATGCCTTCATCTTCGCATCCTTCAACGGTAACCGTAAGATCACCCCTGAGGTGGTCGACAGCTGGTCGCGGATCCTGAAGCGCGCGCCTAACAGCGTCCTCTGGCTGATGGCCAATACGCTCCGCAACCAGCAGAACATGCTGGAACGCTTCCAGGCGAACGGCGTCCCGCCGAAACGGATCATCTTCTGCCCGCGTGCGCCCTACGAGCAGCATATCAGCCGTCAGCAGGCCGCCGACCTCGGTATCGATACCTTCCCCGTCAATGGTCACACCACCACCTCGGAACAGCTCTGGGGTGGCCTGCCGGTTCTGACTGTGAAGGGCACCAACTTCGCCTCCCGCGTCAGCGAAAGCCTGCTCAGGGCAATCGATCTGCCGGAGCTCGTCGCCGACGACCTGCAGGCCTACGAGGACCTGGCTGTCGAGCTCGCGCTCAACCCGGAACGCGTCGCCGGCTACAAGACGCACCTGCGGGAGAAGCGTTACATCGCGCCGCTCTTCGATGCCGAGCGCTTCTGCCACCACCTCGAACGTGCCTACGAGCTGATGGCTGAGCGGGCCAAGCAGGGCCTCGGCCCCGATCATATCGACGTTCCGGCGCTGCCGCCGCGCACCGAGCCCTTCGGTTCGAATAGCTAAGTCAGGCACATCCACAATCACGAAGCCCACCGGAGCGATCCGGCGGGCTATGTGTTTGTGAGGGGGAAAATCTGCGAGACGGCGGCCTGGCTTCTACCCGTCAGCTGAAGGAACGCACGAGACTGCCGACCAGAAGGTTCCAGCCGTCGATCAGCACGAAGAAGAGGATCTTGAATGGCAGCGAGATCGAGGTCGGCGGCAACATCATCATACCCATGGCCATGGTGATCGTCGCAACGATCAGATCGATGACGAGGAAGGGCAGAACGATAAGGAAGCCGATTTCGAAACCGCGCCGGATCTCCGAGATCATGAAGGCGGGCAGCAGGATGCGATAGTCGATCGGCTCGGTCGTCTGGATATTCTGGCCACGCTCGCGGGCAAGGTCGGCGAAGAGCGCGAGGTCCTTGTCGCGCGTATTGGCCGACATGAACGTGCGGAACGGCTCGGCGATGCGCTGAACTGCCGTTGCCTCGTCGATCTGGTTGGCAAGCAGCGGCTGAACGCCGTCCTGCCAGGCCCGGTCAAAGGTCGGCGACATGACGTAGAAGGTCATGAACAGCGAGAGCGAGAGAAGGATCATGTTCGAGGGGGTCGAAGAGAGACCCATGCCCGAACGCAGGATCGAAAAGGCAATGATGAAGCGCGGGAAGCTCGTCACCATGATGAGGATGCCCGGCGCGACCGAAAGCACGGTCAGGAGGCCGAATGTCCTGATGATCCAGGCGGCGACGGATCCGTCGACCGGAATATTCAATAGGTCAGTCGGCAGCTGCTGGGCTACCGCCAGTTCCGGCACCGCCATCATGGCAGCAAGGAAGGCTATGAGTCGAATCATTCGATGACAAAGGTCCTGAACATGACCTTCGATACGCGCCCTTGAGAGCGAAGGTCAACACGTTCCTGGATGTCATCCTTGAGATATTGAAAGCCGCGCGGCCCTTCGATCTGCTGAAGGGAAATGGTCCTGACATAAGCGAGAATATCCTGGTGAATATCCTCGGCGACCTTGACATCCGGCGGCCCGTTGAACATCAGCGCCACCTCGAGTCGGATCCAGTTTTCCGAGGGGTAAGCGAGGTTCGAGGTGACCGGGTCGAGCAGCACGATGTTGTTGGCTTCGTTGGCGATCTTCGGAAGACCGCCCTCGGCCTTCTTCTTGGCCTCGGCCTCCTTCGCCTGTTCAGCCTCCGCGGCACTGCGGATATTCGGGGCCACCATGTTGCCGACCGCCCAGCCGCCGCCGGCACCGACGAGCGTCAGCACGGCAAGGCCGATGATCGTCATCACCATGCCGCCCGATTTCTTTTTGCCTTCGCCTGTTTCGTTGTCTGCCATCTTGGTTCAGCCTCAAAGCGGCGAGAAGAGATCGATGGCCTGCTGGCCGCGCGGCGGCTGCTGCACTTCCATCAGGCGGCCGCGGCCACCGTAGGAAATACGGGCCTCGGCGATCTTGTCGTAGGAGATCTGGTTGTCGGAATTGACGTCCTGGGGACGTACGATGCCGGCGACGTTGAGGATACGCAGTTCCTGGTTCAGGCGAACTTCCTGCGAACCGCTGATAACCAGATTGCCGTTTTCGAGAATGCCGGTGACAACGGCGGCAACCAGAAGGTTGAGCTTGTCGGTACGCTCGATCTTGCCCTTGCCGTCCGTGCTCGTGTCGGAACCGTAGGTCAAATCCGTCTTGGATTGTGGCGTCCAACCGAAGATCTGGGCGTTGACATCCCAGGCCATGCCACTCGAATTCTTGCGGCTGCGATTGGTCTCGTTGTCGAAGGATCCCTTGTCATTGATCTGGATGTCGACCGTCAGGATATCGCCGACGTTGAGCGCGCGCGCATCCTTGAAGAGCGCGGCCTGCGAATCGCTCCACAGCGAATAGCCCTGGGCCACCGCGCGCGGCTGCTTCGGATAGAGCCCCATCTGCGGCGTTTGGCCGTAGGCGAGACCGCTGCCGATCGGGCTCATGGCAGGCGCGCGGCCGATCTCGTTGACTGCCGTGGACTGGCAGCCTGCAAGGAGGGCGACCGCGGCGATCACAGCCGGTAAACGCTTATTCATGAAGGATCCTTCGAGGTATTGGGATCAGACGCACTTGCGATGATGCCGGCGATGTTGGCAGCCTTGGTGGAATCCATCTCATTCAGGATCAGGCTGGACTGGCGCGGCCCGAGCCGCATGATGACGGCGGCGGCCAGTTCGGGCCTGACGTCTTGCAGCTGCAGTGCCGCCGCATCCGGCTTCATCTTCTTGTAGATATCCGTCAGGCCGGCCTCGGCCTGCTTGAGGAAATCGTCACGCCGCTTCAGCCAGTCCTGATATTCAGCCTTGCGCTTATCCATCTCGGCAATGCGGCTGTCGATATCTGCACGCAGCTTCTCGAGTTCCTGTTTTTGCAGAAGATAGCGCTGATCGCGCGCCGGATCGGCGATATTCGTGCAGAACTGCTTGACCTCGTCCGTTGAGGTGATGTCGCCCGCCGGCGCCACTTCCTGGGCGAAAGCGCCGGGAATGGAAAGCAGCATGAGGCCTGCGGCCGGCAATGCCATCCGGCGCAACAGTTCGACGATCGGGTTCGTGATCTTGCTCATTGCAGCACAAGCTCCGCTTGCAGGGCGCCCGCAGATTTAATGCCCTGGAGAATGGCGATGATGCCATCCGGTTTGACACCGATATTGTTGAGACCGGCAACGAGAGTGCGCAGGTCAGGACCGTCGATGATCGCAACCCGTCCGCCGGTTTTCTGCGCCTGGATATCCGTCTGCGGCTGGACAGCGGTCTCACCGCGCGAGAAGGGCTCGGGTTGGATGATCTGCGGCGTTTCGGTGACCTGCACGGTCAATGTACCGTAGCTGACGGCGACCGGCGAGACGCGAACATCCGAGCCGATGACGATCGTGCCGGTGCGTTCGTTAATGACGACCTTGGCCGGTGTATCGGTCTCGACCACGAGATTTTCGATATCGGCCATCAGACGCGTCAGATCGGCCTCGCGCGGCTTCTCGATGATGACCTCCTGCGAATCCTTGGCTTCCGCAACCGGACCGCCAAAGCGTGCCTTGGCGTAGCCGTTGACGATATCTGCGATGCGGATCGCCGTAGAGAAATCGGGGTTGCGAAGCTGCAGAACGAGGTTGACCGAATCCTTGAAGCGGGACGGCAATTCGCGCTCGATGATCGCACCGCCCGGCACGCGACCGGCTGTCGTCACACCTTCGGTTAAGGTCGCCGCCTGTCCCTGGGCCTGAAAGCCGGTGACGATCGCGGCGCCCTGGGCAACGGCATAGATCTGGCCGTCGGCGCCGGACAGCGAGGTCATGATGAGCGTACCGCCACGCAGCGAGGTCGCATCGCCGAGCGAACTGACCGTTACATCGATGCGGCTGCCGGGGCTTGCAAAGGGTGGCAGGTTGGCGGTGACCATGACGGCCGCCGTATTCTTGGCGTTCGACTGGCTGCCCTGCGTGGAGATGCCGAGGTTCTGCAGCATCGCGCGCATGGACTGCTCGGTGAAGGGTGAAGCACGGAAACCGTCACCGGTTCCCTGCAGGCCGACGATGAGGCCGTAGCCGATGAGCTGGTTGTCGCGGCCGGCCTGCAGCGATGCAATGTCCTTGATGCGGGACGTCAGCGCCCATGCAGGCGCGACATCGGTCAGGCTCATCGCCAAAACCGCAACCAAGCTCAGGGTGCGAAAGAAGAACTTCATTTTGCCCTCACATGGACCGTACCGTCGGCGAGCACGGTGCCGCTGACGATAACGCCGGAATCCATATTGCGTGCACGGATCATCTGGCCGGTCGCACCATCTTCGAGAGGCGAGCCGGCAGCGGAAATGGTCATCTGGCCAAGCTGGAAGACCAGGCGGATATTGGAACCGCGTGTGACCGTGTAGGGCTCGCGCAGGGCGGAAACCGAAATCGTCCGGCCCGGCAGGAGCGTGCGCTTGGAAACCAGCCCTTCGACCTGGGAGACCGACTTTGCATAATCTCCGGCGAGGTTGGGATTGGTGACCTCGACTTCCTGAAGCTGGGCGCTCGAAATCGTGTCGCCGGGGTAGATGATCGTTGTCGGGACGACGGCATAACCCATGCCGGCATCCGCTGCTGCCGGCACGACCATACCGGCGATTGCGATCGTGGCCGCAGCCACCCATCCTTGGATGTGTCCTGCCCGGCGAAACGTCATGTTCGGCCCTTCCCTCTTACTTCAGGTTCTTGCTGACGATGGATGCCATTTCATCAGCTGTCGTGATCACCTTGGAATTCATTTCATAAGCGCGCTGTGCCGAGATCAGCTCGGTGATTTCCTTGACCGGATCGACGTTCGAGGATTCCAGATAGCCCTGCTTGAGATAGCCCATATTGTCTTGGTCAGGATTGCTGATGACCGCTTCGCCGGATGCGGGCGTTTCCTGAAAGAGGTTGTCGCCAATCGGCTGCAGGCCAGCTTCGTTGACGAAATCGGCGAGCGTAAGCTGGCCGAGAGTGCTCGGAGTGGTCTGGCCGGGCAGCTTGGCGGTGATTTGGCCGGAGCGGCTGATCGTCAGCTCGGTGGAACCCTGCGGGATAGTGATACCGGGGATGACTTCATAACCGTCGATGTTGACGAGCTGGCCCTGGTCGTTCTTGTTGAGCGCACCGGCTCGGCTATAGAGCGTCGTGCCATCGGTCGACTGGATCTGGAAGAAACCCTTGCCGACGATTGCGACGTCGAGGTCGTTGCCGGTCTGGGTCAATTCACCCTGCAGATGCAGATTGCGCACAGCCGAAGTCTGGACGCCAAGACCGATATTGGCGCCTTCCGGAACGACAGCCTGGTTGGCGCGGTTGGCGACACCCTTGGCACGTTCGGTCTGGTAGAGAAGGTCGGTGAACTCGGCGCGGGCGCGCTTGAAACCGGTCGTGTTGATGTTCGCGATGTTGTTCGCGATGACTTCCAGGTTGGTCTGCTGGGCATCCATGCCCGTTGCTGCGATGGCGAGCGCTCTCATGTGTTCGTCCTCAAATCAGTTACATCTGCATCTTGGTGACTTCGAGGAAGGCCGAGACGACCTTGTCGCGAATGGCGATGGCAGTCTGAAGGGTCTGCTCGGCCTGCAACATCGAATCGACGACTTCGCGTGTGGAAGCCGTGCCCTTGATGCCGGCGAAAGACATGTTTTCCGCGCCCTTCAGGCTGCTGACGGCTTCGCTCGCCATGTTGCCCATGACGGAGGCGAAGCTCAGGCCGCCGGATGCGCCTGCTGCGGCAGACGACGTCGCGGTCGAGGAAGAGGCAGAATTTTCGGTATCGATGGCGCCGAGCGCGCGGGTCATCGAGAGATTGCTGACATTCTGTATGCTGCTGATCATTATTGTCCGCTCTTCAGGAGATCGATCGTCGAGGAAATGAGGTCGCGAGTCTGCTTGATCGTCTGCAGATTGGCGTCATACGAGCGGTTGGCTTCGCGCATGTCGGCCATCTCGATCAGGATGTTGACGTTCGGCATCTTGACGATGCCCTTCTCGTCCGCAGCAGGATTGCTCGGGTCGTATTCCTTAGTGAAGTCGCCTTCATCAACGCCGATCTTCTTGACGTTGACGGTTTCGACGCCGCTGGTGCGATCAAGCTGCTGGCCGAAGGTGATGGTCTTGCGGCGATAGGGATCGGCACCAGGTGTGTCGCCAGTCGAACGGGCGTTGGCGATGTTTTCCGAAACGATACGCAGACGTGTCGACTGCGACTCGAGCCCGGAACCTGCGATTTTCATTGCTGCTGAAAGCGGATCCATGAGCCTACTTCCTTACCGTCATCAACATCATTCGATGAAAGGAACTGACCAGCGAGGTGTTCAGGTCGTATTGACGCTTGATCTCGCCGGACTTGGAAAGTTCTTCGGCCACACCGACAGTGTTGCCGGATTCCTGCACGCCGATTTCCTGGTCGAGCGCGGCATCCTTCACGTCGATGTCACCGCTCGTGCTGAAATCGTTGCCGCTCAGATGCATCGGATTGGTGCGCGCCATGGTGACATCCGACTGGTCGAGCACCGCCTGAAAAGGCGTCACGTCCTTCGCACGGAACTTCGGCGTGTTTGCATTCGCGATGTTGCCGGCAACAACCTCCTGACGAATCGTCAGCCATTCCGCCTGCTTCGAAGCCAAGTCGAAAAGTTGAATCGGTTGCATGAGAACTCTCCGTTTTTACTAGGCCGAACCTAGGGCGGTAATCTTGCGTGGGACTTACGGTAAATGCAGGCTTTACAAGCCATTCTTCGAGATTGCTTGCAGGCACCAACCGCCGCTGCCCGACCGTTTCTCCGACAGGGCCTCGCAGCGCTTCGCTTTTGCCTGAACTAGTTGTTCTGGTAGACCTCACCCTTGGAGGTGACGATCACCCATTTGCCGTCGCGCTGTTCCAATGTGGCAAGACGGCTTTCGTCAGGCAGGATCGAGCCGACGCGCACGACATACATGCCCGAGGGATCTTCGATGAGTGCCCGGCCGTTGGCCACATGCAGCAGGCGGAAAGAGCCTTTGCCGGGGAAAGGCTGATCCTCCATCGAGGCGTCGCCGTTGCGCTCCTTGCCGAGCTCGGAAACGGTCGCCGTTGTCATGTTGTCGATCGGTGGAACTTTCTTGCCTTCATCCTTCTTGTTGACCATGGCGAGTGGTGAGACGCTGAAGACGTTGCGCGCCGGCCAGTCCGGCAATTCACGGGAGGTATTGCTATCGGCGACGCTGATGCCGAACTTGTCCTCGTTGAAGAAGACGTACCAGGGGAAGAAGGCGGAGGCACCGGCAAGTGCCAGGCCCAAAAAGGTCAGCGCGCGGTCGAGCAGCAGTCCTTTGTTGCGCTCTTTCAGCGCGGCGATCCGTTCGTCTTCGAAATCGGCCATGATCAGGCCCTCCTTTGAATAGGCGCACTCGGAGTGGGTACGCCGGCGGCGGCCTTGAGAGCACCGGCAAGATCGGCGAAGGCATCAAGCGATTCGCGATCTCCCGGAGATTGTTTCAGGACGTCATAGATGATCGGCACCTGCTTGACCGCCATGTCGAGATCGGGATCGGCGCCCGGACGGTAGCCGCCGATGAGACGCAGATCGCGCGTTTCCTCGAAGCGGTGGATCAGTACCTTAAGGCGGGAAACCAGCTTCTCCTGATCCGGAGTCCAGGCCTTGCGGGCAAGACGCGAGATGGATGCGAGCGGATCGATCGGCGGGTAGCGCCCCTCCTCCGCCAGGCTGCGCTGGAGAACGATATGGCCATCCAGAATACCGCGGGTGGAGTCGGCGATCGGATCGTTATGATTGTCGCCATCGACGAGGATGGAGATGATCGCGGTAATTGTGCCAGTCCCTTCCGCACCGGGACCGGCGCGCTCAAGGAGACGCGGCAGCTCGGTAAAGACGGAGGCCGGATAACCGCGGGCGATCGGCGGCTCGCCTGCCGCGGTCGCCACTTCACGAATCGCATGGGCGAAACGCGTCACGCTATCGACGATGAAAAGAACGTTTTCGCCCTTATCGCGGAAATGCTCGGCGATCGTGATTGCCGTCAGCGGCGCCATCTTGCGCAACATCGGGCTCTCGTCGCTGGTAGCGACGATCGCAATCGCCTTCTTCATGTTGCTGCCGAGCGTATCCTCGATGAATTCGCGGACTTCACGGCCGCGTTCGCCGACGAGCGCAATCACCACCTTGTCGAAAGCGTCGGCGCGGGCCAGCATCGACAGCAGCGTCGACTTGCCGACACCCGAGCCCGCGAAAATGCCGAGACGCTGGCCGAGGCAGAGCGGAGAGAAGATATCGATCGCGCGTACGCCGGTCTTGAATCCGTTTTCGACGCGCTGACGCGTCATCGAAGGCGGCGCAGCGTTTGAGATCGAACGGCGATCCAGGCCTTCGGCGATCGGGCCGAGACCGTCGATCGGCTCGCAGAGGGAATTGATGGTGCGGCCGCACCAGCTGTCCGACGGAGAGATACGGAAGGCACCCTTGCGGATGACGACGTCATGGATGCCGATCGGTTCGCCCGGTTCGATAGGGCAGACATAAACCAAATCCGGCTCCACCCTGACCACTTCGCCGAGATGGACGCCCGTCGCGGATTTATGCGCGACGAACTCGCCGAGGCGCACATGCCGGGAAAGGCCGCGCACGGTATAGTGGCCGGCGGCGATCGTGTGTACGCGACCGCCATGCGTCACCGAGAATTCTGGCGAGGCATAGCGTTTTGCCAGGTCGCCGAGATGCGTGAGCTTCGGCGAGAGTGCGTCCTCGGTCAACAGGGTGGTGTTCATGCTTCACACCCTGCCTTAGCGGCTGCCGCCCAGCGTCTGTACTGCTTCCTTGAAGGAGTCTTCGCTATCGCGCATCAGCGACGATACGCTTTCGAAGGCCCTGTTGACCTCGATAAGCTGTGTCATCTCATGCATCGCATTGACGTTGGAATTTTCGAGATAGCCCTGCTCGACGCCAACATTGAAACGGTCGACGACGGCGCGCGGCGGTTCGGTCGTCATGATGCCGCTGTTTTCGTAGCGGAGGTAACCCTTGTCGATATCGGCTTCGAAGAGGCCGAGTGAAGCGACCTGGCGGTCATTCTGATAGATGATGCCGTCCGTACCGACCTTCGGTTCGCCACCGGCGGCGTTGAGTACGATCGGCGCACCGCCTGCATCGAGAACCGGATAGCCGCGGGTGGAAACCAGTTCGCCGGTATCGCGTATCGTGAAGCGGCCATCCCTCGTCAGAACGCGGCCGGCCGGCGTGTCCAGAGAGAACCAGGCATCGCCTTTGATGGCGAAGTCGAGCATGTTGCCGGTGTGCTGCATTTCGCCATGGGTGGTGTCCAGATAGTCGTTGCCCTGGGAGACGAAGGCGACCTTGGTGTTCGTCTTGTTCTGGTTGTTCGCCATCATTTCATCGAACTTTACCTCGGTGCCGCGAAACCCGGTCGTGTTCACGTTGGCCATGTTGTCGGCGATCGTCGTCAGGCGTTTTTCGAGGGCCATCTGCGACGACAGGGAAACGTAAAGACCGGATTGCATGTCGGTAAGCTCCACATTGGCGATAAACGGGACGAAACACCGGGCTCCTTTTCGTTCGGCCACGGGTTCCGCTGAGCGGCATCTCAGACATGGGCGCGCATAGGCCCACTCGTCACGTTCAATATGAAGGCAAATCCTTGCGCGAAGCTGGCAGCGCAAACTAATGCGCGAAAGCCGCTTTCATCAGCCTCACGCAAGGCACAAACCCTATCCGTCGCAAAGAAAAGCAACGTTCAGATTGGGCTGACGATGAATATTATTATCGGATTTGTAGTTGTCTGCGGCTGTATCGTCGGTAGCTTCATGGCCATGGGCGGCGAAGTCGATGCTCTTTTTCAGCCCTTCGAATTTCTGATCATCGGCGGCGCCGGTCTTGGCAGCTTCATCATGGCGAACCCCATGAAGGTTGTGAAGGACTCCGGCAAGGCGCTCGGCGAGGCCTTCAAGCACGCCGTCCCCAAGGAGCGCAACTATCTCGATACGCTCGGCGTGCTCTATTCGCTGATGCGCGACCTGCGCACGAAGTCGCGCAACGAAATCGAAGCGCATATCGACAACCCGGCCGATTCGACGATCTTCCAGTCGGCCCCGACGGTTCTGAAGAACAAGGAACTGACGGCCTTCATCTGCGACTACGTGCGCCTGATCATCATCGGCAACGCCCGCTCCCACGAGATCGAGGCGCTGATGGACGAAGAAATCAACACCATCCTTCATGACAAGATGAAGCCCTACCATGCGATTCAGATCATGGGCGATTCGTTCCCTGCCATCGGTATCGTTGCGGCGGTTCTCGGCGTCATCAAGGCCATGGCGCACATCAACGACTCGCCGGAAGTGCTCGGTCACCTCATCGGTTCGGCACTCGTCGGCACATTCCTCGGCATTCTGCTTTCCTACTGCGTCTGCTCCCCCCTGGTCTCGCAGATCAAGGTCGTCCGCTCCAAGCAGCACCGCCTTTACGTTGTCGTCAAGCAGACCCTGCTTGCCTACATGAACGGCTCGGTGCCGCAGGTCGCCCTCGAATACGGCCGCAAGACGATCTCGGCGTATGAACGCCCGTCGATCGACGCAGTGGAGCAGGAAATGATGAACCCAGGTGGCGAAAACAAGGCAGCTTAAATGACTATGAGCAATGCTTCGCATGACAACCAGACAATGGATCCTGCCCTCCTTGCCAAATTGACCGGCGGTCTTGGCGACAAGGGCAGGGTTGCCAAGCTCTGCAGTTCCTTCGGCGACATCTACAGCGAGTTCTTTCCCGATGTCCTGAAAAGCGAAACCGGCCTCGATGTGACAGTCGGCTATCTCGGCTGCGAGATCGGCTACAAGAATCACCTGATCGACGATCTCAGCACCAACATGACGCTCGTCGATGCGACGCTGCGCAATTGGTCCCAAAACATCACCATCGGCTGTGGCAATGGTTTCATCATCACCCTGATGGAGCACCTGCTTGGCGCCACTGCCGAAACGATCGAGGAGCCGGCCGACCGGCTTCTCTCTGTTATCGAACTCGATCTCGCCGGCATGGTGTTCGACAAGATTGCCAAGGTACTACGTTCGGCCGTCAACGCGCCGGGCGGATTCGAGCCCAGTCTGTCGGCTCCCTTCGCACATGAGACCCGTGTGCGTCCGCCGGAAGATCGCACCGACGAATTTGCTGCTGCGATCAACATGTCGATCACGCTTGCCGGCATCGTTTCCGAATTCAGCCTGATCGTGCCGCAGACGGCGCTGCTCAAGACGACGGTTTCGGCCCCGAAGCCGAAGAAGCAGCCCAGCAAATCGCCCGAGTTCACCGAGCAGATCGGCGACCAGGTTCGCCGCTCGCACGTAACCCTCGAAGCGAAGATCCATCTGCAGGACCTGACATTGCGAACGATTTCCAAGCTGATGGCTGGCGATGTCATTCCTTTCCGCGACAGCGGCGACGTGCGTGTCGAAGTCAGCGCCAACAGCCGGGAATTGTATGTGTGCGAGTTCGGGCGTTCAGGCGACAACTACATGGTGCGCGTGAAAGACACCATGAATTCGGATGACGAGCTGATCCGGCACTTAATGAATTAATCGGTTCTCTCGCTCTCAGCGCCACAAAGGCAGTTTGAGGCAAGTTTCAACTGGAATAGTGATTTCATGGCTACGAAGAAGACACAGCAGAATAGTGACCTCTCCCTGGACATGCCGGGCAATGAAGCCGATCTGGATCAGGCTATCGACGACCTGCGCGGCGTGCTGAAGAAAGATTCGGATGGCGACCTTCCGCAGTTCGGCGACGACCTGCAGAATGATGCTTTCGCAGCTGGAACGGACCTCTCGCCATTCGGCGGTGATGCCGGCGAAACACCCTTCGGCGGTGCCGACTTCGCAGGAAGCGATTTCGGGGGTGACGATGCTGGCGGCACGGGTGCAGCAGGCTTTCCCGGCCTCGAGGCTGCGCCAAGCTTCGGCGGCAATTCCTTCCAGTCCGCTCCGGCACCGCTCGGCAGCGCGCTGAACTCGAATTTCGACCTGATCATGGATATTCCTATCGATGTCCAGATCGTGCTCGGGACGAGCCGCATGCAGGTTTCCGGCCTGATGAACCTCACTGAGGGTGCCACCATCGCGCTCGACAAGAAGATCGGCGAGCCGGTCGAAATAATGGTGAACGGCCGCAGGATTGCGCGCGGCGAGATTACGGTCCTTGATAACGACGACACGCGGTTCGGTGTAAAACTGATAGAAGTTTTGAGCACGAAAAAAGCCTGATCCCTGTGCGGGACGGAGAGGTTAGACCATGATGGACTTTGACGATTTCGGCGGCGCACTTGCCGGGAAACCGTTGACCCAGGCTGAAAAGGCGGCGGCAGTTCTTCTCGCTATGGGGAAGGGGGTCGCCGGCCGGCTGCTGAAATATTTCACGCAGGCCGAGTTGCAGACCATCATCGGATCTGCCCAGGCGCTTCGCGCCATCCCGCCGGACGAGCTTCTTCAGCTCGTCGGCGAATTCGAAGATCTCTTCACCGAAGGCGCCGGTCTGATGGACAACGCCAAGGCGATCGAAGCCATCCTCGAGGAAGGCCTGACGCCGGACGAAGTCGACAGCCTGCTCGGCCGCCGCACCGCCTTCCAGGCCTATGAGACCTCCATCTGGGACCGTCTCGCCGAGGCGGAACCTGCCTTCGTCGCCCAGTTCCTGTTGCGCGAGCATCCGCAGACCGTTGCTTATATTCTGTCCATGATGCCCTCGTCCTTCGGCGCGAAGGTGCTGCTACAGCTTCCCGACAACCGCCGCGCAGACATCATGAACCGCACGGTCAACATGAAGAGCGTCAGCCCGAAGGCCGCGCAGATCATTGAAAACCAGGTGATGACGCTGCTTGCCGAGGTCGACGCGGAACGCAACGCATCCGGCTCGACCAAGGTCGCCGACCTGATGAACGAAATGGACAAGCCGCAGGTCGACACGCTGCTCACCTCGCTCGAATCGATCAGCCGCGAAGCGGTCAACAAGGTCCGTCCGAAGATCTTCCTCTTCGAAGACCTCATGTTCATGCCGCAGCGCAGCCGCGTCATGCTGCTCAACGATATCTCGTCCGACGTTCTCACCGTCGCGCTGCGCGGCGCATCGGCCGAAATCCGCGAATCGGTCCTGTCAGCCATCAGTCCGCGCCAGCGCCGCATGATCGAATCGGATCTGCAAAGCGGCATGGCCGGCGTCAATCCGCGCGAAATCGCGATTGCCCGGCGCGCTGTCGCGCAGGAAGCGATTCGTCTGGCCAATGCCGGCCAGATCGAACTCAAGGAAAAGGAAGGCGGTCCGGCGGCCGCCTAAAGCCGTCGCAGTTGTTGACAAGACCGTTCGCCGGCAAGGCAGCGGTTGATCGGCAGCAGGCACAAGACTACCCTTCATGGAAACAGGCCGCACTCCAGCAGCGGCCTTTTTCTTTGACGGAGGGCCGCGCATTTGGCCGATGAAGACAAGGACAGCAAAACAGAAGCCCCGACCGCGAAAAAGCGGTCGGATGCCGCCGAAAAAGGTAATACCCCCCACTCGCGTGAAATCTCGATCTTCGCGACGATTCTGGCGACCTTCATCTATCTCGTCTTCTTCCTTCCAAACGCAACGTCACACATGGCCGAAACCCTGCGCGACATCTTTGAGCAGCCGGACCAGTGGAAGATCGAAACCGGGCCTGACGTCCTCTCGCTCTTTGCGAAGCTCGGCTGGGCCGTGGCTGCGTTTCTGGCCCCTGCCTTCATCATGTTCATGGTGTTCGGTATCGCCTCGTCCGTCTTTCAGAATCTGCCGACGCCGGTTCTCGAACGCATTCGTCCACAGGCCTCGCGTATTTCAGCGATCAAGGGATGGTCGCGGCTCTTCAGCCTCCAGGGCCTCGTCGAATTTGGTAAATCGCTCTTCAAGGTGGTCGTCGTCGGGGTGATTCTCTTCTTCGTCCTCAGAAGCGAATATTTCGGCTCGATCGATGCGATGTTCTCGGATCCGCAGACGATCATGGTTCGCATGATGACGGCGATGCGCAAGATCATCATCGTCATGCTGGTCGCCACCGCTATCGTCGCCATCGCCGACGTCTTCTGGACGCGGTATCATTGGTTCACCGAGCTGAAGATGACGAAGCACGAGGTGAAGGAAGAAAACAAGCAGTCGCAGGGCGACCCCTTCGTCAAGAGCAGGCAGCGCTCCGTCATGCGTGACCGCGCCCGCCGGCGCATGATCTCCAGCGTCCAGCGCGCCACCCTCGTCATCGCCAACCCGACCCACTATGCCGTGGCGCTGCGTTACGTACGCGAGGAAAACGATGCGCCGGTCGTCCTTGCCAAGGGCCAGGACCTTATTGCGTTGAAAATCAGGGAGATCGCCGAAGAGAACAACATCCCCGTGTTCGAGGATCCACCTCTCGCACGCTCCATGTTTGCGCAAGTCTCGGTGGATAGTGTCATACCGTCAGTCTTCTATAAGGCCGTCGCGGAACTCATTCATCGGGTTTACGCCGCGGAGGCCAAGAACAAACGGGTAAGATAAGTCGAATGAAAAAATGCCCCTACTCTGCCCAGCGTGAAAAAATCCTTGCAGAAGCGATCAGCCCGGTCGCAACCGAGCTCAGGCTTCTGGATGCATCCGATCTCATTTCTCTGCTGCGTTTCGAGTATTACGGCAATCTCGCCGACCTCGTCGCTTCCGCGGCGGAACTGTTTTTCCATCCTGGCACTGTCAACTTCGGCCTGGGTGGAAATTATACGCTGGAATGGGGTGGCAAGCCCGAAGTTGTGCTGGATCTCGAAATCAAGCCGCGCGGCGTGACCGTCTATGCGCAACTGACGCTGGCAGAAGACCACGCCGGCATCGAGATCAATCATATTTCCTTCCAGAACGCTTCCAGCGATCCGGACGCAAACACGGCTTTTCTCCAAAGGAGCCTGCACGAAGCGCGCTATATCGTGGCGAAGCCGCAGGCGCTCGCCGGCTAAAGCACTTTTTCCGCCTGGGAATATCAGGCCCGGTCCGCAAGGCACCGGGCCTTGCTGTGTCAGCTAATGTAACCCAAACGTATCGCCTTGGCGATCGCCTGGATGCGGTTGACCGAATCGAGCTTGATGGTTGCCGAGCCGAGATAGGCGTTCACCGTATGGACGGACAGGCCGAGCTTGTCGGCGATTTCTTCGCTGATACGACCATCACCAGCGAGCTGAAGGCAGGCGATCTCGCGCTCACTCAGTGCTTCGCTCGCCGCCGCACGCCGCTCATCGAGGGACAGCAGATCCATCATGACATTGCAGCACCGGCCGTGCAGCTCGATGATCGTATCGCTCTGAGGATCGATTTCATCGCCGGTGAAGAGCACGAAGCCGTTGCCGATGGCGCCGAGGCGCACCGGAAAAGCAAGACCGGAGAAAGGCACCATGCCATCTTTCAGCCTCACCATGAAAGGTGAGAAGTCGGCAGGGCCTGGAGCCGCGCTGTCGTGGCTCCCGGCCCAGAACAACGGCAACAGCGAACGATCGATATGGTCGAGCAGCGCCTCGCCATAGGCATCGATGAAGGCCTTGCCGAAGCCGGCATTCGAGGGACCCCAGTTCTCCAGCTCGCAGATCAGTCGCTGCTTTGCCGGCACACCGGAGCCGCTGACACGAAAGACGGCGAAACCCTGCGTATCCGCGAGCTTCTGCATGGCAATCAGGCGCGGGAAAAGGTCAGACCGGCTGGAAATCCTGTTCACACGTACCATGCGCATCTGGTCCGTATTGCTTATCACCCTGCCTGGTTGATGCCCCATAATTCCCCTCAAACGAGATTGTTGCGAACGGCGAAGGCTATCGCCTCGGAACGAGTCTTCGTTGCAGTCTTCCGCATCACACTGGTGATGTAATTATTGATGGTATTCCGGGAGATGCCGAGGATCATGGCGATCTCGTCGCTCGTCTTGCCTTCCGCAATCCAGAAGAGGCATTCCAACTCTCGGTCCGTCAGTTCGAAATCGCGATCGACCTTCGTGCCCCCGCACCGAAGGAAGCTTGCGAAATAGCCCGCCAGGAGGCCTACGTCCCGAAGACGTTCCGGCGACAGAACGACGCCTTCCCTGAACAGGAACATCAGCACCAACCGAGAGCGGCCGACATTGAGGGTCAGAGAGCAATATTGCCGGCTGGCGCCATGCGGCACGTCGGCGCTCTCCGGCAGAAGCGCAAAGCCCGGTTGCAATACCTGCATGCACTTCTCGAACTCCGTCGAGCGCGCATAACCGGCAACCAGGTCATTGGCGACATCCTTCACCAGATCGAAGGGCCAGTCAGACGAAACGATAAAGTCCAGACCGCTTTCCTGGATGAGGTCGCAGCGCGCCATCAGATAATGCATGGCACCGACATAGTCGGTCAGCGCCCGCAGGCCGGCCTGCAGCTTGCCGGTCTCAGCAATGACGCGCAGGCGATCGATCAGTTCGTCGCGCGGCTGAAGATCCGGCACATTGGCGCCTAGGAAGTTCGCCATCTGCTTCTCGCCTTTATTCGCCTGAAATATGTCCATATCCATTGGCAGTGACCTGCGGCTGAGAAACTGTCGGTTCTCGCAAAGAAGTTCTGTTTTTGTGAAAGGGATTCAAACACATGCCCCACACGAATCCCACTTCGAATCACTTGAGGGTAAGCCAACCATCGTAAATCACCATCTCCGACTTCTGGGGATTTACTTTTGCGACTTTCCATGCAGTGATTCGATCACCACTCCACTCTCGCGAAGATATATAAACTAGGATGATTCTGGCATTGGCCGCAACGTTCCTCGCCTTATGCGCGAGTGACGCTGAGCGGAATTATCGATCTGAATGACGTAATTGTCACAGTTCCGACCGGGGGCGTGCCGCAATCGAATGCCCGGCGAAAGCAAATCTCAAACGCACAAAAGCAACGAACTATTGTTCTACTGTAGAAATACTCATGTCGCCCACCCTATGCAAGGCTTGAGCCTCATGCGAACGACGCCATCCCGCTGCCCGGCGATCTCTACATCCGAATTCTCTGTCATAGAGAAACCGACTCTTTAAGAGCCGGCTGCGATCATGGGTCACGTTCTTGTTACCGATTGATGTATCCACAGCTAAGAAAAGAAAAGGCCGGTTTCCCGGCCTTTTCATCATGCTGCTTCGTCGATCGCCCATTTCCTGAGGATCTTCGCGGCGCGCTCCTCGTTGATCTCCACCATGCGAGCAAGCTTGCGTTCCGGACCTTCCTTGACCCGGCGGTTGAAGTTGCCGTCATCGTCGCCGAGGCTGAGCAGATCCTCGGTGCTGTCGAAGCCGAAGTCGGAGCCGAAGCCATCCATGAGCGCGCCGCCCGAAGAAGCGCCCGCCGGCGCGAAGTCCGGCAGTTCCAAACCAGCCGATTCGGGAGTGGCGTCGCCGAGCACTGCGGAGGAGGAGCCCGAGCCGTTGACGGTGCGGATGAGGGGGCGCACGCCCAGCCAGACCACCACGAAGGCAACTGCAACGAAGGCCAACGAGTTGATGATACCGGCGAGGTTGCGGCTCAGAATATCCATGACATGGACGCCGCCATTCGCATCGTCGAGAAGCTGGTTCTCAAGGAAGTCCATCGCCGTGACGGTAACCACATCGCCGCGATTCGTGTCGAGACCAGCGGCCGAAGTAACGATCTTCTGCATTTCAGCGAGGTAGGCGTCGATCTTGGCCTGGTCAGCCGGTTCGCCGACCATCTTGGCGATGCGGCCCTTGTTGACGACGACGGCGACCGAGAGCTTTTCGACCCGGTATGCGCTGCGCGTCGTGGCCGTGGTCTTGCTGTTGATTTCGTAGTTGGTCTGCTCTTCGCGCTTGTCGGACTTGTCCTCAGACTGCGGACCATTGGCGCCACCGGCATCAGGTGCTGCTTGTGGAATGTTCTGCTCGACCGTCGTCGCATTGTCAGACTGACGCTGCTGGGACTGGGCGTTTTCCTTCGTGGAGCGGACCGAGCGCTCGACTTTGGATTCCGGATCGTAGGTAGTTTCCTGGATCTGCTGGGCGTCTGTGTTGAGGTTGGCCGTTACGCTGGAGCGGAAGTTATCCATGCCGAGGAAGGGTGCGAGCGCCTTGTCGATATTCGATTCGACTTCCTGCTGGACGTTCTGGACGATACTGAGCGAGCGGTTCAGCATACTGTTGCTGGCTTCGTCGCCGGAAGCAAGAAGCTGGCCGGCGGAATCGAGGATCGTCACGTCATCGACATCAAGCCCCGGCACGGCCGAGGCGACGAGGTGACGGATCGAGGTGGCGGCGTTTCGCCCCGTCGCGGCACTGGCGCGAATCATGACGGATGCCGTCGGCTTTTGTTCGGCCTTACGGAAATTGCCGACCTCGGGCATGACGATGTGGACACGTGCGGCGGTGATGCCGGAGATCGACTGAATGGTGCGGCCGACTTCACCTTCGAGAGCACGGACGCGGGTCACTTCCTGCATGAAGGAGGTGAGGCCGAGCGAACCGACATTGTCGAAGAGCTCGTAACCGGCGTTAGCGCTGTTCGGCAGGCCGCGTTCGGCAAGCAACAGGCGGGCCTTGCCCGTCATGCCGGCCGGTACGGTGATGCTTGAACCGTCTGTTCCGACCTGAAAATCGATGTTGCTTTCGGCGAGCGCCATGCTGATCTGGTTGAGATCGGGCGTCTCCAGGCCGACATAAAGCGTTTCCTGGGCCGGTTTGTTGACGAAAATGGCCGCCGCCAGGATGATTGCGATGGAAGCGGCGCCGACCCCACCAAGGATCATCAAACGCGTCCGCCCAAGCGAACCAAAGTTCTTAATAATCTGAACTAATTGATTTAACAGATTCATTCTGTTCTCGCACGATCCGTCAAAGACAAAGCAGGCTTATTGCCTCATTTGACGAATAGACGCCGAAACTTGTGCGAGCGTTTCGTTCGGCGCATGCGGGAATGAATTGCGATGCTAGAAGAAATCGAAGTCGCCGGCCGCCTTGCTGAGCGGCTGGGAGTGGCCGTGACGGGTACCGCCACCGAGAGCTTTCTGCATTTCGGCAAGCTTGACGAGGCTGAGTGCGGTGGCGACATCGATCGACCAGTTCTGCGGAATTTCACCGGTGATGGTGTCGATGAATTCAGCGAGACCCCGCGATTTCTGTACGGCGAGATCGATGCCCTGCATCACCTTCATGCTGTCAGGGGAATTCAGGATTTCCGAGCCGCCCAGTTCGATCAGCTGGGGTTCGATCCGCTCCATCAGGTAGGCCACGTCGTGAAGCTCGGAGACAATGCGCATCAATACGTCGCTTAGCGCCTCTACCGGCGATGGCGGCTCGATTATCGGTGTAAAAGTCATATAAAATCCTCGCCATTAAAAGAATTCGATACTGGTCTCGGCGGGCTTCTGCGGAGCGGCGGGACGCTGCTCGAGAGCGACAGTTCTCTGGGTTTCGGCACCGGTCAGGGGGTATTGCCGGGCACGGCCGGACACCGGCCAATATTCGATCTTTCGTCCATGCTCACCGCCTGTGCTGGAGCTGACCACCGGAATGCCTTCATCCCGAAGGAACTGCATGGCGAAGGCTGCGTTCTGCTCGCCGACATTCGAGAATGTCGAGATCGTCTTCGCTCCTCCGAATATCTTGGCCTCCAGCCGGTCGCGCCGCGCGCCCTTTTTCAGGAGGCCGTTGATCAGCAGTTCCATGAGATGCACGCCGTAGCGCGTGGCATCGCCGCCGGTCATCGGGGTGTTGCCTGTCCCCGGCAGCAGGAAGTGGTTCATGCCGCCGACACCTGCGACGGGATCTCTGAGGCAGGCTGCCACGCACGAACCAAGGATGGTCGAAAGCACCGCATCCGGGTCGCTCAAGACCTTGTATTCACCCTGAATGATGTGCACGCGGCGGGCCGCACCCTCAGTGATCATTTCAGGGCTCCAAACACGGCTTCGATAGCCGCTTTCATCTTTTCGATGGTGAAGGGCTTCGCCAGAACGTTGTTTGCGCCGAGCTGGGCAGCTTTCGTCACCAGCGCACGGTCGCCCTGTGCGGTGAGGATGATGAAGGCCGCCTTTTTGGTGTTCGGATTGCTGCGCACGGCCTGCAGGAAGCCGATGCCGTCCATCTTCGGCATATTGAAATCCGAGATCACGAGGTGGTGGGGCTGCTCCGTCATGATCTTCATACCCTGCTCGCCGTCACCGGCAGCGGTGATCTGCTTGAAGCCGAGCTGCGTCAGTGCGTCGCTGAGCAGCAGGCGGCTGGTCACCTGATCGTCAACGATCAGAACTTTGATTTTCTCCGCGATCGACATTATTCGGTCCCTTCCTTTCGGGCGGCTGTCATTTTCAATATTTCCTCGCCGATGGCAGCCAGCGGAAGCTGCTGCTCAACTGCGCCAAGTTCGTAGGCAACTCTTGGCATTCCGTAAACAACGCAGGTTTTTTCGTTCTGACCGAGCGTTCTTGCCCCTGCGTGTCGCATTTTCAACAACCCGGCAGCCCCATCGCGACCCATGCCGGTGAGGATCACACCGACGGCATTGCGCCCGGCGAGTTCGGCAACCGAATCGAAGAGCACATCGACCGACGGGCGATGGCCATTGACCGGCCCCCGCTCGACCAATCGGCAGCAGGGCGCCGATGTATTCGAAACCTGCAGATGGCGCTCACCACCGGGCGCGAGGTAGACCTTGCCGATTTCCAGACGGGCGCCGTCGGTCGCTTCCTCCACGACCGGCGCACAGAGCCGGTTCAGCCGTTCGGCAAAGCTCCTGGTGAAGGTCGGCGGCATATGCTGGGTAATGACGGTCGGCGGGCAATTCGCCGGGAATTTCTGCAGCACGGCGATCAGGGCTTCCACGCCACCGGTCGAAGAACCGATCGCCACGATCTTGCGGCCGACGCGGAAGTCGGCGACTGCGGGTGGCGGCGTGACGGCAGCGGGCTTGGCCGGTTGGGCGAAGTTGCGCTGCGTGCGGGCGGCAGCCTTTACCTTCTCGGCAAGATCGCCGAAGGGGCGCGGCTCGCCCGGCTGCGGCTTGCCGACGCAATCGAAGGCACCGATTTCGAGAGCTGCAAGTGTCGCCTCCGCGCCGCGATGCGTCATGGTCGAGACCATGATCACCGGCATGGGCCGCAGGCGCATGATCTTTTCGAGGAAGTCGAGGCCGTTCATGTTCGGCATCTCGATATCCAGGGTGAGGACATCGGGGTTCAGCCGCTTGATCGCCTCGCGCGCCTCCAGGGCGTCGCCGGCCTGGCCTATGACGTTGACTTCGGGATCCGAACTCAGGACGGCCGCAATCAGGCCGCGCATGGTCGGCGAGTCGTCAACAACGAGTACTCTTGCCGGAGCGCTCATGCCTTCCTCCCGAGACCTTTGGTCGTATAGCGGTAGGTGGTGATACCGATATTGTCGAAGACGTGCTTGGCCTCGCCCGAGACGCGCTCGGAGTGGCCGATATAGAGATGGCCGCCCTCCGGCAGCAGGCCGGCGAAGCGCTGCCAGATCTTGATCTGCGTCGGCTCGTCGAAGTAGATGACGACATTGCGACAGAAGATGACGTCGAACTTGCCCTTGAATGGCCATTGGGCCATCAGGTTCAGCTCGTTGTAAGTGATGATGCGCTTCACGCGGTCGTCGACCTGGAACTTGCGGCGTCCCTGAATCTCGACCTCGGTAAACCATTGCTTACGCATGGCAGGCGAGACGGTTTCCAGCGCGTTCTCGTCGTAAGCGCCGGCCCGGGCGATTGCGAGGATCTTCGGATCGATATCGGTCGCGAGAATCTTGAAGTCGTAGTCGGCAACGTTCGGCATCATTGACAGAACGGTCAATGCGATCGAATAGGGCTCCTGCCCATCCGAGGACGCAGCCGACCAGATCCGGACACGGCCGCCGGCGCGCGCCCGGTTCAGAAGATCGGGCAGCACATGGTCGCGCAAGTGCTCGAAATGATGGTTTTCGCGGAAGAAGCGCGTGAAGTTCGTCGTCAGGTGCGACAGCATCTCGCGCCGGGCGGCAGCACCTGCCGGCGAGGCGACAAGCTCGCAATATTCGCGAAACCCTGAAAGGCCAAGGTTGCGGATGTGCTTCGACAGACGCGAATAGACCAGCGAGGCTTTCGTCTCGTTGAGATAGATTCCGGCATCCGCATAGATCATGGCGGCGATTTCCGAGAGGTCGCGGCGTGTCAGCGGGTATTCCCCGCTCGCCAGCACCTCATCGGTCGACTGCCTCTGATCTTTTACGCCCAGTACATTCATGCGGCTTCGCTTTCGGTCTCGGGGAATAGGGCTTCGAGTTCGATCAGGCAGATCATTCGCTTATCGATGGCGAGAATTCCCCGAGCGAACTGGCGCTCGAGGTCGGAGGAGACCTCGGGCGTCGGCTGGATATCGTCATCGGTGACGGTCAGAATGTCGGACACCGCGTCGACCAGGAGACCCACCACCTTGCGACGGACCTGGGCGACGATGATGACGTGGCGGGCACTCGGATCGGTCGGCTTCATGCCAAGTCG
Source organism: Rhizobium sp. BK316 (assembly GCF_014193695.1). Lineage (GTDB taxonomy): Bacteria > Pseudomonadota > Alphaproteobacteria > Rhizobiales > Rhizobiaceae > Rhizobium. The sequence continues at coordinate 567,280 of NZ_JACHZR010000002.1, read as the reverse complement.
GCCCGACAGATCGACGATCGGCAACACCGCACCACGCAGGTTGATCACGCCTATCATATGGGATGGCGAATGCGGCATCGCGGTTGCCGGGGTCCAGCCCCGGATCTCGCGAACCGACATGATGTTCACGCAGAATTCCTGATCGCCAACACGAAATGCGATGAGTTCGCTTCCGCCCAGGGTCAGATTTTTTGCCGTGTACGACATTGCCCTTTACCCTGCTGCCGCCAAAGACATTTCCGCCTTGAGGGACTGACCGCGCGAGGCGCCGACGACCGCGTCCACGTCAAGGATGAGCGCCACGCGGCCGTCGCCGAGGATGGTCGCTGCGGCGATACCCGGAACGTGGGTGTAGTTCGCCTCGAGGCTCTTGATGACGACCTGACGCTGGCCCTGGATCGCATCGACCATGAGCGCACGCTGACCGCCGCCTTCGGATTCGACGAGAAGTGCGACACCTTCGACCGGATTGGCCTGGGTGGCACGGAAGTTCAGGATGCGACCGACATCGACCAGCGGGCAGAAGCTGTTGCGGATCGAGATCAGGCGATGGTTCGCACCGAAGGAGTGGATCGCGGCGGCTTCCGGCTGCAGCGTTTCGACGATGGCCGTCAGCGGCACGACCAGCGTCTGGCCGGCGACCGTGACCACCATGCCATCGAGAACGGCGAGCGTCAGCGGCAGGCTCATCGTGAAGACCGAGCCCTGGCCCGGCCTCGACGTGATGTTGATGCGGCCGCCGAGCGCCTGGATAGAGCGCTTGACGACGTCCATGCCGACACCACGGCCGGAGATGTCGGAGATCTTGTCTGCCGTGGAGAAGCCCGGAAGGAAGATCAGGTTGTCGATTTCCTCGTCCGAGAGATTGGCGTCGGCCGGGATGAGGTCATTCTGGATCGCCTTCTGGCGGACCTTCTCGCGGTTGATGCCGGCGCCATCGTCGGCAAGCTCGATCAGGATGCGACCCGAACGATGTTTAGCCGTGAGGCGGACCGTACCTTCGGTGTTCTTGCCGGCGGCGGCACGCTTTTCAGGCGTTTCGATACCGTGGTCGACGGCGTTGCGGATCATGTGGGTCAGCGGTTCGGCCAGCTTGTCGATGACCGTCTTGTCCACTTCGGTGTTTTCACCTTCGGTGATCAGGCGGATCGACTTGCCGGTCATGTCAGCGATTTCGCGAACGATACGCGACATGCGCTGGAAGACCGGCTTCACGGGCTGGGCACGGATCGCCATAACCGAGTCCTGGATCTCGCGGGTGAGCTGCTGCAGCTCTTCGAGACCCATATTGATCGACGAGGTGCCGGTCGTATCATTTTCGATGACGCTCTGGGAGAGCATCGCCTGGTTGATGACAAGCTCGCCGACGAGGTTGATCAGGCGGTCGACGCGATCGAGATCGACGCGGATCGTCTGGCCGGCGCTGGCAGCATTGTTCTGGGCTGCGGCACTTGCCGCTGCAGCGGCAGCGGCGGCGGCCGATTCCTTCTTTTCGACGCGGGCAGCGGCAGCAGCCATCTGCGTGACATTGGTCGCCGTTTCAGCGGCGGCAACGGCAGCAGCTGTGTCGCCAGCCTTGGTCTCGGCAGCGGCAGGCACTTCGGCGGCACCGCCATCGTCCAGGATCGAGAGATCGAACGGAACCGGGATCATCGGCAGTTCTTCATTGGTCTCGCCCGGCTTGCTGTCCTCTGCCGGCTTCACGGTCAGATCGCAATCCCATTCGGCGAATTCGAAGACCGAGCGGATGGCGTCTTCGCCCTTGTCCGTCTTGATCGTGATGTTCCAGAAGAAATAGGCGCCTTCCGGATCGAGCTCGTCGAGGCCCGGCAGGGCGTCGGTGTTGCAATAAATGCTCATCTCACCGAGGCGGGAGAGATCGCGCAGCAGGAGAGTGGCGTCGTTGCCCTTCGAATAGAGCTCGAAGCGCGGCTTGAAAGTGATCTCGTAAGCCGGCAGATCGACCGGCTTCTCTTCGCCGCCGAAATCATCGAAGGAGAAGGGGATCGGTTGGAAGCCGCTGTCGTCGGTCGGCTTGGGAGCCGGGGCTGCGGCAACCGCAGCGGGAGCGGCCTTCGGTGCCGGCTTCGGCGCGGGCGCCTCGGAGATTGCAGAGGGAGACGGCAGCTCACCATTGGCGAGCGCTTCCAGTTCCTTGACGAGGCCGCGGCTTCTGCTTTCGTCGACACTGCCGCCGTCGCGGGCAGCATTGGTCAGGTCGGCGAGCACGTCAGCCGACTTCAGCATGACCTTCAGGACGTCCTGGGTAGGCTCTAGCTTGTTGGAACGAACGCAATCAAGAGTGGTCTCAAAGACGTGGGCGAAGGCGACGAGGTCATCCAAGCCAAAGGCGCCGGCACCGCCCTTGATCGAATGCACCGCGCGGAATACCGCATTGACGGTTTCCGGATCGCGATCGCCATCATTCATTTTCAGGAGACCGGATTCCAGCTCAGCGAGCTGTTCCTCGCACTCCTGGAAAAAGATCTCTTTGATTTCGTTCATATCCATAGGAGCAAATCCTGGGCTTTAAGCGGTTACACGCTCGATGGCATCGATCAGCTTGGCGGGGTCGAAGGGCTTGACGATCCAGCCGGTGGCACCGGCCTGGCGGGCGCGGTTCTTCTTTTCCGCATCGCTTTCGGTCGTCAGCACCAGGATCGGAATCGCACGGTACTTCTCGTTGCGGCGCACACCTTCGATGAAGCCGAAACCGTCGAGGCGCGGCATGTTGATGTCGGTGACGATGACGTCGGGATTGGATTCCTCGAGAACCTCGAGGCCTTCAACACCGTCTTCAGCCTGGATCGTCTCGAAACCCGCATTGTTCAGCGTTACGAGAAGCATGTTTCGGATGGTGCGGGAATCGTCCACCGTCAGTACTTTTTTCTTCATTGCCGGATCTCCTTGGCAAGCAGATGGTCGATATCGACGCCAACCAGCTGCATGGTTTTTTGAAATGCGTCGGACACTTTCGAGAAGGTGATCGACTGCTTGTCCTGGTCCCAGGTCTTCTCGGCGGCCATCAGAACCTGGGCGCAAAGAGCGCCGACGCGTTCGACTGCTGAAGCATCGATCGCCAGAGGGTTTCCTCGCATCGAGAGAAGCTTGTCGCGCAATGCGGAAGCCTCATTGAGATCAAGAACCGCTGGCAACTCCAGCATCTTGGCACTCTTCTTTGCTGCCATCAGCTTTTCCTTGTCCCCTTGTCCCCGACCCGCGAAAGCGAGCCGACGTCATAATCCGATAGGTTAGTAAACATTCCGCCCACCTCCGGCACTTGCGAGAGGCTGAGGCATGCTGAAATCGTCATTTTCGTAGTCGTCTTCGACCGCTTCCGGACGAGTTGCGATTGCAACCGTCCGGGAGGCGGAAACACGCACCTGCTGAGGCCAGGTTGCGTAGGCATTTTCCCGCGCGATGCGGAATTCGCGGATCGTCTGGCCGAGTTCCAGAATGACCGTATGGAGATGATCGGCGCCCTCAGCCGAACGCTCCGCAAATCCGGCGTTGTCGGCCACTTCGCTGCCAAGGCCCTTAACGTCTGCGGTCACGGCTTCGAGACCGGCGGCGTGTTCGCCCGTCTCGCCCGCGATGCCCGCGATTGCGGCGTTGATGTCGGTTACCTGGCGGACGATGCTGGCAATCGAATCCTGCGTACGGCCGACCATCTGTACGCCGGCATCCACCTGCGTCTTAGTGGTGGTCACCAGCGTCTTGATTTCACGGGCGGCTTCGGCGGAGCGCTGGGCGAGCGCCCGCACTTCCTGGGCCACGACGGCGAAGCCGCGACCGGATTCGCCGGCGCGGGCGGCTTCGATGCCAGCGTTCAAAGCAAGCAGGTTCGTCTGGAAGGCAATCTCGTCGATCGCGCCGATGATCTGGCCGATCTTCTCCGCAGACTGTTCGATATCAGCCATGGCGCTGATGGCGCGGCCGACGACCTCGCCGCTTTCCTCGACGGCCGCACGCGTGGCGGCCGCGGCCTGTTCGGCAGCACGGCTGCCGGCTGCACCCTCGCGGACCCGCTCGGCGATGCCGGCAAGGGTGGCGGCGGAAAGCTGCAGGCGCCGGGCCTGACCGGAAGCATTGCCGGCGAAGCTGCGGGATGCGCCGGCGAGCGATTGCGTTGCGGCCTCTGCCTTCGCATTGCGTTCGGCAATCGCGGCAAATTCCGTCTGAAGATTGTCGAGCGCTGCGTTCAGCGCGGCGGCGATTTCGGTGTGAGCGCCATCGACCGGTGCGCGCGGCGTCAAGTCGCGGGCCGACAGGCCTTCGATGACATCGCTGAAGATGCGGGCGACTTCAACCTCGCCTTCGGCACGCTGATCGGCGAGTGCGCGCTGCTGCGTGGAACGCAGCGCATTAAAGCGCAGCGAGACGGCGATTTCCACGTCGACCATGACGATGCGGATGATTGAGGTCATCAGGTCGGTGATCTCGCGAGCACGCCGCTTGGCCGACGGCAGTACCGGGCGGCCGGCCAGCTCATCGGCCAGACCTGAAATCACGTGTTCCAGCATGACCCCGTGTCCGGCCACGTGCCAGCGGGGGTCAAGGCCGATCTTGCTTTCGGTGTCGGAGAGAACCTTGACCCGCTCCGCATAGAGGCTGTCGAAACGCGCATCCGTCAGCACATCCCAGTGCGAGGATTGCAGGTCGTGCAGCCGCTCAATCTGGCGTTCGCTTTCGAAATTACGGGCGGCATCCGGAAAGGACTGGAAACGATGGAAAAGATCGCGCAGGCCCGCCTTCAGATAGGCTTCGAGAGCCGGCCGGTTGCGGCGGACCATCTCGCACTGGTCTGGATCGAGGCCGGCAAAACGCAGGCGGTCGCGCAGGCTGCCTGCCTGTGTCCCCCGAGCCTGATCTGATGGCATATCCTGCCTCAACGCCTGTCCCCAACCACTTTCCGGGCGAAGCCCGGCCAAAAACTTTTGACGCTTCCGAAGAATGCAAGACGCAGGGACGGTCTTCGCCATCGGTCACGACCGATGGGCTAAAGCCTCCTGATCAGCAATTCTGTTTCGGAGCGGCCTGAAGAGATGGATACCGGATCAACCGGTACGGCGGGACGGCGTCATGCCTGGTGGGAACGAGTGCATCTTCCCATTCCGACGTGTAACCCAATGTTTATGGTTAATTCCTTGCTTGAAGGTTAATAACCCATTCCTGCCGATAGGTTTTGAAACAATTAGGCAGACTTCACATAGTAAATACTGGCGGGGAGTTGCATCGCTGCTACAAGGCACGCGCAAGCTCTATGTTATAGACCCGTTTTATAGAGCCTGACATGACGTCAACAAGGAAAGAGAAATGATAGTTCTCGGAATGGGTTCCTGCCTGATCGCCATCACGATCGCCGCAGCCGTTGCCCTCCTCGATGTGATCTCTGCACATCGCGACAACCGCACGCTTCGCGTCTTCTGAGAGGCCACCGCGCCTCAAGCCTCCGTTTACCTTTCCCGTTGGCAGTCCGGTACCGTTGGTGTATCGACACGCGCTCCTGTGTCAGCGGAAGTCAGCAATTTATGTCAGCTCGGACCGGCCTCATCATCATCATGGCGTTTACGATCTTCCGCATCGTGACGCTGCATTTCGATACGACGGACCTGTTCGTCGATGAGGCGCAATACTGGTTCTGGTCGCAGAATCTCGATTTCGGCTATTATTCCAAGCCGCCGATGATCGCGTGGGTGCTCAGGATTTTCACCGAGCTTGCCGGCTCCAGCGACATCTACTGGCTGCGGCTTCCCGGTCCCCTCTTCCACATGGCGACCGCACTGGTGCTGATGAAGATGGCGAAGCGCTTCATCGGACCTGAGATCGAAGGCTGGGTCGGCGCGACCTATATCACGCTGCCGGCGGTTGCGCTTTCTTCGGTGTTCTTCTCCACCGACGTCATTCTGCTCTTCTTCATCGCCGTTGCGCTCGCTGTCTATTTCGAACTGACGCAGCGCCGCTCGATCGGACTGGCTCTTCTGATGGGTCTCGGCGTCGGGCTGGCTTTCCTCACGAAATATGCCGTGCTCTTCCTCGTGCCGGGCGGTGCGATCGCGATGCTGCTCATTCCGGCGGCGCGGATTTCCGTGCGCGATTTCATCATCGCGGTTGTTACTTCGGCGATTGTCGCCTTCCCGAACCTCTGGTGGAACCTTCAGAACAATAATACGACGGTGCGCCACACGCAGGATATCGCCCACTGGAGCGATCTCGGCATCGATCTTCGCGGTGGCCTGGAATTCTTTTCCGCGCAGTTCGGCGTCGTCGGCCCGATCGTCTTCTTCGCCATGCTCTGGGCCGTCTGGAACATGATCCGCGGCCGGAGCGAGCCACGCGAGAAGATACTCGTCTGGCTGTCGATTCCGGTCGTGTTGCTCATTACCCTGCAGGCGACCGTTGCCAAGGCCTATGCCAATTGGGCCGTCACGGCCTATGTGGCGGGCATCGTGCTGGCTGTCTGGCTGCTTGACCGCCTGTGGCCGAAGGGTCTCAGAACCTCGCTCTGGATCAATGGTGTCGCCTGCCTGCTCTTCCCCTTCGCGACGATTTTCTCGCACCAGCTGGTGCTGCCGAACGGCAAAGAGGTGATGGAGCGCTATCTCGGCCGTGCCGAGGTAAGCCGTGCGGCTGCCGATCTTGCCGCACAGGCCGGAGCCGGCATCATCGTCACCGACAACAGGGACATGGTCGCCGATCTCTTCCACACGCTGAGAGCCGCACCCTACAAGATCTATGCCCGCCCGCCGGCCGGCCTGCCGGACAGCTATTACGAACAGGAATTTGCGCTCCCGGCCGATACCGCGGGGCAGGTTCTGTTCCTGACCTCCAAGCCGCTGAGTTGCGCGAACGAAACGCCGGAAATGCTGAAAACCTGGCAGCCGGAAAAAGGCAACTATAGGGGCGATACGATCTATGTCTATAAGGTCGGTACGGCCTGCCTGATGCAGCCCTAAGGCGGCTTAATTCACGGGACCGGGCAGGCAGAGGCCGGTTCCGCCGCCTTCTATTTCGATAAATTTTACGCCGCCCTCCTCGAAGGCACGGCGTAGCTGCGCGTCCGTCGCACGATGGATTTCGTGGTGACGGCCTTCATAGTCGCGTATCGTGCTACGGGAGACGGCAGCCTTCTCGGCGAGATCCGCTTGCGTCCAATCAAGCAGACCACGAGCCGCGCGGCACAAAGCGGGCGTCAGAATTGTTTCTTTTGCGCCTTGACCCATAATTTCAAACCACCCATATTGGTCAATATAGATCATATATGTCATGTCTTGAACAGGATTTCCAGACCGGGAGAGAGCGATGCCCCACGATACGCCTTTGATTTCGACGATCGTCGGCGGCCTCGTGCTGGCATTTATCCTGGGCGCGATCGCCAATCGCCTGCGCCTGCCTCCTCTCGTCGGATATCTCGTCGCAGGCGTTCTCGTTGGTCCGCATACGCCGGGTTTCGTTGCAGATCAGAGCCTTGCGCCTGAGCTTGCGGAAATCGGCGTCATCCTGCTTATGTTCGGCGTCGGCCTGCATTTCTCCCTCAAGGACCTGCTTTCCGTGCGCGGCATCGCGGTGCCGGGTGCGGTTGTGCAGATCGGCTTTGCCACACTGCTCGGCTGGGGTCTTGGCGCTTTCATGGGGTGGCCGACGGGCGGCAGCCTCGTGTTCGGCCTAGCGCTTTCAGTCGCCTCGACGGTCGTGCTCCTGAAAGCCCTGCAGGAGCGGCGTCTCATCGAGACAGAGCGTGGGCGTATCGCCGTCGGATGGCTGATCGTCGAAGACCTTGCCATGGTGCTCGCGCTGGTTCTCATCCCGGCAGCCGCCAGCATCACCGGCGATGGTCATGGCCCGGTCGAGCCTCTCTCCGCGGGCCTCAACCGGCTTTTCGGCCTCGATCTCGGCGTCGGCGGCATTATCGCCATGACACTGGTCAAAGTGGCTCTGTTCGTCGCCCTGATGCTGGTCTTCGGCCGCAAGCTCATCCCCTGGACCATGCACCGCATCGCTCATACCGGTTCGCGCGAACTCTTCCGTCTCGGCGTGCTGGCAATCGCGCTCGGCGTCGCCTTCGGAGCGTCCAAGCTTTTCGGCGTGTCGCTGGCGCTCGGTGCCTTCTTTGCCGGCATGGTTCTCTCCGAAAGCGAACTCAGCCACCGCGCCGCCCAGGAAAGCCTGCCGCTTCGCGATGCTTTCGCCGTACTCTTCTTCGTTTCCGTCGGCATGCTCTTCGATCCGAATATCCTGATCGAACGGCCTCTGCCGGTTCTGGCGACCATCTTCATCATCATTATCGGCAAATCGGTCGCCGCCTTCCTGATCGTCCTTCTTTTCAAAAAGCCGGTCAGCACGGCGCTGACGATTTCGGCGAGTCTCGGGCAGATCGGTGAATTCTCCTTCATCCTTGCCGCGCTCGGCGTCGAACTCGGTCTGTTGCCGGCGGAAGGGCGCGACCTGATCCTTGCCGGCGCAATCATCTCGATCATTCTCAACCCGCTGCTCTTCTTCGTGTGCGACCGTATGCGGCCATTGCTGGAACGATCCAAGCACGAAGAGCCGGCGCCGGAAGCAGTTGCTCCGGCAGCCGATACCGGGCTCACGCATACAGAGGAACAGGCCGATACGGACCACGTCCATCCGACCGCTCTCAGCGGCCATGCGATCCTCGTCGGTTATGGCCGCGTCGGTAGCATTGTCGGCCAGAATCTCAAGTCATCGGGCACGCCTTTCCTCGTCATCGAGGATTCCGACAAGCGCATTACCGAACTGCGGAGCCAGGGTACCGAAGTGCTCTCGGGCAATGCTGTCGTCCGCGAAACGCTCGACCTCGCCAATCTCGCCGGCGCGCGCAGCCTCGTCATCGCCATTCCGAACGCTTTCGAAGCCTGTCGCATCGCCGAGCAGGGCCGCACCATCAATCCATCGATCCTGATCGTCGCACGTGCCCATTCCGACGCTGAGGTGGACGAACTGCGGCAATACGGCGCCGACACTGTGATCATGGGCGAGCGGGAAATTGCGCTTGGCATGGTTGACCGGCTCGCTCAAGTGCATCATGACAGTGGACCCTATGAAGACGGACCTTCGGCTGGTACAATCGTGCCGTCGGTGGAGCCTCCGCCTGAAAGAGAATGAGAGATTGCCGCGCCTTTGAGCCGATTTGGGAGTGAAATCGCAGAGACAGGGGAGACGGTGCTGGAAGAGCGCCGTCTGGCAAGCCGTATTGCCGCTTCCGTCGTCGTTGCGATCGTCGCCTATCTTGGCCTGCTCTTCGGTGGCAATATCGTCATCGGCCCTTCATCGGCGCCGAACAGCCTGTCTTCCTCCAGCCGGGATTCGCAGCAGACGCAGGTGACTGCGCGCGATGCCATTCGCGGCCTGCTGATCAGCGACCGCAAGGTGGCGCCGAAGCAGCAGCTCCACGATGCCGGCCCGGCATCGCTGAATGCCGCACCCGCACTGCAATTCGCCAACTGGCGCCAAGCCGCTCCGGCCCCTGAATTCGAGGCCCCGCTGCGCCCTGTCGTGGCCGGGGCTCACCAGCCCCGAGCACCGCCGCAGGTTGCCTGAATCACGTCGCCTTCGGGCGCTTCTGATCCAATAGACATGTAGACATGCCGCAGCGCGGTTGCGCCGGCCCAAGCGTTATCCAAGGACTTAAAACATGCGCAATTCACCATGGCTGGTGTTCACCTATACGGTGATCATCGTGCTCGGCCTGTTGATCGCCCTGCCGAACGCGCTGCCGCAGAGCGTGCTGCAGCGTATCCCCTCCTGGCTGCCGCACAGCCAGGTCTCCCTTGGCCTCGACCTTCGTGGCGGCTCGCATCTCGTGCTTGAGGTGGACGAAGCCGACCTCACCAAGGAGCGCCTGAATTCGCTCCTGCAGGACGCACGCCGCGTATTGCGTGAAAAGAATATCCAGCCGAAATCTGTCGTCCGCAACAACAACAACATCGTTGTCTCGCTCGCCGACCCGTCGCAGAGCGATGCGGCCGTCACCCAGCTTCGCACCCTTGGCAACGTGATCTCCAGCGGCATCAGTGCCGGCCAATCCGACCTTGCGGTCACGGCCGACGGCGGCAATATCACTATCGGCTTCTCGCCGGCCGGTATTGCAACCAATGTCGACAATGCGGTCGCGCAGAGCCTTGAAGTCATCCGCCAGCGCGTCGACCAGGTCGGCGTTGCCGAGCCGACGATCCAGCGCATCGGCGCCAACCGCATTCTCGTGCAGCTTCCGGGCGCCCAGGATCCGTCCCGCCTTCGCGAACTTCTCGGCTCTACTGCCAAAATGTCCTTCCACATGCTCGCCCCGAACGGCCAGGCCGGTCCGGGTGTGACGATCATGAAGGATGACGAAGGCAACTCCTATCCGGTTCTCGATCGCGTCGAGATTTCCGGCGACCGCCTCTCGGATGCCCGCGTCAGCTTCGACCAAAGCCAGCAGCCGGTCGTCACCTTCCGCTTCGACAGCGCCGGTGCGACCCGCTTTGCTGATATCACCCGCCAGAACGTCGGCAATCCCTTCGCGATCGTGCTTGACGACAAAGTGCTGAGCGCACCTGTCATCCGCGAGCCGATCACCGGTGGTTCGGGCCAGATCTCCGGCAACTTCACCACCGACAGCGCCAACACGCTGGCGGCCATGCTGCGTGCCGGCGCCCTGCCCGCCAAGCTGACCGTGATCGAAGAGCGCACCGTCGGCGCCGACCTCGGAGCGGATGCGATCCGCATGGGCCTCTATGCCGGTATCGTCGGCTTCGTGCTCGTCGCCGGCTTCATCTTCGTGCTCTACGGTGCATGGGGCATCCTCGCGAACACTGCGCTTCTCATCCACACGATCCTGACCTTCTCGGCGCTGACGCTTGTCGGCGCGACATTGACCCTGCCCGGCATCGCCGGCGTCGTGCTCGGCATCGGCCTCGCGGTCGACGCGAACGTCCTGATCAACGAACGCATCCGTGAAGAGACGCGCAAGGGCAAGAGCGCCTTTGCGGCCATCGACACCGGCTTCCGCCGCGCCTACTCGACTATCATCGACGGCAACATGACGGCGCTGATCGCTGCGGCCATCCTGTTCTGGTTCGGCTCCGGCCCGGTTCGCGGCTTTGCGGTGACCATGGCGCTCGGCCTGATCATCTCGATGTTCACCTCGGTCGCCTTCGTGCGCGTCACGATGATCGAGATCACCCGCCGCCGTAAGCTGAAGACGATCAACATCAAGCCGCTGTTCCCCTTCTTCAGCCCCTACGACAAGCATATCGAGTTCATGAAGGCGCGGTTCTTCGGCGTTACCGTTTCCGCGCTGCTGTCGATCGCTTCGATCGCCCTCTTCATTTATCCGGGCCTCAACTACGGCGTCGACTTCCGCGGTGGTATCCAGATGTCGGTGAAGACACAGGACGCTGCCGATCTCGGCCGCTTCCGCGAGGGTCTGAATGGCCTCGGCCTCGGCGAAGTGGCGCTGCAGTCCTTCGGCGACAACAACACCATGCTGGTGCGCGCGCAGCGCCAGGACGGTGGCGAAGAAGCCCAGACGGCAGCCGTCACCAAGCTCAAGGCTGAGATCGTCAAGATCGACCCGTCAGCGACCGTCACCGGCACCGACGTCATCGGCCCGAAGGTCAGTGGCGAGCTTGCCTGGGCCGGCATCCTGTCGGTCGTCATCGCCAGCCTGGCGATGCTGTTCTACATCTGGTACCGCTTCGAATGGCCGTTCGCAGTCGGCGCCATCGTCACCCTCATACTCGATGTGACCAAGGCGATCGGCTTCTTCGCGCTGACGGGGCTGGACTTCAACCTGACGGCAATCGCGGCGATCCTGACGCTGGTCGGCTACTCGGTGAACGACAAGGTGGTCGTTTACGACCGCATGCGTGAGAACATGCGCCTCTACAAGTCGATGCCGCTGCGTGAGATCATCGACAAATCGATCAACGAGACGTTGGCACGAAGCCTCTACACCAACGCGACGGCCTTCCTTGCCCTGTTGCCGATGGCGATCTGGGGCGGCAGCGCGGTTGAAAGCTTCGCGATACCGATGGTCTTCGGCATTCTCGTCGCCGCTGCATCCTCGGTCTTCATTGCGGCGCCGATCCTGCTCTTCCTCGGCGACTGGCGCCGCCGCCATGCCAAGGCGGTTGCGGCTTCCAACGACGCAGCCGTCGAAATCATTCCGCCGGACGCAGGCCAGCCGCGCAAGACGGCAGGCTAAAAGGTCGACATACGTGGACTTGGAGAGGGCGCCGGTTGCACAGCCGGCGCCCTCTTTCTATGTTTGGTTCAAAGAGATCGGGAGCACCGCCAAATGTCTTCCAAGCCGACGGCGAAAAAGCCGGAAACCGGTTCCACCGTGAATCCGGAGGAGCGTATCAAGCGCTTCCTCGCGACTGCCTCGCACGACCTGCAATCGCCGCTCCGCCATATCGCCATGTATGCGGAAATGCTGCTCGACGATCTGGAACCGATGCTGGACAGCGAACAGCTGCAGAGCCTCAGGGCGATCATCGATAAGGCCCAGACGGCACAGCGGCTCACCAAGGCATTGATGAGCCTGGCGGGAACGGGTCCGCAGATCGCTATCGGCGACGTCCACCTCACCGATATTGCGCGGGATGCCTGGAAGCAGGTGCTCGAGGAATTTCCCGCCAACGGCGCGACACTTGCTGCGGACAATCTACCCGTTATCCGCAGCGATGCCGCACTTCTGACCATTGTTCTGAAGCACCTCTTCTCCAATGCCCTGACTTATCAGGGCGCCACAGCGCCGCATGTCACCGTGACGGCAGCACGGGAAAGTGCGGACTGGCGTATCATCATTTCCGATAACGGCTGCGGCATCGAGCCGGCCTATCAGGAGAAGATCTTCGATGCGTTCTGGAAGCTGCCGAAGGCCGGCAGCGTACCCGGAGCGGGGCTGGGTCTGACGACCACCCGCGAACTGCTCGGCGCGCTCGGCGGTGATATCAGGCTAGATCATTCCGATGAGAGCGGCAGCCGCTTTGCGATCCGTCTGCCGACCTGAGGATAAAGCGTGCCGCAATCTTTCAGGTTCGCGTACCACGCTTTAACTCTTGGTCTTACGCATGTCGTGATCGCAAAACCGCTGCACACTTTTGCGGGACGCGCGTCAGGCGCTGTAATCGTCCTTCCAGAAATCCGGCACGTCATAGGTCACGTATTCGCGGATGATGTGCTGCAGGGTCTGCACGTCGATCTCATCCTTGCCGATGCGGAAGTCGACGCCGTAATCTGGGAATTCCTGGAAATAATTGCCTGATATATCGGTCGAGATGACACCGATCGGACCGGTATAGCCGATGCCCCTGAGCTCGGGCACGGTCTCGCGAAAGTCTGCATTCGGCAGCAGACGGTTGTCGAGAAGGATGAGGTCGAAGCGGCTGGCCTTCACCTTGTCGAGCGCATCGCCGATCGATTGGGAATATTCGACATCGACACGCGGTTCGGAGAGATCTGCGATCTTTTTCTTGAGCGAACGGAATTCGATGAACTCGTCATCGACGAACAATACCTTCACTGCATTCCTGCGCGTTGCTTCCGCACTCATCGCTTCATCTTTCCCCGACATGAAACCGGCTCATGAAACCAGACCGTTTCGCAGCGCAATCGCCACCATATGAACGCGGTTGACGGCCCCAAGTTTCCGGACTGCAGCGGTGATATGCGAATTGACCGTATGTTCCGAAAGGCCGAGGATGATGGCGATCTCCGCGGAGGTCTTGCCCTCGCTCGTCCATTTGACGATTTCGGTTTCGCGCTGCGTGAGCCGACCGGACATTTCCTGCGTCAGGATTTCCTCATACAGCTTATCGAAGATGCGCATGGCGTCGAGCAGGACATCCGCCACCTCGCCCTGGTCTGGCTCCTGGCGCTGGCCACTGAGCACCAGACAGTAACGACGCCCCTCTGGCGTGAACAGCGGGATGAAAAGGAATGTGCTGCCGCTGAATTCATTTAAGACGAGGTCCGACGGATAGCCTTCTATTACAGCACTTTTCCCGTGAACCGGCGTCGTCAAAAACTGAGCCGTCCGCGCCTTGGCAGTTCCGAGCGCTTCCTTGAGGGTCTTGACAAAGAGGCTCATGCGCCGTTCGGCGACATTGGTAATCACAACCTCGCGCGCTCCGAAGGGAGCTGCAGCTTCCGAGATGCGCGCCAGGGTAAAATTATCGAAATTGTAATGCTGTGCGGCCGCCTTCAGCAGGCGAAAAAAATCCGTGCGATTGATGGCCCGGCTAAGTTCCGGACCAGCATGAAAAGGAACTGCGGCAGCACTGGTCATTCCCACTCTTCCTCCTTCCCCCAATTATCAGTCCGCCGGTCCCGAAATCTTGGGATATACGTCCTAAACGCGAACGGTTACAAAAATTGCGAGACAGTTGATGACCGACGACGAAAACAGGGGCTTTTCGATATGTCAGGCGGAAACATCTCAACTACAGGTGATGCACAGGACAGTTTACGCGAATAGTGCTCTTACCTAGGGGTCCTAATCTTTCCGTATTCAACATCCATGGATGCGGAAGACAGTGCCAGAAGTAAGCGCGGAGAGCCGGTCGGCCCATTCAGCTAAGGGGTTGGCTGACGTTCGTGGCGGCGAACACGGATCGGGCGGCTCTCTTAGCGCTTTTTGGTTTTCTTCTCTTCGGTTGCATCTTGAAATGCACTGTCAGGCTTGTCAATTGCGCTTTCTTGCATTCACATGACGCGCCGTGCATGCAGTCAAGGCACCCTTGCCGCAATCATAGATTGCTGACAATTCCGACAAGATCCAGTGGCTTCTCAAGATAGAAATCGGCACCGGCAGCAAGCGCCCGTTCACGGTCCTCCACCGCATCCGAACCGCTGCAGATGCCGAGCTGCATGGCTGAAAAGCGGCCGTCCCGCCGCAGTCGCGCGATCAGTCCGCTGCCGCTGTCGAGCGGCATGTAGAGATCGGCGACCAATATATCCGGCACGCCTTCACCTGCTTCCAGACGCCCCTCAAGCGCCTCGAATGCAGCCTGCGCGGTGGAAAAGCAGAATAGATCAACATCCACTTGCTGTTTCTTTCGGATATAGTCGAGATAGAAGAGGTCATCCCTGCTATCGTCAACGTAAAACAAGGTCGGCATCTGACACCACAATCCGGATATTGTTTCGCTCGTCCTGCACTGTCCTTCGTTGGGACATTAACGCCACTTCACTAAAATTCGATATCGGCCTTCAGGGATTTGCTGTCGAATAAGCGCGTTTCGCGCAACAATCTGCCTATTGAGTATTCGGCTATTTCGGAAAAGATGGCTTGCCAGGAAGGACATGACAAGGAGGTGGTGCACGTGCGGGATACCGCTATATCAGGATGGGACGGGACCGAAAGCGGACGTTACCGCATGGTCGCGCTCGTCATCGGCTGCCTGCTGGTCCTGCTCGGTCTGACCGCGCTGACCGGGTGGCTGCTGGAGGCCGAGATCATCATCTCGATCATGCCGGGCTTTCCGTCCATGGCGTTCAATACCGCCATCTGTTTCGTGCTGTCGGGTATCGGGCTTGCCACGTCGATGGGGACAGGCAAGCGCTACCGCTTCGTGCCCGTCATTGCCTGCAGTCTTGCGGCTCTTCTTCCCGCGGTGCGCCTGACGGAGATCATCACGCTCGGCCGCACGATTCACAATGTCGATGTGTTCCTGACGCAGTTTCTCATCTCTCCAAGCTTCGTCGAACAAATCGGCGGCGGCATGGGGCCGAACACGGCGTTGATCTTCCTGATATCAAATCTCTCCATTCTTTTTGCTCTCTATGAGAGGGAGTCGCGCGGTCAGCTCGTACAGGAACTCACCAGCTATATCGCGATCACGCTCGGCATGATCGCGCTTGCCGGATACATCACCGATGCCGAACAGGGGTATCGCTGGGGTCCCTATGCCGCGATGGCGCTGCATACGGCTATCGGCCTGGTGGCTTTCGGCTGCGGGCTTCTGGCCAGATCCTGGTGGATGTTGCCGACCAACAGGGCGCAAATCCCCCTGTGGATACCGGCAACGATCTGTTTTACCGGCCTCATCGTCGATCTCTATACGCCGCTCGGCGTGGCAAACGGCATTCTCTATGTCCCGCTCGTACTGACAGCGCTCTGGTTTGGCAATCGCAACGCCCCGATCTTCTTCGCTTTCGTCTGCACTGTCCTGATCCTGCTCGGCTTCTTTGCCGTCAACCATTCACAGGACGAATATTGGCGGGAGGCCACCAACCGCTCGATCACGTCAGCGACGCTCTGGCTGGTTGCCATTTTCGTTTTCTATTTCATGCGCAATAGCCAGCATCTTGAGACCGAGCGCATCCGCTTCAGCGCGCTGGTACGCAATACGCCTGATGCAGTGATCGCCATCGACGAGGCGGGGCAGATCACGAGCTTCAATCCCGCCGCCGAGACCATGTTCGGCTACACACCGCTGGAGGCAATCGGCAACAACATCAAGATGCTGATGCCGGAACCCTATCATTCCGAACATGACGCCTATCTCGGCAATTATCGGCGCACTGGCGAGGAACGCATCATCGGCACGACGCGCATGGTCTCCGGCCGGCGCAAGAACGGTGTGGTCTTCCCTATCGACCTCTCGGTCAGCGCCGTCGTTGCCGGCTCAGGCAAGACCTTCGTCGGCATCGTGCGCGACATCAGCGAGCGCGTGCGGCAGGAAGAGCGGATGAAGACGACACTTGCACAGCTCGAAGAATACACGGCCGATCTCGAACGCTCCAATCACGATCTCGACGAGTTTGCTTATATTGCCTCGCACGATCTCAAGGAGCCGCTGCGCGGCCTGCACAATCATTCCCGTTTCTTGCTGGAAGATTATGAAGACAAGCTCGACGAAGACGGCGTGCGCCGGCTCAATCGGCTGGTTCGCCTCAGCCAGCGCATGGAAAAGCTCGTCAACGATCTTCTCTATTTTTCGCGAATCGGCCGCCAGCAACTCGCCGTCAAGCGAACCGATATCGGCTCGATCGTCCGCGATGTCGTGTCCACCATGGAGCTTCTTCTGGAGGAGCGGCATGCGAAAGTCGTCATCGACGGCGTGCTGCCGGAAGTCATCTGCGATGCCCCACGCCTGACCGAGGTGTTTCGCAACCTCATCACAAATGCCGTCAAATATAACGACAAGTCCTTGCCGCTCGTCAGCATCGGCTATCTGGAACATTATGCCGGCAAGGATGGGACGACGGCGCGCAATGTGTTCTATGTGAAAGACAACGGCAAAGGCATACCCCAAGAATTCTACGAGGATATTTTCCGCATTTTCAAACGGCTCGAAAAATCGCAGGATTCCGACGACGGCACCGGCGCCGGGCTCACTTTCGTGCGCAAGATCATCGGGCGTCACAATGGCGAGATATGGCTGGAATCCGAAGTCGGCGCCGGCACGACATTCTATTTCACTCTGGGAAGGAAGCGTGAGGGGCAGAATGCAGCAGCGTGACACGCAACCGATCCTCATCGTCGAGGACAGCGAGGACGATTTCGAAGCGACGATGCGCGCCTTCAAGCGCACCAATCTGCGCAACCCCATCCGCCGGGCCGCTTCCGGCCAGGAAGCCCTCAATATACTCGCAACCATGGCGTCGAAACCCGGCCTCATCCTGCTCGACCTCAACATGCCGGGCCTCGACGGGCGCAAGACGCTGGAGGCGATCAAGTCCAACGCGCATTGGCGCAAAATCCCGGTCGTGATCCTCACGACATCGGACGACGAGCGCGACGTCGAAGGCTGCTATGCGCTCGGCGCCAATACATATGTACAGAAGCCGGTCGATCTCGACGGGCTGTTTGCCGCCATCCAGCGGCTCAAGGAATACTGGTTCGAAATCGCGATCCTGCCTTTAGAGGACTGACGTTTGGCGGAAGACTGCAGCGTTCTGATCATCGATGACAGCATAGACGACCGGGAAGCCTATCGCCGCATGCTGGGGCGCGTTTC
The DNA here is from genome assembly GCF_014193695.1 of Rhizobium sp. BK316. GTDB lineage: Bacteria > Pseudomonadota > Alphaproteobacteria > Rhizobiales > Rhizobiaceae > Rhizobium. Next base: position 549,308 of record NZ_JACHZR010000002.1, on the reverse strand, counting down.
CGGCACGAACTATACCGTCATCGAGGCCGAGAGTGGTGATGAGGGTCTTACCCTCATCAGCCAGAGGCGCCCTCACTGTATCTTGCTCGACTATTCGCTTCCCGGCCGCGACGGCCTTGGCGTGCTCTCTGAGATCCTCGCCCAAGATGCCGCCACCAATGTCGTAATGCTGACCGGCCAGGGCAACGAGACTGTCGCAGTCGAGGTTATGAAGGGCGGCGCGCGTGACTACCTCACCAAGGATTCGTTGTCACCCGAGACGCTGCATCGCTGCATCCAGAACGCCCTCATGCATGGCGCGCTGGAGGCAAAACTGGAGCAGAAACGGCAATCGCTGGAGATCTTCACCCGCGCGATGGCACACGATCTCAAGGAGCCGCTGCGAACGATCAAATCCTTCAGCCGCATCCTGCACGGCTCAGCCGAACTGCCGAGCGAAGACCGCGAGCTGCTCGATTATATCCTGAGCGCCGCCGATCATATGGAAGACCTGATCGTCAAGGTGTCGGGCTTCACGAGGCTGGAGGTTTCGAGCGAGCTCGAGCTCAAGCCGGTTTCGCTGTCGGCCGTGCTCGATCAGGTGGAGCACAATCTGCATCAACAGATCGAAAGCCGACAGGCGATCATTATCCGCGGCCGATTGCCGGAGGTGATGGGCGATGCGACGCTGCTCATCCAGCTTTTGCAAAACCTCGTGTCCAACGCGATCCGCTATTGTGGGGATACGGTTCCGGAAGTGCGCATTTCGGCCATGGCAGACAGGGGGACATGCCGCCTGACTGTCGGCGACAATGGACCGGGCATCGCCCCCGATCATCGTGAGCTGATCTTCCAACCGTTCAAGCGTCTCGTCGGCCGCGGCATCGAAGGCACGGGGCTCGGGCTTGCGATCTGCCGGCGCATCGCACAGCTGCACGGCGGCTCCATCTGGTGCGAGGCTAAGACCGGCAGAGGTGCCACGTTCCTGCTCGAAGTACCGCTCGCGGAGATATCAGGCAAACAGCCGGTCTCCAGTGAACAGCCGCAGGCGGTAAAAACATCCGGCCATACGGGCGAAGGAAGCGGCCGGCTCGCCGAAGTGCTGCTGGTGGAAGACAGCCCGGCCGATATCCAGCTTCTGAAGATCAAGCTGATGCGGCGCGAGAAGGTGAGCTTCAACCTGCATGTGGCAACCAACGGCCGAGAGGCGATGCAGCTTCTGGAGCGGCGCGCCAGCGTTCCCGACGAGCCGCAGATCGACCTGATGCTGCTCGACATCAACATGCCGATCATGGATGGTTTCGAAGTGCTAAGCGCGCTCTCAGCCGATCAGCGGCTGAGCCGGATTCCGGTCTGCGTGCTCAGCACGTCAAGCGACGAAGGCGACATGCAACGGGCAAAAGAGCTTGGCGCGCTCGCCTATATGATCAAGCCGCCGACGGTGCAGCAACTCGAAGAAGCATTGGAGGAGGTCGACACGCTGGAGCTCCTGCCGCGCGGTGATGCACTTGTGCTTTTTGCGGAACAAAATTAGGGAAAAGGCCATTGGCAACGGCATGACGCTAGCAACGACCCTCATACTCTCGCTCCTGGCCTCTTTTCAATTCGGGCTTTCATCCATGGCTTCAGGCATACACCATATCACGCTGATCACCCGCAAGGTGCAGGCGAATGTGGATTTCTACGCCGGATTCCTCGGCATGCGGCTCGTCAAACAAACGGCCGGTTTCGAAGACGCCACACAGCTTCATCTCTTCTATGGCGATGCCGAGGGCACTCCGGGCTCACTCGTCACCTTTCTCGTCTGGGAGGACGGCGCACCAGGCCGCGCCGGCTACGGCCAGATCAACGAGGTGTCGCTGGCGATCGATCCGACCAGTATCGGTTACTGGCTGACGCGTGCCATGCGCTTCGGCTTCCGCTCGGAAGGCCCTGCGGACGAGTTCGGCGAGCCGGTGCTGCGGCTGAAGGATCCTGACAATGTCATCGTCAAGCTTGCCGGCGCCAAGGATCTGAAATCGCCGGCTGCCTGGGATGGCGGCGATGTGCCGGTCGAGCATGCCGCGCAGCGCGTGCGCGGCGCGACCCTGCTGACCGAAAGGCCAGCCGAGAGCCGTCATTTCATCGAAAGCCATTTCGGCTACAGGTTCCAGGCAAATCGCGGCACGATCGACCGCCTCGTCTCGCAGTCGGGAGACGTCATCGACGTGCGCGATGCGCGCGGCTTCTGGTCCGGCGCGCCGGGTACCGGGACGGTCGACCACGTGGCTTTCCGCGCAGATGACGACGAAGCCGTGCTCGCCGTTCAAAAGGCGCTTGAAAACGAAAACGCCTCGGCGACCAATCTGCACGATCGCAAATACTTTCGCTCGCTCTATGCCCGTGAGCCCGGCGGCACGCTTATAGAGCTTGCCACCAACCAGCCGGGCATGATGGTGGATGAGCCGAAGGCCACACTCGGAACCAAGCTCTTCGTCCCGCCGAAGGATTCGATCACCAATCTCAGTGATCTGAAGGTCGTGCTGCCGCAGTTTTCCATGCCCGGCAAACCGCGCATCAATTATCGCGATCTGCCCTTCGTCCATCGTTTCTATACCCCGCCCGATCCGGACGGCAGCGTCTTCGTGCTGCTGCACGGCTCCGGCGGCAACGAGACGACACTGATGCCGCTGCTGAACAAGGTTGCTCCACGCGCCACCCTTCTCGGTGTGCGCGGCCGCGCGACCGAGGAAGGGTTCCCGCGCTGGTACAAGCGCATCACGCCTTTCTCCTTCGACCAGGACGACATCAAGAACGAGGCCGAGGCTTTCGCCGCTTTCATCGAAGGCGCTGTCAAATCCTATGGTCTCGATCCGAAGAAGGTCGTCTATGTCGGCTACTCGAACGGCGCGAATCTTCTGAATTCGCTGCTCTACCTGCACCCCAACCTGGTGCACAAGGCCGTGCTGCTACGTTCCATGCCGGTGCTCACCGCCTATCCGCATGCCGACCTGAAAGGCACGGACCTGCTCGTCATCAGCGGCAAGATGGACGCTTACGGCAAATATGCGAACGAGCTGCAAGAGCGGCTGAAGACGTCGGGCGCGACCGTCGATTCCGACATCATCCCAGGCGGTCACGATCTGGGCGATGCCGACGTGCCGATCATTCAAAAATGGCTGCTGCAGAAAAACAAACTGCAGGAAACCCAATAGCCTACCAGTGGAAGCTATCTGGGCATGATGCCGGAACGGCATCCAATACCGGCGTTGCGTTACGATCGATCCCGTAAAGCCTTGCAAAACCGGCGTCTTTTAGAAGACGGATACCCGCTGGCATGACGTCGCCGACATTCTGATCGACGGCATCGGCGTTGACGACCAGAATGAAATCGAACTTGCTGCGCCAGTCGACCAGATAGGGCGTGAAGCTGGCGGCTTCCGCCATCAGACCTGGACAGGACAGCACGCCGGTCGAAAAGAGATTTCCTTCCGGTACCGAGCGATCTGACCAGGATGGACGGACGGCAAGAGGCTGCTTGCCCTGCGCGCTGAAGAGCGTCGGGACAAAAGCATGCGCCAGTGGAACGGCCAATGTCGGCAGATGCCGGAACGTATCCTGGCTGAATGCATAGTGCCGCTGATCCGGCTTTATGTCGCCAGGAGCAGACTCGTGCTGCAGCGGCAGGATCGCAGCGCCCGAGGGAACGGCTTCCAGTACTTTCTCGACGCTTGCAACATCGGCCTGGCCTCGCCACCAGTTATAGCCGATCCAGAGGGTCCGGCCGAAGACAGCGACATTCAGCACAAGGAACAGGATCACGGCCCGCCGCCGGCCGATCTTTTGAAAGGGGCAGATCATCACCATGCCGACGAGAGCGGCCATGATGGGAAAGCGCCAGCTTATCCATCCCGTGCCGAAGGCATGAAGCGGCGAAAGGATGGACAGGGCAAGCAGGCCTGCAGCCGTGACCACAAGACCTGCGTGGACGCGCAGGTTTTTCCCGGTAAGCGCTCTGCTGCAAACGAGCAGGATCGGCACGAGAAAAATCGCGTCGACGAATGCAACATAGGTCCAGATGGCCGAGAGCAGATTGGAAATCAGCAGTATCGGGCTGTCGTTCCAGGTCGCCATGATATCACCGGCCTGGCTTCCGGGAAGATCGGCAGCGGTCAGCGCCAGCGCCGCTGGTGACAGCAAGCAGGCTATTATCGCCGCCGCGAGCTTGCCGATAAGGCGCAGCATGGCCTGGCGTGAATTCAGCACATCGAAGCGCCAGGAAAATTCCAGCCCGCAGATAATCGCAAGAAAGAAGCCCGCGGAAAATAAGTGGACGAGGGTGAGCAGCAGTGAAACCGCCACCCGCCACAGGAAGAGCCTGGCCGCAGAACCGGACTGCAGTCGGTGATCCACCGTTGCAAACAGCAATGCGAGGCCGAGGCCGATCTGGAAATTGATGAAACCGCCGATCAGCGTGGCGCACCAGGCGAGGTAGAGCATGCCGATCTGCCAATAGTGGCTGCCGCCAAACAGGCGACGATGCAGCACGATGGCGCCTGATGGAGGCAGGACAATCGCCAGGAACAGCAGGATACGGGCGAGCAGCGCAACGCCGATAACGGGACCGATGAAGCGGGCGAGCAGGTCGATGCCGACATTGGTGAAGGTGCGGTTCCACTCGATCATGTAGATTTCGGGAAATGGTGCTTCTTTTATGCCGCCAGCAAGCAACCACATGCGGGCATAATGGTTCGCATAGTCGAGCAGTGGCGGAAATTTGAAGAGGCCGACAAGGATGGCGACAAGGACCATGAAGAAGACCAGAGGCGCGGTCGACGCCTGCCGGACAACGACGTCCTGCGGCTTTTCCATTCCGTGGACTTCAGCTGAAAATATCTGATCGAGGTTCGCCATAGCCAATCCTGTCCGAACTCCGGAACAGGTCTAGCAGCCAAATGGTCAAGCTTCCTTTAAGCGGGATCACCCTCGCCTTGCGATCATGATGCCGGCGAGAACGATCAAGCCGCCCAGGGCTTGCATTACCGTGATGTGCTCGTTGAGCAGAGCCCAGGCGAGAATGGCCGCCACGACCGGCTGGAGAAGCAATGTCAGCGAGGAGAAGGCCGCTGGCAGATAGGCAAGCGCATAGGCAATCGCCACTTGTCCGCCAGCATGGCTGACAAAAGCCAGGCCTGATACCACCGACCAGCCGTAAAGGCTTGCCGGCAGCATGTGGCCTTCGAAGAAGAAAGCGAGCGGGAAGACGCCGACTGCGGCAGAGGCGGTGCTCCACAGCATGATGCGGATCGTATCGAAACGGCTGCGCAGCGCGCCGATCGCCAGGATGTAGCAGGCATAGAAGAAGGCGGCGATCATGGCGACACCATCGCCGCGCAGGTCGCCATTGCCGAATGCGGCAGGTCCGCCCTTCAGCACGACCACGCCGGCCAATGCCAAGATGAGGCCGAGCACGAAGACGCGGGTAACTTTGGCCCCGAAGAACAGAAAGCCGATGGCGGTGACGAAGACGGGCGCAAGGTTTGCGAGCAATGTCGCGTTAGCAACCGAGGTCATGGTGATCGACAGATGCCAGGCCGACAGATCGAGCGCCAGCACGGCGCCAGGCAGGATGAGCAGACCGTAATCGGCAAGGCTCTTGGGTTTAGGGCCGGTATCCTTGCGCAAAAGCGAAAAGATGAAGATCGGGATCAGCGCCAGCGCCACACGCCAGAAGGCCGTCGCCATCGGCCCGACTTCGGAAAGCCGCACGAAGATCGGCGATCCGCCGATCGCCGCGCCGCCGATAATGAGGGCGACAAGCGGGAGACGGCTGGAAGAGGGAGTTTCGGAAACGGCGGAAGCGGCCTGCGACATGATCTCGATGCTTTCTGCGCGACCTTTCGGTCAGGCCGCTACGCTGCGACTATCAGGAGTCGCGCGCCGATGACAGTCAGAGAACGACAGATCGATCAGAAATTGTTCGCGAATTATCCCGCGGATACGGCTTTCAGCTTCTCAGCGATCTCGCGTGCGACGAAGACTGTATGTTCCGTTATCTGCGGCAAGCCCATCAGTTCCCCGAACGTGCCGCGTGCAAGCGGCCCTGAAATGAGCAGCGACGAGATCACCGTGCCTTCCGGTCCCAGAGCCTCGGAGCGCTCGCTGCAAGCAAGCCCGAGGCCGGTCGGGTCGAGGGCGAGATAGCCCTCTCGCGCGAGTTCGCCGAGCCAGGGCTGCGTCTGCAAAATGCCGCCATGCGCCGGACCGGTCGTGACGAGGACGGCATCGAACGTCCTCTCCAATTTTTCACGTGCGTGGCGCGGCTGGAGCGTGATGCGGATCGCCTCACCCTCTGCCTTCGCATCGGCGACGGATGCCGCAAGGATTTCCAGCCTGCCGGCTTCGATTGCAGCATCGAGCACTTCCTCCACCTGCGGCGCAATGCGGAAGCGGTGAACATCCCAATAAGGCCGCAGATGCCGAACGATCCGCCGCCGTTCGGCAACCGGCAAACGACGCCAGAGATCGTGGCCCTGGCCGCGCACCTGATCGATCACGGCATGCCAACTCTGGCCCCGTTCGATCGCCTGGCGGATCGTCTGGCGGATAAGGCGCAGCAGCGCGATGGCTGATAGTGCCGGCTCGGAGATAAAATCACCGAACGCCTCCTGCGGGACGGCAGCATGGCCGCGCGAGCGAAGGCCGCGGCGGGAAATTGCGGTAACCGGGCCTTCGTGGCCGTTTCGTGCAAGGGAGGCGATCACGTCTGCCGCCGTCAACCCATTGCCGATGACGAGAACCCTGTCATGCGGCCGCACGACTTCGAGCGCACCCGCTTTCGTGGTGTCGACAATGAAGCGCGGGTGTTCTCCAAGAATGGCCGCCAGCCTGCCCGGCGCCACCGGCGGCGGATGGCTGGTGGCGATGGCGACGATATCGGCCTCCGTCAGCCCACCCTTGTCATCGAGGATCGCCCAGCCATTACCTCGGCGGTGGATGCCGGTCACCGTCGCCCGGCGATGGCCAATGGCACCCGACTTCAGGAAGGGCTGGAGAAGCGAGCCGACGTAATCGCCGAATACGCGTCGGCGCGGGAAGAGCTGGCCGTTCTCGCGTGCGGCTTCGGGATCGTCGCGCACGGCATTGTTCGCCTCGATCCAGCGCTGGAATTCTTCCACATCATCGGGCTGCAGACTCATCTTGGCGGCCGGCACATTGATGCGGTGCGCCGGATCGGCAGTGTCGTAGGCAAGGCCGCGGCCCAGCATGGGACGCGGCTCAAAGACCACGATATCGGGTGCATCCTCGCCAGCAAGCTTCAGCAGATGATAGGCGACACCCGCCCCGGAAACGCCGCCGCCGATGATGGCAACGAGCGGCCGCTGGGATTTCTGTTCGGTCGGAGTTTGTATCTGGGACTGCATCTCAGCCGGCGTTATTTCAATCGATGCCGGAGCATAGGTGGAGCATGAAGGCCATGCAATGCTCCGGCACAATAGTCTATAATTTTTATGCAGAAACCTACAGCGACCCGATCAACCGGAGATCGTGGTTGCGAATTCCGGCGTACCTCTAATGGTGTTGCTGACCGTGCAGATCTCGTCTTCGGCCATATGCGCGATCTTGCGGCGCGTTTCCTCGTCGATATCGCCCTTGATGGAGAAGGCGATGTTGAATTTCGCAACGCGCGACAGCCCTTCCGCCGCCTTCTCGCCAGTCACATCAGCGGTGATCTCGGTGATCTTGTCGAGAATGCCGAGTTGGCTTGCCGCCATGCGGGCGCTCAGCACGAGACAGGCCGAAAGCGAGGAATAGAGCAGATCGAGCGGGTTGAAGCCCGGCTGTGATGGGCTGGTGACGATATCGATCTCGCCGCCGGTGACCGAGGTGACGTGCGGGAAACCAGTACGCCCGAGAACGGCATTTGCACCTGTGGGACGGGGACGAGCCTTGAGATCGGCCATTTTGAAATCCTCTATCGAATATAGCTTTCAGATAGTGTTTTCGGCTCAAAGCCGCAATGCGATGATTTGATTTTCGCCGAGCGCTGCCGAACGGAACCTTTCTACCCTTCAGCGGTTTTTTCGTGAGCAACCTCATGAAGAGGCACGTTTTTCCCATGCCCAATGTCCGCCACATCGACCGCAAGCACAAAAGTATGGATGCCCGCGACCGGCTGATCGTCGCGCTCTATGCGCAGCTCAAGGCCGAGCGGGAGACACGCGAGACGCTGGAATGGGCAATCCGCAACGGTGCGGTATCCAAGGACGTCCTCGAGGCGATCGTCGCCGACCCGGTTCCCGTCGTCACGAGCGAGGATATCGCATCGCTTGAAAAGATCATCGCGCGTGACGAGCATCGCAGCCGTTCGCCCCCGCAATGAATGACCAGAACGGCTGACAAGGAGGAAAGCACATGGCCGACATCACCTATCAGATCGTCCGACATGACAATGGCTGGGCCTACAAGCTCGGCGATACATTGTCCGAACCCTACGCCACGGCAGAACAGGCAATGGATCGCGCAAGAAACGCAGCCGCGCGCCAGAAGATCGGCGGCGGCGATGCGCTGCTCGCCTATCCGGCGCCGGATGGAAGCGGCTGGAAATTCCAGCCGATCGAAACCGACAAAAGCAACAGCAGGCTCTGAACGGAGAAGACGATGGCAGCACGCGCGAGCTGGAAGGGCCATCTGAAGGTCGGCGACCTTGCTTGCGCCGTTGGCCTCTATACGGCCGTTTCCTCTTCCGACCGCGTCTCTTTCAACATCGTCAACCGCAGGACCGGCCATCGCGTCGAGCGGCAGTTCGTCGACAGCGAAACCGGCAAGCCGGTGGAACGCGACGACCAGGTTAAGGGCTACAGGATGGAAAGCGGCGACTACATCCTTGTCGAAAGCGATGAGATTGCCGAGATCATGCCCGAAAGCGACAAGGTGCTGAATGTTCAAGGCTTCATTCCCTGCGATGGGATCGACAAGCTATATTTCGACCGTCCTTACTATCTGGCACCAGTCGACGAGCATGATGTGGAAGCCCTCGCGTTGATTGCCAGAGGCATGCTTGACGGCAAGGTGGCAGCCCTTGCCGAAGCCGTGCTCTTCCGCCGCAACCGCACGCTGCTCATCCGCGCGCATGACGACCACATCATCGCGACCATGCTGAACTTCGACTATGAGGTGCGCTCGGCAGATTCAGTCTTCAAGGACATTCCCGATATCAAGTTCGACAAGGAGATGCTGGATCTCGCCGGCCATATCATCGCGACCAAAGAGGGCCGTTTCGACCCAAGCGAATATCACGACCGCTACGAAGCCGCGCTCGTCGAACTGGTGAAAGCCAAGATCGAAGGTCGCGCACCGCCGAAACGCAAGCGCGAGCCCGAGCGCAAGGTGGTCGATCTCATGGAGGCGCTGCGCCAAAGTGCGAAAATAGGCGGCAAGGCACCCGCGAAAAAACCTGCCGCACGCAAGACCTCCGATAAAAACAGCAGGAAGGCGAGCTGATCATGGCGCTTGAGACCTATCAGACCAAACGCGATTTCAAGATCACTCCGGAGCCACGCGGAAAAAGGAGCCGCGCGAAGGGCAACAGCTTCGTGATCCAGAAGCACGACGCCACACGCCTGCATTATGACTTCCGCCTTGAGATGGACGGTGTGCTGAAGAGCTGGGCCGTGACGAAAGGTCCAAGCCTTAATCCGGAGGACAAGCGCCTTGCGGTTCATGTCGAGGATCATCCCCTCGCCTATGGCGATTTCGAGGGCATCATCCCAAAGGGCCAGTATGGCGGCGGTACGGTTATCGTCTGGGATCGCGGCACATGGACGCCGCTCGGCGATCCGCACAAGGCCTACCGCAAGGGGCATATGGAATTCGAGCTCGACGGCGAGAAGCTGAAGGGGCGCTGGCATCTGGTGCGCATGCATGGAAAGCCCGGCGAGAAGCGCGAGAACTGGTTGCTCATCAAGGGCGACGACGCAGAAGCCCGCCATGAGGGCGGTGCCGATATTCTCGAAGAGCGCTCCGAATCCGCCAAAACCGGTCGGCAAATCGAAGAAGTGGCGGAGAATCCCGACGCTACCTGGCACTCCAGACCGGAAGGCGGCAAGGCTATCGCCACAAAGGCCAAGGCGCAGCCCAGAAGAGCAAAGTCTTCAGCCCCGCAAGAGCAGGATTGGCCTGACGGCGCGAAAAAAACTGATATGCCCGACTTCATCGAGCTGGCGCTCGCCAAGCTGAAGCCTAAGCCACCGGCCGGCGAGCGCTGGATCCACGAGATCAAGTTCGACGGTTATCGGCTGCAGGTGAAGATCAAGGACGGGCGGGTGACGATGTACACACGCGGCGGCCTCGATTGGACGGAAAAATTCGGCCGGAACATTGTCGATGCCTTCGCATCCTTGCCGACCGAGACGGCCATCATCGATGGTGAGCTCGTGGTGGAGCGCGATACCGGCGCATCAGATTTCTCCGCTCTGCAGCACGATCTCAGCCAAGGCCGCTACGACCGCTTTGTCTTCTATGCTTTCGACCTGCTCTATCTCGATGGATACAGTCTGCTCAATGTAAGCCTTGTCGAACGCAAACACCTGCTGGAGAAGCTGCTTCCCAAAGATAGCGCCAAGCTGCGCTACAGCGCGCATTTCAATGAAAATGGCGGCCTCGTGCTGAACCATGCCTGCAGGCTCAGTCTCGAAGGCGTCGTCTCCAAGCAGCGTGACAGCAAATATGTCTCCGGCCGTAAGGGTGAATGGATCAAATCCAAATGTTCGCAGCGGCAGGAATTCGTCATCGGCGGCTACGTGCCCTCGACCGCCATGAAGAATGCCGTCGGCTCGCTCGCCATGGGCTACTACGAGGATGGCGCGCTGAAGCATGTCGGCCGTGTCGGCACCGGCTATACGGTGGCGACCGCGCAGATGCTTTACGAGCGGCTGTCGGCGATGGAGATGAAGCAGAATTCCTTCGACGACAAGCTGACCGCCGAGGAGCGGCGCGGCCTGCATTACGTCAAGCCGCAGCTCGTTGCCGAAGTGGAGTTCCGCGCATGGTCTGCCGATGGTAATCTGCGCCATGCGGCCTTCCGCGGATTGCGGGAGGACAAGCCGGCAAGGGAGGTTGTGCGCGAGATGGAAAAGACGACCGCGAAAAACCTGCCGAAATCGGCTGTGACGCTGACGCATCCCGACCGCATCTATTGGCCGGACGAAGGCGTCACCAAGGAAGGCCTCGCCAATTATTATGCGCAGGTCTGGCGCTTCATGGCCCCCTATGTGGTCAACCGGCCGCTTGCCCTGCTGCGCCTGCCCGACGGTATTTCCGGCCATCAGCGCTTTTTCCAGAAACACGCCTGGAAAGGCATGAACGACCATATCGAGGAAATCACCGACCCCAAGGACAAGGGCGGCGAGAAACTGCTGCGTGTTACCGATTTCGACGGTGTCGTTGCGCTGGTGCAATCCGCCGTACTGGAGATCCATCCCTGGGGCACAACGACGGACAATTGGGAAAAGCCCGACATGATCACCATGGACCTCGACCCCGGCGAGGATGTGCCATGGGAGAATGTGATAGCCGCGGCTTACGAGCTGAAGGAGCGCATAGAAGGCGAAGGCCTTGCGGCTTTCGTCAAGACCTCAGGCGGCAAGGGCCTGCATGTGGTGACGCCGCTGGAACCGAAAGCCGGCTGGGACGACGTGAAAGCCTTCTCAAAATGGCTTGCAGACAGCATGTCGAAGGATGATCCCGACCGCTACCTCGCGACCGCGACCAAAGCGAAGCGGGAGGGCAAGATTTTCATCGATTACCTCCGGAACGGCCGCGGCAATACCGCTGTCGCTGCCTATTCCACGCGCGCTCGTCCGGGTGCGGCCGTCTCCATGCCGCTGGAATGGAATGAGCTGACGACCGAGATCGGCCCCGCCTATTTTACCGTCGATAACACGCCGGCGCGGCTCGACGCGCTTAACAAGGATCCGTGGGATGGGTTCTTCGCAGCGGCCAAGCCGTTGCAGAAGCGCAAGTCGAAGTCGTGATGATTGGTGCGCTGCTTGCCGGAGATCAACGCGGCTTGCCGCGCCCGCTTTCCGCCGCCAGGCTCTTCTTCAGCGCATCCATGATGTTTATGACATTACCTGTTGATCTGACCGGCTCGGGTTTACGGGCGGGGGCGGCCTTCTTGAGGCTCTTCTCCTTGCCGCGGATCAGCGCTTTCAACCGTTTCTGAACCGGATCCTGCACCATCGAAGGGCTCCACTCCTTCGTCTCTTCCTTGACCAGCTTCTTCATCAAGGCCAGCAACTCGCTATCGACCTTTGCCTTCATATCGAGTTCGGCTGCCGGTTCGCGCACCTCGTCACCATAGCGCAGCGTCCACAGAATGATGCCCTTGCCCTGCGGCTCCAGGAGTACGGCGCGCTCGCGCCGGTAGAGCACCAACCGGGCGATGCCGACGACATTGTTGGCCCTCATGGCCTCGCGGATCACGCAGAAAGCTTCCATTCCAACCTTGTCTTCCGGCGCTAGAAAATGCGGCTTGTCATACCAGATCCAATCGATCGATCCGCTCGGCACGAAACTGTCGATATCGATCGTGCGGGTGCTCTCCAATCCCACCTCCTCGATCTCCTCATCCTCGAGCAGAACATAGTCATCCTCGCCACGCGGATAACCCTTCACCTGATCCCTCTCGGAAACCGGTTTATGCGTGACGCTATCGACATACCGGCTTTCGACACGGTTTTTCGTTGCGCGGTTCAGCACATGAAACCGCACCTTGCTCGACTCCGTCGTCGCCGGCGTCAGTGAAACGGACGCAGTGACAAGCGAGAGCTTCAGATAACCTTTCCAGAACGCTTGTCGGGCCATGCGCCATAAACGGCGATTGAGGCGGGAGGTTCCGCTCGGTGACGCTCGCCTGAGCGGAATCCAAGCCCGACACGCAGATTTTCAACGGGATGTGATGGCTAGAAGCCACCGAAGGCAAGCGGATATCCGTTTCGACAACTTACTGACATGATTTCGTACCAACTGGTTCGATGTCGCAGTTATCAGGCAATCAGATGCTAAAAGAAGATGTATCCCGCGCGAAAAAACTCGCTCTTATCCTCACGCTGTTCTTTGGCGTGATCATATCCTACGCAAAGTTCACCGGACTATTTCCGCCACCGGATCTGCACGACGAGAGCAAATACGGGCCACCAGGCTGGTTCTCAAGCTTCGACCTCGGGCCTTCGCCATTCCCTCACCCACCGGAATTTCCGCCAGTCGACAGACCGCACGACATTCCCGTCTGAATGATGCAGACCGGAAAAGCGGAACACGGTCACCAGACAGGCGAAGACGTCAGCGCGGTGAGAAACAAAATGTTCTGATATGGCTATATTAGGAATGGTGCCCAGGACCGGAATCGAACCAGTGACACGCGGATTTTCAATCCGCTGCTCTACCAACTGAGCTACCTGGGCTAGCCATGCTTCGTGGAAAACATTCCGATTGGAATGTCAGGGCCTTGGTTCGCCCCGGAAGCGAGCGGGGTTATAGCATCTTGTTCGCCCATGGCAAGCATCAAATGATAGTTTTTTGACGGTCTTGCTGACTTTGGCGATTTGCGAGGAAAAATAAGGGCTTCGCGGTGGAAAACCTAGTTTTCCTCGTCGGGGTAATCTGCCTTCGTCTCATCGTCGGCGACAGGAATGGCGTAGGAGCCCGTCAGCCAGCGCGACAGGTCCACTTCGCGGCAGCGGTTGGAGCAGAAAGGATAATGCTCGCGGTTCGACGGTTTGCCGCATTCCGGGCAAGGACGCGTCTTGCGCAGCGGCGCGACCTTGCCGCCGGTCTTCATTTCATCAGACATGGTTTCCTCCTACCGCATCGGCCCGAAAATCCTTCCGATTTTCGGAAAGCCTGATGCGTAGATTCAACAAGGTAGAGCGCCGTGCGTCCGAATGGACGCACGGCGCTCTAGCAGGAGATCAGCCCTCGGGCCAACGGCTGTGGACGTCGAAGCCCTCGCCGGTCAGAAGCAGGATGGTTTCATAAAGCGGCAGCCCTACGACATTGGTGTAGGAACCCACCATTTTCTGCACGAAGGTGCCTGCCAGGCCCTGGACGCCGTAAGCGCCGGCCTTGCCGCGCCATTGGCCCGAGGCAATGTAGTTTTCAATCTCGAAACTCGACAGGCGCTTGAAGCGCACCTTCGTCTCGACGATTTTCTGGCGCACCTTGCGATCAGGCGTGATCAGGCAGATGCCCGTATAGACCACGTGGTTGCGGCCGGAGAGCAAATGCAGGGAATTCGATGCCTCATCGGCGAATTCCGCCTTGCCGAGAATGCGGCGGCCAACGGCGACGACCGTATCGGCGGACAGGATATAGCTGCCCTTCCAGGTGATGTCGCCCTTGATGGCGGCCAGTGCGGCTTCCGCCTTTTCGCCCGAGAGACGGCGGGCGAGCGAGCGCGGGTGCTCCGACTTCTTAGGCGCCTCGTCGATATCCATCGGCATCAGGCGCGAAGGCTCGATGCCGGCCTGATTGAGCAGATCGACGCGGCGGGGCGAGCCCGAGGCCAGAATGAGCTTGTATTTCAGCGCCATGGAACCTCGACCATCGGCAGGCGGGAGCGGAAGCTCGTGGGAGTTTCGCAGACCAAGCTTACTTGAAGCGGTAGGTGATGCGGCCCTTCGTCAGGTCGTAGGGCGTCATTTCAACCAGAACCTTGTCGCCGGCGAGAACGCGGATGCGGTTCTTGCGCATGCGGCCGGCGGTGTGAGCGATGATCTCATGCTCGTTTTCGAGCTTCACGCGGAACGTCGCATTCGGCAGAAGTTCGGTCACGATACCCGGGAATTCGAGGACTTCTTCTTTCGGCATATAAGGGTTTTCTTCCTGTGTGTTGGATAAAGCGGCGCAAGGCGCCCAAAAATTTGCGCGGAAACTACACAATCAACGGGGATTTGTGAACCTCGTAGATCGGGCTTTCTGACTTTTGTTTCACGCCGATTGCGCGGCAATGCCATTTCTCTTGAGCAGCCGGCTTTCGATGAGGCCGGCTAGGTGATCGCGAACCTCGCGATAACTGTCCAATATCTGCTCGCGCGTTCCGGTTGCGACCGTGGGATCCATGGTCGGCCAGTAGACGACATCGACGGCGTTGGAGCGTGTCAACTCGAGCGCTGCGTGATGGGCCGGCGGTGAGAGCGTGATGATGAGGTCGAAATAGTCGTCCTCAAGTTCCTCCAGCGTCTGTGGCAGGCGGCGGCCAAGCGACAGGCCTATTTCTTCCAGTACGACATCGACGAAAGGATCGCGTTCGCCGGCGCGAACGCCGGCAGACCGTATATAGGTATTGGCAGGCAGAATGCTACGGGCGATCACTTCCGCCATGGGCGAGCGGATGACGTTCAGTCCGCACATGAAGAGGATGGCGCCTGGCCGCTTTCCATCCTCTGTTTTGACGCCCGGCTCCATCGCGGTCATCCGCGCCAGTAGAGCACGCAGACCAGCGTGAAGAGGCGCCGGGCCGTATCGAAATCGACGTCGATCTTGCCGGAAAGCCGGTCCTTGAGGGTCTGCGAGCCCTCGTTATGAATACCGCGCCGCCCCATGTCGATCGCCTCGATGCGGCTTGGCGAGGCAGAGCGGATCGCCTCATAGTAGCTCTCACAGATCATGAAATAATCCTTCACGATCCGCCGGAAGGGTGTCAGCGAGAGAATGTGGGTCGCGACATCCTCGCCCTTTTCCGTGGTGATGGAAAAGACGAGCTTGGAATCGACCAGTGAGATATTCAGCCGGTAGGGACCGCCGGCATGGCCTGACGGCTTAAAGGAATTCTCCTCGATCAGATCGAAGATCGCCACCGCCCGCTCGTGTTCGACGTCAGGTGTCGAACGGCCGATCGTATCGTCAAGGACAACGTCGCAGAGCCGGAAGTCGCCCTTCGCCATTCCCTCACCTTTCGAGGTTCAGGCGGATCGCGACCGATCGCGCATGGGCGTCGAGGCCTTCGGAAACGGCAAGCGCAATCGCGGCCGGGCCGAGATCGCGAAGCTGCTGGGGGCCAAGCCGCAGGATCGAGGTGCGCTTGACGAAATCGAGAACCGAAAGACCGGAGGAAAAGCGCGCCGAACGCGCCGTCGGCAGCACGTGATTGGAGCCGCCGACATAATCGCCGATCACTTCCGGCGTATGCGCGCCGATGAAGATCGCGCCGGCATTGCGGATCTTGTCCACGAAGGCATCGGGATCGGCAACGGCGAGTTCCAGATGTTCGGCGGCGATGCGGTTTGCGAGCGGAATGGCATCCTTGAGATCGGAGACAAGGATGATTGCACCAAAATCGCGCCAGCTGGCCGCAGCAGTCTCTGCACGGTTCAGCGTCTTCAGCTGCCGTTCGACGGCCGCTTCGACCGCCTTGCCGAATTCTTCGTCGTCGGTGATCAGGATGGCCTGGGAGCTCTCGTCATGCTCGGCCTGCGCCAGCAGATCAGCGGCAACCCAATCGGGATTGTTGTCCTTGTCAGCAATGACGAGCACTTCTGACGGGCCGGCGATCATGTCGATACCCACAGTGCCGAAGACCTGGCGCTTGGCGGCGGCGACATAGGCATTGCCTGGGCCAGTAATCTTGGCAACCGGGGCAATCGTCTCCGTGCCATAGGCAAGGGCAGCAATCGCCTGCGCGCCGCCGACGCGGTAGATTTCACTCACGCCGGCGAGTTTGGCGGCGGCCAGCACGGCCGGATTGACCGAACCGCCCGTCGCCGGCACGGCGATGACGATGCGGTCGACGCCTGCGACCTTTGCCGGCACGGCATTCATCAATACCGAGCTCGGATAGCTCGCCGTGCCGCCCGGTACGTAGAGACCAACAGCTTCGATCGCGGTCCAGCGTGAACCGAGACCGACGCCCATGTCGTCCTCGTAGATATCGTCCTTCGGAAGCTGGCGGCGATGATGGGATTCGATGCGGAGTGCGGCAACCTTCAGGGCGCCGAGCACTTCCGAGGGGACGACCTCGACGGCGTTATCGATTTCTTCCTCGGTGACGCGCATCGGCACGGTGGCGTAGTCGATGCTGTCGAACTTCTTCGAATATTCGGCGAGCGCCACATCGCCGCGGGCGCGCACGTCGTCGATGATGGCGCGCACGACGGCATTGACGTCTTCGGAGACCTCACGCTTGGTGGTCAGAAAGTCCGCGAAACGCTGCTCGAAGCCGTCGGATGCCTGATTGAGCCAGATTGCCAAGGCGGTGTTCCTTCTCTACTCGAAACGATTGCGCTCAGATGCCGGGGTGGCGCGGCTTGGAGCCCGCTTCCCAGGCGCCGCCGATATCGGCAAGCTGCACCTCGATGCATTCGACATCGAGGGCGATCGAGGCCGTGCCTGAGAGCGAGAGCTCGAGCGTGCCTTCCGGCCCCTCGCCCTTCTGCTCGAAACGCAAAGCGAGCAGCGACAGCACATCGTCGCGCCGCGAACGATCGATGCCGATCGAGCGGACGGAAAGCACGCGCTTGAACACGAGGGCCGCGCGGCGGCGTTCGAAACCCTTGCGCTTGCGGGCTGCCTCTTCCCAGACGAAACGGTTGGCGGCGATCGCGAACTGTTTGTCGCGCGACGACCAGTCGATATCGGCGACCTTGAAGACGCTGTCCTGCATATGCGCGGAAATGACCGCAAGGTCCTCACTATCGAGCGCAACGAGCTTCAGGTCGGTCATCCAGCCTCTATCCCATGTCTTTCGGCCGCAGCTGCGGCGATCTGTCAGACAACGGAAAT
Source organism: Rhizobium sp. BK316 (assembly GCF_014193695.1). Classification (GTDB taxonomy): domain Bacteria; phylum Pseudomonadota; class Alphaproteobacteria; order Rhizobiales; family Rhizobiaceae; genus Rhizobium. The sequence goes on along the minus strand of NZ_JACHZR010000002.1, from coordinate 531,569 downwards.
AAGGCGCGGCGGTCAAATACGCAACCAGGATAAAGGGCGCATAAGCGCCCTTTTCTTACTCGCTGACGCGTTCGACGATGGCGCCGCAGCGGGTCAGCTTCTCTTCCAGCCGCTCGAAGCCGCGATCGAGGTGATAAACGCGGGAAACCGTGGTTTCGCCTTCGGCGGCAAGGCCGGCGATGACGAGGGAAACGGAAGCGCGAAGATCGGTCGCCATGACAGGGGCACCCTTCAGCCGCTCTACACCCTCGATCTTTGCCGTCTGGCCCGACAGCGAGATCTTCGCGCCGAGGCGGGCGAGCTCCTGCACATGCATGAAGCGGTTTTCGAAGATGGTTTCCGTGACATGCGAGATGCCGGAAGAGCGGGTCATCAGCGCCATGAACTGCGCCTGCAGGTCGGTCGGGAACCCCGGGAAGGGATCGGTGACGATATCCACCGGCTGGATGCCGGCGCCATTGCGCTTGATGCGCATGCCATTATTGGTCGACGAGATCTCCGCGCCGGCGCGGCGCAGCGTTTCCAGCGCCGTTTCCAAGAGGGCAATATCGGTATTTTCGAGTACGACATCACCGCCGGCCATAGCAACGGCCATGGCATAGGTGCCGGTCTCGATACGGTCAGGCAGGACGCGATGGCGCGCGCCGGACAGCGAGGTGACGCCCTCGATTGTGATGGTCGGAGTGCCGGCGCCGGAAACCTTGGCGCCCATGGCGTTCAGGCAGTTGGCGAGGTCGACGACTTCGGGCTCACGGGCGGCATTGCCGATCACGGTCGTGCCGCGGGCAAGCGTTGCCGCCATCATCAGTACATGCGTTGCGCCGACGGAGACTTTCGGGAAGGTATAGTGGGTGCCGATGAGGCCGCCCTGCGGTGCCTTGGCGTTGATATAACCACCGTCGATTTCCATCGTGGCGCCGAGTGCGGTCAGGCCCTCGATGAAGAGATCGACCGGGCGCGTGCCGATGGCGCAGCCACCCGGCAGCGAAACGCGGCAATGGCCTTCACGGGCGAGAAGCGGACCGATGACCCAGAAGGAGGCGCGCATCTTCGAGACCAGCTCATAGGGGGCGGTCGTATCGACGATGGTGCGGCAGGTGAAATGGATCGTGCGGGCGTAGGAATCTTCCTGGCGCTCGCGGCGGCCGTTGACCGCAACGTCGACGCCGTGATTGCCGAGGATGCGCATCAGCAATTCGACATCGGCGAGGTGGGGCACGTTTTCCAGCGTCAGCGTATCGCTCGTCAAAAGCGAGGCGATCATCAGCGGCAGCGCGGCATTCTTGGCGCCGGAAATCGGAATGATGCCATTGAGCTCATTACCGCCGACAATTCTGATACGATCCATGTGCACTTACGGGCGAGGCCCGCCTTTCCTGAAAAAGTTTTGCCTGTGGGGGCAAGGCAAGAAGTGGGGGTGTTTAGAGCAAATCCCCCGACGCTTCAATTCGTCGCGGACCGAACATTACGATTCGTCCATTTTTGCGGCGGCTGGTTTTGCGGCGGGCAGGCCATCCGTCTCGTCCGCCTGGCCGGACTGGCGGGCGCGCACCTGCTGTTTGCGTTTCGAAAGATTTTCTCTCAGCTTTTCGGCCGCCCGTTCGCGGCGCAATGCCGCCTGGGCCTCTATGGCCTCTTTCCGGCTCTGCCGGCCCTTTTCAGTCTCTTCGTTCATGCACCAGAATTAACCGAATTCGCGCCGTTCCAAAAGTGGGCCAGCCGTTATTCCCAGAGAAGTTGGAATTTGCTGCTTGCGCTCCTGCCGAAGCTGTGGCAATAGGCGCCCCGTTCACGCGAATTGAGCGTTTCCGCTTCACGCGTCTGGTCCTGCTGCCGTAGCTCAGTGGTAGAGCACACCCTTGGTAAGGGTGAGGTCGGTGGTTCAATCCCACTCGGCAGCACCAGTTTTCTCCCTTAGCATTATCCACTGCACCAATCGGCGCCATTGCTGCCGGCAAAAATCTCGCTAGAATATTAGCATTCTGAAGCCTTCGCGGAGGGAACTCCGAGGCTTCGTCAATGTTTCTATCGAGACATGCTGGAGGAGCATCGATGGCGACTGAACGATGGAATGGTCCGATCAAGGTCGGTTTCGAAGAGGCGGGAGCGCGCACGGTTAACGGACCGTTCGATGCCTTGGCATGCCTTGCCGATCACTGGCCTGCTGTGCGCGGACTGAAATATCTGAAGGCACGCAGCGCCTGCCGCGCCGCACTCGATGGCCGAAAGAGTGTCGAAGAGGCCCGCGCGGAGTTCATGGCGGCGGCCGAAGAAGCGAAACTTAAAGTGCATTGAGCTTTCGGCGGCGATATCGGACAATAAAAGTCCGATCCGTTCCGAAACGGAGCAATACTTAATTTTCACTTAACCCTGCGCAGAGCTCACGCAGGGCTTTGTCTCGAAAGAGATTGCGCCGCTCATCTGTTCATCCATAGAACGACGCCAGCCATCATGATGATGGTTAGAGGCTCGTCACCCTCTATGGGAGACTGCAGACGAGCCTCGTCCGAAAGAAACTTCGAATATTCCATCAGCAATTCGAAGTATTCCCATCCTTCATCTGAATATATCCTACACCGATGATTGTGCCATCCGCGGCGCGGATGAAGGACGGCAGGAAATGCGGTTCGGCGGTTTTGCAGACGGCGGCGCTGATATATTCGTTCAACGCGATCTCGTCCTTCGGCAGAGCCGAATAATTCATATCGGTTTCGAGTGAGGCATAGGCGGAGCCGGCAAAGGCGCCGCACCCCAGAAGAAGGGCCGCAGCCCACGGGCGCATAAGCGTTTGCATTATTGTCTCCAGCATTGAAATCAGCTTTTCAACACGCGAGACGGGAGTTGGTTCCTCGGAAACTCCTGAAGGGAACCAGGATTTATCTCACCAGCAAGCGGCAATGCACATAACCGCTTCCGACGATCTCCTCGGCAATTGCCAGCGCTCGCACGCTATCGCCCCATTGCCGAACGAAACCTTCGAGAATAACGCTGGAACCAACGCTGATGACGATGATGTCAGTCGCGTCGAGATCGGCTGCGGCATGCAGGGCGCTTTCCACGGACGCGCGTAAGGCGACCGCGTTGTGGTCCTTCATCCAGGCCTCCTCGTGGGGTGGCGAGTTGTGAAACGGCAGCACCATGACCGTTCCTGACGTTGGCTAATAGGGATTTAACGCATGAACACGACGTTTTGTTGCCACGTGCTGCCGGCTGGAGGCATAGTCGCCGTGGTGGTGCTCCGATACGCCTGCCCTTGCCAGGAGGCGTCAGGAGCCGCCGCAAGCAATTGCAGCCGAAGGAAACGATGATGAACGCGCTGGTGCCTGCCCTTCTTGCCACGACCCTTCTGGCCGCACCTTTGCTGGCCGGCTGCTCGGCCGCGGACACACCTGCGCTGGAGCCTATTCCCGGCAGCATCACCTATGGCGGGCAACCGCGCACGAAGCTGACGAAGTCGCCGATCGGCAGCGCGGTCTATAACGACTTTTACAACCAGCATGGCGAGCACGTCTACGAAACCTATATTCTCCAGCCCGACCGCAGCCTGAAGTTGACGCGGCGCCAGATCGTGCCGGACTTTCCGTAGTAGAAGCTATGAGCTGGCGCATCAGGCTTTCCGAAAATCGGTCGATTTGCGCGCCGATGCTGCAGTGCATGGCAGTCCGCACCTGCTTGACAGCGACGCCAATCGAGAACATCCAAGGAACATCTGATTTTATTCGCAGGCGCTGATTCTCCCGCGAAGCCCAACCGGACGGCTGGATGTATCTCGAAAGACTCAATCCCCAGCAGCGCATGGCCGTGGAGCACGGCACACTCACAGACGGCAGCCATGTGGCCGGGCCGATGCTGATCATTGCTGGTGCCGGTTCCGGCAAGACGAATACGCTTGCCCATCGCGTTGCCCATCTCATCCTCAAGGGTGCCGATCCGCGCCGTATCCTGCTGATGACCTTTTCGCGCCGGGCAGCTGCCGAAATGGGCCGGCGCGTCGAACGCATCTGCGGCGAGGTTCTCGGCAAGAATTCCGGCATCATGGCGGATGCGCTTGCCTGGAGCGGCACGTTTCATGGTATCGGCGCGCGACTGCTGCGTGATTATGCCGAACAGATCGGCATCGACCCGGCCTTCTCCATCCATGACCGGGAAGACAGCGCCGACCTGATGAACCTCGTGCGCCACGATCTCGGCTTCTCCAAGACCGAAAGCCGGTTTCCGACGAAGGGTACCTGTCTGGCGATCTATTCGCGTGCGGTGAATTCCGAAACGGAACTGCCGCTGGTGCTGCGCGACGCCTTTCCCTGGTGCACCACCTGGGAAAAGCAGCTTCGCGAGCTTTTTGCCTGTTATGTCGAGTCGAAACAGAGCCAGAATGTGCTCGATTACGACGACCTGCTGCTCTACTGGGCGCAGATGGTGGCCGAGCCGATGATCGCCGAGGATATCGGCAGCCGCTTCGATCATGTGCTCGTCGACGAATATCAGGACACCAACAGGCTTCAATCTTCGATCCTGCTTGCCCTCAAGCCCACCGGGCACGGATTGACCGTCGTTGGCGACGATGCACAGTCGATCTATTCCTTCCGAGCCGCGACGGTGCGCAACATTCTCGATTTTCCGGCCTCCTTCAGCCCGGCCGCCAACATCGTCACGCTCGACCGCAACTATCGCTCGACGCAGCCGATCCTTGCCGCCGCCAATGCGGTGATCGACCTTGCTTCGGAGCGTTTTACCAAAAACCTCTGGACGGAGCGGGAGTCGCCGGAGCGGCCGAGGTTGGTCACGGTGCGCGACGAGAATGATCAAGCCCGCTATGTGGCCGATAAGGTTCTCGACAATCGCGAAGAGGGCGTGAAGCTGAAAAGCCAGGCCGTGCTCTTCCGCGCCTCGCATCACAGCGGCCCGCTGGAAGTGGAGCTAACCCGCCGCAACATTCCCTTCGTGAAATTCGGCGGACTGAAGTTTCTCGACAGTGCGCATGTGAAAGACATGCTGGCGGCATTGCGCTTTGCCCAGAATCCGCGCGACCGGGTGGCAGGTTTCCGGCTGATGCAGATCTTGCCGGGTATTGGCCCTTCCACGGCACAAAAGGTGCTGGACCATATGGCCGAAGACGCGAGCCCGGTGACGGCGCTTGCCGCCATGCCTGCGCCGCCACGCTCGGGCGATGACTGGACTTCGTTCGTTTCCACCATGCAGGAACTGAAAACCGGCAAGGCCGGCTGGCCTGCCGAGATCGAACTGGTGCGGAAATGGTATGAGCCGCATCTGGAAAGGCTGCATGAGGATGCAAGCGCCCGGCTTGCCGATCTCATACAGCTCGAGCAGATCGCCGGCGGCTACGCCTCCCGCGAACGCTTCCTGACGGAACTGACGCTCGATCCGCCCGACGCCACCTCGGATCAGGCGGGTGTGCCGCTGCTCGATGAAGATTATCTCATCCTTTCGACCATCCATTCGGCCAAGGGACAGGAATGGACCAAGGTCTTCATGCTGAACGTCATCGACGGCTGTATTCCCTCCGATCTTGCGGTCGGCACGACGGCCGAAATAGAGGAGGAGCGACGGCTGCTCTATGTGGCGATGACACGCGCCAAGGATAGCCTCGATCTCGTGGTGCCGCAGCGTTTCTTCACCTATGGGCAGAATTCGCAGGGCGACCGGCATGTCTATGCGTCGCGCAGCCGCTTCATTCCCGCCACGCTGCTGCAATTCTTCGAGGTCTGCGGCTGGCCGCAGGTGAAGGCCGATACGGCAGCAGCCCAGCAAGCGCGGCAGGTGCGCATCGATGTCGGCGCGCGCATGCGCGGCATGTGGCGTTAGAGCAATTCCAGCAAAAGTGCGCAGCGGTTTTGCGTCCGGAATTGCGTAAAAACAAAGAGATAGGGCCTCTCCTGACCAGATGGCGCTAAAGCGCGAGCGGCGGCTTGGGTGGTTCGAAAAACCGGGCGATCATCTCGTCGTTGACCAAGGCGATCGTCGGCGGTGACCATTTCGGGTTGCGGTCCTTGTCGACCACGGCCGCGCGTACGCCCTCGTAGAAATCGTGGCCATGCAGGATTTGCATGCAGGCGCCAAGCTCACGGGCGAGGCATTCGGCAAGTGTACGGCTCTGGCGTCCGGCACGCAGCAAACGGAGCGCAAGCTTCAGGCTTGTCGGTGAGCGGTTGAGAATGACGCGGCGGGTTTCGGCGGCAAATTCACCTTCTTCCCTCGCGAGCGCCGCAACGATCGCCTCAACGCTGTTGAAGTGGAAGGCGCGGTCGATCATCGCCGCATTGGCCTGCAGTCTGCCTTCGCCCGGTTGATCCGACAGATTGCGCAGCGCCGCGTCGACATCGTCTGACGAGCTTCCCACAGGCAGATCCGAGAGACGCTGGACTGCCTCTTCGAGACGCGAGAAGGGCATATAGAAATCGGCAAGTCCGGCATGGATCGCATCGGCGGCATTGATATCCAGCCCCGTCAGAGCCATCCATGTGCCGCTTTCGCCTGGCATGTGCGGCAGCAGCCACGTGGCGCCGACATCAGGGAAATAACCGATGCCGGTTTCCGGCATGGCAAGGCGGGTGCGTTCGGTGACGATACGGTGGCGACCGTGGCTGGAAAGCCCGACACCGCCGCCCATGGTGATGCCGTCCATCAACGCCACATAGGGCTTCGGATAATTGGCGATACGGTGATTGAGGCGAAATTCCTCGCGCCAGAAGGTTTCAGCCAAGCCGTCGCCGGCACGCCCGCTCAGGTGAATGGCACGGATATCGCCGCCGGCGCAGAAGCCGCGCTCGCCCTCGCCCATCACGACGACGCTCGCCACAGATTGGTCGCCGGCGAAATCGTCAAGTGCAGCGGCAATTGCGCGCACCATCGGGATGGTCAGGCTGTTCAGCGCCTTTGGGCGATTCAGCCGGACAAGACCCGCCGTACCACGTCGTTCAACTATGACTTCGCTCTGATTGCTGTTGTCCATGGTCCACCTCACTCCTGCCCTAGGAATAAACGGGGTTGGGCCGAGGTTCCAGTGGCTGGCTGATCAATCAGGCCGAGAGAGACTGCGAAACGCTGACATCGCGCCTGACCGCGTAGTCGATTGCCAACTCCAGCGGCAACGGCCGAGAGAAATAATAGCCTTGCGCCAGGCGCACGCCGATGCCTTTCAGCGACTCTGCCACGTCCTCACTTTCGACCCCTTCGGCCACCGAGGCAATGCCAAGGTTCTGGCAGAGATTGGCGACGGAGCGGGTGATGTTCATGCAGCGCGCATCGCGATCGAAATTCATCACGAAGGCCTTGTCGATCTTCAGTTTGTCGAAGGCCAGGCGGTGGATGTGGCTCAAGCTGGAGTAACCCGTACCGAAATCGTCAAGCGCAATCGAGATGCCGGCAGCGCGCAACACGCCGATCACCTGATCGGCGGTGTCGAAGTCCGACAGCAGCGCCGTCTCTGTGATCTCGAATTCGATGCGTTTGGGATCGACGCCGGAGCGCGTGATCATGGCGAGCAGGGCCATCGATGTTTCGTGGTCGCAGATATCGCGGGCCGAGAGGTTGAAGGAAACGCGCAGATGCGACGGCATGATCTTCAGGGCGTCGAGCGCCTGGCCGAAGAGAATACGCGTCACGCGGCCGATCACGGCGGTGCGCTCGGCAGCCGGGATGAAGGCATCCGGGCTGATACGGCCGAAGCGCGCGCTGTCCCAACGCGCAAGCGCCTCAAAACCCACGACACGTCCGTCGCGCAGTTCGACGATCGGCTGATATTCGAGCTTCAACTCCTTGGCAAAATTCTCCGCCTGCAACTCCAGCTCGATCAGATAGCGCTGCGTCAGGATTTTTTCGTGCTCCGGCGAGAAGAGTTCGACACCACCAGTGCGCTTGCTCTTGACCTGATAGAGCGCGAAGTCCGCCTTTTCGTAGAGATCTTCGGCGCTGTATTCGCCCGCATCAGGATAAACGATGCCGCAGGAGCCGGAGACGCGCACTGAACCGTCAGGAATTTCATAGGGATCACGCACGGCGGCACATAGCGCCAGACCGAGGTCGGAGACGCCCCTCAACGTCATATCCGACGGGAAAATGATGCCGAATTCATCGCCGCCGAGGCGTGAGACGATACCCTGATCGCCGACCAGCGAGACGAAGCGGTGCGCCGTCTCCTTCAACACGAGGTCGCCGGCCGCGTGGCCGAAGACATCGTTGACCGGCTTGAAGCCGTCGAGATCGAGGATGCCGATGACGGGCGGCGAGGCCGGATTCTTCTGTAGCATCTTTTCAAGCGAGAGGAAGAAGCTGCGGCGGTTGGCAAGACCGGTCAGTTGGTCCTGCATGGCATTGCGGCTATTGACGAGGTTCAGCTCCTCGGCTTCCGCCTGCTTCTGCTTGAGTTCCTCGGCAAGCCAGACCAGATGGGCGAAATTCTGGAAATAGCTGTTGATGACGCGCAGGAAGGGCAGAACGAGGAAAAGGCCGCTGACTGCCGTTGCGACGAAAACCGGGTTGCCGGAAAAAAGGAAGGTCACGATCATCGCTGTGAACGTGATGACCGTGGTGATTGCCGCTGCGAGCGGCAGGTGCATCAGGCAGAAGACGCAGGAAATGCCGGTTACGACGAGGAAATAAGCGATCTGGCCCTGCTGCGAGGCGTCGCCATATTGATAGAGCGCAACAGCCCAGCCGCCGAAGCCGATCGTGAGGATAACGGCGCCGACCAGCGTCACCTTCATCAGCCGCAGCGCACGCTCCGGCGTGACATTTTCCTTGCCTGTTATCTCCCACCAGCAGAGGCGGAAGACGCAGACGATGCTGAGACCGACGGGAATGTAGAGCGAAAGCCAAAGAGGCGCCGACTTGATGTGCGTAATGGCCACGGCCAGGGCATTGATGACAAGAAGAACGTACAAAATCGGAATCTGTGATGACAAAGCTTTGAACTGCGCCACCAGAAACTTCGGATTATCTTTTTGCAGCCGCAATGATGCTATGAAGTTCTTCATGATCCCTTTTCCCTTGGCTGAAGCGAGCCAGAGAAAGCTTGATTATTCCTTATTCACGTAACGTCAGGCCCTCGCATCTGCGCGAGGATGGTAAATGCTCGGTTGCAAGTTCAGAAGGAGGCCGCAGCCAGCGCACGATGAATGCTGTGCAGATCGTCGACGCTCTTGTTCATCAGGAAGAGTTCCCAATCGAGCGAGCTGCGGACGATGGTTTCCAGCGAGTCGTGTTTCGGCGTCCAGTCCAGCACGCGGCGGGCAAGCGTCGCATCGGCGACGACGCTTGCCGCGTCGCCCGGCCGACGCGGTGCCATATTGATCTTGAAGGAGTGGCCGTTCAGGCGGGTGACCATGTTCAAGACATCGAGCACGGAATAGCCGCTGCCATAACCGCAATTGGCGACCAGTGGCCCCCTACCCTGGCGCAGATGCTGGAGCGCTTTCAAATGCGCCGCCGTCAAATCGCTGACATGGATGTAGTCGCGCACACCGGTGCCGTCATGGGTCGGGTAATCGAAGCCGTAGACGGCGATGCTGTCGCGCTTTCCGAGGGCGGCCTCGCAGGCGACCTTGATGAGATGGGTTGCGCCGGAGGTCGACTGGCCGGTGCGCAGATGCGGATCGGCGCCGGCAACGTTGAAATAGCGCAGCGCCACATAATCGAAATCGTAGGCGGCGGCGGCATCGCGCAGCATCATTTCGGTCATCAGCTTGGACTGACCGTAAGGATTTTCCGGGTTGAGCGGCGCCGTTTCCTTCACCGGAGCGGAGCTCTTCTGCTGGCCGTAGACGGCAGCGGTCGAGGAGAAGACGAAGTTGCGGATGCCGGCCTTGATGGCGGCGCTCAGCAGCACGCGTGTTTTGCCCGAGTTATTGTCGTAATAGGAGAGCGGATCGGTAACCGACACAGGAACGACGGCGGAGCCGGCGAAATGGATGATCGCCTCGATATCGTTCTCGATGAAGATCTTCTTCAGAACGTCCGGGTCGGCGACATCGCCGAGATAGAAGCGCGCCGCCGGCGCCACGGCCCAGCGAAAGCCGGTGGAGAGCCGGTCGAGTACGACCACATCTTCCCCGGCATCTAGCAGCGTCCAAACCATGTGGCTGCCGATATACCCAGCCCCACCCGTCACCAGAACCGCCATGTCTGCATTCCCTGTTTTATGTTTTTTCGGGAGCATCAGAACGGCTTTTTCCTTTCCGATTTTGTTATCAAACGGCCTCGGAAAGCCTTTGCGGCCGGTATGTTTGGAGATGTGGTTAGAGGCGGATTTCAGGTATTTCTACAATTTTATCGAACAGCCGGTTTCGGGACAAAAACGTCTTTTGCCACCCCTTTCCGAGCGCGTTGACAAGGCGTCCACGGCAAGTCAAGGTAGGTGTATGAACAACTACGCGTTTCAGGCTATGACGATGGGCATGACGACCACCCTTTGCGGTGGGGGCGTCGGCTTGTGACCTGAAACTGTTCACTTCACCCGATCCAACCCCGCCGGACACGCGCGGGGTTTTTATTTCTGCCCCGATGTCCGCCCCATACAAAGGACTTCTCGTGGCACAAGATCTTCTCTCAATGCCGGTTCGTGACCTGCCCCTTCAAAACCGGGAGCAGCAACAATGAGGCTCTATCTGTCATCCTACCGGCTCGGTGCCAGCGCTTTCCGGCTCAAGAAACTTCTCAACGGCGGGCGACGCGCCGCCGTCATCCAGAATGCGCTGGACTTCATTCCGTCCGAGGCGCGTCGCGCCTATGAGACCAATATCTACGACCCCAAAGAAGAACTTGCCGATTGGGGGATCGGGGCGGAAGAGCTGGATCTGCGAGACTATTTCGGACAACCGCACGCGCTGAAAGAAGCACTCGCCGGCATCGACTTCGTCTGGGCCGTCGGCGGCAATGCATTTCTTCTGCGGCGAGCCATGCGCCAGAGCGGCTTTGATCGCATCATCGGGGAATTGCTGCGCAAGGATGCGCTCGTCTATGGCGGCTTCAGCGCCGGGGCGGTCGTGGCGACGCCCTCACTTGACGGCATCGACATCATGGATGACCCACGCCAACTCGTGCCGGGCTATGACGAGGGCATTCTTTGGGATGGGCTTGGCCTTGTCGATTTCTCCATCGTTCCGCATTATCGCTCTGACCATGATGAGGCCGAAGCAGCCGAAAAGACCGTCGGCTTCCTTGAGGAAGCGAGTATGCCCTTCCAGCCGCTTCGAGACGGCGAAGTCATCATTGTCGAGGGGCGGAATGTGACGCTGCTTCCGGTGCTGCCGGAAGCGATGCGCCGCTCCGCCTAAAGCTTCAGGATGTAATCGCAGAGCCGCTCGGCCGCGACTGTCACTTGCGCTGGATCGCGCAGGAAGCAGGCGCGCAGGAAAAGCTCGCCGCCGGGTCCGAAGGCCGTGCCGGGAGCAAGGCCGACATCGGTCTTGTCGACGATGTCGATCGCGGCCTTTCGGCTGTCGGTGACGCCGTCGATCTTCAGGAAGGCGTAGAGCGCACCGTCCGGCTTCAGTGTCTGGACGCGGTTGGTGGCAATCATCGCATCGCAGAGGATATCGCGGGAGCGCGTTGCCTTATCGATGTTCGACTGCACGAAGGCATCACCGTCGTTGAGCGCTGCGACAGCGCCCTTCTGCATGAATTGAGCAACGCCCGAAGTGGAATATTGGATCAGGTTTTCCAGCACCTGCCCGGTTTCCGGCGGAGCAACGATCCAGCCGACGCGCCAGCCGGTCATCGACCAGTTCTTGGAGAAGGAGTTGACGAACATCACCTTGTCGCCCGGTTCCATCACATCGAGGAAAGAGGGCGCCCGGCCACCAGCGTAGAAATAACGGGCATAGATCTCATCGGCCATGATCCAGAGATCATGCTTGCGGGCCAGTGCCAGGATGTCGGCCAGATCCTTCTTCGTCGCGGTCCAGCCGGTCGGGTTCGACGGCGTGTTGATGAAGAGACCGCGGGTCTTCGGCGTGATCGCCGCTTCGATGCGGTTGAGGTCGACAGTCCAAGTACCGCCTTCGAACTGCAGTTCGACGCCAACCGAGCGGGCGCCGGCGATTTCGAGTGCAGCGGCAATGTTCGGCCAAGCCGGGGTGAGATAGACAAATTCATCGCCGGGCGAGGTGATTGCCTGAACGGCAATCTGGATCGCCTGCATGCCCGAACCGGTCACATAAAAATGCTCGACCGGAAGGCGGATGCCAAAATGCCTGAAATAATAATCCGACAGCGCCTGGCGCAACTCGGGGATGCCGCGCTGCCAAGTGTAGAAGGTCTCGCCGACGGCGAGCGCCTGCATGGCGGCCTGATTGATGAAATCGGGGGTAGGAAGATCACCCTCGCCGACCCAGAGCGGCAGAAGGCCTTCACGGCCGCGGGCATAGTTGACGACTTCTACGATCCCGCTTTCTGGCGCTGCGATGGCGCGCGGGCTGAGGCTGCTTACAATCGACATGCATATCTCCAGTTCACGCCTTCATAGCGGATTTGCAGGCGCAAATCCCATGACAATGCGTGATGACATATCGATTTTCGTGATGATTGAGCCCGGCCGGGGCGGACGGGCTTGGGACCGGATCAGACGGTGGGGCGTTTGGCGAGAAGGTCGCGGATTTCCGTCAGCAGCGCGACATCCGCCGGCGGCGGCGGAACCTCTGCCGGCGCTTGCTTTTCCTTGCGCTCGACCTGCTCGCGCAGAATATTCACAGCCTTGATCATCAGGAAGATGATCCACGCGAGGATCAGGAAATTGATGAGGACGGTGATGAAGCTGCCATAGGCGAAAACGGCGCCCTGAGCGCGGGCGCCGGCAAGGCTCGTCTCAGTGACCTTGGATGACAGCGGAATGAAGTAGTTGGAGAAGTCGAAACCGCCGAAGATCGCGCCGACGATCGGCATGATGATATCGTCGACCAGAGATTTGACGATGCCCCCGAAGGCGCCGCCGATGATGACGCCGACTGCAAGATCCATGACATTGCCGCGGGCGATGAAAGCTTTGAACTCATTGAGCATCAGATGCGTCTCCCCTCGATGCATTTTCAAAGACATGCCGTTGTTTTCATTAGCTACACCTTCATCTCAATTAATCAATCGGCAATTGGAAATATTCGGAGACCGTCCCCTTCGACGTAGAACTTAAGACGAAGACCCTGGGAATTTTCAAACTTGCTGAATTGCCCTAATCTCCAATGTGTTCCGGAGGACGGCGGATTGTCCGCCGGCGGAGGGTCAATGCTTCCAGGCTGGGTCATATTTGCGTTTGCCTTGGGTTATCTTCTGCTGCTTTTCGCAGTAGCTAGCTACGGCGACCGCCGAAGCCGGAAATTCGGTGTGCCGGAAGGCGGCCGACCGGCGGTCTATGCGCTCAGTCTGGCGATCTACTGCACGTCCTGGACCTATTTCGGCGGCGTCGGCTTAGCTGCCCATCACGGGTTGGAATTTGCCGGCATCTATATCGGGCCGATCCTCGTCTTCACACTCGGCATGCCGCTTTTGAAGCGCATCATCGAACTCGCCAAGGCCGAGAAGCTGACCTCCGTCGCCGATTTCATTGCCGCCCGCTATGGCAAGAACTCCACGGTTGCCACGATCGTGGCGCTGATCTGCCTGATCGGCACCATTCCTTATATCGCGCTGCAGCTGAAATCCATTTCAGCGACGGTCACGGCCATGGTCAATCCGTCCGACTATGGCATCGGCAGTGGCAACCTCTATTTCCTCGACCTTCCGCTGATCGTCACGCTGGTGCTTGCCTGCTTCGCCATCATGTTCGGCACCCGCCACACCGATGCGACCGAACATCAGGACGGGCTCATCCTCGCGGTATCGATGGAATCGATGGTGAAGCTCGTTGCCTTCCTGACGGCAGGCGTCTGCGTCATCTGGTTCCTGTTCGACGGGCCAAGCGACCTGTGGCAGAAGGGATCGGAGAACACCCTGGTCACCGCCGCACTCGACTATCAGACCCCGCTCAGCCGATGGATCACGCTGACGCTGCTCTCGGCTTTCGCCATTATCATGCTGCCGCGCCAGTTCCATGTCACGGTCGTCGAAAACCGCACGGCAAAGCAGCTCCGGCTCGCGGGTATTCTCTTTCCGCTTTATCTGATCGCCATCAATCTCTTCGTGCTGCCGGTCGCCATCGGAGGGCTGCTCATCTTCGGCGGCAACGGCAATGCCGATCTTTATGTTCTTACCCTGCCACTTGCAGGGCAAATGCCTGTAGTCTCGCTTATCACCTTCATCGGCGGCTTTTCGGCGGCGACCGCCATGGTGATCGTCGATTCCGTGGCGCTTTCCATCATGGTGTCGAACGACATCGTCATGCCGTTCTTCCTGCGCCGGAAATTCGCGAGGCTTGCGAGCCAGCGTGACGACTTCGCAAAGAGCCTGCTCAATATCCGCCGCAGCGCCATCTTCGCCGTGCTGCTGCTGGGCTATGCCTATTATCGCTCGACGGACAGCACGGCAGGGCTCGCCTCGATCGGCCTGCTCTCCTTTGCCGCCATCGCGCAGATTGCACCCGCCCTCTTCGGCGGCATGATCTGGCGGCGGGCGAATGCCCGCGGCGCCGTCCTCGGCCTATCGTCCGGCTTCATCATCTGGGTCTATCTGCTGTTCCTGCCGTCCCTCGGAGGCCCGGATTATTCCTATGTGGCAAGCACCTTCCTCGGCTTCATCTTTCCCGGCGCGACGCTCTTTACCGGCCCGGATACCGATCCGCTTGTCAATGCGACGGCGATGAGCCTGCTCGTCAACACCGCCGCCTTCATCGTCGGCTCGCTGACACGCAACGCCAAGCCACTGGAACGCATCCAGGCCGGCATTTTCGTCAAGCGGCATTCGCGCTCGCAATTTGCCACGCGCGGCTGGAAGACCCGCATCAGCGTCGGCGATCTCAAGACGGCGATCGCCCGCTATCTCGGCGAAGAGCGCATGCAGCGCTCGCTTGCGACCTACGAGCAGACGTCCGGGCGCAAACTGGAGGACGACCAGCCGGCCGATATGGCGCTCATCCATTTCACCGAGCAGCTTCTCGGCAGCGCCATCGGCTCCTCCTCGGCGCGGCTGGTGCTGTCCCTGATCCTGCAGAAGATCGAGGATGCCTCGTCCGACACGGCATGGCTGCTCGATCAGGCGAGCGAAGCGCTGCAGTACAATCAGGACATGCTGCAGACCGCGCTTTCGCAGATGGACCAGGGCATCGCCGTCTTCGACAGTTCCAACCGGCTGACGATCTGGAACCGGCGTTTCCGGCAATTGCTGGACCTCCCGGAAAATGCCGGCCAGGTCGGCTTTCCGCTCTCGGAGATTGTCAACATCCTGAGCCAACGCGGCGATATCACACCCGGCGACCAGTCACAGGCCGTGCGGCACTTCCTGACGCTCGACAAGCCCTTCCCGCTGGTGCTCGGAGGCGGCGAGCGCATCATCGAAGTGCGTTCCAATGCCATGCCGGACAAGGGTATCGTCGCGACCTTCACCGACATCACCCAGCGTGTGGCCGCCGACCGGGCACTGAAACAGGCCAACGAAACGCTGGAGCAGCGTGTTGTCGAGCGCACGGCGGAACTGACCCGCGTCAACAAGGAGCTCGCTGAGGCGCGTGCAGCGGCCGAGGAGGCCAATATAGGCAAGACCCGCTTCTTTGCCGCCGCCGGCCACGATATTCTGCAGCCACTCAATGCGGCCCGGCTCTACTCCTCCGCACTCGTCGAACGCATGGCGCAATCGGAAAACAGCCCGATCGTGCGCAATATCGATTCTGCGCTGGAATCGGTTGAGAGCATTCTCGGCGCCGTGCTCGATATTTCCCGCCTCGATACCGGCGCCATGCGGCCGCGGCTGGCATCCGTGCCGCTGTCCGACCTGCTGGAACGCATCGAGACCGACTTTGCGCCAATCGCCCGCGAGAAGAAGCTGAAGCTCAAAGTGATGCCGACGTCCCTGCGCGTGCGCTCCGACCCGAACCTGCTGCGGCGACTGGTGCAGAACCTCGTCTCCAACGCCATCAAATATACTGTCAGCGGCAAGGTGCTGGTCGGGGTAAGGCGACGTGGCAATCAAGTGGTGATCCAGGTGATGGATTCCGGCATCGGCATTCCGCCCTCTAAATTCCGGACGGTGTTCAAGGAATTCGCGCGGCTGGATGAGGGCGCCAAGACCGCATCGGGCCTGGGGCTCGGGCTCTCCATAGTCGACCGCATCGCCCGCGTGCTCAGCCATAAGGTCGAGCTTTATTCGACGCATGGCAAGGGTACGGAATTCCGAATCCTCATTCCGCTCGATATCTCAAAGAGCGCAGAAACCACTGCAGCCATGCTTCCCATCGACCGGACGGCGCAGCCGCTGCAGGATCTGCGCATCCTCTGCATCGACAACGAACCGAAGATCCTCGAAGGCATGCGGCTGCTGATCGACGGATGGGGCTGTGAAACGCAGGCGGTGGATTCGCTTTCCGCTGTCCGGATGCTTTCGATGCGGCAGCCGCCGGATCTCGTCATTGCCGATTACCATCTCGCTGACGGAACCGGGGTCGAAGCGATCCGGCACCTGCGGCAGCATTTCGGCATCGATATTCCAGCCCTGCTCGTTACCGCCGACCGGACACCGGAAGTGCGGGCCGAGGCGGAAAAACACGGCATCGCGGTACAGCACAAGCCGGTGCGCCCGGCCGCATTGCGCGCCTACATCACGCAGATTTCCGGCTTGAAGCGCACCGCCGCCGAGTGAAGATCAGGCGGCCTTACGCCGGCCGAAGACGTGGCCGACAAGCTCCTGCACACGGGTGGCGGTCGGAACATCGCCGAACAGGATGCGGTACATGATGGGGGCGACCACCCGATCCATCACCGCATCGACATCGGGAAAAGTCTCACCCCTCTCCTTCGCTCGACCGGCAATCGTCTCGATCTGCTGGCGGGTGAAGTTGCAGCATTTATTGGCGTTGTCGCCTGTCTGGGCGGAGAGCACGTCCCGGACATATTCACGGCCGGGGCCGGAGGACATTTCCTCCGCATATTGCTCGGCCCAGGCTTCCAGATCACCGGCGCCATTGCCGGTATCGACCGGCTCCATGTCCGGGCGCAGACGCTCGACGGCGACATCGGCAAGCAATTCCTGCAGGTCACCCCAGCGGCGGTAGATGGTGGACGGGGTCACGCCTGCGCGTGTCGCAATCAGCGGAACAGTGATCTCCGCTCGGCTCATTTCCGCCAGGAGTTCGCGGACTGCCGCATGCACCGAAGCCTGGACACGCGCACTTCTGCCACCGGGACGGATATTCTCTTTCACTGCCATTTCGAACCCAACCTTCTCCCCTAAAGCCTGCTGCGATCTTTCAGATTCGCCTAGCACGCTCCAGGTTTTTTACGCCTGTCGTTGCGCGACATGCTCTCTTTGCTTTCACGCAATTCCGGACGCAAAACCGCTACACACTTTTGCTGGAATTGCCCTAGCACCGACAGTTCAGAAACTTTCATATATCCATTAACGCAAATTATTTGCTTTTATCCTTTGCCTTGCCTAGATAGAGCTAACGCAACGACTTAGCTTTAAGGAGCTTATATATGGTCGCCGCTCCCGAATCCATCAAGAATTCGTCGCCCATGGGCTTCCACGCTCTGACGCTTGCCGTCTTCTTCGGCGCGTCGGCGGCCCCGACGCCGCTCTATCGCATCTACCAGGAAAGCTTTGCCGTTTCCCCCATCCTCATCACCGTCATCTTTGCAGTATACGCTTTCGCGCTGCTTGGAGCATTGCTGATTGCCGGCTCGATCTCCGATCATCTCGGGCGGCGACCGGTGATCTTCGGCGCACTGATCCTCGAAATCATTGCCATGGCGCTGTTTTCCATCGCCAGCGGTCCGGAATGGCTGATCGCCGCACGCATCGTGCAGGGTATCGCCACCGGTATCGCCGGCGCCTCCCTCGGCGCTGCTCTTGTCGATATCGACCGGGCCAGAGGGCAGATCGTCAATTCGATCGCGCCGCTTTCCGGCATGGCGATCGGAGCGATCGGCACCAGCGCGCTGATCCAATACGGACCGGAGCCGCTGCATCTCGTCTATGCCTTGCTGCTTGCCGCCTTTGCGGTGCAAGCCGTTGCGCTGTGGCTGACGCGGGAGACGGGCGGCACGCGGCCTGGCGTCTTCGGATCGTTGAAGCCGGCCATTTCCATTCCGCAGCAGGTGAAGCGGCCGCTGTCGCTGGTGACGCCGATCAATATTGCCAACTGGACGCTCGGTGGTTTTTACCTGTCGCTCGTACCTTCCCTGGTCGCCTCCACCACAGGCAGCCGTGCACCACTGACGGGCGGGGCGGTCGTTGCTGCACTGATGCTGTCAGGCGCTGTCTCCGTGTTCCTGCGTCGCAGCCGCAGCCGAAGGCCAATCTCGCCTTCGGCGTGAGCGCACAGACGCTCGGCATTCTGACAGTCGTGGCGGGTGTGCATCTCGCCAACGTGCCGCTGTTGCTGATCGGCACGCTTTTGACCGGTGCCGGCTTCGGCACAAACTTTCTCGGCTCTATCGGGACGATCATGCCGCTGGCCAAGCCGGAAGAGCGGGCCGGCCTGTTGTCAGCCTTCTACATCCAGAGCTATCTCGCCTTCAGCCTGCCGGCGATCCTTGCCGGCTTCCTCGTCAGGTCGATCGGCTATGGAGCAACGACGGATATCTACGCCACAGCCATCGTCCTCATCAGCCTTGCCGGGCTGATGGCGGTACGGAACACTAGAGCGCCGTGCGTCCATTCGGACGCACAAAGGACGCTCTAACTCTTTGAATCTACGCATCAGGCTTCCGAAAATCGATTCCGATTTTCGGGCCGATGCTGTAGAGAAACAGCGACGGCATGATGCCGTTGCGCAGTGTCATCAGCGCCAGCCAAGCGCCGGGGCGACATATTTCAGGATCGATTCGATGACGTGGGCATTATATTCCACGCCGAGTTGGTTGGGCACGGTGAGCAGCAGCGTGTCGGCCTCGGCAATCGCCTCGTCCTTCTTCAGCTCCTCGATGAGAGCATCAGGCTCGGCGGCATAGGAGCGGCCGAAGATCGCCCTGGTATTCTCGTCGATGAAGCCGATCTTGTCCTGCCCTTCATTGCCATAGCCGAAATAGGAGCGGTCGCGATCGTTCACCAGCGCGAAGATGCTTCGGCTGACGGAAACGCGCGGTTCGCGGGCATGGCCGGCGTCCTTCCAGGCCTCGCGATAGGCACGGATCTGCTTGGCCTGCTGAATATGGAAGGCTTCGCCCGTCTCATCGTCCTTCAGGGTGGAGCTCTGGAGATTCATGCCGAGCTTGGCAGCCCAGACCGCCGTTGCGTTCGAGCCCGCACCCCACCAGATGCGGTCACGTAAGCCTTCGGAATGCGGCTCGAGGCGTAACAGGCCGGGCGGATTGGGGAACATCGGCCGCGGATTGGGCTCGGCAAAGCCTTCGCCCCGCAGCACTTCCAGGAAGACCTCGGCATGGCGGCGGCCCATATCGGCATCGCTCTGTCCATCCGGCGGATTGTAGCCGAAATAGCGCCAGCCATCGATGACCTGCTCGGGCGAGCCTCGGCTGATGCCGAGCTGCAGGCGCCCGCGCGAAATCAGATCGGCCGCGCCGGCATCCTCCGCCATGTAGAGCGGGTTTTCGTAGCGCATATCGATAACAGCCGTGCCGATCTCTATGCGGCTCGTCCTTGCGCCGACAGCCGCAAGCAGCGGATATGGCGAGGCAAGCTGGCGGGCGAAGTGGTGAACGCGGAAATAGGCGCCATCCGCGCCCAATTCCTCGGCGGCGACGGCGAGGTCGATCGACTGCAGCAGCGTATCACCTGCCGAGCGCGTCTGAGATTGCGGCGAGGGCGTCCAATGCCCGAAAGAGAGAAAACCGATCTTCTTCATGATTCCATCGCTTAAACTTGTAATTTGCCACCACGCTTCTTGGCATGATTCCGGATGGTCATATAGGCGTTGCGCGCGCGATTTGTGAGCCCTATCCGGCTGGATCAAATGAAACTCACACCCCGAATGTCCCTGCGGTCAATCCAGGGAGCCGCCCAAATCAAGAGATGACAATTTGTCATTTATCCCACTATCAAGATAATTCTTTATTAGTCATATGAAATTACATTCTCTAAATCGTGAGGGCAGAAATCATGAATACGGATAGCTTTGAAAAGAAGGCCGAGCTGTTGCTGGTCATGGCGAATGCCCATCGGCTCAGGATGCTGCAGACCCTGGCGGAGCGCGAGGTCACGGTCAACAATCTTGCCGATATAATCGGCATCAGCCAATCCGCCCTCTCCCAGCACCTTGCCAAGCTCCGCAGCAAGGACCTCGTCAAGACGCGGCGTGATGCGCAGACGATCTACTACTCGGTCAAATCCGACAAGGTCCATGTGATCCTGGAGATGCTGCGTCAGATGTTTGACGAAGGTCAGGCGGAAGATTTTCGCCTCGCCGTTTAACGACTTTGGGCGGAACTTTCAGTGATCCTATAAGTCTTCGTGTTAATCTGCGTAGATCACATTACCCGCCTACACCTTGCCTGTCGTGTGAACATGTTACGGAAATGGTGATTTCCGATTCCCCGCCTGTCGATCTTAAGGGGGAGGAATCGAGCATGACAATTGTATCGGGCTTTGCGGCCTCTCTCGTCCTTGCCACCACCGGCATTGTCTTTGCCCATCCTGCGGCTGGCGCCTGCTTTTCCTGCTATGCTTCCACGAACTTCGCCAGTTGCTCGGCAACCGTGCCCCAGCCGTCATAGAAGCCCAATTCCTCATGCGTGGCGCGAGTCTCCTTGTCCTTGTGCATGACGAGGGCGTTGTAATCGGTGCCTTCCGGGTGGTCGGCGAAGGTGATGATGGCAGTCATGAAGGGGGTCGGCGCAGGGCGCCAGCCGCCGAGAAGCGCGTTGGTGAAAACGATGCGGCGGCCGTCCCGAACATCCAGGTAGCAGGCGCTGAGATGCGGCTGGAAGGGGCGGCCGTCTTCGCTCATCTCGGTGACGAGGGCGCCGCCGGCTGAGACGTCCATGGTGGTGACGCGGCAAAGCGCCGGCGCGGGGATCCACCATTTTTCGAATTTTTCTGGCGTCGTCCAGGCGCTCCAGACGGCTGTCGGCGGGGCCTTGATGATGCGCGAAATGGTGAGATCGAGATCGGGATTCACATTGATGTTCATTGAGGTTTCTCCTCCTTCGATTGCGTGGCCGTGACGAAGGCTTCGAGCCTGTCCGTGCGGGCTTCCCAGATGGCGCGCTGAGCAGAAAGCCAGCCTTCGACCATGGCGAAACGCGGCTTCTCCAGCGTGCAGGTGCGCACGCGGCCCTGCTTTTTCGTTTCGATGAGGCCTGTTTCTTCCAGTAGGCGGATGTGCTTCATGAAAGACGGCAAGGCCATGTCGAAGGGCTTTGCGAGGTCGCTGATGCTGGCCGGGCCAGTGCCGAGACGGCCGATGACGGCGCGGCGCGTGGGGTCGGCGAGCGCTAGAAAGATGCTGTCGAGTTGATGTGAATAGTAATCCATAAGGCTAAGTATCACGACGAGATAGTTAGCGCAAGAGCTAAGTGTTTTGCGCTCCTGCTGGCGTGAGGCACCCCCATCGCACACAGGGGCTGGATTTAACGAGAACGGGAGGGCGGCTAAGGCTACAGCGAGCCTTGCCGCCTCGTTGCTTACGCGGCCTTGTCAGCCGCAGGATGGGGATCGAAGCGGCCGTAGAAGGTTTCGCCCTTGGCGGCCATATCTTTCAGCAGCAGCGTCGGCTTGAAGTGATCGCCATAGGCGGAGGCCAGCTTTTCGGCGAGGTCTACGAAGGCCTTGACGCCCATGCCGTCGATATAGCTCAGCGCACCGCCGGTATAGGGCGCAAAGCCGAAGCCGAGGATGGAGCCGACGTCGGCCTCACGCGGATCGGTGACGATGCCTTCTTCCATGGTGCGGGCCGCTTCGAGCGCGATCGTCACCAGGAAGCGCTGCTTCAGGGTGTTGACGTCGATCTCGTCGGCCGGCTTCTGTGGATAGAGCGTTTTCAGCTCAGGCCAGAGGAACTTCTTGGCGGGCTTGGCCGGGTATTCGTAGAAGCCCTTGCCGTTCTTGCGGCCGCGGCGATCGAGTTCGTCGACCAGCTTGTTGATGAGGGCAAGGTGGCGCTCGTCAACCGCTTTGGGTCCGAGATCTGCGACCGTGGCCTTGAGGATCTTCTGCGAGAGATCGATTGCCACTTCGTCATTCAGCGACAGCGGGCCGACCGGCATGCCGGCCATCTTGGCAGCATTCTCAATCATCGTCGCCGGCACGCCTTCGATCAGCATGTCATAGGCTTCGTGGATGTAACGGAAGACGCAGCGGTTGACGAAGAAGCCCCTGACATCGTTGACAACGATCGGCGTTTTCTTGATGGCGGCGACATAATCCAGCGCCACAGCGAGCGCCCGGTCGCCGGTGTTTTTGCCAAGGATGACCTCGGTCAGCATCATCTTTTCAACCGGCGAGAAGAAATGCACGCCGATAAACTGCTCCGGGCGCTTGGAATTTTCGGCAAGGCCCGTGATCGGCAGGGTCGAAGTGTTGGAGGCAAAGATGGTGGTTTCCGGGATGACGGCCTCGACCTGTTCGATGACCGCTTTCTTGACGGCGCGGTCTTCGAAGACCGCTTCAATAACGAGATCGGCATTGCCAAGATCGGTGTAGTCCGCCGACGGTATGATGCGGGAAAGCAGCGCGGTACCCTCATCTTGCGTAAGACGCCCCTTACCGATGGAATCCTTGACGAGACCTTCCCCAACGCCCCTGCCCTTGGTGGCAGCCTCCATATCGCGGTCGATCAGCACAACCTCGAAACCGGCAGCGGCCGTGACATAGGCGATCGATGCGCCCATGAAGCCGGCGCCGACGACGCCAACCTTTTTCAGCTCCGTCTTCGGCACACCTGCCGGGCGACGGGCGCCCTTGTTGAGTTCCTGCATGGAGATGAAGAGCGAGCGGATCATCGAGAAGGCTTCGGTGGTCTGCAGCACCTGCGTGAAATAGCGCTGCTCGATCTTGAGCGCCGTATCGAAGGGCACCTGCAGGCCTTCATAGACGCATTTCAGGATGGCGAGCGCGCCCGGATAATTGCCTGATGTTTCACGCCGCAGGATCGCTGGAGCCGCCGGCCAGAGCTGGGCGGCAGCAGGCGTCCAGATGCCGCCGCCGGGAACCTTGAAGCCCTTTTCGTCCCAGGGGGCGACAGGCTTCAGTCCATCCTTGATCATCTGTTTGGCAACCGGGATCAGTTGATCCGGCTCGACCACCTGATGGACTAGATTCATCGCCTTGGCGCGCGAAGCGTTCAGCGACTGGCCTGTCGTCATCATCTGCAAAGCGGACTGGGCATCCGTCAGGCGCGAGATGCGCTGCGTGCCACCGGCACCGGGAAAGATGCCGACCTTGACTTCCGGAAGAGCGATCTTGACGCTCTTGGCATTGGAGGCGACGCGGCCGTGGCAGGCGAGCGACATTTCCAGCGCGCCGCCCATGCAGGTGCCGTTGATGGCCGAGACCCAGGGCTTTCCGCAGGTTTCGAGCTTGCGGAAAAGGCCGGTCATGCGGCCGACGAGATCGAAGAGTTTTTGCGCGGCCCCTTCCGGGTTTGCCGACTTCTCCTGCTGGTAGAGGGTGAACATGGATTTGATCATCGACAGATCAGCGCCGCCGGAAAAGGAGGACTTGCCCGAGGTGATGACGACGCCTTTGACGGCGCTGTCGGCGACAGTGGCATCGATGATCGCATCGAGTTCGTTCATCACCTCTTCGGTGAAGACGTTCATCGACTTGCCGGGCATGTCCCAGGTGACCAGGGCAATACCATCCGCATCGGTCTCGACGGTGAAGTTGGTGTAGCTCATCGTCTCTCTCCCTTAGACGCGTTCGATGACGGTTGCCGTGCCCATGCCGGCGCCGATGCAGAGGGTGACCAGCGCGGTGTTCAGATCACGGCGCTCCAGCTCGTCCAGCACAGTGCCGAGGATCATGGCGCCGGTGGCACCGAGCGGGTGGCCCATGGCGATCGCGCCGCCATTGACGTTGATCCGGTCGTGATCGATATCGAAAGCCTGCATGTAGCGCAGGACGACGGCGGCGAAAGCCTCGTTCAGCTCGAAAAGGTCGATATCGGCAAGCGTCATCCCCGTGCGCTTCAGGAGCTTTTCCGTGACGTCAACGGGGCCGGTCAGCATCAGGGCCGGGTCGGAGCCGATATTGGCGAAGGCCTTGATGCGGGCGCGCGGCTTCAGGCCCATGCTTGCGCCCCCGGCCTTCGAGCCGAGCAGGACAGCAGCGGCTCCATCGACGATGCCTGAGGAATTGCCGGCATGATGGACATAATTGACACGCTCGACTTCCGGATGTGCCTGGATGGCGACGGCTTCGAAGCCGCCCATTTCGCCGGGCATCTGGAAGGACGGATTGAGGGAGGCGAGTGCCTGCATGTCGGTGCCGGGTCGCATATGTTCGTCATGGGCAAGGATGGTCAGGCCGTTCTGGTCCTTGACCGGGATGACCGAGTTCTTGAACCAGCCCTTTTCCCAGGCGTTCGCTGCACGCTTCTGGCTTTCGACGGCATAGGCATCAACGTCGTCACGCGAGAAGCCATATTTGGTGGCGATGAGGTCAGCCGAGACACCCTGGGGCATGAAATAGGCCGGGAAATTCACCGAAGGGTCCATGAACCAGGCGCCGCCGGACATGCCGAGGCCGACACGGGACATGCTTTCGACGCCGCCGGCGATGACGATGTCATCGGCGCCCTGCGCAATCTTGCCGGCACCGAAATTCACGGCGTCGAGGCCTGAGGCGCAGAAGCGGGAGATCTGCATGCCGGGCGCCTTTGTCGAGTAGCCGGCTTCGAAGGCAGCGGCCTTGGGGATGACGGCACCGGCATCCATGACCGGATCGACACAGCCCATGATGATATCGTCGACCGTTTCCGTATTCAGTCCGTTGCGGTCGCGGATCGCCTCCAGCGTCTTTGCCGCGAGACGTACGGAGGGCACTTCGTGGAGTGAACCATCCTTCTTGCCGCGGCCGCGGGGCGTGCGGACGTGGTCGTAAATGAAAACCTCGGTCATTGTCTCATCTCCCTGGCGGCGCATGGGCGCCGGTGAATTTCGTTCTTCCGGCAAGGCCGAAGCGGAGAAACCTGCGTCTGCGGCCCCCTCATCCGGCCCTTCGGGCCACCTTCTCTCCTTGGGGAGAAGGGGTCGCAATCAAAAGGCTTCGGCGGCCAGTTCCATCATCGTGTCGGCGCCGGTTTCGATGCGGGCTTTGCGCAATGTGGTTTCAGGCATCACGCGCTCCATGAAGAACTTCGCCGTGATCAGCTTGTTCTTCAGATAATCTTCGCGCGCATCGCCGGCGGCAAGGCGTTCATTGGCGGCTTTCGCCATGCGCGCCCACATATAACCGATGATGACGAGGCCGAAGAGGTGCATGTAATCGGTGGAACCGGCGCCGGCATTGTCGGGCTTGGCCATGGCATTCTGCATGAACCACATGGTCGCGCCCTGCACGTCGTTCAAGCCCTTTTTCAGATGCTTGGCGAAGAAGCTCAGCTGCTCGTCATTGCGGTTTTCCTCGCAGAAATCGCCGATTTCCTTGAAGAGCGCCATGGCGGCGCGGCCGCCGTTCAGCGCCAGCTTGCGGCCGACGAGATCGAGCGCCTGGATGCCGTTCGCCCCTTCATAGATCATGGCGATACGGGCATCGCGCACATACTGGCTCATGCCATGCTCTTCGATATAGCCATGACCGCCGAAGACCTGCTGGGCCATGACGGCGTGATCGAAACCCTTGTCGGTCATCACGCCCTTGAGGATCGGCGTGACAAGGCCGAGAATGTCATCTGCCGTCTGACGCTCTTTCTCATCGCTGGCGCGGTGGGCAATATCGGATTTCAACGCAGTCCAGAGCAGGAAGGCGCGGCCGGCCTCGTTGAAGGCGCGGATGGTCATCAGCGAGCGGCGGATATCCGGATGGACGATGATCGGATCGGCCTTCTTGTCCGGCGCCTTCACGCCGGAAAGCGAGCGGCCCTGGATGCGGTCACGGGCGTAGCTGGCGGCGTTCTGATAGGCGATTTCGGAAATAGCGATGCCCTGCAGGCCGACCATCAGACGGGCTTCGTTCATCATTACGAACATGGCGTTGAGACCGCGATTCTCTGCGCCGATCAGGAAGCCCGTCGCCTCGTCGTAGTTCATGACGCAGGTGGCGTTGCCGTGGATACCCATCTTGTGTTCGATGGCGCCGCAGGAAACGCCGTTGCGGGCGCCGAGCGCACCGTCCTTGCCGACGAGGAATTTCGGGACGATGAAGAGCGAGATGCCCTTGGTGCCCTCAGGCGCACCTTCGATGCGAGCGAGGACCAAGTGGACGATGTTCTCGGTCAGGTCGTGCTCGCCGGCGGAGATGAAGATCTTCTGGCCGGAAATCCTGTAGCTGCCGTCGCCCTGCGGCACCGCCTTGGTGCGCAGCATGCCGAGATCGGTGCCGCAATGCGGCTCGGTGAGGTTCATGGTACCGGACCACGTGCCATCCACCATCTTCGGCAGATAGGTATTCTTCTGTTCATCGGTGCCGTGGACGACGATCGCGGCGATGGCACCCTGCGTCAGCCCCGGATACATCATCAGCGACATATTGGCGGCCGACGTATATTCGCCGACCGCGGTATGCAGCGTATAGGGCAGGCCCTGACCGCCGAACTCTTCCGGCACGGCAAGCCCGATCCAGCCACCTTCCCGATAGGCCTGATAGGCTTCTCTGAAGCCTTTCGGCGTCGACACCGTGCCGTTGTCGTGGCGCGTACAGCCTTCCTGATCTCCGGAATAATTCACGGGGAACACAACTTCCTCGGCCAACTTCGCCGCCTCGCCCAGAATAGCCTCCACCATATCAGGCGTGGCATCGGCAAAACCCGGGAGATTGTTGTAGCGCTCGAGACCCAGTACGTCGTTCAGCACGAAGAGCGTGTCGTTCACCGGGGCCTTGTAGACTGGCATGGTTCGAATTCCTCCAATTCGGCAACCGGATCGCTCCGGCCTTGAGACTCTCTTACAAAATATTGACGTTTGCGTAAACGTCAAATTCTCGGTGCGCGCAATTTTGTGAAGTGGATGAAAGCAGGCGCGTCAAACAGAATGCTAGTTGCCCCCGTTTTCTTCTCCGGCTAAGCGCGCTACATTCATCCAGACCTGCAGAAACAGCTTGGGAGGAGCTATTTCATGAGAAGAATGTGGCCTGCGGAGTTCAATTCCATTTTCGATGCGGCGGAGGAAGTGACGATCGAACCCGTGGTGGTCGAGCCGGTCAATGGCGAAAGGTTGGTTGCGCATGATGAGCCGCCGGCTCCGCGCAAGGCACTGAGAGTGCGCATTCCCATGGAAACCTATGAGCGCATCTGGCCGCTCGCCGAAATGCGCTTCCGGCCGGCCGAAGGCCCCTATGCCGGCAAGGCGATAACGCTGATCGCCACCAATCCGCACTATCACCCCTGGCACCCCGCCGATGGCGGCTCAGAAGAGAAGGTCGGCGACAGCGGTCGCCACTACAGGACCGATTATCTGGTCGTGCATTTTCTGCTCGACGACGTGCGCGAACCCGTCGCCGCCTGAGCATTGATCTTGAAGAAAAGGCAGTTCCCGGAATAGGTTTGCGCCAGCAACCTCTATTCCGGGAGCCGAGCCTTGAGCGATTTCGATATCATCCGTCAGCGCGCCGAGCAGAGAAAAGGCGGCGCCGATGCGCTGAAAGCGATGCTGCCGGCAATGCCGGACAACGAGGCGTTGCGCGCCCTGCCTGACGACCGCATACTGTCGCAGATGACCAGGCGCATTTTCTACAGCGGCTTCGTGCACAAGGTGATCGACAATAAATGGCCTGGCTTCGAAGAGGCCTTCGATGGCTTCGATCCCGCCGCGCTCAACATCGCTTCCGACGAATATTGGCATGATCTGACTGTTGATGACCGCATCGTCAAGAATGGCGCGAAGATCATGTCGGTACGTGCCAATGCGGCCTTCGTGCGCGCGCTGGCGAATGAGGCGGGCAGTGCCGGCGCCTTCTTCGCCGACTGGCCGCGCGAGGATCATATCGGCCTGCTCGAGGCACTCAGCAAACGCGGCAACCGGCTGGGCGGGGCCACCGGTCAATATTTCCTGCGCGGCATCGGTCGCGACAGCTTCATCATGACATCAGATGTTCTGGCCTGCCTGCGGGACGCGGGCGTGCCGCTTTCGGCATCCGGAACCAGCAAGAAGGACCAGCAGCTGATCCAGCAGACCTTCAACCGGTGGGCTCAAGAAACGGAACTGCCGCTCACCTATCTCTCGCGCATTTGCGGGCTTTCGATCGACGCCCCCAAGGAATGAAATATTTCAGGCCGGCTGTTTTTTGGAAGGCCGGGACTGCCTACCTCTCCGAAAGGTTCATCCGAAGGAGAAGATCTCATGGCCGAGTTTCCCTATCGCAGCGCGCTGATTGTCGGCGCCGGTTCCGGCATCAGCGGTTCGCTCGCCCGCGAGCTTTCAGAACGCGGTGTGAAGGTCGGCCTTGCGGCACGCAATATCGGCAAGCTCGGGCCGTTGCTCGATGAAACAGGAGCCAAGGCCTTTGCGACCGATGCCGCGCAGCCGGCGGCAGTTTCGGCGCTATTCGAACGTGTCGATGCCGAGATCGGCGAGCCCGATATCGTGATCTATAATGCCAGCGGCCGCGTGCGCGGGCCGATTGCCGATCTGGATCCTGCCGACGTGGAACAGGCGATTGCGACGAGTGCCTTCGGCGGCTTCCTCGTCACGCAACAGGCGGCAAAACGCATGATCCCGCAGGGGCGCGGCGCGATCCTGCTGACAGGGGCGACGGCCAGCATCAAGGGCTATGCACAATCGGCGCCTTTTGCCATGGGGAAATTCGCGTTGCGCGGACTGGCGCAAAGTGCCGCCAGCGAGCTTTGGCCGCTCGGGATCCATGTGGCGCATTTCATCATTGACGGCGCCGTTCGCTCCGCCACAAGGCCGGATAGGGAAGACAAGCCCGACGGTACGCTTTCACCCGATGCGATTGCGCAGTCCTATATCGACGTGCTGCTGCAGCACCGTAGCGCCTGGTCGCAGGAGGTGGAGTTGCGGCCGTGGACGGAGAACTTCTGATCCAGCCGGTCTCATTGAGCATACATGCTTTCCCGAAGGCGTCGAAACCGGTAGGATCGGATCGGCTTCGACAGCCTGGGAGGGAACGATGCTGCGTCTGGACCATGTGACGATCGATACACGCGATGCGCCTGCCATGATCGCTTTTTTCGAGAACATTCTTGGCGTGAAGGAAGGCTATCGGCCACCCTTTCCCTCGCGCGGCCATTGGCTTTATCTCGACGACAAGCCGGTGATCCATTTGAGCCTGACGGAGCGGGCAGGTGATTTTCCACCCGGCATCTTCAATCATGTGGCCTTCAGCCTCTTCGAATTCGAACCGGCGCTCGCTCGCATCAAAGCCGGCGGCTATCGCTACGAATATCGCGATATTCCGGATACCGATCTCGGACAGGTCTTCATCTACGGGCCTGAGGGCGTGAAGATCGAGTTGCAGTACAAGCGGCCGCTCTGAAGGTTTCGACGCCCGGAACAGGCCCGAAAAGGGCAAAAGTTAAAAAATTCTCATTCCGGTTAACGAGTTCTTTACCACGTTTCGTAAAAGGTGCGCGGTGAGCATTGGCGATCTGCACTCCTTTTCTTTGTCTCGCGTTTCAGGAGTGCCGCCAAAAAACTATCCAGCTTGAGGAAAGTCTAATTGACTATTTCCTTACGGATGGCGCTCTCCCGACGTGTGCCCGGGTACGCTTCGGAAAAGGCAATGATCGAGCCCTGACCGGGCAATCGAAGCGAGCAAGAACATGAACGGATCGCGATCACATTCTTCCCGGCATTCCGACAGGACCTCGCTCGACGCGTTGAACCGCACCATCGAGGGGCTCGAAGCGCGGATCGAAGGCCTGATGGGCAGCGGACGCGAACAGCGGACGCGCAGCACAACGCCCGAACGCGATCTCTATGCCAGTTCCTCCGCGCCGCGCGCAGCCGATCCACTTGCGGAAATCCGCCAGCGCCAGCGCGCGCTCGACGCCACTAGAGAAAACCGCGAGCGGGCCTACGCGCGCGAACCAGCGCCGACCCTGCTGCGTGAATCGGTCCCTGCCCCGCAGCGCGCTTCGGCGCCGCAGCCGGTAACACCGCCCTACCGCGCATCCGACGACACGATGACGGAAATCGCGCAGGCGCTCGTCAACCTGCGGCAGGACCTGAAGCGCGACATTTCCGAAGGCGTGACGCGCGAAATGAACGCGCTGCGCAGCGAGCTGCGCGAGATCAAGACCAGCGCACAGGACCGGCATTTCGCCGACGACATCCGCGCCGACATGGGCCGCTTGTCGCAAAGCATCGCACAGCTCACCAGCCGCTCGGTCGGGCCTGAAGCCGCTGGCCTGCGCAACGAATTCGAAGAACTGCGTTCGCTGATGGACGGGCTGGCGCGCGAGGATTCGCTGCGCCACATTGAACGGCGCTGGGACAATGTGGAAGGCCGCCTGGCAGAGCTCGATACGGTCGGGCTCCAGGAAGAGCTGGTTTCGCTCGCCTACCGGCTTGATGACATCAAGCGCCATCTCGGCGGCATGGGCGAAAGCCCGGCGGTGCGGGCGCTGGAAGACAAGCTCATCACGATTGCCTCTGCCGTCGAGCAGTTCGGCAACATGATCCAGCCACACGACCGGATAATGTCCGAACAATTCGCGGCCATGGACACGAGGCTCGACGAGATCAGCCGCGCGATCGCCGCCAGCGGGCGTGTTTCCGCCGGCACCGACCCGGCGCTGATGCAGCGGCTGGAAAATCGTCTCTCCGCACTCGGCGAACAGATCGAGCTGATGGGCCGGGCCGCCATGAGCCGCCCCAACCCCGCCGATGAGATGGCGAGCCGGCTGGAGGCGCTGACGGCACGTGTCGAAGACCTTGCCAAGACCGAGGCGACTTCGCGTCTCGATGAGCGGCTGGAGCATCTTTCCTACCTGCTCGAGCGTACGCAGAAGGCTGCGCCGCAACAGGACCTGACCGGCGCTCTCTCCGACATCTCCCGCAAGATCGACGCGCTGGAAAGCGGCTCGGTCAACGATGCGCTCGCCAAGCGGCTCGATTATCTCGCACGGCGCATCGACGAGATGGAAATCCGCCCTACCCCTGCAGTGGAAATCGACGACAGCGCCTTCCGCCGTCTCGAAGGTCGGCTGAGCGACATCGCCGCTCGGCTGGAGGAAAGCACGGCGGCTGCGCCAACCGACGCGCGCGCGCTGAAGAACCTCGAGGACCAGATTGCCAATCTCTCCGAGCTCTTGAGCACGCCGCGCGAAAACGCCGAGGTATCGAATCTCGACCGCCGCATGGGCGCGATCGAAGACTATATCGCGACGAACGACGAATATATCATCGAAGCCGCGCGACAGGCGGCGGAGGCCGTGGTCGACGCCTATTCGCGCAACGGCGGGGTACAGGGCACCGCTCCGGCGGCAGCCGATATGTCGGCGCTGGCCGCGCTCGCCGAAGATCTGCGGCATCTCGAAGACTTGAGCCGGGACGGCGAGGAGCGCACCCACAAGACCTTCCAGGCCCTGCACGAGACACTGGTGCATATTGCCGACCGGCTGGACACGATGGAAGAGCGGGTGCGCCCTGCCGCCAGGATGCCGGCTGCCGATGTCGATTTCGATTTCGATCCCGACGCGCTGGTCGATGCCGGCAGGGAGCCGGCCATAGCTCCGGTGATGCAGGCGCCGAAGGCTTCGCCGGTGTTGCATACGGCTGATATCGCCGAAGAGCCGACAGGCCGCATATCGGAAGCGGCATTGGCCGACAGCACCAGCGCGATCGCCATCGAAGCCATCATCCAGCCGGAAAAGCCGGCCGTTCCCGCCAAAGGCAGCCTGCTCGCAAGCCTCGGCCGCAAGCTGATGCCTGCCCGCAAAACAGAAACAAAGGCTGCCGAGCGCACGGTTATCGATCCGGCTCCATCGATCGATCCCGTCGATGTGGTGCCGGCCGAAGCGGCAAACGAGCTGCTGGAACCTGGCTCCGGCGCTCCCGACGTGAAGAAGATCCTGGAGCGCGTACGCGCCAGTCAGAATGCCCAGCGCGGCAAGCCGGCCACCGAGAACGATCGTGCGGACTATATCGCCGCCGCGCGCCGCGCCGCGCAGGCCGCCGCCACGGAAATCGACAGCAACGCAAAGCCGGTGACGCGCGCCGAACGCCGCGCCGCAAAGCCGGAAAAAGCCGGCAAGGGCGGCGCCTTTGCGCGCTTCCGCCGGCCGATCCTGCTGGCAGTCGGTGCCGTGCTGCTCGCCATCATGGCTTTCCCGCTCGCCCGCACGCTGACGACAGGCGAAAAGGCCCCGCCGCCGGCTGAAGTCTCGGCCCTGACCGGCGCCACCGAAACACCGCAGGCCAATATGGCAGCCCCAATGCCGGTTGCGCCGGAAGCATCGGCACCGGAAATGGCCGCCCAGCCGCCGGCAATCGCACCGGAGACAATTCCTCCCGAGGCGACTGCTCCCGCAGCGCCCGATCACCTGACCGACACCGCGCCGCTCGACGGCGAAGGTGCGGAAGGATTCGACCAGGCACCGGCACAGGATGCCTCCGGCTTCGTTCCGAATACGCCTGCCGCACCAGCAGCGACGCCGACCGCTCCTGCAGCTGCCTCGATCATCGTTCCCGACACGATCCAGCCGCAGCCGCTTGCCGATGCGGCACGCAACGGCGATGCACTGGCGCTCTTCGAGATCGGCGCGCGTTATACGGAGGGCCGCAACGGCCTCGCCGCCGATCAGAAGCAGGCAGCGAGCTGGTATCAGCTTTCGGCCGACAAGGGCTTCGCCCCGGCGCAATACCGCCTCGGCAGCCTGTATGAGAAGGGCAACGGCGTCGATCGCGACGTGCAGAAGGCCAAGGCTCTCTACGAGCAAGCCGCAAGCCAGGGCAATGCCGGCGCCATGCACAATCTCGCAGTGCTTTACGCCTCCGGCGCGCTCGGCCAACAGGATTATGCGACGGCGGCCTCCTGGTTCCAGAAGGCGGCCGATCTCGGCATCACCGACAGCCAGTTCAATCTTGCCATCCTCTGCGCTCGCGGCAATGGCGTTCCGGCCGATCTGGAAGAATCCTACAAATGGTTCGCGATCGCTGCCAAAGCCGGCGACAAGGACGCCGCCCAGAAGCGCGACGAAGTGGCCAATGCCATGAAGCCGGACCAGCTCGAACGCGCCCGCGCCAAGGCCGACCTCTGGAAGCCGCAGCCGCTCGATAACAAGGCGAACGGCATCGAAATCCCGGACACTTGGGCAAGCGGCGCTGCCCCGAAGACGGCAACCGTCGACATGAAGAAGGCGATCCGCAACATCCAGGCGATCCTCAACAATAACGGCTTCGACGCCGGCCCGCCCGACGGCGAGATGGGCGCCAAGACGGTGACCGCCATCAAGAACTTCCAGAAGTCGATCGGCCAGGAACCGACCGGCAAGGTCAACGACGATACCGTGAAGGCGCTTCTGGAACGCAACAAACCGGGCGCCAAGGCCATCTAAGACACCCTGGCGACACACCGCCACAGGGCTTCCGGCTTTTGGAGCCGGCTGTCACAAAACCTGAAAAAAGCCGGATTATGCGGGACATATCGGGGCCTGCATCCGGCTGGTCGCGCTTTTTTCCTTCGAAAGCCTCTGGCAACGATTTCACAGTAGGATGCGCCATTCGAACGGGAACGTGATACAGGCCGCCGCGGCGGGCGCGGCGATAATCGGGGTCGGCTTTGACAATCTATCTGCCCATCGCAGAATTGTCGGTGAACATCTTCATCATTCTCGGCATGGGGGCTGCCGTCGGCTTCCTGTCCGGCATGTTCGGCGTCGGCGGCGGCTTTCTGATCACCCCTCTCCTGATCTTCTACAATATTCCGCCGGTCGTCGCCGTCGCGACAGGCGCCAACCAGGTGGTGGCTTCCTCGATATCGGGGGCGATCACGCATTTCCGGCGCGGGACGCTGGACATGAAGCTCGGCTCGGTGCTTCTCGTCGGCGGTCTGTCGGGGGCGACAGTCGGCATCTGGATTTTCTCGCTGCTGCGTGCAATCGGCCAGCTCGACCTCTTCATCTCGCTTCTCTACGTCGTCTTCCTCGGCACGGTCGGCGGGCTGATGCTGTGGGAGAGCGTCAACGCCATGCGCCGCGCCGCCCGCAACGAGCCACCAGTTCCGCGCCGGCCCGGCCATCAGCACTGGGTGCACAAGCTGCCGCTCAAGGTGCGCTTCAAGAAATCGAAGATCTTTCTGTCGGTCATCCCGATCGTGACGCTCGGATTTGCGATCGGCATCCTCACCTCGGTCATGGGTGTCGGCGGCGGCTTCATCATGGTGCCGGCGATGATCTACCTGCTGCGCATCCCGACCAATGTGGTCGTCGGAACCTCGCTCTTCCAGATCATCTTCGTGACCGCCTATACGACGATCGTGCAGGCGGCGACCAACTATTCGGTCGATATCGTGCTCGCCTTCTTCCTGATGCTCGCCGGTGTCATCGGCGCGCAATATGGCGTGCGCGTCGGGCAGCGGCTGCGCGGCGAACAGCTGCGCGCGCTGCTCGGTCTCCTGGTTCTTGCGGTGGGCTTACGGCTCGCCGTCGCACTGGTCGTGACGCCTGAAGATATCTATTCGGTGGTCATGGGAGTGGGGAACTGATGCCCAGGCGCGTTCTGTCCTTGCTGCTTGCTCTTCTGCTGCCATCGCTGGCGGCGGCGCAGATGCTGCCTGGACAGGGGACGCAGGCCGAGCGCGAGGGGCTGGAAATCGGCACCTCTACCAGCGAAATCGCCATCACCTCCGATTTCCGCGGTGCGGATCTGACGATTTTCGGCGCTGTGACGAACACAGACGACCTGCTGCTCGCCATCGGCCAGTATGACGTTGTCGTGGTTCTGGAAGGTCCACGCGAAGACGCCACTGTGCGCAGGAAAGAGCGGGTTTTCGGCATCTGGATCAATGCCTCGTCGATGACCTTCGCCGACGTGCCGCATTCCTATTCAATGTCGAGTTCGCGCTCCATCGACGATATCACGACGCCGCTCGACCTGACAGGAGAGGGTATCGGCATCGATCATATTCCGCTGCGGCCGATCGATTTTGCCGGCAACTTCAACAGTCTCAACGAATTCCGCACTGCCTTCCGGCGCCTGCAGCAGGTAGGCGGGCTTTACGAGCGTGACCCGAGCGGCGTTCGCTTCGTCTCCTCCAATCTCTTCAAGGCAAGCCTGCGGTTGCCGGCGAACATTCCGAACGGCGTGCACACCGTACGCGCCTATCTGTTCAAGAGCGGGAAGTTCGTGACGCAGAAGTCGCAGCCATTGCGCGTCATCAAGACGGGTATCGAGCAGACGATCACCGATGCGGCACATGAGCAGCCAATCTTTTATGGCTGCTTTGCGGTGCTGCTGGCCGTGCTGACGGGATGGGGCGCCAGCCTGATCTTCCGCAAGGATTGATCGGGCGGGTTTCCGTCGTCCGGCGACGATTTCAGACAGGCTTCAATCAAACATCCGAGCACGAATGGCCTGCCCGGCGGCAGAAGCTTGTCCAGATACTCTGGTGCAGCTCGACGTAAGGCTTTTCCACCTTCCTTCTCCGATACCGCTTGCATTTCACCATCAGTCGAGTTAGCTTCAAAACCAGTTTCTGATAGCAACTGGTTTTGAAGAAGGCACGGCCTGGAAGGAGGATGAGATGAGGAAGCTTGTTGTCTGGAACCTGATGACACTGGACGGCTATTTCGAAGGGACGAAGCCGTGGGACATCGAATTCCACAATCTGGCCTGGGGGCCGGAACTCGAAAAATATGCCGAGCAGTTCGGCGAAGAAGGCGATCTGCTGGTCTTCGGCCGCAAGACCTATGAGGGCATGGCGGCCTATTGGCCGAGCGCCGAGAGTGAAGACAAGATCAAGGCCTATATGAACGGTATCGCCAAGATCGCCGTCTCGCGGAGCATGGAAAAGGCGGACTGGAACAATACGCGCGTCGTCAACGATCCGGTGTCCGAACTCAAGGGACTGAAGGAGCAGGACGGCAAGACGATCTTCATCTTCGGCAGCGCCGAGCTTGCCGATACCCTGCTGAAGGCGGGGCTGGTGGATGAAATCCGCATCTGCCTCGTTCCCGTTATTCTCGGCAGCGGCAATCCGCACTTCAAGCCGGCGGACGCGCAGCAACCCCTGAAACTGCTCGACTCGTCTGTGACGAAGAGCGGCGCGGTGATCCTGCGCTACGAGCCCGTCAGGGCAGCTTGATCATCTGTTTTTACCGGCTGCAGCCGCCAGGGCTGTGGCCGCTTCACCCGCCGTTTCCATATAGGTGGGATCGCGATGCAGGAGCACGGCAGCAAAGGAGCATTTCGATCTTTTCCACGCGCGTCACGCCGCCGGCTTCTGGCTCGATACTGTGCTCTGGCTGCGGGACGGCACCAATCCCTGGCCTGGTAAAAAGCCGCCGGAACATCTCGTATTCGCATAAAAACCGCTCTTTAACGTTTACGAGTTAGTAATCTCTCGGAAACGAGAGGTTTGTATCATGCGTACTCGTATCGTGCTTGCGGTCATCGGGCTGGCCCTCCTTGCCGGCTGCGCGACAGCGCCCCGCCAGACGAGAAATATCTGCGCCGTCTTCGACCAGAAGGACGGGCTCTTCACAAGCTGGCAAGGGGCTGCGGAGCGTGCCGAGAAGAAATACGGCGTGCCGGTACCGATCCTGATGGCGACCATGTATGTCGAGTCCGGCTTCCAGCCCTATGCGCGGCCGCCGCGCACGAAACTCTTCGGCTTCATCCCCTGGACGCGGCCTTCGACGGCTTACGGCTATTCGCAGGCGCTGAACGGGACCTGGGACCACTACCAGTCCGAAACCGGCAACTGGTCCGCGCGTCGCACGAACTTTGCCGACGCGATCGATTTCATCGGCTGGTACCACTACAGCAACGGCCAGGCGACGGGCATTCCGCTCAACGATGCCTACAATCTCTACCTCGCCTATTATTCCGGCCCGACCGGATACAAACGCGGCGACTGGCGCAGCAATGGTCAACTGCAGCAGACGGCGCGGAAGTTTGCGCGGATGGCAGGGACCTATCAGCAGCAATTGCAGGGATGTAATTAGCCCCGCAGATTGGCGTAGCGCACCGAATAGATCCGGTCGCGGCCAAGCAGATGGGCGATGAGTGAGGCCTTGTCGAAAAGGCCCTTCATTGCGTTGTGGCCGAGATCCAGGCCACCGCTCATAACGCCGAAGGCGGGCATCAGCAGGCGGCCGCCATCTGTCGCGAAACACGGACGGCGGACGGATTTCTCGCGGCGGCGGACGGTAGCAGCAGGATGCAGATGGCCAGCGATCTCGCCTTTCTGCAAGCCGTCGCGCGGCTCATGGCGGAAGGTCAGGCCGGCATAATAGAGCTCGTCCGAACAGGTGCCGGGCAGGTCGACGGTGCCATCGGGATCATGGTTGCCGTTGATCCAGATCCATTCGCGGCCACGGGCCATTTCGACGATCAGCGTGCGGAAGGCATCCGGGAGATGTTCGGAGCCGACGCGATCGTGAAAGTTGTCGCCGAGCGAAATGACGATCTGAGGGTCGTAGCGGGAGACGACGGCGGCAAGCACTGTCAGTGTCGCCAGCGTATCATAGGGCGGCAGCATCATGCCTCGGCGGGCAAAAGCGGCGCTTTTTTCCAGATGCAGGTCGGAAACGACGAGAATGCCGGCATCCGGCAGATAGAGCGCGCCCAAGGGATCACAGACGGCAGCGACACCGTGAACGGCGGTTTCGACGCCCGGTATTGCGGCAAGACCAGTCACGTCGCGCGCGAGCGCCAGGCGGTTCATCACTCTCGTATTCCCAATAATTCAGGCCCGATTTCTCAGGACATGGCCTCGGCGATCAGATCGTCCGCGGCTTCGGCAAGCAGCGCATCGTGGGCCTGACCCGGCACCGATTCCCGGCCGATTTCCAGCATGACCGGGACGGCGAGCGGCGAAATATGGTCCAGCGCCCGGTGGGTGATATGGCCCTTGATTCGCTTCAGCATATCGCCAAGACGGGAAATATCCAAAAGGCCGGTCGAGGCATCCTGCCGCGTTGCCTGCAGCAGGATATGGTCGGGCTCGTGGCTTCGGAGCACATCGTAGATCAGATCGGCGGAGACGGTAATCTGCCGGCCGGTCTTTTCCTTTCCCGGATGACGCCGCTCGATCAATCCCGCAATCACGGCGCAATTGCGGAAGGTGCGCTTCAAAAGGAAGGATTCGTTCAGCCAGGATTCCAGATCGTCACCCAGCATATCCTCGTCGAAGAGGTCGGAGAGGCTGAGGTGGCCATTGGCGATCCTGAGGCCTAGATCCTCCAGGCCCCATATGGCGAGGGAATAATCGGTTGCGACGAAACCGAGCGGTTTTGCCCCTACCCTGTCCAGCCGGCGTGTGAGCAGCATGCCGAGCGTCTGGTGCGCCAGCCGCCCCTCGAAGGGATAGATGACCATGTAGCCGCGGCTACCGCGCGGGAATGTCTCGATCAGCAGCTCGTCGCGCTTCGGCAGCAAGGATTTTTCCTTCTGCAGCGAGAGCCAGTCGCGCACCTGATCCGGCAGGCGGCGCCAGCGGTCGGGATCATCCAGCATCGAGCGGACCTGATCGGCGAGATAGGTCGAGAGCGGGAACTTTCCACCGGCATAGGAGGGGATTTTCGGATCGAAGGAATAGGCCTGGCTGACCAGAGCCTCGTTTTCCCGGATGCCTTCGAAGCGCAGAACCTTGCCGGAGAAGATGAACGTATCGCCAGGGGCGAGCTGTTCGAGGAAATATTCCTCGACCTTGCCGAGCACGGCGCCTGGACGGCCGAGCCTGCCGCCCTCGCCGCGCTTGGCCATACGAATGTTCAGCATCGGATCCTCGACGATGGTGCCGAGGTTCAGTCGATATTGCTGGGCGACCTGCGGATTGGAGACGCGCCAGCGGCCTTCCTTGGTCTTGCGGATGCGGGCATAGCGCTCATAGGTGCGCAGGGCGTAGCCGCCGGTCGCGACGAAATCGACAACGCGCTCGAATGTCTCCCAGGCAAGATCGGCATAGGGCGAGGCGCTGGTGATCTCGTCATAGAGCTCCAGCATGTCGAAGGGTTCGGCACAGGCCATGCCGAGCACGTGCTGGGCGAGCACATCGAGCCCACCTCGGCCAACGGGCGGCGTATCCTGTGCGCCGATATAATTCGCATCGAGCGCTGCCTGGCACTCCATGACCTCGAAACGGTTGGCGGGAACGAGGATCGCCTTCGATGGTTCGTCCATGCGGTGGTTGGCGCGGCCAATGCGCTGCGCAAGGCGCGAGGCGCCCTTGGGAGCGCCGACATGGATGACGAGATCGACATCGCCCCAGTCGATGCCGAGATCGAGGGTCGATGTGGCGACGACGGCCCGCAGCCGGTTGGCGGCCATGGCGGCTTCGACCTTGCGACGCTGGGCAACATCCAGCGAACCATGATGGAGCGCGATTGGCAGGTTTTCCTCGTTGACCGTCCAGAGTTCCTGAAAGAGCATTTCCGCCTGCGAACGTGTATTGACGAAGAGCAGCGTCGTCTGGTGGTCGATGAGCTGGCGGTAGACATCGGGGATCGCGTATCTGGCGGCATGGCCGGACCAGGGGATGTGCTCCTCGGTATCGAGAATGGAAATGTTGGGCTTGGCGCCGCCTTCGACAAGGATGAGGCCGGCATGGTTTTCCTTGCCCTCCTCCTGTGCCACCAGCCATCTCTGCAAATCCAGGGGTTCGGCAACGGTAGCGGACAGCCCGATGGTCTTCAGATCGGGTGCCAGCCGGCGCAGGCGGGCAAGGCCGAGCGAGAGCATATGGCCGCGCTTGGAGGTGACGAGCGAGTGGAGTTCGTCGAAGATGACATATTTCAAATCCCCAAAGAAGCGTTCGGCTTCCCGGTTTGCCAATAGCAGGGCGACCTGCTCCGGCGTCGTCAGCAGGATATCGGGCGGGTTCAGCTTCTGGCGCTGGCGCTTGGCGTTCGGCGTATCGCCAGTGCGGTTCTCGATCGATATCGGCAAGCCCATCTCGGTAACGGGCTTCATGAGGTTGCGCTCGATGTCGACGGCGAGTGCCTTCAGCGGCGAGACGTAGAGCGTGTGGATGCCGGTAAAGGCCGAGCCCGGCGGGATCTTGCCGCGTCGCGTGAGGTCGGTCAGCGACGGCAGGAAACCGGCAAGTGTCTTGCCGGCGCCGGTCGGCGCAATCAGCAGCGTGCTCTCGCCGGCTTCGGCGCGCGACAGGAGCTCGAGCTGGTGGGCGCGGGGACGCCAGCCCTTTTCCGCAAACCAGCGGAGGAAGGGAGCGGGCAAGGCAAGGCTGAGGTCGGTTTCAATCTGATCCACGGAGCAAATGTAGTTCAAACGCCGACGAATAGAAGCGCTATTGACTCCTCGCGATAATCATAGATAAATAATATCCACGATTAAAGGAGATCGGCTGTGAAACTTGGTGACGGCGTCGAAC
The DNA here is from genome assembly GCF_014193695.1 of Rhizobium sp. BK316. Classification (GTDB taxonomy): domain Bacteria; phylum Pseudomonadota; class Alphaproteobacteria; order Rhizobiales; family Rhizobiaceae; genus Rhizobium. The sequence goes on along the minus strand of NZ_JACHZR010000002.1, from coordinate 490,901 downwards.
AGAGCATTCATTGCACGGCGGTCCTATCAGGGCTTTCGACTGGCGGCGTGCTTTCGGCTGCTGCGCTTGCCGAATATCACGGCGTGTCGACGAGCTATCTCTTGAAGCACCTGCAGGCGCTTTCGGGAGCCGGAATTTTGGAGACAGTGCCGGGGCCGAAGGGCGGTTACCGGCTGGCGAAGAAGCCGGAAGACATTTCGCTGCTCGATATCGTGCTCGCAGTCGAGGGACCGGCACCGGCTTTCCGCTGTTCGGAGATCCGCCAGCGCGGACCGAACCCGCTGCCGCAGCGCTATTTCACCAAGCCCTGCCAGATCACGGCGGCAATGCTGAGGGCCGAGCGTGCCTATCGCGCCGAACTTGCAAACACCAGTATCGCCGACATCCTGGCCGAACTTTCCGCAGATGATGACGGCGGGATCGCCGCCAGAGGCTGCGCCTTCATGGAAATACACGAGAGAAAAGCGGCTCGCTGAGCCGCGATACAAACCCCAACCCCCAATTCCAAACCTAAGGAGACATATCATGCAAGCACGTTTCAACTTCGGCAAAGCCGCTCCGGATGCCTACAAGGCCGTCGCCGCACTGGAGCAATATGTTCAGGAATCCGGACTGGATAAGCGCTTCATTCACCTGATCAAGCTTCGCGCTTCGCAGATCAACGGCTGCGCCTATTGCGTCGATATGCATTCGAAGGAAGCACGCCATCACGGCCTTTCCGAACAGTGGATCAACCTGATGTGCGTCTGGCGGGAATCTCCTGTCTACGACGCCCGCGAACGCGCCCTGCTCGGCTGGGTCGATGCGGTGACGAAGATTGCGGAGACCGGTGCACCGGATGCCGATTACGAAGCCTTGAAGGCGCATTTTTCCGAAGAAGAAATGACCAAGATCACGGTTGCGATCGGCACGATCAATATCTGGAACCGGCTTGCCGTCGGCTTCCGCAGCCAGCATCCGATCGATGCGCCGCAGAAGGCGGCCTGATATCTCTTTGCTGGTAGAAAGCTTTGTCGGTGACCGACCCGAGAGATCGGGTCGGTTGAATATTTCATCGTCCGTGGTGCGTATCGGATCTCATGGCAACAGCTTCAGGCAATTTGCCCGAAAGATCGATGCTGTTGAATATGTCGCGAACGACCTTGGCGATTTCCTTTGCGGAAGAGCCTTTGGCATATTCTTCCTGCATGCGGCGTCTGACAAGCTTTTCCAACTCTGACATAGCTCACCTCATCATATCCGGCGCGAGGAGAAGTGTCGCGCTGGGGTCGATCACAGGCAAGTTACGTTTTGTTTATAATGGCTTACCGATTTGTAAGGTTAGAGCTGCCTAGAGCGCAATGTAGCGGTCGGCGCGGTGGTTGATCGCGACGAAGAGGTTGAGGACCACGGCACCGAGCACAGAATAGAAAACGACCGGTGGCGTGGTGACGCAGAATGCGGCGGCCAAGACGCACATGTCGATCGCAAGCTGCACGAGGCCGGCGCGGATGCCGAAACGCTCCTGCATATAGATGCCGAGAATGCCGACGCCGCCGAGGCTGGCGCGATGGCGATAGAGCGCGAGAAGGCCGTAACCCAGCAGCATGCCGCCAAGGAGAGCCGCCCAGGCCGGATGAATGGCGGCGATTTCCATGACCTTCGGCTGCAGGCTGGTCAGAGCCGAGGTCAGGCCGATGGCGATGAAGGTCTTGATCGTGAAGGCCGTGCCGAGGCGCTTCCACGAGAGATAGAAGAAGGGCAGGTTGAGCAGGAAGAAGGCGAGGCCGAAGTTCACGCCGAAGGCATAATGCAGCAGGAAGGCAATGCCGGCGGTGCTGCCGGTGAGAAGGCCGGCGCTGGCAAGAATATAAAGACCGAGCGCGGAAACGAGGCTGCCGGAGAACACACCCTGCACATCCTCGACCGGCGTGTGACGTGTCGCGGTGGTATTCCAGAACCCGAGGGCACTGACGATCTGGATCATGTCGCGATCTCCGATAGCGGTCGCTCCGGACAGGCCGGAGGAAGAGGAAATGTCTGGGTGGATGCGGCGCGTGTTACGCTCCGGGGAGCGCGGCGCTTCTCGCTGAATGGCCGTATTATCAGGCCTTCCACGGTTGTGCGCAAGCGAAATACGTAAGCAATGCTGACCTATTTCAAAATCGCAAGAAATATGCGTTCAGGCGGTCTTGCGTGTAAGGAACAGAATGCCGGAAACCGGTTTGCCGCCATCTTTGCGAATGGTGGTTTTGACCGTCTTGAGGATTTGGAGCCGATGGGCCACGGCAAGCCCTTCGACATAGGTCTCGGAGTGGGCGTAGCGCAGCGACGGCGCCAGATGAAAACCATTTCCTTCGCCACCGTCCTCCACGGAAATGGCGAAGTCGGCACCAGGAGCCAGGAGCTCGTCGAGGATCGCGAAGACACTTTCCAGATTGCCGAGATACATCAGCACATCGGCGGCGGTTACGAGGTCGGCGCGATGCCGGGCGCCATCTGCAAAGAGGCCGGAGGCTTCGGGCGACAGCGACAGGTCCGCCTGCGCGAGATGATCGTAGACGTGCTTTTCGGCAGCCTTCACCAGCATGTTCTGCGAGAGGTCGAAGCCTTCGAGCTGCGCGACCCGGGTACGGATTTCAGGGCCGAGCAGGCCCGTGCCACAGCCGAGATCGACAGCGTATTGATATTGCCGGCCGGTGGACGCGACGAGTGCTGCGAGCTTCTGCGGGACGGAATAATCCAGCTTCTCCACGAGGGATGTCTCGAAACGATCGGCATAATCATCGAAGAGGCGCTCGACATAGCGGCTCGACGGCTGGGCTGGCGTCTCAGCGTCGCCGAGCAAGGCGAGCTTCAAGCCAGCGCCGAAAATATCCTCGGGGTCGAGTTCCAGCGTGCGGCGGTAGGCTTCGACGGCAGCGTCCGTCTTGCCTGCCTTTTCGCGGTATGTGGCGAGGCGATACCAGCCTGCTGCCCAGGCCGGCGTCAGCTCCAGTGCCTGCTCCATCAGTTCGGCGGCGGCATCCGGCTCGCCACCCTCGTCGAGCATCTTGGCGTAATCGGCGCGGCGGTCGGCGATGACGTCGCCGGAGGAAAGCTGGCTTGGCTGCATGATTGGACCCTTTGGCTGGCGGCATTTGGCTTCGGCCACAAAAAAACTCAAGTCCTATTTCAGAGGCGGTGCTGTCTTGGCGGAAAAGGCTTGCGGGCGAATCGCCGCGACCGTATCTCAAGGCAAACAGGAGATGGCGCATGTCCGATCAGGTGAACAGGTTCCTCGGCGATTCCATTGGCCGCACGATCATCAAGCTCTTGGTGGTTTCGCTGATCGTCGGCTTCGTCATGGCCATCTTCGGGCTGACCCCGTGGGAACTCATCTACAACTTCCGTGATTTCGTGATCCATCTATGGCGGCAGGGCTTCTCTGCGCTTGGCCGCGTCGGCGACTATCTGATCCTCGGCGCCACCATCGTCATCCCGATCTTCATCATCATCCGTCTCTTCAGCTATCGAAAATAACATGGCTTCAATCATTCTCTCACGCCGCGGTATGCTGCAGCTTTCCGGCCTTGCCCTAGCCGCCGGCATCGCCGGCTGCACGACGACCCCGAAATTTGCGACCACGCCTTCCAATGCGGCAGACGAGACGGCTTCTGCATTGCCGCTCGTCAACCAGCTTCGCGCCAGGAACGGCCTGCCGCCGCTCAGCGTCGATCCGCATGCAAGTGCCGCCGCGATCTTCCAGGCCAAGCGCATGGCAAGTGCGGGCAGGATGAAGCATCTGATGGGCATGACCGACAGTTTCGGCGCCCGCGTGAAGGCGAGCGGTGTTGCCCTGCCGGCCGCCGAAAATATCGCTTCTGGCCAGCAGAGCGTCGATGCGGTCGTCACCGCCTGGATCAACTCCCCCCACCATCTGGAAAACATGCTCGGGCGCTATAGCGGTCTCGGCGTTGCCGTTGCACATAATACGTCTTCCAGGAACCTGCCCTATTGGGCCATGGTGCTTTCCAGCTGAGGCGATTCCGCCTCTCTCCCAAGAGGCGAATATGGATACCGGCAGACCCAGAAACGCACTGGCATTCGACGTGACGCACCGGCTGGTGCTGTCGATCGCCATTCCGATGACGCTCGGTTTCATGACCACGCCACTGCTCGGCATCACCAATACTGCCGTCGTCGGCCATATGGGCGATCCGGAAGCGCTGGCGGGGCTCGCCATCGGCGCCATGCTGTTCGACCTCATCATGGGCAGCTTCAATTTCCTGCGGGCGTCCACGACCGGGCTGACGGCGCAGGCACTCGGGCGGCGGGACGCGCATGAGCAGCAGGCTGTCTTCTGGCGGGCGATCGTCTCGGCGCTCGGCTCCGGTCTGGCGCTGCTCATCCTTTCGCCGCTGCTGATCCTCGTCGGGCTGAAGCTGATGGGGGCCGAGGGACGGATTGCCGAGGCGACCAGCACCTATTTCTCGATCCGCATCCTCGCCGCACCGGCAGCACTTGCCAATTACGCGCTGCTCGGCTTCGTGCTCGGCCGCGGACAGGGCCGAACCGGGCTTCTGCTGCAGGCGCTGATCAACGGCATCAACATCCTGCTTTCCATCTATCTCGGCCTGTCGCTCGACTGGGGTGTTTCGGGTGTCGCCTGGGGCACGATGGCGGGCGAAACGGCGGGCGCGCTTGCCGGTCTCTTCATCGTGCTGCGCAGCTTCGATCGGGCACATCGGCCAAATCGGACGGAGGTGTTTTCGCGAGCCAAGCTTGCCGAACTTTTCGCACTGAACCGCGATATCCTGATCCGCACCTTCGTACTGATCGGCTCCTTCGCGATCATGACTCGCATCGGCACCAGCTTCGGTGCCATTACCCTTGCGGCCAATGCAGTGCTGATGAACTTCTTCCTGTTGTCAGGCTACTATCTCGACGGTCTTGCCAACGCCGCGGAGCAGATCACCGGGCGGGCGATCGGCGCGCAATATAGGCCGGCCTTCGATCGTGGTCTGAAGCTGACGACGTTGTGGTCCTTCGGGCTCGCGGCAATCATTTCCGCCTTCTTCTATTTTGCCGGTCCTACGCTCATTGCCGGGCTGACGAGTTCGCCGGAGGTACAGGCAGCCGCCGAGACCTATATGCCCTGGGCGGCGGTGACCGGACTGACCGGCGCGCTCGCGTTCCTGATGGACGGCGTCTTCATCGGCGCGACATGGTCCGTCGACATGCGCAACCGCATGCTGATGTCCTTTGCGGGATATCTCGCCATGCTCGCCGTTTTCGTGCCGCTCTTCGGCAATCACGGCCTGTGGCTGGCGATGAACGCCTTCCTGCTGTTTCGCGGTTTCTTCCTGGCAATGCTGGTGAAGCCGCGCGCGGCTCAGACGTTCCGCGCCGCCCAGTAATCGACGCTGATATCCCTGAGGTCACGGATCGACGCGAGTTTTTCGCGGTCGAGCAGTTTCGACAGGCCGCGCACGATCGTGCCGGGAAGGCCGGGGCCTTCATAGACCATGCAGGAATAGAGCTGTACGAGATCGGCCCCTGCTCTCACCTTTTCCAGCGCCGTTTCGGCCGAGCAAACACCGCCGACACCAATGATCGGCAGGGACGGACCGACGCGCTTGCGCATCTTGGCGAGCACGACCGTCGATTTTTCGAAGAGGGGCGCGCCGGAGAGGCCACCGGCCTCCTTCGCCTGGAGCTGATCTTTCAAGCCGTCGCGCGAAAGCGTCGTATTGGATACGATGAGACCATCCAGCGCATGCGACAACGCCTCCGCAGCAATGTCATCCATGCCCTCCTCCGTAAGATCAGGGGCGATCTTCAAGAAGACCGGGATTTTTCGGCCGGCCTTTTCAGCTTCCTCGTCGCGTGCCGCCAGCACGGCCGACAGGAGAGCGGCGAGGCTTTCACGCGCCTGCAGATCGCGCAGACCCGGCGTGTTGGGCGAGGAAATATTGGCGGTGAAATAGCGGGCGACGGAATAGAAGCGACGGATACCGGCGACATAATCGGCGATACGGTCCTCGCTGTCCTTGTTGGCACCGATATTGACGCCGACAATGCCGGCGCGGCCGATCTGCGAAAGACGGCGGAAGGCTGCTTCATGGCCTTCATTGTTGAAGCCGAGGCGGTTGATGACGCCTTCATCTTCCACAAGGCGGAAAATGCGTGGGCGCGGATTGCCGGATTGCGGCTTCGGCGTGACGGTGCCGATCTCGGTGAAACCGAAGCCGAGCTTCAGCAGCGCTTCCGGCACTTCGGCATTCTTGTCATAGCCCGCGGCCATGCCGAGCGGGTTGGGAAAGTCGATGCCTGCAACGGTCTGGCGCAGGCGCGGGTCCGGCGCGATGCGGCAGGCAGGCACAACGCCCGATTTCAGCGCCGCAATCGACATGCCATGCGCGGTTTCGGGATCAAAGAGAAAGAGACCGCGGCGAGCGATGCGCTTGAAAGGATCGATCACGGTACGAGCTCCGGAAAAATGTGGGCGCCTGCATCATCGAGCGGCAAGGCCACCTCCCAAAGCACAGCCGAAAGCGGCAGATCGGCATAAAGATGCGGGAAGAGCGCGCCGCCGCGCGAGGGTTCGAAAAGCAGTTTGTCGCCGAAATTGCTGATATCGACGGCGACGAGGACAAGATCGGTCTGACCGGCAAAATGCAGGGCTGCGGTCTGCTTGACCTGATCTGCCGTCGAGAAATGGATGAAGCCGTCCTTCTGATCGATGCCCGCGCCATGAAAAACGCCGGTTTGTCTGGCTTCCTGCCAGAGCGCCTCCGGCACGATCTTGTAAAGGGTCGGTGTCGCGGTCATGATGATCCCGTTAGTGGCCTTGTTGAGAAGGGGGCTGACCTTCCTGATGAGGGCTTTGCCCCAAAGAGACGGCGATGTCCACGCCTCAGGGCGCAAAAACGGACAGGCACCATGCTTTGCGGAGGATGAGACGATGAAGGCATTTGCAATCACGCTTGCCACCGGTCTTCTGCCGCTTGCGGCAATGGCAGCGGAGCCCGATGCGACGCGCTTCCAGCTTGAGCGCAGCGGCGACCATTTCGTGCGCCTCGACCGGCAAACGGGGGCCATGTCGCTCTGCACCGAGAAGGACGGGGCGTTGGTCTGCCGCATGGCGGCCGATGAACGCGCTGCCTACGAGGACGAACTCGACCGGCTTGCCGACCGGGTGAGCGCGCTGGAGAAGAATACAGCCGCCCGGCCCGCCTTGCCGACGGATGCGGAAGTCGACCGCTCGATCGGCATCATGGAGCGGATGATGCGCAGTTTCATGGGTATAGTTCGGGAATTCCAGGCGGAAGACGAGGCCAATCCCCTTCCGCAGCGGAGTTGATCTGGTTATATTCATATAAGTAGAGGGTCATGTTCGTGCGGGGAGCCGGACAGGACTGACGAGATCGAGCTCTTGGGAGGGAGTTTTCGATGCAGGAACAGACCATCATCATCGCTGACGACCATCCGCTGTTCCGCGACGCGCTGCGGCAGGCGGTGATCGGTATGGAAGGCCGGCAGACAATCGTCGAGGCCGGGGATTTTGCCGCAGCAAGGAGGGCGGCGGCGGCGCATCCGGATGCGGACCTGATGCTGCTCGATCTCGCCATGCCTGGAGTCAGCGGTTTTTCCGGCCTGATGGCGCTGCGCTCCGAATTCGTCAGCCTGCCGATCGTCATCATCTCGGCGACCGATGACACCACGACGATCCGTCGGGCGCTGGAGCTCGGCGCTTCCGGCTTCATTTCGAAATCCTCAGGTATCGAGGATATCCGTCGTGGCATTCAGACGGTGCTGGCGGGCGATATCGCCACGCCGGAGAGCTATCGAGACGGGCAGGAGCAGGACCCCGATGTCGCCGACCTCATCCATCGCCTGCACACGCTGACACCGCAGCAGAGCCGAGTGCTGACCATGCTCGGCGAAGGACTGCTGAACAAACAGATCGCCTATGAGCTCGGGGTTTCCGAAGCGACGATCAAGGCGCATGTCTCGGCGATCCTCCTGAAGCTCAACGTCGACAGCCGCACGCAGGCGGTGATCCAGCTCGGCAAGATCAACATGGCGATGGTCGCCTGAGTTCAGGCATCCGCCAGACAGGATTTTATTCCTCATTTCCACTTTACTCGGGGAGATGCCTCGGTTAATCTGCCGGCGATAGAAAGCGGCCGGATGGACCGCGGAACCGGACGCATATGCTGTCACATGACCAGATCTGGGGGGCGATCGACGGGCTTGCCGAACGGCATGACCTGACGCCGTCGGGTCTTGCGCGGCGGGCGGGACTCGATCCGACCTCCTTCAATAAATCCAAGCGACTTTCGGCGGATGGACGCCTGCGCTGGCCTTCGACGGAATCCATCGCCAAGGTGCTGGAGGCGACGGGGGCGAGCATGGAGCAATTCATGGGCTTCATGCGGCCGGCGGGTGCCGCCGCCGCCAGCCTGCCGGACGGTATTTTTGCGTCGCGGGGAAGCTCCATTCCCCTGCTCGGCTTTGCGCAGGCGGGCGCTGGCGGCTTTTTCGACGATGGTGGCTTTCCGGCAGGTCAGGGCTGGGACGTGGTGGAATTTCCGGCTGGTCCCTCGCAGAAGGCGGGCGTCTATGCGCTGGAAGTGCAGGGCGAGAGCATGATGCCGCTCTATCGCGACGGCGATGTGCTGATCGTGGAGCCCGGCGCGCAGGTGCGCCGCAACGACCGTGTCGTCGTCAAGACACGCGAGGGCGAAGTCATGGCCAAGGTGCTGTTGCGCCAGAGCCCGCGCTCCATCGAGCTGTTGTCGCTCAATCCCGAACATCCCAACCGGACGATCGAGCTTTCCGACGTCGAATGGATTGCCCGCATCATCTGGGCCAGCCAATAGGAAAATAATCCATGCGCCCTGCAGCCTTCATCACAGGTATCGCGGGGATGGCGATCGTGATCGGCCTGCTGCTGGCCGGGCAAGCGCGGCTCAACAGCGGCGACGGAGCGGCACCTGACGCAGATGCCGGAAGCGTGACCGCCGAGTTGCCCGATGCGGATACCGATAGGATAAAACCGCCTGCATCGCTCACGGACGAGGATGCGGCGTTGATTGCCCGGGCAACAGAGCCTGCGGCAGCCCCCTCCCCGCCTCCCTCCGAAAATGCGACAGCGAAGGAAACGGCGCAGAGCGAACCGGCGCCCGCCGGGACGCCGCCGGCCACAGCTGCTGGAAAAGACAGTGTTGAGCTGTTACGGCCGACGGTGGAAAACGCCGGCCTCCTTTCCTTCGGCAAACGCCGGCTGCAGATTACCGGCATCATTGCGACGCCCGCCGACAAGAGTTGCGGCTCCGAGGGCAAGCAATGGCCGTGCGGCATGATGGCGAAGACGGCGCTGCGGCTTTTCCTGCGCAACCGCGCGATCGATTGCGACCTGCCTTCCGATGCATGGGAAGACATGGCAAGCGCCGCCTGCCGGCTGGGGCAGCAGGATATCGGCACATGGCTGGTGGAAAATGGCTGGGCGGAAGCGCAGCCGGGCTCGCCGCTTGCCGCCGCCGGTGAAAAGGCAAAGCAAGCGAAGGAAGGCATTCACGGCGAGGATCCGCGCCGCAGGCCGGCGGCAGCGCCCCCGCCTGAACCCGCAGATCCCTTGTAATGACGGCTGCCAATTCCTAATCTCCGCTCATTCAAGAGGGAATCAGACATGAACAAGCCGCTTTCCGCCCACGACGCGCTGATCTATGTGATGGTGATGGCATCCGCCGTCGACAGCACCATGAACGACCGGGAAATGGAGAGGATCGGCCAGCTCATCGGCTTCCTGCCGGTGTTCCGCGATTTCGACGACAACAATCTGATTTCCATCGCCCGTGACTGCGCCTCGCTGCTGGCCGGTCCGGAAGGGCTGGATGTGGTGCTGGAGACCGTTCGCGACACGCTGCCTGCCCGTCTCTACGACACCGCCTATGCGCTGGCAGTCGAAGTCGCCTCCGCCGACCTTTCCGTCAAGGCCGAAGAATTGCGGCTGCTCAGCCTGCTGCGCGACCGTCTCGGCCTCGACAAGCTGACCTGTGCTGCCATCGAGCGCAGCGCAATCGCCCGTTTCCGCAAGGGTTAAAGCATGTCGCGCAAAAGTGTGCAGCGGTTTTGCGATAACGACATGCGAAAACAAGAACCTAAAGCGCGACAAGCGAATCTTGGAGATCGCGACGCGCTTTAGTAGAGACCGTAAGGGAAATAACGCAGATAAATCTCCTGCAGGCGGCCATTGCGCGAGAGCGTTGCCAGCGCATGGTCGATTGCTGCCGTCAGCACACTGTCGTTCTGGCGCAGCATGATCGTCATTCCCTCGCCCAGGAAATGCTCCGACATATAGGGACCGTCGAACAGGGCACAGCATTTGTCCGAAGCGGGCGACGCCACCCAGAAGGAAAGCTGCAGCGCATCGGCAAAGGCAGCATCGACCTTCCGCTCCTTCAAGGCCGTCAACAGCGCTTCCTTGTTGTCAAAAGGCTGAGCCTTGATGGCCGGGAAAAAGGCTGCGAGCATCGCCTCGTGAACGGTGCCCTTGACGATGCCAACGGAATGGCCGGCGAGGCCGGCAGCCGTCGTTCCGGTCACGGCGGCCGCCGTGTTGCGCACGAAGCGGGCCGGCAGCATCAGATAGGGACGGGAGAAGAGGAACTCGCGGCGCAGCTCCGGCGTGACGGCAAGGCCTGCGATGACGGCATCGCCCTGCGAGCCGGCAAGCGCCTTCTGCAGGTCGGCGAAGGGCAGCGCCTGGATCTGGCACTTGTCCGCAATCTCCAGCTCGGAACAGATCTCGCGGGCGAGATCGACGTTAAAGCCGGAGAGCTTGCCGTTCTGGTCCGTAAAATTGAAGGGCGGAAAGTCCACCGAGGTCAGGAAACGCAGGCGCACGAGCGAGGAGAGGTCGGGCTTGGCCAGGCGTTCACGGGAATCGAAGAGCAGCGGCACGGACGAGCCGGATTGCTGCGCAAAAACAGAAAAAGCCGAAAGCAATACAATCGAGACCAGGCAAAGGATTAAAATTCCTCCGGAAGCCAGAAACGCCGGTTTAGACTGCACCATTATGACCTGCCTAGAGATTACACGCGAGCCTGCCGCTCGGCCGAGATGTAACAGAATCAACCCCATCGGGGAATATGGCCGAGCCGCGTCGCAAGCAGCGAAACGAAAAGGCCCCGGTCTTCAAAGTGGCCTCTTCAAGAGCAAGCCCCTAAACAAGCCGCCCGGACATTCAGCATAGACTGTATTTTTGCAATCTATACGGGGATAACAACCGAGCCCCTGAAATTAATAGGAATCGCACGCCCCCGTTAGCTTGGAATTAAGCAATATCCCATCTTATTTGTCGCGACGACATCGACCCCTCCGGCCGACCGCATGATGCACATGTCGAACCTCTTAAGGTATCCCCCAGCGCAATACCGAAGAATCGTTCTACAATAAATGATTTCAAAAGCACCGGGTCCGCAACACGCCCGGCCAATCGGGTAACTCCATGCTGAAACATCTGAAAATCCGTACAAAGATCATATCGGTCGTGGCACTCCTGGGGCTCATCACGATGACCGGACTGATCTATGTCATCTCCGAGTTCCGCCGAGCGGACGCGGCCTACAGCGCCTTCATCGATCATGAGGCGCTGGCCTCGATGCAGAGCGCGCGCGCCAGCGCGTCGGCCGTCGCCTCGGTGCTGCAGGTGAGTCTGCTTGCCAACATGAAGCCCGATACGCCGGCATTCCAAACGGCACTCGCTACACCGAGCAAGCTGCCGCAGGCACGCGATCGCATGAATCAGGCGCTGACGCTTGTGCCCAGCCGCAAGGCCGCCATCGATGAAATCCAGGCCGGCATCGATGAAATCGAAACTCTGGCGAACAAGATCGTCGAGCAGAGCAAGGCCAAAGACAGCGCCGGCGCGCTGGCGAACGTCGCTCTGATCAATGCCAAGCTCAACGCGCTGACGCCGAAGATGATCGCCAACAACGATGCGATGATGGCGATGCTCAATGACGGCGGCGACGCGCTCTCGGCTTCCGTCAACGATCGCATCAACCTCTGCTTTGCCTTGATCGGCCTAGCCGTCGTCAGTGCCATCGGTCTCAGCATCGTCGTCGCCCAGATTGGCATCACGACCCCTATGGCAAAGCTGCGCGAGCGCATGACCGGCCTGGCAGAGGGTGACACGGACAGCGAAATCGTCGGCCTCGACCGTCGCGACGAAATCGGCAAAATGGCGGAGGCCGTCGCGGTCTTCCGCGACAATGCGATCGAACGCATCCAGCTCGAAGCCCGCGCCGAAGCCGATCGCAGCCTCAGCGACAGCGAACGCCGCGAACGCGAAGCACAGAAGGCCGCGGAAGCAGCCGATCTGGAACGCGCGGTCAATGCACTCGGCGACGGCCTGCGACGGTTTTCGGCGGGCGACCTCGTCTCGCATATCGAAACGCCTTTCGTCGCGCATCTCGACGCGCTGCGCCAGGACTTCAATAACTCGGTCGAAAAGCTCAACGAGACCATGAACACGGTCGGCTCCAATGCCCGCGCCATCAGCGCCGGCGCCAACGAGATCCGGTCGTCCGCCGACGAACTTTCGAAGCGCACCGAACAGCAGGCCGCTTCCGTCGAGGAAACGGCAGCAGCCCTCGAAGAAATCACCACGACGGTAAAGGACGCGGCAAAGCGTGCCGAAGAGGCAAGCCAACTCGTCGCCCGTACTCGCCTTGGCGCCGAGAAATCCGGCGACGTCGTCCGCAAGGCTGTCGCTGCCATGCATCAGATCGAGCAATCCTCCGTCGAGATCAGCAATATCATCGGCGTCATCGACGATATCGCCTTCCAGACGAACCTCTTGGCGCTCAACGCCGGTGTCGAAGCTGCGCGCGCCGGTGAAGCCGGCAAGGGTTTTGCGGTCGTCGCACAGGAAGTCCGAGAACTTGCCCAGCGCTCGGCAAACGCCGCCAAGGAAATCAAGGCGCTGATCACCACATCAGGCACGCATGTGCAGACCGGTGTCTCGCTGGTCGGCGAAACGGGCAAGGCGCTCGATGCGATCGTCCACGAGGTGCAGGAAATCAACCAGCACGTCCATGCGATCGCCGAAGCCTCGCGCGAGCAGTCGATCGGACTGCAGGAGATCAATACCGCCGTCAACAGCATGGATCAGAGCACGCAGCAGAATGCGGCGATGGTCGAGGAATCCACCGCGGCAAGCCACAGCCTTGCAACGGAAGCGACGGCACTCAACAACCTGCTCGGCCAGTTCCGCCTGACGGGCACCGGCGGCTTCGTTGCAGCCGCGCCGATCCAGACGACATCGGCCGCACCGCGAGCCGCCGCACGGCCGGCCGCCAGAGCCCCGGTGCGTGTAGCCGAAAGCACGGCACGCCCGACGGCTTCGCCGGCGCGCGCCCTCGGCCAGAAGATCGCCAGCGCCTTCGGCATGAACAGCAGTGCTGCCCCGGCCGCCAGCCAGGAAGCCGACTGGACGGAGTTCTGAGCTGACAACCTGATCGAATGAGAATGGGCGGCTCCGGCCGCCCATTTTCGTTTCAGGCCTTTTCAGGCTTGCGGCCGCCAGCCGATCTCGACGAGCACGTTACCGGGCGCCGTGCAATAGAACAGCCAGCCACCGCAGATCGAGCCGAAAGCGGCAATAAGGCCGGCCGAGCGACTTCAGAGGAGTGAAATCAGACCGATGGCGACCTTTACCAAAGCTCTTCTCGAAGGGTTGAAGACATGCGTGCCGTTTGTGTCATGAGCTTTCCGCGATTTGCGGTACAATGACACCGTGCCGCGGACAGAAAGGCTCCGGATATGAAACTGATCGCATTTAGCCTCATCGGCGCGCTGGCGCTCGCCGGCTGCACCACCGTCGACTATACCGGCCCCGGCATCGAGCCCATTCCGGGCAGCATCACCTATAACGGTCAGCCGCGCACGAAACTGACAAAGTCGCCGATTGGATCGACCTTCCCGCACAATTTCATCGACCAGTACGGCCGGCAGGTCGAGGAAACCTATATCATCCGTCCGGACCGTTCGCTGGCGATCGCGCACCGCCAGTACCGGCCGATCAATATTTTCGGACGCGATTGAGGAGGGAAGCTGGAGCGGGTGAAGGGAATCGAACCCTCGTATTCAGCTTGGGAAGCTGCTGCTCTACCATTGAGCTACACCCGCCAACCACTTGAGACTTCCAACAGATGGCCGCCGCTGTCAAGTCGCGGCATCACCGCATATCAGATGCGGAAATGCTTCGAAAGCTTGAGGCCCTGGGCCTGATAGTTGGAACCGAGACCCGAGCCATAGAGGCTTGCCGGCTGCTCCTGCATATGTTCGTAGATCAGGCGGCCGACGATCTGGCCGTCTTCCAAGATGAAGGGCACTTCGTGGCTGCGCACTTCCAGCACCGCGCGGCTGCCGCGCCCGCCGGCGGGCGCATGGCCGAAGCCCGGGTCGAAGAAGCCGGCATAGTGGACGCGGAATTCGCCGACGAGCGGGTCGAAGGGTGTCATTTCCGCCGCATAGTGCGGGGGAACGTGCACGGCCTCACGCGAGACGAGAATGTAGAATTCATCCGGATCAAGGATCAGCTCGTTGCGGCCGCGGCTATAGAGCGGCTCCCAGAAGTCGAAAATATCGTGCTGGGCTTTCTTGTCGACATCGACGACGGCCGTGTGGTGTTTGCCGCGATAACCGATCAGGCCTTCATCGTCGCCCGTCAGATCGATCGACAGCGCGATACCGCCGCCGGAGACGTTCGGCTGCTTGGCGGCGACGAGCGTTTCCGTTGCGTGCAACTTCAGAAGCTCCGGCTCGCCGAGAACCGAATGTCCGACGCGGAACCGGATCTGCGACAGGCGCGAGCCGCGGCGCACGACAATCGGGAAGGTGCGTGGGCTGATTTCGAGATAGAGCGGGCCGGAATAACCTGATGGGATCTTGTCGAACTCCTGCGCGTAATCGGTGATGACGCGGGTGAAGATATCGAGCCGGCCGGTCGAGCTTTTGGGATTGGCCGAAGCCGACATGTCGGCCGGCAGATCGAGGCGCTCCATCAGCGGCACGATGTAGACGCAGCCGGTTTCCAGCACCGCGCCTTCGCTGAGATCGATGACATGCAGGCTCAGCCGATCGAGCTTGTCGGAGACGAGGTGAGAAGGGCCGGGCATGAAGCTGGCGCGCACCCGGAAAGCCTTGGCGCCCAGCCGCAGATCCAGGCTTGCGGGCTGGATCTGGTCACGGTCCAGCTCGCGCTCGCTTTGAAGACGCCCCGTTTCAAACAGCGCGGAAATCGCGCGGTCGGCCAGAATTCCAGTATCGCGAGCCATCATGCTCCATCCATAATCTGCCGCCGACAAAACCAAAGTCGGGGAATTGACGCAAGCGCAGAACGGCAGTATTGCAAATTTATCCCGTGGTGATTTGGCCGGTCGGCTTGCAGCCACGTTAAATAAGTGGCTAAAAAGACCGGGTATGAAACCGGTCTGCTTTTGCGGCCGGTTTTTTTGTTGTTTGAAAGTGGTGATGGCATGAGCAAGACTTGGCGCCCGGCAACCCAACTCGTCCACAGCGGAACGCTGCGCTCGCAATATGGCGAGACGTCTGAGGCAATCTATCTCACGCAGGGCTTCGTCTACGATACGTCCGAGGCAGCAGAGGCGCGCTTCAAGGGCGAGACGGACGGATTTATCTATGCCCGATACGGCAGCCCCACCAACGACATGTTCGAAAAGCGCATGTGCGCGCTCGAAGGCGCTGAAGATGCCCGCGCCACGGCTTCCGGCATGGCCGCCGTCACCGCCGCCATTCTCTGCCAGCTGAAGGCCGGCGATCACATCGTTGCAGCGCGTGCCCTCTTCGGCTCCTGCCGCTGGGTGGTCGAGACGCTGGCGCCGAAATACGGCATCGACTGCACGCTGGTCGACGGCCGCTACCTCGAAAACTGGGAAAAGGCGATTACGCCGAAGACCAAGGTGTTCTTCCTGGAAAGCCCGACCAACCCGACGCTGGAAGTAGTCGATATTGCCGGTGTGGCCAAGCTCGCCAACCAGATCGGCGCCAAGGTCGTCGTCGACAACGTCTTTGCAACGCCGCTCTTCCAGAAGCCGCTGGAACTCGGCGCGCATATCGTCGTCTATTCCGCGACCAAGCACATCGACGGTCAGGGCCGCTGCCTCGGCGGCGTGGTTCTCTCCGACAAGGAATGGATCGACGAGAACCTGCACGACTATTTCCGCCACACCGGCCCGGCCATGTCGCCCTTCAATGCCTGGACACTCCTGAAGGGCATCGAAACGCTGCCGCTGCGCGTCAAGCAGCAGACGCAGAATGCGGCTGATATCGCCGATTTCCTCGCCGATCAGGGCAAGGTCGCCAAGGTCATCTATCCCGGCCGCAAGGACCATCCTCAGGCCGATATCATCGCCAAGCAGATGTCGGGCGGTTCGACGCTCGTCTGCTTCGAGCTGAAGGGCGGCAAGGAAGCGGCCTTTGCGCTGCAGAACGCGCTTGAGATCGTGAAGATCTCCAACAATCTCGGCGACTCCAAGAGCCTGATCACCCATCCGGCCACGACGACGCACAAGAACCTGACGGACGAGGCCCGCGCGGAACTCGGCATTTCGCCGGGCACGGTGCGCCTCTCGGCCGGTATCGAAGACACGGATGATCTCCTTGAGGATTTCGCCCGCGCGCTCGCCAAAGTTTCGGCCTGATCACCAAACCACGGCCGCGGAAAGCACCCCGGCCGTGGCATTTGCCTTGAAATTAACATTGAGAGTTAGGCTTAATGAACGAAAGACCGCCCAACCGGGGTGGCGGGGCCGCGATCACTGTCCCATTTCTTGACGGATGGGGCCTCTTATAAGATACGGGTAACATATCTTGACTAAGGTGTAAGGCATGTATCGCGCCCTCACACGAGACATCGAAGTGGTTGTCGAACCCTTTTATCTGGAGGAGCAATCCGATCCGGACGACGATCGTTATGTCTGGGGTTACCGCGTCGTCATCGCCAACAACTCTGACATAGCCGTGCGCCTCATCAACCGCTACTGGAACATTACCGACCAGAACGGTCAGATCGACGAGGTCAGCGGCCCCGGCGTCGTCGGCGAGCAGCCGCGGCTGCAGCCAGGCGATACCTATGAATATTCATCCGGCTGTCCGCTGGATACGCCGTCCGGCCTGATGTTCGGCCACTATCAGATGGCGACAGACGAAGGCGAGTTGTTCGATGTCGACATACCCGCCTTCTCCTTGGATTCACCCGGCCTGCTGCGGGTCCTCAACTGATCACTCCGCCGGTGCAACCTCGTTCACCGGGAAGCGATAGGTCGTGGAGCAGAATTCGCAGGTCACGGCAATCTCGCCGTTTTCCTGGCTTTCCTCCACTTCCTCGGCACTGAAACCCTTCAGCACGTTGCCGATCTTTTCCCGCGAACAACTGCAACGGTCGAAGACCGCGCGCGGATCGTAGACGCGCACGCCGCGTTCGTGGAAAAGGCGGAACAGCAGGCGTTCAGTGCCGACCAGCGGATCAGTCAGTTCATCGGCATCCACGGTTTCGACGAGCGAGCGGGCTTCCGCCCAGGCATCGTCCTCGAGATGGGCGCGTTCGCCCGTATCGCCATCGCCGCCGTGAAGATCGGCCTGGCGCATACGCTCCGGCGCTTCCGGCAGAAACTGGGCAACGAGGCCCCCTGCCCGCCAGCGGTGACGCGGCTTGCCATGATCGTCACGATCGAAGAGCTCGGCGGCGGCAAGGCGCACACGCGTCGGGATCTGCTCCGATTGGCGGAAATAGACGCCGGCAATGTCTTCCAGCGAGGTACCGTCAAGTGCCACGATGCCCTGATAGGGCTGGCTGAACTTGCCCTGGTCGATGGTGAAGGCGAGCACGCCTTTGCCCAGAAGCTGTTCCGGCTCGGTTTCACCTGCCGCAATCGCCTTGTCGAGCAGGGCCTGATCGAAGCGGGCATAGGCCCGGACGTTTTCCGGCGTCGAGAAATCGGCGACGAGCAGATCGACAGGACCGTCGCTCTTGGTCTGGACGGTGAACTTGCCGTCGAATTTCAGCGAGGTGCCGAGCAGCACCGTAAGCACCACCACTTCCGCCAGAAGGCGGGCGACGGGCGTCGGATAGTGATGGCGTTCGAGGATCGAATCCAGCATCGGACCGAGCTGGACGGCGCGACCGCGCACATCAAGCCCTTCGACTTGGAAAGGGACGACATGGTCATCGCCGGCGAAATCGAACTCGCCGAGGGCGGCGGCAGCTTCTGCCATGGCTTTCACTCCTGTTTTGTCAGAGCAGCCGGCTAGCGCGCCGGCTGCTTGCGCAGCCGCGAGTTTTGGACTCGCGACATCCGATTATGGTTCAGATCGCGCCCAGGCACCAAGCAAGAATCGACTTCTGCGCATGAAGGCGGTTTTCCGCTTCATCGAAGACCACGGATTGCGGGCCATCGATCACCTCGTCCGTCACCTCCTCACCGCGATGAGCGGGAAGGCAATGCATGAACAATGCGTCTTTGCCGGCCTGCGCCATCAAATGCGCGTTGACCTGATAAGGCTGGAAGACATTGTGACCGCGAGCCCGATGTTCCTGATTCATGGAGACCCAGGTATCGGTCACCACGCAATCGACGCCGGCGACCGCACGGTCAGCATCATGGTAGAGCATGATTTCGGCGCCCTCATTGCGGGCCCAGTTCAGATAGTGATCCTTCGGCTCGGAACCAAGGGGTACGGCCATGTTCATGCGGTAGCCGAAACGGGCGGCTCCTTCCACCAGCGAATGCAGCACGTTGTTGCCATCTCCGGTCCAGGCGATCGTCTTGCCCTTGATCGGGCCGCGATGCTCTTCGAAGGTCATGACATCGGCCATGATCTGGCAGGGATGGGTATCGTCCGTCAGCGCGTTGATGACAGGCACGGTGGCATGCTCGGCAAGCTCCAGCATACGGCTGTGCTCGGTCGTACGGATCATGATCGCATCGACATAGCGCGACAGCACCTTGGCAGTGTCGCCGATCGTCTCGGCGCGGCCGAGCTGCATCTCGGTGCCCGACAGGAACAGCGTCTCGCCGCCGAGCTGTCGCATGCCGACATCGAAGGAGACACGGGTTCGGGTGGACGGCTTCTCGAAGATCATGGCGAGCATCTTGCCGGCGAGCGGCTTGTCGGCCGTACCGGCTTTGAAAGCCTGCTTTCGCAGCTTGGCGTCATCCATGATGGTTCTGAGGTCGGATGTGGTGACTGCGGAGAGATCGAGGAAGTGTTTCGGGGAAGCCATCGTTCGTTACCTGCTACGCCCGCCGGCGGGCGGGGCATTGTCCTTTCAAGCGGTCTTCTTGACCTTGGCGGCGCGGATGCTTTCGGCGGCATGCTCGATACGGGAAATCCCTTCGCGCACCTCCTCTGCGGTTACGACCAGCGGCGGAAGCAGACGGATGACGTTGTCGCCCGCTGGGATTGCCAGAAGATGTGCTGCGCGGATCGCCTGTAACAGCTCAGCCGAGGGAACAGCGGCCTTGATGCCGAGCAGCAGACCTTCGCCCCTGACATCCTCGATTACGTCAGGATAACGATCCTTGAGCGAGGCAAGGCCCTGACGGAAAATGAGGGTAACATCACGCACATGCTGCAGAAAGCCGTCGGCCAGGATGATATCCAGCACCGCGCTGCCGACAGCCATGGCAAGCGGGTTGCCGCCATAGGTTGAGCCATGCGTGCCGGCCTTCATGCCGGAAGCAGCCTCTGCCGTTGCAAGGCAGGCACCAAGCGGGAAACCGCCGCCGATACCCTTGGCGATGGCCATGATATCAGGCGTGATACCCGACCACTCATGGGCGAAAAGCTTGCCGGTGCGGCCGACACCTGTCTGGACCTCATCGAGGATCAGCAGCAGGCCGTGCTCGTCACAGAGCTGGCGGAGCGCTTTCATGAATTCTGACGTCGCCGGGCGGACACCGCCCTCGCCCTGCACGGGCTCGATGAGGATGGCGGCCGTGTTTTCAGTGATCGCGGCGCGGACAGCCTCGATATCGCCGAAGGGTACCTGATCGAAGCCGGGGGTCTTCGGACCGAAACCTTCGAGGTATTTCTCCTGGCCACCAGCGGCGATGGTCGCCAGCGTACGGCCGTGGAAAGCGCCTTCGAAGGTGATGATATGGAAGCGCTCAGGACGGCCCTTGGAGAACTGGTAGCGGCGCGCCGTCTTGATGGCGCATTCCAGAGCCTCGGCGCCGGAATTGGTGAAGAACACCTTGTCAGCGAAGGTGGCATCCGTCAGCCGCTTGGCAAGCTTCTCCTGGCCGGGGATCTCATAGACGTTCGAAAGGTGCCAGACCTTGTCAGCCTGATCCTTGAGCGCGGCCACGACATGCGGATTGCCATGCCCTACGGACGTGACGGCAACGCCGGCTCCGAAATCCAGGTATCGCTCGCCGGTTTCGGTGATCAGCCAGACGCCTTCACCTCGCTCGAACCGCAATGGGGCACGAGAATAGGTGTCATAAAGCGGCGAGGCTTCAGCCATGGCGCGATCTCCTGATCAGGTTCCGGGGCACCGGACTCCGGCTAAGAAAACCAGGTCCGAAAAATTAAAAATGCCGCCTTTCGGCGGCCTGAACCACTATTTACTTTTCGCACTGCAATGTCAACAAAACTGAGGATTTAGCGCATGCGTCAAGCCCGCATTCGGCTTTACAGGTCTATCAACAGCTAATGTTGCAGAAATGACTCTCCCGGGAAGCAAGTTGGGGAAAACTACGAATTCGGATTCATCGGATTCCTGCGACTCTTGTCACAGAGTCAGGCTCACACTAGGTTAAAGTTCAATTACTAGACTGCATGCGGCGGAACTAGTCACCAAAATAGATCAGGCGTTTCTTGCGTCGGAGGCTTCCGGGGCAACGGTGAGGGATTCTGCCATCACCAACGCGAAAGGTGGAGACAGGGCAATGAACTGGACAGACGAGCGTGTCGAAAAGCTCAAGAAGCTTTGGTCGGAGGGGCTGAGCGCCAGCCAGATCGCTGCGCAGCTTGGCGGCGTCAGTAGAAACGCTGTCATCGGCAAGGTTCACCGGCTCAGTCTTCCTGGCCGCGCCAAGGCCGGCGGCACGGCAACCGCTGCGCGTGCACCGAAGCGCAATACCTCCGCTCCCCGCGCCCCGAACTATGCGTCTCGCATCACCACCCGCACCGTTACCCGCCAGCAGGGCGCAACTGTCCTGAAGGAAGAGATCGAGATCGAAACGGTCGAGGAAATGGAATACGTGCCGGCCAAGAACGTGGTCGTGCCGATCTCCCGCCGCCTCGGCCTGACGGAACTGACGGAACGCACCTGCAAGTGGCCGGTCGGCGATCCGATGAAGGACGACTTCTACTTCTGCGGTTGCGACTCCCCGGATTCATCGCCCTATTGCAACTATCATCAGCGCATGGCCTACCAGCCGGTGAGCGAGCGCCGCAAGGCAGTCCGGGTCGGCTGATCTGCGATTTTCCAACAGACGCAACGTACCGTCACCCCTCCTCGCCGATGCGCGGAGGGGTAATTTTTTGCTGGGATAGCAGGGCTGGAAAGCGGCTCGCGGCCACGACTATCTGCCGGAGACTGATCCTTGCCGGCCGTTCACCATGCAGCCAACGCCATCAAGGCGTTTCAGCCCTCAACAGGCATGGAAGGCGGTCATGGCGCTGTAACGCAATTTTCTGATACAGATGCGCTATTCTCGTCGAGCAGCGCGGCGCAAACAGTCGCTCAGGGGTGCCAATGGAGATCGATCCAAAGCAGATGACAATGGGGTTCGTCGGGACGGGCACGATTACCGAGGCCGTCGTCACCGGATTGGGCAAGACAGCGTTTCGCGACACACCGATCGTGCTGTCACCGCGCAGCGCAGGCGTCGCCGCCCGCCTTGCGGCGGCAAACCGGAATGTATCGATCGCTGTGGGCAACCAGGATGTTCTCGACCGCTCCGATCTCGTATTTTTGGCAGTGAGGCCGCAAATTGCCGAGGAGGTCATCCGCTCGCTCCGATTTCGGCCGGGCCACCATGTCATCAGCTTTGTCGCGGCCACGCCCATGGATCAATTGCTGGCGTGGATCGATCAGTCGGTTCGCCTGAGCCTGGCAATTCCACTTCCGTTCGTCGCAGATCTCCAGGGCGCGACCGCGATCTACCCGCCCGACGAGGTTTCCACACCCTCTTTTCGGCGCTCGGAACGGCGATCCAGGTTGAAGACAAGCAGGAGTTCGAACTTCTCGCGGTGGCGAGCTGCCTGATGGCCACCTATTTCGGCATCCTGGACGCAACGTCGACCTGGCTGCAGAGCAAGGGGCTCTCGGGAACGGCTGGCGACGCCTACCTCCGTCAATTGTTTTCCGGCCTCGCCCATGCTGCCCGTTCAAAACCTGTCGCGAGTTTCGATGAACTCATCGCCGAGCATTCGACCAAGGGCGGATTGAATGAACAGGTGCTCGAAGACTTTCGCGCGTTTGGCGGCGCGGCGGCTCTGAAAAAGGCTCTTGATCGAATTCTTGTGCGCATCCGTCTGTAGAAGGCAGATCCTCTCGAGGTTGGCTTTCGGCGCCTGGTGTCGGCTTTCACAAGAAGCTGGGGCTGCCGGATAGACAAACGGGCCGCCCGGCAAGCGAGCGACCCGTCTGGACCTCCGATCACTCGGATTAAGCTTAAGCTTCCATGGAATATCCCGCGCCGCGGACGGTGCGGATGACATCCTGCATGTTGGAGAAGTTCAGCGCCTTGCGCAGGCGGCCGACATGGACGTCGACCGTGCGCTCGTCCACATAGATATCGTGGCCCCAGACGCCGTCCAGAAGCTGCGAGCGGGAGAAGACCCTGCCCGGCGACGACATCAGGAATTCGAGCAGGCGGAATTCGGTCGGGCCGAGGCGGACTTCGCGGCTCTTGCGATGAACGCGATGGGTTTCGCGATCGAGCTCGATATCCCCGCACTTCAGAACGCTGGAAAGAACCTCCGGACGAGCACGACGCAGCATCGCCTTGACGCGGGCAACGAGTTCCGGCGTGGAGAAGGGCTTGACGACATAGTCGTCCGCGCCAGTCGAGAGACCGCGAACGCGTTCGCTCTCTTCGCCGCGCGCCGTCAGCATGATAATCGGCAGACGTTCGGTCTCCGGCCGCATGCGCAGCCGGCGGCAGAGCTCGATACCGGAAACACCCGGCAGCATCCAGTCAAGGATGAGCAGGTCCGGCGTGCGCTCCTGAAGCCGGATTTCGGCCTCGTCGCCACGAAGGATCGTATCCACCTCGAAACCTTCCGCTTCGAGGTTGTAGCGGAGAAGCACGCTCAGCGCCTCTTCATCTTCAACAACTGCAACTCTTGGGATCATGCGTGTCAGTCTCCTAATGCATGATCCTTAAACCGGGGGTGATTTAAGCAAGGGATCATGCAGGAACTCGGAATTGGCTGCACTTAAAGCGTGTCGCGATCATTCGGATTCGCTGCCGCGCTTTAAGCTTTTTTCGCATGTCGTTATCGCAAAACCGCTGCACACTTTTGCGCGACATGCTTTGGCGCGCCCCGCATGGGACGCGCATGCAATCGGCGGATCAGGATTACTCCGTTACCGCACCGACGGTATTGGAGCTGTCGTCCTTCGGACGCTCGCCCTCCGGCTGGGCGCCGGTCGCCATGTAGTAGATCGTCTCGGCGATGTTGGTCGCATGGTCGCCGATGCGTTCGATGTTCTTGGCGCAGAAGAGAAGATGCGTGCAGCTCGTGATGTTGCGCGGATCTTCCATCATGTAGGTCAGGAGTTCGCGGAACAGCGAGGTGTACATCGCGTCGATCTCGTCGTCGCGTTCGCGGATGGACTTGGCCTTGTCAGCGGACCGCGTCGTGTAGACGTCGAGCACTTCCTTGAGCTGGACGAGCGCCAGTTCGGAGAGATGCTCGAGACCGCGGGCGAGCTTGCGCGGAACGCCGGTGCTTTGCACGGCGATGACGCGCTTTGCGGTGTTCTTGCCGAGGTCGCCGACGCGCTCGAGGTCGGCGGCGATGCGGATCGAACCCATGATCTCGCGAAGGTCGGAGGCCATCGGCTGGCGACGGGCGATCGTGACGATCGCCTTGTCGTTGATCTCACGCTCGGCGTGATCAAGGATCACGTCGTCGGAAATGACCTTCTGAGCCAAGGCGGTATCGCCGTTGACCAGGGCGCGAACGGCCTCGCCGACCATCTGTTCGGCAAGGCCCCCCATCTCGGAAATGCGCCGGGACAGGAATTTCAGATCGTCGTCATAGGCGGAAAAAATATGTGTCGATGCCATGGGGCGTTGTCCTCGAAAATCGGGAAGGCTTCACATCGCCAAAATCAGCCGAACCGGCCCATGATATAGTCCTGGGTGCGCGGATCGTCCGGATTGGTGAACATCTTGTCGGTATCGTTTTCCTCGACCAGGTTGCCGAGGTGGAACATGGCCGTACGTTGCGATACGCGGGCGGCCTGCTGCATGGAATGCGTCACGATGACGATGGTGTAGTTTTCACGCAGCTCGTGGATCAGCTCTTCGACCTTTGCAGTCGCGATCGGGTCGAGCGCCGAGCAGGGCTCGTCCATCAGGATGACCTCCGGGCTGACGGCGACAGCGCGTGCGATACACAGACGCTGTTGCTGACCGCCGGAAAGGCCGGTACCCGATTCATGCACGCGGTCCTTGACTTCGTTCCAGAGGCCGGCGCGCTGCAGGCTCGTCTCGACGATCTGGTCGAGGTCTGCCTTGGACTTGGCGAGGCCGTGGATGCGCGGGCCGTAGGAGACGTTCTCATAGATCGACTTCGGGAACGGGTTCGGCTTCTGGAACACCATGCCGACGCGGGCGCGGAGTTCGACGACGTCGATATCGGGATCGTAGATGTCATCGCTGTCGAGCGTGATCTTGCCGGTGACGCGGCAGCCGTCGATCGTGTCGTTCATGCGGTTCAGCGAACGCAGGAAGGTGGACTTGCCGCAGCCCGACGGGCCGATCAGGGCGGTCACGGTGTTTTCGCGGATGTTCAGATTGACATCGAAAAGCGCGCGCTTCTCTCCGTAATAAACGGAGACATCCTGACCGATCATCTTATACGGGACGTTGTTCATTTTCTGGTCCAGCGCCTTCTCGACTGCGGCTTCCGTCAACATGTTCATGATCTTTACTCCGTTTACCAGCGGCGCTCAAAGCGACGACGCAAGAGGATAGCTCCGAGGTTCATGACGATCAGGAACAGGAGCAGGACGATGATGGCACCCGAGGTTCTTTCCACGAAGGCGCGCTCGGCTTCGTTGGCCCACATGTAGACCTGCACCGGAAGTGCGGTGGAAGGATCGAGCGGCGTGGTCGGCGCCTGGGCGACGAAGGCGACCATGCCGATCAAGAGCAGCGGCGCGGTTTCACCGAGTGCGTGGGCAAGGCCGATGATCGTGCCGGTCAGGATGCCGGGCATTGCAAGCGGCAGCACATGGTGGAACACCATCTGCATCTTCGAGGCACCGAGGCCGAGTGCGGCCGCGCGGATCGACGGCGGCACGGCGCGCAGAGCCGCGCGGGTGGCGATGATGATCGTCGGCAGCGTCATCAGGGTCAGCACCAGGCCGCCGACCAGCGATGCCGAACGCGGCAGGCCGGCAAAGTTGATGAAGACCGACAGGCCGAGCAGACCGTAGACGATCGACGGAACGGCTGCGAGGTTGTTGATGTTGACCTCGATCAGGTCCGTCAGCTTGTTCTTCGGCGCAAATTCCTCGAGGTAGATCGAAGCGGCGACACCGATCGGCAGCGAAAGGACGAGAACGATCAGCATCAGGTAGAGCGAGCCGATGAGAGCGACGCCGAGACCTGCAGCTTCCGGACGGCTGGAATTGCCGTTGACGAAGAGGCCTGTGTTGAACTGCTTGTGGAGAGCGCCGCTCGCCTTCAGCTCGTTCATCCAGGCAACCTGCTTGTCGTTGACCTTGCGGTTCTTCTCATCGACCGTAAGGTCGATCTGGCCCTTGTTGGCGCTGTCGATATTGGCGTCAGCCAGCACCGTCACGTTGACGGTCTTGCCGATGATCTGGGGGTCGGCGACGACCATATCGCGCAGCTGAATGGGCGCACCCTTGGACAGCATGGCGGAGGCATCGCGCACGTCAGGACGGCTCGAGGCATTGATGCCGAGCTGCTTGACGATCGCATCACGCAGCAGAACCGGATAGTTGGCGGCGATCAGAACCGAAGGATCGGTCGCGCGCTTGTTATCGGGGTCGATCGTCTTCTCTGTGAACTCGATCGGCAGCGTGATCGCGGTCTGCTGGAAGGCGGTATAGCCGTTGCTGATAACCGTCCAAAGCAGAATGAAGAGGAAGACGAGGCCGAATGCTATGGCTGCGATGCCATAGGCCTGGAACCGGCGCTCGGCAGCGTAGCGGCGCTTGATGCCGATATCGCGACGCGCGGGCGCCGTGGAAACGCTGACGCCGGCGACGGGGGAAACAATATTCGTCATTCGTACTGCTCCCGGTATTTGCGCACGATGTAGAGCGCGTAAATGTTGAGGCAAAGCGTGATGCAGAACAGCGTGATGCCAAGGGCGAAGGCAACCAGCGTCTGCGGCGAGGTGAACTCAAGGTCGCCGGTCAGCTGGTTGACGATCTTGACGGTCACGGTCGTCATCGGCTCGAAGGGATTGATCTGGATACGGGCGGCGACACCGGCGGCCAGCACGACGATCATGGTTTCGCCGATGGCGCGCGAAGCGGTCATCAGCAAAGCACCGACGATGCCCGGAAGTGCTGCCGGCAGGACGACCTTCTTGATGGTTTCGGAGCGGGTGGCGCCGAGACCGAGCGAGCCGTCGCGGAGCGCCCGCGGAACTGCGGTGATGATATCGTCCGACAGCGAGGAAACGTAAGGGATCAGCATGATGCCCATGACGATGCCTGCGGTGATGACGCTCTGCGCCTGGATGAAGTTCGCATAGTTGCCGGTCAGGAGACCGCTGATCTGCGCCGAGAAATCACGCAGGAACGGCCCGACGGTGACGAGGGCAAAGAAGCCGTAGACGATGGTCGGAATGCCGGCAAGCACTTCGAGAAGCGGCTTGGCAAGCGAACGCACCCTCGGGGAGGCATACTCGGCCATGTAGATGGCGGCAAAGAGACCGACCGGCACGGCAACGAGCATGGCGACGAAGCCGATATAGAGCGTACCGAGCAGCAGCGGGATGAGGCCGAACTGACCGAAGGAGGAGCTGCCAGCACCGGCAAAGCGCGGATCCCAAACCGTTCCGAAGAAGAAGTCGGCGAAGGGAATGACCGCGAAGAAGCGGGTCGCTTCCGACAGCATCGAGAGCACGATGCCGATCGTCGTCAGAATGGCGATGGAGGAGGCGACGAGCAGCGCCCAGAGCATGACGCGCTCGACACGGTTGCGGGCGCGGAAGCGCGGAGCAACGGAGCGCAGCGCGTAGAAAGCGCCCGCAACGGAGATCAGCAGCACGATCGCCGTCATGATGAGGCGGCTCGTCATGCTCTCCGCGTTCAGGGTCTTTGCAGCGGCGATCATATAGGGCTGCGGCTCGCCGGCGAGCGGTACGCCCTTCTCGCTGAGCTTTGCCTGCAGACCGGCGGGATTGCTCGACAGGGAGGAAACCTCATCCGACGTCAGCAGGTTCATGCCGCGGGCAACCGTGGCGACCATGCTGTAGGCGAGGTCCTGCTGGACGGCCGGTTGCGCCTTCACGTCATCGGGAAAGGTGCCGCGAACGGAGGAGGATATGATGCCGGGGCTGACAGCCAGCCAGGCACAGAGGACGATCAGGGAAGGCAGAACAGCCCAGATCGCGGCATAGGAGCCATAATAGGCCGGCCGCGAATGCAGGGCAGCAGACCTGCCTCCGGAAAGCGCGTTGGCGCGGCTGCGCGCGGCCACATAGGCAACGGCGCCGATCACCACCAGGCACAAGAGTATGATGGATGTGCTCATTCGTTACGTCCCCAGGCCCACAGCCCCCAAAGAGCCCGGCAGCTCCAGGAGCATGCCATCGGCTTCAATATCATGGAGAAGAAGTTCATCCGCACGGCACCTGGCGATGCCGGGCAGATAAGGCGATGCCGGCGCGACACCCCAAGCGTCGCGCCGGCAAAGTCATTACATGGCCTTGCCAGCCTCTACGGCCTTACGGATCGCTTCGCGCTCTGCATCCGGAGCGGCAACGAGACCGTATTCGACGAGCGGGCCATCAGGGCCGATCATCTGGTCGGATACGAAGAAGTTGACATATTCCTTCAGGCCGGGAACAGCGCCGAGATGTGCCTTCTTGACGTAGAAGAACAGCGGGCGGGAAACCGGGTAGGTGCCGTTAGCGATGGTTTCCGTCGAGGGAACGATGCCGCTCATGGTCGCAACCTTGAGCTTGTCGGCGTTGTTTTCGTAGAAGGAGAGGCCGAATACGCCAACGCCGGTCTTGTTGGCAGCGATGCGTGCCAGCGTTTCCGGATAGTCGCCGTCGATGTCAACAGCAGCGCCGTCCTTGCGAACTGCGACGCAAGCCTTGGTCTGGGCTGCCTTGTCGGTGATTTCCTTGGCGATGACGTCAAGAGCGCCGGAAGCCTTGCAGCCGGCAGCGAGAACGTTCTGTTCGAAGACTTCGCGGGTGCCGTGCTTTTCGCCCGGGATGTAGGCGGCGATATCAACAGCCGGAAGCTTCGGGTTGACTTCAGACCACTTCTTGTAGGGGTTGGCGACGAGCTTGCCGTCAACGACAACCTGGGCAGCGAGGGCCTTGTAGATGTCGGCCGGAACGTAGGCAACATCAGGGTTGGACGAGTCGGTTGCGAAGACGATGCCGTCATAACCGATCTTGACTTCCTGGATGTCGGTTACGCCGGCAGCCTTGCAGGCTTCCGCTTCATTCTTGTTGATCGGGCGCGAAGCGTTGGCAATGTCGATCGTGTCTTCACCGACGCCCTTGCAGAATTCCTTCAGACCAGCGCCCGTGCCGCCGGATTCGACGACCGGCGTCTTGAAGTTGGAGAAGGTTTCGCCGAAGGACTCGGCGACGATCTTTGCGTAGGGCAGGACGGTGGAGGAACCAGCAACCTGAATCTGGTCGCGGGCAACGGCAACGCCAGCAAAAGCGGCGGTTGCAGCGAGCGCGGCAACAGTAAGTTTAAAGGTGTTCATTTGAATCTCCCGGCATTTGGGCTTGTGTGAGTGCGGCCTCGAAGAGGCCCTCGCATTGCCTTTTTTCATCGGCAGGACTCTCTTAGCGCCTTAAGCGCCCTCCTTTTATGTCAGATCGATGAAACATTTATGACAAGATAAGCTGTTGATTTTAAATGTGAAAATATAGCCGTATTAAATCGTTTGCGACATATTGCGTCAGAAACGGACGGTAAACTCCGTTCCCTTGCCCACCTCGGATTTGACGATCAGCCGTGCACGATGGCGCGTCAGAATATGCTTGACGATGGCAAGCCCGAGGCCCGTGCCCTTCTTGGAACGGCTGTCTTCGATGCTGACGCGATAAAAACGCTCCGTCAGGCGCGGCACATGTTCGGCCGGAATGCCGGGTCCCCTGTCGACGACGCTGACCTCCACCGGCTGGCCCGATCCGTTCCTCAGCCAGACATCGACAACTTCGCCTTCCTGGCCGTATTTGCAGGCGTTCTCCATCAGGTTCTCGAAGACCTGGACGAGTTCGTCACGATCTCCCAGCACCTCGACCCTGCCCTCCGGCAGATGCAGGTTGATCGAGACGCCGACCTCCCTTGCAAGCGGCACGAGCGAATCCCTGACATGGCCGAGAAGCGGCACCAAATCCACCTTCTCGTCGGGGGCGATATGCGACTTGAGCTCGAGCCTTGATAGAGACAGGAGATCGTCGACAAGCCTGCTCATGCGGGTTGCCTGGTCGAGCATGATGCCGAGGAAGCGCGCCTGCGCCTTCGGATCGTTTTTTGCCGGCCCCTGGATGGTTTCGATGAAGCCGCGCAGCGAGGCAAGCGGCGTGCGCAGCTCATGGCTGGCATTGGCGACGAAATCCGAGCGCATGCGGTCGATGCGGCGCACTTCGGAAATATCGCGGAAGGAGAGGATGTAATAGCGCTCGTCGCGGCCGTCATCATCCTTGAATTCGACCGGGGCGCTGCGAACGATATAGACGCGCTCGGAAGGCAGGCGCTCGGAATGTTCGATCTGGTTCGGCGCGTTGGTGGCGATGGTTTCGCGCACCATGTCCAGCACGCCGGGAGACCGCAGCCTCGCCGAAATATGGGAGCCGAGCGCCACCTCGCCGAAGGCCTTTTCAGCCGCGCGGTTCTGAAACAGCACCGAGGCATCCTGCGAGAGCACCATGACCGGGATATCGAGGCCGGCGAGCGTAGCGGAGACCTCCGGCAGGCGGCTCTGAGGCACTTCAGGCTCGGGTTCGACCGGCTCGACGACATCAGGCTTGATGACCGGCGCCTCGTGGAAAAGCGCGGTGACGATCATCATGAGCAGCAGGGCGAGCACGATCCATTTGTTCATGCCCGCGGCAAGCGCCACCAGCGCGCTCAGCAGCGTTGCCAGCAAAACCGGGCGTTCGCGCCGGATGCGCGCCAACAGGCTTGTCGTCCATGACGTTTCGTCTTCCAAAGCGCCCCTCACGGCATCGATTCGTTTTCTTTATATTCAAACTCTGCCTGATAGCCGGCTTTCATGACAGAAGTTTTCCGTTTGAGAAACTTCCGCGAAAAGCCGCAGCCGCGCGGCACCGCATTACGCTTTGCTTACGCAGCGGATTTGATTTTCAATGATAAATATGTTCGCCTGCTGAAAAACGAAATCATTGTACGCAGGAGAGGACGATGGCCAAAGACGTCGAAAGCAGAGCCTTGGAACTGGAGATCAGGGGCAAGAAGCACGTCTTCGATATCGACGATCCCGCCCTGCCCGACTGGGTGGATGAACATGCGCTGGAGTCCGGCGGCTATCCCTACAAGGAGAAGCTTGAGGAAGACGAGTATCTCAGGGAGCTCAAGAAGCTGCAGATCGAGCTCGTGAAGGTGCAGTTCTGGCTGCAGGCGACGGGCAAGCGGGTGATGGCGCTCTTCGAAGGGCGCGACGCGGCCGGCAAGGGCGGCGCGATCCAGGCATCCTCGGCGCACATGAACCCGCGCCTTGCCCGCACCGTTGCGCTTGCCAAGCCCACCGAGCGGGAACAGGGCCAATGGTATTTCCAGCGCTATATCGCGGAGTTTCCGACATCGGGCGAGTTCGTGCTCTTCGACCGCTCCTGGTACAACCGTGCCGGCGTGGAGCCGGTCATGGGCTTCTGCACGCCGAAACAGTATGAGGATTTTCTGCACCAGGCGCCGCAGCTCGAAAAGATCATTGCTCACGAAGGCATATTCTTCTTCAAGTTCTATCTCGATATCGGCCGGGAAATGCAGATCAAGCGGTTCCACGACCGGCGGCACGATCCGCTCGCCGTCTGGAAGCTCTCCTCGATGGATATAGCCGCATTGACCAAATGGGGCGACTACAGCGAGAAGCGCGACCGCATGCTGAAGGAGACCCATACGCAGTTCGCGGCCTGGAGTGTCATCCGCGCCAACGACAAGCGCCGGGCGCGGCTCAACCTCATCCGCCACATGCTGAAAACCATCGATTATGACGGCAAGGACAAGAACGCAATCGGCTCCTTGGACGACAAGATCATCGGCTCCGGTCCCGGCTTCCTGAAATAAATTTCCCGAAATAACCGGGCCGCTTACTCTCCCGGCAGCTTACTGGCCCGGCAGGATCCGCACGGCAAAGAGATTGATGCCGCGGGCCTTGCCGTCGACATCGCTGTTGATCATCAGCCGACCGGGCGAATTCGGCGCCAGCGAGCGGTCGAAGCGCAGCTGCAGCAGCGCGTCCGATTTTTCACGCGTGACGTTGAAACGATGGCGGGCGCAATTGCCGAGCGACTGGAAATCGCACTCGACCGTGATCTGCGTGGGCTCGTCCGTGGTGGACTGCAGGGTCAGCGCGATGGTGGAGGACTTGCCGGCGAGCTGCTGCAGGACATTGGCTGGAACGCTGATGGAGACATTGCCATCCGTGTTGGCGCTCTCAGAGGTCAGGCGGACGGCCGGACCTTCGGTTTCGGTGACATTTTCCGTGCGCGCCCGCGGACCGGCCTGGATCTTGTCGGCATCCGAGGGCTTGAAGACCTCGATCCAGTCTGCCGAGAAGCTGTTTTGCGGGTCGATCGCCACAGGTTGGTCGCCATCCGAGTGGGTGCTGTTACCGGCACTCTCCCCGCCGTTGAAATCTTCCGGCTGGGTGCTCGCGGGCGGATTGGCAACGCTGGTATCGCGCTCAGCCGCCGTCTTTAGCAGACCTGATGTATAGACCCACCAGCCACCGGTGCCGATGAAGGCGAGAGCCACGCACCAGACGAGCAGGCGCGAGAAGAACTTGCGCGGCTTGCGGCGGACGGCGGCCCGCTCGGGGCGGAAATCCATGCCGCCGCGCCTGTCCGGCGTCGCGCGCGCCTCTGCCCGCATCTCTCTATCGGGTGCCGCCCCCAGCTGATCGTAGTTGCTGGCCCTGATATCATCCAGGCTTGCATCGTCCGTACGCCCAGCGGCGTTATAGCCGCGCGTTTCACCTGTTACGGCCAGGTTGTCATCCTCATGCGCGCGATAGACGGGCTCTTGCGCACGATAGGCAGGCTCTTCCACGTGATGCGCGGGCTCTTCTACATGATGCGTGGGTTCGGGCATCTCGACAACGGGCGGGACCGGAACTTCCGGAGGCCCTTGCCGCGGATGAAGGCGGGTACGCTCTTCGCTCTCGATCGTGTGGATCGTGGTTTCCAGACGATGGCGGTGATGGGCCACCACATCGGCATCGGTGATATCCTGCTTGCGCAGACCGGCTTCCAGCGCCTGACGCGCGGACTGATAGATGCGTGCACG
Source organism: Rhizobium sp. BK316 (assembly GCF_014193695.1). Taxonomy (GTDB): domain Bacteria; phylum Pseudomonadota; class Alphaproteobacteria; order Rhizobiales; family Rhizobiaceae; genus Rhizobium. The sequence continues at coordinate 457,951 of NZ_JACHZR010000002.1, read as the reverse complement.
AACTTCCGCACTGTTGCGGTCGGAATTCTCCAGCGCAGTTCTGATAGCCGTTTCTAGTCCGCTCACATCAGGCCCTTCACGTTTCGTGCCGGCATCAACACCAAAAAATTGAATGCCTGTCAAAGTTCGGTAACGGCAAGTGCGGCAAACCGCAAGCCTTGCAGCCCTTCCGGAGCGCATCGGCGGCGGGATAAGCGATAATGCCCAGCGCTCCGAAGCGCTGTTTTCGCATGTCGTCCGCCCGCACAGTTCTGCGTGACATGCATTAGATATTCCGAAAGTGGACAGGATTACGGAAAGAGTGCGAGCTTCTTCCGTTCTCGCTCTTTTCCTGAGGCGCCGGCTCTGCTAATCAATTGACGTTTTCGTAAACGTCAAAGAAGCGGTGAAAGCATGGCCCTGCCCCCGATCCTCAAGGATAATCTGAGACTGCCGGTCATCGGCTCGCCGCTTTTCATCGTCTCACATCCGGCGCTGACACTGGCGCAATGCAAGGCCGGCGTGATCGGCGCCTTTCCGGCCTTGAACGCGCGGCCGGAAAGCCAGCTCGACGAGTGGCTGGCGATGATGTCAGAAGATCTTGCCGCGCATAATGCGAGCCATCCGGAACGGCCGGCCGCCCCCTTCGCGGTCAACCAGATCGTCCATATGTCGAACAAGCGGCTGGAGCACGATCTGATGCTCTGCGTGAAATACAAGGTGCCAATCGTCATTTCCTCGCTCGGCGCCGTGCCGGAAGTGAATGCAGCGGTGCATTCCTATGGCGGCATCGTGCTGCACGACATCATCAACAACCGCCACGCCAATTCGGCAATCCGCAAGGGTGCCGACGGGCTGATTGCCGTTGCAGCGGGCGCGGGCGGACATGCGGGGACGCTTTCTCCCTTCGCGCTGGTGCAGGAGATCCGCGCCTGGTTCGACGGCCCGCTGCTGCTTGCCGGCGCGATTGCGACCGGCGGCGGCATTCTCGCAGCGCAGGCCATGGGCGCCGACATGGCCTATATCGGCACGCCCTTCATCGCGACCGAGGAGGCGCGCGCTTCCGATGCCTACAAGCAGGCAATCGTCGAGGGCGCGGCTGCCGATATCGTCTACTCCAACTATTTCACCGGCGTGCACGGCAACTACCTGAAACCCTCCATCCGCGCGGCCGGCCTCGACCCGGACAACCTGCCTGACGCCGATCCCTCGAAGATGGATTTCGAACAGGCAACCGGCGGCGCAAAGGCCTGGAAGGATATCTGGGGCAGCGGCCAGGGCATCGGCGCGATCAGGGCCGTGGAACCGGTCGCCAAGCTGGTCGACCGGCTGGAAGCGGAATATCACGCCGCCCGCACCCGGCTGGCGCTGTGACGTGCTTGCCTGCTGAAGTGGGGCCTTTCCACAAGCTTCAGCTTTTTTGCCATGGGGCATAAGAGGGTGCTTGAAATCTTCAGACAATGCCTGTATCAGCCCCATGCAAATCGCGGGCCGCATGCTTCGCCCGCCGGATTGCCGCTTTAGCTCAGTCGGTAGAGCACATCATTCGTAATGATGGGGTCACGTGTTCGAGTCACGTAAGCGGCACCATTTTTTCTCCCAAGTGCTTGGCCGACAATCTCGCCCGAACAAAAGCCAATATTGCGTTTTATGCCGCAGCATCAACTCTTCGGAGCTTGCGCTCCTGAGCATCGCTCACTAATCGGGTTTGGTCTGGAAGCGTTACGGACATAGAGGCGAGGCGGCTTGATCGCCGGATTTGGCCGCCAGATTTGAGGCGGCGAAGGCTTCCGGGCTCCCCGCCGCTTTGCTTTCGGCTCAGTGCGCAACCGCTTCTTTCGCTTCGGCACAACGAAATTATCGATCAGCCATCACCAGTAAACCAGTAAGCAGGCTGGCAAACGGCGTCAGGCGGCGCGCTGTGGACACGCCGACTTCCGTCATGCCGGGGCCACCGGTCATCCGCAGCAAGCGACCCACGAGTAGTTCAGTCCGGAAACGCCAACACCTCCCATTCCAGGTCCGTCATGGCGCTGCCCTGTAGGTCGGTATGATCATTGAACAGATTCGCGTGCTGAACCAGCAGTCTCCGCGTACGCCAAATTACACCGCTGACCGATCGGGGATATTCATCCCAGCGACCATGAACCTTGCCATCGCCGATTCACAAATCGATAGGAAGCCCTTGAACATATCCGAGGTCGCCACGAGGTTATCGAGCGTGGCGATCAGCAAGTTATTCTCCCCATCCTCCTCTGCAATCATCTTTTCGACCATCTCGATCAACTCCTCTTTGGTCTTATGAAGGGTTAACCAGGCCACGCGAACCATTATCAGATGAGGATTGGCTAACCGTGCCCACTGCTCGTTGGTCGGGGGTGTCCACTCACCTTCCTCGTGTTTCCAAGGCTCGAACTCGCATGCGGCAAACTCTTGATCGCTCATATCGCGTGATTGTTCGTCACTGACCGCGGCGACCATAGTTGCGATGCCGGCAGCAATTCGCTCTCCGTCGCTGGCAAACGCGGAACTGTCATGTTGATGCTGCTTGAAGGCGCCGGACATTTTGAAACCCTTTCCGTGTTGATTTACTGACGGAACCATTTCAGCATCGCGATCTGCGCTGCACTACAGCAACATCCGAGGAGGGTTTCGCAGCGTCTAAAATCCACAGGTCACTGGCCGGCTATGAGGCAGACAGTGGAAAACTAACAGAGTGGTCGGCACAGAACCTATGTCGAGGATCCGAACCGCCGCGCCGAATATGACGACAACGGCAACGAGATAGAAGAGTAACGACGATGGATATTGGGGAGGACTTCTTTGAGACAGCGGCGGGGCAAACCATTGCTGGCGCACATCGCTATCTGAGCGCCACTAGGGTACTGCGGTATTCCAAAGAATGGGGACCGCTCATTCAAGTCCCGACTTTGAACCTTCTGGGACACGGTATCGAATTGCTATTCAAGTTCCCGCTTCTCGCTGGTGGCATGTCTGCAAAGGATGTTCGGAAGGGATATGGTCACGACCTCACGGCCCTCTGGAACGACGCACATAACGACGTGTTGCGCCGCGCTGCTCTCGATCAAGCCGAGCGGGCCTTGGCGGAGGCAAAGGCTTCCGGGAAATGGCCCACTGCTGCCTTTGGCGATCAGCCAGCCCGTCAGGAACTGGTATATGCCGTCGAGCATATGTCGTATCTTCACGGCGCAGAGAGTGACTACGCCCTTCGCTACATCATCACGCCGAACACCTACGCTCCTCGCCCAGCATTCCTGATTGACGTCTTCGGCGCGCTCGCCGAGCAGCTTGTCAAAAATCCGAGGCTGTTGCAGTTGTGGCGCGAAGATATCGACAAGCCTCGCGATGACGACGGCTTCCGAAATTAGGTGCCACAAGCGCCACGTCCATTGATTTCATTACATTATTCCTTAACACATACTTCAGACTTAACACTTGTATGTGCCGCAAATTGCCGATCCTTCAGCGCTGCGTCGTAATCTGATGATTGGATATTTCGACCAACAAGCGGCGTCCCACCTTCTGTTTCGAGTAGCCCCATTCATGCTGAATGAGTGAGAGTGCCTGCGATATCCTGGCCGAGGACATCGGGATGCTACAACCGCAGAAGACCATGGATAGGTTCTTGAAGCGTTCGTCAGTGACCCCGAACCGCTTGGTCAACTGTTTCATGTCCTTATCGACCGCTACCAGTATCGCCTCGTTGGCCAGTGCCGTTTGGCACACGACTGGATCCTTCGTGCCATCCGCGAGTGCGTCTCGATGGAAAATGACCTCGTGCCCGGCCGCGGCCAGGACATTGCCAACAGAATCGGGCACACTCGCATCAAGAAAGAAGCGCAACCCGATGTCCCCTGATCAAGCCGCGACCTCATAGTTGATTGCGGCTCGAATGTCGTCAGCGGTTAACGTCGGATACTCGTTCATAATTTGCTCAACCGAGTACCCCGCGGCAGCAAACTCCTTGATCGTATCGACGGGAATACGCGTACCCGCGATGACAGGCCTGCTGTTCGCAATGCCCTTCTTCGACTCGATCTTGCCGATCGATGAATTATCGCGCGCTTTGAGCTTCGCGACGGCGTCTTTCATGTTGCCCGTCACGACCTCCAATGGGATTTGGAGGACGCCCTGACCGGACAGAACCTCTTCCTTGGCTTTCGTCTGAGGATTGTCGAAGACCACTTTCTTCTTGAGCACGTAGAGTGTCGTCTTCGACCATAGGTCGTCACCAAGGTGGGCAAGCTTGTCCTTGACACCGCGAAGATGCTGCAGCGAGACCTTTGAATCATTCCGGAGCGCGTTCAGGATTTTCAATGAAACCAGATCGCGAAACGAATACAGCCTGCTGAACGGTTGACGCCTGTCTTCGTAGGCTAGGCTGGGGATAAAGAAACGCGTTGAATCCCAGTGCTTAAGCTGGCGCACGGTAACGCCAGTCAGCCGTTCAACCTGTTCCTCGGTGAACGCCGATATGACCGGATTCTTTTCATTCTTCGCCATTGTTGCGCCTCTACCTGAAAGACATAGTCTTATTCGGTTAAACTTTCCACCCACCCACCAGCGGATGGTTCCGGCGTTGGCGGTCGCACCAGAAAGGGCGATGACCGTCAGCTCCTCGTCGGTTAACCGCGCCATCGATCCATGGCGGAGGTGGCGGAGGTTAGAACGCATTTTCCAAGACTAGCCGGAAGCACGCTGTATTTCGCCGTAAATAGGCCGGCATAAGCCGCTTCCGACACCTTTCAGCAAACAACCTCCGCCACCTCCTCCAGTGGAAAATAACAATACCAAATCAATATTTTAACCCGGAGGAGGTTACCTCCTCCATAACCCCCTCCAGCGCTATGAACCTCCTCCAGAAACTGCCTTCACTGGCGGAGGTTCCACGCCTGGAGGAGGTTGCCTGGCGGAGGTTCGCCATTCGTCGGCAAACAAAAAACCCGGCTCGGCGGCCGGGTTGTCAGGGTGTCGGTGCGCGTCAGAAAGTCGAGCCGTAGCCATATGCCGGCTCATGCCTGTCAGGGCTCCATTCCCGAGCCTCGTCAGGATCACCGCGAACATAAGCCGTCTTTCTCTCGCCGTCGCGAAAGCGAATGCCTTTGTCGTTCTTCTCAAACCCGAGGCCGACCATCGCCGCGCGCATATGGGCGTGATGAGCCTTCGTCAGCTTGTTGATGGTTTCCGGGCCATCGAAGCCGACCAGCTTCCAGACATCGGTCGCCTTGATCTTCAGCGGACCTTCGGGAATGCGCTCGCCAAGGATCTCCAGCCACGGACCGAAATCTGACGATTCATGGGCAACACCAGCCGCTGCATTCCGCAATGCCTGATTATCCAGACACAGGTTCTCACCCGCCTCCCTCTCCGCAGCCTCCGCCCATAGCTGGTCTCGCGCCGCCGCAATGCCCGAGGGATCGGCAGCCGTGGCGCGGACGATCCAGAAGCGGCGGTTGCCGGTGGTGTCGGTCAGGTAGCGGCTTTCATTGGTGGTGCCGAAGAGGATGAATTGCCGGGGGCGGTCGCTCCTAAAGCGGCCGTAGGAGAGCCTGGCGCTGTCTTCCTGCGTGGGGATGAAGGATTTGACACGGTTGGTGTCGCGGCGGCTCAGGCCGTCGAGTTCGGGCATTTCCAGGATCCAGCGGCCGGCGGTTTTTTCGATGGTCACTTTGGCGTCGGCGCCGATCTCGAGCTGGTCGGTGAACCAGTCTCTGTCATGGCAGAGCGCCAGGATGGCCGAGGATTTGCCGATGCCCTGGGGGCCTTCGACGACGAGCATGTGATCGAATTTGCAGCCCGGATGCCTGACGCGGCGAACGGCGGCGCAGAGAATCTTCCGGCCGAAGGCGCGGTTGAGCGGCGTGTCCTCGGCGCCGAAATAATCGACGAGCCAGGTGTCGATGCGCGGCTTTCCATCCCATTTGACGCGGGCGAGATAGTCGTGCACCGGATGATAGGCCCGCCGCTCGCCGATCAGCACCAGGCCATCGACGATGTTGTCCTTGGACGGCTCCCTGCCCTGGGCCGCACAGGCGAGCTCGAAGCGAATTTCCGCCAGCCGCGCGTCGCTCATGGCAACGATGCCGCTGTCACGATGGATCTCCAGCTCGCCCGAAAGCAGGTTGAGCTTGATGAACCATTGGCGATCGACCAACCATTGTTCGAGTTCGATATCGAAGCGCGCGATGCCCATCAGGCGACCGAAATGGCGGGGCGCATCCGCGGCAGGCGTGATCGCCCGCGTCGGCTCATCTCCTTGGACCAACGCATCCGGCACCGGTGCGGGACGTGCGCTTGTGGAGGCCTGCACGGAAACTGCCCGCTTGAACTGCACGACGCGCGCCTCTTCCATCTCAGCAACGGGCATCTCGGCAACGGGCTCCGGCCTCCAGTCGCGAAGCGTGGCACTCATGAAGGCGTCGAGCTGGCTTTGCGTCCATCCGGCATCGACGGCGTCGGCGCTGTCCCAGCCGCGGCGTGGAAAAAGGCCTGACTGCCAGTCTGCGAAGCTGTAGCGCTCGATATCGGATGCGTGCGCCGCATCCGTGAAGCCGACGCATTGGACACGCGCGCCGAGCGCGGTCAGGCGGGCGGCGATATCATCGGCAGCCGTCAGGCCCGGGCCGTCGAAATCCGGCCAGATCAGCACGTGCCGGCCCGAGAGCGGCGACCAGTCCGTGTGCTTTGCGCCTTGGGCTCCGCCCGGCCAGGAGACGACGGTTCGCTTGGCTGCCTGGCTGAGCCGGTCGCGGCACTTCTCGCCCTCGACGATCACCACCTGCTTGCCGTCACCGATCGTTTCCAGGCCGTAGAGCGGCCGCGGCTTCGGGAAGGGGAAACGCGACCATGTCTCTTTGCCATCGGCGAGGCGAACGAACATGACCATCGGCGTTTCCTTGCCGCCGTCGGGCAGATCGCGGCGCAGGACATAACCTGACAGCGAGCCATCGGCATTCCGATAGGGAAACACCATCGATGGGGCGAAGGTGCCCCACTCCGAGGGCGTCCCCCGGCGTTTCGGATTATAGAGCGTGATGCGCCGGCCGGCCTGAAGCAGACCGACCGGCGGCGGAAGGGGCACTATTCCCTCATAGATGTTCCCTGCCTGGACATGCCGAGGAGGGACGTTTGGCCTGATGTCGCCGCGGCCGCCGAGAATGCGGATCGCTTCGGGAAGATCGACGCCTCTAAACTCCTGCATGAAGTCGAGGACATCGCCTTTTCTGCCGCAGCCGAAGCAATGGAAACGCTCGATGCCATCCTGGCCGGCGAAGATCGTGAATGAAGGGGTGTCTTCAGCGTGGAAGGGGCAGCAGGCGGAAAATTCCCGCCCGCTGCGGATGAGTTTGCAGCCATATTGCGCCGCTGTCGAAGACAGGGACACGTCGCGGCGCAGCCGCTCGACACAGCCAGAGACGCCCGCCCCCGGCGATGGCGCGTATTGCGAGATTCTATCCATGGATTTTCCGATGAAACTGGGGGCCGACGCTTATTCGCGTTCCTGAGAAGGGGCTTTCGGATTTGACGCAACGCGCCTCAAGGACATTTCATCCATCCAGGCACCGACTTCGTCAGACCTCCAGAAATTGTTTTTCGCGACCTGTATGGGCGCGGGAAACCTGCCGTCCCTCACCCAGCGCCAGAGCGTCACGTTCGAAACCGGCGCAATCTTCTGAACGTCGCTCGTGCTTAAAAGTGTGTAGGGGATTGTCTTGCCCGTCATGCTCATTCCTCTAAGCTTCCGATCAAAGGCAGAATGCGCGACGACGGTTGTTCGTAATAAATGCAATGCAGTTCAATAGGATACAGGCCGAGCCCAGGCGGCGTCCACCGCCGCTGCAGATCGATGCGGCTCGTCAGCGCCGAAGGCAATGCGGGCAGGAAGACGCGGCAGCCGTTGTTCATGGAGGTCCTGAAGCGGGCTGAACCTATGGCCCATTCCGGAACAGGCGTTTTGAATCAAGGTTCCTGACCATGCTGAACGGCAGCACGTTATCAGCTTCGAGCTGGGCTGCCGGCGCGGGCCTTGCAATGAAATATCCCTGGATCTGGTTGATCCCGTACTGCTGCATCAGCCGCTGATGTTCGATGGTCTCGACGCCTTCGATGAGGATCCTCACGCCGCGATTGCGCAGCAGGCTGATGATGTCGAGCAGCATCCGCTTGCCCCTCTCCGTGTTGCAGTCATGGAGGAAGGAGCGGTCGATCTTGACGGTGTCGAACTCTATGAGACGGAGCCAGGAGAGACCTGCGAAGCCTGTGCCGAAGTCGTCGAGCCAGACCTGAGCGCCGAGCTTTCTCAGGTCGCTGATGCACCGAACCACATCCTGATCGATTTCCAGCTCCACGCCTTCGGTAATCTCGAAAGCAAGCCGGGCGCCGGTCACGCCGAATTCCGCCAGTGTTGCCGCCACATAGGTGGCGAAACCCGGCATCTTGAGTTCAATCGGGGAAACGTTGACGCTGGCAACCTGCACGAAGTCGGTCGCCAACAGATCCCGGCAAACAGTGCGGATTGCCCACCGGCCGAGTTCGACGATCGAACCCGTCCTTTCCGCAACCGGGATGAATTTATCAGGCGATACGGGCGTTCCATCCAGCATGCTCAGACGCATCAAAGCTTCGACAGCGTCCGTCTTGCCGGTCTGGACGTTGCGGATCGGCTGGTAGACGAGGGAGACGAGGCGGTGTTCAAGCGCGATCTTCAGGGTCGCGGCAATGTCCTCGCTGTCATCGCTGCTCTCTGGATCGTCCGGATCGAAGACCACGAGGGTGTTGCGGCCCGCAGCCTTGGCGGCGTAAAGCGCGCGATCAGCTTCATGAATGACCTTCTCGACCTGCCTGCTCTCGTCCCGCGTATGGGACACGCCGACGCTCACGGTGATGACAGTGGTCCCGTCTCGCCTGTGTTCGTGTGGCCAGGCCAAGCCCCTGATGGCAGCACACATGGCTTCTGCAAGCTCGACCGCGCGTTCTAAATTCGGCATCGGTGTGATGACGATGAATTCCTCACCGCCGTATCGCCCGATGACCGAGCCCCATGACTCGGCCACGCTTTGAAGAAGCTCGGAGACGGCTATAAGACAGCGGTCGCCTTCCTGATGACCGTAGCAGTCGTTATAGCGTTTGAAATAATCCACATCGACAAGCAGGACGGCAAAGGGCACCCTGTCGTCCTGCCAGCGTTGCCAGCAATCACGCAGGCGTTGATCGATCGCCCGGCGATTTTCGAGGCCGGTCAACGAGTCCGTGTTCGAGAGGTGCAAAAGAGCCCTGCCTCTTTCGTCGGCGGCAGCTTGCTGCAAACTGGCTTCAAATGCATTGAGGAAGACTTTGTAGCGCTCCCTGTTGAGCTGAAGATTCACGTAAGACGTGAAAACAAAGCAGGAAATGCAGAACGCGCCGAGGATGAGCTTGTGGAGAAGCAACATGGGCGCGAACAGAAAGAGCGCGCCGATAAAGATGAGCACGTTCGTTGCGGAGGCCGCAAGAGCAACCGGAAACCGGAAACTGAAGAACAGGTTGACGCTCATCATGAAGATCGCGCCAAACACCATATAGTATGAGAACGCATCCCCAGCCGCGGTCATCTGGGCGGTGAGAAGCCAGACAAGATAGGCTGCGAGCACGGACACCGCCGCGGCCATGTCGACCGTATCGGCTTTTGCCTTGCGGCAGAGCAGGAATTCCAGCACGCATAACGCGCTGACGCCAACCGCCAGCCGGCCGGCGACCGTGTACCGGACGACATCGCCGATAAAGAGATAGTCCGTGAAGGAATATGCAAGGTAAACAGCGACCGCTGTCCAGAGGCCTTTGCGCGTCGCGCTCTTTCGGCCGCTCTCGCTCTTCTCCTCATAAAGGCAGCGCAACTCTTCTGGCGACAGCGTCGGCAGCACGGTAGCAGCTGCGGTCTCGGCTAACACGTGCATCATGCCCCTGCCACCCAACATCTTGCAGCAGCTGCCCTCCGCAGACTGCCAACTGAAGCTGGATAGCCGCACCCAGACTCCACATCAACCGATAACGCTCGAATGGCCCCAAAGCGGGCGGTCTATCTTTCGGGTTCCCTAATATTTTCTAAAGCTAACACGTGCATTGCCTCCGATGCCCAACCTTAACGCTTGACTTGCGTGAAAATGATGAGGATTTTACGCAATGTTTTAAGTTCTTATTCACCAGTGAGGTTTCAGTGGCTCAGCCGCTCTTTTCTCTTGATGGCCAAAGCCTGATCACGCCGCAGTCCTTCAGCAATAAGCTTCCCTCACCGAACCGAGATGACGAAACAGACCTCCTGCGAACCGCGGAGGCTGAGTTTGCGATCGTCATCAACATCGCGATACAACGGTTCTCTGCGGGCACGAACCTGCCTGATGCCGTCAGGTGGCTGATCGGCCAGCTTCATGATGTCCGTCACAAATTCGGTGCTGCCGTGTGGCAGAAGCTCATCCCGATCATTCAGGCTCATCCCTCGGCAAAGATCCTCCAGCAGTGCCCGTTCACCCGTTGGTCCTTTGACAAACCCCGCGGCTATTCCGGTGATGCCAGTCTTATCGACTTCATTTACGGGCATCCGGCGGTGGCCGAAGAAGTGGCCAGATCCACCCGTCTCGGCCTTGACATCTTCGACTACACGATAAACGCTCCCGGCCCGGTTGCAGTAAGAGAACGTCGCGACATCCTGACCCGCTACGTCGACGAGACCGCTGCGCGAACGGGTCCGGATACCGAGGTCCTGGCCATCGCTGCCGGTCACCTGCGCGAAGCGGAGGCATCGAAGGCACTTGCGGAAGGCCGCCTCAAACGCTGGGTCGCTCTTGATCAGGATCCGGAAAGTATCGGCTCGATCTCAAGCCAATTCCATGGAACGTCCGTCGAGCCTATCAATGGATCCGTGCGCGGCTTGCTCGCACGAAAGCATCAGATCGGCACTTTCGATCTCATCTATGCAGCAGGATTGTACGATTATCTCACCGATAAAGTGGCAATCCGGCTCACGCAGATCTGCATGGACATGCTGAAACCGGGCGGCGTCTTTCTATTTGCCAACTTTTCCGACGAGATGGCCGATGACGGGTACATGGAATCCTACATGAACTGGGAGCTCCTCCAGCGTTCCGAAGCCGACATGTGGCGTATTTCCCATCGCAGTGCGACGGACGACACCGATAAGACGGTCTGGTTCGGTGCCAACCGCAACATCATCTACGCCACCATAAGGAAGCGGTCGTAAGCCCCGACGAGCCGGGCGCATCGCAAAATCCGAGACACGGATTACTGCCGCTGCAGATCAATGCGGCTCGTCACTACGGATCGGCCCGAGGCGGGGTCGCGATCAACGGTCTGCAGGCGAAGCCCGTTCTGCCCCACCTTCTCGATCATCATGATTGCATTTCGGTCGCCATTGGTGACGCGAGCCCAGGTGACATTGAAGTTGAGAGCGTCGCCTTTCCTGCTGCCGACAAGCCTGGAAGGCTGGCCCGATGGTCCCGTGTAGTTGCCGGTATAGCGTTGACCGGCCGCCTTTACATAGGCCGAGAAGCTTCTTGTGAGGACGGCGAGAGCGCTACAGCTGCCATTCATCGAAACTGAGGAAGCACTCGCGCTGGATTTCAGATTGCACGACACATTGACCTTCTTGCCGCCGATCTTGGTCAGGACCATTCCGCCTCCATCCCAGTCGCCTGCAAGCGAGTTCAGAAAGTCCGCGTCGGCCGCATTCGCGTTGGCAGACAGACATGAAAGCGAGAGCAATGTTGCGAACAGACGAGGACGCATGAGAGCACCCAAGTTTTTCCTGGGCTGAAAACATTCAAACGGGGAAATTGTTCCGTTCTGCTGGCGAACTTGCGTTCTTACTCATGCCAGTGATCCGCTACCCACGGCGTGGGGAGAATATAATGGCGCAGGTAGCGGAAGGGCTGCTTGCCGCCACGTTTGCTGACATCGAAGACGCCCTTGATATGATCGAGCCTCGTTTCGGCCCGGCCTTTCGGGCCGAATTTCCCTTCGATGGCGTTCTGCGGGTGGAAGCCGCGCGGGAAGAGGACGACGCGGGCGCTGGACGGCAGGCGCGGGGCGAAAAAATAGTTCAGCGGGAAAGCCCAGTGGCAGTCCTGCCGGAAATGCAGAACCCAGTTGCGCGGGTAGAATTTCACGCCTCCGGGCGCATTGCGGGTGACGAAACGCTGCTCGTACTGATACTCATCGGCCACTTTCTGCGGGTCGGCCCTGAACTTTTCCTGCAGCGGCAGGAGCTTGCCGACCGGAAATCGAAAGAGCGAGCTCTGGCCGAGCCTTTCGAAAGGCGTCGTCTGGTTGCGGGCCATGACGACGTCGTCAGGCCCTCCGACTTCGAAAAAGTCATCGAGGGAGGCAACGATAACAAGGTCGAGGTCCAGATAGAGGACCGGCCCGCTCAGACTTCCGAGCTTCGGTCCCCAAAGCCTCGCCTTCGGCCAGATGCCCCTCGTGTTGACGGGCATTTCGACATCCAGAGGCGGCAGGTCCTCGCACAGGATGTCGGAATGCAGGTCGTCCCGGCAATCGGTGAAACAGGTGAAGGTAAAGGGCGGCGTGATGTTGCGCTTCACCATCGCATAGAGCCGGTTGATGAAGGTCGGCCCGTATCGTGTACCCCAATTGATGCAGATTACCTGTTTAACCCCGCCGGTCGCAGCCAAAACATGCGTCATCATAGCTCGCCATTTCCGTGCCCGGATCCGGAACCCTCGCATCCGCGATGGAGCGGTTCACAGGCCTGCATCAGATTTTCAGTTGGGAATAAGCTGGCGGAAATGCAATCCTGACATCCGGGAGCCCTGGCCTGCCGGATCTCTTTTTTCCGGCCGGCACCCAGCGAAACTTCCTTCGCGAAATGCCTTGTATTTTAAATTCGCCAGGGCCGGAAGCGGTCTGAAGCGTCGACACAAAAGAAAACATATCACCTGCGCTTTACCTGCTATCTGCAGGAGCATAAAAGACTGCCGACATCACGCACGTTGCACCTGCCCCACCAGAGTGTAGCCGACAGCGGTTTTCCCGTTTCACGGAGAAGGCCCCGAGAGGTTCATCATGTCCGCACCATCGAAGCAATCGAACCGCACGCTCGTCGTTGCCACGATCATGCTCGCGACCTTCATGGTGGCGATCGAGGCCACGATCGTGGCGACCGCCATGCCGCGGATCGTCGGTCAGCTCGGCGGCTTCACCTATTACAGCTGGGTCTTTTCCGCCTTCCTGCTGGCGCAGTCGACGACCACTGTCATCTACGGCAAGCTTTCGGATATTTTCGGCCGCAAGCCGGTGCTGATCGGCGGCATCCTGGTTTTCCTCGTCGGCTCGCTCTTCTGCGGGCTTGCCTGGTCGATGGCCTCGCTCATCGTGTTCCGTCTGGTGCAGGGCCTTGGCGCCGGCGCGATCCAGCCGGTGACGATGACCATCATCGGCGACCTGTTCAAGCTGGAGGAACGCGGCAAGGTGCAGGGCGTGATGGCGACGGTCTGGGCGACGTCTGCGGTCGTCGGGCCGCTTGCCGGCGGCATTATCGTCGATACGATCTCCTGGGCCTGGATCTTCTGGATCAACCTGCCGATCGGCATCTTCTCGATCATCGCCTTCCTGTTCTTCCTGAAGGAGGACGTGGCGCACAGGCAAGCCAAGATCGATTATCTCGGCGCCATCCTGTTTTCGATTTCCATCATCGCGCTCTTGACGATCCTGACGGAAACGGATGCGCCGGCCTGGGTTCTCCTATCGCTTGCCGCCGTCTTCGTGGTCACCGGTATTCTCTTCGTGCTGCAGGAGAAGCGTACGCCGGAGCCGATCATTTCCATCGCACTCTGGAGCCGGCGGCTTGTGGCGACCAGCAATGCCTGCATGCTGCTTGCCGGCATGGCGCTGATCGGGCTCTCGACGATCCTGCCGATGTATGTACAGGGCGTGCTCGGCCGCTCGCCTATCGTCGCCGGTTTCACGCTGACCATGCTGGTGGTCGGCTGGCCGCTGTCGGTGATGCTCTCCAGCCGCTTCTTCAGGGCATTCGGCATCCGCAATACGCTGCGGGTCGGCAGCTTCATGTTTCCCTTCGGCGCCTTTTTCCTGCTGTTCCTCACGCCGGAAAGCCACGCGGCGGTCGCCGGCGCCGGCTCCTTCTTCATGGGCTTCGGCATGGGGCTCATCAACCTCACCAGCATCGCGCTGGTGCAGGACAGCGTCGAATGGTCGATGCGCGGCAGCGCCACGGCCTCGATCATCTTTGCCCGCAGCCTCGGCAATACGCTGGGTGCCACCGTGCTCGGCGCGATCCTCAATGCCGGGATCAGTCACTATGCGACGGGGGATGTGGCAAACCGCCTGCATCATGTCCTGAACGAGCCGACCGGCCTTTCGGAGCTCGCGGGCGATGCGACGGTGCGCGGCATCTTTGATGCGGCACTGCATTGGAGCTTTTGGGGTGTCGTGGTCGTGGCGGTGCTTACGTTTGCGACGACCTGGCTCATTCCGATCGGCCGTGGCGTGAGGACGGGTGGGGCTGGTAGTGCGGCGAGCGAGGCGGCGTCGCGTTAGAGTGGGCTGATTGCGGCTGGCGTCGGAGCGTGTGCCCCCCTCATCCGCCCTTCGGGCACCTGACCGGGGTCGAGCCACGGGTCTCGACCCGTCCTTCGGACCCCCGATGGGTAGAAGGGGTTTTGCCGCAGCGTCTCGATTCCCTCTTCTCCCCCACGGGGAGAAGATGCCCGTAGGGCAGATGAGGGGGCCACACGGTACACCCTTCACGGCCATCTTTCCGGGCGCCGACGTCCGCGCTCAGGCGCTTTCCGTCTGCGGCAGCGATTGCAACAACGTCTGGCGGGCCGAGCGGAGGTGGACGCGACAGGCGGCCTCGATCCTCTCCTGATCGCGGGCTTCCAGCGCTGCGATATAATCGAGATGTTCGTGGATCGCGCGCTCGTTGCGTTGACGGGCGGCCGTCTTGTTCCATTGATAGTGATAGTGGAAGATGATGGCGATCGCGTCGTAGAAATCGGCAATGAAACGGTTCTTCGAGGCGCGATGTATCAAGAGGTGAAAGCGCTCGTCGAGGACCGAGAATTCCTTGAAGCGGTTATTGATATCGGAAAGCATGGAGAGGTGATCTTCCTTGATAACAGCAAGATCGGCCCAGGCTTGATTTCCCGCAGGAAGCTTGCCGAATTCGGCGGCCGAATGCAGTTCGAACATTTCGCGCACATCGGCGAGTTCCAAGGCGAATTCGCGGGTAAAACCCTTCAATGTCCAATGGCTGTTCGGCCGTTTTTCGATCAGCCCGAAGCGGGAGAAGCGGATCAGGAATTCACGCACGCTCGTGGTACCCGTGCCGATCTCGCGGGCAAGCTCCAGCTCGTTGATCTGCATGCCGGGGGCTGCTTCATCCGAGAGGATGCGCTGCATGAAGCTGCGCTCGATGATGTCGTGCAGTGAATCCGTCTCCTCCGAGGGAAAAAAGTCGCGGTCGATCGGCTGGCGCAGCACGATCTTCTGGCGCTTGTTCCAGCGGATGATGCCCTCATCGCTGAGCCGGGTCAGGATGGCGCGTGCCGTGCTGCGGCTGACGCCGAGCTGGGCGGCAATCTCCGGCTCGGAGGGCAGCGCGGTATCGGTGCGCAACGCTGCCGCATATCGATTATAGGCTTCCTTGAAGACCGTATTCTGCCTTGCCATCAGACCCTGCTTTCCGCCCAAGCGATACGGCGATGATCCCCGCTGCCAACAACGGGTACAGCCGGACCAGGAGCCTCTTCAGGCGACCTTTATCTTATTTTCGGTCGCCTGCGGCCGTTTGCCTCCCTCGTCCACAGGATCAATATTCCCGTTGACTTGAAAATGTTTATTGTAGATAAAAAACAAAATCAATGCGCATTCGTCGATGTAACGGGCGCAGAAGCGAACGTTTCGTCAGGGAGATGAAATTGGACAGACAGAATTGGATCATCCTGTCGGCCGGAGACAATGTCGCGGTCGCGACGGCGCCGATTGCTGAAGGATCTGATGTTGCGGGTGTGACGACGCGCCAGAAGATCGACCCCGGCCACAAGATCGCCCTTACCGATATTCCGCAGGGCATGCCGGTCGTGAAATACGGCCAGGCGATCGGCCGCACGACTGATGATGTGAAGGCCGGCGACCACGTTCACAGCCATAATCTGCATTTCGAAAACGATCGCCTTGCTGCAACCGCCAACTCGGCTCCCGAAGAAGCGAGCGCTGAGGACAGAGCGCGGACCTTCATGGGTTATCGCCGCGCCGACGGGCGGGCTGCGACACGCAACTATATCGGCATCATCGCCAGCGTGAACTGTTCGACCACGGTGTGTCGGGCGATCGCCGACGAGGCCAACCGCACCATCCTGCCGCATTATGACGGGATCGACGGCTTCGTGCCGATCGTTCACGACCAGGGCTGCGGCATGAGCTCGACGGGTGACGGCATGAACGTGCTGCACCGCACACTTGCCGGCTACACGCGCCATGTGAATTTCGGCGGCGTGCTGATGATCGGGCTCGGCTGCGAGGTTAATCAGCTCACCCTTTACGGCCAGAGCGGTGCGGGCGCTTCCAAGCGGCATTTCAACATTCAGGACGCGGGCGGGTCCCGCCGGGCGGTCGAGCGCGCCATGGGCGTGCTGCGCGAAATCGCCGCCGATGTCGGCCGCGAAAAGCGCGTGCCGATGTCGATCGGCGAGATCATCATCGGGCTGCAGTGCGGCGGCTCCGACGGTTTTTCGGGCATTACCGCCAATCCGGCGCTCGGTGTCGCGGCCGACCTGCTGGCGGCTGCCGGCGGTACGGCGATCCTTTCGGAAACTTCCGAGATCTATGGTGCCGAGCATCTGCTGCGCAGCCGCGCGGTCAGCGAAGAGGTCGCCAGGAAGCTCGATGAGAAGATCGCCTGGTGGGAAGACTATGTCGCCCTGCATGGCGCATCGCTCGACAACAATCCGTCTCCGGGCAACAAGCGCGGCGGCCTGACGACCATTCTCGAAAAGTCGCTCGGCGCCGTTGCCAAGGGCGGCCGCTCGCCGCTGACCGCCGTCTATGGTTATGCCGAGCGGGTCACGGCCCCCGGCCTCGTCTTCATGGATACGCCCGGATACGATCCGGTTTCCGCAACCGGCCAGGTAGCAGGCGGCGCGAACATGATCGCGTTCACGACTGGCCGCGGCAGCTGCTTCGGCTGTCGGCCCGCCCCCTCGCTGAAGCTCGCCAGCAATTCGGCGCTTTATACCTCGATGGAAGAGGATATGGACATCGATTGCGGCACGATCGTTACAGGTGACGCGACGATCAGCGGCAAGGGCCGCGAGATCTTCGATCTGATCGTCGATACGGCCTCCGGCAAGAAGACCAAAAGCGAAATTTTCGGTTACGGCGATAACGAATTCGTTCCGTGGCATCTCGGCGCCACGCTCTAAATAAAACATACTGAGTTTCAGGTCTTCACGAGGAGGAATGATGAAGACGAGGAGAATTGGCAAGACGGCGCTGGAGGTGACCGAAATCAGTTTCGGTGCGGCAGCGCTCGGCGGCCTTTACCGCGCCTGCCCGCGCGAGCAGGCGATGGAAACGCTGGAAACGGCGTGGGACCACGGCATCCGCTATTTTGATGTGGCGCCGTGGTATGGCCTCGGACTTGCCGAACGGCGCGTCGGCGATTTCCTGCGTGACAAGCCGGAAAACGATTATGTGCTGTCCACCAAGGTCGGCCGCCTATTGCGCCCGGTGCCGACTGGCACCGTTCCCGACTACAGCTATGTCGATCCGCTCTCCTTCGATGCCGATTACGACTATTCCTATGACGGCATCATGCGATCGGTGGAATTCAGCTATGCACGCCTTGGCTTGAACCGCATCGATATCCTCTTCGTTCATGACATCGGCGCCTATACGCATGGTGCGGCCAAGAATGCCGTGCATCTGAAGAATTTCCTCGATAGCGGCGTCAAGGCGCTGGAACAGCTGAAATCCTCGGGCGCGATCAAGGCTTTCGGCCTCGGCGTCAACGAGGTGCCTGTCTGCCTCGACGTGATGCGCAATGCCGACATCGACACGATCCTGATGGCCGGTCGCTATACCCTGCTCGACCGGTCGGCTGTTGCCGAACTCATTCCGCTCTGCCGGGAGAAGGGTACCTCGCTCGTCGTCGGCGGCGTGTTCAATTCCGGCATTCTCGCAACCGGCCCGGTGCCGGGCTCGCATTTCGATTATATGCCGGCAACCGAGGAAGTACTCGCCAAGGTCGGCGCAATGGAAGAGGTGGCCAAGCGTCACGGCGTGCCGCTTGCCGCCCCTGCCCTGCAGTTTCCGCTGCGCGACCCGGTCGTCTCCTCGGTGCTGATCGGCACGGCGAAGCCTTCGAGCCTTACGCGCAACATGGAAAATTTCGAACCGCAGCTTCCCGCCGACATCTATCCCGAATTCGAACCCTATACACTGGTCGCCGCACCGCTCGGCGAAGAAGCCGTGCGGGTCTAAGGAGACACCATGCTTAAAGGTATTCATCCGCTTCTCGGCCCCGACCTGCTCTCTGCGCTGAAGAGCATGGGGCATGGCGACGATATCGTTATTGCCGATGCCAATTTCCCTGCCAGCAGCATGGGGCCTGATGTCATCCGGGCCGATGGCGTCAGCGCCACTGCCATGGCCGAGGCGATCCTCACCCACATGCCGCTCGATACGTTCGTGCCGCAATCGGCATGGCGGATGGAAGTGGTCGGCGATCCCAAGGCCGTGCCGGAGGTTTGCGCCGAATTCCAGGAAATCGTCAGCCGGCGCGCCGGCGATTTTTCCATCGCATCGGTGGAACGCTTCGCCTTCTACGAGATGGCACGGAAGGCCGCCTATATCGTTGCGACCACCGAGTTCCGGCTCTATGGCAACCTGATTTTGAAGAAAGGCGTGGTGCACCCGCACGAGGTGCAATTCGACTGAGGACCGTATTTTAGGTCCTTATGTATTGGAAACGAAAACAAGTGGTTGGGAGAGAATTCAGCGGCTCAAAAAGGTGAAATCGCACACTTGCAATTTGCCTGCGCCTCGGCTAGCTTCCCATCGTAAATGTTTTTTATCGATAAAAATCGTCCGCCTGCGTTCAGCGGTCCGGTTTCATTGGAGGAGAACGCACCCTGAGAGGAGAACCCTTATGAGTATCGTGAAATCCATTCTGTCTCGCCGCGCCTTTACGGCACTTGCAGGCGCTGCCGTCATCGCCACGGCAATGCCGGCCGCGTCCTTTGCCGCCGAGGTAACGATCCCGATCATCGTCAAGGACACGACGTCCTTCTACTGGCAGATCGTTCTGGCCGGCGCTCGCCAGGCCGGCAAGGATCTCGGCGTCAACGTGCCGGAACTCGGCGCCCAGGCCGAATCCGACATCAACGGCCAGATCAGCATTCTTGAGAACGCCGTTGCCGGCAAGCCGGCCGCCATCGTCATCTCCCCCACCGAGTTCAAGGCACTCGGCAAGCCGATCGATGAAGCCGCCAAATCCGTTCCGATCATCGGCATCGACTCCGGCGCCGACTCCAAGGCATTCAAGTCGTTCCTGACGACCGACAACGTCCAGGGCGGGCGCATCGCTGCCGACGGTCTTGCCGCCGCCATCAAGGAAGCGACCGGCAAGGAAGAGGGCGAAGTCGTCATCCTGACCAACCTTCCCGGCGTCGGCTCGCTGGAACAGCGCCGCGAAGGCTTCCTGGATCAGGTCAAGACCAAGCATCCGGGCCTCAAGGTTATTGCCGACAAGTACGGCGACGGCCAGGCAACGACCGGCCTCAACATGATGACCGACCTGATCACGGCAAACCCGAATCTCGTCGGCGTCTTCGCCTCGAACCTCATCATGGCGCAGGGTGTCGGCCAGGCGATCGCCGAAAACAAGCTCGGCGACAAGATCAAGGTCATCGGCTTCGACAGCGACGACAAGACAGTCGGCTTCCTCAAGGATGGCGCGATTGCCGGCCTCGTCGTCCAGGACCCCTATCGCATGGGTTATGACGGCGTGAAGACCGCTCTTGCCGTGTCCAAGGGCGAGAAGGTTCCGGAAAATGTCGATACCGGCGCAAACCTCGTCACCAAGGCGAATATGGCCGATCCGAAGATCGACGCGCTGCTGAATCCGAAGATCAAGTAAAACGACAGGCGGGCCGCGCCGGCTTCAAAAACCGGCGCGGCTTTTTTCATCCATGGTATGGTTCACCAGGGATGGAGCAGAAGCGAGAAGAGGAGGAGAGGTCCATGGTCGGACTGGAAGAGGTCAGTCATCGCCACGATGACAGCGCGACGCTGAAAGAAGCCAATCGAATTCCCACCGGATCGCCCATCCTCGAACTGAAAGGCCTGCAGAAGAATTACGGTCACGTGCAGGCTCTGAAGCCCGCGACCATGACCTTCCTTGCCGGCGAAATCCACGCCATCGTCGGTGAAAACGGCGCCGGCAAATCCACCCTCATCAAATTGCTCACCGGCGTCATCACCCGCACGGCCGGCGAAGTGCTGTGGTGCGGCCATCCGGTGGGGCTGTCGACGCCAAACGAGGCAATCGCCCGCGGCATCAACGCCGTCCACCAGGAGGTCGTGCTCTGCCGGCATCTGACCGTGGCTGCCAATCTCTTCCTCGGCGACGAAGTCAACCGCTTCGGTATCATGCGCAAGAAGCAGATGGAGAAGATGGCGCAGGCCGTTCTCGACGATCTCGGCTTCGGCCTGCCGGCCGGTGCGCTTCTGAGTTCACTGACGATCGGTCAGCAGCAGCTCGTTGCCACCGCGCGCGCGGCCATGCGCGGCACGCAGTTCCTGATCTTCGACGAGCCGACCGCCTATCTCACCCGGCAGGAATCCGCACAGCTCTTCAAGCTGATCCGCCGCCTGCAGGGCGAGGGCGTCACCATCGTCTATATCAGCCACCGCATGGAGGAAGTCTTCGAGCTTGCCGACCGCGTCTCGGTGCTGCGTGACGGCACGCATGTCGGCACGCGCCTCATCGGCGAAACCAATGACGCCGAGCTGATTGCGCTCATGATCAACCGCTCGATCGAGCAGATCTACCACAAGGAAGACATTCCGATCGGCGAGACGATCCTCGACGTCAGGGGTCTTACCGGCCCGGGCTTCGAAGACGTGTCGCTGAGCGTCAAGGCAGGACAGATCGTCGGGCTCTATGGCCTGATCGGCGCCGGGCGCAGCGAATTTGCGCTCGGGCTCTACGGGCGCCAGCCGACAAGTGCGGGCGAGATCCACTGGATGGGCAAGCGCGTCGATATCAGGAACGAACGCACCGCCATGGAGCTCGGCATTGCGCTGGCGCCCGAGAGCCGGCGCGACCAGGGGCTCTGCCTCAACCTGCCGATCGGCCTCAACATCAACCTGCCGGTGTTCGGACGCCTCAGCCACGGTCCGGTCATCAATCACGCGCGCGAATCGGCCAATGCCGACAAGCAGATCCGCGATCTCAGCATCAAGACGCCGAGCCGGCGCGTTCCGGCCTCCAGCATGTCGGGCGGCAACCAGCAGAAGATCGTCATCGGCAAGTGGCTGAGCCACGGCGCCCGGCTGTTCATTTTCGACGAGCCGACCGTCGGCGTCGATGTCGGCACCAAGGCGGAAATCTACCGGCTCTTCGCCAAGCTGCTGAAGGAGGGGGCCGGCATTATCCTGATCTCTTCCTACCTGCCCGAGGTCTACGAACTGGCCGACCGGCTGCACGTCTTCCGCAGCGGCAAGCTCGTTGCAAGCCATGATTTCCACGCGGCGACGCATGAAGAAGTGCTCAGTGAAGCGATCGGCGTCTGAGCCAAAAGAATAAGAGGGAGAAAACTCATGACTGTCACCCCCACCGAAATCGTTGCGCCGCCGCCGCGTCGGAAGATGAACATCCTGTTCGGCCTGACGCTGATCGGCTTGCTGATCTTCCTCTGGATCGTGCTCGGCTTCGCGACAGCCAGTTTCTGGACGCCGCTCAACATCTCCAACCTGCTGCGCCAAGGCGCGATGACGGCGATCCTGGCGCTCGGCCAGACCTTCGTCATCATCACCGCCGGCATCGACCTTTCTGTCGGCGCAATCGTCGGCTTCTGCACCGTCATCATCGCCTGGCTGCTGCAGGCCGGCGTCCCGCTCTGGGGGGCGATCGTGCTGACGCTCGCAATCGGTGTCGCGATCGGCGCCTTCCATGGCTTCGGCATCGTGCATATGGGCCTGCCGCCCTTCATCATCACGCTGGCGACGCTGACATCGCTGCGTGGCATCGGCCTACTGATCACCAACGGCTCGACCATCAGCATCACCGACGAGGGCTTCAGCAATTTCGCACGAGCTGATTTCCTCGGTATCCCCAGCCTGTTCTGGATGGTGATCCTGATAGCGATCCCCTCCTTCGTCTTCCTGCATCTGAGCCGCTGGGGCCGCTATCTCTTCGCGGTCGGTTCGAATGCGGAAGCCGCGCGTCTTTCCGGCGTCAACGTCAAGGGGATGATCTATCTCGCCTATATCCTGTCGGCCTCGTTCGCCGCCTTCGTCGGCGTGCTGCTCGCCTCGCGTATCGCAATCGGCAACGCGACACAGGCCGACGGCTGGGAACTGCAGGCGATCGCTTCCTCCGTCATCGGCGGCACGTCGCTCTTCGGAGCCGTCGGCTCCGTGCATGGTCCGCTGATCGGCGCCTTCATTCTGGCGACCATCAACAACGGCGCAAACCTCCTGAACGTCAACTCGTTCTGGCAGCGCATCATTACCGGCCTGCTGATCATCGTGATCGTCTATTTCGACCAGCTTCGCCGGCGCCGGGCGGGCTGAGCGAGATACAAAACGAAGCCGGCCCAGAGGGCCGGCTTTCTTCATTTCAGCAATGCGAGAACCACCATGAAAGCAGTCCTTTGCCGCGAACCCGGCGTCCTCGATCTCGTCGAGCGCCCCTCTCCCGAAAAACCTGTTGCCGGTTGGGTACGGCTTGCCGTCAGCCATGTCGGCATCTGCGGCACGGATTACCACATCTTCGAGGGCAAGCACCCGTTCCTCGAGTATCCGCGCGTCATGGGCCATGAGATCTCGGCGACCGTGCTGGAAGCCGGTGACGGGGTGGCGATGGCCATTGGTACACCCGTGATCGTCAACCCTTACCTCTCTTGCGGGAGCTGCGTCGCGTGCCGCCAGGGCAAGCCGAACTGCTGCACCAATATCAAGGTTCTCGGGGTTCATACGGACGGTGCTTTCTGCGAGGAGATCGTGGTGCCGGCCAGCAATCTCTATGCCGCCAAGGGACTGAGCCTGGAGGCGGCCGCGACCACCGAATTCCTGGCGATCGGAGCGCATGCCGTGCGTCGCTCCATGGCATCAGCCGGTTCGCGCTCGCTCGTTATCGGCGCAGGTCCGATCGGCCTCGGCGCGGCAATCTTCTCACGCATTGCCGGTCATGATGTGACGCTGCTGGATACGAGTGCGGAACGGCTGCAGATGGCGTCGGAACGCTTCGGGTTCGCGTCAGGGATCGTCGCCAATGATGGGACAGCCGATGCCGTGAAGGCGAAAACGGATGGTGATGGCTTCGATGTAGTGTTCGACGCGACGGGCTATGGGCCGTCGATGGAAAAAGCCTTCAGCTTTGTGGCCCATGGCGGCGCACTGGTGCTCGTCAGCGTCGTGAAGGACGATATCCGCTTTTCCGATCCGGAATTCCACAAGCGGGAGATGATGGTCATCGGCAGCCGCAACGCGACGCGCATCGATTTCGAGCATGTTGCAGATTCGATCGCCAAGGGCCTGGTCCCGGTCGACAAGCTCATCACCCACCGCACGACGCTTGCCGATGCGCCGCGCGACCTTGCGCGCTGGGCGCATGAGAAGAGCGGCCTGATCAAGGCCGTCATCAAGGTCGCGGCTTAAACGGTCTCGATTGCGGCGCGCATCTGGCGGACGACATCGACGTCCGTCCGGTTTGAGGTCGGCACATCGAAGCCGAAGGAGACGGCGCGCGGATCGGCGCTGGCAACGGCCGAGCTGCAGGAGCCGTGAACTTCGTGCGCGCCCGTTGCCCGCAGGATCTCGACGACATTGGCCGGGCGCACGCCGCTGCCCGGCATGATGGAGATGCGGCCGGCAGCCTTGGCGGAGATGCGCTTCAGCGTTTCGAGCCCATCCATTGCCTTCGGCACACAGCCCGAGGTGAGGATGCGCTCGCAGCCGAGTTCGACCGCCTGCTCCAGTGCGACATCCGGATCCGGCACGAGGTCGAAAGCGCGATGCAGCGTCGAGCCGAGGCTCTCGGCATGCGCCTTCAAGCGGTGAATGAGCGGCATATCGAGCGTGCCGTCCGGTCGGTTGGCGCCGATGACGACGCCGGCGAGGCCTGCAACCCCGACAGCATCGATATCGGAAAGCATCGCCTTCTCATCCGTCGCGTCGAAGATGAAAGGGCCGGCATGCGGGCGGATCATTGCATAGACGGGAATCGGGGCTTCGGCGGCAATCCGCATCAGGCTCGGGAGCGGCGTCAGCCCGCCAAGCTCGAGCGCCGAGCAGAGCTCGATACGGCCGGCGCCGCCCTCGATCGCAGCCGCGAGGCCCTGAGCGCTATCGACGCATACTTCCAGCAAAACCGTCATATCTCGAATCCTTTTCGCTCTGCGTAGTCTGTTTAAGCGACGGCGAGATTTTGCGCGACAGGCGCCGGGATAATTTTTGCCGCGGTCGCGATCAGCAAGTCACAAGCGTCAGCCGCGGCTTTCCGATGATTGAAGGCCACGTGGTAGGACATCAGCATCGGCTCGGCGAGTTCGACGATGCGCACCCGATCGGCAATCGGCATGGCGCTGACGCGGCCGAGGAAGGAGACATAGCCGTGATTGGCGACGAGATCGACGATGACGGGCAGCGAATCCGCCGCGGTGATGTCGCGGTCGCGAAGGCGGCGATGCAGGGTGCGGTCATAGCCGAAGGTCATGGCGGCATGGCCGATGCCGGTGCGCGGACTCGGCGTGCAGATGGGATGGCTGGCGACGAGGTCAGCGGCGGTTGCTTCCGTACTGTCAGGCGGGGCGATCGCCACCATTTCGGTGCGCAGCAATTCGCGATGGCGGAAACTCTCAAGGCCGAAAACGGAATCCAGGATCGCAACGTCGATACGCCCGGATTTGAGCGCTTCGCGCAGATCGTCGGCGGTCATCGAAACGAGCGATAAAGCATTCTTGTTGCGGCCGGCATTCCACTCGGCAACGAGACTACCCAGGCAGCGCGCGACCCAGCTTTCCGAGCCCGTGGGGATGATGGCGCCGATGCGCAGTGAACGAGCGGTGCGCTGGTAGCGTTCGTCTGCTGTGGATTTCAGTTCGTTCCAGGCGAGGCTGATGGTCGAAAAGACCGTATAGGCGAAGCGGCCTTCCTCCGTCAGCGCCGAGCCTTGCGCCTGACGCTCGAAGAGCCTGCCTCCGAAGAATTTCTCAAGATTGGCAATCTGCAATGAAAGCTGCGGCTGACCAAGGCGAAGGCGGCGGGCCGCGCGATTGATGCTCCCCTGATCGGCAACCTCGAGGTAACGTTCCATGGTGACGAGCTTGACGGGGATGCGGGCGGCCCATTGTCCGTAAGCTTGCGGTTCACGATGACCAAGCTTGTCGCCAAGCTGGCCTGTTGCAGCAAGGATCGGCGCCAGTCCCTCCAGCACTCTGCCTCCGGCAAGCAGAATGACCAGTTCGCCCGAGGAACGCTCGGCGAGCTTCAGGGCCAGCTCCGTCTCCAGATTATCGATCGCTGCCGATACGGTCGAGACGGAGATGTTGAAGCGACGCGCAGTCTCGCGCATCGAGCCTGAGGACAGGACCTGGCTTGCGATGAAGAGGGCGCCGAGATGCAAGGCTTTCTCCGGAAACTACTGAAAAGGCGGAGGATATGACGTGTTCGTGAAAAAAGATATCCCTGCCCATGGAGGTGCAGGCTATCGTTCACTCAATCAAGAAATCCGGGCGGCGACAGAACCGATCAGAAGCACCGGAACACCGTGGAAACACGCAAGGGGACAAAAACAAATCGCGCCGACCCTGGAAAAGGGAATGCAATTCCGCGCGCGGACCTGCATTGACAGCCATAATCGCGCCGCGAGAGCGAATACTGGAGGGGGATTGCATCGATTTTTCGGTGATGCACACTATTTCCATGACGCACGTATTTCCGGCATGATGGCCTCTGGCTTGCCTGCCGGCAGGAATTGGTGCGCGCAGGCTTCACGTTCGGGGTTTTCGCGCCGTTTATCGGTGTTCAACCAAGGGGATAATCATGCTTACGAAAATCGCACTTGCCGTTTCGCTTTCCGTCTTTGCGGCCGGCGCGGCGCACGCCGCAGACGTCGTCGTTTCATCGAAGATCGATACCGAAGGCACGCTGCTCGGCAACGTCATCGCGCTCGCGCTGGAAGCCAACGGCATCAAGACGCAGGACCGCATCGCGCTCGGCGCAACGCCTGTCGTACGCAAGGCGATCACCGCTGGCGAAATCGACATCTACCCGGAATATACGGGCAATGCCGGCTTCTTCTTCAACAAGGCCGATGACGCCGCGTGGAAGAACCTCGAGCAGGGTTACCAGGAAGCCAAGAAGCTCGACTACGACGCCAACAAGATCGTCTGGCTGACGCCTTCGCCGGCCAACAACACCTGGGCGCTCGCCGTGCGCAACGACGTTGCCGGCCCGAACAACCTCAAGACCATGTCCGACTTCGGCAAGTGGGTTTCGGGCGGCGGTGCCGCCAAGCTTGCGGCTTCTGCCGAATTCGTGAACTCGGCCGGCGCCCTGCCCGCCTTCCAGACCACCTATGGCTTCACGCTGAAGCCGGACCAGGAAGTCGTGCTTTCGGGCGGTGACACGGCTGCAACCATCAAGGCTGCGGCCGACCAGACCAACGGCGTCAACACCGCCATGGTCTACGGCACGGATGGCGCTATCGAAGCGGCCGAGCTGACGGTTCTCGAAGACGACAAGAGCGTGCAGCAGGTCTATGCCCCGACCCCGATCATCCGCGAAGCGGTGCTGCAGGCAAACCCGAAGATCCAGGAAATCCTGGCTCCGATCTTCCAGAGCCTGACGGCAGACGAGCTGCGCAAGCTCAACGCCAAGATCCAGGTCGATGGCGAGCCGGCCAAGTCCGTTGCCGAAGCCTATCTGAAGGAAAAAGGCTTCCTGAAGTAATTGCCTGATGCCCCGCCTGACGATCGGGCGGGGCACTTTCCGGACAGGGTTGGATCGATGGAAGAAACCTTAGCGGTCCGCAAGCTGGATCGGCTCGGCGTGGTACTGGTGGCAGGCGGCATTGTGGCGACGGCGCTTCTGCCTTTCATCTATGTGAAGGCAAACCGTATCGCCGCCGGCAAGCCGATGCTGCTGACGCAGCTTCTTCCCCAGACTTCCGTCGTCATCCTGTTGGCTCTGCTGGTTGCCACAGCCTTGGCAACGCTCTTCCTGCGCAACGCTTTCATCCGGCTCGCCCTCGGCACGCTTTGCCTTGCGGGGCTGATCGCCGCCATCGGGCTGACGGCGACGGCTGCGACACCGCCCGGCAGCACCGTGGCACGCATGACGCCCGGCGGGAGTTTCTGGGTGCTGTTCGGGGTCATCGGCCTCATCATCTCCGACGCGCTGGTGAAGATCCGGCTGACGCCGTGGATGCGGGTTGCAGCACTTGTCGCCTATACGGCTCTGCTCGGCATCTGCCTCTCCTCCGGACTGCTCGACAGCCTGTCGATCCTCCGGGAGTTTTCCACGCGCTCGGCACAGTTCTGGACAGAGGCGTATTCCCATCTGCTTCTCGCCTTCGGCTCGCTTGCAATCGCCATCGTCCTCGGGCTGCCGCTCGGCATCCTCTGTTTCTGGGTGCCGAAGCTGCGCGCCATCGTGCTGCAGACGCTGAGCCTGATCCAGACCATCCCGAGTCTGGCGCTTTTCGGCATATTGATGTTGCCGCTCGGTTACCTGGCCACGCATGTACCGCTTGCGGCCGATATCGGCATTCGCGGCATCGGCACGGCGCCGGCGCTGATTGCGCTCGTGCTCTATTCGCTGCTGCCGATCGTCGCCAATACCGTGGTCGGCCTCGAAGGCGTCGATCCCTCGGTGCGTGATGCCGCGGCCGGCATGGGGTTGACGCGCCGGCAGATCCTGACCGGCATCGACCTGCCGCTTGCCTTTCCCGTCATCCTCACCGGTATCCGCATCGTGCTCGTACAGGCGATCGGCATGGTGACGATCGCCGCGCTGATCGGCGGCGGCGGCTTCGGCATCTTCATCTTCCAGGGCCTTGGCCAGACGGCCATGGACCTCGTCCTGCTCGGCGCCGTGCCGACCGTTTTCTTCGCCTTCTCCTCGGCCGTCATCCTCGATGCGGTCATCGAAAGCATCCAGGGGCCAGCCGCATGAGCATGATCGAGATCAGGAACGTCACCAAGCGCTACGGCTCGGCAACCGTCGTCGACAATGTCTCCGTCAGTGTCGAGAAGGGCTCGATCACCGTCATCGTCGGCACGTCGGGCTCCGGCAAATCGACGCTGATGCGGATGATCAACCGGCTGGTGCCGATCACCGAAGGCCAAATCTTCGTCGGCGGGCAGGATATCATGGACGTGCCGGCGACGGAGCTGCGCCGTAAGATCGGTTATGCGATCCAGGGGCATGGCCTGTTTCCGCACCGGACGGTCGCACAGAATATCGCGACCGTGCCGCAGCTGCTCGGCTGGGATGCTGATCGTACCGACAAGCGTGTGAAGGAGTTGCTTGGCCTCTTCAATCTCGACCCGGCAAGTTTCGCGGAAAAATATCCGCATCAACTATCGGGTGGCCAGCAGCAGCGCGTCGGCGTCGCCCGGGCGCTGGCCGCCGAGCCGGAACTGCTTTTGATGGATGAGCCTTTCGGGGCGCTTGATCCGGTCATCCGCGGCAAGGCGCAGGACGATCTGCTGGCGATCCAGAAACAGTTCGGGACGACCGTTGTCCTCGTCACGCATGACATGGACGAGGCCTTCCATCTCGGCAACCAGATTGCTGTCATGAGCGGCGGCAAGATGCTGCAATGCTCAACGCCGGAGAAGATCCTGACCGAGCCGGCCGATCCTTTCGTGCAGCAACTGACCGGCACGTCCGACCGGGCACTGAAACTGATGTCGCTGACGCCGCTGAAGGACAGCATGGAGCCTGCCAAGCCCGGCTTGCCCTATTCGCTGGCGCAGTCGCTGACCCTGCGCGATGCGCTGGCCGAAATGATCTGGCAGGGCGTGGATGAGGCGGCCGTGCAGGATGCCAACAAGGCGCCGGTCGGTTCGATCTCCATGGAGCGGCTGCTCGAACTGGGCCGCAAGGCATGAAATTTCTCGTCGCCAACCTCTTTCGCGTACTGGCGCTTGTGGTGCTGCTCATCCTGATCTTCAGGACGGAATGGCTCTCCTTCATGCTGGTGCCGCTGACCAACAACAACGCGCCGCCCGTCTATATGCAGAACAGTCTCGCTTCGCTGGCGCTCGGCCATCTGGAGCTGGTTTTCGTCTCCATCATCGGCAGCGCGGTGTTGGCCGTCCTCGGCGGAATTTTCGTCACGCGCCAGAGCGGAGAGGACTTTCTGCCGCTGTCGCGGGCCATCGCCAATGCCGGCCAGACCTTTCCGCCGGTCGCCGTGCTTGCACTTGCCGTACCCGCCACCGGCTTCGGTGCTGCGCCGACGCTGATCGCGCTCTTCCTCTACGGGTTGCTGCCGATCTTCGAGAATACGGTCGCGGGCCTCAAGCAGGTGTCGGCACAGGTGCTGGATGCCGCTGATGGCATGGGCATGAACGGCACGCAGCGTCTCTTCAAGGTCGAACTGCCGCTGGCCTTGCCGCTGATCCTCGAAGGGCTGAAGGTTGCGACGGTCATCAACATCGGCACGGCGACGATCGGCTCGACCGTCGCGGCAAAGGGTCTCGGCGAGGTCATCATTGCCGGCCTCATCTCCGACAACACGGCCTTCATCCTGCAGGGCGGCTTGATCGTTGGCCTGATGGCGGTGCTGATCTATGATGTCGTCGGCATGCTCGAAGGCGCGATCACGCGCAGAATGGGCTTGCGTCCGGCTTGAGAGGACGGCTACCAAGGCTGCTGAAGATATCAGCGATTGGGAGACCGCCTTGGCGAAGATGATCCATTCCATGATCCGCGTTCTGGACGAGGCGCGCTCGGTCGATTTCTACAGCAAAGTCTTCGGGCTCAAGGTCGCCGACCGCGTCGATTTCGAAACCTTCACGCTGATCTACATGAGCAATGACGAGACGGGTTTCGAGCTGGAACTGACAGTCAACAAGGGCCGTATCGAGCCCTATAATCTCGGTGACGGCTATGGCCATCTCGCCATTTCCGTCCAGGAAGTGCAGGTCGAGCACAAGCGGCTGACGGATCTCGGCCTCAATCCAGGCAAGCTCGTGGAACTCAACCGCGACGGCAAGCTCTTCGGGCTGTTCTTCTTCATCACCGACCCTGACGGCTACAAGATCGAAGTGCTGCAGCGCCACGGCCGTTTTCAATAAAACATAAGAGGCTGAAATGATTGGGAGGAGACACCTTCATAACGGCTGGGCGCTTTCCTGTAACGATACAGGAAGAACTGGCCTGCCCGCTTCGATTCCAGCAACCGTGCCTGGCTGCGTGCATCTCGACCTGCTCGCAAACCGGCTGATCCCCGATCCCTATCTCGACATCAACGAGATCACCAATGACTGGATCGGCAAGACGGAATGGGTCTACCGGCTGGATTTCGAAGCCGAGCCTGATGCCGGCCAAGTGCAGGAACTGGTCTTCGACGGTATCGACACGATCGCGACGATCCGCCTGAACGGCGAGGAGATCGGCCGCACCTTCAACATGCATCGCACCTATCGCTTCGACGTTTCGTCGCTGCTCCGGCATGGTGAAAACGAGCTCAGCGTCACCTTCCATTCCGCCTATGCCTATGGCGCCGAAATGGAAAAGCATTACGGCTACCGGCCCAACAACTATCCCGGACCGGGCAATTTGATGCGGAAGATGGCCTGCAATTTCGGCTGGGACTGGGGTCCGACGCTGGTCACGGCCGGGCTCTGGAAACCGGTGCGGCTGGAGACCTGGGATCGGGCGCGGCTTGCCGATGTCAGAGTTTCTGCCACGCTTGCAGGTGGTGATGGACTGGTCAGGGTGCATGCACGGGTGGCGAGACATGGCGAGGCTGTGCCGGCGACTTTGACTGCGGAGATTGGCGGCGTGACGCAGACTGTTGCGATCGATGCCGGTACGGACGAAGTATCCTTCGACATCCGTGTGCCCTCGCCGCAGCTCTGGTGGCCGCATCATCTCGGCGCGCAGCCGCTTTATCCGCTCGACATCCGGCTGCTGGACCTCAGCGGCAATTTACTTGACCTCTATTCCAAAGAGATCGGCTTCCGTTCGCTGCGGCTCGATACCGCACCGGATGCCCACGGCTCGGCCTTCACCTTTATTATCAACGACGTGCCGATCTTTGCCTGCGGCGCCAACTGGATACCGGATGATTGTTTCCCTTCACGCGTGACGGCGGAGCGTTATGCAGCGCGGATCGACGAGGCGAAGGCCGCCAACATCAACCTGCTGCGCGTCTGGGGCGGCGGCATCTTCGAGCGGGACGAATTCTACGAGGCCTGCGACCGGGCGGGCACGCTCGTTTGGCAGGATTTTCTTTTTGCCTGCGCCTCCTATCCGGAGGAGGAGCCGCTGCGGGGTGAAATCATCGCCGAGGTGCGCGACAATGTCGTGCGGCTGATGCCGCATGCATCGCTGATCATCTGGAACGGCAATAACGAGAATATCTGGGGCTTTGACGAGTGGGGCTGGCGACCGATCATCAAGGACGGTGTCAGCTGGGGGCTCGGCTATTATCTCGATGTCCTGCCGAAGCTTTGCGCTGAACTCGATCCCGACAGGCCCTACTATCCCGGCAGCCCCTATTCGGGCTCCATGGATATCGAGCCGAACGACGACCGGCATGGCTGCAAGCATATCTGGGATGTGTGGAACGATGTCGGTTACGAAGTCTACCGCAATTACATTCCGCGCTTCTGCTCCGAATTCGGCTGGCAGGCGCCGCCGGCATGGGCGACGCTGCAGGAAAGTGTGCATGACGAACCGCTGACGCCGGAATCGCGCGGCGTCTTCCATCACCAGAAGGCGACGCAGGGCAATGACAAGCTCATCAAGGGGCTTGCAGGACACCTGCCGGTGCCGCAGACGATGGATGACTGGCATTTTGCAACACAGCTCAATCAGGCCCGCGCCATCCGCTTCGCGATCGAGCACATGCGCTCGCATCGCGATATCTGCAAGGGCGCGGTCGTCTGGCAGTTCAACGACTGCTGGCCGGTCACGTCATGGGCAGCTCTCGATTCCGCCGGGCGCCGCAAGCCGCTTTGGTATGCGATGCAGCAGGCCTTCCACCCTCGCCTGCTGACGATCCAGCCGCGCGGTAAAGGCCTTTCGGCCGTCGCCGTCAACGAACAGACCCTGTTCTGGCGCTCGAAGATCAGCGGCAAGCGCATGCGGCTTGACGGTACGGTGCTGGCGGAATTCGAATTCTGGCGGCTGCTCTGCGACCGGTTCGAAGCGAAGGAATTTGTTCTGCCTGAGGATATCGCAACAGCCGGTTTGGCGAATGAGGAAGTCATCGTCGTCCAGATGCTGGACAAGCGCGCCTTCCACTATTTCGTCGAGGATATCGAGTTGAAGCTCCCCGCACCGGAGCTTGGTATTTCGGTGGCAAGGTCGGTTGACGGCTATGAAGTTACTGTCGCGGCGAAGAGCTTCCTTAAGGATCTCTGTCTGATGGCGGACCGGCTTGATCCCGCGGCCGTGGTGGATTCGATGCTGGTAACCCTTCTGCCCGGCGAAAGCCATGTCTTCCGCGTGGCAACCGACAAGCAGCTCTCGGTGGAGGATATCGTTGTCGGCACGGTGCTGCGCTCAGCCAACGACCTCGTGACCGCAAAATGAAAGGCCCCGCTCTCGCGGGGCCTCATCCGGCTCGTCCTCGCGGGCGACGTTACATCCAGTAGGGCGGCACGCCATAATAATCATACACGCGGCGGCCATTATCGTTGTACCAGGTGTCGTCGTCATCCGCGTAGCTCGGCGCGCCTTCGATCTGGTCCTTGGTGAGATCGATGCGGTAGCCGTCCAGCTGGGTATCGTAGGTCAGCTTTTCCCAGGGCAGCGGATAGTGATCATTGCCGATGCCGAGGAAGCCGCCGAAACTCAGAACAGCGTAAGCAACACGACCGTCCTGCTTCCCGAGGATGAGACGTTCGATGGAACCGATGTGCTTGCCATCGGCGCCATAAACGCGGGTGCCTTCAACGCGGTCGCTGGCGATCAGCGTCGGCGTATCCTTCACGTTCGGGTCACGGCGGGTGACGTCAGTATCCTGATTGAGCATTACGCACCTCCTTTTCGTCGTTTCCTCGTGGGTTCATCCACGCTTGATTCATCCACACTGGCAAAACGTGCCCTGCGTTTCAAAGTTCCCTGTTGCACACTATTCACGGCGGCTATTGCGATATTGACGTTTACGTCAAGGTTATTGTAGCCTCAAGTTGCTTGAACCCTTCAAGCAATGGCATAAGCTGCCTTGACGGGAGATGGAGGAATCTCCCGATCGATGCCGGTGCAAACCCGGTTTCGGCGGCCGAATGGGAGAGAGAAAATGAACAGCATTTCCGTCCACCCAAGCGGTGCGAAACCGGAAAAACCATGGCTTGCCACCTATCCGGATGTCGTTCCGGCCCAGATTCCCCCACTGGAATTCGCATCGCTGCCGGATCTCCTGGAAAAGAGCTGCACGCGCTTTGCCGATCGGAAAGCCTTTTCCAGCATGGGCAGGACGATGACCTATCGCGAGCTCGAAGCGCAGACCCGCAAGGTGGCCGCCTGGCTGCAGAGCGTCGGCCTGCAGAAGGGCGATCGTGTCGCCGTGATGATGCCGAATGTGCTGCAGAATCCCGTCGCCGTCTATGGCATCCTGCGCGCCGGCCTCGTCGTAGTGAACGTCAACCCGCTCTATACGCCGCGCGAGCTCGAGCACCAACTCAACGATTCCGGCGCCAAGGCGATTTTTGTTCTGGAAAACTTCGCGCGCACCGTCGAGCAGGTCATCAACAAGACCGACCTGCGCCATGTCGTCGTCACCTCTCTCGGCGAAATGCTCGGCCCCAAGGGGCATATCATCAATTTCGTCGTTCGCCGGGTGAAGAAGCTGGTGCCATCCTGGTCCATCCCGCAGCACAAGAGCTTTGGGCAGGTGCTTGCGGAAGGGGCGAAGAAGACGCTTGCGCCTGTCGCACTCTCAGGCGGCGACATCGCCTTCCTGCAATATACGGGTGGGACGACCGGCATTGCCAAGGGTGCAGTGCTGACGCACCAGAACCTGCTTGCCAACAAGATGCAGCTGCAGCTCTGGCTGAAATCCGCCTTCGACAAGAAGAAGCAGCCTGACGTCCTGAATTTCCTTTGCGCCCTGCCGCTCTACCATATCTTCGCGCTGACGGTGAATTCGCTGATGGGCATGTCGCTTGGCGCCCATAATGTGCTGATCGCCAATCCGCGCGACATTCCGGGGCTGGTGAAGGAATTCCAGAAGTCGAACATCCACATCTTCCCCGGCCTCAATACGCTGTTCAACGCGCTGCTCAACAATGCCGACTTTGCCAAGCTCGACTTCTCCTCGCTCGTCATGTCGCTCGGCGGCGGCATGGCCGTGCAGCGGCCTGTGGCGGAACGCTGGCTGAAGGTCACCGGCTCGCATGTTACCGAGGGCTACGGTCTCTCCGAGACGTCACCGGTGGCGACGGCCAACCGCTTCGATTCACCCGAGTTCACGGGCTCGATCGGCCTTCCCATACCGTCGACGGAACTCGACATCAGAGACGAAGACGGCAATTCGCTGCCGCTTGGCGAGATCGGCGAGATCTGCATCCGCGGGCCGCAGGTCATGGCCGGTTACTGGAACAAGCCGGAGGAGACGGCGAAGGTGATGACGCCTGATGGCTATTTCCGCAGCGGCGACATGGGTTTCATGGACGAGCGCGGTTACACCAAGATCGTCGACCGCAAGAAGGACATGATCCTCGTCTCCGGCTTCAACGTCTATCCGAACGAGATCGAGGAAGTGGCGGCCATGCATCCCGGCATCCTCGAGGCTGCGGCGATCGGCGTTCCGGACGGGCATTCCGGTGAGGCGGTAAAACTCTTCATCGTGCGCAAGGATCCCGCTCTCACCGAAGCCGATGTGAAGGCCCATTGCGCGGCCAATCTCACCAATTACAAACGGCCGCGTTTCATCGAATTCCGCACCGAACTGCCGAAGAGCCCCGTCGGCAAGATCCTGCGCAAGGACCTGCGCGGCTGAATTTGACGGTCTCGTGAAATTGAGGGCCATCCGCTTGTCGCGGGTGGCTTTTTTCATATTTGGTCAGATGGCTGAACTTGATTTGGCTGCGGGAAAGAGAATAGTTTCCGTGACCCTCTCCGCCTCCAAAGGAGCCTCCCATGAATGCCATCGTCGAACAACTGAAGAGCACTGCGGCCGCCACCAAGGCCACCGATCTGCGCGCCGCATTTGCAGCCGATCCGCAGCGCTTCCAGCACTTTTCCGTATCGCTTGACGACTTGCTGATGGATTATTCCAAGACGGCCGTGAACGACGAGATCCTGAAGCTTCTGGTGAAGCTCGCCGAAGAAGGCGGCGTCGAGACGAAGCGTGAGGAGATGTTCTCCGGCAAGGCGATCAACTTCACCGAGGACCGCGCCGTGCTACACACCGCGCTGCGCAACCGCTCCAACACGCCCGTTCTGGTCGACGGCAAGGATGTCATGCCTGACGTCAACGCCGTACTGACAGCCATGGGCAAGTTTGCCGACGGCGTGCGTTCCGGCGCGCTGAAGGGCGCGACCGGCAAGAAAATCACCGATGTCATCAATATCGGCATCGGCGGATCGGATCTCGGCCCTGTCATGGCGACGCTGGCGCTCGCCCCCTTCCATGACGGCCCGCGCGCCCATTTCGTCTCCAATATCGACGGCGCCCACATCGCCGACGTCCTGAAGCTGGTGGAGCCGGAAACGACGCTCTTCATCGTCGCCTCCAAGACCTTCACCACGGTCGAGACGATGACCAATGCGCAGACGGCGCGCAAGTTCATCGCCAGCGCGCTTGGTGAAGCTGCCGTTCAGCACCACTTTGCCGCAGTTTCGACGGCGCTCGACAAGGTCGCGGCCTTCGGCATCGAAAGCGAACGTGTCTTCGGCTTCTGGGACTGGGTCGGCGGCCGCTACTCGATCTGGTCGGCCATCGGCCTGCCGCTGATGATCGCTGTCGGCCCGGAGAATTTCGGCAAGTTCCTCGATGGCGCTCATGCCGTCGACAATCATTTCCGTAAGGCGCCGATTACCGAAAACCTGCCGATGCTGCTCGGCCTCATCGGCTTCTATCACCGCAACGTGCTGGGTTACCCGACACGCGCCATCCTGCCCTACGACCAGCGCCTGTCGCGCTTCCCGGCCTATCTGCAGCAGCTCGACATGGAATCGAACGGCAAGGGAGTCACCATCGACGGCACGCCGGTCGAAGGCAATTCCGGCCCTGTTGTCTGGGGTGAGCCCGGCACCAACGGTCAGCACGCCTTCTACCAGCTCATCCATCAGGGCACGAGCATCATCCCCGCCGAATTCATGATCGCCGCCAACGGTTTCGAGCCGGAGCTGCGCCATCAGCATCAGCTCCTAATGTCGAATGTCCTCGCCCAGTCGGAAGCGCTGATGAAGGGCCGCACTTTCGCGGAAGCCAAGAAGCAGCTGACCGACAAGGGCATGGACGACAAGAAGGCCGATTTCATCGCCCCGCACCGCGTCTTCACCGGCAACCGCCCGTCGATCACCTTCGTCTACGACAAGCTGACGCCCTATGCGCTCGGCCGCCTGATCGCGCTCTACGAGCACCGCGTTTTCGTCGAAGGCGTGCTCTTCCGCATCAATTCGTTCGACCAGTGGGGCGTGGAGCTCGGCAAGGAGCTGGCGACTGGCCTGCTCCCGGTCGTCGAAGGCAAGGAGAGTGCCGCCGGCCACGATTCCTCGACTCAAGGGTTGGTCGCGGCACTGGCAAAACTCGCCAAGTAATTCGCGATCGCGCTGCTATCGAAGCCCATCCGTCACGCGGGTGGGCTTTTTTATTTGACCCTGTCGAATTGCAGAACATCTCGTCGTCTATAAAGAGAGTGACGGAGGAGGAGCCGATGACTGCAACGGATGATGAGCTGGTGAACTTCGAGGCAAAGGGTGCGCTGCCATTGCCGCCCTCGGATGAACAGGGCTTCGTCGAGAACAAGGGCGCGCGCATCTGGTATGCTAGTTACGGCGCCGGTCCAGCCGTCATCCTGCTGCATGGCGGGCTCGGCAATAGTGGCAACTGGGGTTATCAGGTTCCCGATCTTGTCGAGGCCGGTCATCGCGTCGTGGTGATCGACAGCCGCGGTCATGGCCGCAGCACGCGTGACCACCGCCCCTACACCTATCACCTGATGGCTTCCGATGTGCTGGCCGTCATGGATCATGCCGGGATCGAGGAGGCGGCTTTCGTCGGCTGGAGCGATGGCGCCTGTACATCGCTGATCCTGGCCGACCAGCACCCGGACCGCGTCTGCGGTGTCTTCTTCTTCGCCTGCAACATGGACCCCAGCGGCACCAAGGAATTCAAGGCGACTCCCGTCATCGACCGCTGTTTCAGCCGCCACAGGAAGGATTATCAGGCACTATCGGCGACGCCTGATCAGTTCGAGGCTTTCGTTGGCGATGTCTCGAAAATGATGGCGACGGAGCCCAACTACTCGGCGGAGCAGCTGGCCGGCATCAAGGTGCCGGTTTCCATCGTGCTCGGCGAGCATGACGAGTTCATCAAGCCTGAGCACGCCGACTATCTGGCAAGGACGATCCCGGATGCGGAATTCGTGCTCATGCCCGGTGTCAGCCATTTCGCGCCGTTGCAGCAGCCGGACCTCTTCAATCGCGAGGTCCGCGCCTTTCTCGACCGGATCGAATGAGCCTCAGAGGCCGATTTCTCGAGCCCAGGGCGGGTTGGCGCGATCATCAGGCGTTTCGGATGCGTTGACGCGTTTCAAACCTCGTCTTGGCGCAATCGTGTGTGGGAGCTTGATTGCCGAAGCCAGGCGGAGACTTGCCAGCAGCCGGATGAAATACCAACCGAGATCCGGCTGCCCCGGCTCGATGCCGAGCCGGGCGGATTCTGGAAAGGCATGATGGTTGCCGTGGAAACTCTCGCCAAAGGTCACCAGCCCGAAACGCGGCAGGTTATAACCCTGCACCGCTACATCATCGACACTCCAGCCCTGATGGCCGTCGCGATGGGCAAAGTGGCCGACCAGCCAGTGTCCGGTCAGCGACACCGATATCCGCACGGCAATACCCCAAACCACCCACGGCAATCCGCCCAGCGTGAAGAGCACGAGCGCCAGGGGAAGCTGCTGCGCCATCCATGTTGCCTCCAGGAAGCGATAGAAGCGATCGCGCCGTTCTCGCTCGCCAAGGACGAAGCGCGGCGGGTGGTCCAGCGCCACCGTGCAATGCATCTGCCAGAAGGCATCGATGAAGAAAGGCCGCCGATGGGCAAAGAGATCATGGCAGTCTCGCTGCCGTTGCGCCCAATCACGAATGTCATGTGCGTAGATCATGCCAAAGGGGCCGGCCATGCCGACCAATGTACCGAGATAGACGAGAAAGTGCTCCATCCAGATATGCGTGCTGAATGACCGGTGGATCAGCAGCCGGTGCATGCCGACCGAATGACCGAGGCAGATCGTGACGGCGGTCAACAGGATGAAGACGGCAAAGGTGCTCCACGTAAAGGTCAGCGGCCCGCCAATTACGGCAATCGAGGTCATGGCGGTGATCCAGATCGACTTTGCGGGTATCCAGACCACCCTGCCCTTCACTGGATCGCTGTTGTCATCGATCATGCGTCCGGTGGAAATACTGCTCATGGCAAACTCCTTCCGGGCGCATTCAACGCTTGAACATCGCCCACCAATTCATTATTTAAGGAATTATCTAATTACTTTGCACGAAGAGAAACAATTAAGCAATGCGTTAATTGCTTAATTGTTTAACGGATCGATGCAACTATGCCGCAGGCACGGAGATCAGACTTGGAAGAAGAAACTTTCGATGACGCTGCAGAAGACGGATCCGTCAGCGCCGCCCAGCGGATATTTCACGCGCTTTCCAGTGCGCCGCGCCGGAAGATCCTGGCCTATCTCTCTGCATCTAGCCTTACGGCTGGCGAGATCGCCGACCGGTTCAGCATGTCCAAGCCAGCCGTCTCGCAACATCTTTCCGTCCTTGAGACGGCGGGGCTGATCCGGCGAGAGAAACAGGGGCAGTTCGTCCACTATTCCCTGATCGAGAACAATCTCGTCAACACGCTCAACGGCTTCGTGCAGGAGGTCTGCCCGGTCGGTCGGCCGATCAAGAAGGAAAGCCAGACGCGCGCACGCGCGAAAGAATTGCCTTGAGCACCGGACAGATCCTGCGCTCGCGTGGCGCGAGAAACAGGGCGTCGATACGTTGTGGCTTATCCCCTTCTCTTCCGGGAGAAGGGAATCGAAAGACTGCGGCTCCGGCTTTAGAGCCCGATTTCGCGTGCCCAGGGCGGATTTGCACCGGCGCGCGAGACGGTCACCGCGGCAGCCTTGGCGCCAAGAGCCAAAGCATTGCGCAGGGCCTGCTCATCGAGATTGGCGACCTGCGACTTGGTCAGCAGGTTATCCATCTTCAGCGAGGCGAGGACGCCGGCATCGAAAGTGTCGCCGGCGCCGACCGTATCGACGACCGTGACGCGCTCGCTCGGCACGGTGACCTTGCGCGCATTAGTGTAGCCGGTGGCGCCTTCTGCACCCTTGGTGATGACGACGAGCTTGGCGCCGTGGTTCAGCCAGTGGGCGGCCAGCGTATCGTGATCGCCTTCCAGGCCGAACCATTCGAGATCCTCGTCGGAGAATTTCACGATGTCGGACTTGGCGGCCATGCGCTTGATGCGGGCCATGTGCGCCGGCTTGTCCTTGATGAAGCCGGGGCGGATGTTCGGGTCGAGCGAGATGACGCGTGTGGCGGCTTCACGGTTCAGCAGCGCCTCGTAGGTTTCGCCGCAGGGGCTCGGGATGAGGCTGATCGCGCCGAAATGCAGCGCTTCGCAGTCAGCGCCAAGGGTCGGCAGGTCATCTGTCGTGATCATGCGGCCGGCCGTGCCCTCGTCGTAGAAGGCATAGGTCGCCTGACCATTGACGAGCTTGACGAAGGCGATCGTCGACGGGCGCGGCGTGATGGCGCACGGGCTGTAATCGACATTGCTCGCCTTCAGCGTATCGAGCAGGATTTCGCCCATCATGTCGTCGGCAATGCCGGTGAAGAAAGCCGTCGGAATGCCGAGGCGGCCGAGCGCAATCGCGGTATTGAAGATCGCGCCGCCGGCATAGGGCGCAAAACCCTTTTCGCCCAGGGTCGTATCCCTCGGCAGCATGTCGATCAGAGCTTCGCCGCAGCACAAAATCATCGAATTCCTCCCAACAGGACTTACGCGTTTCTCAATCGATTAAGCGAGCTTTTGTCAAAAGGCTAGAGCGAAAGCTCACTTACGCCACCATTCCTTGCCGACCATGCGAGCGGCGCATCGAGGAAGGCCTCGACTTCCTGCAGCGTCCTGTCGTCGAAGAGCTTCTGCTGCCTGGCAATTGCCAGAACCTCGCGCCAGGTGGCGATATAATGGAGCTGGACCTTGCCATTGGCAAAGCGCTGATGTGCCTCCGGGAAGATTCCGTAGAAGAAGAGCGCGATACCGTGATCGACGACACCG
Organism: Rhizobium sp. BK316; assembly: GCF_014193695.1. Classification (GTDB taxonomy): domain Bacteria; phylum Pseudomonadota; class Alphaproteobacteria; order Rhizobiales; family Rhizobiaceae; genus Rhizobium. The sequence continues at coordinate 416,997 of NZ_JACHZR010000002.1, read as the reverse complement.
CCGGCGGCTCTGATGGCATCGATGAAGGTGAACATGCTGCCGCCGGCCGTCGTCAGGTCCTCGATGATGAGGACACGTGCACCTTCCTTCATGTCGCCTTCGATCTGGGCATTGCGGCCGTGGCCTTTCGGCTTCTTGCGGACATAGATCATCGGCAGGCCGAGGCGATCGGCAAGCAGTGCGGCAAAGGGAATGCCTGCCGTTTCGCCGCCGGCGATGCAATCGAACTGTTCGAAGCCGGCATCGCGCAGCAGGGTGCTGGCGGCAAAATCCATCACGGTCGAGCGGATGCGCGGAAAGGACAGGAGCTTGCGGCAGTCGATATAGACCGGGCTCATGATGCCGGAGGCGTATTTGTAGGGCGTCTCGGCGTTGAAATGCACCGCCTTGATCTCCCAGAGCATCCTTGCCAGCAGCTCTGCCATGACGGCGCGATCAGGGAATGTGGTCTGGATCATGCGGCTCTCTCCTTCGACTGACGTTCCAGCGGCAATAGCAGCAAGAGCGGCCGGTTTCCAGATGGAAGGCGGCCATCAGCCGAGCAGGCGGCCGATATCCGCAACCTGCATCTTCTTGAAGAGCGCGATCGCCTGAGTGCCCTCTTCCTCATCCAGCGAAACCGCATAGCGGACGGCAGCAGCAAGAAGCTGCATCGTCAGCCGGGCGATGGCCAGCAGCTCGGCCTCGGTCCCTGCGGGCCATAGCTGTTGTAACACCGAAAGCAGGGCCTGGGCATGGAATTCCATGTCTTCGGCATCGACCTCTTGAAGAAGCTTGTCCGTATGGGTCGCGTGCCAGATATCGCGCATGACGGGCTCGCGACGGAAGAAGGCGTAATATTCATCCGCGATGACGCAGAGCGCAGTGCGCAGATTATCCGCGGTCGTCACCTTGGCCAGTTCGGCGGCCACGCATTGACGGCCTTCCTCGTTGAAGCGTTCGGCGAGCGTGCGGATAATCGAGGTCTTGTCCGGGAAATATTGGTAGAGGGCACCGAAGGAAAGATCAGCCTTTTCAACGATCTCGCTCATTTTCAGGGCATCGCTGCCATTCTTTTCGATGAGCTCGGAAGCAACCGCCAGGATTTTTTCGAAGCGTTCGCGGCCGCGCTGTTGGCTCGGGATGCGGCGTGGCTGGCCGGTTGACTCCTGCTGGCGCCTGCGCCGTGCGATCACTTCTTCTGCCATCTTCCGCTTCCTTCGACTGTTGACAAAGAAAATAAGAGAGTTTATCTCATTTTGCAAATGAGAGAGTTTCTCTTATTTTAACCGAGGAGGAGTTTCGATATGCAGAATTCCGAAATCGTTCTGATCGGCGGATCGGGCAAAACCGGTGGCCGCATTGCCGACAGGCTGGAAGAGCTGGGACTTAACGTGCGCAAGGCGTCCCGCTCCACGATACCCGTCTTCGACTGGGAGGATCGTTCGACCTGGCGCGATGCGCTGACGAGTGCGACGAGCGCCTATGTCGCCTTCCAGCCGGACCTTTCCGTCTTCTGGGCGGCAGAGGCCATCGAAACGCTTTCAAAGCTCGCGAGGGAGTGCGGGCTGCAGCATATCGTGCTGCTTTCGGGCCGAGGCGAAGAAGGGGCGCAGCGGAGCGAGGAAGCGCTCAAGGCAGCGGGGATCGACTACACGATCCTGCGCGCCTCCTGGTTCTGCCAGAATTTCAGCGAGGGCGCTTTCGTGGAGCCGCTGATTGCCGGCAGGCTGGAGCTGCCGGCTGGCGATATCCAGGAGCCCTTCGTCGACGCCGATGACATTGCCGATGCGGCAGTGGCGGCACTGACCGACATCAGGCATCGCAACAGGATCTATGAGCTGACCGGCCCTCGCGCCCTGACCTTCCGCGAAGCCGTTGCCGAGATTGCCGCAGCCGCGGACCGTCCGATAGAATATCGGCAGGTATCGATGGCGGATTTCAAGGACGAACTTGCCGCTGTGGGAACGCCGGCACCGATCGTGGCACTTCTGGAAGAACTCTTCGGACAGGTGCTCGATGGGCGCAATTCGCAGGTGATGGGTGGTGTGACAGAGATACTCGGCCGCCCGGCAAGGGATTTCAGCCAATATGCGCGGGAGACCGCGGCAACCGGATTGTGGAGCGCCTGACCATGCAGATCCTCCTCGTCATTTCCCTTATTGCGGCGGCGATCGGCAGCGGTCTTGTCGCCGGCATCTTCTTTGCCTTTTCCACCTTCATCATGACTGCTTTTTCGCGCATCCCGCCCGAGCAGGGCATCGCAGCGATGAATTCCATCAACGTGACCATCGTCCGCTCGCCCTTCATGCTGCTTTTCGTGCCGACGGCGATCCTCTGCGTCGTGATCGCAGTGCTGGCCTTCCTGAACTGGCGCGGCGGCGCCTCTTCGATGATGCTCGCCGGCGCAGCACTCTATGTCATCGCATCCTTCCTCTCGACCATCGTCTTCAACGTGCCGATGAATGACGCGCTGGCGAAAGTCAGCGGCAACGGGCCAGACGCGGTGCAGCTCTGGACGACCTATCTCAGGGACTGGACCTGGTGGAACCATGTGCGCACCATCGCCTCGCTGCTGGCCTCGGTCGCGTTCGTGCGGGCGCTCATGACCATTTGAAAAGGGCGGAGGGAATATCCCTCCGCCCTCGCCAATCAATTCTGTTGGCAGAAGGTGATGCGGTTGTTGAAGGGGTCGATGACGCCCATTTCGAGGCCCCAGGGCGCTTCCTCGATGCCTGGATTCATGTATCGATATTTCTTGGCGGCGAGTTCTGCCTGATAGGCTCTGACATCCCTCACCCGTACGAAGGCTCGCGCGCCGGGGCTGGCATCGCCGGAATGCTCGCTCAGGTGCAGTTGCATATTCTCGCGCGAGACCTGGCAATAGAGCGGGGAGTTTTCGCCGAAACGATGCTCCCAGTCGAGCGTGAAACCCAGGAAGCCGCAGTAGAATTCCATCGCCTTCTCGACCGAGAAGATGCGGAAGATCGGCACCGGCGGCTCGATGCCGATTGAGGACCTTGCCCCTTCCGTCTCGTCCAGTTTTGCGGAAAGAATATTCCACTGGTCGAGGCCGAATTGTCTGGCGACAATCTCCAGGGTTTCGCTATGGGTGAGGGAAATATCGCGGTCGGCAAGTGCCTGCCGCAGGGTTTTTGCCATAAGCTTGGCATCGCGAAAATCGCGCATTGTTCATCCTTCCGTCGGCGGCAAACAGGAAGATCAGTGCCCGCGTCTGCTGACCCGTTCGCCATCGATTGCCAGAGCAAGGATGTGAAGGTGGATTTGGATGCATTCACCATATGCTTGCGCATCGCGGGGCGGCTGGCTGCATCCGGCCGACCGACTGTCAACTTACGAAAGGTCGGAAGAGGGATCAAGAGGCCGAGCGCGCATCCCCTGCCGGCACCGAATGAAGGTGGCTGGCGAGCTCGACACGGTTGCGGCCGGCGCGTTTGGCGACATAGAGCGCCTTGTCCGCCTCTCCCAGCATGGCATCGAAATCGAGCGGCTTGGAGCGGCCGGGGGCGACGCCGACACTGACGGTGCATTTCAGCACCTCGTCGTCGACATAAATGTCGCGATCCTCGAAGGCCTTGCGGATACGCTCGGCGGCAAGCTCGGCGCGGCCGGGCATGATTTCCTTCAGCACCAGAGCGAATTCTTCACCGCCGAGACGGGCGGCCGTATCGCCGCTGCGGCAATTGGCCGAAAGTTCGCCGGCAAAGACCTTCAGGACATGGTCGCCGACTGCATGGCCATAGCGGTCGTTGACCGATTTGAAATGATCGATGTCGAAGAGGATGACGGCGGTCGAAACACCCATGGTGCGAACGCCATATTGGTCGAACAGCGCGCGGCGGTTCAGCAAGCCGGTCAGCGGATCGGTGATCGCATCGATGCGGTGACGGGCGGCAAGCCGCCATTGATGCAGCGCCAGCGATAGGGCGCCGATGCCGGTCATCCCGGCAATGCATATGGCAAGGCTCAGGTCTTCCGCCCAATTGCTGGGTGCGGCGCCAAGCACCAGTTTGCCGTCCCAGATCAACACGGCAGCGCAGAGGACGAAGGAAATCGCCGTCAACGTGTAGAGGGCGGTGATGCCTGATATCGGCGCAGGTGCTTCGGCGCGGTCGAGCCAATATTGCCAGGCGGTCGTGAAGAGCAGAAAGGCGATGGCGAGATTATCCGCCATGAAGGCCAGACCATCCAGCCCGGCGATCATCGGCGGAATGGATATGGCCATCGCGACAAGCGCACGGACGACGATGCCTGATATCGGGAGCCGGCCGGTGCGGAACTGATAGCCAGCGCCCCAGATGGTGGCGAAGCCGGCATGGAACAGCACGAAATTGCCGACGCCGAGCACAGGCCCGGGCTGTTCTACATAAAAGGCGTAGGCAAAAATGCCGGCGACGACGAGAACGAGGCCGAATGCGCCGGTGAGAAGAAAGGTTTCGGCCCGGCGCACGAGCCAGCTTCCCATGAGCGTCACGGCAAGGCAGGTTGCTGAAACGCCAAGCGCCAGCAGCAATGAATTATAGTCAAGCATCATGCTTTAAATCTCCGCGGCTCCTGCCGCGCCGATAACGTTCTGAAATCTATCTCGTCATTGCTGACGAATGTCTTACGCATTCCGTTAAAAAACATCGGTTCTGCAGCCGAGCGTTACAAATTCAACATCCAGCAGCAACTATAAGGAGAATAATATTTAAGCCTGCAACGTCTTTTCTCAGGCTTTGATCTGCCAATGCAGCGCAAACATCGGATCGAAGACGGTGACTGGACCGGCGCCGGTCTCAATCCTGGCGGGGAAGACCATCGGTTCGGCCTGACGCTCCAGCGTGATGCGTTCCTCGTTGGGCGCCAGCCCATACCAGGCGGGGCCATTCAGAGAGGCAAAAGCCTCCAGCTTGTCGAGTGCGCCATCCTGTTCGAACACATGGGCAAGGCAGCTCATCGTGTTGATCGAGGTATAGATTCCTGCGCAGCCGCAGGCGCATTCCTTGAGCGGGTCGACATGGGGCGCGGAATCCGTGCCGAGGAAGAACCTGCTATCGCCGCTCGTCGCCGCGGCCCGGAGCGCCAGCCTGTGGTTTTCGCGTTTTGCGACCGGCAGGCAGTAATAATGCGGGCGAATGCCGCCGACGAGGATGGCGTTGCGGTTGATGATCAGGTGATGGGTGGTGATGGAACCGGCGAGATTGGCCTTGGCCGACTTGATATAGTCGATGCCATCTGATGTCGTGACATGTTCCATCGTCACCTTCAGTTCCGGCAGGCGCTTGCGCAGCGGGTCGAGCACCGTCTCGATGAAGACAGCTTCGCGATCGAAGATATCGACATCAGGTGTCGTCACCTCTCCATGGACGCAGAGCGGCAGCCCGATCCTGGCCATGCGCTCCAGCACCGGCATGGCCTTTTCCATGTCACGCACGCCACCGTGCGAATTCGTCGTGGCGCCGGCCGGATAAAGTTTGACGGCGGTGACGAGGCCGCTCTTCTTTCCCTCTTCCACGTCGTCGGGGCTCGTATCCTCGGTCAGATAGAGCGTCATCAGCGGCTGGAAGCGGTGGCCAGCAGGAAGCGCCTTCATGATGCGCTCGCGATAGGCGGTCGCATCCGCGGTCGTGACGACGGGTGGCACCAGGTTCGGCATGACGATGGCACGCGCGAAGGTGCGGCTCGTATCGCCGATCACACCTTCCAGCATGGCGCCGTCGCGCAGATGCAGATGCCAGTCGTCAGGACGGCGGATGGTGAGCGATTGCATGGGAGCCTCCGAAGCGATGCGGGTTTCGCCTCGATAGCATCAACACCGGTACGGAAACAACTGTTCAGGCCAGCGCGATTTCCAATGTGATATCGGCAGGCCGGCGATTTTCGAGGATGAGACGGCCGTTCGGCAGGTCGTTGCCATAGACTTTGGCACTTGCTTCTTCCTCGGTCAGCTTATAGCCGCGCCAACGATCCCAGAGGCGCTCTTCCAGAACCTCCATCGGCGGGGCGAGCATGATCGTGTAATCGAAGATACCGTCGAGTTCAGCCCATTTGCCCTCAGTGAAGAGCAGATAGTTGCCCTCGATGATGATGAAGCGGTCCTTGGGATCGATCGGCCGGGCAGAGGCGATGGCAAGCTCACGCGAACGGTCGAAGACGGGAACGAGAACTTCCTGATCGGCGGGGCGCACGGCTTTGACGATATCGAGGAAGCCGCGCACATCGAAGGTTTCCGGAATGCCCTTGCGGGCCAGCAGACCACGCTCGATGAGAATGGCGTTGTCCATATGGAAGCCGTCCATGGGCAGCACCGCAGCACTCTCGCCCTTCGCTTTAAGGCCGCTGGCGACTTTGTCAGCCATGGTGGATTTGCCGGCACCCGGCGGGCCGGCGATCGCGATGAGGAAGCGCCTCGTATTGCCGGCGCGGTTCAAGACCTCGCCGACTATGTCGTCTATTCTTGCATTCATGCAGCGACGGGCTCCGCAGGGACCGCCTTGGCGCCGGTCATGAAGGCGACGGCGTCGGACATCGTGTATTCCTTGGGGTTGATGACCGTCAGGCGGCGCCCAAGGCGATGGATATGGATGCGGTCCGCCACCTCGAAGACATGCGGCATGTTGTGCGAGATGAGCACGATCGGAATGCCGCGGGCGCGCACGTCGAGGATCAGTTCCAGCACGCGACGACTTTCCTTAACGCCGAGAGCGGCAGTCGGCTCGTCCATGATGATGACCTTTGAGCCGAAGGCTGCCGCACGGGCAACGGCGACGCCCTGGCGCTGGCCGCCGGAGAGCGTTTCCACCGCCTGATTGATATTCTGGATGGTCATCAGGCCGAGTTCGGACAACTTGTTGCGCGCCTGCTTTTCCATCGTCGGCCGGTCGAGCATGCGGAACCAGGAGCCGAGCGGACCCGGTTTGCGGATCTCGCGGCCGAGGAACATGTTGTCGGCGATCGACAAAGCCGGCGAAAGGGCGAGGTTCTGATAGACGGTTTCGATGCCCGCATCGCGCGCTTCCATCGGCGATCTGAAATGCACCTGCCGGCCTTCCAGGGTGATCACCCCTTCGTCGGGGGTGACGGCCCCAGATATCGCCTTGATGAGCGAGGATTTACCGGCACCGTTATCGCCGATGACCGCGAGGATTTCGCCCGGATAGAGGTCGAAATCGGCATTGTCGAGCGCTGTCACACGTCCATAACGCTTGACGAGGCCGCGGGCGGTGAGAATGGGTTCGACAGCCATGGTTACACCGAAACCTTTCTGATCCACTGATCGATGGCGACGGCGGCGATGATCAGCACGCCGGTCAGCAGGACTTTCCATTGCGGGTCGGCGCCGAGCATATTGAGGCCCATCGACACGACGCCGACGATCATGGCGCCGAAGAGCGTGCCGAGAATGGAGCCGCGGCCACCGAACAGCGAGATGCCGCCGATCACGGTCGCGGTGATCGCCTGGAGATTGTAGTCGGTGACGGCCGAGGATGGCGAGATCGAGCCGTTGCGGCCGATCGAGACCCAGGCCGCGAAGGCGGCGATGACGCCCGATATGGTGTAGACGGTCAGCAATACCTTCTTGGCCTGGATGCCGGAAAGCTTGGCTGCTTCCGGATCGTCGCCGACCGCATAGACATGCCTTCCCCAGGCGGTGTGGTTGAGCACATACCAGAGTAGAAGAACGAGCAGCACCATGGCGACGACACCGAGCGTCAGCACGGCACTGCCGAGCTTGAAGCTCGCGGCGAAAAGATGCAGCAGCGGCGCCTGTTCGTCGACATCGGTGTCGCGGATCGTCTCGTTGGCCGAATAGATGAAATTCGTCGCCATGACGATGTTCCAGGTGCCAAGTGTCACGATGAATGGCGGCAGTTTCATGTAGGCGACGAGGAAGCCGTTCAGCAATCCGCACAGGCCGCCGACGAGGAGGCCAACAATGACCGCGATCGGTGTTGGTATGCCGTAGGTGATGGCGACATTGCCCATGATGACGGCCGAGATCACCATGATGACGCCGATCGACAGATCGATGCCGGCGGTCAGGATGACCAGCGTCTGGGCCGCGCCGAGAATGCCGACGATGGCGATCTGCTGCAGGATCAGTGTCAGGGTGTAGGACGAGAAGAATCGTCCGCCAATCGTTATCCCGAAAATGATGATCGCCAGCACCAGCACGATCAGCGGCACGGCGGCCGGTGTCGAGTGCAGAAAATGCTGGGCGCGCTTGATCAGCGAGACGGTCTCGTGCTCGAACGAGGCGACGTTCTTGTCGCTCTTGTCGAGGACACGTTCAAATTCCTGTGCTCCGGTCATTGTTCCTCCTTCGCATCCGCGCGCCGAACCCACGCGGAAGCCGCGGCCGATATACTTCCGGTCTTAATCAGCCGGTTTGTCGGGCGACGGCATATCGTCTGCCCAAAATGGCCGGGGATCAAGCCCCGGCCTTTCTGATGTCAATCAGGCAGGGCTCAGCCCCAGCACTTGTCCGTGCCTTCCTTGGTGTCGATCGACTTGACGCCGGAGACCGGCTTGTCGGTGACGAGCGAAACGCCGGTGTCGAAGAAGGACTTGCCTTCGGTCGGCTTCGGCTTTTCACCGCTATCGGCGAACTTCTTGATCGCCTCGATACCGAGCGATGCCATCAGCAGCGGATATTGCTGCGAGGTGGCACCGATGACGCCTTCCTTGACCGACTTGACGCCCGGGCAACCGCCGTCGACCGATACGATCAGCACGTTCTTTTCCATACCGACGGCCTTCAGCGCCTGATAGGCGCCGACAGCGGCCGGTTCGTTGATCGTGTGGATGACGTTGATGCCAGGATCCTTCTGCAGAAGGTTTTCCATGGCCTTGCGGCCGCCTTCCTCGTTGCCGTTGGTCACGTCATGGCCGACGATGCGCTTGTCGTCTTCGTCGCCGATCTTGTTCGGGTTCTTCGGGTCGATGCCGAAGCCGATCATGAAGCCCTGGTCACGCAGAACGTCGACCGTCGGCTGCGACGGCGTCAGGTCGAGGAAGCCGACCTTAGCGTCCTTGGCCTTGTCGCCGAGCGTTTCCTTGGCCCACTGGCCGATCAGCTTGCCGGCGAGCAGGTTGTCGGTGGCGAAGGTGGCGTCGGCGGCATCGGCCGGCTCAAGCGGCGTGTCGAGCGCGATGACCAGCAGGCCGGCATCACGCGCCTTCTTGACCGAAGAGACGATGCCCTTGGTGTCGGACGCGGTGAGCAGGATGCCCTTTGCGCCGTCGGCAATGCAGCTTTCGATCGCTGCGACCTGGCTTTCGCTGTCGCCGTCGATCTTGCCGGCATAGGACTTCAGCGAAACGCCGAGTTCCTTGGCCTTGGCCGTAGCACCTTCCTTCATCTTGACGAAGAAGGGGTTGGTGTCGGTCTTGGTGATCAGGCATGCAGAAACATCTGCCGCCATCGCCGGAGCGGAAAAGGCAACGCCGAGCGCGAGAGCGCCGAAAGCGAGAACTGATTTCTTCATGAATTCCTCCCAGAGATTAGCCGACCCGCCCCCAAGGCGGTGCCGGAATTCATGCACAGCGAGACTTGCGGAATGTGACATGAGCCCCTCCCAAAGCCGTCCCGTGCCGTTGACGATGGCAATTAAGAGCGAAAGAAAACGGCTTGTCAATAAATAAATCCAATTGAATTATTAATTCGATGTGGCATGCTGGCGAGAAATCGGGCATAGGCCGTTAATCGGGAGGAGTGGCCAATGTCGTCCTTGGATGGTCCGGATTCGATGCCGGCCCCGCCGCCAATTCTGAATCCGTCGGGAGGTGCAAACCAGATCAGGGTGCGCGCCTATAACGAACGGCTCGTGCTGTCGCTGGTGCGCCTCTATGGTGCCCTGTCGAAGGCCGATATCGCACGTCGTAGCGGGCTGTCTGCCCAGACCGTCTCCGTCATCATGCGGGTACTGGAGAAGGAAGGGCTGCTGTCGCGCGGGGAGCCCATTCGCGGCCGCGTCGGCCAGCCATCCATCCCGATGCGGCTCAATCCGGATGCCGTCTATTCCTTCGGCGTAAAGATCGGCCGACGGAGCGCCGACCTCGTGCTGATGGATTTCGTCGGCAGGATCCGGCTGCAGCTGCACAGGATCTATGCCTATCCCCTGCCCCACGAGATCCTGTCCTTTGTGACGCAGGGGATCAAAGAGCTGGAGGGAAAACTCGAGGAGCGCGAGCGCAGCCGCATCGCCGGCCTTGGAATTGCAGCACCTTTCGAACTTTGGAATTGGGCCGACGAAGTGGGGGCGCCTGAAGGAGCCATGGAAGTCTGGCGCGACTTCGATCTGCAGGCCGAAATCGCGGAACAAGTCTCTTATCAGGTCTTCCTGCAGAACGACGCCACCAGTGCCTGCGGCGCGGAACTGGTGTTCGGCGTCGGTCCCTCCTATCCGGATTTCGTTTATTTCTTCATCGGCTCCTTCATCGGCGGCGGGATCGTGCTGAATTCATCGATCTTTTCCGGCAAGACGGGCACGGCCGGCGCGATCGGCCCGCTGCCGGTGCGCGGCAAGAATGGCGAGACGCTGCAGCTTCTTGAGATCGCATCCATCTTCGTCTTGGAAAACATGCTGCGCGAACGCGGCATCGACCCGCAGCCGCTCTGGTATTCGGCCGACGACTGGGTGGATTTCGGCGAACCGATGGAGGCCTGGATCCAGGATACGGCCAAGGCGCTGGCACAGGCGATCGTGGCCGCGGCCTCGATCATCGACTTCAGCGCCGCCGTCATCGATGGCGGCTTTCCCGACTGGGTGCGCCGGCGTATCGTACAGGCGACGATCCACGAGGCTGAAAAGCTCGACCTGCAGGGCGTCGTCATGCCTGACATCGTTGAAGGCGTGGTCGGCGCACAGGCGCGTGCCATCGGCGGCGCCAGCCTGCCGATCTTCGCGCGTTATCTCACCGACCAGAATGTACTTTTCAAGGAGATCGACAATGCTGAAAGGGCTTGACCCGCTGCTGAGCCCGGACCTGCTCGCAACACTACGCGGCATGGGCCATGGCGACGAAATCGCCATCGTCGACGGCAACTATCCGGGCATCGAGCACGCCCGGCGACTGATCCGGCTCGACGGGCACCATCTCATTCCGGTTCTCGATGCCGTTTTGAGCGTCCTGCCAATCGACGACTTTGTGGACGAGGCGATCTTCCGCTCGACCGTGAAGGCCGAACGCGACAAGCTCGACCCCGTGCACGAGGAAATGATCGCCTGCTGCGCCAGGCACGAGCCGGATCGCGAAGTCATCCCACTCGTCGGGCAGGATTTCTATGGCCGCGTGCGGGCGGCCCATGCCGTCATCCAGACCAGTGAGCCGCGGCTCTACGCCAACATCATCCTGCGCAAGGGCGTCATCTATCCCTCGGCCAGTGACGAACCTGCCAAGGCCGAGGTCGATCCCTTCGTCTATTGATATCGGTTTTCAGATCTCGCCGGCAGACGGCCCCCAGACATCCGTCAGGGCAAAGCCGAGGGGATGGGGATCGAAGGGATCGAGGGCGACCTGCGACAGGCCGAAGGTAAAGCCGCGGCCTGATATCGTCGGGATGACGGCGGGCTTACCGGCCACTTCCGCCAGCGCCTGCAGACCGACCTCGAATTCCGAGCCGATGATCGACTTCGATTTGAAGGTGTCGCCGACCTTGGCCTTTCCGCGGGCGTAGAGGGTCGCCAGATTGGCCGAATTGCCTGTGCCGCATGGCGAACGGTCGGCGCGTCCCGGCCACATGGTGGTGCAGGTGCGCACCGTGCCATCAGCCTCGATATCGCGGAACATGACATAGGCCACGCCTGAGATCGCGGGGATTTCCGGATGCACGACGTGCATATTGCGGTTGATGAGATCCTTGAGGATCATGCCCGCCTGCACCAGTGCCGCGGCATTCGCCTTCTCGATCGTCAGGTTGATCTGGCCGACATCGACCAGCGCGTAGAAGATGCCGCCATAGCAGATGTCGGCCGTGATCTTTCCCCAATGCGGCGTGTCGATCTCGACATCAAGCTCGTGGACGAAGGACGGCACCATGGTGAGTTTCACCTTTTCACAGCGGCCATCATGGCAGGTAGCCGTCGCCTTCACCAAGCCGGCTGCGGTTTCCAGCGTGACGATGGTTTCCGGCTCCTTCATCTCGACGATGCCGGATTCCAGGAGAGCGGTCGTCACGCAGATGGAGTTCGAGCCGGAACTCGCATGCGCCTGATCGGGCTGGAGGATGATGAAGGCGGCATCCGCGTCCGGATGCTTCGGCGGCAGCAGCAGGTTGACCGACCCGATCGGCGCGCCGCGCGGCTCGAGGCAGAGGAAGCGACGAAGCTCCTGGCCCTTCGGATCGGTATTCAGCCAGTGAAGCTGAGCGGCGACCGTCTCGCCCGGAATCTTCGGCACGCCGCCGATCGCGACCTTGCCGATTTCACCTTCGGCGTGGACATCCAGAAGCTGGATCGTACGCTTCCATCTCATCTTGCAAACTCCAATCAGACTTAACGCGAGATGCCGTCATCAACGCGGATATTCTGGTCGGCGACGGAGCCGCCGACATCACTGCTGTTAGTATCTATCGATACGGAATGGCTTGATATCAACAGGCGTTTTGCCGCCCATCACCATATCGGCGATCAACCGCGCTGTCGTTGCCGAATAGGTCAGGCCGAGATGGCCGTGGCCGGTGGCGTAAAAGACGCCTGATATTTTCGAGGAGGGCGAAATGATCGGGATCGTATCGGGCAGCGCCGGGCGGTGGCCCATCCATTCGCTGGTGTCCTGAACCTTGAGATCGGGCAGGATGCGTTGCGCATGGCGCACGAGCACACGCGGCCGACGGAAATCAGGCGCGGCCGTGAGTCCAGCCAGCTCGACATTGCCGCCGACGCGGATGCCGCCTGCGGTCGGCGTGACCATGAAGGCGCGATGCGGCCAGATCACCGAATAGCGCATGGAAATACCAGGCTGCATGATCTGCGTATGGTAGCCGCGCTCGGTTTCGAGCGGGATCGGCTCGCCGAGGGCCTCGGCGAGGAAACGGGTATGAACGCCAGCGGCGAGAATGACGTTATCGGCCTCGATGCGACTGCCGTTTTCGAGAAGGACGGCGATCTTTCCATCACCCCTGCGCTCCACACTCTTTACCTCGCCGGAAACGAAGTTGGCACCGGCGGCCTTCGCGGCATCGGCGAGCTTCACGACAAGCTTGTAGGGATCGCGGATCGACTTGTTGTCCGGCAGCAGCACCGCCTTGGCGATTTTCGGCGAAAGGGTCGGCTCGTAATACTGGATCGCGCCATTGCTCAGCACTTCGAACTCGAAGCCATAGCGACGCATCAGTTCGAGATGGCCGCGGTCCGCATCGAATTCGGCCTCGGTCTCATAAATCGCCAGGCAGCCCTCTTCGGTCATCAACTCGGGCGCGCCGATTGTATCGAGCATGGCGCTGATATCGCCGAGAGCAATCTTGGAGAGGCTCATGCCGGCATCCTCGATCTCCCTGAGGCGCGAGGGACGGCCGGCGGCGAGGAAACGCAGGAACCAGGGCAGGATTTTCGGCGCATAGGAAGGCCGCAGCCAGACCGGGCCTTCCGGATCGATCAGCCAGCGCGGCAGTTTCTTCCAGGTCGCAGGACCGGAGCCGGCTGCGAAGTCAAGCGCGATGCTCGCCATATTGCCGTAGGAGGTTCCCCTGCCCGGCTCGCCCTTATCGATTAAAGTGACCTGAAAGTCGCGCCGCTGCAGCTCGAAAGCAATGGAAGCGCCGACCACACCGGCGCCGACAACGGCCACCGTCTTATTCGTTTCATTCGCCATGTCTTGTCCACCACACGGCAGAGTCGATTGCCGTTCAGGGTGTGATATATCACAACAAAGCGAATGCCTATGATTTTTTACTGTGCCTCTTCCGGCAATCCGGCACCGACGCTATCGCCCACGGACCCGACCGTATTGTTCATCGATTGACCGAGACGGCGCACCTGGGCATCGTAGTTGCGGCGGGTGCGGGGATCGAAGATGGCGATCGGCGTGCTGACTGCAAGGCTGACCGCGCTGCCGGCCGTCTGGGCTGCACCGATGGCAACCGCACCGACCGCTTCACCGAGCCCGACTTCGGAATCGGTGATGGTCTGGCCGGCAATCAACCGGTCGCCAATAAGCTTTACCACTTCGGGGCTCTCAGCAAATTTGCCATGGTTCAGGCGGTCGCCGGTCTTCAGCTTGGTCAGATCGAGCACGGTGATACCGGCCGCTTCCAACTTGCTGCGATAAGGCTCGGCGGAAGGGTCGATCTGGCCGAGGCGATCGACATTGCCAGAGATGCGTCGCGAGAGTGCGAGCGCGCGATCATCCTGGGATACGAAGATGGTGAAGTGCGGTTTGTCCTTGCCGAGGCTCTGAAATTGACGGCCGAACACGTCGACATCGAGATCAGGCGAGGCAAGGATGACATTGTTGATCTTAGAGGCAACGTGGCCGTCGCGGATCGCCATCTGGCGCAGAGCCTCGACTGTCAGCCACGTGCCCATGGAGTGAGCCATGACGGTGATGTCGCCGACGGCTGGATTGTTGGCCGTGCGCCGCAACAGCTCTTCGAGTGCATCGCGCGAATAGTTGGTGCTTTCCTTGTCGTAGTTGTAGTCGAAGATGCTGGCGCGGGATGGCCAGGTGAACACGACGGGCGCGACATCGGCATGCGAATCATGGACGATCTGCGCGAAACGATAGACCGCATCCTCGTAGCGATTGTTGAAACCATGCACGAAGATGAGCACGCGCTTGCTCTTCGGCATATGCGTCCTCAGCCAGTTCTCTCCCGCCTTCTCCCCATCCAGCGGATCGACCGCGACGGTGACGAAGTCCTTGAGGGGGTCGGCGGGCAGACGGCGAGGCCATTGCACCTGCCCTGCCTTGCGGTTGGCTTCCGGCGGAATGGAGACATCGACGGCATCGACCATCAGCCCGGTGCCACGCTCGCCGGAGAAGAGCACGGCCGGATTTTCGTCAGCAGCCCGCGTCGTCGCCACCAGCAGGTCGACGCGCGAGGTCCCCGGCGGAACCGTGCCGGCCGCCTGCATCACGCCGATCGGCCGCCCGCAGGAAGCGAGGCCGACGCAGAGGACGAGCAGGGCTGCAAGGGCTTTGCGAGAAACGCCGCATCCGCCGATCATGACATCTCCGCAGGTTCAGGCGTCATCGCGCCAAGCCACCGACATGCGCTTGACGCGCGCTTCCAGTTAGTCCGAGCCCGTGAGCCAAGTCAATTTCACGAAGGTTTCAGGAGGGATATGGTCCGGAAAAGAAAAGAGCCCGACGCGGGAGGAGGTGCGTCGGGCTCTTGATCCTGACTGACAACTGGGAGGAGGAGTGTTGTCAGTCCGATGAAAGGAAGCGCTGGGAGGAGGAGTGCGCTGCCTTCGGGATTATTAATACCCAATTCATTTGATGGAGAATAGCGAAATTACCGCAATGCAGCAATGCATTCGGCGCAATGCTTGCCTCATAGGCGTCACGCGGGCGCCTCATTTTGCAGCACCTTTGACCAGATGATCAAAATTATTCGGCAAATTGCGCCCGCATGAAGTCCATATAGGCCTGATCGTCCATGCTCCGGCGCGCTTTCACGAATCCGCGCGCATCATCACCGACGAGATAACGCAGCTGGTCTTTGCCGTCGGTCGCAGCTTCATAGACTACCCTGGCAACATCCGAAGACGTCATCATTTTCGCGGCGACCATCGCTGCAAAGGCCCGCTGAGCACGCTGCAGGAATTCATTATAATCAGGCAGGCCCGAGGGATCGATGGCAAAATCGGCGCCGGCGCGCTCCTGGAAACTGGTCTCCGCCACACCGCCGTGCGGAATCACCGACTTCACGCCGACGCCGAGTCCCAGAAGTTCGTAGGACAGTGCCTCTGTGAAGCCTTCGAGCGCGAATTTCGAAGCACAATAGATCGACAGGGTCGGCAGGGTGAAGAGGCCGGCGCCCGAGCTGACATTGATGATCGTGCCGGCCTTGTTTGCCCGGAAATGCGGCAGGATCGCCCTGGTCACATCCATGACGCCGAAGACATTCACGTCGAACTGCTGCTGGATCTTTTCGCGCGAGGTTGCCTCGAAGATGCCGTTCTGGCCGTAACCGGCATTGTTGACGAGCACGTCGATGCGTCCGAACTGTTCGATGCCGGCCTTGATGGCGGTATCGATGCTGCCGCGATCCTGAACGTCGAGCCTGACAACGAGGATATCGGCAAGTTCGGTCAGCTCGCTTTCCTTTTCAGGGCTGCGCATGGTGGCGATGACATTCCAGCCATTGGCATGAAAGAGCCTGCCTGCCGCCTTGCCAATGCCGGAGGACGCGCCGGTGATGAGAACTGTCTTTTTCATAATCTGCCTCACGGGTTTTGAGTTTGATCCCGGAGGCTAGATAGTTGCGGCCCATTGTCCTTATAATCCACATATTCAAGGATGAGCTCTTGCGGGATTTGGGACAATGCAGAAGACCGGACTGATTGAACTCAATGCGGTCGTTGCCGTCGCGGCGGCGCGAAACTTCCGCGCGGCCGCCGCCGAACTCGGCATGTCGACCTCCGCGCTCAGCCATGCGGTGGCGGCATTGGAGAACCGGATCGGCGTCAGGCTGTTCAACCGCACGACCCGCAGCGTTTCGCTGACCGAAGCGGGAGAGCAGTTTCTCGGCAAGATCGGCCCCGCGCTGAAAGACATTTCGGCTGCGATGGAGGCGGCGACGCAGGCGCGCGCCACGCCGGCAGGAACGCTGCGCATCAATACATCGGAGGGCGGCGCGCGGCGGATCCTGATACCGATCGTGCTTGAATATGTCAGGCGCTTTCCCGATGTGCATGTCGATATCGTCAGCGACGGGCGCATGATCGATATCGTCGCCGACAGTTTCGATGTCGGCATACGCCTCATCGAAACCGTGCCGCAGGACATGATCGCCGTGCCGCTGAAGGCCGAAGAGCGTTTCTTCGTTGTCGGCGCTCCCTCCTATTTCGAAAAACATGGAAGGCCGCAGACGCCGAACGACCTTCTGCGCCATGCCTGCCTGCGGTTGAGGCTGCCGAGCGGTGCGGTCTATCGCTGGGAGTTCGAGCGGCACGGTGAGGAAATCCGGCTCGATGTGAAGGGGCCGATGACGCTGCAGAGCATGGATCTGATGCTGGAAGCAGCCGTCGGCGGCGCGGGGCTTGCCTATATGACCCAGCAGAATGTGGAGGCCGATCTTGCGGCTGGCCGGCTGACTACAGTGCTCGAAGACTGGACGCCGCCCTTCCCCGGCCTCTGCCTCTACTATTCCGGCCACCGGCATGTGCCGGCGACATTACGCGCCTTCCTGGATGTTGCGCGCGAGATGACGCGAGCGCGAAAGGAGAACGGCCGCGGCTGAAACCGCGGCCGTTTTGTGTTCTGTCTTATGACGATCAGGCAGCCTTGAAGAGCTTCTTGCCTTCGGCGTCGAGGGCGGTGAACTCCTCGTCCGACAGCGTGATATCAACGGCTGCAACGTTTTCTTCGAGATGCTTGACCTTCGACGTGCCGGGGATCGGCAGCATGACGGGGCTGCGCTTCAGCACCCAGTCCAGCGCGATCTGACTCGGAGCGGCATTGTGCTTCCTGGCGATCGTATCGAGCAGCGAGCCGGGCTTGGCGAGATCACCGGCAGCCAGCGGATACCAGGGGATGAAACCGATATTGTGCTTGGCGCAATAGTCGAGCACATCTTCGCTGGTGCGGTCGACGAGGTTGTAGCGGTTCTGGACGGTCGCGACCTTGAAGACCTTGGAAGCTGCTTCGATATCGGCCACCGAGACTTCGCTGAGGCCCGCATGACGGATCAAGCCGGAATCGAGCAGCGACTTGATGGTGTCGAACTGCTCCTTGGCCGGAACCTTCGGATCGATGCGGTGCAGCTGCCAGAGATCGATCTGTTCGACGCCGAGATTGCGCAGGCTCTTGTGCACCTGCTGGATCAGATATTCCGGACGGCCGAGCGGCAGCCAGATATTCGGGCCATGGCGCGTGAGGCCGCCCTTGGTGGCGACGACCAGACCCTTTTTATAGGGGTGAAGCGCTTCCTTGATCAGCCATTCGGAAATGTCAGGACCGTAGGAATCGGCCGTATCGATGAAGTTGACGCCGAGTTCCGGCAGCCGCTTCAGCGTGCGGATCGATTCATCGTGATCGGCTGGATTGCCCCAGATACCGTCGCCGGTGATGCGCATGGCGCCGAAGCCGAGACGGTTGACCTCCATGTCGCCGCCGACCTTGAAGGTGCCGGATTTCGCTGCATTGTAATCGCTCATCGTCTTTTCCTCTCTTGGTCAATAAAATCACTCAAAATCGGTGGAGCTGGAAAGCTGCTCCCAGGCGTCGAATTCGGTCTTGAGAGACCCAAGCTTCTCGCGAACGAGGCTGATCGCATCACGCCCGAGCAAGAGATGGGCCGGCGGATTGTCGGATGCAATGAGCTTCAGCATTGCAGCCGCTGCCTTTTTCGGGTCGCCCGGCTGGTTGCCATTGCGTTCGAGGCGGCGCTGGCGCAGGGGCTCGAAGACCTCATCATAATCTGCGATCGAACGCTCTGCCCGCACCATCGAGCGGCCGGCCCAATCTGTGCGGAAGCCGCCGGGCTCAACGGCGGTCACGTGGATGCCGAAGCTCTTGACCTCCTTGCCGAGGCTTTCGGAAATACCCTCGAGGGCGAACTTGCTGCCGTGATAGAATGCGATGCCCGGCATGGTGATGATCCCGCCCATCGAGGTGACATTGAGAATGTGGCCGCTACGGCGCTTGCGCATATAGGGCAGCACCGCCTGCATGACAGCCACCGGCGCGAAAACATTGACCTCGAACTGGCGGCGCAGCTCGTCCATCGTCGATTCCTCGACGAGACCTTCATGGCCGTAGCCGGCATTGTTGACGAGAACATCGATCGGACCGATCTCTTTTTCGATCTCGGCGACAACAGGCGCAATCGCTGCGGTATCGGTGACGTCGAGAAGCTTACCGAAGGCAGAACCGGGCTTCAGCGCCTCGAACTCCTTGAGGGCTTCTTCATTGCGAAGGGTGCCGACCACCTTGTGACCTTCAGCGAGAGCGGCTTCTGCAAGGGCGCGGCCGAAGCCGGTCGAAACGCCTGTTACGAAAAGGATTTTGGACTTCGATGTCATGGCCTTCACTCCGTGGGCTGTTTGATGGAGGCGAAGGTAGGCTCATCCGATAATTTCGATAACCTCATTAAATGACGATAGCCTTTTTAGAGAAACTTATTAATCTCGGACTTGAAAACGGAGATCCGAATGCGCCAGGACATGCTTGACGGCATGGTGACTTTTGTCGTCGTCGCCGAGGAAAAGAGCTTTTCAGCCGCTGCCGTCCGGCTTGGTGTGTCGCCGTCCGCCATCAGCCAGACGATCAGCAAGCTGGAGAGCCGTCTGCGGCAGCCGCTCTTCAACCGGACCACTCGCAGCGTGAGTTTGACGGAAGCAGGCAACCGCTATCTGGAGCGGATACTTCCCGCTTTGGGTGAGCTTGCCGACGCCAGCAAGGATCTTGACGCAGATGTCGGCCGGCCGGCCGGTCTTCTGCGGCTGAATGTGCTGCGCGCCGGCTATATGATCGCCATCCAGCCGCTGCTTGGCGATTTCCTGGAGGCCTATCCCGACATTCAGGTCGAGGTGAAGATGGAAGCCTCGATGAGCGACATTGTCGCCGAAGGCTTCGATGCCGGCATCCGCTTCGGCGAGACGGTGGCCAAGGACATGGTGGCCATTCCGATCGGCCCGCCGATCCGTGCCCATGTGATCGCCTCGCCGGAATATCTCGGCCGGCGCGGCATGCCGAAACATCCGCGCGACCTGCTGCAGCATGATTGCATCGGCTTCCGCTTCGTCACCAGCGGCCAGGTCGAGCGCTGGGAATTCGAGAAGGATGGCGAGCGCATCGATATTACGCTCCATCCGCGGCTGATCCTCAACGATTCCGCAGCACTCACACAGGCAGCCCTCGATGGGATCGGCATTTCCTACATGATCAACGGCTATATCGAGCGCTTTCTCGAAGACGGTCGGCTCGTGCGGATCCTTGCCGACTGGAGCCCACCGCTGTCAGGCCTGACGCTCTATTATCCGGATCGCCGGCGGGTGCCTGCCAAGCTGCGCGCGCTCATCGATTTCCTGAGAAAGCATCGATCCGAAGCGCCGCCGGCAACGGAAAGCGTGATTATCTAGAGCATTTCCGTTTATCTCCGAATCACGGAAATGCTCTATCTCTTTGTTTTCACGCAATTCCGGACGCAAAACCGCTACGCACTTTTGCTAGAATTGCTCTGGCGTATGGAATTGCTTTGGAGGCGGGTTTTCGTCTCTTCGCCGAATTCGGCCAGCATCTTCCAGAGTTCGCCAAAGATCTCGCGTGCGAAGGCTTCCATTGAAGCGCCTTCCATCAAAGCATCCTGGGCGCGCGCGCGCCAGACCTCACTGCCGACGCGCAGCGCGCCGATGACGATCGTCGAAAGCAAATGCATATGCGTCCGCACGTCCCGATCGCCGCCCTTGCGGGCAATCAGCGCCTCGGTCAGCTTCTGCTCCAGCTTGGCATATTTGAGCTGATCGCGTGCCTTGAGGGTCGGCGTGCAATGGATGAGTTCGCCAAGCGCCATGGCACGCTCGTCAATCGAAGCGGTGACGGTGACGATCAGGGCTTCCTCGACCGCCTTGACGGAGGATTCACTGGCTGGCCGCTCGGCAATCGCCGCCATCAGGCGGTCGGCGAAGGAATCCTGCCAGGCGAAGACGACCTCTTCCTTTGACGGGAAATAATCAAAGAAGCTGCGCTTCGAAACATCGGCAGCTTCAGTGATCTCCTCAATGGTGGTGGCGTCAAACCCGCGCTCCAGAAAGAGGCTCATCGCTGCCTGCTCGATGCGCTCGCGGGTCTGGCGCCGTTTGCGCTCGCGCCTGCCCTCGACGGCTTCAGGCTGTTTCTTCTCGGTCATTTCCATCAGGTGTCATTCAGTCATCCGCTTCGGAGAAAGCGGCGATCTCCATATCCACTCCGCCGGTGCGATATTTGAAACGCTCACGTGAGAGTTCAAGCGGCTTGCGGCGCGAAATCCGGTAGACGGACGCTGGCGGCAGGTTGCGGACCGTGCCGCCGATGCGCGTCGCTTTCAGGCCCAGGCGGTCGAGGATCGGGCGCGGCACGGGACAGCGCGGCCCGTAGGTGAACTGATAGAAAGCACCGCCGGCCCGCATATAGACAAAAGCCCCTGCAAGGATCGAGGCGATCTTGCGCGGCGACATGGAAAGCAGTGGCAGGCCGCTGACGACAGCGCCGACGGGTTCGCCCTCGAAAATATCAGCCTGCGCCAGATGGGCTGCGTCCATCTGCAGGATACGCGCATCGGGGAAACGCTTCTGGAGCGATCCTATGAATTCAGGACCATATTCGATGAGCGTCAGGTCGCACTCGCTGATGCCACGCGCAAGCAGTGCGCGGGTGAAGACGCCGGTGCCTGGCCCGAGCTCGATAATCGGGCCGTCCAGCGCAGCGATCTCGCTTGTCATGATCCGGGCGAGCGAGTCGCCGGAGGGCGCAATCGCGGCAACCCTCAACGGGTTGTTCAGCCAGGAACGGAAAAAATGCAGGAAATCGGAATATGCACTCTTTGCTATCATGATTATCCCACCTGGCTGAAACGTGATTGACTGTTGATGCGACGATCTCCCCCAGCATGGCAATTCCAAGGCAGGCCCGTCAATCCATCGTTTCTTCGCAGGTCGTCCTCCTCAACATTTTGTGTATTTTTGTATCTATTGCATTTTTGCACTTAGTGCAATGTATTATATGGATCCGCAATCGGCCCGAACCGTCAACTCCACAATGGGAGCTTCCATGACTGGCTGGGCGGGAGGGGCGTGCCGGACCAAATGGGCCGGCCTTCCCTCGACAGCGTGACCAAAGCACCCTTGGAACGAAAAAGGCAGCCGTGCAGGCTGCCCTCTTTCGAGGTAGAGACTCCAGCCCCCTTTCCTCTCGCCTTATGCCATCAAACTGCTTTTAATAGTTGCAGCCCGAGCTGCTGGTCGGGTTGAAGCGGAGGCCGCAGGCCATGTTGAGCGGCTTCTTCGGGCTGTACTGGTAGGGCATGGAGCTGCTGGATGCACCGTTGACCGAACCGGTCGTGCGGGGCTCCTGGCGAGTCTTGGTGTTCTTCTGCTGCTTGGTGATCTGATGCTGCGGCTGTTGAGCCGGGGCTGCGTCGGCAGATGCGAAAGCCGAAACGCTGACGATTGCGCCAAAGGCGGCGGCCACGAGGCCATTCTTCACTAGGTTGATCACTTCTTGTCTCCTTGGGAGGGTGGTTTCGAATTACGCCAAGGAGCTAGGAAGCGGATTTGTCATATTCTACTGTGCCGCAACAGCGATCACGGATACGTGAGTTCCGATTGCGGACACGAAAAAGGCGGCTTTTGGCCGCCTTTTTCTTTGCCGGCTCAGTAGCCGTTGTCGCACGGCATGCTGCCGGGTCCGATCGTGCCGGTAAACGTGGGGTTGCACATAGTTTTGGGTGCAGGGCGATTTTCGGGTTGGCGGACAATCGAGCCCGTGGTGCCGGCTTCAACGCCGAACGCGGCAAGCGGATACCAGTAGCCGTCGGAGTGACGGCGGGTACCGGGGCGTTCCGTGCGGAATCCATGAAAGCCATGCCAATAGCCGGCATGTGCTTTATATTGCACCATTTCTGCATTCGACGGGACCGGAATCCGGGCCTGTTGAACGGGCGCCGCCAGCGCGGGAGCGGTAAACGAGAGGGCGAGAAGAGCGCTGAGCGCAAAGGCGGACGGGGCTAGATTAAGCATTTTCATGATAAACCCTCCTTACTGGATTTACCTAAGAAAAATGCGTTCTATGCGCGCGAAGTTCCATCATCACACGCGGCTTCCTGCACTTGTGATTGCAGGCGATTTGCCGCGACTGAAAGACACAAAAAATCAAAATTGCGATTTTGCAAAAGCCGCGAGAGTGGCGCCTGCGACAATTCACTAGCTGTGTGAATTCACTGTTCTCAGTTGGCGTACAAAGGACGGTAGCCCTGGCTTGCGACGCAGGAGAGGTATTGCCGATGGGCGGCGCCACTTGCATTGGTTTCCCGCTCCACGGCATCGCGGTGGCCGGTCATCTGCGCACGCAGGTCGTACTGCTTATTCGCCTCGTCATACATTGCGTTGGCATCGGACACACAGAGGCTGTGAGTGACACCAGGCGGATTGACGGGGGAAGCGACCGGTATGAGCACCGGCGCATTGGCACGGTCAACACAGCCGGCAAGGGCGCCCATCATGACAACGAGACCGACCACACCCATAATTCTCGTCTTCATCCGACCTCCGGTCGCTCGCCTACACAATCTATCGCTTCCGCAGATAGACGCCGAAGGTTGCGCGAAACTAGGCATGAGGAGGTCGGATCTCGTGCGCTCCGCGCTCGTTTGGATGGGCTCGCCTGATCCATTGGGTAATTCGGCTAAGATCAGGGAGAACGACCCGGAAAAGGAACGCACCTCGGCCATTGTCTCGGCGCTGCCGACGGGCAAGCCCTGGGCTGCATCTGAAATTGCTAAAATAATAGAGGAAGGGGCCTTCGATCCCGTCGGCAACCGTCGCCATGAAGCTCTGATAGACGCGCTCTCGGAGTTTATCGAACGCGGCCGGCTCAACACCACGCGTTTCAGCGGGTTCCTGCGGAAGAACTGCGGGCGAATCGTCAACGGACAGACCATCGTCAACGCAGGAAAAAACCGCGTCAACGCGGTTCTCTGGCAAATCGACGGCAGTGCGTGCCAGAGCGAAGCAGCCCCGTTCAACGCTCAGATGTTTGCCGCCCCATTGAACGCGGACACGAAAAGATAGCCGAGGCTCTTGGCCGCGGAGGCGGTGATGTGGTCGGCGTCCATGTAAAGCGGCACACCGTTTCGCGATGCGAGGCAATGGTCGTTGTCACAGAAGGCGGCCAGCGGATCGACGATCGCCGCATCGTATTTGGCGGCATATTTCTTCAGCATGGAGCGGGCGAGTGCCTGCCTCTCGGCGATATAGGGCCAGGGCGGCGCAATATCTGTCGAAGTGCCCGCAAGCTTGGCCTTGGCCAGAGCCTCGGGCACGAAGTGACCCATTTCCGGCACGTCCATGACGAGGACAACCTTGACGCCCTCCTGTTTCAATTGAGCCAGGGTGTTATCAAGCGCTGTTGCAACGGGCGTCGAGTAATCCGCCACGCTGGGGGGAATGGAGGCATCGAAATAATCCCCCTGGTTCGGCAATTCGGACTGGTGAACATATTTCGGCCAATAGGCCAGCATGAACACGAGCGGAATATGCTTTTCCCTAATCAGGTCGCGCACCGAGTTGTTGAAAGCCGTGCATCGTCTTGTGTCGCCCTTGGTCGTAAGCGGCACATCATTGAGCGGTGGGCAGGTGGCATGGGCGGCGAACATGCCGCCGAACCCTCTGGCAGCTGCGGCCGTATCGATCGCCGGCGCCATTGCTGCGGCGTGTGAGTCACCCCAGACAAGGAAGTCCGGACCGGTGTCGTCCAGATCGCCCAGAGCGCAGACCTTGCCGCTTTCGATATCGGCATTCGACGGCCCCTTGTGGTCGGACTCGCTGAAGCAGCCATCCTGATAGAAATGGCTCCGGTCGTAGGTTGCCGCATAGATGGCGCGAACATCGGCAGGCAAGCGGCCTGGTGCGCCGCCACTCATGACCACCAGTGTCCCAGCGCCGGACGTGACCCCGACGAGCAGAACCGCTATCGCCGGCAGAAGCCTGCCCTTGAACAAAGCCAGGCTGCCGCGGAACGGCTTTTCGATGAAGCGCCACGAGGCGATCGCAACAAGGATCGATGCCAAAATGACAGTCAGACGCAGCGCGGGAGTCAGCTCGTGGCCCGTGAAATAGCGCGTGAAAACGATGATGGGCCAATGCCAGAGATAGAGCGAATAGGAAATCAGCCCGACGAAGACGAGCGGCCGCAGCGTCAAAAGCCGGCCGACGACGCCATTGCCGGCGCGCGCATGGATGATGCAGGCTGCACCGAGGCAGGGCAGCAATGCGGCAAAGCCCGGAAAGGTCGTTTTTTCGGTGAAGGTGAAGACCGCGATCCCGATTAGGAGGAGGCCGGTTGCCGCCAGAACCTGCCGGCCCATTTTGCTGCGCAGTTCCGGAATGGCCCCCAAACCTAGCACGACGCCGATCAGAAGCTCCCAGACGCGATATTGCGACAGATAAAAGGCTGCCGTCGCATCGCGGTTCAACGCGCCGATGCCGGCGGCGAAGGATGCCGCCAGGATGACAAGTACCAAAGCGATGACCTGTCGCGGCGCGATCCTCTGCAGCAGGATCATGACGAGGGGAAAGCCGATGTAAAACTGCTCTTCGACGGCAAGCGACCAAGTATGCAGCAGCGGCTTCATCTGTGCGCCGATGTCGAAGTAACCTGCCTCCTTGGCAAACTGGATGTTCGACGTGAAGAGGGACGCGGCGCTCATGCTGCGGGCGAAATAGAGAAGTTCCTGTGGCATGAAGGCGAACCATGCAACGACAGCGCAAGTCAGCATCATCGCAAAGAGGGCGGGGAAGATCCGGCGGACGCGTCGCTGATAGAAGCCGAGAAGACCGAACTCGCCTTGTGCCATCTCGCCCGCAATCAGGCTGCACATCAGATAGCCGGAAATGACGAAGAACACATCGACGCCGACAAAACCGCCACCGACGCCAGCCACGCCGGCATGAAAAAGGATGACCGGCAGGATGGCGATCGCCCGTAGCCCATCAATATCGGCCCGGTAGGGGAAATGCTTCGCACCATGTTGAGGAGCAACGAAAACGGGACTTTCTCCCCTCATAAGTAACATTTCAAACCTTTATGGTTGAATGTCGGCAAAGAGCGCGGATGAGAGCTATCCGACGCGATTAAGGTATTTGAACGCGTAGGCACCCAAAAGCAGCGCAACCCCCAGCCATATTGCCATGATCGCTATCAATCCCGCCCGGGTGACGGGCCGCTGTTGCCGGCTGGCAGCCAGCGTCCTGAACTCCGACATCAACGGTGGCGGAATAAGCCGGACTGCCCACAGCACCCCGAGCGGCACGATA
Source organism: Rhizobium sp. BK316 (assembly GCF_014193695.1). Lineage (GTDB taxonomy): Bacteria > Pseudomonadota > Alphaproteobacteria > Rhizobiales > Rhizobiaceae > Rhizobium. The sequence continues at coordinate 390,835 of NZ_JACHZR010000002.1, read as the reverse complement.
ATCAGATCGTCGAAGTATCCGAGAATTGGGATAAAATCGGGGATGAGATCGATCGGTGAGAGCGCGTAAGCGGCGACCATGCCGGCGACAAGCTTTGCCGCCAGAGGCGTTTGCTCGTCACGTCCAGCCAACCAAAGTGCAACAACGTCGCGCTTGATGGTCCGCGCCCATTGTTTTGCAATGTCCAGCCATTTTTTCATTGCGTGCCGCCGATGCTCCGTAACCGTATTCAGTCAACTACCCACCTCCGGCACATGAGCTTCGGCGTTGTGCAGTCATCCGGCTCATAGGTTGCTAGGATGCTTAGGATTGTCTCTACCGACGCACGGAAATGTCAGTCACATGTATAACAGTGCAAAAATGACATTTTCTAGAAACCTTGGGCAAGTGCCCCTGCACCCCCTTCAACCTAAGCAGTTCGTCCGGAAAACCAGTGAGACTTTCTAAGACCTCATTTTCTCCCGTCGTCTGTCTCGGACTTAACCCTTCTCGCCGATGGTCGCTGTGATCCTTCACACAGGCGAAAGGCTGCAGGACGTGGTGATCAAGGGTTTCCAACTCTTTGACGCGGGCACGGACACAGCATTCGGGCCGGCGCGTCACCCATAGATAGAGAGGATCCTGCGATGCGACAATTGGCGGCAAATGCGATATACTCTTCCGGAAAACGAGAGAATGCATATGGAGCGACTCGATGACCTCGAGGCCTTCTTGGCCATCGCCGAGAAAGGCAGCCAGACCGCAGCGGCGCGCCACCTGCGCCGGTCGCTGCAGTCCATCAACCGCTCGCTTGCGGCACTGGAGCAGAACGTCGGCGTCGGGCCGGTCGGTTCGCTGCGTGCATCGGCAGTTGGCGGTGCGGATCAGGGATATGGCCGATTCCAGCCTCAAGGCACGGCGTCTCGGCGATCTTCGCGCCGTGGTCTTCGGATCTCCTGCCTACTTTGCCACATATGGCCGTCCCGAACATCCTGACGACCTGATACGACATCAATGCGTTCTGCGCCATGCCGAAGGGTCCGGCGAGACATGGACGTTCCGGATCGGTGGAAAGCCGTGCGGGTGCATGGTCGCTTCGGCAGCGACAGTGCGGCTGCAACACATGCCGCCGTGGCAAGCGGGCTCGGCATCGGGCTCACGCCGCTATGGCAGATCCGCAGCCTCGTTGATGAGGGTACGGTGGAAGTGGTTCTCGAAGACTTCGAGGACAGCAAGATTCCAATTTACGCAGTGTGGCCATCCGGCAAGATACCGCTCGCCAAAACGCGCCTGTTCGTGAATGAGCTGGCCGCCCGGCTGAAGCGCGAGCGGCTGTAAGCCGGCGCTGACTTTCCGGTAAGCTCCAAAGGAAGCCGTTTGAGAAGCTCATAATGCCTGAGGCGCGACTCTGCATAGCTGAGCCTGCCATAAACTACTCCACCCTCGTGCGATACCGTTGCGTGCCAAGCGGCTCTCGCCAAGGTTCCGAAGCCTAGACCCTTTTCGGATACAATTCATTGGGAGAATAATGGCTCATTGGGAGAATAATGGCGCACCGTCTCAGGTGAAGATGAGAACTATGTCTCCTCCATGGCTCTCCAAGGCCCTCCGGATGATGAAGCCATAAACGGATCTTCCTGCATCGCCGCAACGAGATATTCGATAATGGTTCTTACGCGAAGCGGCATGTTGCGCCGCGAGGAGTAGACCAGGTTGATCGGCAGGCGGGCCGGCGGGAAGTCGGGCACTAGATTGACCAATCGCCCGGCGCCGATATCGGGTGTCGCCAGGATGTGGGTGAGGATCGCGATGCCGGCTCCGGCAAGCACGGCGCGGTGCACGGCAACGGCATTATCCAAGACGAGACGCGGCGCGATCCGCACCGCGACTTCATCGGCCCCGTTGGAAAACTGCCAGGAACGACCGCTGCCGCCGCGGCTATAGCAGATACAGTCATGGCGGTTCAGATCCTCGAAGTTTCTCGGCATGCTTCGTTTTTCCAGATAGCTTGGGGATGCGACGAGAAAGGCCGTCGTCCAGCCGATCCTGCGGCATATCAGGCTGGAATCGGCAACAGCGCCGAGGCGCACTTCGAGGTCGATGCCTTCTTCAATCAGATCGGATGGCTCTTCGCGAAACAACAGTTCAACGAAAAGTTCCGGGTGGCGGTCGAGAAGAGTTGCGAACCGGTCGCTCATGTAAAGCCCCAACGGTGCAGGCAGGGAGAGGCGTACCTTGCCAGATGCGGTTCCCTCCGGACCGGCAGACTCGCCGAGTGCTTCCACCGCTTCGATAACCCTGAGCGCCATCGGGATCATCCGTTCGCCTTCGGACGTGAGTGCCAATGCTGTGGTCGAGCGATGCAGAAGACGTGTGTCGAGCTGGGCCTCCAGCGCCGAAACCTGCCGGGAAACCGCAGGCTGCGTCAGCTTGAGATCGATGGCGGCAGCTGAAAACGAGCCCGCCTCGGCAACCCGCAGGAATGTCCGTAACGCGCAAACGATGTCCATAACCGTCCCCTTCGTTCTCGACATAAGCCTTATGTCCGCCACTTGGGTCGAAAGGTCTTTACGCCCGATGCATTACAGATATTATTTATCCTTAAGGATGTCAAATATCCTTAATTGGAGAGAAACCATGACCCTGCGCCTGAACTACGCCCAGAAATCGCCTGAGCTGCTGAAGAAACTTTCGGACCTCAGCATGGCCCTGAAGGACAGCGCCATTGAGCAGAAGATCGAAGATCTCGTGCAAATCCGCGCGTCGCAGATGAACGGCTGCGCCTTCTGCCTAGACATGCATGTCAAGGAAGCCAAAATCCATGGCGAGACCGAACTCAGGCTCTATCACGTTGCCATCTGGCGTGAATCGAACCTTTTCATCCCACGTGAACGCGCGGCCCTCGCCTGGACCGAAGCTGTGACGAAACTGCCGGAAGGCGGCATTCCGGATGAGCTCTACGAGCGTGTACGCGGCCAGTTTTCCGAGAAGGAAATCTCAGACCTGACCTTTTCGATCATGGTCATCAACGCCTGGAACCGCGCCAGCATCGCCTTCAAGACCGTGCCTGGCTCGGCCGACAAGCTCTACGGCCTCGACAAGGCCGGTCTCAACTAGGCTCTTCCCCTGACGGACCATTGAACGACGCACGCCGCAAAGGCGGACGCGAATGAATGCATCTTTTGAAACAGGAGACAGATATGAACCTGAACAACACCCTGGCCCCCGGCGGGTCACGCTCCGAAGAGTTGGTTCCCTCGCGCTATGCGGTGCGGGTGGGCGAGATCGATGTGCTGGTGATCAGCGATGGCGTGCTACCGCTCCCAACCAAGATGTTGGGGCACAATGCCGACCCGACTGAGCGCGCGGCATGGCTGAACGACATGTTCCTGCCGCCGGACGCTTTCGACTGGGCGCTGAACGTGGTCGTGGTGCGTAGCGGCGAGCAGACCATCCTCATCGACGCCGGCCTTGGATTGGACCCGGAGTTGAACTTGCCGCGGGCCGGGCAATTGATCAAGCGACTGGAGGCGGCCGGCATCGATCTTGGATCCGTAACCGACGTAGTACTTACCCACATGCATATGGACCACGTTGGCGGGCTGCTCGTCGACGGGGTGAAGGAGCGGTTGCGTCCAGACCTGCGGATCCATGTGGCCTCAGCCGAGGTCAAATTCTGGGAGACGCCCGATTTCTCTCACGTGTCCATGCCGCCCGGCTTCCCGGACGCGCTTCGAACGGCCGCCAAGCAGTTCACAAAAGTATACGAGAGTCAGCTGGAACTGTTCGATGAAGAGTACGAGGTGGCACCGGGGGTGGTCGTCTCCCGAACCGGCGGCCACACTCCCGGGCACAGCGTGGTCCGCGTGGCATCAGGCAAAGACCGGCTGATGTTCGCTGGCGATGCGGTGTTCGCGGTCGGCTTCGATCACCCCGACTGGTTCAATGGCTTCGAGCACGACCCGGAAGAGGCTGCCCGCGTCCGCGTTCGTCTTTTGCGGGAGCTGGCGGAGACCGGCGAACTTCTGGTGGCCACTCATATGCCGTTCCCCTCGGTTGGCCACGTCGCAGCCGACGGCGACCATTTCCGTTGGGTGCCGGTCTTCTGGGACTACTAACCGCCTGATGGCCAGAGGCGAGCGGGTCACAGCCTTCGGGGCCACGCGCCGGCTCGGCCGGCCCGACACTCGACCAACCATTCAGCAACGAATGAACAACGCGGTGCGCGAAGCAGCCGCAAATGGAGAAATTCATGAAAATTGTCATCATCGGCGGAACCGGCCTTATCGGTTCAAAGACGGCCGAGCGCCTTCGCAGGCAAGGCCATGAAGTCATTGCCGCCGCCCCGAACACCGGCGTCAACACGATCACCGGCGAGGGTCTCGCCGAGGCGCTTACCGGTGCCTCCGTCGTCATCGACCTCGCAAACTCACCCTCCTTCGAGGACAAGGCCGTGCTCGATTTTTTCGAGATATCGGGTCGTAATCTGATGGCGGCGGAAAAGGCGGCCGCCGTGAAACATCATATCGCCCTTTCCATCATCGGCGTCGATCGCCTGCCCGAGAGCGGCTACATGCGCGCCAAGGTCGCCCAGGAAAAGATCATTCGGGGGGCCGGTATTCCCTATACGATCGTCCACTCGACGCAGTTCATGGAATTCCTCGGTGGTATCGCCCAGTCGGGCACGATCGGAAACACCGTGCGTCTATCGCCGGCCTATGTGCAGCCGATCGCCTCTGACGATGTCGCCGACAACGTGGCCGCCGCTGCGACTGCGGCGCCGATCAACGGCGTCATCGAGATCTCCGGTCCGGAACGTGTCCGGCTCAACGAACTCGTTGCCCGTTATCTGAAGGCTATGGGTGATGGGCGCGAAGTCGAGGCGGATACGGAGGCGCGATATTTCGGCGCCCGGCTGGAGGATGGCTCACTCGTTTCCGACAACAATCCGCGCCTCGGCCACATCACTTTCGAGCAGTGGTTCGCAACCTCTGCCCGCAGATGATCGGATATCGGTGCGCCGCCACATGCTCCGCACTGTCCCACCCTCAAGAAAAGGAATTTCGAAATGATCAAGCCAATTCTCGCCCTTGCCATGACTGCTCTCTTGTCCGCAACGGCAGCTGCCAATGATGCCGGCGAAAAAGATGCCAAGGTCACTCTTGTCTACGAGCACGAGTTGCCGAACGTTCCCGGCAAAAGCATGAAAGGTGTTTTGGTCGAATACGGTCCGGGCGGTTTCTCCGACGGCCACACACACCCATCATCCGCCTTCATCTACGCGACAGTCCTCGAAGGAGCGATACGCAGTCAGGTCAACGATGGTCCTGTGAAGGTCTACAAGGCCGGCGAGAGCTTTTCGGAACTGCCGGGCGATCGCCACGGCGTCAGTGAGAATGCAAGTAAGACCGAGCCCGCGAAGCTGCTCGCGGTCTTCGTGGTCGATACTGCCCAGCAGGAACTGACGTTTCCGATCAAGAAATAGATGAACAGGCCGGGCGCCCGATCCGGTGCACGGCCGTTCTTCGACGCGATCAACCGTTATCGGTGATTCCTAACCATGTTTGGCGATGACCACTTCTTGCCGTTCCTGCTGATCAACATCCTGGGGATTGCCGGTATCGTCGTATGGCACGTTCAAGGCAGGAACCGTCCGACGGGACGCCTGATCGCCCAGATCCTGTTCTTCACCGGCATGAGCCTTGAGCTCTACATGGGGGGCATCGCTCCGCATCAGCCCGATGACGTCTACACGCAGGGTTTTGTCGCGCTGCTCTCCAAGTCGGCCAGAATTCTCTGGTGGACCCATCTCGCTTGGACGATCATCGGCTTCCTCCATATCTATGTCCGACTCAACCGTAAGCCGCGGGAAGCCCACCTCATCCTGGATATGGCTGTAGCCGTCGTCTATGTCGGCATGGCGCTGTCGGTCACGGGCTTCGTTTTCGGTATGCCGATCGCCACATTGGTGACGACCTCCGGCATCGTTGCCGTCATCCTGGGTCTGGCTTTACAGAACACACTCGGCGACGTCTTTTCCGGCATCGCACTGACGCTCGGCAAGGCCTATGCCATTGGCGACTGGGTCCAATTGAACGACGGCACCGCGGGTCGTGTCACCGAGACCAACTGGCGCTCAACCAACCTGCTGACCGGCGCCAACAACATCGTCGTGCTGCCAAACAGTATGCTGGCGAGGCAAGGCCTGACCAGCCTCAGCCGCCCCGACGAGACGCATCAGATCGTGTTAACCGTGCGCTTTGCCGCTGGGCAAAGGCCAAGCTTTGTCGAGGAAGCCATGCGGTCCGTGCTGCAAGGCAGCAGCCGTATTGTCAAGGATCCGCCACCGGCCGTCGCCCTGAAGACCATCGACGCGATTGCGATCGAAGTGGAGTTGCAGTTCCGAGTCCCCAGTCTCGCCATAGGAATCTCAGCCAGGAACGAGATCATCGACCTCATCCATGATCAATGCGGAGCAAGCGGTCTTTCGCTGGCTGTGCCTGCCGAAAGCCTCGTGTATGTGCGGGCAACAACCAGCGGCGGGTCTTTCGCTCCGAGTACTGGAGGGCGCTCATCCAGCGCGCTTTAGAACCCACTCGAAAGTATCGTTCCAGATGGCTGGAGGCGTTTCTTGCGACAGTATCTCTCCAAGATCCGCCAGCGTGACGCTGCGCAGTTTCTGGCGCCATGCTTCGTCGGCTTCCCACATGATGCGAGCCACGGCGCAGGGGCTGCTGTCGCAATAGCCCTTCGGGCGGCAGGGGTTGTTAGCGCGGATGTTGGCGCAGACAAAGGTCCGCGCTTTGCCTTCCACCGCCTCCGCGATATCGAGAAAGGTCAATTCCGCCGGCGGTCTTGCGAGGCGATAGCCACCGGATGGGCCGAGGGTCGAATGAACGAGCCCTGCCTGAGACAGGCTCTGCAGTGCCTTGGATAGGTATTCCTTCGGAAGCCCGTGCAATTCTGCCAGCGCCTTGGTCGACAGATAGCGCCCATCGGGCAGGCCAGCGAGAATGGCGCAGCAATGCAGCACCCACTCGACTTGGCTCTTTAAAATCATTGATGCGTTCCGGCGTGGAGAAAATCAGCACATATTATGGATATAAAATATCCCTAAATTTGTCGCATGTAAACATGGGAGGTGGAGCCCTCCGGCTCAGGACATTGATCTGAATGATCTGATCTGACCCCTTCAAACTGGACCAGTTTTGGTTAGAGTTTTCCGCTGCATTTTCCTGGCTGGGAAAGGAACGGAAGACGATGAAGGCATCGCAGTTTTCGGACGCACAGAAGGCGTTCATTCGGAAGCAGGGTGATGAAGGTGGCCGGTTGCTGAGCCCTGCCATCGAGTATCCCACCCTTGTGCGATACCGTTGTGTACTAGGCGGCTCTCGCTAAGACTCTGAAACCCTAGATGTTTTTCAGATTCAATTCATTAGGAGGATAATGGCGCACCCGAAGAGATTCGAACTCCTGACCCCCAGATTCGTAGTCTGGTGCTCTATCCAGCTGAGCTACGGGTGCGCTTGCAGAGGCGGCCGAGCCGCTTGCGTGGGCGGTTCTCTAAAGGGTCTTTTCGGGCAATGCAATAGCAATTCGAAAAAAATCGCGACTTTGATTCCGCAAAGCTCACTTGCGGAAATTGCATCACTTTTCGGCGTGGGACCGGCTGCGGTAATCTTCCAGCGAAACCGGGCGATCCGGAATTTCGATGCGGAACTGCGTGCCGACCGAGGGCTTTTCCACAAGGGCGATGGTGCCGCCATGCGCCAGCACCAGTTCCCGGGCGATAGTGAGGCCAAGACCCGTGCCGCCCGAACGCGCCGAGCCGCGGAAGGCGGCAAAGAGGTTCTGCCGCGCCTTCAGCGGCATACCCGGGCCTGTATCGTCCACCGTAATGCTGACGACGCTGCCGACGCGCTGGGCGGCGACCGTGATGCGCCTGACGATCCCGGCCCTCTCCTCGCCCGGCGAGGTAAGCGCCTGCAGGGCGTTTCGGCAGAGATTGTGAATGATGCGGAACAATTGCTCGCTGTCGGCATCCACTTCCAGATCCGGCCCCATCTGCTCGATGAACTCGACGCCGCTCTGCGGATCGATCGCCAGGATATCCTTCACTTCCTGCACAAGCCCATAAAGGCGGATGCGGCGGCGGCGCGGCGCCGATTCGGTTGCCTTGCCATAAGAGAGGACTTCGGTCGTGTAGCCGACGGCCCGATCGATGGTGCGCAGCAGCTTCGGCGCGAAACTTTTCACCATGGGATCGTCGACATCGACAAGGCGGTCCGACATGAGCTGCGCGGATGCCAGGATGTTGCGCATGTCGTGATTGATCTTCGAGACAGCGAGGCCGAGGGCTGCGAGATTTTTCTGCTGCTTCAGAGTCTTCTGCAGTTCGAGCTGCATCGAGGTCAGGTTGCGCCCCGCAACGGCCAGCTCGTCGCGACCGCCGTCGCCGACGTAGACATGCTGCGGATTTTCGGGATCGGAGGCAAATTGCTGCATGCTGCCCGTCAGCCTGCGGATCGGGCGAATGAGGATGCGGTTGATCGCAAAGAAGATCAGCGTCGCGGTAAAGAACGAAATCAGGATCGACAGAAGCAGCACGTTGCGGGCATAGCCGAACATGGCCTTGCGCAGCGGCCTGTCTTTCATGACGACCTCAACGCCGGTATCGGTCTCGCCGACCGCGCCATAGACGCGGATCATCCGGTTGCCGCCGAAGATCATCGTGTCCAGCGCGTCGCGCATCGCGGTCAATGGCGGGATGTCCGTGAGATCATAGGATTCATCGACCGAGGTCGGCATCCCGCTCATGGCAAGTAGCCGGGAGGTGCCGTCCTTGCGCAGCACGATCGCTTTGGTACCCGTCGCTTCCAGCGTTTCCTTCTGCAACGCGCGCGGCAGTTCCACCGGCTGCAGGCCATCGATGACGATTGCGGCCGCAGCAGCCGTATTCAGCCGATCCTCGAGCCAGCGAATGCGCATGCTTGCAATCGAAGGAAAGAAGATCAGGATTTCCGCCAGCATGATGAAGAAGACGGTGAGCCAGAGCAGCTTGCCCGAAAGGCCGCCGAACTTGCCGGCACGCGGATACGAGCCCCTGGCAGCCTCACCGGCCGCGGTGTTTTCCGTCTGGGAGGTCTCGCCCTGGTCCTGAACCGGCATCTCGTCTTGTCCGTGCGGCGAAAGGCCGCCATCAGCGTGAGCTTTTATATTAGACGAGAATGGTCCGCTTTCAAATCTTTGCGAGCAGCGGCAAGTCGTCACAAACGAAAGCGCCGCCCGCAGGCGGCGCTCCGGTACCGTTTGTGAACACTGTCAGAACTCTTCCCAGCTCTGCTCTGCCGCGGCGGCATTGCCGCCGAAGGCGCGGGCAACGCGGCCGATCGCGCGGCGCGCTGGAGAGGCGACCGGCTGGTGATGCTGTTGGCGGGCAACGACCACCGCCGCCTGTGCGTCGTTCGAGACCTTGAAACGGGAGATGAGGCGCACGAGGCCATCGGCTTCGGCTGACAGTTTGTGGGTCGCAGCCGAGGTTTCTTCGACCATCGCGGCGTTCTGCTGGGTAACCTGGTCCATCTGGTTGACGGCGGTGTTGACTTCCTTGAGGCCAGTCGACTGTTCCTTGGCCGCCGTTGCGATCGAATGAATATGGTCGTTGATGGCGATGACCCGTGTCTCGATCTCGGACAGCGCCTCGCCCGTCGCCTGAACCAGCTTGACGCCGACCTGCACTTCGTCGCCCGACTTGGTGATGAGTGCCTTGATATCCTTGGCGGCAGTCGCCGAGCGCTGGGCCAGTTCACGCACTTCCTGTGCGACGACCGCAAAGCCCTTGCCGGCCTCACCGGCACGTGCCGCCTCGACGCCGGCATTCAGCGCCAGCAGGTTGGTCTGGAAGGCGATCTCGTCGATGACATTGATGATCTGGCTGATCTCGCGGGAGGCCTGCTCGATGCGGCCCATGGCGTCGACTGCATTGCGGACCACGACGCCGGAGCGGCCGGCATTGTCTTTTGCCTCAGAGACCATGACGGTGGCCTCCTGGGCGCGTTCGGTGGAGTTCTGCACGACGGCCGTGATCTCATCGAGAGCCGCGGAGGTTTCCTCAAGTGCTGCAGCCTGCTGTTCAGTGCGCTTGGACAGATCGTCACTGGCGTTGCGCAACTCGTTGGTATTGCCGTTGATTGCTTCAGTCGTCTCGAGCACCTCGCGCATCGTCGTCTGCAGCGTCACAAACGTATTGTTGACGTTTTTCTGCAGCTCGGCAAAGACGCCCTGGAATTGACCGCGCATGGTCTGCGTCAGGTCGCCTTCAGCAAGGCTTGCAATGACCCGGCGGGTTTCGTTGACGCCGGTATCGACGCTCGACAGCAGCGTGTTGATATTGCCGGCGAACTGGTTGAGGCTCTCGTCTTCATAATCCTTGTTGATGCGGTGGCTGAAATCGCCGGCGGCAGCGGCCGCCACGACGACGGACATGCTGGACTGCAGGTCGTCGCTTTTTGCCCGCATCGCCGCCTCCTGGGCGTTCATGCGCTGGATGGCGAGGCCGTTTTCCTTGAAGACGGCAACGGCGGCGGCCATTTCGCCGATTTCATCCTTGCGGCCGGCAAAGGGCACCTCGGCCTGGAAGTTGCCGTCGGCAACTTCCTTGATCGCATCCGTCACCTTCTTGATCGGCCGGCTCAGGTGGCTGGTGCCGATATAGAAACCCATGCCGACGCCGACTGCGATGCCGATGCCGGTGATGCTGAGCACCAGCGTCAGGATCCAGCTGCGGAAATCTTCGATCTGATCGCGCACGGCCGTCAGTTCGGCCTTGTCGGTGTTGACGATCGCGTCGATCTCGGCCTGGAAGGCCTTGCGGTTGGCGCGGTTGGCGTCGTTGTTACCCTGCTCATTGGCCGCCTGCGGGCTGACCTCCGTGCCGAGGCGCGCCGTCTCAGTACGGAAGGTGCGAAATTCCTTGGCGCGGTCGACAAGCTTGGTGAAGGAAGCCTTCTGGCTGTCCGGCACGAGCGGCGCCCAGCCGGCAATGACCTTGTCGATTTCGTCCAGATCGGCCATCAGGCCCTTACCGAAGGCCGGCGTCTGTTCGAGGCTCTTTGCGGCATAGATGCCGCGCGATTCCATGACGACGGCGGTGACGAAACGGTTGAGGCGTTCTCCGGCATAAGCGCGGGCTGCGGCATGCTCGTAAGCCGTCAGGTTTTCGTTGTATTCGCGCATCGCCGAGAGCGCAGTGGCACCGATCAAAAGCGCTACGCCGCCCATGACGGAGACAAGAAGGTTGATTTTGCCGCGGATTTTCAACGAACACTCCTCACTTCACACAATGCCTGGAAAACAAATTCCCAGCCGATGCACTTGAAGATCGGGTAAATTCGTTAATGTTGTATTTCGAATATTAACAATATCAGCTACAAGAAATTACCCATACTTACTGCAGCCCGCAGTATGCTTCGCCTAAAGCCGAGCACCATCAAGGAATAAAAGCTGCGATTGAAAGCCAGCGAAAGCTTTATGTTGAAATATACAACCGAATGGTGATAAGTTGCATTCGTTAACACCTGAGTGCGAAATCTTGCCGTTTGCCTGGCGCATCCGGGGAAACTGCCTGTCATAATTGACTTTGGCAGGCTTCATCCGTATAAGCCGCCGCACGTCCGGTCATTCAAGGTCTTTCGCGACCTCGTCCGTTCGAAAAATAACGCTCCTTGCATCGTGCAAATTCAAGAAGGGCCGCACTCCGCGGTGTTTAAATAAATGAAGCGTACATATCAGCCCTCGAAGCTTGTTCGCAAGCGCCGCCACGGTTTCCGTGCGCGTATGGCCACTAAGGGCGGCCGCAAGGTCATCGTTGCTCGCCGCGCTCGCGGCCGCAAGCGTCTTTCGGCCTAAGGCCGGAAGTGCCCGATAGAAAATGACGGGCGGTTCGAAGACCAAAGAAGACAAAATGATTGCCGGGCGGCTCAAAAGCCGCCCGCAGTTTCTTGCAGTCCGCGAAGGCGAAAAGCGCCGCGGCAGTCTCTTCCTTCTCGAGGTTCTGGACCGTAAGGAAGAGGGCGAAGCCCGCGTCGGCTTCACAGTCACAAAAAAACATGGCAACGCGGTTGAAAGAAACCGCATGCGGCGACGCCTGAAAGAGGCGGTGCGGCTTCATGCAGGGTTTGCAATGCAGCCCGGACACGACTATGTGGTTGTCGCCCGCAGGGACGTGTTGACGGCGTCCTTTCATGAACTGGCCGCGGAACTGAAAGTCCGCGTGGAAACCAGGCCGAAACACCGGCGCTCGAAAGACGAGCGCCCCAGGAACGTATGATGCAAAACAACCGCAATTACTTCATTGCGATCGCTCTCTCGGTGCTGATCGTCCTTGGCTGGCAGTTCCTCTATATGAACCCGCGCATCGAAGCTCAGCGCAAGGCTCAGGAGGCCCAGAAGGCACAGCAGCAGACCGAGCAGACGCAGCAGCCGGCAGCCAACAGCCAGGCCGCCCAGCCGAATGGCGCCGCCCCGACGGGTCAGGCCGCCGCGACTGCGACCCGCGAAGAAGCACTTGCAAAGGCTCCGCGCGTTACCATCGACACCGCAGCCCTTTCCGGCTCCATCAACCTCGTCGGCGCTCGCCTCGATGACCTGAGGCTCAAGGCCTATCACGAGACCGTCGACGACTCGAGCCCGATCATCACGCTCTTCTCGCCGGCCGAAACCAAGGACGGCTATTTCACCGAACTCGGTTACATCGGCGGCGATGCGATTGGCAGCGTTCCCGGCCCATCTACCGTCTGGACCGCGCCCGATGGCGCAAAGCTCACCGAAAAAACACCGGTGACGCTAACTTATACAAATGACAGAGGCATCACCTTCGCTCGCACGATCTCCGTCGACGAACGCTATATGTTCACGGTGACGGACAAGATCCAGAATACCGGCGAGACGCCTATTTCCCTCTCCTCCTATGGCCGCGTAACACGCTACAACAAGCCGACAACGCCATCTGTATATGTTCTTCATGAGGGCTTCATTGGTGTCATCGGCGACGACGGCTTGATCGAGAGCAAGTATACGGAGGTCGAGAAGGAAGCCGTCGCCCCGGCAAAATCTACCGGCGGCTGGTTCGGCATCACCGACAAATACTGGGCGGCCACGATCATCCCGCCGCAGCAGACAGCCTATGACGCCCGCTTCTCGCATTTCACGGACGGTCAGCCACGTTATCAGGCAGACTACAAGGGTGATGCTTTCACGATCGCGCCGGGTCAGTCGATCGAAATCAAGAACCTGGTATTTGCCGGTGCCAAGGAAGTTCCCGTCATCGACGGTTACGAAGCGAGCTACGACATCCCGCGCTTCGACCGCCTGATCGACTGGGGTTGGTTCTATTTCATCACCAAGCCGATGTTCAAGCTGATGGACTTCTTCTTCCGCTACTTCGGCAATTTCGGCGTGGCGATCCTCTGCACGACCATCGTCGTCAAGGCACTGTTCTTCCCGCTCGCCAGCAAGCAGTATGCTTCGATGGCGAACATGAAGCGCGTGCAGCCGAAGATGGAGGAGCTGAAGGCCAAGTTCGGCGACGACCGGATGGGCCTGCAGCAGGCGATGATGCAGCTTTACAAGGAAGAGAAGATCAACCCGATTGCCGGCTGCTGGCCGGTGGCGCTGCAGATCCCGATCTTTTTCTCGCTCTATAAGGTGATCTACATCACTATCGAGATGCGCCACGCGCCGTTCTTCGGCTGGATCAAGGACCTTTCGGCACCCGATCCGACGACGATCGTCAACCTCTTCGGCCTGCTGCCCTTCGAAGCGCCGGCCTTGCTGCATCTCGGCGTCTGGCCGCTGATCATGGGTGTCACCATGTTCGTGCAGATGCGTATGAATCCGACCCCGCCGGATCCGACGCAGGCGATGATCTTCAACTGGATGCCGCTGGTCTTCACCTTCATGCTGGCAAGCTTCCCGGCAGGCCTCGTGATTTACTGGGCCTGGAATAACACGCTCTCGGTACTGCAGCAGTCGGTGATCATGAAACGTCACGGAGTGAAGATCGAGCTCTTCGACAATCTGAAGGGCCTGTTCAAGCGAAAACCGGCGCCATCGAAATAGTCGAAAAGCCCTGCTTCGGCGGGGCTTTTTGTTTCGAGCCGCCGAAGCACTCAACTACAGCGCCGCGCGTCTTTTCAGACGCGCAAAGGACGCTGTAGCACTTTAAATTGCTGCATAATTTCATCCTTAAATCGATTCCGATTTAAGGAATTATGCAGTAGGCGAACCTTGACAATAGGTCTTAAAAACATGAAGCCGGTTTCATTACCGAACCCGGAGATTGCAGAATTCATATGACTGAAATCGCAAAGCCGCTCTTCGGCCACCCCTGGATCTTCATCCGCGGCGTGCCTTCCATGAAATTCCTACCGCCGGAAGGGCCGCTGGAAGTCGCTTTCGCCGGCCGGTCGAATGTCGGCAAATCGTCGCTGATCAACGCGCTGGTCGGTCAGAAAGGTCTGGCGCGCACCTCCAATACGCCGGGCCGTACGCAGGAGCTCAACTACTTCGTTCCGGACGGCTATTCCGGCGAGGGCAGCGACCTGCCGCCGATGGCGCTGGTCGACATGCCGGGCTATGGCTATGCACAGGCGCCGAAGGAGCAGGTGGATAACTGGACAAGACTCGTCTTCGACTATTTGCGCGGCCGTTCGACGCTGAAGCGCGTCTATGTGCTGATCGACAGCCGCCACGGCATCAAGAAGAACGACGATGACGTCCTGACGTTGCTCGACAAGGCGGCCGTCTCCTACCAGATCGTGTTGACCAAGACGGACAAGATCAAAGCGCCTGCCGTGCCAAAGCTGCTTGCCGAAACATCGGAGAGGATCCGCAAGCGTCCCGCCGCCTATCCGGCTGTGCTTTCCACTTCCTCGGAAAAGAACGAAGGATTGGACGAGCTGCGGCAGGCGATCGCCGAAACGGTCGGCATAGCCAACTGGAAATAAAAGAGGCGCCCCGAAAGACGCCCCTGCCTCTGCCGATACTTGAATTTACATCTTCGGCAGCAGCACCTCGTCGACGACGTGGATGACGCCGTTCGACTGTTTGACGTCGGCGATGGTGACGTGGGCGACACCGCCATTTTCATCCGTCAGCGTGATCTTGCCCATGCTTTCCTTTGCCTTGAGCACGCAACCGCCGACGGTCTTGATGTCGTGCTCGCCGCCATCGTCCTTGATCATCTTGGCGACGGTCTTCGACATGGCATCGGCGGCAACGACGTGGCAGGTCAGGATCTTGACGAGCTTGTTTTTGTTTTCAGGTTTCAGCAGCGTATCGACGGTGCCCGTCGGCAAGGCTGCGAAAGCTTCGTTGGTCGGTGCGAAGACGGTGAAGGGACCTTTGCCCTCCAGCGTGCCGACGAGCCCGGCAGCCTTCACGGCTGCCACGAGGGTCGTGTGATCCTTGGAATTGACGGCGTTCTCGACGATATTCTTGGTCGCATACATCGCGGCACCGCCGACCATCGGGTCCTTTGCCTCAGCGGCAAATGCAATTGCGGAAAAGGCGGCGGCGAGAGCGGTTGCGCGCAAGGCGGACTTGAACATGATTTTCTCCTCTGCACCCGGTAGCAGCAGCAGGCTTTATGCCCTGCGCCGCCCGGATATCAGCAACTACGAAAGGTGCTGCAGAAGAGTTTCAGGAAAATGATCTTGTTTTCACGGCCTGTGGATCGAACCGCTGGCGATGACGGGGCCTGACGGCTGATGTGTGGGCGAGCCGCCGAATGGCTCCAGGCTGACGGCCAGCGTCGCGCCATCGGAAATCTGGCCGCGCATATCCGTCGGGATCAGCAATTCGCCGTTCATACCCCGTTGGAAAACGCCGAGGGAACGGGGCGTCCCACTACCCGGCACGAGCCAGAGTTCGAGAGATTTCTCCTCCGGCTTGCCGGCCGCAACCGGCACGATCTTCAGCCGGCCACTCTGGATATCGTAGGAGGCTGTCAGATTGACCTGGTTGTTCTGTCCCGAGAGCTCGGCCACCAGCGGCGGCGATGCCGGAGGCTGGGGCACGAGGCCCGAGGCAAAGGCGATGACGCCCAAGGTGACTGCAAGCGAGGCAAAAGTCAGCGAGCGCCAGAAACCGGCCGAATTCCAGAGGCCGTGCGAAAAGCGCGGCGTGCTTTCTGCATCGGCAAATAGGCGTGCCTCGATCTGCTTGAAGGTTTCATGGCTTGGCGCGGCCGTGCCGTATTCATCATTGAAACTGGAGAGATTGACCTCCCAGCGGCTGACGATGGCAGCAAACTGCCGGTCGCGGCGCATGCGCTCCTCAACGATCCTGCGATCCTGAAGGGAGAGGACACCCAGCACATATTCGCCGGCGAGAACCTCATCCCGGGAGCGGTCTCCCTTGCTTTTGTCGGGCGATGTCATCGTTCCATGCACTCTCTCAGTTTCAGCAGGCTGCGTCTTAGCCATGTCCGCACCGTGTTCAGCGGGACACCAAACTGATCGGCCAGTTCCTGATAGCTCAGCCCTTCGACATAAGCCCGTTTCACGGCGACCGCACGATCAGCTTCCAACTCTTCCATGCAGGTGTCAATCCGCCTTCCTTCATCCTTAATCACGACTTGTGCTTCCGGATCGAGACCGGCATCGGCGAGATCAGGCACATTGTCGATTTCGTCGGCTACCGGCCTGCGCGCCCTCAACGCGTCGATCGACTGATTGCGTGCAATCGCCGCAATCCACGCGGCTGATGTGGAGGAGCCCGCCGTAAAGGCACCGGCACGCTGCCATATCTTGATGTAGACCTCCTGCAACACCTCTTCGGCCTCGTTCCTGTTCCCAAGGATACGAAGGCAGATCGCCAGAAGTTTCGGGCTGGTCTGATGGTAGAGCGCCGCAAAGGCCTTGCGGTCACCCAGCGCTACGCGGCCGATTAAATCTGCAAAATCCCCAGTCATGTCGCCCTCGAATGAACGATTTCCGGTTCGATAGTTTCAATATGAGCTGGCAGGCTTCCAGGTCGGCCTTAGATACGAAAAACTATTGCGTGCCGGATTATTCCATCTGTCAAAAACTTGAGATAAAAGGCCGCGATCAATTCCGCGGGGTCCCCCATGAACGAGTCCGAAAGCGAAATCCAGGCACGTCTTCTCGCACAGGCGCTGCCCTTCATGCAGCGCTACGAAAACAAGACGATCGTCGTGAAGTACGGCGGCCATGCCATGGGTAATCCCGAACTCGGCAAGGCCTTCGCCAGCGATATCGCACTTTTGAAGCAGTCCGGCGTCAACCCGATCGTCGTGCATGGCGGCGGCCCGCAGATCGGCGCGATGCTGACGAAGATGGGTATCGAATCCAAATTCGAAGGCGGATTGCGCGTTACCGACCAGAAGACGGTCGAGATCGTCGAAATGGTTCTCGCCGGCTCGATCAACAAGGAAATCGTCGCGCTGATCAACCAGACCGGCGAATGGGCGATCGGCCTTTGCGGCAAGGACGGCAACATGGTCTTTGCCGAAAAGGCCCGCAAGACCGTCAAGGACCCCGATTCCAACATCGAGCGCGTGCTCGATCTCGGCTTTGTCGGCGAAGTCGTCGAGGTCGACCGTACGCTGCTCGACCTTCTCGCTCGCTCCGAGATGATTCCGGTTATCGCTCCGGTTGCTCCGGGCCGCGATGGCGCGACCTACAACATCAACGCCGACACTTTCGCTGGCGCGATCGCCGGTGCGCTGAACGCCACCCGCCTCTTGTTCCTGACGGATGTGCCCGGCGTGCTCGACAAGCAGGGCAAGCTCATCAAGGAGCTTTCCGTCGCCGAAGCGCATGCGCTGATCGCCGACGGCACGATTTCCGGCGGCATGATCCCGAAGGTCGAGACCTGCATCGACGCCATCCGGGCGGGCGTGCAGGGCGTCGTCATCCTGAACGGTAAGACGGCCCATTCCGTGCTGCTCGAAATCTTCACCGAGCACGGCGTTGGCACGTTGATCGTTCCCTGATCTATCCAGCGGCAGTGTAGATCGCTGCTGCCGCTTCCTTCAGCTTCGCCATCATGGTCCGGTACGGCCCCGGACCATAACTGATACGCGAAACGCCAAGTCTTGCGAGATCAGCCGGATCAGGCGCGCCTGCCTTCATCATGATATTGACCGGCAGCGTGGAAGCCGCGCAGACCGCCTCAATCAAAGCCGGCTCGATGAGGCCGGGCACGAAGAAGCCGCTGGCTCCCGCAGCCGCATAGACCTTGCCGCGCTCGATCGCTGCGTCGACCAGACCTGCATGTCTGGACCCATCGCCCTCCTGAAGGAAGAGATCGGTGCGGGCATTGATGAAGAAGTCGATGCCCCTTCCCTCAGCCATTTCCCTGATGGTACGGATGCGGGCCGCCTGCGCTTCAACAGGGTGAAGGCCGGTCCCGCCTACCTTTTGATCTTCAAAATTGATACCGACGGCACCGGCGTCGATCAGCTTTGCGACATTGGCCGCGGCACCGGCAGGCTCTGTCGAATAGCCGCCTTCGAAATCGACCGAGAGCGGCAGATCGTTGACGGCCGTGATCGAGCGGGCGGTCTCGATCAGCACCTCCATCGGCAGCTTCTGGCCATCGCCAAAACCATTGGCGGCAGCCACAGACCAGCTTCCGGTCGCAAGCGCCTTCGCACCGGCCTCCGTCACGGCCTTGGCCGTTCCGGCATCCCAGATGTTGTACAGAATGACAGGGTTACCCTTGCGATGCAGCGTGCCGAAAAGCTCGGCCTTCTCAGTCTGGTTCATGCTGTCCTCTCCATCTTATGTACACCGATCTTCTCCTCGTGCCGCAGCAGCCATTGCTTGCGCCAGAGCCCCCCGCCGTAACCCGTCAGCGATCCGTCTGCACCGAGGATCCGATGGCAGGGAACGATAATGGCGAGCTGGTTCGAGCCATTGGCGCGGCCGACGGCGCGCACGACTTCGGGGCGTTCCATCTCCCTTGCCAGATCGCCGTAAGAGCGCGTGTGGCCAATCGGAATGTCAACGAGCTTCGCCCAGACATGTTTTTCGAAAGGCGTGCCGCCAAGCGCCAGCGGCGTCTTGAAGGTGGTCAGCCGCCCTTCGAAATAGTCTCTGATTTCCGCTTCGATCTGGTCGATTGCCGGCGTGCGGCCAATCGCGACCGAGGAACGAACACGCTTCTGCAGGGCTTCGAGTTCGGTCGGCAATGCCTTGCGGTCGTGAAATTCGAGAAGATGCAGATGGGTCTTGTCAGCGACGGCGACCATCGGTCCGAGCGGCGTGTCGAACCAGTCGGCAAACAGCAGTTCCCGGTTCTGCGAGAGCGCCGGCGCCTTGCCGACAAGGCGCTGGAAGGCCGCCCGAAAACCGCTCGGAGATTCATATCCCGCGTCGATCTGCGCATCGATGACACGTGCACCATCGGCCAGTTGCCGGGCCGCCTCGCCGAGCCGGCGATAGCGGACAATATCGTGGAAAGTCATGCCGAGCGCCCGTTTGAAGGCGCGACGCACGGTCGAGGGATCGTGGCCCCGGCGCACAAGCTCATCCTCGGTCCAGCGTACCTCCGGCTCGTTGTCGAGCTGTGCCAGCAGTTCATCAACAATCGGTTCGCGGCCGGGCTTTTCCAGCGGCCTGCAGCGTAGGCACGGGCGGAAGCCTGAATGCATGCAGGCGGCGATCGTATCGAAGAAGATGGTGTTTTCCCGTTTCGGCTTGCGCGCCGGGCAGGTCAGACGACAGAAGATGCCTGTCGTTTTCACACAGACATAGACCTGGCCCTCGTAATCGGCGCTGCGGGCGATCAGGGCATCATAAAGCGTATCGTCATCGGGGCGTTCGAAAAGCATATGCGCTTTCTACCATCCCGCGCCCGCCCCGTCCGCCGAAAATCGGGCGTCTATTTTCTCTTCGTGATTTTCTTGGCGCCGCGGCCGTGCCATAAGGGCGGTTATGACAAAGATCGACCGTACGCCCAGCAGACACGATTTCGAGCATGTGACCGAATGGGTCTTCGACCTCGACAACACGCTCTATCCGCATCACGTCAATCTCTTCGCCCAAATCGACAAGAACATGACGGCCTATGTGTCGGCTCTCCTGCAGATGGAACAGGAAGAGGCCCGCAAGCTGCAGAAACAGTACTATTATGATCACGGTACGACGCTGCAGGGCCTGATGATCCACCACGGCGTCGATCCCAACGACTTTCTCGAAAAGGCGCATGCGATCGACTATTCGGCACTGACCCCGCAGCCGGAGCTCGCCGAAGCCATCAAATCCTTGCCGGGGCGCAAGTTCATCTTCACCAATGGCAGCGTCCAGCATGCGCAGGCGACAGCTGGTGCGCTCGGCATCCTCGACCATTTCGACGACATCTTCGATATCGTGGCGGCCGACTACCTGCCGAAGCCGGCGCAGGCGACCTATGACAAGTTCACGGCGCTGAAGAAGGTCGAGACCGGCAAGGCAGCCATGTTCGAAGATCTGCCGCGCAATCTGACGGTGCCGAAGGCGCTCGGCATGCAGACCGTTCTGCTCGTGCCGCGCAATCTGGAAGAGACCGTTGTCGAATGGTGGGAGAGGACCAGCGGCGAGGACGATCACATCGATTTCGTCACCGACGATCTCGCTGATTTCCTTAAGAAGATCACCACCTAACTTACCAAAATTTCATCTATCTTACAGATGTTTAATTGGGCCGCGGCGCGGTTCGGTCCTACCTTTCGTATCGAGGGACATCCTACGAAAAAGGACGCACTGATATGTACCGCAACAAGCTTATCCTGACGGCGCTTTCTTCTGTTCTTCTGCTCGGCGGTGCCGCCGGGGCCAGCTTCGCAGCGCCGGGCGACCAGTCTAATCGTCCGCCTCACCATGGGAAGATGGAGCATGGCATGATGGGCGGACCGCGCGGCGCCGCCTTCCGCGAAATCGCCTTTGTACGCATGCTGAAGCAGTTCGACGCCAATAAGGACGGAAAGGTTTCGAAGCAGGAGGCAACCGACGGTATGGAGAAGATCTTTGCCGCCATCGACACCAACCATGACGGGTCTCTCACTCCGGGTGAAATCCGCGAATACCGTGAGGCACAGTTCAAGGCCCGCCGTGAAGCCGCCTCGGCCAAGCGAGACGACGCGGATGACAATGCCGCGCCTGACATGGCTGAAAACAATGATCATCGCCGTTCCGACCGCGACGGTCGTCACGGGATGCGCGCCCACATCATGGGCGCCTCACTGATGATGCATCGCATCGACACCGATCAGAACGGCCAGATCAGCAAGCAGGAGGCTGAAACCGCCTTCAACAAGTTCTTCGATCGCATGGACCGCAACAAGGACGGCGTGATCTCGATCGACGACATGCCGGACCGGCCTTTCCTTTAAAGGCCGACCGGTCTTTCCCTGGATATCGCGAGGGGTT
Source organism: Rhizobium sp. BK316 (assembly GCF_014193695.1). GTDB lineage: Bacteria > Pseudomonadota > Alphaproteobacteria > Rhizobiales > Rhizobiaceae > Rhizobium. The sequence continues at coordinate 369,422 of NZ_JACHZR010000002.1, read as the reverse complement.
TGCCTCTCGCCCAGAGCCCCACCCTCTTCCCGCTTGCGGGGAGAGGGTTTTCGTTGCCGCACTGAAGTTGCCTTATTCGGGATGCTCGTAAAAGTCCTGCACGATCTTCCAGGCCTCATCGGCGGTATCGACGAAGCTGATCAGGTTCACGTCCTCAGGCGCGATCGTCCCGAATTCGGCAAGCGCCTCGAAGTTGATGATGCTCTGCCAGAATTTCGAGCCGAAGAGCAGCAGCGGGATGCGCTCCATGCGGCCGGTCTGGATCAGCGTCAGGCATTCGAAGAATTCGTCCAGCGTGCCGAAGCCGCCGGGGAAGACCGCGACGGCCTTGGCGCGCAGCATGAAATGCATCTTGCGGATCGCGAAATAGTGGAAATTGAAGCTGAGCTCGGGCGTCACATAGGCATTCGGCGCCTGCTCATGCGGCAGCACGATATTGAGGCCGATAGAGGGCGCGCCTTCATCAGCCGCACCGCGGTTACCAGCTTCCATGACGCCGGGGCCGCCGCCGGTGACGACGACATATTCGCGGAAATCGGAGCCGGCCGAGTAACGTGAGCACAGACGGGCGAATTTGCGGGCCTCATCGTAGTAAACCGATGCAGCTTCGAGATTTGCACGCTGGGTCTCGTTGCGGGCTGCCCAGGCGCTCTGGCCGGGGGCCGGAATGCGGGCTCCGCCGAACATGACGACGGTTGACGTGATGCCGCGCTCGGCCATCATCATCTCGACTTTCAGGAGTTCGAGCTGCAGGCGGATCGGGCGCAGCTCCTCGCGGCAGAGGAAATCCTCGTCCACATAGGCAAGGCGGTAAGCCGGTGAGAGCGTCTGCGGCGTCTTCGGAACCGCTTCCGCGCGCTGCCTGTCGCTCGAACTGCTCTTCAACGGATCCCAGACGCCGTCCCTGCGCCGTCCGCCGCCGTTTCTTGCCTTTGCCATATCGAAATGCCTTTCAGTATTACCGGTCACAAGTGATCGGATATGTCGCTATAACGCCTTGAATCCAGATATGATCTTGTCCGAAAAATCATTCCATTTTACGGGCGCATGCTGTAGATCGGGTGACAACCCGCCAACCGCAATTCCGGAGACTCCATCGTCTCCACGATAAAGATCGAAGTTTAAGGAATTCTCATGAGCGCCACCGACCTCGCATCCCTCGAAAAGACCATCGAAACCGCCTTCGACAATCGCGACAATGTGAACACGTCGACGAAGGGTGAAGTGCGCGATGCAGTCGAGGCGGCTCTCAATCTGCTCGATGAAGGCAAGGCACGCGTGGCCGAACGCGGTGCCGATGGTGCCTGGAAAGTCAATCAGTGGCTGAAGAAGGCCGTGCTGCTCTCCTTCCGCCTCAACGACATGGAGGTCGTCAAGGGCGGTCCCGGCCAGTCGACCTGGTGGGACAAGGTTCCCTCGAAGTTCGAAGGCTGGGGCGAGAACCAGTTCCGCGCCGCCGGCTTCCGCGCCGTGCCGAACGCCGTCGTGCGTCGCTCGGCCTATATCGCCCCGAACGCGATCCTGATGCCCTCCTTCGTCAACCTTGGCGCCTATGTCGGCGAAGGCACGATGGTCGATACCTGGGCGACCGTCGGCTCGTGCGCGCAGATCGGCAAGCATGTGCATCTTTCCGGCGGCGTCGGCATCGGCGGCGTTCTGGAGCCGATGCAGGCCGGCCCGACGATTATCGAGGACAATTGCTTCATCGGCGCCCGGTCGGAAGTCGTCGAGGGCTGCATCGTGCGTGAAGGTTCCGTGCTCGGCATGGGCGTCTTCATCGGCAAGTCGACCAAGATCGTCGACCGCGCCACCGGCGAAATCACCTATGGCGAAGTGCCGCCCTATTCCGTTGTCGTCGCCGGCTCACTACCGTCAGACAAGACGATGGCAAACGGTCAGCAGGCGCCGAACCTCTATTGCGCTGTGATCGTCAAGCGCGTCGACGAGCAGACCCGTTCCAAGACGGGCATCAACGAACTGCTCAGGGATTGATGACAGCCCGGAATTGATCCGGTAAACAGTCGGCGTCTTTTTGGGCAAGGTGGTCTGCGCCTTGCCACGCCTTTGCCATTCCCACCGGATAATTCGACCGCCATGACCGCCACGAATCCCGTTGCCAATCTTCAGACGTTGATCCGCTGCCCGTCCGTGACGCCGGCAGAAGGCGGAGCACTTTCGGCGCTGGAAGCGATGCTTTCGCCGCTCGGTTTCAAGATCGACCGAATGGTTGCGCAAGAGGCCGGCACGCCTGACGTCGAAAACCTCTATGCCCGCCTCGGCACCGAGGGACCGCATCTGATGTTTGCAGGGCATACCGATGTCGTGCCTGTCGGCGACGAAGGCGCCTGGACGCATCCGCCATTTGCCGCCGAGATCGCCGGTGGCGAGCTTTTCGGCCGTGGCGCGGTCGATATGAAAGGCGGCATTGCCTGCTTTGCAGCAGCCGTTGCCCGGCATGTCGAGAAGCATGGCGCACCGAAGGGCTCGATCTCTTTCCTGATCACAGGCGACGAGGAAGGCCCGTCGATCAACGGTACGATCAAGGTTCTGCAATGGGCCGCCGAACGCGGCGAGGCATGGGATGCCTGTGTCGTCGGTGAGCCGACCAATCCGAACAAGCTCGGCGACATGATCAAGATCGGCCGGCGCGGCTCGCTCTCCGGGAAGATCGTCGTGCATGGCGTGCAGGGCCATGCCGCCTATCCGCACCTTGCCGACAATCCGGTGCGCGGCATGCTGCAACTCACCCAAGCACTCATGGATCCGCCCTTCGACGCCGGCACGGACAATTTCCAGCCGTCCAATCTCGAAGTGACGACCATCGATGTCGGCAATCCGGCGACCAACGTCATTCCGGCCAAGGCTTCCGCGAGCTTCAATATCCGCTTCAACGACACCTGGACGGCAGATACGCTGCGGGCGGAGATCATCAGGCGCCTCGATGCGGCAGCCGCAGACGGTGTATTGCGGCCGGGTCGCGAGCCGGTGAAATACGAGATCATCTGGGCCGATCGACCGAGCCACGTCTTCCTGACGCGCAACAATGCGCTGATCGCCTCATTGTCCTCGGCTGTGGAAAGCGTCACAGGTGCATCGCCGGCGCTGTCGACGACGGGCGGCACGTCCGATGCGCGCTTCATCAAGGATTATTGCCCGGTCGTGGAATTCGGCCTCGTCGGCCAGACCATGCATATGGTCGACGAGCGGGTCGCCGTTGCGGATCTGGAGACGCTGACGGCAATCTACGAGACCTTCATCGAACTTTGGTTTGAGAATGCCGGGGTTTGAGAATGCCGGGCTTTAGAGAGGTTCAATATTATCTCGCCGGCATCTGGCTGCTGATCAAGCTCGATCCGCGCGGTTTCCGCTTCCTCGACATATCGGATCGCGGCGTCAACCGTTCCTTCTGGGCGATCATCTGGTGCCTGCCGCCAACGGGCATTTCATGGCTCTGGTGGCGCAATGCCTATCTCCGCTCCATGCCGCCGGAAACCGATGTCGGATTTCCCTTCTACTTCCGGCTTGGGCTCGTAGAACTTGCGAACTGGTTCGTGCCGCTGGTCTTTGCCGGCCTGCTGCTGCTTGCCGTGCGTATGGGCGAGCGTTTCGCGCCTGTCGTCGTCGGCGTCAACTGGCTCAACGTGCCGCTCGCCTATATCAACGGGCTGCTGCTGGCGTTCGTGTTCTTCCTGCCGGACTCGGTTGGCATCGTGTCGCTGCTGCTGCTCGTCTTCATGCTGGCGCAGGTCTTCGTGCTGGCGCGTATCCTCAGAATGATCTGCCATGGCCATGCCCTGATGGTCGGAGCGCTCACGCTGGTGCTGCTGGTGCCATCGATGATGCTGTCGGAATATCTGCAGAACTTCCTCGGCATCTATCCGGCTTGATCAGCGAGGATTGACGCCTTTGGCATCGCGTCGGCAGCGTCTTCAGATATTCGATCACTTCGCGGTTTCTTCGCCGGGCAAGCAGATCACGGCCAGCGTGTTGCGCGACGTGCCGCAGGCCGGATTACGACAGATCGTCACCGTCATCGTTTTCATCCATCGGTTTGCGGCGATCGGTGATCACCTCGGGATAATCCACCTGCATGAAATAGAGCCCGTCCGGCGGCGCCACGGGACCGCAGGCTTTGCGATCACGAGCGTCCAGTGCCGCGCGCACATCATCTGACGTCCACTTGCCTTCACCCGCCAGCTTCAGCGTTCCGGCGAAGGAGCGGATCTGATTGTGCAGGAAGCTCTGGGCGGTGGCGCGGATCTCGATCAGTTCGCCATTGCGGGTCACGTCCAGCCGGTCGAGCGTGCGCACCGGACTGTTTGCCTGGCAGTGGGCCGAACGGAACGTCGAGAAATCGTGCTTGCCGACGAGCGTCTGGGCTGCGGCATGCATGACCTCGTGATCCAGCACCTTCGGCACCCACCATGCCTTGCCCGCCTCCAGCGCCAGCGGCGCGCGTCGGCTGATGATGCGATAGAGATAGTGCCGGCGGAGTGCGGAAAAGCGGGCATCGAAGAATTCGCTCGTCACCTCGACACTGAGGATCGCCACCTTCTCGCGAGCAAGCTTCAGATGGGCATTCAGCGCATTCTGAAGCTTGAAAGGCGACCAGTCCTTCGAAAGATCGGCATGGATGACTTGCCCCATGCCATGCACGCCTGAATCGGTGCGCCCCGCACCACGAATAGAAACGGTATCGCCACTTGCCGAAAAGATGGCCTTTTCGATCGCGCCCTGCACCGACGGCCCGTTGTCCTGCCGCTGCCAGCCGACATAAGGGCCGCCGTCATATTCGACGATCATGCGGTATCGCGGCATCAGGCGAGCCTCGTGCCCGCGGCAAGCGGCGTACCATGAAGGAAGTCGCCGGCGGCGAGCGGTTTGCCACCGGCCTTCTGCAGCTTTGTAAGGCGGATAGCGCCCGCTCCGCAGGCAACCACGAGATCGTCGGTCAGAAGTGTACCGGCCGTACCCTCACCCGCCGTAAGTTCGGAACCGAGCACCTTCACGCGCTCAGCTTTACCGTTGATCTCGAGTTCGAACCAGGCGCCCGGGAAGGGCGCGAGGCCTCGGATATGATTGTGAACGTCTTTGGCGTCGCGGCTGAAATCGATGCGTGTTTCTGCCTTGTCGATCTTGGCGGCGTAGAGCACGCCTTCGGCCGGCTGGGGGGTGAGCGGCAGATCGTCCATCTCCAGCTTGACCATGGCCTCGGCCATCGCCTTTGCGCCAACATGCATCAGTCTGTCGTGCAGTTCGCCCGCTGTCATGTTCGGGCCGATCTCAACTTCGCGGGTGAGCGCGACGTCGCCGGTATCGAGACCCTTGTCCATATTCATGACCATCATGCCGGTCTTTTCATCGCCGGCCATGATCGCCCGCTGGATGGGCGCAGCACCGCGCCAGCGCGGCAGCAGCGAAGCGTGACCGTTATAGCAGCCGTAACGCGTGCCGGTCAGGATTGCTTCCGGCAGCAGCAGGCCGTAAGCGACGACGACGCCGACATCGGCGCCGAGCGCGCGGAAACGTTCACGCTCTTCGGGGTCTTTGAAATTGACCGGCGTAAAGACCGGCAGGCCGAACAGCTCAGCCGCCTGGTGTACCGGCGATTTCTGGAGGTCGAGCCCGCGTCGTCCACCGGGCCGCGGCGGCTGGGTATAGACGGCAACGATCTGGTGGCCGGCCTCCACAAGCAGGCGCAGCGTCGGGACGGAAAACTCGGGCGTTCCCATAAAAACGATACGAAGAGACATTCTATCTCACCAATTGAGGATCACCGTCTCCAAACGGGTTTGCCGGCTCATAATAAAGCCCGCTCGAAGTCTTTCGTACATGCCGCTGCCAGCCCGCTTAGAGTGCCTTGGACTTGGAAGCCTTGGTAAACTTCTTGATCACCATTTCGCGCTTCAGCCGCGAGATATGATCGATGAAGAGCACGCCGTTCAGGTGATCGATCTCGTGCTGGAGGCAGGTCGCCAGAAGCCCATCGGCCTCTACACTCTGTTCCTTGCCTTCGCGATCCAGATATTTGACCGTGACTTTCGCGGGGCGTTCGACCTCCGCGTAGTAGTCGGGAATGGAAAGGCAGCCTTCCTCATAGACGGACCGGTCGTCCGAGGAGCTGACAATCTCCGGATTGATGAAGACGAGCGGCTGCTTATCCTCGCCTTCCTTCGACAGATCGATGACGAGCATGCGGCGCGCAATGCCAATCTGGATCGCGGCAAGGCCGATGCCCGGTGCGTCGTACATGGTTTCCAGCATGTCGTCGGAGAGCCGCTGGAGATCGGCGTCGACCCGCTCGATCGGCTTGGAAACCTGACGGAGAACCGGATCGGGAAGAATGATGAGTGGCTTGATGGTCATGGCGTTCCCATAACCCATCTTTTCACACTAGGGAATCATCCGCTGGGCAGGGATTGCGGTTTTTTGCAGCGGCTGCCCGGTTTTTGTCCGGATTGTCAGGCTGCGCGGCGAGCGGCACCCGCAACCTGACGGCCTTCGGCGCGTGCGCGGAAACGCTGCAGCAGCTCAATGAGGTTTTCGACCTCATCCTTCAGCCTGCGGGTTTCGGCGGACGTACGCTCGACCATGCCAGAATTCTGCTGGGTGATGGTGTCCATATTGCGGATCGCCACGCTCACCTCGTTGACGCCGGTCGCCTGATCGCGCGCAGCGGCGGCGATATCTGCAACGAAGCTGTTGATGATGTCGATGCGGCTGATCATGTCGCTCAGCGCCTCACCGGTGCTGCTGACGATGTTGACGCCCTCGTTCACCTGCGTGGAGCTTTCAGAGATCAGGTTCTTGATCTCCTTGGCGGCATCGGCCGTGCGCTGGGCAAGCTGACGAACCTCCTGCGCGACGACGGCGAAGCCCTTGCCTGCATCACCGGCACGGGCGGCTTCGACGCCGGCGTTCAGCGCCAGCAGGTTGGTCTGGAAAGCGATCTCATCGATGACGCCGATGATCTTGGCGATCTCGGTGGAAGACTTCTCGATGCCGGCCATGGCCGAAACGGCGCTGGTGACGAGTTCGCCGGAATTCTTGGCTTTCTCCTGCGTTTCGCGCACGGCGCCAGACGCCTTCTCGGCATTGGCGGCGGTCTGGCTGACGCTGACGGAGAGCTGCTGCAGCGCGGCCGAGCTTTCTTCGACGCCGGCTGCCTGCTGCGCGGTGCGCAAGGCGAGATCGTCCGTCGCCTTGGACATCACATCGGCACCTTCGAGAATGTAGCTGGAGGTCGCGCGGACGGAAGTGAAAGAATCACGAAGGGCGCTGACAGCCCTGTTATAATCCTCTGCCATCTCACGAAAATTACCGGGCAGATCCGAGGGAAGCGTTGCTTCGAGATCGCCGCGCGACAGCGCTTCGAGGCCGCGGCGCAGATGTTCCAGCGCCAGCGCCTGATCGGCTTCGGAGCGGGCACGTTCTTGTTCCAGCGCGTGGCGTTTTTCCTCGAGCGCCTGGAGATAGACGGAGATGGAATAATCCATGTCGAGCATCGCCGCCTTGATGACGGCAGTCAGCTTTTCGGCGAGCGCCTTTCCCTGCTGGCGGGCAAAGAGCGATGGCCACTGCTTTTCCATCAGGCCGCGGACGAGCTCCGACATGACAAGCGCATAACCGCCGATATGCCAGCGCGGCTCCAGGCCGATGCGGGCATGGGTGCGGCCGACGGCCGTGACGCCGCTCACATAGCGCTCGTCGAAATTGCCGCCAGAAAGATTGCCCCAATGCTCCTGCTGACGCTTCTTGGCGTGGCCCATATGAGCCCTGTCGGAGAAAAAGCCTGCGACAGCCGGGGTCTTTGCAAGCTTGCCGTAAAATTTGTCTAGTGCGCCGCCGAGAAGCTCCGAGATCGCCGGCCGCAGCTCCCGCAGGTTCTTGCGCGCCTCATCGTCAAGCTCAATGAAGTCAAGGCGCTGCCTGAGGGCATTGTCGGTCTGCTGGGGAGTCATGGACGATCTCTATCTGGCGCGAATGCGGAGGGGATAACGACGCCAGATTTGGCGAATATGGTTGAGCAATCGTTAAACGCATCGCTAATTTTTCTTCTGTTACAGCGAAGTAGCTGGATAGCACTGAAAAGGCCAGCGTGGACTGTTCACGTTTTGATCTGGATATCGCCGGCCATTTTGTTATGTTGTGGTATGACCATGACACCCGACTCACTCACCATTTCCCTGCCCATACTGAGCCCTGGCGTGCTTGCGCTCGCTGGCGGTGCGCTCGCCGTCATCATTCTCGTGACGATCGTGTTTGCGCTGCGCAGCGCCGGCATTCGTCGCGAAGAGGCAGAAGAGGCCAATCTTCGCGCTGCAGAAAGCGAAGCGCGCATGGCCGAACTTCTGAAAATTCAGGCCGAGATGCAGGGGCGCATCTCGACCATGACGGAAGTCTTTGGTGCACGGCAGGCCGAGCTCAATCAGGCGATCAATCAGCGGCTCGACGGCATGTCGCAACGCATGAACTCGACGCTGACCGAGCAGACCAAATCGACGCATGACAACCTGCAGAAGCTGCAGGAGCGCCTGGCGGTGATCGATGTCGCCCAGAACAATATCCAGACGCTCGCCAAGGATGTCGTCGGGCTGCAGGCCATTCTTTCCAACAAGCAGACGCGCGGAGCCTTCGGCCAGTCCCGCATGGAAACGATCGTCGCCGATGGCCTGCCTATGGGCGCCTATGCCTTCCAGCAGACGCTTTCCAACGGCTCGCGACCGGACTGCACGATCCGAATGCCGAACGGAGCACCGCCGCTCGTCATCGATGCCAAATTTCCGCTCGAAGCGTGGAACGCGATCCGCGATGCAGGCGGACCGGATGCGGGCAAGCTTGCCGCCCAGCAGTTTCGCCGAGACATGGAAGTCCATATCAAGGATATTTCCGAGAAATATCTGATCCAGGGAGAGACGCAGGACACGGCTTTCCTCTTCGTTCCCTCGGAATCGATCTTCGCTGAAATTCACGAGAATTTCGAGGCGATCGTGCAGAAGGCTCACCGCGCACGTGTCGTCATCGTCTCGCCTTCGCTCTTGATGCTGTCAATCCAGGTCATCCAGGCCGTTCTGAAAGACCAGCGCATGCGGGCACAGGCGCACGTCATCCAGGGCGAAGTCGCCCTCCTCATGGACGATCTCGGCCGGCTCGACGAACGCGTGCGCAAGCTGCAAGGACATTTTTCCCAGACGCAGCGCGACGTGGACCAGATCATTACCTCGGCGGACAAGCTCACCAAGCGCGGCGCGAAGATCGAGGCGCTGGAATTTGAAGCGAGCGGTGACGGCAAACAGGCCCGCGAGGACGAGCCGATGGCGAAATCGGTCGAAAGCCGAACTGGGTTGCTCAAGCTCAGGGTGGTTGACGAGGAGTGATCGCTTCGGCAGTGTCGCGGCCCGAAGCAAGGGACGGACATGCCATGATCACAGTTTTCGGCTCCATCAACATGGACCTCATCGCCACCACCGAGCGCCTGCCGAAGCCCGGCGAAACGGTTGCCGGCAACAGCTTCGCAACGGCCGCCGGCGGCAAGGGCGCCAATCAGGCGCTCGCTGCCCGACGCGCGGGCCGCTATGTCCATATGGCGGGCGCTGTCGGCAAGGATGCCTTTGCCGAGGGCGCCCTTGAACTGCTCGATGGCGCCGGCACTGATCTTTCCCTCGTCAGCCATGTCGAGGGACCGACCGGCATAGCCCTCATTCTCGTCGGCGGCGACGGCGAGAACATGATCGCCGTCATTCCCGGTGCGAACGGCAAAGTCAACGGCGACAGCGCCGAGGCCGCCGTCAGCGCCATGGACGAGGGCGACATACTGATGCTGCAGCTCGAAGTCCCGGTCGAGGCGGTCGAGCGTGCGCTTGCCGCCTCTCGCGCCAAGGGCGTCACCAGCATTCTCAATCTTGCGCCGCTCATTCCGGATGCCCCGCGTCTCGGCCGGCTTGCCGATATCGTCATTGCCAATGAGACCGAGTTCGAGCGGCTGGCGGGACAGGAAAACATGACTGCCGACGATCGCGAGGCGGCATTGGAGCGCCTGCATGCGGAAACCGGCCAGACCTTGATCGTCACGCTCGGCGGCGATGGGGTCATCGCGATCCGGGGTGGCAAGATTTCTCGCGCGCAAGGCCTGATCATCGAACCTGTCGACACTGTCGGAGCAGGCGATACGTTCTGCGGCTACTTCGCCGCAAGCCTCGATGAGGGGCTGGATTTCGACTCGGCGCTGCGCCGCGCAGCGGTCGCCGGTTCGCTCGCTTGCCTGAAGCCGGGCGCTCAGCCCTCCATTCCGCTCGCAGCCGAGGTCGCAGACAGAATATAGTCCAGTCCAGCTGCGAACTGGCCATGAAACACGACCCCTAATTTTGGGGCAGCGTGCAGGATTTGCTGCCGAGACATATAGAATTTCATTCAAATTTAAGAGGTTTCTGGCGATCCTTCGGGCGATCACCGCCTCGCTCATCGTCGAGGCGGTCACCCCCAATGGCAGCTCCATGATAGAGCGTGCCTTACCCGCTGCGCCGGAGAATGGCCCTTCGGTGCGTCCTTGCCCCGAGGAACCTATGTTCATTTTCAGAATGAAATCGCTTGCGGCGAAGCTCATCGTCATTACCGGCGCCGCCATTGCACTGGTGCTTGTCGTTTCGAACCTCTTCCTCATCGACCAGACCCGTAACCGCGTCCAGACCCTGACGCTGGATCAGGCTAACTCGGAAGCCAAATCGATCGCCAATGAGATTGCAGCCAATGTCGGGGAGCTCGCGAGCGCTGCCCGCACCATGTCGGGCGTCGTCGGACGCGGGCATGAAGGCAAGATCCTCGACCGCAAGGGCATCATCAGCATTTTGAAGGCCAATCTCGAACAGAACGCTTTCGCCTTCGGCAGCTGGTTCTGCGAGCAGCTTGGCGCCTTCGACGGCAAGACCACGGAAATCGCCAACAACAACGACGAAGGCACCAACAAGGTCGGCGCCTTTACGCCCTACTGGTCGAAGACCAGGACCGGCGACATCCAGTTCTCGACCTTCGACAACGATTACACCGCCGAATGGTGGAAGCTTGCTGCCGATAGCGGCAAGGGCGCGATCACCGCGCCCTACCTCGCCGAAGGCACCGACGTTCCCACGCTGCTGACCTCGATTGCCTATCCGGTCATGTCCGGCGGCAAGATGATCGGCGTGGAAGGCGTCGATATTTCGCTGAAGTCGCTCACCGATAAGGTGCAGGCGCTGCGCCCCTTCGGCTCCGGCCGTGTGACGCTGATCGCCCAGAACGGCAATTGGATCGTCGCTCCGACCCCCGACCTGATGTCGAAGCCTTATGGCGACAATCCTGGCTCGGCTGACGTGAAGGCTGCGCTTTCCTCCATGAAGGTCGGCCTCGTCAAGAACCTCAGCTTCGATGGCCTCGATCCCTTCGACCGTGTCGTCTATCCCTTCGCCGTTCCCGGCCTGAACGCCAACTGGGTCGTGCTGGTCGACGTCCCGCACACGGCGATGAATGCGCCGGTTCAGGACCAGACCTTCATGATGGTCATCAACGGCATCATCGTGCTCGGCGCCGTGCTGCTCGCCCTTTACTTCGCCGTCCGCTCGCTGGTTCAGCGTCCGCTCGCTGGCCTCGTTTCCAGCGTCAAGGCGCTGAGCGACGGAAAATACGACGAAACGGTTGCCGGCCAGAACCGTGCCGATGAAATCGGCTCGGTCGCCAAGGCTCTCGAAGGCTTCCGCTTCGCGCTTGCCGATACGCGGCGTCTCGAAGCCGAGGCCGACAATCAGCGCCTCGCGGCCGAAACCGAACGCGGTCGCTCGGAATCGGAACGCCAACAATCGGTCAACCTGCAGCGTCACATCGTCTCGATCGTCGGTGCAGGCCTTTCCGAACTGTCACAGGGTAATCTCGGCCACCGCATTACAGAGGAATTCCCCGGCGAATACGGCAAGCTGAAGCAAGACTTCAATGCCGCTCTGGCAAGCCTCGAGGAAACCATCAATACGATGAGCCTCAGCGTCGTCAATATCGGCTCCGGTACGGGCGAAATCAGCAATAGCGCCTCCGACCTTGCCAAGCGCACCGAGCAGCAGGCGGCAAGCCTGGAAGAGACGGCGGCAGCGCTCAACGAGCTGACCGCCCAGGTCAATTCCAGCGCCGAGAACGCCCGGACGGCCGCTGACAACGTCAATCTCGCCTGCGAAGACGCCGAGAAATCAGGTGAAGTGGTGCAGAAGGCGATTGCCTCCATGCACGGTATCGAACAGTCGTCGACGGAAGTTTCGCGCATCATCGGCGTCATCGACGAAATCGCCTTCCAGACGAACCTCTTGGCTCTGAACGCTGGTGTCGAGGCTGCGCGCGCCGGTGAAGCCGGCAAGGGCTTTGCAGTCGTCGCGCAGGAAGTCCGGGAACTCGCCCAGCGTTCGGCGAATGCCGCCAAGGAGATCAAGACGCTGATCAACACCTCAGCCGTCCAGGTCAAGGAAGGCGTCGATCTCGTCGGGCGCGCCGGCGAGACGCTACACAAGATTGCCGAGCAGGTGATGGGCATCAACGGTCTCATCCGCCAGATCTCAGCTTCGGCCAGCGAACAGGCCGTCGGCCTGAAGGAGATCAACCAAGCCGTGAACCAGATGGATCAGGTCACGCAGCAGAACGCCGCGATGGTGGAAGAAACCACCGCAGCCAGCGTGACACTGAACGACGAGGCTCAGACGCTGAAAACACTGGTCACCCGTTTCCGTGTCTCCAGCCAGGGCAATGCCGCGGCAGCACTGCGCTCCACCGCACAGCAGATGCGCGCACCGGCTGCGCCGACACCACGCGCCGCTGCTCCGGCACCGCGCCGGGCCGTTGCCCAGTCCCGCGGCTCGGCCGCTGTGGCCCAGGACAATTGGGAAGAGTTCTGATTGCTGGTCGCATAACAAGAAAAAGGCGCCTGATCACTCGGGCGCCTTTTGCATTCCGGATAGATCGCCAGCTTCAGGCAGCGTTCGACGTCTGCTCTTCGTTGAGGAAGGCATAAATCGCCGAGGCGGAGTCGGTCGCGCGCAGCTTGGCGACCAGATCATGATCGCGCAGCACGCGCGCGATGCGCGAAAGCGCCTTCAGGTGATCGGCGCCGGCGCCTTCCGGCGCCAGCAGCAGGAACACCAGATCGACCGGCTGGTCGTCCAGCGCTTCGAAATCGACCGGCTGTTCAAGCCGGGCGAAAATACCGACGATAGAGTGAATATTGACGAGCTTGCCGTGGGGAATGGCGATGCCGTTGCCGACGCCGGTCGAGCCCAGGCGTTCACGCTGCAGGATCACATCGAAGATTTCCCGTTCGGAAAGCCCCGTAGTCCTGGAGGCTTTTGCTGCCAATTCCTGAAGCAACTGTTTCTTGGAATTTACCCTGAGGGCGGGAATGATCGCATCCTGGTGCAGCAAATCTGCCAATGCCATTTCTTTTTCCTTCTGTCGCCAAGACCAAGCTTCCGAGGGAGCCGCGCCCTGCGCCACTCCCTCGCCCTGATCTCAGCCTTTGATATTGGCCGAATCGATCCAGCCAATATTTCCGTCGTGACGACGGTAAACGATGTTGAGCTGTTCTTTGCCGGGGCTGCGGAACAGGAGAAGCGGCTCGTCGGTCATGTCGAGCGCCATGACGGCGGTTGCGACGGACATCGTCTTCAGCTGCTTCGTACTTTCGGCGACGATAGCCGGAGCGAAATCGTCCGGGACCTCGTCTTCATGATCGGGAACCGCGTCCATGACCGTGTAGGCGACTTCTGCAAAGCCGCTGCCGTTCAGATGATTTCCGGAGTGGTGATCCTTGAGCTTCCGCTTGTAGCGGCGCAGGCGCTTCTCGATACGCTCGGATGCCGCATCAAAGGCAATCTGCGGATCCATGGCCTCGCCTGCTGCATGCAGCACGACGCCGCTATCGAGATGAAGCTTGCAATCAGCGGAAAAACGAGAATTCGACTTTTCCACGATCACCTGACCGGAATATCCCCCGTCGAAGTATTTCGTGACGGCCAAACCAATTTGGTCCTCGATCTTTTGACGGAAGGAGTCACCAATTTCCATATGTTTACCGGATACACGCACACTCATGGAGTTTCCCTTCTTATGGTCGTTTGCGAGTATCAGTTTACGCCAAGCCTCAACCTCATCCAAGCACTTCGCGCAATCTCAAGCAAGATGAGCTCAAGTCTGCGTGTCCCTGGTGCCTTGAGGATGATGGGGATAATGCCCGGATGCCCTTCGCTGCTCCGATTGCGGCGGGCTTCTAGCGACGGCCTCCCGGAAAGTCAATAGCCCACCAAAGCGATGTCTAGTATACGCGGAAAACGTGCAGTGAAAATCCCATAAAATGGGGACGCCTCCGCCATCAGCGGCTCCAGGCGGCGATCAATGACTCGCCCAAGCATTGCAAATCAGAAACCAGCGACCTTGGCCAGCGCTCGCTTTTCCCTACGGCGTTGGACAGAAGAGGCGATGTTCATCGCCTCGCGGTATTTGGCGACCGTACGGCGGGCAAGATCGATCCCACCCTTCTTGAGCATATCGACGATGTCGTCGTCGGAAAGCACCGCATCGGGGTTTTCCTGCAGGATCAGCGTGCGAATCTTGTGGCGGACTGCTTCAGCCGAATGGCTGTCACCGCCCTCGACGGCGCTGATCGAAACCGTGAAGAAATATTTGAGCTCGAAGAGCCCGCGCGGCGTCAGCATGTACTTATTCGAGGTGACGCGGCTGACCGTCGATTCATGCATCTTGATCGCCTCGGCCACTGTCTTCAGGTTCAGCGGCCGCAGATGATCGACGCCGTGCAACAGGAAGGCATCCTGCTGGCGCACGATCTCGCTCGCCACCTTCATGATGGTCTTGGCGCGCTGGTCGAGGCTGCGCGTCAGCCAGTTGGCGCTCTGCAGGCATTCGGAGAGGAAGGCATGATCCTCGCCGTTCTTCGCTACGTGCGAAAAATAGGACTGGTTGACGAGGACCCGTGGCAGCGTATCCGGATTGAGCTCGACCAGCCAGCCACCATCCGAGGAGGGGCGGACCACAACATCGGGCATGATCGCCTCTGAAACGCCGGCCTCGAAACCGCCGCCGGGCTTCGGATTGAGCTGGCGGATTTCTGCGAGCATGTCGAGCAGGTCTTCCTCATCGACGCCACAGAGGCGCTTCAGCGTGGCGAAGTCACGCCGTGCCAGCAATTCGAGATTTTCGACCAGCGCCTGCATGGCGGGATCGTAACGATCCTTCTGGCGGAGCTGAATCGCCAGGCATTCGGCGAGATTGCGGGCAAAGACGCCTGGCGGATCGAGCGTCTGCAGTGCCGAGAGCACACGCTCGATATCTTCTGCATCAGTACCGAGACGCTCGCCGGCTTCGGCGACATCTGCCTGCAGATAGCCCGCATCGTCAAGCTGATCGACCAAATTCTGGGCGACGAGGCGATCAGCCATATCGGGCAACACAAAGGGTATCTGCTGGGCAAGATGATCGCGCAGGGACACTTGGCCGGCGACAAAATCATCAAGATCGTAATTGTCAGCACCTTCGGCGCTGCCTGGCATCGACTTCCACTGGCTGACGAGTTCCGGGGCATCAAGCCGCTGCGGCGCCCCGTCATCCGGGAAGACATTGGTGTAATTGGCGTCCAGCTCATCGCTCAGCCGGCTCGGGCTGCCATTGTCGTACCAGTCGGCGGAAAGCGTTTCGTCGCGGCCTTCATAATCGCCGTCGCCCGCATCCTCCGATTGCGGGGGGTGGGGTTCGTCGGCAGCTTCGCCACGTTCGCCGGACTCACCTTCGCCCGACGGGAATTCAAGGAGCGGATTCTTCTCCACTTCCTGGGCGATAAATTGCGTGAGTTCGACATGCGTCATCTGCAGCAACTGGATGGACTGCATCAGTTGCGGTGTCATCACCAGGGACTGGTTCTGTCGCAGAAAAAGATTGGCAGACAGGGCCATGGCGGACGCGAAACTCCCTCGACTCCTCCAGGAAACCGCGCCCGATCAAGTTTTCAGGCCACGGAAATCCAAGTTGGCCCAAAAATTGCCTTTTTATCCTATTTGGTCAAGCGGAACCTATACCGCAGCCGTAATTTTCTGTCGCCCCGGATTGGTTCAGAGACTGAAATTGTCGCCCAGATAAAGCCGCCGCACTTCCGGATTGTTGACGATGTCGTTCGCACGCCCATGCGTCAGCACTTCGCCGGCATGAATGATATAGGCCCGGTCGATCAGTCCCAGCGTCTCACGCACATTGTGGTCGGTGATCAAAACACCGATACCGCGTGCCGTCAAATGATGCACGAGGTTCTGAATATCGGCAACCGAGATCGGGTCGACACCGGCAAAGGGTTCGTCGAGCAGCATGAAAGTCGGGTCGGTCGCAAGCGCACGAGCAATTTCCAGGCGTCGGCGCTCACCGCCCGAGAGAGCCACGGCCGCACTCTTGCGGAGCTTGGCGATGTGAAACTCCTCAAGCAATTCGTCGAGCTTGCGCTCGCGCGCCGCCTTGTCCTTTTCATGGACCTCGAGGACGGCGCGGATATTCTCCTCCACTGTGAGCCCACGGAAGATCGAGGCTTCCTGCGGCAGGTAGCCGACGCCGAGGCGTGAGCGGCGATACATCGGCATCGTCGTCACATCGTTGCCGTCGATTTCGATCGTTCCCTCATCGACCGGCACGAGGCCGGTGATCATGTAGAAACAGGTCGTCTTGCCGGCGCCGTTCGGCCCCAAGAGACCGACCGCCTCACCACGTCGCACGACGAGTGAAACGCCATTGACGACGCGCCTCGTCGCGTAGGTCTTGGTCAGACCGCGCGCGATCAGCGTGCCCTGATAACGGGCCTTATCGACAGGAGCGGCCGCGGCTTCCGACGCGGCGCTACCGGACTTGGTGGATAACGAGAATAACTTCACGTGAAAGGCCGACTTCTCAATTCTGCTTTGGCTGCTGACTCGGCTGCGATTTTGGATCGAGCTGAATCTGAACGCGACCACCGCAGCTTTCAAGCTCCGCCTGACCGGTCGCCATGTGAACGGTGAGCTGGCAGCCGGTAAAGACGTTCGGGCCATCGGTCAGAACGACTTTCTTACCCGTAAGGATGAAGACCTGCGAGGTCATATCGAAATTGCCGTCATCGGCGGTTGCCGTCTGCGTGCCCGAGGTCAGGTAAACCTTATCGGTCACCAGGATCTTGTCGATATCGGCACTACCAGAGGCAAGCGAGTTCGATTGTCCCGCCGCGGCCGGAGCCGTCTCCGCAGCAAGTGCCGGCGTGGTGGCAGCATCACCCGCCGCCGGCTGCTTCGACTTGTCCTTGTAGTAGACCGTCATCTTGCCGGCCTGCAGGGTCGTCGTCCCCTGAACGACCTTGACGTCGCCGGTGAAGAGCGCCGTGTGTTCCTGATCATGGATTTCCAGCTTGTTGCTTTCAATCTGGATCGGCTGGTCGCTGGAAAGTTTCATCCCAGGCATCGTCGTCGACTGAGCGGCCGCCCCCGCGACCGAAAGGACGAAGGCAAGTGCGCCGGTGATGAAAGCTACGCCAGTCTTACGAGTTGAAATGCGACAATCTTTTGTCATTTGACCCGGCTCTTTAGGTGCCCTGTTTGTGGATGGTGGATGATTCAACATTCATGCGAACATTCCCCTCGAATGTGATCACGCGCCCCTTATCGGTTATATTCATCGACCGCGCAACAATCGAAGCATTGTCCTTGGTAATTCTGACGGGTTCGTCCGTCGACATGTTTCCGCCCTTGATATCAAGGTGTGCGGATTGGAAATTCGCAACGAGACCGCTGCTCAAAACGAGCGTGAACGGCGCCGTCATGTGCAGGTTGTCGGTGGCGCGGTTGAAATCCGCAGTCGTCGCCGTGACACGGGCCATCAGGCCGTCATTCATCGGCACCGCAGCCTTGATCGTCTCCAGCGTGATGAGGTCTGGATTGCGGATATCCTGCAGCGCGCGTTCGGCGAGCATCGAATAATTAATGCCATCGGAGTTGCGGCCGGCAATGGCCGGCTTTTCCATCACGACCTTGCCATTCTCGATCTTGGCACCCTCGATCTTGATGGTTTCCGGCAGGTAAGTGCGGATCACCGAGACGGCGACGAAGATGAGGGAAATGATGAGGGCTGCGACGGGCAGCAAAAACTTGAGGCGGCGGACACGCGCGGAATGGAACCGGGCAAGGCCATAGGCGCTGTCCTTTGGCCCTGCGTATGCGGGCTTCCCGTTGTTCCTGAGGGTATCGAGCATATGCCTGGTCCGTTTGTGATGATCGTGCCGCTTATATAGCAATGCCGGGCGCCAATCACAGTTCGTTTCGCATTATTACATTGGCTTGCCAATATGGATTTTTTTCTGCAACAAGCAACTAAACCGAAAATAGCAGGTTTCCAGGCATTTTCCCGGGGAAGCTTGCGCCTTATCTCCCCAGCGGAATACCGCCGTTGGGTTTCGTCTCTGGAGGTTGGAATGGACAGCTCGATCATCGCAGACCGCCGGCTGCTGCGCCGCAGGCTTGGCTTCTGGCGCCTTGTCGCGGTCGTGCTGCTCGTTGCGCTCGGCTTTGCGCTTTACAGTTTTGCCTTCGGCGAAAGCAGCACCGCGCGGCCCCATATCGCCCATGTGACAATCTCCGGCCTGATCACCGATGACGACGAGCTGCTCGAGCGGCTGGAAAAGATCAAGGACAACGATCAGGCCAAAGCAGTCGTGATCTCGATCTCTTCGCCCGGCGGAACGACCTATGGCGGTGAGAAGATATTCAAGGCGATCCGGGCGATTGCGGAGAAAAAGCCCGTCGTCTCCGACGTCAGGACGCTTGCAGCCTCTGCGGGGTACATGATCGCGACGGCTGGCGATACGATCATTGCCGGCGAAAGCTCGATCACCGGCTCGATCGGCGTCATTTTCCAGTATCCGCAGGTTCGACCGCTGCTCGACAAGCTCGGCGTCTCGCTGCAGGAGATCAAATCCTCCCCGCTCAAGGCCGAGCCCTCGCCGTTCCACGACACCAGCGAGGAAGCCAAGACCATGATCCGCAACATGGTTCTCGACAGCTACGACTGGTTCGTCAATCTCGTTGCCAACAGGCGCAAATTGCCGCACGAGGAAGTGCTGAAGCTTGCAGACGGCACGATCTATACGGGCCGGCAGGCGCTGAAGGTGAAACTCATCGATGCGGTCGGTGGGGAGCCCGAAATCCGCGCCTATCTGACCTCCCGGAACGTCAGCGACAAACTGCCGGTCGTTGACTGGGACAAGAAGAGCAGCACGCCCTTCCTGCTCGCAGGGGCTGTTTCGCGGTTGATTACGATCCTTGGTTATGGTGATCTTGTCAAAGGCCAGGATCTCAACGGCATCCTGCCCCCAAAGTTGCTCCTTGACGGGCTGCTTTCAGTTTGGCAGGTTGGCCAGGATTGAATAAGAAATCAATAATTTAAGGGGGCGACCGTGATCAAGTCCGAATTGGTGCAGATTGTTGCGGCACGCAATCCGCACCTCTACCATCGTGATGTGGAAAATATCGTCAATGCGGTCCTCGACGAGATCACTGATGCGCTTGCTGCCGGCAACCGCGTCGAACTGCGCGGCTTCGGCGCGTTTTCGGTCAAGAACCGCCCTTCCCGCTCCGGCCGTAACCCGCGCACCGGCGATACTGTCTTCGTCGAGGAGAAGTGGGTTCCCTTCTTCAAGACCGGCAAGGAACTGCGCGAGCGCCTGAACCCTGGCCAGGCCGACGAAGAGGATTGATCCTCGGAGACGGGCATCAAGCCGCACTTGAACTTCGTCGCCGCACGTCTATTCTGGCGCCCATGAAGCTTGCCTTCGCCAAACCGGCGCGGAGAACGACATGACCAAGAAGATTGTCAACCTTTTGATTTTACTGCCGCTTGGCGTCATCCTGATCATCTTCTGCGTTGCCAACCGGCAGAGTGTGACGCTCGCCTTCAATCCGTTCCGGCCGGAAGATCAGGTTCTTTCCCTCGCCGCGCCCTTCTTCGTTTTCCTGCTGATTGCCTTCATCCTCGGCATGCTGGTGGGCTCGGCCGCGACCTGGTTCAACCAGAGCAAACACCGCAAGCGCGCCCGCCTCGAAGCCAGGGAAGCGATCCGCTGGCAAGGCGAAGCAGACCGCCACAAGACGCGTGCGGAACAGATCGCCGGGCAGTTGCCCTCGCGGTGATTGCTTCTATTCCCCTGACGACGGAACGAAACTCAGCTCTTCATAATCGCCTTCGGTCGAGGCGCCCCTGCCGGTGACCTGAAAGCCATGTGCCAGATAGAAGGCCTTGGCGTGGCGGTTATTGACGAGGCATTTCAGCCGATACGGGTGCTTTGGCCAGGCGGGAAGCGATTGCAGCAAGGCGGTTCCCGCGCCTTTGCCCTGAAACTCGGGCAGAATGTAGAGCATGTGGATGAAATCATCCGCCGCCCAGATCGAGATGAAACCGGCTATTCTCCCATCTTCTCCCTCGCAGACGGAAACGATCTCGCCATTCGTATGGGCGGCAAAATCTTCCTGATAAAAATTGCCGGGATCGACCCAGGTAAAGGTCTGGCGCCGGACGGACAGGTAGATGTCAGCAAGCTGCATCACATCTTCGGGGCGGTTTGGTCGGATTTTCCAGCTCATCGGTCTTGCGTAAAAGGGATTATCAGGGATGCCAAGTCTTCGAGCTACAGCATCGGCCCGAAAATCGGAATCGATTTTCGGAAAGCCTGATGCGTAGATTCAAAGAGGTAGAGCGTCCTTTGTGCGTCCGAATGGACGCACGGCGCTCTAGCCTGCAGCCTTTTCGACAACGGCAGCATTGAAATTTCCCCAGAAGCGACGAGCGAGCTTTTCCAGCGTGGCACGGATCAACCGGCTGCCGATCTCAGCAATTCGGCCTCCGGTATCGCCGTCGGCTTCATAGCGCAGAAGAGTATGCAGCCCCTCATCGACCAAGGTAACATCGGCCTCTCCTTTGGCGAAGCCGGCAATGCCGCCCCGCCCTTCCGCGGCGATGGTGTAACTGCGCGGCGCGTCGACATTCGACAGTCTGATCTCGCCGTTGAAGGTCACTGAAAACAGGCCGAAGCCGACTTTGACAGTTGCCAGGAATTGCGTCGGCGACAGTTTTTCCACACTCTGGCAGCCGGGGATGCATTGCCTGATGATATCGGGATCGTTCATGGCCGCCCACACGACATCCCGCGACGCGGCGATGCGTTCCTCCCCGATCAGGTCCATCAGCAATTCCCCATTTCCATAGCTGGACCATATCATGATGGGAAAGCGCTTTGCCAAGGTCGGACAGGATGCTATTTGCACTGGCTCAATCGAATTTAAGACGCGGAAGACCACGTTGAAACAAAGAGAACGCCGGCCCGGCGCGAAGACGGCGGCAGGCCCTTCCGGCGGACGCCGCGCCGATGCGCGGCCGGCAAGATCGGAAAAGCCGACGGCAAAGGCCGCCCCTGCGCGGAATCAGCGTCCACCGGCAGCGGTTCCGGCCGCAATCGAACGTCCGTTGACGGTCCGTACTGGCGACCGGCCGGCCGAGCGCGTGCCTGTCATCTTGGAGACGATGGGTGCGGGCGATTTCCATCTGATCGACAGCGGCAACGGCCAGAAGCTCGAGCAATACGGCCCCTACCGGATCGTCCGGCCCGAAGGTCAGGCGCTGTGGCAGCCGTCGCTGCCCGATCATGTCTGGGAAAAGGTCGATGCCGTCTTCACCGGAGATACGGATGAAGAGGGCACGGGACGCTGGCGTTTTCCGAAGGAAGCGCTTGGCGAAACCTGGCCGCTCAATCTGCTCGGTGTCGATTTCTTCGGCCGCTTCACCTCTTTCCGTCACGTCGGCGTCTTTCCCGAGCAGATCGTTCACTGGAGCTGGATGAAGAACCAAGTGGAGAGCGCCGGCCGTCCGCTGAAGGTATTGAACCTCTTCGGTTATACGGGCGTCGCCTCGCTGGTTGCCGCAGCGGCCGGTGCAGAGGTCACCCATGTCGATGCCTCGAAGAAGGCGATCGGCTGGGCGCGCGAAAACCAGGCGCTGGGGCGCATGGAGAAGCTGCCGATCCGCTGGATCTGCGAGGATGCGATGAAGTTCATCCTGCGCGAGGAGCGCCGCGGCAGCCAGTACGACATCATCCTCACCGACCCGCCGAAATTCGGCCGCGGGCCGAACGGCGAGGTCTGGCATCTGTTCGAACATCTGCCGCTGATGCTGGATATCTGCCGTGAAATCCTGTCGCCGAAAGCGCTCGGGCTGGTGCTGACGGCCTACTCGATCCGAGCGAGCTTCTATTCCATCCACGAGTTGATGCGCGAGACGATGCGCGGCGCCGGCGGGGTGGTCGAATCCGGCGAACTCGTCATCCGCGAGGCGGGCCTCGACGGCAAGACGCCGGGTCGCGCGCTTTCCACCTCTCTCTTTTCCCGCTGGGTGCCGAAATGAACGAATTCCACGATCGCGGCCCCCGCAAGGTCGGGCAAGTGAAGGAAGTCACCTCGCTTGCCAATCCTGTTATCAAGGATATCAAGGCGCTGACCAACAAGAAGTCGCGCGAGGAGAGCGGCACCTTCATGGCCGAAGGCCTGAAGCTTGTCATCGATGCGATCGAACTTGGCTGGACCATCCGCACCCTCGTCTATGCGAAGGCGGCAAAAGGCAAGCCGCTGGTCGAGCAGATGGCAGCAAAGACGGTGGCTTCCGGCGGCCTCGTGCTCGAAGTCAGCGAAAAGGTGCTCTCCTCGATCACCCGGCGCGACAATCCGCAGATGGTGGTCGGTATCTTCGAAAACCGCTGGAGGGCGCTGAAGCATATCCGGCCGAAGGAAGGCGAGACCTGGGTGGCTCTCGACCGCGTGCGCGATCCCGGCAATCTCGGAACGATCATCCGCACCGCCGATGCGGCCGGTGCGTCCGGCGTCATCCTTGTCGGCGAGACGACCGATCCTTTCTCTCTGGAAACGGTGCGCGCCACGATGGGCTCGGTTTTCGCCGTTCCGGTCGCTCACGCGACCGCAGAGGAATTCATCGCCTGGAAGAGACAGGCCGGCGTCTCGGTCGTTGCGACCCACCTTGCCGGCTCGGTCGACTACCGCACGATTGATTACACGAAGAAGCCGGTCGTACTGCTGATGGGCAACGAACAATCCGGCCTGCCGGATCAGCTCGCCAGGGAGGCGGATGCGCTTGCCCGCATTCCGCAGCAGGGCCGCGCCGATTCCCTCAATCTGGCCGTTGCCACCGCCGTCATGCTTTTCGAGGCACGCCGCCATCTCCTCTCACTGTCCGAGGGCAAATGACCGACCAGACGACCGTGCGCCCGGCGCTCTTCTCGCGACCCCTGCCAATCCTGATCTTCATCTTGGTCGCCGTTCTCCTCGACCAGATCATCAAGATTGCCGTCGACCTCTACCTGCCGCTGCAGGAAGCCGTGCCCGTCATTCCGATGCTGGCGCTCTACCGCACCTATAATCTCGGCGTCGCCTTCTCGATGCTGTCGGGCATGGATGGCTGGTTCATCGTCGGCATGCGCCTGATCATCGTCGCCTTCGTGCTTTATCTCTGGCATCGCACGTCCAAGGATCGCTGGCTGGCGCATCTTGGCTATGCGCTCATCATCGCGGGGGCGATCGGCAATCTCATCGACCGTTTCGCCTATGGGCATGTGATCGACTACATTCTCTTCCATACGGAAACCTGGTCCTTCGCCGTCTTCAATCTGGCCGACAGCTTCATCACCGTCGGCGCCGGCTGCGTCATCCTCGACGAGATGCTGCAAAAGCCGAAAAAGGCGGATCGCTAAATTTTTAGCGGATTCCTGAAAACATTCGGAACGGGCGATATGTTAGCTGTATTGCATGCAGAGTATGGCGCAGCTACAGGAACGATTGTCCGCCGCATTCGGCGGAGCCGCCGATAGGGCCTATCAGGGCCGCACGGCGGGTGAATTGTCGCCGGCTCTTCTTCGCTCCCGGCATCCATTGATCTTCCACTGGCTCGGCGGATCGGGTCTTCTTTCGGCGATCCTGCTGCTGCTGCTTTCCCACTGGGGCGGTCCGCTCATGGCTGGCCTCGGCCTCATCCTGATTGCTGCCATTGCAGGTTATCTTGCTCTTCTTTTCAGGACCGGAAACAGGTCCGGCGGCCGCGGCCCGGAGACGCCGGAACACGTCGATGCGACCGGCCTGCTCGGCATGGTCCATGACGTGCTCGACGATATCGTCGTCACCCGCATGATGGACCGGCGCATCATTGGCGCCAACGAGACGTTCCGCCGCCTCACGGGGCGCGCAAAACCCGAAGGCCAGACCTGCGAAGAGATCGGCCTTGCCTTCCGCCCCGGCCCGCTGCCGCATCGTTACGACGTGGAGATTTCCACTCCGGCCGGCCAGCGCATCTTTCTCTGGCGCGATGTCGTGACCCGCGACCCGGCAAACGGGCGCCTGCTTCTGCAGAGCATCGCGCGCGATGTGACCGAAGAGCGGCTTGCCGCCGAAGGCCGCGAGGAAGCCCGGCAGAAGGCCGAATATAACAGCGCCGCCAAATCGCGGCTGCTCGCCACCGTCAGCCATGAAATCCGCACGCCTCTATCAGGCATTCTCGGCATGGCACATCTGATTTCCGAAACGAAGCTGACGCAGGAACAGCAGAATTATCTCGCCAGTATCCGTCAGTCCGGCCATGCGTTGACCCAGCTCGTCGAGGATCTGCTCGACTTCTCGACCATTGAGGTCGGCCGTTTCCAACTCCGCCCACGATCGGAATCCTTGCGTAAACTCGTCGAGAGCGTTGTGGAGATGCTGGCTCATCGCGCTCATGAGAAAGGCATCGAAATCGGTGCGACCGTCTCTTCCGACGTGCCGGAGCTGATGAGCTTCGATCCGGCGCGCCTGCGGCAGGTGCTTTTCAACGTCATCGGCAATGCGGTGAAGTTCACGCAGGCCGGCGGCGTCTTCATCCGTGTCTCAAGAGCGGCCAACGAATTGCTGATATCGGTGACCGATACCGGACCCGGTATGACCGCGGAGGAGCAGGCGCGCATATTCGGTGAATTCGAGCAGGGCGGCAGCCTTGTCCAGAAGAGCAATGGCACGGGCCTCGGCCTTGCGATCTCCGCCCGCATCCTGCGCGAGTTCGGCGGTTCGCTGGCAGTTGCAAGCGAAAGGGGCAAGGGCAGCCAGTTCACCATCCGCTTCCCGGCCGAGCTCTCCGAGGAAGATACCACGAGCCGGAATACATTGCTGGCAGGAAATAGTATCGTGCTGCTTGCCCCGGCGGGTGCGGCTCGCACGGCGATCGCCGAGACGATCACGACGCTCGGGGGGCGCTGCCATCTGGTCGCCGGCGGCGAGGCGGCGCGCGAAAGCCTGCTGTCGCTTGCCCGTAGCGGCGACCGGCCGACCGATATCATCGTCGACCACCGCATGTCCGAGGAGTTTTCGCTGCATATCGCCGATCGCACGGAGATTGCAGCGCTCGGCCTGCGCAAGGTGCTGCTCGTCAATCCGGAAGAGCGCAACTCGCATTCGCTCGACCTCTTCGATGCGTGGCTGATCCGACCGCTGCGCGAACAGTCGCTGATCGACGTCCTGCGCGGGCGCATGCGCGGCATGGAAAAGCGCGACGCGCTGAACGACAACCAACCGGGCATCGGCCTCTCGGTCGCAGAGCGCACGGCGACCGGCGACGGACTCTCCATCCTGCTCGGCGAGGACGACCCGATCAACGCCATGCTGGTGCGTGTCATGCTGGAAAAGGGCGGCCATTCGGTCCGGCATGTCGAGGATTTCGAATCTCTGCTGGACAGCGCGCTCGGTGACGATCGACCCGACATCATCATCAGCGATCTTTCCATGCCCGGCGGCAACGGTATCGACATGCTCGGACGCCTTCGCGGACACGAACGGCGGCTCGATCTTCAGCCGGTTCCGGTCATCGTTCTGACTGCGGATAAGAGCGACGAATCGCGGCGACAGGTCTTGCTCAACGGCGCCAATCGCGTCATGGTAAAACCGGTAGATCCGGTCAGGCTGCTCACCGAGGTACAGGCGGTCGTTGCTCTTTCAGCCCGCCGCGCTGAGGCGCGCTGAAGCTGGAGAAACCGGCACGTTTCTTGCGTGCACAAAATTCGGTATGTCACTTTCCTGTCGCATATAAGTGTTTTATGGCGTGTGATAAGCCGGCAACGGGAGAATCGCCATGTCTGTTGACATCCTCAATTGTGACGCTACCGCCGAGGCCTCCCGGCCGTCGACGGCTGCCGCCCCGAAGGAACACGATGTTCTCGGCCGCATCGGCAACCTCGAGACCCGCCTTGCCCGCAGTGCACGCGAAATCGATGCCGCACAGGCCGTGCGCTACCGCGTTTTCGTCGAGGAGATGAAAGCTCAGTTGCCGGCGGACGCCATGCGCCGCGAGCGCGACTTCGATGCCTATGACGCTTTCTGCGACCATCTTCTGGTTCTCGACCGCTCGATCGATGGCGATGCCGAAGACCAGATCGTCGGTACCTACCGCCTGCTCAGGCAGGAAATCGCCATGGCCAATGGCGGTTTTTACTCGGCTTCCGAATTTGCGATCGACGAACTGATTGCCCGTCATCCCGACAAGCGCTTCATGGAACTCGGGCGCTCCTGCGTGCTGCCGGAATACCGCACCAAACGCACGGTCGAACTGCTCTGGCAGGGCAACTGGGCTTATGCGCTGAAGCATGGCATGAGCGCCATGTTCGGCTGCGCCTCCTTCCCGGGGGTTCACCCGGAAAGCCACGCGCTGGCTCTTTCGTTCCTTTATCACAATGTGCTTGCCAAGGATGAATGGGCCGTTGGCGCACTGCCGCATCTGGCACGCGATATGGACCTGATGCCGGCTGAAGGCGTCAATCCGAAAAGGGCATTGATGGCGCTGCCGCCGCTGATCAAGGGTTACCTGCGCCTCGGCGCCATGGTTGGTTCCAGCGCAGTGGTCGACCAGGCCTTCAACACGACCGACGTGCTGATCGTGCTGCCGATATCCAGCATTTCCGATCGCTATTTGAACTATTACGGCGCAGACGCGGGCCGTTTCGCCAGCTAATCGCAGCATAGCCGTCGCTTGACGGCCAACAGCGATCCATTCATTCTCTTATGGCGTTTTCAGTAGGGCGCATCGGCAATGGTGCCGGCTGGGCTATGCCCGCCTACAAGATCAAAACCTTGCGCCATGCCGAATCTGGAAAACCTCAAGAAGAAAGCCAAGCAGTTCAAGCGGTGGCATCAGGATCGCTACTATCCTGTCGCCGCCGAGATCCGCTATTGGCTTACCCGCTACAGTCATCTCAGTGACCAGCAAATCCTCGCGCTTGAGTTCAAGCTTGCGGATGCACAGGAACTCGTGGCGGCGCAAGAGGGATTTGAAAGCTGGCCGGCGCTGAAAAAAGGACTCACCGATATGAGTACAACAGCGGAACAGAAACTCGCCTCCGAACCGACGCTCATCGACGCGCAGCCGCAGCTTTTCGTGAGCAATATCCAGGCCGCCTGCGATTTCTACTCACAAAAGCTCGGCTTCGACATCGCCTTCATCTACGGCGAACCGCCCTTCTATGCGCAAGTCGCTCGCGGCGCAGCGAGGCTGAACCTTCGCCGCGTCGAACTGCCGGCTTTCCATCCGGAGCTTCGTCAACGGGAGAAGGATATCCTTTCAGCGACGATAACGCTTGATGATGTAAAGACGTTGTTTCTCGAATACACAGCAAAGAATGTTCCGTTTCATCAGCCATTGAGACTAGAGCCCTGGGGTGCCAGAACCTTCATCGTCCGCGATCCGGATGAGAACCTGATTGCCTTTGCGGGCTAGAGCATTCGAGGGCGAACCGGATGCGCGCTCCGCCCTCTCCGTCAATCAGGAACCGGCGCCATAGGCCGCGATCGCAGCCATGTTGACGATATCGCTGTCCTTGGCACCCATCGAGGTGATCTGCACTGCCTTGTCGAGGCCGACGAGGATGGGGCCGATGACCGTCGAGCCGCCGAGTTCCTGCAGCATCTTCGTCGAAATCGATGCCGAGTGGAATGCCGGCATGACGAGGACGTTGGCCGGGCCGGAAAGACGGCAGAAGGGATATTGCTCCATCGCCTTACGGTTCAGAGCCACGTCAGCAGACATTTCACCATCATATTCGAAATCGACGCGGCGCTTGTCTAGGATCTTCACGGCCTCGCGGACACGCTCGGAACGTTCGCCCGAGGGATGGCCGAAGGTGGAATAGGCAAGCATTGCGATGCGCGGCTGGTAGCCCATGCGGCGCGCGAGGCCGGCGGCCTCCTCGGCAATATCGGCCAGTTCCTCAGCCGTCGGCATATCGTGAACCGCGGTGTCGGCAACGAAGACCGTACGGCCGCGGCAAAGCGCGATCGACACGCCGATCACACGATGGCCGGGCTTCTGGTCGATGCAGCGGCGCACGTCCTCAAGCGCGGTCGAATAATTGCGGGTAATACCCGTCACCATGCCGTCGGCATCGCCAAGCGCCACCATGGTCGCCGCAAAATGGTTGCGGTCATTATGGATGAGGCGCTGCACGTCGCGGTGCAGATAGCCTTTGCGCTGCAGGCGGGCATAGAGATAGTCGATATAGGCGTCGACCCGTGTCGAGATACGGGCGTTGACGATCTCAAGGCCCGGACGATTGAGATCGATGCCGGCACGCTCGGCAGTCGCCCGGATCAAATCCTCACGGCCGAGCAGAATGGCGGTGCCGAGCTGCTGGTTGGCGTAGGACAGGGCGGCGCGCAGCACCTGTTCCTCTTCGGCCTCGGCGAAGACCACACGTTTCGGATGACGGCGGACGCGCTCATAGAGGCTGGCGAGCGTGGAGGCGATCGGATCACGGCGGGCCGACAGCTCTCGCTTGTAGCCGGCCATATCGCTGATGATCTTGCGGGCGACGCCACTTTCGATCGCCGCTTCGGCAACGGCCGCCGGAATGGCGGAGATCAAGCGCGGATCGAAGGGAACCGGGATGATATATTGAGCGCCGAAGCGCGGACGGTTGCCCTGATAGGCGGCCGCGACATCATCGGGCACGTCCTCACGGGCGAGGCTTGCGAGCGCCTTCACGGCAGCGATCTTCATCGCGTCATTGATGGTCGTGGCGCGGACGTCGAGGGCGCCGCGGAAGATATACGGAAAGCCCAGCACGTTGTTGACCTGGTTCGGGTAGTCCGAACGACCGGTCGCCATAATGGCATCGTCACGAATGCGGGAAACTTCCTCTGGCGTGATTTCCGGATCGGGATTGGCCATGGCGAAGATGATCGGCCGGTCGGCCATGGAGCGGATCATTTCCTCGGAGAAGGCCCCCTTCTGTGACAGGCCAAGAACGACGTCCGCACCCTTCATGGCCTCTTCAAGCGTGCGGGTATCGGTCTTTGCCGCATGGGCCGATTTCCACTGGTTCATGCCTTCGGTGCGGCCCTGATAGATGACACCCTTGGTATCGCAAAGGATGATGTTCTCAGGCGCAAAACCCATCGACTTGATGAGCTCGACGCAGGCGATGGCGGCAGCACCGGCGCCGTTGCAGACGAGCTTGGTGGTCTTGAGATCGCGGCCTGTCAGCTCCAGCGCATTGATGAGGCCGGCAGCGGCAATGATTGCCGTGCCGTGCTGGTCGTCATGGAATACGGGAATATCCATCAGCTCGCGCAGGCGGCTTTCGATGACGAAACAGTCCGGCGCCTTGATGTCCTCCAGATTGATGCCGCCGAAGGACGGGCCGAGGAAGCGCACGCAGTTGATGAACTCGTCGACATTTTCCGTGTCGACTTCAAGGTCGATCGAATCGACATCGGCGAAACGCTTGAAGAGGACGGACTTGCCTTCCATGACCGGCTTGGAGGCAAGCGCCCCCAGATTGCCGAGGCCGAGAATGGCCGTGCCGTTGGAAATGACGGCAACCATATTGCCGCGGGTCGTGTAGTCATAGGCAGTGGCCGGATCGGTGGCGATCGCCTTGACCGGCACTGCGACACCAGGTGAATAGGCCAGCGAGAGGTCGCGCTGCGTCGCCATCGGCTTGGTCGGGTTGATCTCCAGCTTGCCTGGCCGACCCATCGCATGAAACTCAAGCGCTTCCGTGTCGGTAACAGAGGTCACCGGCCGTTCTTTCTTCTTCATCTGGGACATACCTCCTCCAAACGTCTGTGGGTGACGTTTTCCTCTTTCCCAATTGCTGTTGTCATCTATAGCGGCGCGCGGATAGGGTTGGCACCTGTTTTTTTGGGAAAAACTGCACCTCCGTGAACGCACGAATAGACAGCAGAAACGAAGCCTTCTCGGCAGCCGAGCTTGCGACTGAGGAAAGCCGCGCCTCGGCGACGCCGATGATGGAACAGTATATAGAGATCAAGGCGAATAATCCGGATTCGCTGCTCTTCTATCGCATGGGCGATTTTTACGAGCTGTTCTTCGAGGATGCGCTCGAGGCTTCGCGCGCGCTCGGAATCACGCTGACCAAGCGCGGCCAGCATATGGGGCAGGACATTGCGATGTGCGGCGTGCCTGTGCATGCGGCCGACGATTACCTGCAGAAACTGATCGCGCTCGGCTTTCGCGTTGCTGTCTGCGAGCAGGTGGAAGACCCGGCGGAAGCCAAGAAGCGCGGCTCGAAATCGGTCGTCAAGCGCGACGTCATTCGCTTGGTCACACCAGGCACCATTACCGAGGAGAAGCTGCTTTCTCCCTCGGAATCGAATTATCTGATGACGCTGTCGCGCATTCGCGGCTCTTCCGAGCCTGTGCTGGCGCTCGCCTGGATCGATATTTCCACCGGCGTTTTCCGGGTGGCGGAGACGGATGCTTCGCGGCTGCTTGCCGATATCCTGCGTATCGATCCGCGCGAACTCATCGTGCCGGATACGATCTTTTATGACGGCGAGCTGAAATCGGTCTTCGACGTGCTCGGCCGCACGGCCGTTCCACAGCCGGCTGTGCTTTTCGACAGCGCGACGGCGGAGACCCGCATAGCGCGCTATTTCGATGTTTCGACGCTTGATGGCTTCGGCAGTTTTTCGCGCGCCGAGCTTGCCGCAGCCGCAGCTGCCGTCGCGTATGTCGAGAAGACGCAGATCGCCGAGCGGCCGCCGCTCGGACGGCCGGAACGGGAGAGCGGCGCTTCGACGCTGTTCATCGATCCGGCCACGCGCGCCAATCTCGAGCTTGTGCGCACGCTGTCCGGCGATCGCAACGGCGCGCTGCTCAAGGCGATCGACCGGACGACCACCGGCGGCGGAGCGCGGCTGCTGGCCGAACGGCTGATGTCGCCGCTGACAGATCCCATCCGCGTCAATGAGCGGCTTGATTCGATCGGCTTCCTGATGCAGGAACCGTCGCTCTGCGGCGAGCTGCGCGATGCGCTGAAACATGTGCCCGATATGCCGCGAGCGCTCTCCCGCCTGGCACTCGACCGCGGCGGCCCCCGCGATCTCTGGGCCATTCGTCAGGGGCTCGGCGCTGCCGCGCATATCGCCGGTTTACTGGGAAGCGCGATGCTGCCGGAAGAATTGGAGCGGGCGCGCAAGGGGCTGCAGGCACTGCCATCAGGCCTCGAAACCTTGCTCGCGGAAAACCTCGCCGAGGAACTGCCGCTCCTGAAACGCGATGGCGGCTTCCTGCGCGACGGCGCGAATGCCGACCTCGACGAGGTTCGGGCGCTGCGCGACCAGTCGCGCCGGGTCATTGCCGGCCTGCAGCTGCAATATGCCGACGAGACCGGCATCAAGTCGCTGAAGATCAAGCACAACAATATCCTCGGTTACTTCATCGAGGTCACTGCCGGCAATGCCGGACCGATGACAGATACATCAGAGGCGAAGGCCCGCTTCATCCATCGTCAGACGATGGCGAATGCCATGCGCTTCACGACGACGGAGCTGGCCGATCTCGAGAGCCGCATCGCCAATGCCGCCGACCGCGCACTGCAGATCGAGCTTGAAGCCTTCGATCGGATGACCGAAGCGACTGTCGCCGAAGCGGAAGCGATCAAAGTCGGTGCCCGGGCGCTGGCCGTTATCGATGTTGCGGCAGGTCTGGCATTGCTTGCCGAAGAGCAGGCCTATTGCCGGCCACTGGTCGACGGATCGAAGATGTTTGCCATCGAGGGCGGGCGCCACCCTGTTGTCGAACAGGCCCTGCGGCGTCAGTCCATCGGCCCTTTCGTCGCCAATAACTGCGATCTGTCGCCTGTCTCCGACGGCAAGGATGGCGCCATCTGGCTGCTGACCGGCCCGAATATGGGCGGTAAGTCCACCTTCCTGCGGCAGAACGCGCTGATCTCGATTCTCGCCCAGATGGGTTCCTTCGTGCCGGCAACGTCAGCGCATATCGGCATCGTCGACCGGCTGTTTTCGCGCGTCGGCGCATCCGACGATCTGGCGCGCGGGCGTTCCACCTTCATGGTGGAAATGGTCGAGACGGCTGCAATCCTCAACCAGGCAACCGATCGTTCCCTGGTCATTCTCGACGAGATCGGCCGCGGTACTGCGACCTTCGACGGCCTTTCCATCGCCTGGGCCGCCGTCGAGCATCTGCACGAAGCCAACCGCTGCCGTGGGCTCTTTGCCACGCATTTCCACGAGCTGACGGTGCTCTCTGAAAAACTTGCCCGGCTATCGAACGCAACAATGCGGGTGAAGGAATGGGACGGCGACGTCATCTTCCTGCATGAAGTCGGTCCAGGTGCGGCCGACCGGTCCTACGGCATTCAGGTCGCGCGGCTTGCCGGCCTGCCGGCTTCGGTCGTGGCCAGAGCACGCGATGTATTGACGCGCCTTGAAGATGCCGATCGCAAGAATCCGACGAGCCAGTTGATCGATGACCTGCCGCTCTTCCAGGTGGCCGTGCGCCGCGAAGAGACACCACGCGGGCCTTCCAAGGTGGAGGAGGCGCTGAGGACAATGAGCCTCGACGACATGACACCGCGCGAGGCGCTCGATGCGCTTTACGACCTTAAAAAGAAGATGAAGTAGGAGCAGCCCCCCGTGTTCATGGAAAAACTGCTTCAGGAAACGCAGCGCCTCTCCGTCATCGTCTCGATGCTCGAAATCATGAAACAATCGGATGGTAATCTTGAGGCGCGCGGCTGGAACACGCCGATCGGCATGGCGAAGATTACCGGCTCGTGCCTTGTCATCGGCGAACTCAGCGGTGCAATCATTGACGCTGGATACCGCGAATGTGACAAGGCGACGCTTAACGGCATCATGAGCGAGACCCGGCAAGTTCTCAATACGCTGCTGGCACAGGGCTCAGCCTGAGAACTTGCGGCAAAGCGTCCCTCGCCGACGGCTTGCCAACACCATTTCGCCAAATTTAAGGGTTCATGCAATATGAACGCCTGTGTCATCAGGCGGGCAAAGAGGCAATAGCGCATGCAGACGAAATCAGAGGCACGCCACGAGCAAGCGGCCCGGACCGAAGAGGCAACCGCTCGGCCGATGGGGATGCACGACATCGATTTCTCAGAAATCCTCGATGTGGAACTGCTGCAGGGGCAATGCGACGCCATTGCCGAAGCCAACCGCAATCGTCCCGACGTGCTGCGCAACGATCTTCTTGCCGTTTTGAAGAAGGCGAGCGTAGAAGGGCGCCAGAAGGTGCGTGACCTGCTCGACGCCCAGGGCGGCGGGCTTGATTGCGCCCACCGCATTTCCTGGCTGCAGGACCAGATCATCGCCATTCTCTACAATTTCGCCACCGAGCATGTCTTCCCGAAGCAGAAGGACAAGTTTGCGGTGACCGCTGTCGGCGGCTATGGGCGCGACACGCTGGCGCCGGGCTCCGATATCGACCTGCTCTTCCTCTTCCTGCCGAAGCCGGCGGAAGAGACGCACAAGGCCGTCGAGTTCATGCTCTATATGCTGTGGGACATGGGCTTCAAGGTCGGGCATGCGACCCGCACCGTCGAGGAATGCATCGCGCTTTCCAAATCCGACATGACGATCCGCACCGCCATTCTGGAAATGCGCTACATCTGCGGGCTGAAGTCGCTGGAGACCGAACTGGAAGCCCGCTTCGACAAGGAAATCGTCACCGGCACCGGACCGGAATTCATTGCCGCCAAGCTCGCCGAACGCGACGAGCGCCATCGCAAAGCGGGCGACACGCGATACCTCGTCGAGCCGAACGTCAAGGAGGGCAAAGGCGGCCTTCGCGACCTGCACACGCTCTTCTGGATTTCGAAATATTATTATCACGTCCGCGACCCGGCCGATCTTGT
Source organism: Rhizobium sp. BK316 (assembly GCF_014193695.1). Classification (GTDB taxonomy): domain Bacteria; phylum Pseudomonadota; class Alphaproteobacteria; order Rhizobiales; family Rhizobiaceae; genus Rhizobium. Next base: position 335,143 of record NZ_JACHZR010000002.1, on the reverse strand, counting down.
GCCGCTCGGCGTGCTGTCGAAGCAGGAATACCGGCTGCTGGAAAAGGCCGACGATTTTCTCTGGGCCGTGCGCTGCCACATGCACTTCCTCACCGGAAAGGCCGAGGAGCGTCTTTCCTTCGATATCCAGCGCGAGATCGCCGAGGCTCTCGGCTATCATTCGCGCCCCGGCCTCTCGGCCGTCGAGCGCTTCATGAAGCACTATTTCCTGGTCGCCAAAGACGTGGGCGATCTGACGCGCATCCTTTGCGCAGCACTTGAAGACCAGCAGGCGAAGTCGATCCCCGGCCTGACCGGCGTCATCAGCCGCTTTACCCACCGCAACCGCAAGATCCCCGGCAGCGTCGAGTTCGTGGAAGATCGCGGCCGTATCGCGCTCGCCAATCCCGATGTCTTCAAGCGCGATCCGGTCAGCATTATCCGGCTGTTCCATGTCGCCGATATCAACGGGCTCGAATTCCATCCCGATGCGCTGAAACGCGTCACGCGTTCGCTCGGCCTCGTCAACAACGATCTGCGCGAAAACGACGAAGCCAACCGGCTGTTCCTGTCGATCCTGACTTCCAAGCACGATCCGGCGCTGATCCTGCGGCGCATGAACGAGGCCGGCGTGCTTGGCCGCTTCATTCCCGAATTCGGCAAGATCGTCGCGATGATGCAGTTCAATATGTATCACCACTATACTGTCGACGAGCACCTGATCCGCGCGATCGATGTGCTGTCGGAGATCGACAAGGGCAAGGCGGAGGAACTGCATCCGCTCGCCAACAAGCTCATGCCGCATATCGAGGACCGCGAGGCGCTCTATGTCGCGGTCTTGCTGCACGATATCGCCAAGGGCCGGCAGGAGGACCATTCGATTGCCGGCGCCCGCGTCGCCCGCAAGCTTTGCGCCCGTTTCGGCCTGTCGCAGAAGCAGACCGAGATCGTCGTCTGGCTGATCGAGGAACATCTGACCATGTCGATGGTCGCCCAGACGCGCGACCTGACGGACCGCAAGACGATCACCGACTTCGCCGATCGCGTTCAGTCCTTGGATCGGCTGAAGATGCTGATGATCCTGACGATCTGCGACATCCGCGCCGTCGGTCCGGGCGTCTGGAACGGCTGGAAGGGCCAGTTGCTGCGCACGCTCTATTACGAAACTGAACTGCTGCTTGCCGGCGGTTTCTCCGAGGTGTCGCGCAAGGAGCGTGCCCAGGCTGCGGCCGAGGCGCTCTATGCGGCGCTGTCCGACTGGAGCCAGAAGGACCGCCGCACCTACGCCAAACTGCACTACCAGCCCTACCTGCTCTCCGTACCGCTGGAAGACCAGATCCGCCATGCGCATTTCATCCGCCAGGCGGACAAGGCCGGTCAGGCGCTGGCGACCTCGGTGCGCACCGACAGTTTCCATGCCATTACCGAAATCACCGTTCTTTCGCCCGACCATCCCCGCCTGCTTGCCGTCATTGCCGGTGCTTGCGCGGCAGCCGGCGCCAACATCGTCGACGCGCAGATCTTCACGACTTCGGATGGCCGCGCTCTCGATACAATCCATGTCAGTCGCGAGTTTCCGAACGACGAGGACGAGCTTCGTCGTGCCGCCACGATCGGCAGGATGATCGAAGACGTGCTTTCCGGCCGCAAGCGCCTGCCCGAGGTGATCGCGACCCGCGCGAAGAACCGCAAGAAGAGCAAGGCCTTCATCATTCCGCCGTCGGTGACGATCACCAACAGCCTGTCGAACAAGTTCACGGTCATCGAGGTGGAATGCCTCGACCGGCCGGGCCTGCTCTCGGAAATGACAGCGGTGCTATCCGATCTATCGCTCGATATCCAATCCGCGCGCATCACCACTTTCGGTGAAAAGGTCATCGATACATTCTACGTTACCGATCTCGTCGGTCAGAAGATTTCCGGCGACAGCAAGCGCGCGAATATCACTGCCCGTATGAAAGCGGTCATGGCCGAGGAGCAGGACGAACTGCGCGAGCGTATGCCTTCCGGCATCATCGCGCCTCCCGCTACATCAGCCGAAAAGAAAGCCGGTCCCCCCGCATGAGCCTCGTCAAGAAATTCGCCACCGTCGGCGGCGCCACGCTCGGCAGCCGCATCTTTGGTTTTGCCCGCGAAACGCTGATGGCAGCTGCTCTCGGCACCGGGCCGATGGCTGACGTCTTCTATGCCGCCTTCCGTTTCCCGAATCTCTTCCGCCGGCTGTTTGCCGAAGGCGCCTTCAACGCCGCCTTCGTGCCGCTCTTCGCCAAGGAGATCGAGGCGAACGGCACTGACGGTGCCAAGCGCTTTTCGGAAGAAGTCTTCGGCGTTCTCTTTTCCGTGCTGCTGCTCATCACCATCGTGATGGAGCTTTCCATGCCGCTGCTGGTGCGCTTCGTCATCGCGCCGGGCTTTGCTGATGATCCCGAGAAGTTCGGTATCACCATTCGCATGGCCGCGGTGATGTTTCCCTATCTCATGTGCATGTCGCTGACGGCGATGATGAGCGGCATGCTGAATTCGCTGCATCACTTCTTCGCCGCTGCCGTCGCGCCTATCTTCCTCAACGTCGTGATGATCGGTGCGCTCTTTTATGCGCTTTATACCGGCGCCGAACCGTTGGCGACTGCCTGGTATCTCTCCTGGGGCGTACTGGTCGCCGGTGTCCTGCAGCTTGTCGTCGTCTATGTCGGCGTGCTGCATGCCGGCATGAGCATCGGCTTCCGCTTCCCAAAGATGACGCCGAACGTCAAGCGGCTGCTGATCCTTGCGGTTCCGGCGGCCGTGACCGGCGGCATCACGCAGATCAACCAGCTCATCGGACAGGCAATCGCCTCCTCCCGCGAAGGCGCGATTGCCGCCCTGCAATATGCCGATCGCATCTACCAGCTTCCGCTCGGCGTCGTCGGCATCGCCGTCGGTGTGGTACTGCTGCCGGAGCTTGCCCGCGCGCTTAAGGGCGGCGCGTTGCGCGAGGCTGCCTTTTTGCAGAACCGCTCGATCGAATTCGTGCTGTTCCTGACGATCCCAGCTGCATTCGCGCTGTGGATCCTCTCCGACGAGATTATTCGCGTCCTCTATGAGCGCGGGGCCTTCGATCAGGAAAACACCCTGATCGTCGGCTCGATCCTGGCGATCTACGGCATCGGCTTGCCGGCTTTCGTGCTGATCAAGGCGCTGCAGCCGGGCTTTTATGCCCGCGAAGACACCAAGACGCCGATGCGTTTTTCAGCAATCGCGGTGGCGACCAACTGCGCCACGGCGCTGACGCTGTTCCCCTACATGGGCGCGCCGGGCATCGCAGTCGCCGAAGCCACGGCCGGCTGGATCAGCACCGTGCTGCTCTTCACCACGCTTCTGCGCCGCGGCCATCTGACTTGGGAATGGGCGCTGGCCAAACGCGCAGCGCTGCTGGTCGTCGCCGCTGCCGTCATGGGCGCCGTCATCATCTATCTCAAGCAGTACTGGGCGCCCTGGCTTGCCTCGGGGGCGCCGCTTCTGAGCAAGGTCGGCACGCTTGGCCTGCTGATCGCGATTTCTATGGTCGTCTATTTTGCGACCGCCTTCCTGATCGGCGGAGCAGACCTCGGCATGATCCGGCGCAACCTCAATCGCAAACCGGCATCGGCGAAGGACGCCTAAGGTCTGCAGCCTTTCCTGGTTCTAGCAATCGACCCAGCGTCGCTGCGGCCCGACATCGACATGGATGATGCCGTTGCAGTAGCTGCCGATCCCACCTATCCCGGGCGCGGTTTTTGCGGCCGCGATGATCGTTCGCTCCGACAGTCCGGGAATCCTGATATCGGCTGCCATGCACTTTCCATGCAGGGAGCCGTGGCGGCGGGGATGCGGCCGGAAGCCCGACGTTATCATCGGGCGGCGTCCGGTCTTTGCCGCGATATGCGACAAAACCGCCCGCAATCGCGCCGGAAAACAGCTGGCGCGAACACTGACGGTCTGCACCGTGTAAGCAATGCGCGTCTCGTGTTTGGGAAGTTGGCTGGTCTGCCGTCGATTGTCTTGACCGACGGCTGTGGTTGCTGATTGTAGGGCGAAAAGGCCTGCCATGGCGAGCAAACTGGCGTTCTGCATGGTCCCTCCGATCGGTTATCCCGACGGCCCCTTGGGCCGCCAGCCCGGCGAGAGGATTTTCAGTTCAAAGAAAGCTTTTCTGTGAAATTTTATACTCAATTCTAGCTAAACATACTGATCAATTTGGCGTAAAACTGGGCATTTTTCTGCAAACAAATGGAATAAACTTCCGAATCTGGAGATCCCATGATCCAATCTCTGTTCCTCGTCACCCTCGTCGTCGACGATTATGACCGCGCCAAAGCCTTCTATTGTGAGGCCCTCGGCTTCGAATGCCTTCAGGATGAAGTACAGCCGGAAGGCAAGCGCTGGGTCGTCGTCAAGCCAAAGGGCGGGGATGGCGCCGCCTTTCTGCTGGCGCAGGCGGCAAATGAAGCACAGCAAGCCGCCGTCGGAAATCAAACCGGCGGGCGTGTCGGCTTCTTCCTCAAGACCGACGATTTTGCGCGCGATCACGCAGCGATGCTTGATGCCGGCGTGCGCTTTCTGGAGGAGCCGCGACATGAGGTTTACGGTACCGTGGCCGTCTTTTCGGATCCTTACGGCAACACCTTCGATCTCATTCAACAGGCCGCGCCCGCGGCCTCTTGATTGCGGCCGGGCGCCCGTGCATAAGCGCCCGCGTTAGCAACATGGGCCTTTGGCCCTGAGGCCCTCCACCAGCCTAATCGAGGACAGCATCATGGGTGAATTCAAGAAGCTCGTATTCTCCGGCGTTCAGCCGACGGGCAATCTGCATCTCGGCAACTATCTCGGCGCGATCCGTCGCTTCGTGCAGCTCCAGGACGGCAACGACTGCATCTACTGCGTTGTCGACCTGCATGCGCTGACCGCACAGCTCGTCCATGATGACATGCTGTCGCAGACGCGCTCGATCGCAGCCGCCTTCATCGCTTCCGGCATCGACGCTGAAAAGCATATCGTCTTCAATCAGTCCGCCGTACCGCAGCACGCCGAACTCGCCTGGATTTTCAATTGTGTCGCTCGCCTCGGCTGGATGAACCGCATGACGCAGTTCAAGGACAAGGCCGGCAAGGACCGTGAGCAGGCTTCGCTCGGCCTCTACGCCTATCCGAGCCTGATGGCCGCCGACATTCTCGTCTACCGCGCCACGCATGTGCCCGTCGGCGAGGACCAGAAGCAGCACCTCGAGCTGACGCGCGACATCGCGATGAAGTTCAATCTCGATTACGCTTCGCATATCCGCAAGACGAATTACGGGATCGACATCACCGTCGGCGATGAGCCGGTGCATGCTTATTTCCCGATGGTCGAACCGCTGATCGGCGGGCCGGCGCCGCGCGTCATGTCGCTGCGTGATGGTACGAAGAAGATGTCGAAGTCCGATCCGTCGGACCTTTCGCGCATCAACCTGATGGACGACGAGGATGCGATCTCCAGGAAGATCCGCAAGGCCAAGACCGACCCGGATGGCTTGCCGAGCGAAGTGGCCGGTCTCGAAAACCGGCCGGAGGCTGAAAACCTCGTTTCGATCTATGCCGCACTCGCCGACAAGACGAGGGAACAGGTCCTCGCCGAATTTGGCGGCCAGCAGTTCTCCGTCTTCAAGCCGGCGCTGATCGATCTCGCTGTCCAGGTGCTGTCGCCGATAACGGGCGAAATGCGCCGCCTGATGAGCGATACGAGCCATATCGATGCGATTCTGCGCAACGGCAATGAACGCGCGCGAGCACGCGCCGACGTGACGATGCGCGAACTTCGCGAAATCGTCGGCTTCCTCTACTAATCCCATCGACATGCAGAGCTCCCGTGCAAAACGGGGGCTTGCAAATTTTCGGTCACAGGTGTCAGAGTCGGCACCATGGTATCAAAGCGACTCTCACGGCTCGAAGGTCATCGCCGCAAATTCATGGCGGTGATCGATGGGACACCCGAATGCCAACGCGCCGTCCATTATGCCGGGCGGCGCGCCAAGAATTCCAATGGCGGCCTCGTCCTTCTCTACGTGATCCCGGAAGGCGATTTCCAGCAATGGCTCGGCGTCGAGGAGATCATGCGGGCGGAAGCCCGCGACGAGGCGGAAGCCACCGTCGCAAAGATCGCACAGATCGTGCGCGAGACGATCGGCATCGAGCCTGAGATCGTGATCCGCGAGGGCAATTCGGCCGAGCAGATCAATGCTGTCATCGAGGAAGACCGGGACGTCGCCATCCTCGTGCTTGCCGCGGGCTCCGCCAAGGAAGGACCGGGACCGCTGGTTTCGTCCGTCGCGGGGCGTGGAGCGGCCTTTCCCATTCCGGTCACCGTGCTTCCCGATACGCTGACCAACGAGGAAATCGACGCTCTCTGTTAAGCCATTTCTTGAGTATCAGTCTCTTGAATCGGCCGGACAATAGGCTTATTTTCTTTTGAAGAATTCTAAAGACGGCAGAGGTCACGGCCCGCCGTATGGAGAGCGAAATGTTCATTCAGACCGAAGCCACGCCGAACCCAGCCACGCAGAAGTTCCTTCCTGGCAAGGTCGTGATGGAAAACGGCACGGCCGAATTCCGCAATGCCGATGAGGCGCAAGCTTCACCGCTCGCTGCCCGTCTCTTCGAAATTCCGGGAGTGATCGGCGTCTATTTCGGCTATGATTTCATCTCCGTCTCCAAGGACAATGCCGAGTGGCAGCACCTGAAGCCGGCTATTCTCGGCTCGATCATGGAGCATTTCATGTCCGGCAAACCGGTCATGGGCGACGCTTCCATCCTTTCGGAAGATGTCGATGCGGGCGATGAATTCTTCGACGAAGGCGATGAATCGATCGTGCTTACCATCAAGGAACTGCTGGAGACCCGAGTGCGTCCGGCCGTTGCCCAGGATGGCGGCGACATCACCTTCCGTGGCTTCAAGGACGGCAAGGTCTATCTGAACATGAAGGGCTCCTGCTCCGGCTGCCCGTCTTCGACGGCAACGCTGAAACATGGCGTCCAGAACCTGCTGCGCCATTTCGTTCCGGAAGTGCAGGAAGTGATTGCCGCTTAAAAATCTCTGGTGCGTCCGGCTGTTCATATCCGGTTCGGCCAGACGGATTTATGGATAGGCGACAATAGTTTATTCGGAAATTGATGGCATGATCGTTCTGGCGCTCGACACGGCAGGTGTAGATTGCGCTGCCGCTATTTATGACAGCGGCAGGAATACGGTGCTGGGGGAGGCATCGGACATGATCGGCAAGGGGCATGCTGAACATCTGATGGGTATCGTCGACCGCGCGCTGGATCAGGCGGGCGTCACGCTCTCGGATGTCGACCGCCTCGCCGTCACCATAGGACCCGGTTCCTTCACCGGTATCCGCGTCGGCGTTGCTGCAGCCCGCGGTTTTGCACTTTCCCTCAATGTGCCAGCCGTCGGTATCACGACACTCGAAGTCATGGCGGCTGCCCAGCGCGAAAAGATGCCGGGCCGGCCCGTGCTTGCGGCAATCGATGCCAAGCGGGATGAAATCTATCTCCAGTCCTTCGCAGCCGACGGCACGCCGCTCGACGAGGCGCGTGCGGTGAGCGTATCGGAGGCCAAGGCCTTTGCCGCCGACTTCGACGGTGAGATCACCGGTTCGGCGACACCACTCCTGAAGCCCGATGTGGCAGGCGAGCAGGTCAACTCCTTCCCGATCTCCATCGTGGCACGCCTCGGTGCGGCCGCGAGCCCGAATTCCGGAAAGCCGAAACCCCTTTATCTGCGCGGACCCGATGCCAAACCACAGGCCGGGTACGCGATTGCAAGAGTATGACAATGCTGGAAGCCTATCTGACGCTGAAGCCGGAATTCGAAATCGTCGCCATGGAGCCGGAGGATTGCCTCGATGTTTCCGTGCTGCATGGTGAGCGCTTCGCGCGCCCTTGGGGTGACGGCGAATTCCACAGCCTGCTTTCGCAGAACACCGTCTTCGGCTTCGTCGCCCGCCAGACCAATGCCATTTTGAAAAAGACTCTGCCGGGCTTCGTCCTTGCGCGCCAGGTGGCGGGCGAGGCCGAAATCCTGACCGTTGCCGTGCAGGCAAAGGTTGCTCGCTGCGGCCTCGGCTGGCGGCTGATGCAGGCCGCCATGCGCGAGGCGCGTCTTCGCGGCGGCGAGAACATGTTCCTGGAAGTCGACAACGGCAATACCGCCGCCCTTGGCCTCTATCGCAAGCTCGGCTTCGAGCAGGCGGGCGAACGCAAGGGCTATTATAAGGACGCCAATGGGGCTACCTCCACGGCGCTTGTCATGAAGCGCGTTCTTCGGTAGTTCCCTTCTCGACAGGAATAACGAGAAGGCAGCCATGACTGACGAAGCCAAGACCCTTGAGGAGCTTTGCGCTGAACGCGGCATGCGCATGACGGAGCAGCGCCGCGTGATCGCGCGCATTCTCGAGGACTCCGAAGATCATCCTGACGTCGAAGAGCTTTACCGCCGGTCCGTGAAGGTCGACGCCAAGATTTCGATCTCGACGGTTTATCGTACGGTGAAGCTGTTCGAAGATGCCGGCATCATCGCCCGGCATGATTTCCGTGACGGCCGCTCCCGCTACGAGACGGTTCCCGAAGAACATCACGATCACCTGATCGACCTGAAGACCGGCGTCGTCATCGAATTCCGCTCACCGGAAATCGAGGCATTGCAGGAACGCATCGCCCGCGAACACGGCTTCAAGCTCGTGGATCATCGGCTGGAACTGTACGGCATCCCGCTGAAGAAAGACGAAATCTGATAGGATGGCAGTCCGGGAGCGCCGCATTTGATCGTCTGGCTGCGCATTACCTTCGCGCTTACCGTCATCATTGTCGCGAGCATTCTGCTCATGCCGCTGCAGGTCCTGGCGCTTTATTTTGACTGGAAGCTGCGCCGCACACTGCCCCGGCGCTGGCATCGCATCGTCTGCTATTGTCTCGGCATCCGGATTCGCGTGCGCGGCACGCTTGAGAGCCGCCGTCCGCTGATGCTCTGCTCGAACCACTCCTCGTGGATGGACATCATGGTCATGTCGGCCATTGCCGACGTCGCCTTCATCGCCAAGATCGAGGTGCGCGACTGGCCGATCTTCGGCACCCTCGCCAAGCTGCAGAAGAGCGTCTTCGTGGTGCGAGAGGAAAAACGCCGCACCGGCGATCAGGCGAGCGAGATCGCCGGCCGCATGGCAGACGGCGAAATCGTCGTGCTGTTTCCCGAGGGAACGACCTCCGACGGCAATCGCCTGCTGGAGGTCAAATCGTCGCTCTTCGGCGCGGCTGCCATGGCGGTGCCCCACTCCCCCACCGGCATGGTTATGGTCCAGCCAGTGTCGATCGCCTATACGCAGGTCCATGGTATCGCCATGGGCCGCTACCATCGTCCGCTTGCGGCCTGGCCCGGCGATATCGAGCTTCTGCCACATCTCAGCGACATCCTGAAATGCGGGGCGATCGACGTCGAAGTTTCCTTTGGCGAGGCGGTCGAATATGGCGAGAAGACCAATCGGAAGGCGGTCAGCACGACGATCTCCGCCCGCATCCGCAACCTGTTGAACAGCAGTCTGCGCGGCCGCGACATCGCCTGAGGCGAGAGTCCCTTTTCTCGCGCGTCAAAAACCACTAAATAGCGCGCCATGACCCAGGACAGCGCCCTTCTTCTTGCCCCGGAGACTTCTCTCCGCGATGGCTCCAACAGCCGCAAGGTTTTCATCAAGACCTATGGCTGCCAGATGAACGTCTATGACTCGACGCGCATGAGCGATGCTCTTGCGCGCGACGGCTATGAGCCGACCGAGGACATGGAAGAGGCCGACCTCGTTCTGCTCAATACCTGTCATATCCGCGAGAAGGCCGCCGAGAAGGTCTATTCCGCGCTCGGGCGCCTGCGCGAGATGAAGAAACGCAAGGCTGCCGACGGCCGCGAGATGATGATCGGTGTCACTGGATGCGTCGCTCAGGCTGAAGGCGAAGAAATCCTGCGTCGCGCACCGGCTGTCGATGTCGTTATCGGCCCGCAGACCTATCACCGCCTGCCCGAAGCCCTGCGCCGCGCCAAGGAAGGCCATCGCGTCGTCGATACGGAATATGCGATCGAGGACAAGTTCGAGCACCTGCCGATTGCCGAGGCGCCGAAGATCCGTGCCCGCGGCGTGACTTCCTTCCTGACCGTGCAGGAAGGCTGCGACAAATTCTGCACCTTCTGCGTCGTGCCCTATACGCGCGGTTCCGAGGTCTCGCGACCGGTCTCTCAGATCGTCGAAGAGGCAATGCGGCTCGTCGATGGCGGCGTGCGCGAAATCACCCTTCTTGGACAGAACGTCAATGCCTGGCATGGCCTCGGCCCGAAGGGCGAGGAGTGGAGCCTTGGCGACCTGCTCTACCGGCTTGCCGATATCCCCGGCCTTGCGCGGCTTCGCTACACGACCAGCCATCCACGCGACATGGACGATCGGCTGATCGAGGCGCATCGCGACCTTCGCACGCTGATGCCTTATCTGCACCTGCCGGTTCAGGCGGGTTCTGACCGTATTCTCAAAGCCATGAACCGCCGGCACATGGCAGCAGAATACCTCTCCCTCATCGAGCGCATCCGCAAGGCGCGTCCCGACATAGCCCTCTCCGGCGACTTCATTACCGGCTTTCCGGGGGAGACAGATGCGGAATTTGAGGATACACTAAAACTCGTTGAGAAGGTGCGTTACGCGCAGGCCTTCTCGTTCAAATATTCGACGCGGCCGGGTACCCCCGGGGCGGAATTGAAGGACCAAGTGCCGGAAGATATCAAGGCAGAACGGCTAGAACGCCTGCAGGCGCTGCTTCTCAAGCAGACGCAGGAATTCAACGAGTCCTGCATCGGCAAGGAAATCGATCTTCTCCTCGAAAAGCCGGGCCGCATGCCTGGACAGCTCATCGGACGCTCACCGTGGCTGCAGTCCGTGAATGTTGATGCAAAAGCATCGCAAATCGGTGACATTATTAAAGTGCGAATCACAGGAACCGGAACCAACAGCCTGTTTGCCGAACGCGCAGAGGCTGAGGTTTAACCCAGGGAGCTCGACCGCTTGAACGGACAGGAATTGGTTTCTACTTCACCGCGCCACCCACGCATTGCGAGCGACGCCAATCACTTCGTCCTGACGTTCGAGAACAACCGGTTCGCCAGCGAACTTTTCGGACAGTTCGACCAGAATCTGAAGCTCTTGGAACAGCGGCTCAATATCGATGCGCGGGCGCGCGGTAATTCCGTTGTCATTACTGGCGATGTGCTGGCGACCAATCAGGCGCGGCGCACACTGGATTACCTCTATGAAAAACTCCAGAAAGGCGGCAGTGTGGAGCATTCAGATGTGGAAGGCGCAATTCGCATGGCGGTTGCCGCCGACGACCAGCTCACGCTGCCGACGATGGAGAAAAAAGCCAAATTGACGATGGCGCAGATTTCGACGCGCAAAAAGACCATTATTGCACGCACGCCGACACAGGATGCCTATATGCGGGCGCTGGAGCGCTCGGAGATGGTGTTCGGCGTCGGCCCTGCCGGTACGGGCAAGACCTATCTTGCCGTCGCCCATGCGGCCCAGCTTCTTGAGCGCGGCGCCGTCGAGAAGATCATCCTGTCGCGACCGGCGGTCGAAGCCGGCGAGCGCCTGGGCTTCCTGCCGGGCGACATGAAAGAGAAGGTCGATCCTTATCTGCGCCCGCTCTACGACGCGCTTTACGACATGATCCCGGGCGACAAGGTCGAGCGGGCGATCACCGCCGGCGTCATCGAAATTGCGCCGCTCGCCTTTATGCGCGGACGCACGCTCGCCAACGCTGCAATCATCCTCGATGAGGCGCAGAACACCACTGCGATGCAGATGAAGATGTTCCTGACGCGTCTTGGCGAGAATTCGCGGATGATCATCACCGGCGACCCGAGCCAGATCGACCTGCCGCGCGGCGTCAAATCCGGCCTCGTGGAAGCGCTGCATCTGCTGAACGATGTCGAGGGCATTTCGATGGTGCGCTTCAAGGATGTCGACGTCGTGCGCCATCCGCTGGTCGGTCGTATCGTCAAGGCCTATGACGCAACCTATATAGCGGCAAACGAAGAGGCCAGCCGGCAGGACTGATGGCCGAGCTCGACATACAGATCAGCATCGAGGACATGGGCTGGCCCGCCGAAGACGTGTTGCATGCCCTTGGCGAACGCGTACTGGGTGCGGCGGCCACTTATTTGCGGGAAGAGGAAAAGCAGCCCTTCCCGAAGATGCCGCCGGAAGTTTCGCTCGTCTTTACCGACGATGCCTCCATCCAGGACATCAATGCGGAATGGCGCGGCAAGGACAAGCCGACCAACGTGCTGTCATTTCCGGCCTTTCCGGTCAAACCCGGCAAAATGCCCGGCCCGATGCTCGGCGATATCATCATCGCCCTAGAAACAGTAGAGCGCGAGGCGCGAGAGCTCGAAAAGAGCTTTGACGATCATCTCACTCATCTTATGGTGCATGGTTTCTTGCATCTGCTCGGCTACGACCATATGAATAATGACGAAGCCGAAATTATGGAGGGGCTGGAGACTCGCATTTTGGCAGTACTCGGCCTATCTGACCCCTACGAGGGTCAAGACCTTAAAATGGAACCATGAGCGACTTTTCAACGAAGCCGGCGTCAGACGCCAAGGACTCGGACCAATCCTCCTCTTCCGACGAGGGTGGCAGTAGTCGACACCGACCGCAATCCTTCTGGTCGCGCGCTGCGCGCATCTTAAGACCACAACAGGGTTCGCGCCTGCGCGAAGATATCGCCGATGCGCTGATGACCGACCCGGCAGCGGCCGATGCCTTTTCGCCCGATGAGCGGGCGATGCTCCATAATATCCTGCGCTTCCGCGAAGTGCGCGTCGCCGACGTCATGGTGCCGCGTGCCGATATCGAGGCGGTCGACCAGACCATTACCATCGGCGAATTGATGATCCTCTTCGAGGAAAGCGGCCGCTCGCGCATGCCGGTCTATGCCGAAACGCTCGACGATCCGCGCGGCATGGTGCATATCCGCGACCTTCTTTCCTATATCGCCAAGCAGGCGCGCAACAAGCGCCGCAGCGGCACGAAGCCGGCGGCAGGCGCGCCGGCGATCGAGGTCTCTCCGGAAAACATCCAGAGGGCGCCGCGCTCGGCCAAGCCGAACTTCGACCTCGGACGCGTGGACCTGCAGAAGACGCTCGCCGAAACCGGCATTATCAGGCAGATCCTCTTCGTGCCGCCCTCGATGCTGGCCTCCGATCTGCTGCGTCGCATGCAGGTAAACCGCACGCAGATGGCGCTGGTCATCGACGAATATGGCGGTACCGATGGCCTTGCCTCGCACGAAGACATCGTGGAGATGGTGATCGGCGATATCGACGACGAACATGATGATGAAGAAGTCATGTTCAAGCGCGTTTCTGAAGATGTCTTCGTTGCCGACGCCCGTGTCGAACTCGAGGACATTGCCGAAGCCATCGGCCCGGATTTCGACATCAGCGAACAGATCGACGAGGTCGATACGCTGGGCGGTCTGATCTTCTCGGCACTGGGGCGCATCCCGGTGCGCGGTGAAGTCGTCCAGGCCCTGCCCGACTTCGAGTTCCACATCCTCGATGCCGATCCGCGCCGCATCAAGCGGGTGCGCATCACACGCAAGCGCCAGGCAATCCGCCGCCGCGTCAAGGCGGATGGTGACGGGCCGCCCATTGGCGACGGAAATGACGACCGGCCGGCGGAATCGACCGCAAACTGACCGTTCCGTAACACGACAAGCGCGCGCTTTTTTGAAAGACTGCGACTGGATTGATTCGCGGCTTTGATGGGAGTGCGCATGGAGCGGCTTGCGGACAGGACTATCCTCGTCTGGGGTTTCAAACGGTCAACGCTTGCGATCGCAGCAGGCGCCTTTGGCGTCCTGGCACTGCCTCCCGTCGGCTTCTTCGCCGCGATGTTCGTTTCCTTCACGCTGCTCGTCTGGCTGATCGACGGAGCGGCCGCCTCACCGGAAAGCAGCCTTCTCGGCAGGCTCTGGCCGGCCTTTGCCACGGGCTGGCTGTTCGGCTTCGGCTATTTCGTCGCCGGACTTTGGTGGCTTGGGCATGCACTGCTGATCGATTCAGACGAGTTTGCCTGGGCCTTGCCGCTCGCAGTCCTCGGGCTTCCATCCTGCCTTGCCATCTTTTATGGGTTGGCTGCAGCACTTGCGCGTATCTTCTGGTCCGACGGCATGGGGCGGATTGCAGCACTTGCTGCCAGCTTCGGCCTGCTTGAGTGGGTACGCAGTTTCATCTTCACCGGTTTTCCGTGGAACGCCATCGGCTATGGCATGATGCCCATGCCTCTCATGATGCAGTCCGCGCATGTGATCGGCACCATGGGGGTGACGGCTCTCTCGGTCTTCGTCTTTGCCGCTCCTGCCCTCATCGGAACCCGGCAGGGAGCGAAACTCGGCGTCAGTCTCGCGGCAATCCTCTTTGCAGCGCATCTCGGTTACGGCGCCTATATCCTTTATCTCACCCCGAAGCCCGAGGCGTTACCCGAGGACAAGCGGCCTGTCGTTCGCCTGGTCCAGCCGGCAATCGATCAATCGGTCAAGATGGACAATGATGCGGATCGCGAGGCGATCTTCGAGACACATCTCAAGCTTTCGACGGAAGCTCCCAAGGAAGGCGGCAGGAAGCCCGACATCATCGTCTGGCCGGAAACCTCGATTCCCTTCATCCTCACCGATAACAAGGATGCGTTGACGCGGATTGCCGATACGCTCGACGACGACCAGATCCTGATTGCGGGCGCCGTGCGCGCCGAAGAGCTCGGCCCCGGCTATCCCACCCGCTACTACAATTCGATCTATGTGATCGACGGCCGGGGGCAGATCGTCGCCGCCTCCGACAAGGTGCATCTCGTTCCCTTCGGCGAATATCTTCCCTTCGAGGACATGCTCAACGAACTCGGTATCCAGAATGTGGTGGAGATGCCGGGCGGTTTTTCGGCGGCCGCCAGCCGGCATCTGCTCGAGCTTCCGAGCGGACTGAAACTCTATCCGCTCGTCTGCTACGAAATCATCTTCCCGGACGAAATGACCGGCGACATCGGCCAAGCGAACGCCATTCTCAACATCACGAATGATAGCTGGTTCGGCTCAACACCGGGTCCCTACCAGCATTTCCAGCAGGCACGCGTACGGGCGGTCGAAACCGGTTTGCCGCTGATTCGCGATGCGAATAACGGAATTTCGGCGGTTGTAGACGCGCGTGGCGAAATCGTTTCAGGTCTTAAATTGGACGAAATCGGCTTTATTGATGCAACTCTCGATGGATTTGAAAAAAACAAAGGAAGCCCCTTTCCCCGCCAAGCGTACTTCTGGTTGACTGAAACGTTACTGATAGGCATTGCGCTAATTTCACGCAGGGGTTTTATTTTCAGGTTGAATTGACCAAAAACCCCTAAAATTGCATAGTGGCAGCAATCGGCGTTAGTAACGTATGCTTCAGGGTGGGTTATCGCGACTTGCAACGTGGCGTTACGGAATGAGGTCAGGGCATGCCGGTTAGAACAAGGTTGAATTTTTCTTTGCTAGGGCACGACCATGATTGAAAATAAGAAGAAGCCGAATCCTATCGATATCCATGTCGGTAGCCGCATTCGACTTCGCCGTACCATGTTGGGGATGAGTCAGGAGAAGCTCGGGGAAAGCCTCGGCATCACCTTTCAGCAAATCCAGAAATACGAAAAGGGCACCAACCGCGTTGGCGCCAGCCGCCTCCAGAATATTTCGAGCATCCTCAACGTTCCCGTTTCCTTCTTTTTCGAAGACGCTCCCGGAGAACATTCCGGTGCCGTGACCGGCATGTCGGAAGCCTCGAGCTCGAACTACGTCGTCGATTTCCTCTCCTCTTCGGAGGGACTCCAGCTCAACCGTGCATTTGTGAAGATCACCGATCCCAAGGTTCGTCGCAAGGTCGTCGAGCTGGTGAAAGCACTGGCGGCGGAAGCCGACTCCGACTGAGCGTCCCCAAAGCTCGGAAAAACTCAAGGCGGCCCAAAAGGCCGCCTTTTTGCGTTTTTGGGGCAAAATTTGTCATTTCGCCGCAGATATAAAGATATATTTATGTCCTTCTGTGCTTGTCATTCAGGCACGAACTGAGTACCTACTAGGCTGCTTTTATTCTTTGAGGGGAATCCCGGAATGCGCGCGAACTATCTCTTTACCAGCGAATCTGTTGCCGAAGGTCACCCGGACAAGGTGTGTGACCGCATCTCCGACGAGATCGTCGATCTGGTCTACCGCGAAGCGGCAAAGACGGGCGTCAATCCGTGGGGCGTGCGCATTGCCTGCGAAACTCTCGCAACGACCAACCGCGTCGTCATCGCCGGCGAAGTTCGCCTGCCGCCGAGCCTGATGAAGAAGGACAAGGACGGCAAGGACGTCATCAACCCGTCGAAGTTCAAGGCTGCGGCCCGTCGCGCCATCAAGGACATCGGCTACGAGCAGGACGGCTTCCACTGGAAGAAGGCCAAGATCGACGTGCTCTTGCACTCGCAGTCGGCCGACATCGCCCAGGGCGTAGACAGCGCCGCCGACCAGCAGGGCGACGAAGGTGCCGGCGACCAGGGCATCATGTTCGGCTACGCCTGCAAGGAAACCCCTGACCTCATGCCGGCGCCGATCTACTATTCCCACAAGATCCTGCAGCTGCTCGCCACTGCCCGCAAGAAGGGCGAAGGCGAAGTCGCAAAGCTCGGCCCCGACGCCAAGAGCCAGGTGACCGTACGCTATGTCGATGGCAAGCCGGCGGAAGCCACCTCGATCGTTCTTTCCACCCAGCATCTCGACGAAAGCTGGGATTCGAAGAAGGTTCGCAGCGTCGTCGAGCCCTATATCCGCGAAGCCCTCGGCGACCTGAAGATCGCCGACGATTGCAAGTGGTACATCAACCCCACCGGCAAGTTCGTCATCGGCGGCCCGGATGGTGATGCCGGCCTCACCGGCCGCAAGATCATCGTCGACACCTACGGCGGTGCTGCTCCGCATGGCGGCGGCGCATTCTCCGGCAAGGACACGACCAAGGTCGACCGTTCTGCCGCCTATGCTGCGCGCTACCTCGCCAAGAACGTCGTCGCTGCCGGCCTTTCCGACCGTTGCACGATCCAGCTCTCCTACGCCATCGGCGTCGCGCAGCCGCTGTCGATCTATGTCGACCTGCACGGCACCGGCAAGGGTGTTTCCGAAGATCAGGTCGAAGCCGCGATCCGTCAGAACATGGACCTGTCGCCGTCGGGCATCCGTCGTCACCTCGACCTCAATAAGCCGATCTATGCCAAGACCTCGGCTTACGGCCATTTCGGCCGCAAGGCCGGCCGAGACGGCTCGTTCTCCTGGGAGCGCACGGACCTCGTGAAGGCGCTCAAGGATGCCGTCAGGACCAAGGCTGCTGCATGACGGACATGGAGCGCCGGGGCCGGGCGACCGAAGCCTTCTTCGGTCGCCGCAAGGGGAAGGCTCTGCGTGAACAGCAGGCCGAAAGGCTCGCTACCCTACTCCCGGCATTCATTGTCGATCTCTCAGCGGCTCCCCCAGAGCCGCTGAAGAAGCTTTTCCCCGTCGCGGTCGAAAAGATGCGGCTGGAGATCGGCTTCGGCGGCGGGGAGCATCTCATCCACCGCGCGCTGGAAACGCCTTCAACGGGCTTTATCGGCGTCGAGCCCTTCATCAACTCCATGCAGAAGCTGCTGGCGCGTGTCGATGAAACAGGTGCGCGCAACGTGCGCGTCTACAATGACGATGCGACGCAACTTCTCGACTGGCTTCCCGATAACTGCCTCGATCAGATCGACCTGCTCTATCCCGATCCCTGGCCGAAGCGAAAGCACTGGAAGCGGCGCTTCGTCTCGAAGACCAATCTCGATCGTTTTCACCGCGTGCTGAAGCCGGGCGGGCACTTCTGCTTCGCCTCCGATATCGACACCTATGTGAACTGGACGCTGTTGAAATGCCGCGACCATGGCGGCTTCGAATGGATGGCGCAGAATGCCGCCGACTGGCTGACGCCCTATGAAGGCTGGCCGAGCACCCGCTATGAAGCCAAGGCCCGCCGTGAAGGCCGCTCCTCGGCCTATCTCACCTTCAGGCGCGTCTGAACCTACTTAAATGTGAGCTTTCAGGGCAAATCGGCCATCACGACATCCTCGACGCCTTCAGCCGATGACGGCAGTTGCCCTTGTCGGTGCGAGCTTTTCAAGGATCGAAAGGAAGACCGGGCTGTCGAGCGATACCGCACGGCGCTCAATCAGGCTCTGCCGGTAGCTATGTCCCTGGAGATAGGATTCGGAAAAGAGGGCGAGATCGACGCCATGTGCGTCGGCCCAGAGCAAATCGCTCAATATCACATCGGCCGCGGCCTCCGCGTCGTCAAAAATGGGAAAACGCTGGAAGGCGGCTATACGCATGGGCAAGGGACCAGCATGGGTCCCTCGCATCGCCCATTACCATTCTTCACACATGCATTCCGACGGCCAGCCCCTGCGGCAGACCGGTCGTGATCAATGCAGGCTGACCGTCTTCAGCTCGTCTTCGGCAGCCTTGAAGAAGGTGCTCGAGCGGTTGTCCGTCAGCAGGATCGGTGTACCATCGGCGCCGAACAATGCCCAGAGATCAACGTTCGGATCGATATCCGGCGCCTCGGGGAAGCACTTGGCAACCTCTTCGGTACGTATTTTGCGGATATAGGCGACCTCGCCATTGCCGATGCCGGCAAGTTCGGATTTGGTCAGACGCGACGTGGCTTCTTTCATCAACATTCCTGTTCCTCCGGGAGAAGGGACCAACGGTTCAACAAACCGTTGTGCTACTGTGAAACCGAAATGTTAATTTTCTTGACCATGCGCGCCGGTTCCGGTCGAATTAGATCGACAGAGAGCAGACCGTTCTTCAGGCTTGCGCCTAAAACCTGCATGCCATCGGCGAGAACGAAGGTGCGCTGGAACTGTCTCGCCGCAATACCGCGGTAGAGGTAATCGCGCTCGCCCTGATCGAGCTGACGGCCACGGATCAGAAGCTGGTTCTCCTCAGTGGACACATCAAGCTCTTCTTCGCTGAAACCGGCGACGGCAAGCGTAATTCGCAGACGTTCGGGCGCGTCGTCACCTGCGGCGATACGCTCTATGTTGTAGGGTGGATATCCGTCGCTCGCCTTGGAAATACGCTCAAGCGTCTTTTCCATGGCATCGAAGCCCAGAAGCAGCGGGCTGGCGAAAGGGGTGATGCGGCTCATCTTCCAAAGTCCTTGATGCAAGCGACCTCTCCGGACCTCACATGCAGCATCCGGGTACCCGTTAATATGGGAACGACGGTTGCCCGCTGCAAGGCGTGATAGCCGTCGGTCAGGCCTCTCGCATTTTAAGGTAAAGCCTCATGAGACCGTTTCCTTGACAAAGGACGTAGCGCCCCCCATCAAAACATGCCCCGGCGCGATGTGCTGATTTGCGACGGGAGCATGAAGACAATGAGAAGGTGCATGCTAGAGCGACGCGCACCACAGGATGGAACTACCCGGATGGCAGAACCGAGAAAGATCATTATCGACACCGACCCCGGCCAGGACGATGCCGCCGCGATCATGCTGGCCTTCGGCAGCCCGGAAGAGCTCGACGTGCTGGGCATCACCACCGTCGCCGGCAACGTGCCGCTGTCTCTGACAAGCCGCAACGCGCGCATCATCTGCGAGCTTTGCAAGCGGATCGACATCAAGGTCTTTGCCGGCGCCGACCGGCCGATCGCGCGCAAACTGGTCACTGCCGAGCACGTGCATGGCAAGACAGGCCTCGATGGCCCGACACTTCCCGAACCGACGATGCCGCTGCAGGCGCAGCATTCCGTCGACTTCATCATCGAAACGCTGCGACGCGAACCGGAAGGCACCGTCACGCTCTGTACGCTCGGACCGTTGACGAATATCGGCATGGCCTTCCAGAAGGCGCCTGATATCATCACGCGTATCCGGGAACTGGTGATGATGGGCGGCGGTTTCTTTGAAGGCGGCAACATCACGCCGGCCGCCGAATTCAACATCTACGTCGATCCGGAAGCCGCCGATATCGTGTTCCGCTCGGGCGTGCCCATCGTCATGATGCCGCTCGACGTGACACACCAGCTTCTGACCCGCAAGGACCGCGTGAAGCGCATGGCCGAGATCGGCACTCCGCCGGCCAAGGCGATGGTGGAGATGCTGGAATTCTTCGAGCGCTTCGACATAGAAAAATACGGCTCGGACGGCGGCCCGCTGCACGACCCGACAACGGTCGCCTATCTGCTGAAACCCGAACTCTTCAAGGGCCGGGACTGCAATGTCGAGATCGAAGTGACGTCGGAACTGACTGTCGGCATGACGGTCGTCGACTGGTGGCATGTGACCGACCGCAAGCGCAATGCGAAGGTCATGCGCCACGTGGATGCCGACGGCTTTTTCGATCTGCTGATCGAGCGCTTCGCGCGGATATGATCCACCAAGGCTACAGGAACAAGAAAGGCCGCTCGCGCGGCCTTTCTTCATTGTCAGGATTCCTGTCGCCTCAGGCGTCCTTCTCGTCCAGCACCGAGTTGGCCTCGGCTTCCACGAGTTTCGGACCGCCCTTGGCGACGCCGACCATCGCCGGGCGCAGCACGCGCTCGCCGATGGAAAAACCGGCCTGCACCACCTGCACGACCGTATTGTTCGGCACTTCGGTATTCGGCACTTCGAACATCGCCTGATGGAAGTTCGGGTCGAACTTCTGGCCGACCGGCTCCAGCTTGCGAACGCCGTGGCGCTCGAGTGCCGAGAGCATGGAACGCTCGGTCATATCCACGCCTTCAATCAGCGTTGTCAGGCCGGCATCGCCAGTAGCCTTGGCTTCCGGCGGAATAGCATCGAGCGCGCGACGCAGGTTGTCCGAAACGGCCAGCATGTCACGGGCGAAGCCTGCGACAGAATAGGACTTGGCGTCCTTGACCTCGCGCTCCGTGCGGCGGCGCAGATTGTCCATTTCGGCAGCGAGCCGCAGATAGCGGTCGCGCAGTTCAGCATTTTCAGCCTTCAGAAGCTCAAGCGGATCGGGTTCGCTCGCAACAGCTTCCTTCACGGCTTCATTCTCGACGTTTGCGGCAGCTTCGGCTGCGGCTTCCGCTGCAGCTGCGTCAGGTCCGTTCTGCGTCGTTTCATCGGTCATGACGGTCTCCGGTTGGTGTCTTCTCAGATGCGCCCGATATCGATGTTTGGCCGGAAAAAATCAAGTCTGCGTGACGAAGAAGCTGAAATTCCGCCGGTTCCGCACGAGCGATCAGAGAGAACCGCGCGAAAGGCGCGACACGAGCTGAGCCGTATAATCCACCATCGGCACGATGCGGGAGTAATTGAGCCGTGTGGGGCCGATCACGCCTACCGCGCCGACGATGCGGTCATCGTCGTCGCGGTAGGGAGCAACGATGAGCGAGGAGCCGGAAAGCGAGAAGAGCTTGTTCTCCGAACCGATGAAGATACGCACACCGGGTCCGCTTTCGGCGAGATTCAGGAGCTCGATCAAGCTATCCTTCTTCTCGAGATCGTCGAAAAGCAGGCGCAGCCGGTCGAGATCTTCCGTGCCGCCGACACCTTCCAGCAGGTTTGCGCGGCCGCGAATGATCAGCTGTGCCGGCTTGGACTCGTCCGAACTGCCGGCCCAGACGGCGATACCGCGCTCCACGAGATCCTGCGACAGTGCATCGAGCTCGAGGCGAACTTCATCTTTCAGCCGGCTCAATTGCAGGCGCAATTCCGGCAGCGTCTGGCCGGTCATGTGCGCATTGAGGAAATTGGCGGCTTCGGTGAGCTGCGAAGAGGTGACGCCTGCGGGCAGCTCGATGATGCGGTTTTCCACCTGATCGTGATCGCCGACAAGCACCGCCAGTGCCTTGGTGGGCTCCAGGCGGATGAACTCGACATGTTTCAGCACCGAATCGCTCTTGGAGGTAATGACGAGACCGGCGCCGCGCGAAATGCCCGAGAGCATGCGGCTTGCCTCGTTCATCATCGATTCCACAGGATTGTCGCGGTTTCCAGCCCGCACCTGTCGGTCGATACTGGCCCGTTCCTCCGCCGAGAGATCGCCAACCTGCATGAAGGCGTCGACAAAGAAACGTAAGCCCACCTGCGTGGGCAGGCGGCCGGCGCTGACATGCGGCGAATAGATGAGCCCCAATTCCTCCAGGTCGCTCATGACGTTGCGCACGGAGGCGGGCGACAGTGACATGGGCAGAAGACGCGAGAGGTTGCGGGAACCGAGGGGCTCGCCATGCTCGAGATAGCCTTCGACGATGCGCCGGAAGATTTCCTTGGATCGTTCATCCAGCGCGGCCACGGCATCCGAAATTGATGTCGACCTGTAGCTCATGAACTTTTCGCACCCGCACTGAATGATATCAGGGAAATATAGCCAATCTGCCCCCCGTGGCAAAAGGGAATTTGCAAATGCGCGCAGCCAATCGTAGAAGCGGGCGACGATACAATGCATGCATGGAATTGCCGGGAAGCGCTGCCGCTTTTCGGCATCCTGTTTCAGGAGAAGAGAATGCGGCCTTCAGGCAGAAAAACCGACCAGATGCGCAAGGTCTCCTTCGAGCGCAATTTTTCCAAGCATGCCGAGGGATCCTGCCTGGTGAAGTTCGGCGATACGCATGTGCTCTGCACCGCAAGCCTGGAAGACAAGACGCCGCCGTGGCTGCGCAACACCGGAAAGGGCTGGGTCACGGCCGAATACGGCATGCTGCCGCGCGCAACCGGCGAACGCATGAAGCGCGAAGCCGCTGCCGGCAAGCAGGGCGGCCGCACGCAGGAAATCCAGCGCCTCATCGGCCGCTCGCTGCGCGCCGTGGTCGATCTGACTGCGCTCGGCGAACGCCAGATCACGCTCGACTGCGATGTCATCCAGGCAGATGGCGGCACGCGCACGGCCTCGATCACCGGTGGCTGGATTGCGCTTTACGACTGCCTGCGCTGGATGGAAACCCGCAACATGATCAAGGCCGACCGCGTGCTGAAGGATCATGTCGCGGCGATTTCCTGTGGCATCTTCGCCAACCAGCCAGTCATCGACCTCGACTATCTCGAAGATTCCTCAGCCGAGACCGATGCCAATTTCGTCATGACGGGAGCCGGCGGCATCGTCGAGATCCAGGGCACGGCAGAAGGCACGCCTTTCACCGAGGAGGAATTCTCTTCGCTGATGGGCCTTGCCAAGGCAGGCATTACCGAACTGGTCGACTTGCAAAAGCAGGCGATCGCCTGAGGCTTCCATTCAAGCCTCGCCAGTGAATTTCCATGTCCCTGCTTCCGGGGGCGAGGTCGGACAAGGGGCGGGCAATGGCACAACCCATCGAAGGCATTCTCGAAACTGCGCTTTACGCGACCGATCTCGATGCGGCCGAAGCTTTTTACGGGAATGTGCTGGGCCTTGAGAAGATTACACGTTCGGGCAACCGCCATGTGTTCTTCCGCTGCGGGCCGGGCGTGCTTCTGATCTTCAACCCGGAGGAAACGGTGAAGCCGCCGGCGCCTGACAGCCTGCAGGTTCCGCCGCATGGCACGACCGGAAAGGGCCATGCCTGCTTCAGGGTTTCGGGAGATGATCTCGATGCGATGGCCAGGAAGCTGAAGGCTGCCGGCACCGCTATCGAATCCGAGGTTCACTGGCCGCAGGGCGGCCGATCCATTTATTTCCGCGATCCCAGCGGCAACAGCCTGGAATGCGCGGAAGCGAAAATCTGGGGCATGGAATAAGGATATTTTATGCGTAAGCTCGAAACCAAGACCATTGTTGTTGCCAGCCATAACCAGGGCAAGATCCGCGAGATCCAGGATCTGATCGGGCCGCTGGGCTTTACCGCCAAATCAGCTGCCGAGCTCAATTTCATCGAACCGAAGGAAACCGGGACGACCTTCGAGGAGAACGCGACGATCAAGGCGCTCGCCTCGGCGCAAGCCTCCGGCCTGCCGGCCCTGTCTGATGATTCAGGCCTCGTAGTCGATGCGCTCGGCGGTGATCCCGGCGTCTACACGGCCGACTGGGCGGAGACCGGTAACGGCAGCCGCGATTTCAACATGGCCATGGAGAAGGTCGAGAGAGCACTGGAAAAGGCCGGCGCCACCAAGCCCGAGCAGCGCACTGCCCGTTTCGTCAGCGTGCTCTGCCTTGCCTGGCCGGATGGCCATACCGAGCTTTTCCGCGGCGAAGTGGAAGGCACGGTCGCCTGGCCGCCGCGCGGAATACAGGGTTTCGGCTATGATCCGGTCTTCCAGCCGGAAGGCTATGATGTCACTTTCGGCGAGATGAGCGCGGAAGAAAAGCACGGATGGAATATCGGCAAGCCGCAGGCTCTGTCGCACCGTGCCCGTGCCTTCAAGCTCTTTGTCGAAACCTGCCTGGAAGCATAAGGCCAAGCTTTGAACATGATCGAGTCGCCTGCACTGATGCGCGATGCAAAGCTTCTGCCCGATACCGGTGAGCCCGGTTTCGGGATCTATGTGCATTGGCCTTTCTGCGCGGCGAAGTGTCCCTATTGCGATTTCAACAGCCATGTCCGGCATCAGCCAGTCGATCAGGAACGCTACGTCGCGGCCTTCCTGAAGGAGATCGCAACGGCCCGCCAGATGAGCGGGCCGAAGACGGTGACCAGCATCTTTCTCGGCGGCGGTACGCCCTCGCTGATGAAGCCGGAAACGGTCGACGCGATCCTTGGTGGCATCTCGCGGCATTGGCACGTTCCTGACGGTATCGAGATCACGATGGAGGCCAATCCTTCCAGCGTCGAAGCGGAACGCTTCCGCGGCTATCGCGCCGCAGGTGTCAATCGTGTCTCGCTCGGCGTGCAGGCGCTGAACGATCGCGATCTTAAATTCCTCGGTCGGCTGCATGATGTCGCCGATGCGCTGAAGGCGATCAAGCTCGCGCGCGACATCTTCCCGCGCATGTCTTTCGACCTGATCTATGCCCGCCCGAACCAGACGGTGGAAGAATGGGAGCGGGAACTCAAAGAAGCCATTTCCTACGCTGTCGACCATCTCTCGCTCTATCAGCTCACCATCGAGGAAGGCACACCGTTCTACGGTCTCCACAAGGCCGGAAAGTTGATCGTGCCTGACGGAGACCAGTCGGCGGCGCTCTACGAAGCCACGCAAGAGATCACCGAGCGCGAAGGTATGCCGGCTTATGAAGTGTCCAACCACGCCCGACCCGGCGCGGAGAGCCGCCACAACCTCACCTACTGGCGCTATGGTGACTATGCCGGCATCGGCCCCGGCGCGCATGGGCGCCTGACACGCGGGCCAGAAAAGATCGCGACTGCTACGGAACGCAAGCCGGAAGCCTGGCTGGAGCTCGTCGAACGCGACGGGCACGGCATCATCGAGCAAGAGCGTCTCGGTTTCGATGAGCAGGCCGATGAATTGCTGCTGATGGGGCTGCGTCTGAAGGAAGGCGTCGACCTTGCCCGCTGGCAGCAGCTTTCCGGCCGCGATCCCGATCCGAAACGCGAAGAGTTTTTACTGGAGCACGGCTTCATCGAGCGGATCGGCAATTCCCGCCTGCGCTGTACGCCGGCAGGCATGCTCATCCTTGATTCCGTCGTTGCGGACCTCGCCTGCTGAACCGTCAGGCGACGCGTCTCCTCCCCAGATTGACGAGCCTCCCATCGATCGCCGCAAGGCCGACCGCGATCAGGGCCATGCCGATCAGATGCTTGAGCTGCAACTGCTCGCCGAGAGCCGCCGCGCCGAGAAGAATCGCGCTGACGGGGATCAAGAAGGTCACCAGCATCAGGTTAGTGGCACCTGCAGTGGCCAGGATTCGGAAGAAGAGCACGTAGGCCACGGCAGTCGAGAGGATCGCAAGGCCTGATAGCGCCAGCCAAGTCTCGGCGGAGGGCATGGCGAGCGTCCAAGGCTGGTCGGCGACCAGGGCGATCGGCAGCATCAATACCGTCGAAGCCGTCACCTGTCCGGCGGCTGGAATGAGCGGCGCAAGGCCCATCCGGCGGAATCGCCGTCCCCAGATGCCAGCCAGCGAATAGGAGAAGGCGGCACCGAGGACCGCGAGTTGGGCAAGCACGTTCGAGCCGAGATCCTTCAAAGCGTCGAAGCCGATCATGTAGGCAACGCCGGCAAATCCGACGATCACGCCGAAGAGACGGTTTACCGTCAACTTTTCATCCGCCGTCAGCACATGGGCAACGATCACGGCGAAGAGCGGCGTCGTGGCGTTGAGGATCGACGCAAGGCCGCTCGCAATATGCGTCTGGCCCCAGACGATCAGGCAGAAGGGGATCATATTATTCAAGAGCCCATGCCGAAGAAAGCGATCCAGCTCTGCCTGTCGCGCGGCATGGCGTGGCCCATGGCACGCACGATCAGATTGAGCGCGATAGCGGCAAGCAGAACACGTCCAGTCACGATCGTGAACGGCGGCAGTGTTTTCACGAGAATGCCGTTGAAGAAGAAGGACCCGCCCCAGAGAAGCGACAAGACGATCAGCATGGCCCATTCTACGGCGCCCATGGATTTCTGCAGTGCCATGACAATCTCCTCTATCGAATTCTGCTAAAGCGTTCTTCGCGGCGCACCCACGCATATTTGCCAGAAATATCAGTTTTTATTAGTATTCCTTATCACCTGACAAACGAGCATTTCTTTTTCTATGATTGAGCTGAGCTAAACCATGAATGATCCGCTGCCCTCGCTATCGGCCCTGCGCGCCTTTGAGGCGACGGCGCGTCACCTGAGCATGACACAGGCGGCACATGAGCTGCATGTCACGCCCGGCGCTGTCAGCCTGCAGATCCGCGACCTCGAGGCTTCGCTCGGCGTCTCGCTTTTCGAGCGGCGGACCCGGCAAATTCTGCTGACCGCGGAAGGCCGCGATTATTTCGCGACGTTGCGCACCGCCTTCCAGCTCGTGCGCGAGGCAACGGCATCGCTGACCGCACGGCGGCGCGGCAATGCGCTGGCGCTCACCTGTACGGCAGGTTTTGCAACGCACTGGCTGCTGCCGCGGCTTCAGCGGTTCGAGGACATGCATCCGGACATCGATGTCCGCATCAGCGCCTCCCATCGCATGTTCGATTTCGAACGCGATGGAATCGATCTCGCCATCCGCCATGGACTTGGCGGCTACGAAGGGCTGATCAGCGAACGGCTGGTCGATGACGAGTTGGTACCGGTCTGTATACCGACAATTGCCACAGCGCTTGGCGCAGATCCTTCGCCCGACGATCTCGCCAGATATCAGCTCATCCACGACGTCTACCGCCGCGACTGGCAGCTCTGGCTGGCGGCCGCGGGCGCAACGAAAGTCGATGCCTCCCGCGGTCCGATCTTCAGCGACGGCAATGGCGCTTTCGAAGCGATGAAGTCAGGTTTCGGTGTGGCGCTGATGCGCCGCTCCTTCATCGAGAAGGAGCTTGCCGAAGGCCGGCTTGTGGCACCCTTTCCACTGGGGCTCACAAGCAAGCTTGCCTACCATCTGGTCTATCCAGGCACAGCGCTGGAGCGCCCGGCGGTCGCAGCGTTCCGGCGCTGGCTGCTTTCGGAAGCGACGGCTTAGAGCAATCCGGACGCAAGACCGCTACGCAGGTTTACTGGAATTGCTTTAATCCCGGCTGGTAGCTCCTGCCTTGAAGAGACTACCCGTCGGCGTCTTCAGGAACATCTCCAGTGGAATATGCTCCTGATGCAGGAAGCCGCTGGCCGGCAGCAAGCCGTCGCGGACCATCTCGATGACGGCAACCACCGACGCCGAGGTCGTCCAGGCGATCGCGGTGCGCCGCGCGCCGGCAATCTCGATCGGATAATAGGCGCGCACGAACTCTTTGCGACGCAGGGCACCATTGATCGTGCCTTCGGCCGCGACATGTACATAGACGACGTCATCATCGACCGGCGGCTTGGCGTTGGTCAGGATTTCACCGGCGAGCTGTCTCCTGTCGCGCATCAGAAGCTCATGGAAGAAGAAATTCATCAGCTCCATGTGGCCGGGATAACGCATCGTCTTGTAATCGAGGTTATCGACCTTGCCGAGCATGGTGTCACACATGGTGCCGAGACCGCCAGAGGTCGTGAAAGCCTCCAGCTTGACGCCACCGACATAAATCGTCTCATGCCATTCCATCGGCGAGACGAGCTTGCGCACGCCGCCCTCGATGACCTCGCAGTCATTCAGATATTCATTGACCACGCCTTCCGGCGACCAGTTGAAGGCATAACCCAGAAGTCCGGTCGGGTTCTGTGGCAGAGCGCCGACGCGCATGCGGATCGAGCGGCAGCGGTCGAAGCCATCGGCGAGGCTTGCGCCGACGATACCGACGAAACCCGGCGCCAGACCGCATTGCGGCGCCATCAGCCCGCGAGCGGTCTTGGAAAGCTCGATGATGAAATTGGTGGTCGGCACATCCTCGGTCAGATCGAAATGGTGGATGCCGGCAAGATGAGCGGCGCGGGCCAACTCGATATTCAGGTGGTAGGGCAGGCAGGACAGGACCGCCTCGACGCCCGACAGCAGCTCGCCGATGACGGAGACGTCGGTGATATCACCGGTTTGGCATTTGAAGGGCAGGTCGCCCACGGGCGGCTGCGCATCGACGCCGATAACCTCGAAGCCGCCCTCATGCAAAAGCGTTGCCGCCAGCCGCCCGACCTTGCCCAGGCCGATCACGGCAATCCGTTCAAAACTCATTAATGTCCTCCCGAGCGCCGACATTCTTCACCGACGCAATTTTCTCACGTGGAGGCTGTATAGAATAAAACGCTTATAAAAGAAAACAGCCGGGATCACTCCCGGCTGCCGGTTCATGGTGGCATGCACCGATTATTCGTTGATGAGGCGCTTCAGAAGCTCGATCTCATGCGAAAGTTTCGTGTCTCCCGATATCAGTTCCTCGATCTTGCGCACGGCGTGCAGAACCGTCGTATGGTCGCGTCCGCCAAAGCGGCGGCCGATTTCCGGGAAAGAGCGCGGCGTCAGCGTCTTCGACAGATACATGGCGATCTGGCGCGGCTTGACGATGACGCGCGTGCGGCGGTTCGAGACCAGCTCCTGGCGCGAGACGTTGTAGTGACGCGCGACGATACGCTGAATGTCCTCGATACGCACACGACGCGGTTCACCAGAACCGACGAGATGGGCCAGCAGCTCATCCACGCGCTCGATCGACAGGTTCGGCTCGAAGGAGCGGCGGAAGATCAACTGGTTGAAGGCGCCTTCCAGTTCGCGGCCGCTCGCAGTGATGTTGCGGGCGACATGCTGCAGCAGTTCGGCCGGGATTTCCAGTGACGGATCTTCCAGACGGGCCGCCGTCAGACGACGCTTCAGGATTTCGAGACGCATCTCGTAGTCCGGGGCGTCGAGCTCGATCGCCACACCGCCCTGCAGACGCGAACGGACACGCGGGTCGAGCGATTCCAGCTCCCACGGTGCGCGGTCGGCTGCGACGACGACCTGCTTGGCGCTGTCGAGCAGCATGTTCAGCAGATGGCAGAACTCATGCTGGATCATCTTACCCTGCAGGAACTGCATGTCATCAATGATCAGGAGGTCGATGTTGCGCAGCGAGTCCTTCAGCGTCAGCGCGTCATTGTCGCGGATTGCGGTCGCAAAACGCCACATGAAGTATTCGGCCGTCAGATAGACGACGCGCAGCCCACGCGGGTTCTGCACGGCGGCATTGGCGATCGCCTGCAGCAGATGGGTCTTGCCGAGGCCGACGGTCGCATGGACGAAGAGCGGGTTGAAGCGCACGGCGCCCTGACCTGCTTCCGCAATAGTCTTGGCGGCGGCGAGCGCCACACGGTTGGAGCTGCCCTCGACGAAGGTGTCGAAAGTGAAGCGGGAATCCAGCGGCGAGCCAAAAAGAGGCGAACCGACACTTGCCGGGCGCGCCGCAGCGGCGGCCGAAACAGCCTGCTGGACGATCTGCCCCGCCGGCTGGGCCGAAGCCGGGCGGCGAAGCTGGGTGGGCTGGGTGACCGGCTCGACGGAGACTGCATCGTCCAGCGCCTTCGTACCGGCGCGGGTTGCCGTGCGCACAAGGATCTCGACTTTCAGGATTTCGGGATCTTCAGCCTGGAACAGACCAACAATGAGATCGAGATACCGGTTGTTGATCCACGACTTCAGAAAGGTCGTGGGAACGGTGAGACGGACGACACTCTTGGAAACCGAATGAAGCTTGAGCCGCGCAAACCAACTTGCGTAGACGTCAGGACCGACTTGTGCCTTCAGACGCGCGCTGACGCGTTCGAAGAGAACGCCATGCTTCATCTCACCCTTTTCTTCCGTTGCGCTCAGGTGAATGGAACCGAAAGACTGCGGTGCAGCTTCCCCGTTATCCAGCGCACCCGTCGTCATCGAATTCATCTGCATAATGCCGCCTTTCATTTCCTCGGGCGGTCATTCGTTGACAGCCGCCCGATCATTCCCCGCTTTGACACAGCCGACGACACCCTCATGAGCCGCCCGCATGCCGGTTCACTCAAACACTGTCCCATTTCTGAGACCGACACAGAAACCCTTCAGTGGCCGCGGTCATGCGACAACCGTCACAAACGCTCTATGTCAGGCTGGCGGCCGATCCTCGTTTTTCGCCCGCAAGCCCGAACGCAATGTTACACCGTCCCCTGCCCCTTCTCCCGGCCTCGCGTAATACGTGTGGCTTCGGAGAGCACAAAACGTCCCCGTCCCGTGACAGCCACGTCACGGTACAATGCCGTCGAGTGCGTGAGAAAACGGAAGCTTTACGCTCCGCCGCAAGTGACACAGAACCATCGTCCTGCCGACGTGGCAGTTTGGACTGACTTCTGCAGGTGATGTCCGCGCCCTTTGCTGGACGCCATTTAGGCAGGATCAAAAGGCAAGATCAACGATGAATTTTACGCAAAATTAAGAAGCGGCCATTGACTCCGGCGGCCCCTTTAGGGCGTCACACCAACGTCAAAAAAGAATCGCTTTTGAATCAAGGAGATTCCCCAACTGGGCTATTTTGGACACGCATAAAAAGAAAAAAGAAAAAATCTTCTTGACTCATTTGATGCCGCGGGTTGCGTGACCAGAGTCGCAACCTTTAAAAAGATCCTTGCGTAACTTATTGTTTTTAAACGATTTTTCCTGTCATGCCCCTGACACGAAATCGTCGCCGGATTAACCATATCCGTGGCAGGCAGCGGAATCGAAAAAGCCCGGTAAAATTACCGGGCTAATCATAACGAGCAATTCGTTAATGAGATATTTAGGCGTTCGCAGAAGCCGAAAGAGCCTTCACACGAGCAGCGAGGCGCGAGACCTTGCGGGAAGCCGTGTTGGCGTGCAGGACGCCCTTGCTTGCGGCGCGTGCCAGCTCGGGCTCGGCTGCGAGGAAGGCTTCCTTTGCCTTGGCGGCATCACCAGCGGCGAGTGCCTCTTCGACCTGGCGAACGTAGGTGCGAACGCGCGAACGGCGAGCCTTGTTGACTGCGGTACGGCGAGCGATCTTGCGGGTCGCCTTTTTCGCCGAAGTTGTATTGGCCATGGATGCCTCTCTCAAGAATTCGAACAAAACTCCGCCATTGCCGCGCCGGCCCTGCGGCCACTCAAATTCAGCAATACGGGAGCATTAGTGGAAAACCTGAGCGGCTTTCCGAACCGTGGGCGGGCATATAACGCTAAAGCCGACCCACGTCAACGCGCATTTTCAAGGAAAGGCCCGTTTCCCTGCGCCGCCCGCTCACCTGTTCTTGAAGGCGGGTTTGCGCTTCTCGATGAAGGCGGCCATGCCCTCTTTCTGATCCTCGGTCGCAAAGAGGCTCTGGAAGAGGCGGCGCTCGAAACGCAGGCCCTCTTCCAACGTCGTTTCGAAGGCGCGGCTGACCGCCTCCTTCGCCATCAGTACCGAGGGACGCGACAGCAATGCGATCCTTGCAGCAGCCTCCAACGCCTCATCCAGCAGACCTTCGGGTGCCACCACACGCGAAACGAGTCCCGAGCGTTCGGCTTCCGCCGCATCCATCATCCGGCCGGTCAGAATAAGGTCCATCGCCTTGGCCTTGCCGACCGCTCTCGTCAGGCGCTGCGAGCCGCCGATACCGGGAATGACACCGAGGGTGATCTCCGGCTGTCCGAACTTCGCCGTCTCCGAGGCAATGATGAAGTCGCAGAGCATGGCGAGTTCGCATCCGCCGCCGAGCGCAAAACCGCTGACAGCGGCGATGATCGGCTTGCGGGCCTTGGCGATCTCGTCCCAGCCGCTGATAAAATCGCTCTTGTAGACTTCGGCAAAATCGAGCGGCTGCATTTCCTTGATGTCGGCGCCGGCGGCAAAGGCGCGCTCGGAACCGGTCAGCACGATTGCACCGATCGCCTCGTCTTCATGAAAGGCCGCATAGGCAAGCTTCAATTCCTTGAGCACGGTCGAATTCAGCGCGTTCAGCGCCTTGGGCCGGTTCAGTGTGATGAGGCCGACATTCCCTCGGGTTTCGACAAGAAGTGTTTCATAGGCCATGGCGCTCTCCTATTTCTGGCAGGTGGCGCAATAGAAGGTGGAGCGGCCAGCCTGCACGATGCGCGAGACCGTATCGCCACAGCCCGGCGTGCGGCAAGTTAGACCTTCGCGGTCATAGACGGAAAAGGAATGCTGGAAATAGCCGAGCGAACCATCCGTCTGGATATGGTCGCGCAAAGACGATCCGCCGGCAGCGATCGCATCGGCGATGACATCGCGGATGGAGCTGACCAGCAGGTTCAGCGGCTCCTTCGGCTTACCCGCCTTGTTCACCAGCGTGCCGGCTGCGCGCGTCGGCAACAGATGCGACCGCCAGAGCGCCTCGCAGACATATATATTGCCGAGCCCGGCGATGTTTTTCTGATCTAGGAGTGCGCTCTTCAGCGGCTGAGCCTTGCCCTCGAAACGTTCGGCCAGGTAGCCGGCTGACAATTCGTTGCCTGTCGGTTCCGGGCCAAGGCCGAACAGGAAGGGATTCGCATCGAGCTCGGAACGGTTGGCAATATCCATGAAGCCGAAGCGGCGCGGGTCATTGTAGATAACGCGGCGCGGGCCGCCCTCGCCGTCCAGATGGAAGATGGCGTGATCGTGCTTCTCGTCTTTGGAGCGCTCGTGCTGAAAATTGCCCGGCGTGGCAGTCAGCGGCCCCTGCTCGATCCGGAAGGAGCCGGACATGCCGAGATGGGAAATGATCGTCTTGCCACTGTCGAGATCAATGAGCAGGTACTTGGCACGCCGTCCGAGGCCGAGGATCTTCCGGCCGGATACCTGTTGCTCAAAACCCTGCGGAAAGGGAAACCGCAGATCGCCGCGGCGCAATTCCAGCCTCTCAATGCGCGCGCCCTCCATTGCCGGCGTCAGTCCGCGCTTCACCGTTTCTACTTCTGGCAATTCCGGCATCTTAACCCATCTATATCTAACGTGTTTCAACCGCCCGCGATGTGCGCTATAGCGCCAACGTGCCGCGGGCGGATTGTGGCCCACAGATAGCGCCGCGCCCTCGCTTTCGCTATGGTCGCCGCGTCGAATTCTTGATGTGAACGGAGTAGCTTGATGTCAGACAGCCGGACCTCCGCCGATGGCGGCATGGAAACGTCCTACGGCTTCCGCGAGGTGCCGACCGGTGAAAAGCAAGGCCTCGTCAACGAGGTCTTCCACAAGGTCGCCAAGCGCTACGACATCATGAACGACGTCATGTCCATGGGCATGCACCGTGTCTGGAAAGATGCGATGATTGCGGCACTGAATCCGCGCAAGGAGCCGGGTTACAAAGTGCTCGACGTTGCCGGCGGCACCGGCGATATCGCCTTCCGCATCGTCGAGGCCTCGAACCGTCAGGCGCACGCGACCGTGCTCGACATCAACGGCTCGATGCTCGGCGTCGGTGCGGAGCGGGCGGCAAAGAAGAAGCTTTCGGACAATCTCACCTTCGTGGAAGCCAATGCCGAGGACCTTCCTTTCGAGGCAAACAGCTTCGATGCCTATACGATCGCCTTCGGCATCCGCAACGTGCCGCGGATCGAGGTGGCGCTCTCGGAAGCCTATCGCGTGCTGAAGCGCGGGGGACGGCTGCTTGTGCTGGAATTTTCGGAAGTGGACCTGCCGGTTCTCGACAAGGTTTATGAGGCCTGGTCCTTCAACGCCATCCCGAAATTCGGCAAGGCGATCACCGGCGACGCCGAGCCTTACCAGTATCTTGTGGAATCGATCCGCAAGTTCCCGAACCAGGAGAATTTCGCGGCGATGATCCGCACGGCCGGCTTCTCGCGCGTGACCTACACCAATTATACCGGCGGCATCGCTGCGCTGCATTCCGGCTGGAAGCTCTGATCCGCATGAGTGCTTTCGGAGCATATTTCAGGCTCGCAAGGGTCGGCTGGATTTTGGTGCGCGAAGGCGTCATCTCGGCCCTGCCTTCGGAGGGTCTGCCGCCATCGATCAGCCTGGCGAAATCCTTCGTCGGCATGTTCGCCCGCAATCGAAGCAAATCCCAGAAGCGCAGTGACCGGCTGGCTAAAGCCGTTGAACGGCTGGGGCCGTCCTATGTGAAGATCGGCCAGTTCCTCGCGACGCGTCCCGATGTCGTCGGCGTCGAATTTGCCGACGACTTGTCGCAATTGCAGGACCGGATGGCTTTTTTCCCCGCGGCTGCCGCCAAGGCGAATATCGAGGGCTCGCTCGGACGTCCGATCACAGATCTCTATGCGAGCTTCGGCGATCCGATTGCCGCAGCCTCTATCGCCCAGGTACATGCTGCCGAGGTCAACACGCCGGCAGGACCTAAAAAGGTCGCCGTCAAAGTCGTGCGGCCGGGTGTCAGGGCGCGGTTTGCCCATGACATCGAAGCGATGTACCTCGTTGCCCATATGCAGGAACGCTTCATGCCAGCCAGCCGGCGCCTGCGGCCGGTCGAAGTGACGAAGACGCTGGAGCAGACCACCAAGGTGGAGATGGACCTGCGCCTGGAAGCAGCCGCACTTTCGGAGATTGCCGAGAATACCGAGAAGGATCCCGGCTTCCGCGTGCCGAAGGTGGACTGGGAGCGCACGGGCCGCGACGTCATCACCATGGAGTGGATCGACGGCGTCAAGATGTCCGATGTCGAAGGGTTGCGCGCCGCCGGCCACGATCTCAACGAGCTTGCCGATACGCTGATCCAGTCTTTCCTGCGTCATACGCTGCGCGACGGCTTCTTCCATGCCGACATGCATCCGGGCAATCTCTTCGTCGATGACGGCGGCATGATCGTCGCCGTCGACATGGGTATCGTCGGGCGCCTCGGAAAGAAGGAGCGCCGTTTCCTTGCCGAGATCCTCTACGGCTTCATTACCCGCGATTACATCCGGGTGGCCGAAGTGCATTTCGAGGCAGGCTATGTGCCCGGCCACCACAATATCGAGAGCTTTGCCCAGGCGATCCGGGCGATCGGCGAGCCGATCCACGGCCAGCCGGCCGAGACGATCTCCATGGGCAAGCTCTTAACGCTGCTCTTCGAGGTGACCGAACTCTTCGACATGCAGACGCGACCCGAGCTCGTGATGCTGCAGAAGACGATGGTTGTCGTCGAAGGCGTCTCGCGCATGCTCAATCCGCGCTTCAACATGTGGAAGGCATCTGAGCCGGTCGTCGGCGACTGGATCAAGAACAATCTCGGCCCGAAGCGCATCGTCACCGATCTCAAGGATGGACTGAAGGCAGCCGTAAAGCTTGCCGAAGCAGCACCTGAAATTGCCGCCCAGACGGAGAAATTCCACCATCAGCTTCTGCATATGAGCGAGCACGGGCTGCGCTTCGACGAGCAGACGGCTGAGGCCATCGGCAAAGCGGAAGCGCGCCATAACCGCTCCGCCAAGATAGCCCTCTGGATCATTGCGCTCACGCTTCTCTATATTGCCTGGGTAATGAGCTGACAGGAAGCAATAAAAGCATGATGTGTTCGGCATTTGGGATATCCCGCCAGATGTGAGGCTCGCTTAGTCTCGCCTCCATGGAGATGAGAACATGAAGCACGAACGCCCCGGAATCGAACTGAGCGGCCAGCCCTTCAGCTTTGCCGAGATGATGAGGATTGGCTCCGGCAAGGTTGCACTTTCAGCATCGGCGATCGGCATGCAGCGGGTGAAGATCGCGCGTTCGATCGTCGAAGATGCCATCGAATCCGGCATGCCGGTCTATGGTGCGACCACCGGTGTCGGTGCCATGAAGGATGTCGAATGGTCACCGGAGGATCTCGACGCCTTCAATCTCGGGCTCGTACGCGCCCATCACTTCGGCACCGGCACGCCCTTTTCCTGCAATGTCGTGCGCAATGCCATGGCGATGCGCGTCAATACGGCGCTGACGGGCCAGGTCGGTTGCACGCCTGAGTTGATCGAAGCTTATATACGAATGCTCTCGGCCGACCTCATTCCGGTCGTGCGCCGCACCGGTTCCATCGGCTGCGCCGATATCGGCCTCATGGGCCAGATCGGCGCAGTGCTGACCGGTGTCGGGGAAGCGATCTATCGCGGCAACCGCATGCAGGCGGCAGAAGCCTTCCGGGCAGCCGGCATGGCGCCGGTCAAGATGGCGCCGCGTGACAGCCTCGCCTCGCTCAGCGTCAATGCCGTCAGCTTCGCGGCAGCAGCCGAGACGACACGCAATGCTGCGGCCTCGATCCGCGTGCTGCTGGCAACCGGCATGATGGCTTCCGGTGCGCTCGGCGCATCGCGCGATCCCTGGCGGGCCGTGCGCCATGTCGGCACGGCGCGGGAGGCGCTGATCGGCGCCTGGCTTTGCAACGCCTCAGACGAATGGGAATGGCCGGTCGCCACCCACGTGCAGGACGCGCTGAGCCTGCGCATGATCGCCCAGGTTTTTGGTGCTGTTATCGAAAACCTGCTTTCGACCGGCCATAAGATCCTTGCCGCCACTGGCCGCTCCGACGACAATCCCGTCGTCGTGGAAGGACGGGTGATGACCTCAGGCGGCTCCTTGCCGCTCGATGTGACGATCCTCCTGGAATCGGCAGCGCTCTGCATGGCGCATGCGGCGCGTAACGCCTTCAACCGCTGCGTCCTGCTCGGCAACGGCCAGCGGCGCGACCTGCCGGTCAATCTTGTGCCGCCGGGTCGTATCGCCACCGGTTTCGGGCCGATCATCAAGCTTGCCGGCGAAATCTTCTCGCGCGTGCTTTCCATGTCGAACCCGGTTTCCGCGCAATCCCTCGTCGTTGCAGCCGGCCTTGAGGACGAGGCAGCCTTCCTGCCGCTCGTCATCGAACGTTTCGACCGGCAGATGCGGGCGCTGAAGCGTCTGGCGGCGCTGGAGGCCCTGCTTTCGGCACAAGCGATCGATATTATCGGCGACACGCCGAAGGGTGTGGCCGGCATGCTCTACGCGGTCGTGCGCAAACATGCGGCCTTCTATACGGTCGACCGGCCGCTTTCGGCCGAGGTGGAAGCGATCGAGAAAGAGCTCGGCTCGGATGAATTCATCTCGAAGCTGATCGAGCAGGTGCCGATTGCTTCCTTCGATGATTTCTTCGCGCTCGGTTCGCTCGAGCGCATCGAGGAACGGCTGACGCGAGAACCGGCCATCATCTGAATAAAGACCTATCGAGGGAGACGCGGCATGGATTTCGATCTCGTTCTGCAGGGCACGGTGGTGCTGCCGGAGCGTATTCTCGAAGGTGGCTATGTGGCCGTTCGCGAGGGAAAGATCGCAGAAGTCGGTATCGGCGTGCCGCCGGCAGCCAGGGAAAGGCATCTGCTTGGCAAGGCGCTGATCCTGCCGGGTGCCATCGACGCGCAGGTCCATTCGCTCTCCCAGAAGGGTCAGGAGGATTTCATCTGGTCGACTCGCTCGGCGGCTGCGGGCGGTGTGACCACCATCGTCGACATGCCCTATGACGAGGGAAATCTCGTCTGCTCGGCTGAGGCGGTGAAGAAGAAGGTCGATCACGCCGGCCCGCAGGCGCGGGTCGATTTTGCGCTCTACGGCACCGTCGATCCCGAGGAAGGGGCTGCCCGCATTGCCGAGATGGTGGAAGCGGGTGTTGCCGCCTTCAAGTTTTCAACCTTCGGCACCGATCCCAAACGCTTCCCGCGCATCCCACCGGCCCTGCTCGACGCCTGTTTTGCGGCGATTGCGCCAACCGGGCTGACGGCCGGCGTGCACAATGAGGATGACGAGGCGGTCCGCACCTATATGGAGCAGGTGAAGGCAAGCGGCATTACCGACTGGCGCGCGCATGGCCTGTCGCGCCCGCCGATCACCGAACTGCTTGCCATGCACACGATCTTTGAGACTGGCGCCAATACCGGCTGCCCATCCCATGTCGTGCATTGCTCGCTCGGGCGGGGTTATGACATCGCCCGAGCCTATCGCCGCGACGGTTTTGAGGCGACGGTCGAATGCTGCATTCACTACCTTACACTTGACGAGGAAAACGATGTGAAGCGCCTCGGCGGCAAGGCGAAGATCAATCCGCCGGTGCGTCCGCGCGCCGAGGTCGAAACCCTGTGGCGCAAGCTTGCCGAAGGCAATGTCTGGCTGGTCTCGACCGACCATGTGAGCTGGTCGGAAAACCGCAAGACCAATCCGGACATGCTGGCGAATGCATCGGGTGTTCCGGGTCTGGAGGTCATGGTGCCGCTCTTCATCAAGGGCGCCCTGGAACGCGGCATTCCCTTGACTTGGGCGGCGAAGCTAATGGCCGAGAACCCAGCGAAGCATTTCCGTCTCGACCACATCAAGGGCGCGCTGACATCGGGCAAGGATGCTGACATCGTCGTGCTGGAACCCAAGGAAACGATCTATGATGCATCGGCCAGCGGCAACAATGTCGTCGGCTGGAGCCCCTATAACGACATGCGCCTGCCGTGGACGGTCTCGGCAGCCTGGCTGCGCGGGCAAATGATCACCGAAGGTTCGAAGGTCCTGGCGGAGCCTGGTGCCGGCCGCTTCGTGCGCCCGCTGCCGCGACAGGTGCTGGCATGAGCCGCAACCTGCCCGTCAATCCCGGCCGGATCGCCGAGGATATCGAAGCCCTTTCCACCATCACCGAGCCGGGGCATCCCTGGACGCGACGGGCTTTTTCTCCGCTCTTTCTCGAAGGCCGCGCCTATCTCGAGGCACGCATGCGGGCGATCGGCCTGGATACCCGCATCGATGCCTCCGGCAACCTGATCGGCCGGCGGGAAGGCTTAAAACCCGGCTCCGGCGTCCTCATGCTCGGCTCGCATTCCGACACCGTGCCGGATGGCGGACGTTTTGACGGCATTGCCGGCGTTGCTGCAGCGTTGGAGGTGGCGCGGGCGCTGCGGGAAAAGGAAATACGCCTCGACCATGATCTGGAGATCGTCGACTTCCTGGCCGAGGAAGTCAGCATTTTCGGGGTCTCCTGCATCGGCAGCCGCGGCATGACGGGGCAATTGCCTCAGGCGTGGCTTTCCCGCACGGTGGAGGGGCGTGATCTTGCCGAAGCGATTGCCGAGGTCGGTGGGTCGCCGGGCATACTGACCCACGAGAACAAGCCCGATATTGCCGGGTTTCTCGAACTGCACATCGAGCAAGGCCCCGTCCTTGAGACCGAACACCAGGATATCGGCATCGTCACGGCGATATCAGGCATTACCCGCATCGAAATCACCGTCGAGGGTCGTGCTGATCATGCCGGCACGACGCCGATGGAATCGCGCGCCGATGCATTGGTTGCCGCTTCGCAGCTCGTCCTCGATATCCGCAATGCCGCCAGCGAACTTGCCAGGACACCCGGTCATTTTGCGGCAACCGTCGGTGAATTTCGCATCGAGCCGAATGCCGCCAACGTCGTTCCTTCCCGCGTCGTATTGCTGATCGATGGACGGGCCGAAATCCGCGCCGACATGGAGGCCTTCTGCCACTGGCTGGACGGCCATACGCAAAAGCTTGCTTTGGCCTTCGGCGTGACGATCGCGCCCCCCAACCGCATCTCCGACAATCTCCCGACACCTGCTGATAAGGGCCTGCTTTCCACGCTGGAGCGCGCCTGTGAGACGGTCGGCGCCAAACACCGCTTCATGGCATCAGGCGCCGGCCACGATACGGCCTGGATCGCCCGCATGGCGCCGGCTGCGATG
This sequence comes from Rhizobium sp. BK316, assembly GCF_014193695.1. GTDB lineage: Bacteria > Pseudomonadota > Alphaproteobacteria > Rhizobiales > Rhizobiaceae > Rhizobium. The sequence continues at coordinate 294,993 of NZ_JACHZR010000002.1, read as the reverse complement.
ATCTTCGTGCCCTGCAGGGAAGGCCGCAGCCATTCGCCGGATGAATGGGCTGAAAATGACGACATAGCACTCGGCGCCGCGGTGCTTTTCGAAGCGGTGCGCGAGATGGATCGGAACTTGATCAGGGAGAAGGGCGATGGGACGCATATTGGTTGAGAAGGACGTGGAAGCTGCCGTCAAGGGCGGTTCCGTCTATGCCGCCGGCGGTGGCGGCTGGGCCGATCACGGCCGGATGCTCGGCTATGCCGCCGTCAACATCGGCAAGCCTGAGCTCGTCTCCATCGAAGAACTTGGCGATAGCGACTGGGTCGCGACGGCGGCAGCAATCGGTGCGCCGGCCTCCACCACGCCCTGGGAAATGCAGGGTATCGATTATGTGAAAGCCGTGCAGCTTCTGCAGGAGGCGCTCGGCGAAAAGCTCTCCGGCCTCATCATCGGCCAGAACGGCAAGTCCTCGACGCTGAACGGCTGGCTGCCTTCGGCCATCCTCGGCACCAAGGTCGTCGATGCGGTCGGCGATATCCGCGCGCATCCGACCGGCGACATGGGGTCGATCGGCATGGCGGGTTCGCCGGAGCAGATGATCCAAACGGCCGTCGGCGGCAATCGATCCGAAAGCCGTTACATCGAGTTGGTCGTCAAGGGTGCGACTGCGAAAATCTCGCCGGTGCTGCGCGCGGCCGCTGATCAGTCGGGTGGCTTCATCGCCAGCTGCCGCAATCCGCTGCGAGCTTCCTATGTCCGCAAGAATGCGGCGCTTGGCGGCATCTCGATGGCGCTGAAGCTCGGCGAAGCGATCATCGAGGCTGAAAAACGCGGCGGATCGGCTGTTATCGACGCGATCTGCAAGACGACGGGCGGCCATATCCTGGCTGAGGGTACGATCACCAGGAAGGATGTGGTCTACACGAAGGAAGCCTTCGATATCGGCACGATCACAGTCGGTGCCGGCGACAAGGCCGTGACCCTGCATGTGATGAACGAATATATGGCTGTCGATGATGCCGGCGGCACGCGTGTCGCAACCTTCCCGGCCGTCATTACCACGCTCTCCGAGGAAGGCGAACCGCTCTCCGTCGGCCAGCTCAAGGGCGGCATGCATGTCTTCATTCTACACGTGCCGAAGGACATCATTCCGCTCTCGGCCAGCGTGCTCGACCCGACCGTCTATCCGTCCGTCGAAAAGGCGATGGGCATCGAGATCGCGCGCTATGCATTGGAGACGAGGGCCTGAGGCATGGCACGCGATCCCGGCCTGGAAGAACTGATGCGCGAGGAGCTCGGCGATCGGCCGGGGCTGACCGAAAAATCCATGTTCGGCGGCTGGGCCTTCATGCTTAACGGCAACCTGCTCTGCTGCGCACGCCAGGACGGCATGCTTCTCCGTCTCGGCAAGGGCAATGACGGCTGGGCGCTCGCTCTGCCCGGCGTGATCCAGATGCTGTCAGGCGAGCGGATCATGCATGGCTGGGTGCGCGCCAATGCCGATGTCTATGGCGACGATGCCATGAGACGGCGTCTCATCGATGCGGCACTCGCTTATGTGGAACCGATGCCAGCTAAGTGAAATTGCCGGTGCTGTATGCGCCGACGACGAAAAACGAGGAACCCAAGATGCCGAAGGCCAATCCACGCCATCCGAAATTTCCGATTCCCGGCGGGCCGGAGTTGCGCGCCAAGGGCTGGCGGCAGGAAGCGCTGCTGCGGCTTCTGGAAAATGTGCTCTCGGTCGGCGAGGATCCTGACAATCTCGTTGTTTATGCCGCGCTCGGCAAGGCGGCGCGCAACTGGCCGGCGCATCGGGGCATCGTCAAGGCTCTCACCGAGATGGACGAGGACCAGACGCTACTGATCCAGTCCGGCAAGCCGATCGGCCTCGTGAAGACCCATGCCAAGGCGCCGCTCGTCATCATGGCGAATTGCAACATCGTCGGCCAGTGGGCGAAGGCCGAGGTCTTTTACGAATTGCAGCGCAAGGGGCTGATCTGCTGGGGCGGGCTGACGGCCGGCGCCTGGCAATATATCGGCAGCCAGGGGGTCATTCAGGGCACCTATGAAATCTTCATGCGCATCGCCGAACGGCGCTTCGGCGGTGATCTCCATGGCCGCTTCGTGCTGACGGCGGGGCTCGGCGGCATGGGGGGTGCGCAGCCGCTCGCCGGCCGCATGGCGGGGGCTGCGATCCTCTGCGTCGACATCGATGCGGAGCGCGCCCGCAAGCGTCAGCAGATCGGCTATCTGCAGGAAATAGCCCCTAATCTCGACGGAGCGCTCGCGATGATCGATGCAGCCGTCAAGGAAAAGCGCGCGTTGTCCGTCGGGCTTGTCGGCAATGCGGCGGAAATCTATCCAGAGATCGCCCGGCGCGGCATCGTGCCCGATATCGTCACCGATCAGACCTCGGCCCATGATCTCGTCTATGGCTATGTGCCGAAGGGCATGAGCCTCGATCAGGTGAAGGGCCTGCGTGACGAGGGCCAGGGCCAGCTTATGGCCGCGAGCCGCACCTCGATCGTCGAGCATGTGACTGCCATGCTGGAGTTCCAGAAGCGCGGATCGGAAGTCTTCGACAACGGCAATCTCATCCGCACCCAGGCCCGCGAGGGCGGCGTTACCAATGCCTTCGACATTCCGATCTTCACGGAAGCGTATCTCCGCCCGCTCTTTGCCCGCGCGATCGGCCCCTTCCGCTGGATGGCGCTGTCGGGCGAAGAAAGCGATATCGCGCAGATCGACGATCTGCTCTTGGAGATGTTCCCTGACAACAAGATCATCACCAACTGGATCCGGCTGGCGCGCGAGCATATTCCCTTCGAAGGATTGCCGGCGCGCATTGCCTGGCTGGGTCACGGTGAGCGCACGGCGCTGGCCCGGCGCGTCAACGAACTGGTTGCGAATGGCGAGCTCAAGGGTCCCGTCGCCTTCTCCCGCGACCATCTCGATGCCGGTGCGATGGCGCATCCGAATATCATGACGGAGCGCATGAAGGATGGCTCGGACGCCATTGCCGACTGGCCGCTCATCGATGCGATGATGCTCTGCTCCTCGATGGCCGACCTTGTCGTCGTCCATTCGGGCGGCGGCGGTTATGCCGGTTACATGACGAGCTGCGGCGTGACCGTCGTTGCCGACGGATCCGAAGCCGCCGACGAACGTCTCGACCACGCACTGACCAACGATACGGCGCTCGGCGTCATGCGTTATGCCGACGCCGGCTACGACGAGGCACTGGACGAAGTGGCGAAGAAGGACGTGCCCTATATCCGGCTTGGCTGAATGCCACCCGCTCAGAGATGCCTTATTTCGGTGGGTGCTGCGTCGTAACGGTCATTCAGACCGTCGAAATAGGCGATGGGTGCCGCGGCAAGTTCTTCGGCATCTGCATCGTCGAGGCAGTTGATTGCGACGGCGATAAAGGGGCCGATGGTCTCGTTGTCGTTGCGAGCGAAGGAGCTCACGCCGCAGGTCTCGCAGAAGAGGTGATGGATCGAGCCGGAGCCGAAGAGATATTCGCGCAAATGGTCCCTGCCTGAGACCAACCGAAAATCATTTGGCTGCACGATCGCCAGCCAACTGCGTTTCTTGCGGCAGACGGAGCAATTGCATTTGAAGGTGCCGGCCGAGAGGTCGAACCCGGCCTCATAGGCGACGGCGCCGCAGTGGCAGCTTCCATGATAGGTTTTCTTCACGATATTCCTCCGAATGATATTTAACCTATCGGTTAAATTAATGATCGTGAACCGGAAGTCAAGGCGGGCGCCGGGCAAGCCGGCGCGCGGCCAGTGCAGAGAGAAAAGCCGACGCCATTAGGATGAGCGTGAAGACCACGACCGCGGCCCATCCCTCCATCGCCCAGAACCAGCCGCCTGCCGAGCCAATGACGCTGGAGCCGATGTAATAGGCGAGCATGTAGAGCGAGGAGGCGTGTCCTTTGGTGCCGACGGCGAGCTTGCCGACGAGACCGCTGGCTACAGAATGCGTCATGAAGAAACCGCTCGTCAGCACGATGATGCCGAGGATGATGAGCGGCAGGGATGCCGAGAGCGTCAACGCGCAGCCTGCTGCTGTGATGACGATGCCCGCCAGCAGCACGGTGAAGTGGCCGAGGCGGTCGCCGAGGATGCCGCCGATCGAGGACGCACCGATACCGAAGAGATAGACGGTGAAGATCAGGCCGAGTTCGGTCTGGTTGAGCTCATAGGGTGGCGCGACGAGGCGGAAGCCGGCGTAATTGTACATCGTCACGAAGGAGCCCATCGCGAAGAAAGCGATGGCGAAGATGAAGGGCAGCGCCGGATTGCCGAGATGCCCGAGCCAGGCCTTCAGATGGAACTGCGGATCGAAGCCTGCGCGACGCACGAAATTGCGTGAGGGCGGCAGCAGCGCGATAAAGCCGATGGCCGCAGCAAGGCCGATGGCGCCGATCAGGAATATGGCCGGCCGCCAGGAGAGATATTCCGCGAAGATCCCCGTCAGCACGCGGCCCGACATGCCGCCGAAAGCCGTGCCACCGACATAGAGGCCCATCGTGGCGCCAAGGCCGCGCGGATCGATTTCTTCTGCAAGATAGGCCATGGCGACGGCTGGCACACCGCCAAGCACGAAGCCCTGCAGCGCGCGGATAACCAGCAACAGATGCCAGCTTGGCGCAAAAGCGGTGGCGATCGTCAGCACGGCAGCTCCGACCAGCGAAATCGACATCAGACTGCGCCTGCCAAGCCCCTCCGAGACGGCTGCAGCGCAGACGATGGCGATTGCCAGGAAGCCCGTGGCGAGCGACAGCGACAGCGAGCTTTCGGCCGGGCTGACGGCAAATTCCTGCGCGAAGATCGGCAGCAGCGGCTGCACGCAATAGAGCAGCGAGAAGGTAGCGAAGCCGGAAAGGAAGAGCGCCAGGCTGGCACGGCGATAGGCGCCGGTGCCGCGTGTCAGATAGTGTCTTGCCTGGGTCTCCTCGGCTGTTTGCAGGCTGGCGACGTCTTGGATTGCAGAGTCGGACATGAGTCATTCCTTCCTGCTTCCGATCTAGTCAAGGCGCCTCCATTTGTCCAATATATGAAACTGGCGATCTTGATAGGTTTTGGAGATAGCGATGGAGCTGCGGCATATCCGATATTTTCTGGCGGTCGCCGAAGAGGGCAATTTCACGCGGGCAGCCGCGCGCCTCGGCATCGGCCAGCCGCCACTCAGCCAGCAGATCCGCGATCTTGAGGCCGAAATCGGGGTGATGCTCTTCCATCGCGTGCCGCATGGAGCGGAGTTGACGGTCGCCGGTACGGCCTTCCTTCCGGAGGCGAAGGCATCGCTTGCGGCGGCCGAGAAGGCGCGGCTTGCGGCTCAAAGCGCCAATCGCGGCGAGACCGGCCGGCTGTCGCTCGGTTTTACCGCCTCCTCCGCCTTCAATTCCCTAGTCAGCACCACGATCCGCCGCTTTCGCGCCCGCTGGCCCGAAGTGCGCCTGTCACTGACGGAGATGAATACGCTGGGGCTGATGCAGAAGCTGGAGCGCGGCGAGCTGGATGCGACCTTCATGCGTCCTGGCCTCAGCGATCCCGATGGCATCAGGCTGAAGCGCCTGCCGGACGAGCCGATGGTCGTCGCCCTGCCCGCCGGCCATCCGCTTGCAAAACACAGAATGCTGTCGCTCGCCTTGCTGGCCAACGAACCCTTTATCCTCTTCCCGCGGCTTGTCGGTCTCAGCCTCTATGACGATGTCGTGCGCGCCTGCCGCGAGGCCGGCTTCGAGCTGACCGTGGCGCAGGAAGCGCCGCAGATTTCTTCGGTCGTCAATCTCGTTGCCGCCGATCTCGGCGTTTCGATCGTCCCGGCCTCGATTTCTCAGATCAAACTTGCAGGGGTCGCCTACCGGCCGATCGAAGGCCCGCCTGCCGTGGCGCGGCTGGCGCTCGCCGTGCTGCGCAGCCAGCGCTCTCCCGTCACCGAAAACCTGATGAGCCTGCTATCCTGACAGCCGGATCCCAATAGGGTGGATCGCCGAAGGTCTTTTTCAGATGATCGGCGATGGCGCGCAGCTTGGCCGAGGGATTTCTGCCTTCGGGATGGGCCATGTAGATGAATTCCGGCTCCGGCCGGGCACCCACATCGATCTCGACCAGGCGCCCCTCGCGGATTGCGGGACCGATAATGAAGGTCGGCAAAAGCGCGATGCCGAGGCCTGACATCGCCGCATCGTGCAGCATATCGCCATTGTTGATGCCGAGACCCAGCATCGCACGAACGACGACCGCCCCTTCATCCGTTTGGAACCGCCAGTCGGCGACGCCGCGATTGGTGTAGAAAAGTCCGTGATGGCTGTTGAGATCGGCGAGCGAAGCCGGCGTTCCGTGACGCTCAAGATAATCGGGCGATGCCACCAACAGCCTTCGGCTGCGGGCGAGCTTCCAGGCGATCAGCCGTGAGTCTGCGATGGCACCGTGGCGGATGATCGCGTCATATCCGTCCGATGCCGGATCGACTCGCCTGTCGTCCATATCGAGCGTCAGCGCGATCTGCGGGTGCGCCTTCAGAAATGGATAGAGCGCTGGGCCGAGATGCAGGCGGCCGAACGTGACGGGGGCGGCGATGCGTAGCGGGCCTGACAGAGTGCCGCGGCGTTCCGCCATGTCGGCCTCGGCATCTTCCATTTCGCGGACGATGCGTACGGCGCGCTCCAGAAAGGCGGCTCCATCCTCCGTCAAGGTCAGCTTGCGCGTGGTGCGGTGGACGAGCATGGCGCTCAGTGTCTTCTCCAGCTCCGCCAGTCTTTCGCTGACGACGGATTTAGACAGCCGCAGCCGTCGAGCGGCCTCGCTCACCGATCCGGCCTCCACCACCGCAACAAAAGCCGTAATACCCTCGATCTTCATCATCGTTCGGCTTTTCCGAATTCGAGCTCCGCATTTAGGAGACTAATCCGAACGAAGAAAGAATGCCATCTTCCACTCATCGAAACCGGCGGCCACGCCAATCCAACCGAAATTCAGGAGATGGAACAATGAATCGTCTGATCAACAAGGTCGCAATCGTCACCGGCGCAAGCTCGGGTATCGGCCGCGTTACCGCCAAACTCTTTGCCGCTGAAGGCGCCAAGGTCGTCGTCGGCGCGCGCCGCCAGGCCGAACTTGAAAGCCTGGTGGCCGAAATCAAGGCCACGGGCGGCGATGCCGTCGCCGTTGCCGGCGACGTCCGCTCGGAAGACTATCACAAGGCGCTTGTCGCAGCCGCCGTCGAAAATTACGGCAAGCTCGACATCGCCTTCAACAATGCCGGCACGATCGGTGAGGCCGGCCCGAGCACAGAAGTTTCGGAGGCAGGCTTTGCCGACACGGTGGCGATCAACCTGACGGCCTCCTTCCTTGCCGCCAAACATCAGATCGCGGAGATGGTCAAGCACGGCAGCGGTTCGGTGATTTTCACCTCGACCTTTATCGGCTACAGCTTCTCCTTCCCGGGTGTGGCTGCCTATGCCGCCAGCAAGTCCGGCCTCATCGGACTCACACAGGCACTCGCCGCCGAATACGGCCCGCAGAATATCCGCGTCAACGCTGTTCTGCCCGGTGCCGTGGACACGGACATGTATCGGGAAATGAATGATACCTCCGACAAGCAGGCCTTCATCACCAACCTGCATGCCCTGAAGCGCGTCGCAACACCGGAAGAGCTTGCCCGCTCCGTGCTCTACCTAGCATCCGACGATGCAAGCTTCGTCACCGGCACAGCTTCGCTGGTCGATGGCGGTGTATCGATCACTCGTACCTGAGGGTGAAGCCTATCTCGTAGATATGAGAAGGCCGCGGTTCCTCCCACCGCGGCCTTCTCGTTCATGCGCTGGAGACGAGACGGCGAATCGCCGTTTCGATTGACATCGTACCCTTCTGCGATCTCTCGCGGCCACCTTCGAAGTCGACCCAGCCCTCATTGAAGCCGTCGAGCATGCGCATGCGGGGTTCCGGGTTCTTCATGCCCTGAGCACGGAACAGCTCTTCCCAGCCTGTTTGCCAAACCCGCCCTTGCCATGTCGAACGCCGGCCCTTGTTTAACCGTGTGATAGGGCATATTGGGCTAGACAACATCTCTCCGTGACTGCTCCCGATCCCTTTCCTGCCGGAGCCCGGTCCCCACCTCTTCGGAGTTTCACATGCTGATCGGCATCCTGTGCGGTCTTGCCACCTGTGCGCTATGGGGGCTGAGCTTCGTCGCCCCGCGCGTCGTCGCGCCCTATACGGCGATCGACCTGACGGTGGCGCGCTACGGGCTTTTTGCCGTCATCAGCCTGATCTTGATGATCAATCCGCGCTTTCGTCCAGTGGGTTTGCGGCGGTCGCTAGTTCTGACCGGCATTGCGCTCGGCAGTATCGGTTATGTCGGTTATTTCATGAGTATTTCCTATGCCGTGCATTACGCAGGCACTGCCATTCCACCGCTCGTCATCGGCACGATGCCTGTACTACTTGCCATCATCGCCAATCTCAAGGACCGGTCCATCGACTGGAGAACACTGGCAATACCGCTGATCCTGATAGGCGTCGGCATCGGCTGGGTGAATGTCTCGATCTTCGCCACGACATCCGCCAGCGATCAGCCGGAAATCCTGTTCGGCATCGTCGCCGCGCTGATCGGACTGGCGCTCTGGGTCGCCTATGGCATGATGAGCGCTGCGGTCATGCAGTCGCAGGATGCCCCAAGCGCCATGCACTGGACCGCCTTGCAGGGGATCGGCGCCGGCATCGGCGCACTCGTCCTCCTGCCCTTCACCTCGCTCGGGGAGACTGTCAGCTTCACCGGCACGCAGACTTTTCACTTCGTGCTCTGGGCAGCCGTCATGGGCATTGCCGGCTCATGGCTTGCCACGCTGTGCTGGATGATTGCCTCGCGCCTTCTGCCGCTGGCGCTTGCTGCACAGCTGATCGTTGCAGAAACCGTCTTCGGCCTGTTTTATGGCTTCCTGTTCGAGCAGCGCATGCCGACCGTAGCCGAGGCCGGCGGCGCGATCCTGCAGCTGATCGGCGTCGGCATGGCGATCGCGATCTTCACGGCGAAGCGGGTCAAACACGCCTGAGCGCCGGTGATTGCATGTTTTGCGTCAAAGGCTTAGGGTCTTACCCGTTCAAAGAAGCGGCGGGGAAAAACCATGGCTCTCAGCGGCAAACGCATCCTCATCATCATCTCGGGCGGCATTGCGGCCTATAAGAGCCTCGATCTCATCCGCCGCCTGCGCGAACGCGGCGCTTCCGTGCGCCCGATCATGACAAAGGGTGCACAGGAATTCGTGACTCCGCTTGCCGTCGGCGCACTTGCTGCCGACCATGTCTTCACCGACCTCTTTTCCCGCCAGGACGAACAGGATGTTGGCCATATCCGGCTGGCGCGCGATTGTGACCTGGTGCTGATTGCGCCCGCCACCGCCGACCTGATGGCGAAGATGGCGCATGGCCTTGCCGACGATCTCGCCTCCACCGTGCTGCTCGCCACCGACCGGCCGATGCTTGCGGCGCCGGCGATGAACCCGAAGATGTGGACGCATCCGGCGACAAAACGCAATGTCGAGACCTTACGGCGTGACGGTGTCCGCTTCATCGGCCCTATGGCCGGTGAGATGGCGGAAAGCCGTGAAGCCGGCACGGGCCGGATGGCCGAGCCTCTGGAGATCGTTGCTGCTGCCGAGGCGCTTCTCCATGATGGTCCGAAGCCGCTTGCCGGCAAGCGGGCGATCGTCACATCAGGCCCGACGCATGAGCCGATCGATCCGGTACGCTACATCGCCAACCGCTCCTCAGGCCGGCAGGGGCATGCCATTGCTGCAGCACTTGCGCAGCTCGGCGCCGATGTAACGCTGGTGTCCGGTCCGGTGACTATTCCCGATCCCGTCGGAGTCAGGGTGGTACCTGTCGAACGAGCCGAGGAAATGCGCGATGCGGTGCTTGCCGCCCTGCCCGCCGATGTCGCCGTGATGGTGGCTGCCGTTGCCGACTGGCGCGTCGCCTCGGCTGCCGATCAGAAGATCAAGAAACATCCGGGCGAATCCATTCCGACGCTGGCGCTGACGGAGAACCCTGACATTCTCAAGACCGTCGGTCATCACACGACGCGGCCGAAACTGGTGATCGGCTTTGCCGCAGAGACACAGGATATCGAGGCCAATGCCAAGCTGAAGCTGGAGCGCAAGGGCGCGGACCTGATCGTCGCCAATGACGTTTCACCATCGACCGGCATCATGGGCGGTACGCGCAATAGCGTAAAACTCATCCGCCGCGACGGTATCGAACAATGGCCCGATCTTTCCAAGGATGAAGTGGCAGAGCGGCTGGCCGCGCTGATCGCCGAACGGCTCATGCGGGAATAGAGACGGGCTCCGATCTTGCGGATGCACGCTTTTCGGGCTGGAAAGCCGTGATTTCCAAACCGTCGATGCTGACGGTCACGGCACTGCCATCGGGAATCTCCTGCCACGCATCGCCATCATCGTTCAGCGGCTCCGACACGAGGCAATATCCTCCGGCAAGCAGCGAGGCATAGAGCGTCGGCGCCTTGCGGTCGGTGGCATAGCGGACCGCATAAAGCGACTTGCCGTCCGAGAAGGCAGCGGTGAAACGCAACAGCACGGAACCCAGAATATTCTCCGCCAGACCTTCGACAAAGGCGATGGTTTGGGCCACAGCAGCGATCGGCGCGTCGCGCAGGCCAAACTGCAGTGCCAGCAGGAATAAAAGCTCGGAATCCGTCGTGCCGCTGCGAACGTTGAAAAGGTCATCGTCCAACATGGTTTCCATCGGCCGGCGCAGGCGTTCGAAGCCGGAAATCTGGCCGTTATGCATAAAGGACCAGGTTTCATGCGTGAAGGGATGGCAGTTGTCGCGCCGCGTGCCGCCGCCGGTCGCGGCCCGCACATGGGCAAGGAAAAGCGGCGAGCGGATCTGCCGCGCAAGGCTTTTCAGATTGCAGTCGGACCAGGCCGGCAGTATATCGCGGTAGCGACCCGGCTCCGGCCGGTCACCATACCAGGCAATGCCGAAGCCATCGCCATTCGTCGCCGTCTTGGCGCGGGTGGCGCAATGGGATTGCTCGATCAGGGAATGGGCGGGCGAAGATACCAGCTCCTCCAGATAGAGGGGGTCTCCGCGATAGGCTGCCCAGCGACACATGCTTTTGCTCCGGCCCGCCGCCTGCTGCGGCAGTAATGCTGAAAACGTCTTGGATTGTCTGATGCTACGGCTAACAAGGCCTTAACAGCCACCCGATTTGCAAGGCGAAGATGACGAATTCTTGACGACGGCCGAGATCACTTTCCGCAAAAACGATATGGATTTGCGTGATCGCGATGGCAGAAAGTCAGGCAATTGAACGACATAACCAGATGCCGGCTAAAAAGCAGCGATGCGCTTTCCTCTTGCATCTCAGAGGAAACAGCCTACCTTTGTGTCATCGTCAACGTAATGAAAGGAAGGTGATCCAATGTCTAGTGAGTTTTCGGACCTCGTAACGGGCATGGAAGTGGTGATGAAAGCGAGGCAGCCCTCGTTCTAAACCCAGCCTTCCTGGGACCGCATAAGACGGTCCGGCCAGTTACAGGCCAAACCTCATGGAAAGGGTCGCGAAAGCGGCCCTTTTTTATTGCCTTCATTGAGCCGTTGACGCTCGAGAGGAAAACCACTATTCATAAAGTCATCAGATGACTTTATGAATAGTGCTCATGCAGCCTCTCAACAAGACCAATCTTGCGGACACGGCCAGCGAAGCGATCCGCAGCGAGATCCTCGCCAAGCGCTGGGCTGTCGGCGAGAAACTGCCGAACGAAGCCTCGCTTTCTGCCATGCTGTCGGTCAGCCGCGGCACGGTGCGCGAAGCCGTGCGCGTTCTCGTCTCGCAGGGCCTCCTGGAAACGCGACAGGGCTCCGGCACTTATGTGCTCTCGATCACCGATAACAGCCTGCCGCTCGCCATGGCGCGGCGCGCCAGCCTGCGCGACCAGTTCGAGGCGCGCTGCGCGCTCGATGTCGAAGGCGCACGTCTGGCTGCCATCCGCAAGACGCCCGACGTCATCGCCGGGCTTCGCGCGCTGCTTGCCGAGCGTGGCAATTATGAAGGCGGCGATCCGGCAGGCTTCATCGAACGCGACCTTGCCTTCCACAAGGCGGTCATCGCCGCCTCCGGTAACCGGGCGATGATCGAGATCTATGATTTCTTCTCCACATCGATCGCAGAGACGATTGCCGCCACACTCGATAAGGCGATCCCCGAGCCCGACATGCAGGCGCATCAGGCGATCGTCGACGCCATCGAGACTGGCGATCCGGGCAAGGCCGATGCAGCCGTGCGCGACTTTATGGCGCCTGTCCTTTCCGCCCTCGACCGGATGCTTCTTTCATGACCATGTCCATACAGAACGTAGCGCTCGACGCCGTCGACGAGACGATGATCGATGCCGAAATCGACAGTGTGCCGACACCGCTGCCGCCGCAGAAGCAGAGCATGACTGCCCGCTTCCTGCTCGGTGCCAGCCTCGTGCTGATCGCGTTTAATCTGCGGCCGGTGTTTTCCAGCGCTTCCGCCCTGCTGCCGGAAATCCGTACCGAACTCGGCCTGTCGTCGCTCGGCGCCAGTCTTCTGACGACGCTTCCGGTCGTCTGCCTCGGTGCCTTCTCACCGCTGGCTCCTCGGCTTGCCCAGCGCATCGGCTCGGAACGGACACTGCTTGGCGTACTCCTGCTCTTGACGCTCGGTACGGCACTGCGCGGCCTTTCTTCCATTCCACTGCTCTTTCTCGGCACCGCACTTGCGGGTGCTGCGATCGCCGTCGGCAACGTGTTGCTGCCCGGACTGGTGAAGCGCGACTTCGCCGCGAATGCGGCTCTGATGACCGGCCTCTATACGATGGCGCTCTGCGCAGGTGCCGCAAGTGCTGCCGGCCTGACGCTGCCGATCGAACATGCGCTTGGCGGGTCGCTGGAAGGCGCGCTCGCCGTCTGGGCCTTGCCCGTTCTCGTCATTGGGCTGATCTGGCTGCCGCAGGTCATTGCGAGCGGTCGACAGCCGCGGCGCAGCGGCTTTCGTGTCGAAGGGCTCTGGCGGGACAAGCTCGCCTGGCAGGTCACGCTTTTCATGGGTCTGCAGTCGGCACTCGCCTATTGCGTCTTCGGCTGGCTGGTGCCGATCCTGCGCGAGCGCGGGCTTGATGGCGTTACGGCTGGCGGCATCGTTTCCGCTTCTGTCATGGTTCAGGCCGCGGCCTGCCTCGTCGTGCCGCACATTGCCGTGCGCGGTAAAGACCAGCGCCTTATCAACGTGACGCTCTGCGCTTTCGCCGTCGCAGCACTTCTCGGTCTGCTCTTCGCACCACTTTCCTCCGTCTGGGTCTGGGCTGTCCTGCAGGGGATCGGCCAGGGCGGGCTTATTGCCGCGGCGATGACGGCTATCGTGCTGCGTTCGCGCGATCCGCACGTGGCCGCTCATCTTTCCGGCATGGCGCAATGCGTCGGTTATCTGCTCGCCGCAATCGGCCCGTTCATCGTCGGCCTGATCCGCGGCTGGACGGGAAGCTTCGCCGGGTGCGCCGTGCTTTTCGTCGCGCTCGGTCTTGGTGCTGCCTTCAACGGATGGCAGGCGGGGCGCGCGCTGCATGTGAATGCGCGCACCATCGAGAAGGGCGAATAAGCCGGGCTCACTTGCGCATCACCATCTCTTGATCTCCATCGTAAGGGCGTGACTGCTAACCTATCTCAGCCGCAACCCGCACCTGCCGGAGGAGATATACTTGCGCTTTCGATCCCTGCTTTTCTTCGCCGCGCTGGCCGCCACACTCGCGCCTTCCCTCACTTTCGCGCAGCAGGAGGCCGGTGAACGCCGCGCGCCAGCCCAACAGAGCTCGGCCCGCGAGGGCGTGCTGAAGTTATTGCCGGCCGATTCCGTCACGGAACATGAGCTTACGACGGCCGATGGGCGCAAGATCGCCTATACTGCGACGGCTGGCACGATTGATCTCTTTGGCCAGGATGGCGGGCAGAACGCTGCAATTTTCTACACGGCTTACGTCGCCAAGGATGCCGAGCCGAATCGGCCGATCACCTTCGCCTTCAATGGCGGGCCGGGTGCGGCTTCCGCATTCCTGCATCTCGGCCTCGTCGGCCCGAAGGTGCTGGATTTCGGTCCTGATGGCCGTGACGGCGCAAATGCCAAGCTCGTCGATAACACGCATAGCTGGCTCGATTTCACCGATCTCGTGCTGATCGATCCGATCGGCACCGGCTGGAGCCGCACGATGAAGGCCGACGACGCCTCGAACTACTACAAGGTCGGCACTGACGCGCAGACGATGGCGAAGACGATCGCGCTTTACATCGCCCATAACAACCGCGCCAATTCGCCGAAATACCTGCTCGGCGAAAGTTATGGCGGTTTCCGCGCCGCCAAAGTGGCGTCCTCGCTGCAGGAGAGCCAGGGCATCATCATCGCCGGCACCGTCATGTTGTCGCCGCTGCTCGAAGGGCAGTTGATGTTCAATGCCGACCAGTTCGCGCTGGGTGCTGCACTGGAATTCCCCTCATTGGCAGCCGCCGAAGCCGACCGGCGCAAAAGCTTCAGCGAATCCGGCCAGCGCGACGCTGAGAGTTTTGCGCTTGGCGAATATCTCATGACGCTTGCCGGCCCCGCACCGACGGGCGATGCGGCAACGGCCTTCTACAACAAGATTTCCGGCCTTACGGGTGTTCCGCAGGATGTCGTCACCCGCAATCGCGGCTTCCTCGGCGATGCTTACGCCAAGCATTCCGGCAAGCAGACGGGCGAGGTGATGAGCCCATACGACGCTGCCTTCGCCACGCCCGACCCCTATCCGGAATCAGATTATGACCGGGGCGACGATGCGATCCTTGACGGCTTTACCCGGGCGTATGGCGGCGCCTTCGCCGATTACGCCCGCAACGAACTCGGCTTCAAGACCGAGATGACCTATACGCTACTCGAAAATGATATCAGCCAGCGCTGGGAGTGGGGCAGCGGTCGCGGCGGCGGTTCACGTTTCCAGGCAAGCGCCACCGATGATATCAGGCAGATGCTCGCTACCAACCCGTCCTTCCACCTGCTGATCGCCCATGGCTACAGCGATCTCGTGACACCCTACGGCGTCAGCCGCTACGTGGTCGATCATCTTCCGCCCTCGCTTGCGGGCAATCGCGTGTCACTGAAGCTCTATCGCGGCGGCCACATGTTCTATACGACCGCCGGCCAGCGCGTCGCTTTCACGGCGGATGCAAAGGCCTTTTATGCCGAGCATCCCGCCAGTCCTCCGGCGGATTGAAGGTGGTTGAGGGTTGCCGGAGGGCCGGGCTGACCTAGTTTCCCAAACATGGCAAACCGCAATCAGCTATCAGAAGCTCCGTCATCCGGCGGCGCTTCCCGGCAGGATAAAACCCTCTCCACACTCTCTTCCTATCTCCAAGACGGTGCACTCTTTCTCGATATCGACGGCACGCTCCTCGATCTCGCGCCGACGCCGGATGAGATATTCGTGCCGCCGTCGCTTCCGGCGCAACTCGACGCGCTGTCGCAGAAGCTCGGCGGCGCACTGGCTCTGGTGACGGGCAGAGGGCTTTCCTATGCCGACCGCCTCTTCACCCCCTTCCAGTTTCCCATCGCCGGCCTGCATGGGGCAGAGCGCCGCAGCCCTGACGGCAGCATCTTCAAGGTGGAGCCGACAGCCGAATTCGAGAGGCTGAAAATCGAACTCAGGGCAGAGACGGCAGGCTGGACCGGCATCCTCATCGAGGACAAGGGCGCGGCCGTCGCCGCCCATTTCCGCCTTGCGCCGGTGCGGCAGGCGGAACTTGCGGAGGTGATGCAGCGTTTCGCAAACCGCGCCGGACCGGACTGGACGCTGCAGCACGGCAAGATGGTTCTCGAAATCCGGCCCGCCAGGGCCAACAAGGGCGTTGCATTGGAGAGCTTTCTCGCAACGCCGCCATTCAACGGCCGCCATCCGATCGCCATCGGCGATGACCTCACAGACGAGGCGATGTTCGGCGTGGCGAACCAGCTCGGCGGATATTCCGTCCGCGTTGGCCCGCCGTCTGCAGGGACTGCCGCGCGCGGCACCCTGCCTTCCGCGGAAGCGGTCCGCGAGATCATCGCGAATTTTGCCAGCTGATTGAATTTGCAGTTATTTCTAATGAAAGGAATTTGTCATGAGCCGCCTTGTCGTCGTCTCCAACCGCGTCCCTGTTCCGGAGAAAAAAGGGGCCGCGTCCGCCGGCGGGCTTGCCGTGGCACTGGAAGCCGCGCTTGAGAAACGCGGCGGCATCTGGATGGGCTGGTCGGGAAAGATCGACGACGAGGGTGAACCCGGTCCGCTTTCAATCGAGGAACGCGGCAACATCACCTATGCGCTCACTGACCTGACATCCAAGGATGTCGACGAATATTACTTCGGCTTCGCCAACCGCATGCTCTGGCCGATCTGTCATTACCGGCTGGACCTTGCGGAATACGGGCGCACGGAGATGGCCGGCTATTTCCGTGTCAACCGCTTCTTCGCCCATCGGCTAGCGCCGTTGATCGAGCCTGACGACGTCATCTGGGTCCATGATTATCATCTCATTCCACTCGCCGCTGAGCTTCGGCAGATGGGGCTGAAGAACAGGATCGGTTTTTTCCTGCACATTCCCTGGCCGCCGGCAGACGTGCTCTTTGCCATGCCCGTTCACGAGGAAATCATGAGGGGGCTTGCTGCCTATGACCTCGTTGGCTTCCAGACCGATCACGATCTGGAAAACTTCGCAGGCTGCCTGCGCCGCGAAGGGATGGGCGACATGATTGGTGAAGGGCGTTTTACCGCCGGTGAGCGCCTGTTCCGCGGCGGAGCCTATCCGATCAGCATCGAGACTGCCGCCTTCGCCGAATTCGCAAGGAGAGCCGATAGCCATAGCATGGTGTTGAAGGCCCGCCATAGCATTGAGGATCGCAGCCTGATCATTGGCGTGGACCGGCTGGATTATTCCAAGGGGATCACCCAGCGCATCGATGCCTTCGAGCATTTCGTCACCAACAATCCGGCGCATCGGCGCAAGGTGACCTACCTCCAGATAACCCCGAAATCCCGCTCGGAAGTGCCGGAATACGAAGCGATGCAGCGGATGGTCGCCGAACAGGCCGGTCGCGTGAACGGCGCGCTCGGCACTGTCGACTGGGTGCCGATCCGCTATATCAACCGCTCCGTCAGCCGGCCGGTGCTCGCCGGTCTCTATCGGCTCGCCAAGGTCGGCCTCGTTACGCCGCTGCGCGACGGCATGAACCTCGTCGCCAAGGAATATGTCGCCGCACAAAACCCTAACGATCCGGGCGTGCTGGTTCTTTCCCGCTTTGCCGGCGCGGCGCGCGAACTGAACGGCGCCCTGCTCGTCAATCCCTACGACATCGTCGGCACGTCCAATGCACTAGCGCGCGGGCTCAATATGCCACTCGACGAACGTCGCGACCGCTGGCGGCGAATGATGGAGCATCTCCTGGAGCATGACGTTTCGCGCTGGTGCGACGATTTCCTCGGTGATCTCGCGGCCTGAATGGTTTGGCGGGCAAGCCCGCCGGCAGATAGGTTCGCAATCATAGGAAGTGGAGGAATCCTTGCTGGCCCCGCTTCGAAATGACTGGCTGGTGGAAATCGAAATCATCGCAGCCGCGTGAGAGAATGCCGCCCTGCCGGGACAGGGCAGCAAGGGACGATCAGGCAGCCCGGCGCAACAGACCAAGGGCCTCTTCGAGGTCGACCTCGCCCAGGAAGTTGCCGGTACTTTCGGCCTTTTCCTGATGCTCGATCGCATGAGCGAAACGAACGGCCGGTTCCTGCTGCATACGCTGATAGAGATCGTTCACTGCCGGAAACCGGCTGCGGTCGACGACCTCATGGAAGTCGTTCCAGCGCGCGATGCCGGTGAAATAGGCATCGGCAATGCCCGGCCCGCCGCCGAGCAGCCATTTCCGGCCGGCGAGTAGACGTTCCAGCGTGCGATGAACCTTCTCGACCCTCGCCATACCGTAAGCAACGAGGACCTCCTTCTCGGCAGGCTCCAATTCGTGTTCGACCGTGTGCCAGAGCGGGCTGAAGGCGTTGAAGAAGCTGGTATTCAGATAAGCGAGCATCTGGTTCAGCTGGTCGAACTCTACCGTGCCCTGGGCAAAGCCGAGTCCTTTATCGATCGAGTGCGCGCCGATGTAGTTGAGGATCGCCATGCTCTCGCTCAGCAGGCGGTCGTCCGGCAACAGCAGTGACGGCGTTTCGCCGACGGTATTGATGCGGCCGTATTCAGCGCCAGAGACGACTTCGGGCATCGGCACGCGGCAGAGACGGTACGGCAGGCCGGACCATTCCAGCGCGACGATGGAACCGAAGGAGCAGCCTTCCGGCACGCCATAGAACAATATGAGTGACATTATCGGGTCCTCTTTCATCAGGAATTGTTGACCCGGCCAATATGATTTCGTGGACGATAAAGTATCAGATGGCAATAATGCACCTTAAAGTCTATAAAACTGGAAGATAACATGGCCACCGCCTTCAATCTCAACGATCTTCATCTCTTCGTGCAGGCGGTGGAAAGCGGCAGCTTCACGGCTGCAGGACGTCATCTCGGCGTTCCGAAATCGACCATCAGCAAACGCGTCGCAGAACTGGAGGACAGGCTCGGCGTGCGCCTGATCCAGCGCACCTCACGCAGCTTTGCGCTGACGGATATCGGCAAGGACTTCTTCGAGCATGCGCAGGCCTCGATCATCGAAGCGGAAATAGCCGAGAGCATCGTGCGCAGTCGTCTGGGAGAGCCAAGCGGCACTGTGAGGCTGACGGCCGCCGTGCCGACGACGCAGTTCATGCTCGCCGAGCATCTGGCCGAGCTGACAGCGCGCTATCCAAAGTTAAAAGTGTCATTGCATGTGACCGACCGCTTCGTCGATATCGTGCAGGAAGGCTTCGATATTGCGCTGCGCAGTCACCGTTTTCCGCTCGGAGATTCCGCACTCGTACAGCGTCGGGTCGCAGTCCACCCGTTCCTGCTCGTCGCTTCGCCGGACTATATAGCGGAGTATGGAAGGCCAGAGCGACCCGGGGATACGCCGATCACAGAGCGATCATGCCAAGTCTCTCCGAGGCGCAATGGCGTCTTATTTCTGATGATGGGGCTGAGATCGTCATAGCGCCTCAGCCCGTCATGGCGGCGGACGAACCGATGGTGCTGCTGAAAGCGGCCCTCGCCAGCATGGGCATTACCATTCTGCCCACTTCCGTCTGCCATGACGCGTTGCGTGACGGCCGGCTGGTACGCCTTCTGCCCGGCTGGACGGCGGGCAGCATCAGCACGACGATCCTCATGCCGCATCGGCGCGGACAATTGCCGTCCGTGCGGGCGGTCGTCGAGTTCCTCGCCGAGCGGCTGGCGGGGTGATCAGGCGGCCTTGGCCGCGTGATATTCCTTGATTGCCACCATCTTGATCGCCGGATAGCGCTCCGCCTCGTAACGCAGCGAGAAACCATCCTGCGCCAGAAAGACCGGGTCGCCATCCAGATCGCGGGCGATATCGCCGCGCTTGACGGTCAGGAACTTGTCGAGGTCGGCCGGCTGGTCGGACGAGATCCAGCGGCAGACGGAGAAGCGCGACATTTCGAAGGAGACCGGCAGGCCATACTCGGCCATCAGGCGCTCCTTCAAGACATCGAGTTGCAGGGCGCCGACGACGCCGACGATGGCGGGCGAGCCGTCTTCCGGCTGGAAGAGCTGGACCACGCCTTCTTCAGCCATCTGCTGCAGGGCTTCCTTCAGCTTCTTGGCCTTCATGGCGTCTTCCAGACGGACGCGGCGCAGGATTTCCGGCGAGAAGTTCGGCACGCCCTGGAAGACCAGGCTCTCGCCTTCCGTCAGCGTATCTCCGATACGCAGCGTGCCGTGGTTCGGGATGCCGACCACGTCACCGGCAAAGGCCGTATCGGCCAATTGGCGCTGTGAGGCGAAGAAGAACTGCGGCGCGGTGAGGCCAAGCTGTTTGCCGGTGCGCGCAAGGCGCGCCTTCATGCCGCGCTCCAGCTTGCCCGAGCAGATGCGGGCAAAGGCGATGCGGTCGCGATGATTGGGATCCATGTTCGCCTGGATCTTGAAGACGAAGGCCGTCATCTTGTCTTCGGCGGCATGCACAGTGCGGATATCGGCCGTCTGGTCGCGCGGCGGCGGCGCGAACTCGCCGAGCGCGTTAATGAGATCGCGCACACCGAAATTGCGCAGCGCCGAACCGAAGAAGACCGGCGTCATATGGCCTTCGAGGAAGGCTTCCCGGTCGAAGGGACGGCAGGCTTCGATCGCCAGCTCGACTTCTTCGATGAAGGCATCGCGCTCGTTTTCCGGCAGCCGGCCGGCGACGCTCTGCGGACCGTTGACGGCGGTGACCTCGACCTCCGTATCGGAGCCGCGCACCGTGTTTTCCTTGAGATGATAGGAGCCGCAGAAGGTCTTGGAGCGGCCGATCGGCCAGGTGACAGGGGCCGTGTCCAGCGCCAGCTTCTCCTCGACCTCGTCCAGGATTTCGAAGGGATCGCGGCTTTCGCGGTCCATCTTGTTGATGAAGGTGATGATCGGAATGTCGCGCATGCGGCAGACTTCGAAGAGCTTCAGCGTGCGCGGCTCGATACCTTTTGCGGCGTCGATGACCATGACCGCGGCATCCACTGCCGTCAGCGTGCGGTAGGTATCGTCGGCGAAGTCTTCGTGACCGGGCGTATCGAGAATGTTGAAGACATTGCCTTCATACTCGAAGGTCATGACCGACGTGACGACCGAGATTCCGCGTTCGCGCTCGATCTTCATCCAGTCCGAGCGGGTCTGCATGCGGTCCTTCTTCGCCTTCACTTCACCGGCAAGCTGGATGGCGCCGCCGAACAGCAGCAGCTTTTCGGTGAGCGTCGTCTTGCCCGCGTCCGGGTGAGCGATAATAGCGAATGTGCGGCGGCGGGAGACCGCCTCGGCGAGACTTTCGGCCATGATGTGAATCCTGTGGAATTGCCGCGTATCTAGCGATTAAAGCGCGCCATTGCAATTGACCTTGCGACCCGAGGCGCGAAGTAATGCCGCATGACCCTTCACACCGATACTTGCCCGACCCTCAATCTGATCCGTTTGCCGAACGGCCAGGGCCTCGATCTGCCCGCCTATGAAACGCGCGGTGCAGCCGGCATGGACCTGCGCGCGGCGATCGACGCGGACAAACCGCTGCTGCTGGCGCCCGGCAAACTCGCGCTCGTTCCGACCGGCTTCGTTTTCGAAATCCCAGAAGGTTTCGAGGGGCAAGTTCGCCCGCGTTCCGGCCTCGCGGCCAAGAACGGCGTCACCTGCCTCAATGCACCCGGCACGGTCGACAGCGATTATCGCGGCGAGGTGAAGGTCATCCTCGTCAATCACGGCGAGGAGGATTTCACCGTCACACGCGGCATGCGCATCGCGCAGATGGTGATTACGCCATTCATCCAGGCTCGCATCGCCGAAGTCTTCGAGACGACCGAAACCGCGCGCGGCGCCGGCGGCTTCGGCTCGACCGGCGTATGACCGCCACTGAGACGACCGGCCTCAGATTCCGACAGGACTATTTCAGCGATCCGGCAGGCTGGGCCGCTCTCGTCTCCCTCCTTGACGATACGTTCGGCATCGATATCGATCCGCTGCGCGAGCTCGGCGGCGCGGATCCGACCAGCATGCCCTTCGGCTGGTTTACCGAGGGAGGTGTGCTTGCCGCCAATCTCTCGGCTTTTGCCATGCCTTTCGTCCTCAACGGCAGGCTGGTCAACGCGGCCGGACTTCAATCCGGCGCGGTCCGTCCGCCGTGGCGTGGCCGCGGCCTATACCGCGATGTGACGCACAAGGCTCTCGGCTGGTGCGAGGCGCAGGGCTTCGAAGCGGTCATCCTCTATACGGACAAGCCTGATCTCTACGCGCCCTACGGTTTCCGTTCGCTGCCGCTTCATAAATATGCCGGCCCTGCACCAGCCCCTGCAGGCTCCGCAGCATCGCGACCGCTGCAGCCGCGCGATGCCGGTGATCTTTCTCTGCTTCAGGACTTGCTGGCGAACCGCAAGCCGATTTCGGAGACGCTCGCCGTCGCCAGCAGCCCGGCGATGTTCCCCATCAACACGCAGTTCGATCCCACTATCCGCCTCAGCTATCTGGAAGAGGGCAAGGCCGCCATCGCCTGGAAGATGCCTGCAGCCGGTCACTTCGTTCTTCTCGATGTGATTGCGACAGAAATGCCTCCGCTTGCCGCAATCCTTGCCGGTCTCGGCATAGAGGCAACGACCGTCGAGACGCTCTTTCGTCCGGACAGGCTCGGCTGGTCCGGCAAGGCATTGCCTTACGAAGGTGGAACGCGGCTGATGCTGCGCGGGATGGAAGAAGTCAGCCTCGATCACCCAGCAATGCTCTCGCCAATGGCAGATTTCTGAGGCTATTTTTTCCGTATCAGCGGTGGAAGCCGGCGCTTGACCGGCGAAGACTTGATCATCGACGTATTGGTTTCCGCCCGCTCGGCCACCTTGTCGAGAATGCTGTCGAGCTCCCCCATAGAGCGGACGACGAGGCGGGCAATGAAACAATCGTCTCCCGTGACCTTGTCGCATTCAATGAATTCGGGCGTGTCCTGGATGATGCGCTCGACTATGTGGAGCTGGCCTGGCAGGGGGCGCACCCGCACAATGGCTTGAAGGGGATAGCCAATCGCTGCCGGATCGAGATCGATGGTGAAAAGCGTCACGACCCCACGATCTTCGAGTCGCCGCAGACGCTCCGCGGCGCTCGGCGAAGAAAGTCCTACAGCCTGAGCGAGCTCTTTTAGGGAAATACGCGAATTTCCCGCCAGCGCCTCTATCATTGCGCGGTCAATATCGTCGACTGCCTGTATCTCGTTAGCCAACATGGCAAAAACTCCTAACAAGATTAGGTTTATCCAGCCTTTCCCTTTCTTATCTTATAGAAAATGCTGCGATGCCGCAATACAATTTCACGCTAACGAATGGAGATGGCGATGCAAGGCGATATTAGAAGAGGCACAGCGGAGATGACGGCGGCGATGCTGATCTCGGGAACGATCGGCTGGTTCGTCGTCATGTCCGGCCAACCCGTCAGCGGCGTCGTCTTCTGGCGCTGCTTTTTCGGCGCCCTGACCCTGCTTGTCATCTGCACCGCCCTTGGCTTGCTGAGACCCGGCGTCATCAGCCTGCGCTCGCTCGGCATCGCCATCTTCGGCGGCATCGCCATCGTTTCCAACTGGCTGCTGCTGTTCGCCTCCTATTCGCACGCCTCGATCTCGATCGCGACGACGGTCTACAACACCCAGCCCTTCATGCTGCTCGCGCTCGGCGCGCTCTTTCTTGGCGAGAAAATCACAGGCACCAAGCTCTTCTGGCTTGGGCTTTCCTTCGCAGGCATGGCTGCTATCGTCGAGGCGAAGCCGCAAGCCGACGCCGTCTCCGGCAGCTATGGTCTCGGTATCCTGATGGCGCTGGGTGCTGCTTTCTTTTATGCGCTGGCCGCACTTGCCGCCAAATGGCTGCGAGGTACACCGCCGCATCTGATCGCACTGATCCAGGTTTCCACCGGCATCGTCATGCTGGCGCCGATGACCGATTTTACGAACCTGCCAGTCGATGCGGGATCATGGCTGATCCTGATCACCGTCGGCGTCATCCACACCGGTCTCATGTACGTGTTGCTTTATGGCGCAATCCAGAAGCTTCCGACGCATCTGACGGGCGCTCTGTCCTTCATCTATCCGGTCGCCGCCATCCTGGTCGACCGCTTCGCCTTCGGCCATGCATTGCAGCCGATGCAGATCGCCGGGGCGGCGGTCATTCTGCTCGCTGCCGCCGGCATGAATCTCGGATGGTCACCCGGCAGGCTCTTTCACCTGCCGGCGACCAGAAGCTAGGCCGCTACTTCGCCTGGCGGGTCGTTTCGAACAGGAACCAGACGCGGCGTTCGCTCTGGTCGATCCAGTTCTCAATCAGGCTGGCGGTCGCAACGTCATTATATTCGTCGCAGACTTCATGCACTCCGCGCAGGATGGAGACGAGATGAAGATTGTCTTCGCGAAGTTCCGAGAGCATGTCCTCAGGTGTGACATAATCCGCATCATTGTCCGGAATGCGCTGTTGGCGGGCGATCTGACCGATCGAGCGCAACGTCGTGCCGCCGATCTTGCGGGCACGCTCTGCAACTTCATCGGTCATGTCGAAGATCTGCTCTGCCTGCTCGTCGAGCAGCAGATGGTAATCGCGGAAGTGCGGACCGGACATATGCCAGTGGAAGTTTTTGGTCTTGACATAGAGCGTGAAGACATCGGCGAGCAGTGCGGTCAGTGCGGCCGAGATATCGGTGATCGCGTTGGTCGGCAGGTCGGAAGGGGTCTTGAGCGGCAAACGTCTGCGGGCTTCGGCTGAGGTCGGCGACATGCATTCTCTCCTTGGTGATGAAAACTTTCTGCATCGGGCTTGAGGGAAGCCGCGGCGGGCCATGTCTGCGGCCGCTTGCAAGGGGAAGATAGCAAGGCCGCATTGCTTTCCAAGTAGATCAAGGTTCAACGGACCTATTCTTTATGGTTATGGACGGATCAGCGCCAGGCGATTGATGAAGCCCGCCTGGCGCGCTTATAGGAAGATGACACAACCTCTTGGATCCGAAGATGAGCCTTACCGTCCTGATCGCCTATGCCGGCGCCCTATTTATCGCCGCCGCCATTCCCGGCCCGGGGATCACGGCGATCGTCGCCCGTGCGCTCGGCTCGAATTTCCGCGAGACCTTCTTCATGGGGCTCGGCCTTGTGCTCGGTGACATGACCTATCTCACCGCTGTCATCCTCGGCCTTGCCTTCGTGGCGCAGACCTTCACCGAAATCTTCCTCGTCATCAAGATCGCCGGCGCGCTCTATCTCGGGTACATCGCCTGGAAGCTCTGGACTGCCGGCTTGCTGCCGCAGGATATTGCCGCGAAGAAATCCAGCAGTGCCGGCATGTCCTTCCTGTCCGGCCTGCTGGTGACGCTCGGAAATCCGAAGACCATGCTGTTCTACGTGGCGCTGGTGCCGACGCTGATCGATCTCAACAGCATCGGGATGCGCGACTATCTCATGCTGCTCGCCGTCACCTTCGTCGTGCTGATGATCGTGCTCATTCCCTACATGATGCTGGCGTCGCGCGCCCGCACGATGCTGAAGCGGCCGCGCGCGCTGCAGGCGCTGAACCGCGTCGCCGCCAGCATCCTGGCGGGTACGGCAGCCTTCATCGCCACTCGTGCAGCCTGAAATAAACATTCGGCAACGGACGGTTTTCAAAGGATTTTTTCTCCGGCTTAAGCGAGCGGCGGATGACGCCACTCTGGTCTCATCGCCAGTTTGACCCTATTCTCTCCGCAGATTTCAGAATGGATTTCAAAGGGAGAGCACCCATGTCGCACAAACCGGGCCGCGGCCGCATCTATTCCTCCATCACCGATACAATCGGCGACACACCGCTTGTTCGCCTCGACAAGCTCGCCAAGGAAAAAGGCGTGGTTGCCAATATCCTCGCCAAGCTGGAGTTCTTCAATCCGATCGCATCGGTGAAGGACCGCATCGGCGTCGCGATGATCGAGAGCCTGGAAACGCAGGGCAAGATTTCTCCCGGCAAGACCGTGCTGATCGAGCCGACTTCGGGCAATACCGGTATCGCGCTTGCCTTCGCCGCCGCGGCCAAAGGCTACCGGCTGATCCTCACCATGCCCGAAACCATGTCGGTCGAGCGCCGCAAGATGCTGGCGCTGCTCGGCGCCGAACTGGTGCTGACCGAGGGGTCAAAGGGCATGAAGGGGGCGATCGCCAAGGCCGAAGAACTCGCCGCTTCGCTGCCCGATGCCGTCATCCCGCAGCAGTTCGAAAACCCGGCCAATCCGGAAATCCACCGCAAGACGACAGCCGAGGAGATCTGGAACGATACGGACGGCAAGGTCGATATTTTCGTTGCCGGCATCGGCACCGGCGGCACGATCACCGGCGTCGGCCAGGTGCTGAAGAGCCGCAAGCCGGATATCCGGGTCGTGGCCGTCGAACCAACCGACTCGCCGGTACTGTCAGGCGGCACGCCTGGTCCGCACAAGATCCAGGGCATCGGCGCCGGCTTCGCGCCGAAGATCCTCGATACGAGCATCTATGACGAGGTCGTGACGGTCAGCAATGACGAGGCCTTCCAGCAGGCGCGGCTCGTCGCCAGGCTCGAAGGCGTGCCGGTCGGCATTTCCTCGGGTGCGGCACTCGCGGCCGCAATCGAGGTCGGCCGCCGTCCGGAAAATGCCGGCAAGAACATCGTCGTCATCATCCCATCCTTTGCCGAGCGGTATCTTTCGACGGCGTTGTTCGAAGGGCTGGGGAGTTAAGTAGCAAATAGCGAATAGCGAATAGCGAATAGGATGGAGGCCCGTTCGGTGTCGGGCAAGCCGTTTGACTATTCGCTATTCGCCACTCCCTATTCGCTTCTATCCTCATGCCGCCGCCGTCAACCGCGCGCCGGCAACGCGGTAAGAAATCGCTTCCGCCAGATGGATCCGGCCCACGGTTTCCTTGCCGTCGAGATCGGCAAGCGTGCGGGCGACCTTCAACACCCGGTGATAGCCGCGCGCCGAAAACTTCATCTTGTCGGCGGCATCGCGCAGCAGTTGCAATCCCGCCGCATCCGGCTCGGCAAATTTCTCGATCATCGAGGTCGAGCAGCCGGCATTGGTGGAAATACCCGTGGCGCCTGTAGCGGCATAACGCTCGCGCTGGGTGTCACGGGCGCGGGCAACGCGCCGGGCGACATCGGCACTCGCTTCGGCCACTGTCGGCCGGATGAGGTCGGCGGCGGAAACGGCCGGCACGTCGATGCGGATATCGATGCGGTCCATCAGCGGGCCGGAAATGCGGGCCTGATAATCCGTCATGCAGCGCGGTCCTCGGGCGCAAGTGTGGCCTGGCTCGCCCGCCATACCGCAACGGCAAGGATTCATGGCCGCAATGAGCTGGATCCGCGCCGGATAGGAGACCCGGTGATTGGCGCGCGCGATGACGCATTCGCCGCTTTCCAGAGGCTGACGCAGGGCATCGAGCGCCTGCGGCGTGAATTCCGGAAACTCATCGAGGAAAAGCACGCCGTGATGGGCAAGCGAAGCCTCGCCCGGCCGGGCGCGCAAGCCGCCGCCGATGAGGGCCGCCATAGTCGCCGAATGATGCGGCGTGCGAAACGGCCTGCGGTCCGAGAGCCTGCCGCCGGAAAGCTGGCCGGCGATGGAATGGATCATCGAGACTTCCAGCAATTCTGCAGCCGAAAGCGGCGGCAGGATGGAGGGCAGCCTCGACGCCAGCATCGACTTGCCGGAGCCGGGCGGTCCGACCATCAACAGATTGTGGCCGCCGGCGGCCGCCACTTCCAGCGCCCGCTTGGCGCTTTCCTGCCCCTTGATCTCGGCGAGATCGGGAAGGTTGGCTGCATTGGGGCGAATGGATGGCTCCGGGCGTGAGAGTATCTGCGTGCCGCGGAAATGATTGGCGAGTGCGATCAGGCTGCGCGGCGCCAGAATGTCGATGCCGGAACCCGCCCATGCGGCCTCCGAACCGCTTTCCGCCGGGCAGATCAGCCCCTTTCCGGTCGCATTGGCGCCGATTGCAGCCGGCAGCGCCCCGGCAATCGCGGCGATCGTGCCGTCAAGGTTGAGTTCACCGACAACGACATAGTCGGACAAAGCATCCGCCGGAATGGCACCGAGTGCGGCCATCAGGCCGAGAGCGATAGGCAAATCGAAATGGCTGCCCTCTTTGGGAAGATCGGCTGGCGCAAGATTGACCGTGACGCGTTTTGCCGGCAGCGCCAGGCCGGAGGCATGCAAGGCCGCCTGCACCCGCTCGCGGCTTTCCGCAACCGCCTTATCCGGCAGGCCGACGATCTGGATTCCCATCTTGCCGGGAGCGACCATGACCTGGACCTCGACCGGCACACCTTCAATGCCCTGAAACGCAACCGTGCTGACGCGTGCGACCATGCCCTGCCCCGAAACCTCTACACCCCACCTATGAAGTCGGTCACAATCTGGCATGGAATTTGGAATAAAACAAGAACGATAAGCGAACGAATTCAGCTACCCGCTGCAATCAGATTGCGATGGGTTGTAAAGCCGGAACGAAGGCGATCAAAGGCGGAACACTTGGAGCATTTCCGTTTTTCGTCGAATCGCGGAAATGCTCTATCTCTTTGTTTCTACACAACTCCGGACGCAAAACTGCAGCACGGTTTTGCTGGAGTTGCTCTAGCCGCGCTTGCGCTCGATGGCATCCCATAACAGGCTTGCGATATCGGCGCCGCCGAACTTCTTCACCTCGCGGATGCCGGTCGGCGAGGTCACGTTGATTTCGGTCATGTAGTCGCCGATCACGTCGATGCCGACGAGCAGGAAGCCGCGTTCGCGCAAAGCTGGACCGATGCGCTCGCAGATTTCCTTCTCGCGCGCCGTCAGTTCGGTCGGCTCGGCGCGGCCGCCGACATGCATGTTGGAGCGGCTGTCATGCTCGGCCGGGACGCGGTTGATGGCGCCGGCAAATTCGCCGTCGACAAGGATGATGCGCTTGTCGCCCTTGCGCACGTCAGGCAGGTACTGCTGGGCGATGAAGGGCTCGCGGAAGAGCTGGCCGAACATTTCGAGCAGCGAAGACAGGTTGCGGTCATCCCTGGTGGAATGGAAAACGCCGGCACCGCCATTGCCATAGAGAGGCTTCAGGATGATGTCGCCCAGCTCGTCGCGGAAGCGGCGGATCTCGGCGGGATCCTTGGTGATCAGCGTCTTCGGCATCAGGTCGGAAAATTCGGTGACGAAGATCTTTTCCGGCGAGTTGCGCACCCAGGCCGGATCGTTGACGACGAGCGTCTTCGGGTGGATTCGTTCAAGCAGATGCGTCGCGGTGATGTAGGCCATGTCGAAGGGCGGGTCCTGGCGCAGCAGAACGACATCCATGGTCGAGAGGTCGACGCGTTCGGGCGCACCGAGCTCATAGTAATCACCCTTGACGTCGCGCAGCACCATCGGCTCGACGGAAGTATAGAGCTTGCCGTCGCGGAAGCTCAGGCGTTCGGGTGTGTAGTGGAAGAGATTGTAGCCACGCGCCTGCGCTTCGAGGCTCATGGCGAAAGTGGAATCACCCGCGATATTGATGCCGGAGACATGGTCCATCTGGACCGCTACGTTCTTGATCTTGGCCATTTCCGTCCCTTGAGCTGATGCCGCCCAGATGTAGGTCGGTCAGGCATCAAACGCAACGGCAATCAATGGCTTCGGATGTTTCCGCGGGCGCTATTTTCAGGCGGCGATGCCGGTACCGCCGCTGTTGCGCAAGAGGTTGCGCAGGCGGTAGGCGATGGCGAGCGGCTTCGGGAAAGGCTTGCGCAGGAAGGCGACCTTACGGACGTAATTGTCGACCCGCCAGTTCGCCCAGGTGCCGCCGGCGAAGAAAGCGACGTCGCCCGCCTGCAGCGTACGCTCCAGGCCGTCTTCGGTGGTGACGTGCACCTCGCCTTCGAGGATCATCACCGTCTCGTCCCAGCCGAAACGCCAGCGGAATTCACCTGATGTGCAATCCCAGATCGCCGTCAGCGAGGCTTCGTCATGGCCGCGGGAGTGTTCCGCCGTGCGCGCCTGCGGATTGCCGCTGATGATCCAATCCGGATTGATCGGCGTCGGCTTCAGCACCATGCGGTCGCTTGCCTGCGCGACGAAAGATTTGCCTGATGGCTTCAACGCGGCATAAGGCACCGACCGCGCAGCCGTCGCTGCGGCTGTTGCAAGCATCATCTTCCAGGCCATGAATTACCCCCAGTTGCTACCCCTAGCTGCGTCGTGGATAGCAAAAGAGTCATAAAAGCCCGTTCAAGCAGATGCTAAAACTTTAACGAAAGCTTGTTCGCCAGTTTTAGGCGCCCGCGGAATTTAGCGCCTCCCTAGAAAGCATCCGGGAAATGACGGGGCAGCTTCCCCGGCAATATCGCAACGATATCATAGCGCTGTGAGAGCTGGGCATAGTCCTGCTGACGGGCAAGCCAGAGATCACTTGCGGCCCGGATACGCTTTTGCGAAGCATAGGAGACGGCATCAACCGCGCCCATTTCGTCGGCGCGCGCCTTGACCTCGACAAAGATGGCCAGATCCCCCTTGCGGGCGACAATATCGATCTCGCCGAGCTTCGTCTTGTAGCGCAGGGCGAGAATGCGATAGCCTTTCAGCATCAGGAAAATGGCGGCAATATATTCCGCCGCCCAGCCGCGGCGCAGCGCCTTTCTCCTGCGGAGCGTCGCCTCGCCGTCAGCCATCCGCCGCCTTCATGTCGAGAAGCTTCTGGTAGAGCACCTTGCGCGGCAGGCCAGTCAAGCGGGCAGCCTCGGTTGCGGCCTTCGCGGTCGGCAGGTCTTTTGAGAGATCGGCGAGAACCGCGTCGACGTCGGCTTCGGTGGCGGGCCGCTCTTTCGGCGGGCCGATCACCAGCACGATCTCGCCCTTCACATTGTCATGTTCTTCATAGTGAGCTGCGAGTTCGGCAAGCGTGCCTCGGCGGAATTCCTCATAGGTCTTCGTCAGTTCGCGGCAGACCGACGCCTCGCGTTCGGCGCCGAGCACATCGGCAGCGGCCAGCAGCGTCGCGCCAATGCGATGGGGTGATTCAAAGAAAATCAATGTGGCTGGTGCGGCTACAAATTCCGCGAACCGATCGCGGCGCGCCTTGTCCTTGGTCGGCAGGAAGCCGGCAAAGAGAAAGGCATCGTTCGGCAGGCCTGAACCGACGAGGGCGGCAAGTGGCGCCGAAGCACCGGGAATGGGGATAACGCGGTAGCCCATCTCGATCGCCTGCTGCGCCAGCCGATAGCCGGGGTCGGAAACGAGCGGCGTGCCGGCATCGGAGACAAGGGCCACCGACTTGCCGGCTTCGAGCGCCTGTAGCAGTCGCGGCCCTGCCTCATCGGCATTGTGCTCATGATAGGCGAAGGGGCGGTTCTGGATACCGTAACGATCAAGCAGAACGCGGGTAACGCGGGTATCTTCGCAGGCCAGGACATCGGCACCGGCAAGCGTTTCCAGCGCCCGCAGCGTGATGTCGCCGAGATTGCCGATCGGTGTGGCGACGAGATAGAGAGCCGGTTCGAGCGGGCGCGCCGGTACTGCAATATTGTGCAGGCGAAAGCCGCGCCGTGCGCCGGTTTCCGCTGTCGTCTCTTCCGTCATGTCACTCGCTTTCGTCCCGCCGGGCTCTTCCCTTTATGGGCGAGCGGTGTCACTTCGACAAGGGGCCGCAATTTCTGTGAGCATTGCACTGCAAAACGGCATTTGCAGGCCTGTGGACAGCCATGCCTCTTGCAATCGTCGGCAAAGTTCTGCCATTTTGCCCGTCCACTCCCCTCTCCCAAAGGGGAAAGCAGTGCGCGGCGCTCGCAGGCGCCCAGACAATAAAGGTCGAAAGCGGTAGCATCCCATGCGTATTACTATTGAGCGGTCAAACCTTTTGAAGTCGCTGAACCACGTCCACCGCGTGGTCGAACGCCGCAACACGATCCCGATCCTGTCCAACGTGCTCTTGAAGGCTGACGGCCAGAGCCTCGACATGAAGGCGACCGACCTCGATCTGGAAATCACCGAAGCGACGCCTGCCAATGTCGAGCAGGCCGGCGCCACCACGGTTCCCGCCCATCTCCTTTACGACATCGTGCGCAAGCTTTCCGATGGCGCGGAAGTCCTGCTCGCGACAACGCAGGACGGCAGCTCGATGAATGTTCAGTCGGGCCGTTCGAAATTCTCGCTGCAGTGCCTGCCGGAGTCCGATTTCCCTGATCTGACGGCCGGTACCTTCACGCACTCCTTCAAGCTGAAGGCAAGCGACCTGAAGATGCTGATCGATCGCACGCAGTTTGCGATCTCCACCGAAGAAACCCGCTATTATCTGAACGGCATCTTCTTCCACACGATCGAAAGCGGCGGCGACCTGAAGCTGCGCGCCGTCGCAACCGACGGCCACCGTCTGGCCCGCGCCGATGTGGATGCGCCTTCCGGCTCGGAAGGCATGCCGGGCATCATCATTCCGCGCAAGACGGTCGGCGAATTGCAGAAGCTCGTCGATGTGCCGGATGCGATCGTCACCGTCGAAGTCTCCGACGCCAAGATCCGTATCACCATCGGCTCCATCGTCATGACCTCGAAGCTGATCGACGGCACCTTCCCGGACTATCAGCGCGTCATCCCGACCAACAACGACAAGGAAATGCGCGTCGACTGCACGAGCTTCGCCCAGGCTGTCGACCGCGTCTCGACCATTTCCTCCGAGCGCGGCCGCGCCGTGAAGCTCGCGCTCTCCGACGGTCAGCTGCTGCTCACCGTCAACAATCCGGATTCCGGTAGTGCTACGGAAGAAGTCGCCGTCGGCTACGATACGGATCCGATGGAAATCGGCTTCAACGCCAAGTATCTGCTCGACATCACTGCGCAGCTTTCCGGCGACGAAGCGATCTTCCTGCTGGCAGACGCCGGTTCGCCGACACTCGTGCGCGACACCGCAGGTGACGACGCCCTCTACGTATTGATGCCGATGCGCGTCTAAGCGCGCGTCGCATTTATTGTCGAAACCTTTCTGATCGCGACATGACCCCTTGTTTTTGCATCACCCTCCTGCAATTAAGGGAAAGTTGAACGGCAGGTATGGGAGGATGGTATGGCATTGCGGCTCAAGGAACGGCTCGGCAAGAAGTTTGACGAGGAGATCCGCTTCTTCAAGGGCATGATGCAGGGGCCGAAGACTGTCGGCTCCATCATTCCAACTTCCTCGATCACCGCCCGCAAGATGGCAAGCGTCGCAGATCCGCATTCGGACCTGCCTGTCCTTGAGCTCGGCCCAGGCACCGGAGCCATCACCAAGGCGATCCTTGCCCATGGCGTGAAGCCGGAAAAGCTCGTCGCCATCGAATATTCGACAGACTTTTACCAGCATCTCCTTCGCCTCTATCCAGGCGTGACCTTCATCAACGGCGATGCCTTCGATCTCGACAGGACGCTCGGCTCACTTCGGGATCAGAGATTTGATTGCGCCATCTCATGCATACCGCTCCTGAACTTCCCGATGCAGGCACGCATCTCGCTTCTCGAAAACCTGCTCGACCGCATGCCGGCGAGCCGGCCGTTCGTGCAGATCTCCTATGGTGCAGTGTCGCCAATCGTCGCCAACCCCGATCGCTACAGCATTCATCATTTTGATTTCATCGTGCGCAATATTCCCCCAGCCCAACTCTGGATCTATCGGCGCGGATAAATGTTTGGACTTTATATCACCCATCCTCAGGTCAAGATCGACCCGCAGATTCCCGTCCCCAAATGGGGTCTTTCCGACATCGGCGCCGAACGTGCTCGCAAGGCCATTGCGAGCGACTGGGCGAAGCGGCTGACCCGCATCGTCTCCAGCGACGAGACGAAGGCGATCGAAACGGCGGAAATCCTTGCCGAAGCTTCGGGTGCGAAAATCGAGATCGTGCACGGCATGCATGAGAACGATCGTACTGCTACCGGCTTCCTGCCGCCGGACAAGTTCGAAGAGGCCGCCAACTGGTTCTTCGCCCATCCGCAGGAGAGCTTCAGGGGCTGGGAGCGGGCCGTCGATGCGCAAGCCCGCATCGTCTCCGCGGTCGAAGCGATCCTCGCCTCGCATGACCGAAATGCGCCGATCGCCTTCGTCGGCCATGGCGGCGTCGGAACGCTGCTCAAGTGCCATCTGATGGGCACGCCGATAGCGCGCGACGGAGATCAGCCGGGCGGCGGTGGCAATCTCTATGCTTTCGGCCTTGCGGATCGCCGCTTATCATGCGACTGGACACCCATCGAAGACTGGCGGGGATGATTTGAGATGGACGCACGCGAGCGGTTGATCGTCGGACTGGATGTTCCAACGATTGGCGAAGCGGAAAGATTGGTTTCCACGCTCGGCGACGACATTCTCTTCTACAAGATCGGCTATCAGCTCGTCTTTGCCGGCGGGCTGGAATTTGCTCGCGACCTTGCCGCCAGCGGCAAGAAGATCTTCCTCGACATGAAACTGCTCGACATCGACAACACGGTCGCATCCGGCGTTGAAAACATCGCCAAGATGGGCATGTCGATGCTGACGCTGCACGCGTACCCGAAAGCGATGAAGGCCGCGGTCGAGGCGGCGAAGGGCTCCGGCCTCTGCCTGCTCGGCGTGACCGTGCTGACCTCGATGGATGCCGAAGACCTCGTCGAGGCCGGTTATCAATACGATCCGAGGACGCTTGTGGCACGCCGGGCCGAACAGGCACGTGCCGCCGGTATGGGCGGCATCGTCTGCTCCGCCGAGGAATCCGCTGCTGTTAGCGAGATCGTCGGACCTGATATGGCGATCGTTACACCCGGCATCCGCCCGACGGGCGCCGAAAAGGGCGACCAGAAGCGGGTCATGACGCCTAAGGATGCACTGAAGGCCGGGTCCACCCATCTCGTCGTCGCGCGCCCGATCGTCAAGGCACC
Source organism: Rhizobium sp. BK316 (assembly GCF_014193695.1). Classification (GTDB taxonomy): domain Bacteria; phylum Pseudomonadota; class Alphaproteobacteria; order Rhizobiales; family Rhizobiaceae; genus Rhizobium. Next base: position 260,419 of record NZ_JACHZR010000002.1, on the reverse strand, counting down.
GGAGCCGCGGGAAGCGGCACGCGCAATCCTCAATGAAATGGTCGCCGCGCTCTGGCCGGCGAACCGCTGAAGGGAGACAAGAATGGCCAAGGGATACTGGATCGCCCGCGTCGATGTGCGCGACCTCGAGCGCTACAAGGATTATGTCGCAGCTGCAAAGCCAGCCTTTGAAAAATACGGTGCGAACTTTCTCGCCCGTGGCGGCGCAATCACCGAGCTTGAAGGCAGGGCGCGCGCCCGTAACGTCGTCATCGAATTTCCCTCGATGCAGCATGCCGTCGACTGCTATAATTCACCGGAATACCAGATCGCCGCAAAAATCCGCCATGAGGTGGCTGATGCCGAAATGGTCGTCGTCGAAGGCATCTGAACCAGTTTCGAACGGGTAAGAACTGCGGCGCGATGGCCCTTTTCGTCGCACCGGGATTCGGCTAAGACGAAATCCACCACAGCATTCCAAAGCCTTTCGAGGAGCCTGCCATGACCCTTGCTAACCTGCCGCCGCTCGTCACCGTGTTCGGAGGGTCTGGTTTCATCGGCAGACACGTCGTGCGTGTACTGGCCAAGCGCGGCTACCGTATCCGTGTCGCCGTTCGCCGCCCCGATCTCGCGGGCTTCCTGCAGCCGCTCGGCAATGTCGGCCAGATCTCCTTCGTTCAGGCCAACCTGCGCTACCGCAATTCGATCGACCGCGCCGTCGAAGGCGCCGACCACGTCATCAATTGCGTCGGCATCCTCTTCGAGAGCGGCCGCAACACATTCGATGCCGTGCAGGAATTTGGCGGCCGTGCGGTGGCTGAAGCCGCCCGCAATGCTGGTGCGACGCTCACTCACCTCTCGGCTATCGGTGCAAACTCCGGCTCGCAGTCCAGTTACGGCCGCACCAAGGGCCGCGCGGAAGCAGCCATCCTGTCGATCAAGCCTGACGCAGTGATCTTCCGTCCGTCTATCGTCTTCGGCCCGGAAGACAGCTTCTTCAACAAGTTCGCCAACATGGCGCGCATGTTCCCGGTGCTGCCGCTCGTCGGCGGCGGCAAGACGAAATTCCAGCCGGTTTATGTCGAAGATGTCGCCGAGGCCGTTGCCCGCGCCGTCGACGGCAAGATCGAAGGTGGAAAGATCTATGAGCTCGGCGGCCCTGAAGTCCTGAGCTTCCGTGAATGTCTCGAGACCATGCTGAAGGTCACGGCTCGCAAGAACCGGCTCGTTTCCCTTCCCTTCGGCATCGCATCGCTGATCGGCAGCATAGCTTCGCTGGTGCCGTTCATCACACCGCCGATCACACCGGATCAGGTCAAGCTGCTGAAGCGTGACAATGTCGTTTCGAAGGAAGCCGAAGCCGAAGGCCGCACGCTCAAGGGCCTCGGCATAACGCCTACGATGGCGGCTTCGGTGCTCGAATCCTACCTCGTGCAATACCGCCCGCACGGCCAGTATACCGGCTCCGGCAAGGCTGCCTGATAATCGATAGCCGACAGTTCAAGCGCCGCTCGTGAAGTTTCGCGGGCGGCGTTTTTCTTTTTTGTGAGGCGCAAATCTGGCGCAAGCCCAGCGTGTTATGACGCGTTTCATAGGGTGTGACGTTGCATAAAAGACGCATAGGAAATTTAGTGGAATTAACACCAAATTTAGCAGGAACATTTATTGCTATTTGCTACTCCACTGACTAAACACCCCCGCGCGTCTTCAGACAGACTCAAGCGCCTCGCAGGCGTGCGGCAATCACTGTGAAAGGCTATTTCTAATGGGTAAGTCAATCGCGCTTCTTTTTGCGTGTGCGGCACTTGTCATCCTCGCAGGCTCCTTCATTGCGCCGGGCTCCGTCGCAGCGGTGAAGGGCGGTTGCTCGCCGGCCTACGGCGTCGATCCCTGCTCGACGGCCTCCATTACCCACTAAAGCGTTCACGATCTTTCAGATCGCTTGCCACGCTTCAGGCCTTTGTTTTACGCATGTCGTTATCGCAAAACCGCTGTACACTTTTGCGCGACATGCTTCGATAAAAAGCCGGCCCTTTCGAACCGGCTTTGGTTTTTATCCCGGTGCGAGCGACACATATTCGATCGCTCGCAGGTTTCGCGACTCAGGCGATCATGCCGGTCATCGCCATGCCGAGCAGCACAATACCCAAAATGATGCGATAGATCGCGAAGACCGTAAAACGGTTGCTCCTGATGTAGGCCAGCAACCACTTGACGGCGATGAAGGCAACGATCGTCGAAACGACGAAGGCAATGCCGAGCGCGGTCCAATCTTCGTTTGCCGCACCGCCATCCCTGAAGGTTTCCAGAAGCGAGAAGGCGCTTGCTGCATACATCGTCGGAATGCCGACGAGGAAGGCGAATTCGGTTGCCGCGGCGCGGTTGCCCGTGCCGGCCAGCATGGCGACGAAGATCGTGGCGCCAGAGCGGGACGTTCCGGGGAAGACGCCGGCAACGACCTGGGCGATACCGACCAGAATGGCAACAAGCCAGGTGATGTGAGAGCTCGGAGGGCGGCGGGCAGCGGCCCATTCGGCAAAGATCATCCAGATACCGCCGATGATGAGCGCCCAAGCAACTGGCGTTGCGTTCTCAGGCAGTTCGAACCCGAGCTTCTTGACCACCAGTCCAAGGGCCGCCGTTATCAGAAAGGCGACAATCAGCTTAAAAGCATAATCGCGGTGTTGCGGATCGCGCCAGCCAAGCAGCAGATCGAGCAGACGACGCCAGTAGATGATCGTGACGGCAAGGATCGCGCCGGCCTGAATGACAATATTGAATGTGTCGGTGCGGGCGCCGAGCCACTGTTCCGCAATGATCAGGTGGCCGGTGCTCGAAATCGGCAGGAACTCTGTGATCCCTTCTATAATGCCCAGAATTATAGAGTTTATATAGTCCATAAAGTGTCTCCGGTGTGGGGTTCGGTCGGACTGGAATGGCGGTCAGACTTATATTGCACTGCACAATCATCATTCGCCAGAGCGGGAGGCAAGAAAAGGCGAGAAGGGGAGTTGCGATGATTCAGGCAGCCATGTTTTGTCCCTCGTCAGGCAGATAGCCCCGATTCGCTTGTATTGCCGGGGCCAAGCTCCTATAGCTTCAACTAATGAGTCATGACTAGGGCGGTATAAGTGGCGCGCCCTTGAACCCATGCAGCACAATCAAAAGTCCGAGTATCGATGCCCACGCTTTATCATCATCCCATGTCGTCCGCATCTCGCTTCGTCAGGCTCATTCTGGCGGAATACGGCTATCAGGCGGAGCTGATCGAGGAACAGACCTGGGAGAAGCGCCGGGACTTCCTGGCGCTCAATCCGGCGGGCACGCTGCCTGTCTATGTCGACGACAGCATGCGGGCGCTCTGTGGCGCGACCGTCATTTCCGAATATCTCGACGAGACGCATGGCGTACTAAAGCGCGATCGTCGGCTGCTTGCCGAGGACCCGTTCCAGCGCGCGGAAATCCGCCGCCTGACGGAATGGTTCATGCAGAAGATGGAAAACGACGTCACCAAGCCGCTGGCGCGTGAGCGCGTCTACAAGCTGCAGATGACGGCGGACCAGGGCGGCGGAGCCCCGGATTCCAAGATGTTGCGTACGGCGCGTGCCAATATCCGCCAGCATATGCGTTATCTCACATGGCTTGCAGGCTCGCGCCAATGGCTCGCCGGCGACCGGATGAGCTATGCCGATCTTGCGGCCGCCGCCTCCATCTCCATCCTTGATTATCTCGGTGAGATCGACTGGTCGGAATCGCCGCTTGCCAAGGACTGGTACCAGCGGCTGAAATCGCGCCCCTCCTTCCGCCCGCTTCTGACCGAACGCGTGCGCGGCCTGACGCCGGTTTCCCACTATGCCGACCTGGATTTCTGACGAGGGCTTTTCATGCCCGACGCAAAAATCGATGATATAAAAGAGCGCAAGCGCCGCGACAATTTGACCGCCTTCCTGAAGGCGGAATCACTCGCTCTCGGCTTTGATCTCTGTCGCGTCACCCGTCCGGATTCGATTCCTGACGCAAAGGAGCGGCTCGGCCAGTTCATCGATGCCGGCCGGCATGGAACGATGGAATGGATGGCCGAGACACGAGAGCGCCGTGGCGATCCAAGCACGCTCTGGAGCGATGTGCGCTCGGTCGCGGTCTTCGGCCTCAATTATGGGCCTGAGGAAGATCCGCGCGGCATTCTCGACAAGAAGGACAAGGCGGCGATCTCCGTCTATGCCCGCAATCGCGATTATCATGATGTCATCAAGGGCCGGCTGAAGGAGATCGCCACACGTTTTGCCGCCAGGGCGGGCGCAGATGTTAAGGTCTTCGTCGATACCGCACCGGTCATGGAAAAGCCGCTGGCAGCTGCGGCCGGGCTTGGCTGGCAGGGCAAACACACCAACCTTCTCAGCCGCGAACATGGCTCCTGGCTTTTCCTCGGCTCGATGTTCACGACCGCCGATCTCAATATAGATATGCCCGAGACGGATCATTGCGGCTCCTGCCGCGCCTGCCTCGATGCCTGCCCGACCGCCGCCTTTCCGGCGCCCTATCAGATCGATGCGCGCCGCTGCATCTCGTATCTGACCATCGAGCACAAGGGACCGATCGATCCTGAGTTCCGGCCGCTGATCGGCAATCGCATCTACGGCTGCGACGATTGTCTTGCTGCCTGCCCGTGGAACAAGTTCGCAAGCGAAGCCTCGGAAATGAAGCTGAAGGCACGCGAAGATCTGAAGGAGCCGTCCATCGCCTTCCTTCTCACGCTTGACGATCCGACCTTTCGCAGCTTCTTCAGCGGCTCGCCGGTCAAGCGCATCGGCCGCGACCGCTTCATCCGTAATGTGCTGATCGCCGCCGGCAATTCCGGTGAGCGCAGCCTCATCGAGCAATGTCGCATTCTGGCCACCGATGCCTCGCCTACCGTGCGCGGCATGGCGGTCTGGGCATTGTCGCGGCTCATGAAGGCTGGCGAATTCGACATCTTTGCCGCACAAAGGGAAAGTGAGTCGGACGAGGATGTCCTCGGCGAGTGGCGAATGGCAGGAGTAAGCTGATGCATGTGATGATCTTTGGCTGCGGTTATTCCGGTACAGCGATCGCCAAGGCCTTTGGTGAGAGCGGCGTGCGCACCTCCGGCACGACCCGTTCTCCGGAAAAAGCCGAAGAACTGCGGAGAGCCGGGATTGAAGCCTTCCTTTTTGATGGCGAGACCTTGAGCGCCGAGCTGCAGGCTGCCATGGCAGACGTTACTCATCTCGTCCAGTCGATTGCGCCGCGCGACACCGATCCGCTGCTTGCATTGCTTGGTCAGGATGGCGCGGCACTTCTGCCGAAGCTCCAATGGATCGGCTATCTCTCCACCGTCGGCGTCTATGGCGATCATAAGGGCGGCTGGGTGACGGAAGAAGCCCTTTGCGTTCCGGTCTCCGGCCGCTCGAAGGAACGGTTGGAAGCTGAGGAGGCCTGGCTGGCACTTGGACGCGCCCGCGGCGTGCCGGCCGCAATTTTGCGTCTCTCAGGCATCTATGGGCCGAGACGCAACGCTTTCGTCAATCTCGATCGCGGTACGGCGCGTCGTATCATCAAGAAGGAGCAAGTCTTCAACCGCATCCGCGTTGAGGACATTGGCGCTTCCACCCGCTTTCTGTCGGAGCACGCGCTCGGCGGCATCTATAATGTCACGGACGATCAGCCCGGTCCGCCGCAGGACGTCATCGTCGAAGCGGCTCGCCTGATGGGCGTCGAGCCGCCGCCGGAACAGGCTTTCGAGACGGCAGAGATGACGGCGATGGCCCGTTCTTTCTACGGTGAGAACAAGCGGGTTTCGAATGCAAAATTGAAGGCTGCGGGCTTCCGTTTTGCCTTCCCGAACTACCCGATGTCGCTCGCCCAGCTCTGGCAAAATGGTCATTGGAGGGGTTGAAGAAACCTTCTCATTCGGGTGAGCGGGTTATAGCCCATAAAGAGTAGAAATTTCCTACTTTCTAATTTTAGGGAACTGAATTTCGCTCCGAATTATGGTTAACGGCCCCTAAATTTGCGCAAATGTGGCGTCAAATATGGCAATCGGAGAAAAAAAATTTTGTGATTTCCCGCGACTACCAACTGCTTACCGTTTTTCCGAAAAAATTATTCGGATTTTAGCTGATTTTATTAGGTTTTTTCCACAGCTTGACAAAGCGGTGTCCTGCTACCGCAATGTTATCAAAATCACAAATATTACAGACTGTAATATTCCGTGATCATCCTTGGCACTTTTTCGCCACTTTTCCCCGGATTGAAGCCCCACCGCCTGCGAAGGCGCAAGTTCAATAGTTGAGGGACAATCCGTTTTGAAGAAAATCTGCCGTTCTCTAATCACCACCGCAGCCATTGCAGCCTGTTCTTTCGTCCTTCCGGCGGAAGGGTTTGCTGCTAACGGATGTGGCGGTGCTTCGTGGTACGCACTTCGCTCCAAAACTGCTTCCGGGGAACGCATGAACCCGGCCATCTATACTGCCGCACATCGCTCTCTGGCGTTCGGCACCAAGGTGAAGGTCACCAACCGCAACAACGGCCGCAGCGTCGTCGTTCGCATCAATGATCGTGGTCCGTTTATCCGTGGTCGCGTGCTCGATCTGTCGCGCGCTGCTGCACAGAATATCGGCATGGTCTCCTCGGGCACTGCGAAGGTCTGCTACGAAATCATCAGCTGAGGCCAAGTCCTCCGCACAATCCCTGCGCCGGATGCGGCGCTTGCTCTTGCCGTCAATCGCGGGTAACCACGCGGTTGAGACTTGTGAACAATCCGCCCAGTCACTTAGGTTTCCCTGGCAGGTTTCCTGGGACTCATTTGCGTGGATCGTTCACCAGCCAAGGCAACAGGAGAAGTTTGAATGCGTTTGGGCGGCCGCCTCGAAGGGGCGATTTCGGTTCTGGCTGATATCGACGCCCGTAAAAGGCCTGTCGCCGATGCGCTGAAGGACTGGGGCCTCGCCCACCGTTTCGCCGGCTCCGGCGATCGGGCGGCGATCGGCAACATCGTCTATGACGCGCTGCGCATGCGGCTCTCCCATGCCTATCTGATGGACGACGACAGCGCCGTTGCCATTGCGCATGCCGTCATGTTCCGCCAGTGGGGTTTTACGCCGGAAACGCTGGCTGCGGAACTCGCCGACGACAAGTTCGCACCGACGCCGCTTTCGGCCGAGGCGCTCGCGGCCTTCGAAAACCGCTCTCTTTCCGATGCGGCCCCGCATGTGCAGGGCGATATTCCCGAATGGGTTCAATCCTCCTTCGAACAGGCTTTCGGTGACAACTGGCTTTCCGAAGCACAGGCGCTTGCCGGGCGCCCGACGCTTGATCTGCGCGCCAATATCCTGAAGGCCACCCGCGAAAAGGCCGTCAAGGCGCTGGAACGCGCCGGTGCCAATAAAGCGAAGATCGCACGCTATGGCATCCGGATTCCCGCCGGCGAGGGTGCCTCACGCTTGCCCAACGTGACGGCCGAGCTTTCGTTCCAGAAAGGTTGGTTCGAGGTTCAGGACGAGGGATCGCAGATCGTTGCCGATCTCGTGCTGCCTAGCGATGGCGAGCAGGTGCTGGATTACTGCGCCGGCGGCGGCGGCAAGACGCTCGCCATGGCGGCCGCCATGCACAACAAGGGCCAGGTCCACGCGTATGATGCCGACCGCAAGCGGCTTGCGCCGATCATCGAGCGGCTGAAGCGCGCCGGCACACGCAACGTTCAGGTCCATGACGATATCAGAGGCCTGTCCGGCCTGCGCGACCGCTGCGACAAGGTTTTGGTCGATGCGCCCTGCACCGGCACGGGCACGTGGCGCCGCCGCCCGGATACGAAATGGCGGCTGACCGCCAAGAACCTCGACGAACGCACCGCCCAGCAGCAGGACGCGCTGACGCAGGCAAGCGGCTTCGTGCGCCCCGGCGGCGAACTCATCTACGTGACCTGCTCGGTGCTGCCGCAGGAAAACGAAGAGCAGGTGCGCCGCTTTGCCGCCGACAACGGCGATTTCGAAATCGTCGGTGCTCTGCCTGCCTGGGATAGCCTGTTCGGCAAGGAGAGCACACGCCCGCGCTCTTCCGACGGCAAGACGATCACCCTGACGCCGGCCTCGACGGATACTGACGGCTTCTTCTTCTGCCGCCTCAAAAGGAAAGGCTGAGCCTTACGGCGACGGCGCCCGTAGCGGATATTGATGCCGCGGTGGGATGAGATGGTGCACGACGGCGATCGCAACCAGCAGAACGCCACCGAGCAGCACGACTGCAAACAGCGTCAATCCGCCGAGATGCGAGCCGAGAGCAACAAGCGGCACGGCACCTGCCGGCGGATGCGTGACCCTCAGCGCCAGCATGGCGGCGATCGCGATGCCGACGGCGATTGCCGCGACCCACCATAGACCCGGAAAGAAGAAAGCGGCTGCGGCACCGACTGCAGCAGCAAGGACATAGCCGCCGATGACATTGGCCGGTTGGGCAAGCGGGCTCTTCGGTTGTCCGAAGATCAGCACCGCCGTTGCGCCGAAGGGCGCGATCAGCAGCGGAATGCCTGTCGTGATGGCAAGTGTACCGACTGAAACCATGCCTATAACGGCGCCAATTCCAGACTTGAGGTGCGCATGGAATGCGCCCTTCGGTTCGTGGCGATGAATGAAATGCCTGATGTGATGACGCATGAAGGCCGGTCGGATGAGGGAGTATTCGGCGGGTCAGATGAAGGATTGAGCAGAGTGCGCGATAAATAGCGCGCGTCATGCCGAATTTTCAAGCAAATGCTTTTCAAACAGACAGAATGATCGCGGAAATCCATCCTTAAAACCATTCCAAACTAGAGTGTTTGACACCAGTTTGCTTTTGGGCGAAGAGACGAACGGCGGATTCAGACGGAAATCCGTCACAGGAGAGGATTATGAAGCTCAACCGCACATTCCGAGCAGCCGCGCTGGCGATTGCCCCCGCCGCCCTGCTCGCCCTTCCCGCGCATGCGGCAACCGACGCAGCCGCTGTCGTGAAACACTATGCCGAAATCGCTCATGCCAAGTACGAAGACTCGCTGACGACAGCCAAGGCGCTCGACGCGGCCATCGACACGTTTCTTAAGGCGCCTGATGATAAGACGCTGAAGGCTGCCAAGGACGCATGGATCAAGGCGCGTGTTCCCTACCAGCAGACCGAAGTTTACCGTTTCGGCAACCCAGTTGTCGACGACTGGGAGGGCAAGGTCAACGCGTGGCCGCTCGATGAAGGCCTGATCGATTACGTGGATCCCTCCTACGGCACGGAAAGCGACGAGAACTCTCTCTATGTCGCCAATGTCATCGCCAACAAGACGATCAAGATCGACGGCAAGGATGTCGATGCTTCCAGGCTGACGCCGGAATTCCTCTCCGGCACGCTGGCCGAGGCCGGCGGTATCGAAGCCAATGTCGCGACCGGCTACCATGCCATCGAATTCCTGCTCTGGGGCCAGGATCTGCATGGCACGGGGCCAGGTGCGGGCGAGCGTCCTGCCAGCGATTACGATCTGAAGAATTGCACACATGGCAATTGCGACCGCCGCGCCGAATATCTGAAGTCGGCTTCCACGCTGCTCGTTTCCGACCTGCAGGAAATGACCGACGACTGGGCAGCGGATGGCGAAGCCACCAAGCATGTCGAAGCCGATCCGAAGGCTGGCCTCGTCGCCATCCTGACGGGCATGGGTTCGCTCTCCTACGGTGAGCTCGCCGGCGAACGCATGAAGCTCGGCCTGCTGCTGCACGATCCGGAAGAAGAGCACGATTGCTTCTCCGACAACACCTACAACTCGCACCTGAACGATGCGATCGGCATCGCTGCCGCCTATACGGGCGAATACAGCCGCGTCGACGGCACCAAGATGACCGGCCCGTCGTTGCACGACCTCGTTGCCGCCAAGGACAAGGCTCTCGACGCCGAGATGACCGGCAAGCTCAATAAGACGCTGGATGCCATGCACGCCATGGCCAAGCGCGGCGAGACAGTCGAGAAGTACGACCAGATGATCGGCGAGGGCAACAAGGAAGGCAACGCTGTCGTCCAGGCTGCCATCGACGGTCTCATCGACCAGACGAAGTCGGTCCAGCGCGTTATTGCCGCACTTGACCTCGGCACCGTCGAGCTTGAAGGTTCCGACAGCCTGGATAATCCTAACGCTGTCTTCAAATAAGCAAAAAGGCGGGCCGCTCTGAAACCGGAGCGGCCCGGACCCTTGAAATGTCGCATAAACCGGCCCGCCGTCTCCTTGTCAGCGCAGCTTTCTGCGCCTCGCTTGCCGGGCTTCCCGTCGCAATCGCCGGCGCCTTCGATCTTCCGACCAGACGAACCGACCTTTCCGATGCGGACCTGAAGCGCGTTGCCGATATCGTCAGGCCGGCGGATGATTTCAGCAAGGCCGAGCCCTACGAAGCCATGCAGGCAGGTGCGGCAACATCCATCGATCCGGTCAACGAAGACAGCTTCTCGCATATTTCGGCCAATATCCCCTTCGAGGAAGAACAGAATTTCCGGCTCGGCAATGCGCTCTTCCGCAAGCTTTGGGTTTCGGCGCCATCCTCTACGCAAGCCTCCGATGGGCTCGGCCCGCTCTTCAACGCCCGTTCCTGCATGAGCTGCCACGCCAATGACGGTCGCGGCAAACCGCCGGAGGATGGTCCAAGCGCTACCTCGATGGTCCTGCGCATTGCCCGTGCAGCGAAGACAGCGGAGGAAGAAAAAGCAATCGCCGACGCCGATGTCATCAATTTCCCCGATCCTGTTTACGGCCACCAACTTCAGGACCTCGCGGTTCCGGGGCTTGCCGCCGAAGGCAAGGTTGCTGTCACCTATATCGAGGAGACCGTCACGCTTGCGGGCGGGGAGACGGTTAGCCTGCGCAGACCCGCTTATTCCGCCAAGGATCTCGCCTACGGGCCGCTCGATCCGGCAACAACGATCTCAGCACGCGTCGCCCCGGCGATGATCGGCCTCGGGCTGATCGAGGCAATTCCCGCGGCGGATATTCTCGCGCATGCCGATCCCGATGATCTCGATCACGACGGCATATCCGGCAAGGCCGCCATCGTACGCGACCATCGCACCGGCGAGATCACGCTCGGTCGTTTCGGCTGGAAGGCGCAGAACGCCAATGTGCGCGATCAGAGCGCCGACGCCTTCTCCAACGATATCGGCATTTCGACACCGGACAAACCAGATGCCCATGGCGATTGCACCGCGGCTGAGACAAAGTGCCTCGCCATGCCTGATGGCGTACAGAAACGCCTCGGCAACGAGGAAGCGCCCGGCCCGGTACTCGATCTCGTCACCTTCTATTCCGAGAACCTCGCGGTACCGGCCCGCCGCAAGGCAAGCTTTGCCGGCACGCTGCGTGGTAAGCAGCTTTTCTACGATTCGGGCTGCATTTCCTGCCATGTTCCGAAGTTCGTCACCCGACGCGATACGGCTGAGAAGGCGCAATCCTTCCAGCTCATCTGGCCCTATTCCGATTTCCTGCTGCACGACATGGGCGACGATCTGGCCGACGGACAGCAAGTGGGGCTTGCAAGCGGACGTGAATGGCGCACACCACCGCTATGGGGTATAGGACTGACCCGGACTGTCAGCGGACACAGCTTCTTCCTGCACGACGGCCGCGCCAGAAATCTCACCGAAGCAATTCTCTGGCATGGCGGCGAAGCTGAAAAAGCCCGCAACACATTCTCCTCGCTGTCAAAAGACGATAGAGAGGCCCTGATTACATTCCTGGAGTCACTCTGATGCGCCCCTGGCACACCCTCCTTTGCCTCGCCTTGACCGGCCTTGCCACATCGGCTGCCGCCCAGAGCGCCGCGCCGCCCGCTTCGGGCCTCAACGAGGATGCCGTGCCATCGGTCATGCAGCGTGCCGTCGATGAGGTCATTCGGCCCGGCTACCGCAACATGCAGCAATCGGCCGCACGCCTGACGACCGCCATGAACGACCTCTGCGCTTTCGGTACGCAGCAGACGCTCGACCGCGCCAAGTCCGCCTTCGACGATACGATCCGCTACTGGTCGACGATCGAGATCGTGCAGACCGGCCCTGTCATCCAGGACAATCTCTTCGAGCACATCCTCTTCTATCCCGACCGCAAGGGTGTCGGCCTCAAGCAGGTTCAGGCGCTGATCGCCAAGGCCGATCCGAAGGACGCGACCGTCGATGCCATCGCCGGCAAGAGTGTGGCCTTGCAGGGCCTGACCGCGCTGGAATATGTGCTTTACGGCAATGGTTCCGACGACCTGATCAACCAGAAGGGTGGCTTCCGCTGCCTCTACGGCCAGGCGGTCGCCGGCAATATCCAGCGCGAGGCTGGCGAAGTCGTCGCGGCCTGGGAGAAGCCTGACGGCGTGCAGGCGAGCTGGAAGCATCCCGGACCGCAGAGCGACGATTTCATGGATAACAAGGAGGCTGTCACCGCCCTTCTCGGTATCCTCGTCCATGGTGCTGAAAATGTCCGCGACCAGCGGCTGGAGCAGTTCTACAAGGGCAAGGATACGCCTGCCCGCCCGCGCATGGCGATCTACTGGCGTTCGAAGAATACCTGGAAGTCCATGGCCGCCAATCTCGAAGGCATCCGAACGCTCTGGCAGAAGGCCGGCATGGCCGAGTTGCTGCCGCCGGAAAAGAAGCAGATTGCCGATGCGATCGACACCAAGCTCAAGACGATCATCGACAGCGTCTCCAAGCTGAACCCGGATATCGAAGTCGCCGTCAGCGATGCGGAAAAGGCCAAGCTCGATACGCTGCTGACGGAAAGCCGCGACCTCATCACCACGATCAGCGACCAGTATGGCGCCGCGATCGGCCTTTCGGCGGGCTTCTCCTTCTCGGACGGAGACTGAGCCGATGTGGCGCAGCGCCGCCATCGACCGACGCGGCTTCATCAAGGCCGCCGGCATCGGCTTCCTGGCCGCGCTGAAGCCACAGGCGCTGTTGGCGCTCGACCGCGCGGATGCAGTCTATGCCTCTGGCATCCGTGCTGCCAACGGCTCCTTTGCCGTGGCGACGGTCACCAAACGCGGGGAGATCGTCGATCAGGTGGTGCTTCCCGCCCGCGCCCATGGTATGGCCCATTGCAGCGCAACTGGGCACACAGTCGCCTTCGCCCGCCGGCCCGGCACTTTCGCCATGATCTTCGATCCCTGGAACAAGGGCGAACCCATCGTCATCACCTCGCCGGAAGGCCGGCATTTCTACGGCCACGGTGCTTTTTCGCCGGATGGGCGGCTGCTCTATGCCAGTGAGAACGACTTCGACAACAACAGGGGCATGATTGGCCTCTACGATGCGACGAACCGTTTCGTCCGCATCGGCGAATATGAAACCTATGGCGTCGGCCCGCATGACATGACGGTTTCCGATGACGGCCGCATGTTGATCGTTGCCAATGGCGGCATCGAGACACATCCGGACTTTGGCCGTACCAAGCTCAATCTCGGCAACATGCAGCCGTCGCTGGCGCTCATCGATGCGGCGACCGGCACACTGATCGAAAAACATGCCCTGCCGCCCCAATGGTCGTCGGTCTCGACGCGGCATGTCGATATCGATGCCAGCGGCCGCATCTGGTTTGCCTGCCAGTACGAGGGGCACCGCAGGGATCTGCCGCCGCTCGTCGGCCATTTCGCCAAGGGCGAGGATCTTGTTTTCATCGATCTGCCCGAGGAGACGACACGGCGGCTTGCCAACTATGTCGGTGCGATCGCGGTCAACCGGAAGGACGGGCTCGTCGGCGTCACCTCGCCGATCGCCGGTGCGTCCGTCACCATCGATGCGAAAACGGGCAAGGTGCTGCGCGAGGAAAGCATTCCCGATGCCGCCGGCATTGCGCCTGCTCCCAGTGGCTTTGCCGTTTCATCCTATGACGGCGACTTCCTTTCGACCCATAGCGATGTCGCATGGGACCAGCATATCGTGCGCATCGCTCAGCAAGCTTTGCTGCGGTAAGCCTTCCAGTCCCTTTCAATGGCTTCCGCTGCTGCCCGTGCTGCCTCGTAGAGCCAATCCTCGCCGCGGGAACGCAGGTCATTGCGAATTGCCGCGGCACCCGCTGCGTCATCCGAATGACAGTTGGCGATCTCAAAGCCCATCAATTCCAGCATTGAACCGTTCAACAGGGTCTTCGCGTCGGTCTTGATCTCGATCTTGCGGCTGTTCGGCGAAAGCCTGCGAACGAGAATGCGACCGGTCACCATGAAATGGGGATCGGGGCTGCGCATCCGCCCGGCAGCGATGACCCCGGTTCTGATGACGTGATCTCCAGACCTTGCCAGCGACCAGGCGGAGGGCACAAGCGCCTTGGCTTCACGCAGCACGGGTCCGCCGCGCCACTCCTTCACATAGGCGACGAAACGCGGCCGCCCGAGACTTCCCGTCCCCTTCGTCACCGGTGCGGGCGTGGCGTTTCCCGAACCCTTTGGTAGAGCATTTTTCAAGGCCTCGACAAAACGGCCTGGGGCCGGCTTTTTGCCGGGCTTACGCTTGTCGCATTTTTTCCAGAAATCTTTCCGCTCATCTTCCGAAAGCAAAAGTTTATCGCGGAGCCACGGATGATCGCGCTCCAGGATGATCGGAGCCGGGTGATCGAGGCCGCGCACATAGCCGGCGAGGATGAGCTCGGCGATCGCCCTGCCGGAAATCCCGTCGTCCGGCTGAGCCAGAACGGCGCTCGCCACCAGCCGCACGAGATCCAGCCCATAAGGCATGATCGCCGCGTCGTCGAAATCATTGGCGCCCCAGACGAGCCGCCCCTCGATATCCCGCCAGGTGCCGAAATTCTCCAGATGCGTGTCGCCGATCGACAGCACTTGCGGCATGTCGGCAAGCTCCGGCCTGACGTCGTAGATGATCTCCGCCCAACGCCAGTAGGTTGCGCGCAAGAAGACGAAGGCGTCCTCGCACATCTTCCGGTGTTTCTCGTCAACATCGTCCTGCACGAACTCGCCCTGCAGCTCGTTTGCCAGCCACGCCTCGTAATCGCTCATAGATTGAGAAAACGTTTTCATTAGCTCGCCCTCAGGTTTGATTGATCATAATCCTGTTGAGCGTCATTCAGAAGAGATCCCGTGGCAAAATAAGCAAAAGCGATTCTCAACCGCAAGAGATTGCGCGGACAAACATCCGACAGGCCACGTGATCGAAAAGCCGTAGCTTGAGACAAAAGCTCAGTGAGCCGGATTGCAATCTTGTCGAATCCGCCCGGCCATGCCACTTTCGCGGCGATGAGAGGGACTGCGATGAACGACACCGACAGGGGCGATTTCCGGGAACGGATCCGCCAGAATTTTTCCCGCCAGGCGGCCATGCATACGATCGGCGCGGAGCTGACGCGCGTCGAGCACGGCATGGTGGAAATCGAACTTCCCTTCGACGTCAAACTGACACAGCAGCACGGCATTTTGCACGCGGGCATCATTTCCGCGGCGCTCGATTCGGCCTGCGGTTTTGCCGCCTATAGTGTTATCGATGCCGATGCCTCGATCCTCACGATCGAGTTCAAGGTCAACCTCATGTCGCCGGGGCGCGGCGAGCGTTTCCTCTTCAGGGGCGAGATCACCAAGCCCGGCTCCAACATCATCGTCGCCGATGGGCGAGGTTATGCGATCAGCGACGGGCCGGCCAAGCTCATCGCGTCCATGACCGGGACGATGATGGTCATTCGCGGAAGAGAGGGAATTACGGGATGAAATTCGAACTGAAGTCGGTCGCAGGCAAGTCCATCCTGTTCGTCATGGCCGCGGAGGCCGAATATGGTCCCTTCCTGCGTTCGCGTATCGAGCCGCTGATGACCGGCGTCGGCCCTGTCGAGGCTGCAATCGCGATCTCCAAGTCGCTCTCCCGTCTCGATGCGTCCGACGATCTGCCCGATCTGGTCGTCTCGCTCGGCTCTGCGGGTTCGGCGCGCCTGCAGCAGACCGAAGTCTATCAGGTCACCGCCGTCTCCTATCGTGACATGGACGCCTCACCGCTCGGCTTCGAAAAGGGCAAGACACCGTTTCTCGACCTGCCGGCCGATCTCGAACTGCCGCTGCGTATTCCCGGCATTCCCGAGGCCACCCTTTCCACCGGCGGCAACGTCGTCTCGGGTGCCGCCTACGCCAATATCACAGCCGACATGGTCGACATGGAGACCTATGCCGTGCTGCGCGCCTGCCAGGGATACAAACTGCCGCTGATCGGCCTTCGCGGCATTTCCGACGGCGCGGTCGAGCTGCAGCATATTTCCGGCTGGACCGAATATCTGCATATCGTCGACCGCAAGCTTTCCTACGCCGTCGACAGCCTGTTTACCGCTTTGGAAGACGGCGTTTTCTGGTTCTGAAGCATGTCGCGCAAAAGTGTGCCGCGGCTTTACGATAATGACATGCGAAGACAAAAGCTTGAAGCGTGGCAGCGAATTTGAACGATCGCGACACGCTTCAAGCGCTGAGAACAGGGACAATCGGGACAATAAAACCCGGCTGCGGCCGAATTCCCGGATTGCAAGAAGAGGCGCTTTTCATTAAAGGCTCGCCATGACCCAGACAGCACATCCCGATAGCGTTCTCATCGTCGATTTCGGCAGCCAGGTGACCCAGCTCATCGCACGACGCGTGCGCGAAACTGGTGTCTATTGCGAGATCGTTCCCTTCCAGTCTGCCGAGGAGGGCTTCAGGCGCCTTCAGCCGAAAGCCGTGATCCTGTCCGGCAGCCCGGCCTCGACGGTCGATGAAGGATCGCCCCGGGCGCCGCAGGTCATCTTCGACAGCGGCCTTCCGGTCTTCGGCATCTGCTATGGCCAGCAGACGATGTGCATGCAGCTCGGCGGCATGGTGGAAAGCGGTCATCACCGCGAATTCGGCCGTGCATTCCTCGAGGTCGATGAGGACTGCGCCTTGTTCGAAGGCCTCTGGTCCAAGGGTTCGCGCCATCAGGTCTGGATGAGCCACGGCGACCGCGTGACGAAACTGCCCGAGGGCTTCGAGGTTGTCGCAACCTCGTCCAACGCGCCTTACGCCTTCATTGCCGACGAGAAACGCAAATATTACGGCGTGCAGTTCCATCCGGAAGTCGTGCATACCCCCGATGGCGCCAAGCTGATCGCGAATTTCATCCACAACATCGCCGGCATCCAGGGGGACTGGACCATGTCCGCCTACCGCCAGAAGGCTGTCGAGGACATCCGCCGCCAAGTCGGCGACAAGCGCGTCATCTGCGCGCTATCAGGCGGCGTGGATTCCTCGGTTGCAGCCTTGCTCATTCACGAAGCCGTCGGCGACCAGTTGACCTGCATCCTCGTCGACCACGGCCTTATGCGCAAGGACGAGGCCGCAGGCGTCGTCGCCATGTTCCGCGAGCACTACAATCTGCACCTGATCCATGTCGACGCCGCCGACCGCTTCATCGGCGAGCTCGAAGGCGTTTCCGACCCGGAAACCAAGCGCAAGATCATCGGCCGCCTGTTCATCGAGACTTTCGAGGACGAGGCGAAGAAGCTCGGCGGCGCCGATTTCCTCGGCCAGGGCACGCTCTATCCCGATGTGATCGAATCGGTCTCCTTCACCGGCGGCCCTTCCGTCACCATCAAGTCGCACCACAATGTCGGCGGCCTGCCGGAGCGCATGAAGATGCAGCTCGTCGAGCCGCTGCGCGAACTCTTCAAGGATGAAGTACGCGCTCTCGGCAAGGAACTCGGCCTGCCGGACAGCTTTATCGGCCGTCACCCTTTCCCGGGTCCAGGCCTTGCCATCCGCTGCCCAGGCGGCATCACCCGCGAGAAGCTCGATATCCTGCGCGAAGCCGATGCGATCTATCTCGACGAGATCCGCAAGGCCGGTCTCTATGACGCGATCTGGCAGGCTTTCGCCGTGCTGCTGCCCGTCCAGACCGTCGGCGTCATGGGCGACGGCCGTACCTATGAATTCGTCTGCGCACTGCGTGCCGTGACCTCCGTCGACGGCATGACGGCGGATTTTTATCACTACGACATGGAATTCCTCGGCCGCGCCGCCACCCGCATCATCAACGAAGTCCGCGGTATCAACCGCGTGGTTTACGACGTGACAAGCAAGCCGCCCGGCACGATCGAGTGGGAGTGAGGGGGGAACGGTGGTGATCGCGCAGTCTAAGCGCCAATTTTCGCTGCCGTGTCTGTTTCATCCATTTGGGCTGTGCTTGAATGGCGCCTCCCAAAAAAGCGGGCGTTATTGGTTGCTCGCCGCCCTCCTTCGCGGCCTCGTCTAGGCTATCCGCCCGCGTGGTCGTTGCTACCGTGCGCGGCGATGAACATGGCAACAGCCGACCGGCAATAGGATTCGATTTCGTTGTCGTCCTCTGCTCTCGCCTGATCGAAGCGTGCGATAGTCAGGAGATCGGATCCTTTGAAAAGCGCGGCAAACAAGCGGGCGGACCGGTGAGGATCGGGCACGTTCAGAACCGCCTTCGCATGCAATTGACGCAACAGGGCCTCGATTTGGGCGATGATGTGGGCGGGGCCGGCTTCATAATGGAGCTTGCTCAACGACTTTTGACTCGTCACGTCGGCCATGACCATGGCTTCGACACTGCGGACGTCCGGGCGCAACAGCGTGCGAAGCAGTGATGATCCCACCCCCATGAGCTGATCTTCGGCCGAACCGTCCACGCCTTCAAAAAGGGCCTGTGGTATTAACTGATGGCAGCGGGCCGCAAACGCCGCGCCAAACAGCGCCTCTTTGTTCTCGAAGTGCCTGTAAATGCTGAGCTTGGATATCTTCGCCCGCTGGGCGACCATGTCTAATGTCGTCGCTTGGAAACCCAATTCTGCAAAGAGTTCGCCCGCGGCGTCGACTATGGTTTGGCCAAGCGCCTCGTTGATGGGCCGGCCGCGTCGGCCTCGACTATTTTCGGTCACGACAATTCCAGTCCTTGACAGTATCTTTATTCTTGAATTACGATACTATGCAGTGTCCGAAATCCCAAGAGCGGATTTCATCGTGTCTGCCAAATCAAGTTTCCCTTGGCCGCCCAGCGATATCGAATGCGCATCGCTGAACGATATTGCGCGCCAGGCTCAGCCCCCCTCCATCCACAACACGGAGCCCATCGCCATGGATGACGTCATCATCATCGGCGGCAGCTTTGCCGGTCTCGCAGGCGCTCTGCAGCTCGGCCGTGCCCGCCGCAAGGTCACTGTTCTCGATACCGGCCTGCCGCGCAACCGCTTCGCCGGCCACTCGCATGGTCTGCTCGGCCACGATCACAAGCCGCCGCTGGACATCCTGGCCGAGGCGCGGCAGCAGCTGGCGCGCTATCCCACGGTCAAGCTGGTCAATGCCCGGGCCGACAGCCTCTCTGGTACCATCGACAATTTCTCGGTCCTCACTGACGATGGCGCAAGCCTTGGGGCGCGCCGCCTGATCCTGAGTTATGGCGTCGCCGACCAGATGCCTGATGTTCCGGGCTTTGCCGAAGGCTGGGGCACGTCCATCGTGCCCTGCCCCTATTGCGACGGCTTTGAAGTCGCCGGCCAGCATTGGGGCCTCGTCTGGTCCGGCCCGCAGTCGCACAATCAGGTCAGGCTGTTCCACGATTGGACCGACAGGTTGACGCTCTTCGCCGATGGTCACGACATTCTGCCCGATATCCGGTCCGATCTGGCGCGTCGCAACATACCAGTCGTCGAGGGCCGGATCACCGAGATCGCCCGTCACGGGGGCCATAGCGCCACCGTCAAGCTCGATACCGGCTCCGATGTCGCAGTCGACATCCTGTTCGCGCATCCGCGCAACAAGCCGTCCGCAAGCCTGCATGAATCACTGGGTCTCGCCGCGGTCGATACGCCCCTCGGCATCGCCCTCAAGGTCGACGAGCGCCGCGAAACCAGCATGCCCGGCATCTACGCCGCCGGCGACCTCGCCAACCCCGGCATGCCCTCGGTCACCACGGCATCATGGCAAGGCGCGATGGCGGGTATCTTCGCCCAGCAGTCGATGCTAGTTTGAGAGTACAGATTGGAGATGAGCATGGCCGTCGAACCGGACAGTGCGGGTGTGCGCTTCCCTCCGCCCTTCGTCTATCTGGGAGCGCTGCTGTTGGGGCTGGCGGCGGAGCGGTTCGTCACCCTGCGCTCTTTCGGCATCGACTGGCGGTTGCTGGCCGCGACGGGCGCGCTGCTGTTCGTTGCCGGCGCGGGGATGATGCTTGCGGCGGCGGGGCTGTTCCGGCGGCTTGGCACCAACGTTCCGCCGTGGCAACCAACGACCCTCATCGCAACGACCGGTCCTTATCGGTGGACCCGCAATCCCATGTATCTCGGCATGGCACTTGTCTATGCCGGCCTTGCGATCGGCTTCGACGGGCCGATCGCCTTCGCCTTGCTTCCGTTGGTGCTGATCGCGATCCAGACGCAGGTGATCGCCCGCGAGGAGCGCTACCTCGAAGCGAAGTTCGGCGACGACTACCGCCGCTACAAGGCCAAGGTTCGCCGCTGGCTCTGACTATTCCGCCGCTGCCGCCTGCGGGGCCTTCTGATAAACCAGCACCGGCTTCCTTGCCGCGAGCTATCATATTCTGAAGGTTGCGGCCGGTGTCACGGAACGCGGACCCTCTCTCCCCTGAGAGGCGTCTTTGGCCGGTCAGTGGGTCCGGAAAGGCGATCGACTTCGATAGATGCCGAAACCGCACAAAAAATTTTCGTGCTATTTTTCCCCTTTGAAATCAAAACTGTAACATTTTGACGGCCCATGGGTCGGCTTTTCGCGCGGCACGAAAAAACCTAGCCATATCAATGACCTAACTAGATTTGGAACAATCGAGTGGGAGTGACGGGCGCGCGCTGTCATTTCGATGAATTTGGTGTTCTCAATTTTGATATAGGTCGATTTCTATCGAGAGATCAGTGAGCCAATTCGAGAAATCCTCGATCACGAAGTAAAGACTCCGTAAATCCAGGCACTCTGTGGCAATTCGAATAGGAGAGCCGTCCAGCTCGGTCGAATAGCGGAAGGTTATCGAACGCGGGTCGATAGAAGCCAGTTCAACTATGCGCGCGAGCATATGCTCCAAACAGCATTTGGCATCGCTATCAAAATTGCTTGTGGCGTTTCGAAACGCTTCAACAAGCACATATAGGTCGTGCCCAGCACCTTTGGGAATTTCTCCGCCTGCATATTGGATGTGCCACTTAAGTGCGACTTCAACAGCGTGGCGAAAATTAAATAGCGCGGGAAAAATCAAGGTGCTGGCCAACAATGGCGTTAGTAGCATCTCTCGAAGCAAGATCAGACTTGCGTTGAGATAACCTGCCCAAATTCTACTCTCTCGCCATCTGTCTTCGAATGGAAACTCAATAGCGATGCCACCTATCTTCGGTGGCGCAAGTAACCGCGCGTCAGTATCCTTTTGAAACTCAAGATAAAGTTCGATTTCCTCTTCGTCACTTGCAGACATCACCACACACCAAAGGTCGTTGACTATTTTTGCCGCAGACGCGTTGCCACAAAATACAGCCAAGCCAGCCTGCTGAGTGATTTTAACGCCTTAAAGTTCGGTAAGCACAGCGGCTCGCTGCCGCTGGTCGACTAAGAATTGCACCCAGAAAAAATCAACCTCGGACAGCAAGGTAAAACAGCGCCACACAAGGTTGCTGTTTGACCTTTTCACCTCATCACTGTGAAAGCCGCTGTTCCTTAAAGCCCGAGACGCGCCTCCCAGGGATGATCGCCGCCAACTCATCAACCCGAGGTAAGTCGATGCCAATCATTACATTTGCGAATACGAAAGGGGGCGCCGGCAAGACGACGGTCGCTCTCGTTCTTGCCACAGAACTGGCTCGCCGTGGCCATCGCGTTTCCGTTCTGGATGCCGATCCGCAGCAATGGGCCAGCCGCTGGCACCGTCTGTCCGGTGAAGCAGCCGAATTCGCCGTGATCTCCAATGTCGCGGAAGATACGATCGAACAGCAGATCAAGGATCTCAAGAAGCGCGGCGGTTATATCATCGTCGACCTGCCGGCCGGCATGAGCCCGTTGATGGCGAAGGCCATCGGCTTTTCCGATCATGTGATGGTTCCGGTGCAGGGCTGCGCCATGGATGCCGTCGGCGGCGCGCAGGTGCTGGAGATCATGAAGCAGCTTGCTTCCCAGCACGATATCCGCATCCCGCATTCGGTCGTGCTGACCCGCATCAGCTCGATCATCACCACGCGTGCGCTCTTGGCCGTCAAGGGACTGCTAGCACAGCAGCAGGTGAACGTCATCGATACGGCACTGATCGAACGCGCCGCATACCGCGACATGTTCGTCTCCGGCGGCAGCCTCTATACGATGGATCCTGCCCGCGTCAGCAACCTCGACAAGGCACAGGGCAATGCTCGCATGCTGGCGGATGACATTCTTCGTCTCGTGCCGCCGAAGGCCGCGCGCGCCAAGTCTTCAAAGAAGGCAACTGACGTCGTCAAGAACGCTGCTTAAGACGTGCAGTCCCCCGTTCATTCGATGTTTGCAAACGGCTGCCTTTCGGTAGCCGTTTGTGTTTCGAGCATAACGTTTGCGATAAATGTTCTTGTTTTGTTCTTTACAAAAAGATCAACTTCGGTAAGCTCCTCCTTGTACAACAAGGAGGCGGGCGATGCAGTCCGTAGTTCAAATGCCTCATTTTCCACTCGATCCGAATGGCTCAGGTCTCCGGAAGAAATCCAGTCCCGTTGGGGAACGTCACCACAGATTGTTCTTCATGCTTCGCCCGACCATCGAAGCGGCATCCGAAGCGCTGGAGATCGCTCAAGCCCGTCGCTACGCCCATTCGCTGACCGGACCTTCGCGGCCCCGCGAGCTGCTTCATGTCACGCTGAATGGCATCGGCGCTTACCGCAGGCTACCACAGGATATCGTGTTCGGCGCAGAACAGGTTGCCGCGACAGTGCGCGCCCGGCCGTTCGATCTCGTGCTCGATGAAGTCATGAGCTTCAGCCATCCAGGCGAACCGCAGGCCTTCGTCATCTGCAGCAGGCGGGAAAACGAGGCGCTGCAGGATCTTCGTCGCCAAATCCAGGAGGGCTTATACGAGGCTGGATTGCCCTATAACCTCGGTGGCCATCTGACGCCGCACATGACGCTCCTCTACGATCGCAAAACGGTTCTGCCTGAAAAGCTCAACCGGCCAGTGCAGTGGAATATTCGCGAATTCCTGCTGATCCATAGCATCTATGGAAAGAGCGAGCACAACGTCGTCGGCCGTTGGCCGCTGCTCGGCTGAGCCGCGCTTGCGCCTTGGATGGGGATTCGCATAAGACTTCCCACCCAATACGAAATGCGGAGCAAGACAGTGGACGTTTCAGAGATCATCATCCCCGGCGATACGCCCGGCATCGAATGGAGGCTGCCGGTCATGCGTTTCAAGGGAAATGATCCTGCCGCGCCCAAGGTCTATATCCAGGCCGCACTGCACGCGAACGAACTGCCGGGAACGGCGCTGGCGCATTTCCTCTGCGGTAAGCTGCGGCAGGCCGAAAGCGAAGGGCGGATCACCGGCGATATCGCGCTCGTACCCCAGGCAAACCCGATCGGAGCGGCACAATCGCATTTCGGCGAACTGCAAGGCAGGTTCGATCTCGGTTCGAGGACCAACTTCAACCGCGACTTTCCACTGATCTCCGTCCGTGACCGGCCAGAACTCATTGACGAGCTTGATAAATATCCGGCTGCCGATCGCCTGAAGCGGGAGCTGATCCATATGGCGCTCGGCGCCGATCTGGTGATCGACCTGCATTGCGACGATGAATCGCTGCAGTATGCCTATATCGACGAAGCCTTCTGGCCGGAAGCGGCAGATCTTGCGAGCGCGCTCGAAATGGAGGCAGTGCTGCTTTCGGATGGTGAGAGCTCAGCCTTCGAAGAAGCGGTCGGCTTCGCCTGGAAATATGAGGTGCCGGGCGAGCGCAAGGCGAGGCTTCCGGGCAAGCTCTCCGTGACGGTGGAACTGCGCGGCCGGCGCGATGTCTATCCTGGCATGGCCGACAAAGACGCCGAAGGTCTTCTGCAGTTCCTAATCGGGCGCGGTGTCGTCAGTGGCAAAGCGGCCGGAGATGCTTCCTTCTCCGGGCCGGCCGTGCCGCTCGACAATGTCGAGATCGTACGCGCGCCGCAGGGCGGCACCGTGCTGTTTCACCGCAATATCGGCGAGCGCGTTTCGGAAGGAGAGCTTCTGGCCACGATCGTCACCCGCTCGGGCTTTGCCGAAGGCGATATCGATATCCGCGCGCCACAGGACGGGCTGCTGCTCACCCGCACGTCCGATCGGCTCGTACGCCGGCGTGGCGACCTGATGAAGATCGCGGCCGACCAACCGAGCAAGGCAACGCGAAAGGCCGGTACGCTGGAAGACTGACCGGCGTTCTTTTCCACATGCGCATGTAAGGCCCAGCGCAACTGTCACACAGGCTTCAAGAAAATCCGCCAAGCCGTGGCAGACATGTTGCGAAGGAGCTTTCATGCCGCATTACGACATTGCGATCGTCGGCGCGGGTATTGTTGGGCTGGCGCATGCGCTGGCGGCGGCAAAGCGCGGCAAACGGGTCGTCGTTATTGACCGCGACGCACAGGCAAATGGCGCCTCGGTGCGCAATTTCGGCTTTGTGACGGTGACTGGCCAGCAGGCCGGCGACTGCTGGGACATGGCACGCCAGGCCCGTGATATCTGGGCCGAGATTGTCGACGATGCCGGCATCGACGTCCTGCAGCGCGGGCTGCTGCTTGCTGCGAGGCTCGACGAATCCGAAGCCGTGATCGATGCCTTCCTGCGCACGGAGATGGGCGAAGGCTGCGAAAGGCTGACGCTCGACGAGGCGCGGCGGCTCGTGCCGGCACTGCGGCCGGAAGCAGGGCGTTTCACGCTCTACAGTCCGCATGAACTGCGCGTCGAATCCCGAACGGCCATTCCGCTGCTCGCCCGCTATCTCGAAGTCAAATATGGCATCGAGTTCCGCCGCTCCACAGCGGTGAGCGCAGTGGAACCGCCGCGGATCGAGACTTCAACCGGGTTGATCGAGGCGGAGACCGCGGTCGTCTGCCCCGGCGACGATTTCAAGAGCCTGTTTGCGGACCGGATTGCTGCCTACAACGTCACGCGCTGCAAGCTGCAGATGATGCGTGTCGTGCCGGCTCAGCGGGTTTCGCTGAGCACTGCCGTCATGTCCGATCTCGGGCTTGGGCGTTATCTCGGCTATGCCGAATTGCCCGAAGCGACGGCCCTGAAGGCGCGGCTCGACCGGGAATTCAAGCCGGAGCGGGAAAACGGCATCCACCTGATCGTCACGCAATCGGAGGATGGCTCGCTGATCGTCGGCGACAGTCATCATTACTCCGAAACGCCCGATCCTTTCGGTCTCGAGCGGGTCGACCGGCTGACCCTCGACGAGATGGACGCCGTGCTCAATCTGCCGGGACGCTTCATCACCGAGCGCTGGATCGGCACCTATGCCTCCGCCCCGGACCGCTGGCGCTTCACGGACAAACCTTCCGACGCCTTACGCGTCGTCGTCGTCACCGCGGGCTGCGGTGCTTCGACCGCCTTCGGCATCGGCGAGGAAACCATCGAGGATCTTTACGGGAGCGCAGCATGAGGCAATTCAAGGCAGTGATCGTCGACTGGGCCGGCACGATGATCGATTTCGGCTCTTTCGCACCGATGGGCGCCTTTGTGGGAACCTTCGGCAAATTCGGCGTCGAGGTGACGATCGCCGACGCCCGCAAGCCGATGGGGCTTCCGAAGCGGGCGCATATTGCCGCGATGCTGGCCGAGCCGCATATCGCTGCCCGCTGGCAGTCGGCACAAGGCGTGCTTCCGGACGAGGCGGCGATCGATAAGGTCTACGAGCTCTTCGTGCCGCTGAACGAAGCTGTCGTGGCCGACTATTGCACGCTGGTGCCGGGCGCGATCAAGACGATCGAATACCTGCGCGAGCGGCAGATGAAGATCGGCTCAACGACAGGCTATACACGCTCGATCATGGAGCGCGTGCTGCCGCTTGCCGCCGAACAGGGTTATGCGCCCGACAATCTGATCTGCGCCGACGATCTGCCGCTTGGCCGGCCGACGCCGATCGGTATGTATAAGTGCTTCCTCGACCTGATGGTCTATCCGGCCTCTGCCGTCCTGAAGGTCGATGACACTGAACCCGGCATTGCCGAGGGTGCTGCCGCAGGATGCGTAACCGTTGGCGTGACGCTCTCGGGCAACGAGGCGGGGCTGACACCTGAAGAGGCGGATGCGCTTTCGTCAGAGGCGCGTGCCGCGTTGCACAAACGGATCGGCGAGAAGCTGATTGCCGCCGGCGCCGACTACGTCATCGAGACCGTGGCCGACCTGCCAGCCCTTATCGAAGAGCTTGAGGGATAAAGGACTGACGGCGTTTGCAGCGCTCATCCAGCGTGGTATCTCCCTTAGGAATCAGGGAGATCGAACCGGCATGGCCGTCACCATCTACGGTATTAAGAACTGCGACACGATGAAGAAGGCCCGCAGCTGGCTGGACGAACACGCCGTCGCCTACGACTTTCACGACTACAAGGCCGTCGGCATCGACCGAGCGCATCTGGAACGCTGGATCGACGAGGCAGGCTGGGAGACGGTGCTGAATCGCGCCGGCACGACCTTCCGCAATCTGCCTGACGCCGCGCGCGAAAATCTCGACCGCGAGAAGGCGATCGCCCTGATGCTCGACCAGCCATCGATGATCAAGCGGCCGGTGCTGGAAACCGGCGGCAAGCTGCTGGTCGGCTTCAAGCCGGAGAACTACGCGCAGACGTTCAAAGGCTGAGCCATGTCCAAGAACACCCGCGCAACCCAGGTTCTCACACAGGCCGGCATCGCCTTTACGGTTCATACCTATGATTATGATCCAAGTGCCGAACGCGTCGGGCTGCAGGCTGCCGAAGCGCTGGGTGAAGAGCCGCATCGCGTGCTGAAGACGCTGATGGCGGAAGTCGATGGAAAGCCGGTCTGCGTGGTCGTGCCGTCCGATCGCGAGGTCAGCATGAAGAAGCTCGCCAGCGCCTTTCGCGGCAAATCCGCCAATATGATGAAACCTGCCGATGCCGAAAGACTGACGGGATACCATGTCGGCGGCATCAGCCCGTTCGGGCAGAGGAAGATCGTGCCGACAGCACTCGAGGAGACGGCGCTTGCAGAGCCGCTGGTCTACATCAACGGCGGACAGCGCGGTCTGCAGGTGCGGCTGGCCCCCAAGGACGCACTGAAAGCACTGAAAGCGACAGCCGCTGCCCTGATCGCCTGAGGCGAGATGAATTGGCCTGAGCGCTTCATTTTCGCCGTAAAGGGGTCTAAGTCTTTCACCTCCGTCGCAGATATCAAAAGGCAGGTTGATCCCATGACGTTCATGCCCCAGAGCCACAGCTCCGTCGATCCCGTCAAACTCGAGAGGCTCGCGGAAGTCGCCATCAAGGTCGGCCTGCAGCTTCAGCATGGGCAGGATCTCGTCATTACCGCCCCTGTCGTGGCACTGCCGCTGGTGCGGCTGATCACCAAACATGCCTACCTCGCGGGCGCCGGCCTGGTTTCGACCTTCTATTCCGACGAGGAGACGACGCTGGCGCGCTATCAGTATGGCAGCGACGAGAGCTTCGACCGGGCTTCCGGCTGGCTTTATGACGGCATGGCGAAGGCCTATGAGAAGGGCTCGGCGCGCCTTGCAATTGCAGGCGACAATCCGATGCTGCTGTCGGAGCAGGACCCAAGCAAGGTCGGCCGCGCCAACCGCGCCAATTCCACGGCCTATAAGCCGGCGCTGGAGAAGATCTCCAACTTCGACATCAACTGGAACATCGTCTCCTACCCGAACCCCTCCTGGGCAAAGGTGGTCTTCCCCGACGATCCGGAAGCGATCGCCGTCGCCAAGCTCGCCAAGGCGATCTTCGCGGCGTCCCGCGTCGATCTCGACGACCCGATCGCGGCCTGGGCCGAGCACAATGCCAATCTCGCCAAGCGTTCGTCCTGGCTGAACGGCGAGCGTTTTGCCTCGCTGCATTTTACCGGACCGGGCACGGACCTCACCGTCGGCCTTGCTGATAGACATGAATGGCATGGCGGCGCCTCGACGGCGAAGAACGGCATTACCTGCAATCCGAACATCCCGACCGAGGAGGTCTTCACCACGCCGCATGCGCTACGCGTCGAAGGCCATGTGTCGAGCACCAAGCCGCTCTCGCATCAGGGCACGTTGATCGACAATATCCGGGTGCGCTTCGAGGGCGGCCGCATCGTCGAGGCCAAGGCCTCGCGCGGCGAGGAGGTGCTGAACAAGGTGCTGGATACGGATGAAGGTGCACGCCGGCTCGGCGAAGTGGCGCTGGTGCCGCATTCCTCGCCGATCTCGGCAAGCGGCATCCTCTTCTATAATACCCTGTTCGATGAGAATGCCTCCTGCCATATCGCGCTCGGCCAATGCTATTCAAAGTGCTTCCTCGACGGCGCTTCGCTGAGCCAGGAACAGATCAAGGCGCAGGGCGGCAATTCCAGCCTGATCCATATCGACTGGATGATCGGCTCCGACAAGGTCGATATCGACGGCATCAGGCCTGATGGATCGCGGGTGCCGGTGATGCGCCAGGGGGAATGGGCCTAACAACGCCCGCCTTCGGCATCAGGCTGCGCTGGCTGAGCCAGACACTGACCAGAACCATGACAAAACCCGAGAGCTGAGTTGGCGTCAGGCTCTGGCCGAGCGCCAGCCAGCCGAGCAGGGTCGCGACAACAGGGCTGAGGAAACCGAGCGATGCCGCGGCCGAAGGCTCGATGCGCGAGAGGCCGCGAAACCAAAGCAGATAGGTGAAGGCGGCACCAATGAGGCCAAGATAGGCGATGCCGAGGATATTGGTGGCCGATGGCGCGGGAAGCGCGGGCTCCAGCAACAATGCGATGGGCACGAGCAGGATGCCGCCTGCGGTCAATTGCCATGAGGTAAACGTCAGGCTGGAGACGGGCGGCTGCCAATGGCGGGTCAGCACCGTGCCGAAAGCCATGGAGACGGCGCCGGCGAGACCTGCGGCAACACCGACAGGATCGAGAGCCGCTTTGGGGCTCAGCACCAGAAATGCCACCCCACTCATGCCGATCAGGCCGGCAACGACTGCTAGGACGCGGATCGGCTTGCCGAGGAAAAGGCGCGAGAGCGCAATGACGATCAACGGCTGCACGGCGCCAACGGTAGCGGCCACGCCGCCCGGCAGCCGGTAGGCTGAAACGAAGAGCATCGCCCAGAAGAATGAGAAATTCAGAGCGCCGAGAATGAAGGCACGGCCCCACCAGATGCCTGTGGGCAGTTTTCGGACAATCAGCAACAGAAGCAGGCCGGCCGGCAACGCGCGCAGCATGGCGACCGTCAGCGGATAGCCCTGCGGCAGGAAAGACGTCGTGACGAAATAGGTGCTGCCCCATATGGCGGGTGCAATCGCGGTCATCAGCACATCGACGGCGTAGCGAGGATTTTTCTTCATATCAAGAATCTCTACTTCAAGATAAATTCAGAATAGTGCATTTTATCTTGACGTCAAGAGATCTGCTGATATCGATGCGGCATGGGCAAAACGAAAGAAGATCACGTCGACAGGATCCTAGCGCAATGGCGGCGCGAGCGGCCGGAGCTGGATGTCGAACCCATGGGCATCTTCGGCCGGCTGAAGCGGCTGACGACGCATATCGGCCGCGAAGTGGAGGCAGTGCTTCTCAGCCATGGGCTCTCCTCCTCCGCCTTCGACGTACTGGCAACACTTCGCCGTTCGGGCTCGCCCTACCGGCTATCGCCTGGAGAATTGCTCAGCATGACCATGGTGAGCTCCGGCACGATGACGAACCGGATCGATCAGCTGGAAAAGGCCGGTTTCGTGGAGCGCCTGTTCAATCCCGAGGACCGACGCAGCGTGCTGATCGCGCTCACCGAGAAGGGGCTGGCGACCGTGGAAGAGGCGGTCGGTGCCCATGTCGCCAACCAGCAGCGGCTGACGCGCAATCTGACGGTCGAGGACAAGGCGGAGCTTGATCGGCTGCTGAAGAAATTCCTGTCGGATTTCGAATAGTCAGACGGCGGCAAGCGCCTTCCGGATACGCTCCAGATGCGCCTTACGCCTGGCCTCCGTCGCACGGTCCATATCATGGAGGCTGATCATGCGGAAAACGAGTTTCCTGGAGCAGAAATTGGCGATGCCGCGCTTGAGCAGGCGACGGACGGGATTGCCCATATAGAAATGCACCAGCCACCAGGGCGAACCCGTCGTCGTCAGCGCATAAAGCAGCCTGATATTGGTGAGCTGCGGCACGATGCGGCCGCCAGCGACATCATGGGTGAAGGCGACACCCGGCGCAAAGACGCGATCGAAGAAGCCCTTCAGGATTGCCGGGAAATTGAACCACCACTGCGGAAAGACGAGGACGAGTCCATCGGCCGCCTTCAGTCGATCAACAATACCGGCAACGGCAGAGGTGTCATAAGACACGTCGAAATAACCGCCTCGTTCGGCATTCGACAGGCGCGGATCGAAATCCTCGGCATAGAGATCAAGCAGGTCGACGACATGGCCAGAGGCTTCCAATGCTTTGCGGGCCGTCAGCGCCACCGAAGCGGCAAAGCTTTCCTGCAACGGATGGGCAAGCACCAGCAGGACCCGCATCGCTAAAACAGGCTTCCCTGCTTCGGCGGCTCGCCGGCCTTGGCAGTACGCCTCTTCGACCCCGCTGGCGGCATGCCGCCTTCCGTCGTCATGGCGCCGACGCGGCCATCGGCGAACTCGATGGCAATGCCCATGCCGGCGGAGAGAGCAGCGGCCTGCGAGACCGGCCTGTTTTCCTCGTCGCGGATGACGGCGTAACCGCGTTTCAGTACGTTCTTATAGGAGAGCGATTGCAGCACACGGTCTTGCGCGGAGAGCTCGGCGCGCGCGCGGGTCAGTTGATGGCGGATCGCGGTATCGGCATGGCGCGAAAGATTGCCGAGCCGCTCGCGGCTGCGGTCGGTCTGGGTTTTCAGCCGGGCGGGCAGCGAGGCGAGGATGGCCCCGGCGCGTTCGATGCGGGACTTCGAGCGATCGACCAGCCGCTCGACGGTGCGTTCTGCGCGGACCATGCGCTCGTTCAGAAGCTGACGGCGCTCGGTGATGCGGTTGGACAGCACGTCCGGGCGCAGATGCGAGGCGACACGCTCGAAACCGCGGCGCTTATTGATGGTGTTGAGTTCCAGCCCGCGGCCAAGGCCAGTGGCCGCCTCATCAAAGCGGCGGCGGGGCAGTGCCAGCAGCTGGTCGAGCGACGGCAGGGCGCGCATCAAGGCGCGAACGGACTGGCGACGCTGATCCATCTGGCGGCTCATGCAGCCTTGCAGGCGGGCGGTGAGACCTGCGGTCTGCGCTTCGAGTTCAGCTTTGACGGGCACGGCCATTTCGGCGGCACCCGTCGGCGTTGGCGCGCGCACATCGGCGGCGTAGTCGATCAGCGTCCAGTCCGTCTCGTGGCCGACGGCAGAGATCAAGGGAATCCGGCTATCGGCCGCGGCACGCACGACGATTTCGTCGTTGAAGCTCCAGAGATCTTCGAGGCTGCCGCCGCCGCGGGCGACGATCAGCACATCCGGACGCGGAATCTCACCGCCAGGTTCCAGAGCGTTGAAGCCATTGATGGCGTTTGCCACCTCCTCGCCTGAGCCTTCCCCTTGCACCTTTACGGGCCAGACGACGACGTGGACGGGAAACCGATCCGAGATACGGTGCAGGATATCGCGAATGACGGCGCCGGTCGGCGAAGTGACTACGCCGATCACCCTGGGCATGAACGGCAGGCGTTTCTTGCGCGCGGGATCGAAAAGGCCTTCTGCGCCGAGACGGCGCTTGCGTTCCTCGATCAGGGCCATCAGCGCGCCGGCGCCGGCAGGCTCCAGGGTCTCGATGACGATCTGGTATTTGGAAGAGCCGGGGAAGGTCGTGACCTTGCCGGTCGCGATGACTTCCATACCTTCTTCCGGACGGAACTTCAGGCGGGAAAAGGTGCCCTTCCAGATGACCGCATCGATGCGAGCCCGATCGTCCTTCAGCGAGAAATAGGCATGGCCGGACGAATGGGGGCCACGGTAGCCCGAAATCTCGCCACGCACACGCACCTGATCGAAGGCTGTCTCGACGGTCCGCTTGATGGAACCGGAGAGCTCCGAGACCGAATATTCCGCGAGATTGGTAGGCGAATCGCCGTCAAAGACATTGCTCATCTCCTCTTTCTATTTTGATCGACCTCAAACTGAAAGGTCGGGGCTGGAGAAGCGCGAATTTTTATTCAAAAAACGGCGGAAAACCCAAGAAATAGGGATATCGCTGCTTCAAAAAAAATCTTAGTATCATTCACGTTCGTAGGGAGTGGCGAACACCGACCCGAAAAATGAGCATGCTGGTGACAGTGAAATTTCCCCGCCGATGGAAGGCGCGGGAGCGATCGCTTCTTTCGTCGTCGCTATTGCTCACCCGTTATAGGTATCGGCTCGCCCTCTTTCCGAACGACCAGTCGATCAGGCGTCGATCGAATTGCCAGCGTGATGCTGCTTCGTTCAAACGTCGTTGCTGCCGCTGGAGGGTTCCGTTTACGTAAATGAGAAAGTAACGGAACTTTTCAGCCTGTAACAGAGTTGACTTATATGGAGACAAAAGCCCGGCGCAAGCCGGAGGAAATGCCGTCAGGTGAACGCATCCGTAACCATGGCTGCAATTGCAGCTTTCATTAACGGTGGCCAATAAACTTTTGTTAGCGGAGGGCTCCTAGGCTCCTCGCAAACAACCTGAAGAAGAGGTGACGACATGATCATCCTGACAGCAACCACACTGGGCCTCACCGCTGGCCTGATGCGCTCGGCCAGCGTCATTGCACTGGTCGCCATGCTGATTGGCGCAACCTTTGCACTCGCTGCTATCGCCTCCGGCGGTGCGGTATCATTCCTGGCGCTTCTCTACACGATCATCGGTTATAATGCCGGCCTGCTGCTTTATCTCGGCGGCCTCTTCACGACCGATCGTCTGCGGGCCGTACTCGCCCATTCCTGAAAGATAGGGCGTCAGTTCGGCGTCGTCCGGTAACGGAAGAACTGAACACCGCTGTCAGCCGCTTTCGGCAGCGGATCGAGGTAGGCCGGAATATTTCCCTTGCCGAGCTGCGCATAGAGCCCGTTGGGCTTCAATCTGGCGATTTCACTGGTCTGCAGATCATCCGGGCAGAACGCAAGTACCGTGACGCCCGCTCCCCTCAGAAATGCTTCCGCCTCCTGCGGCTCGGCCAGACCGATATGCATTTCGGTCAGCATGCCACCCTGGTTGCGATGATAGGGCGCCGACAGGACACGGTTGGCGGTGTAGCGCAGGATCGGTACACCCATTTCCGACGGCGCCGAGACCAAACCAGCCGGCAGATCGCCAAGCGGAGCGAGGGCCTGTTTCGACGAGCAGGAGAGGCTATCCGAGTCCACGGCATTCTTCGTCTCGTTGACCTGCATTTCGACGAGTGCGCCGCCGACGGCCCATACCGCCGGCACACTTGCCAGAACCGTCACGATATAGACGAGGGCAGCCGCGGCATTCTCGCTATCGCCGTTCGACATGCGGCGCACGTCGATGATCAGCAAGGCAAGCGGCAGGATGGACAGCAGGTTTGCGAAGACGGCTCCCCGGACCTGGACCAGGGCGACGGCCCAGCTGACGCTCAAGAGCGCCAGAAGGACGAGATGGACCTGCACGCGATCGCCCTGCACGGAGCGGAAAATGCAGACGGTAATCGCGAGCAGGCCAGGCGCATAGAATGCGCCAAGCGAAAAGGGATCTGTCCGACTGAGCGCGAGAATGGATTGCGCTTCCGAGACATTGCGAAGCCAGAGCTCGACCAGCATGGGATCAAGATCGGCAAGCGGATTGCGAAGGCATTGCGGCGCAATGACCATTGCCGAACCGAAAATAACAGCGCCGACGGCTGCGAGCACGGCAACACGCAGGCCACGGCCGAGACGGCTGGCAAAGGCTGCGGAAACCAGCAGCAGGCCGCCACCGATGGCCGCCAGGCTGTAGAAGCCGAGCGAAAGATTGTCGCAAGTCACCACGGAATATTGCTGTGGCGGTATTGTCGCGAAGAAGAAGATGCTGATCGTGACGGCGAGGCTGAAGCCGAAGGCCTTGGTAGCGGCAGCGAACGGCTCGCCCTCCCAGATCCAGAGCAGCGCCACCACCAGGCAATAGATGGCAACGAAAGGCGTGGTTTCCGCGCCGATCGCGATCGCCAATGCGGCCACCGCACCTGCAACCACATAGTTCCAAGCGCGCTGCTTTTCATCAAAGAGCATCGCCGTCATGGTCGCGACAAGTGCGAGCTGGACATTATGATGATCGATGGCGCCGGGCGCAAAGCGATTGCCGGTATAGATTGCCATCCCGGCAAGGCAGAAAGACAGGTGCATGCCGGCAAGCCCCCCGACACGCTGGCCGGCAAGGCCCATGGCAAGCATAGCAGGAAAAACAAGCGACAGGGGCCAGACCACGAGTGCAGCGGCTTCCGCGGCATCGTGTCCGAGGAAAAGGCCGAAAAGGCGGATCAGGATAGCGATCGGCAGGTCGATCAGCCGCGACCAATGTATGAGCGTGCCTTCGCCGAGGCCGAGCCTGTACTGCATCAGGTCGAACCAGCCCTGCCCGTTCAGGAAATCTCTGATCTCCACGAGGCGCATGCCGTCGTCGTTGTCGGGGCCGACATAGTCGACCGGACCGCCGGCATATTTCATGACGGTGATAATGCCGATCAGGATAACCGTGTAGATGAGGGCGGATGGCAGAAGACGGGTGAGCAGCTGCCGGATCCTGCCGATGAATCCAATGCCAGCTGATGCGGATTGCGCCTTGGCGATCGGCTGCACTGCGTTCATCATGATAGCCGGGTCGTTGTGTGATGGGCAAACCTTAGCCCTGGCTTGTCAAGAAAGTGTAAACCACAGGAAATGGCGCTTTCATTTCCTCATAGGGGCTTGTTAACGCCGCATGCAGTAAATTCGCCCCGGTTTCTTTGTAACGAGTATAACCCCATGGCGCGATCGCTTAGCGAAAGTCCTGATATTGCCGTTCTACTCCCCTGCTACAACGAGGCGGCAACGATCGGTGCTGTCGTCGGGGGGTTCCGGGCGGCACTGCCCGATGCACATATCCACGTCTATGACAACAATTCCACCGATGGCACGGCGCTGCATGCCATGCTCGCCGGCGCGCAGGTCGTGCGCGAGCGGCGCCAAGGCAAAGGCCATGTGGTGCGCCGCATGTTCGCCGATATCGATGCCGACATTTACATCATCGCCGACGGCGACGGGACTTATGCGCCCGAGGATGCCGAAGAGCTGGTGCGGACGCTGCTGACGGAACGGGCCGACATGGTGGTCGGCACACGGCGTGGCGTGCATGACGATGCCGGCCGGCAGGGGCATGCCCTCGGCAACCGGCTGTTCAACATACTCTATCGCGCGATCTTCGGACCTGACTTCACCGATATCTTTTCCGGCTATCGGGCCTTCTCACGGCGTTTCGTCAAGAGCTTTCCCGCGGTTTCCGGCGGCTTCGAGATCGAGACGGAAATGTCGGTGCATGCTTCGCGGCTGAAGCTGCCGGTGAGCGAACTGGAACTGCATTATGGCCGGCGGCCGGAAGGCTCGCATTCGAAGCTCTCGACCTTCCGCGACGGCGGCAGGATCCTCTGGATGTTCGCCATGCTGATGAAGGAGACCCGGCCCTTCGCTTTCTTCGGCACGATCAGCGCGCTTTTCATGCTGGCAAGTCTCGGCTTCATGGGTCCGGTGCTGACGGAATATTTTGCGACCGGCCTCGTCAGCCGTATGCCGACCTGGGTGCTCTCGACAGCGCTTGCGATGATCTCCATCATGCTGTTTACAGCCGGCGTCATTCTCGACTCCGTTGCACGGGCGCGGGCCGAGCAGTTGCGCATCCATTATATGAACCTGGCGGCGCCGGTTTCAGCAAAGGATAAGACCTCGCCCATAACACTTGATGGCAAAGAGGCGGACGCAGCGTGAAGAAACTCATTCGCTTCGCGCTCGCCGGTGGGCTTGGCTTCATCGTCGATGCGAGCGTGCTTTCTGCCCTTCTGCAGCTGACGCCGCTCGGTCCCTTCATTGCCCGGCTGATTGCCATTGCACTCGCGATGGCGACGACATGGGCATTCAACCGGACCTTCACTTTCGATCGATCCGGCCGATCGCTGGCGGCGGAAGGCTTTCGCTACGGCTCGGTCGGCGTGACCGCCGCTCTCGTCAATTACGCGCTTTATTCGGCGCTGCTTCTGTCGTTACCGGCGCTGCAGCCGCTTGTTGCAATGGTGCTCGCGACCGCAGCGTCGATGTTCTTCAGCTTCTTCGGCTATTCCCGCTTCGTCTTCCGCGAAAAAGCCGAATAAACTCCAGAGCATTTCCGTTTTTCTTCGAATCACGGAAATGCTCTATCTCATTGTTTTCACGCAATTCCGGACGCAAAACCGCTGCGCACTTTTGCTGGAATTGCTCTAGACGGCTTCCCAGCCATCCTGCTCGCTGGCGCGGTAGATGGCGTCGATGACCTTCTGATTGAGTTTGGAATCTTCCAGCGTGACGATCTCTTCCTTTTCGCCTGCCGCGGCACGGGCAAAGGCTTCCGCCTGGCACCTGTACTGGCGGCTGTCCTGGAAGCGGATAATGCGGGATTCGTTGTGGCCGCGATCGGTCACTTCGATCTCCTCGGCCCCCCAGCGATTGGCGTTGAAGGGCGACTTGACCTCGATATAACCTTCGGTGCCGTGGAAGACCATGATCTGACGGCCGGCCATCTGGGTGGAGATGTAGAAGCTCAGCTCGAAATCGCCGAAATCGGCCTTCACGCTGGAATAGATATCCGTGCCGAATTCCGCATCGCGCTCGGTGATCGCCTGGATCCAGGACGGCTCCTTGCCCGTGGAGAAGCGGGTGCTGACGACGGGATAGACGCCGATATCAGGCAGGCCACCGCCGCCGAGTTCGGGGATGTTGCGCATGTTGCCGGGGTCGCGATTGTAATAGGTGAAGACGCCCTGCACATGACGAAGCTCGCCGATCGCACCATCCTGCAGCAGCGAGCGAACCTTCCGCCAGACCGGCGAATAGGTGACCATGAAGGCTTCGCTGATGATGACCCTGTTACGGTCGCGCGCAGCGATGAGATCGTCGATCTCGGAGGCCTTCAGCGCGATCGGCTTTTCGCAGAGCACATGCTTGCCGGCATCGGCGGCCTTGATCGACCACTCGACATGCTGGGCGGTCGGCAACGGGATATAAACGGCATCGATGGTGTCGGAGGCCAGCATTTCCTCATAGGAACCGAAGGCATGCGGCACGGAGAAACGGTCCGCCATGTCACGGGCGCGTGCAAAATCACGGCTGGCGATCGCGGTGATGACGCAGTTTTCTGCGTCCTGAATGGCGGGAACGACATTATCCCGGCCGATCTTGGCCGTTGAAAGTATACCGAAACGCAACATGAAAGGTCCTCCTGAAATTCATCCGGCGCATTTTATGCAGCCCTCTCATGCGGCGCAATGGCGCGACCGGCGATCACGGAAGTTTGGTTTCCTTCGGCGATACTCCGCGCTAGGTTACTTGCGAACGGCGTTCTGCCGTTTCCTCAGATTTCAATCACTTCAGCATTTTGGGAGAGCGCCATGGAAATGCGCCGGCTTGGAAAAACAGGTCTTTTTGTCTCGCCGATCGTCTTCGGCGGCAATGTCTTCGGCTGGACGGCCGACGAGAAAACCTCCTTCGACATTCTTGATGGCTTTTTCGATGCTGGTCTCAACACGATCGACACGGCCGACGTCTATTCCGCCTGGGTGCCGGGCAACAAGGGCGGCGATTCCGAAGAAATCATCGGCAAGTGGTTGAAGAAAGGAAAGGTCTCGCGCGACAAGGCCGTCATCATCACCAAGGTCGGCTCGGACATGGGTCAGGGCAAGACGCTGAAGGCAAACTATATCCTTGGGGCGGTCGAGGATTCGCTGCGCCGGCTGCAGACCGATTATATCGACCTTTATCTCTCGCACTGGCCGGATGGCGATACGCCGCATGAAGCATCGCTCGGCGCCTATGCCAAGCTTCAGGAACAGGGCAAGATCCGCTCCTTCGGCTGCTCGAATTTTGATGCAAGCCTGCTGCAGGCCTCCTTCGACGCCGCCGACAAGGCAGGCCTGCCGCGCTATCAGGCGCTGCAGCCGGAATATAACCTCTATGAGCGTTCGAGCTTCGAAGGTCCGCTTGCCGACCTTTGCGTCAAGGAAGACATCGGCGTCATCACCTATTTCAGCCTCGCGGCCGGCTTTCTCTCGGGCAAGTACCGCAGCAAGGCGGATACGGAGGGCCGCGCACGCGAAGGCCGTGTCGCACAGTATCTCGACGACAAGGGCATGCGCATTCTTGCCGCCCTCGACAAGATTTCGGCCGAGACAAGCGCCAAGCCTGCGGAAATCTCACTCGCCTGGCTTCTGCGAAAGAAGGGCGTGACGGCGCCGATCGCCAGTGCTACGAGCCTTTCCCAGCTTGAAAGCTTGGTGAAATCGGCAACGCTTGAGCTTTCCGACGAGGCGATGGCGCTGCTCGATAAAGCAGGCGCCTGAAACGAGGTGATGGCATGACCGTGACGATCCGTGACGCGAAACCCGAAGACGAGACACGCTGGCGTGCGCTCTGGGCAGACTATCTCGCCTTCTACGAGGTCACCGTCGATGCCGACATCACTGATTCCACGTGGCGCCGGGTCTTCGATCCGGCGTCGGCAATCTTCATGCGGGTGGCGGAACTCGACGGCGAAGTCGTCGGCTTCACACTCTGCCTGACGCATGAAGGTACGTGGATCCGCGGCAAGGACTGCTATCTCGAAGACCTGTTCGTATCGGAGAAGGTGCGCGGCAAAGGCGTCGGCCGGGCGCTGATGGACGACCTCGTCGACCTCTGCAAGAAGAATGGCTGGTCGCGGCTCTACTGGCATACGAGCGAGCAGAACAAGACGGCCCAAGCGCTCTACGATACTTACGTCGAGAGTGACGGCCACATCCGCTACCGCATCAATTTCTGAGCGGCGGAAAGCCCTCATACCATTCGGAATGATCGCCTTGCCAATTGGCCATGCCCGGCTTGGTCAGGATGCCGCGTGGGCGCACATAACTCTGGATCACACGCTTCGGCCGCTCGTGCCACTGGATGTTGAAGGCCCATAGCTTCGGAAAAAAACAGAGCGAGGCATAAGGCAGGTGGTCATGGATCCACCAGGCGAGCCGCTGCCAGTCGCTTTCATCGCTGTAGCGGTCGACCATCCACGGGATGGCGATGCAGACGGCAGCGCCCATGCAGCCGTCAAAATCTCTGACATCCCAGATGTGATGGGCAGCCGTGGCTGCATTGGTCGAACAGTTGAGCTTATTCTCGTTGCCGAAGCGGTTGACCTCGGGCGAACGGTAGCCGGAGCGAATATGCAAGCGCCCGAAACTCGCTTCCAGCGGCTCCAGAAGTTCCTCGCACAGGCGACGGCCTGTCTCGATTGCAAGATCGGGGTCGTCGGGGATGTTTGGTATCCGATAGAAATCGGCGATCTCGGAGTGGAGAAAATCGCGGAAGAAGAAGTTCTTCGACAGGCGCACCCGGCCAAGATCCTCGAGCCCCTTCATCGATCTCGGTTTCTTCATGCACGGTCCTCCCGATTCCTGACGATACCGTCGCCCGGACGATGCAGTGATTCCACCCGAAATGCGTGGGAACAATTAGCCCGGTGCCAACTTCTAAGAAATGTCGCCCGAGGGGCGCAAATCCATCAACAAAGGAACGGAACAATGGCCAAGGAAAAGACACTGGAAGATCTGTTTTACGATACGCTGAAGGACATCTATTTTGCCGAACGGCAGATATTGCGCGCCTTGCCGAAGATGGCACGCGCTGCTCAATCGACGGAATTGAAGGCAGGTTTCGAAAAGCACCGTGAAGAAACTGAAGGCCATGTCGAGCGACTGCAGCAGGTTTTCGAAATCATCGGCAAGCGTGCCCAGGGCAAAACCTGTGAAGCGATCCAGGGCATCATCGCCGAGGGCGAGGAAATCATGGAGGAATTCAAAGGCACATCGGCCATCGATGCGGGCCTGATTTCTGCAGCCCAAGCCGTCGAGCATTATGAAATCGCCCGCTACGGCACGCTGAAGACCTGGGCGCAGACGCTAGGCTTCAAGGAAGCCGTCACGCTTCTCGACCGGACTCTGCAGGAAGAAGGCAAGACCGACCAGCTTCTGACAAAGCTTGCAATGACTGCCGCGAACCAGAAGGCTTCGCGCGCAGCCTGATACTTGTCCTCACATAAGGAGAGCGGCCACCGCCGGCTGCTCTCCTTCTCCCAGTCTTGTCTTCGCCGACGACCCCGCTATCATCTCCTTCAGAATATGAGGCGAGGTGTCGATATGGCCGACAGGCAGGCAATCGAAGCAACGGTTCATCTCTATGTCGAGGGCATGGCCTTCGCCAATGAGGCAGCCCTGAAGAAAGCGTTCCACCCGAAGAGTTCGATCATCGGGCACTATCAAAACGCGGTGGAATGGCTCTCGCGCGATGAATTCATTGGCGCAATCATCGAGGAAGGGGCAGCACCGCCCGGCACTCAACCTTACATGGATATCGAAAGCATCGATATATCAGGCGATGCAGCGACCGTGAAAGTAACCGACGAATTCGCCGGCATGCGCTTCACCGACTATCTCTCGCTGCTGAAGATCGAGGGCCGCTGGACGATCGTCAGCAAGCTCTATCATCTTCACATATGAAAAAGCCGGCAGCCCGCGCTGCCGGCTATAATATCTGGCTTGTAGCCGGCTCAGCTTCGGAGAACACCGCCGGTAAACTTGGCGACGCTGGCAACGATCTTCTGCGTCAGCGCCTCGAAATCCTCGTCGGTCAGCGTGCGCTCGGCCGGCTGGATCTGGACTTCAATCGCGACAGACTTCTTGCCTTCGCCAACCGAGGCACCTTCGAAAATATCGAAGACATTGACACCTGTGATCAGCTTGCGATCGGCGCCGGTGGCAGCCTTGATGATGGCGCCGGCTTCCACCGTCTTGTCGATGACGAAGGCGAAGTCGCGCTTGACGGCCTGGAAGGGCGAGAGATCGAGCGCCGGCTTGGTGCGGGTTGCCTTCTTCTTCGGCTCGGCCATGGCATCGAGATAGACTTCGAAACCGCAGAGGGCGCCGGAGACATCGAGCTTTTCGAGCGTCGTCGGATGGAACTCGCCGAAGGAACCGAGGATCACCTTCGGACCCATCTTGATCGTGCCGGAACGGCCGGGGTGATACCATTCGGGACCGCCCTGCTCGATCTGGATATTGCCCATCGGCAGGCCGCAGGCTTCGATAACTGCCAGTGCGTCAGCCTTGGCATCGAAGACGTCAACCGGCTTGCCGCCGCCCTTTGAGGCGTTCGACCACATGCGGCCGGCACCGGCAAGCGAGGCTGTGCCGCGGCGGATGCCGCCCGCCACGCGCCGCTGGCCTTCCGGCGTGTCGTTTTCGTAGGTACCCGAGACTTCGAAGATCGCCACGTCGCCATAGCCCTTATCGGCATTGCGCTGGGCGGCCGTCAGCAGACCCGGCAGCAGCGAGGGGCGCATGTCCGACATTTCGGCAGCGATCGGATTGGCGAGCTTGAGGGCTGCGGAACCGCCGCCGAAGAGCTTTGCCTGATCTTCCGGAATGAAGGACCAGGTGACGGCCTCCAGCATGCCGCGCGAGGCAAGGGCGCGCTTGGCCGCGCGGGTGCGGATCTGCAGCGTTGTCAGGATCTTGCCGTTGACGGCAGCATGGCTTTCGAGCGGGGCCGGCCTGATATTGTCGACGCCGTGAATGCGCATGACCTCCTCGACGAGATCGGCCTTGCCGTCGACATCGGGACGCCATGAAGGAACGGACACGGAAACGCGCTCGCCGGAGCCGGAAACCTTGAAGCCGAGGCGGGCCAGGATCGTGTTGCTTTCCTCCGTCGAGACGTCCAGGCCTGTCAGGCGCTTGACCTCCGAATAGGGGAAGTCGACGATCTTCGGCTCATAACCCTTGTAGCCGACAATCTCGGCCTTGGCCGGCGTGCCGCCGCAAAGCTCCAGCACCAGCTCCGTCGTGCGCTCGAGGCCGGGAACCATATATTCCGGATCGACGCCGCGCTCGAAACGGTAGCGGGCATCGGTGATGATGCCGAGCCCGCGGCCGGACTTGGCAATGTTCATCGGGTCCCAGAGAGCGGATTCGATCAGCACGTCGACAGTGTTCTCGTCGCAGCCGGAATGTTCGCCGCCCATGATGCCGCCGATCGATTCGATGCCGTTTTCATCGGCGATGACGACGTTGTTCGGGCCGAGCTTGTATTCGCGCTGATCGAGCGCCAGCACGGTTTCGCCTTCCCTGGCGCGGCGGACGGTGAGGTTGCCCGTGACCTTGGCGGCGTCGAAGACGTGCATCGGCCGACCCTGATCAAAGGTCATGTAGTTGGTGATATCGACAAGCGCATTGATCGGACGCAGGCCGATGGTGAGAAGCCGCTGCTGCATCCAGCGCGGGCTTGGGCCGTTCTTGACGCCACGGACGAGCCGCAGGCTGAAGCCGGGGCAAAGCTTCGTGTCATCGAGATCGAGCGTCAGCTTCACCGGCGTTTCGCCTTCGGCGGCGAAGGTCGGAGCGGGCCGCGTCTTGAGCGTGCCGAGGCCGGAGGC
Organism: Rhizobium sp. BK316; assembly: GCF_014193695.1. GTDB lineage: Bacteria > Pseudomonadota > Alphaproteobacteria > Rhizobiales > Rhizobiaceae > Rhizobium. The sequence goes on along the minus strand of NZ_JACHZR010000002.1, from coordinate 217,637 downwards.
TGCGAGATCGCGGGCGATGCCGTAGATCGAGGTGCAGTCCGGACGGTTCGGCGTCAGGTTGATCTCGATGACCGGGTCGTCGAGATGGGAATATGCGGCATAGCTCGTGCCGACTGGCGCATCTTCCGGAAGGTCGATGATGCCGTCGTGATTGTCGGAGATCTGCAGTTCCTTTTCCGAGCACATCATGCCGCGGCTTTCGACACCGCGGATATTGCCCACTGACAGTGTCACGTCGATGCCGGGAACATAGGTGCCGGGAGCCGCGAAAGCGCCGACGAGGCCGGCACGTGCATTCGGCGCGCCGCAGACGACCTGTACCGGAGCACCTTGGCCGATATCGACCATCAGCACCTTCAGGCGGTCTGCCTGCGGATGCTTCTCGGCCGAGAGAACCTTGGCGATGACAAAGGGCTTGAAGGCTGCCTTGTCGTCGACATCATCCACCTCCAACCCGATCTCAGTCAGGCGGGTGCAGATTTCATCGAGCGTGGCATCCGTTTCCAGATGATCCTTAAGCCAGGAGAGCGTGAATTTCATAGGTCGAATCCTCCCTTAAACGCTCAGGCCGCCGAACAGCGTCGGCATGTCGAGCGGGCGGAAGCCGTAATGGTTCATCCAGCGGACATCGGCATTGAAGAAGTCGCGCAGGTCGGGCATGCCATATTTGAGCATGGCGATGCGGTCGAGGCCCATGCCCCAGGCGAAACCCTGATATTCGTCCGGATCGAGGCCGCCGTAGCGCAGCACGTTCGGGTGGACCATGCCGCAGCCGAGGATCTCCATCCAGTCGGTGCCCTCGCCGAACTTGACGATCGGGCCGGAGCGGTCGCACTGGATATCCACCTCGAATGACGGCTCGGTGAAGGGGAAGAAGGACGGACGGAAACGCATCGTCACGCTGTCGACCTCGAAGAAGGCCTTGCAGAACTCTTCCAGCACCCAGCGGATGTTGGCGACATTGGCCTTCTTGTCGACGACCAGGCCTTCGACCTGATGGAACATCGGCGAATGCGTGGCATCGGAATCCTGGCGATAGGTCTTGCCGGGAATGATGATGCGAATCGGCGGCTTCTGCGCTTCCATCGTGCGGATCTGCACCGGCGAGGTATGCGTGCGCAGGACTTTGCGCTCACCCTCCTCATCCGGATTGAAGAAGAAGGTGTCGTGCATCTCGCGCGCCGGATGCCCTTCGGGAAAATTGAGCGCCGTGAAATTGTAGTAGTCGGTCTCGATATCAGGGCCTTCTGCGATCGAGAAGCCCATGTCGCCGAAGATCGCGGTGATTTCATCGACGATCTGGCTGATCGGATGGATGCGGCCGCGCTCGGCGGGCGAGGACCGGACCGGCAGGCTGACATCGACCGTTTCAGCCTTCAGGCGGGCGTTGACGGCCGCTTCCTTCAGCACCGATTTGCGTTCGGCAAGCGCGTCCGTCACCTCGTTCTTCAGGGCATTGATCGCCGCGCCGCGAGTTTGGCGCTCTTCCGGCGTCATGGCGCCGAGCGTCTTCAGGAGTTCTGAAACGGAACCCTTCTTGCCGAGCGCCGAAACGCGGAACGCTTCGAGCGCAGGCTCGTCATTGGCGGCGGCAATTTCGGCAAGCAAAGAGGATTTCAGCTGGTCGATATCTGACATTGTCTTCTTTCCGTCCAGATCAGGCGGCGTTCGAAATGGCGGGCCGGGCGGCCGGCGCCAGCACTATAGAGAAAGAAAAACCCGCGCCAGCCCAAACCAGCGCGGGTTTCCCAAAATTCAAAAAAGCGTCAAGCTTGGGAAGCGCTGGTTAACGAACCGCGCCTTCAAACTCGTTAGCCGTGCCGGTGTCCTTGAGGTATTCAAGGGCCTTCTTGGCGGCAGCAACCAGGGCGCCGAATGCTTCCGGCTCGTGGATTGCCATGTCGGAGAGAACCTTGCGGTCGACTTCGATGCCAGCCTTGTTTAGACCGTCGATGAAGCGGCCGTAGGTCAGGCCGAATTCGCGGACGGCAGCGTTGATACGCTGGATCCAGAGGGCGCGGAAGTTGCGCTTGTTAACCTTGCGGTCGCGATATGCGTACTGCTTGGCGCGATCGACGGCAGCCTTGGCAGTACGGATGGTGTTCTTGCGGCGGCCGTAGAAACCCTTAGCCTGCTTCAGAACTTTCTTATGCTTGGCGTGGGCGGTGACGCCTCTTTTTACACGTGCCATTTCATGATCTCCTTAATCTAACGCGTTACCGGAATAGTCTCAGAGACCGTTCGGCAGATAGTTCTTCACGACCTTGCGGCCATCGGGTTCTGCCAGAACCATCGTGCCACGTGCATCGCGAATGAACTTGTTCGTGCGCTTGATCATGCCATGGCGCTTGCCAGCGGCAGCCGCCTTGACCTTGCCGGTAGCGGTGATCTTGAACCGCTTCTTGGCAGAGGACTTCGTCTTCATCTTGGGCATTTTGCTACTCCGTTCTGAGAGCTCCTCACCCGCTTCGTTAAAGAAGCCCTTCCGCGAAAGCCCGGTTTTACGGTCTTCGCCAAAGGCGCGGGAGCATTTGTTGTTGATCTGCGGGTCCAGTGACGAAACCTGCCCGCAAGCATTCGAAACTGCCACGGCATGCCCTGCCGGTCAGTTCGGACGCGCGCTTATAACCGCAGCGCCATGAAAGTGCAACGGGGCGGATGACGAATCTTGCCGCCTCGGAAAACACAAAAGCCGCCCTGTCGGACGGCTTTGAGCGAAAGGATGCGGCTCCGGTCACTTCGGCGCCAGCACCATCATCATCTGGCGGCCTTCGAGCTTGGGCTCAGCTTCAACCTTGGCGATCTCGAGCGTATCGGCCTTGACCTGCTGGAGAAGCTTCATGCCGAGTTCCTGGTGCGCCATTTCGCGGCCGCGGAACTTCAGCGTCACCTTTACCTTATCGCCTTCGTCGAAGAAGCGGCCCATCGCCTTCATCTTCACCTCATAATCATGGGTGTCGATGTTCGGGCGCATCTTGATTTCTTTGACTTCAACGATCTTCTGCTTCTTGCGCGCCTCGGCGGCCTTCTTCTGGTTCGAATATTTCAGCTTGCCCAGATCGAGGATCTTGCATACCGGCGGTTCGGCATTGGGGGAAATTTCGACGAGATCGAGGCCGGCTTCTTCCGCCATTCTCAAGGCCTGGTCGGTAGGCACGATGCCCATATTCTGTCCGTCAGCTGCGATCAGCTGAACTTTGGGAATGCGAATCTCCCGGTTCGAGCGCGGTCCATCCTTTACGGGCGCGTCGGTTTTAAAGGGTCTGCGAATGGTCGTATTCTCCTCGCGTTGTTCGGAACGTTGCAGCTTCGTGTCCCTCTCGAAGGGGGCACAAACGAGGTCACGTCATCGCTGCAACGGAGTCAATAACACCCTTTAGCGGAAAAATCACCTGCTGTCAGCCTGTCAAGAATCTGTTTTATAGGCCAAAACAACAGGAGTTCTGCCCGATGTCCGATCAAATGACCGTCCTTGAGCCCGAATTCCTCGATGTCGGTGAAGACGAGGCTGCGCGGCAGATCGCCATGCTGGTGCGCCCGGCTCAGCCCAACACCGACCTTCCCGCCCTCGTTTGGCTATCCGGCTACCGATCGGACATGAGCGGCAGCAAGGCTATCGAGATCGACCGGCTGGCCTCGGAACTGGGCGCGGCCTGCATCCGTCTCGACTATTCCGGCCACGGACTTTCCGGCGGCGCCTTTACGGATGGCACGATCTCGCGCTGGCTGGAGGAGGCGCTCGCAGTGATCCGTCATATCGCACCGGACCGGATGATCCTCGTCGGCTCCTCGATGGGCGGCTGGATTGCGCTCAGGGTGGCGCAGGAGCTCGCGCGGCATGGCGGGCCGAGGCTCGAGGGCATGGTACTGATCGCACCGGCCCCGGACTTCACCTCCGATCTCATCGAACCGAACCTCAGGAAGAAAGAACGCACGTCTCTTGAACAGCGCGGTTACTTCGAGGAGCGTTCGCAATATAGTGTGGAGCCCAATATCTATACCCGCGCGCTGATCGAAGACGGGCGCGAGAACCGGGTGCTGACCGGGATCATCGAAACGGGCTGCCCGATCCATATCCTGCAAGGCATGAAGGATGCAGATGTTCCCTATCTGCACGCAATGAAGCTGGTCGAACATCTTCCGGCCGACGATGTGGTGCTGACCTTCATCCGCGACGGCGACCACCGGCTTTCGCGCCCGCAGGACATCGAACGGCTGCGCAGCGCCGTCAAAGGCCTGATCCGCTAAGTGGAAGCCGGTCACTCGCCAAAGAATATGCAGCTGCCTCAATAGAATGCCATGGTTGAACAAGTTCCGTTCAATCACCCAAAGGTTACGTTGCATTTTAACCATGTCTGCGAGTTGCAAAGTCCTCACAAGAAGTAACGATTGACTCCTTTCGGCCCTCTCCGTTAACTGTTTGTTAATAAATAAAGGGCGATGCAGGGAAGTAGGGCGTGCGGATCAAGGGTTTCCTCGTGGCCATGATGGCCGTGTTTGCAATGGCGCCGGCGGCTATTCCGGCTCCTAGCAAGAATGCCTCCATGGTGACCGGCAGTGCGACTTCGCAGCCGATCGGTCACTACGACTTCTGTCAGACGCATCGCGCTGAATGCGGTGCCAATCGCAATAGTGGCCCGCTCGCCATGACCGGCGGCAAGTGGGCCACGGTCCGCGCCGTCAACGCGACCGTCAACCGCACCATCACGCCGATGACCGACAAGGAAATCTACGGCAAGGACGAGGTCTGGGCCTATCCGACCACGGCCGGCGACTGCGAGGACTTCGCGCTCCTGAAGCGCCGTATTCTCATCCAGCGCGGCTTCTCGCCCGCAGACCTGCTGATGACCGTCGTGCGCAAGCCTGACGGGGAAGGCCACGCGGTTCTGACGCTGCGCACCGCCGAAGGCGACTTCGTGCTCGACAACCTCGCGACCGACGTCAAGCCGTGGTTTTCGACGCCCTATACGTTCATCAAGCGCCAGTCGAGCTTCAATGCCGGCCGCTGGGTCACCATCGAGAATGGCCGCGACGTCCTGGTCGGCGCTCTGAAGTAAAGAGTTTTGAGGGGGACTGTGGGGAAGGCCGGCGAAAGCCGGTCTTTTTCATTTGAGGAATGCGGTCGCGCTGCAATCGATTCACCGGATCGATTGCTCGGGCTTCGCCCGACCGCCCGTCACCCTCATATTCACGCGTTCCCGATAAAAATGCCGGCTGCCAGTACGAGGCTGCCGCCGACAACCACCTGGAAGGCCGCGCGCAGGAACGGCGTCTCCATATATTTGTTCTGGATGAAGGCGATCGCCCAGAGCTCGAAGAAGACGATGATGGCGGCGGTGATGGTCGCGGTCCAGAATTGCGGGATCAGATAGGGCAGCGCATGGCCGAGACCGCCGAGCGCCGTCATGATACCGCAGGCAAGGCCGCGCTTGATCGGCGAGCCGCGGCCGGAAATCTTGCCGTCGTCGTGAGCCGCTTCGGTGAAGCCCATCGAGATGCCGGCGCCGACCGAGGCAGAGAGACCAACGAGGAAGGTCTGCCAGGTATCCTGCGTCGCAAAGGCGGCGGCAAAGATCGGTGCGAGCGTGGAAACCGAACCGTCCATGAGGCCGGCGAGGCCCGGCTGCACATAGGTCAGCACGAACCGGCGACGCGCCGTCTCATCCTCTTCCTTCTTCACATCCTCAGGCGTGTGCTTGTCGCCGAGCATGCGGGCGATGTCCTCATGGCCCTGTTCGGCGAGCGCAAGATCGCCGAGCAACTGGCGGGTGGAGGCATCAGAGGTGTGCTTGATCGCCTCGATATAGAAGCGGTAGGCCTGTTCCTCCATCGCCTCGGCCTCCTGCCTGATGGCATCGAGAGACAGGTTGGCGCGCAGCCAGTCGGGCTTGCGCTCGTAAAATCCCTCGACATGCTCACGGCGAATCAGAGGAATTCGCTCACCGAAGCGCTGACGGTGAATTTCGATCAGCGACCTTCGGTGCGTGTCCTCCACCTCAGCCATATCTTCGAACACCTTGGCGGAAGCCGGAAACTCTTTTCGCAGATGTTCCGCATAGGCGAGATAGATGCGGGCATCATCCTCTTCCGAGGCAATGGCGAGCGCCAGGATTTCCTGCTCGGAGAGAGAACGGAAAGAACGTTTCGGTGATCTGAAAAACCGTGCCAGCATAGGTAATCTCCAATAATTTAGAATTATTCTAAACTTAAAGGGGCAGGCAGCGTGGGTCAAGATCAAAGCCCTGCGGGATTGACATAATGACGCGATCGACCGATCGCGCTTTGCTGAGACGGCTCGTCAACCTATATGAAGGCCGCGAGTTGCAAGCGGCGCCGAGGTTAAAGATGAATAATGAGATACAGGGGCGGGCCGCACATGTTGCAGCGATCCGCGAAAAGGCCGAAGCCGAGATGAAAGAGATCGGCGTGGACGAGGCCTTCATTTCAAAGCTGGTGGAGACCTTCTACGGGCGGGTACTGGCGCATCCTGAACTCGGGCCTGTCTTCGATGCGCGGCTTTCCGGGCGCTGGCCCGAACATATGGACAGGATGAAAAGCTTCTGGTCGGCCGTCGCCTTCCGGAGCGGTGCCTATGGCGGCAAGCCGGTGCAGGCGCATCTCGGCGTCGCGAACATGACGACGGATCTTTTCCCGAAATGGCTTTCGCTGTTTTCCACAACGCTCGACGACGTGGCGCCGACGCCGGAAGCCAAGGACTGGTTCATGGCGACGGCGGAGCGGATCGCCAAAAGCCTGACGCTGTCGCTCTTCTACAATCCGGCGCTCGACGATCCCACGAAGAAGACGGACTGACCCTTCACTGCCTTGCCGAAAAGGTCGCACCAGCGCTTGCGGCCACGACCAAGGCCGTTCCGGCCATCTGCAGAAGCGTCATGGGCTGCATCAGGATGATGAAACCTGCGAGTGCGGCAATGGCCGGCTCGAGGCTCATAAGAATGCCGAAGGAGGTTGTCGGTAAGCGCCGCAAGGCGATCAATTCCAGCGTGTAGGGCAGCAGCGGCACGAGAATGGCAAGGCCCGCCATTTCGATCAGACCGGAAGCATCAAGCTTCGGCACAGCGCCGGCAAAACCGAAGGGTGTCGCAACCAAAGCGGCAACCATGAGCGACACGGCAAGCCCTTCCAGTCCCTTGAAGCTCGCACCGATCTTCTTCGTCAGAACGATATAGATCGCCCAGCCGGTTCCCGCGCCGAACGCGAAGAGAACACCCAAGGGATCGCCAACCCAACCTTCACCATCATGAGCGAGAGCCAGAACGCCGAGCGCGGCAACCAGCGGCCAGACGAGACGCCGGCCGAACCCGTAGCCGATGGTTGCCACAGCAAGCGGGCCAAGAAAATCGATCGCCACGGCAAGACCGAGCGGAATGCGCTCGATCGCCGAGAAGAAGCTCATGGTCATCAGCGCGGTCGTCGTGCCGAGGACCAGGGCGCTTGTCCATTGGTCGCGGCTGTAGCTTGACATGCGCGGGCGCACGACGATCGCCAGGATGATCGCTGCAAAGACAAGGCGCAGCCAACTGGCGCCGGCCGGCCCATAGGTGGAGATGGCAGAGGAGGAAAGGGCTGCACCGAACTGGATTGACGACATGGACATGAGGCACATCAGCCCGCCAGCCGCTACCCCGCCCAATGCCGATGATGTCTGCGCGGTCAGCGTGCCCGCTCCGGCATTCGTTCTGTCTTCCATTGATGTCTCCAATCGCGCGCTCTTCATACGAAGGCAGCTTGCGGGCGACAAATTCAAACTTCTGATCGGGGTAGCAAAAGGCTTGATGCGATATCAGAGACGACCAGCGAGGATCACCTCTTCCGCATCCTCAAAGCTCATCTCGAAAACTTTCCTGCCGATCTCGAAGCTGAAGCCGTTACGGGCGAAGGCGGAGAGCTCCTTCGCCTTTCGTTTTTCGTCAAGCTCAACGCGGCGAAAGGGGCCGAAGGCGCGTTTGCGGGCGAATATCGCCGCGGCATAGAGATCGTCAGCCTCTTCAAGCGCAGCCTCAACCCTGTCACTGGAGACGCCCTTGACCGCAAGCTTCTGGGCGATGGCGCGTTTCGACTTGCCGCTGCGCACGGCGGAACGCGTGCTGATTTCGGCATAGGCGGTATCGTCGATCGCCTTGTTGTCATAGGCGAATTTGACGGCGAAATCGGCGACGGCCTTGACCTGGGCTGCGCTGATATCCTCGAACTTCTCCTTCGCCTTGCGGGTGATGGCGTCAAAGAGCTGCTTTTCCGTCATCATGCGCCGCTCGAGCCGGTAGATGGTCGAATTGCGTGCCCAACTCAGCATGCGGGACGTCGGGATATCGGATGAAATGGTCTCCTCGGTCATCGGCAGTGATCAGGCTTCCAGGCCCTTGAGCACATTGGCGACGTTACGGCCGATTTCCGGCACCCCATAACCGCCTTCCATGCAGGTGACGACGGGCAGGCCGACAGCGGAAATCATCTCGCCCATGCGGATGAAATCCTCCGATTTCAGCGTGAAGAAGGAAATCGGATCGCGCTCGAACGTATCGACGCCGAGCGCCATGACGATCGCCTCCGCACCGAAGGCCTTGATGCGGGAGAGCGCATCGGCAAGTGCTGCCGACCAGACATCAAAACTCGTGCCGCGCGCCATTGGGTAATTGCGGTTGGCACCCTCGCCCTCCCCTTCGCCCTGTTCATCGGCATGGCCGAGGAAATAGGGAAAGGCGTGGATGGGATCGCCATGCAGCGAGGCGGTAAAGACGTCGCCTCGGCGATAGAAGAGATCCTGTGTGCCGTTGCCATGGTGGAAATCGACATCGAGCACGGCAATCTTCCCGGCGCCGTGATCGAGCAGGCGCTGGGCCGCGACGCCGGAATTGTTGATGAAGCAATAGCCGCCGAAGAGATCGATGCCCGCGTGATGGCCGGGCGGGCGGCAGAGCGCGAAGGCGAAGCGGTTGCCGGCATTGAGCCAGTCGGCGCCCGTCATCGCGCAGCGCATGGAGGCAATGGCAGCCTCGTAGGACCCTTTGGTGATGGAGGTATCGGCAGCATTGGCATAATGGCCAATCGCGCCGACGATATTTTCGGGCACGCGCTGGCTGGTGCGGCGAACAGGGAAGGAATTGGCGATCGCTTCGCCCTTATATCCTGCCGCCACCCAACGATCCCAGACCGTCGCCAGAAATTCCAGATAGGCCGGGTCATGCACCTTGCGTGCGGTTTCGAGGCCATGGCTCTCCGGCGCGACGACATCCGAAAAGCCTGCTTCCTTGACCGCAGCAAGGATCCATTCCGCCCGGAACGGCGCCTCGAAGGGCGTCACGAGCTGACCATCATGCAGCTCCGTCTTCGCATCACGCAGTTTGTGGTCTTCGGAATAGATGACGCGCACGAGTGTCCTCCGCAAATCAGTCTGTCGATCTCAAGCCTTACACAGGCCCGTCCGAAGAAAAAAGCGCTGAACACGCCTTGATCGTCACGACGGACGACGCCACGTTCAACCCGATTTCAGAATGCACCGCTTTTCCTCAAGAGATTATGCCCCATGAAAATCCTGATGGTCGATGTCGATGGCGTGCTGGTCCACGGGCGACCGACGGACGGTCTGCCGCTCTTTACCTACCTCGAACGCGACCTCGGCTTGGCGCCGTCCTTGCTTCAGCAGGAATTCTTCAAACCCTATTGGGTCGGGATCGTCACGGGACAGGAGCCGATCGAACCCCGCCTGACGGAGGTTCTCGACCGCATCGCCCCGCATCTCACCGCCGAGAAACTGCTCGACTACTGGTTCGAAAATGACTCTCGCCTGGACCGGCACCTGCTTGCCGACCTCGCACGCCTGAAAGACGAAGGTACGCTTCTTTATCTTGCGACCAATCAGGAGCACAGGCGCGCGGCCTATCTGCGCGACGTGCTCGAACTGGGGGCGCTTTTCGACGGCATCTTCTATTCCGCAGCGCTCGGTAGTCGAAAGCCTGAAAGCGATTTTTTCCGCCTTGCGACCGATGGCGTCGGTGTCGCGCCTGAAGACATCGGCTTTATCGACGATGTCGAGGAGAATATTGCGACAGCCACGCAATTCGGATGGAAGGCTTTGCACTGGACACCGGCGTCGGCGCTTGCAGATGCTATCGCCGCCTTTACGCAGACTGCTCAGGCGACCCGCTTGTAGAACAACGTCGTGGCGCAAAGCCCGCCTTCCGGCCATAGCGCGTAATCGGGGATAACGCCGACGCGCTCCCAGCCGAGACGCGGATAGATCACTTCGGCATCGCTGCCGGTTGCCGTGTCGAGGACGAGGATCGTCTTGCCGCGGCGGGCCGCTTCCTGTTCGGCCATTTCCATCAGCAGGCGCGCCAGGCCATAGCCGCGGGCGGAGCGATGGACGAGCAGCTTCTTCAGATCGCCGCGGTGCGGCTGGTTCGGCATCTGGGCAGCGCCGACCTGCACGGTGCCGACAATTTTGCCGTCGACTTCGGCGACAAACAGCAGGGTGGCGTCATCAGCCACGGCCTCGGCGACGCCACGCCAATAGGGTTCGGCATCAGCCGATGTATAGGGCTGCATGAAGCCGACAGAGGCGCCGCCATTGACGCAGTCGGCCAGCACCTCGCAAAGATCGGGAATGGCGGCGTGGGCTTCGGCGGCGGAGAGAAGGCGGATCCTCGGCATAAATATTCCCCTGATAAACAAGCGTGAATTAGTGGCTGCCGTGATCCAGCACGACGCAATAGCGTGCCGGCGCATGACCCGGATTGTGAAAGACATGGCCGTCGCCAACCGGCATGAAGAGACAGTCGCCGGGCTTGAGGCGATGGACGGTCTCGCCGACGGTCATTTCCAACTCACCGTCAAAGAGCCAGACATGCTGGGTCATGCCGCGACTTGCGGCATGCGGCGGAAAGCTGACGCGCGCGCCGGCCGGAAACTCGACATCGACGATATCGACATCGGAAGCCGTACCCCGCGGCGAGACGGCGCGGCGCATATAGCCGGTTTCTGGATCCCGCCAGACCTGCTGGTCCTCACGACGAAGGAGCGGCGACACGTCCTGCCCTTCATCGGCAAAAAACTCTGAAAGCGACAGTCCGAGTGCGGCGCAGACCCTCGCCAACAGCGAGGCCGTTGGGCTCGCTTCCGCGCGCTCGATGCGGGAGATCATCGCGCGGCTCACGCCGGAGGCTGTGGCCAGATCATCCAGCGTGAGGCTCTTTTCCAGCCGCAGCGCGCGGATGCGGATGCCGATCGCCTGTTCGAGTTCCTGTTCCATGTCTTAACCCAAGTTTCTACTATAAGAGAAATACAAGATCTGATGATGGAATCAAGCCCTCGCGAACAGCCTTGCTTTCACCACAGCGCCGTCGATATATGACAACGGCATTGAAGAGCGGAGACCAGCATGGACGGCATTGCGCAGGGCACTGAGACGACGGCAAACTTCACGGCTGCCGCCTGGGACCGCATCAAGCCCATCATGGCCGAGATCGAGCGGTTGCCGCTGCTGGAACGGCTTTCGGACGGAACGCTGCCGCCGGAGGTTTTCCGCCATTATATCCTGCAGGACGCGATCTATCTGAAGCACTATGCCCGCTGCCTCGCCATCGTCGCGGCCAAGGCGCCCGACAATGCGCAGGTGCTGCGCTTCCTCGGCTCGGCACAGAAGGCGATCACCGTCGAGCAGGGCCTGCATGCCGGTTTCCTGAGCCAGTTCGGCATTTCGAGCGCGGATGTGACGGCTGCGGAGCCTTCTCCCTCCTGCTTCGCCTATACGAATTTCCTGCTGGCGACGGCCTATCACAGCTCTTATGCTGTGGCGCTTTCGGCCATCCTGCCGTGCTTCTGGATCTATTGGCATGTCGGCGAAGGCATCAAGGGCAGGCCGGCGATCGAGGGCAATGTGTTCCAGGCCTGGATCAATACCTATGGCGATCCGCAATTTGCAGCCGGCGCCCGCGAAGTGATCGCACTGACGGATATGGCCGCCCGCACCGCCTCTCCCGCAGAGCGCCAACAGATGATGGACGCCTTCGCGCGCGCCTCGCAATATGAATGGATGTTCTGGGATTCGGCCTGGCGGCTGGAGAGGTGGCCGGTCTGAGGCGCGCTTCCCAGACTTCAAAATAGCGTAAACGGCGGGATAATTACCGCTTTGCGGGCGATCTGCGCGCTGCTATATGGCGCGCATGAGCACCAATTCGACGACTCCGCTATCCCATATCCGCAACTTCTCGATCGTGGCCCACATCGACCACGGCAAATCGACACTTGCCGACCGCCTCATCCAGACGACCGGCGGCCTTGCCGAGCGTGAGATGTCCGAGCAGGTGCTCGACAATATGGATATCGAGCGCGAGCGCGGCATCACCATCAAGGCACAGACCGTGCGCCTGCATTACAAGGCGAATAACGGCGAAACCTATGTGCTGAACCTCATCGACACGCCCGGCCACGTTGACTTCGCCTATGAAGTTTCGCGCTCGCTGTCGGCCTGCGAGGGCTCGCTGCTCGTCGTCGACGCGTCACAGGGCGTGGAAGCCCAGACGCTCGCCAATGTCTATCAGGCGATCGACAACAATCACGAGCTCGTCACTGTCCTCAACAAGATCGATCTGCCCGCGGCCGAACCCGACCGCATCAAGGATCAGATCGAGGAAGTGATCGGCATCGATGCATCCGAGGCCGTGCTGATCTCGGCCAAGACCGGTCTCGGCATTCCCGACGTCTTGGAAGCCATCGTTCACAAGCTGCCGGCGCCGAAGAGCCCCGGCGGCGAAAAGGCGCCGCTGAAGGCGCTGCTCGTCGACAGCTGGTACGACACCTATCTCGGCGTCATGGTTCTGGTGCGCATCATCGACGGCGTGCTGTCCAAGGGACAGACGATCCGCATGATGGGCACGGATGCCAAGTATCAGGTCGAGCGCGTCGGCGTGCTGACGCCGAAGATGGTCAATGTCGACAGCCTCGGCCCGGGCGAGATCGGCTTCATCACCGCTTCGATCAAGGAAGTGGCCGATACACGCGTCGGCGACACCATCACCGAAGACAAGCGCCCGACGGCCCAGGCGCTGCCGGGCTTTAAGCCGGCGCAGCCGGTGGTCTTCTGCGGTCTGTTTCCGGTCGATGCCGCTGATTTCGAAGACCTGCGTGCCGCGATGGGCAAGCTTCGTCTCAACGACGCATCCTTCTCCTTCGAAATGGAATCGTCGGCGGCACTCGGCTTCGGCTTCCGCTGCGGCTTCCTCGGGCTCTTGCATCTCGAAATCATCCAGGAGCGCCTGGAGCGCGAGTTCGACCTCGACCTGATCGCGACCGCCCCCTCCGTCGTCTATCAGCTGACGATGACCGACGGCAGCGAGCGCGAGCTGCACAATCCGGCCGATATGCCCGACGTCGTCAAGATCGCCGAAATCCGCGAGCCGTGGATCAAGGCAACGATCATGACGCCTGACGACTATCTCGGCGGCATCCTGAAGCTCTGCCAGGACCGCCGCGGCATCCAGACCGAGCTGACCTATGTCGGCACCCGCGCGATGGTGACCTATGAACTGCCGCTCAACGAAGTCGTCTTCGACTTCTACGACCGGCTGAAATCGATCTCCAAGGGTTATGCGTCCTTCGACTATCATCTCGAAGGCTATCGCGAAGGCAACCTCGTCAAGATGTCGATCCTCGTCAACGGCGAGCCGGTCGACGCGCTTTCGATGCTCGTGCACCGCGCTGCGGCTGAAAAGCGCGGCCGCGACATGTGCGAGCGGCTGAAGGAGCTGATCCCGAAGCACATGTTCAAGATCCCGATCCAGGCGGCGATCGGCAGCAACGTGATTGCCCGCGAAACCATCTCGGCGCTGCGCAAAGATGTGACCGCAAAGTGCTACGGCGGCGACGCCACCCGCAAGCGCAAACTTCTGGAAAAGCAGAAGGAAGGCAAGAAGCGCATGCGTCAGTTCGGCAAGGTGGAAATCCCGCAGGAAGCGTTTATCGCGGCGCTCAAGATGGGCGACGAGTAAGCGCCTCAGCCTTTTGACGGTCGCGCATAATCGGGCACGCGAAACCTGCGGCGATAGCTGCCGGGTGTCAGACCTGTCATACGCTTGAAGAGCCTGCGGAAAAACGCCGGCTCTTCATAGCCGACCTGCCAGCTGATCTCATCAACCGGCGTATCCGTGCGCTCCAGCCGGCGCTTCGCATCCTCCACTCTCAAACGCTGAACATAGGCGATCGGACTGACACCGGTCGCCTGGGTGAAGCGGCGCTTGAAAGTGCGCTCTGTCAGGCCGGCATGACGGGACATTTCCTCGATTGGATTGGCGACCGAGAAATGGCTGGAAAGCCAGTCCTGCGCTGTCCGGATCGCTGTATCGCCATGACCCCTGCGGCCCTCGAAGACGATATAAGGCGCCAGCCCATCCTGATGCCATTGCAAGGCGAAGAAACGGGCAATCGCCTGCGCGGCCGAAGCACCCACATGGCGGGCGATCAGGTACAGGACGAGATCATGCCAGGTCATGGAGGCACCGGAGCTGATCAGCTCTTCACGCCTGCCGCAGACCACGAGCACCCGCTCGGGATGGACAGGAACCTGCGGGAAACTTGCCCGGAAGGCCTCGGCATAGCCGAAATGCACTGTCGCATCCATGCCGTCGAATAGCCCGGTCTCGGCCAGCAGAAAGAGGCCCGAACAGGCCGAGCAGATCAGCGCGCCGCGGGCATGCATGGCGCGCACCCATTTTACAAGCTCCGGATAACGCCCCTTCTCCCATCCGCCCGATGGCAGCAAAACGGAGGGGACGATGATGATATCCGTATGGTCGAGAGATGAGATGCTGCGCTGGACGGTAATCGGGAGGCGGCTTGCAAGTTCCAGCGGCTCGGCGGATGTGCCGACAATTTCCACCTTAAAGGGCGCTTGGCCGGCAAGGACATCGCTGGCTGCCGGCAGAACCGCAAAGGCGTTCATCACATCGAAAATGCCGCTCAGGGTCGATACGACCGCCTCGGGAATGGCCACGAGGCTGACATGAAGCGGCCTGGAAGCGACATGATCGGCACCGGATTGCATCTCATCCCCCGGAAGAAACAGGTCCGCTATTCGTCTCTTTTGCCTACACCGGCGCAACGATTGGCGCAAATGGCCCGCTTCTGGCTCATGCCGCTCTGCCGTAAGACCCCCGCTGCTGTCATTCCATTTCCATTCTGAATGTTTCGACAGGAGAAGGAAATGGACCAGATAAGAAACAACACTATAGATGCGACCAAACTCGATCTCATCGTCTCGCGGGCAATCGGCGACCTCTCGGCCGGCTACGGCGGCGTGATGGTGAGCATCGGCCACCGGCTCGGCCTCTATAAGGCGATGGCGAAGGCCGGGCGGATCAGTTCGCACCAACTTGCGGCCATCACCGGCTGCGCGGAGCGGTATATCCGCGAATGGTTGGGTTCGCAGGTGGCAGGGGGCTATGTGATCTATGATGCGGCAAGCCACAGCTATGAACTGCCGGCAGAGCATGCGCTAGTGCTGGCCCAGGACGACAGCCCGGTCTTCATGGCCGCTGCATGGGCAATTCCGGCTTCGATGTGGGCTGATGAGGACAAGGCGTTGGATGCCTTCCGCACAGGCGCCGGCATTCCCTGGGGCGATCATGACGGCAGGCTCTATTGCGGCGTGGCATCGCTCTACCGCAATGCCTACAAGGCGAGCCTTGTCGCCGAATGGCTGCCGGCTCTCGATGGCGTCATCGAGAAACTGAAGGCTGGCGCTCTGGTCGCCGATGTCGGCTGCGGCCACGGTCATTCAACGGCATTGATGGCCGAAGCCTTTCCGTCATCCCGCTTCCGTGGTTTCGATTCGCATCAGGAATCGCTCGACGAGGCCCGGGAGGTTGTTGCTGCGGCGGGCGGAACAGAGAGGGTCACATTCGAGACGGCGCGGGCGGACGCCTATTCCGGTTCGGATTACGATCTCATCTGCTTTTTCGATTGCCTGCACGACATGGGCAATCCGCTCGCCGTCGCGAAACACGCGGCCAGAACCATCGCTCGCAACGGAACGGTGATGCTGGTCGAGCCCTATGCGAAGGATGGCGTGGACGACAGTATCTCGCCGGTCGCGCGCATGTATTATGCCGCCTCGACGACGATCTGCTGCGCTCATGCGATCTCTGACGGCGGCCATATCGTGCTTGGCGCACAGGCCGGCGAGAAAAGGCTGGCCGAAATCTTCCGGAAGGCCGGTTTCACGCGGTTTCGCCGGGCGATGGCGACGCCGTTCAACCTCGTGCTGGAAGCGCGACTCTGATCCTTGCGGTCGGAGACGAATGCCGCAGGGCTGCCATCGTCAGTTCTGCGGCATCTTTGTACAGGGTGAAATTCTCAGAGGCCGGCTACCCAGCGATGCCATTCTTCCTCGCTGCCGCGGAAGACATTGAGGTCGATGCGGCCTTCGACGCCGTGCGAGAGGCCGGAGCCGGAATATTGCCAGAAGAGCCATTTGCGGCCCGGATAGACCTTCGACGGATGCTCGGCCACCGCGCGCAGCCAGAAGTGATAGTTCTGGAAGGCGCCTTCGAGATTGTCCTCATAGAAATCCGGAGCCGTGTAGATGATCGGGCGCTTGCCGTAGTGCCGCTCGATCTTCTCCATGAAGACCTGCATTTTTTCCAGCACGCGGGCGCGCGAAAGCTTCACCTTGCAGCTCGATTCACCGTTCCATTCGACATCGATGACCGGCGGCAGCGCATCCGGATCGCGCGGGACGTTGCGGATGAACCAGTCGGCCTGCTCGCCGGCGGTGCGGCACCAGTAAAAGAAATGATAGGCGCCGCGCTTGATGCCGGCTTCCTTGGCGCGCCGCCAGTTGGTCTTGAACATCGGGTCCAGATGGTCGCCGCCATCGGTCGCCTTGATGAAGGCGAAGTTCGCGCCGCGGGTTCTGAGCGTTTGCCAATCTATGTCACCCTGCCAACGGGAAACGTCGACGCCGTGGACGGCCAGCTTGCGCGGCGAGGTCCTGCCAAAATTGATCGGCTTGGCATCGCGGAAACCATAGCCGTAGACGCGTGAGCGGCCACGGGTCGGCGGCTCGATAGCGGGTGCCGCCGCCATGGCGAATTCGACGGGGCGATCGCTTGGAACCGGCATACCCGGTTGCGATGTGGCTGAAGGCGTCACTGCCGAGAAGGCCCTGGACTCCGGCACGGGGGCTCCCCAGGCAAGGCTTGTCTGCGGAGTGGCATCGTCCGCATCGATCGCGGCGACTGTGGCCTGCGGCACAGGTGCCGGCGGCGGGGTGACGGAAGCCGTGATTTCCTTGGAAGGCTTCGATGTGACGCCGGCGGCAAGATTCTCCGGACCGGAAGCCGACGAGCAGCCCGCCAGAGCAAGGCAGGCAAGAAGGATCGCTGGGATAGCCGTGGAACGCATGAGCACCGTTACGCAAAACAAGAACCAGGGTGCCTCAGCCATTTCGGGAAAACACCAATCCGGAATAGCTAACGGAAAATTATCAAAAAAGACTGAATCCGAACTTTCTGTCCGCTGATTCGGCGCCAGGCGCATTGCAGCGCCGTTTGCGAGTCTCTAGATCCCCTGGGATGAAGGAGATTCCGATGACCGAGAAAGCCCGCGTGACGATCCTCTACTGCACTCAGTGCAACTGGCTGCTGCGTGCCGCCTGGATGGCGCAGGAACTGCTGCAGACTTTTACCGACAGCCTTGGCGAGGTGGCGCTCATTCCCGGCACCGGCGGCAATTTCGAAATCCGCGTCAATGGCGATCTAATCTGGGAGCGCAAGCGCGACGGCGGTTTTCCGGGGCCGAAGGAACTCAAGCAGCGCGTGCGCGACATCATCGAGCCCGATCGCGATCTCGGGCATACCGATCGCGCTTCGCTGGAAAGCTGACACTTAGTTATAAGGCGAGTTGCAGGTCTTGTAGATGCCTTCATAGGTCAGGAAACGATCCGTTCGCGGATTGTAGGAGCGGTATTCGTTTCGGCACCATTGCTGATGGCGGGTCTGATTGTCAGCCGACGGCTGCACACGCGGCGCCGGCGGCGGATCGTAGGTCAGCCGTGGCGGTAACTGGCCGGGCGGCTGGTAATATTTCGGGCCGGCGGCATTCGGCGGGCGATAGTTCGGCTGGACATAGGCCGGGCGATGCCATTGCTGCGGACCAAAGCCGAAGCAGCCGCGATAATCGCAGATCGTCGACTGCGTATTGACAGGCCCCAGCGATGGCGAGGCGGCATTGGCCCCGGCCAACGGCACTGCCACAAGCAAACCGGCAAGAAGAGCGGGGCGAAGGTCGAACATGGTGCGTTCCTTTCCAATGTCCCTTATATAGGGTGGAGAAACGGGCCACGCCATCCACTGACCCGTGGCACGCGACCACAGCTTCGTGAAGCTTTTTCACAGACTGTCAGGAAAACTTCAAAAACCCTGTTGACAGCAAAGAGCGACCCCCGTACATGGCTCTCCGTCGCCCAGATGGCGGAATTGGTAGACGCGCAGGTTTCAGGTACCTGTGCCGCGAGGCGTGGAGGTTCGAGTCCTCTTCTGGGCACCAAATTCCCGTTTCAGACCGTCCCAGATGGTCCAAAAGCAAAGCAAAGAGCCCGGTTTT
The DNA here is from genome assembly GCF_014193695.1 of Rhizobium sp. BK316. Lineage (GTDB taxonomy): Bacteria > Pseudomonadota > Alphaproteobacteria > Rhizobiales > Rhizobiaceae > Rhizobium. Next base: position 199,019 of record NZ_JACHZR010000002.1, on the reverse strand, counting down.
CCGGGCTTTTTTGTTGTCTAACGTCCAGTGACGTCCCGTTGCATCCGAAAGTTTTGTTGGTAGCATCGTTGGTGCTTGGCAGAAAATGCCAACAGCGGCTTGACCCGATGCCAACAGATTTCCGGCTGGATACCAACATGGCGCTCACCGACACCGCCCTAAAGGCCCTGAAACCAACAGAAAAACCAACAAAGCATAGCGACGGCGGCGGGCTGCATGTTCTGCTTTCGCCGAAAGGCTCGAAGCTGTGGCGTTTGTCCTATCGCTTCGACGGCAAACAACAGACGATGGCGCTGGGCTCATATCCGGCCGTGACGCTTGCCGATGCCCGCCGGCTCAGGGAAAACGCTAAGGCGCTGCTGGCCAAGGGCATCAACCCTTCGCATCATGCGAAACTGGAGCGCATCACCAAACAAGCCAGCAATGCCGTCACCTTCAAGGCAGTGGCGGAAGAATACCTTTTGAAGATTGCGAAAGAGGGGAAGGCCGACACGACCCGGAACAAGAAGGAATGGCTGCTTGGTCTCGCCATGCCCGACATTGGTTCGCGGCCGGTTTCCGAAATCACCGCCGCCGAAATCCTTGTTCCGTTGCGAAGGATCGAAGCCAAGGGCAACTATGAAACCGCCCGGCGCGTGCGCTCCACCATCGGGCAGATTTTCCGCTACGCCATTGCCACGGCGCGCACCGACAACGACCCGACGTTTGGTTTGAAGGGCGCATTGACGGCGCCGGTTGTCTCGCATCGTGCCGCGGTCACCGACAAGAAGGCGTTCGGCGGATTGCTTCGCGCAATCTGGGCCTATGAGGGCATGCCGGAAACGCGCATGGCGCTGCAATTGATGGCCCTTCTCTATCCCCGGCCCGGCGAGCTTCGCCAAGCCGAATGGAGCGAAATCGATTTTGACAAGGCGATCTGGACGCTGCCGGCGTCTCGCATGAAGATGCGCCGCGAGCACCGCAAGCCGCTGTCGGGCCAAGCCTTGGCAATCCTCGAAGAGTTGCGCATGCTGACCGGTGACGGGAAGCTATTGTTCCCCGCCGTCACGTCGCGCACCCGCACAATGAGCGAAAACACGATGAACAGCGCGCTTCGCCGGATGGGTTTCACTCAACACGAAGCGACGTCCCACGGCTTCCGGGCCAGCGCATCCACATTGCTGAACGAAAGCGGCAAATGGGCGCCGGATGCGATCGAGGCGGAATTGGCCCATGTCGGCGCCGACGAGGTACGCAAGGCCTATCACCGGGCGCTCTATTGGGAAGAGCGGGTAAAGATGGCCGATTGGTGGGCCGGCGAAATAGAAAGACTGCGCGAAATTCTGGGATAACAGCCGCTTTAGGGTTGCATGACTCCACTGCCGAGGACTTTGGGCACATAATGCCACCGATCAGCAATCGGATTCGGCGGAATGGAAGATCAATTGCCAGCCTGGGAACGCGATCCTATCGGATTTGTGATTGACCGGCTTTTTCCTGACCAGCGCATTTTCGCAAATCAGGAATATTGGAACACCTATCCCGAACATAAGCAGCGTTACGAAGTTGCAAAAGACGCTGCGGATCGCTTCATCGATACTCTCGGCAAGAGTCTTTCCATCGAACGCTTCAATGAAATTCTGGAAGAGCAGATTCAGAAATTCCTCGAAGAGCAAATTGAGATGGCGAATAGGCTAGATGCCTCGCGCTTCTTCAATAAGCGCATCGCGGAAGCGAACTGGGATTACTGGTCGAAAATATCCTATTGGACGCCGGAGGAAGCGGCGGCCATATCATTCGGCAAAGAACCCAATCTCGTCAATTTGCAGAGTTTGCGGCCCTACGCAACGAATTCGATCTTTGTGGGTTCTTTCTGCGCGCAAATGGAACTTATCAGGCGAGCGACCGAGGCCGGCCAGTTATTGGAGAAAAACACGCCGGAGTTTTTCATCGCGTGGGCGCTAAGAACGGGGTTTCAGATGCATCCTAAGGCGATCGAGGCTGTGCAAGCCCGTGGGCGACAGATTGCCGATTGGAAAACCGAATTCGACACTCTGGCGACCTTTCTAGAGAGCCTTGTCGTGGAGCACGATCGAACGGAGACCGAGTTGCGCATGCAAGTAGACCAGGCCCAAGGCGAGCTATCCAGTATTCGCGATGCGGCGCTCGCCCTACTGGAAGAGAATACCGAGCTTCATGCCAAGCTGGCAGAACTGTCATCCGAGCCCGGGAACCAAAAGCCGACTCCACCGCGCGAGCGCGAAAGCATGCTCAAAATGATTCTGGCGATGGCGATGAAGAAGTATCAATTCGACCCCACGAAACTAAAGAACAGCGCGACTACCAACATCGCAGGCGCCGTCACAGAAATCGGTTTGCGGATCGATGAAGATACTGTTCGGAAATTTCTGAATGAAGCCAAGGTCTTGCTGCAAGACAATTCCGAATAGCGATTCGTGAAAACCGATTTCGGTTTGTTGTTCCCGAATTCGGCCAAGCCCACTATCGGCCGACTTAAAACCATCTCGTTTCAACCAAGACGAGGTGGCACCATGCCGAACAACACCCATTTCCCCACGACCGGCTTCGTCCGGCTTTCCGCAATCATCGCGCCGAACGGGCCAATCCCTGTCAGCAAGTCCACCTGGTGGGCCGGCATCAAGGACGGGCGGTTTCCGAAGCCGGTAAAGCTTGGCCCGCGCATCACCGCTTGGCGGGTGGAAGACATTCGATCGCTGATCGACAGCGGAGGCCGGTGAATGGCCGGGCGTCGCCCGAACCGGCGGGCGATCAAGCAGCACTACAGTTACACGATCGAGGAAGCGGCCCTTGTCCTTGGCGTGGCGAAGGGCAGCGTGCGGCGATGGCTGAAGGCGGGATTGCCGCACCTTGCCGACCAACGGCCCTTCCTGATCCTGGGCAGTGATTTGCGCGCCTTCCTCGACAAGCGGGACAGTACGAGACAGCGATGCGGGCATCACGAATTCTTCTGCTTCCGCTGCCGTGAACCGAAAGCCGCTGCCGGTGGATTGATCGACTACACGCCGCGCACGGCCTTTAGCGGGCAGCTCAGCGCAATCTGCGAGGATTGCGACACGATCATGCACAAGAACTTCAGCGCCTCGAAGCTGGCTCTTCTGGAGCGCCAAACAGCGGTTTCATTTCCCCAAGGTGATCCACGCCTAAACGAGATGAACAATCCCCGTTGCAATGATCACTTCGAGAAGGAGCTGAAGAGATGAAAAAGCACCACCCGAAAAACGAGCGGATCAAGCGCCGCTATTTCGATTATCTGAAGGAAGCGAAGCGGATGGACGTGAGCAGCGTGGATCTTGTCGCGGCATCTATCGCGGCTTTCGAGCAGTATTCGAATTATCAGGATTTTGCCAAGTTTCATATTGAGAAGGCCAAGGGCTTCAAGGCTCACCTCTACCAACAGCGCAACGCCACGACCGGCAATCCGCTGTCCAAGGCGACGATCCATTCGCGGTTGATGGCGCTCAAAGCCTTCGTCTTCTGGCTTGCCGGACAACCGGGCTACAAGGCACGGATTTCCTATGCCGATGCCGACTATTTCAATCCGAGCGCCAATGACAGCCGCATTGCCACGGCGCGGCGCGAAAAGAAGGTGCCGACGGTGGAGCAGGTCCGGCATGTCATCTTCGCCATGCCTGATGGCAGCGACGTAGAGAAGCGCGACAGGGCGATTGTCGCCTTTACGCTTCTGACCGGCGCGCGCGACAATGCGGTGGCGTCCTTCCGGCTGAAGCATGTCGATCTTGAAGCGCGAAGCGTGTTTCAGGATGCGCGCGACGTAAGGACGAAAAGCCGCAAGACCTTCACCACCTTCTTCTTCCCCGTCGGTGAAGACGTCGAAGCGGTGCTTGGCGATTGGATCGACCATTTGAAAGGTAAGCTATGGTTCGGCCCGGATGATCCGCTATTTCCGGCAACGAAGGTCGCGCTCACCAATGCCGGCCTGTTCGGCGCCGTCGGGCTTTCGCGCGATCACTGGAAGAACGCATCCGCCATCCGGCGCATCTTCAAAAGCGCCTTCGAGGCGGCGGGCCTGCCCTATGCCAATCCGCACAGCTTGCGGAACACGCTCGCCATGCTGGGCGAACGGCGCTGCCGCACACCGGAAGAATTCAAGGCCTGGAGCCAGAATCTCGGCCATGAGCGGGTGGCGACGACGCTTAACAGTTACGGCACGGTGGCGACCAATCGGCAGGGGGAGATTATCACCGGGTTGAAGGCCGAAACGATTGGCAACGGCGTACCGAACATCGAGATCGAAGAACTTGCGGCACTTGTGGCCCGGATGCTCAAGAAAGCGTGACAGGGCTGAACCGCGTCTTTACAAAGCTGTCAGCGAACCAATGACAGATTGCAGGACCGCACATGCCCACACTCGACTGGATCGGCAAGAAAGCCGTGGTGAACCATCATCGCGAGGTTCCCTATCGGCTGATCCATTGCAACAAGGACAAGAGCCATGGGGATCCGGACGCCGGCAATCTGCTGGTACAGGGCGACAATCTCGAAGCGCTGAAGGCGCTGCTGCCCTATTACGCCGGCAAGGTGAAGTGCATCTATATCGATCCGCCCTACAACACCGGCAATGAAAGCTGGGTCTACAACGACAATGTGAACTCGCCGGAAATCCGCGCTTGGCTCGGCAGCGTCGTGGGCAAGGAAGCTGAAGACCTGTCCCGCCACGACAAATGGCTGTGTATGATGTATCCGCGCCTGCGGTTGCTGAAGGAGTTTTTGACGGAAGACGGCGTTATCTTTGTGTCGATGGACGATAGCGAGGCCGGTTCGCTTAGAATGCTGCTGGATGATGTATTTGGGCGCGGCAACTTCCTTGCTTCTATCATCTGGCAAAAAGTCTTCTCACCGAAAAATTCAGCCCAATTTTTCTCAGACGACCACGACTACATTTACGCCTACGCGAAAAACATCGGCCTGTGCCAATTGGGTTTGTTAGCGCGTGGAGCGGAGCAAGACGCGCGCTACACCAATCCCGACAATGACCCGCGAGGCCCGTGGACGTCTGGCGATTTTTCCGCCCGAAATTTCTATGGCGAAGGTACGTATGCGGTCGAGACGCCGTCCGGTCGAATTATTCCCGGACCGCCGACGGGTATGTATTGGCGAGTCTCAAAGCAAAAAATGAAGGACCTGGACACCGACGGCCGCATTTGGTGGGGCGAAACGAAAGACAATGTTCCCCGCCTGAAACGTTTCCTATCCGAAGTTAAACAGGGCGTCGTTCCGCAAACCCTTTGGTTCTATAAGGATGTTGGTCACACACAAGAAGCCAAAAAGGAGCTTCTTGAGACTGTGGATTTCGCTGACAGCGGATCGGTTTTTATTACCCCAAAACCGACGCGCCTGATGAAACGCATCATCGAAATCGCGTCGGAACCCGGCGACATCATTATGGACAGCTTCGCCGGATCAGGCACGACAGGCGTCGCCGTTGCCCGTGAAGGTGGCGGACGCCGCTTCATCCTGATCGAAATGTTGCCGTCCATTGCCGAGCCGGTGACCGCAGAGAGACTTAGACGGGTCATGAGCGGTTACGAGAAAAACAAGTTGGGAGGCAAGACCGAAACCGTCGAAGGCACCGGCGGCGGTTTCCGCTTCTGCACCCTGGGCGAACCGCTGTTCGATGCCGACGGCAATGTCTCGCCGGCCGTCACCTATCCCGACCTCGCCGCGCATGTGTTCTTCTGCGAAACCGGCTCGCCGATCCCCAAGCGCGCCGATGGCGCCTCGCCGCTGATCGGAACATTCCAGAACCGCGCGATCTATCTCCTGCATTCGGCGGAAGCCGTGGGCGTGGCGCGCGAACAGGCGGGCAATGTGCTGACCGGCGCCATCCTCGAAGCGCTGCCGCTGCCGGCGGCGGATTTTGCCGGCGCGCGGATCGTCTATGCCGAGGGCTGCACGGTGCCGGACGACCGCTTGTCCGCCCTTGGCGTCACCTTCAAGCAGATTCCCTACCAAATCGAGGGGATTTGAAAATGGCGCTACCCGTGTTCTCCCTGAAAAACTATCAGCTCCAGACGCTTGCGAGCCTTCGCCGCTTTCTCGAAAGGACGGTGGAGCTGAACGATGCCGATACGGCCTTCTATGCCCTGACAAAGCGGGCTTTCTATCAGCCGCCGGGATTGCCGGGCCTTCCTTACGTCTGCCTTCGCGTGCCGACCGGCGGCGGCAAGACGATCCTCGCCGCGCACAGCATCGCGATTGCGGCCGATGCCTTTCTGCGTTGCGACAATCCGACCGTGCTTTGGCTGGTGCCTTCCGACACGATCCGCGAACAGACGCTGGAAACACTTTCGAACCGGGCGCACCCGAACCGGCGGGCGCTCGCCGATCGGTTCGGCGAGAATGTCCGGGTCATGACCATTCAGGAAGCACTCTATGCCAAGCGCGCCGATTATGACGGCGGCGCCGTGGTGATCGTCGCGACCATCCAAGCCTTCCGCGTGGAAAAGACCGAAGGGCGCAAGGTCTACGAGGCCAATGGCGAGCTGATGGACCATTTCAGCGGCATCGCCAACGAGCAGCGCGCCATTCTCGAAGCCGGGCCTTCCGGCGATCCGCTACCGTCGCTCGCCAACGTGCTGCGCATGCGCCGGCCGATGGTGATCGTCGACGAGGCACACAATGCCCGCACCGACCTTTCCTTCGACACGCTGGGGCGGCTTTCCCCGTCGCTGATCGTGGAGCTGACGGCAACGCCGGTCACGCCGGACGAGCACAAGCCGGAAAAGGGCATCTACGCCTCGAATGTGCTGCACCATGTCTCGGCAGCGGAACTCAAGGCGGAAGAGATGATCAAGCTGCCGGTCATCCTTCGCGGCCGGGCCGATCCGCGCGACACGATCAGCGATGCCATGGCCTGGCTGGACGAGCTTTCGGCAACGGCGCGGGCGGAAGAGAACATTACCGGCGAATTCGTCCGGCCGGTGATGCTGCTTCAGGCCGAACCGCGCTCGAAGGACAAGCCGACACTGCACGCTGACGAGGTGAAAAAGCTTCTGATCGAAGACTTCCGCGTGCCGGAGGAGCATATCGTGATTGCGACCGGTGACAGCAAAGGCCTTGATGGCGTCGATCTGTTCGACCGCGATTGCAAAGTGCGTTTCATCGTCACGCAACAGGCGCTGAAAGAGGGATGGGACTGTTCCTTCGCCTATGTGCTGTGTTCGGTTGCCGAGCAGAAATCGGCGCGGGCCGTGGAACAGCTTCTGGGCCGCGTGCTTCGCCTTCCCCACGCCAAGCGCAAGCACCATGAAGACCTGAACCGGGCCTTTGCCTTCGCCACGACGACGAGTTTTCAGAACGCCGCAAACACGCTTCGCGACGGGCTGGTCAACAACGGCTTCGAGCGCGTCGAAGCGCAAGCGCTAGTGCGGGCCGTTGCCGAGCCGCTGCACGGGCTGGAGCCGGGCGGGCTGGCGCATCTTCATGAAGAAGCCATTCCGTTCGAACTGGACTTCCAAGCCTTCGAGAAGAACATTCACACCCTGACCGGCGGCCGTGTCGAATTCGATCCGGAAAGACAGGTCATCCGGGCGCGTGGTGCGCTCACCGACTACGACAGGACGGCGCTGCTTCTGGCCTTGCCCGATGCTGCTGCCGGCATGGTCGAAGCCCTGGTGCACAAGTCACGCGGTGCGCGGCTGAAATCAACCGGCGATGAACAGGACGCCATCCGCTTTGCGGTGCCGCGCCTTGCGGTCAAAACCGCCCACGGTTTGCAGCTCTTCGATCGTGGGCACTTCCTCGACATTCCCTGGAAGCTCGAAAACGACGATCCGGCGCAAATCATGGATTTCTTCGTTCCGCCCAAACAGGCCCGCGACGAAGCGCATGTCGACGTGGATCAGTCCGGCCATGTCAATGTCGAATTCGTCACTGACCTGCACGAACAGTTGATGCTCAATCTTCAGGAACGCGGCTGGACGAAGAATGCGCTGGTGAATTGGCTTGACCGGCGCCTTCCCTTCACGACCCGGCGGGACATTACCCGCATTTCCTCGACGCTCTTCATTGCCAAGGCACTGGACCATATTTCCGCGCAAACCGGCATGTCCCTCGAAGCCCTGGCGCGGGCGAAGTTCCGGCTGGTCGAAGCACTGGTGAAGGTGATCGCCAAGCACCGCGACGGCCGCGAAACGCAAGCCTTTCAACAGGCGCTCATTCCGCAAGGCGGGCTGGACTTCAAGACGAGCGCCGAGCTGGAGCTTGTCTTCGAGGAAAGCCGCTATGCCTATCGCGAGCCCTACAAGGGGCGGACGGATTTCAAGAAGCACCTTTTCCGCGTGGTCGGCGATCTGGAGCCGACCGGCGAAGAGCACGAATGCGCGGTCTATCTGGAGCGCATGCCGGAAGTGAAGGCATGGGTGCGCAATACGTCTCAACAGCCGAATTCGTTCTGGCTTCAGACGGCAACGGATAAGTTCTATCCCGATTTCGTCGCGCTGCTTTCCGACGGGCGCATTGTGGTGATAGAATACAAAGGTTCGCACATCGCAAGCGCCGACGACGCGAAGGAGAAGCGGCTTGTCGGCGAGTTGTGGGCAGACCGTTCCGGCGGCTCTTGCCTGTTCCTGATGGTCGAAGGCAAGGAATTCGGCCGGATTGATGCCGCAATCCGCAAGGGCGCCTGACTTTATTGGGGATAACCCGAAAAGATGGAGAGATGGGCAGGCAAGCGAGACAGGGATTTTGATTTGTTGGTATTTTTGTTGGTACGGCGCAAAATCGAACTGATTCAATCTTAATTATTTCAATCAGATAGGCCGACTTTTCTAGTCCTCTTCTGGCACCATTTCCTTTCTCGAAAGAGCTTGTTTTCCAATATCTTCTGTCGAGAAGCCGCTCCCTGAGCGGATATATCTTAGTATTGCCACATAAATGCCAATATGCCTCATTTCGATGGACGCATGCGGATCCAGGTCTACATCATCGCTTTTCTTCTGAGCGCCATCATGTGGGGCGTGACGTTCGACGCCGCGCGCAACGCCTATCGCGCCGCCCACACGGCTGGTTTGATGCCCAATCTGCACATCCAGCATAAGATCGACCGGATTCTCTGAGCGCCTCGTCCCCTGCAGAGCGCTTTTCTTACCCCTCAAAAATCATAGGCATGCGACGCCGATGCAGGGCGTTGCAAAATAGCAAATAATTCCAAGACACTATCGGGCAAACCACTCAGCGGGCGGGCAGAAACCACCCGGCTGATGGTTATTTTCGCCTTGGCTAAGGCAAGCCTCGCACAAGAACGAAATCGGATACCGGCATCACGATGAAGTTACTGCCGTTCCGCTCCGTGGAGATCGTTGCCCGCATACCGGACATATTCGCCTGGCGCATGCCAGCGGCAATGGATGTTATCAGACACTTTGGAGTTCGCTTGGGATGAAAGTCGTAATTCTGGCAGGTGGTCTGGGTTCGCGCCTCGCCGAAGAGACCAGTGTGCGGCCTAAACCTCTGGTCGAGATCGGCGAGAAGCCGATCCTCTGGCACATCATGAACATCTATGCCCATCACGGCCTGAATGATTTCATCATCTGCGCCGGCTACAAGGGCTATATGCTCAAGGAATATTTCGTAAACCTGTTCCTGCATCACAGCGATATCACCGTCGACCTCGCCACCAACGCGATCGAATACCACAAGGGCTCCAAGCCCAGCTGGAAGGTGACCATCGTCGATACCGGCATGAACTCCATGACGGGCGGCCGTATCAGGCGCATCCGTGACCATCTGGCCCCGGACGAACCCTTCTGTTTGACCTATGGCGACGGCGTCGCCGATATCGATATCACCTCGGAAATTGCCTTCCATCGCAGCCACGGGCTGAAAGCGACGATGTGCGCCGTGACGCCTCCTGGCCGTTTCGGCGCGACAAATATCGAAAACGATGTCGTGACCGCCTTCATCGAAAAGCCGAAGGGCGACGGCCAGCGCATCAATGGCGGCTTCTTCGTGCTGCATCCTTCCGTCATCGACCTCATCGAAGGCGACGACACGATCTGGGAAGCCGGCCCGATGCAGTGGCTGACATCCAACAAGCAACTTGCCGCCTTCCGCCACGACGGCTTCTGGCAGCCGATGGATACGCTACGCGAGCGCAACCAGCTCGAAGAGCTCTGGAGCTCCGGAAAGGCACCGTGGAAGATATGGGCTTGACGGACTTCTGGACTGGCAGGCGTGTGTTCCTGACGGGACACACGGGGTTCAAGGGATCCTGGCTTTCGCTGTGGCTGGAAAAACTCGGCGCGGAAGTGGCGGCAGTCTCGCTCGAACCCGAGACCAGTCCCTCCCTTTACGCCCGGCTTTCGCCCTGGAACGGACAGGGCCATCATATCGCCGATATCAGGGATGCGGCGGCGTTCAGACAGCGCCTCATCGATTTCGAGCCCGAGATCGTCATCCACATGGCAGCGCAGGCGCTGGTGCGTCGCTCCTATGAAAATCCGACCGAGACCTTCGCGACCAATGTGATGGGAACTGCAAACGTTCTGGATGCAGTGCGCGAGACACCTTCGGTCCGAACGGTTCTCGTCGTCACCTCCGACAAGGTCTATGCCAATAACGGCAGCGGCATTCCCTTTATCGAAAGCGATACGCTCGGCGGCAAGGACCCCTATTCCAATTCCAAGGCCTGCACCGAACTCGTCGTTCAGAGCTATCGCGACAGCTTCTTCAAGGGGCGCGACATCAGCGTTGCGACCGTGCGCGCCGGCAACGTCATCGGCGGCGGCGACTGGTCGAAGGATCGGCTGATCCCGGATTTCATCCGTGCTTTTGAAAGCAGCCAGCCGATCCAGCTCCGCTACCCGCAAGCGATCCGTCCCTGGCAGCATGTGCTGGAGCCACTCGGCGGTTATCTTGCCTTTGCCGAAGCGCTGACGCTTTCGGATGAGACGGAGTTACCCGAGGCGCTCAATTTCGGGCCGGCTCCGCAGAGTTTCGCGACCGTTGCAGAACTTGCCGATGCGCTCGGCCTTGCCCATGGCGTCAACGACGTCTGGAAGCAGGCGCCCGGAACGCATCTGCCGGAGGCGCCTGCCCTGACATTGAGCTCGGCCTTGGCGCTTTCCGCCATCGGCTGGCGCCCGCGCCTGAGCCTGCAGCAGACAATCGACTGGACAGCCGCCTGGTACAAGGCCAACCGCGAAGGAGCCGACATGCGCGCCTTCTCGCTCGGCCAGATCGCGGCTTATGAGGAAGCAATATCATGACAGCGCATAATTGCCGGTTCTGCGGCGCTCCCTTGAAACATCGTTTCGTCGATCTGGGCTCGACGCCGCTTGCCAACGCCTATCTGACGGAAGAGCAGCTCAAGCAGCCGGAGCCGTCCTATCCGCTGCGCGCCTTCGTCTGCTCCGAATGCTGGCTGGTGCAGGCCGATGCCTTCGTGCCGCCGGAAGACATCTTCAGCCACTACGCCTATTTCTCCTCCTACAGCGACAGCTGGGTGGAGCATGCCCGCCAGTTCACCGTCATGGCGCGCAAGCGTTTCGGCCTGAATGAGACATCGCAGGTCATCGAGGTGGCGAGCAATGACGGCTATCTGCTGAAGCACTTCGTCGAGGCCGGCGTGCCGGTGCTCGGCATCGAGCCGGCCGAAAACGTCGCCGAGGTGGCGCGGCAGATCGGCGTGCCGACGGAAGCACGCTTTTTCGGCAAGGAAACGGCGGCCGATCTCGTCTCCCGCGGCCTGGCTGCCGATATCGTCATCGGCAACAACGTGCTGGCGCATGTCCCTGACATCAACGATTTCGTCGGCGGGCTCTCTGGCGTGCTGAAGGCTGAAGGCGTCGTCAGCGTCGAATTCCCGCATCTGCTGCGGCTGATGGAGAACATTCAGTTCGACACCGTCTATCACGAGCATTTCTATTACCTGTCGCTGCTCGCAGTCGAGAAGGTCTTTGCGGCACATGGCCTGAAGGTCTTCGACGTGGAAGAACTGCCGACGCATGGCGGCAGCCTGCGCGTGCTCGCCTGCCGCGCAACGTCTACCGCTCATCCCACCGGCCCCGGCGTCGCCAAGGTGCGCACTGACGAAGCGGCCGCCGGCTTCAGCGAGGTCGAAACCTATGAAGCCTTTCAGAGCCGGGTGGCACCGATCAAGGACGGGCTGCTCGCCTTCCTCACCGAAGCCAAGCGCAAAGGCAAGACTGTCGCCGCTTACGGCGCTGCCGCCAAGGGCAATACGCTCCTGAATTTCTGCGGCGTCGGCACCGACCTCATCGCCTATGTCGTCGACCGCAACCCGCACAAGCAGGGCCACTTCCTGCCGGGGAGCAAGCTGCCGATCTACGCACCGGAAAAGATGGACGAGACGCAGCCGGACTATGTTCTCATCCTGCCCTGGAACATCAAGAATGAAGTCGTGGCGGCCAATAGCCGGGTCGGCGACTGGGGCGGACGCTTCGCCGTCGCCGTGCCGGAACTGTCGGTGATCGGATGAAATTCGTTCCGACCGCGGTTTCAGGCGCTTTTGTCGTGGAAGTCGACGCGCGTTCCGACGAGCGTGGACTGTTCGCGCGGACCTTCGACGCCAAGAGCTTTGCCGACCACGGTCTCGTGCCTGTCTACCCGCAATGCAACGTCTCGCAGAACCACAAGCGCGGGACGTTGCGCGGCATGCATTATCAGGCCGAGCCGCGGCCGGAGATCAAGCTGGTGCGCGCAACGCGCGGCAGGGTCTTCGACGTGGCGCTCGATCTGAGGCTGGATTCGCCGACCTATCTGAAATGGGCCGCCGTTGAACTCGATGCAGCACGGTACAACGCCTTCTACATACCTGCCGGCTGCGCGCACGGCTTCCTGACGCTCGAGGACGATTGCGAGCTCTTCTATCAGATGTCGGAAGTCTATGTGCCGGAGCTTGCCCGCGGCGTCCGCTGGGACGACCCCGCCTTTTCCATCGCCTGGCCCTTCACGCCTGGTGTCATCAGCGAGCGCGACGCCGCGCTTGAAAGCTATAGCCAGGAGACAGGCCTTTGAGCGGCATCAAACTCAGCATCTGCATTCCGACCTACAATCGCGAAGCCTATCTCAGAAACGCGCTGGAGCATTGCGAGACCTATAATTTCAGCTTTCCCTACGAGATCGTCATCTCCGACAATGCCTCGACGGACAATACGACCCAGGTTGTCGAGCAATTCATCGCCAAGGGGCTGCCGATCCATTATCACCGCCGCGCCGTGAACGGCGGCTCGGGACCGAACCTTGCCTGCGCCTTCCATCATGCGGTCGGCGAATATTCGATCTACCTTGCCGATGACGACTTCCTGGTGCCTGCCGGCGTCGAAGCGGCAATGACCTATCTGGACGCCAATCCCGATGTCGTCGCCTGCCAGGCGCCCTGGTATCTCTATGATGAAGTTCACGATCGGGACCTCTCGCAATTCTACGATATCGCCGAGAACACCAAGTTCGCGCAGCAGAATTTCATAGAGCTCTTCCAGTTCATCTTTAACGGACACATCTTCCCCGAGATCGGCATTTATCGCTCCTCTGCCCTGCGCTCCGCCTGGGTGCCACGCGACTTCTGCTTCTGGGCTTTTTCCTATCTCGCGCATTTCGTCGATCAGGGTGCGGTCACTTTCCTCAAGCAGCCCTTCTATCGCTCGGTAGCGGTCTCCAAGATCGCGCCGGCACGCCAGCAGGCCGGCAATGACGATGTGATGACCTCATGGGACAAGTATCGCGGTGGTCTCGAATACTTCCTCTATATCGCCGCCAAGCGTGGGAAACTGAACACCAGCCGCGAGGCGCGCGCCATCTACGACGAGATGTGCAAGGTCTTCACGCTGAACCGCATCTCTGTCGCCATTCGTTTCTGGGTGGCACGCAAGGATTTCATCAAGGCATACGAGCTCTATACCCGCATGGCGCTCGGCGGCCTCGGCGAACATCCCGAAGTCGCTGAGCTTCGCCACAGTCTCCCGATGATGGTGGCGATCCAGACGCTCACCTATCAGGTCAACGCGACCGCCGGCATCAGCAGGCTCATCCTCAGCGGCATGGCCGATCCGAAATCGATCGGCGAGATGCTGCGGAACATGGGCCTGCTGCCGGAGATCGAGATTGTCGCCGACCCGCAGACGCATGAGCCGGCGCTTCTGGAGAAGACGGCGATCTTCGCCGCCGACATGCCACGGCGCGAGAACTTCCTGAAGCTCGGCTACAAGCCTAACCTCATCTTCATCGAAACCGACGTGACGCAGCATGTGCTCATCTGAAGTTGCGTTCGACGCTGCAAAGCCTCGCGCCAGTTTCACCCCCTAGTTTTTACAGAGTTCCGTGTGCCCCGATTTCGTGAGTCTCAGGCCCCATCACAAAGAATTAAGGCATGACCAACAGGATATTCTACACCAAACCGTCGATCACCGAGCTTGAGACGAGCTATGCAGCCGATGCTGCAGCGAACGGCTGGGGTGCGCGCTGTTACGACTATATCATTCGCTTCGAGAAGGAATTCGCGGCCTATCTCGGCACCAGCCATGCGATCGCGACATCGAGCTGCACCGGCGCCATGCATATGGGTCTTGCCGCGCTCGGCATCGGCGCCGGTGACGAGGTGATCCTCGCCGACACGAACTGGATCGCGACCGTCGCGCCGATCAAGCATCTGGGTGCCGAGCCCGTGTTCGTCGATGTGCTGCCCGATACTTGGTGCATCGACCCGAGCGAGGTCGAGCGCCATATCACGCCGCGCACCCGCGCCATCATCGCCACCCATATCTACGGCAATCTCTGCGACATGGATGCGCTGCTCGATATCAGCCGCCGCACCGGCATCCCCGTTATCGAGGACGCTGCAGAAGCAATCGGCTCCGTCTGGCATGGCCGCCGCGCCGGCTCCATGGGCATTTTCGGCACCTTCTCCTTCCACGGCACCAAGACGCTGACGACGGGCGAAGGCGGCATGTTCGTGACCAGCGACGCCCATCTCTACGAAAAGGTGCTGACGCTCAGCAATCACGGCCGCGCGCGTGGGCAAACCAAACAGTTCTGGCCTGATGCGATCGGCTTCAAATACAAGATGTCGAACATTCAGGCGGCGATCGGCTGCGCCCAGCTGGAGCGCATAGAAGAACTCGTCTCCCGCAAGCGGGAGATTCTCGCCGCCTATATGGTGCGTCTCTCGACGCTCAACGGCATCAGCATGAACCCGGAGTATACCGGCACGATCAACGGCGCATGGATGCCGACGGCCGTGTTCCACCCCGCCATCGGCATCACCCGCGAAGTGCTGCAACAGGCTTTCGAAGCGGCCAATATCGATGCGCGCGTCTTCTTCCACCCGCTGTCCAGCCTTTCGATGTTTGCGGAAAAGCCAGCCAACATCAACGCCTGGAGCATTCCGGAGCGGGCGATCAACCTGCCGAGCTATCACGACATGAGCGAGGCCGATATTGAGCGCGTGGCGGAAACGCTGATCTCGGTCGTCCGCAGCCATAAGGACAATAGCGCCGTTCAACTCCGCCAGTCGGCCTGAGCGCAGAATAGACAGAAGGTTTCAGAGTTATGACCACCAAGGATGATCGCCTCGAATTCGAAGCCCGCAAGCGCGAAATGTCGCTTTCGCTCGGCAAGGACGAGGAAGCCTTCCAGCAGGCGCTCAACACGATTGTGACGCTCGACAAATATGATTACTCCTATCTCTGGTCGTGGATGGGCGTGCCGATCATCCAGATGCCGGCCGACGTGATGGCCACCCAGGAAGTGATCTGGAACACCAAGCCCGACATCATCATCGAAACCGGAGTGGCGCGCGGCGGCTCGATGATCTTCATGGCGTCGTTGCTGAAAGTGATCGGCAAGGGCAAAGTGATCGGCGTCGATATCGACATCCGCGCCCATAATCGCGATTCCATCGAGAAGCACCCGCTTTCGCCGTTGATCACATTGATCGAGGGACCGTCGACCACCGTCGAGACGCTTGCCAAGGTGAAGGCCGAAATCCCGGCCGGCGCCTCCGTCATGGTCGTTCTCGACAGCGACCACAGCCGCGATCACGTGCTCGACGAGCTACGCTGCTACGGCCCACTGGTTACCGAGGGCCAGTATATCGTCGTCGCCGATACGCTACTCGGCCGCGGAGACATGTCGCAGACGCCGACAAAGCGCTCGAAGATCTGGTATCCGGGCGACGAGCCTTACGCGGCGCTCAATGCCTATCTCAAGGAAACCGACCGTTTCGAGACTGACGAAGTGCTGAACGGCAAGCTGGTGCTTTCCAGTTCGCCGGGCGGTTACATAAGGTGTGTCCGTGGCTGACAAGCGCAGACTGAAGATTGGCGTGATTTGCTCTGCTGGTGGGGCGCCGTTTTTCACGGCCGCCGACCTGGCGGTGCGGACGTCCTTTCTCGATTACGCTGACCTGACATTGATCACCGATCGGCCGTGCGGCGCAGAAGCCGAAGCCGATAGGCGATCTGTGTACAGACAGCGACTGGAGGAGAAAGATCGTGTCCAATTCAGCGCGAAAGCCTGCACGATTCTCCAGGAACGCAGCGTGGATTTGGTCCTTCTCTACTTCGCAAGGCTCGTCACCGCCGAGCTCTTTTCAGTCATCCCTTCGCTGAACGTGCACCCATCCCTTCTTCCGGCTTTCGCCGGAATAAACGCACTCAAACAGGCTGTACAGTATCCGGTTCCGATTATCGGTTCGACGCTGCATGCCGTCAGTGCCGGCGTCGACGACGGCTCCATTGTGGCGCAGGTCGCAACGCCCGCGCTCGGAACCTTCACTGCCGACGAGCTTGGGCCTTTGTCGTTTCTACACAAGGTCTATCTTACGCTTTGCGCAATCGATCTTGTTGCCAATGACTTCCTTGTTATCAAGCCGGCCTCCGAAACTGTGGTCCTGTCCGAAGGACTGCGCGTTACGGCGTCTGCCGCGCCTGCGATTCAAACACCGTCTCTCCTCTCGGCATTCTCTGATTTTCAGAGGACACGATCAGCTCTCGAGGGGTATCTGGTCCCATGACTGCCGTTGTCATTACCCAACCGATGCTGTTTCCATGGCCCGGCTTCTTCGAGCAGTTGATGCTTGCCGACAGCTATATCTACCTTGATGATACGCAGTTCTCGAAGGGCAGCTTCACGAACCGCATCCAGCTTCTGCGTGGTAACGATCGCTGCTGGATGACGATCCCGCTTGCTGGCAAGGGCAGCTTCCAGATGATTTCGGAGCTCACGGCGGCGGGCGACGACTGGAAGGCAAGCCATCGCGCGCTGCTGCGGCAATCGCTGCTGGGTGCGCCCCACATTGACGATGCGCTTTTGATCTTTGACAGCGTCTATCGCCATTCCTCGCTGCTGGAATTGCTGATCGCCAGTATCGAGGAGCCTGCCCGCTATCTCGGTATCGGTGCCAATCGGAAGATCGAGAAAACAAGTGAGATGGGCATCGAAGGCACGTCGTGGCAGCGGGTGCTCGACATCGTTCTGAAGGCCGACGGCACCCGCTACCTGACGGGTCACGGGGCAGCGAACTATCTCGACCATGCGGCTTTCGAGCGGGCCGGTGTGCAGGTCGAGTATATGAACTACAGCCGCACACCCTGGCCCCAGCCGGTCGGCACGTTCACCCCTTATGTTTCTGTACTCGATCTCATCGCCCGAATGGGTCCGGAGGCGCGTCGCTGTCTCATCCCGGCCACCGTGGCGTGGCAAGACTTCCTGAAGGAGGAAACGGTAACATCATGACCAACGCAAAGATCACCGACGGCCTGCGTGCCGAATTCAACAGCAACGGCTATCTCGTCATGCGCGGCTTTTACGATCCCGCTGCAGACATCGCGCCGATCCAGGAAGGCATCCGCCAGATCCTTGAAGTGATCTGCAGGAAATACGGCATCGATGCCCCGACCGAAACGACCCATGAGGCGATGACGATCGCCTATCCGATGCTGATCGCCAAGAACCGCGCATGGGGCGGCGAAGTCTATGACGCCGTCAAGCAGATCCCGGCCTTCATGCGGCTCGTTACCAACGCAACCAATGACGAAGCCTTCAGGGGACTGCGTCCGGACAGTGTTCCGGGCATTGCAGCCGGCGGCTACGGTATCCGGATCGACAATCCGGGCGAGGAAAAGTTCCGTGCCCAGTGGCATCAGGAATTCCCATCGCAGTTGCGCAGTGTCGACGGCGTTGTCTTCTGGACACCTCTTCTGCCGGTCACGCAGGACATGGGGCCGGTGCAGATCGCCCACGGTTCGCATGCCGAAGGCCTCGTTCCAGTCTATGAGGACGATGCCGGCGCCGGCAAGACGGGCGCTTACGCGCTGCATCTCGATCGCGCCGAAGAGCGTCTGGCCCGCTACAAGCACGTCGCACCGCTGACGAACCCTGGCGACCTCGTGCTGATGGACTTCCTGACGCTGCATCAGTCGGGCCACAACGTCTCGACCACGCCGCGCTGGAGCATCCAGTTCCGCTATTTCAACTACCTCGAGCCGGTCGGCATCCGCATCGGCTGGAAGGGCTCCTTTGCCGCCGGCGTGAAGTTCGCCGATGTGCTCCCGGAGCTCTCCGTACAACGCGAGGCAGCCGAATGACGTCCTGCCGCGTTTGCAGCAAAGAGATTGTGTCGCCGGCCTATGAAACGCCGGCGCCTGCCCTTACCTCCATCATGACGCTTCTGGACATCCCGACCCGCGTTTATATCTGCGATGGTTGCGGCCACGCGCAATGCGATGAGATTCCGGATATCAAGGGCTTCTATGATACCGGCTATCGTATTTCGCTGAGCAGCGAGGACCATGACCAGATTTTTGCGGTCAAGGCAGATGGCACCGTGATCTATCGCACGGATCATCAAGCAGAGATTTCCCGCAATCTGCTCAATCTTTCTCAGGGTGCCAAGCTTCTGGATTACGGCGCCGCCAAAGCCACAACGCTGCGCAAAGTGGTTGGCGCCAGGCCCGATATAAAGCCTCATGTCTTCGACGTTTCCGCCGACTATGCGCCTGCATGGGAAGGCTGGATCGCATCCGAGGCGCAGGCGACCTACGAGGCGCCTGAAGAATGGACAGGCCGTTTCGATGCAGCAATGAGCCATTTCGTGATCGAGCACGTGGCCGATCCCGTCGGTTTCATCAGCGGCATCCGCAAACTGCTGAAGCCGCACGGCACGCTACTACTTTCAATGCCTGACGTTTCGGCCAATCCTGGCGACATGACGGTAGCGGACCATGTCAATCATTTCAGCGAAGCCTCGCTGCGTCGGGCTCTTGCCGCCGGTGGCTTCGAAGTTTCGGTGCTCGATACGACATCCTTCCCAGGTGCTTTCTTCGTCGTCGCTATCCGCAGCGAAACGCCTGTAAAGGAAGAACAGGACGCAGCTCTCGTTCGGCAGGCTGTCGATCGCGGACTGGAAATCTGCGATTTCTGGCGGGTTTCGGCCGGCGGACTGGAAAAACAGGCAGCGATCTTCCGCGGACGCAAGGCGGCAATCTATGGCGCAGGCTTTTATGGAAGCTGGATCTTCAGCCGCATCAGCAAAGACGTTGAGGTGACGGCCTTCCTGGATCAGAATCCGAACATGCAGAATGCAACGCATTTCGGCCACCCGGTCACCGCACCGACGGCAATCGCCGAAGACGCAGAGGCCCTGTTCATCGGCCTCAATCCGCTGAAAGCACGCGCTGCAATCGGCAACATGCCATACCTGCACAAGCCGGGTCTGGAACTTGTCTGGCTGGATTCGTAACGCTGTCAAGCCGGTGGCGTCTTTCGCCTCCGGCTTTCACCGCACCGGCTGGTAATGGCCGCGCAGCGGTACGCGGCTGTCCATAGACACGACACCGTCACGTTCGCAGACATACATCAGCGTCGGCATACCGCCGGAGCGGAAGATCTCATCGTAGCGGCGGCGGATCTGCACGGTTTCGGTGTGGCAGTCGTAGGACTCTTCCACCTTCTTGTCCGGCTGGGCCTTCACGCCCGGAAGATCCTTGTAGGGATAGAGCGGCTGCACGGCCTGCTTGCCGGAATTCTGCCAGTCGATAGCAAAAGCAGGTGCGGCGGAAGCGCCGGCAGCAAGCGATAGCAGAAGAACGGCAACGAACCGCATCACAACCTCTTTCCGGCGCATCGTCCGTTCGATGCCCATTTTCAGGATGTAGGAGGATCAGCGGCCGCCATCAAGCGGAGGCGCGGGCTGGTTTGCGGAAATAGCTTCTGATGACGGGATGAGAGAAGAGGCCAGCGAGGATCGCAAAGCCTGCGCCGACAGCAAAGCCTGCAAGCAGGCCGCCGATCATGCCTGCGACCATGATGACTTTCTTGCTCGGTCCATCCGCCTTGACAGGAACTTCAGCGGGCGAGACGACGCGTATATTGCTTTGGCTCAGGTTCTGCTCTTCGCTGGTCTCACCGGAACGCTTCAGAACTGATTCGTAAAGTTCACGGGCGGCAGTCGCCTTGCGCTGCAGCTCGTTCAACTGCACCTGCTTGTCCGATGTCGTCGCCTGCAGGGCCTTCTGGACCGCGAGCTCCTTTGCGATATCGTCTTCGGCCTTCTTGGCCTGTTCGTATTCGGTTCTTGCCGAGGTCGCGACCCGCTGCAGCTCACC
This sequence comes from Rhizobium sp. BK316, assembly GCF_014193695.1. GTDB lineage: Bacteria > Pseudomonadota > Alphaproteobacteria > Rhizobiales > Rhizobiaceae > Rhizobium. Next base: position 178,413 of record NZ_JACHZR010000002.1, on the reverse strand, counting down.
CTTGATTTCAATGCCAATACTGGCGAGCGAAGAGCGGGCAGCCTGGAGGCGCGGATGGCGGGTGCCCATCTGGCTCTGCAAGCTGCCGACGACAGCGGCCTGGGCGGAATATTGCTGCCGCAGGCTGACGAGCGGCGACGTGCCCGTGGCTCCGTCCGTCTGGCTGCCGGCGACGACATCCTCGACCCTAAGATTTGCGGCGGCATCGGCACGGGCCTTGGCCTGAATGGTCTTTTCCTGGGCGGTGACGAGCAGCGTATTGAGCGATGAAAGGCGCTGGTCGGAGATCAGATTGCCCTCGGTCGCCGCCATGTCGTTGTCGGCGCGGAAGGTTTCCACCGCCTGCTCTGCTTCCTGCACCTTCCGGCGCAGATCGTCGAGGCGGCCGTCGAGTGCTGAGGAGGTCGTCTCATAAAGGCCTGATGATGCGCTGCTTTCCTCCTGCATGAAGGAGGTGACAACCTGGTTTGCGAGCTTTGCGGATTTTTCCGGATCGCGTGTCGTTGCGGCAAGCGAGACCACGTAGGTGTTGTTCTCGCGTGTGATCAGCAGAGCCTTCTGAAGGGTGCCGATGATGGCGGCGCCATCCGTCCTGCCGCCTGTGAATTCCGGATCCTGATTGAGCTTCATGGCGTCGGCTACGCGACGCAATACGTTGCCCGAGGTCAACAACTGAACCTGGCTGTCGATCAGCGTCGAAATCATTTCCGGCGACGGGGCCGCGTTCTGAGAGCCGCTGTCGGCAAGACCGATCTGGCGCGGATCGAAATAGAGGGCGGCAACGGCGGTGAATTTCTGCGGAATACGGGGCGCGATCACCGCGCCGGCGGCGGCACCGACGAGGCAAAGACCGGCAATGATCAGGCGCCGGCTCCAGACGGCAGCGACCGCAGATCTGATATCCAGCAATGGTCCGGCGGCATCAGGTGCCTGCTCGACCACAGGTTCGGGCGCTGACGGGGGTTCGGCGGCAGGAATATCGCGGCGTGACGCTTCGGCGGGACGACTTTCCGACGCTGTCCCGCGAACCGGAAGAGGATCGGGCTCGGGGGGCGGTGGAGGCGGAACGAAATCGGTCGGCCGGATGATCGGGCTGCGCGCACGGGTGCCTTCAGGCGCAGGCTGAGACGACTCATAACTGCGCCAGGCAGGCAAGCGGCTCACCCTGTTCCCGTCATACTGATTCATAGACACCGCATCCACCCGGCGAGAAAGCATGGCCGAGACAGAGCGACTTTAGAAATTCTTAGCTAACGGACCGTTAAGATGCCGGCATCGAAGCCGACGTGGCGACCTGCCGCGACCCGCGAGGATAGCCATGAAACGGAAAAGACTGCTGCAGAGGCTGCTGCTTGCCGCCGTCACGGCCAGTTCGTCCACCGCCCATGCCGCTGACGTGCCACTCTGCTATTATGGCGTCAATCTCTCCGGTGCCGAATATGGCGAGCGTGGCGGGGTCTACGGCACGAACTACACCTACCCAACCGAAGAAACGATCAGCTATTTCGCTGAGAAGGGCATGACGATCATCCGTCTGCCCTTCCGCTGGGAGCGGCTGCAGCCGGCGCTTGGCGCACGGCTCGACAATGACGAGCTGCAGCGGTTGAAGGATACGGTTTCGCTGGTTCGCAAGCATAAGATGAGCGTGCTGCTCGATCCGCATAATTTCGGCTACTACGACAAGGATCAGATCGGCAAGCCACCGGCGACGAATGCAGCCTTTGCCGATTTCTGGGCGCGGCTTTCCGTCGAATTTGCCAATCAGGACGGCGTGCTCTTCGGGCTGATGAACGAGCCGCACGACATTCCAGCGACCGACTGGCTGAAAGCCGCCAATGCCGCAATCCGCGGCATTCGGGCGGTCGGCGCCCGCAATCTCATCCTCGTTCCCGGCACGGCCTGGAGCGGAGCGGCAAGCTGGGAAACCGATGTGATCGGTGGTGCGAACGGAACCGTCATGCTCGGCGTGCGCGATCCGCTCGATTTCTACGCCTATGAATTCCATCAGTATCTCGATGCGGATTCCTCCGGCACGCACGAGACCTGCGAGGGTGCAAAGGCGGCGACCGATGCCATCACCAACGTGACTGCCTGGCTGAAGAAGAACGGCAAACGCGGTTTTCTCGGCGAGTTCGGCGCCTCGGAGAATGCGGATTGCCTCGATGGCCTGAAGACCATGCTCACCACCATGTCCGACAATAGCGATGCGTGGATCGGCTTCTCCTACTGGGCGGCTGGCGAATGGTGGCCGGCCAACGAACCTTTCAACGTGCAGCCGCGTGACGCGCCCGAGCGCCCGCAGATGCGCCTGCTTCAGCAAATGGTTGCCAAACAAGCGCCCGTCTGCGCAGCGGTAAAGCCTGCGGGGAAGTGACATGGCAGCAATTGGAGAGACAAGCACGAGATTCGAAACGGTTGCTCATGCGGCCAGTCCGGCTTCGCGTCTCGATTACCCTGTTCTGATCCTCGGGCTGCTCTCGGTTCTCTACAACGGCATCCTGGCCTTCATAAACCACAATGTCATGCCGCTTTCGTTGACGCATGTGGCGGCCAGCGAAGGCCTGATCATGGCGAGCGCGATCATCTACATCCTGCGCAAGGGCATCTATGAGGAAGACCTTCCGGCCTTTCTGTTCATGCTCTTCACGCTGATCGTGACGATCTATGTCAGCGCGCTCAACCGGATGGCCTTTATCGATCATTTCCGCAATGTGCTGATCATCTTCTGCTTCACGGGGCTTGGTGGCTGGTGCAACGAGCGGACGCTGAAGCTGATCTTCCGGGTGGCCTGCTTCATGGTACTGCTTTTCCTGATCTTCGAGATCATCAGCGTGCCCTTCTATGTCAGCATCGTGCACCCATCCGACTATTTCGCCAACACACGCGGGCTGAAGCCGCTCAGCTTCAACACGACGGGCCTGTTCCAGAATGCGCTTGGCTTTCCAGGTCGATTCTCCTTCGGCATCATCGACCATCGTTCGTCATCGATCTTTCTGGAACAGGTATCGCTTGCCAATTTCTGCGGCGTGATCGCGATCTACCTTATTTCGATGTGGGATAGGTTGACACGGGTCGATCGGGCTCTGGCCATAGCGACGGCGCTCCTGATCCTGACGACAAACGACACCCGCACGATGCTGATCTTCTGCATCTGCTGTATCGGCGGCTATTTCGTCTTTCCGAAAATTCCCAAGGTCTTCAATCTGGCACTGATGCCGCTCATCGTTTGCGCCGGCTTCCTTGTCTACATGAAGGACCCCAATGCGATCGGCGACAACTTCACCGGCCGTATCAATCTGACGATGAAGAAACTGATAGATCTCGATCCGCTGGCGATCCTCGGGCTTTCGGTCGATAAAGTCGCCGAATTCGCCGACAGCGGCTATGTCTATCTCGTCTATGGCGCGACGATCTTCGGCGTCATCGCCTTCTGGCTCTTCGTCTGCCTGTTCCCGGCGGGCACAAGCCCGGCACAAAGACGCTGCGCGCATTCACTTTCTCTTTTCATTTTTCTGAATATGATGATCGGAGGAACGGCAATCTTCTCCATGAAGATCGCCGGCCTTCTCTGGCTTGTCATCGGGTTCATGCGTTTCCGCGACACGCCACGCATCCGGCAGGGTCGTCCGGCAAATGTACTGAGTTGACGAAGCGGGCTACCCGACGGGCGATCCGCGGGAGCCTGTGGGAGCAAGACACCAGATGCTTGTCCAGCTGCAATATCTGCGTGCCATAGCGGCGCTGATGGTCGTTTACTTCCATGCCATCCTGCAGCTTGCCAAGGTCAATCCCGCCGTCGACGCGACCTCGTTCATCTATGGCGAAACGGGTGTCGATATCTTCTTCGTGCTCAGCGGCTTCGTGATGTGGCTGACCACCAGCGGACGAAACATGACGCCGGTCGATTTCGCCCGCAAGCGCGTCAAGAGGATCGTGCCGCTCTATTGGCTGGCGACGCTGTTTTCGGCAACTGTGGCGCTTATCGCACCGTCGCTTCTCAAATCAACGGTCTTCGATCTGCCGCATCTGATGGCCTCGCTGCTCTTCATGCCGTGGATCAACCCGGTCGACCCGACAATGATCGCGCCTGTCATCGTGCCCGGCTGGACGCTGAATTACGAGATGTTCTTCTATTTCGTCTTCGCGCTGCTATTGCCGATCCGCGAGGATTATCGCCTGCCGGCCCTCTTCGGTGCCTTTGCAGCCATCCTGATCGTCTGTCATCTGCTGCCGGAAACGACCGCCACCAAATTCTACGGCGAGCCGATCATCCTCGAATTCCTGGCCGGCGTGGCACTCGGCTGGCTCTATCGCCAGAAACTCCTGCTGCCGCAACGCTGGGCCTGGGTTCTGCTGGCCGTCGGCTTTGCCTTCCTGTTCATCAACGAGGATCTGGTGCGGCCGGACGACCGTTATTATGGCTGGGGCATACCGGCGATATTCATCGTCTACAGCGCTATTTCCATCGACTTTTCGAAATTGCCCTTTGTCCGCTGGCTCAACTATCTCGGCGACGCCTCTTACGAAATCTACATCACGCATGCCTTCACGCTGGCGTTTCTCAGAATTATCGCCAACCACTTCCCGATCGGTGCGCTTCAGCAGCCTGTTATTTTCGTGATCCTTTGCCTCGTGCTCTCTTCCATCGTGGGGGCGATCATTCACGAAATCATTACCCCGCGCAGAAAAGTCCGGGTTGCCAGCCGGCCGGCCATTTGACGTCAAAACGTCAGAGGGCGAGGACGGGCTTTCCGACGGCGCAGGCAGAACGGAATCCCGCGCGGCGTGTCATAAGCTTGCGGTCATGAAAGCAAATGCCGCAGGCGTGAAAGTTCGGCTTGCAATTTGTTGCAGAAATGAAAGCTTGCCGGCCTGTTCGCGGCCGCAGCTTTGATCTAAGCACGGCCGACGGCTGAGAAGAGGGAGAGGACATGACGGACTACGTATTGACGGTTTCCTGCAAGTCGACGCGCGGCGTCGTAGCGGCGATTTCGACTTATCTCGCCGAAAAGGGTTGCAACATCATCGACAGTTCGCAGTTCGACGACCTCGACACAGGCAAGTTCTTCATGCGCGTCAGCTTCATCTCCGAAGAGGGCGCCACCCTTGCGGAGATCAAGGAAGGCTTCAAGCCGATCTACGAGAAGTTCGAAATGGATGCGGAAGTGCATGACGGCAGCGAGCGCCTGAAGGTGCTCCTGATGGTCTCCCGTTTCGGCCACTGTCTCAACGACCTGCTCTACCGCTGGAAGATCGGTGCTTTGCCGATCGATATCGTCGGCGTCGTCTCCAACCACTTCGATTACCAGAAGGTCGTGGTGAACCACGACATTCCCTTCCACCACATCAAGGTGACGAAGGAAAACAAGCCGCAGGCCGAGGCCCAGCTCCTTGATCTTGTCGAACAGACCGGCACGGAACTCGTCGTTCTTGCCCGCTACATGCAGGTTCTGTCGGATGCGATGTGCCGGAAGATGTCCGGCCGGATCATCAACATCCACCATTCCTTCCTGCCGAGCTTCAAGGGCGCCAATCCTTACAAGCAAGCCTATGAGCGCGGCGTGAAGCTGATCGGCGCCACGGCGCATTACGTGACGGCCGATCTCGACGAAGGCCCGATCATCGAGCAGGATACGGCGCGCATTACCCATGCACAGAGCGCTGAAGACTATGTCTCGATCGGCCGCGATGTCGAAAGCCAGGTGCTGGCGCGCGCCATCCATGCGCATATCCACCGCCGCGTGTTCCTCAACGGCAACCGCACCATCGTCTTCCCGGCCAGCCCCGGAAGCTACGCCTCCGAACGCATGGGTTGAGCCAACAACCCACTTCCCCCAAAACCGCGGCTAGAGCGCCGTGCGTCCATGCGGACGCACAAAGGTCGCTCTAACTCTTTTGACCTACGCATCAGGCTTTCCGAAAATCGATTCCGATTTTCGGGCCGATGCTATAGTGCAATCTTCCGTTGCTTGTCGGCAAGTGCTTGATTATCTGTTTTAATAGATAATCGAATCATGCCGCGGAGGGGTGCCATGACCGACGAAGCGCTTGTTGACCGCATGGCGCTGCCGCGCCCCGATGTTACCGCTTCCGAGGCCGCGGATATCCTCCTTTCCCATTACGGGCTTTCCGGCACGCTGTCCGAACTCGGCAGCCAGCAGGACCGCAACTACCGGCTCGACACGGAAGACGGCCGCTATGTGTTGAAGATCTGCCATGCCGCCTACGCGACCGAGGAACTCGAAGCGCAGAATGCCGCGATCCACCATTTGCGCGCCAAGGCGGATGCGCCCCGTGTTCCCAATGTGATAGCGTCCACCGAGGGGCAGGAGATCGTTTCCGTCAGCGTGCGGGAGCAGGATTATCAGGTCCGTTTGCTGGAATATCTCGAAGGCGAAGGCCTGACGCACCGTGCCTATCTGGCGCCTGCCTCGGTCGCGGCGCTCGGCGCGCTCTGCGCGCGGCTGGCCGAGGCGCTTGCCGATTTCACCCATCCCGGACTCGACCGCAGCCTGCAATGGGACCTGCGCCGCGCCGGACCCGTGGCCGTGCAACTGCTTTCCTCGATTACCGACAGCGTCGCGCGCGACAGAATCGCCAAGACGATGGTCATGGCCGTGCGCCGCATCCAGCCGCTTGCGCCGTCGCTGCGGCTTCAGGCGGTTCATCACGACGTGACGGGTGATAATGTCGTCAGCCGCCCTGATGTGCATGGGCGGCCTGTTCCTGACGGCGTGATCGATTTCGGCGACATCATCCGCGGCTGGCTGGTCGGCGATCTTGCCGTGACCTGCGCCTCGCTGCTGCATCAGGCAGACGGCGATCCCTTTTACATACTGCCGGCCGTGAAGGCCTATCACGAGATTTATCCGTTGACCGAGGGAGAGCTGAAAGCACTCTGGCCGCTCATCGTGGCGCGCGCCGTCATCCTCGTCGCCAGCGGCGAGCAGCAGATCGCGATCGATCCTGATAATGACTATGTCAGAGGCAATCTGGAGGGCGACCGGCGCATCTTCGATACGGCGATGTCCGTACCGTTCGAGCTGATGGAAGCGGCGATCCTGAAAGCGGCCGGTCTCGATATTGCCCGTGCCGATACGACGGACTGGCAGCCGCTCCTGCCTGACATCGATCCCGCAGCCATCGCCTATGTCGATCTCGGCGTGCAGAGCCCGCATTTTTCCGATGGCAACTGGCTCACGACCGACATGGACTGGCGGCTTCTTGCCCGCGCAGCAACGGAAACGGGAGCAGCCGCAACGCGCTACGGCGAATATCGCCTGTCCCGCACTGGCCTGCACCATGCAAAAGCCCAGGCGACCTATGCTCTGCATATGGATATCTGCCTTGCTGCGGGCAGCATCGTTGCCGCGCCTTTTGCCGGCCGGATCACCTGGTACGACCAGCATCTGGTCCTCACAGGCGCCGATATGAAGCTGCATATCGACGGCATCGAACTTTCAGTCGATGACGGCAGCGAGGTCGCCGCCGGTCAGGCGCTCGGCACGGTCTCCGGCGAGACGTCCTCACTCGGCGGATTGCGCCTGCAGCTTTGCAGCATCGCCGGCTTCGAGCCGCCGCTCTTTTCGACACCGCAACAAGCCGGGGCGTGGTCCGCGCTCTGCCCCTCGCCTTCGGTGCTCCTCGGGCCGGACGCCGATGCGCCAAAACCCGAAACGGCAGCGCTTCTCGAGCTGCGGCAGGCGCATTTCGCCAGTCCGCAGAAGAATTACTACGCGCACCCACCGCAGATCGAGCGCGGCTGGAAGGAGCATCTTTTCGATGTCGAGGGGCGCGCCTATCTCGACATGGTCAACAACGTCACGATCCTCGGGCATGGCCATCCACGCATGGCGGAAGCGATCGGCCAGCAATGGCTGATGCTGAACACCAATTCGCGCTTCCATTATGCCGCCGTCGCAGAATTCTCCGAGAGCCTTGCCTCCTTGGCACCCGATGGCTTGGATGCGGTGTTTCTCGTCAACAGCGGCTCGGAAGCCAACGATCTGGCGTTGCGGCTTGCCTGGGCGCATAGCGGCCGACGCAACATGGTCTGCCTGCTGGAGGGCTATCATGGCTGGTCGGTGGCAAGCGACGCAGTCTCCACCTCCATCGCCGACAATCCGCAGGCGTTGACGACACGGCCGGACTGGGTTCATGCCGTCGTTTCGCCCAACACCTATCGCGGCCCCTTCCGCGGGCCGGAGTCGACGGCGGATTATCTCGGCACCGTGATGCCGGTGCTGGAGGCCATCGATGCCAAAGGTGAGGGGCTGGCCGGTTTCATCGCCGAATCGGTCTATGGCAATGCCGGCGGTATTCCGTTGCCCGACGGCTATCTGACAGAGGTCTACCGGCAGGTGCGCGAACGCGGCGGTCTCTGCATCGCCGACGAGGTGCAGGTGGGCTATGGGCGGCTCGGCCATTATTTCTGGGGCTTCGAGCAGCAAGGCGTCGTGCCCGATATCATCACCATCGCCAAGGGCATGGGCGACGGCCACCCGCTCGGCGCTGTCATCACGACGCAAGAGATTGCCGCTTCGCTGGAGAAGGAAGGCTATTTTTTCTCCTCGGCCGGCGGCAGCCCGGTCAGCTGCGTTGCCGGCATGACGGTTCTCGATGTCATGGCCGAGGAGCGTCTGCAGGACAATGCCCGGGAGGTGGGCGACCATCTGAAGGGGCGGCTGGCGGCACTCATCGACCGCTATCCGATTGTGGGCGCCGTGCATGGCATGGGCCTCTATCTCGGCCTTGAATTGGTGCGCGACAGAGTGACGCTGGAGCCGGCGAGCGAAGAGACGGCGGCGATCTGCGACCGACTCTTGGAACTCGGTGTCATCATGCAGCCGACGGGTGATCACCTGAATGTGTTGAAGATCAAGCCACCGCTCTGCCTGAGCCAACAAAGTGCTGATTTCTTCGTCGACATGCTGGAAAAGGTGCTTCAGGAAGGCTGGTAGACGGGGAAGTTCGGGCATTAACGAATTCGATCTTTTCGAGGCTTTTCGATTTTTAACGAAACACCCCATTGCCGGAATCAAACCGACTTCCTATGTCTGCCTCGGCGATTTCGAGGCGTCTCGAACCGTCACATTGATTGCACGAAGGCGTGATAGAATTTTTTCTGCAAGTTAAAATGTGATGGAATGAAATTTTTCGGATCGTCGAGATTTTGACACGTTTCGGAATATGTTTCTTATAGACCATCAGATATTCTCTACCAAGTTTGTAGATTATAGAAATGGTCTTTCACCGGCCCCCGGGCTCTTCGGGGATCTCGCAAGTGCAACGCCAACGCAAGGAACGAGACATGGTTGATTTCGAAATTCTCGCCGTACTGCCTGGGCGATCTGTGCTTGGCAATGACCGTCCGGGCGCCCTCTCCCGCCCGAACTGTCGAATGTGACATTCGTCCCCCTTTCAACGGTACCAGACAAGTCAATTCGCCATAGCCTGCGCATCCGCGCGGCAGGAGTTCTATGTAATGAAAAAAGAAGTTATCGAATATGCAGGCATCCCGGTCGGGATCGTCATTCCGGATGAAGACCGGCTGAAATTCATCGCCGTCAAATTCCATGTCCATGACCTCGACGAGCAGCATTTCAGCTCGCCCGCCGAGGTGAAGCTGGCCATTCACGATCTGATGACCCGTCGCCACCCGAAGCCCCTTCATGCCTGATGCGGAACGCGGCTTCGACACCATGGAGAATTTCCGACCGGCCCGGCAAAACGGGCCGGTCTTGTTTTTTACCAGTCTTGTCTTTTAAACGCATTTGACTTCCTATCGGCGCGCTTCCCTTCAAGACAGGAGCCCGCGCTTGTCCGATCTTCTCAATCTCCTCACCGATATCGAAGGTGTCTCCGTCGGCCACGCAACCAACCTCTCGCTTGGTTCCGGAGTCACGGCCATCGTCTTCGATGAACCGGCAGTCGCCTCCGGCAGCGTGCTCGGCGGTGCGCCAGGCGGGCGCGATACAGCGCTGCTCGACCCTTCCATGGTGGTCGATGCCGTTGACGCCTTCGTGCTGTCAGGCGGATCGGCCTTCGGCCTCGACGCGGCAGGCGGTGTGCAGGCGGGATTGCGGGAGATGGGACGCGGATTTCAGGTCGGCCCAGTTCGTATCCCGATCGTACCTCAGGCGATCCTGATGGATCTGCTGAATGGCGGCGACAAGGACTGGGGCGTGCATTCGCCCTATCGCGAGATGGGCTATGAGGCCGTGAAGGCCGCCCGCAAGGGTGCCTTCGATCTCGGTACTGTCGGTGCCGGCACGGGGGCAACGACCGCGACCTTCAAGGGCGGGATCGGCTCGGCAAGCGCCGTCAGCAGCGCCGGGCATCGCATCGCAGCCATTGTCGCCGTCAACGCCGTCGGTACAGCGACAATCGGCGAAGGCCCGCATTTCTGGGCGGCCCCCTTCGAGCAGAATGGAGAATTCGGCGGGCTCGGCATGCCCAGCGAAATCGATCATCAACTGCGGCTCAAGAGCGTGAAAACGACAGCCACGACGATCGGCGCTGTGGTCACCAACGCATCGCTGATCAAGGCCGAGGCACACCGGCTTTCCGTTGCCGCCCATGATGGGCTCGCGCGTGCAGTGCTGCCCGCCCACCTGCCGCTCGACGGCGATACGATTTTTGCGGCTTCCACCGGCAAACACAAGCGCAACGACATGGCAAGCCTGATGGAATTGTGCCATCTGGCCGGGATCGTCATGGCGCGGGCAATCGCACGCGGCGTCTACGAGGCCACGGCGCTTCCGGTACCGGGCGCGCAGATGGCGTGGCGCGACCGCTATACGGCCGGGCGCTGATTGCCTAGATTACATAAAAGAGCCTGACGGCGGAGAACGGGTGAATGCAGATTCGGGCGCTGATGTATTTTGACGAGCTGGTGCGAACCAACTCCATGCGCCAGGCAGCCGAAAACCTGAATGTCGCGCCGACGGCGATCAGCCGGCAGATCGAGAACCTCGAATACCACTTCGGCGCGCCCCTGGTCGAACGCAGTGCCCGCGGTGTGAAGCTGACGGCTGCCGGGGAACTGCTGGCAGCACGCGCCGGCCGCACGCTGCGCGAGCTCGACCATGTGCAGCAGCTGATCGAGGACTTGAAGGGCCTGCAGCGCGGCCGTGTCAACATTTATGCGAACGGTGCGACGGTCGCTAATCTGCTTGCGCCGGCGCTCGCCGAATTCAGCCTGAAATATCCGAAGCTGCGCTTTGCCGTGACGATCACCAGCGCACGGGCAGCCATCGAAGCCGTCAACAGCGCGGAAGCCGATATTGCTGTGACGCTGTTTGCGCCGCCGATGTCCGGCACCAAGGTGCGGCTGCGCTCGGAAATCGCCTATGATCTCATCACCGCGCCGAACCATCCCGCAGCGTCGCGGCCGGATATTCCGCTCAAGGAGCTGGCCGAATATGCTTTGGCGCTGCCCGATCAATCCTTCGGTTTCCGCCAGGCCTTCGACGCGCTCTTCGAGAAGGAAGGGCTGAGCCTCGATCCGGTCTTCGTGACGAGTTCGCTCGAAATGCTCAAAGAACTGGTATTGAGCGGCGCGGCGGTAACGCTGCTGCCGGCGCTGACCGTTCGCCGCGAAATCGAGGCCGGGCAGCTCTGCGCCATTCCCCTTGCCGGCAAGACCGGCATCCGCACGCATGTCGATCTCTGCGTGGCGCCCGACCGGCAGCTTTCCTTTGCCGCAACGAAGCTTCTCGATTTCATCGAACGCTTCATGCGCGAACGCGCCAACCGCAGGGCGGGAAGCAAAGAGTAGACCCACGGGCTTGCATTGGGCCAAGAATTACGGTGTAGCTTTTTCGGCTACACTGAGCACACAAAATCGTCATTGTGTGTGCACTGCCGTGGTGTCACTCTATGCGCAAAAGGGTTCTGCCGAACAGCGGAACCAAACAGGGGAACAGGATGATCAAGGTTTCGCTCGCGCCGTCGGCGCGCCTCATGCGGCGTCTTTCGATGGGCGCTGCGCTTTCCGCCGGCATCATGATGCTGGCGCTGACGCCCGCGGAAGCCGCCAAGACCACGCTCAGTCTCGGCATGAGCGTCGAGCCGACCGGACTCGACCCGACGATTGCCGCCCCCGTCGCCATCGGCCAGGTGACCTGGCAAAATATCTTTGAAGGGCTGGTCAGGATTGACGAGACCGGCAAGGTGCAGCCGCAGCTCGCCAAGAGCTGGGAGATTTCCCCTGATGGCCTGACCTATACGTTCAAGCTGCAGAGCGGCGTGAAATTCCATGATGGCGAGGCCTTTGATTCCGCCGCCGCAAAATTCGCCCTCGACCGCGCCCGCGGCAAAGATTCCGTCAATCCGCAAAAGCGCTTCTTCGCGTCGATCGCGTCCATCGACACGCCCGATGCCGAAACGCTGGTGCTGCATCTCTCCACCCCGACCGGCAGCCTGATCTACTGGCTCGGCTGGCCGGCCTCTGTCATGGTCGGGCCGAAATCTGCCGATAACGATAAGACGACGCCTGTTGGTACCGGGCCGTTCAAATTTTCCGCCTGGGCCAAGGGCGACCACGTGGAACTGGTCAAGAATGACGATTACTGGAACAAGGATGGTAGCGCCAAGCTCGACAAGGTGACCTTCCGCTTCATCAACGATCCTCAGGCACAGGCGGCGGCACTGAAATCCGGCGATCTCGACGCCTTTCCGGAATTTGCCGCACCGGAGCTGATGAGTTCCTTCGATGGCGATGCGCGTCTTGCGACCAAGGTCGGAAATACCGAACTCAAGGTCGTTGCCGGCATGAACAATGCACGCAAGCCGTTCGACAACAAGCGCGTACGCCAGGCCCTGATGATGGCGATCGACCGCCAGACCGTCATCGATGGTGCCTGGTCCGGCCTGGGCACGGCCATCGGCAGCCACTATACCCCGAACGATCCCGGTTATCAGGACATGACGGGCGTGCTGCCTTATAATGTCGAAAAGGCCAAGGCACTGCTTACTGAGGCCGGTTATCCCAACGGCTTCACCTTCACGATCAAATCACCGCAGATGGCCTATGCGCCGCGCAGCGCACAGGTGATGCAGGCCATGTTGGCCGAGATCGGCGTGACGATGAATATCGAGCCCACGGAATTCCCGGCGAAGTGGGTGAAGGATGTCATGACCAGCCGTGACTACGACATGACGATCGTCGCCCATGCCGAACCGATGGACATCGATATCTATTCGCGCGATCCCTATTACTTCAACTACAAGAATCCGGCCTTCAACGATCTCATGAAGAAGGTGCAGGAAACGACCGATCCAGCCGAGCAGGCGAAGTTTTACGGCGAAGCGCAGAAGATTCTCGCCGAGGACGTGCCGGCGCTCTACCTTTTCGTCATGCCTAAACTCGGCGTCTGGGACAAGAAGCTGAAGGGCCTGTGGGAGAACGAGCCGATCCCCTCCAACGTTCTCAGCAACGTTTCCTGGGAAGAGTAAGGATCGAGGGCGGGTGGCGGCTGACAGGGTGACGAAGACGATATGATCGCACTGCTTTCCCGCCGCCTTGCCGGCCTAGTCCTTACCCTTCTCGTCGTTTCGCTTGTGATCTTCGCCGTCATGGATCTGCTGCCGGGCGATCCCGCCTCGATCATGCTCGGCACCTCGGCAAGCCCGGAGACACTGGCAGCGTTGCGGCATGAGCTCGGCCTCGACCAGCCGCTCATCCTGCGTTACGGCCAATGGCTCGCCGGCGTCTTCTCCGGCAATCTCGGGCAGTCCTACACCTACGGCGTACCGGTCGCCGGGCTGATCGTCGAGCGGTTGGCCGTGACGCTGCCGCTCGCGTTGATCGCCATCGTACTGTCGGTGCTGATTGCACTGCCGCTCGGCGTGCTGGCAGCGGCGCGGCGGGGTGGCATCCTCGATGCGATCGCCACGATCTTCTCGCAGATCAGCATCGCCGTGCCGGCCTTCTGGGTGGCGCTGCTGCTCATCATCCTGTTCTCCACAACGCTCGGGCTGATGCCGGCAGGCGGTTTTCCGGGATGGGACGCCGGGCTTCTGCCAGCGCTGCAGGCGCTGCTGATGCCGGCAGTGGCGCTGGCGCTGCCGCAGGCCGGCGTTCTCACGCGCGTCGCACGGTCTGCGGTGCTCGACACCATGCACGAGGATTTCGCGCGTACCGCCGTCGCCAAGGGGCTGCCGCAAAGCACCGTGCTCTGGCGGCATATCGTGCCGAATGCGCTGGTACCGATCCTGACCATTCTCGGGCTGCAATTCACCTTTCTTGTCGCTGGCGCGGTGCTGGTCGAAAACGTCTTCAACCTGCCGGGGCTGGGGCGGCTTGCCTTTCAGGCCCTGTCGCAGCGCGACATCGTCGTCATGCAGGATGTCGTGTTGTTCTTCGCAGGCCTCGTCATCGTCATGAACTTCATCGTCGATCTCTCCTATCTCGTGATCGACCCGCGCATGCGAAAGGCGGCATGATGGCACCCATCGTTTCCTCCGCCTTTGTCCGGCGTCGCCGAAGCTTCCGATTTAGCCGGCGAAAGAACCTGATCGCCGGCATCGGTATCGTCGGCTTTCTGGCTGCCATTGCCTTGCTATCGCTGTTCTGGACACCGCTGCCGCCGGCGAAGATGCAGATCATTCACAAGCTGCAGCCGCCGCTTGCCTTCGGCCTGCTCGGCACGGACCAGTTCGGCCGTGATGTGCTCTCTATGCTGATGGTCGGGTGCTGGAATTCGCTGTCCATCGCCATCAGCGCGGTCGCCATCGGCGGCACGCTTGGTTCGATCGCCGGTGTTTCCGCGGCGGCCATCCGCGGCCCCTGTGAGGCGCTGCTGATGCGCGCCTGCGACGTGATCTTTGCGCTGCCGCCGATCCTTTCCGCCATGATACTCGGTGCATTTCTCGGGCCGGGACGCTTTACCGCCATCGCGGCCATCGCCGTCTTCATGATACCGGTCTTTGCACGCGTGACGCTCGCTACCTCCCTGCAGGCCTGGAGCCGCGACTATGTGCTGGCGGCGCAGGCGATCGGCAACAGCCGCTTCACGATCTCGGTGCGGCATGTGCTGCCGAACATCATGAGCCAGATCATCGTGCATGCGGCGATCCAGCTCGGCCTCGCGATCCTGACCGAGGCCGGCCTTTCCTTCCTCGGCCTCGGCATGGCGCCGCCCGCGCCGACCTGGGGACGCATGCTGGCGGACGCGCAGACCTTCCTTTCGCTTGCTCCGTGGCTGGCAATCCTGCCCGGCCTTGCCATCGCGCTCACCGTCTTCGGCTTCAACATGCTGGGTGACGGATTGCGCGATCTGTTCGACCCGCGCGAAGCGAGCCGCTGATGTCCTCCCAAGACAAACCGCCCGAAAGATCAGACCATGCCAGATACCGATTTCACCATCCGCGAACTCAGGCGACGCTTCGCTGACAAAAGCCTCTCGCCGCTCGACTACTGGCTCGCGCTCGAAAAGCATATCGATGCCTGGGAGCCTTCGATCGCAGCGCTTTATCTCTATGATCCGGAAGCAGCGCGCGAGCAGGCAATGGCATCGGGCGAGCGCTGGATGAAAGGTGAAACGCTCGGACCGCTCGACGGCATTCCTGTTACCCTCAAGGAATTGATCGCCACCAAGGGACAACCGGTGCCGCTCGGCACGAAGGCGGTCGAGTTGAAGCCAGCGGAAGCGGATGCGCCGGCAGCGGCGCGGCTGCGGGAGGACGGCGCGATCATCTTCGCCAAGACGACCTGCCCAGACTACGGCATGCTCTCGTCAGGCCTTTCCAGTTTCCATCATCTCAGCCGCAACCCGTGGGACATCACACAGAACCCCGGCGGTTCGAGCGCCGGCGCTTCGGCGGCGGCGGCTGCCGGCTACGGGCCACTGCATATCGGCACGGATATTGGCGGTTCTGTGCGCCTGCCGGCCGGCTGGACTGGTGTGTTCGGCTTCAAGCCGAGCCATGGGCGCATTCCAGTTGACCCCTATTATGTCGGTCGCTGCGCGGGACCGATGACCCGGACGGTGGAGGATGCCGCTTATTCGATGGCAACCCTTTCCCGCCCCGACTGGCGCGACGGCACCAGTCTGCCGCCGAATGATTTCGACTGGATGAATCTTGCTATCGATCTCAGCGGCATGCGGATCGGACTGATGCTCGATGCGGGCTGCGGCCTGGCTGTCGATGATGATGTGAAGATTGCCGTCGAGCAGGCCGCGAAACTCTTCGAGAAGGCGGGTGCGACGATCGTTTCCGCAGGGCCGGTGCTGACACGGACCATGCTCGATGGGCTCGACGATTTCTGGCGTGCGCGTTTCTGGGGCGACATTGCCGGGCTGAGCGAGGAGCGCCGCGAAACGATCCTGCCCTATATCTACGAATGGGCGAAGGGCGGTGCCGATGTCAGCGGCGTGGATGCCGTCAAGGGTTTCAATCAGACGATCGAAATGCGCAAGACCTGTGGCCGGCTTTTCACCGAGGTCGATGCGGTGTTGTCACCGACCAATCCGGTCGTCTCCTATCCGGCCGAATGGCCCTCTCCGACCAACGATCCGAAGCTGCCCTTCGAGCACATCGCCTTCACGGTGCCGTGGAACATGTCGGAACAGCCGGCGTCGTCCATCAATTGCGGCTTCTCGAAGGGCATGCCGATCGGCCTGCAGATCGTCGGACCACGCTTCGACGACATGCGGGTGCTGAAACTCTCGAAAGCATTCGAGGATTGGACGGGCGGCATCAAGGACTGGCCAAAGCCGCCGACCGTCCGAAAGCAATCTCAGAACGGGCGCCGATAGCCGGTCGGCTGTTCGTAGAGCCAGCCGATGCGCTTGACGGCAGCGTCGAAATTCTCACGCGCCACGGTCATCGTGTGACCGTTGGCGTGGATGATGGTTTCGGGATCTTCGAAGATGGCGACGTGCCCCTTCCAGAAGACCAGATCGCCGCGGCGTACATCTGAGCGCTCGATCGGCTCGCCAAGGCCAGCCGCCTGCATATCGGTATCGCGCGGCGCGCTTCTGCCGGTCATCTGCAGCGCAAGCTGGATGAGGCCGGAGCAATCGATGCCAAGGCCGGAGCGGCCGCCCCAGAGATAGGGTGTTTCCAGGAAGCGGGCAGCGATATCGACGTAGTCCTGGCCATCCAACGCTCCAAGCGGCTGGAGATGCTTGGAGAAGATCGCCGTGCCGTCATTGAGCACCAGATAGCGATTGCCGCGCGCTTCCGTTTCGCCTGATATATGGACACGACTGCCCATCGACAGCACTGTCTTATACGGTTTGCGCAATTCCGGTTCGGGATAGAGGAAGGTGCGCTGCGGAACGACGATATGTGTCGGAGCCGGCACCGCTTCGGCGATCGCCTGTTCGGGCAGGTAGCCGACATAGCCGTCGGATGTGGCCTTGACCCAGCACCAGCCATCAGCACGATCGAAGACCGTAACGTCCTCGCCGAAAAGCAGCTCCGTATCAATACCACGGGCAAGATCCGGCTGCGGACGCAAGGCAATGACCGGAACGCAGACGCGCGCCGGCGTGCCGCTCACAAAGCGCGTCGCTTCGACCTTGCCTTCAAGGCCGGCTTCCGCGAGATCCGGGCGATAAGCGTGAAGGCGGCGGTCGAGCATCGTCATGGAATTCCTTTCAAATGGGCCTTTCAGTCGGGGGCCTTTCAGACCGGAAGCTTGCGGCCCTGCTCGCGCACGAGATCGCCGAGCTTTTCGAGATAGAGCGCGCCGCCAACGGTGCGCTTGATGATGACATTGCGCCGGTCGGCATCGTCGCGGACGCGATCGACGAGGCCCATCTCGCCCATCGTATCCAGCGCCCGGGTGATGACCGGTTTCGTCACGTTCAGCGTCGCGGCCAGCCCGCGCACGGTATGCGGCGGCGGCACGAGATAGATATGCAGCAGGATCGCCATCTGGCGCAACGTCAAATCTCTGTTGTCGTGACGGACTTGGTCGAGCGCCACGCCGTGCCAGAGGCCAAGCGCCTGTGAGGCGGTCAGTTCAATCGGCACGGCCCCTCCGGAAAATCGTTACGCTAACGTTTCATTTTCCGGCAATTGACCCGCGCAAGCAAGAGGCGGCACAGAATGCCGCCTCGCAAGGTGAATAAAATTTTAACGACCGGCTCAGCGGACGCTCTGGCGAATATGATGGTAGAGCGCACGGATGGCCTGCGCCTCGCCGCCTCCAGGCGAATGTGCGCGCTCGTTCGGCGCCCAGCCGTAGATATCGAAATGCGCCCAGCTCTTTGCTTTGCCGACGAACCGCTTCAGGAACAGTGCTGCAGTGATCGCACCGGCCATGCCGCCTGCCGGAGCATTGGTGATATCGGCGAACTTGGTGCGGATGTCCTTCTCGTAGCCAGCGTAAAGCGGCAGGCGCCAGAGCGGATCGTCCGTCTCGAGACTTGATTCCATCAGGTCTTGCGCGAGGTTCTCATCATCAGTGAAGAAGGGCGGCAGATCTGGGCCGAGGGCAACGCGGGCAGCACCCGTCAGGGTCGCCATGTCGATCAGCAGATCGGGCTCTTCCTCGTCGGCATAGGCGAGTGCGTCGGCCAAAATCAGGCGGCCTTCGGCATCGGTGTTGTCGATCTGGACCGTCAGGCCCTTGCGGCTCTTGTAGATGTCGCCGGGGCGGAAGGCATTCGACGAGATGGAATTCTCGACGACCGGGACGATGACACGCAGATCGACCTTCAGCTTTGCATCCATGATCATGAGCGCGAGGCCCATGACGTTTGCAGCACCCCCCATATCCTTCTTCATCAAGAGCATGGAAGAAGCCGGCTTGATGTCGAGGCCGCCTGTATCGAAGCAGACGCCCTTGCCGACCAGCGTCACCTTGCGGTGGCCCTTCTTGCCCCAGCGCAGTTCCAGCAGGCGCGGCGCATCGGCACTGGCGCGGCCGACGGTATGGACCAGCGGGAAGTTCTCCTTCAGCAGGTCGTCACCAATGATGACCGACATCTCGGCCTTGTAGTGGGCGGCAAGGCTGCGGAAAGCGGCTTCGAGCTGCTCCGGACCCATGTCGTTGGTCGGCGTATTGATGAGGTCGCGGGCAAGAAAGACGCCGGCGAGCTGGCGCTTGATTTCGTTGGCGTCGGCATCGCGCGGGATCATCAGCGTCGCGGCCGGGGATTTTTCGGACTTGTAACGGTCGAAACGGTAGCTGCCGAGGCCGAAGCCGAGCGCGAGACGGTTCGCCGTCAGCGGTGCGGTCTCGATGTGCCAGTCGCCGGCCGGAAGCGCGCGGGCGAGCTTGCCGGTGATGTAGGGCTGCTCCGACGGATTCGTGCCGAGCCCGAAGAGTGCACCGCCGAGATGGCCATCGGCTGTCGGGATCAGAAGCAGCGAGCCGCTTTCCGCCTTGTAGCCGGCTTTGCGAGCCCAATCGAGCGCGATCGGATCGATGGTGCCGGTTTCGATATGGGCGGGCGTGACAGCGAAGATCGGCAGCGTCGACCCACCCTTGGTGTTGAAAGGCGTCGGTCTCTCGATGAACTGGAAGGGGGCCATGGTTGTCCTTGGAGGCGGGGGCAGAATCACTTCTTAACTGTCTGTTAGGGTTAACAGACTATTGCTGGAGCGAAGATTGCGTCAAACCTTTCCCTGTTCCGCTTTGAGGTCAGGCGCCGATTTCATTCAGGATCGCGCAATGCCCGTCTCGGCCTCCATTCCTCTCAAGAAGCGTATTTTGCAGGGAACCGCGACTGCCGTCGTCATGCTGGCGCTTGCCGGCTGCTCGACGACGGCAAAGGACCGGATGACGACCGGCTCGATCCCGAAGCTCGACAGGCCGGTCGAGCAGATGGACGCCAATCAATTGCGGGCCGCCACCGACCGCGTCGGCCAGGCCTATGAGAAGAACCCGCGCGATCCCGTCAACGGCGTCAACTACGCCAATCTGCTGCGCATGAACGGACGCGACGCACAGGCGCTAGCCGTCATGCAGCAGGTCGCCATCGCCAATCCTGCCGACCGCAATGTGCTTGCCGCCTATGGCAAGGCGCAGGCAGCCGCGGGGCAGCTTCAGCAGGCGCTGGACACGATCGGCAGGGCGCAGACGCCAGACCGTCCCGACTGGCGGCTGATCTCGGCAGAAGGCGCGATCCTCGATCAGATGGGCAAGCCAAACGATGCGCGTCAGCGCTACCGCGATGCGCTCGACATCCAGCCGAACGAGCCGTCGATCCTTTCCAACCTCGGCATGTCCTATCTGCTGACGGGCGATCTGCGCACGGCGGAAACCTATCTTCGCTCGGCGGCAGGTCAGCCCTCCGCAGACAGCCGCGTGCGCCAGAACCTCGCCCTCGCCGTCGGGCTGCAGGGACGTTTTCCAGAGGCCGAGCAGATCGCGCGGCGCGAACTCTCGCCGCAGCAGGCCGATGCGAATGTCGCCTATCTGCGCGGCATGCTTTCGCAACAGAATTCCTGGCAGAAGCTCGCGGCGAAAGACACGACGTCCGCCGCCGCCAGCAATACCAACTGAGTTATTTGCCGCTCAATCCGGACAGGATGAGACGCAGGCCGAGGCCAGCCATGACCGCGCCTGCGGCCCTGTCGATCCAGGCCTTGGCAGCAATATAAACCTTGCGCGGGTGCTGGGCCGAAAAAGCGAGCGCAACGATCGCATACCATCCCGCTTCGACCAGGAAGACACCGACCGGCAGCGCCAGCAAAAGTTCCACCGGCACGGTTTTGGGCAGGAGTGCGGCAAAGATACTGGCGTAGACAACGATCGCCTTCGGATTGCTCAACTGCGTCAGCAGGGCGGCCGTGAAACTGCGCGCCGGCGTGCTTTTGCCGGCGATATCGCCTGAGAGCGCGAGCGGTTCACTTGCTCCCTTCCAGATCGCCAACGCAATGTAGATCAGATAAGCACCGCCAGCGATCTTCAGCACGAGATAAAGCCACTCGAATTGCGAGAGCAGCGCCGTCAGACCAGCAAGAGCGAGAACAGCGAAGGTCACGCCGCCGACGCCCATGCCGAGTGCTGCGGCGAGCCCATCAAAGCGGGAGCGGGAGATGGCAATGCGCGAGACGACAACGAAACTCGGACCGGGGCTCATGGCGCCGATCACCAATGCGCTGATGATGCTGATAAAGATGCCGAGAGACGACATGGCAAAACTCCATCTCTTTGTTTCACGCGAAACCGCCGCACATTTTCGCTGAATTGCCCTGATAATCGAGGGGTGCGCAGGCGAGCGGCGAAAAACGTTCGTGCTTCCCGATTGTGGCCCAGCTTCGCCAATTATGCGGGAGCGCAAGCTAGCCGGATTCCCTCATAGCGGCAAGCGTCAGAACCGGTCGGCGACCTGGATGCCGGCGGGGCCGAGGATGACCGCGACCAGCACCGGCAGGAAGAAGAGGATCATCGGCACGGTCAGCTTCGGCGGCAGGGCGGCAGCCTTCTTTTCCGCTTCGTTCATGCGTTCGTCGCGGCCTTCCTGTGCCAGCACGCGCAGCGCCGTTGCTACCGGCGTGCCGTAGCGATCTGCCTGAATGAGCGCCTGGGTGACCGAACGAACGAGATCGATCTGGGTGCGGGTTGCGAGATTTTCGAGGGCGACGCGGCGATCCGGCAGGAAGGAGAGCTCAGCGGTCGTCAACACCATTTCTTCGGCAAGCGGCGGCGATTGTTCACCGAGCTCTTCGGAGACACGGCGCATGGCCGCTTCGATGGAAATGCCCGATTCCACGCAAATCAGCATCATATCCAGCGCATCTGGCCAGGCGCGCTTGATGGACAGCTGACGCTTGCCCATACGGTTGGAGATATAGATGTTCGGTGCATAGAAGCCGATATAGGCGATGCCGATGACGATGAAGACCCGTATCGGCAGGCCCTTGTCGGCAAGGTTGCCGAGGCCGAACATCCAGAATGCGGCAACGGCCAGGAAGAGAAATGGCAGAAGAAAGCGCGCGACGAGGAAGGTGTTCAACGCGTTTTCCGAGCGAAAACCAGCGGCGCGCAACTTGTTCATCGTGTTGTCGTCGACGAGTGCCTTGCGCAGGTTGAAACGCTCGACAATCTGGCGGACGGGCCGGTTGTTCTGGCTTCTGAGCGTGGCCTTGCCGCCGGCGTCGGCATTCAGGCGGGCGCGTTCGCGGGCGCGGATCTGCTCGCGCTCGGTCGAGACGGCCTTCATGCGCTTGTTGAGATCGCCACGCTCGAAAAAGGGAACGGCAAGCGTGTAGAAGGTGGCGAAGACGGCGATGGCGACGAGCACCGCCACGATCATGGCGGGATCGGTCAATGTTGCGGCAAGTTCTTCCGACATGCTGCCTTGCTCCCGCTAGATATCGAAGTTGATCATGTTGCGCATTACAAAGATGCCGATCGACATCCAGATCGCCGAAAAGCCCATGATGAAGTGGCCGCGCGGATCGGTGAACAGGACCATCATGTATTGCGGCGACGTCAGGTAGACGAGCGTGGCAACGATGAATGGAAGGGCGCCGATGATGACGGCAGACGCCTTGGCTTCCATCGACAGCGCCTTCACCTTGGCCTTCATCTTCTTGCGGTCGCGCAACACCTTGGAGAGATTGCCGATCGCTTCCGACAGGTTGCCGCCGGCCTGCGACTGGATGGCGATGACGATCGCGAAGAAATTGACTTCCTGCAACGGCATCTGATTGGTCATGCGTGCACAGGCTTCGGGCACGCTGAGGCCCACCTGCTGCGATTCGACGATACGGCGGAATTCGCCCTTGACGGGCTCGACCCCCTCGGTCGCAACGAGGCGGATCGCATCGTTCAGCGGGAGGCCTGAGCGGATGGAGCGGACGATGACGTCGAGCGCGTTCGGAAACTCATCGAGGAACTTGTTCTGGCGGCGCGAGACGAGGAAGCCCAGCACCCAGCGCGGCAGACCAAGCCCAGCGGCCACGGGAATACCGAGCATGATCGGTGTCGATGCGCCGGCGAGGAAAAGCAAGACCAGCAGCACAAACGCGAAGAGTGCGCTGAAAAGATAGAAGCGGACGGGCGTGATCGGCAGTCCCGCCTGCACTAGGCGGGATTTCAGTGACAGCGTTTTCCTGGTCTTTTCGTGCTGCCGCTTTTCGAGATCCTTCAGGCTGTCCTGCACCGATTTGCGACGCTTCGACAATTCCTGCACACGGTCGCGGGCGGCCTTGACCTTGGTGCGATCGAGTTCGGCCGATTTGACGCGGTTGATGCGGCTTGCCGATTTCTTGTCGCTCTCGATCCGCGAAAACAATACGGCATAGCTGACCGCTGCCGCCGCAACGGCTGCGAGAACGACGATTGCCAATACTGTCGGATCGATGCCGAACATCTCATTCCTTCGATTTCGATTCCATCTCGTCGAGCGCGGCGGCGAGGCGTTTTTCTTCGTTGTAATAGCGGGCGCGATCCCAGAAGTGCGGCTTGCCGATACCGGCAGACATATGGCGGCCAATCAGACGACCGCTGGCGTCCTCGCCTTCGATCTCGTAGCGCATCAGATCCTGGGTAATGATGACGTCGCCCTCCATGCCGACCACCTCGGTGATCTGGGTGATACGGCGCGAACCGTCGCGCAGGCGCTGCGCCTGGATGATCACGTCGATCGAAGAGGAAATGATCTCCCGCACGGTCTTTGCCGGCAGGGTGAAGCCGCCCATGGCGATCATCGATTCCATACGGCTCAGACATTCGCGTGGGTTGTTGGCGTGGATGGTGCCCATGGAACCGTCGTGACCGGTGTTCATGGCCTGCAGGAGGTCGAATACTTCGGGTCCGCGCACTTCGCCGACGATGATGCGTTCGGGACGCATGCGCAGGCAGTTCTTGACGAGGTCGCGCATGGTGATCTCGCCCTCACCTTCGATGTTCGGCGGGCGAGTTTCGAGACGCACGACATGTGGCTGCTGGAGCTGCAGTTCGGCCGTATCTTCGCAGGTGATGACGCGCTCGTCGCGGTCGATATAGTTCGTCAGGCAGTTCAGAAGCGTGGTTTTGCCGGAGCCCGTACCGCCGGAGATGATGACATTACAGCGGACGCGACCGATGATCTGCAGCACGGTTGCGCCTTCCGGCGTGATGGCACCGAAGCGCACCAGCTGATCGAGCGTCAGCTTGTCCTTCTTGAATTTGCGGATGGTGAGCGCCGGGCCATCGATGGAAAGCGGCGGGGCGATGACGTTGACACGCGAGCCGTCAGGCAGGCGCGCGTCGCAGATCGGGCTCGATTCATCGACGCGGCGGCCAACCTGGCTGACGATACGCTGGCAGATCGAAAGAAGCTGCGAATTGTCGCGGAATCGGATTTCGGATTCGATCGTCTTGCCGCCGACTTCGATGAAGGTCTGACCCGCACCGTTGACCATGATATCGGCAATGTCGTCTCGCGCCAGCAGCGGCTCGAGCGGCCCATAACCCAGGACGTCGTTGCAGATATCCTCGAGCAGTTCCTCCTGCTCGGAGATCGACATCGCGAAATTCTTGATGGTGATGATATCGTTGACGATATCGCGGATTTCCTCGCGCGCGCTTTCGCCATCCAGCTTGGAAAGCTGCGAGAGGTCGATCGTATCGATCAGCGCGGAAAAGACCTGCGCCTTGGTGTCGTAATATTCGTCCGTGCGGGCGGGGCGCTTGCGCTGCGGCGTCTGCATCGGTGGCGGCGCCACCTGCTGGCGGGCAGGCTCGCGCGACGGCTCGACGAACACCGCGGGACCGGATGGCGCTGCCGGGGCGGCAGCGGGCATCGGCGGCGGAGGAGCGGCGACACCGCCGGCACCGGCCTTTCCGAAACCTTCATTTCCGCGTTTTCCGAACATTGATCCGATCCAATTCTACTCGTTCACTTGCGCTTCAGAAGGCCGAGAAGGCCGCCCTTCCTGGATTTCTTGATCGCCACGCGACCGGTGACGATGTGCGAGATCTGCGAAAAGGTCTCTGAAGTCGGCGACTTCGGATCGACCTCGGAAATCATCCGGCCGCTGTTGGCGGCGTTTCCGAAGAGGCCGATATCGAAGGGAATGATGGCAATCGGTTCGACCTCCAGCGGCTCACAGAAATCGGAAACCGAGATTTCCGGCCGCTTCGGCATGCCGACCTGATTGAGAATGAGATGCGGTACCTTGTCGTTCGGGCGCATCTTGCGGAGCGCATCGAGCATGTTCTTGGTGTTGCGCAGGTTGGCGAGATCGGGGACCGCGCAGATAACCACTTCGTCGGCGCTTGAGAGTACCGAACGGGTCCAGTCCGACCAGGCATGCGGAACGTCGAGCACCGTGACAGGCGCGCTGCGCTGCAGCACATCCATGACAGGCTGGAAGGCCTGGCCCTCGAAATCATAGGCGCGGTCGAGAAGCGAGGGGGCGGCCAGCAGCGAAAGATGCTCCGAGCACTTGGTCAGCAGGCGGTCGAGGAAAACCTCGTCAAGCCGCTCCGGCGCAAAGACGGCCTCGGCAATGCCTTGGGCCGGATCCTGATCGAAATCGATATTCGCCGTGCCATAGGGCAGGTCGAGATCGGCCAGGATCGTCTCGGTCGAGAACAGGTTCGAGATACCGAAGGCGCAATTATGGGCGACAGTCGATGCGCCGACCCCGCCCTTGGCGCCGATGAAGGCAATGCTGCGGCCAAGCGGCTCGGCTTCCGGATCGACGAAGATTGCCGCCATCGCGCCCATGATGTCGGGCATGGCGATGGGCTGGACCATGTATTCAGAAATGCCGTTGCGGATCAACTCGCGGTAGAGACCGATGTCGTTGTAGTAGCCGACGATGATGACCTTGGTCGAGGGATCGCAGACGGCGGCGAGCGGCGCGAGCTCGGCAAGCAGGTTGGCCGGGTTCGTCCTGGTTTCAAGGATGATCAGGTTCGGTGTCGGTGCGCCGGAGAACATGTTTGCAGCGGCAGCCGTGCCGCCGCTGGTGATGCGCAGACTGACTTTCGACATGCGCCGGTCATTGGCACAGCGCTCCATCACCCGCTGCAATCCTTCGCTTTCGCAGAAGGCGTGAACGGAGATGCGCGGCAGCGGCCGCATGTTTTCCAGTTCGCCCATGCGCATCGCCTCTTCGGCATGGCGGAGTTCGCTGCTATTCTTGATCGCGTAGTCGACGGTACTCATTCTTCTGTCCCGCGGTATTCCTTGATCACCTGGTTACGCTGCTCTGCATCGATCGGGGTCATGCCGCGCGGAGCGACGAAATCTTCCGGATTGGCGACCTGGGCGGCGAGGTTGTTCTGCGAGGCACAGCCGAAATTGTAGTAATTCTGGTTCGTGAAATCGGCCGAGATATCCTTCGGCCATTGGCCACACTGGGTCGTTACCGCCGTCATGCCGGTGAAGCTCAGGCGTATCGGCGCGGCATCGAGAAGGCCGGTTGCCGCATAGGACGTATTGATGATCTTGCTGCTGGCAATGCCGCGCGAAGCAAGTTCGGCGCGAACCTGGCTGCGCAAGGCGCGCGCTGCTCCTGCATTTGCCGACCCCTCGGGAGACAGGATGTAGACGGGGCCAGAGGCGCGCGACACGTAATTCTGCGCAAAGCCGCGGATCAGTTCGCGCTGGGCGATCGTCAGGCGGCGATCGCTGGAGGCGACGGGAATATCTACCGTCTGTTCGGCTTCCGTGACGACGATGGGATGGCGCTCCCGGTAATCGTCGGGAATACCGCCAGTCGTCAACTGATCGCGCGGGCCGGCGCAGCCGGAAAGGATTGCAACGGCGAGCGATGCAGCCACGAGCCGAGGCTTTGCGGTGCGGGAATGTTTCGCGTTCCAAGGGGCCATTGCCTGATCTCTGTTGGTTTTCATCGGTTCAGACCGTGCCCCGCTCATTTGTAGATAAATCCGATGGAGCCGTGGAACTGCGCATCGGCAATCGGCGCCTGAGAGCTGCCGTAAACCTTGTTGACGCGGTTCATGAAGAAGGCGGACGCATCATTCGTCGGGCTGAAATTGTCATCCGGCCGATTGAGCTGATTGCGCGCTACCGGACGCACCAGGTAGGGCGTCGCGATGATGACGAGTTCCGTTTCCTGGCGTTCGACCCCTTTCTGACGGAAGAGCGTGCCGAGAAGCGGGAGCTTCGAGACGCCGGGGGTGCCGTTCATCGTCTGGGAGATGTTGTCGCGGATAAGGCCAGCAAGAGCGATCGAGCCACCCGACGGAAGCTCGACCGAGGTCTGGGCCGAACGGCGCTGATAGGTCGGCGCAGCACCCGATACCGACGGCGCGGGCTCGGAAACATTGGTCGTAATCTGCAAGCTGATGCGGCCGGAAGAAAGGACCACCGGCTTGAAGGCCAGATTGATACCGTAATCATAGGGAACGACGGTGACGTTTCCGTTATTGTCCGTCGTCGAGTAAAGAACCTGGCCGCCGGAATTGAAGGTCGCAGCCTGGCCGGAAATCGCCGTCAGCGTCGGCTCGGCCAGCGTGCGGACGACCTTGCCCTGTTCCAGCGCATTCAGGTAAGTCGAAATATCGTATTTGCCGATCGAGTTCTTGAAGAGCGCGGCCAGGCCGCCACCGATGACGGATGTGGCGCTATCGGCCGATGGGCTGCCGAGTTGGGCGACCGTCATGCCCGAGGAGTTGGTGACGAGATTGTCGAAACCAAGCTGTTTCAGGACTTCACGGCGAACCTCGGCGATCGTGACCTTGAGCGTGACCTGGTCCTCGCCCTGGATCTGCAGGAGGTTGACGACCTGGGACTGCTGACGGCCTTCCACAAAGAGCGCAACTGCGCTGTCACCGCCGGTCCCTGAAGCGGTTCTCGTGCGCGTCGTGGCCTCGCCGCCTTTCAGGAAGGCCATGGCGAGCGACGCTGCCTGGGTCGCATCCTGCGGTGTGCGAACGGTACCGGTCAGTACGATATTGTCGGAGACGATTTCGACTTTGATGGCAGAGTCCGGGATGAAGCGGCGCAGATTGGCCTCGAGACCGGAGACGTCGCGCTCCACCTCGACATCGAGGCTGACGACCTCTTCGCCGCTGGCGCCGAACACGAAAATATTGGTCTGCCCGACCGTCTTGCCGAACAAATAGATGCGCCGCGAGGTGCGGGTCACTGCATCGGCCATGCTCGGATCGGAAACGAGAATATCGTGCGCGTCATCAGGCAGATCGACGACGACGGCCTTGTTGAGGCCGAGCTTCACGCGGCGATGCGCGCCGGGACCGCCCTGCGATATGCGGATGAGGCTTTCCGACGCGGCATTGGCCTGTTCGATACCCGAGGATGCAACGAAGGAGAGCGGCGTGATGCCGGCGGCAGCCATTGCCAGGGAAAGGCAGGCGGTGAGGAAAAGCCCGGCGCGCTGTTTTGAGTTGCCCATCTGCATTTCCCTTACTCCGGCTTCACTGAGCCGGTGGCATCCGTGACGATGGAGCCGGACTTGATGACCTGGATGAGTGCGCTGCCGTTATCACCGCTCAGCAAATAGTCTGCCGCGCTGGTGTCCTGCTCCCGCGCGTCAGCAACCGAGCGCAGGGCAAGCGAAAGGCGATCGGCCATCTGTTGGGCGACGGCCAGAACCTTGGTCTGGTCGGGGGTCAGCTCCAGCGTCGCAGTGGTGCCGACCGCGGCCTTTGTGCCGTCCTCCTTCTCCTCGATCTGCTGATCGATGGCGAGAACGCGAACATTGCTCAGCACGGTTTCGGTTATGTATTTGTCAGTGCCCTGCCCCTTGCGCACCATGATGACGTCGACGCGGTCATTGGGGAGGATGAAGCCGCCTGCGCCGGTCGCGACGGAAATCTCGGTCGCCACGGCACGCTTGCCGGCAGGAAGCAGCGAAGACAGGATGCGGCTGTTGGAATCGGCGACCTTTTCCGGACGGATCGGCTCTCCTTCGAAGACGGGCAAGCGCACGACGGCGCCCTGCAGATCCTTGATCGCATCAGGCCGATCGGTCTCGGTAATGAAGCCCTGGACAACGCCATTCTGCGGCCAGGCCATCCAGTGGACGGACTTTTCATCCAGCCTTGCGCCCACGGGCAGATTGGCGCTGGAGACCAACACGTTGACGGTCGGCTCTTTCTCGATGACGGATTGGACCTTCGTCACGACACCGCCACTGCCGGCCATGTTCATGGCAAGAAAGCCGGCAAGGCCGGCTGCCACCACGGCGACAGCTAGGATAATAAGGCGGGCCGGTTTCATTGATCATTCCTTGGGGCACAACGCGTTCGCCCCCGCAGAATGCTCAGGAATTGGTATAATTATAGTTAATGGAACACTTACATTTTAAGTTAACGGCCAATTAAAATGCCGTCACTTCAGGCTTTCCAGTGCGGCGATGAAGAGCGGCGAGGACGGGAAGGCCAGGAAGCCGCCGATTGCGATGGCGATACCATAGGGTATCTTCTTGGCGAGCAGCAGCGAATTGGGAATCGGCAGGCCGATGGCCAATATCATGTCTGCCTGTGACCGGATCATCAGGATCGCCAACGTGACCGCGCCGCCAATGATACCGACATTAGCCAGAAAAACCACGAGAGCGGGATCGTAACCAAACCAGATCGCGGCCGCGCTCAGGAGTTTCGCATCTCCACCACCCATCACGTTCAGCGCAAAGAGGGCAAAGCAAATGCCGAACACGATCGCGGCGCCCAGTGCGTGCATTCCGATTGCCGGAAGCGCAAGACCGCTCAATGGCGCCAGCACGACAAATGAAACAACCAGGATCAACGATATCCTGTTCGGGATCGTCATCGTCAACAGATCGGATATTGCCGCAAAGGCGAGGCAGAGCGGAAAAACCAGAAGGATTGCGGCTACGATCATCTTCTCACCTGCCCCAAGTTCTCGTCTGCTCAAGACGAATAGGCTCACGGCGTTCGCTCGTGAGCCTGATCTTTTCCAAACGGGAGCTACGCTCCCGGTAATTAGCCGTTGGGGGGGGTGCTGCCGCCGCCTGCTGCCGGCGGGTTGACAGCGCTGTCCAGCTTACCACCCAACGTCACGAACGTAGAGTTCAGCTTGTTGCCGAGCGTGGTGGCGCCAGCAACGAGGGCTACGGAAATGAGGGCGGCGATCAGGCCGTATTCGATTGCGGTCGCGCCGGATTCATCCTTCAGAAAACGGCTAAAAAGCTTGGTCATGGTTACCTCTAACTCCAGTTGATGTTCAGCACGTCCGC
This sequence comes from Rhizobium sp. BK316, assembly GCF_014193695.1. Taxonomy (GTDB): domain Bacteria; phylum Pseudomonadota; class Alphaproteobacteria; order Rhizobiales; family Rhizobiaceae; genus Rhizobium. The sequence goes on along the minus strand of NZ_JACHZR010000002.1, from coordinate 148,320 downwards.
CAACTGTTGCCGTTGATCGGATGGCTGCAACCTAGCGAATGGCCGTTTCCATCGACTTAATGAAATGCCTTAACAAGGTGTAAACGAGACAACCGGCCCGCTCAGGGTAAGTAATTCCTTACCTCATTGCTTAGATTTCTCATGAATTTCCAGAAGCAATGTGGAACAATAGCCGTGCGGCATCCAGAAATGGCACGAATTTCCGCCGCCCGTCGATTTCACGCCTCGTCGGCGCGTACCGAAATGGTCCGATGCGTTTCACGCATGAACATGGCGTGGAAAGCTTAAAGCTTCGTTCACCATTTTTTTCCATTCTATCTGCAATTTGCATTGCGATCGTGAAAGAGGGCCAAAATGCCATCGAACGGCAAAACCGTTTTCTTTGCCTGGGTGATTGCGGCTCTTACGGCATCCGCGGCCTCTGCCCAGGAAGACATGCTGCGCGTCTATATGGATCACGCGCGCGTCCTGAAGCTCGACCGGCCGGTCAGCAAGGTCATCGTCGGCAATTCCAAGGTTGCCGATGCGACGGTCGCCGACGCCAGGACGATCGTGTTGACGGGCCGCGCCTTCGGCACAACCAACATCGTGTTGCTCGATGGCGATGGCAACGCCATTCTGGACGAACGCATTCTCGTCTCCATCGATGAAGGCAACACGGTGCGCGTCTATCGCCAGACGGAGCGCTCGGTTCTTTCCTGCACGCCCAATTGCGAGCAGCATTCGCAGCAGGGTGAAGCCGCTTCCGCAAACTAGGCGACATCAACGAAGCTCACGCGCATTCGTTAAAATAGCTGCTCCGGCCTGAAACGGAAAATCAACGAACACGCCTTAGTGTGGCGCCCGAAGAACATTTTCGAGGCCAGACTATGGCGATCAGTGAGCAGGAGACGGGCAAGGTGCGTGCGTCCCTCCGTTTATCCAGACTTCGCGCCCTAGCCCGCTCGCGCGACGGCTCCGCGGCGATCGAGTTTGCGCTGCTGGCCATTCCCTATTTCGTCGTCATATTCGCCATCCTGGAAACCTTCATCGCCTTTGCAGCCGAAGAACTCGTCTCGAACGCCGTCGATACGATGAGCCGCCAGATGCGGACCGGGCAGATCACCTTCGCCGATTCCGCGCGTGCGAGCTACAAGACGCAGACCCAGTTCCGGCAGGCCTTCTGCGACGAAATTTCGATCATTATCCGCTGTTCGGATACGGAGGCGGCAACACCCGCCAAGCTCTACCTGGATGTGCAGAGCTTCCCCACTTTCGCTGCCATCCCGACGGCGATCCCAAGAATGTCGACGGATAAATATTCCGATCTGAAAATTTCAGCCTTCAAATTCACGCCCGGCGGTCCCGGCTCGATCAACATGCTGCGCGCCTATTATCGCTGGTCCATCATTGTCGATCTCGTGCGTCCCTATATTACAGGGCTTCGTCCGGTTGGCAGTTCCATGCCGAGCGAATATTTGATCGTCTCAACGGCTGCCTTCCAGAACGAGCAGTATCCATAATGGCGCGTCGCGGACTTCTCATACGGCTGGCTTCGACGGCGCGGCGCCTTGCGACCGACCGGCAGGGTGTCGGTGCCATCGAATTTGCCATCATCTTCCCGGTTCTGGTCATGCTTTATCTCGGTGCATTCGAGATCACGATCGGGCTCAGCGTCAGCAAGCGCACGGCACGTGCCGCCGGGTCGATCGCCGATATCATCACCCAGCAGCAGAGCGTCACAAAGAGCTCGCTCACAGATATTGCCAAAGCCGCATCGCCAATCTACTCGCCCTACGACAGCTCGGATATGTTGGTGAAGGTCACCGCAATCCAGATCGACGGCAGCTCCAATCCTACGGTCATGTGGTCCTGGGCATCAACGGGGGCAGCGCCTTATGCCAAGAACAGCACAGTTTCCGACGTTCCGACGGAAATGAAAAAGGCCGACAGCTTCCTCATCCGAAGCGAACTCAGCATACCCTATGCGCTATTCGTCTTTGCGCCCAATTTCATGCCGACGGAGATGCGCACCATCACGATCAGCCGCAGCTATTTCTATCGCCAGCGACAGAACAAAGATATCCCCTGCGGCGACTGCTAAAGCACGTCGCGATCCCTGGGATCTGAAGCTTCCACACCCCAAATTTGCCAAGCGGGTCCCGTCATTATATGGCTGGGCACTACTGCATAATTCCTTAAATCGGAATCGATTTAAGAACAAAAATCATGCAGCAATTTAAAGTTCTACAGCGTTCTTTGCGCGTCCGAAAAGACGCGCGGCGCTGTAGTCAGATCGTTCCAGCTAAAGGCTGACGACAGCAGATAATACGGGTGAAAAATGGCGCGTGCCTTTCTCTTCGTTCTGGATTCCTTCGGTGTCGGCGGAGCACCGGATGCGGCAACCTATGGCGATGAGGGCGCCGATACGCTCGGCCATATCGCCGAATTCTGTGCGGCCGGTGCGGCCGACCGTGCCGGCCTGCGGTCCGGCCCGCTTTCGCTCCCGAACATGTCGGCGCTCGGCCTGCTGCATATTGCGCGAGCGGCCTCCGGGCAATTTCCCGCCGGCATGCCGCTGCCGGACGAGATACACGGTGTCTATGGCGCCGCCAACGAAACCTCACGCGGCAAAGACACACCGTCTGGACATTGGGAAATCGCCGGAACGCCTGTTACCTTCGACTGGGGCTATTTTCCTGATAAGGGCGATGCCTTTCCGCAGGAACTGATCGAAGCGCTCTGCCGCGCAGCCGATGTGCCCGGCATTCTCGGTAATTGCCACGCCTCGGGAACCGAGATCATTGCCCGCTACGGCGAAGAGCATATGCGCAGCGGCAAGCCGATCTGCTACACATCAGCGGATTCCGTGTTCCAGGTGGCTGCCCACGAGGTCTATTTCGGCCTCGACCGCCTGCTCAACTTCTGCCAGATCGCCCGCGGCCTGCTCGATCCCTACAATATCGGCCGCGTCATCGCGCGCCCCTTCATCGGTCAAAGTGTGGCGACCTTCCAGAGAACGGGCAACCGCCGCGACTTCTCGGTGCCGCCGCCGGAACCGACGCTGCTTGACCGGCTCGTCCAGCATGGCCGCAATGTGCATGCCGTCGGCAAGATCGGCGATATCTTCGCCCACCAGGGCGTTTCGCGGGTCATCAAGGCAAATGGTAACGATGCCCTGATGGATGCTTCCCTTGCTGCAATCGACGAGGCGGAGGACGGCGATCTCGTTTTCACCAATTTCGTCGATTTCGACATGCTCTATGGCCACCGCCGCGACGTTGCGGGTTATGCGGCTGCCCTCGAAGCCTTCGACGCGCGCCTGGGCGAGGTTCATCAGAAGCTGCGGGAAGGTGATCTCGTGGTTCTCACCGCCGATCACGGCTGCGACCCGACCTGGCGCGGCACCGATCATACACGCGAGCGCGTGCCTGTTATCGCCTACGGTCCCGGTATCAGATCGCGCTCTGTCGGCGTGCGCAGGAGCTTTGCCGATATCGGCGAGAGCGTTGCGCGGCATCTCGGTATTCCCTCCGGACCGCATGGAAGGAGTTTTCTGTGACGTCGCATTTGAAGAAGGTCGAGCTGCACTGTCATCTGGAAGGTGCTGCTCCCCCCGACCTGACGGAAGCGCAGGCACATAAATACGGCATCGACATCAGTGCCTATCTGCAGGACGGCACCTATGTCTGGCATGATTTTGCGAGCTTTCTGGAATGCTACGACAAGGTTTCCGAGGTCTACAAGACCGAGGAGGACTATGCGCTGCTGACGGAAACCTATCTTGAAGAGCTGGCCGGCATCGGCACGATCTACAGCGAGCTCACTGTTTCGCCCGACCATGGCAAGCGCATCGGCCTCGGCGCCGACGCCTATATATCAGGCATATGCGAAGGCATCCGCCGGGCGAAGGCAAGGAGCGGCATCGAAGCGCGACTGATCGTGACCGGGGAACGGCATTTCGGCCCGGAAAGCGTGATCGGCGCTGCGGAATATGCGGCGAAGGCCAAGAATCCGCTGATCACCGGCTTCAACCTTGCCGGAGAAGAGCGGATGGGCCGCGTTGCCGATTATGCGCGCGCTTTCGACATCGCCCGCGATGCAGGGCTTGGCCTGACGATCCATGCCGGCGAAGTCTGCGGCGCCTTCAGCGTTTCGGATGCACTGGACGAGGTGCGCCCCGCGCGCATCGGCCACGGTGTGCGCGCAATCGAGGATGCCGACCTCGTGAAACGGCTTGCCGACGCGGGCACTGTGCTTGAGGTCTGTCCCGGTTCGAATATCGCGCTCAGGGTTTTTGAGGATTTCAGCTCGCACCCGTTACGCAGGCTGAAGGACGCCGGTGTGAAGGTGACGATCAGCTCCGACGATCCGCCATTCTTCCATACCTCGCTCAAGCGGGAATACGAGCTCGCCTCCGGTGCTTTCGGCTTTAGCGATGCCGATATCAATGCGATGACGCGCACGGCCATCGAAGCAGCGTTCGTCGACGAAGAGACCCGCAAGGCGTTGCTCGCGCGCCTTTAACGGGTCGCGGGATTGTTAATGGTCCAGGCAAATGCGCCCCCGCTCTTGAAGTGGAGGCCGTTTCCATGAAAGAAACAGCCGATAAGAACAAAGAATTGGAAGGTTTCCCTATGGACGGCGTCACAGTCATCGATCATCCGCTCGTGCAGCACAAACTCACCATCATGCGGCGCAAGGAAACCTCGACAGGCAGCTTCCGCCGGCTGTTGCGCGAAATCTCGACACTGCTTTGTTATGAGGTGACGCGCGATCTGGAACTGACCATGGAGACGATCGAAACGCCGATCCAGGAGATGCAGGCGCCGATCCTCGAGGGCAAGAAACTGGTTTTCGCCTCCATCCTGCGCGCCGGCAACGGCCTCTTGGAAGGCATGCTCGATCTCGTGCCGTCCGCCCGCGTTTCGCATATCGGCGTCTACCGCGATCACGAAACGCTGCAGCCGGTCGAATATTACTTCAAGGCGCCTGAGGATGTGGCCGAGCGCCTGATCATCGTCGTCGATCCGATGCTTGCGACCGGCAATTCCTCGATTGCCGCGATCGACAAGCTGAAGGAGCGCGGCGCCCACAATATCCGCTTCCTCTGCCTGCTGGCCGCCCCTGAAGGCATCAAGAATTTCCGCAGCGCCCATCCGGACGTTCCGGTCTTCACGGCGGCGATCGACAGCCATCTCAACGAGAAGGGTTATATCGTGCCCGGTCTCGGCGATGCCGGCGACCGCATGTACGGCACCAAATGATTTCGACTTCCTTTACCAATTCGAAAGACTTCCAAGGCCCGGCGCTTCATTCCGGGCCTTTTTATGTCGCGGTTAGCAACTTTTCAGCAGTTGTGGCTTAGCTGCTTGAAGCATGAGGTCCGCATGAGGCGGGTTTTGTACAGGAAGGATTTCTGTTTCATGCTCATGCGCACCGTCATATTTGCCAGCATCGCGGCTGCGCTGGCGACACAAGTGCCTTCTCTGCTCACCCGCACGACGCAGCCCGGCAATACGATCTCCGCAAATTTCGTCTCGACCGAAGATAACGCGCCTGACACGTCGGCCACGATTTCCGACGGCGGCATGATCAGCCTGCAGGCCGACGCGCGGGGTCACTATACCGGCAATTTCAGGATCAACGGCAAGCCGGTGCAGGGGCTGATCGATACCGGCGCCACTTATGTCGCACTGAACGAAAGCCTTGCGCGCAGGCTCGGCTACAGCGGCAACCAGCTCGACTTCCGCTACGCGGTTAATACCGCGAACGGCCAGACCAAGGCCGCGCATGTGACGCTTGATCGCGTGGAAATCGGCGGCATCCGCGTTCGCAGCGTCGAAGCCTTCGTGCTGAAAGACGAAGCCCTGAGCGGCACGCTGGTCGGAATGAGCTTCCTGCGGAAGCTTGCCTTCTACTCCGTCGCCGACGGTTCGCTCAGCCTCAAGCAGTAAATTCCATCAGATACGGCCGGCAATAACGGGGGGAAGCTCCGGCTTCTCGTCGGCAATGCGATAGTTTGCGGCAAGTGCGACGGCGGCTCGTTCCGCCGATGCCTCATCTGCTGCGTGAACGAGCGCTATCGGATCGCCCTCATTCACACGCGTTCCCAGCGGCAGCAGACCGGTGAAGCCAACGCTGTGGTCGATCCTGTCGGCCGGATGGCGCCGCCCGCCGCCAAGGTCGATCACGCTCATGCCCACATCGCGGGCGTCGCAGGCCGCGAGCCAGCCGGTGCGCGATGCCGCAACAGGCCGCTCGATCGGCGCCCTGCGCAGATAGGCATCCGGCCGCTCCAGAAGATCGGCCGGGCCGCCGAGCATATGCACCATGCGTGCGAAGATCTCCGCAGCTTTGCCGGAAGAAAGCGCGTCCTGCGCCTTGCTCTCCGCCTCCATAAGCGAGCCGGCAACGCCCGACTGCACGAGCATTTCGGCGGCAAAGGCAAGCACTATGGTTTCAAGGCGGGTACTGGCCTTTCGGCCAGCCAGGAAATCGAGACAATTGCGCACTTCGACAGCATTGCCGGCGCTATCGGCAAGCGGCTGGTTCATATCCGTTATCAGCGCAGATGTCTTCACACCCGCGCCATTTGCGACCTCGACCAGGGAATGCGCCAGCACGATCGCCTGCTCCGGATCGGCCATGAAGGCACCGTTGCCGGTCTTGACATCGAGCACCAGCGTCTGAAGGCCGGCAGCAAGTTTCTTGGACAGGATTGAGGCCGTTATCAGCGGGATGGAATCGACGGTTGCCGTCACGTCGCGCACCGCATAGAGCCGGCCATCGGCTGGCGCCAAGGTACCCGTCGGGCCGATGATGGCGCAGCCGACCTCCTTCACCACGTTTCGGAAGAGAGCGGCATCCGGATTGATCGTATAGCCTGGAATGGATTCGAGCTTGTCCAGTGTGCCGCCGGTATGACCAAGGCCGCGGCCTGATATCATCGGCACAGCCAGACCACAGGCAGCAGCGATTGGGGCAAGCATCAGCGAAACATTATCGCCCACACCACCGGTCGAATGCTTGTCGGCGACGGGGCGGTCGATACCGTTCCAGGAGAGCATATTGCCGGAACGCGCCATGGCGAGCGTCAGAGCGACCGTTTCCGTGCGCGACATGCCCTTGAACCAGACCGCCATGGCGAAGGCGCCGATCTGGCCTTCCGAGAGGTCGCCGGCGGCAAGTGCCGCAATGAAGGCGTCGATATCGCCTGATGGCAATTCGGCGCCGTTGCGTTTCTGGCGGATAATCTCCTGCGGGATCATCTCAATAGCCCGAGACAGCCGCCGGCTTCGGTTCCGTGCCGCTGAGGACGGCCATGATATGGTCGAGCAGGCCGGAGGCACCGAAACGGAAGGTGGAGGGCATCGGCCAGTCCGGCGTCATGATGGTTTCGGCCAGGCTCAGATAAAGGGCCGCATCGGCGACGGTCGAGATACCGCCTGCGGGCTTGAAACCGACCTTGCGGCCACTCTCCCTGATCGCGCGGATCATGATGTCGGCGGCTTCCAGCGTGGCGTTGACGGAAACCTTGCCTGTGGAGGTCTTGATAAAATCGGCGCCCGCTTCGATCGCCAGCTCAGAGGCGCGGCGGATGAGGGCCGCGTCCTTCAGCTCACCGGTCTCGATGATGACTTTCAAGAGGACAGGCGCGACACACTCGGCGCGCACGGCCGAAACCATATCGGTGACGGCCTTTTCGTTGCCCGACATCAGCTTGCGATAGGGAATGACGAGATCGATCTCATCGGCGCCGTCGGCGATCGCCTCACGCGTTTCGGCGGCGACATCGGCGATTTCCAGATCGCCGGAGGGAAAATTGACGACGGTCGCGATGTGGACCGGATGGCCTTTGCCGAGCACGGTGCGGGCATGGGCGACGAAACGCGGCCAGATGCAGATCGCGGCGCTGTTGCCATAAGGCGTCTGCGCGCGGGCGCAAAGCGTGTCGATCTGCTCCTGCGTGCAGTCGTCATTCAGATTGGTGAAATCGAGAAGGGAAAGGGCGACGGCGGCCGTTTCCCGGCTGGAATGGCTATTCATTTCGCTTCCTCCGCCGGTAATCAATTACCGGCAATCATCTCTTTGAGTATGGCGGCGAGACGGGCACCGCCAACCGGCGCCATATCCTTGGTCTCCTCGTGGCTGAGCTCGTTTCCGGTCATGCCAGCCCCATAGTTGGTGATTACCGAGGCAGCCGCAACCCTCAGGCCCAGCATTCTTGCAATGATGACCTCGGGCACAGTCGACATGCCGACCGCATCGGCGCCGAGGATACGGGCCATGCGGATTTCGGCCGGCGTCTCGAAACTCGGGCCTGAGAACCACATGTAGACACCGCTTGCGAGCGGAATGCCGAGCGTCTTGGCTGCCTTGTGCATAGCCGCCGAAAGCTCGGCATCATAGGCATTGGTCATGCCGACGAAACGATGATCGCTTTCTTCGCCGATCAGCGGGTTCATGCCGGAATAGTTGATGTGGTCGGCGATCTGCATGACCGAGCCGGGCGGTATTTCGTCTTTCAGCGAACCCGCCGAATTGGTGAGGATCAGGACCTCGACACCGAGGGCATGTAACACCTCGATCGGCAGGCGCATGGCGTTGGCATCGCCCTTTTCGTAATAGTGGACACGACCCGAGAGCATGATGACCGGCACCGAACCGAGATGGCCGGCAACGACGTTTCCGGCATGACCGGAGACTGCACTGACTGGAAAGCCCGGCAGGTCCTTGTAGGGGATGCAGACAGCATCCGTGACCTGATCGACCAATGAGCCGAGACCCGAGCCGAGCACGATGCCGTAGCGCGGCTTGAGACCGCCGAGCAAAGCAGCCAGCAGATCGACGGTCGCGTTCATCCGAGTTCGGTCTCAAAGCTGAAGGGAAGCAGCTCTTCCATGGTCATGGTCTTCTTCACCCCGGCTTCGTCGCAGAGATAGATCTTCGTGTCCTTCGAGGCGAATTCCGAGATCTTCTGCCGGCAGCCGCCGCAGGGCGGGCAGAGCGGCAGCTTTTCGGCGATGACGGCCATTTCGACGATCTTCTTAGCGCCGCCCATGATCATGGCGCCGATCGCCGTCGGCTCGGCGCACCAGCCCTGTGGGAAGGAAAGGTTCTCGATATTGGCGCCGGTATAGACCTTGCCGTCTTCGGCGCGGATCGCCGCGCCGACCGGAAACTTGGAGTAAGGAGCATGCGCGAAGGCCATGGCGCCGCGCGCCGCTTCGAACAGGTCGTGGGACATATCAACGCTCCTTCACATAGGGCACGCCGCCGGCCTTCGGCGGGATTGCAACGCCGATGAAGCCGGCGAGCAGAACACAGGTCAGGATATAGGGCAGCGCCTGGAAAACCTGAACCGGCACCTCACCGATCAGCGGCACCTGTTTGCCCTGCATGAAATTCGCCAGCGCATCGAGGAAACCGAAAAGCAGGCAGGCGAACATGACGGGCACCGGCCTCCACTTGGCGAAGACGAGGGCGGCGAGCGCGATATAGCCCTTGCCGGCCGACATGTCCTTGATGAAGGCAGCCGATTGGGCGATCGCCAGATAGGTGCCGGAGAAGCCGCAGAGAATGCCGGCGCACATGACGGCGCGGTAGCGCAGCCAGGTTACCGAAATGCCTGCCGTATCCACCGCACCCGGATTTTCGCCGACGGCGCGAAGGCGAAGGCCGAAACGCGTGCGATAGAGGACCCACCAGGAGAAGGGCACGGCGAGGAAAGCGAGATAGGTGAGGATATTGTTGCCGGAGATCACGCCGGCATAGAGCGGGCCGATGAGCGGCACGTCCCTGATAGCATCGGCACCCGGCAGAATGATCGGTGCGAAGCGGGCGTCGGGCGCCAGCTGCGGCGTGCGGCCGCCCTGCCCGAACCAGGCCTGGCCGAGCACGATGGTGATACCGGCGATGAAGAAGTTGATGGCGACACCCGAGATGATCTGGTTGCCGCGATTGGTGATCGAGGCAAAGCCATGCACGAGGCTGAGCGCCACCGAGCACACGATGCCGGCGCCGAGGCCGGCCCAGGCCGAGCCGGTGAGATAGGCGATGCAGGCGGCGGCGAAGGCCGAGCCCAGCATCTTGCCTTCGAGACCGATATCGAAAATACCGGCGCGCTCGGAAAACAAGCCGGCAAGCGCGGTGAAGATCAGCGGAATGGAGAGCCGGATCGTCGAACTCAGAACGTTGATGAAAATTTCATAATATTCCATCGTCTGTTCCTCAGGCTCGCTTGAACTGCTGGTAGATGAGCACCATTGCCGGGCGGAACATATATTCCAGAGCACCGGCAAACAGGATCACCAGACCCTGAATGACGAGGATCATCTCGCGGGTGATGTTGGGCATTTCGAAGGAGATCCAGTCGCCGCCCTGATAGAGGACGCCGAAAAGGATCGCGGCGAAGATGATGCCGAGCGGATGGTTTCGTCCCATCAGCGATACGGCGATGCCGACGAAGCCCGCGCCGCCGACGAACTCCACCTGCAGACGAGCCGACGAGCCCATGACCGGGTTCAGCGCCATCATGCCGGCGAGTGCGCCAGAGAGCAGCATGGCGATGATGATGGTGCGCGCATGGGGCGTGCCGGCATAGGCGGCGGCGGTCGGGCTGATGCCCAGCGTGCGCATATCGAAGCCGAGCTTGCTGCGCCAGACCAGCACCCAGACAAACCAGGCGGCGAACAGCGCGATGATGAAGGAGACGTTGAAGGGCGCTGCCCCGAGCTTGGCGCCGAACATGCTCATGACCCAGCCGAGCTTCGGAAGCTGTCCGCCTTCGAGGAAGGTGCGGGTTTCCGGCGCCATCTTGCCCGGCACGATCAGCACATGCACCAGCAGATAGACCATGAGAGCGGCGGCAATATAGTTGAACATGATCGTCGTGATGACGATGTGGCTGCCGCGCTTGGCCTGCAGGAAGGCGGGAATGAAGGCCCAGGCGGCCCCGAAGAGACCGGCGCCGATAATGGCAACCGGCATGGTCACATACCAGGGCACATAATTGTCGAGTGCCAGCGCCACCAGCGCACAGCCAAGCCCGCCAATATAGGCCTGACCTTCCGAGCCGATGTTGAAGAGGCCGGCATGGATGGCGACGGCGACCGAAAGGCCGGTGAAGATGAAGCTCGTCGCGTAATAGAGCGTGAAGCCGATGCCTTCACCGCTGCCGAAGGCACCTTCGATGAGCAGCGAAAGCGCGGCCAGCGGGCTTTCGCCGATCAGCCAGATGACAAAGCCCGAGATCAGGAAGGCGACGACCAGGTTTAAAAGAGGGATCAGACCGTAATTGATCCATCTCGGTAGGGATACGGAAGCAGTGCTCATCGAGGCCTCACGCGGCAATGCCGGCCATCATCAGGCCGAGGGTCTGTTCACCGGCATCGGGCGTCTTCTCGCCGACGACATGGCCGGCAAACATGACAAGGATACGGTCTGAAAGGGCGCGGATTTCGTCGAGCTCAACGGAGACGAGCAGGATGGCCTTGCCCGCATCGCGCATCTCGATGATCCGGCGATGGATGAATTCGATGGCGCCGATATCGACGCCGCGGGTCGGCTGGCCGATGATCAGCATCTTCGGGTCGCGCTCGATCTCGCGGGCGACGACGATCTTCTGCTGGTTGCCCCCGGAAAAATTTGCCGTCTTCAGGCGCGGGTTCGGCGGGCGGATGTCGTATTTCTCGATTTTCTCCATTGCATCCTTGCGGATGGCGTCGAGATCGAGCAGCGGGCCGCGGCTGTATTCGGGACGGTGGTGATAGCCGAGTACGGCATTTTCATATTCCTCGAATTTCAGGACCAGGCCCATGTGATGGCGGTCTTCGGGAATGTGCGCGAGGCCGAGCTCGCGCAGGCGGGCCGGATCGGCCTTGTCGATCGGCTGGCCATCGAGCAGGATTTCGCCCGATGCCGGCTTGCGGATACCTGATATCGCCTCCAGCAGTTCCGACTGGCCGTTGCCGGCGACACCGGCAATGCCGACGATCTCGCCGGCGCGGACATCGAAGGAGACGTTGTCGACCATCGTCACGCCCCTGTTGTCCTTGACCGTCAGGTTGCGCACGGACAGCAAGACGTCGGCGGGCTTCGCCTCGCCCTTCTGGACGCGCAGCAGCACGCGGCGGCCGACCATGAGTTCGGCGAGCTCTTCGACCGTGGTCTCGCTCGTCTTGCGGGTGGCGACCATCTCGCCGCGGCGCATGACGGAGACGGTATCGGTGATCGCCATGATTTCGCGCAGCTTGTGGGTGATCAGGACAACGGTCTTGCCCTCGTCGCGCAGCACGCCGAGGATGCGGAACAGGTGATCGGCCTCGGCCGGGGTCAGCACGCCCGTCGGCTCGTCGAGGATCAGGATCTCGGCGCCGCGGTACATGGCTTTGAGGATTTCCACACGCTGCTGCAGGCCGACCGGAAGCTGCTCGATCAGCGCGTCCGGATTGACCTCCAGGCCGTATTCGGTTTCCAGCCGCTTGAGTTCGGCGCGCGCGGACGCAACGCCCCTTGCCAGCAGCGCGCCGCCTTCGGCGCCGAGCATGATGTTTTCGAGGACGGTGAAATTATCGACCAGCATGAAATGCTGGTGCACCATGCCGATGCCGGCTGCGATGGCCGCCTGGCTGTCCCTGATGGTGATGGGCTGGCCGTTGACGCGGATCTCGCCGCTGTCGGCCTGGTAAAAACCGTAGATGATGGACATCAGGGTCGATTTGCCAGCGCCGTTTTCCCCGATAATGCCATGGATCGAGCCCTTGGCGACGGTCAGGTTGATGTCCTTGTTGGCGTGAACGGCGCCGAATTTCTTGTCGATGCCGACAAGTTCGATAGCGGGCTGGTCTGTCACAGCAGGCTCCAAATAAGAAAAGGGCGTATGGCGAAAATCCTTGTCCGCCATACGCCCGATCTCAGTTACGACTCACTTCGGGCAGGCATTGTCCGTGGTGTAATCGTGAACCTTGATGGTGCCAGCAATGATGTCGGCCTTGGCCTTGTCAACGGCAGCCTGCATCTCCGGCGTGATCAGCGGCTTGTTGTTCTCGTCGATCGCGGCGGCAACGCCGTCTTCCTTGATGCCGAGAGACTGGACACCAGCGGTGAACTTGTCGCTCTTGGTGTCGTTGAAGGCGTTGTAGACAGCCAGATCGACGCGCTTGACCATCGAGGTCAGAACGGAACCCGGATGCAGATGGTTCTGGTTGGAATCGACGCCGATCGACAGTTTCTTGTTGTCGGCTGCCGTCTGCAGAACGCCGAGACCGGTCGCACCGGCTGCCGCGTAAACGACGTCAGCGCCCTGGTCGATCTGGTTCTTGGTGAGCTCGCCGCCGCGAACCGGGTCGTTCCAGGCTGCACCGGTCGTGCCGGTCATGTTCTGGAAGACTTGGATATCAGCCTTGGCGGCGCGTGCGCCCTGCTCGTAGCCGCATTCGAACTTGCGGATCAGCGGAATGTCCATGCCGCCGACGAAGCCGACCTTGCCGGTCTTCGACGCCATGCCGGCGAGAATGCCGACGAGATAGGAGCCTTCCTCTTCCTTGTAGAGGACGGAGCGGACGTTCGGCTTGTCGACGACGGAGTCGACGATGATGAACTTGGTGTCCGGGAATTCGGCGGCAACCTTCTCGACAGCCGAGGTCCAGGCGAAGGAAACGGCAACGACCGGGTTGAAGCCGCGGCTTGCGAAGTTGCGGATGGCCTGCTCGCCCTGGGTGTCGCCGGTCGGCTCGAAATCGCGGTAGGCGATGCCGGTTTCCTTCTTGAACTTTTCAGCGCCGTTGAAGGCAGCTTCGTTGAAGGACTTATCGAACTTCCCGCCGGTGCCGTAAACGAGAGCCGGCTTGATGTCGGCGGCAAGCGCCGTCGTCGACATCGCTGCCACGGCAAGGAGGGTGAGAAGGGATTTTTTCATGAGTTTGCAGCCCTGTTGTTGCTATTTGTTTGGGGTCCTCCCGCAAGCCTTTTTCAGGCATGTCTGCGGAACCACCGACCTCCCCCCGGAGGCCTGGCTGCGCGCATCCTTGCATGGCTCCGCGAAAAATTCACGAGAAATTTTTCGGTTGGTAAAGATTTGCCATGATTGCCGAAAATCAGCCCACAGGTCCTGAATTCTGGGCAAATCGACCGCTGAAATGCAGATTTTCTAACCAATGCCCTGGCGGCACCAGGCTCATCATCCGGCCGTTTCAGGAACTGCCGATTGCACTTTTTCAGACCCTCCAACCCCTCAGCTATGCGGTAAAGCGGCCTGCCACCGGCGGCTTCTTGTAACCGATCATCCACAGGATGAGCGACAGGACCAGAAGCACGGCAAAGGCCGGCTGCAGCATGAGCCACTGAAAGATGAAGGCGTAAAAACGCGGATGGACGTAATAGGAAACGGAGGACTGGAGCGCTGATAGCGTCGAGGGACTGACATCCTGCCAGGCATCCGCCATCGGGGTCATGATCACTTGCGAGGATGCGACGGACTGAATGGAATCGATGGTTCCGGCAATGACCGCAACTGCCAGCGCAAACAGACTGGCGAGACGCAACAAGAAACGCATCAATTCCTCCGACGACGGGTGTGCCTGATGTCCGGCGAGCCGCGCCATTCTTCACTCAAACCTAGACATAGGTCCGGAGCAGACACAGCGCAATGGACGGCATGCGCGCAGTTTTATCGGAAGAAGTCAAAAAACTGTTAGATTTGGGTTGATCGGCAAAAATTCATCGGTATATATCGCGCCGTTCCGACGATTTGCTCCTCTCCGGTGCGAAACGCAAAATGGACAGGTGGCCGAGTGGTTGAAGGCGCACGCCTGGAACGCGTGTGTACGTGAAAGCGTACCGAGGGTTCGAATCCCTCTCTGTCCGCCATTTTTGTTTGTGTCTAATCCATTGAGAGTGCTGCATTATTTAATGCCAGTGCGCCTGTATCGTCGTTTGACATTCACTTTTAGCCCTGACGGACAGCTACAGAGGGTATGCACTCAACTTTTTCCCACTACTAACTACCTAATATGATTCGAACTTCGCTCTTCGCAGACTCCGTTCTTTCAAAATGTCAATAACCTTTCATCAAAAATACCTTGACTTTTGTACCCTCATGAACGCATATAGTAACCATCTCATCCACCAGCTTTAAGCGTCAGTGTGGAAGGAGTTACGGCCCCGCTTCGGCGGGGCTAGTCGTTTTAACGGTATGTCTGCCAGCGCTTCGCTAGTTTCCGCCGCTCGTGGGTTTGCGTTACCGAATAAGCAGTCCACGGCAGAAAGAAAGTACGTCGGTTGGCGATGACCAGCATGTAATCATGCTCTTCGCACCAAATATGCGTCCTGATCTCACCACGTATTTCTTGGTCCCAGACCTTCAAATCAGGATCAGTCGCATTGTCCATTATGGAGCGTGGCCAGCAAATTCGTTCACAGCGCCTAAAGTCTATCGTGCGCTCGGACTCAACCGATCCTTCCGAGATGAAGTGCCAAAACGTCGCCTCTTTATCTTGTTCGACTGGATAACGCTTAAGCCGCACAGGAAGCCCACGAAAGGTGGGCGTTGCACCTCCAAGGAAATCTCGGCGGAAGTGCCCATAGAGAGCATCGAGATATAAATCCCAATCTCCACCATACTCATTGAGCAGCACGAGAGGAGGCAACCAGTTAATCGCCAAGCTTAGTGCTCCCCTTGCCAGTAGAGGATGTTGAATTTCTCCTCTTTGTAGAGGGTGCTGCGGCTTAGCGAATAACCACTGCGCTCAGCGATTCGATTGATAACCGCCCGCTTACCCTCATTCGCGTCTAGCTCCCGCGCTTTATAGGCCATTGCGCCAATGAGCACGTCCGCGATTTGACTTTGGGCCACCTCGTGTGAACGAATCTGCTGGACTTTATGGATGACCTGCCGAGAGAAATCATACGCGTTATTACACAGAACATCGTGAAGCTTCTGGACCTTGGCGTTGCTTCGCGTGTCTTTTATATCTAAATAAATGTTATATTGGTCAGATGGCCTCAATATGATTTTGAGCATATTGAAGTACTGTTTATAGTACCAGTCGTCGTGAGTTTGATTAAATTTTTTGTGGTTTATTACTTGTTTGTCTGGGATAACCAAGCATCGAAAGTTGATGTCGTCATCGTCAAAAAAATAATCCACCAAGTCCAAGTACATCTGAACTTTAGATGAGCTAATTTTCGTCCACTTGAATTCGAACCCAGGCGACATGCCGTGGCGCTCACGAATATCTTTAACGCGTTGTGAAATCTCCTGCTTTTTATCAATCAGGGACCACACGGCCCCAAATACCATCGCCTTCTGCCCATCGTTCTCAAGATGACAAGATTCATCGCAATACACGTTATAAATAAGCATGATTCTTCAACGTCCTCAATCAAGAGCAATGATAGTAAGCCGCGCACTTGGTTTCAACTAAACTTGAACCAACGGCGGAATAACTTCCAAACCTGTTGGGTCATGCGCCGACGCAAGGCCGCGTATCGCAGACACCATACACGTGGTAGAGCCCTGGTTCTTTCCGTGCCGTGGAGGCAAGACGCAAGGGGACCGGTGCGGGCGGGCTCTGTCCAGATCATCGCTAGAGCGGCGGGGCGTCAAACCCTCGGTCACGGTCTCTAAAGGCCACGACCTTTTGCATGCTGCTGGTGGGTTTCAGCGGGGATGCGCCGTGTTCTGCCTCAACTAACAGCTTTTCGATGCGCCCAATCATCGTTTCTGCGTGAGGATAGAGCCCAGTCGCCGTGCTTCGCCACTCGTGCAGTTTCATGAGGCCAGTCTCCCAGTCAGCCCAGGTGTTGGCGTTCTGTATCATCGGCTTTAGCTCTCAGCCATAGCTTGAAGCTGGGTTGTATCAGATAACATCTTTGCCAACCCCTCTCGGCAGCCAAGGATCACTTCGGAGTATTCAGGGAATGCCGCCGCGAGTCGCCGCTCAATGCCGGGCGTCGTGGCGCTAAGGAGCTGGGTTGCGCGCATGCATTCGGCCGCCACCTCAGAGACCAGCCTGTAAGCCCCTACTTTCCGGTCACTCGCTTGAAGGGCTCGGTCCTTCTCCCACCCAATAGCTGACAAGATGATTGAGAGAAGGTCCATCACTTGATCCCGCCCAGCGCCCGTAAGTCGAGCATGCCGGGAGAGTGGGTTGTGGTCAAGCGGCTCAGCCCATCACCCGAACCTTCAAGTATCGACAGGTGATCGGTTACTTTATTCGGCGAGGCTTAATGTACTCAACCTCCGCGGCCGCTAACAGTTCTTCAATCGCAGACACGTGCCAAACACGGCCTAGATCGGATTCAGGATTAATTCGCCCCGAATATATGCCAAGAAACTCCCACACCGTTTCCCCGGTCAACGTGGTGTTGATGCGTCCGTCCTTTATCGAGCGATAGCCTCCAGGACGATATGCTATTACTGCGGAACCGGACTGGCCGGGTCGCGTTCTACAGTCAATTATAAACGACGGGTTATCTGGGGAGATGAAACTGAGTTCCTGAGCAAGGAAGCCTGTTGCCCAAAGAGGGAAATGTTCGGACGACGAAAGCCCAAATGGGAATCCGATTACGCTGATCGGTTCTGCTGGTCCAATTTCTATGGAACGGCGGTCAAGATCGGTTTTGAGAAAATATGGATACTTAGTTACATCGGAGCCCCAGGAAAGATTCAGTGCAACCATATCTGCGTTTGCTCCGAGTCTGGGATGTTCTATCCAGAACGGAGTGCCATCACTGCGATAAAGGGGAAGTTTAACCTCCTTCCACTTCCAGACACTTTCGCTCGCCTTGTGGAAATGGATGACAATGTTGTCGGGTATCGCTCCATTACGATTCAAGCATTTGGATGTTTCCTGATGCCTGCCAGTTACGTTGTGGCGATTAGTAATCAATGCGCAGTGTGATTCTTTGTCATTTGCAGCGAGAAAAACTGACCCACTCGCGAGTAGCAGGTCACCATAATACATTTCTATGTATAAGGACTTTAAGCTCGGAACTGCAACGTTGAGCTTGGCGGGAGTAGTCTCCAAATCCATATCGACACCACGAGTTAAGCGCTCTGCTTCATGTATAGTGTGGGAGCCCTAACACAAAGAACTCTCTAGCTTTTGACCAAGTTGAAAGTGACCAAACTGCGGGAACGGACCCGTGTCTCAGAGGCCATCTATGTGTCAGTGTCCGCGCGATTCCCCCTACCCTTGATTAGACCCAATCTTTTTTAAAATGAGGGTGCCGCCACTAGGCGTTTATTTAATGTCTTCCGGCGTTGCGGCAGCTTCGGTTTGGATCAGCGACTGAGGCGGCGGTATGACAGCAACTGGTAACACGGCATTGCCCGTGGCTATGGCGGTAAGGGACTCTCTCAAACGCTTTTGCGCCTGCTCCTCATCCAGCCATCCTTGCGGGGCGTAGGCACCGCGAAGAATTTGCAGCTGCTCGACAGGGGTTCCTACTGCCTTTGACATTTCCGATAGAAGATAAGCGACATGAAGATCCGCTTTCTCGCCCAACCGCGCACGGGCCTCTGCTTGAAGCCACATCGTGTCATCAAAAATGGCCATGAGTTCCTTGTAGCGCTGCATGACCGCGTTCTCGGAATAGAAGTAAACCGGAACAAGGTTCAGCGCGCCCACGAACTCTGCATTTGTGGGATTTCTACGGGTCCGCATCATGGAAACAAATAAGCTGCGTCTGCTGCTCTTCCAGGCTGACCGTTCTTGATACCAGAGCGTTATCGCCACTGCCGCAATAGGGCCAACGAACGTTGCAACTACCACCGCCCAATCAACTTGGGACACCCAACCCATCATCACCTTCCCTCGCCCGAAATTGGAGCAAAGTGCCATAAATTCCGTGCACCGCAAGTCTCAATAGACCAAGCTCTTGCGAGTCTGTCGTGAAGTCACCAAGATGTTCCGGACTTTCGATGAACAGCCACTTCATTGCCAGCAACACAACCGGGGAGACCAGCAATGACGAATTTCAAGGCTGAGGACGAAGCGATCGGGACGATCATCCTGGTGGAGGAACTGTTTCAATCCCTGGGCAAGTCCGGCATCGTGCCTGCAGCCGTCATGGCTGACGTCGTGCGCGGCGCGGTTGCGAGACTGGATACGACCGATCATTTCGGCGCGGGTGCGGCTGTCCGTCATTATTTCGAAAGCTGGCTGTCGAAGTAGATAATCTTCGCTGGCTGCATAGGATGCATAGGATGCATAGGATGCAGGGGCAGTTTTCAGCGCTCCATGGGAATTGTCAGATTCAATGCCTGTCATGTCACCATCTGACATTTCCCACACGACGTATAAAAAATCCTATGCATCCTATGCATCCTATGCAGAGAGGTACTTGAAAGTCCCTCATTAGGGCGGGGACATTGGTTGACTGCCGCGAAGAACATCCACTTCGACGAAAGCACCGGTGCAACTTAGCCTCGTCGCGTAGGCAGCGTCTTTGCCTCAACTTTGGCCCGCACTTTGGACTTTCCAAAGGACCGCATTGGCGCGGTTCTTTCCAGCACCGACGATCATTTGTCCGTCGACAATCCGCCCGCAGTTCTTGCGCAGGAAACCGCTGAACCGCGTCGTATTCAGCCTGCCGCGCTCGATGAAATCGCCAAGCGCCTCGACCAGCGCTTCATGCCGGCGGTTACCAACAGGGTCGAAGGCGCCTTCGTCCACCATCCTGGCAATATCGGCCGCGGCCCAGGGTTTGCCGGCCGGCAGGGCCGCGATGATTGCCGACGTTCTTTCCTTCTCCGGGTCGTTGTCGCGGATCCTGGCAGCGTTGCCGAGCGGGTCGGGCAGGCCGAGCCAGACGAGCGCGGAGCGGACGAGGTTCGACCAGTGCTCGAAGGAACCGAGCGCCGGCGAGACCTTGGCGGCCTCACTGGCGACGAAGGCCCGCAGGACGGTCAGGGCCGATGTGACGATCTCCACCCGCTGGCGGCGCGTATCCTCGATGACGTCGCTTGCAAAGACGCGCTCTTCCGGCCGCTCGACGCCGGCATCGAGGTTGATCAGGACGACGCGCCGCGTCAGGTCGCCGGCAAAGCGCAGCCCGTTGCCCGTGGCGCAGAGCATGACCGCCGTTGCCGAGTCAACCGCAAGCGTCTTGCCGAGGGGACGGATACTGACTTCCTCCTGGGACAGAACCTGACAAAGATGATCGGAGCGAAGCGCCACCGACAGGTTGTCGAGAGCGATGAAACTGTCGCCCTGCAACAGCCTGGACTCGAGGACCTTGCGCAGCTCGTTGTCGTCGCCCGCATAGGAGTTGACCGCAGCGAGCCGGCCGGTCGCGAGAATGGCGGCAACGTCCACCAGCTTGGATTTGCCCGTGCCGGGCGCCGTCGCATTGACCCCGAACAGCGGGGCGGTTTTCAGGCTGGGGCGGACGATCGCCGTCAGGATCATGGCGAGGGCTGCCGATTCATCGATGCCGCTCACGAAGGGGAAGCTCGCGACAAGCTTCCTGATGTTTTCCAGCGCTGTCATGGCTTGCGCCCTGTCGGGGCATTCGGGGATTTGGGGCCATGTCTTGTCCGATTCGAAGAGTATGCCGGATTGCCGGTCGAAGCCCTTGGTGTCGATGACGGTGCCATCGCTGCGCATCGTCGGCAGGGATGCGACCGCCGTGATCTGCGGGAAAGGCCATTCCCCGTGCCGCGCAATGACGGATCTCGCGACCAGTGCCGGGCAGGACACGGCGTTGTAGCCGAGTGTCCTTCGCGCGTCGGGTTTCAGCCAGCGTATGTATTTCGTCAGTATTACGATCAGCGCATGCTCATCGACGGGGACCAGCACCGTCTTTTCCTTCCCCGCGATGCGGACGGCGTGAAACAGGGCCGTGTCGCGGGCATAGAGCGGCGCGCCGGCATCGATGGCCAGGCGGCAGGCAGTCGTTACCGCTTCCGAAAGGTCGGCTTCATGGAAGAGCAGCGTCGGCCGTTCGTCTCCCTCCGTGGTCGGTGGGGGCAGGTCACGGACGACTGGTTTGCGGTGCGATACGCGGCCCTTACTCTCGACCGTTACAGGTTTTTCGTCGTCAGCACCCGCGGGCGCGAAGGGGCGCACCGTGGCCTGCATGAAGGCGTCGATCTCGGCCGGCGTCCATCCGTCATCGAGCGCATCGGCGCAGTCCCAGCCGCGGCCGGGAAAAAGGCCGGCGCGCCAGTCGTCGACGCGATAGCATTCGAGTTCGCTTGCGACACCGACATCGGCAAGACCGACAAGCCGGATGCGAGCCCCGAGGCGCGTCAGCTGCAGCGCGATTTCATGCGCTGCAGCCATGCCGGGCGATCGAAATCCGGCCATATCAGCACGTCGCGGCCCGAGAGCGGCGACCAGTCGGTGTGCCTGACGCCCTGCGTGCCGCCCGCCCAGGAAACGACCGCCCGCTCGCTCGCCATGCTGAGCCTGTCGCGGCACTTCTCGCCCTCGACAATGATCACTTCTTTCTCGCCGATATCCTGCAAACCATAGAGCGGCCGCGGCTTGGCGAACGGCAGGCGGCACCATGTTTGCGTCCCGTCGGGCAGGCGGGCGAACATGACCATCGGCGTTTCCTTAGCCCCATCGGCGAGATCATGGCGCAGCACGTAGCCAAGGAGCGAACCGTCAGCGTTGCGATAGGGAAACACCATCGACGGCGCAAAGGAGCCCCATTCGGAGCGCCCGCCCCTGCGCTTGGGATTGTAGAGCCTGACAGGCCGGCCGGGCACCAGCAGATCCGCCGGCGGCGGCAGGGCCGTTATGCCCTCATAGGCATCCGGCGCCTTGTCCGGCCCCGGCCGGGCGGCCGGCCGGCTGCCGATGCCGCCGAGGATGCGGATTGTTTCGGGCATATCGACGCCCTTCATCTCCCGCACGAAATCAAGGACATCGCCTTGCTTACCGCAGCCGAAGCAATGGAAACGTTCCACTCCATCGCGTGCTATGAAAACCTTGAACGACGGCGTGTCTTCGGCATGGAACGGGCAGCAGGTTTCGAACTCCCGTCCATTCCGGCCGAGCTTGTAGCCGTATTGCGTGATGGTCGAAGACAGCGACACGTCACGCCGCAAACGCGCGATATCATCAGTGTCGCCGGTCTTCGGCGACGCGTATTCAGGCATCCGGTACATGAGATTTTCCGTATTGAGCAGGAAGGCTGGGGGCTATCGCGCGATCACAGAGGCTCGGGCTCGCAGGCTTCTTCGGCGGGCTGCCGGGACAAGGCCGAGGCCCGAACGCTCCGATCCACGAAGCTCTGCAGATCCTGAGGGCGGAACAGCGTGCGGGAACCGACCTTGACGAAGGGAAGCTGGCCGGCCTTGACCTGCCGGTAAATGCTGGCGCGGCTGATGCCGGTCGCCTCTGTGACTTGCCTGATGTTCAGCAGAATTCTCGGGGTGACTTCCACGGTTTCTCTCCAGATCCTGACGTATCCAGGCGTATCTGTAGAGGCGGATAGTTGAGAGGAAGAAGTCACTCCGATGCGGCGGGCATCTCCTTTGGCTCAACGCACATTTGGCAGCTCGCTGCCCGCCATTTCCCGAAGACACCAAAAATGGATCACGACGGCATGCGCTTGTCCCGGCTCCTGGTAAGGCTTGGCAAAGCAAAAGCCGGTAACGATCCGATGTGGCGCGATCCGGAGCGAGAGGGGCGGCAAGGGCTGCTGCCCGTCGGGACGCGACCATGCGGGGACCTACCATGAAGAAGCTCATCATTGCCGCAGCCTTTGCGGCATTCCTGCCTGTGATGGCCCAGGCGGAAACGCTGGAATTTCCGAGCGACGATCCTGTCGCGAGCGTAACCATTCCCGACAGCTGGGGGCCGAAGGAAACGGAGACCGGCATCGATGCCCAGTCCGAGGATTCGGCGATCTATCTTTCGATCGACGTTGCCGATGAAGCGACGAGCGACAAGATCATCGACGAGGCCTTCGCCTTCCTGCAGAAGAATGGCGTCAGCATCGAGGAGAAGACCCAGAAGGAGTCCGAAGCCGAAATCAACGGCATGACGATGAAAACCTTCGACTGGGACGGCAGCGACAAGGAAGGGCCGGTCAATATCGGCGTCGCCGTGCTTTCGCCAAGCGAAGGCAAGCTGCTCCTGATCACCTACTGGGGCACCAAGGGCAAGCAGGATGCCCATGACGACGAGCTGATCGCTATCATCAGCTCGCTGAAGCCGACCGGCTGAGCTTGCCCGATGCGAGGCGCTGCCGCCAGGGCGGCGCCTTATTGCATTCGGGAACAAGAGCGCGCCGGCACAGTTCCCTTTCCATGGCAAAAACAGGCACGATCCGCATCGGCATATCGGGATGGACCTATGTGCCCTGGCGCGGCGTCTTCTACCCTAGGGGATTGGCTAGGAAGAGCGAGCTTGCCTATGCCTCGCGGCAATTTCCCTCCATCGAGATCAACGGCACATTTTACGGGCTGCAGAAGCCGGATGCTTTCGCCAGCTGGCGCGACGACACACCCGACGGTTTCGTTTTCTCGGTCAAGGGCTCGCGCTACATCACCCATCTGAAGCGCCTGCGCGACGTCGAGACGCCGCTTGCCAATTTCCTGGCTTCGGGCGTGCTGCGTTTAGGGCCGAAGCTCGGGCCAATCCTTTGGCAATTTCCGCCGAACCAGACATTCAATGCCGAGCTCTTCGACAACTTCCTGGCGATGCTGCCGAGGGATACGGATGCTGCGGCCGATATGGCGAAGCGGCATGACGAACGGCTCGACGGCCGAGCCTGGACGAAGAGCGAGAGGGTGCTGCCGATGCGCCATGCGCTGGAAATCCGCCACGACAGTTTCTGCGCACTCGAATTCATCGAACTGCTGCGCAGGCACAAGGTCGGGCTGGTGGTCGCCGATACCGTGGAATGGCCGCTGCTGATGGATGTGACGGCGGATTTCGTCTATTGCCGCCTGCATGGATCGGAGCAGCTTTACGTCAGCGGCTACAGCGGCGAGGCGCTCGATCGCTGGGCCGGGCGCATCAATGCCTGGACGCACGGGATCGAGCCCGGCGACGCCAACCGTATCAAGCCGCCGCTGAAACGCTCGGCAAAAGGCCGCGATGTCTATGTCTATTTCGACAATGACGTGAAGGTACGCGCGCCGGCCGATGCCCGCTCGCTCGCCGGGAAGCTCGGTGTCGCTCTGCCGCCTGATGACAGTCTCGTCGACAAGCCGAAACGCCGTGGCGGAAAGCCCGTCACCGAGGAGCCGCGCCAGCATTGGCCGGCGCTGCGTACCTCACCCTAGAACCGGTCAGATGGCTCCAAGATCCGGATGAGGGGCTACAGGCGCCAGTCCAGCCGTCAAAAGGGATCGCAGTTTTAGACCAGCACGGCCTGATCAGTGCGGTCCTCGGTGCCGAAGAATTTCAGATAGCGCTCGACCTCGGCCGGTTCGCCGGTCGCCTTCTGGGGGTTGTCCGAGAGCTTGACCGCCGGGCGGCCATTGGCGTCGCTCACCTTGCAGACGATGGAAATCGGCAGGAAATCGGAACTGTCGTTCGGCGCGCAGCCGGCGAAGTCATTCGTCAGGTTCGTGCCCCAGCCGAAGCTCATGCGCACACGGCCTTCGAAATGCTTGTAGGTATCGATGATCGCATCGACATCGAGACCATCGGAGAAGATCAGGAGCTTCTGGCGCGGGTCGCGGCCCATCTTCTTCCACCAGTCGATGATCTTTTCGCCGCCTTCGACCGGCGGGGCGCTGTCCGGGCGGAAGCCGGTCCAGTCGGCCACCCATTCCGGCGCGTCGCGCAGGAAGGCGGCGGTTCCGAAGGCGTCCGGCAGCACGATCAAGAGGTTGCCGCCATAAAGCTTGTTCCAGTCGCGCAGCACCTTGTAGGGCGCGTTCTTGAGCTGCTCGTCGGTTTCCGCGAGAGCTGCGGCGACCATCGGCAGCTCGTGGGCATTGGTGCCGACGGCTTCGAGATCGGAATCCATAGCCAGCAATACATTGCTGGTGCCAGTAAAGGCTGGGCCGATGCCTTCCTTCAGCGCTTCCACGCACCAGCGCTGCCAGAGGAAGCTGTGGCGGCGGCGGGTGCCGAAATCGGAAATGCGCAGGCCCGGCAGCTCACGCAGTTTCTCCACCTTGGCCCACATCTTGGCCTTGGCGCGGGCATAGAGAACATCGAGCGTGAAAGGCCCCATCGTCTTCATGGCTGCGCGCGAGCGCATCTCGTTGATGATGGCGAGGGCCGGGATTTCCCACATGGTCGTTTCCTTCCACGACCCATGGAAATCGAGCACATATTGCCCGTCCTTCTTGGAAAGCTCGTATTCCGGCAGCTGGAAATTGGAGAGCCAGGCCAGGAATTCCGGCTCAAAGATCTGGGCGCGGCCATAGAAGCTGTTACCGGCCAGCCAGATCATCTCCTTCTTGGCGAGCCTCAGCGTGCGCGCATGATCGAGCTGCTCGCGCAGTTCGCCCTCGTCGATCTGCTCTGCGAGGCGCACGCGTTTGGTGCGGTTGATGAGGGTGAAGGAGGCGTCGACATCAGGATAGAGCTTCCAGATCATCTGCAGCATCAGGAGCTTGTAGAAATCCGTATCGATCAGACTGCGGACGATCGGATCGAGTTTCCAGGTATGATTATAGACGCGCCTTGCGATATCGGTCCTGGCCATGAAGCTCCTGCCTGTCCGTCAATCCGGTCAGGTGCGGCCGTCTTGCAGCCGGCGCACGAAACCGGCTCGTGCGCCTTCTTATCGAAAAATAGATCGGCAAAGTCCAGAAAAAACAACAGGCAACGTCCCGCAGCGGGAATGGCTGCGGGACGTGGTTTAAATGCCTGACATCCGCACGTTATCGTGTGGGTGCTGGCTGGGCCGGTGCCGGGCCGGCGTTCTGCGGCGGAGCCTCCGGAACCTGAGACTGCAACTCCTGGCCGGGCTGCTGCGGGGCAACGTCATCGGCTTCCTTCTGACCCCAGATCTCGACTGGGATCCAGACAAGGAAAGCCAGGACCAGCGCGGCAATCAGCACAGTCAGAATGCGGTAGCCCATGCGGCCCTGCCTGGCCTTAAGCGACGAAATCCGGTTTTCTTCATGAAGCTTCTGATCGGACTTTCCCCAACGCGTTCCCATATGCGCCATGATCGTCTCCTTCCGGTAAACCACAAGCCAAGCCTGCGGCGCTTCTGGAAAGAAACGAGAAGCGATGGAGGATGGTTCCGAGAGAGGTCAATATCCCGTTGTGCGATCGACGACGAACTGCAGCGGCTCGCCGCGTTCGAAGCGGGCTATCTGGCTCTCGACATGACGGAAAAGTGCATTCTCTTCCGAAGTCGCGGCGTCATGCGGCGTGATGAAGACGTTTTCCAGATGCCAGAGCGGATCATCCGCCGGCAGCGGTTCGACCTCGAAGACATCGAGCGAGGCACCGCCGAGCACGCCGCTTTCAATCGAGGCGACGATATCGGCCTGGATCTGGCTCCTGCCGCGACCCGCATTGATGAAGACCGGCTTGCCGAGCGCGCCGCCCTGGCGAAGCTTGGCGAAGAAGGCCTTGTCGTAGAGACCCGTGGTGTCAGGCGTCAGCGGCAGCAGGCCGACGACGATATCGGTCTTCGACAGGAACGTATCGAGTTCCGAACCGCCGAATGTTTCGATGCCGTCCACTTGCTTCTTCGAGCGCGACCAGCCGATCACATCGAAACCCATGACGCGCAGCTTGGCGGCAGCATCCTGGCCGAGAATGCCGAGGCCCATGACACCGACGGTGATTTCGGCGGCTTCCGGTGGGACGAGCTTGCCCCAGACGCGGTCGCGCTGGTCCCGGTCATGCGCGCGCTGCAGGCGCAGATGCATGAGGCATTGCATGACCACCCATTCGCTCATGCGCGTCGTCAGGCTGCGATCGACGAAACGGACGATTGGAAGATCGGGCAGATCGGGAATGGACAGGATGCTGTCGACCCCGGCACCACCGGAAAAGAGCACCTTCAGGTTCGGCGCGCGCTGAAAAATATCCGCATCCGGCTTCCAGAGCAGCGCATAGTCCACGCCTGTCAGGTCGAGCCCCTTGCTGGCGGGATCGGCGGCATTGATGCTGCCGCGGTCGGCAAAGGCGGTCTTCAGGATGCGGGCGGTGGTTTCTGGATCGAATTTGAGGTCGACTAGAACGGGAGGTCTTGATGACATGATCTTCTTTACGGCTGGCGGTTTTATTGCTGAACTGCTGGTGTCGGCACCGCCTCGATATTGAAGGCGGCTGCCATCAGCGCCTTGGTATAATCATCCTTCGGCGCGCGGAAAATCTCCGATGACGGCCCCTGCTCTACGACCTTGCCGAAACGCATGACGATGACATCATTGGCCAGCGCCTTGACCACCTTCAGGTCGTGGCTGATGAAGAGATAGGCGAGATCATGCTTCTTCTGCAGATCGCGCAGCAAGTCCACCACCTGTGCCTGCACGCTCATATCGAGCGCCGATGTCGGTTCATCGAGCATGACGAAGCGCGGCTTCAAGACCATGGCGCGAGCAATGGCGATGCGCTGGCGCTGGCCGCCTGAGAATTCGTGCGGAAAACGCCAGCGGGTGAGCGGATCGAGGCCGACCTCCTCCAATGCCCAGCAGACGCGCTGATCGCGCTCGTCAGCGGAGAGAGAGCGCTCATGCACCTTCAGGCCTTCGGCGACGATATCCCCGACCGACATGCGCGGGCTCAGCGAGCCGTAGGGATCCTGGAAGACGACCTGAAGCTGGTTGCGCAGCGGCCGCATCTCCGTGAATGAATAGCTTGCTATATCTTTCCCGACGAAGGAGATGCGGCCCTTCGAGGAGATAAGGCGCGTCAGCGCCAGGCCAAGCGTGGTCTTGCCGGAGCCGGATTCGCCGACGACGCCGAGCGTCTGCCCGGCGCGCAGCGTCAAATCGATGCCATCGACCGCCTTCACGTGATCGACGACCTTGCGCATGAAGCCGGCCTTGATCGGGAACCAGACCTTGATGTCACTGCCTTCCATGACGACCGGTTTGGAGGGGTCGGTCACCGGCGGTTCGCCGCGCGGTTCGGAGGCGAGCAAATGGCGCGTGTAGTCATGCTTCGGATCGGTGAAGACCTCTTCCACCGTGCCGGTCTCGACGATCCTGCCCTTGGTCATGACGCAGACGCGGTCGGCGAATTTGCGCACGATGCCGAGGTCGTGGGTGATGAAGAGCATGGACATGCCGTGCTCGCCCTTCAGCTTGCGCAGGAGTTCGAGGATCTGCGCCTGGACGGTGACGTCGAGTGCCGTGGTCGGCTCGTCGGCGATCAGCAGTTCCGGCCGGTTGGCGAGCGCCATGGCGATCATGACACGCTGGCGCTGGCCGCCCGAGAGTTCATGCGGATAGGCCTTCAGCCGTTTTTCCGGCTCGCGTATGCCAACCTGGTTCAACAACTCCAGCACGCGGGTGCGCGCCGCCTCCCCGGTCAGGCCCTGATGCAGGTCCAGGATTTCGGCAATCTGCTTTTCGATCGTATGGAGCGGATTGAGCGATGTCATCGGCTCCTGGAAGATCATGGTGATGTCGTTACCGCGAACCGCGCGCAGTTCGCGGTCGGGCGCCTTCAGCAGATCCTTGCCCTTGAAGAAGATCTCGCCGCCCGGATGACTTGCCGAGGGATAGGGCAGAAGCCGCAGGATGGAGTTTGCCGACACCGACTTGCCGGACCCGGATTCGCCGACCAGCGCGACAACCTCGCCCGTCCCGATATCGAAGGAGATGCGGTCGACGGCAAGCGAGGTTTCGCCGCCCTGATGGAAGGCGACCGAGAGGTCGCGGACGGAGAGCAGCGCTTCACTCATTGGAACGTCTTTCTCGGATCAAAGGCATCGCGCACCGCCTCGCCGATGAAGATCAGCAGCGAGAGCATGATCGACATGGTGAAGAAGGCCGTCAGCCCGAGCCACGGCGCCTGGAGATTGGCCTTGCCCTGGGCGATCAGTTCGCCGAGCGACGGGGAGCCCGGCGGCATGCCGAAGCCCAGGAAGTCGAGCGAGGTCAGCGTGGTGATCGAGCCGGAGAGGATGAAGGGCAGGAAGGTCAGCGTCGCCACCATCGCATTCGGCAGCATGTGCCGCCACATGATGGTGCGGTTGTTGACGCCGAGCGCGCGGGCGGCCCGGACATATTCGAAATTGCGGGCACGCAGAAACTCGGCGCGCACGACGCCGACGAAGCCCACCCAGGAGAAGAGCAGCATGATGCCGAGCAGCACGAAGAAGCCCGGCGGCAGGATGGCGGCAATGATCAGCAGGATGTAGAGCACCGGCATCGAGGACCAGATCTCGATGAAACGCTGGAAAAACAGGTCCGTCCAGCCGCCGAAATAGCCCTGGACGGCTCCGGCCGTAACACCGATGACAGCCGAGCAGATGGTGAGCACCAGGCCGAAGAGCACGGAAATGCGGAAGCCGTAGATGACCCGGGCCAGAACGTCGCGCGCCTGGTCATCCGTGCCGAGCCAGTTGAGATTACCGAGCCTGCAGCCGGGATCGTTGATGCCTTGCGGATAGGCCGAGCAACGCTCCTCCGCCGACATCAGCCAGAAGGGCGCGGTTGGGGCCGAATGCGGGATATTGGAATTGACCGATTGATAGGAATAGCGGATCGGCGGCCAGATCATCCAGCCGTTGGCATCGATCTCGTCCGAGATGACGGAGGAGCGGTAGTCCGTCTCGGCGAGGAAGCCGCCGAACTTCTCCTCGGGATAATCGATGACGACAGGGAAAAGGATCTCGCCCTTGTAGGAGGCGATGATCGGCTTGTCGTTGGCGATGAACTCGGCAAACAGGCTGAGCACGAAGAGGACGAGGAACAGCCAGAGCGACCAGTAACCGCGCCTGTTGGCCTTGAAGTTCCGCCAGCGGCGGACGTTGGTCGGCGACAGCAGACCCTTGCGGGGCGGGCGAACGGGCGATGTTGTGGGGTTTGCAGCGACGTCCATCAGACATCCCTCCGCTCGAAGTCGATGCGCGGATCGATCCAGGTATAGATCAGGTCCGAGATCAGGCCGACGAAGAGGCCGAGCAGCGAGAAAATATAGAGCGTTGCAAAGACGATCGGATAGTCTCGGTTGACGACCGAGAGGTAGCCGAGGCGGCCGAGACCATCGAGCGAGAAGATGTTCTCGATCAGCAGCGAACCGGTGAAGAAGGCGGAGATGAAGGCGGCCGGAAAGCTTGCGATGACGATCAACATGGCATTGCGGAAGACATGGCCGTAGAGCACCTGGCGCTCGTTCAGGCCCTTGGCACGCGCGGTGATGACATATTGCTTCTTGATCTCGTCGATGAAGGAATTCTTGGTCAGAAGCGTCGTCGTGGCGAAGGATGCCAGCGACAGCGAGATCAGCGGCAGCGTGAGATGCCAGAAATAATCGAGCGGCTTCTGCCACCAGGCAAGCTGGTCGAAATTATCCGAGATCAGGCCGCGCAGCGGAAACCAGTCATAGAAGGAGCCGCCGGCGAACAGCACGATCAGCAGGATGCCGAAGAGGAAACTCGGCACGGCATAACCGACGACAATGACGCCGGAGGTCCAGACATCGAAAGAGGAGCCGTCCCTGACTGCCTTGCGGATGCCGAGCGGAATGGAGATGGCGTAGGAAAAAATCAGGATCCAGATGCCGAGCGAGATCGAGACCGGCAGCTTCTCCTTGATGAGGTCGAGCACGGAGGTGTTGCGGAAGAAGCTCTCGCCGAAATCGAAGCGGATGTAATTCCACATCATCTCGCCAAAGCGGGTCAGCGGCGGCTTGTCGAAGCCGAATTGCTTTTCGAGCTTGGCGATCAGTTCCGGATCGAGGCCCTGAGCGCCGCGATATTTCGAACCGGCATCGTCGAATTGCTGGCCCGCGTCGCCACCGCCGCCGAGGCGCTGGTCGGCGCTGTCGGCCTGGCCCGTCAACTGGGAGATCACCTGCTCAACGGGGCCGCCGGGGGCGAATTGAACGACGATGAAGGAAATCGCCATGATGCCAATGATCGTCGGGATCATCAGGAGCAGGCGGCGAAGGATATAGCCCCCCATCAGTCTCGAGCCTCCGGGAATATCTTCGCCTGCATGCCTTCCAGTCTATTGCCGTTCAATCTGCCAGCCTTCCCTTGCCGGCGTGTGCCGGCGTTTCATGATTCGCCGATGCCATTTGGAGCGCAGGCCTCCTCGCATTGCAAGTCCGCTCATTTCGCCGAAGTGGACCACCAGGCATCGGGGAAGCCGAGGCTGTATGCCGGAAACTCTGCCGGACGTGTCACCGTGTTCCAATAAGCGATCGAATAGGTGTCGCGGTAGAACAGCGGAATGACATAGTGGTTGGCGAGCAGCACACGGTCCATGGCCTTGATGGCCGCAACCTGCTCATCTCGATTAGGGGCAAAGATAATCATGCGAACGAGCGCATCGATGGCCGGATTGGCAATGCCGGCATAGTTGCGCGAGCCTTGCTGATTGGCGGAACCCGATCCCCAGTAGTCGGCCTGTTCGTTGCCCGGGTTCACGGTTTGAGCCCAAACATTCCAGATCATATCGAAATCGAAGCTGCGCGCGCGGTTGGTATATTGCGCGGCATCAACCGTGCGGACCCGCGCATCGATGCCGATCTTCTTCAGATTGGTGGCATAGGGCACCGCCCAGCGCTCGAGCACGGGACTCGACAACAATATCTCGAAACTCATCGGCTGGCCGCTCTTGGCATTGACCATGCGATTGCCCTTCAGCTCCCAGCCGGCTTCCCTCAGAAGAGAGATCGCCTTGCGAAGGTTGTCGCGGCTCTTCTGCGGATCTCCGCCGACGGGATTGCTGTAGGGGGTGGTGAAGATATCCGCGGGGACCTGATCCTTCAGGCCCTGGAGAATTTCCAGCTCCCTGCCCTGCGGAAGGCCGGACGAGGCAAGATCGGTGTTCCAGAAGTAGCTGTCGATGCGCTTGTAGCTGTTGAAGGCTATCGTGCGGTTCAATTCCTCGAAATCGAAACCGTAGTTCAAGGCCTCGCGCACCCGCTCGTCCTTGAAGATGTCGCGCCGCATATTCGGCACGAGCGCCTGCATGATGCCGGTGGAGCGCAGGGGATTGGTGACATCTTCCTTCTTGACGCGCCCTTCCTTCACCGCGGGGAAATCATATCCGGTTGCCCAACGCGCCGCAAAAGTCTCCTGCCAGTAATCGCTGTTGCCGGCACGAAACGCTTCGAACTCGACATCGCGATCACCATAATAGGTGTAGAGAATGTTGCGGAAATTGTTTTGGCCGACGTTCACATTGAGGTCCTTGCCCCAATAGTCATCCCGCAATTCGTAGCGGATCGTCGCACCAGCCGAGAAGGCGGCAATCTTGTACGGCCCTGAACCCATGACGGGCTCAAGCGTTGTCTTCGAAATGTCTCGCGGCTTGCCATCCGGTCCCGGTGCTTCCCACCAGTGTTTCGGTACGATCACCAATTGGCCCAGAATGTCCGGCAGTTCGCGATTGTTCTTCTCGTCGAAGGTGAACGTAACGTCCCGCTCGCCCGTCTTCTCGGCCTTGACCACGTGACGGTAGTAGTTTCCGGTAAGCGGGTTCAGCTCCTTGGTCTTGTCGAGGCTGAAAATCACGTCTTCGGGCGTGACCGGCTGGCCATCGGCCCATTTCGCTTCCTTGCGAAGGCGAAAGGTCGCGCTCGAGACGTCGGGTGGATAGGAGACACCTTCGGCAAGCAGACCATAGGAGACCAGGAGTTCGTCATCGGCGGGTTTCAGCAGGGTGTCGTAAACGCGCGCCAAGCCGACCGCGATCTGGCCTTTTGCGAGCAAAGGATTGAAGGTGTCGAAAGTGCCGCTGGAAGACAGCCGCAAGTCACCGCCTTTCGGGGCATCGGGATTGACGTAGTCGAAATGGGTAAAGCCCGGCTTGTACTTCATCTCGCTGATGACCGAGCTGCCAATCTGGAACTGCTGATCCTGAGCCAATACAGCCGCAGGTATAAGCGTACCCAGAAATACTACCAGAACGCTGATTTTCGACCACGAAGCCACTATTCATTCTTCCCCTGTTATTAGCCTTCTCCGACAATACGAGAAATGCAGGCGAAAAACAGGAAAGACTTTGTTTTTTACCGGGCTCGCGAAATTTTGACCTTACCAGCGGAGGTCAGGGCGTCACTTCCTCGAGACGCTTGCGGAGCATGCGGCGCAGCTCTCCGACCAGGCGCGGATCGCCCGAGCCGTCGGGGTCGTTGGCGGCCGCGACGACGATGCGCAGCAGCTCCAGGACGAGGGCGCCCAGGAGATCGACATCGCGCTCGACCGACGGTTCAGCATTCTTCAGGAGTGCGGCGATGCTGGCGCGAAGCTCCGCGCGCGATTTCGCCTTGCGTTCCTTGGGCACATCGCGCCTAGCTGCGAGAACCGGAAATTCCGGATGATCCTCGATGAAGCGGCCGAGCCGCGTGAAAATCGCATCGCCGATTTCGGCAGCACTCTTCCCCCTGGTCTTTTCCGCGAGTTCGGCGAGCCCGCTGTTCAGACGCTGCAGGCGATCGATATGCAGCGCCTCGGCAAGCAGAGGCTTGGTCGGAAAGAACTGATAGAGCGAACCGATCGAAGAGTTCGCGGCCGCAGCAATCTCCGTCATGGTCGCAGCGTCATAGCCTTTTTCGAGAAAGACCCTGGCTGCCGCTTCGAGCAGGGTCGCGACGCGTTCATGGCCGCGCTGCCGTTTCGGCACACGGGTTTGCGGTTCAGGGCTTGATTTTTGTGAGGCAATCCTCGTATTTTTCATTGTGAGGATATCCTCATATTTTCTTCCCCGGAGACTCCCGATGTCCCTTTACGATCCGAAGACCACCGCACTCATTTCCATCGACCTGCAAGGCTTCATTATCGGCCGGCAGCTTGCGCCCCATTCCGCCCGGCAGGTGATCGAGAACACCGCCGCGATCGCCACGAAACTGACGTCCGAAGGCGGGACGGTGATCCTCGTTACCGTCGGATTCTCCCCGGACTATGCCGATGCTGTCAACCAGCCGGTGGACGAACCGGCGGTTTTCCCCGAAGGCGGTCTTTCGGAGGCCGCGCTTGCGGCACCGGTGGAAATCGCTGCGCTCGCAGCCGATGTCCATATCGTCAAGCATCAGTGGAGCGCCTTCTACGGCACCGAGCTGGACCTCCAGCTTCGCCGCCGCGGCATCAAGACCGTGATCCTGACGGGCATCGCCACGAATTTCGGCGTCGAGGCAACGATCCGCGATGCATTTGCCCATAATTACGGTGTCATCGCCGTCGAGGATGCGATGAGCTCCTTCACCGCCGAGATGCACGCGCTGTCCTGCGAGCGCATCCTGCCGCGCCTGTCGCGCGTGCGCAAAACCGCGGAGGTTCTTTCCAACGCGTGACGCTGCGGCGATCCGTCCCCGCGCCGCCTGCCAAAACATCGATTCACCAAAATTGCTTTTCACGGTAGATTCGATTGCAAATCACTTCGGCAGGCGCGGCAAGGAAACGGCATGGCATTCAGCTTGGTTCAGGCTTTCAAGGCCCAGACTCTCAGAACTCTCGGCAAACTGACGCTTGGTTTCAGGACGTTTGGCAAGCTGACGCTTGCCGGGGCAATGGGCGCAAGCCTTGTCGCCGGCGATGTCGGCGCACAGCAGAAGACGCCGAGCCCCGGCAGCGCCAAGGCGATTTTCGGTTCCGAGAAACTGCCGACGCAGGGGCCGGCGCAGCCGATCGGCTTCTACGCCAAGGGCTGCATGACCGGTGCCGAGGCGCTGCCGACCGACGGGCCGACCTGGCAGGCGATGCGCCTGTCGCGCAACCGGCGCTGGGGCAATCCGGCGATGATTTCGCTTCTGGAAAAATTCTCGCAGGATGCGCGCACCAAGATCGGCTGGCCCGGCATCCTCGTCGGCGATATCGCCCAGCCGCGCGGGGGGCCGATGGCCAACGGCCATGCCTCGCACCAGATCGGGCTGGATGCCGATGTCTGGTTTACTCCCATGCCCTCGCAGCGCATGAGCTACGAACAGCGGGAAGACCTGCCCTTCACCACCATGTTGCAGAAAGACAAATTTCTGACCGTCGACCCGAAAGTGTGGAGCAAGCAGCGGGCGGAACTCCTGATGCTGGCGGCAAGCTATCCGCAGGTCGAGCGCATCTTCGTCAACCCGGCGATCAAGAAGAAAATGTGCGATACCTGGACGGGCGACCGCACCAATCTCGGCAAGCTCAGGCCCGTATACGGGCACGATTCGCATTTCCACATCCGCATGAAATGCCCTGTTGGTGCCAAGGGCTGCACAGGGCAGGCGCCGGTGGCGGCCGGCGACGGCTGCGACAAGTCGCTCGCCTGGTGGTTTACGAAAGAGCCGTGGGCGGCACCGAAGCCGAGTGCAAAGCCGCCGAAGCCGCCGCGTGAGGTCATGGTCTCCGACCTGCCGAAGGCCTGCTCTGCCGTTGTCGATGCCCCGTCCGTCGCCTCTACGGAAGCCGGGACCTATGGCGGCCCTTCCGCGGCGAGCGCGCTGACGGCAGCCCCGGCGGCGGCACCCCCTGTCGATACCGGCAGCGCGCTTCCTTCCGTCGGCCCGGTTCCGAACGACAAGCCGGTCGTGCAATAGGCTTGATAGGCTGAACAGGCGGGCGGGCGGCTGTCTTTCAAATCACAAACGCCTGGTGTAGAAGCGGTCAAATCGATTGAATTACGCGCATGGAGAACCCGTTCATGGCCGGCGACAAATGCCTCGCATTGATTGCGCATGACCAGAAGAAGGACGAGATGGCGGAGTTTGCCCGCCGCAACAGGGATCTCCTCGCCCAATGGAAAATCGTCGCCACCGGCACGACGGGCGGGCGCGTGCTCGACGCGGTTCCCGACCTTCACGTGACGCGGCTGAAGAGCGGCCCGCTCGGCGGCGACCAGCAGATCGGCGCACTGATCTCTACCGGCGAGGTCAGCGCCCTGATCTTCTTCGTGGACCCGCTGACGCCGATGCCGCATGATGTCGATGTGAAGGCGCTGATGCGGCTTGCGATCGTGTACGACATTCCGATGGCGCTGAACGAGTCGACAGCCGAAAAGCTTCTCCCTACCCTCAACGCCTGATTTCTCGGGCTACAGCACGGAACCGGCCATGACTGCATCCTCTACTCCTTTGCCCTTTCCGATCCTGATCGGCGACATCGGTGGCACGAATGCCCGCTTCTCCATCCTGACGGATGCCTATGCGGAGCCGAAGCAGTTTCCCAATGTGCGCACGGCCGATTACGAGACGATCGACGAGGCGATCCAGAAGGGTGTGCTCGACAAGACTTCCGTGCAGCCGCGCGCCGCGATCCTTGCCGTCGCCGGCCCGATCAAGGCCGATGAAATCCCGCTGACCAACTGCCCTTGGGTGGTGCGCCCGAAAAGGATGATCGAGGGCCTCGGCCTCGTTGATGTGCTCGTCGTCAACGATTTTGAAGCGCAGGCGCTGGCGATCGCGGCACTTTCCGACGACAATCGCGAACGCATCGGCAACGCTTCGGGTGACATGGTGGCCTCCCGCGTCGTTCTCGGACCCGGCACCGGCCTCGGCGTCGGCGGTCTGGTCCATACCCAGTCGACCTGGATTCCGGTTCCGGGCGAAGGCGGGCATGTCGACCTCGGGCCGCGCAGCAAGCGCGACTATGAAATCTTCCCGCATGTCGAGACCATCGAGGGCCGCATTTCGGCCGAGCAGATCCTTTGCGGCCGCGGCATCGTCAATCTTTACCGCGCCATCTGCACGGCCGACGGTATTGAGCCGACCATGAGCGACCCGGCGGACATCACGTCGCATGCGCTCGTCGGCAGCGACAAGGTCGCCGTCGAAACCGTCTCGCTGTTTGCCACCTATCTCGGCCGCGTGGCGGGCGATATGGCGCTGGTGTTCATGGCCCGCGGCGGCGTCTACCTGTCGGGGGGCATCTCCCAGAAGATCCTTCCGGCACTGAAAAAGCCTGAATTCCGGGCCGCATTCGAAGACAAGGCGCCGCATTCGGCCTTGCTGCGCACGATCCCGACCTATGTCGTGACGCATCCGCTGGCTGCTCTTGCCGGGCTTTCTTCCTATGCACGCATGCCTGCAAACTTCGGCCTTTCGACGGATGGACGGCGCTGGCGAGCCTGAGCCTGAAGCATAGTTTCAAGGCGTTAGAGCGCCCTTTGCGCGCCCCGATGGGGCGCACGGCGCTCTAGCCAAAGCCCCCTCAACTCTTTATAGAGCCCGCGCATATGCGCGCCGCGCCTGTGGCATGCAGCCCCGAGACAGGAAGCCTATTTTTGGAAGCCGCCGACAGCAGAAAGCCACACGTCAACAGCGATACCGTGACCGGAATCCTGAAACGCATCATTGCGGAAAACGGCCGGGACCATCTCTGGGGCTATGTTTTCGCGATCTCCTGCCTTGTCATCGTGGCACTTTCGACGGCATTTACCGCCTGGATTATGCGGGCGATCATCGATGAGGCCTTCGCCAACCGGCGCGCGGACGTCGTCTGGATCATCTGTCTTTCCATTTTCATCGCCTTCATGCTGCGCGGTTTTGCGAGCTACGGACAGGGTGTGGCGCTGTCGCGGATCGGCAACGACATCGTCGCGCGCTACCAGCGCCGGCTCTATTCGCACCTGATGACGCTTTCCGTCGGCTACTTCAACGAGGCGCGCTCGGCCCAAATCGCCGCACAGGTCAGCCAGAATGTCAGCGGCATCCGCGACGTGCTAAACCTCACCATCACCTCGACGGTGCGCGATCTCCTGACCTTCGTCTCGCTGATCGGCGTCATGGTGCTGCAGGATCCGCTGCTGAGCCTTGCCGTCTTCATTCTGGCGCCGCCGCTGCTTTATGCACTGCGCTACGTTTCCAAACGCCTGCGCTCGGCCACCCGCGAGGCCGTCGACCTCAACAGCCACGTTCTCGGCGCCATGCAGGAGACGATCCAGGGCATTTCCATCGTGAAGGCCTTCACGATGGAAGAGGCGCTGGAGAACAAGGTCAACAAGCTGATCGGCGCCGCCGAGGGCCGGGCAAACCGCATCGCGCGGCTTTCCGAGCGTACCTCGCCGCTGACGGAGAGCTTTGCCGGCTTTGCCGTCGCGAGCGTGCTTGCCTATGCCGCCTATCGCTCGATCTATCAGGGCGTACCGCCAGGCGCCTTCTTCTCCTTCGTCACGGCATTGCTTCTCGCTTACGATCCGGCCCGGCGCCTTGCTCGCCTGCAGGTGCAGATGGAGCGCGCCGTCGTCAACGCCCGGATGATCTACGAACTGCTCGACATGGAACCGCGCCAGCGCGACCTGTCGGATGCCAAGCCGCTTGTTGTCACCGAAGCGAAGATCGAATTCCGCAACGTCTCCTTCGCCTATGGCAATGAAAGCGTGCTTGACGGCGTGACGCTGACGGCCGAAGGCGGCAAGACGACGGCGCTCGTCGGTCCTTCGGGCGCCGGCAAATCCACCGTCATCAGCCTCATTCCGCGCTTCTACGATCCGAAGGAAGGCGAGATCCTGATCGACGGACAGGATATCGCCCATATCACCAAGCAGTCGCTGCGCCGGCAGCTCGCCTATGTCTCGCAGCAGCCCTATCTCTTCGAAGGCACGATCCGCGACAATATCCGTTACGGCCGTCCGGAAGCGACCGACGAGGATATCGAGAAGGCGGCGCGGCTTGCCTATGCGCATGACTTCATCCTCGCGCAGCCGCAGGGCTACGATACGCCCGTCGGCGAAAACGGCGTGACGCTTTCCGGCGGCCAGCGCCAGCGGCTTTCGATCGCCCGTGCGCTGGTGCGCAACGCGCCGATCCTGCTTCTCGACGAGGCGACCTCGGCACTCGATACGGAATCGGAAGCGGCCGTGCAGAAGGCGCTCGACGAAGCCATGACCGGCCGAACGGTCGTCGTCATTGCTCATCGGCTTTCGACCGTCGTGCGCGCCGACAAGATCATCGTGATGCAGCAGGGCCGTGTCGTCGAAGAAGGCAATCACGAGACGCTTGCGAAGGTCAGCAACGGACTTTACGCTCGCCTCAACAATCTGCAGAGGCCTTCGGCTTCTGATTCATACTGATCGGGATATGGACTGACATGAGCTACGCTGCGATGAAACTGGTGGTGGTTGGAGCAGCGGGGCGCATGGGTCAGACGCTCATCCGTCTCATCCATTCCATCGACGGTGTGACGCTGCACGCAGCGATCGAGCGTCCCGGCTCGCCCTTCATCGGCACGGATGCCGGTGAAATCGCCGGGCTCGGAGCAACCGGCGTCATTGTCGGCGACGATCCGCTGTCAGCATTCCTGCATGCCGAGGGCGTGCTGGACTTTACCTCGCCCGCCGGCTCCATCGAATTTGCCGGTCTCGCTGCGCAGGCCCGCATCGTTCATGTCGTCGGTACGACCGGCTGCTCGCAGGAGGACGATCAGAAGATTGCGGCGGCCGCGCGCCATGCCCGCATCGTCAAATCTGGCAATATGAGCCTCGGCGTCAATTTGCTCAGCGTCCTCGTGCAGCAGGCCGCACAGGCGCTCGACCCGGCCGACTGGGATATCGAGGTTCTCGAAATGCATCACAAGCGCAAAGTCGATGCGCCCTCGGGTACGGCATTGCTGCTCGGCGAGGCGGCGGCGAAGGGCCGCAACATCGATCTTGGCTCAAAATCGGTACGTGTGCGTGACGGCCATACCGGCGCGCGGGAAGCCGGCACGATCGGCTTTGCGACATTGCGCGGCGGTTCCGTCATCGGCGAGCATTCCGTCCTCTTTGCCGGCGAAGGCGAGACCGTCACTCTGTCTCACAGTGCGACCGACCGTTCGATCTTTGCGCGTGGCGCCATCAAGGCAGCCCTTTGGGCGCGCGACAAGAAGCCGGGGCTCTATTCCATGCTCGACGTTCTCGGGCTTTCTTCCCATTGACCATTTCTCGGAGGCATTTTTCATGAGCGGTACCCTCGTCCTCGTTCGTCACGGCCAGAGCGACTGGAATCTCAAGAATCTCTTCACCGGCTGGAAGGACCCCGATCTGACCGAGCTCGGCATCCAGGAAGCCACGGCCGGCGGCCAGGCGCTTGCCGACTACGGCATCAAGTTCGATATCGCCTTCACCTCTGCGCTGGTGCGCGCCCAGCACACGCTGAAGCTCGTCCTCGACAAGGTCGGCCAGCCCGATCTCGAGACGATCCGCGACCAGGCGCTGAACGAGCGCGACTACGGCGATCTCTCCGGCCTCAACAAGGATGACGCGCGTGCCAAGTGGGGCGAAGAGCAGGTGCATGTCTGGCGCCGCTCCTATGACGTTCCGCCTCCGGGCGGCGAAAGCCTGCGCGACACCGGCGCCCGCGTCTGGCCTTACTATCTGACGGAAATCCTTCCGCGCGTCCTGCGTGGCGAAAAGGTGCTGGTCGCCGCGCACGGCAATTCGCTTCGTTCGCTCGTCATGGTTCTCGACAAACTCACCCGCGAGCAGGTTCTGTCGCTCAATCTCGCGACCGGCGTGCCGATGGTCTACAAGCTGAAGGCCGATTCCACCGTCGCTTCCAAGGAAGTGCTCGGCGACATGTCCGGCGCGCACTGATCGCGATCAGGCATCGATAGAGTTCAAGGCCGGGTTCGCGGCCTTTTCATTTTCAGTTTTCGATGGTGAACTGGACGCGATCGGCGGCAAAACGGCTGATCGAATATTGCACCGGCACGCCCTCCAGATCGGTGTTCAGTGCCTTGGTGATCAGGAGGACCGCACCCGGCGTCAGTCCCAGATCGGCGATATCGCCGGAATCGGCGTGAGCGGCAGTGATCTCCGTCGTGGCGCGCACATAATCCGACAAGCCGAGGGCGACAAAGGCCTTGGTGATGGATCCCGCCGTCCGGTAGGCTTCGCCGATACCGGCAAAGCGCGCGGCCGGGAACCAGCTCGTGGCGCGGGAAACCGGACGTTTATCTGCTTCGCGCACCGTTTCCAGCCGGATCACCGGCGTGCCTTGCTCCAGGTGCAGCCAGCGGGCCACCTCTGAATCCGCCTCCTCCTCGGCATGGCCAAGCAGGAGCGAGCGCGTCTCGCGCGCCTGATCCCTGATACCATCGGTGAAGCGGGTGCGGCGGCTGATCGGAAAATTCAGGCGTTCCTTGCGCTCGATCAGCGTGCCACGACCCTGCACCGCGCGTACGATGCCCTCCTGGGCAAGCGCGGCGAGCGCGCTGCGCACGGTATGCCTGTTGACCCCGAACTGCAGCGCCAAGACCGTTTCCGGCGGCACCATGCCCGTTTCGTCATAGGTCCCGCTGCCGATTGCCTCGCGGATCCTGTCGGCGATCTGCCGCCAGAGCGCCACGCCCGTCTGCCGCTGCACCTGCTTTATTCCTGCCATTGCACCCCACCCAGCCAATTCGGGCGCGCCGTGTCACACGCTTGTCACTTCGCCGATTTAGGGATAGGTATAGCTTGTATGGTTGTCTATATCAATAGACATTTCGAGGAAAAGATGATGGCGACAGCGGAGAAGACAGAAGCGGCAGTGCAGGCGGAAGGCGGGCGCAAACGCACCGTCGATCTGCTCGCCCGTGCAGAAACACAGGAATTGCTGGCAGCGTGGGATGCGCTGGCGGAAAAGCCGATCGTTCAGCCGGTGCGCGGCCCGGAGACCGGCCTCGTCATGGTCCGCGGCCGCGTCGGCGGCGGCGGCGCGCCCTTCAATCTCGGCGAAGTGACGGTGACGCGCGCAACAGTGCGCCTCGCCTCCGGCTCGGTCGGTCACGCTCAGGCACTCGGCACCGACCGCGAGAAGGCACGGCTTTCGGCGATCTTCGACGCGCTCTGGCAGGAAGAGGCGACCAGGGGCTTCGTCGAGGAAAGGCTGCTGTCGCCGATCGCCCGGCGGATCGCCGACGATAACAATCGCAAGGCGGAAGAAACGGCTGCGACCCGCGTCGACTTCTTCACCATGGTTCGGGGAGAAGATTGATGAGCGCCAAGACCGATGTTCTGACCGGCGGCTTCGCTGAGCCGGTTTTCAATGCGCAGAGCGTGTTCAAGATGCTGATGGACGGCATGGCGCGGCCCGGCACGATCCAGTCTGTCGCACCTGACGTTACACCGCCGGCCCCACTCGGCATCGCCGCCGGCGCGATCGGCCTGACGCTTTGCGACCATGATACCTCCGTCTGGCTTTCTGCAGGGCTCGCCAAGTCGGCAGTTCCGGAATGGCTCGGCTTCCATGCCGGCGCACCCCTGACCGCCGAAAAGGCTGAAGCGCGCTTTGCCTTCGTCGAAGCCGGCATGACGCTTTCCACTTTCGGCCTGTTTGCATCAGGCACGCAGGAATATCCCGACCGTTCCACGACTGTCGTGATCGAGCTTGCCGACCTCGAAGGCGGACGCCGGCTCGCTTTGATGGGTCCGGGTATCCAGAGCGTGACCGAAATCGCGCCTGTCGGCCTGCCGGAAACCTTCCTGCGCCTCTGGACGGAAAACCGCGCACTCTTCCCGCGCGGCGTCGACATCGTGCTGACGGCGGGCAAGCGTTTCCTCTGCCTGCCGCGCACCACCAAGATCACAGCAACGGAGATCTGAGCTCATGTATGTTGCCGTCAAGGGTGGCGAGGCCGCCATCGCCAATGCCCACCGCCTACTCGCCGACCGCCGGCGCGGTGATCGCTCCGTGCCTGCCATCGGCATCGAGCAGATCGTCGAACAGCTGGCGCTCGCCGTCGACCGCGTCATGGCCGAAGCTTCCCTCTATGACCGGACGCTCGCCGCACTTGCCGTGCGCCAGTCGCGCGGCGACATGATCGAGGCGATCTTCCTGCTGCGCGCCTATCGCACGACGCTGCCGCGCTTCGGTTATTCGAAGCCGCTCGATACGGCCAATATGCAGATCGAGCGCCGCATCTCCGCGACCTACAAGGACCTTCCGGGCGGCCAGCTGCTCGGCCCGACCTTCGACTACACGCACCGCCTGCTCGATCCCTCGCTACTTTGGGACGAGGCCGTGGAAGAGCCGGCGCAGCGCGAGGCGGAGAGCGGCCGCGTCATACGCGTTTCCGAAATCCTCGGCCAGGAAGGGCTGATCGAGAACGACGGCGAACTCCCCGAGGACCACGAGACGGGCGACCTGACGCGCGAACCGATGGAATTCCCGATGACCCGCGATCTTCGCCTGCAGGCGCTTGCCCGCGGCGACGAGGGTTTCCTGCTGGCGCTCGGCTATTCCACCCAGCGCGGCTATGGCCGCAACCACCCCTTCACCGGTGAGATCCGCATCGGCGAGGTCGAGGTGGAATTCGACGTGCCGGAACTCGGCTTTGCCGTTTCGCTCGGCACGATCCAGCTTACCGAATGCCAGATGGTCAACCAGTTCAAGGGTTCGGCCAAGGCTCCGCCGCAGTTCACCCGCGGTTATGGCCTCGTCTTCGGCCAGAGCGAGCGCAAGGCGATGGCCATGTCGCTGGTGGATCGCGCGCTGCGCGCCGAAGAGCTCGGCGAGGACATTACCGCGCCGGCGCAGGACGAGGAATTCGTCATTTCCCATTCCGACAATGTGCAGGCGACCGGTTTCGTCGAGCACCTGAAGCTTCCGCACTATGTGGATTTCCAGGCCGAACTCGACCTCGTCCGCCGCATGCGCCGCGAATTCGAAGCCGCCCGCAACAGCGGCGAGACCCAAAAGGAGGCCGCCGAATGAGTGATCTCGCCACCTACAATTTCGCCTATCTCGACGAACAGACCAAGCGCATGATCCGCCGCGCCATCCTGAAGGCGATCGCCATTCCCGGCTATCAGGTGCCCTTTGCCTCGCGCGAAATGCCGATGCCTTATGGCTGGGGCACCGGCGGCGTGCAGGTGACTGCCTCGATCATCGGACCCGACGACGTCCTCAAGGTCATCGACCAGGGCGCCGACGACACGACGAACGCCGTCTCCATCCGCGCCTTCTTCCAGAAGGTCGCCAATGTCGCGGTCACGACGCACACCAAGGATGCGACGATCATCCAGACGCGTC
This sequence comes from Rhizobium sp. BK316, assembly GCF_014193695.1. Lineage (GTDB taxonomy): Bacteria > Pseudomonadota > Alphaproteobacteria > Rhizobiales > Rhizobiaceae > Rhizobium. Next base: position 104,362 of record NZ_JACHZR010000002.1, on the reverse strand, counting down.
ACCGCATCCCCGAGGAGAAACTCGCAGAAGGCCAGGTGCTCGTCTATCAGGTGCCGATCCCGGAACCGCTGCGCTTCCTCGAACCGCGCGAGACCGAGACACGCAAGATGCATGCGCTCGAGGAATACGGCCTCATGCATGTGAAGCTCTACGAAGATATCGCCCGCAACGGCCGTATCGCCACAACCTATGCCTATCCGGTCAAGGTTCACGGCCGCTACGTCATGGATCCCTCTCCGACGCCGAAATTCGATAATCCGAAGATGCACAGGTCGGACGCGCTGCAGCTTTTCGGCGCCGGCCGCGAAAAGCGCATCTATGCCGTGCCGCCCTATACCGATGTCGTCAGCCTGGACTTCGAGGACCATCCCTTCGAAATCCAGCGCTTCGGCAAGCCCTGCGCGCTCTGCGGCGCCGAGGACGTCTATCTCGACGAGGTGATCCTCGACGACAAGGGCGGGCGCATGTTCGTCTGCTCCGATACCGACCATTGCGAAGACCGCCGCGCACACGGACATGCCGGCGAAATGCTGGCCCGGGAGGCTGCAGAATGACCGAAACACCGCTCCTCAAAGTCAACGACCTCTCGAAGTTCTACGGCAACCGCATCGGCTGCCGGAATGTCTCCTTCGAGCTGTGGCCGGGCGAAGTGCTCGCCATTGTCGGCGAATCCGGCTCGGGCAAGACGACGCTGCTGAACTGCATCTCCACCCGGCTGATGCCGACCACCGGCAGCGTCGAGTACCATATGCGCGACGGCAACTACCGCGACCTCTACCATATGAACGAGGCCGAGCGCCGCTTCCTGATGCGCACAGACTGGGGCTTCGTGCACCAGAACCCGGCCGACGGACTGCGCATGACGGTGTCTGCCGGCGCCAATGTCGGCGAGCGGCTTATGGCGATCGGCGACCGGCACTACGGCAAGATCCGCTCCACCGCCATCGACTGGCTGAAGCGAGTCGAGATCGATACCGGCCGCATCGACGACCAGCCGCGCGCGTTCTCCGGCGGCATGCGCCAGCGCCTGCAGATCGCCCGCAACCTTGTCACCGGCCCGCGTCTCGTGTTCATGGACGAGCCGACCGGTGGTCTCGACGTTTCGGTCCAGGCGCGTCTTCTCGATCTGGTGCGCAGCCTCGTCAACGATCTCGGGCTGTCGGCCATCATCGTCACGCACGACCTCGCCGTCGCCCGCCTCCTCTCCCACCGCATGATGGTGATGAAGGATGGCTTCGTCATCGAGCAGGGTCTGACCGACCGGGTGCTGGACGATCCGCGCGAGCCCTACACCCAGCTCCTCGTTTCCTCGATCCTGCAAGTTTAAGAAAGAAGAACCATGGCAACGCCTCTCGTCGCTTCAGAAGTCGCCAAGAGCTTCACCATGCACCTGCGCGACGGCATCAAGCTGCCTGTCGTCTCCGATGTCTCCTTCTCGGTGGCTTCGGGCGAATGCGTCGTGCTCGGCGGCCCCTCGGGCATCGGCAAAAGCTCGCTGCTCAAGATGATCTACGGCAATTATGCCGTCGATACCGGACAGATCCTCATCGACCACAAGGGCAAGATCGTCGATCTCGCCACCGCCGATCCGCGCACCATTCTCGATGTACGGCGCCAGACGCTCGGCTATGTCAGCCAGTTCCTGCGCACCGTACCGCGCGTGGCGGCACTCGATGTGGTCGCCGAACCGCTGCTTGCACGCGGTGAAGCTGCCGCAAGCGCCAGGGAAAAGGCCGCGGCACTGCTCGAAAAGCTCAACCTGCCGGAAGCGCTCTGGCAGCTGCCGCCCGCCACTTTCTCCGGCGGCGAGCAGCAGCGCGTCAACATCGCCCGTGGCTTCATCACGGACCATACGATCCTGCTGCTCGACGAGCCGACCGCCTCGCTCGACGCAAAGAACCGTGCCGTCGTCGTCGGCATGATCGAGGAAAAGAAGAAGGCGGGCGTCGCGCTGCTCGGCATCTTCCACGACGAGGAAGTGCGCGAGGCCGCCGCCGACCGCATTCTCGACGTTCAGCAATTCTCCCCGCGAAAGGCAATCGCAGCATGAGCCGCAAGCTGGGCATCGAGCCCTATTTCCACGAGACCGCCTCGGTCTCCAATTCGACCTTCGGCCGCTATACGGAAGTTTCCGAGCGCTGCCGCATCAGCGAGGCGGAGTTCGGCGACTATTCCTACATCATGCAGGACGGCTCCATCTGGTGCGCGACGATCGGCAAGTTCGTCAACATCGCCGCTGCGGTGCGCATCAATGCGACCAACCATCCGACCTGGCGCGCGACGCTGCATCACTTCACCTACCGCGCCGTCGACTACTGGCCGGATGCCGACATGGAGAGCGAATTCTTCGAATGGCGCCGCTCCAACCGGGTCGTCATCAGCAATGATGTCTGGATCGGTCATGGCGCCACGATCCTGCCCGGTGTGACCGTCGGCAACGGAGCCGTCATCGGCGCGGGGGCCGTCGTCTCGAAGGATGTCGCTCCCTACACCATCGTCGGCGGCGTGCCTGCCAAGCTCATCCGCGAACGCTTCCCGAAAGAGATCGGCGAGCGCATGGACAGGCTTGCCTGGTGGGACTGGGAACACGACCGGCTGCGCGACGCATTGCCTGATTTCCGGGCACTTGGGGCTGAAGACTTCCTCTCCCGCTACGGCGGCTGAGCTGAATATTGCGGCGCAGAGTTTTGTGACAGGACTTACACAAAACTGACACGCGAGGTTCATGAAGCGGGACTAATGCGATCCCATAAGCAAGCCTGAAATGCGAGGGAAGAGCATGATGTTCGAACTGAAGAATGTCACACGCCGGTTCGGAAAGAAGCTCGCTGTCGACTCCGTGACGCTGGACATTCCTCAGGGCCAGATGGTCGGCATCATCGGCCGTTCCGGCGCCGGCAAGTCCACGCTCCTGCGCATGATCAACCGCCTGCAGGAGCCTTCCTCCGGCACGATCCATTTCGGTGGTGTCGAGGTTTCCGGCCTTCGCGGCCAGGCGTTGCGCAACTGGCAGCGCGACTGCGCGATGATTTTCCAGCAGTTCAACCTCGTGCCGCGTCTCGACGTGCTGACCAACGTCATGCTCGGCCGTCTGAACCATCGCTCGACGATCCTTAGCCTGCTCAACGTCTTCAGCCGCGAAGAGCGCATCCACGCGATTGCTGCATTGGAACGTCTCGGCATCGAGCAGACGGCGCTGCAGGCGGCCGGTACGCTCTCGGGCGGCCAACAGCAGCGCGTCGCCATAGCACGCGCGCTGATGCAGAAGCCGAAGATGGTTCTCGCCGACGAGCCGATCGCCTCGCTCGACCCGCTGAACGCCAAGATCGTCATGGACGCCCTGCGTGACATCAACGAGCGCGAAGGCATCACCGTCATCACCAACCTGCACACGCTCGATACGGCCCGCAACTACTGCGAACGCATCGTCGGCATGGCTGGCGGCCGCGTCGTTTTCGACGGAAAACCGTCCGAACTGACCGCCGAGGCCGTGAAGGAAATCTACGGCACGGACAAGGACGGCGCGGGCATCGACGAGACGATGACCTCGACCGCGATCAACATGGTTCCGAAAGGAGCCGAAAACCAATCCGCCGGCAACCAACCGCTGGCGCTGGCCGGTCTGTGAGAGGGACGGCCGTGATCGAATGCCCGCGTCAAGGGCAGATTTCTTCGTAACAGACGACCGGGCGCCCGGTCATTCAGGAGAGAACCCATGTTGAAGAAAGCACTTTTTGCGGCTACGGCGATCCTGTCGCTCGCAGCCGGCGCGGCCAATGCCGCTGACCTCAAGGAATTCCGCGTTGGCATCCTCGGCGGCGAAAACGAAACCGACCGCCTGCGCAACTATGCCTGCCTTGCAGACCACCTGAAGCAGGAATTCGGCTTCGAGAAGGTTTCGCTCTTCCCGGCTGCCGACTATGACGGCGTTATCCAGGGCCTCCTCGGCGGCACGCTCGACTTCGCCGAACTCGGCGCTTCCGGCTACGCATCCGTTTACATCAAGGACCCGAAGGCTGTTACGCCGATACTGACGACGCAGCAGAAGGACGGCTCCACGGGCTACTACTCGATCGGTCTCGCCCTGAAGTCTTCCGGCATCAAGACGATCAAGGACGCCAAGGGCAAGAAGCTCGGCTACGCTGATCCGGACTCCACCTCGGGCTACCTCGTTCCGCTGACGCAGATTCCGAAGGACACCGGCATGCCGAACGACAAGTTCTTCGCTTCCACGCAGTTCAACGGCGGTCATGAGAACAACCTTCTCGCCGCCTATGACGGCAAGGTTGACGTTGCTGTCGACGATAGCTCGGGTATCGGTGACTTCAAGGACGGCTACACCTCCGGCACCTTCCGCAAGGAAGTCGACAAGGGCGCCGTCGACCCGAACAAGCTGGTCGAAGTATGGCGTTCGCCGCTGATCCCGAACGGCCCGCTCGTCGTTCGCAACGCTCTCGGCGAAGAGTGGCAGAAGAAGCTCACTGCCTTCTTCACGGCCCTGCCGGAGAAGGACCACAAGTGCTTCGCAGCCATCGAAGGCGGCGACTACAAGGGTTACGCCCCGGTCAAGCACGACTTCTACAACGCAGTCGTAGAAGTTCGTAAGGCTGCTATCGGCGGCTGATTGCGCCATCCGTATACGGGGCGGCCGGCAACGGCCGCCCTTTTCTTGTGACCAGGCGAGGCGTTCATGACTATTGCCGATACACAGCCGCATGTGCCGATGCAGAGCACGAAGGAAATCGCCACCGCTTGGGATAGGATGATCGCCAGGCGGCGTTTCTATACCGCCCTTGGTCTGGTGATCCTCATCGTCGCCTTCGTCAGCTCCGTGCGCTTTGCCGACGAGAGCAATGCCGGTCACTTCTTCGAGCGCCTGCCGCATCTCTTCGATTTTCTGAGCTGGCTCATTCCCAAAGACTGGACCGATGTCTGGCGCGCGCTTTTCGATATTGCGAGCCCGAATGACAAGGGCGGCGAGGAATTCAATTTCGCCAATGGCCGCGTCTATGTCTGGGGCAGCTTCTACATTCCGGAATATTTCGAGCTGATGATCATCACGATCAATATCGCGCTCGTCTCGACCATCATCGCCTTCATCTTTGCCGTTCCGCTCAGCTTCTTTGCCGCACGCAATCTCACAAAGAACTGGCCGCTGCGCATCTTTACCAAGCGCATCATGGAATTCCTGCGCGCCTTCCCGGAAATCGTCATCGCCGGCCTGTTTTCGGCGATCCTCTCGATCGGACCGGTAGCCGCCATCATCGCGATCACGCTCCATACGATCGGCGCACTCGGCAAGCTCTTCTACGAAGTCGCCGAAAACATCGACATGAAACCGGACGAAGGCATGCGGGCCGTCGGCGCGAACTGGCTGGAGCGCGTGCGTTTCGCCGCGCTGCCGCAGGTCATGCCGAACTATGCGTCCTATGCGCTGCTGCGTCTCGAGATCAACGTGCGCGCATCGACCATCATCGGCGCCGTCGGCGGCGGCGGTATCGGTGAAGAGCTCAAGCTCTCCATCTCCCGTGGTTTCGGCGCCAAGACCGTGGCGCTCGTGCTGCTGCTCTTCGTGACGATCGTCGCGGTCGACCAGTTCTCCGCCTGGCTGCGCCGCCGTCTCGTCGGCGAACACGCCTTCCTCCTGCAACATTGAGGCCGCCATGACGGTAATCGACGCAAACCGCATGCATGAGATCGAAACGCGCTATTCGGAATGTTTCCACCGGTCCTTCCGCCAACGTTTCGGCGGCCTTCTGATCGTGCTTACGACCATTCTTTACGGCATTTATGCCGTCTGGTTCTTCGACCTGCCGAAGCTCATTGCCGAAGCCCACTGGGAACGCTTCGGCATCTATATGAGCCAGTGGATCAGCTATGACGTGCAGCCGGAATTCCGTATCCAGGACGATGGCACAATCCAGACGCGCTATCCTCGCTTCTCACCGCTTGGCGACGATCCGCATCCGGATTGGCTGAAAACCAATGCAGATGGCAGCATCACGGTTCTCGTCAGCGGCAGCGGTCGCACGGTGACGGTCAGCAAGAGCCAGACGACGATCGTTGCCCATGGCATGACGGTGCCGGTCGATGTTTCCAGCGGCGCGCCGAAAGTCGTCGGTCCGGTTCCGGGCTGGATGACGGTCTATGATGACAACGTGCTCGCCAATCTCGGCTTTGCAGGGGATGTCAGCATTTCCGTCGACCGTGTGAAGGTGCGCAAGCGCTTCATCGGCTGGGCGAACTTCGTCTTCGATACGCAGTCGCCCTTCTTCGACAAGCCGGCAAGCGAGGTCATCAGTCTCATCGTCTCCGGCCCGCGGATCCATCCCGATCAGTCGAACCTGTCGCTCGCTTTCGACAATATCTGGAACAACAGCGAATGGCAGCATGGCGACGTCTGGACCAAGCTGTTCCAGACGATCGTGATGGCCTTCCTCGGCACGCTGCTCGGCTCGCTTGCCGCCTTCCCGCTCGCCTTCATGGCGGCGCGCAACATCACGCCGAACAGGTTCCTCAATCAGGCTCTGAAGCGCTTCTTTGATTTCCTGCGCTCGGTCGACATGCTGATCTGGGCGCTTTTCCTAACGCGCGCCTTCGGCCCCGGCCCGCTTGCCGGTTCCGGCGCCATTTTCCTCACGGAGACGGGCACGCTCGGCAAACTTTACTCGGAAGGTCTCGAGAATATCGACAACAAACCGCGTGAAGGCGTGAAGTCGACGGGCGCCTCGACCGTGCTGGTGCATCGCTACGGCATCATGCCGCAGATCGTTCCCGTTATCGTCAGCCAGACGCTCTATCAGTGGGAATCGAACGTGCGCGGCGCGACGATCATCGGCGCCGTTGGCGCCGGCGGTATCGGTCTCAAGCTCTGGGAAGCCATGCGCACCAATTCCAATTGGGAAAACGTCGCATACATGGTCATCCTGATCCTGATCGTCGTCTTCCTGTTCGATACCGCATCGAATGCGCTGCGCCATCGCCTGATGGGCACCAAGGCGGGACACTAAGCCCGATCAAAAGATGATGACTGCCTGCCGTCATCATCATTCTGTCATGGAAATCTTTTAGCCGGAGCGTGCTTGCGGTTCACCGCCAAATCACTGCACATTGCTCTCCCCGTTCGGACGATCTCCAGGATAAAAGCCTTGCGCTACGCTCTCTATTTTTCGCCGTCTAAGGATCATTCCCTGACGGATGCGGCCTCTGTCTGGCTCGGCCGCAATGCCTTTACCGGCGAGACCTATCCTGCACCCGAATACAAGACATTGCCGGCAAACGAACAATTCGAACTGACGGCCGATCCGCGCCGCTACGGTTTCCACGCGACGATCAAGGCGCCCTTCGAGCTTGCCTCCTCCGTGACCGAAAAGGATCTGATGACGGTTGTCGAAGATTTTGCCGCCAACACGCCTGCCTTTGAAATCCCGGAGCTGGTGCTCGGCCAGCTTGGTCGCTTCTTCGCGCTTGTGCCCGGTTCGCTGCATCAACCGCTTCAGGATTTCGCGGCAAAGGTGGTAAAGTCTTTCGAGCCATTCCGGGCGGCACTCTCCGAGGCCGATATTATCAGGCGCAAACCGGAAAGGCTCTCCGAGAGCCAGCGCAATAATCTCATGCGCTGGGGCTATCCATATGTCATGGATGACTTCGGCTTCCATATGACGCTGACCGGCCAGGTGCCGGAAGAGCGCGCGGACGTGATGAAGGCGATCCTGACGGAGCGTTTCGCAGCTTTCACCGGCAGGCCGCTTCATATTTCCGGCCTTGCCGTCTTTAGCGAGGAGGCGCGCGGCGCGCCTTTCAAAGTCCACACATGGCTGCCTCTTGCTGGCGCCAGAAGCTGAAAGATTTTTTGACATGAGCAAAGAAACCGTTCTTTCAAACGCCCGTATCGTTCTCGAGGACGATATTCTTTCGGGTTCCATTCTGATCCGCGACGGCAAGATCGCCGACATATCGGAAGGCAATTCGGTAGCCGGCGAAGATTTCGAGGGCGATTACATCATTCCCGGTCTCGTCGAGCTTCATACGGATCATCTGGAGGGCCACTATTCACCGCGTCCTGGCATCCGCTGGAACAAGACGGCGGCCATACAGGCTCATGACGCACAGATCGTCACCTCGGGCATCACCACGGTCTTCGACTGCCTGCGCATGGGCGCGGATGAAGACGGCGGCTTCGAGCATGGGGAGATGCGCGAGATGGCCGACGCCATCCAGTCCGCCGAAAAGGAAGGGCGCCTGCGCGCCGAGCATCTCATCCATCTCCGTTGCGAGGTTTCGGCCGACAACGTGCTGCAGCACTTCGCCGATTTCGAGAACGATCCCTATGTCCGGCTCGTCTCGCTGATGGACCACGCGCCCGGCCAGCGCCAGTTCCAAACAATGGACCAGTACATCTTTTACTATCAGAAGAAGCGCGGTCTTTCCGACGAGGAATTTGCCCGTTTCTGCGCCAGACGCATCGCCGAGTCCGATCGCAATTCGACACCAAATCGCGACGCGATCTCCAAGGTCTGCGCCGAACGCGGCATCACCGTCGCAAGCCATGACGATGCCACATCTGCCCATGTCGATGAGGCGATCGAAAACGGCGTGCGCCTAGCCGAATTCCCGACCAGTATTGACGCAGCCCGGCTGTCGCATGAAAACGGCATGAGCGTTCTGATGGGCGCACCGAACATCGTGCGCGGCAAATCGCACTCCGGCAATATCGCCGCACGCGATCTGGCGCAGCTCGGCGTTCTCGACGTGCTTTCGTCCGATTATGTGCCGCTCAGCCTGCTGCATGCGCCCTTCATTCTTGCCGACGAGGTTGAGGGCATTACCTTGTCGAAGGCAATTGCAATGGTGACGGCAACGCCGGCGCGCACCGTCAGCCTCAACGATCGCGGCCGCATCGAAACCGGCCTGCGTGCCGATCTCGTCCGCGTTCACCGTTCGCATGGCGTGCCGGTGACGCGTTCCGTCTGGCGCGAAGGACGCCGTGTCGCATGATGATGTCACACGAGCCCCATCCGGGCGCCGGTGCCGAACGTGGCATCATGGTCGTCGTCGTCGGTCCGAGCGGTGCCGGCAAGGACACGCTGATGAACCTTGCCGCCCGGCATTTCGATCGCCGGGAGGACGTGCATTTTGCCCGCCGCGTCATCACTCGCGAAGGCGATGCCGGCGGGGAGGATCACCTCGCCGTTTCGGATGCGGGATTCGCATCGATGGAGCAGTCCGGTGCCTTTGCCGTGTGGTGGGAGGCGCATGGTCTCAAATACGCCATTCCGGCAGAAGTTTCCGTCTCGCTCGCCAGGGGCCACATTGTCGTTGCGAACGGTTCGCGTTCGGCGCTGCACCGTTTCCAGGCTGCCTTCCCGCGGCTGAAGGTCATCAATGTGACGGCCCGCCCGGAAGTGCTGGCCGGCCGCCTGGAAGCGCGCGGCCGCGAGACGCACGAGGACATCATGGCCCGCCTCGCCCGCGGCCCGCTGACGGTGCGCGGCGACTACGATGTCGTGGAACTCGACAACAGTGACTCGCTGGAAAAGGCCGAGCGCAAGATGATCGACATCCTGGATGGTTTCCTGAAGGAAATCGTCTGAACGAGACAGGGATGAGAATGGCCATTCGTGTCGTTGACTATGATCCGGAATGGCCGTCTCTCTTCCGTCAGATCGTCGGCGAGCTTAAGCCGATTCTCGCCGATCTCACCCCCGTGTTTCATCACGTCGGCAGCACGTCCGTCCCCGGACTGGCGGCCAAGCCGAAGATCGATCTGCACGCGGCCTTTGAGAATGCGGATGTGCTTCCCGAGGCGATCGAACGTGTGCAATCGCTCGACGCCTACACCTTCCATGGCGACAAGTACCAGCAGCAGACCTGGACCTTCACCAGCGGCAAGGGCTCGTACGGTGCGCGGCTCTATCTATGCACGACTGACAATGCCGTGCTGCGAGACCGGATCGCGTTTCGCGATTATCTGCGTTCGCATCCGGAAAGAGCAAAGGCTTATGCCGCTCTCAAGCTAAAGCTCATGGGCGAGGCCAATGGTGACTGGGATTATTATACCGGCGGCAAGCGCGACTTCGTGCTGAAGACGCTGCGGCTGGCCTTCGAGGAAGGGTAACCAGCCGCGCTCCGATTATTCGTTGTCACCGCGCCCCGAGACGATCTCGCGTTTGCCGACGTGATTTGCCGGGCCGACCAGCCCTTCCTTTTCCATGCGCTCGACCAAGGAGGCGGCTCTGTTATAGCCGATGCCCAGACGGCGCTGGATGTAGGACGTCGAGCACTTCTTGTCGCGCATGACGACCTTGACGGCCTGCTGGTAAAGCTCGTCTCCATCCTCGGCGCCCATGGCGCTCTTGTCGAAGACGGCGCCGTCCTCTTCATCCTCGGCTTCTTCGTCCTCGCCGGCCGTGACCGTATCGAGATATTCCGGCCGGCCCTGCGTCTTCAGGTGTGCCACGACCTTCTCGACCTCCGCGTCGGAAACGAAGGGGCCGTGGACACGGGCGATGCGGCCGCCGCCCTGCATGTGCAGCATGTCGCCCTGGCCGAGCAGTTGTTCCGCGCCCTGTTCGCCGAGGATCGTGCGGCTGTCGATCTTCGAAGTCACCTGGAAGGAAATGCGGGTCGGGAAGTTCGCCTTGATCGTGCCGGTGATGACATCGACCGATGGACGCTGGGTTGCCATGATGAGATGGATACCGGCGGCACGCGCCATCTGCGCCAGACGCTGGATCGCGCCTTCGATCTCCTTGCCGGCAACCATCATCAGGTCGGCCATTTCGTCGACGATGACGACGATATAGGGCATCGGCGCAAGGTCCAGTTCCTGCTGCTCCTCGATCGGCGCACCGGTGCCCTTATCGAAGCCGGTCTGGACCATGATGTGGATGGTCTCACCCTTCTCGCGGGCCAGGGAGACGCGGCCATTGTAGCCGTCGATGTTGCGCACGCCGAGGCGCGACATCTTGCGGTAACGCTCTTCCATCTCGCGCACTGCCCACTTCAGCGCCATGACGGCCTTCTTGGGATCAGTGACAACAGGTGTCAGCAAGTGCGGAATGCCGTCATAGACAGAGAGCTCCAGCATCTTGGGATCCACCATGATGAGGCGGCATTGCTCGGGGCTCATGCGGTAGAGTAGCGACAGGATCATGGTGTTGATGGCGACGGACTTGCCCGAGCCGGTCGTACCGGCGACCAGGAGATGCGGCATCTTGGCAAGCTCGGCGATCACGGGTTCGCCGCCGATCGTCTTGCCGAGGCCGAGCGCCAGCTTGTAGCCGCTCTTGTCGAAATCCTCGCTCTCGATCATTTCGCGGAAATAGACGGTCTCGCGCGTCGCATTCGGCAGTTCGATGCCGATGACATTGCGGCCGGGGACGACAGCTACTCGGGCGGACAGGGCCGACATGGAGCGGGCGATATCATCCGCAAGACCGATGACGCGGGACGACTTCACGCCCGGCGCCGGCTCGAATTCATAGAGTGTAACGACCGGACCTGGGCGGACATGGATGATCTCACCCTTGATGCCGAAATCCTCCAGCACGCTTTCCAGGAGGCCGGCATTCTGCTCCAGCGTTTCTTGCGACATGATCTCGCCGAGCCGCTCCGGAGGCTCCTGCAACAGGGCACGTGGCGGGAATTCGTAGCCGGAAGCGTCGACCTTATCGACGACAATGCGTGACGGCCGAACCGGGGATAGGACCGGCGCTGCAACCGCGACACGCGGCGCGGGCGGCAGATCCGGCTGCGGCTGCACCACCGGGCTCTGGGCGACCAGCGTCTCGCTGGTCGGCGTCTCGGTGATCGGGGTCTGGGCGACCGGAGGCTGGGCGACGGATGCTATGACAGCCGGCGGACGAGCGGTTCTGACCGGGGCAGCGGCAACGGGTGCGCGCGGCATTACCGGCGCCGGATTATGCCGGCCCGGACGCCATTCCATGATCCGGAAGCGCGAGGTGATCGATTCAGGTTCGGCCTGCGGCAATGCGATGACTGGGGCAATGACCTGAACACGCGATGGCTCGGCATCGGTCTCCTCGAACGCCATGACTTCCCAGAAAGCAAAATCCGAAATGGAGGAAAGCTCGGACGCTGCGCGCAGCGCAGTTTCGACAGGCGCTGCGGCAGCGGGCTGCAGCTGAGGTTCCGGCTGCGGCGCGACGATCGGTTCGGCCACTTCGGGCAGATAGATATCGAAGGGTACGTTCACCGTGATCGGCGCGCGCATCTGCGGTGCTGCTGAGGGTTGCGGCGCTGCTACGGCCTGCGGGGGTGGTGCAACGACCTCCGCACGAACCGGCTCTTCCGGCGCGCGGCGCTTGCTGATCAACGTTTCCGGTGTGCGGGTGAAGCGGACGTTCGGGGCGAGCGAGAAATTGCTCTGCCAGAGCGGCGGCACCGGCTTTTCGCCTTCATATTCCACGGGGGCATTTTCCACGCGATGTTCAGCTTCCAGTCCGGAAGAGAAATCTCCGGCATCCGTCAAATTGGTTCTGGGAAAACGCATGCGACAGCTACTCACTCATGCCTAGTAAATTCGGACATCCTTCCGGATAGAAAATGAAGGTTAATAAGTTCCTTCCAGCCGTTCCGTTCCGGGACGGCTAAAAAGATGAAACATCATCAATTTCAGAGACTTGCTAAGAAAGGAAAAATCTTTTGCCGAATGAGACAAAGCACCCAAAGCGCGTCGCGATCTTTCAGATTCGCTTGCCGCACTTTGGGGTTTCGTTTTCGCATGTCGTTACCGCAAAACCGCGACACACTTTTGCGCGACATGCCTTAGTGCGCTTCGTCCCAATTGGTGGCAGCGCGTGCGTCGACCCGAAGCGGCACGCGCATTTCCAGCGCCGGCGAGGCGGCGTTTTCCATGACCGAAACGATTGTCGGCATCGCCTTTTCGACATCCTCGTCTTCGACCTCGAAGATCAATTCGTCATGCACCTGCAAGAGCATGCGCACCCGATCGGCAAGGCCTGCCTCGGCGAGCGCCGGCTCGATCTTGATCATGGCGCGGCGGATGACGTCGGCGGCCGAACCCTGGATCGGCGCGTTGATGGCAGCACGTTCGTTGAAGGCGCGGACGGAAGGATTGGACGAGCGAATTTCCGGATAATTGATTCGGCGGCCGAAGATCGTCTCGACATAGCCCTTGTCGCGGGCCATCTGCTTGCGGCTTTCCATGTAATCGCGGATGCCGGGAAAACGTTCGAAATACTTCTTGATATAGTCGCCGGCTTCCGAGCGCTCGATGGAAAGCTGGTTGGCGAGACCGAAGGCGGAAATACCGTAGATGATGCCGAAGTTGATCGCCTTGGCGCGGCGGCGCACCTCGGCCGGCATGCCCTCGACGGGAACGCCGAACATTTCGGAGGCGGTCATGGCGTGGATGTCGATGCCGTCTTCGAAAGCGCGCACGAGCTGCGGGATCTCAGCGACATGAGCGAGCACGCGCAGCTCGATCTGGCTGTAGTCGGCCGAGATCAGCTTGTGGCCGGGCGATGAAATGAAGGCCGTGCGAATCTTGCGGCCTTCGGCGGTGCGGACCGGAATGTTCTGAAGGTTCGGCTCCGAGGAGGAAAGGCGGCCTGTCGTCGTCGATGCCAACGAATAGGAGGTGTGCACCCGCTTCGTTTCCGGATGGATGTAACCCGGAAGCGCATCCGTATAGGTGGATTTCAGCTTGGTGAGCTGGCGCCAGTCAACGATCTTGCGGGGCAGCTCGAAGCCGGCCGCCGCCAGGTCTTCCAGCACGCTTGCCGAGGTCGACCATTGGCCGGTCTTGGTCTTGCTGCCGCCGGCAAGGCCCATCTTGCCGAACAGAATGTCGCCGAGCTGCTTGGGAGAGCCGATGTTGAACCTCTCGCCGGCAAGCTGATAGATTTCATCCTCGAACCTGGCTGCACCCTGAGCCAGTTCGCCCGACAGGCGCGACAGAATCTGGCGGTCGACCGTGATGCCGCGTTCTTCCATGCGCGCCAGAACAGATACGAGCGGACGTTCCAGACGCTCATAGACACGCGTCAGCTGAGTAGCTGCAAGGCGCGGCTTCAGCACCATCCAGAGGCGCAGCGTCACGTCGGCGTCTTCGGCGGCGTAGTGGGTCGCGCGCTCGATATCGACGAGGTCGAAGGTGACGTTCGACTTGCCGGAGCCGGCAACATCCTTGTAGGCGATCGGTGTGTGGCCGAGGAATTTTTCGGACAAGGGGTCCATGCCATGCGCGCCGGTGCCGGCGTCGAGCACGTAGGATATCAGCATCGTATCGTCGAAACTCTTCGTCTCGATGCCGTAGCGCTTCATCAGCAGGTAGTCGTATTTCAGGTTCTGCGCCACCTTGAGGATCGATTCATCCTCCAGCAGCGCCTTCAGTCGCGACAGCGCATCGCCCATCGGGATCTGGTTATCGGCAAGGCCGCCGCCGAGCAGGTCGCCAACGCCCGTCTTGTGGCCGATAGGTACATAGGCGGCGCGGATGCGTGTGCCTGTCGGATCGGCAGTGTTATCGGCAATCGCCAGGGAGAAGCCGACGAGTTCGGCCTGCATCGCATCGAGCGAGGTCGTTTCCGTATCGAAGGCGACGAGGCCGGTGTCCCGCGCGTCGGCGATCCACCGATCGAGGGTCGCAAGGTCGCGGATCGTCACATAGGAGGAATGGTCAAACGGCAGGGTCGCAAAGGCCTCCGCGCGCGCCTTGGCAAGATCGGCCGGCGCAAACGTGCCTTCGACCGCAGTTTTCGCCTTTGCACGCGGCGGAACCGCGACGGCTTCGCCACTTACGTCAGGGACAGCGCCCGCGACAGGCTCCGGCTCGGCTGCATCGAGATCCGGGCCATGCGCTTCCGCACCCCATTCGATCTTCACGAAGGCAGGCTCGATCTCGCTGGCATCGCAATTGCAGACTTCCGCGACACGGCGCGTCAGCGTCGTGAACTCCATGGTCTTCAGGAAGCCGATCAGCTTGGGGCCGTTCTGCGGCTCCAGGATGAGCGCGTCGAGGTCAAGCTCCAGCGGCACGTCGGTGCGCAGGCGCACCAGCTCGCGGGAGAGCTTTGCCTTGTCGATGTTTTCGAGAATCGTCTGGCGACGCTTTTCCTGCTTGATCTCGTGGGCACGCTCGAGAAGCGTATCGAGATCGCCATATTCGGCGAGAAGCTGGGCGGCCGTCTTGGGACCGATGCCTGGAATGCCCGGAACATTGTCGACGGAATCGCCGGTCATGGCCTGCAGGTCGATCATCTTTTCCGGCGGCACACCCCATTTCTCGATGACATCGGGGATGCTGATCTGCTTGTCCTTCATGCTGTCATACATGTGGACATTGGTCGTGACGAGCTGCATCAAATCCTTGTCGGAGGAGACGATCGTCACGTCGGCGCCGACGGCTTCGGCTTGGCGGGCATAGGTGGCGATGATATCGTCGGCTTCGAAACCTTCCGTCTCGATGCAGGGAAGATTGAAGGCGCGCGTCGCCTCGCGGATCAGGCCGAACTGCGGCACCAGCTCTTCGGGCGGCGCCGAACGGTTCGCCTTATACGCGTCATAGAGATCCTTGCGGAAGGTCTTCGACGAATAGTCGAAAATGACGGCAAGATGGGTCGGCGTGGCGGCCACATCGGTGCTGCGTGCATCTCTCAGCAGCTTCCAAAGCATGTTGCAGAAACCCGAGACGGCGCCGACCGGCAGGCCGTCGGATTTGCGCGTCAGCGGGGGCAATGCATGAAAGGCCCGGAAGATGAAGCCCGAACCGTCGACAAGGAAGAGATGATCGCCTTTTTTCATGGCAGCATGGATAGCGCGGCGGTTCTTCGAGGTCCATATAAACTTGGTTGTGCAAAAAGATTCCGCCTCACCAAACTGTTACCAATTTGTAATAGGCGGTTTTTTCCCTTTCCCTTGAAAAACCACAATCTCAATCACAAATCTGGCTTACCGGCGTTTGATCGCGCCGCGGGTCTGATAGCCGGCTTGTCCCCCGCCCGCGTCAGGCTTGGACAAAGGCCTCATCCCCCTCTCCGGGCCTTTGTCCTCATTTTCAAGCCGCCATGGCCTTCCTCCAGGCCGTGGCGGTTTTGTTTTTTCAGCCATTCGCTGCAGCACTCAAAAATTAAGGGCTTCGTTCCTATGTTTTGATGGATCGTATGCGATTTGTTACATTGTCTACTGCACGATTTTGAGCCTAACTTACAATCATGGGATTTAATCGAATGGAATCCGGCGCCTACCTTGCCAGCCAGCTGGCCAAGGGTTTTGCCCGCTCGCTGCATCAGCGCGCGGCAGGGCTCGGCTTTTCTCCCGGCCAGTTCCCGATACTTCTAGAGCTTTGGGCCGAAGACGGGCTGACCCAGAAGCAGCTTCTGGAGCGCGTCGATATCGAGCAGGCGACGATGGCCAACACGCTCTCGCGCATGGCGCGTGACGGGCTGATCGAACGGCGCCCGCATCCCACCGACAAGCGCGCCCAGCTGATCTTTCTGACCGAGAAAGCCAAGGCGATGGAAGCGGAAGCCATCGATACGGCGCGCGAGGCCGATCTTGCCCTATTCAAAGGATTCCGGGCCTTCGAGCGGGAACTGATGCTCGAATATATCCGGCGCCTCATCAACAACGCAAAGGCGCTCTAAGCTCACTCCGCGGCGGCGGGGCGGCGCGTGGGTTTTTCCGTCTGCGCATCGACATGCTCCGAGAGAAAGTTTTCGGGGGTGGCGAGCTTGATGCTCGGCTCGATATCGGGCTTGCCGAGCAGCAGCCCCTGCACCTGGGTACAGCCTTCCTCAACGACGATCTGACGCTGCATTTCCGTTTCCACGCCCTCAGTGACGACGGGCATGCCAAGACTGTGCCCCAGACCGATGATGGCCCGCACGATCGAGCGGGCGCCTGCATCATGTTCCAGAACGCCGGTGAAACTGCGATCGACCTTGATCTTGTCGAAGGGGAAAGAGCGCAGGTTGGACAGCGATGAAAAGCCGGTGCCGAAATCATCCATGACGATGCGCACGCCGAGACCGCGCAAGCGCTGAAGTGTGTTCATGACCCGGTTGCGATCACGCACGAGTGCGGCTTCGGTGATCTCCAGCTCCAGCCGTTCCGGCGCGAGGCCCGCTTCCTTCAGAATCTCAGCCACTCGTTCGCAGAGATTGGGCAGCAAAAACTGTACCGGGGAGACATTGACCGCAATCGTCAGCGGCTGCGGCCAGCGGGCCGCCTCCATGCAAGCCTCACGCAGGATCCATTCGCCGAGCTGGACGATGGAGCCGCTTTCCTCGGCGATCGGAATGAAGATTTCCGGTTCGCTCATGCCGTGGCATGGCCTGTTCCAGCGCATGAGAGCTTCGTAACCGTTGATCTCGCCGCTGCGCGCGTCGAGAATTGGCTGATAATTGACGTGAAGCTGCTTGCGGTTGATGGCGTGGCGAAGCTCGTGCTCGATCTGGCGACGGGTACGCACCGACTCGTCCATTTCCGCATCGAAGAAGCAGGCTGCACCACGCCCTGCATGTTTGACGCGATAGAGGGCGGTATCGGCGTTGTTGCAAAGCTCTTCGGCAGATTTTCCATCTGCAGGATACAGCGCAATGCCGATGCTGGCGCCGACGGCCGTCGGATCGCGGGCGGTATCCATCTCGGCCGCGAATTCATCGATGATGCGGCGTGCCAGACGGCGCGCCGCATCGGGCTGCCGCTTGCCCGGCTGGATGACGGCGAATTCATCACCGCCAAGCCGCGCGATCGTATCGTCATGATCGACGCAGCGTTTGAGGATCGAAGCAACCTTGCGCAGGATGCGGTCGCCTTCGGCGTGGCCGAAAATATCGTTGACGGCCTTGAAGCGATCGAGGTCGATGCAGAAGACGGCAACCTGCGCCCGCTTGCGCTCCGCGACCTGCAGAGCCTGGCGAATGCGGGTGTCGAAAAGTAAACGGTTCGGCAGGTCCGTCAGAACATCGTAATGGGCGAGATGCTCGATCAGCTCTTCGGCGCGTTTACGCTCGGTAAGGTCACGAACGACGAGAACATCGCAATGGCGCCCGCGATAGACGATCCGCCGCGTGACGACCTCGACAGGGATTTCCCTCTCGTCTTTGACGATCAGCAGCATTTCCTTGTGAGCCCTCTCCTGCTCCGCATGGACGAGCGCCAATACGGCCGAAGGAGCGTTGTCCGTGAGCTCGGAGAGCTTCCAGCCGGACAGGGCCAGGAAGCGTTCATTGGTGTCGATGATCTTGCCGTCACGCAGGATAACGAGACCGTCCTGCGAGACGTTGGCGAGACCGCGAAGGTCGGTCAGATGACTTTCGAGGAAGACCGCGCCAAAGGCCATGAGGATGAGGCCGGTCGAAACGGCCATGACGATCGCGGCAAGCACCTCAGGCGCAAGCGCCATCGCTGCTACGTCACGCATGGGGTCCGGCACCAGGGTGATGCTGCTCATCGAGATGAAATGGAGCGCACAGATTGCCAGCACGAAGGCAGTCGACGATGCGGCGAAGCGTTTCATGCCCTTCAGCTTGAAGAAGGCGAGGAAGGCGACGGAAGAAAGCGCCGCGCAGGAGGAGAAAGCGACGACTATCGTTGGAGCATCATAGACGACGACGGCCTGCGCCTCGACCGCCTGCATGCCGGTAAAATGCATGGCCGTGATACCAAGTGCCATCAGCACGCCGCCGAAAGCAAAAGAATAAGCGGTTCGGCCCTCCGAGGCGATCAGGATCGCCACCCACGAGCCGAAGATCGACAGGATCACCGAGAGAGAAGTCGGGCCGAGATCGTAGCTGATCGGCATGCCGCCATCATAGGCGAGCATGGCGATGAAATGCGTTGCCCATACGCCGACGCCACTGGCAAAGGCTGACGTGCCGATCCAGAGCTTGCGCTGGCCGACGTCGCATTCCTGGGCACGGAAGAGAAGAAGCATCGTCGTCAGGCTGCCAACGAGGCAGACGACTGCGGCCGCGATGACCAGCCGCCAGTCATGGTTGTCCCTGATACAAGCAATAACGGAGAACATTCGCCACCTCGAAAATCGACCTCGAGGCGAGATTATTTAGAGTTTGCTAAATAACTGTAAATTGCATTAGGCATCTCTACTTCATCCGTTGCAGCATTTGGCACCACATAACATCTTGAAAATTTGACGCTCGAAACCGCAGCCAATTGGGTCTATCGTCCGGCCGAATTTCAAAGGAGTCGGAAATGACCGAACTAAATCCTGTCCTTGCGCGTGCGGACCAGAATCTTGATTCAAGCCTTGAAAGGCTGTTCGAGCTGTTGCGCATCAAGTCGATCTCGACCGATCCGGCCTATAAGGCCGAATGCCGCAAGGCGGCCGAGTGGCTCACCGCCTATCTGAAGACACTGGGCTTTGACGCCTCGGTTCGCGACACGCCCGGCCATCCGATGGTGGTCGCCCATCATGAAGGCGACTCGGCTGATGCCCCCCATGTCCTCTTCTACGGTCACTATGACGTACAGCCGGTCGATCCGATTGAGCTCTGGGAAAACGATCCTTTCGATCCCGCCGTCAAGGATGCCGGCAATGGCCGCAAGATCCTGACCGGCCGTGGTACTGCCGACGACAAGGGTCAGCTCATGACTTTCGTCGAAGCCTGCCGCGCCTACAAGGAAATCAATGGCGCACTTCCATGCCGCGTCACCATACTTTTCGAGGGCGAGGAAGAATCCGGCTCGCCGTCGCTGAAGCCGTTCCTCGAAGCCAATGCTGCCGAACTCAAGGCCGACTATGCCCTCGTCTGCGACACCAGCATGTGGGATCGCGATACACCGGCAATTGCGGCTGCGCTTCGTGGTCTTGTCGGCGAGGAAGTCGTGGTGACGGCTGCCGACCGCGACCTGCATTCCGGCCTTTTCGGCGGGGCGGCCGCCAATCCGATCCATATTCTCGTAGAAGCGCTTGCCGGCCTGCATGACGAGACCGGGCGCATCACGCTCGACGGTTTCTACAACGGCGTCGAGGAAACGCCCTCCAATATCAAGGCTTCCTGGGAAACGCTCGGCAAGTCGGCCGAAAGCTTCCTCGGCGAAGTCGGCCTCTCCATCCCCTCAGGCGAAAAGGGCCGCTCGGTCCTGGAGCTCACGTGGGCACGGCCCACGGCCGAGGTCAACGGTATCTGGGGCGGCTATACCGGCGAAGGTTTCAAGACCGTGATTGCCGCCAAGGCATCGGCGAAAGTTTCCTTCCGCCTCGTCGGCACACAGGATCCGGCAGCGATCCGCGAAAGCTTCCGCAATTACGTTCGCTCGAAGATCCCGGCCGACTGCTCGGTCGAGTTCCATCCGCATGGTGCCTCGCCGGCCATCCATCTTTCCTATGACTCGCCTGTTCTGACCAAGGCGCGGACCGCGCTTTCGGATGAATGGCCGAAGCCTGCCGTCGTCATCGGCATGGGCGGCTCGATCCCGATCGTCGGCGATTTCCAGAAGATGCTCGGCATGGAATCCCTGCTCGTCGGCTTCGGTCTCTCAGACGACCGCATCCATTCGCCAAACGAGAAATACGAGCTTGCCTCCTACCACAAGGGCATCCGCTCCTGGGTGCGCATCCTGACTGCACTGAAGGCCTGAAACGAAAAAGGCGTGCCTGCGGTCTGCGCGGCACGCCATCCGAAATCTGCAAACAAAAAGGCCGGTTCGAACCGGCCTTCCGTTATCCGCCTCATCTCAGTGCCAGTACATCCGTGGTCAAAGGAGAAGCAGATAATGCACAGCCAGAGTGATCCTTAGGGATTAACGACCGGTAAACGATCCATCCAACCAGATCTCGGAAACGGTATCACCGACAGGGCGCACAACATTTCCGGGCTGCGATTTCTTGAACCTTATATCGGAAGCCGCCTTTTACATTTCAAGGCCTCGTACAAAGCTTGACCGCCGTTCAAGCTGCGTTCATCCGACTGTCCCTATAAGCCTTTGAAAGACAAAGTGAAAACTGCGCCGCATGACCTATGCCGCAGGCGCTCTATCTTTGCCCCGCCAGGGAATGTCGCTCCCGACGCCCGGCATCCGTCGTTCATTGCGAGGAGTAAAAGGTGAAACATATTCTTCTGAAAATTGTCGCGGGTGGTCTCTTGCTGCTGGCGCCCGCCATTGCCGAAGCCGCGCAGGGCATTTCGACTGCGAACGTGAACATGCGTGCCGGCCCGAGCACGCGCTATCCTGCCGTCGCCGTCATTCCAAACGGCACGCCGCTGCAAATCCGCGGCTGCCTTGCCGATACGCCCTGGTGCGATGTGGAATTCTATGGAGGCCGGGGCTGGGTTTCCGGCCAATATGTCCAGGCGACCTATGAGCGGCGTCGGATCTATGTCGGCCCGCAATATTACCGTCCGCTCGGTATTCCGACAGTGACATTCAGCGTCGGCCCATATTGGGATCGCTACTACCGCAACCGCGATTTCTATCGTGATCGCGACCGCTGGCGCCGCGGGCCGGACTATTATTATCGCGATCGTGGTCCCTATCGTCCCTAAAGAAAAGGACCCGACGTATCTGGTGATACGCCGGGCCTGATATTGATCGGCGCGTGTTGAGGGGAGACGGCCGATCTGAGCGGGACGTGAGGGGTATGTCCCGCTTTCGATAAAACTACCACGAAGCCTATTGGTTCCCTCACCAGCCAGAAGATGTGCGACGCTGGGTCGCCAGCAGGTCGCGCATCTCCGCATGGGAGCCAAGGAGCATCCTCAGCCGGCTCTCCTCTACCTGGATATTGCGCATCCGCTTCCTGGGCGAGCGGAAGTCGCGGCGATATATGTCGGTTTTGTGACGGCCTCAACGAATGGCAGCCATGCGGGAAACTCGCGGCTGGTTAACGGAGAAAAGGCAGGCAGGCGGGGTACTTGGTCGTATTGGTGTTGTTCTTAACAGCCCGTTAATTCGCCGCATTTACAGTTCAGTCGAATAAAACCGTTGCTCTGGGGCGCGGTCTTATAACAAGGGTCAACCGCTCCACGATGGTAGCCAGACGCAGATCAGACGACAGGATCGAACCGTCCTTCAACGGCCGTGGCGGCAGTGAGGAGGATGACGAATTCGCGCTCGATGACGACGACCGCATCGACGGGCGGCACGGCTCCAAACGTACATCGAAATCTCCCGCTCCCCGCCGCACGCCAGCGAAGCGCCGTCCCGAGCCTCGAGAACGCGAAGGCGGTGGCCTATTCGCATTCCTGCGCAGGGTCGTCTACTGGTGCATCTTGCTTGGCATCTGGGCCGGCATCGGTGTTGCCGGCCTCGTGTTCTATTATGGTTCGCGCATGCCGAGCGCCAGCACCTGGGCAATCCCCGAGCGGCCGCCGAACGTCAAGATCACCGCCGTGGACGGCAGCGCGATCGCCAACCGCGGTGCGACCGGCGGCGAAGAGCTCTCCCTGGAGAACATGTCTCCCTATATTCCCGAAGCGATCGTCGCCATCGAAGACCGACGCTTCTATTCGCATTTCGGCGTCGATCCATTCGGGCTGGCGCGCGCCTTCGTCAACAATGCGACCGGCCAGCCGATCCAGGGCGGCTCGACGCTGACGCAGCAGCTTGCCAAGAACCTGTTCCTCTCGCCCGAGCGCACGCTCGAGCGCAAGGTGCAGGAGGTGCTGCTCTCCTTCTGGCTGGAACAGAAATACACCAAGGACCAGATCCTTGCGATGTATCTGAACCGCGTCTATTTCGGCTCGAATGCCTATGGCGTGGAAGCCGCGGCGCGGCGCTATTTCAACAAGTCGGCGCGCGATGTGAACCTCGGCGAAGCAGCCCTGCTTGCGGGCCTTGTGAAAGCGCCGTCCCGCCTTTCGCCGGCCCGTGATCCGGAGGCAGCAAATGCCCGCGCGCAGATCGTGCTGCAGGCCATGCGCGACCAGGGCTATATCAGCGACGGCGAGATCAAGACGGCGATGTCGCAGACGCCGGCTTCAGCCCGCAGCTACTGGTCGGGCGCCGGACAATATGTTGCCGATATGGTGATGGACGAGCTGCAGGGGCTGGTCGGCGACGTGAAGGAAGACGTCATCGTCGATACGACCATCGACAAGAATCTCGAAAGGAAAGCCGAACAGTCGCTGGTCGACGTACTCAACAAGGAAGGCGGCAAGTTCGATGCATCGCAGGCCGCTCTTGTCTCGATCGACGGTACGGGCGCCATCCGCGCGCTCGTCGGCGGCAGGGACTATGCGACGAGCCAGTTCAACCGTGCCGTCAAGGCCAAGCGCCAGCCGGGCTCCTCCTTCAAGCCTTTCGTCTATGCCGCTGCGCTCGAAAAGGGCCTGACGCCGGATTCCGTCTTCAACGACGCGCCGATCCGCATCGGCGACTGGACGCCTGAAAATTACGAGAAGAAATACAACGGCGAAGTGACGCTCAGGACAGCGCTCGCCAAGTCGCTGAACACGGTGGCCGCCCAGCTCGTGATGTATGACGGGCCGGATCAGGTGATCAAGCTCGCCCATCGTCTCGGCATCGAATCAGACCTGCAACCCAATGCCTCGATCGCACTCGGCACCTCGGAAGTATCCCTCATGGAGCTGACGTCCTCCTATGCCGCCTTCATGAACGGTGGCTACAAAGCGACGCCGCATGTGATCCGCCGGGTGACCACCGCTGATGGCAAGGTGCTTTACGAGAACACCTACGACAATCCGCCGCGCGTGCTTTCCGAGCAGATCGTGGCCGAAATGAACATGATGATGATGGGCGTCATCAACGGCGGCACAGGCTCGAGCGCCAAGCTTCCCGGCTGGCAGGCGGCCGGCAAGACCGGCACGACGCAAAACTCGCGCGACGCATTGTTCGTCGGCTTCACCAGCAACCTGACGACGGGCGTGTGGTTCGGCAATGACGACGGCAAGCCAATGAAGAAGGTGACCGGCGGCGGGCTTCCGGCCAAAGCCTGGAAAGAATTCATGGTCGCCGCGCATAAAGGGCTTTCTCCGGCGCCGCTTTTCGGCATGGGCCAGACACTCCCCGACTCTGGCTCCAACCCCGGCGACGGCCAGCTCATGGTGCAGGCGCAGCCGGCTCCCGAGCAGCCTTCGACGGTCGGCAGCATCATTTCCGGTGTCTTCGGTGGGAATGCCGACCTAAACCGTTATCCGCCGGCGCCCGGACAGTCGCGGGCGGCGACGCCGGTGAATGGCGGACCTGTGCCGCCCGCCGATGTTGCCGACGGCGGTTACGACGACATGGTGCCGCCCGGTGATGTGGGCGGTCCGCAGGCAACGTCAGGGGCGCAGCCGCGACGCACGACCCTGCTCGATCTCATCATGGGGCAGTAGACAGTATTGGAACGGGATATGAAGACCTTTCGGGAGCACGTCCCGCGCAAGGCTCGGCATGCAAGATTTGCGTGGTTCGACGGTGCAAAGCAGACCCTTTTCCGGCTACTGTAAAAATTGAATGCAACACATTCGTTTTGCTGGATTCCGGGCCATTTCTCGCCTTGCAGTCCAGAAATCCGCTCCTTATATACGCCGCATCACCGCAATCACGATTGCGTAATCTTAGTAGACCCATCCCGTAAGGGGCTGTCAGGGAAATGCCTTACCGGGGTTCCGACAGCTTGCTTCAAGGAGAGAATGACATGGCAAAAGTAATTGGTATCGACCTTGGAACGACAAATTCCTGCGTCGCAGTCATGGACGGCAAAGACGCAAAGGTCATCGAGAATGCGGAAGGCGCGCGTACGACCCCTTCCATGGTGGCATTTTCCGATGACGGCGAACGCCTCGTCGGCCAGCCGGCCAAGCGCCAGGCGGTCACCAACCCGACGAACACGCTCTTCGCCGTAAAGCGCCTCATCGGCCGCCGTTACGAAGATCCGACCGTCGAGAAGGACAAGCACCTCGTTCCCTTCACCATCGTCAAGGGTGACAACGGCGACGCCTGGGTCGAAGCCAACGGTAAGGGCTACTCGCCCGCACAGATTTCCGCGATGATCCTTCAGAAGATGAAGGAAACCGCCGAGTCCTATCTCGGTGAAAAGGTCGAAAAGGCCGTCATCACCGTTCCCGCGTACTTCAACGACGCGCAGCGTCAGGCAACCAAGGATGCCGGCAAGATCGCCGGTCTTGAAGTGCTCCGCATCATCAACGAGCCGACCGCTGCTGCGCTCGCCTACGGCCTCGACAAGAAGGACGGCAAGACGATCGCCGTTTACGACCTTGGTGGCGGTACCTTCGATATCTCGATCCTTGAGATCGGTGACGGCGTCTTCGAAGTGAAGTCAACCAACGGCGATACTTTCCTCGGCGGTGAAGACTTCGACATGCGCCTCGTCGAATATCTCGTTGCCGAGTTCAAGAAGGACAACGGTATCGACCTGAAGAACGACAAGCTCGCTCTGCAGCGCCTCAAGGAAGCTGCCGAAAAGGCAAAGATCGAGCTGTCCTCTTCGCAGCAGACCGAAATCAACCTGCCGTTCATCACGGCCGACGCTTCCGGTCCGAAGCACCTGACGCTGAAGCTGACCCGCGCCAAGCTCGAAAGCCTGGTCGACGATCTCGTTCAGCGCACGATCGCTCCGTGCAAGGCAGCTCTCAAGGATGCCGGCGTCACCGCAGCTGAGATCGACGAAGTCGTTCTCGTCGGTGGTATGAGCCGCATGCCGAAGGTCCAGGAAGTCGTCAAGCAGCTGTTCGGCAAGGAACCGCACAAGGGCGTCAACCCGGACGAAGTCGTTGCTCTCGGCGCCGCCATCCAGGCCGGCGTTCTGCAGGGCGACGTCAAGGACGTTCTGCTTCTCGACGTGACCCCGCTGTCTCTCGGCATCGAAACGCTCGGTGGTGTCTTCACCCGTCTGATCGAACGCAACACGACGATCCCGACGAAGAAGAGCCAGACCTTCTCGACCGCCGACGACAACCAGCAGGCCGTCACCATCCGCGTCTCGCAGGGCGAGCGTGAAATGGCTGCCGACAACAAGCTGCTCGGCCAGTTCGACCTCGTCGGCCTGCCGCCGGCACCGCGCGGCGTTCCGCAGATCGAAGTCACCTTCGATATCGACGCGAACGGCATCGTGCAGGTTTCGGCCAAGGACAAGGGCACCGGCAAGGAACAGCAGATCCGCATCCAGGCTTCCGGTGGTCTCTCCGACGCCGACATCGAAAAGATGGTCAAGGATGCCGAATCGCATGCCGCCGAAGACAAGAAGCGCCGCGAAGGTGTGGAAGCCAAGAACCAGGCCGAAAGCCTGATCCACTCCACGGAAAAGTCGCTCAAGGATTACGGCGACAAGGTTTCCGAAGCCGATCGTACCGCAATCTCCGACGCGATTGCCGCTCTGAAGTCCGCAACCGAGGCAACCGAAGCCGACGCCGAAGACATCAAGGCCAAGACCCAGACGCTCATGGAAGTTTCCATGAAGCTCGGCCAGGCGATCTATGAAGCCCAGCAGGCCGAAGGCGGCACGACCGACGCTTCGGCCGAGGATGACAATGTCGTCGATGCCGACTACGAAGAAGTCAAGGACGACGACCGCAAGAAGTCCGCGTAATCGTGGGCTGGCGGCTTTCGCTAGACGATAGACATCCGGCTGCTCACCATGGCAGCCGGAAATCCATTTCCGGGGCTTAAATTGGCAAAAGCGGACTTCTACGAAACTCTGGGTGTAGCCAAGACGGCGGATGAAAAAGAGCTGAAGAGCGCCTTCCGCAAGCTGGCAATGAAATACCATCCGGACAAGAACCCGGATGACAAAGATGCCGAACGCAAGTTCAAGGAAATCAACGAAGCCTACGAAACGCTGAAGGACCCGCAGAAGCGCGCGGCCTACGACCGTTACGGCCATGCGGCCTTCGAGCATGGCGGCATGGGTGGTCCCGGCGGCGGCGGATTTGCCGGTGGCGGTTTCTCCGACATCTTCGAGGATATTTTCGGCGAGATGATGGGCGGCGGCCGTGGACGGCAACGCTCTTCGGGCGGCCGCGAACGCGGCGCCGACCTTCGCTACAACATGGAAATCTCGCTGGAAGAGGCTTACTCCGGCAAGACGGCGCAGATCCGCGTTCCGACGTCGATTACCTGCGACGTCTGTTCCGGCTCCGGCGCGAAGCCCGGCACGCAGCCGAAGACCTGCGGCACCTGCCAGGGCTCGGGCCGCGTGCGCGCAGCACAGGGGTTCTTTTCGATCGAACGTACCTGCCCGACTTGCCATGGTCGCGGTCAGATCATTCCCGATCCGTGCCCGAAGTGCCACGGCCAGGGCCGTGTGACCGAAGAGCGTTCGCTTTCGGTCAACATCCCTGCTGGCATTGAGGACGGCACCCGCATTCGCCTGCAGGGCGAAGGCGAAGCCGGCATGCGCGGCGGCCCGGCGGGCGATCTCTATATCTTCCTGTCGGTGAAGCCGCATGAGTTCTATCAGCGCGACGGAGCCGATCTCTATTGCGCCGTGCCGATCTCCATGACGACGGCAGCGCTCGGCGGCACCTTCGATGTGGCAACGCTCGACGGCACCAAGTCGCGCGTCACCGTTCCCGAGGGTACGCAGGCCGGCAAACAGTTCCGCCTGAAGAGCAAGGGCATGCCGGTGCTGCGTTCCAGCCAGACCGGTGATCTCTACATCCAGATCCAGATCGAGACGCCGCAGAAGCTTTCCAAGCGCCAGCGCGAGCTTCTGCAGGAATTCGAACAGCTCTCCTCCAAGGAGAACAATCCGGAATCGACGGGCTTCTTTGCCCGGATGAAGGAATTCTTCGAGGGCTGATCTCGATATCTCTACAGCATCGGCCCGAAAATCGGAATCGATTTTCGGGCCGATGCTGTAGATTCAAAGAGTTAGAGCGTCCTTTGTGCGTCCGAACGGACGCACGGCGCTCTAAGGTTACAAAAGCCGGAGGTTCCGCCTCCGGCTTTTTTCGTGCGCGCCCCAATCCGGGACACGTGTATCAGGCCGGGACGCAGGTCGACACGCAGACGTTTTGTGTTAACGCAGAGACCGGATGATGCTTGCAAGTTCCTGAAATCCATACTGTCTTTGGCCCGCAGTCCGGGACTAACAGAGGGTATATCCATGTCGGCAACGAACTTTTCCAACTGCCTGTCCGAAGATGTCGATGCGCTGGCAGGTGCGCTCTATACGTGGTGCGCCGAACGCAACATCAAGCTCCGCAGCCAGCAGGGCCTTTCGATCGCCAGCATCGCGATCGACCTCTATCATGCCGGCCATCAGACACAGGATGCCCTGCTCGTTGCGCTGCACGAGCGCGAGCTTCACTGAATCTCGATAGTTTCAAGGATGCTTGGAACGCTTCAGGCGGCGTTTTCGGTCGCCTGACCGCTCATGAGATTGAGGATCGTCTTGACCGCCTGCTTGCCCGCAGACGAACTCAACCTGTCATAGCTGACCGCCAGCTCATAAGCCTCGGGGCTCAGCTCAACACGATTGGTGAACTGGGAAATGCCGGTACCTTCGAAAAGCTCGGAAATATCCACTCCAAGGAAGACCGCTATCTGATGCAGTTTGCTGGCAGAGACGCGGTTCGTCCCCTTCTCGTATTTCTGAATCTGCTGGAATGTAAGACCTAACGCTTCACCGAGTTCCAGTTGAGAAACACGTCGGCGAGCGCGAAGTTGTCTCACGTTGCGACCGACAATGATATCAACCGGATCTGGCACTGCAGCATTCTCTCCCGATAAACCCTTTATTTACCATATAGCGTCAGCTGAATATCTCAACCCGGAAGTTGCAAATTTCAACCGACTTTTTTTGGGCATTATACCGCCTAAAGAGTTGTCTCCTTGAAAATTATACAACCTTAATTCCTCATTTGATCCCTTAATGGCGATATCGCAAAAAATTGAACACCCTTTAGTTGACTTCATTGCATGCGGCGATAGTTAGTCGCGCCGACCCCCTATAACGCGTCCGACAAGAGGCTTCGAATACTGCGATGACATCCGCTCCCACCGGGAAATCTGATGCCGACAGTATCGTCATCGATATGCGCCGCCAGAGGCTGACGATGATCCTCGACTCGTTGAAATCCTTGCGCGGCTCGATCGAAGACCGACCGGATCTTCTCCACTGGATCGAAAAGGCGATTGCGGAGGCCGAAGCGCAGCTTGAGGCTCCCGTCCCTCGTAGGCATTAGAGACATAAGCAGCTCTCAGCCTTGATATCCTGATGGCTTCGGCTTAGCTGTCAGCCCTAATGATTCCGGATATCCGATGCCGCACAAGGTTTCCCTTTCCCGCCTGAAGCTGACCGATTTTCGCAATTACGCATCGGCCTCGCTTTCGTTCGACGGGCGGCATGTGGTGCTGACCGGTGACAACGGCGCCGGCAAGACCAACCTCATGGAGGCTGTCTCCTTCCTCTCGCCCGGACGCGGGCTGCGCCGCGCCGCCTATGGCGACATCACCCGCGTGCATGCGACGGGTGGGTTTTCTATCTTTGTCGAACTCGATGGCATGGAAGGCGATGTCGAGATCGGCACCGGGATCGATGCCAGCGACGAGACGACCACGCGCCGGCTGCGCATCAATGGAACGACCGCGAAAACGGTCGACGAGTTGACGGACCATTTGCGCGTACTCTGGCTCACTCCGGCCATGGATGGGCTCTTTACCGGCGGCTCGTCCGAACGCCGGCGGTTCCTCGACCGGCTGGTGCTGTCCCTCGACCCTGAACATGGCAGGCGGGCCAGCGATTTCGAACGCGCCATGCGCAGCCGCAACAGGTTGCTCGACGAAGGCCGTTTCGATCCGTCCTGGCTTTCCGGTATCGAGGAGCAGATGGCAAGCCTCGGCATCGCCATGGCGCTCGCCCGGCAGGAGATGCTCGGCCTGCTGACGCGGCTGATCGAAGAAAGCCGCGAGACCTCCCCCTTCCCATCGGCATCGCTGCAGCTCTCGGGCTTCATGGACGGCCAGTTCTCCAGGCCTTCGGTCGATCTGGAAGACGAATATGCGGCGACACTCGCCGCCAACCGTTATCGCGATGCCGGCGCCGGACGCACCCTGGAGGGGCCGCATCGCGCCGATCTCATCGTGCATCATCGCGAGAAGCAGATGGAAGCAGCGCGCTGCTCGACCGGTGAGCAAAAGGCCCTGCTGGTTGGCCTCGTGCTTGCCCATGCGCGGCTCGTCGGCAATCTCACGGGCCATGCGCCGGTTCTGCTCCTGGACGAGATCGCCGCCCATCTCGACGAGGGGCGTCGTGCTGCACTGTTCGACCTCATAGACGGGCTTGGGGGCCAAGCCTTCATGACCGGAACGGACCATCAGATGTTTGCGGCACTTGGCGAGCGGGCGCAGTTTTTCACGGTTGCCGACGGAAGGGTTTTCGAATGAGCGATAGTGCTTCTCCTGCCGGTTCGGGGCGTGATAGCATCAGACCCATGGAACCTCTGAGCCCGGACGAAATTGCGCGTTATCATCGTCATATCCTGCTGCCGGAAATCGGTGGCGCGGGTCAGCAGAAGCTGAAGGCCGCGCGCGTGCTGGTGATCGGCGCCGGAGGGCTTGGTGCGCCGATCCTGCAATATCTGGCCGCCGCAGGCGTCGGCACGCTCGGCATTGCCGATGACGACCGCGTTTCGCTCTCCAATCTGCAGCGGCAGGTTGTCCACGATTCCGGCACGATCGGCGAGCTGAAGACGGAGAGCGCAGCGCAAGCGATTACGCGACTGAACCCGCATATCAAGGTCATCCGGTTCACCGAGCGCTTTTCGGCAGACGCTGCGCGCCGACACCTTTCGGGCTTCGATCTCTTGATCGACGGCTCCGATAATTTCGACACGCGTTATGCGGCTGCCGATGCAGCCGAGGAAGCGCACATCCCGCTCGTCACCGGTGCCGTCGGCCGCTTCGACGGATCGCTGACCGTACTGAAACCCTATGAGACTACCGAAGACGGCACGGCCAATCCCGGCTATCGCGATCTCTTTCCGGAGGCGCCGCCGGCCGGACTGATCCCCGCCTGCGCGGAAGCCGGGATCATCGGCGCACTGACGGGCGTGATCGGCACGCTGATGGCCATGGAGGCGATCAAGCTCATTACCGGTGCCGGCGAACCGCTGATCGGCCGGCTGCTGCTCTATGATGCGCTATCGGCCCGTTTCGATACGATCCGCTACAAGCGTCGGCGCGCGAAGCAGAGCAAGACTGCATGACGCCTTTCCGCATCGATGAGAGCTTTGCCCGCTGGAGCGAGTTGCTCGATCTCGTTCTCGCATCTTTCGCCTATATGGAAGGCCGCATCGATCCGCCCTCGTCCGCAATCCGCCTGACGGTGGAATCGCTCGCGGAAAAAGCAAAGGCAGAAATCGCCTATGCCGTGGAGAATGACGGACGGCTCGCCGGATGCATTTTCCTGCGTCCGGAGACGGACTGTCTCTATGTCGGAAAGCTTGCGGTTCTGCCATCGGCACAAGGCAAAGGCATCGGCCGTCGCCTGCTTGATATCGCCGAGAAGACGGCGTGCGATCTCGGCCTTCCGGCATTAAGGCTCGAGACGCGGATAGAACTCGTCAGCAATCACTCGACTTTCGCCGCCTGGGGCTTTGCCAAGACCGCAGAGAAGTCCCATCCGGGCTTTGTGCGTGCGACATTTATCGAGATGCGGAAAGCGCTTGCCGGCTAAGGATGGGAGGCCTCTGCATAATTCCTTAAATCGGAATCGATTTAAGGGCAAAATTATGCAGAAACTCAAAGTGTTACAGCGTCCTTTGCGCGTCTTAAAAGACGCGCGGCGCTGTAGCCCTCACCGTCCGGGCAACACCCGGTTCGGCGGCCGGTGACCGTCCATGAAAGCGCGGATGTTGATGATGACCTTGTCGCCCATCTCCGCACGTCCCTCGATCGTCGCCGAACTCATATGCGGCAACAGCACGACCTTGCCCTCGTTGGCGAGCTTCACCAGCTTCGGATTGACCATCGGTTCGTTTTCGAAAACATCGAGGCCGGCGCCGGCGAGCTTTCCTTCTCGCAGGCATTTGATGAGAGCCGCCTCGTCGATCACGTCACCGCGGGCGGTGTTGACGAGATAGGCCGTCGGCTGCAGCAACGCCAGGCGTCGTGCCGAGAGCAGATGGAAGGTCGCCGGTGTCGAGGGGCAATTGACCGAGACGATATCGACGCGGGCGAGCATCTGATCGAGGCTTTCCCAGTAGGTCGCCTCCAATTCGTCCTCGGTTGCCGGATTGACGCGCTTGCGGTTGTGATAATGGATCGACAGGCCGAAGGCCTTGGCGCGTCGCGCAACAGCCGTGCCGATACGGCCCATGCCGACGATGCCGATGCGCTTTCCATGCATGCGACGGCCGAGCATCCAGGTTGGCGACCAGCCGGCCCATTCGCCGGGCCTGTCAGTCAGCACGCGTGCACCCTCGCCAATCCGGCGCGGTACGGCAAGGATCAGCGCCATGGCCATGTCGGCGGTGTCCTCGGTCAGCACATTCGGCGTGTTGGTGACGGTGATGCCTTTACGCGCCGCCGCCTCCACATCGATATGATCGGTGCCGTTCGAAAAGCTGGCGATCAGCTTCAACTGCGGTCCGGCATGTTCGATGAGTGCTGCGTCGATCCGGTCCGTTACGGTCGGCACGAGCACGTCGCAGCTCTTGACGGCTTCGGCAAGCTCAAGGGCGGATCGCGGCGTGTCGTCGATATTCAACTCGGCATCGAAAAGCTCGCGCATACGGGTTTCGACGACATCAGGCAGCTTTCGGGTTATGTAGACCTTCGGTTTTTTCTTCGTTGTCATAGCAGCTTGCGGTGCCTTGTTCAGAGGTCTTTAACCAAGTTGGACGATCATTTCCCCATTACGGGCATTTTCTACCAGACCCGCACGCGAAGACAAACAAAACTCGCGAGGCGACCGGGGAATCCCGGAAAGCGAGCAGGCAGGACCTGCTTCGAATTCGAGCCAACGGAAGCTTCCATGCGTCGCACTGTTTTAAAGTCCTGCCTCGCCCTGGCGGTTGCCTTTGCCGTATCGGCAGGCACAGTTGAATTTGCGCAAGCCCAGGCGGCGGCCAAGGGGCCGAGCGGCCTGCCGCTGCCGCGTTTCGTGACGCTGAAGTCCAAGCGCGTCAATCTGCGCATCGGACCGGGAACGGATTACGCCGTTTCCTGGCTCTATCTGAAGTCGGGATTGCCGGTCGAAATCATTCAGGAATATGACAACTGGCGCCGCATCCGCGATGCGGACGGAACCGAGGGCTGGGTCAATCAGTCGCTGCTGTCAGGCCAGCGCGCCGCTATCGCCGCGCCGTGGATGAAGGGCAAGGGCAAGAGCGTCTATGTCAACCTCCGCCGTGAAGCACAGCCTTCTTCCAGCATCGTCGCCAAGTTGGAACCCGGCGTGATGATCACGATCGGTGAATGCAGCGGAGAGTGGTGCTTCGCAAAGACCGACGGCGCCGAGGGCTGGGTGGCGCAGTCGGAAATCTGGGGTGCCTATCCGGGCGAGGCCTTTAAATAAGGCCTGCCTCCTTTGCGGCTTCGGACAGCGACTTCATCGGCCGCGGGCCGATTTGCTGGATTACGATGCCGGCGGCAAGGCAGCCGAGCTTGCCGCAATCTTCCAGCGTGCGGCCCTGGGTATAGCCGTAGAGGAAACCTGAGGCGAAGAGGTCGCCGGCGCCGGTCGTATCGACGACTTCGTTGATCTTGATTGCATCGACGTAATGGCGCTCGTTGCCCTTCAGGATCACGGCACCGTTCTCGCTCATAGTCACGGCGGCGATCCTGCAATCCTTGGCGATCTTGTTCAGCGCTTCTTCGAAATCGTCGGTCTCGTAAAGCGACAGCACTTCCTGGCGATTGGCGAAGACGATGTCGATTTTGCCGGACCGCATGAGATCCAGGAACTCACCGCGATAACGGTCGACGCAGAAGCTGTCGGAGAGCGTCATCGACATTTCGCGGCCGTTCTCATGGGCGATGCGGGCGCAATCAAGGATCGCCTCCTTGGCGCGCGGCGGATCCCAAAGATAACCTTCGAAATAGGTCACCTTGGCATCGGCCACGACATCTGCTTCGACATCTTCAGGCCCGAGTTCGACGCAGGCGCCGAGATAGGTGTTCATCGAGCGTTCGCCGTCATCGGTGACGAAGATCATCGAACGCGCAGTCGGGGGAAACGTGCCCTTGGCCCTAGTCCGGTAATGGACGCCCTGGGCACGGATATCATGCGCGAAGATCTCGCCGAGCTGGTCTTCCGCGACCTTGCCGAAATAGGCGGCCTTGCCGCCGAGGCTTGCAACGCCGGCGGCCGTATTGCCGGCGCTGCCGCCGGACGCTTCAAGCGCCGGCCCCATGCGGGAATAGAGCAGTTCGGCACGGTCGGCATCGATGAGGTTCATCGCCGCCTTGGTGATCTTGTTGTCAATGAGGAACTGGTCGTCGCAACGGGCGATGATGTCGACGATTGCGTTGCCGACTGTCAGAACATCGAATTTTGTCATGAAATGGAAAGTCCCGGATTTGTGATAGCCGGTAGTCGGTGTTAGCGAAATTTGCCGGCATTGAAAGGATAAAGAGCAGATCACGCTCTAAGTCTTCGTAAAATTGCCGTTTATCCTTCATGCCGCTGTCACTTTGCCTGCCTAAAAACAGTGTTGGCAAAACCGGCATGCAGGTATCTCGTACGGCCGGATATGGGAGGGATGATCCCTTCAGTCATACCGGAACGATGCTGACCACGGATGAACTGGCAGTATCGTGATCGGGTATCCGGCCTTGCCGGATGCGGAAAAGCGGGCTGAGCCCGTTTTTTTTGTTGCGGCGCGAAAAAAATCGTATCCGCTGCATTTGTCATGGCCGGCAATTTGCTGTTAGACCTCGGCATTCCCGCGCAGAGCAGCAGTTCATGTCAGCCATCATCTTCGACGTTCTTCCGATCTTCCTTCTCATTCTCATCGGCTGGCTGATCGTCCGCGTCGGAGTGCTGACCGCAAATGTCGGCGATGCCTTGAGCGAGTTCGTCTTCAAGATCGCCGTGCCTCTGCTGCTTTTCCGCACCATCGCCGAAGCCGATTTCCATGGCGCGTCGCCTTTCCGGCTCTGGATCGTCTATTTCTCCGGCGTCGCGGTGACATGGACGGCCGGGCACATCGTCGCTACGCGCTTCTTCGGGCGCGATGAGCGGATTGGCGTGCTTGCGGGCGTATCCTCGGCTTTCGCCAACAACATCTTCATCGGTCTGCCGCTGGTCGAGCGCACCGTGGGCAGCGAAGGGCTTGTTGCCCTTTCCATCCTGCTTGCCGTGCATCTGCCGATCATGATGGTGGCGGGCACAATCATGATGGAACATGCCGAGCGCAAGATTTCCGGCAAGAGCGACCGCAGCATGACACTGGTGCTGAAGCAGATCGGCCTGAACCTGCTGCACAACCCGCTGGTCATCGGCATCGCGGCAGGCGCTCTCTTTCACGTCTCTGGCCTGACCATGCCAGCAACGATCAGTTCAGTTGTCGGCCAGATCGCCGGCACGGCCGGTCCGGCGGCACTGATTTCGCTCGGCATGGCGCTGCGGAAATACGGAGTCTCCGGCAATGTCGGGATCGCCAGCGCAACCTCAACCTTCAAGCTGCTGCTGCTGCCTGGCTGCGTGTGGGCAGCAAGCCATCTTTTCGGCCTCAGCAACGAATGGGCAGCGGCTCTGGTGCTGACCGCATCGGTGCCGACAGGGGTGAATGCCTGGCTGATCGCCAACCGCTTCGGCGTCGGCCACAGCCTTGCCGCGTCGACGATCACGGTGACCACAGCGCTCGGCGCCATCACTGTTTCCTTCTGGGCCTATATTCTCGGCGCCTGAGGCAGCAAAAAGCCCGGCTTTTGACCGGGCTTCTTCTCGGAAACAACTCGTCGTTCTTACTGCGTTGCAGTCGGAGCATTCGGATCCGGCAGCGGAGCCGGTGAATCTGCCAGCGTGTGCAGATAGAGGATGACGTTGGCGCGATCCTGATCTTTCGGCAGACCGGCAAAGCCCATGGCGGTGCCTGGAACGTCCTTCTTCGGCGCCAGCAGGAACTTGTTGAGGTTCTCGAAGGTCCAAAGTTCGCTGCTGCCCTTGGAGAAGTCCTTCATGGCAGAAGAATAGGCGAAGCCTTCATGCGAGGCGATCGGGCGATCTACGACACCAAAGAGATTCGGGCCGACCTTGTTCGGTCCGCCTTTGGTGCCGTCGTGACAGGCCTGACACTTCTTGAATACGGTTTCGCCGGCCTTGGCATCGGCGCTGGCAAGAAGCTTTGCGATCGGAACGGCAACAGCAGCAGGTGCGCCTTCACCGCCGGCGGCGGGTGCCTCCTCGGCGACGATGGCAAAACCTTCCTTCTCCGGCGCTTCCGAATGGAAGATCCCCTCGGAGGCAATGGAGACCGACATCAGAACGAAGATCGTTCCCAGCAGCGCCCCCACGGCCGTATTGACGTATGAATTCATCTGCAATGCTCCCCTTGCAGCCGGCAGACCAGAAACCGGACCATCTTGAAATTGCGCGGAACCTATGTCTTTTGGCTATTCGTTGCAACTGTCTAAATGGTCTTGTGCATGAGACTTTTTGCCACTTTTCAGCCCGGATTAGAAGGCCCGAACAATGACTGATTCAAAATTAGATGAAGTGCTGGTGTTGATCCCCGCACGCATGGCCTCTACCCGCCTTCCGGGCAAGCCGCTGGCCGATATTTGCGGTTTGCCGATGATCGTCCAAGTGGCGAAACGAGCGCAGGAAGCGGAAATCGGGCGCGTCATCGTGGCGGTCGACGACCAGGACGTTTTCGACACCG
Source organism: Rhizobium sp. BK316 (assembly GCF_014193695.1). GTDB lineage: Bacteria > Pseudomonadota > Alphaproteobacteria > Rhizobiales > Rhizobiaceae > Rhizobium. The sequence goes on along the minus strand of NZ_JACHZR010000002.1, from coordinate 67,613 downwards.
TTGCGGCAGCGGGCTTTGAGGTGATCATGACGAGCAGGGATCATCAGGTCGGCTCGGACCGTATCTTCGAAGCGCTGACGATTGTCGACCCGGACAAAAGGGCGAAAATCATCGTGAACGTCCAGGGCGATCTTCCGACGATCGATCCGGAAACGGTGCGTGCAGCATTGCGTCCCCTCGATAACCCCGAGGTCGATATCGGCACGCTGACGACTGAGATCGACACAGAGGAGGACAAGACCGCACCGCACATCGTCAAGGTCGTCGGCACGCCTGTCTCAGAAAGCCGTCTGCGCGCGCTTTACTTCACGCGTACGACCGCGCCGTACGGCGAAGGGCCGCTCTATCACCATATCGGGCTCTACGCCTATCGGCGCGCCGCACTGGAGCGCTTCGTCTCCCTTGACCGTGGGACGCTGGAAAAACGCGAATCACTGGAGCAGTTGCGGGCGCTCGAAGCCGGCATGCGCATCGATGTCGAGATCGTTGACACCGTTCCGCTCGGTGTCGATACTCCAGCCGACCTCGAAAAGGCGCGGCGCATTCTCTCCGCGATGGCCAACTGACGGATTTTCTTCATGAACATCAAGACCAACAGGATCGCCTTCCAGGGCGACTTCGGCGCCAATTCCGACATGGCGAGCCGCGACATGTTTCCGACCATGGAGCCGCTGCCCTGCCAGACCTTCGAGGATGCCTTCACGGCGGTCGACAATGGTGACGCCGATATCGGCATGATCCCGATCGAAAACACAATCGCGGGCCGCGTTGCCGACATCCACCACCTGCTGCCGGAATCACGCCTGCACATCATCGGCGAATATTTCATGCCAATCCGCTTCCAGCTGATGGTACTGCCGGGTGTGACGAAGGACGAGATCCGCACCGTTCACAGCCATATCCATGCACTTGGCCAATGCCGCAAAATCGTTCGCGCCAATGGCTGGAAGCCTGTGATCGCCGGCGATACGGCAGGGGCTGCCAAGCTCGTCAAGGAAACCGGCGACCGCTCCATGGCGGCGCTTGCGCCACGCCTTGCCGCCGATCTCTACGGTCTCGATATCATCGCCGAGAATGTCGAGGACACGGAAAACAACGTGACGCGCTTCGTCGTGCTGTCGCGCGATGAGGAATGGGCAGAACGCTCGGCCAGTGACGAGAAGATCGTCACCACCTTCGTCTTCAACGTCCGCAACATTCCGGCCGCCCTCTACAAGGCGCTCGGCGGTTTTGCGACAAACAACATCAACATGACGAAGCTCGAGAGCTACCAGCTCGGCGGCAAATTTGTAGCGACGCAGTTTTATGCCGACATCGAGGGCCATCCGAACGACGCGAATGTACGCCGGGCCTTGGAAGAACTGCGCTTCTTCTCCGAGAAGGTCCGCATCCTCGGCGTCTACAAGGGCCATCCGATGCGGGGACTTCTTTAGGCGCTGCGGCCAGCAACGCAACAAACCTCTCCGGCGCAGAGGCCGGAGAGGTTTTTCAAGCATGATCCGCTATTTATTTATCCGGCTCACAAACACGCAACCGGTGTCCATCCGGATCCAGCACGACGAAGGTCGGACCGAAGTCGAGTTCGGTCAGTTCCTGGGCGACGGGCAAGCCGCGATTGCGCCAGTCTTCGTAATGCCTGGCGACGGCGTTTTCGCCATCAACCATGAAGGCAACCTCGCCACGATTGCCGATGGCAGACGGTTGAGGCTCGACCTTGCTGCGGCGCCAGAGGCCGAGGGTGAAGCCGCCATCGAGCGGGAAGGCGACGAAATTCGGCGCTTCCACGGCCGGCTCACGGCTCAGGATATTGCGGTAGAAGGCGGCGCTTTCGGCAGGATCCTTGACATAGAGGATAATGAGATTGGGGCTGGCCATTTCGGCTCTCCATTAGGGTTGAAAGATACCCGGCCGAAAGCTGCTGCTGTCAATTTGTGGCAGCAGCCCTCCTATGACGGCGCTGCTGGGAGCGCCGCTTCGTTACCGGGAAGAATATCGATAGTGCCGGCGTGCGGCCTCAGCGGAAGAGATCATCGCCAACACGCCAGTCCTGACCATCCATCAGGCCGAGATCGCGCTTGCGCCATGACGGCATCGTTTCGAGATCAAGCCGCGGACGGCGCAACGACGGCGTTACGAACCGATCCGCAAACAGGCGCACCAGACGAGAGCGAAGGGTTTTTCCGGCTTCGGCGGAAGTACGACGGCCGGCATATTGAACAACTTGAGACATTCCCATGATCAGTACTCCTTTCCTGCTGGACTGGTACTGATAATAGCGCTTCCTGCTGACAGTTTATGGCAGTAGCGTTAGTGCTCGATCGGGGTATCCTGCGTGTCCCGCCATTCCTTCAGGAGGACGGTGCGGCGGCGCGGATAACGCGTGTCGTGGATCGTCATATCGATGATGCGATCGGTGCGGAAATGACGGAAATCCTGACGCAGCTCGCACCAGGCCATGATGATGCGCACATGCTCGAAATAGCCAAGCGCGAAGGGCCAGACACGACGGCGGGAGATACGCCCCTGCTCGTCGCCATAATGCAATTCAAGGATACGCTCCAGGCGGATCGCCTTGCGAATGGCCGAAACATCCGCCCTGTCCTCATCCTGCCGCTTTCTGCCGACAAAAAGTGTGGCCGAATCGACCATGTCGCGCATGTCGGGCGGCAGCACGGCGGCAATCTTTGCCAGCGCATCGGCGCCGGCATTGGCAAGGCGCGGTTCGGCGGCGCGCGCTACCCAACGGGAGCCAAGCACCAGTGCTTCCAACTCTTCCTCGGAAAACATCATCGGCGGCAGCATGAAGCCGGGTTTCAGCACATAGCCTATGCCGGCCTCGCCCTCGATCATGGCGCCTTGCGCCTGCAGGCTCGCAATATCGCGGTAGAGGGTGCGCAGGCTGACGCCGGTTTCCTCGGCGAGCACAGTGCCGGTAACCGGCCGCCGGTAGCGCCGGAGCGTCTGAAGCAGGGTCAGCAGCCGTTCGGAGCGGGCGACCATAATTATATCCTCATGCAGACAAGCCGGACCAGGTAACGATCATCCGTCCGCTCCGGCTTCTTGCTCACCGTTTCCACTCGACCCAATCGCGCATCAGTCGATGGGCAATCGCGCCCTTCGGCGGCGATGCCTTGCCATTGGCGCCAGGACGCTCCAGCATTTCGATGGTTTCCTCGCGGGTGAACCAGCGGCAATCCTCGAGCTCGGCCTCATCGCGGTGGATATCGCGCGACTTTGCCTCGGCATAACAGCCGATCATCAGCGAATGCGGCATCGGCCAGGGCTGAGAGGCATGATAACGGATGCGCCCGGTCCTGATGCCGGATTCTTCCAGCGTTTCACGGCGAACCGCATTTTCAATGGTCTCGCCAGGCTCCAGGAAGCCTGCCAGGCAGGAATACATGCCCGGCGCGAAATGCGGGCTGCGACCGAGCAGGCAGAGATCGCGCTCTTCATCGATCGTCAGCATGATGACCACGGGGTCGGTGCGCGGGAAGATCATGTGCTCGCAAGCGGTACAGACGCGCTTGTAGCCGCCGATATGGATTTCCATCCCCGAACCGCAGCGGCCACAGAAACGGTTGTCGCTGTTCCAGCGGATGAGGCTCGCAGCCTGCGCAAACTCGCCAAGCAAGATCTCATCGACCAGTTCGTCTCGGAAGAGCGAACGGCCGTCGACCGGCTTGTACTGACTCGCCATGTCCTCGACATCGACATCCACCGGCACGGCAAGGCGCGGCTCACCGGTCTTGCGATAGCCGAGCAGCACGGTCTCGTCCCAGTTCGGCTTCAGCTCCTGCAGCTCGTAGCGGGCAAAGAGCGGATCGAGCACCTGGCCGTCATGCTTCAAAACCAACTTGTCCTTGGCGAAGGCGAAGATATGCGTCCCTTCACGGGCAAGCGCCTTCTCGACCGAGCCTTCGTCGCGATGTTCGCTGTCTCGGTTCAGGTCGTTGGCGGCAAAGGCGGTGAGATTGCTGGGTTCCGGATGCGGCACATCCGAATCGAAAAGCGAATGACTCATGGTGAAAGGGCTTCCCGCAGCTTTGCTATGAATTCGTTTCTTGTTCCGTCCTCGTAAGGCTCGGCCTTGCCAAAACCCCAGACAGGCCCCGGCCAGTTCGCATCGCCTTCGGAACGCGCAATGATATGAACATGAAGCTGGCGGACGATATTGCCAAGTGCCCCGACATTGATTTTTGTCGCACCGGTGACCTTCTTGAGCGCAGCAGAGACGAGCTCGATCTCAAAAGTGAGCAGCACCTGATCGAGCGGAGTCAGCTCGAAGATCTCCGTGATCTCTGCCCGACGCGGCACAAGGATCAGCCAGGGCCAGCGAGCATCCTTCGACAGCCTGACATCGCACAGGCCGATCACCATGATGCTTGTGCTGTCGTTTTCGAGCCTGGGGTCGAGCACGAAATCGCTCAAGGGCATTCTCCTCATGTTTTCCAATGGACTAGCAGTTTTTTTGGAGCTTGGCTTGCTTTTGATGACGTTTTTGCCGATATGTGCATCCGGGAGGTTGGTGGTGGACGAGCCACTCGCCAACCGGGTCAGGTCCGGAAGGAAGCAGCCCTAACGAGCCCCGGCACGGGTCATCGTGCCAGCCTCCCACCTTCTCTTCCAAGAAGCCCGGCATTTTCGGGCACAAGCAGGGCGATGAGCGACACCGAGCGACAATCACAAGATGCCGCCTCGACGGGCACCGGATACCGGGTGCTGGCACGCAAATACCGCCCCAAGGATTTTACGGACCTGATGGTCGGCCAGGAGCCGATGGTCCGCACGCTCACCAACGCCTTCGAGACGGGCCGCATTGCGCAGGCCTATATGCTGACCGGCGTTCGCGGTGTGGGCAAGACGACGACGGCGCGCATCCTTGCGCGGGCGCTGAACTACAAGACGGCCGATATCGACAAGCCGACGATCGACCTTCGTGTGCCCGGCGAACATTGCCAGGCGATCATGGAAGGCCGCCATGTCGACGTGATCGAAATGGACGCCGCCTCGCATACCGGCATCGACGACATCAGAGAGATCATCGAGCAGGTACGCTACCGGCCGGTTTCGGCGCGCTTCAAAGTCTATATCATCGACGAAGTGCACATGCTTTCGACGCAAGCCTTCAACGGGCTGTTGAAGACGCTCGAAGAGCCGCCGGAGCACGTGAAGTTCATTTTCGCGACGACGGAAATCCGCAAGGTTCCGATCACCGTTCTCTCGCGCTGCCAGCGCTTCGACCTGCGCCGTATCAGCGCGTCCGATCTCGTCGGCCTGTTTTCGACCATCGCCGCCAAGGAAGGCATCGAGGCGGAGCCGGATGCGCTGGCGATGATCGCGCGCGCTGCGGAAGGTTCGGCCCGCGACGGCCTGTCGCTGATGGACCAGGCGATCGCCCATGGCGGCGGCGTGGTACAGGCGGAGGCTGTGCGCGGCATGCTCGGCCTTGCCGACCGCGCCCGCATCGTCGACCTATTCCAGCATATCGTGCGCGGCGATGTCGCAAGCGCGCTCAATGAGTTCCAGAGCCAGTACGAGGCCGGGGCCAACCCGGTCGTGGTGCTGACGGATCTCGCCGATTTCACGCATCTGGTGACCCGGCTGAAATATGTGCCTGATGCGGCAAACGACCCCTCGCTCAGCGAAGTGGAGCGCACCAAGGCAGTGGAATTCGCGCAAGGGGTTGCCGTCACCACGCTCTCGCGCATCTGGCAGATGCTGCTGAAGGGCATTCCGGAAACGGAAAACTCTTCCCGTACGGCAGGTGCCGCCGAGATGGTGTTGATCCGGCTGGCGCATGCGGCGCATCTGCCAGCGCCGGAAGACGCGGCGCGGCGGCTAGCGGAATTTTCCAATGAAGGCGGTGGGCCACGACCGTCCTCGCCCGTGCCTTCGGGCAATGGCGGCGGCACGCGCGTTCCCTACCAGACAAATGTGCAGGCGCGGGCTCCGGAACCTGCTCCGCGGCCGCAACCATCAGGACCGACCGCCATGTTACGTGCGGTGCCCAATCCGGAGCCGCAGAATATCGGCCGGGTCGAGACGAAGCCGGCGGAAGCGCCGAAACCCCTGGTACCGGTCAATTCGATCAGCGATATCGTCGACCTCGCTGCCGAAAAACGCGACGTCAAGCTGAAGGCATTGGTGCGCAACTTCGTGCGGCCGGTGCGCATCGAGCCCGGCCGACTGGACGTAAACCTCACCGAAGGCGCACCAGGCACATTGCTCAACGAGCTTGCCGTCAAGCTCAAGGAATGGACCGGAATCCACTGGATCGTCAGCACCAGCCGCGAAGAAGGCGGGCCGACGATGGTGGAGGCGGAAGCCAAGGCGCAGGAACAGCGCGTCAGCGATGCACGTCAGGATCCTGATGTCGCTGCAATCCTCGCCCAGTTTCCGGGCGCCAAGATCATCGACGTGCGCGTGCGAGCGCCGACACCGGACGAGGAAGCGGAGGAGGTCAAGCCGCCTGCCGTCGCCGAATCCGAAGAGGGCGATATCCTGCCCGGCGACGATATAGAATTCTGATTTCAAGAAGGAGAAGACGATGCGCGACATCATGGGCATGATGGGCAAAGTCAAGGAAATGCAGGCCAAGATGGAGCAGATGCAGGCGGAAATCGCCGAACTGACCGCCGAAGGCAAGGCTGGCGGCGGGCTCGTCACCGCCATCATCTCCGGCAAGGGCGAACTGAAGAGCCTGAAGATCGATCCTTCGCTCTTCAAGGAAGACGACGTCGAAATCCTCGAAGACCTGATCGTTGCCGCTCACAAGGACGCCAAGGACAAGGCGGAAGCCATCGCCGCCGAAAAGACCAAGGCGCTGACGGCCGGCCTGCCGATCCCGCCCGGTTTCAAGCTGCCGTTCTGATTTTGGCGACTGGTCCGGTAATCGCCTAGCCCCGGAAGAGGAGACGGGCAATGATGACGGTAACGACACTGCTGGTTTTCGCCGGCGCTCTTTTTATTGCCGCGGGGACGCCGGGGCCGAGCGTTGCGGCGCTGGTCGCCCGCGTTATCTCGAAAGGCGCGCGTGACGTGCTGCCTTTCCTATTCGGTATGTGGGCTGGAGATGCGATCTGGCTCACCTGTGCCATTGCCGGCCTGTCGGCGATCGCCGAAAGCTTCTACCACGTCTTCGTCGTCATCAAGTGGCTCGGCGTGCTCTATCTCCTCTATCTCGCCTGGCGCATGTGGTTTGCCAAAGCCGATGTCGAGGAAGAAGAGTTGCCGCAGGAACGCTCACGTGGGCGTATGTTCCTGACCGGCCTGGCTATTGCGCTCGGCAATCCAAAGATCATGATGTTCTACGTGGCACTTCTGCCGTCGATCATCGACATCCCCTCGGTGTCGCTCGCCGGTTGGACCGAACTCGTCGTCACGCTGTTCATCGTTCTCGCTATTGTCGATTTCAGCTGGATGTTCCTTGCCGCAAAGGCTCGCGGTTTCCTGAAGAGCCGGCGCGCAGTGCGGATCGCCAACCGGGTAAGCGCGGGAACGATGGCGGGGGCTGCCGTCACCATCGCCGTGCGCTGAACTATTGCTGTGCTTCCAGCTCAGCTCGCAGCTTGTAATGAACGGGCGCTGCCAGATAGCGCTCGCGGTCTGCGGCTGAAAGCCGCCGTCCGAAGGTCTCCATCATTTCCGGCATCGTGACTGGGTCGCCCGGAAATGGCTCATACTCGACCGGCATTCCGGCTTCCACGATCCCATCGGCGATCACACGGCAATAAATGCCGGGACGTGCCGCCTTGGTATAGCGCTTGACGAATTTCGGATCGTTCATCCTTGCTGCGAAGGTGGCGCAGGGAATGCGGCAGGACGTTACTTCAAGGATCAGTTCGCCGGCGATAAAGCGGTCGCCAACGGCGACATCTCGGTTATCCAACCCCTCAATGACAAGGTTTTCACCGAAGGTGCCGGGCTCGACGGGATGTCCGAATTCCTTCGCCCACCAGTCGAGGCTGATCGAACCCTCCAGATAGACGGCCTGATCGATGCCGCCGTGATGTTTCCTATTGCAGATGGCATCACCGACGAGACCTTCGGCATCGATCATGACGCCGCCGCTGACGGCATGCTTGAAAATACCAGTCTTGTAGTTTTTTCCAGGCAGCCTTTCGGCTGCGCCGCGACAGACGGCGAGGATTTTCATTGGCGCAGCGATCCTTCGGCGATTCCGTTTTCGTTCCATATCAGTTAAGAACGGCGCATGGCAAAGCGAGTCACCGGCCCCGAAATTGAAAAACTGATCCAGCTTCTGGCGAAAGTGCCGGGCCTTGGGCCACGCTCGGCGCGACGGGCGGCACTGCATCTGATCAAGAAGAAGGACCAGCTTCTCGGTCCGCTGTCGCATGCGATGGGCGAGGCCTATGACAAGGTCAAGATCTGCTCGCGCTGCGGCAATGTCGATACCGTCGATCCCTGTACCGTCTGCACCGATGCGCAGCGCGACCAGTCCGTCATCATCGTCGTCGAGGATGTCTCCGACCTCTGGGCGCTGGAGCGCGCCGGCGCACTGAACGCCGCCTATCACGTACTCGGCGGCACGCTCTCGCCGCTCGATGGCGTCGGGCCTGACGACCTCAATATCCGGGGGTTGATCAATCGCGTCGGCGAAGGGGGCATCAAGGAGATCATTATCGCTGTGAATGCGACTGTCGAGGGACAGACGACGGCGCACTACATCACCGACCAGCTTGCCGATCTCAATGTGAAGATCACGCGGCTGGCGCATGGCGTGCCCGTGGGGGGTGAGCTCGACTATCTCGACGAGGGTACGCTGTCGGCGGCACTTCGAGCGCGGACGGCAATATGAGGGACCTGAGGATGTGGCGACTTACCCCCCTCTGCCCTGCCGGGCATCTCCCCCACAAGGAGGGAGATCACGAGCGGCTCGGGTCCCCCTCCTCACGAACGGCTTACCCCGTCGAGACGTCGAAAGCTGGCGAAGAATGGCGCGCCCAGCCAATCTCCCCACCTGTGGGGGAGATGCCCGGCAGGGCAGAGGGGGGTATTTTGCGGCGGCTGCGGATATTGGCATTCGTTTTGGCAACCGCACTTCTCCCCCTCCCCTCTTACGCAGCGCCTTCGAAAGCCGATGTAGAAGCGCAATTCGAAAAATGGGTGCAGGCCGATCTCTGGCCGGACGCGAAGAAGAACGGCATATCGGAAAAAACCTTCCGCGCCGCTTTTGCCGGCGTCGAACTGAACTGGACTTTGACCGATCTCGCCCCTCCCGGCTTTCCGCCGCCGAAGGAACGGGCACAGACCCAGGCGGAATTTTCCTCGCCCGGCCCCTATTTCAACGAGGATCGGCTGAAGCGGCTTGCCATGACCGGGCGTGGCCTTGCCTCGCAATATGCCTCGACGCTCAGCCGCATTGAAAAGACCTATGGGGTGCCGGGCTCAATCGTGCTGGCAATCTGGGGACGCGAGACCGGCTTCGGCGCGGCGAAGATACCCAATTCGGCGGTCGAGATTTTAGCGACCAAGGCGTTCATGTCGACGCGCAAGGACATGTTCCGCATGGAGCTGATCGCTGCGCTGCATATTCTCGACGGCGGCGACGTGACCCCTGCAGACTTCAAGGGATCGTCGGCGGGCGCGCTTGGCCAGCCGCAATTCATGCCGACGAGCTATCTGAAATATGCCATCGATTTCGATGGTGACGGACATCGCAACATCTGGACCTCGGTTCCCGATACGCTCGCTTCGATTGCCAATTTCCTCGTGAAAAAGGGCTGGCAGCGTGACCGAGACTGGGGGTTCGAGGTGACGATCCCGCAAGCCGTCTCCTGCGCACAGGAAGGGCCTGATCTTGCCAAGCCGCTCTCCCACTGGGCGTCACTCGACATCAAACGTATTTCCGGCAAGGGCTTTCCATCCGGAGAGTTGAAGGCACAGGGCATGATGCTGGTGCCGGCCGGGCGCGACGGGCCGGAATTCATCGTCACGCCAAACTTTTACATCATCAAGGAATATAACAACTCCGACCTCTATGCCCTCTATATCGGCAACCTTGCCGACCGCATCGCCTTCGGTTCCGGAGCCTTCCAGGGACAATGGGGCGATGTCGGCAAGATGCTGCGCTCGGATGTCGCCACGATGCAGAAGGCGCTGGAACGGCAGGGTTACGATGTCGGCGGTTCGGACGGATTGCCGGGCTACAAGACGCGACGCTCAATCGGCCAATGGCAGGAAAAGAACGGCATGAAGCCCACATGCTTTCCCGAGGCATCGATGAAAGGCAAGCTGAGGTGACAGCTGACGTGCATGCCTGACCTCAATGATGCAGATCGATCGGCGCCTTGTGAAAGACGTCATCGACCGGCGGTATGGCCTGTCGCTCGATCATGCGATGAACATGCGGCAGACCGTCGCCGCGGTGCAAGGCGCGAAGCCGGTCGGTATTTTCGGCATCGGCCTGTGTGCGGCGCTGATTGTGCCTGATATATTCGACCCAGGTCGGCGTGTGATAGGTTTCCGTCCAGAGGCCGGGATTTTCAAGATCGCGCATCAGCGCCCAGTTGCGGGCGCCGTCGCGGATACGGATGCGGCGGCGCTCTTCCATCAGCGTCATGAATTCGGCCAAGTCCTCATCGGCAATCTGGTAATATACTTGGATGACGATCGGGCCGCTGCGTGGCGTGATATCGAGGCCGAGAGCCGGCTCGATAAAGCGGTTCAGCGGATCGAGATTGAGCGAGGCGAAAGCCGGCATGGAAAAGCGTAGGCCGATCAGGACTCCAAACAGCAGGACCGCAGCCGACATCAGCAGGGCGTTCGAAAGACCATACCGGTCGGCGGCAATACCCCAGAGCCAGCTTCCGCCGGCAATGCCGCCGAAGGTGACGGTCTGGTAAAGCGACAAAGCGCGGCCGACCACCCAGCGCGGCGTCGAAAGCTGGACGATGATGTTGAAGAGCGAAAGTGCCGAAACCCAGCAGGCACCGGCTACGAGCAGCCCGGCCGAGGTGAGCACGGCACTTGGGCTGAGAGCTGCGATCACAGCGCTGAATGCAAAGCCTGAAAAGGCCAAGCGGATGATCGTCTCGCTGGAGAACATCTCGCGCAGCCTGGTGCTCAGGATGGCACCGCCGATCGCGCCAATGCCGAAGGCGCCGAGCATGAAACCATAGGTCAGCGGCCCGCCAGAGACGAGATCGAGCGCGACGACAGGCAGCAGCGCTTGGATAGAACTCGCGCCGATACCGAATACCAGTCCTCTCAGGAGGATCTTTTCGAGGTTGGGCGACATGGAGACATAGCGCATGCCGGCAAAAATGGCGCTGCCGAGTGTTTCGCGCGGCAGTGTCGAAGCAGGCGTGCTCGGCCGCCAGCGGAACAGCACGTAGAGGAGCGCAACGTAGCTCAAAGCGTTCACTGCAAAGGCCGCGGCCGCACCGGCGGCCGCCACGATGGCGCCGCCGATCGCCGGACCGACGCTGCGGGTTATATTGAAACCCATACTGTTCAGCGTGACCGCGTCCGGCAAATCGGCACGCGGCACCATGTCGCCAACCGAGGCCTGCCAGGAGGGATTGTTGAGCGCCGTACCGCAGCCGATGAGAAACGTGAAGAAGAGAAGCAATCCGGGTGTAACCCAGCCGAGGATAGCGCAGGCGGTCAACAGGATCGAGACCACGAGCATCGCGGATTGCGCCGTCAGCATGATCCGGCGCCGATCATAATTGTCGGCGAGAGCACCCGAGATCAACGAGAAGAGCATGATCGGCAGTGCCGTCGAGGTCTGGACCAGCGCAACCATATCCTCCGACGAAGTGATGACCGTCATCATCCAGGCGGCACCGACGGCCTGGATCAGGCCGCCGAAATTCGAGGCGAGGCTTGCAAACCAGATGGTGCGGTAGGTCTCATGCCGCAAAGGCGCAAATGTCGATGATGTATAGGCCACGTTCCCCCGCTTTTATCGTTATGCCTCAACAGCAATATATGCAGAAGACAAATGCTCGCCATAGGTTAGCTCGCACTTGCGAGAGCGGAAGAGGCGGAATCGCCTCCGACCTTGCAATTTCTAAAAAACGGGACTATATGGCACTCAAATTCTTGATCGTACGATGAAGAGTGGGCCGCAAGGACCCGCTCTTTTTTATTAGCGCGATCACCCCGAATGCCAGAAATCGCAGGGAGCGCACCGCTTGTCGGATCTGACAAACGCAGACAATCAACATGAGCCACGGCTGATCACCGAGACCGGGCTTGACCAGCGTCTTGCCGACATTATCGAACCAGTCCTCGTCGACATCGGTTTCCGCCTCATTCGCGTCCGCATGCTCAACCAGAATGGCATGACGATGCAGGTCATGGCCGAAAAGAACGATGGCACGATGACCGTCGAGGACTGCGAACAGGTCTCCATGGCGATTTCTCCGGTCCTCGATGTGGAAGATCCGATCGATAAAGAGTATCATCTCGAAGTGTCTTCGCCGGGCATCGACCGCCCTCTGGTGCGGAAGTCTGATTTCGTCCGCTGGCAAGGTCACCTCGTAAAGTGCGAAACGTCGATCATGATCGGCAATCGCAAACGCTTCCGCGGCAAGATCGTCGAAGCGGACGCCGATGGGTTCACGATCGAACGCGATCAGGTTGCCTACGGCGAAGAGCAGAAGGTCACCATCCCCTTCACGGCGCTCAGCGATGCCAAACTCATTCTGACCGACGATCTGATCCGCGATGCACTGCGCGCCGACAAGCTGGCAAAGGCACAGGCTGCGAACCAGAACGAAGCGGGCGACGAAGAATAACCGATCAACGTAAGCTCCAGGGACGGGAACCCGGGTAGTCAAGGACGGAGAAACAGAACAATGGCAGTCAGTGCAAACCGGCTCGAACTTCTGCAGATCGCAGATGCAGTGGCGCGCGAAAAGGTCATCGACCGCGAGATCGTGCTTGCCGCGATGGCCGATGCCATCCAGAAGGCGGCACGTTCCCGTTACGGTACCGAATCCAATATCCGCGCCGACATCAACCCGAAGACCGGCGAAATCCGTCTGCAGCGTCTGCTCGAAGTCGTCGAGAAGGCCGAGGACTACTCTACGCAGATCCCGCTGGAGCTCGCCCGCGACCGCAACCCGGACGCCGCCATCGGCGACTTCATCGCCGATCCGCTGCCGCCGATGGATTTCGGCCGTATCGCCGCACAGTCGGCCAAGCAGGTGATCGTGCAGAAGGTGCGCGAAGCCGAGCGTGACCGCCAGTTCGACGAATTCAAGGACCGCGTCGGCGAAATCGTCAACGGCACGGTTAAGCGCGTCGAATACGGCAACGTCATCGTCGACCTCGGTCGCGGCGAAGGCATCATCCGCCGTGACGAAATGATCCCGCGCGAGAATGTCCGCTATGGCGATCGCGTTCGTGCATACGTATATGATGTCCGCCGCGAGCAGCGCGGTCCGCAGATTTTCCTGTCGCGTACGCATCCGCAGTTCATGGTGAAGCTCTTCACCATGGAAGTGCCGGAAATTTACGACGGCATCATCCAGGTGAAGTCGGTTGCCCGCGATCCGGGTTCTCGCGCCAAGATCGCAGTGATCTCGAACGACTCGTCCATCGATCCGGTCGGCGCCTGCGTCGGTATGCGCGGTTCGCGCGTCCAGGCCGTCGTTGGAGAACTCCAGGGCGAGAAGATCGACATCATTCCCTGGTCGCAGGATCCGGCGACCTTTGTCGTCAACGCCCTGCAGCCGGCTGAAGTCGCCAAGGTCGTTCTCGATGAGGATGCAGAGCGCATCGAAGTGGTCGTTCCGGACGAGCAGCTTTCGCTCGCCATCGGCCGCCGCGGTCAGAATGTTCGCCTCGCCTCGCAGCTGACCGGCTGGGACATCGACATCATGACGGAAGCCGAAGAGTCCGAGCGCCGTCAGAAGGAATTCAACGAGCGCACCAATCTTTTCATGGACGCGCTCGACGTCGACGAGATGGTCGGCCAGGTCCTTGCTTCGGAAGGCTTCGCCGCCGTCGAAGAACTGGCCTATGTCGATCTGGACGAAATTTCCTCGATCGACGGTTTCGACGAAGACACCGCGCAGGAAATCCAGACCCGTGCCCGCGAGTTCCTGGAGAAGCTCGAAGCCGAGATGGACGAAAAGCGCAAGGCCCTCGGCGTTTCCGACGAGCTGCGCCAGATCGACGGCATAACCGCCCAGATGATGGTCGCGCTCGGCGAGGACGGCATCAAGACGATCGAAGACTTCGCAGGCTGCGCAGCCGACGACCTCGTGGGCTGGACCGAACGCAAGAATGGCGAGACGAAGAAGTTCGAGGGTCTATTCTCGAAGTTCGACATTTCGCGTGTCGAAGCCGAACAGATGGTCGTGCAGGCCCGCCTGCTCGCCGGCTGGATCACCGAGGAAGACCTTGCAAAGGACGCGGAGGCTGTTGAAGCCGATGCTGCTGCCGAGCAGGACGCATAATGACACCGACGCCGGACACATCTCCTGAGGACGATGATCTCGAAGGTTACGACGTGAACGGCCGCATGTGCATCGCAACACGCGAAAGCGGATCGCCGGACGAGCTGATCCGCTTCGTGGCCGCCCCTGACGGGACGGTGGTGCCCGACCTGAAGCGCGAGCTGCCGGGACGCGGTTGCTGGGTGAAGATCGACCGGTCGCTGGTCGAGAGAGCGGTGGCGAAGAAGCTCTTCGCCCGCGCGCTCAAGGCCGATGTGAAGGCCGCCGAGGACCTCGGCGAGCGTGTTGAGCGGCTGTTTTTGCAGCAGCTCCTGCAGATGATGAACATGGCGCGCAAGGCGGGCCAGCTCGTCACCGGCTCAGCCAAGGTGGATGCCGCAATCCGCAGCGGGGCTGCGCTTGCGGTGTTCCATTCGACGGATGCGGCCGCCGATGGCGTGAGAAAAATCGACCAGGCCCGCAAGGCCTGGCACCTCGGAATGGAAACCGAGGAAGAAATACCTTCTTTCCGTCTCTTCTCGGAGAGCGAAATGGAAGGGGTGATGGGCCAGAATGCTTTTATCCATGCCGCAGTGCTTGCAGGGCAGGCAGGTGAGGGTGTAGTGAAGCGCGCAAAGATGCTCGAACAGTACCGTAACGGCGGTCAGTCCCGGGCACCGGGCGGCGCTGGCCAGCAAAAACAATGATGCGGTCACCGGCGGAAGCCGGCCCCAATATCATTGACCGATTGTATGTGATTGACAGGGTGTGATGGTCTCATCGTTCCCTGTCCGAAGGAACGGGAACGAATGACCGACAGCAACGACGACAAGACACTCAGCGTAACGGGGAAGAAAACCCTCACCTTGAAACCATCAGGGATGAGCCAGGGTACCGTTCGCCAGGATATGGGTCGCGGTCGCACCAAGGCGGTCGTCGTCGAGACCCGCAAACGGCGCCCGATGCGCCCTGAAGACGAAAAGCCGATGACGCCTGCTCCCGCAGCTCCGGTGCGCGCGCCCGAACCGGCGCCGGCGCCCTTGCAGGCTCGCCCGCCGCAGCCGGCTCCGGCCCCGCGTATTCAACAACCCGGCGGCCAGAACAACCAGCGCCCGCAGCAGACCAACCAGCGTCCGCAGCAAGCCTACCAGACGCCGCGCCAGCAGGATCGTCCGCGCCCCGTGGTGCTGAACCATCTTTCGCCTGAGGAAATGGACGCCCGCCGCCGCGCGCTTGCCGAAGCGCAGGTCCGTGACGCACAGGACGCCATCCGTCGCGCCGAGGAAGAAGAGCGCCGTGCCGTCGAAGAGGCAGCACGTCAGGCTGCCGAAGCGGAAGAGGCCAAGCTGCGCGCTGCCGAAGAGGCAGCACGCCAGGCCGAGGCCGCAGCAACAGCCGTGGCCGAAGCACCGGTACCTGCCGCTCCTGCAGCGGAAGCGCGAGTTGAAACTCCGCGTCCGCAGCAACCCGCATCCGCACCGGCCGCTCGCCGTCCGGAAACCGCTCCGTCGCCCTCAACCGCCCGGCCTGCGCCAGGTGCACCGGCAGGCGTTCGTGGTCGCCGGAGTGACGGCGAAGACGAGGAACGCGGTGCTTCGCGCGGCGGTCCGGTCCGCGGCCGCCCGGTTCGTCCGGAGCCCGCAAAGCCCGTGACAACCCGCCCGAAGAGTGAGGAAGACCGCCGCCGCGGCAAGCTGACCGTGACGACTGCAGACGTCGACGACGACGGCAACGCACGCGGGCGTTCGCTTTCGGCCATGCGCCGCCGGCAGGAAAAATTCCGCCGCAGCCAGATGCAGGAAACGCGCGAGAAGATCTCCCGCGAAGTCGTTCTGCCCGAAACCATCACCATCCAGGAACTGTCGCAGCGCATGTCGGAACGTGCCGTTGACGTCATCAAGTACCTGATGAAGGAAGGCCAGATGATGAAGCCGGGCGACGTCATCGACGCCGACCTCGCTGAACTCATCGCCGGTGAATTCGGCCATACGGTCAGGCGTGTATCCGAATCCGACGTCGAACTCGGCATCTTCAACGTGTCCGACGAACAGGACGAACTGGTTTCGCGTCCGCCTGTCGTCACCATCATGGGCCACGTCGACCACGGCAAGACCTCGCTGCTCGACGCTATCCGCCATGCCAACGTGGTCGCCGGCGAAGCCGGTGGCATCACGCAGCATATCGGCGCCTATCAGGTGGAGCAGAACGGCCAGAAGATCACGTTCATCGACACTCCCGGCCACGCCGCCTTTACGGCGATGCGTGCCCGCGGGGCGCAGGCCACCGACATCGCGATCCTGGTGGTCGCGGCTGACGACAGCGTGATGCCGCAGACGATCGAATCGATCAACCACGCCAAGGCGGCCGGTGTTCCGATCATCGTGGCGATCAACAAGGTCGACAAGCACGAGGCCGATCCGCAGAAGGTTCGTAACCAACTTCTGCAGCACGAAGTCTTCGTGGAATCCATGGGTGGTGAAGTGCTCGACGTCGAAGTTTCGGCCAAGACCGGCAAGAACCTCGACAAGCTGCTCGAGGCAATCCTGCTGCAGGCCGAAATTCTCGACCTCAAGGCCAATCCGAACCGGACGGCTGAAGGCACGGTTATCGAAGCCCAGCTCGACCGCGGTCGCGGTGCGGTTGCGACGGTGCTTGTCCAGAAGGGCACGCTGCGTCCGGGCCAGATCATCGTTGCCGGCGACGTCTGGGGCCGCGTACGCGCCCTGGTGACCGACAAGGGCGACCATGTGAAGGAAGCCGGTCCGGCGACCCCGGTCGAAGTTCTCGGTCTTTCCGGCACGCCACAGGCAGGCGACAAGTTTGCCGTCGTCGAGAACGAAAGCCGCGCCCGCGAAATCTCGGAATATCGTCAGCGTCTTGCCCGCGACAAGGCGGCTGCCCGCCTGTCGGGACAGCGCGGTTCGCTGGAACAGATGATGACGCAGCTCCAGGCCACGGGCGTCAAGGAGTTCCCGCTGGTGATCAAGGGCGACGTGCAGGGCTCAATCGAAGCCATTGCCGGCGCGCTGGAAAAGCTCGGCACCGACGAGGTTCGTGCCCGCATCGTTCATTCGGGCGCAGGCGGCATCACCGAGTCCGACATCTCGCTTGCAGAAGCATCGAACGCTGCCATCATCGGCTTCAACGTTCGTGCAAATACGCAGGCACGCCAGTTCGCCGAGCGCGAGGGTATCGAGATCCGCTACTACAACATCATCTACGACCTCGTGGATGACGTGAAGGCAGCGATGTCGGGTCTTCTTTCGCCGGAGCGCCGCGAGACCTTCATCGGCAATGCCGAGATCCTGGAAGTGTTCAACATTACCAAGGTCGGCAAGGTCGCAGGTTGCCGCGTCGTCGAAGGCAAGGTCGAGCGTGGCGCGGGCGTCCGCCTCATCCGCGACAACGTCGTCGTGCACGAAGGCAAGCTCAAGACACTCAAGCGCTTCAAGGACGAAGTCGCCGAAGTGCCGATGGGTCAGGAGTGCGGCATGGCCTTCGAGAACTACGAAGATATGCGTGTCGGCGACGTCATCGAGTGCTTCCGCGTCGAGCACATCACGCGCACGCTCTGATCGGGCCACGATTGAAATCTTGGGCGGGCGCCGGATGATCCAGTCCGGCGCCCGATCCTTTTGGGATAAAGAACAATGGCAACAAGACCCACAACCTCGGCACCATCGCAGCGCATGCTGCGCGTCGGCGAGCAGGTTCGCGCAGCGATCACTCAGGTGCTGCAGCGTGGCGAAGTCCGCAACGACATCATCGAAGCGACCGTAATTTCGATCTCCGAAGTGCGCATGTCGCCCGACCTCAAGATCGCGACAGCCTATGTGACGCCGCTCGGCGTTTCCGACCACACGATCGTCATCGACGCGCTGAACCGCAACGCGAAGTTCATCCGTGGCCGGCTCGGCCCGCAGCTCCGGCAGATGAAATACATGCCGGAAGTTCGCTTCCGCGACGATACCAGCTTCGACAACTACAAGAAGATCGATGACCTGCTGCGCTCGCCCGAGGTGAGCCGCGATCTCGACAATGACGACGAATAACAGAAGACGCCGATGTCCAAACCACGCAAACCCAAGGGCCGCCCGATTTCCGGCTGGCTGATCCTCGACAAGCCGATGGATTTCGGCTCGACGGAAGCCGTTTCCAAGATCAAGTGGCTCTTCAAGGCGCAGAAATGCGGCCATGCCGGCACGCTCGACCCGCTTGCTTCGGGCATGCTGCCGATCGCGCTCGGCGATGCTACAAAGACCGTTCCCTACGTGATGGACGGCCGCAAGATCTACGAATTCACTGTCAGTTGGGGCGAGGAGCGGGCGACCGACGACCTCGAGGGCGAGGTTACGCAGAGCTCCGACAAGCGCCCGAGCGAGCAGCAGATCCGCGATATCCTGCCTGCCTATATCGGCACGATCAGCCAGGTTCCGCCGCAGTTTTCCGCCATCAAGATCGCAGGGGAACGCGCCTACGATCTGGCGCGCGACGGCGAGGCGGTCGAGATACCTTCGCGCGAAGTCGAGGTTCATCGTCTGACGCTTCTTGCCTGCCCGGATGCCGATACGGCGCATTTCGAGGTGGAATGCGGCAAGGGTACCTATGTGCGGGCGCTTGCCCGCGATTTCGGCCGCGAACTCGGCTGCTACGGTCATATTTCCGGCCTGCGCCGTACCTTCGTAGCACCTTTCGCCGAAGAGACGATGGTGCCGCTTGCAAAACTCACCGCGCTTGAAGAGATCGAGGACATGGATGAGCGCCTTGCCGCGCTCGACGCCCTGCTGATCGACACCTGCGAAGCGCTATCGGCCCTGCCGCACCTTGTTATCAGCGACGACCAGGCGCACCGTCTAAAGATGGGCAATCCGATCCTGGTGCGTGGCCGCGATGCACCGGTTGCCGAAAGCGAAGCCTATGCGACGGCACGCGGCAGGCTGATCGCGATCGGCGAGATCGGACAGGGCGAATTCCGGCCGAAGCGCGTTTTCGGCTGACCACCGAAAAACAGCGGCAATTGTCAGAAGGCAGAGATGCGATATGTTTCCCGACGGGCCACGACGGCCCGTCAAAGGGGAAGAATATGCGCAGAATTGCATTGGGAATACTGACGTTCTTTTCGCTGTTCCTCACGGTTACGATCGCTCAATCTGCCGAGCGCTGGGCCGAACTTCCGGCCTTTCCTCCCATGCCGGCGCCGAAAGCGAGCGGCATGGCCGATGTCAACGACATCAAAATGTATTACGCCGAATATGGCGAGGGCGACCCGATCCTCTTCATCCATGGCGGGCTTGGAAATGCCGATGTTTGGGGCCATCAGGTCGCCGATTTCGCTAGAGATCACCTCGTCATCGTTGCCGACAGCCGCGGGCACGGGCGTTCCACGCGCAGTCAGCAGCCCTTCGGCTATGACCTGATGACATCGGATTATGCAGCACTTCTCGACTATCTGAAAATCGGCAAGGTGACGCTGGTCGGCTGGTCGGACGGCGGCATCATCGGCATCGACATGGCGATGAAACATCCTGAAAAGCTGACGCGCGTCATCGCCCAGGCGGCAAACGTGACCACCGACGGCGTGAAGTCCGACGTCATGAGCAACAAGACCTTCAACGACTACATCAATGTCGCCGGCGAATATTACAGGAAGCTGTCGCCGACGCCGAACGAATACGACGCTTTCGTCACCCAGATCTCGCAGATGTGGGCGACACAGCCCGCCTGGACGACAGCCGACCTTGGAAAGATCACAGTGCCGGTCACGCTCGCGATCGGCGATCATGACGAGGCCGTAAAGCTCGACCACACGGAATTGATGGCGAAGGAAATTCCGGGCGCAAAGCTCATCATCCTGAAGGACGCCAGCCATTTCGCCATGCTGCAGGATCCCGAGGGATACGATGCAATGATCCGGGATGCCATGGCGGGCCGCTGAAACCGCTGCGGGAGACCCCTCTTTCCATCGCTGCTTATTTGGTTTATAGGCAGCGCCAGCATTGGGCTATCCCAATTGCATTCGCGGCCAAGGCTGGACGACATCCCGGCTTTTGGCGACTTAAACTCCTCTCAACGAAAGGATTGTCCGATGTCGATCACTGCTGAGCGCAAGGCTGCGCTGATCAAGGAATATGCGACCGCCGAAGGCGATACCGGTTCTCCGGAAGTACAGGTTGCGATCCTCACCGAGCGCATCAACAACCTGACCGAACACTTCAAGGACCACAAGAAGGATAACCATTCCCGCCGTGGTCTGCTGACGCTCGTTTCCAGCCGCCGCTCGCTTCTTGACTACCTCAAGAAGAAGGACGAAGGCCGCTACACCAAGCTGATTACCGGCCTGGGTATCCGCCGCTAATGATTTTCCGGCGGGCGAAGCTCTTTGCCCGCCGGATGCTTTTTCGGGAGTGCGTCTCCCGGTGACATTTTCCAGGCGCGCGCTATCTGCGTGATGGAAATACGGCAGACCCGGATGGGCCGGTTCTGCCAGACCAACCGTTGACCTGTCATGGGGCAGGATTGCCGGATGCTTTCGGCCAGAGTTTCGCAAGAGCTTTGGCCCGGTTTCCCAAAGGAAATCGTCCGCCCGAAGCTTCCCGTTGTCTTGCCCGTGATACGTCACACTGATTGCGGACGACCCTGCGCTGCTCCTGATGGAGAAGGCGCACTGGCCGCATTGAAGGACAAGACATGTTCGATACACATAAAGTAGAAATCGAGTGGGCAGGCCGCCCGCTCAAGCTCGAGACCGGCAAGATCGCCCGTCAGGCTGACGGTGCCGTACTCGCCACTTATGGCGAAACCGTTGTTCTCGCCACCGTCGTTTCCGCCAAGGCTCCGAAGCCCGGCCAGGACTTCTTCCCGTTGACGGTCAATTATCAGGAAAAGACCTATGCGGCCGGCAAGATCCCCGGCGGCTACTTCAAGCGCGAAGGACGCCCGAGCGAAAACGAAACCCTCGTTTCCCGCCTCATCGACCGTCCGATCCGCCCGCTCTTCCCGGAGGGCTACAAGAACGACACGCAGGTCGTCGTCACCGTCATCCAGCACGACCTCGAGAACAACCCGGACATCCTGTCCATGGTCGCGACCTCCGCTGCTCTGACGCTGTCAGGCGTTCCCTTCATGGGTCCGGTCGGCGGCGCACGCGTCGGCTACATCAATGGCGAATACGTTCTCAACCCGCATCTCGACGAGATGGATGAATCGAGCCTCGACCTCGTCGTTGCCGGTACCTACGATGCCGTCCTGATGGTCGAATCCGAAGCCAAGGAACTTCCGGAAGACGTCATGCTCGGCGCCGTCATGTTCGGCCACAAGGGCTTCCAGCCGGTTCTCGACGCAATCATCAAGCTCGCGGAAGTTGCCGCCAAGGAGCCGCGTGACTTCCAGCCGGAAGACTACTCCGCTCTCGAATCCGAAATGCTCGGCCTTGCCGAAGGTGAACTTCGCGAAGCCTACAAGATCACCCAGAAGGCCGACCGCTACGCAGCCGTCGACGCCGTGAAGGCCAAGGTGAAGGCGCACTTCCTCCCCGAAGAAGGCGAAGCCCGCTACACGGCCGAAGAAGTCGGCGCGATCTTCAAGCACCTGCAGGCCAAGATCGTCCGCTGGAACATTCTCGACACCAAGAGCCGCATCGACGGTCGCGACCTCGAAACCGTTCGTCCGATTGTTTCGGAAGTCGGTCTTCTGCCGCGCACGCATGGTTCGGCGCTCTTCACGCGCGGTGAAACGCAGGCGATCGTGGTTGCCACCCTCGGCACCGGCGAAGACGAGCAGTATGTCGATTCCCTGACGGGCATGTACAAAGAGCGCTTCCTGCTCCATTACAACTTCCCTCCCTACTCGGTTGGCGAAACCGGCCGTATGGGTTCCCCGGGTCGCCGTGAAATCGGCCATGGCAAGCTCGCATGGCGCGCCATCCGTCCGATGCTGCCGTCGGCCGAACAGTTCCCCTACACGCTGCGCGTCGTCTCCGAGATTACCGAGTCGAACGGCTCGTCCTCGATGGCTACTGTCTGCGGCACCTCGCTGGCGCTGATGGATGCAGGTGTACCGCTCGCCAAGCCGGTCGCCGGTATCGCCATGGGTCTGATCCTGGAAGGCGATCGCTTCGCCGTCCTCTCCGACATTCTCGGTGACGAAGATCACCTCGGCGACATGGACTTCAAGGTTGCAGGTACTGCCGATGGCATCACCTCGCTGCAGATGGACATCAAGATCGCCGGTATCACCGAAGAGATCATGAAGGTCGCCCTTGGCCAGGCCCAGGGTGGTCGCGCCCACATTCTCGGCGAAATGGCGAAGGCCATCACCGAAAGCCGTGGCCAGCTCGGCGAGTTCGCTCCGCGCATCGAAGTCATGAACATTCCGGTCGACAAGATCCGCGAAGTCATCGGCTCCGGCGGCAAGGTCATCCGCGAAATCGTCGAAAAGACCGGCGCGAAGATCAACATCGAGGACGACGGCACCGTCAAGATCGCCTCCTCCTCGGGCAAGGAAATCGAAGCGGCCCGCAAGTGGATCCACTCGATCGTCGCCGAGCCGGAAATCGGCCAGATCTACGAAGGCACTGTTGTCAAGACCGCTGACTTCGGCGCCTTCGTCAACTTCTTCGGCGCTCGCGACGGTCTCGTGCACATCTCGCAGCTTGCTTCCGAGCGCGTCGCCAAGACCCAGGATGTCGTCAAGGAAGGCGACAAGGTCTGGGTCAAGCTGCTCGGCTTCGACGAGCGCGGCAAGGTTCGCCTGTCCATGAAGGTTGTCGACCAGGCCACCGGCCAGGAAATCCCGGCTGCCGAAAAGGGCGACAAGAAGAAGGAAGAAGCGGCCGAATAAGCCGCGTCTCCTCCTCTGATATCCGGGCGCGGGACTATTTCCGCGCCCTTTTTGTATTCGACCTTTGCGCAATTGCGGACGGAGAACCGCTGCGCATTTTTCCTGGAATTGCTCCAGATGACGGGACCAGACCATGAGCCGCGAAACGCTTAAAACCCTCTTCCATCCCTTTGTCAGCGAAACGGTAGCATCGCCCGGCGAAGGCGAGCGCGTGCTTTTCCTTGGCGCAGAGGCAGGCTTTGCGCTGCCCGAGGGCTTTGCCGCATCCCTGGATGCCGTACAGGGCTTCAAGCCGCTCTACAGGCAGCTTCTGGCGCAGCGCATCGAGGCCAAGCCGGAGATCGAAGGTGAGGATTATGATGCGGCGCTGGTGCTCTGCACCAAACACAAGGGCGAGAACGAG
Source organism: Rhizobium sp. BK316 (assembly GCF_014193695.1). Taxonomy (GTDB): domain Bacteria; phylum Pseudomonadota; class Alphaproteobacteria; order Rhizobiales; family Rhizobiaceae; genus Rhizobium. Next base: position 43,955 of record NZ_JACHZR010000002.1, on the reverse strand, counting down.
GCGAATATCGCCACTGCTCTTTCCCGCGTGAAGGCCGGCGGCCTGATCCTTGTCGCCGGCGGCAAGGAAGATGGCATCCAGCCGCTGCGCAAGCGTGTGGAGAGCTTCGGCCTCGATACCGAACACATGCCGAAATATCATGGCGTCGCCTTCTGGTTCGGGCGGCCGGCCGATGTCAGCGAGATCGTCTCGAAGTTCGGAAAATCGCCGGTACGCGTCGAAGGCCGCTTCATCGCCTCGCCCGGCATGTTCTCGCATGATCGGCTCGATGCCGGTTCACAGCTTCTCGCCTCGCGCCTGCCGACCGATTTTACCGGCGATGCGGCCGATTTCGGCGCCGGCTGGGGCTATCTTTCCGTCGAGCTGGCACAGAAATCTCCGAACCTTGCCCGCCTCGACCTCTACGAAGCCAACTACGAGGCCCTGGAGGCCGCCAAGGCCAATCTGGCGGAGAACTGCCCGGACGCGCCTGTGCGCTTCTTCTGGCACGATCTGGCGGGCGAGCAGGTGCGGGACAAATACGATCTCGTCATCATGAACCCGCCCTTCCATGAGGGTCACGCGGCTGAGCCTTCGCTTGGCCAGGCAATGATCAAGACGGCGGCCTCTTCGCTGCGCGGCGGCGGGCGCCTGATGCTGGTCGCCAATCGCGGCTTGCCCTATGAACCGGTGCTTGCGGACCATTTCAAGGATAGCGGCGAGACCTGCCGTAACGCCCGCTTCAAGGTCTTGTGGGCACGGAAATGAAAAAGGCGGCCACGTGGCCGCCTTCTTCATTTGAAGCCTATCCAAGCCTTACTCGACGTCTGCCTTGCGCAGCGTCTCCAGCGTCGGCATGGAGGTGATGTTGTAACCGGCATCGACGAAGTGAATTTCGCCGGTCACGCCCGTCGAGAGATCCGAAAGCAGATACAGCGCGGAGCTGCCGACCTGATCGATGGTGACGGTCTTGCGCAGCGGGGCATTGCGCTGGTTCCACGACAGGATGGCGCGCGCATCCGAAATGCCGGCGCCGGCGAGCGTTCGGATCGGGCCTGCGGAAATGGCATTGACGCGGATGCCGCGCGGACCGTAATCGGCCGCCAGATAGCGCACGGAGGCTTCCAGAGCGGCCTTGGCGACGCCCATGACATTGTAGTTCGGGATGACGCGCGTGGAGCCGTTATAGGTCAGCGTCAGCATCGTGCCCCCATCTTCCATCAGCGGTGCACAGCGCTTGGCGATCTCCGTGAAGGAGAAACAGGAAATGACCATGGTGCGGCTGAAATTTTCGCGCGTGGTATCGGCGTAGAGACCCTTCAGCTCGTTCTTGTCGGAAAAGCCGATGGCGTGGACGATGAAATCGAGCTTGCCCCAGCGCTCCTTGATCGTGTCGATGACCGTATCGACCGAAGCGATATCTTCAACATCGCAGGGCAGCAGAAAATCAGAACCGAGTTCGGCTGCAAGCGGCTTGACGCGCTTTCCAAGGGCATCGCCCTGGAAGGTAAAAGCGAGTTCTGCGCCCTGTGCAGCGAGCGCCTTTGAAATCCCCCAGGCGATCGAATGGTTGTTTGCGACGCCCATGATGAGGCCGCGCTTACCCTGCATGATTCCGGTCATTGTTATTATCCGTTGTAGCGCTGGAATACGAGCGTGGCGTTGGTGCCGCCGAAGCCGAAAGAGTTGGAGAGAGCAATATCAATTTTGGCATTGTCGATGCGCTTGCGGACGATCGGCACGCCTTCAAATTCCGGGTCGAGTTCAGTGATGTGCGCGCTTTCGCCGATGAAACCTTCCTGCATCATCAGCAGCGAATAGATCGATTCCTGCACACCGGCAGCACCGAGCGAGTGGCCCGTCAGCGACTTGGTGGACTGGATATGCGGAATCTTGTCGCCAAAGACCTCGCGGATGGCGCCGATTTCCTTGCTGTCGCCGACCGGCGTCGAGGTGCCGTGCGTATTGATATAATCGACGTCGCCCTTCACGGTCGCCAGCGCCTGACGCATGCAGCGGATAGCACCTTCGCCCGAAGGAGCGACCATGTCATAGCCGTCCGAGGTCGCACCGTAGCCGATGATCTCGGCATAAATCTTGGCGCCACGTGCCTTGGCGTGTTCCAGCTCCTCGAGGACGAGGACGCCCGCACCGCCCGCGATAACGAAGCCGTCACGGCTGACGTCATAGGCGCGCGAGGCCGTGTCCGGCGTATCGTTGTACTTGGAAGACATGGCGCCCATCGCGTCGAAGAGGTTCGACATCGTCCAGTCGAGGTCTTCGTGGCCGCCTGCAAACATCATGTCCTGCTTGCCCCACTGGATCGTTTCCACGGCATTGCCAATGCAGTGCGCGGAGGTCGAGCAGGCAGACGAGATCGAATAGTTGACACCATGGATCTTGAACCAGGTGGCAAGCGTTGCGGAAGCGGTGGATGACATGGCCTTCGGTACGGCGAAGGGACCGATGCGCTTCGGGCTGTTGTTCTTGACGGTGATCTCGGCCGCCTCGATGAGCGTGCGCGTAGACGGACCGCCGGAGCCCATGATGATGCCGACGCGCTCGTTTTCGCTGTATTCCTTGTCTTCCAGACCGGAATCGGCGATCGCCTGCTTCATGGCGACGTGGTTCCAGGCGCCGCCCTGAGACAGGAAGCGCATGGCACGGCGATCGACCAGTTCGGCGAGCTTGTCGGCGCCGAGCTTGGGACTGCCCCAAACCTGGCACTTGAAGCCGTGTTCGGCGAAATCGCTGGAGAAGGAAATACCCGACTTTGCCTGCCGCAAGGATTCGGTGACTTCGGCCGCGTCGTTTCCGATCGAAGACACGACACCCAGACCCGTGACAACTACCCGTCTCATCTGATCAAACCCTTGTTGTTTTCGTGAGCCGCTCGAAATGTGGTTTTCAGGCCGTCTTGTCTTTCGAGAGACCGACGCGAAGATCGGTCGCCTGATAAATGGTTTCGCCATCCGCCTTCAGCCAGCCATCGGCAGTGCCGAGCACCAGACGGCCACGCATGACGCGCTTGAAGTCGATACCGTATTCAATCAGCTTCGTGTGCGGGCGGACCATGCCCTTGAACTTTACTTCGCCGGTCGAGAGCGCCATGCCGCGGCCCTGTTCACCGAGCCAACCCAGGTAGAAGCCGGTCAACTGCCACATGCCGTCAAGGCCGAGGCAGCCCGGCATGATCGGATTGCCTTCGAAATGGCAGGGGAAATACCAGTCGTCAGGGCGAACATCGTATTCGGCCCGCAGATAGCCCTTGTCGAAGGCGCCGCCCGTTTCAGAGATATCCGTGATCCGATGAACCATCAGCATGGGCGGCAAAGGCAGCTGCGCATTGCCAGGCCCGAACAACTCACCATGTGCGCAGGCGATAAGTTCTTCGTACGAGTAGCTGGACTGTCTGGTCGTCATAAATCTCTGTTTCCCCCCGCGTTCTTGGCGATGGATGTGTGTCTTTAGTCCAAGTTCACCAGAAAATGAAGCGCAAGCATGGCGGCTTCATTTCTTGGTTCCGGACCGGGCCTGAGCCAGTATTTGGTGGTCGCATACAGGAAGGCCAAGGCCGCGACCAGACCTAATTGCGTGAAAAGCCTGTTTTTGCGGCCTTTCGAAGGCTCTTGTCCCCATTGAACTATTGAAAGGCTTTTGCGCAAAAGTTATATCGCTTTGAACAAACATGATTGCTTTTCGCCAGAATAACCGGAGTTGGTGTCAATGACGGGTGAAGCCCCGATCGCCATTGAGGTAAGGCTGCGCAGCGCAGGCCTGCGTCCCACCCGCCAGCGCGTTGCGCTTGGCGATCTCCTGTTCGCCAAGGGAGACCGGCATTTGACCGTCGAGGAACTGCACGAGGAGGCTGTTGCTGCCGGCGTACCGGTTTCGCTGGCGACGGTTTACAATACGCTGCACCAGTTCACCGAAGCCGGCATGATCCGTGTCCTCGCCGTCGAGAGCGCCAAGACCTATTTCGACACCAATGTCTCCGACCACCATCACTTTTTCGTCGAAGGCGAAAACGAGGTGCTCGATATTCCGATCAGCAATCTGACCATCGACAATCTGCCGCCGCCGCCCGAAGGCATGGAAATTGCTCATGTCGACGTGGTGATCCGCCTGCGGCAGAAGCAGATCTGATATCACATTACATCATCGGGATGCCGGCCGGGTCGGTGCTTGTAGGTCGGGAATGTCCAGCCGAACCACAGGGCTCCGCCACGCACTGCAAAGGCCGCCAAGACACCGCAGGCCGACGCGATATATATCTCAGCGCCTAGCGCATTGACGCTGGTAAAGACACCGGATCCCACCAGAGCCGCCGTCACGTAGATTTCCGGGCGCAGCAGCACGGATGGTTCGTTTGCCAGGAGATCGCGCAGGATGCCGCCGAAAGTCGCCGTCAGGGCGCCGGTGACAATGGCGATCGTCGGCGAGCCGGTGGCGGCCAGCCCTTTGGCGGCGCCGAGCACACAATAGGCGGCAAGGCCGACCGCATCGAGCCAGATCAGCAGGCGATAGCGCGATTCCAGGAGATGGGCGGTAAAGAAGACGACGACACCGGCAATGCAGCAGATGACGATATAGAACGGGTTCAACACCCAGAAGACCGGCACGCGGCCGAGAATGATATCGCGCACCGTGCCGCCGCCCGTCCCCGTTACGATCGCGAAAAACAGGAAGCCTATCAGGTCGAGCTGCTTGCGCGAGGCGGCCAGCGCGCCGGTTGCGGCAAAGAGGGCAATGCCGGCGTAATCGAGATAGACGAGCAATGACATCGAAGCCTCCAAACCGGCGAACGAGGCACACTGAATCATCGCGGCAAGGGCGGCGCAAGGCGGCGCATAGAGAATGGAAGGCCAGAGAGCCTTTATCCAAAAGAGGAAAGCCGTGAAGCTGCTGCTCGTACTCCTGAACGTCGTTTTGCTACTGGTCATGCCGGTTGCGGCCTTCGCCCAGCAATCGCTGATCTCCGATCCAGAGATCTACGAGAAGAAGCATTTCCAGGAACAATGCACGGAAGCATCCTTCGGTGACGGCTTCCTCATCCGCCAGGATATCAACAATGACGGGCTGATGGACGCGGTCGTCAACGAGGGCGAACTTACCTGCGACGGCCAGAAGGGTCCGCAGTGCAATGAAGACGGCTGCACCTATAATTTCTATCTGCAGGTGGCCGAAGGCGGCTACTTCATGATCGCGACCGCACAGATCTTCGGCTACGACTTCGTGCAGCGCTTCGGCAATATGGTACTCGCCATGAAAATGAGCCCGCGCTTCTGCGACCGCACCGGCGGTGACCCCTGTGTCGTCACCACCCGCGTGCGCGGCACGAAATTCGTCACCATCTCCAAGAAATAGGTTTCAGTTCGGAAAGAGTGCCGAGGTGCGGCCGGCAAGGTACGGCCAAAGATCCAGACGAGCTTCGAAAATACGAACAGATTCAACTCCTCACCAGATAGCGTCTGGCCTTCCTACCCGATTCGAAAACGACCGCAATGATGGCCGTTACCTAGTGTGCACAGGATGTGGTTGGGGAGCTGCAATCTTTTGATTGAACCGCCGCTGCAGCGGACGGGGAATAAACAGGGCGACAATCGCCAGCGCCATCGCGAAGATGGAGACCAGCCACAGCGCCTGCGCGCCCACAAGACGGGTCATGAGGGCACCGCTGATGGCGCCGAGCACCATGCCGCCCCACGGCACGATCTGGATCGTCCAGTCGAGGCGTCGGTCGCCGATGATCCAGCGGCCTATGCCGCGGCCGAAGCGCGACAGTGCGCCGGTCACATAGGTCAGGCCGATCGGCAGTCCTTCTATATGCTCGACCGCCGCATTCACCATGCCCATTGTGAGAACGATCATATAGAAACGTGTCATCAACAGATCCTGCGGCGTCATCATCGAGGCCAGCGCCAGCATGAGGCTGACGCAGCAGAGCACGACGAAGATGCGCCGTTCGGCCCGGTGGGCGACGACGATGCCGGCGGCATTGCCAAGCACGAAGACGATGATGGCAGACAGCAGCACGGCGGCGTGCCTGACATCGCCACTGCTCAGCGCAAGAGCCGCCCGCGTCGTATTGCCGGTCATGAAGGATACGAAGTCGCCGGTCAGAAGCAGGCCGGTCGCATCCGTCATTCCTGCAAGGAAGGAAATCGAGCCAACCAGCGCAAGTCCGGTCGCGGTCCTACGGGTTCTGATGATGCGGCGGCGTCTTGCTCGTGTCATAGGTTCGGGTCCGGGAAATGTCGAATCGGTTGACTTCGACGGCCAATATAAAAACCCGCTTTCAGCCGCTGGCAAAGCGGCAACTGAGCAATCACCGAAAAATGTCAGTTATATTGACCTGACGTGTTTATTGAACCGCATTTGGAGGGTTTGGTGGAGCTAAGCGGGATCGAACCGCTGACCTCTTGCATGCCATGCAAGCGCTCTCCCAGCTGAGCTATAGCCCCATCAGGGTGGTCCGGCCTGCGCCGGTCCTGGGATGGTCCGGAGGGCGTTCCCTCTGGAGTGGCGGCTTATTACTTGCGGTTTTCGCAGATGGCAAGCCCAAAAGATCCGGCCCGGAAAATTTTTGTCATCCGGGCCGGTATTCGTTCGATCAGACGTCTTCTTCGTCGCCGGTGACGCCGATGATGTCGCTCATGTCGTCATCTTCGTCATCTTCGTCGGCTTCGAGGAAGGTATCGTCGTCATCGCCTTCGATTTCGACATCGTCGTCACCCATATCGGGGATATCGTCGCCGGAAGCGCCGTCTTCGGCATCTTCGAGCGAAACCAGTTCGACTTCGGTGTTTTCGGTATCGACTTCGGCAACCTCGTCCTCATCCTGAACTTCAGCGATTGCCGAGGTTTCTTCGAAGAAGGACAGGGGGTAGGATTTACCGGTGTAAGGGGAGACGATCGGGTCCCGGTTCAAGTCGTAGAACTTCTTGCCGGTTTCCGGATCGGTGCGCTTGGTTCCAAGTTCCGCTTTCGCCACTATAAGCCTCGTGAGAATGGCCGAATGCGAGATTCGGCAAATGCCGTCAAACCGGCGTTCTATTCGGAATTTATAAGCCGGTCCCCTTAATCGCTACGGCTTCCCGTGTCAAAGCTAAACTTCATGGGGCACTTCAGGCTTTTGCCCGGCATTCCGGATGACCGCTCGGCAAGTTTGTGCTAACCAGCCGCGATTGCCGCAAAGCCCGCCGGAAAAATATGCCGGTTCCGAGGTGTGAGCGGCCCGAAAATATTGCCTTTGCAAGGGATTAACCCATGTCGCAGGGTTCCGCATCGAAGCCGGCCATCGCCCGCAGATCCTCCGGGCTTTCCGGAACCGTTCGCATTCCCGGCGACAAATCGATCTCGCATCGCGCACTCATGCTCGGCGGGCTGGCATCGGGGGAAACGCGCATTGCCGGGCTCCTCGAAGGCGAGGATGTACTAAATACCGGGAAGGCGATGCAGGCCATGGGTGCCGTGATCCGCAAGGAAGGCGGCGTTTGGATCATCAACGGAACAGGCAACGGCGCATTGCTTGCGCCGGAGGTTCCGCTCGATTTCGGCAATTCCGGCACCGGCGCACGCCTGATCATGGGCCTTGCCGGCGTCTATGATTTCGACACCGTCCTTACCGGCGACGCCTCGCTCTCCCGGCGGCCGATGGGCCGCGTGCTCGATCCGTTGCGCCGCATGGGCGTGCAGGTGAAGACCGTGGAGGGCGACCGCCTGCCGGTCATGCTGCGCGGGCCGGAAACGCCAGCTCCGATCCGCTACACCCTGCCCGTCGCCTCGGCGCAGGTGAAATCGGCGGTGCTGCTGGCAGGCCTCAATATACCGGGTGTGACGACGGTTATCGAGCCGGCCATCACGCGTGACCATACGGAAAAGATGCTGGCAGGCTTCGGCGCGGAACTGTCGGTCGAGGCCGACAAGGGCGGCACGCGGACGGTCCGGCTGCAAGGCCGCGGCAGGCTGACCGGCCAGATCATCGACGTGCCCGGCGACCCCTCCTCCGCTGCTTTCCCGCTCGTGGCGGCTTTGCTGGTGCCGGGCTCGGACATCATCATTCCCAATGTGCTGATGAACCCGACGAGAACCGGGCTGGTCCTGACGCTGCGGGAGATGGGCGCCGATATCGAGATCCTCAACCCGCGCCTTGCAGGCGGCGAGGATGTGGCGGATCTGCGCGTGCGCCACTCCGAACTGACGGGCGTCAGCGTGCCGGCAGAACGTGTACCATCGATGATCGATGAATATCCGGTTCTTGCCGTCGCCGCCGCCTTCGCCAAGGGCCGGACTGTCATGAGCGGCCTGCAGGAGCTGCGGGTCAAGGAGTCAGACCGGCTCTCGACCGTCGCTGACGGGCTGAAGCTCAACGGCGTCGAATGCGAGGAAGGCAAGGACTGGCTTTCCGTTACCGGCCGGCCGGACGGAAAGGGGCTCGGCAATGCCGCAGTCAAGTGGGTCGCGACGCATCTCGACCATCGTATCGCCATGAGCTTCCTTGTCATGGGGCTGGCTTCGGAGCATCCTGTCGGCATCGATGACAGCAGCATGATTGCAACCAGCTTTCCGCAGTTCATGGATCTGATGAAAAGTCTCGGGGCAGGGATCGAGCAGGCCTGACATGTACCAGCCGCCACATTTCCGCGAAGACGATCTCAATGTGCAGCATGCGCTGATGCGCGCGCACCCGCTTGGCCTGCTGATTACGGCAGGCGCCTCCGGATTGATCGCTAACTCCGTGCCGTTCCATCTCGATGCCGGCGCATCGGAAAAAGGCACGCTCCGACTGCATCTGGCGCGGGCGAACGGGCAGTGGCGCGATATCGCCGCTGGTGCGCCGGTGCTTGCCGTCTTCCAAGGCGCTAATTCCTATGTCACGCCTTCCTGGTACAAGACCAAGGCCGAGACCGGCAAAGAGGTGCCGACCTGGAATTATGCGATCGTGCAGGCGCGCGGGCCGGCCCGGGTAATCGAGGATGCCGGCTGGCTGCTTTCGCAGATCAACGCAATCACTGGCGAACATGAGGGCCTGCGTGAGAAACCCTGGTCGATCGGTGACGCGCCAGAGGGCTTCATCCGTGCGCAGCTCAAGGGCATCATCGGCGTGGAAATCGAGATCGCCGAGATCGAGGGCAAATGGAAGGTGAGCCAGAACCGGCCGGTCGCCGACCGTGAGGGTGTTGCCAAGGGCCTCACCGAGATGGCAGAGCAGGCCGAAATGCAGGAACTGGTACGCCGCTACGGCGGCCTCGGCACGGAATGACTTCATGAGCGGCAGCTTCATCATCGCCATCGACGGCCCAGCCGCGGCAGGCAAAGGCACCCTTTCGCGAGGGATCGCCGAACAATACGGGTTCCACCACCTCGATACCGGCCTCACCTATCGGGCGGCCGCCAAGGCGCTCATCGATGCCGGCCTGCCGCTCGACGACGAGACGATCGCTGAAAAGATGGCGCGCGAGGTTGAACTGGCCGGGCTCGATCGCGATATATTGTCGAGACATGAGATCGGAGAAGCCGCCTCGAAGATTGCCGTGATGCCGGCAGTTCGCCGGGCGCTGGTCGAGGCGCAGCGGCGGTTTTCCGAGAAAGCGCCGGGGGCGGTTCTCGACGGGCGCGATATCGGTACCGTCGTTTGCCCCGACGCACCAGTGAAACTCTATGTGACGGCATCGCCGGAAGTCCGTGCGAAGCGCCGTTACGATGAGATCATCGGCAAGGGCGGATCAGCGGATTTCGACGCGATCTTCGAGGACGTGAAACGGCGCGACGATCGTGACATGAACAGGGCGGACAGCCCGATGAAACCGGCAGTCGATGCGCACTTGCTTGACACGTCGGAAATGAGTATAGAGGCCGCGTTTCAAGCTGCCAGGTCGATCATCGACGCTGCCTTGAGCCGAAATGCCTAAAAATAAGCGGCTTTCCGTGCTTCAAGCGCGGGACGCAATGCGAGAAAAGCCTGAAATTCCGTCCAAGCGCCGGATTGCCTTCGTGAAAGAAGGCGGACTGGGTTCAGGCCCGTTCAACACGAACCAACCGGCGCATACGTGAGCCTTGACGCTATCGAAGGCCACGCAGGAGATTTTATGTCAGTAGCTACTCCCTCTCGCGAGGATTTCGCGGCCCTTCTCGAAGAGTCCTTTGCCAAGAACGATCTGGCCGAAGGCTATGTTACCAAGGGTATCGTCACGGGCATCGAAAAGGATGTCGCCGTTGTTGACGTCGGCCTGAAGGTCGAAGGCCGCATCGCGCTCAAGGAATTCGGCGCACGTGCCAAGGACGGTTCGCTGAAGGTCGGCGACGAAGTCGAAGTTTACGTCGAGCGCATCGAAAACGCGCTGGGCGAAGCAGTTCTGTCGCGCGAGAAGGCTCGCCGCGAAGAAAGCTGGATCAAGCTCGAAGCCAAGTTCGAAGCCGGCGAGCGTGTCGAAGGCGTTATCTTCAACCAGGTCAAGGGCGGCTTCACGGTCGACCTCGACGGTGCGATCGCCTTCCTGCCGCGCTCTCAGGTCGATATCCGCCCGATCCGCGACGTCACCCCGCTGATGCACAACCCGCAGCCCTTCGAAATCCTCAAGATGGACAAGCGCCGCGGTAACATCGTGGTTTCGCGCCGTACGGTTCTGGAGGAATCCCGTGCCGAGCAGCGTTCTGAAATCGTTCAGAACCTCGAAGAAGGCCAGGTTGTTGACGGCGTCGTCAAGAACATCACCGATTACGGTGCGTTCGTTGACCTCGGCGGCATCGACGGCCTGCTGCACGTCACCGACATGGCATGGCGCCGTGTGAACCATCCGTCGGAAATCCTGAACATCGGCCAGCAGGTCAAGGTTCAGATCATCCGCATCAACCAGGAAACCCACCGTATCTCGCTCGGCATGAAGCAGCTCGAGTCCGATCCGTGGGATGGCATCCAGGCCAAGTATCCGGAAGGCAAGAAGATTTCCGGTACCGTCACGAACATCACCGACTACGGTGCGTTCGTCGAGCTGGAGCCGGGCATCGAAGGCCTGATCCACATCTCGGAAATGTCCTGGACCAAGAAGAACGTTCACCCCGGCAAGATCCTGTCCACGAGCCAGGAAGTCGAAGTCGTCGTTCTCGAAGTCGATCCGTCCAAGCGCCGTATCTCGCTCGGCCTCAAGCAGACGCTGGAAAACCCGTGGGCAGCATTCGCCCGCAGCCATCCGGCCGGCACTGAAGTCGAAGGCGAAGTCAAGAACAAGACCGAATTCGGCCTGTTCATCGGCCTCGATGGCGATGTCGACGGCATGGTCCACCTCTCCGACCTCGACTGGAACCGTCCGGGCGAACAGGTCATTGAAGAGTACAACAAGGGCGACGTCGTCAAGGCTGTCGTTCTCGACGTCGACGTCGAAAAGGAACGCATCTCGCTCGGCATCAAGCAGCTCGGCAAGGACGCAGTCGGCGAAGCCGCTGCTTCCGGCGACCTGCGCAAGAATGCAGTCGTTTCCTGCGAAGTCATCGCTGTTAACGACGGCGGCGTCGAAGTGAAGCTCGTCAACCACGAAGACATCACTTCGTTCATCCGTCGCGCCGACCTCGCCCGCGACCGCGACGAGCAGCGCCCTGAGCGCTTCTCGGTCGGCCAGGTCTTCGACGCCCGCGTCACCAACTTCTCCAAGAAGGACCGCAAGATCATGCTGTCCATCAAGGCTCTGGAAATCGCGGAAGAGAAGGAAGCCGTTGCTCAGTTCGGTTCGTCCGACTCGGGTGCCTCGCTCGGCGACATCCTCGGCGCGGCTCTCAAGAACCGCGGCGGCGAATAGTCCTTCGCTGGTCCATTAGACCGAAGAACCCGCCGGAGCGATCCGGCGGGTTCTTTCGTTTTGGGAGATTGTTAGAGCCTTTCCTGGTCAGATTGAAGCATTCTGCCGGAGCAGGTTTGTGTCAGGGCAAAGGCTGATGGAGAAGGGCATACCCAAGGTACGTCCGAGCCGATCGCCTTTGATCCTGGCGCAAAGATGCCCGGCCCTAGCTGGTTTGCAAGCAAACCACCGAGGTTGACTGAAACGGGCCGGCTGATCGACCGGCCATCCGACTCCGTTTGAGCCAACAGAATGCTTCAATCTGACCAGGAAAGGCTCTAAAGTTCTTTGTACCCACGCAATTCCGCTATGCGCACCCGCAGAAAGTGCTTCGGATTATTCCCAGCCCACCATGCGCTGATAGAGGGCATAGACCGGATCGGCGAAGGTTGCCGGCGTGGTAGAGGGATCGGGATCGAACATTTTCGGCTGCCGCCGCTCTTCACGCGGGGCATCCCCTTCGCCGGCCTGCTGCTCTTCGTCCTGACCGGATTGCGCCTGCTGCTGTTGCTGCTGATCCTGAGAGCCGCCATTTTCATGTTGGCGATGAGGCGGCTCATTGGCCTTGGTTGCCTTATATTCGTCGCGAGCGAACTGGTACGGCGTCTGGGCATAAGGCAGACCGTCCGGCATACGTGCCGCAAGCGGAACGTATGAGGGTGTCTCGACCACCGGGAGAGGAACCGGCTGCGGCTGAGCGGCAATGTCCCTGGCAGGACGAGCCGTCTGGGCGGCTGTCACGATCTCCGCCTGGGACGGGCGAGAAGCCTGGGTTGCCTGAGCAGATGCAGGCTCGACCACATCTTCCGGGGTGGTGCGAACCAGGCTCTCCGTCGCCTCGCTGATGACGGCCTCGTCCAGCATAGCATCGATTTCGACGGCGGCTTCGACGGGCGTATCCGTCAACAGGACAGTTGCCTCCTGCTCGCGGATGATCGTTGCGATCATTTGCGAAACCTGTTCGGTCATGGAGCTGGCGATGCCGGTCCAGCTGCGCGGGATAACCGGATCGGCCTTGGCGGAGATCGTCTGCTGCTCGAGAGCGGGGCCAGCCTGTTCCGGCTCGACCACTTCCCGCTCTGCCGATGCGACCTGGACTTCTTCTGTCTCTCTCGGCGTGGCTGCCTGCGATGAAGCTTCATGCGCCGCTGTGGCGGGCTGATTGCTGATCTGCTGGTCCTCGACGGTTTGATCGGCCGTCACGACAATAGCAGTTTCGGCCGGAACGATTTCTTCGGCAGCGGGCATCGCTGCACTTTCAACGGGTTTTGCTGCGAACTGACGTGCCGCAGACAGGTTTTCTCCCTGAAACTTGATTTCCGGCCGCAGCTCGGTGCGGGGCAGCGGCGCAGCATCGTTCTGGCGATAAGAGCGGACCACGGCGCGCGCTGCGAGATCCCTGTCTTTGTAATTGACAATCTCGAGATAGGCGATGACACGGGTGGCCTCCGGACCGGTTGGATCCTTGAGGGCAGCGGCGATTATTCTCAGCGGCAGGCTATGTCCGTCATCGGAAAGCTGGCGCTCGACCGCCTCAATCTCGGCGTCGGGCATGCGACGGATGGCATCAGCGACACGGATGGCAAAGGCCTGATCGGATTCGCCTTTGCCTCGCTGCAACGATATGGTGCGGCCCGTGGCATTGATGATGTCGAGAAGTGCTTCAATCATGCGCTGGCGCGCGGCGATGAGCAGGATATTGAGCTTGCCGGCAATCGCGGCGTTGAGGTGGGCAGCTTCAACTGCGTTCACCGGGGTGGGGGCGAGCACCGAACGGCCGAGGCCGCCGGCAACGATTGCCGCCGTCTGACCCTGAGAAGAAAGGCTTGCATTGGACGCTGAACGAATGGGAGACAACACAGGCACGCTCCTTTCGCAAAGTGGCTATGAAAGCAGGTTCTACAAAGAGACCGCGCTCATCCGGCCTCTTGCATCCCAGCAGATCCTCCTGTCCGCATCGGCGCTTTTTGCGCCGTCGAATGCATAAAAATTAATGATAATGTTACTGAAAATCTCTTAACGAATGACTAACGGCCGCAGACGTCCAGTCTACGGCCGTGCAGGCATATCCGATGAAAAGCCAATATCAGCTATGGGCGAAGATATCGGCCTCTTCCCAGCCGAGAAGATCGAGCTTGGCGCGCGTCGGCAGGAATTCGAAGCAGGCCGTCGCATGCTCCAGACGGCCGTCGCGGATCAGGCGTTCGTTGAGCTTGTCACGCAGCGCATGCAGATAGAGCACGTCGGAGGCAGCATATTCGAGCTGCGCCTGCGAGAGCGTTTCGGCGGCCCAGTCGGAGGATTGCTGCGTCTTGGAGATATCGATGTCGAGCATCTCCTTCAGATTATCCTTCAGGCCATGGCGATCCGTGTAGGTACGGATGAGGCGGGAGGCGATCTTCGTGCAGAAAACCGGTGTCGTGGTGACGCCGAATGTATGGAAGAGCACGGCGATATCGAAGCGGCCGTAGTGAAAGATCTTCTGGCGCGACGGATCGGCAAGCAGCGCGGTCAGGTTCGGCGCTTCCTTCTGACCGGCCGCGATGCGGATCACATCGGCCGAGCCGTCGCCCGGCGAAAGCTGTACGACACAGAGGCGGTCCCGGCGCGGCACGAGGCCCAGCGTTTCGGTATCGATCGCGATCGCGCCGGTGTAACGGGCGGCATCCGCCGCGGAAATATCGCCCTGATGATAACGGATGGTGGCCGCCATGGGATGTCTCTCGTTCAGCTTCGTCTTTTCGGGCTATATCGCAAAGGCCGAAAACGCGAAACCGCTTTCCTGCTGCAGACGGCCTTCAGGCGAGGCATAACCGCTCAATAGTGCGGCGGCTTGGTGATCGCCGGCGCTTCCAGCGATTGTTCCTCAAGGCTCAGGAACCGCTCGGTCAATCGATCGAGCTTGGCGCGCGTCTGCTCCATAACCTTCCATTGTTCGGCAAGCTGATCGGAAAGCTCATCGATCGTCTTTGCCTGATGGGCCAGCATTTCTTCCAGCTTCGTGATGCGGGCTGCCTCGTCGGACATCGGTTTTCTCCGGAGAAATCAGGTGGCATTCCAAAGCCCAAATAGGCCGAAGCGTCAATGGTTTCGAGGCCTCACGAAAACGATTCCGAAATGAACCGTTTGGTTACTAAAAACCCTTGCCGCATCCCGTCTTGTGGGGTAGGCCCTTATCCATCAGGGAGGATAACTGATGGATGTAGGCAACGGCTTTCTTCATCCGGACCGGCTCTTTCCCGCCGATCCGGCAACGCGGACAATAGCACGCGATCTCTACGAGACAGTACGTGCCCTTCCGATCGTCAGCCCTCACGGGCATACCGAACCGTCCTGGTTCGCAGACGACAAGGCCTTCGAAGACGCCGCTTCGCTACTCGTCATTCCCGACCACTATCTTTTCCGCATGCTGCACAGCACCGGCACCAAACTCGACGAGCTCGGTGTGCCACGGCTTGACGGCAAGCCGGTGGCGAGCGGCCGGGATATCTGGCGGGCTTTCGCTGCCAAATACCATCTTTTCCGCGGAACGCCGTCGAGCCTTTGGGTCGATCATGCCATGTCGGCCGTGCTCGGCTGCACCGAGCCGCTGACGACTGAGAATGCCGATGCGCTCTACGATCATATCAATGCGCAGCTGAAACTTCCGGAGTTCAGGCCGCGGGCGCTGCACCAGCGCTTCGGCATCGAGACGATCGCCACGACCGAAGGCGCGCTCGATCCGCTGCCGCACCATCAGAAGATGGCGGCCGACGGCTGGATCGGCAAAGTGCGCACCACCTACCGGCCGGACAGCGTCACCGATCCCGACGCCATCGGCTTCCGCGACAATCTCATCAAGTTCGGCGAGATCACTGGCTGCGACATCACCACGTGGGACGGGCTGATCGAGGCGCACCGCAAGCGGCGTGCCTATTTCCGCCAGTTCGGCGCGACGGCGACCGACCATGGCGTGCCGACGGCCTTTACCGCCGATCTGCCGCTTGCCGAAAAGCAGGCTCTGCTCGACAAGGCGCTGAAGGGACCCCTTTCGGCTGTAGATGCAGAGCTTTTCCGCGGCCAGATGATGACGGAAATGGCCGGCCTCTCCGCCGAAGACGGCATGGTGATGCAGATCCATGCCGGCTCGCGCCGCAACACCGACCGCGGGCTTTTCGAAACCCGCGGACCGAATATGGGCGCCGATATTCCGACGCGCACCGACTGGGTCGGCGGCCTCAATGCCCTGCTGTCGAAATACGGCCATGCGCCTGGCCTGCGCATCCTGCTCTTCACGCTCGACGAGACGACCTATGCCCGCGAGCTTGCGCCGATGGCCGGCCATTGGGCCTGCCTGATGATCGGGCCGCCCTGGTGGTTTCACGACAGCCCGCTTGGCATCCGCCGCTATCTCGACCAGATGGTGGAGACAGCCGGTTTCGCCAATCTCGCCGGCTTCAACGACGATACGCGCGCGCTCCTGTCGATCCCCGCCCGCCACGATGTCTGGCGCCGCGAGATTTGCCGCTTCCTGGCCCAGCTTGCGGCCGAGCATCGGATTTCCAAAAAGGAAGCCGAGATCGTGGCGCGCGAACTCTCCTATGACAATGCGAAGAAGGCCTACAAGCTGTGAGCGACAGATTACAGACCATAACCGGCCTTGCGCCGACAGCGAAGCTTCCTGCCTATGACCGGAATGCACTGAAGGCCGGCATCCTGCATCTTGGCCCCGGCGCCTTCTTCCGTGCGCATTTCGCGCCCTTCACGGATGGCGCGCTCGCAGCTGCAGGTGGCGACTGGGGCATTGAGGTGGCAAGCCTGCGCACGCCTGATGTTGCGGACAATCTGAGCGCTCAGAACGGGCTCTATACGGTGCTCATCCGCGACACGTCGGGGACAACGGCACAGGTCATCGGCTCGATCCTTGGGGCGCATGTGGCGCCACGCGATCCGGCCGGCCTGCTGGCACGGCTTGAAGACCCTGATATCCGCATCGTCAGCATGACCGTGACCGAAAAAGCTTACGGTTTCGATCCGGCAACCGGCGGGCTCGACCTCAAGCATCCCGATATCGTCGCCGACCTTGCCAACCGGCATGCGCCGCGCGGTGTCATCGGCTATCTGGTCGAAGGCCTTGCGCGGCGGCGCCAGAAGGGTATTGCACCCTTTACGCCGCTCAGCTGCGATAACCTGCCGAGCAACGGCGCAGTACTGAAGCGTCTCGTACTGGAATTCACCTCTCGCATCGATACCGACCTGCATGACTGGATTGAAGCGAACGTGCCCTTCCCGTCCACGATGGTCGACCGTATCACGCCGGCAAGCACCGATGCGACCTATGCCGATGCCAAGCGGCTGACGGGCCGCACCGATATGGCGGCGATCGAGACGGAGCCTTTTACCCAATGGGTGATCGAAGATCATTTCGCCAATGGGCGGCCGGCCTGGGAAAAGGTGCATGGTGCGCTGATGGTCGAGGAAGTCTCGGCCTATGAAAAGATGAAGCTGCGGATGCTGAATGGTGCGCATTCTCTGCTCGCCTATCTTGGCTATATAGCAGGCTATGAATTTATCCGCGACGTGATGGACGATGCCGGACTTGCCGCGCTGGCCCGCCGGCATATGAATGCGGCGGCGGCAACGCTCGACCCGGTTCCCGGTATCGATCTCGACGCCTATGCGGACGAGTTGATAGCGCGCTTTGCAAACAAGGCGATCGCCCACCGAACCTATCAGATCGCCATGGACGGCACACAGAAACTGCCGCAGCGCCTGCTGGAGCCGGCAACCGAAGCGCTCGCAAAGGGTGGCAAGGCGGAGACCTACGCGATCGCTGTCGCCGCCTGGATGCGTTACGCAATGGGCGTCGACCGCAACGGCGAACGCTACGAATTGCGCGACCCACGGGCGGGAGAGATTGCAGCACTGATCGCGGATGTGCCGCGCAATGGCGGGGCGATTTCAGCAGCGCTGTTCAGGCTTCCGGGGCTGTTTCCAAAGGCGCTGAGCGGGAATATCGCCTGGACTGAGGACGTGGCCAACAAGCTGGAAATCCTTATCCAGGATGACAGGCTGCCGCTGTTTTGATGCCTTCCTCATGATCCCCGTGCTTGTCGCGGGGTTCAGCAGGCCCAAGTCCCTGGGCCTGCAATTCCGGACGTAAAACCGCCGCACAGTTTCGTTGGACTTGATCCGTCCTTCGCTGCCGCGAGGCTCAGGCTTTCACCCGCTTCATCTCGGGATCGTAAAGCGGCTTGAGACTGACCTTGCAGGGCACACGCTCACGGGCAACATCGAGCTCATAGGTGCCGGAGAGAACGAAATCCTCCGTCACGCCGTCTGGGTTACGAACATAGCCATAGCCAATCGGCTTGCCGATGGTGTAGCCGAAGCCGCCGCTGGAGAGCCAGCCGACGCGCTTGCAGTCACGATAGATGGTCTCGCGACCGAGCAGCACAATATCGGGATCGTCAGGTACGAAGCAGGCGAGCATCTTCTTCACACCGCTTTCGAGCTGACGCTCGATCGCCTCGCGGCCCTTGAAGGGCGTGTTCTTTCGCGTCTTCACCGCCCAGCCGAGGCCGGCTTCAACAGGCGTGTGATCAGGGCCGATATCGGAACCCCAGGCGCGATAGCCCTTTTCCAGGCGGCAGCTTTCGATGGCGCGGTAACCGGCATTGATGAGGCCGAACTGGCCGTCCGCCGCCATCAGTGCGTCATAGACGGTCGTTGCGTATTCGATCGGCACGTGCAGCTCATAACCGAGCTCACCGACATAGGTGATGCGTAGCGCCCGGACAGGGCAGCCGGCGATACCGATCGTCTTGACGCGACCAAAGGGGAAAGCGGCATTGGAAACATCGCTGGTCGTGACCTTTTCGAGAATGGCACGAGCATTCGGTCCCATCAGTGAGAGCACAGTGTAAGCCGAGGTGACGTCGACGAGTTCGGCGTGGAGGCCATCGGGAATGCTACGCGAGATCCAGTCGAAATCGTGCGTGGCAAAACCGGTCCCGGTGACGATGTAATATTCGTTTTCGGCGATGCGTGCGCAGGTGACGTCGCATTCGATGCCACCCTTTTCGTTCAGCATCTGCGTGTAGATCAGCGATCCCTCGGGCTTTGCGACGTCATTGGCGGCAATCCATGACAAGGCAGTCTCGGCATCCCTACCCTTCAGCACGAATTTGGCAAAGGAGGTCTGGTCGAAGATGACGGCTGCCTCGCGCACCGCCTTGTGCTCGCGGCCGACGGCATCGAACCAGTTCTGGCGGCCGTAGGTATAGATGTCCCTCGGCTCTTCATTGGAGAAGAGATCGGCAAACCAGTTCGGCCGCTCCCAGCCGAGCTTTTCGCCGAAGCAGGCGCCCTGCGCCTTCAGCCGTTCATAGAGCGGCGACTTGCGGCAAGGGCGGCCGCTCGAGTATTCCTCGAAGGGGAAAGCCAGCGTGTAGTGTTTGCCGTAGGCCTCCAGCGTTCTCGTGCGAACCCAGTCCGTATCGAAATGCGGGCGGCCGAAGCGGCGGATATCGACCGGCCAGAGATCGTAGGGCGGCTCGCCCTTCGTCACCCATTCGGCAAGCGCCATGCCGGCGCCACCGGCAGACGCAATGCCGAAGGCGTTGAAGCCGGCGCCGACGAAGAAATTCTTCAGCTCAGGCGCTTCACCGAGAATGAAGTTGCCATCAGGGGTAAAGCTCTCCGGTCCGTTCAGAAGCTGTTTGATGCCGGCATTCTGTAGCGCCGGGACACGGCCGAGCGCCTGTTCCATGATCTGCTCGAAATGATCGAAATTGCTGTCGAGCAGCGTATAGTGGAAGCCCTCGGGAATGCCGTCCAGAGCCCAGCCGATGGGGTTCGGCTCGTAGCCGCCCATGACCATGCCGCCGACCTCCTCCTTGTAATAAGTGAGGCGATCGGGATCGCGTAGGGTCGGAAGATTGGAGGGCACACCGAAGGATTCAGTGATGATGTACTGATGTTCGACGGAGACGAGCGGCACGTTGACACCAAAGCGGGCAGCGAAGCTGCGGGTCCACTGTCCCGCGCAGACCACCACGCGCTCGCATTCGATACGGCCCTGCGCCGTGACGACGGCGCGAATCCTGCCCTTGTCGATTTCGAGATCGAGAACTTCCGTATCCTCGAAGATCGAGACGCCGGCCATACGGGCGCCTTTTGCCAGCGCTTGAGTGATATCAGAGGGATTGGCTTGGCCATCCGTCGGAAGGAAAGCAGCACCGACGAGATCGTCTGTGGTCATCAGAGGCCAGAGATCGAAGGCTTCCTGCGGGTTGAGCAGATGCATTTCAAGGCCGAAGGATTGAGCGGTGGTCGCCTGACGCTTGACCTCGGTCCAGCGCTCCTCATTGCAGGCAAGGCGCAAACCGCCATTCATCTTCCAGCCGGTGCCGAGACCGGTTTCGGCTTCGAGCTTCTTGTAGAGATCGACGGAATATCCCAGAAGCTGGGTGATGTTGGCGCTGGTGCGCAATTGGCCGACGAGGCCAGCGGCATGGAATGTGGTGCCCGACGTCAATTTCTTGCGCTCCAGGAGCACCGTATCTGTCCAGCCGAATTTCGCCAGATGATAGGCGGTCGAGCAGCCGATGATGCCGCCGCCGATGACCACGACCTTTGCCGTCTTCGGTAATTCCTTCGTCATTCAATGATCCTGTTCAAATGCCCGATAGGCGCGCTCGAAGCGGGCCAGGTTTTCGGCCGTGTAGGCGGCGTAGTTGAAATCGATGGTCGAATGGATCTCGGAAATCATGCTCCATAGGGTCTCGCGCAGCAACGAGGCGCATTTCATGGCCCGGTAGCGGCCGCTGAGATCATCCGTCAGAGGCTGGTCGAAATAGGTCTCCAGCATGAGGCGCTCCGCCTCCTCTGAAAACTCGTTGTTGGAGGCGAGGCCGCCAAGATCGAAGAGCGGCGTATTGAAGCCCGCATAATCCCAGTCGATCAGCCAGAGCCGCTGGCCGTCGTCGAGGAAATTGGCAGCGAGCAGATCGTTGTGGCCGAAGGCGATTTCGAAGGGACCGGCCGCTGCTTCGAGACGCTCGGCTTTCTCCAGGAGATCGTCCAGCAACGGTGTGTGCGGGCTGTTTGCGGCCTTCAGGTTTGCGATGTAGTCGCGGATTACATGGAAAACCCAGAAGATCATCGCCTGACCGCGGAAATGACGGGCCATATCGTGATGGCAGCGGCGGATCAGCGGAATGAGACGGACAAGCGTTTCCGGCTTTCTGACATCGCCAGGCGAAAGCGGCGCGGCGTCGATAAAATCCAGAACCAGCACGCCCGGTACGTGATGGATCACGGCAGGCGAAATCCCGGCGGCGTGGGCAGCGCGGCTTGCCGCGAGCTCATTCTGCCTGTTGATGTGATGAACCGGAATATCATCACCGAGGCGAACGACCCGCCTAAGCGCGCCATCCTTCACGAGATAATTGCGGTTGGTAATGCCGCCGGTGATCGGGGCTATGTCGATCGGGCCTTGCCAGATGCCAAGCGCATGAATCCTCTCTTCAGGCGTCACGCGTATCCCCCTCGTAGCCCTCAGGGAAATGATGGGCTTGAGAGGGATCGGCTGTCAAGTTGCGGCCTATTTAGATTGTCTTGCCAGCGGCATCAAAAACATGACAGCGGGCCGGATCGAAGGAGGCTTTCACGTTGGTGCCGCGCTCGACCTTCTGCTGACCATCAAGTGCGATGGTCAGCGTCTGGTTATCCGGCGTCGTGGTGTAAAGCATCGTGGCGCCGCCGAGGTTCTCGACGAGATCGACATTGACGGTCGAAAGCCCAGTGCCGCCTTCCGCCAGAGAGAGATGTTCGGGACGAATACCGAAAGTAACGTCCTGGCCCGCCTGACCAGCAAGCCGGCGGCCGAGCTGAACGGAATTGCCGCAGACATTGAGCGTCGAGCCGGTGTCGGTGACGCTCTCGATCTTGGCATTGAGGAAGTTCATCTTCGGGCTGCCGATAAAGCCGGCGACGAAGCGGTTGGCGGGATTGTTGTAGAGATCGAGCGGAGCACCGACCTGCTCGATGCGGCCCGAATTCAGCACGACGATCTTGTCGGCCATAGTCATGGCCTCCACCTGGTCGTGGGTCACGTAGATCATCGTGTTGCCGAGGCTGCGATGCAGGCGGGAAATCTCGACACGCATCTGCACGCGCAGTTCGGCATCGAGGTTGGACAGCGGCTCGTCGAAGAGGAAGATGCGCGGCTCGCGCACGATGGCGCGGCCGATCGCGACGCGCTGGCGCTGACCACCCGATAGTGCCTTCGGCTTGCGCTCGAGCAGCTTCTCGATCTGCAGGATCTGCGCGGCGCGACGCACTTTCGGTTCGATTTCCGCCCGTTTATAACCTGCGGTTTCGAGACCGAAGGCGAGGTTCTTGTAGACCGACATATGTGGATAGAGCGCGTAGGACTGGAAGACCATGGCGATGCCGCGCTTGGCCGGCGTCACCTCGTTCATGCGCTCATTGTCGAGCAGCAGCGCGCCGCCGGAGATTTCCTCAAGGCCGGCAATCATGCGCAGCAGCGTGGATTTACCGCAGCCAGACGGGCCGACGAAGACGGCGAATTCACCGGGATCGATCGTTAGGTCGATGCCGTGGATGACGTCGAGTTGGCCATAGCGCTTCTCGACCTTCTGAAGAACGACACTCGTTGCCATGTTCCGAAATCCCCTCTTATTTGGTTTTTGCACGCCAGTCGGCGTATTTCGGGCTGTCAGGACCGATCGGCAGAGCGACATCGGCGCCGCTATCGGAGGATTGATAGATGGCGGTCACCAGTTCCAGCGCGCGCCGTGCATCTGCGCTCGTCACCGGAAGCGATCCTTTGCCCATCAGATGATCGTGGAAGCGCAGCATCTGGGTGTTGAAGCGCAGCGGCACGGGCTGCCAGTCGGCGATAACGGTATCGATCTTCGCCTGGACTTCATCATCGGCTGCGATGATCTGCCAGGGATCCTGGCCGGGCGCATAGGCCTCATGATTGCTTTCGAAGGTGATGTTTTCGAAATGAAGCCTCAGCCGGCTGATTTCGTTCTGCGAACCGAGCGTGCAGGACAGCGAGACGAAGGCGCCGTTCTGCATCTGCAGGCTGACGGAGGCGCAGTCTTCGACCTCGATCTCGTTGACGCGGGTCGCCACGCGGCCGAAAACGCGGACGGCAGGACCGGCGAGATAAAAGAGCATGTCATGCAGATGGAGCGCGTGAGTGACGAGCACGCCGCCGAGTTCGGTTGCCCATTTGCCGCGCCAGGGAACGGCATAATATTCCGGCTTGCGGCGCCAGAAGGTTTCGACCGAACCCATGTAGAACCTACCGGCAAGACCGGCATCGATGATGCGCTTGGCCTTTTCGACGCCGTCGCCATACCGATACTGGAAGATCGGCATCAACGTGCCCTTGGCGGTCTCTTCGGCCGCGATGATTTCGTCCGCACCGGCAAGCGAGCCGGTCAGCGGCTTCTCGCAGACCACATGCTTGCCCGCAGCAAGTGCTGCGATCACCTGTTCCTTATGGATGCCGGGCGGCGTGCAGATATCGATGATGTCGATGCTGTCATCGGCAAGCAGCTCATCGAAGGAGGTCGTGCGCCGTTCGATGCCGAATTCGTCGCCGATCGTCTTCAGGCGCTCCTCGTTCAGGTCGCAAATCGCTGTGACCTTGAATTTGTCCGGATGCGGCAGATAACCCTCGACGATGTGGGAGCGGCCGATACCGCAGCCGATGATCGCGACTGTCTTGATGCTCATGTCATTCTTTCCTGTCTGGCTTTCCTGCCCGATCCATCAACGCTTCATGCCGGTCGTGGCGATGCCCTCGATCAGCAGGCGCTGGAAGAACAGGAAGAAGAAGAACACGGGCACGAGCGTGAGCGTCGACATGGCGAACAATCCGCCCCAGTCCGATGCGCTGGTGGAGTCCACGAAAGTGCGCAGGCCGAGCTGGATCGTGTAGGTGTTCATGTCGTTGAGGTAGATCAGCGGACCGAAGAAATCGTCCCAGGTCCAGATGAAGGAGAAGATCGCCGCTGTCGCCAGAACCGGCAGCGACAGCGGCAGCATGATCTTCCAATAGATGCGCCAGGCGCTGCAGCCGTCCATCATTGCGGCTTCATCGAGTTCGCGCGGTATGCCGCGGAAGAACTGCACCATCAAGAAGATGAAGAAGGCGTCGCTTGCCAGGAACTTCGGCACAACCAGCGGCAGGATGGTGTTGACCCAGCCGAGATCGAGGAAGAGCACATATTGCGGGATCAGCGTCACGTGATAGGGGATCATCAGCGTGCCGAGCATGATCGCGAACCAGAAGTTCCGGCCGGCAAAACGCAGCCGCGCGAAGGCAAAGGCGGTCAGCGAACAGGCGATGACATTGCCGGCCACGACAAGCAGCGAGATGACGAGCGAATTCCAGAAGAAACGGCCGAAGGTAATGTCGAGGCCGGTCCAGCCGCGCACATAGGACGAAAAATCGACCGACGACGGGATGAGCGAGGTCGAAGAGAAGATCTCGTTTTCCGGCCTGACCGAAGCGGACACCATCCACAAGAGCGGATAGAGCATCAGGAGCGAGGCGGCAATCAGCAGCGCGTGGATGATGATCGAAGCCGGCAGGCTGCGTTTGGTGATGTCCGATGGCGGCCGTGCCGCGGTGACGGAAGCGGTCATCTCAGTCATCGTAGTGCACCCAGTAGCGCGAGGTCAGGAAGGAGAAGGCCGTGAAGATCGCGATGATCACCACGAGGATCCAGGCGAGCGCCGAGGCATAGCCCATGCGGAAATTGCCGAAGGCTTCCTGATAGAGATAGAGCGTGTAGAAGAGCGTCGAGTTGATCGGGCCGCCCGTGCCGCCGGAGATGATGAAGGCCGGCGTAAAGGCCTTGAAGGCGTCGATCGTCTGAACGACGGCGTTGAAGAAAATCACCGGCGTCAGCAGCGGCAGGGTGATCTTGTAGAACTGGCGGAATTTCGACGCACCGTCGAGGCTTGCAGCCTCATACATATCCTGCGGGATCTGACGCAGGCCCGCCAGGAAAATGATCATCGGCGAACCGAACTGCCAGACGGAGAGCGCGACCAGCGTATAGATCGAATAGCTCGGATGCGAAATCCAGCTCGGGCCGACAATGCCGAAATGCGAGAGTGCGGCGTTGACGAGGCCATCGCTGGCGAAAAGCTGGCGCCACAGCACGGCGATCGCCACGCTGCCGCCGAGAAGCGACGGAAGGTAGAAGATCGCGCGGTAGATCGGCAGGCCGCGCAGGCCGCGGTTCAAGGCAAGTGCGACGAGCAGCGCGAAGGTTAGCTTGAAGGGAACCGATAGCACGACATAGGTCAGCGTGACGGACATGGCTGAAGCAAATTTCGGATCGGCTGTGGCGATGCGCACGTAATTTGCCGCTCCTACCCAACCCGGCGCCCTCAGCATGTCGAAGTCGGTGAAGGACAGGTAGAGCGAAATCAGGGCCGGGCCGAGTGTCAGGCCGAAGAAGCCTACCAGCCAGGGAAGCAGAAAGAGATAGCCGGGAGCATTGGCATTCCACAGGCGCCGGAAGCGTCCGTCAGCCCGTACTCCCTGATATCTTTCTACGGTTACCGTCCCTGCGGACGTGCGCATCGCATTTGTCATATAAGATCAACCCCGCGCGAGAATTCGCGTGATTTCATCCACGAGCTGCTTGCCGGCATCGGCAGGCTTGAGCTGGCCGAAAGCGACCTGTTCAGAGATGGTGCGCAGCACGACCTGGCCTTCGCCAGCGCCGGTCGGCGGCGGGGGCGGAAGCGGGCCGGCGAGATCGCCAAGGCCGCTGACATATTCGAGCGGGACTTTGCCGGTTTCGTCGAGCGTGCCGGCAACGACCTCACGCATCGCCTTCGATTCCGGAATGCCGCGTTCGACGTCGAGGATCTTGGCAGCATCGGGATTCTTGACGAAGAAGTTGACGTAATCGACAGCCTGATCGATTA
Organism: Rhizobium sp. BK316; assembly: GCF_014193695.1. GTDB lineage: Bacteria > Pseudomonadota > Alphaproteobacteria > Rhizobiales > Rhizobiaceae > Rhizobium. Next base: position 18,171 of record NZ_JACHZR010000002.1, on the reverse strand, counting down.
CCTTCGACTGGGCGGAGACCGAGAAGAACATCGAAGGCTTGCGGTAGTGGCCGCCCTTCGAGTCCGGCTTGATCCTCATGTAGTTGCTGAGCATCAGCTTGTCCTTGACCATCGCCTGATAGCCAACGAACTGGTTGGAGTGGGCGTAATCGCAGGCAGCCTTGCCGACGGTGAGCGGGCTGGTATCGATCGTATCCTTGTAGAGCGCCTGAATGTCGGGCGTTACGCAGGCGCCGGCTTCACGGAATTTGGCCCACATGTCGAACCATTCCGAAGCGTCCTCGGCAGTGAAAGCGATCTTCGAATCCGCCGTATACAGTGCCTTGCCGCGCTGGCGCAGATAGTTTTCGAAGAGCGGCTCGCCGCCGCTGCCATCGGCAAAGCCGAAATAGCCCTTGCGCTTGCCGGCTTTGGTGATTTCGGTGCCGATCTTGCCGAATTCTTCCCAGGTCGTCTTGTTCGTCGGCACGTCGATGCCGGCTTCCTTGAAGGCGACTGTGTTGATGACGGTCGCTGCCGAGTTTGCGCCGAGGCTGACACCATAGAAATGGCCGTCGACCTTGCCGCCTTCGATCTGCGCCGGATCGAAATCATCGAGCTGCAGCTTCGAGGGGATATAGGATTCCAGCGGAGCGAGAGCGCCACGCCGGGCATATTCGACGATGTAGCGATAATCCATCTGGATGACGTCGGGGGCATTGCGACCGGCCACCTGTGTGGCAAGGCGCGGCCAGTAATCGGCCCATCCGAGGAATTCGCCGGTGATCGCAACACCGCTGTTTTTCGCCTTGAAAAGATCGGAGACCTTGTTGGTGCGGTCAGCGCGCGGCTGGGAGCCCCACCAGATGAGGCGCAGGCGGTTTTCCTGCGCGAAAGCGCTGTTTCCGAGCGCCGAAAGCGAAAGGAGCGTTGCTCCGCCCGCCATGAAATTACGTCTGTTTACACGAAAAGTCATATTGGTTTTCCTCCTCCCAACAGGAAGCGCCTCCACACGCTTCCGAATTAGCCATCTTGCAACAAATAACTAATTGGTTACAAGTTATGTTCAAAGCCTCCAGGCTGTCAAGCGGTGTTGCTGGCCCGGTTGCTCTGACCAAATCGGCTTTTTACATTCTTCCGCTTAAGCCTTATGAGCGCAACATGGGAAGTAGGGGAAATCGCATGAACGACACTGGGGAGAGCGCAAAAAAGAAGACTAAGCGCCCGTCCGCTGAGCGAACCGCCCAACGCGATCCGGAGCGCACCCGCGCGGCCATTCTTGAGGCCGCCACACGAGAATTTGCCGAAAACGGCATGGGCGGCGCGCGAGTGGATTCCATCGCAGAGCGCGCCGGTACCAACAAACGCATGCTCTACCACTATTTCGGCGACAAGGAGCAGCTCTATCTGCGCGTGCTGGAGGAGGCCTATGTCAGCATCCGCACTGCAGAGCGCGCACTGAACATCGGTACTCGCAGCCCTGAGGAAGGCATTGGGGAACTTGCCCTCTTCACCTGGCGCTACTTCCTGCAGCATCCGGAGTTCCTCAGCCTGCTCGGTACGGAAAACCTGCACCGCGCCCGCTGGCTGCGCCAGTCCGTGCGGCTCAAGGAATTGCATTCGCATCTGATCGGCGAGCTTTCGCAGGTGCTGGAAGAAGGCAAGAAAGCGGGTGTCTTCATCGAGACCGCCGACCCGCTGTATGTCTATCTGACAATTGCCTCACTCGGCTATTTCTACCTGTCCAACCAGTACACGCTTTCGACGATCTTCGGCCGCGATCTCATCACGCCTGCCAATCTCGAGGCCTGGGAACGACATATCGTTCACGTCACGCTCGCTTCGATAAAGCGCTGATTTTCAAAAAACCGAATTGGCTATTGACAGCAATATTCCTCTTCTGCCATCAAGTAACTGTTTAGTTACCAGCTCGGGAGGGCCGGGCCTGACTGCCCGCTCCCGACGCATAAAAGCTTCCAGGGAGGAAAAAGTGGCACGTTTGGGGATCATTTTGCACGGCGTTACCGGCCGTATGGGTTACAACCAGCACCTCGTTCGCTCGATCCTCGCCTTTCGCGATCAAGGCGGCATTACGCTGAAATCAGGCGAGAAACTGGAAATCGATCCGATCATCGTCGGCCGCAACGGCGGAAAGATGGAGGAGCTTGCCCGCAAGCATAACATCAAGCGCTGGTCGACCGATCTCGATGCTGCGCTCGCCAATCCCGATGACACCATCTTCTTCGATGCCGGAACGACGCTGATGCGCGCCGAGTTGCTTTCCAAGGCGCTCGACGCCGGCAAACACGTCTATTGCGAAAAGCCGATTTCCGACGATCTGCAGGTGGCGATCGACCTGGCCCGTAAGGCGCGTGCCTCCGGCCTCAAGCACGGCGTGGTGCAGGACAAGCTCTTCCTGCCCGGCCTGCGCAAGCTGGCGCTGCTGCGTGATTCCGGCTTCTTCGGCAAAATCCTCTCGGTGCGCGGCGAATTCGGCTACTGGGTCTTCGAAGGCGACTGGGGCGTTCCGGCCCAGCGTCCGTCCTGGAACTACCGCAAGGCCGATGGCGGCGGCATTATCCTCGATATGCTGTGCCACTGGCGCTATGTGCTCGATAATCTCTTCGGTGAGGTGAAGGCCGTTTCCTGCCTGGGTGCAACCCATATTCCGAGCCGCATCGACGAACAGGGCAAGCCATACAACTGCGACACCGATGATGCAGCCTATGCGACCTTCGAGTTGGAAGGCGGCGTGATCGCGCAGGTCAATTCCTCCTGGGCCGTGCGTGTTCGCCGCGACGACCTCGTGACCTTCCAAGTGGACGGCACGCATGGCTCGGCCGTTGCCGGGCTGACGAAATGCTGGAGCCAGCATCGCGTCAATACGCCGAAGCCGGTCTGGAACCCCGACCAGCCGCAGACCATCGACTTCTACAAGACCTGGGACGAAGTGCCGGATACGCAGGCCTTCGACAACGGCTTCAAGGCGCAGTGGGAAATGTTCATTCGCCACGTCGTCGAAGATGCTCCATGGCCCTACGGCCTGGAAGCTGGCGCCAAGGGCGTGCAGCTTGCAGAACTCGGCCTGAAATCGTGGGCAGAACGCCGCTGGCTCGATGTCCCGACGCTGGAGTTCTAAGCCGTGACGACGATCAATCTTCCCCTCGACGGCAAGATCGCTCCTTACACGCTGACCGGCACGCCGATCGAACTCAAGAAGCGGGAAGCCAGGAGCTTCCCGCGCATCGCCTTTGCCGCCGCCCATGTCGTCGCTGATCCGCTGGCCGACAACGATCCCTGGCTGACGCCGGCGATCGACTGGGAGCGTACGCTCGCTTTCCGCCATCGCCTCTGGGATCTCGGTCTCGGCGTTGCCGAAGCGATGGATACGGCGCAGCGCGGCATGGGTCTCGGCTGGCCGGAAGCACGCGAGCTGATCCGCCGCGCGCTTGCCGAAGCCGCAGGCCGCAAGGACGCGCTGATTGCCTGCGGCGCCGGCACCGACCATCTGACGCCTGGCCCCGATGTGACGATCGACACGATCATCAGCGCTTACGAGGAACAGATCGAGACGGTGGAAGCCGCCGGTGGTCGCATCATCCTCATGGCAAGCCGTGCCCTAGCCGCGGCAGCCAAGGGGCCGGACGATTATATCAAGGTCTATGACCGCATTCTTCGCCAGGTGAAGGAACCCGTCGTCATCCACTGGCTCGGCGAAATGTTCGACCCGGCGCTGGCAGGCTATTGGGGCAATGGCGACCACCTGAAGGCGATGGAAACCTGCCTGCAGGTGATTGAGGCCAATGCCGCCAAAGTCGATGGCATCAAAATATCGCTTCTTTCCAAGGAGAAGGAAGTGACGATGCGCCGGCAGCTGCCGAAGGGCGTGCGCATGTATACTGGCGATGACTTCAACTACGCCGAACTGATCGCCGGCGATGAGCAGGGCCATTCGGACGCACTGCTCGGCATTTTCGACGCCATCGCGCCCGCAGCGTCTGCAGCGCTCGATGCGCTCGGCCGCAAGAGCAACCACGAATTCTTCGACCTGCTCGAGCCGACTGTCCCGCTGTCCCGCCACATCTTCAAGGCGCCGACCCGCTTTTACAAGACCGGTGTCGTCTTCCTCGCCTATCTCAATGGCCTGCAGGACCATTTCACGATGATCGGCGGCCAGCAGAGCACGCGCTCGCTCACGCATCTGGCGGAGCTTTTCCGCCTTGCCGACAAGGCCCGGGTTCTCGCCGATCCGGAAGTCGCGACTGATCGGATGAAGCAGGTGCTTGCCGTCCACGGCGTTCACTGAGCGCCGGCATGGCAATGGAGGGGAATGACATGCAGGTCGAAGGACTTTCGATCAACCTTGCGACGATCCGCGAGCAATGCGGCTTTGCCGAAGCCGTCGATATCTGCCTGAAGCACAGCATCACCTCGATCGCGCCCTGGCGCGATCAGGTCGCCAAGGCCGGTCTCGATGAGGCAGTGCGCATCGTCAAGTCGAACGGTATCAAGCTGACCGGGCTCTGCCGCGGCGGCTTCTTTCCGGCGGCAAGCGAGGGCGAGTGGCAAAAGAACCTCGACGACAACAGGCGGGCCATTGACGAGGCGGCGGCGTTTTCGGCCGATTGCCTCGTGCTCGTCGTTGGTGGCCTGCCCGGCAGTTCGAAGGATATCGTTGCGGCCCGGAAGATGGTGTTCGACGGCATCGCCGCCGTGCTGCCGCACGCGCAGGCTGCAGGTGTGAAGCTGGCGATCGAGCCGCTGCATCCGATGTATGCCGCAGACCGTGCCTGCGTGAACACGCTTGGCCAGGCTCTCGATATGTGTGAGCAGCTCGGTGAAGATGTCGGCGTTGCCGTCGATGTCTATCACGTCTGGTGGGATCCCGATCTTGCCAACCAGATTGCCCGGGCTGGACGCATGAAACGCATCTTTGCCCACCACATCTGCGACTGGCTGGTGCCGACCAAGGACATGCTGCTCGACCGCGGCATGATGGGCGATGGCGTCATCGATCTCAAAGGCATAAGACGGATGGTGGAAGCCGCCGGCTTCTTCGGCGCGCAGGAGGTCGAAATCTTCTCGGCTGAGAACTGGTGGAAGCGTCCGGCCGACGAGGTCATCGCCACCTGCGTCGAGCGCTTCAGGAGCTGCTGCCAAGTCTAGTTTTAAAATCCAATCGTTTCATCACGTATGAAGGAGGAATCATTCGATGGAGAAACGCCGTTTTGCCCTAATCGGCACCGGTAACCGCGGCACCACGATGTGGGGCAAGGATCTGCTTTCCGGCTGGCGCGAGCATGTCGACCTGACTGCGATCGTCGAGAAGAATTCGCTGCGCGGCGAGCGCGCCCGCACCATGATCGGCAGCAACGCGCCGCTCTATGAAAACATCGATTCAATGCTGACAGAGCAGAAGCCGGATCTGGTGATCGTCTGCACGCCCGACCATACGCATGACGATATCATCGTCAGGGCGCTGGAATCCGGCATCGACGTGATCACCGAAAAACCGATGACCACGTCAGTGGAGAAGATTCGCCGGATTCTGGATGCCGAAAAGCGCACCGGCCGCCGGGTCGACGTTTCCTTCAACTATCGCTATGCGCCAACGGCAGCGAAGATCAAGGAACTCCTGAATTCCGGCGAGATTGGCCGTGTCACCTCGGTCGATTTCCATTGGTACCTCAACACCAAGCACGGCGCCGATTATTTCCGCCGGTGGCATGCCTATACGGAAAATTCCGGTAGTTTGTTCGTTCACAAGGCGACACATCATTTCGACCTTTTGAACTGGTACCTCGATAGCGATCCTGACGCCGTGACCTCCTTCGCCGACTTGCAGAATTACGGCCGCAAGGGACCCTTCCGCGGCCCGCGCTGCAAGCTCTGTCCGCACACACAGGACTGCGACTACTATCTCGATCTCGAAAGGGATCCCTTCCTCGATTCGCTCTATGAAGATCCCTCGAAGATCGATGGCTATTTCCGCGACGGCTGCGTTTTCCGCGAAGACATCGACATTCCCGATACGATGGCCGTTTCCATCCGCTATCGCAACAATGTCCATGTTTCCTATTCTCTGAACACGTTCCAGCCAATCGAGGGACATCACCTCGCGTTCAACGGCACCAAGGGTCGCATCGAGATCCGCCAGTATGAGGCGCAGCCCTGGGAAGAGCCGAGGGAAGACACGATCCTGTTGATCCGCAACTTCCCGCATGGCAAGGAAGCGGTCGAACGCATCACGGTGCCGCATTCCTCCGGCGGTCACTACGGCGGTGACGACCGGATGCGCAACATGATCTTCAAGCCCGATATGCAAGACAGGCTTGCACAGCGGGCCGGTACGCGCGCCGGCGCAATGTCCGTGCTCTGCGGTATCGCCGCGCTGACGAGTTCGCGCACCGGCAAGGTCGTCAGCATCTCCGACCTCATGCCGGAGCTCGCCGATGACGGTTCGCCGAACTCGCTGAAGGCGTCGTAAGGCGCCTCAGGCGGTGTTTTCCAGGCTTTCGAGGGTAAGACCGTACAACAGGGGTTCGCCCCTGATGAAACGTTCAGCCTCATCGACTGCCATTTCGCCGAGGCGGCCGCGCTCCAGGCCGACTGCGCCGGCAATATGCGGTGTCAGGAAAACATTGGGCAAATCGTAGAAAGCCGATTCCGGCCCCGGTATCTCGGGGTCGGTCACATCGATGATGGCATCGATGCGGCCGGTTTTCAGCGTAGCCAGCAAAGCATCCTCATCGATCAGAGCGCCGCGCGCCGTGTTGATCAACGTCGCGCCGTCCTTCATCAATGCCAGCCTTGCGGCATCGATCATGTGCCGAGTAGATGGCAGTGATGGCGCGTGAATGGAGACGATATCCGAGCCGCGCATCAGGTCGTCGAGTTCAACTTTCTGTACGCCCATCCTGCGCGCCTGATCCGCATCGACGGTCGGATCTGACAGCAGCACCTGATAGGCGAAGGGTCGTAGCAAGTCGATGACCCGGCGGCCGATACGTGAAGCACCGATGATGCCAACCGTGCGGTGATAATTGCCGATGGCCTCGCGCTGCATCGGATAGGTGCGGTCGCGATGCCGGTCAGCAACATAGAAGTCGCGGAACCGGAAGACATGTTTGCCGGCGAAGATGATCGCGGCCAGCGTGAATTCGGCGACCGGTACGGCATTGGCTTCGGCCGCATGGCTGACGGCGATACCGGCTTCAAAAATGCCGGTATCGATGATGCCTTTCACTGTCCCTGCCGCATGCACGACGAGCTTCAGTTTCGGAGCAAGCGCCAGAACCTCGCGGCCGACGTAAGGTGCCCCCCAACCGGTGATCAGGATTTCCGCTTCGGACAGCAGGCGTTTCGCCCGCTCATCATCAAAGCGCTCGAGCGGTTCGGCATCGAGCAGGCACCCGAAACCATCCAGCCGGTGAAGGACCGCCTCGGGCAGGATATGCTCGGTGCGGGAGGACTGCATGGCAAGGACGACAGCGGGACGGTTCATGGCATCTGTCCTGGCGCTTCGATGGCACTGACGGTGACGCCTTTTTCGCTGACCAGTTTTTCGAGCGCGGCAATATCAGGCGCCTTTGGGGGCGTCACCCATGCGCCAGAAACGGCCGCCAGATCGTTCAGCGCTAGCGCGGCGGTTATCAGGATCGTTTCCCCAGCAGGGATTTCACCACGCAGTTGCGGCACGAGCGTCTTGGAAACGATCATGTTGGTATTCGGCAGCGCCTTCTGGGCAAGGCCCTGTCGCTTGACCGACGAGCCGAGGTCAACGATGCCGGAAAAATCCGCCTCGCCGATCGCGTAGGCCGAGCCCTGCGCGGCAGAAAGCGTATCGGCATCGAGATCGCGCCTGGCAATTGCGAAGCCGCCTTCGGCCGTCTGCAGCGGGCGCGGCGTGGTGATACGGTGAACGCGGATATGCCAGGGCGCCGACGGCACCAGCCAGCTTTCAACCTTCACGTCCTTGAACGCAGACCATTTGGAATAAAGGACGTCGCCGGCGACCTTCGCCTGTTCGTTCGTTTCGCGGACGCGGTAGTGCAGGCCGTCGTCGCTGAAGGCGAGTGCGGAGTCGAAAGCGGCGAGTGCGAAGGCGCGTTCATCAGCCTCCACGCTGAAGCCGTAACGGGCCGAATAGGCGAACTTGGCGTATTTCTCCGTGCCGAACCGCATCTGCAGGTTTTCCTGGCCGGAAGACAGCGCCACGACATCATTGCCGGCACGCATCATCACCATACCCGGATGGCGCTGCGGAACCACTTCCGGCGCCTGATCGGGCACCTTTTCTTCCGCGGTCCAGAAGGGGTGATCTTCCGGAATAGCGAGCGGCAAGAAGGCCTTGAAGGCCCAATAGGGCGAGCCGGCGGAATTGTAGCTTTCCGACATCAACAGGTTCGGATAGCCGAAGCCGATGGTCAGCACGCCATCATGGCCGGCGATCGGCTTGTCCCGCCACCAGCGCAGATGTTCGAGGCAGAGATGCTTGACCTCGCCCCACGGCAGCGCCTCGAGATCGGCAAAGGCAAGCGCCGACCAGAAGCCGGCGCAGGCGAAACGATAGGTCAGGCTGCGACCGAAGGGAATGGTCGCACCGTCAGGTGCAAACCAGTGGCGGAAATCTTTCGCGAACAGCACGGCGCGCTCGCGGTAGCGCTTGGCATAGTCGTCATCGACCAGCTTGGAATAGATCAGGCCGTAGAAATGCATCGCGAAGGGAATGTAATGGTCGATGCGGCGGATATCGCCGTCGCGATACCACCCATCGCCGATGTAGAAACCTTCCAGTTCTTCAAGATACTGCTCCGTCAGGCTGCGGTCGAAATCGGCACCGAGGCGATCGAGGGCGATATCGACGAAGATGCGGAAGAACTTCCAGTTGTTGTCGGCATAGTCGAACTGCCGGACATGCTTGAAATAGGCGACGATATTGTCGCGCGCGCGCTTGTCGAGCGGTTCCCAGATCTTTTCAGGCACCAGGGCTAGAGCAAAGCCGAGGGCGGCCAATTCCACCATGCGCTGGTCACGGGCATTGACCGTGCCCCAATATTCGGGATGGGCGGGATCGCAGCCATTCGCCAAGCCTTCGGCAAAGCGGTGCCAATGGGCGAAATCATTCTTGCCGGCGCCGAGCGGCGCAAGCCCCCAGAGCGGACGGGCGAAGCCTTCGAGGTCGGCTGCAGCCCGGTCGAAATGGGCGCCGGCGCCATCGAGGCGGACGCGGGCATTGCCGTCGGAGAAGAAGGGCAGCAGCGGATCGAAGAGATCGTTGACGGCCCGGATCATGTCGGTACGTGTCTTCAGCGGGTTGCCTGCAAGCGGGTTGGCGCTGGCGGGATCATAGGTCATCGGCATCACTCACAGCTTGTCGGTATCGGGAACGGTGCCTCCGGCAACGGGAACGACCGCCTGGCAGATATGGCGGGCCGGCGCGGTCCTGTCGCGGTAGCGGGAAATCATCAGGGACACGGCCTCACGGCCGAGGGCGGCGCGATCTACGCGCATGGTCGAGAGCTGCGGATTGGTCATCGCAGCGCAGGGAAGATCATCGAAGCCGACGATTGCGAAATCCTCGGGAACACGAAGCCCTGCTTCGGTGACGGCTTCAAGGACGCCGACAGCGATGAAATCATTCATGCAGAAAGCGGCCGTATAACCTGGATCTTCCGCAAGTATCGCGACAGTGCGTTCATGCGCCTCGCGGCTGGCACTACCCTGGAAGGTCAGCGGCACGAGCCGACCTTCGGCACCGGGCACCGCGGCAATCGCCGCTTCAAAGCCACGCACGCGTTCGCGGATCGTGTGACGATGCGAGCCGGTCAGATGCAGAATGCGACGATGACCGGCTTTCGTGAGCCGGCTTGTCGCCTCGAAAGCACCGAAGAAATTGGAGGGCGACACACCGTCGAGGCGCAGGCGCGGATCGGTGCCGTTGACGAGAACGGTTGGTGTTCCGGTCGCTTCCAGCCAGGCCCGCAGTGTATCACTGGGATCGATGCCGACGAGGAAAAGCCCTTCGGCTTCTGCCGTCTGCATATATTCGCCGACCATGTCAGGAGTCGTGCGGTCCTCCCGCACGAGACGCACCTCGAAGGGCATGCCGGCATCGGCAGCACCTGCACGGAGACCCTCGACGATCGACTCGTAGAAAACGCTGAGGCCGCCGGTCGCCCCATCGCTTGCAATCAGAGCAAGTCCGCCGGGAATACTTTCCGAAGTGGCTTTCAGCGGATAACCGTGCTCGGCAGCGACCTTCAATATGTGCCGCCGCACGCTTTCGCTGATGCCGGGCTCATTGGCGAGCACCCGCGATACCGTGGAAACGGAAACCCCGGCCAGGCTGGCAATATCGGCCTGGCGCGGCCGCCTGGTCTTGCTCTCGGTCGTTCTGATCTCAATCATAGCGGCAAAGATTATGCAAATTATGCAAATTTGCAAGATAATCATAATTTCTTGCAAAGAGAAATTTTTTGCGTACTCTACCTGCCGGAACGCTCGGACAGACCATTGGAGGATGGCACCCGGGCACGGACATTAGGAGGAAATCATGCAGGTCAATCGCCGTTCATTCTTGATGGGAACCGCAGGTGCCGCGGCCGGCCTCGCCTTCGGCGCCGGCAGCTCGATTCCCGCATTCGCCGAGGACGCTTCGCTTCGTGCCATGTGGTGGGGCTCCAACGACCGTGCCAAACGTACGCTCGATGTCGCCAAGCTCTACCAGTCGAAAACACCCGGCGTCACCATTGTCGGTGAATCGCTTTCGGGCGACGGCTACTGGACGAAGCTGGCTACGCAGATGGCCGGCCGCGCGATCGCCGACGTCTTCCAGCTCGAGCCAGGTACGATCTCCGACTATTCCAAGCGCGGCGCCTGCCTGCCGCTCGATGAATTCGTTCCCTCGACGCTGAAGGTCGACAGCTTCGGCGCCGACATGCTGAAACTGACCACCGTCGACGGCAAGCTCTATGGTGTCGGCCTCGGGCTCAACTCCTTCGCGATGTTCTTCGATACCGTCGAATTTGAAAAGGCGGGCATCCCCCTGCCGACGCCCGATCTCACCTGGGATGAGTATGCCAAGCTCGCCGTGGAACTCGCCAAAGCCTCCGGCAAGGGCGGCGGCCCCTATGCGGCGCGCTACAACTATGTCTTCGACGCCTGGCTGCGCCAGCGCGGTAAGAGCGTTTTCGCCAAGGAAGGTGTCGGCCTCGGCTTTACGGTCGACGATGCCAAGGAATGGTTCGACTACTGGGAAAAGCTGCGCAAGGCGGGCGGCACCGTTGCTGCCGACGTTCAAACGCTTGACCAGAACACCATCGACACCAATTGCCTCGGCCTCGGCAAATCGGTCATCGGCATGGCCTATTCCAACCAGATGATCGGCTATCAGCTCATCATCAAGAACAAGCTCGGCATTACCATGCTGCCGCGCGAGAAGAAAGGCGGTCCGTCAGGCCATTATTATCGCCCGGCTCTGATCTGGAGCGTGGGCGCCACGACCAAGCAGGGCGAAGCCGCCGCAAAGTTCATCAGCTTCTTCGTCAACGATCCCGAAGCCGGCAAGATCCTCGGCGTGGAACGCGGGGTGCCGATGTCGCCGGCGGTTCGCGAAGCCATCCTGCCGCAGCTCAACCCCACGGAGCAGGAAACGGTCAAGTACGTGAACCTGCTCAAGGACCAGGTCGGCGAATATCCGCCGCCGGTGCCGATGGGCGCAACTCAATTCGACCAGCGTGTCCTTCGTCCGACCTGTGACGAGCTCGCCTTTGAGCGCATTTCGGTAGCCGACGCCGCCGCCAAGCTCGTCGAAGAGGGCAAGGCAACGATCAAGGGTTAATCCTAATCCATATGAACGAGCGAAGGCCCGCCATCGGCGGGCCTGGCTTTTTCGGTAACCCCAGCCTAGTTGCTTGCGTCTTCGATAACCCTCCAATCGGGCCGGCCGAGATCGAACGGCCAGGCATGTACATCGCGGTCATTGAAATAGACGACTTCCTGAAGCTCCGGAAAATCGCTTTGCTTCGTCGCCGCCGTATCCATCCACGGCTTGATGTAGTTGTCGCTGCCCTCATAGCCGAGTTCGGCGACCCAGACGGGCTTGCCATATTGAGCGACTAAGTCGTAGCCGGGCTTCAGTGCCTCGGTGAAGGTACGTGGGCCGTTATGTGCGATCTTGTCATAAGCCTCTAGGCCGAAGACAGAGAGGCCGACGAAATCGACATAGTTGTCGCCGGGGTAGTAGGCGTTGAGGCCAGGTTCTCCTTTCGGCGACCACATGAGCTTCGTGCCGGGCGCCTTCTGGCGAACAATGTCCATCATGCGGCTGTAGGCGGCTATATAATCCGGAGGATTCCAGCCCGACCATGAAAAGCGGCCGGTCTTGTCTTCCATTTCCTGCCCCCAGCGGACGATGACCGGGCTCTTCAACTGGGCGATCATCATGGCAATCGCGCGCATGTTCGCGTCGTAATCGCCGCGAAGCAGCTTCTGGCGAAGCTCCGTCGAGGTTAACCGCCAGTCCACATCCCACGACCAGGGCTCCACAGTGATCAGCAGGTTGCGGCCCCTCGCCAGCGCATAGGCATCCGCCACGCGCAGCGTTTCGAGATCGACATCCTCCCATGGAAGGAAGAGGTGCTCGGTCGTCACACTCTGCTGCGCGCCAAAATCACCATGCGGATCGTAGGCGCCGAACTTGATGCCATCGGCATGAATGGCGGGACGCTTGTCGGTGATCGTCTGCGCGCCCGCGTTCAAGACGGCGGCGGCGTTCTGCGCCGCGCTTCGATGCGGGAGATCGGCAACACCAACCAGCAGTATTGCTATCGTTGCAGTCGAAATTCTCTTGGCCAGGGTTTTCATGATTCTATCCTCCCCTCCGGTCACTTGCCGGTCGCGAGAACCTGTTTCAGCTCCCTGGCTTTCAGGCTCACCGTGTCTGCCGGAACCAGCTTCCGGAACTCATCGTCGGCTTTTGTGGAAGCGTGCCGGAACACGTACCAGTCCCCGTTCGGCTGACGCCGCTGATAGATCGTGCTACCGATCCTGCGGTGACCGAAGCAGGTACTGGCACGTGCCGCCCCCTCATTATTGGTCCAGGTCGCGCGCATACACATCTGGCCGAAATCGTCGACGACCCAGCGGCCTTCGGCGAAAGACTGCTTACCGCCATCGTTGACCCAGGCGACGAAACGCCTGCCCTCGCCAATAAAACGACCGCCGCCCGTATCCCAGGTCCAGGTCTTGTCGGCGTAGATTGCGTAAAGCTCGCCGGCATTGAGCGGCGTCGGCGTTGCCGCTTTTTTCTGTTCCATTGCGCGTGCATTCACCGGGAGGATAAGGCCGAGGCATAGAGCCAGCGCTCCTCCCGTCAATCGTGCTGCCATGCTCATTTTATTCTCCTCACGCATTTCTGCTCTCCCAAATACCCCTTCCCATATGGCCGGCTTCGGCAAAGCCGTGCCACTTGAGACGGAATTTCACGATCCTGGTCTTGCCGCCGCCGAGCCCTGCACCGGCCACGGTAAATTGCGATTGGGTGAAGGTGACGAAGGGCTGGCCGTGCGACAGCGCTTCCAAAGCGGTCAGCCCGTGATTGGCAAGCTGCGCGCCGCCGATCAGGCAGACGACGAGACCGCCGGCGACGGCTAGCCTGAGGCCCTGCGACTGCGGCAGGAGCGGCTGATCGTTCTCGATTGCGTGGCGTACGACGATCAGAATTGCGAGCGACACATAGATCACCAAATTGATCGCCGCGAATATCTGGAAGCCACGTGCCCCGCCGCCATCGGCCGCGAGAACCATGGCCGCGGCACATATGCCTGCCAACACGATGTAAGGTGCGATGACGCGCACCGGCAATTTGCGCTGCACCTGATCACCCTTCGGGGTGATGCGGAATTCCACGAAAGAGCCGGTCATATGATCGCGCACGGCTGCGAGGCTGCCGGCTAGCGACCAGGGCCAGCGAAGCAGGATGAAGGCTACCCCTTCCCAGCCGAAAAGCTTTGCGTCGCAAGGCCGGAAGGTGCCTGACGCACGCCAGAAGATGGCGAATGCCGTCAGCACGATCGAAAGCGGCAGCGAATGCAACAAGAATGCTGGATAAGTGACGTTGACGAAAACATGACCCGTGAGCAGAGCTGCGACCGGCAGCAGGAGCATCATGGCTATGAAGGCTGAAAACAGCGGATACCAGAGCTGGGAAAACAAGAACTGAAACTTCAGCTTCAGCGGCAGCCGGGAAACATACCTGCGGGAATATTGCAGGAGAATGGTGACCAGGCTGCGCGACCACTGGTACTCCTGAACCACCAGATCGACGAAGGTCGCCGGCCCGTCGCCATGGGCAATGGCATCGACCGCATGGACCCCGCGCCAGCCGCCGGCGTTCATCATCAGCGTGGTCGAATGATCTTCCGCAAGTTCGGGGCCGAGCCCACCGATCTCCCGCAGTGCGGCCGTGCGCACGGCATAATGGGAGCCGATGCAGAGCGGCGCCCAGCCATTATTATATCCTATCTGCAACGAGCCATGCAGGCTCGCTTCCGCATAGAGCCTACCGCGGGCAGCCCAGCTCTCGGACGCATTGGCATCGCAGATGCTGGGTGCCGAGACGTAGCCGACTTCGGGATCGCGGAAAGGCCGCAAAACTTCACGAAGATAGGTCGGCGTCGGTACATGATCGGCATCGAACTGAGCGACGAAGTCATAGCGCTCATAGCCGAAGTGATCATAGAAATAGGCGAGATTGCCTTCCTTGCAGCGCGTGCGGCGCGGCCAGACGGGGCGGAGATACTCGCTCACGCCCTTGCGTGTGGAGATCATGACCCCATGCTGCCCGCACCACCTCTTCGTCTCTTCGGATGGATCTTCATCGGCGAGCCAGACATCGAACTCGACGTCCTTCTGATCGAGCATGGCAAGAAGCGTCTTGCGCACGACGGTGAAAGGTTCCGACGGCGCCTTGGTGACGACCATCGCGACGCGGCCCTTCGGCAGGCTTGCAGATGATCTGACCTGTCTTGCATCCAGGAAGATCAGGATGAAGTAGGCCGGCAGCAGCGTGACCCATGCAAGAATGAGAGTGACGAGCAGGAATGTAGGCCACGATACGATATGGATGGGCTGAGCCCACCAAAGCCAGAAATAGCCGAGTGCCGTCAGCCAGCAGAGGATGCCAAGCCCATAAGCAGCACGATTCCAGCCGGAAAAGACAGGCTCGAACGTTTCGGCCTTGGCGGCAGAAGACCGATATACGCGGTCTATTTCGGCTCTGGTGCTCACGCGATCACCTCCAGTCCGAAAGTCGGGCCGGCCGTGCGGATGATCGTATCGATATCCGAAAGCGCCGGTGTGAAATCCAGCTCCAAGCGGGCCTTTTTCGTATCAGCAAAAAGAACCGGCGGATCGCCTGCACGGCGCGGCTGATAGCGCACCGGCACCTTGTGGCCGGTCTTTCGTTTGACGGCATCGAGGATCTCGCCGATCGACGTACCGCGGCCGGAGCCCAGATTGACGCTCAGCGAGTTGCCGCCGGCCAGGAGATGGCGAACGGCGGCGAGATGCGCCTCCGAGAGATCGCTGACATGGATGTAATCCCTGACGCAGGTGCCGTCTTCAGTCTCATAATCCGTGCCGAAAATGTCGAGGTTGCCGATCCGGCCGCCGGCAGCGAGAAGGGCGCGCGGGATCAAATGGGTTTCAGGATAGTGCCGTTCAGCAAGCTGGCCCTCCGGATCGGCGCCGGCGGCATTGAAGTAGCGAAGCGCGGCAAAGCGGATGCCGTAGGCTGCGGCATAATCCTCCAGCGCCATTTCGAAGATCAGCTTGGTCCTGCCATAGGGATTGACCGGGTGTTGCGGCGTTTTCTCGCCGACCGGCAGCATCTCCGGTATGCCGTAGGTCGCGCAGCTGCTGGAAAAAACGATCCTGTCGATATTGCGATCGAGGCAGGCGTCCAGCAGCGTCAGGCTGCCGATGACATTGTTGCGATAGTAGATGCTCGGCTTTTCGACGGATTCACCGACATAGGCGTTGGCACCGCAATGGATGACACAATCCGGCGAGTATTCCGCCATGACCTGTCGCAGCCTCGCACCATCGGCGATATCCGCCTGGATCAGCGGCCCCCACCGGACACTATCAATGTGTCCGGTCGAGAGATTGTCATAGGTGACCGGAACCATACCGGCGCGCGCAAGTGTCTTGCAGATGTGGCTGCCGATGAAGCCGGCGCCACCCGTAACCAGGATGTAGCGGGGCATCTCATACGGCCTCCACCACTTCCTTGCGGGTGAGCAGCGCATCGAAATAGGCTATCGTACGCTTCAGCCCGGTCTTCAGCTCCGTCGTCGGCCACCAGTTCAGATCTTCCCTGGCTCGGGAAATATCCGGCCGGCGCTGCTGCGGATCGTCCGCGACGGCCGGCAGGTAAACGAGGCGTGAGCGTGAATCGGTCAGATCGAGAATGATTTCGGCAAGATCCCGCACGGTGATCTCCGCTGGGTTGCCGAGATTGATCGGACCGACGCAGTTTTCGCCAGCATCGGCGAAACGCAGGAAACCGTCGATGAGATCATCGACATAGCAGAAGGAACGGGTCTGCCGACCATCACCGTAGATCGTTATGTCGGTGTTGGAGAGCGCCTGGACGATGAAGTTGGACACGACCCGTCCGTCATCGAGGCGCATGCGCGGACCATAAGTATTGAAGATCCGGCCAACCTTGATATCGACGCCATACTTGCGGTGATAATCGAAAAACAGGGTCTCGGCGGACCGCTTGCCCTCGTCGTAGCAGCCGCGCGGACCGATCGGGTTGACGTTGCCGAAATAGGTTTCGCGTTGCGGATTCTGATGCGGATCCCCGTAGACTTCCGACGTCGAGGACTGGACGACCGTTGCACCGCTGCGGCGGGCCGCATCCAGCGTATTGACGGCTCCAAGCACGTTCGTCAGCAAGGTGCCGACGGGATCGCGCTGATAATCCGGCGGCGAAGCTGGCGAAGCAAAGTTGAAGATGACGGACGCTTCCACATCATAGGGCTGCCGCACGTCATGTTCGAGAAGCCGGAAACGGGTGTTCTGCTGCAGATGCTCGATATTGACGCGGCGGCCGGTGTAAAAATTGTCGAGACAGATGACCTGATGACCACGCTCGAGAAGCCGTTCGCAAAGATGGGACCCCAGGAAACCAGCACCTCCATTGACCAGTACCGTCTTTGGCCGTGATGATGTCGATGCGGATGCAGGTTGCTGATAAGCTTCGGTGGGAATGAAACTACGCACTACAAACTCCTTCCCATGCGGTGTGGCCTTTCTAGACCCTTCTATATTTTTGGCTTCGTCTCTTCCGTCTCGATATCTTCTACATAAAGTAGTATCGATTGAATAACTACGCCGGTTATTCTTCAGAAGATTGCAGCCATGTTCAAAATGATAGGAGAATATCAACCAAGGTCAATTTAAAAACATGGGTACAATTCCAAATAGCTACTATAGAAAACCCTGACGTTCCTTTGATTAATCCTTTTTAAGGGACTATTCTGCGAAGTTTTTCATTCGGCTGCCCTAGCCTCAGCCACGGAGCTGATATAAAGGAGCCGCCATCTACTGGTTTGTAAGGGCGCGTCACTATTGCCCAAATAATGGGAATGCCTAATGACAGCTCATGACCAAGTGCATGGCACATCGCCATGCAGACTTAATTCGTTGGCTTTGGCAGCAACGATTATTCTGTCGGCTATCGGGCCTATGTCCTGTGCGGTCGTCGATGCGGCCACAGTCGGAAGTACGGAGAAGAATGTCGTAGTGGCGCGCGTTCCGCACGCCACGAAGGCCTTCGCCTATAGTGCCGAACCGAAGATTACCGCTCCGACAAGGGCCAAAGCCGCAGAATATCCCGGCTCTGCACCCTATATCTGCTCACCGAGCGGCTTCGGCCAGAAATCGCGTTGCTTCGCCCGCTCATCCCTGATGGATTGATGGCCTACAGCATCGGCCCGAAAATCGGAATCGATTTTCGGAAGCCTGATGCGTAGATTCAAAGAGTTAGAGCGTCCTTTGTGAGTCCGAATGGACGCACGGCGCTCTAGGTCGTGGTGACGATTTAACGGATTGAGATTCCCAAGAGGTGGCAAATCAGATTCAACACTGACTTTTGGAGGTCAGTGATGGATTGCGATG
>NZ_JACHZR010000001.1:37308-1880493 GCF_014193695.1 Rhizobium sp. BK316 | reverse complement strand
CCCTCGGCAGGCGCCGGATCAAGGCGGACGAAGGGATTGGAGGTCAAGAGGATGAAGAGGATGAAGGCGACCGAGATCCAGGCCTGGACGGAGAGCACATTGGCCTTCAGCCTATCGGGCAGATTGCGGCCGAAGATCGCCACCAATGCGCTGAACAGCGACAGGATCAAGAGCCAGAGCATCATCGAGCCCTCGTGATTGCCCCAGACGCCGGAATATTTGTAGATCAGCGGCACCAGCGAATGCGAGTTCTCCCAGACGTTCTCAACCGAGAAGTCGGAGACGACATGGGCATAGGTCAAGACGCCGAAGGAGAAGGCGACGAGGGCAAAGAGCAGGATGGAGCCAAGTGGCGCCACATCCATCATCGCCTGATCGCCGCGCCTGGCACCGATCACCGGCACGAGCGACAGGACGATGGCCGTTGCGAGCGCCAGAACCAGCGCATAATGGCCGATCTCGATGATCATGGCGTTGCCTTCGTTTGCTGGGCCTGGGCCTCCTGGCCTTTTGCTGCCTCGCCCTTGGTCGCCTCGCCTTGTCCGGCTCCCTTGCCCTCTTCCCACAGGCCTTGCGCCTTCAGCCTGTCGGCCACGTCCTTCGGCATATAGGTCTCGTCATGCTTGGCCAGCACGGTATCGGCGGTGAAGACGTTGCTGCCGGTCTCGAACGTCCCTTCAGTCACCACCCCCTGCCCTTCGCGAAACAGGTCCGGCAGGATGCCCTGGTAGCGGACAGTGACGATCTCACCGCTCGGGTCGGTCACCGCAAAGCGCACCACCGAACCCTCGCCGCGCACAACGCTGCCCGCTCCGACAAGGCCGCCGAGGCGGATGCGGGTGCCGGGCGCCACCGGGTTGTTGGCCAGATCGCCCGGCATGTAGAAATAGGCGACCGACTGGCTGAAGGCGAACATGACGAGCAGCACGGCGACAAGGATGAAGCCCATGCCGCCGGCAATCACCGCCAGGCGTTTCTGCTTGCGCGTCATTCCACCGATCCTTCCGTGGCCACCGAGCCTTCCGTGGCGATGCCGAGTTCTCTAGCCAGAGCCAGCAACTGCCTGCCCTGATCGCCGGAGGCCGGGAAGGCGGCGAGCCCGCGCTTCAGGGCATCCGCGGCGCGATCCTTGTCGTTCAAGACGGCGTAAGAGCGGACGAGACGCATCCAGCCCTCGAAATTGTTGGGATCGGCAGACAGTTTGGCATCCAGGCTTTCCACCATGGTGCGGATCATCTGCTGACGGTCGCCGCTGCTCAACGTCTCGGCCGCAGCGACATCCTCCGCCGTCGGGCCGCCCGGAACTGACGGTGGTGCGGCAGGCTCGGCCGCCGGTGCAACCGCCGCGCCGCCGTTTTTGGCGATATGCTCGTTGACCAGCGGCAGCCACGGCGCGTCGGCCGGCGACTGCTTGGCCAGATCCTCGAAGGCGCTGCGTGCCGCATCCGGCTGGCCAGCCTGCTCCAGGCTCAGCGCCACATAAAAACGCGCTCGCGGGTTGTTCGGCTCAAGCGTGAGGATCTGCTTGAGTTCATCGAGCACCTCTGCCGTCACTATGCCATTTGAGGTGGCCATGAGCGCTTCCGACAGCCCTTCCAGGCGGGGGACATTGGCTCCGTCCAGGCGAAGTGCGGTTCGATACGCCTTTGCCGCATCATCGACCCGGCCCATCCTAAGGTAAACGGGGGCAATAACGTCCCATAGCCGCCCGTCCTCGGGATGACCGGCCAGGTGATCTTCCATCTTCCTCACCAGGATTGCGAGATCCTCGCCCGGCTCCGCAAGCCTTGCCGCCAAGGGACGAGAGGGGAGGTCGGGGGAACCGAGCGAGATGTAAAGAGCGATGCTGAGCAAGGGCAAGAACGCGACTATCCCGTGCTTCAGCCATCTGCCGGAGCGTTGCGCGCTCTGCGCCGGCCGGCGGTTATCCACAGCCTTGAACAGACGCCGCGCCGTTTCTGCTTTAGCCAATTCGTATTCGTCCGGCGAGATGCGTCCGGAGGCGATATCCTCGTCGAGTTCGAAAAGCTGGTCGCGGTAGACCTTGCCGGCATCCGCTTTGGCGCTCGCCGCCTTGCGGCCGCCCGTCGAAAGTGGATGAAGCAGGATGGCAGTCACTGCGGTCGTCATCAGCGCGAAGAGAATCCAGATCGTCATTGTTGCAGCCATAATGGCTCAACACATAGCCGCAGCAGCGGACCGGACATTGACAAGGATCAATTATTTCGGTGTTCGTCCCGGTCGCCCAGTGAAGACATAACCGACGCCGCGCACCGACTGGATGAGATCCGGGCTCTTCGGATCATCCTCTATCTTCTTGCGCAAACGGACGATCTGGGCGTCGATTGCGCGATCGAAGGCTTCGAGATTGCGGTTTCTCGTCAGATCCATGAGGGTGTCGCGCGAAAGAACGCGGCCGGGATTACGCACGAACACGAGCAGCATGTCGAACTCGCCCGTCGTCAAGGCAACGTCGTCGCCCTGGGGTGAGGTCAATCGTCTCCGAGACACATCGAGGCACCAGCCTTCGAAGGCGAGCGTTTCGTCTTCTCCATTGGAGGCGCGGGTGGCGTCCGAGGACGTGCGGCGTCGCAGAATTGTCCTGAGACGAGCCAGCAGCTCCCTCAGGTGAAAGGGCTTGGCGATGTAATCATCGGCGCCGATCTCGAGGCCGACGACCTTGTCCGTGACATCGTCCTGACCGGTCAGCATGAGAACCGGCACGTCAGATGTGCTTCGAAGCTCCCGAAGCAACTCGAGACCATTCTCGCCGTTCGGGAGCACCAGATCGAGAAAAATTGCCGCGTATGAGTTCTTGGCAAGTTCGGAACGCATCGCCGCGCCGTTCGCGACCGCGTTCACCTTAAATCCGTTATCTTCGAAGTAACGCACCAGCATCTGCCTGATCCGCGCGTCGTCATCGACCACCAGAATACGGTCCGGTTCCATTGTCCTCATTGAGCTCGTTTTCGACCTGCCAATGAGATAGCGCAGGAATCCGGCCAGCGCCACCGCTCTCAGCGCCTTATACGATAGTTCCCAAAGAAACCTTGTGATGACTGGCTCGCCTGGTGGGCTTCATCACGATAGCGTCCGACAGCATAGCAGGCTGCGTGATCGTCGCGAACAGACCTCGTGCAGCAGAATGACATTTTCGATGCTGAGCGTTGAGCCCTTCACGCAGACCCCGCACCGTGCGAGGGCGGCAAGTCATCCTGCAGCATCCTCGCTCAGCCCATGAATGGTATGACCGTAAAAGCCTTTCATTGGTGAAAGAGCATCTTTTTTCCGGCTGACGCGATCACTTAGCGGTCGGATCGGAATCATCGTCGGCAATCACCCGCCAGGAAGCGCCCTCCAGATCGTCATACTGACCGCTCTTCAGGGACCAGAGGAACGCCGCCAGCCCGAGGCCGCCCATGAAAAGCGCGATCGGGATCAGATAGATGAGCATGTTCATGCGGCTTCGACCTCCTGATTGCGGATCGGCCTCTGCGAAGCCGCCAGGGGAGTGCTTCGCGCTGTAAAGGCGTTCAGACGCAGGGCGTTGGTGACGACGATGATCGAAGAGGTCGACATCGCCACGGCGGCGATCAGCGGGGTCGCAAGGCCGGCGATCGCTATCGGCACGGCAAGGATGTTGTAGCCGATCGCCAGCGCGAAATTCTGCCGGATGAGCGCAGCCGAGCGCCGGGCGATCCGAATCGCGTCGGGTACTGCATCAAGCCTCTCGTTGAAGAAGACGAGGTCGGCCGCCTGGCGCCCGATGTCGGAAGCGCTGGATGGCGCCATCGAGACATGGGCTGCGGCCAGCGCAGGCGCGTCATTGATGCCGTCGCCGACCATCAGAACGCGGCGCCCCTCCTCCCGCAAAGCTTCGCAAGCTTCCACCTTCTGCTTCGGGGTCAGTGCGCCGAGGGCGCGATCGACGCCAAGGCTGCGTGCCGTGCTGTCGACGACGGATTGGCGGTCCCCCGAAAAAATCAGCGTCTGGAGGCCGGCCGACTCCAGATCAGTGACCGCTTCGCCAGCTCCCGGACGAAGCGTATCATCGAAGAAGAAACATGCCAGCGCCACCCCGTTTGCCGAAAGCACGACTTCGGAAAGCGGACTGTCTGATGTCGCGGTCTCGGCCTTGCCGCAGGAGAAGGATGCGTTTCCGAGCCTGTAGACGACATCCCCACGCGAGGCTTCAAGACCGCCACCTGCGACCTCCACCACGCGCTCGAATTGCTCGGCTACATCAGCATGGCGGGCAAGCGACCGCGAGAGCGGATGCCTGGAATGCTGAGCAAGTCCCGCGGCGATCGCGATGCTCCCGATATTGTCGGCCTCGGTCCGTACGAGCCTCGGTTGCCCAAGCGTCAGCGTCCCCGTCTTGTCGAAGGCAACGGCATCGATCTCGGCAAGCCGCTCGAGCGCGGAACCGTCCTTGACCATGACGCCCCTGCGAAAAAGCTCGCCGGCTGCGACGACCTGCACGACCGGAACGGCGAGCCCAAGAGCGCATGGGCAGGTAATGATGAGCACGGCGACGCCGACGAGCATCGCCTGCTTCCAGTCGCCGCCGATGATCCCCCAAGCCAGAAACGACACCAGAGCGAGCAGGTGCACGGCGGGCGAATAGAGTGCCGCGGCCCTGTCGGCGATCCGCCGATAGCGCGCCCGTCCGCCTTCCGCGGCCTCCATGAGGCCGATGATCTCGGCAAGCAGCGAGTTGCGTGCGAGCTTGGTTGCGCGCACGGTGAGCGAGCCTGTCAGGTTCATTGCCCCGGAATGGATTTCCGTGCCGGGCTTGACGGCGACCGGACTGCTCTCACCGGTCACGATCGACAGGTCGAGATCACTCTCGCCGCTGGCGACGATACCGTCGACCGGAATGCGGTCGCCGGCCGCCACGGCAATCTCGTCACCGACGGCGATTTCCTCTATCGCCACGTAACGTCTCGATCCGTCGGCCGCTACCACCAGCGCCCCTCGCGGGGCAAGCCGCGCCAGCCCGTTGATCGCTGCGCGCGCCTTCTCGCGCATAATGTGGTCAAGGGTGCGGCCGATCAGCAGAAAGAACAGCAGCGATACGGTCGCATCGAACCAGGCATGCTCGCCGTGATGCATCGTCTCCCAGAGCGAAACGGCATAGGAGAGCGTCACGGCAAGTGAGATCGGCACATCCATGTTCGTGCGTCCGCGCTTCAATGCATTCCAGGCTGATCGAAAGAAAAACCGACCCGAATAGATGAGCGCAGGGGCTGCGATCATTGCCGAGATCCAATGGAACATGTCACGCGTCGCGGCATCTGCGCCCGACCAGACGGATACCGACAGCAGCATGATGTTTGCCGCGGCGAAGCCCGCAACCCCGACCGCAAGGAGAAGCTGGTTTTTTGTCTTGTCGTTTTCCGGTGCAAGCGGCGCGAAGAGATGAACCCTGTATCCGGTCGCGCTGATTGCGGTGGTAATGCCGGTGGGATCGACCGTTTTGTTATCCATCTCCTCGGCATAGACGCAGCTCACGCGCCTGGAGGTGAGGTTCACTCTGGCCTTTCGCACGTAGGGCAAAGCCGACAAGGCTCGCTCGATCGTCGATATGCAGGCACCGCAATGGACGTCGGGCACGCTGAGATCGAGCTGACGAAGGCCACCGCCGAGCGCATGGCTGGCGAGGCCGATCTCCTCGGCGCTGAAGGAGGTCGTGCTCATCGCCAGCACGCCGTCGGCATTCATGGTGCAGCAGGTCATTGGCCAAACTCCGCAGTGTCGATGCGCACGGCCTCGTGCATGACGATTTCGCCGCTTCGGCGCGATGTCACCTCGACGATCCAGTCCCCCGTCGCGACCGCGTGATCCGCCTCGAACTGGCCTTCAGAGAGTTTGGTCAGGGCAACGCGAAAATCCTCATGATCGCCGACCGGCCGTTTGAAATTGGCCACGATGTCGTCGACAGCGGCCGGCGAGCCGTCCCTGTTGCTGATATCGTAGTGGATTTCATCGCTCTTCAGCGAGAGCTTGCCGGTGATCCCGGAAGCAGCCATCGCCTTCATGGCGGCCGCCTTCTCATTGAATTGCTGGCTGGCGACATAGGTGTTTTCGACCACGAGCCCGCTCCAGCTCGACGAGGCGTACCAGGCCATCGTAAAGTTGACGGCGATAATGACGCCGAAAAATGCACCCGTCGTCAGCAGCATATGCGTGCCGGTAAATCCTTGCGTACGGGGGCTCATCTGACATCTCCTGGGGCGTTGAATGCAGCCCGATAGGCCGCGCGATCGGCATGGTCGGCATCTTCGATCGAAAAGAGGAATTCGTTGACGGCATCGCCCGTCGGCTTGCGGGTGACGAATACCTTGAGTGTCGTGGCAGCGTCAGGCGCGGCGTCGATCGTGAACCGACGTCCTTCCTCCTTGCCGAGTTCAGGAATCCGCATCGTTGCGCCCTCGATGCCCGACAGGGTCAGTTCGATCGTGCGCGGTTTGGGAACCATGTTGAGGACGCGCAGCGTGTATCCGTTGCGGATCGATCCGTCGCTTTCCAGCACATATTGCGGATTGCGGTCATGGACGACATTGAGCTCCAGCCGTTCGCGCATCGACAGGTGCACGAGCATGGCAATGCCGATGCAGGTCCAGACGGTTGCATAGAAGACGATGCGCGGCCGGAAGATGATGCGCCAGTCGAAATGCCGAATGCCGTCGATAAATGAACCGTCCGGATTTCTGACGCGTGCCGGCTGGACGGATGTCCTGCCCCCGTCCGTGGCGATGTTCATATTGCTCGCATATTCGCTGAGCGTCGCATAGGCGATCAGGCCGCGCGGCTTGCCGATCTTGTCCATGACGTTGTCGCAGGCATCGATGCAGAGCGCGCAGGTGATGCACTCCATCTGCTGGCCATCCCGGATATCGATGCCCATCGGACAGACCGCAACGCAGGCATTGCAGTCGACACAATCGCCGACGGCCTGTCCCTCCACCTGCGTCTTCTTGGCATGGCGCGAGCGCTGTTCCCCGCGCCAGTCATTATAGGTCACGACCAGCGAGTTCTCGTCGAGCATGGCGCCCTGGATGCGCGGCCAGGGGCACATATAGGTGCAGACCTGTTCGCGCAGGAGCCCGCCGAAGACGTAGGTGGTCGATGTCAGAATAGCCACTGTGGCATAAGCGACAGCCGGAGCCTGCCCGGTGAAGAGCCCTTTGACGAGGGTCGGCGCATCGGCGAAATAGAACACCCAAGCGCCGCCGGTGAAGACGCCGATGACAAGCCAGATCGCATGCTTGAGCAGGCGCTTGCGGAGCTTGTCGAACGTCCACGGTCCGGCGTCGAGCTTCATCCTCGCATTGCGATCGCCTTCGATGGCACGCTCGACGACGAGAAAGAGGTCGACCCAGACCGTCTGCGGACAGGCATAACCACACCAGGCACGGCCGACGGCCGAGGTGACCAGAAACAGCCCGAAACCCGCCATGACCAGCAATCCGGCAACATAGTAGAATTCCTGAGGCCAGATCTCTATGAAGAAGAAGAAAAAACGGCGCGACGACAGGTCGATCAGGATCGCCTGATCCGGCGCATAGGGTCCGCGATCCCAGCGGATCCAGGGTGCAAGATAATAGATCGCCAGCGTGATCAGCATCACGATCCATTTGAACCGGCGAAAATGTCCTTCGACCCGTTTGGGAAAGACCTTCTTGCGCGCCGCATAAAGCGGCTGACGGTTGCGGCGGGCGTTGACCGGCTCCGCGTTGACGCGTTCCACTGATTCGGGATCGGGGGCTGTGTAGAGGTTCATGGGCCTATTCCGGTTTGTGACTGCCCTTCTCCTCCGTTTCCGACACGCGATCCTTGATTCATGTCAAGACGTGGTCCGCGAGGAGGAAGGCCCTGCCCGGGCAGGAGATGCAGCCCTGAAGGAGCCGGGCAATCGATAGGCATAGGCAATTGCGTTCAGTCGCTCTTTGCGTTTGATCAAAGAGAAAGGCCGCGCCCGGGAGAGGGGGCACGGCCGTAGAGGACAACGGGGAGAAGCCGCTGGGACGTCCTCGTCTGCAGGTCTAGCGGCTCGTCGGGTTGTGATCTTTGAGGCAGATCAAGCTTACGATCGAACTGCCGATCCTTGCGGGATCTTCCTGCTCACAGGCCGGCGGGGCGGACCTTGCACGTATCGACACACGCGAGTGGATCACCGCGCGTGGCGTGCCGTAGAGCTCAAGGAGTGCATTATGATCATGGTTCGTCATCGTGCCCGCCCCTCATTTGCCGCCGCCAAGCGCATGGACGAAGACGGTGAGCTCCTTGACGGTGGTGTCTCCGAGGCGCACGGACCAGGCCGGCATGACACCATGCTTCGGAGCCGCGACCTGGCGAGCGATGGCGTCCTCACCCCTGCCCTTAAGCCAGATGGCATCGGCAAGATCAGGCGCGCCCATATCCGGCTTGCCCTTGGCATCCTCGCCGTGACAAGCCGCACAATTGTCGATGAACAGCTGCTTGCCGGGTTCCACCAGGGCTTCGTCCGATGGCTTGTTCGTCAGGCTCCAGACATAGGCTGCGACCTGCCGTATCTGATCCTTGTCGAGCATGTCGACGAAGGCCGGCATTTCGGAAACATGCGTGTCTGAATCACCGTCGAAGCGGATGCCGTGAGCAATCGTCGTCTGGATGGAATCAAGGTCGCCGCCCCAGAGCCAGTCGTCGTCGTTGAGGTTGGGAAAACCCGGTCCGCCACTTGCACCCGAACCGTGGCACGGAGCGCAGTTGACCTTGAAGGCGGAGGCGCCGCCGGCGATCGCGAATTCGCGAAGGCCGGGATCGGCGTCGATTTCCTGCACGGTCTTGGCGGCGATCATGTCGTGGAACTTCATCTGCGACGCCTTGGCAAGGTCAAGGTCCTGCTGCAGCTCGGCACGGCTGGAAAAGCCGAAATAGCCCTTCGTGGCCGATGTGATCATCGGTATGGCCGGATAGGCGATGGCATAGCCGATCGCCCATAGAATCGTCGCGTAGAAAGTCCACACCCACCACCGGGGCATTGGATTGTTCAGTTCACGGATGCCGTCCCATTCATGGCCGGTCGTCTCGACGCCGCTGATTTCATCGATGTGTTTTTCCGACATCTCAATCATCCTTCAGGGGAATGTTGGCCGCGTCCTTGGCAGCCTGCTTGCCGCCGGGACGGAGCGTAAAAATCACTGCTCCGATGAAGAAGGCCGTCATTGCCAGGAGGCCCCAGCTGTCGGCGAAGTGCCGCATTGCGGTGTAGGTTTCCATGTTTCCCCTCATCGGTAGCCGGTGGCGTCGTCATAGGTCGAGAAGTCGACGAGCGTGCCGAGCATCTGCAGATAGGCCACCAGGGCGTCCATCTCGGTGAGCTTCGAAGGATCACCGTCGAAGTCGCCAACCTTGGCCTTGGGATACCGCGCGAGAAGCGCGGTCGTATCGGCATTCGGGTCGGCCTGCACCTTCATGTCCGCCTCGGCATTGGCGATCATGTCTTCGCTGTAGGGCACGCCGACATCCACATTCGCCTTGAGGTCCATGCCGACATCCTTGACGGTGACCTCGCGCGCGCTGAGGAAGGCATAGCTCGGCATGATCGATTCCGGCACGACTGCCCTCGGGTTCGACAGGTGCTGGACATGCCACTCGTTGGAGTAGCGCGCGCCCACGCGCGCCAGGTCCGGACCAGTGCGTTTCGACCCCCATTGGAAGGGATGGTCGTACATGGATTCTGCGGCCAGCGAATAATGACCGTAGCGCTCCACCTCGTCTCGGAACGGCCTGATCATCTGGCTGTGGCAGAGATAGCAGCCTTCGCGGATGTAGATGTTGCGGCCTGCCAGTTCGAGCGGCGTATAGGGACGCATTCCCTCCACCTTCTCGATCGTATTCTGCAGGTAGAACAACGGCGCGATCTCGACGATACCGCCGATGCTGACCACGAGCAGCGAGCCGACCAGAAGCAGGGTCGCGTTTTTCTCGAGGATCTGATGTTTGTCCAGGATTGATGCCATGTGTCACCTCACTCGGCAGCCTGTGCCTGCGGCACATAGGCAGAAGGAATTTCGGCTTCATCGCGCAGATGGCCGCGGATGGTCATGAAGACGTTCCAGGCCATCACGAGGCCGCCGGCCAGGTAGAGGCCGCCGCCAAGCGTGCGCAGCACGTAATAGGGGAACATCGCAGCCACGGTTTCGGCGAAGGAATAGACGAGGAAGCCCTGGGAATTATATTCGCGCCACATCAGGCCCTGCTGGATGCCGGCGACCCACAGGACCGCCGCATAGACGACGATGCCGAGCGTTGCGAGCCAGAAGTGCCAGTTGACCATGCGCAGGCTGTAGAGGCGTTCGCGCCCCCAAAGCTTCGGCGTCATGTAGTAGATCGCCCCGAAGGTGATCATGCCGACCCAGCCGAGCGCGCCCGAATGCACGTGACCGATGGTCCATTCGGTATAGTGGCTGAGCGAGTTCACGGTCTTGACCGACATCATCGGGCCTTCGAAGGTCGACATGCCGTAAAAGGCGATCGCGACGACCATCATGCGGATGATGGGATCGGTGCGGATCTTGTCCCAGGCGCCCGAGAGCGTCATCAGGCCGTTGATCATACCGCCCCAGGAGGGCATCCAGAGCATGACCGAGAAGACCATGCCCAGCGTCTGCGCCCAGTCGGGGAGCGCGGTATAGTGCAGATGATGCGGCCCGGCCCAGATATACATGAAGATCAGCGCCCAGAAGTGGATGATCGACAGCCGGTAGGAATAGATGGGACGATTGGCCTGCTTGGGCACGAAATAATACATCATCCCCAGAAAGCCGGCGGTCAGGAAGAAGCCGACGGCGTTATGGCCATACCACCACTGTGTCAGCGCGTCCTGAACGCCTGAAAACAGCGAATAGCTCTTCGAGCCGAGGAAGGAAGCCGGCACGGCGAGATTGTTGACGACATGCAGCATCGCGATCGTCACGATGAAGCCCAGGTAGAACCAGTTCGCCACATAGATATGTGGTTCCTTGCGCTTCAGGATCGTGCCGAGGAAGACGGCGAGATAGGCGACCCAGACGATCGTCAGCCACAAATCCACGTACCATTCAGGCTCGGCATATTCGCGCGCCTGGTTGATGCCGAGGACATAGCCGGTCGCCGCCATGACGATGAACAGCTGGTAGCCCCAGAAGACGAACCAGGCGAGGCTGCCGCCGAACAGGCGCGCGTGACAAGTGCGTTGGACGACGTAGAAGGACGTCATGATCAGCGCGTTGCCGCCAAAGGCGAAGATGACCGCGGAGGTATGGACGGGCCGGAGCCTGCCGAAGTTCAGATAAGGAGCGAAATTGAGATCCGGGTAGGCCAGCTGCGCCGCAATGACAACGCCGACGAGGAAGCCGACGACGCCCCAGAACACGGTGGCAATCAAGCCATAGCGAATCACCTCGTCGAAATAGCCCGAGGGATCGGCCTTCTTCAGGCGCCCCGCCGGCGAGAAATCCACCTTTCTGACGAGAAGCAGCGTTCCTGCCAAAAGGCAAAAGCTCAATATCCCCATGTGGATTGAAAATAGTTGGTCGTGAGCGAAAGCAGCGCCAAGCAATGCCAGGAATGCTGCCACGGCGACCACCATGGTTTCCGTAGTATAGTTCATGATGACGTCCCCAGTGCGCAGACGACCACAGAGCGATCGCCTTTCTCGTACTTTGAGAAACGACTGTCATGGAGAGCTCACCCATTCCTTGATCCAGGTCAACGAAGGCCGGGCTTTGCCCGTTGTTACAGACTGTTACAGTTTCTTACCTTTTGGCACCGTCCGCTCATTCCGCTGTGACCGAACGCCTTTTCTATTGGCTTCACACTCAATCAAGGCACGGGGATCATTGGGATGTTGATGCAAGGCCACCAGGCATTCGAGAACGTCGATGTTGGCGCAAAGGCGGTTCAGGGCAATTGCCTGTCGTCGCTTTTCCAGATGTCGGCGACCGAGACGATCGAGGCGGGAAAGGCGATCTGTTGGGAGGGGGATGCCGCACGGCATCTGTTCCAGATCACCGAAGGGGTCGTGCGTCTACATCGCATCATTGGCGATGGACGCCGGGTCATAACCGCCTTTCACTTCGCCGGCGACGTCGTCGGCTCGTTTCTGCAAGGGGATTTCCTTTTTACCGCCGAAGCCGTGACGGATTGCAGGATTCGCCGCCTCTCGCGCAAACAGTTCCAGGAAGAGGTGGAGCGCTCGGAGCTTCTGCGGCCGGCCTATATCAACCTGCTCTGCAGGGAGACCGCGTCGGCCCACGACCAGCTCGTGCTCCTGTCCAGGAAAAATGCCGAGGAGCGCCTCTGCACCTTTCTCATGAAGCTTGCGACCCGTCACGGCGATACGCTCTGCCAGGGATTGCTCGAGGTGCCGATGAGCCGGCAGGATATCGCCGATTATCTCGGCCTGACCATCGAGACCGTTTCGCGCTCGATCAGCAAACTCGCCCAGAGGAAAATCGTCGTTCCGGACGGACGACACAATCTGCGCATCGTCAACCTTGGCCGCCTCGCGCAACTCTCGGGCAATGTGGATGATTTCTCGGACGGAACCTGCCATAGGAGTAGCGTCCACTGAATACGGAACCAATGTTTATGCCTCATCGTCTGATCTCGCCGCGCATCGCATCACCCCAGGAACTGGACGCAATCGTGCATGTTCTTGACGCGGCCGATATCATCGTGCACCGGCTTGAAGGCACGATCACCCATTGGTCGATCGGCAGCGAGAACATGTACGGCTGGTCTCGTGAAGAGGCCGTGGGCGAGACCGTCTACGCTTTGCTCGATACCCGCTTTCCCGAGCCGATGGAGGCCATACGCGCACATTTGACGACGCGAGGCTTCTGGCAGGGCGAGGTCGTGCATCGCCACAAGAACGGTCACGACATCTACGTGGCAACCCGCTGCGTGCTCGTCAATCTTCCCGACGGCGATCCCGTGATCATTGAGGCAAACAGCGACGTCAGTGCCTTACGCAGGGCGGAAGAGGCCGTACGGGCGCGTGAGGCGCACCTGTCTTCCATCCTCGATACCGTACCCGATGCCATGGTCGTCATCGATCAGAACGGCAAAGTCATGTCGTTCAGCAAGGCCGCCGAGGCGCTCTTCGGCTTCGCTTCCGACGAGATCTGCGGCCAGAACGTCAAGAAGCTGATGCCCGAACCCTATCGCGCAGCGCATGACGGATATATCGACCATTACATGCAGACAGGCGAGAAGCGGATCATCGGTTATGGTCGCGTCGTGACGGGTCAGCGCGCTGACGGCACTCAGTTTCCGATGGAGCTTCATGTCGGCGAGGCGACGGCAAACGGCGAACGGATTTTCACCGGCTTCGTTCGCGATCTGACCAGCAGGTTCAAGATCGAGGAGGATCTTCGCCAGGCCCAGAAGATGGAAGCCGTGGGTCAGTTGACCGGCGGGCTGGCGCACGACTTCAACAATCTCCTCACCGTGATCAGCGGCAATCTGGAAATGATCGAGGACAAGCTTCCGTCAGGCCCGCTGCGCGACATGCTGCGGGAAGCGCAGGATGCCGCAGCAGACGGGGCAAAGCTCACGGGACAGTTGCTGGCCTTCGGAAGACGCCAGCCGCTGAACCCGATGCAGGCCGATCTCGGCCAGCTCGTCACCGGCTTTTCGGACCTGTTGCGAAGGACGCTCGGGGAAAACATCAAATTGTCGACCGTTCTTTCGGGATCCGATTTCAACGTGCTGGTCGATAGTTCCCAGCTGCAGAACGCGATCCTCAACATCGCCCTGAACGCACGCGACGCTATGCCGAAAGGCGGTACTCTGACCACCGAGATCTCACGCGTGCAGCTCGATGCGGACTACGCGAAAATGTATCCGGAGGTTCGTAGCGGCAATTTCGTCCTCGTCTCCATGAGCGATACGGGGGGCGGCATGAGCGAGGAGGTCAAGAAGCGCGCGATCGAGCCTTTCTTCACCACCAAGGAAGTCGGATCCGGAACCGGACTGGGCCTCAGCATGGTCTACGGCTTCGTCAAGCAATCGGGCGGCCATCTGCAGATCTATAGCGAGGTCGGCCGCGGCTCGACGATCCGCATCTACCTGCCGGCGCTCTCAAGCGCCAGCACGAGGGACGAGGCCGCTGTTGGCGAAAGAAGCGAATCAGCTTTGCCGGGCGGCGACGAACGCGTTCTCGTGGTCGAGGACGACGCACGCGTCCGCAGGGTTGCGGTCGCCAGGCTCGCCGCGATGGGATATGCAGTGCTTGAGGCCGACAATGGCCGAAGGGCACTTGAACTGCTCAAAGACCAGCCCGATATCGCGCTTTTGTTCACCGATATCGTCATGCCTGGAGGCATGACCGGCGATGAGCTGGCAAGGGCCGCCCGCGTCGAACGGCCTGACCTCGCCGTGCTCTTCACGTCGGGATACTCGGAGCCCGCGCTGGCAGCAAACGAGGTCATCGCCGGCGCGCAATGGCTCCGCAAGCCCTATACGGCCCGCGACCTCGCCCTGAAAATGCGCGAGCTCATCGACGCCCGGTGACGCGAGGGCGCTGGCCTTCTCAATGAATCCCGAAATCCGATCGTGCGCCGGAGCCTGCAGGGTTCCGTGTAC
Organism: Rhizobium sp. BK316; assembly: GCF_014193695.1. Lineage (GTDB taxonomy): Bacteria > Pseudomonadota > Alphaproteobacteria > Rhizobiales > Rhizobiaceae > Rhizobium. The sequence goes on along the minus strand of NZ_JACHZR010000001.1, from coordinate 1,865,877 downwards.
GCAAAATCCCCACCCTCTCCTGCCCCGCCCTTTCGCTGTACGTCGTCGAACCCGGACCGGGAGAGCCGCCAATCGCCTGAATTGGCGCCGCCAATTTGACGGGCATCAAAGAGTGCGCCGCGTGCATGTCCTAGAACCGCAGCCGAGGCCAAAATCGGCCCCGAACGATAGGAGAAATGCAATGCGTCTGAAATTTGGCCTGATCGCTGCCGCGGCGGTTCTGATGGCATCGGCAGCGCCGCTCATGGCCGCCGACCATCAGATCCAGATGCTCAACAAGGGCGCTGACGGCGCAATGGTCTTCGAGCCGGGATTCGTCAAGATCGCGCCCGGCGACACCGTCACCTTCGTGCCCACCGACAAGAGCCACAATGCCGAGACCTACAAAGGCCTTATTCCGGATGGGGCTGCGGAGTTCAAATCCAAGCCGAGCGAGCAATACCAGGCCAAATTCGACGTTCCCGGCGCCTATGTCATCAAGTGCACGCCGCACGCAGGCATGGGCATGGTGGCGCTGATCCAGGTCGGCGACAACCCCGCCAACCTCGAAGCCATCAAGACCGCCAAGCTTCCGAACATGGTGCGCAAGCGCCTTGATGCCGATCTCGCACAGGTCGCGCAGCTCACCCAATAACGTAAGGCCCTCACAGGCGGTGGCGTCATGCGCCCCGCCTGTACCTCCCATTTGCTTTGACGCTATTGCCAGCAGCGATGGAAATAGCCGCACGATCTGGCATGGTGGTCGATGTTGACGTGCGCTGGCCATTGCGGTCGGTTTTTCACGCAATCTTGCGCATATTGGCGCATTTCAATCATCTTTGGCTTGCCGCTCCGGCGCTGGCTGGCGCCCGGATGGGACCTCGGCCGCGAGCAATCGGTGGCTTGCAGACATTGTAGGCTGAGCGCGGACGCCAGATGCAGATCGACGGATCGCTCGCTGCCATCCATGATAGCCCCCAACCAGTCCGAAGCGATCTGTTCTTCCAGTCGATGGTACTCAGAAGCAAGGCACAAGCGCCCTTCGGCGACCGTGCCGCAGAGCCTTTCATTTGCATGACATGGCAGGAAATCGGCAATCGCCTTCGGAAGATCGCACCCAGAACAATAGCTCACTGTATCGGGCTTCGAGTTCCTTGAACGGGTCAGATGTCGTGCGGTTCATCGCTCACCTCTGGAGGAACAGGCTTGCGGCAATGGCAATGGCGGCAATGACCGCAGTCACGACACCCGTCCGTTGCAGCACGCCCATCCGGTAAAGCGTAATCGCGAAGATCACGATGACAGGTGTTGCTATCGAAAGTCCGATTTGCGCGTCGCTCATGAGGTCTCCTTTGCGGCGCAGGATAGCCAGTCGCGGTGGGCGCTTCTTTGAGATCGATCAAAGAGAATTCCCGCTCGGCGAGCGGTCCGTCCGAAGGGGACGCACGGCTGTTTGCGGTTTCACAAAGACGGGTGCTCGGCCTCGTCATAAGCTTGAGAACATGACCTCGATAATCTCAAGCCAGGACGCGCGCGATACGGACAATGGCGATCTCCTGGTATGGATCCTTGCCTGGAGCGAGCTGGTCGCCTTCGGGGCGCTGCTGACGGCCTTCGTCGTCGCCTCCGTGCTGCATCCAGAAACATTCGCAGCCGGCAAGGCAAGGCTTGATCATGCCTTGCCGATCGCCAACACGATCGTGCTTCTGGCAAGCGGCTGGCTTGCTGCCAAGGCAGCCGAACAGAGCGCAATCTCTCGCCGGCGCATGATGCTGCTTGCGGCGGCATTGGGCGGGGTCGTTTTCGGCGGGCTCAAAGGCCTGGAATATGCATTCGAGGGCGCGTCCCTTCTGTCCGGCGATCCCTTCTCGCAGCTCTATCTTCTCATCACCGGGTTTCATCTGACGCATGTGGCTTTCGGATCGATGATCCTCGTCCTCGTCGCGGTCTTTCCGACGCGGGAAAATGTCCATCTGATCACCACGCTCTGGCATGTGATCGACATCGTCTGGCTCGTCATGTTTCCGGTGGTCTATCTGCTATGAAGCACTCCGGTCGTCCGAATTGCTCGCGCGCTTTGCTGCTGCTCTTTGCTTTGACAGGCTGCACGTTCATCCTGACACACGCTCTGCCGGACAGCGTACCTCCGGTTCTCGTCGCTATGACGATCGCCGTCATTACCGTCACCAAGGTCCGGCTTGTCGTGCTGGATTTTCTCGGACTTCGTGGAACTCAGACGCCCTTGATCGCGGCCTTGTGGTCCTGGGCGGCACTCGTGCTGTTGATCGCGGTCGCGCGCGCCGCCTTGCAACTGTCCGTCTGACATTTCGCTCCGCTCTTCAAAAAAGCTCCCCGCGTGAGTGCCGACTGTCCGCGGCGTGCAGCTTCTCCGGCATGCCGCACATTCGTCGGCTTGCTTGCGAATGAGCAAAGAGCTCCCGGTCGAATTCCGCCATTCCCTTCCAGCGAGCCCGCTGGCTCGATTCCGACGTCACGGCGGCACCGCCACTGACATGAAAGGATGATCGATGGCTGAACGCCTGACAAAAACCGCGGCCCGAAACGTGTTCTACGGCGGGTCGGCATTTTTCTTCGCCATATTCGTGGGTCTCACTGCCCACAGTCACTACTACATCCGCACGGTTTCCACCAATGAGGCCACGCTGACGGAAAGCGTCGCCCGCGGGAAACACGTCTGGGAAAAGAACGCCTGCATCAACTGCCACACCCTTGATGGCGAAGGCGCCTATTTTGCGCCGGAACTGTCGAATGTCTGGATCCGCTGGGGTGGGGACAAGGATCCGGCAAGTGCCCGCGAGGCGCTTCACGCGTGGATGGCGGCGCAACCTTCCGGCATCGAGGGTCGACGGCAGATGCCGCAATTCAACCTGACGGACCAGGAGGTCAATGACCTCGCCGATTTCCTCGAATGGGTCAGCAAGACCAACACCCAGAACTGGCCCCCGAACCAGGCCGGCTGACAGCGAGAGGCTATAGAAATGAAGTACAAGACCCAGAGCGTCGCAATGCTCTATTTTTACGGAGCTCTCGGCCTGTTCATGGCCCAGCTCCTGTTCGGCGTGCTCGCCGGCACCATCTACGTGCTGCCCAATACGCTATCCGTCGAACTGCCCTTCAACATCGTGCGGATGATCCACACCAATGCGCTGATCGTCTGGTTGCTCATGGGCTTCATGGGGACGACCTATTTCCTGCTGCCGGAGGAATGCGAAACCGAACTTTACAGCACCAGGATCGCAATCGCGCAGTTCTGGATCTTCCTGATCGCGGCGGCAGTGGCCGTCGTCGGTTATCTCTTCCATATTCATGAAGGCCGTGAGTTTCTGGAACAGCCCTTCGCGATCAAGGTCGGGATCGTGATCGTGGCGCTGATGTTCCTCTTCAACGTCACCATGACCGCGCTCAAGGGACGCAAGACGACCATCACCAACATCCTGCTCTTCGGCCTGTGGGGTGTCGCGATCTTCTTCCTCTTCGCCTTCTACAACCCCGTCAATCTGGCGCTTGACAAGATGTACTGGTGGTATGTCGTCCATCTGTGGGTCGAGGGTGTGTGGGAACTGATCATGGCGTCGGTGCTCGCCTTCCTGATGATCAAGCTGAACGGCATCGACCGGGAAGTGGTCGAGAAGTGGCTCTACGTCATCATCGGACTGGCGCTGTTTTCCGGCATCCTCGGCACCGGCCACCACTATTACTGGATCGGCGCCCCCGGTTACTGGCAGTGGATCGGATCGCTTTTCTCGACGCTTGAGGTAGCACCTTTCTTCACCATGGTCGTGTTCACTTTCGTCATGACCTGGCGCGCCGGCCGCAAGCACGAAAACAAGGCCGCCCTTCTCTGGTCGATCGGTTGCTCGGTCATGGCCTTCTTTGGCGCAGGCGTCTGGGGTTTCCTGCACACGCTGTCGTCGGTCAACTATTACACCCATGGCACGCAGGTCACCGCAGCCCATGGGCATCTGGCCTTCTTCGGCGCCTATGTGATGCTTAATCTCGCAGCGATGGCCTATGCCGTCCCGCAAATCCACGGCCGCGCGCCCTACAATCAATGGCTGTCGATCGCCAGTTTCTGGATCATGTGCACTGCCATGTCGGTCATGACCTTCGCGCTCACATTTGCCGGCATCATCCAGGTGCACCTGCAGCGGGTCCTCGGCGAGTCCTACATGGAGGTCCAGGATCAGCTCGCTCTCTTCTACTGGGTGAGACTCGGCTCCGGCATCTTCGTGTTCATCAGCGCCCTGATGTTCATCTGGTCGCTGCTCGTCCCCGGACGGACGCGTGTCCCAAGCCCAGTGGTCCAGCCCGCCGAGTGAGGCGGGCCATTTTCCTGGAGAACAACGATGACCATAGCCTTCAACCATCCGCACAATCTTGATGTGGAAATACCGCACTACGCGCCTCAGGGAAACGAATGCGCACTCTTCGAGCATGCCTGGACGCGACAACTCCCGATCCTTCTGAAAGGGCCGACCGGCTGCGGCAAGACACGCTTCGTGCAGCACATGGCCGCCCGTCTCGGCCTGCCTTTGTCGACGGTCTCCTGCCACGACGACCTCACGGCCGCGGACCTTACCGGCCGATATCTTCTCAAGGGCGGCGAAACGGTCTGGATGGATGGGCCGCTCACCAAGGCCGTTCGGGATGGCGGCATCTGCTACCTCGATGAAATTGTCGAGGCGCGCAAGGACGTGACGGTCGTCCTTCATCCGTTGACGGACGACCGTCGCATCCTGCCGCTCGAAAGGACCGGCGAAGTGCTCGAAGCCGGCCCCGGTTTCATGGTCGTCGTCTCCTACAATCCCGGCTACCAGAACCTGTTGAAGGCGCTGAAACCCAGCACGCGTCAGCGCTTCGTCTCGATCGAATTCGATTTCCTGCCGCGCGAACGGGAGATCGCCACGGTGTCGCTCGAAAGCGGCCTTGCCGAGGCCAGGGTCGCACCGCTCGTCGAGCTTGCCCGGCGCCTGCGCGCGCTCAAGGGTCAGGATCTGGAGGAAGGTGTTTCGACGCGCCTGCTGATCTACTGCGCCTCGCTCATCGACGCCGGCCTGCCGACGATCGAGGCTGTGCGGGCAGCCATCATCGAACCGCTGACAGACGAACCGGACGTCAAGGCCGCCCTCGTCGAGGTCGCCAGGGCCTCGATCGGATAGGTGAAGCATGCTGGAATTTCTGGAACTCGAAGAGACGGTGGGGCGCGCCTGGCATCGACTGGTCGGCGACACCAGTTCATGGCCGCATCACCCTGCGGCGGCCGTTCACCTTGCCGAACTCAGACCGCAGCTTGCCGTCTGCTTCAGGGCATTCGGCGGAGACGCTACACTGCAGGTTCAAAGAGCAAGGCAGAAAACCTCGATGCACAGGCTGCGGCTGAGACAAGTCATCGGCCTCGGCGAAGAAAGATCTGACCATCCGAGCTGGGATGGCACGGCAATCCATCTGCCTGCCGTCGTCGATCTTTTCGACGAGCGCTCGCTCAATCGCGATCTTTATTCCTGGCTGGCTGCCTATGTGGCGACCGCACCGTCCGTTTCATCCCCTGCCGATCCGGCCCTTGCCGACCTGTGGCGGATCGAAACGGGCCGGGAAAATTCCGCCCTGGTCATCCAGAGGTTTCCTGGAATGGCGGCGCGCTACGCGCGGCTCACCCGGGCGCTGCTTGGCTGCCGCAGGCGCGGGACGCTTCCTCAAGCCGAACGGTGGATCGAGGAATTCGCCCAGCTGGCGCTCACCGTTCCCTTGCATCATCCCCTTCCCGACGCCGTCCGCCCGAAGATACGTGCCGCCCCTGCCGGTTATCTGCCGATGCTGCCTTTGCCGATCTGGCCGGATTTCAGGGGCCGCAGCGAGATGCACTCCTCAGAGCGCGATGATCTTCCATCCGATCAGTCGGGTGACGACCGGCAGGCGCGGCCATCGCATGAGGCAACACGCAAACGCGCCGCTGACGACCGCAAGCGCGACCCCTTCATCTTAAACCGCTTCGAAAAGATCCTCGCCATGGCGGAGATGGTCAATGTCGATCGCCCGAGCGATGACAGCGAGGAGCACGATCCGTCGGCGGCCGAGGAACTCGAGGAAATCACGCTCAGCGAAACGCGCGAACGGCCGAAGTCCAGATTTCACTTCGACTTGGACCTCTCGCCTGAGGCCGTCGACCCGACGATGATAGACGGGGAATTCACCTATCCGGAATGGGATTTCCGGAAAAACCAGTATCTCGCCGAGCATTGCCGCGTGGTGATTGGTTCGTCGCCTGACAGGGTGGACCAGGTGATCGCCAGCGACGCGGCTCTCGTTCGCAAGGTCAGGCGTCAGTTCGAGATGCTGCGCCCGAAGCGTGAGCTGCGGCGGGCGCAACTGGACGGGGATCAGATCGATCTCGAAGCGGTTATCCGCTCCCGCATCGACTTCATCGCCACCGGCCAGCCGGACGACCGGATCTATGGATGCGCGCGCCCTGCCCGCCACGAGCTTGCGACTTCGATCCTTGTCGATGTCTCCCTTTCGACCGACTCCTGGGTCGACAACCGCCGGGTTCTCGATGTGGAGATGCAGGCGCTCAACGTCCTTGCCCGCGGCCTGCAATCTTGCGGCGACCGCTTTGCCATCAAGACCTTCACGTCCAGGCGACGCAACTGGGTTCGTGTCGATACCGTCAAGGATTTCGACGAGAGTTTCTCGGCCAGGACTGCCAGCCGCATCGCAAGCCTCAAGCCCGGTTACTACACGCGCATGGGGGCGGCCATCCGGCACGTCTCCAGCCAATTGGAAAGCGACGGCGCAAGAAAGAAGCTGCTGCTTATTCTGACGGACGGCAAACCCAACGACGTCGATCACTATGAGGGTCGTTTCGCCCTTGAAGACAGCCGCAAGGCCGTCATGGAAGCACGCACGAAAGGACAGGCGGTCTTTGCCGTGACGGTCGATCGCAGCGCCGGCGACTACCTGCCGGCGATCTTCGGCAGATCCGGTTTTGCCCTCGTGTCGAACATTTCGAAATTGCCGAGTGCGCTGCCGGCCATCTACAGGAGCTTGACGGCATAACGGCGTGAAAGACCAAGCCCCCCTTTCGCACGTCGAAAACCAGGCGGAATTGTTTCCGGCCCGGTTTTTCGCACTAATAGGGGGAGGAGTAAACGGCAGGAATATCACCATTGGTCCCCTGCCGCTTGTGTCAACGGTCAACCGGAGGTCATGCCGCCTTGCTGTGCGTCCGGCCGAACGAACCGAAATAGGCATCGAAGGCCGCCGCAACGGCGCGGACCATGAAGCGATGCTCCTTCGAGACGGTGATGCAGCCATTCTCCACCGTCACCACGCCATCCGACAGGAGACTGTCCAATCGGTCGTTCCGCTCGATGAGGAAGCCGACATCATAGCCGTCTTCCGCGCCGAGCTTTGCGAGATCGACCTTGAAGTCGCACATCAGACGCTCGATCACTCTGGCGCGAAATTTGTCCTCACCGGTCAGCCCGTACCCCTTGGCCGTTGCGAGGATTCCGGAAGCGATCCGCTCGGCATAGCGTCCAAGAGCGACATGGTTCTGAACGTAGCCATCAGGCAGCCGTCCGATTGCCGAGGCGCCGAGGCCGATCAGGGTTTCGCATTCGTCCGTCGTGTAGCCCTGGAAGTTCCGCCGCAGGGTACCCGAGCGCGAGGCAATGGCGAGCTGATCGTCGGGCAATGCGAAGTGGTCGAGGCCGACACGCACATATCCGGCGCTCTCCAGCTCCTCGGCAATCGCCTCGGCCTGCTCGTTGCGTTGGGTGGCATCGGGCAGTGCGGCTTCATCGATCAGCCGCTGGTGCTTCTTGAATGCCGGCACATGGGCATAGCCGAAAACGGCGAAACGCTCCGGTCGCAGCTCGACAGCCGTCCTGACCGTTTCGATACAGGATTGAATGGTCTGATATGGAAGTCCGTAGATAAGATCGAAATTGATGCTCGTCACACCATAGGCTCGCAGCCCCATCACGGCGGCCTGAGTCTGCTCGAAGCTCTGTATCCGGTTGATCGCTTTTTGAACCACCGGGTCGAAGCTCTGGACGCCGAGACTTGCGCGGTCGACGCCGTTCTCGCCGAGAGCGGCAATCATTGCGCCCGATAGCGTCCGCGGATCGATCTCCACCGCAACGCTGCAGTCGCTCGTAAACTGGAACGCACTCTTGAGCTTGTTCATCAGGCTCGAAAATTCGTCCGGCTTCATGATTGTCGGCGTGCCGCCACCGAAATGAACATTCTTGACCGGAACCTCGTTTCGGGCTGCTTGCGATACGAGTTCGATCTCCTGGCTCAAGACGTCGAGATATTCGAGAACAGGCGCGTCCTGACGCGTGATCGTCGTGTGACAGCCGCAATACCAGCACATGGAACGACAGAAGGGAACATGCAGGTAGACGGAGACGGGTCCGGCGGCTGCGACGTCGGAAAGACCGTGCGCATATTGCTCCGGCCCGACGACCGGCGAAAACGCAGGTGCGGTCGGATAGCTGGTGTAACGTGGCAGGCGGGCCTCGCCATATTTGGCGACCAGAGTATCGGACATTTCGGCTTCCTTCATGAGAGTGTCATGATGTGCATATGCCGACGAAGGGGCAGGCTTCCTTGTCCTGGATCAATAATGACCCGCGTGACGCTGACAAACAGCAAGCCGGGCGGTGGCCAGCGCCTAGGACAACCGACAATCGCCCGACTGTTTGCTCGCTGTCAAAGTTGGCCGGTCTGCGCCCAGCTATCTTCCGCCCTGACACAGGATGCGTCGCGGTCCGGTCATCAGTCATCCCGCGGCAGAAGGAAACAGCCATAATGACAGACGCGCCAGCCACACAGACCGCGATTGCGCATATCGACGTGCGGATCCTGCCACCCGTCGAGCGCCATCCCCGGATCTTCGGCACGCTGCACTCGCTGACGCCGGGCCAGAGCCTCCATATCACCAGCGATCACGAGCCCCGCCCCCTGCAGTACCAGCTCGACACCGCCCTGCCCGGAAAATTCTCCTGGGAATATCTGGAACAGGGACCGGACGTCTGGCGCGTGGAGATCATCCGCCTCGATGCGGGTTGCGACTGCTGCTGCGGCAGCCACTAGCGCCGGGGACGTGCCATGATGCCAGTGGGCACGACCCTGTCGCGGTGGACGATGTCGTATTTCGGCGCGGCGCTGTCTTACCTGCTGCTGGCGGAGTGCCTGCTTGCAGCCGGCGTTTGGACCCCTTCCCTTGGTATCGCCGAGCCTGGAGCGCTTGCCATCGTGCACGCCGTGACGCTCGGATGGCTTCTGCTTCTCATGATCGGCTCGTTGCTTCAGTTCGCGCCGGTCCTGACAGGTAATGACAGACCCGCCAGCCGCTTCGATCCGATAGTTTTCGCCGGCATGGTCGTCGGTCCGGCACTTCTCATGCTGGGATTTCATCTGATCGGCCTCGGTTCCTCCGCGGCCGGTTCGGTGATGATTGCAGCGTCCGCCGCGATTTCAACCTCCATCGCTGCTGTTTCGCTATCCTTGTCTGCCTTACTCTGGCGGGGAAGACGCGTGCATGCCGCCTCCCTTATCGTCCTCGTTGGTATCGGATGCCTACTCGTCACAACGGCCTTCGGCGCCCTTTTCGCGCTGACGATCTCCGGTCAGATGGAAGCACCGGCAATCGTTGCCTATGGCATGGATGCGGTGGCTTACCATGCGAGTTTCGGCCTCGGCGGATGGATGACCCTTGCGGCGATCGGCGTCAGCTACAAGTTGCTTCCGATGTTCCTGCTGTCCGACGATATGCGCAAGGTCCAGTTCGTTCGCCGGTCGAGCACGCTGGCGGTTCTGCTCCTGTCGGTGGCAGCGATCGCCGCCGTCGTCGAACCCGATTTTGCGCACGCCGTTTTCCTGTCGGCCGCGGTGCTGTTTGGGCTGATCGTAGCCACCTATCTCTTCGAAATTTACAGAACATATCGCGCCAGGCGCCGTCCGGCGCTCGAGCTGAATACGTTGGGATCATTGCCGGCCTTCGCGATGCTCGGCCTCTCCGTCTCCCTTCTTGCGTTGTCCCTGTTCCTGCATGCCGAGACGCGTAACCTGTCGGCGATCGTCTATCTCTTCGTGTTCGGCTGGCTCACCGGCTTCGGTCTCGCCCAACTCCTGAAAATCGTTCCATTTCTCACCTGGATCGAGGCCTTCGGCCCGCTTCTTGGCCGCAAGCCGACGCCCAAGCTCGGCGAACTCATCAACGGACGCCGGGCCGGCCTCTGGCTTGGCCTCTTCTACTTTTCGGTCGTCGGCGCTGCGACCACACTCTGCCTTGGATCCGACATGGGTTTTCGCGTGTTCGCGGTCCTTCAAACCGCATCGACCGTTGCTCTTATCGTCGAGCTGGTGCTCGCCCGCACGCTCGCGAACGTAGAACCCCAGATCAAGACCGCACCATTTCACAAGCCGGCGCTATTCGTCGCCGCAAACCACAGAGGTAACGCCAATGGTTCAGTTCCGTGAACTCGACGTCCGACAGATCCTGCGTGACGGCGGCATGCCGTTCCAGCTCATCATGGACGCATTCGCCGGTCTCGATCCCGATGAAGGTCTGAAACTGCGTGCAATATTCGAGCCCGTCCCCTTGATCCGCCAGCTCGAAAAGCGCGGCTATTCACATGTCACAAAGCGTCTGGCCGATGATGATTGGGAAATCGATTTCATCCCGAACAAGTCCATCCAGCAATCTGAACCGGCAGTCGCGGTGACCGAGGCGGTCTGGCCCGAGCCGGTCTGGAACCTCGACCTGACCGACCTTGCGCCACCCGAGCCGATGGAGCGCATTCTGTCCCGGCTGGAGACGATGGAGGACGGCGAGGTTCTGTTTGCCCTTCTCAACCGGGAACCCGTCTTCCTGTTCAACGAATTGAAGGCACGGGGCCACGAATGGATCGGCAATTTCGATTCGTCCGGCAAGACCTATCGGATCATGATCAGGACAACCACGGGAGGCCAGAACGATGCCGGCGTCTGAGGTCACGGAACAGGACGTTCGCAATGCGTTGCGCGAAATAGAAGACCCCGAGATGGGAACGAGTATCGTCGACCTCGGTTTGGTCTACGAAATCAATGTCACCGAGCCTGCTGTCGTGAAGATCAAGATGACGACGACAACCCGTTTCTGTCCGGCCTCCGGCTATATTGCCGACGCCGCACGTCAGCGTGTTGAGGATATTGCCGGCGTAAGACAGGCCGTTGTCGACCTCGTCTACGAGCCGGCCTGGTCGCCGGACATGGTATCGCTCTTCGGCCTGCCGAAGACGTGACCCTTTGCCAAGGGCGGTCAGTCGGTCCTCCCTGCATCGAGGCGCCCCGAGGAGATGCTGCAATCGGCTCGCGGAAGAACGATGCGCGCCCGACATCATCGAAGATGATCGACCCGCTCCCGAACCGACTTGCCCTGCCCCGGCAAATGGCCGGTTTGATATTCCACCATAGTCGCGAAGCGAGCTTTCCACGACGGTCATCCACTGGGCTCGTGTCCGGAACGTTTCCGACCGATGCGCGTTGATTGTTGTTAGCCCAAGCCACTCGGCGTGGGCAGTGCGAGGGAGGTTATCATGAAAATCAGCGATTGCATGACGACAGACGTCCAGATCACCGATCCGGAGCATACATTGCAGGATGTCGCCTTAATGATGGGGCGTCTCGACACAGGGGTTCTGCCGGTGGGTGAGAATGACCGGTTGGTCGGTATGATCACCGATCGTGACATCGCCATCCGTGGCGTGGCAGAGGGAAGAGGCCCGAAGACGAAGGTACGGGACGTGATGAGTACCGATGTCAAATACTGCTTCGAGGACGAAGACGTGGAAGACGTTCTTCATAACATGGGCGATCTTCGAGTCCGGCGCTTGCCGGTGCTGAACCGAAAAAAGCGGCTCATCGGCATCATCTCGCTTGGCGATCTCGCCATGAAAGGCAGTGCCAAGGAAACAGGCAAGGCGCTGGGTGGCATCTCACAACGCGGCGGCGCTCATTCGCAGACAGCCCACTGACGGTCCGCGCAGCTCCATAGCAAAACTGTCGGCCTGCTGGCCGCCATCCCTCATTCAGTCGCTCGCGCCATAGCCTTGGCGCGGGCGCTTTATAGGCGCACGCGACCATTTGGGGATGGCTGACATTTTCTCATGTGCACAGGATGATCGGTCCCGCTCTCAGTGTCGGTGGGGCACGTGACGGGTGGTCACACAGCCAAAGGGCTCTCGCCTTCAGGCTGCCAGCTTGAGCGCTTCGGGCATAATCACCCTCCCTTCATCGTCAGAGGCTTGCGTCCCGACCATAGGAGCGGCGCATGTTCCACCACGAACAATCCGAAAGCCGCCGTCCAGCCGATCGCTGCCACGGCAAGGATCCCGGTGCTCAGCGCAGGAACGAGTTCGGCAAGCGGCCGGACGAGTGCAACGCAGCCAAGCAGGAGGTAGGAAATATTGGTCATCCGGCTCGATTTCAGTTTCCGCCCGGTATGGCCGCGTGTTGCCCGCGTCATCACTGCGAGCATCATCATCGAAATCGTGCCTATCGCGAATATATGCAACACACCCACTTCGGGCAGCCATCCGGATGCTTGAAGTGCGATGGCGGCAAAACCGAAAGGCACGAATATGAAGGTCGCATGCAGGACGAACAGAATGGGCTCCGGCCAGGTGGTCCAGCCGCGCCAGCGGACCAGCCTGATCGTGTTCAGGATCGCAGCGACGCCCGCCGTCCCGCAGGTTGCCGTGGAATCCGGAACGCTCGCCCACAGGACAAGCGCGACCGCACCGACGATGATGGTGGCCGCATCGAAGCTGTTATATGGCACCGGAAAGTCCGTACGGCCGAACTGATTGATCCAGTTGCGGGTGAAGCTCGGCAGAATCCGACCTCCGACGATCGTCACGAGCAGCACGTAGGCACCGATTCCGAGACGGATCGCGAGTTCCGGGCCTGCTACCTCGATGACCTGGATGTGAAAGACCAGGTTTGCGAGCGAAAGGATAAAGAGCCCCGCGATGACTTTTAAATCCTTCCATTTCCTGCCAGCCACGACCTCACGCGCGCAGATAACGAGCATGACAGGCAGGAACAGGCTATCGACGGCGCTCGCAAGGACAATCCCGATCGAGCCGCTGAGCAGCATGGCGATGCGGCCGGCACACCAGATCGCAAACAGGATTGCCAGCGGCCTGCCGGCGATCGGCAGGCGGCCGGTCCAGTTCGGGATCGCCGTCAGCAAGAAGCCGGCCAGCACCGCCGGTGCGAAACCGAACAGCATCTCATGCGCATGCCAGTACAGTGTCCCGTAGTCCGATGCGACAGGGATGCCGAAGCTCAGATAGGCCACCCACAGGTCGAGGCTTGCGATGGCCCAGAGCGCCGATGCCAGAAAGAATGGCCGGAAGCCATAGGAGAAGAGGACAGGTCCGGTTCGCGACATGCCGCGCGGAAAATCTCGCCTGGCATCCGAAGTGTTTTTCATTTCCGTGTCTCCAAATTGACGACACAGCAATGCTGGAGATTGTCGAGGTAGTCGTTGAGATTACGCAAAGAGCGGGGGCAGAACTTTGCGCTGACACAAATAGTCAGTTTGCTCCAAATCAAACAGTCCAGCGGGGTTTCTACTACTTTCCTTCTCGACCGGGCGGCTCACGCTCGCGCTTCGACTACAGGAGATTAGAAATGACGAATACTCTGCAAATGACCCGTCGCACGATGCTTACGGGCGCTGCTGTCGCAGGAGCGCTGACCCCCATTATCATCGCAAATAACGCTGCCCATGCCGACGAGGTGGTGGCGGTGAACGCGCCCAGGAAGGCGCCGACAGCCGACTTCACCAAGCTTCGGCGCGAGAAGATCGAACTGGTCAAGCCGCCCTTCGTCCATCCACACAGCCAGAAAGCCGAGGGTGGCCCGAAGATCAAGGAATTCACGCTGACCATCCAGGAAAAGAGAATGGTGCTCGATAAGGATGGGACCGAGGTGAACGCGATGACGTTCGACGGTTCGGTACCCGGCCCGCTGATGGTCGTTCACCAGGACGATTATGTGGAACTGACGCTGGTCAATCCTGAAACGAACACGATGCAGCACAATATCGACTTCCACGCCGCAACGGGCGGGCTTGGCGGCGGTGCATTGACGGTCGTCGGCCCCGGCGAAAGCACCGTCCTGCGCTTCAAGGCGACGAAGGCAGGCGTCTTCGTCTATCACTGCGCACCTCCCGGCATGGTACCCTGGCACGTCACGTCGGGGATGAACGGCGCAATCATGGTTCTTCCGCGCGAAGGACTCACCGATGGCCACGGAAAGCCCCTCGTCTACGACAAGATCTACTACGTCGGCGAGCAGGATTTCTACATCCCGCGCGATGAGAACGGCAAGTTCAAGAAATACGACAGCCCCGGCGAGGCCTATGAAGACACGCTTGCCGTCATGAAGACGCTGACCCCGACCCATATCGTCTTCAACGGCGCCGTCGGCGCGCTGACGGGCGACAATGCGATGACCGCCAAGGTCGGCGAAACCGTGCTCATCGTGCATTCGCAGGCCAACCGCGACACACGACCGCATCTCATCGGCGGCCACGGCGAATATGTCTGGGCGACCGGCAAGTTTGCGAACGTGCCTGACATAGACCAGGAGACCTGGTTCATCCCGGGCGGCACGGCGGGTGCCGCACTCTGCACCTTCGCGCAGCCGGGCATCTACGCCTATGTCAACCACAACCTCATCGAGGCGTTCGAACTCGGTGCGGCTGCCCACTTCAAGGTCACCGGGGACTGGAACGACGATCTGATGACTTCGGTGAAGTCGCCGTCGGCCAGCTGACCTGGGGTGGGGCTGTGCAGGCCGTGAGGGCGGCCTGCACAGTATCTTTTCTTAAAAAGGGGGCGCATGCCGCGACAAGGATATGACACCGCACGCCGAGACTGCACGAGTTTCCGGCCTTTCGATCGCTATCCCGCTTGCGCTTCTTGGGACCCTTTCCGCAGCGCTTGCGGTCGAGACCGGGTTCATGAACATCGGGCGGCGCGATGCCGCATTTGCCGTTCCCGAGGTCATAACCATCGCACCCCATGAATTCCAGTATCGCGACGCGACCGAATATTTCCGCAGAGGCCTGGCTGTCGATGCGCCGAAGCGCGAGGCCCACGTCCGGATGTCCCTGACGGTCATGAAATATCAGACCAGCCTTTCCGAATATGACCGTTGCGTGGCCGATGGCATCTGCACAGAGCCGGAAGGGCGAAGCGCGACCTCCGGCCACGACACGCCGGTTACCGGCGTCAACTACGAGGACGCGCTGCGCTACGCGGACTGGCTGTCCCAAAAGACGGGCGAACATTGGCGGCTTCCGACCGATTTCGAACTCGCCTACGCCGCTGCCGATCGTTTTCCCGATGATGCGCTCGGCATCGATGCAGACAGCAACAATCCTGCGCTGCGCTGGCTTGCAGACTATGAACGCGAGGCACGGCGCACCGCCTCGATCGACCCGGCGCCGCAACCGAGGGGATGGTTCGGCGTGAGCCAGACCGGCCTTGCCGATTTCGGCGGAAACGTCTGGGAATGGACCTCGACCTGCAACAAGCGCATCGACCTCGACAAGCAAGCCGGTGTCGACGAGCCTGACCCGACCAGCTGCGGCATCATGATCGCCGCCGGCAGGCACCGCGCCCCGATGAGTACCTTTGTGAGAAATCCCAAGGGCGGCGGATGCTCGGTCGGCAGCCCGCCCGACAATCTCGGTTTCCGGCTCGTCCGGCAGCCAAGCTTCATCGAGAGCATCGAAGACTTCACGCGCCGTGCCGCAGCCGATATGCTCGCCGGTGCCATTTCCAAGGGAGTTCAGCGGGACGACGATGAAGGTTGACCGTACAGTTTTGAAGTCACTGGCGCTTTTCGAACGCATGACCGATGCCGACCTCGACGCCATGCTCGAGCATGCCACACCGCGCCGCATCACCCAGGGCGATGCTGTTTTCGAGCAGGGAGCACCGGCGAAATCGTTCTTCCTGCTGTTGCATGGCAGGCTCAAGGTCACGCAGGTCACGCATGACGGCCAGCAGATCATCGTCAGGATGGTGCATCCAGGCGACCTGTTCGGCTTCGCCATGGCGTTGCGCCGACAGGACTATCCGGGCACGGCCACTGCCGCAGCGGAAAGCCTCATCCTCGGATGGCCGACCGACATGTGGTCGCGGTTCGTCGAGCAAAATCCTCGCCTGGCAATGAGTGCGATGCAGACGATCGGCCAGCGGCTCGAGGAGGCGCACACCCGCATCCGCGAAATGTCGACCGAAGAGGTGGAAAAGCGGGTCGCTCATGCGGTGCTGCGCCTGTCCAAACAGGCCGGCAAGGCGGTGGGAACCGCGATCAAAATCGATTTCCCGATTTCACGGCAGGATATTGCTGAAATGACGGGCACGACACTGCACACGGTGTCGCGAATCCTGAGCGCCTGGGAAGGCAAGGGCATAGTCGAGGGCGGCAGGCAGAAGCTGACGGTCACCGATCCGCAGCGTCTTCTTAGACTTGCTGAAGGCGAAGGCGATTAAGCCGAGTCGGCCCTATCACGGCTCAGCTTTTGTCCTAGTGGAGCGTATCGTGCGACGCCTTCCACGCCTCGACGTCGTCCCTCGATATCCGTATCCGGGAAAATGACGACTGCGGCTGCAGAAGTATCTTGGAGGCGGCGATTTCGCATATCGTTCCCACATGCTCCTGCAGCCTTGTCTCATCGGCGCGCGGTGGATTGCTGATCTCCTGCAGGGCGTCGCGATCGATGATGACCACGCGCTGTGCGCCCTCGTGCTCCATCAGCACGACACCTGTTTCTCCGGAAGATTTCAGGAATGCTGTGATGAACCTCGACAACATGCGGGCTCCTCCCCTCTCATCGATAATGGACCGGAGCATAGCGGGTAGCATTTCGACGTCTTTGACCTCCATCAAAGAGAACGAAAGCCCCAGGCCATAAGGATCTTTCTGTGGTTCGCGGCAGGTGACCGCGGACATAAGGAAAGGAATGCCGATGCGCACATCGCAAAAGCCCTTCATCGTCGAAATCAAAAGACGCCGCCGACGCCGTCCGGCTCGTCTCGTCGACCTCCCCAGGAGCCGGGCGGACAAGGCCGATACCGACAAGCCCGTCAATTTCGCCTCCCTCCGTTCAGACACCCCGGGTCTGGCATCGTGACCGGACCGACGCTTCAACTCAGAAAGGCGGCAATCCAGGCGATCGAGAAAGACGTAATCGGAACGGCCATGATCAGTGCCGCACACGTTCTCCTGGCAAGACGCGTATCTTAGCGGGTAGACTTGCGTCGCTTCTGCTGTTCGGTGGGCTTGGGCTTTTCGCACTCGCCGGCATTCCGATGGCCGAGCGCCGGGCGAGAAAGCGTCTCGGCGATCACTGGGAAATCTACGCCGCGCAGACGTCCGTCTGGCCCCAGGCGGCGTTTGTTTCCGGGGTCCGGCCGAAATCGGGACGCAGCGCTTGTGGCAGCAGCGATGGCCACGATCGCGCTGGTCGTCTGGCTGCTCCTTGCGGGCGGTCACGCCCTGCTCTTCGGCGCCGACCCGATTTCCGTCTTCGGCTGATCGAAGTCCGCCTCGCCGGACCAGGCGCTTGCCAGCGGCGCGACCGGCAGGCCCAGAAGATCGACGGCGCGGCGGGCAAGGTGATCCACGATCTCCTGCACCGACAGCGGTCGGTTATAGAAGGCGGGGACCGGCGGCATGACGATCCCGCCCATTTCCGTAACTGACGTCATGTTGCGCAGATGCCCGAGATGCAATGGCGTTTCCCGCGTCATCAGCACAAGCCGCCGTCTTTCCTTGAGCTGAACATCGGCGGCACGTGCCACGAGGCTTGCGGAAAGGCCGGTTGAAATTGAAGCCAGCGTCTTCATCGAGCAGGGCGCGACGATCATCCCCGCGACCGGAAACGAGCCGCTGGCGATCGTCGCGCCGATGTCTGCATTGTCATAGCTTCTGTAAGCCTTCGGCAGCATCCGGTCATGGGCGTCGGCCCCAGCCTCGTGCAACAAGGTCCGCTTGCCGCTTTGCGAGACGACGAGATGCACCCGCATGCCGAGCCCGCACAAGAGATCGAGGACGGCAAGACCGAGAGCCGCGCCGGAAGCTCCGGTAACCGCCAGCACGACGTCGCGCTGCTCATGAAACGATGTCACGTTTGATCCTTTCCCATGTTGTTGCCGCGCGCGCCGCAATGTCTGACGGCATGCGCAGCTCGCAACCCCATTCGCGGTCGCTCTCCGGCCCGATCTTGCGGGTGGCGTCGAGGCCCATCTTTGTTCCGAGACCCGCTCGGGGCGATGCAAAATCGAGATAATCGATCGGCGTATTTTCGAGGACCATCAGGTCGCGTGACGCATCGAACCGCGTGGACACGGCCCACATGACATCCTCCCAGCTCCTCACGCCGATATCGGCATCGACCACGATGATCAGCTTGGTGTAGTTGAACTGCGGAAGCATCGACCAGAGCCCCATCATCACCCTGCGGGCTTGTCCGGGATAACGCTTGTCGATCGCGACGACCGCCGTGCGGTAGGAGCAAGCCTCCGGCGACAGCCAGAGATCGCAGATTTCGGGAAATTGTCGCCGCAGGATCGGGATGAACAGCTCCGTCATCGCCTCCCCGAGCCTGGAAGGCTCGTCGGGCGGGCGGCCGGTATAGGTCGACAGGTAAACCGGCGAGCGACGGGTGGTGATGGCGCTCAGCCGGACGATCGGAAAGGGTTCGACGCTGTTGTAATAACCGGTGTGATCGCCGTAGGGACCCTCAGGCGCAGTCTCGTCGATCGACACGCGCCCCTCCAGAATGATCTCGGCGCAGGCCGGCACGTCGAGCGGCACGGTCAGAGCGCTGACGACTTGCGTGCGCGCGCCACGCAGAAGACCGGCGAAGTTCAGTTCGCTCACGCCTTCGGGCAGGGGCATGACGGCGGCAAGCAGGGTCGCAGGGTCGTTGCCGATTGCGATCGCCACCGGCATGTCCTGACCGCGTCGCTGCCACTCACGGAAGTGTTTTGCGCCGCCGCGATGGGCAAGCCAGCGCACGATCAGCGAGGAACGGTCGCGAACCTGCATCCGGTAGATGCCGACGTTGACGTCGTAGGGATCGTCGGGATCGCAGGTGATGACCAGCGGCCAGGTTACCAGGGGGGCCGGCTCGCCTGGCCAGCACCATTGGACTGGAAGCATGCCGGTATCGATCTCGGCTCCCCGGTAGACCACCGCCTGCGACAGGCCTATGCGCCGATGCCTCGGTCGCATGCGACTTGCGGCCGTGAGCAGGGAGAGCTTGCTCAAAGCATCTGCAAGCGACTTTGGCGGAGATGGATTTCGAAGATCAGCGAGATCCTCTGCCAGTCGCCCGAGACCGCCCTGCCCGACACCGAAGCCAAGCTCTATGCGCTCCCTGGTGCCGAACAGATTGACGAGCACGGGGATAGGGCTGCGCCGTCCATCGGCGTCTATCGGTGCCTTTATGAGAAGAGCCGGCCCGTTTTCCTCGAGGACCTGCTGATGCAGGGCCGTCAGCTCGTGGACGAGCGACACGGGTTCGTCGACCGACAGAAGCAGCCTGCGCTGCTCGAGCTCACGAATGAAGGATTGCAGGTCGGCATGACGTTTGATCTTGGGTGCATCGTTCAGCATGGGGATGCAATCGGCGAGGAAACCGCTCCTGTCTTTGTCTCAAAACAAACAGGGCGAATGCAGCAGGCTCTAGGGTGCCACTCTCACGAGAAGAGGCCCCAATGCTTGTTCCATCCCGCCTGATGGCTGCGGCCGGCATCGTGCCGTTGCCGATCGCGGCCCGCGCCGCATCCTTGCTGTTTCAGCAAGTGCTCAAATCCCACCCCCGGCTCTTCGACCGGCTCGGGGATTATCGATATTTATGTTTCGGCTTTGCCCCCTCCGACCTTGCCTTCGAGTTCGTGATCCGGCCTGCCGGAGGCAGTATCCGAACCTTCCGGCGCGGGCGCGCGCCGGAGGCGGACGCCAGGATCAGCGGCCCCCTGCTCCTGATGCTCGGGCTTGCCGAGGGCCGCCTGGATGGTGATGCCGTCTTCTTTGCCCGTAAGCTTGCCGTGACAGGCAATATGGAAGCGGTGCTCGCGCTTCGAAATGCGCTCGATGACAGCGGAATCGATCTGGTGAAACTCGCCGGAGACATGTCGGGGCCGATCCGCCGCCCCGTGATGGCGGCACTCTCATCCATCCGGCGCCGTGCACTCAAGGGAGAAGGTGCCAGATGGAACTGATATGCCCAGCCGGAACCCCCTCGTCCTTCAGAGAGGCCGTCGATGCAGGTGCGGGCGCGGTTTATTGCGGGTTTCGCGACGAAACGAACGCCCGAAACTTCCCAGGTTTGAATTTTGATCTGCAGGAGCTCCGGGAAGCCGTCTCCTATGCCGGCACCCGAGGCGTCAAGACGTTCGTGGCACTGAACACATTCATGACGGCAGGGCGGGAGGATCTCTGGTATCGCCGGGCGCAGGAAGCGACCGATGCCGGGGCCGACGCACTGATCGTCGCCGATTTCGGGCTGATGGCCCATGTTGCCGAACGTCACCCACATCAGCGCCTGCATATTTCGGTGCAGGCTTCGGCCTCCAATCCGGACGCGCTTGCCTATCTGGTCGAAAGTTTTGGCGCAGCGCGCGTCGTCCTTCCCCGAACGCTGACGGTCGCCGACATTGCCCGCATCGCTCGTCGCGTAGCTTGCGAGCTTGAGGTCTTCGTCTTCGGCGGCCTCTGCGTCATGGCGGAGGGGCGCTGCTCGCTTTCCTCCTACGCCACCGGAAAATCGCCCAACATGAACGGCGTCTGCTCTCCGGCAAGCCATGTCCGCTACCGTCAGGAAGGCACCGACATGGTATCGGAACTGGGCGGGTATACGATCAACAGGTTCTCCGAGAGGGAACCGGCCGGCTATCCAACCCTGTGCAAGGGGCGCTTTGCGATCGGCAAGAGCAAGACCTACGCATTCGAGGACCCGGTTTCTCTTGATGTCATGGACCAGCTGGACGAACTCGAAGCAGCCGGTGTCACGGCGCTGAAGGTGGAGGGGCGCCAACGCGGCAAGGCTTATATCTCGCAAGTCGTTTCGACGCTCCGCGCCACGATGAAAGCCGCCCCCGCCGATCGCCCCGCACTGATGGCCCGTCTCAAGGCCCTCAGCGAGGGACTGGAGACGACGCATGGCGCCTATGAGAAGCGGTGGAGGTAAGAGATGAAGCTGACACTTGGCCCGCTCCAATATCTCTGGCCGAGCGACCGATGGCGCGACTTCTATTTCGGGATCGCCGACGAAGCGCCTGTCGATGTCGTCGTCATCGGCGAGACGATCTGCTCGAAGCGCCTGCATTTCATGGAGGCCGAGCTCGCTGTTGTCATCGAGCGGCTGGAGGCCGCAGGAAAAGAGGTCAGGCTCTCGACACTGGCGCTCGTCACGCTCGATCGCGAGGCGAACTATCAAAGGGCGCTCGCTCAAGAGGATGCCAGGCTCGTCGAGGCCAATGATCTCTCTGCCCTCTATCTCCTAAAGGGCCGGCCGCACGCCGTTGGACCGTTCATCAATGTCTATAACGCAGCGACCGCACGCGTTCTGGCATCCAATGGTGCGACGGCGATCTGCCTGCCGCCGGAGCTTCCGGCCTCGTCCGTCGCCGCCATTGCCAGGACCTGTCCGAATCTCGATCTGGAGGTCTTCGCCTTCGGCCGTGTGCCGCTCGCCATTTCCGCGCGCTGCGCTCACGCCCGCTCGAAAGGGCGAACCAAGGACAATTGCCAGTTCGTCTGCCAGGAGGATCCTGATGGCATCACGGTCAATACCATTTCAGGCCAGCCCTTCCTTGCCCTGAACGGCGTGCAAACGCTTTCGCATACATGCCAGGCCCTGATCGAGCGCTCCGACGAATGGACGGCTCAGGGTGTCAGTTCGCTTCGGCTGTCACCGCAGACCTGCGACATGGTCGAGGTGTCCCAGACTTTTCGCAGGGTCTTGAATGGAGATATCGAGCCTGCGCAGGCGCTGACGAGGCTGCGCGAAGTCTATCCGGACGTTCCGCTATCGAACGGGTTTTACCACGGCAGGACCGGCGCGGAATGGGTCGCGCGCCTGAAAAACGCAAAGGATTTGACACAATGCAGATGAGACTGTCGGAAAGCGACACTCCCGGCGACAGACGGATCTTCTCGGCTCTGCGTCAGATAAAGGCTTTTGCGAAGGACCCGGATTCCGACTGCAGCTGCACCCTCATCATCAGTGAATTGCTCGCGCATCTTGTTCCAAGACAAAGAGCCGCCGTCGTGCAGGAACTGTTCATGTCGGCGCTGCGCCAGAGAACGAAGGTCGGCACGCTCCTGGAACTTCTGAAGGAACTCGAGCAGTTTGGACCTGCCTCCGAAATCGGCGAGGTCGAGGAAGCGGCTCTGATTTTCGACGATGTGGCAAACCAGGCGAAAATGGGCTCTCAGCTTCTCAGAGCCTTCGTCGCCAATCGGCGCGACATTCTTGGCGCCCAGCAACCCTTTGTCGCCAAAGAGGCTGGGGAAATTCCATCATGAAGGCAGAGAGCCGCTGGGATCGGCACGTCGACATGCTCGAGGTCATAAGCTGTAGCGGTTCGCCCGGCGCGGAATCGCGCGCCGCTCTCGAGATGTTTCTCCTGCAGACACGGCCGACCCTCGCGCCGGAGCCGACTGTCGGCGAGCGAACGCCCGGGACGCATGGGCACGGCGACGGGCAAGCGGGCGGACATCGATATCCGTAACGGGCCTATCGTCGGAAACTGCGGCGGCCGCATCAGTCGCGGCCGGTTTCACCAACATCATTGCATTTGCTCCAGATCAATCACGGTCGAACAGGAAGGTCTAAGCTCATCGCGTTTCAAGGAGTGATTGGAATGGGAAGCTTTAGCGCCTGCCATTGGCTGATCGTACTTACGATCGTCCTCATCCTGTTTGGACGCGGCAGGATCCCCGAGTTGATGGGCGATGTCGCGTAGGGGATCCGGGCCTTCAGGAAGGGTATCGATGGCGAGGCCACCGGCGAAACGAACAAGGACGGCGCAGATGCAGATCGGTCTTGATCAGGATCGATGCGCAGGCCACGGGTGAACGTCCAGAGGGGAACAAAATGGAGTACTCGATCATCTCGGCGTGGTTCGACGACGCGGAAAAATGCGGTCGCGTAGCTCTTCAGCTGGCTGGCCAAACGAGGACCGTGATTGTCACAAGGCGATCGCTGTTGAGTGTGGCATCGCCCCCGCGTGCGAATGAGGCGCGGCTTTTCCAGTTTCTGCATAGCTTTTGCGAGATCGCGCTCGCCTATGGCAGATGCGATCCGAGGCATGCGGAGACCTTGGTGGTCACCGCAACCGACGTAAGACGCTGGCGTCGCGGTCATACACAGTCAGAACCGCTGTGGACGTGGCAGGGTATCGGCAGCACCATCACATCCGTTCCCCACCCAATTGACCCGTCGGCTGGGCTACGCGCTTCGGCAGAAACGCTCGAACGCTTCGCGGGTGCATAGCTTCTGGAGATATTCCTCGTCCTGATCGCGCGCGACATGACGAAGCACGAGCTTCAACAGCTCCCATTCGGTGGCGCGGTTGCGATTGAACCATGACGTTTCTGCAATGCGGTCATAGATGCGCAGAACGCGCCCGGCAGTGGCTGGATCGAGATCTCTCAGAAGCATGGCAGCACGGGCAGCTTTTCGAACATGGATTCACACCCTATCGTGATGCGAGGGTTGCGCGTGACAGACGCAGATCGCATGTCGTTGCTATCGCCCCTCACCCTGCTCGTCCTTGACAAATCTCAATCTGACCGGAGTTCATACAGGCAAGAGGGCAAGCCGATCGCAGCTGATCGGCACCCAACGGTCTTCGCGATCTGTCCGGGCAGATGCGGTGCTTGAAATGATACAGATCAAAACCGTTCGCCCGAGTTCGTGAGAAGGGTGGCAGACAATCGCAAGGACCGGATCTGATGAACCTGCCGACATTCGTTATCGCCATCTTCTCGCTGCTGATCCTTCCAGGCCCGACCAATGCGGTTTTGGCATTGGCGTCGACGGCGCTGACCGTCAGGCGGTCCCTGTCGCTCGTCACCACCGTCGTACTCGGCTATCTCGTAATCATCATTCCGGTGTCGAGCATCGCCGCGCCGCTGCTTGAAGGCCATCCGGCCATCGCCGCCACCGTCAAGCTGATTTCGGCAATCTGGGTTCTTTATCTTGCGCTGAAACTATGGGTGCCGGTCCCGGTGGGCGGCCAGAGCACGCTCGGCGTCGGTCAGCTCTTCGTCACCACGCTGCTCAATCCCAAGGCCATCATCATCGGCCTTACCCTTGTACCCTCGGTCCAGACGGGTATACCCGTGGCGGTCGTAGCGTTCGTCTGCTGCGCGACGGTGACCTCGGCGATCTGGCTTGGCCTTGGCGGTCTGCTGGTCGGACGCCATGCGCAAATACCGCCTCTTGTGCGGCATTGCGGCTGCGCCGTGCTGGTCGCCTTTTCCCTGACCCTTGCCATCAGCACCCTTTGGACCTGAGACTTGTGTCGATTTTCACGACAGTGGCTCGGCTGACTTCCCCAACGGCATGCATGGCTGCCCTCGCAAACCGCCTTATGCCATTGCGCTAAGTCCAAGCCGGCAAGATCGATGTCGGCCCCCCGGAAACGGTGACCGGAAGATTTCATGCCGCCTGCCGCAGCCGCCCTGTCCTGCGTCAAATACGATGCAGGGGACCATTTCTTGATGTCGGTCAATGTCTGATCCATGCAGGAGGCTAGAATAACGATCTGGCGGGCAAGGGTAGTGATCCGATATGTACCGAACGATAGTCTGCGCAATAGGCAACGGCCCTCGCGAAACGGCCGAGCGCATCCTGAACAGGGCAGCCGGCCTCCTCGACAAGGATGGTTCGATCTTCGTCATCCACGCCGTCGAAACCATGCCACACTACATGACGACGAGCCTGCCGGAGGACTTCGAGACCGCCGCCATAAAGGATGCCGAGGAGAAGCTCACCTTGCTCTGCCGGCAGATGAAGATACCCGCCGTAGTCGAGGTCCATACCGGTAGCGCAGCCAGGGTGCTTTTGGCCGCCGCGCGGGAGAAGCAGGCGGACCTCATCATCCTGTCGACCCATGTCGCAGATATCACCGACTATATTTTCGGGGCCGTGGTCGACCGCGTGGTGCGCCACGCCAAATGCTCGGTCCTCGTCGATCGCAAGCAAAGTCCGGGGCATAAGCCGAGCCGCGCGGTGGAGACGGCGGCGCACTCATAACCGTGCGCCCTCGGCAATGGCGCGCTGTTTTTTGCCTTCGCGCCGACCTTCTCCCTGCACATGATGCAAAGGGATTGCCAGGTATGGGCGGCCTGCACACGACGTTGCGGCATTGCCATCATCCCTACCGCGCATCCGCCAGCGCCCGGCGGAACCGCATGAGCGCGCCGCAAAAGAAAAGCACGCCGATCACCATGAGCGCCGCCATCTCCTGCCAGACCGCATCGAAGCCGGCGCCGCGGTAGAGGATCGCCTGCGACAGCGACACGAAATGTGGCGCGGGCGAAACCACCATCGCATATTGCAGCCAGAGCGGCATGCTGTCCATCGGCGTCGTGCTGCCGGAAAGCAGGTTCATCGCAATCAGGATCGGCATCGAGATCAGCCCGAATTGCGCCATCGAACTTGAGGCAGTCGCGATCAGGATGCCGAGCGACGTGACGGAGAACTGGTAGAGCACCGCGCAGAAGACGAAAAGCCAGATCGAACCGGCGATCGGCACCGAAAGCAACCCTTCGACCACGACGACGAGCGACAGCACCGCCGCCACGATGATGACCAACCCGTTCGCCCAGACCTTCGACATCATGATCTCCGCCGGCGTGACCGGCATAACGAGAAGATGCTCGATCGTGCCGTGCTCCCGCTCTCGGACCAGCGCTGCGCCGGTCAGGATGACCGAAAGCATCGTCACATTGTTGATGACCTGCATGACCGCGGTGAACCAGGTCGATTGCAGATTGGGATTGAAGCGTGCGCTGACGACGAGATTGATCGGTGACGCGGCGGCGCTGTTCGGCAAGGCTGTTGCCATCTCCTGCAGAATAATGCTCTGAATATAGGAGGCTCCGTTGCCGGCCTGCGCCATGGCCGTCGCGTCGATATCGAGCTGCAGCGAAGGCTTGCGACCGGCAATCGCATCCTCCTCGAATTTGGGCGGGATCTCCAGCACGAAGACGAATCGACCGGCATCCATTGCCGCATCCACCTCATCAGCGCCGATCAATACCGGCGCCTTGAAAAAAGGCTGCAGCATCGCATCCCGTAGCCGTGTCGAGAGCATCGAACGGTCCTCGTCGACGACGGCGACCGAGGCGTTCTCGACCTCGAGCTTGGCGCCGGTCGAAACCGTGTAGACGGCGATGGTGAAAGTGTAGACGATGAGGACCATCATCACAGGGTCGGCCTTCAGGCTGTAGAGTTCCTTGACGCCGAGGCGGAAAATCCGGTTGAGCTTGCCCCACATGTCAGGCACTCCGCTTTCTGAGTGCCACGAGTGCGGCACCAACGAACACGACACCGAAACCGGCAAGGACGATGAGGTTGGGCCAGAGTTCGGCAAGGCCGAGACCCTTTGTGATGACGCCGACGCTCAGGGGCTGGTACCAGGCCGAGGGAAAGAGCAGCCCCATGAACCGCCCGCCCCCGGAGAGCGACGAGACCGGCACCAGCAGGCCGGAAAAATTCACGGCCGGGACGATCGCAACGATCGCGGTCGCGAAGATCGCCGCCACCTGGCTGCGCACGAAGCTCGAAACGAAGAGACCGAAGGCCGTCGTCGCGAGGATATAGAGGATCGAGCCTGCCGCAAGCAGCCCGATGGAGCCCTTGATCGGTACGTCGAAGACGAGGCGCATCATCAGTACCAGCATCAGGAAACTAACGAAGGCGATCGCCACATAAGGAAGCTGCTTGCCGAGCAGGAATTCGATACGAGTGACCGGCGTCGCCTGGAAATTGGCAATCGAGCCGGTCTCCTTCTCCTTGACGATACCGAGCGCGGTCATGATCGCCGGGATCAATACGAGCATCAGCATGATGACGCTCGGCACGATCGCATTGGCGCTCTTGAAATCCTGATTATAGCGGAAGCGGCTTTCGATATTGACGGGATAGAGCTGTTCGAAGCGGCCTGAGTGCCGCGCCGAGACATCGGCGAGATAGGAGGAGACGAGGCCGGAAACATAACCGCGCGCTGTCTCGGCACGGAACGGCATCGCGCCGTCGAGCCATACGGAGATCTCCGGCGCCTCCTGCCGCATAAGGTCGCGGCCGAAATCGGGCGGGATCTCGATGCCCACCATCAGTTCACCATCCTGCAGCCGAAGCTGCAGCTCCTCGGTCGAGGCAATCGGCGGCTGCTCCTGGAAATAACGCGAGCTCTGCAGGCTCTCCACCAGCTGCCGGCTTTCTGAAGATTGATCCTGATCGTAGACGGCGAAAGGCAGATGCTCGACATCGAAGGAGATGCCGTATCCGAACGTGAGCATCAGCAGGACCGGCCCGAGAAGCGCAAAGACGAGCCGCGCCCGGTCGCGCAGGATTTCGATCGTCTCGCGACGCGCATAGGCAAAGAGCCGGCGAGGGTCGAAGAGCCGGGTGGGCATGGCGGTGCCGCCGGCGAGCGCGGTGCCCCCCGCATCGGCCCCGGCGCCCTCGCCCATGCCCGCCTCGGTCAGCACCTCGATGAAGGTTTCCTCCAGCGTCGCCCCGCCCCGCTCGGCACAGAGTTCGGCCGGGCTGCCAATCGCCAGCACCTTGCCGGCATGCATCAGCGAGATGCGGTCACAGCGCTCGGCCTCGTTCATGAAATGCGTCGACAGGAAAATGGTGACGCCATCGCGCCGCGACAGCGTTATCAGTGATCGCCAGAAGGCGTCGCGCGCCACCGGATCGACACCGGACGTGGGTTCGTCGAGGATCAGCATTTCCGGCTTGTGGATGACGGCGGCCGCAAGCTGGAGACGCTGGCGAATGCCGAGCGGCAGGTCTTCCGGCCGCTGGTCGGCGAATTCGCCGAGATCATATTCGGCGAGCATCTCGCCGACGCGCCGGTCGATATCTGCCGCCGGCAAACCGAAAAGACGCGCATGCAGCCTGAGGTTCTGGCGAACGGTCAGCTCGCCATAGAGGGAGAATGCCTGCGACATGTAGCCGACGCGTTTGCGGGTCTCGATGTCGCCGGCCTTCAGCGGCTGGCCGAAGAGCCTTGCGACACCCTCGTTCGCCGGCAACAGTCCCGTCAGCATCTTCATCGTCGTGCTCTTGCCGCTGCCGTTCGAACCGAGGAAGCCGAAAATCTCGCCCTTCGCAATACGGAAGCTGACATGATCGACCGCGACGAAATCGCCGAAGCGGCACGTCAGGTCTTCCGTCTCGATTGCCGGCGGTCCGTCTGCGATCACGCGCGGCGTGACGATCAGTGGACCGCGATCCAGCTTGCCGGTATTCGGCATCAGCGCCGTGAAGGCCGCCTCCAGGGTCTGCTGCCGGGCCTGCCGCATGATATCGCCGGGGCTGCCGGTCGCGATCAGCCTGCCCGCGTGCAATGCGGCAAGCCAGTCGAAGCGTTCGGCCTCCTCCATATAGGCGGTGGCGACGATCACGCTCATCTGCGGCCGCCGCTCGCGAATGTGATCGACGAGCTCCCAGAACTGCCGCCGCGAGAGCGGATCGATGCCGGTCGTCGGTTCGTCGAGGATCAGCAGATCGGGATCATGCAGGAGCGAGGCGCAGATACCGAGCTTCTGCCTCATGCCACCCGAAAGCTTGCCGGCGGGCCGATCACGAAAGGGCAGCAAGCCGGTCATTCGCAATAGTTCGTCCATGCGTGCACGGCGTTGCAGACCGTCCTGGCCGAAGAGGCGACCGAAGAAATCGAGGTTTTCCGCGACGCTCAACGTCGGATAGAGATTGCGTCCGAGGCCTTGCGGCATGAAGGCAAGGTGGGCACGGGCGTCGCGACGATGGCGCCGATCGGCCATGTCGCCGCCAAGCACCTCGACATGTCCGTGCTGGATGCGGGTAATACCCGCCGCAAGACCGAGCAGCGTCGATTTGCCGACGCCATCGGGGCCGACCAGTCCGGCCATGCAGCCGGCGGGAACGGCGAGGTCGACACCATCGAGTGCGGCAATCCGGCCGTAACGATGCGTCACGACCGTGAAGCGAACGGCCGGTTCGCTCATTGCGGCAGCTTCACTTGCAGCTCCGCCGGCCAGGCCAACTTGGGATCGGTGCGGACATAGCCGATCCCCCTCACACCCGTCTTGACGCGCGATTCATAGTCCTTGAGCAGATCGGGGGCGATCTTCAGCTTCACCCTGAAAACCAGCTTCTCGCGCTCGTCCTGTGTCTCGACGGTCTTCGGCGTGAACTGTGCCTGCGAGGAGACGAAGGATACCGTTGCCGGCACGACATATTGCGGCGCCGGATCGAGAATGATGCGCGCCTCGTCGCCGATTGCCAAGGTGCCGGCGGCGCGGGCCGGCAGGAAGATCGTCATCGACACGTCGGAGAGATCGAGCAGCGTCGCGACCGGCGCACCGGCGGCAACGACTTCGCCGGTCTGCGCGAGCTTATATTCGACACGGCCCCGGCGCGGCGCCTTCAGCACGGCATCGTCGAGCACGGTTTGAATGCGCACCACTTCCGCCTGCGCCGCTTCCGTTGTCGCTTCCGCCTCGTCACGGCTTGCGAGCGCCGCCTTTTGTGCGGCCTCGGCAACGCTCAGCTGGCTGCGGCGCAGTTCGAGCTGCTGCATCGTGCCGCTGCCCGTGCTGCTCATCGATTGAGCGCGCTCGAATTCCTGCCTGGCGAGTATCAATTCGCTTTGGCGCTGGGCAATTGAGGCCTCGGCTTCGACCTGGCTCGTCTCGCTGCGGCGAACCTGGGCCTTGGCGCCAGCAAGCTGAGCATCGAGATCGGCCGTATCGATCCGGGCGATCGGCGCACCGGCATCGACGATCTGGCCTTCATCGACGAGGACATCGGCAAGCCGGCCAGCGAATTTCGCCGAAATCAGCACCTGCTGGGCCTCGATGCGTCCATTGGACATGGAGATATTTTCGGGCAGTCCTCGGCCGGTCATCTTGTTCCAGAGGGCCTCGAATCGAGCCGAGAAGACTGAGGAGCGATCCTGCGCGAGAACCGGCTGACCGAGGCCAAGGAGAAAAGCGGCGGAAACCAGGACACAAAGCTGATGCTTTCTCAATGACGGAGCCTCCAATCGAACCTGTGCGGACGTTGCCGATGTTCGTCCTTCTATTGGCAATCCCGTCCGCCATCCTTGACATATGTCATGAAGGACAGGGCAAGCATCTGCAGCGGTCGTGCCTGATCGAGGAACGCCGCAGGCGTATCGCCAGTTCAGAGGCGGCATGGAGTTTTTCAGGCAGCATCCGAACGGGCGCGCCCCGACCTGCGACGCCAGACACTTGTGTCTTGCGATGGATCAATGCGCCGGTGGGCGTGCCCTTCATCATCACGCCGGACAATCATTGCGAAAGGATGGAGATCATGACGAGCAAGATGATGAAGGCGGCGGTGGTGCGTGAATTCGGCAGGCCGCTTGTAATCGAATGCGTGCCGGTGCCAGTTCCCGGACCGGGCGAAATCCTGGTGAAGGTGGTCGCCTGTGGCGTTTGCCATACCGACCTGCATGCAGCCGACGGCGACTGGCCCGTCAAGCCGAGGCCGCCCTTCATTCCAGGCCACGAAGCGGCAGGCGTCGTTGCCGCCCTCGGCCCCGGCGTCACAGAATTCAAGGAAGGCGATGCCGTCGGCGTTGCCTGGCTGCACGACGCCTGCCTGCGCTGCGAATATTGCGAGACCGGCTGGGAAACGCTTTGCGAACACCAGCACAATTCCGGCTATAGCTGCGATGGCGGCTTTGCCGAATATGTCATCGCCTCGGCAGCCTTTGCCGCACGCCTTCCCGATGGCGTTAATTTCGCCGAGATCGCGCCGATCCTCTGCGCCGGGGTTACGACCTACAAAGGTCTCAGGGAAACCGAAGCCCGGCCCGGCGAATGGGTAGCGATCTCGGGCGTCGGCGGCCTCGGTCATGTTGCGATCCAGTATGCCAAGGCGATGGGCCTCAAGGTAGTCGCCCTCGATATCGCCGCCGCCAAGCTCGATCTCGCTCGCGAGGTTGGCGCCGATCTTGCGCTCAACGCGCTTTCCGAAGACGCGGTCGAAAAGGTGTTGAAGGCGACGAGCGGCGGCGCACATGGCGTGCTCGTCACCGCCGTCTCCCCGCCGGCTTTCTCGCAGGCGCTCTCGATGGTGCGCCGGAAGGGCACCGTCAGCCTTGTCGGGCTGCCGCCGGGCAACTTCCAGACACCGATCTTCGACGTCGTGCTGAAGCGCATAACCGTGCGCGGCTCGATCGTCGGCACGCGCCGCGATCTCGACGAAGCGCTTGCGTTTGCCGCCGACGGCCGCGTCCGGGCCGAGATCACCAGGGCGCCGCTCGACGATATCAATGATATCTTTGCCAGCCTGAAAGCGGGAACCATCGAAGGCCGGATGGTGCTGGATATCGCCGAAGAGAAAGCGGCGGGGGCGGCATGAGATACAGGCACGTCAATTTTGACGTTGATCAAGGCACGTAGCGTTCCGGTCGTTGACCTTGCTTCATTCTGGCGGATGGAGAGGCGCAGCTTTGGAAACAGGTGGCGATCGCCACATGGTTGCCTGTGCGGTTCTGCTCTTCGTGCTGCCGCCTGGACTGCATGCCGGAAGGGGGAAACGGCCGGTGCCAGCGCCCCTGCCCACCCTACGAGCTGGTGCCGTCCCTTTTCGCCAGGCCAAATGACAGGACGCTGCCCTCGTCCCCTCCCCAGCATCGGACCGGCAACCTATATCAAGGCGGATTCCAGTCCGCAGTATTCGCTGCCCTTACACGGAGACATGTATGAGCCAAGATCCATACGAGCTTCTGGGCGTGAAACGGGATGCCACCCAGAAGGACATTCAGGGGGCATTCCGCAAGCTTGCCAAGAAGCTCCATCCCGACCTGAACCCCGGTGACAAGAAGGCCGAGGCAAAGTTCAAGGAGATTTCTGCCGCCTATGAAATCCTGAGCGATGAGGAGAAACGCGGCCGCTTCGATCGTGGCGAGATCGACATCACCGGAGCCGAACAGGCGCCCCGCAGCTACTATCGAGACTATGCCTCCTCGAGCGGCCCGGGCGGCGCCTATCATAACGGCGCCGGCTTTGCCGATTTTGGAGACGCCGACGATCTCTTCGCAAGTTTCTTCTCGCGCCGCGCTGGCGGTGGCGGTGGCGGCGGCCAGTTCCGCGCAAAGGGCCAGGACCGGCGCTTCTCGATGGAGGTGGATTTCCTCGATGCCGTGAATGGCACGCAGAGCCAGGTGAAACTGTCGGACGGCCCGGCGCTCGACGTCAAGATCCCGCCCGGCACGCGCGACGGCCAGACGCTGCGCCTGCGCGGCAAGGGAGAACCCGGTTTCGGCGGCGGCCCGGCCGGCGATGCGCTGATCGACGTCCGCGTGCGCCCGCACCGTTTCTTCACCCGCGACGGCGACGACATCCGCCTCGATCTGCCCGTCACGTTGAGAGAAGCGGTACTCGGCGGAAAGGTGCGCGTGCCGACACCATCAGGACCGGTCAACCTGACGCTGCCGGCAAATTCCAGCAGCGGCAAGGTCCTGCGCCTCAAGGGCAAGGGTGTTGTGAAGCGCGGCGGCGACGCCGGTGATGTCTATGTGACGCTGAAGATCATGCTGCCCGAACAGCCGGACGAACAGCTGACCGCCTTCGTCAAGGACTGGGCGGCAGCCGACACACAGGATCCGAGAAAGAACATGGAGACCTGACCATGGACGATCGCGAATTCCGACTCTACCTCAAAATCGACGTGACCGAGCTCGATTTGTGGGTCGAGCAGGGCTGGCTGGCCCCCGATATTTCCGAGGGCCGGCGTCGGTTCCGGGATGCCGATCTTGCCCGCGCCCGCCTGATCCTGGACCTCACGCGCCAAATGGGCGTCAACGAGGCCGGCGTCGACGTCGTCATGGAGCTCATCGACCAGCTCCACGGCATGCGCGGCGCGATGCGCAGGCTTGTCGCGGCCGTGAACCGGCAGGAGGCCGAGATCCAGCAACGCCTGCTCCGCACGCTCGAAGAGCTTGACGATAGCGGCCGCTGATAGCTTCGTTCCGGACTTTCATGGCGATCAAGATCAGGCTTTGTACGGCATGGAGGATGGCGGGACGGGCAAGCCGGCTCACCTGTTCTGGCAGAGCTGGTTCTCCGCCCTGCCAGGAAACAGCGTTGCGCGGACTTCTGTTGATTATCCTCTCATGATTGCGGGCGTATTCAGCCAGCACCTGTCACTGCAAAAGATGACTACACCACTCTTGTTTTTCCTTGGGCAAGCAGGTTATACCGCGCGCGCCCTTAGAATCCCCATGTTGGGGGTTCGAAGAACAGGAAGTTCTCATGAGAGTTTTCAAGTCCCTCGCAGTTCCAGGTTTCGTCGCCGTGCTCGGCCTGATCGCAACACCGGTATTGTCCGCACCGACCACCTATCCGCTGACGCTCGACAATTGCGGTGCGAAGGTGACCGTCGCCAAGGCTCCAGCACGAGCCATCGGACTTGGCCAGAACAGCGCGGAGATCATGCTGCTTCTCGGTCTGGAAGACAAAATGGCCGGTACCGCATTCTGGCCGAGCAAGGTTCTGCCTGAGCTCGCCGAAGCCAACGCGAAGGTCAAGCTTCTGTCTGTCGAGTTTCCGACCTTCGAGTCGATTCTGGCGCAAGACCCGGATTTCGTGGCGGCGGCCTTGCCAAGCCTGATCGGCCCGACGAGCAAGGTCGCCAAGCGCGAGGACTTCGACAAGATCGGCATACCAAGCTACATTTCGCCGAGCACCTGCCTCAGCACCGAAAAGGTCAAAAACGAGTACGGCAGCCGCGACCAGCTCTGGAACATGGATCTGCTGTACAAGGAGATCGACGAGCTTTCGCAGATTTTTGACGTCGCCGATCGTGGCCAGGCGCTGATTGCCGACTTCAAGAAGCGTGAAGCGGCGTTGCGCGCCAGCGTGTCCAGGGATGGCAAGCAGCTTTCCTACGTCTTTTGGTTCTCCAGCCAGTCGCCTTCCGCCGATGCCTATCTCGGCGGCAAGAATGGAGCTTCCGGTTTCATCGCCGATCTTCTCGGCGGTAAGAATGCGATTACCACCGAAGCAGAATGGCCGTCCCTTGGCTGGGAAAGCATCATCGCCGCCAATCCGGATGTCATCGTCGTGGCCAATCTCGACCGCAACCGCTGGGAGCTCGACAAGCCGGAAGCCAAGATCAAGTTCTTGAACAGCGATCCTGCCGTCAGCCAGATGCCAGCGGTGAAAAACAAGGCAATCGTCGTCATGGACGGCCAAGCCATGAACCCGACGATCCGCACGATCTACGGCGCGGAACAGGTAGCCGAGCAACTGAAAGCACTCGGCCTGATCAAGTGACCGCCTCGAACCGCTCTCTGCAGCGGGCCGCCCCCTTCGGCCTCCTCCTGTTGGCCTCCCTTGTGGCGGTCGGTCTGGTCGTCGGCATCAGTGTCGGGATCGGCGACCTGCCGATCCCGCTGACCACGACGTTTGCCGCGGTCACGAACAGGCTGGGATGGACGGCGGTGGAACTCAACCGCATCCACGAGACCGTGATCTGGGATTATCGTCTCAGCCGCGCGCTCGTGGCCGCTTTCTGCGGCGCGGGACTGGCTCTGTCGGGTGCGATCATGCAATCGCTGCTTCGCAACCCCCTGGCCGAGCCCTATGTGCTTGGTATCTCCGCCGGCGCGTCCACCGGCGCGGTCACCATCATCATTCTCGGCGTTGGTGCAGGTGCGGTTTCGTTGTCGGCCGGGGCTTTTGCCGGCGCATTTGCCGCCTTTCTTTTCGTGGCGCTGCTGTCCAACGGCACGCGCGGCGGCGCCGACCGGACGATCCTCGCCGGCGTTGCCGCTTCGCAGCTCTTCAACGCCGCCACATCCTACGTGGTTACGACATCAGGCAACGCGCAGCAGGCTCGCGACGTCATGTTCTGGCTGCTCGGCAGCTTCGGCGGCGTGCGCTGGCCGGAGTTTATGCTGGTTTCTGTCATCGTCGGCTTCGGGCTTGTCGCCTGTCTGTTCTATGCCAGGGTTCTGGATGCTTTTGCCTTCGGTGATGAAGCGGCCGCATCCCTTGGTGTCAACGTCGGCAGGACCCGCATCGCGCTGTTTTCGCTGACCGCAATGATGACGGCGACGATCGTCAGCATGGTCGGCTCGATCGGCTTCGTCGGTCTTGTCGTGCCGCATGCGGCGCGCTTCGTCGTCGGGCCGCTCCATATCCGGCTTCTCCCAGCCTGCGCCATTGTTGGCGCAATCTTCATGGTGCTTGCCGACATCGCCTCACGCGCGCTCATCCCGCAGCAGGTCCTGCCGATCGGGGTCGTCACGGCGCTGGTTGGCGTCCCCTTCTTCTCCGTCATCCTTTACCGGTTCCAGCGCGCATCATGAGCATCAAAGCCGAAAACCTCGTCTGGAAAATTGGCAAGAAGACCATACTCGATGGCGTCTCCTTCGAAGCAACACCGGGAAAGATGCTCGGCCTTCTTGGCCCGAACGGTTCCGGCAAGACGTCACTGCTGCGGCTTCTTGCCGGCCTGAAGCGACCCAATTCCGGGCGCATCTGGCTCGACCGGAGGGACATAAGGGCCATCGGGCGTCGCACGATCGCGCAGCGCGTCGCCTTCGTCGAACAGCATGCGACGACCAACGCCAATCTCAGGGTCGTGGATGTCGTCGAGCTCGGACGCTTTCCGCACCGCTCGATGTTTTCCAGCTGGACGCTCGCCGACGATCAGGCTGTTGAAGAAGCGTTGAAGCGGGCCGGCATGTCCGCCAAACGGCATGATCGCTGGCAGAGCCTGTCCGGTGGGGAAAAGCAGCGCGCCCAGATCGCAAGGGCCTTGGCGCAGTCGCCGAAAGAACTGATCCTCGATGAACCGACCAACCATCTCGATATCCAGCACCAGATCAGCCTCATGCGGCTCGTCTCCAGTCTGCCGGTCACCAGCATCATTGCGCTGCACGACCTCAACCATGCGGCCATGTTTTGCGACGAGCTGATCGTCATGCAAAGCGGGAAGATCGTTGCGTCCGGTACACCGGCCGAGGTATTGACCGAAGAAGTCCTCAGGGATGTTTTCTCGGTGGATGCGCGCGTCGAAGCCTCGCCCTATCACGCCCGACCGCACATCCACTATCTCCGGTGACGACGCCGTGTCGATGAGGCACAGACGCGCATGGGAAGCCGCCAGCCTGCAGACCGATCACCCTTCACCTATCCGCCGCGATTTCAGCTCGCGCAGAGTTTCTTCAGTGCCTTCTCCACGCCCTTGCGAAGGGCGGCCGAAATCTCGGGTTCGAGTGCCGTGACAACGTCACCGAACTCACCGCCGGCCTCGACGATCTCGATCGAACTTCCGCTCATGACACAGGTGACGAGATTGGTCTGCAGGTGAATTCGAGCCTTTGCCGAAAAACCACCCTGAAGAGGGGCATCGTCCGACGTCCTGCAGGCGAGCGTTCCGAGTGCGCTTGCCTCGGCCAGATCTCCGATAACGCGGATTTCAAGCGTATCGACTTTAACGAAGTCGAGCTTGTCGATGCCCAATTCGACCTTCACACCCAAAACCGATTGCCTGACCTTCAATGGCTTGCAGGGCTGCGCGGCCTCGATCGCTCGTTCGAGAACATTGGCGGCGGATGCCGGTGCGCTCAAGAATGGTGTGGCAACAATGATCGCGCCGAACGCCACGCACCTCAGATGGTACCAACCGTTCCGGCATGTCGTGACCTGACGCTTCGTGTCGCCAAGCGAACCCGCCAGGCCAGATCCCGTCTGCGAACGAATTTCAAGATGATCGACAGGCATACTCTTCCTCAAATCGAAGTGTGTCTGGCGACATCAGAATACAGCGTCCCTATGCAAAGGGAAGAATGTTGCATCAGATCGTCCCCTGCGACGTCTTCCTGGGGCGGATCGAATACTGTCGACGGAGATAAGCCGCCGTTCGGCGAGATCGTCAGGACTGACACTCCCTGCACGCGAAGGGCAGGCGGGCAGAGCAATGCCGCGGGGTTCCGGCACTGTCTCCGCCCGTCCTCGACCGGCAAAGCCGGTCGATCTCCTTGACGTCTGTTCCATGTCTTCGCGGAGCGGCTAGACGGCGCCTGGGCATGCTTTCCGTCAACGCGTCATTGCAGGCTTCGGCTTCTTTTCCGTCCATTGCGGCGGAGCGCCATACTTCGAAGCGAGGGCACCAAGCAGCCCGGGTGCGCGGCCGAACGCATCGCAGGCAGCATATTTCGGCTTTCCGCCGAGCCAGGAGCGGGCGCGCTGTCTCGACGGAAGCGAAAGATTCAGTCCCTTCGGTTCCTTTCCGGCGATCAGCGCCCGTGAGAAATCGCCGGCAAATTTCGTTGCAAGACCATAGGCGTCCCCGACCTCGGAAACGCGCGGCTTGTCCTGAATGGAGTTTGCGCCCCGCGCCCACAGCATTGCGGCATTTTGCATTCCCGTGGCATCGAGTGCTTCGGCTTCGATCGCCAGGCCGCCAAGGCCGAAAGGGAGGCGCGGTACGCTCACAGGCAGGGCAAAGCCCGAACCGACGCTGACGACGGTCGCGACCCCGGCAGCTGCCTTGTTGGTCGGAACGATGTCGGCAACAACCGAACGCACGGTCAGATCCGCCGGCTGGCCGGCCGGGACCATCTGGTATTTGTCGCTCAGCGCCACGCACAGCGCCCGGTCGAGAGCATTGGAAACCAGGGACCGGTCGGCCTCGGACCTGATTTTGGACGCGGCACTGAAGGAAAAGACGGTCGGGACGATGGCGACGGTCTTTACCCGCGCCAGTTGCTGCCCGTCGACGTAGAGCCGTTTCTTGGCGAGCGTCCCCTTCGACGGACCGAGATTGCTGTAGGAGGCGAGCGTTCCCGCCTCCTTGAGCGGCACGGCAGCACAGCCGGAAACGGTTACCGTTATCAGCAGAGCAATAACCCCCAGGAGCGATGCCCTGGATGAATGATTGAAAAATCGACGATTTGAAAACGAATTGCTGGGCATGTGTCTCGTTGGCTCCGGTCATGGCGATGACCGGACACTCGGGGGCAACAATTGCCACACAATTACGTGGTCCGCCGCTTGCTGCATTTTGGAGCTGGATCGATACCTTCGTTCCCGACGGACCACTTTCGATACCGACTTTTCCGCCATGGTTTCGGCAATCTGCGTGACAAGGCTAAGCCCCAGACCCGCGCACTGCTCTTCGGCACCACGCGGTATTCTCGACCTTGAGGATGGATGCGCGATCACTCGGCCCATCGATGATGGTTTGCTCTTTCGGGATTTCGCCCAGAACCTCGTAATGCTCCGTGGGATTAGAACGCTACTTGATGGCGCGCTGTTAAGATTCGCCCCAACTCCCCGAAAGCCATTAAGTGGTTTCCTGCTGACGGGATCCCATTCCGCAGGATCAGCAAAGGCACTCCCAGCAACGGCAAGATGAAAC
This sequence comes from Rhizobium sp. BK316, assembly GCF_014193695.1. Taxonomy (GTDB): domain Bacteria; phylum Pseudomonadota; class Alphaproteobacteria; order Rhizobiales; family Rhizobiaceae; genus Rhizobium. The sequence goes on along the minus strand of NZ_JACHZR010000001.1, from coordinate 1,827,161 downwards.
GCCCGATGGCTGGGAGCCAATGAGCGAGCCGGCAATTACCGCCGGATCTCGAACTGGGCACCGCGCGGAGGACCTCGATCGCGATCTCGGCGCGGACGCCGCGTCGTAAGAGGATTCCTGTTCCGCCATGTGCTTTTCCTTTCGTTTCTCTTTAATGCTCAGCCAATGACACCGCGAGAGCGATCGATGGCGCGCCGCCGGCGTTCCGAAATGATCTCGTGGCTACTCTGTGCCTGGACCGCTTGCTGCAGGACCTGCAAGCGGTCCTGCATCGCCTCGAACGCGCGACGCTGTGCCGGCGACACGCGGTTAGGCGCATAATTTCCATTGAGAATTGAGCCATGTGAACCTTCCCCCCAACGCGGAGAGCGACGGTCTCGGCCGACCCCTTCTGCGGGGAGAACCCCGCAACACCCCCATTGGCGGTGAAGGCGGATAGTGTACGCCATCAAGACACACGATCTTGAAAAGATCGACATAATCGCGTACATCTTGAACATGTACAAATTGCGAGGAAGACGGAGATGCCCCAGGCTGCCATAGATGACAACAAGCGCATGAATTTGCGGGTTTCGCCGGAAACGAAGGCTAAGCTCGTGCGCGCCGCCGCGCTGCGCAACACCGACCTGACCAACTTCGTTACGCAGACCGCCTTGCGCGAAGCCGAAGCTGTGATCGAGGCGGCCGAGGTCGTTCGTCTGACGGCGCGCGATCATGCGCGCGTGCTCGAACTGCTGGAAAATCCGCCCAAGCCCAACGCGAAGCTGCGGGCAGCGATGGCGGCGTTGCCCGACACTCTATGACGCTGCCCGCCTGGAGAGAGGAAGCAATCGCGAAATCGCACGGTCGCCAGTCCTTCGACTGCGGCGATCCGGCGATGAACGATTTCTTCCGACGCTACGCCCGTCAAAGTCACGAACAGAACGCCTCAAAGACCTTCTGTGCAATCGACGCCTCTACGCCCAACCGCGTGCTGGGATTCTACACTGTCGCCCCTTCCTCCGTGGCGCACGCAGGCGTGCCGGCGTCGATGACAAAGGGGCTGACCCAACACGAAGTTCCTGGCTTCAAGCTGGCGCGGATCGCAACCGATGTCTCCGTCGCGGGCCATGGTTTGGGCGGCCAGCTCCTCGTCGCCGCGGCGCTTCGCTGCCTCCGGATCGCGTCCGAGGCTGGGGGCGTGCTGCTGATTATCGACGCCAAGGGCGAGCGCGCGGCCCAATGGTATGCCAGCTATGGGGCCGAGCCGCTGGAGAACCACCCGTTCACGCTCGTCATGCCGCTTGCCACCTTCGCCGCCGACCTCAAGACCAAGGGCCTTCTCTGACGGTCGTTCGCAGTTTCGTTCTTTCAGGGTTTGCTAATGCGACCGACCGTACTTCATCCAGAATTGAAGCCTCGCTATGCAGCGACACGACCTGGGTGCGGCTGCGCGGCATACCCCATGCGAGCACCAATCCGCCGTATGACGGCGTCGATGTTGGCGAGGAACATTGCACGGTCCTCAACCGGCAGATAGGTCAGATCGATATCGACCGACAGGCGAGGAAGATCTCTGACGAAGACATTGATGGCCGTGCCGCGCTTCAATGCGAAGACATCCTCCTCAGCAACGAGTGGCAGAACCCGAACGAGGAGACTGACTTGCGCGCGGTAAGCTTCAGACGCCGGCGTCGAGTGCCGCCGGCACAGTGATCTGATACTTACTGTCCAGTCGACCGCCGACCACGATCTGACGCTTGCCATGACCGAGGTCGATACGTTTGAGATCGAGCCGGCCGAAGTAGGCATCAGTCCGGTAGTGCGGCAATCCTCATGTGTTTGATGCGCGCAGCGAGTCTTTTCCTTTCGCGTTGCGGCAGCACTACATGCGGAAAAACAAATCCGGTCATGCTTCCGCAATTGTCGGAGCCCATATGGAAAGACATCCAACCTGAACCGGCAGGGCACGACCTCATCCGCCCTCAACATCTGGAACAGAGCAATGGCTTCAAAACGAACGACAGGATCAGCTGCGGCGCTGGTGGTTGTCGAATCCATTCAAACTGCCGTCCTGACCTTTGATGCTGCCAGTGCGAAACCCGGCACCAGGCAATGGCCGGTCATCCTCATCGTCAGAAGGAACAGAAAGATCGTTCATACCCGGGCCAGCAAGGTGCCGATGGTCGAGATGAAAAGGCGTCCCGTGCGGTTCGAACCGGCAAGACGGGTCGGTGAGCACCCATGACGCGCAAGACCATTGCTCGTGTGCTCGCAAACCTGTTCTTCGTGACGATCCTGTTTGGTGCGCTGCTCGGCGGTCCGATCCTGATGCTCATTTTGGTTTCAGAGCGGCTTGCGCTGTGACCATGTCTAAACCGAGGTGGGATATTCTCGGTGCGCGGCGGTTGTGCCGAGCTACGCTGCTGCCGATATACCGTATGATCCCACCGCGTGATGATGATGCCGAGATATGGCCGGCGCCCTTAACAAATCAAAATAAATCTCATGATGACATTACCGAACGCGTTGGAGAATATCGCAACAACATCACCACCGGCAGACGGGCATGGCCACGTTCCCCCAACTGAATTTAATCCCTCGATCGCGACCTGCCATTTGAGGGTCAAACCAATCCAAAGGAATACATAATGCGCACAGCTCGCTTACCAAGCGACCGCTCCCCTTGCCGATTTTTGATGCCATTGATCGTCCTTGCGGTTTTCGCCGGCGCACCGGCGCGAGCCGAAGAACCTCTTTCCAGCGTAATCGCCGACGGCAAGCCGTGGGAAATGATCGTCGTCAAACGAAAGGCCTCAAACATCCTCGTGTTCCGTCCGGATGGCGGCGGAACAATCAGTGATAGTCTCGTGAGCATAAACCCGACGTGGAGGGCCGCTCCAGGCGGGATTTGCATAAGGCCGCGACCGGAAGAGGCTGAAAAATGCCTTCAACTGACCCGGACCAAGGCCGGCATCGAAGCATCGCAGAACGGCAAGACCGTTTGGGTGCTGAAGCGATGAAGCACACTCGGGCAATCCGGATTTCGGTGCTGATGGCGGGACGGAGCGCGTCGCCATTGGCGCTCCATTCCGTCGACCGGAACCGGCGAAACCTGCCAGGGATGTTGGGATGAGGACAGATACGCTCGCATCGTTCCCGACGCTTCCGGTGCACGCTCCAGCTTCCGAAAACCCAGAGGCGAAAGCTAGGATTACATCATTTCGATTCTCTATCTATGGTTGCCACAACAAAGAAAATCACGTAAAAATTACGCGTGCGAAACATCAGGTGAGCCGTTACGATGGACACGATTCCTACCGAAGGCTTTGATGCGGCTTTGACCTTGACCGATCCCCTTGACCATCTGCCGGCAGCCAAGCGGCGCGAGCTTGCCCGCGTGCTTGAAATCATCTTTGCCGAGGTCGAGCAGTTCCGTGCCACCAAGCTGTCGGCCAAGCGGGCCAATAGCCAGGTCCTGAAGGTTATTCTCTACGGATCCTATGCGCGCGGCGACTGGGTGGAGGACCGTTCGAGCGGTTACCGCTCCGATTACGATATCCTTGTTATCGTCAATTCCGAGGCCTTCGCGCAGGAGCAGGAATTGTGGCTTTCGCTCGACGAGCGGCTATTGCAGGAGCAGATCGCCCACCGGATCGAAACACCGGTCATCCCGATCGTCCACAGCCTGCATGACGTCAACGACCAGCTCTCACGCGGCCGGCCCTTCTTTGTCGATATCGCCAGAGACGGGAAGGTCCTCTACGAGGAAGAAGGCCATCCCCTCGCCCACCCCAGACCGCTCACCATGGAAGAGGCGAAAGCTGAGGCGCAGAAAAATTTCGAACGATGGTACCAGCTGTCGCAGGAGGCACTCGTTGGAGCCGAACTGATGCTCGAGCGAAACATCTGGCGGCACGGTGCCTTTATGCTGCATCAGGCGGTTGAAGAAGCATATCATTGCCTCCTCCTTACGCTAACCCTCTACAGCCCCAAGTCGCATCGCATAAAAGTGCTGCGTTCGAAGGCCGAAGATCTCGACAAAAGATTGGTCGATGCCTGGCCGCGAGACAATCGCATGGCCCGTCGTCGTTTCGAGCTTCTCTCCCGCGCCTACGTTGAGGCACGCTATTCGCCGAACTATGCGATTACTACCGAGGAGCTTGGATGGCTGGCGGAACGAGTGCGGGCACTGCAGGCAGCAGTCGCATCAATCTGTGAGGAACGCCTGCTCGGACTCCCGCCGAGCGAAGGTGATGGGACACTGCCAAAGAATTAACGATTACGCGCTCGAGCCGACTGCTCAAACGATATTATCGTCAGATTTGTGCCAGGCCCGACCGATATAGCCAGTGGCACTGTTTGAGTTCTTGGTATTTCCTAAAAAACAACGAAGATTCGGGTCTTTGTTGATCTCAGGAGCATCTATCCGGTAAGGGAAGCGATCAAATACGGATTCGGTTCTTTGCCACCGGCGGGAGACCCGAGAAAAAGGTAGAAATGCGCTACTTCATTACGGGAACGGCAGGCTTCATTGGCTTTCATCTGGCCCGCCGACTGCTGCAGGATGGGCATGAAGTAACCGGCTTCGACGGACTGACACCCTATTACAATGTCAGGCTGAAGGAGATGCGCCATGCGGCACTGGCGCAATATCCTGCCTTCCGCCCCTTCATCGCCATGCTCGAAGACAAGGCAGCGCTGGAAACCGCGGTCTTAGCGGCAAAACCGGATGTTCTCATTCATCTGGCAGCACAAGCCGGAGTGCGCTACAGCATCGAAAACCCGCAGGCCTATCTGCGTTCGAACATCGAGGGCTCCTGGAACATTCTGGAGCTGGCGAGCCGCATTGACCTGCGTCATCTCATGCTTGCCTCGACCTCATCGATCTACGGCGCAAATCCGACCGTCCCCTTCCACGAAACCGACCGTGCCGACGAACCATTGAGCTTCTATGCCGCCAGCAAGAAGTCGATGGAGCTGATGGCGCACAGCTATTCGCATCTCTACAAGATTCCGACCACGGCCTTCCGCTTCTTCACCGTCTATGGCCCGTGGGGCCGGCCGGACATGGCCCTCTTCAAATTCGTCAAGAACATGATCGAGGGCAAGCCAATCGAGATCTACGGCAAGGGCAATATGAGCCGCGATTTCACCTATATCGACGATCTGGTTGAAGCCGTGGTCAGGTTGTCAGACGTCATTCCGTCAGAAGGCAACCGCGTTACTGACAACGGAATTGAAACCCTTTCGCATAAGGCGCCCTTCCGGATCGTCAATATTGGCGGCGGGCAACCGGTGAGCCTCATGGACTTCATCGAGAAGGTGGAGAATGCGATGGGGCACAAAGCAAAACGCGTCATGCTTCCCATGCAGAAAGGCGATGTGCCGCGCACCTTCGCGAGCCCCGATCTTCTCCATGCCCTGACAGGCTATCAGCCGAACACCCCTTTAGAAACGGGCACGAGGGCTTTCGTCGAGTGGTATCTGGAAGCCAAGCAAGGACTCGGCGCGATTGATATATAAGCTGCTGATGGCAGTTACGATGCACCAATCCGCTTGAGGCAATAAGAAAAGTGAGCATCCGGCTCGAGTGTCAGAAACTCGAAGCGCCAGCCATATTCGACGCAGAACTTGTTGACCGCCTCGACAACCCCGTAGATCACGGGTTTGACGGTGTTCCCCGTGCAGAAATCGTGCCCGGCAATCCGGCCATCCTGCTTCACCTTCCGGTTTGCGAGCAGCAACTCGTCCCATGTCAGCGCAAAGGAATGATCGGTATCGATATAGATCCAATCGATGGTCTCGTCATCGAACTGGGACAGCATATCGAGCGACGTGCCCTGTCGAATCATAACGCGACCTTCGGCGATCTCGGATCCGAATTTGTGATTGATGATTTCGAGACCTTCGGAATAGCGGTCCATATTCCAGGGATCAACGAGGTTGAGCTGCTGTGGCTGGTTGCGCGCCAGGATCTGCTCACTAAAGGCGCCCTCAGCGACACCCAATTCAGCGACGATCCCACCTTTCGGTAAATTGTCGAGAAGCTTGCCGCGATCGGGCAGCAATCTGGCATGCTCGGTGTGGACGTAATCCAAAAAGGTCCGGGGGGTGCTTTGCCGAAGGGCCGCTCGCTGCTCTCGCGTCGTCATTTTCGCTCCGATTTTTTTCAACCGCACCTCTACAGAGAATGCCCGCTATGGGGAAGAGCAGCGCTTCCAAGCAAATTGCGCAAAAACTCAAAAAGAGACTTGCGGTTCTTTCTCAATATCGTTAGAGACGCTGCACCGAACGATGACACAGAGCATCGAGGGCGATTAGCTCAGTTGGTAGAGCGCCTCGTTTACACCGAGGATGTCGGGAGTTCGAGTCTCTCATCGCCCACCATTCCCTTGAAATCCAAAGTCTTCTAGCCTTGAATTTGGTACGTGAGCCATTCATCCAATGCAGAGGTCGAGGCGGCGCTAAAAGTCCTGAAGGGGAAGAGTTTTCTTTAGTCCTCGGTGCCCGCTTTACTCCTTGCCGATGAGAACATAACCAGAACTTCTAAAACGCACCGCGGAAAGATGACGGCAATGGACACCATGCCGAACGATATCTCGTGGGAAGCCGACAGCTCGATGAGCATCGGAACCTACTTCGGCGGCGATATTCGATACGGCCTCTGAGGATCTGTACGAGAGATCCCGCGACCAGGGCTACGCCCTCTAATTTTCGGTTCGCCCAGGCGGATGGGCCGCGCGGTGACCTCCTTGTTAACCACCGAAGAGCGCTGCGCGGCTGCATAACGAAATGTCCTCCGACCATCGGCCGAAACAAGCGTGGCTCGAAACCTGGGCCGACGAAGCAGGATTTCTGCGGTTATGACGGGGGAGGCGATCATCGGCCGATCCGGCTGGACACCGGCACAGCAAACAGAACCGACCTGAGGCGCTAGAACGGCGGATTTGCGTGTTGGGTCCGACACAGAATTACGTCGCAGCGGCGCTGGGCAGACTCCGCGCGGGAGGCTTCCCGAGCGGCCGAGGCGCACTACAACAAGCTGAGAGAGGCCCATTTCAGATAAGCGATCGCATGGCCTTCAACCACTGGCGCTATTTTCCGAACTTGGCTTGTCTGTGTTGGGAGGACCGGATGTCTTAAAGAGCGCCACGATCCTTAGAACCAGCCTTGTCAGTGTAGGAGCGCCTCACGAGAACTCCGAACTTTCACTGAATGCAGCTGCAAATGCAATCGATGTTCTTGAAGCCGGATCGCACCTCCGACTCAAGGCCCGTTTGCCGGCACCCGAGGTTGGTGACCCACTCGCCAAGCTCGGCGGTGATGGCATCCGCATAGACACGGTGGGCATCATTGTTGTTGCTCATGTCGTCTGCCATCCTTGTTCCTGCCCTCTCAATGCCATGCAGTTTCACCGGCGCACTCGCCTCGGCATGCTGAAGGAAAAGGCCGCACAAAGAACGATCCGGATGATTGCGAGAAACGGCCGGAGCATTGTCGAGGTTTCGCCGTTTGAACATTGGGCTGTATGGCAAAGGGTCTGGCCCATCCTCTGCTGCCGGCAGAATCCCCACCCGCCCCTTCAGATCTGTCCGTAGCCAGCTTTTCAACCCCATGGTGTTTTTCTCCGTCCACCGTCGAGTTGAGATATCGCTGCGAAGTTCTGCAGAGCGCTTCGCTTAAGCGGTATCTAATATCTACGCTTGCAGCGAGAGTTAGCATTTGCGATAACAACGTGCAGTGGCGTTCGTCGAGCACAGCTGAATGCAATTTGTTACGCACCTTTGGGAGACATCGTGGCAGATCTAGCAATTTATCTTCCTCGTCCAGCGACCGGCGTATGGACTTGGTACAAGCAAGGCGGAGACGTTCTTGCCTTCATCGCGATCTCCCTATCCATGGCTATCTTCATTGGGCAGGAACAAATCATCTCGCGCGGCGATGTTGTCTATTGGCTAGTTGTTGGTCCCAGTCTTTTAATGCCGTTGCTTCGCTTCAGGCAGACACTCGAGAACCTGCTTTTCGGGAAGGCGCGGCCAATAGCCTTTTTCGGAATTGTCAGCGCCGTCTGGTTAATGATCCAGCGGGATTTTGGAGCCGTCCCACCAATCTTTCTGATCGTGTGGGTCGCAGGATGGGCGTGCCGAGATGAGGTGAGAATCAGCGCCCGAGCGCTTCTCGCTCTGGCCTTGATATTCTACGGCGCCGGCTGCATCTCCTTTTTGATGCAGCCTTCCTATGAGGATCACCCGTGGCTGATGCAGCCACTAGATCCGCCTGAAGCTGCCGAAGGGAGTAGTTCTGAACTTGCTTTGCCCGAACAAGATCGAGATGGGTTAAACATCAACGCGTGGGGTATTTTACCGAATCAAACTGCAGTCGCATTCCAGCCGTGGCGCATCTCGGCCACTCCAAACATCGCCACATCTGGAATATTCTCGCTCATGATCCTCCTGGTGATTGTCAGACGCTTCCGTCCAAACCCGTTGGAGGTCGCGACGGCGGCATCCGCACTCTACTTCGCGACATTGTCATTCGTTCGAGCTGTTTTCGTAAGTTTTGCACTATTCTCCGCAACAATAGCAATAATGAGCCTATTGCCGCAGCGCCCGCGCCTCAGAGTTGCTGTTGCGCTTTTTATGACCATCGGAATTACCATCCTGGTTGCCTTATCGCCAATCCTCTTATATGCGCTGCAAGACTGGAGCATCGTGTCCCGAATGTTTCTTCGCGGACAGGCCGGCATGTCTGTCGCGGATATATATCGCCAGATGTACCGTCCATGGCTATGGAGCGAGCATCTGAAACTGTTCTGGAGCAGCCCTTACCTTATGGGTCAAGGCAGTGAATTAGCGGTTAGCGCGCTCAAGAATATTATCAACGCAGGACAGATGCGGTCGGACTCCGTCTCATTCCTCACCCGCATGGTGGCGACATACGGCATCCCCGCTTTCGGGATCATCATATTCTTGATCGAGCGGTGCTATAGCCACGCCAAAGAGAACGACATTTGGGGTGTCGCAGTCCTGTCCGTAATGGTGTGGCTTATGATGAGTTGGGGCAGTATCTTCCACCCCAGCAACGGCATGTTCGCCCTCGCATTCCTTTTCATCAGTAACGGGTCTCAAGTCTTCTCATGCAGCAAAGCATGCGGAGACGAGGAACAACGCTTATACAAAACGGAAACCTAGCCGGAGGACGATTATGGTTCGCATCTCTGCTATCGCTGTCGTAGGTGCCTGCGTTGTCGGCCTCATGTTAGCATTGACCGCCGACATAGGCGAACCAATTCAGTGGCCCGAAATTCACGCCCCAAAAACAGGCCGGCTCGTTAACGTGGTGCCTGCCCTCGATACACCTTCTGAATCGCCTTAAACGGAGACATCATTGAACTCCTCGGAACCTTGCCCGCCTGTCGAAGTTGAGAGCAAGGATTGCGCAGCAATGTATTTCGCATACTGCTCGCCCCGGCCGGGGCGTGCGATCCACTCCCTGTTAATTCCCCCAGAGACTAGCCCGCTTCGGCGAGCTTTTTTTGCCGACGCCGGCGGCCGTCACGAGCTATTTAATGCATGGTGTGCTGAGCAAAGCGTAGACTCTCCAAGAGAGCGCTCAACTCGTCGATACGACTATCCCTGTTGAAATCCTTTTCGCTGAGCATAAATCCATTGCGACCCATCTGAGACCGATCGTGATTACTCATGCTCATCATCTTGAGCACAGACTCAGCTAACGCTGCCCCGTTGCCCGCGGGAGAAGCGAGTCCAGCACCGGCGCGGCTTAGGACATCCGCGCCCTCACCATTTAGCATGGCAAGGATGGGTAGCCCTTCGGCAAGATACGATTGCATTTTTCCGGGAATAGTCATCGCGAAAATCGGCTCTGCTTTCAACGAAACGAGCAATGCATCGGCATGCATGTAAAAGGATCGCATCCGCTCAAGCGGAAAACGGCCCGGAAGCAGAACGGAATCTTGTAATTGGCGACGCTCTACTTCCTCGCGGACCCAAGAAGCCATCCTTCCGTCACCGACAATGATCCAGCGAACCGCCTTGTTATGTTTCAACGATTCCGCAGCATCGAGAACGGCGCCGAAATCTTGAGCCTCCCCAATGTTCCCAGTGAAGACAATGGTGAATTTTTCTCTATCCGCAGGAATTTCGGAAGCTGGCTCCTCCTCAATATTGCGGTCAACTTTATCGGCCCAGCTTGGAAAATAGGTTATTTTGTCTGGCAATTGATCGAAGCGAGCAATTTCGGGGATGAAGCTGCGTGATTGTGCAAGTATCAAATCGCAACGGTCATAGATGAATTTGACGATCTTCCCGACTTGCTTCAGAACGAATTTAGAGCGAACGACGCCGGTGGCCTCCAGGCTCTCAGGCCACAAATCCAATACCCAAAAAGCAACTGGTGCTTTTTTCAACCACCGCAGAACTATTGCGGGAAAGCCAACAGAAATAGGCGACGGTTCGAAGACGAATATTGCGTCAAACTTCCTCCCCCGCAGCTTGAACGCGCCAAAAAAGGAGCCACAGAGCGCGAAGCTTGCATAATTCAATAACAAAGTGATCGCCCGCACGCCCCTTGCTAACATAGGCACCCTGACAACCGGAATCCCGTTATAGCTGGCGAATGCGGAAGGATCCTGCAGATATTCTGGAAAGATTTTGCCGGAGGGATAGTTGGGTTTTCCAGTCAGCACGGTGACCTCATGCCCGCGATCAACGAGGCCAGTCACAAGATCGTTGATCCTAAACCCTTCCGGCCAGAAATACTGTGTGACGACGAGGATCTTCACAGCGGTCCGGGCTACTCAGCCGTACGCCAGACGACACGATTCACGTAATCCGTATAGCTATAAATGATCCTGACAACCTTGTCGGCGACATTTGGCATGCTGTAGTCAGACACAAGTCTGAACGCCCGACTTGTGGACGAGTGCTGTGCTTCAACCACATCGAGCGCCTGCAGAATTCGAGTTTGCGACAGCCCCGTCATAACTACGGCGGTCTCCTCCATTCCTTCAGGCCGCTCATGCGCCTCGCGAATATTCAACGCAGGAAAATTGAGAATTGATGCCTCTTCACTGATCGTGCCGCTATCAGACAATACGACGCGCGCATTCTGCTGAAGGTTGACGTAGTCAAAAAAGCCGAGTGGCTTTGATATATTGATCAGAGGGTGAAACGGGAGTCCGGCCGCGTCGATGCGCTTTCGCGTTCGTGGATGGGCGGAGACGATCAACGGTATGGCATAGCGCTCCGCAACTGCATTCAAGACCTCAACCAGTTTTTTAAAACTGACTTCGGGCTCAATATTTTCCTCTCTGTGAGCGCTCACCACAAAATATCCCCGCGGCTCCAATCCAAACCGGCTCAAGACATCAGACTTTTCAATTGAAGGCATATAATGATTGAGAACTTCATACATCGGGCTGCCCGTCTTTATCACACGGTCGGGCGGCAAGCCTTCGCGCAGCAAGTATTCGCGCGCGATGGTCGAATAGGTCAGATTGATATCGGCGGTATGATCAACAATCTTGCGGTTGATCTCCTCGGGTACGCGCTGATCGAAGCATCGATTTCCGGCCTCCATGTGGAAAATCGGGATCTTTCGCCTTTTTGCAGCAATCACGGACAGACAACTATTGGTATCCCCTAAAACCAACAGGGCTTCGGGCCGGACGGTCTCCAGGACGTCATCGCAGGTAGCGATAATCTTTCCAATGGCCTCGGCCGCGTTCTTTCCTGCAGCGTTCAAGAAATGGTCTGGTTTGCGAACACCGAGATCGTTGAAGAATATCTCGTTCAATTCGTAGTCGTAGTTTTGCCCAGTATGGACGAGTATATGATCACAGTGCTCGTCCAATTTGGCGATGACGCGCGACAACCGGATAATTTCGGGTCTCGTCCCTACAACCGTCAGAACTCTCAATTTCTTCTCTGGCATTTCAGACCTGCTTGACGATTGTATCTGGCTTTTGCGGATCGAAGGTTTCGTTCGCCCATAATAGGACGATCATTGTGTCTCTGCCGACATTGGTAATGTCGTGTACCCAGCCTGGGACAGTCTCGACAATACGAGGAGTGCTGCCGTCAGTGAAAAGCTCCGCCGTCTCATTGCTCAAGACGTGGCGGAACCGAAACTGCGCCTTGCCTTGGACAACAAGAAACTTCTCATTCTTTGTATGATGGTAGTGTCCGCCGCGGGTCACGCCAGGATGGGCCGTAAAGAATGAAAACTGGCCGGCATTTTCCGTCCGAAGCATTTCTGCAAACTCGCCCCGCGGATCGCGGTGAGTGACGAGATCGTATGCGAAATGCTCGGGCTTCATGAATGAAAGGAACGTGGCATAAAGAGCTCGCTGCAGCCCGTTGCCGACCCCGCCGGGAGTCAGTGTCTCTCGACTGGCCTTGAACGCCTCCAACTGTTCTGCCAGTTTCCCAACGGTTGTCGAATACACTGGCTCAACAGTCGCGTATCCGCTTGTAGGCAGACCGTTCTCCAAGCGATCGATGAAGTCTGCAACCAAATCATCGATGTAGACTAGATGGATCACTGCTTCAGGATCGTGGATCGCAATCGGCTCGCCATTAATAATATTGTGACAGAATGTCGCCACTACAGAATTGTAGGCAGGCCGGCTCCATTTGCCAAAGACGTTCGGCAGACGATAGATGGCGTATCTCCCACCCGATCTGCTGGCATAAGCACGAATGACCTCTTCTGCGTCGTGTTTGCTGCGTCCGTAAGGGTTGTCCCTCATGGCCTGGATCGATGAGGTGTAGATGATCGGAATTGCGGTTTCGAGGGACTCGAGCGCTTGGCACAGACGTTCCGTCAGACCGACATTGCCGCTCTCGAATTCAGTATCATCTACCGGCCGGTTGACCCCGGCGCAGTGAAAAACCATAGAGGTCCCATCGAGTACGCTTGCCATTTTTGCAACATCAAAATCTCGGGCGAGCTCTCTGACGCCGAAACCCAGTTCTCGAAGCCGCACAGCCAGATTTGCGCCGATAAAGCCGTTTGCACCGGTGATGGTAACTGTCGCACTCATACATCAAACCTTACCGGTTTGCCTGCCCGCATCTGTTCGACGAAGCTGAGCTTATGCAACAGCTTGATCATGCCGTCGACATCCAACCGTGTCGTCGTGTGTGAATTGTAATCCTGGCTTTCGGAAATCTTCGCCTCGCCCTCTTCGACATATTTCGCGTAATTCAGATCCCGAAGGTCGGGTACGACGCGGAAATAATCGCCAAGATCCTCCGCCGAGGCCATCTCTTCGGCGCTTAGAAGCGTTTCATAGAGTTTCTCGCCGTGGCGGGTTCCCATGACATGCACGGGATGGGACTGCATATTCATGATCGCCCTGATAGCTTCCGCAAGTACCCCAATCGTGGCTGCCGGCGCTTTCTGGACGAAGATATCACCGTTGCTGCCACGCTCGAATGCATAGAGAACAAGATCGATGGCATCATCGAGCGTCATCATAAACCGCGTCATCGCGGGGTTCGTGATCGTCAGCGGCTTTCCCGCCAAGATCTGCTCGACAAAAAGCGGAATAACCGATCCGCGGGAAGCCATGACATTGCCATAACGAGTGCCGCAGATGACGGTGCCGTTGTTGAGATTTCTCGACTTGGCAACCATGACCTTTTCCATCAACGCCTTGGAAATTCCCATGGCGTTAATCGGATAGACCGCCTTATCCGTGCTTAGGCAGACAACACGCTTGACGCCGTTGGTGATAGCAGCCTCCAGGACATTTTCGGTGCCGAGCACGTTCGTCTTGACCGCTTCAAGCGGATGAAACTCACATGACGGGACCTGCTTCAGCGCTGCTGCGTGAAAGATATAATCGACGCCGCGCGTAGCGTTCAGAACACTTGAATAATCTCGCACATCGCCGATGTAGAACTTAAGCTTGTCATTATTGAACGCCTTGCGAACGTCATCCTGCTTCTTCTCATCACGGCTGAATATGCGGATCTCACGTATTTCGCTGTCCAGGAAACGGCGCATCACAGCATGGCCGAACGAACCAGTGCCACCGGTGATCAGGAGACAAGCGTCTGTAAACATCTCTTCCACTTCTCTATTCAGACAATCCTAGGCATCGACGGAATACCGCATATAGCTTCAAAGCGTTTTGATCCACGCTGAAATTACTCTTCGCGAGTTCAAAGGCCGCCAAACCCATTTTTCTCGACCGGTCACGATCATTCGCGAGAGTGGAAATCGCAGCCGCAAGCCTCTTGGGATCATGTGGCGGAACAGCCAATCCCGTTTTCCCGTCGACCAGAGTGTCCTTGGTCGGATTCGTCACGGCAACAATGCTCGGAATGGCGGAGAATGCTGCCTCAAATACCGGACGACCCGGAGCGTTGTAGTGCGATGGAAAACACAACACATCAATGGACCGATAGGCTTGAGCGATATCCGACATGAACCCAACCAGATGAAAGTCCTTGGCCAAATCGTAGCTATGCAGCCGCTGCTCCACTTCTGCCCGGATATTTTGGTTGATTCCAAGAACGCTAAGGATCCTTGCACGCAGCGTTTTTGAGGAACGAGCGTCATCGCCGATAACGACGTATTCGACGTCAATGCCGCTATCTCTGATGATCCGCGCCGCCTCGACCAAATCGAGGATACCCTTCACCTTCAAAAGGTTGCCAACAAAGCCAACTTTCAGCGAGCCCGATCGCGTTTTGGCTATAGCAGCTCGAAAGGCGGGATCGGGATCAGCAACTGGCTTCGGCGTGAAGGCGTTGTGAATAACCTCCACGTCCAAGTCTGCGGGCAGGCTTTGACGAACCGTTTCGTCAATTGCAATGATAGCACTGGCGTTTCGCCGCAAAAACGAATTCACCCACCTGGTGCGCCAGGAACGATCATCGCTACGTGCTACAGAACGGACGTGGACCACGACTGGTACCTGATAGAGTCGTTTTGCAATCCACATCGGGAAAATGCCGGTAAACTCGTTGATGTGGATCAGATCGATGTCAGGCCATTGGCGATGAGCGTTCCTGATTGCCGCGATGGTTGCGGGAATGTTGAGAATTTCTCTCAAGAGGACAATCCATCGCGCGCCCCGATAATAGCCATACTGGGTATTGTCGAACTGGCTCAAACCACGGACAGCGATAACCTTTCCCAGCTTGCTGAAAAACGGCATGACGGTGCCACGGGGGGTGACGAAGTGCGGCTCGACAGTCGACGGAAATGCCCGAACAGCCTCCGTGAGGCTGCGTGAGGCACCGCCGAAGGTGCCGATCATATGTATGAAGAGGACTTTCACGTCTGCCGTCCTATCGCTCCGCTGGAATCATGCGAGACTTCCGTAGCTGCTCTGTCATATAATCAACGAGCATGGTAGCGCCCTCCCGGCTAAGATGGTCCGTGTCCGTGTACAGCAATCGGTTGGCGGTATGGGTGATGCAGCGCCCGCTTTCCTTGCTACAGAAAACATCGTCCGGATAGACTGCGAGAAAGTTCGAGCGGCCGTCAAAACTCTGCAGAACGTCGTACACTCTTCGAGTGCGATCAAGATAGGCTTGCCGCGCCGTGGTAAGCGGCAATGCTCCTGTCGCTGTCAGTTTGAGTACTGTATGGGGCACGTTCCAGCCGACCTCCGGTACTGGCGCGATGTAGATCACGGTCAGTCCATTATCGAGCAAGGTCTGTATCGTGCTCGAAAGCGCGCCTTGGACTCCAAAGATACGGTCGAGTTCGTTTGCTGGCGTTACCCCCTTTACCTCCACCGGGATCGGCTGACCCGGTTCTACGCCACCCTCACGGTTGTCAAACCGAGTCCCTTCCATATAGGCGTTGATCCGATCGTTTATCACGACGGTGGTGATGCGGTCGTGCCTTAGCTTATTCAAAACGGCGCTTGCAAAATTCGCACAGTGCTCCGGCGTATAGACAGGATCGACGCCCAATACATACGGGCAGCCAGGATAGGTGAGCATTTCGGCGGACACACCAAGCGTTTCAAAAAGCCGCGACAATGCGTCCGAAAGGGTCTCGGCATGACTGTCACCGAGCACCGCCCACGTAGGAGGAACGCTCCGTAAGCCAATCATGCAAGCCTTTTCAATCGATGCCGATTTGCAGTCTTGCCCCTTGAGGCTCAATGTCCCGCGTTCAGCTGACACTGAAATCATTTCTTGCTGATCTGCTGTGTAGCGTTGTGGCAACCCGTCGGTGATCAGATTTACCGACAAGACGATCGCAAGGACCACAGTGGTCGCGGCGCACGTCACCAGCACAGTCATATTGCTGAACGAACTCGGTTTTCTGAACGGCCTTTCAACAAGCAACCAGGTCAAAATCGCCATGGCCACTGCGGTCGCGATTAACAGAACTCGCTGGAAATACGAAATTTCGCCGATGGCGTAATGACGAGCAAAAGCGAATATCGGCTGATGCCAAAGGTAGAGGGAATAGGAAACGAGCCCGATGCCAACGAAAGGCTGGGATGAGAGCAGGCGGCTCATCAAATCGCCGCTCCCTGCGAAAGCTATAATGCTGCAGGCGCCGAAAATTGAAAGCACGGTAAAGGCGTAACCGGTAAGGCCCAATGGTTGACCGAAAACGAAAGCCGCCAGGAGTGCCATGCCTCCAAGCAGCGGAAAAAGCCAGCTCCCCGACAACCCAGTTAGAACGAGTGGCGCCCGATGCCGAAGAACAGCAGCGACTATAGAGCCGGCTAACAGCTCCCATGCGCGAAATTGGACAAGATAAAACACATCCGCAGGTTGCGAATGTTGAAATCCAAGCGCGAGAAAAAGCAAAAATGCACTAAGACAGATCAGATATTTTGCAGGCTTCCCAAGACTAAATCCATAAATGAGACCAAGCAACAGCGGGTAGGCGACATAGAACTGCTCCTCGACAGAAAGCGACCAGAGATGGAGGAGGCTTGAAAGACCAGCCGCCTCAGAGAAATAATCCTGCGTCAGCCATAAATATATATTTGCGACAAAAGACAGAGCGGCCAAGCCATTTCGCGAAAACTCCTTCAGCGAATCCGGTGGAAGAAGCCAAATAGCACCCAGTGTCGAAATGCCGATAACGACGTAAAGAGCGGGCAAGATACGTCGAATGCGGCGCATATAAAAACGCGAGAAATCCACTCGACCGCCAGCCAACTCATCGAGAAGAATGCTGGTAATCAGATAGCCGGAGATGACAAAAAATACGTCGACCCCGAGATATCCTCCCGGGAGAATTTGCTTGCCCCGCCAGAAGAATTCTGCATGAAAAATAACGACTGCGACAACGGATATCGCCCGCAGGCCGTCGATTTCGGGTCTATAGCGCATCGGAACGGATCAGCCGATATATTGACGCGTCGCGTTCACCACCTTCTTGGCAAACTCGAAGAAGCCGTGACTGTTCGGATAATCTTCAAACGTCTTGCACGGAGCCTGCATCATCGCCTCAAAGCTCTCCTCCGCCATGCCGAGCTTTTTGATCGTGTACTCCCGATCTTCTTCCAGCATGTGTGCCGGGTAGACGGGCTGCAGCATCGCCTCGATGGCTTCGTCGCGAGTCATTTGTCCAGACAGTATTAAATTCGAGTAATGAGCCTTCCGCTTATCAATATTGAATTTCCGCGGGAGAATATACGCTTGGTAGAAGCGTGTATATATGGATTCATAGTGTTTTCCACCATAATACACCCAACCAAGATCATCCCCCAAAACTCTCATCGCCTTCTTTTTGTCGTATTCAACGAAATTCAGGACGGAAACCATCCGTATTTTTCTTAAGAAAACGTAGTAAAATAAATCCAACAGCGAGAAGTGAGGATAGTTTTTGAGTTTCGCACTACCAAACTTGCGGTGGACGCTCTTAACATAGCGCCAATCAAAGTAGCCGTAGCCCCATTTCTCGGGAAGAATCGCCTCTGAGATTACATTCGTGCCAGTAATAACGTGGCGCAACCCATATTTCGCGGCAAATCTGTAAAGGAGCGCAAATATCGCGTGGTCGGTCGGCACCTCTCCGTCAGGCGTTGAGGCTTTGAGAAAGGACAGCTGTAGATCCTTAAAATCGTCCCAGTTGAGCACGTGTGTGTGCAGATCGATATTCAGGGTTTTCAGGGTCTTTTCGATATTGGCGACAGCAAGCTCGGAATTCCAGCCGTTGTCGAGGTGAACGGCCAACGGACGCAATCCAAGGCCCTTCACGAGCCAGGCGACATAGGTGCTATCGACGCCGCCGCTCACACCAATGACGCAATCGTAGTCCCTGCCGGCACCGGCCTGCTTGATCTCGCTCACCAAGGCATTCAACCGGCTTTCGCGTTCCTCCGCTGCGACGAGGCGGGTCTTGGAAACGGTGTCATACCGATAGCAATGGTTGCAGACCCCATCAGCGTCAAACTTGATGTCGGGGTCGGTCGTGTCCATGATGCAACGCGTGCAAACGATCATCGGCACGGATCTCCTGAAAGCAGCTTAGCCGAGCGCGCGCTCCAGCGCATCGCGAGGCGGATAGGTGATGAGAACCGCACGATGCGGCCCCTGAAAAACAAACATGGCACCAGCGGCCACAGCGGAAGCTCCGCCTTGAGATTTTGCCATTCGAAAGTCTTCTATCGTAGCGGCGCCACCCGAGGCAATAACCGGAATTCTAACCGCACTGGAAACAGACTGGATAAGTTCCAGATCGTAACCTTTCATTGTGCCTTCATTGTCAACGGCGGTGAGGTAGATCTCGCCGGCCCCCAGTCCTTCAACCATTCTGGCCCATCGAACCGGATCTTTTTCCGAAACCTTTGCACCGCTTGAGGAATAGACTTGGTAACCTCCCCACAGTGACTTCTTCACGTCGATGGAGACAATGACGGCTTGGCTTCCAAACTCCGTTGCGGCCTTCTTGATGAGCTCCGGGTCAGCGATCGCCGCATGATTGACGACAATCTTCTCGATACCTGCCTTCAGGATCGCGCGAATATCATCGATCGATCGAATGCCGCCGCCATAGGAAAGCGGCATGAAACACTCATTTGTAATGTTCCTGATCGTTTCAAACGCAGGCCCCCGGCCCTCCTTCGACGCGGTGATATCCAGAAGCACCAATTCATCAACTTCCTTGGTGTTGAAGATCTTGATCGCGTTTATCGGATCGCCGATGTAAACGGGGTTCTTGAATTTTGTCGTCTTGACGAGCCCGGAACCTTTTAGGAGCAGACTGGGAATTACCCTTGTCGCGAGCATCTCAACCTCAGCAATTTTCTGCAAAATTCTTGAGCAACCACATTCCGTAGCGATGGCTCTTTTCAGGATGGAACTGCGCGCCACGAATGTGGCCTCTTTCGATGCCCGATGTAAAGCGCAGGCCAGCGTATTCGGTTTCCAACAGGGCGTCTGCGGGGTCATTGCAAACGACGTGGTAGGAGTTGGCAAAATAGAACCGCGGCCGCCCGGGAGTTGCCTCCGTCAGTGGCGAGACTTTTCTTACATCGACCTCATTCCAGCCCATATGAGGTACGCGCATCTCGGGGTTGCTTGCATTGTCGAACCGAATCGCACGAGCATCGATCCAGCACAGGCCAGTCTCCACGCCCTCTTCACTCCCGGCGCCCAACATCTGCATGCCGAGACAGACCCCCAGAATAGGAACCCGCTTCTCGAGAACCACGTGATTTAAACTCTCGATCATTCCGGTAGCCTTCAGCGTCCGCATGCCCGCATCGAAGGAGCCGACCCCTGGCAAGATAATCTTCTCCGCAGCAAGCACATCTTCCGGAGTAGTTGCGAAACGCGAACCGACACCCAGCTTCTTGAGCATGTTTTGCATGGAACCAAGATTACTAGTGCCGTAGTCGATGATGGTGATTTCGATCATTTCGTCGCTTCGTAACCTTCTGCCTGTGGATGCAGCAACCGTGTCATATTCCCCAAGAAACCTTGCGCAAAGAAGTGATCCTTTGTCTTGACGGGAACTATTGGCCAACCTCTTCTGGAGACAATTGCCGCAAACCTTTCGGGATTGTCTACCAGAAACGCACCGTCATGCTGCAGTATCGCGGCAACCGATTGATAGGTTTCAAAAGGAATAATCCCAGTCGGCGTACCAATTCCAAGTGCATCGTAATGCGAAGCTGAGGATATGCTCAAATGCAGATCAGAAAGAGCGATCAACTCATGGGTTGAACGAGTTGACTTTCCCGAAATGATCTCCACACGTGGTTCGTGTCCGAGATATTGAGCATACAGTTCCTCTTCGACGTCATAGGCGGGATGAAGCTTAATATGGATCTTGATCGGCACACTTGCGTTTTGCAGGAATACAATGACAAAGTGACATAATTGCTGCGCTGCAACACCTTGGGTGGTGATTGTAACTTTGATCTCTTCAGACGGTTGGAACATCGAATCGCGCAGTAGCCTTGCACGCTCGATGGAAAGCGCGCCGACAGCCTCGATCCGGCCTTCCGCTTCCAATGCCGTCCCCTGAAGCACCTCGCGGGTAAAATTGCCATAGGCCGCTAGGATCGAAGGCTTGATAACATCCGTCTTAGACGACAATTCCTTGGGAAGAACATTGGGATGAACCGCGGTGAATACACCGTGTTGCAGCTCAACAAATGCCACGTCCCGGTTTCGGCATGCATCCATCAATGCAAATTGCCCGCTGTCAGGCACCAGAACAACAGCTGGCGCAAATTTTCTGAGGACTAAGCCGTAAAGATAGGATCGCCAACGAAACACATTGTAGTGCCTTGCCAAGCGTCCAGCCGTATAATCACTGTAGCCGAACTCCTGGCCAAGTGCTTCGGCAAGCAGATTGAAGACCGGATCCGTTGACTTAAACGGGAAATAACGCCCGAGAATTGCGCTTAAGACGATGATAGACGTATCGTCAAAGACTGGACGACGTATTGCAATAGAGGTTCTGTCTTCAAAGCCGGCGGCATCGTATGAAGACATCTTAGCCCCTCCATGGATCTCGTCACACAAGGCGTCAAAGTAGATGTCCACCGCTTGGTCTGCTTGGATTCCGCGATGAGCTGAATCATAGGTCTTGCATAGGTAGTGGTACCGTCTGCCCGGTAAAAGATACTGCAGGATACCGAAAAGTACGCCAATGACCAGTCGCTTGCGCGACAAGGGAGCGCGAATTAGCCCGCCCCGTTGCTTCCGCAACGATACTTCAAAGCGGATCAGCTGCCACAGGCATACACCATCAACGACTTTCGAGAAAAGATCCCATCGCTCTTCAAATGAGCGCACGATTGCGCTGACCTCGGCTTCCGTAAGATTAGTGTCCTTGGTCACGCGACCCGCCTCCCCCGGAACAGGGTCCGCGCTGCTTCGAACCATGGTAGTGGATGCAACTTTTGCGAAAAAATCCAGACTGACAAGAACATCAAGAGCTGAGCAACGGCATAGGCCTGGGCGACACCCTGCAGGCCTTCGACATGCAGGAGCAAATAAGCCAGGGCGAGATTCAATATGCCGCAAGATATTGTAATGCCCGCAAGATATGCCGTCTTTTCGCGATAGAAGACCACATTGGCGACAACCAGATACATACCTCCAAAAGCCTGACCCAGTGCAATGAGCATTACAAAAGAAGACGCGTTCATAAACGCCTGGCCAACAAGGAACGGAAGGATCCAGGGAGCGAGAAACCCCACCATCATCGCTAAGATGAGAAGAGCAGCAAAGTAGATCATACAGAATTTCGCAATGAGTACATTCTTCTGATGTCTATTGTCCTTAATCGCCTCGATCAGCCACGGAGACACGGCACGGCTGCAAGCGTCCGAAAGCAAATTCACACCCAATCCAATTTGGATAGCGACCATATAGATGCCAGTGCTCGCGAGATCGAGAAAATTGGTGATCAACAACCGATCGACCATGGCGATAAGCATGCCGCCGACAACATGGGGGACGAGGGGAACACCGAACTTCAAGGCGTTCCGCACGTAGTCGACGCGAATATTGAGATCGATCCAGCGACCGTAAAATAGCATCCCCAGCGATATTGCGCCGAGAATGGCGATCGCCAAGGACATACCGATGAGCCGTCCCTCCCACGCAAGCCCAAAAGAAACGACAAGCACCAGAGATAACAAGGCATCAATTACAGCCTGACCAATTCGAAGCAGGCTGAACATGCCGGCTTGCTTTGCAGACTGGAAGATCGAAAGCATTGTCAGCAGGAGGAACTGCATCCCAGAGGTTAACACCGCGATCAGCAGCCATTTTCCCGGCAGATTGGTCAAAGCGATTAAGGGAACCTGGAGAAGGGTGACTGAAACGAAAACGATACTCGTCGTCGCAACCAATATTGCCAGGCACGAACCCACATATTTGGGGAAATCAATCTCGGCACGATCAAAGTAACGCATCCCGACAGCGCCGTGAACGCTCAGTCCGGTCAGCGCTCCAAGTGCAGTTAAGAACACGGAATACATAGCGACGAGGCCGTAGTCCTCTGGCGAGAGCACACGCGTTAGGATCGGCAAAAGAAGCAGTGGAAGCCCCGAGGCCAATGCATTCGTGGCGGTGAATACGAATACCGAACGAATGACCTGCAGGTTGAACATCAAATCAACCGAAGAAGGATTTGATCGCAGTCGACACAGTCACAACGTCGGCGTCGGACATGTGTTCACCAATCGGCAGGCTGAGAAGCGTCTTGTCAGCCTGATTGACGAAAAGATCCTCCTGGCCTTGGCCGAGATAATCGTAGGCCTTCAGCTTCGGCAAGGCGACCGGGTAGTGGACGCCTGTTTCAATGCCCTTCTCTGCCAGCCACGCGCTCAACTGGTCTCGTCTATCGGTTCGGATAACGAAGAGATGGTAGACTTGCTTGGCCCAATTTGCGCGACGCGGCAAGACTATCTCACGTACGTCGGAAAGCTCAGCGATATAGCGATCGGCAATTGCAATACGTCTTTCCGTCCACGCCGGCAGGTTCGGCAGCTTTGCACACAGAATTGCCGCTTGGAGACCGTCGAGGCGGGAATTTCTCCCTTCGAAGTCGTGGTCATATTTCGCAACGCGCCCGTGATTGGCAATCATGCGGGCACGCTTTGCCAAATCGGCATCTCCTGTCACGATTGCGCCTGCGTCGCCGTAGGCGCCCAAATTCTTCCCGGGATAAAAGCTGAACGTGGCGATGTCGCCGATCGTGCCAACGGTCTTGCCGTGGCACGTCGCGCCGTGCGCCTGCGCACAATCCTCAAGGATTTTCAGACTATGCTCGTCCGCAACCTTCTTAAGGGCAACCATATCGCACGGGTGACCATAGAGGTGGACGGCCATGATGGCGCTGGTACGCGGCGTGAGCTTTGCCCGCACCGTCTCTGCGGTCAGCGTATAGTTGCCGGGATCGACATCGGCAAAAACTACTTTCAAACCGCTTCGCGTGACAGCTTCCGAACTGGCGATAAAGGTATTGCCGGGAATGATGACCTCCGAGCCACCAGGAAGTGCCAGGGCTTCGAGCGCGATCTCGATCGCATCCGTCCCATTTGCCACACCGATGCAGAATTCAGTCCCGACATAATCGGCAAAGGCCTGCTCGAATTCCTTGACGTTCGGACCGCCGATGAAAGCGCTGCTCGCCAGGACCTTGGCGATTGCATTATCGATATCGGACTTGATCGAAAGATATTGTGCGTGCAGGTCGAGGAATTTTATCATGGTAGATTCCGCAGTTTACGACATGGGTTTCCAGCGTAGATTCCCGGCTGAGAGATATCGCGTGTCACGACGCTTCCCGCGCCGACGACGACGTCATCACATATGGCAACTGGCAAAATTGTGGCATTGCTCCCGATCGACACCCGATCGCCGATCCGGGTGCTTTTCCACTTCGATTTGTCACCACGGGCCGGTCCGCCGGAAGCAAAAAGGTCATTTATAAACATCACACCATGACCGATGAAACAATCGCTGCCGATATCGACGAACTCGCAGATGAAACTGTGTGATTGAATGCGTGTTCCAGAGCCGACGGAGACGCTTTTCTGAATTTCGACGAAAGGGCCGATGAAAACGTCGCTGCCGATTTCGCATCCGTACAAATTGACGGGTTCGACTACGGTGACATTGCCACCGAACTGGACGTCAGAAGCAATACCAACCGTTCTGCGTGTCAGTTCAGCCATTCTTGCCGCGCCCGAGTTTGGAATGACGCGGCACCACCGGGAGGAATACCTCCTTGCCGGTCTCGATGGATTCGTAGATCGCGTGGATCAGTTGAATGCTCTTGCGACCAATGCGCCCATCCACATCCTGCTGCCGGCCACTCACCAGGCAATCAACAACATGCTCGTAATACATCTGGTGGCCGAAGCCATAGACGTTCGGCGGGTTGACCGAGTATTTGTCCATGATTTCATCGACATTGTCTCGGCCATCTGTGAAATTCCAGACCTTCATCTTGTTGACGGCAAAGCCACCGATCTCAACGGTTCCTGTTGCGCCCAGAACCGAAATCGAGCCTTCAAGATCCTTGGGTCGAGTTGCGGTGGTTGCTTCAATGAGACCCAGTGCCCCGTTCTTGAACTTCAGAAGCACAACAGCCGTATCTTCCGTCTCTATATCGACAAGCGCGGTCGTACTTTTCGCAAAGACACTTTCGACATCGCCCATCATCCATTCAAGCAGATCAATATGGTGGCTGGCCTGATTGGTCAGAACACCACCATCCATAGCCCAAGTCCCTCTCCACGGATCCTGATCATAGTAGCTCTGATCGCGACACCACCTGACCCGGATCGTACCCATGACCATCTTACCGAAGCGGCCGGCTTCAAGCGCTTCGCGAAGCTTGACCACAGGGACGTTAAAGCGGTTCTGCTTGACGACAAACAATCGCGACCCCGTTGCATCGCAGGCGGCAATCATCGCATCCGCGTCCTCAAGAGTTAAGGCCATCGGCTTTTCGACAATGATAGGCTTGCCGTATTTTGCAAGTGCAATGACGTCGGTGGCGTGATTGCCGCTTTCAGTCAGGACTGAAACTGCATCGACGTCAATCTCACGCATCATTTCATGCATATCGGTGAAATAGGGGACATTGAACCGCTCTCCGATGGCACGGGCCTTTTCCGGAACGATGTCACAGACTGCGGCGAGACGTGCCCCCTCAATCTGGTTGAGGCCCAGGAGTTCTGAATGGCGAACAGCAATCCGACCACATCCGACGAGAGCGAAATTGAGCATGCGCCTATCCAATTCTAGAGACTTCCTCTTGAGAGTTACTGCCTTAGCCACCGTCTGAGCGTTTCGCAACCTGATAGAGCATGCCAGGCGCGATCTTTCGTAGAGTTGTTGTGGTTAAAGAGATCCCATAAACCTTCCGAGGAGATTCAGGCCCGCCAAACCGCTGCGCTCAGGATGAAATTGCACGCCGACAATATTGTCCTTCGTAATTGCCGCGGTCACGTCGTTGCCTCCGTGATCAACGACGGCGAGAAGGTTCGAAGCATCGCTCGGCTTCGAATGATAAGAATGAACGAAATAGAACTCCTGGTGATCCTCGTCGCCAGAGAGCGGCGTAGATTGCCATTGTTCCGGGAGAACGCCCGTCGCCGGTTTCACCTTGCTCCAGCTAATATGCGGCACACGCAAAGGATCGCCAGCCTTATCCACCGACGGAATGCGTTCTACCGTTCCCGGAATAAAACCCAGACCCGCATGGGCTCCGAACTCCAGCGATGAATCCATCAGGACTTGCATGCCGATGCAGATCCCAAGAAAAGGACGGCCTGTCGCGACGTAACTGCCGAGGGCCTCGTCGAGACCAAAGCCCCGCAATGCATCCATGGCACGGCCAAAGGCGCCCACACCAGGCAGGATTACTCGTTCAGCCTGCAGAATTGTGGGGATGTCGCGCGTCAACTGCGGCTCAGCGCCAATCTGCTTGAGAGCGTTGCAAACGGAGAAAACATTACCGATGCCGTAATCAACGACAACTACTGATTGGTTCATACGCCGACCACTACCTTCTTTGGTGTTCTAACCGGTATTCCAACCTGCTTTAGCTCTTGCCGCAATTTCCCAAAATCAGTTGAGTCGGAATGAAGGGCCTTCGCGAAGGCGACAGCCGTCGCGCCCGACCGGACAGCCTCGGTTGCATGGGTGCCGACTGCTGCGCCTCCGGAAGCAATTACGGGAATGTCGACCTCTCGCGTGACGGCTCTGATGAGTTCGGTATCCATACCCTTCATCGTACCGTCGCGATCAATCGACGTGATGAGGATCTCGCCTGCGCCAAGTTCCGCACCCTTCACAGCCCACCGGACGACGTCCAGCCCGGTATGGTTGCGCCCATTCTCCGTCATCGCTTCCCAACCACCTTGCGGCAGCCGCTTTGCTTCGATGGAAAGAACCATCGCCTGGGAGCCATAGGTATCGGAAATTTCCTGTAATATTGCGGGCCGCTTGGTCGCAGCCGTATTTACCGCCACCTTGTCGGCACCGACGTCAAGCAGTTGCTTGGCCGACTTGAGATCGCCTATTCCGCCTCCGACAGTGATCGGCACAAACGCCTCCTGTGCCACCTCACGAACGATGTCCGTCAGATTGTTGCGCTCATAAAGGCTTGCAACAACATCCATGTACAAGAGCTCGTCAGCGCCCTGATGATAATAGAGCTTCGCTCGTTCACCAGGGTTGCCCATCTTACGCCAGCCCTCCATTTGCACACCCTTAATCAGGTGCTGCAGCTTGACATCAAGACGTGCGATAAGGCGAATGTTCATATTCCCGACACTCAGTTCTGGGTAAATACGCTGCGGCGCAGCTTCCATCCATCATTGTCATAGGCCCAAAGATGAGGCGACCGGAAGCGGTTCGACAGCGCATGAAAATAGGCACGATCCATGATCGGCGCTTCAAACTGCTTTGAGGCATCGGGGAATTCCTTCTCCGGCAAGCTGAGGTATTCCATCAGCTCATCGGCAAAACGCTCGGGGAACTCGCCGTCGTAGCGTCGGACGAGAGCCACGCCCTCTTCGCGTTCCAGGTCACCGGATCGAATTTCCTGCGCAGCGTCGTAGGTCGTGCGACCAATACCGAATTTGATGAACGTCGTATAATAGTGAAGATCATCGATACGATCGTCGATCGAATTGTATTTCGAGTAGGTGCCGGGCGTCCGCTCGGGCGACGCTTCAAAACCACCATGCTCGACAGCGAAATAGTAAGCCGACTGCGGATGCCACCTAAGATAGTAACCGAGATAATGAACCTCGATACCCTTCTCCCGCAGTTCGTCCGGATTGGAAGGACGGTAGACATCGAGATCCGGCGCTCGAACACCATAGTCGTTGATCAGCGACTGAATGGACGTGCCGCCGAGAAAGATCTCACTGTCATCCGAAGTCGAAAAATAGGAATAGTCGCGTTTTGCAGATGTCATATCCGCGATCGGATTCCCGTACTCCGCTTCATTCTCACCGTAAAAGATCAGAGGTATGTTCATACGCGCCGCCATTTTCGGCGCATATGACTTCTGGCCGAAAATAAACGGCTGGAATGGATGGAACAGGTTCTCCACCGCAAGGCGTGTGATCAAGCGCTTTATCCGGCCGTTGGGCGTCAGAAGGTAGTTGTCAAAACCCGAGTGGATCCAGCGCTGGAAATTGCGCCAGCCCCATTCGGTATAGACGTGGGGCGCCCACGTTACCGTGAGTGGGTTCATGCCGAATTCGTATTTCAGCATCCACGATTGGTAGAAGCTGTCCTTGCCGCCCGAACCGGGCACCAGGCAGTCATAGTGGCCATTCCGCGAGCGATATCTGTCACACAGCACCTGCAATTCCCGGCGCCGCGCTTCCCAATCGATATTGCCGTCCTTCTGCTCCGCCACCCGACATGCGTCGCAAACACCGTCGGAATCAAAATTGATCGTCTGTTTCTTGCTGTCCTTGGTATGCTTGTGCTCAATCGTGGAGTTAGGGCGTTGGTTGGAGATCACGCATCGAGAGCAGAACGCGACATGCTGGGGCAATCCGTAAAGGGTGTCCGGATTGCTTTTGTCCAATCGGTATTTCGAAAGGTCCAGCTCGTCGGTGCGCGGATCTGAGTGGATAAAACGCATTGCCGTCATCCTATTATTTCGAATTGCTGGTTGGTTAACGGTTATGAATTGCTCGCGCAAGAAGGTAAGTTCGGTTAAAATTCGAAGTGCTCTTCTTCCACAGCATCGTAAATGGCGACCGCCTTGACGAGTGTTTTGCCGACGAGAGACTTCAAGCGAGCCGGTGGCAAACCGGTTTCGGGACGAAGCGAGACAAAATCGGCCGCCGAGACAACATGACCCTTTGGAAACTCCGCCGCAAATTTCAGCCCCTTGCGCACAAGCGCGCGCGTAGCCAGTTCGACGGGCTTCGGAGCTTTGACGCCATCGCCCAAAACGGTCTCAATCAGACGGATTTCAGACACCATTCGCTTGAGCTCCCCAGGCTCGATCGATGCCGCATGGTCGGGGCCTTGCATTCTGCGATCTAGTGTAATGTGCTTCTCTAGGACGCGCGCGCCTGCCGCCACAGCAAGAGGCGGCACAAGAATCCCAGCGGTATGATCGGAGTAACCTATCTTTTCATCGAGCGTCTTCTGCATTGTATGCATGGCCGCCAGGTTTACGTCCGACAACGCGGTCGGATACGCTGTCGTACAATGCAAAACGCATAGATCGCCGTCGTGCCCTAGCGCTTGCCACACATCCCTTACAGCCCGAATGCAGTCTCGCACCTCGTCAAGAGTCGCCATTCCAGTCGATATGATGATCGGAAGGCAAGTCCGGGCAGCAACCTCTACAAGCGGAGTGTTGGTGATTTCGCCGGATGGAATTTTTATCCGCCTAATTCCCAGCTCGACGAGGAATTGAAGCGACGCAATATCAAAGCCGGTCGACATGAACTCGATACCCCTCAGGGCACAGTACTCGACAAGCTGGCGATGCTGATCGTGAGACAGTTCAAGAGATTTAAGTAGTCTGAACTGATCATCTTCGGCACCGTTCCGGCGCTGGTATTCGACGGTTTTGGTACCTGCGACGATCAAATCCTCAGCTTTAAACGTTTGAATCTTGGCAGCATCTGCGCCCGCCTCCACCGCCACATCGATAAGTTTGCGGGCGAGATCCAGGTTACCGTTATGATTGACGCCAATCTCAGCGATAATGAAACAACGATTCTTCACCGTCACTGCTTTTACTCCAAGACTTTTTTCGAATCCGACATAAGCTTTGCCGGGTTACCCACGTAAACACCCGGAGCAGCAATACCGCGCGTAACCACCGCTCCGTGTCCGACAGTTACATTGCCTACGATAGCCGTCGCGTGCCGGACAGAACTATTTGCTCCGAGAAAGCAACCGCTGCCCAAGGATGAACCTCCAGCTAGCACGGCGCCCGGTGCAAGATGCGAGAAATCGCCCACCACACAGTCATGTTCGACGATTGCTCCGTTGTTAACGATGACGCCATCACCAATCGTTGCCTGAACACCAACAATACCTGCGAGCACCACGACCCCTCGACCCAACCGCGCTGAAGCACTGATTGTGGAGGCCGGATGGATGATCGAAGCGGGCGCAAATCCCTTTGCCAGATAGGCATTGAACAATTTCTGGCGCAGGACAGCGTTTCCTACCGCCGGAACAAATACCCACGTTTCATTATCGCGCACAACTTCCTTCTCGTCTTCGACGCAGCGCGCAATCTGTAGCGACCAGTTTTTATGTTCCTTGGGATCGACGGCCACCACACGAGCAAAATGATTGTTCATTAAGGCTGCTTCAAGGACAACTCGACCATGTCCGCCTCCCCCCACAACGAGCAGCGAAGGCTTTTTCTTCTTCCAGAATATTGGCAATGGAAGCTTCATAGACGTTGACGGATCCGATGAACAATCAAAAACTACTCCTTCGGGGCCTGGTCGGGGAGGTCATAGAAGGGCTTTTGTAGCAGCCGGGCAAAATCGATTTTGCGAAGAGCTGACAATACTAAACCGGTAGCGTCACCCGGCCTGCCATAAGGAGGGGCGCTGTCTTTAATGGCATCGCGAAAAGCGGGCGACATTGCTTCGGTCATGGCCCTTACGATTGCCCCGGTTTCCTCGAGCGTGTCGATGACGGACATCGCTTTCAGCCGGCCCAGCTGCCGTGGGCCTACGTTAACAGTTGGGACGTCCACTGCAGGAGCCTCAATGAGGCCACTTGATGAATTACCGAGGACTACGCTCGCATGTTTCATCGCCGCGAGGTAGCGTAACTGGCCTAGTGATGCAACCAACCTGACCCGATCCGGGTGTTGGGAATGAAATGTCTCAAGCCTCGCATTAATTTTCCGGCCACCTGGATCGGAGTTGGCTTTCGTAATGATCACGGCCAAATCCGGAAAAGACTGCAGTGCCTCAAGGACATGCTCCAGGGCAGCAACAGGCGACGCAGAATCCATCGTCGCCGGATGGTAGGTCATCAACACATAATCGCGTTCCGGCTCGATTTCGAGTTCTCGCATCAGTTCCAATCTATCGGGTATGGAAAGCCGCCTGAAATTATCGAGGCCGATCGCACCAATGTTGAATACTCGTTCCGGCGCCTCACCCATCCGAATCACTCGATCAGCGTACTGTCCGGCAGCCGTGAAATGAACATGCGCCATTTTTGTAATCGCATGCCGGAAGGTATCGTCCATGGCACCTAGAGTTACTTCGCCGCCATGAATATGGCCAATAGGGATATGAAGAAACGTTGCAGCAGTCGCAGCCGCAAGCGCCTCAAATCGGTCCCCCAGTATGACCAGAAAATCGGGTTCGAGCTGTTCGAATGCGCCGCGAAAGCCGTCAATGGCGCGACCGAAGGCGCGTGCCATGCCGGCGTCGCTATCATCATCGTCAAGACAAGGTATTTCAGCGTCGATTTTGAAACCGTCGGCCCTAATGAAGCGAACGGTCTCTCCGAATGCCGGCGACAGATGCATGGCGGACACGGCAATCTGCAACTCGAAATCCGGATCGTCGTGCAGATCACGCATGAGCCAATACAAGAGGCCGTAATCAGCCCTTGTACCGGTCGTCACACATATCCGGGGTTTAGTCACCGTATCACCTCGTCACCGAGATCGTAGATCGTGGCAACGAGTTCAGTCGTCGCCAATGCGTCGTCGATCGTTGCTGCTCCCGTATTTTCCCCGCGCCAGGCACCCAGCACCTTTTCAGCTTGCACTCGAAAGCCTGGCTTAAATTGCAGGTCTGCTTCTGTAGCCTGAACCTCATTTAGGCTGCGCTCGCCTGCATTTTGAAATATCGCCTTTTCGAGAGGCCGCATCTCCCATCGCCTATGCGGCGCGGAAACCGTGCAGGCCCAAGGTCCTGGACCGTTCCATACAGCCTGATAGATACCGCGATCTCCCGAGGCGAAACTGACGTGCGCAAGCACAACCCCCGGCTCGCCGGCCTTCCACGGTTGCAATATCTTTACGTCAGTCACGCCACCGCGGCCGAAAGTCATTAAGTAATCAACGAGATGGATTGAGTTAGCATACATCCAATTGTCGACCACCGCCAAATTGTGGCCGATGGCCCGCGCGGTTTCGAGACTTTGCTGGTCCTGAACATAGATAAAGCGAGGGCCAGGATTTGCAGAAAGATCTGCAAGCGCGGTCCGTGTGGAAGCAAGTGTGCGCCGATTGAGACCAACCCACGCACGCCGGCCCGAAGATTTTACCTGCCCGTGAAGCGCACGCGCTTCTTCAAGGTTCAAGCCGATCGGCTTCTCCATGAAGACGTCAACGGGATGCGCCAATATTCGAGTTGCAACTTCAAAAATGGCCGGCTCATATACTGCCATCACCACCAAATCGGGCCGGGTGCTGGCAAGCATTTCATCAAGGTCATCACTCACAATCGGAATGTTCCAATTGTTGGCGATCGCCTGAGCCTTGGCCTTTGTCCTGTTGCTGATACCGACGAGCTCGACATTTGGCAGGGACACAAAAGCCTTTGCATGCTCGGCGATCATGCTTCCTGCACCGACGAGGGCGATACGGCATATTTTAGTGTTCACATGAATACCTTTGTAATTGTCCGGATCTTTCCCGGCGATCTGGAATAGGCGCCTCGCCCGATTGGATCGCGTCATCCTTGTCAATTTCCGTCAGACAAATCAACACGGGACAATGCTATTCCGTTTCTGCTATGAGAGCGGCACAAGTCAACCTGAGGTTCATTGAAATGAAAATGTGTGTCGTGGCGGCTCGTTCAGGGTCTAAGGGGTTGCCAGACAAAAACATCAAACCTTTTGCCGGTCGGCCGCTTCTTGCGCACACAGTTGAACAGGCTGTCCAATCAGGAATTTTTGATATTGTCGCGATCTCCAGCGACAGCGATCGTTATCTTGATATCGGTCGGGAGGCCGGCGCAAATCTGCTCGTCAAGAGGCCGGACGAGCTTGCCACCGACTTTGTCGCGAAGCCCCCCGTTCTCAGTCATGCTCTTCGCACAGCAGAAATGGAAGCCGGGCGGGAGATCGAGATGTTCTTCGATCTTCAGCCGACCTCTCCATTAAGGACTCCTGCGGATATTCCTGGGGCCGCCCAGAAGCTAGAAGCGAATGCCGACCTTCTCAACGTTGTGTCCGTGGCGCGCGCAAAGGCTTCGCCTTATTACACACTTGTTGAGGAAACTGTAGATGGCCGCATCGAGCTCTCAAAGCCCGGGATGCAATATGGACGTCGACAAGATCTGCCCAATTGTTATGAGCTCAACGGATCCATCTATGCTTGGCGTCGGCAACCCATCGTTGATGAAAGGCCCGCTATCACTGAACGGACAGGGTTCTGGCTTATGGCTGATGAATGCAGCTTCGATATCGATACGCCACTTGATTTCGCAGTCGCTGCCTTCGTTGCCGCCCATCATTTCGGATGGCCCGAAACACGCTAAGTCTTTCGCCTAGATCTCGATTTCGGTATCTATCCAGTGAAGTAAAGATCGCAGACAAACACGAAAGCGGACTGAGAAAAAACCATGATTACAGCCCTCATTGGCCTTGGACGAATGGGAATGCGGCATGCCAGCGTCTTGGAACAATGCCAACTTCCGATCGTGGCGATAAGCGATATAAATCGTGAAGCTTGCGATGCCGCCGGAAATAAGTATGGGATCCCGGAAGAGCGCCGCTTCATATCGGCAATTGAACTCATCGATCAGATCCGACCGGAATTTCTGATCATTGCAACAACGGCTCCCGGGCATTGTGAGCTTGTCGTCAGGGCGTCGCGAAATGGCGCCAAAATGATCCTGTGCGAGAAGCCTATGGCGACCAACTTGCGTGATTGTGAAATGATGATCTCCGCCTGTAATTCCGCAGGTGTGAAACTGGCAATCAATCATCAGATGCGCTTCATGGAACAATACACGCTCCCGAAGTCCATGATCGAGTCTGAGGCTTTTGGCGGCCTTGGGAGCGTTATCGTAAGTGCCGGAAACTTTGGCATGGCGATGAACGGCACGCATTATTTTGAAATGTTTCGTTATCTGTGCGGCGAAGATCCGGTTAAAGTATCTGCTTGGTTTTCGAAGGACGAACTCGCCAATCCTCGTGGCCCCCAGTTTAGGGATGCCTCCGGAAGCATCCGCCTGGAAACACCGTCTGGGAAGCGCTTCTATATGGACTGCTCCCACGATCAGGGGCACGGCATGAACGTGACTTATAATTGCCGCCATGGACGCATCTCAGTTGATGAATTGGCCGGTACTCTCTCTTTCGTCGTTCGTAAAGAGGAATACAGAAATGAACCAACAACACGCTATGGCATGCCTTACGAATCCGAATCTATAACAATTACTCCGGCCGATGCTGTCGCGCCTACTCGCTCCGTTCTCGAAGCTCTTCTTGCGGGCGCTGACTACCCGACAGGGGAGCACGGCCTGCTTGCCATGAAATTACTTATCGCTGCCCACCTTTCCAACGAACGTGGGGGCGCGACGATCGATTTGCGCGGCGAGCCCATTGCGGGAGATTACACCCTACCGATTGCATGAGGGTCGGGGGTTACCGCCGCCATATAGTGCCTCAGCTTCTCGGTTCGGAGTGCCCTTGGGGAGAAGTAGAAAACGCACCGCGACCAATCTGCGTAAGAGACGCAATTCCCGCATTGGCGATGAGATAGGGACGACAGGCCAGTGGAAAATACCGGTATCAGAAAACTGAACGCCCTCGCGGACATCTTAATGCACCCTAAGGCCCAATCGGTCTGGGCATGGTACAAGAACGGCGGCGACATCCTTCTGTTCCTGGCTTATTCGCTGCTACTCACAATTTACATGGGGCAGGAAAGGATCGTCTCGCGAGGAGAACCGCTTTATTGGCTGCTTACACTGCCAGCAGTTGCAGCACCATTACCTAGACTCAGACAAACAGTAGAAAACCTCATATTTGGTTGTGCGAGGCCTATCGCCGTCATGGGTGTAACGGCGTCTATCTGGTTCGGCTCAAGAGGGGATTTAGGTGTCGTTCCCCCAATTGTCTTGCTCGCGTGGGTTAGCGCATGGGCGAGCCGCTCGGAGGTGCGCATCAACGTCAGATGGTTATTCGTGATCATCCTGGTATTTTACGGGCTCGGCAGTTTGAGCTTTGTCCTGCAGCCGCCTTTCGAAAAGTACAGTTGGTTGATGCACGAATACCACGGGGATCCACTGGGCGCTGACGGCTCTGGCGATATTGCGCTACCGCCACAAGACCGAGAGGGAATTGATATCAATGCCTGGGGCATTTTGCCTGGCCAAACTGCGCCCGCTTACGGGCCATGGCGCATTTCGATGGTCCCCAACATTGCGACTTCCGGCATCATCTCACTTTTCGCTTTTCTGATTGTGTTGAAGCATCTGCGTTTTCGATGGCTCAACATCACAACCGTTGTTGCCGCAGCTTATTTCACTATCTTGTCTTTCGTGCGTTCAGCGCTGATCGGTCTCGTGCTTTTCAGCGCCACCACCGTTGTTTTGACGCTACTTCCTGATAATGCGAGGCTTCGTGTTACGGTGGCGTTCACTATGACGTTGGGACTTATCCTCATCGTCGGTCTATCCCCGTTCGTCCTTTATCATCTACAAGATATTCCCCTCATATCCCGGTTACTCCTGCGCAATCAGAGCGGGCTTTCGCTGGAAGCGATCTACCGACAAGCTTACCGGCCCTGGCTGTGGCTTCAACACCTGCAGATCTTTTGGCAAAGCGACTACCTGATGGGATACGGAAGTAGCTTGGCTCAGAGCGCAACAGAAAAACTTCTAAACGCAAATCAAATAAGATCTGACTCTGTATCCCTACCGACGCGTCTGCTCGCTACATATGGTCTACCGGCCCTGGGATTTTTCTATTTCCTCGGCGAGCGCTGTTACACTCACGCAAAAAAAAACGACGTCTGGGGGGTGTCGATGCTGTCGCTACTTATCTGGCTTATGATGACATGGGGTAGCATATTTCATCCGACAAATGCGATATTCGTGCTCGCACTCCTGATCATAGGCCGCGGAGGAAACGCCTTCCATGAGGACCACAAGCAGCAATAAATCCGAAAAAATTTGCAGCTTCGTCAGTTGTTGGCGAACTGTCGTCTGACCTTGTCGACGACGAAGTCCTGATCGGCGACCGACAGACCGGTTGAGCATGGCAGCGTCATGATCCGTTGCCAGAGGTTGTCGCATACCGTCATTTCCGTCCTCGGCGCCCCTACATAGGGCGCCTGCAGATGGGCTGGTTTCCAGAAGGGGCGGGCGTCTATGCCGGCCTCCCGCAAACGAACGCGGATATCGGCCAACTGTCCTAGGTCTCTGCTGTTCACGACGATCCCGGAAAACCAATGCCCGCTTCGCGCATATTCCGGATCCGGAAAAGGCGCGATTCCAGGAAGGTCAGAGAAGGCCTCCCTATATTTCCGTGCTATATTCCGCTTGACTTCGACAAATCTGCCCAGATTTTCCATCTGAGCACAACCAACCGCCGCCTGGAGGTTTGTCATTCGGTAATTATAGCCGACCATGTCGTGATCGTAATCGGCTCCGACTCTGGCGGTGGTCGTCAGATGACGAAAGAGGCGTGCTTTTTCCGGATCATCCGTAACGATAATTCCGCCGCCGCCGGCGGTGACAGTCTTGTTCCCATTGAATGAGAACATCGTGAAGTCTGCGCCCAGACTTCCCGATGGACGGTCTTTGTAGATGGTACCCAGTGCGGCGGCCGCGTCAACAACAACCGGCAAATAGTGGGCCTTCGCCAACTCGTTAATCTCATCCATCTGGGCGGGAATACCGAGCGTGAAAACCGGCAATATTGCCGAAACTCTGCGCCCCGTTTCCGTGTGAAGTAACACGCCGTCCGCGCGACGATGCGTCTCATTCTCCAGTTTGTTAGCCAACAACGTTACGTCTATCGACCAGTTTTCGGGAGAGACATCGAAAAGCCACGGAAGCGCTCCGCAATGGGCAATTGCGGCAATCGAAGCGATGAACGTGAATGATGGCGCAATGACCAAATCGTCGCGCCCAACGCCAACCGATAGCAAGGCCGCATGAAGCGCGGTGGTCCCTGCGGATGTCGCAACGGCGTATTTGGCACCGGACGCAGCGGCCACCATTTCTTCGAAACGGGTGACGAATGGTCCCACCGTCGAGACAAATGTCGACGTTATGCATTCCTGCAAATATTCGGCCTCATGGCCGGCCAGGTTCGGTACTGCGAGCGGTATCATTGAGCCTAAATCCGTGAATCCAGAGTTTTTTCACTTGGCTTGTGGGTCTGCAGAAAGGACGGTTCGACCGCAGCCACAAGCTCCTTCAACCGATCCTTGTCGATCTGCTGTGGCCAAGTCGGCATACTGGCTGCGG
This sequence comes from Rhizobium sp. BK316, assembly GCF_014193695.1. GTDB lineage: Bacteria > Pseudomonadota > Alphaproteobacteria > Rhizobiales > Rhizobiaceae > Rhizobium. Next base: position 1,790,287 of record NZ_JACHZR010000001.1, on the reverse strand, counting down.
CGAAAAGGGCTTCTAGGCTGTTGATCAATCTTCCAATCGATCCGCTAGCAGCACTTTTGTACTTGACGAGGGAAAGTCCCGCAAACCCGCCGTCCACGACGCTTTCACCGTTTGCGACGAATTCCTCGTAGGCCTTCTCACCTGCGGTATCGAGTGGCGTCAGCAGAAGTGGCCAAGAACCGGAGCCGCGAAGCAAGCTCGTCGCCCGCACCGCTTTGATTTCATCGCTGAAAATCACTGGCTTCAGCTTCAAATGCTCGAGGAATGCCTTTGCGACGTCTTCGAGCAAAACGAGATGTTCATCGGGACTAAGCTTGGGAACGACGATGTGTTGACCCGGCGCGCACACTGCTGCCAAAGTGCAGAGATGACCGGCCTCCTCCATGGAGACAAAATAGCGCCGTGTATCGACTGGCGTAGCCAGCGGCTGTTCCTGTTCGATGCGCCGCTGGAAGCTTTGAAGAAGCGAACCGTTTGAGAACGCGACATTTGCAAAGCGGGCAGAGACAATTTCCGCGCCGAGATCCTTCACAGCCTCGCCGCTGAACATCACATGCTCCATGAGGCGTTTGCTCGCGCCCATAAAGGAGCTTGGATTGGCTGCCTTGTCAGTAGAAACGGAGAAATATCTGCCTTTGAACTGCACTTCGCTCAACCACCGTAATAGGCGAGCCTGTTTGAGCAAGTTCGTGTCAAACATCTGCAGCATTGAGAAGGAATCCTTCTCCGACCTCACGTGCTTAATTGCCGCAAAATTCAAAACGAAGTCGTAGGGAGATTGGTCATGAATAAGAAGTCTCATCGCTGGAGAGCCAAAATCCAGCGGCAAGGTCCGAAAATCCGGAACGGCAAAGCCTCCTGGGCTGGAGCGGAGTGTCCGAACCAACTCCGCCAACTCGTTCTCATTCTGATCGATCACGTGAAGAGCACATGGCTCGAACCCCGAAATGACGGATATCGTAGCGGAACCGATTGATCCGGCAGCTCCGATAGCAAGTACTCGTTTGCCTTTGAGCTTATCTCGCAATTGCCCTTCAAAACGCCTCATATCCTCAGAGAAGATAGAATTCTCTCTTCCGGTCGCGATAAACGCGAGTTCGCTGTTCTTGCCGCTTTTATGAGCTTCAATGGGCATCTAAATTTCCTGCTTTAAGATCACGGCCATTTCGGTGCTTGTTTGCTGGGATCACCATCCCCGAAACTGTCATTCGCCCTAATCAAATCCTCATGGCGCCCAACATCGAGCCAGGGCTCTCGGACTGGAAAAACAGCAGCCGGCAACTGACGCTCGATCAGATATTCAAAGAGGTTTGTCATATCGAAAAACTGTCTGTCCGGGACATACTCCAGAACCTGGGGCTCAAGCAGGTAGATCCCAGCATTGACCAGAAAGTTGCATTTGGGTTTTTCCGTCAACTTGGTCAGATGGCGACCGGAAACTTCAACGACACCAAATGGCACTTCATAGCTGTGATTGTTGACCGCCATGGTCGCCACCGCAGACGATGTTCTATGAAAGTCAAGCATAGCCTGAAAATCAACCGTCGTGAGTATGTCACCGTTCATCACGAAAAAGGACTTTGTCGGAGCCCCCGGCAGAAGAGACAATGCTCCCGCAGTTCCCATCCGCTCCTTTTCCCGCACGAAAGTGAACCGCGCTCCAAACTTGGAACCGTCACCGAGATGATCCTCAAGCATATGCCCAAGATAATTCACACACAGCGTAATATCTGTGAGGCCTTGTGCCACCAGATTATCAACAATAATATCGATGAGTGGCCTGCCGCCGACCGATATCAACGGTTTGGGAACATTTTCGGTTAGCGGCCGAAGTCGAGTCCCCAGCCCTCCCGCCATTATTATCACCTGGTTCTCTTGGTACGAGAGCTGTTCAAACGCTGGGAGATACGCCAAATCCCGCAGTATGCCAGCCTCGTCGACGATAGGAAGGTGAAGAATTTGCTCGTGGCGGAGGCGTCCAAGCAAAATGCTCTTTTCAGTACCTAGCATTGCCGAACGAGGATTTTGTCTCATAAATTCTTGAACTGGCGTATCCAATCCATGACCTGAAAGCAGCGCCCGTCGGATATCTCCGTCGGTAATGATTCCAGTCAGTTTTCCCTCATCGGTGACAACGACAGCGATCTTCAGACCATTGCTGTCGATGACTTCGATTGCGAGGCGCATCACCGCGTCCTTCGCTATCACGACCCTGGAAATGTCAATGTAAGTCATTCCGATCCACTACTCCGACGAAATCGCAGACGGCAAAATCGCCCCACGGTTTTGTTGGCGGTACTCTCTAGCTCAGTAATCTGGCGATTCATAGTCTTCAAAAGCGTCGTAGGACCCAGGGCAACGCGTCAGAATGTGTGCGGGTATGAGCGGATGTAGCGACCCATTTCACTGGTGCTCTTTGCGTTATAAATAGAATTTCAGTGATTTTACACCGGCCCCACGCCACGCTCGGACTCTCAAACGCAATACCAGCTGGATAGGAGCCAACTGCCTCACTCTATGACGCAAACACCGTCATCTGCGGTGGCACCACCGCCAGGATGCCGGCACGGCGAGCGGCGACATACCTGAGGAGCTGTTCGATTACCCTCGGCATGACAGGCTTTTGCACCACGCCAACCGCGCCGCGGACACCATCTGCGACGACTTCCGGATTGGCAGTCATGAAGACGACGGAAATGCCGTGGTCTTCTGCGAGCTGCCGGCCGATCTCAGGGCCGGTTGCGCCGTCGGAGAGATTGACATCGACGAAGGCGATGTCTGCAAGCGGGGCAAGCCTGAAGGCCCCCTCGCGATCCGATGCGAGGCCTGCGACATGCACGCCCATGGTCTCGATCGTCATTTCGAGGTCGAGGGCGATCAGCAACTCGTCTTCGACAATCAGCACTCGCAGCTCCATGAGATGTTCCCGTTGCCAGCTACGCATGACATTCGTGGCCATGACAGATCCCCTTTACGCTTTACTTCAGGAGAGTCTTCGTCGTTGAAGAGAGGTTACTTCGGCGAGGCTCGCAGCTTAAACGGGCGATGCGACCATATGTTCCGGCATGAAACGCAGCTTTTTTCAATTAAGATTTTGTTAATATTGATAAATTCTTAACAATTCGAGCTGATCGTAAAAAGGCGGCTACTTTAGCCGCCTTCTGAAATTCTGGCTTTGGAGGCTTCCTAGCCCTTTGCCTTCAGCACCAGAACCGGCTCCTGCCTGTAATCAGCCGGGAAGATCTGCTTCAGGTTCTCGATCTTCGGCAGGTCGTTATAGACGATATAGGGGTAGGTCGGGTTCAGCGTCAAAAAATCCTGGTGATACTGCTCGGCTGGGTAGAAGCCGGTATAGTCGGTGACCTTGGTGACGATCGGCTGTTTGAAGACATGCGCCTTGTCGAGCTGGGCAATATAGGCTTCGGCCACCTTGCGCTGTTCAGGGTCGGAGATGAACAGCGCCGAGCGGTATTGGGTGCCCTGGTCCGGTCCCTGGAAATTGAGCTGCGTCGGGTTGTGTGCGACCGAGAAGAAGACCTGCAGGAGCTTGCCGTAGCTCACCTCTCTCGGATCGAAGGTCACCTTTACGGATTCGGCATGGCCCGTCGTGCCGGTGCTGACCGTTTCGTACTGGGCGGTTGCCGCTTCACCGCCGGCATAGCCGGACACGGCGCTTTTGACGCCCTTCACATGCTGGAAGACGCCCTGGACACCCCAGAAACAGCCGCCGGCGAAGACGGCCGTCTCCATGCCGGACTTACCCGCCTCGTCGATGGCAGGAGCTGGAATGACGACGGCATCTTCCGCCGCCTTGGTGGCGACGGAACCGAGCCCAAGCGAAAGGACTGCGGTTGCGAAAAGCGCGGCAAGGACCTTGCCTGACGTGGATATCGGCATGGGGGTTACCTCCGGGAAAGTGTCGAGAAATTCTTGCCGATCGACGAAAAAGCCGCAAATCACAAGCTGTTCACTCACGCCGATGTGACGATTATACGAAAGCGAATGTGCGAAGCCGGAACAGGCGGCAAGGTGAGTTGACAATTCCCCGGGGAGTGGGGACAGTGCCGCCCGGCTCAGAGCCAGCATCCGGGGGGAACCAATGTCTGTGCGCTCGTTCTTCGCTTTTTCCGTCATCGCCGCATCCGTGATTTTTGCCGGCTCGCCGGCTTTTGCCGCCGAGGCCAAGCGCGATATCGTCACCGTCAAGGATGCCGATTATTACGGCTTCGACCTGCGCACGGAGCAGAACCTTTCGCTCGATCAGTGCAAGGCGGCCTGCATCGGCGACAAGAGCTGCAAGGCCTTCACCTATAATCCCAAAGTGAAGTGGTGCTTCCTCAAATCCGATTTCAAGACGATGAACGCCGCCCCCGGCGCGATTGCCGGCCGGATCGTCGAAACGACGGCAGCCAGCGCCCCGAAAGAGCCGGATATTGGCGCTGCCCCCCGCCTGCCCTTCCTCTCCGACGATCTCGTCCAGCAGGCCCGCAATTTCCGCAACGATCTGGCGCTCGCCGACGACCAGCAGGGCCAGGGCGTCGACAGCCTGACGGCAAGTGCTCGCCTCGATCTCACCGGCGGCAATCTCTCCGACGCGCTGAAGGCCTTCCATGGTGCTCTGTCGATCACGCCTGATGATGGCGACCTGTGGGCCGAGACGGCGCGTGCCGCCACCTCGCTCGGCGCGCCTGACAGCGGCATCTTCGGCCAAGCGGTAATCGATGCGCTGAACGGCTATCAGCTGACACGCACGACCAATAAGCGCGCCGATGCGCTGGCCGTGCTTGCCAAGGCCCTGGAAAAGAATGCCAACTATCGCGATGCCTTGAATAGCTACAAGGCGAGCCTGGCGCTCGTCGGCGCCAAGGATGTGCAGGCGGACTACCTGCAGCTCAAGCAGACGCAGGGCTTCCGCATCACCGAACATACCGTCGATGCCGACAGCGCCACACCGCGCGCCTGCGTCACCTTCTCCGAGGCGCTGGTCAAGACGGTCGACTATACGCCCTTCGTGACACTGAACGGGGCTGCACCCAAGGCGCTGGAAGCCAAGGACAAGCAGATCTGCGTCGAGGGCCTCACCCACGGCGAGACCTACAAGATCGGCTTGCGCACCGGCCTGCCCTCCTCGGTCGACGAGGTTCTGGAAGCACCTGTGACGATCGACGTCTATATCAAGGATCGCAGCCAGATGGTGCGTTTCACCGGCGACAGCTTCGTGCTGCCGTCGACGGCGCGCCGCGGCGTGCCCGTCGTCTCCGTCAACATGGCGTCTGCCAATCTGAAGCTCTACCGTATCGGTGATCGCGGCATCGCACCGCTTCTGACGAGCTCGCAGTTCCTGACGCAGCTCGACGGCTACAGCGCCCAGAACATCCAGGACCAGAGCGGCGAACTCGTCTGGCAGGGTTCGATCGAGATCGCCAACGAGCTCAACAAGGATGTCGTCACCTCCTTCCCGGTCGACGAGGCGCTGCCCGAGCGCAAGCCCGGCATTTATGTGCTCGTCGCAACCCCGCCGACCGGTCCGGTGCAGGACTGGGATTCGCAGGCCACACAATGGTTCCTCGTCTCCGATATCGGCATTTCCACCTATGCCGGCACCGATGGTCTGAACGTCTTTGCCCGCTCACTGGCGTCTGCCAAGCCGATGGCCGGTGTCGAGCTGCAGCTGCTTGCCAAGAACAATGAAGTGCTCGGCACGGCGACGACCGATCAGGCCGGCCGCGCCAGCTTCACGGCCGGCCTGATGCGCGGCACGGCAGCCCTTACGCCTGCCGTCATCACCGCCAAGAACGGCGCGTCCGACTATGTTTTCCTCGACATGACGCGGGCCGGTTTCGATCTTTCTGACCGTGGTGTCACCGGCCGCGCCGCGCCGGGCGCGATCGACGTCTTGCCCTGGACCGAGCGCGGCATCTACCGCGCCGGCGAGACGGTGCATGCGGCAGCCCTTGCCCGCGACACGGACGGCAAGGCGATCGAGAACCTGCCGCTCACCTTCATCTTCTCACGGCCCGACGGCGTCGAAGACCGGCGCATCGTCAGCCAGACAAGCAATCTTGGCGGCTATCAGGTGGACCTGCAGACGCAGGAAAACGCCATGCGTGGCACCTGGACGATGAATGTCTATACGGATCCGAAGGGCTCGGCGATCGCCACCAAGACCTTCCTCGTCGACGACTTCGTGCCTGATCGCACCGACATGGAGATCAAGACCGACTCCAAGGAAATCGGCACGGATACGGCCGCGACGATCACTATTTCCGGCAAATATCTCTACGGCGCCCCGGCTGCCGGCCTCACCATCGAAGGCGATGTCGTCGTCAAGCCGACGCGCACGAATGCTGCCTATCCCGGCTACCAGTTCGGCCTTGCAGACGAGGAGGCAAGCGAGGATTCGCGCCAGCCGATCGACGGGTTGCCGGAACTCGACGGGAATGGCGAAGCCTCCACCGACCTGACGATCGGCGAACTGCCGGCAACAACCCAGCTCCTCAACGCCACCGTCTATCTGCGCATGCAGGAGCCGGGTGGTCGCGCCATCGAGCGATCGCTGGACATCCCGGTCAAGACCGACGCGACCGCAATCGGCATCAAGCCGGAATTCGACGGAGATCTGCCGGAGAATGCACTGGCGAATTTCACGGTCATCGGCCTCGACACCCAGGGCCAGAAGCAGGAAATGAAGGGCCTGCGCTGGAAATTCTACAAGCTGCGCCGCGACTATCAGTGGTATCGCGAAGGCACTGCCTGGAAATACGAGCCGACCTATACGCCCGAAGAGGTCGCCTCCGGCTCGGTGGATGCGACGGCTGAAAATGGCGGCAAGATCCAGGCACCGGTCAACTGGGGCCGTTACCGGCTCGAGGTCGAAAGCCCCGATGCAGACGGCCCGACCTCAAGCGTCGAATTCGATGCCGGCTGGTTCGTGGCGTCGACCTCGACGGAAACACCCGATGGCCTCGAAATCGCTCTCGACAAGGACAGCTATCATGTCGGCGAGACGGCCAAGCTGAAGGTCACGTCGCGTTACGGCGGCGAGCTGATGATCACGGCCGGCACCGAAAAGCTGATTGCCGTGCAGAATGCAACGATGGGCGAGACCGGCGGCGAGGTCGATATTCCCGTTACCGCCGACTGGGGTGCCGGCGCCTATGTGACCGCCACCCTGTTCCGGCCGGGCGATTCGCTCGACACCCATATGCCGGCGCGCTCGATCGGCATCAAATGGCTGAAGGTCGATCCGGCCGAGCGGGCGCTGCAGGTCAAGATCGATACGCCTGAGAAGATGCTGCCGCGCGGGCCGCTCGATATCGGCCTGCAGGTTGAAGGCGCCGGCGCAAATGAGGAAGCCTATGTCACGGTTGCCGCCGTCGATGTCGGCATCCTCAATCTCACACGCTACGAGCCGCCGAACCCGGAAGACTGGTATTTCGGCCAACGCCAGCTCGGCCTCGAGATCCGCGACCTTTACGGCCGGCTGATCGACGGCTCGCTGGGCGCGACCGGCAAGCTGCGCACCGGCGGCGACGGCGGCGCGATCGCATTGCAGGCAAGCCCGCCGACGCAAAAGCTCGTCGCCTTCTTCGCCGGTCCGGTCAAACTCGATGCCGAAGGCAAGGCCAAGGTGAGTTTCGATATACCGCAGTTCAACGGAACGGCGCGTGTCATGGCGGTTGCCTGGACAAAGGCCGGTGTCGGCCACAGCGCCAGAGACGTCATCATCCGCGACCCTGTCGTCGTCACGGCAAGCCTGCCGAAATTCCTGGCGCCCGGGGATAAGGCTAACCTCAGGCTCGACATCGCCAATACCGATGCACCCGCCGGCGACTACAAGCTGACGCTCACCGGCAACAGCGCGCTCAACATCGACGGGCCAGCCGAACAGACATTGAAGCTTCAAGCCGGCGCCAAGTCCGACCTGACGCTGACGCTCGTCGGCGGCGCGCCGGGCGATGGCAGTGTGACAATCAACCTGTCCAATGCCTCCGGCCTGTCGCTCGACCAGGTGGTCGACGTCCCGGTGCGGCCGTCCTCACTGCCAGTCACCGAACGGCGCGTCATTGCGTTGGCACCAGGCAAGAGCCTCACCATCGACAAGAACCTGTTGGCAGACAGCGTGCTTCCGGGCGCTTCGATCGCCGTCAACGTCACCCGCTCGACCGCCTTCGATATTCCCGCTCTCCTGATGACGCTCGACCGCTACCCCTTCGGCTGCGCCGAGCAGACGACGAGCCGTGCCCTGCCGCTGCTCTATCTGGCCGAAGTAGCCAAGCAGGCCGGTATGGATGAGACCGACGACGACATCCACAAGCGCGTGCAGGATGCCATCTACAAACTACTCTCCTATCAGGCCTATGCCGGAAGCTTTGGCCTTTGGGGACCGGATTCCGGCGATCTCTGGCTCGATTCCTACGTCACCGACTTCCTGACACGGGCACGCGAGCAGAAGTACGACGTGCCGGATCGCGCCCCGGTGCAGGCGCTGGAAAATCTCCAGAATTCGCTCTCCTATACGACGGACGTGAAGGGCAAAGGCGACGAAATCGCCTACGCCCTCTACGTGCTCGCCCGCAACAAGAAGGCTGCCGTCAGCGACCTGCGCTACTATGCCGACACGATGATCAACGACTTCCCGACACCGCTTGCCAAGGCGCATATCGCTGCGGCACTGGCGCTCTATGGCGACGCGACCCGCTCGAAGAACATCTTTGTCGATGCGCTGCAGATGTCGAAGCAGTCGATGGTGACCCGGGTAAACTTCTCGCGCACCGATTACGGCTCGGTGCTGCGCGATGGCGCAGCAATCCTGGCGCTTGCGGCCGAAAGCCGGCCGGTTCCGCCCGTCATTCCGGAACTTGCCAAGGCGGTCGCTCGGGAATGGGATCGCAGCAAATATACGAGCACCCAGGAACAGGCATGGATGCTTCTGGCGGCGCGTGCCCTGCAGAACGGCGACGACGATCTGAAGATCAACGTCAACGGCGCTGAGCGAACCGGCGCCTATATGGCAAAGATGACGGGTGACGCGCTGATCGACCATCCGCTGACATTGACGAGTGCCACGAGCGATACGGTTTCGGCCGTCGTCACCACGGTTGCCGCCCCCGTCAAACCGCTGCCTGCTGGCGGCAACGGCTTTACCATCGAGCGGACCTATTACACGCTTGATGGCGAGGAGGCGACTGTCAGCGAGGCGCAGCAGAACGAGCGTTATGTCGTCGTCCTCCATGTGACCGAGCAGAACGACTGGGCCTCGCGCATCGTCATCACCGATCTCCTGCCGGCCGGCTTCGAGATCGACAATCCGAGCCTCGTCGACAGCGCCCAGATGACGAATTTCGACTGGGTCGGTGAGATGTCCGCCGCCCATACGGAATTCCGCTACGACCGTTTCGTCGCCGCCTTCAACCGCGGCGAAAATTCGGCGCGTGATTTCAATGTCGCCTATGTGGTGCGCGCCGTGACACCCGGTGTCTACGATCATCCGGCAGCAACTGTCGAGGACATGTATCGTCCCGATATGTCCGCGCGGACCGCGACCGGCAAGATGGAGGTCGTTGCGGCTCAACAATGAGGCGGTGGCAGAAATTTGCGATCGGGGCTGCGGCCGGCATCATCATTGCCGGTGCAGGCCTCTTCGCGCTCGACGCCGCCGACCGCGCCTTTCCCCCGCCGCTGGAGCAAGCCGAAGCCGTCTCGCCCGAAGTGCTCGATGCCGATGGGCAATTGCTGCGCGCCTTTGCAACGCCGGAAGGCCGCTGGCGGCTGAAAACAGGCGTTGCCGACGTCGATCCGCAATTCATCCGTATGCTCGTCGCCTATGAGGACCAGCGTTTTTATGAGCATTCCGGCATCGATATCTGGGCGCTCGGGCGCGCGGCACTGCAATTTGCCAGCAACGGCCGCATCGTCTCCGGGGCCTCGACGCTCTCCATGCAGGTGGCAAGGCTGATCGAGCCACGAGAGAGCCGGTCGTTCTCGGCAAAACTGCTGCAGATCCTGCGCGCAGTGCAGATCGAGCGGCGGCTTTCGAAGGGCGACATCCTCGATCTCTATCTCACCCATGCGCCCTATGGCGGCAATCTGGAAGGCGTGCGCGCGGCAAGCCTTGCCTATTTCGGCAAGGAGCCGAAGCGGCTGACGGTGGCAGAAGCTGCCCTGCTCGTCGCGCTGCCGCAATTGCCCGAAAAGCGCCGCCCTGACCGGAACCTTAAGGCAGCCGAAGCGGCGCGCAAGCGGGTGCTCGACCGTATCGCCGTGGCCGAAGTCGTCGGTGATGGCGAGGCCGAGCGCGCCGAGGATGTTGCCATTCCCGCCCGCCGCCTGCAGCTTCCTGCCCTTGCCGCCCATGTCGCGGAGGCCGCATTGCGCAAGGATCCGAAGGCGATCCGGCACCAGACGACGCTGAAGAAGCAGGTCCAGACCGGCCTCGAATCCGTCGCGCGCGCCGCGACGATGAAGCTCGGACCAAAACTGTCGCTCGCCATGGTGATGGCGGAGGCCGAAACCGGCGAGATCGTCGGCGAGGTGGGTTCAGCCGATTATTTCGATGCCAGCCGCTCCGGCTGGATCGACATGACGCGTGTCAACCGTTCGCCCGGCTCGACGCTCAAACCCTTCATCTATGGCCTTGCCTTCGAGCAGGGATTGGTCAGCCAGGAGACCATCATCGAGGACCGGCCGGCCGACTTTTTCGGCTACCGGCCGCGTAATTTCGACATGAGCTACCAGGGCGACGTGACGGTGCGCGAGGCCCTGCAGCTCTCCCTCAACGTGCCGGCCGTCAAGCTGCTCGATGCCGTCGGCCCGTCGCGGCTCATGGTGCGTTTCCGCCGCGCCGAAGTGCGCCCCGTTCTGCCGCCAAACGAGACGCCGGGTCTGGCAATCGGCCTTGGCGGCGTCGGCATCACGCTGAAGGATCTCGTGCAGCTTTATACGGCCCTTGCCAATCGCGGCCAGCCGGTCAGGATCGGCGATGGTGTGACGAATGCGCCGGGCAAGATCGACGGCGAGCCCTTGCTGGAGCCGGTCGCCGTCTGGAATGTCGCCGACATACTCTCGGGCGTCATACCGCCTGCCGGCGCGCCGCAGCGCGGCATCGCCTACAAGACCGGCACGAGCTACGGCTATCGCGATGCCTGGTCGGTCGGTTATGACGGACGTTATGTGCTTGGTGTGTGGGTCGGACGGCCTGATAACAGCGCAGTACCCGGTTTGACGGGTTATGGCACTGCCGCACCCATCCTCTTCGAGGCGCTTGCAAAATCCGGCATCGCCACCACACCACTGCCGCGCCCGCCGACAGGCGCCGTGCGCATCGCACAGACCGATCTGCCGATCAGCCAGCGCCGTTTTGCCGTCAATGCCAACGGACTGCTGGTCACGTCCGGCCGCGAGCCGTCACCCCAGATCGTCTATCCGCCGGAGGGCGCTCATGTCGATCTTGGAGCAAAAGCAGGCGATCTTTCGCCACTGATGCTCAAACTGCAGGGCGGCCGCGCGCCCTTCCGCTGGCTTGCCAACGGCAAGCCGCTGCCCGAACTTTCACGCCGGCGCACGCAGAGCTGGATGCCTGATGGCGGCGGGTATTCAAAGCTGACGGTCATCGATTCCATGGGCCGAGCGGCAAGCGTCGGCGTCTTCGTCGACTAGGGCTTGTTGAGATTCATTTTGAGTTTATGACAGCGGCGCAAGCGTAGATCATGGCGGAGAAGTTTCTGTCGGTTTTATCGCTTCTCATGGCGATGGCCTTGAACTCTTTGAGCTTGCAGAAGAAGTTCTCGATCAGGTGTCCCGTTGCAGCGCCGGCCAGGCAATCGCGTTAAAAATCAGGTCCTGATGGACAAGGACAGTGGCCCACGCATAGGCCGCATCAGTAAAGATCGCTTGTATCTCGGCTTAACCCCGGATTTGCAACGGCGCGTGACAACATTGGAAACTCACCTTAATGGTTTATTAAGCTTTGGAAGCGCGGGGGGCTCGCATGCATAGGCGCGAGATAAAGAAGGCATATTACCCAAATTTCAACCTGATCAGGCTCGTCGCAGCCTCCACGGTGATCTTTTCGCATGCCTTCCTTATCTCGGAGAAAACCTCGGCGAACGAACCCTTCGAGCGTTTGATCGGAGGGGGCAATATCCTTGGCATCTTCGGGGTCTATGTGTTTTTCATCACAAGCGGCTTCCTCGTCACGCAGAGCGCGCAGTCAGGCAGCGCGAGTGGTTTTCTCTGGCGGCGTGCGCTGAGGATATATCCGGCGCTTGTCGTCTGCACCCTGCTCAGCGTCTATGTTTTGGGTCCCTTTTTCAGCCCGTTAGGCATCAGCGCTTATCTTCGTAACTCGCTTCATGTGAAGACGACGGTGCATGCGGTGCTCGATCCGAACTATGGTATGATCCTGCCCCATGTACAGTTTTATGATCCTGCGATCTCCTGGCTTGCCACCTTCGTCAACGGCTCTCTTTGGACGATCCCGCAGGAAATATTCTGCTACCTCATCCTTGCGGCATTGATGGCCATCGGGCTTCTGCGAGCCCCGCTCATCGCATCTTCCGTCGCCGTCGGCGTGATTTTGGAGCTTTTCTTCGATAGTCCGTGGCCAGATAGAAAGTTGATAACGGACTTCACTTATATCGCTCCCTACTTCCTCTGCGGTTCACTTCTCTGGTTCGTCGCGGCAAAATGGCAGCCAAGCATTGTACTGGCCCTGATCTTCGTGGTGCTTGGTGTGCTCTGCCTCGTCCTCTGGCCCGCCTATCCTTATGGGCCAATGTTATTCGCCTATCCGCTTGTCCAGATCGCGACCTCGCCGGGCATACGCCTGCCGACTCTCGGCCGGTTTGGCGACGTCTCCTATGGGACCTATCTGTATGGCTGGCCAGTGGAGCAAGTGGTGAACAATGCTCTAGGTGAGTACAGCACATGGTGGGCGGTCTTCGCCGTTTCCCTGCCTGCTGCCATGTTACTCGGTTGGCTATCCTGGCATCTTTTAGAAAAGCGTGCGCTGAGGTTGAAGCGAACATCATTCTCCCAGCAACAGCATGTCATTCAGCAGATCGCGCGTCGGTTTTTCGAACAGCATAGTCCCTAACTGTCGCACTTTCCTGATCATGTGCAACGGTTGCCTGAATGGGTCTCGGTGGTGAGCTTCCGCCAAGGTATCGGTCTTTTCTGCCAGGAAGAACCCACTATGACCGCTGTCGATTCATTGCGGCGCGTCTTCTAGGCAGCTTCGACACCATTGCCCAGGCACTTGGCGACATCTGCAACCTCTTCTCCGTGATCGAATGCCGAAACTACTTCAGGGCTGCCGGATATGAGGCCGATTAAACGCGACACGCGTTAGAGCCTTACCTGGCCTGATTGAAGCGTTCTGTTGGCAGAGCACGAAACGTGACCTTGGCCCCCGGACAATGGCCCATCAGTAGGAGCCCAGCGTTCCCCATGAGCGCGGCTACAGAGGCACTCGATAGAGGATGACGCGAGCACTCGGTACAATCTGCGACAGGAAGTCGAAATCCCGCACGTTGCCGGTCAATACGCTCGCACCCAGCTGCCGCGCCTGCAGGAAAATGAGGGCGTCATTGACGAAGCGGCGCTCATGTCCCTCGCCTCGGCCACGCGGGCCAGTATCCCCTGGAGATAGGCGTCGCTCATCCGGTTCCGATCTCCAAAGCAGGACGGTCATTTTTTCGTTTCCTGGACAGCCGTTTTCAGCGGCTGCAGATCTTACGCATGAGCGTGTGCAGCCCGCGGCGGCTTTGCCGAATGGACTTTCACCTTCACGTCCACCGTCTGGCCGAGGAGATCGAGCATCTTCCAAAGCCGGTCAACGGTGAAGCCGTCCAGCTTGACGCGGCGGATGCGCGAGAATTCGGTATAGTTGATTCCGGTCAGCGTTCCGGCTTCCCGCACCGACAGCTTCCGCCTGTCGAGCGTCTTGATAATCTGTGCCGCCAGCGTAGCCCGCAGATGCTCCAGTTCCGGGTTCGGCATATCGAAGTCGCGGAAGACGTTGCCACTGCCGCGAACAAGTTCAAATTCGTCGCTCATCGTAAAGCCTCCTTCAGTCGTTTCAGGCGTTCGCGGATCAGATCAATTTCGGCCTTCGGTATTGTAATGCCCGACTTCGATTTTTTCTGAAACGCATGGACAACCCATATGTCCGTATCGATCTGCAGCACGTAGACGACACGAAAAGCGTCGCCCCGGTGCTTCAATGCCAGCTCGAGTACGCCCGACCCGAGGCCCGTCAATGGCTTTGCGATCTCGGGATGGCCGCCAGCGGCAACCACGGTCAACGCCCGCGCCATTTCGACCTGTGCGCCGGGCGGAAAATCTTCAAAGTCTTTCCGGGCGGCCTTAATCCACGATACTGTACGGCCATTGTCTGGCATATGGTCTATGTTGATATATTTATCAACACTCGTCAATGAAAATAACGTCGTAGCCGTCCGTTCTGCCGCCCGCGGCGAAAGCCCGACTACCGCAATTCGATTGGCGAAAAATCAATGTGACAGCACCCCATCAACGAACCTACCCTTAAAGAAGGGGAACAAAAGCGCTTCACAACCGTTGGAAGATGTCCCCTTCAAACGGCAAAAACGACCCCATGACGCTTCCCTCCGCGACCTACCGGGTCCAGTTCCGCAACGGCATGACCTTCGATCGTGCCTGCGGGCTTGTCCCCTATCTGAAGTCGCTTGGCATCAGCCACCTCTACGCCTCGCCGGTCTTCACCGTCACGACAGGATCGACGCACGGTTACGACGTGACCGACGCCAACGAGATCGATCCGGGACTCGGCGGAAGGGCGGGTTTCGATCGCCTGACGGAGGCGCTGTCAGAAGCGGGCATGGGCCTAATGCTCGACATCGTGCCGAATCATATGGCTGCTTCGCTGGAGAACGCCTGGTGGCGGAGCGTCCTGGAATTCGGCAAGCATAGCCCGTTTGCAGGCCACTTCGATATAGAATGGAGCGAACGACTGACCCTGCCCCAGCTCGGTAAGAGCTTCGATGAAAGTGTTTCTGCCGGCGAACTGACGATCACTATCGACGAGACGCATGGCAATCTGGCGATCGGCTACTATGACGCCCTCTTTCCGCTGAGCATGGAAAGCTACGCCCAGCTCTCGACGGAACTGGATGATCCTGTTCTCGCTGGGATGGCCGAACTGGCAGGCTCCATCGGTGGCGATGACCTGCATCGAGGGCTGCGCGACATGATCTTCGAGGCCGGCGATCTCACAAGCCTGAGCAGAAAGCTTGCGGAGCTTTCAAAGGATCATGCCTTCATGACGCGGCTGCATGCGGCGCAGCACTGGCAGCTTCAGCGCTGGCAGGAGGCTTCGGAGCATCTGAGCTATCGGCGGTTTTTCGAGGTGACGGGACTGGTCGGCCTGCGGGTCGAGGATATCAGGGTCTTCGAAGAGAGCCACCGGCTGATTCTCGATCTCGTGCGTCAGGGCCACGTGCAGGGCCTGCGCATCGACCATATCGACGGGCTGGCGGAACCGAGAGCCTATCTCGACCGCTTGCGGGAAGCAGTCGGCGCAGACACCTATATCGTCGTCGAGAAAATCCTTGGCCCCGGCGAAGGGCTGCCGGCCGACTGGCCGGTGCATGGAACGACGGGCTACGAGTTCGTTGCCGCCTTGAGCGGGCTCTTCGTGGAGGGCAATGGCTTGCAGAAGCTCGATGAAGCCTATCGCCGGCTGGCAGGTGGCAATGGCGATTTCGAAGCCGGGCGACGGACGGCCAAGCGGTTGATGGTCGAGCGGAATTTCGCCGGAGAGGCGGCCCGCCTTGCGCGCATAGCAGCCGGCCTCCTCCCCGAACTGTCGAACAGGGAAATGACCGAGGCGATCCGCGAGCTTCTGATCGCCTTTCCCGTCTACCGCACCTACGGGACCGACGGCCCTCTCGATGCGCGGGATGCGGACCTGCTGAAAAAAGCCGAGCTGGCGGCTGCCGGATATCTGGACCATGCACAGTCGCTGCAAAGCATCGTGGCCATCCTCGAGGGTAAGGTCGACAACGAGGCGGCTCGTGAATTCCGCCACCGATTCCAGCAGCTCTCCGGCCCCGTCATGGCCAAGGCAATGGAGGATACGCTGTTCTATCGCTACAACCGGCTGCTGGCGGTAAATGAGGTCGGTGGCGAGCCGGAGCATGTGCCCGGCGGCATCGAAGCGTTTCACCAACACATGCAGGATCGGGCGCGCTCCCAGCCCTCGGGTCTTTCGGCAACATCGACGCATGACACAAAGCGCGGCGAGGATGCGCGGGCGCGGCTTTATACTGTCAGCGAAGGCGCCGACGTCTTTGCCAACGCCGTCGAACATTGGCGCAGACTGAATGAAAGTCACCGTATTGAGCTGCCGGACGGTGCAGCACCCGAGCCCGATCTGGAATGGATGCTCTATCAGGCGCTTACCGGCGCGTGGCCTGAGGATTTCGACCGTCATCATGCGGATGGGCTGCGCGAGCGTTTCGTCGCCTATGCGGAAAAGGCTATTCGCGAAGCCAAGCTGCGTACCGATTGGACGGCGCCGAACAATGACTATGAGGAGGCGGTCCGCGCCTATGCGGCAGCACTCGTCTCACCCGACAACGACGCCTTCACCGAGGCTTTCGCCCGTGTTCTGCAGCCCTTCATCGAGGCCGGTTACGTCAACAGCCTGTCGCAGACATTGATCAAGCTGACGGCACCGGGCATTCCGGATATCTATCAAGGGGCCGAAGGTTTCGATTTCAGTTTCGTCGACCCCGACAACAGGCGGCCGCCAGATTTCGAGACACTCGCAGGCTGGCTTGCCGAGGGTGGTCCGCTGGCAAGATTGCAGGCGGCGGCGCTGAAACAGCGTGTCATCCAGATCGGCCTGGGACTCCGGCTCGAGCACGGCCAGCTTTTCACTAAGGGGGAATATCTGCCGCTGGCCGTCAGCGGCATCAGAAGCGACCATGTCGTCGCCTTTGCCCGCCTGCACCATAACGACTTCGCTGTCACCGTCGTGCCAAGACTGATGTTCGGCTGGCTCGATCCCGGCGTGCTCTTTGCCGGGTCGGAATTCTGGGACGATACGGTAATATCCGTGCCTTCACCGCTTCACGGTCTCAAGGCAGATCTCCTGACCGGCAAGATGCTGGAGCCGGGAACGAAGATTACGCTTGCCACCCTTCTCGGAGACCAGCCGGCGGCCCTGATCGTGCCGGCTTGACAGTAACCTTGAAAAATCCGGAATTATGTCGCTACTGCCACCAAATCTAAATCTGCAACGCAGGAGCACTGTCCCTGCAGTCACAGACCAAACTCGTTCTCAGATTTCTGAATGACATCCCAAAGTGTGCTGGGCGTAAAATCGTAGCCCAAGCGCATCCATTGCATCACATCGAACGGGTGCGCGACGATCAGGTCCACATTTCCGATCTCATATCTCAGAGCCTGCAGGGTTCGTCGGGCCGAAGAAGTCGTGTTCACCACTTGAGTTTCTACGGCGGAAGCGTCCTTCGTAGTAAAATCCATCAGGTTATCCGTGACGAGAATGTCGGCCTTGGCGCCAACGGCTGTAGCTAACACGCCGGCATCTTCCACGTCAGGCATAGCAAAACGCTCCTCTCCACCCAAAATGAGATATGGGTCGAGCGCATCTGGGCCATATTTTACTATGTCAACGATAGATCCGGAGTACGACTTGATTCGATCCTCAGAGTATTTCAGGCGGCGGAGCACCATTTCGAGGGTATCGATCATCTCGAACGAGATGATTAATTGCGCCGGGTTCGCAATGCCCCATTGTTGGCCGCTCACCATGGACACAAGCGTCTGTGTCGCCGTTCCTTTATGACCACGGTCGTAAGCCATTATGTTGCCAACGAAGATGTTGACATCGAGGAGCACGCGGACGGGACGATCCATGCATTACTTCCGACGTGCTGCGGCTCGGCTCAATGCAGTAGCTTCTTCCAATAAGTCAATCTCGCTGCCTGCATGTTCCCGTCCCCCGAACCGGTGCTCGGCTGCGAGGTCGTTAGTTGCCTTCTCAAGGCGTACCTTTGCCGCCGCTGCCATCATCTCGCGGCCAAGTCTGATAATGGTTTCCTGATCGTTTTGCGCGTTTAGCTCGAGCAAGAAATCCCGCACTCCCTTCGGAAGTCCAACGAATACGGTAATTGCGCTGGATACCGCATTCGATACGGATCTGTTCTCCATCGAAGCCACCATCTTCAACTTCGTGGCTGTCTTGCCATCGACGTTCGCCGAAACTGTAGACGACATCGTACACTCCTATAGAAATACCTCATTCCTATATACTGTGAAAGGCGGCGATTTACAACTTACGCCATCCCGGCCATCGAAGACGGTCAACACTTCAGACATACTCAAGTGAGACTGAAAACCTGCTCCTTGGGGGCAGTTGCTGCCTAATTCCGTAAAACTCCGCACCGATAAAAAAGCTGTTGACCTTCCAGTTGCTGGAAGGCTGATAAAGGCGTCCGGATGCCAGAAGGGCATGAAAGGCGAAAGCATTATGGATACCAAGCACGATCATCATCACGGCCACAACCACCATGGACATGCTCACGACCATCACCATCATGCCGGTGCGCAATGCGGCTGCGGCCACGACGAAAAGGTTGAAGAGCTGGTGGTGCGCGATCCCGTCTGCGGCATGACGGTCGATCCGAATGCCAGCAAGCCTTCTCTGGATTATGAGGGTCACACCTATCGCTTCTGCTGCGATGGCTGCCGAAAGAAATTCGAAGCGGCACCGCAGGATTATCTTACGGCCAAGGATCCGGTCTGCGGCATGAACGTCGATCGCGCCAGCGCCAGGCATTTCCTAAAGCACGAGGGCGAAAAATTCTACTTCTGCTCGGCAGGCTGCAAGGCGAAGTTCGAGGCCGATCCCGAGACCTATCGCAATGGCAGGAAACCCCCGGCAGCCGCCATGCCCAAGGGAACGCTCTATACCTGCCCCATGCATCCTGAGATCGTCAGCGACCATCCCGGCGACTGCCCGAAATGCGGCATGGCGTTGGAGCCGATGGGCATTCCGCCCGAGGATGAAGGCCCGAACCCGGAACTCGTGGATTTTATCCGGCGGCTCTGGGTCAGTGCGGTTCTTTCGATCCCGCTCCTGATCCTCACCATGGGTCCGATGCTTGGCCTGTCGTGGCCGCGCGAAGCGCTCGGGGAACCGCTTGCGAGTTTTGTCGAACTGTTGCTGGCGACACCGGTCGTCCTCTGGGCAGCCCTTCCCTTCTTTCGCAGGGCATGGGCATCCTTCGTCAACCGCAGTCCGAACATGTGGACATTGATCGGCCTCGGCGTCGGCACGGCCTATGTCTACAGCGTCGTGGCGACCATGACGCCCGATCTCTTCCCGCATAGTTTCCGCGGCCATGGCGGCTCTGTTCCCGTTTATTTCGAGGCAGCCGCCGTCATCATTGCACTGGTCTTCGCCGGGCAGGTGCTGGAATTGAAGGCGCGCGAACGCACCGGCTCTGCAATCCGCGCGCTGCTTGACCTTGCGCCGAAAACCGCGCGCCGCATCGATGCCGATGGCAGTGAGCGCGACGTGCCTGTCGACGAGATCCAGGCCGGCGACCGGCTGCGGGTACGCCCTGGCGAACGTGTGCCGGTCGACGGTTCCGTCATCGAGGGCCAGTCGACCATCGATGAATCGATGATCACGGGCGAATCGCTGCCGGTGGAAAAGACTGTGGGCGACACACTGACCGGCGGCACCATGAACAAGAACGGCGCGCTGATCATGACCGCCGAAAAGGTCGGCGCCGACACGACACTGTCGCGCATCGTCGACATGGTGGCGAAGGCGCAGCGCTCGCGCGCGCCGATCCAGGGGGCTGTCGACCGCGTTTCGGCGATCTTCGTTCCCGGCGTCGTCGCGGCCGCCATCGCTGCCTTCCTCGTCTGGTCCTTCGTCGGGCCGGAGCCGCGGCTGGCCAATGCCCTGCTTGCCGCCGTCGCCGTGCTGATCATCGCCTGCCCCTGTGCACTCGGCCTTGCGACGCCGATGTCGATCATGATTGCCACCGGCCGTGGCGCGCAGGAGGGTGTCTTGATCAAGGATGCGGAAGCATTGGAGCGTTTTTCGAAGGTCGATACATTGATCGTCGACAAGACCGGCACGCTGACCGAAGGTAAGCCAAAGCTGACTGAGGTTGTGGCTTTGGGCAACATTGATGAAAACGATCTGCTGGCGCTTGCTGCAAGCCTGGAACGCGGTTCGGAACATCCCCTCGCCGAGGCAATCGTCTCCGGTGCCGAAGAACGCGGCCTCACCTTCCGCGACGCGACGGGTTTCGAGGCAAGGACCGGAAAGGGCGTGGAAGGCAAGGCGGGCGGCACATCCGTCGCGCTCGGCAATGCCGCCATGCTTGCCGATCTCGGCATCGATCCCTCGCCGCTCTCCGAGAAGACCGAGGCGCTGCGCGGCGAAGGCAAGACCGTCATGTTCGTGGTCGTGGATGGCGTGCTGGCCGGCCTTGTCGCCGTTGCCGATCGTGTCAAGCCGACAACGGCTGCCGCCATCAAGGCGCTGCACGACAGCGGCCTGAAAATCATCATGGCGACCGGCGACAATGAGCGGACGGCCCGTGCGGTGGCAGGAAGCCTTGGGATCGACGAGGTTCGCGCCGATGTTCTGCCTGAGGACAAGAAGGCGCTGGTCGATGAACTCCGGGCGAAAGGCGCTGTCATCGCCATGGCCGGCGACGGCGTCAATGATGCGCCGGCACTCGCCGCTGCCGATGTCGGCATCGCCATGGGTACGGGCGCTGACGTTGCGATGGAAAGTGCGGGCATTACATTGGTGAAGGGCGATCTCAACGGCATCGTCCGTGCCAGGCGGCTTGCCGAAGCCACCATGCGCAACATCCGCCAGAACCTCGGCTTTGCCTTCGGCTACAATGCGCTCGGCATCCCCGTGGCCGCCGGCGTGCTCTACCCGATCTTCGGCCTGCTGCTCTCGCCGATGATTGCGGCCGCTGCCATGAGCCTCTCGTCCGTCTCGGTCATCGGCAATGCGCTGAGGCTGAGGGTCGAACAGCTGTAAAGGAATCAAGTGATGAATATCGGCGAAGCCTCGGAACGGTCCGGCCTGCCTTCAAAGACCATCCGCTACTACGAAGACATCGGCCTCATCCGCCCCGGCCGGGGCGGAAACGGCTACCGCGATTATGCGGCCTCGGACGTGCACAAGCTGCGCTTCCTGCAGCGCTCGCGCGGCCTCGGCTTCTCGGTGGAGGAATGCCGTCAGCTGCTCGCACTCTACGAGGACAAGAGCCGGGCGAGCGCCGACGTCAAGGGGATCGCCGAGGCGAAGCTTTCGGAAATCGACCGGAAGATCCGCGAGCTGACGGAGCTGCGGCATACGCTCGAACATCTCGTCCATGCCTGCCACGGCAATGATCGTCCGGACTGTCCGATCCTCGAAGAACTTTCGGACACCGCCACCTGACGCTTGTCACTAAGTCTCCAGTAAGCCGACATGGTGATGAACATCGACAATATATGCCACGCTGACCACATTGGAAGAAGAACGGAAGGTCAAGGTGATGGCATCAGGTAGCATCCATGTGAAGGTCAGTGGCGCGCTGCAAGATCATATTCGGCAGCAGATCGGCGACGACGGCCTCTACGAAAACGCAAGCGAATATATCCGCGCGTTGATCCGGCGCGATTTGCAGACCCGTGACGAGGCATGGGATGCCCTGCAAAAGGAGCTCGCCCCCGCGATGCGAGCCGCTGACAGTGAATTTGTCGCTATCAGCGCCGAGGATGTTATCCGTCGCAACAAGCGCCGCTAGTCATGGTGACTTATCGATTTTATCCCCGCGCCGATGCAGCGCAGGACAAGATGTGGCGCGACACATTTGAGGCGTGGGGCGAAAAACAGGCGGACGCCGATATCCTTGGTTTGCACGGTCATTTGCAGCGGCTGCGCAAGGATCGAATGATATGGCGACAGCTTCGGCAGCGCCTCACGGTTCCGGCAGATATCAGGCGGAAGGCTTTACTTCGGCCGCTATGAGCATCGCTATGTCTTCTTCCGCGAACTCGATAACGGCGATATCGGTATAATGAGTATTCTTCACGAACGGATGGATTTAGCCGTTCGGCTAAGAGAAGACTTGGCAGCTCTCTCATCCAGAGAGCCCTCTTAGAAGTATTCGACAGGCTGCATGCATTGGGCCGGGCTGTTCGCAAACCGAAAGTTGGACGTCCGTCCGTTTCTTCTGCTCCATTGCCCACGTAAAAGAGGTTCGCTGGGGAAACCGCCTACCGCCCCGAGACGTCGACTTCCTCTTCCTGCTCATCCTCGGCGGTGGTGTCATCCAGCCGGTGCTTGATCGCCAGCGCATAGATGACATCGAGGATATTGCGGTCTTTCAGATGAGGATCGCTCAGCGCCAGCAGCGAGGCGCGAACGATCTTCTTGCTGGAGGCTTTCGGACAGCGCCCGCGGACGAAATCGTAAAGCGCATCGCCCACCAGGCCTTCCATGGCGCCGTCCACGAGGGCCTCGTAGACCCGCTTCTTTTCTTTCATTCTATGTATTCCCCTGCAAATCAGCGGGGCACATACTCTGTCATGAAATTGTCATATACAACCGACCGAAACCATGTGTCGACGATTGAACAGCTGTGCAACCGTGGAAAACGGTACTTTGGCGGACCCAATTCCGTTCAACTCCGCGCACGTCCGGGCTCTTCGACGTGACACCAGACCGCCAATAGCGGTGTCGTGGTACAACGCATGGCGAAGGACTGTCCCGCTTCGGCCGCGAAGACGCCGCCTGTTCCGGTCGAAAACCAGCTCGCTCCGGCAATCGAAAGTTCGCAGGGTGACAGCAACAAAAAAGCCCGTGAGAACCGCTGCACGTGATCGGGGAACCGGCTGTACGGCTCCATATAGGTGAGGCCAATGCGGATATCCGTCCGGTCTTCCAGTCCACCGGGTCCGACGATCACGCTGTGGGCATGGGCGGTCTCGAAGTTCAGGCTTGCAAATGGTCCGCTTCTGCCTCTGATCCACACGAGCGAGTGAGCAAGGCGCCGAACGCACTGCGCCACCTCGGCACAAATGCCTCTGGTCGCGATTGCGTTTTGGAGGGCCGCCTCGAGGCCTGAAGGGATACCGGTATCCTGAAGCTGCTTGTGGCTTAGCGTTCCCGTGCGTTCAAGCTTTTGAAAAACCTTCCCGGCGACAAAACTCGCCATCGTCGAGGCCGACGGATGCAGCATCGCACGAGCCAGCAGATTCAGGAAGTTTTCGAGCTCCGCCGGACGCTCCGCGGCGCTCCGCTCGCGAAGCCTGCGTTTTACCGGTTCTTTCTCGTCGGTGATGAGGAGATCTGCTTCTCGTTTCGTGGTTCTGCTCATGACCTTCTCCGTGCAGGCTCTTCCCTACAGTGCCCGGACCAGCGACGGCAAGGTTTCTGATTGCTCAGATGTCAAGAAACTCGTCCTGAGCGGCGAGTTCTTCGGCCCGCCCGCGCCAGATGCAGGAGAATGGAAAAGCGGTCTCAGACCGTCGTTGCCTGGTCATTCGGGATGCCCCTGCTGCGAGAACTGAGCGGAGGGCACGCGCGGAAGCGGATCATTCATTTGGATTCAAGACGGCAGAACCGGTCATCCAGCCGTATCAGTCGGGATCCCGGCTTTTTACACTTTGCCGGCTTCCCAGGCGCTACCCGCGAAGCCGACCTTTCAGGTTCGGTTCACCAGATTCAGTCCGCGAGCCGCAGCTTCAGTGCCGCCACACCGACGGCCAAATTGACACCGACATCGCCTTCAAGCGAAACCGGTTGCAGCGAGACGGTCTTGCGCGTTCCGCCGACCAGCACATTGGCCCCTCCGCCGATCCCGACGCTGGCATCAGCCGTCACGCCGGCATATGTGCCCTGCAGCCCGGCAACCGGTTCACGCGTGGCGCTAAAGACCAGCCAGACCATCCGGCCCTTTTCTACGCTACCGACGTCAAGACCGAAATCGGTGATCGTGCCGACATAATGCTGACTGGCATCACCGGCAGCGCTCGGCGTATAGGTGCAGTCGACGTCCTGCTTGGAGCCGACGATGACACCGATGCCCTTGGAAACGTCGCAGTCCAGCTTGCCGACATCGGCCTGGGCGGCGTTTGCAACGACAGGGGCGGCCAGCATGCCGGCTGCGAAGAAGGAAAGAAGAATGGTTTTCATGATAGATCCTATTCGGAGTTTAAGGTCGCTATCGGCGGCATAGCGTGTCCGAGGGAACCGCGGATGCTGCCCGACATCGTCGACGAGGGCTCGCCGATCGACGAAAAGAATAGGGAAGCCGCCCGACCGGATGAAATCGCGCGCTGGTCTAGGCGGGCCAATACGTAAGTTTAGTTCCGCCTGCTTCAGGATGGGCGTATCTTCCATTCCATCGCCTGAAGCCTCCTCCTGACAGGCGATAGAAATCTCGGTTAGGGCTTCCCGGTGTCCCTCCCCTCCGCCCGAAGCCACGGATTGCCCGAGGATCCGCACATGGCCGCCTTTCCGTTTCGGGAGGCGGCCTCTTTTTTTCAGTATTGCCCGATTATCCGTCACGACCGAAGCGGCATGCCAGCATGACAACACATGTCTGGACCTGGCTGAAGACAGCCTAGACGTAGGTATGATTCAGCAATGCGGCATGCGCGACTAACGTCTCGAGCATCCGGGACGAAGCCCGGTTCGATCACCAGAGAGACGAGGTACCGTCATGTATCAGGATTCGATTGATCACTTTGCCCAGTCCGGCGAAGAGAAAGCCGAAGCGGTCCGTAGCCACTTTCCTGCCTTCCTGATCGGGGCAGCCATGGCCGGCGCCTATATCGGTTTCGGCGATATTATCATGTTCACCGCCGGCGCGCATGCCGATCCGGCCTGGGCGCATCTCGTCATGGGGATCGTCTTCTCGTCCGCCCTGACAATCGTCGTCTTTGCCGGCAGCGAGCTTTTCACAGGAACGGCGATGTACATGCCGCTTGCGGTACTGACCCGGCGCAGCCGTATTTCGGATATGCTGCTCGTCTGGGCGAGTTCCTGGATCGGCAACCTGATCGGCGCGGTCGTTCTCGCCGGCCTTTTCCACCTGGCCGGCGGCGGCGTGCTTCTGGGCGATGGAAGCCAGGCGTTCTTTTCCGTTGTTTCCGCCAAGATGTCGGCTGGATCGCTCGAGCTTCTCGCCCGCGGCATTCTCTGCAACTGGCTCGTCTGTCTCGCCATCTGGATGGCGGGACGCACGGAAAATGCCGCTGCCAAGATCATGCTGATCTTCTGGCCGATCACCATCTTCGTGGCAGCCGGTTACGAACACAGCGTCGCCAACATGTTCACCTTCTCAATGGCGCTGATGGGCGAGCATCCGGCCAACATCACGCTTGCCGCGGCAATCCACAATCTCATCTGGGTGACGATCGGCAACCTCATCGGCGGCGCGGTTTTCATGGCGCTTGGCTACTGGCTGCAGTTTTATGGCAGCGGCCACGTCTCGTTCTCGCCGGCCCCGGTTCGCGTCCGCGCAAAGATCTCCACCGACCGCAATGAGAAATGAGGCGTCTCATGGCCGATCCGATCACCATCACCAGCCTTAGCCCGTTACAACCGTCCCCTTTGCCGGACATTCCGGCCGACCCGGTCCGCTCTCCGCCGGCAACCGTGATCTCGCTGAGACGCCTTGCCATTCCGCTTCTCGCCATTGCCCTTGTCAGTGGTGGGGTGGCCGTGGCAACCGTCGACTGGAACCGATGGGTCGCAGGTGCGGCATCGCAATCGACCGACGACGCCATCGTCAGCTCCGACGTCTCCACCTTGAGCGCCCAGATCAGCGGCATCGTCCGCAGCACGCCGGTTACCGATTATCAGAAGGTGACGAAAGGCCAGCTGCTCGCCGAGATCGACCCGCGTGAATATGATGCGGCGGTCGAGGGTGCCAAAGCCAATCTTGCCGCGGCAAACGCGTCGCTTGCCAATCTGGCGAACCAGATCGAGCTACAAAGGGCTGTCGTACAGGTGGCCGAGGCACAGAACACATCGGCCGAGGCGCAGCAGACGCAAACGGAACAGGAGTTCCACCGCCAGACAAGCCTTGGCGGAGCGACCTCGCAGCAGCTATTGCAGCAGGCACAAGCCGCCTATCTGCAAGCCCAGGCCTCTGTGAAATCGACAGCCGCTTCGATCGAGCAGCAGAAGGCGCAGCTTAATGTGCTGAACGGGCAATATCCGCTGCTGCGCTCGCAGGTCAACGCCGCGCAGGCTTCGCTCGACACGGCTCTCATTCATCAGGGCTATGCGCGGATCTACGCGCCTTTCGATGGCGTCATCGGCCGCAGGCTCGTCCACGAAGGTGACCTGGTGGCCGCCGGAACGAGCGTCATTTCGGAGGTTCCGCTTCCGAGCGTCTATGTGACCGCAAATTTCAAGGAAACGCAGCTTTCCCGCATGACCCCAGGCAGGACGGCAGACGTTACCATCGACACCTTCCCCGGTCAGATATTTCACGGCACCGTCAGCGGCCTGTCTCCGGCGAGCGGTTCGATCTTTGCGCTGCTGCCGCCCGACAACGCGACCGGAAACTATACGAAAGTCGTCCAGCGCATCCCGGTCAAGATCGTCTTCGATCCCGGCCAGCCGCTGCTGGATCGGCTCAAGCCCGGAATGTCTGCCGTCGTCACGGTCGATACGAAGTCGGACCAAGAGCAATGAGCGCGACACCGCGCGCCTTTGGTCCGCTGACCAGCGGCACGACGACCAGCCACCCTGTTCTCATCGTCGCAGCACTGCTGCTCGCCTCCTTCGTTGTCGGCTTCGACACCCGCGTTTTCGCCGTCGGTCTGCCGGATATCCGCGGCGCCTATTCGCTTGGTTTCGATGAAGCCTCATGGCTCAGCACCGTCGCCAACGCACCGCAGATCTTGATCTCGTCTGCCGTGGCCTGGCTTGCGACCGTCTTCGGCGTGCGGCGGGTCATGATCCCGACGACATTGGTCTATGCCTGCATTTCGTTTGCCATTCCCATGGTCCATGACAGCGTCCCGTTGTTTGCGCTGCATGCGGCGAGAGCCCTGCTGCTCGGCGTCTTCATACCCGCCACGATCATGGTGATCTTCCGCAATCTGGATATGAAATACTGGCTGATCGGCCTTTCGATCTACGCGCTTCGCGTGCCGCTGTCGCAGAATCTGGGCTTCGTGCTGGTCGGCCTCTACGACGATTATCTCGGCTGGCAGTGGGTCTATTGGCAGGATGTGATCGTCACGCCGATCATCGCATTGCTCCTCATCATCGGCGCCCCGAGGGAGGAGATTAATCTCAGCCTGCTCCAAGGCGCCGATTGGGGCGGCATGATGCTGCTCGGATGCTCGATGACCATGATCTACGTCGGTCTCGATCAGGGCAACCGGCTGGACTGGTTCAACTCCGGCATCGTCACCTCGCTGCTCGCAGGCGGCGCCATCCTCTTCATCGGCTTCCTCATCAACGAGAGCGTCGTCGCGAACCCCTGGGCGCATGCGAGCGTGATCCTGTCGCGCAACATCGGCATCGGCTACGCGATCATCATCGCCTTCACGTTTTCCAGTTCCGGCGCCGCGATTTCCATTCCGGGTTTCCTGCAGACGGTCGTCGGTTTGCGGCCGATCGCCATCTCCGAACTCTACATCTTCGGCGCCGTCATCCCGGTCTTTCTGTTCATTGCCTTTGCGATCTTCCTGCTGCGCCGGATCGATGCGCGGCTCTGCATCATGATGGGACTGGCCTCCATGTCGCTCGGTTCCCTCTGGGGGGCGCATCTTTCCATCACATGGGCGCCGTGGAATTTCCTGCCGGTCGTCCTGCTGCATACGGCCGGGCAATCCTTCGCCTTCTTTGCGACAGTCGTCTATCTGATCGCCAACTCCGATCCCAAGCGCTCGACAGCGGTCTCCGCCTATATCCAGGTGATCCGGCTCGGCAGTGTCGAATTGGCGCTCAGCCTGTTGAACACCTGGCTGCGGCAACGCGAGCAGTATCATTCCAATATCTTGACCGGGCCGATTTCGTCATCCTCGGACAGTCTTCGGACCGCGTTGGCGAAACTGGAGACGCTATTCGGCACCGGCCATCACGGAAACCTGGAGGCTCTCGCCACCATCGCGACAAAAGTCCACGCGCAGGCGAGCGTGCTCGCCTATGCCGACGTCTTCATCCTCTCTTTCTGCTTTGCGATTGCCGGCATTGCCCTTGTGGCCTGCATGGGCGCCATGCCCTTCGGACCGCTGCATCCCGATTTCCGGAAGAACCCATCAACGGCCGAAACGCAGCCGGCCACAGCCGGCTGATCGGCCACACTCGATTTTCCTTTGAATAGGCGCAGAGAGCCGGTGCGAGTGCTTTTCACGCCGGTCCTTCCGCGTGCCGTCAGCTGCCCGGATGCAAGGCGTATACCTATGGGGAACGGCAACTAGACCTGCGTATAGATGCGCCAATGCCCGCCCGGACGTAGCCTTCTCGCATTGAATTGATCCGGCAGGACACAGAAGCGCCGGTCGGCCTGCCGATAATCGGCAGTCTGACCCCTGGCGCAGGCACCCGCCCTTCAATTCAGGAAGCAGATTGAGAGGCCGCCAACGCCGGCGGCCGTTGCAGCGTCGTTCGACCTTTAGCCCATGGAGCCGGCAGTGACATCCATCCGCATCGTGACTGAACCCCGTCGTCGCCGGAAACCGGCGATCCTTGCTGCTGCCGCCATTCTCGCCATTGCGGGCGGATCGGCCGCAGCCTTCTGGCTTGCAGGGACTGAGCCAACCATTGCCGCCCCGGAGCCCAGCTCGCCGGCCGTGCCGGTCGAGGTCGCCACCCCTGCCGTTACCGACGTACCTGTCTATCTCGACGGTCTCGGCACGGTGCAGGCGAACTATACGGTCAATATCACGACACGTGTCGATGGCGAACTCCAGAGCGTGATGTTTGACGAGGGACAGGCCGTCAAGAAGGGCGATGTGCTCGCCATCATCGACCCTCGCCCTTTCCAGGCAGCCGACGATCAGGCGGCCGCCAAGATCAAGCAGGACCAGGCCGATCTCGCCAATGCCCAATATCTGCTCGGCAAGGACCAGAAACTGGGCCAGCAGCAGATCGTCACGCAGGAAACCGTCGAGCAGCAGCAAAGCATGGTGGCAAGTGCACAGGCACAGCTCGCGCAGGATCAGGCGGCCAAGGAGGCCGCTGACGTGTCGCTCTCTTATACCGAGATCCGCTCACCGATCGACGGCCGCACGGGTATACGTCGGGTCGATCCCGGCAACGAAGTCCAGACGACCGACACGACACCGATCGTCACCATCACCCAGACGCAGCCGATCACTGTGATCTCCACGCTGCGTGAGGACGATCTCGACGCAGTGCGCAACGCGCTGAAGGCCGGCCCGGTCGACGTGACGGCGATGTCGATGGATCAGTCGCAGCAGCTTGCGTCAGGCACGCTCTCACTCATCGACAACGTCATCGATCAGGCAAGCGGCACGATCCGCATCAAATCGATCTTCCAGAACAAGGACGATGCGCTGTGGCCCGGTCAATTCGTGACGCTGAGGGTCAAGCAGCAGACGCTCCAGAAGGCCGTGACCATTCCTTCCGCAGCACTTGAGCGCGGAGAAGACGGCTTCTTCGTCTACATCATCGACGCTGCCGGTACGGCTGCCGTGCGCAAGGTCACCCCCGGCCCGATCGAGAATGGCCGCGCCGTCATCGAAAAGGGCCTAACCGGCAACGAACAGGTCGTGACATCGGGCCAGTATCGCCTGGACGTCGGCACCCATGTCAGCATCCAACAGGCGGCCGCTGCGCAAGCCGCCAGCAAGGAGTAGGCTATGTCCGTCTCCTCCTGGTTCATCGAGCGGCCAATCGCCGCCTCGCTGATGATGGCAGGCCTTTTCGGCATCGGTATCGTCGCTTACCCTCTCCTGCCGGTGGCACCCCTGCCGCAGGTCGATTTTCCGACGATCCAGGTCTCGACGCAGCTTCCCGGCGCCGATCCGAAGACCATGGCATCGGCGGTCACCCAGCCGCTGGAGCGGCAGTTCGGCCAGATCCCGGGCGTCACCCAGATGACCTCGACGAGCACGCTCGGCTCGAGCGCGATCACCCTGCAATTTGATCTGTCACGCGACGTCGATAGCGCCGCCCAGGACGTGCAGACCGCAATCAACGCAGCCGGGGGGCAATTGCCGACGGACCTGCCTTCACCGCCGACCTATCGCAAGGTCAATCCCGCCGATCCGCCGGTCATGGTTCTTGCGCTCACTTCGGATACCCTGCCGCTGACGCAAGTCGACGATTTTGCCGAAAGCGTGCTCGCGCAGCATGTCAGCCAGATCGACGGCGTTTCGCAGGTTCTGATCTTCGGACAGCAGAAGCCGGCCGTGCGCCTGCAGATCGATCCCGGCAAGATCGCCGAGATGGGACTTTCGCTTGAGGATATCCGCAGCGCCGTGACCAGCATCACCAGCAACTCACCGAAAGGCAGCGTGCAGGGTGGAGAGCATACCTACACAATCTATGATAATGACCAGCTCCTGAAGGCCGCCCCCTGGAACGATTCGATCGTCGCTTATCGCGACGGCGCTCCGGTCCGCATCAGCGATATCGGCCAGGCGATCGACGGACCGGAGAACGATCAGCTGGCGGCCTGGGCCGATGGCAAGAGGGCGATCCTCCTGCCGATCTTCAAGCTCCCGGGCGCCAACATCATCGATACGGTCGGTGCGATCCGCGCGGCCCTGCCGCAGCTGCAAGCGATCGCACCGGCCGCCCTCCACCTCTCCATCCTCAGCGACCGGACGACCACGATCCGCGCCTCGGTGGCGGATGTCGAAACGACGCTTGTCATTACCATTGCCCTCGTCGTCATGGTGATCTTCATCTTCCTGCGCAATGTCTGGGTGACGGTGATCCCGAGCGTCACCGTGCCGCTGGCGCTCCTGGCCACATTGGCGCTGATGTATGTCGCTGGCTTTAGCCTCGATAATCTCTCGCTGATGGGCTTGAGTATCGCCGTCGGCTTCGTCGTCGACGATGCGATCGTGATGGTCGAGAACATCCATCGCCATATGGAGATGGACAAAACGCCGAAACAGGCGGCAATCGACGGCGCGCGCGAAATCGGCTTCACTATCATTTCGATCAGTATCTCTCTCGTCGCCGTCTTCATTCCGTTGCTTCTGATGGGCGGTATTGTCGGTCGACTGTTCCGGGAATTCGCAATCACAGTGACGATGACGATCGTCGTCTCAGCGATCGTTTCGCTGACCATCACGCCGATGATGAGCTCCCGCTTCCTGAAGCCGGAAAAAGACGCTCGCCATGGCAGGCTCTATGCCATGAGCGAGAAGGCGTTCGACGGACTTCTTGCGGCGTATCGCTCCACACTCGATATAGCGCTGCGCCATCACCGGCTGACCATGATGGTATTCCTCGCTTCGCTCGCCGCAACCGGCTTCCTGTTCATCAATATTCCCAAGGGCTTCTTCCCGATCCAGGATACCGGTCTCATCACCGGTACACTCGAAGCCGCCCAGGATATTTCCTTCGCTGAGATGTCGCGCCACCAGCTCGAGGCAGGCAAAATCGTTGCCGGCGATCCCGGGGTTGCGACCGTCGGCATGGCCGTCGGCAGCGGCGCAGGCCAGACTATCAATAACGGCCGCATGTTCATCACGCTGAAGCCTGAAGATCAACGAGATGCCTCGGCAAGCGAGATCATCAACCGGCTTCGTCCGAAACTCGCGCAGATGCAGGGTGCAGAACTCTTCCTGCAGCCGGCGCAGGATATCAATGTCGGCGGACGCGCATCGGCCACGCAGTTCCAATATACGCTGCAGGACGGTGATGCCGGCGAGCTGAACGACTGGGCAGCAAAGCTGCTCGCAAAATTCAAGACGCTGCCGGAACTGACAGATGTCGCCACCGACCAGCAAAATAGTGGCGCTACTGTCACGCTTACGATCGACCGTGACCAAGCATCGCGCTTCGGCATTGCGCCGCAAACAATCGACGACACGCTTGACGATGCCTTCGGTCAGCGCCAGGTCACCCAGTATTTCACCGACCTGAACAGCTACCATGTGGTTCTCGAACTCGCCCCCGAGTTCCAGAAGTCGCCGCTGGCGATCAACGGTCTCTATATCAAATCGCCGCTGACCGGCGAGCAGGTTCCCTTGAACCAGCTCGTCAAGCAGACGACGGAGCCGACGGCTGTGCTTGCCGTAAACCACCAGAGCCAGTTCCCGGCCGTCACACTCTCGTTCAACCTGGCAAAGGGTACCGCACTCAGCCAGGCGGTCGCCGCCATCGGAAAGGCGGAGACCGATCTCGGCAAGCCGGCAACCGTCATCGGCACCTTCCAGGGCAATGCGCAGGCCTATCAGAGTTCGCTTGCAAGCGAACCGCTGCTCGTGCTTGCAGCCATTGCCGTGATCTATCTGATCCTCGGCGTGCTCTACGAGAGCTATTTCCACCCGCTGACGATCCTGTCGACGCTTCCCTCTGCCGGTCTTGGTGCCCTCGCCATGCTCTGGGTCTTCGGCTTCGACTTTACCGTCATCGCGCTGATCGGCGTGATCCTGCTGATCGGCATCGTCAAGAAGAACGGCATCATGATCGTCGACTTCGCCATCGCCGCCCAGCGCGAGCAGGGACTGTCGCCGGAAGACGCGATCCGCCAGGCCTGTCTCCTGCGCTTCCGCCCGATCATCATGACGACATCGGCGGCACTTCTTGCCGGCCTGCCGCTGATGCTCGGCCACGGCACCGGCTCGGAGCTGCGCCAGCCGCTCGGCTATGCCATGGTCGGCGGCCTGCTCATCAGCCAGGTGATGACGCTCTACACCACCCCTATCGTCTACCTCTACCTGGAAAAACTGAGCGAATTCGTCAGCCGCAGACGGCACGCCACCACCGGCGCCCCAACCCAAGCCCCGGCGGAATAACCCTCCCAATCGACACGAAAGGATTAAAACCATGGAACCTCTTTCTAGACGCACGGTTCTAGCGCTCGGAGCGATGGGCGGAACGGCACTTGCGGCGGGTGCGGCGCACGCAGCGAGCTTCGGCAATCCCGATCAGCCGGCAGAAGGCGCAATCAACGCCAATCCTGCCGGGCTCTCCGATCCCGGTCCGAAGAACCCCGCCCTTAATGACCAGTTCCCCTCATTCGGCAATCCGCCGGCAACCGATGTCGGCGATATGCAGCTCTTCTGGGGGTCGTTCAACAATGCGCCGAAGCGCATTCAGAACGGCGGCTGGGCACGGCAAGTGACGCAATCCGATTTTGCAATTTCCGAAGCGGTCTCCGGCGTCAACATGCGCCTTGGCCCCGGCGGCATCCGTGAGATGCATTGGCACCGGGCTGCCGAGTGGGCGATCATGACAAACGGCCGCTGCCGGGTGACTGTGCTTGATCCGCAGGGGCGGGCCTATGTGCAGGACGTCGAGGCCGGCGATCTCTGGTATTTTCCGGCAGGTTACCCGCACTCGCTGCAAGGTCTCGGGCCTGAAGGCGCCGAATTCGTCCTCGTCTTCGATGAGGGCGAGCAGTCCGAATATGGCACCCTGCTCCTGACCGACTGGCTGGCGCATACCTCGCCGGAACTGCTCGCCAAGAATTTCGGCGTGCCGCAGGACACGTTCAAGAACATCCCGTTGCAGGATCTCTGGATCTTCCAGGGCAAGGAGCCAGGTCCGCTTTCGGCCGACCAGGAGGCCGTAGCTTCCGCCGGCCTGCCGCCCTACCCCTTCACCTATCGGCTGGCGGCATCGGCGCCGCTGAAGCAGAATGCATCAGGCACGATCCAGCTTGCCGACAGCAGCATCTTCAAGGTTTCCAAGACGATTGCCGCTGCGATCGAAACGATCAAGCCCGGCGGCGTGCGCGAAATGCACTGGCATCCGAATGCCGACGAATGGCAGTACTGGATCAAGGGCGAAGGCCGCATGACGGTGTTCGATGCCGGACCACGCAGCCAGACCGCCGATTTCCGGCCCGGCGACATTGGCTATGTCAAAAGAAGCCAGGGCCATATCATCGAGAATACCGGCAAGACCGACCTGCAATTCGTTGCCGTCTTCAAGGTCGCCGAATATCAGGAAGTCGGGCTCTCCTCGTGGCTGACCCATACGCCGGCCGCCCTCGTTGCCCAGCACCTCAATGTCAGCGTCCAGGATATTGCGAAATTCCCCGCCGACCAGCCGGGGATCATGCCCGAGGGCTGACCCCGGAATATCATGCCCAAGGGCTGATCCCTTGTATTGAGGCTGCAAAACACCACCTCCGCCATGGCAAGTGGCGGAGGTTTTTGGCGTTTACGGAAAACCGGCATGCCCTTTCCGGCCGCTCGAAAAAAATTCCGCATCGGCACGGAATAAAATCTGCGATGCTTTCGTATACTCAATCATGGAACGGAAAGAACGCCCATTCGATGTCATCGGTCAGCTCGCAGCGCTTCGTCGCTACGCGCGCTCGCTGGTGCGCAATTCGGACGAGGCGGAGGATCTGGTGCATGATGCACTGGTGCGGGCCTTCGAGAAGCGCAAGAGCTTCCGCAGCGGCGGAAACCTGCGCACGTGGCTGCTTTCCATTCTGCACAACGCGCATATCGACCGCGTGCGGCAGTCCCGCTCGCTGACACGCCGCCATGATGAAGCGGCAGTCGAGGCGGAGCAGTCGCTGCCCGCAGGCCAGGAGCATGCGGTGCGCCTGCAGCAGGTGCGCAACGCCTTTTTCGATCTGCCGGAAGAGCAGCGTGAAGCGCTGCATCTCGTGGCGATCGAGGACCTATCCTATCAGGAAGCGGCCAATGCGCTCGGCATTCCTGTCGGCACGCTGATGTCGCGCATTTCCCGCGCCCGCGCCCAGTTGCGGGAGTTCGAGGAGAAAATGCCGCGCATTGCGCATCTGAAATTAGTTGGAGGGAACGGCAATGAAGGCGATTGATCCAATCATCGATGCCGATCTCGACGCCTATGTGGACGGCGAGCTCGATGTCGCACGGCGCATTCAGGTGGAATCCTACCTCTCCGAGAACCCGGCGATTGCCGCAAAGGTCATGGCCGATCTCAGCGTGAAGGGCGAATTGCGCCTGGCGCTCGCCGGCGAAAGCGCCTTCGGCCACCCCGAGACGCGCGATGCCGCCCGCAGGCTGGAACGTGGCCTTTCCTATGGCCGCATCCTGCATTCGATGCAGCGCATCGCTGCCGTTGGTGTGCTGCTCGCCGCCGGCTGGGTGGCGCATAATTCCTTCGGCGCCTTCACGGCAACGGAAGTCGCCGCTTCGGTTCCTACACCAGCGTATGTCGAGGATGCGGTGCGCGCCTATCGCACGGCAGCCCTTCGCGAAACCATCCCGTCGCAGACGGCGCCGGCCTACAGCGCCGAGGAAATCCGCGCTGCGACCGCAATCGTGATGCCCGAATTGCCAAAAGGCTGGAAGGTTGCCGATCTGCAGATCTTCCCGTCGGATTTTGGCCCGAGCGTCGAAATGGCAATCGAGGAGACCGACGGCAAGCGCCTGTCGCTCTTCGCCGTCCGGCCGGGTGCCTTCGAGGTGAAGCCGGTCAGCCATATCGCGCTTGAAAAGACAGAAGCCGCCTACTGGCAAATCGGCGACGTTGCTTACGCGCTGATCGCCGACAACAGCGACGCCAACCTCGATCAGGCAGCCGAACGGCTTGCCCGATCGCTCTACTAGTTCAACCGAGGAGATCAGTCATGAACCCGATCAATCCCCGCTATGGCTACGGCTCCGGCGCCCAAACACAGGCCCTTTTCGATGAGGGCCTGCGCCAGCACATGCTGCGCGTCTACAATTACATGGCGCTCGGCCTCGTCATCACCGGCATCGTCGCCTTCATCGTCGGCTCGACGCCGGCGCTCTACGTGCCGATCTTCAGCACACCGCTCAAGTGGGTGGTGATGCTGGCGCCGCTCGCCTTCGTGTTCTTCTTCTCGTTCCGCATCCAGACCATGTCGTCAAGCACCGCACAGATGACCTTCTGGGCCTTCTGCGCCGTCATGGGCCTCTCGCTCGCCTCGATCTTCCTGGTCTTCACCAAGACGAGCATCGCGCAGACCTTCTTCATCACTGCTGCCATGTTCGGCGCGATCAGCCTCTACGGCTACACCACGAAGCGTGACCTCTCGAAGATGGGCTCATTCCTTATGATGGGCCTGTTCGGCATCATCATTGCCGGCATCGTCAACATCTTCCTGGGTTCGTCTGCCCTGCAGTTCGCGATCTCGGTGATCGGTATCGTCGTCTTCGTCGGTCTCACCGCCTATGACACGCAGAACATCAAGGAACAGTATTCGGAAAACTACGATCAGGAATCGAACCAGAAGCTGGCCGTCTTCGGCGCGCTCTCGCTCTACCTGAACTTTGTCAACCTCTTCCAGCTTCTGCTCAATTTCACGGGCGAGCGGGAATAAAGACTGCGCTTCTGGGGGCAATGGAAGCGCAAGAGCGCCCGGTCTGAAATCTGTGACAGGATGGCAGATCGGGTGCTTACCCTAAACGAAAACGGCCGGGCTGGATGTCCGGCCGTTTTCGTTTGTCTCCCGACTTTGGTGCGGGGATCGAGAATTTTTCGGACGCGGTCTTGCCGCCATCACGGCTCCCGCGATCAAGGTCGATTTTCCGCTAACGATTCGTGGATGACGCTTCTGGCACTCGCCTGTCCGCTTTTCGTGTTCCTGGAAGCCGACAAATGCCGGAGCGCCCGCAAGCGGTGCGGCAAGGGTAAAATGCCGCACGATCCGTGATCGTAGAATTGACGCGGGTCAATGTCGCAACCTGTGCTGAGGGCAAGCTCTCCCGGCGATCCAGGGAGCGGCGACATGGACAATTCGGCTGATTCCGGCACCACTTATCTCGACAGGAGCACAGGCAATCAGCGGCCCTACTGGGCGCTGCCGCTGCCGGAGCTTCTTCGAGAGCTCAAATCGAAGCCCTCCGGCCTCACATCGGCGGAAGCGAAAGCGCGGCTGCAGGTATATGGAGCGAATACCGTCGATGCCGCCGGCGACGCGGGCGCGTTCCGCACACTGCTCAAGCAATTCGTCAGTCCGCTCGTCCTCATCCTGATCTTTGCCGCTATCGTCGCGGCAAGCGTCGGGGAACTGCATGATGCACTGATCATCGGCTGCATCGTCCTCGCAAGCTGCCTGCTCGGATTCACCCAGGAATACGGGGCAAGCCGTGCCGTCGAATCCCTGCGGAAAAGCATATCGCTGTCGGCGGCCGTGCTGCGTGACGGCACTGAACGGGCAGTTCCGGCCGCAGCGGTCGTGCCGGGCGATGTCATCAGTCTTTCGGCTGGTAGTCTCGTGCCGGCGGATGCGGTGATCCTGTCGTCTCGGGATCTGAATGTCAGCGAGGCAGCACTGACCGGCGAGACCTTTCCGGTCGGCAAGGCTCCCGGCATCTCGCCGCCGGAAGCCCAGATCGGCAACCGCCTCAACTGCATCTTTACCGGCACCTCCGTGCGGAGCGGTACGGCGACCGCCCTCGTCGTCGCCACCGCGGGCCGAACCGAATTCGCGACGATCGCCCACGCGGTGACGCGTCAGCTGCCGGAGACGGAATTCTCCCGCGGGATCCGCCGCTTCGGCTATCTGATGACACAGATCATGCTGGCGATCGTCCTCGTCGTCTTCGTCGCCAATCTCCTGCTGCATCGACCACTGATCGACTCGCTGCTGTTTTCGTTGGCGCTCGCCGTCGGTCTGACGCCGGAGCTGCTGCCGGCGATCATCAGCGTCACGCTGGCGCGGGGGGCCCGGGTGATGGCCAGGCAAGGCGTCATCATCCGCCGCCTGGAGGCGATGGAAAATCTTGGCAGCATGGACCTGCTTTGCACCGACAAGACAGGGACGCTGACGGAAGGCGTCATCCAGCTCAACAGCTGCGTCGACATTGCCGGGGAGGCGTCCGCCCGGGTGCGCCTGCTCGCATCCCTCAATGCAAGCCTGCAGACCGGCCTGAAAAACCCGCTCGACGATGCGATCCTTGCATCGGGCAATGCTCCGGACGAGATGGCGCACTACCGCAAGGTGGACGAAATTCCCTACGACTTTGCCCGCAAGCGACTTTCCGTCGTCACCGGAGGAGAAGACGGGACCGACCTCATCTGCAAGGGTGCCGTCGCCAATGTCCTCGCCGCCTGCACATCGGCCAAGGCGGGCGCGATGACACGGCCGCTTGACGCGCCGTTGCGCGACGCCATCGAGAAACGCTACCGGAACTGGAGCGAGGACGGCATCCGGGTGATCGCCATCGCCACACGCCGGTTCCCGTCGGAAAAAACGGGGTTCGGCAAGGACGACGAGGCCGAGCTTTGCCTGGAGGGTTTCCTGCTGTTCCTCGATCCGCCGAAAGCCGGCGTGAAGGAGGCTCTTGCCGGTCTGAAGCACCGCGGCATCCACATCAAGATCATTTCCGGCGACAATCGTTACGTTGTCCGGCACCTGGCCGAAACCATCGGCCTGAAATCGACCCATCTCCTGACCGGCAGCGAGATCGCCGCTATGAGCACTGACGCGCTTTTTGCCCGGGCGCAGAAGACAAATCTCTTCGTGGAGATCGATCCCAATCAGAAGGAGCGGATCATCAAGGCCCTGCGCCGCGCCCGCCATGTGGTCGGTTATCTCGGCGACGGCATCAATGATGCGCCGGCGCTGCACGAGGCCGATATCGGCATCTCCGTCGACAGCGCCGTCGATGTCGCCCGTGAGGCGGCCGATATCGTGCTCCTGCGCCGTGATCTCGACGTGCTGGCGCGCGGTATCGACGACGGCCGGCGGACCTTCGCCAATACGCTGAAATATATCTCGATCGCCACCAGCGCCAATTTCGGCAACATGATCAGCATGGCGGTCGCCTCGCTTTTCCTGCCCTTCCTGCCGCTGCTCGCCAAGCAGATCCTGCTCAACAATCTTCTGGCCGACGTGCCCTCCATGGCAATTGCCACGGACCGCGTCGAACATGCCGACGTGCTGCGCCCGAAGCGATGG
Organism: Rhizobium sp. BK316; assembly: GCF_014193695.1. GTDB lineage: Bacteria > Pseudomonadota > Alphaproteobacteria > Rhizobiales > Rhizobiaceae > Rhizobium. The sequence goes on along the minus strand of NZ_JACHZR010000001.1, from coordinate 1,751,201 downwards.
AATATCGCCGCTATCGAGCGCTTCATGCTCTGCTTCGGCCCGATCAGCTCGCTCTTCGATTTCCTGACCTTCGGTTTCCTGATGTTCTACATCGGGGCGACCGTCGATCAGTTTCGCACCGGCTGGTTCGTGGAATCGCTAGTCACGCAACTTGCAACCATGCTGATCGTGCGCACCGCTGCCGCAAGCTGGAAGAGCCGGCCGAGCCGGCTGCTCTTCGGAACGACGATGCTCATCGGCATTGTCGCCATTGCCCTGCCCTATATGCCATTTGCCGGCACTTTCGGGTTCGTACCCCTTCCGCTGCCCCTGCTTGGCAGCCTGCTCGGCATTTCGTTGGCCTTTGCCGTCACCCTCGAAATTGCCAAGCGCCTCTTTTTTCACCGGAGCGACGGCAAACATATCTCACGGCGGGGGCCGCTGCATAGTTCACCAACGACGTGAAGCCGACCCCTGCGGATCCTCATTGCAGCCGGTCAAAGAACAGTATTCGGATGGCTTGGAGAAACCGCGCGGGCTTCGGCATTTGCGGGGGCAGGTTCTGAGCCATTCGTCCCGATGAGATGGATGATCTCATCGACGATCCTTTCCGCAGGCCGAGTGGCATCGAGACGCGGCCATGCAACGGCACCTGTATCATGCGCAAGCTGATGCGCCAGGATATCAACCGTCGCGTCGGAGGGGCCGCCGCTCCGTGCCGCAACGCGCCGCAGCAGCAATGCCGGATCAGCTTCGAGCCAGAAGGCTGAGAAGGGATGGTGACATTCTTCTGCCGCGTCCTCGATCATACGCCGGTTGGCCGGCTTGTCGAAGACCGCATCGGCCACCGCAGAACCGCCTTCCGCAAGGATGAGGCGGGCTCGCCAGGCCATCTCCTCATAGACCTTTGCGGAAATTTCAGGCCGATATGCGGCCTGCGGCAGCCTGGTCTCGGCTGGAACATCATGCATCGCCTTGCGAATGCGGTCGCTTTCGATAATGCGCGCGCCCGGCGCCTGACCAATGCGCGGCGCCAGCGCTTCTGCAAGCGTCGTCTTTCCCGACCCGCTGAGGCCGCCGATGGCCACGAGCCGTCCTGCCACCGGCTGCAGCAAGGAGCGGGCAAGCTGGAAATAGGAGCGCGCCTCGCCGGCCAGCATCGCCGCCCGCTCGCCCGCGTCTTCCGTCTGGGTGGCGGTGACATGCGCCCGCACGGCAGCGCGCACGGCGATGAAGAACGGCAGCGCGGCAAAGCCGTCTTCCTCATCCATCTCGTCGAGATAACGGTTCATCACCAGGTTTGCGAATTCGGGATGCCCGCGATGCCAGAGGTCCATCAACAGGAAGGCGAGGTCATAGAGGATATCGGTCGTTGCGATCTGATCGTTGAACTCGATGCAATCGAACAGGCACGGTTCGCCATCGAGCAGGAAGATATTGCGAAGATGCAGGTCGCCATGACAACGCCGAACCTTGCCCGCCTGTTCACGCTGGTCCAGCAGGCCGGCAAGCTGGGTCAGACGGCGGTCGAAGGCCGCTGTCAGTTCGCCAACCTCGTCGGGTGAAAAAACATGGCTGGTCGCAAAACCGGCCTCGTTGACCTTCAGGACGGCAGCCATATTGGCCGCGCCCGAACCATCATGGATGACCGGGGCGAGACGGTGGAACCGGACGATCGCCTTCGCCAGCGAGGTCACCATCGATGGTGTCAGTCCGCCTGACGTGGCGATGCGGTCGAGCAACAGCGACTGATCGAAACGCCGCATCTCCACCAGCGCGTCGACCAATTGGCCCTGGCCGTCGAGCGCAAGATTGTCACTACCCTCCAGCGTGATCGTCCTGACGCCGAGATAGATGCCGGGCGCGGTCGGCGTATTCAATTCGACTTCCTTGCGGCATGCCGCCAGCCGTATCTCCGGGGAGGAGAAATCGGCATAGGGCAGCTTCACGGCGCGCTTCATCTTGTAGGCCCGCTCTCCTGCCAGGAAGATCCGCGATATATGCGTCTCGATCGTTTCGACGGGCGCTGCATTCCGGGACAACGCGTCCTTCAGAAAGGAAATGGTTGCCGACTGGTCTTCGGTGATCATCTGCAGACCTTTCAATCGCCATATAGCCTTGCCAGCATTGCGATCCTCCCGGGACAACGCATTGACCCGCATCAATGATCGGATCGTCGTCGCAGAATAGGAAAGAATCGACATCGTGCAGCTGGCGGGGAGATATGATGGACCTGTCTTCAAGAAGGCAGCTTGTCGAAACACTGATCCCGATCATTCGGAAGGCGGGCAAGGCAGCGCTCGAGCTGCAGAAGGATGACCTTGCCACCAGAACCAAGGAAGACGGCACGCCCGTTACCACCGCCGATCTTACCAGCCACGCGATCCTTCGCGCAGCATGCCTGGCATCATTCCCGGCAATCCCCGTTATCAGCGAGGAGGATACTCCTACCGCCGGGGCCGGTCAGGATACGAATGCCGCAATCCTCCTGATCGATCCGCTCGACGGCACCAAGGAGTTCATAAAAGGCAGCGACGAATTTGCCGTCAACATTGCTCTGGTTGAAGACGGGCGCGTCAGCGCCGGTCTGATCTACGCGCCTGCTCGCGACCGGCTCTTCTTCTCCTGGGGTGCCGGGCTTGCCTTCGAACAGACAGCCGCAGGCCTTCGACGCAAGCTCCCGTACCCCCTCGCGCCAAGGCTTCAGCCGATTGCCCTCGTCAGCCGTTCCCATTGCGATCCACGGACCGAAGCCCTTCTCGCGGCACTGCAGCCCTGCGACGTGCAAGCAATGGGATCGTCGCTGAAATTCGCGCTGGTGGCTGCCGCCGAGGCCGATTTCTATCTGCGACTCGGTCCGACGATGATCTGGGATTGCGCTGCTGGCCAGGCGATCATCGAGGCGGCGGGCGGCACGGTCCTGCAGGCTGACGGATCGTCGCTCGCCTACCGCTCCAATCGCGCACCAAAAGTGGACGGTTTCATTGGTGCACGCACGCCACAGCTTGCGGCGCGCGTGGTTGCCGCCATGAAGGCGCTCGAAACCGGAACCGGCGTCGCCACATCCCGATAGCGCCGCCACTCAAGGCTTCAGGACGGCCGCCCCGCTCAAACGACCGGCGCGCAAATCGTCGAGCGCCGCATTGGCGTCGGCAAGCGGATAGGTTTTCGTGTGGGTCCGGACACCTGCCTGATAAGCGACGGGGAAAAATTCCTCAGCGTCCCTTCTCGTCAGATTGGCGACCGAAACCACGGCTCGCTCGCCCCATATCAGGGCATAAGGCATTGCCGGCAGGTCGCTCATGTGGATGCCTCCGCAGACGACCCGGCCTCCCTTCCGCACCACCTTCAATGCGGCCGGCACGAGTTCGCCGACGGGCGCAAAGATGATCGCCGCATCGAGCGTGACCGGCGGCGGCTCATCAGAGCTTCCTGCCCAGACGGCGCCGAGTTCGAGCGCGAAGCGTTGCGCTGCCTCGTCGCCCGGACGTGCGAACGCGTAGACCTCGCGGCCCTGCCAGCGGCAGATCTGCGCGATGATGTGCGCGGCCGCGCCGAACCCGTAGAGCCCGATCCTCCTGCCGTCACCGGCCTTCTTCAGCGAACGCCAGCCGATGAGGCCGGCGCAGAGGAGCGGAGCAAGGGCAACGGGATCGGCTGCACTATCGAGCACAAAGGCATAATCGGCATCCGCAACGACATGGGTGGCAAAGCCCCCGTCACGCGTGTAGCCGGTAAACTGCGGCTCATCGCAGAGGTTTTCCTCTCCGCTCCGGCAGAAGGAACAGCAACCGCATGTGTGGCCGAGCCAGGGCACGCCGACCCTTTGACCGATGCGCGACGGCGCGATCCCCTCCCCCACCGCCTCGACGATGCCGACGATCTCATGGCCGGGAATGAGCGGAAGCTTCGGGTTGACGAGATCGCCATCGCAGACATGAAGATCCGTCCTGCACACGGCGCAGGCCTCGACCTTCAGCATCAGTTGCCCCGCTGCCGGCACCGGATCAGGCCGGTCCACCGCACGCAGGGGCACACCGATCGCTTCCAGGATCATTGCCTTCATAAGCTGCTCCTTATCTTGAGGATGTCATGATCCTGAAACCACGGCAAACGGTCATTGACGGTTGTCAAAAACAGGCCATTTGCGCCCATAGAAATTCTTCACCGCGAAGATTTTGATCCGGCGCAATGAGGCAGGCCGCCAGGTGTGATTGGCTTTCGTGAAAAACAGGGAGATCGAGAAATGGACCGTCGTCGCTGGCAAGACCACAGCGCCTTCATCATCGGGGTATGGCTTATCGCCTCCCCTTGGGCACTTGGAAGCTTCAGTCCGGACTCCGTGCCGCTTGGCGTTGACGCCTGGAATGTCCTCGTCTGCGGCATCGCCGTCGCCATCCTCAGCGCTGCAGCATTCGCCTCCTACCGTCTATGGGAGGAGTGGGGTAATCTCCTGATCGGTATCTGGCTTGTTGTTTCGCCATGGATGCTGCAAAACGCCGAAAGGCCGCTCTTCGTCTGGAATGCAGTGATCTGCGGCCTCTTTCTTATGGTTCTCGGCATATCCGTTCTTCGCAACGCGAAGGCGCGAGAAGCCCTCTGAAGAAACGTACGGCGGCGATCGGACCCTCAGACATGTCGGCACTGGTAATGATGGAAGCTTTTCAGCGCCTCAGTCTGGCGCTTGCGATCGGAATCCTCGTCGGCATCGAGCGCGGCTGGCAGGAGCGCGAGGCTGCGCCGGGCAAAAGGGTCGCAGGCATCAGAACCTATGGCCTCTCAAGTTTCCTCGGCGGCCTGTGCGGATTCCTCCAGCCTATGACAGGACCGATCCTGCCCGTTGCCATCTTTGCGTTCTTCTGCATCACGATCCTCGTGTTCAGCACCCTGCAGTCCTCCCGCGACGAGGATTACAGCGCAACGGCTGCCATTGCGGCAATCATGGTCTTCGTACTGGGTTTTTCCGCCGTCGTTGCCGACATGACGGTGACCGCGGCAGGTGCCGTTGCGATAACGGCCCTTCTTGCGGCGCGCGAACCGCTGCATGGGTTCCTTCGACGATTGACCTGGCTTGAGCTCAGGGCGGCCTTGATCCTGCTGACGATGACGGTCGTCGTCTTACCAATCCTGCCCGACGCCCCGATCGATCGCTGGCAGACGATCAATCCTTTCGAGCTCTGGATGATGACGATCCTCGTCGGAGCCGTATCCTTCGCCGGTTATGTGCTGATCAGGCTCACCGGCGCACGTGCCGGCATCTTGATGACGGGCGCAAGCGGCGGCATCGTCTCCTCGACAGCCTTGACGCTTTCCTTCGCCCGCCAGTCGTCGAAGACGCCTGGACTATCCCATCTGCTTTCGGCCGGCGCAATGCTGGCGGGGGCGGTCTCCCTCACCCGCACGCTTCTGATCTGCGGCGTCGTTGGGCCAGCCGTTCTGAAGGAGCTTGCACCGTTGGTCGCTCCAGCGGCCGTCGTCTTCGCCATCGCCGGTGGCCTTATCGGATCGTTGCGGCGTAGCGACGATACTCCCGATTTTTCACCGAAAAACCCGCTGGAGATCATGGTCGCGCTGCGTTTTGCCCTTGTTCTGGCCATTGTAATAATCTTGACGCGGGCGACGCTTATCGTCTTTGGAACGCAATCGCTGCTTGCCCTTGCCTTCATCACCGGTCTCGGGGATCTCGACGCAATAACCCTCTCGGTCGCAAAACTGTCATCGGGCCAACTGTCCGCGGATGCGGCTGCTTACGCCATCGCGGTCGCCGCCTTCGCCAATCTTCTTGCGAAAGCAGTGCTTGCAGCAAGCATCGGCAGTTTCGCCTTTGCAGTCCGACTGGCGATCGCAACGATCGTCGCCGCTCTTGCCGGAATGGCTGGCTTTCTTTTGGTATGAGCGCGGACACAGACCTTGCGGCCCGTTTCTCTCTCAACCCGCAATCCCGGCCGCGATCCATCTGCGCGCACACCAGTCGATCTCCCTTCAATTGATTGATCATATGCGGCGCGTTCCCTCCTGCCCATAGCGTCGTTCCGACCTCGAGGCATCATGTCGGCAGCCCGCCGGCGCGGCACGTCAGGGTCCTGAACTGTTCGGCAGGCCGGCAATCTGCATCATCACGAGGTGGATGACCGGACCGCGACGATTGTTACTTGCAATGTTTATAAAAACGTCTATTACTAAACATATTGCTAAACATGAGGGTTGAGGAGTTCATGTAGGCATTTTCTGAAATTGGTGGACTTTCATGTCGGCGGGGAGCCGGCTTTGGTTCTGGGAGGAACGTATGCAAAAGAAATCGAAAGCCCTTCTCGGGCTGGCCTCGGCATTCGTCATGTCGTCGGCGCTGCCCAATCTCGCAAAAGCTGACCAACTGACACTCTGCTGGGCGGCCTGGGACCCGGCCAACGCGCTGGTCGAACTCTCGAAAGATTTCACCGCCAAAACCGGCACCGAAATGAAGTTCGAGTTTGTGCCGTGGACCAGCTATGCCGACCGCTTTCTCAACGAGCTGAACTCTCACGGAAAGCTCTGCGACCTGATCATCGGCGACAGCCAGTGGATCGGCGGCTCGGCGGAAAACGGCCACTACGTCAAGCTCAACGACTTCTTCGACAAGGAAGGCATCAAGATGGATGACTTCGTGCCGGCGACGGTGGTTGGCTATTCGGAATGGCCGAAGAATACGCCGAACTACTGGGCGCTGCCTGCCATGGGCGACGTGGTCGGCTGGACCTATCGCAAAGACTGGTTCGAGCGGCCGGAATTGCAGAAGGAATTCAAGGAGAAGTACGGCCGGGAGCTCGCCGCACCCAAGACCTACGACGAACTGAAGCAGATCGCCGAGTTCTTCCAGAAGCGCGAAATCGACGGAAAGACCGTCTACGGTGCTTCGATCTATACCGAGCGCGGTTCCGAAGGCATCACGATGGGCGTAACCAACGTGCTGTATGACTGGGGTTTCCAGTACGACAACCCTGAAAAGCCCTACGAAATGCAAGGCTTCGTCAATTCTGCCGATGCGGTGAAGGGGCTGGAATTCTACAAGTCGCTCTATGATTGCTGCACTCCGCCCGGCAGCTCCAATGTCTATATGGTCGAGTCGGCCGATGCCTTCAAATCCGGCCAGGTCGCGATGCAGATGAATTTCGCCTTCACCTGGCCTGGCCTCTACAAAGACGAGAAGGTGGGTGGCGACAAGATCGGTTTCTTCCCCAATCCGGCTGAAAAGAAACATTTCGCTCAGCTCGGCGGACAGGGCATTTCGGTTGTTTCCTATTCCGACAAGAAGGACGCTGCTCTCCAGTATATCAAGTGGTTCGCCCAGCCGGAGGTGCAGGCAAAATGGTGGCAGCTCGGCGGCTATTCCTGCCTGAAATCGGTGGTGAATGCCCCTGACTTTGCGTCCAGCCAGCCTTATGCCCAGGCTTTCCTGGACTCGATGGCGATCGTGAAGGATTTCTGGGCCGAGCCCAGCTACGCGACCCTCCTGCAGGACATGCAGAAACGCGTTCATAACTATGTCGTGGCCGGCAACGGCACCGCGCAGGAGGCGCTTGATGGCCTGGTGAAAGACTGGACCGAAGTCTTCGAGGACGATGGCAAGATCTAGTGTCCGGCTGGACGCGCAACCTTCTTGCCAGAATGGCGGCCCAGCTCGCCAAGACTGCCGGGCCGCCACATGTCTCATATACGCAAAGACCAGGTGACACCTTGAACATTTCCTCTTCCTCTATGGTCGAGAAGGCTGCAGACGCAACTGCAAGGGCGACGCCGACATCGCTTGCCCGCCGCGTCCGCGGACTATCCGATCGAGCAATCGCCTGGGTATTTATCGCGCCCACCATTATCCTGCTTCTCGCCATCAACATCTTTCCGCTGATCTGGGCGATCTATCTGTCATTCACGAATTATCGCGCCAACCGTCCGAATGCGCCGGTCCTGAACGTTGGATTGGGCAATTACGAGCGGGTACTCAATGACCCCGACATCTGGCAGGCGATGCAGACGACGGCGCACTTCGTCTTCTGGACGATCCTGCTGCAGACGGTCATCGGTTTTACGCTCGCCTATCTGATCGACCGCAAGTTTCGCGGCCACGCCTTCTGGACGACGCTGATCCTGATCCCGATGATGCTGTCTCCAGCGGTCGTCGGCAACTTCTGGCGCTTCCTCTATGAGCCGCAGATCGGTCTCTTCGCCTATGCCGTTTCCCTGGTCACCGGCATTCCGACAGCCGACATCCAGATGCTCGGCAGCGTTTCGCTGGCCCCCTGGGCGATCATTATCGTCGACACCTGGATGTGGACGCCCTACGTCATGCTGATCTGTCTGGCAGGCCTGCGTTCCATCCCCGACTATATTTATGAGGCGGCCGAGGTGGACCGCGCCTCCGCCTGGCGGCAATTCTGGTCGATCACCGTGCCGATGGCCCTGCCCTTCATCATGCTCGCGGTGCTGTTTCGCGGCATCGAGAATTTCAAGATGTTCGACATGGTGACACTGCTGACAGGCGGTGGCCCGGGTTCGACCACCGAGGTTGCCTCCATCACCCTGAAGCGGGCCGCCTTCGAAAGCTGGGCAACCGGACGGGCGTCGGCCTTTGCCATCGTCCTCTTCGTTGCCGTGTTCGGCCTCGCGAACATCTACGTCAAGGCACTCAACAAGGTGAAGCAGCGATGAGCTCGGTTACCTCAGCCCATTCGGTCGTCGAGCCGAGCCCGACCAGCAAGCGGATCGCCGGCGCCATCGTGATCCTCTACGCTCTGATCACGATGATCCCGCTCGTCTGGATTTTCCTGACCAGCATCAAATCTCCGCCGGATTCCATCAGCTATCCTCCGAAGATCGTCTTTGCGCCGACGTTGGAAGGCTACTGCAATCTGCTGACGACGAGAACGCGCCAGACGCCGGAATACATCGCTTCCCTGCCTGCACCGACCGGCACCTGTGATGAGGTGACCCGCAAGCGAAACATGGTCATTGCGGGTCCCTCGAATTTCCTGCCACGCTTTGCCAATTCTCTGGTGATTGCCTTCGGCTCGACGTTTCTGGCCGTATCGTTGGGAACCCTGGCCGCCTACGGTTTCTCCCGTTTCAGGGTGCCGTTCGCCGACGACCTTCTGTTCTTCATCCTGTCGACGCGCATGATGCCGCCCATCGCGGTCGCCATACCGATCTATCTGATGTATCGCGAGCTTGGCCTCTCAGACACGGCGCTGGGCATGATCCTGCTCTACACGGCAGTCAACGTCTCGCTCGCCGTCTGGTTGCTTAAAGGCTTCATCGACGAGATCCCGCGCGAATATGAAGAGGCTGCGATGATCGACGGCTACACCCGGCTGCAGGCCTTCTGGAAAGTCGTTCTGCCGCAGGCAACCACGGGCATCGCCGCCACTGCGATCTTCTGCCTGATCTTTGCCTGGAACGAATATGCCTTTGTCGCATTGCTGACCTCGGGTGAAGCCCAGACGGCACCGCCATTCATCCCGACCATCATCGGCGAAGGCGGCCAGGACTGGCCTGCCGTTGCTGCGGGAACAACGATCTTCCTGATCCCGATCCTCGTCTTTACCATTCTGCTGCGCAAGCAGCTCTTGCGCGGCATCACCTTCGGAGCGGTTCGCAAATGACCCATCTCATCGAGACCCCACGCCCATCCCGCCGGAAGCGCCCCTTCTTTTTGCGCCGGGGACCTATGGAGAATATCGCGACCGCCTTGATTGCCGTCGGTTTCCTCATGCTCTTCCAGCCGTTCCTTCTCGTCCTCTATACCTATTCGTTGGTAACGCTGCTCGCAGGCACCGCCATGTTCATCATCGTCTCGAAGTTTCCGGAGTGAACCATGGCGGACATCAGGATAGAAAATCTCCGCAAGCAGTTCGGCAGCTTCGTAGCGGTGCAGGATTCGAGCTTCGTCATCCATGACGGCGAGTTCCTGGCACTGCTCGGCCCCTCTGGCTGCGGTAAGACGACGACGCTTCGCATGATCGCCGGCCTGGAATTGCCGACCAGCGGCAAGATCTACCTTGATGGGGAGGACGTCACCTTCAATCGCGCCAGCGCCCGCGACATTGCCTTCGTCTTCCAGCTTTTTGCGCTCTATCCCCATATGAATGTGCGCAGGAACATCGGCTTCCCGCTCCTGTCGCAAGGCATGCCGAAGGCCGAGATCCGTCAGCGCGTCGAGGAGACTGCGCGGCTGCTGCAGATCGATCATATCTTGAACCGGTCCGTCTCCGGACTTGCTGGCGGCGACCGCCAGCGCGTGGCTCTCGGCCGCGCGATCGTGCGCCGTCCGAAGTGTTTTCTGATGGATGAACCGCTTGGTACGCTGGACGCCGAATTCCGCGAGGTGATGGTCCATGAGCTGCGCGAACTGCATAATCGCATCCACGCGACGACGGTTTACGTGACCCATGATCAGCATGAGGCGATGGCGATGGCCGACAAGATCGCGGTCATGAACCATGGCGTCATCGAACAATTCGGCACGCCGCAGGAAATCTACAGCAAGCCGGCCACCATGTATGTCGCTGACTTCATCGGATCGCCGCCAATGAATTTCATGCGCTTCACGTCGGGTCTCAAGTCGGGAGCGCAGTCGATATCGCTCAACGGCGTCGACGTCAGCGTTCCCGAGGTGCACCAGGACTTGGCCGAGTCGGAGCTTGCGCTCGGCGTCAGGCCCGAACATATCCGCCTCAGCGACGCGTCACCGTTGCGCGGAGCCGTCTATGGCAGCGAATATCTCGGAACCAATCAGGTCGTGGCAATCGAGACATCGAGCGGCGTGATCAAGGCACGCGTTCCGGCAAACCGGGATTTCCGTATTGGCGAGACTGTTGGCCTTGAATTCAATCCGGGCAAGCTTGCGCTGTTCGACTGCAAGTCGGGCCGCGCTATTGCCTCGGCACTCTATTCGGAGGCTCAACATGGCTGACGTCGTTCTCAAGGGGCTCGACAAGCGTTTCGGCGACACTCAGGCTCTGGCTGATCTCAACCTTTCCATCCGTGACGGTGAATTCGTCGTTCTGCTCGGGCCGACGGGTGCTGGCAAGACGACCACGTTGCGCCTTATTGCGGGGCTGGAACAGCCCGACGGTGGACGCATCGAAATCGGCGGCCGCAATGTCGCAAGCGAAGCTCCCGCTGAACGGGATGTCGCCTTCGTCTTTCAACAATATTCGCTGTATCCGCATATGACGGTTTACGACAACCTTGCCTTTCCGCTGCGAGCCCCGGCGCGCCGGCTTGCGAGCGAAGATATCGACCGCCGCGTCCGGGAAATTGCGCGCATGGTCAGGATCGATCACAAGCTGGAGAACCGTTCGACACGTCTGTCGGGCGGCGAAATGCAGCGCGTTGCGATCGGCAGGGCGCTGGTGCGCAGGCCTGCCATTTATCTGATGGACGAACCGCTCTCGTCGCTCGACGCGAAACTGCGCGCAGAACTGCGCCTGGAACTGAAGCGCATCCAGACGGAACTCGGCTCGACCCTGCTCTATGTAACTCACGACCAGGTCGAGGCGATGACCATGGCGGATCGGATCGGCATTGTCTCGGAAGGACGGCTGTTGCAAGTCGGAACGCCGCGCGAAATCTATGGCAATCCGGCCAGCCTTCATGTCGCCGCGCGCCTTGGCCAGCCACACATCAACCTGTTGCCGGCCGATCTTCTTCCTGGTGCCAATCCGCCGCCGGGAACGAAGACGGTCGGCGCGCGAACCGAGCACCTTGATATCGTCGTCGATCAGAACGCCAGTGCGAAGATCGACTGGATCGAGCATCTGGGGGACCAGAACCACCTTCACATCAAGGTGCGCGACCATAAGCTGGTCACGCTTGCCGATCCATATCTCGCAATCCGGCCGGGTGATCGAATAAGCTTGACACTGCGCGATCCACTCTATTTCGACGCAAGCGGCCAGCGCCTTGGATAAGCCACCGAAAGAAACGAACTCATTGGCATAAAAGACGGATCTGTCTCCATGAAACACTTCTTCAACCGCCGGGAAACCATCGTCACCGAAGCCTTGGACGGCCTGATCCAGACGAGCAGCGCCGGTCGTCTAGCCCGTCTCGACGCGTTTCCAGAGATCAAGGTGATCCTCCGGGCCGATTGGGACAAGTCGAAGGTAGCAATTATCTCAGGCGGAGGGGCGGGGCACGAGCCCTCACATGCGGGCTTCGTCGGCAGGGGCATGCTCACCGCAGCTGTATCCGGCGAAATCTTTGCCTCGCCGAGCGTCGATGCGGTGCTGACGGCGATCCGCGCCGTAACCGGCCCCAAAGGTGTCCTGCTGATCGTCAAGAACTATACGGGCGATCGCCTTAATTTTGGTCTCGCCGCCGAAAAGGCGCGTGCCGAAGGTTTCGACGTCGAGATGGTCATCGTTGCCGACGATATCGCGATCCCCGGCATCATCCAGCCCCGCGGCGTTGCCGGTACGCTGTTCGTGCACAAGATCGCCGGCTATCATGCCGAGGCCGGCGCCGGGCTCAAGACGGTGGCGGGCCTGGCGAGCGCCGCAGCGGACAGCATCGTCTCGCTCGGCATGTCGCTTTCGACCTGCAGCGTGCCGGGCCAAACGCATGAGGATCGACTGGGCGCCAATGAAGGCGAACTCGGTCTCGGTATTCACGGCGAGCCCGGGGTCGAGCGTATTTCCCTGCAGCCGATTGCCGATTTGGTCGCGACGATGACCGAGCGACTGGCGGCGAAGCTCGAGGGTGCGGCAGATCATGCGCTGCTGATCAACAATCTTGGCGCCGTGCCCCCGCTTGAAATGGGGGTCATCGCCAATGCTGTCCTGTCGTCGCAGATCGCCAACCGTGTTCGGCTTATCATTGGGCCGGCACCGATGATGACCGCTCTCAACATGAACGGCTTTTCCCTGTCGCTCATTCGACTGGACGCCGACCGTGAAGCCGCCCTTAGGGCCACCGTCGAACCCCATGCCTGGCCGCCCGCAACCGAACGGCATGAGATCGCTATCCTTCCTGCGCCTCAACGGGCGTCGCGACAGAGCGATACAGTACCCGCCAGCGACAACAGCAACAATCGTCGCCTCCTGACTGCGCTTTGCGAGCATCTGATTTCGCTCGAGAGCGAGCTTAACCGCCTGGATGGCCGGGTTGGTGATGGCGATACCGGCTCCACCGTTGCGACCGGAGCCCGCAGCATTCTTGCCCGCATCGACACACTTCCACTGAAAGATCCTGCCGCGACAATGGCCTCCATCGGCGAAATCCTGAGCACGAGCATGGGCGGCTCCAGCGGTGTCCTTCTCTCGATCTTCTTCACGGCCGCATCCAAGTCCATGGCAGAAAAGGACGATTTCGCCGCTGCCCTGCTTGCCGGCCTTGATCGGATGACGTTCTATGGAGGCGCTGTTGTGGGCGACCGCACAATGGTCGACGCACTGGCTCCCGCGCTTGCCGCCCTTTCATCAGGGGACGTCGCAGCCGCGGCAAGAGCGGCGACGGCAGGTGCTCAGTCGACAAGGGCGATGCGACAGGCAAGGGCCGGTCGTGCCTCCTACGTTGGCGAAAAGGATCTCGAAGGCGTGCCCGATCCCGGTGCTGTCGCCGTGGCAGGCGTTTTTGAAGTGGCGGCAGCGCTCGTATGAGTTCTGAACGCAGGAGGGTTTCGGGTGCAGGCAGAACCGGTTCTTCTCATGGGATTGATCGAAGCTTGCCGCGCGACGATCGCGGCAAACAGCGAGCACCTGTGCGCGCTTGATCGCGCCATTGGTGACGGCGATCATGGAACGAACATGCGGCGTGGCTGCGAGGCGGTGAGCGCCGAGGACGCCTCCGTTTCAGCCCTTCCCTTGCCTGACGCGCTTGAGAAAATTGGCTTGACGCTCGTGATGAACATCGGCGGAGCGGCAGGCCCGCTTTACGGGACGCTACTCATGGAGATGGGCCGCGAGCTCCGTACCCCGGACGAGGAGAAGGATTTTCCGTCGGCGTTGAAACAGGCGATCAACGCCGTCGCGCGTCGTGGCCGCTCACATGCCGGGGACAAGACGCTTCTTGATGTTCTCTATCCCGTTCAGGACGCGCTCGCACATCGATTGCCTCTGACGGACATCGCACGCCAGGCCGAACTTTCTGCCGAGCTTACTGCTGCGATGAGGGCCATGCGCGGGCGTGCCTCCTATCTCGGAGACAGGTCGATCGGCCATATCGATCCGGGCGCCTCAAGTTGTGCGCTGCTGACAACGGCGATCTGCCGCTACCTCGAGGAGTACCGACCGGTATGAATGGGAACAGGCCTAACGTTGGGATTGTGATTGTTTCCCACTCGCCTCTGGTTGCACGTGGTACCGCCGATATGGTGCGGCAGATGGTCGGCGACAGTGTGCCGCTTGCCTGGTCGGGCGGCAACAGTCACGGCGAACTTGGGACGGATGCCCGCGGCATTCTCAAAGCCATCGAGGAGGCTTGGTCGGACGCAGGCGTTGCCGTCTTCGTCGATCTTGGGGGAGCTGAAACCAACAGTGAAATGGCGGTTGAGATGCTCGGCCTGCCGCGGTCGAAACAGGTATCGATCTGCAATGCGCCCGTCGTGGAGGGAGCTGTTATTGCGGCGGCCGAGGCCTCCGGCGGCGCATCGCTGACCAAGGTCATTGCGACGGCAGAGGAGCTGTCACCCTGATGAGCGGCGGATTGCGCATAGGAAGCCGTGAGGGCGAACAGATACATGCCAGCTGCCAGACGGAGGTCGAGGTCAAGCATGCTGTTGGGCTGCATGCTCGGCCCTCGGTTACCTTCACGCGGCTTGCAAAGTCGTTTCCCTGCTCGATCGAAGTCGCGATCAACGGCAGCGATGTCTGGCTGAATGGCAAGAGCATCATCAAGATCATGGGTGCCAGGATCCGCAAGGGATCGTTGCTCAAGATTCGCGCCGAGGGGATCCTCGCCGAGGAAGCGACCCGCGCATTGAAGGGCCTCGTCGAACGTAACTTCGATGAGGAAAAGAAGCATGGCCGCACCGCCTAGACTGAAAGCCACGAGTGCATCGCCAGGCGTTGCGACCGGCCCGGCCTATGTCGCGACGCCGATGGCCGCTGCTGCGTCGCCGCCCTCAAGCCTTTCCGGCCATACCGAACTCGGCGATGCCATCGAGAAGGCCATCCGCGACCTACGCGACCTTGCAGCCGGGACAGACCCAGAGAGTGGCGAAATCATCGAGTTTCAGATCGAAGTGCTCCAGGACCCGACGTTGATGGAGATGGCCGGCGCGCGGATCGATGCGGGCGAAAATATAGTGTTTGCCTGGGTCGGGACACTCGATGCCTATATTCGCGACCTGGAATGCGTAGAGGAAGACCAATTGCAGGCACGTGCCGTCGACATTCTCGACGTCAAGAATCGTGTCCTGTCGATCCTGACCGGGACGCCGATCGATGACTTTCCGGCCGGCTCCATCTATGTTGGGAAAGACATGGAGCCCAGTCGGTTCCTCGCACATGACTGGTCGGCAGGTGGGGGTATCGCTCTTTATGCGGGCAGCGCAGTCGGCCATGTGGCGCTGCTTGCCAGGTCTCGCTCGGTCCCGATGGTCATTGGCGCCGGTCGCTTCACGACAGAGAAGGGACAACACATCGGTGTTGATGGCGATTCTGGTATCATCATGCTTCAGATAGCCAAACAGAGCGCGACGACGGGTCCGCTTGACCATCGCCTGACAAGCACGGCATCGGCAGCCGACAACGGCATTTTGCACACGACAGACGGTTGCCAGGTCCTGCTGGCCATCAATGTCAATGCTCCCGAGGAAATCGATGCGATCGACGTTGCGACAACCGCCGGCATCGGATTGATGCGTTCGGAATTCGCCCTGACGTCGCTTGGGGATGCCGCGAATGAAGAAAAGCAGTTTGCAATCTACCGCCGTCTGCTGGATTGGGCAGATGGCCGGTCAACGACAATACGCATGCTGGATATAGGCGGCGACAAGCCGCTCGCCGGATTGACCGACGTACCCTCGCTACGCGGTATCCGTCTTCTGCTTGCCCGGCCGGAGATCGCGCGGGTTCAAGCCCGCGCGCTTTTGCGTGCGGCGGTCTTCGGCAGTCTTCAGATCATGCTGCCGATGGTGATGTTTCCATCCGACGTCGATGATATTAGGCAGATCTATCGCGAAGAATCCGACGCGCTCTCCCGACGGGGCGTGCCGCATCGCATGCCTCCCGTCGGGATGATGGTGGAAGTCCCGGCCGCCGCGCTCATGCTGGACGAGTTCGAAAGCGCAGACTTCTTTTCGTTTGGGACGAACGACCTTGCGCAATATCTCGTCGCATCGCCACGCGAGGATGCCGACTTTACGCTTTACCAGGCCAAGGCGGTGCCGGCCGTCCTGCGCCTTTTGACCCAGGCCATAAGACTCGCCGGAAGCAAACCGATCAGCATCTGCGGCGACATGGCCGGGGATCCATCCCTGACCGCGGATCTGCTTGCCGCAGGCATACGGCATTTTTCCGTGGCGCCCGCTCGACTTCCCGCGATAAGATCGGCAATCGTCGGCCTGAAGGCAGATGGCACAAAGGCAGCCGGAGAATAGGATGGCGCGCGAAGATACCGAGGACGCCATTATCGCCTACAAGTCCATTCTGGCGCAAATCATCGACAACAGGCCTTCTGGAACACGCCAGCGGCTCGCCACGGAACTTGGCAAACATCGCAGTTTCGTCACGCAGATAACAAGCCCGACCTACGCGACACCTCTTCCTGCGCGCCATCTCGCCACGATCTTCCGGGTGTGCCATTTCAGTGCTGCTGAACAGGAGCGCTTTCTGGATGCTTATCAAGCTGCACATCCGGGCAAGCTGCCTGAACTTGGCGCCTCGGAAAAACTGCGGCATCTTTCGCTGATGGTGCCCGATTTCGGCGACGAGAGACGCAACCGGCTGCTGGAGGAAGCGATTGGCGATCTGGTGCAGAAGATTGCCGCAATTTCCGGGCTGTCGGATTAAGCAAGCCCTTGTGGCGGACGCAAAAGGATTGGCATGATCATCGCCTTGGGAGGGGCTTGATGAAGAAATTCATGAACACAGCGGAGACTATGGTCGCCGAAAGCATCGAAGGCTTTGTGCGCGCCCATCAGGAGTTCGTTGTGTTCGGCACCGACCGCAAATGTATCCGCCGCCGTGAGCTGGTTCCTGGCAAGGTCGCCATCATTTCGGGTGGCGGGGCAGGCCATGAGCCGATGCATATCGGCTTCATCGGTCGCGGCATGCTCGATGCCGCCTGCGTAGGGCATATCTTCACGTCGCCCACGCCCAGCCAGATCGTTAGCGCGATAGAGGAAGCAGACACCGGCGCCGGTTGCCTGCTTGTCGTCAAGAACTACGATGGCGACGTCATGAACTTCGAAATGGCGTCAGAGATGGCGTCGCACCGGCATAGAATTGAAATGGTCCTTGCCTGCGACGACATCGAAACGACGAGGGGCGGCGACAGTCGTGGGCGACGCGGGGTTGCCGGTACTCTGATTGTAGAAAGGCTGCTTGGAGCGGCCGCCGAGGAGGGCCGGTCCCTTTCGGAACTAAAAGCCTTCGGCAACAGCCTCTCCTCACGCATCCGGTCGATGGGCGTTGCCCTGACCGGTGTCGCGGTGCCGGACACCCAGCGCACGACCTTCGCACTCGGGCCGAACGAGGTGGAAATGGGCGTCGGCATTCATGGGGAGCCTGGCCATTCGAGAGAGCGTTTCTCCAATGCTGACACGATCGTCAGGTATCTCAGCGAGGCAATTCTCAACGATACCAGCCGCAGCACAGACAGAGCATTTCTCTTCGTGAACGGACTTGGCGGCACACCGCCTGCTGAACTCTATCTTGCCTATAATTCAGCCCTTCGCATCATGTCGGAATACGGCCTTCACATCGAGCGTTCCCTTGTTGGCACCTATGCCACTTCGCTCGACATGCAGGGCCTTTCCATCACGCTCGCATTCCTCACGGACGAGGAGCTTTCTCTATGGGATTCGCCCATTGCTACAGCGGCATTGCGCTGGAGGTGCTAATGCATGTCGCGCAAAACTGTGCAGCGGTTTCGCGATAACGACATGCGAAAACAAAAGCTTAAAGCGTGGCAAGCGAATCCTGGGGATCGCGACACGCTTTAGGCGTCCCGCGATCAGCCGGTTTTCCGGTGCGGAAATCTCGTGATCCCGATCAAGATCGGTTTTTGGACGTCAACGGGTATATGCAATCGTTTTGCCGAGGATTCGACCGA
This sequence comes from Rhizobium sp. BK316, assembly GCF_014193695.1. Lineage (GTDB taxonomy): Bacteria > Pseudomonadota > Alphaproteobacteria > Rhizobiales > Rhizobiaceae > Rhizobium. Next base: position 1,732,973 of record NZ_JACHZR010000001.1, on the reverse strand, counting down.
TAGCCGTTTCGGGAAGGCCAAGATCGCGAACGCTGCTCATATGATTGGAGCCTTCGAGCCTTTCGCTGGCGACCGACAGTCCTTGTTGTCGCAAGCGCAATGAGAAGGCGTCCGCCTGCTGATGAAACGGCGGCGTTTCTTCGGCACCCACCGCGATGACGGTGTGACAGCCCTCGTCAAAGGAATGCAGCATCGGGGAAAAGTCAGTAACCTCTCTATCGGTAATGGCGATCTCGGAGCGCAGAAACGATGATTGCAGGGGCTTCAGGTCGTAAAGTCCCCCAAGCAGGAGGGCTGCCGACACGCCCGAGAAAGCCTCCTGTCGATGAAACAGGAAGCTCGCAAGATGCGCGCCGGCGGAATGACCGCTGACCGTAAAGCGCGAGGCGTCACCGCCGTGGCTCGCGATGTGTTCGAGCACCCATTGCTTGGCCCGCCGAACCTGATCGACGAGCACCTCCATCCGGACATGCGGCATCAGGGCGTAATCGACAATGACGGCGATCGCGCCTGTGCCGGTAATGGTGTCGGCGACATAGGAGTAGTCGCGCTTGGAAAACATCCGCCAGTAGCCGCCGTGGATGAACATGTGCACCGGCAGCCCGTCACGCGTGCCTTCCGGGTAGAAGATGTCCAGGGTTTCGCTTGCATCGTCTCCGTAGGAGATTTCCTTCATGCGGAGCCTCGCCCGCGTCGAAGCACTCCTTGCCCTGATCTCCGACACGATGGCGTCGAATTCGCGCACATGTCCCCGTATGCGAAACGGATCGGTCTCCAAAAATGTCTCCTCCGCGTCAGAAGCTCGTTGCGATATATTTGGCTTCCATGAATTCGGCGATGCCATGATGCTGCCCGCCCTCACGGCCGAGACCACTCTGCTTGACGCCGCCAAAGGGCGCTGCCGGATCGGAAACCAGACCCCGGTTGAGCGCGATCATGCCTGCCTCCAAAGCGGAGGAAACACGCAATCCCCGTGCTATGTCGCGCGTGAAGACATAGGCGGCAAGACCGTATTCGGTGTCGTTGGCACGCCTTATCACTTCGTCTTCGGTCTTGAACCTGTAAAGAGGTGCAACCGGTCCGAAGATTTCCTCATGCGACATCTCGACACCATCGGGCATGTCGACGAGCACTGTCGGTGGGTAGAAGTAACCCGGCCCGGCAGGGGTCTCGCCGCCGCAGGTGACGCGCGCACCCTTTGCTTTCGCATCATCCACCAGGCGATCAATCTTCTCCACCGCCTTTGGCGTGATCATCGGCCCGCATTCGGTGAGGGCATCGACACCGGGACCGACGTTGAGAGCTGCCATTCTTTTGGTCAGCCCCTCTGCGAAAGACTCGTAGATTCCCGACTGGACGTAGAGACGGTTTGCGGCGGTACAGGCTTCGCCGGCATTGCGCATCTTCGCAACCATTGCGCCGTCGAGTGCTGCCTCCAGATCGGCGTCGTCAAACACGATGAACGGAGCGTTGCCACCGAGTTCCATAGAACACGAGATGACATGCTTGGCCGCTTCAGCGAGAAGCAGGCGGCCAACGCCTGTGGAGCCTGTAAACGAGAGTTTTCTGACGCGCGGATCCGCGAGAATGGCGGCGCTGAATGGGGCGGGAGTGCTTGTCGTCAAGACGTTGACGACGCCTGACGGCACGCCGGCCTCCTCATAGATCGAGGCCAGTGCGTAGGCCGTCAGTGGCGTCTCGCTTGCCGGCTTCAGGATGACGGTGCAGCCAGCAGCAAGCGCCGGGGCGATCTTTCGCGTGGCCATTGCAGCCGGGAAATTCCAGGGCGTGATCAGCAGGCAGATGCCGATCGGCTGGTAATCGACAATGATCCGGTTGGCTCCTGACGGAGCGATACCGAATTCTCCCGTTATACGCACGGCCTCTTCCGCATTCCAGCGGAAGAACTCGGCGGCATAGGCGACCTCGCTGCGGGCGTCGCGCAGCGCCTTGCCGTTCTCCAGGGAGATCAAGGTGGCAAGCATTTCGGAACGCTCGATCATCAGTTCGAAACAGCGTCGCAAAATCTCCGAGCGCTTGCGCGGCGGTGTCGACCGCCAGCCAGGCGCAGCCCGGGATGCGGCCTCGACGCTCGCCTGCGCATCCTCGATGGTGGCGTCCGCTACAACAGCAAGAAGCATCCCGGTCGAGGGGTCGGTCACATCGATCTTGCGCCCGCTTTTCGATTGCCGCCAGCTCCCATCGATATAGAGGCCGCGGGCTGCGGCCTCAATGTCTGGCAGGTGGGGGTCGATCTGCTGCATTTGCTGGGCAATGGTCATTTTATTCCTCGAGTGTTTAAAGGGCGGAGGCGGCAAGATCGCCGTCATAGGCTGCACGAACGAGACGCTTCATGGCGTCGATGTCGAAGGGTCTCGGGTTGTTCTTGATCAATCTGTCGATGCTGAGCGCCTGTTCGGCAGTCCAGTCGAGCTTGTCGGCGGAAAGCCCGAGATCGGCGAGTGTCGGCGTGATGCCGATGGCCTGAAAGAGCCTGCGGATCTCCTCAATCGCCGCCCCCGCCATCTCCTGCTTCGTCCTGCCCGTTGAATCGAGGCCCAGCGCCTGGCCGATCTCGGCCAGCTCGGCCGTCGAGGCGGCGCGGTTATAGTTCATGACGTAGGGCATCATCGTCGCAACGCCGAGCCCGTGGGCCGTATGGGTCAATGCGCCTGCCGGATACTGGATGGCATGCGCTGCTGCCGTGCCGGCCGTGCCGAATGCGCAGCCGGCAGCCAGCGCCCCCATCATGACGTCGGCGCGCGCATCCTCGTTCGCTCCCTCCTTGCACGCCGTCTCCAGGCTGCGTCCCAGGAGCTTGACGGCGAGAAGCGCGAAATGGTCGGTAAGCGCACTCTTACCTATGAAGACATGGTTTTGAGGCAGCAACGGGTCGGTGCCGCGCCGGGCGGCCGTGAATGCCTCGATTGCATGGGTCAATGCGTCCGCGCCAGCGACAGCGGTCAGACCCGGCGGGCAGGACATCGTCAGCTCCGGATCGCAGATAGCCGCTGCGGCGATGAGATGAGGGCTCGATATGCCGACCTTCAGCGTTCGGTCCGGATCGGAGATAACGGCAACCGGCGTCACCTCCGACCCGGTTCCCGCCGTGGTCGGGACAGCGATGATCGGGATTGTCGGACCGGGAACCTTGAACTCGCCATAGTAGTCCGCAAGGCTTCCGCCATGGCTCAAAAGCAGGGCGGCGCATTTTGCCATGTCGAGGCAACTCCCCCCGCCTATCCCTATCACCATGTCGGGCGCGAAGCTCCGCGCCTCCTCAACGCATAGCGCAACGGTGTCGCGCGGGACATCCGGCAGGACCCGGTCATGGACCAGTGTTTCGATCGATGCCGCATTCAACGCGGTGACGAGCTCAGCGAAAATGGAAGTTCCTGCGAAGCGTTCATCCGTGCAGATCAGCGCTTTTTGGCCAAGCCGTTTGGCGACCGACGGCAGCGCAAAACGTTGGCCCTTGCCGAACAGGATTTCTTTCGGGAGCCGGATAGCTGCAAAGAGGGTCATTGTGCTGACCTTCTCACCAGTTGTGGGATGAAGAAAGACCTTGAGGAAGCGTCGCAAAATTGGCGCGCGATTTCTTTTGCGCTCATCCAAATGACTCTCATGAAACCTCCGATATAAAATCCTATAGGATATGGGATTGCATATCGCCGAGCATCGTGTTAGCGATTGTTCCTGTCAAGAGGCAAAAGAAATACAGGGCCGGAATACGATGATGCTCAATGCCACGCCTGATCCGAGTGGTTTCATACAGCGCAGCAACAGTCTCGCGGACAGCGTCTACGAGGTGATCTTTGCGCAGCTGATGTCCCTGAAGATCGCTCCAGGTGCGCGCATCACCGTCGATAATCTGGTCAAGGAATTCAATGTTTCCCAGACCCCTATCCGCGAAGCGCTCGGCCGCCTCGAAGGAGAAGGGCTTGTCGTCAAGACGCACCTCATCGGTTACAGCGCCGCCCCGCAGATCACCCACCGGCGCTTCGATGAGCTTTATCACTTGCGGTTGCTGCTCGAGCCCGACGGTGCTGCGAGGGCGGCAAAGGCCATGGACGATGAAAAGCTCGCCATCCTCAGGGAGGCGGCCGGTGTCATGGGGCGCCGGGAAGGAGCCGATGAACGGCTACGCTATTCTACCTTCGCGCGGCAGGACGCCGTTTTCCATGACAGGATCATGGAATTTGCCGGCAACGAGCTCATTCGCCAAACCCTCAGCCACCAGCACACGCATTTTCACATCTTTCGACTGATGTTCCATTCCCGCGTCACCGAAGAAGCGCTGGATGAGCACGAGGCGCTTCTCTCCGCCTTTGCCGCAGGTGACCCATCGGCTGCCGAGAAGGCAATGAGAACCCATCTCGAACATTCACGGGACCGGCTCGTGCCGGCTTTCGATTGAGAGGCGGGCAATGTCGAGCGTCATGACCATCGAGAGGAAGGGGAGGAGCGTGGTGTCCGAGACCGACGGCCTTGTCTCTCATCCGGTCCTTCGTGCAGAGGGCATGTCGAAGCAGTACGGACCGGTCACCGTACTCTCGGAAGTCACGCTCGATATCTTGGCCGGCGAGATCCATGCCATCATCGGCGAGAACGGCGCCGGCAAGTCGACATTCATGCGGCTCCTTTCCGGTTATGCCGAACCCACTGCAGGAACGCTGTCGATGGGCGGCCGCAAGGTCGGCTTCTCAACGCCCGAGCAGGCGCAGGAGGCGGGTATTGTCCTGGTGCACCAAGAGATCCTGCTTGCGGACGCCCTGACCGTCGCCGAAAATCTTTTCCTCGGCCGCGAACTGATGCGTCATGGCTTGGTCGATGATCGGACGATGCGGCGTCTGGCCGTCGAAAAACTTCACGACCTTGGATGCCACGCATCGCCAAACGCCCTGGTACGTGACATCTCGCTTGCCGATCGCCAGCTCGTACAGATCGCGCGTGCACTCCTCGACGATTACAAGCTTGTCATTTTCGATGAGCCGACGGCAGTGCTGACGGGTGAGGAGGTCGAGCGACTGCTTGCCATCATCCTGCAGCTGAGGGAGCAGGGTGCTGCCGTGCTCTACATCAGCCATCGCCTCGATGAAGTCCAACGGCTTGCCGACAAGGTGACGGTGCTCAGAGACGGCAAGATGGTCGGCACATATCCCGGTCACAGCCTCACGCAGATGGACATGGCGCGGCTGATGGTCGGGCGCGATCTCGCCGCACTTTATCCCGAGAAGACCGTAAAGCCAGCCCTGCAGGCGATGCTTGAAGTCCAGGATCTCAGCGTTCCCGGCTTCGCAAGCGATATCTCGTTTAACGCCCACAAAGGCGAGGTCCTCGGATTCGCCGGCATGATCGGTGCCGGACGCACCGAAGTGTTCGAGGGCATCATGGGTCTGCGCCCTGCTGCCGGAACCGTAAAATTGCAGGGCAGAGCGATTGACATCAGGCGCCCTCGGGCGGCGATGGATGCCGGCATTGGTTACCTGACCGAAGATCGCAAGGGCAAGGGGCTGCTGCTGCAGGAGCGACTTGCCCCGAACCTCACGCTGTCCGCCCTCGGCAGATTTCACCCCGGCCTTATGATGCGCCGCCGTCGTGAGCAGAGCGCGCTCGTCGAAGCGGTCAACACCTACGACATCCGCCTGAAAAGTTACGCAGTCAAGGCGGGCCAGCTTTCCGGCGGTAACCAGCAGAAGCTTCTGCTCGCCAAGGTGCTTCTCACCGACCCTTCGGTCGTGGTCATCGACGAGCCGACGCGCGGGATCGACATCGCCAACAAGGCCCAGATCTATGCCTTCATCGAGCGCCTCGTCGCAGAGGGCAGGACCTGCATCGTCATCTCGTCCGAAATGCAGGAACTGATCGGGATCTGCGACCGGATTCTTGTGATGCGGGAGGGGCGCATCACGGGAGAGGTGACGGGCGAGAAAATGACGGAACATGAGATTGCGCTTCTTGCCACCAGCGAAACGAAGGTTGCGGCGAAGCAGGGAGGAAGACAATGACTGTGATTACGGGTTCGACGCCGGTTCGGCCGGAGCGGGAATGGAACATCGGCTGGTCGGATGTCGGTCCGTTCCTTGCGCTTCTGGCGCTGCTGCTGATCGGTTTTTCGATCAACCCGGATTTTCTCTCGGCAACCAATCTCGGCAATGTGATCACACGAAGCGCCTTCATCGCAATCATCGCTGTGGGTGCGACCTTCGTCATCTCGTCCGGCGGACTGGATCTTTCAGTCGGTTCGATGGCCGCCTTCATCACCGGCATAACCATCATGTTCATGAACAGGATGGCTCCCGACTGGGGTGTCCTGGCAATTCCCGCCGGCATGGCCATCGCGCTCGTCGTCGGGCTCCTCTGCGGGCTGATGAACGGGCTCATCGTTACCGTCGGAAAGATCGAGCCCTTCATCGCGACACTCGGTACCATGGGGATCTTCCGTGCCCTCATCACCTATATGTCGGATGGTGGAACGATCCCGATCGATCGCAGCCTCCGCGACGCCTATCGGCCTGTTTATTTCGGGACCCTTGGCGGTATTCCCTTTCCGATCCTCATTTCGATTGCCGTTGCCGCCATCGCATCCTTCATCCTCTACAAGATGAAATATGGCCGCAAATGCGCTGCCGTTGGGGCGAATGAGGACGTGGCCCGCTACTCAGGCATTTCCATCATCAAGACGCGCACGATCGCCTACGCGATCCAGGGCGTATGCGTTGCGATCGCTGCGATCTGCTATGTGCCGCGCCTCGGAGCGGCGACTCCGACCACCGGCGTGCTGTGGGAATTGCAGGTCATCACTGCGGTCGTCATCGGCGGAACTGCCCTGCGGGGTGGGAAGGGCCATGTCTGGGGCACGGTCGCCGGAGCGGTCATCCTCGAACTCATCGCCAACCTGATGGTGCTCTCGGATTTCGTATCCGAATATCTCGTCGCCGGTGTCCAGGGCGTCATCATCATCATCGCCATGCTCATTCAGAGGTTCTCGAAGTAACCGCGTCCGGACCGCGCGGATTGATGTTTGTGGTCCGATTCTGGGAGGAATGAATGTCTAGAAAATGGATTGCGGCCCTGGCCGTCAGTACGGTGCTGCTCGCCGGCCAAGCCCTTTCGGCAGATAAAAAGGTTGTCGCAGTGTCGATCCCGGCAGCCGATCATGGCTGGACGGCGGGCATCGTCTATCACGCACAGGCTGCCGCCAAGGAAGTCAATGCCGCCTTTCCGAATGTCGAGGTCGTCGTCAAGACTTCGCCCTCGGCAACGGCGCAGGTGAGCGCGCTTGAAGATCTTTCCGCAGGACGCAAGCTCGATGCGCTGGTCATCCTGCCCTATACGTCGGAGGAACTGACGACGCCGGTCAAGGCGGTCAAGGATGCCGGCACCTTCATCACCGTCGTGGATCGTGGCCTGAACGACCAGTCCATCCAGGACCTCTACCTTGCCGGCGACAACATCGCGGTTGGCCGCAATACGGCGAAGTTCATGATCGACAGGCTGGGCGGCAAAGGCAACCTCGTCATCTTGCGCGGCATTCCGACCGTCATCGACGATGAGCGCATCCAGGGCTTTCAGGATGCCATCAAGGGAACCGATCTCAAGGTTCTGGACATCCAGTATGCGAACTGGAACAGTGATGACGCCTTCAAGCTGATGCAGGACTATCTTGCCAAATACCCGCAGATCGACGCTGTCTGGGCAAATGACGATGACATGCTTCTTGGCGTGCTCGAGGCCGTCAAGGAATCGGGTCGCAAGGACATCAAGCTCGCCCTCGGCGGCAATGGCATGAAGGACATCGTCAAGAAGGTCATCGACGGCGATCAGATGACGCCGGTCGAGACACCTTATCCGCCCGCCATGATCAAGACCGCCATCTACATGACCGTTGCCAATATCGTCGGCCAGGCGCCGGTGCGAGGCACCGTCAAGCTGGATGCGCCGTTGATCACGCAGGAGAATGCCAAGGAATACTATTTCCCCGACTCTCCGTTCTGACAAACCTGAAACCGGGGCGGCCAGCCGCCGCCCCATTGCATGAAGAAGAGGAGTAAATCATGCCTGGTAAGAAGATACTGATGCTGACCGGTGAGTTTACCGAGGAATACGAAATCTATGTCTATCAGCAGGCGATGGAGGCAGTCGGCCATACGGTCCACGTGATCTGCCCCGACAAGAAGGCTGGCGATCTGATCAAGACCTCGCTCCACGATTTCGAAGGCGATCAAACGTATACGGAGAAGCTCGGGCACTTCTTCACGATCAACAAGACCTTCTCGGAGGCCGAGGCTCAGCTCGATCAATATCACGCAGTCTATTGCGCAGGCGGTCGCGGCCCCGAATACATCCGCACCGATAAACGCGTCCAGGCAATCGTGCGGCATTTTCACGAGAAGCAAAAGCCGATCTTTACGATTTGCCACGGCGTCCAGATTCTGATTGCCGTCGACGGTGTGGTTCGCGGCAAGAAGGTGGGTGCTCTGGGGGCTTGCGAGCCGGAAGTTACGCTTGCAGGGGGTACGTATATCGATCTGTCGCCGACGGAAGCCTATGTCGATGGCACCATGGTCTCTGCGAAGGGATGGACCGCACTTGCAGCATTCATCCGCGAATGCCTGAAGGTGCTGGGCACGGAAATCCGTCACAGCGATGATATCGCCAAGGCTGCCTGAGCTCTCACTCCTGCTACGGCTTATGATCAGGCAACGCTCGCAAAAACGCGGGAGTTGCCTTTCCAGGAACGACTTTCCTGCCCGCGGAGGCAGATAGCAGATAGATGCTCTGCATCATCTGCCGGCAGCAAAGTCATGGCGGCGCCGCAAGCACAAGGCGTCAGTCCTTAAACTGACGCCCATCTGCGCGCATCTGGTTTGCTCGAGTACCCGACACATCCATCGAAATGCCCGGGCTGGCAGTCTTTAAGCCGGCAATTGGAAGATCCAGTTGGCGATCAGTACGATGGCGAGGCCCGCGGCCAGTGCGAGGTACGGCAGCATGCCAGCCTTCTTGACGCCGAGGTCCTGGCCGACGAGGCCAAGGTCTTCCATGGCGCCGGGCGGGAACCTGCCGCCGTCGCGCACATAGTGGCGATAGGCGAAAACCGGCAGGATGAGCGCGGCGAAGATGAAGCCGACCCAGAGCGCATTGGCATAGCCCCAGACCTTGGCGCCGGCGCCGAGGAAGAGAGCGTTGACGAAGGCAAGCACGGTATTGACGCCGATCAGCCAAGTCGGAGCCTTCCAGGGGCGCTCGACATGACCGGAATCCATGCGATGGATCCAGCCGGAATTCAGGTTCAAGAAGTTGAAGATGATGTAGCCGACATTGGAGACGGCGAGCACGAAGAAATAGCCGCCGGCATCGGACGCGATCGCCAGCAGGAAAAGATTGAAGGCAAAGTCTGTCCACATCGCCCGGGTGGGCGCGCCGTTTTCATTGACATGGTCGAGATATTTCGGCAGCCAGCCATCCTTCGAGCCCTGGTAGAGCGTGCGCGAGGAGCCTGCCATCGCCGTCATGATGGCGAGGAAAAGCGCCATGATCATCAGCACGACGAGAAGCTGGGTAACGACACGGCCGGCGCCGATCAGTCCGCCGAGTGCTTCGGCGACGCCCGTGCCGTCGACGATACCGGGCGCCAGCATGCCCGCATGACCGAGTACGCCCTGGAAGGCGAAAGGTACGAGGAAGAAGAACAGGCAGCAGGCGAGGCCGGAATAGAAGATCGCCTTGAAGGTATCCGTCTTGGGGTTCTTCAGTTCGCGCGTATAGCAGACCGCAGTCTCGAAACCGTATGTCGACCAGGCGGCGATATAGAGACCGCCGAGGAAGAGCGTCCAGCCGCCATTGCTCCAGGTACCGTCAGTGCCAGCATAGGCCGCCGTTGGCGGAACCAGCCCGGTGACGTTGGCGCTGACGATCTGGCCGCTGATGATCGGATAGAGACCTATGATGAGCAGCGGTACGAGCACGATGATCGCCAGCCATTTCTGGACGCTCGCCGTCTCGGAGATGCCGCGATGCTGGATCGCAAAAATGATCAGCATCAGGATGCCGCCGATGAAGAAGGTGGCGTTGATATTGGCGGTGGCGAGGAAGGGAATACTGAAGCTGACGAGCGACCAGCTGCGGATTACCGGCGTCAGCGCGGCGACACCGTCAGCACTCAGCAGCGCCTTGACCGCATCCTCGGGCGAAGTGCCGGCATGGGCAGCAATATATTCGGCGACGCGGGGGCTATCGGCCGCAATCGAAGCGGCATGCGCGCTGATCCAGGCAAGGACCGCCTGCGAATCCGCTGCCGGGATCGGGAAGAAGGAATTGAGAATATATCCGGCCGCAATGGCGCAGCCGAGCGAAAGCACCGGAGACCAGGCAAACCAGTTGCACCAGACGGACAGCGGCGCGATGAATTTCGAATAGCGCAGCCAGGCCGTGGCACCATAGACAGATGCGCCGCCCGACTTGTTGCCGAACATGCCGGCGATTTCGGCATAGGTAAAAGATTGCAGGAAGCCCATGATCATCGAGATGATCCAGACCACAAAGGCGAGCTTGCCGGTCGTGCCTGCAATACCGCCGATGGAGAAGAGAACAAGCGGTGGCACGCCGGCTGCCACCCAAAACGCACCCTTCCAGTCAAGCGCGCGTATAAGTTTACCTTCGGTGCCGGCGGCAACGCCGGCGTCCACGATATCCGTCATCGGTGAAATTCCCCATTCTATTTGTTCGGGACGTAGCTTTGCGTACGTCTCCCTGAACGCGCCTCCCGTGGCATTGCTGGGCTGCCCGGCATTTTCTCGATCCGCGTTCCCGAGCGGATTTCCGAGTCTCGACCCTTTATGCATAGTGAAGATATTTTCTTTTTAGTCAACATCCCTTTACTTTCGGGTGGCATTTTGTCAGCATGATTTGCGTGTCGGAGGGGCACATCAATCCCATGAGGACCACATGCGAGATCTCCATCCCGGGATGTCAGGGGTGCGACCGGTGTCAGCAAGCATCATCCGCTATCCCGGTATCCCCACGCTGCCCGAGGGTGTCGAGCGTTACCGCTGCAGGGGCGGCGGATCCCTTGTTGTTCGCGTCGAGGCCGGCGACCACGTCACCATCATCGACAGCGAGGGAGGACAGGCTTGCGAGCTTTCCTTCCTCGACGAAACCGGCCGGTTTCAATCGGCCGGCCTCGGCGCAGCTTTCACCGGCTCGGCCGACGGACTGAAGGCTATTTTCTCTTCGGGCGATGAGAGTGCTGCCCGGACGCGGACGGCGCTTGAGCGACGCGGTGCCGACCTCGCCACGGCAAGTGCGATCCGCATTTTCAGCGAAGCTTCCATTCCCGGCAGCAAGGCTGAGTTTGCGATCGCGATGAAGGGGCTGCTGATTGCCGCCGCCCCTGCAGCAGCGATGTCGCCTGACGCGCAGGACACGGCAACACCGATCGAGATCCGCATCAGGCGCAGCAGGCTGATCCGCGACTACGCCGCGGCCCTCCCCGAGCCGATGGCCGATCCGATCGAAGACATCCGCATCAGGGCGGCGACCGCCTCGGCCTATTTCGTCCGTGCCGGAGAGTTCATCCAGATCATCGACGTCTACGGGAGGCAATGCACTGATTTCCAGGCCTTTGCCGCCCGCAAGGTCGACAAGGGCCTCGATCTTGCGCTGGATTCCACCGTCACTCGCACCCTGCTTGGCCGCAGCTATCCTGCCCCCGGTCTGCCGTCCAAGGCTTTCGACCGCGACTTCGAGCCGCTGGTGGAGATCGTCCAGGACACGGTCGGCCGCCATGACGCATTCGCGACCGCCTGCAATTCGCGCTACTATGACGACATGGGTTATCCCGGCCATGTCAATTGCACCGACAATTTCAATGCGGCGCTCGCGCCCTACGGCATACCCGGCCGCAAGGGCTGGGAGGCGCTCAACTATTTCTACAATACGAATATCGACCACAACAATCAGCTCTACCTCGACGAGCCATGGTCTCGGCCGGGCGATTATGTCCTGATGCGGGCACTGACCGATCTCGTCTGCGTTTCCTCCTCCTGCCCCGACGACATCGATGCGGCCAATGGCTGGGACCCGACCGACATTCATGTCCGCACCTTCTCCGGAAAAGAAAAATTCTCAAGAGCGGTAGCCTATCGTATGACCCCTGACGCCGACGCAGAACTGACGCGGGAAACCGCCTTCCACCCTCGCCTTGCGGCGCTGACGCGGGATTACACCGAATATCGCGGCTACTGGCTGCCGAACCGGTTTTCCTCTGAAGGTCCAGTCGAAGAATATTGGGCCTGCCGTGAAAGAGCGGCCGTCATCGACCTGTCGCCGTTGCGCAAATTCGAGGTCACGGGTCCGGACGCGGAGGAATTGCTGCAATACTGCCTGACGCGCGACGTGCGCAAGCTGTCGACCGGACAGGTCGTCTATTCCGCCATGTGCTACGAGCACGGCGGCATGATCGACGACGGCACGCTCTTTCGCCTCGGCGACAAGAATTTCCGCTGGATCAGCGGCGACGACTACAGCGGCATATGGCTGCGCGAACAGGCCGAGAAGAAAGGCTTCAAGGCCTGGGTTCGCTCCTCGACGGACCAGATGCACAATATCGCCCTGCAGGGACCAAAGAGCCGCGACATCCTCAAGGAGATCATCTGGACGGCCCCGCGCCAGCCCGATATCGGCGAGCTCGAATGGTTCCGCTTCACTGTCGGGCGCGTCGGTGGCTTCGAAGGAGCTCCCGTCGTCGTCTCGCGTACCGGCTATACCGGCGAACTCGGCTACGAGATCTTTTGTCATCCGAAGGATGCGTTGACCGTCTTCGATGCTGTCTGGAAGGCCGGTGAGCCCTACGGGCTGAAGCCGATGGGGCTTGAAGCGCTCGACATGGTCCGCATCGAGGCGGGCCTCGTCTTCGCCCATCACGAATTCGACGATCAGACCGATCCGTTCGAGGCCGGCATCGGCTTTACCGTGCCGCTGAAATCCAAGCAGGACGATTTCATCGGCCGCGAGGCGCTTCAGCGGCGCAAGGAACATCCGCGCCACCTGATGGTCGGCCTGGACGTGCAGGCAAACGAAGCTGTCGGCCACGGCGACTGCATCCATCTCGGCCGCGCCCAGATCGGCGTCGTCACCAGCGCGACGCGCTCTCCGATCCTCGGCAAGACGATCGCACTCGCCCGCATCGATGTCACCCATGCCACCGTTGGCACCGAGGTCGAGATCGGCAAGCTCGATGGCCAGCAGAAGCGCCTGCCGGCGGTGGTGGTGCCTCTGTCACACTATGACCCGCAGAAGACCCGGCCGCGTTCGTAGAAACCTTATTCCGCCCTGCGCTGGACGCTGGTGATCGCCCTTGCGGCCTCTTCGGAGGAATTGGCGAGCTGACGCATCTCGGCGGCGAGCACGGCGAAGCCGGATCCCGCTGTCCCTGCCCTTGCCGCCTCGATGCCGGCATTGACGGCGAGCAGCTTCAGGTAGCGCAGCGAGTGCAGGATCTCGTTGGTCTTCGAGGCAGTGATGCGCATACCGGCAGTCTGCTCGTCGATGCGCTGGTAGAGCGACTCGATGTTGATGATGCTGCCCTCGAGATAGAGCAGCTCGCCATTTTCGTTCCAGACGCCGCCGCCCGTCTCCGTCACCCAGACATAATGCCCGTCACGGTGGCGGATACGATATTCCATCGTCCAGTCGGTGCGGCTTTCCAGCGCGATGCCGACGACCTTGTCCATCAGCGGCACGTCCTCCTCGCACATGATCGAGGTGAAGGTGCGCGTGCTGTTGCCGATGATCTCCTCGGCCGGATAGCCGAAAATGCGTTCGATGCCATCGGTCATCTCCAGCATCGTGTAGTTTTCGTCCGCACGGCAGCGATAGAGGAAACCGCTCATACGGCCGAGAACACTGCTCTGAAAATCCATGAGGACCACGCCTTGAGAAAATGAGTTGCAGATCGGGGTTGCTTCGTCTCATTTCAAACACGCCGGAAAGGGCCGCGACGGACGACCCTTCTCGGTTACACGGGAGCTTGGGAAAGATCAGTTGCGCAGATATTCCTCCATGGAATCGTCGAGCGCCTTGACCCAAGGCGTGTGGTGCGTCGGCGACATGTTGCCGGTCATCAGCGAACGATAGGCGTGATCGCGGAAGCCCATGATGTTTTCCGCCTTGTGGTGCTCCCATTCCATGAAGGTCCTGTTGGTTCCTTCGATGTCGAAGCTCGGATAGTCGGTTTCGGCGAGCAGTTCCTTCACATAGTCACCCTGATACCAGATCATCTGCTCGGCATCCTCGAGCATCTCCTCGCGGGTCCGCCACATGTCGAAATTCGCCTTCAGTTCCTCTTCCGGCGGCAATTTGATGCGGCCCATCATGACATCGCGTGCCCACCAGGCCTGCACGTCGAACATGTTGAAGGTGTAGAATTGATCCTGCATGCCGATATAGAAAAGCTGAGGGTTCCTGTCGAAGACCACGCCTTTGTAGAGATGGTCGGCCCAGAGACGATTGGCAGTCTTGAGCCTCAACTCATCGGGCAGGAAGGGGAAGTGATGCTGGTATCCCGTGCACAGGATCAGCGCATCCACTTCCTTCGTCGAACCGTCGAGGAAATGGGCGGTGCGGTTTTCGAGCCTGGTGAGCAGCGGACGCTCTTCGAAATTATCCGGCCAGTTGAAACCCATCGGCTTTGACCGATAGCTCGTGGTGACCGACTTGGCGCCGTATTTCCAGCATTGTGAGCCGATATCCTCGGCCGAGTAGCTGCGGCCGACGATGAGGATATCCTTGCCCTTGAATTCCAGCGCATCGCGGAAGTCGTGGGCGTGCAGGACGCGGCCGTTGAAGGTCTTCACGCCCTCGAAATAAGGCACGTTCGGTGTCGAGAAGTGGCCGCTCGCCACCACGACATAGTCGAATTCCTCGTCATACATGTGATCTTCGAGGCGGTTATGCGCGGTGACCGTGAATTTCTTCGTGTCCTCATCGAAACGCACCATGCGAACGGGCGTATTGAAGCGCACCCAATGGCGGACATTCGCCTTCTCGACGCGGCCCTTGATATAATCCCAGAGCACGGCGCGCGGCGGATAGGAGGCGATCGGCTTGCCGAAATGTTCCTCGAAGGAATAGTCGGCAAATTCCAGGCATTCCTTCGGTCCGTTCGACCAGAGGTAACGATACATGCTGCCGTGAACGGGCTCGCCATATTCGTCGAGCCCGGTTCGCCAGGTATAGTTCCAGAGCCCGCCCCAGTCGGACTGCTTTTCGAAGCAGACGATCTCCGGGATCTCCGCGCCCTTCTGCGCGGCCGACTGGAAGGCCCGCAACTGGGCAAGCCCGGAAGGACCGGCGCCGATGACGGCAACTCTTGTCATGAAGCATTCCCCTCTTGATTATATGGCATTGCTTAGTTTGCGCGTCTGAGAAGACGCACGACGCTAGTGCGTATTGCTGCGCCTCAGTCCGGATAGATGCCTGGGCTGGTCGGCGCCCCATCGTCATATTTGGAAAGCCAGTCGATCGTCGTCTGGCGGTAGCGGGTCAGTCCCTTGTAGTCAACGAGCTCTGCTGGCAGGGTTTTCAGCACGCGCGGAAAGCGGCGCGCCCATTTCGGCACCGTCACCAGCTCCTCCATATTCATCAGGTAGCAACGGATGACGAAGAGGATGGCGTTCGAGCGCGGCAGGCGCCAGAGGCTCTGCAGCTCGACGCGCAGATGCACCTTCTCGCCGACATTCTCCGATGTCACCGTCGTGCGGTCCGGACCCCATTTGTGATAGTTCTCCGGACTGGTATCGAGCCTGGGGTTGATGGTCATCGTCCAGTTGAAGCGGCGCGTCGGCTTGCCCTGCGGCAGGTTCAGGAGGAACTTCAAAGCCCGGTCGAAGACGCCGATCTGGTGGGCGAGCGGCACCGGACCGTGCCATTCCATGAAATTCATGCCGATATCGAAATCGAGCGACCAGTCGGCCTGGGTCGTCACCATGCCGGCATCCATCCAGAGATTGCCGTCACGCTGGTCGACGATGCAGAAATCTCCTTGAGCCTGGCGGGTGATGTATTCGAGCGGCTCACAGGGCAGTGTCGAACGGTCGCCGAAGGTGAATGTGTCGTCGATGCCGAGCGGCCGGTTGATCCAGCGCCACTGGTCGCCGTTCCTGATCAGCGTGAAATGCTCGGGATAGCCGGCAGCCTGTTCCTCCATCAGGAGCTCCAGCGTATCCCATTGCGCTGTCATCATATGCGGCAGCGCCTGGTAGCGCAGCGGGTCCTCTTTCAGCACCAGCGCCCTGTCCTGCATCTCGGCGACGTAATGCTCGTCGACATCGATGAGGCTTTCGAACACGGTGCCCTCGCGGCCCTTCACATGCGGCTCCATGTTGACCGAATACATGTATTCGTCGCGATCGAAGGGAAACGGAAAGCGCCGGATGTTTTCCGGGCTGTTGCGATAGGTGAAGTCGTCGCGGAAGGTTTCTTGTTTGAAGACGATGGCCATGTCCGTTCTCCTTGTTCCGCTTTCAGCTCTAGAGGTCGAGGCTGAGCCTGTTCCCCTCGAAGCGGGAGACACAGATCATCACCTTGCGGCCGGAGGCCTTTTCTTCATCGCTCAGATAGACGTCGTGATGCAGGAGCCTGCCCTCGCAGGCCGCAACCGTGGTCTCGCATTGTCCGCAGGCGCCGCCCCGACAAAGGAAGGGCGCGTCGACCCCCGCCGCCTCGATCGCCTCCAGCATGCTCTCGTGATGCCCCACATGGACCGTCTTGGCGGAGCGAAGCAGCTCGATGTCGAAAGGCTTGCCGGGCTGGGAGGACAGAAACCGTTCCGAATGCAGGTTCTGCTCCGGCCAGCCGGCCTCCAGCCCGGCCTTCAGCACGCCGTCGATCATGCCCGAGGGTCCGCAGACATAAAGGTGCGTGCCGAGCGGCTGGCTATTGAGCAGGCGGGCGATCGGAATGAAATTGCGCTCGGCGTCGCAATAGATCTTCACCCGATGCGGACCGTAGCGGTCGATCAGTTCCCGGCAATAAGCGCCGCGGTCATGCGAGCGCACGGCATAATGCAGCTCGAAATTGGCACCCTCGCGGGAAAACTGCTCCATCATGGCGATGAAGGGTGTGATACCGATCCCGCCGGCGATCAGAAGATGCTTGCGGGCACGCCAGTCCGGCTGAAAGAGGTTGACCGGATAGGAGACTTTCATCTCGTCTCCTTCGCGCACCTTCTCGTGCATGAAGGTCGAGCCGCCGCGCGAATTCTCGACATGTAGCACGCTGATCTCATAGGCCGAGCAATCCTGCGGCGGCGACATGAGCGAATAGGCGTTGCGCCGCATATGGCCTTCGTCATTCATCGAGACGATGACATGCGCGCCCCCGGAAAAATAGGGCATCGGCCGACCATCGAGGCGTTCGAAACGGAAGCGCTTGATGCGGTCGGCGACAGGCGTCACCTTCGTCACGCAGACGGGAATTTCTGTACCACCGCTCACAGGAACAATTCCTCCGGATCAGGGGCGCTGCCCGGCTCTTCAGCATCGATATTGACGCCCTGGAAGGCGCCGAGCCGGCGGGAATAATGGTCGCGCACGAGGAGCGGCAGGCCACAATGGCTGCAGGTGAACGGGCTATGCGTAACGTTCTCGGTGATGCCCTTGCAGTGGACGCATTGCACCCGCCGCGCCAACGAGCCGCGATGTTCCGTGATGATCGATGCGTAATCCATGCCATAGTCTAAAGCGACCATCATCGCCTGGCCGATGAAGCCTTCGGTGCCTGCAAGATAGAGCCGCGTACCCATGCGGGCAGTCGTCAGCGATCCCTTCAGCCGGAAGAGCAGCGTGGGGATCGTCGGGGCGACAAAGAACATGTCGGCGTCGAGGCGGCGAAGTGCCTCGTCATGGCCCTTTCCCTGTGAACCGCGGGCGACATAGAGGATCTCGCTGCGGGAAAGGATGCCTGTATCGAGCCCCGCCGCCTGGTCGAGAAGGGCATTCGCACCCTCTCCCTCCAGCGCGAAGATATGATGCCGGGCCTGCGGCTGGATCGTCAGACCCTTGTAGACCGGCCGGCTCTTGATGCCTTCGACAAGCATGCCTGCACCTCCTTAACCGACCGCCGTCCTCTTCTTCTTTTCCGGATCGTCGAAGGGCAGCGCATGGGCGATCGCGCTGGTCTTCAGGGTCTTGCCGCGCACCTCGAGCTTCGTACCCTGGATGGCCTTGTCGACGTCGAGACGAGCGATCGCCATCGACTTCTTCGTCAGCGCAGAATAGCTCGGGCAGGTGATGACGCCGACCTTCTTTCCGTCGGCATAGACTTCGTCGCCGAGATCGGCCGGACCGTCGGCATCGATCAGCATGCCGAAGATCTTGAAGCGTTCCTTGCCCTTCAGCCGCGCATGTTCCTCGGCGCCGCGGAAGCCGGTCTTGCCGGGGCTGACTGTGAAATCGAGGCCGAGCTCCCACAGGCTGTCACCAGGCGGCTGGTCGGCAAAGGGATACATCTGCGAGTTGTCGTAGGGATAGAAGAGCAGGTAACTCTCGACACGCAGCATGTCGAGCACCGAGAAGCAGCAGGGAATGATGCCCATGTCGGCGCCTTCGGCGACGATCCGGTCCCAGACCATGACGGCATCCTGGCCACGCACGAAGATCTCGTAGCCGCGCTCGCCGGTATAGCCGGTGCGCGAGATCATGACCGGGGCGCCGAACAGGGTCGTCTGCATGTGATGGAAATATTTGAGATCGCGGATGCCGGGCACATATTTGGCGAGATAGTCGACCGCGAGCGGTCCCTGCAGCGACAGATCATGCAGGTCGTCGTCGAAGAGCACGGCGCAATTGCGGCCTGCAGCCTGTTTGACGATCTCCTCGTGGCCGGAGCCGGAGCCGTGCACCAGCATCCAGGAATTCGGGCCGGTGCGGTAGACGATGCAATCATCGGTGAAGTGACCTCGGTCGTTCAGCATGGTCGCGTAAACCGAGCGGCCGGGATAGATCTTCGTCATGTCGCGGGTGGTGATATAGTCGAGCACGGCGATCGCGTGCGGGCCGACCAGATGCACCTTCTTCAGGCCCGAGACATCCATGATGCCGGCCTTGGTGCGGACCGCGACGTGCTCGTCAGACATGTCCTTGTCGTAAGTCCAGGCGGTTCCCATGCCGCTCCAGTCCTCGAGCTTCGATCCCAGAGCGCGATGCCGATCCGCCAAGGCGGAGAAACGCCAAGATAATGCCATTTCCGTTCCCTCTTATTTCCTCTACGGAATATTTATTTCCTGACTATATTCGTCTTTCACGCTGTGGCAAGCCGATCCCGGTGATTTTTGTCGGCTGTCCCAACGGCATTTTCACTAGAATGCCGGTGGCGTCAGTCCTGCCGAGCGATGGGCGGCAATCACCGTATTGGCCATCAGCATGGCGATCGTCATCGGGCCGACGCCACCCGGCACCGGGGTGATGACGGCAGCAACCGGGGCGACCTCGGCAAAGGCGACATCGCCGACAAGGCGGGTCTTGCCCTCGCCGCGTTCGGGGGCGGCGATGCGGTTGATGCCGACGTCGATGACGGTGGCACCGGACTTGACCCAGTCGGCCTTGACCATTTCCGGACGGCCGACGGCCGCCACCAAGATATCGGCGTTGCGGCAGATGCCGGCCAGGTTCTTCGTGCGCGAATGGGCGATGGTGACCGTCGCATTGGCATTGAGCAGAAGCTGCGCCATCGGCTTGCCGAACAGGTTGGAGCGACCGATGACGACAGCGTTGAGGCCCGACAGGTCCTCGCCGTGGGTGCGGCGGACGAACACCATGGCGCCGGCCGGCGTGCAGGAGACGAGGCCGGTCTTCAGGTCGCCGGTCGCAAGCTTGCCGGCATTGACGACGCTCAGGCCGTCGACATCCTTCTGCGGCAGGATCGACTGGATGATCGGCTCGCTGTCGAGATGTTTGGGCAGCGGCAGCTGCACGAGAATGCCGTGGATCGAGGGATCGGCGTTGAGCGACGCGACGAGGGCTGCAAGCTCCTCCTGGCTCGTCTCGGCCGGCAGCGTGTGCTGGACGGACTTGAAGCCGCATTCCTTGGCCATGCGGCTCTTGGAGCTGACATAGGTGTGGCTCGCCGGATCGTCGCCGACGATGATGACGGCAAGACCCGTCTGGACGCCTTTGGCGGCTTCAAGCGCAGCATTTGCCGATTTCACGGTTTCGATTACGGAAGCGGCAACCTGCTTGCCGTCGATGACCTTGACCATGGCTCAGCCCATGCGCTCGGAGGCGTAGCTGCCCGGGCTTGCCGGGAAGACGACAGTGCGGTTGCCGTTGATGAAGGTACGGTGGTGGATATGGGCGTGGATCGCTCTCGCCAGCACCTGGCTTTCGACATCGCGGCCGATCGAAACGTAGTCGTCCGGGCTCTGTGCATGGGTGATGCGGGCGGTGTCCTGCTCGATGATCGGGCCTTCATCAAGGTCGGCCGTCACATAATGCGCCGTGGCGCCGATCAGCTTCACGCCACGCTGATAGGCCTGCTTATAGGGATTGGCACCCTTGAAGCTCGGCAGGAAGGAGTGATGGATGTTGATGATCCGGCCAGACATTTTCTGGCACATCTCGTCTGACAGAATCTGCATGTAGCGGGCGAGCACGATCAGTTCCGTGCCGGTCTGCTCGGCCACTTCCATGATATGGACTTCCGCCTGCACCTTGTTGGCCTTGGTGACGGGAATATGGTGGAAGGGAATGTCGTGGTTGACGACGACTTTCTGGTAATCGAAATGGTTGGAGACGACGCCGACGATATCGATCGGCAGGGCACCGATCTTCCAGCGATAAAGCAGGTCGTTGAGACAATGGCCGAAGCGCGACACCATGAGAAGCACTTTCATGCGCTTCTCGCTGTCATGGAAATCGTAAGTCATGCCGAAACGCGTGGCGATGCTGGAGAAGCCGGCGCGGATATCGGCCTCGGAGATGCCTTCTTCGGAAATGAAGGAGACGCGCATGAAGAACTGGCCGGTGTCCAGATCGTCGAATTGCGAGCTGTCGACGATGTTGCAGCCCTGTTCGGCGAGATAACCCGAGATCGCCGCAACGATGCCGCGCGTCGATTTGCAGGATACCGTCAGTACATAGCTCTTCATGCCATCTCTTCCTTCGTCACTTGACGCATAGGCCACCAGCCGGGCCGGTGCGTCGATGCCCCGGCCCGTGGGCGCATGATGTCAAAACCTTAACCGTCGGCTCAGATATCGAGCGTGCTGTCGCGTTCCCACTGGGTGAAATGCGAGCAGAAGGCATTCCATTCCTGGTGCTTGAGCTTGAGATAGGCGGCGGAGAACTCGGTTCCGATCGCAGCCTTCAGACCCTCGTCGGCATCGTAGGCGCGCAGGGCATCGAGCAGGTTCAGCGGCAGGCGCGGCGCATTCTTCACGAGATGTCCCTCCGCATACATATCGATGTCGTGGTGCGGGCCAGGATCGGCCAGATCCTCGATCCCATCGAGGCCGGCGGCGATGATGATCGCCTGCAGCAGGTAGGGGTTGACCGCACCATCTGGCAGGCGCAGCTCGAAACGGCCGGGGCCTGGCACGCGCACCATATGGGTGCGGTTGTTGCCGGTCCAGGTTACCGTGTTCGGCGACCATGTGGCGCCCGAGGTCGTGCGCGGCGCATTGATGCGCTTGTAGGAATTGACGGTCGGGTTGGTGATCGCGGCAAGCGCAGAAGCGTGTTTCATGATGCCGCCGAGGAAGTGCCTGCCTTCCGCCGACAGGCCGAATTCGGCTGTCCTGTCGGCGAAGACGTTGACCTTGCCATCATTGTCCCAGACCGAGATATGGCAATGGCAACCATTGCCGGTCAGGCCCTTGAAGGGCTTCGGCATGAAGGTGGCGCGAAGTCCGTGCTTTTCGGCGATCGACTTGACCATGAACTTGAAGAAGGAATGCTTGTCGGCCGTCTTCAGCGCGTCGTCGAATTCCCAGTTCATCTCGAACTGGCCGTTGGCATCCTCGTGGTCGTTCTGGTAAGCGCCCCAGCCGAGCTCCAGCATATAGTCGCAGATCTCGGCGATGACGTCGTAGCGGCGCATGACGGCCTGCTGGTCGTAGCAGGGCTTTTCGGCCGTGTCGCGGCCATCCGATATCTGCTCGCCGTCGGCGGTGATCAGGAAGAATTCAGCCTCGACGCCGGTCTTGACCCGCTTGCCTGCCGCTTCGGCTTTGTTGACGAGCTTCTTCAGCACATTGCGCGGCGCCTGCGCCACGAGCGTGCCATCCATCATGCAATCGGCGGCGACCCAGGCGACGTCCTTCTTCCAAGGAAGCTGGATGACGGAGCTGGCATCGGGAACGGCAAAGAGATCGGGATGGGCGGGTGTCATGTCGAGCCAGGTGGCGAAACCGGCAAAACCCGCACCCTCTTCCTGCATGCCGGCAATCGCCTGGGCCGGCACCAGCTTGGCGCGCTGGCCGGAGAAGAGGTCGGTATAGCTGATCATGAAATATTTGATGCCTTTGTCTTTCGCAAAAGCAGCAAGGTCCAGTGTCATTCTCGTTCCCCTTTGGATTTCTCAGAGACACTTTGGTTATGGATGCGAAGCGGCCGGACTTTTTTGCCCGGCCGGTAGAAATCAGTAGCCTCCCTTGCCCGGTATCCAGCTCGTTCCCGCGAGCGGTACCTGCGCCATCGCAGAAGCCTCGATCGTCAATGCGCAGAGGTCTTCCGGTTCCAGATTGTGGACATGATTCTTGCCACAGGCGCGCGCGATCGTCTGCGCCTCCAGCGCCATGACCTTGAGGTAATTGGCGAGGCGGCGACCGGCGGCGATCGGATCGACGCGCTTCATCAGTTCCGGATTCTGCGTTGTGATGCCGGCCGGATCCTTGCCTTCGTGCCAGTCGTCATAGGCGGCCGCCGTCGTATGCAGCGCCTCATATTCGGCCGCCCAGCGCGGATCATTCTCACCGATGGCGATGAGGGCGGCCGTGCCAATGGAGACGGCATCGGCACCGAGCGCGAGCGCCTTCGCAACGTCAGCGCCGTTCCTGATGCCGCCCGAAACGATGAGTTGCACCTTGCGGTGCATGCCGAGGTCCTGCAGCGCCTGCACAGCCGGGCGGATGCAGGCGAGCGTCGGCATGCCGACATGCTCGATGAAGACTTCCTGCGTCGCCGCAGTACCGCCCTGCATGCCATCGAGCACGACGACATCGGCACCGGCCTTCACGGCGAGGGCCGTGTCGTAATAGGGGCGCGCACCGCCGACCTTCACATAGATCGGTTTTTCCCAGTTGGTGATCTCGCGCAGTTCGAGAATCTTGATCTCGAGGTCGTCGGGACCGGTCCAGTCGGGATGACGGCTTGCCGAACGCTGATCGATACCCTTCGGCAGCGTGCGCATCTCGGCGACGCGGTCGGAAATCTTCTGGCCGAGCAGCATGCCACCGCCACCGGGCTTGGCACCCTGGCCAACAACGATCTCGATCGCGTCGCAGCGGCGCAGATCTCGCGGGTTCATGCCGTAGCGCGACGGCAGGTATTGATAGACGAGCGTCTCAGAATGCCCGCGCTCTTCCTCCGTCATGCCGCCATCGCCTGTGGTCGTCGAGGTACCGGCAATCGTGGCACCACGGCCGAGCGCTTCCTTGGCCGGGCCGGAGAGCGAGCCGAAGCTCATGCCGGCAATCGTGATCGGGATCTTGAGTTCGATCGGCTTTTTGGCGTAACGCGAGCCGAGCACGACATTGGTGCCGCATTTCTCGCGGTAGCCTTCGAGCGGATAACGCGAGATTGAGGCGCCGAGGAACAGGAGGTCGTCGAAATGCGGCAGCTTGCGCTTGGCGCCGCCGCCGCGGATATCATAGATGCCGGTTGCCGCGGCGCGGCGGATTTCCGACATCGTGTATTCGTCGAAGGTTGCCGAAAGGCGAGGCTTTGTGGGCGGGTTGTGATAGCTCATGGAAAACCTCGATAAAACTCAGTAGGCGTCGGCATTGTCGACGTTGAAATTGTAGAGCTTGCGGGAGGAACCGTAGCGGCTGAACTCCTCCGGCCGCACATCGGTGATGCCGGCCTTTTTGAGCAGAGCGGCGAGAAGCTCGATATGTTCTGCCCGCATTTCCTTCTCGATACAGTCAGCACCAAGGCTCTCGACCTTGCCACGTACGAAGATACGGGCTTCGTAAAGGGAATCTCCGAGCGCATCGCCGGCGTCGCCGAGCACGACGAGGTTGCCGGCCTGCGCCATGAAAGCGGACATGTGGCCGATATTGCCACGCACGACGATATCGATGCCCTTCATCGAGATGCCACAGCGCGAAGAGGCATTACCCTCGATGACGAGCAGGCCGCCGCAGCCGGTGGCGCCCGCATACTGGCTGGCGTCACCCTTGATGGTGATGCGGCCGGACATCATGTTTTCGGCAACGCCCGGCCCGGCCGAGCCATGCACGGTGATGACCGCCTCCTCGTTCATGCCACCACAATAGTAGCCGACGCTGCCGTGGATATCGATGCTGACGGGCGCATGCACGCCGGCGGCGACGGCATGGTGGCCACGCGGATTGACGACATCGAACTGCAGGTCGTTGTCGCCTGACGCCACGTCATGCAGGGCTTGGTTGAGGTCACGAAGCGGGGTCACCGCAAGATCGAATGTGGGCATGAAATCGTCCTGAAATGAAATCGAGCCGATGGGATGAAGGCAGAAAAAGCAGCCCTCAGCGTTCCCAGAAGTAGACAGTCGCAGGCTCCGGCTCCCAGATGCGTGCGGCCTCGATGCCGGGCAGATTGACGAGCGCGCGGTATTCCGAGCCGAAGGCGACGTAACGGTCGGTCTCGGCCATGACGGCCGGCTTGCAGGCGATGGCATCGCGCACGACGCCGAAGCCGGACTTCGTGCCGACGACGAAGGTGAAGAAGCCGTCGAGATCGTCGACGGCACCCTCGAGCGCCTCGCCGAGATTCTTGCCCTTGGCCATTTCGGCGGTCAGGTAGGCGGCGGCGACTTCCGTGTCGTTCTCGGTCTCGAAAGTCATGCCTTCGCGCTTCAATTCGCGGCGCAGGTTATTGTGGTTGGAGAGCGAGCCGTTGTGGACAAGGCACTGGTCGGAGCCGGTGGAAAAAGGATGAGCACCGAGCGTGGTGACTGCCGATTCCGTCGCCATGCGGGTGTGGCCGATACCATGTGTTCCGGCCATGGTATTGACGGCGAAACGGGAAACGACGTCCTTCGGCAAGCCGGTTTCCTTGTAGATCTCGATCGCGTCGCCGCTGCTCATGATACGGATGTCGGGACGCAGATCGGCGATGGCAGTGCGGCCTTCTTCGAGCATGTCCTTCGGCAGGGTGACGACGGCATGGGTGCTCTTGATATCGATTGAGACCCCTGCACCGAGTTCCTTCATGAGCTCGGCTTCAAGACCGGAGAAATCCTTCTTCGGTCTGGCCGACTGGATGGTGATCTTGGCGCTATTGCCGCTGCTTGCGCCATAGATCGCAATGCCGGCGCTATCAGGCCCGCGGTCCGTCATCGTCACCAGCATGGACGACAGCATCGCGCCGAGCTCCGGCTCCAGGCTTTTATCCTTCAGGAAGAGACCCACAATTCCGCACATGACAGACCCTCCATTTCGCGTCTGCAAAATGACTATCAGGTCTGTTTTGTGTTTTCAACCTGCAGGAATATTTTTTTCTTTTAAGGCAAGTCAGTCATTCTTGCCGCGCTGCGGATAGCTGATGATGGAAAGGTAGCGGCTCGGGAGTTTCACGAGTTCTTCCGGCCCGTGCGGCGCATCGGCATCGAAGAACAGGCTGTCGCCCGGCTGCATCGGGAAAAGCTGGTCGCCATGGCGATAGACGACCTCACCTTCCAGCATGTAGATCAGCTCCATGCCCTCGTGCTGGAAGGTCGGAAAAACATCCGAATCCGTCGTCAGCGTAATGAGATAGGGCTCGACGACCACGCCGCTGCTGTTGTTGTCAATATGGCCGAGCAGATTATACTGATGGCCGGCGCGCGTGCCGCGCCGCTCAAGCTCGATGCCTTGGCCCGCCTTGACGAAGACGGCGTTGTGCGGTTCCTCGTAGCGGCGGAAGAAGGCCGTCAACGGCACGCCGAGGGCACGCGAGAGCGACTGCAAGGTCGTCAGCGACGGTGAGATATTGCCGTTTTCGATCTTCGACAGCATGCCGAGCGAAATGCCGGTCGCTGCCGCAAGGTCGGTGACGGTGATGCCAAGCTTCTTGCGATAGGCGCGCACCTCATGGCCGATCGCCATTTCGAGATTGTTTTCCTTCGGCTCGCGCACCGCATGCGGATTCTGGGACAGGGCCTGACGCACCGCATGGGCATGCTCCTGGCTCGACGTTTCATCCAGCTTGGTCTTCATTCACGGTCCTTCGGTGGCTTCTTTGCAAATACCCTATCGCCAGAGTGAAATCTTCTCAACCCTGAAGAAAGTCAGAGCTTGCGGACTGAACTCGGGCTGGTGCCGTAGAAGCCGCGAAAGAGGCGTGAAAAATGCGCGGCGCCGGAAAAACCTGTCGCAATGGCGATCTCGGAAATCGACAGCGGGCTCTGCTCGATGAGCCTTCGGGCATGCTGCAGCCTGATGCGTCTGTATTGCTCGATAAAGGTTGTATCGAGATGGGCGGTGAACAGGCGGTCGAGATGGCGCGGCGTCACCCCGGCAATGCGGGCCATGGCTGCGCGGTTGAGCGGCATCTCGATGGTTTCCTCCATCTTTTCCAGGACGCTGAGCAGCCCCGGATGATGCACACCGTAACGCTCGGCAAGGGAAGCGCGCTGCGGTGCCGTCGACTGTCCGACCTCGGTATGCAGGAACCAGTCGCTGACGCGGCGGGCGAAATCCGGCCCCATGCGCTCTGCGATCAGCGCATGCATCATGTCGAGCGGCGCAATGCCGCCGCCGCAGGTGATGCGGTTGCCGTCAACGACGAAACGCGCCTGACGCGGCGACAGGTCGGGAAAGGCTTCGAGGAGCGCCGACGCATGCTCCCAATGGATTGTAAAGTCACGGCCTGTCAGCAGCCCGGCCTCGGCCAGCAGATAGGGGCCGCCCGAAATGCCGCCGATGCGCACGCCTTCGCGTGCAAGCTGCCGTATGCAGGAAAGCACAGTCGGATAGTGCCAGTCGCGCGGCGAACCGCCGGCGCAGACGAAGACAGTGCCGAGCCCAAAACCGCGACCGGGAAGCGGTGCGGCCGGAACGGGGACGCCACCGGAAGACAACACCGACCCGCCTTCAGGCGAAAAGCACGAGATGCGGTAGATTTCCCGCCCGGCAAGCAGATTGGCGGCCCGCAGCGGCTCGCTCGCCGAGGCATAGGACATCAGGGCAAATCCCGGCAGAAGGATGAAACCGATGGAATGCAGGTTTTTTGCTTCGATCAATGCCATGTCCCATTCTTATCGATAAATGTCCCAAACAGGCAAGTCGCGTCTCGCCTTTCTGGCATCATGGCACCAGCTCCCACCGGATCCACCCATGCGCTATTCCGCTCTTTCCATCTTCTTAAACGGACTTCGCGGCAACAAGGACTGGGCGCCCGCCTGGCGCCAGCCTTCGCCGAAGCCACATTATGACGTGATTATCGTGGGTGGCGGCGGCCATGGCCTTTCGACGGCCTATTATCTCGCCAAGGCATTCGGCATCACCAATGTCGCCGTGCTGGAGAAGGGTTATCTCGGCTCCGGCAATATCGGCCGCAACACGACGATCATCCGCTCCAATTACCTGCTGCCCGGCAATAACCCTTTCTACGAGCTTTCAATGAAGCTCTGGGAAGGGCTGGAACAGGATTTCAACTTCAACGCCATGGTCTCGCAGCGCGGCGTGCTGAACCTCTTCCATTCCGATGCGCAGCGCGATGCCTACACAAGGCGCGGCAATGCCATGCGCCTGCACGGCGTCGATGCAGAACTCCTCGACCGGGCTGCGGTCCGCAAGATGCTGCCGTTCCTCGATTTCGACAATGCCCGCTTCCCCGTCATGGGCGGCCTCCGTCAGCCGCGCGGCGGCACGGTGCGCCACGATGCGGTCGCCTGGGGTTATGCGCGCGGCGCCGACAGCCGCGGCGTCGACATCATCACCCAGTGCGAGGTCACCGGCATTCGCAGCGAAAATGGCAGGGTGACAGGCGTCGAGACCACCAGGGGCTTCATCGGTTGCGGCAAGCTGGCGCTTGCTGCCGCCGGCAATTCCACCGTGGTTGCCGACATGGCGGGCCTGCGCCTGCCGATCGAGAGCCATGTGCTGCAGGCCTTCGTCACCGAGGGGCTGAAGCCCTTCATCGATACCGTCGTCACCTTCGGCGCCGGCCATTTCTACGTTTCGCAATCGGACAAGGGCGGCCTCGTCTTCGGCGGCGATATCGACGGCTACAATTCCTATGCCCAGCGCGGCAATCTCGCCACTGTCGAGCACGTCGCCGAAGCAGGCGTCGCTATGATTCCCTCGCTGACGCGGGTCAGATATCTGCGCAGCTGGGGCGGCGTGATGGACATGAGCATGGACGGCTCGCCGATCATCGACCGAACCCATATCGACAATCTCTATCTGAATGCCGGCTGGTGCTATGGCGGCTTCAAGGCGACACCCGCCTCCGGCTATTGCTACGCCCATCTGATCGCCCGCAACGAGCCGCACGAGACGGCGCGCGAGCTGCGCCTCGACCGCTTCCGGCGCGGCTATCCGATCGACGAAAAGGGCGTCGGCGCCCAGCCCAACCTGCATTAAGGACCTGACGCCATGGCAAGCCTGATTTCCTGCCCTCATTGCGGCATCCGCCCAAAGGAAGAATTCACCATCCGGGGTGATGCGAGCCTGACCCGGCCGGCAGCCGATGCCGGCGCTGACGCCTGGTACGACTATGTCTATCTGCGCGACAATCCGAGGGGGCGGCACAAGGAGTACTGGCACCACTCCTCCGGCTGTCGGCGCTGGCTGATTGTCGAGCGCGACACCGTCACCCACGCCGTTCACACCGTCTGCGATGCCGCGCTTGCCAAGCTTGGAGGTGCGGCATGACGAGTTCGCGGCTTCCCAGCGGTGGCCGGATCGACCGGTCGCGCACACTGAACTTTACCTTCGATGGCAGACAACTGACCGGTCATCCCGGTGATACGCTCGCCTCCGCCCTTCTTGCCAACGGCATCCAGCTCGTCGGCCGCAGTTTCAAGTATCACCGGCCGCGCGGCATCCTGACGGCGGGCGCGGCCGAGCCCAACGCGCTGGTCACGACGGGTACGGGCGGCCGCATGGAAGCCAATACGCGCGCGACGATGATCGAACTCCACGAGGGGCTCATCGCCCGCAGCCAGAACCGCTGGCCCTCGCTCGGCTTCGACATTGGCGCCATCAACGGCTTGCTGTCGCCGTTCCTGAGCGCCGGTTTCTACTACAAGACCTTCATGTGGCCGGCCGCCCTCTGGGAAAAGCTCTACGAGCCGCTGATCCGCAAGGCCGCCGGCCTCGGCAAGGCTTCCTACGAACCGGATCCGGATTCCTACGAAAAACGCTGGGCTCACTGCGACCTGCTCGTCGTCGGCGCCGGGCCTGCCGGCCTTGCCGCGGCGCTGACGGCTGGACGCGCCGGTGCCCGCGTCATCCTCGCCGACGAAGGTTTCGCGCTCGGCGGCAGCCTGCTTCTCGAGAGCGGCACCGCGCTGCAGGACATGCTCAATGAGCTCGAAGGCCTGCCGAACGTCCGTCTCCTGGCGCGCACCACCGTCGTCGGCTGGTACGACGACAATGTCTTCGGCGCTGTCGAGCGCGTGCAAAAACATGTGGCACTGCCGGATCCGCATCGGCCCGTCGAGCGGCTCTGGCGCATCATCGCCAAACAGGCAATCCTCGCCTCGGGTGCAGAAGAGAGGCCGCTCGTCTTCGGCGGCAACGATATTCCCGGCGTGATGGTGGCCGGTGCGATGCACAGCTATCTCAGCCGGCAAGCGGTGACGCCCGGCGCCCGCACCGTGGTCTTCACCAGCAATGCGTCCGGCTATCGCACGGCGGCAACACTCGAAGCCGCCGGTGTCGATGTCGCCGCCATCGTCGATAGCCGCGATGCGGCCGACATAACCTGGTCGGGACGCGCCCGCGTGCTGAACGGCAGCCGGGTGCGCGACGCACATGGCGGCAAACGCCTGCGCCATGTCACGATCGAGACCGCTTCGGCAACACAGCGCATCGAGGCGGATGCGCTTGCCATGTCCGGCGGCTGGAGCCCGATCATCCACCTTGCCTGCCATCGCGGCGCCAGGCCGGTCTGGTCGGACGAAAGGGCAGCCTTCCTGGCGCCGGAACGCCAGCAGGGCCTGTCGATCGCCGGCTCTGCGGCGGGGCGCGGCTCGACGGAAGTCTGCCTCGGCGACGGCGCGGCCAAGGCAGTCGAGGCGCTACAGGCGATCGGCTTTGTCAAGGTCGCGGCCGCCTTCGCGCCCGTCGAGGAAACAGCGGCGGCATCGAAGCCGCTCTGGTTCGTCAAGGGCGGAAAGGGCAAGGCCTTTGTCGACTATCAAAACGACGTACACCTCAAGGATCTCGGCCTTGCCGTTCGCGAGGGATATGGGCATGTCGAGCTTGCCAAACGCTACACGACCAACGGCATGGCGACCGATCAGGGCAAGCTTTCCAATATCAACGCGATCGGCATCCTGGCCGAGGCCCGCGGCGTGTCGCCTGCCGAAGTCGGCACCACCACATTCCGTCCCTTCTATACGCCTGTCTCCTTCGGCGCCCTGACGGGCGCCTCGCGCGGCCGCGATTTCCAGCCAGTGCGCAGGTCGCCATTACACGGCTGGGCCAAGAAGAATGGCGCCGTCTTCGTCGAGACGGGGCTCTGGTACCGCTCCTCCTGGTTTCCACGCGCCGGGGAGACGAACTGGCGCGAGAGCGTCGACCGCGAGGTGTTGAACATCCGACAGAATGCCGGCATCTGCGACGTCTCGACCCTCGGCAAGATCGAGATCTTCGGCAGGGATGCCGCTGCCTTCCTCGACCGCGTCTACTGCAACGGCTTTGCCAAACTGCCGGTCGGCCGGGCGCGCTACGGCATCATGCTGCGCGAGGACGGCATGATCTATGACGACGGCACGACGAGCCGTTTCGCCAACGACCATTTCTTCATGACGACGACGACGGCGCTCGCCGCCGGCGTGTTGACCCATCTCGAATTCTGCGCCCAGACGCTCTGGCCGGAGCTCGACGTCCGCCTTGCCTCCTCGACCGACCAATGGGCGCAAATGGCGGTTGCCGGCCCGAAATCGCGCGCGATCCTCTCCGAGATCGTCGACGAGGATATTTCCGATGCCGCCTTTCCCTTCATGAGTGCTCGCACGGTCTCGCTCTTCGGCGGCGCGCTCGAAGGCCGGCTCTTTCGGATCTCTTTCTCTGGCGAACTCGCTTATGAACTTGCCGTGCCGGCCGGCTACGGCGAATGGGTCGCCGATCGGATCATGCAGGCTGGTGAAAAACACGGTATCTGCCCTTATGGCGCCGAGGCCCTCGGTGTCATGCGCATAGAGAAGGGCCATGTCACCCATGCCGAGATCAACGGCACGGTGACGCCTGGCGACCTCGGATTCGCCCGCATGGTTTCCACCACCAAGCCTGACTTTATCGGCAAGGCGATGCTCGCCCGCGAAGGTTTGCAGGCCGAGGACCGCCCCCGCCTCGTCGGCGTCAAGCCACTCGATCCGGCGACGAGCTTCCGCACCGGTTCGCATATCCTTGCCGAACATGCCACTGCGACCCTTGAAAACGACCAGGGTTACGTGACCTCGAGCGCATTCTCGCCAAGCCTTGGCCACACGATCGGCCTTGCGCTCGTCAGGCGCGGGCCGGAGCGGTTGGGGGAAAAGGTCGTGGTTTGGAACGGCCTCAGAAATGAATTCACCGAAGCGGTGCTCTGCGATCCCGTCTTCGTCGATCCCGGCAATGA
Organism: Rhizobium sp. BK316; assembly: GCF_014193695.1. GTDB lineage: Bacteria > Pseudomonadota > Alphaproteobacteria > Rhizobiales > Rhizobiaceae > Rhizobium. The sequence goes on along the minus strand of NZ_JACHZR010000001.1, from coordinate 1,701,000 downwards.
GAAACTCCATGTCTGAACACCCCGAACACAAGCCGGCCCTTGCCGGCAAAGCCACAACTGAAGGGTCCGGCATCCGGCTGGAGCCATTGCCGGAGGGCCACCTTCTGCATGTCATGGGCGCATTCGACGGCGACACGCTTGCAGAATCGCTCTCTGCGGCTGGACTAGCAAAGAGCGCGATCCAACGGGCGGGCTATCAACAATGGTGCGTAACAGGTGATGAAAGCCTCCCACCCGCGCAAATCGCGCTGCTTGCCGATCACTTGAGAGGCAAGGGTTTCGTCTGCGACCAGAGCCACGGCCGCGTCCGCATCGCTCTGTCCGGTTTCCGCGCCCAAGAACTGCTTTCCCAGGGGACCGCAGTCGATCTCGACCCCACAGCCTTCCCCGTCGGACACTCGGCAGTCACACTCTTCGGACATATCTCGGTGCAACTGACGCGCACGCATGCCACACGCTTCGAGTTCGCGGTGCTGCGCAGCTTTGCCGAAAATCTCTACGACATGCTCGAACGTGCCGCCCTCGCCTCAGCGTAAGCCCAGCGGTCGGATCGATGACGACAGCCCTCCGATAAGGCTCAGCAGCCCTGCGCGGGCTGCGTTATTGCATCTCGATTTGTCAGCTATGAAAAAGGGGCTTTTCGGCTGCAAATCAACCGGCCGAGGGCATAAATGAGCGCAGCCGGTTTTATCTGATCGCGTCGAAGATTGATGCTGGTCAAAGCATCATCCTTGGCATGTGCGAAAATGGCCATGAAGAGTGAAGGATCACACTGGAGGAAAGGAAACGTCATGCCGGCCCAGTCAATAATGGCGTACAATCATTCCGCAAACAGGACCGGAGCGACGACTCGAGATGTGACCAAACTGACGCCTTCGCATTATGTAGGCTTTCGCACGACGGACGGGATGCGCGGCGTCACCCGCTACACCGACAGGCTGCAGGTTTCGTCCGCGGACATGCTTCATGGACGCCAATCCTGACAATTATGTCGAAATCCCTCCCAAGGAGTCGATGCCGCGGAACCTGCTCGGTTTCGTGCTTCTGATGGGCCGATCCCATCAACTGGCTTTGGCTGCAATTTCGGTGCTTCTCTTTCTTGCCGGAACAGCGCCCCTGGAAATTCAGAGGCGAGTGATCAATGCGGCAACGCAGGGCGGCGCCTACGCGACCATCTTCGCTCTTGTCCTTGCTTATCTCGGCCTCGTCTTGCTGGAAGGACTGACTAAGTTCGGCTTGAACCTCTATCGCGGCTGGATCGGTGAGGTGGCGATCCGCTGGCTGCGGATGACGGTACTGTCAGCCTCCGATCAGTCGCGCAGGCGTCCTCCGGACGCATTGGCAGAGGGCGTGCAGCTATCAATCGTTCTGGCCGAAGCCGAGCCGGTCGGCGGCTTCGTCGGCACGAGTATTTCCGAGCCGCTTTTACAGGTCGGCATTCTCTGTGCGGTCGGAGGTTACATGATCTTCCTGCAGCCGCTCATGGCACTTGCCGTCGCCGTTGTCTTCTTGCCGCAGGTCGGCTTCGTGCCGCTCATGCAGCACGCCATTAACCGGCTCGTTGCAAGCAAGATCGCTATTATGCGGCATGTCAGCGAGGGAATGATCGAGCATGTCACTGGCAGCGATCTGAGTGATGTCCAGGCCGATCGCGTGCAATCGCTTTTCGTCACCAACATGACGATCTACAAATTCAAGTTTTCGATGAATTTCCTGATGAACCTGATGACGCAGCTGGGTTACGCCGGCATTTTCGCGCTCGGTGGCTATTACGTCGTCACCGGAAAGACCGAGATCGGCACGATCGTTGCGTTCGTGTCAGGCCTGTCGAAGATAACCGACCCTTGGGGGGCTCTGATCGACTGGTACCGCGACCTCACGGTTACTCAGGTCAAATACGCGATGATCCGTGATGCAAACGCCGATCAGGAGGCGTCAAAGGATCAGAATGATGCCGGGGCGAAGCAACGGACGATCACATAGCTCTGGAAGCTCGTCATAATGGCGCTCGCGGGACGCTGCTTTGATGAAGCTCAAAGACGACCGCGCCAAAAGATAGAAGATGCTCGGCGGGACTATCGCAATCCATCGCGGCGGCGTTGAGGGGACCTGACATGTTCAAGAACATTCTCATAGCAACTGACGGCTCTGAACATTCGAAAAAAGCCGTTGAGTTAGGGGCGTCTCTTGCGGCGGGGAGTGGCGGGCAGGTCGTTCTCGTGCATGTTCTCCTCGTCGGAGAGATCGATACCGATGTACAGCGGATGATCGACGCTGAATTTCCGGGAGCAGAACCAGCCCTGGGCTCGGCCGATGACATCATGAGCACGAGGCTGGCAGCGCCGCGTTTTGATATTTCTCTTCATCGGGCGACCTCCTACCGGATTTTTCGCATCTTGGGCGATCAAATCATTGAGCAGGCCATTAAGGTCGTCAAAGCGGAAGGCGTTGATCAGGTTTCAACGCTGCTGTTGGAAGGAAATCCTGCGGAGCAAATCCTCAACTCGATCACCGACGTGCAGCCCGATGTCGTTATCTGTGGCGCTCGCGGCCTTTCCAGGTTCTCGGCGCTGCTCCTCGGCAGCGTATCCAACAAGATCGCGCAGCTTTGCCCTGTGACCTGCGTCACGGTTCGCTGATGGTGATCGCGTCGGCTCCACACAATCTGCGACGGATCCAGGTCGATCGAAAGAAGAGACCAGCATTCGATCTCAATCCGGGGCATCTTGATGCCGCGATAGCGTCGGGTGCATCAGGAGGCCCGCATGGTGAACGTTCATTTCGCCAATGGACCACTAAGGTTGCCCGAAACCCCTCACGCATTGCCGCCAGAGGCGCTGACCGCCATGCTTGGCGTGTCGGAAGAGGTGGGGCTGTCTCGTGAAGACGCTGAGAAAAGACGGCGAGCCGTTGGCTCGAACGCCATTGAAGCGCGACCTGCCGCAACGTGGTTCGCACTTCTTTTGCACCAGTTCAAGACCCCTGTGGTTTATTTGCTGGCGGGTGCAGCTGGATTAGCCTTTTATTTCAACGAGCTGGAAGAAGGCGGCGCCATCGTTGCCGTCCTTGCCGTCAATGCTGTCATCGGGTTTTATACCGAGCTCAAAGCGGTACGTTCAATCGAAGCGTTACGTGCCCTGGGAGCCCATACCGTCCGGGTACTTCGTAACCGAGTTGTCAGCCGTGTGCCGGCGGAGGATCTGGTCCCAGGTGATGTTGTGGTCATTGAAGCGGGCGAAGCGGTCTGCGCCGACCTCCGGCTGATTGAAGCTTCCAGGCTGGCCGTGGATGAGTCGACCTTGACAGGCGAATCTGTGCCTGTGGAAAAGGATGTCCAGTCCGTCTCGCAAGGCGCACGGCTTTCGGAGCGTCGGTCGATGCTGTTCAAAGGAACAACTATCACGCGAGGAAGCGGCCGAGGCGTCGTGACGGCGACGGGGCTCGCCACCGAACTCGGCAAGGTATCGCGACTGATCATGGAGGTTGACGCCGGCAACTCACCAATGGAGCGAAAGCTATCTCGTCTTTCGACACAGCTTGTCGGAGCCACACTGGTTGTCGCCTCCGTAATCGCAGCTCTTGGCCTCATCTCTGGCCAGGATGAACTCCTGGTCATTGAGGCCGCAATTGCTCTTGCGGTCGCCGCTATTCCAGAAGGACTTCCGATTGTCGCAACGCTCGCTTTGGCGAGAGGAATGTGGCGCATGGCGGAGCAGAACGCCCTAATCGAGCGCCTTTCGGCTGTGGAGACGCTCGGCGCCACGACCGTCATCCTGACGGACAAGACCGGAACGCTGACGGAAAACCGCATGACCGTCCAGCAGCTTTTGACCTCTTCTGGAGAAGTCGTGGTCAGCGCGAATCCGCCGGACAACGCACTTCTTTCGCGAGCCGGCGCCGATCAGGAACTCTCGTTGTTGTTGACGGTGGCTGTGCTGTGCAATGACGCAGATCTTGAGAATGCCGACGCCGAGGGGACAGGCGATCCAATGGAAATCGCACTTTTGCGCGCCGGTCTGTCAGCGAATATGAGCCGGTCCGACCTCCTGTTCAAATACCCGCTTCTGCGCAAACACGCCTTCAATCCCTCTACGAAGATGATGGGAACGATCCATTCCAGTCGAGATGGCATTCTCATCGCAGTCAAAGGAGCGCCGGAGCCGATTATCAATTCTGCAACCGGGGTGCTGCACGAGGGAAGCGAAATCCGGTTTGACGAAGAAACGCGTTCGAAATGGAACAATTACGTCGGACGTCTCGCCGACCACGGCCTGCGCGTGCTCGCCTGCGCTGTCAGACACCCGCCTCAAGAGCCCGATGATCCGTTTCATGAACTGGTCCTGGTCGGCCTGATCGGCCTTCAGGATCCTGCTCGTGCAGACGTACCGGAAGCGATCCGAGACTGCCAGAATGCCGGAATACGGGTGGTCATGGTGACCGGCGATCATGTTGCAACGGCCAGAAGCATTGGTCGCGCCGTAGGCCTCGACACATCTGAAGGCAATGTGGTTGAGGGGCGAGAACTCCACGAGATGCTGAGAACAGGGACACCTGCTCTACGCGATGTCGGCATCTTTGCTCGGGTCGATCCCTCTGAAAAGCTCACTCTCGTGCGAGCCTATCAGAATGCCGGCGATATCGTGGCGATGACGGGGGATGGCGTCAATGACGCTCCAGCCTTGCGGCAGGCCGATATCGGCGTTTCGATGGGACTGCGCGGCACAGACGTCGCCCGCGAAGCGGCGGCAATGATCCTCCTTGACGACAAATTTTCGACGATCGTCAAGGCAATCCGTGAAGGCCGCATTATCTTTGCCAATATTCGCCGGCTTGTCGCCTATCTACTATCGTGCAATCTCAGTGAACTGATGGTGATCGGTCTGGCAGTTGCCGGATCTCTGCCACTGCCTTTGCTGCCGCTGCAGATTCTCTATCTGAACCTCGTGACCGACGTGTTTCCGGCCTTCGCGCTCGCGATGGGCGAAGGAGAGCACCGAGTGCTCAACAGACCGCCCCGCGATCCGAAGGAGGCTATTCTTGGCCGCACCCAATGGCGCGCAGTCATCCTCCACGCGATGGCGCTGAGCGCCGCCACCTTTGCAGCTCTCGGCATAGGAAAATGGCTAGGCTTCGATCAACGCGCAAGCGTGACCGTGACATTCCTAACCCTTGCCTTTGCTCAACTATGGCATGTCTTCAACTTGCGCAGTCGTGGAACGAGCATTTTTGTCAATGAGATGACCGGGAACCGTTGGCTCTGGTCTGCCATTGGCCTTTGCACCCTATTATTGGCTCTCCCCCCTTATGTGGGTCCGGCAGCTCACCTACTGCAACTCGTCCCGCCAACTGCTCAGATGTGGCTTGTCGTCCTGTTTTCCAGCACCGCGCCGCTGATCGCGACACAGATCGTCATGCTCGCACGATCCGGAACGAGACCCAATCGCTCCTGAGCTGGCAGGCCGTATTTCCGGGTCGAGCTCATGCTGAACGGCATTGTGAGCTTGGCCCTGTCAATGGGCAACTGCGCGCGCTTCCAGCGCTCCGTATTGCTCCCATGGTCACACATAACCGGCGTCCGCGCATGCGTTAGATCAATGCGGACAACGAAGAGAAATAGATATTATACTGCGAAAGATGGAGAGGTGGAGAAGACATGACACCACAGTATTTTCTTCCGCTGGCGACGTATCCCGATCCGAGTTCGGGATTGATCATTTCGAATGCCATCGCGTTCGCCGAGTTCTGCGGCGCAAATCTTCACGTCTGCGCCCAAAGAATTGAGATTCCGCACATCCCCGACGCCTGGTCGTCGCTGCTGCTCGATACGCCGAAGATGATCGAGCAAGCCGAAAGTTTGAGCCGTGACCGTGCTGCAACGCTGATCGCCGCGGCGGAAAATCTGAGCGCAGGCACGGAACTTAAGGTGTTTACTCGAATGTTGAAGACTGCTTTGCCTTCGCTGCACGAAACAGCGGCCACGCAAGCACGTTTCTTCGATCTCGCAACCCTCGAATGTATCGCCAGTATTCCGGACACCCGCATCGTCGCTGAAGCCGTCATATTCGGCTCAGGCCGACCGGCCGTCATTTTTCCCAATAGGACTGTCGCCGGCAAGATCGATCATCTGGTGATTGCATGGGACGGGAGCCGCGCAGCCGCTCGCGCCGTCAGCGATGCGAACCAGCTCATCCGGATGGCCCGGACCGTATCGGTCCTGTCGGTCACTGGCGAAAAATCGCTTACAGCCGACAGCGGAACGCACCTTGCTGAAATCTTGAGGTCGAGTGGCATCAATGCCAAGGCAACGCTTGCCCAAGGTAGCGGGTCATCCATCGGCCAGAGCATCCAGCAGGCCGCGCTGGATCTGAGCGGCGATTTTTTGGTCATGGGAGCATTCGGGCATTCTCGATTGCGAGACTTTGTCTTGGGCGGAGCAACCGGTGGGGTCTTGGACGAACCGGCCTTGCCAGTTCTCATGTCCCATTGACGAACGGGAGGATAGGTTTCCCTATCCGACCCTTTGCGGCTCAGGCGGAAAATTGCCGTTGCACCGGAAGTCTTAGCCGATCTTCACCGAGCCTTCGCCGATGCTCACCATGAGATTAATCAAGCAATTCGCGCAGACGGATCGCAAGTTCGCGGGCCGTGTAGGGCTTCTTCAGCAAGCTTGTAGCGAGGGAAAGCTCGCGGCCGGCGATCGTCGGCTCGGCATAACCAGATGTGAAAAGGATCTTGATACCCGGCTTCAGCGTCCGCACGATATCCGCCAACTCGTCGCCGGTCATGCCGCCGGGCATGACGATATCGGTGAACAGCAGCGCGACATCAGGATAATTCTCAAGCCGGTCCAGTGCCTCGTGACCGTTTGCCGCTTCTACGACTTCGTAACCGGCACTGATGAGGCGTGAAACGGCAACGCGGCGCACGCGCGCATCGTCCTCCACGACAAGGATCCTCTCAACACCGCGTGGAATGTTGGGGTGGGACCGTTCAGCCTGCGATTCCTCATCCGCGCCATCCTCTGCCACCTTGGGAACTGCCGGAACAAAGATGCGCACAGTCGTTCCCTGGCCCACCTCGCTGTAAAGCTGAATATGGCCGCCGGATTGCTTGGCGAATCCGTAGACCATCGAAAGGCCGAGCCCCGTGCCGGAACCAAGGCCCTTGGTCGTGAAGAAGGGTTCGAAGGCCCGCTGCTTGACCTCCGCCGTCATGCCGCTGCCGGTGTCCGTCACCGAGATCAGCACGTAGTCGCCAGTGCGCACCTGTGGATACATCTGCGCATAATCGGCGTCGAGCTTGACGCGCGAGATCTCGATCGAGAGCTTGCCGCCGCGCGGCATGGCATCTCGAGCGTTGAGCACAAGATTCAAAAGAGCGTTCTGTAACTGCGATCCATCAACCAGCGCACTATTGGACGAGCCAATCACGGTGGTGCGGAATTCGATCGCCTCGCCGAGCGTACGACGCAGCAGGTCGGAAAAACCGGAAATAAGCTGCCCGACCTCGACGAGTTTCGGATTGAGCGGCTGGCGCCGGCCGAAGGCGAGCAACTGGCCCGTAAGTTTCGCCCCGTCCTCCGCCGCCTCCTGCGCCTCACGCAGCAGCGGCCGCAGCCTTTCGTCGGTCAGTTTGTCCTCGATCATCTCGAGATTGCCGCTGATGACGGTAAGCAGATTGTTGAAGTCATGCGCAAGCCCGCCGGTCAGTTGGCCGATCGCTTCCATCTTCTGCGACTGGCGCAACTCCTCCTCGGTCTTGTGGCGGCTCGTGAGGTCGCGGATGAAGCCGGTGAAGATGCGTTTGCCATTGGTGACCGCCTCGCCGACGGAAAGCTCCATCGGAAAGACCGAACCATCCTTACGCTGCCCGGTCACCAGTCTGCCATAACCGATAATCCGGGGCTCGCCGGTCATGAAGTATCGGGAGAGGTGACCGTCATGGGCGTCGCGATCCGGCTGCGGCATCAGGATCTTGACGTTGCGCCCGCAGACTTCCGCGGAGGGATAACCGAAAAGCCGCTCTGCCGCAGCGCTGAAGGAGGAGATCCTGCCGGCATCGTCAATGACAATCATCGCGTCGGGAACCGTAGCCAGGATGGAGCGCAGATGTGCTTCCCTCCCCGCCAGATCATCCTGCATTCTCTTCATGCCGGTTACATCGTTGTTGATTTGGATAATCATCGCTCTTGTGCCGAGCGATGGGTTGAAGAGAGACCAGCGCGTGGCAATGAAAAGCGTTTGCCCGTTATTGTGTCGGTGCGTCACCTCCCCTTCCCACGCCCCTTGCCTTCGAACGGTTTCGCGGATTTCTTCCAAGGGTGTCGGAAACTGCGTTGCGAGAAGTTCGTGGACGACCTTTCCGACGGCCTCCTTTCGTGGCCAGCCGTAGAGAGCCTCGCAGCCACTGGTCCAGCGGTCGATTATCCCGTCGAAACCGTGAACGACCACGTTTGCCCCGTCGAACATCAGGGCAATCTGGTCAAGCTCCGTCTCAGTCGTCATCTCCTCGCCGTTCTCCCTTCATCGCTGACGCTCTCAGTGGCGCGGCCGCCTTTCACATGCAGCCAGCTTCCACCCGTCCCCCGCTGATTCGTCGTCACTTCCTGACAGTTGCACAAGCGCAGACCGCTTCACGACACGAAGTGAATGACGTCCCACAGGCGCAAGCACGCCTTTATTCGTCAGCTTCGTGATGGAACGGGAAACCGTCTCGATGGTGAGGCCGAGATAGTCGGCGATGTCCAGTCGGGTCATTGGCAGCTCGATCACGAAATCGGCCTGCCCTTCCGAGACCGCGCGAAGAAGCTCTCTTAGAAGAAAAGTGCAAATCCGCTCTTCGGCGCTCTTGCAGGACAGCAGGACCATCTGGTCCTGGGCAGCGGCCATTTCGTCGCAAAGACGGGCGAAGACCTCCGGCCGCAACTCCGACGAACTGGCGACTTCGCTATCGAATGCCTTGCGCGAGAAACGTCGTACCTTCGTGTTGGTAATGGCTTCGGCACTGTAGAGATAGTGGTCCTTCAGTGAAACGCCGACGATGTCGCCGGCGTGCAGAAATCCTGTGATGACGCGGCGGCCATCCGAGATGATCTTGAAGATGCGGAGGGTTCCTTCGACGACCTCGAAAAGGTGCTTGGCAGCGTCGCCTTCGAAAAAAAGGGACTGGCCGGCGACCAGACGCTCGACAGGTTGTCTCCTGAAGAGCTCCTGAATGCAATTCGGCTCGGAGCCAAGGAGCACCGCATTGTTGATCTGCTTGTCGTGATGAAAAGTGGCGCTCTGCAGCATCTTCGTCCCTCCGCGCTGTGGATGAGGCCAATAAAAGGGCTCAGGGTGACATGCGGATGCCGCGTGTGTAAAAGACAATGCGAATTTGTAACAGTTTGTAACAAGTGTCGGCGCAACGATGTATTGCCGTAACGACCTTCCCATCTGCCAGACGATCAGAACCGCCCGGAAAGGCAATCAAAGGCGATAGATGACGCCGTGGTCCCATCGATGACGGAACTCCTGATCGTCGAGCAGGCTCCAAGTCTCGGGTCGAAGGGTCCAAAACCGCAGATATTTGCTCTTCTCATCGATCGCCTGTCTCTCGATACATGCAAACAAGGCTGCCGCGATTTCATGTTCGTGGAGCGGGCTTATGACAATGAAGATCGCTACGTCGAACAGCGGCCCGGCAACAGGGTGCTTTTCGAGGCGAATATGGCAAAGGCCGCGAGAGTACCCCCTGGTGTCGGTCGCCACGATAAAGTTGCGCCGCTCCGAGCCGCCGCTTACACGGCGCCAGGAATCAAGTGTCAGATCAGGCATTGCCGCCTGCGCTATGACGTAAGTACGGTCAATCTGGTCTTTCCGCAGAGGGCCGATGACAAAACCGCTATTGTTAGGCGTCATCTGAGGTCTCCGTTACATTGGACTACACCCTGGCGCTTTGCCGGTGATGGACGTGACGCTCCGTTTTCGATGGTCTGAAAAATGCCGCCACCTGCCGAAGAACATCGCCAGCACCAACTGCAGCACCTCTAATGTCTTGAAGGTGATAACCCTCCCTTTTCTCATAAGGTTTTATCGGCGTGATTGAACCACATGCCGAAGCGTCTGCCTGGTTCGTCCCTTCGATCAGCCTCATCCCAGCCCGTTCGAGGCGGCCAATCTCGCTAAGATCGATATGCTCCGGAGGCTCCTTTCATTGCACCTGTTAGACTTTGCCAACAGCAGTACAAGGACGTTAGACCGACGGTGAGCCTACTGCGTTGACCCGCATCAAAGTCGGCACGCCAATCCACGGATTGCGAGGACTGGCAGGAGCGCGACGGTCGCGAAGGGCGCCAACCGCGCCGTGTCATCGCACATTGAGGTATGTCAAGGCGGCCGCCGATCCGATCCGATATCCTTCATTCTCTTTTAGCTGGAGCCGTACACATGACGATCCCCGCCAAGTCGGTAATGACAACGGATTTAGTTACGGTGTCGCCTGAAACCACCGTGGCCGAAGCCGCTCGGCGCATGCTGATCCATCACATCACCGCTGTACCGGTGGTGGATCCCGACAACCGGCCGCTTGGATTGGTCAGCGAAGGCGACGTGATGCGCCACTTCGGTGCGCAGTTTCAAAGTAAGCGAGCGCAGTGGCTACGCCTGCTGGCGGAAGGCGAGACACTCGCGCCGGAGTTTCTTGCCGAAATCCGCCTCAACCAGCAGCACGTCCGCGAGATTATGCACACGACCATCATCTCCGCTGATCAGGAAACCTCTCTTGCAGAGTTGGCTGATCTGATGCTGAAACATGGGATCAAGCGCGTTCTTATCCTGCGTGACGGCATGTTGGTTGGCATCGTCAGCCGTGCCGATGTGGTTCGGGCCGTGGTTGAAAAACTGGACGACTTGCTTGAGCCGACGGACTAGCGCCGGAAGCTGCTATAGGCAAACCTACTCGACCATCATCTCTTCTCCAGTTTTTCCTGATCACTGAGGCCGCGAGTCCTTGGCTTTACCGGTTTAGATGAGCCTGTGCGGGTCTTTTCGGCTGTTGCGCTCGATGACGCCGACAGCATTGATGCCGGTCAAATCGACAATACGTCAGATAGCGCCGGCTCTTTGAGATCGATCAACGACGCCCCCCCCGCAAACGATTTAGCTCAATTTCCCAATGAGATTGCATGACGCGATTCATGCTGGTCAGCGATACGCGTCGTGACTTTAGGTGTTCTTTCGAGGGAGATTGACATGCAAATGGACCATATCGCCCGCATGCCCGCTCAGAAGGTCTATAAGGTTACCGAGCTCGCCCGCGCGCTGCATATCCGAGATGAACAGGAACAAGAGTTGAAGACGCTTTTCGGCGAATTCCTCACGAGGCAGGAATTCTTATCCAATGTGGAGCTACCACCGCGCTTTCGGTGACGGCCTGTCGACGCCGATGCTGATGAAAGCCGTTGAGCCGACAGCGGGCTGGCTTACCCGATCCGATGGCATCTCCTCGGTCACGGTCGGTTTGATGCCACAGATTGGCCCTGGACGGGCAGGATCGCCGCCGCCTCGCGCCGAATTGCGGGAAAATCGGCGGGTGTGATCGTCTCCCGCTCCAGCAGAAGGCGAGCGCCGGGAACGATGCCGGAACCGGGATGCCCGCCAAAGATGCAAAATCGCTTTCCGCTGGAGGTTGACCGCTCGGAGCCCGTTTGCCGTGTGGTCTTATTCAAACAGTTTGATGCGCGTCAATGTCGTTGTCCCATTCCATCGCTCTAATGCAATGGCTCGCTAATGAGTGAACATGGACTGCACCAGGTCCTTGGGACGCTTTGATGCAGTCTCCTTTGCCAAACGTAGGAGAAAATCATGGCTGACACAGCAACGAAGCTTCCGGTCAAGAACGAGGAAAAGTCGGCATTGCCGACCGGCAACCTCTGGTCCCCGTTTGAAGCATTTCGCTCGGAGATCGACCGCTTGTTTGACGATTTCACGCCTTTTTCGCGCCGTTCGTCCGACCGCCCATTGTTCGGGCGCGTTCTGCCGGCGCTTGGCGCCTGGCCGACGGTTCCCGCGGTCGATGTCATCGAGAGGGACGATGCGTTCGAGCTCACCGCCGAGGTGCCCGGGCTCGATGAGAAGAACATCGAGGTCAAGCTGTCCAACGGCATGCTGACGATCCGCGGCGAAAAGCAGGAAGAAAAGGAGACAAAGGATAAAGAATATCACATCTCCGAACGCCGCTTCGGCTCATTCCAGCGCAATTTCCAACTTCCTGACGGCGTCGATGCCCAAAAAGTGGAAGCAAGCTTTGCCAAGGGCATCCTGAAGGTCAAACTGCCGAAGAGTGCCGAAGCGAAAAAGAATGAGCGGAAGATCGAGATCAAGGCCTCGTGATCCAATAGTGCCTTCGAAGGCGGCGCACAGATATCGCGCGCCGCCTTAGCCGAGGAGGCTCATCAACACGCAATCGAGCATGGTGTGGCACCAAAGCAGGGCACTCGGCGGCGTTCCGGAATCGATATGCTATCAACCGAGTAACGCAAACGCGCCAGCGTTGCTGTCGATCGTTTAAGATAACTCATCCGGCAAGGCTGCGACACCGGCAAAATCACGCGCCGGACAAGGCGCGGGCGACGAAAGTATTCACCGTCAGAAGCTGCTTGCGGCCTGCCGTTTGGCTTCATCCCACAATATCCGGCGTCGATGTCGAGACCCAAGCCGGATTCCTCAGAATATAGTCCGCTGAAACATGGCTGGAAATTCCCGCCGCCGTTTGAAACGGAGCGGGTCCGCGCCAGCACGCATTTCCAACGAGTTAGCATCTGCTCTTGTCAGATTGAAACCGGCAGCGGAGCCAGATGCAGCTCGTTTGGAAGATCCGTCAACAATCACACGACCATCTGCCGCCGACCGGCAACCTCGCCAAGCGGACAGCATCCTTATTGGCGCCCCCGACAACTCGCCGACGAGCCGTTATTCCGTTCGTCAGCGCTCTGAGACAAGGTGCCTCTGAATTTCGTCGATTGGCAGATTGACGAGGTCTTTGTCGTATTCGGCAATGACGCGCTTGCTGAGGCTTTCAGACATGGCCTGTCTCAGGTTGGCCAGCGACTTGGGAGCCGCGGCGATGACGAGTTTGCCAATAGCCCCTTCCGCGCAGATGGTCTCAAGCCGCTCTGCCACGATTGTCGAAAAACGCTGCTCCTCCAAGTCGTGAAAGTCGGTCTCATCGACGCTGCTGCGATGGCTCCCCGCCCAGGTCCGGCCCGGCCGGTCCGTTCCCTGTTCATGGCTGGGCGGGTTGGCGCTCGCTTCAATGACCTGCTCGACTTCGAGCATCAGCTGATAAGCTGTCCCGATGTTACGCAACAAAAGAGCCTTCTTTCCGTCGGCAACCAAAACACATGCGTCGTGGGGAATGATCTCGCTCTTCATTGAGCCCTCCTGCCTTTGAGTATTTTTTTATTGTAGACGTGCAGGAAAAACGCAGTTTGACCAGCGTCAAAAAGGGGACGAAGTTCGCAGCGTTTGGCTATGGCTATGTGACGAGGCTCTTTCTGGTTACTGCCGCTTGTTCGGCTTGATCTTTTGGGCTTCCCGTCCCGGAACCGACCAATACTGCAGCGGTGATGACACCGCTCCATCCAGCGTTCCCACGTCAAGCCGTTGACGAAGAGGAGCTTCGTGCGGTGACGAATGAAATGATGTTCGAGGCCGCCGCGTAACTCGAGGCCGAAAACGCAAGCTGAGGATTGCAGTCAATCTCAACTGATCCGGCCGCCGATCTTGCGCCAGTGCCTCCGCCGGGCGTGAATCGTCGAAAGACGACAGACCCCGGCGGCGCGCCGCTTAGATGCCGGCGCGTTTAGCCGAAGCCGTCGCAGCAATTGTCAGGCCGACGTGCTTCACCCCGCGCTCTTCATATCATTTGCCAGCCGCCCGCCTTGCAGCTTCATCAAACACCTGGAGCGCATATTCGCAAGTGGCGCTCATGTCGTCACCGCAAAGCTTCAAGTTCTTGCATCCGGAGGAAACCTTCCGGGCGATCGTTTCGCGGAAGGCGGAAAGGTCGTGCGTGTCCGGGTGCTTGAGGATTTCCTGCAGGCAGGCGATGGTAATCGTTTCGTAGACCAGCAGCTTGCCCTCGATTTCTCCGATTGTCGGCACCGCGAAGCACTCGCCTCCGCGCTTGTTGTCTCGTTCAACAGTCAGCATAGCGCATCTCCCTTTGTCCGGCGATGATCGAATCCTGCATCTGCAAGCCCCTTGCTGGCTCGGCTGCCGGCAATCGCTTTCGACACGGCACAATGATCCTGTAATCTCCACCTGGCACCGCGCACCTCGATCTTCAGATGCGCGAGCGAGAGGCACTTTTGACGAAACCTGGGTTCGTCCAGCCTTCAGATGGCGATACGACATCGCTTCCAGTAGTCCCACAACGATATCCGTAGTGCGGCGCGCAAACGTTGATGAAGGTCAAAGACCGTCCAGCAGAAGAGAATATTCTCATCGCATTCAGCCAAGAGGTGATCGCGATGACAATCAAGACGGTATTGAGCATTCTCAACGTCGAACATTTCGATGAAGATCTGAAGGCGGCGGCCGCATTCTGTGAGATCTACGGAGCGCATCTCAGCGCGCTCGTCATTTCAATGGGTTCAGCGGGGGCGATAAGCGAATACAATGCCATGTCGACCGTCTGGCTCGACGAACGGCAGCGCGAGATCGAGGAACTTGTAGAAGCCGCAGACAGGGTGAAAGACATACTTGGCCGCGCGGACCTGTCCTGCGATGTCGACCACGTCTATACGGAATTTGCATGGGCCGACCAGGACATAGCGGAACGGGCGCTTTACGCGGATGTCGTGCTCGTCGGTCGGCAGGCCGCCGATGACGAAGACCTTCGCAAGCGGGTCTTCGACGGCGCTCTCTTCCAAACGCCAACTCCCATCCTCATCAATCGCGGCCCGCGCGCCATCTCCTCAGCTGCAAAATCAATCCTCGTCGCGTGGGACTCCAGCAATGAAGCCTCTCGTGCGGCGCGCCAATCGCTCGAGCTTCTGAAACAGGCGGACGTGGTTTACATCACGCTGATCGACCCGGTCGCCAGCATGAGGGCGAATGGCGAGGAGCCGGGAGCCGACATTGCAGCCTACCTTGCCCGCCACGGTGTCAAAGTGCAGGTGGATCGCCTGGCCAGCGGCGGGCGGAGCGCGGACGAAGTCCTAAGGCAACACGCGGTCGATGTTGCCGCCAATCTTATCGTCATGGGCGCCTTCAGCCATCCACGCTGGCAGCAAACGCTGTTTGGCGGGGTGACCCGTAGCATGATCGAGGAGACCCGCATCCCAATTCTCATGGCGCACTGAGGCGGGCCGGAAAGAAAGTTCGATCACGGCATCGTCGCGATGGACAAGACTAAAACCACCGAATTCTACGGGGGCTGCTTTGTCGTGTGCGCCAGCGGATCGACATCGTCGTCTTAAACGAAATCGCTCCCAACACGCTGACATGGCGTGGTTGCACTGTCGCTCTTACTGACAAAGGACGGCATCGCCTAGCGACCTTGAGCACTCGACGACAAGTTCGGCCGGTCCTCCTGATCGACCTCCGCCGCCGTTCGAAAGCCTAGCCTGCGCAGATCGGCAGCGTCGGGCGGCACCCCTGTATGGCGTGTTGGAAGAGGAAACCCGCTTCTCCCCTCGGGGCATGGGAATCATGAGGCGAAAAAAAGTTCCACGCCCGATCTTGAAGATACATCATTATATATTATACTATAATGTATAGTAAATCTAGCACGGAGTTGGCAATGCCTGTCACCGCAATATCCGAGAAACTGTCGGTCTCGCCGCAACCGAGCATCGAGACCATCCAGTCGCTTTATGGCAGAGGCTTTAGGACGCTGATCAACAACCGGCCGGACGATGACGATCCTACCCAGCCGGGAACGCAGGGCGAAAGCCAGGAAGCAAAGCACTGCAACCTGTCCTATGCGTTCATTCCGGTCACACTTGGCACGATCACCGAGGCGGACGTCCGTGCGTTTCAGCGCGCAGTCGACGAATCCGAAGGGCCGGTGTTCGCCCATTGCAAGACCGGCACCCGATCGCTCAGCCTCTACCTGATCGGTGAGGTTCTTGACGGCCGGATGTCTGCAGACGCGGTTGTCGAGTTCGGACGCGTCCTGGGTTTCGACACAAGCGGCGCCGCAGCCTGGCTTAGGACACATGCCGCGCGCCGACCGCAGGTGAAGGGTTTTTTCGACAAGCGCACCTGGAGCGTCCAGTACGTGGTGTCCGATCCGGCGACCGGCAAGTGCGCCATCGTAGATCCGGTCCTGGACTTCGATGAGAAGGCGGGCGCGACAGCGACCACCAATGCCGACGCAATCCTCGAGTACGTCCGCAGCCGGGGGCTGACCGTCGAGTGGATCCTTGATACCCATCCGCATGCCGACCACTTCTCGGCCGCCCAATATCTTAAGGAAAAGACCGGGGCTCCGACAGCCATCGGCGAGCGCGTCGTCGACGTACAGAAGCTGTGGAAGGGCATCTACAACTGGCCTGAACTTGCGATCGACGGCTCGCAATGGGACCGTTTGTTCGCCCACGGTGAAACCTTCAAGGTCGGCTCGATCGATGCCAAGGTGCTGTTCTCGCCCGGACATACGCTCGCCTCCATCACCTATGTGATCGGCGACGCAGGCTTCGTGCACGACACACTCTTCATGCCCGACAGCGGCACGGCCCGCGCCGACTTCCCCGGGGGCGATGCTCGCGTCTTGTGGAACTCGATCCAGGAGATCCTCGCCCTCCCCGACGAGACACGGATCTTCACGGGCCACGACTACCAGCCAAAGGGCCGTGCACCCCGTTGGGAAAGCACGGTGGCCGACCAGAAGAAGTCCAACCCGCATCTTGCCGGCGTGACGGAGGAAGAATTCGTGGCGCTCAGGACGAAGCGGGACAAGACGCTGCCGATGCCGAAGCTCATCCTGCACGCCCTGCAGGTGAACATCCGGGGCGGGCGCCTGCCGGAGCCGGAGGCCAATGGCAAGCGCTACCTCAAGTTTCCACTCGATGCATTGGAGGGAGCAGCATGGGAATGACGTCCGATCTGAAGGCGGTGATGAAGGCGGGGCTTGGCCGCGCCGAAATGGCCAGCCGGGCCGGCGAAGTTGCGGATCTATTGAAGACGCTGTCCCATCCAGCCCGCCTGATGATCGTCTGCACGCTCATTGAGGGCGAGTACTCGGTCAGCGAACTTGAAGAGAAACTCGACGTGCACCAGCCGCATCTGTCGCAGCACCTGACCGTGCTGCGTGGCTCCGGCATCGTCGAAACGCGGCGGGAAGGAAAGCAGATCTTCTACCGCCTGACCGAGGCAAAGGCTGCCCGACTGGTCGCCGCCCTCTATGACATCTTCTGCGTGAAGGAAGAAGAATGAACACCTATCTCCCATCTCTGGTCGGCGGCATGCTGATCGGTTTATCCGCTGCCATGCTTCTGCTTCTCAACGGTCGGATCGCTGGGATCAGCGGGATTGTCGGGCATCTCGCTCAGGGCGTCGGAATGACCACCAATCTTGCCTTCGTGCTTGGGCTGCTGCTCGGGCCGATTGCCTACCTGCTCGTCTTCGGCGATTGGCCAGTGGTCGAAATCACCGCAGGCTGGCCGCTCATCATCGTCGCGGGGCTGCTCGTCGGCTTCGGCTCGCGGATGGGCTCCGGCTGTACGAGCGGGCACGGCGTGCTTGGTCTCGCCCGCTTGTCGCCGCGCTCCATGGTGGCCGTCGCTACTTTTCTGACGGCCGGCATGGTCGCCGTCGCAGTTTTGCGGAGCCTTGGAATATGAACAGGAACATCTACCGGTTCGCGGCCGCTCTCGTCTCCGGCGTCGTCTTCGGATTAGGCCTGTCGCTCTCCGGCATGCTGAACCCGGCTCGCATCCAAGGCTTCCTCGACGTCTTCGGCGCATGGGATCCGAGCCTCGCCTTCGTTCTCGGCGGCGCCGTCGCCATCGCCTTCGTTGGCGTGCAGGTGATGAACCGGATACGGCATCCTGCCTTCGACGACAGCTTCCATGTTCCGACGAGCCGGCGGATCGACGCGCCGCTGGTCGTTGGCTCGGCCTTATTTGGCCTGGGCTGGGGGATCGGCGGCTTCTGTCCCGGCCCTGCCGTCGCCTCCCTGTCGGTCGGTATTCCGCAAACCGTCCTGTTCGTCATCGCCATGCTGGTCGGGATGACCTTGTACGACAGAGTATGGAGCAGACGGGCATGAGCACCTCCATCCTCGCGGCAGTCGGCTCCGGCGGGATCGTCGGGTTCATGCTCGGCCTGCTCGGCGGCGGAGGCTCCATTCTGGCCACTCCGCTGCTCCTCTACGTCGTTGGTGTGAGCCAGCCTCATATCGCAATCGGAACGGGCGCGCTTGCGGTCTCGGTGAACGCGTTCGCGAACTTTGCAAGCCACGCGATCAAGGGGCATGTCTGGTGGCGCTGCGCAGGCGTCTTCTCGGCACTTGGCGTTCTCGGAGCGCTCGCCGGATCCAGCCTCGGCAAGGCGATGGACGGAGGCCGTCTGATCTTCCTGTTCGGAGTCCTGATGGTCGTCGTCGGCGCCTTGATGCTCAAGCCCCGCAAGGCGGTGACGGCAGAATGCCGGCCGGTCGACCTCAAGATGTGCCTCGCCACTGCGGCCGTGGCACTCGCCGCCGGCGCTGCATCCGGTTTCTTCGGAATCGGCGGCGGCTTCCTGATCGTTCCCGGCCTGATGCTGGCGACAGGCATGCCGATGATCAACGCGATCGGGACATCTCTGCTCTCCGTCGGTGCGTTCGGACTAGCGACGGCGTTGAATTATGCTAGTTCAGGACTGGTGGACTGGTGGCTTGCCGCGGAGTTCATCGGGGGCGGCATCACCGGCGGTTTGCTCGGCATGCTGGTCGCCACACGACTAAGCGGCTACAAGAACATCCTCAACCGCCTGTTCGCCGTGCTGATCTTCGCAGTCGCCGCGTACATCTTCTATCGGAACTGGGGAACGCTGATGAACGGCTGAGCGGGCACCAACGTCGGAGTGGCGGCGCTTGGCGTGGCATCCCGACGGGAGCCCGAGGCCGATCATGCGATCGTCAGGCGGTCTTCCAGCGTGCTGATACCGGGTGCCGACCAAGCGGCACGCTCGGCCGCGCGACGTTGGGACCAGGTGGCGACCTTGCCCGACAAGATGACCTTTCGGCCCTGGACATCGACGCTGATATGGTTGGATTCGATTTCCGCGTCCCGTTCGAAGGCATCCTCGATGCGTTTCTTGATGTCCATAGCGCTCAGTTGCGGCTTGATTTCGATGAGATTGGAGACGCCGACAACACCGGCAAGGCTCTTCACGGAGGCGTAGGCCGCGTCCTTTTGATACTGCCACTCAACTTTGCCGGTGAGCGTGATCCAGCCTTTGAAAACCCTCACCTGGACGGTTTCCTTCGGCACACACACGTCCCAATCGAGCATCTTGACGGCTCTGGCGGCGATGTCATCGTCGTCAGTCGCGGCCGCGCCGAATATCCGCACCTCGATTTCCTGCGCGATCCCCCTGACGCCCTTGACCCGGCTAACGACCCGCTCGGCCGCTTCCCGCTCGGCATAGTTGCCAACATGGCCTGTCAGCGTAACGATGCCCTTCTCGACGATCACGCCGATTTCGGCGGCGTTGACCCTGGGATCAAACTCCAGTTCATCCAGAATATGCTGACGGAGTGAAAGATCGTTCATAACGCCCTCCTTGGAATGGTCGACGCCCTATAGTGCCATAGGCAGAGCCGGCGTCGTTGACCCTTATCAAGATCGGCAGGACCAATAGCGCAATACAGTCAGGAGGGTTGCTCGCCGACATGACCGGTGAAAAGATACTCCGCCCGAGCCAGAAAACGGTGCGCATGAGACGATACCCGATAACTGAAGCGAGCGCTGAACAGGTACCCAGTGCCGCTCATGGAAGAGCGTCAGGATACCGTTTTTGCTCCAATGTCATCGGCGACATCATCGGCGAGCTTTCGAGCCAAGCGAGCGCCTTCCGCTTCCATGCTTGAAGTAACAGCAGCCATCTTCGCAAACGCGCGCGGATAGTCCGCAAAAGCGCTCTGGAAATAGTCCGTCAGCACATCGAATGAGTCGTTCAACTCGATATTCTCGACCAAGTCGCGCAGGCAGGTGTCGAACAGCTTCGTTCGATGCTGCAGGAATCCCAGCAGCTCGGCCTGACAGCGCAAGCCGATCCTGCATGACAGGACGAAAAGTCTCGCCTGTACGACAAGAGGATTTACCGCGAGAGGGGTGTCCATTTGTGCAGAAAGTGGAAAGGCGGTTTTAGACATCGACAATCCTCCAAAACAAGGTTGACGCGGAAGGCCAAAGATCATTGATCTCGGTCAACCGAGATTCCTGTCGAGGGCCGAGCCAGCGTGGCGTTGCACCTGCAAATATATCCGCACATTCACACGCCACTTTGATCCGCCGCAATGAAATGCGCCAATACTTTGTGGAACTATCCTTTCGAAGATGAAAAGGAGCGGAACAATGCTGAGGGTTTTTGCAGCAGGGGTTATGATCGCGGCGGCCGTTCTGATTGGCTATGCCGGCGCAACGAAACCGGTTGGCCAAAAGCAAGCCAACGCCGACAGCCAGACCGACAAGAAACCTCCGAAGACGGGGTATCCGAACCTTTTCATTCCGCCGACAAAAGGCAACGGCTTTTGACCTGTGGTCTCGACCTGACAAATCCCGGGATGACTTGGGCGGTTTATCTGATCACGATGAAGCGCGTGTGCCCGTCCCTGTAAATTCCAAGCAGTAGAAGATCCTTTGCACGCCGGGTGAGGTCCACGACGGCTTGCGGTGATTTTGCCGGCTTGCGGTCGACGCTGACGATAACGTCTCCGGCTTCGAGGCCGGCAATTGAGGCGCGGCTGCGATCGCTCATTGATTTCACCAACGCCCCTTCAACCTTGCCATAAGCATCCGAAGCTTGATCGAGAACCTGTAGGGTGACGAGGGAAAGAAGGCCGTCGCCTTCCATGGTCAAGGGAAGCGGAGCTGGAGGGGGTTCGCTTTCAGCGGCGAGCGTGGCGCGCAGATCGAATTTCCCCTCTCGCCGAAAGACGGAAACGGTCACCGTGGCGCCGGGTGGATAGGAGGCAACCTTCGTCCGGAACTCGCGCGCTGTATGAACGGGAGCACCGTCGATCCCGACGATGACGTCGGCAACCTGGACACCTGCCCGGCTCGCAGGCGAACCCGGTACAACCTCGCCGACGAGAGCCCCGGTTGAAGTCCTGATGGCAAGCGCCCGTTCGAAGTCACGATCATTGTCTTGAACTGCAACGCCGAGCTGTCCACGGCGAACTTCCCCATAGGTAACCAGTTGTTTGACGACACCGCCGGCAATGTTGACCGGGATGGAGAAACCGACGCCGACATTCGTGTCGGATGGTCCCATGATCGCCGTGTTGATACCGACCAGTTCGCCGTCGAGGTTGACCAAAGCGCCGCCCGAGTTTCCCGGGTTCATCGAGGCGTCGGTTTGAATGAAATCCTCATAGCCTTCAAGACCGAATCCCCCGCGCCCGAGAGCGCCGACGATACCAAGGGTGGCAGTCTCTCCCAGGCCGAATGGGTTACCGATCGCCACGACATAGTCACCGACATGCAGCGCGCCGGAATCGCCGAGCGCCATTGCCGTCAAACCCGAGGCCCTGATCCTTACGACGGCGAGATCCGTTTGAGGATCGCTGCCGACAAGTTCGCCATCATAGGTGTCGGCGTTGAAAAGCCGGATGGTAATCTTCGTCGCATTTGCAACGACATGATAGCTCGTCAGAACAAAGCCTTGCCCGGCGTCGATAATGACGCCCGAGCCGGTCGTCTGGGTTGGATCGGACGCCCCGTCCTCCTCTAACGCGCTGTCGGCACCGGCGGACGCTTGGACATTGATGGATACCACGCTTGGAAGGACGCGCTCGAGCATCGGCGCCAAGGAGGGCTGGCCCTGGGCGGATGCTGCAGTGCTGGATGCCCAGGCGAGAAATACGGCGACCTGCAGGAGTCTGAGAAGGGCTTTTCCATAAACCATAGGCGCATAGCGACTAATATTCGGACAATGACTTGCAGGCGCCGGCATGACTGGTCCTCCCCAGCAACTTCCCTTGCAGCTTCGCCGAGGATAAGAGGCGATCCGACATCGCGACATTGACCAAGCGCAATCTCGGTTATCCTTCGTTGCAAGACAGTGGAGCATCGCCGAAAGTACGATGCCCTCAACGTCAGGGCATGGGGGCGGCGTACAATCAGGTGCCCGCTTGCACGAACCGACGCACGCATTCGATCCGCGCGCGGTTTCCTCACGTTTCCTCAAGCACAAAACGGCACAGATTGCGCTGCATCAAAGCACAGTGACCGCCAGCGGTTTAGAGAAGGCCCGATCGGTATCCAGGAGGTCATCGTGGAAACGACGCTAAGACATAACGGCCGCTACGAAGGCTATATCCACCTGGCCAGCACCATTGCGCCGATGCGTACGGCCGTGGTCCACCCATGTTCTGCCGACACGTTGCGATCTGCAGCGGAGTTGAAGGCGCAGGGGCTTCTGGCGCCGGTTCTGGTCGGCCCTGAACGCAAGATCCGGGCAATCGCGGATGCAGCCGGCATACTGCTCGACGACATTGAAATCGTCCCGGTCGAACACAGCCATGCCGCCGCCGAACGAGGCGCAGCGCTGGCTTGCGAGGGCGAGGTCGCAGCCTTGATGAAGGGCAGTCTGCATACGGATGAGCTTCTGTCGGCAGTCATGGCATTGGCGCGACTGAGAACGGAACGGCGGATGAGCCACGTCTATGTGATGGATATTCCGCTTTATGACAGACTCCTCGTCGTTACCGACGCGGCGATCAACATTCAGCCGGATCTCGACCAGAAGCGCGACATCTGTCAAAATGCCGTCGATCTCCTGCGCTCGCTCGGCATCGGAAAACCCCGTGTTGCCGTGCTTGCGGCGGTCGAAACGGTCAATAGCAAGATGCAGGCGACGCTTGACGCCGCTGCACTGACTGTGATGGCGGCACGCGGCCAGATCAATGGTGCGGTCGTCGATGGCCCCCTCGCTTTCGACAATGCGATCAGCGCCGAAGCCGCCCGGGCAAAATCTATCGATTCTCCGGTGGCCGGTCAGGCAGACATTCTCCTCGTACCGGATCTGGAGGCCGGCAATATGCTGGCCAAGCAGCTCATCTATTTCGCCGGGGCCGATGCCGCCGGCCTGGTGCTTGGTGCTCGTGTTCCCATCATCGTGACCAGCCGAGCCGATCCGCTCAAAGTGCGCACCGCTTCAGCAGCCTTGGCTAAACTCCTGGCCGCCGCCAGATCAGACAGTCCTTGAAGCAGGATCAGCCATGGCGCAGCCCCGCTTCTTTCACCTTTATCGCAAACCTACGAGTGAAGACCCTTCTTTGGTTGGAAGGCAAGACAGAGGCTGACTTCGATCGCTCCGGGCTGGCATCCGTAACCGGAGCTTGCCTTGCAGGGCCGTTTGGCTTGCGGGTCTCAGCAAGCGGGCACCAGACCCTGTTTGGGTGCTCGTTGATCAAGGTCAATGAACTTGCCGCTCATCATTTTAGTCTGTGTTTGTACAGGAGGCAAAAAATGTCGACAGTGCAGACCATCATGACGCCAAACCCCGTGACGATCGGCGCGGAGGCGCGGATCTGGGCGGCGGCAAACTTGATGCTTGACCACGGTATCAGTGGTCTGCCCGTGACGGACGAGGCCGGACAGCTGGCCGGCGTCATCAGCGAAAGCGACTTCTTGCTGCGTGGAGAACTGCATACGGATCCGGCAAAAAGCTTCTGGCAACGGTTGTTTTCCACGCGCGGCGCCCTGGCGGAAGACTATTCCAAGGCGTTCGGGCGAAAGGTCGGAGAGGTCATGTCCTCTCCGGCTGTCACCATCGGGGCCGAAGAGGCGGTCGGCGCCGCAGCTCTTCTCATGGCCGAGCGCAACATCAAGCGCCTGCCCGTCGTTGCGGACGACAAGGTCGTCGGCGTCCTGACGCGATCCGACATCATGCGCTCGATGATCAAGGAGATGGCGGCACGTTCGGTCGAGAGGATCGATGCGGATATCCGCCGCGCCCTGGAGGGCGAGCTCGATCATCAGCGGTGGGGCGACAACATTACGGTGCACGTGAAGGAAGCCATTGTCACACTCGAGGGGAAGGTCCTCGACTTAAGGGAGAAAACCGCCGCGCGCGTGGCGGCGGAGAATACACTGGGTGTGATCCAAGTCATCGACAATGTGCAAGTGGTTGTGCTGCCTGACATGCCTGTCCCGCCGCCTGGCTTCTACCCTTGAACCGAGAAGCTCCGGCAATCGGTCTTTCGGGTGGCGAGCTGGAGAGCCCACTCCGGAAGGGATCGCAGGTTTCCGCAAACTTGGCTATCGAAGGAGATGGAAATGAGTGACACGCAAGTCGCAGCATTGGACCATACGGTCCAGCTCACAAATCTATGGCTGAAAAAGCTTGTCGATCAACACCGTTTCAGCGACCGGCACGAAGCATACAACGCTTTGAGGGCCGTCCTCCACGCGTTGCGCGACCAACTGACGGTAGAGCAGGCGGTTCATCTGTCGGCACAACTGCCGATGCTGGTGCGCGGGATCTACTTCGAAAATTGGCACATCGGCGCTGAAAAGAAGCGCATGCGAAGTATCGACGACTTCACGCAGCAGGTAGCAAACCACCTTCCGCCACACTTTCCACGCGACCCCAAAGCGACCAGCAGGGCTGTATTCGATCTCCTGTGGCAGGAGATCGACCAGGGTCTGTCGGAAAAGTTGATCGACGAATTACCCGAGGTCCTGCGACCCCTTTGGCTGTCCGTAATAGAGCGATAATGGCCCGTCACGAGAAACGACAAGCCGCCGTCACGCAGGCCTGGAGAGGATTATCAGTTCCAAGGACGTTGAGCATACAGAGGAGAAGAAGATGTCAGTCCCTAACGAACTCGTCGAACCCTGGCATGAGCCGGTATATGTGCAGGTCGAGGCGCGAGGGCCGCAGATCATTCACAATCCGGCCGAAGCACTCGAGTTTCTCGCAAACGATTGGGTCGGATCCCGTCGAAAGCATTCATTCGCGCGGGAAATCTGTTCGGCGGCCGTGCGAAATCAAATTTCCAGCGACACCGCGCGCGAGGCGTTCTTGCAGGCAGTTCTCGATGCCAGAATAAACACCCGCGCCCCAGACAGTCAGCAGTAGGTTCCGTAGAGCCGCTTCGCCTGCCTCTAGAAGCCGTCTGGCAAGCATTATCCGTCAAAAGCGATACTGGCCGGCACGCGCCCCGACGGCCGGTAGACGACAGCGCTCCAAATTCAACGTGCCATTTTCGAGCCCATGCTGAAACCTGAATACAAAGCGGCCTGCGCCAAGCCAACATACCTGTCCGTCTTCTGCTCCCATACGCTCGTTTCCTTTGCGCTGCCGTCAATCAGATGAGAATAGCTCATGCGTGCCCGCAGCGTTGCTCGAAAGGCCACGTAGAAGAACCACAGACTGTCGGGAATTTGATCGGCGAGCGCATGTTGCAGAAGACCTCGTATAGTCTCGCCTGTATCTCCCGCGCCTGAAAAGGCGCATTCCATCGCAAGAAAAGCAACCTCATCGAAGGGATCGATGAAGCGAAGTCGAGGATTGAACTCCAGGCAATCAAAAATCACGAGCGGGTCGCAGAAACATATGTGCTCGGGGCGCAGGTCGCCATGTCCCTCCACATAGTGTCCGCTCTGGATGCGTTGGACGATCGCATTCTGTGCAGCATAGAAGGCGCAATCGAGGTCATTCAGCACATGCGCAATTGCTCGATGATCGACGTCGAAACCCTCGTGTCTCAACGTCTCCCTGGTGATGTCCTTCTGGCACTCGAGCGTGCGAAGATGGTCGCGAGGATCGATCGCTGGCCGAGCGCCCGTTCGATAGAAGTTGGCTAGCCGATCCACGAGCCTTGTCATATGCCCCGGCGTGACGGCCCCGGTCTTAAGAAGCCGGTCAAGCATCAGCTTGTCTGGAAGGCGACGCATTTCCACCAGCCACTCGACAGCCTTGCCGCTTCCATCGAGACAAAGCGATCCATCCGCCTGCAATGTTACGGGCAGCACCGAGAGATACGTGTCAGGCGCCAGGCGCCGGTTGAGGCGCACCTCCTCACGACAATTGACCTCACGCGCGGCGAGCGTCGAAAAATTCATGAAAGGACCCGTTACCGGCTTCTTCAGCTTGTAAACCCTGTCATCATGCAAGAAGACGAAGGACATATGGGTTTCGCGAACGGTGACCGGAAAGTCCGGCTTGCCGTAGGTGGACGGTTCGCTCAGAAAGCTGACAATCTCGTTCAGGGTCGCCAAAGAAAACTCCTCAAGCAAGTATCGAACAATCTTAATCGAAAGAGCGTCTTCTCCGGTTGATGTCGGTCAATCCGCTTTCCGTTTTGACTTCGATCATGGCAGTGGCGCGGGGCCAGCTTATTCTCTCTCATGTTTAGAGGAGGGTGCCATGACCATGTTCGCGAAAGTCGATAAGCGTCTGACGCGTCTGTTCCGTCGTCTTGACAGTGCTCTTACGTCCACCGACGAACACGTCAACCTGCTTCATCAGGCCTGGCTCGACCGACGAGGTCAGAAAATAGCACCAGATCCGGAGCCTTTCCTGTCGCCGTCGTCCGAAGCCGCCGGTGCTGGCCTCGTCTTGCGCGCGGAATCGGATAATCACTATCGGCTGGTCTCGGGATTGGCAGCGGCAAAGGATCTTCTCGGCTCATGTCCCGGCGAAGGACATCTAGAGAAGGCAGCGGACAAACGAGGGGCTGTGCGTCTTCGAAGCCTAATGCGCTTCGTTGAGCAGACCGGAGAGCCTATCATCGGATGTTTTACGACGCGACCTGCGCCAAACACGTTCGTCGATGCGGAGCTTTACGTTGCCCCATTGTCTAGCGATGGAAGGACGATAGACGCGTTCCTGGCTGCGGCAAACATGCGGCAGGTCGTAACGCAAGGACGACGTTTCGTGCCGCACTGGCGTCGCCCTCACCCCCTCCTCTTTGCTCTTGAGGGCAGCAGGGTTTTCGGCGAGCGCCTGGCAGCAGAACTCGAGCTTCCCATCTCTCCACTTGAAGAGCGGTCCTTTGAGGACGGCGAGAAGAAATGCCGCCCCTTGGCGGATGTTTGCGGCCGAGATGTCTTCGTGGTGTCGGGCCTGGAGCGCGACGCAAGCGAGAGCGTGCACGACAGGCTTCTGAAGCTGCTATTCTTCATCGCAACGCTCAAGACCAACGGCGCGGCACGCGTGACCGCCATTGCTCCTTACCTCCCATACATGCGCAAGGATCGGCAAACGAAAGCGCAGGATCCCCTAACCGCCGCCTACGTGGCCCGGTTCTTTGAGACGGCAGGCACCGACTGCCTGATCACAATTGAGACCCATAATCTGGCGGCCTTCCAGAATGCCTTTCGCTGTCGAGCAATTAACCTTGTGGCCTACGAAGCCTTCGCCAGCCACTTTGCCAAGCGCATCTTAAACCAGGACGTCACCGTCGTTTCTCCCGATCTTGGTGGAGCAAAACGCGCCGAGATGTTTCGGGAGAGACTGGAAACCAGGCTGCGTCGCCCGGTGGGCCTCGCATTCATGGAAAAGCAGCGCAGCCAAGGGATAGTGAGCGGAGACCTCTTTGCCGGTGATGTCGGCGACAGGTTCGTCATCATTCTGGATGACCTGATCAGCTCGGGCACGACGATGCTTCGTGCAGCAAAAGCCTGCGCCGAGCGCGGAGCTAAGGAAATCCACCTCTGCGCCACACACGCCGTCTTTTCGAAACCCGCCGCAGCCGACCTCAGCGCCGCGTTCATAGACGGAATCGTCGTCAGCGACACCATCGCTCTCGCCGAGCCCTATCGCTCGGACCGGCGGATTGCGGTCATCCCTGTGGCCCACTTTTTTGCCGAAGCAGCCGCCCAGGCTTATGAGGCTGGCGCCGAGTGATCCCCGCCACGATACGCGTTGGAGATACCGACATGGACGTTTCGGAAGCACCTGCCCTCAAGGCGTCGACAGGCAGCGGGTCGGCTTCGGCCGGCCTGTCGCTGGACGTCAATCGACAAGTCGCCGGGAGGCTGCGCGAATATTCCGGTCTTCTTCGTCAGCAAGGCGAAAGCGGTTTTCGCTCTCGTGCCTACGATCGGGCTGCCGACGTGATCGGAGCGCTCGAACGCCCCGTCGACGAGATCTTTTCGCGCAAGGGCCGTGAAGGATTGATCGAGCTTCCAGCCGTTGGACCGGGGATTGCGAGCGCATTGACGGAAATATTGACGAGTGGGCGTTGGAGCCAACTCGACAGGCTGCGCGGAGACTCCGCACCCGAAGCCATATTCCGCACCATACCAGGAATCGGACCAGCGCTTGCCAGACGCCTGGTCGACCAGGCCGGAATTGAAACCCTCGAGGATCTGGAGCACGCGCTGCACATCGGCGGACTTACGGTTGCAGGCATTGGCAAACGCCGAAAGGATCTGATCGCTGCGGTTCTGGCGGAGCGGCTGGGACGACGGCCGGCCGTCGCGATAGCCGAAAGCCCGCCTCCCGCCGTGGCGCTGCTTCTTGAGATCGACCGCATCTATCGCAGCATGGCCGGAGCAGGAAAGCTCCCAAGAATCACCCCGCGACGTTTCAATCCGATGAAAGTGGCATGGCTTCCCGTTCTGCATATCCGCAGGCATGGTTATCATTTCACGGCTCTCTTTTCCAACAGCCGCCTGGCGCATGAATTGGGCAGAACGAAAGACTGGGTGATCATCCATTACCATCGTGACGGTGAGCAGGAGGGACGATGCACGATCACGACAGCAAGCCACGGCCCGTTGGCGGGACAGCGGGTCGTTCGAGGCCGGGAAGACGAACAGCGCCCGGTCGTGACATGAAAGCATGATCATGCAGAGATGAAGATCGGACGTTTCCGCCGCTCCAGCATAGAGCGGGTCACGCCGCCAAAGATGCGCTCGCGCAGGCGCGAGTGGCCGTAGGCGCCCATGACGAGGAGGTCGGACTGCATCAGATCTGCGTGGGCATCCAGCGCTTCGGCCACGGTAAGTCCATTGCGACCCACGCAATCCACGATGATATCTATTCCGTGATGAGACAGGTATGATTGCAGCTTGGCGGTGACTTCTCGCTCACTGTCTGAGGAATCGACCATAACCGCCCTCACCGATCGTGCCCGCTTCAAGAGCGGCACGCTCGCCTTGACCGCGGCGGAGGCTGCGGGCGCATCCGTCCATGCAATCAGGACAGTATTCTCCTCCCATTTGTCTGCAGCGGTCGGATTGACGATGACAGGGACATGAGCGTGGAACAATAAGCCGTCGAGCACGGCATCCCGGATCACGGGATCAGCAAGAATGTCGTTTCCGATGACCGCGACATCGCTTAACTGTGCCTGCTCGCCAACGACATTGTCGATACGGACGATCTCCGTGTAGGCACATTCCACGTCATTGGAGATCCCCTTCCGGGCAAGTGTGGCCTCGAGATCTTGGACGCGGTCTAAAAGGCGGGATCGATTCTTCTGGTTTTCCGCCTGCCATGGTGCGGACACGAACTCCAGGTTCACCCCCACGGGCGGCGGCTCGGCGGCCTCGACAAGCAAAAGGGAAAGATGACCCTTTTCGAAGCGAGCAAGTATCACAGCCGCGTCCAGCTCTGCCTCGGTGACATCCTCTTTGACGATGTTCAGGATGTTGGCGAACGTCATTGCCGATCCTCCGTTAGGACTTGCGAAGGATGGAGCCGCTGTCCACTTCGAACCTTGACCTTGGTCAAACCGAACTGGATTTGATGCCGGCGACAGGTTCGCCATAAGCAGTCGATCGAGATGAATACGGCCGGATTTCTCGAGAGGGAATGCTGGCGCGTACGGGTTGACCTGCGTCAATGTTCCCCACGACGAGCGCTGTATCATTAAAAAATGATCGCCAGGGAGGTTCTCGTGTACAAGCATTTTCTCGTTCCGACAGATGGATCGGCTTTATCGAATGCAGCCGTGAAAAAGGCGATGGAGTTCGCCCGCGGCATGGGCGCCAAGGTCACGGTACTAACTGTGGTCGAACCCTTCAGAGTGCTTTCGATCAATCCCGAGCAATTGGAAAACACCCGCGCGGAATTCGATCGTCATGCCGACCTCGTGGCCGACAAGGTTCTTCGGGACGCGGAGGAGGTTGCCGCTGCGATCGGCATCACCTGCTCGACGCTGCGAATGAAAAGCAGCGACCCTGCAAAGGCCATCGTTGAAGTTGCTGCAAGCAATGACTGCGACCTGATCGCAATGGCTTCCCATGGTCGGGAGGGCTTCAAGGCTTTCATGATCGGAAGCGTGACGATGAAGGTGCTCGCCAATTCGAAGCTTCCCGTTCTCGTCTATCGTGAACCGTAAAGAGCTGGCGGCACGGGTCCGAGGATCAAGCGGCCAGTGCAGGTAACCGCGAGGTTAGTGGGAAGCGGAAGATGTCCCTGAAAAACAAGCCGAGGATGACGTTCCACGGAGCCGCCGGCTCGGTGACCGGTTCATGCTTTCTCCTTGAAGTCGGTGAAAGCCGCGTTCTCGTCGATTGCGGCATGTTTCAGGGATCCAAGACGGAAAAAGAGCTTAACTATCGCCCCTTTCCGTTCCAGTCGGCCGAGCTTGATGCCGTCATTCTGACCCATGCGCATATAGATCACAGCGGGCTCCTGCCGAAACTGGCGAAAGACGGGTTCTCCGGCCCGATCTACTGTACGCCGGCCACACTGGATCTTTGCGCCGTCATGCTCCCGGATTCCGGGCATATCCAGGAGATGGAAGTCGAGCAGCTCAATCGAAGAAATGAGCGGCGAGGGCGAAAACCCGTCAGTCCGATCTACACCGCTGCTGATGCCATGTCCTCGCTCGTGCAGTTCCAGGCGCACCCGTTCAAAATTTGGAAGGAACTGTCTCCGGAATTTCGCTTCCGTTTCTGGAATGCAGGACATCTTCTCGGCTCCGCCTCGATTGAAATTGAGATCGGCTCTCACTCCGATCGCCAGCGGCTTTTATTTTCAGGAGACATCGGCCCACGCCATAAGCTGTTCCAGTTCGATCCGGAAGCGCCGTCCGCCTTCGACTATATCGTCTGCGAAAGCACCTATGGCGACGTCGATCGTCACGATCCCTCGGATGAAGGGCGCCGCAAGATGCTGCGTGAGGAGGTCCAGCGTGCCACGCGCCATCGAGACGGCGCGCTTCTCATACCATCGTTCGCGGTGGAGCGCACGCAGGAGCTTTTGGCCGACCTGTCTCACCTCATGGATAAGGGCGAGATTCCAAAGTGTCCTATCATTATCGATTCTCCTCTTGCACTGCGCGCAACCCAAGTCTTCAGCAGACATGCCAGCGAGCTTGAGAACGGTGATCTTCTGCTGCGCGCATTGAAGTCCAGGAATGTCCGCTTCACGGAGAGTGCCGAACAGTCGAAGGCGATCGATCATATCCATGGATTTCACATCGTCATCGCTGCCAGTGGCATGTGTGAAGCCGGCCGTATCCGGCATCGTCTAAAGAACTGGCTTTGGCGGGAGGAGGCAACCGTGCTGCTGGTTGGCTATCAGGCAACCGGTACGCTCGGACGCCTTCTGCAGGATGGGGCGTCTACCGTCCGCATCCAGGGCGACGAGATCATCGTTCGAGCAAATATCCGCACGCTCGACGTCTATAGCGGACACGCCGACGCGACGGAACTGGCAGCCTGGGTCGCTGCGCGTCTACCTGTAAGAAGGACGCTATTTCTCGTGCATGGCGAGCTGCCGGCCGTGGCGGGGCTGGAAACCCGTCTCCTGGCGACCCGGCCTGATCTTTCCATCGTCAAGCCGACCCTGGACGCAACCTACGAGCTTTCTGCCGAAGGCGCAGTGGAAACCCGCGCTCCTGGGGCGCCACCCCGTCTGGAAGCGTTCCAGGCCGGTCGCAAGGACTGGCACAACGATTATCAGTCCCTGATCCTGGACCTCGAAGAGAGATTGGACAAAGCCGCTGACGAGAAAGCGCGCGGTGTCATTTTGCGGAAAATCAGAAATGCCGTCGACGAACTTCAAGAGCGGGCTCGATGACGGGCATTTGAAATTGCCGTCAGCGGGCAACCCAATGGCCGCCAAGCTTGACATAGGATCGTTTCACCGCAGCCCAGGCGATCCTATGGGAGACCTCTTCCTGACGGGGATCGTCTTTATCGGCGTCGAAGGCATGGTTGAAAGCTTGACGATAGATGTCCTGAGCGTGATCCGGCAAAGAAGCGCGCACCGAGGCAGGCAAGTCGCTGTTGTCGATATAAGGCATGGCGGCGTGCCTCGCTTCCCTCTAAATCAAGCAGAGTGATGCGACATCCCCGCTTCATCCTTCCGTCGTTCCGCCTCCCCAACCTTTCTTTTGACCGTCACGAAACTATCGGGGCTGACGGAGATGCTGTCGATGCCGCAGTCTACCAGAAAGCTTGCGAAGTCAGGATGATCGCTTGGCGCCTGACCGCAAATGCTAATCTTGGCGCCGGACCTGCCCGCTTCGGCGATGACATGCGAGATCATCCACTTCACGGCCGGGTCCTGTTCGTCAAAAAGGTCGGAAAGCTCGCCCGCATCGCGATCGACGCCGAGGGTGAGTTGCGTGAGATCATTCGAGCCGATGGAAAATCCATCGAAATGGTCAGCGAACTCCTCTGCCAGAATAACGTTGGAGGGAATTTCGCACATCACATAGACCTTCAGCCCGTCTTGACCGCGCGCAAGGCCATTTTCTGCCATTACCTTCAGGACCTTTTGAGCCTCTTCCACCGAGCGGCAAAACGGTACCATGACGATGACGTTATCGAAGCCGAGTTCGCCTCTTAAC
Source organism: Rhizobium sp. BK316 (assembly GCF_014193695.1). Lineage (GTDB taxonomy): Bacteria > Pseudomonadota > Alphaproteobacteria > Rhizobiales > Rhizobiaceae > Rhizobium. Next base: position 1,668,039 of record NZ_JACHZR010000001.1, on the reverse strand, counting down.
TTGCCGATGGCACGGCATTCGAGCGCAAAGCCGTCACGGTAGCGCGGTGAGTAGTAGCGGGAGGCACCTCTGAAGCCGAGCATCGGATTTTCCTCGCTCGGCTCGAATTCCTGACCGCCGACGAGCTTGGCATATTCATTCGTCTTGAAGTCGCTGAGCCGGACGATCGCAGGCTTCGGATAGACCACCGCGGCAAGGCGTGCCAGGCCGCAGGCGAGATGATCAATGAAAAAGTCTGCCTTGACCTCGTAGCCTGCAGTCAGTTCCTCGATCTGATGTTTGGCGTCTGCATCCTTGAGACTGTCGAGATGGGCTAACGCCATCGGGTGGATGCGGATGGCATTGCCGATGACGAATTCCATGCGGGCAAGCCCGATGCCGTCGCAAGGAAGCCGCCACCACCGAAAAGCGGCCGCGGGATTGGCGAGGTTCAACATGATCTCGGTGCGGGTCGTCGGTAGGTCTGCGACGTCGACCGTTTCGACCTCATAGTCTGCAGGACCATCATAGATGAAACCCTCGTCGCCTTCTGCGCAGGAAACGGTTATTTCCCCGCCTGTATGGAGTATTTGCGTCGCGTTGCCGGTTCCGACGACCGCCGGCAGGCCGAGTTCGCGACTGACGATTGCCGCGTGCGAAGTGCGCCCGCCGTGGTCGGTAACGATTGCCGCTGCCCGCTTCATGACGGGCATCCAGTCGGGGTCCGTCGTTGCCGTTACCAATATCGAGCCGTCGACGAACGTGTCGATGTCCTTGGTTGTCTCGATCAGGCAGGCTCGGCCGGACACGACGGCGTCACCGATTGCCAGGCCGGCAAGAAGCATCTTACCCTTGCGTTTGACGAGATAGTTCTTGAGTTCGCTCAGCTTGCGAGCGGACTGCACCGTTTCCGGACGGGCCTGGACGATGAAGAATTTGCCGGTCTCGCCGTCTCTGGCCCATTCGATGTCCATCGGGCAGCCGTAGTGATCTTCGATCAGCACAGCCCAACGTGCCAAAGTGATGACGGCGTCGTCATCAAGAACGAAGGCTGCGCGTTCGACCTTGGACGTCGACACGTTGCGGGTCGGTTCGCCTGTCGACCCGTAGATCAGCTTCTTTTCCTTGGCACCGCGTTTGCGCGCGATGATGGGGCGCAACGACGTGTTCTTCAGCAGCGGCTTGAAAACCTGATACTCGTCTGGGTCCACAGTGCCCTTGACGACATTCTCGCCAAGCCCCCAGGCGGCATTGATCAATACGACTTTGTCAAAGCCCGTCTCCGTATCAATGGAAAACATCACGCCGGAACTGCCAAGATCGGAGCGGACCATCTGCTGGACGCCGATCGACAAGGCGACCTTCAGGTGGTCAAAGCCTTTTGCCTGCCGATAAGTGATCGCTCTGTCGGTGAAAAGCGAGGCGTAGCATTGGCGGCAGGCATCCAAAAGAGCCTTCTCGTCCCTGACGTTGAGGAACGTCTCCTGCTGTCCGGCAAAACTCGCATCCACAAGGTCTTCGGCAGTTGCGCTGGAGCGCACCGCCACGGCTAGGTTGCCGCTTCCGACCCGCGCTGAAAGCTCGGTGTAGGCCTTTCTGACGGCGTCTGACAGCTCATCGGGCCAATCTCCGTGCAGAAAAAGCCTACGGATCGCAGTGCCGGCCTCCGCCAGACCTGCCTTGCCTGCCTGCCACTCGGCAATCAAGGAGGCGATGCGGCCTTTGATATTGTTGGACGCAAGATAACGCCAGTAGGCCGCGGACGTCGTGGCAAAACCCGGTGGAACCGCAATGCCTTTCGGCGTGAGGTTCTGGATCAACTCTCCGAGCGACGCGTTCTTGCCACCGACTTCAGCGACGTCGTCGCGCCGCACGTTTTCGAACCAGACGATCTGCTCCATCGTGCCGTCCATGAGACGCTCCCTGCAATACGAGTGTCGAACTCCAGTCGCATCAACTCTATTGGCGATCCTTTTGTGCGGCTTTGATAAGGATCAAGGTCGGGGTTCGCCAGATGCGCCAGATTACAAAAAGGGAGCGAACATATGAGGTGGAGCCATGCAGACGCTGTCAGACCGTCACGCCATCGTTGGCGAAATCGGACCGGGCCACTTGCGCTTTGCCGTGGCTGATATCGATGAATTGGTGATCGATCACTACGTCAATTTCAAAACGAGCGATTTCGATTCGATCGAGGTGGCGCTCGATGCTTATTTCAAATCGCTGCCCGGGCAGCCAGGCAAGATCAGCCTTGCCGTGGCCGGTGATGTCGTCAACAATCAGGCGCGCATTTCCCATCTCCCGTGGACGTTTTCCGCAAGAGAATTGCAGAATGCCTTCGCTGTACCCATCGTCAGGCTGATGCGCGACATCGATGCGGTCAGCTCCTGCGTACCCACGCTGCCCCCGCATGAGCTCGTAAAGCTTACCGGCCCATCCCCGCAAAGCGGCCCGAAGGGTATCGTATTGCTCGACCGGGATCTCGAAGCCGCCATGGCCGCTCCAAACCAGCATGGATGGACAATTCTACGGGGCCGCGTCGGCGAGATGTCGTTCGGCGCCGACAGCGCCGACGAACTCTTACTCGTCCAGGAGATGCGGCATGGCATTGGCAGGATTGCGCTGAAGAGGGTGCTCACATCGACGGGACTGACGGCTCTTTACGATGCATTGCGACTTCGCTCCGGTCTTGATGCCCCGAGTTGGAGCGCATTCGATATTGCTCGGGCTGCCTTGTCTGCAGAGCCAGATCCAATCGCGCATGATGCGCTTCGGCATTTTGCAAATTGGCTCGCACGCTTTGCCGGTGATCTTGCCGCCGCATATGGCGCAGAAGGCGGGATCTATCTCAGCGGGAGCCTGGCGATCGAATTGCGCGAAATCCTGAGGAGCGAGGCTTTCGTCGAATCCTTTTCGGCCGCCGGCGGTCCCGACGGCTTTACCCGCAACGTCCCGGTTTATCTCGTCACGGCGACAAATCTCGCGCTGCGCGGCGCCGCCCTGGCGATTTCCTGAAATCAACTGACAGGGCGCGTTGCGTTCTAGATCTCCATGGGCGGGGCAGCCGGTTGATGGACGGGCTCCGGAATTTCGGTCATCGTCGCCTCCGAGAGGAGCAATATGCTGGCAACCGACACCGCATTCTCCAACGCGACGCGCACCACTTTGGTCGGATCGATGATCCCCTCCTCAAGAAGATCGACGTAGCGATTGCGAGCCGCATCGAAACCAATCGCGCCGTCAGATTCCAGCATCCTGGCGACAACGACACCGCCGTCGACCGCCGAGTTCTCGGCGATCTGTCTGGCCGGTACTTCCAAGGCCCGCTTGAGGATCTGGACGCCCGTGCGCTCGTCGCCTTCGCAGAGGTCTTCCTCCCCGACCACGGCCTTTACACAGCGAAGCAGCGCCAAGCCGCCCCCAGGAACGATACCTTCATCGACTGCGGCCTTTGTGGCATTGATCGCATCGTCGAGAGCCTCCTTCTTAGCCTTCACCTCCGCTTCCGCAAGCGCGCCGACGCGGATGACCGCAACACCGCCCGACAATTTGGCAAGCCGCTCCTGCAGCTTTTCCTTGTCGTAGTCGCTTGTCGTCGTCTCGATCTCCTTGCGTATCTGTTCAGCCCGCCCTTTGATGGCCTGCTGCGAACCGCCTCCGCCGACAATTGTCGTCGTGTCCTTATCGACGACGATACGCGACGCTGTGCCGAGCTGATCTACCGTCACCTTGTCCAGCTTGAAGCCGAGGTCTTCGGAAATGAGCTGCGCTCCGGTGAGGATCGCCAAATCCTGCAGCATGGCTTTGCGGCGGTCGCCGAAGCCTGGAGCCTTGACGGCACAGTTGCGGAACGTGCCGCGCAGCTGGTTGACGATAAGGGTTGCAAGCGCCTCCCCTTCCACGTCCTCGGCGATCACGAGCAGTGGCTTGCCTGATTTGGCAATCTGCTCAAGTAACGCGACAAGATCACCCAATGCGGAGATCTTTCGGTCGAAGATCAGCACCCTTGCGTCTTCCAGGACGCATTCCATCTTCTCGGCATCGGTTGCAAAATAGGCCGAGATATAACCGCGATCGAACTGCGTTCCCTCGACCACATCGAGACGTGTCTCCATCGTCTTGGATTCCTCGACGGTGATGACGCCTTCCTTGCCGACCTTTGCCATGGCTTCGGCGACCAGCTTGCCGATCGCCTCATCATTGTGGGCGGAGATAGAGGCGACCTGCTGCCTTTCCTTGTCCGAGGTCACTGGTCTCGATATCGATCGCAACGCCTCGACGGCCCGAACAACGGCGCGATCAAGACCTCGTTTGATATCGATGGCGCTTGCGCCCGCTACGACGTTGCGATGACCGTCCGCCAAGATCGCATGTGCCAAGAGTGTCGACGTGCTCGTTCCGTCGCCGACGACCTCGCCTGTCTTTTCCGCAGCGGCTCGCAGCATGCGGGCGCCCAAATTTTCCTCCGCGTCCTTCAGGTCGAATTCCTTGGCAATCGTCACACCGTCATTACACACGATCGGCGCACCCCACTTCTTTTCGATCAGAACGGACTTCGAGCGCGGCCCGAGGGTGATGCGAACCGCATCTGCGAGCTTGCTCGCCCCCTGAAGGACCTTGCCTCTGGCTTCGGAATGAAAAAGAACCTGTTTATGCGCCATCTTCCATCTCCCAAGTAAAACCAAGAGCAAATGCCCTCGGCCCGTCGATGATGATTGGCATAGATCTTGGGCAGCCGCGTTGACCAACATCAACATTGCGTTCGCTTTGAAGACCAGTTCGTTTTTGACCTCGCGCAATGCTGCAGCGCGCGGAGGTGATAATTTTTACCCTACAAGGCACGGAGAAATGAGATCGGGGGAGCTGCATTCCCCAGTTCAATCATCCCCTGGAGAAGGTCAATGACAATGTCCGAGCAAACGGGGCGCTGGCTGCGCTGGTTGATCATCGATCATCTTGTCCTGATCGTACTGTTTTTGATGATCGCTACGGTCTTCAGCATTCTGTTGCTGAAACCATTGATCCGAGGCGAGCAGGACCTACCGCTGCAACGTTCGACGCTCGATGACCACGCCAGCGATTAGAGACTGATCACATGCACGGCCGACAGGTTTGACGGAATTCGGCTATAGCTACCATACACCTTATCGGGGGAGTCCACGCGCTGGACTTTGCCAACACAATTGGAGACAGCGCACCAAACGTTTGACGAGCGCCAGTGACGTTCTTGACCGTGCGCACCGACGCGAATAGATGCGACCGTCGCAGCGTTATAGCCTCAGCTGCGTCTCTGCATCGAAGAGATTGACGCTCGATGGATCCACGGCAAAGGCAACCGGATCTCCCCTCTTTCCGGAAAATCGAGGCTCTACCCGAGCGATAACGGTTTGAGGGCCAACGACCGTCGTCAGGATCGTATCCGGTCCGGTCGGCTCGACCACGTCGATGACACCATGAAAGGCGCCGTGCACTTCTACAATCTTCAACTCCTCCGGACGAACACCCAGGATCAGATCCCGCTCGGTCAATTCACCGTTTCCGGCTCCGAGTTCCAGCGCAACCCCCTCCGCGCGAAACTGCCAACCACGATCGCTTTTGACCACGCGTCCCCGGAGAAAATTCATGGGCGGCGAACCAATGAAACCGGCGACGAACATGTTGGCGGGGCGTTCGTAGATGGTTCGCGGATCGGCCAGTTGCTGGAGGTGGCCACCCTTCATGACCGCCACCTTGGTAGCCAGTGTCATGGCTTCGATCTGGTCATGCGTCACGTAAACGATGCTGGTGCCAAGCCGCTCATGGAGCCTCTTGATCTCGGTGCGCATCTCCACCCTGAGCTTGGCATCAAGATTGGAAAGCGGCTCGTCGAACAGAAACAAGTCCGGATTCCGGACGATTGCGCGTCCCATTGCCACGCGCTGGCGCTGACCGCCGGACAGGTTCGCCGGTTTGCGATCGAGGAGATGCGTGACCTGCAGCATGTCGGCGGCTTGCGCCACGGCTTCGCGGCGTTGGTCCGCCGGTACACCGCGCATCTCCAGACCAAAACCGATGTTACGCTCGACCGACATCGTCGGGTAAAGCGCGTAGGACTGGAAGACCATCGCGATGTTGCGGTCTTTCGGTGGGAGAGCCGATACCGAGCGGCCGCCGATGGCGATATCGCCGCTTGAGGAATCGTCGAGGCCCGCGATGATGTTGAGCAAGGTCGACTTGCCGCAGCCGGATGGCCCGAGCAGGACGAGGAAACCGCCGTCCTCAAGCTCGACGTCTATCCCGTGAAGCACTTCAAGCGCACCATATGACTTTCGGATGTTTTTGAGCGAGAGTGTAGCCATTATCGTCCCCTTCAACCCTTGATCGCGCCGGCAGTGAGTCCCTGGACCATCGCCCGTTGGACGATCGCGAAAAGAAGCATGACGGGCAGAATGCTGAGAATGCCTCCGGCGGCCAGAACGCCCCATGGAAGCTGGAATTCACCGACCATCAGTTGGAGCCCGACAGGCCATGTGCGCGATCCCTGGCCGGTGGTCAGCATGAGGGCGAAAATGAACTCGTTCCAGGCGGCGATGGCAATGAAGACCGAACTGGCGAGCAGACCATTGCGCGCCAGCGGCAAGACGATGCGGACCATGGCGCCGAGCCGCGTCGAGCCGTCGATGCGCGCGGCGCTTTCGAGCTCCCTGGGCGCGGCGTCCAGGAAGCCCTTGAGCATCCACACGAAGAGCGGCAGCAGGAAACTGGTATAGGCAAGCGCAAGGCCGAACCGGCTGTCCACCAGGCCCACGGTTTTCATCATCACATAAAGCGGGATGATCATCATCACGGCAGGGAACATGCGGATCAGCAGGTAACCCAGCATGAGTCTGTTGCGGCCGCGGAATGTCATCCGTGCAAACGCGTAAGCCGCCAGCGTGCCGGCAACGACGCAGATGGTCACGGTGACGATGGTTACGATCAGGCTGTTGCTGATCAAAACCGGAAAGTTGGACTGCGTCCAGATCGCCACGTAGTTCTGAAATGTCACGTGCCGGGGAATATATTGCATCTGCGAGGTGACGATGTCCGTTTCTGCCTTCAGTGAGGTCAGGAACATCCAGAGGATCGGACCAAGGCAGAATATCCCGAGCGCGCACAGGACGATGTAGGTGAGAACGTCAGCCGCCAGACGCCTGCTATGTTTGGTTCGAAACATGGATCATTCTTTCGTTATACGTGACAGGCGGATGTAGATCGTCGCAAAAATCATCAGGATCAGGAACATCACGACCGACAGAGCGCCGGCGTAGCCAAAATTGAAATCCCGGTGGGCCGTCTGAAAGGCGTAGAGTGACAAGACTTGCGTCGCGTTTCCGGGGCCGCCGCCGGTCAGGACCAGCAGAAGATCGGGAGAATTGACAAGGCTGATGACACGCAGGATGACTGCAGCGGCGATTACTGTTTTGAGCATCGGCACCGTGATCAACCGGAATTTCGTAAAGGAACCGGCGCCGTCTACGGCGGCAGCCTTGTATAGGTCCTCGGGAATCCCTTTCAAGCCAGCGAGAAACAGCAGGGCAAAGAATGGAAACCCATGCCAGGCTTCGACGAGGATCGTGGCGGCAAGCGCGGTATTCGGGTCGGCAAACCATGCCTTGTAGGCATTGAGCAGGCCTATCCGGACGAAGATGTCGTTGATGACGCCAAGCCGCGGGTCGAGAAGCAGCGCCCACATGTGTCCCGCCACGACATTCGGAAGGAAATAGGGCAGCAGGATCAAAACGCCGAAGATCTTCGTCCTCGGCAGATTTCGGTTCAGCGCAACGGCAGCGATGAAGCCGAGCGTCATCTCGACGGCGATCGCCGCCGTTACCCATATCGCGGTGTTCTTCAACGAGATCCAGAAGACCCGATCGGACATCATCGCCACATAGTGCTTCATCCCCACCCAGCCGTTGAGACCCGGCCGGGTGAGGCGCATTTCCCGCGTACTGATGACGAAGCCGTAGATCGTCGGGTAGGCGACGACGAGGAGAAGAAGGAGGAGGCTCGGCAACAGGAGAAGATAGACCCAGGAGCGTGTCTCCGAGAGTTCGCCAAGGCGGCGGAGCGGTCGGCGGTATGAGGTTGATGTCATTGAATATCGGCGATGGCGCCGTCCCTGATTAAGGCGCGTGCCCCATTAGGACATCGCGCCTGAACGAGGTTAGCGAAGGGCGGCTTCGAGGCCTTCGATGAAGCGGTCCACGGCCTGTTCCGGTGTCAACTGACCGGTAAGGACTGCCTGGAACGTCGGATTGACGACATTCTCCGACCAACCGGCGGCACCTACGAAACTGTTGGGCAACCGCCCGAACTCCAGCGTCTGCGTTGCCGCATTGTAGATCGGGTTGCCCGTGATGCGTTCGTCCTTCAATGCTGCCGTGGAGGCCGGGAAATATCCCGTTGCCTCAAGGAGCGCGATAGCCGCATCCGTCTCGCCCCAGAAGCTGATCCACTTCCACGCGGCCTCGACATTGTCTTCCCTAAAGATTCCGTTGCCGGCATAGGCGACCCGGGCGATATGGGCTTTGGGACCCGAGGGCATCGGCGCGGTGGAGAACTGCTCGCCTTGTTTTAGCGCTGCCGAGATCTCGATGAGCGAGCCGGTATGGTGCCAGACCATCGCGGTCTGACCGGTCCTGAAGCCCTCCATGATCTGCCGGTAGCTGTCATTCGGCGCGCTGGGCGGCACCACCTTCTCCTTGCGGAAAAGGTCGGCATAGAAGGTGATCGCCTCGACGGCCGCCGGCTTGTCGATGGCTGCCTGGCCATCTTTGACCAGCGGCGAGCCGAACGCTTCCATAACATCGATGACATATTTGAAAGCGCCGGCGCCGCCGCGCATCCCGAACGCGTAGCGGTTCTTGGAAGGGTCCGTCAGCTTTCGGCAAGCGACCAGGAATTCCTCGAAGGTCTTCGGGGGAGCGGAAAGACCGGCTTCCTCGAAATAGTCTTTTCTGTAGTACATCCAGTCGACGAAGGCATAGGCTGGAACTGCATAGATGGCGCCGTCCTGCGACATTCCCGTCCAACGGTTGTCCGGCAGGTTCGCCTTGCCGGCCCAAGTGTTGACGCGCGCGCTGATATCAACAAGCGCTCCCATCGCCGTCAGATCGGCAAAACGCTCGGCGATCACCATGCCGGTATCGGGGCGCCCTCCGGCAACGACCGCCGACGAAACCTTCGCCATATATTCGGAATTGGGGATGCCCTCCTGCGTCACCGCCACGTCCAGATTTGCCGCGGCAAAGAGCTGGATGATCTTTGCAAGCCCGGCCATCTCAGACTGGCTGGCGAAATGGTGCCAGTAGTTGATGGCGGTGGCGGCATTGGCGCTGCGAAGGCTGGCCGCCAGACTTAGCGCTGCCGAGGCTATCAGGAATTCACGCTTGCTGAGTTGCACGACTATCTCCTCCCGAGATATCAGATCATCAATCTGATCGATCAGACGGCAATATCATCGTTTTGGAGATCCCGCAACACGCTCAGTCGAAGACAGCGATCGTGGAAACGTTCAAACGAGACCGAGATTGCGTTGCACGGCCGCCTGAAAGTGCGCGATCAGGGCCTTTTCGGCAGCATCCGCGTCCCTGGTGCTGCATGCTTCGAGTATATCGAGGTGCTCCTTCAGCGTGCGCACCAGGATCGGCGTCGTGACCTTTCGCTCCAGCCGCAGAAGACGCAGGTAGTTGTGCATGCGCCGGTAGGCGCTGTCGATCAGCGGATTGCGCAAGGCCCTGATGATCTCACCGTGCAGTTCCAACTCGAGCGCGTCCGTCTCCAGAAGCTGCTCAGGCCCTATGCCGTTACGCTCGAGCTGGCGAATAAGCCTGGAATGCCTGACTTCCAGGGCATTCATCAGGTTCTCGTCGCCCTCCTCGGCAAACACCCTGATAGCCGCGCGCTCGACAATGGAGCGGAACTGATAGGTGGAACGCGTAAGCTCCATACCCGGCCGGACGAACTGGATGCCCGAGCGCGGGTGGATGGTCAGAATGCCTTCCGTTTCCAGCACGCGCAGCGCGTCGCGCAAGGGTGCCACGGGAACACCAACGATCGCCGACAACTCGTTCTGCGAGATGAAGGCACCCACCGGCACCTTCCGTTCGAACAGGCTTTCCAGGACGCGCTCATAGGCTATGTCGCTGAGGCGCGTTGCCGTGGCATCCCCAATCGCCGACTTCGCGGCATGCGGCTCTTGCAGTTTCTTCATAGGTTAGATATCACCTTTCTGATCGATCAGATCAATATTTTAAACGATCAGTGAGCGCTACGATGTCTCTCTCCCGCTTCCGTATAACCCGATTTCAATTTGCCCGCGACCGCGTAATCGGCGACAGTCAGGTTCGCGCCGACGAGACCAACGTCGCCGCGCTCGAACTGATCTCGGACACAGGCCACGTGGGGCTCGGCTTCATCCAGACCCTTTTTTATCCCCTGCCGGATCAGGCCGAGATCGAGGTCGTTTTCGAGAACGAAGTCTGGCCGGTGATCAAGGGAGAAAAGGCGATCGGACTGGTTCATCGCGTGAACCGGCCGCGCGGCGGCAACCAGCGCGCCTACTCCCTGCCATTCCAAGAAGCGCTGCAGGTGGCCCTCTGGGACCTTGCCGCCAAGCAGGCAGGCATGCCCTTGCACCGCCTCCTTGGAAGCCGACGCAACCGCGTCCGCGCCTATGCGAGCGGCCTTGATTTCCACCTAAGCGACGACGCCTTCAGCGCGCTGTTCGCGCATGCCGCGAGCGTCGGCTACACGGCCTTCAAGATCAAGGTCGGCCATCCTGATTTTGCCCGCGACCTTCGCCGCCTCGAACTCTTGAAGAAGGTCGTGCCAGAGGGGGCACAGATCATGATCGATCCGAACGAAGCCTGGGGCTCTAAGGAGGCCCTGGTCAAGCTGACGGCAATACGCGATGCAGGACACAATCTCCTCTGGGTGGAAGATCCCATTCTGCGCCACGATTTCGAGGGTTTGCGAACCCTGCGTCACGCTGTCAACTGGACGCAGATCAACAGCGGAGAATATCTCGATCTGTCCGGCAAGAGGATCCTGCTCGACCATCACGGCGCCGACATTCTGAACGTTCACGGCCAGGTGACGGATGTCATGCGCATCGGTTGGCTGGCCGCCGAACTAGGCATCCCGGTCAGCCTCGGCAATACCTTCCTGGAGATCGGCGTTCACATGGCTGTCGCCCTGCCGGAGGTGGAATGGCTGGAATATTCCTTCCAGAACTTTGACCACCTGGTCGAGACGCCAATCGAGATCAGCAATGGCTTCGCCTACGCGCCGGAGCGCCCGGGGCATGGATTGGTGCTTTCGGAGGAGGCACGGCGCGAATGGGCGCGACCACACCGACTGGAGCGGTCCAAACTTGGACCGGCCCCAAAAAACCAGCGCCTTCCTCTCCTCCCATGAGGATAAGTTCGCAATAGGCGACCCCACAAGTTGCGGGAAATGGAAAAGCGTGATCCCCGTTATGTGAAAATTTTCCACAGCGCTTGCCGTTTGCACGCGTAGAAAACGTAGCTGGCAGCGTGAGTTCACCAAGCAGATCTTGCTCGATACCGGCCAGCGGCGGCTTAGCCTATCGCAAAGCGAACCACCGCCATGAATATTTTCTCCCTTGTTCGAAGTCACCGGATTTAGATCAGCCGAGCGCGTGACCGGCCAATGCGTATATTTTCGGTGTGCCGGCGGGACGGCGTTCGCGTGCTTCCGGCCATGGGCGCCCGCGTGACATGGTGGTAACGGTATCGAAAACGAGAAGGCCGCAATCGGAGAGGAAATCGGAGAAGGCTCCGCTTTTCTCACGTGTGTCCAGCCGTAGGAATTTGCCCGTGTGCTCCGCGATGTGCGGGCGACTGATGGCGATCGCATCAGCATCGCTGGCTGCCGACATGGGGCCGATGACGTACCCGCGGCCGAATCGCCGGCAGAAGGAGTAGGCTTCAATCTTTCCGTTGCGGATCAACCCTAAGCCGCTGGACGCGAGAAGAACTCGGCTCAGCAGCACGGTGCGATCCGCGCCGAAAGCCTCTTTGTCCAGAGCGGCGACCGCCGAGAGGTCCGACATGTCGAGCGCTCGGAGTTCGACGCTGGCCGGTATTTCCACTTCAGCCGGAGAAAACGCCTCGCCCTGACATTGGAAGACGACGGCTTCGGCGGTGAAGTCGAGGGAACGGTAAAGGCGTTTTGCCGCCCGCGTGGCATTAAGACCGAGATTGCATTCAGGAATCTGGGCCAGAATGTGTTCCATCAGCCATTGGCCGGCACCATTGGCCTGAAGGCGCGGCGAGGTGATGACCAACCCGATCGTGGCGAAATCCTCACCATGGGGAAACCACATGGCCGATCCCAGAACGCGCCCGACCTCATCCAGCGCCACCACACCCTTGCCGAGATCACGGGCAAATTGCCAATCATCGGCGCGGTGCGGCCAGCCGACGCCGATCGACAGGGCATGCAATTGTTCGAGGTCGACAGTATTGATGTCGGCGATGCGCATCTCGAAGCTGTCAACCAGTCTCGATTTTCTAGCGGTCACGCGCTCCTCCAAAATGGATCCAGGAAAACGCCGTCGAATACTACCCGGCGCCTTCCCGATCAGACTATGGGAAAATTGCCAGCAGAAATCGCTGGTAAATCCCATGCCGGCGCAACAATCAACCAAATGTGCGAGGCTTTCGGCATGTAAAACCTCGCCGGTTGTAAAAGATTCCAGTGGCGGTATCGCCATTCACCCAAGAGGTTTGGGAATGTTTCCTTCCGTCAGCGCTGCACGTCCTCCCAAGACTCTGGCGGCCGGTTTCGCAATCAACGCAGGCCTGCAATAGGGATGCTCATGCAAGTAGTCGAGATCCTCCGCAAGCTCATCGACTTTCCCTCCATCGTCGGCACGCCCAATGGCGCGATCGTCTCTTGGATCGATGCCTATCTCCGCTCCTTCGCGGTCGAAGCTCATATTCTTCCGGGCCACGAAGGCGATCGGGCCAATCTCTTTGCGACTATCGGCCCTTCCGACAGGCCGGGCTACATCCTTTCCGGCCATATGGATGTCGTCCCCGCCAACGAAGCCGGCTGGAGCGCCGACCCCTTCGTGCTGAGAACCGAAGGAGAGCGACTTTACGGCCGCGGCACTTCCGACATGAAGGGATTTCTGGCTGCCGTCCTCGCCGCCGTGCCGACGCTGATGGCGAGCCCGCTTGCCCGCCCCGTCCATCTCGCCTTTTCCTATGATGAGGAGGCAGGCTGCCGTGGTGTGCCTCACCTGCTCGCCCGGCTGCCCGAACTCTGCGCGCCGCCGCTCGGCGCGATCATCGGGGAACCGAGCGGCATGCAGGCGATCCTCGCCCACAAGGGCAAGGCCGCCGCGCGCATCATCATCAAGGGCCGCTCCGGCCATTCCTCCCGGCCCGATCTCGGTCTCAACGCGGTGCATGCCATGGCGGACGTGCTGAATGCGGCAATTTCAACGGCGGAGGATCTGATGCAAGGGCCGTTCGACGGCGCATTCGAGCCTTCCTATTCCTCCTTGCAGGCCGGAACGATCAGCGGCGGCCAAGCCGTCAACATCATTCCGGAGGTCTGCACGCTGGAAGTGGAGGCACGCGCAATCTCCGGCATCGATCCCGTCTCTCCGCTTGCTCTCGTGCGCAACGCGGCGGAAGCCCAGAAGGCACGCGGTTTTGCCGTCGAATGGGAAATCCTCAGCGCCTATCCGGCTCTCTCGCTTGCGCCCACCGCACCGCTTGCCGGTCTCCTCCGGGAATTGACCGGCAAAGCGCCGCTCGCCGCCGTCAGCTACGGTACCGAAGCCGGCCTCTACCAGCGCGCGGGCGTGGATGCGATCATCTGCGGTCCTGGCGATATCGCCCGCGCCCACAAGCCCGATGAGTTCATTCTGACGAGCGAACTCGCCGCCTGCCAGGCGATGGTCGAGGCGCTTGCCGCCCGCTGCCGCGCCTGACTGGGGCAAGACTTAAGGATCAACGCCGATGACCTTTCTCTTCAATTCCGATGCCCGCCGCGGCGCAATTTTCCAGGAGATCTTCGCGCGCGAACTGCCGGATCTGGATTTTTCGATGGACCCCGCGACCGTCGACCCCGAGGCGGTGCGCTACCTGATCACCTGGACGGTCCCGTCCGACCTCTCTCGTTACCGCAATCTCGAAGTGCTGTTTTCCATCGGCGCCGGGGTCGACCAGTTCCAGATCGCCGAGGTGCCGGATCACGTGAAGGTGGTGCGCATGGTCGAGGACGGTATCGTACGGATGATGCAGGAATATGTGACGCTTGCCGCGCTGGTGCTTCACCGCAACCTACCCGCCTATATCGGCCAGCAGCGCGACCGGCTCTGGCAGGCTCTGCCGCAGCTACAGGCCTCGGAGCGCCGCATCGGCGTGCTCGGCCTCGGCGTGCTCGGTCGGGCCGTGCTCGAGCGGCTGAAGCCTTTCGGTTTTCCCCTGTCGGGCTGGAGCCGATCACACCATGAACTTGAAGGCGTGAGCTGCCACGCGGGAGATGCCGGCCTCGAGGCCATGCTTGCCGAGAGCGATATTCTGGTCTGCCTTCTGCCGCTCACCGATGAGACCCGCGGCTTTCTCAATGCCGATCTTTTCAGCCGCCTGCCGCAGGACGCGGCGCTCGTTCATACCGGCCGCGGGCCGCAGCTCGATCATGAAGCCCTGATTGCGGCTTTGGACAGCGGCCATCTCTCCGGCGCGGTGATCGACGTCACCGATCCGGAACCGCTGCCGGCGGACCACGCCTTCTGGGGCCATCCGCGCATCTTGCTGACGCCCCATGTGGCGAGCGTCACTCAGCCCCAGACCGCCGCCCGCGCCGTTGCCGAAAACATCAAGCGGATGCGCGCCGGATCCGATCCGGTCGGCCTCATCGACCGCCGTCGCGGCTACTGACATGTCCAACCTCGAAAGGAAAACTCCATGCCACTTCTCAAGACCATCGATCCCAACCCTTCCTTTGCGCCGCGGGAGAACGTGCCGCTGCCCGAGCGGCTGATCTCCGGCGACCCTCAGTTCAAGACCTGGGCGCAGGATATTGCCCGCGGCGAGATGATCCATACCGGTGTCTGGGAAGCCACGCCCGGCGTCACGCGCTCGATCAAGGGCGAGACCTTCGAATTCTGCCACATCCTGTCTGGCGTCGTCGAACTGACGCCCGAAGGCGGCGATCCCGTGGTCTACGAGGCGGGGGACAGCTTCGTCATGAAGCCCGGTTTCGTCGGCGTTTGGAAGACCATCGAGACGGTCCGCAAGATCTACGTCACCGTCATGGCGTGAGAGGGCTTCCGCGTTCCGATGTCGCCATGCATCGGGACGCAAAACAATAAGCTGCCGGGCGGCGGCAGAACGGGTTTTTCCGCTGCCCTCCCCGCCATCATCGGATCAAGCTACTTCGGCCGTTCGGCTAGCCTCGTTTCAGTGATCCGAGGTATTGCCATGACCCTAAGTTTCGATCCCGACAGAATTTCCCTTCCCATCGGCCATCTCATTGGAGATCGCCTCATACCGGCCGAGGGCGTCATTCCCATGCGCCGCCCGTCCGACGGCAAGGCCTATGCCGATTGCCCTGTCGCCGGCGAGGACCTGGTCGACCATGCCGTTCAATCCGCAAAGGCCGCGCTGAAGGACAGCAACTGGGGCGGCATTCGCCCGCGTGAGCGCCTGAAGGTGTTGCATCGATGGGCCGATCTGATCGAGCAGGAAGCGCCCGAGCTCGCAAGGCTGGAGGCGCTGTCATCGACCCGTCCCGTCGGCCATCTGGTGGAAGGCGACATCGCGGTATCAGCCGAACAGATCCGCTTCTTCGCCGAGTTTGCCGACAAGGAAGGCAGCGATCTGGTGCCGACCGACGACGGCAATCTCGGCATGATCATGACCGAGCCCTATGGCGTGGTCGGCGCGATCACACCGTGGAATTTTCCGGTATCGATGGCGGCTTGGAAGCTCGGCCCGGCGCTCGCCGCCGGCAATGCCGTGGTTCTGAAGCCGTCCGAGATCACGCCCTTTTCGACCATCCGCCTTGCCGAACTCGCGCTTCGCGCCGGCCTGCCTGCCGGCCTGATCAATGTCGTACTGGGTGACGGCCCCGTCACCGGCACGGCGATTACTGGACATCCTGACATCAGCAAGGTCAGCTTCACCGGCTCGACGCGCGCGGGTTCGGCGATCATGGAAAACATCGCCCGCACCGGCATCAAGCCGATGACGCTGGAGCTTGGCGGCAAGAGCCCGCAGCTCGTTTTCGCCGATGCGGATCTCGGCAAGACGGCGGCTGCGATTGCCGCCGGCATCATGAGCAATGCCGGCCAGGCCTGCGTGGCCGGCTCCCGCCTCATCGTCGAGGAAACTGCGGCCGCCCCGCTCGTCGAGGCGATCGTCGCCCGCATGAAGATCGTGGCTGCCGCCCCGACCTGGGATGGCGCGGCGCAATATTCGCCGATCATTTCCGAAAGGCAGCAGGATCGCATCCATTCGATCGTCTCGGCGGCGGTCGAAGCCGGCGGCGAATGCCTGGCCGGCGGCATGCCGATGGAGGGTCCCGGCTATTTCTACAGGCCGACCCTGATCGCCGGGATCGACCGGAACTCACCCGCCATCACCGAAGAGATTTTCGGTCCCGTGCTGACGCTCCAGACCTTCCGGGACGAGGAGGAGGCGCTCGCACTTGCCGACCATCCGACCTACGGCCTTGCCGCCGGGCTCTTCACCCGGGACCTTTCCCGGGCAATCCGGCTCACCCGCCGTCTGCAGACCGGAACGGTCTGGGTCAACCGATACAACCGCTCGCGCGATCATATCCTGCCGACCGGCGGCTACAAGCAGTCGGGCATCGGCAAGGATCTCGGCCGCGAGGCCTATCACGCCAACCGCAAGAGCAAGAGCGTCTTGATCAGCCTTTGAGGAGGATATCGCCATGACAAACTATCGGATCGCTCTTATTCCCGGCGACGGCATCGGACGCGATGTCACTGCAGCCGCCTGGTTGGTGCTGCAGAAGGCAGCCGACAAGACGGGCTTCATGCTTGACGGTGAGGAATTCCCCTGGTCCTGCGCCTTCTACAAAGAAACCGGCGCGATGATGCCGGCCGATGGCATCGAGACGCTGCGCGGCTTCGACGCCATTCTGCTCGGCGCAGTCGGCTGGCCGGCGGAGGTGCCGGATTCGGTATCGCTGCATGGCCTTTTGCTGCCGATCCGCAAGAGCTTCGTGCAATATGCCAATATCCGCCCGCATCGGCTGCTGCCCGGCGTGCAGGGTCCGCTGAGATCGGCAGGCTTCGATATCCTCTGCATCCGCGAAAACACCGAGGGCGAATATTCCGGCGCCGGCGGCCGCGTCCATCAGGGCACGGCGGACGAGGTCGCCGTCGAGACATCGATCTTCACCCGGACGGGCGTCGAACGCATCCTGCGCTTCGCATTCGAACAGGCGCGCGCCCGCCGCGGCAAGCTCGCCTCGGTGACGAAGTCGAACGCCCAGAAATTTTCGATGGTCTTCTGGGACGAGATCACCCGTAAGCTCGCCGATGAATACGCCGATGTCGAGGTCACGAGCTATCACATCGATGCCATGGCGGCGCGCATGGTGATGGCGCCGGAAAGCCTCGATGTGGTCGTCGCCTCCAATCTCTTCGGCGATATCCTGACCGACCTCGGCGCCGCCATCCAGGGCGGGCTCGGCTTTGCCGCCTCCGCCAATATCAATCCCGATCGTAGCGCGCCGTCGATGTTCGAACCCGTACATGGATCGGCGCCCGACATCGCCCATCTCGGCATCGCCAATCCGATCGCCGCCATCTGGTCCGGCGCCATGATGCTCGATCACCTCGGCGAGAGAGCCGCCGCCGGCGCCATCATCAAGGCGATCGAATGGACCACCGCCTGCGGCATCCGCACGATCCAGGGCAAGGACAGAACCGAGGCGATCACGGCCTCCATTCTCGCTCAGTTGTAACATCTTCATCGGGGATAGACAGATGCAGAACTTGAAGGAAACCGGCCTCTTCCGGCAACAGGCGCTCATCGGCGGAAAATGGATTGCCGCCGCATCCGGCAATAGCGTCGAGGTCACCGATCCGGCCACGCAAACGGTCATCGGCACGGTGCCCGACATGGGAGCCGCCGAAACGCGCGCCGCGATCGAAGCCGCCGAGGCGGCCTATGGTCCATGGAAGAAAAAGACCCATGCCGAGCGCGCCGCGCTGCTGGAGGCCTGGCACGCGCTGATGATCGACCATATCGAGGATCTGGCGCTGATCCTGACTACGGAACAGGGCAAGCCGCTCGACGAGGCGCGCGGCGAGATCCGCTATGGCGCCTCCTTCGTCAAATGGTTTGCCGAGGAAGCCCGCCGAATCGGCGGCCACACGATCCCCTCGCCGGCGGCGGACCGCCGTATTGTGGTGCTGAAGGAGCCGGTCGGCGTCTGCGGCATCATCACGCCCTGGAACTTTCCGAATGCTATGATCACCCGCAAGGTGGCGCCCGCACTCGCCGCCGGCTGCACCGTCGTCATCAAGCCCTCGGAATTCACGCCGTTTTCGGCGCTCGCCATCGGCTGGCTTGCTGAAAAAGCCGGCATTCCGGCCGGCGTGATCAACATCGTCACCGGCATGCCGACCGGGATCGGCAACGAGATCATGGCCAACGAGGCGGTCCGCAAGATCTCCTTCACCGGCTCGACCCGCGTCGGCTCGCTGTTGATGCGGGGTGCCGCCGACAGCGTGAAGCGGCTTTCCCTGGAACTCGGCGGCAACGCGCCGTTCATTGTCTTCGACGATGCAGATCTCGATGCCGCTGTCGAGGGCACGATCGCCTCGAAATTCCGCAATGGCGGCCAGACCTGCGTCTGCGCCAACCGCATTCTCGTCCAGGCCGGCGTCTATGACGCCTTTGCCGAGAAGCTCGCGGCCCGTGTCGACAGGATGAAGGTCGGTCCGGGAACGGAAACAGGCGTGGCGATCGGGCCTATGATCAACGAGGCGGCGATCGCCAAGATCAACCGCCACATCGATGATGCGCTGGCCAAAGGCGCGACGATCGTCACCAGAAGAGCGGAGCTGCCGGCCGGCCGGCAATATACAGCCCCCATGGTCCTGACCGGCGCGACCACCGAGATGCAGCTTGCCAGCGAGGAGACCTTCGGTCCCGTCGCGCCGCTCTTTCGCTTCGAGACCGAGGAAGAGGCGCTCGCCATAGCCAACGGCACGCCCTACGGCCTTGCCGCCTATTTCTATACGGAAAGCCTCAAGCGCGCCTGGCGGGTCGGCGAAGCGCTCGAATTCGGCATGGTGGGCCTCAACACCGGCGCCATCTCGACCGAGGTCGCCCCCTTCGGCGGCGTCAAGCAGTCGGGGCTCGGCCGCGAAGGCGCGCAGGCCGGCATCGAGGAATATCTCGAAATGAAATCCTTCCACATCGGCGGCCTCGCCTGACCGGTTCCTGCCGATAAAACAGATAGAGGGGTTGCCAACACAACCCCTCTATCTGCCTGGGAGGAAAAAGAAACAGCCGGCTTACTGAACCTTGTCGAGCATCTTGTAATAGAGTCCCACCAGCGGCAGGAACCACGGCTTGCCGAAATGACCGGGCACCGCCGGCCATTCCAGACCCTTTAATGGGTTATGGTCCGGGCGGCCGAGGATCGCGTCGGCGATCGTCATGCCGAGATGGGTTGAGAGCTGCGCCCCATGGCCGGAATAGCCCATCGCAAACCAGGCTCCGTCCTGATATCCGGCGCGGGGGTAGCGGTCCTTGGTCATGTCGACCAGCCCGCCCCAGCAATAATCGATCTCGACATCGGCAAGCTGCGGAAAGATGCGGCTGAGGCTCTCGCGCAGGATCGCGCCGCTTTTGGCATCGGAGCGCTGATCCGAGGCGGCGGAGAAGCGTGCCCTGCCCCCGAAGATCAGCCGGTTGTCGGGTGCCAGCCGCCAGTAATTGCCGATATTCATCGAGTTCACGCAGGTGCGGTTGCCGGGCATGGTCGCCGCGATCTCCGCTTGCGTCAGCGGCCGGGTTGCGATGATGAAGCTGCCGACCGGGATGATGCGGCGGCGGAAATAGCCGAAGTTGGGCGTCGTATAGGCGCCCGTTGCGATCAGCACCTGATCCGCCGTCACGACGCCCTTGGCGGTCTTCAGCACATGTCTGCCATCCGCCCGGCGATGGTCGGTGACAGCAGCGTTTTCAACGATGATCGCGCCATGGCGTCCGGCCGCTTCCGCCAGCCCGACGACATAGCGCCCCATATGCATCATGGCGCTTTTCTTCGACAGCATCGCGCCATGAAAGGCCGCGCCGACCTCGTTTTTCAGGTCGCTTGCCGACAGCAGGGCCGTCTCGGGATCCACTTCGGCGTGAACAGCCTCGAAATTGCGGGCGATCGCATCGAAATGCTGTGGCTTGGAGGCGAGCTTGAGTTTCCCGGCGCGGCGGAAATTGCAGTCGATCTCCTCCTCGGCGACGATCGCCTCGATCGTGTCGATCGAGGCGTCGAGTGCCTGGTAGAGCGCGATGGCGCGCTCCTTGCCGAGTTCGGCCTTGGCGCCGATGAAGCTGTGGGCAAGGCCGTTGTTGAGATGGCCGCCATTGCGCCCGGATGCTCCCCAGCCGACCCTCTCAGCCTCCAGCACGATGACGCGCGCACCCGCCTTGGCGAGCTGGCGCGCCGCCGCGAGCCCCGTAAAGCCGGCGCCAATGACCGCGACATCATAGTGACCTTCGACAGGCCCTTGCGCCGCATTGGCGAAAGCCGGAGCGGTATCGTGCCAGTAGGATTGAAGCTTCATCGCCTCGCGTCCTCAGAGCCCGACGACGCCGGGCAGACCCGAAATATCGGGAATCTCGAGATAGCCGTAATAGGGGTTGGCAGGCTCGTGGCCACGATTGACCCAGACCTTGTTCTTGATCCCGAGATCATGGGCCGACATCAGGTCGTAGCGGAAGGACGAGGAGCAATGGAGGATGTCTTCGGGGCCGCAGCCCAGCATGTCGAACATGTATTCGAAGGCCTGGAAGCGCGGCTTGTAGGCATTGGCCTGCTCTGCGGTATAGACCGCATGGAACGGCGCTCCGAGTTTCTCTACGTTCGACATGATCTGCACGTTCATTGCGTTGGACAGGATTACCAGCGGAATTTCCTTGGCAACCTTCGAAAGACCGGCCGGGACGTCGGCATGCGGCCCCCAGGTCGGCACGCGCTCATAGACCATGCGCGCGGCTTCCTCGCGGAATATTATGCCGTTGCGCTTGCAGGCCCGTTCGAGAGAATTGTGCACCACTTCTTTATAGGGCTTCCAGTCGCCGAGGATTTCGTCGAGGCGATAGGCTGCGAAGTTCTTGATGAACTCCACCATGCGCGCCTCGTCGAGCTGTTCGCCATAGAGATCGCGGGCCGCTTCCGCCATTTGAAAGTTGGTCAGCGTGCCGTAGCAATCGAAGGTAATGTATTTCGGACGGAAGTGAGCCATGACGGTATCCTGAGCGTTTCCAGTTGTTTCGTCTGCCCTCATCATAGGCCGCAGTGCGGGCGTCCGGTCGACTGAAATCCGGACCGGCAAAGCAGAATGTTTCGTATCCTGAGCCGGCTTTGGCAGAACGTTGCGCATGGCCGCCGCCGCGGCTGCTCATTTCGGCCGAGGGATTTGCGAAGCGTGCGCGCCTGCCAGCATAAGATGCGGCGGAGCGTCCGACCAACGCTATAAGATACTGCCGGGATCGTGGCCTTCAGACAATCTGCCGGTCGATACTGCACCACACTTGCCGGCAAGAGATGAAGGACATCCCAATGCAGACAAGTCAGATCGACCTTGCGGCCTTCGGCCCCGAACACCTGGAAGCGGCGGTCTCCCTCTCCCGGCAGGCGGGCTGGCCGCACCGGCTGGAAGACTGGCAGATGGCGCTTGCCCTCAGCGAAGGTGTGGTTGCGATCGAAGCGGGCCGCGTCGTCGGAACAGCGCTGACGACCATGTACGAGGCCGACTGCGCCACCATCAACATGGTGATCGTCGACGCGGCGATGCGTGGACGCGGCGTCGGCCGCAGGCTGATGGATGCCGCATTGGAGACCGCCGGCAGCCGGCCTCTCCGCTTGGTCGCGACGAAAGAGGGTTTGCCGCTTTATGAGAAACTCGGCTTTGCGCAGACGGGCACGATCCTGCAGCATCAGGGCGTTGCGGGAGAGGTCGCTGCTTTGCCGGGAACGGAAGCCGCGACCGGCGCCGACATCGATGCAATCATCGAACTCGACCGTTGCGCCTTCGGCGCCGATCGCAGGCGATTGATCGCCTATCTCGCCAAAATCGGCGACGTCGCGGTAATGCGCCGCGGCGGTCGCATCTGCGGCTTTGCCGTGCTGCGCGCTTTCGGCCGCGGCGAAGTCATCGGTCCCGTCGTTGCCGGCGGCCTCGATGACGCCAAGGCTCTCGCCGCGCATTTCATCGCCCGCCGCCCCGGACGGTTTTTGCGTATCGACACGACTTCCGATACGGGGCTTGCCCCCTGGCTCGCCGCGCAAGGCCTAGCCCATGTCGGCGGCGGCATCGCCATGGCAAAGCCGCTAACCCCGCGCGCCGCCTATCCGGTCGCCGCCACTTTCGCACTCGTCAATCAGGCCCTCGGCTGAGGCAGGAGACGTTCATGTACAGAAATTCCCTCATCGAGCTCGACCGCGCTCATCTCGTTCATCCGGTTGCCTCTTATCGCGGCCATGAAGCGCAGGGCGTGCGGGTTCTCGCCTCCGCCAAGGGCGCGACGGTCACCGATGCTTACGGCCGCCAACTGATCGACGGCTTTGCCGGCCTCTGGTGCGTCAATGCCGGCTATGGTCACGAGTCGATCGTCGCGGCGGCGACGCGCCAGATGCGCGAACTGCCTTATGCGACGGCCTATTTCGGCTTGGGTTCGGAACCGGCCATCCGCCTTGCCGCCGAGCTTGCCGAGCGGGCGCCCGGAGATCTGAGCCACATCTATTTCACGCTCGGCGGCTCCGACGCCGTCGACAGCACGGTCCGCTTCATCCGCTACTATTGGAGCGCGCGCGGAAAGCCGCAGCGCGACCAGTTCATCTCGATCGAGCAGGGCTATCACGGCTCCTCGACGGTCGGTGCGGGCCTGACCGCGCTGCCCGTCTTCCATGCCGGCTTCGGCATTCCTTTCGACTGGCAGCATAAAATTCCGTCGCCCTATCCTTACCGCAATCCGGCCGGCGACGATCCGCAGGCGATCATCGCGGCATCGCTTGCCGCTTTGCGGGCCAAGGTCGAGGCGATCGGCGCGGATCGCGTCGCCGCATTCTATGCCGAGCCGATCCAGGGCTCCGGCGGCGTCATCGTTCCGCCGAACGGCTGGTTCAAGGCTATGCACGACCTCTGCCGCGAGCTCGATATTCTCTTTGTCGCTGATGAGGTGATCACCGGCTTCGGCCGCACCGGGCCGCTCTTTGCCTGCTCGCAGGAGGAGGTCGTTCCCGATTTCATGACGACAGCCAAGGGGCTGACATCGGGCTATGTGCCGATGGGTGCCGTCTTCATGGCCGACCATGTCTATCAGGTGATCGCCGAGGGCGCTGGCGCTTCGGCGATCGGTCACGGCTATACTTATTCCGCCCATCCGGTCAGCGCCGCCGTCGCCCTCGAGGTGCTGAAGCTCTACGAGAACGGCCTGCTGGAGAACGGTGTCAAGGCCGGCGCCCGGCTGATGGCGGGGCTCGAGGCGTTGAGGGACCATCCTCTGGTCGGCGATGTGCGCGGACGCGGCATGCTGGCGGCAATCGAACTCGTGACCGACAAGACGGCCCGCACGCCGCTTCCCGCCGAAGCGCAGCCCGCGCGGCGCATTTTCGACCGCGCCTGGGAGAACGGCCTGGTGATCCGCGCCTTCGCCAACGGCGTTATCGGCTATGCCCCGCCGCTCTGCTGCACCGATGCCGATATCGACGCGATCCTGGAACGGACCGCCAAGACGCTCGACCAGACATTGGAGGACCCCGACGTCAGGCGGGCGCTGAGGGATTGAACCTCGGCCGAGGAAATACTGCGGGATGCCGATATTCAGAATTTTGTGCCGCATCACGGCGCCTATTCGGCGCAATCCGTGCGGAGAAGGTGCCAAACTCCAGATGAGCAGAAGCCAAGCGCCCCTTTAAAATAGGGGGCTCATCATAAGAAACCCGGGAAAACCGGGCTTGGGAACGAGATAGATTTTTGCGAAGCGGCCGTGGCTGAAGCGGCCTGCGCCCGACACTGGGGACACGACATGACGAAGTCTCTGCCTGAATTCAAATATATGAGTTTCGACGTCGTCGGGACCTTGATCGATTTCGAGAGCGGCCTGAAGTCCTGCCTCCAGGAGATCGCCGCCGAGGCGGGTGTGACTATCGACAGCGAGCAGGCGCTGACGCTTTATCGCGCCGCCCGCTACAACGAGGATGCTATCCTCTTCCCCGACGATCTCGTGCGCGTTTATCTCGTCATCGCGCCCGATCTCGGCCTGCCCGTCGAGAAGGTCTATGGCGAGCGGCTGCGCGATTCCGCCAGGACATGGAAGGCATTTCCCGACAGCGCGGCGGCCATGGCGCGGCTTGCCCGCGACTACCGGCTGATCGCCATGACCAATGCCCGGAGCTGGGCCTTCGACCATTTCTCCGCCGAGCTCGGCAACCCGTTCCATGCCGTTTTCACGGCCGACGATACCGGAACGGAAAAGCCGGATCCGGCTTTCTTCGAGAGCGTCTTCGATTTCGTGGCCGGCGAAGGCGCGTCCAAAAGTGATATTCTGCACGTGGCGCAGAGCCAATATCATGACATCGGCATCTCGCGCGCGCTCGGCATGACCAATTGCTGGATCGAGCGCCGCCATGCGCAGAAGGGATATGGCGGCACCATCGAGCCGGCCGAATTCACCGAGCCCGACTATCACTTCACCTCGATGGCCGGCCTCGCCGAAGCGGTGGCCGCTGCGCGAAATTGATCTCAAAGCAATGCAACCTCGGGCCAAGCTCGCAAAGACGGGCAGCCCCCAACCGGACGACAAAAGGGGAATGACATGAGCGATAAAATCAACAACTGGACCGCGTCGGACGACGCAATGATCGAAAACGCCATCCGCCGCGGCGCGACCCGTCGCGAACTTCTTCAACTGATGCTGGCCGGCGGCGTCGCCATGTCTGCGGGCGGCCTCATCCTCGGCCGCGCCTCGCAGGCGGTCGCGGCCACGCCCGTTGCCGGCGGCGCCCTCAAGGCGGCCGGCTGGTCGTCCTCGACGGCCGACACGCTCGACCCGGCGAAAGCTTCGCTTTCGACCGACTATGTGCGCTGCTGCGCATTCTACAATCGCCTCACCTATATCCAGTCCGATGGCACGCCGCGAATGGAGCTCGCCGAGTCGGTCGAAAGCAAGGACGCAAAGGTCTGGACGATCAAGCTGCGCAGCGGCGTCACCTTCCATGACGGCAAGCCGCTTACGGCCGACGACGTCGTCTTCTCAATGAAGCGTCATCTCGACCCGGCGGTCGGCTCAAAGGTCGCCAAGATCGCCAAGCAGATGACCGGTTTCAAGGCCGTCGACAAATTGACGGTCGAGATCACGCTGGAAAACGCGAATGCCGACCTGCCGATGATCCTCGGCATGCACCATTTCATGATCGTCGCCGACGGCACGACCGACTTCTCCAAGGGCAACGGTACCGGCGCTTTCGTCCGCGAGGTCTTCGAGCCCGGCGTTCGCTCGGTCGGCCTGAAGAACAAGAATTATTGGAAGCCTAACCATCCGAACGTTGACTCGTTCGAATTCTTCGCGATCGCCGAGGACAACGCCCGCGTCAATGCATTGCTCTCGGGCGACATCCATCTCGCTGCCGCCATTAATCCACGCTCTGTGCGCCTCGTGGATGGCAAGGAAGGATTCTTCCTTAATAAGACGACCGCCGGCAATTACACGAACCTGAATATCCGCCTGGACACAGCGCCCGGCGACAAGAAGGGCTTCGTGGAAGGTATGAAGTATCTGATCAATCGCGAGCAGATTCAAAAATCGGCCTTGCGCGGGCTCGCCGAGATCGGAAACGATCAGCCGATCTCACCGTCGAACTTCTATTACAATGCAGACCTGAAACCGAAAGCGTTCGATCCCGAAAAGGCAAAGTTCCTCTTCGAGAAAGCCGGCCTTCTCGGTCAGTCGATCCCGGTGATCGCGTCCGATGCAGCGAATTCGGCAATCGACATGGCCATGATCGTCCAGGCAGCCGGCGCGGAAATCGGCATGAAGTTCGACGTGCAGCGCGTACCGTCCGACGGATATTGGGACAACTACTGGCTCAAGGCGCCGATCCATTTCGGCAATATCAATCCGCGGCCGACACCTGACATCCTGTTCTCGCTCCTCTATGCATCCGATGCGCCATGGAACGAGAGCCAATACAAGTCGGAAAAATTCGACCGGATGCTGCTCGAAGCGCGCGGCTCGCTCGACCAGGCCAAGCGCCGCGAGATCTACAACGAGATGCAAGTCATGGTGTCGGAAGAAGCCGGCACCATCATTCCGGCTTACCTCTCCAACGTCGATGCGGTGTCCTCCAAGGTCAAGGGACTCGAGACCAACCCGCTCGGCGGCATGATGGGCTACTCCTTCCCGGAATATATCTGGTTGGAAGGCTGATCGGCACATGCCGGGGGCGATAAGCCCCCGGTCGTCCGCCTGTTTTCGTGATATACTGTCAGCCAACGGCCGACGGGAGGCCTGCATATGAAGAATCCGGTCCTATCCCTTATTGCCAGTCGACTGTTCATCTCCGCTGTCACGCTTCTGATCGTCTCCTTCGCGGTGTTCTTCGCAACGACGATGCTTCCCGGTGACACGGCGTCGATCCTGCTCGGGCAGGCCGCGACCCCGGAGGCGGTTGAGGGGCTACGCAAGGCCATGCATCTCGACGAGCCGGCCTTCCTGCGTTTCGTCTACTGGATGACAGGGCTGCTGTCCGGCGACCTCGGCACCTCTTACGCCAACGACATGCCGATCGCCGACTTGATCGGAGGGCGTTTCGTGAACTCTATGAAACTCGCCGGCGTAACCGCCTTGTTCGCGGTTCCGATCGCGCTGACGCTCGGCATCACGGCCGCCATGATGCGTGGCTCGCTCTATGACCGGGCGGTCACGGTGCTTACGATTGGCGTGATCTCCGTGCCCGAATTCATGATAGCAACATCGGCGGTCCTGTTCTTTGCGGTCTATCTGCAGTGGCTCCCGGCAATTTCCCTTACGAATGAAGCGAAAACCTTCGCCGATATGCTGCGGGTCTATGCGATGCCGGTGATCACACTGACTTTCGGCGTGTCGGCACAGATGATCCGCATGACGCGGGCTGCCGTGGTTGAAACCCTGAACACGCCCTATGCCGAAATGGCGTTGCTGAAAGGCGCCTCCCGCACTCGCATTGTTCTGAAGCATGCATTGCCGAACGCCCTTGGTCCGATCGTCAACGCGATCGCGCTTTCGCTATCCTATCTGCTGGGCGGGGTCATCATCGTCGAAACCATCTTCAACTATCCCGGCATTGCCAAACTGATGGTGGATGCAGTGGCCACGCGCGACCTGCCGCTCATTCAGACCTGCGCTATGATCTTCTGCGTCGGCTACCTCATCCTCATCACGCTCGCCGATATTGTTGCCATTCTTTCCAATCCGAGGCTGCGATGACATCCCATATCGAACAGCGGCCCGCCGTGACGCGCCGGCTCGGCTACCGCTTCAACCTGGTCGGCTTCGTGGGCCTTGCCGTCATCCTCTTCTGGGCCTTTATCGCGATCTTCGCGCATTTGCTCGTCCCCTACCCCGTGGGCGAAATCGTCGATTACGATTATTTCGGTCCGATATCCCAGCAGTTCTGGATGGGATCGGACTATCTCGGCCGCGATGTCTTCTCGCGCATCCTGATGGGCGCGCGTTATACGGTCGGCATCTCGCTTGCGGCCGTGACGATCGCCTGCTTCAGCGGCGTCGTGCTCGGCATGATCGCGGCCGTTGCCGGAGGCTGGCTCGATACGCTGCTCTCCCGCTTTCTCGATGCCTTGAATTCCATCCCGAGCAAGCTCTTCGGCCTGGTCGTGGTCGCAGCCGTCGGGTCGTCGATCCCGGTGCTGATCCTGACGCTTTCGGTGATTTATATTCCCGGCTCCTACCGTTTCGCGCGGGCGCTCGCCGTCAACGTCAATTCCATGGACTTCATCACCGTCGCCCGCATCCGCGGCGAAAGCACCCTTTATCTGATCCGCTCGGAAATCCTGCCGAATATCGCCGGTCCCGTGCTTGCCGATCTCGGACTCCGCTTCGTCTTCATCGTTCTCCTGCTCTCTGGCCTTTCCTTCCTCGGGCTCGGCGTACAGCCACCCTATGCGGACTGGGGCGCGCTCGTGCGTGAAAACATCGGCGGCCTGCCTTTCGGGGCTCCCGCCGTCATGTTCCCATCGCTTGCGATCGCCAGCCTCACGATCAGCGTGAACCTGTTGATCGACAACCTGCCGCAGAAAATCCGCGATCGGAGCGAGTGATGACCAATCTCGTCGAAATCCGCGACCTCAGGGTCGAAGCCACCACCGATTCCGGCCGGCGCGTCGAAATCATCCGGGGCGTCAGCCTCGACATATCAGAAGGCGAGATCGTTGCGCTGATTGGCGAAAGCGGCTCGGGCAAGACGACGATCGCGCTCACCCTGATGGGACATTCGCGGCCGGGCTGTCGCATTTCGGGCGGCAGCGTCTCCCTTGCCGGCAAGGACATGGTCAAGCTCGGCGAAAAGCAGCGCGCCAGGCTGCGTGGCACCGAAGTGGCCTATGTACCGCAATCGGCCGCCGCCGCCTTCAATCCCGCCATATCGATCATGGATCAGGTGATCGAAGTCACCCGCATCCACGGGCTGATGTCCGCCGAGGAGGCAAGAAGCCGTGCGGTCGAGCTTTTCCGGGCGCTTTCGCTGCCCGAGCCCGAGATCATCGGCAGCCGCTACCCCCATCAGGTCTCCGGCGGCCAGCTGCAGCGGCTGTCGGCGGCGATGGCGCTGATCGGTAATCCGAAGCTGATGATCTTCGACGAGCCGACGACGGCGCTCGACGTGACGACCCAGATCGAAGTGCTGCGCGCCTTCAAGTCGGCGATGAAGACGGGCGGCATATCAGGCGTCTACGTCTCGCATGATCTAGCGGTCGTCGCCCAGATCGCTGACCGGATCGTCGTTCTGAAGGGCGGCGAGGTCCAGGAGACGGGGACGACGAAAGAAATCCTGACCGCGGCAAAACATCCCTATACGCGCGAGCTCTTGGCCGCCTTCGAGCCGAAGGCGCGCAATGCGGAGGCCGATATAGAGGCCCTGCCGGCACCGCTGCTGGCCATCCAGGACGTCGTTGCCGGTTACGGCCAGCGCCAGGCCGATGGCCTCCCTCTGGTGCGCGCCGTCCAAAATGTCAGCTTGACGGTTGAGAAGGGGCGCAACCTCGGCATTATCGGTGAATCCGGCTGCGGCAAGTCGACTCTTGCCCGCACCATCGCCGGTATCCTGCCGGCCGCCTTCGGCAAGATCGTCTTCGACGGCAAGGAGCTCGGCCACAGCGCCCGCGAGCGCTCGCGCGACCAGCTGCGCGAGATGCAGATCGTGTTCCAATATGCCGATACGGCGCTCAATCCGGCAAAATCGGTCGAGGATATCCTCGACCGGCCGCTCGTCTTCTACCACGGCATGCCGGCCAAGGCGCGCAGCGCCCGCATCGACGAATTGATGGACATGGTCCGCCTGCCGCGCAGCCTGCGCCATCGCCGGCCGGGAGAGCTTTCCGGCGGGCAGAAGCAGCGCGTGAATTTCGCCCGCGCACTTGCCGCCGATCCGAAGCTCATCCTGTGCGACGAGATCACCTCGGCGCTCGATACCGTGGTCGCAGCCGCGGTGATCGATCTCCTCAAGGAGTTGCAGCGGGAACTCGGCCTTTCCTACATCTTCATCAGCCACGACCTCTCCGTCGTCGAGGCGATCTGCGACGAAATCGTCGTGATGTATGGCGGCAAGAAGGTCGAGGAAATCACGCCCGAGAAGATCAAGGCGGCAAAGCACCCCTACTCCCAGCTGCTCTTCTCCTCGGTGCCGAAGCTCGATCCCGCCTGGCTCGATGGGCTGACACAGGATCCGGAACTGGTGCGCGCCTATAGCAGGAGTTAGCAGACAGGCCCTCTGAAGGCCGCGCTGCAGCCTGTTTCTACAGCGGAAACAGGCTCGTCAGCGGCATATGCGCCCTGACGATCGGCGACTTCAGCACGACGAAGCTGAAATATTTGTCGATCCCGACATCCATATCCGTGAGCCGCTCCATGATCGTCTGGTATTCGCCGATCCCTGACGTCACGAATTTGACGAGGTAATCGTAGCCGCCAGAAACGAGATGGCATTCGATGACCTGCTCGACCTTGTCGATCGCTGCCAGGAAGCGGGCGAAATCGATCTGCCGGTGGTTTTTCAGGGTGATCTCGGTAAAGACCGTCAAGGTCTGGCCAAGCTTGCCGACATTGATCTGAGCCGAGTAGCCTTCGATATAGCCCTCTGCCTGCAGCTTTTTCACGCGCATCAGGCACGGGCTCGGAGAGAGCGCCACGAGATCGGCCAATTCCACATTGGTGATGCGACCGTTCTTCTGCAATTCGTGGAGGATCTTGACGTCGATTCGATCGAGTTTCACGAAGCACCTTTTCGGGTTGCGGCCGTCAGAAGGCGGCAGATTATGCTGCCGCCTTCCCTTGATTAACCGTAACACATTGCCCTTGTCTGTCTATTTGGTTTTGAGCGTGCCCGCGAAGCACAACTGTCTGCGCATTTCCGGCATGACGGCATGTTCTGCTGCAGGCCGGTCGAACTCCAGCAGCGCCGTATCCGCAAAGCCCGCTAGATTATCAGTAACCGGAGACCGCCTCATGCCAGCACCCCTGCAATACGTTGAGTCATCCCTTGCACTTCCCGCGGCCGCCGATGCCGTGGTGATCGGCGGCGGCATTGTCGGCGTGTTTGCGGCCTATTACCTTGCCCGCCGCGGAATGAAAGTCGCCCTCGTTGAGAAGGGACGGATCGGCGCCGAACAGTCGAGTCGCAATTGGGGTTGGTGCCGCCAGCAGAACCGGGACGCCCGCGAATTGCCGATTGCGACAAAGAGCCTCGATCTTTGGGACCGTTTCGCCGCCGAGAGCGGCGAGGACACCGGTTTCCGCCGCTGCGGGCTGCTCTACCTCAGCAATAGCGAAGAGGAACTGGCCGGCTGGGCACGCTGGCGCGATTTCGCCCGGACCGTCGGCGTCACCACCCATATGCTCGACAGCGCCCAGGCGACCGAGCGCGGCCGCGCAACCGGAAAGCCATGGAAGGGAGGCGTCTTTTCGCCGACTGATGGCACCGCAGATCCGGCGAGTGCAGCACCCGCGGTCGCGCGTGCGATCCTCAAGCTTGGCGGCACCATGCACCAGTCTTGCGCCGCCCGCGGCATAGAGACAGAAGGCGGTCGCCTTTCCAGTGTCGTCACCGAGCATGGGACGATCCGCACGACGACGGCGATCCTTGCCGGCGGTGCCTGGGCCTCCTCCTTCTGCCGCCAGCTCGGCATCCGCTTTCCGCAGGCCGCTATCCGCTCGTCGATCCTTGCCGTCTCGCCGGGCGCCATCGGCCTTCCGGATGCGCTGCATACGGCCGCCGTTTCGGTGACGCGCCGCGCCGACGGCGGCTATACACTCGCCATCAGCGGCCGCGGCCGCGTCGACCCGACGCCGCAACAACTCAGGTTCTCGCCGCAATTTCTGCCGATGTTCGTCAAACGCTGGCGCAGCCTAGCCCCAGGCGGGCTTGAGGGCTTCCGCTCCGGCCATGAGACCTTGGCCCGCTGGCGACTGGACGCCCCCACGCCGATGGAGCGCATGCGCATCCTTGATCCCGCGGTCGATAAAGCCACCGTTCGCCTCACCCATTTGCGCGCGCTCGACCTCCTGCCTCCCCTG
The DNA here is from genome assembly GCF_014193695.1 of Rhizobium sp. BK316. Lineage (GTDB taxonomy): Bacteria > Pseudomonadota > Alphaproteobacteria > Rhizobiales > Rhizobiaceae > Rhizobium. The sequence continues at coordinate 1,635,997 of NZ_JACHZR010000001.1, read as the reverse complement.
CAGAACACCAGCATCGCCGCCGCATGGGCGGGCTATATCGACAGCACGCCGGACGGGGTCCCGGGAATCGGCGAAATCGCCGCCGTACCGGGTTTCATCCTCGCCGCCGGCTTCAGCGGGCACGGCTTCGGAATCGGTCCGGGCGCCGGCCACTTGATCGCAGACATCGTGACCGGTAACGAGCCGATCGTCGATCCCCGCCCCTACCATCCGGATCGCTTCCGAAAATCTGCCTGGGGTAAAGTCGCTGACTTTTAGATGAGGTCCCCGCATGCGGACCAATCTGAGCAAGCACCTCCTCCAATTTTTTCGCCCGAGCTCGGACAGACGCCTGCCGCAACTCTCTGCCAAAGCCCACATGCGATACAAAACAATCTGCTTCAGGTCGCAGCGAATGCGATCACTAGTCTCGCCGATCTCCCACTATGGTGATTGTGGTTCAGGGTGTGCCGTGCCGGAGCATCCCATGAAGCCAAAAATCGAGAGGTCATGCATGAAAACGCTGCTGCTTAAGAAGGATGAAGTAAAACGGCTAATCGGCATGACGGAAGTCATCGGCGCGGTGGAAGAGGCTTACAAAGCCTTTAACAGTGATCAGGTGGAGCAACCCGACTATATCGGAATAGATCTCCCACCGCCTCGTGGGGAAATTGACTTCAAGCTTGGTTATTGCAAAGCCAATGAAGTGATCTCCATGAAAGCCTCTTCCGGAGGGTTCATTGATAACCCGACAGCACACGGCGTGCCCAATGGCATGGCGACCATTTTCCTGTTTGATGCCAGGAGCGGTGCGTTGATTTGCGTTATGGATGGAAGCTTGATCCTTGGTCTCAGAACGGGGGCGTCCGGAGCCGTCTCCGTCAAAGCTCTGGCGAGGAAGAACGCCAGGACGATCGCATCGATCGGGACAGGAAATCAGGCACGAATGCAAATCCGGGCGATCAACGAGATCATGAAGATCGAAGTGATCCACGCATGGGACAGTCGCGCGGACACGCTTTTCAAATACAAGACGGATATCGAAAGCGAATTTGGCATTCCCGTAATCATGGCAAACTCAAAAAAAGAAGCCGTTGAGCAGGCCGATATCCTGATTACGACGACTCGCGGGAAGGGGTCGCTTGTGGAAGCAGATTGGGTGAAACCCGGCACGCACATCGTTGCAATCGGCACCGACCAACGCGGCAAACAGGAGCTGGATCCGGAGCTCTTCAGGAACGCGAAGGTAGTCGTGGACTCAATCGCGCAATGCACAGAAAAGGGCGAGACCTGGCACCCGTTGAATAAAAACATCATCGCCAAAGACGACATTTATGGCGAGATCGGCGAGGTATTGTTGGGAAAGAAGCCAGGACGAGAAAGTGATGAGGAAATCACGATCTTCGATTCCACTGGGATGGCCATACACGACAATACGACAGCCAGCAAAGTCCATCAGAACGCCATAGCCAATAACGTCGGCACGTTCTTTCAGTTTTTTGAGTGATGACCATGCGCAATTACCCCACGATTCAGGACATCCGTGAAGCTCAGGAACGACTGAAACCGCACGTCAGACACACGCCGCTCTTGCGCGCGGACAAAATTGAGAAAGCCGCTGGTTGTCAGCTATATCTCAAACCCGAAACGTTGCAGATTACTGGCGCTTTCAAAATCCGCGGCGCCCTGAACAAGGCTCTCTCGCTCTCGAGAGAAGAGATCGCAAACGGCATTATTGCGACGTCGTCGGGCAATCATGCCCAAGGGCTTGCTTATGCCGCCAGGATGCTGGGCGTAAAAGCGATATTGGTCGTTCCGGTGACCACGCCCAAAATCAAGATCGAGAACACAAAAGCCCTCGGGGCAGAAGTCATTCTTTTCGATGGCGACACCGCCGCCAGATGGAAAAGGGTGTATGAAATCGCTGAAGAAAACAAATACGCAACTGTTCACGCTTTTGAGGACCCCATCGTGATGGCCGGTCAGGGAACGATCGGGTGTGAAATACTCGAGGACCTGGACGACGTAGATACGGTCATTGTTCCCGTGGGCGGCGGAGGCCTGATCTCGGGGATCGCCACCGCGATAAAAGAAACGAAACCATCGGTTCGCGTCATCGGGGCAGAGCCTGCTCTGACTCCGAAATATTTTCACAGCCGGATAAACAAGGAGCGCACATCGCTCCCCTTGAAGAACACCATTGCGGATGGTTTGAGGATAAGCGTTCCGGGTCAAAACCCGTATCCAATTATCGAAAAATATGTGGACGAGATCGTTCTCGTTGAAGACGAGCACATCATCGCCGGGATGCGTGCTCTTGCCAAGGATGCGAAACTGATCGCTGAACCAGCCGCCTCGATTGGCGTCGGAGCACTGTTGGCGGGCAGCATAGACGTCAAGCGCGACGAAAAAGTGTGTGCAGTGTTGTCTGGCGGGAACTGGGATCTACGCGACCTTGCCGAGATTTACAATGTAGCAGGGTAACAAGTTCCAGCTTCGGTCAGTTCACAACCCCGATCGCGGTTGAACGTCTGCGATTCTCATTGCCAAGCAGGAGTCTGCCGGTTCGGAATGCGGCGCGAACACGTCATTCGGCGATCAGCTTGGCGACGGGCTGCTCCACCCACCATCTCTGCTGATGCTGACCAGCCAGCGAAGGCTCGCTTGGGGTCCAGAAGCGGAAATTATTGCCGCTCAACCCTGTCTGTTGACTGACGCCCAAAGCCAAAGATCCCCAGGCAAGCACAATTTACACCTGTACCGCCTCATTCTGATCTAACGATGGTCTCCAAAAATTCTGGTTTTTACAGCTACAGCGGAGGGCTAATACGCGCTGAAAACGGACTTGAGCTCAACCACATTTTCATCCGACAGCATCCGCTTTGGCAGGCCACGCAGCATGAGGAGCAGTTTCGCCGTCTCTTCCAGTTCTTCCGCCGCATAGACGGCCGACGAGATATCTTTTCCGGTGACGACCGGGCCGTGATTGGCGAGAAGCACCGCAGCATAATGCCCCCCGAGCGCCCGGATCAAATCTCCCGCCTTCTCGTCTCCCGGCCGCACGTATTCGAGGAGTTTGACCTGGCCCACGCGCATCACAACGTATGGGGTGAGCGGCGGGATGCAATCGTCAGGGTCGATGTCGGTGACACAGGAGAGCGCGGTTGCATAGGTTGAATGAAGATGAACCACCGCTCCGGCCTGGGGCCGCGTTTCATAAAATGCCTTGTGCAGAAAAATTTCTTTGGATGGTTGGTCCCCTGACAGGTGCCGACCATCACGAGTGACTTTGCTGATCTTGACGGGATCTAGAAAGCCGAGACAGGAATTCGTGGGTGTCATGAGGATAACGTCATCAACGGCCGCGCTGATGTTTCCTGCGGAACCAACCGAGAATCCACGTTCATAGAGCGACTGCGACAAGCGTACGATATCCTCGCGGAGTCTGTTTTCCGAGCTACTCAACTTGCTTTCAACCTTTTCAGCGCTTTGACGAAGAAATCGGCAGAGCCGAAGTTGCCCGACTTCAGGGCAAGAGCGATCGGCTTTTCGCCGTCGGAAAGGAGGACTGGCACGCCCGGATCAATTTCCTGCCCAATCGTCAGCGACCCAAGATCCAGAGCCGAGACGACTGCGCCAGACGTTTCGCCGCCAGCAACAACCAACCGTGTCACGCCCGATCGAACCAGTTTGAGGGCTGTGTCGGCGAAAAAGGCGTCGAGCTTGGCTGCGACTTCCTCGCGACCATACTTCGCCTGAATGGCCTTGACTTCTTCAGGTGTACCGGAGGAGTAGGCAAGCGGGGCCTCGCCATGATTGCCCGTTATGAATTCTATGACGTGGTCGGAGGTGGTTTCGCCGCTCATCACCTTGTCGACGTCGATGGCTAGAGTCGGGTGGTTTCGCTTATGGACATCGATCTGTCCACGGGTCGCACCTGAGCAGCTTCCCGCCAGGATCGCTTCCGGCCCATCTCTTCCGATCAACCTGCCAGAGTTTCCTGTAGCGAGGCCGCACCGAATGAAGTTCTCGGCTAGACCAATCGCTATGCCGGACCCGCCTGTTACCAGCTTGTGGTCGGCAATCGCCGACCCGATAGTGATGAGATCCTGATCGGATATCGCATCGACGATCACCAACGTGTCATCCTTCGCGGCAAGCGTAGCGGCGACTTCCTCGGCACCCTTGCGAACCGTATCAAGCGCGACGTGCCCAACGGACGATCGGGTCTGGTATCGCAGCCATCGGCGAATGTCGGGGTCCGTCATGGGCGTAAGCGGATGGTTCTGCATCCCGGATTCACTCAGGAGCCGGTCATGGACGAACAGGTGCGCCATGTAGACAGTGCGGCCAGCACCGGGGAAAGCCGGGCATGCGACGACGCTTTTCACATCGAGAGCGTCCGCAAGCGCTTCGCCCACGGGTCCAATGTTGCCGTCACGGGTGGAATCGAATGTCGAGCAGTACTTGAAGACGATCTGCCGGCAGCCTTGGGCCAGAAGCCAGTTCAAGGCGCCAAGGGATTGCGCTACCGCCTCCTCGACTGGAATAGTTCGGCTTTTCAGGGCAACCACACCCGCCTCGACGTCGGCAGCTGCAGCGGTTTTCGGTACGCCGAGAAACTGCGCGGTACGCAGTCCGCCGTTAGGCGCCACGCCCTTTGCAATTGTGTTTGCAATATCGCTTGCGCCGGTAAAATCGTCGGCGATCACTCCTAAAAGCATTTCCCTTTCCCTTCTCCCCGCGCACACCATCCGATGGGACGGCTTGCAGCAAACTGTCTCCTTCAGCCGATGCCGCGCCGCCTGATGCACGAAGCCTTCTTTGGTCACCTCCTTGCGATCAGATCGCGCAGGTTCACGACGGCCTGTTCGGAACTGCTGAAAACCGGCAAACCTCTGCTCTAACTTTGCACACTTTCCTGGACGCGGAAGCGCGCGTTTAGTGCGGAGGACATGTGCAGCACACCAAGTTCAGGGCTAGTAAGTACTGGCACCGATGCCTCGCTCATCTCATTTAGAGCATTTGCCATTGATGCTTGAGCAAGAACAACCACGTCGACACCGCCCACGAGCGAAGCGAGACCCTCACGTATCATCGCATCATGCGCCGCCCTGTCCCCGTTTCGCAATTTATCAAAGGCTCCTTCACAAAGACGACTGGTGAGGAAAACGTTCCGACCCATCCTATGAGCATGGCGTTCAATTAGGCGGGTTGTGGGGTTCATTGTCGTTGCAAGAGTTGCAAGGACGCCAATTCGGCTCCCGCGCTGGATCGCCTCAATTGCCATCCCGTCATCTATACGGAAGAGGGGTACGGGGCAGAGCGGCACTGCCGCATCCACTGCAGGACCGAGCGAGGAACAGGTGACGAGGACCGCCGAAGCCCCCGCATCCACCGCCGACCAAATGTGAGTCGCAAGCCGCCGCATCGTTTGACGTGACAGCACGCCTTCGCGAATCGTGTTCCCTAGCAGGCTCTCATCTAACATGTTGAATGTGCGCCAACTGGGCAGATGGTGGCCAACGAGTTCGTTGAACGCGGGGATGATTCCGGGGACCGTATGGATCATGGCAAGCGCAGGGAACTCATGAACGTCTGTAGTCATGGCTTCATCTCTGTTTTTGATTGTGCACGCTCTTCAATTTTCTGTAGCAGCGGGTGATATGAACCGATCGCGGCATCTGTCGTGTTACGACCGGAAGTCGATTCGAAACCACTGTCGTCAGACGATGCTCCGTAACTTACATGCTCAACGACCGAACATTTGTCTGTCGTGCCGCCGAACACGGAATTTTCCGTCGTCCCTGCATGATCATTCGACGCATGCTGCTCGCCTTCCTCCGGTAGCTTCCCATGAGCTCACTTCCAGGACGCGCCATGACACCAATCTTTGATCCAGGCAGTCTGCCCCTGCCCACAGGGCATTTCATCTGCGACAGGCTGCTTCCGGCCGAAGATGTCATCGACACGTATCGCGCGTCGGACGGCAAGGCCTAGGCGTATCCCGCCCGGCTCGCACCGTCGTTCCAAGCCGATGCGATAACCGTCATTGCCGCAGATGTTTCTTCCGGAGGGGTAGGAACAGTGCCGTATAGATCAGCCGCCAAGATAAATTCAGGTCAATCCAATGTCTCCAATTATCAAACGCATACAGAACGATCAGCAGCTCCCCGCCAAGGCGGATGTCGTCGTGATCGGGGGCGGCATCATTGGTGCAACGGCAGCTTTCTTTCTCGCGGAGCGGGGACTGTCCGTCGCTCTGGTCGAAAAGGGCCATGTCGGCTGCGAGCAGTCGAGCCGCAACTGGGGTTGGTGCCGCCAACAGAACCGGGATGAGCGCGAGCTGCCGCTCTCGGGCGTCGCGCTGCGGCTATGGGGTGAGTTTGAATCCAAAATCGGAGAGGACGTCGGCTTCCGTCGATGCGGTCTGCTTTACGCTACGGACAATCCCCAGCAACTGGCGGAATGGGAAGCATGGCGTGCTACGGCCCGGCAGTTCAACGTCAATACGACGATGCTGAGCGCCAAGGAAGCGGCTGCCACGGTTCCGGCGAACGGCCGCCGATGGCTGGGCGGAGTGCATTCGATCGATGACGGCAAGGGCGAGCCTGCCATCGCCGCGCCGACGATCGCGAACGGCGCTCGCAAATTTGGCGCGACGATCCACCAGGAGTGCGCTGCCCGAGGCCTTGATCTGGTCAACGGCGCGGTGGCGGGAGTGATTACCGAAAAGGGGCTCATTCGGACACAAGCCGTCCTCTGCGCCGGCGGTGCCTGGACGTCGATGTTTTGTCGTCAGTACGGAATTCTTTTTCCGCAGGCAAGCGTGCGCCAAACGGCGCTTCGTACGCGGCCCACGGCGAATCTGGGCGAGGCGATCTATACGCCGGAGTGCGCGCTGACCCGCCGGCTGGATGGCAGCTACACGCTTGCCATCAGCGGCAGGGCGATGCTCGATATCACCCCACAAGGTATTCGATACGCCCGCTGGTTCATGCCGATGTTCATGAAGCGCCTGAAAGCAGTGCAGTTCGGCATCGGCAAATCCTTCCTTCAGGGTCCTGAGGCATTCGGAAGCTTGAACAAGAGCAAACCGACGGCCTTCGAGCGGATCCGCGCTCTCGACCCACCGCCGAGCCGCCGCACCATCGCGGCTATTTTGAAACGGGTCACGGAGCAGTTTCCTGCGCTGGCGGGGGTCGAAGTCGCCGACAGCTGGGGAGCCTACGTGGATTTCACGCCGGACGCGGTGCCGGTCATCTCGCCGGCTGACGGTGTGAGAGGTCTCTATTTGGCCGCGGGCTGCTCCGGCCATGGCTTCGGCCTTGGCCCGGGTATCGGCCGCTTGGCGGCCGACCTGGTTGCCAATGATACACCCTGTGTCGACCCCACCCCCTTCCGCCTGTCGCGCCTCCTTGATGGTTCGAAAGTCAAAGTCGGAGCAATCTGATTGCGAGGTCGGATCCGGAGAAGGCCGTCGGAATACGCGCCGAGGGAAGCTAGCGGAATGGATTACGACGTAATCGTCATCGGCGGAGGGCTGGTAGGCGTATCGATAGCCTGGGGTCTATCGAAATGCGGGGAAAGGGTTGCAATCGTCGACGAAGGCGATGTGGCAAACAGAGCCGCCCGGGCGAATTTCGGTCTTGTATGGAGCTCAAGCAAGGGCCTCGGCAATGCCGCGTATTCGCGATGGTCGCGAACCTCGACGGCGAACTGGCACCGGCTGGCAGCCGAACTTAAGGCCGAAACCGGCATCGACACTGGCTTTGTCCGGTCGGGCGGCTTCTCAATTCGGCTCACCGCAACGGAGCTGGAACGCGGTATCGCATCGATGGCGAAGCTCGCCGCCCAACCAGGAATGGACGCGGAAGGAACGCCACCCCTCGAATATGAGATACTCGACCAAACGGAGACGCGCCGCCATTTGCCTCTGGTCGGCGACACAGTGGCAGGCGCAATTTTCAGCCCGCTCGATGGACACGTTAATCCGCTGCGGCTGTTCGCGGGCTTTCATAAGGCGCTTAAGCAGCGTGGCGTTCATTATCTGCCGCATCGGAAGACGATTGCAGTCAGTCATCGCGCAGGTACGTTCGAATTGGCCGGAGACGGGTGGCGACTCGGTGCCGGCAAGATCGTCCTTGCTGCCGGGATCGGCAACACCGCGCTCGCTCCGATGGTCGGGCTGAACGTTCCGCTCTCGCCCAGCCGCGGCCAGATCATTGTGACCGAGCGGCTGAAGCCTTTCCTCAGCCATGCCACCGGCTATCTGCGGCAGACAGACGAGGGCTCTGTGCTGATCGGCGAAAGCAAGGAAGCCACGATCGATCACCAGCGGCCGCGCGGGCCGATTACTGCGGTCATGGCTGAACGCGCTGTGCGCACATTCCCACTTCTAAAGGACGCCAGTGCAGTGCGGGTCTGGGCCGCATTCCGAGTGGTGACGCCGGACGGCTACCCCATTTACGAGCACTCAGAGAGGTTTCCTGGTGCGTTCGCATGTGCCTGCCATTCCGGCGTGACTCTGGCGGCCAATCATGCGCTGGTCCTGCCGCGGCAGATTTCAGCCGGCGCGCTTTCTGACGATCTTTCCGCATTTCATTCCCGGAGGTTCCATGTTCCGGCGGCTGCCTGACCGAAGGGGAGAGTTCAATATCATTCACATTCAACGGCATTCCGACGATGGCCAGACAAGGCGATAGCGTTGCCGCCGCACTGTTGGCCGCGGGATATGACAGCACGCGTCGCAGCCCGGTGTCCGGCGCCGCCCGTGGTCCTTACTGCATGATGGGTGTCTGCTTCGAGTGCCTCGTCAAAATCGATGGCCGGCCGAACCGGCAGGGTTGCATGACCAACGTTGCGGAAGGGATGCGGATCGAGACACAGGACGGCGCGGCCATGCCGAGGCAGGAAGAATGATTAGAAGCATTCAGTCTGCCACCGATCTCGCGCCTGCCTATGACGTCGTCGTCGTTGGCGCGGGTCCTGCCGGCCTCTCGGCAGCCATCGAAGCCTCGATCCACGGTCTCGCGGTTTTGCTTGCCGATGAAAATGAATCCCCTGGCGGGCAGATTTATCGGTCGGTCGAGCATGCATCAGATGCCGACCTCGCCCGCATGGGGCCAGACTACACTGCCGGACGGACGCTCATCGAGCGGTTTCGGCAAGGGAACTTGAGCTACGCCCCCCGTGCGACTGTGTGGAGCGTCGGGCCTGCTGACGAAGAAGTTTTCGACGGCGCGCATCCGCTCGAGGTCGGGATTTCGCTCGGCGGGATTGCTCGACCGATCGCCGCCCACCGAGTAATTCTCGCGACCGGCGCGCTCGAGCGTCCATTCCCGTTCCCGGGGTGGACCATGCCCGGCGTCATGGCGGCAGGAGCGGCGCAGATCTTGATGAAGTCGTCGGGCCTGGTGCCCTTGGGACGAACTATCCTCGCCGGGACCGGGCCGCTTTTGTACCTGCTGGCAAGCCAACTCCTGCGGGCAGGCGTGTCCGTGACAGCCGTCGTCGATACCACGCCGGTCGAGAACTGGCGCTCTGCCCTGCCTCATCTGCTTGGCTTTGCCACGTCACCCTATGCCCTCAAGGGCCTGAAACTTCTTTTGGAGGTTCACCGTCGAACCCGTGTCATCCGCGGGGTGACTGCGCTCGAGGCGGCCGGTTCCGGACAATTCAGCGCCTTGCGGGTCCATCGCGGCAACAAGTCCCGGCACATTCAAGGCGACCTGCTCCTTCTACACCAGGGGATCGCGCCGAATCTCAATCTCACGCTCGCAGCCGGGTGCGATTACGCCTGGGACGATCGCCTGGCAGCCTTCCGCCCGGTCGTCGACGGTCGCGGTACGAGTTCGGTTCCGGGGATTTCGATCGCCGGTGATGCGGCGGGAATTGTCGGCGCGGTTGCCTCAGTTCACCAAGGAGAACTCGCGGGCCTGTCTGCGGCGCTGAACCTAAATCGCATTGGCCATGGTGCCTACGAACAGCGCCAGAACCAATTCGCGCGAAAGCTCGCTCTTGCGCTCAGGGGCAGGACTTTCATCGAGCATCGGTTCCGGCCCGGCAAAACGTTTCGCGTGCCCGAGGACGACGGCACCATCGTCTGCCGCTGCGAAGAAATAACGGCCGGCAAACTGCGTGAAGTTGCGGCGCTCGACGTGCCGGGCCTCAACCAGATGAAGGCGTTCACACGATGCGGAATGGGACCATGTCAGGGCCGGCTGTGCGGTCTGACCGCGGTTGAACTGCTGGCTCAATGCCGTGGCGTTCCGGCCGGCGAGGTCGGTTACTATCGGCTACGCCCGCCCATCAAACCCGTGCCGCTGGGCGAATTTGCGGCCTTGCCGCACACGGATGCAGCCATCGTGGCCGTAGCCGGATTCTTGGAACGCGCCTCCGATGGTGCGCCAGATGCCAACCATGGGAGCCACCAATGAAACATGCCGACAAGTTCTATATCGACGGTGAGTGGATCGAGCCCTCCGTGTCGAAAACGCTTGAGGTCATCGATCCCTCGACAGAGCAGCCGATGGGTACGATCGCACTCGGCAGCACCGCCGACGCGGAAAAGGCGGTCGCGGCCGCGCGGCGGGCCTTTGCCTCCTTCTCGCAGACGTCCAATGAAGAGCGCATCGAACTGCTGAAGCGAATTGTTGCGATCCTGAAGCGCCGCAACGACGAGCTCGGCGATATCATCTCACGGGAAATGGGCGCGCCGCTCGCCATGGCCCGAGCTGAGCAGGCCGGCATCGGCGCTGTCCATTTCGAGCAGACGATGAAGGCCTGCGAGACCTTTGCCTTCGACTACATGCAGGGGACCACACGCATCCTGCACGAGCCGGTCGGTGTCGTCGCGATGATCACGCCGTGGAACTGGCCGATCAACCAGATCACTTGCAAGGTCGCTCCGGCGCTCGCCACCGGATGCACCATGGTTCTCAAGCCTTCGGAGATTGCTCCGTTCAACGCCGTGATTCTCGCCGAGATCATGGATGAGGCCGGCGTGCCGAAGGGGGTCTTCAACCTCGTTCAGGGCGACGGGCCTACGGTTGGTGCGGTGCTGACCAGCCACCCGGACGTGGACATGGTGTCCTTCACCGGGTCGACCCACACCGGCATTGCCGTGGCGCAGGCCGCGGCACCGACCGTCAAGCGGGTGCATCAGGAGCTCGGCGGCAAGTCGCCGAACATCATCCTGCGCAGCGCCGACTTTTCAGCCGCGGTCGCCGCCGGCGTACGACGGTGCTTCGGCAATTCCGGCCAGACCTGTACCGCGCCGACGCGAATGCTGGTGCCGGCGGAGCGAATGGACGAAGCAAGCGCAATCGCCGCGAGGGAAGCGGCTGCGCTCGTGGTCGGTCCCCCTTCGGATCCGCGCACCAACCTCGGACCAGTCGCAAGCGCCGCGCAGTTCAACAAGATCCAGGCGTTGATCGAACGCGGCATCGCGGAAGGAGCGGCGCTGGTCGCGGGTGGCCCTGGCCGCCCGTCGCATCTCAACGCAGGTTACTACGTGCGCCCGACCGTGTTTGCCCGCGTCACCAACCAGATGACGATTGCGCGGGAGGAGATCTTCGGCCCAGTGCTATCGATCATCGGCTATGACAATGAAGAGGAAGCGATTGCGATCGCCAACGACACGCCCTACGGCCTGGCAGCCTACATTCAGGGCGATCCGAAGGAGGCGCGCGCGCTTGCAGGCAGGCTGCGCGCCGGAACCGTTCGCCTCAACGGCTCCGCCTGGGACGCAGCGGCACCTTTCGGCGGCTACAAGCAATCCGGCAATGGTCGCGAGTACGGGAAGTTCGGACTGCACGAGTTTACCGAGATCAAGGGCATAGCCGGATACTTGAACGAGTAACCTCACGCCTGGTAGTGGCGCCCTCGCGCGCATAAGCAAGAGATGCTCGCGTAGCCACGGCGGCTACCGCCGAGCTACACTACCCGGTTGGACAGGACCTAGCAGGGCGCATCAACGGCGGCAGGAAGTACTGCGGAAGGCAGGCTTCCGCGAAGATGAACTGGCACGAATCAAGGCACCGATCGGTCTCTTCGACCCGACACGAGACTCCACTTCAATGGTTCTGTCTGTACTCGCCGAGGTCGCGGCCACACGTTTGGACGTGTCGCGATGACACGGTTGGAGGAAACCAAGGCCTCCGTCCGACATGGACGAGGCCATACGGGTCATCGGCCAGCTACGATGCGTCGGTGCAGGTGTTGGTCGAATGTCCGACATGACGACGCAAAGGCGCCGGCGAGCCGAACCACAATTGACATCAAGCAAGATGCCTGATCAGCGTGTTCGCCATGAAGGGATGTGAACCGTCGACCAGCTGAAGTCCAGGCTTTGGCCTCCAGCAATACGCCGCAAGAAATAGCAAGATCATGCTGGATTCGCGATATTGATAGAGGGCAAATCCTTGCAAACACTTGATTGTTCAAGCCATACGCTTGCCGAGTCAGGATGTCCCGCTTCTGGACGACATCACGGTCGAAAAATGATGTAGCGCGATGAGCCATTCGCCTTCCGTCTCCACCACAACAAACGAAGAGCGGACCCTGTTATGGACGATCTTACCGTCCAGATGACGATTTACGATGTCGCCAAAGCCTTGCGCGATAAACAGGCCTTCGCTCATTGAACGGATATTCTGATCGATGAGAGAAAGCGTAACGCCCTGGAGAACGGCCTCATAGCTGCCGAAATACTCCTCCACCTCCGAGCGCCCAACATAGAGCCTTGGCAGCAAGCCAAAAAAAACGGCGTCGCTGGTGTATATCCGGGCGAGCGCCTTGCTATCCCAGATCTCTGCCGCATCGTTCCACCGCTGCTCTATCTCAGTCAGAATTTTATCATGCATTTGAAAACAGGTGCTCTCAGACGGACGCTTTGCGGCGGCCGTCGCGGGTTATGTTTTGGGTCGAGTATGAAAGGTGGGCGTGTCAACGCCTGCCGTCAGCGGTTACCCGCCGACGGCATCGTTCCAGTGCTGGTCAATCGTAGTATTCTACGGGCGCCTTCTTGAAGGTCTGCCAGGTTTCCATGTCGTGACCGGGCACGACGATCGCGTTTTCCTTCTCCACGATACGCCGCAGCCTGCGCACGGATGCGGCGGCCTCGCGTGCCGATGTGAGCGCTCCGGGCAGGCACTTCTCGTTCCAGTGATCCATCGTATAGGCGGCGTCGATCGCCAGCAGGATGGGGCCGGTGTTCGGCAGGCGGACCATGATTGACTGGTGACCCGGCGTATGCCCCGGCGACAGGAACGTCTGTACGCTTCCATCGCCGAAGACATCGTACTGGTCTTCGTCTTCCATAACATCCCAGGTGATGCCGTCCTTGGTCAGGTCCTTTTTGATGTAGCCGCCCTGCATGAACCAGTCGGCCGAGAAGGCCCAATCGATCTCGCGACGCTGCACCAGATGGCGAGCCTTGGGGAAATTGCCGCAGGCGCCGGAGTGATCGAGATGCAGGTGCGAGTGAAGCACGAACTTGATGTCGTCCGGCTTCATGCCGATCTTGGCGAGCTGGTTCACGCAGCCTTCCGCCGGATCCATGATCGGGTAGTATTTCTTGGTCGTATCGCCCCACCAGCCCACCGGATCGTGGGCTGCCTCGACGGCCGTGCCGCCATCGATGACGATGTTGCCCTTGGGATGGACGATCAGATACCAGGGTATTGGCGTGAAAAACGGATCCTGGCTGTAGCCGAGCTTGATGTCGACTTCCTTCTGCCGGATCTGCCCGGTCTGGAACATGTAGAGCCTGATATCGGTACTCATGGGGTCTCCTCCTGTCGTGAATATGCTGCGGCCTATGCCGCGGTTTTCGATTTGCCGCTGAGTGTCACGGCTAGTAGCTCATCGTAGGTCCAGTCGGTCTTCGGGGCTTCCGCGACGCGGTTGCCGTCGTGGATGACCATCACGCGATCGGCCAGTGCCAGCGTCTCGCGCAATGACGACGACACAAGCAACACCGCCGCGCCTTCTTGCGCAAGTTGCAGGATGATGTCGTAGATCTCCTTGATCGCCCCGACATCCACACCGTTCGTCGGCTCGACGATGATGTAGAGCGATGCCCCGGCGCTCATCCATTTGCCGATGACCACCTTTTGTTGATTGCCGCCCGAAAAGAAGCGAACCTGAATGGCGGAATTGCGCGGGCGCACCGCAAGTTGGCCCATCACGCCATCCGCATATGCCTTCGTCGCGCCGGGGCGGATCGTGAGAAATCGCTCCAGCCTGTTCAACACGGGAAGGCAGATGTTCTCGGCAACCGACAGCGCCGGAAAGAGCGCCTGTTTGCGGCGGTCCTCGGGAATAAGGGCCACGCCCGAACGGCGCGCGGCAATCGGTGTCCCGACATCGATTGCCTTGCCGCGCAGGCTGGCCCTGCCCGTATGGCGGACGACACCGCCCAGTGCGCGCGCAACGTCCTCCATGCCGCCACCGACCGGCCCCGTGATGCCCAGAACCTCGCCCGCACGGACCGTGAAGGAGAGCGGAGACAGGTTGGCCGTCGCCAGTTCCTTCACGTCCAGAAGAACCTCCGGGCGAACCCGGCTGCCGTCATTGTAGGTCGACAGCTCTGCACGATTGCGGTCGACCATCAGTTCGGTGACACGGTCCTCGGTGACTTCGCCCCGGTTCAGTGTGCCCGAGACCAGCCCGCCGCGCAGGATGGTCGCACGATCGCAGATCTCCTGCACCTCCTTCAGCCGATGGGAAATGTAGACGATGGCGATACCTTGCTTCTTGAAGCGCTCGATGATCCGGAAGAGCAACTCCGATTCCGCGGCCGAAAGGCGAGCCGTCGGTTCGTCCAGCACGATCAGCTTGTAGCGGCGATGGAAGAGCGTCGCGAGCGTGACCAGTTGCATCTCGGCTGCCGACAACGTGCCAGCCAGACGGCGCGCATCGAGATCGATGCCCATTTCTGCCAGGATCGCCGTCGCATCGTCGTGGATCGCCCGGTCGCTGACCCCGAACCGCCCCGGTTCGTTGCCAAGCAGGATATTCTGTCCAACGGTGAAACTCGAAACGAGTTCGGCGTCCTGGTAGACGGCCCCGAGACCGAGGCGATGTGCCTCGGGCGGGCTGGGAACCCGCACGGGCGCGCCTTCGAGGAGGATTTCCCCGGCGCTGGGGGAATAGACGCCGGTGAGGATCTTGATCAAGGTCGACTTGCCGGCGCCGTTTTCGCCGAGCAGGCCATGGACCTCGCCGGCAAGGAAGCTGAGGCTCACGCCTTTCAGCGCCTTGGTGCCGGCAAATTCCTTCTCGAGGTTCTTCAGTTCGACGAGTGCTGTTCCGCTCATGACCCCGCCTCAGATGAACTTGAGATGGACTTCTTCGCGGTTGAGAAGCGCGTTGGCGCCGACCGCGATGATGAGGAC
Organism: Rhizobium sp. BK316; assembly: GCF_014193695.1. Taxonomy (GTDB): domain Bacteria; phylum Pseudomonadota; class Alphaproteobacteria; order Rhizobiales; family Rhizobiaceae; genus Rhizobium. Next base: position 1,620,617 of record NZ_JACHZR010000001.1, on the reverse strand, counting down.
CAGCCCCTGGAAGATGTGACGGGCGGCAAACGGGAAGCCGACCATGTTCATGCCGGAATCCACCATGTAAAGGAAGAAAACGCCGACCAGCGTGCCGAGCAGATGCGGCTTGCCTTTGCCAAGCACGGTCGCGCCGAGGAACACGGCAGCGAATGCCTCCAGCAGATAGCCTTCACCACCGACGGGCTGCGCTGAGGAGGAGATCGACGTCACGATCACCCCGGCAATGCCCGACATGAGTGCAGACAGTATGAAGGCGAGGATGACCCAGCGATAGACATTGATGCCGGAATAGAAGGCTGCCATCGGATTGTCGCCGACGGCCGCGATGTAATGACCGATGCGCGTGCGGGTGGCAGCGATCAGGGCAACGAGGAAGACTGCAAGCAGGATGAGGACCGGAACGCCGATGATGCCGAGCTTGCCCTGGCCCAGATAGAGGAAGGCCGTTTCGTCATAGCCGACGGGTACCTGATAACCGCCGGTGATGAAGATGTTGATGCCCGAAAGAACGAACATCACTCCCAACGTCACCACGATGCCGGAGAGTCGCCCATAGGTGACGAGAATGCCATTGACCGCGCCGATCAGGCAGGCGGCAACGAGCGCGACGGCAATCGCGGCCCACGGCCCAAGGATCGGAATGAGGAAGGCGACAAGGATCGATGACGTGGTCACGGTCAGGCCGATCGACAGATCGAAGCTGCCGGAAATAACCACCCATGTGAGGCCGAGCGACACAAGCGCGCTGACGATCATTGAGAACAGGATGTTGTTGAGGTTCGACACGGTCGCGAAATAGGGCGAGGCGATGGAAAAGCCGACCGCAGCCATCACGAGCACAATGATCGTCCCCCAGCGCCGCAGAAAGCGCATGGCGGAGGACTCCTTTCGTCCGGCGGTCTGTGTCTTCGCCACGGCGTCTTGCATCGTCTTCGCCTTCGCGAGGCTTTCCTGCTCAGCTTGCGTCACTGTTCTGTTCCAGTCGTTCTTGATAGAGGGCAAGCGCCGGTCTGCACCGCAACAGCTTGCCTGTGCGTTGTTCGTTGGGAGATGCATGCGGCGGGCGGGAAGACGATGCCCGCCGCATGCCAGGCTGGCCCTTAGCCGCCGAACTGCTTGAGCAAGGCGATCGCTTGCTCGTCCATACTCTTGAGCTCAGCCAGGGCTTCCGCCGCCTGATCCGGCGTCTTGGTGATCACGGGGATACGGTAAACGAGGTTCGGCACGTCCTCGCCGCGGGCCAGTTTGACCGCCAGTTCGCCGGTCTTCCGACCGATCTCGGGGAACGGCGAGTCGCAGCTGAAGACCACGGGAACCTGTTTGGCGGCCCATGCTTCGAGAAACTGGGTCGACAGATAATGATTGAACAGCGGGACGTCGTCGCGGTTCATCTGCTTCAGCGCCTGCCCCGCACCGAGCGTGAAGGGCCACCACCACGAGATGAAGGCAGCCAGCGATCCGGGCTCGGGATTGGCCTGCAAGAGCGACAGCATGTTCTTGCGACCCACGGAGATTTCGTCCGTCGTTCCCTGCCCACCGTCAATGAAGGGAAGTACCTTCATGCGCGGTTCGTAGCGGCACATCAGCTCGAACATGTCGACTTCCATGTCGAACGGCGTGAAGTAGCCGCGCTGCTCGGCGGTCTGCGCGAAAGTGCCCTGACGCTTGCAATAGTTCTGCACGAAATAGCCGAGCGTGGTGGCGGTGCCCCACACATCGTCCATGACGGCTGGAGAATCCTTCACGGGGATGGTGAAGCCGACAGTCTTGATGCCACGCTTGTGCGCTTCGTCTGCGATATAGGCCGTCTCGGACTCCTGAGAGTAGATGCCCATCACGAGAGCGTCGATGCCGCGATCAAGCAGCGCGCGGGCGGCGGCCTGTTCACTCGCCTTCGTCGGCTCGCCGCGAACGGTGACGACTTCGCCGCCGGCATCAAGGACCGCCTTGACGATTTGCCAGCAGCCGCGACGCCACGGCTGGTTGAAAGGCCCATAGGTCAGCGGCACGCCGATGCGCACCTTCTTGCCCGGCGCGGGCGGCGTGATCTCTTCCGCGCTCGCGACCGTCGCAGATCCCGCAAGCGCCGCGCCGCCGATAACGCCGGCGGCGCCCATCAAGAGCGTGCGGCGACTGAATTGCGCATATTCGGTGGCCTCCTGGGCCAGTTTTCGTAGCCGTTCTGTATCGTCAAAGAAGCTCATGTTTTCCTCCCTGTGCTTCGGATTTCGACCCGGTAGGCCCGGCGCTTGTCGTCACCGGACGACGGCAGGGCACACGTCGCCGGCAGCGTTCGACCCACGGCCAACGCCTTGCCGCTTCTATGAACCGGAAATCCGTCGTGGTGACCGTCAGCCACCCTCCCCTTGTAACCAATGAACCATATTACTTGGTTGCCTGACAAGTTAATTATGCTATTGTTTTGGAAAAAGATGCAATGGGGCATTTGGAGACGGCAAAGCCTGATAAAACAGTCTGCGGATGATAAAGTCAGGTAAACGGAAACGCTCGGAGGGCGCGCATGGTGCTAGATGACAGGGTGACTCGCGGCCCATCGCTTGCGGATTCGGTCGCCGGCCGCATCCGTGCCGATATCACGTCGGGGGCCTATGCAAAGGGCGACAAGCTTCCGACAGAGCGCGATCTTGCTGAGAAATATGGCGTGAGCCGACCGATCATACGTGAGGCGATCGGCTTACTGAAGCGAGACGGTCTGGTCGCAACCCGTCAGGGGCTTGGCGCCTTCGTCATCGAGACGAAGGAGGTTGCCTTCCGGCTGGCAGGCGTCGATCTGACCGATGCCCTGGATGTCCAGAACGTCATCGAGCTGCTGATGGCGGTTGAGGCCGCCGCGACGGCGCTGGCGGCAGAGCGGCGTTCCGAAGAGCAGCTTGGCGAGATCGAGCGGCGGCTCAACGCCATCCAGACGGCATTCGACAACGGTGAGGCCGGCATTGAGGAGGACCTGGCGTTTCACCGGGAGATCGTCGACGCCTGCGGCAATCCGCATTTCCGGGAAATGTCGGACTTTCTCGAATCCCATGTCCGCAACTTCATCCGCAAGGCGCGTGCCAGCACGTTACGCAACGCCCTCCTCAAACAGGTACAGGCCGAGCACATCGCGATCTATAATGCCATCGCCAAGGCCAACCCGCAGGAGGCTCGGCTTGCGGCGGAGGATCATCTGCGCGGTGCGGCCAACCGTTTGACCTTGCTCCTCAAAGGATCGAATGAGGAACAAACATCAGGAGAAAGCTCTTCAGATCGCGGGCCGCTTGTGCCACGCTGACACCGCGTTCCTTGACGAGCTTTACGGCCTCATCTTGATTCCCGACAGAGCTGTCGTCGTTGCATTCATGCTCTCCGGTTTCATGCGGAACACATTAACTCGGTTTCCAGGAAACCGGCAGCAGGCCAAAGACGCTTATGTGGGCGCCAGCCAATCAACCAGCTTTTCCCGCATGGCCTCGGAAGAAATGCATTACTCCCTGAGAAAGGAGCTATGCGACTTCAGATCTATTGCCAAGGCAGCTTGCGTCTTGGCAACAATCTCCTCGACTGTGACACCGTCAGCCAGTTCGATCAGTGTCATACGGGGATCATCGAACCGCGCCACTTCAATGACCCCGAGATCGGTAATGACCAGATCGGCAACGCGACGACCAGTCAGCGGAAGGCTGCATTCCTTGACAAGCTTCGGCTCGCCCTTGGCCTCATGCTCCATCACAACAACCACGCGTTTGACGCCGGCCACGAGGTCCATGGCGCCACCCATGCCTTTGACCATCTTGCCGGGGATCATCCAGTTGGCGAGGTCACCGCTTTCTGACACCTGCATGGCGCCCAGGATTGACAGGTCGATATGCCCCCCGCGGATCATCGCAAAGCTGTCAGCTGAGGAGAAGTAGCTACTTTTCTTCAACTCCGTGATCGTCTGCTTGCCCGCATTGATCAGGTCCGCGTCTTCCTCTCCCTCAAATGGGAAGGGTCCCATGCCCAGCATGCCGTTTTCGCTCTGCAGTGTCACCTCTATGCCCTCAGGGATAAAGTTCGCGACGAGCGTTGGAATGCCTATGCCAAGATTGACGTAGAAACCATCCTGAAGTTCACGCGCTGCGCGAGCAGCCATCTGTTCACGTGTCCAAGCCATATCAAGCCACCTCCGCCTTGGTCTTCGGGCGCACCGTTCTCTGTTCGATCTTCTTTTCCGGATTGGGAACATGAAGAATTTTCTGAACAAATATGCCTGGCGTATGGATCGCATCGGGGTCGATCTCACCCGTTGATACGAGATGTTCAACCTCGGCGAAAGTAACCTTGGCGGCAGTCGCCATCATCGGGTTAAAGTTACGGGCGGTCTTGCGATAGATTAAGTTGCCTTCTGTATCACCCTTCCAAGCGTGGACGAGCGCGATATCCGCAACAAGTCCGGTCTCCATCACATAGTCCTCACCGTTGAACTGGCGGACTTCCTTGCCCTCCGCGATCAATGTGCCCGCGCCAGTCTTGGTATAGAAGGCCGCTATTCCGGCACCACCGGCACGGATGCGCTCGGCAAGAGTTCCTTGTGGATTGAATTCCAGCTCCAGCTCGCCGGACAAGAACTGCTCGGCAAAGAGCTTGTTCTCGCCAACATAGGACGAAATCATCTTCCGGATCTGTCGGGTTTTAAGCAAGGTTCCGAGACCTGCACCATCGACGCCAGCGTTATTTGAGATAACCGTGAGATCACGAACACCTGAAAGGCGGACGGCCTCAATGAGTGTCGCAGGAATGCCGCAAAGTCCAAATCCGCCGGACATGATCGTCATGCCGTCGGTTAGAACTTCAGCCAGTGATTCAGCCGCATTTGTAATGATCTTACGCAATTATTCCTCCAATACTACCCGGATAGCCCTGCGACGGTAGCGCTGGACCCGAACGGTATTTGCCATCTGATAGCGAACAGTGCTCGACAAGCCCGCGTGCGCAGCGGCGGGCCTGTTATCGATATCTTCGAGCAGCCGGATCACGACCTCCGCCCCAAGCGATACTGGCCCATCAATTTTGTCGTACAGGCACCAAAAAGAGGAGACCGCTTATGATGAGTGCGCCGCCATAAACGGCAAGACCCGGGCCGTAGCTCTCAAAATGCGCGCGGCTCAACGGCAGCAATGTTGCTCCAAGAGCGGCCCCGAGTTGGAAAACGGCGAAAATTGTACCGTAGACCCGCCCGAAGGACGCAAGTCCAAAACTGCGCTTGATGATGTAGCTCAGTACATCGAACTCCGCACCGTACACCATCCCAATGAGAAGGGCCGCCAGATAGACCACTCCGCCGGTCGGACCAAAGGCATAGAAGCCACAAGCTACAGCGCCACCGACGCAGACGATACTCATCAACCTTCTGGCCAAAACATAGTCCAACAGAACGCCTGTCAAAAACCGGCCTATCAATACCGCCAGACCGAAGACGGATTGTACAAGAGCAGCCTGTTGCGGCGTGGCACCGCCATCTATCAACAACGAGATCTGGTTCGTCACCAGACCCGTGTTCACGAAGCCCAGCAGAAAAAAGGAGACCGTAAGAAGAATAAAGCTCCGGCTTTTCACCAGATCTCCAAAGCTCCGGTGCTGCTGGCCAGCAACCGGGTTTGCGCTTCGCGACGGACGCGCCTGCGGCGCCTCAAACAGCAGCATGAAATTCAGCGGCAATACAATCAAAAGCACGATGATGCCCAGACTGACATAGGCCCACTGAACGGAACCGTTGAGGATAATGTAGGTTATGATCGGAGGCAGCAGGGCTGCTCCCAATCCAATACCGCCATTTGCGATACCGATTGCCAACCCAAGACGCCGCTCGAACCACGTGCTGACAACCCTTAAATAGGAAACTGGCCAAAGCCCGACTGCCAGCAAAGGCAATAGGCCGTACATCAGGTAGAAGCCGCTGATATTGTTGCTCAGGAAGTACATACCTCCCAGGCCAACGGCAAAGGCCAGACATGAGGACAGCACGATAGGCCGCGCCCCATATCGATCGATCAAATATCCCTGGATCGGGGATACGACCATAATCATCAGAGAAACGATCGTTGCCGCAAACAGGATCGAGGGTTTCGACCATCCGAAAGTTTTCGATAACGGTTCTACGAAAACCCCGAATACGAAAAGCAAGAATGTACTTGGTCCAAAGACCAGCCCGATAGTTGACGCAAGCGTTGCTCCGATTGCCGAGTGGCTGGCGCTGTCTGAAACAGTGGCCGGCGGTTGACCGGCCACTGACGGGATATTTTCGCTCATATGATCTCCTCCCTGATGATCATGGATGAAAGCAATACGCAGGTGCCTGTCCGAGACCCTTGCGCGAGAACCCTGCAAATCAGGTTCCTCCGGCAGATCGCTGCAGGATGGTGTTAACCGCGTCCGCTTTCTCAAAAAGCGGGATATGCGCGGCCCCCGGAATAATTTCGAAACGTGCGCCCGTGATGGCTTCGGCCAGCGCGCGCGCAGCAGCAGGCGGCGTGGCTTCGTCCTGCTCCCCGACCGCAACCGTCACAGGCATTGTCAACCTTGCCGCATGATGCCGACAATCCGCGACTGCCAGGGCATCACAGCCCGCCGCATAACCTTCCGAAGGTGTGCGCCGCAGCATGACGGCCAGGCCGCGGCCTTCCGGTGTCGTGCGCCCCTCTTCCGTCGTCCAGCGGGAAAGAACGGCCTCCTCAATCGCAGCCAGACCTTCGCCACGAACCTTGGTGGCGCGATCCTTCCACATTTGCGGGGCAAGGCTGACGATATTGGAATCCAGCAGCGTCAGGGAGCGCACCTGATCCGTGAGTGTCGCCGCCACGCATTGCGCGACAAGACCACCGATGGAGATGCCCGCCAGATGGAAAGCATTCACCCCCAGCATCGTCAACGCGGAAACCACATCGTCAGCCAGGGCTTCAATGGTCACGGGGGTGCACGACAAGTCGCTCAGGCCATGCCCTCGGAAATCGGGAGCAATAATGAAATGTTGATCCCTCAGCGCTCTCACCTGACGTTGCCAGACGGCATGGGAGGTTCCCAGAGAGTGAAGCAAAACGAGCGTAGGATTGCGGTCGGAGCCGTACAGAGCCACGTGCAGATTATGATCGCCTATGTTCAGGAACATCGCCTAGAACTCCTCGCTCAAGGCTGCCAGCGCCTTTTCAACAACTGCGGTCTGGGCTTTTGGCGCGGCCTGTTCGCGCTCGAGCCGGCTGATCTCAAGGGAGGAATCGACGACCAGCTTGCAGCGGTCGTAACGGCGGCGCATGAAGCTCTCGAGTGCCCTCGGCACATGCGCGTGACGGGCCATTTCCTCACCCAATACCAGCCCGTCCTCAATGCCCATGCCCGCGCCCGACGCAAGCTGCGGTGTGGTGGCATGGGCCGCATCGCCGATCAGCACCGTGTTGGATCGGACCCAGGTCTCACCCGCCAGAACCGTTTCAAGCGGGCGACAGATAATGTTGGACTGAGCGTTCAGCCCTTCCCCGATTTCTTTGAGAACGCCTCCATAACCTTGCAGCAGTTCACGCAGAACCTCATGCTGGTTGGCCTCATCGCGCCAGACCGGCGCGGCCTGAGCCTCCAGATAGAACATGTACATCTGATCCGGGGCGATCGGGTTCAGGCCCACCTTGGCAGGGCCGCCCAGAAAAAATGTGCGGCGCGAGATGTCCGGGTGCCGTTCCATCATCAGCCGCCAGCACATCTGGCCCGAATAGCGTGGTTTTGGCGCTCGCGGAAACATCTGCTGGCGGGTGCGGGAATAAATGCCATCGGCCCCGACCACTAAATCATATCGGGCAGAGTTGCCATTGCTGAACCGCACGTCGGCGAGTGGACCATCCCGATTGATGTCCTCAACCGTCACGCCCAGCATGATTTTCGGCTCAAGAGCCAGCAAACGCTCCGACAGGATGTTGTGCAGAACGGGCCGCAAAATGCCACCCGCGCTGGGTATCGCACCCAGGGCCGCGCTTCGAGTATCGATCTGGAAGAGCGTCTGGCCTTCCGCTGAGCGGATATCGATACCGTCGGCGGTGTAACCGCGCTCCAGAACGGCATCCAGAATGCCGAGACGGCCCATGGCTCGCAGGGTCGGCCCGGTTATAGTGATGCCCGCTCCATAGACCCGCCAGTGCGGGTCCTGATCGCAAAGATCCACGGTGAGCCCTGCTTCGCGAAGCGAGATGGCGGCAGACATTCCGGCAATGCCGCCGCCGATGATGAGCACCCGGCGTGGATCATCCATGGCTGGCTGCCGCTGCCAGTTCGCTCTTGCCGAAATGGCCGATACCAATGCCTGTATACCAATCATTGACCGCACGATAATAGGCGCGGCGGAAGGGTAGTCCGTGAGCGGCCCCCATGGCGGCTATCCACATGCGGATTTCTTCGGCTCCGTTGCCGGCAGTATGAACCTGCTCCGTGGCATATTGGATGACGGCATCGGTATCGCCTGCCTCCAAAAGGTTCAGCAGGTTTTCATCGAATTCCCTGTTGACCATGCCCATACGGGGCGTGGCGATGTCATGGCTTATGCCGCCCGTGGCCAGAATGGCGACCCGTTCCACGCCATCATAACGGCGGATGGCATCCCCCAGAAACTTGCCGAACTGATAGCAGCGTCGCATGGTGGGCATGGGCGGCTGCACGCAATTGAAGAGAACCGGGACGATCGGCAGATCGGGATCGAGCCCTGCCAGTTCCAGCGGAGTCAAGGACCCGTGATCCAGCACCATTTCCATTGAAAAGCTCGGATCGAAATCTGCCTTCAACGCTTCCTGGAGAAGATATGCACCGAAGACCTGATTGCCGGCAAAGACCCGGCGCTTGGCCTTCAGCCAATGTTCGATGGGGCTTTCATAGCTTTCTCCAACACCGATGCACAATGCGGGGAAGTTATCGAGAAAGAAATTGTGCAGGTGGTCGTTGGAGAGAACCACCAGCGCATCCGGTTTGCCCGCTTCGAAATCACGGCCCATGGCCTCATAGGCGCCGAAAATTTCGGTGCGCAGATCCCCCGGAATCCGGTCGGGAAAGTTCAGCATCACGGGCGTGTGGCTTGCCGTGTAGATTCCGGTCAGTTCAGCCATTTGTCATCTCCTTCTTTCATCAGGCTGCGCAATGCGGCAAGCGATACATCTTCGGGAATACGCACGCCGATGCAGTGGGCGCGCAGTAGATAGGGGTTCACTCCGGCCTCATAGAGACCGGCAACGTCATTGCCGCTGATCTTCTCAGCCATCTCAGGGCTGAGCTTGAAGCGTGCCAGATAGGCTGCCTTGTCCTGATTGTAGGCTGCGAGATCATCGGGCTTGTGGTGGAGTTCGTAGAGAACCTTATCGAGAAGATAGGCCTCCGTAGTGGGCATCATCAGCCGCCAATTGCTCATGGCGTACTCCTTTTTGTTAAATGAGGTGGTTGCGCACCCACGAGACGATCGTGGGAACGGTGTGCGGGCCAAAGCCCATGTGGCCGCCCGGAAACAACCGGACGGACTTGGGGCTTCCGTGTTCGAGAAGCAGATGAATGTCGGCAATCGGGCACTGCTTGTCCTCCTTGCCGTTCACCAGCAGCAGAGGCGTGGAGGGACGCGACAGAAGCCCCTGGTCAAGAAGGGAAAGAACCCTGAAGCCTTCGATGTATTCGGCGTCGTTTCGAGCACCCAGCATCCGGCTTCGGGTCTCCACAAGCTCCATCAGGTAGCTGTCGGGATAACGCGAGGCTTCCACCCATTCCGGCTGAAACATGTAATGCACGCCGCCACCCCAATTGACGGCACACCGCAGAATTTCGGGCTTCAGATGGGCAAGTTTCGTCGCCCAGTGACCACCGAAGGAGCGGCCAATCAGGCCGATACGGCTGCCATCCAGTTCTTCGGACGTCATCACCCATTCGATGACCGGCAAAAACTGGATTTCGCCATTCTGCCGTGCCTTGAGGGGAGATTCTCCCGTGCCGACATTATCCATGGCAATCGTGGCGATGCCCTGGGCAATGAGAGCATTGGAAAGCCCGGTCATTTCCTCCTTCCAGGCATCGACACCGCCCCACATGATCAGAACGGGCGGCTTCTCAACGCCCGCAGGCTTGCGCAGGTAAAAACGGATATGATCGGAAAGGGCACCTTCAGCCTCGAAAGGCAGGCTCACCGGCACAATGGGCGGCTCCGCCAGCGCTCCGAATTTTGCGTAAGCCTCCAACTCCAGCCGGTAGCTTTCTTCCTTGGCGGGATGGTTCGGACAGGGAAAACGGCCCAGAAAGTAAAAGCCATAGGCCTGATAATAGGCGTCCCGCGCGGCTGAAACATCACCGGCGGCCATATGGCCATCGGCTGTCATTATGAAACGGTGGCCTGTTGCAATCCAGGCCTGTGCCCAGCGCTTACCATCCAGCCCGGTCAGCGCCTCGATCGTTTCCAGCGTTGCCTGCGGATCGGTCAGGCCAAACGGATGAATGCGCTTGGCAAGCCGATCACGCATCCAAGCCTTTGCGTTTTCCAGTGAGCGCGGCCCGATCAGTTCGCCGGTAGCCTGTGCTATGTTCGACATCAGCATTCTCCAAGGTTTTGTCGTCAGGCGCCGTCACCAGATGGCTTCCAGTGAGGCCCGTTGAGATTCCGCGGTTTCAAGGGATCGTCCCAAGCCACGAAGAGCGTTCGCAACCGGCGCAACGAGCGCCGCATTGTCTGAAGCCACCGTGCCATCGGGGAGAAAGAGGTTGTTTTCGAAGCCAAGGCGCGCATGTCCGCCCCGAAGCGCTGCCGTCACGGCACAGGCGGCTTCATCTCGCCCAAAGGCGCAGACGGTCCAATGCGAGAACGGAGCTTGCCGCGTTACGCCGAGAAACTCGTCCAGGTCTGCCGGGTGTGACTGCTGGCTTGCCGTATAACGGCCAAGTACGAAAAGGACCGGAATATCATCCGCCGGTATGACTCCCCGCAGTCGCATGTCCTGCAAGCGCGCCACATCAACGGCATCGTAAAGAATGATTTGCGGAAAGATCCGCTCCCTGCGCATCCATTCAAGAAGAGAGGCAAAAGCGACTTCGTGCGGAACATCAGGTGCGATTTCCCGTAAAGCCATTGAACAGGCTTGCGGCCGTAACACACGCACGAGATCGCTCTGTTGCTGCGGTGTATACCGGCCAAGAGCTTCTGTCGTGACCTGCACGATCAACTGCTCGCCAACCCGCTGACGGATCGCCTGTTCGGTGGCCTGATAACGATCGATTTCCAGACAATGCTGACCTGCGTCATCCCGCACATGAACATGAATCATGCTGGCACCGGCCTCCAGGCACGCCTGTGCGCATTCCGCAAGTTCGGACGGCCCAATCGGCAATGCTGGATGATCCGCTTTTGTGCGTCGTCCACCATTTGGCGCAATGGCAAGCGCAATGCCGCGCCGGCAATCAGCCGGGGCCGCTAAATCCTGCATGACAGCAATCCTCCTTATGCCCACGCCTTGTTAGCGTGGCCTGAAGCCGGAACACGCTTCCGGCTCCTCAAATCTCCGGCCTCCACCGAATTTTTGAGCATGATCAAAATTCGCACAAAGCTCGCTAGCTGTCAATTTGATCATGCTCATTTTTTATCTTGAGGCCCCATTGAAGAAAGAAGCGTACTTGAAGGGGATGTATGGCTGATGGGCGACATTATCCCCAGTCTGCCATGATCAGCTGACAGTCAGGCTTTCAAGCTCCAAGGCGGACGAATGGGGAGACAGGCCCTTCATGACGATTTCGATCTGTCGCCTTAGCCTCTCGGTTCCCTGCTTCAGATTGAGGTCCGAATCTGAGAGCCAAAGACGGAGATCAACCTGATAAATCGCGAAGATGGTCTGGGCGATGATCTCCGGCGTTTCATCGGCTTGGATAACGCCTGACTTGAGCGCGTCCTCGACGAGGTGGATCAGCAGATGGCGTAATGCATGACGGGTGCGGTTGAAACGCTCTGCCTGCGTGCCGGACTGATAGAAATACATCTCCCGCAAGGCCGCCCGCGACAAGGTAGGATTTTCCGCGAAATATTGGTAATGACGCTTTAGAATGACCAGCAAATTGGCGAGCAAAGATTGGTCCGGGCGAATCATGACCCGGGCATCCTCGATGCACTGCTCAAGACCGTCATTGACGATAAGAAACAAAAGGTCACGCTTTGTCTCGGCATAGACGAAGACAGTGCCCATGCCCACGCCTGCCGCGGCGGCAATCTCGCGCGTCGTCGTGTCGTCGAACCCCTTGGAAAGAAACAGGTCGAACGCGGCACTCTTGATGCGGAGCAGCTTGTCTTCCTTGTTCTTCTCCCGCACGCTCTCGCGCTTCATCGAGCCCAAATCCTGTCCTTTAACATTCCCGCTTAGGTCGTATGTCGTGGGCTACTTGTCTCAAACATGCATTGATGACGCGGCGGCCGTTGACAGCTCGATGAGGTTACCTGACCGCAGCCGCAATGATCAAGTTACCAAAGTGCCGACGTCGCCTATGGTAACGAGGCAAAGCCACTACACGGGAAGGATGCGAACCGATGCGTTACATGCCGTAAAAAAGCGGCTTTGGGATCGCGGCACACCAACAGCCAAATCGGCGCGCAGTGACTTTATCGGGAGCGATCAACCTTAAGGCACGCCGGGCCGGCAACGAGTTCGACACTGGAGCCGCCCTATCAACCGTACGCATTGCTGATGTAATGTAGACGAATTCGACAATAGACATTGACCAAGCGAGGCGTTAATCGATGAGATATCGGGGACTCGACCTCAATCTTCTGGTGGCTCTGGACGCCCTGCTTCGGACTCGGAATGTTTCCCGGGCGGCGAATGCGGTAAATATCACCCAACCGGCCATGAGTTCCGCGCTGGCGCGTCTCAGGCAATATTTCGGCGATCCCCTCCTGATTAGCCGCCATGGCAAATCCGTTCTTTCCCCGCTGGCTGAGACACTGGCGGCGCCCGTCTTCGACACGCTCAGAACCATTGATCGCACGATCATTACGCAGCCCGCCTTCGATCCGAGTTCAGACGACCGCGATTTTAGTCTTTTGGCTGCCGATACGGTTGTGGCCGGGGTCCTGGCAAATCCGTTACAAAAAATCTCAGAAATGGCGCCCAAGCTGCGCATGGAGATCGCAACTCCGCATGGCGACCTTGTTGAGAAGCTGGAGGCGGGCCATGTTGATCTGATCATAGCTCCCGAAGTTCATTGTTCCCCAGATCACCCAAGGGAACTGGTTCTTGAGGAAGAACACTGCGTCATTGCCTGTGGCAAGTGCTTTGACGCTGACGCCCTGACCCTGGCGCAATATGCCGCCGCGGACCATGTAGAGGTCTTTATCGGTCCGTTGCAAAGACCCTATTTGCCGGACCATCTGTTTTCACGTCATGGGATTACCCGGCGGATAACTGTGAAGCTGGACCATTTTTCCCTCGTGCCGTTTTTCCTCGCCGGCACCAGGCGCCTGGCGACATTTCCCGGCATGACCGCCGAACTGTACACGTCGTTTACAGACCTCAAGCTGCTTGAACCTCCGCTGGCGATCCCCCCAGTCCGCCTCGTGATGCAATGGCATGCGCGTGCCAATCGCGATCCCGGCCTGACCTGGCTGCGCACCAACATAAAGCATTATTTGGAAGCCATGAACCGGCAGTATAAATCCCGCTTATACCATCTCGCGCCGCAAACGATTTGAGCGCCACTGCTGCCCGCTGCTACTTCTTCCTCTGAAGCCATCTGCCGGAGAAAGTAGCCATGTGCGAAAACTGCAAGGGACTTGAACTGAATCTCACTCGCCGACACACCATGGTTGCTTTGGGCGCCGGCCTTCTGGGTCCCTTTATTGCCACTGGCCTGACAAAGCCGGCAGTCGCGGCAGATCAGACCGGGCCGAAAGGATCGCCACGCGAAATCCTGATCCGTGGAGGTTACGTCATGCCGGTCGATCCGGTGATGGCGGATCTCATTGCGGGCGACGTGCATATCAAGGACGGCGAAATCGTCGCTGTTGCGGCGCAAATACATGCACCGAACGCAGAAATTATCGATGCTTCCAACATGGTTGTCCTGCCGGGTTTTGTAGACACTCACTGGCATATGTGGAACAGCATCTGGCGTGGAATGGTTAACGACGCCACGGAATACTTCACCCGCCACGATCTACTGCCCTATTACAGCGTCGAGGACCACCACACAGCCGTTCAATATGCTGCGCTGGAGGGGATTAACGCTGGTATTACTACCTGCCATAACTGGGCGCACGGTCTGCGGAACTACGATGACGTTCAGGCGGAACTGTCTGCCTTGGCCGAGGTCGGAATTCGCGCCAAATTGAGTTATTCCGGCGTCATTCGCAATGTGCCGACACCGTCGGCCGATCTTCAGCGCGCACTGGACTGGATTGCCGCCAATGGCAATGGACGGCTTGGCCTTGGCATGACACTGGATGGGGCAGGCGAGCATTTTGCTCCCCAGGTTCAGGTGGCCCGCAAGCTGGGACTGCGACCAATTACCGACCATGGAAGCTTCATGGCCTTTCCCGATCTCATCGGGCCTGAATTTATCTTTACCCACGGCGCCGGTATCGCGCCGGAGGCCGTCACCATGATCGCCAGAAAGAAACTGGGCATTGCTCTGTGCCCCGGAACGGATCCGATGATCGGGAACGGGTTGCCGCCGGTCTATGACCTGATAAAGGGCGGTGTTCCACTGGATAATATCAGTTTCAGCATCGATGTTTCCTGCCAGTCTCCCGTCGATCCCTTCGCAAGCCTCAGAACTCTTGTTAATTCCGGCCGCATACAGCAGGTGGAGGCCAACAAACTCACCGGAGACCTGATTGGAATTGCCCAGAAGGGCTTGAAATGGGTTTTCAGCTACCGCGATGCCATCCGCGTGGGCACATTGAGCGGTGCGCACGTACTTGGTCTGTCCGATCACGTTGGATCGCTGACGCCTGGCAAAAGAGCAGACGTTATTCTCGTGCGTACCGATCAAGCCAACATGTTGCCGGCCGCCAACACCAATCCAGCTTTCCAGATTGTTCAGCATGCTGATCCGGTAAATGTCGATACGGTGATTATTGATGGTGTAATCCGGAAGCGCAACGGCAAGCTGACGGGGGTCGATATCGACGGCGTCGTAGAGAAAGCGGCGCGGGCTCAAGAGGCAATCCGCAAACGGGCAAACTTGCCAGTTCTTGATACTTCTCTTTGATGTGTAAGGGCCTGCAGCGGTCGTGCAAGCGCGATGAAGGCATCGCATTTTTTGGACGCGCAGAAGGCGTTCATCCTGAAGCAGGGGGGCGGACAAGAGGAGTGCGAATTCGTACGCTAAGGGCGAACGGAGCGAGAACTTGCTCGACCCGCCGTAGCCCAGCTGGCAGGCGCAGCGATCGAAATCCGTTCGGCATCCCAGGTGTAGATGCCGGTCGATTATCAGTGCTTCTGACGCTACCATCCGGCAGTTGCAGGTCCTCAGGGAGGTATTGCGGAACGGCTCCGAGCGGCAGGCGGCCCGGGCTTTGCGCATCAGCCAACCGGCAGTCAGCCAAAATGTGAGCAGTTGGAAGCTGCAATTGGCCTCACACTGTTTAAGCACGAGACCAATCGGCTTGTGCCGACAGATGCGGCCTGGGAACTTTTACAAAGTATTGACCTTGCCTTCGCCGGATTTGATCAGATCGGCAAGTCCATCGCTTTCCTGAAGAGCAGCGACACGCGTGTTGTCAGCATCGCAGCGCCGGCGGTTTTTTCGTTGAAGCTGATCCCGGAGGTCGTCGGTAGGATCCGGGAACTCAAACGGTCCTATTCCATAAAGCTCAGGACGGGCAGTTATCAGGAAATCGGGGATTACATCCTTCACGGCAAGGCCGACATAGGGATCTCGCGGCTGCGGCTGGACGAAAGAATCTTCGAGTGGCGGCCGGTCGGGACGCCGTCAATATATTCCAAAGGCTCATCGTTTCGCAGAGAAGGACGTCATCACGCCCGAGGATCTTGTCGGAGAGGCACTGATTGACATCGACCCGCAGTTCGCATCCCATCAGATGAATGTGAACGCCACGCGATATATGGGCATCCATCCAGACATCGCTGTCGAGTATGATGCGCACGGGCATGACGCAGGCTTTGTCGCGGCAGGCGTGGGCGTGTCGATCACAAACGAGATCCTCGCAAAGGAATATCGTCACTTCAATGTTGATTTCCGGCGGTTGAGCCCGGCGCGACTTACCACTGTGGTATTCTGGCAGAAGGATCGATCCTTAAGCGCGCGCCTGAGCATTGTAGTAGAGCAATTGACATCTGCGTTCCTGGGAGCGGAAGGTAGTCGAATCGTCCCCGCGAATGTGGTCCGTAAGTGAGGTTTCTCACACAGTTCGATTAGTGGGGACGATCTGGAAACACAGGGCGTTAACGATCTCCTAACGGATTAAGTGCCTTTCTAGTCATCAGTTGCCCCAGGAGAGACAGCCCGAAACCGCTTCGCGATTTCGGTGGCGTTTCTTCGACTTCAGCCGTCACCTGTGGATCAACTCGATGAGTCTCATTTCCCGCATTCTAAAGGTCAAAAGTCGGTCGCATATCCTGATCACCCGCCAAGCAAGCGGCTTTCCGGACCGAATTATCGGCATGAAAAAGAAGCGCGGAAACCAGGCTAGGCAACGTCTGGGAGTCGTGATTGGCATCTTCGTCGGCGGATTCTTGCTAATCGGTGGGCGCCTCGTCCAATACGGGCTTGCCGAGGAGCAGATCACCGCCTCGCTTGGAAACCCGAATGTGGTCGCCTCCCGGCCTGACATCGTCGACCGTAACGGCCAGCTCCTGGCTACCGATCTCAACATGGTGTCCCTCTATGCCGATCCCCGCCGCATCGTCGACGCCGACGAGGTGGTGGAGAAGCTCGCCGCCATCCTACCGAACCTCGACTGGAGGGATACACACCGGAAGCTGAGGGTGGACAGCGGCTTCCAGTGGTTGCGACGGCAATTGACACCCAAGCAGCAGGCCGACATCCTGGCCCTCGGTCTTCCCGGTCTAGGCTTCAGGCCGGAAAAACGCCGCTTCTATCCCGGTGGTCGGTCGGCTGCACATATCGTCGGTCACGTGAATGTCGATAATCTCGGCCTTGCCGGCATGGAGCGCTATCTCGACCAGCAAGGTCTCGCGGACCTGAGGGCCATCGGCATGACGTCGGGTATCTCGCTCGAGCCCGTCAAGCTTTCGATCGATATCCGCGTGCAGAATATTGCGCGCGAGGTCGCGGCCAAGGCGATCAGCGCCTATGAGGCGGAGGCCGCCGGCGCCGTCGTTCTCGACGTCGAAACCGGCGAAGTCCTGGCGATGGCTTCCGTCCCTGATTACGACCCTAACGAACCGTCGCGCATATTGGCTGACGGCAGCGTGGACAAGGAGTACGAGAAGGGCTGGTTCAACCGGATCAGCAACGCCACCTTCGAGATGGGTTCCACCTTCAAGAGCTTCACACTGGCCATGGGCCTGGATGCCGAGAAGATCACCTTAAACTCGGTCGTCGATGCATCTCGTCCGATCCGCATGGGCGGTTTCACGATCAAGGATTTCAAGGGCAAGAACAGGCCTTTGACGATCCGGGAGGTCTTCCAGTATTCGTCGAATATCGGGACCGCAGCCGTCGCGGACATGGTCGGTATCGAGGGTCATCAAGAGTTCCTGACCAAGCTCGGCCTTCTGTCGAAAACGGAGACGGAAATGCCGGGCGTCGCCACGCCGACCCAGCCGCGCACCTGGAAGAAGATCAATTCGGTCACGATTTCCTTTGGTCACGGCGTGGCGACGACTCCACTGCAGACCGCATCAGCGGCCGCAGCGCTTATCAACGGCGGCAACCTTCTACCGCCGACTTTCCTGCCGCGATCGCCGAATGAGGCAGCAATGCTCTCGAAATCAGTCGTCAAACCGAGTACGAGCGCGGATATGCGCACCCTCTTTAGCTGGAACGGGCTGAAGGGATCCGGCCGTGCCGCCCAGGTCGAGGGTTTCAATGTCGGCGGCAAGACCGGCACCGCCGATAAGGTCGTCAACGGACGCTATGCCAGTGACCTGAATTTCAACGCCTTCGTCGCAGCCTTCCCGATGGACAAGCCGAAATATATGGTTCTTTCGATTATCGATGCGCCGACGACAGGCGAGCACGGTGGTCGAACAGCCGCTTCTACTGCCGCACCGATGGTCAAAGAGATCATCGGTCGCATAGCCCCGCTGCTCGGCGTTCAGCCTCATTTCGGTTTGAGGGATGCTCCCTATACGATAGAGGGCTTTTAAGGTTGCCTTTAATCCGCCGTTTGCACAGACGAGAAGCGCCCTTCAATTTCGTCAGGCGCATCAAGCCTCTGTCTTCGTGCAGAGCTAGCGCCGCCGCGTGGGGAAAAAGGCTGCCAGTTCGCTCACAACCGAATTGATTCGACTGGCCAGTTGTCCTGAGGAGACCTGATAATCCGTGAAATCTCGATCCGAGGCATAGATCGCCGTCGGAAGGGTATGAACCATGAAGAAACCAAAGAGAGGGCGAAGTTGATGTTCGACCATGAGCGCGTGCCGCTCCCCCTCTCCGGTCGCAGCGATGATAACCGGTTTCGATTTCAGTTCATGAGGATCGAGAAGATCGATCAGGTGCTTGAAAAGGCCGGGATAGCTGCCCTAGCCACCGTGATTCTAGCTATACTAACTTCTCGAATATAGTATAGCGCCGCTGTCGAGATGCCCGCCTTGAAGGGAATCGAACCGCTGCTACGTGATGGGGCTCGCCTACTACCGCGCTGGCAAGGCGCATCATTGCGGTTAGATTTCGTAAGGCACACGTATGTCCGGCATTTCGCGAGGGAAATCCTTTGTGTTTCGAGTGATAAGCAACATCGAGTGAATATTGGCCGTTGCCCAGATGATGGCATCTGAAAGCTTGATACGATGAAGTTGTCGCAGAGATGCTGCTCGTTCGGCTATGGCGTCATCGACAGCGATGACCGCAAAGCCAGCCAGGAAAGCGCGCGTTCCGATTGCCACCTCAGGCTTGGCACCGACTAGTACCTCCATCCAGGTGATAATGCTAATCGCCTTTTCCTGATATCTTGTCAGTTCGTCTCGCGCTTGCGGAACTGCGTTGAGATAGTCAATCAGGACATTGGTATCGAACAGAGACTTTACCATTCGCTGCGTATGTTTTCTTGATAGGTCAGACCATCCACCTTTCGATCGCCCCAAAGCCCGAAAGCTTCTGATTCGATATCGGCATTGTTCCTAGCCAGGAAGTCATTGATCGCCTTTCGGATCAGCGCTGCCCTCGACATTTTTTCTCGCTGTGCCAGCCGGTCCAGCGCTTTGACTTCTGGGTCCCCGATGTCCACCAACGTTCTCATGTAATGAACTCCGATATATGATATCGGCAACGTATATCATCGCTGATCAGTATCTTCAATGGGCGCGGTCGTGTATGGGGCCTGTTGCGCGGGGAGAGTACGACCGATGTTCGGCATCTACGCGGGTCTGGTGCATAATCAGCTCTACGAACTCAGCGCTCACTGACCCGGATGCCTTCCCAGACGAGCATTTGAGCAGTTTTGTAAAGAATGAAATCAGATGGCCGCGAGACAGTTTCGTGTACAAGATCACACCACCGTTGGTTCCGGCAGCATGAACCTGAAACACCCGCTTTGCTAAGTCCAGACCGACAATGCTAACTTCATGAATGCTCTCCTCTGAGTGACGTTCTGGCGATCATCGCTTTGGCACATTGCAATGCCGTCGGGAGGAATCCACTCCATCAACTCTCAGCAAATCAACACATACCTCGCGAGCGGTCGGATCTTATTAGACATGGCGGGTCACTCCTCCGCTTCGTTCGATCGCATTGATCAGCCGATGCAGTTTCACGGCATCTTGGAATCCCGGGCTAAGTCGGGTGCCGGACGTCGCGTCGGAAGCAAAAAGTTCGTAGAGCTTCCTGACGTTACCCGTCAGGACGTCCTCGTTGCTGTCGAAATCCTGCGGGATGGAGATCGGATGAAGTGTCTCGCCTCCCTGCGCGCCCACCAGCTTGAACCCGCCCAGACCGACGTAGCCCACTGGGCTCGTGAGTACCAAGTCGCCCCTGCTGCCGTTGATCTCCAGGTGGAAATTTGTCCCGCGCGACAGCCCGCCCCGAAAATGGCTCGTCACCAGCGCGCCGGAGGAAAGCTTGCCATTGAACGCGATCTGGTCGGCGACGTTGAACGGGATGACTTCCTTGCTCTCTGCTATCCTGATCGTCGGGCGACGGCTGGCCAAAGTCCCTGAGACACTGCGGAAGTCCTCGCCGACTACGAACGACAAGGCGGCTATCGTTTGCGCGAAGGGAACGTGCAGCATGCTTGCGCCATTGGACGGATCCAATGTGTACCTGAAGGCTTCCTCGATCTCCTCGCCCCACGTAATCCCGGACCTGATCACACGGCGACTTGGATTTCTTGCCTCGCTCACGCATCACACAACGGCGAGACCGGGAAGCCCGCCCGTCGAATACATATGTCGAGGCAAAAACCTCATTTAAATTCAATACCGAGAAGATCAAACGAATTGGAACTGGCTGAGATCGGCGAGCAGCAAGGCACCAACATCCAGCACGCCAGTGCCGGAAGAGGCCGCAAGATTCGCTAGCGGCAGCCTGATACACTGGTCTCATCCACCGACCTGGTCCTGATTGGCAACCACCGGCAATTTGCCTTCGTCTGGAACACGGGCTTCGGTCTGCCGGGCGGCGGAGATGAGTCGGCGATGTGCGCGGATCGCGTTCCATTGTTGGTCGATCAGCACGCCGATGAGGATCACGCCACCCATGACGGCGAAATTCAGCGACGAGGGGATGCCGAGCAGATTCACGAGGTTCTGCAACTCCTGGAGCAGGACCGTCCCGAGCACGACGCCAACGATCGATCCCTCGCCGCCGCGGAGCGAAAAGCCGCCGAGTACGGCAGCGGCGATCGCGTAGAGCTCATAGAACTGGCCATGGCTGGCCGGCGAGATCGAGCGTGTGTACATGGCGAAATAGATTGCCGCGAGCGCCGTAAGCAGTCCGCAGATGACATAGGCCGACATCACCATCCGGCCGGTGCGGATACCGGAATATCGGGCCGCCTCCTCGTTCTTGCCGATCGCGTAAAGGTAACGCCCGAAGACAGACCGATGCAGCACCACCCACATGACCACGGAAATGATGACGAGCGCTATGAAGGTGTTGGGAACGCCGTAGAACCGTCCGGCGGTGATGAACTCAAGATCCGGGAAATTTTGGCCGAACGCAAAACCCGCCGTTCCGTCGGCCGTATAGAAGCGCGCCGCCCCGCGATAGATAAGGAGGCCGCAGAGAGTGACGACGAAGGGTTGCAGGTTCAGCCGGGTGATCAGCCAGCCGTGAATGGCACCTATGGCCGCGCCGAGCACTAGAATGAGTGGCAGCGCCAGCATCCATGACATATCTTGGACCGCGACGAAATCGACAAACAGCACACCAAGAAGCGCTACGAGCGAACCCACGGAAAGTTCGATACCGCCTGTAATGATGACGTAGGCCTGGCCAATCGACAGGATGCCGAAAAGACCGATCAGGTTGGCGGTATTCGCCAGGTTGATCGGCAGCAGGAAGCGCGGATTGATGATGGCGACGACGATGCCGACGACGACGATCAAAAGCAGCAGTCCAAGATCTTTTTTGATCATTCGAGATCCATCCCCCCGATACCTAATTATGTTGCCGCGGCGGCTATTTTACGCGTTTGCCGACAGCAAGCAAAAGGACGCTTTCCTGACTGAATTCGTCCTCATCGAGAATGCCGGCGATCTGGCCCTCATGCATGACGGCAATGCGGTCAGAAACGCCGATCACCTCTTCCATGTCGCTGGAGATCATCAGGATTGCGACACCGGCATCGGCAAGCGCCCGCATCAGGCCGTAGATCTCGTTCTTCGCACCGATATCGATGCCGCGTGTCGGCTCGTCGAAGATCATCACCTTCGGGCTCATCGACAACCATTTGGCAAGTACCACCTTCTGCTGGTTGCCGCCGGACAGAGTGCCGGTTCGGCTCGAAATAGAGGGCGCTTTGATGCCGAGGCGAACGCGCTGTTTTTCGGCCGCCGCCGTCTCCCGCTCGGCGGAAAGCAAGAAGCGGCTGGCGAGCATGGGGAGATCGGCAAGGGTTATGTTCTGGGCGATCGAGAAATCAAGAAGAATGCCGTTGCGCTTTCGATCCTCCGGCACCAGGAAAATGCCGCGAGCAACGGCGTCCCGCGCGGAACGGACTGCAATTTTCTGCCCGTCCTGCAGGATGGATCCGCCGTAACTGCGATCAATGCCAAAGAGCACTCTGGCAAGCTCGGTACGGCCGGACCCGACGAGGCCCGCAAGTCCCAGGATTTCTCCATACCTGATTTCCAGATCAACGGGACGGCCGGGATAGGCCTCGGTGCGCACGGCACTCACCTTCAGCGCAATCGAGCCGGGTGAGCGCTGCGGCTTTGCAGTACGGGCCGCAAGCATCCGGCCAATCATCAGCTTGACCATCTGGTCGTGGCCGATGTCCGTCTTGGCGAGCGTGCCCACAAGCGCGCCGTCACGGAGTACGACGACCCGGTCGGCTACGCGCTCAACCTCGTGGAGCCGATGCGAGATGAAAATAACACTGATGCCATCCGCCTTCAGCAATTTGATGATGCTGAGCAACCGCTCGGTTTCAGCCAGCGGCAGGCTGGACGTGGGTTCGTCGAAGATGACGAGCCTCGCGTTGATGGACAGCGCCTTGGCGATTTCCACCATCTGCTGCTCGGCCAGCGAAAGCGACGCCACGCGTGTGTCGGCGGAAAAATGCGCGCCCACGCGCCTCAAGAGCGGCTTCACCATGTCCCTTAGCCGATCGCGATCGACGAGCTTAAGAGGTCCCGCCTTCAGCGGTTCGCGCCCTAGGAAGATATTGGCAGCGACGTCGAGATTCTCAAAGAGATTGAGCTCCTGATGCACGAAGGCGATGCCGGACGAGATGCTCGATTCCACAGTGAGGAAACGAAGTTCTGTCCCGTCGAGCAGGATCGTGCCCCGATCCGGTGCGATCACACCGCCGAGAATCTTCATCAGTGTCGATTTTCCGGCCCCGTTTTCGCCGACAAGGCCGATGACCTCGCCTGGCATGATGTCCATTGACAGGCCCTCGAGCGCAACGACACCTGGATAGGTCTTGCCAACGCCGGAAAGCGACAGGAATGGCGTTCCGGGCGCGCCCGGTGGCGGAATATCGGAACTATGGTTCATCGGCTGTCCATGGCTGCTGATGCTGGCGGCACGAAATGCCTTTCGCGGCGGCGATGAGTACCGCCGCCGCGAAAGAGGTTATTTTCCAGCCATGGCCTTCAGGTTGGCAGCATACTTGTCAACGTCATCCTTGCCGATGATCACCGTCGGAATGATGATCAAGCCGTCGGCGGGAATGCCGGACTTGTCACCCTTGAGGTAGGCGGCCATCAATTTCATGCCCTGATAGGCCCATTCGAACGGCTGCTGCACGACGGTTGCCGCGATCGTACCTTCCTTGACGCCGCCGAGCGTGATCGGATCGTCATCAAAGCCGACGACGGTGATCTGGCCGAGTTTGCCCGCGTCACGCAGCGCCTCATAGATACGCGGCGTGTTGTAGGAGTAGAAGCCGACCATGCAGGTCAAGTCGGGGCTGGCCACCAACGCATCCTCCACGTTCTTCTTGGCGCGCGTCTGGTCGATATCGTCACCGCGGACATCGACCAGCTCGATCTTGGTACCCTTGAGCCCTTCCTTCATCCCTTCGATGCGTTCGCGGGCGTTATCGGCGCCCAGCAGACCGACGAAGCCCATGCACTTTCCGCCGTCCGGCATCGCCTTCTTGGCGATTTCGGCGGCCTGTTTGCCGGCGTCGACGTTCGAAGAACCGATATAGGCGACGCGGTTGGTCTTCGGCGCGTCGCTGTCGGTGGTGAAGAGAGCCGTCTGCGAGCCGATCTTGTTGAGGCCATCCGTCTGGGTCTTGGGATCGACTGCGGAGACCATGATCCCCTTGACGCCGGCGCTGACGAGATCTTCCATGAGACGCTGCTGAATGGCGACGGCCGCCTGCTCAGGATATTTCAGCTCCATGTTGTAGTCCGGCATCTCGCCCTGGGCCTTCTTCACCCCCGCCTCGGCGGCTTTCCAGAAGTCGGATGCTCCATTGACGACGAATGCGAGTGTCGGCTTGTCGGCGGCATGTGATACAGCCATCGGCGCCGTACTCAGCATCAACGCGGCGAAAAACAAGGCTGCATTTTTCCGTTTCAGCTGTTTCATAATACTCCTCCCAAGGGCCGCGGTTGCGAGGGCCCGTTCGCGACTTACGGCCGGCCGATGCGCCCCCTCCAAGGTCCGTCGCGAAGCGACGTGTGGCATATGTGCCGATCGTACCACGACGGTATACCAGAATCTAAATTAGTAAATAGTAATATTAATGTCGATCAAAACATGTCGATGCTGGGTCAAATCCGCCCGCGGCGGCACAACTGCAAAAGCTTCGCGTGCGGGGAGCCTTTCAGTTGGATCTAGTTGCCAGGGCCTCGCTTGCGAATTAGGCGATCACATCCGATCGCACGATCAGCCTCAATATCTACTTGACAAACACCACACGCCTATACGATTGAGTAATCGATAACCCAATAGTGGTGGTGAAGGACTTGGCAGTCTCGCTTTCTGACATCGCGGAGCGTGCCGGCGTCTCGGTGAAGACGGTTTCCGGCGCGCTGCATGGCGGCTCCGCCCGTATGTCGGACGAGACGCGCCAGAAGGTGAAGGCCATCGCCGAGGAACTCGGCTACGTCACAAACCTGGCAGCGCGGGGAGTGCGCCAGGGCTGGCTGCCGCTGGTCGGCGTCATCTCCGACGGCCTCATCACCTCGCCGTTTGCGACGGAGATCGTGCGCGGCCTTGATGGCGCGGCGCGCAGTGCCGGAATGGCGGTCTTCGCGATCAACCACAGCAGCGGCCAGTCGATTGGGTCGGTACTCGGCGAGGTGCAGCAGTTCCGTCCTCGCGCCGTCGCTTACGCCGCCATGTACCACAAGGATGTCGCCCTGCCGGAAAAGCTGACCGGCTCCGTCGGCGTGATGATCAACTGCCGCGAGACCTCCGGCCGAGTCACCTCGCTGGTGCCGGACGAGGAGGGTGGCGCGCGGGAGATCGTGCGCTATCTTCTCGCTGCCGGCCGACGCCGCATAGCCTTCATCAACCTGCCGGGCATTCTCGCCGGCATGCTCCGCGAGATGGGTTTTCGCGGTGCCCTGAAGGAGGCGGGCGTTGCCCCCCTCGGTGTCTTCCCGGCCGTGCGCCGCAGGATTTACAGCGATCGTGCGCCGAGCTTGGTCCCCATCCATCTGGAGGCGCTTCTTGCATCCGGTGAAAGGCCCGATGCCATCCTGTGCGGCAACGACCGCGTAGCGATGGAGGTTTATGCCGCGCTTGCCCGTGCCGGCTTTCGCATACCGGACGATATCGCGGTGGCAAGCTTTGATAATCAGGTCGAACTCGCCTCGCGGCTTGACCCGCCATTGACGACGATGGCCCTGCCACACCGTGCCATGGGCCGTCTCGCGATGGAGATTCTCCTCGCCGGAGAGCCAGAACCGCAGTCTCTGCGCAAACTCCCGTTCCATCTCGTAGAACGGGCGTCCGTCTGAACATTCGCATGTAATCGTATTCAACAGGAGGAGACTACCAAAATGATCGCAAGAATGAGTAATCGTTTACTCTCCACAATGTTTACGACCGCCGCGCTGGTCGCGGCAGCGGGTATCGCCGAGGCGAAGACCGTCATCCATATCATGCATCAAGGCGATCCGGGCTGGGTGAATACCTACGGCGACGTAGCTAAGCGCTTCGAGGAGGCCAATCCGGATGTCGATATCGAGCTAATCTACGCGCCGCATGACGCCTATAACGAAAAGTTCAGCGCCGCCGTCATGTCCAAGCAACTGCCCGACATCATGGAGCTCGACGCGCCGTTCCTCGCCAATTACGTCTGGTCAGGCTATTTGCAGCCGGTCAAGCCGCTGCTCGAGCAGGACGTGCTCGACGATATGACGGACTCGAACGTCGCGCAGGGCACCTATCCGATCGACAAAGAGCTCTATGCCGTTGGCCTCACGGACTCGTCCGTCGTACTCTATGGAAACAAGAAGTATCTCGAAGCCATCGGTGCGCGCATTCCAAAGTCCGTGGACGATGCCTGGACGCGCGAGGAATTCGAGGGCTACCTCGATAAGCTCTCGAAGCTCGACGGTGTGAAGTGGCCGATCGACACGTTCCGCGGCTATGGCATCAAGACAGAGTGGATCACCTATGCCTATGGCCCGCTGCTCGAAAGCGCCGGCTGCAACCTGATCGACCGGAAGACCTGGACTGCCCGCGGCACGCTCGACGGCGAGGCCTGCGTCAAGGCGCTGACCATGATGCAGGACTGGGTGAAGAAGGGTTGGGTCGTGCCTACCTCATCGGGCACCAACCAGTTCTACGCCGAAGGCCAGCCGGCGGCGCTCGCCATGGGCGGCCACTGGTTCTATGCCGAGGCCGCCGCGGCGATGAAGGACAATATCGTCGTTATGCCGCTGCCGAAGATCGGCGAGAAGGGCGTGAGCCCGAATGGCACCTGGATCTGGGGCATTTCCGCGACGTCCGCGAACCCCGATATCGCCGGCAAGTTCCTGAGCTTCATGCTGAAGGACAAGGATTACCGCGCCTATGCCAAGAGCCAGTCCGGCTATCCGGGACTCAAGAGCTTCGCCGCCGAATCCCCGCTCTACGCAGAAGGCGGCCCCCTCGCCGTCGCCTTTGAACAGGCCTCGAAGACGGCCATCGCCCGTCCGCCGCATCCGGCCTATCCAACGATCACTTCGGCCTTCATGCAGGCCGTCGACAAGGTCTTCAATGGCGGCGACGTACAGGAGGCACTGACGGCGGCGGCCAAGAAGATTGACGAGGATATCGAGGACAATGCCGGCTACCCGCCCTTCGACGAGCAGCATTAAGGCATTTGCGGGGCCGGCTCTCAGGCTGGTCCCGCCCCGGAGGATGATCGATGAGGAGGAGACAATGACCTTGCAACAGACCTCAGCGCCCGCATTGCCGCGCCCCGGCAGACGGCGCGACCGCCAGCGATTTTGGCAGGAAGTCGCGATGATCGCGCCGGCCGTGCTTTTGCTCGCCACCTTCCTGATCACACCTTTTCTGCTGTCGTTCTGGACGGCGATGACCAACCAGCCGCTCGTGCCCCGCCCGACGCCGGTGCGATTCGTCGGCCTCCTGAATTTCCAGCGCGTCTTCAGCGATCCGCTGTTCTGGACATCGCTATGGAACGTCACGCGCTTCACCATCTGGGTTCTGCCCGTCCAGTGCGGTCTCGCCTTCCTCACCGCGCTGCTGCTGCACCAGAAGCTGCCGATGAAGAACCTGCTGCGCGGCCTTTTCTTCCTGCCGGCGATCACCTCCATGGTAGTGGTCTGTGTCATCTGGGGCACGCTGTTCCAGTATCCGAGCGGTCCCCTCAACCAGATCGTCGGCTTCCTTTCGGGCGGCGCCATCCAGCCGATCGACTGGCTCGGCGATCCTAACTGGGCGATGTTCTCCATCGTACTGCTGTCGGCCTGGCAGGCCTATGGCTTTCAGATGATCATCTACCTCGCCGGCCTGCAAGGCATTCCGGACGAGCTTTACGATGCCGCGCGCATCGACGGGGCGAGCGCGCTGCGCCGCTTCTGGCACGTCACCATGCCGGGCTTGCGCCCCACTCATGTCTTCGTGCTGGTCATCACCACCATCCAGGCCTTCAAGCTCTATACGCAGGTGGCGATCCTCACCCAGGGCGGGCCGAAGGAAAGCACGGAAACCGTGGTCCACTACATGGTACGCGCCGGCTTCGAGGAACAGAAACTCGGCTATGCATCGGCGGTTTCCGTCATCCTCTTCGTCATCGTTCTCCTGATCGCGCTCGTCCAGCGCAAACTCCTGAGGCGTTTCGATGTCTGATATCGCGTTGAGCCAGCCCGCCCCGCTGGCAATTCCCAGGGGCAACGGCAAGACGGGCCTGCGTCTCGTGCAGAGCCTCTGCATTCTCGTCATCGCGCTCGTGATAATCTCGCCGCTCTTCATGCTGCTGATCGCCAGCCTGAAGGACGACCGCTTCCGGATCCTCGCCGACATGGGCAGCTTTCGCGCCTTCTGGGTGAGCGACCCGACCTTGTCGAACTATCGCGAGATCGCCAATTTCTCCGGTGAGCTCGCCTTCGGCCGCTATCTCTTCAACTCGCTGGTGATCCTTGTCGTCACGGTGGTCTCAGGCCTCGTTATCAATTCCATGGCGGGCTTCGTGCTCGCCTGGGGAACGCTACGCGGCAAGGCCGTTCTGCTAGCGCTGGTCGTAGCACTCTATGTCATCCCGCAGGAAAGCATTATCATGCCGCTCGTCGTCATGATGTCGCGGGCGGGGCTTACCGATACCTTCGCTGTGCAGATCCTGCCCTGGGTGGCGAGCCCGCTCTATGTCTTCCTCTTCTACCAGTTCTTCGCGCAACTGCCGAAGGAACTCTACGAAGCAGCAGAAATGGACGGCGCCTCGGCATTCCGCATCTATCGGTCCATCTACATGCCGCTCAGTCTGCCGGCGCTCGCCACGGTCTCCATCCTCATGGGCATCGAGAGCTGGAACCAGTATCTCTGGCCGACGCTTGTCACCCAGACCGACTATGCCCGGCCGATTGCCGTCGCCATCGCCACCTTCTTCGGGCAAGACAGCATCTATTGGGACCGCGCCATGGCTGCCTCGGTCCTGATGATGATCCCCGTGCTCATCCTCTACCTCTCTTTCCAACGCTGGTTCGTAAGTTCGTTCATCGGCTCCGCCGTGAAAGGTTAACCATGTCTCTCGCAGCAAAATCTGCAGTCGCCGTGCTTCAGTTAATCGAGGCCGATTTTCCCTCCGGCACGGTGCTGCATCTCTGGCTGAAGGCGCGGCGCGCCGGCGGCGAAGCCAGGCTCCTCGTGACCGTCGATCACGAGGACGTGGCCGATCCAGCCACGCGCCGCACGCAGGAATTCGAATTCTTCGCCGTGACCCTCGGCAAGAGCGGCCGCGCGGTGCTGGCCTATGACGAAGCAGACACCATGCTGTCGGTCGCCTACGCCTTCCGGCCGGAAACGGTGCTGGAGGAGGGCATCCGCGTGCTTCATCACGATGCCCGCACCGCGCCGCCGCAACTGCCGCACGCCTATCACTTCCGCCCGCCCTTTGGCTGGATGAACGATCCGAACGGCTTCGGCCGCTTCGCCGGCCGCGCGCATCTCTTTTACCAGCACTATCCGCACCAGCCGCGCTGGAACACCATGCACTGGGGGCATGCCGTCTCGAGGGATTTCCTGCGCTGGACGCATCTGCCGATGTTCCTCCTTCCAGCCGATCATCTCTCGGAAAGGGACGACGGGCGCGGCGGCGCATTCTCCGGCTCGGCCATTCCCCTCTCCGGCCCCGAAGGCGAAGAAATTCGCGTCTTCTACACCGAGCATGTGCGTGACCGGAAGCCGGAGGAGCAGATTCAGCTTTCCGCCGTCAGCCAAGACGGCATTGTCGCGGGTGCTAGCGAAATCGTTCTGCCCTTGCGCCCGGAAGGCCTCGGCCTCACCACCGATTTCCGTGATCCATATGTCTTCAAGGGGCCAGACGGCCGGTGGAAGATGCTGCTCGGCAGCCGCGACCGTGAGGGGGGCGTCGTGCTGCTTTACGAAACCATCGATTCTGAGGGCGCCGGCGGCTGGACCTTCCTCGGCGTCATTCACCGCGAGGATCGCTTCGGAATGACGGCGGCGGAATGCCCCTGCATGGTGCCGGTCGGCGGCAGGGCGGACGATCCACAGACCCGCTGGGCTCTGATCTTCGGCCTGCTGACCAGCCGCGACCCCGTGACCGGCCGCCGCAATCTCACCTTCGTCACGGTTGGCCGTTTCGACGGACGCAGCTTCACATCGGATTTCGAGCAGGAGCTGGATTTTGGCTCCGACGCCTATGCTTTTCAGGCCTTTGTCGACGGTGAAGAGCCGGTCGGCATCGCCTGGCTGGCCAACTGGACGGATTTCTCCCAGAAGGACGACTTCCCGACGGCCATGACCCTGCCGCGCCGCGTCCTTGTAGAAGACAACAGCGTGCTGACCCCGCCCATCGCCGCGGCCGAGAGCCTCCGTCACAGGCTCATCGACGACACGTCGCTCGCCGCCGGCGAGACTGTGCTGCTTGGCGATGGAGCGGTGGAAATCGCGCTCAGCCTCGCCGTCCCCGGCGCGGCCTTCGATCTTGCCTTAGACCATCCAGACGTCGCCATCGGCGTCAGACTCGACGCCGATGGCCTTGCCATTGTCTTCGACGCAGGCACGGGCAAGGCACCACCGCGCTATCTTGCCGCGGGCGCCAGGCCCTCGGAACTGCGCATCTTCCTCGATGCCGGCTCCATTGAAGTCTTCGCCGACAACGGCCGCTGGACAGCAACTAAGCGTATTCCGAGTTTTGCCGCCGCTCGCTCGGCGAAGCTCGCCGGTGCGATCTCTGCCGCCAGGATCTGGCAGCTCAAGCTTTGAGGGAGGAATAGACAATGGCATCGGTAACGATCGATAGCGTCCTTAAGCAATATGGTGCGGTCTCTGTCATCCATGGAGTCTCCGTGGATATCGAGGACGGGGAGTTCGTCACGCTCGTCGGGCCGTCGGGCTGCGGCAAATCTACGCTCCTGCGCATGCTTGCGGGGTTGGAGGACATCAGTGGCGGCGAGATCCGCATCGGCGGGCGCATCGTCAACGACGTGGCGCCGAAAGAACGGGACATCGCCATGGTGTTCCAGAGCTATGCGCTCTATCCTCATATGACGGTCCGAGAGAACATGGGCTTCGCCTTGAAGCTGCAGGGCCACGATAGGGCGACCATCGACAAGCTGGTCAATGAAGCCGCCGGCGTCCTCGCGCTCGAGCCGCTGCTGGAACGGCTGCCCAAGCAGCTCTCCGGCGGCCAGCGCCAGCGTGTCGCCATGGGGCGCGCCATCGTGCGCCACCCCAAGGTCTTCCTTTTCGATGAGCCGCTTTCCAACCTCGACGCCAGGCTGCGCGTCACCATGCGCAGCGAGATCAAGGAATTGCACCAGCGCCTCGGCACCACCATCGTCTACGTCACACACGACCAAATCGAGGCGATGACCATGGCCAACAAGATCGTGGTGATGCGCGCAGGGCGCATCGAGCAGATCGGCAAGCCGCTCGACCTCTATGATCGCCCCGATAACACCTTCGTCGCCACCTTCATCGGCTCGCCCGCTATGAACCTTTTTGAGGGCAGCATCAGTGGGGGTTGGTTCCGTATCAAGGGCGGCGTCAGCTTGCCGCTGCCGGCCGAAACCGACAAGGC
Source organism: Rhizobium sp. BK316 (assembly GCF_014193695.1). Lineage (GTDB taxonomy): Bacteria > Pseudomonadota > Alphaproteobacteria > Rhizobiales > Rhizobiaceae > Rhizobium. The sequence goes on along the minus strand of NZ_JACHZR010000001.1, from coordinate 1,589,110 downwards.
GGCATGCACCTATGGAATACGCCCGGAAGATCTCGAAGTGGCGGATGCCGGTATTCCGGCCACGGTGCTGACCGTCGAGCCGACCGGAGCGGAAACCCATCTTTGCGTTCGCCTCGGCAACCAGACGGCCGCCATCGTCCTGCACCGCCGGATGGATTTCAGGCCCGGTGAGGAAATCCATCTCGCCCCCAAATCCGGGAAAATCCATCTCTTCTCCGCCGCAGGTAGAAGAATCAACTGATCTTCCGGCCCACCCATCGAGCCGCGCTCATTCTGCCCAACGGGTGCGGTTCGATTCTTGCATTTCTCCATCGGGCGTACGCATTGGTCGCAATGGCGCGAATTCCACACTAATCATTCTCACCAGCCGACCCGGCGACGAGAGCGGGATCATGAAGCGCTTCAAGTCACAGCGACATCTACAACGCTTCGTCTCCATCCATGATCCGATTGCCAACCTGTTTCACATCCCGCGCCACGACATCCCCTCTGGCCATCATCGCGAACTGCAAGCAGCCGCGATGGGCCTGTGGGCGAAAATCGCCCGCGCATAGGCGATACTTGCTGCCGGAGCCTCACCTTGGCTTCTCAGCTGTTAAGTTTATGATGCCGGATGCGGCGCTCACCCCTTCGGCTGGGGCAACCGCTACATCTTTCCGCCCCAGCGTTCCGGATAATCTGGCAACTCCTGGCAGCCGCAAAGGCTGTAGTGCAGCGGCGGCATGCGCTCGTCGACATATTTTGCTAACACGTCCTCGGTGATTGCCGGCTGTGGCAGCACCCACTCAGGGCCTGGGACCTGCTTGCCATCCAGCACGTCGAGGGCCGCGATGATGGCGGTGCGCCACTGGTAGGTCGGGTAGGAAGGGCCGATCGCGGTCAGTTTTTCCGACTGCCATTTGCGCAGAAAGTCCTGCTGATCCTCGCCGCTGATCACCGGATAGGGAAGGCCAGCATCCTCGAAGGCTTCCAACGCTGCCGTCGCGGTGTCGCCGGCGTCCATCCAGACCGCGTCGATCTTCTCGCCGCGGTTGATGTAGTCCTCGACGATCGACTTGGTCTTGGCCCGGTCACTGCCGGTGAACTCCGAACCGATCACCTTGATACCGGCTTCGTCGAAGATGTTCTTGGCGGCCGAATAGCGGGTTTCCAGCACGTCGACGCCCGGCATGATGCGCAGTGCCAGCACATTGGCGCCCTTCTTCAGCTTGCTGGCGATGAACTCGCCGGACGTGATGCCGAAGCCGTAGCCGCCGACCGGATGGATGTAGGTCACCGGGCACTGCGTGTTGACGCCTCGGTCGAAGACGATGACGGGAAGCTTGCCGCAGGCCGCGTCGACGACCGGGGTGAGCGCCGCCGTCGTGTTGGGCGAGACGATCAACGCATCGCACTTGCCGCCGCTGACCAAGGCCTCGATGTCGGAAATCTGCTTGTCGTCCTTGCCTTCGGCATCGACGACGATCAGTTCCTTGAGGCGATCCTTGTGCAGATCCGCCTCGGCGTTGAGGTTGTTGAGCCCGACCACGCGCCAGGGATTGAAGACGCCGGCGTTGGAAAAGCAGATCGTGACCTGGCCGTCCTTCTTGTATTTGGCCGTGTCGACCATGCCGTCGCCAAGATGCTGCGCCCAGGGCTGGCCTTCCGGCCCCTGCGGCTTTATCGAGAGCTGCTCGCGCTGCTTCTTGAACTCGACCGGATCGTTGAAATCCTGCGCCAGTGCCTGGCCGGTGAATGTGAGCGCCACGGTCGTCGCCAGTATTGTCCTGAGTTTCATTTTTTCTCCTCCTCCACGAAGCCGGTCGCCCCGGCGGTTGATGACGAATATCGCTCAGGTGAGCCGGCGGTTGTGCCGCACGCTGGCGCCCACCGCGGCGATCAGGATCAGCCCCTGGATGCTGTCGCGCAGCGCCTGCGGCAATCCGAGGACGTTGAGCAAAGTGAAGAGCGCGAAGAGACTGAGCGCCCCGAAGACCGCGCTCCAGATGGAGCCGCGTCCGCCGAGCAGTTGCGCGCCGCCGATGACGCAGGCGGCAATCGCCTGCAGCTCGAGCCCCTCCCCGGCATTGACCGACACTCCCGAAAAGCCACCGAGCAGGATGCCGGCCGTGACGGCGGAGACCGCCGAGACCACAAAGGCGAGGATGCGCGTCGCGGCAACCGGCGTGCCGGCAAGCTCCGCCGCTCGCGGATTGTCGCCGACGGCCAACGCCCGCTTGCCATAGACGGTGCCATTCAAGCCCCACCAGGCGAATGCCACGAAGCCGGCGATGACGATCACCGCAAGCGGCAGCGTGCCGACAACGGGAATGTCACGCCAGACAAGCCGGCCGAGATTGCGGAAATTGTCCGGCAGGTCGCCGCGCGGCGCTCCGCCCGACCAGGCCAGCGCCAGCCCGTTGACGAGCAGCATGGTGCCAAGCGTGGAGATAATCGAGGGCACCTTGAGAAAGGCGACGACGAAACCATTCACGAGGCCGACGGCGATGCCCATGGCATAGAGCGCGCCGATGACCACCCGGGTCACGCCGGGATCGCCATTGATGAGGATCGAAGCGGCCAGCACCACCAGGGTGGCCACCGCGCCCATCGAGAGGTCGAAGCCACCCGTCAGGATGACGTAGAGCTGCCCGCAGGCGAGGATGACGAGCGGCGCTGCCCGCCGCATGAAGTTCATGAAGAGGCTCGGCTCCAGATAGCTCGGCTGGAGAAAGGCGATGGCCGCATAGAGCACGACGAAGATGACGATACCGGCATTGGCGGCGATGCGCGTCGGACGGCGAACTGACGAAGAAATCTGCGGAACGGTCGTCATGCGACATGCCCCCTTGTGCGAACGGCATGGACGGCGACGGCGGCGATCACGATGGCTCCGCGCAGCACCTGTTTCAGGAAGGCGTCGATGCCGAGCATGTTGAAACCCGCATCGAGGCTGGCAAAAAGCAGGACGCCAGCGAGCGTGCCAGCAACACCGCCCTTGCCGCCGGCAAGGATCGTGCCGCCGATGACCGTGACTGCGATGGATTCGAGATCGTAGATGCCGTCGCGCCCGATCCATGGCGTGCCGGATTGCAGCCGCGCGGCGAGATAGAGCCCTGCCGCACCGGCAAAGAGGCTGGCGACCATATGGGCGGAGAGAATGACCCGTTCTGTGCGGATGCCGGCGAGCCGCGCACCGTCAGGATTCCCGCCGACGGCATAGAGCCGCGCGCCGAACAACGTGCGGTAGAGCACGAAGGCGGCTACGAGAGACAGGGCGACGAGAAGCAGGATGGAATAGGGCACGCCCAGCACGCCGCCATAGGCGATGATCTGGAACTCGCGCGCGACCGCGCCCTGCAACGCGCCGAATGAAGCGGCAAGCACGCCCTGGATGACGAGGCCCGTGCCGAGCGTTGCGATCAGCGGATTGATACCGCCGTAGGCGACCAGGGTGCCATTGACGAGCCCGGCTGCAAGGCAGAGGCCGAGGCAGGCGAGAACGGCTGGCAGGATCATCGCCGGATCGCTCTGCATGACATGCGAGGCGAGGACGGCAACGGCGCTGATCAGCGCAGCGACCGAAAGGTCGATCGAGCCGACGAGGATCACGAAGGTCTGGCCGATCGCGACAAGTCCGAGCGCAACCATGCGCTGGAGCAGACCCGCAACGCCTTGACCGGTGAGTTGCGCGGTTTCGCCGGTGGCAAGCGCAACGACGACAAAAAACCCGATGGAGAGCCCCGCAAGCAGAACGGCGATGGATAGGCCCGGAAGGGCCGGTTTCGGCTTCTCGATATCGATCGTCATGGGTTTACCTCCCCGCGCGCTGCATCTGCAAGGCCAAGGGCAAGATGCATGATGTCCTCCTCGCTTGCTCCCCTCGGCAATTCGCCGGACAGGCGCCCCTGGTGCATGACGAGGATGCGGTCGGCGATGCCGATGAGTTCAGGCATGTCGGAGGAGATGACGACGATGCCTCGGCCGGAATCGGCAAGGCGTCGCATTGTCTCGTAGATCGCCGCCTTGGCCGCGATGTCGATGCCGCGCGTTGGCTCCACGAATACGAGAATGTCGGACGCCCGGGCCAGCCAGCGCACGATGATCGCCTTCTGCTGGTTGCCGCCCGAAAGCGTTCCGATCTCCTGTCCGAAATCCGCAGCACGCACATCCATCATGCGAAGCCTTTCGTCGATGACATCGGGCGCGAGCGCGCCGCGCTGCGGCCGGGCGAAAAGCCTGGCCATGGAACGCAGCGTCAGGAGCGCGTTGTCGCGGACGGACTGGCGTAGCGCCAGCCCCTCGCGCTTGCGGTCGCCTGGGAGGTAGCCGATGCCGGCGGCCGTCGCCTGCCGCGGGGTGCGAAGGGCGATTGGCTCGCCACGAAGCGCGACCCTGCCCCTCGTGAAGGGAACATCTCCGACGAGCGCCTGCGCCAGTGCGCCCTTGCCGGAATCCTCCAGCCCCGCCACGCCGATGATCTCGCCGGCTCGGACGTCGAAGGCGATATCGCGCAAGCCGGCGTTCGCCCCGCCCTCTATGGCAAGGAGCACCCCTCCCGGCGCATAAACCGGTGAGGCAGGATAGAAGTCCTTGACGTCGCGGCCGACCATGGCGCGCACGATCTCGTTGATCGGGGCGGCATCGCGCGGCCGCGTCCAAATCTTCCGGCCGTCCTTAAGGATGGTGATGCGATCGGCAATGGCCGTGACCTCGGGCATGCGATGGGAGATATAGACGATCGAGACCCCCTCGCGCCTGAGACCTTCGACAAGCGCGAGCAGTGTGCGGCTGTCCCGTTCGTCGAGCGCGGCCGTGGGTTCGTCCATGACGAGGATTCGTGCATCGAGGAGGAGCGCCTTGGCGATCTCGACGATCTGCTGAAGCGCGATGGAAAGCGAGGAAACCAGCACCTCCGGATCGACCTGCGCGCCGATGCGGCGAAGAAGCGCTGCCGACCTCTCCCGCATCGCCGCCTTGTCCAGGATGCCGCGCCTTGCGATCTCGCGTCCCATGAAGATGTTTTCCGCCACGCTACGATGCGGCAGCAGGCTGAGTTCCTGGTGGATGATCGCGATTCCGGCCTCCGCCGCCTGCCGAGGGTGCGTGAAATGCACGGCCTTCCCGGCCAGATGAATGGAGCCAGCATCCGGCCGGTAGCTGCCGCCGAGGATCTTCATGAGCGTCGATTTTCCGGCGCCGTTTTCGCCGCAGATCGCGTGGACCTCGCCCGGCAAGCAATCGAAATCGACGCCATCGAGCGCGCGAACACCTGGAAACGCCTTGCTTATACCAGTCATGCTGAGAGCGGGAATAGCTGTCATACCAGCCTCTCTCCCGCCGCCGCCCATTCCCGGCGGATAAAGGCGATGCTTTCGACAAACAGGCTGTCGAGATCGTCGAACAGATCGCGCCAGACCCGCGTCGCGCCGGCAAGCTCCGGCAGAGCGCGGCCGAAAGATTCGACCGTCAGCCATCCCTCATAGCCGCAGCGGCGCAACGCATCGAAATGCGCCGCGAAAGGCACATGGCCGGAACCGGGAACGCCGCGGTCGTTTTCGGATACATGGAAATGATTGATCTCCCCGTGATAGCGCTCATAGGTCGCCGGCGGATCCTTTTCCTCGATATTGGCGTGGAACGTGTCGAACATATAACCATAATTGGGGTGGTTGACGGCACGGTGGACCGCCGATGCCTGGGCGATGGTCGACATCATGTAGCATTCGAAACGGTTGACGGCTTCCGCCGAAATGCGAATGCCGGCAGGCGCCGCATAGTCCGCCATCGCGCGCATCGCCTCGACGCAGCGGTCGAATTCCTCAGGCGTCGGTCCGACGCCGGTAAAAACGCCCACGGGCGAATGGAGCGGGCCGGCAATGATCTCGCCGCCCATCGCAGCCGTGCAATCGACGATCCAGCGGTGATGATCGCGCGCCTTTGCGCGTACGGATGCCACCGCACTTACAGGATTGGCCTCGGGCATCGCGGCGGCGGCGGCGCCTGCCGTGAGACCAATATCGGCAAGCAGCCGCCCGAGCGCCGCATAGTGCTGCTCGATGCCGGAGAACACGGGAATTTCCACCGCGTCATAGCCAAGCGCCTTCAGCCGCTCGAGCCGGCGTGCGTGCTGCAGACCGATGTCCGCACCGATGACGAGCAGGTTGAATGCGATTTTCACTGATGTCCTCCCCCTTGCCGCGTTGGCCCGTCTCCATCAAGCCATCCGCGACGAAGGCACAATGGCAGGCTTGACTCGGCAATTCTTGCGGACGACAACAGTGGTAAATTTCTTAAGTCATTTTGTGTTGGGAGGCGCGAAGTGAACAAACATGCCGTAATTTCCACGGCCGATTACCGGCCCTCGGTCTTCCGCCAGCCCGACTCGGTCATGTATGCGAACAACTGCAAGGAACTGCAGGCCGCCGCCCGTCAGGGCGAGGTCGAGCTTCACGCCTGGACGCGCGGCAGCTATCCCGGCATTTCGCTCGGCGAGCGCCTGCCGGGCATCCGCACCGTCGGTTTCTGGGATGCGCGCCACAACCAGTCCTGGGGGCTCGACCGGCACTGCAACGAAGGCTTCAAGATTGCCTATCTCGCGCGCGGCAGCCTTGATTTGGTTGTGGACGAGCGGACCTACGCGCTCGAGCAGGGCCAGTTCATCGTCATCCGTCCGTGGCAATTGCATGCCATCGGCAATCCGACTGTCGGCCCCAGCCGGCTCCTGTGGATCATTCTCGACGCGGGCCTTCGTCGGCCGAGCGAGACGCCCGACTGGCCGGACTGGCTCGTCTTCTCCAGGGACGAGGCCGAACGGCTCGACGAGATCCTGACGCAGAACAACCAGCCGGTCTGGGACGGCGGGGCGGAACTCTGCCGCGCCTTCGAGGCGATCCCGTCCATCCTGCTCGACCGCAGCCCGGAGGATGGCGAGACGCGCCTGAAGGTGGCAATCAACGCGATGATGCTGAGCCTGATCGATCGGATGAACGAACAGGTTCCGACACTCAACCCCGATCTTTCGACCTCGCAACATACTGTCGCGATCTTTCTGCGCCGGCTGGCCTATGCACTTGAGGAAGAGTGGTCGCTGGAAAGCATGGCGGAGGAATGTGGGCTCTCGCGCACCCGCTTTTCTGACTACTGCAAGAAGCTTACTAACATGGCTCCTCGCCAGTACCTCCAGCATTTGCGGCTGGAGCACGCCTCGCGCCTCCTCCAGGAACCGCGCAACACCAGCGTCACTGAGATCGCATTGAGCTGCGGCTTCAGTTCGAGCCAGTATTTCTCGAACGCCTTCAAGAAACGGTACGGGCGCTCCCCAAGCAGCTACAGATAGAGGACTGCTTTCCGGCAGATGAAGACGGTCTGTAAAGTGATCCAGGGCGTTCGTGACCTTGGTGCGATGACCATCTCAGCAATGTTGTCAGTGCAACCCTTACACAACGCACGGCGATCTTATGGAAGTGGGCAAGGGTTGGAGGATTGCTGCATCGGTTTCAAAGGAAGTGCCGTTGATCGCCTTATGCGGCGAAAAACCGGCTGAAAAATTCTCTCGCGCTCACAGATCGATAGAGTGGCCTGCGCATCGTCTGGGAGACGCGTTTTCTCAATTGGCGATCATGTCTGCCGCTTTCTCAGCGATCATAATAGCTGGCGAATTGGTGTTGCCTGAGACAATGGTCGGCATGACAGACGCATCAACGACCCTCAGCCCCAAGACACCACGTAGGCGTAACTCTGGATCGACGACAGCATTGTCATCGCTTCCCATCCTGCACGTTCCAACGGGATGAAAAATGGTCGTTGCGATATCCCCTGCCCTTTGGATCAGTTCGTCATCGCTTTGAAACTCGACGCCTGGCAGCATTTCCTTGGGTTCAAATTGCGATATCGCCCTTGTCTGCATCAGCCTGCGCGCATGGCGTATCGATCTTGCGGCAATGATACGATCTCCAGCGGTCGAGAGATAATTTGGCCTTATCTCCGGTGCCGCCCATGCATCCGGCCCTGAGATATGCACGGTGCCTCTGCTTTCCGGGCGCAGGTTGCAAACCGACACCGTAACGGCCGGGTAGCGATGCAACGGTTCACCGAGCCTGTCAGTGCTGAGAGGCTGGACATGGTATTCGAGATCCGCGGTGGCCAAGCTCGGATCGCTCTTTGCAAAGATGCCCAGCTGGCTTGGCGCCATGGAAAGCGGGCCAGAGCGGCGAAGGGCATATTCCAAACCCATGCCTGCGCGTGAAAAGAGGTTGTGATAAAGCACGTTCAAGGTCTCTGCGCCTTCAATGCGGAAGACCGTGCGAATCTGAAGATGGTCTTGCAGGTTTTCGCCGACACCATTCAGCGAATGAATGACGTCAATTCCGGCCGGCTGCAGCACATCGGGCCTGCCGATCCCGGAGAGTTCCAAGATCTTCGGTGAATTAATAGCGCCGGCGGAAAGAATGACCTCGCGGCGGGCGCGCGCTTCATGCATCTTGCCGTTCGATCGAAACCGGACGCCAGTGGCGCGCCGGCCCTCGAACTGCAGCCTTTCCGTTTCGGCACCCGTCAAGACCCGCAGATTGGGCCGCTTCATAGCGGGGCGGAGAAACGCCTTGGTTGTATTCCAGCGCAGGCCACCGCGTTGATTCACTTCGAAATAGCCTGAGCCCTCATTGTCCCCGCTGTTGAAATCATCCGTCTTCGGGATGCCGAGTTCCTCGGCCGCATCTCGAAATGCGTCGAGAACGGGCCATGAGAGGCGCTGACGCTCGACGCGCCATTCGCCGCCCTGCCCGTGCATAGCCGTCTTGCCCCGGTAGTTGTCTTCGGATTTGAGGAAATAAGGCAGAACATCGTCCCAGCCCCACCCGGCATTGCCGGCCTGCCGCCATCCGTCATAATCGGCGGCTTGCCCACGCATATAGATCATGCCGTTGATGGAGGAACAGCCGCCCAGCAACTTGCCGCGTGGGTAAGGAAGCGAACGGCCGTTGAGGCCAGGCTCAGACGCCGTCCTCATCATCCAGTCCGTCCGCGGATTGCCCATGCAAAACAGGTATCCGATCGGAATATGAACCCAGTGATACCGGTCGCTGCCACCCGCCTCGAGCAACAGCACCCGGTTTGAAGGATTGGCGGACAGGCGGTTGGCCAACACGCATCCGGCCGACCCGGCGCCAACGATGATGAAGTCATAGGATCCGGCGTCCGCAATCGCCTCGCTCGAAGCCTTGCTCACTGTGTGGCTCCTGTGACTGGTTCGTTGCGGGAGGCGAGACGACGCCAGATCGGAGTCATCGCCGCGGCGATATCCAGGTAGATGCCGTAACGCCGTTCATAGTGGGCTTCCAGACGCGTGTCCGGAACGTAATGGCGCTCCATCCGCACCATCGCGGCCGCGCCGGCGGCAAAATCCGCGAATATGCCGGTGCCCGTTCCTGCGGTGATCGCTGCCCCGAGCGCCCCGGTCTCACGCGAGCGCGCGATCGATACCGGCAGACCCAGCGCGTCGGCAAATATCTGGGGCCAGATCGGGCTCCGAGAACCGCCGCCGGAAAGCACCGCTTCATTGAAGACGGCTCCCGCCCGGCGCATTGTCTCGATGTGCTGACGGTGACCGAAAGCAACGCCTTCGAGGACAGCGCGCACGAGATGTCCCCTCGTATGCCAGCCGCCAACGCCATAAAAGCCGGCTCGAGCATTGCCGTTCTGCTGCGCCCCATAGAGGAAGGGATGGTAAAGCGGATCATCCGCCGCCGGTTCGATCGCCGCGGCAAGGTCGCCGCAAAGATCGAAGGGAGAGCGGCCGCCGGTCGGAACGTCGGCAAAGAATTCCCGCACCAGCCATTCGAGATTTGCGGCCGAGGTGGCGCTCGATTCGATCGCCATATAGCGCTGCCGGTCGAAGGTGGAAGACATGAAGACCGGCGCAGCCAGCCGGGGCATGTCGATGATCAGCTGATTGATGCTCCAGGTTCCGGCTATGATTGAAGTGGCACCGGTGCGGGTAACCCCGGAACCGATGGCTGAGGCGACCACATCAAAGAGACCGCCAACGACAGGCGTTCCAACGGCAAGGCCCGTCTGAGCCGCAGCCTCCGCGGTGATATATCCCGCAATATCGGAGCTTTCGATGAGCGACGGCAATAGCTCCATGCAGTCACCAAGGCCATAGCCCTCCATCAACGTCCGATCGTAGCGGCGGGCGGCGACATCAAGCAGTCCGCAGCCGGTCATGTCGGACACCTCGCTTAACCGCATGCCGGTCAGGCGGTTGACGATGAAGTCCTTGCACAGGAAGATCGTACCGATCTTGGCGAAGGTTTCCGACCGGTGCCGCTTCAGCCAGGCAAGCAAGGTCGGCGTCTGAGAAGGCCATGGCCGCTGCTGTGCGATCGGATAGGTGCGATCCCCAACGCCCTGCGCCTGCCATTCCTCGACGAGAGCTGCAGCCCGCGTATCCAGCGACTGGATGCCGAGCAGCGGCTGGCCGTCAAGATCCAGGGCATAAAGTCCGTTTCCATGGCCGGCGCAACCGAGCGCGGCGATCTCGCTCGGTTGGATTTCTGCTTGCTCGATGCAGCTGCGAATGACATTGCACGCATTCGCCCAGAGTTCGTCGAGATCGCGTTCCACGTGCCCCGGGCATGGCATGCGGCTATGTCCCTCCGCCAACGCAGCGGCGATTTCATTGCCGGCGCGATCGAAGATCACCGCTTTGATAACGGTGTTACCGGCGTCGAGCCCCAATAGATATTCTGGCATCCGAACCCCTCCCAAGATTCCGCTTTTCACCCTCAGCCGCGCTGATAGAGCGCAAACGCTTCTTCGCCGCCGGCATCATCGTGCACGATTGCCATTAACCCGCGCACGACGGCGCTGGGATTAGCGTGCTGGTAGATGTTACGCCCGTAGACCATGCCCACGGCGCCCTGGCGCATCAAGGCCGCCGATTTGTCGAAGACACCCCGCAGATCCTCCTTACCGCCGCCGCGCACGAGAACCGGGCAGCGGGCCGTTTCCACGACGCGGTGAAAATCTTCGGCGTTGGTGGTCGGGTCCGCCTTGATGATATCCGCCCCCATCTCGCGAGCAAGCCGGGTCAAGGTCACGATCTTGCCGGCGTCGCCATCAACCATGTAGCCACCGGCCTTGTCGACAGGCTGCATGACAAGCGGCTCGATCATCAGCGGCATGCCATATCTGTCACAGTCGGCTCGAACGCGAGCGATGTTCTGCACGCATTGGCGGAAGAGGTCGGGCTCGTCCGGCAGCATGAACAGATTGACCACAATACAGGCCGCATCCATCTCGATGGCGCCGATCAAAGGCTGCTCCTCGTTCTGCAGCACCGCCCACATGTGCCGATGTCGTATACGGTTGTAGGGATTTCCCATATCGACGCGCATGACGAGAGCCGGTTTGTCTCTTCCTGCGACTTCCTGCAGCAAGTCTGCCTGGCCATAATTCATCTGGATCGCATCAGGCCCCGCATCGACGAGAGCCTTGACCACAGCTTGCATATCTTCGAGACCGCTGAGAAACGATGGTTCGTTGCAGACACCATGATCGATCGCCACGTCCAGGCAGCGGCCGCCACTAAACAGCCGGTTCATCCGGACTTTTCTGTTGCTTCGCATTCCATGCTCCTTTGTTCGTTCCGTTCGGAAAGGATCTTTTCTGTGACGCCGTGGCGCTCGCGCAAAAGCGTGAGAAAGCGTTCTCGCTCAACGCCACGCTGCGCAGGCGTCCAAGCCTTGTGCTCCGTCAGAAGATCGAGCACCGCATCCACCATCTGCTGCGAGAGGTTGCCTGATATGGCAAGCGTGGTACGTCTCAGCAGCAGATCATCCAGGTGCTCCGCCGCCTCGTTGCGGATAAGAAAGAGCAGTTCGCGCTTCGAATAATCGGGATGCGGCAAGGGCGCATCCGGCGCCATCGCAATGAAATCGGCGATCGCCTCCGCCTGTGTGCCGTAACGGCCGAAAAGCGTCGCCATGCGGCTGCCAGCAATTCCCTTTTTCGCAGCCATGCGAGCGATCCAGGCAGCACGATCCAGCGGAAACCGGCGCCCGCCGCCGATCGCGCGATCTGTCGTGGAGATGCGGCGTTCTTTGCCCAGCCGCTCCAATGCGAGATCGGCGGCCAGCTCGCCGAATGAACGAAAGGTCGTCCACTTGCCGCCAATCATGCATACGATCGATGGCCCGCCGTGGGCAGCATCCACGACCGTGCAGAAATGATCGCGCGGAATGCGACCGGTGAAGCTGTCCGTGCTGGCTGGCAGCGGCCGCACGCCCGAAAACTGGAAGCTGATCTCTTCCGGCCGGATATCAATGCCGGGGACAACGAACGACAGGGACTGCAGTATATAGTCGCGCTCGTCCGCTTCGCAGCGGACGGTATCGGGATCGGCGACGCGAATGTCGGTGGAGCCGACAAGCACCTTGCCCAGATAAGGAAACAGGATGCAAATCCGGCCATCTTCATTCTCGTAGTAGATCATGTGGCCTGAGAGCGCCTCGTAAAGCGCTGCATTGTCGATAATGAGATGAGATCCCTTGGTTCCACCCATCAGGGATGCCGGTCGTATGTCCGAGGTAAGGAGCGTGCCGTTGGTAATGTCGATCCATCCGCCAGTTGCATTGATGATGAGCGTGGGCTCGATCGTTGCCGAAGAGCCGGTTATGGTGTCGCGGACGAGATAGCGGCCTTCGCCGGCTGCCCGGATATCGCTGTAGTTCAGTGCCCGTGCCTCCGGTCCCGCCGATAAACCGTCCTCCAGCAGTTCGAAGCCAAGGCGTTCCGGATGGCTGACCCAGGCGTCGTAATAGGTCGCGGAACTCTTGATCTGGGGATTGAGCACCGGCCATTTCGCAAGCGTTGTGCGCCGCCCGCGAAACTGATGAGGCGGCATCATCGCCCGTTTGCGCGTGAGAAAGTCGTAGATGCTGAGCCCGGCCTTGATCGCCAGAGCACCGCGGCGGCTTGGTCGCCGGGTCAACCCGAGGAAGCGGACGAGACCGTTGCCGAGACCGGAAAACATGTCGAAGATCGGAACCGTCGTGGGCAGAGGCGCGACGTAATGCGGGGCGTTGCGCAACAGCCGGTCGCGCTCGGCCAGCGATTCCTGAACCAGCTTGAACTCGCCGTTCTCAAGATAGCGAAGGCCTCCGTGCACCATGCGAGACAGTGCAGCGCTCGCGCCGGAACAGTAGTCGTGCTTCTCGACCAGGAGCACATTGAGCCCCTGCAGCGCCAGCTCCCGGAAGACGCTGATGCCGTTGATACCGCCGCCAATGACACACACGTCCACCTTCGGGCTCTGGCGAAGCCCGTCCAAGGTCTCTTCACGATTCATGATGACGATCCGTTTACCTGTCCATGGCGGTCAGTTTTGCTGAAATAGCTGCATCGATGGCTGACTGGTCATTTGCATCCAGCCGTATGGTTCCGGCTCGGGCATTGTCGAGCGCCTGCGCTCTGTTGCGGGCGCCGCAAAGAGCAAAGGTGATACCCGGCTGGGCGAGCGTCCAGGCGATCACCGTCTGCGCGATGCTGGCCTGATGTTTGTCGGCAACCGGCCGGATCGCATCGGCAAAATCCATCACCTTTTCACGGTTTGCGACGGAAAAGCGCGGATTGTCGCGCCTTTGATCGTCGCCGGAAAACTTCCGTTCGGGGCCGATGGCGCCTGACAGAAGACCGAGCGCGAGCGATGAATAGCTGAGGGTCGAAACGCCGTTTGGTCGGGTCAACGGCAATAGATCGGCCTCGATCTCCCTGTCGATCATGCTGAACCGCTCCTGGATGGCATCCAGGCCGCCAGCGGAAATATAGGCTTCAAGATCGGCGGCGCTGACATTGCTGGCGCCGATCGCACGGATCTTACCGGATGTTTTCAGGTCTGCCAGCGCCCGCATCGTCTCCTCGATCGGCGTCGTCGGGTCCTGCCAGTGGGTGATGTAGAGATCGATATAGTCTGTATCGAGGCGCCGCAGGCTCGCTTCAACTTCATGAATGATCGCATCGCGGCCGAGATAGCGGTGAACCGGTCTGGCATCCTGTTCGAAGAAATATCTGCCCTTGTCCGTGTGCCAGACGAGGCCGCACTTGGTCGCAATGACGGCCTTGTCGCGACGGCCTGCAAGCGCCTTGCCGACGATCTCCTCGGATCGGCCGAGCCCGTAGGCCGGTGCGGTATCGATCAGCGTAACGCCGGCATCCAGCGACGCCTGGATTGCGATGATCGATTCCGCCTCATCCGTGCCTCCCCACATCCAGCCGCCAATCGCCCATGTTCCGAGGCCGACAGCCGAAGCGGTGATGCCCGACCTGCCGATCGCGCGTATCAACTGCTGCTCGCTCATGCGCGTTGTCCTTCACCGTTTGCCAGCGCCAGAACACGAGCACCGGTCGCTTCGTCGGTGACCAGCGTATCGAGATGATGACCGCGCATAACGCTGAGAATCGGACCTGCCTTGTTCCGACCGCTTGCCACACCAATCTTCGTCGGGATCGAGGCAAACTCCGGAAGGGTCAGCGAGACCAGTGATCGGTTGAGGCTGTAGTCACAGACACTGCCCCGGTCATCGAGCAGATGCGCGAGCAGCTCACAAGAGGCGCCGGAGCGCTCGATTGCTGCGCGGTCCGTGCTCGACGAGGGGTGCAGATCATAATAGCTGGAGTCATCGGAGAGAATGGAGCCGATGCCGACGACCGCCACCTTGGCCTCTCGCGCGCGCCTGAAGACATCGGCAACAGAACGCATGTTGATCAGCATGTCGCGCTCTGCAGCGCTATCGGCAAAGAGAGGTGCATGGATCTGGAACGAATGACCGCCGAGGCGGTCGGCCATCATAGTCGAAACATGATTTACGTCGGTGTAGTGCTTGCCCTGGACGCAGCCCGTCGCCGGAATGACCTCGACGTCGAAGCGGCGCGGCGGCTGGAGGCCGGCGACGACGGCGCTGACACCCTTGCCGCCGGTGATGCAGATCGTGTCACCGTCGGCAACGTGCTCAAGAAGCAGACGCGCTGCCGCTTCGCCAACCGTCTGCAACGTCGTTTGCGGATTGTCGGACACGGCCGGCACGACGATGGCGCGGCTGATGCCGCCAAGCGCCAGAAGCTGTTCTTCCATGTCCACCAGCGGCTCGACGGGGGATTTGATCTTGATCTCGACCAGGCCGAGCTGGCGGCCGCGCTTGATCAACCGGTTTACCGTGGCGTGCGAGATGCCGAGCTGATCGGCGATCTGTGCCTGTGTCAGACCTTCGAGGAAGTGCAGGACGAGAGCCTGGTGCATCTGGCGCGCGATGACGATTTCCTCGCGGGGCGCAGATGGAGATTTGAGTTTTGCAATCGGCATGTCACGCAGCCTTCCGCTTATGCAGGAAATGGTCGATGGAAACAGCAGTCAGCAGGATGCAGCCTTTGATCATATCCTGCCAATAGACGGAAACATTAAGCAGGATCAGCGAGCTTGTGACCACTGACAAGAGGGCGATACCGAGGATGGCGCCGAGGATCGTGCCGGAACCGCCGCTCAGGGACGCGCCGCCGATGACGGCTGCCGCGATGATATTGAGCTCCATTCCGACGCCAAAGGTGGGGGTCGCAGCACCAAACCGCGACATATAGATGACGCCCGCAACGCCCGACAGCGTGGCGCAGAGGACGGTGACCCAGAATTTTACCTGGCTGGTCTTGATGCCGGAATAGAGCGCCGCCTTCTCATTACTGCCGGTATAGAAAACCTTGCGGAAGGCTGTCGCACGGCGCAGCAGGAAGTCGAAGATGGTAACCACGGCGACGAAGATCAGGATGACGTAAGGTATCCCGTAAAGCGTTCCCTGCCCGACGGCTTTGAACGATGGCGGCAGAGTGAACAGCGAGAGCGGCGTTCCCTGCGTGATGATGAGGCAAAGGCCTCGCACGATCACCATGGCGGCCAGCGACGTGATGAAGTGATTGAGGCCGATGACGGTGACGAAGAAGCCCATGGCACAGCCGACCAGCGCGCTCGCAGCTATGCCGATCAGCGACGCGCTCCATGGATCCAGCCCCATCAGGAACAGCGATCCCGACAGAACCATCGAGAAGCAGACGACCGACCCAACGGACAGATCGATGCCACCGACGATCAGAAGGATCGTCATGCCGACGACGACGATGCCCTCCACCGAGAACGACATCAGCATGGCCCTGAAGTTGCCGAGCGTCAGAAAGTGCGGGGAGGCAAAGCTCATCAGAACGCAAAGCGCGAGAATGATGGCGATGAGCCCCGCTTCCCGCATGGTTGCGAACCGCCGCCAGGGAGAAGCGCGCCCCCTCGTCACCCCCAAAGCGTGATCTGTCATTGTCTTATCCCCCGTTTCTGCCTTTTCCTCAAACGGCATGCTCTGATGCCTTAGATGTCGTGAGCGGCTGCGCGCTGATGCCCGATGCGAGCCTCATGATGGCTTCCTCCGTCATCGCCGCCCCTTCGAGCTCGCCGGCGACAGTGCCCTCGCGGATGACGATCGCCCGGTCGCAGAGACCAAGGAGTTCCGGCAGTTCCGATGTGATGACGACGATGCCGATCCCGGAACGCGCGAGATCACGCAGTAGGCGATGAATTTCGGATTTCGCGCCGACGTCGATGCCGCGCGTCGGCTCGTCCATGAGGATCACCTTCGGGTCGATGGCCAGCTGTTTGGCGATCGCGACCTTCTGCTGATTGCCGCCGGAGAGCGACGAAACCGGCATGCCGATGCCGCCCATGCGGACGCCAAGACGACGCGCAAGATCCTGAGCGCGCTCAGCCTCCGTCTTTGCATTCAGGAGCCCGAAAGGCCCGGTCAATGACTTCAGATCGAGAGCGGCTATGTTCTGCGCGATTGACAGGTCGAGAAACACGCCGGAACCCTTGCGATCCTCGGAGAGGTAAACGACACCCGCCCGCACCGAATCCGCATAGGATGAAGCCGAGAGGGTATTGCCAAGCAGTTGAACATCGCCCTGCGTCGTACGTCGCAGTCCGCAAATACCCTCCGCGATCTCGGTCCGGCCGGAGCCTATCAGGCCGCCGATCCCGAGAATTTCACCTTTGCGCAGAATAAAGCTGATATCCCGAAAACGCTTGCCGTCGCCGAGATTGCGCACGGAAAGAATGCTTTCGCCGGTACGCTCCGCCTCGGACTGCTTTTCCGGATAAAGCTGCGTAATCTCGCGGCCGACCATGCGGCGCACCACATCTTCCGCCGTGATATCGGACACGCGGTCAGTCGAAACATATCGCCCGTCGCGAAAGACGGTGACGCGGTCGCAAAGGCTGAAGATCTCCGCCATGCGATGACTGATATAGACGATGGATATGCCGTGGGCTTTCAGGTCTTTGATGATGCCGAAGAGGACTTGGGCTTCCGCTTCGGTCAGCGCCGCCGTCGGCTCGTCAAAGATGAGGATGCGGCAGTCGAGGGTCAAAGCCTTGGCGATCTCGACAAGCTGCTGGCTGGAAATCGGCAGATCGCAGATCTTCTGGCTTACATCAATGGCAGCAAGACGATTCATAACAGCCTGCGCGTCGCGCTCCAGCCTGCCAAAATTCATGAGGGGCGACCGGCGCCGGTTCGTTGCCGCCATGAACATGTTCTCGGCAACGGTCGCATCCGGACAAAGTGCGATTTCCTGATGGACGAGCCCTATTCCCATAGACTGTGCGGCGGCTGGAGACGCGATCTTCGCGGGTGCGCCATCGATAAGGATGTCGCCTTCGTTGGGCTGCAGCACGCCGGCGATGATGTTCATAAGCGTCGACTTGCCTGCGCCGTTTTCACCGCAGAGCGCGTGCACCTCGCCTTTTTCAAGAGTGAATGCCACATCCGTCAGCGCCCTGATGGCGCCAAAACGTTTGCTGACATTGCGCATCTCCAAGACCGGTGGTCGCAGCATGGCATCCTCTCCCTCTGTTCCCTCGCATCGGCCGGCCGGGACCTCGTCATCCCGGCCGACGCTTTGCAAGGCTTACTCCTCGATGCCTTTCGTGCCACGGCGCTTCAGGTACTTGTCCCAGTAGAAGTCATCGGCATTATCGGCAGTGACGATCGACAGACCGTTGTCGACGAAGGGGATACTCATCGGGTTGAAGCCGACGCGCTTGGCGTCATTCATCGGATCGATAAGCTCCGGATGCTTGGCAAGCCACAGCAACATGAAGCCCATGTAGCCCTGCATGCCCTGGTTCGGGTTAATCGAGCCAAACACTTCGCCCGCCTTGATCATGTCGAGGATGTTGGCGTTGACGTCCGCACACATGACGAGGATTTTGCCGCCGCTTTCCTTATTGGCCTGGGCCGCGCCGATTGCCGAGTTTGCCTCGGGCATGAACACGGCGTTCAGGCTTGGATGCGCCTGCACCAGGCTCATCAGACCCTGATAGGCCTTGTTGGGGTCCTGGTTCGACGCAGCCCGGCCGACGAGCTTCATACCAGGATATTTTGTTTCCATACGAGCGATGAAAGCGGCGATGCGCTTATCGTGATTGTCCTGGCCTGGATTTTCCAGAACGGCATATTCACCCTTGCCACCAAGCTTCTCGGCGATCGCATCGGCAGCGTAGGTGCCTTCGCGCGTATTGTCCGAAGTGATGAAGGAAATGCGTTTGGAGAGCGGCGAGTCCGCCGCGAAAGTGACGACCGCCGTGCCCTGATCGATGGCGCGGTTGATCGGCTCGATGAACGGGTCGGAATTCATTGGATGGACGAGGATGCCTGCCGGATTTTGAGCGAGCGCCTGATCGAATGTGGCGATCTGCTTGTTGACGTCGTATTCCGGCGTGCCGGTATAGGCGGTTTCGCAACCCAACTGCCGCCCGGCCTGCTTGAACATTTCATAGACCGGGAACCAATATTCGACGCCCGAAACCATGACGTTCATGACGTATTTTTCACCCGGCTTACAGCGAAACGGATCCTCCGTTTCCGCCGCTGACGCAGCCGTGTTCAATGTCGCGACAGCCAAAACAGCCATCGCTGCCGTGCTCAAAAAATTGCGCAAAAGTTCCTCCTCGGGGCTCTCGCCCCTCCCAAAAGCCGACGGCCTATGCCGCGCCTTGTTCGTGAACCCGGACCTCCTCCTCGAGCCCCGGTAATCATAGTTAGACTGCAACAAGTCGAACTGTCAATATAATTCAAGGCATGAAATATATTTCATGGGTCTTCCTGCGATGCGGGATATTTCGTAGAGATACCTCGTTGCAGGCGGATATGCCCCACGGATGGCCCCAATGAACTGACGGCTCAGCAACTGCGATCCTCGCCGCAATTCCTGCCGATGGCGTTGGAAGATTCGCGCCTGGCGGGTTCGAAGGCTTGAAGAGCGGCCATGAGACGCTTGCCCCTGGCGGCTCGGCCGGCCGAGGCCGATGGAGCGCATTCGCAAACTCGATCCAGCGCCGGATCCGGTAACGATCCCCCAGACGCGTGAGCGCGCGCTGGAGCTCTTCCCGAATTGAAGAAGACGAAGATCACCGCGAACTGGGCCGGCTATATCGATTCCATATCGGATGGTGTGTCTGGGATCGGAGAAGCCGAAAGCCTGCCGGGCTTCATCCTCGTCGCCGGCTTTTCCGGCCACGGCTTCGACATCTGCCCCGGGGCAGGCCATCTGATTGCCGATATCGTGACGGGTGCGGGACCTATCGTCGATCCGAGGCCATATCGTCCCCGCCGCTTCAGGGCCTCGGCTTGGGGCAAGGTGGCTGAGTTTTGAGTTCGGTCCAATCACCCTGTGGACTTGAGACTCTGAGGTTCGCCTGCAGTTGTAGTCGAGTTGCAGTTGATGTGAGTAGAACCTGAGACCTCGTCAATTCGCCGTGTGGCGGCAGTTGAAGGGATATGCCCCCCGACCCGCAGCGACTGTCTGCGATAATCTATGGTACCGATCGAGGGACGCGCCAATCGTCAGAGCCTCGGCAAAACTCAAGGAAAACGTCTGCTTCGGGCGCCCACTTCGGGAAGACGCCTGCCCGTGGCGGCCGAAAACAGATGTTCGCCGGCCGCCCTCAAGGTGAAGCGGATGGTGTCGCCAGGCCTCACGGCAATTCGCTCGCGAAACAGCATATTGACGTTTTCTTCGCCGATCTGGGCGACAACCTGCGTCTCCGCACCCGTCGGTTCAACGACGACGATCTTTGCCGGCGTCCCCTGGTCGGCGATGAGGAACTGTTCCGGCCTGATGCCGTAGATGAGCTCTTCACCGGGACCGGCCGTCCCGGGATGCCGCGACAACGGTATGGCGACGCCGCTGTTCGTGCGGAAGATCGAAGGGGCGTCTGCCTGGATGCGGCCCTGGAGCAGGTTCATCGCCGGCATGCCGATGAAACCGGCGACGAAGGTGGTTGCCGGGTGATCATAGATCTCCAGCGGCGTTCCGATCTGCTCAACGATGCCATCGCGCATCACGACGATGCGGTCGGCCATGGTCATCGCCTCGGTCTGGTCATGGGTGACGTACACGGTCGTGATCTTCAACCGCTGGTGAAGCTCCTTGATCTCGGCGCGCATCGCCACGCGCAGCTTCGCGTCGAGATTGGAAAGCGGTTCGTCGAAGAGGAAGACTTCCGGATCGCGCACGATGGCCCGGCCCATGGCGACACGCTGGCGCTGGCCCCCGGAGAGATGGCGCGGATGACGGTCGAGATAGGGTTCCAGAGCCAGGATCTTCGCCGCGGACTGCACCCGGCGGCCGATTTCATCCTTGGAGGTGCCGCGCAGCTTCAGGGAAAAACCCATATTCTCGGCCACCGTCAGATGCGGATAGAGCGCATAACTCTGGAACACCATGGCAATGTCGCGCTCTTTCGACGGCAGGTCGTTGACCATGCGGCCGCCGATCGAAAGGCGACCGTCGGAGATTGTCTCCAGGCCGGCGATCATACGCAGCAATGTGGATTTGCCGCAGCCGGACGGCCCGACGAGCACGATGAATTCGCCGTCCTCGATGTCGACGTCGACGCCGTGGATGACGGACAGCGTGCCGTAGGATTTGCGGATATTGTGAAGCGCAATCGAAGCCATGATGTTTCCCCTTCAGACAGCATTCAGGCTGCGCCTTCGCCTTCATGATTGACCGCCGTGCGGGTGCCGGAGGAAAACATGATCAGGGCGAAAAGCGGTTCGGTACCGAGCGCGCGCGCCCAGTGCCTGATGTTGCGCGGAATGCGGATCGCATCGCCGGCTTCGAGCCGGTAAAGGGCGTCGCCGAGCTTGTGTTCGCAACTGCCGGAGACGACGTAGAGGATCTCCTCGCAGTCAGGATGCGAGTGCAGCTGGTTGCGCTCGCCGGGATTGATGCGGCAGGTGCCGAAGGTCATTTCGGCACCTGGCGTGCTGTCGCCGGTGATCTTCCAGTTAAGTTCGCCCCAGCTAGTCGGCATGAATTCGCCGCCGGCTTTCCTGAAAATGATGTCGGTCTCGCTCAAGACTGTGCCTCCGGTCAGAGATTGGAAGTGACGCCGGCATCTGTGCGTCTGTAGAATTCGAAGAGTTTCATGATCTCGCGGGCGATTTCGAGCGTGCCTCTCGTGATCTGCGTGCCAGCAAGGATCGCATCGGTTAGGTGCAGGATTTCGGGCACATAGCCGAGATAGAAGAGGTTGTTGTTATAAAGCTGGCCGAGCGAATGTTCGGGCTCATAGAACAGCGCCGCATTCTCGTCCGGCTGGATGAAGCTTGCGGCACGGCCGTATGACGGCAGGTCCGCCTTGCGGAAATAAGTCAGTCGGCTGCCGTTCTCGACGATGGCGTTGGCCCCCTCGCCGATAATCTCGACCCGCTCGAAAATGCTGCCGCCCGATTGGCCGGCGGCCAGATGCAGTGTGCCGATCGCGCCGGAGCGGAAGCGCAAGCTGGTGACGCTCGCCCCCGTCAGCGCTTCCCATTCATAACCAGCGCGTTCGATCTCGCCACCGAGGAAATTGAGGATCGCGCCCGGATGGTAGATGTGGTCGAGGAAGCTCTGCATCTTCACGAGATCGGCGCGGTTTTCCGGTCTCGGCAGGCTCTGGGGATAGCGGACATTGATCGAGGTCAGCCTGCCGAAGCCGGGCGAACCGATCAAATCTCTAAGTTTCTCGATTGTGGGGAAAAAGGTCTTCTTGAGACCGGTCATCACCATGCGGCCGGCCGCCACGCTTTCCGCCTGCAGCCTTTCGATATCGTCGATGCTTGCCGCCGTCGGCTTTTCCATCCAGACGTGAGCGCCTGATGCAAGCGCGTCGAGCGCCAGATCGGTGGCCTGTACCCGGCCGTCGTGATGATAGGCAGTGACGAGAAAGACCAGTTCCGGCTTTTCTCGTTCCAACATTTCGCGGTGATCGGTATAGGCTTTGCCGGCGCCGAAGAGCTTGGCGAATTTCTCGGCGCGACCGAGATCGAGATCGCAGATGGCGGCGAGTTCCACCGGTGCGTAGCGCAGCGCTGGATAGACATTTCGGTAGGCATGACCGCCGGCGCCGATGAAGCAGGCCTTGATGCGGTGATCGAATTCAAAATTGTAGCGGATTTCCCGCTGGACGTGATGCGACATGGTTAGCCCTTGATTGCTCCCTGCGTCAGCCCCTCGGTGAAGCGGCGCTGCATCAGGATGTAGAGAAGAATGATCGGCAGGAATGAAATGACGGTGCCCGAGAAGACCAGCCGGTAATCGGAAGCGTAGGTGCTGGCGAAACGCACCAGCCCGAGCGGCAGCGTCTGCACGTCGGGGCTGATCAGCACGATCAGCGGCAGGAAGAAATCGTTCCAGGTGGAGAGCGCGCTGATGATGACCAGCGCCTGAACCGCTGGCGTCGAGATCGGCAGAAAGACCTTAGTGAGGATCTGGAAATGCGAAGCGCCGTCGATCTTGGCCGCCTCGATCAAATCGTCAGGTACGCCGATGAAGAAGCTCCGCATCAGGAATATGCCGAAGGGAATGCCGTTGCTGACCTGCACCAGCACGATACCAGCAAGCGTGTTGACGAGGTTCAGTCCGAAGAGCACCTGGTAGAGCGGAATGACGATCGCCTGGACCGGCACGGTCAGGCCGAGGATGAAGGCATAGAACAGCCACTCCCGGCCGGGGAAACGGATCTTGGCAAGCGCATAGCCGGCCGGCGCGCAGGTGATGAGCGACAGGAGGACGACGCCGACGAGATTGATGAGGCTGTTGCCGACGAGGTCGCCGAAGCCACCAATTTGCCAGGCGTCGAGATAATTCCGCCACATCAGATCGGCCGGCCAGGTGAAGGGATCGGCCCGGCCGATCTCGGCCTCGGTCTTGAAGCTCGAGATCAAGAGCCAGACGAAGGGGGCGAGGATCAGGATCAAGACCGGTGTCAGCGCAAGCGCCACCGGCCATTCGCGATTGCGCACACTCATTGGGAAAGCCTCGCGCGCCAGCGGTTGAAGACGATGGTGATGACGATCGCGAGCAGGCTGAGCAGGATGCAGAGCACCGCCGCAAGCCCGTGATCCTGGGACTGGAAGGCAAGCCGGTAGATATAAGTCGTGATCAGCTCGCTCTGATAGAACGGCCCGCCATTGGTCATGACGAAGACCGTGGCGAAGCCCTTGAGCCCGTTGATCATTGCCAGCGAGACGACGAAGGTCATGACCTCGCGAAGCCCCGGCAGCGTCACATAGATCAGCTTCTGGAGAGCGTTGGCGCCGTCCACCTCGGCTGCGTCATAGAGCGAACGGTCGATATTCTGCAGGCCGGCGATGAAGAGCAGCATGTAGAGACCGAAGCCCTGCCACGAGCTTGCGACATTGACGGAGAACAGCACCAACGCGGGATCGGAAAGCCAGCCTTGGGTGAAGGCGCCGAGCCCGATGCGCGTCAGCGCGGTATTCAGCAGGCCGAAGAACGGATCGTAGATATTGGCCCAGATGACGCCGACGACCGCGAGCGAGACCAGATGCGGCAGGAAGAAGGCGGTGCGGAAGAAGACTTGCGTGATCCTGAGCCTGCTAACGGCAAGCGCCAGCAGTAGGCCGAGCCCACCTGCCATCGCCACATGGTAGGCCAGCCAGATGAAGGTATGGGCAAGGCTCTTCCAGACGATCGGATCCTGCGCCGCCTTGGCGTAGTTGCCGGCGCCGACGAAGCTCGCGGAGGTGTTGAAACCGGCGGAGCTGTTGAAGCTCAGCCAGAAGGTGGCGGCGATCGGCAGCAGCGTGAAGACGGCATAGAGCGCGAGCGCCGGCGCCATCAGCCAGAATGCGGTCCTGGCATCGCCATCGGCTGAGATCGACCCCGCCGTTCGTGGTCTGGACATACGGGCGGGCTTGCCGCCCGTATGTCCCGCCACGGCAGGTGCAGTGCTGAGAGGAGCCATGACCTTGCTTCCCGGCGTTTCTGGAATGACCACTATTTCGCCTCTGCCATCTTCGCCTGGATCTGTTTCATGCCATCCTCGCCGCCGATTTGGCCGGAGATCAGGCCCTGGATGACCTGGAAATAGGTGTCGAGCACGGGACCGGGCAGATAGACGCTCGGATTGTAGCCGACGCCGCCGGCGGCAGCCGCGAAGATATCCTTCAACACGGGAGTCGGCGGCTCGACGCCTGGGATTTCGCGCGGGTAGATCATCGTACTCGCCGGATCCTGAGCTCGTTTCTTTATCACTGCGTCCGACAGCATGAAGTCGATCCACTTCATCGCAAGCTCCGGCTGCTTGGAGTTAACAGGCACGAGCCAGCTCCAGCCGACGCCGCCGGTTGGCATCGCCGCCCCTTTGATGTCGGAGGGCATGGGCGCATAACCGGCATTGGCGAGGTCGTAGCCTGCCTTGCGGGCATTAGCGGTGAACCAGGGACCTGCGACGAACATGACGGCGCGCTTGTTGAACCAGAGGCGTGAGGCTCCATCGAGATCGAGACCCGCCATTTCCTTCTTGATGTAGCCCGCTTCGACTAGCTTCTGCAGCCGGACGGCGCCGGCAGCAACTGATGGGTCGTCCCAGGCGATCTCGCGGCGCAGCGCCTTGCCGATCACCTCCTTGCCGCTTGCTGATTGCAGCAAGTTGCCGAAGAGGTGGCCGGCACTGCCCGTCGTGCGCGGGCCGATGGCAATCGGCTGCAGGCCGGTCTCGTCGATCGACTTCATCAGCGCTTCGAATTCGGTCCAGGTCGCGGGGATATTCCAACCTGCCTGCGCGAAAAGATCCTTGTGATACCAGATGCCAAGCGCATCGAGGCCGTCGGGAACTTCATAGATCTCGCCGCCGAACTGACCTTTCAGCTCGGTGTAGAGCCAGGGATAGATCTTGTCCTTCCACCCGCGCTTTTCATATTGCTCGGTCAGCGGCATGACCTGCTTGGCGTTCTTGACGACGCTGATGCGGCCGATGCCCGAATTGGTGAGGATGACGTCGGGACCGGCGTCCGACTGGATCGCTGCCTGTACCGCGCCGTTGCTGATCGTCCCGGTCGGCGGCATGAATTCGACGGTTACACCGGGATTGGCCTTTTCGAAATCGGCCTTGATGCCGTTCCACAGCTGCGCGACCAGCGGTTCTGTGATCTGTTCCGGACCCCACATCTTCAGGGTCTCGGCATGCGCCAACGAACTTGCGGCGATCATCGCCGCCAGCGCCGTTCCGCGGGCAAGAAATTTCAGCATTGTTTCCTCCTCTTGGGGCCGCTCCACGGCCACGTTTTTCGCCTGTCGAAAAGGAGACCTCCCTCTCCTTCATGCATCCAGTCAGCTCGCCGGATTTCCCTTCTGAAAGCGCGCCATGACGGCCTGCTGGACGTCGCTGATATGCGCGTGCATCAACGCCTTGGCGCGAGTTACGTCGCGCGAGCGGAAGGCCTGCAGGATTTGATCGCGCTCCTCGGCTGCCCTCTCGGCGAGATCGCGGCTCTCATTGGCGATCGAGCGGCAGATCTGGATCTGCAGCGCCAGTCGCGCCAGCGTTTCGATGAGCGGCGCACTTCCCGAAAGCTCGGCGATGGTCTCGTGAAATTCCTTGTCGCGGATGCCGTAGGTCGCCATGTCGCCGCGGCGCAGCGCCGCCACGGCTTCGTCCAGGATGCGTTCGAAGCTGGCGATATGCCGGTCGCTCATCTCGGGAACGGCAAGCTCGACGGCGAAACATTCGAGCGTCTTGCGCAGATTATAGAGGTCGTCGATCTCCTTGGGCGTGAAGCTGCGCACAAAGAAGCCGCGATAAGGCTTGATCTCGATCAGCCCTTCCTTGGCAAGCGTGCCGATCGCCTCGCGAAACGGCGTGCGGCTGACCTGCAGGCGTTCCGTCAATTCCTTTTCGTCGATCGACACACCGCTCGGCAACTCGCCGGAGACGATCAGGCGAACGATTTCCTCGTAGATCCGCTCGCGAAGGGTGAGGTGGCGCGGTGCGTTCATGGTCTCCATTTCCGTCTGGCTTTCATGATTTAAGTATGCAATATGCGAAAGAATATACAATATGGAAAATACAAAAACTGGTGCTTTTCGGAAAACGACCGGGGAAAAATCGAAAAGAGGAGGAAAACCAATGGGAAAAGTCTATGTCGTCGGTACATGCGACACCAAGGGAGCGGAACTGAACTACGCTAGGGAGGTGGCTCGCACGGCCGGCGCCGATGCCGTGCTGGTCAATGTCGGCACACTTGGGGAGGAGGCCGCCGCCGATATCCGGGCGCGCGAAGTCGCCGAATTTCATCCCGAGGGGGCGGAAGCCGTGCTCGGGCAGACGGACAGAGGAACGGCGGTCTCGGCAATGGCCAAGGCGCTGACGGCGTTCCTGAAATCACGTGATGATGTCGGCGCCGTGCTTGGCCTCGGCGGAACCGGCAATACCGCGCTGGTCACGGAAGCGATGCGGGCGCTTCCGATCGGCCTGCCGAAACTGATGGTCTCGACCGTCGCCTCTGGGAACGTGGCGCCCTATGTCGGGCCGAACGATCTCACCATGATGTATTCGGTCGTCGACGTCGCCGGCCTGAATGCGATCTCGCGCAAGGTGATCGGCAATGCGGCGAATGCAGCGGCCGGCATGGCTCGCAGTTCCGTTACCGCTTCCACGGACGATCGGCCGGGCATCGGCATGACCATGTTCGGCGTCACCACCGGCTGCGTCACACAAGTGCGCGAGTTGCTCAGCAAGACGCATGAAATCTACGTCTTCCATGCGACCGGCGTCGGTGGCCAATCGATGGAGAAGCTTGCCGATTCAGGTCTGCTGCAGAGCGTTATCGATGTGACGACCACGGAGGTTCCCGATCTCCTTGTCGGCGGCGTCTTTCCTGCGACCGAGGACCGCTTCGGGGCCATCATCCGCACCGGCCTGCCCTATGTCGGCTCGGTCGGCGCCGTCGACATGGTGAATTTCGGCGCGCGGGAAACGGTGCCGGCACCCTTCCGCGACCGCCGGCTCCACGTGCACAATGCGCAGGTGACCCTAATGCGCACCACGCCGGAGGAAAATGGCCGGATCGGTGCCTTCATCGTCGAACGGCTCAACCGGATGCAAGGCCCGGTCCGCTTTCTGCTGCCGCTTCAGGGCGTTTCGGCAATCGATGCCGCCGGTCAGCCGTTCCACGATCCCGAAGCCGATGAGGCGCTGTTCTCGGCTATCCGAACGGGCTGGCGCGATGCACCGAACAGGCGCCTCGTCGAGATAGACGCCCATATCAACAGTCCGGAATTCGCTGCCGCACTCGTCGCCAGCTTCCACCACATCCATGCCTGAGGAGAGAGTTTTGACCCGCATCGACAGAAACGACATTCTGAACAAGCTTCGCCGCAAGATCGCCGAAGGACGGCCGATCATCGGCGGCGGCGCAGGCACCGGCCTTTCGGCCAAGAGCGAGGAGGCCGGCGGCATCGACCTGATCGTCATCTATAATTCCGGCCGTTACCGCATGGCCGGGCGCGGCTCTCTTGCCGGTCTGCTTGCCTATGGCAATGCCAACGAGATCGTCAAAGAAATGGGCCGCGAGGTCTTGCCTATCGTGCGCCACACGCCCGTACTTGCCGGCGTCAACGGCACTGACCCCTTCATGCTGCCCGATCACTTCCTCGAAGAGTTGAAGGCGATGGGCTTTGCCGGCATCCAGAACTTTCCGACTGTCGGGTTGATCGACGGTACTTTCCGCGCCAATCTCGAAGAGACCGGCATGAGCTTTGATCTGGAAATAGACATCATCGCCCGTGCGCACTCCATGGACATGCTGACGACGCCTTACGTCTTCAGGAGCGAGGACGCTGTTGCCATGACCGAGGCCGGCGCCGACATCATCGTCTGCCATCTCGGCCTGACCACTGGGGGCGCAATCGGCGCCGAAACGGCGGCGACACTCGACGAATGCGTGGAGAAGATCAACGAATGGGCGGACGCCGCAAGATCGGTGCGCCATGATGTCATCGTCCTCTGCCATGGCGGCCCGATCGCGATGCCGGCGGATGCGGCCTATGTGCTCGCCGGCTGCAAGGGTTGCAACGGTTTCTACGGTGCAAGCTCGATGGAACGTCTGCCAACCGAGGTCGCGATCAGAGTGCAGGTCGAGGACTTCGCGAAGATGTAGGTGTCGCGGTGCAACGCGGCCAACGGGCCGGCACGCCCAAGCAAAGGTGAAGATCACGTGGTGACATGTGAGATGCATTCGCGCGGATTGCCGGTGTCGCGCGCAGCCGCGCTCTGCTGGAGCACCCTCCGGCAGCGACTTAAGGCTGCGCGCGAATGATGAATCTCACCACGCCCGATCATGGTTCAGGTGGGCGCCAACCATGAGAGAAATTAGTATCAGAAAGCTGCTTCGAGACCTTTGATCTGCGTCAAAGTGGCGTGTAAGGCAGCGATACCGTCTGAGCCGGCGATGTCATTCGATCTCCTTGCCATGCCTACCTGAGATTTCTTCGATCCAAATCCCGAAGAAGACGTGCTTATAGGGGCGATCATTTCCGTAGCCCTCGGGCTTGATGGCCCCCGGCTCCCACCACTCGCTGTCCCTCTGCAGCAGGCTCCAGGCGTGATGCATCTCACCGGCGAAGCCATCCTCTTCGCGAAATTCTTCAAACCGCCCGCAAGCAACGACAGTGTACCAGTCTCTGGGTCCCTTCTTTTCCTGCACGAGCAGACAAACTTGCGGATTGGCACGCATGATTTCGATCTTCTTGCCCTCCAAGGAAAACGCATAAATCTTTCGTTCGTCATAGGCGATTTGAATAGGCACCGCGTAGGGCCTGTCATGGTGACTGCATGCCAACACCCCGGTTCTTGCCTGTTGAAGCACATTAAAGCAGTCCTCTGCGTTCAGTTCCTCAATGGTCATGGCTATTGCCTCTGGTAAAAACGCAATGGAGCGGCGTTCTCGCGATACCTCAACCAACGCAGTGCAATACTTCAGCGGCGGCAGGCAGTAATCTGACACCCCCAGGACCGCCTTCCATCAGCAACAACTGCACCAAATGTTCATTGATGCCGATCGTCTGGGAGCGATCGGGCGATCTGCTCCACTGAGGCGTGACGCATAACGGGTATCATGGCGTGGCCGGAAGCGACTGGATCAATGCGATGACGTCATCGTCGCTCAGCTGCCGAAAGTCCTGATAATAGGCACCTATTGCCCCAAGAGAAGCGGGGGCGTACAGGCAGACAGTCTCATCGGCTGCCTGGCTCAATTGCGCGAGCTCTTCAAGAGGCGCGACAGGCACAGCCACGACGATCTTACTCGGTTTGCGTTGCCTCAATGCACGAATGGCCGCCATCATTGTCGCACCTGTGGCAATGCCGTCATCAACGATCACGACGATGCGCCCGAAGACTTCCTGATGAGGGCTGACGCCAAGATACCGACGCCGACGACGTTCAATCTCCTCCCATTCGCGGCGCTGCACGTCCTCGAACGAGGATTCGGGCACACCTGCGAGGCGGAGAACGTGCTCGTTACGGACGACGATTGGCTCCAATCCGTCGACGATCGCTCCCATCGCGAGCTCCGGATGCGTGGGGACGCCGATTTTTCGTACCAGAATCAGGTCAAGCGGGGCATCCAGATATCTTGCTATCTCGGTCGCTACCTGCACGCCTCCACGCGGAAGCGCGAGCACGACGACATGATCCTTCTTGTATCTTTCAAGAGCTTGAGCGAGCCTCCTGCCCGCGTCGGTTCGGTCATTGAACAACATCGGCGGCTCCTTTCTGACGCGGGCCGCATCCGCCACCATCCCTGCGGTCGCCTGCAGGGCGAAGACACCGGCGTTGGAAAAAGTGCCACCGGCGACATCTGGCCACCCACGCCGGTCGCACCGGCTATGGCTCTCGGTCAAGCGACAACGCTAAGACATCAGCGGCATCGATGCCGCGTCCTCTCAGGTCTAGGTTCGGGGGCCACATGTGAAGATCGTTACCTGAACAGGACAACACGATGACGACTTTGTTGCATTGATCTCCGTCAAGTTCGCGGGACGGAAAGAGACCGTGCTCGTGTGGTCTACCTGGTTTAATGTTGCGGAAGCGAGGGGCAAATCCGTGTGTAAGCGCATTGACCCTGATCAATGCAGTTGCCGACCCGTTCCTGGAAACTTCCACAGGTACGTTCTGTTTTGGACCAGGAGGACATATCATGCATGTATCAGAAGCGATGCACAAGCAGGTTCAATCAGTTTCGCCGACCACGCGTATCAATGAGGTCGCCAAACTGATGAAAAAGCAGGATATCGGAGCCGTTCCCGTCACCGAGAACGGGCGCATGATCGGGATGATCACGGACCGCGATCTCACCGTACGCGTCCTTGCTGATGGTCACGATGCTTCCGGGATTACGGCACGGGAGGTCATGTCGCCGGGCGCCACATTCTGCCACACGTCGGACCGCATTGAGGAAGCGGTGCGCATGATGGAAAAGCATAAGATCCGACGCCTGCCTGTTATGAATGCAGAAGACGAGATCGTTGGTATGCTTGCCATCGGCGACATTACGCATTGCGGCAGTCGGCCGCTTGCTGAAGAACTGCTGAGAGCGGTCAGCGGCCATCACGCCTGATAAGCTCTGCATTTCCTCCCGCCATGCCTGCATGGCGGGAGTTTCAGCTCACACGAAAAGTCAATCGATCGAAGAACATCCTCTCTGGCACTTGGAGCAGATCCTGTTCAATCCGGATCATATCCTGCAGCTCTGAAGTCGTTGACGCATTCTGCTTCGCCTGAGCCTTGAAACGATCAACGCCTCTGATTGAGCCGACTATTCGGTAATCAATGATGGAAGCTGTTGAAGCAATTTCTCAAACTCGGGCCATTCGGTCGCGGGCCAGATCTCCGTTGTGGCATGGCCGAACGTCCGTACGAGTGTTGCCACCTTCATCGCAGACAGCATATCGGGCGCGGAAAAAATATCGACATAGTCTGCCGGACCAAGCACTACAAAGCTTGAAATCCAACGCACCTCGGGACAATCACGCCGTATATATTGAGCGAGTTCATGGCTCAGGGTCTTCATGGCGCGGGGGTTTCTCAGAGCCTCATGGCTCAAGCGGGTGAGCATGATGAATGTCGACATCTTATACCTCCTTGATAAGGAGATCAGCGTGGATCCGAGCTGCGGTGAGGACATTGATGGGCGTCAATTGGAAACTGAAATGCCGCACGACCTGGCTTTGCGGGCGCGTTCTCGAGCGTTGCAGATATCCGCCGCGGTCAGCGGGCGGCCGCTTTAAAGACACATCCTGTCGAGCCGCCCGTCACGGCTCTGCTCTCATCGGGGCGGTCAGCAGCGATGAGAGCATGCAGCACCGACGAGGAACCGACGCCCATAAGCACCAGCATAGCGCCCTGAGTCTAGAATCTGCAGGCGTGCGGCCATTTGCGTCATCCATGACCGCCTTATTTCCGCTCATAGGCGTCCCGTTTGACCCAACGCAAAGCGTGACATGCGATCCGGATCAAGATGCTTGAAATCCTCACGAAAGGAGGCTGTCGATGACTGGCGTAGGCGAAGAATGGAAACCGGGCATTTCGCCCGAGAAAGTGCGTTACCTCATTCTCAAGGCAAGAGAGTTCGACGCCAAAGATGTCATGACCGAGCCGGATCCGGGCTCCAATCCAACGGATGACAACATGATCGAAATCCTTGAAGAACACGCCGACGACTCGGTGGAGCAGGAATTGCGCAGCGTGATCTGGGCGCTTAACGAGGATGAACAGATCGACCTTGTGGCTCTTTCCTGGCTTGGGCGTGGCGATGGGGATGCCGCGGACTGGGACGACCTTCGCCAGCAGGCCGCCGACGCGCGCAACGGACGCACTGCCTCCTATCTGCTGGGCATGCCGCTACTGTCGGATTACCTTGAAGAGGCGCTTGATCAATTCGGCGAGACAGAGGCCACCTTGATGGAAGGTTGACAAGGCGATGTCGGACCGCGCCTTCCAGTTCGACCAATTCATCGAGATGCGATTGTCGAAGCCATCGGACATCGGCCATGAAGCAAAGTCGCTCGCGATCGGTAACGAAACCTCCGGCGATCAGGTTGCCGCTTGTCGTGAACGGAACCAGGCGCCAACATCGTCTGCCGTGATTCGAATGCGACCGTCAGGCTCCGCGCCTCCGTCGGCGTATTTGGCGTCAGCGATTTGGCTGAAAACATCAATGTTTTCCTGCAAGCGGCTCTCATCACAGCGCGGTGGCTCTGCAACCGCCATGAGGGCCTCTTTGCTGACAAGGACAATATGCTCGGCCCCGGCAGTCTCCATCAAGAGCAGAGCTTCCTCGCCGGACGACTTCATCATTCCACTGACCAGTTTCAACGACATGAGCGGCGACCTTATGAATTTTGCGCTCCCGGGACAGGCCTTGGTTGAACGCCAGCCGAGGTCCGATGGATGCAAAACAGTCTAAGGGATCAGCCAAAATCCTTCCTTGACGCACATCAAAAGAGCAATAAGAACGGCGAGCCCACTACGTGGTCGCGATATCAGCAGCTTTCCCGATTGCGTTTCGCCACGGGGTAGATCCAATTCTACTTGCCTCTTCCGGTGCGGCGATCTCGCTCGGCGAGCTGTTCGGTGCATCGGTATTGCCCCAACTTCCGTCCAGCGTGCTATGAGTTCGAGACTTGAAGAGTTGCCGCGACGTCTCGTGCGACGTCGCTGGCGATTGCCGATTCCGGCTCCGTCGACCGCTGGAAAGCTCGTTCAAATCGTAGCTGCGAGACCACAAAACCACACCATCGCCTTCTCGTACGAGGGCGGGCTGTCAGCCGCATCGGCCCCGGCGCTCCTCTCGTGCCTGCCTGCAGGAGGTAATGTTCTCCCTGCAAATGGTCTGGCCCAGCCGATTGGACGACAACCGAAATTTTCCCGCCAGCTACCAGGCGGACTATAATCTGATCTCGAGCGCAGCGATCATGATGAATGCCGTTGCATAGGCAGGATCAGCCTTCGCCAAATCCGAAAGAGCGGGCATGAGGGGGCGCAGGGGGCAAAACCCAGCAAGAGGAGGCCGAGCGCGTAAGGCTGTGGTAACGCAAGCGCCCACACGATGAGGACGGCAAGAAGCGGTCCAGCGAGGAACGCGGACAGAATGCTCGCCACGACGAAGTGCCGGTCGCGAAGTGCAGCCAAGGCATCCTTGACCTCTAGCTTCAGGCCAACATCGACCAAGCTGCCGAGCATGAACGAAATCAGTGCGATCTGGAGGATATATTTCAGCAAATCCGATAGCACGAGTACACCTCCCTCGCATCTGTCACGCAGCGATTTTTTGACCCCACGTAATGATGCTCATCTTCCGGATATCGCCCAATCTGGCGTGCCCCGAAGAATTTCATAGTCTATCCAATCTCCTCGAGGCGCTTTGATTCCTGTCAATAAGCGTATTACTTGCTCCTAATCTCGTCTTCGCCTTTCCGCTCTGGCGATGCATTTTGGACACCAGGCCCTGTACCTGCGGGTCGTTTCGATACGCGGTCATTATTGACTGAGGTCTGTCGATGGAGATTGGCAGGGCGAAGACCAAGTGCTGACGCGTGCTGCTGCGAACGTGTTCCTCAGGAAAGCCCGTCTCAATGGGCTGACGACAGAATATTTTAGGCCGATCGGGCGAAGTTTGCCCTAGCTTGTCCATCCCGACTGCTAGGTGCGTTGATCTAGGGCAACGAAGGCGATCGACGTTTCCAGCAACTTAATCGGGAGGCGTGCGGCAATACCGGGCGATCCTCTGTTCGATCACTGCCTGACGTCCCAGCTGAAGCACTCGTTATACGGCCCCCTTACCGCCAGAGTTGTGTGTGATTGACAGCGTTTCAGCGCCGAGTCATCATAAAAAGACATCATTCCACCTCGCTTAGGTCCGTCTCATCCAACGGACTTTTTTGAGGTGTGTTTTGCCTGTGCTCAATCAGCTCCGGTGAAATAACATGCGCCGCTTTATTCTTCGGCAAAACCTGGTGCAGTACGAAGAACAGCTCGCCAACGAAAGAGGTGTGGTCCGTAGAGAACGCTTGCGCGAACTGATCGAAGATGCCCGGCGCGAGCTCGCAAGGCTGGAACACCTCTGGCTTCTCACCTGTCCTCAGATCGAGGTACCTCTCAAGGTCGGTGAGGACGCGGAATTGACCCTCGACCACGCCGTTCGAGCTAATCAAGCCGATCATGGAAGCCTACGGATCTGGAACGAACGGAAGCATTGCCTCTCGCTGTTTGCTCAGACGAATTTTGACACTGAGTTTATCGATCGCTTCCCGGAGGTGAGACAGGGTGATGGCACAGTCAGCCAGCGTGCTCTAGCGTTGCAGAAGCCGGTTTTCGTCTACGATATCGACGAGGACGAAAACTTCGCTCCCTTCCGGGACTTCGCCCGCGACGCGCGAATCCGCTCTATCGTCTCCAGTCCGTTGGTTGGCTTGGATGGCCGGTGCCTTGGCACGTATTCTCTACACTATCGCTGGATGCGGACGTATAATGATAGTGATTATCTACTTGTTCATGCCTACAGCGTGAGGCTCGCGGCACTGTTTCAAGATCTCTTATAAGGGCGGCTTGCAACACAGAGGCGTTCTGTACTGTCTACGGACGTCCTTATTTCTCGCACGTGTCTGTCATGAGCGATATGTTTCCCGATGAGGTTGACGAGGCGCTGGGATGGGGCCTGTCGGCGTGCGGAGGCGATCCGAGGCTTCTTGGAATCCCATCGATGCGACGGCCGGCTGGATCAGATTATGCCCCAAGCCCGGTAGCGGCCACGGCCGGTGAATTCGCGGATGCCGATCTCGTTGATCAGGTTCAGCGCGCCGCGCTGCGTGACGCCAAGCTCACGGGCAACCATAGCGGCCGATACCATCGGGCGCGACAGGACGAAATCGGCAAGCTGCGGCAGGCTGCTGTTCGATCGGCGGCCGCGAAAGCGCAACTCCATCTGCGTGCGTGCGAGCGACAGGCGATCGATCTCCTTGAGGCCCGCGGCGGCACTCTCCCGCATCGCACCGAGAAAGGCCTGCAGACGCGTCAGCCGATCACGCGAGCGCCGGCGCTCATGGCGGATCTGCTTCAGCCCGGTGTGAAAAGAAAAGAGATGCGAGGCGACCTTGCCTCTGGCGCGCAGGCTGCTGGCGATCAGCAGGCCGCCAAGCCAATGCTGGCGGCGCAACGGTTCGATCCGCTCCCAGGCGTCGAAAAGAATCGCAGCCGCCAGACTGGGCGGCAGCTCATCGGCGAACGGGATCAGACCGCGCCATTCCTGCAGCCGTTCCTCCTCGTTCCATTCGTCATCGCCGAACAGGCCGAGCGGATCGTCATCTCGCTGCGGGGGTGCAGCCTCCGCCGGCTCCTCCTCGGCGGTCTTGCCCGCATGCCGGTCGAGAAGCCTCTGCGAGCGGGCGAGCAAGGCATCGAGCTCGGCGATTTCGGCGGCGAGCGGCGCTTCGTCATCCTCATCATCAGCTTCGCTCTCGGAAGGCGCAAAGGCTCCCGCCTCCGGCACGCTCTCCTCCCTTTCCAAAGTACTGGCGGTCAGAACGCCGAGACCTGTCGGGCTGAGCGCCCAACCAGGATCAGCCGTCTCGATCCGCCGTCGTGTGCGCAGGACGGAATGGGCGATCGTCAACTCATGGCTCGGCGCGCGGCTATCCATATGCGCATCGTGCAGGACGAGATCTTCGACATGCACGAGCTCGCCCGCTACCCACAGTGCGCCGGCCGCATCGAAGAAATGGCTGCGCGCGGCAAAGCCCTGCCCTACCGGTGAACGCGCCGCCCGCTCATCGAGGCGCGCCAGAGCATCCTCGGCCCCGGCGATGGCCGGAAGCAGCGTCTGGAGCGTTGCGGCGTCGATATCATAGTGCATTGTTAGGCTTAATGGATTCTCACAAAGGGAAGCGAAACCCGCGTTACCTTCCGTCAGTTATCGCATGACGGAAACATGCGGACAACATCATGGCGGACAAGCTCAAGGTTTTCACCCGGTTTTCCGATGGGATCGTTTGCCTGTATCGATGAACGGCACAGGCGGACAAAGCAATCACCCGCCTGTTGGATGTTGATCGAGCCATCCGCCAAGGCGCTTCCTTGCGATCCGGTTCGGCTCCAATTAGCCGCGCCCCTTGCAGCTTACTTTACAGTGCTCGGATTCCCGGCCTTGTAAGCCTCGTAAAGCTCATCGAGGCGGCCTGAGAGATAGGCGCCAAAATCAGGCGCATCGCCGGTCTTCAGCGCGATCGTGAAAGACGTGCCGGTGCTTTTGATACGGCCGACGATCTTGCCGCCGTTCGCAGGCTTCCAGTCATATTCAGTGCTCTCGGGCTTCGTCTCTTCCTTCTTGGAAAGCTCGGCAATGACCAGTTCGAAACGGCGATCGCTCTCCACAGCATTGAAAGTGGAGGACGCAACCAGCTTGGTCAGCCGCAAGACGGCGGAATCGGTCCAATCCTGGGCAAGCGCCATCCATCGCCTGCGGCCGATGCCGGGAGCAGCACCAACGGCCTGGATGATATCGGCAGGAATAGCTTTCGCCACGGAGATGAGCTTCGAGAGTTCCGTTTTGTCGGTCGAGAGTGCCTTCATGATGACGGGACGATCGAACTTCTTCAGTTCGAGATTGAGCGCGAAGACGGCCCGCTCGATGTAGGACAGATTGCGCCGCGCCGAGTTTTCAATGCCCTGGGCAATGACGAGATCGGTATCGTCGAGCTTGCGGATGACCGCTTGCACCTTGCGGCCAAGCAGCTTCACGGCCTGAAGGCGGCGATGGCCATAGGCGACCTGATAGCGTCCATCATGATGCGGATTGCGCCGCACGAGGATCGGCACTTCCTGACCGTTTTCGGCAATAGACTGCACGAGCTCGTCCTCCATATCGAGCGGCTCGTCGCCGAGGCGATCGCGAATGAAGGAGGAATCGATCAGATCAGGATCGAGTTCGACAACATGTTCGCCTGAAAGCAGGGCCTCTTCCATCGCCCTGCTCTCCTCCTCCATACGGCCGAGCGTCAGCGCCATGGTACGTACCGGACCGGCGGCGCCGCGCACGGATGTCTCCTCGAAGTTGGCCGCGGCCAACTCCTGCGCCGTATCAGTGAACAATCCCTTCAGTCGATCTCGTCGGCTCATATGCGACCCCATGCTTTATGGATGCTGGTTAGAATTTCGCCATTGGCGGCGTTAACCGATTCCAGTGCCCGGTCATAAGTGGAGCGGCGAACCTGCCCCTTTTCAATTTCATAGAGGGTCTGCTTGGTCAGACCTGCATCGGCGATTGCCGTCGATTTCAAGATCGTCGCCGTCAAAACATCATCGCCGAAGAGACCGCGCAAGAGTGCAACGATCTGCGATTGCGGTCCGTCGAAAGGCTCATGGCGGGTAACGACATATTTGATGAAATCATGCTGCAAGTCACCGCCGGCCTTGCGCACGACCGACAGAAGGTCCGATGTCATCAGCAGGAATTGCGACATGGAGGCGACATCGACCATCTGTGGATGAACGGTGATCAACAATGACGTGGCGGCGCAGACGGCGCCAAGCGTGAGGTAGCCGAGTTGCGGCGGGCAATCGATGACGACAATATCATAGTCCCCTTCGACTTCCGCGATTGCATTGCCGACACGCCGGAAGAACAGCTCTTCCGGCTTCTGGCGATCATTCAGCGCACGCGGCGTTTCATGCTCGAACTCCATCAGCTCGAGATTGCCGGGGATCAGATCCAGACCGTCGAAATAGGTCTTGCGGACGACATCCTTCAGCGGGCGCCGCTGCGCATCGTAGCGAATGGCACCGTAAAGCGTGTCACCATCTCCGAGGTCGAATTCCGGCTGAACGCCGAGCAAGGAGGAAAGCGAGGCCTGCGGATCAAGATCGATCGCCAGAACCCGGTAACCTTCCAGCGCCAGATGCTGGGCCAGATAAAGCGTGGTCGTCGTCTTGGCCGAACCGCCCTTGAAATTGGTAATGGCGATCGTCTGCAGCTTCTCGCCATCCCGCCGCCAGGGCAGGTAGGAGAGCATATCCTTCGGCTTGATCCTCGCCATATGCTGGCGCAACTCGTTGATCTGGCCAAGCGTGTAAGAGCGGCGGCCATTCTGCGAAACATCCGGCTGCGGACCTTTGCCATCAAGCGAAAGCTGGCGAAGATAGCCGTCGGAGACACCGATCATCTGCGCGGCTTCGCCTGATGTGAATGTCCGGAGCGTCTTTTGTGAAAGCGGCGGAAAAAGCCTTTCCCGCAGCAGTTTCAGCTGGCGCGAGAGCTGCGTGGCGTGCCTTTCGATGCGAATGTCCGTGGTTGATACGCTAATGTTGTCCAAAACACTTGCCCCTTCTTAAAGCGCTTTTCGGTCAACATAGCGTCAAAAAGCGTATCGAAGATGACATGATTCGGATGTAGCGACAATAAACGGTTCGCTAACCACACAGATTGAAAGTTGGCCGCGGCCAACTCTTCGGTCCACCCTTGCGAAAGACCTGCTTTAGCGGCACAAACCGCTGGAAATCGCGAGGGCGGAAAACATGCGGCACATCCATATCATCGGTATCGGTACGGGCAATCCCGAGCATCTGACCGTGCAGGCGATTAACGCCATGAACGCGGCAGACGTTGTGTTCATCCCGACCAAGGGGGCCGCGAAGGCGGATCTCGCCGAGGTCCGCCGGGAAATCTGCGAGCGGTATCTGACCCGCGAAGGTGTCCGTATCATCGAATTCGAGGTGCCGAAGCGGGCGGTCCAGGACCGAACTTATGTCCAGAGCGTCGAGGACTGGCATGCGGCGATCGCCCGTATCTATGAGGGTCTGATCGGCAATCTGCCGGAAACCGGTGCTGGTGCCTTCCTCGTCTGGGGCGACCCGAGCCTCTACGACAGCACGATCCGCATCATCGAACGCGTGCGTAATGCCGGTACCCGTGCCTTCGACTATCGCGTCGTTCCCGGCATCACGAGCATCCAGGCACTGGCGGCCAGCCACCGCATTCCTGTCAATCTCGTCGGCAAGCCGGTCGAAATCACCACCGGGCGGCGGCTGGTGGAGGAAGGGCTGACGCGTGAAAGCACCGTCGTCATGCTCGACGGCGAACAGGCTTTTTCCAAGATCGACGATCCCGATGCCGAGATCTTCTGGGGCGCTTATCTCGGCACGAAAGATGAAATCATTCGCTCAGGCCGGCTTGGCGATATCGCCGACGACATCGTCCAGCTCCGTGCCGACGAGCGCAAACGTCATGGCTGGATCATGGACATCTATCTCCTCCGTAAGGGACGGGATTTCGACGACTGAATGTCCCGGTCACCGGACCGATCTCGCTTTGCCGCATCCGGCGCGATCATGTAAGACATGGCCAAAGGATGGATGAATGCATAGCGTTACCGGCAAGATCTTTGAAGCAGAGAGGCTCGATATAACGAGCATGCATCGCGGCGCCTGCCCGGCACTTGCAGCACCCATGCAAACCGGCGACGGCCTGCTCGTGCGCCTGAGGCCGGCCGGCGGCGCACTTACC
Organism: Rhizobium sp. BK316; assembly: GCF_014193695.1. Lineage (GTDB taxonomy): Bacteria > Pseudomonadota > Alphaproteobacteria > Rhizobiales > Rhizobiaceae > Rhizobium. Next base: position 1,549,190 of record NZ_JACHZR010000001.1, on the reverse strand, counting down.
GTCTCCCAGTTTCAGGCGCTGGCTTTGGCAGCCGTGCGCCATGGGAACGGCATTCTGGAAATCACCGCCCGCGGCAATCTGCAGATCCGTGGCCTTCGTGCCGGGTCCGTCGGACTGCTGGCGGCGGATATCGACGCCGCCGGTATCACCGTGCCTGATGGCGTCGCGATCGAGATTTCACCGCTGCATGGCGTCGATGCCGATGAGATCGCCGATGCGGCGGAGATGGAAGCGGCGCTGCGCAACAGGCTCGGCGCGTTTCTCAGCTCTCCGCGCCTTGCTCCGAAACTCTCGATCCTGATCGATGGCGGCGGGCAATTTTCGCTTTCCACTCTCGTTACCGATATCCGCATCGTCGCACAACATGCTGGTCAGTGGCTGGTCTCGATAGCCGGCGATGGACAGGACGCGACACCGCTGACAGTCGGCGGCGCAGATACAGCCGTCAACGCGGTCGGCGATCTGCTTCAGATCCTGATCGCGCGCGGCAGGCAGACACGCGCTCGCGACATCGACGCAGCAACATTGCGCGGCCATTTTCCGCAGATCGACAGCATCCGATCTACCCGTCCGGCGCCCCAGAAATCCTCCTTCGTCGGCGTCACAAGGCTTAGGAACGGCAGCGCCGTACTCGGCATGCGGCTGAAATTCGGCCAGGCCAGAGCCGCCGATCTGATCTCTTTCCTGGCTTCCACCGAGAGTGCAGATGGACCGGAAATCCGGTTGGCGCCTGATCGTGGCTTCTTCCTGATCGGCATCGGCGAGACAGAAATGCCCGCTATGCAACAAGCGGCTGTCGATCATGGATTCAGCGTCACGGCACACGAGCCGGCCGAGCAGATCGCAGCCTGCGCCGGGGCAGGGGCCTGCGCCTCGGCCTTCTACGATACGAGGGCTCTGGCTGGCCAGCTGATCGATCGGGTTCCTGATCTCTTCGATGGCTCGCTGAAGCTTCATCTCTCCGGCTGCGCAAAAGGGTGTGCGCACCGACACGCAGATCTCGCGATCGTCGGTTCGGCTGAAGGCTACGGTTTTGTCCTCGATGGGCTTGCCGCCGACAGGCCGGCTGCAAGGATTGCTGGCGAACGGATCGATTTCGCTATAGAGAGGCTCGCCCGGCTGATCGAAGACAAGAGAGGTGCCGGCGAGTCGAGTGCCGATAGCTTGAAAAGGCTTGGGGTCATCGGCCTCGCCGAGGCGCTACAACAGGAATAAACATGCCAGACTACGACTATATCCGCAGCGGAGACGCGATCTATGAGCGCTCCTTCGCGATCATTCGCAGCGAAGCCGATCTCTCGCGTTTTTCGCCCGAGGAGGCCGATGTCGCCGTCCGCATGATCCATGCCTGCGGCCTGGTCGAGGCGGCACAGAATTTCGTCTTCTCACCCGGCTTCGTCCATGCTGCACGGATCGCCCTGCAGGACGGTGCACCGATCTTTTGCGATGCGGAAATGGTAGCGCATGGCGTGACGCGTACCCGTCTGCCGGCGAAGAACGAAGTGATCTGCACGCTGCACGATCCACGCACCCACGAACTCGCCCAGGAGACCGGCAATACCCGCTCGGCCGCCGCCATCCATCTCTGGCTCGACCGGCTCGCCGGCAGCGTCGTTGCCATCGGCAATGCACCGACCGCTCTCTTCCATCTCCTGGAATTGCTGGGCGATGGCGCACAGAGGCCGGCAGCGATCATCGGTATGCCGGTCGGCTTCGTCGGTGCCGCCGAATCCAAGGATGCGCTTGCGGAGAATTCCTGCGGCGTTCCCTTTGCCATCGTGCGCGGCCGTCTTGGCGGCAGCGCGATGACCGCGGCCGCCATTAATGCGCTGGCGAGGCCAGGCCTATGAGCGGCCGTCTGATCGGCGTCGGCACCGGACCCGGCGACCCGGAACTGCTGACCCTCAAGGCGGTGCGCGCCATCGAGAGTGCCGACGTGATCGCCTATTTCGCCAAGCAGGGCAGGGGCGGCAACGGCAGGGCGATCGTCGAACATCTGCTGAAGCCCGGCGTCGAACTGCTGCCGCTCTATTATCCGGTCACGACCGAACTCGACAAAAACGATCCCCTCTATCAGAGCCGCACCACCGGCTTTTACAATGACTCCGCCGACGCGGTCGCCCGCTATCTCGATGCCGGCCGCACGGTGGCAGTGCTCAGCGAAGGCGATCCGCTCTTCTACGGCTCTTACATGCACCTGCATGTGCGGCTGTCGCAGCGTTATCCGACCGAGGTCATCCCCGGCATCAGCGCCATGTCCGGCTGCTGGTCGCTGGCTGGCATGCCGATCGTGCAGGGTGACGACGTGCTTTCGGTGCTGCCGGGAACGATGGCCGAACAGGAACTGATCCGCAGGCTTACGGATACCGAGGCTGCCGTCATCATGAAGGTCGGCCGCAACCTGCCGAAGATCCGCCGCGCGCTGCGGGCGGCCGGCCGTCTCGGCGACGCTCTCTATGTCGAACGCGGCACGATGGCCAATGCCGCGATGGTGAAGCTCGCCGAACGCGACGAGGGTGAGGCGCCCTACTTCTCGCTCGTGCTCGTGCCAGGCTGGGAGGCCAGCCGATGAGCGGCCGGCTCTTCGTAATCGGCACCGGTCCCGGCAATCCCGGGCAGATGACGCCGGAAGCCCAGGCGGCAGTGGAAGCCGCGACCGACTTCTTCGGCTATGGCCCCTATCTCGACCGCCTGACGCTGCGCGCCGGCCAGACCCGACATGTCTCCGACAATCGCGAGGAGCTGGACAGGGCAGGGGCGGCGCTGACGATGGCAGCCGCTGGTTCTGATGTCTGTGTTGTCTCGGGTGGGGACCCTGGTGTCTTTGCCATGGCCGCTGCCGTCTGCGAGGCGATCGACAGGGGACCGGCGGAATGGCGCGGCGTCGATCTCGTCGTCCTGCCCGGCATCACGGCCATGCTGGCGGTGGCCGCCCGTGTCGGGGCGCCGCTCGGTCACGATTTCTGCGCCATATCGCTCTCGGACAATCTGAAGCCCTGGGCCATTATCGAGAATCGCCTGGAGCTCGCAGCCCGCGCGGGCTTCGTCATCGCCCTCTATAATCCGATCAGCAAGGCGAGACCCTGGCAGCTCGGCAAGGCTTTCGAACTTCTGCGCCAGCACTTGCCGGCAACGACGCCTGTCATCTTCGGTCGGGCGGCCGGACGGCCTGACGAGCGGATCACCGTTCAGCCGCTTGATAGAGCTGACGCCGATCTCGCCGACATGGCGACCTGTGTCATCATCGGTTCACCCGAGACGCGGGTGATTGCCCGCGAGGGGCAAGCAGACCTCATCTATACGCCGCGCTTCATGGCCGGAGACAAGAGATGATCGATCGCTTCGAGCGCCGCTTCGACCGTTCCGACCGACGTCATGGCGGCAGCGGGCGCGCGGGCGATCACGACAAGCTTGATGCCGAGCAGGCGGGCGGCCTCGATCTTGGCATAAGCGGCCGAACCACCGCTGTTCTTGGTGATGACAGCGTCGATGCGATATTTCCGCATGAGCTCCATCTCGCCTTCGAGCGTGAAGGGGCCGCGGTCGAGCACATATTCGACGTCAGTGAGAGCGAGCGGCGGATCGATAGGATCGACGCTGCGCACGACGTAGAAATGCTGAGGGGCGACCTCCGCATGGTGGGCACCTTGTCGGCCTGTCGCCAAAAAGACGCGCCGAGGGGTCGGGCCGAGCGTGGCGATGGCAGCGGCAATGTCCGCCACGACATGCCAGTGATCGCCGGCTTCAGGAATCCACTCCGGACGGACGAGCGCGATGGCGGCAATGCCAGTGCGTTCCACTGCCGCCGCGGCATTGGCCGAAATGCGCTCGGCAAAGGGATGGGTGGCATCGATCAGCAGATTGTAGCCTCCCGCCACCAGGAATCCGGCAAGGCCTTCCGCCCCGCCGAAGCCGCCGATACGGACGGGGACGGGCTGTTCGGCTGGAGCCTGCGTGCGGCCGGCCAGCGACAGCAGGATGTCGAGATCGTCTCGGCCGGCAAGCTCCGTGGCAAGCCTGCGCGCCTCGCTCGTGCCGCCCAAGATCAGAATGCGGGTCTTGTCCATGTCTGATATGTCTCCCACCGGCCCGCGCTGGCTCACTCTTATCGGCATCGGCGAGGATGGTCCAGAAGGCCTTGGCGATGAGGCGAAGCGACTGATCGCAGTCGCGCCCGCCGTCTTCGCTGGCGCGCGCCATCACGATCTCGCCGATGCGCTGATTTCAGGCGAACGGTTCACTTGGCAGAACCCTTTCGAAAAGTCGGTCGAAGCGATCCTGGCGCGGCGTGGCACGCCTGTTGTCGTGCTCGCCTCGGGCGATCCCTTCCTCTACGGCGTCGGCGCGACGCTCTCGCGTCATGTCGCGGCAGAAGAGATCTACACCATTCCGGCACCATCCGCCTTCAGCCTTGCCGCCTCGCGCCTCGGCTGGCCGCTGCAGGAGACCGCGTGTGTTTCGCTGCACGGACGGCCGTACGATCTCGTCCGCCCGCATCTCCATGCTCACAGGCGCATTCTGACGCTGACGTCGGACGAGAAGGGACCGCAGATACTTGCCGAACTGCTTGCCGCCAATGGTTTTGCCGGCACACGGCTGACGGTTCTGGAGGCGCTCGGCGGCAAGCGGGAAAGGATCAGGAGCACCACGGCAGGCAATTTCGACCTTGCCGATATCGATCCTTTGAATGTCTGTGCGCTCGACATGGTCGCGGGGCCAGGGGCTCGTATCCTGCCTTATGTCTGCGGCCTCGACGACGATCTTTTCGAGCATGACGGGCAGATCACCAAGCGGGAGATTCGTGCCGTCACGTTGTCGGCGCTGGCGCCGCGACATGGCGAACTCCTCTGGGATATCGGCGCCGGCTCGGGATCAATCGGTATCGAGTGGATGCTTGCCGATCCGTCACTGAGGGCAATCGCCATCGAGCAGTCGCCGGAGCGCGCCGCCCGCCTTGCCCGCAATGCCGCAACCTTCGGTGTGCCGCAGCTTGCCCTCGTCGAGGGCGTCGCACCCGCGGCGACGGTCGGCCTGCCGGCACCGGACGCGATCTTCATCGGCGGTGGCGGCAGCGAGGCCGGGGTCATGGATGCGGCGATCGCCGCCCTGAAGCCGGGGGGGCGGCTCGTTGCCAATGCCGTAACGCTCGAAATGGAAGCGGTGCTCCTGGTAGAGCATGCCGCCCGTGGCGGCTCGCTGACGAAGATCGAAATCGCCCGCGCCGCGCCTGTCGGCGGCATGAGCGGCTGGCGACCGGCCATGCCGGTAATGCAGTGGCGCTGGATCAAGGAATAGGAAAATGACGGTTCATTTCATCGGCGCCGGACCGGGAGCTGCAGATCTCATCACGGTGCGCGGACGCGACCTGATCGGCAAATGCCCGGTCTGCCTCTATGCCGGGTCGATCGTCTCGCCCGAGCTCCTGCAATATTGCCCACCGGGCGCGCGCATCATCGATACGGCGCCGATGTCACTCGACGAGATCGAGGCTGAATATCTGCGGGCGGCTGCGGCCGGCGAAGATGTGGCACGACTGCATTCCGGCGATCTCTCCGTCTGGAGCGCGGTTGCCGAGCAGGTCCGCCGGTTGGAAAAGCATGGCATCGCCTACACGATGACGCCGGGCGTCCCGGCTTTTGCGGCAGCAGCCTCCGCACTCGGCCGCGAGCTGACGATCCCGACCGTGGCGCAGAGCCTCGTGCTGACACGCGTATCCGGCCGCGCCTCGCCGATGCCGAATGAAGAGACGCTCGCGAAATTCGGAGCGACAGGCGCGACACTTGCGATCCACCTCGCCATTCATGCGCTGGCACAGGTGGTCGCGGAGCTGACACCGCTTTACGGCGCCGATTGCCCCGTTGCCATCGTGGTGAAAGCCACCTGGCCGGACGAGCGTATCTTGCGCGGCACGCTCGCCGATATCGAAGGGAAGGTGGCAGCCGAACCGATCGAGCGCATGGCAATCATCTTCGTCGGCCGCTCGCTTGCATCGGAAGATTTCCGCGAAAGCTCGCTTTACGATCCCGCCTATCAGCGCCGCTTCCGCGGCCGCGAATAGTCGTTCAGACCTTCGCCGCGAGATAATCCATGCTTGCCTTCAACGCGGCGCCTGGATCCTTCAGCGCATGGACTTCGGATGCGAAGGGCTCGAAGGAGAAGGGGCCTTTATAGCTTGCCTGCAGCAGTGCGCGGATCTGGGCGGCGTTGCCGAGCCGGTCATCGGCATCGACGAGAGCGCGGTGCGGATCGCGCATGTCGGCGACGGAAACGGCGGGATCGCTGACGCCGGAAATATGCACCAACCCGGTCAGGTGCGCGAAGAAGGGTGTTTCGCCGGCAAGGTGATGGTGGAAAGTGTCATGCACCAGCCGGAAGGTCGGCTGTGCGCCGAGCGTCTCGATCGCGTCAGCTGCTTCCGCCTTGGAGCGCAACGAGCAGATCTCGAAGCCGAGCGGCTCGACAAGGCCGACAAGGCCGGCTGCATCCAGCATCGGCCGCAGTGCGACGAGCGACTGGCGCAGATTGGCCTGGCGTTCGCCATCGGCACGGCCCGTACCGTCATTCTTCGGCACCAGGACCACAGCCTGCGAACCGACGGCCTTGGCATAATCGATCAGTTCACGGGCTTCCCTCTCGCGGGTCGCATTCCATTCATTGAAGCGCTGCAGCGCATTGATGGAGATGATGGCGACGCCATGACGGGCAGCGGCTTGCCTGATCACCTCCGGCCGGGTGCCATCCAGAATGGCGTTACCGGCGAGATCGTTGCGGATCTCCACAGCATCGATGCCGAGCGAAACGGCAAGCGCAAAGAAATCCTCGATCGAAAGCGAGGGCGCTGCCATGTGGTTCAGCGCGAAACGAATGGATGCCATGCGAAGTCTCTCCTCCTGATCCCCGCTGCCTCGAGCGAGGGAATTTGACGCTTGAGAGAATCTCTACTTCAATTCGGCCGACCGTCCATCGGCAGCAAGGCCTCAAAGCCTATCATTGCTGAGAGAATCTCAGCGGTAATGATAGAATTCCATCATTTCTTGATCTTGTTTTACGCAATCCCGGACGAAGAACCGCTGCGCGCTTTTTCTGGAATTGCTTCAGATATTCTCAGGCAGAAAAATTTCGAAGGGCAGGAAGGATTGGCCGGGGACGGCGATCTCGCCATGTTCCAGCGCGCCCGTCATCAGCGACACCACTTCCTTGCAAAGCGCCGGCAGCGGCGTGCCGATCGCCATGGTGACGATGCCGTCGGCAAGGCCCGCCTTGCTGTCCGACGTCAGTTCGTTGACGACAAGCACGATGCGGCCGCCGATGCCCTCTTCGCGGAATGCGGAGATAGCGCCTTCCATGCCGCCACCGCAGACATAGAGACCGACGAGATCGGGATGTTTCTGCAGGAGCGTCAGCGTCGCCTCATGGGTGATTTCGGGCGTTTCCAGGTTGATCAGCGTCTCGACCACCTCAAAGTCGGGCGCCTCCTCGCGGAAATAGGAGCGGAAGCCCATCTCGCGCAGCTCATGGCCGTGAAAACGGTGGCTGCCGACGAAACAGGCGACCTTGCCAGGCCGGCAGGATGCCTTCGCGATCATCCAGGCGGCAGTGCGGCCGACCTTGCGGTTGTTGACGCCGACATAGGCGTCCCGTATCCCGGTCGCGAGATCCGACAGCAGCGAGAAGACCGGAATGCCGCGATCCTTCAATTCCTCGACCGCTGCCGCCACCGCCGGATAATCCGGCCCGACAAGGGCAACCGCCTGGTTTCTGGCCCCGAGCAGCCTGATCTTTTCGATGATCGCCGCCGGCGTTGCTGCGGCAGGATATTCCACCTGCGTTTGGATGCGGGCGGTCGTGACGTTGCGGGCCGCCGTTTCGATCTCGCGGGCAAAGGCCTGGTAGAAGGGCTGCGCCGGCTTCTGCAGCAGGAAGGCGAGGCGATATTGCGGCAGGTCCTCGAAGACGCGCTGACGGATCAGCCCGACCGCGTGATAGCCGATCGCTTGAGCCGCATCATAGACGCGCCGCGCCGTTTCCTCCCGCACGCGGTGGCGGCCGTTCAGCACGCGGTCGACGGTCGCAACGCTGACGCCGGAGGCCTGGGCGAGATCGGATATGGTCGGGCGGCGCATGGTCTTTCCTGATAGTTTTCAATCATGAATGAAAGCCATTTCTGATGGCTTTTGATAGAATATATCAAGCCTGCATTGAGCGCCTTCCGAAGTCAACTTATTCTCTGGGTCAGGAGCTGAGCAGGAGGACGGCATGGCTGGCGAGGCAAGAAAACGCGATTACAGCCTTTTGGGCGAGAGCGGCCGCACAGCGGTCGAAACCGGGCTGGCGGCGGCGCAATGGTATCACACCGATATTGCCCGCAAGGAGATGAAGGCGCTGATGCAGCGGTCCGACGCGACAGCCATCCGCGACACGGCCCTCTGGCTCGGCAGCATGGTGGTCTTCGCCGCGCTCGGCATCTATTTCTGGGGCTCCTGGATCGCCGCGCCCTTCTTCCTCGCTTACGGCGTTCTCTACGGCTCTGCTTCCGACAGCCGCTGGCATGAATGCGGCCATGGCACGGCCTTCAAGACACGCTGGATGAACGACGCCGTCTACCAGATCGCCTGCTTCATGATCATGCGCAATCCGGTGACCTGGCGCTGGAGCCATACGCGCCACCATACCGACACCATCATCGTCGGCCGCGATCCCGAGATCGCGGTCATGCGCCCGCCGGATCTCTTCCGGCTGATCCTCAATTTCTTCGGCATTGTCGATGTCTGGCATGCGATCGTCGACATGATCAGAAATTCGGCCGGCATCATCAGCGCCGAAGAGAAAACCTTTATTCCCGAGATGGAGCAGCCGAAGGCGATCCGCATCGCCCGCGTCTGGCTGGCGATCTATGTCGCCACAACAGCGCTTGCCGTTTACACCGGCTCGATCCTGCCGCTGATGCTGATCGGCCTGCCGCGTCTCTACGGCGCCTGGCATCACGTGTTGACCGGCCTGCTGCAGCATGGCGGGCTTGCCGACGATGTCATCGACCACCGGCTGAACAGCCGCACCGTCTACATGAACCCGATCAGCCGCTTCATCTACTGGAACATGAACTATCACGTCGAGCATCACATGTTCCCGATGGTGCCCTATCACGCGCTGCCAAAGCTGCATGCGATGATCAAGCACGATCTGCCGGCACCCAATCCGTCGATCTGGTCCGGCTACCGGGAAATGATCCCGGCCTTTTTGCGCCAGCTTCGCAACGAAGACTATTTCCTGAAGCGCGAACTGCCGGCGACGGCGCGGCCCTATCGCGAGGAATTCCACGCCGAACTGGCGCCTGCAGCTCAATAACAAGATCAAGGGAGGGTTAGAGATGAGCGGAAACTGGATCGAGGTTTGCGGCAAGGATGAGATCGACGAGGAAGATGTCATCCGTTTCGACCATGGCGGACGCACCTTCGCGGTCTATCGCAGCCCCGACGACGAATTCTTCGCCACCGACGGGCTCTGCACCCATGAGCAGATCCATCTCGCCGACGGGCTCGTTATGGACGAGATCATCGAATGTCCCAAGCATAATGGCCGCTTCAACTACAAGACCGGCGAGGCCAAGGGCGCACCGGTCTGCGTCAACCTGAAGACCTATCCCGTCAAGATCGAAGACGGTTCCGTCTTCATCGCGATCTGAGGTGCGTCATGGCCCATCTCGTCATTATCGGAGCAGGCGAATGCGGCGCACGCGCTGCCTTTGCGCTCAGGGAAAAAGGATTTGACGGCGAAATCACGCTCGTCGGCTCCGAACAGCATGCACCCTATGAGCGGCCGCTGCTTTCCAAGGCCGGGCTTTCGGGCAGTGCCGATCCGAAATTCATCGTGGCACACGAAACCTATGCCGCAGGCAATATCCGCCTACTGACCGGCGTAACCGCAACCGGCCTCGATGCCGAAGCTCATCGTATCACCTTGTCGGATGGCAGCCACCTTACTTTTGACCGGCTGCTGCTTGCGACCGGCGCCAGCGCCCGCGGCTTTCCGAACGTACCTGCTGAAAGCAGCCATATCCGCTCGCTGCGCACCCATCATGATGCGCTGACGTTGCGCGCCATGCTGCAGCCCGGCAAACGGCTTGCGGTCATCGGTGGCGGCTTCATCGGGCTGGAGGTCGCTGCGAGCGCCCGGAAGCTTGGCGCCGATGTGGTTCTCATTGAGGGGCTGGAGCGGGTGCTGAAGCGCGGCGTTCCCGAGGATATCGCCCAACTCGTTGCCGAACGCCATCGCGCCGAAGGCGTCGATCTGCGCTGCGGCGCTTCCATCGAAGCGCTGTCGGAGCAGGAGGGTAAGGCCGTCATCCGGCTTTCACCCGACGAGACGATCGAGGCCGATCTGGCGCTTGTCGGCATCGGCGCGCGGCCGAATGTCGAACTCGCCGAGGCGGCCGGTCTGGTGATCGACAACGGTGTCGCCGTCGATGACCGGCTGCGCACATCCGCGCCCGATATCTTTGCCGCCGGCGATTGCTGCTCTTTTCCCCTTGATATCTACGGCGGCCGGCGGGTGCGGCTGGAATCCTGGCGCAACGCACAGGAACAGGGCACGCTCGCCGCCGCCAATATGCTCGGCGCTGACACACCAATCTCAGCCGTGCCGTGGTTCTGGTCAGATCAGTATGACATGGTGCTGCAGATTGCCGGGCTTGCCGATGGCGCGGTTACGCATCTGCGCCGTGATCTCGGCGAAGGGGCCTTCATCCTCTTCCACCTCGATGCTGAGGGCCGGCTCCTTGCCGCAAGCGGCATCGGGCCGGGCAATGCGGTGGCGCGCGACATCAGGCTGGCGGAAATGCTGATCGCCGCACGCGCCCATCCCGATCCCGCCGCGTTGACCGCCAGCAATGTCAAGCTGAAGACGCTGCTCGCCGCCTGATGATTCAAAGGATATTGCGATGAAGAAGCATAATCGCGCGACGGTCGCAGACCTGCTCGCGCTCAAGGGAAGGCGCCAGCTCACCATGCTGCGCATCACCTCGCTCGAAGAGGCGGAAGCTTCCGAAAAGGCCGGCATCGATATGGTCTCGGTGCCGCCCGCTCTGCTGGGACCGGCTTTTCGCGAGGCAGCACCCTCGCCCTTTGCCATTCCCGGCCTCGAATATGGCGATCTCGTCTCCGCTGAAGAGCATATGCGCGAAGCCTTCAAGGCATTGAAGGCGGGCGGCGATGCCGTCTATTGCGCCGCAAGCCTGCAGACCATCCGCCGCATGCGCGACGAAGGCATTCCCGTCTGCGGCCATGTCGGCCTCGTCCCATCGAAAGCCACCTGGACCGGCGGTTTCCGCGCGGTCGGCAAGACGGCGGCGAGCGCCTTCGAGGTCTGGCGCCAGACGAAGGCGCTCGAAGAGGCTGGCGCCTTCGCAGCCGAGATCGAGGTCGTTCCAGGTGATGTCGCAGCGGCGATTTCCAACAACACGTCGATGCTGATGATCTCGATGGGTGCCGGCCGCGGCTGCGATGCGCAATATCTCTTTGCCGACGACGTACTCGGCGCCAACCGCGATCACACGCCGCGCCACGCCAAGGTCTATCGCAACTTCGCCGCCGAATATGACCGGCTGCAGCGCGAGCGCATCGTCGCCTTCACCGAACTGGCCGAGGATATCCGCTCCGGCGCCTATCCGGAAAAGCGCCATCTCGTCGGCATTGACGAGGTAGAGTTGCGCAATTTTCTGCATCGGCTGGAAGCGGAGAGGTGAGAGCCTGCGGGTTCCCGTTCGCGCAGAAAAGCGCCGTCAATGCAAAGGCGTCTCACCAAGCCGCGCTTCCACATTCATGCGCTTGTGCAGGATACGGACGATACCAGTCCGGCCGTCTTCAAGCACTCGATAGAACAGGAAGTGCGAATTGACAGCGAGCTTGAACACGCCCGGCCAGATATCGTCGATCGGCCGTCCGCTCCGGGCGCCTGATCCCAGAGCTTCGCAGACGTTGCGAATATTGTTGATATAGCGCTCCGCCTGCTCCTGGCCCCAGTTGTCGAACGTGTAGTCCCAGATATCCTCAAGATCGGCGACGGCGGCCTTGGAAAGGATGTAGCCTTTCATTTCCTCCGGGTCCGGCGTTTCCGGTCGAGGAATGCATCGAATTGGAAATCTTCGGCTTGGCCGCTATCAATACCGGTGCCGATCGCGTCGCGCAGCGCCTTCACTTTGGCCTCGTGCTCCTCCAGAAGCCGCAGGCCGGCGCGGATGACCTCGCTCGCCGAGCCGTAGCGGCCCTCAATAACCTGCCGTTCGACAAAGCCCGCAAAATGATCACCCAAAGCAATGGATGTGTTTTTGGACATGAGAACCTCCTTGTTACTACCAATATATACCAAAATTTGGTAGTCCTCAATTCAGCGCGAGCCTCTTTGCTGGGGAGGGTGCGAGCCTGTGATTGGCATCGGTGCCGCCCTATGTCAGAGAATAGATCCATCAGGAACAGATTCTCAGGCGCCGGTGACGATAGGCTTTGCCCATGCAGAATTGATCGCGGTTCTCGTCGCTGTGACGGGCGACGAGCCGCGCGTCATGACGATCCGCAATGGCGATGCGCTGCCGTCAGGCCCCTTCGAAATGGGCCATCGCACGCTGCAATCGGGCCTGCGCGAATGGATCCAGGAACAGACCGCTCATCCCGTCGGTTTCCTCGAGCAGCTTTACACTTTCGCCGACCGCGACCGGAACAACGATATCCAGGGCGGTCGCACCATCTCGATCAGCTATCTCGGCCTCGTCAACGAACAGTCGGGCGCCGGGCGGCCGGGCTGGCATGGCTGGTATGAATATTTCCCCTGGGAAGACCATCGCGACGGGCGTCCCGCCATCATGGACGAACTCATTGCGCGGCTGCGTCTCTGGGCCGATGTCGATCCTATCAGGCGCGAATACCGTCATCGCCGCGCCGATTTCACCTTCGGGCTCGATGGCGGCGGCTGGAACGAGGATCTAACGCTGCAGCGCTACGAGCTGCTCTACGAGGCAGGCCTCGTTGCTGAGGCGGGTTGTGGCAAGGCCGACAATCTCGGCCGGCCGATGTTTGCCGATCACCGGAGGATTCTCGCAACCGGTATCGCCAGACTAAGGGCCAAGATCAAATATCGCCCTGTCGTTTTCGAACTCATGCCTGAGAGCTTCACCCTGCTGCAATTGCAGCGGACCGTCGAAGCGCTGGCCGGCCTGACCCTGCACAAGCAGAACTTCCGCCGCCTGATCGAGCAGCAGGAACTGGTGGAGGAAACCGGCGAGGCGACGAGTGAGACCGGCGGCCGGCCGGCCAAGCTCTTCCGCTTTCGGCAGACCATCCTCGAAGAGCGCGCGCTCGCCGGAACGAAATTACCACTCTCCCGCAATTGACATATGCTCATTATGAGAATATCTCTTCGCGCATGATATGCTCAAATCGAGCATAATTGATGGAGCCGGCCATGAACCACCTCGTTTCCGCGTCTTCCCTCTATGACCGCGTCAGCCGCGTCATTCCCAAAGCCGAATGGATGACGTTTCAGGACGATGTCGATGCGATCCTCGAGCTGAAGCGCAAGCGCAACGCCGTCATTCTCGCGCATAACTACCAGACGCCGGAAATCTTCCATGGCGTCGCCGATATCGTCGGCGACAGTCTGGCACTCGCGAGAAAAGCAATCGAGGTCGATGCCGACGTGATCGTGCTCGCCGGCGTGCATTTCATGGCCGAAACGGCAAAGCTGCTGAACCCGGAAAAGACGGTGCTGATCCCCGATATGGGCGCCGGCTGTTCGCTGGCGGACTCCATCACCCCTGAAGATGTCGCGCTGCTGCGCCAAGCCCATCCGGGCGTGCCCATCATCACCTATGTCAACACATCGGCCGCCGTCAAAGCCGCCTCGGATATCTGCTGCACCTCGGGCAATGCCAAGAAGGTGGTCGAATCCCTCGGCGTACCCAGGGTGCTGATGATCCCGGACGAATATCTTGCCCAGAATGTCGCCAAGGAAACCGATGTCGAAATCATCGCCTGGCACGGGCATTGCGAGGTGCATGAACTCTTTACCGCCGATGATGTGCGGCAACTGCGCGAAAACCATCCGGGCGTGATGGTGCTTGCCCATCCCGAATGCCCGCCTGAGGTCGTCGCCGAAGCCGATTTTGCCGGCTCGACGGCCGTCATGTCCGATTATGTCGGGCAGAAGAAGCCGGCCCGCGTCGTGCTGCTCACCGAATGCTCGATGAGCGACAATGTCGCCGTGCATCATCCCGATGTCGAATTCATTCGCCCCTGCAATCTCTGCCCGCACATGAAGCGCATCACGCTTTCCAATATCCGCACAGCGCTTGAGGAAAACCGCCATGAGGTGACGGTCGATCCCGCGGTTGCAGCAGCTGCCCGGCGCGCTGTCGAAAGGATGCTTTCGATATGAGCGAGATTGCTGACCAACTAACCGGCCGCACCGTCATCGTCGGCAGCGGCCTTGCTGGATTGATGACGGCGCTGACCCTTGCTCCGCAGCCGGTTGTCATCGTCACCCGCGCCGGTCTTGGCGCGGAGACATCGAGCGCCTGGGCGCAAGGCGGCATCGCGGCCGCTTTGGGGGCTGATGACAGCGCCGCGCTGCATCTTGCCGATACGCTCGCTGCCGGCGACGGGCTTTGCGATCCTGCAATCGCTGCCGGGATCATCGCCGAGGCGCCGGATGCCATTGCCGCGCTGGAACAGGCGGGCATGCGCTTCGACCGGACGGCGGATGGCGCCTTGTCGCTGGGGCTGGAAGCAGCCCATAATCGCCGCCGCATCGTGCATGCGCAAGGCGATGGATCGGGTGCGGAGATCATTCGTGCGCTTGTCGCCGCCGTTATCGCGACACCCTCCGTCACCGTGCTGGAAGGCCTGGAAGCCCGTCGTATCCTGACGGATGAGGAGGGCGTCACCGGCCTCGTCTGCGCCAGCGAAAACAATGCGATTCTCCTGGCGACGCGGCGGATCGTGCTTGCGACCGGCGGCATCGGCGGGCTCTATGAAGCGACCACCAATCCGACCGGCAATTTCGGGCAGGGCATCATGCTGGCGGCCCGCGCCGGAGCAGAACTCGCCGACATGGAATTCGTGCAGTTCCATCCGACCGCGCTCGATTCCCGCCGCCGGCCCCTGGCGCTCGTCAGCGAAGCCGTGCGCGGCGAGGGCGCCGTGCTCGTCAACGAGCGTGGCGAACGTTTCATGGCTGGCGTATCGGGCGCAGAACTTGCCCCGCGCGATGTAGTGGCGCGTGCCATCAGCGCTGAACTGGCGCGCGGCGGGCGGGTCTTCCTCGACGCCCGCGAGGTGCTTGGCGATCGTTTCGCCGCCCGCTTCCCTGTCATCGACGCGCTCTGCCGGGAGGCTGGCATCGACGCGAGCCGCCAGCTCATCCCCGTTCGTCCCGCCGTCCATTATCACATGGGCGGGGTCGCGACCGATGCTGCCGGCCGCAGCTCCGTTGCCGGGCTCTGGGTTGCCGGCGAGGCAGCCTCTACCGGCCTGCACGGCGCAAACCGGCTCGCGAGCAATTCACTGCTGGAAGCCGCCGTCATGGGCATGCGTGCCGCGCGCGACATTCTCTCGATGCCGGCCGCAAAGCCGTCGGTGCCTGAGACCGGTATTGCGCTGCCGGCCGCGGCCGATCCTTCACTGGTCCGGCCGATCGTCTCGCGCCATCTCGGCGTGCTGCGCAATGCAGGAGCGATCCATGGCGCCATCGCAAGCCTGCTGCCGCTTGCCGAAGACGATGGCGCGGCCTCCGATCCCGCCGTCGTTGCGCTGTTGATTGCGGTTTTCGCCAGCCTTCGGGCGGAATCGCGCGGCGCCCATGCGCGCACCGATTTCCCGCTGAAGCGCGCCGAAGCCGCACGGCGAAAGATGACGCTGGCCGAGGCTCTGGAGATTGCCCGGGCCACCGCTTCCCATCCCCTTGCAAGGAGTGCCTGAGATGAACCTCGCTTCCCTTCCGCGCGTCATTGTCGAGCCGCTGGTGCGCGCCGCCCTTGCCGAGGATCTCGGCCTTGCCGGCGACATCACCTCCGCTGCCGTCATCCCCGAAGACCATCGCTCCACGGTCGTCATGGCCGCTCGCCAGCCGGGTGTCGTTGCCGGCCTCGATGCCGCCGAGCTTGCCTTCCAGCTCATCGATCCCGCTATCGCAGTGAAGCGGCATCTGTCTGATGGCGGCGCCGTCCAACCGGGCAGCGTCATCGCCACCATCGAAGGTCCCTCGCGCGGGCTGTTGACGGGCGAACGTACGGCGCTGAATTTCCTCGGCCATCTCTCCGGCATCGCAACGGTGACGGCGGGCATCGTCCAGGCAATCCGCGGCACCAAGGCCTCTGTCGTCTGCACCCGCAAGACGACACCGGGTCTGAGGGCGCTGGAAAAATATGCCGTGCGCGCCGGCGGCGGCATGAATCATCGCTTTGCGCTCAATGATGCGGTGCTGATCAAGGACAATCACGTCGCCATTGCCGGCGGCATTTCGCAAGCCATCCGCCGCGCCAAGGCCGGTGTCGGCCATATGGTCAAGATCGAAGTGGAGGTCGACACGCTCGACCAGTTGCACGAGGCTATGGGCGAGGGGGTCGATGCCGTGCTCCTCGACAACATGACGCCCGATCAGTTGCGCGAAGCAGTCGACATCGTCGCCGGTCGCGCGATCACCGAGGCTTCGGGCCGCGTAACGCCGACAACGGCGCCAGCGATTGCCGCTTCGGGCGTCGACCTGATTTCTGTCGGCTGGCTGACGCATAGCGCCCCGGTGCTCGATATCGGCCTCGACTTCGTCGAAGCCGCTGCCGAGAGCGCAACACCATTGCGCCGGCTTGCTCAGGCCTTCTAGTCAGGCCGGCCGACAAAGCCTCAAGCCGGCTGATGCTGGGCAGCGCCCAGAAGATCGAGAACCCCGGCAGGCTCTTCGGTGCCGATCTCTGTGAGGCCGAGATCGAATATCTCGTCCAATACGAATGGGCCAGGCACGCGCAGGACGAGCTCTGGCGGCGCAGCAGGAAGGGGCTTAACCTCTCGGCCGGGCAAGCGGCGGCATTGGACGAATACATGGCGGCAGCGCCGGTCCGCATGGCGGGATGACGCTCCGAAATAGAGCAGCGCCTCCCGTCCATATGCAACATTCGTAAAGTATGTTGACAGCAAGCACCGGCCAGGACCGTAAATATTCGATGAAAATCTTGCCCCGGCAAAGCAAAAGCGCTTCCCGTTGCCCGCTATTCACTCTAACATTAGATAACTGGTCGGTGCGCTCGGCGCATTCCGGCTTTTGAAGGTGAGAACCGTGATGGACGGGTCAACCGGGGAAGTGAAAGCGAACAGACTATGTCTGCTCGGCAGGCCGCGATTGTTGGCCGCCGGGGCTGAGCTGCCCTTGCCCGAAAAGTCCTATTTCCTATTGGCAATGTTAGCGCTGTCGTCGGAACCGCTGGTCGACCGCGAAACCATCCGATGCCAGCTCTGGCAATCCGAACTCCCCGAAAAGCGGGCCGGCAGCCTGCGCCAGCTTCTGTCGCGCATCGAACAGAGCATTCCTGAAAACCTACCGCCCTTGCTCACCGCCACGCGCACCCATCTCGGCCTCGCGCCCGGCTGGGAGATCGACCTCGATATGCTCAAGCGGAAGGATGTGCTGGGGCGACAAGAAAGCGGCATCCTGCATGGCGAACTGCTCGAAAGCGTCAAATCTCCGACGCAGGGGGCAGAAGACTGGCTGACCTTCGAGCGCCAGCGGATTAACGAAACGCGCTCGGCGCATCTTGTCCGCCTTCTGGAAAACGAAGACGAACGCCCGGACGAGGAACAGATCGCCTTTGCCAAACGCCTGATCGAGCTCGATCCCGCCAATGAGATCGCTTGCCGGGCGCTGATGCGCGCCCATGCCCGCATGAACGACCTGCCGGCGGCGCGTCAGGCCTATTTGAAGTATCGCAGCCAGCTCAAGGACGATTTCGACATCGAGCCGGACGAGGCCACGGCAGCGCTCGCCCGCGAACTCGGCATCCTGGCCACAGCACAGCCGGTGACGGAACGTCCGCGTCCCGCCTCCGAGCTGCTGATCGATCCGGCCGGCCAGCCGCGCATCGTCATCCTGCCGCCAGAGAGCATCTTCACCGATCCGCTGATGGAGCGTGTCGGCCGCGCATTGCTCGAAGATGTCACGATCGGGCTCAGCCAGCAGCGCGGCTTCAAGGTGATCGCCGCCCATACGAGCCTGGAAATGCTGAGCCGCGCGCTCGATCCGTCGCGCCCGACCATCGGCCCGCTCGACCTGTCCTTCGACTATGCCGTTTATGTGACGATCCAGGGGCGCGACGAGGATGTCTATACCACTTGCCGGCTGACGCGCACCTCGACATCAGAAGTGCTTTGGGCGGTCGAAATTCCTTTTGCGATGCAGAAGATCAGCGAAGCCTTCAGCCAGCTCACGCGGCGCATCGTCATGACGCTCGCCGATACGATCGAGCGCTACGAACTGGCGATGCCGCTCGGCGACGTGCCGGCTTCGGCCTATCGCCTCTATCTCGAAGGCAAGCGGCTGATTGCCCAGACCGACCTGCAGCACCTGCGCCAGGCGCGCAGATGGTTCAAGTCGTCGCTCAGCCGTTACGAGCATTTCTCGCCGGCCCATGCCGGCATGTCGCGCGCACTCGGCATGGAATGGCTGATCCGCGGCATGCACGACCGGGACCTGCTGGATGAAGCCTACGCCTGCGCAAGGATGGCACGGCAGACCGACCCGAACAGCGGCCGGGCCTATCGCGAGCTCGGCTTCGTGGCGCTTTATCGCCGCCGCTTCGAGGAAAGCCTCGAAATGTTCGAGCAGGCGCGCGAGCTCAATCCCAACGATGCCGACATCCTTGCCGATTATGCCGACGCGCTGCTGCACAATGCCGAATTCGACAAGGCGCTGGAATTGAGCAAGGCAGCCTTCAAGCTCAATCCGCTGCCGCCGGATTATTATTACTGGAACCTCGGCGGCATTCATTTCGACCGCGAGGAATATGAGGAAGCGATCGAGGCGCTGGAGCCCGTGAAGACCAAACAGGCTACGGCCCGGTTGCTCGCTGCCTCGCACGCCATGGCCGGTGACCTCAAGAAGGCGCAGAAATATGCCAAGGTCGTGCTTGAGAATTTCCCGGATTTCCGCAGCGAGAATATCCGTCACTTCATACCCGACCGCGAGCAAGTTCACACGAACAGGCTGATTCATGCCCTTCAGCTGGCCGGATTGCCCTGATAGCTCGCATTTTAACAATGCCTGTAACGCTTGAATGACGCAGGCAATGCTCTCTTCCAATGGTTAACGGCGGCCAGCCGCCCAACCTTTTGGAGAGAGATCATGAAGACCGTTGAAACCAACGCCGCAATCCAGACCCCGACGCTCCGTTTCTCCGCTGCCGCCAAGGCTGCCATGAAGCAGGAGGAACTCAGCGTTTCACCGAACGGCCTTGAAAACCTGACGCACGCCCTGAAATTCCGTTAAGGAATAGCAGCTGATGTCAGCATTCACCGAGCTTGCTTTGCTTGCCGAAGACCTTCAGCGGTCATCGGCAGGCGTCAACAGCTACCACGACCGGTCGATGACCCCGGCGCAGACCTTTGCGGCGATCAAACCGCATCTGCGCGATTTCGGGATTACCCGCGTCGGACTGCTGACCGGGCTCGACGTGCTGAACATTCCGGTTGCCTTCGCCACACGGCCGAACAGCCACACGCTGTCGGTTTTCCAGGGCAAGGGTATCGACAAAGAAGCGGCGATGACCTCGGCTGCCATGGAGGCGATCGAGACCCGGATTGCCGAAACCGTACCTGCCGACCTGACGCTCGCCAGCCTCGAGACCATGAAGGCCGAACGGGCCGCGATGATCGACCTCGACAGCGTGGCGCGCTGCGCCCCCGACGAGATCGACAACGCTCAGATCCCCTGGTGTTCGGGCCTCGACCTCCTCTCGGGCAGCACCAGTTTCGTGCCCTGGTGGCTGGTCGGCCTCGACCATCGAGGCGCCCGCCCGCCGGGCTTCGAACAGTCGAGCGACGGCCTTGCGTCGGGCAATACGCCGGCCGAAGCCGTGCTGCACGGACTCTGCGAACTCGTCGAGCGCGATGCCTGGGCTCTCACCCAGCTCAAATCCCCCGAACAGCTCAAGCAGAGCAGAGTCGATCCGCTCGCCTTCGGCGATGCCGTCATCGACGTCATGGTCGATCGCATCCGCCAGGCCGGCATGCGCCTGCTCCTGATCGACATGACCACCGATATCGGTGTGCCTGCCTTTCTCGCCGTCATCATTCCCGGCAATCTCTCCGATCGCGTCGATGCCCGCTGGGCTCAGGTCTGCGGCGGTTGCGGCTGCCATCCCGATCCGGTGCGCGCGGCTCTTCGCGCCATCACCGAAGCTGCCCAGAGCCGCCTGACCGCCATTGCCGGCAGCCGTGACGATTTCTCGCCGAAGATCTACCAGCGCATCGATCGCAGCGCCGGCATGCGTCAGGTCGTCGATCTCTTCAGCAATGATGCGGCGCTGAAACCATTCCCGATGCGCCCGCAACGTCCGATGACGATCCAGAATACGATCCGCCACATTGCCGGCCGGCTGAGGGCCGCGGGCGTCAGTCAGATCATCGCCGTGCCGCTGCCGCATCCGACCCTTCCGGTTTCCGTCGTGCGCGTGATCGTGCCGGGCCTCGAGGTCGATATCAGCGGCCAGTACATCCAGCTCGGCCTGCGCGCCGTCAACGTCATCAGGGAGGCCGCGGCATGAAGGTCCTCTTCGTCGGTCCGAGCCTTGCAAGCGAAATCGCCGAGGCGCGCAAGCAACATCCCGATATCGATTTCCGCCCGCCCGCAGCCTGCGGCGACATTCTGAAAGCCGTGCATGAGGGGGCGAGCGCAATCGGCCTGATCGACGGCTATTTCGGCGATCTGCCGTCCGTCTGGCACAAAGAAATCCTCTTTGCGCTGGAAAAGGGCATTGCCGTTGCCGGCGGCTCCAGCATGGGCGCGCTGCGCGCTGCCGAATGTTCCGCGTTCGGCATGGTCGGCATCGGCTCGATCTTCGACGATTACGAATCCGGCGAGCTCATCGATGACGAAGCGGTGGCGCTCGTCCATGCACCGCAGGAACTCGGTTGGCTGCCGCTTTCCGTCCCGTGGGTCGATTTCGAGCCGACGATCGAAGGCCTCCATGCCAGGGGCGAGATTTCCGTCAGCGAGCGCAAGAAGCTGCTGCTCGCCGGCCGCTTCCTGCATTTTTCCGAGCGGACCTACGCCAAGGTGGTCGACGAGTGCCACCTCGCCCGCAAGCCGCGGCGCGACCAGATCCTGGCAGCGATCCGCGCCAATCGCGTCGAACGCAAGCGCACCGACGCACGGCTCGTGCTGGAATGGCTGGAAAAGGGAGGCTTTGCGTTAGCAAAGCGTGACTGGAGCTTTGCAGCAACCTCGCATTGGGAGCTGCTGCAGGCCGAAGTCACGCGGCAGGCGCCGCCTGTAACGCTCGAATAACGGTTCCGCGCCGAAGATATCCTGGGTGGGGATTTAATGATCGTCGAGGGCGGAAACAATGTTCGAAAAAAGGGACCAGGGTGCAGGCAGAGAATACGCAAGACTCTTCCGGCTGCTGTCGGCAGCCAAGGACGAGGCTGAAAAACTTCAGCTGCGCAATCTCATGCACCTCACAAACATGGCGCTGCTGCAGGTCGTCATCGATTGGGACGGCATCGATCCGGATAGGGAACTCGATGCGAACCTCGAAAAACTCGTCGGCAGCAAAGCCAAGATCGCAATGAAGGACGCTGGCGAAAATCTGATCGTGATCGAACGCCATTAATCCCGATGCGGGTGCGACTGATCGCTAAAAATTCAGGCCGACGTTTTACTCCGCAGCGTCGGCGTCCATCTGCTCGGTGCTGGCGATTGCCTGGACGAGCTTGAGGATTTTCTTGCGAAGCTGCTCGTTCTTGATCGAGAAGAAGGCAGCGTTGAGCTGGACGCCTTCACGCGAAATGACGAATTCTTCGCTCGGAGCGGGATTATCGTTTGCGTTGGCAGCGGTGGCCGTCAAGTCGTCGAAGAAGGTTCTGACATCGACGCTGAGCGCGCCGGCGATTTCGACGAGCATACTGGCGGAGACGCGGTTGGAGCCCTTTTCGTACTTTTGGATCTGCTGGAAGGTCACGCCAACACGATCGCCCAGTTCCGTCTGAGAAACCTTTCTCAGCAGTCGCTGTATGCGGATCGTCTTGCCGACGTGAACGTCCACGGAATGCGGTTCTTCTTTCATCTGATATTCCCTCCTGCGAAAGCCGGCCCGACAACTTACACGGCCGGCAGTAACAACTTTTAGCCGAGTTAGTTCAACCTAGCAATTGTTTGGATGTAGTTTCGGCTGAGCCAAAACATCGCGCCATCCGAGAGCCCCTACGGATTGCACGTGGTGACGGATCACCGGAGTTGAAAATCCTGCAGAATTCGTCTCTGAGGCGCACAGCTACAGGAAGAGTTCAAAGTTTCCACAGCCGCTGTGCATTGCCGTGAAGCAGCTGCGAACGCTCCGTTTGCGCCGTGCCCGACAGCACGGCCTGCGTCGCCGCGACCCAGGTGGAAAGGCCGTTCGCCAGCGTGCAGACAGGCCAGTCGCTGCCCCAGACCACACGATCCCAGCCGAAGCTCGATATGACATGCTCGATATAAGGACGCAGATTTTCCGCCGTCCAGGTTGCCGGATCGGCATTGGTGACGATGCCGGAAATCTTGGCGGCGACATTCGGCCGCCGGGCGATTTCGGCAACGCCGCGGCTCCAGGGCTCGAAGGCGTTCGACTTGATATCCGGATTGCCGCAATGATCGAGCACGAACTGCACGTCGGGCGCGGCGTCAGCGAGCGCCACGACCTTGCTCACCTGATGCGGCAGCGTGCAGAGGTCGAAGGTCAGGCCGGTGCCGGAAAGCCTTCTGACATTCTCGCGGAAGAGCGCGCCTTCCGAGATATCATCAGGCACCACATGCAGCACGCGCCGGAAGCCCTTGACGAAGGGATCGGCTTTCTGGCGCTCCAGATAGGCGGCAAAGCCATCTTCTTCCGGCCGGCAGGAGACGATCGCGCCGGCCACGAGATCACCGAGGCGGCTGATATAATCGGTCTCGGCCTGCATGATGACCGGATCGACATCCACCTCCATGTGCAGCACTTTGGTGATGCCGCAGCGTTTGGCCTCGGTCGCGTAGGTCTCGTAGAGAAAATCGCGGTCGAGATCAGGCACATTGGCAAGCCAGGGATAGTTCAGCGCCGACCGGTCGATGACGTGCAGATGGGTGTCGATGAACACGCTCTTCTCCTCCAAGAGTGGTTGGCAGCAACCTATCTTTGGTGAATGAATTGTTCAAATAGAAATTCTGTTGATCTTAACCCGGCACGGCGATCGTAGCGCCGGCAAGCGCGGAAAGCTCGGCCGCCGTCTTCTGCACCATGCCGATCGCCTGGGTGATATCGGGTGCCGCCGGCGCATTGACGAGAGCGATGTAGGGGCAGGTCAGCGCCGCAATGCCGCGTCCGTCCGGCCCCAGGACCGGCGCCGAGAGATTATAGACACCGGCCGTCTGGACGCTTGCCATCATCTCATAGCCACGCTCACGGATCTGGTTCAGCCGCTCGTGAAATTCCGGGCCGAGATCGACCTCCTCGCGGCTGCGCACATGCTCCGAGATCATCATCTCGCGCTCCTCGTCGCTGCGGAAGGCGAGCAGCACATGGCCGGAGCCGGTATCGAACAGGCTGATATGGGAACCGACGCGGATCGACAGGCCCCAATAGTCCGGCGCCTCCTGCTGGGCGATGACGACGGCAGAACCCCGGTCGAAGACCGCCAGATGGTTTGCCTGGCGGGAGCGCTGGGCGAGATCGCGCATCAGCGGCGTCGCATAGGAGGCGAGCCGGCGCACCGGCGCATGCAGCTGTGCCAGGCCGAAGAGCTTCAGGGTGAGCGAATAACGGTCGCCATCGAGCCGCGTCACGTAACCGCGCTTCACGAGACGGTCGAGCATGCGGTAGAATTCGTTCGGGCTGCGCTCCAGCCGCTTGGCGATTTCCGCCTGCGTCAGGCCGCTATCGACGCCAGCCAGAAGTTCGAGAATATCGAGACCCTTGTCGAGCGCCGGAGCGCGATAGCGATCTGACTCTTCGGTCTCCATTCTTCCCTCCTGTGAATATCATTCTGCATATACGCAGACAGGCGGGCGGAAAAGAAAAAGTTCGCGCTTGACCGTGAAGCTATCGTCTGTTTGTCTATAAACAGACAAATCAAGTCTGAAGACATCGCTCGGCATGGTTCGCACGCCGGACGACCGAAATTCCCGGAAAGCTCGCCAAGGCGAGATCAAAATAAGATGACGGGAGAGGGAGGAAAGCCATGCAGTGCATGGATATCGTGATCGCCTGCATAAAACCGCCTTTGCCGATGAGGCAGATGGTCGAGCACGGCCTTTATCCTGACCGATCCTTTTCCAGTATTTTCAGCACCGTCGCCCGCGCGCGCAATCCCGAAGAGGCCATGACATGATAAGCAATCTTTCCGGCAAGACCGTTCTCATCACCGCTGCCGGTCAGGGCATCGGCCGTGCGACCGCGCTCGCCTTCGCCGCTGCCGGCGCCAAGGTGCACGCCACCGACATCAATACCGACGCGCTGGCGACCTTGGCCGAAGAGAGCAAGGTTTCCACTCACAAGCTGAACGTGCTTGAAGACGAGGCGGTCAAGGCGCTGGTGGCAGAGATCGGCGCCGTCGACGTGCTCTTCAACTGCGCCGGCACCGTCCATAACGGCTCCGTGCTCGACATGAAGGATACCGATCTGGAATTTGCCTTCGATCTCAACGTCAAGGCGATGATCCGCACCATCCGCGCGGTGCTGCCGGGCATGCTGGAGCGCAAGGATGGCGCGATCATCAACATGTCATCGGTCGCATCCAGCATCAAAGGCGTGCCGAACCGCTTTGCCTATGGTGTGACCAAGGCAGCCGTGATCGGCCTTACCAAGTCGGTCGCTGCCGATTACGTGACGCAGGGCGTGCGCTGCAACTGCATCTGCCCCGGCACGGTGGAAAGCCCGTCGCTGCAGGACCGCATGCGCGCCCAGGGCGATTATGACACGGCGCGCGCCGCCTTCATCGCCCGCCAGCCGATGGGCCGCCTCGGCACGCCCGAGGAGATCGCCGATCTCGCCGTCTATCTCGCCGGCGCCACCTACACGTCCGGCCAGGCCTACGCCATCGACGGCGGCTGGACGATCTGACTTTTTCGCACGACCGGCTCGTTCGAAGGCAAGAATGCCGGCCCACTCAACGGGAAGAAGACCATGACCCGCATCACCGATATCAGCGTCTACGACCTTCGCTTTCCGACCTCGCAAAGCCTCGATGGTTCCGATGCGATGAACCCCGACCCGGATTATTCCGCCGCCTATGTGATCCTCGAAACCGACAGAGAAGGCCTCGCCGGCCATGGCCTGACCTTCACCATCGGCCGCGGCAACGATATCTGCTGCGCGGCGATCGAAGCGATGCGCCATCTGGTCGTCGGCACCGAACTTTCCGAGGTGAAAGCCCATCCCGGCAAATATTGGCGGCATCTGACCAGCGACAGCCAGCTTAGATGGATCGGGCCGGAAAAGGGCGCCATCCATCTTGCGACCGGCGCCATCGTCAATGCGGTGTGGGATCTCATCGCCAAGGAGGCCGGCAAGCCGGTCTGGCGCCTCGTTGCGGATATGCCGGCCGAGGAGATCGCCGATATCGTCGATTACCGCTACCTCACCGACGTGCTGACGCGCGACGAGGCAATCGCCATCCTGAAAAAGGCGGAAGCCGGCAAGGCCGCACGCATCGCCACGCTCGAGAAGGAAGGTTATGCCTGCTACACGACCTCGGCCGGCTGGCTCGGCTACGAGGACGAGAAGCTGCGCCGCCTCTGTCAGGAGGCGATCGATGCCGGCTTCAACCATATCAAGATGAAGGTCGGCCGTGATCTTGAGGACGATATCCGCCGCCTGAGGATCGCCCGCGAGGTGATCGGCCCGGACCGTTACCTGATGATCGACGCCAACCAGGTCTGGGAGGTCGGCCAGGCGATCGACTGGGTCAACCAGCTCTCCTTCGCCAAACCCTTCTTCATCGAGGAACCGACGAGCCCTGACGATGTCGCCGGCCACCGCAAGATCCGCCAGGGTATAACACCGGTGAAGGTCGCGACCGGCGAGATGTGCCAGAACCGCATCATGTTCAAGCAGTTCATCGCCGAAGGCGCGATCGATATCGTGCAGATCGACTCCTGCCGCATGGGCGGGCTGAATGAAGTGCTGGCCGTCTTGCTGGTCGCCGCGAAATTCGGCCTGCCGGTCTGGCCGCATGCCGGCGGTGTCGGGCTCTGCGAATATGTGCAGCACCTGTCGATGATCGATTATGTGGCGGTATCGGGCACCAAGGACGGCCGCGTCATCGAATATGTCGACCACCTGCACGAACACTTCCTCGATCCCTGCATCATCAAGGACGCCGCCTATATGCCGCCGACGCGGCCGGGCTTCTCGATCGAGATGAAACCGGCCTCGATTGCCGGCTATACATTCCGCGAATAGGGTACTTCTGAGAGGCTGGCTGTCCCCCTCTCGCTGGGGATAGCCAAACGCCTGTCATTGCAAGAGGGCCTGAAATCTCTTATGATTGGGTGGTAAGCGAGTGGTTCATAAGGAGCCTTCTTGCGAGCCGTGGCTAGCCCATTTAGCGTGTTGCTAATGCGCTGTTTTTTCTCACATCTTCGATCGATACGGAATCAATAAAGCGGATTGATTCCGTTACCTCTGTGTTCGATTTTGGCACGATCGGCGTCCTGAAAATAATGTGAGCAGGAATTTCACTCGTCTCTGCTCCCTCACACCCGGCTGAATTGCCCAGGGAGAAAGCGTCATTCTCCGTCGTCAATGCCCACGCAGTCGCCGCGACCGGGTCCTTTCGCGTCGCAAAGCCATGATCTTTCGCCGGCAAAGTTTAGGAATCGGTAATAGCTGATTCTTTCCAATGGGATGCGCCAGACCACTTTGGTAGGATCAAAACGGTCGCGTCGCCAGTTTCATCCCAGAAATCATATGAGGGTGACACAGCTTTGCCAAACACTGCGGATTTCTGTTAACATACAGAGATATCAGGAGAAATTGTAATCCTTCTGTCGTAATATGCTGATCACCGCCCCGCTCGCTAAGGTCTTGTTTCACCGGGGCACCTTGCCAGAATCGCTCCGATCGGTAATCGTCACGGATGAAAGGCCGTTTCTGGCGTTTTTCCGTGATGAAAGATTAGAGCGTGAGCAAGCCACAAAGGACTTCTCGGACCCTTCAGCGTAGCGTCGACGAGACGATCGGCGCCCATGCGTCGACGATCAGTTCGCAGCTGCAGGCGATCAGCGAAGCCCTGTTTCCGCCGACCGCAAGCAAGACTTTGCGCCGCTTCACCTCAGGCGAGGCGGCCAAGCTGATCGGTGTATCGGATTCGACCTTGCGAAAGATGACGCTTGCCGGGGAAGGCCCGCAGCCCGATGTCAGCAGCAACGGCCGACGCCTTTATTCGCTGCGCCAGCTCAATGAATTGCGCGCCCTGCTCGCCGCCTCCGCCCGTGGCCGCGAGGCGCATGACTTCCTGCCGCACCGCAGGGAGAACGAACATCTCCAGGTCATCGCCGTCACCAATTTCAAGGGCGGGTCGGGCAAGACCACGACATCGGTGCATCTTGCACAATATCTTGCCCTGCAGGGCTACCGCGTGCTCGCCCTCGATCTCGATCCGCAGGCGAGCATGTCAGCCATGCTCGGCGTCATGCCGGAGACCGATGTCCGCTCGAACGAGACGCTTTATGCGGCGATCCGTTACGACGAGGAGCGACGCGCCCTCTCGGAGGTTGTGCGCAAAACCTATTTCGATGGGCTGGATCTCATTCCCGGCAATCTCGAACTCATGGAATTCGAGCACACGACGCCGCGCGCGCTGATGCGCGGCTCCCGGGATGGCGAAGGCGTGTTCTTCATGCGCGTCGCCAAGGCGCTCGAGGATGTTGGCGAACATTACGACGTCGTCGTACTCGATTGCCCGCCGCAGCTCGGCTACCTGACGCTGAGCGGCCTTTGCGCCGCAACGTCGATGATCGTCACCGTGCATCCCCAAATGCTGGATGTGGCCTCCATGAGCCAGTTCCTGCTGATGACGCATGACCTTCTCTCCGTCGTGCGGGAAGCCGGCGGCGAGCTCAATTACGACTTCATTCGTTATCTGCTCACCCGCTACGAGCCGCAGGATGCTCCACAGACGAAGGTCGCGGCCCTCTTGCGCAATCTGTTCGACGATCACGTCATGATCAACGCGATGGTGAAATCGGCGGCGGTCTCCGATGCCGGCCTTACCAAGCAGACGCTCTACGAGATTGGCCGCGAGAACCTGACCCGCTCGACCTATGACCGGGCGATGGAAGCGCTCGATGCCGTCAACGGAGAGGTCGAGACGCTGATCCGGCAGGCATGGGGGCGCACATGACGTTCTCGCCGATCAACACCGATTCATCTGGTTTGAGCGGGCCGGCCGACCTGTTGGGAACTCCCAACGGAGGTCGCCGCGTGAGCACCTGGCAGAAATCCGACCATCGGTCGGCAGCCCATGAGCATGTTGGGAGCTCCCAACTGCGCTCTTTCGGCTTGCCCGCATCCAATTGGAAAGGAGAGAATTGATGAGCAGACGCGATACTGTCAATTCGATCTTCATGCGCAAGGCGGATATGCCGGCGCCTTCCGTCGGTGTCGAGAAGAACCCTGACCGCGTACGCGCCGGAGCCGTCTCCGCCATGGGTGCCTCGCTGCAGGAAATGACCGAGGCGGCGCGCGCCGCCGGCCGGCTGCAGGCCCAGATTTCATCCGGGTTCTCCGTTCTTGAGATCACCCCCTCGGATATTTCCAATTCGTTGATCAGCGATCGTATCCCAGTCGAGCGCGATGCCGAATTCGACGCTCTGGTGGCAAGCATTGCCGAGCACGGCCAGAAGGTGCCGATCCTAGTCCGTCCCGACCCTGAAAAGGAAGGGCAGTATCAGATCGCCTACGGCCGACGTCGCCTGCGTGCTGCGGCAAAGCTCGGGCTCAAGGTCAAGGCGATCGTTCAAAACTTGAGCGACAACGAGTTGGTGATTGCCCAAGGCAAGGAAAATCTCGACCGGCAGGATCTCTCCTTCATCGAGAAGGCGTTGTTTGCCCATCGCTTGGAAGAAGCGGGTTACGCCCGCGATGTCATCATAGCAGCACTCTCGACCGACAAGGCCGATCTCAGCCGTTACATCTCCGTTGCCCGTGGCGTGCCACAGACGGTGATCATGGCGATCGGTCCCGCACCGAAAGCGGGCCGCGCACGGTGGCTAGCTCTCGTCGATGCGGTCTCTTCCTCGCCGAAAAAGGTGGAGGCGATCATCGAAGACGATGCCTTTGCCGATCTCGACAGCGATCAGCGCCTGCAGCGCGTATTGTCGAAAATGGCTGCTCGCGATGCGAAGAAGGCGACGGGCGAGACCTGGAAAACGCGGCAGGGCCAGAAGGCAGCGCAGATCGAACGCTCCGGAACCAAGACGCGCATCACGTTCGATGAGCGCATGGTGCCTGAATTTGCCGATTATCTCACGACCCGTCTGGATGAGCTCTTCGAGGAGTTCGGCGCCGTCAGGTCACAACGATAACTGTTGGCGGGTTAGGCCGCTGACGAGGATTTGACTGTTAGGAAAAGGAGCCAATAGGCAAAGAAAAAGGCCCCCGAACAAAACATCCGGAAGCCCTCTTCTCTCGTTTAGCACCTAGAGAATCGCACTTCCCGGAATCGCTGTCAAGGTTTTTGAACGCCGTTTTGGCGGGCGCTGATGATTTGCCTTTGTATAAGGTGAACCATGATGGATACGGGATTTGTGACGACGCCTTTCGGGCGGCGGCCGATGTCGCTCGCCTTGATGAAAGGTCAGCTTCAGGTCGAATCAGTTAAACCAGATCAATCCGTCGACAAGTGGAAAGTGTTTCGCAATGTCTGCGAAGCACGCCCGCTGCTCGACATTTCCGATCGCACACTTGCGGTCCTGAACGCCCTTCTCTCCTTCTATCCCGAGAGCCATCTCTCCGGTGACGCGAACATGGTCGTCTTTCCGTCCAACCGGCAGCTCATGCTCCGGGCGCACGGCATTGCAGTCACCACGCTGCGTCGGCATCTGGCGGCTCTGGTAGAGGTCGGCCTGATCATCCGCAAGGACAGCGCCAACGGCAAGCGTTTTGCCCGTCGAAAGAGTTCCGGTGAACTGGAGGATGCCTATGGCTTCAGTCTGGCGCCGCTTCTCGCCCGCAGCGAGGAGCTGGCTGCCATGGCTCAAAAGATCGAGGCTGATCGGCTGGCACTTCGGCGTTCGCGCGAGCTTCTGACAATCTGCCGTCGCGACGTCCGCAAGCTGATCGATGTCGCAGTCGACGAAGGCGTTCCCGGCGACTGGGACGACATCGAGGCTGCCTATATCCGCCATCTCGCATGCCTGCCCCGCAATCCCGCGGCTTCCGACCTGGATGACGCGCGCCTGAAGCTCGAAGACCTTCGCGCCGATATCGTCAATCTGTTGACCAGCTTCGATAATTTCAAAAAAACGAGCGCCAGTGTGGTTCAAAATGAACCGCATATACAGAATTCAAATACAAACTCTCTTGAATTAGAATCTCATAACACGGTGCAAGTGGAAACGCTGCCGATGACGGCTGAGCCAAGTCAGACGGCGGCATCCCAGAAAATATTCCCTCTCGCCCTCATCCTGCAGGCCTGCCCGCAGATCAGCGATTATGCTCAGGGAGGATCGATCAGCGGATGGCGAGATCTCGTGACCGCTGCCATCACCGTGCGTTCTATGCTTGGGATCACCCCAGAGACCTATCAGGCGGCTTGCGAAAGTCTGGGCCGGGAAAATGCTGCTGTCGTCATCGCCTGCATGCTGGAACGGGCAATCCATATCAACTCACCGGGCGGCTATCTGCGTGACCTGACCCGCAAGGGAGCGCGAGGAGAATTCTCGCTCGGGCCGATGCTGATGGCTCTGGTACGGCAGAACAGTCCGGTCGCTCGAAGGGCTTGAACACTTTCAAATAAGGTGAGAGCTGGTCACCGTGACTGCTGGTGGCCACTAAAAGGCTGCAAGACTTGCTTTTTGGTGCTGTCATTGGAACGATTGGAAGACGTGTCATTTTTCGGATGAAGAACAGGTGTCGGAAACGATGGCTTTGTTAACTTCCGTAACGGTAAGAAAGACAAGTATTCTCAATGGCTTGGTGGAAGTATCATTTCGGAAGAAGTGGCGGAATTGCTGCAAATGGCTGAGAACAACGCATAAAGAGCCCTTGCCCCCGAAAGGGTCGTTGACGTGAACTGGCAGGAGACGATAGGGCAGGGCAGGCCGCCGGGGGCCGGAAACGCGAGGACGGACGTGAAGCGGGCAATGGATCTTTTCCTGGCTCTGGTGGCAGCCCTGATCCTGATCATTCCGATCGGCATCGTGGCGCTTTGTGTGCGCCTGACGTCACCTGGACCCGCGCTTTATTGGTCGAACCGGGTAGGGCGCGGCAACAGGATCTTCCGGATGCCGAAATTCCGCAGCATGCGGATCGACACGCCGACGGTTGCCACGCATCTGCTCGATGAGCCCTCCCGTTACCTGACGCCGATCGGCGGGTTCCTGCGCAAGTCGAGTCTCGATGAACTGCCGCAGCTCTGGTGTATCCTGAAGGGCGAGATGAGCTTCGTCGGCCCGCGTCCGGCGCTCTATAACCAGGACGACCTGATCGCGCAGCGCACCGCCGAAGGCGTCGATACGCTGCTGCCGGGGCTGACGGGTTGGGCGCAGGTCAACGGCCGCGACGAGCTGCCGATTCCCGAAAAGGTGAAGTTCGACGTTGATTATCTACAACGCCGCTCCTTCTTCATGGATATGCGCATTCTGGCGATGACTGTCGGCAAGGTATTGGGCAGCAAGGGCATAACCCATTGAGGCTACTACCCAAGGTTATAAACAGATTGCGTAAGCGACTACCGATTATTCGGTTGCACTTAAGATCGAAAAGGACAAGAAGAAGTCAGGCTGGATGATGGGTGGACACTATAAAAATGCATGATGATCCCTCGAGCGACGGATCAAAGACCAGCCGGTCCTGGATGTCGATGCAGGCACTGGTTGGACCGCTATTGGCGATGCCGCGCCCGGCCAAGCGTATTCTCGCGCTGATCGTCGATTCCAGCCTCTGTGTTCTCACCATCTGGCTTGCCTATTGTTTCCGCCTGAATGAGTGGACGGTGCTGACGGGCGTGCAGTGGCTCGCGGTTCTCGTGTCGCTGTGTCTGGCGCTGCCGATCTTCATCGTCATGGGCATGTACCGGGCGATCTTCCGTTATGCCGGCATTGCCGCTTTTCTGGCAGTGCTGAAGGCGATTGCGATCTATGGCGTTGCCTTTGCGACGATCTTCACGGCGCTCAGCGTTCCCGGCATCCCGCGTACGGTCGGTATCCTGCAGCCCTTCCTGCTCTTGATCGCGATCGGCCTTTCGCGCCTCGGCATCCGCTATTGGCTGGGCGATACCTATCAGCGCATCCTGCACAAAGGCGCGATGGCAAAGGTGCTGATCTATGGCGCGGGCAGCTCCGGCCGGCAGCTTGCCGCCGCGCTGACCAACAGCGCCGAGCTCAACGTCGTCGGTTATCTCGATGACGACCCGAAGCTCAAGGGCGGCATAATGGCCGGCCTGCCGATCTATGACCCGTCCGACCTGACCGAACTCGTCCAGACGCTTGATGTCCGCAACGTGCTTCTGGCTCTGCCCTCGGCATCGCGCCAGCGCCGCAACGAGATCCTCGAGCAGATCCGCAAGTCCAGGGTGAATGTCCGCACGCTGCCGGATATGACGGCGCTCGCCCAGGGCCGCATCGCCGTTTCCGATATTCGTGAACTCGAAATCGAAGACCTTCTCGGTCGAGAGGCTGTGGCGCCGCGCCAGGAGCTGCTCGATAAGGCGACGCTGGGCAAGGTGGTGATGGTGACGGGTGCCGGCGGCTCGATCGGCAGCGAGCTCTGCCGCCAGATCCTGCGCAGCGGCCCGACACATCTCATCCTCGTCGAGCAGAACGAATACGCGCTTTACGCGATCCATGGCGAGCTGCAGAAGCTTTCGGAACTTTACGAGCAGCAGACGGTACAGATCGTGCCGATCCTCTGTTCGGTTCGCGACCGCGACCGCATGGAGCATATCATCATGAGCTGGCGGCCGCAGGCGCTCTATCATGCCGCCGCCTACAAGCACGTGCCGCTCGTCGAGCAAAATGCCGTCGAAGGCATCAAGAACAATGTCATGGGCACGCTGATAACAGCCCAGGCGGCCGAAAAATACGGCGTGTCGAATTTCGTGCTGATCAGCACCGACAAGGCCGTGCGCCCGACCAATATCATGGGCGCCAGCAAGCGGCTTGCCGAAATGGTGCTGCAGGCGCTGGCATCCGAGCGTGCAGCCGGCCGCACGCACACCAATTTCTCGATGGTCCGCTTCGGCAATGTGCTCGGATCCTCCGGTTCCGTCGTGCCGCTGTTTCGCCAGCAGATCAGGGATGGTGGCCCAGTGACGCTGACGCATCCAGACATCACCCGCTACTTCATGACGATCTCCGAGGCCTCGCAGCTCGTCATCCAGGCCGGCGCCATGGCCGATGGCGGGGATGTCTTCCTGCTCGACATGGGCGAACCGGTGCGCATTGCCGATCTGGCGCGCCGGATGATCGATCTCTCCGGCCTGACGCTGCGCAGCGACGACAATCCCGAAGGCGATATCGAGCTTTCCGTCACGGGTCTCAGGCCTGGCGAAAAGCTCTACGAGGAATTGCTGATCGGCGACAATCCCGAGACGACGCAGCATCCGCGCATCATGAAGGCGCGCGAGGATTTCCTCTTCTGGCCGGAGCTTTCCAAGCGGCTGAAGGTTCTCGATGCGGCACTCGACCGCAACGACATACCGGCTGCCCGCCTGATGCTTGCCGAGCTCGTCTCCGGCTATGCCTCGACCGGCGAGGTGACGGATCTGGCGCTGAGCGCTGCCGAGGCCAATACCGCCGCGTGATCAAGCCCGGTTTTTGCGCCGGCTTCCACTCTTTCCGCTTCGGATATTCTGAGCCCCTTCAGGCGCTCGCTTCATTGTCGAATCGTCCCGGCGCCTGTGACCGAGCGGGCAGCCGGCGAGATAGGCGCACACTTCAAAAAGCGAAGATCAGTGATGTCAGTTGATCGGTCCTTGGCTCTCATCTTGAGATAGAACCTGGGGCGTGGCCCGCAGATCGATGGTATTGGGCTTCTGACCCGGCTGCCAGGAAAACCAGATAGCGATCGGGCGCCGGTAATGCCTGTTGAGGGCTTCTGCCGCTTCTTTCTCGAAGCGCGTCCGTTCTGTCGAGCTATCGGTAACATTCCGCCTTTCGTAGATCACAGTATTCCTCCCCAAGTTGCGACCCAACTCTGGATCATGCACGGAAACATGCCTGTCCGGAACGGACTAAGGTCCGAGGTCACGCGGGTTGTATGGAGAAAGGGAAGACGGCGCAGGGGCTTAGTATCCCCGCGCGAGAAGACGATTCTGTCACAATGCTCGGATATGCGGGATCCGGAAGCTTATTTGTTCGCTGCGCAGGTGCTGGGGTCGCTTGCCCCGCGAAATTCCGCGAGGTTGGCCACGACGAAGGTCGAAATCGTTTGTGGCAGGAAGGCCTTGTTTGCAAGAATGTCCCTGAGCGCGAAGAATTCGGCACGGCACGTATAGACGGGCGAGCCCTGTGTCTTTTCTCCGAAGCCTGCCTCCTCCAGATTGGCTTCATTGATCTCGCCGCGGACTCCATCGGTGCCGGCGACGGTGATGCGGGATTTCGGGGCGCTTGCGCAGTCGGGCCGGTTGGACGACGTCTTGATCTCGTAGATATAGGGATTGTCGGCCTGGCGCACGCGGACGATATCGAATTCCTCGCCCTTGGCGTATTTGGTTGCACCTGCGATCGACCCCGTCAATTTGAGCTTCGCCTCTACCGGAGACAACAGCCCGCTCAAGCCCAGCGCGGCCTCGGCCCCGGCATCCAGGCTGAAGCTGATCTCGCTCTCGCAGCTCTTGCTCGTAATGAAACGGCTGGTCAGAAAGTCCTGAACCCGCCGGCGCAGGGCGGCTGCATCGGGCAAGGTCTTCGTCTGCAGCGCAGTATCGACCGCCGAAAGAACCTCGCGAGCCGGGTCGTACTCGGTGAACGGCTGCTCCAGGTCGCCGGCATTCCTGAAGGTCTCCGCGGAGAGCAGGGCAACCATCTGCTCGGGAACGAAGATCGTCTCGTTGGTGCTCCAGGCATCCCCGAGTTTCGACCGATCGAGAACGAGGGGCACCTGTCCATTGTCCTGGGGCGCCTCCGGATCGACACGGTAGATTTCCGAGGCGGTCAGCGAAATGGCCCCGTATTTGTCCGTCTTGATCGTCTGTGGCGCCTGGACGACGGCAATCTGGTCCGCCCCTGCGGCGAAGAAGTTGCCGATCTGGTCTTGGGTCCAGTACTGGGCGCCGCGTCCATTCACGCCGGCCCGGACATAGGCCAGAATGCCGTCCTCGGTTGAAACGAGGTTCCACATGCGGCCTTTGTCGCGATAGGAACGATCGAGAAAGGCCAGCCGGGTTCCGGCCGGAATATAGACGCCCTTGATCGTCTTCTGGGCCTGTGCAAGCGGGTCGTCGGCCAGCACGTTGACGAGCCGTCCGCTGGTGCTCTTGGAGATGCCGAACCCGGTCACGGCCAGTTTCTGCCCGCCGATCTCAAGATCTTCTGCCGCAGCATGGCCGACGCTTGCGGCCATGACGATCAGGAAAGATGCAATCAGCCTCATCTGACATCCTTCTCCATCTTTGGCTTCGTTCCCGCCGGTGCCGACGCCTCCCACAGCACGACCAGACAGTCGACCGCTGGACCGGGTCGCATTGGCATCTTGAGATGACTCCAACCCCACATCCTTCTCAACCCGCGACCAAGTCGAAATCCCCTTGAAGTCTTAACAGAGTGGCGCGCGAATACAATGCAATTTTAAAGAGAATTAACAGTACAAATCACAGGAATCGGTGCATTAGTATTAATCAAATGCCGCAAAAGGCAAGCATCATGGGCTTACGCGACGCCCCGCCATATCACAGACCAGCGCGGCCTTGTCCTGCATTGATACGCCAAGAGCCGGCAAAGGACCGCATGGTCTACGTGCAAAAGTCAGCCGGTTGCGATGCCATCGAAGGCGCCATTTGGCAATGACAAGGCTTTTGTGCTCCGGCGTGCGGCTCGGCGCGCCTCTCTGCCATTGACGCCACGCTGCCAGCCATTCCGGCCAAAAGGGCGGCCTCCCGACAGACGGGTGACGAAAAAATTACAAGTGATTTCAATATTTTGATTTATCAGTACGCATAATCTCGCCACGCTCTCGTAACCGAAACGCTTTGCACAGATCCCGGTGATCTCCGGTTGCCACGCGCTTGGGGCGCCTTGTCGACAGCGGGTAAAGGACTTGCCGGCGGCAGCGCATTGGGTCCCTTCAAGCCGAAATGTTCAGCAATACGGGAAATTTGCAATCGCAAGTATTCAAATTTCGTCGCTGTCCGAAATCCATTTGCAAACTACATAGGATTGAATTACCGTCGCTCACACCTGAAAGTTATACAGTCAGCAGTGCATTTCGGTTTCTTTTCCTTTTCTCTCGTTGCCGCGGCACGTTACTTTGGATAAGCCCCGCATGCATCCAGACAGTCAGTATACACATGCCGATAACGCAGCGGTTATTTTCAACGAACTGACGTTCCGTTCCCTGCGCGTCAAGAACCGTCTGTTTCGATCGAATATTTCCGGCCAGTTCGACGACTATAACGGCCACGGCGGCCATGCTCGACTGAACTGGGAGGAGAAATTCGCGCGCGGCGGCATCGGCTGCATCATCTCCTCTTTTACGCCGGTCTCGGTGCGCGGCCGCATCCTCGTGCGCTACGCGATGATCGACAATGACGACAAGATCCCGTTCTGGCGCGAAGTCGGCAATCGTGTTCATGCTTATGACTGTCGGTTCATCATGCAGCTCAGCCATTCCGGCCGCCAGCAGGACATGGGCGGCGTCGAGAACCTGTTCAACAAGGGCTTGAGTTCGACCAACAAGAGCGACTATTTCCATGGGTTGCTCGCCCAGGCGATGACGAAACCCGAAATCGCCGAAGTGGTGGAACAGTTCGCACAAGGGGCGCGGCGCGCCCGGCAGGCGGGGCTCGACGGTGTCGAGCTTCACGGCGCCAACGGCTATCTGCTGACTCAGTTCCTGAGCTCCGGCATCAACGACCGGACGGATGAATATGGCGGCGGCTGGGAGGGCAGGGCACGTTTCGTGCTTGAGATCGTCAGGGCGATCCGCCGCGAGGTCGGCCAGGATTTTCACCTGCAGATGAAGATCAATGGCGTCGACCACAATGACTGGCTCTATCCCTGGATCGGCAAGGGCAACACGCTCGACGAGACGGTGAAGATCTGTACGATGTTGCTCGACGGCGGCAAGGGCGTCGATTCCTTCCATATATCGAGCGGTTCGACCTTTCCCCATCCGCGCAATCCGGCCGGCGACCTGCCGTTGAACGACTTGCGACGCTGGTATGACGGCATGCTCTCGCAGGGCACGCGGGCGCCGATGAACTACGCGATCTTTTCCAATCCGATCCTGGGGCGCGCCTTCCAGGCGCTGTGGCGGTGGCGCCGGGGCAAGGTCATCGAGGGCATCAACCTCGACTATGCGCGCGCCGTCTCCGAAGAGATCGTCAAGATCGATCCCGACATCAGGGTTCTCTGTACGGGCGGATTCCAGCATGCCGACAGGATCGCCGACGCGATCCGCTCCAAGGCTTGCGACGGTGTGACGATGGCGCGTCCATTGGTTGCCAACAATGACCTGCCGGACATCCTGACCAGACAGAACGGCCCGGAAAAGGAATGCACCTATTGCAACAAGTGTCTTCTCAACGACCTCGAAAACCCGCTCGGCTGTTATGACTTCAGCCGCTTCGACGGCGACAGTTTCGAGGAGCGTTATGACAGGATGATCAAGCAGGTCATGTCCGTTTACGAGCCGCCGACCTTCCAGTGAACCGCGCCATCGCCCGCGCATTCGGAGTGGACCCATGAGCAGCGACAACGACCGCAAGACGCCCGTCGAGATTGCCGTTGCCCGCCACCGGCGCTGGTGGCTGGCGATCGTCGTGCTGATCTTGCTCGGGCTCGTCTACTATCTGGTGTTCGTCAACCAATATGTTGTCGCCTTCGTCAGTCCGAAGGACCATTTCATGCATGGTTCGATCGGCAGCGAGACGGCGACGGGACCGCCCTATTGGGTCTTCAAGGCCCTGCCGGTCATGTATGCCGACAAGCTCGGGCCGGAAGGCTGGGGTCGTTTCGGCTTCCTCTACGAAAAGCCGGATGACGACCTTCCGATCGGGGTGTCGCGCCGCGTGGTCTCAGGCGTCGAGCGGGTCTGGCTCAACTGTTCCGTCTGTCATGTCGGCACCTATCGTCTGCCCGGCGATCCGGTTCGCCATCTCATTCCCGGCGCGCCTTCCAATAATCTGCGCCTGCAGGAATTCATCAGTTTCTTCATCGATGTCGGCCGCGATCCCGGCTTTACCGCGGATGCGCTGATTGCGACGATCGACAGTCCCAAGGTCGGCGGCGACCTCAATATCTTCGAGCGGCTGATCTACCGCTACGTCGTCTTCCCGCGGGTCAAGAGCGCCTTTCTCGACCTCGGCACCCAACTCGATTTCGTCAAGCGCCAGGAGCAATGGGGGCCGGGGCGCGTGGATACGTTCAACCCCTACAAGGCCCTGCAGTTCAACTTTCCGATGGACGAGGCCCATATCAGCGGAGCAGCGCTGAACGGCTCCTCCGACTATCCCGCCATCTGGCGCCAGCGCCCGCGCGAAGGCATGAACCTCCATTGGGACGGCAACAACGATTCCGTCGCCGAACGAAACCTGAGTGCCGCACTCGGCGCCGGTGTCACGCCCGTGACGGTCGACCGGGCGTCGATTGCGCGCATCGAAGACTGGATGTGGGATCTGCCTTCGCCGCCATTCCCCGCCGCCGACAGGATCGATCAGGCGAAGGCGGCGGAAGGCAAGACGCTCTTCCTCCATTATTGCGCCGATTGCCACGGCTTCAAGGATGTCAACGGCTACAGCTACGACAGGCAGCGCTTCACGCGCCTCGGCAAGACGGTTCCGCTCGCCGAGATCGGCACCGATGTCGGACGCTGGACCTCCTATACGGAAAATTTCGCCGCCGAGCAGAACCTGCTCTATGCCGGCTATCCCTGGCGCTTCAGCCGTTTCCACAAGACGGACGGCTATGCCAATCACCCGCTCGACGGTATCTGGGCGCGCTCGCCCTATCTGCACAACGGCTCGGTGCCGACCCTGCGCGATCTGCTCGAACCGAGCGCCGGGCGGCCGTCCGTCTGGTTGCGCGGCAGCGACGAGTTCGACCTTGCCAAAGTCGGCTACCGCTCGGATCAGTCGGCGGGCGGCGATCTCTTTCGCTACGACACGACGCGGCCCGGCAACGCCAATACCGGCCATGAAGGATATCGCTACGGCACCGAGCTGCCGGACGCGGCAAAAGACGCCCTCGTCGAATATATGAAAACGCTATGACCCAGTCGCGCTCGCTCAGCAAATGGAAGGCACGGCATGCGGTCCTCGTCTGGATCGGCATCCTTCTGAACTTCGCCTTCGTCCTGCCGCTCATCTTCTGTCCGGAATGGATCCTCGGTCTCTTCGGAATCACCGTCAACCAGCTGATCTGGCCGCGATTTGCCGGCCTGCTGCTCGGCATCCTGTCGATCTTCTACATTCCGGCGACGCTCGATATCGACCGCTACCGCGTTTTCGCCTGGCTTGCGGTCTTCCCCTCCCGCACGCTCGGCACGGTTTTCTTCTTTCTCGCCGTCTTCGTCTTCGGCCAGCCGATCGGCTATCTCGCCGGCGTCTTCCTCGACGGGTCGATCGGCATCGCGACGCTCTTCTGTCTCCTGCGCATCCTAAAGCTCGAACAGAACATCGCCGAAGGGAGACAGGCATGAGGCGCGCCTTCTGGAAATGGCTTTTCGCCATTCTGATCCTGCTCGTCGTCGGCGCCTTCGCGCTGTTCTTCCTGCTCTTCCGGCCCGTCGCCCAGCCGAAGACCAATGATCTCGCAGAAGTCTTCAATCACGGTTCTATCGGCAATGAAGAGGCGCAGGGAATTCCCTACTGGATCTGGCGGGTCCTGCCGCAGCTCTTTCCCGACCACCTGCCGGCCGATGCGGACGGTTACGGCGCCTTCGGGCTCTACTGGCGCGCCGGCGACGAGGTTCCGGTCGGCCTGTCGGTCAGGACGCTCGGCGTCATAGAGCGCGTCGCGCCGAACTGCGCCTTCTGCCATCAGGGCAGCTACCGCCTCCGCGCCGACGAGCCGGCGCGGCTGGTCGAGGCGGGGCCGGGGAACAGGGTCAACCCGCAGGCCTATATCCGCTTCCTGATCGATGTCGGCGCCGATCCGCGCTTCACGGCCGATCGGGTGATGGCGGAGATCGGCAGGATCTACGACATGCCGGTCTGGGAGCAGGCGCTCTACCGCTTCATTCTGATCCCCGCGACCCGGTCAGCCCTTCAGGAACAGGGGCGAAGCTTCGCCTGGATGAAGGACAGGCCGGACTGGGGTCCGGGCCGGATCGATCCCTTCAACCCGGTCAAATTCCAGAACCT
Source organism: Rhizobium sp. BK316 (assembly GCF_014193695.1). Lineage (GTDB taxonomy): Bacteria > Pseudomonadota > Alphaproteobacteria > Rhizobiales > Rhizobiaceae > Rhizobium. The sequence continues at coordinate 1,508,247 of NZ_JACHZR010000001.1, read as the reverse complement.
CCATCTGGCTGACGACCACACGATCGGCAATTCCGACATGATGCCGCTGTGGTCGCTTGCCGATCTCGCCGCCACCAATACGCGCCGCTTCTCGCTCCATTGGGACGGATTGCAGACCGATCTCTACGAGACGGTGGTCTCCGGCGCGATCGGCGACGGAATGACCTATAAGTCTTACGGGGGAACCGAAGAGGGGCTGCGCCGCATCACGGATTTCATCCGCCTGCAGGGTCCGCCGCCGTCACCCTTTTCTGCCCTGCGGCCTGCCGGCGATCCCTATCATGTCGATGCGGCTGATGTCGACGCCGGCCGTGCGATCTATATCGCGCAATGCGCCGTCTGCCATGATCCCAAGGGCGCCCGCTACCGGACCCCGATCCCGATCGTCGAGGTCGGCACGGACCGCCATCGCCTGGACATGTGGACGCCTGCTGCCCGCGACCGTTACGCGGCCTACGAGCCGGGCTATGCCTGGGGTTTTGCCAATTTCCAGAAGACCGACGGGTATGTCGCCACGGGTCATGGCGGCCTGTGGCTGCGCGGTCCTTATCTGCATAACGGCAGCGTCCCGACATTACGCGCCCTGCTTCTTCCGCCCGCCGAGCGGCCGAAGCAGTTCTACCGCGGCTACGATCTCGTGGATGCCGAGAATGGCGGCTTCGTGAGTGCAGCAGGGACGCCCGGGGAACGGCACGGTGCGCTCTACGATACGAACCTTCAGGGCAACGGCAATGGCGGTCATCTCTGGGGCACGGATTTGCCTGCGGAGGCGAAGGAGCAGCTGCTTTCCTATCTGAAGACACTTTGACCATCAGGAGGGGTCGATGGCAAACGTCAGACAGCGCATCCTACGGTTTCTCGGTTGGACGGCAGCGGCCGTCGTCGCCCTCGCCGTCATCGCCATTGCTGCGGTTGCGCTCATCGTCTGGTGGCTGATCGAGCCGGATGCGAGCCAGTTCGGCCATGTCGAGGATGAGGCGAAGAAGGCGCAGCGCACGGTCGAGCAGTTTCCCGGGGCGGGCGAACCTTATTTCGCGGCGATGGACAAGGGCCTGCTTTTACCGCCGGCGCCCGGCGCCGACTACCCCGCCGAGATCAAGGAGGTCGCCACGGCCACCGGGCTCGATCCGGAGGCCGTCCGCGAGGCGGCGATCCGCGGACAGAATGCCTGGATCGTCTGGACCGGCGGCAACGACCGTTTCTGGGATTTTGCCGCCCGCTCGACGATCGGTTCCTTCGATCTCCTGAAGACCATCTCTTCTCATCCGACGATGGCCTATGGCCGCGACAACCGCTTCCGTTATCTCGGGCTCGTCAACGAGCCCTGCTTCGACACCCCTGAGAGTGCCGACCCCGATCATTGGGGACTGTGGCTCGATCAGCGCAAGAAGGATTGCCCGGCCGACAGTTTCGGCGGCAATGCCGAGGCGGATGCGCGTTATCCCGGCGTGCAGATCGGCTCGCGCGGCACCACGGTCAAGGTGAAGGGTGAAGAGAAGAAGATCCCGGTCGGCTCCTATTACGGCGAGCCGACGGGCGTGATGGGCCTTCGCCTCTTTCCCAATCCCGATTTCGACAGCAAGGCCGCCGAACGTTGGGATGCGGTGCGTTACTACACCGATCCTTCCTATTACAACGACAAGGACCTCGTGCGTCCCTATCGCGTCGGCATGTCCTGCGCCTTCTGCCATGTCGGTCCCAATCCGATCAATCCGCCTGAGAATGTCGAGAGCCCGGCATTCCCCGAAATCTCCTCCAACCCCGGCGCCCAGTATTTCTGGGTCGACCGCATCTTCTTCTGGAACACCAAACCGCGCGCGACGCCGGGGGAGCCGGCTGACAACGAGAGGAATTTCCTCTTCCAGCTGTTCCATACGAACCCGCCGGGTTCCCTCGATACATCGCTCGTCTCGTCGGACTACATGAACAACCCACGCACGATGAATGCCGTCTACGACGTCCTGGAGCGGCTGCGCATCGGGGCGAAGACCGGTAAGGAAATCATCAAGGGAGACGAGAAGGACAACAAGCAGGCGCAGGATTATCCGCAGACCAGGGCCTTCGGTTCGCTTTATGACAAGGCGACCGGCACGGTCGCCTCGATGCGTGTCCTGAAGGACGGCGCCGATTCCGTCGGCACGCTCGGCGCGCTCAATCGCGTCTATCTCAATATCGGCTTGTTCAGCGAAGAATGGCTGCTGCATTTCCGCCCCTTCCTCGGCGGGCAGAAGATCTCGCCGATCCGCATCGCCGACGCCCAGAAGAACTCGGTCTACTGGCAGGCGACCGAAGCGATGACGCCTGATATGGCGATCTTCTTCCTGGTCGCCGCCCGCGCCGATCACCTGAAGGACACGGCCTTTGGCAAAAAGGTGCTTGAGGAGCGCAATCCCGCCGAGGTCGACCGAGGCAAGATCGTCTTTGCCGAAAACTGCGCCGCCTGCCATTCGAGCAGGCAGCCGGAGCCGGCGCTGGAGTTCGGCGTCGATCAGGGCATCTGCGCAGGCGGAGGGTCCGGCCCGCATTATCGCGAATGCTGGGACCGCTATTGGGCCTGGGCGCAGTCGGATGCGTTCAAGCGCGGCATGGTCAAGCTCGTCACCGAAAAGGATGCGGACGGAAAGGATTTCCTCGACGGCAATTACCTCTCGACGGAACGACGCGTGCCGATGGATGTCGTGCGCACCAATGCCTGCAGCGCGATCGCCACCAACGGGCTTTCGGGCGACATCTGGGACAACTTCACCTCTTCTACCTACAAGTCGCTGCCGCCGCCGCATGAGGTGACGGTCAATCATCCGGTTTCGGGTGCGGCAGCGCCGCTGCAGGCGGCCGGCAACGGGCGCGGGTATCTGAGGCCGCCATCGCTCATCAGCCTCTGGTCGACCGCGCCCTTTCTGCTCAACAATTCCGTCGGCCACGAGGGTAGCTATTACGGCACCGATTACTACAATCAGGACTATGCCCGCAGCTACGGCGCCGGTCGCGGCACCGCCTGCCCGGCGGCGAACGCCAACGATCCTTATCTGCCCTGCGTCGAAAACAGGCTTGCGGTCTTCGACCGGTCGATCCGCCAGATGCTGTCGCCACAGACCCGCCGTATGGATAAAATGACCGAGGCGCCGGTGCCGGGCTATATCTACCGCACCAGCGCTCCCTCTTGCCTCATCGTGCCGGCGGGCTTCGTGCCCGACAAGATCAGGCCCTTTACCGGCGTGCTGAACAAGCTCGCCGGCTGGGCCTTCAAGAAGGACGGCTCGATCACCATCGGCCCGTTCCCGGCCGGCTTTCCGGTCAATGCGCTGACCAATACCGAGCTGCTGCCCGACAATGACGAGGAGGACAAGTTTGCCAATTACAAGCGCCTGATCGCCAACGGCCCGGCGCTGATCGGCGCCTTCGCCGAACTCGGCGGGCAATGCACGCCGGAGGAGCTTGCCGATCCCGCCGTGCTCGCCAAGGCCGACAAGGTGGTGCGCGACACCAAGCTCATCGACCGTCTGGTGGGCTTGAGCAAATGCCCCGACTATGTGGTTAATGGCGGGCACACGTTCGGCGCCGATCTGCCGCAATCGGACAAGAATGCTCTGATTTCCTATTTGAAGCAGTTCTGACGATGGCCGGCGCGCCGACCCACGATTATATCGTCATCGGCAGCGGGGCAGGCGGCGCCGTCGTCGCCGCCCGGCTCGCCGAAGAGGGCCGCACGGTGCTCGTCATCGAAGCCGGCGGCGATCCGCTGGCGAAGACCGACGACAGTTCCGACATGCCGCTTGCCGATGCCTGTCGCGTACCCGCCTTTCACGCCTTTGCCTCGGAACATCCCGGCATGGCCGAGAACCATTGGGTGCGCCACTACGAAAATCAGGAAATGCAGGAGCGCGACTGGCGCTACTCCAGGCAAAAGGACGGCGTGCTTTATCCGCGCGTGCGCGGGCTCGGCGGCTGCACCGCCCATCATGCGATGATCATCGTCCGGCCCAATCATTGCGACTGGAACCACATCTTTGCGATCACCGGCGACGAAAGCTGGAAGGCCTCGCATATGCAGGGCTATTTCGAGCGTATCGAGCGCTGCCGTTACCGCTTCTTCCTGTGGCGCTGGCTTGCCGCCGCAACGGGCCTCAATCCGACCGGCCATGGATGGTGGGGGTGGATGACGACGGAGCGGGCGCTGCCGCTCAGGGTCTTGCGCGACTGGCCACTGTGGCGGGCGCTCTTGCGCTGCGTCGGTGCCGCCGCCGATGCCTTCGGCAAGCGGGGTTCCGATTGGGAGACGACCGAGATCGACCCGAACGATAACCGCAATTGGAACGTCGGCGCCTGCGGCGTGCGCGTCACTCCGCTCGCAACGCGCCGCCACACCAGGCACGGGCCGCGCGAGCGGCTGCTCGACGTGATGAAACGGCATCCCGACCGCCTGACGCTTCGCCTGAACACCACGGTCACGCGCATCGAATTCGACGGCAAGCGGGCGGTAACGGTCCGCTGCATGAACGGGGAGGGGCGCGAGGAGGTCATTCGGGCCGGCCGCGAGATCATCCTGGCCGGCGGCGCCTTCGCCTCGCCCCAGCTTCTAATGCTCTCAGGCATCGGCGATCCCGGCCATCTCGGTGAGCACAAGATTACCGTCGTCGAGGCGCTGCCAGGCGTCGGGCGGAACCTGCAGGACCGCTACGAAGTCGGCGTCGTCAGCCGGGTGAACGAACCCTGGTCGGCGCTGAAGGGCGTCACCTACACGACCCGCGACGCCCATTACCGGCGGTGGCGCAGGTTCCGCATCGGTAATTATACCAGCAACGGCGTCATGTTTTCCCTGACGCTGAAATCCCGCGACACGCTGAGCGAGCCGGACCTGCACTGCTTTTCGTTGCTTGCCGATTTCCGCGGCTATTATCCCGGTTATTCCGAGCGTATCCGCAAGCCGGACTACATGACCTGGGCGATCCTCAAGGCCTATACCGAAAACCAGGGCGGAACGGTGCGGCTGAGAAGTGCCGATCCCGCTGTCCTGCCGGCCGTCATGTTTCATTCCTTCTTCGAGGGAACCGGCAATTACGACCTCGACCTCGATGCCGTCGTCCATGCCATCCGCTTCGTCAGGAAGGTCAACGATGCGATGGACGATCTCATCGCAAGCGAAGAAGAGCCAGGCCGGCAGAACGAGAGCGACGAGGCGCTTCGCTGTTATGTCGCGGAAAACGCCTGGGGGCATCATGCCTGCGGCACCTGCGCCATCGGTCCCCGCGAGGGTGGGGGCGTGCTCGACAGCCGTTTCAGGGTGCACGGCATCGAGGGCCTGCGCGTCGTCGATGCCTCCGTCTTTCCCCGCATACCTGGCTACTTCCTCGCCACGGCCGTCTACATGATCGCCGAGAAGGCGGCCGACGTCATTCTCGCCGATAGCCAACTGGAAACACGCTGATGAAGGAACCCAGCCCCTATCCGGAAGCGAGCGTCTACAACTGGCTCGGCGAACATGTCCGAAGTTTCGTTCGCCTGTGGCGAAGGTTCGATGCCCGGCTCAACCGGCCGCTGCCGAAGGGGCGGCGCCTCGCCTGGCGATGGCTCGCCCCTGACGGTGGCGTAGCTGCGTTATCGCGACACGCGCATGGATGTGCTAGGATTATTCCGCTGCATTGACCGTGGGAGGCGGAAATGCGCCGAATTCTCGTGTCTGTGGTCCTGTGTGCGCTGCCGGCGTCGGTATCTTCCGCCTCCGGCCATGCCGTGTTTCACACCGCCTCGTTCGGCGACGGCAGGCACGTAAACCTCAGTCTCGCGGAAGGAAGACCTTCCCGCGACCCGGCTTTCGATTTCGACGCCATCATCACGCTCTCCGAAACCGACCACGGAGGAGCCGTTCTCTATCGCGACAGGGAACGGCACGAAGCAAGCGTGCGCTGTACACCGCCGGCAATGGTGCGGATCGGCGCCGTCGATTATCCCGTGGACGTGTCCGTGCCATCGGGGCGTGACTGGAAGCACGATCTCTGGGCCGCATTGTGCACCGCGCGGATTTCCTGAGCGGCGATGTGTTTATCGTCGCCGGTGGTGGTCATCTTCTCCTCCGTTCTGCCACATGAAAGGGCAGGTTCGTATGAAAATTCGCCAATGGGTCGAATAGGTAAGGGTTGCGTGCAAAGCGTTGGCTCATTACGCCTTGACACAGATGGCGCCTCTGCTGCGCACAACCCTCGAACCACCAATGTCCCTCTATCCGGCGTCAGGAGCGTCTTGCACAAATGTGATCCGAGGAATCTGCATCACTAGCGACAAGAATTCCTCTTGATGACTGAAGGTTGTTTAGCGTGAATTTCTGTCGCAGACTGAAGCATGTGCAGAGCGTGCATGAATATTCTCCAGATAGTCACGACTATCCTCCGATATTCACGTGTTTTCTTTTGAATAACTATCGTTTCGCGGTGACGGCGCTCTGAAGTTGCGTTGCGTCTGTACGTGAATATTTTGGAATTTCCGAACTATCTTCGGATGTCAATCATTGCCTATTTAGATACGGGAAAAGGACGCAATTGTCGTTATCCTCGCATCCCGAAAATTATCGTTCCGTACATTTCTGCTCGGAAAAGAATATGATAAGTATCTTATACACGTGACGTTCAGCCGCTTCCTTTTCAGGGGGCTGTGCGGAGGTTTCAGCCGCGAGAACGATTGTTTGCTCTCAATTTCAACAGCCCGGATCGGCTTAAGCGCTGGAGGGATTGGATGGATACGGAGTCTGGATCTGGAGATGACCTCCCCGTGAGGCAGGAATGGCCGGCCCACATGGAGCGGCGGCGCTGGCCGCGTGAACCGGCCGCACAGAAAGAGCACCGCTTGGGTGTTCCGCCTGCGCTGGTGCCCTTGCGTTTCTCGACGCGGGATCTGCCGCCGAAAGAACAATTTCAAGCCTGGCGCACGCACATGGCGCCGCTCGTGGATGTCCATCTACCGGACGAAAAATCCCCGGACGACGGCTTTCTTGCCGAACAGATCGGCTGGCATCTCGGCGACATACTCATCATCCAGCAGCGCGCGCAGGCATACAGCTTTGTTCGCGATCAAGCCATGCTGCGATCGAGCCCGATCGACCACTGGAACATCGGCCTGCTTCACAGCGGCCGGGTCTGGGCCGAGGTCAGCCGTCACGTAACGGAGGCCGGTCCCGGCGAGGTGTTTTTCAGCTCTCTCGGTTGTCCCTGTCGCGGGCGGATCATTGATTCAGTCGCTGTACTTATCTTCTTGCCCTATGAATTGTTGGCTGCGAATGCGGGCCTTCTCCAGGGTGCCAACAACACGCTCCTGTCCGGTAGCCTGGCTGAACTGCTCAGGAACTATATTACCGGTCTGGAAACGAACCTGAGCAATCTGACGGCGGGGGAAGTGCCGCGGATCGTACAAACGATTTCCGATATGCTCGTCGCATGCGCCGCGTCGTCCACAAGGCCGGATATGGGCCAGATCCAGACCAACATGGGAATGATGGAGCGGGCGCACCGCTACATTCACCTCAACCTCCATTCAGACAATTTGACGCCCGACGTCCTGTGCCGTGCGCTGGGCATCTCGCGTACGCGGCTCTACCAATTGTTCGAAGCGAGCGGGGGCGTCTTTAACTACATTCGCAAACGCCGATTGCTGCAGGCATATGCGGATCTCAGTAATCCGGCCGACAACAGGCAGATCTCGGAGATTGCAGAGGCCGCCGGTTTCGACGCCGCAGCCAATTTTACGCGCGCCTTCAGCCACGAATTCGGGCTCAGCCCACGTGAAATCCGAAAAACCGTAGCAACTGAGCGCCCGGTTGTCCCGGCTACGCGTTCCACGCGGCGTCATGGGACAACGATCGGCGATTGGCTACAGCATCGGCCCGAAAATCGGAATCGATTTTCGGAAGCCTGACGCGTAGATTCAAAGAGTTAGAGCGTCCTTTGCGCGTCCGAATGGACGCACGGCGCTCTAATGCTTGCAGGGTGATCCGATGTCGTGGCAGAGGCCTTGCCTCAGCTAAGCCTGAGATCCACTCCCGGGTGCAACTTCTTCAAGTTCGGAAGGGACTTCGACTGCCAGGGATATTCTGAGCTTCCGCGCACCGTGAATTGAACATTCGGCTTGTTGCGGACTTCAATCGTGAGCTTCGCGAGCAGGTTGATCCCGGAGGAATTGAGAAATTGTAGCCCTGTGAGGTCGATGGTGACGCGGTCCGGCTTGGCGTCCAGAATATTCACGACAAGGGAAAAAATGGGCGCATAAGCCTCCGTGCTGGGCAGGCGCATAATTCCATCGAAGTAGATTTCCGTACCTTCCGACCAGACGCGATATTCTTCTTCCTTAATTTCCATATCGACCTCTCCCGTCAATTCGCTGCATCTGGAACTGTGATGGATGCATAGGTCTCCAGCGGAATTCTGCCGTCCGGCTCCTCGGCTCCAAAAACCCATGCAAAGTGAGCCCCATAATCGCTCATGAGGGTCAGAAGTCCGAGACCTGAGCCCGTTACATTTGCGCCAATTGCATTCGCCTCAATTCGCTTGATGAGAAGCTCGCCCGGATCGCCTATCGTGATTTCCGAAAGCAAATGCTGGAACTGCTCGGACGTTTTCTCGTCGACAAGATTGGAGACTTTGGCTCGGAAGACATTATTCTCAACCGAAGCCTCTACGACAATTTCGCCGGCTGCACGGAATTTTACCGCGTTCTCGACAAGCTCGTTCGTCAGATAACTGACATTGTGCCGGACCTCCCTGTAGAGGCCACGCGATGTGCGGTAGCGCAAGGCCACGACCTCGGCGACGAAATCCGACGTGATCGCGCAATGTTTCCAGCCAAGATCGAGAGGCCCCTCAAAAAGGCGCAACCTCGTGACATTTTCGCCTGTTCCAGTCGCCACATCTTCCAGTCCATACAGGGTCGTCATTCGTTCACCTGTGTCTCATAACCACGAGTGTGATGTCATCATGGATCTTCTGCGTGCCGATATGGGCCATCAAATCCTCGATGATCCCGGCCTTGACGTCCTCGGCGCTCAAGCCGTATCGCCGACCGGCGCTTTCGCAAAGCCGCTCGATGCCGAAGAGTTCGCCGTTGCGGTCCTCGGCTTCCGTGACGCCATCCGTATGCAGAACGATTAGATCGTCGCGGTCAAAGGACACCTCGCGTGTCGCCACGAAGGACGATATATCGGGTTCCAGGCCGATCGGTAGGCCCAGGTCAAGCGTATCGATCCGCTCCACCTTTCCGAACTTGCGAACGACGATCAGTTCCTCGTGCTGGCCCGAAAGTGTCAGGCGTCCTTCGTCGTAGTCCAGGAAGGCGAGGGAAAGGTGCTTGTTCGTGCTGGTCCTGACGAGATTTTTATAAATGGCCCGATTCACTCTGTTCAGAAATTGCGAGGGATCCATGTCGCCGGCCTCCTGCAATGCCCGCGCAATCGACTGAACCATCAGCATCAGTACGCCGCTTTCCAGGCCGTGTCCGGTAACGTCGCCGATACCGATTTTCAGCCGCGTTCCGTCCCTCAAGACATCGTAGTAGTCGCCCCCGACCTCGTCGGCCGGCCGCATGTAGGCCGCGATCTCCAGATCCGAAATTTCTTCCAATTCTCCGGCCTTGGGGAGAACCATCATCTGGATGCGGCGCGCAACCGCAAGCTCCGCCCCCAGGCGCAGGTTTTCGCTGCGCAATTGTGTATTCAAGCTTGAGATCTGCTGGTTCGCTTCTTCGATCTCCTTCGTTCTGTCCTCGACGAGCTGCTCGAGATTTTCGGTATGAAAACTGATCTGTTCCGCCATGCGGTTGAAGGCCACTCCAGCTTCTCCAACCTCATCACGTGTCGGTATGTCCACCCGAACGGAATAATCCTTGGCCTGAATGCGTTTGGCGGCTTCGGCGAGCGAGCTGATGCCTTTGGTGATGCGCTTCGATATGGCGAAAACGGCGGCGATGACAAAGCACAGCGATACGAGGAGTGCCAGGACCTGGTAGATCAGAATCCGGTTTGTCGCCTGTGAAATTCCGGCCTGGGCAGCAAACAGCGAGGCATAAATCTCGCGCTCTGGCACGACGATGCCGAGCAGCATGGCTTCGCGTCTGACAGGGCCGGAAACCCAAAGGTTCGTCGGCCGCAACTGCTTCAAGACGACGAGATAGGGAACCTTTTCGCCATTTTCATCAAGGCGAATATGCCGCAATAGCCCGTCCTCCCCCAACGGTAATTGCGCGACTTCTGGCTGCGCACTCCCTTTCAGTGAACGGTTGAGACCCGTGACACCTTCACCGCCTTGATTGTTCGATGCCCGCAGGCCAATAATTTTCTCGCCCGTCGGATTGATGGCAACCACGTTGCCGTCCGACATGGCCAGAAATCCGAAGCCGCTGTTGGCAACTTTGACGCTCTCCACGATTCCAGCCAGCTGGTCGAGCGTGATATCCGTTCCGGCAGCGCCTGCGACTTTCGTCCGATCAGGGGACCAGAGTGGTTGAAAAAAGCTGACAATGAGCTTTCCCGTGATTGCATCTGTGTAAGGAGCCGTCTGAGTGATGTCACTATTGACTGGCCGCTGTCCTCTGTCCTTGCCCCATTCCTCCCAGGACTCGTAAAGCCCGGGAAAAAAGAAGGTCCAGAATTCCGCGTTGTTATGGCCGGGATAGAGCTTGTCGAAGGTCTGGGCCTGGGCCGTGTAGGGCGCTGTCCTGAAGATTGGACGCTCCCTCGGGCCGATATAATACATCTGAAGCTTCGACAGACCGTCCGACAGGAGACTTGGCGCAACCAGGTCGAGGACTGCACTGTTTTCGATGTCCCTCTGGACCTCCGGCAATGGGAGGTAATCAGATCCCAGGAGATATCCCCAGACGCTGACGACGGAAGGCGAACCGGGCAGGTTCTGAGCCCATCCTCCTTTCGCATCGTAAACGACCTGGGTGGTTCCTGGAGAACCAAGAGCCATCGCCTGGCCGATCTGCGCTTCTCTCAAGGGGAGATCGATCTGCGCCTGAAGAACGCCGGCCAATGTGCTGACGTCGGAATGGACTTGGCTCAGGAGCAGGTTGACGTGTTCGGCCGTTGTTTCCGCGTAGGAGCGGATGTAGCCCTGATTGGCTTCCTCCAAACCTTGGCCGACTTCCGCGGCGGCATCACGAGAGAGCCTTTGCACGTTCCAAAGCGCCAGGCCTCCGGTCACCAGCAGGTCGAAGAGCACGGCGCTGCCGACGACGAGGACGAACTTTGCGCGAAACGAGTTCAAGCCAAAACGCGCGATCTGTCGAGCGGCTGTGCTCATGACGGTTTGCGTCCGGACGCCGCCCAGATTGGCCAGCCGGCATAGCCCTTCGGATGAAGGGCTGCAAAGATGTGGTCCCTGAATCCCTGGCGGAAACGTTCAATGAATTCGGAAGAATCTCCCCGCTTGACAGCCATTTCTCCGGCATAAACAGTTTCCCAGGCCGCGATGACGTCGGCAAAATCCTGCGGGTCTCCATCGAGATTGGTGACCATGAAGGACTCGACGAGAATATCGTCAAAGCCGGCGTCGGCGAGATATCTGCGACTTTTCGGGCCGAGTTCCACGTCCATTTCGAAGTGGCTGAACAGCTTTGCGACTTCATGATACGTCCATTGGATGCTTTGCGAGCGGGGTTCTCCTAGGCAGTGCGAATTTTTCTCGTTGGTTATGTATACCCGCCCGCCCGGTTTGCAGATCCGGAAGAGCTCTTTCAGAAGCACATCCGGCCGGTTGAATATCTGAAGCGAATGGCGGCAGGTCACCAGGTCGAACTGGTTGTCTTCGAGCAGCATTTCGCAGGCGTCGCCGTAAGTATATTCGATATCGGCAACATCGAAGCTGGCGGCCATCTCGCGTGCATAGGCAAGACTTGCCCTGGAGTGGTCGAGCGCCACGATCCGCGTTGGCTGGAACTCTTTTTTGACCAGCGAGGCGAAATCGCCGATGCCACAGCAGATATCGGCCATCACAATCCCTGGCCGCATGCCGTGACGGGGGAGGATCGTGCGCTCGTGGCGCCAGGTCATCTTGGTTTGCGTGCGCAATATCGGAATGAAGCTCGTATCCTCAACGAAGCTCTGGCCGGGGTAAAATCCGGAATCATAGACCTCCACCGTTACCCGCGGCTCGATGCTGCTCAAGTGCTTGAACATGCGTTCGGTCCAGCCGACGACGCTTGACGTCACGACCACGACACGAAGATCGGATCTTGTTCGGCAGGTGTCCAGCACAACGCGAGTAAAGGCCTGAAAGGCTGTGTTATTCATCTGAACGAGGCGCCTTACATTGATGTAGAGAACCCCTCGAACATCATCGACAGCCTCCTTGAGCATGAAAATGCTGGCGGCGATCTCATCGACGGAATGCGGTCGGATCACGCCAGACAGGACGAATTCCTGGCTGTTGGAGTCGAATTCTGCATGGAAGGGTGTTGTGCTCAACGTATGCTTCCTTCAAGCGGCAGGTCGACCACCAATGTTATGGATGCCGGAGCGGGTTCCTCCAGATGCAGGCGGGCATCGAAATTGATTGCCAGATCGAGAAGAATGACTTCCTTGTTTGGCGTCTGATCCATTGAAATGGCACTGAGATAACGCGCGATTGCATCTTTCTGATGAGTCTTCGACACTGCCTCGCGATAGAATTCTCGCTGTCCGGCAGGGCAGGCGAAACTGAGCCTCACACGTTCCGTCGCATCGCGTCGATAGACTGTGCAGTCTATCAAACCCTGCGGAGAACCACCGCGGAACGATACTTCCAGCAGTTCATTGAGGGCAAACGAGAAGAAATTCGAATGCCGAATGGGATCGGTGCGATTGTGACTGATCATCCGTGCCATGAAGGTCGACAGTTGATCGCAATGCTGCCAGTCGGAAAGAAAGGCCGCCATGTCCATCTCGAACTGGAGGAGTGGCTTGAACGCCACTTCCGCTGACTTGTCGCTGGCTGCATGCATACCGTTTCCTCCTCCCCATATCCGCTCCGAGGGAGTTCAAAAAAATGATATTCACATTCTCCTAGGATCCAAAGGTGGCGTTCGGCCGGAGATCGAGAAGCTCCCAAGGGAGGCGGGTGGCATAAGCTTGCCGAGGAACGCGCCGATTTCTTCGGCGGACATCGGCTTGTTCAGGAAATGCCCCTGCAGCCGATCACATTCTGCTTTGTTAAGCCAAGCGGCTTGCTCTGCTGTTTCCACACCCTCGGCAGTGACGCTCATGCCAAGTCCATGGGCGAGTGCGATAATGGATTGGACGATCGTCTGGCTCTTGTCGTCGACCTCAAGATCATTGATGAAATACTGGTCGATTTTGATCGTATCGAAGGGGAAGTTTTTCAGGTAGCTGAGCGACGAATAGTAGGTCCCGAAATCGTCGAGCGAAATCTGCACTCCCAGCACTTTTAACGTATTGAGGGTGTCGAGATTGTTGATTGTACGCTCCAACAGCACAGACTCGGTGATCTCGAGTTCAAGCCGGTCGGCGCGGATGCCAACGAGGTCCAAGGTTTGAGCAATGCGATCGGTAAGGCCTGCGTGCAGAAACTCCGCCGGTGAAAGATTGACAGCAACTGTGAAATGGGCTGGCCACGACATTGCTTCCCGACAAGCCTGTTCAAGGACCCATTGACCGATTTCGCTCATCAAACCGTCCGTCTCAGCCATGGGGATGAAGATACTGGGCGGGATGATGCCAACGACAGGATGATGCCATCGTAGCAGTGCTTCGAAGCCGACGATCGAAAAAGGAGGTTGTACGAGTGGCTGATATTCGATGAAGAACTGGCCCTCTTTAAGGGCGGTCCGCAAACTGCGACGCAGCGTTTCCCGCTGTTCCAGAACCATGAGCATGGAGCGGTTAAACTTCCTTGCCCTGTGCCTGCCGTCCTTTTTGGCCGCATAGAGCGCAATGTCTGCCGCTTTCATGAGCTGTTCGAATTCGTTTCCATCCGCCGGGGCAACGGCAATCCCGACGCTTGCGCCGACAAAGACATTAATGCCCTCGACCGTGAACGGTTCCCTGAACGCACCGACGAGCGCTTCTGCCAGGCGCTCCGCCTCCCGAGGCTGATTGGCTCTCCGCTGGATGACCGCGAACTCGTCACCGGCCAACCGATAAGCGAATTCCTGCTCCCCAAGCACGTTCCTTATCCGTTCGGCCGCCATCTTCAGGACGGTATCGCCCGCACCGTGGCCCAATGTGTCATTGACCGGTTTAAAATCATCGAGGTCGATCTGCATGAGGGCGAACTTTACCCCCTTTGATACCGGCAAAGCGCTCCGCAATTGATCGCTGAATTGCCGTCGGTTTGGCAGTCCGGTCAAAACATCGTGGGTAGCCTGATGAAAAAGAAGCGCACGGTCATTTTCAGCCTGGCTATAAGTCCCGCGCAAGTTCGAATCGCCGTCCGCCTCGACAACACCCAAGCCGCGAGGGCTGCGGAAAACTGTGAGTGTACGCTGATCTCCAGTCTTTGCGTTTGCGATCTCGACGTTTCGCGGCAATCCACTCGAAAGTACGAGTTCGACCGCAGATTTCGTCGAAGGGGCTAAAAGCTCCGGATAAACATGCCACAAGGTGGCATCGACCAGGGAATCGACGGCATGCGTTTGCCGATGCCTTGCTGAGCATTCGGTAAGATGAAAGCTCTCGTCATAAAGAGAGACGAGCTCGTCGGTATTGGCAAGGAGATAGGTTTCGACAGAAGCAAACTGTGTCGCGTCGCCGTCCGGCATCCTTTCCTCCCCTTCTGTAAAGTCCTCTGAGAGACGACTGCTAGTCCAACTGCACCCGCTTGATTTTGATGTGATTCAAATGGCATCTCTAATTTAGGGATTGCCGAATAATTATCGCAGAACGTGTCGCGGTCAATGCCACTCCACTGACGAGATAGTGGTTTTTCAGATTGCGCCGGTCTTGTGGAGGAGACCTCAGGATGTACTGCCTGAAGTCCACATGTCGATCCTCTTGACGCTTTTCACATACATTCGGGCGCTGCGGCGTCGTCTCTATCGGCATTGTCACGTATGGCGGAGAGAAGCAGCATCGACCTGCGGGCCTCTACGTATCGCACATCAAAAGTTGGAGCATTCAACGTGGATCTCCAGCAGCTCAAGCTCCTAACCGGCGTTCCTTGCGCGCATTGGCCGCAACTATCCCGATATCCGCCTGCATATTGAAAGCGGCACCACCGATGAGATCATCCGCCATATCAAGGCAGGCCGTATCAATCTCGGTCGCCTCCCATAGACGCAGGCACGCACCTCACCTCATCCGCCCGCCAGCAACGCCCTTGCGCTCTCCTCATCCGTGATCAGCGCGGTTGCGAGTCCGGCGTGCATGGTGGCGGTGAGAATGGCGTGTTTGTGGGATCCGCCGGAGGCGACGATGCGGCAGGGGATCTTGCGGTAGTCGGCAAGATCGGGGGCGAGTACCTGGGCGTTCAGCGGATGGGCGACGGGGCGTCCCTCGGCGTCGATATAGCGGCCGAGCAAGTCGCCGACGGCGCCGACGGCGATGAGGTCGCTGACATCGGTTCCGGGCGGCAGGCCGTAGCGCACCTGCAGGGATTGCCGTGTCATGTCTCCGACGCTTAGAAACGAAATATCGACCTCGCAGGTCTGCCAGAAGATCCGCTGGAAGACGGATTGCGAAATGATCGCCTCGCGCGAATGCGGGCTCTCTGCATAGATAGGTGCTGCGAAATAATGGCATTGCGCCTTCAGGCCCTGCGCGAAGGCGCGCACGATCTCGAACGTGTTGATCTCCGAACCGCGCGTCAGCCCGCCCATCATCGAGCGTACCTCGATCTCGGGCTCGTTTGCCGGCGTCATGTGAATGACGGTTTCCCTGAGTGTCGCCCCCCAGCCGACGCCGATGGAGCGGGGCTTGCGGGCCTGGATCAGCCGGTCGAGATAGGCGGCGGCACCACGGCCGACCGCCTGGTGCAAAAGCTGCGGATCGGCCGGGGTGGGCACGACGATCGCTGCCTCCAGGCCGAAACGTTCCTGTAGGCGCGATTCGAGCTCCATTCCGGCGGCAAGCGGCGAGGCGAAGCTCACCCTGACGATGCCTTCCTCGAGGGCTGCGGCCAGAAACTCGTTCACCCTGCGACGGGTGAGGTTCATCCGCTCGGCGATCTGCGCCTGGGTCAATCCCTCCACGTGGTAGAGCCAGGCCGCCCGGATTTTCAGCTCACTAAAATCCATAAATCTTTATCCTGAATTCGCTGTCGTTACAAATATCACATAGGTGTAACAAATGTAACGTAATGCCCTTAGCATGACGATAGAACTTCTGATCTTCGATTGCGACGGCGTATTGATCGACAGCGAGCCGGTGGCAAGCGGCACACTGGCGCAGGCTCTGCAGCGCGCCGGCGTTCCCTTGAGCAGCGCTGAGGTTCACCGCCGCTTCACCGGTCTTTCGGGCGAGGCGGCCGCCGCCTCTGCAGGGAAGAGCTCGGCCTTGCCGATCCGGACCAGGTCTTTGCCGATGCCGGTCGCGCGCTCTACGAGGAATTTTCCCGTTCGCTGCAGCCGATGGCCGGCATGGAAAAGCTGGTGCGGGATGTGAAGCAGCGCAAATGCGTCGCGTCCAACAGCGACATGGAGCGGCTGCGCCGCAGCCTCGGTCTTCTGGATCTGTGGACGGAATTTGCGCCGCATATCTACAGCGCTGAGATGGTGGCGAAGCCCAAGCCTGCGCCTGACCTTTTCCTTCTCTGCTCTGAAAATCTCGGCGTGGTACCGCACCGCTGCCTTGTCATCGACGACAGCACGCTCGGGATTACGGGTGCTGTGGCGGCCGGCATGGCGGCGATCGGCTTTGTCGATCCGGCCGATCCGCGCAGCGGACGGCACGAGGCGCTGAAGGCGGCGGGGGCCTTGCGAACGGTCGAGGGGGCGGGGGAACTGGCGCTCGCTCTTGCGGCGCTTTCGTCTTCTGAAGAGGAACGGACGTCTTCTGAAAAAGAACAGGCCTCTTCTGAAGGGAATCCGGCGGTGGAGACCGCTGGCTGATCTCGCGAGGGCGGCTGCTTTCGCGCGCTGGAATCGCTCTTCGCGGCATCCGCGACGGGCGGCTGTAACCGAAACTTCATGAAGCCGTCGTTCAGGCGACATGGAGCCGATCCTAAGAACCAGGGCCGCGAGCCGGGGAGCCCGTCGGTCAAGACACAAGGAGTTTCCGATGCTTTCGATCAATCGACGCGGCGCGCTCGGCCTTCTCGGCGCCACCGCCGGCACGCTCATTCTGCCGCGCATGGCCTTCAGCCAGGCCAAGCGTCCTTCCATCACCATTGCGGTGCAGAAGATCACCAACAACAATTCGCTCGACGTCTATCACGAGCAGTCCAACGTCGGCGAGCGCATCTTCTATCCCAACCTCTGGGAAGGTCTGATCCTGCGCGACTGGATGGGCAATCAGGGTCCGGTTCCGGGTCTTGCGACCGAATGGAAGCGCATCGACGACAAGACGCTGGAACTGAAGCTGCGCCAGGGCGTCAAGTTCCACAACGGCGACGAACTGACCGCCGAGGATGTCGCCTTCTCCTTCTCCAAGGAGCGCGTGTTCGGTAATACGGAGCCGGTCGGCGGCAAGACCATTTTCGAAGCCGACCACAAGCCGGCCACCGCCAAGGAACTGCCGGCAACCGTGCCCGGCGTCGGTCGTCGTCTGTGGCCGGCGCTCGCCGGTATCGAGATCGTCGACAAGTACACCGTGCGCCTGCACAACACGACGCCTGACGTCACGCTCGAAGGCCGTCTCTATTCCGGCGGTAGCCAGATCGCCAACCGCCGCGCCTGGGATGAGGCTGCCAGCTTCACCGAATGGTCGCGCAAGCCGATCACAACCGGCCCCTACATGGTCGGCGAATACAAGCCGGACGTGTCGCTGACCCTCGTTGCCTTCGACGAATATTGGGGAGGCCGCCCGCCGCTGGAGCAGATCCGCTTCGTCGAAGTCCCGGAAGTCGCCTCGCGCGTCAACGGCCTTTTGTCTGGCGAATACGACTTCGCCTGCGACCTGCCGCCGGATCAGATCGCCGCCGTGCAGGCCGCTCCCGGCTATGAGGTCCAGAACTCGACGATCTGGAACCACCGCGTTTCGGTCTTCAACACGCAGAACCCGATCCTTGCCAACCCGCTCGTGCGCCGCGCCATGACGCATGCCATCGACCGCCAGGCGATCGTCGATGCGCTGTGGGCCGGCAAGACGGTGATCCCGGCCGGCCTGCAATTCGAATCCTTCCGCAACAGCGACATGTTCATCGATGGCTGGGCGCCCCCGGCATTCGATCCGGCGCTCGCCAGGGACCTCTTGAAGCAGGCCAATTACAAGGGCGATGCGATCCCCTACCGCCTGCTCAACAACTACTACACGAACCAGACGGCCAACGGCCAGATCATGGTCGAGATGTGGAAACAGGTCGGCCTCAACGTCGAGATCGAGATGAAGGAAAACTGGGCGCAGATCCACGATCCCCAGGGCATCAAGGGCGTGCGCGACTGGTCGGCCGGCAACTCGATCAACGACCCGATCACGCCGATGGTCGTGCAGTTTGGCCCGAACGGCGAAGTGCAGCAGAAGAAGGACTGGACGAACGCGGAGATGAACAAGCTCGCCGTCGTCATGGAAACCTCCACCGACCGCGCGCTGCGCAAGAAGGCGATCGCCCGCATGCTGGAAATCGCCGAGCGCGAAGACCCGGTCTATCAGGTCCTGCACCAGAATGCTGTCTTCACCGGCATGAAGTCGTCGCTGAAGTGGAAGGCCGCTCCGGCCTTCGCCATGGACTTCCGCGCCACCAACTGGTCGATCTGATCGGCTCGTCACTCCGATCTCCGGCGGCTGAAGGGCCGCCGGAGATCCTCTTTTTGGTGCAAGCAAAGAGCGGGGATGAAAGATGGGCACGACCGGCTCCAATCTCGTGGAACTGCGTGACCTGACGGTCGCCTTCGACGGCGTGCAGGTTCTCCACGGCATCGATCTCGACGTCGCCAGGGGCGAGGCGCTCGGCCTCGTCGGCGAATCCGGCTGCGGCAAGTCGGTCACCTGGCTTGCGGCGCTCGGCCTGCTGCCGGGCAAGGCCAGTGTTTTAGGCTCGGTGCAGCTGGAGGGCAACGAGCTCGTCGGGGGATCGCGCACGGTGCTCGAAAGCGTGCGCGGCAGCCGCATCGCCATGATCTTTCAGGATCCGTCCAGCTCGCTCAATCCGGTGCTGCGCATCGGCCGGCAGATATCGGAAGCGCTCTCGGTTCATCGGGGGCTGCGCGGTGAGGCAGCAAAGGCCGAGGCCCTCAGGCTGATCGACATGGTCGGCATTCCCGATGCGCGCCGCCGCTTCGATCTCTATCCGCATGAGTTTTCCGGCGGCCAGTGCCAGCGCCTGATGATCGCCATGGCGCTTGCCGGTGAGCCCGATCTTCTGATCGCCGACGAACCGACCACCGCGCTCGATGCGACGATCCAGGAGCAGATCCTCGATCTCCTGATCCGCCTTCGCGCCGAAACCGGCATGGCGACGGTTTTCATCAGCCACGATCTCGGCGCCGTCAGCCAGGTCTGCGAGCGCGTCTGCGTCATGTATGCCGGGCGCATCGTGGAGGAGGGCAGTGTCGAACAGCTGTTCTCCGAGCCGCGCCACCCCTATACGCGCGGCTTGTTCGACGCCATTCCGCGCCTCGACGGCGGCCGCGAACGGCTGATCCCCATTCCCGGCACCGTTCCCAATCCGAAACATCTGCCGGAAGGCTGTTCCTTCTCGCCGCGCTGTTCGCGCGCCGTCGAGGCCTGCCGCAGCGAGCGCCCGCCGCTCCTTTCCCTCGATGGCGGCCGCAAGCTCGCCTGCACGCGGCCGGTGCCGGTCGCAGCTGCTGCCGAGACCCTGAAGTCACGTATCGCCGAAGGCCTGCTGCAATGACGCCGCTTATCGAAGCCCGTGATCTCGTCCGCATCTATCAGATCCGCCGCGGCCTTTTCGGCCGCCCGACGCCGGTGCGCGCCGTAGACGGCGTTTCGCTCTCGGTCATGCCGGGCGAAACACTCGGGATCGTCGGCGAATCCGGCTCCGGCAAATCGACGCTCGGGCGCATGCTGCTCGGCATCGATGACGCGCAGGAAGGCAGCGTGCGCTTCCAGGGGCGGGCCATACCGGCGCGCAATACCGCGGAGTGGCGGGCGCTCCGCGCAAAGATGCAGTTCGTCTTCCAGGACCCGCTTGCCGCGCTCGACCGCCGCGTGACGATTGCCAGCCAGATCGCCGAGCCACTGGAGATCCACAAGCTCATTCCGAAAGAGCACCAGGCGCCGCGCGTGACGGAACTGATGCGGGCCGTCGGCCTACGTGAAGACCAGGCCGACCGCTATCCCCACGAACTTTCGGGCGGCCAGCGGCAGCGCGCGGTGATCGCCCGGGCGTTGGCTTCGCGGCCAAAACTGCTCGTCTGCGACGAGCCGGTCTCGGCGCTCGATGTCTCCATCCAGGCGCAGGTGGTCAACATGATGCGCGACCTGCAGGAGAAAAGCGGCATCGCCATGCTCTTCATCAGCCACGACCTGAAGGTGGTGCGCAACATCGCCGACCGTGTCGCGGTCATGTATCTCGGCCGCATCGTCGAGGAGGCTTCTTCCGACGCCATTTTCCGCACGCCGCAGCACCCGTACACAAAGGCGCTGGTCTCCAGCGTGCCCATTCCCGGCAAGCCGCTCGAAGGCCGCGTCATCCTGCAGGGCGAGCCGCCGAACCCGGCGAGCCGCCCCTCCGGCTGCGCCTTCCACCCCCGCTGTCCGCTGGCGCGGGACATCTGCCGTTCCGTCGTGCCGGAACTCAAAGATATCGGCGAGGGCCGTACCGCCGCCTGCCATGTCGTGGCGGGCGAAACCACGCCGGTCGCGGCATAGGGGAGGGTTCCATGATCCGTTTCGTTCTCGTGCGCCTGTTCCGTGCAATGCTGACCATCATGGCGGTCGTCACCTTCGCCTTCGTCGTGTTGCGCATGTCGGGCGATCCCGCGACTGTCATGCTCGGGCCTGACGTGCCGAAGGAGGCGGTCGACGCCTTCCGTAGGGCATGGGGCCTCGACCAGCCGCTCTGGATTCAATATCTCGCCTATCTCAAGTCGATCTTCACGGGCGACTTCGGCGTCTCGATGCGCGACAAGGCGTCCGCCCTCGACCTGGTGCTGGAACGCGTGCCGGCGACGCTGCAATTGACCATCCCGGCGCTCATCCTCAAGCTCGTCTTCGGCATTCCCTCCGGCGTCTACGCGGCGCTGCACCGGCAGAGCTTTTCCGACCGCGGCGTCATCCTGCTCGCCGTCCTCGGCTTCACCATTCCCTCCTTCGTCATGGGTCTGCTGCTCGTGCTGGTCTTCTCGGTCATCCTCGGCTGGCTGCCCTCGGGCGGCCAGGATACCTGGGTGCACGGCATATTGCCGACGCTGACCATGAGCATCGGCGGCATCGGCATTCTCGCCCGCTTTTCGCGCAGCGCGATGATCGAGGTGATGGGCCAGCCCTATATCCGCACGGCCTCGGCCAAGGGGCTGACATGGCGCGACGTGGTCTGGAACCATGCATTGCCCAATGCGGCGGTGCCGATCGTCACCATCGTCGGCTTCATGGTCGGCTCGCTGATTGCGGGCGCCGTCGTGGTGGAATCGATCTTTTCCTGGCCCGGCATCGGTCGCCTGCTGGTGGTCTCGGTCACCAATCGCGATCTCGCGGTCGTGCAATGCATCCTGCTGATCATCGCCGTCGCCATGGTCGTATCGAACCTCGTCGTCGATCTGCTCTACGGCTGGCTCGATCCGCGCCTTCGCTCGCATGCTGCCGGACATTGAGGAGAAACCCGATGGCACCTGTCGATCTCGCCGCTACGCCGGCTTCCGGAAAGCCCAACCGGCTCGTCTCGTTCCTGCGCCGTAACCTGCCGCTGTCGGTGGCTTTCGGCCTGCTGTGGCTTGCGGCCATGGTCCTGACCGCCGTTTTCGCTGACACGATCCGCCCGTTCAATATCACGGCCATGGATCTCAGTAGCCGGCTTTCGGCGCCGGGCGGGCTCAAGCATCTGCTCGGCACGGACGAACTCGGCCGCGATGTGCTTTCGCGCCTCATCCAGTCGATCCGCGTGTCGCTCGTCATCGCCTTTGGTGCCACGATCCTCTCGGCCGTCTTCGGCACGCTGCTCGGGTTCCTGGCGGCGCGGTTCCGCGGCTTCGTGGAGCATCTGGTGCTGATGCTCGCCGATTTTCAGGCCGCACTTCCTTTCCTCATCATGTCGCTCGCGGTGCTGGCCTTCTTCGGTTCCTCCATGCTGCTGCTCGTCTGCCTCATGGGTTTCTATGGCTGGGAACGTTATGCGCGCATCGCCCGCGGCCTTGCGATTTCCGCCGGCGCGCAGGGTTATGCGGCGGCCGTGGTGCAGCTCGGCGCGACGCCGGCGCGCGTCTACCTGCATCATATCCTGCCGAACGTCGCCTCGACGCTGATCGTCTCCATGACGCTGACGTTTCCTGAGATCATCCTGATGGAAAGCGGTCTCTCCTTCCTCGGCCTCGGCGTGCAGCCGCCGGAAACCAGCCTTGGCAACATGGTGGGCTTCGGACGCGAATATCTGACGCGCGCGCCCTGGATCATGCTGGCGCCTGCCGTCGTCATCATGCTGACGACGCTGTCGATCTCGCTGGTCGGCGACTGGCTGCGCGACAAGCTCGACCCGACCATCCGCTAATGCTTATGAAATCAACAGGTTGAAGGATATTTCATGACGCTTATCACCGGTCATCGCGGTGCCCGCAACCTCTGGCCCGAAAACTCGCTCACCGGCTTCCACAATGCGATCACGCTCGGCGTCGACGCCATCGAATTCGACGTGCACCTGACGCGCTCGGGCGAACTGGTCGTCATCCACGACGCCACGCTGGAGCGCACCGCCGAAGGCATCGGCCCGGTGCAGGACCTGTCGGTCGAGGCCCGCAAGGCCACGTTGCTGAAAGGTACCGACGAGGCCATTCCGACGCTCGGCGAGGTGCTTGAAATCCTTAGCCCCATGGAGGGTATCGACCTGCATGTCGAAATCAAGATCGACGAAACCGGCACGCCTTATCCCGAGATCGCCGCGCGCGTCGCAGCCGAGCTTGCTCGCTTCGGTGTCGGCGAACGCTCCTATCTGACCTCCTTCGACACGTCGGTGTTGGAGGATTGCCGCCATCATGCGCCTGAGGTGTCGCGTCTCGTCTCCGTCAATGCCGCCTGGGCAGAGAAGCAGGGCGGACTTGCCGTCTTCATCGATCACGTAGACGAGCTGGTGGAGATCGTTGCCATCCACCACGAGCTGATGGAAGCCGAATGGGACCTGATCCGCGCCCGGCTGCCGCTGGAGCGCCTCTGCGTCTGGACCCTCAACGACGAGCCCGGTATCCGCCACTGGCTGGAGCGCGGAATCGGCAGCCTGACCTCGGACAGCCCGGATCTGGCGCTGAAACTGCGCGCCGCCATCGGCGCCTGAACTTTCACCTCGCCGAGCGTCCGGCAGGATCACCGAACGGAACGGCATCGCGGAGATTGCCACGTTCCTGATGCCGCACGCTATTGCCGCTGCGAGGCTGGGCAAATGAGCGGTTTGGTCACCATCGTCGGGCTATGGAGCGAGACAAATCGATTTGCGCTGACGAAGTAAATAACGGTGTCGGCGGTTCGTATCCCTTCAACTGCAAGTAGATGCTGAATGCGCGGGTTTCGGATTCTGCTCCCCACCGAGCCGCCGCACGAAGTCCGCGAAGAAGAGCGAGGCGTTCGTGGCCCGTTTGGGCACCGCGATCGTCTGAGGAATTCGCGAAAACACTCCATCCACCACCCGGAAGCCTTCCATCCGCTCCGAGGCGTTGAAGAGGAATTCGGTCAGTCCAGCCGCCGCGTCGCATTCTCGGTCGGCGAGAAAGTCGAGGGCCGCCGCAGGGCTGTCGACATGGAGCACCGTCGCTCGCTTGAGGGTTCGCTCAAGCTGCTTCGTATAGGCGGCGCTACGCGCGGAAGCGATGCGAATTCCGTTGGAATCCAGCTCATCCGCCGTCCGGTAGGGTGAGGCCGCTGGAACCAGGTAGGTGGCCTCGACCGAGATGTAGGGAGGCGAGAAGCTGAAGCGATCGGTTCTTGATGGGTCAGACGCGATGAAGGCGATGTCCCACTCGCCGCCGTCAGCAGCGGAAAGAATATCCGCGGCCGATCCGTATCGTATCAGGGAAAGCCCCCGATTAAGTTCATGGGCGATCCTATCCGCAATTTCCGCGCTCGGGCCTACCAAGGCGCCGGCGTTTTCGTCCCAGCGAATCAACGCTGCGTTCGACATGTTGACGGCGGCCCTAATAGTTCCAGCCGGCGCTATCTCCGACCGGACCTCATCCAAGGTGAACATGCTGTGTCTCCCTAGCGCGAAAATCTGGACGCAAGTGCTTCCGATCCTCTGGCAAGGAGGGCAACGTCGACGCCAACTGCCGTGAATAGTGTTCCCTGTGCGATGCAGCGAGCCGCAAATTTCTCGTCAGCCGTCAAGATACCGGAAGGCTTATCGACCGCCTTCAAGCGCTCGATCGCATTCTCGATTGCCGAAACTACCTCGGGATGTCCCGGTTGGCCGGGATAACCGAGGCTGGCTGCGAGGTCCGCCGGACCGATGAAGATCCCGTCGACTCCGTCGACCCCCGCGATGACTTCAAGCTGATCGAGCGCCTCTCGTGTCTCGATCTGCAGCAAGAGGCAGATTTCCTGTTCGGCGGTCTGTGCGTAGTTCGGCACGCGCCCGAAACGGGTGGCGCGGGTGAGGGCGGATACGCCGCGGATACCGCGCGGTGCGTAACGCGCGGCGGCCACGGCCGCCTTCGCCTCCCGTTCATTCTGCACATATGGAATGAGAAGCGTCTGGACGCCGATATCCAGAAAGCGCTTGATCAACACAGGGTCGTTGGAAGCCGGGCGTACCACGGGGGCGACGTTGTACGGCGCGACCGCCTGCAACTGTGGAAGTACAGTGAGGACGTCGCTGGGAGAATGCTCGGTATCGAAAAGCAGCCAGTCGAAACCGGACGGTGCGACGATTTCCGCTGCGTAGCTGCCCGGAAGGCCGCACCACAACCCAATCTGACTTTGACCGGCCCGGAGTTTCCGCTTGAACCTGTTGATGGGGAGTTCCATTAGGTCCTCACACGAATGAGACGCCGATCGAGCCGACGGGGCCGTAGTCGGCCTGGATCACGTCGCCCTGGGCGATATCCACAGGGCGGGTGAAAGAGCCGGCCAGCACGATCTGCCCCTTTTTCAAACCGCCGCCCACCCTATGGAGCTTGTTTACCAACCACGCGATCCCGGCTGCAGGATGGCCCATGATCGCTGCAGAAACACCGGATTCCTCGATAATACCGTTCTTCGAGAGGGTCGCGCCCACCCAGCGGATGTCGATGTCCATTGGACGAATGATGCGGCCCCCTACAACGATCGCCCCAAAAGCGGCATTATCAGCGATCGTATCGGTGATTGCCCTCGGAACCTCGGTGCGATAGTCGATGATCTCCAGAGCCGGGACGACGAATTCAGTTGCCCTCATCACGTCGTAGATCCGCGTACCGGGTCCCTCGAGATCCTCGCCCATCACAAAGGCGAGCTCGACTTCGAGGCGGGGCTTGATAAAAAGGTCCGCCTTGATCTGTGCTCCGTCGTTGTAAAGGGCGTCATCGAGGATGACACCATAGTCGGGCTCGGTCATCTTGGATGCCATCTGCATCGCGCGCGACGTAAGGCCGATCTTATGGCCTACGACCCGAGCACCCTTCGCAGTCCGAGCTTCCGCCCACAGCGCTTGAATGTTGTAGGCATCTTCAAGCTCCAGACCGGGGTAGGTCTTGCTCGGTTGAACGATTGGCTTGCGGTCGGTTTCTGCCTTCAGAAGGGCGTTGGCCGCCTCTCGGCGTTCCTGTTCTGTGATCATGGGTTCGGCTCTGTCGTTGGTTATTTAATTGGTGGACGCGGCAGCACGGCTTCGCCGGGCTCCATGACGTAGGTGTAGTCGAGCGAGAACCAGGGGCCGTCGACGCCCGGCTCGGACGGATGCGGTTCGTCATGGCGGACGAAGTCGCCGGTCAGGGCTGCGGTCACTCCAAATTGGACGTCGGAATCGATGTTCGGATCGCTTGGATCGAAGACCTGGGAGATCAGCGTCTTGTATCCCTGCTTGAAGATCAGGGCGTGAAGATGCGCTGGTCGGTACGGGTGACGTCCCTGCGCCTTTAGCAATCGGCCGGCGACGCCGTCGACCGGGATCGGGTATCCGACCATCTTCACGGTATTGAACCAGAAGCCGCCGTCGGCGTCCGTCGTGAACTTGCCCCGAAGGTTCATCTCAGCCTGATCGGGATCCTGATTTTCATAGAGCCCAACAGGAGAAGCATGCCAGACGTCGACCTCGGCACCCGCGATCGGCCTGCCGTCCCGGTCTACCACCTTGGCGCGGACATAGAGTGGCGTGCCTGGCGTGTCGGAGCGGATGATCGTGCCGCCGTTTTCGACACGGGGAGAGTTCAGGCGCCAGAACGGGCCGAGAAGAGACTGCGATGTCTCTGTCTGGCCGCCGTCGCCGTTGTTCAAAAGGCAAACCAGCGAAGATACGCCGAGAGATCCGGCCATGAGAACAAACTCGTTGTGGCTGTCCGTCTGCAGTTGTCCGATCTCGTTTAGTATCGCCGTAGCTTCGCGGAACTCGACTTCGGATAATCTCACCTCCCGCACGAATGCATGGAGATGCTTCACCATCGCGACGAGGATCTCTCGCAGACGTGGATCCTCGGTTTTGTTCATCGCCGCGAGGACAGCAGGCGTCAGCTCGCTTTCGGTTTTTATGGCCATAGGGCTACCTCCCAATGATGTCGACTATTAAAAATAATCGATTATCTGTCAATGAATGTTACGACGACTTTTTCCGTCAGCGCGGAGGAAATCAGTCTAATATCAGATTAATATATTGAATTTACTGGATTAAATCCTAGAAACAACGGGGAACAGCTAACGAAAACGGGTTCATCTGCATTTTTCGTTGACACAAATAATCGTTTATCATATCGATCATCGACAGTTGATCAAAATCGCCAGGGGAGTAGGGATGAGCTCGACCGACGACAGCGCCTCTGCGCCAATGACAGACGAGGAGACAGCGTCCGCGGGCTTTTCCGATGATGGCAAGAACACTATCGGAAGCCAGTTGGCGTCGCGTCTGCGCGAGGCGATCATCTCTGGCGAGCTGGAGGCGGGCAGTAAGATCAATCTCGACAAGGCGCGCCGCACGTTCAACGTCAGCTTAAGCCCTCTGAGGGAGGGACTTGCCCGCCTCATCTCCGACGGCCTAGTGGAGTTTCAGGACAACCGCGGCTATCGCGTGGCTCCGATCTCGCTGGCGAATCTGGAAGAAATCACGACGCTCCGCGAAGAGCTCGAAGTCTTCGCGCTGCGGGAATCCATGCGTCTCGGTGATGTCGAGTGGGAGAGCAATATAATGCGCTCGCTCCATCGCCTGAACCGCACGGATCGAGATGCCTCACGGCCTGAGACGCTCGAGCAATGGGAGGCTCTTCACCGGGAATTCCATCTCACACTCATTTCCGGTTGCGGCAAACCGCTTCTGTTGCATTTCTGCGGCCTCTTGCTGAACCTGAATGATCGATACCGCCGGGTTTTCCTCATCAGGACTTCCGGCGACCGGAACGTCGGGCAGGAGCACAGCGAGATTGCGCAAGGAGCGGTTGCGCGGGATATCGAATACGCCAGCGAGAAACTGCGACAGCACATCCACCGCACTGGGACGAACCTTCGAAATCATCTCGCGACGAAAGGGATCGTGTGATGGCGGCGCCTGGATCAAAATCAGAGCAACAGATTGGCGTAGCGCACTTCTCCGCCATCTCCCTGACGCCGAGCGATTTTGCGAAGGCCGCAGCGCGGGCAGGCTTTTCCAGAATTGGACTGCGGCTGAATCCGGCTTTTCCTGGAGCGCCGTACTACGAGCTGTCTGTAGGCGGCCACGCAGCGGACGAATTGAAAGCCGTACTGAGCGGCGAAGCGCTCGAGGTCTTCGATATCGAGTTCTTTGTCATTGACCCCTCGTTCAACGCCTCGTCTCTGGAACCTATAATGGCTGCGGCCGCCAACATCGGGGCCAAGCGTCTAAGCGTGTGCGGCGACGATCCGGAGCAGAACAGGCTGCAGTCGAACTTCACCGAATTCTGCGGCCTTGCAAGCGGCTACGGATTGGCGGTCGATATCGAGAACATGGGTTGGCGGACGGTCAGAACGTTCGCTGACAGCGTCAATCTCCTGAAATCGAGCGGTGCGCCCAATGCCGGCGCACTCGTCGACGGAGTGCATTTCTTCAGGAACGGCGGAACGTTGACGTCGCTACGCGGCGAGATCGGCAGGGTCAAGCACGTTCAGTTGTGCGACGTCGCCGGACCCGCTCCGCGCACGGCCGAGGCCATGATCGCGGAGGCCCGAGGCAAACGTCTTGTTCCCGGCGAGGGGGAATTGCCCTTGGGCGATTTGGTCGCCATCGCCGACGGGGCCGCGTCGATCTCGGTCGAAGTACCTCTTTCAGGCTCGGCGGACGCGGAGGAGCATTTGAAGCGCCTGTTCGAAGGGGCGTCACGAATATTTAAGCCGGATCAATGATCCCGGCGGCGGCGAGGCGAAAGCCGCGCCGAGTGGAGGAAGCCAACACATGGGTTACACGTTTGATTTTGGTGCGGTCTTCGACCGCGCCCCGGAATTGTTTTGGGGTTCGCTTGGAACGTTGGGTCTCGCCTTCGCCGGGATGCTGCTCGCTCTCGTGATTGGAATCCTGGGCGTTGCAGTGAGAACGTCGAAGATCGCGTGGGTTCGCGCTCCGGTCATCGCGTTCGTCGAAATCGTCCGCAACACGCCGTTCCTGGTGCAGATCTTCTTTATCTATTTCGCCCTTCCGCTTATGGGCATCCGCCTGAACCCGACGATCACCGCAATCATCGCGCTGGGGATCAACGGAGGCGCCTACGCCATCGAGATCATCCGCGGGGGCGTTGAGAGCATCAGCAAGGGACAGATCGAAGCTGGGTTTGCGCTCGGGCTGCACAAGGCTGACGTCTTCCGCCTCATCGTTCTCAAGCCGGCACTGCGAGCGATCTACCCGTCTTTGACGAGCCAATTCGTGATGCTGACCTTGACCACGTCGGTGTGCACGTCGATCGCCGCATATGAGCTGACATCCGCGGCGCAACGCATCGAGTCAGATACGTTCCGAAGCTTCGAAGTCTACTTCACGGTGACCGCAATCTACCTGGTCATCTCAAGCTTAATGATGGGAATCTTCGCTCTGATATCCCGTTCCTACTTCAACTATCCGACTCGATAGGAGGCGCTCATGGGTCCCATCGGCGAAAACGAGCTGTTCTTCCTCCTGCAGGGTCTGAAATGGACCGTATTGCTGGCGATCATCGGTTTCATTGGCGGAGGCGTGTTCGGCATTTTGATCGCGCTTGTGCGCACGTCGAAGCATCAGTTCGCCCGGCTTGCATCATCTGGCTATATCGCGCTCTTCCAGGGCACGCCGCTCCTGATGCAGCTCTTTGTCGTCTACTACGGCGTTGCCTTGCTTGGCATAGACGTCAACGCCTGGGTCGCAGTCGCGATCGCCTTCACTCTCCATGCGAGCGCCTTCCTCGGCGAGATATGGCGAGGCTCGATTGAAGCCGTTCCCAAAGGGCAGACCGAAGCCGCGAACGCTCTTGGCCTGCATTACGTCTCCCGAATGAGGGACGTGGTTCTGCCACAGGCTTTGAAGATCTCGATGCCTGCGACCATCGGCTTTCTTGTGCAGCTCATTAAGGGGACGTCGCTTGCGGCGATCGTGGGCTTCATCGAGCTGACCCGCGCTGGCCAGATCATATCGAACCAGACCTACCGCCCGCTGCTCGTCTTCGGGATCGTCGGAATAATCTACTTCATGATTTGTTGGCCTCTCTCCCATGTCGGGAGCGGCCTCGAGAAACGGATGGCAAAAGCCGCCCGCTAAGCCTGCTTCGGGAGAAGCAAACAGCACAAGAGGAGGAAAGTGCAATGAATACCAATCGCAGGAAATTTCTCGGTCTAGCGCTCGCGACCGCAACCTTCGCCACCGTTGGCGCTGCGGCAGCCACCGCGGCATCTGTCGAGGAGATCAAGTCGAAGGGAACGCTCGTCGTGGGCATCCAAGGCGACAACGCGCCTTGGGGCTTTGTGAACTCGAGCGGCAAACAAGACGGCTTTGACGCCGACGTGGCGACGCTATTCGCCAAGGAACTCGGCGTGAAAATCCAGTTCCAACCGCTCGCGGTAGCGAACCGTATTCCCGCGCTGACGACCGGCAAGGTCGATATCCTCTTCGCCACGATGGCGATGACGGAAGAGCGCGCCAAGTCGATCCAGTACAGCAAACCTTATGCGGCCAACACGATTTCGCTTTATGCCGCCAAAGCCGACGCCGTGAAATCGCCGGCCGACGTGGCTGGTTGGGAAATCGGCGTGCCGAAGTCCAGTTCGCAGGACAAGGCCGTAACCGACGCGGTCGGATCGACGGCCACCATTCGCCGCTTCGACGATGACGCGGCCACTATCCAGGCCCTGATCTCCGGACAGGCAAAGGCAGTGGGTGGCAATCAGTTCTACGGGCAGAGGCTGGATGCAGCCAGCGCCGGCACCTATGAACGAAAGATCGACTTCCTGACGACTTACAACGGCGTGGGAACGCGACTGGGCGAAAAGGACTGGAACGAGACCGTCAACGCGTTCCTCGACAAGATCAAGGGCAACGGCGAACTCGCGGCCATCACCAAGAAGTGGATGGCAATCGATCTTCCGACGTTCCCTGAATCCATCCCCAACATCCCGTTTACGGTCAAGTAAAGCATAAATGGAGGGCGCCGTGCTCAATTCCCCCAACGATCATTCGACCTTGATATCCCTTGATAAAGTGGAGAAATGGTACGGTTCCTTCCACGCCCTGAAGAACATCAATCTATCGGTTCGCAAAGGAGAAAAGATCGTCCTTTGCGGACCGTCCGGTTCCGGCAAGTCTACCTTGATTCGTTGCATCAACGCTCTTGAATTGATTCAGGACGGCAAGATCGTGGTGGAAGGTCAGCTGCTGGACGGCACCACCAAGGCGGTCGACGCCATCAGGCGTGAAGTCGGAATGGTTTTCCAGAACTTCAATCTGTTCCCGCACATGACCGTCCTGCAAAACTGCGCGCTTGCACCCATGAGAGTGCGGGGCGCAAGCCGTGCCGACGCAGAGAAGTTGGCGCGAAAGTATCTCGAGCGCGTTCGCATCCTCGATCAGGCGGAAAAGTATCCAGCACAACTCAGTGGCGGACAGCAGCAGCGCGTCGCCATCGCGCGCGCCCTTTGCATGGAGCCGAAAGCGATGCTTTTCGACGAACCCACGTCCGCCTTGGATCCCGAAATGGTCAAAGAGGTTCTCGACACCATGATCGGCCTCGCAAGAGACGGCATGACGATGATCTGCGTGACCCATGAGATGGGCTTCGCCCGGCAAGTCGCCGACAGGGTCATCTTCATGGCTTCCGGAGAGATCGTCGAGGAGGCGGAGCCCGAAACCTTCTTCAAGAACCCCAGGCATGACCGGACGAAGGCATTTCTCGGCGATATCCTTGCGCATCACTGATCGGGCAGAGACATGGACAACAACAAATTCCTGGTCGGCCTGATCGGCGCCGACATCCAGATGTCAAAGTCGCCGGCGCTCCATGAAACGGAAGGGCGCCACCTGGGACTTGATTACGAGTACGAGCTTGTGGACCTGGCAGCACGCGGATTGCCTCCTTCCGCGCTGCCAGATCTTCTGAACGAACTGGAAAGCCGCGGCTTTGCGGGAACCAACGTCACCCACCCATGCAAACAGACCGTGTTAGCTCACCTGACGCGCCTGTCCGAAGATGCTGAGATGCTTGGAGCCGTAAACACGGTCGTGCTTCAGAACGGCGAGCGGATCGGACACAACACCGATTGGTATGGCTTCTACAAGAATTTCGAGCGCGGCTTGCCCGGCGTCGCGAAGGCTCATGCCGTTCTGCTTGGCGCTGGTGGCGCTGGGGTGGCCGTCGCGCACGCTGCCGTGAAAGTCGGCATAGAAAAGCTCTCGATCTTTGATCAGGACGAGCGCCGCGCCTCCACTCTCGCCGATCAGCTCAACGAGAGATTTTCAGGAGAGGTCGCGAGGCCGCTCAGAGACGTCGGTGCTGCGCTCGCCACCGCAGATGGCCTGATCCACGCCACGCCGACTGGTATGCGAAGCCATCCGGGGCTTCCGATAGATCCCGATTGGATACAGCATCATCATTGGGTGGCGGATATCGTCTATATGCCTTTGGTGACCGAGCTCCTTGCGTTGGCAAAGCAGAAGGGCTGCCGAACGCTCCCAGGCGGAGGAATGACCGTATTTCAAGCGGCCGCAGCCTTCGAGCTTTTCACAGGCAGGTCGCCTGATACGGAACGAATGTCGCGCCATTTCGACGAGCTGTGCCGAGTGGCAGCCTGATTAGGGGACTACTCCATGCCGCATATTATCATCGACTACAGCCGAGGCGCCGCGCAACGCATCGCCATCGACGAGTTGACCCGCGCGGTTCATCGCCGAGTCCGCGACGGAGGGATGGTTAAGCCAACCGTGGTCCGCACGTTCGCTAGAGAAGCCACCGTCTCCTGCGTCGGCGACGAGCATCCCGACAATCACTTTGTGCAGATAATTGTACGCATGGCCCCAGGCCGTCCTCCGGAGGTCAAACGAGAGCTGCTGAAATCGGTGCTCGAAGCTGCGCGTGACGTCGCGGCTTCCGCACTGGAAACCGGTCGGCTCGGGCTTCGCGCAGATCTCTACGAATCCGACCCAGACTTCGCATTTCAGGAAATAGCGTTCGCCGATCCCGGCAGCGCCGAACAAGGACAAGTGTAATGAGCCTCATCTACGTTCTCAACGGACCAAACCTAAATCTCCTCGGCAAGCGCCAGCCACATATCTATGGGCACGAGACATTGGTTGACGTCGAGGCGGACTGCCGCAAGTTGGCGTCGGAGCTGGGGCACGAGATCCGTTTCCATCAAAGCAACCGCGAATACGAGATCATCGACTGGATCCACGAAGCGCGCGAGGACGGCGCTGGCATCGTCATCAACCCGGCTGCGTTCACTCACACGTCGCTCGCTATCCTCGACGCACTGAATACCTTTGAAGGCCCCGTCATCGAGGTCCATATCTCCAACGTCCACAAGCGCGAGAGTTTTCGCCACCACTCCTTCGTGTCCCACCGGGCCGACGGCGTCATCGCAGGTCTCGGCACCGAAGGCTATCAACTCGGCATCCGCAGAGTTGCGACCATGCTCAAGATTGAGAGGAAGGACTGATAGTGATGGCGAACCGGGTCAAGCTAGCGGTCCTTGGGGCGGGGCTAATCGGCAAGCGTCATATCAAGCACGTGATGGAAGAGCCGGCCGCAGAGCTGACGGCAGTTGTGGATCCCACGCCAGTCGGCCAAGCGATCGCTAGTGAGGCTGGTGTCAGATGGTTCCCCAGTTTTGCCGACATGATGATTTCCGAGCGCCCCGATGGAGTGATCATCGCGACGCCTAACCAGTTGCATGTCCAAAATGGGTTGGAAGCCGTGGAGGCGGGCGTACCAGCGCTGATCGAAAAACCGATCGCGGACGACATCGCTGCCGGCGAGAAGCTTGTGCAAATGGCTGAGGCCAAAGGCGTGGCGCTGCTGACGGGACATCACCGCCGGCATAATCCGATGATGCAGAAAGCGAAGGAGATCATCGACAGCGGGACGCTCGGTCGGATCCTGATCGTGAATGCGATGTTCTGGCTGTTCAAGCCGGACGAGTACTTTGACATCCCCTGGCGGCGAGAGCTTGGAGCAGGGCCGGTCTTCCTCAATCTAATTCACGACATCGACAACCTCCGTTTCCTTTGCGGCGATATAAACGCCGTACAGGCCCGTGAATCCAACGCAGTGCGAAGCAACGCCGTCGAGGAAACCGCGGTCATCCTCATCGAGTTCAAAAGTGGTGTTCTCGGTACTGCTTCCGTGTCCGATTCCGTTGTCGCGCCGTGGAGTTGGGAGATGACCACGGGAGAAAATCCCGCTTACCCGAAAACCGAAGAGACTTGCTACATGATCGGCGGAACACACGGGTCTCTGGCCGTGCCGTCGCTGGAAATATGGAGCAATGCCGAAAAGCGAAGCTGGACCGAGGCATTTGAGCGCGACAGAGCCCTATTCGAAAGCAAGGACCCGCTTGTCACGCAGCTCCGTCAGTTCTGCAGCGTCATTCGGGGCGAGGAAGCTCCTCTAGTTAGCGCTCGGGAAGGCTTGGAGACATTGAAAGTCATTGAGGCCGTCAAGCGGTCGGCCGCGATAGGAGGACGCGTCGTCCTCTAACCAGGAGTCAAGGCAAGCAGTAAGAAAACGCATAGCTGTTCCATAATAGCTCCTAGGCCGCAACAGGCGTCTAAATCTTTGTAACATTACCCGGAGCGAAAGAGGGGTGGGTTCGATTCCGTTCAACTGCTCGGCTCGGGCAGATCGTACGCAACGCATGTTGCCGTCGGGCAGGACGGTCGCCAGCCGCTCGCTACGGCGCTCAGTAGTAGTCCAGATGCGGGTTCAGAGCGCCACCATGCAGTTCTTCGATGTCATCGCCAGCAATCGGAAACCAAAACGGTAGCGTCCGCGTAGTGCCGCCGGTGTTGATTGCAGCAAGCGTGTAGGCACTGGACTGAATAACCGCCGCCGCAAACGCTGGCATTCCGAGGCTCGATGCCCGCCGCATCGCTGGCGGCGGCGCCACCCGCATACGCGCCCGGCTTGGCGCGGAGGTCAAGATCGAGATTTCGCCTGTTGACCGGGGCGTTGTCCACGATCCCGGTTTGCTTGCGCTACCACCAGCTCCGGTTCGAAAGCCCGAACAGGACCTTCTCAAGCTGCGCAATTTCGGTCGAGGAAACCATGTGTGACCTGTCCGGCAGAATGTCACAATGGAGCCGCGCCCGCGCTCGGGCCAGCGCTGCTGCAGTCTGGGCGAAGGCATCGACAGGGATCCAAGGGTCCTTGTCGGAGCCGGTCAGATAGACCGGCAACCGGTCGAGGTCGGCGAAGGGGCGGTCGCAATCGGGCGTTCCTACGCGGCAACCGGTCAGGCTTGCCAGAGCGCCGTTCCACGGGCCGTGCCGCATCGCATATTCGACTGCAAGGCACGCGCCCTGGCTGAAGCCGCCGATGACGAGCGGCTTTGGGTGATTGTTCGCGCCGGAAAGATCGCCGATCAATTGCCTGACATGAGCGATCGCCTGCTCAAGCTGTTGCCGGGTGCGATCCGTCAGCGCGTCGGTTGCGCGCGCGTCATACCAGCTGTTGCCGCGCGCCCGTGGCAGCAAGAAGGCGATGCCAGGCACCTTGAGCTTCGAGATCACCTGCTCCTGCATATCCTCGGGCGATTGGGTACGCCCGTGGATGAAGATGCAGTGGGCAAGCGCCTCCTCGGGGTTCGCACCGAGGAAGAGCGGCGTGTCGTGGGTCGACATGATACCGAGCTCAGAATGTTGCGGGTTCGAGACCTGCGATCAGCTCCTGCCGGCGATCTTCGAACCATGGCGGGAAGACCAGCGTCGTGCCGATCTGGTCCGCCGGTTCGTCGAGCGCCCAGCCGCCTTCGACCGACCAGGCGATCTCGAACAAGGCGCCGCCGGGCGAGCGGACATAGCAGGACTTGAAGTAGTTGCGGTCCTTCTGATCCGAGACGTCGGTGAAACCGAGGCCCTCGATATGTGCCTTGAGCTTGAGCTGGTTTTCCTCGTTGCCGGTGTTGAGGGCGAGGTGATGGATCGTGCCGCCGGCCAGTGTCCAGGTGCCTTGCGGGCCGGTCGGCTCGTGCAGTACCTCGACCATGCTGCTCGGTCCGCCGGCATTCGGCACGGAGAACATCAGGCCGTCGTCGCTGTCGGCTTCCTTTTTCATCGACATGCCGACGCTGAGGAAGTCGTCCATCGCGGTACGGTCGAAGACGGCGATGGCCGCGCCATAGATGCCCTTGATGCCGTGCGCGGCACTCACGCCCTGCGCCTCGTTGACGATCGACGGACGATTGTCGGCCGGGCTTTCGACCAGTTCATGCGGAATGCCGCAGGGGTGTTTGAAAGCGACACGGGTGATGCCGAAACGCGAAATCTTGGCGGCCTCGACGCCCTTGCCGTTCAGCCGGTCGATCCAATAGTCGGCCGAACCGACAGGAATGGCCTGCTGGATGATCTTCGACTGATTGGTGCCGCGCTTGCCGAAGACGGCCGGCTTGCGGAAAGGGAAGGTGGTTATGATGGTCGAGGCATCGCCGTTCCGTGAGCCGTAATAGAGATGATAGACGGGGATCGTGCCGTCGAACAGGACCGTGCGCTTGACCGAATAGAGCCCAAGCACCTTGGTATAGAAGTCGTAATCCTCCTGCACGCCATCGGTGCAGAGCGTCAGATGGTGATAGCCGCTGACAAGAGCCATGTCGTCCTCCTCCAAAGACATTGCCAATTCCGGATACGGTT
Organism: Rhizobium sp. BK316; assembly: GCF_014193695.1. GTDB lineage: Bacteria > Pseudomonadota > Alphaproteobacteria > Rhizobiales > Rhizobiaceae > Rhizobium. The sequence continues at coordinate 1,471,582 of NZ_JACHZR010000001.1, read as the reverse complement.
CCTCAGCCGTTGTCATCCGAAACCACGGCGCGGTCTGCATGTCGCAGACATCCCGTGATAGTCCTGACTATAGCCCATCTATTCCCCTGTTGATTGACATTGTTCATACAAGCTATAGCAATTTGCTATGAAGATCGTGGAAGCTCACCTTGTCCAACTCGCCGCCGTGATCGAGACCGGTGGTGTTACCGAAGCGGCCGCCATGCTGGGCATGACCCAGTCGGCGGTGTCGCGCACCATCTCGATCCTGGAAAAGCGCATCGGCGAGCCACTCTTCGTCTCCGGCCGGCGGCCGATGCAGCCCACGCCGCTCGGCGAACAGCTCGGCCAGCAGGGCAAGGCTATCCTGGCATCGTCGCGTAAGGCGATGGAGATCATCCGCAGCTTCAAGTCTGGTTCATCGGGACGCGTGCGGATCGGCGGGGTGCCCTTCTTCATGGATGCGGTGGTGTCGCCGATGATCGCCTCGTTCCAGCGCGGCGAGCCGGGCATTATGGTGCACCAGTCCTATGGCAACTATCCCGACCTCGTCGCCGAACTGGATTCCGGCCAGATCGACCTCGCGGTGACCCCGACCGGGTCGGTGGATCTGCGCGCCGATCTGCATTTCGAGCCGATTCTGACGGCGCGCAACGTGCTCACGTGTGGCGCCGGCCATCCGCTGGTCCGCAAGCGCAATCTCGTGACCGAGGACATCGTCAATTACCCCTGGATCGCGCCGCTACCGGGTTCTCCGCTGGTGCTCGACCTGCACAATATTCTGCTGACGCTGGGGCTGACGGAAGTGTCGCTGCGCTATGCGGGCGGGTCGCTGTTGAGCGTCGTAAATTACCTCGCGGGCACCGATGCGCTGGCCATTCTGCCGCATTCCGTCGTTCATGCTTTCCGCGGTGAGAACAAGATCAGCATCATCCCGCTCGATATTCCCCAGCCCGAGCGCGTGCTCGGCGTCATGACACGCAAGAAGCCCTATTCGAACCCGGCCGGCCGCAAGTTTCTCGGCCATATGCGCCGGGAGTTTGCGGAACTCCGGCGCGCGGTCGAGAAACACGAAAAGACGATCCAGTGGGTGCAGGGACCGTTCATGGGTGAACGCGAGCGTATCTCATCCACCGACTGATACTGCGATGAAATCGCCCGGAAGAGGATGCCATGCCCGCATCCTCTTCTATGGTCACAATAGAGCCTATGTCAGGCGCGGCTTCGCGCCAGCACGAAGTCGTGCGTCACATCCCAGAAATCGCCGTCGAATTCGTAAGCTTTCGCGCGCACCGGATCATTCATCCGGTTGAACTTCGCCAGCAGGCTTTCCTTGACACCGAAAACCGCGTCAGAGTGGATATAGGGATCGTTGGGGTCGAAAATATGCGTCGTCAGCGTCTCGAAACCGTCGGCGCTAATGATGTAGTGCAGATGCGCCGGGCGGTAGGGGTGGCGACCGAGATGGCCGAGCAACTGCCCGACGGGGCCATCGTCCGGGATAGGGTAATATTTCGGTTTCACGGCGCGGAACCAATAATGTCCATCCGGGCCGGTCCTAAAGATGCCGCGCAGATTGAAGTCGGGCTGGATGCCCTTCTGCTGCACGTCGTAGAAGCCTTCGTCATTGGCCTGCCAGACGTCGATGACGGCATTGACAATCGGCCTGCCCTCGGTGTCGAGGATGCGGCCCTCGATGACCATGTCCTCGCCCTTGCTGTCGAGGCAGATATTGCTGCCCATCGGCAGCTCCGGGGCGTCGGCGACGTGGAAGGGGCCGAGCACCGTGCTTTCGGACGCGCCCGAGGGCTTGCGGTTATTGATCGCATCGACCAGCATCGACACGCCGAGCACGTCGGACAGCAGGATGAACTCCTGACGCCATTCGTTGCACATCTGGCCGGTGCGGGTGAGGAAGAGGATGGCCTGCATCCATTCCTCCTGCGTCGGCTCCAGTTCCTTCACTGCCTCATGCAGCTTGCGGGTGATGACTTCCATCACCTGCTTCAGCCGCTCGTCCTTGGCGCCGGCATTGCGGCCGGTCACGACCTCGACCGAGTTTTCCTCGGTGAAATAGCCCTTCTCATGCGCTTCCATCATCGCCTCACCGATCCAGAATTGTTGTCAACACGCGGCGCAATTCGGCTGCGGGGTCAGCCGCCAGCCCCTCGGAGCGCCATGCAACGTGGTGGTCTGGCCGCACCAGGATGGCCCCTGCATCGCCCACTTCGCAGGCACGTGCCCAGTCGCCGTAATGATCCTGCCATGTCTGCCGTGGCCCGATGACATGGGTTGCGAGCGGAAGGCGGAGTTCCGCCGACAAGGTCTCGACCGCATCGACCCAGGCCCGGCCGCCGATACCGGTCAGGAGGGTGAACTTGCCATGACCGCAGAGGTCGAGCGTGGAGGTCTTCCGGTTGCCTTTCCCGAACAGCCAGGCATGCGGCAGGCGTGCGCCGGGCCAAGTCGTCTGCTCGAAATGCAGTTCCGGGTTCTGGGTGAATGTGGGCTCGGGCTGCGCATCGGTAGCAACTGCCGAGGATTTATAGCGGTGGTTCATCTCCACGCCATGGGCGTCGAATTCATAAACCTTGAAGGCGATCGCCTCGCGCAGCGCCGCACGCTGGCTCTCGGCGGCCGTACTGTCGTCGCAGCGGCGATCCATGTTTTCCTGCATCTTTACCGGGTCGATGGAATCGAGCAGGCCAAGTGCTCCGAAGATTGGGCCGAATTCCTCGATCGACTGGTTGGCGCGGGTGACGATCTGCTTGGCGATCGGCGCGCGCTCCTCTGTATAGGTTTCGAGCAGGCCGGCGCCGGCGTGGCCCTTGATGACCATGGCGAGCTTCCAGGCGAGGTTGAAGCCGTCCTGGATCGAGGTGTTGGAGCCGAGCCCGTTCGACGGCGGATGGCGGTGGATCGCGTCACCCATGCAGAAGACCCGGCCCTTTTGGGCGCGGGTGGCGTAGCAGTTGTTGACCGTCCAGGTCGAGACGGAGGTGACCTCGATGTCGATATCGGGATCGCCGATCAGGTCGCGGGCCACGCCTTCGGCAAAAGCGTTGTCGACCTCAGGCACGCCCTGGCTGATGTCATAGCCCCAATTGATCAGCCACTCGTTCCATGGCCGGATCATGCGCACCAGGCCCATGCCGATGCCGCCGACATTGGAGCCCGGCTGCAGCACCCAGTAGAGAACCGAGGGGCGGTGGGCGACGTAGCGGGTGAGGTCGGCCTTGAACAGGATGTTCATCGAACCGGCCACGCCCATCTTGCCCTCGAATGGCAGGCCGAGATGCTGCGCCACCAGCGAATTGCCGCCATCGGCGCCGATCAGGTATTTCGAGCGGATGGCGAAATCCCTGCCGGTCAGGCGGTCCCGGCAGATCGTCGTCACGCCCTCGGCATCCTGCACATGGCTGACATATTCCGTGGACATCCGCGCCTGCGTCCCGCGTGCGCAGGCGGTCTTGAACAGCAGCGGCTCCATGAAGGTTTGCGGCAGGTCATTCATCTCGGTGGGCGAGGAGATGAGATGCTCGGCCTTGGACTTCGGGTGGGTGCCCCAGGTCTTGAGACGGCCGAGTTCCTCGCCGGCGAGCGAGGTGCAGAACACGTTCTCGCCCATGATGTCCTGCGGGCTGCAATGGAGATAGGCTTCCGCTTCGACCTCCTGGCCCAGATCGCGCAGTACTTCCATCGTGCGCTGGTTGGTGATGTGGGCGCGCGGCGTGTTGGCGAGCCAACGATAACGGTTGATCGCCATGTTTTCGATCCCGTATGTGGCAAGCAGGGCTGCGGTTGCCGACCCCGCCGGGCCGGTTCCAACGATCAGGACGTCGGTTTCGATATCGGCCATCAATCACTCCCTTTGATGTCTTTGGTTTTGGGCTGGCCCGCCAGGATGCGGCGGACGGGAAAGAGCTGGATTCCGGTGCGGTCGGCGAACAGGCCCCAGAGGCCGCGCGGCGCAAACAGCATGATCAGGATGCCGATCAGACCGAGAATCAGCAGGTACCAGGAACCGTAGTCGGCCAGCAGGCTCTGCAGGATGTAGAACACGATCACCCCGATAATCGGCCCCTCGATCGTGCCGATACCGCCGATGACCGCGATGAAGATCACATAGGCCGTCCAGTCCGGAACGGAGAAGGCCGCATCCGGCGAGATGCGCGCCTTCTGCACATAAATCAGCGCGCCGGTGAGGCCTGTCGCCAGCGCCGCGACGAGATAGACGAAGGATTTTGTCCAGAGCGGATCGACGCCGACCGAGCGCGCAGCCTCGCGGTTGTCGCGCACTGCGGCGAGTCCCAGGCCCTGCTTCGAGCGCAGCAGCTTGTAGATCGAACCGATCGTCACGACGGCCAAAAGCAGCGCCAGCCAGTAGCAGACGATATCGGTGGCCTGCGGCCCGCGCATGCCGAGCAGGTCCGCGACGAAGCGCACGCCGAACATGTCGCGGGTCGCGCCTGACGGCAGCGAGGTGCCGGTTCCGCCGCCCAGCGCCTTCCACTGCGCGAGCGACAGTCGCACGATCTCGGCGATGACCCAGGTGCCGATGGCGAAATAGGCACCCTGCAGGCGGAAGACGAAGAAGGCCGTGGGCACAGACAGCGCCAGCGCCGCCAGCCCGCCGAGCATAATGGCTGCCATCGGATCCATTTCGAGCAGGCTGACGCCTGCAAACATCGCATAGGCGCCGAAACCGACAAAGGCCTGCTGGCCGACGGAGACCAGGCCCGCATAGCCGGCGAGCAGGTTCCAGCACTGTGCCAGCACCAGCATGGTCAGGATGAAGAACAGATCCTGGACCACCGAGCGCGAGACGAAGAGCGGCGCAGCGACGGCGAGCGCCACAAGGGCGAGGATCACCAGCATGGATGCGGAGGAACCGCGCGTGTGGGCCGAGACGGTCCAGGAGGAGGAAAGGTGATCGCTCATATCAATCCACCGCCCGTGGGAAAAGGCCACGCGGCCTGACGACCAGCACCAGCAGGAAAGCGATATGGCCCGCAAGGATCTGCCATTCCGGATTGATCGCGGCGCCCACGGTCTGTGCCACGCCGATGATGATACCGCCGGCCAGCGTCCCCCAGAAGGAGCCGAGCCCGCCGAGGATCACGGCCTCGAAGGCATAGATCAGCCGTGCAGGTCCCATGGTCGGATCGAAATTGGCGCGTGTACCGAGATAGAGTGCCGCGATCGTCACCACCATCATGGCAAGCCCGGTGGCGGTGGCGAATATGCGCTCGGCGCGGATGCCCATCAGGCCCGCCGTCGCACTGTCGTCCGATGTGGCACGGAAGGCCCGGCCGAGCGAGGTGCGATAGAAGACGAGGTTGAGCGCGATGATGACGCCCACCGCGGACAAGAAGGTGAGGAGCGGCATGGTGCCGATGCTGACGGGACCGATCTTAAGCGAGGCCGTTTCCAGGGCGCCCGCCGAAATCCTGCGGCTGTCGGCCGAGAAGCCCTCGAGCAGACCGTTCTGGATCACGACCGAAAGGCCGAAGGTCACGAGCAGGGGAGGGAGTATATCGTTACCGAGTGTCCGGTTGAGCACGAGGAATTGCAGTGCCCAGCCGAGAGCGAACATCACGGGCAGCGCGACCGCGGCAGCGATGAAGGGATTGAGGCCGAGGGTCGAAACCAGCAGCAGGATCAGGAAGGCGGCGAGCACGATCAGATCGCCATGGGCGAGATTGACCAGCCGCATAATGCCGAAGACGAGGCTGAGCCCCGCCGCGAAAAGTGCGTAAAGGCCGCCGAGCAAAATGCCCTGAATGATCGTATCTAGCCAGTTCATCGCGCATGCGCTCCAAAATAGGCAGCATGGATATTCTCGCGGCTCAGCGTCTCCGGTATGCCCGTCAGCGTCACCCGTCCCTCCATCATGCAGTAGACCCGGTCGGCCACTTTCAGCGCCTGGCCGATATCCTGCTCGATGATGACGATCGAAGCGCCCGTCGCGCGGATTTTCGGAAAGGCCGCGTAGATGTCCCTGACCACCACGGGTGCGAGCCCGAGGCTCACCTCGTCGCAGAGCAGCACGCGCGGATTGGACATCAGTCCGCGGCCGATCGCGACCATCTGCTGCTGTCCGCCCGAGAGTGTGGTGCCGGGATGGTGGCGCCGCTCCTTCAGCACGGGAAAGAGATCGTAGATGGTGTCGAGCGACCACGCACCGTTGCCGACCCGGCCATATTTGCCGATCAGCAGGTTCTCCTCGACGGAAAGGGAAGGAAAGAGCCGACGGCCTTCCGGCACCATGGCGATGCCGAGTTGCAGGACATCCGGAGCGGCCAGGGCACCGATGTCCCGTGCATTAAACCGGATATGTGTGGGGACATTGCGGATCAGGCCGGCGATCGACCGCAGGAGGGTCGACTTGCCGGCGCCGTTGGCGCCGATTACGGCGATCGTCTCACCTTCATTCAAGGCGATATCGACGCCGAACAACGCCTGGAAATCGCCATAGAAGGCCGTCAGGCCATGTGTCTCGAGCAGCGCCATCAGACATCGATCCCGAGATAGATTTCACGCACCTCCTTGGAGGCCATGATCGTGTCGGGATCACCGTCTCCGATTACCCGGCCGAAATGCAGAACGATGAGCCGGCTGACGACTGAATTGAGAGCATGCAGCACGTGCTCGACCCAGATGATGGAAACGCCGCGCCGATGGATGGCGCGGATCGTTTCCACCAGTTCCCGGCATTCTCCCTCCGTCAATCCACCGGCAATTTCGTCGAGCAGAAGGATCTTCGGATCGGTCGCGAGCGCGCGGGCGAGCTCCAGGCGCTTGCGCTGCAGGAGCCCCAGGCTTCCCGCGAGTTGGTTCGCCTTGAGATAAAGCCCTGTCTCGACGAGAATATCGGCGCAGCGGTCGCCGACCTCTCGCTCGCTCTTGCGCGACCCGAAGGCACCGGCGACCAGCAGGTTCTCGAACACCGTCAGCTTTTCGAAGGGCTGCGGGATCTGGAACGTCCGGCCGATACCGGCGAGGCAGCGCGCCATCGGCGGCTGTCGCGTCACGTCCCTGCCGTCGAACTGGATGGTCCCGGCATCGACGCGGATATTGCCGGTGATGAGGTTGAATAGCGTCGACTTGCCGGCGCCGTTCGGCCCGATTACGCCGAGCGCCTCGCCCGTTTCCAGTGCAAACGAAATCTGGTCGGCGACCTTCAGGGCGCCGAAGCTTTTAAAGACACGGTCGAGGGCGAGTATGGGCATGACTCAGCCGATCGCTTCCATCCTGCCGCCGGTCGGAATGTTCGGCGCGGTCTGGTTGTCGACGATGACGAGGTCGTAGCCGCCGCCGTCCTTGAGACGCCACTGACCGCCGACCAGCGGCGTCTTGGCGATGTTCTTGGCGGCAAAGGGCGGCACATTCGCACCGTCCCAGGCCACCTTGCCGACGATCGTCTCGACGTTCGAGGCGGCGATGGCGGCGATGACCGCTTTGCTGTCGGTCGGGTCGGCACGTTTCATGACGTCGACGCCGACCTCAAACAGCGCATGAACGAAGCCTATGGGCTGGGTCCAGGGCCGACCAGTAACCGCGGTGAAGCCGTCAGCGAGTTCACCGGCGCTCTGGCCGGTCAGCGACGACTTGAACGGATGGCTCGCCGACCACCAGACTTCGCAGGAAAGGTTGTGTCCGGTCTTGCCGAGCGCCTCGACCGCCTGTGGGAACAGGACCGCCTTGCCGATGGACGCGACCTTGGGCTTGAAGCCCTGTTGCTGCGCTTGATTCCAGAAAGTAGTGAAATCCGGCGGGATCATCACGCCGGTGATGAGGTCGCTGCCATCGGACTTGAAGGCGTTGATCTGTGCGGAAAAATCGTCGGTCAGGTTCTGGTATCGGCCGGGATCCTTGAGCGTATAACCGAGCTTCTCCAGAACCGGCGGGAAGCCTAGAGCCTTGTCGCCCCAGGCATTGCCGTCGCCGTCATTGGGAAACAGGCCGCCAACCTTCTTGTTGGTCTCGAGTTGGCCCCACATATTGGTATAGACCGCGATGACGTCTTCCAGTCCCCAGAAGAAGTGGAAGGCGCTGTTGAACGGTTTCCAGGATGCGGGATCGGCGGGATTTGCCTGCTGGCCGATGAACCAGGGCTGCCAGGGGGCCGCCGTCGAAATGCAGGGCACCTCCTCTGCCTCGCAGACAGTGGCCACAGGATTGGTCGTCTCCGGCGTCGATGCCACGAGGACGAGATTGACCTCGTCGCTGACGATCAGTTCCTTGGCGACTTCGGCGGCGCGGTTCGGATTGGACTGACTGTCCTTCACCACGACTTCGTAATTCAGGCCGGCCGCCTTGGTGGCGGCCATGAAACCGTCGATGATGAACTTGTCGGCCTCGGCGAACGCGGCCAGCGGACCGGTCTGGGGGCTGACATAGCCGAATTTGATCGGTGCGCCCTGGGCGATCGCCGGCATGGCGAGGCCGGACGTTGCCGCCAAGGCTCCCGTGGCGGCTGCGGACTTCAGCAATTCACGTCTCGTAATCATATGCCTTCTTCCTCCCAAAAGAATTCAATATGGCGGTCGTGTTCCCTTCCAGGCGTCCTGCAACAAGGCGCGGATCGATGTGCGGTCGATCGGTCGCGGATTGGAATAGGGGTTCTTGGTCGCGATGTCGGCTGCCCGGTCGAGATCGGCCTCAGTGAGGCCGAAATCCCTGAGCGCCATCGGCGCGCCGATCGATTTCGCGAAGTCGTAAAGGGCCTGCCCGGGTGTCGTGCCACCGAAAATGTCGGAGATCGGCGTCATCAGGTCCGGCACGGCCGACGCGTTGAAACCGATTGTATGCGGCAGCATGATGGAATGGGTCTCGGCATGCGGCGTGTCGAAGCTGCCCCCCAGAGTATGGCAGATCTTATGATGCAGCGACATCGAGATCTGGCCGAGCACGGTGCCGCAGAGCCATGCGCCGTAGAGCGCCTTTTCGCGAGCGGCACCGTCGTGTGGACTGCCGATAAGGATGGGCAACGCGTCTTTGAGCGCGCGTATGCCATCGATGCTCATCATCGTCGTGATGGGATTGCGATCGGGCGCATAGAGCCCTTCGGCAGCATGCGCAATCGCATTCAGGCCGCTTGTGACGCTCATGCCGACCGGCAGGCCGATCGTGAGTTGCGGATCATAGATCACGACTTCGGGCGTGACCTTCGGGCTGCGCAGCGTGGTTTTGGTGCCGTTCTCCGTCTGGCCGAGGATCGGCGTGACTTCCGAGCCGGCATAGGTCGTGGGCACGACGATCTGCTGGATATCGGTGCGATAGGCCATGGCCTTTCCGAGCCCGGTCGTCGAGCCGCCGCCGAGGGAGACGACGCAATCCGCGCCGAACTCGGCCGCGCGTGCGACGGCGCGCTCCGTCACGTCGACCGGGGTATGCATGGTCGCTTCGGTAAAGGTGCCGACCGACAGGCTTCCCAGCCGTTTCGACATGGCTTCCGCATCGGATGCCTGATGCGGCGTCGACAGCACGAGCGCGCGGCGGCAGTCCAGGGCCTCAACCCATTTGCCGACATCGGCACTCGTTCCATTGCCGAAGACGATGCGCGCCGCACTGCCCTGATAGATGAAGGATAGCGTCATGTCATGCCTCGTCCCTTCTTCGCCCTGACCATGGTGAAGGTGAAGTCGAGCGTCGAGGCATCCCCCTTGCCGGTCGGCTTGAATTCCCCGATCAGCTCGTCTTTCACGCCGAACAGGGCGTCCCGGCCGAGATGCGGATCACTGCCGTCATAGACATGCGTGCTGATCGTCTCGAAGCCATCGGTCTTGATCAGGAAGTGGAGGTGGGCGGGCCGGCGCATGGGAAAGCCCAGCCTGCCCAGCATCTGGCCGACCGGGCCATCGCTCGGCACGGCATAGCCGCTCGGGCGGACGGTCTTGTAGCGGAAGCAACCCTCCTCGTCGGTCGTGAAGATGCCGCGGAGGTTGAATTCCGGCTGCTGGTCCGGCTGCTGGTTCTCGTAGAAGCCTTCGCTATTGGCCTGCCAGGTCTCGACCGTGGCGCCGGCGATCGGCTTGCCGTCGAGATCCTGCACATGGCCGTTGACGGCAAGCGCCGGGCCGACGCCGTCGAGGGAGATATTGGCATTGAGCGCGAGCCGGGGCGCATCGGCCCGGTAGAAGGGGCCGCGCACGGTATTTGGTGTCGCGCCCTTCGGCCGATTCGTATTGATTTCTTCAACGAGTGCGGTGACGCCGAGCAGATCGGAAAGCAGCACCCATTCCTGCCGGCGGCCGTCGCTGGCATGGCCGACATCGGTCAGGAATTCCATCGCTCGCCGCCAATCCGCTTGCGACGGACGCGTCTCCCGGATGAGCTTGTGCAGATGCTCTATGAAAGGAACCATGAAGGCTTGCAAGGGGCCTTCGGCATGCTTGTCGAGCCGCTCGGTCACACGTTGCGTAGAGTTGCGCTCACTGAACGATATGTCTGGCATGACTCCTCCCTGACGAGAACCTAACAGGCCGGAATAGAGTGCTTGATAATTTTTCCGGCGATTTATATTCGTTATTGTTATGAAGATCGATGAAAGGCATCTCGCGCAGCTTGCTGCGGTCGTTCAGGCAGGGGGCGTGACCGAGGGTGCGGCTCTGCTCGGGCTCAGCCAGCCGGCCGTTTCGCGAACGCTTGCGATGTTGGAAAAGCGTCTGGGCGAGCCGCTTTTCCTCAAGGGGCGACGGCCGCTGCAACCGACGCCGCTCGGCCGGGCGCTGGCCGATCACGGCCAGGCCATATTGACCTCTGCCCGCAAGGCATCGACCCTGGTCGAGGGATTCCGTCATGGCCGCACCGGGCTGGTGCGCGTCGGCGGCACGCCCTTCTTCATGGATGCTCTGATTGCCGGCATGATCGCCGGCTTCCAGAATTCCTCCCCAGACGTTCGCGTCGAGCAAAGCTACGGCTATCTTTCCGAGTTGCGCGCGGCTATCGTCGCTGACCGCATCGATCTCGCCATCTGCCCGATCGACATGCTCGAAGAAGGTTCGGGCATGCATTTCCAGGAACTGCTGCCTGGCCGCAATGTCGTGGCCTGCCGCGTCACGCATCCGCTGTTGCTCAAGCGCAAGCTGATGGGTCCTGAACTGCTCGACTTTCCCTGGATCGCACCGCCGCCCGGCAGTCCGCTGCTCGCCGATCTGCGCAGCCTGGTCCTGTCGCTCGGCGCCACCGAGACCAAGATCCGCTATGCCGGCGGATCGCTGACCAGCGCGATCAACTACATGAAGGAAAGCGACGCATTGACGATTCTGCCGCACAGCGTCGTCTTCGCCTATCGCAATGACAAGGCGATCACCGCGCTGCCGGTCAATATCCCCCATCCGGAGCGGGCGCTGGGCCTGCTCAGGCGCTCGGGCGATCTCGGGGCACCGGCCATCGAGGCGTTTTCGGCGCATCTTCGCAAGAGTTTCGAGAATCTGAGGCATCTCATCAAGCGTCACGAACAGTCCGTGGTCTGGGGAATGTAATAGGGTAACCGGCGGCCGTGCCGCCGGCATGGCTTCAGAAGGTGGCGGAATCGTCCGGCCACAGCAGCATCGGCGCCGAGACCGTGTCGACCACCGGACCCAGCGCGTGCCAGGCTCGGTTGGAATAGACCAGCGCCTCGGCCTGTCGTGTCACAAGCGCCCCGGATGATACGGAGGTCAGCTCCGCCGTCACTAGGCAGGCCCCCGACGTTTCCAGCCGGTCGCGCAGCTCGGCGCGAAACCAGAGTTCGACCTGCGGATAATAAGGCTCGCCGCTGTCGAGCCGTGACCAGCGCACGTCCGGCCCGAAGCGATTCTTGCCTGGTGTCGCGCAGAGCCGGGCGAGTTGCATGTCGGCACGGCGCACGAAATGCACGACGACGGATGCAGCGCGCTCGACCACCTTCCCACTCGAGGACGATGCCGAGAGCGAAAAGGCGACCATGGGTGGTGCGGCACTGATCGAGATCAGCGAACTCACGGTCATCGCCACCGGGCCTTCGGCGCCCTCCGCCGTGATGATGGCGACACCGGACGGATGGTGCCGGAAGGCCGCCAGGAACGCCTCGGTGAGGCCGGAGCTGACGGCGGCGGTGCCCGTTTCGGGCGCCGCCACTTTATCCGGCATGCCTTTTGCCGGCGCGCTCATTTCTTCTCGATCAGGTCGTAGAACTGCCAAGTGCGGTCGCTCCACAGGCCGGCAATGTCGCGGCCGACGGCGGCGACGATGTTCGGGTTGATCGTGAAATGGTTCGAGGCTGTCAGCATCTCGCGATAGATCCGCTGCATCACGCCGTAGCGCAACGAAGCCCCACCGAGCGAGCGATAGACGAAATGGCAGGCATCGACGCCCGCCTCATGCACTTCGGATTTGGCGAGATGCACCAGGCTGATCTGGCGCGTTGTCATGCGGTTGCCGGCCTCGATCGAGGCTTCGACTTCGCGCCAGACCTCGAACAGGAAGGCGCGGGCGGCCCGGACACGAGCCTCTGCCCGGCCGAAATCGTACCAGAACTTGTCGCTCTCGCCGAGCAGGCCGGCGCGGCCGGTCTTGGTCTTTGCGTATTTCGCGGCCTCATCGAGCATGCGGCGCGATGCGCCGATCGCCCAGCCGGAATGGCCAATGGCGGCAAGGCCCACTACGCCGAGGCTGAAGAATTCCTGCATGCGCTGCGGCTCGGCAGTCAGGATCGGAAACACCATGTCATCGGGAATGAAGACGTCATTGGCGGCGTAGTCGATGCTGCCGGTGGCCTGCAGGCCAAGGACATTCCAGTTGCCGAGCAGTTCGTGGTCGTCGACCGGCGCATGCGCGCAGAGCACGATCACGTCGCCCTTCTCGTCTTTGGCCGGCTGGCCGTTGCCGTCGTCCAGCAGGGCGGCGGTGTGGGTAAAGGTTGCGTGGTAGATACCGCTGGCATAGGACCATTTGCCGTTCAGGCGATAGCCGCCATCGACTTTCTTCAGCATACCGGTCGGCGTACCCTGGCCGGAGAACCGGTTGTCGGACTTGCCGCCGAACAGGCGGCCGATCGCGGTGTCGGGCAGGAAGGCCGCCGACATCGCGCCGATGCAGGCGTGTACCATCGATACCCAGCCGGCCGCGCCGCTGTGATAGGTGATGGCCTCGATGAGCTGCAGGCCCCGCGTCGGCGAGAGCTGTGCGCCGCCAATGTCCTCGCCAGCGAAGATATGGCTCATGCGGATAGGCTTGAGCGCCTCGAAGGTCTCCTCGTTGAGGCGGCCGAGCTTCTCGTTCGCCTCGGAATTTTTATCGAGGATCTGGCCGATCTTGTCGACATGAGCCATGAGGGAGGCGAAGTCCGTCTTCGTGCCCCAGTAGCCAGATGCATGCTTGATAGGTGCGTTCATGATAATTCCTCCTTGATAGTCCTGGTCTTCGCAGATCGCCTGGGGCGTTGCGCTCGGGTTTCACGTGGCGAGGAAGTTGCCAATGGCTGTGACGGTGCGCGGATCTTCCTGCATGGCGAAATGGCCGACATTCTCGATGATCAGCGTCCGGGCATTGGGGATGGCCGCCTGCCAGAGCGGCGCCTGCGAGGCGGGCAGCATGCGGTCCCTGTCGCCCCAGACGATCAGGGTTTCGTTGGGAATCCGGCTTAGCCAGCGGCCGAGATTCGGATGGCCCATGCCGTGTACATTGAGAATGTTGCCCAACGCCGGGCCTTCCTTCTCGCGGGCGGCCACGAAATCCTCGGTCGAGGGACATTCCGAGCCGCCCGGGAAATAGCGGGCCGCGACCTCGACATTGTGGGCGAGATAGGCGGGAAACTGATCCGGCGGGATCTGGCTCAGATCGGCGCCGGGATGATCGGGATGATTGAGGCCGGCCGGCGCATTCAACACCAGCTTGCCGAACCGTTCGCCGGCGACGACGGCGATCTCGGCCGCCATCCAGCCGCCCATGGAATGGCCGACCAGATGCGGACGCTCGAGGCCGAGCGCCTTGATGAGCCGGAGATTGTGGACCACCATGTCCTGCATGCCGGACATGTGCGGCGCCTCGGCACTCTCGCCGAAGCCGGGATGGAAGGGCAGGTAGATACGGAAGCGCTCGGCAAGACCGCGCGCCCACTCGTACCCCTCGATGGTCGCCGCGCCATGCAGCGCAAGCACGGCGGGGCCGCGGCCGATCGCCTTCACGACCGTATGCACACCGTCGATGTCCTGCGTCAGGGTCTCGAATTCCATAGACTATCCTCCTCGACAATCGGTCAGGCCGCATCAGCGGCGATCAGCACCTTGCATTGCGTCGTTCGGTGCCTCAGTCCCTCGAAGGCATCGGGCACGTCATTGAAGCCGATCCGGCCCGTGATCAGCGCCTGGGGGCGGTAGCGGCCGGGGCCGAGCGCAGAGAGCGCCGTCTCAAACTCGGCCATGTTGAAGAACACGGCGAAGATGAGCTGGATTTCCTTGGACAAGGCCGCGAAGGGATCCCAGTCGTCGCCGCCGACGCAGAGACCGACGCCGACCACCGTTCCATGGGTGCGGACGAGCTGGCAGGCGAAATCGAGCAGCCCACGCTTGCCGACGCATTCGAAGACGATGTCGGGCGCTCCGCCGGTCTTGGCGCGGAATTCTTGCGCCAGTCCCGGGCCGGACATGGCAAAGCCGGTCGCGCCGACCGAGGCCGCACCGTCTTCCTGATGCCGGTTGATGTCGGCGACGATGACGTCGCGGGCGCCTTGACGTCGCGCCCAGAAGGCGACCAGCAGGCCGATCGGCCCAGCGCCGAGAATCAGCACGCGCTCGCCTGGCTTCAATCCCGATCGCATCACGCAATGCAGCGCCACGGCAACCGGTTCGGCCAGCGCGCCTTCCTCGATGGGAAGGTCATCGGGCAGGATACGGCATTGGCGGGCGGTGACCGTGGTATATTCGGCATATCCGCCGCCGATCAGCCGCATTTCGGCGCACCAGGCGGGCTCGCCTTTTCTGCAATTATCGCATGTGCCGCATCCGCGCATCGGCGCCACTGCCACCCGGTCACCCGGCTTGAGCTCGGAGACGGCGGTGCCGCATCGGATCACTTCGCCAGCAAATTCGTGGCCGAGCACGTCGTGACGATTGAGGCCGAAAGTCTTCGGGTCCTCGGTCATGTGCAGGTCGGAACCGCAGATGCCACAAGCGGCGATCCTGAGCATGACTTCATCGGAAGCCGGTTCCGGAACGGGGCGTTCGCCCACTTTCAGCGGCATTCCGACGCCGTCGAAAAGTACGGCCTTCATGTCAGATCCTCCACCAGCCTTCGTCGTGTCGGGAACCACGGGGCGTCGACGACCTTGCAGATCAGGCCCCAGATGCCGCCGCGCGCGAAAAGCGCCATGCAAAGAGTGAGCAGGCCGAGCACTACCAGATAGGTCGCGCCATACAGGCCGAACCAGCGTTCGGCGAAGAAGTAGACCAGCGCCCCGATCAGCACGCCTTCCAGCGATCCAAGGCCGCCGACCATGACGATGAAGATGGCGATGCTGGCCCAGTTCGGGTCATAGGCGGAAGGTGGAGTGATGCGCAGCTGGGCCATGAAGTAGATGGCGCCCGCAAGACCCGTACCGACAGCTGCTGCGACCCAGATTGCGAAGCGCAGCCGCCCGACATTCACACCCTGGCTTGCCGCCGCGACCGGATTGTCACGCATGGCGATCAACGCCAGACCGTAGCGCGAGCGTAGGAGCCAGTAGGGGCCGCCGACGGTAACGAGCAGCATCAATGCACAGAGGAGCGAAACGCCGACGGCGCGTTCCATGGGCGAATAGCTGGTCATGACGCGCAGGCTCATTCCTGCCCCGCCGTTGACATAGCCGAAGACCGAAGTCGCAAGCCGCAGCACTTCGGCAACGACCCAGGTGCCGATCGCGAAATAGGGGCCGTCGAGCCGATGCAGCAGACCGTAGGTGGGAATGGCGAGCAGGGCCGGGGCGATCATCGCCAGCATGACGGCGACAAAGGGATTGATGCCCCAGAGCTGCGCCATCACGAACATCATGTAGGCAGCCACGCCGACGAAGACCTGTTGGCCGACCGACACCAGTCCGGCATAGCCGGCAAGCAGGTTCCACATCTGGGCAACGGCGATGTAGCAGCAGAGCTCGACCACATCGCGGATCAGGCCCTGGCTTGCCCAGAGCGGCATCGAGGCGATGGTGAAGAGCGCGATTATGCCCAGCCCCATGGCGATGACGCCGGAAGCGGTCTGGCGCTGAACGCGGACCGGCGGAAGATCCGTGGTGCCGGCCGGGCCTTGTGCGGTTGCGAGCGCGTGGGTCACGGTCTCAGTCCTTTCCGAGAATGCCCTGCGGCCGCAGTGCGAGAATGAACAGGAAGACGAGGTGGCCAGCGAGAATGCCGAAGCCGGGATCGATACGGAACCCGATCGACTGGCTGATGCCGAGCACCATGGCGCCGATGAAGGCGCCCCAGATCGACCCCATGCCGCCGATGATGACGGCCTCGAAGGCATAGATGAGCTGAAAGGCACCATCGGTCGGCGACACCGTCGAACGCATCGACTGAAAGACGGCGGCGAAACCCAGGATGCCGACGGCGAGTGCCGTCGCGCCGGCATAGACGGCTTTCGGATCGATACCGGTCATCGCCGCGGCCTCGACATCGGCGGAGGCCGCCCGCAGCGAACGCCCGAAGCGCGTATACTGCATCGTGGTCGCAAGAGCCGCCGTCAGCGCGGTGGCCGTAACGAGCACGATCACGGGCAGCACCCCGACGAAGAGCGGTCCGAGCTGGAAGGAGGCCTGGGCAAGGCCGACGCTCTGCAGCGAACGCGTATCTGCCGACCAGACCTGCAGCATCGCGTTCTGCAGCGCGATCGATAGGCCGAAGGTGGCGATCAGAGACGGCAACGGGTCGGCGCCTACGACACGGTTGAGGATCAGCCGCTGGAGGATGACACCGATGATGCCGCCGAGCGCGACGAGGACCACCAGCACCGACCAAGGGCCGAGGCCGAAGGTCGAGGCGAGGCTGATGCCGACCAGCGCCAGCAGGATCATCAGATCGCCGTGGGTGATGTTGACGACACGCATGACTCCGAACATCAGCGCCATGCCGAGCGCATATTGTGCATAGAGGCCACCGAGAAGAATGCCCTGGACCAGTCCGTCAAGCCACTGCATGGGATGCTCCGAAGTAGGCTTCGCCGATCGCCTCGCGGGACATGTCCGCCGAGCGGCCGGTCAGCGTGACGCGGCCCTCCAGCATGCAATAGAGCCGGTCTGAGGCGGACTTGGCGAGGCCGACATCCTGTTCGACCAGCACGATGGCCGTGCCGTTTCCTGAAATCGACGGGATGGATTGGTAGATTTCCTTGATCACCTTCGGTGCCAGGCCGAGGCTGATCTCGTCGCAGAGCAGCAGGCGCGGCCGGTTGAGCAGCGCGCGGCCGATCGCCACCATCTGCTGCTGGCCGCCGGAGAGGGACTGGACCGGTGCCGCCTGCTTTTCTTTAAGGATCGGAAACAGCGCATAGATGCGCTCGATCGTCCAGGCATCGCCGCGGCCGGGCGCGGCATGATCGACGGCCACGCGCAGGTTGTCGAGCACGGACATGCCGGCAAACAGCCGGCGGCCTTCGGGTACGATCGCCACACCCTCGGCCACCATGTCGTGCGGCCTGCTGCCGCCGACCGCCCGGCCGTCAAGGCGCACCATGTCAGGCGCGACCTTGATCAGGCCCATGATCGACTTCAACAGCGTCGATTTGCCGGCACCGTTGGCGCCGATCAGGGCGACGACCTCGCCCTCCGCGATTTCGAGATCGATGCCGTAAAGCGCCTGAAAGTCGCCGTAGCGGGCCTTGAGATCGTGGGTGGAAAGAAGCGTCCTTCCCGTCATGCCTCAACCCCCATATAGACGCGCCGGACTTCCGGGTTCTTGATGACGTCGTCCGGCAGCCCCTCGGCGATCTTTTGGCCGAAGTTCAGCACCATGATCCGGTCGGCCACGGCCAGCAGGGCATGCAGCACATGCTCGATCCAGACGATGGTGACACCGCGGTCGCGGATGCGGTGGATCAGTTGCACGAGCGCCTTGCCTTCCTCGTCGGTCAGTCCGCCGGCAATTTCGTCGAGCAGCAGCAGCCTCGGGCTCGAGGCCATCGCGCGAGCCAGTTCCAGCCGCTTGCGGTCGAGCAGCGTGAGCGATCCGGCCGAACGGTTGGCCTTGTCGGCCAGTTCGCAATCGCGCAGAATCTGCGCGCAGAGCGCATAGCTCTGGGCCTCCGTGCGCCCGCCGCCGAAGGTAGCGGCCACGAGCAGGTTTTCGAAGGTCGACATGCCGACATACGGCCGGGGGATCTGGTAGGTGCGGCCGATACCGATCTTGCAGCGCGAATAGGGCGGCTGGCCGACAAGTCGCTCGCCGGCAAAGACGAGTTCGCCGGCATCGTTTCGCAAGTCGCCACTGATCAGGTTGAACAGCGTGGTCTTGCCCGCTCCGTTCGGACCGAGGATTCCCAGCACCTCGCCGCGCCGGACATCGAAGCTGATGTCATGCAGGACGCGGAGCGCGCCAAAGGATTTGCTCAATCCCCTCGCCTTTAGCAATACGCCGTTCAATCGATCCTCCGCTCCGGGCAGCGGCAGGCGCGTCCACGCGCCGCCCGCCTGGTCTTCAAGCATTCGCGATAGATCTGCTGATTGCGGGCGGGCTTGCCGCCCGGCCGTAACCCTCAAGGCGCCCGGGCTCAACCTGCCCAGGGGATCACCTTCATCTTCTGCTCGGGTTCGAACAGCTTATTGACGGTATTGTCGACGATCTTCAGGTCGTAGGGCCACGTCCCGCCCTTGACCCACTGGCCACCGAAAATCGGCGTCGTCGAGACATTCTTGTGCGGACCAGTGGAGAAATCGACCTTGCCGATCAGGGTCTCGATGTTGGTCTTGACCATGGCGTCGCGGATCGAAGTGCGGTCGAGCGGGTTGGAGGCGCGCTTGAGGATGTCGAGGGCCACTTCCCAGATCGCGTGGCTGTAGCCGAGCGGCTGCGTCCACTGCTTCTTGGTCTCGTTCTCCCACTGGTCCGCGATCTCCCGGCTCACCTGGCCCGTCAGCGCCGACTTGAACGGGAAGGCGGGCGTCCACCAGACCTCAGACGACATGCCGTCGCCGAGCGGCCCGAGCGCCTGCACGCCACCGGGGAAGAGCAGCGCTGCGGCGACGGTGACGGCCTTTGGCCTATAGCCCTGCTGGGCGCACTGGTTGATGAAGGTCTTGAGATCGTCGGGAT
The DNA here is from genome assembly GCF_014193695.1 of Rhizobium sp. BK316. Lineage (GTDB taxonomy): Bacteria > Pseudomonadota > Alphaproteobacteria > Rhizobiales > Rhizobiaceae > Rhizobium. The sequence goes on along the minus strand of NZ_JACHZR010000001.1, from coordinate 1,452,353 downwards.
AGGTGATGCCGCCGACAATTTCGCAACCGGCATTCTTGAACGCGGCGATCTGCGCCGAATAATCATTGGTGCGCGGCTGGAAGAAGCCGGGGACAGTGATTTCAAAGCCGGCCTTCTGTGTCGGCGCGGGCAGGCCGTAGTCGTTGTTGCCCCAGGTCTCGCCATCGGCGTTCTGCGGAAACAGCATGCCCACCTTCCGATTTGTGTCGAGCGTGTTCCACAGGCCGACAAAGGTGTTGAGGGCCTCGTCGAGACCCCAGAAGAAATGGTACGTCCAGTCGAACGGCTTGTTCTGGCCGCCGCGCGGAAAGATCACCGCCTGCCAGGGCGCGCCGGTCGACAGGCACGGGCATTCGTTGAGCTCCGCCTGGTCGGCCGAAGGACTGACGGTGTCGGTCGTAGAGGCCGGCAGCAGCAGATGCACGCCATCGTTCAGGATCAGGTCACCGGCGACCTCAGCGGCACGGTTCGGGTCGGACTGGCTGTCGCGGATCAGAATCTCGACATCGAATTTGCCGGCCGCAGTCTGAAGGCCGTCCTTCAGCGTGGCCCTGACCTTTTCGGCCGCCCAGCCATCCGTCTCGCCGAACAGCGCGAGCGGGCCGGTCGTCGGCGTCACGAAGCCGAGCTTGATCGTGCCGGCTGATTGCGCCCTGGCGATCATCGGCGCGCCGAGCGCCGCGGTGGCAAGGCCGGCACCCATGCCCTTGAGCACGGTCCGGCGGGATGGCTGCGCAAATTTCGTCTTCAGGTCCACCTTGGTCTCCTCCCTCTGGTGTTCTTGTCGTCTGCACGCACATTCGTCGACGGCCGGTCCTCCCAGACCCGGCAATCGCCTCACTTAATGCGGTTCATCGAACCTCCGTCGATCACGATCTGGCTGCCGGTGACGTAGGACGAGCAGGGTGAGGCCAGATAGAGGGCCAGCCCCTTGATATCCTCCGTGTCGCCGATCCTGCCGATCAGCGACTGCTCCTCGAAGGCCTTCCGGTCGGCGGGGATCTTCAGCCGGCCGCCGGCAATATTGGTCATGAACGGACCGGGCGAGATACAGTTGACGAGGATGCCGAACATCCCCAGTTCCATCGCCATCTGCCGAACGAAATGATCGACGCCCGCCTTGGCCGGCATATAGGGCGTGCCAACGATCGCCTCGTTGATCTGGGCGGCGATGGACGACGTGACGATGATCCTGCCGCCGCCGGTCTCCTTCATGTGACGCGCGGAATGCTTCACGGTCGTGTAGACAGATGAGAGGTTGACCTCGATGACCCGGTCCCAGTGGTGGTCGTCGAGCACGTCGATCGCTCCCTCCGGGATGCGCCCGCCGGTCGTCGACAGGAAACCCGGCCCGGCGTCGATACCGGCATTGGCGAAGACCACGTCGATCCGGCCATGCCGCTCAGCCACGGCATCGAATGCCTCCTTCATGCGCGGACGGTCGGTCACGTCGACCGCCTGTCCCCACACATCGCCGCCATTGGCCTTGAGCTCTGCCACGACGTTGTCGAGCTGCGTTGGATTGAGATCGAAAATACAGACCCGCGCGCCGTTGTCGGCCATGACCTCGGCGTAAGCGCGACCGATGCCGCTGGCGCCGCCGGTGACGATGACTGACTTGTCACGAACGTCGAACATCTCTTGCAATGTCGCCATTCTTCTCCTCCCGATTACAGAGAGGCTAGCAGCGGCGGACACCCGATTTGATGATTTTTTTTAAATTTAATATATCGCCTCGTTATATTGATGAACGCTCCCATTGATATTCTCAGAATGATCCGACCGACAATCTCGCCTATAAGCGCGGCGACACCGTCTCGCTGGTGTCGCTGGTCTCTGCCGGGCTTGGCATCGGCTTCGAACCGGAATGGACACAGGATCTGCCGAACCGCGGGTGAAGAGTTCAGGCTGTTCCCAGGCGGCGAGATGGCCGCCCTTGGCCGGTCGCGCATAGTGGATGAGCTTCGGATAGGCCTTCTCAGCCCAGCTCAGCGCCCAGCGCCGCCGAACCCGCTTGTTCTCTTGATGCGTTCAAGCAGTTCACTCGCCTGCTCGCAACCAGTCGAGGTTGTGGCCTGGGAACCGCGTGAGCGCCTACCATAGTGCCTGAATGGCGACGACGACGACAAAAGCAACCACCACCACGGACGCCATTCGTAAAACAGTGCGATTGGCCTGGGCGAGTACCTGTGGCTTCGGGTCACGCTTGGGATTAAATTTGTGGCGACGTTTCTGTGGTGCTGCCGCCTGGGACGATTTGTTTCCTGCTGCCATGGCTGTTTCGCTCGACGTGCTGGATTTCTGCATGGCTAATTTAGCATGAAATCTACCTGGCGCTTAGTGCGCGACGCAGCCCGATATCCGGAACACCCCCCATCTTTTGCTGGCATCGCGTGTCGGGGAAGGTGATCCTTCCGTTCAGGATGGCTTGGTGCCGGCGGTTACGGCGGCGTCATAGGCATTTATGCGTTGGTACCCGGCAGGTTGTAGGCCTGTTGGAAATAACGGCGGAAGGCAAGCATTGGCGGGCTGAACTCGACGTTGGCCCGCCAGGCCAGACCAACATCCATCGGCGGAACCGGATCCTGGATATTCACGGTCTCGATCCGGCGCCCCTCAAGCGACCAGGGGCGATGCACCATATCGGAGAGGATGGCGACGCCAAGCCCGTTTGCCACCATCGACCTGACAGCCTCGATCGAACTGGTCCTCAAGAGCACCTTTGGCTGATAGGAGCTTCGGCTCCAGTATCGCAAGGAGGAGTGGGCTGCTTCATCGACCGTCAGCATGATGTAGGGTTCTTGGGCGATTTCACGCAAGCCGATGCCGTCGCGGCGCTGCAGGTCGTGACCTGCCGGGAGCCAGAGGCGTCTGACCGAACTCAGAAGGGTTTCGGTCGTCAGCATCGGATTGAGGATGTTCGAGGTCAGCAGCACGGAAATGTCGTAGCGATTGCTGAGAAGGCCTTCCTCGATCGATTCGCGATTGACCTCGTAGAGCTGGATTTTCAGTTTCGGATAGAGACGGCGGATACGTTCGATGTGAAGCGGCAGGAAATAGCCGATGACGGTGTAGGTCGCGGCGACGACAAGCTCTCCCTCGATATCGCTGCTGACGAGATCGAGATGGGTTGCCTCGTCGACCTTGGCCAGAATTTCATAGGCGTGAGATAAAAATTGCCGCCCGGCCGTCGTCAGTTCCATCCCTTGCGGCGCGCGATTGAACAGCGACACGCCGACCGTCAATTCGAGATCCTTGATCGCTGCAGTGACAGCAGACTGTGAGATCGACAGGCTAACGGCCGCATGCGAGATCTGCCCATATTCGGCCGTTGCGACGAAGTAGCGAAGCTGCCTTAGGCTCAGGCCCATGATGTCTCCCCATCTATTTATCTGAAAACTGCTGTGGTGAATCAGATTCGGCAGGCTTTAAATGAGCAGATTTCGACGCAAATTTACGCAACATCTCTATCATATTGATAATTATGTATAGTTTCTGCCGCCATTTTGAGCGACGGTATCAATTTATCAGATAATGATGCTTTGAAAATTGTATTTTTCAAGAGATGCCTTTCTCTCTAGCGTTTGTGCACCGCTCCTGACCGGATCGCAAATATCTGAGGACATGCATGAAGGAAGCCGTCGACATCAACTGCGACATGGGGGAGGCCTTCGGCCGGTGGCGGATCGGCGACGCGCATGACGAGGAGCTCATCTCGCTCATCAGTTCGGCCAATATCGCGACCGGCTTTCATGCCGGCGATCCCAATCTGATGGACGAGACCGTGCGGATGGCGGCCGCTCACGGCGTCGGCGTCGGCGCTCATCCCGGCTACAACGATCTGCAGGGTTTCGGACGGCGCAAGATCAACGGCACCAGCCGCGAGATCATCAACGATCTGATCTATCAGGTCGGTGCGCTTCGGGAATTCGCCAGGCGCCATGGCGTGCCCGTCCAACACGTGAAGCCGCATGGCGCCCTCTATATGGAGCTGGCGGCGAACACGGATCTGTCGCAGATATTCATCCAATATATGCGCACGGCGGCGCCGAACACGTTCGTCTTCTGCATGGACGGTTCGGCGACCTGCCTCGCCGCGCAAGAGGCCGGCCAGCCCATCGTGCGCGAGTTCTATGCCGACCGCGACTACGGCGATACAGGCTGGATCGTCTTTACCAGGGATGCGGGTCGTCCCGATCCCAAGGCGATCGCTCGCAAGGTGATCAGGGCCTGCACCGAAGGCGTCGTGCGCACCGTCAATGGTGCTGATATTCCGATCGCCTTCGATTCCATCTGCTTTCATTCCGATACTTTGGGTGCGCTCGATATCGTGCGCCACATGCGCGAGGCCCTGGTTGCCGAGGGCATAAGAATTGCACCCGTTTCACAGATTTTGGACAGTGACGCCGCGCGGAGGTCCCATGAGCAGGCTTGAGATCAGATCACCCCTTCCGGGAACCTTCTACAGGGCCTCCTCCCCTGACACACCGCCTTTCAAGTCCGAGGGCGATACCGTGGCTGCAGGCGATACGATCGGCCTCATCGAGGTCATGAAAACCTTTCAGCAGATTCCGGCCGGGCTCGACGGCAAGAACATCACCTTCCTCGTCGACAACGAAGAGCCCGTCATGGCTGGCCAGATCATCGCGGAGGTGGATCCATGACGATCCGTTCGGTCCTGGTTGCCAATCGCGGCGAGATCGCCGTCAGGATCATAAAGGCTGCCAAGGCGCTCGGCATTCGCACCGTGCAGGTCCATAGCGCCGCGGATGTCGACATGCTTGCGGTGAAGCTGGCCGACGAGGCGATCAATATCGGCTCGCCGGCTCCGAAGAAATCCTATCTGAATATTGAAGCCATCGTCTCGGCGGCGCGTTCGGCGGGCGTGGATGCCGTTCATCCGGGATATGGGTTTCTGTCTGAAAACGGAGATTTTGCCGATGCCGTCGAGGCGGCGGGGATGATCTTCATCGGGCCGAGCGGCGAAGCCATCCGATTGCTGGGTGATAAGGTGGCGGCGCGAGCGATTGCGGCTCGTGCCGGCGTGCCGACCGTGCCGGGAAGCGACGGCCGTGTGGCCGATATAGGGGCTGCCGAGGCGATCGCCGGCCGTACCGGTTTTCCCGTCATGATCAAGGCCGCTGCCGGCGGCGGCGGACGCGGCATCCGCATCGTTCGGTCGCTGGCCGAACTCAGGGAGCAATTTCCGCTCGCCTCGGCGGAGGCGGCCGCCGCTTTCGGCGATGGCGGCCTTTACATGGAGAAGGTCATCACCCGCGCCCGCCATATCGAGGTGCAGATTTTCGGCGACGGGCAGAACTTCGTACATTGTTTCGAACGTGAGTGCTCGCTGCAGCGTCGCCGCCAGAAGGTCTGGGAGGAGGCGCAAGCCTCCCTGCTGCCCGATGATGTGCGCCAGAGCCTCTGCGCCAGCGCCGTGGCGCTTGCCGCTGAAGTCGGTTATCGCGGGGCAGGCACGGTTGAATATCTCTACGACGAGGATAGCAGGCAGTTTTTTTTCATTGAAGTGAATACCCGCATCCAGGTCGAACACCCGGTGACGGAGATGATTACCGGCATCGATCTTGTGCAGGAAATGTTCAAGGTGGCAGGTGGCGCTCCCCTGTCGCTGTCGCAGTCCGATATTCGGGTGCATGGTCATGCCATCGAGTGCCGGATCAATGCCGAGGATCCGGCCAAGGGCTTTCTGCCGGCGCCGGGCATCGTGACACGGCTTTCCATTCCAGAAGGTGACGGCATCCGTTTCGATACGATGCTTTATGCCGGTTATACCGTGCCGCCCTTCTACGATTCCCTACTCGGCAAGCTCATCGTCTGGGCCGAGGATCGCAATGCCTGCCTCGACAGGCTGGCTGCCGCCCTTTCCGAGCTGACGATCGAGGGCTTGCCGACGACGACCCCTCTGCACCTTGCGCTCGCTCGCGATCCATCGGTGCGCAAGGGCGCATTCCATACGCGCTTTCTCGAATCCTGGCTGGAGACCGATTTTTCCGCGGTCGACGGCATATCAGCGGAGGTTGCCTGATGCCTGCTCGCTTCACATTCGGAGGTGACGAACATCTCTTCGTCGAATGCAGCGACGAGATGTCCCTCGAAGCCTTCTTCAAGAGCCTGTCGATGGCCAGGGGCGTGCGCGAGAGCGCCATTCGGGGCGTCACTGAAATCTGCCCCGCCAACGCTTCCTTCCAGATCAAATTCGATCCGGATCTCATCAAGCCGGACGACCTCTTACGCGAGGTCCGGGCAATCGAGGGAGCGGCCGAAAAGGCAGAGCCTGTCATTACGACCCGTATCGTCGAAATCCCGGTCTTCTACAATGATCCGTGGACGCATGAGACGCTGATGCGTTTTCGCGAGCGGCACCAGGAGCCCACGGGCACCGATCTGGATTATGCCGCCCGGGTCAACGGCTATGGAGCGGTGAAGGATTTCATATCGGCCCATGCCGGATCGCCATGGTTCGTCTCCATGGTCGGTTTCGTCGCCGGCCTGCCGTTCATGTACCAGATGGTCGAGCGGCAGCGGCAGATCGAGGTGCCGAAATATCTGCGCCCGCGCACCGATACGCCGCGGTTGACGGTCGGCCATGGCGGCTGCTTCGGCTGCATCTATTCGGTACGCGGGGCAGGCGGCTATCAGATGTTCGGCATCACGCCGATGCCGATCTTCGATCCCGCGCAATCGACGAGCTACCTACGCGATTTCATGGTCTTCTTCCGTCCCGGCGACATCGTGAAATTCCGGCCGATCGATCGCGACGGCTATGACCAGGCGGTCGAGGATGTCGACAAGGGTCGCTTCGCGCCGCCGATCCGCGAGGTCAGTTTCGACCTCCGGCAATACCAGGCCGATATCGACGGCTACAACGCCAAGCTGGAGGGCGCGCTGTATGGCCATTAAGGTTCTTCATCACGGCCTTTCCACCACTATTCAGGACCTCGGACGGCCCGGCTACTTCCATCTCGGCATCCCTGTCGGCGGCGCCATGGATCGCTATGCCATGCGGGCAGCAAATCTTCTCGTCGGTAATGATGAGGGTGCCGCCGGGCTTGAGGCCGTCTTCATGGGGCCGAAGCTCGAATTTCTCGACGATGCTCTGATTGCCGTCACCGGTGCCGATATGCCTGTCAGGATCGATGGTGAGCCGCAGCCGGGATGGACGGCGCTCAAGGTCAAGGCAGGGCAGACTGTAAGCTTTGACTTTCTGAAATCCGGGGCGCGGATCTGTATTGCCGTATCGGGGGGCATCGACGTTCCCGAAGCGTTAGGCAGCCGATCGACCTATGTGATCGGCGCCCTCGGTGGTCTTAACGGCAGGGCGATCGCTGCCGGAGATGAGCTTCCCGTCGGTTTCGGCTCGATGGCAAGCGCGGGCCGATCCGTTGCCGAAGAGCTCCGTCGCAAACCCGGCGCGCCGGCTGAGCTCAGGGTCTTGCCGGGGCTTTATTGGGACCGGTTGACGGAAGAGACAAAGCGCAATTTCTTTGCCGACCAGTGGAAGGTAGCGCCGGAGGCCGATCGTATGGGCTACCGTTTCCGCGGTGGCCGCAAGCTGGAATTCGTCGAGCGCAAGCAGCCTTTCGGTGCAGGCTCGGATCCCTCCAATATCGTCGACAGCTGCTATCCCTATGGTTCGATCCAGGTGCCGGGCGGAACGGAGCCGATCATTCTGCACCGCGATGCCGTCTCCGGCGGCGGTTATTTCATGCTGGGAACGGTGATCTCGGCCGATATGGACCTGATCGCGCAATTGCAGCCGCATACGCCGACGCAGTTCGTTGAGGTCACGATGGATCAGGCGCTGGCGGCCCGGGCGGATCGGCAGGTTTTGCTTGCGCGTCTTCGCGCGGCCCTGGCTTAGGGGATTATCGGATGGTCGCCTTCCCGAACTCCGGCTTCCCAAGCAGATGGAATAGGATCGGGATCGCCCGCGCCTCACTCGAGAACGCGGGTCAAATAGGCGGCCGTTACGCCGGGGCCAGGGATGATGGCGACGATCTTCATTTGCGCGATCGTGCGGTTGACGGAAGCTTCGAGATGGCTCTCCATCATCGCCGCAGCCGCCTGCACGGCGCCCCGCACCAGCAGTTCCACGATCAGGCGCAGCTCGGTGATGATGGCAGGGTCGCCGGGCAGACCAAGCCGCCGCAGCAATCGTTCCGTCGCCGTCACCGGCAGCAGGTTGTTGCGGATGGATTCCTTCAGTCGCTCGTTCTGCGTCGCGAGAACGCAGATATCGATGAAGTCTGCGTGGATGGTTTCCTGTGCTGCAAGATGATCGGCCGCTTCGCGCCGCTCGAGATCGCAGAGGCGCAGGAAAAGGTCGTTCAGCCGTTCCCGGTCGACCCGGCTGGCGCCGGCAACAAGGGCCTGTGGCTCCAACATGCCGCGCAGGCCGTAGTGATCCTTGATCATCTGCGCCGTCAGCGGACCGGCGATCCAATGGGACGACTGGTTCTTGCGCACGAGACCGCGTTCTCGCAGGCGGGTCAGCACGTCACGCACGACGGTACGGCTGACATTGAAGTGGTCGGCGAGTTCGATCTCGATAATGCGATACTGGCCGAAGACGACGCAGCCGGCGACATCTGCCTCGACGGTATTGTAGATGCGCTCCCAGGAGGAGCGGCTCTGCAACGCCTCGTCGGCATGGCGCGGAATGGTCAGGCCGAGCGTCTTGATATCCGTGCGGTTCGGCTCGATGCCCCGGCCGGCGGGGCCAACGAGATAGCCGCGTCCGTCGAAGCGATGCACCAGGCCTTCGCTTTCCAGCGTCTGCAGCGCCCGTTGGACGGGCGCACGCGAGATCTGCAGGATGTCGGCGATCGGACCTTCGAGCAACACCACGCCTTGCGGCAGGGTATTGTCTTTGATGTTGCCGCGCAGAACATCCTCGGCGATCTCGTAGCGCTTTTGCGCATTGGGGCGCGCACGGTCTTCGGTCATCTGATGCAATGGACTCACGTCGTTCTGATGCCTCACTCTTACGCGTTTCGTTGCGTCAACATAGCGCAAAAATAAATGAATATTGAATACAAAAGATGTTTTTATTCGCGATTTTGATTGGCGGTGCTGCGGTAGTCGCCAGCGACCTGGTCGCGATGCGTACTTTTTGCTGAATGGTTTTTGACTGTAGGCACCGCTGCCGGTGCCTGCAATAAGCGGATTTCTGCCAATTTTGTACGATGGTTGCAGCTTTTGCTCTCTTCCCGCTCCTCGCGAGATTATTTGTCGATTTAAAGATCTGGTTTTCATAAAAAAGTCTATTGAATACAAAAATCATTTATGTAATGCTCTCAACATCAAGGCGCTCGTCAGAAGCGCCATAGGTGGAACTCTTTGAAACGCCAAGGAACATCTCTTTGACGCGCATGTGATCATGCGCGAGTGCAGGCCGACGTCTGGTATCCGGATCGATGCGATCCTGGCGATGGCGGTGCTTTGCCTGAAGGATGGTCCTTGCCTTGAAACTGGTAGGAAATCGGTGTCGACCGTTCTTCAGCTCAGCCAAGTCACCAAGTCCTATGGCGCCTCAGCCGCGCTGGACAGGGTGGATTTCTCTTTGCCCGACAATGCTTATATCTCGCTGCTCGGGCCGAGCGGCTCTGGCAAGACGACGCTGCTGCGCGTTATTTCCGGCTTCGAGGAGCCGGATGCCGGTTCGATCCTCTTTCACGGCAAACGGCTCGACGGCGTGGAGCCGCATGATCGCGGCATCGGCTTCGTCTTTCAGAACTTCGCTCTGTTCCCGCATCTTTCCGTTGCCGAAAACGTCGCATTCGGCCTTCGCAACCGCAAGGTCGATCCGGTGACGGATGCCCGCGCCTTGGCAAAAAGAGTTCAGGACATGCTGTCGCTGGTCGGCCTCAAGGGGTTTGACGATCGTGCGGTCACGCAGATCTCCGGTGGCCAGCGCCAGCGCGTCGCGTTGGCGCGTACACTGGTGACCGAGCCGAAGATGGTGTTGCTGGACGAGCCGCTCGGCGCGCTCGATGCCAATCTGCGCGGCCGCATGCGAAGCGAACTCAAGATCATCCGCGAGCGCTGCGGCGTGACGTTCCTCCATGTCACAGGCAGCGAATCCGAGGCGCTGGCGATGGGGGATCTGGTGCTTGTCCTCGATCGCGGCCGCATCGCGCAGGCCGCCGCTTCCGATGTCGTCTATAATCGCCCAGCCACTGCCGCGGTCGCCCGCTTCCTCAATTGTTACAACCTCTTTGCGGGCGATGTCGTCGAGGATGTTTTCGTCGGGCCGGCCGGCCGCTTTCCCTTGAATGGATCGCGCAAGAAGGCGCCGCAGCCGGCCTATGCGATCCGCTACGATCGCGTTTCGATCCGCCCTCGCGATGCGGCGCTTTCGGATGACGAAGTCCGCATCGAGGCCGATTTTATCGCCAGCGAATATTCCGGAGCGGCGGTCAATTCCTTCTTTGCCCTCGATGGCGGCCACGTCTTCGAAGTCGAATCCCATCTGAGCCACGCCCGTCCGCCGGCTTTTGTCGAAAAGCGCCGCTACGCGCTCGTCTGGAAGAAGGAGGATGCCCTTGTTTTCGGTTGATACGAGCCCTTCGAGATCTTCCCCCGGCCCCTCCAAGGAGAGCGAGAGATGACCATGGTTGCGACAAGCGAGGAAGTGGCGCAGGAAAGCCCGACCGTGCGCCGGAAATCGAACAAGACGCTCTGGCTCCTGGCGCCGGGCATGATCTGGATGGTCGCCTTCCTCGTCCTGCCGATCCTGATGATGGTCTATGTTTCCTTCTGGACGCAGACGACCTTCAAGATCGAACCGACGCTTACCCTGCAGAGCTGGGTCACCTTCCTGACGAGCCCCACCTATCTCGGGGCGCTCTGGACGACGATCCGCATCTGGCTGCTCGTGCTGGTATCGACGCTCGTCGTCGGCTATCCGGCGGCGCTCTTCGTCGGGCTCCTCATCAAGAACAAGACGTTGCAGACCGTGCTTCTCGTGCTCTGTGTCATCCCCTTCTGGACGTCCTTCCTGATCCGGGTTCTCGCCTGGCGGCCGATGCTCGGCACCGAAGGCGCCATCAACATGATCTTGATGAAGCTCGGCATCGTGCAGCAGCCGATAGAAGTGCTGCTGTTTTCGGAACTGTCCGTCATCATCGGCATGACGCAGATCTACTGCGTCTTCATGGTGGGGCCGATTGCCTTCATGATGGGCCGCATCGACGCCTCGGTCATCGAGGCAGCCCAGGATCTCGGGGCGAGCTTCTGGCGCATCTTCCGCACCATCATCCTGCCGCTTTCCATGCCGGGCGTGGTGGTCGGCGCGATCTTCGTTTCCGTCATGGTTCTCGGCGAATTCGCAACCTCCGCCGCTCTGTCCGGACGCAAGGTCAATCTGCTCGGCAATATCATCGTCACCCAGGTCGGCTCATTGAAATGGGCCTTTGCGGCGGTTGCCGGTGTCGTCCTGACGATCGTCATGGGCGCGGTCGTTGCAGCCCTGCTCAAGGTCGTCGACCTCAGAAAGGAGCTCTGATCATGAATGCTGGCGGCATCAAGTTCGGCCTGGGCGTCTATACGACCCTCTTCCTGATCTTCCTCTACGGACCGCTCGTCGTTCTGGCGATCCTGTCGTTCCAGACCGGGCCTGAGGGCGGTCCGCAATTTCCGATCATCGAATGGTCGACCTATTGGTACCGGCATCTCTTCGGTCTGACGCCGCCCTCGCGCATCGCGCCCCTGCCGATCGACCAAGCGCTGATCCGCTCGCTTTCGCTGGCCCTGATGACGATGATCGTCTCGACCGTGCTCGGCGTTATGTCCGCGCAGGCCTTTCGCCGCAGGTTCCGCGGCTCGGGCGCGGCCTTCTATCTGATCGTTCTCGGCATGATGGTGCCGGGCGTGCTCGTCGGCCTCGGCATGGCTCTTGTCGCCAACACTTTCGGCATCGACCGTCATTGGTGGAGCACGGCCTTCGTCCTGCATGTCGTCTACACCTTCCCCTTCGCCTTCCTGGTCATGCTCGCCATCTTCAACCGGTTCGATCCGAGCATGGAGGAAGCATCCTGGTCGCTCGGCGTCACGCCAGCGCGCACCTTCCGCAAGGTCACGTTCCCGCTGATCTTCCCGGGCGTGCTCTCGGCCATGCTCTTTGCCTTCACGCTGTCCTATGACGAGTTTTCACGGACCCTGTTTGCTTCCGGCCGCGAGCTGACGTTGCCGCTCGCCATCTACGGCACCTTCTCTGTCGAGGTGCATCCGAACGTCTTTGCCTTCGGCGTCCTGACCACGCTCTTTTCCTTCGCGCTCCTCGGCACCTACGCGATCCTGATGAGTCTGTCGGTGCGACGCGCCAAGCGCCTCAGCATCCAGGAGGACGCATGATGACGCAGAAGGTTTCTGCCATCGTCACCGGTGCCGGCTCCGGTATCGGCCGCGCCATTGCGCTGCGTCTTGCAGCCGACGGTTATGCGGTTCTGGTCAACGACCTCTCGGGGGACCGTGCCCAGGCGGTTGCCTCCGAAATCATCAAGGCGGGCGGTGTGGCGACCGCGATCGCCGGCGACGTTGCGCAGCCCGGGCACGTGGCGGCTATCCATGCCGCCGCCAAGGCCTCGCACGGCGACGTTACCCTTCTCGTCAACAATGCCGGCATCGCGCATCAGGCGGCGTTCGAGAACCTCGAGCTCGAGGATTTCGACCGCATGTTTGCGGTGCATGTGCGCGGCACCTTCCTGATGACGAAGGCGGTCATGCCCTCGATGCTGGCCCGCGGGGAGGGCGTCATCGTCAACGTCGCCTCCCAACTCGGGCAGATCGGCGGCATCGAACTGGTTCACTACTCTGGCGCCAAGGCCGCCATCATCGGCATGACCAAGGCGCTCGCTCGCGAGGTCTCGGGCCGCGGGGTTCGCGTCAATGCCGTGGCGCCCGGACCGATCAATACGCCGCTGGTAAGCGCTCTTTCCGAAGAGTGGCGCGAACGCAAGAAGCGCGAACTGCCGCTCGGCCGGTTCGGCGAACCCGAAGAGGTGGCCGCGACCGTGGCGTTCCTGGCGTCGCCGGCAGCAAGCCTTTTTGTCGGCCAGACGCTCGGGCCGAATTCCGGCGACGTGATGCTTTGAAGGAGAAAAGCAGATGGACAGTTTAGGCAAGCGGGTCGTCATCGTCACGGGCGCGGGCATCGGCATCGGCCAGGCGGCAGCCAAGGCCTTTGCTGCGCTCGGCGACCATGTCGTCGTCACCGACATCCTCGAAAAGGAGGGCGAGGAGACCGTTCGCGCCATTCTCACTGCCGGCGGTTCGGCCGAGTTCCACCTTTACGACGTGCGCTCGACCGAGGCGGCGAACCGGCTCGTCGCCAATGTCGAGGCGCGCTTCGGCAAGATCGACATCATCGTCGCCAATGCCGGCGTCGCACACAGGACACCCCTCGACAAGCTCACCGACGACAAGTGGGACATGACGATGGATATCGACCTGAAGGGCATCTTCCGGCTGGTGCGTGCCGCCGTACCAGGCATGCGCGCCCGCAGATCCGGTAGCATCGTCGCCCTCTCGTCGATCATGGGCGTGGCCTATGGATGGGACGAGCATGTCCATTATTCGGCGGCGAAATCCGGGGTCGTCGGCCTCGTGCGCGGGCTTGCCGTCGAGCTGGCGAAGGACGGCATCAGGGTCAACGGCATTGCACCCGGCTACATCCGCACGGCTCAGCTTCTTTCGGAAGAGAATTCGCTTGGCCCCGCAGGAGCCGAAAAGGCGGCCGAGTTCATCCCCATGGGCAGGCTCGGCGAGCCGGACGACATCGCCGACGTGATCGCATTCCTCGCCTCGAACGGCGCGAGATACATGACCGGTCAGGTTCTGGTCGTGGATGGTGGCCTCCTTGTGGGCCGGTACTGATCGTCATCGCCCCGGCGAGGGCCGGGCAGAGGCGATATGGCAATGAAGCAGGCCCACAAAGGGCTCAAGGGAACAGCAATCAGCACTGGAGAACATGAAATGTCCAAAATGGAAATGAACAGACGCTCTCTGTTGAAGCACTCCGCTGGCGTGATGGCGCTTGCGATCGGGGGCGGCACGCCCTTCCTGTCGTCGCGGGCGGCCTACGCGCAGGCTGCCAACCTTGCCAAGGAGCAACTGCGCACCATCGGCCTTTCGGTCACGGTCCAGGAGCGTATCCTCGACGACTTCCGCAAAGTGAGCGGCGTCGGGCAGACCTCCGGCACCGCGGCGACCTTTCCGGACGCCCAGACCAAGATCCTTTCCGGTTCCAAGGATTACGATTGCTGGGAGATCATCGGCGAACGTCTGCCCTCGATCGTCATGACCGACAATGTCGAGCCGGTCCCGGCCGCCTCCTTGAAGAACTGGGCCAATATCCGCGATACCTTCACCACGCCCTCGGACAAGTGGGAGCCGAAGCAGCAGATCGTCGGTCAGATCTGGGCAGATGACGCCAAGACGACGCTGAACATGGTGCCTGCGGTCTATAACTACGATTCTATCGGCTACAATCCGGACGTTCTCTCCGCCGAAGAAGCCAACACCTGGTCTGCGATCTTCGATCCGAAGTGGAAGGGAAAGTCGGGCCTCAACACCGACCCCCTGATCGCCTTCGGCCAGGCCATCATGGCGATGAATACGCTTGGCCTTCTGAACGTCAAGAATCCCGGCAATCCGAACACGGCCGAAATCGACGAAGCGGCGAAGTTCCTCGTCTCCAAGAAAAAGGACGGGCAGTTCCGCGCCCTGTGGGGTGATTTCGGCGAGCTGGTCAACCTGATGGCATCCGGCGAGATGGTGGTCTGTGACGCCTGGCAGCCGGCTGTCATGGCGGTCAAGGCGCAGGGCAAGGCATGCAAATATGCCGTGCCGAAGGAAGGCTATCGCGGCTGGGCGATCGGTCCGTCGATGATCGCAGGCACGCCCAACAAGGAAGCCGTGATCGCCTACGCCGATTACTGGCTGTCCGGCGAGCCCGGCATTACCGTGTCCGAACAGGGCTATTATTCGCCGTCCACCAACATCCAGAAGGTCATGGCTCCGGACAAATATGCCTTCTGGTACGAAGGCAAGCCGTGGGTCGGCGCTGCCGAGCGCGGCATCAAGGAAGGCGATCTGCGCGATGGCGGCTCATTGGCGGAGCGCGCCAAGAACGTCGCCTACTGGCATCAATGGCCGGATGAATACGACCATCTCGTCCAGAAGTGGGATGAATTCCTCAACGCGTAAAGTGGCGGCGTCAGCCATCCATTCTCAGCTCTGCGGGGAGGCGATGTCCGCCTCCCCGGCCAGGCTCGGAGATCTCTCATGATGTATGATTTGGAACTCATCAATGTCGGCAAGGTCTATGACAATGGCACGCCCGCCGTCATAGGCTTCAATCTTTCGATCAAGAAAGGCGAATTCATCGCCTTCCTCGGGCCGTCGGGCTGCGGCAAGACCACGACTCTCCGCATGATCGCCGGCTTCGAAAGCATTTCCTCCGGCGACATGATGATCAAGGGCGAGCGCATGAACGATGTGCGGCCGCAGAAGCGGCCGACATCGATGATCTTCCAGAACTATGCCCTGTTTCCGCATATGACTGTGCGACGGAATGTCGGATATGGTCTTGAGGTCAAGGGCATGGCGAAGGCCGAGCGTGACGCGCGGGTCGATCGTATCCTCGCCACCCTGGGCCTGGAGGATATCGCCGAGCGCAAGCCCGACAAGCTCTCCGGCGGTCAGCGTCAGCGCATCGCTCTTGCCCGCGGCCTCGTGGTCGAGCCGGATGTACTGCTTCTTGACGAGCCGCTGGGCGCCCTCGACGCCAATCTGCGCAAGGCGATCCAGAACGAACTCAAATTGCTGCAGAAGAAGCTCGGAGTAACGTTCGTGTTCGTCACCCATGCCCAATCGGAAGCACTGGCGCTGTCCGACCGCATCGTCGTCATGAACCAGGGTAGGGTGGAACAGATCAGCCCGCCGCATCAGCTCTATACGCGCCCGAATACGCCGTTCGTGGCGCAGTTCATCGGCCGCAACGCCATCTTCGAGGGCGAGGTTGCCGGCACCGAGGCCGACAGCACATTCGTCTCGACGTCGTTCGGCACGCTGTCGGGCTGCGCCAATGGCGGCCTCTCCAGCAAGGTCAACATCGTCATCCCTTCGGAGGCGATCGAGGTTCATGCGGCTGGCGGCCCGGCGCGAGAAAATCTCGTCGAGGTTTTTGGCGGCAATGTGGTCGGCGCGCGCGTCGAGCGTTTCGACGTGGTCGGCCATATCTCGCAGATCGGCATCAGCCTGCCGGACGGCCGCGGTTTGGCCCTGGAAGCCCATGTCGACAAATATCGGCCCGGCGCTTTTCCGATAGGCGCCCCGGTCATGCTTACCTGGGATCCGGCCGACGCGACCGTCATTCCAGCTCGCTAATTAGAGAAAACGCGATTGAAGGAGATCATCTCATGGCAAAGGAAATCCTGTGTAGTTTTGGCGTCGACGTCGATGCGGTGGCCGGCTGGCTCGGCTCTTACGGCGGGGAGGATTCGCCCGATGATATTTCGAGAGGGCTCTTTGCCGGTGAGGTCGGCAGCCCGCGGCTGGTGAGGCTCTTTGAACGGTTCGGCATCAAGACGACGTGGTTCATTCCCGGCCACTCGATCGAGACCTTTCCGGAGCAGATGCAGGCTGTGGCCGATGCCGGCCATGAAATCGGCATCCATGGCTACAGCCACGAAAATCCGATCGCCATGACGCGCGAGCAGGAGACCGAAATCCTCGACAAGTGCATCGAACTGGTGACCAGGCTTTCCGGCAAGCGCCCGACCGGCTATGTCGCGCCATGGTGGGAATTCTCCAATGTGACCAACGAACTGCTTTTGGAGCGCGGCATCAAGTATGATCACTCGCTGATGCATAATGATTTCATGCCCTACTATGTGCGCGTCGGTGACAGCTGGACGAAGATCGACTATTCGCGCAAGCCCTCGGAATGGATGGTGCCGCTGAAGCGCGGCAAGGAAACCGATCTGATCGAGATTCCCGCATCCTGGTATCTCGACGATCTGCCGCCGATGATGTTCATCAAGAAATCCCCGAACAGCCACGGCTTCGTCAATCCGCATCACATCGAGCAGATGTGGCGCGATCAGTTCGACTGGGTCTATCGCGAAATGGACTACGCCGTCTTCCCGATCACCATCCATCCCGACGTCGCCGGCCGGCCGCAGGTGCTGATGATGCTGGAGCGTCTCTACGCGCATATGATCAAGCATCCCGGCGTGAAGTTTGTCACGATGAATGAGATCGCCGACGATTTCGCCGCCCGCTTTCCGCGAAAGAAATAGCCGGCTAGTTTGAAAGACCGAGAGCATCAATTCTGAAGGAGGCGGATCGCCATGTGTTCACTATGCGGCGTGCTCGGCGGCAATGAGCACTGGACGGATGCCGCGGCACGACCGGGTGTGTTCACGCGCAATCATGGCAGCCCCGACAGGCGGCGGGAGCGTGCCGAGCGCGTGCGCGCCGCCAACGAGATGCTCTCGGGTCTCGGCCTTGTGCTCACCGACTGGCAGGGCGCGTCCTTCGTGTTGTCGACGCGAACGGGCAGGAGCGAGATCATCGAGGATCTCGGTCATCTCTGGCCAGCGGCCGAAACGCTCGCAGGCCGGTCCTGCGATCCACTTGATGTTGCCTTCATCGCCAGGATGGAGGCGCGATATGTCGATTGAGGCCAGCGACTTTCTGCCGATCAATCTGCTGACGGGCTTCCTCGGTTCCGGCAAGACGACACTGCTCAAGCGCATCCTGGCGGATCCGGCCTTTGCCGATACGGCAGTGCTCATCAACGAGTTCGGAGAAATCGGGCTTGATCACGATCTCGTCGAAAGCGTCGACGGCGAAATGGTGCTGCTGCGCTCCGGATGCGTCTGCTGCACGGTGCGCGACGAACTCGCCGCCGCACTCAAGGAGCTTTATTCCCGCCGCGAACGTGGGCTTTTGCCACCATTCCGGCGTGTCATCATCGAAAGCACGGGCCTTGCCGATCCCTTCCCGGTTCTGTCGACCATCAAGGCCGATCCGGTGCTCAGGCATCACTTTTGCGCCGGCAACGTGATCACGACAATCGACGCGGTGAATGGGCTGCGACAGCTCGACACCTACATCGAATCGAACAGGCAGGCCGCCGTCGCGGATCGGTTGATCGTTACCAAGACCGATCTTGCAGCAGGCTGCGAGGGACCGGCCCTTCAAGCTCGTCTTCGTACACTCAATCCCGACGCCCCGATTCTGGTGGCGGCCGATCCGGATCTCGATCTCTCCTCGCTGGTCGCCGCCCAGAGCAACGTCTCACCCATAAACGGTCTGTCGCAAAGCGGCTTTTACTGCGAGGAGCCGGTGGAGCTCGTCTCATCGGACGGTGCGACGCATCAAGCCGCCATTTCCTCGATTTCGTTCAGCATCGACAGGCCTGTCGACTGGACGGCTTTCGGGCTCTGGCTGACCATGCTGCTCAATCGGCATGGGGAGCGGATACTGCGCGTGAAGGGCATACTCAATCTCAGCGGCGAGGAGCGCCCCGTTGCCGTTCACGGCGTCCAGCATCTGGTGCATACACCGGTGCATATGAGTGGATGGCCTTCGGCGGATCACACCTCGCGTCTGGTCTTCATTCTTGACGGGCTCGACGGCGCTCTATTGAAACGCTCCTTCGAAGCCTTCACACCGGCGCGGATGCCGCAGATGTCGTCGGTTACATCTTACCCGATCGCCGCGGCGCAATGAGACAACCGGTCCATCCATGAACAAGCACCGATCCGTCGCAACATCTCTGTCTGTTCCTGCTTTGCATCTGGAGGGGCGGCCGCGCCTGCGCGTGCTCGGCACTGCGATCTCATTGCTGGAGGAACTGCGCCTGCGCGCGCAGGATGATCTGGGTATCGATGTGTCGTTCGACAACAACGACTTCTTGACGACGCAGTACAAGGCGGCCCGCGAACCGGACACCTACGATATCTACGATCAGTGCTTCCACAATCTCGATATCGTCTGGCACTGGCGCGCGATCCAACCGGTGGACACCCAGCGCATCGTTTTATGGGATGAGGTCAACGATCTGACAAAGACCGGTCACATCGGCCCCAACCCCCGAATGGGACTTGGCGACGTGCCGGCGCGCAAGCTGTTCGTTCAGCCCAATCTCACTCTCGGCGACACGCCGTCGCGCTTCGTCTCGATGCTGCCGACGACGCATAATTTCGATAGTTTCGCTTATCGGACCGATCTGGCACCGAATGGCGTCGGGATGCATTCCTGGGGTGCGCTCTTCGACGAGCGATGGGCGGGCAGGGTGGCGCTGGTGGATGAGCCTGCCATCGGCATCTTCGATGCGGCGCTGGCCGCACAAGCTGCCGGTCTCATGTCGTTCGACAACATCGGCAATATGTCCATTCAAGAGATCGATCAGCTGATCGATCTCCTGGAGGAGCGCAAGAAGGCCGGCTTCTTCAGAGATTTCTGGAAAACCGCCGAGGATGCGGCGCGGCTGATGATCGCCGGCGAGACCAGCGTCCAGAGCATGTGGTCGCCCGGCATCGGCATTCTGAATTCGAAGGGTGTGCCGGTCGAGCAGGCCGTGCCCGCCGAAGGCTATCGCGCCTGGCATGGCGGCCTGTGCCTTTCGAAACATTTGAACGGTCGCCTCCTCGAGGTCGCCTACGACTATCTGAATTGGTGGATATCGGGATGGCCAGGTGCCGTCGTCGCGCGGCAGGGATACTATATTTCCACGCCGCAGCGCTCGCGTCAGTTCATGACGCCGGCCGAATGGGACTACTGGTACGAGGGCGCCGCCGCTGCCGAAGACCTGCCGGGTCCGGACGGGCAGATCAGGATAAAAGCCGGCTCTCTGCGCAGCGGCGGCTCGTACTGGCAGCGCGCCAATTGCATTGCGGTTTGGAACACGACAATGGACGAGCACAATTATTTGGTGCGCCGATGGATGCAGCTGGTGGGCAGTCGGGGAGAACAGGCTCAATGACACACGGACATCTCGGCAAATCGATCGCGCAATTGTCGGTGCTGATCCAGTCCGGCAGCCTCGATCCGGTTGCGCTGGTCGAGGAGAGCTTCGATGCGATCCGCACCCATAAGGATCAAGCGATCTTTACGCGGCTGCTCGATACGCGTGCGAAGGAAGAGGCGGCTGCTTCGTCGCGGCGGCTGCGGGAAGGGCGTTCGCGCGGGCTGCTGGACGGCATTCCCGTCGCCTGGAAGGACCTTTTTGCTGTTGCCGGCCTGCCCACCACGGCCGGGTCGATCGTGCTTGCGGATGCCGAACCTGCGCAGGATGATGCCGATGTGGTCAAGGCCCTGAAAGCGGCCGGCATGGTTGCCGTCGGTCGCGTCAATATGAGCGAGTTTGCTTTTTCCGGCCTTGGCCTCAACCCCCATTACGGCACGCCGCTCAATCCGTTGGCCCCCGATGTCGCGCGGATTCCTGGCGGTTCGTCTTCCGGTTCTGCTGTTGCCGTCGCGGCAGGTCTCGTGCCGGTTTCGATCGGAACGGATACAGGCGGTTCGGTACGCATCCCCTCAGCATTCAACGGGCTCGTCGGATATAAGGCAAGTCGTGGCCGCTACAGCATGGCCGGGGTCTTTCCCCTGGCGACCAGCCTCGATTCGCTCGGGCCTCTTTGCCGAAGTGTCCAGGACGCCGTCTGGGTCGATGCGGCGATGCGCGGCCGTGCGGCGCCTGATGTCATGCGCGCAAGCCTCGACAGCCTGTCGATCGTCGTGCCGACCAACATCGTCATGGACGATGTCGAGGACGGTGTGGCCGAGGCATTTCAGGCCGGGCTCGCCCGGCTGACGGCTGCCGGTGTCAAGGTGCGGCATGCCGCTTTTCCAGCTTTCGACAGGCTGTTTCAGGTGATGGCGGAGCACGGCCCGCTCGTGACCGCCGAAGCCTTTGCCGTTCATCATCGCCGCCTGGCAGGCCCCGAGGCTGAGCGCATGGATCGGCGCGTCGTCGCTCGCACCCGCCTGGGCGAAAAAATCACACTGGTCGGCTATCTCGAGATCCTGAAGGCACGAGAACGATTGATTGAGGACATCGCTGGCATGATCGGACCGAACGAGCTCGTCGCCTACCCCACGGTCGCCCATGTCGCACCGGCACTTGCGCCGCTGGAAGTGGATGATGAGCTGTTCGTCAGCGTCAACTTCAAAACGCTGCGCAATACCTTGATCGGCAATTTCCTCGATTGGTGCGGAGTGTCGCTCCCTTGCGGGACTGGAGAGGCCGGCATGCCGGCGGGACTGCTGCTATCGGCTCCGCATGGCCGGGACGACTACCTATTGGCCATGGCAATGGCCTTGGAAGATATCGTTGCCGGGTAGACCGACCCAACGCGCTCAGTTCCGGCACCGTGATTCCAAGGAAAACGACTCCGTCACTCTGTGTAAACGAACTCGACATCGCGTACCCTATGAGTGGGACGACAATCATCAACACATAGAGAGCAATATGGGCTGCCTTGGCGGCAGCGACCTCCCATTTGCCGAGGCCGGTCGGCAACTCCGGTACTCCCGCCCATATGCAAAATACGAGTCTCAAAGATACGAGAAGGAATATCAGCAGTCCGAACGACTTGTGAAGCGGGTACAAGACCTCTGGCCCGGACTCGCCTGCCGAGGTCATCACCCAACCGAGTGCGATCATCGCCAACACGATCGCCGCCATGATCCAGTGTAAAACGCGAATTGCCAGCGGGTATCGAGCTTTGCTCATAGTAATCTATCCGTGGATGGCCGACCACGTCACCTGCCAGCGATGGACCTATCCGCTGCTCGTGGTTGGAAAACTGCCTGGCATATTGCAGGGCGTTGCCGAGCTGTATAGGCATCAACGGCCTGGAAATCATCCATACCGGCGATCTTCGCCGAAGCTCCACGCCATCTGTGCACACGCCAAATATAAGCCAGCAATATCAAGTCGATAGAAAGGAGCGATGATGCTCGTCTGCCGCTTGATCATCTTCTGCGTCATCATGGCAGTCTTCGCCATCATGTTCTCGACCGCGGTCATAGACGCGCATCGAGAGGAGTTCATACCGCGCGCGCTGTATATGGAATGAGATGGATGGACTGGCGCAATTTTCTTCGAACTCGACGAATGGGTCATGCAACATGAGGTGGTGCCTGTCGATCTCTCCGAGATTAAATCCACCAAACATTCATATGTCGTCCACTAAACTGCAACATGCCGGCGATATGAAAGGAGATCAAATAGCGGATGGGGGCTGATGCCTGTTAATTTGCAAAGCATCGGTGCGAGAAGCAGGAACTTGTTGTCACCTTCCATCGACGGGAAGGTCTCGTCTTCGGCGATGCGCAAGCTGCGCATCCTGCATCTACTTTTCGCAGACGAAATTGCAGGGTCAGAGAGGCACTGTATCGACCTCGCCAATGGACAGGCTGTTCTCGGGCATGAGATTCACGTCGTCGGATTTCGCGACTCGCCGATCGTCCCGCTGCTCTCCGACAAGGTCAATTTTCACGGGTTCTCGACTGCGCTACTGCGTGGGATGAGACTGCGACAGTTGATTGCGAAGGCCGGAATCGAGGTCGCGCATGCACATCACAGCCCAGGAAGCAGAACCCTTGCCAGCGTCCCCGATAGCGTGACGACGATTGCGACCCTGCATGTCGGGTTCAAGCCGAAGCGACACGCACGGATGGACGGCGTCATCTGCGTGAACCGCGATCAGTTGTCCCGCCTCGACGGTTACGCCGGTCAAGCAGGTTTGATTTCGAACTGGCTGCCAGATGCGGTGAGTGGGGAGGCCGTAGACCTGCGTTCCAAATTGAATCTGCCTCGTGAAACGCGGTTGGTGGGCGCCGTAGGTCGACTGCATCCCAGCAAGGGAAACGACGTCCTCATCGCAGCCTTCAGACGATCTGCGCCAGAAAATGCGGCGCTGATTATAGTCGGCGAAGGGCCGCAGCGCAGCGAGTTGAAAAAGATTGCGGGAGGCGACCGTCGAATTCACTTGCCGGGTTATACAGACAACGTGCCCGGATTTCTGCGCAATTTGGACCTGTTCGTCTCCCCGTCTCGCGAGGAATCGTTCGGTCTGGCCATACTTGAGGCCATGCGT
This sequence comes from Rhizobium sp. BK316, assembly GCF_014193695.1. Taxonomy (GTDB): domain Bacteria; phylum Pseudomonadota; class Alphaproteobacteria; order Rhizobiales; family Rhizobiaceae; genus Rhizobium. The sequence continues at coordinate 1,429,215 of NZ_JACHZR010000001.1, read as the reverse complement.
GAAGGACTCCCCATTATCGCAACAGCGACGAAGGGACCCTCGGAATATCTGCATGGCCATCCAGTCAATCTGGTGCAACCTGGTTCCATCGACGACATGTCAGCGGCCCTGATTGACGCCCTTAAGCCTCAGGGCGTTGTGGGCCACGTGCGCGTCGAATATGATCTGAGTGCTTTTTCTCGCTCGACGGGTATCGCCAATGTCCTTGATTTCTATCGCGAAGTTGCTGACAGAAAACAGCGTGTCGACACGAACCCTGCCAAGGCGCCGTTGCTGTATGTTGGCCAGACCTAGGAGTGATTTACGCACCCTTTCACCAATCAACACGCTCGCAAACTCCGCAAACGCACCGTGATGCGAAAGTTCAACCTGCCATCCGATGACAGGTATCGATATTTTAGCTGGGAGCCTGAAAGACGCCTCTGGAGATCTGCTCATCAACGCACTGAATGCGCTTTGGCAGCGAGCGTCCAATCGGTCGAGCGCCGGACAATGAAGGTTATGCGGCGATCGAATCCGCGATGTCGCCGAGATTGTCGACGGCGATGAAGGGTGCGTAAGGAGCTCTCATGCCACTGCTCCCCGCGCCAGCCAGCCGAGAACTCCGCCGAGGATCAGCGCAGCATAGGCGACGCCAGCGACCGCGAATTGGCCGGCAAATACAAAGCCTGTGATAGCGCCGGACAGGCCGGTCAGGATGCAGATGAGGATGGTGTCTGCTCCCCTCCGAGAACGATCATCTGCAATGCGACGCTGCTCCTCGGCAGCTTCGCTGATAATGCAAGGATCGTTTCGAGAAAGCACAGTCCCATGGTCGCGTGGATATTGCCCGTGGTCGAAATCATCAACACCGTCGTTTCTCCCCTGTTCAGCCTGCATCAAAAGGTCGCCTTTCTATCTGCCGTCCGTCGACCCGACAGACGGAAAATCGCTGATATTTTCACTGTGAACTCTTCTCCAGTGGAGGGGGAATAAGGTTTCCGGCCCTTTCTTTCGCTCCACTATCGGGGCCTGCGTTCAGTTTGTTCGCAGGCACTGTGGAGTTTAGATGGAGGCCGTTGCTGGTTATCGACGCAGCCCAATGTGCAGGAAAGAGTTCACGAGGCCGGTCCGCCTATCCAAAGGTCCAAAGTCGAATTCATTCCTCCTTCGAACATCCACACAACTTCCACGCATCGCCAACGTCGTGACGTTATGGAGACTTCCATCCAGCGGTTGGAAACTCGATGTCCGTTAGTTCACGAAATGGCGACACAAGTCGCGTTGCAACATTTGAAAGCTCTCCCCATCCTTCTATGGATCAAGGAGCGTCATCCCCCGGCAACCGGAAAGCAACAAGCAAGCAACGAATCCTGCATGTGCTTTTTTCTTCTCGAATAGCGGGATCGGAAAGGTATTGTATCGACCTTGCCAACGGGCAGGCAGCCCTTGGGCACGAGGTGCATGTTGCGGGAAGATTTGCCTCTCCGATGGCCGCCCTCCTTTCCAAGGATGTCGTCTTTCACGGCTTCGCGACGCCTTTCTTACGCGGCATGAGATTGCGACGGTTGATGATAAGCGCGGCGATTGAGATTGCTCACGCACATCTCAGTCCTGCCTGCAAGGCGCTTGCCACTGCTCCTTCCAGCGTATCAAAGATTGCAACGCTGCATGTCGGCTTCAAGGCAAAGCAACATGCCAGCCTCGACGGCGTGATCTGCGTGAACCGTGCCCAGTTGTCACGTCTTGGCAACTATACCGGCCAAGCGCGCCTTATTTCGAACTGGCTGCCGGCTGCGGAAGAGGGCGAGAATTTCGACCTGCGTTCGAAATTGAAGTTGCCGCGTAAAACGACACTCGTCGGCGCCGTAGGACGGTTGCATCTGAGCAAGGGTTACGATGTCCTGGTGTCGGCCTTTCAACAGGCTGCCCCTGATGACGCGGCGTTGGTCATTGTCGGCGGGGGACCGCAGCATGCAGCGTTGAAGAGCCTTTCCAAAGGCGACAGCAGAATTCATCTGCTGGGGCATAGCGATAACGTCTCCGGATTTTTACGCAATCTGGATCTGTTCGTTTCTCCGTCCCGCGAGGAATCGTTTGGCCTCGCCATACTTGAAGCCATGCGCGAGGGGCTTCCCATAATCGCGACAGCGGCAGAAGGTCCGTCGGAGTATCTGCGTGGCCATCCGGTGACCCTCGTGGAGCCTGGCTCTATCGACCGCCTTGCTGTGGCTCTAGGCGATGCATTCTATGTAAAAGCCGCCGTCGGCCTGTCCCGTGTGGTTTACGAATTGAGCTCGTTTTCTCGAACAGACGGCATTGCCAATGTTCTCGATTTCTATTCCCAGGTTGCCAGAGGGAATGCAGCCCCAATCTCCTCAGATACCTCCCGCCATCTCTGACAATTTACGATCCCTCCACCCAACCTCCATTCGGCCGCGATCATATTTCGATCCCGTCATTCTTACTCGGCCGGATATCTGCAGGTTTCCCGCGCAGTTCGTGTTGTCGAGAACCTCGCGATTAGGCGGGCGGAGACTGCACGGACGTGGTGTCGAACATCAGCGAAGAGCGTCCGCAGGGCCTCATGTTGCCCGTGGCAGAGAGATTTCGAACACCGCACCTCCGCGTGAGGAATTGCGGCATGAAGCCTGACCACCATGTGCTTCCGCAATGGCGCGAACTATGGACAGACCGAGACCGGAACCACCGTAAAGGCGGGAGCGGGAATCGTCGGCGCGGGTAAAAGGTTCAAATGCGCGCTTGTCGAAATTGGGCGGCAACCCTGGGCCAGAATCTTCAACCCGGATGACGGCCTCGTTTCCTGAGGCCAGTGTAAAAACTTCAATACGACCAGGTCTGGCATAACGTTGGGCGTTGTTCAGGAGCGCCAGGAGCACCTGCCGGAGCCGAACCGCATCCGCCGGAACGGTCATATCCACAAGAGCAAGCTCCAGCGAAAAACCCGCTTGCTGAAGCGACGGCTCGACGACATCCGCGACCTTCCTTATCTCTGCGGCGAGATCGATGAGCTCGATCTGCAGGTCCAGACGGCCCGCATCAGCAAGGGTGACGACGCGCAGGTCGTTGACCAGCCTTGTGAGCCCTTCGGTCTGAACCATGAGGCCGTCGATCAATTTCTCGTCGACGGGGAACAAACCATCGGCAACGCCCTGCAGCCTGCCCTTGAGTATTGTAAGCGGGGTCCTGAGCTCGTGGGCAATCGCCGCATTCCAGAAGGCGACGTTGTCGGCCATGTCCTGAAGCTTTTGCGCCATGATGTTGAAGTCCGCGACCAGATGGGCGGTCTCGCCAAGCGAATGGTCGCCTGGGGTCGCGCGAGCGGTGAGGTCTCCATCTGCGATGCGGCGAGCGCTCTCGGCAAGCGAGTTGATCGGCACGAGGATGCGCGCAGCGAGTTTGAGGGAGACAAATCCTGCAACGAGGAAGGCCGGCAAGGCAAGGCCGGTGAGAATCAGAAGATCGGTCTCCGTTGGCAGCCAGCTATCCTCGTCCAGCGGATACGGAAAGAGCGAAATCAGAATGGCATAGATAACGTAGACGCCGAAGAACACGACCAAGACGGCAATCATCGTGACAACCGCCATCGACAACAGGATCTGGCGGCTGAGAGCGGAGCGCCGGATCATTGCTCCGCGGCCAGTCTATAGCCGACGCCGCGAACACCGGACAACATTCCGGGAGCACCCGCCAATTCAAGCTTCCTGCGGAGATTGCTGACATGGCTGTCTACCGTCCGGTCGAGCGCATCGCCTCCGGGGAGGCAGGCGTCGACAAGCTCTCCGCGCGCAAAGACCTTCATCGGCGCTCTTGCCATATGGGCGAGAAGTCGGAATTCCGTGAGCGTCAACGGCACGGCTTTGTTTTCTCCGTCTGCCTCGACTCTCGCCTGATAACTATCCAGATCGATCGTCAGCCGGCTTACCCGCAGCACGCCCGCCGCGTTGCCCAGCCCGGCACGGCGAAGGACCGCTTTGGCACGAGCAACCACCTCAATAGGATTAAAGGGCTTTACGATGTAGTCGTCGGCGCCGATGCGGAGACCCTGGAGACGGTCGATATCCTTATCAAGGGCAGTGATCATGATGACCGGAGTATCGCCCCTGCGCCTGATCTCGGCGAGCACTTCCCAGCCGTCAAGGCGTGGCATGGTCACATCGAGGAGCATCAGATCCGGCTTTAGGATGAGGTGCAGGTCAATCGCCGTTTTCCCGTCGGCTGCACGTACCGTGCGAAACCCTTCACGCGTCATGTAGGCGTCAAGGATATCGACGATCTCCGAATCGTCTTCGGCTATAATGGCAAGAGCGTTCATCTAGCAAGGCACCATTGTTTGAAGGCCTGATAGTATTCGATGTCGCAGCGCTACGTCGAGCTATCAACTGCCATCTGCGCCATACCTCCACACGATCTCCACGGTTTGCCAGCGTCGGCAGATGACATCGCTTGCCTTCGCGCTGGGTGTCGTACCGCTGATGATTGCGCATGGCGCGAGTTCCGAAACCCAACATGCGATCGGCACCGGCGTGTTCGGCGGCATGGTTTCCGCGACCGTATTGGCGGTGTTTTTCGTGCCGGTCTTCTATGTCGTCGTCATGCGGCTATTTGGTCGCCGCGACAGGAACTCCGCCAGCACTAGACCACAGCCGGACAATCCTCCGGTCGCCTGATCCAGGCGCATGTGAATCATAAAACAGGAAAGAATCCAAGACGATGACCAGTGCGACACAGGCCACCCCTGTAACGGGTTCCTGGAACAAGGCTCTGCCGGGATCTGCACGGCTCATCGGCATGCTGCCGCTTGTCTTGTCCCTCGGCGCCTGTACGGTTGGGCCTGATTATGTGAAACCTTCGCTTGCGCTCCCGATCAAATATAGCTCGGCGGATCGGACCCAATCGATTGCCAGGCCGCAATTGTCCCGCTGGTGGACCCGCCTCGGCGATCCGACTTTGAATGCCCTCATCGAGGAAGCCATCCTGGGCAACCTCGATGTCGCGGCGGCGAAGGCCCAGGTCAGGGAGGCGCGCGCGACCTACCGCCAGGCAGAGGGCACCCTGTTGCCGGCACTTGGAGGCAACAGTTCCGCGAACCGTCTCAGAACCACGACCGCGGCCGCGAGGGGAGCCGCCCCCGATCGGCAGGATTCAACGCAATATCAGGCTGGATTCGACGCAAGCTGGGAGATCGATCTCTTCGGCAGGAACCAGCGTGGCGTCGAGGCGGCTTTCTATGGCGTGGAGGCAGCCGACGAACAATTACGGCTGGCCATGCTGACGCTCATCGGTGACGTTGCCTCCAACTATGTGTCCGCTCGGGGCTATCAGGCGCGCATCGCGCTCGCACAACGCACGGCGAAGGCACAACGCGATGCGGCGCAATTGATTAAGGTTCGAATGGCCGCAGGCTCCGCAACGGCCATGGACCTTGCCAACGCCACCGGTCAGGCGCGATCGACCGAGGCCGCGATACCAGGCCTGAAGATTTCCTATGCCGAAGCGGTCCACCGGCTCAGCGTCCTCACGGGCCGTGCGCCGGGCGAGCTTACGGAACGGTTGAAGCGCCAGGCACCGATCCCGCGACCGAAGCTGCCGATGCCGGTCGGCATTCCCGCCGATATCCTGCTGTCGCGGCCTGATATACGCTCAGCGGAGCGCCAGTTGGCCCAGGCGACCGCGAGGATAGGCCAGGCAGAAGCCTCAAGATATCCCTCGATCAATTTGACCGGCAACATTGCCACCACCGGGCTGAGCGTCGGAGATCTTGCCAAAAACTCTTCGATCGGCTGGTCGTTCGGGCCGGCGCTCAACGTTCCGCTCTTCAGAGGCGGGCAACTGCAGGCGGCGGTCGAGGTCATCCAAGCTCAACGGGACCAAAATTTCGTGGCGTATCAGGCCGCGGTGTTGAGATCCCTCGAGGAGATCGAGAATGCGCTGGTCGCGCTGGCGCAGGAAAGGGTGCGTTACGGCAAGCTCTCGGCATCAGTCGAGGCATACCGTCAGTCGGCGAGGTTGGCGCGGACCCTGTACGAAGGCGGCTCGGCGGACTTCCTGTCCGTCCTGGACGCGCAACGCTTCCTCTACAGCGCCGAAGATGACCTCGTTCAAAGCCGGATCGCGCTCGCCAACAGCTACGTGGCGCTGAATAAAGCACTCGGCGGCGGCTGGGACGGGGGCGTCGATGCCTCGAAGCGGGAAATTGTCGACAAAGATATGGGACCGCGACTGGCGCGAAAGCCATGAAGAACGACAGTGAGCCGTCTATTCGGCGCTGCAACCAGCTTCTTGAGGCGGCGCGCTGCGACCGGTCGACGCTGAGATTAATGTGGCTCCGAAATGCGGCGTGCGGTGAGGTACGGAGAGAACGCTCGCGTGCATTTCATTCCTCTTCTGTGCAGCTCGTGATGCGTTTGACCGCGTCTGCGGCGGTTTCGAGGACCCGCCGCGACATGTCTTCATCTGTCATGATGCGAGAGATCGTCACGGCACCCACCATGAGGGACAGGACAGCCATGGCTTTGTCATAAGGTTTCGAGCTGTCCGATGCCGGGATCAGTTCGTCGAGAATCTGTAGATGAGCTTCAATGCCATCCTGGAATGGAGTTCGTACGCCTTCGCTTTGGCGCGCAGCATCGGAGCCAAGCGCTGCAAGAGGGCATCCGTCGCCTGTTTCTCCCCGGTGATCGGTCGAAAGGTAAAGGCCGACAACTGCCTCAAGCGGATCGGGACTACCCGCGGCGACCGTCGACCATCTACGCGTCGCGCTCTCCATCGCTCGCCGCGATGCCAATGCCGCCAAGTCATTCTTGGATTCGAACTGTTTGTAGAAGGCGCCCTGGGTGAGCCCGGCACCCTTCATCAAATCCTTGAGGCCGATACCATCGAAGCCGTGCTCTCGAAAGAGCCTGCTGGCCACGTTGATGACCGTCTCTCGGTTCGCTTCAGCTTGGGCGCGACTGACTCTCATAGCAATCTCCATTTAGATTTCAGTTGACATCTATATCACAATTAGAGTTAGATCGCAATCTAATTTAACTGCTGCGCCCGTGAACAAGGGTCAATGACATGAATCACAAAATTCTTCTTACCAGCTTCGGCCTACTCGCTGCCGCGGGCGCTACGGCGTTCATTCTCGTCGCCGAGGCCTCGGGAGGAAAGGCGCAAGCCGCCGACCCCCGCGTTGCGCCGCCACTCGTCAGCTTGGTGGACGCAAAGAGGCCGGATAGCACTGTGCGGACCTTCACGGGCACAATCGCTGCTCGGGTGCAAAGCAACCTGGGATTTCGTGTGCCCGGCAAAATCATGCAGCGTTATGTGGACATCGGCGAGCACGTTAAGGCGGGTCAGCCTTTGATGCGCATCGATGAGACCGATCTGCGGCTGGCGCTTGCCGCAAAACGCAATGCAGTCGCTGCGGCTCAAGCCGTCCTGACCCAGGCGCAAGCGGACGAGAGACGCTACGCCGCTTTGGTGAAAAACGGACTGGCAGCCGCTTCTCCGCAGCGTTACGAACAGGCAAAAGCAGCGTTGGATACCGCAACCGCCCAGCTCGCGGCGGCGCAAGCAGATGCTAGGGTCGCTGAAAACGCAGCGACTTATTCGCTGCTGATCGCCGATACCGATGGCACGGTCGTCGAAACGCTTGGGGAGCCGGGGCAAGTGGTCACGGCTGGACAGACGGTCATCCGGCTCGCCCAAGCCGGGCCTCGTGAGGCGCTGGTCTGGCTTCCGGAATCCGTCCGGCCTCAGATCGGAGACATAGCCGAGGCAAGCATCTACGGAAGCGAAAGCCGGCAAGACAAGGCGCGGCTTCGGCAGATCTCGGATGCCGCCGATCCTCAAACCCGCACTTATGAAGCACGCTGGGTCCTGGATGGCGCCGCAGCCTCGGCCCCGCTCGGCGCGACGGTGACGATCAAAATTTCCAGCGACAACGGCCTGTCGCATGCAGCGGTGCCGGTCGGCGCTGTTTTTGACGACGGCAGCCGAACCGGTGTGTGGGTCTTTGACGAAAAATCGTCGACCGTCCAGTTCCGTTCAGTGCAGGTAGAGAAGATCGGCGAGGAGGTCGCGGTGGTTTCCAGCCTGGAGGCAGGCGAGCCGATCGTCGCTCTCGGAGCGCATCTCCTGCAGGACGGTGCGAGCGTTCGTACGGAACAAGCAGAGGCGGTCAACCAATGAGCTTCAATTTGTCCGCGCTCGCTGTTCGCGAGAGAGCCGTTACCCTGTTCTTCATCATCCTGCTTGCTGCCGCCGGCGTCTATGCCTTTGCCAAGCTCGGGCGGGCGGAGGACCCCTCGTTCACCATCAAGACTCTGACCGTGACAGCCGTGTGGCCGGGCGCTACAGCGCGCGAAATGCAGGATCTTGTCGCCGAACCCCTTGAGAAACGCCTTCAGGAACTCACCTGGTACGACCGCGTAGAGACGACAACGCGGCCGGGATACGCCTTTCTGACCGTTACGCTTAAGGATAGTACGCCGGCCACGGCAGTCGAAGAGGAATTCTATCAGGCCCGAAAGAAGCTTGGAGACGAGGCGCGTAACCTGCCTCAGGGCGTTCTTGGTCCCTTTGTCAACGACGAGTATTCCGATGTCAGCTTCGCACTTTATGCACTGAAGGCCAAGGGCATGCCGATGCGCGACCTTGTGCGTCAGGCAGAAGTGATCCGTCAGGATCTTCTGCATGTGCCCGGTGTCAAGAAGATCAACATCCTCGGAGAACGGCCCGAACAGATCTTTGTCGAATTCTCCTATGCCAAACTGGCCACTCTCGGAATTTCGGCACAGGACATTGCGGCCGCTTTGCAGCGGCAGAATACCGTGACGCCGGCGGGATCGATCGATACGCGCGGCCCGCAGGTCTTCATCCGCTTCGATGGCGCTTATGACAGCATACAGGCGATCGCCGATACGCCGATCGTCGCAGCCGGGCGCATGATGAAGCTCTCAGATTTTGCCGAGGTTCGTCGCGGCTATGAAGATCCGGCCATCTATATCATCCGTCACGATGGCGAACCTGCCATCATGCTCGGCGTGGTAATGCAGCAGGCATGGAATGGTCTGGAGCTCGGGAAGGCGCTGGAAGAAAGATCAGGTGCGATCGCACAGACCTTGCCGCTCGGCATGACGCTCGCCAAGGTCAGCGACCAGGCCGTCAACATCCAGGAGGCCGTCGGCGAGTTCATGCTGAAATTCGCCATGGCGCTTGGCGTCGTGCTGTTCGTAAGCCTCATCAGCCTCGGGTGGCGTGTTGGCATCGTCGTTGCACTGGCCGTGCCCCTCACGCTTGCCGTTGTCTTCCTCATCATGCTGGAGACTGGCAGGTTCTTCGACCGCATCACGCTCGGTGCGCTAATCCTGGCGCTCGGCCTTCTGGTCGACGACGCCATCATCGCTATCGAGGTGATGGTGGTGAAGATGGAAGAAGGGATGGATCGCATCAAGGCGGCCGCCTATGCGTGGAGCCATACCGCTGCCCCCATGCTATCCGGTACGCTGGTAACGATCATCGGGCTGATGCCGGTCGGCTTCGCCCGCTCGACCGCCGGCGAATATGCCGGCAACATCTTCTGGGTGGTGGGCTTTGCCCTCATCGTCTCCTGGATCGTCGCCGTGATCTTCACGCCCTACCTCGGCGTCAAGATGCTGCCTGCGATCAAGCCGGTTGAAGGTGGCCATCACGCCATCTACGACACCTCGAACTATCGCCGCCTTCGGGGGGTGATCGAGTTTGCGGTGCGGCACAAGTTCGTCACATGTGCGGTGGTCGGCATCGCCATGGGTATCTCCGTCGTTGGCATGGGAGCGGTCAAGCAGCAGTTTTTCCCGACGTCGGATCGTCCGGAAGTATTGGTTGAAGTCCGTATGCCTGAGGGTACCAGTATCGAGACGACGACAGCCACGGTCGAGAAGCTCGAAGGGTGGCTGCAAAAGCAGCCGGAGACAAAGACCGTCACCAGCTATGTCGGCCAGGGCGCTCCCCGTTTCTTCTTCGCCATGGCGCCGGAATTGCCGGACCCATCCTTCGCCAAGATCGTCGTGCTGACTTCCGACGCCGAGACCCGCGAGGCCTTGAAGCACCGTCTCCGGACGGCTGTCTCGGAGGGGCTTGCACCTGAAGCCTATGTCCGTGTAACGCAGCTCGTATTCGGTCCCTACACACCATTCCCGGTCGAGTTCCGCGTCATGGGTCCGGATCCCAAGAAATTGTATGCGATCTCCGAGAAGGCCCTCGACATCATGAAAGGCGTGCCGGATGTCCGTCAGGCCAATCGCGACTGGGGCAACCGCACGCCGGTGCTGCGCTTCGTTCCTGACCAGAATCGGCTGAGCCTGATCGGCCTTTCGCCGGCGGAGGCAGCCCAGCAGATGCAATTGCTGTTGAGCGGTATTCCGATCACTCAGGTTCGCGAGAACATCCGGAACGTGCCCGTCATCGCGCGCAGTGCCGGCGAAAACAGGCTTGATCCGTCAAGACTGGCAGACTTCTCGCTGATGAGCCGGGACGGCCGACAGGTTCCACTCGATCAGATCGGTCATTCTGAAATCCGGTTTGAAGAGCCGATCCTGAAAAGGCGCGACCGAACGCCTGTCATTACGGTCCGCTCGGACATTAACGAGGCGACACAGCCGCCCGAAGTCTCGCAGCAGGTTCTGAAGGCACTCCAGCCGCTGATCGCCTCGCTTCCGGTCGGATATCGTATCGAGATGGGCGGAAACATCGAAGAATCTTTGAAGGCCAATGTTGCCCTTGTTCAGATCTTCCCGGCGATGATTGCCGCAATGCTGATCGTCATCGTCCTGCAGGTCCGCAGCCTGTCAACGATGACCATGGTGATGCTGACGGGACCGCTTGGTCTTGCTGGTGTTGTTCCCGTCTTGCTTATCTTCCATCAACCGTTCGGCTTCAATGCCATTCTCGGACTGATCGGGCTCGCGGGAATCCTGATGCGCAACACCTTGATCCTGACTGAACAGATCAAGGAGAACCAGGCAGCCGGTCTCGACGACTATCATGCCGTCATCGAGGCGACAGTGCAGCGGACACGTCCGGTCATGTTGACAGCACTCGCGGCCGTCCTTGCCTTCATCCCTCTCACCCACTCGGTATTCTGGGGATCAATGGCCTACACGCTGATCGGCGGCACGGCGGTCGGGACCGTAATGATCCTGCTCTTCCTCCCCGCTCTCTATGCCACCTGGTTCCGCATCAAGCCGACTGAAAGAGAAACACATCATACAGAGCAAAATGCTCCAGAACTGCAACGCGCTATGGCTGCGGAGTAACATCATGTTTCGGATATGTACTGACGTGACCGCCCCTGACGCGAAGGAGAAAACCAGCGGCTCAGTATCGATGGTCCGGGGTGTTTATTGGGCTTCCGATCGACAGGAGTCGGAATCTCATGAACGAGGGTTTTATTCCTCAGCTTCGGACGAAGCAATTTTAGGGCAAGGACGTGATCGCATCCTGGATATTGCGGAAAAACACATTCGCCGTATCGGCCATCGCAAGACCACGGTTGCTGACATTGCGTCCGACCTGGGCACAAGTCGAGCGAGCGTATACCGGTTCTTTCCCACAAGGGCGGCGATCAACAGTTCCGTCTGTGGGCGTATCATCAACGAGGTTGCTGAAATTGTTTTTGCCGTCGCACGGATGGACGCGCCAGCAAGCAAAAGGCTTGTTGACCTTTTGAACGTGCTCCACCGGCACAGCAGGAGGAGGCTGGTGGAGGAGAGGCCCATTCACGATTTGCTCGTCGCTGCCATGAACGAAAGATGGGCAACCATCAATGTGCATAACGAGCAAATCCAGACGATCCTGACAGCACTGATCCGCGAGGGTTTGCAAGCAGGCGAGTTCCATGCGGAAGATGCCGACGATGCCACACGGGGAGTGATCACCGCGTTCCTGCCGTTCTTCCATCCGATTTTGGTTGAGCAGCGTGTTCAGGAAGGAGAGGACATGGCTGCAGCCGCCCGCGCTCAAATCCGCTTTATCATGCGCGCGCTCGACAAATCAGACGGGCGCTCCGCCAATGTCGATCCGACGTCGAACGGTGCATAATTTTCGTCCCGGTCATCTTGTCCTCTCCAATCCCAACCTATTGCACGGAACTTGCAGCAAGCGACTTGAAAGAGGCACTGCGAGCCGCGGATCGATCCCGCGCAGGCAGCAAACGCGACTCCCTGATCAAGGAATTCATGGCAGTGGGTCGGACGCTCCTTATCAAAACTCAATAAAACGAAGTCCGTTTCATTTTATATGTTGATTGACATCCAAAATCAGGTTAGATGTTGATCGAAATCTAAAATGATTGTTTGCGAAATGAAGACTTCCCATTCGGGATTGGTCCTCCGGCCGAAACCCCTCGCAATCAACTATTTGCGCAATCCTCAGGAGCATGCATGTCCAATAAAAAAGTCGTCGTCGTCACAGGCGCATCATCCGGAATAGGCGAGGCAGCGGCGCGCCTTCTTGCACAAAATGGCTTCCAGGTGTTTGGAGGCGCACGCAACCTGCACCGTGCTCCTTCCATTCCCGGCGTCCGCTTCGGAACCGTCGACGTCACCGACGACACATCGGTTGCGAACTTTGTGGAATGGGTTTTGTCGGAAGCAGGTAAAATTGATGTGCTGATCAATAATGCTGGCGTTTCGCTGGTCGGTCCTGTCGAGAACACTTCGACCGCGGAGGCTCAAAAGGTATTCGACACCAACGTGTTCGGCCCTTTGCGCATGATCCGCGCCGCTCTGCCCTCCATGCGTGCCGCTCGGAGCGGGCTCATCATTAATGTCAGCTCGGTTTTGGGCTTCCTGCCTGCGCCGTTCATGGGGCTATATGCCAGCAGCAAGCACGCGCTTGAGGGGCTGTCGGAGTCCCTGGATCACGAGATCCGTGAGTTTAACGTCAGGGTCGTGTTGCTCGAACCCACCTTCACCAACACGAAGCTCGACGTAAACGCGGCACATACTGAGGCGCCCTTGGGCGTCTACGAAACGCAGGCCAATGCGACCGTCGAAGCGGTTCAGGCGCAGATCAAATCGGCGCCGTCGGCGCAGACGGTAGCCGAGAAAATCCTGGCGACGATCAACGGTCCGTACCGCATGCGTCAACCCGCGGGCGGTCAAGCGAAGCTTCTCAGCCGGTTGCGCAGATTCATGCCCGCAAACGCCGTCGATAAAAGTCTGCGGAAAACATTCGGCTTCGGCAAGTGAAGTTCGTCCCAAGTTTTGCCGTAGAGCGCACCGATCATCCAGCAATGAGTGCAAATTGAATATACAAGGGGAGGAGTGCTCGCCGTCGATTTTCCATAGGCTTGCGACTGTTTGCGACCACGCTTACATTTTGGATCAGACGGCCATACTTTCCACGTATCGGCGCCAGCCACCATAAGCAGTAATATCGGGCTGCTCCTTGACCGCGACCGCCTCGCACAGAAAACCGGTGACCACAGAGCCGTCCTCCAGCGAGAGCTTTCCCACACCAAGTGGCGCTGGAATCCGATCGATGAAATCTCCAAAGTCTGCTACGGGCAAAGCCCAGACCTCGACATCGATCGGGGCGCCGCTCGAGACGTCCCGGACCAGGCCGGGCTTGGGAGGCATGGCGCCGCTCAACGCGAAGAGACGGTAATCGCCGCTGGTTCGGGCGGCTCTGCGAAACAGGCCTGATCGCTGCGTGAGCTCGTGATTGAGCGGCATTCCGGAAAGGTGTGCACCGACGACGGCAATTTCACGATAGCCGTCGGGCAGAGACGCGTCAGCCGGTACCGGATAGGGATTGTCGAATTTGCCGAGCTTGAGCCCGGTCGCCCTGTGGAACGCAGCTGCGATACCGGCTGCTCGCGCCTCGTTAAAACCAGGGGCGAGGAAGGTTACGCCAAGCGGCAGGCCATCCTTGCGAAAGCCGTTGGGAACGGCGATGCCGCACAACCCCATCAGGTTCACGAAATTGGTGTAGATACCGAGATTGCTGTTGAGTTGAATGGGATTGGCGGCGATCTCTTCCTTGGTGTAGATCGTCGGCGTCGTCGGAACCAGGAGCACGGCGATGTCGTCCCACAGGGCGCGCGTATCGCGCTTCAGTTCGGCGATCCTGTGAATGGCCGCAAAGGTGTCGCCAGCCGTAAAGCTTGCGGATTTCGACAGGATCTGACGTGTGACCGGATGGATCGCCTCGCCATGCTGCTCAAGCACGCTGTCGAGGCTCAACGCTCTTTCTGAGATCCATGGCCCCTCGTAGAGTATACGCTGGGTTTCCTCAAACGGAGCAAAGTCCACTTCGACCTTTTCTCCTCCCATCGCGGCCAATCGCGCCATCGCCTCGCCGAAGAGCCTTCCAGCCTCGGTATCGCCGAAGAAGCGAAGTGCTTTGCCAGCCGGCACGCCGAAGCGGAAACGCGGCGGCGCGGGCGCGGGTATCAGCGGAACGGCGTCCGCTTCCGGCCGGGAGAACGGGTATGAGGGGTCGTACCCGGCGATCAGCCTGAGGACGCTCATGCCGTCCTCGACGGTCAGCGAGAAGATTGCGAGCGTTTCGATCGTCTTGACGCAGCCTCCGCCGGACACGCATGCATTGCTGACGAGGCCGGGCGTCGGCTTGATGCCGACGATGTTGTTGAAACCGGCCGGCACGCGACCAGAGCCGGCGGCATCGTTTGCGATGGAAAAGGACGAAAGCCCTGCCGCGACCGAGACGCCCGACCCGGAACTCGATCCCCCCGAGATGAAGCGATCATCGAAGACCGACGAGCAGGCACCATAGGGCGTGCGCATGCCGACAAGGCCGATGCCGAACTGATCCATGTTGGTCTTGCCGATGAGAATGGCGCCGGCATCGAAGATCCTATCCAGTGCTTGACCGCTGGACGTCGCGATATAGGCACCTTCCTTCAGGGCATTCGTGGTGGGGAGGCCGACAATGTCGTTGCAGTCCTTCACGGAAAACGGAATGCCCCAGAGCGGCCGGCCGTCATAGCCCTCTGCCTCGAGCGCGTCTGCCGCCGCAAGAGCGGTCTCGCGCGACACGAGATAGGTCCAGACGTGATCCTCGCCGCGCGCCGCGATACGATCGTAGATCGCGTTCACCACGCGCGTCGGCGTCAGCATACCGGCCGCATAGGCGGACGAGAGCGTCGAAAGGTCGAGGCTTCCCGTCGTGTCGGACCATTTTAGTTCGGACATGGCTTTACTCCTGATGACTTCCGAGAGCCGTCTCGATGGCGGCGGCTGAGGCAATCGCGCCGAAAAGGCCGTTGCCGAAAGTGGTTATGCGCAGCTGTGCGTCATGGCGCCCTGGAGAGGTTCCCTTGCAGGCGTCGAAGACCGTCAGGCATTCGAAACCCATGTCGTTTGCCGCACGCTGTGTTGCGTGAACCAGCCCGTCGGTCGGCAGGCCGGTCACGAGAAGGTTGCGAATTCCGTGCCGCCGGAGACTGTCCTCAAGGCCGGTTCCGAAGAAAGCGTTGTCGCCGGCATGATCGACGATGATGGCGGCGGGCGGAAGCGACATGCTGTCATCGAACTGCCAGTCTGGGCTGCCTTTTGTGGGAACCTCATCGCCAAGGACCGCACGTCGCCGTGCGAGAGCGCCGCCTTCGGGATCCTGTCCGCGCCTGGAGGCGATGATGGCAAGACCGCGACGGCCGGCCGCCTCGATCAAGCGCATGGCGGTATCGCGCTCCGCTTCGGCGGCGAGGCCGCGGACGATGCCGTTCTGGAAGCCGAGGAGCAGAAGGGCCGTATCACTGGGTGACCATTCGCCGTCGAAGGGCCACGCATAGGGATTGGCGTCAATCCGCGCGAAATGGTCCGTCGAGTTCTCAATCATCGGCCGTCTCCAGCATGGCGGCAAAAGCGGTCCGATCGGCAACGCCACCCCAGCGCCCGCCAAAGGCCCGAAGGATTTCCAGCGTCGCCTCATGGTTTCGGGTCTCGACTGCAGCAGTACAATCTTCCAGAAGGACGCATTCGATGCCGTGCTCGAAGCCGTCGCGGATGGTGGATTGTACGCAGCAATCCGACGTCACGCCGGTGACGACGAGCCGCGAAATGCCGCGGCTTTCGAGCTGCTCGGCAAGATTGGTCCGATGAAACGAGGACTTGCCGGGCTTGTCGATGACGATCTCCCCGTCGATCGGTGTCAATTCCGGAATGATCTGCCAACCCGGCTCACCACGAACGAGTATCCGGCCGGTTTTTCCCATGTCGCCGATCCCCAGTCCGTGACGACGCGTTCGCCATTGCTTGTTGGTGTGGAGATCGGAAAGGTCCGGACGATGTCCCTCGCGAGTGTGAATGACGGTCAGGCCGGCCGCACGGGCGAGGGAGAGCGTCTCAGTTATAGGTCCGATCACTGCACGGGTGTTTGATACATCTTCGCCAAGCTGGTCGACCCAGCCGCCGGCTGCGCAGAAATCGATCTGCATGTCGATGATGATCAAGGCGATACCGGTTTTGGAAACCTTGCCGCCCAATGGCCAGAAGGTCGCGGTCGGTTCGTTGCTCACAGGCGAGCTCCGGTTTCCGGATCGAACAGCAGGATCAGCGACGGATCCACGGAGAATGTCACGCGCTCGTCGCGCCGCACACGATGGCTGCTGTCGACGAGCGCTTTCAGCCTCGGCGCCGATTTCATCATGTCACGTTCATCGTCCATGACGACCGCACCGCTCGCAGCCGTTCCCTTGTCCTCCATGTGGACGAGCAGATCGGCTCCGAGGTCCTCGACGAAGGAGGCTCTCGCCGAGATCGTGCCGGGCATACCGGCATTGTCAGATAGTTTCAGATGTTCGGGCCGGATGCCGATCGCGACCCGTTGATCGATGCGGCGGGCCGCGCGCTCTCCCTGTTGTGCAAGCGGCAACAGGAATTCGCCGATTGCAACGGCCGGGCCGTTGTCATGCGCGACGAGCCTGCCTTCCAGAAAGTTGATTGGCGGGGAACCGATGAAGCCGGCGACGAACATGTTGACCGGACGGTCGTAAAGCGCCCGTGGCGTATCAAGTTGCTGCAGTGTTCCCTTGCTCATGACCGCGACCCGGTGGCCCATCGTCATGGCTTCCACCTGGTCGTGGGTCACATAGACCGTGGTGACGGCCGTCATGCGCTGCAGCCGCGAGATTTCGGCGCGCATCTGACCGCGCAGGCGTGCATCGAGATTGGAAAGGGGTTCATCCATCAGGAAGGCGTTCGGTGAGCGCACCAGAGCGCGACCCATGGCCACCCGCTGCCGCTGGCCGCCCGAAAGACGGCTCGGCTTGCGATCCAGAAATTCCGTCAGTTCCAGCAGCGCGGCGGTTTCGCGCACCTTGTCGGCGATGACTTCAGGCTTGGCGCCGCGCACCTTCAGTCCGAAGGCGATATTGTCCGCAACGGTAAGATGCGGATAAAGCGCGTAGGACTGAAAGACCATGGCTATATCGCGGTCGCGAGGCGACAGATCGTTTGCCACCGTGTCGTTGATCTTCAACTTGCCGGAGGAGATATCCTCCAGGCCGGCGATCATTCGAAGAGCGGTGGTCTTGCCGCAGCCGGACGGGCCGACCAGTACCATGAACTCACCGTCGGCGATCTTGAGATTGAAATCGTTCAGCGCCGCGGCCTTGCCGCCGGCATAGGTCTTTGAGACGTTGGTAAACGAGATTTCGGCCATGCTGTCTGCCCTACTGTACGCCGTTGGTCGCGCCCTGAACGAAATAGCGGTTCATGAAAAGCGCCATCAGGACAATCGGTATGGTGGAAAAGTGCGCAAGAGCTCCGAGCGTGCCCCAGGTGATGTCCTTGGTTCCATAAGCCGTCAGCAGCGCGACTGAGATCGGCTTTGAATCCAGGGTCGTCAGAAACATCGGGTGAAGGAAGTCGTTCCAGGAGAACATCATGCAAAAGAGTGCGCAGGCGATGATGCCCGAGCGCACCGACGGCAGGGCCACGCGCAGGAAGGCACCGATCAGCGTGCAGCCATCGGTCAGCGCCGCCTCTTCCATGTCCGGCGGCAGCGACTTGAAGTAGGAAAACATCATCCAGGTCACGAAGGCGCAGTTCAGCATGGTATTGAATACGATGACCGCCCACCAGCTGCCGAGCAGCCCGATGTCGCGCATCAGCAGATAAAAGGGGATCAGTGCGGCGATCGCCGGGATCATCCGGATCGCCAGGAAGAAATAGGCAAAGCCAGTGGCAAAGCGTGCCTTGGAGCGCGCCAGAGCGTAGCCGGAGGGAACGCCGAGCAGAAGCGAAAGAAGCGTCGTGCCAAGGCTGATCACCAGCGATGAGCGGACGAGCGAAACGACGTCGAACAGCGCAAGGGCCTGGCGAAACTGGTCGAGCGTCGGTTCGAAGGTGAGGCGCGGCGGCACGGTGAATATCTGGTTCGACGGCTTGTAGGCGGTCGCGATCAGCCAGCAGACCGGAAGCAGGAACAGGAGGGTTGCGACGAGGACGACGGTCCGCTCGGCAAGGATGCGACGCCTGGAAACACGTGACATCGGCCTATCTCCCGTTGATCCTGACATCGGCGCGTCGGACCACCAGAAGCAGAAGGGTCGCCATCAGCGCGATGAACAGCAGCGTGACGTTACCGACGGCCGAGGCATAGCCGACATTGAAGAATTGCAGACCCTCCTTGACGCCCAGCATCATCAGCGTGTTGGTGGCATCGTTCGGCCCGCCGCCCGTCGTGACGAAAACGGAATCGAAGACCCGGAAGGCATCCATCGTCCTCAGTGTGAGTGCCAGGAAGATCGATGGCAGCATCAAGGGCAGGATCAATAGGCGGAAGCGCTGCCATGCCGTTGCGCCGTCGACTGTCCCGGCCTCAAGCAGGTCCGCCGGCAGTGCCTTGAGCCCGGCAAGCAGGATCAGCGTCATCAAAGGGGTCCACTCCCAGCAGTCGATCACTATGAGGACCCAGAGCGCGGTTGAGGCGTCGGTGAGAAGGCCCGTGCGGGGTCCGATGCCCGCCTCCGACAGGAAATAGCCGATCATGCCGTAGTCGGCGCCAAGCAGCGCCTTGAAGATCAGTCCGACCACGAGTGGTGTGATCGTCGATGGCACCAGGAGGAAGGCCAGAACCGCGCGATTGAAACGGCTGTCTCGCCACAGAAGGAGCGCCAGGCAGAAGCCGAAGATGAGCTGGAGACCGACGCTGAAAATCGTGAACTGGAAGGTGTTGAGGATTGCCGTGCGCGTCGCCTCATCGGTGAAAATGTCGACATAGTTCTGCAGGCCGACGAACCTCGTCCGGGCCGGCCGGAGAAGATTGTAGCGATAGAAGCTGTACCAGATCCCTTGCGAAAGCGGCCAAAGGCCGATTGCAGCGACGTAGACGACTGCCGGAGCGGCCATCAAAAACAGGAAGAGCCTGCGGCGATCGGAGAAGCGATGGGGCATCGGCAAAACAGCGTTCATTCGTGTCAGGCCCGGCTCCGGCCCTCAGGCTGCATCCTTGACCGCGCCGGTTTGATGATCGGCGCGGTCGCGAAGCGGAATGCGCCTGCCAAGCATGCGGGCAGGCGCGGCGATCAGAACAGTTTTTCTGCTGCTTCCTGCGCCTTGTCGAGCGCTTCCTTCGGGGTGGCGGCGCCGGCGAGTACGGAATTGACGGCTGTGCCGAGCATATCCTGAATTTCCGGATATTCCGGAATGCGCGGACGGAATTCGCCGTTGCCGTGTTCGTAGGTTTGCGCGATCACCGGCAGGAAGTCGTATTTGGCAAGAAGGTCGGGATCGGTCATCTGGCTCTTGCGCATGAAGCCGCCGGCACCGAGCATATTGAACTCCTTGTGGATTTTCTTGCTCGTCACCCACTTGATGAAGGTCCATGCAGCTTCCTGTTTCGACGTATCGATATCGGCATTGATCGCAAGCCCCCAGCCGCCGACGCCATATTGCGGCGTCATGCCCGCGGCAACCGGCGCCACGGCAATGCCGGCCTTGCCGACGATGTTCGATACTTTCGGATCGGAATAGGCAGCAGCACCCACAGACCAGGTCTGCATGAAGGCAGACATTCCTTGGCGGAAACTTTCCTCGCGCCCACCCCAGTCATATTCGATGGCGCCGGGAGGTGCGGCCTCGGTGAAGAGTTCCTTGTAGACCGTGAGGCTCTTGATATTTGTTTCAGAGTTGAGGGCGGGCTTGCCATCCTTGTCGAGGATAGAGCCGCCAAGCTGGTTGTTATATTGCATCCAGTCCTGGGCGACTGCCGGCCCCTTCTGGCCGTTGGCGACGAAGCCGTATTGTTTCTTTGAAGGGTCGGTCAGCTTCTTGGCATCCGCGACGAGTTCTTCGATGCTCGCCGGCGGCTTCAGCCCGGCAGCTTCCAAAAGGTCCTTGCGATAGGCGAGCACGTTGGCGTAGGCCGCAAACGGAAAAGCCACGTAGTGATCGTCATATTGGCCGAGCGATTTCAGCGCCACCGGATAGATGTCGTCGAGATCGAGTTCGGCAGCATCGCGCTTGACCCAATCGGTCAGGTCTACGGAATACTTGTTCTCGGCATAGGCGCCTGCCCAGACGATGTCCATGGTCACCAGATCGTAACCCTTGGTGTCGCCGACGAAATCCGCAGTCGTCTTGGTCAGCAATGTGCCGTAGTCCATGATCTCGACCTTGAGATCGGCACCGGTCTCCTCCTTGAAGGCGGGCGCCAACTCGGTCAGGACCTTGGAAAAACCGTCGTTCATCGACGCGATCGTCAGGGTTACGCCGTCGAGCGACTTTGCTTGCGTGTAGGCGGTGGTCGCCATCAGCGCCATGCCGACGGCCGCCAGGCGGTATGCCGTTTTGGGCATGGAGAATGAAGAGGCTCTCGTCATGACAATCAACCTTTCCGGTGCGGTGAATTATGAAGCGACGTTAGCGCGCCCCAATTCCAAGTCAAACAAAAAATCACATATATAACAAAATAGAATTCGATGCCGACTACTGTGGTTAAAGCAGTCGCACCCTGCCTAAATGATGAACTTTGATCTGCTTGTTTTTTCACCTGACGGCCGGTCTCTCATTATATAGCTGTTTTATCGCATGGATTTCGGCCCGCGCGGTGAGACGAGTGATGCGGAGGTCCACCGGGCTCCGGCAGGCTGTTTGCCGAAATGCCGATCCGAAAACGAACACGGTATGATAGAAAAAATCGAAAAGAAACATGATCAAACACTTTACAACGTGATCATGTTCGCTACGCTTCCGGAAAATTCTGGGGGTCAGTCTCGATGCAGGAACCATTGTCGGCGCAGGATATGTCCAGCCCGGATGTTGCGAAGGCAGCACGATCGCGGTTGCTCCGGCTCGAAAGACAGGTTCGACGCGATCTTGGGATGGTCGAAGCGGCGCCACGAGCCTGGGTTCCGAGGCACGATGAGGCTGATGTCTTGCACGACGTCGTTATCGTCGGTGCAGGCCTGTCGGGTCTTACGATCGCCTTCGGCCTGAAGCGACAAGGAGTGGAACGTGTCAGCCTGATCGATGCAGCGCCTGCGGGGCAGGAGGGGCCGTGGGTGACGACGGCGCGCATGCGGACCTTGCGATCCCCGAAGACGTTGAGCGGTCCGGATCTTGGCGTGCCGAGCCTGACCTATCGGGCATGGCACGAAGCGCTTCACGGTCGCAAGAGCTTCGACAGGCTCGACAGGATCGATCGCATTGCCTGGATGAACTATCTGAGTTGGTTTCGAAGTGTGCTAGGGTTGAACATCGAAAACGACAGCCGGCTGCTTTCAATCGAGGAGGAGCGGGATCATCTCCGGCTCCGCGTTCTGCAGGGCGGTCGGGAACGCACAATGTCCTGTCGGAAGGTGGTGCTGGCGACGGGCCTGGAGGGGGCCGGTGGGCTTCATGTACCCGCCCTGATCCGCGACGGATTGCCGAGGGAACGTTGGACGCATAGCGGCGAACCCATCTTAGCACAGAGCCTTACCGGCAAGCGGATCGGGGTGATTGGTGCGGCTGCCTCCAGCTTCGACTGGGCGGTGACCGCACTGGAGGCGGGTGCCGACAGTGTAACAGTCCTCGCGCGTGCGCCGTCCCTGCCCAAGACCGAACTGCTGGACTGGTCGAATTTTCCGGGCTTTCTCAATCACTTCTCCGATCTCGATGATGAGAGCCGTTATCGATTCACCCGTCGCATGTTCGCCTTCAGGACACCGCCGACGGTGGAAATGTACGAGCGCGCCATGGCATTCCCTCAATGCCGCCTGGTGTCTGGGGCAGCGATAGAAGCGGTTGGGATCGCGAGCGGCGAGATTGCCATCAAGACGAGCGTCGGCGACTTTACCTTCGATCACCTTCTGCTTGGAACAGGTTACCGGATTGACCTTGCGCATCGACCGGAACTAGCCGGGTTTTCCGGCTTGATCGCGACCTGGGCCGACCGCTTCGTGCCGCCAACGGGCGAAGTCGACCTCGACCTTCTCGCCTATCCCTATCTGGGTCCGGCGTTCGAACTGGTCGAAAAGGTTCCCGGAACGGCATCCATGCTTGCCAATATTCATATCTTCAACAATGCCGCGGTACCAAGTCTTGGTCCGGTTTGTAACGGCATCACCGGGTTGAAGGCGGGTGTGCCAAAACTTGTCGCCGGCATTTGCCGGGGACTGTTCATGGGCAATATCGATTATTTTTTCCAATCACTGGACGGCTACGACAAGGTGCATTTCCAGCCCAATATCGGTCCATGAGTGCGACGCGCTGAGATCATCCGGCGATGAGCCCGACGCGTCGCGCAGCAACGACTTTATACAGTCGATCGCCAGTATAGCGATATTCCTCGAAGGCGGAAAACACGAGTGAATGGTCATGTTCGTCGTCGGATGCGACGGCCGCCGCCGCTATCTCGGCATCGGAGGGCAGCGATAGATGTCGCCATTCCTCCAGTTCTTCGGAGGTCGGCGGAAGCGGCATGCCGATCTTGGTGTAGAGCGCCATCACGACTTCCCAGAAATGCACCGCGAGGCTCTGAGGTTTCCCGATATGCGGGGAAACGAGACGCAGCCAGTGGCAACCGGTCACCGCATGCAAGGCTTCGAAGCTCATCGTCCCCGCATAAAGAGCAAGGGATGCCGGGCGGATGCGGTCAAGGAAATCCGGCCCGGCGACCAGCCGTCCGAGACGATCGCGAAATGCAGGGAGCTTGCCCATCGCCTCGATCCATTTCCACAGGAGGTGGGTCGGTGCGTCAAGATTGCGTAAGGCGGGGTCTGCCCGCATGTCCATCAGACATGCAAGCGGATCCGTGGCATCCGGCATGCGTTCGGCCGGAATGCCCTCGTAGGCGAGATAGGTTGCAGCCCAGTAGCCGAGCGCCGCGGCGACCTCGGCATCATCATGGCGCAGAAATGCGTAGGCGAGCCGCATCAGCCCGTGCGTGGCCGAGGCCGCGACACCGGGAGCGAGCACCGGCATGACCGCCAGAGCCGTGGCCGAACCGCCTTCCTTTGAGACCCTTGCAGTGAAATAGCGCCGCAGGTCGCCCTCTCGCTCGCGCCGGCCGAGAGCGCTGCGCCATGTTGCGTCGTCCAACGCAGATATGAGGGGGGGCTGCATCGGAACGGCGTGGGAGCGCGTATAGTGATCTGCATAAGCCTCGAGCCGCGTGGCCGAAGCGCCGAGTCGGGCCATGGCCTCGAGAACCATCGGCAGATGATTGGCTAGATCGTCAGGGAATTCGCCGCTACGTCGGCCGACATCAGCAATTAACTCCCTTAATCGAGCGCTCGTTGCCACGTCCCGATAGAGCTGGCTTGCCTGTATTGCCGTGGTTGTCTGAGACATGATCGTTATCCTGATTTCAACACCCAACGCGCTTAGGCTAAGCCACGCGACGAGGTTCGAACAATATCAAACAAGATAAAACAAAAGGCAACGTCCATTCCGGGTGACTGCAGCGGCCTGCCTCGATCAGTCGGCTACCGTGATAGCGACGCCTGCGGCCTTCAGGGCTGATGCCAGTTCGCCTGTTGGCGCCTCGTCGCAGACAAGTGTGTCGAATTCGCCAAGTTTGGCGACATGAACGAGGGACATCCGGTTGAATTTTGTCGAGTCGCACAGAACCACGCGCTGCGAGGCGTGGCTTAGATAGACACGCTTCATGTCAGTTTCCTCGAAGGAATAGTCGAAGATGCCCTGTGCCGTCAGGCCGGAAACACCGATGAAGGCGATGTCGAACCACAGAGACTCGAATTGCTCCACGGCTGCCGGGCCGCTCGTCGACATTTCCTCGCCGCGAATCCGGCCGCCGGCCAGGTAGGTCTCCACGCCCTTGGCGCCGAGATAGGAGGCCGTGCGGATGCTATTGGTAAAAATCTTAACCTGCTGGCGGCCGGCAAGGGCCTCGGCTGCGAAATAGGGGGTCGTACCAACATCGATCGCAATACTGCGCGCGGCCTGGGACAGGCTGGCGGCGGTGGCGGCGATCCTTCGCTTTTGCGCGGCGTTGCGCGCAAGTCGCGCCTCGAATGCCGGTTCTTCGCGATCGACATTCTCTGCGAGCGCAAGGGCGGGCGCCCGATCCGGCTTGACCGCACCGCCATGCGTTCTGATGAGGCGGCCGTCCTTCTCAAGTTCGACGAGATCGCGCCGCACGGTCATTTCAGAGACCGAAAGTTGCTGCGCCAGATCGCTGACCGTTACCGATCCGACCCGTCCGATCTCCTCGATGATCGCGGCCTGCCGGACCTGGGCAAGGAATTTGGGTCGTTCGCCGGATCTGGCGGCGGATTGCTCGCTCGTCATCTTATTGTCGTCTCGTGTTCGTCTTTCAGAATTTCGTCCGTCGGAAGGCCGCATACGGACGTCGTTTACATCAATATCTGTTCGAATTAAACATGATCGTCACCCTAATCATAGGCCCGCTCAGATGGAGCCATGTGGAGTGCACAGTTTTCAGCCATTACAATCCCTAAGAGTTCGTATCTACCGTGGTCTCCAGACGGGTGCGATGCGATCGTAGAGTTCCCGGTAGCGGCGATAGCCTTCTTCGTACAGGATTGCATTGGCGCTACGTGGCTCCAGGACATCCGAAAACTGCACGAAGCGCGTGACACCCCGCCAGTTGGATTCGAGGCCAACGCCGATCGCAGCGCTCCAGGCCGCGCCGATGCAGGAGCCTGGATGTCCCGAAAGGCGCTGCACCGGGGCGCCGAGCACGTCGGCAACGATCTGCATCCATATCGTGCTTTGTGCGCCGCCGTCCGACACCAGAAAGCGCTTCGGGCGATGTCCCATATCGATCAGTACCTCGACGTGATGGCGAATGGCATAGGCATAGGCTTCAAGCAGGGCGCGCCAGAGATGACCGATATCGTGCGACAGCGTCAGCCCTTCAATCACACCGCGGGCTGCCGGATCGTGGATGGGCGTCTTTTCACCGAGCATATAGGGCAGGATCGTCAGTCCATCGGAGCCGGCAGGCTTTTGTTCGGCCAGATGGTCGAGGTGCCGGTGCAGGCTGCATCCTTTGGCGTCGGCAGCATGCTGTTCGCCAGATGCAAAGTTTTTCACGAACCAATTCAGCGCAGAGCCGCCCGTCGACATGCAGCCGTTCGGCATGTAAAGGCCCGGCACCAGATGATAGTCGAGAAAAAGCCTGGGATCCGGGGCCACAACGTCGGTGGCCGTCAGGATATCGACCGCGCCACCGAATTTTAAGAGAACGTCGCCGGCATCGATGACGCCTGCACCCAGTGCGGACGCGATCATGTCGGCCGCACCGCCAACGACGGGGGTTCCGATCCTCAGGCCCGTTTCCGAGGCGCCTCGTTCATCGACAAGCCCCATGATCTCTGAAGACGCGCGCTTTATCGGCACGACGCGAGGATCGATGTGCGCAAAACGGACGAGCTCTTCATCGATGGCATCCGTTGCGATATTCACGAAGCCTGCTTCCAGCGCCCAGTTCTGTTCGACGGAGCGGGCGGCCGTCAGTCGATGGTTGATGTAGTCGTAGGAACCGAAGACCGTTTCAATCTGCTCGAAGACCCTCGGTTCGTGCCGTTCTATCCATCTCAGCTTTGCTGTGACGAGCTGCTGATTGATGCCGTTGCCGGCCCTCTCCAGGAATGCGCGTTCGTCCCATTCCGCCCTCATTTCGGCGACTTCAGCGCCGCAGCGCCCGTCGCTCTGCTGAATGCTTGGTCTCAGCACCTTGCCGCGCGCATCGAGCAAGACGACGGCAGGAAGCATGCCTGTCACGCCAACCGCGCTGATCTCTCCGGCATCAAGACCGGAGGTGGCGAGCAGCTCCCCGATGATGGAGCATACGTTCTCCCACCATTCCGAAGGGTTTTCCTCTGCCCAGCCGATATGTGGAGAGGACAAGGTCACCGGCCGGCTTGCCGTTGCCAGGATGCGATCCGGCAGGCCGACCAGGATGCCTATCGTGGAGGTCGTTCCGATATCGAGGCCGAGGACGGCTGCCATGATGCTTTTCGCCTCAGCGTAAAGTTTCGACGACATCCATGAAGCGTCTGACGCGCGCCGCGTCAACAGCGTTCCACGTATTGCCGTCCACCTTGAAATGGGTGCCGATGATGCAGCCCTGCGCCATGGAGAAAACGTCGCGGATATTGTCGATGTTGACGCCGGTATTGGCAAAGACCGGGACATCGGTGACGGCCTCGCAGACGTTGCGAAGATCCGACTGGCTCGCGGGCTGCCCGGTAATCGGGCCGGATACAAGAATGGCGTCGGCGACGGAGGAGAAGACGGCGCTCCTGGCGCGCAACGCTATCGGGCGCTGATCCAGCGAATGGGCAAATTCCGCGTTGATGTTGAACAGCATCTTCATGTCGCTCCGGCCGAGATTCGCTCGCAGGCGGGCCGCCGCTGCGCAGTCCGGTTGCCACAGCCCCATGTCAGAGGCAAAAAGGCCCGTGAAGATTTCGCGCACGAAACTGGCGCCGGTGACAGCGCCGATGGCGACGCTGGAGACAGGATCCCAGAGATAGTTCACGCCAAACGGAACTTTCAGTTGGGGCTTGATTGCCTGCACAATGGCGGTCATCGCCGCAACGCTCTCGGCCGCTCCCTTGAAGACATAGGGCCGATCGTTCTCGTTGCCGAACATGATGGCATCGACGCCGCCGGCCTGCAGCTTCTCGACGTCCGATGCCACGTCATCGATCAGCTTTTGCATGCCTCCCTGAGCGTCGTAAAGCGGCGATCCGGGCAGGGCGCCGATATGGGCCATGGCGATGACCACCTTCTTGCGCGTCCCGAAGCATTCAAAAACCATTGTGCAAGTCCTTCCACGACGTTCTGTTATGCACGCTCGGCTCGACCGAGCAGCGATGATTGAGCTCACGTTTTCCTGTGAACTGCCTTGAGCCATTGCCGAGCACGTCGGATTCCCGATGGGGTATCCTGCGCAAGTCAGCTTGACCATACGCATCGAAACGAACTCAATCAAACAAAAAAAACATTTGATGAGTTCGATTTTGTTGGATACGTTCTCTTAAAATCGTTCAAGGAGCCGCTATGAAACCGCCTGTCTTTCCCGAGCTTCAGGGGCGCCGCGCGTTCGTCACGGGAGGAGCAACCGGCATCGGGCTTGCGATCGCCAAGGCGCTTGCCGCCCAGGATGTTGTGGTCGCGATCGCCGACATCAACCTCGACGCGGCAGCCCAAGCAGTTCAGTCGATCGGGAAGGGTGCGGTCGCCGTCGAGGTCGACGTGCGCAAGCGGGATTCCGTCGAGGCCGCCTTCAATCGGGCGGTACGCGCGATAGGCGGGTGCGATATCGTCATAGCCAATGCCGGCGTTTCCACCATGCAGAAGGCCCTGGAGTTGACTGACGAGGAATGGGACTTCAATTTCGATGTCAACACGCGCGGAATTTTTCTGACGAACCAGATCGCTGGCCGTCATCTGGTCGGGCAGGGCCACGGCTGCATCGTCAATACCGCGTCACTTGCGGCAAAAGTCGGAGCGCCGCTTCTGGCGCACTATTCTGCCAGCAAGTTTGCCGTTCTTGGTTGGACCCAGGCCCTCGCACGCGAGCTCGCGCCTGCAGGTATCAGGGTGAACGCCGTCTGCCCAGGCTTCGTGAAAACCGGCATGCAAAGCCGGGAGATCGAATGGGAGGCGCGCCTTCGCGGCATCTCACCGCAACAGGTGTTTGACGAATATGTCGGCCAAACACCCCTCGGGCGCATTGAGACAGCCGAGGATGTTGCCGATGTTGTGGTCTTCCTTTGCTCCGACAGCGCGCGCTTCATGACCGGCCAGGGCGTCAATGTGACTGGTGGCGTCTACATGACGTAACCAAGGTGCTGGCACATGTTTTGCGCTCAACGCCTGATGCAACCGGATCAGGGCGATAGACAGTCACAAGGAGGGCATTACATGTACGCGTTTTGGATAGGATACTGCTTTTATCTTCGGAAAAGGCTGAAGGCATAGAGTAGCCTGCTGGTGGAGAGCTGACCGGCTCGCCCTGCGCTCCTGGGGCGCGTTACACCTCCTTTTAATGGGTGCGCCCCGTCGAAGGTGGGCCGTCGTATGATGAGAGCGGCAGGTGTATAGCGAGTGAGCCACTGGTGTTCACTTTGGTCTGTGAATTCTGGGCTCGCCGTTATCGAAGCTCCGGTGGCCGTTCTTCCAGCCGGTAACGACGCGAGCGATCTCGCGTACCGCGACACGCGGGCCAGGACTGTCGAGCAGCACGATCGTCGCCTCGGCGCCTATTTCTAACCGTCTGACGCTGCCGAGCTGGCGTGCCGCCGCATCTGTCACCATGCTGAAGACCAGTGCCATGTCCTCGTCTCGCGAGAGCTGGGCGACGTTTGCATAGAGATTGGCCATGCGGATCAACGAGGCATCACCGTAGGGAGTGAAGGGATTAAGCACGTTGTTGGTCGCAATCGAGGTCACGACACCGCGGCCTGCCAGCAGGTGAGCGGGTGCGACGCCGCGCGGCACCAGCCGGTCATGACTGCGCCCGTTCAGGAACAGATCGGTGGATGGCAGGACGGAAAGCGCAATGTCGGCTTCAGCCAGCCGATCAGCAATGGAGACGATCTCTGCCTGCGACATGGCCGAGAGATTGGTGACGTGGCCGATCGCCACGCGACCCCGCCAACGGTGACGAAGCGTGGCGTCGATCACCGCCGGCAGATCGGTTCGATCGGGATCAAGGCTGAAATCGAGATGGAAATCGACCGGCATGTCATGCTTGAGCGCCAACGCGAAGATCATCTCGATATGCCTGATAGGATCGGGGTCCGTATAGGGACAGCCGCCGACCAGATCCGCACCATTGGAAAGGGCGGCGTCAAGCATATCCAATGTCTCCGGCTCATTTGTCAGCCCCTCCTGGGCGAAGGCGCAGATCTCGATATCGACCGCGAAGGCATAGTCTTCACGGATGCGCTTGATTGCCTCGAAGGAACGGAAGCCGGCGCGAGGATCGATCTCGACAAAGGCGCGCATCCGCGTAGTGCCATGTGAAATCGCCTTCTCGACGACGCGGGCCGCTCGGGCATAAACGTCGTCTTCCTCAAAGCTCGCCTTGGCTTTGGCCGTCTCCCGCACGGCCTCGGCAAGTGTACCTTCGCAAATCGTGCAGCGGTCGAGAATGCAGGTCTTGTCCAGATGGATGTGCGTATCGACAAAGCCGCAGAAGGCGAACGCTCCCTCGCCATCGACGCTTTCGATCGCCTCGCACCGCATGCCGAATCCTATATCTGCAATCCGCCCGTCTCGCACGGCGATGTCGACGAGGAGGCCGTTCTCCTCAATACGAACATTGCGGATAACGAGATCAAACAATGGGCCGGACGTCACAGTAGGATCGCGCCTCCGTCGCTGCGTGGGTCATGAGCGCCGTCGATCGCTCCGTCTTGCCCGATGCGGATAATGCCGGCCTGCCCGCCGAGGGGGCTGAAACTGTCGATCGTTGAGATCTCGTGGCCCATGGCGGCAAGTGCGGCGACCGTTTCCAGACCGGCATTTTCCTCGATCTTCAGGGTGTCCCGGCTGTCGGAAAAAGTGCGGCCGAGCAGGAAGCGCGGGCGGGAAAGTGCTGCGACTGGATCGAGGCCATGGTCGACCAACAGGCTGAGGAGCAGCGACAAGGTCTGCGGCTGTCCGTCGGCCCCTTGTGTGCCATAGATAAGATGCGGCCGCCCGTTCTTGAGCGCCAGGCCTGGATTGAGCGTATAGAAAGGGCGCTTGCCGGGACGGATGACATTGGGGCTGGCGGGGTCGGTGCTGAAGGCGGCGCCCCTGTTCTGCCAGAGGATGCCTGTATCGCCGACCACGACGCCGCTTCCCCAATCGAAATAGAGGCTTTGCAGCAACGATGCGCAGCGTCCCTTCTCATCGACGGCGGCAAGCAAGGCTGTGTCGCCGTGCCGATAGGGCCGCGGCCAGGGCAACGCGCGGCCGGAATCGATTGCCGCGGCTTTTGCCTTAAGACGCACTGGATCGAGCAGCGCTGGCGAAACATCGGCCGCGTAATGGGGATCGGCGATGGTATGCCGGTCGAGAAAAGCCTGTTTCACAGCCTCGACGAGGCTGTGGTAGAAACCCGCGCTATCGGGAGGGAAATCCCTCATCGGCAAATGGTTGAGCACGCCCATAATGCCGAGCGTGGTTACGCCCTGAGTCGGGGGAGGCGGCGCGAGCAGGGTTGTGTCGCGATAGGTCTGCCGGAGCGGAGGCGCGATATCGGTTCGTGTTGCGGCAAGATCGGTGGCCAAAAGCGGCGAACCGGCCTCTGCCAGCCCAGTGGCGATCTGCCGGGCGAGTGCACCTTCGTAGAATTCGCGAGCGCCGTGGCGGGCAATGGCATCAAGCGTTCTGCCGAGTGCCGGCTGCCGCTGAATTCCTGATGAGGTGAAAAGGTCTCTGAAGCCCGGCCAGCCCTCCAACTCGCTACGGCGGAATTCGTACCAGAAGGACTGCGACCGGCTGACCTCGAAGCCGTTTTCCGCAAGGGCGATCGCATTGTCAAGCAGACTCGACAAACTCTCCGATCCCGCCCATTCCGCGGTGGAATGGGCAAGCACTTTCTCCCAGCTATCCACGAGGCAGGCCGTCGTCAGCGTGGAGGCGGCTCCGCGTAAGGGGATGTCTCCATCCGGAATGGTACCGCCCGCCTGACCGATGCCGAGAAAGGTCTGGGCCTTGCCCGTCTCGTCGGCGACCAGCCAGACGGCATCGCCGCCGAGACCGCAGAAATGCGGGTAGGTGACCGCAAGCGCCGCACCTGCGGCAACCAGCGCCTCGATGGCATTGCCGCCGCGCCGCAACACCTTGGCACCAGCTTCGCTGGCGAGCCAATGCGGCGTCACGATCATGGCGCCGCGGGACGACATGTCAGATCGAGTGGTCTGAGTGACGGGAGAGGACATCAGCGTATCACAGAGCCATTTTCGGCGACAAGGCGGCCTTCCTTGAAGACGCGGCGCGGCTTCGGAACTGCGACGACGGCCTCGGGCACATGCTCGACCGCGAGTGTGACGAAATCGGCCTTTGCGCCGACCGCGATCCCGTAGCCTTCCAGCCGCAGCGCCTTGGCGCCGCCTGATGTGACCACGTCGAAGGCGGCGCTGAGTTCCGCATCACTGAAGAAACCGGAACGGTAGGCGATAATCTCTGCCCGACGCAGCATGTCGCCATCCCCGAAGGGCCACCAGGAATCGCGGATATTGTCGCTGCCGCTGAAGACATTGACGCCGGCAGCGCGCAGCAGGGCCACAGGCGGAAAATTGTGGTTGCCGGGCGCGTTGGTCATGATCGAGACGCCGCTTTTGGCAATCAGCATGGCAACCTTCTCTGCGGCTTCCGGCGCGAGATCACCAAGGCCATAGGCATGGCTGACGGCGACATGCCCCTGCATGCCAAGCGCAGTCGTACGAGCACAGATTTCCTCGATCGTCATGGCGCCGAGCGTACCCGCATCATGGAGATGGATATCGACATCGACGCCGCGCCTTTCGGCAATGCCGAAGACCACGTCGAGATGGCCCTTGATATCGCGGTCGAAGGAGAGCGGATCAAGCCCGCCGACGAGATCGGCACCCATCGCGATCGCCTCGTCCATCAGCTCCGGCGTACCGGGGCTCTTGAGGATGCCGCTCTGCGGGAAGGCGACGAGCTGAATGTCGATGATATCAGTGTAGTCCTCGCGAACCCTAAGGATGGTTTCGAGCGACTTCAGGCCGACCGATCCGTCGACCATCACGTGGCTGCGCATCTGGAGGGCACCGTTGGAAACGCAGAGATCGAGCTGGTTGCGAGCGCGCTCGTCCATGGGCGCTGCGACCGCCATATTCTCCGCCTGAAAGGCGACGCGCTCATGCACGTCGAAGCCATTGGTGCACGGTTTGTGCGGGATCCACTTGTCTCCGTAGAAGCTGGTGTCGAGATGGATATGGCCCTCGACGAAGCTCGGCACGAGAAGGGCTCCGTTGATATCGACCACGTTTGCCGCGCTGGCGTCTGAGCCTGTCGGTCTTATCGCCGTGATCCGGCCGTCCTGAACCACGATATCGTTCAGAGTACCGTCGGCGAGCTTTGCGTTGGCGAAAACTGTTTCTGTGCCCACTTGTGGTTCCTTTCCCCTCTATTATCGGCCGGCCACCGCCAGCATTGCATGCGACATGAGCAAAATCTAGTCTACAATATCATGGATATCAGGTATGCAATACTGGTGCCAGATTGTATCGCTCTTAGCGTCAGGCAGAGCGTTACGCCCCAATGGGCCGGATTCACTTGGAGAAAACTCTAAGTAATGGCCAAGGCGACGTCGATCGGTCACTGGCCGTCGCGCGGCCATGACGGCGCTCTGTCTACATATCTTGCAGAATCTTGTATACGTGATCGAAAAACTGGCAGTTCAGCCGGTGGCGCGGCTCGAAAAGCGCGACAGGATGGAACCGATGTCCGGCTCTTTTGCAAGATCATCCTCGATCAGTGCGCGGCTTTCGACAGATGACAGATGCTCGTCCATCAAGTGCTCTGCGCTGGCCAGATCGCCCTTTTTTAATGCGTTGATGAGACCGGAATGCTCACTGATTGCACATTCGCTGGAATGCGGCCGGCTATACATGGCAAGGATGAGCGAACAGCGTGAAACAAGTTCGGAGAGATAACGCTCAAGCAGCGTATTGCCGGACAATTCGGCAAGCTTCAGGTGGAACTCGCCCGCCAGCCGAGTTGACAGCCGCACATCGCCCTTGGCATGCGCGGCTTCCTCTTCCTGCACATGTTCCCGCAACAGCTTTTCGATCGCGGGGCTCCAGCGCTTGATGACGGCCTTCATCACCTCCCGTTCGAGTGCGCGGCGAATGGCAAAGGCATCGCGTGCTTCCTCAAGACTTGGCTGGGCGACGGTGGCCGTGCGCTTATGGTAAGTGTCGACCAGCCCCTGCGCCTGCAGCTTGGCAAGTACCGTGCGCACGAGCGTTCGACTCATGGAGAAATGCCGGCCGATCTCGTCCTCGGGAAGTTTTGTCCCGGCTTTGAGAGCCTGCTCGATAATGGCCTGTCGCAGTGTGCGGTGGGCAATTTCCACACGATCGGGATTGGATGGCATCTGATTTCACTGTGTCCTAGTTATTGTATACGTTATCGCGACATCACGCATACAACAAGGCGATACTTGTCCTGCCATACCGCTCTACTTCGCCGAAAGCGCCGGCGCCCGCTAGACAGAGACGAGATGGTTCGAACGGGTCACGGTGAACTCCTGCCATCCGCGGCTCTGCAACGCTCCGGTTTCCTGATCGGCAACAGGCATGGTTCGATCGATCGCGCCGTCATCCCTTCCGGGGGCGGACCTCCATGAATACGTATGGCGCCCCGCCGGCCGAGGGGATCGCATAGACGTCGTAGGACGCCTGAGGATCCTCGCCCATTCCCAGCGAGCCGGCCGGCATGCCGGGAACGGCCAGCCCTCGCAGCGAAGGCCGCTCCTGCAGCAGCCGTTCGACGGCCGTAAGCGGAACGTGGCCCTCCAGATAATAGTCCTCGACGACGGCGGTATGGCATCCCTCCATGTCGGCGGCCACGCCCAGCCGCGCCTTGACCGCGGCAAGATCGTCCGTGTCGCGGATGTCGACGGAATAGCCCGCGGCGGCCATCGCCTTCGCCCATGCGTGGCAGCAGCCGCAGTTCGGATCCTTGTAGACGGTCATCTCCGTCGGGACGGTCGCACCAGCCCGTCCGGCGAGCAATACCAGGGCGGAACCGGCCATTGCGATGAAGCTTCTCCTGCGCATTGTCTTCACTCCTCGATTGCCGCCGCCCGGCATGATCGGCCGGGCGGCCGCGGTTGCTATTTTACCTCGGTCACGGTCAGCTTGCCATTCACGCGCTCTGCGACGAACTCGACGCTCGACCCTTCCTTCAGCTTCGCGAGGAGACCCGGATCTTCGACACGGAACACCATCGTCATGGCGGGCATGTCGAGGTTCTTCAGCTCCTCGTGCTTGATGGTGACCTTGTTCGCCTTGGCGTCGACCTTGCTGACGACGCCCTTGGTGAACTCCTGCGCGAAGGCTCCGAATGCCGCGCTGGTCGAAAGGACGACTGCGATGGCGAGTCTGATGACAGTCTTCATGATTTCATGCTCCTTTTCGATGGACTACTTTGTGGCGACGCTGACATCACCGTGCATGCCGGCTTCGTAGTGACCGGGGATCAGGCAGGCGAACTTGAACGCGCCGTCGGTGGTGAATTTCCAGACGATCTCGCCGGACTGGCCGGCCGGAAGGCGGATGGAGTTGGCGTCGGCATGTTCCATTTCGGGGAACTTCTCCATGACCTTCTTGTGCTCCAGGATTTTGTCTTCCTGATCGAGCACGAATTCGTGGTCGACAGTTCCGGCATTCTTGATCGCGATCTTGACGGTCTGCCCCTTGCGGACGTTGAGGACCGCCGGCGTGAACAACATCTTGCCGTCATCGGTTTCCTTCATGGTGACGCGCACCGTCTGTGTCACCTTGGCCTTATCGCCGGGTTCCCCGACAGCCATCTTTTCGTCGTGACCGCCGGCATGGTTGCCGGAGGCAAGGGCGGGCGTTGCGAGCGCTGCGAGAGCCAGTGCCAATATATAATTCTTCATGCATAGATCCTTTTTTGATGTGAGATATCGAGCCTCAGCCGTTCGTCGGCTTCGGCGTGATTTGCGTCTTCGCGTCTTTGGCCTTGGTCGCGTCCGGCAACTCACCGGTCCATTCCCAGGCCTGCGTCCCGGGTGGGTTCTCATACCAGCCCGGATCGGAGTAATCGTCCGCCGAGATGCCCTCGCGGACCTTCACGACCGAGAACATGCCGCCCATCTCGATCGGGCCGTGCGGCCCCCAGCCGGTCATCATCGGGACGGTGTTCTCGGGAATGGGCATTTCCATTTCGCCCATGTCGGCCATGCCCTTGGTGCCCATGGGCATATATTCCGGCTGGAGTTTGCGGATCTTCTCTGCGAGCTTCGACTTATCCGCACCGATGAAGGTCGGAATGTCGTGCCCCATCGCGTTCATCGTGTGGTGCGACTTGTGGCAGTGGATCGCCCAGTCGCCGAGATATTTGGCGTCGAACTCATAGGCGCGCATCGCCCCGACCGGGATGTCGATGCTCACCTCCGGCCACCGTGCTTCCGGCCGCACCCAGCCACCATCCGTGCACGTCACCTCGAAATCATAGCCATGCATGTGGATCGGATGGTTGGTCATCGTCAGGTTGCCGACCCGCACCCGCACCCTGTCGTTCTTGGAAACGACGAGTGGGCTGATGTCCGGAAACACGCGGCTGTTCCAGCACCACATGTTGAAGTCGGTCATTTCCATGATCCGTGGCACGTAAGAGCCCGGATCGATGTCGTAGGCGTTGAGCAGGAAGACGAAGTCACGGTCGACGCGCATGAACGTCGGATCCTTCGGGTGGACGACGAAGAAGCCCATCATGCCCATGGCCATCTGCACCATCTCGTCGGAATGCGGGTGGTACATGAAGGTGCCCGACTTCACGAGGTCGAACTCGTAGACATAGGTCTTGCCCACGGGGATGTGCGGTTGAGTCAACCCGCCGACACCGTCCATACCGGATGGCAGGATCATGCCGTGCCAGTGGATCGTGGTGTGCTCCGGGAGCTTGTTGGTGACGAAGATGCGCACCCGGTCGCCCTCGACCGCCTCGATCGTCGGACCCGGAGACTGACCGTTGTAGCCCCAGAGATAGGCGGTCATGCCGTCGGCCATTTCGCGCTCGACCGGCTCGGCGACGAGGTGGAATTCCTTGACGCCGTTGTTCATCCGGTGCGGAAGCGTCCAGCCGTTGAGGGTGACGACCGGCTGGTAGTCCGGGCCGGAGGTCGGGTGGAGCGGCGGCTGCATGTCCGCCGATTCCATTGTCGCGGCGTCGGGCAGAGCCATCGCCGAGGTCTTCGTCCAGGCGCCGGCCGCCAGCAGCGCCGCACTTACACCGAACAATTGTCGTCTGTTGAACATGGTGAGTTCCTTTCTCAATGACCGCCGCCGCTGCTGCCGGAGGCCGCCGCGATTTCGGTCTCTGCCGACGCGGTCGTCGCGCCACCGCCGTAGATCGCGGGAGCAAGATTGGCTTCGGCCAGCCAGAAGTCGCGCTTCGCGTTGACGGCGAGCAGGATGGAGTTGATCTTGTCGCGCGTGTCGGTCAGCAGCTCGAAGGTGTTGGTGATCATGCCGTTGTAGGTCAGCAGGGATTCCTCTTCGACCTTGGTTCGCAGCGGCACGACATTGTTGCGGTAGTGTCGCGCGATGTCGTAGTTCGAGCGATAGGCCTCGTAGGCGGACCTCGCCTCCGAGCGGACGTTGACGGCCTTCTCGGCAAGCTGGTTCGCGGCGCGCATGTACGCCACCTCGGCCTTGCGCATTCGGGCCTTTCCGGTGTCGAAGATCGGGATGACAAACTCCAGTTCGACCTGGGCGGTTGTCCTCGTCTTCTTCTCGTCGTCCTCGATTTCCCGTTCCGTTTCAAAGCCGGTCAGGATTTCGAGATCGGTGACATAGCGTGTCGCTTCGGTAAGTCCGTAGGATTTGGCGGTGGCTTCGAGTTCGAGTTTCGCGACCTGAAGGTCGATCCGGTTCCTCAGAGCCTCGGCCTCGATGGTGTCCCGTTTGACCACGGATTTCGGTAGCGGCGGCAGGCCGTTCGAAATCTGGTAATCAAGATCGGAGCCCCAGAGGCCCATGAGCCGTGTCAGCTCTTCCTTGGCGAGACGTGCCGCCAGGCGGGCTTTCGCGGTTTCTCCGGCCAGTTCAGCGACGAACACATGTTCGCGCGCCTGGGCGCCCTTGGTCATCGCGCCGGTCTCACCCAGCTTCTCCGCCAGTTCGGAAGCGGCATCCGCCGTCGCCTGGGCGCGCTGGAGCTGCCCGACGTTCTCCCAGGCCGCCACCGCGCCGATCCAGGCACGCCGCGTGTCGGCGGCAACCTGCAGCGTTCTCACCGCCGCAGTCAACTGCGCCTGGCGGAAGCGAGTGTCGGCGATCGCTATATCCCGGTTCCTCGTCGCGAGCGCCAGGATGTTCGTCGCGATCATCCCCTCGATGGTCTTGAACGCCTCCAGTTCCGGGGTGCCCATGCCCGTCGTGCCGATGGAGACGGTCGGGTTGATGAGCATCGTCGACTGCCAGGCATCCGCCGCGCTGTCGCCGAGATCGGCGTAGGCGGCCTGCAGGCCCTTGTTGTTCAGGAGGGCGATCTGGACCGCCGTCTCGACGTCGAGGGACTTCTTTCGAGCGAGCAGGCTTTTGACCTGCGCCGACGCCGACCTGGCCTGGCTCTGGTTCTGGATCCAGACGGTCTGCTTCGCCGTGGCAATGGCGGTCTTGCTGGAAACGGCGGTGAAGCCCGCCTCCTTGCCGGAGTACTCGGTGCCTGTGACGCAGCCGCTCAATACCAGCGGGAATGCCAGCGCCGTCGTCAGTTTCTTAAGGCCGATCATGAGTCGTCTCCATTGGCTGGAGACTGGAGATCGTTCTGTCTACGCCACGGTCTGGGATCGACGGGTTGCCTGGTGACGTAGCCTGACATTGGCGATCGGTACGCGATCGGGGGCGGGGAGGGCTGTTCGACCGCGGGGGAAGACCCCACCACGTCGGGAGGAAGCGTGGATGCGCAGCCGCCGACAACAAGCGGCAGCCCCACCACGAAAAGCGAGGGTTTCATTATGAAATTTCCGAATAAGAGATAGCCTACGGGCACTCGCCTGGACGCAGGCGGCGACCGATTGGACCCGACCGAACGGGTGCGTCTCTATTCAGATATTCGGGGGACGGTGGAGGGACGGCAGTTCGCCGAGGGCTGCACGATCGTCGATAAACTGTCGGATGGACGTAACGACGGGTCCGCCGACGTCGGGGCCTTCACAAATGATGCCCAGTCCGCCGCAGAAATCCTTGCAGCATTCCTGTTTGACGAGCTTGGTGCCGCCGTCGTCGGTCGAAGCGTCGTGCTGATGGTCGTGATCCGACGCCTCGACCGTGTGATGGTCGCCGGCCTCGGGTGTTGCAACTGAGACGGCGTTCTCGAATTCCGGAAAGGCCGAGCCGTGCATGGCGGCGCTGGCGCTGGATATGTTGTATCCGACCAGCGATGCCAAGATCGCCAGCCGCACGACGAGCAACAATCTGCTCAGTGCGATTCGGTACATTCTGCCCATGCGACCTGCGTACAGTTTCAACGGCCTGCTTTCAATGGAAGAAACAGGTGCCGACGATTCGCGTCGTTTCTGTGGCCATGACGCAACGAACCGGTTGACGGCGCCACGCGGCAAATGCCTTTGTCGACATGGCCGCCCATGTTCCGGACTGGACCGGCGGCAGGAGATAAAATGCTCACAGCAGTTTCGACCATGACGGGCCTGTTTCTGGTAGCCTTCGCGGCCGCGACGATATTTCCGATGCAGTCGGAAGCAGCACTTGCGGGCCTTGTCCTGGCGGGCCAGCATCCGCCGGTCCTGCTTGTCGCGGTCGCATCGACCGGGAACACGCTCGGCGCCGTCGTCAACTGGGTCCTCGGCCGGGGCGTCGAACGGTTCCGGTCACGGCGATGGTTCCCCGTCGGCGACGCGGCGCTCGATCGGGCGTCGCGATGGTACCGCAGATACGGCAGGTGGTCACTCCTCCTCTCATGGATGCCGCTCTTCGGCGACGCGCTCACGGTTGCTGCCGGCGTGCTGCGCGAACCGCTGCTGCCGTTCCTTCTTCTCGTGTTCGTCGCCAAGACCGGGCGCTATGTCGCCCTCGTGCTGGCCGTTCTCGGAGTTGTCGGTTGACGGCGGTCTCCTCGCGATGACCATCCGGTCGATGGTGTCGTCGCGCAGAACCAGAGTGTGCCAAGCCGCGGCCGCGACGTGAAGCGCGACCATCGCCAGGATGATTCTGGAGCCGATGACATGATAAGGTGCGATCCCGAACCAGATGTAGCTCGCCACGAACCCCATTGCCGCCTGCCCGATGATGGCGGCATAGAAGGCATGATGAAGCGCTCGGGAAAGCGCCTTCGCGGCCGAGGCCGGTCGCCCGTCCGGCAGGGGTGGCCACAGGAGCCGGACCGCCAGCCGCACGCCCATCAGTAAGCCTATGCCGATCCCCAGGTAATTGTGGAGGTGGTGCTGGACGAGATCCCAGCGGTCGGGCGTCATTCCCATGTGGACCGCATGATGGGTCCGCTCGATACTGCCGCCGGTCAGATACTGCGTCGGGACGAGGAGGGCGATCAGCCAGTGAAGCCAGATCTGGATGGGGAAATATCCTGGTCTCATGATGCGGCCGTTGTTGCGATGGTTCGCAAGGGCTAGCAGCCCGAGGTTAAGACATCGCTGACCTGCCGTGTGGACTTTGAAATAACCCGCGGTCGCTGGCGCAATTGGAACATTCCCTGGGCGACGCTGTTAGACGGCGTAATGAACGCGGCGACGATGCCGTTTCGACGAGTTTTCCACTGTTTGAGGATCGCGCCGCCATGGCCTGCCCCCTGTTGTTCAATGCGGCGGACAGGAAGCCGGATAGGAGATAATGCCATGCATCATATGTCGAGCGAAATGAAGGCCTGCATCGACAATTGCCTGACCTGCTACAGCGAGTGCCTTTCGATGGCCATGAGCCACTGCCTGGAACTGGGCGGGGAGCACACCAAGCCTGCGCATTTCAAGCTGATGATGGCCTGTGCGGAGATTTGCCGGACCTCGGCGCATTTCATGCTGATCGGCTCGGAGCATCACAAGCATGTCTGCCGCGAATGCGCCGAAATCTGCGCCCAATGCGCTGACGATTGCAAGCGGATCGGCGACATGCAGAGCTGCGTCGAGGCCTGCCGCCGCTGCGCCGAGAGCTGCAGTCGCATGGCCGCCTAGAAGAGACGCAGCGCCCTCTTTCCGCCCGCTTCGCAGCCGAGATGATGGACCGCCGATCTCCTTTCGGCGGAACTCACACGTGCGAGGCTTTCTTGATCATATCTAAGCTGTTGCCTGTCACGGGGCTCCTGGTCATCATTTCCGCATGCGCCTCCTTTGGGCTTGCGGCGGACGGCGTGGTCGCGCTTCGGCAGACCGATATGAAAGCCATGGCCGCGGCCGCCAAGACGATGGCCGAGATGTTCCGGGAACCCGCGAGCTATTCGTCGGGGGAATTCCGAAACGCCGCCGGAAGCATTGCCGCGAGGTCTGGCGATGCGCTGGCCGATCATTTCGTCAGCGGATTGGATGACCCGAAGTCAAAGACAAAGCCGGAGATCGGGGCGGAGCGCGAGCGCTTCGAGCGCCTGGCGGACGATCTCAGGGATTATGCGCGCGCACTCGAGACCGCTGCCGCCGACAATCCCGGACCGATGACCGACCGCATGCGGATGAAGCCCGGCGAGGCGATGGGCGGCGGTCCGCTCGGGACACATGTCCGGAACGAGGCGGCGCTGTCCTCCATCCCCGCCGAGCATGTCTTCCACCTGATGCTGCAGACCTGCACGACCTGCCATGCCAGGTTCAGGATGGGCCAATGAGACGCCGGACCATGGTGCCCGGCTGCCGTGCTTGTGGACACGTTCTCAGCCAGCCGCATCCTGTTTTTCTGATGGTTTTGGACCAGCGGCGCGAATGCCGATTGCCTTGCCCAGAGTATCGAACCAGAACTGTGCTCCAAGTGAGAGCGCCAGGACCGTCAGCAGCCAGCCGGCGACATGCTTGATCCATGCCCATGCCCTTTCTCCCTTTGAGAGTGCCACGTTCTGCACCTTTCCGTCCGCACTGGTTGCCACGGTGGTCCCAAACATCAGGCGGTCGATATCCGCTGTCGTCCACCCTATCGGAAGGTTCTGGTCGATCTCGCCCAAGACGGCGTTGACGTCGGGACCGGAAGCATCCTGCGTTGGAATGAGTGCGTCTGGCTTATCGGTGGCCGCCAGACGTGTCGCCTGAGACGACAGAGCAGCCCGAAGCGCCGGCTGCGCCCAGATCTGCCGCGCGACCTCGATGGTATTGGCGTTCAATCCGACGGTCACCACCGCCGCAATCGCCAGGATCACGAGCTGTACGTTTCTCTTGTACCATCCTCCGAAACGGTCCATCGCATCGTCGTACCACTGCTCCAGTGCAGCCTTCAGCTTGTCGGCATCGCCTTGAGCCTCTCTCACAAATGGAGCGAGCGGGCCGTCGAAGACGGAAGATGTCATCCCTTTTTCATCGGCCACGATATCCGCGAGTGCCTTGGCGAAGGCAGCCGGCGGGATATAGCTCGGCAGCTTGCCGGGAAGCGTGAGCTGATTGATGCGAGGGTCGGCGTAGACACGCTTTGCAAGCCCGGTCAGGTTGGGATCGTTGAGCATCGTCTTGATGCTTGTCAGCAGATGGCGGCCTCGCCAACTGGTGATGTTGGCGATGAGCTCCTGGACGACGCTGCAGACGAGCGCCAGAAGCAGATACATAAGTGCGAGTCCGATGCCGACGTCGAGCACTGCCGAGTTCCACATATCCGTCTCCTTCACACGCCCGGAGGATCGATCGTCGGAGCCGTGAACCAGTTACCAAGCTGACGCAGGCCCGGCACGCGCCAGATCGCAGCCGGCTTTCGCGAGGCGAGTGCGAAGACGGGATTTCCCGCCTTGTCGGTCCAAGGAGCACGCCAGACGAAGAAGCGGGCGTTCTTGTCTGTTTGACAGGCGGCAAGAATGTCGCGAACCTTGGCGACATCCAGGCCGGTGGACTTGGCGATGCCGGCTTCGTTCCTGAAATCGAATGTCGGGTTGAGCAATGCGGCCAGGACCAGTCTGATTTCGGTCTCCGTCGCTTCTGGCCGCTTCCATGATTTCGGGAAGCTCCATTCGCTCAACTGGTCACGTCGCACGAGATCGGCAAGAAGCGTCAGCCGGACGAAGGTGAAGACGCGTTTCTTTCCCCAATAAAAGCCGAATGTCATAAGGCGGCGCAACCACCAGCTCGGCCCTTTCTGGGCAATCAACGCCGCGCCCAACTTTTCGATGCGCCGCTCGATTGCGGCTTGCAGGTCATCGAAATCCTTTTCGCTGATGCGCGGCCATTGCGGATAGTCGACCACGTCGGCTGCGTTGCCGAAAAGCGGTATGATCTGGAAGGTCGGCTTGTTTTCGATGTCTCTGCCGCGAAAATCCTCGTTGGCACGCGCTGCATCCGGCCAGGCTTTGACAATGTCGTTGTCTCCATGGACGACGAAGGAATCCTTCAGGAACTTCTGACAGTTGCGTCGCCCAAGCTGGTAGTCGTGGTCGCGAAACGCTTGCGAGAGGAAGCCGCCGAAGCCACCGAGCAATCCGGACGCGATGCTGTAAGCTTCCTCTGTTCCCCCAGGCGGCACACGATGCGGGCAGATGAGAAAACGGCTGAAGATCCCGTCGGTTGCCGCAACCGCAACTTCTGAAGGCTTGAACTGCGTCTGGGTGCGCAATGCCGGCAAGAGCGCCATAAGAACGCTCACCAGGTCGCCCGCCGGCTGCCCATCGGGTGGAAACAGCGGAGGCTCGGGGAACGGGTCGATCATGATCACCGCTCGGTCGGCCTGGGATCCCTCGCGCCGATTGGGTGTGCCCGGATCCTGCATGAGGCAATAACGGGCAAATTCGAATGGCTCGTTGTTGATCAGGCCGCCATCGACCGCCGTGAAAGGGAATGCGCGCTGCTTTTCCCAATCGGCTGGAAATGCCGGTTTCATCCTTTCCCTGACGTAGCTTGCATCGGCAAGTGGCCAGTTCCTTCCCTGGTAATCGTCGACATGCGCGATCCATTCACGGGAAGAAAGTCCAAGCGGAAAGGCTCCCGATGCCACCGCGCCAAGGGCATAATCCTTCCATTCCGCGCTCGGCTGTCCGCCGGCGAGCAGCGACTTGACGTCGAGCTTGCGCATCGTGTCACTATCGGCAAAGGCGCTCGGGCTCGTCCAGCTTCCAAGTCCCAGCAGACGATAGTGGACACGGTCGCCGTGGCTCATCATGCCATAGTCACCGCCGGTGAAGCTCACCGTGTAGGGTACGCCGCGAAGGTTGGAGATCGTCAGGTAGACGTCGAGCGTGGAGGAAACATAGGGATAGGGGGGAGCGATGGCCGAGATCTTCAATGCGGCATCCTTGATCGAAATCAGCACCTCGCTGTTCAGGGCCGAAACGACGTCGCCCCCGTCCTGCAGATCGCTGGTATCGAGAAAATCGGCTCGCCCGGTCGTCGAAAGCATTTGCGGGCGGACCACCCAGGCATCGTAGAGGTTCGGCAGAAGGTATTTGTATGTCTGTGTCGAGGTCCCGCCGGTGTTCGCCGCTGTCGGCTGAATCCCCCCGGCCAGAGCGACGGCTCCCAGGGCACCGGTGATCGCCCCGGCCGACGCGCCGGTAATGACCTTGATCGCAGCCCGGTGATTGGGAATTGCCGGCGCCAAGACCGGATCGGCTCTTGCCACCTCCCAGGCTTCCAGCGCCTGCACCAGGAAATCGAATACGCCGGCCGAATAGGCGCCAGCCGAGATGGCACCCGCCATCGCGAGGCCAATTTGGAATTCCGGTACTTGGCTATCCTCTGTCACTACTGCCTCCAGACAATAAGTATCAGCCTCCGGACTTTTATTCCGAAGTCATATCAAGAAAATTTTGAGTACTGATTTCCCACTACAATAGAGCGAATGTTCTTCAAAAATTCAATGAGAAAGTTTATGACTTCAAGTTTATTTCCGACTCAAAAGCCTATGCATAAAAGTACCGACAGCCTAAGTAAAAATCCGGTGCTTACGACAAGCGCCCTCGCGGACCCCGCCCGAGGCCGGGCGGGATCGCAATCATCGATCTCAGGCGAGTGTTTCGGAAAAAAGTTCGAGCAGGCGCTTCCAGTGCCGCTCAGAACCCTTTTCGCTGTAGATTTCGCCGCGATCGGGAACGGTCCAGCCATGCGACATGCCGATATAGTTCTCGATGATAT
The DNA here is from genome assembly GCF_014193695.1 of Rhizobium sp. BK316. Taxonomy (GTDB): domain Bacteria; phylum Pseudomonadota; class Alphaproteobacteria; order Rhizobiales; family Rhizobiaceae; genus Rhizobium. The sequence continues at coordinate 1,384,803 of NZ_JACHZR010000001.1, read as the reverse complement.
GGTCGACGCCGCCGGTGCGCAGCGCCTCGGCGAGGCGAGCGGATTGTTCGGGCGGGAAGCTGCCATCGACGCCGGCAACGCCGACATAGACGCGCGCCTTGATATTGCCAGCCAGGCGATGCGGGCTGTCGGGCGCCTCGCTTGCGAGATTGCCGCCATGGAAGCTTGCGGCTGCCGCGATCCTGTCGGCATAAGTGGCCGCTGCCGTCAGAGCGCGACCGCCGCCCATACAATAACCGACGGCGCCGACCGGACCGGAAACGCCTTCGGCCTCGAGCGCATCGAGGAAGGCTTCGCTGTCCTTCTTGGTCATCTCCTGCGTCGTCTCGCGGATCATCTTCATGATCTCGGCGCGCGAGGTCTCGTTGCCGAAGGAGGAGCCGTCGAAGGGGCCGTATTCGCCGAAGCGATAGAAGAGATCGGGCATCAGCACGACATAACCGGCATTCGCCAGGCGCTCGCCCATGATGTCAAGGCCATCGCGCGGTCCGAGCGCGTCCATATAATAGAGAACGCCGGGCAAGGCCTTGCCCTCGCTGCCGTCAGGGCGGAAAAGTGAAGCCTGGGCAACACCGTCAGCCGTCGTGATTTCAATATCGCGTTTCATGGACCAATCCCTTTGATTTTATTGAAGCAGCGCGGAGGCCGCTGTCGGCAATCTGGCAAAGGCGGGCGACAGTCTCAAGACACGAATGCGTGGTGCGGCGGCGTCCGGAGTGGGCTTATGATTCTGCTGTGAGAATTGTGTTCGGAACCAACCAGGAGAGTGCCTGCCTGCCGTTCCCCATTTGAGGAGCGGCCTGTGTTCCCGGGCCTTGTCCCTTTCGCTTCATGAACAGGGGCTTTCGTGCACGAGGATCATGCACCCTCTCGAGGGGCTATCGCGCAACTGGTCACAATCGCCAGCGCCACGCAATGCCACCGCAATCTTCCATCCACAGGTTGACTGCATCGTTCCGCGAGGCGATGACGCAGGTGATTGCCGATCATCCTGATCTTTGGCATGACTGGCAGGAACACCGGGCCGAGGGCCTTACCGGATCGATCCGTGCAGCGACGGCCGCGGGCGATCCGGGCAGGAATTGGGCGATTGACTCGAAACCCGGTGAGCTCCTGAGGGAAAATGACATTGATGCCGAAAGCCGCCGCAGCCGTAAAACGTGCCCTTGCTTATCTGTCCTGGCCCTTGGTGTTTTTCTCCGGCCTGACGGGCGCCTATTTCGCCTTCGCCGGCGATCGACCGATCGTTGTCTTCTCGGCCGTCTATGCAGGCGAGGTCCTCATCCTCTTTCTGCTCGAACGCGCCATTCCCTACGAGCAGCGCTGGCTCCAGGCGGATGGCGAAACGGTCAACGATATCGCGCACACAGTGTTGACCAAGGGGCTGGTGCAGCTGGCGGCACTCTCGGCAGCGATCTTTCCGATGCTCGCTGCCGGCCTGCTGCAGCCGCTTGCCGCCATGCAGTTCAGCCTCTGGCCGTCATCGTGGCCTATGCTCTTCCAGGCGACCCTCGCCGTCATCATCGCCGAGTTCGGCCTCTACTGGGCGCATCGCATCGCCCATGAGCGGTTGTTCTTCTGGCGCTTCCATGCCCTGCATCACAGCGTCACCCGTCTCTGGGTCGTCAATACCGGGCGTTTCCACGTCGTCGATTCGCTGTTCAAGATCGCGTTGAGCCAGATCCCGCTCTACCTTCTCGGCGCACCGCTGCAGGTCTTCTGGTGGCTCGGCGCCGTCACCGCCTTCATCGGCATCCTGACCCATTGCAATGTGGACATGCGAACCGGGTTTTTCGACCTCGTCTTCAGCACGCCCCGGCTTCACCGCTGGCACCATTCGAAGGATCTCCGCGAGGGCAATACGAATTACGGCGAGAATGTCGTGTTGTTCGACCAGCTCTTCGGCACCTATTTCAATCCTGACCGGCCATCCTCGACGGATATCGGGATCAAGGGACAGATCGCTCCCGGTTTTCTCAGCCAATTGAAGCAGCCCTTCACCAAGGACGGCGTGCGCCAAATCCTCGGCCTTCAGCCCAAGCGCAACTGATGCAGCCGGTGAAACGCTTCCGCAGGTGCTGCGGAAGCGTCACTGCGCGACATCGACATGATGAACTCCGTGCGGCAATGCCACGCGCCCTATTCTCTCCAGAGCAGGCATATCGCCCTTCACCACGCGGAAGACCTCTATCCCGGCACCGGCATCCGGCCCTGCGCCGGGATGGCCTTCGAATACGGTCGTCAGCAGGTGATCGCCGGAGAGGTCGAACGTTGCCCCCTCGGGCAGAACGCCTTCGAACGCGAAATCCCCAACTTTCGTCAGTGTGCCGGTGCGTGGATCGAACGTCAGCAGCGAGACGGAGGCCTCGCGCTGGTGGCGAGGCGAACCTTCAGGAAAAGATGTCCCCTGCATGTTGATCGTTGCGACCATGCGTCCATCCGGGCTCACGGCCATTCCCTCCGCCGAAACGCCGGTCTCGATCGTCCCGAGCCGTTCATGCCGGGCGTTCGCCGTCTCCGGACCGGCGAGCCTGATGACGGTCATGGTCGAGGATGCCTTCGGAATGCGGCCATCGAGGCTCGTTGCCGCGAAATTCCGCCCCCAGTTCGACGTGAGATAATGGCGCCCGTCCTGCGTGAAACGGCCGACGAAGGGATCCCGGCCCACCGAGACGGTATTGCCCCACGGTTGCACCGAGGGACCTGCCTCCGCATTCCGGAATTCGAAAAAGGCGATGCGGTCCTGCGTATTGATATTGACCGCGAGATAACGGCCGGAAGGGTGCCATTGAACGTTGGTGGCCGTGACGCCGCTCCTTGCTCCCTCTGCCGATCCCTCGATGCCGAGAGCGGCCAGATCGAATTTTGCGACATCGCCAAACCGGCCATCGGAAAATTCCACGATCTGCAGGAGGCTTGCTTCGCTGGTATTTGAAACGATTGCGATGGTGCGCCCGTCGGGGCTGACCGCCAGGCTTTCAGGATTTATGCCGATCTCGGCCGTGTCGGCAAGCCTCGGATTGGCGGCATCGGAAAGATCGATGGCGAAGACGCGGTTGCCGGCCGGAAGATCCCTGGCCGTCCTGGCGCCGTCCGGCCGTTGGCCGAGACGTTCGGTGACGAAGGCGTTGCGGCCGTCAGGCGTGAGTTCGAGGATTTCAGGCGCTGCCGTGACGGAATTCGAAACGGAGATCGCGCTTTTTGTCACGCGCCCATCGGCGATCGAGAGCACCGTCAGCATATCGGCATGTCCCGCCTCCTCCGGCGGCAGCGCCGAGTCCGCATAAGTCCTGGCGATATAGTCACCATCCGAGATGACCGCGACGCGTCCTGCCGTGATCGCCGAAAGGATGTCCGCCGATTGGGCCAGGGCCGCGCTCGTGACGGTGATGCTTACTGCAGAGGTTAGTGTACCTGTTGCAAGGCGTTTTAGTATCCGCATGGCTCTGTCTCCTTCGAACAGGCAGAGGCGCATGCCTCTTGCACTGAAAAAGGATAGGGATCACAGTGATTGTCTTCCAATCGGAAATTACCTTTCTGTGATTGGCTTTCCCTATCAGAGGTGGGAATGGATATTCGCTCGATGGCCTGCTTCGTCGCAGTCGCGGAGGAATTGAATTTCCGTCGCGCGGCAGAGCGGCTGCACCTGACCCAGCCTTCACTCAGCCAGCGTATCCGGGTGTTGGAGCAGGAGATCGGCACAGACCTCTTCGAACGCGATCGCCGCAAGGTTTCCTTGACCCCCGCCGGAAGGGTCTTCCTGGAGCCGGCCAAAAGGGCGATCGACAACGCTATGGTCGCCAGGGAGCGGGCATTGCAGGCAGTGCGCGGCGAGATCGGACGGCTTCGCCTCGGCTTTACCGTCATCGCTTTCTACGGGTTTCTGCCGGAAGCCGTTCAGCTGTTTCGCAGCCGATATCCGCAGGTTCATGTCGAGCTTGTCGAAATGAATTCGCCATCGCTCGAATCAGCGCTTCTCACCGGAACGATCGATCTCGCCGTTCTGCATCCGCCGCTTTCGAGTCCGGATCTCGAAATCCATCCGCTTCCGGAAGAAGAGATGGTACTGGCTTTGCCATCGAACCATCCGCTATGCGATCGCCAGGTCATTGATATTGCGGATCTTGCCGGCGAGCATTTTCTGATTGCGCCGCGCGCGATCGGCCCGAGTATCCATGACCGCGTCATTGCGTTGTTTGCTGCCGCTGATATCAATCCGGACATTGTGCAGGAGGTGACGCCGATGACGACGCTGACAGGGCTCGTGGCAGCCGGCGTGGGAATGGGGTTCGTCACCGCCGGGATCTCCCGTCTCTCCCGCGATGGGCTTGCGTTCAGACGGGTGACACCGGCGCCACCGTCCTTGCCGATCGCCGCCGCCTGGCTGAAACCGGAGCCTCAGCCAAGCGCACGCCGGTTCATCGATATCGTATCGGCACTTGTCGAACAGCGGCGAGCCGAGGGCGACACCGGAAAAACGGGTTGGATCGACGGCAAGGTCTGATCCGTGTGCGGTCGGCCGAGCCGCTGCCGTCATCATTTCATGACAATCGGCCCGTAAGAGCCTGCAAACCTCGACGGAAACGGACAGGACGGCGATGACGACGTTGAAACAGGTTGCGCTAAAGGCCGGATGTTCCATGGCGACGGCAAGCCGCGTGCTGAACCTCAGCGGTCCCGTCAGCCAGGCGGCGGCGCTTCGCGTGCGCCGCGCTGCCGCCGAAGTCGGCTATCGGGCGGCCGCACCGTCTGCCCGCAGCGGCCGCCGGCCTGTTATTGGCGTGCTGGTGCCGAGTGTGACCAATCCGGTTTTCGCGTCGTCCCTCTCAGGCATCCAGAACCGCATGTTGGTCGCCGGCCACAGCGTTCTCATCGCCCAGTCGAATTACGATCCCGATCAGGAGGCCAATGCCGTGGCAGGGCTTCTCGGCGAGCGGCCGACCGGTCTGATCCTGACGGTCTGCAATGGTGAGACAAGCCCGGCATTGGCGCAGGACCTGCCGCCGACAGTGCTGCTTGGCAGCTCTCCGACCGTCCGATATCCGGCTGCCGTTACCGTCAACAATTATGCGGCAGGCTGCCGGCTGACCGAACATCTCTTGTCCATGGGCCACCGGCGCATCCTCTATGTCTCCGGTAGCTTCAAAGCTTCGGATCGTGCGCTCTTGCGTTACCGCGGCTATCTGCAGACGATGGAGGCAGCGGGCGTCGCCCCGCTCGAGGCCGTAGAGGTGCCCTTCGTCAGCGGCTATGACCAGATGGATCTCGGCCAGGCTTTGCGGACATTTTCGCCGACCGCCATCATCGGCTCGAACGATCTGATCGCGCTTGGCGTCATCGGTGCGATCAATCGCGAAGGCCTGCGGGTGCCCGACGATATCTCCGTTGCCGGCTTTGACGGCATCGCCATCGGCAAGCTCATCAATCCGACGCTGACCTCGATCGAAATGCCCGATCTCAGCATGGGGGCGACGGCAGCCTCGCTGCTGCTCGATATTGTCGAAAACGACGCGCCTCTCCGACATCTGGAACTGTCGCATGCGCTACGCCCCGGCGGCACCGTGCGAAACCTCCAAAACGAAGAAACCGCCGCACTTTCGGGATGCGACGGTTCCGGATCGAAACCGCGGGCGGCTTAACCCGCGGATCATTCCAAAAATCAGCTGCGCGGCAGCATGCCTTCGACGTCGGCGGCTGCGTCGTCGAGGGCTTCCTTCGGCTCGGCCGAACCATCGACGATCCGCGACAGGTTGTCGACGATCGTCTGGGTGACCTTGACGCCATTGGTGCCGGGGAAGGCGTACCAGGGGATCATGCGCGGCATCTGGCTAAGGCCGGCCTGGAAGAGCGGGTTCTTCTTGTAGAAGTCGCCGAGATATTCGGCAGACTTGGCGGCAAGTTCGTTGTTCGGAACGTAGCCGGTGCCGGGAACGACGACGGAAGCGCCATAGGGGCCGGCGGCGAACTTGGCGAATTTCCAGGCGGCGTCCTGCTTGGCCGGATCCTTGGCGAGGATGACGACGGCATTGCCGCCGGTCGGCAGATGGCCCTTTTCAGGGTCGATCAGCGGGATCTGGGCGGTGCGCAGGTCGAACTTGGCGCCGACATTCTTGATCGTGTTGACGAGCGCGCCGGTCGTCTGGAATTCGAAGCCGACCTTGCCGGCTGCAAAGGCCTGTTCGCCCGCTGCCTTTGTGAAAACAGGCATGCCGCCTTCCTTGACGAAGCGGCTGATCAGTTCGACGGCCTTCTGTCCCTCGGGACCATTGAAGGTGACCTTCTGCTCGTCGTCACTCAGCATCTTGCCGCCGGCGCCGAAGAGCAGGGCGGAGAACATCCAGTCGTCGCCCTGCCAGCGGAAGTCCATGCCGTCGACGCCGTTGCCGAGCGCCTTGATCTTGCCGGCAAGCGCGATGACCTCGTCCCAGGTCTTCGGCGGGGTATCGGGATTGCCGCCGGCTGCCTTCACGAGATCGGCATTATAATACATGATCGGGTTGGAAGTCGCGAAAGCGAGGCCGACCTGCTTGCCCTTGACCTGGGCGAGCTTCAGGATCGTGTCCGAGAAGCCCTGCTCGGCCATGTTGCCTTCCTTCTGGACGAGCGGCGTCATGTCGACGGCGACATTGCGCTCGTTCAGCATGCGCAGGCGGTTCAGGCCGATGAAGGTGACATCAGGCATTTCCGATGTACCGGCCTGGCGCAGGATCAGCTGGATGCCGTCTTCATAGGTCGCCGAGGGAGCGGCGAACTGGATCTTGATGTCGGGGTTTTCTTCCATGAACTTCTTCGAGATCGTGTCCATCACGTCCTTGAAGAAGCCCGGCATCGGGTAGTGGATCGTCAGCGTGGTTTCGGCGTGTGCCGGCAGGGCTGCCGCCACGGACAGAGCCGCTGCTGCGAGGAACTGGGTGAAATGCTTCATCGCTCGTTCTCCTGGGTTCAGCCGGTCAGCCTTTGAGACCGGTCATGGTGATGCCCTCGACGAAGCGTTTCTGCGCAAACAGAAAGGCCGCAACGAGGGGGATGGTGATGATGATGGTGGCCGCCATCAGCGCGCCGTAATCGTCGCCGGCTTCCGCGGCGCGGAAGTTCATCAGGCCGAGCGGCGGCGTGGCGTAGCCCGGCTTCGAGATGACGATCAGCGGCCAGTAGAGGTCGTTCCAATGGGCGACGACCGAAAAGATCGCGAAGGCCGTCACCGCCGGCCAGGCATTCGGCACGATGACGCGCGAAACGATGCCGAGTTCGGACATGCCGTCGAGCCGTGCTGCATGGATGAGGTCATCGGGCATGGCGCGGAAGAACTGCAGGAACAGGAAGATCGCAAAGACCGAGATGGTGAAAGGGGCGACCAGCGCCGTATAGCCGTTGAGCAGCGACAGGCTGTCGAAGGCGACGTAGAGGGGCAGGGCAGTCGCATGGATCGGCACCAGCAGGCCGAGCAGCACCAGCACCATCATCATCCGGGCGGCGCGGAACTTCAGCTTCGCCATGGCATAGGCGCAGGGAATGGCGACCAGCACCTGGAAGACGAAGATCAGCGCACAGACCGCCACGCCGTTCCGGAGCAGCGTGTCCATCGCCACCTTGTCGAGCGCCTTGGCAAAATTCTGCACGTAAAAGAAATGCGTCGGGATCAGCGAGAGCGCGGCCGTGAAGATATCGTCCTGCGACTTGCCGGCTGCCGATATCATGAAGATGTAGGGCGCGAGGAAAATGACCGCGCCGATGATGAGCAGCGCGAGGCGGATGAGCCGGCCGAGGGTGAAGCGGGATCTCGTCTTCATGAATAGTGCACCCGCCGATCGAGGAAGCGGTATTGCAGGAACATCATGACCACGAGAATGGCGAGGAAGACCACGGTCATGGCCGAGGCATAGCCGACCTTCATATAGACAAAACCCTCCTGGTAGATGGTGAAGAGGAGCACTTCGGAGGCATGATTGGGGCCACCATCCGTCAGCGTCTTCACCGTCTCGAAGGTCTTCACCGCATTGATGACGCTGATCGTGGTGACGAAAAGCGCTGTCGGTCCGAGCATCGGCCAGGTGACGAGGAAGAAGCGGTCGAGCGAGGATTTGGCGCCGTCGATTTCGGCGGCGGCATAGAGTTCGCGCGGGATCGCCGTCAGGCCGGCAAGGAACAGCACCATGTTGAAGCCGACGGTCTGCCAGACGCCGATGATGGAGAGGCTGTAGAGGGCAGTGGACGAAGCGCCGAGCCAGTTTGGCTTCGGCAGGCCGGCAAGACCAAGCAATGCATTGAGCGGGCCGATGGTCGGGTGGAAGAGATATTGCCAGACGGTCGCCATGGCGACGATCAGCGAGACGACGGGGAGAAAATAGGCGGTACGGAAGAAGCTCTTTCCCCAGCCCTCGCCCTCGATCAGCATGGCCACACCGAGCCCGAGCAGGATCGAGACGGGTGCGACGATCGCCGTATAGACCGTCGTGTTCCACAAGGACTTGCGGAAGGTGCGGTCGGTGAAGAGCTCGGCGTAATTCTCGAAGCCGACGAAGCGGAACTTGCCGACGCCAAGCTCGAAATCGGTAAAGCCGAGAAAGATGACGGCGACGATCGGTAAGAGCACGAAGAGCACGATCAGGATGATTGCCGGCAGCGACAGCAGCCAGGCCATCTGTGCTTCGCGACGCTCATGCTTTGCGGCCGACGCAACCGGACGGATCTCGCCCGCAGCAATGCTAGCCATGGGCTTTCTCCCTGCTGGCATCGGCGGGGAGGGCGGTCGTGCGAAGCCGGCGACCGTCGGGCGCAAAGACCAGGGCCTTGTCGGGCTGAAAGGAGAGCGCAACACCCATGCCGGCCGACAGGCCCGCAGCATCGGCAGGCGCAAGCTTGGCGAGCACGGTCTCGCCGATCGCATCCAGCCGGCAGAACAGGATGACCTCGGAGCCCAGGAATTCCATGCGTTCGATACGGGCGGGCAGCGACGTCTGGCCATCGGCGGCAAGCCGGACGAATTCCGGCCGGATGCCGATCGTCACGTCAGGACCTGAAAGAACCGGTTCTGCGAGCGCCATCTTGATATCGCCGAAGGCGACTGTTCCATTCTCGACGCGCGCCGGCAGGAGATTGATGCGCGGCTGGCCGACGAAACGGGCGACCTCGATATGGGCAGGGTCGTCATAGATGACCTGTGGCGGGGCGAGTTGCAGCAGCTGGCCGCCGATCATCACGGCGACGCGGTCGGCCATCGAAAGCGCTTCGACCTGGTCATGGGTGACATAGACGGTCGGCACGCCGGCGCGGCGATGCAGCTCGACGATCTCACCGCGCGCATGAACGCGCAGATTGGCATCGAGATTGGACAATGGCTCGTCCATCAGGAAGACGCTCGGATGGCGCACCATGGCGCGGGCAAGCGCTACGCGCTGCCGCTGGCCGCCAGACATCTGGCCGGGCTTGCGATCCAGCAGATGGTCGATCTTGAGCGCTTTCGCCGTCTCCTGCACGTCGCGGGAAATGCCTGAACGAATGGCGCGGTAGCCGGGCATGACCGGACCGAGGAAAGGCAGGCGCTGAACGCGGCTTAAGCGGCGCATGGCAAGTGGCACCGCGATATTCTGGCCGGCCGTCAGATGCGGATAGAGCGCGTAGGACTGGAAGACCATGGCGATGTTGCGGTCGGCGGCCGCCACATCGGACATTTCCCGTCCGCCGATAACGATCTCGCCGCTATCGGCATGGTCGAGGCCTGCAAGGATGCGGAGCAGCGTACTCTTGCCACAGCCCGAGGGACCGACAAGCGCGATGAATTCGCCCGGCTGAACATCGAGGCTGATATTTTTGAGGATGGCATTGTCGCCATAGGATTTGCTGATGGCGGAAAGGGACAGCGCGCTCATTACGCCGGCTCCTTCTGCACCTTGTGGGCCTCGTGCGGATAGACTTCGGCAACGACATCGTCGAGCACATGCGCCACCATGCCGGGAACAGCGACGATCTCGCTGGCAACGTCATCGCCGAGATCGTGGATTACGGCACCGATCAGCTTCTCACCCGGCATCTCGCGCTCCATCGTGCCGATGATGAAGGAAGCCGCCGGACCCCAGACCAGCGCAGTGTCGTTGTAGCGTCCCTTCCAGGCCCAGTGCAGATGGCCGCTGGCATAAAGGGCGACGTCATGGGCAGCGATCAGATGATAGAGCCTCTGGCGCTGTGCCGGGCGGATGCTCCAGTAGCCGGTATCGCCTTCGTTAGGTGTGTCGACGAAGAGCGGCTTATGCGCGAACATGGCAACCCGCCGGCCGGCGCGCCCGGAAAGCGCTTGCTCCAGCCATGCAAACTGCGTTTCCTGCTCGTCGTTCTCCATGCCCATCAGCAGACTGTCGAGGCCGATCAGGCGCCAGTTGCCGGCATCCTCCATCCAGTAATCCGGGCCGACGAGGCTGCGCCAGCGGTTGAGCCTTGTCGTATCGACCGGCTGCAGCGAGCCCGGCAGATGACCAACATCGTGATTGCCGGGAACGATCAGCATGGGGATCGACACCTGCCGCATCAGCTCCATGCAGAAGCTGAGATCCTCATCCTTGTCGGCGCCATCGACGGCAAGATCGCCGGTATGGATGACGAGATCGGCGCCGCTGCTATTGATCCACTCGGCGAGCGGCTGCCAGTTGCCGTTGAAATGCGGGATCGACGGGCTGAAATGCGTGTCGGTGATCTGGACGATTTTCATGCCGGCGCTCTCCAATAAGGCCCGCGGCAGGTTTCCGGCGGCAGGCAATGCTCATGCCGCCTCTTTAGAGCCCGCCAATGTCAGGCGGGTTACAAGCGTTTCCACCCTTGTTCCAATTGTGTCGCGCAATTGTCATGAAGGATCGAACGCGTGGTCAGGTCCGCACTCGGACGCCGCGAAGGATCGATCGATGTATGTTGAAATCAGAGATCGCTGTCGACGTCGAGATCCGGCGTCGGTGCAAGCATCCGTCCATGGCGGATCAGGATCACGTCCACGCTATCGCCATCATAGAGGTAGTCCAGCAGATAATCCCCGACCACCAGCGTCAGGCTCCCGGTAATCTGCAGGCCGCCGTGCATCCGGTTCCCGGATTGAGGAAATTCGGACAGTGTCCGCTTCGCGTTCTTGATCGCGAGCACAAACTTTCGGGCTGCGGCAGGGTTAAGTTTCCGCAGATACTCGCCTTCGCGGCGGATATAGCTGGCGACATCCTTGGAAAGCCGTACGGCAGTCACGCAGCTTTTCCGCCAACGATCCTGTCAATGTCCGCGATCACATCATCCATATTCTCGAACTCTCCGGCCGCGATCTGCTCGCGGCCCTTGATCGCGGCGAGGATGTCGGCCCCCTCGTTCATGAGATACGTCCGCAGGGCGCGAACGATGATGTAGCTGCGGGATCGATCGCTTGCTTTTGCGATGGCTTCGATTTCTGCAATCACGTCGGAAGGCACCCGGAGAGTGACAGATTCTGATTGGCTGGCGTTCGACATTGCTTGCCTCCTTCAGGATGTAAGACAATGTAAGACAAGCGAGGATCTGATACAATGGTGGACTGCGTCACGGATCGATTTTACGTCCTTTCTCTTCCGGTCGTAACAGATCGAGTTCAGACCCGACAAGCGGCGAACGACGCAATGCAGATAGGATCGTCTCAGATGGTTCGCCTGACGGCGGTTCGTTGATTATCTCGTCCAAAGCCGGGCGGTCAATCTTCTGCCGGTGCCGCGCGATAAAGGCCTTGGTCGCTGGCGAACCTTCGCCCTTGCGATAGGCGATTGCCACATCGGACGTCACCGTCACGCCGGCGAGCGGTCTGTAGTGGATATCCTGCAGTTCCACGCGGCTCATGGATTGCGGCACGAGAGCGATGCCGATGCCGATGCCGACGAGAGCGGCGATCTCGGTGAAGTCGTGCGCGATCGCCTTGACGGATGGTTCGAACCCGGCCTCCCGGCAAGCCTGCAACGTATTGCGGTGAAAGCCGATTTCCGGCGGCTGGCGTGGGGTGATGAATATGTCGCTCGTCAAATGGGCAAGCGTATCGATGGCGCGTTCTGCAAATTCATGGTCAGCGGGAACCATGGCGACCAGCGGCTCGCGCAACACGACCTGCACAGAGACACCCGGCGGGATCGGCGCCGGCGCGCGGATATAGCCGAAATCGAGCAGGCCGTCGGCAATACGCTGCAACTGCTGGCGCAGCTCCATTTCCTGCAACTCGACCTCGACATAGGGGTAATCGCGTTTGAAGTTCTTAATGGAGCCGACGACAGCGCCGGAATAGGCGGCAGACGCCACATAGCCGATCGAGATGCGCCCGCTTTCCCCGCGGCCCGCGCGATGGATAGCGGCGACCGTCGCCTCGGTCTGCGCCAGGACCTTGCGCGCCTCCTGGAACAGGATCTCGCCCGAATGCGTGAGTTGGACCGCACGGCGGCTCCTGTCCAGCAGCGGCGTGCCGACGATCCTCTCCAGGCTCATGACCTGCTGGCTGAGGCCCGGCTGGGCGATGCCGAGGCGGGCGGCGGCGCGCTCGAAATTCCGCTCCTCGACCAGTGTTACGAAATACCTCAGATGCCTGAGTTCGAAGCCGGGGTCGGTCAGCGCCATCACGCTCTCCTAGAAGAATTCAAATCTATGACGTTTCGCCGGTTTCATAATCCATGCTTATGAAAAATTCGAGCCCGGTTTATTGGACCTCTCAAAAATAACATGATTAAAAAAATCCAGTTTTACGGCATATAACGGGCTCCCGATGACTGGTTCTCTTCGCTTGCGCAATTTCGCTTCGACTACGGCTCTCGCGGGCGCGCTTCTGGCGCCGCTGTCTGCGTTTGCCCAGGACGTTAATCCGACCACGCTCGCCCCGATCGTCATCAGCGGTGCCGATGAGGATCCGACGGCTCCGGTGAAAGGTTTCGTCGCGAGGAACAGCGCGACGGCCACCAAGACCGGCACACCGCTTCTCGAAACCCAGCAATCCATATCGGTGCTGACGGCCGACCAGCTGAAATCGCAGGATGCCGAAACCGTCGGCCAGGCGCTGGATTATGTGCCTGGTGTCGTCGGCGAGCCCTATGGCGCCGATCCGCGCTTCGATTCCCCGCGCATCCGTGGTTTCGACAGCCGCCAGTCGCAGTTCCTGAACGGACTTCGCATGATGCGGACATCGGGCGCTCCCGCCGTCGATCCCTATCAGCTTGAGCGCATCGAAGTGCTGCGTGGGCCGGCATCGGTCATGTACGGCCAGGGCAATCCCGGCGGCATGATCAATCTCATCAGCAAGCGGCCGGTCTTCGAGCGTTTCGGCGAAGTCGGCGTTCAGGCTGGCAGCTACGATACCTACGGTACCTATTTCGATTTCGGCGACATCATGCCCGGCAATCCGGATTTCGCCTATCGCCTGACGGGCCTCGCGAGAACAGCCTCGGCACAGGTCGACGAACTCGACAATGACCGCTATTTCATCGCGCCGGCGCTGACCTGGCAGCCCGATGAAGACACCAAGCTGACGATCCTGACGAGCATCCAGCACGATAATCCGAGCACGCCGTCCAGCCTGCCGCCGCAACTCACGCTCAACGCATCGGACGCCAATCGCCTGTCACGGGACTTCTTCGTTGGTGACAAGAGCTTCGACACCTCGGACCGGACCTTGACCAATATCGGTTATGAGTTGGAACACCGCCTCAACGATACCTGGACCTTCCGCCAGAATCTTCGCTACCAGAATTTCGACTGGAACTATCAGGCTCTCGGCATGTCGACGATAGGCCTTACCGGCGGTCGGACGATCAACCGCAATGCCACCATCCAGGACGAGTTGCTGAACACGTTCAACGTCGACAACAACCTGCTTGCGGAATTCGACACCGGCGATATCAGGCACAAGATGCTGTTCGGTCTGGACTACCGCTATTACAGCAACAATGTCGGCACGCAGTTCTGGCGCGCCACCCCGCTCGACGCCCTCAATCCGGTCTACGGCACCGTCAATCTGATTGCGCCAACGCTCAGCACCTATGTCGATTCCACCATGACGCAGGTCGGCATCTATGTGCAGGATGAGCTCGCCTATGAGAACTGGCGCGCAACGGCAGCCCTTCGCCAGGACTGGGCGAGCACAGAGGGAACATCGACCAACCGGCTGAACGGCGCGTCGCGCCCTCTCGACAAGGACGATCAGAAGCTGACCGGGCGGGCCGGCCTCAGCTATGTCCTCGACAATGGCATCGCCCCCTATATCAGCTATGCCACATCTTTCGAGCCGGTTCCGGTGCCTGCAACCGGCGGACCACTGCAGCCGACGACGGGCGAGCAGGTGGAAATCGGGGTCAAATATCAGCCGGAGGGCTGGAACGGCTTCTTCACTGTTGCCGCCTATGACCTGAAGCAGAAGAACGTGCTGACGACCTTTGCGCTGCCGGGCGGCGGTACGTCTACCGGGCAGATCGGCGAGGTCGACGTCAAGGGCATCGAACTCGAAGGCGTGACCAGCCTTGCCGACGGGCTCGACCTGCGCGCCGCCTACACGTACATGCAGGCCAAAATCGTCGGCGGCGTCGATGACGGAAATCGCCCTGATAACGTGCCTGAACATGCGGCAAGCCTGTGGCTCGACTACACTCTCCCCGAGGATACGACGCTTGAAGGTTTCGGCCTCGGCGGAGGCGTGCGTTATGTCGGCCAACGCTACGGCGATACCAAGAATACGCTCGATCTCGACGCCGTGACCCTCTTCGACGCAACTCTCCACTACAAGAAGGACAATATGACAGCCTCGCTGAACTTCAAGAATCTCGCCGACAAGGATTATGTTGCAAGCTGCAGCTCCTTCGGCTGCACCTATGGGGATGGCAGAACGGTGATGGGCAAGCTGACCTTTCAATGGTGAGAGACTATCGAGCGGCACAGGGACGAGGCTTCAGCCGTCGGCAGGTACTTGCCCTGCTGGCGACTTTGGCCATTCCAGGCAAAACCGTCGCAGCAGGTCGGAAGCGCATTGCAGCGATCGATTGGGCGATGCTCGAAACGCTTGTCGCACTCGGCGTCATGCCGGTCGCTGCGACCGAGCTCGTGCAGTTCCGCAAGGATGCGGTCGAGCCGGTGCTGGACAAGAGCGTCGCCGATCTCGGCCTGCGTGGATCGCCGAACCTCGAGCTTTTGCGCCTGCTGCGCCCGGACCTCATCCTGATTTCGCCCTTCTATGTCAGGTTCGAGGCGAGCTTCCGGACGATTGCGCCTGTCCTGTCGCTGCCCTTTTATAACAGGGGTGAGCCGCCCTATCAGAAGGCTGTCGACGCCGTTTCGGCCCTTGCCAGGGAACTGGGTGTTGAGGACCGCGGCCGCGAGGTGGTCGCGCAACAGACAGCCCTTGTCGAGGAGACACGCCTCAGCCTGCAGGGCTTTGCGTCGCGGCCGACCTATCTGGTCAATATTGGCGACGCCAGGCATGTGCGCGTCTTCGGCGTCGACAGCATGTTTGGCGATATCCTCGGTCGTCTCGGCTTGCCGAATGCCTGGGCGGATCGCTCGCGCTATACGTTCGCCGCTCCGGTGCCGATCGAAAACCTCGCTGCCGAGCCGGATGCGAGGATCGTCATCATCTCCGATATCCCGGTCGAGGCCTGCAATGGGCTGAAGAACAGCATGATCTGGCAATCGCTGCAGCCGGTACGGGACGGCCGCGTGCTGATGCTCGGCAATATCAATCCCTATGGCGGCATCTTGGCCGCCGCCCGCTTCACCCGGCTTTTCAAGGCGGCGATGCTGTCGTCAGGGGAGACGCCGTGATCAGACCCGCCGCACTCTTTGTCGCGCTCTCAGCCTTTGCCGTTTCCGCCGGCCTCTTTCTTCTGACAGCACTGAACCATCTGCCCTTTGCCGACTGGCCGTCTCTGCCATTTGATCCCGGGCAGATGACGACGCAGCAGATCATTTTCGCCTATGCCGTCCTGCCGCGCGGGGCAGTCGCGATCCTCGCCGGCGCCGCGCTCGGGCTTGCCGGCGCGCTGTTGCAGCGTCTGCTGCGCAATCCCATCGCCGATCCCTCGACGCTCGGTGTCTCCTCCGGCGCGCAGCTCGCGATCGTCACGGCGACGCTGTTCTTGCCAGAGATGCTCGACGGCTACCGCGCTTTCGTGGCGCTCGCGGGCGCGGCGGCAGCCACCGCTATCGTCTTTCTGCTCGGCTGGCGGCGCGCCTTCGAACCCATCACCATGGCGGTCTCCGGCCTGCTCGTCGGCATTACCTGCAGTGCGCTCTCGGCGGCGATGACGCTCTCGCAGGGCGAGTATCTGATGTCGCTGGTGACCTGGAACGGCGGCTCGCTCAGCCAGCAGGACTGGTCGACGACGACAACCCTCGGCCTCGAGCTGCTGCTCGGCCTCGCCGTCACGCTCCTGCTCCTGCGTCCGTTCACCTTGCTCGGCCTCGGCGACAGCAGTGCCCGCTCGCTCGGCGTGGCGCTCGCGGGTACGCGTATTGCCGTCGCAAGCGTTGCGGTAGCGTTGAGCGCGGGCGTTGCTGCTGCCGTCGGCCTCGTCAGTTTCGTCGGCCTTGCCGCACCCGCGCTCGTGCGCCTGCTCGGTGTGCGCACGACACGCAGCATCCTGCTTCTTTCACCGATTGCCGGCGGCCTGTTGCTCTGGTTCTGCGATGGTATCGTGCAACTGATCGCCTCCTCGGCCGGCGAGACCTTTCCGACGGGATCGGTAACGGCCTTGATCGGCGGACCGTTGCTGCTTTGGTTGCTGCCGCAGGTGCGCGCCGTCGAGTCGCCGCAGCCGCCCGATAGCGTCCTCGTCGCACGGGCGCCCCTGTCACGGCTCGCCCTCATCCTCTGCCTGCTGCCGCCACTCGTCTGGGCGGCCCTCTGCGTTGCGCGCCTGCCCGATGGATGGACGCTGCTCAGCGGCGATCTTTTCTGGGAGCTTTTCCCGGCCCGCTGGCCACGTCTGTTGGCATCGGCCGCTGCCGGCGGCCTGCTCGCCATGGCGGGCGCCATGCTGCAGCGCCTCACCGGAAATCCGTTGGCAAGCCCTGAAGTGCTGGGTGTCAGCGGCGGTGCCGGCGTCGGTTATGCCGTTGCCTTAAGCTTCTCAGCCGATGCCGGCGCGCCCGCGCTCTTCCTCGGTGCCGGCAGCGGCGCAATCGTGGTGCTGGTCATCGTCGCGCTTTTTGCCGCCCGCCGGCATCTGCCGCCCGAGCGCCTGTTGCTCGCAGGCATTTCCGTCAGTGCTTTCAGCTCGGCGATCCTGAGCGCTCTTCTTGCCGTCGGCGATCAGCGCGCCTGGCAGATCCTCGCCTGGCTCGGCGGCTCGGCTGCGGCCGCCACGCCGGAAACGGCGGCCTTCCTTGCCGGTCTCACCATCGTCATCCTCGCAATCGGCCTGATCTTCACGCGCTGGCTGGTGATCCTGCCGCTCGGTGCGCCGACTGCGCTCGCGCTCGGCCTGCCCCTGGTCGGCGCCCGCACAATGATGGTGTTGACGGCGGGCATCGCCACGGCGGCTGCCTCGCTGCTCGTCGGTCCCTTGAGCTTCGTCGGCCTGATGGCACCGCATATCGCTCACCGCGCCGGCTTCGAAAAAGCGGGCAGCAGGCTTTTCGCTTCGGCCGTCATAGGTGCTGTGCTGATGGTGATCGCCGATCTCGGCGCCCGTACTGCGACCTTCCCCTACGAACTGCCGCTTGGCCTCTTCGCTGCTTTCGCCGGCGCGCCCTATCTCGTCTGGATGATCGGCAGGCGGCAGTGAGGGCTGGCCGTCAGCCGTGCGACGAGGATACCGCTGTTGACCTTACCGCTTCCGTCGAGCGCAACGAAGAGAGGAACTCAGCCGGGGGCATGGGGCGGGAGAACAGGAAACCCTGCAGGTCGTTGCAGCCGGCCGCGACGAGAAAGTCTCTCTGCCCTTCGGTCTCGACGCCTTCGGCCGTCGTCGCTTTTCCAAGCGTGCGGCTCAAACCTAGGATCGCCGAAACGATGGCCGCACCCTCGGCTTGTGTTCCCAGCAACCGCACGAAGGAGCGGTCGATCTTGATCCGGTCGATGTTGAATTGAATGAGGTGGCTCAGCGACGAGAAGCCGGTGCCGAAATCATCAAGCGCAATCCGGATCCCCTGCGACCGAAGCTTGCCGAGCGTTCCTTGAGCATTTTCATCGATGTTGAAGAGTGCGGCTTCCGTCAGTTCCAGTTCCAGCCGCGATGGCGGCAGGCCGGTTTCGGTCAGGATGGAGAGCACGTGGCGGTCGAAGTCCCGATGCCGGATTTGTGAGGGCGAAACGTTGACGGCGACCGACATATCGGCCGGCCAGTTCGTGGCCGCCTTTGCGGCATTCCTCAGCACCCATTCGCCAAGCTGGTCGATCATGCCGGCCTCCTCGGCGATGGGGATGAATTTGTCTGGTGACAGCAGTCCCTGGATCGGATGGCGCCAGCGCAGGAGAGCCTCGGCGCCCGAAAGGTTCCCATGCGCGTCGGCACGATGCACGCCCTGAAAGAAGACTTCCAATTGGCCGACGGCGCTGGTGCGGGAGTTGTCCGCCATATCGGGCAAACCTGCGCTGTCTTCCAGCACGAGGCGAAGGTCGTTCTTGAGGCTTTCGCGTGCCTCCACCCGGTGATCCAGGGACGGATCATATTCGACCAGGCGGCCTCGCCCGTTGGTCTTGGCCTCGTAAAGGGCAACGTCCGCACGCCGCAAAACCTCGCTGGTTGCCTGGGCCGCGTCATGAAAGGCAGCAATACCGATCGAGCATCCGATGCGGACGACGACGTCGCCGCCACGAAGCTGGAACGGCTTGCTCAGGGCCTCGATAATGGCGTTGCAGAGGAGGATGCAGCTATCGTCGCCCTCCCTGACATCGGGAAGAAGCAGCGCGAATTCATCGCCGCCGAGCCTTGCAAGCGTGTCGCCTGATTCGATCAGGGCATTCATCCTGTCGACGGCGCCGCGCAGCAGCTCATCACCGGCGGCATGCCCATGAATGTCGTTCACTTCCTTGAATTTGTCGAGATCGACAAGGGCAAGGACGGCGCGCTCGCCAGGCGATTTCATGGCCGCAAGGCATTGCTCGAAACGGGCCGCAAAGAGCGCCCGGTTCGGCAGGCCCGTCAAAACGTCATGCAGCGAAAGATGCCGCGCATGATGTTCGCTTGCGCTGAGTTCTCTTAGGCTGCCGCGCAAACGGCCCATCAAGGCGAAGAAGAGGCCTGCGATGACAAGGCCGGCCACGGAGAGCACGGGAACAAGCCGGCCGATGACGCGTGAGCCCGGCAGATCCGGCCTCCAGATGATGAAGCCGATAGGGTCGCCTGACGCCGTCGCCTCGATTTCGAACGCGACTTCATTCTGCTCCTGATCCGCGGTGCGGGCATAACGAGCGCCGGCCAGTCCCTGTTCGCGGCTCAGCGTATCGAGCGTGACACCGTCGAGGAAGCGGAACGCCACGAGGTAGAGCCTGTTGCCGTCATTTCCTTTCCGGGGATCCACTTTCGACGAGCGCGTGACCGAAACGACGCCCGCGACCGAAGGGCGGCCCTCAAGTCGCATCAGCTCCACGCGGCTTGGTTCCGGATCGGAGCTCGGCCCTCCCGGTACATCATGGTGCGTTGCTTCCAGATCCTGGATCATCGGCTGAAGCAGCGGACGCACCCATTTGAAGCGGCGTTTCGTTTCGGGATCGGACTGTAGAGCAAGCTCGCCTGCCGGGGTCACGAGGAACGCCGCGTTGTAACCGAATACCGTTGTCGCGATCTTGCCGAATGTCGCGGCCGATGTCGCGCCTGCGCGCTCGCTCTTGCCGCTGGCCGTTGCTGAATCCGCCACCAGCAGCGAAGCATAACCTGCACCCATCAGCTGGATATCCTGAGATACACGCCGGACCTGATCCAGAAGGCGGCTGTTGACGAGTTGGCGCTGCCGATCGAGGGCGGCTGCGTCGCTTTCCCTCCCGGCCCAGATAGCAGCCAGGAACACCAGGCCGAGAATTGCCAGCCCGCTGATCGCAAGCAGCACCAGTATCGACCCGGACGATGTCCAGGTCGCTCTGTGAGCGAATAATCTTAAAGGCGGATCAGCAGGCACGCAGTCTTCTCCCGAGCGCCCTGATACTGACCTCGATTGTTTACAAAATGCTTTTCAAGCAGCATCAAAATTAATGGCCGAAAATGATGAGCTTTTTAATTGTTTTGTGATTGGCTGCTCATTGCGCAACGCTTGCCGATGCAAGGTTGGCGATCGAGCTCTACATCAAGGTGATTGATATGTTGCGATTAGGATCTCTCTATCCTTCGAAGTTCTTCGCATTTGCCTGCACGGCCGTTGTTGCGGTTGGTATTTTTGAACCTGCTGTTGTCCGAGCCGCCGAAAACGACAGCATCCGCATAGCCGTCGAGGGCGCATTTCCACCATTCAACTATGTCGATTCCAATAACCAGCTTCAGGGATTCGACGTGGATATCGCCAAGGCCCTTTGCGAGACTGCGAAATTGAAGTGCGAATTCGTCATCCAGGAATGGACGGCGATGATCCCGAATCTGCTCGACAACAAATATGACGCGATCATTTCGTCGATGTCGATGAGCGCGGAGCGGCGCCAAAAGGTTGCCTTCACCCAGAAATATTATGACAGCCCGACGGTCTTCATCGCGCGCAAAAACGACGAGATTGCCGGCACGTCACCCGATGATCTGAAGAAACTGCGGCTCGGCGTGACGGCAGCAACCTCCCAGGAATCCTACGCCAAAAAGTTCTACAGCGGCATCGCGACGACCGTGTTCCACGCGTCTCCGGATCTTTACAAGGGCCTCGCCGACGGCAAGGTCGATATCATCCTGGAAGACAAGCTCGCGGTCTACGACTGGCTCGCAAACACCAAGGCGGGCGGCTGCTGCGAATTCAAGGGCAAGGATATCAAGAACACCGAATATTTTGGTGACGGAGCCGGCATCGCCGTACGCCCGAGCGACAAGCCGTTGTTGGACAAACTCAATGCTGCGCTCGAAGAGATCGAGGCTAACGACACCTACGACACGATCAACGCGAAATATTTCCCGTTTAGCATCCGTTGAGGGCGCCGGGCCGAATTTCCTTGATCGCTGCGGTTGGCCCTATGGACCTGCCGCAGCATTGTTTGCCGCCTACTGCATACGTTCCCAATGTTTGCGGGCTCGCCACAGCACCGTCTCGTCCGCGTAACCCAGGACTTGAGCAAGCTCTTTCATTCTGACTGCGCCATTCTGTCTTTGCAGCGCAAGGATACTTTGGCGGTATTCCCGCATGAGATCCCTCAACGACGTCCCCTGCTCGGAGAGCCGCCGCTGCAAGGTTCGCGGCGAAAGGCTGAGCTCCTGCGAAAGCCCGACGAGCGTGATGGGCTTGTGTCCCAGATAGATCCCGATCAATGATCGGACATGATTGACGGTCGAATCCGACTGCAACAACCTGCCGCTCAGATCTGCGATATGGCGCTCCAGGACCGCCGCCAGGTCGAGCTGTTCCTGGCGGTAGACGCGGCGGGCATCTTGCCCCGAAACCACGATGCGATTGGCAGACTCGCTAAATTTTAAAGGAGCCCGGAAAATCCGTTGCAAGGTCGTCGGATCACGAGGCGCCCGATGCTCGAAATGGACTTCGACCGGCCTCCACCCGCGGGCAAAACAGGCGCGGACGAGTTGGCAGGACGCGGCCAGCGTGAACTCGCTGTCCTGTCGTCTCGGCCAGAGCCTGGGATCGTCGAGGCGGTAGCTCCAGACCAGATTGCCGTCTTCCTGAAAAACACCGGAATTGGTGCCGCTCTGGACGGTGTTCACATATTTCGCCAATCGTTCGAAGCCGGTACGGATCGTGCTCGATATCGAAAAGAGCACGCCGATCGGGCCGATATCGCTCGGCTTGAACAGGGTTCCAAGCAATGCGCCCATCGTCGGATCTCCGACGATCGATGCCGCATCTTCAAAGATCGCCACATATCGGTTCATGGGGACCATGGCATAGGGATCGTCAAGCTGGCTGCGCAGAAGACCGTGAAGGGCGAGCAATACATCTGCCTTGCCGGATTTCCGGTCGATTTGTTCGATGAGCGGCAGCAGCACAGACGCACGAATTGAAGCAAATATCTGCGCGGACGTGCCGGTTTGCTGGGCAGATGACATGTTTTTGTTCCCCGCCGCCAGTGATGGCGCAAATTATCGATTCATTGGCATGAACTGCAATTTTGAGGCCAATCGGTCGTGGCTACCGTGTTGATGAAAATCAAAAACAGGGGTTCTCATGACAACGCACACCATTTTGGGAAATCCTCCCGATCGCCTCGCGAAAAACTCCGTCGGCCTTGCCCATATCGTCTTCTTCGTCGTGGCGGCAGCAGCGCCGCTCACCGCCGTTGTCGGCGCCACGCCCGCCGCTTTCGCGTTCGGCAATGGACCCGGTGTACCGGGTGCCTTCGTCCTGGCGGGGATCCTGTATCTCATCTTCTCGGTCGGCTTCACGGCGATGAGCCGGCATGTCGGCGGGACGGGCGCCTTCTACACCTACATCACGCAGGGCATCGGCAAGCCGGCCGGTGTCGGCGGTGCGCTGATGGCGCTTCTGACCTATTCGTCGGTACAGATCGCCATCTACGGATTGTTCGGTGTCTTCATGAGCGGCGCCGTGGCATCGATCGTGGCACTTCCATGGTGGGCGTGGTCCTTTGCCGCGCTGGTGGCCGTCCATCTTTGCGGCCAGCGAAACATTGCCTTTTCAGGCACGATCCTCGGGATCTGCATGCTGGCTGAAGTGGCAATCCTGCTGCTTCTCGACATCGGCATTGTGCTGACCGGCGGTGGGCCGGAAGGTTTCAGCCTCTCCTCCTTCAGCCCGGCCACCGTGTTTTCGCCGGGCCTCGGCGTGGCGCTCGTCTTTGTGGTTGGCTCCTTCATTGGCTTTGAGGCCACCGCTATCTTCGGAGAAGAGGCGGAAAACCCGGAAAAGACGATCCCGCGCGCAACCTATGCCGCCGTTTTGCTGATCACCGTCTTCTACGCGCTGTCGACCTGGGCCATCGTGCAGTTCTATGGCCCTTCGAAGGTGCAGGCGACGGCCGGCAGCGGCCTGGAAAGCTTCTATTTTGTCGCTGTAGACACCATCCTCGGACAATGGTCGTCGCAGGTGATGAATATCCTGCTGATCACCAGCCTCTTTGCCTGCATTCTGTCCTTCCACAACACGCTGAACCGGTATTTCTACGCGCTTGGGCGCGAAGGGCTGGTGGTCAGGGCTTTGGGCAAGGTTCATCCGGTCCACGGTTCGCCCTATATGGCGGGTACCGTCCAGAGCGCCTCTGCCGCCCTCGCGCTTGTCTGCTTCGTCGCAGCCGGTGCCGATCCCTATACGGTCGTCTTTTCCTGGATGTCCGCTTTGGCCGTTCTCGGGATCCTGGCTGTCCAGGCCCTCGTCTGCGTGGCAATCGTTCTGTTCTTCTGGGGATTGCCGCGTCGCTACAGTCTATGGACCACGACGGTGGCACCGCTCCTGGCGCTGCTCGGTATCCTCGGCTCAATCATCCTCGTCATCATCAACCTGCCGCTCCTGTCGGGATCGGAAAGCGCGATCGTGAAATCCTTCCCGCTGGTGGTGGTGCTGACCGGCCTGATCGGGGCGGCCTTTGCGGTGCGCATCAGGACCGTGAAGCCTGAACTCTATGCTTCGCTCGGGAAGGCATTCGAATGACGAGACTTCAACCTTTGACCCTCGTCGACCGGATGTCGCTGATCATCTTGATGGCTTTGACGACAGTCACAATCCTGGTGGCGGCAGAAGCACACGCATTTTGTTCTGTCTTCTGCATCCATGGCGATCGCACGCCCGAAATGGACATCTGCGCCGGCCGCTGACGCTGAGCCTCCCAGTGCGCAGCCGGATGCGCACTGTCCACCACCCAAAGCACATGAAGGACTGACAATGGACGCCGTTGTAGAAACGCTCGCCTATCCGCTCGACCCGCTGAGCCTGACCGAGATCTCGGAAGCAGTCGCAATTCTGAAGGACGAAAAGCAACTGCCGCAATCGATCCGCTTCCCGATCATTCGCCTAGAGGAGCCGACAAAATCCGACATGGCCATGCATCGCGAAGGAAGGAAGCTTCCCCGGCTGGCATTTGTCCTGTCGCTGGATTCCAGCTCGGGCGAGGTTCATGAATCGATCGTCGAGCTGTCAAAAAAAACTGTCGTCGAGCACAAGAGGCTGCTGCTTGAATCAGCGCCTTATGGGCAGCCGCCGGTCATGCTTTGCGAGTTCGAGACCGTTGAGGCCACAGTCAAATCGGACCCGCGCTGGATTGCTGCGGTCAAGAAGCGCGGTATCACCGAGGAAGATATTCCGCTCGTCCAGATCGACCCGTTTTCCTCGGGTTTTTTCGGACGGGAGTTTGAAAAGGGCGCCCGCATCGTTCGCGCCGTCTCCTATTGGCGCGAGGATATCCGCGACAACGGCTATGCCCATCCGATCGAAGGGGTCGTTGCGGTTGTCGACCTGATCAGCAATAAAGTGGTCGATCTTGTCGACGACGAGACCGTCATTCCGGTGCCGAGGAAGAAGCGGAATTACGGACAGGAGTCCTTTCCCGACGTCCGCCAGGATGTAAAGCCGCTCAACATCGTGCAGCCGCAGGGACCGAGCTTCTCGGTCGACGGCTGGACGGTGCAATGGCAGGATTGGTTGTTTCGCGTCGGTTTTACGCCCCGCGAAGGTCTCGTCCTGCATGAGCTTGGGATTAAAAACGGCGGCAAGCTTCGTCCCGTGATCTTTCGTGCCTCGGTGACCGAAATGGTCGTGCCCTATGCCGATCCGACCGCCAACCACTATTGGAAGAGCGCTTTCGACGCCGGAGAATATGGGCTGGGACGGCTCGCCAACAGCCTTGAGCTCGGCTGCGATTGCCTTGGCCAGATACACTATTTCGATATTCCGTCGGCCGATGATTTCGGCCAGCCGGTGATCATGAAGAACGCCGTCTGCATGCATGAAGAGGATTTTGGGATCCTCTGGAAGCACTACGAGTTCAGAAACGGCATTTTCGAAGTGAGGAGATCCCGCCGTCTCGTCATCTCCTTCTTCGCGACGGTCGGCAATTATGACTATGGCTTCTACTGGTATCTCTATCAGGACGGCACCATCCAGCTCGAGGCAAAGCTGACCGGCATTATTCAGACCGCGGCTGTGGCAGGCGGCCAGAAATATGCCTGGGGTGGAATGGTCGACGACAATCTCGGTGGCCCGACCCACCAGCATTTCTTCAATGCGCGCCTGCACATGGATATCGATGGCGGCGGGAACACCGTCACTGAGCATGAGTTCCAGCCACGCCCATGGGGAGAGGACAATCCCTACGGCAATGTCTTCGATACGAAGACGAAGATCTTGAAACGGGAGCTCGACAGTCCCGCCGTCGCCAATGGCGAGACCGGCCGGTATTGGAAGGTCCAGAACCCCAACGAGCGTAATTCCGTGGGCAATGCGCCCGGCTATAAAATGGTGGTCATGCCAAGTCCCCTGATGCTCGCCCAGGACGGATCGACGGTTGCTCAGCGCGGCGGCTTTGCCAAGAAGCACATCTGGGTGACGGCTTTCGACGCGAAGGAAAAATATGCGTCCGGCGACTATCCGAATGTGCATGCAGGTGGGGACGGCCTGCCGAAATATGTCGAGAACAACCGGAATATCGAAAACGCCGATATCGTGCTCTGGCATTCTTTCGGGCATACGCATGTGTGCAAACCGGAGGATTTTCCGATCATGCCGGTGGAATATGCAGGCTTTACCCTGAAGCCGAATGGTTTCTTCGACAGCAACATCGCCATGAACCTCCCCGCTGCCCGCAATGAGCACAGCCGTGACAACCACGGCTCGGTCGCTTCCGATCAGGGGGACAAGGCCAGCGGCAGTTGCTGCGGACATTGACGGGGATCGGCTGCAGCATTGGGGGCGGCTGCAACGGTCGCCCCTTGTCTGCAGGCTACCCTTAGCTCTCGGTAATGCGCCGATCCTCATCGGAGCCGACCGAGAGCTGCTTCCAGTCGAGGTCTTCCTGCAATTCGAGATACTGCGTCGCGCCGATCTTATCCTTGTCGCGC
The DNA here is from genome assembly GCF_014193695.1 of Rhizobium sp. BK316. Taxonomy (GTDB): domain Bacteria; phylum Pseudomonadota; class Alphaproteobacteria; order Rhizobiales; family Rhizobiaceae; genus Rhizobium. Next base: position 1,358,698 of record NZ_JACHZR010000001.1, on the reverse strand, counting down.
AATTCCTCGAGGCGTTGTCGCTGAGCGATCACGGCGGCGATCGTCAGCTTGCGGCGGCGTACGAGCGGAGAGGTCTCGCCGGCCTCCGAGGGCACCGTCCAGTGATCCTTGCAGATCGTTCGGATGGCCTCCGCCTCGGCGCCACCTTCCTTCTCCAGCCGCTCAAATGCAGCTTCGGCAAGCGAGCGCCTTGCGGCTTCCAGTTCGTCTTGAACTTGCGCCTGCCGCCCAAGTTTCAGGAAATGGATCATCGGGGCGAGTGTCGCTCCCTGGATGACGAGCGTTGCCAGTACCACGGCAAAAGCCGTCAGCACGACGAGGTCCCGTTCAGGAAAATCGGCAGGCAGGGCAAAGGCGGTAGCGAGCGTCACGAGGCCGCGCATGCCGGACCAGCCGACCAGAAAGGTCTCCCCATGCCTGAAAGGCGACAGCAGCTTGCCGCGCCGGTGGCGTGAGATGACGTATGCGTGCAGCAGGAAAGCCATCGCCAGACGTGTAAGGATCACAGCGACCACAACGATGGCTGCAAAACCGAGCGCTCGCTCGAGCTCGCCAGCGGACATGGATTCCAGGATGCTGCGGGCCTGCAGGCCCATGAGCAGGAAGGCGACGACGTTCAGCAGGAAAACGACGGTCGTCCACACGGCGAAGGAATGCACCCGCATGCGCGGGGAATCGTCGACCGTCGACAGCATGGCGATTGTCATGGCGCTCGCAACCGTTGCCAGCACGGCAGAGAGGTGCAGATGCTCGGCGATCAGCCAGGTCGAAAAGGCATAGACGAACTGAAGCAGCGTGCCGCCGACCGTATTCTCGGTGATTGGCCGAAGCCGTGAGACGAAGAAGCCGAAGACAATGCCGAACAGAATGCCGCCGGGTGCAGCAAAGCCGATCTGAAGTGCGGTCGCGCTATCGAGCCCGCCGCGCGCCTGGACCGTGAGTGCTGCTCCGAACAGCAGCAGCGCCGTCGCGTCGTTGAACAGGCTTTCACCCTTGAGAAGTGCATCGACACGGCGATCGACCGGCAGATTGGAAAGCACGGCGGTCGCTGCAGCAGCATCGGGCGGCGCAACAATGGCGCCGAGCGTGACGGCTACTGCGATCGGCAGGCCGACGGTCAGCATGCTGATCGACACGACGACGCCTGTCGTGACCAGAACGGCAATGACGGCATAGAAGATCAGCGGCAGCAGCATGCGCCGCGCCGCGCCCATCGGGAAGTCATAGGCGGAGTCGACCAAGACCGGAGCGATGAACAGAGCAAGCGCCGTCGGCGGATCGATCGGGATGACAGGCGCCCCCGGCAACATCGCCACACCGACACCGGCGGCAGCCAGAATGCCGGGATAGGGCAGGTGCATGCGCCGGGTGATCTGCAGGAGCAGGATGGCGACGGCGAGCAGGGCAACGAGTGTTTCGAAGAAGGTCATGTCGGCATAGTAGCAGGCTTTCGGGCGCATTGAAGCGGGTACGGCTCGCATGTAAAACTTAAGCCTATCAAGGTGATGACGAAGCGCGGAGCGAGACGGTGACGATGGACTACGATGTGGCCGTTATCGGCGCCGGTGCAGCAGGCATTGCCGCGGCACGAAAACTGGCTGAGGCCGGACACTCGGTCGTCATTCTCGAGGCCAGCAACCGCGTCGGCGGCCGGGCCTGGACGATCGAACTGTCAGGCATGCCGCTCGATATGGGCTGCGGCTGGCTGCACTCGGCAGAGCGCAATCCACTCGTTGCCATCGGCCGGGATGCGGGCTTCACGATCGAGCGCGGACCGACGGCCTGGCAGAGCCAGTGGCGTGATCTCGGCTTTTCGCCGGATGAACGGGCGGCTGCCGCTGCCGCCTGGGAGGCGCTCGAAGCGCGGCTGCGGGCCAATCCGCCGCCAAGCGACCGCGCCTCTGACGCGCTGGAGCCCAATGGCGAGTGGAACGCCTATTGCCAGTCGCTGAGCGGCTATCTGAACGGCGCGCCGCTGGAGCGGCTGTCTGTTGCCGATTTCCTCGCTTACGACAATGCCGCGACCAATGCCAACTGGCGAGTGCATGAAGGCTATGGAAGCCTGATCGGCGCCGCCGTCCCCGACGTGACGCTGCGGCTTTCGACACCGGTGCGCCGTGTCGCGCTGACCGGCGAAGGTGTCAGGCTGGAAACCGACCGCGGCCCGGTGACTGCGGGAGCCGCGATCGTCACGGTCTCGACCAATGTTCTTTCCCGCGGCACCATCGCCTTTGATCCTGATGTCGACGATCACCTGCATGCCGCAGGCCAGCTGCCGCTCGGTCTTGCCGACAAGCTGTTCATGGAGCTCAGCGGCAATCATGGCCTCGAACCGGAAACCCATCTGCTCGGCGATGCCAGGAATGCCGAGACCGGCAGCTATTACATAAGGCCGCTCGGTCGCCCGGTCGTCGAAGGGTTCTTCGGCGGAAAGGGCGCCGTCGTCATCGAACGGGCCGGTCTTCTCGACGCCTTCGCCTTTGCGCTCGACCAGCTGTCGTCACTTCTTGGAAACAACATCCGCCGCCACCTGCGGCCCTTCGCAGCGTCCGCCTGGTGCCACATGGATTGGATTCGCGGTTCCTACAGCCACGCGCTTCCCGGCCATGCCAGCGCGCGACTGGTGCTCGCGCGCCCGGTCGGCAACCGGCTGTTCTTTGCCGGCGAAGCGACCCACCAATCCGACTTTTCGACAGCGCATGGCGCCTGGGAGAGCGGAATAAGGGCCGCTGACGAGGCAATGGAAGTGTTCATCTAGACCTGCTTCACACGCATCTTGACGAGCTTCCAATTTTCGCTCGAGCCGGCGCCTTACTGCAGCGTGCGGGTCTGCACATGTCCCGGCGCATAGTCCGGCACGGCCGCCGCCTGGCCGGCGCCGTCAAGGCCGGTTGCAACGACCGAGACGCGGAACCGGCCGTCCAGGCTGCGGTCGAAGATCGCGCCGACGACGATTTCGGCGTCGTCCTGCACTTCGTCGCGAATGCGGCTGGCGGCCTCGTCAACTTCGAACAGCGTCATGTCCGAGCCGCCGGAGATCGAGATCAGCACGCCCTTGGCGCCCTTCATCGAGATATCGTCGAGCAACGGGTTGGCGATCGCAGCTTCGGCAGCCTTCATCGCGCGGGCCTCGCCCTCAGCCTCGCCCGTACCCATCATCGCCCGGCCCATACCGCGCATGACGGATTTCACATCGGCGAAATCGAGGTTGATCAGGCCTTCCTTGACGATCAAGTCAGTGATGCAGCCCACGCCGGAATAGAGCACGCGGTCTGCCGTCATGAAGGCATCGGCGAAGGTGGTCTTGGCGTCCGCAATGCGGAAAAGATTCTGGTTCGGAATGACGATGACGGTATCGGCCGCCTGGCGCAGCGCCTCGATGCCGGCTTCGGCCATCTTCATGCGGCGATTGCCTTCAAAGGTGAAGGGCTTGGTGACGACGCCGACCGTGAGGATACCGGCCGAACGGGCCGCATGCGCAATGACGGGCGCCGCACCGGTGCCCGTACCGCCGCCCATACCGGCGGTGACGAAACACATATGCGAGCCGCTCAGGTGATCCATGATCTCGTCGAGCGATTCCTCGGCGGCGGCCTGGCCGACCTCCGGCAGGGAACCGGCGCCGAGGCCTTCCGTCACATGGGCACCGAGCTGGATGCGGCGCGATGCCTTGGAGGTTGCCAGCACCTGGGCATCCGTATTGGCGGCGATGAAGTCGACACCCGCCAGTTTCTCGGCGATCATGTTGTTGATCGCGTTTCCGCCGCCGCCACCGACGCCAATCACCGTAATCTGCGGCCGTAGTCCCGTAATGCCGCTCTTGGCGTCTGTCATCGAACTCTCCTTTTGTCCCTCGTGCGTGCTCCGCCCGTCGCGGTCCGCGAATCGCACGTCACATTAAGCATGCAACAAGGCAGAGGCGGGGCGGGCTTTGCAATATCCAAAGGGATTTCAGCACTCGATCATATTCAAATTGATCGCACGGTGAGATTACCCTCAAGGATCGCACCAGCAGCGATTGCTTTGCCTCGAACCGAAGTTTCGCTAAAGATGAAAGCGAAACGAAGGGAGGGCGCGCATGTTTCTATCGGATCGTCAGGGGAAGATCGTCGCGCTTGCGAAAACGTCGGGCCGGGTGCTGGTCGATGATCTGGCAACGCAGTTTGCCGTGACACCGCAAACGATCCGCAAGGATCTGAACGATCTTTGCGATGCGCAGCTCCTGACGCGTATTCACGGCGGCGCAACCTTCCCACGCGGCACGGAAAACGTCCGTTACGACGCAAGGCGCCAGATCGCCGCGAGCGAAAAACAGGCGATCGGCATTGCCGCAGCCGATCTTATTCCCAACAACAGTTCGCTCTTCATCAATATCGGCACGACGACGGAAGCCGTGGGCGAAGCGCTCTCCGATCATCACGAATTGATGGTGATCACCAATAATATCAATGTTGCCAATAGATTACGGCTAATCGACCATATTGAGGTGGTGATTGCGGGCGGTGTCGTGCGCCAGTCCGATGGCGGCATCGTCGGCGAAGCGGCCGTCGATTTCATCCGCCAGTTCAAGGTCGATTATGCCGTGATCGGCGCGTCGGCGATCGATCCGGATGGCGCGCTTCTTGATTACGATTTTCGCGAGGTGAAGGTTGCGCAAGCGATCATCGCCAATGCAAGGCATGTCATCCTGGTTGCTGACTCGACCAAGTTCGAGCGTACCGCGCCAGTGCGGATCGGCCAGATTTCGCAGGTCCATACCTTCATCACCGACCAATGCGATTCACCTTCCATCCGCAATATCTGTCAACAGAGCGGCGTCGTGCTGATCGAAGCGGCGAAAGCAAATCGCTGATTCTTGCGGCGGAAAACATTCGTTTGACATTCGAAAAATTTTCGATTTAATCATCCTTACTTTCGTAATGGTTTGGGGAATCGTTGCGCTGTCCTGGTGCAACGAGGGGGAACATGGGCCGTATCCACGATATTTTCGTCATTGGGGGCGGGATCAACGGCTGCGGCATTGCGCGCGATGCGGTGGGTCGTGGTTATACGGTCGCGCTTGCCGAGATGAACGATTTCGCCTCCGGCACCTCGTCGGGTGCGACCAAGCTCATCCATGGCGGGTTGCGTTATCTCGAACATTACGAGTTCCGCCTGGTGCGGGAATCGCTGATGGAGCGCGAGATCCTATGGGCCATGGCCCCGCACATCATCTGGCCGCTGCGCTTCGTGCTGCCCTATCACCGGGGGGGCATCCGACCCGCCTGGATGATCCGCCTCGGCCTGTTCCTCTATGACCATCTCGGTGGCCGCAAGCTCTTGCCGCCGACGGCGGTCTTGAACATGCGTACCGATCCGGCCGCCAAGCCGCTGAAGGCGCTCTTCACCAAAGCCTTCGAATATTCCGACGGCTGGGTCGACGATGCCCGCATGGTGGTGCTCAATGCCCGCGATGCCGCCGACAAGGGGGCGCTGATCATGCCGCGCACCAAGGTGGTGTCGGCCAGGCAAGAGAAGGGTACCCAGGAAGGTGGCATCTGGACGATCGAGACGATCAACACGGTGACGGGCACGAGCGAGCGGCATCAGGCCCGCATGCTGATCAATGCCGCCGGTCCCTGGGTCGATCATGTCATCCGCTCCGCCTTCGGCCATAACGAGGCCCACCATGTGCGCCTCGTGCAGGGCAGCCACATCATCGTCAGGAAGAAGTTCGAGGGACCGCGCGCCTATTTCTTCCAGAACCCCGACAACCGCATTATCTTCGCCATTCCCTATGAGACCGACTTCACGCTGATCGGCACCACCGACCGCGACTACACCGCCGATCCGAAGGACGTGAAGATTTCCGAGGAGGAGACGCTCTATCTCTGCAATGCGGCCTCGGAATATTTCAAGGAGCCGGTGAGACCCGACGATATCGTCTGGACCTATTCGGCGGTGCGGCCGCTCTTCGACGACGGGGCCTCCAAGGCGCAGGAAGCGACGCGCGATTATGTTTTGAAGGTCGAGGGCAAGGCAGGGGAAGCCCCGCTTCTCAATGTCTTCGGCGGCAAGCTCACCACCTACCGGCGGCTGTCGGAACATGCGCTGGAAAAGATCGGGGAAGCGATCGGCGTCAAGGGCAGGCCGTGGACGGCGGGCAGCCATCTGCCGGGCGGCGACTTTGCGGTGCAAGGCTATGAGGGCGAAGTCACGAAACTCAAGGCGCGCTATCCGTTCCTGGCCGAGCCCCATGCCCGCCGGCTGGTCCGCCGCTACGGCACCAAGGCTGCCACGCTTCTCGGCAATGCCGCAAAGATCGACGATCTCGGCAGGCTGTTCGGATCCGATCTCTACGAGGCAGAGGTGCGCTACCTCATCGAACAGGAATGGGCCAGAAACGCGCAAGACGTGCTCTGGCGGAGAACAAAGGATGGCCTGCGTCTTTCGAAGGAGCAGGCGAGATCACTGGAGGAGTACATGGCTGCCATGCCGGCACAGATGGCCGGATAAGGTGGCGTGTGGTCGCCGTTGCGAGGAGGCACGGGAATCGGAATGCTGGAGCTGCGAAACGCCGCCAAGATGGTCGGCGCGGACTATCATATCTATCCGACCGATCTGGTTCTCGAGCGGGGCACGCTGAATGTCCTGCTCGGGCCAACCCTGTCGGGCAAGACGTCGCTGATGCGGCTGATGGCGGGGCTTGACCGGCCGACCGAAGGCTCTGTGTATTTCGACGGCGCCGATGTCACCGGCATGCCGGTGCAGAAGCGCAACGTTGCCATGGTCTACCAGCAGTTCATCAACTATCCGGCATTGACCGTCTATGAGAACATCGCCTCGCCGATGCGCATTTCCGGCAAGGATGGCGCCACGGTCGACCGCGACGTGCGCAAGGCGGCCGAACTCCTGAAACTGACGCCTTATCTCGATCGCACGCCGCTCAATCTCTCCGGCGGCCAGCAGCAGCGCACTGCCCTTGCACGCGCCCTCGTCAAGAATGCCAGCCTCGTGCTGATGGATGAGCCGCTTGCCAATCTCGACTACAAGCTGCGCGAGGAATTGCGTGAGGAACTGCCGAAGATCTTTGCCCAGTCGGGTGCGATCTTCGTTTATGCCACGACCGAGCCTTCCGAGGCGCTGCTGCTCGGTGGCAACACGGCAACGCTGAACGCTGGCCGGGTCACGCAGTTCGGGCCTACGATCGAGGTCTATCGCCGGCCTGTCGATCTTGCCACCGCCGGCATTTTTGCCGATCCGCCGCTGAACGCCATCGAGGTCACCAAATCAGGTCATGTCTTTGTGCGCCCAGGCGGGGGCTCGCTTCCGGTTCCGGCCCATCTTTCCACCGTGCCGGACGGGCCTGTCACCATCGCCTTTCATCCGCACCATCTTGGCCTTACGCCGCAGACCGGCGATGCGGCCCGCCTGCAGGCGCGCACGCTGGTCTCCGAAATCACCGGTTCGGAGAGCTTCGTTCATCTGGACTATGACGGCGTGCGCTGGGTGATGCTGGCGCATGGCATTCATGACATCGATCCGGATATGGACATCGAGGCCTTTCTCGACATGCGCCACCTGATGGCCTTCGGCACCGACGGGCGCGCCATCGCCACGGTCGCAAAGGTTTAGGAGAGCACAATGGCACGTATCACGCTCGACCATATCCGCCACGCCTACGGTCCCAACCCGAAGACGGAAAAAGATTATTCGCTGAAGGAAGTCGACCACGAGTGGAACGATGGCGGCGCCTATGCGCTTCTCGGTCCCTCCGGCTGCGGCAAGACCACGCTGCTCAATATCATCTCGGGCCTGCTGCAGCCGTCGCACGGCCGCATCCTGTTCGACGGCAAGGATGTCACTGACCTTTCGACCCAGAGCCGCAACATCGCGCAGGTCTTCCAGTTTCCGGTCATCTACGACACGATGACGGTTTACGACAATCTTGCCTTTCCGCTGCGCAACCGCGGCGTGGCCGAGGCGGATGTCGACCGGCGCGTGCGCGACATTCTCGAGATGATCGATCTCGCCGGCTGGGCGCGACGCAAGGCGCAGGGGCTGACGGCCGACCAGAAGCAGAAGATCTCGCTTGGGCGCGGTCTGGTGCGCAACGACGTCAACGCCATCCTGTTCGACGAGCCGCTGACCGTCATCGATCCGCATATGAAATGGGTGCTGCGCTCGCAGCTGAAACGGCTGCACAAGCAGTTCGGCTTCACCATGGTCTATGTCACCCATGACCAGACCGAGGCACTGACCTTCGCCGAGAAGGTTGTCGTCATGTATGACGGCCAGATCGTCCAGATCGGTACGCCGGCCGAACTCTTCGAGCGGCCAAGCCACACCTTCGTCGGCTATTTCATCGGCTCGCCCGGCATGAACGTAATGCCGGCAAAGATCGACGGCAACACCGTCAGGGTAGGAGACCAGACGCTGACGCTGAACTACGCGCCGAAAACCGAGCGCGCCGCGAAGACCGAGCTTGGCATCCGCCCGGAATTCATCCGTCTTGGACGGGAAGGCATGCCGGTCTCCGTCAGCAAGGTCGAGGATATCGGCCGGCAGAAGATCGTGCGCGCCCGCTTCGCTGGCCAACCGATTGCGATCGTCTTGCCCGAGGATTCTGAAATTCCCGATGACGCCCGGGTCAGCTTTGATCCCGCGGCCATCAGCATTTACGCCGACAGCTGGCGCGTCGGCAGGGAGGCCTGACCATGCAGAAGACGTGGAACAACAAAGCCTGGTTTCTGGTCCTGCCGGTGCTGCTGCTCGTGGCGTTTTCGGCCGTCATCCCGCTGATGACAGTCGTCAACTATTCGGTACAGGATACGTTCGGCAACAACGAGTTCTTCTGGGCCGGCACCGACTGGTTCGTCCAGACCCTGCATTCCGACCGGTTCTGGGACGCATTGCAGCGCAACCTGCTCTTCTCCTTCATCATTCTGGCGCTGCAGATTCCGCTCGGCATCTTCATCGCGCTCAACATGCCGAAATCCGGGCCGGGCGTTCCTGTCTGCCTCGTCTTGATGGCGTTGCCGCTGCTCATTCCGTGGAACGTCGTCGGCACGATCTGGCAGGTCTTCGGCCGTGTCGATATCGGCCTGCTCGGCCATACGCTGGAAGCGATGGGCCTCGACTACAACTATGTGCGCGATCCGGTCGATGCCTGGGTGACTGTCATCATCATGGACGTCTGGCATTGGACGAGCCTCGTCGTGCTGCTCTGCTATGCCGGTCTCGTTTCGATCCCGGATGCCTATTATCAGGCCGCCAAGATCGACGGCGCTTCGCGCTGGTCCGTCTTCCGCTACATCCAGTTGCCGAAGATGAAGCGTGTGCTTTTGATCGCCGTGCTGTTGCGCTTCATGGACAGTTTCATGATCTATACCGAACCCTTCGTCGTCACCGGCGGCGGCCCCGGCAACTCGACGACCTTCCTCTCCATCGATCTGGTGAAGATGGCGGTCGGCCAGTTCGATCTCGGTCCGGCGGCAGCCATGTCGATCATCTACTTCCTCATCATCCTGCTGCTCTCCTGGGTGTTCTACACCGTGATGACCAGCGGCGACGCGAACGGCTGAAGGAGGGCGCAGACATGACCAGCAAATACAAACCCGCAGGCAGCCTTTCCTGGCTTGTTCCGACGGTCTACATCATCTTCCTGATCCTGCCGATCTACTGGCTCGTCAATATGAGCTTCAAGGAAAATGCCGAGATCACCGGCGCCTTCTCGCTGTGGCCGACAAACCCGACGCTGCGCAACTATGCGGTCATCTTCACCGACCCGTCCTGGTACAATGGCTACATCAATTCCATTATCTACGTGGTGATGAACACGGTGATCTCGGTTGCCGCAGCGCTGCCGGCCGCCTATGCCTTCTCGCGTTACCGCTTCCTCGGCGACAAGCACCTGTTCTTCTGGCTCTTGACCAATCGCATGGCGCCGCCGGCGGTCTTCGCACTGCCCTTCTTCCAGCTCTATTCGGCTTTCGGCCTGATCGACACGCATATTGCCGTGGCGCTGGCGCACTGCCTCTTCAACGTGCCGCTGGCGGTCTGGATCCTCGAAGGTTTCATGTCGGGCGTGCCGAAAGAGATCGACGAGACCGCCTATATCGACGGCTATTCGTTCCCGCGCTTCTTCGTGAAGATCTTCATGCCGCTGATTGCAAGCGGCGTCGGCGTCGCTGCCTTCTTCTGCTTCATGTTCTCGTGGGTCGAGCTGCTGCTCGCCCGCACGCTGACGACGACGGCGGCAAAGCCGATCTCGGCGATCATGACGCGCACGGTGTCGGCGGCCGGCATGGACTGGGGTGTGCTGGCGGCGGCCGGCGTGCTGACCATCATTCCGGGCGCCCTCGTCATCTATTTCGTTCGCAACTACATCGCCAAGGGCTTTGCCCTGGGCCGCGTCTGAGGAGGACCGGACATGAGCTTTTCCTGGATGGCCTGGACGCTACCGACGGCGCTCTTCTTCCTGACGATCCTTATGCTGCTGATCGGCATGAGCGTCTGGGAATATTTTTCGCCGGGCGGCACGCCGCGCGTTGGCTTGCTTCGTTTCGAGACGACGCGCGGCGACCGGCTGTTCATTTCGCTGCTTGGCGCAGCATTCATTCATCTTGCATGGCTGGGTCTCATCGGACCCAACCTGTGGTGGGCTCTTGGCATTTCCGTGATCTACGCCATCGGCGTGTTCCGTTACGTGTGATTCCAAGGTGATACGGAGGCCGGGGGTACTGGCCGCCTGAGACGTGAGAACTGCAATCGCAAACCCTGGGAGGATATTATGCGACGGCATCTACTAACGACGACAGCAGGCATTTTGCTGGCTATGGCGGGCTCCGCTTATGCCGGCATGGATGAGGCAAAAGCCTTCCTCGACAAGGAGATCGGCGACGTTTCGACGCTTGCGCGCGCCGACCAGGAAAAGGAAATGCAGTGGTTCATAGACGCTGCCAAGCCTTTCGCCGGCATGGACATCAAGGTGGTTTCGGAAACGATTACCACACATGAATATGAATCGAAGGTGCTGGCCCCGGCCTTCACCGCGATTACCGGCATCAAGATCACTCACGACCTGATCGGCGAGGGTGACGTCGTTGAAAAGCTGCAGACGCAGATGCAGTCGGGCGAAAATATCTATGACGCCTATATCAACGACTCGGACCTGATCGGCACCCATTGGCGCTATCAGCAGGCCCGCAGCCTGACCGACTGGATGGCCAACGAAGGCAAGGATGTCACCAATCCTGGCCTCGACATCGACGACTTCATCGGCAAGTCCTTCACCACGGCGCCGGACGGCAAGCTCTATCAGCTGCCCGACCAGCAGTTCGCAAACCTTTACTGGTTCCGCTACGACTGGTTCAACGACGAGAAGAACAAGGCGGACTTCAAGGCGAAGTACGGCTACGATCTCGGCGTGCCGGTCAACTGGTCGGCCTATGAGGACATTGCCGAGTTCTTCACCGGTCGCGACGTCGACGGCAAGAAGGTCTATGGCCACATGGACTACGGCAAGAAGGACCCGTCGCTGGGCTGGCGCTTCACCGACGCCTGGCTCTCCATGGCCGGCAATGGCGACAGGGGCATCCCGAACGGCAAGCCGGTCGACGAATGGGGCATCAAGGTCGATGAAAACTCGCGGCCCGTCGGCTCCTGCGTCGCGCGTGGCGGCGATACCAACGGCCCCGCAGCGGTCTATTCCATCCAGAAATATCTGGACTGGATGAAGGCCTATGCACCGGCCGCCGCTCAAGGCATGACCTTCTCCGAATCCGGCCCGGTCCCCTCGCAGGGCGAAATCGCCCAGCAGATGTTCACCTACACGGCCTTCACCGCCGACTTCGTCAAGGAAGGCCTGCCGGTCGTCAATGCGGACGGCACGCCGAAATGGCGTTTCGCACCGAGCCCGCATGGCGTCTACTGGAAGGACGGCATGAAGCTCGGCTATCAGGATGCCGGTTCCTGGACGCTGATGAAGTCCACGCCTGACGATCGTGCCAAGGCGGCCTGGCTCTATGCCCAGTTCGTCACGTCAAAGACTGTCGACGTGAAGAAGAGCCACATGGGCCTGACCTTCATCCGCCAGTCGACGCTGGACCACAAGTCCTTCACCGATCGTGCGCCGAAGCTCGGCGGCCTGATCGAGTTCTACCGTTCGCCTGCCCGTCTGCAGTGGTCGCCGACCGGTACGAACGTTCCCGACTATCCGAAGCTCGCGCAGCTCTGGTGGCAGGCGATCGGTGACGCTTCGTCAGGCGCAAAGACCGCGCAGGGAGCAATGGACTCGCTTTGCTCCGAGCAGGAAAAGGTGCTGCAGCGCCTCGAACGCGCCAAGGTCCAGGGCGACATCGGTCCGAAACTCGCCGAGGAACATGATCTCGCTTACTGGAACGCGGATGCGGTGAAGAAGGGCAACCTCGCTCCGCAGCTGAAGATCGAGAACGAGAAGGAAAAGCCCGTCACCGTCAACTATGACGAGCTCGTCAAGAGCTGGGCTGAAGCCAAGAAATAGGCTGTTTGACCGGGTCTAGGCCCGGCTGCCATCAGACCTTCCCGGCACGCTGCCGGGAAGGTCGACACCACTTCCAAATACAAAACGAGGACAAGCCGTCGTCCCGACGGAACGACGGCTGCTGCGCAGGAAAGAGATGCCATGAGTGGCCATATCCTTGCCATCGACCAGGGCACGACATCGTCGCGGGCAATTCTCTTCGACCCCCAGATGCGGATCGCATCGTCGGCCCAGACGGAGATCACCCAGTATTTCCCGCAGACCGGCTGGGTGGAGCATGATGCGGCCGAAATCTGGGACACGGTGCTTTCGACCGTGCGCGATGCGCTGGCAAGGAGCGGCGTGGCGCCCGGCGCAATTGCCGCTGTTGGTATCACCAACCAGCGCGAAACTGTCGTCGTCTGGGAAAGAGCCACCGGCCGGCCGCTCTACAAGGCGATCGTCTGGCAGGACCGGCGCACGGCGGAAATGTGCGACCGGCTGAAAGTCGATGGCTACGAAAAGCTTTTTACCGCCAAGACCGGCCTGCTCCTCGATCCCTATTTTTCCGGCACGAAGCTGCGCTGGCTGCTCGACAACGTCGAAGGGCTGCGCACCCGGGCGGAGGCCGGCGAGGTCTGTTTCGGCACCATCGACAGCTGGATCATCTACAAGCTGACCGGCGGGCGGGCGCATGTCACCGATGCGACCAACGCCTCGCGAACCCTGCTCTATAATATCGCCGAGAACTGCTGGGACGACGAGCTTCTCGAGATCCTGCGCATCCCGCGTAGCCTGCTGCCTGAGGTCAAGGACAGTGCCGCCACTTTCGGTTTGGTCGATCCCGACATCCTCGGCGCGGCCATTCCCATCCTTGGTGTTGCCGGCGATCAGCAGGCGGCAACGATCGGCAATGCCTGTTTCGAGCCGGGCATGATGAAATCGACCTACGGCACCGGTTGTTTCGCGCTCTTGAACACCGGGGATGATATGGTGCGGTCGAAGAACCGGCTTTTGACCACCATTGCCTATCGCCTGAACGGCAAGACGACCTATGCGCTGGAGGGGTCGATCTTCATCGCGGGGGCGGCGGTGCAATGGCTGCGCGACGGCCTCGGCATCATCGAAAAGGCGTCGGAAACCGGGGCATTGGCTGACAAAGCCGATCCACAGCAACGGGTCTATGTCGTGCCCGCCTTTACCGGGCTCGGCGCTCCCTATTGGGATCCGGAGGCGCGGGGCGCGATCTTCGGCCTGACGCGCAACAGCGGCCCGGCGGAACTGGCGCGCGCCGTACTGGAATCGATTGCCTACCAGACGCTCGACCTTCTGGTGGCGATGCGGAGCGATTGGGGCGACCATCCGATCGAAACCGTCCTGCGCGTCGATGGCGGCATGTCGGCCTCCGAATGGACCATGCAGCATCTCGCCAATATTCTTTCGAGCCCCGTCGACCGCGCCGCGACGCTGGAGACGACGGCGCTTGGTGCGGCCTGGCTTGCAGGATCGCAGGCGGGTGTCTGGCCGGGGCAAAGCGAGTTTGCCCGCGCCTGGGCGCGCGACCGCAGCTTTCAGCCTGACATGACGGAGATTGACCGACAGGCGAGAATTGTCGGATGGCGCAATGCGATTGCGCGAACACTCAGTACGGTGACCTGACTGGAGCGGACCACCACCGTGAAAAGAGCCGGGCGGTGCCAGGCCGCCCGGCCTGGCTGTTTACGTGGTCGCTCAGGCGTCGAGCCTGCTCTGCGTCTGTCGGTCGAAGAAATGCACCTTGGGAGACGCAAAGGACAGCTTGACGCGTTGCTCCGGGGCGAGGTTCACGCGCTCGCGCACGACCCAAGTCAGCTCCTTGCCTTCGACCTCAACGGCGACATGGGTTTCCGAGCCGGTCGGCTCGATAACTTTCACGACCGCCTCGACGCCCTCGTATCCGCCGAGCGAAATGTCCTCAGGGCGGATGCCGAGCGTCAGCGGCTTGCCGGCGGAATTGGCCGGTGCCTGTGAGAGTTTCACACGCGCGCCGCCAGAAAGAGCGAGGCTCGGGCTGCCGCCAGTCTCGAGCGTGCCTTCGAGGAAGTTCATCGCCGGCGAGCCGAGGAAGCCCGCGACGAAGATATTACGCGGCCGGTCGTAGAGTTCGAGCGGGCTGCCGATCTGTTCGACCCGGCCGCCCTGCAGCACGACGATCTTGTCGGCCATGGTCATGGCTTCGATCTGGTCGTGCGTGACATAGACGATCGTCGTCTTCAGGCGTTGATGCAGCGCCTTGATCTCCGCTCGCATCTTGACGCGGAGTTTGGCGTCGAGGTTCGACAGCGGCTCGTCGAAGAGGAAGACCTTCGGATCGCGGACGATGGCGCGGCCCATCGCGACGCGCTGGCGCTGGCCGCCCGAAAGCTGCGCCGGCTTGCGCTCCAGCAGCGGCTGCAGGCCGAGGATGGCGGCAGCTTCGGAGACTTTCCTGTCGATCTCCGGCCGCCTGGCGCCGGCCAGTTCCAGCGCAAAGCCCATGTTCTGGGCGACCGTCATCTGCGGATAAAGCGCGTAGTTCTGAAAGACCATGGCGATATCACGATCCTTCGGCTGCAGATTGTTGACGACGCGCCCGTCGATGCTGATCTTGCCGGCGCTGATTTCCTCGAGGCCGGCAATCATACGCAACAGCGTGGACTTGCCGCAGCCCGACGGTCCGACAAGGATGACGAACTCGCCATCGGCGATCTCGACATCGATACCGTGGATGATGTCGACCGAACCGAAGGATTTCTTGACTTTATTGATGCTCAACCCGGACATGGGGACTCCTTCTATCCTTAGCGCTTTCTGCGCACGCGCAGCGCTTGATGCGGCTTGCGGGGAAGCTTGACGCCGAAGGCCGCGTCCGGCTTGCCGCCGCGCACGATCGCGCCATGACGGGTGGGATGCGGAACAGGGGCTGCAATCTTTTCGGCCGGCGTGATCGTCATCTCCCAGGTGTCGATGATATCGACGTCGTAATCGGTGCCGTCGAGCGGCAGGCCTGATGACCAGATGACCGGCTGATGTTCGCCGAGATAGATCAGCCGGAAATCGCCGTCGCCGTCTCGCGCGCCCGAGACGCGCGACCAAGGCCATTCGCCGATTACGCCGAGCGGCTCCAGCCCGTACTTGACGTCGGCCTCGAGCAGGTCGCGCAGGAAGCCGATGCGCTTCCAGGCCTCGCCGCGCAACTCACCGCCCTTCGCCCACCAGATCAGATCGTCAGGATGCGAATAGGTCTCGCCGTGGCCGGCATACCCGCCGCGCGCCATGGTGATCCAATAGCGGTGCACGAGCTCCTGTGCGGAGAGATTGCCCCAGGACTGCACGATGTCGCCTTCATATTCCGGCTCGTCGTTGACGACCGGCTTGCCGTAGGCGTTGCGCCATTCCTGCGTGCGCTTGACGTCGGGGTTCTGGATGCAGGTATGCGTCACCCAGGGCTTGCGATGGTCGAAATTCGCCGTTACGTCGCCATTATGGATCGAGCGCAGGTGCTGGTAGGGATCGTTTTCCTCCAGGATGTGGAAGTAGCGGTCCCATTGTTCCATCGGCTTTGTATCGATCAGGAAGTCATATTCGTTGGCGAGCGACCACCAGACGTTCCGGTAGGCGGAAAGCCGTGCTGCAAGATAGGCGACATAACGGAAATCCTGCTCGGCCGACATGTCGGCATAGCCCCAGCGGTCATAGGGGTGGAAAATGATGATGTCGGCCTCGATGCCAAGCGCGCAAAGGGCTGCCACCTGCCGGTCGAAATGCTGAAAGAGGGCAGGGTTCGGACGATCGAAATCGAGCCTGCCGTCGGCGCCCGTTTCGAAGCAGGCATGCAGCGGCTCATTGGTATTATAGGGATAGTCCTTCGGGAAGACGCCCATGCGGATCTTGTTGAACCGCGTCTTCTTCAGCGTCTCCAGCGTCTGCTTCTGCATCTCCAGCGGCTGATGCGTCCAAGCGTAACATGTCGTGCCGAAGGAGAAGAAGGGCGTGCCGTCGGCATAGCCGAAATGGAACTTGTTGCGCACGCGCACCGGACCGTGATTGCCGGCGGAAGGCGCGGTTGCCACAAACGAGCCCGTCTTGCCGTCGAGGGCCGCCGTCTTCGAGCGTGTCCTGAAGGACCATTGACCCTCCGTGTCGGGCATGAAGCGGATGCGATAGGTGCCGTTGCCGTCATAAAAGCCCGGCACGCGGACCTCGCGGCTCTTATGCGTGAACACGGCATCGAATGCCACGTCGAGATAGGGATTGCCTTCGGACGGGCCGGCGAAACCCGCTTCGAACACGCCCCATTTTTCGACTGCTGCATCGGACATATGTCTCTCCTCGAAGAACAAGATTTCGGTATCAGCCCTTGACGGCTCCGGAGGTCAGTCCGGACACGAAGTAGCGCTGGAACATGAGATAGACGATCGTCGCCGGCAGGACCGTCATGACGATCGCGGCGTTGAGCTGGCCGTAATTGCTGGAAAACTGCCCCTGGAACGACATGAGGCCGAGCGGCAGGGTCCACATATGCTGGTCCTGCAGAAGGACGAGCGCCATGGCGAATTCGTTCCAGGTGGAGACGAAGTCGAGGATCAGCAAAGCGGCGAGAACCGGCAGGCAGACGGGCAGGAAGATCCGCCGGAAGATGGTGAAATGCGTCGCGCCATCGATGAGGGCCGCCTCCGACAGCTCCTTCGGAATGCCCTTGAAGAAGCCATGCAGGATGAAGACCTGATAGGGAACGCCGAAGGCGATATAGGGCAGGATGACGCCCGGATAGGTGTCGATCAGCCCGAAGGAATTCACCAGCGTGAAGAGCGGTGCGAGCATCACCTGGAAGGGGATCATCGTGCCGAAGACCACGAGCAGCAGCAGCGCCTTGCTGATTCTCAGCTTGATCTTGGCAAGCGCGTAAGCCGCCATTGCCGACAGCGCGAGGCCGAGCGGCACCTTGATCACGGTGATGATCACGCTGTTGAAGAAGGAGCTGGCGAAATTGCCGCGGCTCCAGGCGTCTGCATAGTTCTGGAAGGCGAGGTCCGTCGGCGGCATGAAGGCGCCAGTGCTGGTGACTGCAGCCGGTGTCTTCAGCGAGGTAAAGACGATGAAGACGAAGGGTGCCACCCAGATCAGCGCGACAAGGATGAGGGCGATCCACAAGCCGATGAGGATGGGATCGCGCTTCAGGCGAAGGGGCTTCATATCGATGTCGAGATCATCGGCTGCGGCTCCGAGAGCTGTCACGATTCGACCTCCTCATGCTTTTGCGTCCAGCGCAGGTAGGGAATAACGATCGCCATGGTAATCAGGAGCAGGACGACGGAGATCGCCGCACCGCGGCCGAAATCGAAGATCTGCATCGCCTGGGTGAAGGCCCAGAGCGCCAGCATCTGCGTCGACTGCGCGGGTCCGCCGCCGGTCAGACCGTAGACGATATCGAAGGCTTTCAGCGACGAGATGATCGAAAGCACCAGCACGATAGTGATCGTCGGGCGCAGCGCCGGCAGGGTGACATGCTTGAACACGGCCCAACGGCCGGCGCCGTCGATGCGGGCGGCCTCGACCAGCGTCTGCGAGACGTTCTGGAGGCCTGCCAGGAAGAGCACCATCGAGAAGCCGACAGTCTGCCAGAGATAGGCGATGAAGACGGAATAGAGCGCGATGTCCTTGTTGCCGAGCCAGTCCTTGATCCAGGTCTGCATGCCCCAGGAGGTCAGCATCTGGCTGAACAGGCCGAAGAACGGATCGTACATCCACTTCCACATCGTGGCGACGGCGATCGGCGCGATGATGACGGGCAGGTAGAAGATGGCGCGCAGGCTGTTGCGGCCAAAAATCTTCTGGTTGAGGCTGAGCGCCAAGAGCAGCCCGACCAGCGGCGGGAAGATCAGGCTCATCAACGTCCAGATCACGGTGTTCTTGAAGGCGACCCAGAAGACCGGGTCGCGCGTGAAGATTGCCGTATAATTCGCAAAGCCGACGAAGGGGCGCTGCGGGTCGAGCCCGTTCCATTTCTGGAAGCTGATGACGACCACATTCAGCATCGGGTAGAGCGCGAAGATCGCGTAGATGGCCAGAGCCGGGACGAGCAGGATGAAGGCCTGCACGCGGGGATCATGAGTTGTTTGGCGCAATGACATGCTCACCTCCGGGCAGGGCGTTGCCCCTTTCGGTCTTGCAAAGGCGGGCGCCAGCCGACCGACATGAGTGTCGATCAGCCGGCGTCTCGGGAGGAGTTAGGTTCTGCCGGCGATGAAGGCCTGCATCTGCTTGGCTGCTGCGGCCGGCTCAATGCTGCCAGAGGCGACATCGTTGATGACGCGGAAATATTCCGTCGTCACGTCAAGCGGGAAGGCCTGGTCGCCATTCATGTAGATCTTGCTGTAGGTCTTGAAGATATCCAGCCATTCGGCTTCCAGAGGCTTCTGGTTGGTGTACTGGACGTTCTTATTGACCGAGATCGAGCTGATCTGGCCGACGAGATCCTGCTGCACCTTCGTCGACAGGAAATAGTCAATGAATTTCGCAGCCATGTCCGGGTTCTTGGTCTTGGTGCTGATGTAATTGTACTCGGCAAAACCATAGAGGCGGTTGGTATTGGTCGGGAAGGGGAAGATCCCGTAATCGTCGAGGTTGGCGCCGCTGCCGGAGAGCTGGCCAACCAGCCAGTCGCCTTCCAACATCATGGCCGCGCGGCCCGCCGTGAAGAGGCTATAAGACTGCTTGTTGTCGATGCCCATGAAGGGCTGCAGCGTATAGTCCTTCGTCCACTTGGCGAATTCGGCGAAACTGTCGGTAGCGCAGGGCTCCTTCGACCAATCGAGCTTCATCAGCTTCAGCTGGTCGTGCCTTTCCGCACCGCACTTGGTTTCGAGGATCACGTCCATCAAACGCATGACGTGCCAGTTGACGGTGCCGCCGAAGGTGAAGCCCGGAATGCCGGCTGCCTTCAGTTTTTCAGCCGCCGCCAGAAGCTCCTCATAGGTCTTTGGCTCTTCGGTGATGCCGGCCTGCTGGAAGAGCTTCTTGTTGTAATAGACGGCTTCACCCTTGAAGGTGAAAGGCGTGCCGTGCTTGCCACCCGCATAGAGGTCGGCAAAGGCGGCTGCCGAGGGAAGCAGCTCGTCGTTCCATTTGTATTCGGTGTAGTACTTGTCGAGCGGCAGCGACAGGCCGGCCTTCACATATTCGCCGCCGAGGCCAAGGCCCGCCCAGCTGAAATAGATATCCGGTCCGCGGTTGGAGCCGGCAGCCACGCGCAGCGCCGTCTTGTGCTCGTCGACGGCGCGCTGGACGATTTCGATATGGGTTCCGGGGTTTGCCGCTTCAAAGTCACTGGCAACCTTCTTCAGCGCCACGTTGGCGGCATTGTTGTCGAAGTTCAGCGTCCAGAGCGTGATGTCTTCGGCTTTGGCGGGGGTAACCGCGATGGCCGCGAGCGCGATGGCGGCCATGCATGAAGACTTCAATTTTGCAGAAAGCGTCAGCATTACGTCCTCCTCTTGTAAGCTGGAGCCTTTCTTGCAGGATGCTCATTGACATGTCAACTGGTATGATGAGGTAACCATAAAAAGCAGGCGATTGGATCGATGTCAGTTCCCTTGCAAGCCCTTCGGACGGAAAGTCTGCTGCGGTCGAGCAGAAACCGTTTGTTGGAACTCGAACATGAAGGAGCTGAGGATCAAGGTACTTAAAGTACAATGGCCGTTCCGTTAGACTATGGCCATGGCGAAAGCCGGTTCGTGGAAAGCCGAGTGGTTACGGAGAAGCTTCAGTCTACCGGTCAGATCGTGCTCATCGACAACAGAGGGTACGGCGGCATAAACCGCCGCAGATCGGATGCGGCGGCGAAGAGTTCAACAACATGTACAGGATTGCAACATCGAGGAGCGCCGGAGATCGACTTCGTCGCACATGCTTCGGCAATGGGGTCCACGCCGCGAAGGCGGCCAACATAGCCGACCTTGAGGCGCAGATCGTTGCTGCCAGAGGACGGGATCGTCACATATGGGAATCCCAGCCAGATTCCCATAAGCAATGAACCGCTCGAAGGGAGAGCCGGGCGAACCCGGCTCCACGGCAGATCATTTCTTGGCCGCCTGAGCGGCGTACATGTAGCTGTCGTAGCTATATTCAGCGACACGGAACCATTCGAAACTCTCGTCGCGAAACTTTTTCCAGCCCGGATAGATCTTTGCCCAGGCCGGATGCTTCTGGCCGTACTCGCCGTAGAGCTCGAAGGAGGCCTTGTAAGCGGCGTCCATGACGTCGCGGGGCAGGGGACGCAGCTTGACGCCCTTGCCGACGAGCGAACGGATAGCAGCCGTATTCTTGACGTCGTAGAGCGCCTGCATATTGACGTTCGCGGCCTTGCAAGCCGTGTCGAGCGCTGCCTTGTAGGTGTCTGGCAGGCCTTCGTATTGTGACTTGTTGATGAAGAAATGGATCGTCAGGCCGCCTTCCCAGTAGGCCGGGTAGTAATAGTTCTGAGCGATCTGGTAGAAGCCGAGCTTCTCGTCATCGTAAGGACCAATCCACTCGGCGGCGTCGATCGTGCCGCGCTCAAGCGCGGGGTAGATATCGCCACCCGGAAGTTGCTGCGGGACGACGCCAAGGCGCGACATGACTTCGCCGGCAACGCCTGCGATCCGCATCTTGACACCCTTGAGATCCGCGACCGACTTGATCTCTTCGCGGAACCAGCCGCCCATCTGGGCACCTGTGGCGCCGCCCGGAATGCCGACCACGCCATAGTCCGACAAGAATTCATTGTAAGCTTCGTTGCCGCCGCCATGATAGAGCCAGGCGTTCTGCTGGCGACCGTTCAGGCCGAAGGGGATGGTGGAACCGATCGCGAATGTCGGATCCTTGCCGGTGAAATAATAGCCGCAGGTATGGGCAAGCTCGACCGTATTCGACTTGACCGCATCGATCGCCTGGGCGCCGGGCACAAGTTCACCTGCCTGGAAGACCTGGATCTGGAACTTGCCCTCGGTGATCTTGTTCAGTGCATCGGCCATGACCACCGCACCGCCGTAGATCGTGTCGAGGTTGTTCGGGAAGCCTGATGTCAGGCGCCAGCGAAGCGTCGGCGTGCTCTGGGCGAATGCGGGAGCGGCAAGCGAAGCGCCTGCAACGGTGGCAGCGCCCGCCAGCGCGCCTTTCGTCAAGAAGCCTCTACGGCCCATGTCTTTCGTCATGATTGTCCTCCTCTGTAGGTTAATCCTGCCGCATGGAGTGCGGCAGCGATCTCAGTTTTTTCCCTGTGAACGTTAGGGATTAGATCCATTCTGTTCCGGAGCGCCGAAGCTTGGCGTCGGCGATCCGAAATCGGGTGCCGGCGCGTCGAAGGCCGGTGGCGGGGGCTCACTCTCTGATGGCTCGGCTCCGAAGGGAGCGGCTGGTGTGCCGAAGGGATTGGCTCCATCCTCGCCAGGCATCGGCACGTTCAACTCGATCGTCGACGGATCGACGGCTACACGGCCCGACTTGTAGTGCGTCACAAGTTGCGGGAAGGCGATGACGATGATCACCATGGCTAACTGGATGCCGAGATAAGGCAGGGCGCCCATGTAGATTTGGCCCGATGTAACCGGCTGGATCGTTTCGCCGGTCATCCGGTCCTTGTAAGCACGGGTTGGCGCGACCGACCGAAGGTAGAACAGCGAGAAGCCGAAGGGCGGGTGCATGAACGAGGTCTGCATGTTGATCGCCAGCATGACACCGAACCAGATCAGGTCGATGCCGAGGCTATCGGCGACCGGTGCCAGTAGCGGAATGATGATGAAGGCGAGCTCGAAATAGTCGAGAAAGAAGGCCAGGAAGAAGACGAGCAGGTTGGCGACAATCAGGAAGCCGACTTCGCCGCCCGGGATAGACGTCATCAGATGTTCCACCCAGACATGGCCGTTGACGCCATAGAAGGTCAAAGAGAAGACGCGGGCGCCAAGAAGAATGAAGATCACGAAGGAAGAGAGCTTCGCCGTCGCATAGAGCGCCGACTTGACCATCGCCAGATCGAGACGGCGGTTGATGGCAGCGAGTGCCAGAGCACCAACCGCACCCATCGCGCCGCCTTCCGTCGGCGTCGCAAGGCCGATGAAGATGGTGCCGAGAACGAGAAAGATCAGGACCAGCGGCGGCACGAGCGAGATGATGACGCGCTGCAGGAGCCTCCAGCCCTTGAGCGTGCGCGCAGCGGCCGGCAGCGCCGGTACACTCGGCGGGCGCAGGATCGACATCGTGATGATGTAGAGAGCGTAGGCGGCAACGAGCAGCAGGCCCGGAACGAGCGCACCCTTGTACATGTCGCCGACAGAACGGCCGAGCTGGTCGGCGAGGATGATGAGCACAAGGCTTGGCGGAATGATCTGTGCCAAGGTGCCTGAGGCCGCGATCGTGCCGGCGGCCACGCGCCGGTCATACCCGTAGCGCAGCATGATCGGCAGCGAGATCAGGCCCATCGAGATGACCGATGCCGCCACGACGCCGGTCGTCGCAGCCAGGATTGCACCGACGAAAATGACCGCGAAGGCAAGACCGCCGCGAACCGGGCCAAACAGCTGCCCGATCGTGTCGAGCAGATCCTCGGCCATGCCGCTTCGTTCCAGGATCAGTCCCATGAAGGTGAAGAACGGGATAGCCAACAGCGTCTCGTTCGACATCTGGCCGAAAATGCGATCGGGGATGGCACCGAAGAGGTTGACGGGCAAAAGCCTCATCTCGATGCCCACGAAGCCGAAGATGAACCCGACGAAGGCGAGGGCGAAGGCCACGGGATAGCCGAGCAGGAGTACGACGATCAGCGACAGGAACATGATCGGCGCGAGGTTTTCCGCGAAAAATTCAAACATGATCGGGATCCTGGCCTTAGAGGGTCTGCGCTTCGGTGTCTGCGATCGCGATGGCGTCGGGCAAGTCGCCACGAAGGATCGCAATCCGCTTGATGAGTTCGGAGACGCCCTGAAGTGCGAGCAGCCCGAAACCAAGCGGAATCATCGCCCAGACCGGCCAGAGGATGAGCCCGCCGGTGTTGTTGGATATTTCCCCGGTCGAAAACTTCTCGATCACCGTCGGCCAGGAGAGGTAGATGGTGATAAGGCAAAACGGGAACAGAAAGAGGATTGTGCCGAGGACTTCGATCCAGAGCTGGACCCGGCGGGAAAGGCGCCCATAGACCAGATCCACCTTAACATGCTCGTTGCTCATCAAAGTCCACGCGGCCGCAACCAGGAATGCGGCGGAGAACAGGTACCACTGCGCTTCCAGCCACGCGTTGGAACTCACATTGAAGAGCTTGCGTGTCGTCGCGTTGATGGCGCTGATCAGCACTGCCAGCAGCAGAAGCCAGGAAACAGCTTTCCCGAAAAAGGTATTGATCGCGTCTACCGCCCGCGATAGCGCCAAAAATCCAGCCATGATGTCCTCCCGAAGCCGCAGGCAGCGGTCGGCGAACACAGGTACGGACTGCTTTCAACCGACGCAATATGAGAGAGCGGTCAATTGAGGGCCTCTACCCAGTAGTGGGTAGAACGCTCAGCCCGCCGATGTCAGACCATGCTCGATCGCGATGCGCGTCAGGTCGGCTGTGGTTGAAACCCCTAGTTTGCGCTTGATGGTCTTGCGATGCGTTTCGATGGTCGCGACCGACAGATTGAGCAGTCCGGCTATGTCCCGGTTGCTGCGCCCCATGGCAAGATGCGTCAGGATTTCGCGCTCGCGTGCAGTGATCGGCAACGGATCGTTGTCCTGCTTCCGCCTTTGCTGGAGAAGCACCTCCGAAACCCCGGTAGAAAAATAGGTGCCGCCGGCGGCTACTGTTTCGATCGCTCGGACAATCTCTTCATTGGGGACGTCTTTGAGGATATAGCCCGAGGCGCCTTTGAGGACCGATGCGGATATATATTCGCGGCTGTCATGCATCGACAGCATGAGGACCTTGGTCGACGGGGCAGCGCCCTTGAAGAGCTCTATTGCATCGATGCCGCTGATCTGCGGCATGTTGATGTCCAGCAGGACGATGTCCGGGGATTGTCGCGTTGATATGTCCAGGCCGGCTTGAACAGCTTCGGCGGTGCCGACGACTTTTATGTGCTCGTAGGTCTCCAGCACTGCGCGCAGCCCCTCGAGAACGAGCGGGTGATTGTCGACAAGAATGACGGAAATGTCTCCCTTTCTCTTCATGCTGCTTTCGCTGGCGTTGTCGCATTGGCCGATTTGGGAAACATGGCGGTCAGTGCCGTACCATGCTCATTGGTCTGAACGATCAAAATGCCCCGAAAATGCGCCATTCGTTCCTGCATGTTTCTAAGCCCGAGCCCACCCGAGTAGGTCTGGCTTTCATTCGCTGGTTTTCTGGCGAACCCAATCCCATTATCCGCGATCAACATGCGTACACGGGCTTTCGTACTCCAGATCCTGATTGAGACCTGAGAGGCTTCGGCATGTCGTTCAACATTTGCGAGCGCCTCCTGCGCTATCCGGTAGAGCGCCGTATTGGCTTCG
Organism: Rhizobium sp. BK316; assembly: GCF_014193695.1. GTDB lineage: Bacteria > Pseudomonadota > Alphaproteobacteria > Rhizobiales > Rhizobiaceae > Rhizobium. The sequence continues at coordinate 1,333,701 of NZ_JACHZR010000001.1, read as the reverse complement.
GGTTTAAGCGTGTCGGGGCTTGAGGATTCCACCGATACGGTGATGCCCGTCCGCTCTTGAAAACGATTGCCAAGCGACGTCAATGCGGCGGTCAGTCCGAGATCGTCGAGAATACGTGGGCGCAATTCATGCGACAGGTCCCTGACTTCCTTGATCGCTCCATTCAATGCGTCGATCCCCCGATCGATCGCCGCAACGGCGTCGGCGGTATTTGCTCTGACCTTGCGAGAGGCGAGATCGAAGGCATAGCGGACGCCGACCAGGTTTTGCGACACGCCATCGTGCAGTTCCCGCGCGAGTCTCGCTCGTTCCTCCTCCTGCGTATCGATAATGCGTTGCGTCAGCAGTTTCTGTTTGCCATCGGCCATGCGGCGCTCATGAAGGGTAATGCCCATGCAAGTTACAAAGACAAGCAGAACCGACGGAATGGCGATCAATGTCACGACGACAAAGGTGTGCCTGATGCTCTGCTTTAGATCCGCCTTGGCGGCAGCGGTCTGGGCAAAGACATCATCGAGATAAACGCCGGTACCGATCATCCAACGCCATTTGTCGAGGCCGGCCGCAAAGGACAGCTTGTCGGCCATCGATCCGCTTGAAGGCTTCTCCCATTTATATTGGTGAAGGCCTCCGCCTTCTTTCGCCTTGGAGATCAGGTTCGCAATCACCTGGTCACCGTCAGGATCGGTGAGGTCCAGCCAGTTGCGGCCCGGCCTGAATGATTGGCGCGGATGAACGACGTTATTGCCGTCGTAGTCGTAAACGAAGAAATACCCGTCTTGCCCGTAGTCAAGGGACGTCAATATCTGCCTGACCTGTTCCTTTGCCTGCTCGTCGTCCGATCCCCCAGCGTCGTAGACATCCTTGATCGCCGACAGAGCAAGGTTTGTCAGGTTGAGAAGCTCGCTCTCTTTGGCCTTCAGCATGTTGCGTTCGAAAGCCTCGATGCTGCTCTGGGCCAGATTCGAGGACTGCCATGTCGTGAAGGCCGTGATCAGGGTGATCGCGAGCATAAGTGGAAGAACCGCAAGGGCAAGGATCTGATGGCGAAGTTGCAAGGTAATTGCCTCTCATGAAACGGCGAGACTAGCCTGCCGTTTTTATTCGAAACAAGCGTCGAATGTGAAGCCTCATCAAAGCCGAGCTGTGAAACAGCATTGACCGGCGCCTAGACGAGCGATTCCATGAAAGCTGCGTTTGATGGAACCTGAAGTGTGCTGGTGCAAAACGCGCTACTAGCGCGTGAGCGTCGAAGGTGCGGGACACTGCCATGGGGTTCCGGAGCTATGCGCTCTATCCGCATCTGACGGCGGCGGAGAATATGGGTTTTCCCTGAAGCTGCGCGGCAGGGCCGAGGAGGAGATCGGCCGCCGGGTGCAGTCTGCCGCCAAGATCCTCGCGCTAGAACCCTATCCCGATCGCCATCCGCGTCATCTCTCGGGCGGCGCCAGCGGTTCAGCCGTGCAGCCTGCGCAGCATTGTTCCAAGCCGGCTTGCGGGATCGCTTTCCTCAAGGCCCGGAGACTGTCGGCAAGGAAAATTGCTTCTTCTTCCGATCCGCACGTCCGTCGGGCTATAGCCGAATTCCCGCTTGAAGGCGCGACTGAATTCCGTGCCGTCACTGAAGCAGCGTTGCTCTGCCAAATCGAGTATGCGGCGTTGATCGCTCGGATTCGCCAAAGCTGCGTGTGCATCGAGCAGACGCCTATGTTGGATATAGTGCTTAACGCCGCCAAAAGCCTCAAACATGCGATAAAGACGCGAGCGCGAAATTCCCAATTCTCGTTCGAGCGTCTCAGGTCCCAGGGTCGGGTCGAACAGCCTCGATTGTATGATCTTTTGCGCACGGTCGAGTAGTGTTACTGCAATCGGATGACTTGCCGTCTGGACGTTGTCGGCCGATGGAGAGGCGCACGCGAGTACCATCGCTCGCGTTGCCTCGACCAAGGCGGGAAGATCGGCCTGTTGGACAAACGGGAGCTGGTTGGCGAGCCCCACCATATAGTCATGGAATAACCGCGCCATGCCGCCTTCCAATGTTGTGAATTCCGCAGCACCCAGGGTCCGGGTCACTTGGGGGCAAAAATCCCGCGGGACGAACAACATGAGTATCTCACTCGCCGTCAGACTGCCATGGAAACTGCGACCCATTGCGTGGACCTGCGTGACTCCGACAGTGCCACGGAATGTCCCTGTGGGGGTTTCCGTATACGCCTCTCCGGCACGCAAAACCGATAGGATGAAATGGTCGAGCGGCTCCCAGCGGTGGTGACGTGTTATGCTCCTGAACTGCAGGGGATCCGTCGTGACATGCGAAAACACGAAGCAGCCGAGGTCCCAGGTGAGCTGCTGGCCGAAGAACCCCCTCCTCATGTCATGCGTGGAACCGAGATCAACGATCGGGGCGAAATTCGTGCGCCACGCCTCGAACTGGCGGATCCTCGGTACGTCGCTCGTTACGAATTCAAAGGAAGAGAGATTTGACGACTGCGGCGTGTTAATCGGTCCGAGTGCGCGTTTTTCCGTCGCATTCCTTCCAGCCGCAAGTCGCGCTGAGTGAAAGGCTGTCTGCTGCGTCCCTATCTGGCAAACTGTCATGATACGCGCGCAGACCGAGCTGCGCTTTGAAAAGCGGAATTCGACATCGAAGGTCTCCAACCAAAATTTGCATTCAACTGGATGTTCGGCCGTTCTTACGACACTCACGCCGGATTTCGGGCACGCCGGATTTCGGATCGTCTATTAGCATAACCGACTATAAAGCACAATCTAGCCGGGCAGGGACAGCTTTACTATCGCCCTATAACGTATTCGGTTCCGTCGAATTTGCCTGCTGTCGCAGCGCCGGTTTCTCGCCTTCAGACGGCGCGATCTGGCTCGGAAGGGGCATCTGCAGCCGCCATGCCAACAGATCTGAAGTCGGCCTGCTTGGTGGACGGAGAGCATAGGCATGAGATTCCATGCCATCACCGGGGCGTCGAGGATCAGGTAATGTAAGTTGATGGACGGCCGTTCGTGCCGTGGAGAATAGGCCTACCTGGATTGTCTGTCATGAGCTCCTCTTCCGAAGGCAAATTTTCGATGTGGACCCTGACGGCGATGTCCGTGGGGTCGATGGTCGGCGCTGGTATCTTTTCGCTTCCACAAGCTTTCGGACGCGCGACAGGCCCATTCGGCGCAACGATCGCCTGGATGATCGCCGGTCTCGGCATGTTGATGCTCGCGTTCGTCTTCCAGACGTTGTCAGAACGCAAACCAGACTTGGACGCCGGCATCTACGCCTATGCGAAAGCGGGTTTCGGCAACTATCTGGGGTTCCTGTCCGCGCTCGGTTACTGGTCCGCAGCGCTGCTTGGCAATGTTTCCTACTTTGTGCTGATCAAGTCGACGCTTGGCCTGTTCTTCCCGATCTTCGGCGATGGAAATACCATTTTGGCCATCGCCACCTCCTCGGTGCTGCTGTGGATCGTTCACGCCCTGATCTTGCGTGGTATACGTGGCGCGGCATCGATCAATACGATCGTCACCTACGCCAAAATTATCCCGATCATCCTTTTCATCGTATTTGTCATTTACGGTTTTCAATCCGACATGTTCGCGCTCAATTTTTGGGGAGGTGAGACAGTCACGTTCAGCGCCATCGCAGGGCAGGTGCGCGCGACGATGCTGGTGACGGTATTCGTTTTCGTCGGCATTGAAGGCGCAAGCGTCTACTCTCGCTATGCCCGCAATCGCTCTGATGTCGGAATTGCGACATTGCTGGGTTTTGCGGGCGTGCTTTGTCTGCTCGTCCTGGTGACGATCCTTTCCTACGGCGTCATGCCACGTGCCGATCTTGCGAATTTGCGCAATCCGTCGATGGCAGGCGTGCTGTCGGCGGTCGTCGGCCCCTGGGGCACCCTGTTTGTCAGCGCCGGGCTAATGATCTCGGTCGGCGGGGCCTATCTCTCCTGGGTTCTGCTTGCTGCGGAAATTCTGTTTTCCGCTTCGAGATATGGGACGATGCCTGAATTTCTGAGGCGTGAAAACAGCGCCGGCGTGCCGTCAAATGCGCTGTGGTTGACCAACATCGTGGTGCAGGTCTTCCTGATCCTGTCGCTGTTTGCGCAATATGCGCTTCACCTCGCTATCGAACTGACCAGCTCGATGATTCTGATCCCCTATTTCCTCGTCTCCGCCTATTCTTTCAAGCTTGTTTTGACCGGCGAGACCTACGAACGGGATTCCGCAAGCCGACGACGCGAATTCGTGTGTTCGGCAATGGCACTCATCTACACTTCCTTCCTTATCGCCGCAGCAGGGGGCACCCATCTCCTGCTTTCCGCCGCCATCTACGGACCCGGTTCCATTCTGTTCTTCATGGCGCGCCGTGAGCAGAAGCGTCCTGTGTTTAAGATGACCGAAACGCCGGTGTTCATCGTTGTGGCGATAGGCGCGCTGATTGCCATTTACGCACTCGCAACCGGTCGAATCTCCGTCTAGCCAAGTCATACCGCAGATCCGTGCCGTTGCCGTATTTGTGCGAAAATGTCGCGCCACCGGCGCTTCCCCAACCTTCCGGCTTCACGCCGACCAGTCTTCTGCTTCTCAAGTCGCTGCCGTCAACGCGCACCTTAACGCCTTGTTCGCTAACTTCGTGAATTTCGTCACTTTTAGACGCAAAGCATAGTTCTGAGATTCTGTGCGATCACGGCCGGAACGGAAGCACTTTATAGTGTGGGTTAAAACGCACATTCCTGCTGCATGACATCTTCGAAAAGTCCGAACAACCTTCCTGAGAGGGCATTATGGCTTCGGCTTCCACGCAAAAATTATCCCTCTTCGCACTGACCGGGATGGTCGTCGGTTCGATGGTCGGCGCTGGCATATTCAATCTTCCCGGCCGTTTCGGGACGGCGACCGGTCCGTTCGGTGCGATCATAGCATGGTTGATAGCCGGCACTGGCATGTACATGCTTGCACGCGTGTTTCAGGCCCTGGCGGAGAAAAAACCGGAAATCGATTCTGGTGTTTTTGCCTATGCCAAAGAGGGCTTTGGAAATTATATGGGCTTCCTTTCCGCCTTCGGGTACTGGCTTGGCAGCTGCCTTGGCAACGTTTTTTACTGGGTCCTGATCGGCTCCACGCTCGGTCTGTTCTTCCCTTCGATCTTTGGCGACGGAAGCACCATCATCGCCATTGTCGTTTCCCTCCTGGGGATATGGGCCTTCCATTTCATGATCCTGCGCGGCGTCGAGCAAGCCGCATTCATCAATGTGATCGTGACAATTGCCAAGATCGTCCCGATCATCGTCGCCATCCTGGTTATGGCCTTCGCGTTCAATTACGCGCAGTTTTCCGCCAATTTCTTCGGCGGCGTGGATATGCCGGAAAAATCTTTGGTCGCGCAGGTTCGTGACACGATGCTCATTACCGTCTTCGTCTTCATCGGGATCGAAGGAGCGAGCGTCTATTCCCGCTTCGCCAAGACCCGCGCCGATGTCGGTACCGCGACCATTCTGGGCTTCATCGGAGTGACCGGTTTGATGGTGGCGATCACCTTGCTTCCCTATGCTGCGATGACGCGCTCAACGATCGCGGGAGTCCAAAATCCTTCGCTTGCCGGCGTCCTCGGAGTGGTCGTCGGCCATTGGGGCGCGGTATTCATTTCGATCGGCGTGCTGGTTTCGGTCCTTGGCGCCTATCTCGCATGGTCGCTGATCTGCGCCGAAGTGCTGTTTGCCGCTGCCAAATCGGCGGACATGCCGAGGCTTTTTGCGGCGCAAAACAGCAATAGGGTACCGGCCAACGCGTTGTGGCTGACGAATATCGTCGTCTCGTTGTTCGTCATCTCGACCTACTGGTCTCGCGACGCTTTCAACTTCATGCTCGACATGACCAGCGTGACGGCCCTTCTGCCCTACCTTTTGGTCGCAGGCTATGGCGTTTTGCTCGCGCGCCGCGGCGAAGGCTACGAGGAGACACCCGGGGAGCGCGGCCGCGACCAGGTCTTTGCCTGGATCGCCGTCATTTACACGATCATCATGTTCGTCGCCGCCGGGCTCAAATACGTTCTGCTCGTCAGCGTTTTGTTCGTGCCGGGCACCATCCTTTACGTCTGGGCGCGGCGCGAGCAGAAACTGACGCTTTTCACCAGCATCGAACTCATCGTTTTCGCCGTCACCGTGATTGCGGGACTCGTAGGATTTTACGGCCTGCTCAGCGGCACCATCACGCCTTGATGACATAGGGAGTAGATCGATGACACAGGAAATCACATTTGGCGTGCATTCCGAAGTCGGCCAATTGCGAAAAGTCATGGTTTGCGCGCCCGGCCGTGCCCATCAGCGTCTGACGCCGACAAATTGCGACGCGCTTCTCTTCGACGATGTTCTTTGGGTCGATAATGCCAAGCGCGACCACTTTGACTTTATAACCAAAATGCGCGACCGCGGTATCGACGTGGTGGAGATGCATAATCTGCTTGCCGAGACGGTTGCGATCCCCGAGGCCAAGAAGTGGATACTGGACAACCAGGTCGTCGCCAACCAGATTGGTCTCGGTCTTCTGAATGAAGTTCGATCCTATCTGGAAGGGCTTTCCGACCGGGATCTGGCCGAAACGCTGATCGGCGGCCTGTCGACGTTTGAATTTCCGGAAGCCATCGGGGGCGAGCAACTGGCGTTGATCCGCGATGCAGCCGGCGTCAACGAATATCTGCTGCCGCCGCTGCCGAATACGCTCTATACCCGAGACACCACCTGCTGGATCTACGGCGGCGTAACATTGAACGCACTCTACTGGCCGGCGCGTCACGAGGAGACGATCCTCACCACCTCCATCTACAGGTTTCATCCGGATTTCGCCGGCAAGGTCAACGTATGGTGGGGCGACCCAACGAAGGACTGGGGCCTTGCGACGATAGAAGGCGGCGATGTCATGCCGATCGGTAGGGGTAACGTCCTCATCGGCATGAGCGAGCGCACGTCGCGACAGGCGATCAGCCAGGTGGCGGCAGCGCTGTTTGAGAAAGGCGCCGCCGAGCGCGTCATCGTCGCGGCCATGCCAAAACTGCGCGCTGCCATGCATCTCGACACGGTCTTCACCTTTGCGGACCGCGATTGCGTGTTGATCTACCCCGATATCGTCAACAATATCGAAGCCTTTTCCTATCGCCCTGATGGCAATGGCGGCATCGAACTTCACAAGGACAAGGGCTCCTTTGTCGAGACCGTGCGCGACGCGCTCGGACTCAAGGCGATGCGTGTCGTCGAGACCGGCGGAAATGATTATATGCGCGAGCGAACCCAATGGGACAGCGGCGCCAATCTGGTCTGCGCTTCGCCGGGTGTCGTCTACGCCTACGACCGCAATACCTACACCAATACCTTATTGCGCAAGCAAGGCATCGAGGTGATCACGATCACGGGCGCAGAGCTTGGGCGTGGGCGAGGCGGCGGGCATTGCATGACATGCCCTATCGCTCGTGACGCCATCGACTATTAGTTGTGGCAAGAAAAAGTCGGCCCACCTTATAGCGCCCTGCTTGCCGTCGCTTGGGACGCGGCGGCAATCCGCTCGACGACCTGAAACTCATCGAAATCTCGAGTAGAGTCTGAAGGTCGTCATGAAGGATGGCCGGATTTTCAACAACACACTCTGACCTATCCAGGCGAGGGCAATAATGCGGGCAGGGCGACATCGAGCAGTTCCTTCGGCTCAGGTCGTCATTGCGGTGCTTGTCGTGATCGCCATGTTGCCGGCGGGTGCAACGGTACTTGCGCCGCTCGCATTAGCGCTCCTGGCGATCGCCCTTCTATGGCCGGTCCAGCATCGCGTGCAGACCTTCCTTCCACGATACGTCGCGCTTCTCGTGACATTGGCCGTTATGATGCTGGCCCTTCTAGCGTTCGGCTGGATCTCCACCTGGTCCTTCGGGCATGTCGGCGGATGGATGATCGACAATACCGCTCGCTTTCAACAACACTATGATGAGCTTCGTCAGTGGCTGGAGGGACACGGCATCGACGTTGATGTGCTCTGGGCCGACAATGTCGGCGCCGCTTGGGCAATGCGTGTGGTTCAGGCCGTGACGAGCCGCGTCAACAGCACGTTCAGCTTTTGGCTGATCGCTCTCACTTACCTTCTTCTCGGCTTGATGGAGGTCGAGGGTTTTGAGAGCCGGATCAAGGCGATGCGTAATCCGGTGGCAAGAAAATTCCTGCTCGACGGCAGCCGGGAAACGGCGCAAAAGCTTCGACGCTTCATGAGGATCCGGACGATCATGAGCATCACAACGGGGCTTTTCATCTGGTTATTCACCAGCAGCTTTGGGCTGCCACTTGCAAAGGAATGGGGCGCGATTGCCTTCGTTTTGAATTACATACCCTTCATCGGTCCGCTCGTGGCAACGCTGCTTCCCACCGCCTTTGCGCTCATTCAGCTTGATAACTGGCAATCGGCGATTGCCATCTTCCTGGGGCTCAACCTCATTCAGTTCACACTTGGCAGCTATATCGAACCGCGCATATCCGGCAGCGCTCTCTCCCTTTCGCCAGTCGTCGTGCTGCTTTCCGTTTTTGCCTGGGGTTATCTCTGGGGGATTTTCGGCGCGTTCATCGGCGTACCGATCTCGATCGCGCTGGTGACATTCTGCCGCCATCATCCTTCCAGCCGATGGGTGTCCGAACTTTTGGGACGCGGTAGCGAAGCCGGCGGCGTCTGATCTGAGACTGCGCCAGCGGTGAGGCACCAGGTCCTTTATCGAAACATCGCGAGGAGCGCCGTGCTCGCCTCCTGCATTGTCAGGCCGTGTTGAAACGCGCCTTTTTCGACAAAATTGACTATCTCGGCGATGACGATCGGGTTGAACATCATGAAGGTGTGCGTGGTATGTAGCACCAGATGGTCAGTCGCACCCTCCAATCTCGTCGATGCCACGGACACTTTTCCATCGTTCCTCCTCTTGATGATGGAGTTGAAAAGCGGATTGACGGATATGTCGCCCGCGATGATGCCAACGGGATAATCCGGAAGCGGCAGAAGCTTCGGCAACGCCGTCTGACCGGTTCCAAGCTCGCGTCCGGCTGGGCCGTTGATCCAATGAAATGGCAGCATCTCTCCGAAGACATCCACGATCTCGGATCCGTTGTTGGGTGGCGCCAGCATGACGACCCGCCCGAGATTTGGCGGACGCCGATGGGTCAGCCAATAGCGAACAAGAATTCCGCCCATGGAGTGGGTTACGAAATTGACGCGTCTCTGCCCGCACATCGCCACAGCATCACCGACGTAGCCTGCAAGTTCGGAGATTGTCGCGCGCGTTGAGGGATATTCGTTGTTGATGACGAGGAATCCGCGCCGTGCCAGCGCCTTCTCGACAAGCCGAAGGGATCCGCTGCCGCGCGCAAGCCCATGCACCAAAACGACGCATTCCGCATCATCCTCACTTGCATTACCCATCACGCCCCGGACCTACTCAACTTCAGCGTTTCCAGCTTCGACCCGACCGACCGACCCTTCATTCGTGTTGGTCGCCGCGGTAGGACCACGGGTCTTCTCGGCATGGGCGGCACCGAATAGTTTCCGCTTTGCGGCCTCCCTCACCGTCTGAACGAATATATAGAGCAAAGGAATGGTGAGGAGACCGACGATCGTTCCGAGCAGCAGCCCACCGAGAACGGTAACACCGATCGCCTGGCGGCTGCCTGCTCCGGCTCCCGTCGCCACCACCAACGGTACCACGCCCAATATGGACGCCATCGCCGTCATCAATACCGGTCTGAAGCGCTGTGACGTTCCTTCGTGTGCCGCTTCTATGATGCTGAGACCTTCTTCCCGCCGCTCCTTGGCGAACTCCACGATGAGGATGGCGTTCTTGGCCGCCAGCCCGATCAGCAGCAGCAGGCCGATCTGGGCGTAGATATTGAGATCGATGCTGCCGATCACCAGTCCCGCCAAGGCCCCGAGCACCGCGACGATCACGGACATCATCACGGCGAGCGGGACGCTCCAGCTTTCATATTGGGCGACGAGGAAGAGATAGGTGAGAATGATCCCCATGGTCAGGATGACGACCGTCTGTCCGCCCGCTTGCTTTTCCTGAAGGGCAAGTCCCGTCCATTCATATCCGAAGCCTGGCGGCAGCTTTTCCGCAGCAAGCGCTTCCATGGCGTTCAGGGCATCCCCGGTACTCGCACCCGCCGCAGCCTGCCCGTTGATCGCGGCGGATGGAAAAAGGTTGTAGCGGTTGACCGAGTTTGGTCCGTAGATGGTCGAGATGGAAAGCAATCCTTGTAAGGGGACCAGATCGCCTGACTGGCTTCGCACCCTCAGCCGCTGGATGTCCTCGATGCGTGAGCGGAACGTCGGCTCGTCCTGGATCCGAACCTGGTATACGCGCGAAAATATATTGAAGTCGTCGACATAGGCCGATCCCAGATGTGCTTGCAGCGTGCTGAAGATCGTCGCTGGCGAAACGCCGAAAAGTTCGGCCCGCCGCCGGTCGATGTCGAGATAGATCTGCGGCGCATCGGCCGAAAACGTGCTGAAGACGCCTGTTAACCGCTCCGTCTGGTTTGCTGCGACGATCAGCCCGCGCATCACTTCGGCAAGTTCCTCCTGACTTTGCCCGGCGCGGGCCTGAAGGCGAAAGTCAAAGCCGCCTGTCGTCCCGAGACCAGGTATCGCTGGCGGATTGAACGGGACAACCGACGCCGTCGAAACCTTTCTGAACTCCGTTCGAAGCTCGTTCATCAACGCAAAGACGCTCTGGTCCGGCCCGCGTTCGCTCCACGGCTTCAACGCCGAGATGATCATTGCCGAATTGGAGCCGCCACCGCCTATCATGCTCGTCCCGGCAATGGCGATCGTGTTTGCAATCCCAGGCGTCCGCTGGAGCACAGTGGTGACCGTCGCGACTGTCTCCTGCGTGCGCTCGAGGGAAGCGGAATCGGGCAATTGCACGTTCATGAAGAGATAGCCCTGGTCTTCCGCGGGGACAAAACCCACGGGCAGGATGCGATAAAGACCGTAGACGCCCACGACGGTAACCATGAGAAACAGCAGGCTGAGGGCAATCCTGCGGGCAAAAACCGCCAGCAACGAAACATAAAACCGTCGCGACGCATCGAGGCCCCGGTTTATTCTGCCGAACAGCTTCGACCGGCTCTCGTGTGCCGGCCGGAGGATGAGGACGCAGAGTGCCGGACTGAGGGTCAAGGCATTGATCGTCGAGAAGGTGATCGTGATCAAGATGGTAACCGCGAACTGACGGTAGAGTTCACCGGTTATACCGGCGAGGAATGCAACCGGCACGAAGAGGGCGGCCAGCACCAACGTTGTTGCAACGATTGGACCCGTGACCTGGCTCATTGTGCGTAGCGTCGCTTCACGCACGTCGACGCCCATCTCGCTAATGATGCGCTGGACATTTTCCACCACGATGATCGCGTCGTCCACGACAAGACTGATCGCGAGTATCATCGCGAAAAGCGTGATCGTATTGGCCGAATAACCCATGAGATAAAGCACGGCAAAACCGCCGATCAGCGAAACGGGTATGGTCAGCGTCGGGATGATCGTCGCGCGCCAGTCCTGCAGGAATAAGAATACGACCACGACAACGAGCACGAAGGTGATCGCCAATGTGACAAAAATCTCGTGGATGGTCTGCCGAACGAAGGCGGTCGTGTCGAAAACGACCGTGTAGGCGAGGTCATCAGGAAATTGTTTCGACAATGTCTGCAGCTCGCCGAGAACAGCGTTCGATACCGCCAGCGCGTTCGCATCGGTCGATTGATAGACGACGACGGTCGCGCTGGGCCTGCCATTCAGGGTCGATGCCGTATCGTAGGATTGTGCGCCGAGTTCGATCCGGGCGACGTCGCGGAGATGGACGATCGCTCCGTCCTGGTTGGTGCGGATGATGATGTTGCCGAACTCGGTTGCATCCGCAAGCCTTCCTCTGGCCATGACGGTCAACTGCAGCTGCTGACCGGTGGGCGACGGGGGCGAACCGAGCTGGCCGGCGGATGCCTGGACGTTCTGGGCCTGGATCGCTGCCGTCAGGTCTGCCGCGGTTACCCCAAGGGCCTGCATGCGATCGGGGTTCATCCAGATCCGCATGCTGTAGGCCGGGCCAAACACGCTCGCTTCACCGACGCCCGGCAGGCGGGCGATCGCGTCCCGGATGTTGATCATGGCATAGTTGCTGATGAAGACATCGTCCCTGGTGCCCTTCGGCGAGTAGACCGCAAAGCCGAGCAGCATGCTCGATGAACGAGTTCTGACCGAGACGCCTGTCTGTGTAACGGCAGCGGGAAGCCGCGGCGATGCCATTGAAACGCGGTTTTGCACGTTGACCTGGGCGATTGCTGGATCCGTGCCGGCTGCGAACGTAACTGTCAGGCTGTAGGTGCCGTTATTGGTGCTTGACGACGACATGTAGAGCATGTCTTCAACGCCGTTCACCTGATCCTCGATCGGCGCCGCCACACTGTCGGTCATGACGCTGGCATTCGCGCCGGGATAGCTTGCCGTCACCTGCACTTCGGGCGGTGTGATCTGCGGAAACTGGGCGACGGGTATCAAGAAGAGGGATAGGCCACCTGCGATCATCATCACGACTGCGATGACCATTGCAAATCTCGGCCTGGCAATGAAGTGCGCCGAAAGGTTCATTGCGCTGAACCCGGTTGCGGTTCCATGGGCGCGAGTGAGATCGCGCTGCTGTCGGTTGGAGAGACTTCCGTAGGCTCGACGACGAGGCCTTCCGAGACGTTCTGCAGGCCGTCGACGATCAGTTTCTCCCCGCCTTTAAGACCATCGTCTACTGCCCAGCTGCCACCGATCTGCCGGGTAATCCTTATTCGACGCAGCTCGACGGCATTCTGCGCGTTGACGAGCAGGACGTACTTGCCGTCCCGATCCTGCTGCAACGCCCCGAGCGGCACAACCGGACGGAGCGTCTTTTCCCTTTCCGATATGACAACTGTTACGAACTGACCTGGAATAAGCAGGGCATCTGGATTGGGAAATAGCGCCCGAACGGCCAGTGTTCCCGTCGCCGGGTCGATTTCGTTACCGAAGAATTCGATCCTTCCCGGCTCCGTGTAAGGTTGGCCGTTCGACAGCCGCAGGCTGGGCTTATAGCTGCTGGCAAGCGCCTCCTTGCCGATATTGCCTGCGGCCGCGCGCAGTTCGAGGATCGATCGATCGCTCACCGAGAACACGACACGGATCGGATCCATTTCGACGACGCGAGCCAGTGCCGTTGAACTGCCGCTGACGAAGCTTCCGACCGACAGTTCCGCAGCTCCGATGCGGCCGTCAATCGGCGAGACTATCCTGGCGTAGCTGAGATTGAGCTCGGCCTGGCTCACGCGCGCTTGTGCCGACAGAAGGTTTGCCTGGCCGGTTTCAAGGGCGGTCTGGCTTTCCTCCAGCGTCGCGCGCGATACGGTTTGATTGCTCAGCGATTGATTGCGCGCGACGCGGCGTTGAGCATCCGCCAATGTCGCCTGGGCGCTCGCAAGCGCTGCTTTGGCGTCCGCCAGCGCTATTTCCAGGGATCGCGTGTCGATCAGGAAGAGATCCTGATCCTTCCTGATCAACTGGCCTTCATCAAAAAGACGTTGGTCGACGAAGCCTTCGATGCGCGAACGGATATCGACGGCATTGACTGCCTCCACACGTCCGACGAATTCGTGTTTCGGCGAAACGTCTTGAACCGGCACGGTGAGGACGCCGACGGACGGACCAGCCCGTGCCGCCACGTCCTGCGGCACTGACATCAGAGCTGCGAACAATAACATCAGGAATGTCGGCGGAACTCGACGATGCAACGTCATCGACATGTCTCCAACAGGACCGAGAAAATCTGACAACTCAAGGCGGATGGAAGCAGTCTGCAAAAATTAGCATATGCTCAAATGCTACTACCAGTCGTGGAAAGCAGCAAGCGCTACTGCTGGCGCGTCCTGCCCTAATTTGGCGCCATGACGACCCATCGCCGGATAAGTGCTGCACTGTTGATTGCGTCGCGATCAGATGCTGATGCCACCGCTGCCGAAGTCGAACCCTGAAGCGGCGAGAGGCGGGATTCTTGCACTGTCTTTCATGCTCTTCCCAAGGAGCGCTATCTCACGTCTCAGTTGGTCTCATCGTCGGTTTTTGACCAGCTTGTTTGTGCGACGTCCGATCTCAAACTCAGCTGGGCCACGAGTTGTTCGACAACGCTGTCCTGGTCGGTTTTTGTGAAAACGATCGCTTCGATTTCCATTCTGTCGTCGGCATCGCACAGGCGGCTTTTTATCGATCGGAATTGCAGTTTGTTGGCGTTCAGCGATTGCAGCAGCGTCGCCCGGACTGCTATTTCATGATCCGTTGGGCATTTGAGCTTTATGTCGTAGATACGTTCCTGTTCTGGTGCGACCACAGACCAGGCTTCGATATACGATCCAAGCTTAGGAAGCGTGTAGTTGAAGGCGACAATGAAAAAGGCCGCTTCGCTAGCCAGAAGAAGCTGCCCATAGCCAGCGAAGACACCTACAGCGCCGGTGCTCCAGACTGTCGCAGCCGTGCTCAAGCCTTTGATGTTGGTGCCGTCGCGGATAATGAGACCCGCCCCAAGGAAGCCGATGCCCGTAACGACTTGAGCGCCCATCCGCAGATCGAATTCGAAGCCCATCGCACTCGGAAGCGACGCATAGGATGCGGCACCAAGGGAAACGAGCGCATGCGTTACGAGATTTGAGTTCCGCTGCTTCAAATGTCTTTCGGCGCCGATCAGCGTTCCGAGCAGCAACGCGGTCACCAGTTTGAGGAGAATTGATTGGCTGGCGTCCATATCGATCGCCTCTATGTTTATCGGGTGTGAGTGGCACCTACCCTCGTGCAGAAAGAAACCAGCATCCTCTCGTCTTTTTCTTACTTTGATTTGGACGTTGAAGTTCGATCGGAGAGACCATGATAAACATCCTGCTGAAGTTACGCTTCGTCATGGCGCTTGCATCCATAGGTGTTATTGCCGCCGCCGGTTTGATGTTTTGGGAGGGCCTGCTGACATTATGGCATGCCTTTGCCTATGTGAGAACCGACCCGGACCTTGCCGTCGTTGCGGCCGTCATGCGGGCGACGGATAAGCTGCTGTTTGCGATCGTCCTCGTCATCTTCGGCTGCGCCATCGCGCTTGGCTTTCTCGTCGATCTGTCGCCCGAACAACGCGCGGCGCTGCCCGATTGGATGGTCATCGACAGTGTCGCCGAACTCAAGAATCTCTTCATCCAGATGATTATCCTCTATCTGGTGGTCCATTTCGCCACGCTCGTCGCGGAGACCGACCAGATGCTGCAATGGAACGCGCTGGTCCTTCCCATTTCGATCCTGCTATTGGCCGGCGCGATGAGACTGATCGCCGGTTCGCCTGGGCACGGCGCTTACGGTGACCACGCTTCGGTTCAAAACAAACCACCCGCTTCCATTGCCAGCATCGATGATTCCTAAATTCACATGCGCGATCCTAATCCGGTGCTCCTTGATGCGTCGGGACGTCTGCAGCGTTTGGCTACAGCATCGTGCGAGTGAAAGGTAAAATTTACCAAGATTTGTAACGATCCGCCTCTATCCAAATCGCGGAGGAATTTTGTGAAAACTGCCACACTCGCATCCATCGCTTTGGCGATGTCGGTCTCCGCCGCCGGCGCCCAGACGATCGGCGTCTCAATGTCCGATCTTGACAAATTCAGAACGGCGCTCCTGAACGGCGTCGTCACCCACGGGCAGACGATTTCCGGCCTCAAGCTCGTCACCGAGAACGCAAAGGGTGACAACGAGCTGCAGAAGCAGCAAGTCCAGAAGCTTATTGCCGACAAGGTCGATGCGATCATCCTGGCGGTTTCCGATGGCGATCTCGGGCCGCAGATGACCAAGATGGCGGTAGATGCAGGTATTCCGCTAATCTACATCAACAATGTCCCCTCCAACCTGCTCGACCTGCCGGAAAATCAGGTGGTGGTCGCCTCCAACGAGAAGGAATCGGGAACGCTGGAAACGAAGCAGGTCTGTGCGCTCCTGAAGGGCAAGGGCCGCGTCGTCGTGCTGATGGGCGAACCCTTCCACGCAGCCGCCCGCGCCCGCACTCAGGACATATCGGACGTCATCGCCGCGCCGGAATGCAAGGGCCTCGAGATCGTCGAGCGGCAGGCCGCCTACTGGTCGCGCGATTATGCCGACCAGCAGATGCAGGAATGGCTTGCGGCCGGCGTCAAGTTCGACGCTGTCATCGCCAACAATGACGAAATGGCGCTCGGCGCAATCCGCGCCATGAAGAAGGCCGGCATGCCGATGAAGGACGTCGTCGTCGCTGGCGTCGATGCGACCGACGACGCGCTCGCCGCGATGGCGGCCGGCGATCTCGACGTCACCATTCTTCAGAGCGCGGTCGGACAGGGTGCGACCGCGGTCGATGCCGCCGTCAAGCTCGTCAACAAAGAGAAGGTGCCGCGGGAAAACAACGTTCCCTTCGAACTCGTGACGCCTGAGAACATCGCCAAGTATCTGCCGAAGACCCAGTGAATAAGAGGGCTATCATGTTGCATTTCTGGAATAAATTCGGCATCCGCGCGCAGATTACGTCGGGCTTCGTACCGCTGTTCCTGTTGATGAGCCTTCTCACCGTCAGTGCGATCTCCGGCATGAACGGGCTTGCCGCCATCTTCGCCTCCTACCGCGCCACGGCAGGCCAGAGCCTCGCCATATCGGATTACAGCGACCAGCTGCACGAAATCCAGATGTCGGCGGAAGCTTTCCGCTCCACGCCGACACAGGCCGTCGTCGACAGCTTCCGTGCCGGCGTGAAAGCCTTCGAGGCGGACGATCCGCGTTTTGCGGACAACAAGGACTTGCAGTCCGGCCTTACGACGATCCGTCAAGACATCGCCGCCTACGGCAAGGCATTCGAACAGATCGTCTCCCTCCAGGCCAGGCGCGACATGCTGATTTCCAAGGTCACCGAATTCGGCCCTTGGACCAGCATCGCGCTCAACGACGTCATGCGCAGCGCCTGGCGTCAGAACGACGTGGCTCTGCTGCACATGACGGCGCAGACGCTGGAGGCCTTGAACCGCAGCCTCTATTTCTCCGAACGCTTCGTACATTCGGACGATTTCGCCGCCTATGACACGGCTCAGGCAGCGCTGGCCGAAGCGGTGGCGCTCAATGATGCCGCCGCCAAGACTGCCAAGAACGAGCTGCAGAAGAAGCGTCTGATGGGCGCCGGCCAGCTCATGCAGAATTATACCGCCCGTCTTGGCGACATGAAGGACGTGCTGCAGGCATCCGGAAATATCCGCCAGACGCAGCTCAACGTATTGGCTCCGAAGATATCGGGCGAGTTCAAGAACCTGCAGGCGACCGTGACCGGCGCGCAGAAGAATCTTGACGGTTCGGTGGAAGCAACGGTTGCCTCGGCCACCAGCGCGACACTCGTCATCAGTGGCCTGCTGATTGTCATCGGCCTCGTGCTCTCCTATTTCGTCGGACGGCTGATTTCCTCCGCCGTCCGGGGCATGGCGCAGTCCATGGAGCGGCTTGCCCGCGGCGACGACGCCATCGTGATCACGGGCGTCGAACACCGCCACGAACTCGGCGCCATGGCGCGTTCGCTGAAGGTTTTCCAGGAGACCGGTCGCGCCAAGCTGATCGCCGAATCCAATGCCGAACGCGCGCGCCTGGCCGCGGAGGAAGAACGGCTTCGCCAGGAAGCCGAGCGCCTCAGCGATGCGCAGGTGATGGAGCATGCCTTCCGCCAGATCTCGCTTGGCCTGGATGCGCTTTCCAAGGGCGATCTCTCGGTCCGTGTCGGCGAAGTCGACCACCGCTACGTCAGGATCCGCGATCACTTCAACAACTCGGTCGCAAGCCTGGAAGAAGCAATCGACTCCGTCATTCGCGCGGTCACGACCATCCGCTCCGGCCTTGCCGAAATCTCCACCGCCTCCAACGATCTTGCTCGCCGCACCGAGCAGCAGGCCGCTTCGCTGGAAGAGACCGTAGCGGCTCTCGGCGACGTCACCCGCGGCGTCAACGGCACGGCAGAAGGCGCCAGCCGCGCCCAGGCTGTCGTGGCGACGGCCCGCACCAATGCCGAAAAGGGCGGCGAGATCGTCTCCCGCGCCATCGCCGCGATGACGGAAATCCAGAACTCTTCGTCGAAGATCGGCAACATTATCAGCGTCATCGACGAGATCGCCTTCCAGACCAACCTCTTGGCGTTGAATGCCGGCGTCGAAGCCGCACGCGCCGGTGAGGCCGGCAAGGGCTTTGCCGTCGTCGCGCAGGAAGTACGCGAACTCGCCCAGCGCTCGGCCAATGCGGCAAGAGAGATCAAGGAGCTGATCTCCACCTCCTCGATGCAGGTCAAGACGGGCGTCGAGCTGGTCGGCGAATCCGGCGTCTCGCTCGACCAGATCGTCGAGCAGGTGACGGCCATGAATACGACCGTCGCCGAGATCGCGGTGGCGGCCCGCGAGCAGGCCACGAGCCTGCGTGAGGTTTCCGCTGCCGGCGATCAGATGGACAAGGTGACTCAGCAAAACGCTGCGATGGTCGAACAGACCACGGCTGCCGCCCAGAGCCTGACGCAGGAAACTGAGAACCTAGCAGAATTGCTGTATCGGTTCCGGACAAGCAGCGCTCCCATCTCAGAAAACCGGCATTATGCGATGGCATCGTGACGCTCTTTTGGCACTCGCTTTCGATCGCAGAACCTTGCCGAATGTGGCGGAGCATTCCGGCCCCGACCGTCCGCGCTCTGGCGGATGGTCGGTGCGCACCGCTGACACCGAAGCGCCTGCCCATCCTCGCGCCCTCGTGTGACGCGAATTTCCGCTTTCCCGCGCGACGCTATGCTGAACGCTCCGATACGCTTCTTTGTTGTGCAGGTGTCTCTATTCTCCGGAGCTCAGTCACCTGAGAAGCGGTCGCTCCAAGAAAGACTTTCCCTGAATTGCGCCCGTCAGCCGGAACCAGCGCAAGGACTTCTAATCGTTCGCCTGGGCGGATACGAGATCAGAGGGCACCATAGATGGCATTGCGCAGGTCGACGGTGAACTGTCCCCACATGCCCTCCAGCGCAGTATTGGTCAGCGCTACCACCGTCAGCGCCTTTTGCGGATCCACGAACCAGCTATGACCATAGGCGCCACCCCAGCGATAGGTACCCTTTGACCACGGAGCCTGCGCGGCGACGGGATCGGTGACCACGGCCCATCCGAAACCGAAGCCGATCCCCGGGTCAAGCGGTTGGCGCACGCCGTGCGCCTGGTCGCTGGTCATGAGGTCGACCGTCTCCTTGGTAAGAAGTGGTGCTCCGCCTTTACGGACCGTTTCCAGTATGGCGAGCACCTCACGCGCGGTCCCCGCCATACCGGCGCCGCCGGAATGATAGGAATTGGGATCGAAGATGCGGTCCGGCACAAATCTCACCGTTCCGGTGAATGCGACGACGGATGATTCCGTGCCCATGCGCTCGGGCTCCGGCGAGCCGTTCTGATAGGCCGCCGCCAGTCTCTCGCGGTCAGTGATCCGGAACGCGGTGTCGCGTAGTCCAAGCGGGCCTGTGACTAGCCTTTCAACCGCCTCGCCAAGCCTCGTGCCGGTCTCCTCCTCGATGACACCGCCGATGATGTCCATCGCCAGCGAATATTGCCAATTCGTGCCCGGCGTGAAGAGCAGGGGCGCGCTTGCGATACGCCGGAGGTTTTCGTCCAGCGGCAGGCCTGGTTCCGCCAGACCGTCGGAAACGCCGACGCGAACGTAAGGGCCATTCTCCTCCATGAATCCGTAGGTCAGCCCGGCCGTATGCGTCAGAAGATCGCGGATACGGATAACCGGTTCGTTGCCGTCCGGGAGATGAGGCCGGAAATCCGGCAGCCATCTCGTCACCGGATCGTCCAGCCCGATCAGGCCCTGCTCGACGAGGCGCATGGCCGCAATCGCAACGATCGGCTTCGTTACCGAGGCCAGTCGGAAGATCGTATCTTCCGTCATCGCACGGTTCGCCTCGCGGTCTGCCAGGCCGGCAGCGCGTCGGTAGACGAGCTGCCCGTGCTGGGCGACAAGCACGACCATACCGACGAGCCGCTTGTCGTAGAGCGTGTGGTCGAGGACGGCATCGAGGCTTTCACCCAGGGAATTATCTGCAGCAGCAGTATCGAGACGGAGACACATGCGACCAAACCTCCTATAATCACAATGACCGTTCCTGAATAAACCGAATCGATTCGTATTTCTAGAGTGATCATTGTGAAAAATAACGATGGCGACAAGGAATCCACGCCACGCAAGCGTGGCCGCCCGCCGGCGTTCGATCGCGAGACGGTGCTTGCGGCAGCGCGCGACGTGTTCTGGGAGCATGGTTACGACGGCTCGTCGATTGCCGATCTCACGGCATCCATGGGCATCACGCCGCAAAGCCTCTATGCAGCATTTCAGTCGAAGGCGGACCTCTACCGGGAGGCTCTCGACCAATATCGCCGCATGCCCCGGCCGTATCCGGGCAATCCGCTGAGGGAAGAGATCGAAACCGTCGCCGCCTTCGAACGATTCCTGAGAAATTCAGCGATGATCTTCACGGCTCCCGATCATCCGAAAGGCTGCATGATTTCCACGGCCGTGCTGAACTGCGCTTCGGAAAACGAGGACATTGCCTATTATGTCTCCGCGCTTCGCCAACAGACGCTCGATGCCTTCACGACGCGAATCGAGCGAGGAATAGCGGAAGGGGAGCTTCGCCCGGACACGAATGCCAAGTCGCTGGCGCGTTTTCTCGGTGCCATCGTGCAGGGCATGTCCGTCCAGGCGCGTGACGGCGCCACGTCGGAGGAACTGATGGAAATGGTGAAGCACGCCATGAACGAACTCGGCCGCTACCGTTCCATCTGAAGAATAGCTGATACGCGCTGTGTGCCGATTTCGTCGGACCAGACGATAGCGCGGAGCTCACAGCAGCCAGGTTGGGGTCAAGGATAGCAGCGCCGATGACTACGGTTCCCATCCGATCGTCTTGATAGCCCTGCAAATCCAAAAAAATGCGGAGGGGAATTCGGTGCTTTGGGCTATTTAGAGCCGGAAGGGGGTGTGCGTGGTTCGGTCGGTATAGCCCTGGATTGAATTTAGGCCTCAGCCTCACCTTGTCTGGAATTATCCTGCCAAGGTGTCTTCGAAACGCCGATCACCGAGAGGCTCGCTCAATGGCTGATCATCCACGGCCGCCCCGAAGGGAAGGTCTTGGCGCCGTCGGCGCGATAGACCGCCTTCGATTTGGCCTTGCTGCTACAGCAGCCGCATCCGGGGGCGTGACCGAGGCTTTTCGAGGTCTTGGGCTCGTGCGCCGCTTTCTCGTTGGTCTGATGTGCCACCCGTGCGCTCATTTCCATCTTGGCGAAGAAGGGCGTGGTGAAGAAGGCGCGCGGTGCCGGCGTGCCGCAGGTCGGGCAGTCGCAAGGTTCGGCCGAGCGCGCCATGGGGCGCAGTTCGGTGAAGGGGCCGCAGGCGTCGCAGGAATAGTCGTAATAGGGCATGGCTGGCTCCGGGTCGTCGAGATGCGCAATCAGGGCGGCGGCATGGCCGCCCTGATTGCCTTGTATGATCAAAGATCGGGGGCGAGCGGCACGTCGGCCGTGCCGTCAAGGAATATCTTCGGACCGTCGGCGCCGGGCTTCATGTCGAATTCGAAGATGTCGAGCGGCAGCCACAGCGTCGCGCAGGCGTTTGGAATGTCGACCACGCCGGATATATGGCCCTGGATCGGCGCCGTGCCGAGGATGGCATAGGCCTGGGCGCGGGTGTAGCCGAACTTGGTCATATATTCGATGGCGTTGAGGCAGGCCTGGCGGTAGGCGATATGCACGTCGAGATAATGCTGCTTGCCGCCCTCGTCGACCGAGATGCCCTCGAAGATCAGGTAGTCGTCGTATTTCGGCGTGATCGGCGAGGGTCGGAAGATCGGGTTCTTGATCCCGTATTTGGCCATGCCGTCCTTGATCAGCGACACCTTGATATGCAGCCAGCCCGCCATCTCGATGGCGCCGCAGAAGGTGATCTCGCCGTCGCCCTGGCTGAAATGCAGGTCGCCCATGGAAAGGCCGGCGCCGTCGACATAGACCGGGAAATAGATCTTCGAGCCGCGCGACAGGTCCTTGATGTCACAATTGCCGCCATGCTCGCGCGGCGGGACCGTACGGGCGCCCTCGGCGGCTGCCTTGTCGCGGGCCTCGCCCTTGAGAGCGCCCATATGCGCGGTCGGGCCGCCATCCGGCAGGGTGGCAAGCGCCGGTATGCGGGCGGGATCGGTGTCGAACAGCGCCTTTTCGCGGTTGTTCCACAGGTCTAGCATTTTGCGGTCCGGCAGGCAGCCGATCAGGCCGGGATGGATGAGGCCCGCATATTTGACGCCCGGCACGTGGCGCGAGGAGGTGAACATGCCCTGGAAGTCCCAGATCGACTTCTGCGCCTCCGGGAAATGCTCGGTCAGGAAGCCGCCGCCGTTCTTCTTGGAGAAGAAGCCGTTGAAACCCCACAGGCTGTTGTCGAAGGCGCCGATGTCGAGGATGTCGACCACCAGCAGGTCGCCGGGCTCGGCACCCTTCACGCCGATCGGGCCGGACAGGAAGTGGACCTGCGAGAGGTCGACGTCGCGCACGTCGGAGGCATCGTCGTCGTTCTTGATCTGGCCGCCGGTCCAGTCATAGGTCTCGACCCGGAAGTCGTCGCCGGGTTCGACCCAGCAGGCCATTGGAATGTCGGGGTGCCAGCGGTTGTGTATCTTCTCGTTGCTGTAGGCGGACTCGCTTAGGTCCACCTTGATGAGGGTATCGGGCATGCCGTTCTCCTTGCTTCGTGAATGTATCGGGTGGGAATGTGGTCAGACGGAGAGGAAGGCGGAGACCTTCTCCTCGTCGATGCCGGCGCGCGGGGACTCGTGGACGATCTGGCCCTTTTCGATGACGAGCACCCGGTCGGCCATGTCGAGGGCGAAGCTCAGCACCTGTTCGGAAACAAGGATCGAAAGGCCCATCTCGTCGCGGATACGGCGGAGTGTGCGCCCCATCTCCTTGATGATCGACGGCTGGATGCCTTCCGTCGGTTCGTCGAGGATCAGCACTTTCGGCCGAGAGGCGAGCGCCCGGGCGATCGCCAGCTGCTGCTGCTGGCCGCCGGAGAGATTGCCGCCGCGCCGCCCCTTCATTTCCAGCAGCACCGGAAACAATTCGTAGATTTGGTCCGGCACGGTGGTTTCACCCGTCACGGTGAGACCGGTCTCGATATTCTCCCTGACGGTCATGGCCGAGAAGATCATGCGGCCCTGCGGCACATAGGCGAGGCCCGCGCCGACGCGCTGGTAGCTTTCGAGCGTCTCGATTGACCGGTCGGCGATGCGGATCATGCCTCGGCTGGACGGCACGATGCCGATCAGCGACTTCATCAGCGTGGTTTTGCCCATGCCGTTGCGGCCCATGATGGCGACGATTTCGCCAGCCGCGACGGTGAGGTCGAGGCCATGGATGACCTCGCTCTGGCCATAGGCGACGTGAAGGTTTTCGACTGTGAGCATGGCATCCTCCTAATGGCCGAGGTAGACTTCAACGACCTTCGGGTCGTTCTTGACGCGCTCCATCGACCCCTCGGAGAGCACCCGTCCCTGGTGCAGCACCGTGACCCGGTGGGCGATGTCCTCGACGAATTTCATGTCGTGCTCGATGACGATCACGGACTGGTTGCGGATGATAGTGTTCAGGAGTTCCGCGGTCTTCCTGCGCTCGGCGATGCTCATGCCGGCAACCGGCTCGTCCAGCATCAAGAGCTTGGGGCTCTGGATCAGAAGCATGCCGATCTCCAGCCATTGCTTCTGCCCGTGACTGAGGATCGCCGCCTCGGTGCTCAGGTGGTCCTTAAGGAAGATCATCTTGGCGATCTCCTCAACCCGGTCGCGCACCTCGGCGTCGCGGCGGAAGAACAGCGCGCCGAACACGTTGCGGCCGCGCGGGAAGGAGAGTTCGAGGTTCTCGAACACCGTCAGGTCCTCGTAGATCGACGGGTTCTGGAATTTGCGGCCGATGCCCGCATGCACAATCTCGTGCTCCCGCATGCCGGTCAGTTCCTGGCCCCTGAAGCGGATCGAGCCCTCGGTCGGTCTGGTGCGGCCGCAGATTAGATCGAGCACGGTGGTCTTGCCGGCGCCGTTCGGACCGATGATCACGCGGATCTCATTCTCATCGACATAGAAGGAAAGGTCGTTGACCGCCTTGAAGCCATCGAAGGAAACCGTGAGGCTTTCGACACTCAGGAGGAAGTCGGCAGGTGCGTTCGGGTCCATCGCCTTGGCCTTTCACTTCGAGGAGGATGACGCAGCCGCGGCGCCGGGGCGCAGCAGCGCCACGCGCCGGGTGAATTTCAACAGCGCCGGCTCGACATGCTCGCGGATGACCCCGGCAAGGCCGAAGGGGAAGGTCATGACCACGGCGATGAACAGCCCGCCCATGGCAAACAGCCAGAGTTCGGGGAAACTCTCGGAAAACGAGGTCTTGGCGAAGTTGACGAGCAGCGCGCCGTAGACCGCGCCGAACAACGACAGGCGACCGCCGACCGCGCAGAAGATCACCATTTCGATCGACGGCACGATCCCGACGAAGGAGGGTGACATGAAGCCCACCTGCAGGGTGAACATCGCCCCGCCGATGGCGGAAAAGGCGGCCGCCAGGCAGAAGACGAAGATCTTGAAGTTCGACACGTCATAGCCGGAGAAGCGCACGCGGTCCTCGCGATCGCGCATCGCAACCAGCAACCGACCGAATTTCGATACCCGGACGAACTGGGCGAGAACCAGGCAGCCGATCAACAGCAACGCATTGACGAAATACAGCACGAATTTGGCTTCGTCAGTGCGGATATCCCAGCCAAGCAGCGTGCGCAGGTCGGTGATGCCGTTTACGCCGCCGGTATAGCCTTGCTGACCGATGATCAGGATGGTGAGGATCGCGGCCACCGCCTGGGTGATGATGGCGAAATAGACGCCGCCGACCCGCCGCTTGAACATCGCGGCACCAATGACATAGGCAAACACGGTCGGTACCGCGACGATTGCGATCAGCGTGAAGCCGAAGGAATGGAACGGCTGCCACCAGAAGGGCAGTTCGGTCACCTGGTTCCAGTCCATAAAATCAGGAATGCCAGGCGTCGACTGGATCTTCGTCGCCTCCGGGGTCGAGGCCTCCAGCTTCAGGAACATCGCCATGCAGTAGCCGCCGAGGCCGAAGAAGATGCCCTGGCCGAGGCTCAGGATACCGCCAAGGCCCCAGCAGAGCACGAGGCCGAGCGCGACGAAGGCATAAGTCAGGTATTTGCCGACCAGGTTGAGCCGGAAGACATCGACGGTGGCGGGCAGGACGAGGAGGATCAGGGCGGCCAGGACGGCGAGCGCCACCCATTCGCGTTGCTTGAACAGAAAAGTCTCGGAGGTCATGGTTCGGTACTCCTCAGCGGCGGATATTGAGCGTGAACAGGCCTTGCGGGCGCAGCATCAGGATGCCGACGACGGTGAGCAGCGTGAGTACCTTGGCCATGGAGCCGCTCATGAAGAATTCCATCGTCGACTGGGCCTGGGAGATGGTGAAGGCGGAGGCGATCGTGCCGATCAGGCTGCCGGCGCCGCCGAAGACGACCACCAGGAAGGTGTCGACGATATAGAGCTGGCCGGCGGTCGGCCCGGTCGAGCCGATCATGGTGAAGGCGGAACCGGCGATCCCGGCGATGCCGCAGCCGAGCCCGAAAGTCATACGGTCGACGCGCTTGGTGTCGATGCCGACGGCGCCGGCCATCACCCGGTTCTGCAGCACGGCACGCACCTGCTTGCCGAAGGTGGAGCGCGCCATCATCAGATAGACGGCGAAGGCGATCAGGATGGTCAGACCCATGACGAACAGGCCGTTGATCGGGATCTCGATCATGTCGGTCAGCGCGACCGAGCCCATCATCCAGTCCGGCAGGGTGACGCCCACTTCGCGGGCGCCGAAGACCGAGCGGTAGACCTGCTGCAGGATCAGCGACAGGCCCCAGGTGGCAAGTAAGGTATCGAGCGGCCGACGATAGAGATGCCGGATCAAGCCCCACTCGACAAGCACGCCGAGCCCGAAGGAAGTGCAGAAGGCGAGCGCCATGGCCGCGAAGAAATAGACCGGAAACAACACCGGCACATATTCGGTCACCAGATGGGAGCAGAGATAAGTCACATAGGCACCAAGGATCATGAATTCGCCATGGGCCATGTTGATGACGCCCATCTGGCCGAAGATGATCGCAAGACCCAGCGCCATCAGCACGAAGACGGAAAACAGGCTGAGGCCTGCGAAGCCCTGCATGGCCAAAATCGAAGTGAACTCGCCAAAGGTATAGTCGCCAATCATCGCGGCCTCGCCGTTCGCAATTGAGGATGGAAGGAAAGGGACGCCGCCCGGGCAGTCAGGCGGGGCGGCGCTAGGCGAGGCTTATTGATAGCCTTCGGGGAAGGGGTTCGGTTCCATCAGGCCGGTCGTCTCGTAGACCACCTTGTACTGGCCATCGAGCTGGGCATGGCCCACGCGCGCTTTCGACCAGAGGTGATGGTTCTCGTGGATCTTGACGTAGCCTTCCGGCGCCGTGGTCAGTTCGATGCCCGGCGACGCGGCCTTGACCTTGTCGATATCGAAGGAACCAGCCTTCTCGACGGCGGCCTTCCACAGCCAAGGGCCGAGATAGGCCGCCTGGGTGACGTCGCCAATGACGATATTGTCGCCCCACATCTTCTTGAACTCGGCGACGAACTGCTTGTTGTTGTCGTTCTCCAGGCTCTGGAAATACTTCATCATCGCGTAGGCACCGGCCATGTTCTCGCCGCCGATGCCGAGGATTTCGTCCTCGGTCACTGAAATCGTCAGGAGAAGCGGCTTTTCCTTGGACAGGTCGATGCCCGCGGCCTTCAGCTGCTTGTAGAAGGCGACGTTCGAGCCGCCGACCACGATCGCATAGATCACGTCCGGCTTCTTCAGTTTGATCTTGTTGATCACCGAATTGAACTGGGTGTGACCGAGCGGATAATATTCCTCGCCGACGACCTCGAGGCCGAGCTTCTCGATATGTTTGCGGGCGATCTTGTTGGAGGTGCGCGGCCAGATATAGTCGGAACCGAGCAGGTAGAAGGACTTGGCGCCCTTTTCCTTCACCACCCAGTCGATACCGGCGAGAATCTGCTGGGTCGCCTCCTGGCCGGTGTAGATCACGTTCGGGCTCTCCTCGAGGCCTTCGTAGAAGGTCGGGTAATAGAGCATGCCGTTATACTGTTCGAAGACCGGCAGCACGGCCTTGCGCGAGGCGGACGTCCAGCAACCGAAGACGGCCGCCGTCTTGTCCTGAACAAGCAGTTTCTTGGCCTTTTCGGCGAAGGTCGGCCAATCGGAAGCGCCATCTTCCTGAATGAATTCGATCTTGCGGCCGAGCACGCCGCCCATGGCGTTAATCTGCTCGATTGCCAGCTTCTCCGCCTGGACCGAACCGGTCTCGCTGATCGCCATCGTGCCGGTGACGGAATGCAGGATGCCGACCTTGACGGTATCGTCGGTGACGGCGAGCCCCGTCGTGTTGACGGCGGCGGTCGGATAGTCGGCGGCCACAACCGGCACGACGCCCGTGGTGAGGAAAGGCATTGCGGCAATGCCGGCCAGCAGCGTCCTGCGGGTCACGGGCATCAGTCTTTTCGATGGTTCGTCCTTCATGGCAGAGCCTCATTTCGCTTGTGTTCGGAAGGTGCTGGCTCGATCCGGCCAACTGACGCGAGTGTTGCGGCGGTGCTGCAACGCAACAATGGAGCGTTTGACGTATTTGTCCTTGCCCATTTTCCCCCTAGCATCGGGCCAAATGACGGTTTGAAGACATCGGAGGATTGAATTTATTGAAAAAAGAGGACGGTCCGAATCCCGAAATGACGGTCGGCGGCAAATGGTTTCGGCCACTTTCGCTGCGCGGCGACGTGGCTGGAACGTTTCTTGCTTTGCAGTTGCAGCGAATTCGGGACGCGCCTCATACGGCGGACGGGCCTGCAACCCCGCGGAGTGACCTGTCGTGACCACAGCGGAGAGGATCCCGAGAAATCGCCGGACTTACAATAAATGGGTCGCCAACCAGACCCTGGAAGACTATGCGCTGCGCTTCACCGCCTATCGCGTGCGTCGTTTCTCCAACGGCCGCATCGCCAACACAGCGATCGGCGCAATTTCCTTCTTGGCGCTGGAGGCGATCGGCGGATCTATTACGCTCAACTATGGCTTCCCCAACGCGGTCGCGGCAATCCTCGTCAGTTGCACGATTATCTTCCTGATGGGGATACCGATTGCCTACAATGCCGCCAAGTTCGGCGTGGACATCGATCTTCTCACCCGCGGCGCAGGCTTCGGCTATATCGGGTCGACGGTCACTTCGCTGATCTATGCCACCTTCACCTTCATCTTCTTCGCCATCGAGGCGGCGATCGTGGCGACCGCGCTGGAGCTCTGCACCGGCCTGCCGCTGTCGATCGGCTATATCGCCAGCGCACTGCTGATCATCCCGCTGGTGACGCACGGAGTGACCTTCATCAGCCGTTTTCAGGCGTGGAGCCAGCCCTTCTGGATCGTGCTCCAGCTCGCACCCTTCATCTTCATCGCCGCGCAAAGCCACGTCTCGGTGCGCCAGTGGACTGGCTATACCGGCCTGTGGGGCCAGCCGGATGGCTCTGTCGATCTCGCCCATTTCGGCGCGGCCTCTGCGGTCCTGTTCTCGCTGGTCGCGCAGATCGGGGAACAGGTCGATTTCCTGCGTTTCCTGCCGCGCGAGGACCGAAAGAACCGGCTGCGTTGGTGGGCGGCGCTGATGTTCGCCGGCCCCGGCTGGATCCTGATCGGCGGGCTGAAAATTCTCGCGGGATCGTTCCTGGCCTTCTACGCCTTTCAGCACGGGGTCGGCTTCGCCGATGCCGCCGACCCTACCCAGATGTATCTGAGCGTCTTTCGCGAGATGCTGGTCTCGCCTGAACTGGCCCTGGGGCTGACCGGCATCTTCGTCGTCGTCTGCCAGGTCAAGATCAACATCACCAACAGCTATGCCGGTTCGATCGCCTGGTCCAACTTCTTCTCGCGCCTGACCCACAGCCATCCGGGCCGCGTCGTGTGGCTGGTGTTCAACGTGCTGCTCGGCCTGCTGCTGATGGAATTCGGCGTCTACAAGGCACTCGAACAGACGCTTGGCCTCTACGCCATCGTCGCCGTGTCCTGGATGGCGGCGATCGTCGCCGATCTCGTGGTCAGCAAGCCGATGGGCCTGTCGCCGGCCGCCATCGAGTTCAAGCGCGCCCACCTCTACGACATCAATCCGGCAGGCTTCGGTGCCATGTGCATCGCCGATCTCGCCGGCCTTCTCGCCTATCTCGGTTTCTTCGGCACTTTCCTGGCTCAGGCCTACATCTACGTGGCGCTTGCCTCGGCCTTCGTGTTGGCACCGCTGATCGCGGCCGCCACGCGCGGTCGCTACTATATAGCCCGGGAAACCAAGGCTGACTGGGCCAATCAGCCGATGATCCAGTGCTGTATCTGCGAGCACAGCTTCGACCGCGAGGACATGGCCGGCTGCCCGGTCTATTCCGGGCCGATCTGCTCGCTTTGCTGCTCGCTCGATGCCCGTTGCGGTGATCTCTGCAAGACCGATGCCCGGCTCATGGACCAGGCACGCAGCGCCGCCGCCGCTCTGCTGCCGGCCCGTTTTGCGGTTTGGGTGGAGGGCCGGCTGATGCGCTATGCCGCCATCCTGACGATGGTCACGCTACTGATCGGAGTGCTATTCTGGCTGATCTATTTCCAGAGTACAATCGACCGGTCACTGCCGGCCGGGCCGATCTCGGCGGTGTTGTGGAAACTGTTCATCATCGTCTTCATCATCTCCGGCATCATTGTCTGGCTTTTCGTGCTGGCCCAGGAAAGCCGGAAATTCGCCGAGGAGGAATCGCGCCGTCACACGCGCCTGCTCATGGACGAGATCAAGGCGCACGAGGAGACCGACAGGCTGCTGCAGAAGGCCAAGGAGGCGGCCGAGTCCGCCAACGTCGCAAAGAGCAAGTATGTGGTGGGCCTCAGCCACGAGCTGCGCACGCCGCTAAGCGCCATTCTCGGCTATGCCCAGTTGCTGGAGCGGCAGAAGAGCATGCCCGGCTATGTCCACAATGCCGCGCGTACCATCAAGCGAAGCGGCGAGCATCTGGCCGACATGATTGAGGGGCTGCTCGACATTTCCAAGATCGAGGCTGGAAAGCTGGAGATCTACCGCCACAAGATCGCGCTCGGCCCCTTCCTCGATCAGATCGTGGACATGTTCAGCCTCCAGGCGCAGGCCAAGGGCATCAGCTTCGAATTTCGCTCGACCTCGACCATGCCCGACTATGTCTACACCGACGAGAAGCGGCTGCGCCAGGTGCTTATCAACCTGCTCTCCAACGCCATCAAGTTTACCCATGCCGGCAGAGTTTGCTTCAGCCTGTCCTATCGCGGGCAGGTGGCGACCTTCGAGGTCCAGGATACCGGCGTCGGGATAAAGGCGAGCGATATCGAGCGAATATTTCTCCCTTTCGAGCGTGCCGAGGTTGCGGTCGGACACATCAGTCCGCCCGGCACCGGCCTTGGCCTGACCATCACCAAATTGCTGGTGGAGATTATGGGCGGCGAGCTTACCCTGAAAAGCACGCCCGGGAGGGGCACACATTTTACCATCCGGCTCATGCTGTCTTCGGCGGCCAAGCCGGACGACATGGCGGGACTGGCACTTGCCATCATCGGGTATGAAGGTCCGCGCCGGACGGTGCTGATCGCCGACGATGATCCGGTCCAGCGGGCGCTGATGGAGGACGTCCTGGTGCCGATGGGCTTCTCGGTCATCACCGTGACTGATGGACCTGCCTGCCTGTCGCAATTGGCGCTTCATCGCCCCGACATCGTCATCCTCGATGTTGCTATGCCTACGATGTCCGGCTGGGAGGTGGCCCGGCGGATTCGGCAGCGTCTCGGCCGCGACCTGCCGATCCTCATCCTGTCCGCCGATGCCGGCACCGAGCGAACCAGGCCCGAGTACACGGACCTTTACGATTCCTACCTGATCAAGCCCTTCGGCTTCGAGGAACTCTTCGAACGACTGGCAGCGCTCGTTCCATTGAGCTGGACCTATGACGACGGTCGGCCGGAGGAGGTCGAGGTGCCGCCGCGCTTCCTGGATGCGGAATTACCGGACAGGCAGAAGCTGCGCCAGTTGCGCACCCTCGGCCAGACGGGTTTTGTCCGCTCGATCGAGGCCATGCTGAACGATCTCGAAGTTTCCGCGCCGGAAACCGTGCGGTTTTGTAGACACATGCGTCATCTGGCCACGAGTTATCGCCTGCGCGATTTCCTCGCCGTAATCGAGGAGACCAAGAACAATGCCTGAGACGTCCGATTGCAGCAAAGTCCTGATCGTCGACGACTCCCCCGAAGCGCTCGCCATGCTCTCCGACGCTCTGAGCCTCGAGGGCATGGACGTGGTGGTCTCCAGCAGCGGCAGGCAGGCGATCACGCTTGCTAACACGACAGTCCCCGATATTGTCCTGATGGATGCGATCATGCCGGGCATGGACGGGTTCGAGACCTGCCAGATCCTCAAGGCCGCGCGGGGGTTCGAGGACCTGCCGATCATCTTCATGACCGGATACAACGAAAGTGAACATGTGGTGAAGGCGCTTGCATCGGGGGGCGTCGATTTCGTCAGCAAGCCGATCCTGCTCGACCAGCTCTTCGCCCGGATGCGGGTGCATCTCGGCAATGCCAGGCGCGCCCGGTCAGCCCGCAACGCGCTCGATTCCACCGGACGCTGGATCGTCGCCTGCGACGGCAACGGCCGCATCGGCTGGTCGACGCCACAAGCCAGCGAATTGCTCCTGCGGGTCGGGGTGCGGCCCGATGCCGGTGCCTATTTGCCGTGGGAGGTGGCCGGTTGGCTGAGTGAACCGAAATCCCAGGACGGACCGCCATTGCCGCAGGCATTGCGCTACTCGCGTCATTCCCAGGATGTTGAGTTCCGCCTGTTGTCGCATAGCCAGGATGGGGAAATCCTGCTCAGGCTCGTCGACCGTCACCGTGGCACCGACGAGGAACAGCTCGTCAAGGCCTTCGGCCTGACGCTGCGCGAGGCCGAGGTGTTGCTCTGGGTCGCACACGGCAAGTCGAACAAGGAGATCGCCGACATTCTCGACATGTCGCCCCGGACGGTGAACAAGCACATGGAGCAGATCTTCAACAAGCTCGCCGTGGAAAAGCGTACTTCGGCCGCCACGCTGGCGGTCAAGGTCTTGTGGCGGGAGTGATGGCGATGTCACAAAGCCGGTGATGCCGGCGTCGCGATGCCGAAGCGTTGATCGGCTGAAGCCACCGTCGCGCATTGACCATTCGGCGGCGGCCTCTGCTCACCTTCGCTGGGACCCTAAGAGTCAGCTGCGGGGCTGCAGCAACGCCAGGACGATGGTCGATGCCGCCAAGAGGGCGGTAATGATCAACGGCCCGGAAGCGCCATGCTGATCGACGATGTAGCCGCCAAACACCGCACCCATGCTGATGGCGACCTGGAACGAAACGACCATCAAGCTGCCAGCAGCCTCCAAGGCATCCCCTGCGCCCCGGGACAAGTTAGTAGGCAATACCACCGGAGCCATCCCAAAAGCTAAACCCCAAAGTGTAACCAGGGCAAACGCGATGCCGCTATGTGCACCCCAGAGCACGAGAGCAACAGCCGCAAACGCCATCAATACGCCGGTGACAGCGAGTGCCATGTGGATATTGGCGTCTGCCAGTCGGCCGCCGGCGACATTGCCGATCACAGCGGCGATGCCAAACCCGAGGAGCGCCAAGGCAATCGGCCCCGTGCCAAGGAGCGTCACTTGTTCGAGGAAGGGCCGCACGTAGACCGAGCCGGCAAAATGTCCGGTCATCAGCAAGAGGATGGCAAGCATTCCGAGTTGAACAGTGCGCCGTTTCGTCAGCCGGAAGACGTCAGAAAGACTGTTGCTTGTGCTTGCGGGTAGTGTCGGCAAGCTGAGTATCTGCAGCAGCATCGCAACCGCTGCGAGCCCTGCCGTCATACCTGTGGCGGTACGCCAGCCGAGCCAATCGCTGATCAAAGCACCCATCGATGGTGCAGCGATGGTGGCGAGAGAGACACCGAGGGTGACTATAGCCATGCCCCGACCTGTCGCATTGGTGCCAACCAATCTCGCCACAACGGCAACTGAAAGCGCCCAGAAACCACTTAGCGCCACGCCCAGCCCGGCTCGGCCCAACAACAATAGCCAAAAATCGGTCGCGAGCGCGGCCAGAAGATTGGAGCCGATAGCCAAGGCACTTAGGCCAACCAGGACAGTCTTCCGGTTCAGTTTGCCGATCAGAACATTGCTCAACAACGCCGTCACCGCGCCAACAGACGCGGTGGCGGTGACAACCTGACCGGCGGTTCCCTCGCTGATGCCAAGGTCACGCGCCATTGGCGTCAACAGGCCTGCCGGCAGGAATTCAGCTGACACCAGCGCAAAGCTTGTGGCTGCCATTGAAATAACGGCAAGCCAGGTAGTGGGGCTCCATGCACTCGGAACGGCAGAATCGAGGTCAATCGCGGGGCCGTCAAGCTGTGATGTTGTGTCCGTCATTGAAGTACCTCCAAGGTTTGAAGGTCTTCATAGCGGAGTCTTTCAGGATGATATGTGCCCTAAAGTCCGAATTCTATGTCCGTTCGTCCGGAAATGGTGCGGCGCACAACGCCAGGTGAAACACTGGTGATGCGCTTGAAGGCGCGAGCGAAAGAAGCTTCAGATTCATAACCCAGCTGAGAAGCGACCTCGGCAACCGACATGTTTTGACCGAGTAACTCTCGTGCAAGCTGCATGCGCAGACGGGCGAGATAGCGTGCCGCGCCTTCCCCCAATATGGCGCTGAAGCGTTCCGCGAAGATCGAGCGCGATTGACCTGCCACGCCAGCAAGGGTCTCAAGCGTCCAGTCATGGCCGGGATCTCGGTGCATGGCTGCCAGCGCACGACCGATATGAGGATCACGGATCGCGGCGAGCCAGCCGCTGGTCGAGGCTCCGCTGCAATTGACCCAGCAGCGAATAAGCCGCGCGACGAGTACATCCGCCATGCGTGACAAGACCGTGGCGCTGCCTATCTGGGGCTGCGATGCCTCTGCCGTCATGGCGGCGAGGAGAGGGCCGACGATCGGATCATTGCCAGCAACATCACAGCCCTTGATGATCGGTGGCATCAGAGCGATCAAAGGGTTGAGGGCATTCGCACCCAAAGCCATGGAACCGCAGAACAGGGTGCTCGTCGCTCCTGTTCCTTGATGCACCACTTCGCAGACATTGCCCCCCAACTTGGTGACGTGACAGCTCTTAAGCGAGTCCCCGACAACATCAGGCTTGCTGGCCAGTCGGTGTTCGACACCTTGTGGCAACAACACCAGATCGCCGTCTTGTAACTCCTGCCATCCCTGGGCTTCGGTATGGACCCAGCATGGCCCCTCACTGACAAAATGGAAGCGAAGCAGCTGTTGCTGCGGAAAGGCGATGCTCCATGGATGGCGCAGCTCACAACGACCGTAGTTGACCCCACTCAGGCGAAAGTCCTGTAGAACTTCGCTTAGTGCGTCCGTAGGAATATGTGTCGGAGATTGGGATGAACGATCAAGCATTGGGCCAATTTATATGCCGGACGTCCGGCATGCAAGTAAGGCATCTGTGCCATGCAGGACAATCGCTTCAGCTTTGCATTTCGTTGTGGCCGGCAGAGGTGCGATTGTGATTCGTGAGGAGCTTCGAATCGACGGAGCCGTTCATTCCTGATCATTTTTCGGCGCTTTCCGACCCGCGAGAGTGTTGGCGGGTGGTTTATCCGCTGCCTGACGCGCGCTCGACTGGTCTTCCACGACCACCTCTCAAGACTGCGAACCGCTGCCGGACCCGTCGGCGGTCGACAGTAAAGCAATCAGATGCAAAACATCGGTCTCCAACGCCCTCCATCCCTATGTGTAGGAAGTCATTGATGCGAAGTAGAATCTTGCCCGCTGTACGGCGGCACGTATCCCATCAACTGCGCCAGACGTCGAGTAGCGAGGCCTCAGGTGCTGCTATCATCAAAGCGTCGAATGGGCGTACCTTAGCTTCTTCCCTATTAAAAAAACGGCAGCTTGCTTAAACAGCAGCTCAAAACCCTACCCCGTGTGACCTCCATCGACATCGACGACTGGAACACGCGCTGCGTCTCGACGGGCGCTAGCCCAATCGACCGGTCTTACCGTTTGACCGTGCCGCTATATATTCCCGCCTATGGATAATCGGCGAAAATTGGCATGGCATTCGAGGTTCTGGCGAAGAATATCGCAAGTGCTTGCCCTGATGCTGGGCCTGATACCGGCATTTGGTGCCATCGCGGCGCAGGGGGAGTCCAATCGGGTCGCGATCATCCTTCAGCTGAATGGTGCCGTCGGTCCGGCGACGGCTGACTATATCAAGCGCGGTCTTCAGCATGCCGCCGATCGCGGGGCGGTGCTTGTTGTTCTGCAGATGGATACGCCGGGCGGTCTCGACACGTCGATGCGTGACATCATCCGCGCGATCCTTGCGTCGCCGGTACCGGTCGCGGGTTTCGTCGCGCCTCCCGGAGCGCGTGCCGCCAGCGCCGGAACCTATATCCTTTATGCAAGTCATGTCGCGGCAATGGCGCCT
Source organism: Rhizobium sp. BK316 (assembly GCF_014193695.1). Lineage (GTDB taxonomy): Bacteria > Pseudomonadota > Alphaproteobacteria > Rhizobiales > Rhizobiaceae > Rhizobium. The sequence continues at coordinate 1,297,874 of NZ_JACHZR010000001.1, read as the reverse complement.
GGCACCAATCTCGGTGCCGCAACGCCGATCGCACTCGGCCGACCGCCGGACAAAGGCACGGGAGACGATCAGACCAATCCGGAAGGCAACAAGCGGCAGGCACCGCGCAGTCCGGAGGAGGCCAAGGCAGTCAACGACGCCGTGGCCTATATCCGCGGGCTTGCGGAACTGCGGGGCCGCAATGCCGACTGGGCTGAGCGCGCGGTGCGCGAGGCGGCCAGCCTTTCGGCGACCGCGGCCCTGCGCGAACACGTCATCGATTTCATGGTCGCCAGCCCCGCCGACCTTCTGGCCCAGGCGCAAGGGCGCGTGGTGAGAATCGGCCAGGCTGACGTGCGGCTCGATACGGCAGGCCTTGCCATAGAGGCGTTCGAGCCGGACTGGCGGATCCGTCTGCTTTCGGTGATCACCGATCCGAACATCGCTCTCATTCTGATGATGATCGGCATCTATGGACTGATCTTTGAATTTCTCGCGCCGGGAACGTTCTTGCCCGGAACGATCGGCGCCATCTGCCTGCTGCTTGGCCTCTATGCGCTCGCCCTGCTGCCAGTCAGCTATGCCGGCGTCGGCTTGATTGTATTGGGCGTGGGCCTGACCGTCGCAGAAGTGCACTCGCCGTCTTTCGGCGCGCTCGGCATAGGCGGCGGACTGGCTTTGGTGCTGGGTGCGGCGATTCTGTTCGACACCGACATACCGGGCTTCAGCGTCTCATGGCCGATGCTGGGCGCCATCGCCATTGTAATCTCGGCGCTCAGCCTTCTGATCGCGTTTCTCGCCTTCACATCGCGCCGGCGCGACGTGGCTACGGGAGCCGAGCAGATGATCGGTCTTTCCGGCAAGGTTCAGAGCTGGGAAGATATGACGGGCTACGTGATCGCACATGGCGAACGCTGGAGAGCGATCGCCGCCGAACCACTGTCCAGCGGCGACGAAATCAAGGTTACCGGCCGCAAAGGCCTGACGCTCGAAGTCGCTCGCCAGCGGCAGGAAAGGTAGGGCAGAAAATATTCAAAGGCAGGAGGAAATCATGAGCATGTTCGTGGGCTTTGCCTTTTATGGCGTCGTCATCCTCATTTTGCTGCTCATCATCGGATCGGCGATCAAGATCCTGCGCGAATATGAGCGCGGCGTCGTTTTTACACTCGGCCGCTTCACCGGCGTCAAGGGACCGGGCCTGATCCTGCTCTTTCCCTACGTGCAGCAGATGATACGAGTGGACCTGCGCACCCGGGTACTCGACGTGCCGAGCCAAGATGTTATTTCCAGAGACAACGTTTCAGTTCGCGTCAACGCGGTGATCTATTTCAGGGTCATCGATCCTGAAAAGTCGACCATCCAGGTGGAAAACTTCATGGCCGCCACCAGCCAGCTCGCACAGACGACGCTGCGCTCAGTGCTCGGCAAGCATGATCTCGACGAGATGCTTGCAGAACGCGACAAGCTCAACAGCGATATCCAGGCAATCCTCGACGCGCAGACGGATGCGTGGGGCATCAAGGTCGCCAATGTCGAGATCAAGCATGTCGATATCAACGAATCGATGATCCGCGCCATCGCCCGCCAGGCGGAGGCCGAGCGGGAGCGGCGGGCGAAGGTTATCAATGCAGAGGGCGAGCAGCAGGCGGCAGCAAAGCTTCTCGAGGCGGCGGAGATCCTCGCCCGCAAGCCGCAGGCCATGCAGCTTCGCTATCTGAGCACGTTGAACGTTCTCGCGAGCGAAAAGAGTTCGACGATCATATTCCCGTTCCCGATGGAAATCGGCAACCTGATCCCGCTTCAGGCGGGAAGACCACGGGAATAAGCTTACGAGAAGTTCTATCTGATGCCGTGATTCATATGCAAACGCTGGAGCTCCGTTCTGGTCGGTGGCCGCAAAACCGCCGCCTCAGCCCGTTCAGGGCTTATCTCGATCGTAGTGCGACCGGTGGTCCTTTTACCTGACGCCATAACGAGCCGAGCCCGTCTCGCTGCAACTCGGGCTGTTAAGCCTGCAAATGCGGCAGTTCCGGCAGCAGATCGATCTTTCCGTCGACGATATGGATGCGGCGATCCATGCGCGCCGCCATGTCGAGATCGTGAGTTACCGCCACTACCGTCTTCCCGCGTTCGCGTACCAGATTCTCGAGGGTCGCGAAGACCTGTTCGGAACTCCTACTATCGAGACTTCCAGTCGGCTCGTCGGCGAGTATGAGCGGTGGATCGTTGGCGAGTGCGCGTGCCACGGCGACGCGCTGACGCTGGCCGCCCGAGAGCTGGTCGGGCCGCTTGTCGAGATGCTCGCCCAGCCCCAGGGATGTGAGCAACTCACCGGCCCGCTCGCGCATCTTGGGCCGCGCCAATCGGCCGAGCCTCCGCATCGGAATCTCGACATTCTCCCGCGCGGTGAATTCCGGCAGCAGAAAGTGAAACTGGAACACGAAGCCGATCATCGAAAGCCGGGTCGCCGCCCGCTCCCGCTCCGTCATCGGCCCGGTGTCGCGGCCGCCGATGGTGAGCGTTCCATCGGTTGGCCTGTCGAGCAGCCCGAGCAGGTAAAGCAACGACGACTTGCCGGATCCGGACGGGCCGGTGACGGCGACGAATTCCGTCTCGCCTATGGAAAGCGTCACGTCCTTGACGAGCGTGACAGGTACCGTCTCCGGCAAAATGCGCGTCAGTTTCTCCGTCTCGACGAGGGCGCTCATGTCGCCCCTCTGATGATCTCGACGGGGTTCAAGTGTGCCGCACGGCGCGCCGGCAGATATCCCGCCACCGCCGCCGAGCCGAGCGCAAAAGCCGAGGCAATGACATAGTGGAGCGTGCTCCAGGCAATCGGCAGCCGCGTTATCTCCTGGCCGGTTGCTGCGATTTCGAACCGGATAAGGGACAGCGCATAGGTCATCGAAAGGCCGAAGGCACAGCCGATTGCCGAACCCGCCGCCCCGATCGCCATGCCCTCAAGCAGAAACATCCGGCGCATATCCGACTCAGGGAAGCCAAGCGATTTCATGATGGCGATGTCGCGCGCCTTCTCATGCGTGATGGTGGAGATGATGTTGTAGATGCCGAAGCCCGCAACCAGCATGATCGCGCCGACCACCGTATACATGATGACGTTGCGCACCACGAGCGCTTCGAGGATGGATTCGTTTGCTTCCTGCCAGGCAACGGCCTTGTAGCCAAGCTCCGCCTCGGCACGACGCGCGACGTCGGGCGCGTGGTTCGGATCGTCGAGCTTGATGCGGATCTCGTTGATGGCGTTCGGCCGGGCAGACAGGATCTGGGCATTCTTCAGGAGGAGATAGGCTTCCCCTTCATCCCGCGCCGTGGTGCCGGTGTGGAACAGGCCGACGATCTTAAAGTCGCGGGTCAGGCCTTCGGAGGAGACTGCCGTGATCGTGTCGCCAAGCCCGGCGCCGAGCCGGCCCGCCATTGTCTCGCCTATGACAACGTTGTTGCCGCCTGCGGTCAATGCCGCAAAGCTGCCTTTCACGAAGTCCTCGACGATCGGTGACACGCCCGGTTCGCGTTCGGGGTCGATGCCGATGATCGCCGCCCCCACCTCGCGGCTGGAATAGCGGATCACGCCCTGCGCCTTGAGGCTCTCCGCAAAGCGGCCGGGGACCCAACTCTCGAGCCTGGCGGTCGCGGCGGTCGGGTTGATGATGCCACGGCGGTCGTCGCGTGGTCTCAGCCCCGAAATGGCAACGCTCGTAAAGACATCCTCCGCTGGCTGGCGGCGCGCCGTGCGATGTTCGTCGGTAATGTCGACATGCGGCATCGTGTCGACAAGCTGCCTGATGAAGTCGTCTTGTCCGCCCTGCATCAGCGCTGCCATCGCGATGGAGAATCCGACGCCGACCGCGACCCCGAGCACGGCAACGACCGTCTGGCGGCCGCGGCCGACGATATGCGTAACGGCGATGTCGAGGATAAGCGGCATATGGGCTTACTCCTGTGGCGCGGCAATCGTCACCCGCGCGCCATCGGCCAGGTTGGCCGGATAGGGCGAGATGATCCGGGCCTTCTCGTCAAGACCAGAAAGTACCTCGATGCCATTGATACCACGAATGCCCGTCTGGATTTCGCGCAGTCGCGCCATGCCCCCTTCAACGACGAAGAGCTTGTTTCCCTCGATCGACACGGACGGGACCAGAAGCGTATTTTTGGACACGCGAATGACGATATTGACGTCCGTCGACATACCGATGTGAAGCGGCGTGTCGTCCGGCAGGCGAAAACGGACGCGGTAGGTCTTCGTCATGGGATCGCCCTTCGGCGTGATGCTGTCGACCACCGCCTCGAGATTTTGTCCGGGGAACGCATCGGCCCTGAGAAGCGCGCGCTGCCCCACCGCCACCCGCGGAATGTCCTCCTCGTTGACCTCTGCGACCACGAGCAGCGGCCGTGGCTCGCCAACCCAGAACAGCACGCTGCCGAGTTCGGCCACCTCGCCGACCTCACCATCCTGCCTCAAGACCACGCCGGGGCTGGGTGCGCGCAATATATGGGATTCGAGTCGAGCCTTTTGGGCGACAAGCAACGCCTGGACCTGAGACAGTTCGCTGCGGGCGCGGTCGACCTCCTGCTGGCTCGCCGCATATTTTTCCGCAAGCGCGGTCTGGCGCTGAAACTCCTGCTGCGCGAGAACCTGCCGCGCCTCGAGCTCGCCGAGAGTAGCCCTCGCTTCACTGTCATCGAGTCGGGCCAGCACGTCGCCTTTCGCGACCCTCGATCCTTCGCAATTGCATTGTTCGACGATCCTCTCGCGAACCACCGGCGCTACCTTGGCCCAGATGCGCGGCTCAACGACACCGCTCGCATAGACGATCTCCGCTGCGTCGCCGCGCATGGGCGTCGCGATGGAAATCGCTGCCGGCCGCAAGATATACCAGGCGACGGCGCCAGCCACTGCGACAACCATCGCAATGCCGGCAATCCAGCGCAAAGGCCTCACGAAACGCTCCATTCGGTTCTTCATTGCCAAAAACCTATCATTAGACCGACCGTCGGTCTATAAATATTGCATATAGAAGCGGATCATGCTTCCATTGCGCGACACGCATGAAGCGAGGACTGTCTTGCCCAGAGTGATCAAACAGCCGGAGATACGATCTGCCGAGCTTCTCGACTGCGCCCAGCGTCTGTTCTTCGAGCGCGGCTACGACAATACGACCGTGAACGACATCATCCGCGAAGCCGGTCTGTCGAAAGGGGCGTTCTATCACTATTTCGTATCGAAGGAGGCCTTGCTGGAGGCTTTGGCGGCACGTCTTGCCCGCGACAGCATCGCCGAACTGCGGCCCCTGCTCGAAGACCCGTCGCTCGACGCAATCGGCAGGATCAACGCGCTTTTCTCCGGGGCGCGACAGTTGAACATCGAGCTTGCTCCGCGGCTCAGAAAGACGTTCTCGGTGCTCTTCCGGCCGGAGAATATCGCGCTCTTCCATCGTGTCGACCAGGCGGGCCGCGAACTTGCCATGCCGATCTTCACCGATCTTCTCAGGAAAGGGAGTGAAGAAGGGGTGCTCGACGTGCCTGATCCGGAGGCTTTCGCCGAAATGCTGCTACAGCTCAGGCTGATCTTCCGGGACGTGATGTATCAGGCCACGCGCACGGCCGAACGAGGAAATGTCGACGAAGCCGTATGGATGCTCGAGGAGCGGCTGCGGCTCTATGGCATTGCCTTCGAGCGACTCCTAAAACTGCCCGACGGGACAATTGATTCCGCGCAGCCGGGCTTTGCCCGAGCCTTTCTGGAGGCGGATCCTTAGGTCGCCGGTGCAAAAAAGGCGGGTGTTGTTGGATGCGTGTTCGGCTCGCTTCGAGATTGGGAAAGACAAAGAGACGATCGCGACGACATAACTGCGATGGCATTGTATGAGGTGCGTGGCCATTGTACCATGTAGCCCGACAGGAGCCAAAGTCCGGTCGCGCGCTTCAACCCGATGAATAAGTGGCCGCGGATCATGGAACTTATCGTCGCCCTTGGCCTGATTGTCTTCAAGGTCGCGTTTCTGATTGCGATCCTGCTGCTGCTGCCGTTGCCGCTGACATGGCTGGAACGCAAGATCGCCGGGCACATCCAGCAGCGGATGGGGCCGATGCGTGTCGGGTGGCACGGGCTGCTGCAGCCGGTGGCGGACGGAATAAAGCTCTTGACCAAAGAGGACCACATTCCGGCCGAGGCCGATCGCTTCCTGTTCAAACTGGCGCCAGTCCTGGCGCTCGCCCCGCCCTTTGTGGTGTTCGTCGCGATCCCCTTCGGCGAAAGCATCTCGGTCCTTGGCGCCGAGATCACGCTCTACGTCTCCAACATGAATGTGGCGTTACTCTTCGTCTTTGCCGTGATCGGGATCGAGGTCTATGGTGTCATCTTCGGTGGCTGGGCCGCTAACAGCAAATACGCGGTCCTCGGCAGCCTCAGGACCTGCGCGCAGATGATCAGCTACGAGATTCCGATGGGGTTCGCGGTGATCGGGGTGGTCATGTTGGCGCAGTCCATGAGCCTGCTCGACATCGTGCGGGCGCAAACCGATGTCTGGAACATCGTCTACCAACCGGTCGGCTTCTTCGTATTCTTCGTCGCCGGATTGGCTGAAGCGCAGCGTATTCCCTTTGACCTTTCGGAAGCGGAGGGTGATCTGGGGGCCGGCTTCCATACCGAATACAGCGGTATCCGCTTTGCGTTTTTCATGGTCAGCGAATATGCCATCGTCTTGCTGGTGTCGGTCCTGGTGGTGATCCTGTTTTTCGGCGGCTGGAACGGTGTCCTGATCCCCTTGCCACCACTTCTCTGGTTTGTGCTTAAGGTCGCATTCTTCGTCTATGTATTTATCTGGTTCCGCTTCACTTTCCCCCGCTACCGCTACGACCAACTGATGGCGATCGGATGGAAAGTCTTGCTTCCTCTGTCGATGGCGAACATAATTATAACCGGTGTACTTTTAGGAGCCATAGCGGCTCCGTAGCGAGGCGGCGATGTCGCACGCGCAGGACAGAGTTGGAACATGGATTGGCTGGGCGTTCTTCGCCGATCTGGCGAATGCGTTGGCTCTGACCTTCGGCTACCTGTTCTCCAGAACCGTAACCATGCAGTATCCGGACAAGGAAAAATGGCTACCCTACTCACGCTATCGCGGGCATCACTTCCTGACGCGTGATGAAGAGGGCGAGATCAAGTGCGTGGCCTGCGAACTTTGCGCGCGGATCTGTCCCTGCGACTGCATCGAAGTCGTCCCCTACGAGGACGAGAAGGGCAACCGGCACCCGGCCAAATTCGAGATCGACACCGCTCGCTGCCTGTTCTGCGGGCTGTGTGAGGACGCCTGCCCAGCGGATGCAATTAAGCTTGGCCAGCAGTACGAATTTTCGAGTTTTTCCTCAGCCGACCTGGTGATCGGGCGCGACGACCTGCTCGCCAAGCCGGGCAAGGCGGCAACCGGCGGCGGCGTGGTTGCCGCGCGCCTGAATACAAGGAAGGACGTGCTGGTCGAGACGAAAGAGACGCAGGGCTACAACTGGTGGCGGAATATCCGGCGAACGTGAACGCGCGCCATCCGTCGAGCCGGAGCGCGCAGACAGGAGGCTCAGATGCTTGTCGGCGAGATCATGAAAAACAAGGGTGTCGGTGTCATCACGGTGGCACCCGATCAGACGATGGTGGAAGTCTTGAGGCTGTTTCGCGACAACAATATCGGCTTCGTCGTCGTCAGCCGATCGAACGACGAATACCTCGGTTCGCTATCGGAGCGGGATTGCTGCAATGCGGTGGCGGAATACGGGGCCGAGGCGGCGATGATGCGGGTCGCGGATATCATGAACCGCAACGTGGCGACCTGTTCGACACGGGATTTGCTACCCGTCGCGATGGGGATCATGACCCAGCGGCGCACGCGTCATGTGCTGGTCCTGGATGGTGGCGACGTTGTCGGCGTGGTCAGTATCGGCGACGTGGTTAAACACAGGCTCGAGGAAGCGCAGCGCACAGAGCAGGATCTGCAGGATTACATCTGCGGGACCAGGTATCACTGACGTCGCCAGCTTGATGCGAAGACGCTGGGGCAGGGCAGCTTGCTCGGGGGCCTTGCGGTGCTTCGGCCCCAATCTTCAAACCCCACGCCAGATCCTGCTCGGGCGGTCGACCTCAAGAGTGGCATGCACCTTCTGAACCTCCACCGGGCATGGGTATTCGCCCCGCCGCATCAGGCCGTTGAGACGCAAGGCTCTATAGTTTTCCGGAACGAAGACGAGACCCTTGGGAAACCGCCTATCGACCTTGAGCTGCGCCGTCAGTTCTCCCTGGGCGGAACGCACAATGACCTGATCGCCATCCGAAAGGCCAAGCTCTGCGGTATCCTGCGCGCTCATCGCGACATAGGGATCATTGGCGACCGTGTTCAGGGTGTCCGACCGTTCGGAAAGATATCCGTTGTGGAACAGGCAGTCGCCGGTGATCAGCATGAGCCGGTCGGCTGCTGCCGGGACGGGCGGCGGCGCAAAGAACTTGGCCGCCGGTGGCGTGGGCACTGCCTTGGTGAATACGCCGTCGGCACCAAGCGCGTGCTGCGTCAATCCCTGATAGGCTGGAACCAGCCGTGCGATCTCGTCAAAAATTTCGCCTTGCGTCGACGGGCGCAGTGCCTGGTTGCGAAGCGCCGCGACGAAATCGAAGATCGCCAGGTTGCTCCGCGCCTCGAAGGCGGGTTCGCGGAATTTGCGGACCGTCTGGGTCCGGCCCTCGTTGTTGGTGAACGTGCCGGTTTCCTCGCCGTAACCTGCCGTGGGTAGGACGACCTCGGCAAGGCCCGCCGTATCCGTGAGGAAGGCGTCCTGCACGATCAGGAGATCGGCGGCGCCAAGCGCCCGCCTCACGAAATCCCTGTCGGGATAGGCGATCAGGGGGTCGGCTCCGACGACGTAGAGAGCGCCCATCCGTCCGCCGACGCAGAGCTCCAGAATGGCATCGAGATCCGCGCCGGGTTCAGACGGGATTTCGGCGCCCCAGTTCCGCGCAAGAGTTGTGCGCGCCACATCGTCGGTGACCGCCCGCAGCCCCGGCAGAGCCGCCGGCAGAACTCCCATGTCCCAGGCGCCCATCTGGTTGGCACGGTCGAAGAGGAACTGCATCGCCAGGCCCTTGCCGAGCAGGCGCAGAACCTGCAGCAGGTTATTGATCTGCTGCAGCGTCGCGCGCGCTTCGGGTGATCTCAGGAGGTCGACGCTGACAAGCACGGTGACGCTGCGGCCTTCCTTGAGCACGGCTGCCAGACGACCCGGCCCGTCAATGCCGGTTTCCGCCACCGGTTTGCCAATTGTCGCGCCGATGCCCGCGAGAACGTCGGCAGGCAAAGCCGGACCAACTGCCGCTGCGAGACCGGCCACCACCGCCGCAAGGCTCGCCGCTTCTCCGCCCGGCAGCACGCGAACCACCATCCTGGCATCGGCATCCAGACGGGACGGCCGCGCCGAGAGCATGAGCAATCTGGTCTCCCGCCGCCGCACGCCATCCCGCAGCAGGTATTCGGTGACCGGGTTCTCCTCGGTGACGTTGCCGCCGACGACAAGCACGCAGTCGTTGCCGATCACGTCGTCCAGCGGTGCGCGGCTGTTGAAGGCTGCCAGCAGCGGGCCGAGCGTATCGAAGGGCGTAGACCAGCGTGACGAGCAATCAATGTTGTTGGTATAGAATGCCGTCCGCATCAGCTTCTGAAACTGATAGAGCATCTCGTTGGGGAGGCGAGGCGAGGCGAGCCCTCCGGCAGCCTTGCCCTCGACCGCCGATAGCCGCCGGCGCAGATAGTCCCCAGCCTCATCCCAGGAAACCGGAACCAGGGCGCCATCACGACGGATCATCGGCCGCTTGATCCGGTCCCGGCTCGCGACGAAATCGAGGCCGAAGCGTCCCCGAACGCAGAGCGTTTCGCGGTTGAGCCCCTCGTCCCACTTCGAGCGCACCCGCATGAACTCGCCCTTGCGTGTGCCCACCGTCAGCTGGCAACCGGTGCCACAATGCGGGCAGACCGTGTCGGTCTCGGTGAGATCCCAGGGCCGTGCCTTGTAGCGATAGGGGAAGCTCATCAGCGCGCCGACCGGGCAGACCTCGACGCAATTGCCGCACTGATCACAACTCGCGAGACTGCCCTCGAAGCCGGTAACGGCGGTATCCATGCCTTTTTCGATGGTACCCAGGGCGACCGCGCCGACGACCTCCTCACACATCCGGACGCAGCGCTGGCACTGGATGCAGCGGTTGACGTTCATGATGATGACCGGACTCAGACGGATGTCCTCGGAGTGGAACACACGCTTGTCATCGCGGAATCGGCTCTCGCGGGGGCCATAGGCCATCACCATGTTCTGAAGCTCGCATTCACCGCCCTTGTCGCAGATCGGACAGTCGAGGGGGTGGTTGGCGAGCAGCATATCGAGCATGGAAGAGCGCGTTTCCTCGATCAGAGCTGTATTCGCCCGCACCACCATTCCCTCGGTGACGGCGGTGGCGCAGGACGGCTGCAGCCGCCGCTGCCCCTCGATCTCCACCAGGCACATGCGGCAGGAGGCCAGCGCCGGCAGACGCTTCAGATAGCAGAAGGTCGGGATATCGATGCCCAAACGCCGGGCGGCCTGCAGCACTGTCGAGCCAGCCTCAACTTCCAGCGTTTGTCCATCGATCGTAATGCTAACCATAGTTCCTCGCAGCCCCGTCCCAGCGCGCTCCCTCCGTGAACGGGCACCTTTGCTCCTCGATATGGGCGACGAATTCATCGCGGAAATGCGCGAGTGCGGCCCGCAATCCCATCGCCGCGCCGTCGCCCAAGGCACAAAACGTATTGCCGAAAATGCCTTTGCAGAGCATCTCGAGCTGCTCCAGATCGCCGGCAGCACCTTCCCCGGCCTCAATCCGGCGCAGGACCTTTACGACCCAGTTCAATCCTTCCCGGCATGGCGTGCACTTGCCGCAGGACTCATGATGGAAGAATTCGATGATCCGGGTCGCAACCTTGACCATGCAGGTCGAGTCGTCGATCACGATGACGCCAGCCGAACCGAGCATCGAGCCGGCGGCAGCTAGCGAGTCGAAATCCATCCTCACCTCCAGCCCGTGCTCCGGTATGACCGGCGCTGAGACCCCGCCCGGGATCACCGCCTTGATTCTGCGTCCCGGCAGCGGGCCGCCGGCGTGGTTCTCGACCAGTTCGCGCAGCGCTATGCCCATCGGCAACTCGTAGAGGCCGGGTTTGCGCACCTGCCCGCTGAGGCAGTAGAGCTTCGGGCCGGGGCTCTTGTCCGGGCCGATGCCCCGAAACCAGTCCGCCCCCCGCATAATGATATGCGGCACGCAAGCGAGCGTCTCGACATTGTTGATCACTGTTGGGCTGGCATAGAGCCCGGCCACGGCCGGAAATGGCGGCTTCAATCGCGGCTGCGCCCGCTTGCCCTCGAGCGACTCGAGCATTGCAGTCTCCTCGCCGCAGATATAGGCGCCGGCGCCGCAGTGGATGTGTACCGCGAAATTGAAATCCGAGCCCAGAATGCGCTTTCCGAGATAGCCCTTTGCGTGGGCCTCGGCGATCGCCTGCTGCAGACGACGGATCGCCGTCACATATTCTCCGCGAATGTAGACATAGGCGGTTTCGGCCCCAATCGCATAGGCACTGACCGCCAGCCCCTCGATCAGTTGATGCGGGTCGCGCTCCATGACGATCCGGTCCTTGAACGTGCCCGGCTCGCCCTCATCGGCGTTGCAGCACAGATATGTCGGCTTGCCGGTGCGCTTCGGCACGAAACCCCATTTCATGCCCGTTGGGAATCCGGCACCGCCGCGACCGCGCAGGTTGGACCGTTTGACGAGGTCGATAACCTCGTCAGGCGTGTACTCGCGCAGCGCCTTCGCCAACGCCTTGTAGCCGCCGCCGGCCTCGTAGGTCGACACCAAATGACCGTCCGCCACATCGATATTTTTGAGAAGAACCGGCTCGAACATGGCGCTACTCCCCCGGCAGCCGCGCAGAGGCGTGCTCGGCGCTCGCCGCTCCCGCTGTCGCCCGCAGGCTGTCCAACAGTGCGTTTATCCGCGCCACATCAAGGTCGCCGTGGTAATCGTCGCCGACTTGCATCACCGGAGCCATCTCGCAGGCGCCGAGGCATTCGACGGTCGAAAGCGTAAACAGCCCGTCCGGGGTGGTGCCGCCTTTCCTGATCCCCAGCACCGTTTCCAGATGGTTTAGCAGTTCCTCTGATCCGCACAGCATGCAGGAAACATTGTCACAGAGCTGCAGGTGGAACATCCCCACCGGCTCGGTGTGGAAGAGGGTGTAGAAAGTCGCCAACTCGTAGACCCAGATCCGCTCGACTCCGAGAATGTCGGCGACCTCTTCCAGCACTGGCCCAGGCAGATGGCCATGTTCTTCCTGCGCGATCAGGAGCGCGGGCATGATCGCAGAGCGCTGGTCGGGATAGCGCGCCGCCGCCTCTTCGATCTTTTCGCGCATGGTCATCGCATTCAAATCCTTGCTACTTGTCCACCTCCGCCATCACAGGGTCGAGGCTGCCGAGCACGGCGATCATGTCCGCCAGATAGCGGGCGTTGGTGACCCCGAAGAGGGCCTGAAGATTGACGAACGAGGGTGCCCGCACCTTCATGCGGAATGGTTTTGGCGACCCGTCGCTGATGATGTAGAAGCCAAGCTCGCCCTTTGGCGCCTCGATCGCCGAATAGACCTCGCCCTTCGGCACCTTGAAGCCGTAGGCCGACAGGTCGAAATGCTGGATCAGCGCCTCCATCGAGCAATGCACCCGATCCTTGTCCAGCGGGAAGGCGATTGTCGGCATGTCGATCTGGAACGGCCCCTCGGGCATCTGGTCGATGCATTGTTCGATGATCCCCATGCTTTCGCGCATTTCGTCGACGCGGCATCGCCAGCGTGCGTAGCAATCGCCTTCGTTACGGGTAATGACGTTGAAATCGAGCCGGTCGTAGATCTCGTAGGGCTCATCGCGGCGGATGTCCCAGTCGACACCGGAAGCACGCAGGTTCGGGCCGCTGAGGCCGAGATCGACAGCATCCTCGGCGGAGATCACGCCGATCCCCTTCGTGCGATTGAGAAACACCCGGTTATCTTCGAGCAGTCGCTCATAGTCGCGGATCCGGTTCGGGAAGATGTCGCAGAATTCCCGGATCTTGGGGAAGAACCCGTCAGGCAGGTCCTCGCGCACCCCGCCGACCCGGCAGAAGGACGTGTGCATGCGCGCACCGGTGATCATTTCCAGGAGGTCCATGATCATTTCGCGCTCGCGCATGACGTAAAGCAATGCGGTCATGGCGCCGAGATCCATCGGCAGCGCGCCCGTGATCAGGAGGTGACCGGAGATCCGTGCCAGCTCGGCCATCATCACGCGGATATATTGCGCCCGGATCGGCGCTTCTATGCCGAGGAGTTTCTCCACCGCCAGCGCGAAGGCGAGGTTGTTAGAGGGCGGACAGAGATAGTCGAGCCGGTCCGTCAGCGGGAAAATCTGGGTATAGGTGAAGCTCTCCGCCAGTTTTTCGGTGCCGCGATGGAGGTAGCCGATATGCGGATCGACGCGCTCGACGAACTCGCCGTCCAGTTCGAGGACGAGCCGAAGAACCCCATGGGTGCTGGGGTGCTGCGGACCGAGGTTGAGAAGCACTTCCCTGGTCTTGAGCGCTTCACCCTCAGGCCTGCTGAGTTCGGTGACTTCGGTCATTTCAACGTTCCGGCGTAGACGGCCTCCCTTACGGAATGTCCCTGGTGGCAAGGTCGGGCTGCGTTGGCGGCGGACCTTCGGCACCGAAGGGGTTCAACTTGTCCTTATAGCCCCTTAAGGGGAAATCCTTGCGCTGGGGAAAGCCCTCGAAGCCTTCCCACATGTAGATCCGGCGCAGATCGGGATGTCCCGCAAACCGGATGCCATACATGTCCCAGGCCTCACGCTCATGCCAGTTGGCGGTGCGCCAGACTCCCGTGACCGAAGGCACTTCAGGAGGATCGCCAAGCCGGCACTTGATGCGGATCCGCCACCTGTTGGGCAGCGAATAAAGATGGTAAACTGCCTCGAACCGCGGCGTTTCGGGATAGTGATCGACCCCGCAAATGTCCGAGAGGAAATTGAATTGCAGCGCCGGATGCTCTTTCAGGAACCGGCAGAACTCGACGATCCTTGCGGGCGGAATGGCAAAAGCATCGATACCGTGCGCAGTGCCGAGGTCCTCGATTGTTTCTCCGAAGCGCTCCAGGATCGGAGCGCGATTGAGGGACGGCTCCACACTCATGACGCTATAACCCGATCCAGAGGTGTGCCGGCGAGCGACCGGGACCTCTTGATCTTTTCTTGAAGCAGGAGGAAGCCGTGCATCAGCGCCTCGGGCCGGGGCGGACAGCCAGGCACATGCACATCGACGGGCACGAAGGTCTCCGATCCCTGCACCACGGCATAGGTGTTGTAGACCCCGCCCGAAATAGCGCAGGTACCCATGGCGATCACCCAGCGCGGTTCCGGCATCTGGTCATAGAGCCGCCGCACGACGGGCGCGAATTTCCGTGTCACGGTGCCGGCGATGATCATGACGTCGGATTGTCTCGGCGAAGGGCGGAAGACCACGCCGAACCGGTCGAGATCGTAGCGGGCGCAACCGGCCGAGATCATCTCGATGGCGCAGCAGGCAATGCCGAAGGTCTCCGGCCACAGCGCCGATCTCCGGCTCCAACTGATGATGCTGTCGGCCGTGGTGAACAGCACGCTGTCGCGGATCGCGTTGTTTACGCCTCCCATTCCAGCGCTCCTTTCAGCCAAGCATAGGCGAAGCCCACGAGAAGCAGCAATATGAAGATGAACATCTCGATATAGCCGACCAGCCCGATCTCTTTCAGGACGACGGCCCAGGGAAAGAGGAACATCGCTTCGACATCGAAAACGACCAGCAGGATCGCGAGGATAAAGAACGGCACCCTGAAGCGGCCCACCGCCGCCTCGCCCGCTGCGTCCATGCCGCATTCATAGGGCATGTTCTTGGCAGGATAGGGATTGGATGGGCGCAGCAGCGAGGAAACGAACAATGTCACCCCCGCCACCAGAACGACTCCGGCGACCATGAAAAGAACCGGCAAGAATTCCATTGCAGTCATATCACTGCACCGGTTGCCCACCGACCTCATTCCGAAGGGGTAAATCGGTCACGCGCTGCGCGACTTGGGCAATCCTTTCTCTGCCTGCAAGTTTATTCCGTCGGTGTGATCATTGCAAATCCAATCGCTCACCCGCCAAAGACCGAGCCTTGGGCAAGCTTCAGAAACCACGACGGAAACAGGCCGATGCCGATGGTGCCGGCAGCGGTGATGGCGAGCGTCGCGCCCACCAGAGGCGTCAGCGCCGGGGTGAACGCCCTCTTCGGCTCGCGCATGTAGATCACCATGACGATGCGGATGTAGAAATAGGCGGCGATGGCGCTGAGCAGCACTGCGATGACCGCCAGCATGACGAAACCATGCTCGACGAGAGCGACCAGCACGTAAAACTTGGCGAAAAACCCGGCCGTCGGCGGAATGCCGGCCAACGAGAAGAGATAGAGCAGCATCAGAAGCGCCAGTCCCGGATGTGACTTGGCGAAACCCGCATAGTCTTCGATGACCTCGCCCGAGAAATCGCCGTTCCGCATCATGATGACGGTGGCAAAAATGCCGAGATTCATGAAAGCGTAGATCAGCAGATAGAGCATCACGCTGGCGATCCCATCGGCGCCTCCGGCGGCCACGCCGAAAATGGCGAAGCCGGCATGGGCGATGCTGGAATAGGCCAGGAGACGCTTGAAATTATCCTGGACCAGCGCCACGAAGCTGCCGAGCGCCATCGTCACCACCGCAATGACGGCGAGGATGATCCAGACGTTTGAGGCTGCGACCAGAGGGTTGAGGAACACCCGCAGGATCACCGCGAACCCTGCCGCCTTGGGGCCTACCGACATGAAGGCGGTGATCGTCGTCGGAGCGCCTTCGTAGACGTCCGGCACCCACATATGGAAGGGAACCGCGCCGACCTTGAAGACCAGTCCCGCGACGATGAAGACCACCGCCAGCAGCAATCCGGGATCGAGCGGATCGCCGGTCACGGCCGCAGCCATCCCGTCCAGTTGCGTTGTGCCGGTGAGCCCGTAGACCAGCGAAACGCCGTAGAGGAAAATCCCGGTCGAGACCGCGCCAAGGATTACGTATTTCAGCGCTGCTTCGTTCGACCGCCGCTCACGCCGCAGGAAGCCGGTCAGCACATAGGTGCAAATCACCATCAGTTCGAGGCCCACATAGATCGACAGGAGATCGGTCGCCGAGGCCATGATCATCATGCCCGAAAGCGCGAAGAGCAGCAGGACATAGTATTCGCTGCTCCCGATCCCTTCGATATCGGCATATTTTTGCGAAAGGAGGAATGTCAGAACGGTGGCCAGGTAGAAAGCGAACTTGAAGAAGACCGCGAAGCGGTCGGCGATGAACATGCCCGCGTAGGCCGGCCGCACTTCGCTCGCCAGCATGAGTGTCGCCAAGGCGGCAATCAACACGATCGCGACCGACGCCCAGACAAGGAAATGTTCCTGTCTCCTTCGCACAAACTGTCCCAGGATCAGCAGGATGCAGGCGCCGGTGATCACCACGATCTCGGGCAGGCTCGCCAGGGCCGACTGGAAAAGCGTGGTGGCGGTCATTGGCCGGTCCCTCTGCTCTGCACGTGCGTCAGCAGATGTTTCACCGAGGCATCGATGATGTTGAGAAAGGGTCTCGGATAGAGCCCGACCCAGAATACGAAGACGGCCAGCGGCAGGATCGCGGCCATCTCACGGGCGTTCACGTCGCGTATCTTCAGACGGGCGCCGACGCTAGCCGGGCCAAGCGCGACTTTCCCATACATGCCGAGCAGATAGGCAGCCCCCAGCAATGCGCCCAAAACGGCGGCCGAGCCGGCGACCAGGTTGGCCGCAAATCCGCCTGACAGCACCAGCAACTCGCCCACGAACGAATTCGTTCCCGGCAGCGCCATCGAGGACAGGGTAAACAGTGCCAGAAACGTGGTGTAGACCGGCACCACCTTCATCAACCCGCCATAGTCGGCGATGCTGCGGGTATGGGTCCGCTCGTAAATCAGCCCGACGAACAGGAACAGGGCGCCTGTCGTCACGCCGTGATTGAACATCTGCAGGATGCCGCCCTCGAGCCCGCGGAGGTTCAGCGCAAAAATCCCCAGCGTCACGAAGCCCATGTGGCTGATGCTGGAATAGGCCACCAGCTTCTTCAGATCGTCCTGCGCCAGCGCGAGCAACCCGCCATAGACGATCGCAAGCCCCGAAAGCGCCAGCATCAGCGTCGAATAATACATCGATGCCTCCGGCAGCATCGGCAGCGAGAACCGCAGGAATCCGTAGGCGCCCATCTTCAGGAGTACTCCGGCAAGGATAATGCTGCCCGCCGTCGGCGCCTGCACATGGGCGTCCGGAAGCCAGGTATGGACCGGCACCATCGGCACCTTCACTGCAAAAGCGATCAGGAAGGCGAAGAACAGCCAGGACTGGATCCGGAACGGCAAATCCTGCTCTGTCAAAGCGAGGATATCGAAGGTCCTGCCACCGTAGAAATAGAGCACGATGACACCGATCAGGAACAGGAGGCTGCCCGCCAGCGTGTAGAGGAAAAACTTGATCGCCGCATAGACCCGACCCTCGCCGCCCCAGACACCGATGATGAGGTACATCGGGATCAGCATTGCTTCCCAAAAAACGTAGAAGAGGAACAGATCGAGCGCGCAGAAGACCCCGAGCATCAGCGCCTGCATGGAGAGCAGACTGATCATGAATTCCTTCACCTTGCGGTCGATCGCGACCCAGGAGGCGAGCACGCAGATCGATCCCAACAGTGCGGTCAGGAACACGAAGAGCGCGCTGATTCCGTCGATGCCAAGCGCATAATTGATCCCGAGCGCGGGCACCCACGGGTGCGTCTCGGTGAACTGCATGGCATGGGTCGTGGTGTCGAAGCCGACCAGCATGGCGATGCAGAGAGCAAGGTCGAGGACGGTAAAAGAGAGGGCAGTCCACCGCGCCGCATCGTCACCGCGCAGGAACATCAGAACCGCAGCCCCGACGACGGGTGTGAATATGATGAAGCTGAGCAGCGGGAAGCCCATGGCACCCCCTACCGCCACGCCACGACGAAGACGACGGTGGCTGCGATCAGACCGGCGACCATCGCCAGCACGTAATGGGTCACGACACCCGTCTGGAGCCGCCTGAGCCGCCCGCCGCCGTGCAGGATCGAGTGGGCAATGCCATTCACCACGGCATCCACGCCGGCAAGGTCGAGCCGGAGGCCTGCCCGCGCCGCGCCGTGCAGCAAGGGCAGCGCCGCGGTCTCGGAGACATTGCTCACCGCCTGCTCATAGCGCGCCAGCGGCCTTTCGGCGAGCCACATGAAGGCCCGCGCACCCTTGCGATAAAACCAGTCGGTGTCGAGGCTGATCGTGTTCTCGGGATCGAGCGCCCAGAGGAACAGCACGAACCCCAGGGCGGTGAACATCAAGAGCCCGAGGCTCTCCATGACATGCTGGCCCGTATAGGGTTCGAAATCCACCGGATAGGGCAGAAGCGCATAAAGCGGCTGGGGGAACACCCCGATCGCAATGCAGAGCACCGCCGCCATGCCCATGGCAATCAGCATGTTGCGCGGCGGCTCCCGCGCCTCCAGTTTCCGGTCCGTCCCGAAGAACATGTAATAGGGAAGCTTGAGGCCAGTGTGCAGGAACGTCCCGGACGATGCCATCGTCAGTGCCAGCACCACCAGCGCGCGGTGATCCGCTCCGGCGGCCGCTATCACCATCGACTTGGTGACGAAACCCGAGAAGAACGGAAACGCCGAGATCGCGAAGGCGCCGACCATGTAAAGCGCCACGGTCAGCGGCATGGTCTTGTAAAGCCCGCCGAGCTCGGTGAGCTTGCGTCGGCCGGTGACGTAGATGACTGCCCCGGCACCCATGAACAGCAGCGCCTTGTAGAGGATATGCGCGAAGGCGTGGCTGGCGGCTCCGTTCACTGCCATCTCGGTCCCGATGCCGATACCCGCGATCATATAGCCCACCTGGCTGACGATGTGATAGGCGAGAAGCCGCCGGCAATCGTTCTCCAGCACCGCGTAGATGACGCCGTAGAGCGCCATGATGGTGCCGAGCCAGACCAGGAGCTCGGTCCCCGGAAACGCCCGCGCCAGCACATAGACGGCGGTCTTGGTGGTAAAAGCGCTCATGAACACCGCACCGGTGACGGTCGCCTCCGGATAGGCATCGGTCAGCCAGGCATTGAGCGGCGGCACGGCCGCGTTGAGGATGAAGCCGGCAAGGATCAGGTAGTCGCCGACCCCCATTCCCCCGTTGGTGAGGCCGCCCGCGATCGGGCCGAAAAGCAGTGAACCGGTGGCGAGCCCGTGGGAAATGATGCCGCCGAGCAGGACGACGCCGCCGGTAATATGGACCATGAGATAGCGGAATCCGGCCCGGATCGCCGGCCCACCACGCTGCGCGAAGACCAGATAGGCGGAAGCGAATGCCATGCCCTCCCAGAACAGGTAGAGAGTCAGGTAGTCGCCGGCAAACACCACGCCAAGCGCGCTGCCGACATAGACGAATGCCGCCACGTGCTGGCCGGCATCCGTCAGGTGCAGCGCGTAGACCATGCCGATCAGTGCCATGATGGTGAAAACGGCGGCGAAGACGATGCTGAGCTTGTCCACCTTCGCAATCAGGATCTCCTGCCCGATAAACCGTGCCTCGCCATAGCTGCCCGGCTCCATCGCAAGCACGGCAAGGATCGCCAGCGCAGGAATCAGAAGCAGATAGGCCTTGCGGACCGACCCGCCGAGGAAAGGGATCGGCAGGGCGCCAAGAATAAAGAGCAGAGCCGGATGGATGAAGTCAGTCATAGTAGTCCTCGCGCCGCATCAGCCCGACCCGATGGCCGAGAAACTTGGAAACGAAGATAAGCAGGACGCAAGAGACGAAGCCGTAGACGGCGGACCAGCCCGGCAGGCTGTCCCACAGATATTCGGCGTGTTCGCGCAAGACCAGAAAGTCGGCGACGACGATCAGGACGAGCACGAGGTAGAACAATCGGCGGCGCGGCCTCGCATATTGTTCGTCACCAAAGAAGTCTACGACACGCTTGATCATCGGATCACTCCGTCTGCCAGGGTGAGAAAATAGCCCGGGAAAATGCCCATCAGCACCGACAGGATCGCCGTCGCGACCAGCGGAATCGTGACCAACGGAATTTCACGGACCGTCGTCCGGCTCTCCTGCCTCTCCGCCTGGAAGAAGGCGGCATAGCTGACCGGCAGGAAATAGGCGGCGTTCAGAACCGAGCTCACCAGGAGCACGACCAGGAACGCGATCTCTCCCGCCGCCACGGCGCCCTCCGCCAGATACCACTTGCTGACGAAGCCCGCGGTTGGCGGCACGCCAATCATGCTGAGCGACGCGATGAAGAATGCCCCCATCGTCCAGGGCAGCCTGCGGCCGATACCGGCCATGTCGCTGATGTTACGCTTGCCGGACGCGCAATAGATCGACCCGGCGCAGAAAAAGAGCGTGATCTTGGAGAAAGCGTGCGCCGCGATGTGGATGATCCCGCCGACCATCGCGACCGGCGATAACAGAACCGCGCCCAGCACGATGTAGGAGAGCTGGCTGACCGTCGAATAGGCGAGCCTGGCCTTCAGGTCGTCCCGCGTCAGGGCGTAAACCGACGCCATCAGGATTGTGAACGAAACCAGGTAGGCCGTGGCGATGCCGAGGCCCAGCCCACCCACCAGCCCCGTGCCGAAGACATGGAACACCACCCGCAGCACGCAGAACACGCCCATCTTGACCACCGCCACTGCATGCAAGAGCGCGCTGACCGGTGTCGGCGCGACCATCGCGGCGGGCAGCCAGGCGTGCATCGGCATCACGGCGGCCTTGGCGAAGCCGAAAAGATAACAGAAATAGACGACCGTCAGCAGCGCCGCCGAGGCATCACTCCCCCCCAGCAGCCCCCCCGCGACAAAGTCGAGCGAACCCGCAATATGGTAGGTCAGCGCCAGTGCGGCGAGCAGCGCGCTTTTCGAGGCGCCCATCAGATAGACGAGGTACTTGCGGCTGCCCGTCCATCCCTCTTCGTCTTCGTGGTGATAGACGAGCGGATAGGTAACGAGGCTGAGCACTTCGTAGAAGATCACCAGTGTAAACAGATTGGCGGCGAAGGCGCCCCCGGCAGCCGCTGCAAGACTGCTTGCGAAGCAGGCGAAGAACCGGGTCTGCGCGTGTTCGTTCAAATGCCGCATGTAGCCGATGGAATAGATCGCCGCGACGATCCACAACAGCGACGAGACGGTGGCAAACACCATGCCGAGCGCATCGACCCGGAAAGCAAAGTCGATCCCCGGCAGAATCTCGAACAGGCGCAATTCGACCGTCCCGCCCGACAGCACCGTGGGCGCCATCGACACGACAATTACGAACATCGCGATCGCGGCCAACGGCGACACCAGATCGCGAAGTCTCTCGCGATTGTTCAAAAGGAGAACTGCAAGGGCCGCCAGACCGGCGACGGTAATGGCAAGCAACGGCCGGATCGATACAACCGGGTCCAAAGCCGCTATCCTTTCATCACCGTCACGTCGTCGACCTTGAGGGTGGATTTGTTCCTTACGAGGGCGACCAGGATACCGAGGGCGACGGCAACTTCCGCCGCGGTAATTGCGATGACGAAGATCGCGAAGATCTGCCCGCGGAAATCGGCATGGTAACGCCCGAAAGCGATGAAATTGATGTTGACCGAGTTGAGCAGCAGCTCCAGCGACATCAGTACGACCAGAATATTGCGCCTGAGCAGCACGCCGGCCGCTCCGATCACGAACAGGACCACTCCGAGCACAATATACCACCAGAGCGGAACCATCACCCCTGCTCCTTCCGTGCCAGCATGATGGCGCCGACCAGGGCCGCGAGCAGGATTACTGAGGCGGTTTCAAACGGCAGGAGGTAGTCGGCAAAAAGTGCTGTGCTGAGTTGCCTGACGTCATCGCCGCCGCCCATGGCGGCGGGCTCCATGACCGAAAAGCGGTCGCTCCAGAGCACCAGTACGAGCATCTCGACCCCGAGCAGGACGAGCAGTACCAGAGCCGGGAGGTTGCCGCCCGGCAAGAACCGCTGCAACACCGCCTCGCGCACATCGATCATCATGATCACGAACAGGAACAGGACCATGATCGCGCCGACATAGACGAAGATCTGGATGACCGCGAGCAACGGTGCCTCGAGCAGGACGAAGATTGCCGAGATCTGCAGGAAACACGCCATCAGCGCCAATGCGCTGTGAACCGGATTACGCGCCAGGACCACCGTCAGCGCCGTGATCACGGATACCGCAGCGAACAGAAGAAAGAACCCCTGATCCATCGACGCCGATCCTCCGACGCGAACTGTCACCCGGCGCGAGACGGCCGGATTTGAGATTGCGCCGCAACTTCAGATGCGTTCACAAATTGTGCCCTAGTATCGGATTTTTCACAAGATTATTGTCATCGGCGCAGCAAAACAGACCAGTCCGGATGTGGCGAAGGCCGCTCGCGAACCCACGCGCTCGATAGCGCCATAGCAAGCGGGGATCTGGCGTGGCTGTTAGGGTCAGACGTTCCGGCCGACTGGAGGGGTATCGGTCGGACTTCCTTGCGGGAGGCAGCAGCTTCTTGCGTCCGCCGACTGAAAGGGCTTCCAAGCGACGACGGAGCATAAATCTGATTAGGTGGCGAATAGCTCACCCGATTTTACTGCCCTATAGGCAAATGGCCGGGCCTGTCGGTGCCGAGTTTTGTTACGGCGTAGTGGGAAGTTACTTCCAAATAGCACCGCTTGCTCCGCCCGAAGTTACAAGCCTCTGTGGCTCCAGGCCCGTGCCGACGCGTCGGCCGCGATCATCAAAGACGTAAACTTCGACTTGAAGCCGGGCGAGGCGCTCGCGATCCTTGGTCCAAGCGGTTCGGGAAAATCATCTCTGGCAAGGCTGCTCGCGGGGGTGGCCGAGCCTGCCGGCGGCGCTCCGCCGCCGCCATCTTTCCGTGTTGTCAGCACGATTGTTGCGGCGATCGGACGACCGCCGCAACGAGTATGGTTACAGGAGAAAATCGCCTGACCCCAGGTGGACGAGGCCCTGCAGCTGAATCTCGAAGTCATGAACGCCGTCGCCGTTCAGGTCGCCCTGGATAACGGTCGTATCGCTCGCGGTTCCAGCGCGGTCATCATAGTGCCAGGCGAGCGCGCCGGCCTTCTTGTCGAAAAGGGCATTTTCCTGCGCCTGGAAATGGAAGGTTCCATTGCCCGCCGCAGAGCCATTCGCATCGATCGCCGAGATGTCGATCTTATCGACGCCGTGCTGGAAGTCGGTGATGAAGTCGCGGGTCGAGCCGGACCCGGCTTCCGCCGCTGTCTTGAAGATAAACGTATCCGCGTCGGCACCACCGGTCATCATGTCCTTTCCGGCGCCACCGATGAGGAGGTCCTTTCCGGCGCCACCGTCCAGCTTGTCCGCGCCAGCCCCGCCATTGAGAACGTTGCTGCCGCTATTGCCTCTCAGCACGTCGTTGTAGCTGGAGCCCGTCACGTTTTCGATGCTGACGAACTTGTCACCGGCGGCATGCCCGCCCGATGCGGCCCCAGTCGCCAGGTTGACGCTGACCGCGCCGGAGCCCGCATAGCTGGCCGTGTCACTGCCAGTACCGCCGTCGAGCACGTCCGCGCCGGCGCCGCCCTTCAACACGTCATTACCGCCGAGACCCTTGTAGGTTTCGTTGCCGCCGTTGGACTGGCCGCTAAGTGGCATGGTGTCGTTGCCGGCGGTGCCGGTATAGACCTTCGTGCCCGTGGTTGGAGTCGACGGTTGCGTCGGCGTGGTTGGCTCACCCGAAGTCGGCGGCGTGGTTGGCGTTCCCGACGTCGGCGGCGTGGTCGGCTCGCCCGATGTCGGCGGCGTGGTTGGCGTCGACGGTGCTGAGCTGGAGCCCGATTCAAAGGCACCCATATCGACGGTTCCAACGACGCGATGGTCGCCGTCGAGATCGGTCGCGCTGACGCCGTACTTGCTGGTTCCGTGGTCGATCGCCGCCGAGCCGGAGGCGAGGTGGAAGTCGCCGTTCGCTGCGGCTACGAATTTCGGGTCGACGCCGAGCTGGTTGCCGTTCGCCGTGCTTGGCATCGCGTTGCCGCCGTCGGTCTTGACCGAGGCCTGGCCGGCGGTGCCGTTATAGGTGGTGTTGTTGGCCCAGACGACGTTGCTGTTGACGTAGCCGTTGGTCGACGTGTTATCGATCGCGGTGTTGTTCTTGTTCACCGATGGGTCGGCTACGGCGATGTTGTTGACCCAGGTGTTGTTGCTCGACTGCGCGTTGCTGAGCTCACCGCGCCAGGTGCCGGTGTTCAGCGGGTCCTGATTGTTGTGGTATGCGGTGTTGTTCGACACAGTGACGGAGTCGCTCCAGGTAACCTGGATGCCTTTGCCGCCGTTCCCGTAGACGAGGTTGTTGTCGACCAGGGTCTTGAATGTGTAGTTCGGATGACCGTCCGCCTGCGTGCTCTGGAAATCGTCGATGATGATGCCGTTGCCATCGGTGTGCTCACCCGACTTCGTGATGTTGTCGTGGGAGATGTTATTGCGCACGATGTTCCGGTAGCCGTCCGTCGAGGTATCGCCGGTGATGTTCCGGTTCTGGTAGATCGAGATGCCCGAGAACCAGCCCGACGACGCGTTATGATAGGTCTCGTTCCCCTCGACTCTGACGAAGTCCGCCCCGTTGAACTGAATGCCCGATTCCCCGGCGTCGTGAACCTTGTTGTTGAGAACCGAGACGTGATGGACGTTGTTCGCTTCGATACCGTCGCCGGGGCCGCCCTTGATGTCGAAGCCATCGATTGTCACGTAGTTGGCGTTGACGCTGATGGCGTTGTACGAGCCCGCGGGCGGCCGGATCAGTGCCGCGCCGGGCACTTCAGAGCGCAGCGTGATGTCGCCTGCCGCCGAGCCGTCCTTGTCGATGTTGATGGCCTCGTTGTAAGTCCCCGGCTTCACGACAACCTCGTCGCCGGGCTTAAGGTTCGACGACATCGCATCGCTAATAGTGCGAAAAGGAGAGGTGGCACTTCCGTTGCCGCCGCTGCTGCCTGTCGTCGCTACGTAGTATGTCGTCATGGTCTTGTTCCTCAACCGTTAGCGTTGTGTTTGCCGGTTACTATTTGTAGTTAATCAGCCGTTACGGCGGCAGGTTATAGGGCGACGTTTTGGATGGCGCAACAGCAACGCGACAGTAAGTGCTTGAGAAGCATAGCCTTATTGCTGCCACAATATCCGAATCGATCCGAAGTTACGTTTTGAAATACTTGGTGAAATTCGGATGCCAAAATTGAGACAATATTTATGTCTCGCACGCCGCGAATAATTCTTTCCGCAACTATAGCGATATGCGCGCACTGAAAACATTAGAAAAATATGATGGACGTGCCCGGATTCCTCTTGCCAGAGGCGGAATCGACATTTTTTGCTGAATTTAACGATTTTTGGCAGCGTCGGCTTACCAATTGGCACTAATCGAGAGGGCAATGGGAGGGCATGATCGTAGCCGATTCGAGCAAATCCATTGCGCGGCATTTCAAGCGCCACTGCTTTTGCGCCGAGATCATCGGGCATGCGGTGCGACTATATTTTCGGTTTCCGCTGCGCCTGTGTCATGTCGAGAATCTGCTTGCCGAGCGTGGTATCGATGTCTCGTTCCAGACCATGTCCGAGGGGCGACCACATTCGGCCGCGCCCCGGCACATATCGCTCCTACCCTCGCCCTCAGGCAGCCGGGCGATAAACCGAAGACGCTCCTCCTTGACGCACCACGGGTGCTATTGCCCAAGGGTCTGCGGGGGGAAACCGAAAGCCCTAAACGGCGAGGCTGATCGAGGCCGTACCAAACGGTGCGAGTGCCATGCTCCTGCCTTGCGAGGCCGACCCAAAGGCACTGATATCGATGCTTTGCTCTTCGGCCGTCAGATTGAGGATATGCACAGTCGAGCCTGACTGGAAGGCCAATACCTCCGATGGATGCGAAGACCTGCAGCCATTCCAGGCTGATCCGGCAAGGCCGGACAGCAGCTTCACGGTGTTGAAAAGCGGGCGATTGCCGCCTTCTTCCGTTGGCTCTGCCTTACCGGCAACAAGGCCGAAGGGGCCGGTGAGCGCTGAAAGCGTCAGGCATTCGATGTTGGCATCGAGCACACGGATGGCGTAACCGAGCGCGAACGCCTCCGCGAAGCGGCCGTTGTGGCGCGGGTCGCGGTTTGCCATGGGAATGCGGGAGCCGGCGGGGTTGTCCATCGTGCGGCTGCCATAGGGGTTCTGGCGCATGGGAATGGTCGAAGGGCCGATCCGGTAGGGCTTGTCGCCGTAGATGGCGCGCACCGAGCGCGTGATGAAGGGCAGCGCTTCCAGGGTCTGCATGACGCTCAGATCATCGGCGGCATGGACGATCGGATTGGTGCAATGGCTGATGAAGCCGAGGCGATCGGCGGGTACGCGCTTGCGATTGAGCTCGGTGAAATAGCTGAGCATGCCGCCGCCGATGCGGATGCCGGCAAAGGCCGCGTGTGCTGCGGCATAGACCTCTTCCAGCGGCGGGCATTCCGGCCATTTGCTGCCGGGTGGCGTCGACTGCCGGTCAACGGAGGGCGAGATCAGGATTGCGTCCGGGTGGAAGCCCGCAGCCTGCATCTGCCTGGCAATCTCGGCGGTTTCGGCGGCTGGTGTTTGCTTGCAGGGAAGGGCGATCTCCAGCGTCGATCGTCCGCGGTGAAGCGCGGCAACCGCGGCAAAATCCTTCAAGGCCTCAGTGCCGTGCCCGGCATTGGGGTCGAAGTGGAAAAGCAGTTCCTGCGGCGCGATGTCGGACAGGAGGTCACGGGCAGCAAGCACCGCTTTGGCTTCATCAGGCGTAACGACCACGCCTATGTCAGGCATGGTGCCGCTGCGATCGCCCGGTTCGAGCTTGATGGTGCGCTCAGCGCTGTCGGCTGCCGTCGTCTTTCCGCTTCTCGTATCGCGGATGGCAAGGACGATCCTTTGGCGCACCGGTTCGTTTGCGGCAATCTGGTAGGGCCAGGGCAGGGCCAGTGGCCGCACATAGGTCTTGTAGGAAGCGTCCGACCAGTTGCGCTGGTCTTCCATCTCGAACGTATCGCCTTCCATGCGGCATTCGGCTGAAACGTCCGGCAGCACCTGATGGGTGATCGCCCGCATATCCTTGAAGGGCTGCCAGGGCTCGATCTGGTCGGGAAAGCGCGTTTCGTTCACGCTGCCATCGACATGCTCGACCTTGGCAGAGCGTCCGGCAAGGCCGACGATCGGATGCAGGATGCAGAAACCGCAGCGATTGGTTTCGAAACCGGTCGGCGAGAGCGCTCCGGCTTCGAAGATCAGTTCATGCTCCGTTGCCGCAATATGCACCGAAATGGCAAGCCTGCTGTCCTCGGGTCCCCGGCAATGCGCGACATAACGGGCGGAAAAGGCACCGTTGCCCTGCTCGATCCAGAGGTTCTCGATATCAGGACTATAGGTGCCCCAGTCGCGGTCACGCACCAGATAGGAAACGGCACGCAGTACCTCGACGCCGCCATAGCGGATTGTCCGCAGATTGCCCTTTGCGAGATCGGCTGAGAGGCGTCCGGCAGTTAGGCGGACCGGATGCTCTTCGGCCTCATGCGTGCCATAGAGAGCGAAGGCGTCCATCGTCATTTCAGCATCGCCTCCACGTCGATTGTCTTGCCTGATGCCGCACTGTCATAGGCCGCTTCAACGAGGGCGAAGGTCTTGAGGTTGTCGGCGCCTGAGGTTGCCGGCTCACCGCCGTTCTTCAGCCGGTCGACCCAGTGCTCCTGGATTGCATAGACGCTTTCCTGAATATTGTGCCAGGGACGCGATGCCCAGGAGAGTAGCTGCGGCGATGCATCGGATACGACCGTGCCGGCCGCGTTGGTGACCTCGAGCCGGTAGCCGACAGAAAGGCGGATCGTTCCGTCGGTGCCGTCGAGCTCGATCAGCGTTTCCGGGAAAGGCTCCGTGCCAAGCTTCGTCGCGTAGCTGACGTCGACGACCGACGTCGCGCCGCTCTCGTGGTCGAGCAGGATCGTCGCGACGTCCTCGCCCTTGATCTTTGGATTGACGCGATTGGTGCGGGCCGTCAGCGTTTTCACGTCGCCGAGGATGAAGCGGGCGATATCGAGCGTGTGGATGCCGAGATCCTCGATGATGAAACGTTCGCCTTCGGCAAGATAGGGCTGGCCCGAAAAGACGTCATACCCGGAGCGAAAGGAGAAGCGGCCCCAGAAGGGCGTGCCGATCGCCTTGTTGTCGAGAAGCCGGCGGACAGCCTGGATCGGCGTCTGCCAGCGGAAATTTTCATGCACCATCAGTGGAATTCCCGCCTTCCGGCAGGCTTCGACCATCGCCTTGGCATCAACAAGCGTCTTGGCGAAGGGTTTTTGGCAGATGGCGGGGATCTTGTGGCTGGCTGCCATCTCCACCAGCACCCGGTGGCTTTGTACCGTGGTGGCGATATCGACGAAATCGAAGCCGCCATCGGCAAACATGGCTGCGGCATCCATGTAGCGCCGCTCGATGCCGAACTGCTCACCGACAATCTTCAGCCGCTCCGGGTCGCGGTCGCAGATCGCCACGATCGCGGCACCATCGACATCCTTCCATGCATGCATCTGATTGATCGCAAAGAAGCCGCAACCGATCAACGCACCTTTCAAGTCAGCCATTTCAACCTGCCTTTGCCATCTGCATGAGGGTCACGCGCTGCTGCAGCCGACGCTGGGCCTGGTCGACGACGACGGCGATGATGATGACCAGACCCTTGATGACCATCTGCCAGAAGGAGGAAACCCCCATCATCACGAGACCGTCGGAGAGAATGCCGATCACGAAGGCGCCGATGATCGTGCCGCCGATCGTGCCGCGCCCGCCCGACATCGAGGTGCCGCCGAGCACGGCCGCAGCAATCGCATTGAGCTCGAAGCTTTCGCCCGTTGCCGGATGCGCCGCCATCAACTCCGAGGAGATGACGATGCCGACGATCGCCGCGCACAGACCGGAGAACATGTAGACGAAGATCTTGACCAGATCCACGCGGATGCCCGACATGCGCGCGGCGCGCTCATTGCCGCCGACGGCGAAGATATGGCGGCCGATCGGTGTCGAGCGCGCCACATAGGCAGCAACGAACGCGAGGAAAATCAGGATCCAGATCGACACCGGAAGGCCGAGAATGCGGCCGGCGCCGAAGAAATCGAAGCCGGTCGTCGCATATTCCGGCCTACCGACGAGGTTCGGAAAGGTCTGGCCGTCGGAGGAAAGCAGCGCCAGGCCGCGGGCGACATAGAGCGTGCCGAGGGTCGCGATGAAGGGTGCAACGTTGAGCTTGGTGATCAGTAGCCCATTGATCAGGCCGATGATGAGGCCGATTGCCAGCGTGATCAGCACGATCTCCACGAGATTGAAATAGACCGTATAGCCGATCGGCAGTTCGACGCCATAGAGGATCAGGCCACCGGCAACCATGCCGCAGAGGCCGACGATCGAGCCGACCGAGAGGTCGATGCCGCCGGTGATGATGACGAAGGTCATGCCCATCGCCAGGAAGGCGTTCAGCGCCACGTGCTTCGACATCAGGATCATGTTCGCAGTCGAGGTGAAGTTCGGCGCAAAGATCGAGAAGAAGATGATGACGGCAAAGAGCGCGATGAAGGTTCGAAGCTTCATCAGCGTCAGCAGGAAGGAGCCGTTCGCGCTCTTCGGCGCGGAGGTGGATGCGGTAGCCGCCGTCATGACGCGAGTTTCCCTTGATGTTCGTGCCCCTTTGCCGAGGCAGCGATAATGGCATCTTCCGTCGCGTCGTCACGGTCGAAGACGGCGATGAGATGGCCGTTGCTGAGCACCGCGATACGATCGGAAAGCGCCATGACCTCTTCGAGGTCGGAGGTTGAAAACAGAATGGCGAGACCATCGGCGGCAAGCCGTCGCATGGTACGGAAAACATCCGCCTTGGCGCCGACGTCGATGCCGCGGCTCGGCTCGTCCATCAAAAGAACCTTCGGATTGGTCATCAGTGCCTTGCCGATGACCACTTTCTGCTGGTTGCCGCCGGACATCGAGGTCACCTCGAAGTCCGGGTTCGGCGCCTTGATCGCGAGATCGCGGATCGCCTCTCCGATGGCGTTCTTCTCTGCCTTGGCATTGATGTGGAAGAGGCGGGTAAAGCGGGCGAGGCTTGCAAGCGTCAGGTTGGATGCGATCGAGAGCACCTGCACCAGCCCTTCGCGCTGCCGGTCCTCGGGAATAAGCGCGAGGCCCCGGCGGATGCGCCGCGTGGTATCGCGAGCGCGCACTTCCTCGCCGTCGATGAAGATCTTGCCGGTCGAGTGCGCATGACGGCCGATGACGCATTCGAAGAATTCGCTGCGTCCGGCGCCCATCAGCCCGTAAATGCCGAGGATCTCGCCCGCCTTGACGGAAAGCGAGACATCGTCGACCGCAAGCCCGCCCGTCGGGCGAGGCAGGCTGATGTTTTCGGCGCGGAACATTTCCTTGCCGACCGTATGGTTCACGGATTTGGCGAAATCCTTGGCATCCGAACCGATCATCGAGCGCACGATCCACCGCGTGTCGATATCCTTGACCATCGCCTGGCCGGTGACCTGCCCATCGCGCAGCACTGTGATGTAGTCGCCGATCCGCATCAGCTCTTCGAGGCGATGCGAAATATAGACGATGGCCACGCCCTGCGCCTTCAGCTCACCGATCACCTTGAAGAGGATCTCGACCTCAGCCGCAGACAGTGCCGATGTCGGCTCGTCCATGATCAGGATGCGGGCGTTCAGCGACATTGCCTTGGCGATCTCGACGAGCTGCTGCTGGCCGATCGGCAGGTCCTCGACCATCGCCTCGGCATCGATGCCGGCATCAAGTCGCTCGAGGAATTCGTTGGCTTTGCGGACCTGTTCCTTATGGTCGATGCCGATGATGCCGCGGGTCAGTTCGCGCGTGGCAAAAATGTTTTCGGCGACCGACATGTTGGCGAAAAGGTTGAGCTCCTGGAAGATCATGCCGATGCCGTGCGCCTGCGCATCGGCCGGGTTGGCGAAGGAAACGGTTTCGCCTTCCAGGATGATGCTTCCGAGCGTCGGCCGCTCGACGCCGGCGATGATCTTCATCAGCGTCGATTTGCCGGCACCGTTTTCGCCGACGAGCACGTTGACGGCGCCGCGGCGCAGCTCGAGATTGGCGCGCTTGACGGCGACGATGCCGGAATAGACCTTCGACACGTCGTCGAGGCGCAGGATGATATCGTCCTTGGGTGCCTCGGTGATGGTCATGGTGCCACCGTCAAGGCCGAAGGGGTGACGAGCGGCAGATCGCTGCCCGACGGCAAAGGAAAGGCGCCGGTGACGGTCACTGTCTTGCCGACCAGCCCGTCACGCGGGATTGCCGAGAGAAAGGCACTATTGGCCTTCTCGTTGAAGGACTTGCCGAACTGCGCCCATTCGATCTGGTTCTTGAATTCGTTGAAATTGACGAAGTCTAGCGTGTCGCGCAGTGCTGTCCCGCGAAGTGCCGGACCGATCTGCACCTTGGCATCCGCCTTGCCGTCGCCATCGGCATCGACATCGAGCGTTGCGGCGCGCGAAGCCGTGTCGGCCGCGACGACCTTGCCCGTGAATTTCACCGCATAGGTCCAGGGCGAACTCGCCTGCTTGTGCGGATTGCCGTATTTTTCGCCCGCCTGGTCGGGGCTCGAAGCGGCAAGGGCTGCGACATCCTTCAACTCGCCGGCGCGCTTTTCATAATAGGGAACGACCTGCGGCTGCCACATCGCTTCGACCTTGGCATTCGGATCGAAAGCGCTCTTTGCCGCCGCTGCGGCTTTTTCCTCCGCAGTCGGTGTCTTGATGATCTTGCAGCCGGGCAAAGCCGCCGCCACGAGAGCGGCGATCAGGGCGCCCCTGATCCTCAACATGCGATAAACCTCGAAATCAATGGAAATAGGCTGCAGGGAGCGCAGTTTCCCGCGCTCCCTGCAGCGGTCGGTCCGCCTTACTTTGCCAGAGCAAAGGTCTCGAGCTTGCCCGCGTTGTCGGCATTGATGAGAACGCAGTCCATGAGCTGCTTTTCTTCCTTTGGTGCCGTCTTGTTCTTGATGTAGGCGTCAGCCTGTTCGACAGCCATCTGGGCCTGTGCATAGGCCGGCTGCAGCACGGTTGCCTTGATGCCGCCCGACTTGATGGAGTCGCGAACATCGTTCGAACCGTCGAAGCCGACGACGATCACGTCCTTGCGGCCGGCAGCCTGGAGAGCGGCGATCGCGCCCATGGCCATCGTGTCGTTGCCGGAGATCACGCCCTTGATGTCGGGATTGGCCTGCAGGATGGTTTCCATCTTGGCGTAGGCTTCCGTCTGGCTCCAGTTGGCCGACTGCTTGGCGACCGACTTCAGGTCCGGATAGTCGTCGATGACGTCATGATAGCCCTGCGAACGGATGCCGGCATTGGTGTCCGACTCCTTGCCGACGAGCTCGACGTAATTGCCCTTCTCGCCCATGAGCTTGACGAATTCCTGCGCGCCGAGCTGGGCGCCCTGATAGTTGTTGGAAACGATCTGGGCGACGGCAATGCCGGTCGCATTGATTTCGCGGTCGATCAGGAAGGACGGGATGCCGGCATCCTTGGCCTTCTTGACGGCGGCAACCGATGCATCGGCGCCGGCATTGTCGAGGATGATCGCCTTGGCGCCGCGGCCGATGGCGGTATCGATCATTTCCGACTGCTTGTTGGCATCGTCGTCATGGGTCATGACGAGCGCCTCATAGCCGAGTTCCTTGGCCTTGGCTTCGGCGCCGACAGCTTCCGCCTTGAAGAACGGGTTGTCGTGAGCCGGCGTGATGATGGCGATCAGGTCGGCCGAAAAGGCCGGCATGGCAACGCCAAGCGATAGGGCGCTGGCGAAGGCAGCAAGGGTCAGTCTGCGTGTAAGTTTCATGGTTTCTCCTCCCAGGTTTGACGCATGGCCGAACCAACCCCGGTTCGGTTGAAATCCATGCGAAAAAGAAAACCGGTCCGTCAAAGTCCCCGCGGGCCGGCAGAGCAGCAAGGCGCGCCTTGCCGCTGATATTGTCAGGTGATGCGCCGGATGCTGTCGGCGATCTCCTGAGGTTCGAAGACCTTCTTCCAATCGTCGCGCATGAGGGCCGGGATACCGAACTCGATCGCCTTGTTGCAGGCATCCGAGAAGACGCCGTCGACTTCCTTGAAGATGACGGCGCCGAGCACGTTCATGTGGCCGAGCAGGAAGTCACGGGCGGCTTCCGCCGGGACGCCGCGGGCGATGCACTCATCCATGGCCTGGCGCATGATGACGAGCAGCGAGGCGCAGACGGTTTCCGAAAGGCCGGGCTCCAGCATCGCCATCTGCTCGACGGTGACGCGATGCGAACGCATGACCGGCGCCCAGATCACCTTCGCGATCTCCTCACCCAGGCCATAGGCGCTTTCCGGACCCTGCATCAGAGCCGAGACGATATGCTGCTTGGCGAAAAGACCGCCGAAATGGTCCTTCTTCGCCTGCATATCCGTCTCGTCGTTGAAGATCGGCGGATGGCAGGGATGGGTGACGAAATAGGTGAGGTCGTCACGCTTTGGCAGGTGGCCGGCAAAGGGCGCGGCGGCGTCGAGAGCCACGACCATGGTGCCCGGCTTCAGCTTGTCGACGATGCCGGCGGCAACCTTGCCGATCGCGGTGTCCGGCACGGCCAGGATCACGACGTCTGCACCGTCGAGCGCGGCATCGGCCGGGGTGCAATCGATGCCGAGATCGTTCTTCAGGCGCGCCTTGCCGGCATCGCTGACCTCCACATGGCGAACGTGAAAACGGGAACCTTTGAGATTCTTGGCCAGCCGGTATCCCATTTTTCCACCGGCGCCAAAGAGGGCAATTGCTGTCATGTTTCCTCACCTTTGTATGCGGGATTGGTATCGTAACTGGTATGATGAGTCAATCACCATGCCATCGTAAACAGGTTGTGGCGCTCCGCAAAACCGACGGTCTCGGCGAGCATCTTGTTCGTCTTGACACTGTTGCCCACCCAATAGGTCATCAGGCCTTCCTTCCATCACGGATCTGCGCAAAATAGCCGTCTGCACCGACCTGCCCACCCTTCAGCGCGATCTGCAGCCCATCCGTGGGCGCGTAACCGCCATGGGCCGTGCAAAGCGGTGAACCGGGGGTCTGCGGCAGCGGCAGCAGGGTCGTCAGCGCATCGACGCGCAATTCTTTCAGCGCGTGGCTCGACGTATCTCCACCGGCGATGACCGCACGCGAAAGCCCCTCGGTTTCGACAAGGCGGCGCAGGATGGTGCCAAGCGCCCGACCCAGCCGATGACGAGCGCCGGGCAGTTGATCGATATCGGCGCCACGGTCGGCCGAAGGGCCAAGCGCAGTGTGCAGGATGACGCTGTGGCCTGTTTTCAGAGCGACGAGCCCCGCGGCAACCGCTGCATCCAGTGCGGCCTCCGCATTCGTGCCGACGAGCGCCAGCGGATCAAGCGGGATACCTTCGAAGCCATCGGCGATGGCCGTGCGGATCTGCCGCTCGGTCGTCGGCGACACGCTGCCGGAGACGGCGGCAAGCCGGTCGACCTTGCCCGGAGACTGGAACTCGACGCCGGGACCAATCAGCCCCTGTTCGCGCCAGGCATTGATGAGTGCGTACTCGATACCGGAGGAACCGGCGACGAAGCTGCCTTTTGCGGCCGTGATCCGCTTGAGTTGTCGGCCGGCTGCCGCCTGGCTCTCGGCGGAATCGACATCGAGAAGCAGGATACCGGATAGATCGGCAATCAGCTGATCGATCCCCGCATCGGCATCGGGCGAAGAAAGCAGCACCAGATCGGCCAATGAGACGGGAAGATCGGTCTGCTTGCCGAGATGAAGCGCAAGGTCCGCCTCATGCATTGGGGTGACCGGGTGGCGGCTCATGACGGGGTGCCGGTCGATGCGGAAGATGCGTCCCTGATAGGCGGCAAAGAGATTGCCGAAGGCTGTATATCGCTTCAGTTGCGGCGCGCCGACGATGACGGGCACGAGCTTCTGTTCGAACGTCGCGCTGCCGATCTCGATTGCCTTGCCGATATTGCCGACCTCGGGCGCTGAATCGAAGGTCGAGCAGACCTTGTAGTGGCAGATGCCGGCCTTAAGCGCCTTCAGCCATTCAAGCGCTGGGGCAAGATGCTCCTGCATCCAGGCAGGGGTCTCGCTTCGGCTCGTTCCCGCAATGCCGACGGCACGGCAATCCGGGAATCGGTCGAGGATCGCTTGATCGGGAGTGCCGAGGAACAACACCGTCGGAATGCCGTTGATGGCGAGCGCCTCCATCACATCGGTGGAGCCGGTAAAATCGTCGCCGTAATAGCTGACGAGCAGGTCGCGCATATCGCTCACCCCGCCTTGCCGTCGCTGAATTTGGCGATCGAAGCGGCAAGCTCCGGATGATCCCTGGCATAGTCGTCGAGCGGAATGTCGGCGACCGCCGCCTGCCAGGCCTGTTGCACGGCGCGCACGCCAGCTGCCGGTCCCTGCGGATGGCTGACGATGCCGCCGCCGCAGAGATAGAGGAGATCGGTCGTGCGGCCGGTGCGCTGATAGGTCTCCGGCGCCTGGCCGCCCCACTGGCCGGAACCGGCAACCGGCAACGGGCAGTCGGAGGGGGCAAAGAGCGGCGTGCTGACCGCCTTGAACGAGGCGACGAAACTCTCGTCCGGCTCCCAATATTTCACGCGGATGCCGTTGATCTGGAACTGGTCGACGCCGAGCAGCCGCCAGAGCTGCTGATAGACCTTGAAATCGAGGCCGATGCCGGGATGGCGTGTCAGCACGTCCCAGCCGTTGCGATGCGCATGCAACACGAGGCCTGAGCGCTTGCGCAGGAAACTCATGCCGCCGAAGCCGACCGAATTGATGTTGACGACGGCGCAGTTGCCGCCCGCTTCCAGCACGAGATCGTGGTTGCGCATCATCTCGTCGGGATCGGCATGCGAGATACCGAAGGCATACATCACCTTCTTGCCGGTCTTCTGCTCGTGATCGAGAATGCGGGGCATAATCGCCGCCACACGCTCCTTCAGCGGCGAATAGGCAGGGCTCATCAGTTTCTCGTCGTCCTTGATGAAGTCGACGCCGGATGCGATCAGTTCGCCGACGAGCTCGGCAGTTTCATGCGGCCGCAGGCCGAGCGCCGGCTTGACGATCGTGCCGATGATCGGCCGGCCTTCGACACCGGTCAGGCGTCGGCTGCCGGGAATGCCGAATTGCGGGCCGGGATGGGCATCCCTAAAGGCTTCCGGCAGTTTCATATCGACGACGCGTAGGCCCGTCATGCCTTTTATCGAGAAGGTTCCGCCTATCGCGATCGTCATCAGCGCCGAAAGATCCGTGCCGATTGCATCGAGGGGGAAGGCGATATCGACATCGGCGCGCTGCAGCCCTACGCCCTCGGGCGCTTCCGGCCAGGAGGGATGGCGCCCATCTTCCAGCGGCCGAATGGCGAGCACGCGTGCAGCCACCCGCGACTTCAGCTCTTCCGTCTCGCCCGGAACCGGAACGAAGGTGCCGGTCGATTGATCGGAAGCTATCTTGTTCGCCATCGCTTCGACGCTGCCAGGCGTTTCGATGCGGTAGGTCAGGGTTATCATCATGAAATTGCCGGTTGCTCCTCTCGCCACGTCAAGAAGCCATGGCGTCAACTTGTAATCTGGTATAATGAGTATTCCATTTTCTGCAACGGATATTTTCAACAGGTGTGAATTTCGCGTGGCGCGCTTTGTCGTCGGTCGGTGAAAATGCTAAGGGAGAGAAGATTTGAGCCAGCGAGACGCCATGACCTCAGCCATCGAGCCCATTGTTCGTCGAAAACTGTCTGACGAGGTTTTTGACCGGCTGGAACGGCTGATTACCTCAGGAGAGTTGCAACCGGGCGACGAGATGCCCTCCGAGCGCGTTCTGATGGAACGCTTCGGCGTCGGCCGCCCGGCGATCCGCGAGGCGATGCAGTCTCTCGCCAACAAGGGCCTCGTCAGCATCTCGCACGGCGAGCGCGCGAAGGTCCTGAAGCTGACCGCCCAGTCGATCTTCCGGCAGGTCGATTTGACGGCGAAGATCATGCTGTCGCAATCGGCCGATTCGCTGGAACACCTGAAGAGCGCCCGTATCTTCTTCGAGCGCGGCATGGCGCGCGAAGCGGCGCAACGCGCCAAACGGGCTGATGTCGAGGCGCTTCGCGAGATCATCGACCATCAGCGTGCATCTCTCGGCCATGCCGAAGAATTCATTTCTGCCGACATGCGGTTCCACACCCGCATCGCCCAGATTTCCGGCAACCCGATCTATGTGGCCGTCAGCGAAGCCATGCTGGCATGGCTGAAGGAATATCACACGGAAATGCTGATCTGGACCGGCAAGGAAAAATACACTCTTGCCGAACATGAAGAGATTCTGGAACGCCTTGCTGCCAACGACGCCGATGGCGCCGAGGCGGCAGTACTCAAGCATCTGGAACGCTCGCGTTCGCTCTATATGAAGTAGGCAATAATGAAGTAGGCAGCCACTTGCGGCGAACGGGGCTGCCGTTCGCCCGCAAACAGAACGTCAGTGGTGACAGCAGTCCTCAGCCACTTCAGCCGCCGGCGGAACGTAAGCGGCAAATTCCTGCTCGAGAGCCTTGATGACGCTGGTGCGCCAGCCATCGGCAATGCGGTCGGAATAGGGATCGGGAAAGATATCCTCCTCGCCTCTTTCGAAGCCGTCGAATATTCCTGACGCCACCAGGCCGGGCGGCGACTTCGGTACCTCGAAGCCGCGTGTCATGTCGGTATCAACAGGGCCGGTGAAACAGTTGTGCACCGCGACACCGCGCGCTGACAGCAGCGCTCGGAAGGCCTGCATCAGATTATGTGCCGCCGCCTTCGAAATCGAATAGGCCGGTGTGGAAGCAACCGGCACCAGCGCCGATAGAGAGAGGTTGTTGACGATGGCGCCTTTCGATCGCACCAGTGCCGGCAGAAAGGCCTGGGTCACCCGCAGCGGCCCGAAGAAATTGACTGCCAGATGACGATTGATGATATCTTTATCGGCGAGATCGTCGGGCATGAAGATGCCGGCATTGTTGATGAGGATATCGAGGCCCTCGACAGTGGCGGCCGCCTTCTGGACATCCCACTCGTCGGTAATATCGAGTTTGACGAAGGTGACGCGCTCATCCTCATGGCGCTGCTCGCTGCGCGATCCTGCATAGACGCGCTTTGCACCGCGATGCAGCGCTTCGTCCATGAGAGCCCGGCCGATGCCGCGATTGGCGCCTGATATCAGGACCGTTTTGTTTTCGATGTTCAAGACATGCTCCTATAACTGATCTTGCCATCAGGAGGGGTTCCCTGATGATCGGCGAGGAGCCTAAGCCTGGGCGGCCGATATGCAGGAGTAACAAGGTTGGCGGGATTTCTGGGGTGCCCTCTCGCGACCCTGCCTTGCCGGGATTCCCACGGCCGGGGCGGATAGCCGAATTGTCGCGCAATCAACAGTCCGGCCGGCGACACGAGGGCAAACCCGATCATCTGATCAGTTTTCGATCTGCTGCTCCGAGACGACGCTGACGACGACTTCGTCGTTTCCGTTCGGATAGAGAGGCAGGTCAAGCGTGATCGCTTGCCTGCGCTCGGAAGACGACGCCTCGAAGAATTTCCTGATGCGCCCCTGACCATTCTTCGCGCCGGACGCCTTGGCGCGTGTCTCATCGACGAGGCGACGCTCAAAGGCTGCGGCGTCGATTTCCGCGAAGGCCATGGTGCAGCTTTCCACCTTGCTCTCGCCCACAGACGCCCGCGCGACGACGAGGGCTTCAAATGAGCCGTTTGCTTCCGCGGTCAGATTCCAGCCCTCCAGCGCGACCGGATTTTCTACCGGCGTGAGGCTGGTGGTCATATCCGTTGCAAGAGCCGGCCAGTTCCGGTCCTTCGCAGCGGCGACGGTGCGCTGGAAATCCGGCCCCCGCCCGAGGCAGCGTTCACCGAATTGACCAAACGGATCCGGCTGGTCGGCCGCCGCTGCGCCCGCAAGGCCGGTGAGAAGGATCGCCGTCGAGAGGCAGTCTGTGATCCTGCGCTTGCTTGCCATATGTCAGCCTCAATGCCTCCCCGGCATGTTTCATGCCGGCACTATCCACCTTAGCATTGCAATGAAAAGGGAGAAATCATGGCCGCAGCACCCAAAGCTTGCCGTGGGTTCATGTCGACCGCGGCGAGAAGGTCCGATCGCAGCTGACCATCCAGGGCCTTGCCCCTGGCAAAGATCGTCAACGCGCAATATTCATGCCGGAGAGGGTCACCATGAAAAAA
This sequence comes from Rhizobium sp. BK316, assembly GCF_014193695.1. Taxonomy (GTDB): domain Bacteria; phylum Pseudomonadota; class Alphaproteobacteria; order Rhizobiales; family Rhizobiaceae; genus Rhizobium. The sequence goes on along the minus strand of NZ_JACHZR010000001.1, from coordinate 1,258,331 downwards.
CTCATTTCGATCGCTGTCAGTGTCCTGCTTGTCGGCGCGCCCGCTTTTGCCCAGTCGAACGTGACCGCCACGCATACGAACCGCCCCATCGAGCACTACCGCGCCCATATCGGCGAGGCCGATCTCTTCAATTCGAAGGGGACGCAGCTCACACAGCCCTGGCAGATCACCCGCCAGGATCGGACGAATTTCCATCAGTACGGTATTCGCGACAATGACGACCAGTCGGACTCCTTCTTTGCCGATCCCGCCAATCGTCAATCACTCGAAGCCATGCTCCGCAACGGCACCATGACCGGGAAGCTTCGGCAATGATCGTTCACGGCAATGTATGGGTTGATGTCGAGATCTATGGCAGCCAGGGGACCGGACGCTGGATCGATGTGACGGTTTCCGACTGAGACAAGGGCGAGAGGCGCGGGCTCCCATCTGGCCGAAGACGCAGCCGCCAGACGGCGGCCGCGTCTTCGTTTCGATCAGCTCTTGATGGCGATGCGCTTGACCTGCGACTGCGCCTTCTCGGTTTTCGGCAAGGTCACCGTCAGCACTCCGTTCTTGAAACGAGCCTCGACCTGGGCCTCCATAACCTCGGTGCCGAGCGGGATGCGCCGTTCGAAGCGTCCATAGTAGCGCTCGGAGAACTGGCGGTCCTTGTCCTCAGTCTCGGATCGCTTCTCGCCCTTCAGTGTCAGCACGCCGTCATTCAGCAGGACCTCGATGTCTTTCTCTTCGAGGCCGGGCACCTCGGCGGTCACCTTGATCTCTTTGTCGGTGTCGGAGATCTCGATGTTCGGCCAGCCGGCGCTAAAAGCGCCGCGGCTGCCGAAGGAGGGCACGCCGGAGCCGAAACCGCGGAAGACGTCGTCGAACAGCCGGTTCACCTCACGATGCAGCGACAGGAAGGGATCACGGTCGTCATCGCGCAAGAGATTTGGAACGTGGTTGCCAGTGTCACGGCCCCACGGGATCAGATCACGAACACTCATGGTTTTCTCCTTTCTGTTGATTCCATTGGTAAAGCCTCCAACTGGGTGCCGGGCGCAGCCCCGACATTTCGGGCTGGTGGAAGATGCTTGACCGGAACCGGAAAGATGAATCGAGGGTTGCCCTCACAGCCATATCCTCTTCGCCAGCAGCATCGATACAAGAAACGCCAGGAGAAACCGGCGCCTCCTGACCGGAGTCAGGCCTTATCGGGCAGCCGACAATATTGATGTAATTCAGCGACTTGCGGATTCAAGGGGAGGAACTTCCCGACAGAAAAATTGATCTTTCCAGCAGCGTCACTAGGTTCAAGCGGAGGTAAAGAGAGGAGGAATGGATATGACAATGACTTCAGACGATGTCATCGCCATCCTTGGGCCTGTCGATAATACACTTGTGGCCGACGTCATTGCGACCGGTGCAACGCAGGCCGAACTTGCAGAGGCATTTGCGTGGGTCAATAATGACGAGGCCTTGATGGGCGAGGGGCGACGCCTGGCGAGCGGCAGGGTTGCTGCGCTCATTGAGCTGCTGACTTCGGATGAAGAGGAGCCGCAATAGGAATGTTAGATATGCCGTCCCCTTCCAGACAGTGGCTCGGTATCAGCGCAATAGCCGAGTTTTAGCCGACATCTCCACCGCGCGCGACCTGTGCCCGCAAGGCGGCATTTTCTGCTTCCAGCTCCGTCAGGCGCTGACGAAGCGGCTCTACGGCGACGGCAATTTCCGCTTCGGTATAGCGCGGCGTGATATGCTGCGGGCAATTCCAGTCGAAGGCTTCGAGGCGCAGGCGGAAGAGACGTTCCGGCTTTGCCCGATAGGAAGGAGAGGCAAGCAGCTCGGTAAGTGCGGGATCGGTATCAAGCCCCAGCTTTTCGGCATGGGCATAGATCTTCAGCCGTGCGCGGCGGGGATAATCCATCAAGAACAGGCACACCTTATCATTGGCGGCGAGATTGCCGGTGCTGATGTACTGGCGATTGCCGCGATAGTCCGCAAAGGCAAGCGTGCGATCGTCGAGTACCTTCAGGAAACCCTGCGGACCGCCCCTGTGCTGCACATAGGGCCAGCCGGTTTCGGAAACGGTGGCCATGTAGAAGCTGTCGCGGGAAGCAATGAAGGCGCTCTCGTTTTCGGTGAAGCGGTCGAAGCTCCGGTCGGTCGGCAGGTTCGTCCAGAAGTCCTGGACACCCATTTCCGCCTGCGCGGCGCGCACGCTGGGGGTCGAGGCTATGTCGAGAAATCCATAGGACATGATCCATCTCCTCAAAGGGTTGGGAGGGGCGGAGCGTCAGCCCCGTTCCTCGTCCGTCAGGCCGCATTGGCAGCGGGGACTGCCGGGAAGTCGATATCTGTCTTGGCGACTTCGTTCAGATAGTTGGTGAAGGTGTTTTCGGCGACCAGAGCGACGATTTCGACGATCTGCGCATCCGAAAAGCCTGCGGCGCGCACGGCAGCGATATCGGCGTCGGAGACGTGGCCGCGTGCCTCGGCGATCTTTGCCGCAAAGCCGACGGCGGCATTCGCCTTGGCATCGGCTGATGCGCCCTTGCGGTTGAGGGCAATTTCTTCCGGGCTGATCTTTGCCAGGTTGAGGCCGAGATAGGTATGGGCGGACAGGCAATAGTCACAGCCGTTCACCTCTGCGACGGCAAGCGCGATCCGCTCACGCGTCTTGACATCGAGCGTTTTGGAAAGCCCGCCCTGAAGGCCGGTGAAAGCCGTCAGAGCCGCCGGGCTGCTGGCAATCAGACGAAACAGGTTCGGGACGAAGCCGAGGGCCTTCTGGATGCCATCAAGCGTCGGCTTGGCTGCTTCCGGTACGTCGTCGCGGGTGGGGATGGAAATACGGGACATGGAAATCTCCTTTGGGACAGCCGAGCTGCGATTGGCTCGGTGAGCTCAATGTGTCGATTTCCAATCACAAAGAGAATATGCTCTAAATGAAAGTGATTTTACCAGAAATTGGAAGAATAATTGGACCGGTTCGAAGCCATGTCGATGCTGCTGGAGGTGGTGGACAAGGGAAACCTGTCTGCGGCCGGCCGGTCGCTGAAGATTCCGCTGCCGACGCTGAGCCGCAGGATCACCGAGCTGGAAACGCTGCTGGGAACGAAGCTGTTGACCCGCACCACCCGGAAGATCGCCCTGACCGATGCTGGCGCCACCTATGTCGAGGCGGCAAGGCGCATCCTCGAGCAAGTGGAAGAGGCCGAGCGTCAGGCATCGGGCGAATTCGCCATGCCAAAGGGCGAGCTGGTGATCACGGCGCCGATGCAGTTCGGCCGTCTTCATGTGCTGCCTGTCGTGACCGACTTCCTGGCCGCCTTTCCAGCTATCAACGTGCGGCTGATGCTGACGGACAGGAATATCGATCTCGTCGAGGAACATGTCGATATGGCGGTGCGTATCGGCAATCTGCCCGACAGCGCCATGGTCGCCACGCGCATCGGCTCGGTGCGCAGGGTGGTCTGCGGCAGTCCGGCCCTCTTTGCCGGCCACGGTGTGCCGAAGGAGCCGGCCGATCTCCTGGGCCTGCCCTGCATCAGCGTCGAGATCCTGACGCCATCCGCCGGCTGGCGGTTCCAGAAGCCAGGAGCTGCAAAGGCCATTGACGTGCTGATCAGCCCGCGGCTTTCAGTCACCACTACCGAGGCGGCCGCCGAGGCCGCCATCCGCGGCGCTGGCGTCACCAGGCTGCTGTATTATCAGGTCGCAGGAGCGGTCGCGGCCGGCGCGCTCAAACTTGTGCTTGAGGACTTCGAACCGGAGCCCGCTCCCATCCACCTGGTTCATCTCGCCCGTGGCCAGATGCCGCTCAAGATGCGCCACTTTTTGGATTTTGCCGCACCTCGGCTACGGGTGAGTGTCTCTGTCCTGTAAATCGTCTTCCCTGCACGAGGAACCCGCTCTACGCTCACGGTGAGGATATCGAAAGCATGTCAAAGAAGGTTTAGCCGGCAATAGAGTTTCGGTTAAGGACCGTCGCTATCTGGATACGACTGCCGGGTTCGGGTGGCATTGCCGATTCCACAAGCGATGGAAGAATTTTCGAAAGTAAGGGATCATGCTCCATGTGGAGCGCTACGACTGTTGTGCGGTTCACAGGCAGAACGCGTAGCAAGACTGGCTCTGCTCTGCGCGTCTGGCGCGTTCTGTTGACCCGCGCGTACCAGCAATCAGTTTACTGGCCACACGTACAACAGCACCGGTACGCTCGCGATAATAATCAGTAACGACAGCGGAAGACCGAGGCGCGGGTAGTCGGAGAATTTATATCCTCCCGGACCGAAGACCAGTGTGTTGCATTGGTGGCCGACCGGGGTCAGGAAATCGCAGCCGGCACCGATCGCCACCGCCATCAGGAAGGCCTCCGGCCGGAAGCCGAGATCGGTGGCAAAACCGACGGCGATCGGCCCCATGACAAGCACGGTTGCGGCATTGTTGAGAAAGGGCGTTACGGCCATTGCTGCGACAAGAATCAAGCCGAGCGCGCCCCAGGCCGGCAGGCCCTTGGCGATGTCGCCAAGCCCATGGGCGATGAGGTCGCTGCCGCCTGAGGTGCGCAGGGTATCGGAGACGGGGATCAAGGCTGCAAGCATGATGAGAATCGGGCCGTCGACCGACTTGTAGATATCGGCAAGCGGAATCGCCCGGAAGACGACCATGCCAAGCGCCGCCGCAAAGAAGGCGACAGGTACCGGCGCAACGCCGACCGCCGTCGTCGCCATGGCAAGCGCCAGGATGATCAGCGGAATGAAAGCCCGCCGGCGCGTGCCGAGTAATATTTCGCGCTGGGCAAGTGGCAAAAGGGTAAGATCCTGCATGACGGCCGGCAGGTTCTCACGGCTTCCCTGCAGCACCAGCACGTCGCCGGCTGCAAGTGTCAGATTGGCAAGGCGCTCCTTCAGCCGTTCGCCATGCCGGCTGATGGCCAGCAGATTGACGCCGCGCGTATAGGCGAGCGCAAGTTGCTTGACGGAACGGCCCTTCAAGGGCGATTCTTGGCCGATCACCACCTCGATCGAGACGACCTCGGCCTTCAACTGTCTACTCTCCATGATTGGCTTGCCGGAGAGCTGCAGTTTTCCGGCCGACACGATGCGGTCGAGCGCGGCCGGCGGGCCTTCCAGCAGCACGATATCGTTTTCCCGGAGTGTCAGATCAGGGAAAGGGGACATGCGCGTCGCACCGCGCAGGACGGCAGTGGCAATCGCCTCGCCGTCGCCAGGTTTGACGAGAACGCTTATCGGCTTTTCCGAGACAGCCGATTCAGCCGTAACCAGCACTTCCGAGGTATAGTTCTTAATGTCGACCGCTTCCTCGATCGAGCTGCCCTGCTTCGTACGACTTGGCACCAGCCAGTGAAAGAAGATCAGAAAGGTAATGCCGACGATCGTCAGGACACTGCCGACCGGCGTGAAATCGAACATGGTGAAGGAGCTGCCCGTCATTTCCGCCCTCAGCCGCGAGACGACGATATTCGGCGACGTACCGATCTGCGTCATCAGGCCGCCAAGCAAGGCGGCGAATGACATGGGCATCAGATATTTGGACGGTGAGACGCCCGACCTCCGGGCAAACTGAAAGGCGACCGGCATCATGATCGCCAGCGCGCCGATATTCTTGATGAACGCGGAAAGCAATGCCACGGCAATCATCAGCAGGGCAAGCTGGCTGTGCAGCGTATGGAGGTTCGGAAAGAATCGCTTGATCGCCATGTCGACAACGCCCGAACGTGCGACCCCGGCTGAGACGATCAATGCGCTGCCGACTGTAACAACGATATCATCGGAGAAACCGGAGAATGCCTTGTCCGGAGGGACGATCCCGACCGCGACGGAGAGAACAAGCGCGCAACACGCGACGACGTCATATCTGAACCGATCCCAGATAAAGACCCCCATCATCATGGCGATGACGGAGAATGCGAGGATCTGCTGCGTTGTCATCCGGCTCCATGGGTCTGCGAATTATCGATGAGCTCGAAATGAGACAGGCGAGGATGCACGGAAAACGTCTTCCGGGACTGATGAGTTCCACGGGCTTGCCGCTAAATCGGAACCGGTGATCCACGATACAGGATAGGTGCGCGGCGGTCCGTCGCTATCCTGCCTCAATCGAGGTGAAACACCTCCGGCATCATCGCCCACCACTCACCATCCTTGCGGGTCGCGAGCGGCTTCTGGCAGGGAATGCAAGCGGCCCACCATGCCTGGTTTGCCGGATCGGCGGCCATCTTCGCCATATCGGCTTCGAAGTCCTCGCCCACATATTCCCAATAGCCGAAGAGCAGGTTTTCCGGCTCCTTCAGGAAGATCGAATAGTTGGTGATGTTGCAGGCGGAGATCAGTGCCAGGATCTCTGGCCAGACAGCCGCATGCAGCGCCTTGTATTCCGCGACTTTGTCCGGCTCCAGGCCGATCACCATGCCCATGCGCTGCATGTCTACCGCCCTTGCGTGATTTCCATGGTGAACTCGGCGATGCTGCGGGCCTTCACGGCATCCCAGTCCCATTCGATGCCGATGCCGGGTTCGGAGGGGGCGATGGCGCGGCCATCGCGGATCTCCATGCCTTTGGTCGTCAGGTCGTCGAGCTGCGGGATATATTCGACATATTTGCCATTTTGGATGGCGCAAACCAGGCTGACATGCAGTTCCATCAGAAAATGCGGGCAGACCGGAATGTCGAAGGCTTCGGCCGCATGCGCGACCTTGAGCCAGGGCGTAATGCCGCCGATGCGGGCAACATCGACCTGGACGATCGAGCAGGCGCCCTTCTGCATATATTCGCGGAAATGCCGGATCGAATAGAGGGATTCACCGACAGCGATCGGCGTCGGCGTCGAGCGCGAAAGCCGGATATGCCCGTCGAGATCGTCGGCCGGCAGCGGTTCCTCGATCCAGGCAAGATCGAGTTCCTTCAGCCGTGCGGCCCGGCGGATGGCTTCATCGACGGTAAAGCCCTGATTGCAGTCGGTCATGATCTCGAAACCGTCACCGAGTGCTATGCGCATGGCAGACAGCCGGTCATAGTCCTCGGCGCCATGTGGCCTGCCGATCTTCACCTTCGAGCCGGAAAAGCCCTTGGCCTTGGCTTGCTGAGCGTCTTCGACGAGCGCTTGCTTCTCGATATGCAGCCAGCCGCCTTCTGTCGTATAGAGCGGGCAGCTGTCCTTGGCGCCGCCTGCGAGTTTCCATAGCGGCAGCTTCTGCTTTTTGGCTCTCAGATCCCACAGTGCGGTATCGACGGCGGCGAGCGCCAGCGCCGTGATCGCCCCGATCGTCGTGGCGTGGGTGGCAAATTCCAGCTTGTGCCAGATCGCCTCGATGCAATCGGCATCCTCGCCGATCAGCAGCGGCGCCAGATGGTCCGACAGAAGCCGCATGACGGAGGAACCGCCGGTGCCGATCGTATAGGAATAGCCGGTGCCGGAGGCGCCATCGGAATCGGTGATGGTGACGATTGGCGTTTCCTGGCTGACGAAGCTCTGGATCGCATCGGTGCGCTTCACCTTGGGCGGCAGGTCCACCATGCGCAGTTCGATCTTTTCAATGCGGGCCATGCTTCCTCCTAACTTGCCGTGCAGGTCTGGCCGGGTTCGGCCGCGTGGATTGCCGACATGATGGCGCGGCTTGCCGTCTCATATTTGCGGTCGTTCTGATATTCGTGGACGATCCTGAAATCGTGCATGACGAGGATACGGTCGGCGAGCGCCACCATTTCCGGCATGTCGCTCGAGATCAGCAGGATCGCCATGCCCTTGTCGGCAAGGCCATTGATCAGCTCGTGGATATAGGCCTTGGCCTTGATGTCGATGCCGACGGTCGGCTCGTCGATGAAAAGGATATCGACATCGGCTGCCAGCCACTTGGCGAGCGAAACCTTCTGCTGGTTGCCGCCCGAAAGGTTGCCGACGAGCTGCTCCAGATTGGGCGTGCGGATTTCCAGTTGCCGTGCAAGCGGGGCGGCGGTCTTGCGCTCCTGGCTGGCGCCGATCAGGCCGAGGGAGGATGCGATCCTGTCCCAGACCGTCATGGCAATGTTGGAGCGGATCGAATGGGCGAGGATGACGCCCTCATGTTTCCGGTCCTCGCTGACATAGCCCATGCGGAAGCGCTTGATCGCTTCTTCCACTGAGCGGATACGTACAGGCTTGCCGTCGATCTCAATTGTGCCGGACGTTACCTTGTCCTTGCCGATAATGGCGCGGATCAGTTCGGTCCGTCCGGCGCCGACAAGGCCGTAGAGGCCAAGGATTTCGCCACGGCGCAGCGAGAAGGAAATATCGCTGTGGCCGGCAGCGGTGGCAACGTCGCAAAGCTCAAGCTTGGGCATGCCTTCCTGTGATTTGCCTGCGCGGGCGATCACCGGCCGTTCGGCGCGGCCGATCATCGCCTCGATCAGCGTCTGCCTTGTCATGCCGGCCATCGGCGCGCCGCGCAGTGTCGTTTCCCCGTCGCGCAGCACCGTAACGCGGTCGCAAAGGCTCAAGACCTCTTCGAGCTTGTGGCTGACGAAGAGGATTGCCGTTCCCTGATCGCGCAGCTGGCGCACGAGGCGGAAGAGGGTTTCGGTCTCGGCATCGGTGATCGATGCGGTCGGCTCGTCGAGCAGCAGCACCTTCGCCTTGTGGCTGAGAGCCTTGGCGATCTCCACCATCTGCATCTGCGCGACGCCGAGACGCCGGACTTCCATTGCCGGATCGATATCGAGGCCGACCTTGAGCAGATGCTCACGCGCCTCATCGTTGGCGCGGCGGAAATCGACGAGGCCGTTTCGAACCGGCAGGCCCTCCAGAAGGATGTTCTCGGCAACCGAGAAGCGTGGAATGAGGTTGCGCTCCTGATGCACGGCAGAAATGCCGAGCGCGATCGCATTCCGCGGCGAGGCAAGCGACAGCGGCGCATCGTCTAGCGTCATTGTCCCGCTGTCGGGCCGGTGAACGCCGGTGATGATCTTGATCAGCGTCGATTTGCCGGCGCCGTTTTCGCCTATCAGCGCGTGGATCTCGCCGCCATTCAATGTCAGCGAGGCGTAGTTGAGCGCCCTGACGCCGGGGAAGGACTTGCCGATCTTGTCGAGAACGAGCGCCATCTCAATCCTCCCCGACCCGGATTGCGCGATAGCGGTTGATCCAGACGGCGGCAAGGATCAGCGCGCCGAGCAGGAAGGTGACCCAATAGGGATCGACTGCCAGCAGCACCATGGCATTCTGGATCAGCCCGATCAGCAGCACGGCGATGAAAGTGCCGATAATGGATATGGAGCCGCCGGCGAGACTCGCGCCGCCGATGATCGGGGCTGCGAAGGAAATGACCACCCAATCCGCGCCGATTGTCGGCTGCGCCGAGCCGAGCTGAGCCACCGCGAGCACGCCGGCAGTCGCGGCAAGCAGGCCCGACAGTACATGCGCCATGATGGTGGCGCGGGCGACGGAGATGCCCGAGAGTTCGGCCGCGTGGGCGTTGCCGCCGACCGCCAGCATATAGCGGCCCTCGACCGTGCGGGCAAAGAAGATGACGAGCAGCACGGTGACCAGCAGCGGCACGATCAGCAGCATCGGGAAAGGCCCGAACCGCCCATTGCCGAAAGCGACGAAGGCCGGTGAGAGATTGTAGAAGGGAATGGCCCTGGTGATGCCGAGATTGATGCCGGCAAAGGCCGAACCGGTTGCCAGCGTCACGATGAAACCGTTGATGCCGGTGCGCACCGTCAGCCAGCCATTGACGAAGCCGGCAAAGCCGCCGAACGCGATGCCAATGATGATGGCGACGATCGCCGGCAAGCCCCAGACGTCCATCAGGCCGCCGGTGACGACAGCGACGAGCCCACCGAGCGCTCCGACCGAAAGGTTCATCTGTCCGACGCCGAGCATCACCATTTGGCTGAAGGCAACGAGCAGCGACACGCAGATGCTGCGCAGCATGACGAACCAGTTGAATTCCGTCATGAAGGCGGGAGAGGCGAGGCTGAGCGCGATGCCGCCGGCGATCACACCGACAAGGATGCCGGACCACTGCGTCCGTGCGGCCAGAGAAATGAGCGTCTTCATGCACGCCTCGTCTGTTCGCGGATGGCGAGCTTCGTCCGGTAGCGCTCGAAGAGGATCGCCGAGAGCAGGAAGACGCCGAGGAAGAGCTGCAGCCAGAAATTCCCAACCTGCAGCACGAGCAGGCCGCTGCGGATGGTCGCGACCAGCAGCGCGCCAAGGATTGTGCCGATGACGGAGACCATGCCGCCGGCCAGCGCCGTGCCGCCGATGACGGGCGCGAGGAAGGAGGGAAGCAGCCAGTCGTCGCCGGCAACCGCGGGCATGGCCGCCGAAAGCCGCGATGTTAGCATCAAAGCGGCAGCACCAGCGAGCACACCCGAGAGCACATGAACGAGAATGGTGATCCGCCCGACCGGGATGCCCGACATTTCCGCCGTGCGCGCGTTGGCGCCGACGGCCAGGACCTGCCGGCCGAGCACCGTATGCTTCAACAGGATGTAGAGCGTTGCGCCGATCACAAGGGCGACGATCGCCAGAGACGGTACCGGGCCGATGCTGCTGCGGCCGAAGGCACCGAATGTTGCCGGCAATCCGTTCAGTGGCACGCCCTTGGTGAAGATCAGCATGCCGCCGGAAAACAGGCTGGCGCTCGCAAGCGTGACGATGAAGCTGTTGACTCCGGTCTTGACGATGGCCAGCCCGTTGAGCGCGCCGAGCAAGCCGCCAAAGGCAAGGGTCAGGAGGATCGCAACCGGAATGGGAAGGCCGGCCATCTGCATCAGATAGCCGGCGGCCATCACGCAGCAGACGCCGATGGCACCGACCGAGAGGTTCATGCCGCCGGTTGCCAGCACCACCATCTGCGCAAAGCCGACCACGACATCGATCGCGACCGAACGCCCCATTGAATTCAGGTTGAAGCGCGACAGGAAGCCCGGCGCAAGGCTGGTGAAAACGGCCCACAGGATCAGAAGAACGATCAGAAGCCCAAGCTGCGCCGGTCCTCTGGTCAACAATCCGAGCAGGCTGTGTCTGCCTGTATCGGGGACGGGACTATCATTGTCGATGGGTGCCATGTGCTGGGATGACCGGTATCGTTAAATGGAAGTGGGTAACGTGGATAATCTGGGGCGAGGCCTGTTCGGCCTCGCGCCATTTTCCTCACTTGCAGGAGAGGTAGGTGTCCTTGAAACCAGCCTGCAGCTTCTTCGTCAGCGCCTTCAGGTCGTCCTTATAGCTGTCGACGTTCTTGGCGGAGATCAGCAGCGTGCCGGAATCGACGAAATGCGCCGTCTGCGGCGTTGCGATCCACGGGGCGTCGGCCTTCACGCTGCAGCCTCCTGCCATCTGGTCCAGCACATAGGCGCCGATATAGGCCTGGCCATAGGGGTTCTGCGCCATCGTGCCGGCGACGAAGCCGTCACGAATGCCGTCCAGGATGATCTTGTCGTCATCGATGCCGACGAGCTTGATCTTCTTGTCACCGAGGTTCTTGAGTGCAGTCGCGGCCACCACCGAGGAAATGTATCCGGTGGCAATCAGCCCGTTGATCTTGTCCTTCTGCGCAGCGAGCAGCGCGTTGATCTTCTGGTCGCCCTGTTCCTGGCTATCGGTATCGCCGACCGTCTGCAGCAGCGTGACGGCGCCGTTCGTTTCACCGACTGCCTTTTCGACGGCTTTGACGCGCAGCGTCGTGTTCGGATCGACGAGCAGGCCGGCCAGATGAACGATCGTGCCCTTGCCGCCCATGGCTTCGATCAGCGCCTTGGTACCGAGATAGGCCGACTGCGAAACATCGGTCGCCAGGCAAAGCCCGACATCGGTCGGATCCTGCGCGCAGCCGCCGAGCGCGACGGATGGAATGCTGTTGCTCTTCATTTCCGAGACCGTGGCATTGACGCCGACCGCATCGCCCGGAAAGACGCCGAAGCCGTTGGTGCCCTGTGCCGCGAGGCTCTCCAGAAGCTCGGTCTGCGCCTCAAGCTTCCATTCGCTCGGCACTTTGTACTCGACCGCGGCGATGCCGAAATCCTTCACGGCATCAGCTGCAGCCTGTTCCCAGGGCGCGAAATAGGGGTGCGGACCACCCGGAACCAGGGCGATCTTGTTATCCGAGGCGAAGGCGCTGAGCGGCGCAACTGCCACGGAGCATGCAAGGCCTGCAGCAACGAAACTGCGAATTGTCATGACATCCTCCCGTTTTGGGCAAGTCCGGTCCTCTTCCAGCATTGCCATATCCAATCGCTAACACGATCGAATATCGCATGCAATATTCGATTATTGACTTTCTTGTCATCTTCCGTTTCCATCGCACCGGGCAATCGACAGGGAGGCGTTGATGGAGCCGCAAGAGAAACAGGCACATGTCGACCGATCGAGACTTCTGCCGGAATATCGGATCATGCTGGAGGAGCAGGACGCGCTTGGCGGAGCTGTGATGGAGACGCTCCCGCCACAGCAGGCACGCGCCGATTCCGAGATGCGGCTCGCCCTTCATTGGGGCGAAAAGGACAAGGTCTCCGGCATCGACGATCTCGAAATTCCAAATGGCGATACCAGGTTGAAGGCGCGGCTCTATCGCATTGCTGGAAGGAAGCGGACCATTCTGTTCTTCCATGGCGGCGGCTGGATGGTGGGCAGCATCGAAACTCATGACGGTCCCGTTCGGGCGCTCGCCAATGCCGCCCGCGCCAATGTGCTGTCGGTCGAATACCGCAAGGCGCCGGAAGCGCCGTTTCCGGCCGCTTTCGAGGATGCTGAAGCGGCACTTCTCTGGCTTCAGGAGAATGGTGAGGCGCGGGGGCTCGAGGCAGGCAGGCTGATCCTCGCAGGCGACAGCGCGGGCGCAAGCCTTTGCGCATCTCTTGCGATCCGCGCGCGCGATCTTGGCGTCGGGCTTACGGGGCAGGTCCTGGTCTATCCGGCGACCGATCTTTCGGGCACGACCGCAAGCCGCATTGAGTTCGCAAGCGGTTTTTCGCTCCATCAATCGACGATGATCTGGTTTGCGGAAAATTATCTCTCCGGCGAAACGCCGCCTGCTGATCCCCGGGTCTCGCCGCTGCTGGCGAGCAACCTCGCGGGTCTCGCGCCGGCCTTGCTGATCACCGCCGATCACGATCCGTTACGGGATGAGGGCCGTGCTTATGCACAGCGTTTGATTGCCGCCGGAAATGACGTCTGTTACGAGGAGTGGCAGGGAACCATCCATGGTTTCTTCATCATGGATCGCGCAGGCAAGACCGCCCGCAAGCTGATCGGGCGCATCGGGGAATGGGCAGAGAGCCTCTGGAACAGACATGACGATGCCGAGCGAGGTGGAGACTGAAGCCGCCGCTGCGGCTGTTCGGTCGGAGCCGATCTATCTGACGATCTACCAGGTTCTACGCGACCATCTGGAACGGCGCGCGCTGACGCCGGGCCTCGTTCTCGGCCAGGCCAACGTGGCGCGCGCTTTCAATGTCAGTCGTATTCCGGCAGGAATCGCACTGGCCCGGCTCCTGTCCGAAGACCTTATTCAAACCTTCGAAGGGCGCGGCTACATCGTGCCCGGCGGCGATCCGCAGCGCGGTGACCTTTTTGCGGCCGGCCTCGACCTGCCGCATTCGCTCACCGTGCCGGTCGTCAACCGCCGGGAGCAGATCTATCCGGAAGTCGAGCACGCCGTTGCCGTCTGTCTTGCCTATGGCCGTTTCCTATTGAACGAAACGGCGCTGGCCCAGCATTACGATGTCAGCCGCACCATCGCCCATGAAGTGCTGACGCAGCTCGAACGCAGCGGTGTCATCGAGCAGGACAGCAACAACCGATGGTATGCCGGGCCGCTCAGCGCCAAGGTTTTCCGCCATCACTACGACATGCGCCGTCTGCTGGAGCCGGAGGCCCTGCGCCAGGCCTATCCCTTCCTGCAGATGGAAGGCCTTGAAGAGCGCCGGCAAAGGCTGAAAGCTCTCGGCCCCTATCCGCAGGCGCCGGAGAGGCTGGAGCAGGCTGAAGCCGACCTGCATCTCGATTCACTCGCACCCTGCCCCAACACGGTGCTTCTTGCAGCCGTACGCCGAAGCCAACGCGTCCTCATCGCCACCCACTCGACCTTCGCCAAGCTTCGCACTGAAGCGGAAATTTCGATGATGATATCAGAACATACGCGTGTCTATGACGCGCTTCTGGCCGGCGGTATCGACGAGGCCTGTGCCGCACTCGCCGATCACTTGCGCCGGGCGCTCGACCCCAACCTGAAGATCCTCCAGCACCTGCCTGCGATGCCCGCGGGCCTGACGCCACCCTATCTGATCCAAGTGAAGGGCGAGCGCTGAGCGTGCCCACTTAAAAGGAGCCTCATGCGTTGGGGACGCTCGGCGCATAGGCTGCGCCGTCGACCATTGCCGGACGTCCATCGAGATGCAATTCACTGATACGCGGCGCCGACCGCGCGATGATCTTGCCGCGGCGGATGACCGCAAGCCGGTTTGGCTTCAGCCGCAGCGCTTCCAGCGGATCGCGCGCCTGCAGGATGACGAGATCGGCATTCTTGCCCTTTTCCAGTCCGTAGCCGTCGAGGCCCATGGTCTTGGCCGAATTGACGGTCAGCGCATCGAAAATCTTCTTCTTGTCCTCGATGCCAGCCATCTGCGCCACATGGATCGCCATATGGCCGACCTCCAGCATGTCGCCGGAACCCATCGAGTACCAGGGATCCATAACGCAGTCATGGCCGAAGGAAACGTTGAGGCCCGCCTCCATCAGCTCGCGTACCCGCGTCATGCCGCGCCGTTTCGGATAGGTGTCGTGCCGGCCCTGCAGCATGATATTGATCAGCGGATTGGGGATGACGTTGATCTTTGCCTCCGCCATCAGCGGAATGAGCTTGGAGACGTAATAGTTGTCCATCGAATGCATCGATGTCAGGTGCGACCCGGCGACACGGCCCTGCAGGCCGAAGCGGACGGTTTCGGCGGCAAGCGTTTCGATATGGCGCGACATCGGATCGTCGGTCTCGTCGCAATGCATGTCGACGGGCAGGCCGCGATCGGCAGCGATACGGCAAAGGGCGGCAACCGAGGCCGCACCATCGGCCATGGTGCGCTCGAAATGCGGAATGCCGCCGACGATATCGAGCCCCATGTCCAGCGCACGGTTCAGCGCCTCGACGCCATTTGGCGCACGATAGTAGCCATCCTGCGGAAAGGCGACGAGCTGCAGGTCGATATAGGGAGCGACTTTCTCGCGCACCTCGATCAGCGCCTCTGCGGTCACCAGCCGCGGATCGCTGGTATCGACATGGCTGCGGATATGCAGGAGGCCTTGGGAGACGGCAAGATCGCAATAGCGCAAGGCCCGCTCCACCAAAGCTTCGCGCGTCAGGATCGGTCGAAGCTCGCCCCAGAGCGCAATACCTTCGAGAAGCGTGCCGGAGCGGTTCATGCGCGGCAGACCGAGGGACAGCGTCGCATCCATGTGAAAATGCGGGTCGACGAAAGGCGGGCTGACGAGCCGCCCAGTCGCATCGATCTCCTCGGCGGCCTCGGCCTCGATCTTGGCTGCGATCTCGGCGATCCTGTCCTTCTGAATAGCGATATCGATGCCGCTGCGGCCATCGGGAAGATTTGCGTTTCGGATGATCAGGTCAAACATGGCGGCACCGGTCTGTTGTGGAACTGGGAATTGGCAATCAGCGCTCGCCGCGGCGATAGGGCTGCATGAGCGCCTGCGGAACGCGGGCACGTCGCGCCATCACGGCGAGTGCGGCAATCGACAGGAGATAGGGCGTCATCAGGAAAAGCTGATAGGGAACGACGCCTCCGAGTACGGTCTGCAGCCTGAGCTGGAAGGCATCGAAGAAGGCAAAGAGCAAGGCGCCTAGGAGGGCGCGACCCGGCCGCCAAGAAGCGAAGACGACGAGCGCGATCGAAATCCAGCCGCGTCCCTGAACCATGGTCGGAAAGAAGCTGTTGAAGGCAGAAAGCGTCAGGAAGGCGCCGCCGACGGCCATGATTGCGCTTCCAGCAATGATGGCGCCATAACGGATCCTGATCGGATCGATGCCTTGTGCTTCCGCCGCATGCGGGTTTTCGCCGGTCATACGGATCGTCAGGCCAAGCGGCGTGCGGAAGATCAGATAGCCCAGAATGACGGCAAGCAGGATGGCAAGGTAGGTCGGCGCAGTCTGGGCAAAAAGGGCTTGGCCGAGGAAAGGCACGCCGGAGAGGACAGGAATGTCGAGCGGTTGGAACGGTACGATCGTCGGCGGTGTACCGGCAAGCGGCACGACCAGGCGGAAGATGAAATAGCTGAGGCTGGAGGCAAAAAGGGTAATGCCAAGGCCTGTGACATGCTGTGACAGACCGAGCGTCACGGTCAGAAGCGCATGCAGCAGGCCGAAGATCGCGCCGGCGAGTGCTGCGACCAGAATCCCGGTCCAGAGATCAGCGCCGTGAAAGACGGCAAGCCAGCCGATCATCGCCCCGAAGGTCATGATACCCTCGATACTGAGATTGAGCACGCCCGCCCTTTCGCAGAGAAGCGCGCCGAGCGTGCCGAAGATCAGCGGTGTCGCAATGCGCAGCACGGCAGCCCAGAGGCCCGCGGATGAGACAATGTCGATCAGAGCCATCATCTGCGGATCCTGTATTGAGTGAAGAACAGGGCAATTAGCATGGTCAAAAGCGAAACAGCGACCGTTACGTCGGCGATATAGGTGGGTATGCCGAGCGCCCGGCTCATGCCGTCGGCGCCGACGAACATGGTGGCGGTGAAAAGTGCTGCGGCAATCACGCCGATCGGGTGCAGGTTGGCGAGCATGGCGACGATAATGCCGGAATAGCCGAAGCCCGGCGACAGATCCGTCGTCACGTAGCCTTTCACGCCCATTACCTCGATCGCGCCGGCAAGGCCCGCCAGGCCGCCGGAAAGGCAGGCGACCTTGACCAGCGTCATGCCGAGCGGCACGCCGGCAAACACGGCGCCGGCAGGATTGAGACCGGCAGCGCGCGAGCGCAGACCGAAGACCGTGCGTGACTGGAGGAAATAGACGGCAAATGCGATGGCGATGGCGATGATGAAGCCGACATGCAGGCGTGAGCGCGCCACCAGCTTCGGCAGCAGCGCGTGATCGCTGACCGGCATGGATTGTGGCCAGCCGAAGGCCAGCGGATCCTTCAGCACGCCGTCGATCAGCATGGAGACGAAGAGCAGGGCGACGAAATTCAAGAGCAGGCTGGTCACGACCTCATCGACGGAAAAGCGCAGCCGGAGCCAGAGCGGCACAAGGATCAGCACCATGCCGGCGACGGCACCCGCAATCAGCAGGGATGGAATCAGGAGCACGGCCGGCAGCCCCGCCAGCAGTTTGGAGCCGAGCGCGGCAACAGTGATGGCGCCGAGATAGAACTGGCCCTCGGCGCCGATATTCCAGAGACGTGCCCGAAAGGCGACGGCTGCGGCAAGGCCGGTCAGCATCAGGGGTGTCGCCCTTGTCAGCGTCTCCGTGGCCGAAAGCCGCGTACCGAAGGCGCCGGTCAGGATACGCCAATAGGCCTCGAAAACGGGTGCACCGGCAAGTGCGATGAGGACACCGGAAATGGCGAGCGCTGCTATGACGGCAGCGACAGGGGCTGCCACGACCAGATAGAGCGGGCGATGATCGCGGCGTTCAAGACGCATGCTGAGCCTCGGACGTCCATTCGCCTGACATCATCAGGCCGAGTTTTCTGGGATTGGCGGTTTCCGCATTAACCGGCAGCGACAGGCGCCCCTTGACGATTGCCTGGATGCGATCGGCAAGGCTGATCACCTCGTCCAGATCCTCCGATATCAGAAGCACGGCCGTGCCCTCCTTACGTGCCTGCAATATGCGGGCGTGAACGGCGGCAACAGCGCCTTCATCGAGCCCGCGTGTCGGTTGCGCCGCAATCAGGATCTTCGGCCTGTCATGCAGGTTGCGGCCGAGGATCAGCTTCTGCATGTTGCCGCCCGAGAGAAGCCGGGTGCGCGTCGCCGGTCCGCCACCACGAATGTCGAATTCGCCGATGATTTCCTGGGCGAAGGCCATGCCGGCCTTGCGGTCGACCAGTCCGTGGCGCGAGAAGCGCGGTGAGGCGATGCGCTCCAGCACCGCGTTTTCCCAGACGGCGAGTTCGCCGATCGCGCCTTCCTTGTTGCGATCCTCTGGAATGCGGCCGATGCCGGCGTCGATCAGGCTTTCGACGCTGGTCTCGGCGATGGCTTGCCCGAACAGAAGGATCTCGCCACTGCTCCAGCTGGTCAGGCCGCTGACGAGATGGCTGAGTGCCGTCTGGCCATTGCCTGAGACGCCGATAATACCAAGCGTTTCGCCGGCGTGAAGCTGCAGGCTGATGTCCTTCAGCCGCTCCTGGCCGCTATCGCGAACGGTGACGCCGACCGCTTCGAAGACGACCTCGCCGGGTGTGGACGCCTCGCGGACCGGGCGGGTTACCCGCCTGCCGACCATGAGTTCGGCAAGCTCCGCCTTGCTGGTTTCACCGGTCAGCCGCTCGGCGACGACCTTTCCGCCGCGCAGCACGACGACGCGGTCTGCCGCACTGATCACCTCGTCCAACTTGTGGGAGATGAAGATCAGCGAGAGATCCTGCCGAGCCATTTCCCGAAGCGTCTGGAAGAGACGTTCCGCCTCGATATTGGTGAGCACCGCCGTCGGTTCGTCGAGGATCAGGATGCGGGCATCGTTATAGAGCGCCTTGAGGATTTCGACGCGCTGCTGTTCGCCGACCGAGAGGTCGCCGAGCCGGGCATCGGGATCGACCTCGAGGCCGAAGCGGGTGGCAATCGACAGGAGCTTGGCGCGGCCGGTGGTCTTTTCCGATTTCCAGGACCAGAGCTTTTCCGTTCCCGTCATGACGTTCTCGAGCACTGTCAGGTTCGCCGCCAGGGAAAAATGCTGGTGTACCATGCCGATGCCGGCGTGGATCGCCGCACGTGGCCGGCCGGCCGGCAACTCGTTGCCCTCGATATGGATCGTGCCCGTATCCGGCACGTAATGGCCGAAGAGAATGCTCATCAGCGTCGTCTTGCCGGCGCCGTTTTCGCCGAGGAGCGCCAGCACTTCGCCCTTGGCGAGGCTCAGCGAAATATCGTCATTGGCCTGGATCGCTCCGAAACGCTTGCTGATACCGTCGAGCTGGAGCACGGGAGCTGATGTCATGAGGCAAGTCCCACAATGGCATGGGGGTGGATCCAACGTTGCTCTGCTTCCAGCCGCGAGGCAAGGGCAAGCAGCAGCGGTTCCCGGCCCATCGGCGCCAGCAACTGCACGGGCAGCGGCATTCCGTCCGCATCGCTTCCAAAAGGCAGTGTCAGCGCCGGAAAGCCGGAAATATTGGCAAGGCAGGCGAGCGGCGCAAAGCGCGCCATGCGGTTCAGATGCAGGTCCGTGTCCTGATGGTCGGTCGGGAAGGAGCCGATCGGCAGAGGGGCTGTCGCAAGCATCGGCGTCAGCAGGCAGTCGATGCCGTCGAAGAGCCGCCAGAGGTCGTGGCTGACATGCGGCATGGCGCTGAGGCTCTGCCAGAGAGCGGTTGGCGCAAGCGCCGCCCCGCGTGCCGCGAAGGCGGCCGTCAGAGGCTCGGCCTTTGAAAGGTCGAGCCGCAGGCTCTCGGTGAGCCATGCCAGATTGATGGAAATGATGTCGGCGAAAATGGCCGCGCTCGTGGTAACGCTCGACGCAAGGCGCTGCCATTCGATCGTGACGATCTCATGCCCATCCTGTTCGAGGCTCCGGGCTGCGGCTTCCAGGGCTTGCTGCCTTGCTGCTTTGGTCGGCAGGTCGCTGCCGGTATCCGTCAGCAGGCCGATGCGAAGGCGGGGCTTTTCACCGCTGTCGAGAGCGGGTGCCGCATAGGGACCGTCTGGGTTTCCATACAGGGCGTCTAAAATTGCCCCTGCGTCGCGAACGGAACGGCAGATCGCAAGCTCACTGGCGATGCCGCCGAGATGATTGCCGAAGCCCGGACCGCCGGGCATGGCGCCACGACTGGGTTTCAGGCCAACGAGACCGCAGCAGGCGGCCGGCACGCGGATCGAGCCACCGGCATCCGTCGCATGAGCGATTGCGACGATACCCGCTGCAACCGCCGCCGCTGCACCGCCGGACGAACCGCCTGCGGTGCGGGACGGATCGAGCGGATTGCGGCAGACAGGCCCACGCGCCGGTTCGCTTGCAAGCGAAAGACCGACTTCCGGGCTGGTGGTGAGGCCGAAGAGGCTGAAACCGGCCTGACGGAAACGCGCCGCAAGATCGGAATCGGCCGATGCATCGAGCATTCCGTCGAAGAGCCTTGAGCCGGCATGGACGGCAAGTCCTTTGAACGGGCCGCCGAGATCCTTGGCAAGCGTCGGCACGCCGGCAAAGGGCAGGGCGGCGAAGCGATCCGGCTCATCGCGGCGCTCGCGATCGAGGGCGGCAGCATTCTCGATGCCGAGGGCTGCGTCGAGATAGCAGATGGCGCCCAGGGCTTCATTGGCCCTGGCGGCGGAAATCGCCTTCTTCATCGCTTCGGTGCAGTCGAATGCGCCGCTCCTGATCCGGGCGGCGAGCGCAATCGTGTCGCCGCCCGGTACCGAGCCCTTGCTTGCATCAATCCCGTTCATGCGGATGCCGGCTTACTTGGGCTCCTCGGGCATGATCGGCACTTCGAAGGCGCCGGACTTGATGGCGGCGCGTTTGGCTTCCATCGCCGCTTCGGCCTCTGCCGGTGCGATGCCCTTGACATAGACGATATCGCTGCCGCCTTCCTTCATCAGGCCGAAGCGCGTGTAGTTGTTGCCGGTCGGCTTGCCGGCCTTCACGTCGGCTATCGCCGCATTGAGGATCGGGCGGAAGCCCCAGATGGCGTTGGCAAAGACCGTATCCGGATAACGCGGCGTATAGTCGATCAGCGAACCGACGGACTTGATGCCGCGCTCCTTGGCAGCGTCAGCCGTGCCGATGCGCTCGCCGAAGAGAATGTCGGCGCCGGCATCGATCTGGGCAAGGCCGGCTTCGCGCGCCTTCGGTGGATCGAAGAAAGTGCCGATGAAGGCGACGAGGTGCTTGGCATCCGGGCGGACTTCCTTCACGCCGGCGGCAAAGGCATTCATCAGCATGTTGACTTCGGGGATCGGCAGCGCGCCGACCGAGCCGACAATACCCGATTTCGTCATCTTGCCGGCGAGCATTCCGGCGAGATAGGCGCCGTCGTGATTCCAGGTACCGAAGACGCCGAAATTGTCGCCGGACGGTTCGCCACTGGAGCCGAGCATGAAGGCGGTCTTCGGATAATCGGCGGCCACCTGGCGGGCTTCACGCTCCACGGCATAGGCCTCGCCGACGATGAGTGCTGCGCCCTGTTCGGCATATTCGCGCATGGCACGCGGATAGTCGGTGCCCGAGACGCCTTCGGAGAAGACGTATTCGATCACACCTTCGGAAGCGGCATCCTGAAGCGCCTTGTGCAGACAGGAATTCCAGGCGTTTTCGACCGGCGAGGCATGGATGCCGGCAACCTTCAGTTTTTCCTGTGCCCAGAGCTTGGGTGCAAAGGCGGTTGCACCGAGCGCCATGCCGGAAGCGAGCACCGTGCGGCGAGACATAATGATCTGATTTTTCATGAGTTCCCCTCTTTTTACCAGATGGATAAAACTCTATGGATCGCCCAAAATTGTGTCAAGTAATGCTGCTGCGCAAAAACTAGACAATAACAGTGTGCGCCGCACTTTAGGACTCTGGCGAGAGGCGGAAACGATCACTGGTGTTGCATGACGCTCAGGCCGCCGTCGATCGTCAGGCAGGTGGCATTGATGAAGGTGCATTCATCCGAGATCATGAAGACCGCCGCCATGGCGATTTCCTGCGGGGTCGCAATGCGCCCGCCCGGATGCAGCTTCATCGTCTCAGCCTTGGCCTTTTCCGGGTCGGGGAAACTGTTCCAGTAGTCGATGACCTTCTGGGTCGAGACGTAGCCGGGCGCAATCGCGTTTACACGCACATGCTGTGGGGCATATTCGATGCCGAGCGACTTGGTCATGCCGAGTAGCGCATGTTTGGCGAGCGGGTACGGAAAGGTGTGCGGGATGATGGTGAAGGCGTGGGTCGAGGCGATATTAAGAATGACGCCGCCGCCATCGGCGATCATCTGCGGCAGGACGGCACGGCAGCAATGCCAGGCGCCCTTGAGATTGATATCGAAGCAGCGCTGCCATTCTTCATCCGTTGCCTGCAAAGGCTCGGCAAAGACGTTGACGCCAGCATTGTTGACGAGGGCATTGATGCTGCCGATCTGTTCCCCTGCCTTGGCCACAGCAGCCTTTATGGCGGTAGCATCGGTGATGTCGGCCGCCTGATAGCCGAGCATCGTGCCTTTTGCCGCAAGCTGCGCGGCGGTTTCTTCGAGGAGTTTCTCATCGCGGTCGACCAGGAAGAGGCGCGCGTCTTCTGCGGCAAAGGCCTCGGCGATGGCCTGGCCGATCCCTTGCGCGGCACCTGTAATGAAGACCCGTTTTCCGGAAAGGCGGTTTGGCATCGTCTACTTCCTCTTATGCTCTTTCTCGATGATCAGGAATTTCCTGCGGCTGCAGCGGAGGACAGCGCATCCCGACCTTCTCGCATCCACGAAAAATGAAGGACCAGCCCGATCGGCGATACATGAGCCGAAAGTGGCCCGTCCTGCAGATCGATGATGGCCATGAAGCGATGCTTTCCCCAAGAGATCGAGGCTGATCCGAACTGTGGCGGCACCCTATTATCGGTCGACTAAATGTCAATATATATAGGATTTATTTTCGTCTTCGACGGCGTTGTCGGCTCGCTCTCGACCTACGGCTTGGCGTTTCGGTGATTTTATGCGGGCTTTCATGGTGGATTCGCATAAATAATCATACATAAATATTGACTGGTATGATGTTTGTTCCTATTCAATGACTGCCGCCGATGAGCGGCAGATCGAGATTTAGGGAGAGAGATTATGCGCTTCGTCAAAGCAGCCATCCTCGCTGGCGCCTTTGCCGTTCTGGCCGCCGGCTCCGTCTTGGCAGAGGACGTCAAGATCGGTTTCATCGTGAAGCAGCCGGAGGAGCCCTGGTTCCAGGACGAATGGAAATTTGCCGATCAGGCCGCCAAGGAAAAGGGTTTTACCGTCGTCAAGATCGGCGCCGAAGATGGCGAAAAGGTCCAGTCGGCGATCGATAACCTCGGTGCGCAGGGTGCCCAGGGCTTCATCATCTGCACACCTGACGTCAAGCTTGGTCCTGGCATTGTTGCCAAGGCCGCTGCCAACCAACTCAAGCTGATGACCGTCGACGACCGTCTGGTCGATGCCGACGGCAAGCCGCTGGAAGATGTGCCGCATATGGGCATTTCCGCCACGAAGATCGGCGAAGGCGTCGGCCAGGCGCTCGTTGACGAGATGAAGAGGCGCGGTTGGGACATGAAGAATGTCGGCGCGATCCGCGTCTCCTACGATCAGCTTCCGACGGCTGTCGACCGTGTCGAAGGCGCGATCTCGGTTTTGAAGGCTGCCGGCTTCCCGGCCGAAAACATCTATGACGCGCCGCAGGCAAAAACGGACACCGAGGCAGCGCTCAACGCCGCCACAACTGTTCTCAACAAGCATGCCGATGTGAAGTACTGGATCGCCTTCGGCCTCAACGATGAAGCTGTGCTCGGCGCTGTGCGCGCATCGGAATCGGTCGGCATTTCCGCCGACAACATGATTGGCGTCGGCATTGGTGGTGCGGAATCGGCAATCAATGAGTTCAAGAAGCCGTCTGCGACCGGTTTCTTCGGCACGGTCATCATCTCGCCGAAGCGTCACGGTTATGAAACCGCGCTCAACATGTATGACTGGATCGCCAACGACAAGGAGCCGGCAAAGGTGACGCTGACGTCAGGTTCGCTGGCGCTGCGCGGCGACTATGAAAAGGTTCGCAAGGACCTCGGCATCGAATAATCATCCCTTGGTGATGATTTCATCCCGGCGGCCCTTCAAGCCGCCGGGCACATTCTCGACGGAGCGATGATGGCTTTCCTCGAATTCAAGACCATTTCCAAGGGTTATCCGGGCGTCCAGGCGCTCTCCAACATCTCCTTCGGCGTCGAAAAAGGCGCCGTGCACGGGCTGATGGGCGAAAATGGCGCCGGCAAGTCCACCTTGATCCGCGTGCTCTCCGGCGACCAGTCTGCCGATGAAGGCAGCATTCTCATCGATGGCGTCGAGCAGAAATACAGCTCCGTCCGCGATGCCTTCCACGCCGGCGTGATCGTCATCCATCAGGAGCTTCAGCTCGTCCCGGAACTGACCGTCGCCGAAAATCTCTGGCTCGGCCGCTTTCCCGGCAGGGCCGGCGTCATCAATGGCAAGACGCTGATCGAGACGGTTCGCGCCAAGCTTGACGAGATCGGCATTGACGTCGACCCTTTCGCAAAGGTCTCCTCGCTGCCGATCGGTGCCCGCCAGATGGTGGAGATCGCCAAGGCCGTGATGCTCGACGCGCGGGTGATCGCGCTCGACGAGCCGACCTCCTCGCTCTCCTCGCGTGAAAGCGAAATCCTGTTTTCCCTCATCGGCAAGCTGAAGGCCAAGGGTACGGTCATTATCTATGTCTCGCACCGCCTTGATGAGATCTTTCGTCTCTGCGACAGCCTGACGGTTCTGCGCGATGGTAAGCTTGCCGCCCACCATCCCGATATCGGCAAGACGACACGCGAGCAGATCATCGCCGAAATGGTCGGCCGCGAGATCGCCAATATCTGGGGCTGGCGCGAGCGGCCACTCGGCGATGTCCGCCTTGAGGTCAAAACCCTGTCCGGCTCAAAGCTCCGCAATCCGATCAGCTTCTCCGTTCGCAAGGGCGAAATTCTTGGCTTCTTCGGCCTGATCGGTGCGGGACGAAGCGAAATGGCGCGGCTGCTCTATGGCGCAGACCACCGTCATCAGGGCAATGTCGCGATCGATGGCGTTGCCGTTTCACCCAACAATCCGAAGGCCTCGATCAATGCCGGCATGGTTCTCTGCCCGGAGGACCGCAAGTTCGACGGCATCATTCAGGGACGCTCGATCGAGGAGAATATTGCGATCTCCTCACGCCGGCATTTCTCTCCATTCGGCGTGCTGAACTCGAAGAAGGAAGCTTCGATCGCCGACCAGTTCATTGCCAAGCTTAGGGTTCGCACGCCTTCGCGCAAGCAGGACATCATCAATCTCTCCGGCGGCAACCAGCAGAAGGTCATCCTCGGTCGCTGGCTTTCGGAGCAGGGCGTCAAGGTGCTTGTCATCGACGAGCCGACGCGCGGCATCGATGTCGGCGCCAAGTCGGAAATCTATGAAATCCTCTATGAACTTGCTGCCGGTGGCATGGCGATCGTCGTCATTTCCAGCGAGCTTCCCGAGGTCATGGGTATCTCGGATCGCATCATGGTCATGTGCCAGGGTCGTGTGGCCGCCGATGTGGAGCGCGCCGATTTCGACGAACGCAGCATTCTGACCGCGGCGCTGCCCGACAAGAATGTCGCCGGTACAATCTAATTCAGGAACTGTAGTGATGAACGCGTTGAAAAAAATCCTTCTCGGCGAACAGGGGCTGGTGGTGATCTTCGCGATCGCCTTCGTGATCGTCTCGATGACCGTTCCGAGCTTCCTGACCGAACGCAACATGCTCGGCCTGCTGCAGTCGGTGGTGACGATCGGCATCGTCGCCTGCACGATGATGTTCTGCCTTGCCTCGCGGGATTTCGACCTTTCCGTCGGCTCGACGGTCGCCTTCTCCGGCATGATTGCCGTCATGGTGTCGAATTCCACCGGCTCTATTCCGCTTGGCCTGCTGGCGGCTCTCGTCTGCGGCAGCATCGTCGGCTTTGTGAATGGTGTGGTCATCGCCCGCTTTCGCATCAACGCACTGATCACCACGCTTGCGACCATGCAGATCGTGCGCGGCCTGGCGCTGATCGCTTCTGATGGTCGCGCCGTCGGCATCAACGACCCCGCCTTCTACCAGCTGGCGCTGTCACGCTTCCTGACGGTGCCGACGCCGATCTGGATCATGGTGCTGCTCTTCATCGTCTTCGGTTTCGTTCTGAACCGCACCGTCTTCGGCAAGAACACGCTGGCGATCGGCGGCAATCCTGAGGCCTCGCGCCTTGCGGGCGTCAATGTCGCTACCATGCGCATCTGGATTTTTGCCCTGCAGGGTCTCGTCTGCGGCATCGCCGGCATTCTGCTTGCCTCGCGCATCACATCCGGTCAGCCGAATGCGGCGACCGGCCTTGAGCTCTCCGTCATCTCGGCCTGCGTGCTGGGCGGCGTGTCGCTCGCCGGCGGCCGCGCGGCGATGACCGGTGTGATCGTCGGCGTGCTCATTATGGGCATTGCCGAAAATGTCATGAATCTGCTCAACATCCAGGCCTTCTATCAATATGTGGTGCGCGGTCTTATTCTCCTGATCGCCGTCCTGCTCGACAACATGCGCTCGTCGGCCGCGAGACGCGGCAGCCGCGCGTGACGATCAGATTTCTTGGGAGAAGCCTGCTGAGCCTGCAGTTGTAGATTGAAGCTTGAGCGAGGCGCCGCCCATGATGAAAACAAGACCAGTGGCACGGGGGACGTGATGAGTACGCGATCGGGACTTCTGCGAACGGGAAGTGCGGCGACCAAGCCTGAACAGGGACGGCGCACCGTGCGCGAGGAGCTGTTGAAGAAGCTCATCGGGCAGATCGTCTCCGGCGATATTGCCGAAGGCTCGCTTCTGCCGAACGAGGCGGAGCTTTCCGAACTCTATGGTGTCAGCCGCACCAGCCTCAGGGAGGCGATGCAATATCTGTCGGCCCTCGGCATGGTCCGTTCGCGCACGCGCGCCGGCACCAGCGTGCTGCCCCGCGAGAACTGGAACTATCTCGATCCCCTGGTCCTCGATGCGACGCTCGAATTCAGCGATGACCGTGGCTTCTACGATTCGTTGCTCGACGCCCGCCAGCTGTTGGAGCCGGCCGCTGCTGCACAGGCCGCAGCCAATGCGACGGCCAGGCAGCTTGCCCAGATCGCTGAAGCCTTCGAGGACATGGTGGCGGCCAATGCCCGTGACAACGAGGCCTGGAGCCAGGCGGACCTCGAATTTCATACCGCCATTATCAATGCCAGCGGCAACTGGGTCTTCCGTCAGTTTGCCACCGCCATCCGCGCTGCTTTGCTTGCAAGTTTCCGCCTGACCAACCGGGCGAGCCAGAGCCACGACTATGCGATCGCCCGGCATCAGGACGTGTTGGACGCGATCCGCATGCGACGGCCAGATGCGGCGCGTTTTGCGATGGAGCAGCTGATCGGCACAGCGCGGATGGAATTGAGCGATGCGTTGCGCGTCGGCAAGCCGGGAAAACGGGAATAGGCACCGCTGCCTCTTGTCGAGGCAAAAGGGAACATTCAAAATTTCATCTGCCGACAGAAAGTATATAAGGTTTGAAGTTGTCCAGCGGATTCGCTAGTAAACTGAGTATCAACTCGGCTGCTTGAAAGGACGATGAAAGCGTGGACGAGACCGAAAAACTGCAAACACACCGGCGCGGCTCCGGCGTATCGACGGTCTATGAGACGCTTCGAAACGAGATCATCGAGCTGAAACTGCCGCCCGGCAGCCCGATCGACGAACAGCAATTGTCCGATCGTTTTGCGCTGTCGCGAACGCCGATCCGCGAAGCGCTGGTGCGGCTTGCCGCCGAAGGGCTGATCACGACGCTGACCAACCGCGCGACGATCGTCTCGAACATCGATTTCCTCGGCCTGCCGGAGTTTTTCGATGCCCTTACGCTGATGTATCGCGTCACCACCCGGCTTGCGGCCACCAATCACACCGAAGGGGATATCGCCGCCATCCGTGTTCAGCAGAAGGCCTTCGAGATAGCGGTCACCAATCGCGACGTGCTCGGCATGATTTCGACCAACCGCGACTTCCATATCGCGATCGCCCAGGCCGGTCGGAACCGATACTATGTCGAGCTCTTCACCCGGCTGCTGGACGAGGGACGCCGCATCCTGAGGCTCTACTATTCCTCCTTCAACGATGTCCTGCCGCGCCAATATGTCGGCGAGCACGAGGAGATGATCCAGGCGATCATCAATCGCGACGTGGCGC
The DNA here is from genome assembly GCF_014193695.1 of Rhizobium sp. BK316. GTDB lineage: Bacteria > Pseudomonadota > Alphaproteobacteria > Rhizobiales > Rhizobiaceae > Rhizobium. The sequence goes on along the minus strand of NZ_JACHZR010000001.1, from coordinate 1,230,218 downwards.
GCGCCGACAGCCTGGCATCTGCTCACGCTGATCAGATCGTCGGCCAAATCCGCTCTTACATCACTGCCGATTCCCGCCAGACCGCCGGGTTGGCGCTCTAGTCGCTACAAAACTCTTGCGCCGCCGGGTAAACGCTTCGTCGAGCGTCGAAGGAAAATTGCGCTTTGTATTTTTATTGTCGACAAGAAGTCGGCAAGGTGTTAAATGCCTCATCAACCCCATGTCCGGGGAGTTTTAAGATAACGAGAGATTGGCGATGACTGGTTCCGTATTCCAAGGCTGCATCCCGGCGCTCATGACGCCCTGCAACGATGACCGTACCCCTGACTTCGACGCGCTTGCTCGCAAGGGCAAGGAACTGATCGACCTCGGCATGTCCGCCGTCGTCTACTGCGGTTCGATGGGCGACTGGCCGCTGTTGACGGACGAGCAGCGCCAGGAAGGCGTTAAGCGCCTCGTCGAGGCGGGTGTTCCCGTCATCGTCGGCACCGGTGCCGTCAACACTAAGTCGGCTGTTGCCCATGCCGCGCATGCGGCCGCCGTCGGCGCCAAGGGACTGATGGTCATTCCGCGCGTCCTGTCGCGCGGCTCGTCTGTCTCGGCCCAGCGGGATCATTTCTCGGCGATCCTCGAGGCTGCAAAGGGCCTGCCGGCAGTCATCTACAACAGCCCCTATTACGGCTTTGCAACGCGCGCCGATCTCTTCTTCGATCTGCGTTCGCGCTTCTCGAACCTCGTCGGCTTCAAGGAGTTCGGCGGCAAGAGCGACATGACCTATGCGGCCGAAAACATCACGTCGGGCGATGATGCGCTGACGCTGATGGTCGGCGTCGACACCGGCGTCTATCACGGCTTCGTCAATTGCGGTGCAGGCGGCGCCATTACCGGCATCGGCAATGCGCTGCCGAAGGAAGTCCTGCATCTCGTCTCGCTCTGCGAAAAGGCAGCAGAGGGCGATGCCGTTGCCCGCAGCGCCGCACGCGAGCTCGAAGAGGCGCTGATGGTTCTTTCGACCTATGACGAAGGCCCGGATCTGGTGCTGCACTACAAATATCTGATGGTGCTGAATGGCGAGATGGAATACACGCTGCACTTCAACGAGACCGACAAGCTCAGCGACTCGCAGCGCCGCCACCTCGAAAACCAGTATCGCCTGTTCAGGAACTGGTACGCCGTGCGTTATCCGAACGCGGCTTGAGACTATCAATGATCTCCAGGCCTCGCAGCTTGCCTGCGAGGCCACTCGCAGCAAGTACGGCCTCGTCAGGTCAACGCTGTGCCGAAGCCAGCCGGATTGCCTTCAGTTCGCCACATCGGTGACGGTCAGGGAGTGGATCAGCATCGTCAGGTTGCGGCGGATCTTCTCATCGGAGATGCGCCCGATTTCCTCCGCAAGATAGGCCGCCTCGTCCTCGACACCCGCGCCCGCCTCCGTTTCGATGCCGTTGACGAACCAACCGGCATCCACCTTCATGAAGCTGCACAGCCGCAGCATGACCGCAACGGACAGACGGTTTATACCATTCTCATATTTTTGAATCTGCTGAAACGCGACACCGATATGCGCGGCCAGTTCGCTCTGGGTGACGCCACGAGCGGCACGCACGGAGCGCAGCCTTTGGCCGATTGCCAAATTCAGTTCCTGATCTTTCATGCCTATCCTTGAGAATACTTCCGGAAATCGTCAAATCTTGTGGATTGTCTTTACATGATCGGCTTTTGAGATCCACCTCCATCGGTCAAAAGCGTCAGTTGTTCCTTGAGTTGCCGCTGTTCTGTCTCGGAGAGGCGGGCGATCTCATTTTCGACGAAGCTCGCAATGGCCCTCGGGTCGTCGCCGAACCGACGTGCCCCTTCGGCACAGAGAGCGATGATGGTTGCCATCGGATCGGCAGGGTCCGTCATTTTTGAAATCCCCCCTGAAATCTTCGTCCTTCGCGCGGCTCGCATTCTGGAGTTGAAGTGGGTTGCACAGACAACGAGGCCGACCGATGGTGAACAAATATCCCAATCTTCGATGCCAAGTCGCAACCACCCCGGACCATGTTCGGGATGCGATGATCTTGAGAAGCATCTGCTTTGTCCATGAGCACGGTATCTCGCCCTCCTTCATCTTCGATGGCAATGATCACCAGGCCACGCATTTCGTCTTTTATGATGGCGAAGAGCCGGTCGGCTCCCTTCGCATTCGTTGGTTCGCCGATTTTGCCAAGTATGAACGAACCTGCTTCCGAGAAAAGTACCGACACCCTTTTACGGTTAAGCGTTGCATTCAGATGACGTTCGATCACGTGGCGCGCAAGGGCTATACGAAGGTTCTGACCCAAGCCGAGCAGCGCCTCGCGCGGTTGTGGACCATTTTGTTCGATCTGGAGATCGTCGACGGCCCCCCGGTAGAGATCGCCGGCCATCCGGAGCCTTATCTGACCGTTGTCGGCACAATTCCCGCCTCGTCTGACCCGATTACGATGGAGAGCAGCAGTGCTTTGCTGTTGCGTGTCGAAGGCCAATGGGACGCACCGAGTTCGTTTGAGACAGCATGACCATGGCAGATTTGCGAAACGCGGGTGACAAGTCCGCAACAGCGGCGCTGCAGGAGGAAATCCTGACCCGCACGAAACTGCACACCGAAATGGTGCGTCGTCTCATCAACGATCCGACAGTGCAGCCGGTCGAGCTTGCCGGCTTCCTCGAGGATGTCGCGAATGCCTATCTTTCGATCTCGGAAGAGCTCAGCCAGATTGTGAAGGCGGCGGAGGAGCGATAGTTTCAAGCATCTTGCGCAGGCTTTCTTCCTGCTCGTGCCGTCCGGACGGGAAGGTCAATCCAGTCCCGAATGACGGATTGGTCCTGAAAACATCGACGATCCAGTCATAGACGGCGGCAACCGGTCTCGATTGCCTGCGATTGGCAACGGAAATCAGGTAGATCGGCAGAGCGACATGAACGCCGAGTTCAAGCGGCACGAGTTCGGGATCTGCAAGAACATAGTTGCCGAGCAGCCCGACGCCGGCGCCGTTTCGAACGAGCGCATAATAGGCGAGCGAGTTCTCGCAGTTGTGGGTCTGGTGGCCGGCGTGAACGAGACCGCGCCAGCCGTTCCAGATCTCTCGGTCGGAGTCATAATAATTGCACTGCACATAGACATGCTGGGAAATGAACTGCCGCTGCGGAACGCCGGATTTTTTCAGATAATCACGGCTGGCCACCGGAATGAGATGAAGAGTGCCGATCTCGACACAATCGACATCCGCTCTCGAGATCGGAGACAGCGAGATCATCAGGTCGGCCTGGTTCTTCTCGAAATTGACCAGCGACACCTGTTCCCGGATGTCGAGATTGAGGCGCGGATAGCTGTCGTTCAGCCGGGGTACCGCAGGAGCGACGATGGCGACGGCAAGGCCGGAGGTCACGCTGACGGCGACCCGCCCGGTGACGGCATCCATCTCATCCTTCAGGTCGTTGGAAAGGGCGAACAACTGAAAATCCAGTTCCGCGACCTGGATGGCGAGCTTGCGGCCGGTTTCCGTCAGGGTGACGCCGGAAAAGGTCGAGATGACAAGTTGCGAACCGATCTGGTCCTGGAGGCGCTTCACATCGCGGCTGACGGTGGGCGCGCTGGTGCCGAGCAGTTCCGCGGCTTGAGCAAAGGAGGGGCTTTTGGCGACCGCCAGAAAGGTTCTGAGCTCGCGCCAGATCGGCCGCGAAAGCAGGCCCCTGATTTCAAGTGGCGATTTGTCCAGATCGGCGCGTTCGCTGCCGAACGGAAGAGGAGGGAAGGGTTTATTCACGACCGCCTCGCGTATTAGTGGAAGCGTAACAATATACTTAGTCGGGGATTGCGGGCAATTGCTGAAGAACGGCAGCTCATCGGTGCTGAGAAGTCGCAGTTTAACGATCGCAAGAGCCGATTTTGATCGCTGGCCTAACCAGAACTACTACCAATGAGATGTTTAATCCTATTGCAGAGGTGTCGCCAGTGTACAGCATTTTCGGTCTTTAAATCGATCCAGTTGGATCGTTTACGCAACTCATAGGGTGTGTTAGCGTTTTCCGCGGGCAAGATCCGATTCAACATTCCGTTTCGGGAACGATGCAGGCAGACCCGCTCGATCTCGGAACCTCTGCCAAGCTTGGAGGCAAATTAAGGCAATGGCCGACGCAATTCCTGACGTGGTTGACAGCTATGAGCCGGTGGGATTCCTGCGGCTCTTCCGCCTCATCTCCGCAGCAAGAGACAGTGCTTCATCATTGCAGCTCATGGATCTCGTGCGCCTGATGGATATGGCGCTCATGCAGACGGCGCTAGACTGGGACGGCCTTGATGCTGAAAACCTGGATGAGCGCGCCTTCCTGAACCTCATCCGCGAGAAGCAGCAAATCGCCCATCAGACGCATATCCACCCTGTTTCAAATTGATTGGCGTGATTACAGACGGGATTGCAACCCGCCCATACAGCCAGCGGGAATCCCATCGGACAAAAGACTAACGAGAGCACTCGTGTGGCACGGTTGAGCCGAGCCGAAATGGAATGTCCGATGGCTGCATTCGATGACCTATTCCCAAGACTGGGCGATAACCGCTATCTGGAAACTCGATGAACACGGTGCGCTTTTCACAATGAAATCAATATGCGATTACTTCAGCAGCAGCACACGCTGGTTCGATTCCTTTCAACTGCACGCCTTACGACCGATGGGTCGGTCTCAGGTTTATTTCCGTGAAGGCCAGGGTGTGGGATGAGAGGCTTGCCGCATCGTTTCGCAATGAGGAGGAAGTCGATCCCACCTCATTGCTGATGCATCGTCGCAAACTCACTGACGGACCGGCGCCGTCACCGCTTTGATGACCTCGGACGCCATCTTGAACTCCTTCTCGCGGCTGGTGATGCCATGGCGGTGCGCGATCCAGTCAAAATCTGTATAGGCGACCCGAACGGTCCCATCCTTCGTTTGGTAAACGAGAACCCGGACGGGCCAATCGAGCCCGGCCACCGGGTTGGCGGTGATGAACGTCGTTCCGAGCGCCGGATTGCCGAACAGGATGAGCCGCGAAGGGCGGACCTGGTTGCCGGCCGCGGTACCAAGCGCTGCTTGATCGATATCGTCGAACAGCATGATGCCCTTCTCGGCGACGCTGCCTTTGATCTTTCTGACGGTCTCGTCGACCGAATAGCGGCTTTCCAGAACAACGACACCATCACGGGTACCTGCCTGGACGACGGCGGCCGGTGCCGACAGGATTATTCCTGTCAATGAAAGTACCGCCATGAAAAATAGGCTGATCGTTCTTTGCATGTCACTCTCTCCTTGAGGTTGGCAGGGTTGCATTTTCAAATCGTTGCCGGGTTCGAGCGGGGCCTATCGGGGCGGCGCGTTCAGGGAACCTGCGAGCAGCATTGCTGCGCCGAGTGCCGCGACCAGCACGTAGACGCAGGCGTTCCAGCCGAAGTGGTCGTAGACCTGGCCAAGGACCAGGCTGCCGATCATGCCTCCGGTATAGTAGGACGCCAGATAGATGCCGCTGGCTCCCGCCTTGTCGCTCATGGCACGCCTGCCGACTATACCGGTCGCTATCGCCTGCGCGAGGAAGGTGCCGACAGCCACTAGCGTCAATCCGAGCAGGATGATCGGCAAAAATGTGCTGAGAAGCGATACGAGCCCGACGACAGCGATCGCCAGGGTCAGTACGGTTCCGGTGGCCGGCCCGATATTGGCTGCGAGCCTGCCGGCGAAAGGCGTGGTCAGGATCGAAGGGAGGAAGACGAGATAGACGAGGCCGAGCGCCATCGGCCTTACCCCCAACGCGACGATCTGAAAGTTGACATAGGTATAGGTGCCGATGAAGACGAAGAGGATGAGGAAGCCGATAATAAAGACGCGGCGCAGATCCGGATCGGCGAGATGAACGTCCCAAATGCGCATGGTGAGGCTTCCCCGAGCATCGGTCCTCATCATGCCGGCCGTTCTTTTGAGCGTGATCCACACCAGGACGGCGCCGAGGAGGTTGAGGGTGGCAAACATCAGAAAAGTCACCGAGAGGCCGCCAAGGCCGGCAACGGCGGCAGACAGCATCCGGCCGAAGAGATTGCTGGCGACATTGCCGGTGACATAGGCGGCCAGAGCTCCGGCGGCTTTGCCGGCGGAAAAGTGCTCGGACAGGTAGGCGGCCGTGAGCGTGAAGGCCGTCGACATGCAAAGCCCCTGGAGCACCCGTAGCGCTGCGAAGACGATGATGTTGTCGGTAAAGGCCAGAAGCGTCGTTGGAACTGACAGGACCGCGAGGCTGATCCAGATGCCCTTGCGCCGATCTAGGCCGCTGCCGAAGAAGGCGACGAGCAGACCGGCGACGGCCATGCCGAAGGTGCTGGCGTTGACGGCGAACCCCATCGTGGCGCGGCTGACCTGGAACTTGTCGACGAGGGAAGGCAATACGGCTTGCGCCGCGAAGAGGTCGACCAAGGTCAGAAAGGCGATGAGCGCGATCAGTCCAAAGCGCCAGCTGTCGGCGCAAACGACCTTGCGCGCGTGCACGGACGGCCCGAGCGGCTGTTCGATATCGGTCATTGCGTAATCCTCCGGGGACCATTCGGCGTTTCCCTGCAAGCGGGAAACGCCGCGAGCGGATAAGGGCTTGCTTCTGATAGTAAGGCAGCTGTTACATAGCTGCGTCATCGCCGTGCATTTCCGGGCTCAGTATGTCGGAGGAATAGAGCACCGCCGGAACTTTGCCGTTGTTCTTCCACCAGTGGGAGAGATGGCCGAACTCGGCTGTAACCTCGCCCTTCTTGTGCCGGATCGGCACCTTGCAGGTGCTGCTGTATTCGGTGATCGAGCCGGAGATGATCAGGATATTTGCCGGGCGCATCTCGTGCGAATGCCAGGGAACGATGCCGCCCGGCTGCACGACGAGCTTGCGCATGCGCAGCATGCTGCCCTTCCAGGCGTCGCCCTTGGACGAGAGATCGATTGTCTTGATCACAGTGTCGGTAACGCCCTTCGGCATCATCGGGCCAGGCTTCATGCCATCTTCGGCGACTTGATCGGCTGGGCATTCGCCGGCGAGGGCGGACGTGGCGGGCAGGCCGGCGCCGAAGGCCAATGCGGCCAAGGCAAGGGCTGCGAAGGAAAGGCGGTCGGTGTTCAATACGGGCTTCATCATCGGTTTCTCCTTGTTGGAGCTCGGCGAGGACGGTGCCGAGCATGTGCAAAGACTGGCGGAGCCCCGACCGAAAGAGAAATGCCAGATGCTTCTGAATTTGATAGCTGTGGGCTATTGCCAACCGCGGCGCGAACGCCGAATGCCCGGTGGTTTGCCAGGCTGTGTTCGCCACGGGTCTTAATATGAGGTCGTCAGTGCGAACGGCTCATTGAGTTTGCCCAGCCGTAGGATTTTACGGCGCCGACAAAGACCGAAACCGCCGGGGAGAAGCGGCGGCCCGCGACGGTCACGAGACAGACGTCACGGAAGACCTCCGGTTCCGCGACTGGTCTCACTTGCAATCCGGGAATGACGGCGCTGTATTCGGGAATGAAACAGATGCCAAGGCCGCCGGCGACCAGGTTCTGGATCCAGTCCTCGCGTTCGCTGGAATAGGAGACGAGCGTCTTAACGCCTTGCGCATCGCAGAGGTCCGTGAGGTAATCCCAATATTCGCAGTTGACGCGACGCAAGTAGACTTCACCGTCGATCGCCGCAATAGGAATGGCATCGTATTGGCTAAGTCGGTGGCCGGCGGGGAAAGCGAGCATGAACCTCTCGCGAAAGAGCGAGGTTACGTCGAAGCGTTCTGGAAAGCTCGTTGCCGTCGACATCAGCGCCACATCGATTTCGCCGGTCTCCAGCAGATCGGACAGGCGGGTGGGCACGCCCTCGATCAACTGCAGCTGGACACCCTTGTGGCGCATGTTGAAATCGGTGAGAAGGCCGGTAAACCGGCGCGGGCCGATCGTGCACATGATGCCAACTTTGAGATGTGCTTCGCTGAGACAGAGAAATCGTGACGCCTCCGTACGCACACCCGTCAACTCGTCCTGGATCTGCTGGAATCGCGGGCGAAGCAGGTTGCCGAGATCCGTTATGTGCGTCAGGTTGCGCTCGCGGCGGAACAACAGGCCACCGACCTCGTCCTCGAGCTGCTGGATGGCACGACTGAGAGCCGGCTGGGTGACATTGCACTTTTCCGCCGCGCGCGTGAAGTTGCGCGTTTCGCACACGGCCAGGAAGTATCTTATATGATGGATATCCATGGCCGCCCCTCGGCATGAACTCGATTTGCGATGCCCTCATATTCTCCGCGGGCGGCATTCTCCTCCAATGCCATGGATTTATCAATTCCATAGCAGACCGGCATTTCTAAAGCGAAGGTCCGTCATTCACTGTGATTACAGAACGCGCCAGACGGCGTAGTCGATCGTAGTGGAGAGAGCTATGCTGAACGCCTTTGATCCCGAAACTGATACTCTCGTCGGCCGCAAGCCCTTGGAGGGGCGCAGCGCCATCGTCACCGGCTCGACCAGCGGGATCGGCCTCGGCATTGCACAAGCGCTTGCGAGGGCGGGGGCCGCCGTCATGCTGAACGGTTTTGGCGACCCGGCCGAGATCGAAATGCTGCGCGCCGGCATTGCCGCCGATAACGATGTCGACGTCGCCTATGATGCCGCTGACATGACGAAGCCGGAAGCCATCCGCATGATGGTCGAGAGGGCGGTGGCGCGATTTGGGCAGGTAGATATTGTCGTCAACAATGCTGGAATCCAGCATGTTTCGCCGGTCGGCAAGTTTCCCACGGAAAAGTGGGACGCCATCCTTGCCATCAATCTCTCTTCCGCCTTTCATCTCGTCCGGGCAACGTTCGACAACATGTGCGCTAGGCGCTATGGCCGGATCGTCAACATTGCCTCGGCCCATGGATTGATCGCGTCACCCTTCAAATCCGCCTATGTGGCGGCCAAACACGGCATTGTCGGCTTCACGAAGACGATCGCGCTCGAAGGGGCGGAATATGGGGTGACATGCAACGCGATCTGCCCCGGCTATGTCTGGACGCCGCTTGTCGAACATCAGATCGAAGATCAGGCGAAGTCGCATAACATCGCGCGGGATGCGGTGATCCGAGAGGTCTTCCTGAAAGACCAGCCGACGAGGCGGTTTGCCACCGTTGAAGAAATGGGCGCGCTTGCTGTCTTCCTCTGCGGCGATCTTGCCGGATCGATTACGGGCACAGCGATCCCTGTCGATGGCGGCTGGACCGCGCACTGAACCCATCATTCGAGAAAAGGGTGGCAATCATGAATAAGCATGTAGGAACACGGCCCGGAATGCAGCTCGAATCTTCGGCCGCCAAGCGCGAGCCCCGGACGATCAATCTCGCCCTTCAGGGCGGCGGTGCGCACGGCGCCTTCACCTGGGGTGTGCTCGATCGGCTGCTGGAGGAGCCCAGCCTTTCATTTGAAGGCATTGTGGCGACCAGCGCCGGCGCGATGAATGCCGCGGTCATGGCTTACGGTCTGGCCGAGGGCGGTCGAAGCGGGGCGCAGACGGCGCTCGCCAATTTCTGGCGCCGCGTCAGCCACGCGGCCGCATCCGGACCTTTGCAGCCGAGCTTGCTCGATCGCCTTACCGGCTCGAAATCGCTTGAGTTCTCGCCGGCATTCATCATGTTCGACCTGGTCACCCGGTTGATGTCGCCCTACCAGTTCAACCCGTTCAACTTCAACCCGCTGCGCCGGGTACTGGAACAGTCGATCGATCTCGAGGCGATCCGGATGGCGCGCTGCCCCGTCAAGCTCAGCGTCTGCGCCACCAACGTGCGGACCGGCAAGGTCAAGGTGTTCGGCAATGACGAATTGTCTATCGATGCCGTTATGGCATCCGCCTGCCTGCCTTTCCTGTTCCAAGCGGTTGAGATCGACGGAGAAGCCTATTGGGATGGCGGTTATATGGGAAATCCCGCCATCTTTCCGCTGATCTATGGCTGCAACACCCCCGATGTCATCGTGGTCCACATCAATCCGATCGAGCGAGCGGACCTGCCGCGCACGGCTGGAGAAATCCTGAACCGTATCAACGAGATAAGCTTCAATTCATCGCTGCTAAGAGAGATGCGCGCGGTGGCGTTCGTCACGCAGCTGATCGACGCGGCGCCGGAACCGCCGCCCAATCTGAAGCGGATTTTCGTGCACGGTATCTCCGATGACGAGACGATGAAAAACCTCAGTGTTTCGAGCAAGCTGAATGCCGACTGGGGCGCGCTCGTGGACTTGAGGGATCGCGGCCGGCAATGCGCCGACCTATGGCTGCAGGTCAATTATCAGGACATCGGCAAACGTTCGACGGTGGACATCCGCGAGCGCTATCTCTGATCCCTTTGGCATTTGCACAAATTCTGCCTCCCGCCGCAAATGCCCACCTTGAGCCCTCCGTTCAGCTGCGGAGGGCTTCTTCTTGTCGCCAACTGTCGACGCATAGAGGCGGCGTATCGAAACCATGCAGAGACAGCATTTCAGGTGAAGGCTCGCTTCTGGGAAGCTCAGGACAGTCGAGCCGATGACGGTTTGACCTCACGCAACAACCCAGGAGATTTCTCATGAATGCCACCCGTCTTCTCATCAGCTCGGCCCTTGCCGCCGCCGCCTCCGTGGCAGCAGGCAGCGCCTTTGCCGGCCCGACTGCCAAGCCGGATTTCTCGTTTGAAAAGTGCTTCGGCGTTGTCAAGGCCGGCCTGAACGACTGCCAGACGGCCAGCCACTCCTGCGCCGGTACGTCCACCGCTGACAACGCCAAGGACTCGTGGATCTATGTGCCGGCCGGGACCTGCACCAAGATCACCGGCGGAAGTAACGAACCCAAGGCCTGACCTTTCTCTGCTTCAACCAAAGGAGTCATCGATGTCCAAGATATTTCCGAGCAATCCGGTGCCAACCGCGGCGGGCATCGGTCTTCGCTCCCAGCATATCGGCGAAATGCTGTCTCGCCGCCCGTCGGCGGGATGGCTTGAAGTCCACGCGGAAAACTACATGGGCGACTCTGCGGCCGTCGACGCGCTCGAGCGGCTGCGGGAAAGCTATCCCTTGTCTATTCATGGCGTCGGCCTTTCACTCGGGAGCTACTCCGGCCTCGACCGCGATCATCTTGAGCGCATGCGAAAGCTCTGCCTGCGCTTCCAGCCAAGCCTAGTGTCCGAGCATCTCGCCTGGAGCGCCGCCGATGGCGCCTATCTGAATGATCTTCTGCCGCTGTGTTACGATGCCGAGGCGCTCGGCATCGTCGCCGCCAATGTCTCGCGCCTGCAGGATACGCTCCAGCGGCGCGTCTATATCGAAAACCTCTCTGCCTATGTCGCCTTCGAGGGATCGACGATGACCGAGGCGGAATTCCTCACCGAACTCGTGCGCCTGACCGGTTGTGGCTTGCTCCTCGACGTCAACAATGTCTATGTCTCGGCCTCTAATCTCGGCTTCGACGCCAAGGCCTTCATCGACCAGCTCCCCGCGCGCGCCATCGGCGAGATTCATCTTGCGGGGCACGCGGTCAACGAGGTCGAAGGCGATATCGTGCTGATCGACGACCACGGTTCGCGCGTTCCGCCGGCGGTTTGGTCGCTCTATGCCTATGTGATCCGCAAGATCGGCCCGCGTCCGACGCTCATCGAATGGGACACGGATGTGCCCACCCTCGACGTCCTGCTCGGCGAAGCCATGTGGGCCGATATGCTGGCGCAATCGATTGCCTTCGAAGACCGGATGCTGGCGGAAAGGCCGGCACCCCCGACGAGCCGCTTTGAGGGCATGATCCTGCCCCTGCGGCCCGACAGTCCGAAGGGACCGATGCCGGCGCTCGCCGCGCTTGCGACGATCAAGCCGTCCGTCTTCGCCAACCATTCCGGCGCAAGGAGGATTGGCCATGCTCTCTAGTTGCGCCCTGCAGTCGAGGATCGCCCAAGCCATCCTCCGCAACGATGGCGGTGATCTCGCGCCAGTACTGGCGAAAGGGGCTTTTGACCCTTTGCGTCGGTTCAACATCTATCGCAACAATACGTTCGCCTCGCTAACGGCGACCTTGATCGCGGTCTTTCCGGTCACGCTGAGGCTTTTGGGCGAGGACTACTTTCGCTACGCTGCCGGCGTTTTCATCCGCAACAATCCGCCGCAGGAGGCGCGGCTTGTCCGCTATGGCGGCAATTTTTCCCGCTTTCTGGCAGTCTTCGAAGACATCCGCTCCATGCCCTTCATTGCCGAGACGGCGCGGCTGGAATGGATGATCGCCGAGGCGCTCGACGCGCCGGCGCTGCCTGGCTGCAGCCTGGAGCAATTGGGTGACGGCGAAGCCGATACCGCTCCTGAGCTTTTTCTTCAGCCCTCGCTGCGCCTGCTCGTCTGCCGTTGGCCAGCGCTGGAAATATGGTCGGTACATCAAGCCGGCGGAAATGTCGAAGCCCTGGCGAAGCTGAGCCGCAGGCCGGAGCGGATCGCGCTCTGGCGCTGCAACGAGAGCATGCGGTTCCTGCGCCTCGATGCGGGGCATTTCGCTTTCCTGCATGCGCTGAAAAGGCGTGCAGGCCTGGAGGTGGCCGTCAGCCGCGTCCTCGCCCGTGCTCCCGGCTTCGATCTTGCCGGTGCGTTCGGCGGCCTCTTCGCAGAAGGCCTCGTCACCCGCATTCGCCACATAACGCTCGCAACCCATTGAACAGGATGGAAATCATGACCATGATGTCTCCTTCTTCGACACGCCACAGAAGCGGCATTGCCGGGTTCTATGTCTCCGCTCTGGAGCGGTTGAACAGTGTGCCGCTCTCGCTCGTGCAGCTCGTCTCACGCCTTGCGGTCGCTCAGGTCTTCTGGCAGTCGTCGCAGAGCAAGCTTGCCTCCTGGCCGGCGACGATCCAGCTGTTCACGCTCGAATACCAGCTGCCCGTCATCGATCCCGGCGTGGCCGCCGTGCTCGCGACGACCGCCGAAGTGAGCGGCTCGGTTCTGATTTTTCTCGGTCTGTTCTCTCGCCCCGCCGCCCTCATGCTGCTTGGCGTCATCTTGACGATCCAGCTCCTCGTCTACCCGCAGAACTGGCCGGACCATTTGCTCTGGACGGCGCCGTTGCTGCTGATCCTGGCGCGCGGGGCCGGCACCGTTTCGCTCGACTATCTGGTGGCTCGCTTGTTTCCGAGAGGGCGCTGAGCCATGCGCGCCGCGATCGAAGAAGCGCGTGGCGGTTCGCCCCTCATGGATCCGCAGGCACGTCAGGCGGTGGTTCGCCGTCCGAGGGTCGTCATCCTTGGAGCCGGATTTGGCGGCCTCGCCGCCGCCAGGGGGCTCCGCCGTGCGAACGTGGATATAACGGTCATCGATCAGCGCAACTATCATCTTTTCCAGCCGCTGCTCTATCAGGTGGCGACGGCCGGGCTTTCGCCGGCGCAGATCGCCATGCCGATCCGTCGCATTCTTTCCCGGCAATCCAATGTCGGGGTGCTGATGGAGCGTGTCGAGGGGATCGACAAGGAGAGCCGGATCGTCGAGACCACCGCCCGGCGCATCGCCTATGACTATCTCGTCGTCGCCACCGGGGCGAGGCACGCCTATTTCGGAAAGGAAGAATGGGCAGAGACCGCACCCGGCCTGAAGACGATCGCCGATGCGACCGAAATCCGCGCCCGGATTCTCTCGGCCTTCGAGCGCGCCGAGGCAACCGAGGACGAGGCCGAGTGGGAGCGGTTTCTCACCTTCGTCGTTGTTGGCGGCGGCCCGACAGGCGTCGAACTGGCGGGCGCCATCGCCGAACTGGCAAGGAAGGTCATCATCCGTGACTTTCGGCGCATCGACCCGTCGTCGGCGCGCGTGGTGCTTGTCGAAGCCGGCAATGTCGTCCTGCCGGCCATGCCACTGGCGCTGTCCGAGGAAGCCCGGCGACACCTGGAGATGCTTGGCGTCGAAGTGTCGCTCGGGGAAGCGGTTACGCGCTGCGATGCCGAGGGCGTCGGGCTTGCCGGCGGCGGTCAGATCCGGTCATCCTGCGTGCTGTGGGCGGCCGGCGTCATGGCTTCGAGGGCGGCGAAATGGCTAGGTGTACCGGCCGATCGCGCCGGCCGTGTCCATGTAGACGGGAACCTCAACCCACCGGACAGCAGCGATATCTTCGTGATCGGCGACACCGCTGCGGTCACCGACAAGAACGGCAGGCTGGTTCCGGGAGTTGCGCCGGCCGCCAAGCAGATGGGCGAGCATGTGGCCCGCGCCATTCTCGCCCGCCTCGATGGCCGGACCATCGGCCCGTTCGGCTATCGCGATTTCGGCAATCTGGCGACCATCGGGCGCAAGGCGGCGGTCGCCGATTTCCGGCGCATCCGGCTCTCGGGTTTTTCCGCCTGGCTGGTCTGGAACATCGCCCATCTCTGGTTTCTCGTCGGTTTCCGCAATCGCGCCGTTGTGTTCGTGGACTGGGCGCTGGCCTATGTCTGCTATGACCGCGCCGCCCGTCTGATTACCGATCGCCATGAACGCTAGACCATTCCCACGAATGAAAATGGCGCGTGCGGTCACCGCACTATTACTGTTTGCGGTCTTGTCGACGGCGGCGCTCGTTCATTTCGTCTGGTATCGTGCTGCGACCCAGAACATCGAAACGGTGGTCGCCAGCCTCGATGCTCAGAGCACTGCTGCGGTCAGCAACGAGCTCGCTTCAAACCTGGCTCTGGTTTCGAGCAGTGCCGAGATCGTCAGATCGATCTTCTTTCAAGGGGCGATCAGGCCAGACGACGAGGTGAAGCGTGAGTTTCTGTTCTTGTCGCTGCTGCGTGAACAGCCGGCGATCGCCTGGATTGGCTTCGGCTTCCCGGATGGCGGTTTCTTCGGGGCGCACGCTCTGCCGAACGGCGAGATCGAAATGGTGGACATCGGCCAGGCAGCGCCGGGCAAGCCGCGCCCGTTGCGCCGCGATCTCTACAAGCCGATACCCGGCGATATCTTCTTCGAAAATCGCCTGAAGGCCGAGAGCGTCTACGTTCCGGAGGGTTCGCCATGGTACAGACTCGGCCGGAGCAGCGCGGAAGCGGCCTGGAGTTTCGTCAATATCCTTCCGAACGGCTTCGAGCCGGCGATTGTAGTCTCGAAGAAGGTCGAGGTCTTCGGGCATTTCGAGGGTGTGGTGATGGTGGCGGTCAGCCTGCATCGTCTGTCGGCCATCCTCAGAGGGCTCAAGATGCCGGAAGGCAGCAAGGCCTTCGTTCTGGCGCGGGACGATGCGGTGCTGGCGACGTCCGAACCATCCGACGGTATGGTGGCTGCTCATCTTAAGGATTTCGCCGCCTCCGACGCCCTGGCCGTGGCAGTCGCCCTGGCCGCGAGCCGCGAGAAGGCCGAGGGGTTCAGGACGCTGGTGGCAAGCAAGGCGCTCGGGCCGGTTTTTGTATCATCGGGCAAGTTGCCGTTCGAGGACTGGCGGCTGGTCACCGCGATACCGCGGGCGACCTTTGCCGGTGATATCGACGCCAGTACCAAGCGGCTGATCTTCATCATCGGCGGCATCGCCACGCTTGCGGCCGTGACCGCGGTCCTGTTTGCCAGAATCCTCTTTGCCCGGCCGCTCTCGCGCCTTGCCGAACAATTGCACCTGATCGAGAGGTTCGAACTCGACGCGGTGGAGCATCGCCCGGCGCTGTTGACCGAACTCGACGATTTCTCCTCCGCTCTCAAGCGGATGTCGAGCGGCCTTTCCGCGTTTGCCCGCTTCATGCCGGTCGAGGTCGTTCGTCCCCTTGTCGATGGCGGTATCGCGCCGCGTCCAGGGGGCGAACTTAGGGAGATAACGGTGCTGTTTGCCGATCTGCCGGGATTTACGGAACTCACCGAAGAACTCGGTGCCGACGTTGAACCAAGCCTGACGCGCTTTTTGACCCTTTCAATTGCAGCGATTCATGCCGAGGGCGGCACGGTAGACAAATTCATCGGCGATGCGGTAATGGCGATCTGGAATGCCCCTGGCGATGAGCTAGATCACGCATTGCGCGCCTGCCGCGCCGCAGCGGCGATCCGCGACGCGATGCATGCCATGACGCCGATAGCACCCAAGCACGATGCGATTCGCGTGCGGATCGGTATCAACACCGGCGTGGCGCTAGTGGGCAATATCGGGTCGACCGAACGCCTTAGCTATACCGCGATCGGCGACGTCGTCAACTTGGCGAGCCGGCTCGTTGGCGTGGCCAAGGACAAGGGCGTGGAGATTGCGCTGAGCGACGAAACGCATCGACGATCGCGTGGCCTTCTTGACGCAAGGCTTCTTGGCTGCGTCCGGATACGGGGGAAGATCGCGCCGGTCCGCGTACACACGATCGACCCAACTGTTCCGGGTTGAAGGGGGTGCGACTTGACCATGCTGCTCACCACGCTGATTTGGTTGCAGTTAAAGCATTTCGTGGCTGACTATGTGCTGCAACCCGAATGGATGATTAGCGGCAAAGGGAACTTCAGGAAGCCTGGAGCCTATGTCCACGCCGGCATCCACGCTGTCGCCACTGCGCCGGCCCTTTTGGTGTCAATTACGGATCCGATGTGGGTATTGGCCATTACCTCCGGTGAGTTTCTGGTCCATTTCCTCATCGATCATATAAAGGCCATCTACGGTCATCGTCGACCGCACCCTATCAACACGCGCACATTTTGGATGCTGCATGGCGCCGATCAACTGGCTCATCATCTCACGTATTCGGCGATTTTGGCGATCATGGTGTGCAATGGTGATTTCTTGACGAGATGAAGCGACTACGGCAGGTCGACTCTCGACCAGCGGAAATTTTAAAGTGTTCCACGTGGTCGCAATCGAAAGCTGGCCGTAGGTAGGAGAGACTTCGAACCGCCCTCGTCCATCCGAGTGATGAGTCTTCCATAGTGTTCTGCTGCGAGCTCGGTCGCCGAAACCTGCCAAGCCTCTTTTCCTGAGACGAAAATCATATTCGGCAGCCGACTCCTGTATGCCGAGAGATAAGATAGCCCTGTGGTGCTGCCCTGATGAATGTTTGGCCAAGGTCAAAACTACGTGCCCGTCGGTTCCAATCCCATCAACTGCCTGGATGCGGCCATTTTGATCGGTTGCAGAGCTTGGTTACGATCGAGCAGCGGCCAATGCATCCAACATGATAGCGATCCTCGCGAGATCATCTTCGTTTAGCACTTCGACTGCGGAAGCGATGCGCTTTTGAAGATTCCGTTTGGCGCTCTTCGCGGGCTTGTTCACTTCGTTCGATACAGCAGCAGGGCTGCCGTTGGTTGACTTCCCTTCAAGATCCCTGAGATCAGAATACTCGGCGTGGCATGGTTGCTACGCTCGATCCTGTTCATTCAATAGCCTCGGGATCGGTATCGGGACCTCTTCCGAAAGAGGATTTGAGGTACAAAACAGTCCTCTCTGATCTCCATGGTCGAAAGGCCTCTGATGCGACCACGTTGTTGCTGTCAGAAGCTCCCTAGCAATTCACGATGTTTGGGACGACCACTCGTGTGATGACAGGCACCTCAAATATCTTGACAAAAGAAATCATATTTACGAATTGATGTGCGTCACTGAATTTTTTGAGGGGTTTTTATGCTTTTCAGACGGAACGAGCTCGCGATCACAGTTGCATTGGTTTTCACTCAGCCACTCGCCGCAACCGCCGATCCGATCACCATCATCGATCATGAAAAGCGCACCGTCACACTGCCAAAGCCGGTCGAGCGGATCGCCTCGATCCCGATTCCGATGGCCTCGACCATCATCGCCATGGACGGCGGAACGTCAAAGCTGGTCGGCATGAACCCGACCGCCAAGTCGGCGATCGTCGAGGGCGTGCTCGGCAAGATCTTCCCCGAGGCCAAGGACATTCCCTCCGACATCACCGCGCCGAACTTCATTCCGAACGTCGAGGAACTGGCAACCACCAATCCCGAACTGGTAATCCAGTGGGCCGATCGCGGCCCGGACCTGGTCGACCCGATCGTCAATGCCGGCCTGACCGCGCTTTTGATCTCCTACGGCTCGGAAGAGAAGACCAAGCAGTACCAGGCGATGGTGGCGACCGCGATGGGCAAGCCCGAGCGCGCGCAGATGATCAACGGCTGGCGCGACCAGGTGGCCGCTGAAATGGCAGCCAAGTCGAAGGACATTCCGGCCGAGAAGAAGCCGCGCATCCTCTATCTCGGCCGCGCGCTGGAAAGCCTGACCGCCTCCGGCGACAAGGGCAACTACGCCGCCTTCTACGTCAATCTGGCCGGCGCCGTCTCCGTCTCGGCCAATCTTGAGGGCCAGGGCACGACGATCAGCCCCGAACAGATCGCCGAATGGAACCCCGACGTCATTCTCCTCAACAGTTTCGAGGCCAAGCTCGGCCTTGGGCGGATCTATGACGACCCGATCCTGTCGCTGACCAAGGCCGCCCAGGACAAGCGCGTCTACAAGATGCCGCTCGGCGGCTATCGCTGGGACCCGCCGAACCAGGAAAGCCCGCTGACCTGGATGTGGCTTGCCAATCTCATGCATCCCGACATCTTCCAGTACGACCTGCGCGGCGAGATGAAAGAGGCCTACAAGACGCTCTACGACTACGACCTGACCGACGAGGACATCGACGGCATCCTGTGGGTCGGCATGCAGGGCGATGCCACCGACTACGCCCAGTTCAAGGCGAAGTAAGATGGCGATGGCGGCGACGGAAAGCGGGCGCCGAAGCCTGATCGGCCTCAGGATCGGCGCGTTCGGGCTGATGGTGCTGGCGCTGATCGCCGCCATGCTGTTTTCAATAGGCGCCGGGCGCTTTTCCGTCGACGTGCCACGGATCGGCGAGATCCTGCTGGCGGCGATCCTCAACCCGGATGCCGCGCCGACCCAGATGGACGAGCGCATCGTGCTGCTGGTGCGTCTGCCGCGCGTGCTTCTGGCGGCGCTGTCGGGTGCGGCGCTCGCCGTCGGCGGGGCGGCGCTGCAGGGCGTGTTCCGCAATCCGCTGGTCTCGCCGCAGGTGCTCGGCATCAGCCAGGGTGCCGCCTTCGGCGGCGCGCTCGCCATCCTGTTCGGCTATTCCGGCTTCGTCCTGCTCGGCATGGCCTTCCTGCTCGGCCTGTCGGCGCTGTTCCTGGTCGGGCTCCTCGCCCGCATCAACGGCCGCACCGAGGTGATCACGGTGATCCTCGCCGGCATGATCGTCGGCGCGCTGTTCGCGGCCCTGGTGTCCGTCGTGCAGTTCGTCGCCGACCCCAACACCTCTCTTCCGGCCATCGTCTACTGGCTGATGGGCTCGTTTTCGACCGCCACCTGGCCACGCCTGTGGCTCGCCGTGCCGGGCATGGGCCTTGGCCTCCTCGCCGTCTGGCTGTTGCGTTACCGGCTCAACCTGCTGGCGCTCGAGGAGCAGGAGGCGCGGTCGCTCGGCGTCAATCCGGATCGCGAGCGCTGGTATATCTTCGGCGCCATTTCGCTGATGACCGGAACCTCGGTGGCGGTAGCCGGCATCATCGGCTGGATCGGGCTCGTCGTGCCGCATGCCGCGCGCATCCTGGTCGGCGAGGATCACCGTGCGCTGATCCCGGCCTCGGCCTTGCTCGGCGCCGCCTATCTGACGCTGATCGACACCATGGCGCGCACCCTGACGGCGGCCGAAATCCCGCTCGGCGTGCTGACGGCGCTGGTCGGCGCGCCGGTGTTTGGTTACCTGCTGCGCCGCCATTTCAAGGAGACCAACCGCACATGATCGGCCTTGAAGACGCCTCCGTCTCCTTCGGCGCCCGCACGCTGTTTTCCGGCATCAGCTTCACCGTGCCGGTCGACCGTTCGATGGCGGTGCTCGGTCCCAATGGTCGCGGCAAGACCACGCTTCTGCGCGCCCTGCTTGGTTTCCAGCCGCTGGCCAGGGGTCGCCGCAGCGCGCCGAAAATCTCCGGCTATGTGCCGCAGCACGGTGCCTCGCAGGCCAAGCTGTCCGGGCTCGACGTCGTCGTCATGGGTCGGGCGGCGAGGCTTGGCCTGTTCGGCCAGCCCTCGGCGGACGACCGCGCGGCGGCCGAGAAGGCGCTGGTCGAGGTCGGCGCCAGCCATCTCGCCGAGCTTCGCTACGACCGCATGTCCGGCGGCCAGAGGCAGATGGTGCTGATCGCCCGCGCCATCGCCACCGGTTCGCCTGCCCTGATCTTCGACGAGCCGACCTCGGCGCTCGATCTCGGCAACCAGTCACGCACGCTGGAACTCCTCAATTCGCTCCGGCTTCGCCGCGACAAGGCGATCCTGTTCACCACCCACGACCCAAACCATGCGCTGGCGGCGGCCGACGACGTGCTGCTGATGATGCCGGGCGGGCGCGAAGTCCACGGCACCGTCGCCGATATGATCGAGCCCGACAAACTCTCCGAGCTCTACGGCGTGGCGATGCGCTGGGTGGAGGTAACCGGACCGACGGGCGAGACGCGCCGGGCAATCCTGCCGGCTTTCGCCGGAATAGAGGCAGCATGAGCGCGATCTATCTGAAGTCGACCTATGAGGCCCCGTCCGAGGCCGTGAAGGCGGCCGCGGTAGAGGGTCTGGTGACGATCGTCGAGCAGCCGGCGCTGACCGCCGACATGCTTCTGGCCCACAAGGGCCTGATCACCGGCAACCAGTTCGACCAGAACGCCATGCTGCTGATGCGCGAGGCGCTCGCCGCATTCCTCGATGCCGGCGGCCGCTGGTTCTTCAACGGCCACATGGTGCGGCCGCTGGTCGACGGCATGAGCCAGTACCGGCCGATCGAGGCGCCGAAGCGCGCCGATTTCGACCTTTCCTCGGTCAACGCCCATCCGCTGTTTTCCGGCATCGAGCTTGCGAAGATCGAGACCAACAAGGGTGTGGCGGGCTTTTACGGCCGGGGCTGCAATCCGCCACCCGAAGGCGCGGTGGCGGTCAACGGTCTCGGCGCGGCGCAGGTGCCGGTCGACTGGGTCTGGGAGCGGCCAAGGGGCGGGCGGATCTTTTCCCATGCCGGCAATGATCTCGGCTCGATGGGGCTCGAATGGAACCTGTCGGGCGAGCTGACGCGGCGCATGATCGACTGGACGCTTGGCGGCCCCTGCCTTGACCCCTGGCCCTCGGCACCCTCGTCGCCGGCGGCCGAGCTGCCGCTTGCCGCGCCCGAAACCTATGGCGGCATGCGCGTGTCGAGCCGAACGGGACGGCGCTTCGTCGCGCCATCGTCCGGCACCTATTACAACATCCGCAGCCTTGAAGGACCGCGCTACACCCAGATCTTCGACGTCATCTGCGCGCCCGAACATCTCGCCGACATACTGCGTCCCGACGACATTCTCTGGGTTCCGTGCCGCACGCCGGCGCAGCGCATGATCGCCCAGAAACCCGTGCTCGCGCGCCATCTGGCCGCCGGCGGCACGGTGGTGGCGCTCGGCGAGAGCCGTTCCGATCTTTGGCTGCCGCATGTCGACTACACCGGCACGCCGACGAATTGGTGGTGGTGGCTCGATCCGGCCGCCGATCTCGGCGTGCGCGTCACCGAGGCCGCGGCCAGCCATCCGCTGATGGCCGGCATCGGCGACAGGCAGGCGACCTGGCACCTGCATGGCTGGTTTGTCCCGCCGGTCGGCGCCACGGTGCTGGCCCGCGACGGTGAAGGCCGGGCGATCCTCTACGAGGACAAGGTCTCGACCAAGGGAACGATGATCCTCTCCTCGCTCGACCCGATGTTCCACCACGGCTCGCATTTCATGCCGGCCACGACCCTTTTCCTCGACAGCTTCGTTCCCAACCTGAAAGCCTTCGCAGATGTCTAATGCCATTACCGTGCTCGACAACGGCCACCCGATCAGCTTCACCTTCGACGGCATCAACGCCTATCACGGCGGCGGTTTTCCCGGCGGCGTGGCGCATGCGCTGAAGGCGATGCAGGCGGCGTTTCCGCTACTGTCCGACACGCCGCCGGAACGGCGCGAAGTGACAATTGTGACGGCGTTTTCCGGTCCCGGCGGACGCGACGCGCTGGAAATGGTGACCCGGGCGCTGACCGAGAGACGGCTGACCGTCGACAAGTCGATCGGCGGCAAGGACATCATCACCGATCCGCCCGGACCTTACGTGTTCCGCTTCAGCTATCGTGGTCGCACCGCTGAAGCCGTAATCAAGCCCGGGCACGTGAAGGAAGAGTTCGTCACGCTGGGCGCTAAGAAGGACAAGACGCCCGACGAGGTCGCCCGCCACGAGGAGTTGAAGGCGGAAATGGCCTATCGTCTGCTGCCTATCCCTGCACATGAGGTGTATGGCGTCAGGACCTTTTGATCC
Organism: Rhizobium sp. BK316; assembly: GCF_014193695.1. GTDB lineage: Bacteria > Pseudomonadota > Alphaproteobacteria > Rhizobiales > Rhizobiaceae > Rhizobium. The sequence continues at coordinate 1,207,936 of NZ_JACHZR010000001.1, read as the reverse complement.
GGACCGGATTGAGGATCCAACGTATCGTGCGTGAATAACTGCGGTCAGAGTTTGTAAGCTTTTCCTGCACGCTGTTCCACGTTGTCCGCGAGCAGCGGGCTTTCCGTCAGGGCCTTGATCAATCGGTCGAATGGCATAGCTACTCGACCACGACCTTGGCGCAGTTGGGCTCCCTCGAGGCATGATAGGCGGACCTTCTCGCAGCAGCGCGGGGCCAGTCGCTACGGAGTTACGAAGCTGCCGGGCTGGAAGTGATCAATCCCTGGTCCCGATAACGACAGAGTGGATCGAGGTGTCGTAGGTTTGTATCGGTTCAAGGCGATAAGCTAGCACCCTATCCTCTCGATCGTTATACTGTTTTTGAAAAACGGTATAACACCGAAGTCGAGCTTTTGAAGTCCATCGACCTCATATCGGGCGATGCCCGCCGAGCTGGGTCAGCGCTCGCTCGACCCGCTTGGACGGCCGATTTTCCCCCGGAAGGTCGGTTCACCTCGGCTAACATCAAGGGGCGCAAGTACTGGTACTTCGACATCCAGATAGGCATGGTGATACGAAACGTCGTTACGTCGGCTCTGCTGATGATCCGGATATCGCGCAGGGATGCTTGGCTTCGTTGTCCAGCACGATGCGAACGGCTCGTTTGTGTTTAAGCATGCAATGTTGCCCCCTTTTTGGAGTGCGCGCCTGAGGGTGGACAATGATCACGCCGCTGTTTTGCCAATCTTCCGGATGTGTTGATCCTCGGATTGCGGCGGGTCCCAGATAATGAAGCGCCAAATAAAGTCTGCGTTTGTTGTAAATCATCCTTGATGAAGTATGGAAGGTGTTCGGTCAGCGCCTGTTTGCCGACAAGACGTCCCAGCGCGGCGATGCGGGCTTCGTATTTCTGGATGAGGTCGGCGGCTTGAGCGTCATCATCGAACGCGCCTTGCGCCCTTCTGTCGCGTCAATCTTATAATTAAATATGCGTTAATGATCATGTGTGAATATTGATAGCGTGACTGGATCGGCAGCAGTGAAACCTGTGGAGGATTGCGGGTGAGTATTCTTGATCGTGGTGGAAATGCTGTCGCGGTACTTGCCGCTCTGTCGAATTCGCAAGCAATGATCGAGTTTGACTTGTCGGGCAAGATCCTCACGGCTAACGAAAACTTCTGCAGGGCGCTTGGCTACGAGTTGAGGGAGATCGTCGGAAAACATCACAGCATGTTTGTCGAGCCAGCCTATGCATCCTCGGCAGAATACAAGGCTTTCTGGGCTAAGCTGTCGGCCGGGAAATTCGATCAACAGCAATACAAGCGGATTGGAAAAGGCGGGCGCGAGGTCTGGATCGAGGCGTCCTACAATCCCGTGTTCCGGCGTGGAAAGCCAGTCAAAGTCATCAAGATTGCAACAGACATCACGACGCAGAAGCTGAAGTCTGCCGAGGATGCGGGCAAGATCGACGCGTTGTCCCGCGCACAGGCGATCATCGAATTCACGCCAGCGGGCGAAGTGCTGACCGCGAACGACAATTTCCTCAGCGCCCTCGGGTATTCGCTTGCCGAGATCCAGGGCAAGCATCATTCGATGTTCTGTGAGACAGACTACACAAGGTCGGACGCTTACAAGGAATTCTGGCGCAAGCTTTCAAGTGGCCAGTTCGTCGCCGACGAATTCATGCGTGTCGGCAAGGGTGGCCGGAAGGTTTTCATCCAGGCTTCCTACAACCCGATCTTCGACCTGAACGGCAGGGTGTTCAAGGTCGTGAAGTTTGCGACCGATGTCACGGGGCGCGTCGAGAATGTCGAGCAACTTGCCCGTTGCCTGACCAATTTTGCCGACGGGGACCTGTCGCAGACGATCGAAAAGCCCTTCATTCCTTCGCTGGAACGGCTGCGGACCGACTTCAACAGCGCCTCAGAAAAGCTGAAGGGCGCAATGGCGACGGTGGCTCAAAACGCCAAGGCGATTTCAGCCGGCTCCAATGAAATTCGCACCGCAGCCGACGATCTGGCAAAGCGCACCGAGCAGCAAGCCGCATCCGTCGAAGAGACGGCGGCGGCCCTTGAGGAAATCACAACGACGGTCAAGGATTCGAGCCAGCGTGCCGAGGAGGCCGGTCGGCTCGTGGCGCGCGCCAGAGACCACGCTGAGCATTCCGGCCAGGTCGTGCGTGACGCGATAGGAGCCATGGACCAGATCGAAACCTCGTCGCGCGAAATTTCCAATATCATCGGTGTCATCGATGAAATTGCCTTCCAGACGAACCTTTTGGCGCTCAATGCCGGCGTAGAGGCGGCACGGGCAGGGGAGGCCGGCAAGGGTTTTGCCGTTGTTGCCCAAGAGGTTCGCGAACTGGCTCAGCGGTCCGCGAAAGCTGCCAAAGAGATCAAGAGCTTGATTACGGCGTCCGGTTCCCACGTGGCAAACGGCGTCGGCCTTGTCACGAATGCCGGATCCGCGCTCCGGGAGATCGCCAGTCAGGTTCACGAAATCAACACCAACGTGGCTGCGATCGTGGAGGCGGCGCGCGAGCAATCGACTGCACTTGGCGGGATCAACCAGGCCATCAACACCGTCGATCAGGGAACGCAGCAGAACGCCGCGATGGTCGAGGAGCAGACCGCAGCCAGCCATGGCCTCGCACGAGAGGCTGCAGCCCTCTTCGAGCTTCTTGAACAGTTCCGTTTTGACGATACCTCGAGATCGAGGCCCTCGTCTACGCAGGCGGATCGCCACCCTGTTCCACCGACGGCTTTGAAAGTCGTTCGTAGCTCGTCCGCCACATCCACCCAACGCGGCTCGGCAGCCGTCGCACTGAAATCTGATTGGGAAGAATTCTGATCATCACAGGAAATTGGATCGGTATGAAAGCTCGTGGCAAGGCGCCTACGAACGTCCCGGTGCGATATTCGGCCATGAGATAATGCAATTTTACACCCCGTCAGCGGCAAGTTCGTCCGCTTCTACGATCCATGAAGGGTCCCACTCACTCGGCACTGCGAGGAGTAAGGTCACATGTCACAGGCAGAAGACGAGAGGCTGAACCTTCTTTACGAAGCAAGCATTCTCGATACGCCGCCGACGACGGAATTCGACGCTATCGTACGTCTTGCCTGCAGCATGTTCGATATGCCGATGGCGTTGGTTTCGTTTGTCGATGAGCATCGGCAATGGTTCAAGGCCCGGCAAGGCTTTCCTTTGAAAGAGGCGCCGCGCGAGCATTCTTTTTGCGGCTACGTCGTGGAAACAGGTTCTCCGCTCGTCGTTGAAGATGCCAGCACAGACTCCCGTTTTTGCGGAAACACTTTCGTCAGAGACTGTTCCGTCCAGTTCTATGCGGGGGTTCCGCTTTCGGAAGGGGAGACGTGTTACGGCGGCTTTTGTGTCCTCGACACCAAGATCCGCCGCTTCAGTGATCGGGATCTCGAACAGCTCCATAGTTTGGCGAGCGTCGTCATGGGCCTTGTCCGGGAGCATCGTCAGCAAAGCCTGCTGAAGGAGCAGCAACGTGAACTGGAGTTGAAGCAGGCGCGGTTCGAACAAACCGAGCGCTCTGCCAAGGTCGGTGGTTTTGAGATGGACCTTAGCACCGGTGCGATCGTCTGGTCGGATCAGATATACCGCACCGTGGGATTGCCGATCGGCAAACGCATGACTTCGGAGGAGGTGATTGGCTGCTATGCTCCCGAAGAACGTGACAGCGTCAGGCGCAGGATCCGCGACGTCCTGAATGGCGCAGGCGCCGGCATTGACAAAGAATATCGCATTGTCACGCCAGAAGGCGAGGAACGATGGATTCGCGTCGTGAGCGATATCGAAAACCTGCATGGTGAGCCAAGACGTCTGTTCGGCATCGTTCAGGATGTTTCCGAAAAAGTGCGCTATGAGCAACGTCTGCTCCGGGCAGCAAACGCCGATCCCCTTACCGGCCTTGCAAACCGGGCGGCCTACAATGCGCATATGCAGAGACTCGCAGCGGCGGACGCCTCTTCCATCGGTTTGTTGCTGATCGACGTCGATCGTTTGAAGCAAATCAACGACACCCTCGGCCATGCAACCGGTGACCTGCTGTTGAAAGGTGTGGCGTCACGCCTGGACGAGCGCCTCGGGAAGCGTGGAAAGGTATTTCGCCTCGGCGGTGACGAGTTCTGCGTCATCCTGGAAGCACCCGCAAACGCGCGGGGCATGCGTTCACTGGCGCGACATCTGATCGAATATATAGGCCGCCCGCTGGAGGTCGGTGGGTCGACGATAAATCCGATGATAACCTTGGGCGGTGCGATTTCAGAAGGTGAAATGGATGCGGCGACACTGTCGCAAAACGCGGACTTTGCGCTCTACCATGCCAAGGAAACACGGCGCGGCAGCTATATCCACTATCAGCCCAGCCTGCGTTCGACGATCGCCCATCGCATTCAGATCGTCCGGGAGGTGGAACAGGCACTCACGGAACATCGGATGGTGCCACACTACCAGCCGCTCGTTCGTTGTGCTGACGGTCAGGTATGGGCGTTTGAAGCGCTTGTGAGAATGCAGCGCCCGGACGGCTCAATCGTGTCGGCGGCGCAATTTCATGAGGCATTCACGGACTCGAGCGTGTCTCATCACATCACGACGCGAATGCTGGAGCATGTTGCGACCGATATCCGTAACTGGATGGACCGCGGGCTGGATTTCGGGCGGGTCGGGCTGAATGTCAGCGCCTCCGACTTCATGAGGGGCGATCTGGAAACGAGGATTGTTGCTGCGTTTGCGTCGCGCGGCATCCCGCTGGACAAGCTGGTACTTGAAGTAACTGAAACAGTCTTCCTGCAGGGCTTGGAAGACACCGTCGCAACAACGCTGCAGCGTTTGCGGAAAAAAGGTCTGGCTGTAGCGCTCGATGACTTCGGGACGGGCTATGCGTCACTGACACATTTGCGGAGCCTGCCCGTCGATATCATCAAGATCGACCAAAGTTTTATCGATACCATGCTTGACGATGAATCGAGCCTCGCAATCGTTGACCTGGTGCTCAATCTGGCGCAGAAGCTTAAAATGAAGGTCACCGCGGAAGGTGTGGAAACCCACAGACAGGCAATGTGCTTGCTGGAAATGGGCTGTACCACACTCCAAGGTTATCTGTTCAGCAAGCCGATGGACCGCGAACACGTCGTCAAATACTTAACTGCTTTGAAACCACATCTCATCGAGAACCCCGAACGGGCGCAGGATCAACCGTGGCTGTCGCAAGCGCATGCTTAAGTCGACCCGTGCATGACGGGCTCACTTAGCGTTCACGGCGATGAAAGGGCGCTGCTCGAAGTCGTGCACCAGCTACCGCGATCCGCTGGCCACTGGCGATCGCGGAATCGCAGGTTTCCTCAAGCTCCCTAGGAGCGATCTCTCGGATCAAACCTGGTCAAGTGCCGGATTGACTTCAGCACTCAAAAAGGTCCGCGTAAATTCAGGCCCGGCCGTTCATAGGGCGTCGAAAGATCTGTGTCGTCCGCAAAACAGCGGGCGTCGCCAAGGAAGGAGATTTTTCAACATTCCTCATTCTCTTGAAAGGGCGTCGACCGGATCGAGACGTGAGGCGTTGCGGGCCGGCAAAAAGCCAAAGGTCAACCCGATAAGGAAGGCGACTGCAGAGGAACCCAGAACCGAGTTCAGCGATATGATCATCGGAATCTCTCCCTGAGCGCCGCCCAGGACCGCAGCGATCACGAATGCCAGCCCGGCACCGATAAGCGAACCTGCGACGCAGATCGCCACCGCTTCGATAAGAAACTGCAACATGATATCGAGACGCCGGGCACCGACGGCCATGCGTAAGCCGATCTCACGCGTTCGTTCGGTGACAGAAACGAGCATGATGTTCATCACACCGATACCTCCTACTATTAGAGAAATCACTGCGACACAGGAGATCAAAAGTGCCATTGTGCGCGACGTTTTCTCCATGGCCTTGCGTATTTGGTCGCTATTGAAGACAAAGAAATCTTTCGTCCCGTGTCGCCTGGTCATCAGGCTCACTATGGCGCGCTCAGCGACACCGGTGTCGACACCATCAGCGACGCGAACGGTCAGTCCGCCGAGACTTGCAGCCGTTCCTGATACCCGGCCCGCCACGCTTGTATGTGGGACATAGATCTGCAAACTCTTGTCGCCTGCCGCGCTCCTAGGCCGCTTCACCACGCCAACGACCATAGCCGGCATCCGATCAAGCAGGACAGTCCGCCCCAACTGCTTTTGCCCATTGGGAAATAGTGCGGCAGCGGTGCGATCGTCGAGCACCGCCTGAAGGCGGCGCCCTGCGGCGCTTTCGGCCGAAAAGCCGTTGCCGGCAATCAAGGTCATGCCGTTGATCTCGAAGTAATCAAGACCGACGCCGTTGACGTTGGCGTTGAGCGAAGCGTGATCGGAACGTGCCCGTACCGAAGCATATATGAGCGGAGTTACCCCGCTAACATAGGATTGGGCTGACAGCGCCTCTGCGTCGGCAATCACAAGCGTAGTAATGTTCGCCGCACGCTCGTCACCCCAGTCGCGGCCCGGGTAGATGGATAGTGTGCTGGCACCCAATTCGCTCATCTGCGCCAGCACCTTTCGCCGCGAGCCTTCACCAAGGCCGACGACACAAACCACCGCTGCAATGCCGATGATGATCCCGAGCATAGTGAGAAAAGTTCGGATTCGGTGCGCCGCCATGGAACGAAGTGCCATCGGCCCGGCATCCGTCAGGCGACGCTGGAACCCGACAAACCGACCGGTCGGCTGCTTACGATCGACTGGACGAGGGCCGGTGCCGTTCTGTCTTTCTCTGAAGCGCCGATCTGAAAGAATCTTTCCATCGCGTATTTCGATAATTCGGTCGGCGTTTGCGGCCACCTGCATGTCATGGGTCACCATTATGATCGTGTGGCCGTCGGCATGCAGTTCCTTTAAGATCTCAAGAACGGTTTCGCCGTTGACGCTATCGAGCGCTCCTGTCGGTTCGTCGGCAAGGATGATTTCGCCACCATTCATCAATGCGCGGGCGATGGACACCCGCTGCTGCTGGCCACCCGAGAGCTGACCCGGCCGATAGTCGAGACGTTCACCAAGGCCGAGGCGCCCAAGGAGCGCTTTTGCACGTTGACGCCTGACGTTGGAATTCAGCCCGGCATAAACCGCCGGCATGGCGACGTTCCCAGCCGCGCTCAAGGTTCCAAGCAAATGGTAGCGCTGAAAAATGAAGCCGAAATGTTCCCGCCGCAGCGCGGCTAGTTCATCGACCGACAGGCCCGAGACGCTCTTCCCGCCGACCCGATATTCGCCATAACTCGGTTGGTCGAGACAACCGAGAATATTCATCAGCGTCGATTTACCCGAGCCGCTGGCGCCGACGATTGCCACAAGCTCCCCGGCTTCTATGGAGAGGCTGACGCCGTCCAGCGCGGTAACCGTTTCATCTCCTGCCTTAAAAACTCGGGAGACATTTTCGATCTGTATCAGCGCGCTCACATCGACACCACGTCGGAATCAGTTGAAACTTCACCGTCGGCTGGAATAATGACCTCGTCGCCAATCGACAGGCCATCAATGACCTGGGCGTTGATCTTGTCGGTCAATCCCGCGACCACAAGCCGTTCGACAGTGTCGCCGGAAGGCAGACGTAGGCGCACACGATAGCGCCCTTGCGCGTCACGAGCGGTCAACGCTGGCCACGGCACCAGAGGCACTTTTTCAGCTTTTCCCACTACGATCCTGACGGAGGCAGTCATCATCGGGCGTAAGCGGCCATCCGGGTTGGGCGTGCTGAACAAGCCATTGTAATAAACAGCCTGTGAGCCCTGGATCGGGGTGGCAGACGTCCCTGTTCCCGATCCGGAATCCGTCGCGATCGTGGTCGGCGCCGGCTCTATTTGCTCGAGCCTTGCTGAAACCGGATCGTTCGGATTCCCCATGATCGTGAAGCGGACGTCCTGATCTGGGCGAACACGTCCAATGTCCGTTTCCGAGATCTGAACCTTGACGCGCATCATATCAAGCTGCGCGAGAACGACGATCGTCGGTGCCGCCTGAACGGCGTTCAAGGTCTGGCCGGCCTTTGTTACGACAGCGACCACAGTGCCATCCATCGGTGCGCGGACTTTTGTATAGCCGAGATTTACCTCGGCATTTTCAACCTCGACCGAAGCCTGCGAGATTTGAGCGTCGAGCGCCTCTACCTCTGCCTGAAGCGTATTGAAGGCCGCCTCCGCAGTCTCCATATCGGCAGAAGACACAGCATTTTGTGCATTCAGTGCACGCTGTCGGTGATAAGTTTGCTCGGCTTGACGAAGCTGGATGCCGCGCGCGCGACGTTGCGCTTTCACATTGGCGAGCGCGGCTTTCGCGATACGCAGCGCGTTGGTCTGCGGCGTGGAATCCACCTCGGCGATCAGATCGCCTTGCTGAACCATTTTACCAAGCTGCACATGAAGCGCCTTGAGCTGACCTGAAACCTGTGCGCCCACATTGACCAGACGTGCAGGTTCCAGAACCGCGCTGGCAACGACCGTTTCTTCGATCGCACCGAGAACAACCCGCTGGGAAAGTTCGGGTGGCTGGTCCGGACCGCTGAAGAGGGAGCGAGCAGAAGCAAAACTGATCACGGCAACAGCGAGGGTAATAGTGACGGGTAGGAAGCTTTTTTTGCGAATTTCTGGGCCATTTTTTCGGCGGACGTTAAGGGATTGACGATTGCTGGACTATCGTTTGCAAATGTTCGTTGACATCCGAAGCGACCGTCGCCCTGACAAGAAAGAGCGTGAGGGCAGCGAAGACGACGCAGGTGAGCATGGAGTATCGCCCGTACACGGCTTGCCCTCACTGATAACGGCACCTTAAGCAGGTGCGAAATTAATCCGGTTGGAGTTTTACTCGTCCCAATCAGGTTCCCAGCCTGGCGGCGGCGCGTCGGTTTCCCAATCGAGATCGTCCCAAGTGTCGACGTCTTCGTAGAAGTCACAACTCGAATAGTGACTAGGTACTGATATTGAAAGAAATTGTCGGCACCATCGGCGCGTCCACGTCACGCACGTACATGGGCACGCGGACGCGCCGCGTATCGTACGCGACATCAATGTAGGCCGCCGACACCCATCCCCGACGTCCACCCCCTTCCACGTCGCACCACCTGAACCTTTTTGTGCAACCAAACACATGCAGGGACGTCCCTTCCGGCAAACTGCCAATGAAGGGATAACGAGTACTGGGACCCGCCCACATGTTGATTTCAGCGGCCGCATAAGAACCTGCATGTGCGGCTTGCTTTCCAATGAAAGCTGCGCAAGCAAGTGCTACCGCGTGAATGACTATCCGTCGCATCAAAAACCTCTTGTCGGTACGCCTAATGGACAACATTCGTCATCAGCCAGCATTCGGTCTGGCGAAGACGACCTGTGAGCATCCACTAACTTCGCGCCGGTCGAGATCGTGTGGAGGTCGTATCCACGTTCAAATGGCCACGGCCCGTGGGTTTCGCATATGGGTGAGGATCGTAAAGGACAAGCATCGCCGCTGCGAGAGCAGTGGCCGGAGACGGGGATAAATGGGTAGCGCGAGCGCAGCGGTTCCAAAGAACTACCAGCATGAATTATTGATGGCAGCATGGACAAAGCTGACAGGAAGACGCGCGATCAGCGCCCGTTACAAAATGCGGCCGAGATACGATCGAAGATGTGCTGCTTCCGAGTTGCCTGTGTTGTCCAGCCGTGAAATCAATGAACATCGCACGGCGCCTGATCGATCACACACTGAGACATGATCGTGTCCCGCCGGGTGGTGTAGGTCGGCGGTAGCGAAGCCGCTCGCGAGCGCGCCCTCAACAGCGCCGTAGCGAGCGGGCGGCGAAGCGGTGGTCATCGGCGCTGGAGCAGCCTTACGGTGCGATTTCCACCACAACACGCCCCCTGATTTTGCCCTCCACGATATCCTGAGCGAGGCTCGGAAGCTCGGAGAAGGGCTCGATCCTCGCCAATGTCCCGATCCTTTCTGTTTTCAGATGTTCGGCCAGGGTCTGCCATGCACGGATCCGTTTGGGCATCGGTGCCATAACGGAATCAATGCCAAGCAGTGTCACGCCGCGCAGGATATGCGGGAGAACCGTTGCCGGCAGGTCTGCGCCTGCCGCAAGGCCGCAGGCAGCAACCGCCCCGCCGTAGACGGTCTGTGAAAGTGCGTTTGCGAGCGTCGTCGAGCCGACGGAATCAACCACGCCGGCCCAACGCTCCTTTTGTAGAGGGCTGCCCTTTTCTGAAAGCGATGCCCGGTCAACGAAATCGCTCGCGCCGAGCGATCCGAGATAGTCCCGCGTTTCCGGGCGGCCGGTCGATGCGGTTACTTTGTAACCCTTGTCCGCAAGCAGACTGATCGCGACCGAGCCGACACCGCCCGCCGCACCGGTCACGAGAATTTCGCGATCATCGTTGGCGATCGTGCCCCAATCCTCAAGTGCATTGACACAAAGCGCCGCTGTGTAGCCGGCCGTTCCAATTGCCATTGCCTGCGAAAGGCTGAAGGTTTCGGGCAGCGCGATCAGCCATTCCGCTTTCAGGCGCTGAAATCGCGAATATCCGCCCCATTCTGTTTCAGACAGACCCCAGCCGTTGACGATGACCTTGTCGCCGGGCGCCCATTTGTCCGATCGGGATTCAACCACGATTCCGGCAAGGTCGATACCTCCGACCATGGGAGTACGCCGGGCTATCCGTCCTTTGCCGGTCAGGGCCAGACCATCCTTGTAATTGACGGTCGAATAGTGAACCTCGACGAGAACATCATGATCCGGCAGATCGGAGAGTGAAAGCTGGCTGAAGCCAGCCTGCGGCTTGCCATCGGCCATGTCGATGACCATTGCCTGGAATGTATCGGACATGCGTCCCCCTTCTTACACTTGAAATCGACCGTTCGCCTTGTCAGGTCTGCGGCGGGGCCTTCATCCTGTCGCGTGCGTCCATCGCAGTTGCGTAGCTGTTGCGAATGTAGGCCAGCAGGTCCGCCAATGCCCTTGTCGCCGTCTCGGTGTCGCGCTTGGCGACGGCCTCCATGATCTGCCGGTGAAAGCCAGCGACCTTGCGGCGCTCGCGAACCCGGAACACGATCATGTTGGTGATGGGGATGAAGGACTCGATCACCGTGTACATCATCAGCTTCAGCGGACCATTGCAGGTGGAATCCACCAGCGCGCGATGAAAGCGCACGTCGGATGCGCAGAAGTCCTCGTCACTGATCGCCTCGTCGCGCTGGATCTCGATCTCCGCCGCCATTCGCTCCAGATCGGCAGCGCCGTGATTTTCGCAGGCGAGCTTGCAACAGATCGTCTCCGTCTCAAGGCGGGCCGTAATGATCTCGTCGATATCGAAGGCGCCGATGCCGACAAGCAGGGTTGCTGCTGCGGTGATCGCGTTGGAAAGCCCTTCCGGATCCGGCCGTTTGACAAAGTTCCCGCCGAGCGGACCGCGCCTTGAATGGATGAGGTTTTGCGCTGCCAGACGTTTCAGCGCCTCGCGCACGGTCGGCCGCGATATTCCGAAGCTTCTCGCGAGATCCTCTTCCGTGGGAAGCCGCTCGTCGATCTTCAGGCGGCCATCCATGATCGCGGACTTTATGTTCTCCGCAACCTGCTTGGCGATGCCAGCCCTCACGACCTCATCAAATTTCAACGTCATCGATTGTCGTCCTTATCTCGATTTCATAGATGCCATGGCCGTTTCGAAAACGCTACTGAAAATTGAATATAGGTTTGACAAATATCGGATAGACGATAACCTGCCCTTGATCCAGATAACCAAGGGGAACGAAATTGGGCGGATCGACTGGTCGGGCGCAGATCGCCCAAGGTGCCTGTGCGCCTGTCGGCCGGCATGCAGTATTGCTGCGCCGTCTGAATGGCAGGATCGGTAGCAAGGCCGTTCTCGCTGGCGACGACGTCGGCGACGGCTATCGTGGTGACGCAACCGATAAGCGCGGTGAGCGCCCGATAATCGTTTTTCGGCCCGCCGATACGGCGGAAGTGTCTGCTATCCTTGAAGAATGCAATCGTCTGGGTCAGCCCGTCGTCGTCCAAGGCGGCAGGACGGGCCTTGCGGGCGGGGCGAGGCCTCATGTCGGCGAAGTGTCGCTTTCGCTTGAGCGAATGGTGAACCTGTCGCCGGTGGATGAGAATGCCGCCACCATCATCGCAGAGGCCGGCGTTACGCTTCAGTCGGTACAGGAGGCTGCAGCAGGCTGCGGGCTGTTTTTCGGCGTCGATATCGGCGCGCGCGGCACGTCCACGGTTGGCGGTAATGTTGCCACCAATGCGGGCGGTATTCGTGTCCTGCGCTATGGCATGTATCGGTCCCAGGTTTTAGGGCTTGAGGTTGTGCTGGCGGATGGCTCCGTGCTGACCAGCTTGAAGGGATTGCCCAAGGACAATTCGGGCTTCGATCTCAATCAGCTCTTCGTCGGAAGCGAAGGTGTGCTTGGCGTGGTCACGCGGGCCTGTTTGCGGCTGCATCCTGAGCCGCGGTCGCAAGCGAATGCCTTTTGCGGATTGCCGTCGTTAAGTGCCGCTGTTACCCTTCTGAAGCATTTGCGCTCTGCACTCGGGTCGTCGCTGTCGGCCTTCGAAGTGATTTTTCCGAATGTTTATGACGGGGTTCTGTCGCTGACCGGTGCTCAGCCACCTGTTGCGGCAGGTGCTGGGATGTACGCCCTTGTGGAGATGCAGGGGCAGGATGAGGCCGGCGATCAGGAGCGTTTTTCCGAAGCGCTTATGGCTTGCTACGAAAGCGGAATCGTGACGGACGTGGCTGTTTCGGGGTCGCTGCGCGAGTATCACGCAATCTGGAAACTTCGCGAGGCTGCCAGTCAATTCATCTTCTCGATGGACCACGTCTCCGGTTTCGATGTCAGCCTGCCCTTGTCCAAGGTACAGGCCTTCCTGGATGCTGCCAGCGACGAGATCGCGGCCGCCGATCCGAATGCAGAGATCTATATTTTCGGCCATCTCGGCGATGGCAATTTGCATTTTCTTGTCCGCACTCATCATCATGAGCGGATCGCCGACATAACTCTTTCTGCCGTGATCCGTGCCGATGGCGCGATTTCTGCCGAGCACGGAATTGGCCTTGAGAAGAAGAAGTGGCTGCCTCTGGCGCGAAGTGCCGCCGAGATGAATGCCATGCGCCGCCTGAAGGCCGCCTTCGATCCCAACAATATTCTCAATCCCGGCCGGGTTTTCGACATGCCGTCGCCGGGCGTGCCGGAGGGTGCGTAGATGCAGAACCTGTCCGATATGCCCCGCGCATTGCCCAGTGAAAACGGCCCGAGCCTTGATGACCGATATACGGTCGATCATGGAAAAATCCTGGTGTCGGGCACACAGGCACTGGTGCGTCTTCCGATGATCCAGCGACAGCGCGATCTGGCAAGGGGCCTCAACACTGCCGGTTACGTCTCCGGTTATCGCGGTTCGCCGCTCGCAAGCTTCGACCGCGAGATGGCGCGCGCCAAGACCTATCTCGACCAGAACCATATCCGCTTTCAGCCCGGCCTCAATGAGGACATGGCGGCGACGGCTGTATGGGGAACGCAGCAAACGGCAATGTTCTCCGGCGTCCGCTATGACGGTGTCTTCTCGATGTGGTACGGCAAGGGGCCGGGCGTCGATCGCACCATGGATGTGATCCGGCATGCCAATGCCGTCGGCACCAATCCGAATGGTGGCGTGCTGCTGCTCGCAGGCGACGATCATGGCGCCGTCTCATCGACCTTGCCGCATCAGAGCGAGCACAACCTGATATCGGCCATGGTGCCTTTGCTGTCGCCCGCCGGCGTCGCCGAATATATCGACTACGGTTTGCTGGGATTTGCGCTTAGCCGCTATTCAGGTGCGTGGATCGGCTTCAAGTGCCAGACGGAGATTGTCGAATGCACGGCAACCGTCGATCTCGATCCGGCTCGTCCCGCGATCGTCTATCCGGATGCGCAAGGCAATCTGTCGCTTCGCTGGCCTGACGGGCCGCATGCGATGGAGCGCCGGCTAGAAGACAAGCTTTCTGCCGTCCATAGATTTGCTCGTCACAACGGGTTCGACCGCAGCATCTGGCAGGGGCAGCGCACCAAGGCGCGTCTCGGCATCGTCTCGACCGGCAAGTCCTGGCTCGATCTGATGGGCGCGCTTTCGCGCCTCGGCATAGACGAGCGACGTGCAGGCGAGCTTGGCATCCGGCTCTACAAGGTGGGCCTTGTCTGGCCAATCGAGCCGAAAAGGATCGCACGGTTTGCCGCCGACGTCGAGACGCTGCTGGTCATCGAAGAAAAGCGTCCGATCATGGAAGACCAGATCAAAGCTCTGCTCTTCAACATGCCATCCGATGACAGGCCGAGAGTGTTCGGCAAACTCGGGCCGGCAGACACGCCGCTTCTGTCCGCCGTCGGCGAGATCGATGCGGTGGCCGTCGGGAGGGCCATCCTTGCCGTGCTCGGGCCGCAGGCCGATGATCTCGATAGCCGGTCGCGGGAGATGGAGGCAATTGTTGCAGCCAGCGTGACGGAAAGTCCGGCACTCAGGCGCGATCCGTATTTCTGCTCCGGCTGTCCGCACAGTGTCTCGACCAGACTGCCCGAAGGAAGCCGTGCGTCGACCGGTATCGGATGCCACATGATGGTCATCGGGCTTGAAGATCGGAACACCTCGACCTTTACCCAGATGGGGGGTGAGGGCGGTGCATGGATCGGGCTTTCTCAGTTCACCGATGAAAAGCATATCTTCGTCAATATGGGCGACGGCACCTATTTTCATTCGGGCCTGCTTGCGATCCGAGCAGCGATCGCCGCGAAGGTCAACGCCACTTACAAGATCCTCTATAACGATGCCGTCGCCATGACCGGCGGTCAAAAGCACGACGGTGAGGTCTCTGTTCCCGGTATCGTCGGCCAGATGCTGGCCGAAGGGGCTGCAAGAGTGGCCGTCGTCGCCGAGTGGCCGGAGGTCTGGCAGGGCCGCTTGCCACGCAATGTCACGGTCAACCATCGCGACGAACTCGATCAGGTGCAGCGTGAACTGCGCGAGATCAACGGGGTGACGGTGCTGGTCTACGATCAGGTCTGTGCGGCAGAGAAGCGCCGGCGTCGCAAGCGCGGGGCGCTGGCGGTCGCGGACAAGCGAGCCTTCATCAACGAACTGGTCTGCGAAGGATGCGGCGATTGCTCGGCCGTTTCCAACTGCATCTCGATCGAGCCGCAGGAAACGGAGTTTGGCCGTAAGCGCAAGATCAACCAGTCGAGTTGCAATACCGACCTTTCCTGCATCAAGGGCTTCTGTCCGAGCTTCGTGACGGTTGAGGGCGGAAAGATCAGAAAGCCGGCTGCGAAAGCTCAGCAAGCGATATTCGATGATATGCCGCTACCTGTTCTGACGGATATCGGAGCGCAGCCATATAACATGCTGTTGGCCGGTATCGGCGGGACGGGGGTGATTACCGTCAGCGCTGTTCTCTCCATGGCGGCGCATCTCGATGGCCTTTTTGTGCAGACGCTGGACCAGACGGGGCTTGCGCAGAAGAACGGGGCTGTCATTTCGCATCTTCGCGTGGCGCGGATGGCTGGTGCTTTGTCGTCGGTCCGGATCGGCGTTGGCGAAAGCGATCTGGTGCTCGGCTTCGACATCGTGGTGTCGGCCGGTCGCAATGCGCTGTCGACCTTTGGAGCTGGCCGCACGCGCGCCGTTCTCGACAATCACTTCGCGCCGACGGCGTCTTTCGTCCAGAACACGGCGATCGATTTCCAGCAGGAAGCGACGCTGAAAACGCTGCGCCGTGCCGCCGGCGAGGATGCTGTTCACCTCGTCTCGGCGACCAAGCTTGGCGCGGCGCTGATAGGCGATGCGATTGCAGCCAACATGTTCCTGCTTGGTCATGCATGGCAGCGCGGCCTGGTGCCGATCAGCCTTGCCTCCATCGATCAGGCGATTGCACTCAATGGAACCAGCGTTGCGATGAACCGTGCCGCCTTCGGCTGGGGTCGTCGCTCGGCGGTCTCCCCCGATATCGTCGCCAGCGCCGCGGGAGCTGATCTGGCCGAGGTCAAGCCCGTCGAGACCCTCGACACGATCGTCGAGAGCCGTGAGGCTTTTCTCGCCGCGTATCAGAGCGCCACCTATGCGCGCCGGTACCGGGCACTGGTCGATGCTGCGCGGCAGGTCGAAAACAGGCTCATGGCCGGCGAGGAGTTTGCAATGGCCGTCGCCAAAAACGCCTTCAGGCTGATGGCCTACAAGGACGAATACGAGGTGGCGCGTCTGCACCGCGACCGGAGCTTCAAGGCTGCGATCGAAGCGCAGTTCGAAGGCGACTTCAGCATCAAGCATCATCTGGCGCCACCAATCCTGTCACGGCGGATCGACAAACGCACCGGAAACCCGGCGAAGATCGCCATCCCCCAGAAAATGATCGGCCCGGCCTTCGCGCTTCTGGAAAAGCTGCGCTTCCTGCGCGGCACGGCGCTCGATCCCTTCGGCTATACCGAAGAGCGCCGGATGGAGCGGCGCCTGATCGCCGACTATCAGGCGATGATCGAGGATCTCACGAGACAGCTTTCCGTCGAAACGCACGGCCATGCCGTCGCGCTTGCCCGGCTGCCGGAAGAGATCAAGGGGTTCGGCCCCGTCAAGATGGCGTCGATCGGGCGCTTCGAAAACAAGATGGCGGCCTTGCTTGCAGCGCCGGCCAATGACGAGAAACGAACAGCGATGCCGGATCGGGACGCGGCTAAGAGGAAAAGCATATGAGCACTTCCGAGACCTTCGAGACGATCCTTTACGAGAAGGACGGCCAGGATAAATTCGCGACGATCACCATCAATCGTCCGGAAAAGCTCAATGCGATGAACAAGACGACGGTGCGCGAAATCGACCGCGCCGTCGCCATGGCTGTCGCCGACAAGGAGGTCAACGCGCTCATCATCACGGGGGCGGGCCGATCATTCTCGTCCGGCTATGATCTTCAGGGTGCCGATTACGATGTCGATATCGAGGACTGGCATGCGGACATGTCGGAGAACGCCCAGGCGCTCCTCAACATCTGGAAGGCACCGATCCCGGTCATCGCTTCCGTGAACGGTTATGCGCTTGCGGGTGCGCTTGAGCTGATGATGGCCTGCGATCTGGCCATTGCCAGCGACAATGCGAAGTTCGGCGAGCCGGAGGTGCGGCACAATTCCGGCCCGCCGGCACTGTTCATGCCCTGGCTATTGGCCAGCCGTGACGTGCGCTGGCTGATGTATACAGGCGATGTGGTCGATGCCGAGGAAGCCTTGCGCATGCACCTCATCAACAAGATCGTGCCCGCCGATCAATTGAGGAAAAAGACCGAGAACCTGGCACGCAAGCTGGCCCGCATGCCCGTGCCGGCAATCAAGTTCGCCAAGTCCTCCATCAACAACCAGCAGATGGCCGCTGGCCTGATGACATCCTTCGATTTCAACGTCCACGCCATCGCCGCCCTGCATGTCAGTCGCGACGGGCAGGAGTGGATGCGCAATCTGCAGAAGATGTCGCTGAAGGAATATCTCGAGTTCCGTGATGCCCCGTTCAAGGGGCTCGACTGACCCCGCTTTACGATATCGCCCGGCGGCACTCATTCAGTGCTGCCGCCACCGCCGATCAAGGAAGGAGGCTCCAGGATGCAGACGATCACAGCGCCGGATGAGGTGCAGGACAGCATACCCGTCATCGATGTCGCACCATTCATCGCAGGCGCAGACGCGGGCCGGATGGTCGTCACTGCCATCGAGGATGCCTGCCGCCAAACCGGCTTCTTCCTCGTTACGGGGCACGGCGTCAGCGCTGAAGTGACAGCCCGTCTCTATAACCTCGCTCGCGATTTCTTCGATGAGCCGCAGGAGTGGAAGATCGGGCAGGGAAGGGGCACCTCGATAGAGGGTGGTGTCGCCTTCTCGCCGATCGCCGACGAGGCGCTTGCAGCGACGCTCGGCATCAAGACCCCGGGCGATTACAAGGAAAGCCTGAACTTTGGCCCGCGCCTGCCCGGCGATCTGTGGCCAACCAGGCCGGAAGGGCTGGAACAGGCCTTTGCCGACTATTTCGCAGAGATGGAAAAGCTTGCAGGCCATTTACGCCGGGCATTCTGCGAGGCGATAGGCCTCGCCCCTGACTATTTCGAGCCGGCGTTCGAAAACCACCTCTCGGCGCTACGGGTGATCAATTATCCGGAGCAGAAGGAGAGCCCGCTTCCGGGGCAACTCCGCGCCGGCGTTCACACCGATTACGGCTTCATGACCATCCTGCGTTCGGAAGCCTCTCCGGGCGGACTGCAGGTGAAAAATCGGGCGGGTGACTGGCTGGACGCGCCGAATGTCGAAGGCGCCTACGTCATCAATATCGGCGATGCCTTCATGCGCTGGTCCAACGATGAATGGCTGTCCACGCCGCATAGGGTCGCCAATCCGCCTGGTGCTTTCAAGGGGACGACGCGTCGGCAGTCCATCCCGTTCTTCCTCAATCCGTCCCGGGACACCGTGATTGAATGCCTCGCGCCTTTTGCAGCAAAGGGCGCCGCCAAATACGAGCCGATCACCTACGGCGACTACATTTCACTGAAGACCAGCCAGGCCTTCGGCAAAACCTGACGGCAAGAAGCGGAATACCGCCTGCCCGCAATGCATGACCAAGTCAGAACCAGTTTGAGGGAACGTCAATGATGAACATGAACAGGCGGCAGTTTCTTGCCGGAATGGGTGGTACAGCGGCGGCCATGGTTGGCCTGCCGGCATGGGCGCAATCCAAGACACTTGTCGTGCCGACGCTCGGCGGCGCATGGGAGCAGTTCTGGCGCCAGACGCTGGCTCCGGCCTTCACTGAAAAAAGCGGCGCGCAGGTGATGCTGGATGCAGGCAACGGGCGTGTCTGGAGCGCCAACCTGCGGGCGGCAGGGCCGCAGAAGCCGCCATATTCGATCCTGATGACCAATGAGGCATTCGCATCGAGCCTGCGCAAGGAAGGCTTCTTCGAAAAGCTCGATCTGGCGAAATTGCCAAACTATGCCGACCTCTATCCGCTTGCCAAGAAGACCGACGGCTGGGGTGCCGTGGCCATGGTATCGCCGATCGGCCTCGCCTATCGCACGGACATGGTCCAGACGCCGCCGAAAGGCTGGAAGGATCTTTGGGACAACCCGGAGTTCAAGGGGCGTATCGGCCTCTACAATTTTGCCAATACGGCCGGCAAGATGGAACTGATGCTGGCATCCAAGATCTTCGGCAAGGATCAGTATGATATAGATGCCGGTTTCAAGGCGCTGGAAAAGCTTGGCCCAGTCATCCAGGCCGATTTCAACCTTTCCACCGGCATCGCATCCGGCGAATTCGTCGTCGCTCCCTTCGACTTCGGCGAGGTGGCGCGTCTGCGCAGCCAGGGCCTTCCGATTGACGTCATCGTGCCGGAAGAGGGGCTTTTGATGTTCGATCAGACCCTCAACATTCTTGCAAACGGCCCCGAGAAGGATCTGGCCTACCAGTATGCCAACTTCCTTCTGTCACCTGAAGGCCAGTTGCCGCTGATGAAGCAGTTCTTCGTCTCCCCAACCAATGCCAAGGTTGTCGTCCCTGACGATCTGAAGAAGGACGTGCCGATTTCCGGCGAAGTGATGGAGAAGATCCTCACCTGGGATTGGGACTTCATGAACGAGAAGCAGGCAGGCTTTGCCGAGACCTGGGCCAAGATCATGAAATGATCTCTGCCTTCGCTATAAGGCGGCAACAACCGGATCGCCTTGTTGGGGCGGTCCGGCATTCTCCCCTGACGCAGTGAGATTTGCGGGTACGCCGCACAGACAATCTGGAAGATCGATCATGACCGAGGTGAGCATCGAAGGGCTGACCAAGCACTATGGCGCCTCGCGCGCCGTCAACGGCATTTCCGTCAAGATAGGGCAGGGCGAGTTCATCTCGCTGCTCGGGCCATCGGGATGCGGCAAGACGACGACGCTGAAGATGATTGCCGGTTTCGAGGACGTCACATCCGGCGCCATCCGTTTCGACGGGCAGGATGTCTCGCGTGTGCCGGCGGAAAAGCGTGATATCGGCATGGTGTTCCAGAACTATGCGCTCTTCCCACATATGACCGTGGCGCAGAACCTCGCCTTCGGGCTGGAAATGCGCAGGATTTCGCGGCCAGAAATCGCGATCCGCACCGCCAGGGTTCTGGATATGGTGCAGCTATCCGGATATGCCGACCGCTATCCGCGCCAATTGTCCGGCGGGCAGCAGCAGCGCGTGGCGCTTGCCCGCGCGCTGGTCATCGAACCGCGTATCCTGTTGCTTGATGAGCCGCTTGCCAATCTCGATGCCAAGCTTCGTGACGAAATGCGTGTCTTCATACGCGACCTGCAGAAGCGCGTGGGCATTACCACGGTCTATGTGACCCACGATCAGGCCGAAGCAATGACGATGTCGGACAGGATCGTCGTGATGTTCGGCGGGCAGATTGCGCAGTATGGCGCCCCGTCTGATGTTTATGATCGCCCGGCAAGCCTGGAAGTCGCGCAGTTCGTCGGGCAGGTGAATACGTTGCCCGGCCGCCTGAAGGGCGGGAACGATGACGGGACGTCAGTCGTCGAAACCGTGCTTGGAACGGCGAAGGTCAAAGGTACCCTGCCGTCAAGCGACGGCTCCATCCCCGTATTGCTGCGGCCGGAGGCCATCGAACTTGCGGCCGCGGGGGATGAGGGCGCGGGTATTATCGCAACGGTTTCGCAGAGCTATTATTCCGGCAGTCTGATCGACTATAGGCTGGTGCTCGAAAGCGGCGAAACGCTGAGCGTCCAAACCTTTCCGCGAAGCCGCTTCCAGCCGGGTGATCGCGTGATGGTGACGGTCGACAGCGAGCGTTTCTGGGTGCCGGGAACGATCGCATGATACACCGCGCCAGATCCGCCTATCCGCTTCTCCTCATCGCGCCCTCGGCATTGCTTCTCGGGCTGTTTCTTGTTCTGCCTTATCTCAATATTGTGGTGATGAGCCTGCGCAACCCGGCCAGCGGCTCGCCCTATGCGCCCGGATTTACGGTCGGCAATTACCTGAGGCTGGCGACCGATACGTTCTACTTGCAGCAGGTGACGAACACGCTCTTGATCGGTCTGGTCACGACCCTTGTTTGCCTCATTCTCGGTTTTCCGGTTGCCTGGCAGCTGTCGCGCGAGAAGATGCGGTTTCGCGGCCTTGCCTATGGGCTGGTGCTGTCGCCGCTTCTCGTCGGCATTGTCATCCGCAGTTATGGGTGGACGATCCTTCTTGGGAATAACGGCATCATCAACAAGACGCTGATGAATTTGGGTCTGATCGATCGCCCGATCGGGCTGATGTACAACGCCCTCGGCATCGTCATTGCGCTCGTCCACGTCTTCCTGCCCTTCATGATCCTGCCGTTGATGAGCGCGCTGCAGGGGATCGACCCGTCCTTGACGTCGGCCGCACGCTCGCTTGGCGCGGGAAAGCTGACAGTCTTCAGGCGCGTAATCCTGCCGCTGGCCATGCCGGGTATCCAGGCAGGCTGCATTCTGGTGTTCGTGCTTTCATTGAGCGCCTACGTGACCCCCGCCCTGATCGGTGGCCTGAGGGTGAAGACGATGGCAGTCAGCGTCGTAGACGCGCTGATCGACACATTCCAGTGGCCGTTCGGCTCCGCCATGGCGCTGATGCTTTCCCTCACCGGAGCGGTGATCGTCGTGATTTTCGCGCGGATCACCCGCATGAAATGGAAGATGAGCTGATGTCCAAGCATATGTTGAATGGCTATTGCCTCATCATCTACGGCTTTCTGCTGCTGCCCATTCTCGTGGTCGTCGGTGCCTCCTTCAACGCGGG
Organism: Rhizobium sp. BK316; assembly: GCF_014193695.1. GTDB lineage: Bacteria > Pseudomonadota > Alphaproteobacteria > Rhizobiales > Rhizobiaceae > Rhizobium. Next base: position 1,186,075 of record NZ_JACHZR010000001.1, on the reverse strand, counting down.
GGCATTTCTGACTTTTCCGCCGCAGGGCCTCTCATTTCGGTGGTATGTCGTCTTCTTCCATAACGATGTCTTCTGGCGTGCCATCCGAACGTCGCTTTGGGTCGCGGCCGTCTCGACCCTGATTTCCGGTATCATCGGAACGATGGCGGCAATGTTCTACGTGCAGCATGCGGGGCGATGGAAGGAGAGTGTCCGGCTTGTGATGCTGTTGCCGCTGCTTTTGCCGGAAGTTCTGACAGCGATCTCGCTTCTGTTCTTTGTCTATGCGATCGGCATCGGCACGACGACGATGGCTGGCATGCTGATTGGGCATGTGCTCATGACGCTGCCCTTCGTCTTCATCAACGTGTCTGCGGCGATGGAAGCCTATGAACCGTCGTGGAGCCTTGCCGCCCGCAGTCTTGGTGCCGGACCATTCACGCGCTTCAGACGCATCATGCTGCCGTTGATCAAGCCCGGCGTCATCGGCGGCTGCCTGTTCGCATTCATCATCTCGTTCGACCTCTTCACTATATCGTTCATGTTGAAGAATGTCGGAACGGCTACGCTTCCGATCCAGATCTACGATTATCTCAGAACGAACTTCACCCCTGAGGCAGCGGCAGTGTCGACATTGTCTATCGTGATGACGGTCGTCGTGGTCGTGGTCTCCGAAAAGCTGTTCGGCCTGCGGATACACCGTTTTTGAACGGTCTTTCGGTCCTGCGAAATGGCACTGGCGCAGGGCCGACGTTATCTGGAATGAGAATGTTCGCCTATGCTTTCGTCCAGCATTGGCAATTGCAGGCACAGGCCACGATTAGGTGATCTCCTTGCGCGGACCTCGGCAGTCCCGGTCACACCGTCAGCGCTGCACTGATTATGCCAACCGGACGCGTTCTATCGCGACGGAGCCGACCTCATATAAAAACGGCTCCGGTTCATCTCCGTCGCATCGATACCTCGCAGAACATGCGGCGTTTCTACGGGCTTTCCATCCAGCCGACGCTGTTCGGTGGCGCATCGCTTGTGCGCAGTTGGGGACGGATCGGAACCAACAGGCAGGAGAAAGTCGAGACGTTCGACGAACCGGATGCGGCCGAGACTGCTTTCGGGCGGCTTGAGCGCCGCAAGCGGCGACGGGGTTATAGCGAACCGCACTAACGACGTCGGCTGACTTCCGTCGCCGACTTGCGGCGGGCGATGAACTCGCGCAGCAGCGGCAGGAAGAAGGCCTTGCCGAAACTTCCGATCGGCGGCGCCGGTTCCAGATAGAAGGAGTTTCCGACGACGTCGATGTTGAATTCGTCGAAGATGATCCAAAGTCGGCGATCGGCATCGAGGCCGGCGCGACGCTTTTCGATCGTCGGCACCTCAATGGCGAAGCGTGACGCCTCCGGTTCTTTGGTGGTGATCGGAAAGAAGAGAACGAGATCGCCGTCCGGCCGGGCCATACGTACGCCGACGGCGACCGGCCGCTCCTTACGCCCTTCCGTCTCGCCGCGTCCGGCCTCACGCGCCCACAGGTACGGATAACGGATCACGCTTGCGGTCTGGATCAGGTCGTAGCTCATCACGTCTCATCTTCGCCGGCATAGGTCTCGACGGCGTTCTGGAACTCCGCGAACAGCTCGTCGGACATAGTCTCGATGGTGCCCGTCGCCCGACGATCGGACTGTTTCATCAGCCGTTCATAGTCCTCGATATTGAGCAGCACGAGGCGCGGCTTGTTGCGCTGGGTAATCGTGACTGGATGGCGAAGCGCCTCAGCAATGATGTCGCCGGACTTGCGGGACAGGTCACTTGTGGAATAGGAACCACCGGAACGGGGCATGGCGATCTCCTTGGGATTAGGGTTGTTTCGTGATATACAGCATTTGCAGCAAAGTCGCAAATGCTGTAACTCTAGCGCTACATCCGTAAAATGCTCGAGGCAGGCCCGATCCCGTGCGGGTTTCATGTCGCTGGGTTCGTCGCAAACGTATTGCCGCACCATGTCGAGCAAGACGTCTCCATGGCGGGTCCCTGGCGAGCAGCAGCAGATAAGGTCTTTTCCGACCAGTTCGGCAACGCTGCCATGAGATGTGGCTGTCTTGGAGCCCATTAGGCGTATTTCGCGATGACCTCCGCCCGTGTGCCGTCACGTCCGATGATAAAGGAATTGCCGAAGATATCCGGCCGTCCAAAATAGCGGCGATCCGGCCCAGACTGCCGGCCGACGACGCGAGCGTTCAAAACTTTTGCCATTGATCACATCCTTTCATGCAATTTTGCGTGAATGGGGACCCCGCCTTGCGGCGGGGCCTCCGGATCTCGGATCGGGCCGCCTTCCGCGGGCGGTTCCAGACGAAGGAGTAGCCGCCGTCGGTCTCGGCGGGCCATAGGGCGTAAGCGTTCAAAGCCGCAGGCCGCTTCCGCCGCGATCGTTTCAAGACGTGCCGCATAGACCTCGCCCTGCTCGTCATTATCGGTGGCGGCGATGAGAGAGTGTCCCTGTCTCAAGACGAGTACGGGGATCGCCTCGACGGTTGATGGCGACCAGCCCCCGCTCGTGCTGAGATAAAGGCTGTCGGCTCTGGCGTCCTCGATCGCGGCCAGGCTCAGGCCGTCGATCGCCGCTTCGGTGACGCAGAGACGCGAAGCGGCTGCAGGCCCGAGACGGAACAGCACTTTCGTGCCGCCACTTGAAAAGCCCCGCCAGTCCGGTCCGCGCTCCTCACAGCCGACGACCGCGCCGGCCTCGTCGGAATGGGCCGCCCACATGCTGGCGTACGGACCTTCGCACAGGAGATCCTACCGAAATCGCCAGGCGCAGAACGCTGGCCGGCAGGCAGCGCTCCTGCACAAGGTAGCGCCATGTCCGCGAACCGGCCAGGGTCTGCGCCGGCGCCGCCACCGCTCGGCAATATCGGGATCCGCTTCGTCCTCCTGAACTGAGCGTGTCCAGACGGCTCACTGGATGTAGCCGACAAGCGCCGCCACGCGATCGCAGGCCCTCAAAAAGCCGACCCCGTCGAGATGCTCGACCAGCGAGAAGACATCGCCTTTGCATCGGAGAGTGGGTCGAACCAGCCTTGACCTTCGTGAATGACGATGATGATCTCGCTGTCGCGCCGATACCTGACCGCCCGCGGCGTGCTCTCTTTCAAATCCACCGAACAGCCGGCCTTTTCCAGCACCGCCGAGCATGGCACCCTGCCGCGTAGCTCCTCTATTTCTTTTTTTGCATTACCTTTCCCAGCCTTCGGCCAGCCCTTTCGAACCTGGTTGCCTTCCCGCACATTTCGCGAGACTCAGCCCGGCGGCCGCGAAGAGCACGCGGAGTCAAGGGCGCGGCTGGCGCCGAAGAGAGAACACACTTCCGCAGGCTCTACCTGCCGGCCGCGGGTAAGCTTCCCTTGCGTGCGCTTGCTCGCAAGCGGCACCGACAAGGCGCAGCACCCTCGAGTGCATCGATGCCGATATCGTCAACGAATTCGAACTGCGGGATAGGTCGTCGGCGCGTGTAGCCCATTCGCATCCGCGAGCGCTGCCCTGTTGCCCACTTCCTTCTTACGGGCCGCTATGCAAGCCGATCGCTAAAATGACGGCGCCACCCCCGCTGACCTTCCTCCTCATTGTTCTTAGAGGCGGTAAGCGCGCGTTCGATGTCGTCGAGTTCATCTCGTTTCAAAACAAGCTTCGCACCGAAGACAAGTGCCTCTCCACTTGTCGTTTGGTACCTAATCGTAAGAATCCGCTCGCAAGAATTTCAATGGCGTAACTCAATACCTAACTGGTCGGCCTGGCCGAAACCGAAGCTGGCGAATTCAGCGTCCGCTTCGCCGACGTCGATCTCGGGCTGATCGATCGACACTTCAAGAAATTCCGCCGCTTCATGTCGCCCTGGCCAGGACGACATGAAGCGGAACACACAGCGAAGACTGTCAACCATGCCCTCGGTCTATAGCGTCAACTATGTTGCCGGTTGCACGGCCGGGAGGGTGAGGGGCGCGCTACCTCCCTAGCGCAGCTTCTCAACGGCGACGGCAAGACACGTCTTGAACGCGGCAAGGTCCGTATAGAGCGCATCCGGCGCCGCGTCTCCGATGATGAGGACGCCACCGCGCCGCTCAATTCCGGCATGCAGCATGAGATTGTCGGCCAGGCCGAAATCCTCGACTGCAATTCCGTTCGGGTCTCGCAGTCGACCTTCAGCATCATACGCGACGGCCCCGCCATAAAGATCGCTCACTCGTCCGCTGTGATCGCGGGCCACATTCGTGTAGGCGAATACAGGCTTACCGCTTGCGCACATAAAGCCGAGTTCGAAGGCCGTCCCTGTATCCGCGGCAATGCCACGAAAGGGCGTCAGATTGGCGATGATCGCGTCAGCTTGGATCATCATCTTCTCGTCCACCGCGTTTATCGCCGCGGCGCGCTCGCGCTTCGAGTTCGTGTGCGGGATTTCCAGATCGCCGGGCGAAAGCGGGAGAAGTCCCGCCTCACGGGCAAGAGCGGCTTTCCGGTCGAGGATTTCACGGGCGTTGGGAAGGAAGACCTCGGGACCGGCCAGATAAACTTTTCTTGTCATAAATTGCACCTAAAAGGGATGGGCTCGACAACCAAAATACCTTCCTCGCTGTACAGCGAAGACGGATCACGATCCAGTGGGCGAAAGAGTCTCTGGATGGATCGTTTTGGATGCGTCCCCTGCGGTCAGCCCCGCCGGCAATTCGAGAACAGCTCCTACGCCTCCAGGTCAAAACGTTGTGAAACTGAACACCTCTGGCGCCTTGCAGCGGTTCAGGGCATCCTATGATGGCTGAAAATTGTGTTTAGGCAGTTGGAGGAATGCCGATGCGCTGCTTTACCGTGCTTGGACCCTCGCAGACCGGAAAATCAACAGTCGTGGAAAAGCTCGGCTCCCTGGAGGGGGCGCCGAGAAAATCCAGGTCCCCTTATGGATTGAACATCACAGAATTCACCTTTGGAAACGAGGCGTGGTGTGCGCTGGATGCGCCAGGACCCAACGAAGCGTTGGCGCATGCACAGCACGCGCTTCTTGCCAGCGACGCCTGCATCCTGTGCGTTTCATCGGCACCCGAAGAGGCTGTGCTCGCCGCGCCCTATCTGCGGATAGTCGAAGCCTCGGGGACACCGTGCATCCTCTTCGTCAACCGGATGGACGAACCGAGAGGGCGGTTGAGGGACGTGATCGCCGCGCTTCAAGACTACGCCAACCACACGCTTTTGCTTCGCCAGATCCCGATCCGCGAGGGAGACAAGATCATAGGCAGTTGCGATTTGATTTCGGAACGGGCGTGGCGCTATCGGGAAGGCCAGACTTCGGCGCTGATCGCAATTCCCGAAAGCGCCGCCGAGCGCGAGCACGAAGCGCGCAGCGAGCTCCTGGAACACCTGTCCGAATTCGATGACTGGCTTCTCGAGGAACTAGTCGAAGATCGCGAGCCGCCCAGCGAAGCGCTCTATGCCATTTCATCGCGGGTTCTCAGGGAAAACAGGATTATCCCGGTCCTGATCGGTGCCGCAAGCCATGGCAACGGCATGATGAGGCTGATGAAGGCACTGCGCCACGAGGCGCCGCCGGTAGGGGTTCTTCGACAGCGCCTGGCTCGTGCGGGCAATGTCGATGAAAATAAGCTGACCGCCGTGAGCTTCCATGCCTATCATCGTCAAAATATCGGCAAGACGGTGCTGGTGCGTGCGTTTGGTGAGGGACTGCGGCAAGGCGCATTACTGGGCGGTTCCAGCCTCGGCGCCGTGCAGGATCCCGCAAACGGACGGTCCAGCTCGGCGATCGTGCCCGCACCGGGGGATGTCTTCGCAACGGTTAAGTCCGACCACTTGCCCGTCCCGTCGCTGTTGACATCAGACGCGACGGTCGCCCCACCCGAATGGACCGAGCCACCTACGCCGATGCTTGAAAGGATCCTCGTCCCGGGCAGCGAACGCGATGAAAACAAGCTCTCCGAAACGCTGGCAAAACTTTCCGAAACGGATCGCGGTCTTGTCGTTTTGCAGGAGGAAGGCACTGGCGCCCAGCTCGTCCGCGCCCAGGGGCCGGTACATCTGCGCGATCTCTGCCGAACCCTGTCCGACGTCTTCCACATCGACGTAACCGATCGAACGCCCAGCCCGATCTACCGCGAGACAATCGCCAAGCCGTCAGAGGTTCACTACCGGCATCGCAAACAGACCGGCGGTGCCGGGCAATTCGCGGATGTGAAGCTGAGCATTCGCCCCAACGAGCGTGGCCGGGGCTTCACCTTCAGCGAAACCGTCAAGGGTGGCGTCGTTCCGCGCAACTACATTCCTGCCGTCGAAGCAGGCGCGCGCGAAGCGATGGAGAAAGGGCCGCTCGGGTTCCAGGTCATCGATGTCGGCGTAACGCTGTTCGATGGTCAGCACCATGCCGTCGACAGTTCGGAACACGCCTTCAGGACTGCGTCGAAAATGGGAGTGCGACAGGCGCTTTCGGAAGCGTCGGCCGTTTTGATGCAACCAGTGTTCCGCATTGAAATTCACATTCCGTCGACCTATTCCGGCAGCCTCGTCCAGATCGTCTCCACTCTCAAGGGTCAGGTTCTCGGCTTCGACCGGGATGAAACCGCTAAGGGATGGGACATCTTCCGGGCACTTATTCCGGGCGGCGCACTTGACGATCTGGCGCGGGCGCTGCGCTCTGCGACTCAGGGCATTGGTTATTTTTCCAAGACCTTCGATCACTTCGAGGAGCTATACGGCAAGGAAGCGGACGCCATCGTGAGGGCACACGAGGAACCAGGCGTCGCACACTGAAACGTTCGCGCACTTCATGCTCGTTCGCAGAATGGGGCTTATGTCGTTTGGCAGTCAATCGAGTTCACTGGTCCAACCGCAGCCTCCAGGATTTGAGAAGGCTCGAGCGCTGAAAAGAAGAATGCCAATAGGTAGGGCCTGATCCTCCAAAAATCGGAGCTGACGACGGAAGCCTATTCACAAATTCTGCCTCCACATGTTTTAGAACATGTCGAAATTTTCAATGCACTCCGAGGAATTGCCTTAGCTCTTGGGTTTGGGGATTGGCGAACACCTCTTCCGGCGGGCCGATTTCATGCACCCTTCCCTCGTGCATGAATACGACACGCGAGCAGACGTCGCGGGCGAATTTCATTTCGTGAGTCACCATCAAAAGGGTCATGCCTTCGGAAGCGAGTTCGCGGACCACCGATAAGACCTCAGCCACCAACTCGGGATCGAGTGCCGACGTGATTTCATCGCACAGCAGGGCAATTGGCTGCATGGCAAGTGCCCGCGCGACCGCCACCCGCTGTTGCTGACCGCCCGACAATTCGTCCGGATAGGCGTCGAACTTGTGCGCCAGACCGACACGCTCCAGCATCTTGCGGGCGATGGTTTCCGCCTCGCGCTTCGGCGTCTTTTTCACCACCATCTGCGACAGCACGACATTGCCGCCCACGGTCTGATGCGGAAAGAGATTGAACTGCTGGAAGATCATGCCAACCTTCAGGCGCAGAGCCTTGAGATGAACCTCGTCCTCCAGTAATTGCGCCCCGGCGACCGAAATCGAACCGGCCGAAATGGTCTCCAGCCCGTTGATGCAGCGAAGCAGCGTCGATTTTCCGGAACCGCTCTTGCCGATGATCGCAATGACTTCACCGGGTTCGACATCGAGGTTGATGCCTTTCAGAACCTCGTTCGCGCCGTAGCTCTTGCGGACTTCAGTGATTTCGATGAGCGACATTAAGCTTCCTTTCGAGAATCTGGCTGCTCTTCGACAAAGGCCAGCACAGGGCGAAATAGATGAGGGCGACGAGGCCATAGACCACGAAGGGCTGGAAGGTGGCGTTGGTGACTACCGTTCCGGCCTTGGACAGTTCCACGAAACCGATGATGGAGGTGACCGCGGTGCCCTTGATCACCTGCACGATGAAGCCGACCGTCGGCGGCACGGCGACTCGCATGGCTTGCGGCAGGATGACGTAACGCATCTGCTGAAGGCGGCCCATCGCCAGACTTGCGGACGCCTCCCACTGGCCTTTCGCAACGGCCTCGACACAGCCGCGCCAGATCTCCGTCAGGAACGCCGCCGTCCATAATACCAGCGTCAGGCCCGCCGCCAACCAGGCTGGAACATCGATACCGAACAGGCCAAGTCCGAAGAAGGCGATGAAGAGTTGCATCAACAGCGGCGTGCCCTGAAACAGTTCGACATAGTATTTCGCGAATGTCCGGAGCCACTTTTTCAGAGAAATTCGCGCGAAGAGCAGCAACAGCCCGACGATACCACCGCCGATGAAAGAGACGAGGGAAAGCAGGACGGTCCAACGAGTCGCCAGCAGGAGATTTCTGAGGATATCCCAGGTGGTAAATTCGATCATGTTGCAATCCTGCGCGGGAAGATGAAGCCGCCGACAACGCCGAGTGCCTGCCGGAGAAAAATTGCGAGCACAAGATAGATGGCGGTAGAAACCATATAGGCTTCGAAAGCGCGGAACGTGCGCGACTGGATGAAGTTGGCAGCAAATGTCAAATCTTCAGCAGCAATCTGCGATACCACAGACGAGCCGAGCATGACGATCACCACTTGGGAGGAAAGTGCTGGCCATATGCGCTGCAACGACGGCACTAGTACTACATGCCGGAAGGTCTCGAAGCGGCTCATAGCCAGACTGGCGCCCGCCTCGAATTGCCCTTTGGGCGTCGCCTGAATACCGGCGCGGATGATCTCGCAGCTATAGGCGCCGAGGTTGACGACCATGGCGATGTTGGCCGCGCTCAGTTCCGACAGTTGCAGACCGAGCGACGGCAGGCCGAAAAAGACAAAAAACAATTGTATGAGGAATGGCGTATTACGAATGAGTTCCACATAGGCGGCAACAGGCGGCCGCAGCCATTTCGGGCCGAGCGCGCGCACCCAAGCGCAGAATATGCCAAGTGCGATACCGAGAACCCCGCCGACCGCAATCAATTCCAGCGTGACGGCGATGCCCCTGATGATCTGCGGATAATATTCGAAAAGCCATCCAAAATCGAATGTATATTTCACCCGATATTTCCTTTCGGGGAGGACAAAGCATGCGCCGGATCCGGATCAGACGAGGCCGGCGCGTGCATTGACGGGTTGGTCAGAGATCTTTCGGAAGATCGGTTTTCAGCCATTTCTGCGCGATGGCATTCAGCGAACCATCGGTCTTTGCAGTAGCGATGATAGCGTTGACCTTTTCCAGCAACGCTGGCTGTTCCTTGTTCAGGCCGATATAGCAGGGGGAGTTCTTAATCAGGAACTTCAGCTCTGGACGCTTTGGCGGGTTCTTGGCGAGAATGGCGGCGGCCACGACATTGCCCGTCGCCACGGCTTCTACCTGACCGGCGAGGAAGGCCGAGATCGTTCCGTTATTGTCCTCGTAGCGCTTGATGGTCGCATCGGCCGGAGCTACCTTAGTCAATTCCAGGTCCTCGACGGCGCCACGGGTGACTCCAATGGTCTTGCCGGACAAATCTTCCGCCTTGGCGACGGCAACCGAGTCCGGAGCGAAGACGCCGTTGAAGAAAGGCGCATAGGCGGTCGAGAAGTCGATGACCTTTTCACGGTCCGGGTTCTTGCCAAGGCTCGAGATGACCAGATCGACCTTGTTGGTCTGCAGATAAGGAACGCGGTTGGCACTGGTGACCGGCACCAACTCGACTTTCACACCGAGCTTGTCACCGATCAGATTGGCGACATCGATATCGTATCCCTGCGGAGCCATATCCGTGCCAACGCTACCGAAGGGCGGAAAATCCTGCGGGACCGCAACGCGGATCGTCCCGCGACCGGCGATGTCGCTCAGAACATCGGCAAAGGACGGGGCGGCGAAGCAAATTCCGGCTGCCAATGTTGCGGTAACAATAAAAAGACGTTTCGTTAGCATGCTATTGTTCCTTCTTGGTTTTCCAGTTCGATGGGGGAAGTGAGAGTGACGTGCGCAGGGCTGCCAAAGGATCGGGACGACGTGTCAGATCGAGACCCGTTTCCACCTCGTTGAGGTGCTGGACGGCATATTCGGCGGCACCGCTGAAGTCTCCCACCTGCATGGCCGCGAAAATGCGGCAGTGCCCGTCGTGTGATTGGCTGGCGTGAAAATCGGACTGATACAGCATCGAGATGAGGATTGTGCGTGCCGTGAGGTCACGCAGTGTTTCTACAATGATCTCATTGCCAGCGATTTCAGCAATGCGGATGTGGAAGTCGGCCATCAGCACAGTCAATCGCTGGCGATCGCCTTCGGCCATCGCTTGCCTCTCCTCGGCAAGGTGATCGGATAACATCTTGAGGCCGGCATCCGGCAGATGGCTCATATTGCGTAAAAGACCGAATTCGATAACGCGCCGCGCCGAATAAACCTTCATCGCCTCTTCGGCGGAGGGTTCGACGACGTACCAACCCCGCCGGGGAAACACCGTAACGATGCCGCGTGTTTCCAGCCTCATCATAGCTTCGCGGATGCGGGTACGAGACACATCGAATAGTGTGGCTAGTTGGCTTTCACCAAGCCGTGTGCCGGGACGAATACGCGCCGACAAGATGCCGGAGACAATGGACGCCTCGATGTTGATCTGCGTCGGCTGTTGTGTATTTCCATCTTGCATACAAAGCTGACACGCAGCTTTCATGCCAGTTTGAAATCGCGAGGAAGGCCACGATGTGGACATCCCGAATGCTCAAAAAAGCACAGGGAATTCGTCAATTTAGTAAGAGCTGCTCAAAATATGATCATCGGTTTCAGCTAACTCCCAAAAGGTACGGCAGCTTGCCAATCCACATGTCACGATGCGGCTGCCTGAACCCAGCCCTCGCGACCTGACCCTGGAGCGAGAGAAGTTGGTTTGGCGATTGGATCACGACCGGTGAGCAGCCGTCCCGCGTGTCTCTGTGGCTGCGAACGCGAAAATTTGGGTGAACGAATGAGCCTTCGGATAAACCGACATGGATGCTGCCTGCCGGCACGGACCAACGCGGCAGGACATTTACGAGTTGCCCTGCCGCGAACGGTTCTCCGTCAAATAGCGTTCGTTCTAACGCGCATCATGCAAATCCCGCGCTCCAAATGCCGCGAAAGCGGCTTCGTTCAATACTGCAGAACTCTGGATAAAAACGCTGATTCAATACGTTACCCGTTCTTCACGGGGGACGACCTAGTGGTCCGAATTCGAAATGCCGCTCGGTTGGGCAAGCGGCAGCATGCCGCGATAGATGCCCGGGTCCGAGCCTTCGATCGGGATTGCCCCGACGTTTCGACGGTAGAACTCCATCGGACCGGCGCCCCCGATTACCCCGTAGGCATAGCCCTGCGCGTACATATCTAGAAGCGTGGTCAGCAGCAGAGCGTGGCCGACACCGTTGCCGCGGGCGGCCGTATCGACGCCGGTCGGCCCGAAGAAGCCCTTGGCGGTTGCGTCGTGGCAGGCAAAGCCGATGAGTTCGTCGTTCCGGATTGCAATGAAGCAAGTGGGGGGCTGGCGCATGGTGGCGACCGTCGCTTCCGCGACCCAGCCGGATCCGAAGCGCGGCTCGATCCAGGCCGTCAGAGCGCTCAACTCCGGCGCAAGAACACGCCGGATGGTGATACCCTGTTCGGCGATGCGCGCATCGAGTTCAGGATCGGCCTTCAGTTCGTAGAGTTTTACCAGCATGTCCATGGTTTATTCCTTTGTCATCCTTTGATGGCACCTGCTGTCAGGCCAGCAACGATACGCCTCTGGAAGATCAAAACGATGATGATCAGCGGCAGCGTCACGGTAACGGATGCGGCCATGATCTGGCCGAACGGATATTCGTACCGGGTGTTACCTGCGATCAGGCCGATCGCAACCGGCACGGTCCGGTTCTCGTCCGTCAGGGTGAAGGTCAGCGCGAAGAGAAACTCATTCCACGCCAGGATGAAGGCAAGAATGCCGGTGCTCGCGAGCGAAGGTCCCATGAGCGGCAGCAGGATCTTCGTCAGAATTCTAAAATGTGAGCAGCCGTCGATGATCGCAGCCTCTTCCAGCTCCCTTGGAAATTCGCGGATGAAGGTGGTCAGGATCCAGGTCGTGAACGGCACGGTCGACAGGAGATAGGTAAGGACGAGCGCGCTTGGCCGGTTGAACAGGCCCATCCAGTTGATCAGCTCGAACATGCCGGAGAGGACAACGACCTGCGGGAAGATCGAGATCATCAGCACGATCATCAGGATTGTGCGCCGTTGCGGAAAGTCGATGCGCCCCAATGCGTAAGCGGCGCTAAGCCCGATGACGAGCGACAGGAACGTGGTTGAGACCGCGACATAGGCCGAGTTCAGCAGCGAGCCCATGAAAACAGGATTGTCGATCAGCTGGCGATAGTAGGTGAAGTCGAACGCCGGCATCAGCGCGGATTGATAGAGCGCCGAGCCTTGCTTCGTCGAGGAAACGAAGGCCCAATAATAGGGAAACAGCGTATAGAACAGGACGAGCAAAAGGGCCAGGATCTGCAGGCTTCGCACGACACGTCGCCGCATCCGGAAGTAGGAGGCAGGCTTGCGGACGGTCTTCGGGATGATTGCATCGGCCATGTCGCTCAGGTCCCCGCGGCTCTGTCGAGGCGAAGGACCCCGATGATGATGATGGCGACAAACGCGACGAGCAGGAAGACCCAGGTCGATGCCGCCGAGCCGATGCCGAGCTCCTGGAAGCTGATCAGCCGGTCGCGTGCGTAGATGGAGACGGTCATGACGCTCTCGTTGCTCGCCGCCATCACATAGGCAAGGTCGAACATCCTCAACGCATCGAGGACGCGGAAGAGGACCGCTACGCCGATCGCCGGGCGCAGCATCGGCAGGGTGATCGACCAGAAGCGCTTCCATGCGGGAATGCCGTCGACCTCCGCTGCCTCGAATATCTCCGATGATATCAGCTGCAGGCCTGCCAGGATGAGCAGAACCATGAACGGGGTCGTCATCCACACGTCGACGAAGATCACGACGCCCATCAGCAGCGATCCGCTCGCCGTCCAGGGGATGCCGTGATCGATGAGGCCGAGGCCGATGAAGACTTTATTGATAACGCCGAATTGGTCGTTCAGCATCCATTCCCAGATCTTCGTCGAGACGACGACCGGGATCGCCCAGGGCACGAGGATCGCGGCGCGCACCAGCCCGCGGCCCGGAATGGCTTCATTGACGAGAAGCGCTATCGCCAGGCCGAGAACTGTCTCGATCGCCACCGAGATGACCGTGAAGATCAGCGTGTTCTTGACGGCAATCCACCAGCTGCGGTCGTTGATGACCTCAAGAAAGTTGTCGATCCCTGTCATTGAATAGACGGAGGGATCGTCAAGATAGGCATCGGTGAAGGCGAAGAAGAAGGTGCGGCCGAGCGGCCAGAGGGCGACGACCAGCATGACGATGATGACCGGCAGCAGAAACAGCCAGGCCGCACGATGGTCGCGGCGGGCGAGCCGGGCACTCATTGCCGCGCTCCTTCGATCACGCCTGCCTGGCGATTGAGAATGAGGCGTTTTCCGTCGGCGGCGAAGGCAAAGATCGCAGCATCCCGGAAATTCAGGCCGACCTCCTTGCCGATCAGTTCCTTTGGCGGCTCGACATTGACGCGGACAACCCAGATGACGTCGCCGTTGATGCGGCAATAGGCGAAATGCTCGTGGCCAAGATCCTCAATACGTTCGAGCACGCAGGTCATTCGCCCATCCCCAGCCTTCACCAGCTGGATCGCTTCCGACCGTATGCCGATTTCGGTGATGGTTTGGCCCTCGGTACCTGCGTCGATGACGAGACCGCCCGGTCCAGTCACTTTGGTTGATGTTGCCTGTACCGACAGGAAGTTCATGCGGGGGCTGCCGATGAAGCCTGCAACAAAGCGGTTGTCGGGGCTGTGGTAGAGTTCCTTCGGTGTGCCGACCTGCTCGATGCGTCCGTGATTGAGAACGACGATCCGGTCGGCAAGCGTCATCGCTTCCGATTGGTCATGGGTGACATAGATCATCGTCGTCTGCAGATCGTCGTGGAGCTTGGCGATCTCCATGCGCATCTCCATTCGCAGATCCGAATCGAGATTGGACAGCGGCTCATCGAAGAGGAAGATTTCGGGCTGGCGTACCAGGGCCCGGCCGATCGCCACGCGCTGGCGCTGTCCGCCGGACAACTCACGCGGCCGGCGTTCGAGCAGATGATCGACCTTCAGCATCCGTGCGACCGACCGCACTTTCTCGCTGATAGCGGCCCTGTTCATGCCGAGGGTCTCAAGCGCGAAGCCGATATTGCGCGCAACGTTCATATGCGGATAGAGCGCGTAAGACTGGAAGACGAAGGCTACGCCTCTCTGGGAGGCAGGCACATCAGTCACGTCGTCGCCGCCGATCCTCACCACACCGTTCGACGCAGAGATCAGGCCGGCGACGATGCGCAAAAGCGTTGACTTGCCGCAACCGGAGGGACCGACGAAAACGACAAACTCGCCGTCGATAATCTGCAGGTCGACATTCTGGATAACAGTATGCGTACCAAAATTCTTCGAAACGGATTCGAGCGAAACCGATGCCATTGTTCACCTGAGGGTATGAGACGGCAGAGGGCGCGCCACCGTGTTTGGTGGCGAGGCAGTGACGCATTCCGGCAGCGGGTCGTTCCCGCCGCCGGACATCCGGAGAGCGTCAGCGGCTTTCCTTCAGTTTCTCAAGCCGCCCGGCCAGCGATGTCAGGCTGGACTTGACCTCGGCACCGCCAGAAAGCATGTCGTGGACCGAACGGTAGAAAGCCTGCGAAACGCGGTTGTAGCTGGTGCCGGTGTAGCCGGACGGGCGCACGGCGCTATCGGCGAAGGCCTGCTGGTTATCCTTGAGGAAGGGTATCTTCTCAAGAACTTCCGGATCGCTGTAGAGCGCCTGGATCGACGGGTTGAGAGCCGCCTTCAGGGCACGCATCTTCTGCATATCAGGGCCGGTGATGAAGTTCACGAAGTCGGCCGCGACCTCGGGCTTGGCGCTGTATTTGTTGACACCGTAATACATTGGGCCAAGGCATCCGCTCGACTTTTCGCCT
Organism: Rhizobium sp. BK316; assembly: GCF_014193695.1. Classification (GTDB taxonomy): domain Bacteria; phylum Pseudomonadota; class Alphaproteobacteria; order Rhizobiales; family Rhizobiaceae; genus Rhizobium. Next base: position 1,171,034 of record NZ_JACHZR010000001.1, on the reverse strand, counting down.
TCCTTGCCGACCGGCAAAGGCATCACGCCGACCTTGTCGACGACATTGCTCCCCTTTTCATGCGAGGTGCCCCAGACATAGGGCCAATTGCGGTGGAAGACTGCGTTGCCGGATTCGAAGACGGCGCGCGACTGCTCCTCATCATAGTTGAGGACGCCCTCGGGGCTGATCGAGCCGATCCAGCCCTTCGCTTTTTCGAGCGCCGCGGCAGCCTGCGGATTGTCGATGGTCACCTTTCCATCGTCAGAAATGATGGTACCGCCGCCGTTGGAAGCAACAAGCTCGATCGCGTCGCAGGTCAGGCCTTCATAGCTTTTGGCCTGCCAGGCATAACCCCACATGTCGGCCGAGCCTGCAGCCCTCTCCTTGTCCTGAATTTCCTTGGCGGTGGCAGCCAGCTCGTCCCAGGTCTTCGGCGCCGCCTTGCCGTATTTTTCGAGCAGGTCTTTGCGGTAGAACATGAGCCCGACATCCATATAGGCAGGCATGGCAATAAGATTGCCGTCGAGCTTGGCCGCATTGAGTGTCGAGGCGAAATGCTTGTCCTGGTCTGCCTGCGGGATCATTGTCTTGAGGTCGAGCAGGTTGCTCTTGAACATGCCGAGCCAGATCACATCGAGGAAGAGGACGTCGATATCCTTGGATTTGGCGGCGAGCAGCTGCTGATAGATCGGGATCGCGTCGTCCAGAAGCGCCGGCATTTTGTTGATCTTGGCCTCATTGCCCGTCTTTTCCTTCCAGGCATTGGCAACGTTCGTGCAGAGCTCGAATTCCGTCGGCGCGCAAAATACGGAAATGGTTTCGGCATGTGCGCTGCCACCCCACAGGGCTGCAGATATCGCCAATGCGGCAAGGCTTTTCTTCAACATCGATTGTTCCCTTCGTTGATAACGCTTCGGCATTACGCGGAGCTCTCTGTCTCCTTGCTTCCAATAGGACTGGTTATGACCAGTCATGTCAACATGGACTTTGCCGACGGTTGCGTCGAAGATACAAAACGGCAAGAGTGGTCCGCACAGCACAGGATCGGATTTTAAAGATGCAGCAAGCTCCGGCATCATTCATCGCGCCACAGGGCGGCATCGACCGGAACGATCCTCGCCCCTTGCACAGGCAGGTGTACGATGCCCTTCTGGCGTCCATCCGCGATGGCAAGCTGCCGTTGCGCGGCAAGCTGCCGTCGGAACGGGAACTCGTCGATCTCTACAATGTCAGCCGGATCACCGTGCGCCATGCCGTACGCGAGTTGATCCAACAGGGCGTGATACACAGCCAGCCGGGAAAGGGACTCTACGTCGCCGAGCGTGGTGGCGGCTTCGAACTGCAGGTTCTGAAAAGCTTCACAAGCATCGCGATAGCGAACAGGCGAAGTCCTGGCCATAAGCTGATTGAGGCCCGTATCGTGCATGCGCCGCTTGAGGTGAGCCGTCCGCTTTTCCTGGCACCCGGCGCCGAGGTGGTTCTGCTCTCGAGGCTTCGTCTTCTCGACAACATACCAGCCGTCGTCCAGACCGATTGGATACCGGTGGCCCGCGTTCCGGGTCTGCTTGATCTCGACTGGGCGGTTGCCAACCGGTCGCTCTATGCCGAGCTTCGCGAGCGCTATCGCATTCATCCGAAACGCGGGCAGACAACGCTGAGCGCGCGCCTTGCGACAGATGAGGAGGCTGCGATGCTCGAGCTGCCTCCGCCAGCTGCGGTTCTCACCGTGGATCAGATCGCTTTCGACGATCGCAATCGCCCGGTCAACCTGACGGCGCTGGTCCATCATCCTGCACGTTATCCGCTGACGCTGCTTCAGTCGGAATCGGGCGATTTCACGCAATATTGAGCGACTCTGCCCTGCTCCGAGGATGCCGCTCGGGGTGATGGCGCGCATTCAGTTACTCGACACGTCAGCCAGAACCAGGGTAGATCTGATTAGCGAGCTCTTGAGCTTTTCAGCCATAAAAGTTGCTTATTGGCGATGCTGCTTTTACCGGTCATCGGCGTTCAACAGCTTCGCCTGGAGACTTGCCCGCATACCTCGCATTCGTTGAACAGAATGCTTAGTGTTTGCCGATCGATGGGCTGAACACCATCAGGCTCAGAACTTCAAAAAGCACCTGCGCCGCGGCATGCGCTGTGTTGGTCGTCGCGTCATATTGCGGGGCAACTTCGACGACGTCACCACCCACCAGGTTTACCCCTTTCAGTCCTCGTATCAGTTCAAGGACTTCACGCGTGGTCAATCCACCGATCTCGGGCGTGCCAGTGCCGGGCGCAAAGCTCGGATCGAGACTGTCGACATCGAAGGAAAGATAGGTCGGGCCGTCGCCGACGATGGTTCTTGCCTTGGCGACGACCGCCGCGATCCCCATTCCGCTGATCTCCTCTGCGTGGATCACGGTCATTCCCGATTTATAGGAGAATTCCCATAAATATTCCGCCGAGCCACGAATGCCGATCTGGATCGTCCTGGTCGGATCGAGCACGCCGTCCAACACGGCATTGCGGAACGGCCCGCCGTGATGAAACTTCGTCTGATCGAACGCACCGCTTGTGTCGCAATGGGCATCGATATGGATGAGGCCGACCGGCTGTTGCCGGCCGACGGCCTTCAAAATCGGATGGGTGATGGAATGATCGCCTCCGACGGAAAGCGGTGCGACGCCGGCATCGACGATTTGGCCAATGCGCTTTTCGATGTCGTCGTGGCTGAGCTCCAGCCGGTAACGGCTCTGGAACGATACGTCGCCGATGTCGGCGACCCGGAGATCAAAAACCGGGGCCGTGCCGAGAACGTGATTGTATGGGCCAATCCTCTCAATGGCGCGAAGGGCGCGCGGTCCAAAACGGGAGCCCGGACGATTGGTGACGCCAAGATCCATCGGGATTCCGGTGATTGCAACCTGGAGATTGCCGAAGTCGGGCTCTTCGGCAGCCACCTGCATATGGGGTGCGCTGAGGAAGGTTGGCACTCCGGAATACGGCGCCAGTCGCGTGCCATTTTTGGAGATGATCCTCTCCGCCACTTTCCGAAACTTCTCATCGAATATTTCGCCGCCATTGGTGTCTGCAAATTCCGCGCGCAGCTGCTCAAGCCGCATTTTGTCCCACACCATCGGCATGCGTCTCCGCTTCAGTTTCGTCTCGCCCAACAAAGAGGTTGAGAAAGCCATTGGTATCGTTGTAGCAATCGGGATCAAAGAGAAATCGATATGACCGCCGCAAAATTCAATTCGCTCGTTTCCCGCCTTTCTGCCCCGCCCATTCCGTCCGTCGTCGCCTGGGGCCGCGAATACAAGGGGCTGAAGGGTCCACTCATCGATCTATCGCAAGCCGTGCCCGGCTATCCCGCGCATCCGGAGATGCTGCGGCTTCTCGGCGAGACGGCCGGACAACAGGCGATGACGGGATACGGGCCGATCGAGGGCGAGCCTTTATTGCGCAAGACCTACGCTGCCCATGTTGCTGAGCTTTACGGCGCCGACATTTCCGGCGGCAATATCCACATTACCGCCGGCTGCAATCAGGCGTTCATGTGTGCCGCGATCGCGCTTGCTGGCGCGGGCGATACCGTAGCGCTCACCAATCCCTTCTATTTCAATCATGACACGACGCTGTCGATGCTGGGGATCGGGCGGCGATTGGTCGACTGCGATCCCGCCAACGGGTTCTTTCCCGATCCGCGTTCGGCCGAGGCGGCACTTGCTGCCGGCGCGAAAATGCTGGCGGTCGTCACACCCAACAACCCGACCGGGGCAGTGTATCCGCCGGAGCTGCTTCATGAGCTTTTCGTTCTCTGCCGGAAATATGGCGCCTGGCTGATCCTCGATGAGACCTATCGCGATTTCCTCGGCGCCGATTACGGGCAGCCGCACTCTCTGCTGTCAGAGCCGGGTTGGGAGGACACGCTCGTTCTGCTCTATAGTTTCTCGAAATCCTTCTGCATTCCTGGCCACAGGCTGGGTGCGATCACGGCAGGACCCAAACTCGTCGCCGAAATCGCGAAAGTGATGGACAACATGCAGATCTGCGCACCGCGTTCGGCTCAGATCGCCGTTGCATCGGCCATCCCGTTGCTCGCAGACTGGCGCGCCGGCAACCGTGCCGAGATCGCTCGCCGGGCGGATGCGCTGAGACTGGTCGTGTCCAAGCTGCCAGGCTGGGAGATTGACGCGATCGGCGCCTATTTCGCCTTTGTTCGCCACCCTTTCACCGATCGATCGTCTTCCGAGGTGGCCGAAAAACTCGCGAGGGAATCCGGCATCGTTTGTTTACCCGGCGCCTATTTCGGCGAAGGACAGGAACGTTATCTCAGGCTTGCCTTTGCCAATGCGGATGTCGCATCGATAGGCCTATTGTCCGACCGGCTCTTCTAGGCCGCTGCGCTCAGCCTCTGCCGGAAGTTGATGATAACTGCCGCGCCAATAGAGAAGCGGCCCTATGCTCTCTCGGATTTGGATCGCGCAGATATGCCCGATCAAAATTGCATGGGAATGATGGTGGAAAGCGGCTTCAAGCCTGCAATCCAGCACTGCAAGAGCCCTTTCAAGGACGGCCGCGCCGGTCCTCAGGCGATACCATCCCGTATCGCCATAGCGTTCGGCGCCTTTGCGTCCATCGAGGCCGGCAAAGGATTGCGCCACAGTCTGCTGATCGGCGGCGAGCACGTTGACACAGAAGCAGCCGTACCGTTGCAGCACTGGCCACGAGGAAGACGTACGGTTGACGCTAACGATGACGGAGGGCCGCTCCGCCGAAAGTGAAGAGACCGACGTCGCGGTGAAGCCGGTACGGTCTTCTCCGTCGCCGACGGTGATCACGCTGACAGCACCTGCCAGATGACGCATCGAAAGCTTGAAGTCCGCTTCGCTGATCAAGGTTTCGGCACTCATCGGCCTGCTGCTTGCGTTTTGGCAAAGCGGTTCGCCGGCATTGAGAGGCCGAGGTTCTCGCGCAAGGTTCTTCCCTCATATTCCTCGCGAAACAGTCCGCGGCGTCGAAGCTCGGGCAGGACGAGCCGCACGAAATCGTCGAGGCTGGACGGCAAGGTCGGAAACATCAGGATGAAGCCGTCGGCGGCGCGCGTCTCGAACCATTCCTCCATGAAATCGGCAATCTGGGATGGCGTGCCTGTCATGCCGTTTCCGGTATGCTTCTCGGCATAGTGCCGGATGAGTTCGCCGACGGTGTGGCCACTGGTGACGAAGTCGACCAGTTCGTCAAACAGAGCGCGTGACCCCTTTGGCGCTGCCGGCAGCCGCTCCATGGGGAAAGGCTCGTCGAGGGCCACGTCATGCAGATCAGCTTCGAGGAATTCAGAGAGCATCAGCCGGCCAACATCCGGATGCATCTTATCGATCAGATAATCCACCTTCGCCCTTGCCTCGGCTTCGGTCTCACCGACGTTGATAACGATGCCCGGCATGATCTTCAGGTCGTCCGCATCGCGGCCATAGGCCGGCATCCGGCGCTTGACGTTTTCGTAGAATGCCCGGTTGCGCTCGATATTCGACGCGAGGCTGAAGACGATCTCGGCCGTGCGTGCCGCCATGTCCATTCCGGGTTCCGAACCGCCCGCCTGAGCGATGACGGGGCGGCCCTGAGGCGTTCGCGCGATATTGAGGGGGCCGCGGACCTGGAAGTGCTTGCCTTTGTGATTGAGCGTATGGTGTTTGCTCTTGTCGTAGTAGACACCGGTTTCACGGTCGAGAAGCAACGCGCCTTCCTCGAAGCTGTCCCAAAGACCGAACACGACATCGACGAATTCGTTGCCGCACTCATAGCGCAAGGCATGCGGGTCGAGCCCCTCGCGGTTGAAGTTGTAGCCGGTTTCGTCGTGGTCGGAGGTGACGACGTTCCAGCAGGCGCGTCCCCTGCTCAGATGGTCGATTGAAGAGAACAGACGCGCGACATTGTACGGCTCATTATAACTCGTCGAGGCCGTCGCCACGAGGCCGAGATTATCGGTTGTGACCGCCAGAGCCGAAAGCAGCGAGAGGGGTTCGAAACGGTTCATCTTGGTCGGAATGCGGGCAAGCGCATTCGCATCCCCGACGGCGGCGGCGGGAGAATCCGCCATGAACATGAAATCGAATTTGGCGGCCTCGGATCGTTTGGCGACATCGAGCAGATGAGCGAAGTCGTTGGCGCCGTTGACGTCGCTTGCCGGATGCAGCCAGGAGGCGGGATGAAAGCCGAACGTATAGACGAAAGTTCCGAGTTTCATCTTGTCAGTTCGCGCCATCGAGCTCTCCTGTCATGTCGGTCACGCCATTCGGGAAACCGACTGCCCAAATTATCGTCAGGCGCAAAATTTCATCAATATTTCGCAGCTGAGTTCTGTTTTAGTTTTTCTAAAGTGTTGGCTTGGGCGCGGACGCCAGCGCCTGCAGACGGGAAACAGCCACGAGCCAATCGCGGAATTCGCGCCCATGGGGCTTCTGCAACGCTGCGCGATCCCAAGCGAGATAATAGCTTTCGCGCAGTGCTATGCGTGTGTCGACGGGGATGACGAGCGTCTGTGCCTCAAGCTCGTCGGCAATCATAGACATCTGGGCGAGGACCACGCCGCGCTTGTTGACGGCTGCGTCAATCGCACTACTCGACAGAGTGAAAGAAAGACCGGCTGTGCTCTCCTCGAACGTGGTGCCCGTCTTAACAGCAAATTCGCGCCAGCTTGGATAGGGCGTGAAATGCCGTTCCCATTCGACATGCAGGAGTGGATATTCGAGAAGCCTGGCGACGGAGGACGCATTGCCCTTGATCAGCGCCGGCGAGCAGGCTGGCACGACCCAATCGCGGAACAGTTCGGTATAGTGTTCATGCTGCAGCGCATCCGATCCATAGCTGATGCGGAAATCGACGTCGTCGAAGCCCATGCGCGGTTCGTTGTCGCGACCGACAATCCTGACATGAGCGTTCGGATGAAGGGCCTGCCAGTCGAAGATTCGGCGCCCTATCCATTTGTTGACGACGGACGACAGGGCGCTGAGAACCAGAGCATTCTCATTACGCGCCCGTTCCAAAACCTGTTCCGCGAGCGCGAATTGCTCGAAACCCTTCGATATTTCTTGATGATAGAGCCGCCCCCATTGGGTGAGCTCGACAGTGCGCCCGTTGCGCTCCAGCAAGGTGACGCCGAGAAAGCTCTCGATCTTGCGGATCTGCTGACTTATCGCGCCGGGGGAAACCTTCAGCTCGAGGGCCGCAGCACTTACACCGCCACAGCGGCCGACAGCTTCGAACGCCTGCAAGCCCTTGAGCGGCACTGTCCGGATAACCTGTTTTACCGTCAAAAGGAGCCTCTCTGCGGCGGTTGATCTGGGATGCCTCTCTCCGTTGGATGGAAATCGCCGGCGAATTGGAAACGGTCGCCGGGATGGATGATTTCGACGTAAGTGACCGTGCGGCTGCTCTGCCATGTCTGGCGTATCAGGGTCAGGCAGGCCTTGCCACGCTCGATCTCAAGCAGTCGTGCCGTGGCGGCATCGGCCGAAACGGCGCGAATGACATGCCTTGCCTTCGACCAAGGCACCATGTCCAGCAACCACTTGCCGGGCGGAACCGACGCAAAGCTTTCGGTTCTGGCAGACGGGACCATGGCGAGCATGATGATGCGCCGCTCCAGCGCATTTGGCTTACCGTCCACTGTATGCAGGCAGTGAAGCCGCAGGATGTCCGCTCCCGTCGTCTCGCCGAGCTGTGCGGCGGTGGCAGCATCCAGTGTCTCGATCTTTCGCCGCAGGATCCTGTAGCTGTGGTCATGCCCCGCCAATTCGGCTTCCGTCGAAATGTCTTGGATATCCATCACCGTGCGGTCGATCTGCCGGGAGGCAACGAAGGAGCCAACCTTGCGGCGGCGTGTGATCATGCCGCGTTGCGCCAGGGCCGAAAGAGCCTTGTTCACGGTCATTCTGGAACATTGATACTCTTCTACCAGCTCGTGTTCGAAAGGGATGCGGTGACCAGGTTGCCAGACGCCGCCCATGATCCTGGTTTCGATGTCTTCGAAAATTCTCTGATGAATTGAGACCAAAACTCACCTCGATCCAGCGATGACATTCAATTTCCACCAAAGCCGCCGCAACCGGCACTATGCGGCACAAATCTTGCGTGCGTCGAGTTTAGCGTTTGACAGTGTAGGCCGGTCTGTATCTATTTGTATAGACAAAAGCGGATCAGAGAAATCCGCTCGGCGGGGACAACGATTGGGGAACTTGGACCTTCCACCGGAAGGGTAAAAACTGGAGAGAAAAACATGAGGAAGAATTCGCTTCTGAAGGGGCTGGTCGGCGCTGCGTTTCTGTTCGGCGTAACGATTTCCGCCCATGCGGCCGACACGCTTGCCGCCGTGAAGGCCGCTGGCACCATGAAGGTCGGTACCGAGACGGCCTTCGCACCGTTCGATTTTATCGACGCTGGCGAACATGTCGGCTTGAACGTCGATCTTTTTAACGAGATCGGCAAGGAACTCGGGGTAAAAATCGAATGGGTCACGCTCCCCTGGGATGGCGTCTTCCCGGCGCTCGAGGCCGGCAAGTTCGACGTCGTCGCAGGCCCAGCGACGATCACCAAGAAGCGCTTGGAGCGCTATCGTTTCACACCGCCGCTTGCTGAGGCGACCATCGCGATCCTGAAGAAGGCGGGCGACCAGACGATCAGCAAGCCGGAGGATATCGCTGGCAAGAAGATTGGCGTCGGCAAGGCGACCGCTCAGCTGGATCAGCTCAAGGAGTTTTCCGAAGCCCTGCCGACAAAGGTTGATATCCGCGAATATCCGGCCTTCACTGAATCCTATGCGGATCTCGCGGCCGGCCGCATCGCCGGTGTTGCCAACTCACTGCCGAACATTGCTTTCGTCGCGAAGCAGCGCGAAGGCACGTTCGAAGTCGTGCTGCCGCCCTTTGGCAAGAAATCCTATTTCGGCTTTATCGGCCTGAAGGATGCAGATCATGCGCCACTGATGGACGCAATCGACGCCGCCATGCTGAAGATCAAAGCTGACGGCCGGATGGCGACGCTGCAGAAGAAGTGGTTCGGCGCGAGCTTCGACACACCGGATTCCGTTAAGGACCCGGCATTCTGATCAGCCATCGGAAATCGGCCATGCCTGCGGGGATGCTGGGGCATGGCCGAGGAAAACGACCGGATCTTCCTCACCGCCAAGCGAGCGAAATCTGAACAATGTCCGTTAAACTCTTCGAGTTGCTTTTGCAGGCATCGATCTACACGGTGACCATCAGTGTTGTGTCGATCCTTATCGGCTTTGCGATTGCGATCCTTCTTTCGGGAATGCTGCTGTCGAGGCGAGGGCTTTTCGTGCGACCTGCCCAGATTTTCATCAGCTTCTTCCGCGGCGTGCCGCTGCTGGTGCAACTGCTGCTGATCTACAATCTTCTTCCGGTCATCGGCATCAATGTGCCAAGCATCGTGGCCGCGATCATCGGCCTGTCGCTCTGCACCGCAGCCTACCAGGCTGAGAACCTGCGCGGCGGCTTTGCCAGCGTGCCTTCAGGCCTGGTGGAGTCGGCGGAAATGGTTGGTTTGACGCCGCGCCAGATCTTCCGACGCGTCAAGGTTCCGATTGCACTGCGCCTCACGTTTCCAGCTCTCGTCAACGAGGCGATCCTCATTCTCAAGGCCTCGTCGTTGGTCTCAGTCGTTGGCATCGTCGAACTGACGCGCATGGCGCAGGATCTCGCCGGCAGCACCTTTCTGCCGCTGCAGCTTTTCGCATCCGCCGGTCTCATCTATCTGGTGATCAACTGGTTGGTGGCCCTTGCCGGCGGTCTGATCGAAAATAGACTCCCGGGGGCGCCGCGGTGACATTCGACATCAATGTCCTCATCGGGCAGTGGCCCGCCATCGTCAGCGGTGCCGGCGTGACGATCATGATCTGGATCCTCGGCACCATCGCTGCGGCCGTCCTCGGTTTCCTGATGGCAGTCGCCAGGCAATATGGCGGCATGCTGATCGACAAGGCGCTGGGCGCCGTCGTAGCCGTACTGCGCGGCACGCCGTTTCTCATCCAGATATTTCTGGTCTATTACGGCGGCCCCTTTGTCGGCCTCGATCTCGATCCCTTGCCTGCCGGATTGATCGGCATTTCGATCTATGGGGCGGCCTATTTCAGCGAGATCTTCCGCTCCGGCTTCCAGGCTGTGCCGAGGGGACATATCGAGGCCGGCGAATGTGTCGGCCTGACTCAGGGGCAGATCGTCAGGCGCATTCTATTGCCGGAAATGACGATGCTGGTGCTGCCGCCATCCGTGAATATGGTGGTCATCCTGATGAAAGAGACGGCGGTCTTGTCGATTATCACCGTGCCGGAGCTGACGGCGACGCTGAGCGCAATCGGGTCGCAGCAATATGCCTTCGTCGAAGCACTCTCCGCATTGGCGCTTTTCTATTGGGTGCTCGTCGAAGTCACTGGCTGGCTCGGCAACCTTGCTGAAACGAAACTATCCAGATTCAGGTTTTTCAACGCATGAGCGTCCCCGCAATAGCAGTCAGGAATCTCGTCAAGACTTTTGGAGAGACCACGGTCCTTCACGATGTCGATCTCGCCATCGAGCCCGGGCAGGTTTCCTGTCTCATCGGCCCATCGGGCTCCGGCAAGAGTACACTTTTACGCTGCATGGCTTTTCTTGAAGAGGCAACACGCGGGACGATCTCCATCAACGGCGAGGTGCTTGGCTTTACCGAGGATTCTCAAGGGCGGCGCGAGCGCATTTCGGCTGCCGCCAACCGTGCGATCCGCGCCCAAATCGGCATGGTGTTCCAGCAGTTCAATCTTTGGCCACATATGACGGCGCTTGGCAATGTCAGCGAGGCACTGAAAACGGTTCACAAGATGAGCCGCAAGGAGGCAGAGGAGCGGGCAATGGCCCAGCTTGTCAAGGTTGGCCTCGATGGCCGGGCCGGGCATTATCCCTCGCAGCTATCAGGCGGACAGCAGCAGCGCGTGGCGATCGCCCGTGCCTTAGCACTGAAGCCCAAGATCATGCTTTTTGACGAGCCGACCTCGTCGCTTGACCCGGAGTTGACTGGCGAAGTCTTGAACGTCATGCGTGATCTGGCTGCCGAGGGCATGACCATGGTCGTCGTCTCGCACGAGATAGGTTTTGCCGCGACCGTCGGCCAGCAGATCATCTTTCTCGACCACGGCAAGGTGCTCTTCAGCGGAACGCCCCAGGAGGTCTTTAAGAAACCGAGAAATCCTCGTCTTGAACAATTCCTCGATACCTATCTCGACCGTGGTGCCTCGATGTTGCTGTAATATCTATGTCCTTCCAGATCGTCTGGCAGGCTAAGTTGAACACCTAAAATCTTCCCCAACCCTGATCTGCATTCTCACCGGGGAATGCACGAAGGCAAACGGCTTATGGGTTCCGCGAGCTATTCAAGGGTCTGTTCCTCTTGATTTGTTTTGACGATCGAAAAATGTCCGAAGTGGCGGCAGATGGGAGGTCGCCAACCCGTTCAAGAGCGAACATCTGACCTTACGGCAGCTGAGAGCCGGTCACGGCGACGTAGAGCGAATAGAGCGAGCGCGTTGCCGCGATGAACAGCCGATTGCGTTTGGGTCCGCCGAAGGTGAGGTTCGCAACGGTCTGCGGTACACGGATCTTGCCGATCAGTGTGCCCGTCGGGTCGAAGCAATGCACGCCATCGCCGGCGCTCGACCAGAGGTTCCCGTTCACGTCTGTACGGATGCCGTCGGGAATGCCTGCGTCGATGAGACAGAAGACGCGGCCGTTTGCGAGTCGTCTGCCGTCCTCCACGTCGAACGCCCGGATGTGGCGTGGCAGGCTTTCATCATGGCTTGCTGCCGAATCCGCAACGTAGAGGATCGTTTCGTCCGGCGAGAAGGCAAGGCCGTTCGGCTGGATGAAATCCGTGGCGACGGCCGCAAGTTCCCCAGTCGTGGGATCGAGCCGGTAGACGTTGCGGCTCGCCTGCTCCGGCTCGGCCTGGTAGCCTTCGTAATCCGACATGATGCCGTAGGTGGGATCGGTGAACCAGATCGTGCCGTCCGATTTCACCACCACGTCGTTCGGCGAATTGAGCGGCGCACCCTCGAAACGGTCGGCGAGCACGGTGATTGATCCATCGATCTCGGTGCGCGTGACGCGGCGTCCGCCATGCTCGCAGGAGATGAGCCGGCCCTGCCGGTCGCGCGTGTGGCCGTTTGTGAAGTTGGAGGGTTGCCGGTAGACGGAGACGCCGCCTTCGGGCGTCCATCGCAGCATCCGCTGGTTTGGAATGTCGCTCCACAGCAGCTGGTTGGCATCGTTGAACCAGACGGGACCCTCCGCCCAGCGGCAACCGGAATAGAGTTCGTCAAGGCCGGCGCTCGTCACGATCAACTGCCGGAAGCGCGGATCATAGATTTCATAGGTGCTGGCCTCGGCCATGGCGGTCTTCCCAATTATCGCATGCCGGCCCGACGGCCGCCGGCGAGCATGATGACGCTGATGATGATGAGACCGGTCATGATGAGGCGGATGCCCGCGCCGACCCCGTAGGTGTTAAGCATGGAAACAACAAGGAACATGAAGAGCGATGCGCCCCAGATGCCCGGCACGTTGGAATCGCCGCCGGCGACCGCCGTGCCGCCGATCACGACGACGGCGATCGACATCAAGAGATATTCCGAGCCCATGTTGAGCGCCGCCCCGCCGGAGAAGCAGGCGAGCAGATAGCCTGCGACCGATGCGAGCACGGCGCAGAAGAGATAGGTGACGAAGCGCGTGCCATCAACCGGTATCCCGGCCATGCGCGCGGCCGGCATGCTCTGGCCGATCGCCGAAATCCAGCGCCCATAAATCGTCTTCTCCAGCAGGAACCAGGCGAAGAGCGAGACCAGGAGAGCAACGATCGCGACGTTGGGTACGCCGAGCGTGTTCGACGTGGTGAATTCCGCCAGCACGCTCGGAGGTTTGATGCGCAAGCCCCGGTTCGTCCAGATCGCCGCCGATTGTACGATGAAGCTCACGGAAAGCGTGGCGATGATCGGCGGAATGCGCAGCGCCTTGATGAGCGCGTAGTTGCAGAGGCCGACGACGAGGCCTATGACGATGGCGACGAGAAGCCCGGGCAGTATCATGCCGTTTTCAACGTTCATCAGCTTCAGCGCCACGGTGCCGGCAAGCGTCATGGTGGCGGGAACCGAGAGATCGATATTGCCGGGGCCGAGCGTGATGACGAACATCTGGCCGATGCCGACGATGACCGAGAAGGCCGCGAAGGTGAGGGCTGCCTGCGACAGGCCTAGCGTGCTGGCGCCGAGCGTCACCATGATCGTCAGGAACCACACGACGAAGGCGGCAAGCCATGACCAGATCCAGGGTTTGCCGAAGAGGCTGAGGAGAGGGGTCATCGGCGACGTTTCTCCCGTTTCTCCAGGCGGTTCAGCATCAGGCGAAGCGCGAGGACGATGATCAGGATCGCGCCCTGGGCTCCGATCTGCCAGTCGGGCGATATGCGCAGGAAGGACAGGAAGGAGCCGGCGAGCGTCAGCGTGAGCGCGCCGATGACGGCGCCGACAGGGGAGACACGGCCGCCGATGAATTCGCCGCCGCCGAGGATCACGCCGGCGATCGACAGCAGCGTGTAGCGCAGCGCGATATTCGCATCCGCTGACGTCGTCAGACCGACGAGGGCGATACCCGCAAGCACCGCGAAGAGGCCGGCCAGCCCATAGGCGGCGGCGCGGGCGGCGACGATCGACCAGCCGGCGCGCTCGACCGAGCGCTGGTTGCCGCCTATGCCGCGGATCAGTACGCCGAGCGAGGAGCGCATGACGAGAAGGTGGGCGACGGCGGCGATGATGATGCTGGCGACGATCGCCATCGGCGCCAGCGGCGGCTTGACGGTCATCAGCCAGCGCACCCAATCCGGCGCCTGCCCGCCCGGCGCTGGCAGCAGCAGCACGGCAAGGCCGCCCCAGACGAAGCTCATGCCGAGAGTGACGACGATGGACGGCAGGTCGCGGAGGTAGATGATGACGCCGAGGCCCGCATAGGCTGCGATTGCGCCTGCAAGGATCAGGACGCCGATTACAGGATCATCGCGCAGAAAGGTCGCGCTCACGCAGGCGACGAAGCTGACGAAGGTGCCCATCGACAGATCGAGATCGTTGACCGCCATGACAAGCATCTGGGCGATCGTCGCTAGCGCGATCGGCACAGCCAGATTGAACAGCAGGTTGAGCCCGACATAGCTCATGGCACGCGGCTGCAGCCAGAAAACGGCGGCGAGCAGCAGGGTCAGCGATAAGGCGGGAATGGTGAGACGCATGGCGTCGGACGAGAGCCGGAACGTCATGCGGCGACCCCTTCGAAGGAGGCCGCGATGATATTCGTCTCGTTGACGGCATCGCCGGCGAGTTCGGCCTTGATGCGGCCTTCGCGAAAGACATAGACGCGGTCGCAGAGACGGATCTCGTCCATTTCGGTCGAATACCAGATGAACGTGCGGCCGCGCGCGGCTTCCTCACGGATGATGGCGTAGACTTCCTGCTTCGTCCCGACGTCGACGCCGCGCATCGGATCGTCCATCAGGACAACGGGCGCGCGTGTCGCAAGGGCGCGGGCAAAGAGCACCTTCTGCTGGTTGCCGCCGGAAAGCGACAATATGCGGTTTGCCATATCGGGCGTGCGGATCTCGATCCGCCGCTTCCAGTCGGCGCCCTTGGCTTCCTCCTCGTTTGCGAGAATGAGGCCGCGCCGCGACAGGTCACCAAGCGAGGCGATGGAAAAGTTGCGCAGGATGCTCCACAGTTCGAAGACGCCGTTGAGGCGGCGGTCGCCGGCGACGAAGGTGACGAGCGGGTCGCGCTCAGGCAGCCAGTGACCGGATTGGGCGGCATGGAGAGCCAGCAACAGCTCGGTCTGCCCGTGGCCCGCCAGCCCCGCCAGTCCGATGATCTCGCCCTGGCGCGCCGCAAAGGCAAGGCCCGCCGCCTGGTGGGACAGAATGAGCGGCGCGGTGGATTGTTCGCGCGCCGAGCGCTGGCCGGTCTCTTCCTTCGCGACGGTACCCATGGCTTCCACGAGGCCGTGGTGATCGAAGCCGTTCGCCGGACGTTCTGCGACGACGCGGCCGTCCTTCATGACGACGATGCGGTCGGAGGTTTCGAGGATCTCGTGCAAAATATGCGAGATGAAGATAACAGAGCCGCCGGCGGCGACGAAACGGCGGACATGACCGAGCATCTGACGGGCAAGACTTGCATCGAGCGACGAGGTCGGTTCGTCGAGGATCACCAGCCGCGGCGCAATGCCGGCGTCGGAAAAAGCCATGGCGATCTCGACCATCTGCCGCTCGGCGATCGAAAGATCTCCAACGACCCGGCCGCTGGCGATACCATGGCCGGGAAAGACCATATCGAGGCTCTTCTCGATAATTTTCGCGGCGCGCTTGCGCCAGCCGAAGCCGCCGAGATCGCGGTGCATGATGCGCGTATTCTCGACGATGGAGAGATTGGGGCAGAGCGAAAGTTCCTGGAAGACACAGCGCACGCCGCGAGCGCGCGCCGCGTTGATGCCGTAACGCTCCAGCCGCTCGCCGTCGCTCGCAATGCTTCCCTCGTGGGGCGTGAGACCGCCGTTGATCACGCTGACGATCGTGGATTTGCCGGCGCCATTATGGCCGACAAGCCCCACGCATTCGCCCGGCATGACGCGGAGCGTCACGCCGTCGAGCGCCCTGACCGCACCGAAGCTCACCTTGGCGCCATCGACGGCGATCACCGCCTGCAAAACCTCATTCATGCTGCCTGCCACATCTGCTTTGCAAAGAATGCCGCGCAGCCATTTGCGGCCGCGCGCCAGTCACCGGGAAATTTACTTTGCCGACTCGATGACCTTGACTGCGTCCGCCTGCGTGTATTCCACGTTGGCGACGCCGCCGGCCTGGGTATTGGCGAGGTTTGTTTCGAGATTGTCCTGGTCGATGCGCAGGAAGGGCACGACGAGGTCCTTCTTGACCTGCTTGCCGTCGAGGATCTGCTGGGCGACCCAGAAGGCCAGCGTAGAGACACCGGGCGCAATCGACACGGACATGGTCTCATACCCCTTCGCGTCCTTCTGCTCCTTCCACCATTTCAGTTCGTCTTCGCGGTTGCCCATAATGATGACCGGCATCTTCCGATTGGTCGCGGCGATCGCCTGCGCGGCGCCGTAACCGTCGCCGCCCTGCGTCACGACGCCGACAATGTCGGGCAGGCTCGGCAGAATGCCGGCAACAGCCTTCTGCGCCACGTCCTGCGCCCAGTCGCCGTGAACGGAGCCGACAATCTTGAACTGCGGGAACTGCTTGACGCCCTCGTGGATGCCGGCCGAGATCTCATCATCGACGAAGACACCGGCAAGACCGCGGATCTCGAGCAGGTTGCCGCCCTGGGGGAGCTTTTTCGAGAGGTACTCCACCTCGCTGCGGCCCATTTCCTTGAAGTTGACCGCGATGCGCCAGGCGCAGGGTTCGGTCACGATGCCATCGAAGGAGACGACGGTGATACCTGCGTCGCAGGCTTCCTTGACCGCGCCGTTCAATGCCGTCGGCGAAGCGGCATTCAGCACGATCGCGTCATAGCCCTGCAGGATCATGTTCTGGATCTGTGCGGCCTGTTCCGTCGCCTGGTTCTCAGCGGTAGTGAACGGGTCGGCTGCCGCGACGACGCCTGATTTCACGGCTTCGCCCGTCACCTTGCCCCAGCTCGTCAGCATGGCCTGGCGCCACGAATTGCCGGCATAGTTGTTGGAAAGGGCGATTTTCTTGGCCGAAGTATCGGCAAAAGCGGAAACGGGCAGCGCGCCGCAAGCAATAGCGGCCGATGCCAGAAGCATCTTACGGATTGTCATGTCTTCCTCCCTCATGATCGCCGGTTGGCGGATCGCTTCACTCCTGCCTGTCCCACTTGGGGTCGAGTGAAAATTGTTCTTGCACTGAGCTTCCTCCTCTCAGTAAGGGCAGGATGCGGGAGATCTCGGGGCCTGTACAGGGGCAAGGCGGCAAGTCGTTTGCGGGTTTTGCGCAACAAGCTGCGGGTTTACGCAAGACGGCGGCGCTTCCGCGGCGCTTACTGGGAAAGGATCGCGGCGGGTTGAGGAGCCCGCTGCCGTCACGGGGAGGAATTGACGATGCTGCATCTCGCACCCGCAGCCATGTTCGACCACTATCTCGGCATTTCCCGGCTGCTGGCGGGCCAGCTCGATTTCCGCTCGGCCATCCGCTCCGTCGCCGCCGAAGTCGCCCATATTATCCCCCACGACCATCTCGATGTTTGCGTGCTGCTCGAAGGCGGCAACTACCACACGGCTTACGAGACAGGCATCGAGACTGCCTGGGGGGAACTTGCAGGTGCGCCTGTCGTCAACAGCCCCATCCGCTCGCTGCTTTGGGGCGAAGTGGATTTTCTGCTGACGGACGACGCCATGACGGACCCGCGTTTCCACTTCGAGGGCGCGTTCAAACGGCCGATCGTCGAACAGTCGCTGAGGAGCCGCTTGCATGTGCCGATGAAGGTGCAGGGCACGATCATCGCCGCACTCTCCTGTTCCTCGCAAAAGGCCGGCATTTACACGATGGAGGATATCGAACGCGCCCGTATCATTGCCGACCTGTTGACACCCTATTTCTTCGCGCTCCGGGCGGCCGAGCACGCGCAACGCTCGGCCATCGTGGAGGCAGAGGCCCGCGCCCGCGAGGAGGGGTTGCGGCAAGGCGCGCTGAAGCTGACCGAAGCGCTGGAGCAGGAACGCCAGCGGATCGGCATGGACCTCCACGATCAGACGCTGGCCGACCTGACGCGGCTCGCCCGCCGGATCGACCGGCTGTCGCGCAACGGCGAGGTCGCGCCCGAGGCGCTGGAGCCGGTCTCCCGTTCCTTGCAGCATTGCATGCAGGATCTGCGACAGATCATCGAGCAGGCAAAACCCTCCGTGCTCCAGCTCTTCGGCCTCGCCCAGGCGATCGAACATCATCTCGACCGATCGACCCGCGATGCCGGATCGGCCATCGAATGGGGTCTCGTCGACGAGACGCATGGCGCACTGGAGCAACTGGAGCCGACCGTCAGCGTCGCGCTGTTCCGTATCGCCCAGGAAGCGATCAACAATGCGGTGCGCCATGCCGCCCCGCTCACCGTCATGGTGCGGCTCGATGCGGACGACGAGCGTCTGTCGATCGAAATCTCCGACGACGGCACCGGGCTCGCTAAGGCGCGGGGACGGATCGGCGGCGGCATCGACAATATGAAGACCCGTGCGCGGCTGATCTCGGCGCGCTTCACGACCGGACCCGGCCACAACAATCGCGGAACTGCGGTGCGGGTCGTGCTGCCGCTTGGCCCGCACGACCCGGCAAGCAGGCCAAACTGAGGAGAACGGCGTGATGAAGGTTCTGATCGTCGAGGACGACCCACTGCACCGGTCCTATCTGCACGAGGCTGTCAACGCGGCCTTGCCGGAATGCGACACGGTGATCGAGGCGGAGAACGGCACTGTCGGCGAGAAACTCGCCCGCGACCACAAGTCGGCGCATATCGTCATGGACCTGCAGATGGCCAACCGCAACGGCATCGAGGCGGCGCGCACGATCTGGAAGGAGCGGCCGGAGACCCGCATCCTGTTCTGGTCGAATTATTCGGACGAAGCCTATGTGCGCGGTGTCTCGCGCATCGTCCCGGATGGCGCCGCCTATGGCTACGTCCTGAAATCCGCCTCAGACGAACGGCTAAGGCTTGCATTGCGCTCGATCTTCATCGAGAGCCAGTGCGTCATCGATCGCGAGGTGCGCGGTCTGCAGCAGAAGAGCCTCGGCCAGACGAACGGCTTCACCGATTCCGAATACGAGATCCTTGTCGATATCGCGCTGGGCCTCACGGACCGGGCCATCGCTAAACGTCGGAACCTCTCGCTACGCAGCGTACAGAACCGCCTACAGCAACTCTACGACAAGCTCGACGTCTACCAGAGCGCCGGCGACGACCACGAGGACGGCCGTTTCAATCTCCGCGCCCGCGCCGTGACCGTCGCTTTCCTGCGCAAACTCCTGAACTACAGCGCTCTGGAGCGGGCTGAGGCAGAACTGCAGGAGTGGCTTGATGGAAAGTAGTTTCCGTGGCGTTGTCACGTTTGTCGGTGACAATCAAAGATAACGCGACAACGCAGTAGCCTCTTCATCGACAAAGCTATCCCCTGCGCGTAAGCGCCATTGCGACGATGATGTGGCTGCTAAACGACGCCCCGCGGGACTATTCGAGATCCCGCGCAGGCAAGGCGCGTTCCGCCGGACTCACTTCGCCGGATGCGGCACAAGCAGGATTTTGGATATGAACGATGCGGGCACCCATTTGCTCGGCCTCAACCAGAGCGTTACGGAACATGACTGAGACGACACCTTCTCGCTGGTGTCGCTTGTCTCGGCCGGCCTTGGCATCGGTTTCGTTCCGGAATAGACGCAGGATCTGTCGAACCGCGGTTTTCGAGTTGGGATTGCCTGACCTGCGCAGCATGTCCACAAGTTCTTCCCCCCAGGCGGCACTCTGAGCCGCCGATGCCCTGCGGGCGCCACTCGCGAGCCGCCGCCCGCGGTTCTACATCTTGGCAAAGGAAAAGGCGTTGATGGGCAGGTCGGTCTGCCCATCAACGGCAAGATCCGCCAGGATTTCGCCGACGACGCTGGTAAACTTGAAGCCGTGGCCGGAGCAGGGGGAGGCGACGACAATGTTCTTCTCGCCCGGCACATGGTCGAGAAGGAAATCCTCGCTCGGCAGCATGGTATAGCGGCAGGTCGTCTCTTTCATACGGAGACCGGCTGCACCCGGAACGCGCTTCTTGATAAAACTGTCGAGCAAGGCCCTATCGGCATCGTTGACGGGCGGGTTCGGCTGGTTGGGATCGATCGGCTCGCGGAAATGTGCGTGTTTGCCGATCTTCACACCATCGATGCCGATGGCCGGAAAGCCGAAATAGGAGCCTTCGGCACCTTCATCCCGCAGGAAGCAGGGCATGCGCTGCGGCTGAGTGACAAAGCCATCCTGCGGCTGATACCAGGCGACGACTTGGCGGATCGGCACCGCTGCCTGCTTCAGTTGGGGCACGAGTTCGGCAATCCAGGATCCGGTCGCCACCACGATCTTTCCCGCGTGATAGCGTCCGGTCTCGGACGTAATCGTCACCCCGGCATCATCGGGTTCGATCGCTGTCACCTTCTCGCCGAAATGCAGGACCGCGCCATCCTCGACAGCCAGTCTCAGATAACCCATCACAGCCGCTTCCGGGCGAAGATAGCCGCCCTGCGGGTCAAGCAGACCAATCTCATGGTCATCGAGCTGGAAGGCCGGAAAACGGCGCGCCATCTCCGCCTTGTCGAACACTTCGTGGGCAAGTCCGTGCAGGTCACAGGAGGAGCGCGTGCCGGAGACGACCTTGCCGTCGGGCGCGCCGATCTGCAGCACGCCTGTTATCGTCAGGATATCGGTGCGCAGGCGCGCTTCCAGCGACCGCCAGTTCTGATAGGCGCGCTTGAGCAGCGGAACATAGGACGGGTCCTCGAAATAGCCGAGCCGGATCAGGCGGCTGTCACCATGCGAGGAACTCAGAACATGGGCGGGAAAATAGGCATCGAAGCCGATCGCCTTGACACCGCGGGCTGCCAGAAAGGCGAGCGCGGCACTTCCCATGGCACCGAGGCCGATAACGGCGACGTCGAAGCTGGCGGTCATGAAGTCTCCTCAGGGAATTGCTGGTGCTGCGGCCTCACGGACCAGTCCGCGCAGGGCCTCGATGTCGCGCGATAGCGGCCGATCGTCGGCATAGGCAGGCACGATCGTGCGAACGGCCTTGTAGATGGCATCCGTACCCGTCGCCCTCGACGCGGTGCCGGCAAGGAATTCGTGGGCCTGCGCAGCCGCCATCAATTCGATCGCCAGGATATATTCGGCATTGTCGATCAGCGCGAGAAGCTTGTTGGCGGCGGCTGTCGGATGCGCCAGGAAATCCTCCTGCAGGCCGGATGTGATTCCGCCATCGGTAGAAGCCGGTGCGGCAAGCCGCCGGTTCTCATTGACGAGAGCGGCGGCCGTATATTGCGCGATCATGAGGCCGGAATTGCTGCCGGCATCGCTTGCCAGGAAGGGCGGCAGACCGCTCACCAGCGGATTGACGAGGCGGTCCGTGCGCCGTTCGCTCATGGCGGAGATCTGCGCAAGCGCCATCGCCAGACTATCGGCGGCCTGCGCGAGAGCGGGTGCCACGGCGTGGGCTTCCGAGGAGACGATCGGCTGTTCCGGCGTGCCCGACACGGCGGGATTGTCGGTGACTGAGGCAAGCTCCTGATCGACGACAAAGGCCACGGTATCGAAGACATCGCGGGCGGCACCATGGGCATGCGGAATGGAACGTAGGCTGAGCGCATCCTGTGTTCGTCGACCGAGGGCAGTTGCCACCAGACCGCTGCCGGCAAGTCGGGCGCGCAGCGCAGCGCCGACATGGGCGATGCCCTTGGAGGGGCGTAGCGCCAGAACGGCTTCGTCGAAGGCCGCCATCTGGCAGCCGGCAGCTTCAAGAGTGAGCGCGGCGATCGCATCGGCCCAGTCGAGCAACCTCTCGGCGCGGGCGAGCGCAACGCTTGTAAGTCCGGTCGCACAGGCGGTGCCGTTGACGAGGCTCAGACCCTCCTTGGCACCGAGCACCAGCGGTTCGAGACCGATAGCGGCAAGCGCATCCCGGCCGCTCATGCGGCTGCCATTAACGCTGGCGCTGCCTTCGCCGATCAGCACCAGCGCATTGTGCGCATTGTGGGTGAGATAACCGGCAGACCCCTTCGAGGGAATGTCTGGAATGCAGCCTTTTGCAAGGAAGGCGGCGAGATAGCGGACGATTTCAGGGCGCACGCCGGAATGCCCATGGGCAAAATTGGCGATCTGCGCGGCGATGATCGCGCGCACTTCGCGCGGCGCCAGGAGTTCGCCGACGCCAACGGCATGGCTGAGGATGATGTTGCGCGACAGCCTGCTTTGCGAGGCTCTGTCGACCACGGTATCTGACAGCGCGCCGACGCCGGTATTGATGCCATAGGCGCGCACGCCGGTCTCAACGATCCGCTCGACGATGCGGCTTGCATTGATAACGCGATCCCAGGCCGCTTGCGACAGGGCAAGCGTTTCCCCCTCGGCTACGCGTGCGATATCGCGCCAGCCGGCAACTTTATCGATGGTGATGGTCATTGGCCGCTTCCGAAATGGCCGATGAACTGACGGAAAGCCGGCGATGCGCCGCCGCCGAACATTTCGTTCGGCGTGCCGCTGCTTTCGACCAGCCCTTCGCGCATGAAGACGACGCGGTTCGACACATTGCGGGCAAAGCTCATTTCGTGAGTGACGACGAGCATCGTCATGCCCTCTTCGGCAAGTGCCCGCATGACGCGCAGCACTTCGCCGACCAGTTCCGGATCGAGCGCCGAAGTCGGCTCGTCGAAGAGCATGACCTTCGGCTTCATGGCGAGCGCACGGGCGATCGCCGCCCGCTGCTGTTGCCCGCCGGAGAGATGCGCGGGATAGGCATGGCGCTTGTCGGCAATGCCGACTTTTTCGAGAAGCGCTTCGGCTTCGGCGATGCATTCGGCCCGCGGCCGCTTCAAGACATGCACCGGTCCTTCGATGACATTCTGCAGGATCGTCATATGGGACCAGAGATTGAAGGACTGGAAGACCATGCCGAGTTCGGAGCGGATGTGGTCGACCTGCTTCTGGCTTGCCGGCTTCGTCTTGCCGTTCTTGTGGATCATCTCGATATGTTCGCCATCGACCCAGATCTCGCCATCGGAAGCGATCTCCAGCAGATTGATGCAGCGCAGGAAGGTGGATTTGCCGGAGCCCGACGCGCCGAGCAGCGAAATCACGTCGCCATCCTCGGCATCGAGCGAAATGCCACGCAGCACCTCGTGGGTGCCGAAGCTCTTGCGGATATTGCGGACCGAAAGTCGGGTTACGCCGGGCATGGAAGCTCCAATCACGTTCAGTCAGGGTCAAGCCTTCAAAGCCTGCGGAACGGCGCGGCGATGTCGGGACAGCCAGTATTCCAGCAGAGCCATGGCCTGCAGGATGATGAAGTTTAAAACGAGGTAGATGATGGCGGCACAGAGGAAGACTTCCATCGTGCGGTAGGTCTGGGAGATCAGCCGCTGCGCGACACCCGTCACTTCCCAGACCGTCACAAGGCTCGCAAGCGCGGTCGATTTCATCATCAGCACGATCTCGGTCGAATAGGCCGGCAGCGCATGACGGAAGGCGATCGGTGCGAGGATGCGGCGCACCATCAGGAAGCCCGACATGCCGATGGCGCGGGCCGCCTCGATTTCCTTCGGCGAGACCGCGCGAATGCCACCGCGGAAGATTTCGGCCGAGTAGCCGGCGGTGCAGAGAGCGAGCGAGAGAACCGCACAGACAATCGGCTCCCGCAGGAAGGGCCAGAGAAAGGAACTGCGGATAGCACTGAACTGAGCGAGACCATAAAAGACCAGAAACATCTGGATCAAGAGCGGTGAGCCGCGGAAGATGAAGATGTAGCCTTTGGCGAAGCCGGAGAGGATCGGATTGCCACTGACGCGCATCGAGACGACGACAAGCGCCAGAAGGCCGCCGAAGAAGATCGACAGGAAGAACAGGATAAGTGTCGTCGGCACGGCTTTGAGCAGCGTGACCATGGTGCTTGAAAGGAAGGCGATATCCATCTGGTCCCTCCTATGCCTGGCCCATGGCCGCAGTCGGCATGCTGCGATTGGCCTTGCGCTCGGCGCCGTTAAAAACTCGGTCCGATAGGCTGGTGAGGATCAGGTAGAGGGCGCCGCCAACGATATAGAAAAGGAAATATTGGCGAGTCGAGCCTGCTGCGACATAGCTCGAGCGCATCAGTTCGGTGAGGCCGGTGACCGTAACTAGTGCCGAATCCTTCAAGCTCAGTTGCCAGACATTGCCAAGGCCGGGAATGGCAAGGCGCAGAACCTGCGGAATGACGATACGGCGGAACCTGAGGCCGCGATGCATGCCGATCGCCGAGGCGGCCTCAAGCTCGCCCTTGGAAATGGCGAGATATGCGCCGCGATAGACTTCCGCTTGGTAGGCGCCGGAGATGATACCGACGGCGAGTGCACCGGTGGCGAAAGGCGGTAGCCCGAGAAAACCATCATAACCCAGGGAATGGCCGATCGCGGTCACGGCCGTCGAGCCGCCGAAATAGATCAAGTAGATAATCAACAGTTCCGGCACGCCGCGAAAGACCGTCGTATAGACGTGGCCGATCATGATGAGCACGAAATTGCCTGACAGTTTCGCCGCCGCGATGATCGCGCCGAGCACGGCGCCGATCGCCAGCGCCGCCGCGGTTACGCAGAGCGTCAGCAAAGCACCGAGGAGGAGGAACGCCCCCCATCCGGTTGAACCGAAACCAATGAGTTCGAGTGTCGCCATGGGCCTTCCCAGCGCTGTCTTCGTCGTCATGACGGGCGGTCAGAATAGCACGTGGTCTCCGATTACAAAGCGGAGACCACGGAACGCGGATTCCCTCGAACGCTTAGTTCTGCGGGCTGACGTCGACCTTGAACCACTTGATCGAGAGGTTCTTGACCGTACCGTCGGCAAGGGCCGACTTGATCGCCTCGTTGAACTTGTCGCGCAGGTCGGTATCGGCCTTGCGGATGCCGAGCCCTTCGCCCTCGCCCCAGATCGAGCCGACGATTTCCGGACCGGTAAAGGCAAGCGCGCCATTGGCGGCTTCAAAGGCGTTGTTGAAGTAGACGGCATCGTCGAAGCCGAGGTCGATACGGCCGTTCTGCAGGTCGAGGTCGCGGTCGGCGCCCGTCTTGTATTCGC
Organism: Rhizobium sp. BK316; assembly: GCF_014193695.1. Taxonomy (GTDB): domain Bacteria; phylum Pseudomonadota; class Alphaproteobacteria; order Rhizobiales; family Rhizobiaceae; genus Rhizobium. The sequence goes on along the minus strand of NZ_JACHZR010000001.1, from coordinate 1,146,169 downwards.
GGATCTCGGCGATGCTGCCGAAATTGTCGTAGACGAACTTGGCATAGACGGTTGCTGCCTGAATGCCGATCGTCTTGCCCTTGAAGGCTTCCTTCAAGGCTTCGATTTCCTTCACCCCGGTCTGGCCGGGCGTCATCTTGATCGTCGCGCCGGTGCCGGAAGCGTTGGCAAGCGGGCTATCCTTGGCGGTGGCGAAGGCGGCCGGCGTCGCAGCGTAGGGAATGGTGAAGTCGATGACCTGCTTGCGCTCTTCGGTGATCGACAGCGCGTCCATGATGACGTCGAATTTGCCGGCGTTTAGCGCCGGGATCATGCCGTCCCAGTCGGATGCGACCAGCGTGCATTCGATCTTGGCGCGTTCGCACAGAACCTTGGCGAGTTCCGGTTCGAAACCGCCGAGCGAGCCGTCGGCATTGGTGAGGTTCCAGGGAGCGTAGGCGCCTTCGAGCGTGATGGTCGCCTTCGTCCAGTCCTTGGCGGAGGCAGGAGTCGCAAAGGCGGCTGCCGTCATCGCGCAGGAAAGAAGAATTGTGCTGAGCTTCATTGATGTGATCTCCTCTGAGATTGGACAGACCTTGCGGTATGAATGCCGATCTTCGCCGGCTTGCCCGTCCTGATCCATTGTTTCATTCTTGGATCGGCAGGTTGTATAGGGTACCATATGAGATATTTTGTGATATGCAAGTGGAAAGTCGATTTAAAAGGCAGATTCCATTCGTGCAAAGGGAATAGGCAATGAAGCGTGCTGGCGAGATGAAGCGCGAATTGGCGGAAAATGACGGCGGCCCGCTTTATGCCGGCGTCAAGCAGGTCATTCTCGATCGGATCCGCAGCGGCGAATGGCCGCCGCGACACCGCGTGCCCTCGGAAAACGAGCTGGTGGTGGAGCTCGGCGTCAGCAAGATGACTGCCAACCGGGCGCTCCGGGAACTGGCGAACGAGGGCGAACTCCTCCGCATCCAGGGCGTCGGTTCCTTCGTCGCGGAACGCAAGGGCTATTCGGCGCTCTTCGAGGTGCGCAATATCGCCGACGAGATCGCCGAGCGCGGCCATGTTCACGAGGCTGATGTTATCGTTCTGGCTGAGGAGACGGCCTCTCCGGAGGTTGCCGATGCGCTGGAGCTTGAGATCGGCGCGCCGGTTTTCCACTCGCTGATCGTCCACAACGAGAATGGCGTGCCTGTGCAGATCGAAGACCGTTTCGTCAATCCGGGGGCGGCGCCCGACTATCTGGCGCAGGACTTTTCGACGCTGACGCCCAATGCCTATCTGACGGCGGCGGCGCCGCTCAGCGCATCGGAGCATATCGTCGAGGCGGTGGTGCCGCGCACCTGGGAATGCAAGCTGCTGACAATCCTGCAGAATGAGCCGTGCCTTGCTATCCGCCGACGCACCTGGTCGGCCCGTCAGGTGGTTTCGACCGCTCGTCTCGTCTATCCCGGACACCGCTACAGGTTGGAAACGCGCAGCGGCAAGATGTTTGAGGAATAGGCTAGTTGTATATGGAACTATCCTCAAAAAACGATTTCCCTAACCGATTTCATGATTTTACGCCTTCTCGATCGAGATGGCGTAGCAGAGCGCCTGGCCCGAAAGATCGAGCCTGCCTCCATCACTCTCTTCAAGCAGTATTGCATCGCCAGCGTCGAGTTCGATGCTCTGCGCACCTGTTCGCGCCGCCAGAGCTCCTTTGGCGCAAAAGAGCAGGAAAATCCCCTTCGCAGACGCCAGGCTCTTCTCGCCATCGATGAAATGCCGCGCGACTGCGTGCCTCACGGCACCCCGCCGGGTCATCACGTTCAGGTCGGTGATTGTGCCATCCGGCAGCGTTGCCGAGACCGCGATATCGGCGGCAAAGGCGAGGGGGTCACTCTCCCGCGTCAGGAGCACCGGCTCACGCCCCTCGATGAATAGCCGCATACCTTTGCCTTCCAGGATCGACAGCGTGCGGTCGATCCCGGGAAAGACGGAGAAAGGCCCGTCGGAAGCAACGGTTGCGGTGCTGACCCGCCAGTCGAACTCGGCAAGCCCCGCACCATCAGGCGAAATGGCGATCTCCACCGTTTCGCCGCCGCCGTTCTTCCACGGCATGCGCTTGTGATCGGCGGCGCGCAGGACCTTCATGGCTCAGTTCCCGAGGATGCCGGGCAGGCGAAGGCCCTTGTCCTTGGCGCAATCGATGGCGATGTCATAGCCGGCATCGGCATGGCGCATGACACCGGTCGCCGGATCGTTCCAGAGAACATTTCCGAGGCGGCGGGCCGCATCATCGGTGCCGTCGGCGCAAATGACCATGCCGGAATGCTGCGAGAAGCCCATGCCGACACCGCCACCATGATGCAGCGACACCCAGGTGGCGCCCGAGGCAGTGTTCAGAAGAGCATTCAAGAGCGGCCAGTCGGAGACGGCATCCGAGCCATCCTTCATCGCTTCCGTCTCGCGGTTCGGCGAGGCGACGGAACCGGAATCGAGGTGGTCGCGGCCGATGACGACAGGCGCTTTCAGCTCGCCGTTCCTGACCATCTCGTTGAAGGCAAGACCCAGGCGGTGGCGGTCACCGAGACCGACCCAGCAGATGCGTGCCGGCAGGCCCTGGAAGGCAATGCGCTCGCGCGCCATGTCGAGCCAATTGTGCAGGTGCTTGTTGTCGGGCAGCAGTTCCTTCACCTTGGCGTCGGTCCTGTAGATATCTTCGGGATCGCCGGACAGGGCGGCCCAGCGGAACGGCCCGATGCCGCGGCAAAAGAGCGGGCGGATATAGGCCGGCACGAAGCCGGGGAAGGCGAAGGCGTTTTCAAGGCCCTCGTCCTTGGCGACCTGGCGGATATTATTGCCATAGTCGAGCGTCGGCACACCGGCATCCCAGAAGGCGACCATGGCCTCGACATGCGCCTTCATCGAGGCGCGGGCGGCGGCCTCGACGGCCTTCGGATCGGTTTCGCGCTTAGCCTTGGCTTCGGCAACGGTCCAGCCGACCGGCAAATAGCCGTTGCGCGGGTCATGCGCCGAGGTCTGGTCGGTAACGATATCCGGGCGCGGGCCGCCGGCCTTCATGCGACGCACCAGCTCCGGGAAGATTTCAGCAGCATTGCCGACGAGGCCGACCGATTTTGCTTCACCGGCCTTGGTCCAGCGCTCGATCTTTTCCAGCGCTTCGTCCAGCGTATGGGCTTTTTCATCGACATAGCGGGTGCGCAGACGGAAATCGATGCGCGTCTCGTCGCATTCGACGGCCAGGCAGCAGGCGCCGGCCATGACGGCTGCGAGCGGCTGGGCGCCGCCCATGCCGCCGAGGCCACCGGTCAGGATCCACTTGCCCGTAAGGTTGCCACCATAGTGCTGGCGACCGGCCTCGACGAAGGTTTCGTAAGTGCCCTGCACGATGCCCTGCGTACCGATATAGATCCACGAACCGGCCGTCATCTGGCCGTACATGGCAAGGCCCTTCTTGTCGAGTTCGTTGAAATGGTCCCAGGTCGCCCAGTGCGGTACGAGATTGGAATTGGCAATCAGCACGCGCGGCGCATCCTTGTGGGTGCGGAACACGCCGACCGGCTTGCCGGACTGCACGAGCAGGGTCTCGTCCTCGTTCAGCGTCTTCAGCGTCGCGGCGATGCGGTCGAAATCCTCCCAGGTGCGGGCCGCACGGCCGATGCCGCCATAGACGACGAGCTCATGCGGGTTTTCGGCAACGTCGGGGTCGAGATTGTTCATGAGCATGCGCAGCGGCGCTTCGGTCATCCAGCTCTTGGCGTTCAGCTCATTGCCACGGGGGGCGCGGATCTCGCGGATATTGTGGCGCGGGTTTACGGTCATGATGATGTTCCCTCGTTTAGCGTTTCAGACCGAGCGCGATCTCTTCGATCCGCGTCAGAATGGATTTGAGATGGATGCGCAGATTGTCGGCTTCTTCGCCGTCATAGGCGAAGGGCGGCGCTTCGCTTGCAAGATGCGTGGATTGGGCGAGTTCCATCTGGATGGCGTGGACGCCGGTTTCCGGCCTGCCGTAATGGCGCGTCGTCCAGCCGCCCTTGAAGCGACCGTTCAGGATGCTGTCATAGCCTGCCGCAGTCGACGCAATGGCGATGGTCGCCTGCTCGATCGCCGGATCGCAGGTCCTGCCCATATCCGTGCCGATATTGAAATCCGGCAGCTTGCCCTCGAAGAGGAAAGGGATGTGGGAACGGATGGAGTGGCAATCATAGAGAACGGCAATGCCGTGAATGGATTTGACCCGTTCGATCTCGGCCAGAAGTGCGGCGTGGTAGGGCGCATGGAAATCCCGCAGTCGCTGGGCGATATCGGCCTCGGTCGGTCCGGCGCCATCCTTCCAGATCGCCTTGCCGTCGAAATCGGTTTCCGGGATCAGCCCGGTCGTATTCTGGCCGGGATAGAGGCTCGTGCCCGACGGATCTCTGTTCGCGTCGATCACATAGCGATGGAACGTGGCGCGCACTGTGGTCGGATTGTCGAGCAGGCCGTCATAAAGCTGGTGGATATGCCAGTCGGTATCGGCAAGCAGCCGGCCGTTGTCGTTCAGCCGCTCCCAGATATCGGCGGGAACATCGGTACCCGTATGGGGGAAGCCGAGGATAACGGGCGAGGTGCCTTGCTTGACCTCGAAAACGGACATGTCAGACCTCCAGAGCGGGTAGGATGCCGCTTGAAACGGATGCGTTGAGGCTACCGCTGGCAATGAGCGTGGCAGCCGCCTTCAGGTCGTTCGCCATATAGCGATCCTCCTCCAGCGACGGCACGGCAACACGGATGGCGGAAATCGCCTTCTTGAGCTCGGGGCTGGTTGCAAGTGGTGCGCGAAGCTCTACCCCTTGCGCGGCGCTCAGCGCCTCGATCCCGATGATCGCAAAGAGGTTTTCGGTCATCGGCAAAAGCCGGCGCGCGCCATGGCAGGCCATGGAGACGTGGTCTTCCTGATTGGCCGATGTCGGGGTCGAGTCGACGGAGGCCGGATGCGACATCTGCTTGTTCTCGCTCATCAGCGCGGCAGACGTGACCTCTGCGATCATCAGACCGGAATTCAGGCCCGGCTTCTTCGCAAGAAAGGCCGGCAGGCCGTAGGAGAGGGCGGGATCGACGAGCAGCGCAATACGGCGCTGGGCGATCGCGCCGATCTCGCAGATCGCAAGCGCGATCTGGTCGGCCGCGAAGGCAACGGGCTCGGCGTGGAAATTGCCGCCTGACACGACGGAATTGTCCGACAGGACCAGCGGATTATCGGTCACGGCATTGGCTTCGATCTCCAGCGTGCGGGCAACCGAGCGCAACAGGTCGAGGCAGGCGCCGTCGACCTGCGGCTGGCAGCGGATGCAATAGGGGTCCTGAACGCGCTCGTCACCCTCGATATGGCTCTGGCGGATCGGCGAGCTATCAAGCAGGGCGCGCAGCGCGGCTGCCGTATCGATCTGGCCGCGATGGCCGCGCAGGGTATGGATGTCGGGATGGAACGGCGCCGACGAACCCATGGCCGCATCGGTGGACATGGCGCCGGTAATCAGCGCCGATTGCGCCGCCCGGTGGGCGCGGAACAGGCCGGCGAGCGCCAGAGCCGTCGAGGTCTGCGTGCCGTTGATGAGCGCCAGCCCTTCCTTGGCGGCGAGCACGACTGGTTGCAGCCCGGCTTTGACAAGCGCCGTTGCGCCATGCAGCCGTTCACCGCTGAAGAAGGCTTCGCCATGGCCCATCATCACGGCTGTCATATGGGCAAGCGGTGCAAGATCGCCGGAGGCGCCGACAGAGCCCTTTTCCGGGATGAGCGGGATGACGCCGCGCGCCATCATCGCCTCGATCAACCGCACCAGTTCCAGCCGCACGCCGGAAGCGCCGCGGCCGAGCGAAACGAGCTTCAGCGCCATGATGAGACGCACGACATTTTCCGGCAGGGGATCGCCGACGCCGCAGCAATGAGAGAGGATGAGATTGCGCTGCAGCGTGGCCACATCAGCGCTGTCGATCTTGATCGAGGCAAGTTTGCCGAAGCCGGTATTGATGCCGTAGACCGGCGCATTGCCGGCGGCGATCTCGGCGATGCGGTTGGCCGCCTTGACGATGCCGGCGTCGAAGGACGGATCGAGCCTGGCCGGAACGCCCGTCCAGTAAATGGTTGCGAGATCCTGAAGCGAAACGGAACCTGGATGGAGGGTAATGGTCATCGGTCGATCCTCTGGCCCTTGAAAATATGTGCGTGAAGCGGGTTGAAGCCGATGCGGTAGACCAGCTCGGCGGGGCTTTCGATGTCCCAGATCGCCAGATCAGCCGACTTGCCGGCCTCGATCGTGCCGGTCTCGCTAAGTAGGCCGAGGGCGCGGGCGCCTTCGCGGGTTGCGCCGGCAATGCACTCTTCCACCGTCAGCCTGAACAGCGTCGCCGACATGTTCATGGTAAGCAGCAGCGAGGTGAGCGGCGAGGTGCCGGGATTGCAGTCAGTGGCAACAGCGATATGGACGCCCGCCTGCCGCAGAGCCTCGACAGGCGGCTTCTGCTTTTCGTTGATCGCGTAGAAGGCGCCTGGGAGCAGAACGGCAACCGTACCGGCTGCCGCCATTGCCCGCGCGCCATCCTCATCCAGATATTCCAGATGATCGGCCGAGAGAGCGCCGTAGGAGGCTGCGAGTTTCGCGCCGCCGAGATTGGAGAGCTGCTCGGCATGAAGCTTGACAGGAATCCCAAGCGAACGAGCCTTGTCGAAGACCCGTGCGATATCATCGACCGAGAAAGCGATGCCTTCGCAGAAACCGTCGACGGCATCGACGAGGCCCTCTGCACGTGCCCGCTCCAGGCCCGGCAGGACGACATCGGAAATGTAATCCTGATTCCGTCCCTTGTATTCGACGGGCGTCGCATGGGCGCCGAGATAGGAGGTAACGACCCGCACCGGACGGATGTCCTCAAGTGCGCGGGCGGCGCGCAGCATCTTCAGTTCCGCCTCGATATTGAGCCCGTAGCCGGACTTGATCTCGATGGTGGTCAAACCTTCCGAGATCAGCGTGTCGAGTCGCGGCAGCGCTGCCTCGACGAGCCCTTCGACGGACAATGCGTTGGTCGCCTTCACGGAGGAGACGATGCCGCCGCCGGCACGCGCAATTTCTTCATAGGTCGCGCCTTCGAGCCGCATCTCGAATTCCCGGGCGCGGTTGCCGCCATAGACGATATGCGTGTGGCAATCGACGAGGCCGGGCGTGACCCAGCGACCTTCGAGATCGGTAATCTCGGCCGTCTCGATCAGCCAGGACGGCAACTCGCCTTCCGGCCCGGCAAAAAGGATGCGCCCGCCTTCGTAAACGATGGCGCCTTTTTCGATAATGCCGAGGCCAGGCAGGTCCTCCCGCAGGCTCGCCAGGCGCGCATTGCGCCAAAGCGAGCGGGCGCTGGAATTACGGCCCAATCCGGAAAATTTGTTCCCACTCATCAGCTTTACGCCTTTCTTTATGGTTGAATATGTATATACATAATCGAAAGGGTGACAAGTAGAAATTTATGGCCTTTCGCATAAAGACAAGCGGACGGGTCACTCATGAAACGGGAGAGCGATCATGACAAGACTTCATGCAGCGACGGCTTTGCTGGCCGAGGGCTGGCGCAAGAATGTGCGCCTGACGCTCGCAGACGGCCAGATTGCCGCAATTGAGACGGATGTCGCGCCTGATAGCGGAGACGAGCGCCATGCTCTTCTCCTGCCGGCAATGCCGAACCTCCACAGCCATGCCTTTCAGCGGGCGATGGCGGGGCTTGCCGAAGTCCGCGGTCCGGCCAATGACAGCTTCTGGAGCTGGCGCACAGTCATGTACAAGTTCGCACTGTCGATGACGCCCGACCATGTCGAGGCGGTGGCCGCCAAGCTCTACATGGAAATGCTGGAAGCCGGTTTCTGCCGCGTCGGCGAGTTCCACTATCTGCATCACGACAAGGACGGCAGCCCTTACGCCAATATCGCCGAAATGGCGGAACGCATCGGTGCGGCAAGTGTTGAAACCGGCATTGGATTGACGCTGCTGCCGGTGCTCTACGCCCATTCCGGCTTCGGCGGGGCAGATCCCATCGAGGGACAGCGCCGCTTTATCAATTCCACCGAAAGTTTCGCGCGGCTGATGGATGGCTGCCGGCAGGTCACGGGCCGGCTTCATGGTGCAGAGATCGGCGTTGCGCCGCACAGTCTGCGCGCCGTCACGCCGGACGAGCTGTCTGTTGCCATCCGGCTTGCCGGCGATGGTCCGATCCACATTCATGTCGCCGAACAGGTCAAGGAGGTCGAGGATTGCCTTGCCTGGTCCGGCGCAAGGCCTGTCCAATGGCTGCTCGACCACGCGCCGGTCGATCAACGCTGGTGCCTGATCCACGCAACCCATATGACCGACGACGAAACGCGCCGGATGGCCAAGAGCGGCGCCATTGCCGGCCTCTGCCCGATTACTGAAGCCAATCTCGGCGATGGCACTTTTTCCGCGCCCCTGTTCCTGTCGGAAGGCGGGCGCTTCGGCATTGGCTCGGATTCCAATATTCTGATTTCCGTTGCTGAGGAGCTTCGCCAGCTCGAATATTCCGAGCGCCTGGCGCTGCGTGCGCGCAATGTCATTGCATCGACGGGTGGCTCCACCAGCCAGGCCCTCTTCGAGCAGGCGCTTGCAGGCGGCGGTGCGGCGCTGAAGGCACCATCAGGCCTTGTCGCCGGCAACTATGCCGACATCGTATCGCTCGATAGCAGCGCCGTTTCCTACCTTTCCGAGGATCGGCTGCTCGATCACTGGATCTTTGCCGGTGGTGTGGCGGTCGACAGCGTCTGGGCGCTCGGCCGAAAGCAGGTCGAAAACGGTCGCCATCTGCGACGCGACCTGATCGATCGGCGCTTCATCGCCGCAATGAACGAGCTGTTGGCGGCATGACGATCTTTCCTCGGTGCTTCCCAGGCGGTACAGCGGGAGAAGAGCCGGAGCGCGACGATGAATGAATCCAAGGAAACGACCTTACACCAGCGTATACTTAGCGATATCGAGGGCCGTATCGTCTCGGGCGAATGGCCGCCAGGCTACCGCATTCCGTTCGAAGTGGAACTGACGAAGCAATACGACTGTTCCCGTATGACAGTGAACAAGGCCTTGACCCAACTGGTGAAGGCGGGTCTCATCGAGCGCCGCAAGAAATCCGGCAGTTTCGTCATGCAACCGCAGGCCCAGGCTGCAGTGCTTGAGATCCATGATATCAAGGCAGAGGTCCAGTCCCTCAATCTCGCCTATTCCTACAAGGTCGCAAAGCGCGTTCGCAGAAAAGCACAGGCGCAGGACCGCCAGATGCTGGACCTGCAGCAAAATTCCAGCCTCATCGAAGTCATCTGTACGCATTACGCCGGATCGAAGCCATTTTGCCTGGAAAAGAGGTTGATCAACCTTCAAACCGTGCCGGAAGCAGCGGATGAGGAGTTCGAGCATACGGCGCCCGGCCCGTGGCTTCTGAGCCAGGTTCCCTGGAGTGCCGCCGAGCATAAGATCTTCGCCATTGGTATTGATGAAGACGAAGGCGCCATGCTTTCCATCCCCGAGGCAACGGCCTGCCTCGTCGTCGAACGACGCACCTGGAACAAATCCGGGCCGGTGACGCATGTTCGCTTCGTCTATCCCGGAAATCGACACGCGCTCTATGCGCGCTTCACCCCGGAAGCAGTGAAATAGCTTGATTTTCAAATGAAAAAGCGTCCGGTCACCTCGTATGACCGAACGCCTGTTGTTGCCGCCGCAATGGGTCGACGGTTTCCCATAGAAGGCGATTTTCCTGGCGTCAACATCTCTAAAACAAGGGTATTGCGAAAGTCGACGCTTACGATCAAACGGTGGATGATCACGGTCCGGGTGATCCGGTCGACAGAACGAAGAATCGACAAAGCGACTGGGCCAGCGCGGAGCGTTTAAGCCTCCTGCGCTTCCGGAATGAGCGGCGGCACCTGGATGACGACAGGTTTGTTCGCCCCGGATTCGATGAGCTCGAACACTTTCGTCAGCATGCCCGGTACATCCTGGCGCACCATCTCGATGCCGTTGCCGAGCAGGGTGACGAAAGGATCCCAGTCGAAGCAGCCGAGGACCAGGCTGCGGTCGTCGAGGTGGCCGGAGCGGCGGATCCAGCGCATGACACCTTCAAGGGAGATCGTCGAGTTGACGAACATGCCTTTCGGCAGGGCATCGCCGCCAAGCGCACGCTCGTCCAGCGCCTTTTCGGCTTTTTCCGGCGCGTAACCGCAGGCAAGGATATTCTCCTCGTGAACGGCGACACCGAGATCCGCATGCGCCTCGCGAAAGCCTCTTATACGTTCGGCCGTGTTGTGGTCGCTGCCGCGCCCACCAATGAAGAGCAACGGCTCCATCTTCCCGAGCCTCAGCTCGCTGTTTTTCAGAATACGGCGCGTCAGCTCCCGCGCGCCGGCAAAATTGTCCGATATGACCGACGGGGCAAGGGCGCCGGGCAGGTCGAGATTAAGGCTGCGCACGCCGGCCGCCGCACACATTTCAGTGATCCGGTCGGGATCGGTCGCGCCCGTCGCGATCAGGCATTCGACCTGATAGGAGAGCATAGTGCGCGCCGCCTCGACCTCCAGTTGGGGGTCACGCCGCGTGCAGGTGATGATCGGGAAGAGGCCGCGCGCACGCGCCATGTCTTCGAAGGTTTCGACGATCGAGCCGAAATAGCGGTTGTCGTATTTCGGCACGATCATGCCGATAATGTGGGACTTTTCGCGCCTAAGAAGGCTCGCCTGCATGTTCAGCGCATAACCCTGTTCCTCGGCGATCCGCATGATCTTTTCGGCAAGCTGGGCACTGATCCGGCGCTTCTTCCAGTTGCCGTTGAGCACTGCGCTGACGGCGCTCGCCGATGTGCCGGCAAGCTCCGCCAGATCATAGATCGTCGTCCTCTTCGTCTGCCTCACCTGATTCAAAATGTCTTCTCCGTTTGACGGTAACTTGACATCAATCGACGGAAGTGGCAATTCTTGCTTCATCGATTGAGCAAGCTTGCACAATCGATGATACAAGCCGACCGGAAAAGTCGGCACAGGGAGGTATTTCTAAGAAGCTGCGGAAAGGTTGTGCTTTTGCAGGGGCGCTTTGCTCGTCGTTTTCATGGCGGCGAAGGCGGCGGCAAGCGGGCGAACCGTAGTGACTTCCAGCAATGCCTGGGCCTGTCTTTTAATCACACCAAGGAGGAGAAAATGAATTATCGCAATTTGCTTATGGCGTCGGCGACCGTTTTCATGGGTCTTGCCGGTGCCGCCTCGGCTCAGGAAGCTGCGACCGTCGCTTTCCTGATGCCCGACCAGGCATCCACCCGCTATGAGCAGCACGATTTCCCCGGCTTCAAGGCCGAGATGGAAAAGCTGTGCCCGAAGTGCACCGTGATCTATCAGAACGCCAACGCTGATGCCTCTCTTCAGCAGCAGCAGTTCAACTCGGTGATCGCTCAAGGCGCCAAGGTCGTCGTTCTCGACCCCGTCGATTCGGCCGCTGCCGCCGGTCTCGTCGAGATCGCCCAGTCGCAGGACGTGAAGGTCATCGCCTACGACCGACCGATCCCGGACAAGCCGGCTGATTACTACGTTTCCTTCGACAATGAAGGCATCGGCTACGCGATTGCCAAGTCGCTCGTCGAGCACTTGAAGGCTGCCGGTGTTGCCGATGGCGCAGGTGTGCTCGAAATCAACGGCTCGCCGACCGATGCGGCCGCCGGCCTGATCCGCGACGGTATTCATCGCGGCCTCAAGGAATCCGCCTATAAGACGCTCGCCGAGTACGATACGCCGGAATGGGCACCGCCGAAGGCACAGGAATGGGCTGCCGGTCAAATCACCCGTTTTGGCGCCGACATCAAGGGTGTCGTTGCTGCCAATGATGGCACGGCCGGTGGTGCGATTGCCGCCTTCAAGGCCGCTGGCGTAAAGCCGGTTCCGCCGGTTACCGGCAATGATGCGACGATCGCGGCCCTTCAGCTCATTATCTCCGGCGACCAGTACAACACGATTTCGAAACCATCCGAAATCGTTGCTGCTGCGGCTGCCAATATTGCTGTGCAGATGATCAAGGGCGAAAAGCCGGAAGCCAAGACGACGCTCTACAATACGCCGTCGCAGCTCTTCATCCCCGCCGTCGTGACCGCCGAGAACATCAAGGCCGAAATCTTCGACAAGAAGATCCAGACGCCCGAGCAGATCTGCACCGGCGAATATGCCGAAGGCTGCAAGAAGCTTGGCATCACAAACTAAACGCGCTTGAGTGAGCTCCGGCCGCGCCTGTTGCGGCCGGATGCCCCTATGGCAAGAAGGACTGCCCCATGAGCAGGGATGTGAAGGATATGCCGGAGAAGGGTCAGACGATCCTCCGGTTGAGCAATATTTCCAAGAATTTTGGCGCGGTGTCGGCGCTGACCGATATCGAGCTGGACGTGAAGGCCGGTGAGGTCGTGGCGTTGGTCGGCGACAATGGTGCCGGCAAGTCGACATTGATCAAGGTTCTGGCCGGCGTGCATCAACCCTCGTCTGGAACGATCGAATTCTGCGGTCAGAACGTCACGCTGGATAGTCCGGGCAGAGCGTTGGAGCTCGGCATCGCCACCGTCTTTCAGGATCTCGCGCTCTGCGAAAATCTCGATGTCGTCGCCAACCTCTTCCTCGGCCATGAAATCTCCCCTTGGGGCCTCGACGAGGTCGCCATGGAAGTGCGCGCCTGGACTCTGCTCAGAGAACTTGCTGCCCGCATTCCCTCCGTGCGCGAGCCGATCGCCTCCCTTTCGGGCGGCCAGCGCCAGACGGTCGCCATTGCGCGCTCGCTGCTGCTCGATCCGAAGATCATCATGCTCGACGAACCGACCGCAGCTCTCGGCGTTGCCCAGACCGCCGAAGTGCTGAACCTCATCGAGCGGGTGCGCGAGCGCGGTCTCGGCGTCATCATCATCAGCCACAATATGGAAGACGTGCGCGCCGTTGCCGACCGCATCGTCGTGCTGCGCCTCGGGCGCAACAACGGCGTCTTCACGCCCGATTCATCCAACCAGGAACTCGTCGCCGCCATTACCGGCGCAACCGAAAACGCCGTCTCCCGGCGGATCGAGCGCAAGACGGGCGCTGCCCACGAAACTAGCGGGAGGCCCGCATGAGCCAGAAGATGTCAGAGACTATCCGCCAGCCGGCCGCTCTCGACCGCAGTGATGAGCGCGTACGCCACGATGACAACATTACGGGCATGACCAAGGCCTTCTTCGACCGCGTGCGGTCGGGTGATCTCGGCATGCTGCCAGTTTTCGTCGGCCTGATCGTCATTTCGACGGTCTTTTCGCTGCTCAATCCGGTATTTCTCGCGCCGAACAATCTCGTCAACCTGCTGTTCGACTGCGCCACCGTCGGGGTCATCTCGCTCGGCATCGTCTGCGTGCTGATGCTCGGCGAAATCGACCTCTCCGTCGGCTCGATGAGCGGGCTTTCCTCCGCTATCCTCGGCGTGCTCTGGGTCAATATGGGCTGGCCGATTCCGCTCGCGATCCTGGTTGCGATTGCCGCCGGCATCGTCGTCGGCTCGCTCTATGCGGTGCTCTATAACAGGCTCGGCATGCCAAGTTTCGTCGCCACACTTGCCGGCCTGCTCGCGCTTCTCGGCATGCAGCTTTATATCCTCGGGCCGACAGGCAGCATCAATCTGCCCTATGCCTCGCCGCTCGTCCGCTTCGGCCAGATCCTCGTGATGCCCGACTGGCTCTCCTATCTGCTGGCCCTGCTGCCGGGTGTCACCCTTGTCGTCAACGAAATGCGCAAGCGTCGCCAGCGTCAGGCCTCCAACCTCTCCTCGCCGCCGATCGGCGCGCTGGCGATCAAGGCGATCGTGCTGACGGCCGCTCTCGAATTTGCCGTCTATTACCTCAATCTCGGCCGTGGCGTGCCGTGGATGTTCGGTCTCTTCGTCGCCATCGCCGTCGTCCTGAATTATGCGCTGACCCGCACCAAATGGGGACGTTCGATGTTTGCCGTCGGCGGCAATCGTGAGGCGGCACGCCGCGCCGGTATCAATGTGCGCCGTATCTACCTCAGTGCCTTCGTGCTCTGCTCGACGCTTGCCACGATCGGCGGCATTCTGTCGGCTTCGCGGCTTGCCTCCTCCAGCCAGCAGGCCGGCACGGGGGACGTGAACCTCAACGCAATCGCGGCGGCGGTCATCGGCGGCACTAGCCTGTTCGGCGGCCGCGGCAGCGCCTACTCCGCTCTGCTCGGCATCATCGTCATCCAGGCGATTTCCAACGGGCTGACGCTTCTCAATCTCAGCTCGTCGCTCCGCTACATGATCACAGGCGCTGTTCTCGCGATCGCCGTCATCGTCGATTCGCTTGCCCGCAGGTCCCGTGTCAGCCACGGCCGCGCCTGATTACGCATTTTCAAGGAGTATTCGCATGACTGATCTCATGAAGGGCAAGGTTGCCGCCATCACAGGTGCAGCGTCGGGTATCGGCCTGGAGTGCGCCCGTACGCTTCATGCCGAAGGCGCAACCGTCGTGCTGATCGATCGGGCCAAGGACAAGCTCGAGGCGCTCTGCAAGGGGATCGGCGAGGGCGCCCTGCCGCTCGTCGTCGATCTTCTCGATGGCCCGCAGGTCTCCGGCATGCTGCCGCGCATTCTGGAATTGGCCGGCCGTCTCGATATCTTCCACGCCAATGCCGGTGCCTATATCGGCGGCCCTGTCGCTGAAGGCGATCCGGATGCCTGGGACCGCATGCTCAACCTCAACATCAATGCAGCCTTCCGCTCGGTCCATGCGGTACTGCCGCACATGATCGCGCAGAAGTCCGGCGACATTCTCTTCACGAGTTCGATCGCCGGTGTCGTACCCGTCGTCTGGGAGCCGATCTATACGGCGTCGAAATTTGCCGTTCAGGCTTTCGTGCACTCCACCCGCCGCCAGGTCGCCCAGCATGGCGTGCGTGTCGGCGCGGTGCTGCCGGGTCCGGTCGTCACAGCCCTGCTCGACGATTGGCCGAAGGCCAAGATGGAAGAGGCGCTTGCCAATGGCAGCCTGATGCAGCCCAAGGAAGTGGCCGATGCCGTGCTGTTCATGCTGTCGCGGCCGCGCAATGTGACGGTTCGCGATCTGGTGATCCTGCCGAACAGCGTCGACCTCTGAGGTTGACAGGTTCGGTTCCGGAATTGCGTGAAAACAAAGAGATAGAGCATTTCCGTTATCAGAAGAAAACGGAAATGCTCTAGAAACCTGATATTGCCGATTTGAATCGAGAGATCATGAGCGACACTTCACACACGTCAGGAGCGGGTGCCAAACATGTCATCGGCGTCGATGTCGGTACCGGCAGCGCCCGTGCGGGCCTGTTCGACCTCAATGGCCGGATGCTTGCCTCCGCCAAGCGGGATATCACGCTCTTTCATGAGGCCGGCTCGATCGTCGAGCAGTCGAGCGTGGAGATCTGGGCCGCCGTCTGTGCTGCTGTCCGCGAGGTCGTTGCCGCGAGCGGCATCGATCCGGCATCCGTGGCGGGTCTCGGCTTCGACGCCACCTGCTCGCTAGTCGTGCTGGGCGAGGGGGGCAGGCCGCTTCCCGTCGGTCCCTCCGAAGATCCGGATCGCAACATCATCGTCTGGATGGACCACCGCGCCGTTCCTCAGGCGGAGCGTATCAACGCGCTCGGCCATGACGTGCTGCGTTATGTCGGCGGCCGCATCTCGCCTGAGATGGAAACGCCGAAGGTCCTGTGGCTCAAGGAAAATCGCCCACAGATCTTCGATACCGCCTGGCAGTTTTTCGATCTCGCGGACTTCCTCACCTGGCGGGCGACAGGCGATCTGTCGCGCTCCACCTGCACGGTCACCTGCAAATGGACCTATCTTGCCCATGAGAAGCGGTGGGATGCGTCCTACTTCCACCAGATCGGTCTCGGTGCGCTGGCCGACGAGGGCTTCGCCCGCATCGGCCAGACGATCGTGGAGCCAGGTTCGGCGGTCGGTCAGGGCCTGACTGCAGCGGTAGCTGAGGAACTTGGCCTTACTGCGGGAACAGCGGTTGCTGCCGGCCTGATCGATGCCCATGCGGGCGGGATCGGAACCGTTGGTATTGGCGACGGCCCGCAGGCCAATCTCGGCTATGTCTTCGGCACCTCGTCCTGCACCATGACCTCGACATCAGAGCCCGCCTTCGTGCCCGGCGTCTGGGGTCCCTATTATTCGGCCATGGTGCCGGGCATGTGGTTGAACGAAGGCGGCCAGAGCGCGGCAGGTGCGGCGATCGACCACCTGCTTTCCTTCCATCCGGCTGCCGCCGAGGCGCGGGAGCTGTCGAAGCGCAATGGTGTTCCCCTGCCGGTGCTGCTGGCGGATATGGCTGCGCAAAAGGCGGGTCGGCCCTCGGACGCCGTCAAGCTTGTCGCTGGCCTTCATGTCGTTCCGGAATTCCTCGGCAATCGTGCCCCCTTTGCCGATCCGCATGCCCGTGCCGTCATCGCCGGCCTTGATATGAAAAGAGATATCGACAGCCTGGTTTCGCTTTATGTCGCCGGTCTCTGCGGCATCGGCTATGGCCTGAGGCAGATTATCGACACGCAGGCCAATGCCGGCGTCACCATCGACAACATCGTCATCAGCGGCGGTGCCGGCCAGCATGATTTCGTTCGGCAGATGCTTGCCGACGCGAGCGGCAAGCCTGTTATTGCGACAACGGCCGAGGAGCCCGTTCTGCTGGGCGCCGCCATCCTCGGCGCCGTCGCTGGAGGTCTGTTTGCGGATATGCGTGGGGCGATGACGAAACTCTCGGCGGCCGAGGTAACCTACCAGCCGACGCAAGATGTGGTCGCCGATCTTCATGCCAAGCGCTACGAGGGCTTCAAGCAACTTCAGGCGCTGACGCGCACCTTGCGGCAATTCTGACACGGTGACTGCCGCCGGTCGCCGATGATTCACGGCCAGGCGGCAAAGGATGGCGCGACATCCTTTGCCGATTGAGCAGCTATCCGGCGACGGTAGGCGCCCGGCGGTTCGCCGACGCGACTCTTGAAGAAGCGGTTGAAGTAGCCGGGATCGCGAAAGCCGAGTCCGAAGCCGATTTGCTCGACGGACTGTTCCGATTGACCGACGCGAAGCTTCGCCTCGGCGATCAGCCTCTCATGGATCAGTTCCATCGGGCTTTTCCCGGTGCCGGCAATGCAAGCCCGGTGAAGATGGTCATAGGTAATGCCCATGGCGCGGGCGATATCGGCGATCGCCGGCTGCTCGCGATAGCGCAATTCGACGATCTGCCGGAAGCGTTGCAGCGTTGTGGCCCCCGTGCCCGATGTCTTCGTCGGCGTCGACGCTCCGGAGGCGCGCCATATCCGCAGCAGCACTACGGAAAAATAAGCGCCGACAACCGCAGCCCCGCCTGGCAGGCGATCACGCCCCTCGTCGGTCATCACGTCGAAGGCGCGGCCGATATCATCCGCATGCCGCGCAAGACTTTCACTCCGAGCCACCACAATACGCTCGATCATGTCATGCAGCTGCACGGCAGCCGGACTGTCGCCGACCATCCTCCAGACAAAGTCTTCGGCAGCCGAGAGCATCGCCCCCTCGCTGCCGGCAGCCAGAACGAATGTTCCCAATACCCGTCGCGGCAGCCAGAGCGCGGCGGGTGCGGGAAACTCGAGCTCCTCCTGGCCGTCGATGGACAATGTCGCCCGGCCGCGCGAGACGAAGAAGGCTTGATAGAGGGGGCGGCTGTCACGGGCGCCGAGGCTCCAGGTCTGACTGCCGAGGCCGGCGGCAATCGTTGAAGCCGTGACCGAAAGAGCCGGCATATCGAGCAGTTTTTCAGCCATGACGAGCCTCAGCATTAGATCCGGGCGCGCAGCGATATTCTTGGCCGGAAAATCATAGAAAAGTGCAACAAACTGCCAGAAAAATCCATTCAATTTCCGGGCCGACTGGTTCCTACTCAATGCTGAGGAGAGCCTGAAATTCAGGCGATAGGCGAGGAACTTTCAATGAAAAACGTCGATCTCTTGGCGTGAACGCCGGATTCGCATGAGTCCCGGCGATTGCCGGAAACCAGCAGACATCATCGCGCCGATCCCCTTTGCGAGGGCAACCGGGCGCATATCTGAAAGGGAACGAGATGGTTGACCTGATGCTTCTCATGGGCGGCCGTGCCATGCCCGCTTCGAACGGCGCGACTTTCGAACGGTTGAACCCGATTACCGGGCAGCGGGCAACTACGGCTGCAGCGGCAACACTGGAAGATGCACATGCAGTTGCTGCGGCCGCAGCCGCAGCCTTTCCGGCCTGGTCGGCGCTTGCCCCGACCGAACGCCGCAAGCGCCTTTCGAAAGCCGCCGATATCATGGATTCCCGTACCGGCGAATTCATCGCCGCCATGGCGGAGGAAACCGGCGCCACTGCCGGTTGGGCGGGCTTCAACGTTTATCTCGCCGCCAATATGCTGCGCGAAGCCGCCGCCATGTGCACCCAGATCACGGGCGAGGTCATCCCCTCGGACAAGCCCGGCCTGTTGGCTATGGGCGTGCGGCAGCCGGCTGGCGTCGTTCTCGGGATCGCGCCCTGGAATGCCCCCGTCATTCTCGGCGTGCGCGCTGTCGCCCTGCCGCTCGCCTGCGGCAACACCGTCATCCTCAAGGCCTCGGAGCTTTGCCCAAAGACGCATCACCTGATCGGTGAGACATTGCAGGAGGCGGGTCTTGGCGAGGGTGTCGTCAATGTGCTCACCAATGCACCTGCCGACGCCGCGACGATCGTTGAAAAGATCATCGCCCATCCGGCGGTGCGCCGCGTCAATTTCACTGGATCGACCCGCGTCGGTCGGATTATCGCCGAGGTCTGCGCCCGCCACCTGAAGCCCGTCCTGCTGGAACTCGGCGGCAAGGCGCCCCTCGTCGTTCTCGATGACGCCGATATCGGCGAAGCTGTGAAAGCTGCCGCGTTCGGTGCCTTCATGAACCAGGGCCAGATCTGCATGTCGACCGAAAGGATCGTGGTCGACGAGGCAGTGGCCGATAGCTTTGCCGATCAGTTCGCCCGCAAGGCCTCGACGCTCGTTGCCGGTGATCCGCGTCAGAGCAATTCGCCGCTCGGCTCGATGATCGGCCTTGAAGCGGTCAATCGGGTCAATGGCCTGATCGAGGATGCCGTCTCCAAGGGCGCCCGCCTGCTTGCCGGCGGGCGCGGAGCCGGGACGCTCATGGATGCGACGGTGCTCGACCATGTCACGCCGTCAATGCGGATCTACAGCGAGGAAAGCTTTGGCCCGGTTGCCTGCATGGTGCGCGTGCGCGGGCTTGATGAGGCGGTCCGTGTCGCCAACGATACCGAGTATGGCCTGTCCGCTGCCGTCTTTGGCCGGGACGCTGCCCGTGCGATGGAGGTCGCCCGGCGGATCGAAAGCGGCATCTGCCATGTCAACGGCCCGACCGTGCATGACGAGGCGCAGATGCCCTTCGGCGGAGTGAAGGCCTCCGGCTACGGCCGCTTCGGCGGCAAGGCCGGTATCAACGAATTCACCGATTTGCGATGGATCACGGTGGCGTCGCAGCCCGGACATTACCCGATCTGAGGATCGGATTTTTCGGGGAGCGGCTTGGAGGGTATAATATAAGGGTTCCGCCTCACGGGCGGTGGCATACGGTCACGACCTCGGTACGCGGTATGTAGCGATATTCGACAATCATATCGCTGCAATCGAGACGCCGGCGCTCGACATAGTGCGCGCGAATGACGGGCCTCGAACGATGCTTGACGACAGACGACCGCTCATAACCTTGAATCATGTCGGCAGACATGGCCGGGACGGTGGCAGCCGCCATCATGGCCAGAGATAAGAGCGATATCATCAAGGCGCGCATGCGGCCTCCTCCGTTAAGAAAGAGCGGATGCGGCCTGCGCGTCCGCTTGAAAGGTTCAGTGCTTGGTCAGCTTTGCCTCTTCCGCAGCGGCGAGAAAATGTGCTCTTGCCGTTTCCATGCTGACGCGTCCTTCGACGGCGCCCTTGCAGGCATTACTTGCCTTGACGAATTTTGCTCCCGTTCGCTGCGGCCACATGTCTTGAAGACAAATGAGCGCGTCGAACGGACCTCTGACGATTTGCGATCCCGCGTGACCGAACTTGATTTCGATTGGTTCACTCCATTGTGCGTTGGGCATTTTTTCTCCTCCTGTCCCGGGCGCCACAACGTCGCAGATGAGAAATTTGTTCCCGCCCCCTCGATCAGTTGGTTAACGGCGGCTTTTGCCGACCCGGCAGCAAGTTGCAATTGCTCCGAAATGCCATGTTTTTTGCAGAAATCGCCAGACGGAGGCCGGCCGCTTTCAGCGCGGTGCCGTCAGGATCGTTTTTTGAACGTATGCTCCAGCGCCGGAAACCGCCTGGCGCGCACGTCTGCGGCGTAGTCTGCCGCTGCGGCAGAAACGCGTTTTCCCAGTTCGTCGTAACGTTTGACGAAGCGTGGTGTAAAATCGTTGAAGAGCCCGAGCATATCGTCGGAAACCAGGATCTGGCCGTCGCACGCGGATGAGGCTCCGATGCCGATTGTCGGCACAGGGGTGGCGGCAGTCACCTCGCGTGCCAGGGGTTCGACCGTTCCTTCGACGACAAAGGCAAACGCCCCGGATCCGCCGATGGCATGCGCGTCGCGCCGGATTTTCGCGGCTTCGTGTTCGCTGTGGCCGACCGAACGATAGCCGCCTGCGGTATGGACCAGCTGTGGCATCAGGCCGATATGGCCAAGGACAGGAATGCCGCGCGCCGTCAGAAAGCCGATCGTCGCAACCATTTCTTCGCCACCCTCCAGCTTGACGGCATCGCAGCCCGTTTCCTGCAGGATACGAACCGCATTGCGAAACGCGACTTCCTTCGATTCCTGATAGGTTCCGAAGGGCATGTCGACGACGACGCAGGCCTTGCTGACGCCGCGCATGACCGCCTTGCCGTGAGCGATCATCATGTCCAGCGTGACGCCGGTCGTGGTCTCCATGCCATAGAGCACCATCCCGAGCGAGTCGCCGACCAGCAGCAGATCGCAATGGTCGTCGAGGAGGCGGGCGACCGGCGTCGTATAGGCCGTGAGGCAGACGATCGGTGCCGTTCCCTTCATCGCGGTGATGCGCGACGGCGTAAGGCGTTTCTGAAATCCGGGCGTACTCATCGCTCCGCTCCAATTCTTATCAAGCCATGCCCGCCGATCACTCTGTTGTCCAGAAGCCGCGTCGTTCCGATCCGCACGAAGAGGACAACGACGACTGGATCCTTGATGTCGGCGACCGGCTGCAAGTTCGATGCATCCCTGACAGCAACAATCTCTGGATTGGCCAAGGGTTCCTGACCGAGGAACGCCGTCAGGCGATCTTCGAGTTCCCCAGGGTCTCTGATGCCATCAGCAACCAGCCGCTCGGCCTCATCAAGCGTTTTCGGGACAATGACTGCAGCCTTTCGCTCCGCCTCGCTGAGATAGACATTGCGCGACGACAGGGCGAGGCCGTCCTTGTCCCTTATCGTCGGAACCGCGATGATCTCCACCGGCAATGCCAGGTCGGCGACCATGCGCTTGATGACAACGACCTGCTGATAGTCCTTTTCGCCGAAATAGGCCCTATGCGGCTGTACGATGTTGAACAGCTTGCAGACGACGGTCGCCACGCCGGCAAAATGCCCCGGGCGCACAGCGCCCTCCAGCTCGTTACCGATCTGAGACACATCAACCGTCGTCAGCATCGGTTGCGGATACATATCGTCGACAGAAGGAGCGAAAAGCATATTGACTCCCGCCTGTTTCAGCATCTGCGCGTCACGTTCGAGATCACGCGGATATTTGCTGAGATCTTCCGACGGCCCGAACTGCAGCGGGTTGACGAAGATCGATGCCACCAGAATGTCGTTGTGGACCCGCGCGCGCGAAACCAGTTCCATGTGGCCGGCGTGCAGGTATCCCATGGTGGGCACAAAGCCGACAGTCCGGTCATGTCGTCTCAACGCCTCAAGTGCTGAGCGCAACTCGCTGATTTTAGAAAATATTCGCACCGCTTCCTCCACTTCGCGATCATGCAGACTGCAATTGTCGTCCCAGGTCAACGGCGCGGCTCCGGCCGGATGAAACGCCATGACCATCCATATGCAATCGGTGTCGGTTCATCCTCTGCGCCACGGGTAAACACAGGTCCGCTTATCGGCCATCTCTTTGACGGCTTCAAGCGCTCTTATGCCGGTTTGCGCCAGGTCAATGCGCGGCGCAGTCGAGGCGACATCATCGTTCGCAATCGAAATCGGCCAGACAAGGTAGCCTCCGGTGCAACAGCATTTCTTCCTGCCGCTTCTCACATATCCCGACGATACCTCGGAATTCATGATCGCCAATGGTGTGGCGCTCGCCAGGCACATGAAGGCCAGCCTGACCGCGTGTACCGTCGAGATCGCAATCCCGCATGTTTCTCCTGCGCTCGGCTCGCTGATCGTGGATACGGCCAAGCTCACCCAGGAGGCCGAGGCGTTGAGCCGGCAGCGCGGCTCATTTTTAGCCAGGAAGACGCTCGAAGAAGCGAAGGCTGCGTCCGTCGAAATCCGGATGCGAAACATGACGGCCGGAGAACCATTCGTCGCAGACATGCTTTCGGAAGCCGCACGCGCCTATGACCTCGTTCTGCTCGAGGCGGCTGGCCTGTATCGCCCCGTCGTCGAGGCGGTGCTGTTTGAATCAGGCCGGCCGCTGGTGCTCTATCCTCGTCAGAGCTTTGGCGGCAGAATAGACCATGTGGCTATCGCCTGGGACGGCAGCGCGGCTGCTGCGAGCGCGGTGCACAACGCTGCGCCGTTTATCGAGCATGCCTCCAAAGTCCACCTGGTTTGCGTCACCGACGAAAAGATCGTCAACGACGAGGCCGGCGACCATCTGATTGAAAACTTCCGCAGGAGCGGTGTCGCGGCAGAGATGGTCCGCGTCCACGCCGCCGATAGACCGATCGGCGATGTGTTGCAGACGCAGGCCTTCGAACTGCGGGCGGATCTTCTCGTCATGGGCGGGTTCGGCCATTCTCGGCTGCGCGAATTCGTCCTTGGCGGCGCCACGAAATCGGTGCTGACCAACGTCCTCCTGCCCGTCCTGCTATCTCACTAAGGGTATAAGCATGTTCAAGGATCGCCTCCGGAGCGCCAAGCTCCGGGACCGTATCGTAGACGCCGAAGACGCCGCCGCGCTGATACGCGACGGCATGACGGTGGGGATGAGTGGTTTCACGCGGGCAGGAGAGGCGAAGGCCGTTCCTCTGGCACTGGCCGAGCGCGCGCGTCGCGACCCGTTAAAGATCACGCTGATGACCGGTGCCTCGCTCGGCAACAATCTCGACAAGACGCTTGCCGAGGCCCATGCAGTCGCGCGCAGGATGCCGTTTCAGTCGGACGCCGTCATGCGCAAGGCGATCAATTCCGGCGAGGTCATGTTCATCGATCAGCATCTGTCGGAGACTGTCGAGTTTCTGCGCAGTCGTCAGCTTCCACCCGTCGATATTGCTGTCGTCGAGGCGACTGCCATTACCGAGGAAGGTGGTATCGTGCCGACGACCTCGGTCGGCAATTCGGCCAGTTTCGCCATCCTGGCGCCGAAGGTGATCGTCGAGATCAACCTGTTACAGCCGGAAGCGCTCGAAGGCTTGCACGACATCTACATCCCGACGAAAAGGCCAACCCGCGAAGCGATTCCGGTCGTCGCTCCCGAAAGCCGGATCGGCTCGCCGTTTATCCCCATCCCTCCGGAGAAGATCGCGGCGATCGTCGTAACGCAAAGCAGCGACAGTCCTTCTGCCGTTGAACCGGCTGACGCGGAGACGAACGCGATAACCGGACACCTTGCCGAGTTTCTCATGAACGAGGTACGGCGTGGACGTCTCACGGAGAAGCTGCTGCCCCTGCAGGCTGGCATAGGGACGATCGCGAACGCGGTCCTGCAAGGATTCGCGGATACACCCTTCCACGACCTCACCATGTATTCCGAGGTGCTGCAGGACTCGACATTCGATCTCATGGATGCCGGAAAACTGAACTTCGCCTCCGGATCGTCCCTGACACTGTCGACGGAGAAGCATCGGCGGGTTCTTGCCGATATCGAGCGATACAAGGCCCGGCTGGTGCTTCGGCCGCAGGAGATCAGCAATCATCCTGAGGTCATCCGGCGTCTCGGCATCATCGCCATCAACACGGCATTGGAACTCGACATCTACGGCAACGTGAACTCTACCCATGTCGGTGGCACACACATGATGAACGGCATAGGCGGATCCGGCGATTTTGCACGCAACGCCTACATGTCGATCTTCGTCACGAAGTCGCTTGCGAAAGAGGGCGCAATCTCACGCGTCGTTCCGATGGTGAGCCATGTCGACCACACCGAGCACGACGTCGATATTCTCGTCACCGAGATCGGGCTTGCCGACCTGCGTGGCCTTGCCCCACGGGAGAGGGCGCGCGTCATCATCGACAACTGCGTTCATCCCAAATACAGGGACGTTCTGGCGGATTACTACAGGCGCGCCGTCCTCCGCGGCGGCCATACGCCACATCTGATCGAGGAAGCGTTAGCGTGGCACGACAATCTTCGTCGGATCGGACGAATGTTGCCGGAAACGGGCGACGCCTAGATCGACGGAAGCAGCCTGCGCGCTGTTGCGGAAGGTCAAGGCGGATCGACAGGAGGTGGAAAGCCTACAGCGCCGCGCGTCTTTTCAGACGCGCAAAGGACGCTGTAGCACTTTGAATTGCTGCATAATTTCATCCTCAAATCGATTCCGATTTGAGGAATTATGCAGTACCGCACACTGGCAGCGGATGTCATTGTCCGCGCTGTCCCCGATCGGCGATCTGAGCGTCCTTTCGGTTTGTTCCGCCATCTGCTGCCGGAAAAGGATCCTCCGGGTCATCGACAAGTGGATCCGGTCTTGCGAATTCGATGAGGATGGCGGGCTCAACGATTTCCACTTTGGATCCGTCGATCTCGATGCCATGCGATTTCAAGGTCGAGAAGGCGCGCGACAGATTCTCGGGCGTCATGCCGAGACGCGAGGCCAGCGTGCGTTTCTCCATGCGGATCTCGACCTGGCCTGAGCCTCCCTGCTCCTTGTCGGCACGTAGGAGCCAGTTTGCCAACCGCTCGGTACCGGTTCGCAGCTTCATACCTTTCAGATCCTTGATGGTGCGCCGGTAGCTTCTGGCAAGTTCCATCACAATCGCGCGCGCAAAGGCGGCATCGGTCTCCATTGCAAAACGCACTTTTTGCGCTGGAATCATAAAGATGTCCGATGGTTCCAGCGTACGGGCGGATTGCAGATAGACTTCGTCGTTGAGGACGGCTGCAAGAATGAAGACGCCGATCGGTCTGATAATGTCCAGCGTGGTTTCCCGCGTCTCCGTCCCCGCAAACATCTCCACCGCCCCGCCGAGCACGACATGGAGAAAATCGGCCGGTTCATTTTCACGAATGAGCACAACGCCGCGTGGGAACCGCTGAAGAAAACTCGTTTCGGTCAGCGCCCGGAACGTTTCCTCGCTCACCTTCGCGAACAGTTCCAACTGTCGAATCTGAGCGGTATTTTCCGGTCGCATCGTATGTTTCTCCGAGCCGCATAACGGTATTTTTGCATGCGATTGATTATTATCAAGCAGAAAGAATAGATAGATCAATCGATGAGGTTATATTTATCATTTCGCAAGCAATTCTTTCTATGCTTTTGACTTTATTACACTTGAACCTCTCTGTTTGACTGAAATCAAAGTCGCAGCACGCATTCCCAGTTACCGATGTCGAGACCGAAGAAGGATCATCTTGTCACGAACGGAACATGGCCATGCCGGCTCCCCAGGAAGTCGATAGCAGAGAACAACGCAACGCACTTGCCGCAAGCACGATCGCCTTCACGGTCTGTTTTGCGGCCTGGACAATCTTCGCCATCATCGGCATCCGAATCCGCCAGGAGCTGGGGCTGACGGAAACCGAATTCGGGCTTCTGGTCGGAACGCCCATACTGACCGGATCTCTCATCCGCGTGGTACTCGGTATCTGGAGCGATATCTATGGCGGGCGCCTCGTCTTCGTGACGACCATGCTGGCGGCCGCACTCGCGACCTTCCTGATGACCTATGCGCAAACCTACCCCCAGATGCTGCTCGCCGCACTCGGCGTCGGCATCGCCGGCGGTTCGTTCGCGGTCGGTGTCGCCTATGTATCGCGGTGGTATCCGCCGGGCAAGCAAGGCGCGGCTCTCGGCATTTTCGGAGCCGGCAATGTCGGATCGGCCGTGACCAAGTTGCTTGCCCCCCTGGTCCTGGTCGCCTGGGGCTGGCATGCCGTCGCCGAGATCTGGGCGGCAGCGCTGGTGATCATGGCGCTGATCTTCTGGTTCATGACAAAGGACGATCCGGTCCATGCCGAACGCCGCCGCACCGGCCAGAAGGCAAAGAGCGCCTGGCTCGAGCTTGAACCGCTGAAAAACGTACAGGTCTGGCGTTTCGCGCTCTATTATTTCTTCGTCTTCGGCGCCTTTGTCGCGCTGTCCTTATGGCTGCCGCAATATCTCATCGGCGTCTATGGCCTCGACATCCGCACTGCCGGCGTGATCGCAGCCTTCTTCTCCGTGCCGGCAAGTCTGTTGCGCGCCTATGGCGGCCGCCTGTCCGATGTTTATGGCGCGCGCCGCGTCCTCTACTGGACGTTCCTGGTCTCGGTCGTGGCGACCTTCATCCTTGCCTATCCACCGGCTGACTATACCGTTCGCACCCTCAACGGCCCCGCCACCTTTCATATCGAGATGGGGCTGGTGGGCTTCACGGTCGTTGTCTTCATCCTTGGCTTCTTCATGGCGCTCGGCAAGGCGGCGGTCTACAAACATATTCCGGTCTATTATCCGGAACATGTCGGTGCCGTCGGCGGGCTGGTCGGCATGATCGGCGGCCTCGGTGGCTTCGTGCTGCCGATCCTCTTCGGGATACTCCTAGATCTGACGGGCCTCTGGACCAGCTGCTTCATGGCGCTCTTCCTGCTGGTCACCGTCGCACTTGTGTGGATGCACGTGGCCGTCCGGCAGATGGAGCGCAAAGCTGCCGGACAGGCGCTCGATGCTCTGCCGCCCTTCCCGGAAATGCAGGGCATGCCAGCCCCGCAGATCGAGACGCGACGCAAAGGCTCGGTGCTCACCGACTGGCGGCCGGAAGATCCGACCTTCTGGGCTGAGACGGGAAGACCCATTGCCCGCCGAAACCTGTGGCTCTCCATTCCGGCGCTTTTGCTCTCCTTCGCGATCTGGCAGGTCTGGTCCGTGGTGGTGGCAAAGCTCCCGCTCGTCGGATTCACCTTCACCACCGACCAGCTCTTCTGGCTGGCCGCCCTTCCCGGCATTTCGGGCGCCACCTTCCGGATCTTCTATTCCTTCATGGTGCCGATCTTCGGCGGGCGGTTATGGACCACGCTGACCACCTGGTCGCTGATCATTCCGGCGCTCGGCATCGGCTTTGCCGTGCAGAATCCCGAGACACCCTATATCGTGCTGCTTCTGCTGGCACTGCTCTGCGGTTTCGGCGGCGGCAACTTCGCCTCCTCGATGTCGAACATCTCCTTCTTCTTCCCGAAGTCGGAGAAGGGCAACGCACTGGCACTCAATGCCGGTCTCGGCAATCTCGGTGTCAGCGTCGTTCAGTTCGTCGTGCCGCTCGTCATCACCGCGGGAATCTTCGGCTGGTTCGGCGGGGATCCGGCAATGACAAAGGGGCCGGTCGATGAAGCGCCGCTGTGGCTGCAGAATGCCGGCTTCTTCTTCGTGCCCTTCATCGCGCTTTCGGCCTTCGCCTGCTGGTTCGGCATGAACGACATCGCCTCGGCCAAGGCTTCCTTTGCCGAGCAGGCAGTCATTTTCCAGCGCCGGCATAACTGGATCATGTGCTGGCTCTATACTGGCACCTTCGGCTCCTTCATCGGTTATTCGGCCGGCTTCCCGCTGCTTGCCAAAACCCTGTTTCCCGATGTCAACGCGCTTCAGTTCGCCTTCCTGGGGCCGCTCGTCGGGGCACTCTCCCGCTCGGGAACCGGCTGGCTTGCCGATCGTTTCGGCGGCGCGCGGGTAACCTTCTGGGTCTTCGTCCTGATGATGATCGGCGCGGGCGGCGTGCTGTGGTTCATCGCGACCAAGGATCAGCCGGGAGCTTTCTGGGGCTTCTTCATCTCCTTCCTCGTGCTGTTCTTCGCGACCGGCGTCGGCAACGCCTCGACCTTTCAGATGATCCCCACGATCATGGGCAAGGAAATGGCCCGGCTGATGCCGAATGCCAGGCCGGAGACCCGCCGCCTGCAGGCGGAGAAGGAATCGGCCGCCATCACCGGCTTCACCTCCGCGATCGCTGCCTTCGGCGCCTTCTTCATCCCGATGGGCTACGGCCTGTCGATCACGTTTACTGGCGGAGCCCAATCCGCGATCTGGGCCTTCCTCATCTTCTATGTGAGCTGCCTCGTCCTCACCTGGGCCGCCTATACCCGCAAGGGCGGCCTCCTCCACGATATCGAGCGCGGCAAGCGCAGCGCTGCCGGCAAAGCGGCTGCGGCTGAATAAGACCAGGAGAAAAACATGTCTCATTTCCTCGACCGGCTCGCCTTCTTCCGGAAGAATGTCGGCCAGTTCTCCAACGGCCACGGCATCGTCACCAGCGAGGATCGCTCCTGGGAGGACGGCTACCGCAAGCGCTGGCAGCACGACAAGATCGTTCGCTCCACGCATGGAGTGAACTGCACGGGCTCCTGTTCGTGGAAGATCTACGTCAAGGGCGGCATCGTGACCTGGGAGACCCAGCAGACGGATTATCCGCGCACGCGGCCGGACCTGCCGAACCATGAGCCGCGCGGCTGCGCGCGTGGCGCTTCCTACAGCTGGTATCTTTATTCCGGCGCGCGTGTGAAATATCCGATGATCCGCGGGCGGCTCCTGAAACTGTGGCGTAAGGCGCGGGGGACCATGTCGCCGGTTGCGGCCTGGGCGTCGATCGTCGAGGATGCCGAAAAGCGCAAGTCCTACATGTCCATCCGCGGTCACGGCGGCTTTGTCCGCGCCAGCTGGGATGAAGTCACCGAGATCGTCGCGGCTGCGAATGCCTATACGGTCAAGGCGCATGGTCCGGACCGCATCATCGGCTTCTCGCCGATCCCGGCCATGTCCATGGTCTCCTATGCTGCGGGCTCGCGCTATCTGTCGCTGCTCGGCGGCGTCTGCATGTCCTTCTACGACTGGTATTGCGACCTGCCGCCTGCAAGCCCGCAGACCTGGGGCGAACAGACCGACGTGCCCGAAAGTGCCGACTGGTACAATGCCGGCTTCATCATCGTCTGGGGTTCCAACGTGCCGCAGACCCGCACGCCGGATGCGCATTTCTACACCGAGGTCCGCTACAAGGGCACCAAGAGCGCCGTCGTCAGCCCCGACTATGCCGAGGCGACGAAATTTGCCGATATCTGGCTCAATCCGAAGCAGGGAACCGACGCGGCACTCGCGCTTGCCATGGGTCACGTCATCCTGCGGGAATATTATCTCGACCGGTCCGTTCCTTATTTCGACGATTATACCCGACGTTATACCGACATGCCGTTCCTCGTCCGGCTCGTCGAGCGGGAGGGCAGATTGGTCCCCGAGCGCCTGCTGCGTGCTTCCGAGCTGGACGGTGCGCTCGGCGAGACCAACAATCCGGAATGGAAGGCCGTTGCCATCGATGAAAAGACGAACGAGCTCGTCGCTCCCCTGGGCTCGGTCGGCTATCGCTGGGGCGAACAGGCGAAGTGGAACCTCGACCAAAAGGATGGGCAGGGCCGAGACGTCCGTCTCAAGCTCACGCTTGCAAACCAGGACGCAGCCGTCGAAGACGTGGACTTCCCCTATTTCGGCGGTCGCGCCACCGAGCATTTCGTCGCGACGGACCATGGCGAAGTCCTCACCCGCCGCGTCCCTGTCCGCACGATTGCCGATGCCGACGGCAAGCTGGTCAAGGTTGCGACCGTCTACGATCTGATGATGGCGAATTACGGCCTCGATCGCGGCTTCGGCGGTGAAAACGTCGCCCGTGACTATAATGACGACCTGCCGTTCACGCCGGCCTGGGCCGAGCGCATCACCGGCGTCAAGCGCGACGCGATCATCACTGTTGCCCGCGAGTTCGCCACCAATGCCGAAAAGACCCAGGGACGCTCGATGATCATCATCGGCGCCGGCATGAACCATTGGTACAACATGGACATGAACTACCGCGGCGTGATCAATCTCCTGGTCTTCTGTGGAGCGATCGGTCAGTCGGGCGGCGGCTGGTCCCACTATGTCGGCCAGGAGAAACTCAGGCCGCAGACCGGCTGGACGCCGCTCGCCTTCGCCCTCGATTGGGCTCGCCCGCCGCGTCACATGAATTCGACCTCCTTCTTCTATGCCCATACGGATCAGTGGCGCTACGAGACACTGACGGCGGCCGAGATCCTTTCGCCGACCGCGCCGGAAGGCGATTGGGAAAACAGCTTCATCGACTACAACGTCCGTGCTGAGCGCATGGGCTGGCTGCCATCGGCACCGCAATTGAAAGCCAATCCGCTCTCGATCGCCGGCAGGGCGAAGGCGGCCGGTCTCGAGCCGAAGGATTATGTGGCGAAAGCGCTGAAATCCGGCGAGCTCGAACTCTCCTGTGACGATCCTGACGATCCGGCCAACTGGCCGCGCAACATGTTCGTCTGGCGTTCGAACCTGCTCGGTTCGTCGGGCAAGGGCCATGAATATTTCCTCAAGCATCTGCTCGGCACCGAAAACGGCGTCATGGGCAAAGACCTCGGGCCTGAAGGCGCCGTCCGCAACAAGGAGGTCGCCTGGCACGACGAGGCACCGCGCGGCAAACTCGATCTTCTGGTGACGCTGGACTTCCGCATGTCGACCACCTGCGTCTATTCCGACATCGTTCTGCCGACCGCCACATGGTACGAAAAGAACGACCTCAATACGTCCGACATGCACCCCTTCATCCACCCGCTGTCGGCGGCGGTCGATCCGGCCTGGGAGGCACGCTCCGACTGGGAGATCTACAAGGGGATCGCCAAGGCCTTTTCGCGTGTTGCTCCGGAGGTGCTCGGCGTCGAGCAGGACGTGGTCCTGACACCGATCCAGCACGACAGTCCCGGTGAGATGGCCCAGGCTTTCGACGTCAGGGACTGGAAACGCGGCGAGATCGAGCCGATTCCGGGCCGCACCATGCCATCGGTTGCCGTCATCGAGCGCGACTACCCGAACATCCATGCCCGCTATACGGCGCTGGGGCCGCTGATGACCTCGATCGGCAATGGCGGCAAAGGCATCAACTGGAAGACCGAACATGAGGTCGCGGCCCTTGGCGCCCTCAACGGCGTGCATTCGGAAGGCGCAGCAAAGGGTCTGCCGAAGATCGATAGCGATATCGATGCCGCCGAAGTCATCCTGATGCTCGCGCCGGAGACCAATGGCGAAGTGGCGGTGAAGGCCTGGGAGGCCCTGTCGAAGGCGACCGGCCGCGACCATGCCCATCTCGCCATTCCCAAGGAAGACGAGAAGATCCGCTATCGCGACATCCAGGCGCAACCTCGCAAGATCATCTCCTCGCCCACCTGGTCGGGCATCGAGAGCGAGAAGGTCTGCTACAATGCTGGTTATACGAACGTACACGAGCTGATCCCATGGCGCACTCTTACCGGCCGCCAGCAGCTCTATCAGGATCATCTCTGGATGCGGGCCTTCGGCGAGGGCTTCGTCACCTGGAAGCCGCCTGTCGACCTGAAGACGATCGGCGTCGTCAAGGATCGCCGGCCGAACGGCAACAAGGAAATCGTCCTTAATTTCCTGACGCCGCATCAGAAATGGGGCATCCACTCCACCTATAGCGATAATCTTTTGATGCTGACCCTCAATCGCGGCGGTCCGGTCGTCTGGATCTCGGAGGTGGACGCCAAATCTGCCGGCATCGTCGACAATGACTGGGTCGAGGTCTTCAACGCCAATGGCGCGCTGACAGCCCGTGCTGTCGTTTCTCAGCGCATCAAGCAGGGCATGATGCTGATGTATCATGCCCAGGAGAAAATCATAAACACGCCGGGCTCCGAGCTAACAGGCAATCGCGGTGGCATCCACAATTCGGTGACGCGTACGGTCCTGAAGCCGACCCACATGATCGGTGGTTACGCCCAGCTCGCCTACGGTTTCAACTATTACGGAACCGTGGGTTCCAATCGCGACGAATTCATCGTCGTTCGCAAAATGTCCAGGATCGATTGGCTCGAAGAGCCGCTCTCAACGGATGCATCCAAGGAGGCTGCAGAATGAAGATCCGTGCCCAGATCGCGATGGTGCTGAACCTCGACAAATGCATCGGCTGTCACACCTGTTCCGTCACCTGCAAGAACGTCTGGACCAGCCGCGAAGGCGTCGAATATGCCTGGTTCAACAATGTCGAGACCAAGCCCGGCGTCGGTTATCCCCGCGAATGGGAAAACCAGGAGAAATGGAACGGCGGCTGGCGGCGCAAGCGCAATGGCCGCATCGAACCGAAAATGGGCGCGAAATGGCGCATCCTCGCTAACATCTTCGCCAATCCGGACCTGCCTGAAATCGACGACTATTACGAGCCCTTCACCTTCGACTATGAGCATTTGCACACGGCCAAGGAGTCGAAAGCCTTCCCGACCGCGCGTCCACGCTCGGCCATCTCGGGCGAACGCATCGAGAAGATCGAATGGGGTCCGAATTGGGAGGAGATTCTCGGCGGCGAATTCGAGAAGCGCTCGAAGGATGTCAATTTCGAAGGCGTCGAAAAGGAAATCTACGGCCAGTTCGAAAACACCTTCATGATGTACCTGCCGAGGCTTTGCGAGCATTGCCTCAATCCGGCTTGCGCCGCCGTCTGTCCGTCGGGTGCCATCTACAAGCGGGAGGAGGACGGCATCGTTCTCATCGACCAGGACAAGTGCCGCGGCTGGCGCATGTGCGTTTCCGGCTGCCCCTACAAGAAGATCTATTACAACTGGTCTTCCGGCAAATCGGAGAAGTGCATCTTCTGCTATCCGCGCATCGAGGCTGGCCAGCCGACAGTCTGCTCGGAAACCTGTGTCGGGCGCATCCGCTATCTCGGCGTGCTGCTTTACGATGCCGACCGCATCGAGGCGGCGGCGAGCGTGCCGAACGAGAAGGATCTCTATCAGGCGCAACTCGACCTCTTCCTCGACCCGAAGGATCCGGAGGTGATCGCCCAGGCCCGCGCCGATGGCGTGCCGGAAGCCTGGATCGAGGCGGCAAAGACATCGCCGATCTGGAAGATGGCGATGGACTGGAAGGTGGCCTTCCCGCTGCATCCGGAATACCGCACCCTGCCGATGGTCTGGTACGTGCCGCCGCTTTCGCCGATCCAGTCGGCCGCTGCTGCCGGCAAGATGGGTCTCGACGGCGACATGCCGGATGTCCGCTCGCTGCGCATTCCGCTGCAATATCTCGCCAATCTGCTGACGGCCGGCAACGAGGAACCGGTGGCCCTGGCGCTCGAACGCATGCTCGCCATGCGTGGCTATATGCGCGTCAAGTCCATCGACGGGCGCATCGACGAGCGTATCGCGGAAAAGGTCGGGCTGACCGGCGACGACATCGAAGACATGTACCGGATCATGGCGATCGCCAATTACGAGGATCGCTTCGTCATCCCGACGGCGCACCGCGAATGGAGCGAGGATGCCTATGATCTGCGCGGCTCCTGCGGCTTCTCCTTCGGTAATGGCTGCTCCGACGGCACGAGCGAGACCAATCTCTTCGGTGGAAAACAGACGAAGAAAGCCTCTAACCCGATGGAGATCGCATGATGGCCGATAGACAGGGGAGTCTCACCTTTCGGGCGCTTTCCGCGCTGCTGACCTATCCGTCCGAAGAGCTCTGCGCCGCAGTGCCGGAGATCGAAGCCGCAATCGCCTCCGAGAGGTTGTTGCCGACAGCCGCCGCAGCCGCACTACAGCCGCTTCTCGATGATCTCGGTTCGCTCGATCTCTTCGACCTGCAGGAGCGCTATGTCGAGCTCTTCGACAGGACGCGGCGCCTCTCGCTGCATCTCTTCGAGCATGTGCACGGCGAAAGCCGCGATCGGGGCCAGGCCATGGTCGATCTCGCCGCGCTCTACGAGAAAGGTGGGCTGGTGCTCGCCGCCAACGAACTGCCGGACTATCTGCCGCTTTTCCTGGAATATCTATCGACGCAGCCGTTGGAGGAAGCCCTGAACCTTCTTTCCGAAACCATCCATATCCTGGGGGCGCTGGAAGAGCGGCTTGCATCCCGGGGCTCTCCCTATGCTGCCGTCCTGACTGCCATTCGCGGTGTGGCCGGCGTCTCGCTTAATGTTTCCGACGACGAAGATCTCTCCAGGGTACCGGACAGTGATCTCGCGGCACTCGATGCGGAATGGGAAGAAACAGCCGTCACCTTCGGTCCCGGAAACAGCGGCATGGACGGCTGTTCCAGCGAACGACTTCAGACCCGTATGCGGGCCGCCCGCCGCGACGTGCGCGCCAATGCCCCTTGAAGGAGGAATGATGATGTCCGAGACGATCAATTCCGTATTCTTCGGCTGGTATCCCTATTTCTGCCTCACCGTTTTCCTGCTCGGCAGCCTGATCCGCTTCGATCGCGAGCAATATACCTGGAAGACCGGCTCCTCGCAGTTGCTTCGCCGCAGCCAGTTGCGCTGGGGGTCGAACCTCTTTCACATCGGCATATTGGTGATCTTCATCGGCCATGCCGGCGGCCTGCTGACGCCGATCGTCATTTTCGATGCGCTCGGCATTCCGCACAGCTTCAAGCAGGGGCTTGCAATCGTCATCGGCGGTCTGGCCGGCATCGCCTGCTTCATCGGCATATCGCTTCTTGCGCATCGCCGTTTCTTCGATCCGCGCATCCGCGCCACCTCGAGCTTCGGCGACATGGCGATCCTGCTCATTCTCTGGCTGCAGCTCACGCTCGGCCTCTCGACCATCTTCGTGTCCCTCAACCACATGGACGGCCATGAGATGGTGAAGTTCATGAATTGGGCACAGGGCATCCTGACCCTGCAGCCGGCTGCGGCGGCCTATGTCGCGGACGTGCATCCGATCTTCAAGATGCATCTGCTGCTCGGCATGACGATCTTCCTGCTGTTTCCCTTCACCCGGCTGGTCCATATCTGGAGCGCGCCGGTCTGGTATCTCGGCCGTCCCGGTTATCAGGTCGTGCGCAGCCGGTTCACGCGTGAACGGCATCCAGCCCGTTCCTACAGGCATCCGGCGGAGTAACGGCCATGGTTTCCATCGTCATCGACCGTACTACGCATACCCAAGAGGGCCACAATCACCGGCACGAGCATGCGTCCATCCAATCCGCAGCGCCCGTGATCATGCCGCCGGTGAGCGTCAATGGCGTTGCGATTTCCCGCAAGGCGATCGCTGCCGAGACACAGAATTTTCCGGCCGCCAATCCGGGTGCGGCCTGGCATGCCGCAACACGGGCGCTCGTCATTCGCCAGCTGTTGCTGGAGGAAGCACGACGTCTCGCTATTGCCGCCGAACCGCAGGCTGATGCGGATGGACGGCTGGAAACCGACGAAGATGCGTTGCTGCGCGCGCTCCTGGAATGCGAGGTAAAAATCCCGAGGGCGGATGAGGAGATGCTGCGTCGCTTCTACGAGAACAACCGCAAGCGTTTCGTCACGCCGCCGCTTTTCGAAGCGGACCATATCCTGATTGCAGCAAGAAGGGGGGATGCCGCCGCCTTCGCCGAGGCTCAAGCCCGGGCGGCTTCTCTTGCTGCCGTCCTGGTGCGGGAGCCAGAGCGTTTTGAAGGCCTCGCCAGGGATTGTTCGGATTGCCCCTCGCGCGAGGTCGGCGGCAGCCTTGGCCAGATCAGCCCCGGAGACACGACACCGGAATTCGAGGCTGCGCTGGTTGGCCTCACCCCCGGAGAAATATCGGCCCCGGTTGAAACCCGCTACGGCGTTCACCTCATCCGGCTGGTGCGGAAAATTGACGGTTCGCTCCTGCCGTTCGAGGCGGTCAAAGGCCGCATCGGCGAATATCTTGAGGAGCATGTCCGCCGGCAGGCGACAGCCCAGTATATTTCGCTGTTGATCGGTCGCGCCGATATCAGCGGTATCGCCCTCGATGGTGCCGCAACCCCTCTGGTGCAGTAAGGAGATGTCATGTTCGGAGCTCTCATTGCCTCACTCGACAATCCGGAGGTCATGACCGCGCTGATCGGCATGCTCGGCATGGAAGGCCTGGACGAGCGGCTCGAAAAGGCGGCCGCCGCCGAAGCCATGAACCCGCCCGACTATCTTGCGACGGTCGTCCGATCATTCCTGGAGATGGCGTCGGATGACGATTTCGTCCAACTGGTCGGCGTCATGAATCGCGCTGAAGATCCGGGGCTTGCTGCCGTTCGCTCCATCCTGCGCAAGACCGTCCTGGAGCAGGGGACGCTGTGACGATGCCTGCCCCTCCGCCTGTCTTCTGTTTGAGGAGATATCCATGCAAACCGTTCAGCCACTCTTCCCGATCACAGCGATCGTCTATCCCAAGGGCTCGGACTTCGAGGCTTTTCTACAGGAGGTCACCGATGTGATGGCCGCTCGAGGCCTGCGCCTGGCCGGCCTTGTCCAGCACAGCCAGCTACGGCCCGGCCGGGCGAAATGCGACATCTATCTGCGGGATCTTTCGGCCGGTGACATCAGCGCGATCTCCGATGATCGTGGTCCTCATGCTCGCGGATGCGTGCTGAATACCGACCGGCTGCTGAATGCCTGCGAGGTCGTGGAAGCTGGCCTGTCTGACGGGACCGATCTGCTTGTCCTCTGCAAGTTCGGAAAAACCGAAGTGGAGGGCGGGGGCTTCAGGTCGCTGATGACCAGGGCACTGGAACTTTCAATTCCGGTTCTGATCGGAATTCCGGAAATCAACCTGATACCGTTTCGGCAATTCGCGGCCGGATTTGCCAGAGAGATCAAGCTATCGGATTTTGCGTCCGATCGGGTGGCGGCTGCAGAGCGTCTGTGCCCGGCATCCTGGCCATCGGACGAAGCGATGGCGGTCGGCGCGTGAGGGTAAATGATGGACGACATCGTGATCGCTCGCGCATTGCACGTCCTTGCCGTCATTCATTGGATCGGCGGATTGAGTTTCGTGACGCTGGTCGTATTGCCGATCGCGAGATCGCAACGGATCAATGAAGAAGCGCATTTGCTGTTCGATGTCACCGAGCGCCATTTTTCGGCGCAGGTGCGCATCTCGATTCCGCTCGCAGGCATAACCGGTCTCTGGATGACCTACAGAATGGAGCTCTGGGATCGTTTCGCCGACCTGCATTTCTGGTGGCTGTCGGCGATGTTCGGCCTGTGGCTCATCTTCATGATCATGCTGTTCGTGATCGAACCGCGTCTCCATGCAAAGTTCCAGGAGACTGCGCGCCGAGATTCGCAAACGGCCTTCCGCCGCGTAAGCCGGCTGCACGAAGTGCTTCTGCTGCTTGCAGCCATCACGGCATTCGGCGCCGTCGCCGGATCGCACGGGCTCGATTTCTTCTAGCGCTGCGTCGATATCGGTAGACGTGACGGCGGTAGGCGCGCCGCCGCCGCAGCGCGTTCGCCCGTTTTTCGTCTCAAGCCGGCTAGCTCAGCCGGGAGTAACAAATAACCGGCAATCTGAAAACGAGGCTGATGCATCAGAATATTGATTTTGGACATCAATAGGCACATCATAAGTATCAATTATCAGAGTCTGTGCAAGATAAGCGATGTTTCAATCGTGATCACTGCAGCTCAGATGCGGGCCGCCCGGGCTCTTCTTGGTATCGACCAGCGCCAACTGGCCGAACTGGCGGGAATTTCTGTTCCGACAATTCAGCGCATGGAGGCGAGCCTCGATGTGGTGCGGGGCAATGTCGACTCCCTGATGCGTCTGCTGGCTGCGTTGGAAAGCGCCGGTGTCGAGGTGATCAACGAGGGGGCTGTCAGCGCGAATGGTGGGCGGGGCGTAAGGCTCAGGGCGAAACTCAAGTCATCCGAGAGCGGAGCGGGGGAGCCGTCAAAGCCCTTTCCAGCAGCGAGGGATGACCCATGACATCGGTTTCCGTCCTGTTGTCATGTGTGGCCGCGCTGCTTGGGACGGCAGTACTTGCCGTGCCGATCGGTCGTTCGGCCGCGTCCACGCCTGTCGTCTATGTCGCAAGCCTGGTTTTCTGCGCTGTCGCTTTCGTTTTTGCGCTCGCCTATCTCGCGTCGGCTCTCTCCGTGGCCGAGGCGCCGACAATAGTCCTCCCTTTAGGTCTGCCATGGCTTGGGAGCCATTTCCGGATCGATGCGCTTGCAGCCTTCTTCCTGATGGTCGTCAATCTCGGCGGTGTGCTTTCGGCTCTCTACGCCCTTGGATACGGCCGGCATGAGCATGCACCCCGTCGCGTGCTGCCGTTCTTTCCAGCCTTCCTTGCCGGCATGAACCTGGTGGTTCTGGCTGATGATGCCTTCACCTTCCTCATTTCCTGGGAGTTCATGTCGCTTGCTTCCTGGGCGCTGGTGATGGCCCATCATCGCGATGCCGATAATCGGAAGGCCGGCTACGTCTATATCGTCATGGCAAGCTTCGGCACGCTTGCCCTGCTGCTCGCTTTCGGCCTGCTTGCAGGATCTGCCGGCGATTATGGTTTCGCGGCCATGCGGGGATCCGCCCATACGCCGTTCGTGGTCGGACTCGCGCTTATCCTGCTGCTGTTCGGCGCCGGTTCCAAGGCTGGTCTCGCGCCGTTGCATGCCTGGTTGCCGTTGGCCCATCCCGCAGCCCCAAGCCATGTCTCTGCCTTGATGAGCGGCGTCATGACCAAGGTCGCGGTCTATGGTTTCATCCGGGTGGTCTTCGATCTGCTCGGCATGCCGACCTGGTGGTCGGGTATCGTCGTGCTGATCATCGGCAGCGGGAGCGCTGTGCTCGGCATCCTGCAGGCGCTGATGGAGAGCGATATGAAACGGCTGCTCGCCTACAGCACCATCGAAAATATCGGGGTGATCTTCGTCAGCCTCGGGCTGGCGCTTGCTTTCAAGGCGAACGGTATGGAACTGGCGGCGGCCTTGGCGCTGACTGCCGCACTGTTTCATGTCCTCAATCATTCCTTCTTCAAGAGCCTGCTCTTTTTCGGCGCCGGCGCAGTACTGACGGCGACGGGCGAACGGAACGTGGACAAGCTCGGTGGCCTCATCCATCGCATGCCGGTCACCAGCGTCGTCTTCCTCGTCGGCTGCGTCGCGATCTCGGCCCTGCCGCCATTCAACGGCTTCGTTTCCGAGTGGCTGGCGTTCCAGGCCATCCTGCAAAGCCCCGCCGTACCACAATGGGGCTTGAAGATTCTGGTGCCGGCGGTAGGCGGCATACTTGCCTTATCGGCAGCGCTCGCGGCTGCCTGTTTCGTCAAGACATTCGGCGTGACCTTTCTCGGCCGTCCTCGTACCAGCGCGGCCGAGCAGGCGGTGGAGGTCGATCGCTTTTCGCTTACGGCGATGTCTGTACTGGCCGCGTTGTGTCTTCTGGCAGGCATCCTGCCGGGGATCGTCATCGACGGGCTTGCACCTGTGACATTGTCGCTGATCGGAGACCGGATGCCCGTACAGACCGATATTCCGTGGTTATCGATCGTGCCGATCGTGGAAAGCCGCAGCTCCTATAACGGTCTTCTGGTATTCCTGTTCACCCTGTTCTCGGCGTCGCTGACGGCCTATCTCATCCACCGCTTCGCGTCGCGAGGCTTGCGCCGGGCACCCGCGTGGGACTGCGGCTTTCCGGAGATCAGCCCGGCAACGCAATATACCGCGAGCAGCTTCGCCCAGCCCGTACGGCGTGTTTTCGGAACGCTGGTTTTTCGCGCCCGCGAGAAGGTAGATATGCCGGCGCCCGGGGATCTCCGCCCGGCGCGTTTTGTCGTCGAGACCCATGATCTCATCTGGGAGGGGCTTTACCTTCCGATCATCGGTGCCGTTGGCTTTGCTGCCGAAAAGCTCAACCATCTGCAATTCCTGACGATCCGTCGCTATCTGAGCCTGGTTTTCCTGGCGCTTGTTTTCCTGTTGCTGATGCTGGCGCTATGGTCGTGATCTCCGCTCTTCTCATTCAGACCTTTCAGATGGCGCTCGTCGTGGCGCTTGCGCCGCTGCTGACCGGTTTCATCCGTCTGATCAAGGCGCGGTTGCTGCGCCGGCGCGGGCCATCCGTCATCCAGCCGTACCGCGACATCCTGCGGCTCCTACGCAAGGATGTGGTGTTGGCCGAGAACGCATCATGGCTGTTTAGGGTAACGCCCTATCTGATTTTCGCCGTCACATGGGTCGCGGCCGCCATCATCCCGACTTTCGCGACCGGCCTCATCTTCAGTTGGACGGCGGATCTGATCGCCATCATCGCGCTGCTTGGCAGTGCGCGTTTCTTTCTCGCGCTTGCCGGGATGGACGTCGGCACCAGCTTCGGCGGTATCGGATCGAGCCGGGAAGCGATGATCGCAACGCTCGCAGAGCCATCGATGCTGCTGATCATCTTCACGCTCGCCCTGATCGCGGGCTCGACCCAGCTTTCGACCATAGCCGCCTTCATGACCTCCCCGCAGGTGGGCCTGCGCGTCTCACTGGCGATCGCCCTGATCGCCCTCGTGATGGTCGCGATTGCCGAAAACGCCCGTATCCCGGTCGATAACCCCGCTACCCATTTGGAGTTGACCATGGTGCACGAAGCCATGGTGCTTGAATATTCCGGACGGCACCTCGCGATGATCGAGCTGGCTGCGTGCCTGAAACTCCTGCTCTACATGACCCTGATCGCCTGCATGTTCGTGCCTTGGCAACTCGCCGTGGTGGGAGAGGGGCCGATTGCCTATCTGGTGGGCATAGTTGCCTATCTCGCAAAGCTTGCGGTCGGCGGTGCTCTCCTTGCCCTGTTCGAGACCGCGACCGCCAAGATGCGGGTCTTCCGGGTGCCCGAATTCCTGGGCGCAGCACTCATGCTCGGTCTGCTCGCGACCCTGCTGCGGTTTGTCTCAAGGAGCCTGTGATGAACGGCCCGGTCTTCGACATCGCCCATATGCTCGCCGGCGGTCTGGTCCTGGTCAGCATGATGATGCTCTATCAGGATCGTCTCTATGCACTGCTCAATGTCTTTGCGCTGCACTCGTTGATATTGACCCTGTCGGTGGCCTGGCAGGCTTTCGTCCAGGATGCCCCGCATCTCTATGTCACGGCGGCGATCGCCCTCGTCTTCAAGGCCATCGTCATCCCTGTGGTGCTCCATCGCATGATCCGCCAGCTCGGCATCCACCGCGAGATCGAGACCGTCGTCGGCATCGGCCCCACCATGCTCGCCGGCATCGGCCTGGTCGCCTTGGCGACGGTGGTGATGCTTCGGGTGACGCCGGAGGCCGATCCTCTGGCACGGGAGGACCTCGCCTTTGCATTGTCGGTCCTGCTGCTGGGGCTCTTGATCATGGTCACCCGCCGCAACGCGGTGAGCCAGGTCGTGGGCTTCATGTCGCTCGAGAATGGCCTGGTGCTTGCCGCGACCGGCGCCAAGGGCATGCCGCTGGTCGTCGAGATCAGTGTCGCCTTCTCGATCCTGATCGCCTTTATCGTGATCGGCGTTTTTCTGTTTCGCATCCGTGAGCGCTTCGACACGGTCGATGTCCGCGCGCTTGACGATTTCAAGGGGAGGCGGCGGAAATGAACGCGTTGTCCTCCGTCCCGGCCTTCGACACGCTGACTGCTGTCCTCGTGATACCGATCGCTGCAGCCGTGCTTCTGGCGCTTTTGCCCGGCTATCGAATGACGGCGCGGCTGAACGTGCTCGCAAGCCTTCTGACCCTGCTTGCTGCTCTCTCCCTGTTCGTGACCGCGCGGCCGGCGCCGGGACAATATCTGCTTGTCGACGATCTCAATATCGTCTTCATCGTCCTCAACAGCTTCGTGGGCTTTACCACCAGCATATTCAGTGCCAGCTACATCGCGCATGAATTGGAGATCGGTCGGCTGACGCCTGCCAACCTTCGTTTCTATCATGCCATGTATCAGATCATGATGTTCGGCATGAACCTCGCATTCGTGTCGAACAATATCGGGCTGATGTGGGTTGCCGTCGAGCTTGCGACGCTCACCACCGTATTGATGGTTGGCATCTACCGTACGCATGAAGCGCTGGAAGCAGCCTGGAAATATTTCATTCTGGGAAGCGTCGGCATCGCCTTTGCGCTCTTTGGCACCATCCTCATCTACCTTGCGGCGCAGCCGGTCGTGGGTGAAGGCTATGATGCCATGGTCTGGACGATTTTGATCGATCACGCCTCCGCCTTCGATCCGGCGCTTCTCAATGTCGCTTTCGTCTTTCTGCTGCTTGGCTATGGCACCAAGGTCGGTCTCGCGCCGCTGCATGCCTGGCTGCCGGACGCACATGCCGAGGGGCCGACGCCGATCTCGGCGGTTCTGTCCGGCTTGCTCCTGAATGTCGCGCTCTATGCGGTCTTGCGCTTCAAGATGCTGCTGTCGGCCAATCCCGCAGCCCTTGCGCCTGGTCCGCTGATGATGACGATGGGGCTCGCCTCGCTGATTTTCGCGGCCTTCATGCTCTACCGCCGCCGCGATATCAAACGCCTGTTCGCCTATTCTTCGATCGAGCACATGGGCATCATCGTCTTTGCCTTCGGCCTCGGCGGCCCGATCGCCAATTTCGCCGGTCTCTTGCATATGGTTATGCATTCGCTGACCAAATCGGCAATCTTCTTCGCCGTCGGCCATATTGCTCAAGTTAAGGGAACGCAAAGGCTCTCTGCGATCCGCGGCCTGACGGAAACACATCCGCGGCTCGGCTGGGGCCTACTGACCGGTGTCATCGCCATCGCCGGCCTGCCTCCGGCGGGAATCTTCATGAGCGAGTTCCTGATCGTCAGTTCGGCTTTTGCCAGGCAGCCGCTGCTTGCCATTCCGCTCGTCTTCGGACTGCTGGTCGCTTTCGGCGCATTGCTGTTGCGTCTGACGGGTGCGGTGTTCGGGAAGCCGCGGGGCAGCATGGCTCCTGTCCAGGCATCCTATCTGCCGATGTATGCTCATCTCGTGCTGGTGCTTATCGCTGGCGTTTATCTGCCGTCAGAGCTGGTGGCCTGGTTCCAGCATATCGCCAACCTTCTTCGATGATGCGGGGGAGATGTCGATGCTCAGTGATATCCTCGAGAAAGGCCGTTCCGTTCCGCACCATGTTCCGTGGCCGCGTGCTGTCGCCGATACGGATCTGTGGACATCGGCGACGCGGGCGCTGTCCGAAGGACGTCTGATCCTGCTCGGTCTCTGGGGGGAAGAAAGCTCGGTTCATATGGCCTTGCTCGATGAAGCGGTCGGCGCGATCGGCGTTCTCAGCCTGGAAGGGCTGGAGGCCACCGGCTATCCTTCCGTCGCGCAATTGCATCGGCCGGCGTTGCGGCTGGAGCGGGCAATCCGTGACCTGACCGGCCTCGAACCGCAGGGTCTGCCGGACAGCCGGCCATGGCTCGATCACGGCCGTTGGGATCGGCGCTACCCGCTTGGAGAGCGCGAGGTCGCGTTGCCGGAGGTCAGTCCTTACGCCTTTTTGCGTGCCGAAGGTGAGGGCCTGCACCAGATTCCGGTCGGCCCGGTGCATGCCGGCATCATCGAGCCGGGACATTTCCGATTTACGGCCAACGGCGAGACGGTCGTCCGCCTCGAGGAACGGCTCGGCTATGTCCATAAGGGGACAGAGGCGTTGATGGCAGGCGCGGATCTGATCCGCGGAGCGCAACTCGCAGGGAGAGTGTCAGGCGACAGCACGGTCGCCTACGCCTATGCCTTTTCGCAGGCTGTCGAGGCCGCATTAGGGTTCGTTGTTCCACCCCGGGCGAGCTGGCTGCGCGCGCTGATGGCGGAATTGGAACGGCTCGCCAACCACCTTGGCGATATCGGCGCCATCTGCAACGACGCAGCGTTTCCATTGATGCTGGCGCATTGCGGGATGCTGCGCGAGCGTGTGTTGCGCGCAGCCGATGCCGCCTTCGGTCATCGCCTCATGCGCGACCGCATCGTGCCCGGCGGTATCACCAGCGATCTGAATGGCGACGGAGCGGCCGGCTTGCGAGATCTGCTTGCAGAAATCCGCCGTCGATTTCCGGGCTTGGTCGAACTCTACGACAACACCACCTCGCTGCAGGACAGGACGGTCGGCACAGGCAGGCTGCGCGCCGAACTGGCGCGCGAGTACGGTGCGGGTGGCTATGTCGGGCGAGCCTCCGGACGCGGGTTCGACGCCCGGCAGGCCACGCGCTACCCGCCTTATGATAGTCTGGTTTTCGATGTTCCGGTGCTGAACGACGGTGATGTCAACGCTCGAGTCTGGATCCGTATTCGCGAGGTCGAACGAAGCCTGTCGCTCATCGAGCAGATCCT
Organism: Rhizobium sp. BK316; assembly: GCF_014193695.1. Taxonomy (GTDB): domain Bacteria; phylum Pseudomonadota; class Alphaproteobacteria; order Rhizobiales; family Rhizobiaceae; genus Rhizobium. The sequence continues at coordinate 1,101,661 of NZ_JACHZR010000001.1, read as the reverse complement.
CAACCGCCTTCCGGTGGGACCGATCCTCGACGCGATCCCTTCCGTCGGGGAACGTCGGGAAGGTATGGCGCTCATCGAGGGCTTTCGTGGAGATATATTGGTCTGGCTGCGGCTTGCGCCCGAGGGCAGGGTCGAACGCTGCCATCTGCGCGATCCATCCTGGTTTCAGTGGCCGCTGCTGGAGGCGGCGATCGAAGGCAATATCGTTGCCGACTTCCCGCTCTGCAACAAGTCGTTCAATTGTTCCTACTCCGGTCATGATCTCTAAAGGCAGGGTGGCATGCGAAAACTCCTCTTCGAAAGTCTCATCCGGCGGCCGCTGACGGAGCCAAGACCGCCGGTTTCCGATGCCGCGATGGCAGAGCTCGCCGAAGCCGTTGAAAGGAGCGCGCGCCGCAGGCTTGGACGCAGCCTGTCGATCCGCGCCGTCGATGCCGGGTCCTGCAACGGCTGCGAGCTGGAAATGCATGCCCTGAGCAATGTTTTCTACGATATCGAGCGCTTCGGTCTTCGTTTCGTCGCCTCGCCGCGGCATGCCGACGTGCTGCTGGTTACCGGCCCGGTGACCAGGAACATGGCGCAGGCGCTCGAACGGACCTACATTGCCACGCCCGATCCCAAATGGGTCGTTGCCCTCGGCGACTGCGGCCGTGATGGAGGGTGTTTCGCGGGCAGCTATGCCGTGCTCGGCGGAGTTTCGAAGGTGGTGCCCGTCGATCTGCATATTCCAGGATGTCCCCCTTCGCCGATGGATATCCTCAAGGGTCTGCTTGGGCTGCTTGACGGTGTGAACGGGGAGGGCCGCGTTTCGTGACGGGCAGTTTCGATGGTTCGACTTCTGCAGGCTGTAGTCATTGCAATCATTACATTAATCGCGGCGACGCCAAGGCTGCTCGCGGCCATCTGGCACCAGATCGTGCCACCGATACCACCGTCGCGCCGACAGCATAATACTGCGTTGGACGGCCGTCGGGCTGACCCCGCGACCCGCATGGCAATTGATGCTGTCGAGAAGGTGTTTGTCCGGTATTTCAAGTGGTCTTTTCGCCGGCTGCCGGATTCGAAGGTCGGCATCGATGCCCGCGCCGAAATTCTTGATAGGGGCCGGCCAACCGGAAAGTTCCTGCCACTTCAAATCAGATCTGTACCATCGTGGGCGGAAGACGGTGGCGAGTACATCCATCATGGCGAGCACAGTCACCTCGATTACTGGACGAAGCACTTGTTGCCCGTCTGTATCGTTATCGTCGACGCCAGCACCGGGATGATACGATGGCAAAGAGCCGGCGAGGGAAACTGCACGGAAACGGAGTTGGGATGGACGATGGTTGTTCCGGCCGCCAACGTACTGGACGCCAACGCCAAGCTCTGTTTCGAGGAGGTCATTGCCTCCGATCAGGAGTCGCTGATGCGTTCTGCCTTTGCCCTCGATCGAGAACTTATGGAGGAAGTTCAGGATCAGACGACGTTCTTCGTGTGGGACGAGTGGGGCGATACGCCGGCGATCTTTTCCAATCTGCAGATCTATATCGGCGAAGGAGAGAGGGATGAGCCGGATATTCGGATTGACTATCACCTTCGGGCAGACAATCTGCATGATGTTATGACCAAGCTCTTCCCTTGGGCGACCTACTCCTATGCAGAGCCGGTCAGGGAGTACTCGGAAGAGGTTGCCGTGCACGTCCTCGAGGTCGAACTTCGCCCTGAAGCAGAGGCCTATCTCGAGGCTGAAGACTTCCTGGTCGCGGGCTACCCCAATGAAGAGGAGCCGCGCCCCCCGGGGATCGGAGGTTATATTACGGCGCAGGAAGAAGAGGCATTCTGGCGGAGCCGAGGTGTTTCTCACGGTCGCCGTGACCAGGACGAATGACGATACGGGACAAGCGATCCGCGTTTTGCCGATTGTGGTAAGACACACGCGTAGGTTCGCATTTTCCAGTCTTATGGCACGCCGCATTCGCTCAAGTCGTTAAGACGTCGGAGCGAAATCGGCGGTCAGTACGGCGTCCTTCAGAGCCGGGGAGCAGGGGTGCTGAGGATTGTAGAGGACCTTGCGCCTCGTCCAGTTCGACGATCTCGCCTTTGCGCATGATGATGATCCGGTCGGAGCCTCCAAGGCGAACAAATTCGTCAACATGATCAACTTCCCCGTTTACTTGGATCGGAATTGCGCAGAATATTAGCAAATGGGAGGATAAGCCTTCGGCCCCACTCTCGATAATTGCGCTCGAACGGCTTTCCTCCCTTGGTTTCAAGGGAGGACCAATCATGAGGCGGATATTGATCTACGCGGCATCGGCCGCAATACTGTCGCTTGGTGTCTCGCATGCATTTGCACAGTCGGGCAGCGTCGAGAAAGCGGTTGGCGGCTACAATTTCGAGGAAGCCGCAAAAGAGGCCCCCGGCACGAAGGATTTCCATTCGGCTGACGGTCATTTGACCTTCGCGATCGTGACGCACACGGCAGGCAACGGCTTCTTTGACCCTGTCTATGTCGGCGCGATCGCCGCCGGCAATATGATCGGCGCCAAAATATTGCTGCTCGGTTCGGAATCGCCCGTGGACGACCCCGCCCGCGAGCTCGAGATCCTGAACCAGATCATTCAGGACCCGACGATCGACGGTATCATCATGACGACGCCGCAGGTCGGCGCCTATAACGACATCGTCAAGGCTGCCGAGGCGGCGGGCATCCCGATCGCCACGACCAACTCGTTCGACGACACCATTCTGCACCGGAGCGCGATCAGCCACACCGGCCAGGATGCGTCGGCGGCGGCAATCGGCGGAGAGGCGCTCGCCAATTGCGTGCTTGCCAGTGGTGCTGCCGGCGGTTCGATCGTGCTGCCGTCCTCGACCGCGATGGGCAACATCGAGGTGAACAACCGTGTCACCGCCGCCTTCAATGCCATCGTCAAGACGTTGAAGGATGCCGGCAAGCTCGATGCCTTCAAGGTTGACGCCGGTCCGGAGAATGTCGGCATCGACACGAACCCGAACGACCCCGTCAACGCACTTGTTTCGCTCTTCGAGTCCCGCGGTGACGTGGTCGGCGCCTTCACAGCCAACAACGTCTTTACGCCGCCGCTCGTCAAGGCGGTTGCCCAGATGGGGAAGACCGGCAAATTGTGCGCTTTTGGTTTCGATCTCGGCCCGGCACAGCAGGAAGGCATCGCGGCGGGGAACCTGACCGGCTCGCTCGGCCAGCAGCCCTTCCTGCAGGGCTTCTGGCCCGTCATGCAGCTCTATCTGCAGATCGATCGCGGTATCTCGGCTGCCAATCTCGACACGCGCGCCCAGCTGGTGACGAAGGATAACGTCGCCAAGGTCGGCAAGCGCTTCGAGAACTGATTTCGTTTGGGACGCCTGAAATCGTGGCGGGAGGGCGCGGACCCTCCCGCCACGCGGCAGCAAGGATCAGTAAAAACGCATTCGGTCGGTAAAAACTCATGGAGCCCGCCACGACGACATCGCTCGGCCGTGCGCCGCCCCAGCTCGTCGGCGGCTGGGAGGCGGGGCTCCTCATGTTTCTTGCGCTGCTCTATTTCGGCGGAGCCCTCGTCAATCCGGCCTTTTTCGGATCGACGGAGGCCCTTCACGCGCTTCTGCGCGATACGTCCCGTGTGGGGATCATCGCGGTCGGAATGACTTTCGTCATCGTCAACAGAGATCTCGATCTGTCGGTCGGTTCGACCTACGGTCTGGTCGCCGTCGTCTTCGCCAGGCTTTTTGCCCCGAGTTTTCTCGATTTCGGCGTGATCCAGTCGGTGATCCTCTGCGTGCTCTTGGGCACGGTGATCGGCCTGATCAACGGCGTGCTTGTCACCGTCCTGAAAGTGCCGGCCTTCATCGCGACGCTGACGATCCTCTTCATCGGCCGCGGCTTCGTGCTGGCGCTGACGCATGGTCAGGCAATCTATTATTCCGACAAGGCGAAAGACCATCCGCTGTTCTTCCACCTGGGAGAGACGAATATCCTCGGCTTCAACAACCAGATCGCGATCTTCTTCCTCATCGCCATGGTTGGGGCCTATGTGCTTGCCAAGACCCGCTGGGGCTACGAGACTTTCGCGACCGGCGGCAACGAGCAGGCGGCGGTCTATGCCGGCATTCGTACGCGCTGGGTACGCATCCGTGCCTATCTGCTCTCCTCGCTTTGCGCGACCCTTGCGGCTCTCCTGTCGGCCGCACAGGACAAGGGTGTCACCCCTCTCTATGGTGTCAGCTGGGAACTCACCGTCATCGCAGCCGTCGTCATCGGCGGAGCATCGATCCTTGGCGGGCGCGGGCGCGTCATCGGGTCTTGCCTGGGTGCCGCGGTCGTCGTCTTGATCGACAAGGTGCTGCGCGAGGGATGGCCGATTACGCGCATCGTCGTGATCGACGGCGAAAACGTCTCGGTCGGCGCCAAATTCACCCTGCCTGCAGGCGCCGTGCTGGTTTTCCTGGGTCTGCTTCTTGTCATCGCGGTGCTGATCGAGCCCATCCTTATCAGGCGGCAGGTTGCGGCCCGGCTATGGGCATGGCTCACTGGCCGGCCGCGGCCGCCGGCCTACGAGACGGGCGGCGTGGCGATCGAGGGCGTCCAGACCAAGGGGGCAATGGCGGCCGACATGGCGCTGTCTGCCACCGGGCTCGGCAAGTTCCTCGCCCGCCGCGATGCTCTCGCCATCATCCTGACCGTCGTGTTGTGGCTGACGGGCCTCGCGCTCAGGCCGGACTATTGGTGGAACCTGCCCAACACCTTTGCCATCCTGCTCAACTACACGGAACTGGCCCTCATCACGGTCGGGCTCACCTATGTCATCGCAGCCGGCGATATTGATCTCTCGGTCGGTGCAGTGCTTGCCCTTGCCGGCAGCACAGCGGCCTATTTCCTGAAAGTGCTCGGCGCCGACCCGCTTACAGCCGTGACGATGGGCCTGCTCGCGGGTGTGGCTGCCGGTGCCGTCAACGCCATGGTCGTCGTCGGCTTCAAACTGCCAGCCTTCATCGCCACGCTCGGCATGTTCTACATTGCCCGGGGGCTCGCCGCCTGGTTCGTCGCGGGACAGCAGCTGACCGGTTGGCCCGAGGGCTATAACCTGCTCGGGCGCAAGGTGAACGACGTTCTCCTTCATTTCGGCCTTGCTCTGCCGCCGGGCATCATCCGCGCGGTGGCCGAGGTCGTCAGCATCCAGACGATCTGGATGTTCTTCGTTGCCGTGATCGCCGGCATCATGCTCGCCTATACGCCGTTCGGGCTGAAGGTCTGTGCGGCCGGCGGTAATGTGCGGGCGGCCGCCTATGCCGGCATCAATACCAACCGTGTGCGCTTCATCGCGCTCATGCTGTCGGCGCTCTGCGCAACCATGGCCGGGATCATCAACGTCGCCTATTTTCGCAGCTTCAACCCAGTCGCCGGCCAGTTTCGCGAGCTCGATGCGATCGCGTCGGTGATCATCGGCGGCGGATCGATCTTCGGCGGTTACGGCACGATGATCGGCTCGCTCGCGGGTGCCGCCGTCATCACGCTGGTGCGGGCATTGCTTCAACTCAACGTCCAGGGCTTCAGCATGCCGCAGCACTGGATCAACGTCTTCATCGGAGTCATCCTGATCGTCGCAGTGCTGATCGACATATGGGTGCGCCAGGCCAATATTTTCGGGCGCCTGCTAACCCGGCTGAGAAGAGAGGCGCCAACAGGGGACAGCAGTCATGGCTGAGGCGACACCATTCGCGCCGATCGTGGAAATGCGGGGCATCGAAAAAGCCTTCGGGGCCGTGCAGGCGCTTCGCAAGGTGGATCTCACGCTTTATCCCGGCGAGATTCTCGGCCTTGTCGGCGACAATTCCGCCGGCAAATCGACGCTCATGAAGATCCTGACCGGTGCTTATCAGCGCGATGCGGGCGATATCATCGTTGCCGGGCAGCCGGTGCGCTTCAAGAGCCCGCACGAGAGCCGCGACGTTGGTATCGAGATGATCTACCAGGATTTCGCGCTCTGCGGCAACATGGATGTCGGCCAGAATATCTTTCTTGGCCGCTGGCCGCTCAAGGGTCCTTTCGTCAACAGGCGGAAGATGTATGCGGATGCCGACAGCGTGCTGAAACGGCTCAAGGTCGACGTGAATTCCGTCTATCAGAAGGTCGAAAGCCTGTCGGGCGGCCGCCAGCAGTCCGTCGCGATCGCCCGCGCAATCTCGTTCGAGCCGCGCGTCGTGATCCTCGACGAGCCGACCGCCAACCTTTCCGTGATGGCGACGGAACGGCTGCTCGAAACCATGCTGGAACTGAAGAGGCAGGGCGTCGCCCAGATCATCATCTCACACCGCCTGGTCGATATCTTTGCCGTGGGCGATCGCGTCATGGTCCTCAAGCGCGGCGAATATGTCGGGGATCGCTACATCAGGAATACCGACGAGCATGAAGTGCTGGAGATTATCGTTTCCGGCACGCGGGAGAACGCGCTGACGGCCGATGAGGCAAGAAAGATCTGATTGATTGCCTCACCATTGGCAATGACACCGTCGAAATCGACCAGTTGAGGGGGCGGGCCGCCCCCCTTCCCATTGGCTCATTCTCCGTAAGGTAACCAGATCGTCTTGACCTGGCAGGCGCGGCGCAGAAACTCCGCCCCCTGGCCCTGCTTTGGATCGCGCCAGTCGCGAAGCCGGCCGCGATCGACCCAAGTGTACTTCAGGTTGCCTGCTGAGGCCGTCTCGACCATGGCGGAACCTTCTTCGCTGCCGCAATACCAAAGAGCAGCGACATCGTCGTGTTCGGCAAGGGTCTTGGCAAGCACATCACGTTCGCCGGTCAGGAGATTGATGACGCCGTCCGGAATGTCAGAAGTCTCGAATACCTGGTAGAGGCGCGCCACCACCAGCGGATGGCTTTGGGCCGCAATGGCGACGACCCGGTTGCCGAGCGTGATCGCCGGCAGAATGAGGGACAGAAGCGACAGAAGGGGCGCCTCGTCGGACGCGACAATACCCATCGTTCCATACGGCTCGTTGACGGTCATTGTCACATGGCGGGACTTGGTTGCCGTCACGGCGCCGTCGAACTTGTCGGCCTGAGCCGCATACCAGAAGGCCCGGCAGATCGTCTGCTCCACTTCGTCCTCGGGCTTGGCACTTGCCCCGGTCGCTTGTAGCGCGGCGACGAATTCGGCGCGTCGTTGCGTGAGGTTTTCGGCCAGGAAGTAAAGAACCTGGGCACGGTTGTGCGCTGTCACACCGCTCCAGGAGGTCGCTTTGTTCGCCGCCTCGACTGCGTTCCGGACGTCCTTGCGGTTGGCGAGCCCAGCCTGGCCGATCGCCTGACCGGCCTTGCCGACAACCGTGTAACTCTGGCCGCCATCCGGGCGCACCTGCTTGCCGCCGATGTAGAGCTTCGCGGTGACGTCGATCTCGGGGCGCTCAACCTTGCCGCCAAGCGGTGCGACATGCGGGCGAAGCGCCGGCGTCGGACGCATCTTGCCCTCCTTTCCGCCTGCGGGCTTCAGATATTCGTACATGCCCGAGCGGCCGCCCTCGCGGCCGAAGCCGCTTTCCCGATAGCCTCCGAAGGGGGCTGCCGCGTCGAACATATTGGTGGCGTTGATCCAGATTACGCCGGCCTTGACCCGTGCGGCCACTTCGATCGCGCGGTTGATATTTTCAGACCAGACGGATGCGGCAAGGCCGTACCGGGTGTCATTGGCCAGTGCGACCGCCTCGTCCAGTGTCCTGAAGGTGGAACTCGTTGCGACCGGCCCGAAGATTTCCACCTGCGAGACGGTGTGGGCGGGCGCCGTTCCGGTGAAGAAGCCTGGAGCGCAGAAAAAACCCGTCGACGGCAGGTTTACCGGCGCCAAATTGAGGGTCGCGCCCTCTTCCTCGCCCTTTGCAATAAGGCCCTTAACGCGGGCGAACTGCTTTGCCGAGACGATCGCGCCGACATCCATTGTCTTGTCCAGCGGATCGCCGACGCGCAGCGTCTGCATGCGGTTCTTCAGCTTGCCGAAGAAGGTCGGCGCGACACCTTCCTGCACGAGAATGCGGGATCCTGCGCAGCAAACTTCGCCCTGGTTGAACCAGATCGCGTCGACGACACCTTCTACGGCAGCATCGAGGTCGGCGTCTTCAAGAACGACGAAGGGCGACTTCCCGCCAAGTTCGAGGCTGAGCTTTTTGCCCGAGCCGGCAATCTGCCGGCGGATGATACGGCCGACATTGGTCGAGCCGGTGAACGCCACTTTGTCGACGTCAGGATGGCCGGCGATCGCAGCGCCCGTCTCGCCGTCACCGTGGACGATGTTGACCACGCCGGGCGGGAGTCCGATTTCGTCCAGCAGTTCGCCGAAAGCATAAGCGGTCAGCGGCGTGAGGTCGGCGGGCTTGATGACGACCGTATTGCCGGCTGCCAGCGCCGGAGCGATCTTCCATGCAAGCATCAGCAGCGGGAAGTTCCACGGGATGATCTGTCCGCAGACCCCGACGGCCACGTAGTTCGGGAATGCGTCGTCGGCGATTTCGGCCCAGCCGGCATGGTGGTAGAAGTGGCGCGCGACGAGCGGGATGTCGATGTCGCGCGTTTCGCGGATCGTTTTGCCGTTGTCCATCGTCTCCAGTACGGAGAAGAAGCGCTCACGCTTCTGGATGTGGCGGGCGATCGCATAGAGATATTTGGCGCGCTCGTGTCCCGGGAGACCGGACCAGGCAGGAAAGGCAGCGCGGGCAGCGCGCACGGCCGCGTCAACGTCCGCCGCGCCGCCCTTGGCGACGCGTGCGATGACTTCTTCGGTCGCCGGGTTGACGACCTCGATCAGTTCGCCTTCGGCGGCAGTGAAGCTGCCTTTGATGTAATGGCCGAGGCCAGCCGCACGGGCCTCGAGCCAGGCCTTGACTTCGGAATTGCTTTCGGGAGCTGGGCCGTATTCCATAGTTTGCATAATGTCCTTGATGGAAGGCATGGTCAGTCCTCAGGCTAGCGCGTGGCGATTGGCGGCCGAGTAGCGGCCGGTCAGATGGTGTTCGAGCTGGCGTTCGATATCGCCCAGCATGGAGGAGGCGCCGATGCGGAAAAGGTCCGGCATCATGAAGCGCGTGCCGAGTTCCTCCTTCATCAGGATCAGCCAGTTCATCGCGTCCTTGGCGGTTCTAAGCCCGCCAGCCGGCTTGAAGCCGATCATCTGGCCGGTCCGATCGTGATAGTCGCGCAGCGCGCGGATCATCGTCAGCGATACCGGCAGCGTGGCGTTGACGTCTTCCTTGCCGGTTGAGGTCTTGATGAAGTCGGAGCCCGCCTGCATGGCGACCATCGAGGCACGGTAGACATTGGTCAGCGTTTTGAGGTCGCCCGTCGCGAGGATCGATTTCATATGCGCTGGGCCGCAAGCTTCACGCATTGCCTTGATCTCGTCGTAGAGCGCGGCCCATTCGCCTTTCAGCACATGTTCTCGGGTGATGACGATGTCGATCTCGCTTGCGCCCTGTTCGACGGCATAGCGGATTTCGGCGAGGCGGAGCGGCAGCGGCATCAATCCTGCGGGGAAGCCGGTGGCCACCGAAGCGACCGGGATGCCGGAACCGTCAAGAGCTTTGACGGCATGAGGCACCATGGTTGGATAGACGCAGACCGCACCGACAGTCAGCTTGTCGATGCCGAGACCCTCCAAGAGATCGGCGCGGAGCGGCGCCTTGGCCTTGGCGCAAAGGCGCTTGACGCGGCCTTCGGTGTCGTCGCCGGCGAGCGTCGTCAGGTCGATGCAGGTGATTGCGCGCAACAGCCAGGCGGCTTGCCATTCCTTCTTGACGGTGCGACGGGCCGGCAGCGTCGCGGCCCGGCGTTCGGTTGCACTGAGGTTGACGACATATCTGTCGAACCAATCCGGTGTCAGGGGCGTGCCTTCGGGACGGGGAAAATGCTCTGTCATTGTGATGTCCAATTTTTTCCGGCAGGTTTACGCCTGGCCTCGGCGAATGTCGATGAAGCGATTGAGCAGGATGGCGGCGACGATGATCAGGCCGGTTACGGTCATCTGGTAGAACGAGCCGAGCCCGAGCAGGTTGAAGATGTTGCGCAGGACCTGGAGCAGCATGACCGCGAAGAAGGTGCCGAGCACGCCGCCGCGACCGCCGACTTCGGATTTGAAAGATTGCCCTCCCAGCAATCAGCATTTGTAAAATTTAATCACTTATGCCGATTCAAGGCAGCACTTCTACCATCCGATTGTCAATCAGCACTGCCAAATCGCGTCAGCGAAAATTATAATACATTGATTATAAAAGATTTTATCCGCTTTGATCAGACTAAAATGCGCCGATAAGCCATCGCCTCCTTCAACACATCAAAACGTGCGATGCAGCAAAATTCGGGAAAACCAACATATGTTGAATTGGCGTCGAAATTCTTGACGTTTAGTTTTGCGTCCTCGAACACTCTCCTATTGAGATCATAGAGGTCTGGACTGGCAAATCCTTGTCGAAATCGCAGGCAGTTGGCGCGAACGGAGTTCATTGAAAGGGATCGCTCGCCGCCTTCCCGGGTACGCCGGGCGCATCGGGGAGCGGGGCGCGCACCCGCCAGGTGCGAACGCACGTCGGTCCGTTCTTTGATCACGCGGACGTCAGGATTGCGGAGCCGATTGACTTGCACCCGCGAAGGACTAAGTTCAAACATTACTAACATACTCCGCACGGCAATGGCAGCGGAGGGTGCGAGTGGCTGGGCGACCTTGAGGAGGATGAGGTTTGCCGTGGACTATCGTGTTGTACTGCTGATCGCCACTTCCGTGATTGCCCTTTCCCCTGGTAACGCTGGGGCGCAGGAGGGCGATGCCACGGCGGGTGCCGTTGTTTTCAAGAAATGCGCGACCTGTCATATCGTCGATTCCGATACGAACAAGGTCGGTCCGTCGCTGAACGGGGTGCTCGGCAGAAAGGCCGGAACGCATCCCGATTTCGCTTATTCGGCTTCGATGAAGGCAGCCGGCGACGGCGGGCTCGTGTGGGACGAGGCGACGTTGCGCGACTATCTGCGCAATCCGAGAGTGAAGGTGAAAGGCACGAAGATGGCCTTCGTCGGTCTGAAGGACGATAAGGAAATCACGGACCTCATCGCCTATCTCAAACAGTATTCCAAATGACGGCAATACTTCACGAGGCTGGCTGAAGCCTTTCCCGTGCGTGGATATACGCAAAATTAACGTTAAGCGACCATCAACCGGCATGTGCAAATATTTGCACATGCGAGAAATGGAGTTCAGCTGAATCGTCGATCGCTCGAAATTTCAACTCGAAGCCACGGCTTCGAAAGGAGCGAAATGATTGGAATGATCGGCGGCAATACCAAGGCTCAACTGGCAGCACTGGCAAGCCTGAAGGCAAATGTCATGGTTGCCGACAGCAAGCAATGGCGCCTCCGTCCTTGCACACCTCATCCATCAACGCGGCTCCCAAGCTGAAGGTCGCGGCAGGCGCTGGTGCCCGTCCGGCAGACAGCTAGGAGGAGTTCTGATTGAGTATCGGGAGCTTCGTCCGGTCCTGCCTGCAACTGACGAATCTTCTCAGGGGTCGAGCCGATAAGGCCCGACCCCTGATGTCGTAAAGACAGATGGCTTGGCAGACCTGGTGCGGGCGGCCCGTTAGAGCAGGATAAGGGACGCCAGCGACAGAATGAGCGCCGGGAACATCACGACAGTCCCAAGCTTCAAAAATCTCCAGCTGCTGATATGGAGGCCTTCGCGGCGGAGTGCCGACAACCATAGGATCGTTGCGAGCGATCCCGTGACCGACAGATTGGGTCCGAGATCGACGCCGATCAGGACAGCGCCCGCCACCTTATCTGAGACATGCGCCGCCTGGACTGCGCTGCCGGCGACCAATCCGGCCGGCAGATTGTTGACGAGATTGCAGACGATGGCGACGAACACTCCGGCCACGCCGACTGCCTGTGCTTGCGAAGCCGAGGCGAGGGAGGCCAATTGGCCGGAGAGAAGCCCTGTGACGCCCGTGCGATCGAGAGCTTCTACGATCACGAACAGACCCGCCACCAGCGGCAAGACGCTCCAGCTTATGCCTTTTATCGTCTCGACGGGGCTCTGCCGCGTCAGCATCAGGACAAGTGCCGTGGTGATGGTTCCTGCGAGAAAGGTTGGCACACCAAGATCGGCATGCATGGCGGACGCCGTCACGAGGATGATCGCCGTCACCAGGATTCCCCAACCTGCAAGGCTGGCGCTGCGGGTAAGGGCCGGTCGCTCCGCACTGGCGGCAAGCCTGTCTTTCGAAAGAGTGCGCCGCTGCGTCCAGTAAAGACAGACGAAAGTGACGACGATGGAAACAATCGACGGCAGGAGGAATGTCGACAGCCAGCGTGACAAAGGCGGCATCTCGCCGCCGGCGAAGATCACGAGATTGGCCGGATTGGAGATCGGCAACAGAAAGCTCGCCGCATTGGCGATGAAGGCGCATACCAGCAGATAGGGCATTGGGTCCCGGACCCGAGCCGCTCGGCAAGCCGCATAGACAGCAGGTGTGAGCACGACCGCCGTCGCATCATTCGAGAGAAAAACAGTCACGATGAGACCGACGAGATAAACGAGCGCGAACAGACGCCTGGGAGAACCCTTGGCATGCGAAGTCGCAATGGCGGCTATCCAATCGAACAGGCCTTCCCGTCGGGCAAGCTCGGACAAAAGCATCATGCCGATCAGGAAGAGATACACATCGATGCCCTTGGCGATCCCAGCCCAGGCATCGACCGGCCCGATGAGCTGGAAGGCAAGCAGGACAAGAGCCCCAAGAGCAGCCCAGATCGCCTCCGGCCACCGGAATGGCCTGGTAACGACGCCTGCCGCGGTGAGCCCGGCAATACTCCATATGATGGCATTCTCAGTCATTCGGATCAGCTGGTTGGCAACGAGGCAAATGATGGCCGCGGTGCGTGTTGCAGATTGGGCTTTCGGCGGACCGGATACATGTTCTGACGATCATCGGCAACAATCGGCCGACGACAACGATGCGAAACCTCGGAGATGAGCAACGGAACGCCCGGCGAGCGCTGACTTGTCAGTGGACGGCGCGCGTGACGTGGATCCCTGGCGTAAAGACGTTCAAACAAGAGGTCGCGCGTCGCGTGACGGCGCCCGTTCCAGCGCTTCTTCCAGGCGCAGTCCAGTTTTCAGGTTATGACGAAAGGCACTTCTGACGTTCCGGAAGTGCTCCGAGTCGTCGTAATTGCCATATTTTCCATCTGTGCGATAATAAACACGATATTTGCAGAATGCGGTTTTACGGTCGGTCGGCCCAGGGAGGGGCGGAAATGGCTGTTGTGCTGGTTCTCGTCCTTGTTGTCGTCGGCTCCGTGCTGTTTCATGTGCTGAGCCCGTGGTGGTGGACGCCGATCGCGTCCAACTGGAGCTATATCGACAGCACGCTCATCATCACCTTCTGGATCACCGGCGTCGTCTTCGTGGCTGTGATTTCCTTCATGGCCTATTGCGTGTTCCGCTTCCGGCACAAGCCGGGCAACCGGGCGCATTACGAGCCCGAGAACCGCAGGCTGGAGGTGCTGCTCGCCTCGGGAACGGCGGTCGGTGTCGCCGCCATGCTGGCGCCCGGCCTCATCGTGTGGAAACAGTTCATCACGGTGCCTGCCGATGCTGCATCGGTGGAGGTCGTCAGCCAGCAATGGCTGTGGAGCTTCCGCCTGCCGGGTGCTGACGGAAAGCTTGGCCGCGCGGAGACGCGTGATGTTACCGCCGAGAACCCGCTCGGCCTCGACAAGAACGACGCAAGCGGCCTCGACGACATCATTATTGAGGGCGGCGAACTGCACCTGCCGATCGGCAAGCCGGTGCACATATTGCTGCGCTCCATCGATGTGCTCCACGATTTCTACGTACCGGAATTCCGCGCCAAGATGGACATGATCCCCGGCATGGTCACCTATTTCTGGCTCACGCCGACAAGGACGGGAACCTTCGAGATTCTCTGCGCCGAACTTTGCGGCGTCGGCCATCCGCAGATGCGCGGAACCGTCATCGTCGACAACGACGCGGACTACCAGACCTGGCTCGGGCAGCAGCAGACATTCACCCAGTTGACGGCGTCATCGGGAGAGCCGCCGCCGGCAAACTGAACCGGCGGGAAAGACGGCCGCAGACTGGGAAGAAAAGGGACGAGAGATCATGGTCGAGATTCCATCCGGCAGCATCCCCTCCGCCGAAGTCGAGGATGTCGAGCTTTATCATCCGAGAAGCTGGTGGACGAAATATGTGTTCAGCCAGGATGCCAAGATCATCGCCGTGCAATATTCGGTGACAGCCATCTCGATCGGCCTGGTGGCGCTGGTGCTCTCCTGGCTGATGCGGATTCAGCTCGCCTTTCCCGGTTATTTCGCCTTCATCGACGCCGACCACTATTACCAGTTCATCACCATGCACGGCATGATCATGGTGATCTATCTCCTGACTGCGCTGTTCCTCGGCGGCTTCGGCAATTACCTCATTCCGCTGATGGTCGGCGCGCGCGACATGGTCTTCCCTTATGCGAATATGCTGAGCTACTGGATCTATCTCGTCGCGGTGCTGATCCTGGTCGCGGGCTTCTTTGCCCCCGGCGGCCCGACCGGGGCCGGCTGGACGCTTTATCCGCCGCAAGCCGTTTTGTCAGGCACACCCGGCGGCAAGGACTGGGGCATCTTATTGATGCTCACCTCCCTGATCGTCTTCATCGTCGGCTTCACCATGGGCGGCCTGAACTATGTGGTGACCGTGCTGCAGGGGCGCACGCGCGGCATGACGCTGATGCGCATGCCGCTCACGGTCTGGGGGATCTTCACCGCGACCGTGATGGCGCTGCTTGCCTTTCCCGCGCTTTTCGTCGCCTGCGTCATGATGATGTTCGACCGCCTGCTCGGCACCAGCTTCTTCATGCCCGCCATCATCGAGATGGGCGAGCAGCTGCAACATGGTGGCGGCAGCCCGATCCTGTTCCAGCACCTGTTCTGGTTCTTCGGCCATCCCGAGGTCTATATCGTGGCACTGCCTGCCTTCGGTATCGTTTCGGACCTGATCAGCACGCATGCGCGCAAGAACATCTTCGGCTATCGCATGATGGTCTGGGCGATCGTGATCATCGGCGCACTCAGCTTCGTCGTCTGGGCGCACCACATGTATGTCAGCGGCATGAACCCGGCTTTCGGCTTCTTCTTCGCCACCACGACGCTGATCATCGCCGTCCCGACGGCGATCAAGGTCTACAACTGGGTGCTGACGCTCTGGCGCGGCGACATCCACCTGACGCTGCCGATGCTCTTTGCGCTCGCTTTCATCGTCACCTTCGTCAATGGCGGCCTGACGGGCCTGTTCCTCGGCAATGTCGTCGTCGATGTGCCGCTATCGGATACGATGTTCGTCGTCGCGCATTTCCACATGGTCATGGGCGTCGCGCCGATCCTCGTCATCTTCGGGGCGATCTATCACTGGTATCCGAAGGTGACGGGACGCATGCTGAACGACGTGCTCGGCCATATCCACTTCTGGATCACCTTCCTCGGCACCTATGCGATCTTCTTTCCGATGCATTATCTCGGCCTGCTTGGTGTGCCGCGCCGCTATTTCGAGATGGGAGAGACGGCCTTCATTCCGCCTTCGGCCCATACGCTGAACATCTTCATCACCGTCATGGCGCTGATCGTCGGGGCGGCTCAGATGGTCTTTCTGTTCAATTTGGTCTGGAGCCTTTTCCGGGGCAGGGAGGCAGGCGGCAATCCATGGCGGGCAACGACGCTCGAATGGCAGACGCCGGAGACGCCGCCGGCACACGGCAACTGGGGCAAGGACCTGCCTGTCGTCTACCGCTGGGCCTATGACTACAGCGTGCCGGGCGCCGCCGAGGATTTCATCCCGCAGAATGTACCGGCAAGCGGCGGCGTCACACGGGAGGTTCCGGCATGAATGTCATGCTGATCTTCCTGGCCGCAATCGGCGCCATCATCATCTGGTGGCTGGCCGGGCAGCGGCTGACCTCGAAGCCCTGGCTCGAAACCGGCTCGGTGCAGCTGCCGGCTCATGACGACGCCGAGTGGCAGCGGTTACCGGTGCCGGCAGTGAAGATCGGTCTTTTCGTGTTTCTCGGCGTCGTCGGAGCGATCTTCAGCCTCGCCGTCAGCGCCTATTTCATGCGCATGGCCTCTGCCGACTGGTGGGGGATGCCGGTTCCGCGCCTCCTCTGGGTGAACACCGCGGCACTCGCCTTGAGCAGCGCCGCGCTGCAATGGGCTAAACGGGAAGCGCGGCACGGTCGCATGGAAAGCCTGAGGCCGGCGCTTGTGACAGGGCTTGCGCTTGCCGTCTTCTTTCTCGTCGGGCAGATCCAGGCATGGCGGGAGCTTACGGCAGAAGGCTATGTGCTTGCCGACAATCCCGCCAACAGCTTCTTCTACATGCTGACCGGCCTGCACGGCCTGCATATTCTCGGCGGGCTTGCTGTGCTCGCGCACACGACGGTAAGGGCATTTTCAGCCGACGTTCAACTGGAGAGATTGCAGCTCAGCGTCGATCTCTCGGCCATCTATTCGCATTTCATGCTCGCCGTCTGGCTCCTGCTCTTTGCACTCTTTGCCGGTTGGGCGAATGATTTCGTCGATCTCTGCCGCACATTACTGAACTAGGAGATTTGCAGATGGCACATCCTGTCCAGACACATGGCGAGCCCGGCCTCAGGCTGGCAGGTCTTCGCGGTGTCGCGGCCGATTTCAGCTCGGATCAGCGCGCCTTCAAGACCGCCTCCTGGGGCAAGGCGATGATGTGGATATTTCTGCTCAGCGACACTTTCGTCTTCGGCTGTTTCCTGATCGCCTATATGACCGCCCGCATGTCGACGCCGGTCCCCTGGCCCAATCCGAGCGAAGTCTTCGCGCTCCATATCGGCGGCCAGGATGTGCCGCTGATCCTGATCGCGATCATGACCTTCGTGCTGATCTCGAGCAGCGGCACCATGGCGATGGCGGTCAATTTCGGCTATCGCCGCGAACGCCGCACCACAGCAATACTGATGCTGCTGACAGCACTTCTCGGGGCGACCTTCGTCGGCATGCAGGCCTTCGAATGGACGAAGCTGATCACCGAAGGCGTGCGCCCCTGGGAAAACCCATGGGGGGCGGCACAGTTCGGATCGACCTTCTTCATGATAACGGGCTTTCACGGCACCCATGTCACTATCGGTGTCATCTTCCTGCTGATCATCGCCCGCAAGGTCTGGCGGGGCGATTTCGACGTGGAACGGCGCGGTTTCTTCACCAGCCGGAAAGGCCGCTACGAGGCCGTCGAGATCATGGGCCTCTACTGGCACTTCGTCGACCTGGTCTGGGTCTTCATCTTCGCGTTCTTTTATTTGTGGTGAGGTCGTTATGAGCGAGACAACGGCGCATGCGCAAACCCAACTGGCACATGTTCAAGCACATACCGGACAGCAGCATCCGATCCGGCTCTATCTCCTGGTCTGGGGTCTGCTCTTCGTGCTCAGCGCCTTTTCCTATATGGTCGATTATCTCGGCATCCAGGGCTATCTCAGGTGGACGCTGATCCTGCTGTTCATGATGCTGAAGGCCGGCCTGATCGTCGCCGTCTTCATGCACATGGCCTGGGAACGGCTGGCGCTGGTCTATGCCATCCTGCTGCCGCCGCTATTGGTGTTGGTTTTCGTGGCACTCATGGTATCGGAAGCGGACTATACGATCTTCACCCGGCTCGCCTTCTTTGGTGCGGCGCCGTAGATAGCGATCATCGGGAGAAAGTTTTGTATGGCCGAGGTCTTGTTGTTCCATCACGCACAGGGGCTGACCTCGGGTGTGCGCGCGTTCGCCGACGCCATCAGGGCAAACGGCCATATCGTGCACACGCCTGATCTCTTCGAGGGACGCACGTTTCCAAGCATCGAAGAAGGGCTCGCCTATATTGGTGAGGTCGGATTCGACGCCATGAGGGAGCGCGGCGTCCGCGTCGCCGATGAACTGCCTCCCGGACTTGTCTATGCCGGGTTCTCATTTGGCGTGCTGCCGGCACAGAAGCTGGCGCAGACGCGGCCCGGAACGCGCGGAGCTCTGCTCTTCTATTCCTGCCTGCCGATCAGTGGCGAGTGGGCCTTCGGACCCTGGCCGGACGGCGTGCCGGTCCAGATTCACGGTATGGACAACGATCCGGTCTTTGTCGGCGAGGGGGACATCGACGCCGCCCGCGAGATCGTAGAGAAGGTCGAGGACGCGGAGCTTTTCCTGTACCCCGGCGATCAACACTACTTCGCCGACAGCTCGCTGTCGTCCTATGATGCGGATGCGACCGCTCTACTGACCACTCGCGTGCTTATTTTTTTGGATCGCACAACGACCAGCCTTGCAGGCAAGAAGCATTCCACGGACAATTCGTAGACCGCTCGCTTCTCGGATGCTTTAGCGCCCGCCTGTGGCCCCGTAGGCTGCTGCGGGTTCCACGACCTTGCGATAGAGATGCCAGGTGGTGTGTCCGAGCACGGGGATGACGATGGCGAGACCGGCGAAGAACAAGGCAAAACCGGCGGCGAGAAGCACCGCGACGATCAGGCCCCAGAGCACCATTTCGATAGGGTTGGTGGCCACGGCCTTGATCGACGTATATATCGCCGCCGCCACGCCCGTATCGCGATCGAGAAGAAGGGGAAAGGCGATGACCGTGGTGCACAGCACGACAAGAGCGAAGACGAAACCGACGGCATTGCCGTAAAGGATCAGCCGCCAGCCTCGCTCGGTGGTGAAGATCTCGTTGAAGAAGCTCCACAGCGATTCCGGCCGCTCGGGCCTGAACAGGCCGACATAGAGCTCCTGCGCCGTGAAAAGCCACCCCACGAAGATCGCGACCAGCATGACGCCGATGACGAGAATGGCCGGCATCGCAGGAGAATGCCTGACCGAGAGCGCATGCTGCCAGGAGGTATCGAGACCGAGTTCCCGCCGGCGGCTGATTTCATAGAGACCGAGTGCGGCGAACGGACCGAGGAGGGCAAAGCCCGACATCAGGGGAAAAAGCAGCGGCAGCATGTTGGCGCCCGATGTCCACCGCGCGATGACGAGACCCGCCACGGGGTAGACCAGGCAAAGAAAGACGTAGTGCGACGGCTTGTCCCAAAAATCAGCCAGCCCCTGACGCAGAGCCGCAACGACATCGGCCGCGCCGATGCGACGCACGTTCGGGTAGGCCGCGTTCGCGTTACCTCCCGCGATCACATGAAAATGCGCCATAAAACGTGTCATGACAGTTCCCCCCGATCTTGCTGTGGACAGCAACGATCAGAATGGACACCCGCGAACAACGGGGCCATGGGACCGAAAGCTGCACGCGTGAAGAGTATACGCCCGCTGGTAAAACCTGACCAGCGGTCTCAGCAGGCTGCTGGTGGAGGAACCAGTGCCGGCGAAGTCGTTTAATCTCAAACGGATGCGCACTGTAGGCGAGCGCAAATTTCGGGGGACGCCAGAAGCTGAAAATAATCTTATCCGGGCTTGCTGGATCTCAAGGCGTCAGTGATCTCTGCTCGTGCAACGCCGATGAGCGCCTCCATCGCTTTGCGCGCAGCGTCCGGATCTCTCATCCGGATAGCATCAAGGACGATATGATGCTTATCGAGAGCTTGTTCGTGAGACTGGCTGGCACGATTTGTGAGACGGAAACTGGCGAGCAAAGCAGCCCGAATAGCAGTCGCGAACTGCCGGTAGACCCAGTTGCCGCTGGCATTGATAATCGCGGTGTGAAAATCCAAATCTGCCCGGCTCCATTCTTCGTTGTCGCGGGCATTGGCATCGACCATGTCTTCGTAGGCCTGTGCGATGCGTGCCAGCTGCTTGGCCGTGGCGTTCGTGGCCGCCTGCGCCGCGGCTGCAGGCTCCAGCAGATGTCGTGCGTCGATCAATGATGTGTAGAAGGCTTCATCGCCGCCCATGGACAACATCACGTCCAGGACAAGCGGATCCAGATAGTTCCAATTCTCGCGTGGGAGGACAGTCGTCCCCGCTCGCGTGCGGGAGCGGGTCATTCCCAGAGCCACAAGATACTGCATTGCCTCACGTAGGCTTGTACGACTGACCCCGAACTTTTCAGTCAGGTCCGCTTCGTTAGGAAGCGTCGAACCTTCCGGCAGTTTTCCCGAGACGATCTGCTCGACGAGTTGCGTGAGCAACGCTTCGCGGACCGAGCGTTTTCCACGACCGGCAATCTCCTCTCCACTCTCAGTCAACTTTCTATCGGTTCGCATCATTTTCCCCTGAACTCCTCGTTTTACGCCACTCTTTCACGGTGACTGCCGGTTCATTTCCGCTCGTTCCTAATCATACTCAACTAGCACGAAACTAGCTGAAAAAACCACACTTATAAAAAAATAAATCGTATTTATATTGACATTAATCGTACCCATAATATTGTTTGCTCGTCTGCATGAGCCCGGCACGCCCGAGTTCAATGATTTTCTGCAATCAATAGGGAGGGAGCGATGAAGCTCATCAAGCAAGCTGCCGTCTTGGCGCTAAGCACGTTCAGCGCCGCGTTTGTCACGCCGGTCTATGCCCAGGACAAAGATCTCAAAGTTGGTGCCATCTACATGGATGCGCAAGGCTTCTACGCTGGTGTCCGCAAAGGCATCCAAACCGGCGCGAACGACGCCGGTCGGAAGCTCGATATCGTTGAGACCAATGCGCAAGGGGATGTGAGCAAAGAATCCTCTTTCATCGATTCGCTGATTTCGTCCGGCGTACAGGCGATCATCGTTTCGCCGGTTTCCGCTGACGGCTCCTACCGAGCAATTCGCCGCGCTCATGAAGCTGGTATCCCGGTCGTCTGCTACAACACGTGCTTGAACGACGCCGACATGAAGGAATACATCTCGGCCTATGCCGTCGGCGACCCCTATGATTTCGGGCATAAACTCGGTGATGCGGCTGCCGATTACTTCATCGCCGAGAAGAAGGACGCGCCGAAAATCGCTGTTCTCAACTGCGAATTCGTCGAAGTCTGCGTTACCCGCCGCAAGGGCTTCGAGGAAGCGCTGAAGGCCAAGATTCCGGGCGCTCAGATCGTTGCGAACCAGGAAGGCGCTATCCTCGACAAGGCGGTTTCCGTCGCGAGCACGATGCTTTCGTCCAACCCCGATATCGATGCGTTCTTCGGTGAAGCCGGCGGCGCTACGCTTGGTGCTGCTCGTGCCGTCAAGAGTCAGGGCAAGACTGGCAAGGTTGTCGTCTTTGGTGGCGATATGACCACGGAGATCGCTCAGGAACTTGCAGACTTCACCGTCATCAAGGCAGTCGTAGACATTTCGGGCCAGGGCCTCGGTAAACTGGCGCTCGCACAGGCGATCAAGTCGATCGATGGCCAGCCGCCGGAGGGGATCAAGGTTCCCTACGACATCGATCTCTACAAGTCGTCCGACGACGGCAAGGCTTGGCTCAAGGCGCATGCCGACGGTATTCCGTGAGGCATGTCGTCTGACGAGACAAGCAATCGAGGCCGCCAGGAAACTGGCGGCGTCTACTCATCGGTGGATAATGTCATGACACAGATATCGCGCTCGGTTGAGGCTGCTCGCCGCTCAATCGCGTCAATCAAGGGATGCACTCGCCAATACCCGGGCGTATTGGCCCTGGACAACGCAACTTTTGAAGTCGCGGCAGGCGAGGTTAGAGCCCTTCTGGGCAAAAATGGCGCTGGCAAATCGACCCTCATCCGGCTCCTGACTGGAGCCGAAGTGCCAGATGCCGGAACCGTCGCGGTTGATGGCGAGGAACTCCGTTATTCAGGCTCAAATCGGGCTCAAGATGCTTTCGATAAGGGAGTGCGTGTCGTCTACCAGGAGTTTAGCCTGGTGCCGGGAATGTCGCTTGCCGAAAACCTCTTCCTCGGGCGCTGGCCGCGAAAAGGAGGTGTCATCCAGTACGCCAATATGGAGGCCGAGGCTTCCGAGGCGATGGGCCGGCTTGGTTTGGACCGGCCGCCCAATTCCCTGGTGGCGAGCCTAAGCCCGGCTGAACGCCAGCTGCTGGAAATCGCCCGCGTACTGCTCGGCAAACCCAAGCTTGTTATCCTGGACGAGCCAACGAGCTCGCTCGCTGCAGCTGAGGCCGAGAAGGTGATGGCGGCCGTCAAGCGGATCGCTTCCGACGGCATTGCGGTCATCTATGTCAGTCATCGGATGAACGAAATTCGCCAGATCGCGCACTCAGCGACGATTATGCGTGATGGCCGCATTATCGAAACGGTGGACGTAAAGGGTGCCGACACGCGTGAGATTGTCCGGCTTATGCTTGGGTCTGAAGCGTCTCAGACGGCCGCACTCGAAAACAGAAGCCAGGGACAGACCGTTCTCGAAGTAAAGGACCTTGCTCTGTCCCCTAAACTGGCCTCCATCTCCTTTTCGCTCAAGGCAGGGGAAGTTCTGGGCATTGCGGGTCTGCTTGGTTCCGGCCGTACCGAGCTTCTGCAAGCGATTATGGGTGTCCAAATGCAGGACCACGGCAACGTGCTTGTCGACGGGGTTTCGGTGGCGCCCGGTCACTATAAGAAAATGATATCCCGTGGTTTCGGATACACGCCGGAAAGCCGCAAGGAAGAGGGGATCGTCCCGCTCCTTGGGGTCGATGAGAACACGTTGTCGACGAATTTTTCGGGTGTCAGCAGGAATGGCATTCTCTCCTCCAGATTGATCGCAGAAGCCACGCGCAAAGTCATCGAGAGACTGCATATCAAGACGGCGCGGACAGATACTCCTATCGGCACGCTATCAGGCGGCAATCAGCAGAAGGTCGTCATTGGTCGTTGGGTTTACGCCAACAGTCGCGTCCTTCTTCTCGATGAGCCCACTCGTGGCGTTGACGTCGAGGCCAAGGCCCAAATCTACACAATCATCCGTCAGCTCGCCGCCGAAGGGCGCAGCATCATCTTCGTCTCGAGCGAGATTGAGGAGCTGCCTCTCGTCTGCGATCGGGTTCTCGTGCTTCGTGACGGGACGCTGCAGGAAGAGTTCAAATCACCGAACATCGATCAGGACGCCTTGATGGCAGCCTGCATCGCAGGACATTGAGGGAGACACGCGATGTCACTCGACCAGGCTGCAAAGCCCACTTCCGCCCGGACCTCGAACAAATCCGGCTTCAACTTCTCTCAACACATGAACGAACTCAGCCTGTTCGTTGCAATTGTCGTACTCTACATCGTCTTCACATCGACGGCGAATGGCTTTCTGTCCTTCAACAATCAGATCAACATCCTCCGCGATGCGGCGACAATCGGTATTGCTGCATGGGCAGCAACGCTGATCATCATTGCCGGTGAGATTGATGTCAGCGTTGGACCAATGGTGGCTTTCATCTCCGTGGTCCTGGCGTTTTTTCTTCAGTGGGGCGTTCCCACTCCGATTGCGTTTGCGCTTGCGATTGTCGTTGGCGCACTGCTTGGATCTATCGCAGGAGCATTGCGGGCGTATTTCGATGTTCCGTCTTTTGTCGGGACGTTGGGCCTTTGGAGCGCATTGCGCGGGACGGCTCTCTTTGTGACGGACGCGCTTCCGGTTTCGATTGGTCGAAACGACACCTTGGACGCGTTGGATCGCTCGGTCCTCGGCATCCCGCCTGCGGCGATCATTATGCTGGTGTTGTTCGCAGTCTTTGCATTCATCAGCCGAAAGACTGCGTTTGGACGGTCGGTCTTCGCGATTGGCGGCAATGCGCATGCTGCGTTCCTGAGCGGTATCAGCGTATCGAAGATCCGCGTTACGCTTTTCGCGATTGCCGGTGCTATGGCAGCGATCTCGGGCATTCTGCTGGTGTCGCGCCTTGGGTCAGGCAATGCGACCGCAGCCACCGGCCTCGAATTCGACGTCATCGCGGCAGTCGTTGTCGGCGGTACCTCGCTGTCGGGAGGGCGGGGATCAATGCTCGGTACGCTCTTGGGCGTGTTGGTCATTACCCTCATTGGAAACGGCCTCGTCTTGCTGGGGATCAATCCCTTCTTCCAGCAGGTCGTTCGTGGTCTGATCATTGTTATCGCGGTGCTTGCCAATATTCAGGCGATCAAGCGCAGCGTGTCGCGCAACAAGGGTTGAGCCCATGTCGGTAATCAACCTCGCAGCTGGTCCGCTTTCGCTTCGCGTCTCGACGAAGGGCGGGCTTTTGCTCGGCTTTTGGCGGGACGTTGGTATCGGGAAAGTACCGCTGTTACGCCCCAGCCAGTCGGACGACGCAAATGCATTGGGATCGTCCTGCTATCCGCTCCTGCCATTCGGCAATCGGGTGAAGGACAACCGGTTTTCCTTCGATGGCAACGACTACCAGTTCAGGCCGAATACCGAGTGGGACAAGCATTATCTGCATGGTGAAGGATGGCAAGCGGAGTGGTCGCTGGGAAGACAAACGCCCACCTCGGTCGAGATGAGCTTTACCCATCGGGGCGGTGCAACCCCTTACGAATATCGGGCGCATCAGCACTTTGCTCTAAGTGGGGAGAGCCTGACGATGACGCTGACGGTCGAAAACCGTGGCGAACGAGCTATGCCGTTCGGGCTGGGCTGGCATCCCTATTTCCCGATGACGCCCAACACCACGTTGCTCGCGCCTGCCCGAAAATTCTGGACGGAAGTGGAAGGTTGGCTGCCGGGTGAGCAAACCGAAATTCCGCCAGATCTTGATTTCAGTTCACCAGCGAAGCTACCGCATCGATGGGTCAACAACGGTTTCGAGGATTGGAGCGGCGAGGCATTTATAGCGTGGCCGGAGTGGCACACATCGCTGCATCTGACCGCTGACGCAATCTTCAAGCACGCCTTTGTATTCGTGTCGGACACGACCTTCGATCCAGGCTTTAAGCGCGACTACTTTTGCTTCGAGCCTATGACCCATCTGGCCAATGGACATAACCTGCCTGATCTCGGCGAGCTGAAGGTGTTGCAACCCGGCGAAATCCTCTCCGGAAGCATGCGCCTGCGCCCCTCAAGCCACTGGAATTGACGGTTTTGGAGTTTATGAATGTCTGCGATCGACCGTTATGACTACATCATAGTTGGCGGCGGAAGCTCTGCCTGTGTGGTTGCGGCCAAACTGGTGCGAGAGGGCAGGGCCAAGGTTCTGCTTCTGGAGCGTGGCCCCGCCAAGGCCAACCCCATCATGCATTTTCCGGCGGGCTACATGAAGTTCCTCGCCAAGGACACCTATCTGTCCATGCACCAGACGAAGCCGCAGCCGCAACTGAACGGGCGCGGTCCGATCGTCCCACAGGGGAAAGTGCTGGGTGGCGGCAGCACGGTCAACGCGATGGTCTATATGCGGGGCCAGGCTGCCGACTTCGATCTTTGGAACGAACTCGCCACGTCCGAAGGCTCCAACGATGGAGCGTGGTCGTACGCAGACCTGCTGCCATATTTCAAAGAGCAGGAAGATAACGACCATTTTGCCGGCGAATTTCATGGGGTAGGCGGGCCGCTCAAGATCTCTCATCTCGGCCATACCAGCCCGATGACGCGCACCTACGTGAAGACGCTGCAGGGCATGGAAATCCCTTATAATCCTGACTTCAATGGTGCCCGCCAGTTCGGGGTCGGCTTCATGCAGCACACGATCGATTGGAGGACTCGCAAGCGCTCCAGCGCCGTCGACGCCTTCCTCGCCCCGGTTATGAACAACCCGCTGCTGACGATCGAAACTGAAGCAACAGTGACGTCGCTGGAGATGAACGGCGACCAGGTGACCGGCGTCCGATACGTGCAGAACGGCACATCGAAGCAGGCGGACGCCGGCAAGGAGGTCATACTTGCAGCTGGCGCTTACCAGACGCCGAAGCTCCTCATGCTGTCGGGCATTGGTCCGGAGGATGAACTGACAAGGCACGGCCTGAAGACAGTCGTCGCCTTGCCTGGTGTCGGGAAGAATCTGCAGGACCACTATGAATGCCCGGTCGTCGCAACCACAAAGGGCTCGTTTGGTTATTATGGGCAAGACCGCGGTTGGCCGATGATCAAGGCCGGATTGCAGTATCTGATGTTCAAGTCGGGGCCGGTCTCTACCACCGGGGTCGAGACATGCGCGTTCTATGATCCAGACGGCAATGATGACCGACCGACTATCCAAATGTTCTGTGTTCCTACGGTTTATCTCGACCGTGACGTCATGGGTACCGAACCCAGGGACGGCGTGACGATCAACTCACTTCTGTTGCGACCGAAGGCAAGAGGCTCGGTGACACTGGCATCGAAGGACCCTTTCGACAATCCCATTGTCGACACGCAGATTTTTGGCCATCCGGACGACCTGCGTCTCACCATGGCAGGTTTCCGGTTCGCGAGAACGGTGTTGGACGCGTCGCCTATGAGGGACCTGATCGAAAAGGAGATCTTTCCGGGACCGGACGTAACCAGCGACGATGCCGTCGCGGCTCACTGCAAACGGACAGTGAAGACGGGATACCACCCTGTTGGGACCTGCAAGATGGGACGGGATTCAGATCACGAAGCCGTCTTGGATCTAAGCCTGCGGGTAAGGGGAACGCGAGGCCTTCGAGTGGTTGATGCATCGATGATGCCGGCGATCGTCAGCGGCAACACCAACGCCGCTGTCATGGCAGCAGCGGGAAAAGCTGCAGACCTTATCCTCGCATGAACAGGCATATTTCATGAAGATCACCAAACTGACCACCTATATCGTCCCGCCGCGCTGGCTGTTTCTGAAGATCGAAACCGATGAAGGCATCGTCGGCTGGGGTGAGCCTGTTGTCGAAGGCCGCGCGCTGACCGTCGAAGCCGCCGTCCATGAACTTGCTGATTACCTTGTTGGCAAGGATCCTTTCCTCATAGAAGATCACTGGACCGTCATGTATCGCGGCGGCTTCTACCGCGGCGGCGCCATCCACATGTCGGCAATCTCGGGCATCGACCAGGCGCTCTGGGACATCAAGGGCAAAGCGCTTGGTCAGCCGATCCATTCGCTGCTCGGCGGGCAGGTACGCGACAAGATAAAGGTTTATTCCTGGATCGGCGGCGACCGCCCTTCCGACGTCGCCCGCAATGCCAAGGACGTGGTTTCCCGCGGCTTCAAAGCGATCAAGATGAACGGTGCTGAAGAACTTCAGATCGTAGATACCAACGACAAGATAGATGCGATCATTGCGAACATTGCAGCAGTCCGCGAGGCTGTCGGCCCCCACGTAGGCATTGGCGCCGACTTCCACGGCCGGGTTCATCGACCAATGGCCAAAGTTCTCGCCAAGGAGCTCGAACCCTACAAGCTGCTTTTCATCGAAGAACCGGTGCTGTCCGAACACCGCGAAGCATTGAAGGAAATTGCCAACCATTGCTCGACGCCGATTGCTCTCGGCGAGCGCCTGTATTCACGCTGGGACTTCAAGCGGGTTCTCTCGGATGGTTATGTAGACATCTTGCAGCCGGATCTCTCGCATGCTGGAGGCATCACCGAATGCCGCAAGATCGCGACGATGGCCGAGGCTTACGACGTTGCGCTTGCACCACATTGCCCGCTCGGCCCGATTGCCCTTGCCGCCTGCCTGCAGATTGATGCCGTCAGCTACAATGCCTTCATTCAGGAGCAAAGTCTGGGCATTCACTACAACAGCGGAAACGACATCCTCGACTACATCTCAAACACGGAGATCTTCCATTACGATGATGGCTTCGTATCGATACCGCAAGGCCCGGGTCTCGGCATTGAGGTGAACGAGGAATATGTCAGGGACCGCGCCAGGGAGAGCCACCGTTGGCGTAATCCGGTGTGGCGGCATGAGGATGGAAGTCTCGCCGAATGGTAGAGGCGATAGCATGTCGGCGTGACAGTCACCCAATGGTGAATCTCTCCGGCGTTGACGGACCTGACGGGCTGGCTGTCGATGCCGCCGGTGCAGATCGATCTTGAGACGCCGCAGCATTCAGAATAGCGTTCGAAACATTCAAACTGCTGAGAGAATCTTCATGGAAAACCGTTCCTACTACGCCCCTCCCGGTGGGCTTCCGCCGCAAACCGATCTCCTGTCCGGCAAAGCGGTCTTCACCACTGCCTATGCGGTGATCCCCCGAGGCGTAATGACGGATATCGTCACGAGCTACCTTCCTCACTGGACGAATACGCGGGCTTGGATCCTTGCGCGGCCTTTGACGGGTTTTTCGGAGACCTTTTCGCAATACATCATGGAGGTCGCACCTGGCGGCGGAAGCACGAAGCCTGAACCGGAGCCCCGCGCTGAAACGGCAATCTTCGTTGTGGCGGGGACTTTGGCGATCGGGTACGAAGGGCGCGTTTACACTCTTCGTCCAGGATCCTTTGCCTTCCTCCCTGCCGGCAGCGCATGGACTCTCCAGAACGACGGCGCTGATGTGGCGACGTTTCACTGGATAAGAAAGGCCTTCCAGGAGGTCGAGGGATTGGATCGGCCGCCTGCGATCTTCACGCATGAGGAAGAGCATCAGCCGAGCGCGATGCCCGACACGGATGGCCGGTGGGCAACGACGCGCTTCATCGATCCCGCGGACATACGTTACGACATGCACGTCACCATCGTCACGTTCGAACCGGGTGCTGTAATCCCCTTCATGGAGACCCATGTGATGGAACATGGTCTCTATGTTCTCGAAGGACGGGCCGTCTACCGCCTCAACGAGGATTGGGTGGAAGTTCAGGCCGGCGATTTCATGTGGTTGCGCGCATTCTGCCCGCAGGCCTGCTACGCAGGTGGACCGGGCCGCTTCCGCTATCTGCTCTACAAGGACGTCAATCGGCACGCGTCTCTCTGGTAGGCTCAGACCATTCCGATACGTGACGCGTTGCAGGCGAAGGAGACGTCACGCTTCCATTCACGAATATCGCGCATCAGCTCGGCAGGAGTGGTTTACCTGCCAAGCGCGCAACCCAGTGGAAGCAGTGCTTTCGCACCGGCAATCAGCGGGGCAATGGCTTGGTTTGAGCGGCAGCCGACCTGCCGTCATTCGTCGCTCGCTCGAGCCCGCGGATATGGGCGTCGAGCAGGGATACCGCACTGTGGAAGTCACGCTTCTTCAGGGTGTCGACGATCTGTCGGTGCGCATGGCTCGACCCGGGTCGCCATCCGGCCGAACGCGTGGCCGAGAATATGATGCGTGAGTTTGCAAGCTGAAGATCGTCGAGCATGCTGAGCAGTCTCGGCATCCGACAGGGAATGAGCAATTCCTTATGAAAGTTGCGGTTGGCCTGTTCCCATTCCTCGATGGTTTTTGCCTGGTCTCCGGCCGCGAGCGCCAGTTCTATTCTTTCGAATGCGGCGGCATTGATCTTGGGAGCCGCCAGCCTCAGCGCCAATGTCTCGAGCGCGGCGCGAATTTCGACGGTTTCCTGAATTGAAGCCTGATCCAGCGGCGCAACACGCATGCCGCGACGCGGTTCGCTGACAACCAGCCCCTGGGCGCGCAGAAGCTGAAAGGCTTCCCGAGCGGGCACATGGCTGGCGTCGAATTCCTCAGCGATATGATCCTGCCGAAGCGGCGTTCCCGCAGCCAGTTCTCCGGCGACAATTCTCTCCCCGATCACACGAGCGATGCGTTCTGCGACTGTTTCTGCCATGATATTCCATAGATAATCTATGATAAAATAGATTGATTGCGCCAAATTCGGGCGATAGCCTGTTAGATGAGCAGCATAATCATAGATTATCTATAATTCAAGCGAGTTCCAACGTGCTGCTGTCGGTGCCCGTGCAGGAGAATGGTCATGTTGAAAACAGAGGCGGTAACGGCAACGGAGCACGGCTGCATCAGAGATCCCTGGACGCTGACCTCGGCACGCGCGCTCTACGACCTGCCGTTCAACGAGCTGCTCTTCCGCTCACAAACCGTCCATCGAATGAACTTCGACCCGAACCGCGTCGAGCTTGCCAAACTGCTGAATATCAAGACGGGTGGCTGTCCGGAGGACTGCGGCTACTGCAGCCAATCGGCCCACCACGCTTCCGGCCTGACGGCAACCAAGCTCATGAAACTCGAGGACGTGGTTTCGGAGGCCCGCAAGGCAAAGGAAAACGGCGCCACGCGCTATTGCATGGGTGCTGCATGGCGCAGTCCAAAATCCCGTGACGAGCCAGCGATCGTCGCCATGGTTCAGGCGGTAAAATCGCTTGGCCTCGAAACCTGCATGACACTCGGCATGCTTTCGCCGGAACAGGCGGAGACCTTCGCGGATGCCGGGCTCGACTATTACAATCACAACATCGATACCTCGGAAAATTTTTACCCCGCAGTCGTCACGTCGCGTCGCTTCGAGGATCGCCTGGAGACGCTGGCCCATGTGCGAGAGGCAGGCATCAAGGTCTGCAGTGGCGGAATATTGGGAATGGGCGAGACGGAGGATGACCGGATCGACATGCTCGTTACGCTCGCCAATCTGCCGACGCCGCCCGAGAGCGTGCCGATCAATATGCTGATCCCCGTTGCCGGCACCAGATTGGCAAATGCCGCACCGGTCGATCCGATCGAGTTCATCCGCATTATCGCCCTTGCGCGCCTGATGATGCCGAGTTCCTCCGTCCGTCTGACCGCCGGCCGAACGGCAATGAGCGATGAGATGCAGGCGCTTTGCTTCTTTGCCGGCGCCAACTCGATCTTCATCGGCGACACGCTGCTGACGGCAAGCAATCCAGGCAATGACCGCGATTCAAGGCTCCTCGGCCGGCTAGGCCTCACACCCGTCACCATGGAGATGTCGGGTGATCTCTGATCGGCTCGCCCGCTACGATGGGAAACTTGAGCAACTGCGGCAGAAGAACCGGCTGCGCGCACTCAGCCACGATACCGGCGCCGACTTCACGTCGAACGACTATCTGGGGCTTGCCGCATCGCCTGCCATGAGTGCTGCGCTGATCGCCGCAATCGAGCGTGGGCTGCCGGTCGGTGCCGGCGGATCGCGGTTGCTTCGTGGCAATCACGCGGAGCATGAGGCCCTTGAGGAGGAGGCCGCCGCCTTCTTTCGGTGCGAGCGAATGCTTTATTTCGGCAGCGGTTATGCCGCAAATCTCGCCGTTCTTTCGACCCTGCCGCAGCGCGGCGATCTCATTGTCCATGACTGTTTGGTACACGCAAGCGCACATGAAGGGATGAGAGCGGGGCGGGCCGACGTCGTTTCCCTACCGCATAATGATGCGAATGCGATCGATGATGCAATCCGCACTTGGCGTGCGGCAGGCGGGACGGGTTTTCCGTGGATTGTCGTGGAGAGCCTCTATTCGATGGATGGCGACCGCAGCTCCTTGTCGGATCTGGTGGATATAGCCGATCGCCACAACGGCTTTCTCTTCGTCGACGAGGCACATGCGACAGGTGTGCACGGCGCCGGCGGTGTCGGTTATTCCGGGGCCATCGAAGGCCGCGACAATGTCATCGTCCTGCATACGTGCGGCAAGGCGCTCGGGGCTGCCGGTGCTCTTGTCGGCGCCAGTCGTGTGCTTTGCGATTTTCTCGTCAACAGGGCTCGCCCCTTCATCTATTCGACAGCGCCTTCGCCTCTGCAGGCAGCTTGCGTGCGCCATGCGCTGGCCATTCTGTTACGGGAGCCGGAAAGGCGGGCCAGGCTTCACGACCTCATTGGTTTTGCCAACACGAGATTTGCCGAACGTCTGGGCAGGCCGGCAAGCGGCACGCAGATCTTGCCGGTCATCATCGGCGACAATGGCCGGACCGTGCGCGTTGCCGATCGCATGCAGTCGAAGGGCTATGATATCAGGGCGATCCGGCATCCGACCGTCCCCGTCGGCACGGCCAGGCTGCGCATCACGATCACCCTGAATGTCGATAGACCTGTCATCGCAGGGATGATGGACGAGCTTGCCGAGGTGATTGCGGAGGAGGCGGCATGAGCAAGCGCTTCGTCATCACCGGGACCGATACCGGAATAGGCAAGACCGTCTTTGCGGCCGCACTGACGAGTGCGCTCAACGCTTGCTACTGGAAGCCTGTCCAATCGGGCCTCGAGGAGGAGACGGACAGCGAGACGGTCGGGCGACTTGGCGGGCTTTCGCCTGACCGGATCCTGCCCGAGGCCTGGCGCCTCCAGACCCCGGTTTCACCGCATCTTGCGGCTGAGATCGACGGCGTCGCCATTGATCCAGATGCACTTCTGCTACCGGACGCGAAGCGACCTCTGGTCGTCGAGGGGGTCGGTGGCCTGTTCGTCCCATTGACCCGGCATGTCACCTTCATCGACGTTTTCGCGCGCTGGCGCCAACCGGTCATCCTCTGCGCCAGGACCGGGCTCGGCACTATCAATCACACCCTGCTGTCGATCGAAGCGATGAGCAGACGGCAAATTCCGATTTTTGGCATTGCTTTCATCGGTGAGGAGCGCTCCGACACCGAGAAGATCATTAAGGAAATGAGCGGCATCCCAATTCTCGGCCGCCTGCCGCGCCTCGATAGGCTGACACCGGACACATTGCGCCGCGCTTTCGATGCGCATTTCGATATCTCGGTCTTTCAGAAGGTTGCTGCAGCGTGACCGGCTTTTCTTCGACATCGCCGGTCTGGCATCCATTCAGCCAGCATCAACTCGAACCTGTTTTCAAGCAGATCGTCCGGACGGATGGCGCCTATCTGATCGACGAGGACGGTCGTTCGGTCTTCGATGCCATATCGTCCTGGTGGGTCATCACTCACGGGCATCGCCATCCCGCCATCATGGAGGCGATCCGGCTTGCGTTGGAGCGCTTCGACCAGATCATTTTTGCCGAATACACACATGAGCCGGCGGAAGCTTTGGCCCGCGGTTTGATCCGCCTGGCCCCTCCAGGCATGGCCCATGTCTTTTATTCAGACAGCGGCTCGACCGCGGTCGAGGTCGCCATAAAAATGGCGCTCGGGTTCTTCCACAACAACAGAGCGCCGCGCTCGCGGATCGTCGTCATGGAGCATGGCTATCACGGCGATACGATCGGCACCATGTCCGCCGGCGAACGTGGTGTCTTCAATGCGCCCTACGCGCCTCTGCTCTTTGATGTCGACACCATCCCGTTCCCGGAAGAAGGCCGCGAGCAGCAGACGCTCGACGCCCTCGAACGGTTCTGCCGCGGCGGCGAGATCGCGGCCCTGCTGATTGAACCCTTGGTTCTCGGCGCCGGAGGTATGAAGATGTACTCGCCTCATCTGCTGACGGAGTTCAGGCGGATCACCGAACGATGCGGGACGCTTCTGATCGCCGACGAGGTGATGACGGGCTGGGGGCGGACCGGAACCCTGCTCGCATGCGAACAGTCCGGCATCACCCCCGACATCCTGTGCCTTTCGAAGGGGATTACCGGCGGCGCCCTGCCTCTGGCGGCAACCTTGTGCACGGCCGAGATATTTGCTGCGCATCTTTCGGACGATCGCAGCCGGATGTTTTTTCACTCCAGTTCCTATACCGCCAATCCCATCGCCTGTGCCGCGGCTCTGGCAAATCTCGACGTGTGGTGCAAGGAGCCGGTCAAGGAGCGTATTCAGGCGGTTGCGGACATGCACCGTGAGAGGCTGACGCGGTTTCGGCCCGATCCCCGTTTTTCCAATATTCGTCAGCAGGGCACGATTGCCGCGCTCGATCTCGCCGTCAAAACAACGGGATATCTTTCCGAGGTTGGCCCGCGTCTCAGGGCTTTCTTTCGTCAAAGAGATCTCCTCATCCGCCCGCTCGGGAACGTCATCTATCTGATGCCGCCATATTGCGTGACAGAAAGCGATCTCGATCGGGCCTATGGCGCCATTGAAGAGGCGGCGGATTTCATCAGGAAAGCGGCATCGTGACGATCGTTAGCCGGATGGCCGGCTTCGGGCATTATGTTCCCGAGCGGCGTGTCGAGAACCTGGAAATCGAAATGCAGCTTGGCCTCGATGCGGGCTGGATCGAGGGGCGGACCGGCATCCGCTCGCGACGCTGGGCGATGCCCGGCCAGACACTGACGGATCTTGCGACGAACGCGGGTGCGATGGCGCTTGAGGAAGCAGGCGTGGACCGCAGCGACATCGCGCTGACCCTTCTTGCAACATCGACGCCGGATCATCTTCTGCCGCCTTCGGCTCCGCTGCTTGCATGCCGTCTCGGCTTGCAAGCCTCGGGAGCGATCGACCTTGCGGGCGCCTGTTCCGGCTTTCTCTACGCGCTTGTGCTGGCCGACGGTTTTGTCAGGACCTGGGGTAGGCCTGCCCTTGTCGTTGCCGCCAACATACTCAGTCGCCGCATCAACATGGACGAGCGGGGGACCGCTGCAGTCTTCGCGGACGCTGCCGGCGCAGTCGTGCTTGCGCCTTCGAGGGATCCACATGGCGGTGTCCTCGGGGTCGAGCTGATGCAGGAGGGAGAGAATTACGACCTTATTCAGATCCCGTCCGGCGGCAGTGCGCGCCCTTTTGAGATCGGAACCAATCCGCGGGACCTTCGGATGACGATGCGTGACGGGAGAGCTGTGTTTATGCACGCTGTCCGGATGATGACGCAATCGTCGGTCAGGGCCATGGAACAAGCCGGACTGGCCGCAAGCGATATAGATCGCTTCGTCCCGCATCAGGCCAATTCCCGCATTATCGACGCTGCCTGTGATCAGCTTGGCCTCCAGCCCGCCAAGGCGGTGCGGACTATAGGGGAATTCGGAAACTCCTCGGCCGCCACCATCCCTCTGTCTCTCTCCCTGGCCAACAAGCAGCAACCGTTCGCTCCTGGCGAACATTTGCTTCTGGCTGCGGCCGGCGCAGGGATGATTGGCGGAGCAGTCGTCTTTGGCGTCTGAAGATTGCCATGCCACCGAATGGGTTCTGCAGCGGAGGCCAGGGAAGAGGGTGCTTGGCTCAGAAGTCGAGCCGGATCAGCAGGACACGCCCAACGCTCTTGAACGTTGACTCCGGTCAATGAAGAAGTCCACGCTCTTGGTCATAGCGCGTTATTGTGATGTTGGCGCTCACCCAGCGCATCAGATCTCCAAGGGGTGTCGTCTCCTGCTTTTAAACGGCACACGTTCGTAGCGGTGATATACTCACCCGACGAGGCGATCTCGCGCTGACCGTCGACTGTTTTGCGCGATGAGGAAGGGCTTGGCCGCGGCATCCCGCCTCGGCCCAGGAAGGGAAGGAGACAACGCATGACCAATGTAGCGATCCACCCGATCGTGGATTCCGGATACCGGGCGAGCGATGCGTCATTTGCCGGCGGCACGCTGGTGTGCAACTGCGCGAGCAACCCGGTGAAGGTCCGCATCAAGGGCGATATCGCCCACAACCATGCCTGCGGCTGCACGAAATGCTGGAAGCCGAAGGGGGCGGTCTTTTCGGTGGTTGCCGTGACCCCGACGCAGAATGTCGAGGTTCTGGAGAATGGAAACAAGCTGGCGGTCGTCGACGCGTCGGCGCTGATCCAGCGCCATGCCTGCAGGGATTGCGGGGTTCACATGTACGGGCCGGTCGAGCGCGAGCACGCCTTCCAGGGACTGTCCTTCGTCCATCCCGAACGGTTCCAGGAGAAAGGCTGGGCCGGCCCCGGCTTTGCGGCCTTCGTATCGTCCATCATCGAAAGCGGATACGACCCTGGAAAGATGAGCGCCGTGCGGTCTCATCTCAAGGAGGTTGGGCTTGAGCCTTACGATTGCCTGTCGCCCGCGCTGATGGACTTGATCGCCATCTGGACGGCGAAAAAGGCGGGGGTTCTCGCGGCCTGACGTGTTGCGGAAGTTCGCTTTGGGCGCCGTCGCGATTATCGCGGCGGTGCTCCAGGATTAAGGCACTCGGCGCGCCTTCGCCCCATGCGGGTCAGTCCTTATTCGTCGTGGCTGCCCGCAACGCGTCGATCGGCAGTCCGCAAGCTCGTGCTCGGGCGATTGCCCGATCTGCGATATTTCCGCGCGACTGCAGGCATTTCCATGCCCTAGACAGCACATCCCTTCAGAAAAATATCCGCGCACATTCTCGCCCTTGCCGCGATCTCTTCGATGTTGGGCGCCGGCAGCTGGCGCAGCATGGCGGCGCGTTGGGGTTCCATGATCATCATGCCGCGCAGCATGCCGCAAGCGGCGTGCGGATCCTCGAGCTTGATCAACCCGTGCTCCACCTGCCGGCGCAGCCAGCTTTCCATCGATGTATTGGTTCGGACGATCGCCTTCTCATAAAAGGAGGTTGCGAGTTCAGGA
Source organism: Rhizobium sp. BK316 (assembly GCF_014193695.1). Classification (GTDB taxonomy): domain Bacteria; phylum Pseudomonadota; class Alphaproteobacteria; order Rhizobiales; family Rhizobiaceae; genus Rhizobium. The sequence goes on along the minus strand of NZ_JACHZR010000001.1, from coordinate 1,065,512 downwards.
AAGCGGTCGGATTCACCGATGACGAGGCGGGTAATCGTGATCGTGTCCTGCGAGAGCGTCAGCATGCCATAGGCCATCAGCATGCGCTCCAGTCCCTGGCGGAGTTCGGTCATTGCCAAGGTGCCGGGATCGAGCGCCAAGAGGAAGCGTCCGGTGCGATCCGAGACCATTTCGGAAAACAGATCTGCCTTTGTCGGAAACAGGCGATAGAGCGTCTTGGTCGAAACGCCGGCTTCCTGTGCGATCGCCGCGATGCTGACCGCGGCATAACCATTCTCGTGAAACTGCTTGTTGGCAGCCTCGATAAGCACGCTGCGCGTATCCTCGTCACAACGTATCTGCGGCCTGCCACGCGGCTTCTTCTCGATTTTGTGATTTTGGACCATTGTGATTTTCCAAATTCTCGTTGACATCTCATTTCTAGTGCATATTTTGGAAAACATCAAGTTTCCTAAATTGGACTTGAGCGGGATTTCAGGGTCGCGGCCAAGACGACAGCGACCTTCCTTGGAGAGAGACAATGTCCGTCAAGACGCTGCATGCATTGAATAACAACGCTGCCCCGGCAGACACATCTGTCGTTGAGACTGCCCCGGAAGCCACCCCTGCAACGCTCGATGCAGGCAAGACGCCGCGTGTCGCGGAGCCCGCCGCAACGGCGCCAACCGCTGATGCGCCGGCTCGTAAGCGCGGCGGCCGATCGCTGATGATGGGCGTGGCGGCTATCGCCATCATCGCCGCTGCTGCCTATTATGGCCATAATTACTGGACGGTCGGCCGCTTCGAGGTCTCGACCGACGACGCCTATGTCAAGGCCGACAGCACCACCGTTGCGCCTAAGGTTTCGGGCTATCTTGCCGAAGTCCTCGTCAGCGACAATGAAACGGTGAAGGCAGGCCAGCCGCTCGCCCGCATCGATGACCGCGATTTCCGCACCGCGCTTGACCAGGCCCGCGCCGATGTCGCTGCGGCCGAAGCGACCGTCAATGCCAAGCAGGCCTCGCTCGACATCCAGCAATCGACCATCGCCGCCGCCCGCGCCACGCTCGATGTCGACAAGGCCAACGAGATCTTCGCCGAGCAGAACAACAAGCGTTATACGAACTTGGCCACCAACGGTTATGCCCCGGTCCAGACGGCTCAGCAGGCGGCCTCCGCAATTGCCGCTGCCCAGGCAACGATCGTACGGGACACGGCGGCTCTCGATGCCGCAACCAAGCAGGTCGACCTTCTGAATGCCGAACTTGCCCAGGCCAAGGCGACACTTGCCCACGACCAGGCCGTCGCCCATCAGGCCGAGCTCAATCTCTCCTATGCGACGATCGTCGTGCCCGTTGACGGCACCATCGGCAACCGGACGCTGCGCGTCGGCCAATATGTTCAGGCCGGCACGCAACTGATGGCGGTGGTGCCGACGACGGCAGCCTACATCGTTGCCAACTACAAGGAAACTCAGCTGACGGACGTTCACGCCGGCCAGCCTGTCGATATCGAGGTCGATATGTTCCCGGGCCGCACTTATCATGGCCATGTCGACAGCCTGGCTCCGGCAAGCGGTCAGGAATTCGCCCTGCTGCCGCCCGACAACGCCACCGGCAACTTCACCAAGGTCGTTCAGCGCATTCCGGTGAAGATCGTGCTTGATGGCGATGCCGCCGAAAAGGGCGATCTGCGCCCGGGCATGTCCGTCCAGCCGAGCATCGATACCAAGGTCGATGCTGCCAGCAACTAAGCGAAAGGGCAGGAGATCGTGTCATGTCCAGTATCGCAGCAACATCAGGTGCCGTCCCGCAGCCGGGCGCCAGCACCAAGGCCAGCACAAGGGATTGGATCGCCGTTCTCGCCGGCATGATCGGCGCCTTCATGGCGATCCTCAATATCCAGATCACCAATGCCTCCCTCCTCGATATCGAGGGCGGCATCGGCACGGGCGTCGATAACGGCGCCTGGATCTCGACCTCCTACCTCATCGGCGAGATCGTCGTCATTCCGCTGACGGCCTATTTCAGCAATGTCTTCTCGTTCCGCCGTTATATCCTGGTCAATTCCATCCTCTTCCCGCTCTTCTCGATGGCCTGTGCCTTCGCCCACGATCTCGGCACGATGATCCTGCTGCGCGGCCTGCAGGGCTTTGCGGGTGGCGTGCTAATCCCCATGGCCTTCACCATGGTGCTGACCAAGCTGCCGAAGAGCCAGCAGCCGCTTGGTCTTGCCGTCTTCGCCTTGTCGGTCACCTTCGCTCCGGCCATCGGCCCGACGATCGGCGGTTACCTGACGGAAAATTACGGCTGGCAGACGATTTTCTTCATCAACACCATCCCGAGCCTCATCATGGCGGCGGCTCTCGCAGCGACGCTGGACAAGCAGCCGATGCAGCTTCACCTCCTGAAGGAAGGGGACTGGGCCGGCATCATAACCATGGCGATCGGCCTGTCCGCTCTGCAGACCGTGCTGGAAGAAGGCAACAAGGACGACTGGTTCTCCTCGCCCTTCATCGTCAAGCTCGGCATCGTCGCCTTTGTCTTCCTGGCGGCCTTCATCTGGATTGAGCTGACCGTCAAGAAGCCGCTGGTAAAGCTGCGGCTGCTCACCCAGCGCAATTTCGGCATCGGCGTGCTGGTCAATGTGCTGGTCGGCGTCGCACTCTTCGGCACGGTCTATATCCTGCCGCAATATCTCGGTCAGGTGCAGCGCTACAATGCCGAGCAGATCGGCAACGTGCTTGCCTGGACCGGCCTGCCGCAGTTGCTGCTCATCCCGCTTGTTCCGGTTCTGATGAAGCGCTTCGACGCCCGTTATATCGGCTTCCTCGGTATCTCGATCTTCGCGATCAGCTGCTTCATGAACATTACGCTCTCAGCCAACAATGCCGGCGATCAGTTCTGGATCCCGAATATCGTGCGTGCTATCGGCCAGGCCCTGGTGCTAACGCCGATCACTGCAATCACCACCGCCGGCATTGCACCCGCCGATGCAGCCGCTGCTTCGGGGCTGACCAATATGCTGCGCAACCTCGGCGGTGCCGTCGGCACGGCTTCGCTCGGCACGATCCTGACGAAGCGCGAGCAGTTCCACTCGAACATTATCGGCCAGTCGATTACGCTGACCCGTGATGAGGTCCGTGATCGCCTGACCCAGCTGTCAGGCTACTTTACCCAGCATGGGGTCACCGATCCGGCCGTCGCATCCCAGAAGGCGATCGTCGCGCTCGGCCAGATCGTCAAGCGCCAGGCGCTGATCATGGGCTTCAGCGACACGTTTGCTGTCATCGGCGTCGTGCTGGCGCTGGCGGCACTCGCTCTGCTTTTCACCAAAAAGCCGCAGACCGGTGGAGGCACGGGCGCCCATTGAGCCGCCCGTCTGAAACTCGCCTAAAGCAGCGCGCACCCGGTCAGGGATGACCGGGTGCGCTTATGTGTGCTCTTGGGCAACGCCGGTTTTATGCGTTTCCTGCAGATCAGCATCGAACCGCGCGGGATCTCTCAGCAAAGGCAGTAGCTGGCTACCCTGCCGCTTGATCTCGGAGAGATAGGGCGTGTCGGAGAGCACGAAATGGCTGATGCCGAGCGCCTCATATTGGCGCAGCGAGCGAGCGACATCTGCTGCGGAGCCCACCAGCCAGGTCGTGCCCGCACCGCCGCCGCCGAACTTGCCGGGCGTGGTGTAGAGATTGTCGTCAAGCACTTCGCCGCGCTGGTGCAGATCGAGCAGACGCTGCTGGCCGACGGCGACGGCGCGCTGGTGGTCGTGCCAGCCGGCACCGCTATTGTTGGCCATTTCGGCGACCTTCGCCTCGGCGTCGGCCCAGGCCTCTTCGGTGGTGTCGCGCACCAGGGTCGTGATCCTAAGCCCGAATTGAAGTGGCGGCAGGTCGCGGTCGAGGTCACGGCTCAGCCTCTTCAGGCGTTCGATCCGTTCCCTCACGCCATCGAGCGGTTCGCCCCAGAAGAGCTGAACATCGGCTTCAGTAGCGGAGACACGCTCGGCCGCTTCCGAGGCGCCGCCGAAATAGAGTTTCGGATGACGCCGCTCGCCGCGGGCTTCGATGCGGGGAACGACGGTGGATTCGCTGACCCCGAAATGTTCACCGGCAAAGGTGACGTTTTCCTCGGTCCATAGTTTTCGCACCAGCCGCATGAATTCCTTGGTGCGGCCGTAGCGATGCGCCTGATCGCCTTCACTGTCGCCATAGGCGGCAAGATTGTCCTTGCCAGAGACGATATTGACGCGCACCCGCCCAGCGGTGAGATGGTCAAGCGAGGCTGCCGCCGAGGCGAAATTCGCCGGCCGCCAGTAGCCGGGGCGGATTGCGATCAGCGGCTCGAAGGTGGTGGTGCGTGCCGCAAGCGCGGTGGCCAGCGTGAAGGTGTCGGGGCGGCCCCAGCCGGTGCCGATGAGCGCGCCCTTCCAGCCGTGCTCTTCCAGCGCTCTGGCGTGGCTGGTCAGCGTTTCCAGGCTGTTATGGTCTGCGACTGCGGAATCGCCGCGATGGCCGGCTTTGACGGCATTGGGGATATACCAAAGGAATTCCGGATTGCTGCTCATGTGATGCGCCTGCGGTTCTCTGTGATTGAATGAGAAGGAATAGTGCGGCCGGCTGCGTTGCGATCGCCCGCGTGTTCCCGCGAAGGGGGGTTATCCGGCCGCCCGGGCCGATGTGCCCTGCCGGGCTCTCAGCGCCAGCCCATTCGGTGGACGCCGCAGGCCGAGGTTCTCGCGCAGCGTCGTGCCTTCGTACTCCTCGCGGAAAAGACCGCGCTTGCGCAGGATCGGCACGACCTGATCGACGAAATCGGTCAGCCCATTCGGCAGGATCGGCGGCATGATGTTGAAGGCGTCGGCGGCACCATTGTCGAACCATTCCTGCATCGCGTCCGCCACCTGTTCCGGCGTGCCGACCACGGTGCGGTGGCCGCGGGCGGTCGCGACGGCCAGATAGAATTCGCGCAGCGTCATATTGTTGCGCGAGACCAGATCGGTGACCAGCTTCAGGCGGCTCTTGTTGAGCTCGGTGTTGTCAGGAAGCGGCGGGGCCGGATCGTCGAGCGAATAACCGGAGAGATCGACGCCCTTGTAGTGGCGTGACAGGATGTTCCAGGCGACCGAGGGGTGAACGAGCGACTGGATATAGTCGTAATTTGCCTTGGCCTCAGCCTCCGTGCTGCCGAGCACCGGGAAGATGCCGGGGCTGATCAGCAGCTCGTCCGGGCCGCGTCCGTAGCGGGAAAGACGTCCTTTGACGTCGGAGTAGAATTCCTGAGCGTCTTCCAGCGTCTGGTTCGCGGTGAAGATCATCTCGGCCGTGCGCGCCGCGAGCTCGCGTCCCGGCTCGGATGCGCCCGCCTGGACGATGACGGGATAACCCTGCACCGGGCGGCCGACATTCAAGGGGCCGCTGACGGAGAAGAACTGGCCTTTGTGGTCGAGCTGATGCACCTTGTCCGGATCGAGATAGACGCCGCTTTCCTTGTCGCGGATGAAGGCATCGTCCTCATAGGAATCCCACAAGCCCTTCACCAAATCGACGAATTCCTCAGCCCGCGCGTAACGGTCGGCATGAGCCGGGTGGCCGGGGATCGAGAAATTTTTGGAGACATCGGCCCCCGTGGTGACGACGTTCCAGGCCGCGCGCCCCTTGGAGATATAGTCGAGCGAAGCGAATTTGCGGGCAAGCAGATAGGGGTCTTCATAGGTGGTGGAGGCGGTTGCGACAAAGCCGATATGGCTTGTGACCTGCGAAAGCGCCGCCCATAGGGTCACCGGCTCGAAGTGGGCGCCCTGCGCGGTGCGGCGCAGCGCTTCGGGGTCTTTGGCCCGCTCCCAGCCTGCCGGGCTGTCGGCAACGAAAACCAGGTCGAACTTGCCGCGCTCGGCGGTCTGGGCGAGCTCGCGATAGTGATCGATATTCAGGCCGGCGTCGGCTTGTGCGTCCGGGTGGCGCCAGGCGGCAACATGATGGCCCGTTGCCATGATGAACGCGCCAAGCCGTATCTGTCTTTTCTGACTAGCCATGATGACGATCTCCTTTGGTTTCAGGCAGCGTGACGGCCGGTGGCATCAACCCCGAGCCGGCTTAGAAGACGGGTTCGGATCTGTGCGAAGCGCGGATCGCCGTGATCGCGCGGCACGGCCAAGTCGACGTGCAGATCCTCCACGAAACGACCCTCGTCGAGCACGAGGATCCGGTCGGCGAGCGAGATCGCCTCATCGACATCATGGGTGACGAGGAGAACGGCGGGGCGGTGTCTGGCGCAAAGCTCCCGCAAGAGGTCATGCATCTTCAGCCGGGTCAGCGCATCGAGCGCGCCGAAGGGTTCGTCGGCCAGCAGCAGCGCCGGCTCCCGCACCAGCGAACGGGCGAGCGCCACCCTTTGCTGTTCCCCTCCCGAAAGCTGGTTCGGCCAGGCAGTTTCCCGTCCTTCGAGACCGACTTCGGCGAGCGCTTTGCGTCCGGCTTCCTGTCCGGTTTCACCCGGCAACCCGAGTGTGACGTTCTGAATGACCGTGCGCCAGGGCAGCAGACGGGCATCCTGAAAGACGACCGAAAGTTTTTCGGGTGTCTCGAGCGTCCCCGTTCCCTCGACTTCGTGGTCGAGACCGGCAAGGGCTCTGAGGACCGTGCTCTTGCCCGAGCCGCTTTTGCCGAGCAGGGCGACGAACTCGCCCTCACCGATATTGAGATCGACGCCGTCGAGGATCGTCTTCGCCGCAAAACGTCGCACGAGCTTTTCCACATGCACGGCGGGTTTCAGTTGGCCAGAGTGCGGCGCCATGACAGGACCCTCCGTTCGAGCAGGCGGACGAGACCGTCCGAGACGAGGCCGAGCAGCACATAGACCACGAGGCCGACGAGAATGACATCCGTCTGGCCATAGGTGCGGGCAAGATCGATCATGTAGCCGAGGCCGCTGGTGGAGTTGATCTGTTCGACCACCACGAGCGACACCCAGCAGAGGGTCACGGCAAAGCGCAGACCGAGAAGGAAGCCGGGCAGGGCGCCGGGCAGCACGACCTGAAAGATGAAGTCCTTGTGGCTCATGCGGAGCGTCTCGGCGAGCTCGACATAGCGGCTGTCGATACTGCGCAGTGCGTTGTGGGTGTGGATGTAGATCGGGATGATGACGGCAAGCACGATGGTCGTGACCTTCATGCCTTCGCCGATGCCGAACCACAGGATGAAAAGCGGGATCAGCGCCAGCGTCGGGATGGCGCGCTTGATCTGGATCGGCCCATCGATCAGCGCTTCGCCGACACGGGACAGGCCGGCGATGACTGCGAGAGCCGTGCCGATGACGAGGCCGATGCTAAGGCCCAGCAGTGCGCGGGTCGCAGACGTCACGAAGTTGTCCTGCAGGCGGCCCTCGGCGATCAGCCGTCCGAAGGCCTCGACGACCGTCCAGGGTGCCGAGAGAATGCGCGGATCGATCCAGCCGAGCGCCGATCCGGCAATCCAGGCCAGCACCAGCAGTGCCGGGCCGATCTGCAGTCCGAAGGGTATCTCGCGTCCTGGGCCGAGCCTACGGCGGGCGCGGGAGGCTCCGTGTTTTGCTGTGGCTGTTACGCCAGCGCTTTCGCGCGGCGATATCCGTGATGTCTTGACACTATCTGCATCCCAGGTGGTTGCCATGCTTGCGATCTCCTCTCCTTACTGTGGACGGCATGTGCGATCACTGGCTTCTTGTCAGAGTGCCTGCAGCGATTTTTTCGAAGCGGTTGTCGAAGATCTGTTCGACGTCGAAGGGCTTGTAGCCAAGTTCGTCGGCCAACAGGTTGATGGTTTCCTGATGGCGCTTCTTCACGTCCGCCCAGCTATCGGGGATCACCTGGGTGCCTGCGAGCTTGACGAGAAATTCGGCGTCCTCGCGGCTGAGGCCCTGCTGGCCGATGTAATATTCCTTGATCCAGATTTCCGGATTCTGATCGATCCATTCGGTTGCGCGCGCCCAGAGGCGGACATATTCGGCAAGGGCGGCTGCCTTTGCCGGATCGTCCAGCACCCATTGCGGTGCATAAAGATGGGAGGGATCGTCACGCAGGCCATGCTCGACGAGGCTTGCGCCATCCGAGCCATATTGACTGATGTAGCGACGGATATTGACGCCGCCGAGCGGCGCGATATCGACCTGCTTGCTTGCCAGTGCCTTTGGATAGACGTCACCCGTGCTCGGCAGTTCAACCAGAGTGGCGTCTTTCTTCGTCAGTCCCGCAGCATGGAGCGCGCGAAGCACGAGTGTACCTTGCGCCTGGCCGGGGCTGAAGGCGATGCGCTTGCCGCGGAAATCCGCGAGCGACTTGACCTCGACGCCAGGCGCGATACCAAAACGGTAGATTGGATTGGCAATCGGGTCCTTGCGTTCGCGATAGGCGATGTTGCGGACGGGCAGGTTGTTCCAGGTCGCGAAGATCGACGGGATTTCGGCCACGGAGCCGACATCGAGAGCGTGCGCGCGGAAGGCTTCGGAGGTCTGAGGGCCGCCGCTGAGATTGGCCCATTTGACCTCGAAGGTGAATTCCTTGATGAGGCCGGAAACCTCCAGGGCTTTCTGCGTGACCGGATCGCCGATCGTCAGAACCGTTCCCGGCGGCACCTTGTCGAGCAGCGGTGGGCTCGTCTCGGCCATTGCCACGTTGTTGAACATGCCGAGGGAGATGAGGCCGAGCACAGCCATTCCCAATGTCTTTGCCAATGTCATCGTGATGTTTCCCGTTTGAGGTTGCAATGTCAGGAAGCGATAACAGGAAGGGTGTCGAATTATCTATAAAATCTATAGACTATTTATTCTTTTCGTTTGCCGGTCCATGAAAAATCCTACCAATTGTGCAGGCGTGACAGACGCACGCGTTGCCTGTTGAGTGTATGGCGATATCCAGCTTAGGCGAGAAGACGCGGCCTTGCATTGTGATGTGGTCGGGGTCAGAGCAGTGAAGCCAATGCAATGCCCAAGCCATTTCGTCGTACAACATTACATCAGGATCTTCTGTTAACGTTCGAGAAACCGTGTCTTGCTTCGGAGTGCGTATGAAATTCTCGCACTGTGAGGCTTGGTTACATTCCTTTACGTTCCGCTGTTAAAGTCACATCCGAAAGATCTGCTGAAGCGACTTTACGGTTGGGATAACGATGCTTGGGGCTGAGATCGTTGCATTCCTGGAGGCATGTCCGATGGCGGTGCTCGTGATAGACGCCGACGGTCAGGTCATCTTCGTCAATGCCGAAGCCAAGCATCTCCTCGATCTCGAAGACCTGCCTTCCGGCGTGGATATTGCCGAACTCATGCCTGAATGGCCATTGTCATCCGGCGTCTCCATGGTGCTCGTCAGCGATCGTCCCGGTTGTCGTCGGCTATGCCGCGTGAAGGTCATAAGCTGGCCCACAGGCGCGGAAACAGTCACGGCGGCGTTCCTCGAACCTGTCGATGACGAGCGTCCGGCAGGTCATGCGGCGCGTGAGGCCAATCTGCGGCTGCGCTATGTCATCGAGATGTTGCCGGAGGCGGTCTGCGTGTTCGACGCCAACGACCGCTATGTGCTCTGGAACCAGAAATATGCCGAACTCTATGCTGACATAGCCGAGCACCTCAGGCCCGGTGTCGCCTTTGAGGATATTTTGAGGACCAGCCTCGCCGGCGACGGGATGTGCGAACTTGTCGAAGACAAGGAGGTCTGGCTCAGCGAACGCATGAAGAAGTTCCATCAGCCGGTTTCGCAGGAGGAGCAGCAGTTGCGGGACGGCAGGTGGCTGCGCCACGACGACCGGCGCACGCCCGACGGCGGCGCGATCGGCATGCGCATCGATATCACCGGCCTCAAGCAGCGGGAGGACTGGCTTCGCCAATTGTTTGACGCCAATCCCATGCCGATGCTTCTATGCGATGGCGATAGCCTCGCCATTCTTCAGGCCAACAGGGCAGCTGTTGATTTCTATGGTATCCAACCTGCGGTACTACTGTCGAAGCGAGCCTGCGACATGCATGTAGACAGCGAACTCCAGGCATTCGAGAAAGTCCTCCTCCATCTCGACAGTGACTGTGATGCGCGCACGATCTGGCGACAGACGACGCAGGACGGATCGGAGCGCCACGTGCTGATCTATGTCCGCCAACTCCACGAGGGAGCCGAGCATCGGCTGCTGCTTACCGTGGCCGACGTTAGCGACAGAATTCTTGCCGAGACTGAAGCCAATCGTTTGGCGCATCACGACATTCTCACAGGCCTGCCGAACAGGATGCAATTCTACAAGGCGCTCGAAAAAGCCCTTGCATCGGAGGAACGAGGAAAGGTCATCATCTGCTGTCTGGATCTGGACGGGTTCAAGCCCGTCAATGACACGTTTGGCCATGCTGCCGGGGATGAGGTGCTGAGAAATGTCGCCAATCGGCTTCAGATGCATGCGCGAGGTCATCTGGTCGCCCGGCTCGGGGGCGATGAATTCGCAATCCTGATGACGGGAGAAAGAGCCGAAGCGATTGATCTCGCCGAGCGCTGCATCGGCGCCTTCGAGCAGCCTTTTACCATCAACGGTCTTGCCATCCGCCTCGGCATCAGCATCGGGATTGCTGCGGCTGACGGAGTGGACCGCGAAGCGCTCATGCAGGAGGCGGATCGGGCGCTCTATCGCGCCAAGGCCGATGGTCGCAACATCTGGCGCATGACACATCAGGATTTACCTGTTCTGAAGCGCGCCAAGGCCTGATCGGCCCGTCAGGTCTCGTCCCGCCTTGCTGCCAGCAGCCAATCGCGAAGCGTTCTCGCCTCGCGCGAGAGCCCCTTCGCCTCGATGAGCCAGTAGGCCTTATCCATATCGGAAGCTCTCTCGAAGAGGGAAACGAGCAAACCCGCCGCGATCTCGTCTGCGATCAGCGCGGTCGGGCAAAGGCCGACACCCTGGCCGCTGATCAACGAGCCGATCATGAGATTGAAGTCGGCAAAAATAGGTCCAGCCTTCGGCGCGGAATGGATGCCGGCACCTGACAACCAGCGTGCCCAGGCATCGGTTGTCTCATCGTGCAGAATTTCGCAGGCAAGCAGGTCGGCCGGCACATGAAAGGGACCATGCCGAGCGAGGAATTCCGCTGAGCAGGTTGGTCTGGTCTCGGCATCCAGGAGCTTGATGGCGCCGGTGCTCGGTCGGACGCCATGGCAGATCAGCAGGTCGGCACCGGCAGCTTCCGGCGTCCTGGCGTCGAGCGCATAGACAATGTTGATCCTGATATCAGGATAAGCAGTTCTCAGTCTCGGCAGCTGCGGAATAAGCCATCGCACCGCCATGGAAGGAATGCACGCGACGCTGACCGGCCGGCTGTTCGCCTCCGGGCGCAACTGCCCGGCGGCGACGTCGATATGGACCAACGCATGCGTGACGGCTGCGCCGAACTCCCTGCCGGCGGCCGTCAGCGTCACGCCGCGGCTATGACGCCGAAACAAGGGGATGCAGAGCCAATTCTCCATTGCCCTCACATGCTGGCTGATGCCGGCCGGTTTCAGGTTCAGTTCGGCAGCCGCCCTGACGAAGCTTTCGTGGCGTGCGGCGGCTTCGAATGCCCGCAGTGATGCGAGGGGAAGGTTTCTCATGTCAGGATGACTAAGCAAAACTTGCCCATAGGGCAAGGATCATCTCGGTTGCCCAATGCCGCAGCCTCGCTAAGAGTGCTCGTCGACCTGTCGTGTCTCGCGGGGCACAGCACCCGAAGATCGCCAGCGGAGCGGAAATATCTGGATGTCGAAGCAGTCCATAGCAGTGCCAATTCCTTCTGACGCAGCCGAGCGACGCGCAGCACCGCCCGTGGTCGTCTATCCCGTCGCAACGCTGCCGTCGGCCGATCTCAGTCTTTTCGAGAGTGCCCGGCAAATGCTGACGAAGGTCAGCGAACTGATCGTGCCGCCGCGCGAGGCGGGCAGCTTCCATGTTCCGCAGGGGCATTTCTTCCGCATCGTCAGCGTCGACGGCCCACAGGTCGGTGACCTCAATCTGTGGAACGCTGCCGATCTCACCGAACGGTTTTTCAGCGGCAAGACGCGGGCATTGCATGCCACCCATGTCGGTGTCGGTGATCGTCTCTGGAGCACGCTGCCCTACCTGCGCCCCATGGCGACCATCACCTATGACAGTCTCGGCTGGTACGGTTGGGACGATGACGGCGCCGGCATTCATGATGTCATCGGCACCCGCTGCGATCCCTATACCAACCGGTTGCTGAAGGGCGGTGATTATCATCACTGCTGCCATTCGAACCTGACGCGGGCGCTTGCCGCCGACACGGGCATGCCGCTCGAACAGGCCGAAATGCATGTGCATGATGTGTTGAATGTTTTCATGTGCACCGGCTTCACCAGGGATACACACCAATATTTCATGAAGGCCAGTCCCGTGCGGCCGGGAGATTTCATCGAATTCTTTGCAGAGATCGATCTTCTCGGCGCCTTGTCGGCCTGCCCAGGTGGCGATTGCGGCGCAAGCCATTCCAGCGATGCGGCCGCCTGTTATCCTTTGAAAGTCGAGATATGGAAACCCGATCCCGCGACGCTCGCCAATTGGACGCCGCCGGAGCCAAATCCCTATCCGAGAACGCATCGGTAGAGCGGTGACCACCCTGATCTTGCGTAGACGAACAGTCAGGCGATCAGGATTGCCCTGAAGTCGTTGACATTGGTGCCGGTCGGGCCGGTTTCGAACAGGTCGCCGATGGCTTTGAAGCCGGAATGGCTGTCGTTCCCGTCGAGCACACGGCGTGGGTCGAGGCCGGCAGCGCGCAGCCGCTTGACCGTACCGCCGTCGGAAAATGCGCCGGCATTGTTCTCCGAGCCGTCGATGCCGTCCGTATCGGCGGCAAGCACGTGAATGGCGTCACACCCGTCGATCGCCAGCGCGAGCGCGAGCGCGAATTCGCCGTTGCGGCCGCCTTTGCCGCCCTTGGTGCGCAATGTCACCGTCGTCTCGCCGCCGGAGAGAATGACGACGGGTTTCGTGAAAGGCCGGTCGCGACCGGCGACCTCGCGGGCGATCGCCGCCAGCACCAGCGCAACGTCGCGCGCTTCTCCTTCGATGGAATCCGACAGGATCGCCGGTGTTATGCCCTCAGAACGGGCAAGCTCGGCTGCGGCTTCGAGCGATACGCCGGCCGAGGCGATGATGTGATGTTCGTGGCGGGCAAAGACCGGATCGCCCGGTCGCGGCGCATCGGCCTTTGGGGAGTTCAGATGATCGATGGCCGCCTGTGGGAGCTTGAGGCTGTATTGCCGGATGATCTGAAGCGCGTCATGCCGGGTCGAGCTGTCGGGAACGGTCGGGCCAGAGGCGACATGGGCGGGGTTGTCACCGGGAATATCGGAGACGATCAGGCTGACGACGCGGGCTTTGGTCGCAGCCGCCAGCCGTCCGCCCTTGATGGTGGAGAGATGCTTGCGCACGACGTTCATGGCCGAGATCGGTGCACCGGAAGCCAGAAGCAACTCGTTCAAGAGAATCTCGTCCTGCAGCGTCAGCCCTTCGGGCGGGGAGGGCAGCAGCGCCGAGCCGCCGCCGCAGATCAGGGCGATGACGAGATCGTCCTCACTCAATCCTGCGACGGCCTCCATCAGCCGCCTGGAGGCGGCAAGGCCGGCAGCATCTGGAACCGGATGGGCGGCTTCGACGATCTCGATGTTCCGTGTTTCGCAGCCATAGCCGTAGCGGGTGACGACCACGCCTTCGAGCGGCCCGTCCCACACGCTTTCCAGCGCACGCGCCATCTGTGCCGCTCCCTTGCCGGCGCCGATCACCACCGTCTTACCCCTAGGTTTTTGCGGCAGATGCGCGGTGATGCCGGTCAGGGGATCAGCGGCACGCACGGCTGCGGAAAAGAGCAAGGTCAGGAAATCGCGGGGGGAGGGCAGGGTCATGATGACCTCTCTGGAGATACGACAGGATGGATGGCTTCCGCTCCGTTAGGCATGACTGTCGACATATCGCTTGTCAATGCGGAGGCTTCCCCCAACCGCTCGGTGCGGTTGATAATCTGCGGCATGCGGCTATCTATTGAGGAGAAAAGCAACAACCATTTGGAGAATTTATATGGTCAACGAACAGCAGTTGATCTCGAAGATTACCTGGCGGCTCATGCCATTCCTCGGAATCCTTTACCTCATTGCATATATCGATCGTCAGAACGTCAGCTACGCCAAGCTCGAAATGGTCGATGCGCTCGGCATGAGCGAATATGCCTATGGCCTTGGCGCCTCACTTTTTTTCATCGGCTATTTCCTCTTTGAAGTGCCGAGCAACCTGTTCCTCGACAGATTCGGCGCACGCGTCTGGTTCGCCCGCATCCTTGTCTCCTGGGGCATCGTCACCATCCTGCTCTCCTATACGCAGAACGCGCCGATGTTCTATATCCTGCGCTTCCTGCTCGGGGTCTGCGAGGCGGGCTTCTTTCCCGGCGTCCTCTATCTTTTGACGCTTTGGTTTCCGTCGGCCTATCGCGGCCGCATGGTGGGACTCTTCATGATTTTCAGCGCCCTTGCCAATGCCGTCGGCGCGCCGGTCGGGGGTATGCTGCTCGATCTCGACGGCCTGCTCGGCCATGCAGGATGGCAATGGGTGTTCCTGGCAACCGGCATTCCGGCCGTCATTGCCGGTGTCGTCACCTTCTTCTATCTTTACGACCAGCCCGAAAGTGCAAGTTTCCTCAGTGACGAGGAGAAGGGCTGGCTCGCAAATCGGCTTGCATCCGAAAATTCCGGCATGGACCACAATGCCGAAAACGGCTTCAAGGCGCTCGTCGATCCCCGCGTCCTGTTGATGGCGCTCTGCTACATCGCCTTTCCGCTCGCAGCTTACGGCCTCAGCTACTGGCTGCCGACGATCGTTCGCGCCTTCGGTGTCAGCAACACCATGAACGGCTTCATCAACATCATCCCCTGGGTGCTCGTCGCGATCGCCTTATGGGCGGTGCCGGCTGCCGCTGACCGGGCGAAGGCAAAGACGCCCTATATCGTCATTCCGGCCTTCATCGGTGCTGCCTGCCTGCTTTTGTCCGCACTCGTTTCGAACCACGTGCTGCAATTCGTTTTTCTTTGCATTGCCGCAGCCGGCATCTTCGCGCCGCAGCCCGTCTTCTGGAGCCTGCCCTCGCGCTTCCTGAAGGGGGCGGGGGCGGCGGCCGGTCTTGCCGCCATCAATTCCGTCGGCAATCTCGGCGGCTTCGTTGCCCAGAACGTCGTGCCCTGGATCAAGGATGAAACGGGAAGCATCATTGCACCGATGTTCTTCCTGGCCGCCTGCCTTGCCGCCGGCGCACTGCTGGTCTTTGTCGTCGCGACCATGATGGCGCGCAAGGAGCATGACGCCGTGCCGCGCGGCGCCTGACGACCCTGTAAATCAAAGCCTCGGCACGAAACGTGCCGAGGCTGTTTTCCGCAGGGCGGCGGTCCTTACGCCAATTCATCCTGCAGCGAGCCGCTGACGAGCCGCATGAGATCGTCCTT
Source organism: Rhizobium sp. BK316 (assembly GCF_014193695.1). GTDB lineage: Bacteria > Pseudomonadota > Alphaproteobacteria > Rhizobiales > Rhizobiaceae > Rhizobium. The sequence continues at coordinate 1,050,050 of NZ_JACHZR010000001.1, read as the reverse complement.
CACGCCGGGAGCTGCGGCAATGACCGGGCCGCCGGTCAAAAGCGTGCCCTTACCGGGGAAGGCTTCGGTCCAGCCGCCGGCCTCGCGGATCATCAAGAGCCCGGCCATGCAGTCCCAGGCGTTGATATGCGGTTCATAATAGCCGGCGAGCCGACCGCAGGCGACCTGCGCCAGCATGAGCGCACCGGACCCGTTGCGGATGAACATGCCGCCTGTCTCCAGCAGCAGGTGGATGAAGATCGAGACCTGCTTCAGCGGAATGCGGAAATTGGCGCCGACACCGAGAAGCCCGGTGCCGATGCTGGTGGTGTTGTCGACGCTGATGGCCTTGCCGTTCAGAAAGGCGCCGGCGCCTTTCCTCGCCACGAAAAGATCGCCCGATGTCGGCTGGCAGATGAGGCCGAGTACGGTTTCTTTACCCTTCATGACGGCGATCGAGATGCACCACTGGTCGAGGCCGTGCACGAAGCAGCTCGTGCCGTCGATGGGATCGACGACCCAGAGATAACCGGAGGGACCTTCTGCCAGTCCTTCCTCTTCACCGAGCACGCCATCATCGGGGAAGGCGGCGGAAATGCGCTCGCGGATCATTGCTTCCACGGCCTTATCGGCCTGGCTCACAACATCCTGGCCGTTCAGCTTGTGGCCTGTTTCCAGTGACGAGAGATCGGAGAAGTAGGAGAGCGCCTTACCCGCCGCATCAAGGATCACGTCTTTGGCAAGCACGAAGCGGGCATCATCGGGAAATTCGCAATGCATGGGGATCTTTCGGAAAGGAATCAGAGCCTGAAGCTCTGGCGGAAAACGAGCTCAGGAATGACGCGTTCATAGCCTGGCGGCAAGTCCGGATTTCCGAGGCGCCGCTCCATGAGTTCGACGGCGCGCAGTGCCATGACCAGCGGATCCTGACGGAAGGTGGTGAGCTGGTAGCTCAGCCAGGACGCCTCGGGAACATCGTCGAAACCGATGATGGCGACATCTTCGGGAATGCGCAGCTTCGCCTCCTGCCGCACGTAGTCCATCAGTCCAAAAGCGATCTGGTCGTTGGCGCAGTAGACGGCATCGGGGCGCACCTTTTGCGAAAACAGGGCGCGGCCTGCGGTAATGCCGCTCTCATAATCCGAATCCGCGCCGCGGCCGATGAACACTTCTGCGCCCAGACCTTCGGCTGTCGACAGGAAGGCGCTTTCGCGCTCGATAATGCTCGGTGTGCCGGTGTTGGAGCCGGCAACTGCCAGGCGGCGCCGTCCGGCCTCGAAAAAGACTGTCGCCGCCTTGCGGGAGGCTTCCGAATTGCCGGCGCGCACATGGTCGGCATCCGGTTCGGAACGGCCGATGACGATGAGCGGCTGGCCATTGCGCTGGGCAAGCTCGAAGAAGCTTGCCGGCGGCGAGCCCGACAGGATGATGATCGCCTCGGCGCGATGGCCGATCAGCATCTTCTGGGCGGCCAGCAGTTCGTCTTCCGTCTGGCCGGTGTTGATGAGGATCGGAATGCTGCCCCGCTGGATCAGGAATTTGGCGAGCGATGCGACGAGATGGGCGCGGAAGCCGATTTCCGGCTTGGTGGCGACAATGCCGACAAGACGGCTCTGATTGGCCAGCACGCCGCGGGCAAGATCGTTGACGTGGTAGCCGAGTTCCTCAGCCGCCCGCAGCACCTTCTCGCGCGTCGCGGGCGCAACGCTTGCTCCCGGCGTAAAGGTGCGCGATACGGCCGAGCGGGAAACACCAGCAAGCTGCGCCACCTGTTCGGCGCTCACGAAGCGCATTCGTTCCTTCTTCGGTATCTTGCCGTCGTTCACAGGACCATCAGTCATCGTGGGCCGCGCCGGAGCGGCTGGCAATGTTGTGCCGTTTCAGGAATCCGTCCCGGTTCATTTTTCTGCCCGTTGCATAGGTGCAATCATGTCGCACAGCCATGCAATTGCCCGGGACGACAACTAACGGCGGTTCTTTGCAGGCGAATGACAGATGATGATTTTCTGCGTGGCAGGAATGGGTCGCAACTGATGTCGTCGGTCGCTTTTGTCAATTGCCAGAAAAGCATGGCCGGGATTGCAGCTGCAATCCCGGCCGAGGGGGCGAGAGGCAGCGGCGATAACCCGGGGATCAGGTCAACGCCGCTTTAGTGCATCAGGTGATTCTCGAAGCCGCTAATCGCAGACCCGCACGGTTTCAGTATGATAGCCACCGTCATAACGGTTGCGGACGTCACGATCCTCGTACCAGCACCTCGGCGGCGGCGGACCTGCGTCATAATAACGGGGGCCGTCGACATAGCGGGGACCGCTATTGACGATGGCGCCGCCGATCAGGCCACCGACGACACCCGCTGCCAGGCCGCCGGCAATGGCACGGCCAGTATTGTCGTGGTGATGATGATCGCGTGCCGCAGCAGGCTGAATAGCCGAGCCCACGAGGGCCGTCGCAATCAACAGACTGCTAACAATTCTCTTCATAACATTCTCCTTAGTCGCAAATCGCCCCTATCGAACATAAAATGCTCCACGGCGGCGTTTGTTCGTTCAAATCTTGCACCTTTTGAGGCAAGCCCGCCAAGAAACGGCGCGTAGGGCCTCAATTTATATTTTGCACTGAAATCCTCAGCGCGAATTCGGCGGATCAAACGCGCAATCGCAACTGCCGGTATCAGGTCGCCGATTCCGTCACCGTTTCTTCTAGCACGTCCTCGGGAATATCGTCGAAGGAAGCGTAGTTGAGGTTATAGAGCTTCGAGTAAAGCTTGCCGTTTTTCATGAGCTGCTGGTGATTGCCGCTTTCGACGATTTCGCCATTCTGCAGCACGATAATGCGATCGGCTTCCCGGATCGTTGCCAGACGGTGGGCGATGACGAGGCCGGTACGGTTTTCGAGTAGCTTCACGAGCGCCTTCTGGATCAGCATTTCGGTATAGCTGTCGATATTGGCCGTCGCCTCATCGAGCACGAGGATCTTGGCGTCGGCCACCAGTGCGCGGGCAAAGGAGAGAAGCTGGCGCTGGCCGAGCGAGAGATTGCCGCCGCGCTCGCCGAGCATGCTGTCGTAGCCTTGGGGCAAGCGCATGATGAAGTCGTGCGCGCCGACAGCCTTGGCAGCCTCGATCACCTGCTCGCGGGTGGCTTGCCTCTTGTGATAGCGGATGTTTTCGAAAACGGTCCCCGTGAAGAGGAAGGGCTCCTGCAGCACCATGGCGATCTGCTGGCCGAGCGAATCCTGCGTCAACTCGCGGACGTCATGGCCGCCGACGACAACCTGTCCCTGCTGCACTTCGTAAAAGCGGTGGATTAGCGACATGCAGCTCGATTTGCCTGAACCGGTCGGGCCGACAAGGGCGACCGTCTCGCCGGGATTGACCCTGAAGCTCACATGCTTGAGCACCGGATGCTTGGGATTATAGCCGAAGACGACATCGCGGAATTCGACAGAGCCGTCCATGTCGGGCGAGAGCACCTTGGCATCCGGAGCATCCTTGATATCGATCGGCACGTCGAGCACGTCGGTCAGCCGCTGGCCCGAGGCCATGGCGCGCTGCATGACCGAATATTGCAGCGTCAGCGAGCGGATAGGGTCGAAGAAGCGCTGGATGTAGAAGAGGAAGGCGACGAGCACACCGACGTCGAGTGCCTGGTTCAACACACGCGCACCGCCGACGACGATGACGAGCGCCATGGCGATACCTGTCAGCGTATCGACGATCGGCACCATGATCTGTGCGTAACGGGCCGCGGTCAGATGCGTCAGTAGGTTGGCATGCGCCTTGTCATCGTAAAGCGTGAAGTTGACCTCCTGCCGATCCATGCTCTGGACGGCGCGAACGCCATGGATTGCTTCCGCCAGCGCGCCGTTCGCCACCGAGTTCGTCTCATGCGCTGCCATGAAGGATTTGCGGGCGAGCGGCAGCCAGAAGAGGCGGACGACGAAGAGCACCGGCAACACCGACAGCGTCAGCAGGCCAAGCTTGAAGTCGAGATAGAGCATCACGAAGACGATGCCGAAGAGCAGGAAGATATCGCCGACCGAAAGCACACAGGTCTCCAGGAATTCCTGCATCGAGTTGACGTCGCCCTGCAGGCGCGACATCAGCCGGCCGACCTCGGTCTTGTCCATGAAGGAGAGCGACACACGCTGGAGATGGGAGAACATCGCCTTGCGGATATCGAAGAGCACGTTTTCTGCCACGCCGCCGACCAGCGTTTCCTGCCAGTAGCTGGCACCGTAGTTGATGAGGATGGCGATCAGGAAAGCGAGGATCGCCCAGGTCAAAGCCGAGCTGTTGTCGTCTGGCTGCATGCCATGGTCGATAGCGTAGCGGATGATCAGCGGGATCATGAGTTGCATGCCGGTGAAAACCAGTACTGAAATCACCGACAGGATGACATCGCGCCGATAGGGATGCACGAAGGCCCAGATGCGCTTGACGATGTTGGAATCGAAGACCTTGCCGAAGATTTCCTCTTCGACACGCTGCGATCCGACGACCGCCCGCGGAGGACGTCTGCCATCCTCGCGAACGTCCGGACGCTCGGTTTCCAGTTCCTCGGCCATCCTGTTTCCTCCTGCGCCGGTTTCTTACGCGCTCAAAGCGTCGTCGCCCGGTCGCACCTGCAAATCGTAAAGTGCCTTGTATCGTCCGCCGAGCGCCAGGAGCTCGTCATGCGTGCCCTGTTCGACGATGCGGCCGTCCTCGATGAAGAAGATCTTGTCGGCATGCATCAGCGAGCTCAGGCGATGGGCGACGATGATCGTCACGCGGTCGGTGGCATAGCGGCGCATGGCGCTGCGAATGCGCTGCTCGGTTGCCGCATCGATCGCTGCGGTCGAATCGTCGAACACCATCACAGCGGGTTTCAGCATCAGCGCGCGGGCGATCGAAAGCCTCTGCCGCTGGCCGCCGGAGAGCGATACGCCGCGTTCGCCGACGACCGTGCCGTAGCCCGTCGGCAGGCCGAGCACGTAGTTGTGCAGCTGTGCGCTTTCACTGGCGCGCTCGATTCGGCCTTCCTTGGCCCAGGGGTCGCCATAGGCGATGTTGTTTTCGATCGTTGTCGTGAACAGGAAGGAATCCTGCTGCACGACGGCGATGGCACGGCGCAGTGACTGCAGGGTCGCCTTGCGAATATCCTGTCCGTCGATGGTAATCTTGCCGCCGGTCGCATCATAGAAGCGCGGGATCAGGTGCGCGAGCGTCGATTTGCCGCTGCCGGGCGGGCCGACGATGCCGATCGTCTCGCCGCGCTTCGCCTCGAAGCTCACGTCGTGCAGCACTTCGTGCATCGGCGAACTCGGATAGGCGAAGCTGACGCTCTCGAAGCGCAGCGTGCCATCCGTTACCGTCAACTCCTTCGCATCCGGGGCGTCGCGCACGGCGATTTCAAGATCCAGAAGGTCAAAAAGGCGCGTACCGCAGGTCGAAGCGCGGGCGAAGGCGTTGACCATCAGGCCGAGCTGGCGCACCGGCATCTGCAGGATGGTCATGAAAGTCAGGAACGAGGCGAGCGTACCAACGGTGATCTCGCCGGAGTGCACCTTGCCGCCGCCGACCCACAGCACCAGCCCCATGGCCACGAAGAAGGAAAAGGTCATGGCGCTGGTATTGATGACACGGATGCCGACACGCTGGTGGGCAAGTTCCAGCGCATTCTTCGAGGCTTCGTCGAACTTCGACAGTTCGTGGTCCTGGGCCGCAAAAGCGCGCACGACGCGGATGCCGCCGAGATTTTCCTCCATGATGCGCGTCAGCACCGATAGCCGCTGCTGCAGGTCGAGCCAGGTGGCGCGCAGGCGAAGCTGGGTGACGGAAGAGCGCCAGCCGACGAAGGGCACGAAGGAGAGCGCCAGCAGACCAAGCACGACGTCCGTGGTCAGCAGCATGTAGGCGCCGATGCCGATCAGCATGGAAAGCAGGAAGACGCGCACGAGCGCTGTCGAGAAATACATGCGCACGCCTTCGAGATCGAGCAGGCCGACGGTGATGAGGTCGCCCGAATGCACGCTGTCATGGAAGGAGAAGGAGAGGCGCTGGATTTTCTCGTAACAGGCGAGGCGCAGCTCGTAGCCCATATGGTGGCCGACCGCCTCGCTGTAGTAGTTCTGGATCATCGTGAAGATGCCGCGCAGCACGCTGGCGCCGAGCAGGAGCAGCGCCGTCGTCAAAAGCGCGTCCTGCGCCTGCTGTCCGACCGTGCCGCCATGAAGCGCCACCTGCGTATGATCGACGGCCTGGCCGAGGAGGCGGGGGATCAGCAGCTGGAAGGCGGAGGCGATCAGGGTGGCGCCGATGGCAAGACCCGCTTGCCAGGGATGGCGGAAGGCCATGACGGTAATGCGGAACAGTGTGTAGAGGCCCTTGCCCCACCCTGCCGCGGTTGCAAGCGCCATCGAAGCCGAAGGCTTCGTCGCGCGTATGGACGCATCGCTGCTCACGGTATTTTTCCAATAGATGTGTGCTCGGACCGATGGCCCGGAAAGACGGCAAATCCATGAAGGGATTGATAGCGCACCCACATTTGCCGATTCCGACAGGGGGTTCAAGTAAAGAATTCACCAGCTGGTTATTTTTACGTGAGCCTCCCTCGCTTGGGCGGTAACGCTACCGTACTGCTTCACCCGTCACACGCAGCAGCTGCAATTTTCAGCTCGAAAACGAAAACTTGGCAACGCCGTATCGCCAGTGGAAATCCGTTTGCCGGGCATGTATGGTCCGCTCGCCAACCAGCACGAAGAGGGCGTTCGATGTCATCCACGGTCCGGATCGCAAATGAGTTTCTCACCGTCGACATTTCCTCGCTGGGGGCAGAAATGCAGTCGCTGACATCGAGCGACGGGCGCGCCTGGGTCTGGAATGGTGACGCCGCCTTCTGGACCGGCCGTTCGCCGATCCTGTTTCCGATGGTCGGCAAGGCGCCGAACGATATCCTGAAAGTCGATGGTCAGAGCGCGCCGATGGCCCAGCACGGTTTTGCTCGTCGCAGCGAATTTGCGCTGGCATCCTCGTCCGAGACAAGCTGCCGCTACGAGCTTGCCGCTTCAGAGGCAACGAAGGCGGTCTATCCCTTCGATTTCCTGCTGGCCGTCATCCACAGCGTCGAAGGCCGGGTTCTGACCGTTGCTGCCGAAGTCACCAACCGCAACAGCCGCCCGCTGCCTTTCGGCCTCGGTTTTCATACGGCCTTTCTCTGGCCGCTGCCGGGTGCTGCAAAGAGGTCGCATACCATTACACTGGACAATGGTGCCGAGCCGGCGCTGCTGAGGCTTGAAGGAGGGCTGATCTCGCCGAAGAAACTTGCCTCGCCCTTCAGGGCCGGCAGCCTGGTGCTCGACCATTCGATGTTCGAGCAGGATGCGATGATCTTCCCCGAAGGTGCAGGCTTCGGTCTGCGTTATGAGGCCGAAGGCGGCCCGGCCATGCATTTCAGCTTCGAGAACCTGCCGAATCTGGCGCTCTGGACCAAGCCCGGCGCTCCCTTCCTCTGCATCGAGCCCTGGCACGGAACGGCCGCCGAAAATGGCGGTTCGGACGATCTGGAGGGGCGCCCCTATACGAAGATGCTTGCTGCGGGCCAAACGGCGCGCTTTTCCTTCACCGCCGAAATCCTCGCTTAGGCCGGACTCATTTTCCGTTTCGAATCAGGGTGTTGGGCAGGTGGTAAAATAAACTTCTTGCCACCTTGTGCTTTTCGCGCTTTCATACACGACTAGTTTGATAGACTATGAGGCGGGGTGAGGGTGTCTTCTCCAGCCTGTAATGGTTCCGGACGGAACCCGATTTAGCGGCGAATGTTTTGCATGGCCGCATGAACCTGCCAACGCAGAGCTTCAGATGTTCTGCGTTGAAACCTCGATCGAGACACGTGCGGATGAGCCGCAAGGGAGTTGAGATGACGGTTCAGGGACTTTTTTCCGGGAAAGCGACTGCGGCGGCGCAAATTTCCGCCGTGCCGCGCATTGCGATCGTCGGCCGTGGTTTTTCCGGCATGATGATGGCGGTAGCGCTGATGCGCACCGTGCGCACGCCGTTCCACCTCCAGCTTTTCGATCCGAACTCCACAGTCAACGGCGGTCAGGCTCTCTCCTCGGCGCGGTCATCCACCATTCTCAATACGCGCGTTCGTGACCTCTCCGTCTCGCTCGGCGATCCCGACGATTTCAACGACTGGCTCTGTAGCAATGCCGAGTTCCGCGCCGCCGTGCCGGCCGCGATTCCAGGCTTCCGGCAGATTTTCGTGCCGAGGGAAATCTTCAGCGATTATGTCTACCAGCGCTTTTCCGAAGCGCTCGCCGCCCGTCGGGATATCACCGTCCAGGTCTGTCGCGATCCGGTCGTGGCAATCCGCAGGAGCCATGGCAACCGCTTCCTGCTCGAAAGCGCCAATCCTGCCAATCCGCTTTTCGATACCGTTATCCTCGCGACCGGCTACGGCCTGCCTCGATCGGAAGCCGAAGAGCAGGAGGTTTCACCGGTCAGGGCGCAACGCCTCGTTGCCCGTCCTCATACGGTGCTTCTCGGCAGCGGCATTCGCGTCGTGGACCAGCTGCTGCAGCTTCGCGACGCCGGTTATGCCGGGCAGGTAACTATCATTTCGCGGCACGGTTTCCTGCCGCAGAGCCACACGCCGAATTCCGCAGATCCGGTCTTCCCGGCCGAGGCGCTACCGCAAGGCCTGCCGGACATCGTCCGCTTCATCCGCCAGGCCTGCCGTGAGGCGGAAGAGGAGGGGCGGAGCTGGCAGTCGGTCATGAACGGTCTTCGCAGGCACGCCCGTTCGCTCTGGCGTTCGTTGCCGGCGCGCGAGAAGCGTCAGTTCAACAGGCATCTGCGGGCCATCTATGACAGCCACCGCAACCGCTTGCCCGAGACCATGCATCTGCGCCTCAAGCGGGAGCTTGCCGAGGGCCGCACGGTGCTCAGGCGCGGCCGCGCCGGGCGCCGGGGCCTCAGCGGCCTGTTCTTCACGCCGGCCGGTTCGTCCAGCGAAGAGATCATCCATGCCGAACGCATCATCGATTGCCGTTGTCATGCGCCGGATCTTTCCGCTCCTCTGATTCAGAGCTTGCTTGCGGCGCGTCTCGCCATGCCTGACGAGCTTGCGCTTGGCCTGGCGGTCAATGCCCGCGGCGAACCGTTCCTGGACGACGGCTCGTCGATCGATGGACTTTTTGCCGTCGGTCCGCTCGGTCTCGGCAGTCTGCCGGACATCGATCTCGTGCCTGAGATCGTCACCCAGGCCTATTCGGCGTCAGAACGTATTGCGGAACGCTTCTATCCGCAGAGCCAAGCCGTCTGAGGTAATTCGCAGCCCTTCTCTGGAACCATCCCCGCGAACCAGCGTTATAATGCGCTGGTGAATCGTTTAGAGGGGCAGATGGAAGCCTTGAATCGATATGATACGTCTCTTGAAGACGAGGGGCGTTTCCGGGTGCTCGTCGATGCGATTACCGACTATGCGATCTACATGCTAAGCCCCGAAGGTCTTGTGGCGAGCTGGAATTCCGGCGCCCAGCGTTTCAAGGGGTATCGCGCTTCCGAAATCCTCGGCCAGCATTTTTCTTGTTTCTACCTTGATGCTGACAGAGAGGCCGGTCTGCCCGCCAGGGCGCTTAAAATTGCCGCGGCGGAAGGACGCTTCGAGGGGGAAGGCTGGTGCCAGCGCAAGGATGGCACGCGCTTCTGGGCACATGTCATCATCGATCCGATCCGCCACGCCTCCGGCGAGTTGATGGGTTTTGCCAAGATCACCCGCGACCTGACGGAGCGCAAGGAGGCCGAGAACGCGTTGAAGCGCAGCGAAGAGCAGTTTCGCCTTCTCGTTCAGGGCGTCTCCGATTATGCGATCTACATGCTTGATCTCGAAGGCAACGTGACGAGCTGGAATTCCGGCGCTGAACGCATCAAGGGTTACAGGTCGGAAGAGATCATTGGCCGACACTTTTCCACTTTCTATACGGACGAAGATCGCCTTAACGGATTGCCCCAGCAGGCACTGGCCATCGCCAGCCGCGACGGACGGTTCGAAAAGGAAGGCTGGCGCCAGCGCAAGGATGGCTCCCGCTTCTGGGCCAGTATCGTGATCGACGCGATCAGAGACGATTTCGGCGAGATTATCGGTTTTGCCAAGATTACTCGCGACATCACTGAGAAGCTGGAAACGCAACGTGCGCTGGAGCGGACCCGCGAAGAACTTTTCCAGGCGCAGAAGATGGAAGCGATCGGCCAGTTGACCGGCGGTATCGCGCACGACTTCAACAATCTGCTGATGGCGGTGTTGGGCAGCCTCGAAATCCTCAAGAAGCGCATGCGGCAGGACCCAGCTCTGTCGCCGCTTGTCGACAATGCCATGCTCGGCGCCCAGCGCGGCGCGGCACTGACCCAGCGCATGCTCGCCTTTTCCCGCCGTCAGGAGTTGCAGGTGGAGACGATTGATGTTTGCGAGCTCTTGCGCGGTATGATGGACATGGTTTCGCGTTCCCTCGGCCCGATCGCCTCGCTTGAAACCGAATTTCCCGAGAGCCTGCCGGCGATCGCCACCGATCCGAACCAGCTCGAGACGGCCGTGCTCAACCTCGTCGTCAATGCCCGCGACGCCATGCCCGATGGCGGCCGTATCAGGATCAACGCTTCAGAAGAGGTCGTGTCGGAGGATGGCAATCTGCCGCCCGGTCATTATATTCGTGTCGCCGTCAGCGATGACGGTGAAGGTATGGACGAAGAGACGCTGAAGCAGGCCACCACGCCCTTCTTCACCACCAAGGGTGTCGGCAAGGGCACAGGGCTCGGTCTTTCCATGGTGCAGGGTCTTGCCGGCCAGTCTGGCGGCAGGCTTGTTCTGAAAAGCCGACTCGGGGAGGGAACGACGGCCGAGTTGTGGTTCCCGGTCGCGCAAGCCGAATGCGTGGTCGAACAGCCTGAACAATCCTTGCCCGAGACCTTAATCAGTTCGCGACCGCTGCGCATTCTTGCCGTCGATGACGACGGGCTGGTCTTGATGAATACGGCCCTCATGCTGGAAGATCTCGGTCACACCGTATTCGAGGCGACCGCCGGCGCCGATGCGCTCGATATTCTTCGCCACGAAGAGGTCGATCTCGTCATTTCCGATCATGCCATGCCGCGCATGACTGGTTCGCAACTGGCACTCGCAATCCGGACCGAATGGCCTGATATGCCCGTCATCCTTGCGACCGGCTTTGCCGAGATTCCCGAAGGCGTCGGTATCATTGACGTGCCGCGCCTCGGCAAACCCTTTTCACAGGCCCAGCTTGCCGAAGCGATCGGGCGGGCAATCGTTTAATGCGGAGAGGCTTCTGGTTTCGAGGAGCCTTCCGTGATCCACACGTAGCCGGCGAGCACAAGTTACACGCAAGAGTTTTAATATATTGAAGCCCGGCATTTGCACCAATGTGGGGGATTTTCAATGACGACTATTGTGCCAACATCCTATTACAGCACTCGCCATAGCAGTTACGACAAGGCAAATTCGACGACATCTGGAGAGGTCTATTCCGGTATTTCCAGCGGGCGGGAATCCACGACGGAGACGACCGGCTCGCGTCAATCGGACGAGCCTATTGATCCCCGTCCGTCCGTGGCGACCGTCAAGTTCATGGGGCAGGTGATCACCGTGACTAAACTTGCCGTCGATCTCAAGCCGATCAACATCTCCGAACTGCCCGAAGATGAATATCAGTCCTTTATTGAAGGAGAGGCGGCGAGGATTGTGGCCAACAGACAATACCTGGAAAGGCAGTACACGCATTTCCCCGAGCCGCCGGATCTGTCGAACTATCCCGGCAACAAGCCCTATGCGACGGTATCCATCGGTGGACGGGTCGTGGCAACGATTTTCAATGACGGCGGGGTACAGACAAACGATAACGCATTGGGGTTGAAGCTGAGGGACGTCCTGAAGGGCAGTGTCAATGGGACGAACGGACCGGACCTCGCTCAAGACAGGGCGGACCAGATCGCCGCTATGCTCGGCGGCAAGATCTCGAAATCGAGAACGGCTCTCACACAGATCCAATATGCCGCGCTGCCACCGATCGTCACCGAACCACCGACAGTGGACTACCAGGCGATGATGGGCGATCCGCTCTATGCGCAGCTTCAGAGGCAGGCCGACAAGCTCGAAACGTGGAAACAGCAGAGAGAGATATTCCTGTCCCAACAGCAAGCCACGATTCAGGAGTGACGAGGGACGGCGAGAACGGGTTGTGACGTTCTCGCCTTTATCATGAAAGTCGGGAAGCCTGCCGTCCCGGCCGGTGATCACTTACCTTCCCCGGCGTATCCTGATCTCGTTTCGCAGGATATAGACGAGCAGCCCCGCCACCATGATTGCCAGCACATACCAGGTGATCGCATAGACAAGGTGGTTGTTCGGGAAGTCGAGAACCGTCAACCCTCCGACGGGCAAGCCGCCGGCGTTGGGCGTCGCGTCCGCGTCGATGAAAAACGGCGCGACATCTGCGATGTCCCGCTTTTCGGCAATGGCTGGGACATCGCGCGAATACCAGCGGTCGGCTATCGGATCGTTGGAGCGCAGCAGCATGCCTTTCGGCTCGCTCATGCGCATCAGCCCGGTGACGCTTGCGGGTTTGGCAATCCAGCTCTCCGGCCGTGAAGCCGGATCGCGGCGGTCGGCCGGCACGAAGCCACGATTGATGAGAATCGCGCTACCATCCGCAAGCCGAAGCGGCGTCAGTACCCAGTAGCCTGCGCCGAGCGCGGTGGATGCGGTAACCAGCGTCTCCTTGTCGTTTTCGAAGGCGCCTGTTGCCGCCACTCGCCGATATTCGTCATCGGCGGCGTTGATCTTGCCCCAGTCGGCGCGAGCTGGCGGGACGACGGGCTCGGCGTGGACGCGCGCATCGACGCGGGCGATCAGATCGAGTTTCCAGGAGAGCCGGTAGACTTGCCAGGTGCCGAGCGCGATCAAGGCAGCGACGAGGGCCAGAAGGCCGAGCCCAAGGATCGCAAGTGTAACGGCCGAACGCGGCCTGTCCTGTTGGTCGGAAGAGATATCGGTCATGAGTAAACCGCAACGGGCGGCCTTGCCGCCGCCCGTTCCCCAGCCGTTACGGCATGTTCTTCATCATTTCAGGGCTCATCGGCATCATGTTCGTATTCAGGTGATACATGACCCAGAGCGAACCCGACAGCGCGATCGCGACGATGATGATCGTGAAGATCAGCGCCATGATCGTCCAGCCGCCTTCCGACTTCGTATTCATGTGCAGGAAGAAGATCATGTGAACGACGATCTGCACGGCGGCGAGCGCCATCACCAGGATGGCGGTGACAATGTGACTTTCGAAGACGCCTGCCATGACCAACCAGAAGGGAATGGCGGTCAGGATGACGGACAGAATGAAGCCCGTCACGTAGCTCTTGAATGTGCCGTGACCGGCCTGATGCCCGTGACTATGGCCGTGGTGAGCCTCGTGGGCATCCTCATGTGCGGGTGCTTGCGAACTCATCCAAGAACTCCCATCAGGTAAACGAAGGAAAAGACGCCGATCCAGACGACGTCAAGGAAGTGCCAGAACATCGAAAGGCACATCAGACGCCGGCGGTTGGCTTCGATCAGACCGTGCATGGATACCTGCACCATCAGCGTGACCAGCCAGATGAGGCCGAAGGTGACGTGCAGACCGTGTGTGCCGACCAGCGTAAAGAAGGATGACAGGAAGGCACTGCGCTGCGGTCCTGCGCCCTCATGGATGAGGTTCACGAACTCATAGAGTTCGAGGCCGATGAAGGCTGCGCCGAAGAGGCCGGTCACGGCCAGCCAGAACAGCGTTTCCGCCTTTGCGTTGCGCTCCATCTGCAGCATCGCAAACCCGTAGGTGATGGAGGAGAGGAGCAGCATCGACGTGTTGATGGCGACCAGCCTCAGATCGAAGAGATCGGCCGGCGACGGGCCGGCCGCATAGCTGCGACCGAGCACGGCATGGGTGGCAAACAGCACCGAGAAGATCAGGCAGTCGCTCATCAGATAGAGCCAGAAGCCCAGATTGGTGCTGTTCTCCGGATGATGGTCTTCCGTGAGGTAGAATTCAGGCTTTTCGGCCGTGTCGATAGTGTGATCGCTCATGGTCTCTTACACCTGCTCGGCAAGCAGCCTGGTGCGCTTGCCTTCCGTTTCGGTGACTTCATCCGCAGGGATGTAGAAGTCACGCTTGTAGTTGAACGTATGGCGGATCGCGACGATGAACATGGCAACGGCCGAGACGACCACCAGCCACCACATGTACCAGATCAGGCCGAAGGCGAGCGCCACGCTGATGGCGGACAGAATCGCGCCGGCGCCGGTATTCTTCGGCATGTGGATCGGCTTGAAGCCGCCGAGCGGACGCTCATAGCCGCGGTTCTTCATGTCGTACCAGCTGTCGTGATCATGCACGACCGGCGTGAAGGCGAAATTGTAGTCCGGCGGCGGCGAGGAGGTCGACCATTCCAGCGTGCGGCCGTCCCACGGATCGCCGCTGTCGTCGCGCAGCTCTTCGCGCTTCCTGAAGGAGACGACGATCTGGATCAGGAAGGACGCGATGCCAAGCGCGATCAGGCCGACGCCGAAGGCGGCGATGATGAACCAGATCTGCAGCGATGGATCGTCGAACTGACTCATGCGGCGGGTGACACCCATCAGGCCGAGCACGTAGAGCGGCATGAAGGCGAACCAGAAGCCGATCTGCCAGAACCAGAAGCTCATCTTGCCCCAGAAGGGGTCGAGCTTGAAGCCGAAGGCCTTTGGGAACCAGTAGTTCACACCGGCGAACATGCCGAAGAGAACGCCGCCGATGATCACGTTATGGAAGTGCGCGATCAGAAACAGCGAGTTGTGCAGCACGAAGTCGGCAGGCGGAACGGCAAGCATGACGCCGGTCATGCCGCCGATGACGAAAGTCACCATGAAGCCGACCGTCCACAGCATCGGCACCTCGTAGCGGATGCGGCCGCGATACATGGTGAAGAGCCAGTTGAACATCTTCGCCCCCGTCGGGATCGAGATGATCATCGTGGTGATGCCGAAGAAGGAGTTGACGGAAGCGCCCGAACCCATCGTGAAGAAGTGATGCAGCCACACGAGATAGGAAAGGATCATGATCACGCAGGTGGCGTAGACCATCGAGGCGTAACCGAAGAGGCGCTTGCCGGAGAAGGTCGCAACCACTTCCGAGAAGATGCCGAAGGCCGGCAGAACCAGGATATAGACTTCCGGGTGGCCCCAGATCCAGATGAGGTTGACATACATCATCGGATTGCCGCCGAGGTCGTTCGTGAAGAAGTTCGTTCCGGCATAGCGGTCGAGCGACAGGAGGGCGAGCGTCGCGGTCAGGATCGGGAAGGAAGCGACGATCAGGATATTGGTGCAGAGTGCCGTCCAGGTAAAAACCGGCATTTTCATGAAGGTCATGCCCGGCGCGCGCATCTTCACGATGGTCGCGATCAGGTTGATGCCTGACAGTGTCGTGCCGACACCGGCGACCTGCAGGCCCCAGATATAATAGTCGACGCCGACGCCTGGACTATAGGCGGCACCCGAGAGCGGCGGATAGGCGAGCCAGCCGGTCTGCGCAAATTCGCCGATGAAAAGCGAAATCATGATGATGATGGCGCCTGCCGTCGTCATCCAGAACGAGAAGTTATTGAGGAACGGGAAGGAGACGTCGCGCGCACCGATCTGCAGCGGCACCACGAAGTTCATGAGGCCGGTGACGAAGGGCATCGCCACGAAGAAGATCATGATGACGCCGTGGGCGGTGAAGATCTGGTCGTAGTGATGCGGTGGCAGGGGGCCTTCAATGCCGTTGAAGGCAACTGCCTGCTGTACGCGCATCAGGATGGCATCCGAAAAGCCGCGCAACAGCATGATGACGGCGAGGATGACGTACATGATGCCGATCTTCTTGTGATCGACGCTGCAGATCCAGTCGTTCCAGAGCGAACCCCAGAACTTGAAATAGGTGATAATGCCCAGCACCGCGATGGCGCCGATGACGACGCCGATGAAGGTCACGACCAGGATCGGCTCGTGATACGGGATCGCGTCGAGGGTCAACCGGCCGAAGATGAACTTCAGGAGGTCAGGATTGGAAAACATGGAACAACCCGTTCATTATGTCTTGCGACGCAAAGCGCCAGGTTAATTGTTGTTGAGCTGCGCCGGCGCCGGATCGCCGCCATTGCTATTGCCGGGCATGGAATGGCCATCATGCTGCATGTCCATCCCGGGCATGTTGTGCATGCTGCTGCCATCGGTGCTTCCGGCAGGCTCGCTGCGTGCAGGAGCGCCCGTTGCGGGCACGGTTGCCGCAGGTGCGACAATGCCTTCGTCCGCATGGCGGTTGTCGTAGGTCAGCTTTTCGCGGTTTTCTTCGCTTTCCTTGCCACCGCCGCCCATCATGTCGATATGCATCATCTCACTCGCGCACATTTTGCCGGGCGTGGCGCACATGTTGAGGATCGCGTCGTAGAGATCGGCATCGGCGCCGGCATAATAGCGCACCGGCTCCTTCTCGCTCGGCTTTTCGAGCTTCAGATAGGCGTCGCGGTTGAGCATCGTGCCGCGCTGCTTGACCTGCGCCACCCAGGCATCGAAGCCCTGCTGGTTCAGGCCGTGGAACTTGAAGCGCATATTCGAGAAGCCTGCGCCGCTGTAATTGGCGGAGAAGCCTTCATACTCGCCTTCCTTATTGATGACGGCGTGCAGTCTCGTCTGCATGCCGGGCATGGCGTAGACCTGACCGGCAAGGGCGGGGATGAAGAAGGAGTTCATCACCGAGGAGGCGGTGATCTTGAAGCTGATCGGCACGTCGACGGGAGCTGCGAGCTCATTGACCGTCGCAATGCCGAGGTCGGGATAGAAGAACAGCCATTTCCAGTCGAGCGCCACGACCTCGACGGTCAGCGGCTTGGTATCTGCCGGAATGGCACGGTCCGCATCGATACGGTCGAGTGGGCGGTAAGGATCGAGCTTGTGCGTGGAAATCCAGGTGACGGCGCCAAGCGCAATAATGATGGCGAGCGGTGCTGCCCAGATCACGATTTCGAGGCGGGTCGAATGGTGCCATTCGGGCGCGTAGCTCGCGGCCGTGTTGGAGCGCCGGTAGCGCCAGGCGAAAAGCAGCGTGAGGAAGATCACCGGAATGATGATCAGCAGCATCAGCACCGTGGAGACGATGATGAGGTCGCGCTGTTGGATGGCGATATCGCCTGAAGGCGACATGACCACCATGTTGCATCCTGCCAAAAAAAACAGCGGCAAGACTAATAGAAGGCGGGAAAACTTTGGCAGTTTTTGCACGTCTCTAAGCTCTTTTTGTTTCGTTCGATTGCCGACTAAAGCACTGGCACGATGAGCGATATGAGGTCTTTGGTCGCAGTGCAACATGCATTTTGCATCGCGGGAGAAGTCAGCGTCCACAACGCCGCGAAATCCTGATGAAAACGGGAAGGAATTTTTCCGGCGCCGATTTTTGTATATCCGAAATACAAGACTTTGCCCAATAAAACTCTGGAATAGGTCGGGATAGGTATCACGCGATTTTTCCATCGCATTGATTTTTGAGAACTTCGCGTAACTATTTGGGCAATCGGGACTTGATAAGCTGCAAAGATGGAACAAGATCAGTTTGGGGCGCTTTGCAAAAAGCACCTTGAACGAGGGAGGCGTTTCATATGGCTACTGCCACACATTTAGGACCATCATCTTCATCGCTGGAACGGGATGCGCGGCGCATTCACGATGACAAGCCGGTTTCGCCCGGCAGCATCGCGGTCGGCGTGGTGATCGGTCGCATGTCTGAGTTTTTCGATTTCTTCGTTTACGGCCTTGCATCCGTACTCGTCTTTCCACAACTCGTCTTTCCCTTCGCGCCGGACAGGCTGACGGGCACGCTCTATTCCTTTGCTATCTTCTCGCTCGCCTTCCTTGCCCGCCCCGTCGGCTCGGTCGTCTTCATGACGATCGATCGTCTGTACGGGCGCGGCACGAAGCTCACCATCGCGCTCTTCCTGCTCGGCGGTTCGACGGCATCGATCGCCTTCCTGCCGGGCTATGACGAGATCGGCTACTGGTCGATTGCGCTGCTGGCCCTCTTTCGCCTTGGCCAGGGCTTTGCGCTTGGTGGAGCTTGGGATGGCCTTGCCTCGCTGCTTGCTCTCAATGCGCCGCCGAATCACCGTGGCTGGTATGCGATGATCCCGCAGCTCGGCGCACCGATCGGTTTTGCGCTGGCGAGCATCCTGTTCGGTTACTTCGTCGCCAATCTTTCCCCGGAAGACTTCCTCTCATGGGGCTGGCGTTATCCGTTCTTCGTCGCCTTCGCGATCAACGTCGTCGCGCTCTTTGCCCGCCTTCGTCTCGTCATGACCAAGGATTTCGGCACGCTCTTGGAGCAGCATGAGCTTGAAGCAGCACCGATCCTCGACGTGCTGCGCGTCCACGGCCGCGATATTCTGATCGGCGCTTTCGTGCCGCTGGCAAGCTTCGCTATGTTCCACCTCGTCACCATCTTCCCGCTCGGCTGGGTGAGCCTTCACAGCGATCGGCCGATCGGTGCCTTCATGGTGGTACAGGTTATCGGTGCCATCGTCGGCGTCGTCGCCATCATTGCCTCGGGCATGATCGCGGACCGCATCGGCCGCCGCGCGCAGCTGGCGATCTGTGCCGTCCTGATCGCAATCTTCAGCTTCATCGGACCGCTGCTGATCGGTGCCGATAATACCGGGCATGATGCCTACGTCATTATCGGCTTTGCCGTACTCGGCCTTTCCTTCGGTCAGGCGACCGGCTCGATCTCGTCGCGCTTCGGCCGTGGTTATCGCTATACAGGAGCGGCGTTCACCTCCGACCTTGCTTGGTTGGTCGGCGCCGGTTTTGCGCCGCTGGTGGCGCTCAGCCTGTCGAGCCAGTTCGGCCTGGCCTTCGTCGGATACTACCTGCTCTCGGGCGCGATCTGCACGCTGGCGGCTCTCGCCTTCAGCAGGGCGCTGGAACAGCGCGAATAGTGCGCATAGAGGTATAACGAAAAGGCTCGCTTGGGAAACCCGGCAGGCCTTTTTGTTTGGGGCGCCTATTTCGGGCTTTACTGCGCCATCTGCGGCTGCTTGGCAGCGCGCGCGGCGGTCAGTTCGGCGGTCGTATGGTTGAGACGGTCGGCGAGCACGCGCATGATCTCCACGGCCATTTCCGGGAAATCGCTCAGAAGCTTGAGGAAATGTTCCTTGCTGATGCGCAGGACTTCGAGTGGTGAGGTGGCGCGCACGGTCGCGGTACGCGAGACGTCGCAGAGAATGGCGATTTCGCCGACGATGGAATTGACCTCGACATCGGCGACCTTGATCTCACCGGCAGGCGAGGAAACGATGATATCGGCCGTGCCGGACAGAACGACATAGGCGGCGTCGCCGACATCGCCCTGGCGGAACAGGTTCTGGCCGGCGTGGTAGGTCATGCGATCGGAGGTGAAGGCCAAGAGCTTGAGTTTCGCTGGTGCGATCCTCGAGAAGATCGGCACCCGCCGCAGCATTTCGACTTCATCTCTCAACAGCATGAGCGTTACAACCCCCTGCCGCATGGTCCTTGATCATGCGCTAAAAACCAATTCCAAGCGCCTTGCGGGCGCCGTCTCTGCCGCCCCAATAGAATATTACGATAACAGTTCCTTGAACATCCCGTTTTTCTCGGAAAGTTCCGGATAGTTGCCCACCTCGGCAAGATCGCCGCGATCGAAGAGCAGAATTCGATCGAAGATTTCCGCAAGCTTGGCGTTGGACAGCACCCAGATGATCGCCGGACGCTTGCCTTCCTCATGCAGGCCTTCGATGACGTTGTGGGTGATCTGATCCTGGATGCGCTGATCGAGCGCCGGGATCGGCCGGTTGAAGATGAAGTAGTCGGAGCGCTTGAGCAGGGCGCGGGCGAGATTGAGCTTCTGCCGCTGCACCCCAGTCAGGCGCTTGCCGCCGGAGCCGACATCAAATTCGAGCCCGATCGACAATACGTCGTCGTAGAGATCGAGCGCATCGAAAAGTTCACCCATGATGAGACGAATGCGGTCGGAGGCATCGGCCTGCTGATAGGCGATGCGGCCGAAGAGCACATTGTCCATCAGGCTTGCGGAAGCCGTGAAGCGGTTGATGTCATAACGCTCGATCAGCTCGGCGAGATCGTCGGGGATGTTCTGGTGGAACTGTTTGCGGGCGCTAACGATCTTGTCCATCAGCGCCTGGGTCAAGAGGCCGAAGCGGTGCCGTGGTTCGATATAGGCGAAGCTCAGGCGGATGATGCTGGCCCGGTCTTCCGGCGTCGCATCCTCGAAGCGCTTGCCCTGCAGCTTCTGCAGCAGCGCCTGATAGGTCGGGATATCATCCGCCGTCATGAAGGTGAGCTGCTGGAAGAAGGGGTGGTCCGGCGGCAGGTCGTGGAAGAGTTCCACCGCGTTCTCGGCAATCTCCAGGCCCATCGCATAGAGGTCGGTGCTGAGCCCGGTATCGCGGAAGAGCTGCTGGAAATAGGGGTGGCCGGCAAGCCGACGATTGTTCATCAGCGGCCGCTTCATCGTGCCGAAGAGCAGGTTCTCGCCGACGGTTGCCTGTGTATTGTAAGTGTCGAAATCGAAGGGCACGACGATGGCGTCGAGGTTTTCGCTGGCAAGCCGCTCGCGCAGCGACGTCCTGAGTTCGACGATATGGCTGCCGAGCGCAGTATGAACCTCGGTATTGACGGTGGATCGCAATGCCAGATCCAGAATGTCCTGCGACATCATGACGGCGTCGAGCACCGGCCGGATCGCCTTCAGCAGGTCTTCCGGGCCGTTCGCGCCGGCTGCCTTGTAGTCAACCCAGTCGCTGTTGAGATCGAGTGTCGGATTGCCGGCCTTCTGCGATTCCGCGACATGCCACTTATATTCCTGCGCGGCCTTGCCGTCATACTCGGGTTCCCTCATCGGCGCATGCTTAAGGCCGTAGAGCAGATTGTCGCGTAGCGTGCCGTGGAAGAAATAGCTGTCGGCGGAGGCATAGGAGATGCGCCGGCCGGTAATCGATTCCGGCAGATCCAGCAGATCCTGTCCGTCGATGGTGATACGGCCGGAATCCGGCCAAACGAGCCGGCCAAGCGCTTCGGCGAAGGCTTCCGCGCCGCTGCCGTTCGGTCCGACGATCGCAACCGTCTCGTTGGGCTTGATCTCGACCGAGACATGGTCGACGAGGCGTGCGCCGCTGTCGTCGCTGACGGAGAGGTTTGTGACGACGAAGGCGCTCGTCAGCGGCGTCACCGGCGTCGTGGCCAGCTCCTGGATGCGGCTTTCGATCAGCGGCTCGATATTGAACTGCTCGTAGACCTGCGCATATTTGACCTGCACGTCCTGGCGCATCTGGTCCCAGTCGATCAGCTCCTTCAGCGGGCCGGGCAGGTCCTTGTAGGCGGAAATGACGGCGACGAGCTGACCGATGTCGAGCCGGCCCTGCAGCGCCAGATAACCGCCGATCGCATAGAATAGGAAGGGCGTGACCTGGGCGAGGAAGTTGTTGATGAACTTGACCAGAAACTTCCACTGATAAAGGTCGTAGCGGATCGAGAAGATGCGGCCGAGGCGGGTGGCGATATCGGCGCGCTCGAAGTTGGAGGTATCGTTGCCATGGATCGTGCCGATGCCGTCGACGATCTCGCCGACGCGGCCGGAAAGTTCGCGGGCGGTCAGCTGGCGCTGACGGCCGAGTTCCAGCAGGCGCTTGCGCATGCGGGGGATGACCACCGCCTGCACGCCGACGATGGCAGCCGCGATCATGCCGAGCCAGAAATTCTGGATGATGATGAAGGCAAGGGCGGTGATCGCCTGGCCGCCGAGCAGGGCGGGTGAGACGAAGGCGTCGCCTGTGAAGCCACCCATCGGCTCCACCTCATCCTTGATCATGGTGGCGATTTCGGCGGATTTCACCCGCTTGAAATGGGCGGGCGGGAAACGCAGCACGCGATCGATGAGTTCGAAGCGGATGCGGCGCAACATGCGCTCGCCGAGCCGGCCCTTGTAGGTGTTGATGTAGAACTTGAAGAGGCCGTTCAGCACGACCAGCGCCAGGAAGACGAGGCTCAGTGCCATCAGCATCTGGAAGCGGTTGAGCTCCAGGCCCTTGAAGAATTCGACATGCCCGATCAGCGGGATGTCGTAAGCGATGTGCATGAAGGTCTGTCTTGCGCCCGGCCCTTCGAAGCCGTCACCCTGAATAGGTCCGTTGACGATCTGCTTCGGCAGGTCGAAGGACAGGAAGTAAGGCACCATGGAGGCTGCGACGACCAGCAGAATCCAGAGCTGCTGCAGCCGCGTATTCTTCCAGATATAACGCGCGAGGCTTTTTTCCATGGCTAACCGTCAGACTGTGGGGAAAGTCCGTGCAGTGATCCTGATGCTGAAGAAGAGGGAATCTCCGAGTACAGGACCATGCAGTCAGACCGCCGATATCGCAACGAAAACAAGGCGGAGCGGACTGATGTCGAAACGCCGATTCTCGCCGGAAATTTTCTTATATCACATGAATTTTGGAATAGGCGAGGGTTTCAGCCGATCATCGAGCGAATGATGGCTGCACTTTTTGCGGCTCCGTCGAGATCGAGGCGAACGGCCGGACGCGGCGGGGCGGCAAGTGCCCGTTCGACCGCAGCCTTGACGTCGTCGAGGGTCAGCCCCTTCTCCGGCAGGATTTCGGCAAGGCCTAGCGCCTGCAACCGTTCGGCGCGCACGGTCTGTTCCGTCTCACCCGCCGCCACGAAGGGGATGAGGATCGAGCGGCATTGGGTGCGCAAGAGATCTCCCACCGTGTTGTAGCCGGCCTGCGAGATAGAGACTTTCGCACCGCGCAGCAGCGAGGGGAAATCCTTGCGGAACCGTACCAGGGTGACATTGGCAGGCGCATCTTCCGACAATGCGGAAAAATCGGCTGCGGGAAGGTTGGGGCCGGTAATTAGCAGCCAGCGGATATCGGCAGGCAGAAGTGCGGCCGCATCGCGGACGGCGCGGATCAGTTCCAACCCGACGGCGCCGCCGCCCGCCGAAGCGATGATGTCGAATGTCTCGGATGGTTCCGGCGCCGGCGGTGGAGCGACAAGACCGGTATAGCGCAGCCGGTCGACTATATCGGCTGTCAGCGGAAAAGTATCTTCCAGACGCACGAAATCCGGATCGCCGTGAATGAGCACGGCGTCGAAATGGTCCCTGACCAGTTTGACGGTTTCCTCGTCGCGGCCGGGCTTGCGGTTTTCCTGCAGGATGTCGCGCACTGAGCTTAAGAGCTTCGGCCGTGGGTTGGCCTTTTCGATCGCATCGAGCAGGGGCAGCAGTTCGAAGCGCATCTGTCGGCGGCCGAAGGGGAAGGCCTCGATAATGACGACTTCGGGCTTCGCTTCCTCAAAGGCTTTCAGAAGCAGGTCGCGGCGTCTGGACAGAAATTCCTCGCCTGCCGCCTGCCCGTCGGCATCGGCAAGGCCGGAAAAGCCGACATTGCTGGCGACGACCGGCGGCAGTTCGATGGTCTTCACACCGTCGCCCGGAAAGCCCGGCACAGGCAGGCCGCCGGTGACGACGGTGACTTCGAAGCCGTCCTTTACCAACGCATTGGCGATGCGGCTGGCGCGCGCAATATGACCGATGCCGAGCAGATGCTGGACATAAAAGAAGATACGGGGAGCAGTCATGACGCTTTCTGCCATTCTGCCTCGAACAGGCCGCTCAGCTGACGGATGCTGGAATGGTAATCGAAATGGTCTCGCACGCGTTCCTCCGCCGCATCGCCCAGCCGTTTGCGCATATCGGGATTGCGGATCGCCGTCTCGAGCGCCTTTGCAAGGGCTGCCGGATCCTCCGGCGGCACGACCAGACCGTTCTCGCCGTCGCTCAGCAGTTCCGGCACGCCGGAGACATTGGTGGAGAGACAGACGAGCCGTTGGCTGGAAGCCTCGACCAGTACATTCGGCAGGCCGTCGCGGTCGCCATTGGCGGCTATGCGGCAGGCGAGCGCGAAGAGGTCGGCGCGGCGATAGTGATCGAGCACGTCTTCCTGCGCCAGCGCCCCCTTCCAGGTGATGCGTTCGGCAAGACCGAGTTCAGCGGCAAGCTTTTTCAGCTTGGAAAGCTCCTCGCCGCCGCCGATATGGTCCATGCGCCAGTTGAGCTCCTTCGGCAGCAGGGCAAGGGCGCGCAGCAGCACGTCGTAGCCCTTCTTTTCCACCGCCCGGCCGACGCTGAGGATGAAGACGGGGTCGGCGGGATCGCTGCCGTTGCGGTTTGAGCGCTCGCCTGAGAAATGGCCGAAGCGGGCGAGGTCGAGGCCATGATAGCTCAGATGTACCGCATCCTGGCGCCTCGTCAGCGCTTTCATATGCTCGTAGCCACTGCGGGTGCAGGTGACGGCCCACCGGGCACTTCCGAGCTTCTGGCCGAGGTCCCAGTCGGGTGAGGTCCAGATATCCTTGGCATGGGCCGAGCAGGTCCAGGGCGTGCCGGTCAGAATGCTCGCATATTCCGTCACGGAAGCGGGCGTATGGATAAAATGAGCGTGCAGCCACTCGCCGTTGTCAGGCCATTCGCGTGCCAGGACCAGCGCCTGGCCGAGCCGGCGGAAGCGATTGCGGGAGATGTCGCGCGGCAGATCGGCAAAGAAACGCTTCATCAGCGCGCCGAAGCCAGGTTTCGAAAAGCCGGCAAGAAGGCCCCTCAGCACGCGAATCGGCTCTTCATGCAGATATTCCGGAAGATAGACGACGCGCGCCTTGATCTCATCATGGACGGGATGACGCTTCTTGTCGGTCGGCCGGCGCATGGAAATCAGCGTCAGGTCGAAGCCGGCCTTTTCAAGGCCGAGCAGTTCCTGGGCGATGAAGGTTTCCGAAAGGCGGGGATAGCCTTTCAGCACGACGAGAATCTTGCGGCGTGGCGACAAAGGATGGCTCTTTATTCTGCGCCGACGAGGGAAAGATGGCGTCCTCGGCTGTCCAGCCATATGCCGACAGTGCGGGAAATATGATCCAGCCCCTCGAGGTGCATGTTGCAGCCGCTCCTTGATGGCGGCAACCGCGAGGGCAGGCGCTTCAGCGTTTCGGCCATGATCGCCGGGTCAGCAGATTGCACTGGCAGCAGCATATCGATGAGGCCGAGTTCGCTGGCGCGGCGGGCGCGCAGAAGCTGCTCCTCGCGCGGGGCGACGCGTGGGACGATGAGCGCCGGCTTGTCGAAGGAAAGGATCTCGCAATAGGTGTTGTAGCCACCCATAGCGACGACGGCAGTGGCGCCGTCGATCAATTCCTCCATGTGATTGTCGAATTCGATCACCTCGATATAGGGGATCTTCTCCCCTTTTTTGACCAGCTTTGCACGTTCGGCCGCCGGCATATACGGACCAAGTACGACAAGCGCCTTCTGCGTCAGCGTCTCGTCGGCCTCATAGGCATTCATCACGTCGTGAACGAGATCGGAGCCGTCACCGCCGCCGCCTGTCGTCACCAGGATATAGTCGTCCTTGCGGGCATTCAGCGAGTTCTTGCCCTTGGAGACGCTGCGCTGCAGGAAGCCGACGAAATCCATCTTGCGGCGAACGCCGGCGGGTACGTCGAGGCCGACAAGCGGATCGTAGAAGTCCGGCGGCCCATAGACCCAGATGCTGTCGTAATACTGGTCGATCTTCTGCATGATGCTGTTTCTCTTCCACTCGGCTTCAAGCAGATGCGGTGCGTCCATGATCTCGCGCAGACCGAGCACCAGAGTGGTGCCGCGCGCTTTCAGATAGGCAAGCGTTTCCTCGATCTCGCCCTTCAGGCCCATCGGCTCCTTGTCGACGATGAAGATATCGGGTTCGAAGGTCTCGGCGGTGTGACGAATGCTCGACTCGCGCATCTTCAGCGTATCCTGAAGATCGATGTGGCTGGCCAACGAGGTATATTCACCGTTGCGAAGCTTGATGACGCTCGGGATCTTCACGAAGTCGACGCGGGCACGATAATCGAAGGCGCCGGCAATCGTCGCGCCCGAGATGATCAAGATGTTCAGGCCGCGATAATCCTCGACGAGGGCATGGGCGATCGTGCGACAACGGCGCAAATGGCCGAGGCCGAATGTATCGTGGCTGTACATGAGGATGCGTGCATCTTCGAGGCGTCTGGCCATGGGTGTGCCCTCTGAGGTGGACGACATACTTCTACCACCCCCGCAAATCGGAGGCCACGAGGCGGCGGACGCAAAGCAGCCCGTCGAACTCGACGCTATTTGTAGGGATCTGCCGCATCGCGCAAGCCATCTCCCAGAAAATTGAACGCCAAAATCACCAGTACAACCGGAACGATCGGGAACAGCAGCCACGGATAGAAGGCGATGACGCTTACGCTCTTGGCCTCCGTCAGCAGGATGCCCCAGCTGGTAATGGGTGGCCGCAGGCCGAGGCCGAGGAAGGAGAGCGCCGTCTCACCGAGGATCATACCCGGAATGGAAATGGTGGCGGATGCGATAAGATGCGACATGAAGCCGGGCACGAGATGCCGGCCGATGACACGCGGGGTGCTGGCACCCATGAGCTGGGCTGCCTGGACATAATCTTCCTCACGCAGCGCCAGAAGCTTGGAGCGTACGGCGCGGGCAAGGCCCGTCCAGTCGATGATGCCAAGAATGACGGTGATGCCGAAATAGATGACGATCGGGCTCCATGTCACCGGCATGATGGCGGCGAGCGCCATCCAGAGCGGCAGGGAGGGCAGTGATTGTAGCACTTCGATCAGGCGCTGGACGATGAGGTCGAAGATGCCACCCCAATAACCAGCGAGGCCGCCGATGATGATACCGAGCACGAAACTGATGGAAATACCGATCAGCCCGATGGTGAGCGAGATGCGTGCGCCATAAAGGATGCGTGAAAGCACGTCACGGCCGAGACGGTCGGTGCCGAGCAGGAACATCTGTCCACCGATTGCCGGGCAGACGAGATGAAAGTCGGAAGCGACAAGGCCCCAGAGCTTGTAGTCATCGCCACGGCAGAAGAAGCGGATCGGCTGGATGTCGTTCTGGTTGTCGGTATAGAGACGGTGCAGCGTATCGATATCGAGCGTCATCTTCCGGCCATAGACGAAGGGGCCGACGAAATTGCCCTCGCTGTCGAAAAGACGGACGCGCTGCGGCGGCGAATGGATGAAATCGACGTTGCGGGTATGCAGCCCGTAAGGCGCCAGGAACTCGACGATAAGGATCATCAGGTAGACGGCGGCGAGGAAGATGCCGGATGCAAGCGCCAGCCTGTGGCGCTTGAACTTCCACCACATGAGCTGCTTCTGCGAGGCAAGGTGGATGCGCGACTGCGCTGATGTCATCGTCTCCGTTGCGATCGGATCGAACGGGGCGGTCGAAACATAATGCGGCAGCGGCGCACCGGGAGCGGGTAGGGGCGACATTATTTGGTGCTCCTGCCTTGCAGACGGATGCGGGGATCGAGGAAACCGAGCGCGATATCGGAAATCAGCACGCCGATGACGTTGAGGAAGGCGAGGAACATCAGGAACGAGCCGGCAAGATACATATCCTGGCTCTGCAGTGCCTTGATTAGCATCGGCCCGGTCGTCTCCAGCGACAGAACGATGGCGACGATCTCGGCGCCCGAAATAATCGACGGCAGGATCGAGCCGATATCGGCGACGAAGAAGTTGAGCGCCATACGGAGCGGATATTTGACCAGGGCGCGCACCGGATGCAGCCCTTTGGCGCGTGCCGTCGTCACATATTGCTTCTGCATCTCGTCGAGCAGGTTGGCGCGCAGGCGGCGAATCATGCCGGCGGTACCCGCCGTGCCGACGATGATGACCGGGATCCAGAGATGCGCGAGGATGGACCGCGCCTTAGCCCAGCTCATCGGCTCGTTCAGATATTGCTGGTCCATCAGATGGCCGATGGAAAGCCCGAACCAGACATTTGCGAAATACATCAGGATCAGCGCCAGCATGAAGTTGGGGATGGCGATGCCGAGCAGGCCGAGGAAGGTCAGGCCGTAATCGCCCCAGCTATATTGATGGGTTGCCGAATAGATGCCGATCGGGAAGGCAATCAGCCAGGTGAGAAGGATGGTCGTGAAGGAGACGAGGATCGTCAGCCACAATCGGTCGCCCACGACGTCGGAAACCGGCAGCTGATATTCGAAGGAATAGCCGAAATCGCCATGCAGCATGCCGCCGACCCAGAAGAAGTAGCGCACGATCCCCGGCTGGTCGAAGCCGTATTGATGGCGCAGCTCCTCGATTTCCTGCAGGTTTGCGGTCTCGCCCTGTGCGCGCAGTTCGGCGATCTGGCTTTCGAAGAAGTCACCCGGCGGCAGTTCGATGATGACGAAGACCAGCGCCGATATCACGAGCAGGGTCGGCACCATGGCGGCGATACGCCAGAGAATATAGCGGATCATCGCTCAGGCCTCCTTGAACCAGAAGGTATCAGGCATGTAGACGCCGAGGAAGGAGGTTGGATCGAAGCCGTAGAGCGCGTGCTCCGGCACATTCTGCATCTTGGCGGACATGAGGATCGGCTGCAGCGTGCTGTTGATGAGGCCGATCGAAAAGACCTGCTGGGTATAGAGGGACAGCATCTTGTGCCAGATAACCTCACGCTCTTCCGTCGTAGCACTTGCGCCCCACTGGTTCAGGAGATCCACAAGCTCGGCCGCCTCCGGCAGATCGGGCGCCTTGCCCTCCTGACCGGCCGAAAGATAGTACATGCCCCAGAGCGGCCATTGAAGCTGGTCATCCAGTGTAGGGGCTAGTCCATAAGGAGACATGTCGGCGGTCGGCACGCCGTTGTCCAGCCCGTACCAGATCGACATCATGATCGAGCCGCTCATGGCGCGATTGCGGAAGACGTCGCGCTGCGAGGTGCGGGTGAAGAGCGCCAGACCGATATCGGCCCAGTGATCGTGCACGAGTTCCAGAACGTCCGTGTCGAGATTGCTCTCGCCGGCTGTCTCGACGGTGATCTCGGCGCGGCGTCCATCAGGCAGCAGGCGGATGCCATCGCTGTCGCGCTTGTCGAGGCCGAGTTCGTCGAGCAGCTTGTTGGCCGTATCAGGGTCGAAATTCACATAGGCATCGGCATATTCCTGCTTGAAGAGCGGGCTTTCCGGCAGCACCGTGTCGGCACTCACCTTGCCGAGGCCGTAGAAGGCCACCATGTTGATCTCATGCCGGTTGATCGCCAGCGACAAGGCCCGGCGGAAGCGCACGTCGCGAAAAAGCGCGCGCCAGGCTTCGTCGGCGACATTGAGGTTCGGTAACAGTGTGATGCGCGAGCCGCGCGTCATCTTCCAGAGATCGACCTTCACCGGGAAGCGCTTTTCCGCCTCTTTCAGGAAGGTGTAGTCGTTGAAGTCGATGCCGGTCGCCTGCAGGTCGGATTCGCCCGCACCCGCCTTGGCGGCGATGATCGAGGAAGACGAGACGTTGAGGATGAAGCGGTCGAGATAGGGCAGTTGCATGCCGTTTTCGTCCACGCGGTGGAAGAACGGATTGCGCTCGAAGACGAACTGATCGGCCGGCGGAGCGGTGCGGTTTTTCCAGGGATCGAGCGTTGGCAGATCGGGATTGTTGGGCCGGGAAGCGAGGGCCATCTTGATGTGCAGATCGGCCCACTTCTTGGCGCGGTTCTTTTTCATCAGCTCCTCGAGCTTGACCTTGTCCTGGAAGCCCTTGTGGAACTGTTTCAAGTAATGGCCCGGGCCATAGATGACGAGCGGCAGGGGGCCGGCAAGCGCCGACAGGAAAACCGGGTTGGGCTTGTCCCAGCTATAGCGCACAGTCAACTCGTCGAGCACTTCGAAGCGCGGCAGGGAGCCATGTGGACGTAGCTCCAGCGCGCCGCCGCCGGGCGTCAGTTCCTTGTTGAGGATGACGTCTTCCCACCAGTATCGGAAGGCTTCGGCCGTGAAAGGATGCCCGTCAGACCATCTGTGCCCGTCGCGCAGGTAGAAGGTAAAGACCGTGTCATTCTCCGAGGTGAAGTCACGAAGGATATCGGGCTGGAACTGCAACTTCGTGTCGTAGCCGACCAGCCGCGAATAGCCGTAGACGGTCATGTAGCGGATATCGCGCACACCGCCGATGATGGTGCGCACGTTGCCGCCATAGGTGCCGGGCACGCGGCCCATCTCCTTGAGATTGACGATACGCGGCTCAGTCGGAATGCGCTCAGCCATTGGCGGCAGGCTGCCGTCAGCGACCCTGGCCTTCAAAATTTCTGGCTCGGCGATCTGCTGTGCCCGGAGCACCGAAGGCGCGATAGCCGAACCGATCAGGCCGCCGAGAAAGATGCGGCGTGTCACCATCAGACCAGCTCCTTTGCGTCGGCGCCCTTACGGGCGCGCACCAGATGGCCGCCGCCGAGGTCGGCAAAGGCGAGTTCGGAGGCATCGTCATGATCGGCCGTGAAGACGCCGCCCCAGTTCTGCTTGTCGGCTGCACCGTTTTCCTGCAGCGCTTTGAAGTCGAGCGGCCGGTCGAGGTCCGGGAAGGGAACGGCGGCAAGCAGTGACTTCGTATAGGGGTGAACCGGGTTGCGCAGGATGATCTCGCGCGGCGCGATCTCGACGATGCGTCCCTTGCACATGACGGCGATGCGATCGGCCATATAATCCACAACGGCGAGGTTGTGCGAGATGAAGAGATAAGTGAGCCCGAGTTCCTTCTGGAGGTCTTTCAAGAGATTGAGGATCTGTGCCTGAACCGAGACGTCGAGGGCCGAGACCGGTTCGTCGAGGATGATGAGCTTGGGACCGAGGGCGAGCGCGCGGGCAATGCCGATGCGCTGGCGCTGGCCGCCGGAGAAGCTGTGCGGATAGCGGTTGAGATAGCGCCGATCGAGGCCGATCGCGCCCATCAGCGCCTCGACCTTCTGCTTGCGCTCGGCGCTGTTGCCACGGTCGTGAATCTCAAGAGGCTCGCTCAGAATGTTGCGCACCGTCATGCGCGGCGAGAGCGAGGAGACAGGGTCCTGAAACACCATCTGGATCTTGGTGCGCAGGTCCTGCAGTTCCGAGCCCTTGACGGAGAGGACGTCGATGACGTCCTTGCCATCGTTGAAGAGGACCGAGCCGCCGTCCGGTGTCACTGCACGCATCAGGATCTTGCTGACCGTCGTCTTGCCGCAGCCGGATTCGCCGACCAGCCCCAGGCATTCGCCAAGGCGGATATCGAAGCTGACATCATCGACGGCGTGCACGATGGCCGCTTCCTGCCCGCCGAAGAAGCCGCGCTTGCGCGTCTTGTAGGTTTTGGAAAGATTGGCAACGGAAAGCAGCACGCCCGGCGCCTCCTTCTCGACCGACTTCTTCTTGCCGATCAGCGATTCCAGATTGACCGGTACCTCGCGCAGTGCCTTCAGCCGCTCGCCTGGCTTCATGTCGAAATGCGGAACCGCGGCCATCAAGGCCTTGAGATAGGGATGCTGCGGATTGCGGAAGATTGCCTCGACCGGGCCGGCCTCCATGATCTCGCCGTGATAGATCACCACCACTTCGTCAGCCATATTGGCGACGACACCGAGATCGTGGGTGATGAGCAGCATCGCCATGCCGAGCTTGGCCTGCAGGTCGCGCAGCAGTTCCAGGATCTGCGCCTGGATCGTCACGTCGAGCGCCGTCGTCGGCTCGTCGGCAATCAGCAGCGCCGGCTTGCAGATCAGCGCCATCGCGATCATGGCGCGCTGACGCATGCCGCCGGAAAGCTCGAACGGATACATGTCGTAGGTGCGCTTCGGATTGGAAAAACCGACGAGGCCGAGCATTTCCTCGGTGCGCTCGCGCGCTTCTTTCTTATCGGCGTCCGTGTGGATCAGAAGCACTTCGCTGATCTGGTTGCCGACCGTGTGGAGCGGCGAGAGCGACGTCATCGGCTCCTGGAAGATGGTCGCCATGCGGCGGCCGCGCAGGTCGCGCATCTCACCGCTATCGCGCGACAGCGCCACGATATCCGTCGCCTTGCCATCTAGCGGATCGGTAAACAGGATGCGACCACTTGCATGTGCCGGTGCCGGCAAGATGCCCATGATCGCCTGGCTGATGACGGATTTGCCGGAGCCGCTTTCGCCGACGAGGGCAGTCACTTTTCCCGGCAGGATGCGGAGATTGGCTTCCTTTACGACACGCAGCCGGTCGCCGAAAACGGAGAAGGCGACATCCAGATTCTCAACACGCAACAGATCGGCTGCAGACGCCATACCAATGAAATTCCCCAGTCTTTATGTGTTCCCGTTAAGGCACACTATCGTACCGTAAACGGGGTGTCCAGTTGATGACAGACATGGGAAAAAGCGGCACAGGGCGCCCATTTTACAGGCCGCTTGGTGCGAGGGTTCTCATATAGACGCAACGGCTAAAGCGGCTGCAATGTTCGCGCGTGGTTACTGAATGAATTTTTCGATCGGCGTGCGTTTTACCTGTTTCTTGTCGCGGTGAAGCATGATGACCTGTTCTGCTTCCGAAAGGCCGTTCTGAACGGCTTCGCGGAAGCCTTCGTCGACGTGAATGGCAGATGCCGGCGCGCGCGGTTGCAGCACCGTCACTTTCTGGCGGATGCCGCGCAGCTTTTCCTCGCCGAGCGTGATCCATTCGCCGCCGCAATAGCCGGCAAAGGCCTGGCTCGCGACGACCTCGCGGCTATATTTCTTCGTCAGTACCTGCAGGCGCTGCACCTCGTTCACCGCCGAACCGAAGGCAGAGAAGGTGAGGCGGTCCTTCAGGCCGACATTGCCGAACATGACGTTGCCGACATGTAGGCCGATGCCATAGCCGATCTTTGGAAGCCCCTTTGTCTCGCGATCCTTGTTGAGTTCGGCAACACGCGCCTGCGCGTGGTGTACGGCTGAAAGCGCTGCCTCGCAGGCGATCTTGGACGGGTCCTTGTGGCGGCCGCAGGGATAGACCGCGAGAAAGCCATCGCCGAGAAAGCTCAGGATTTCGCCGCCATTGCGGTTGAAGGGTGCGGCGATCGCGTCGAAGAACTGGTTGAGCGTATCGATATAGGCCTGCCGGCCCTCCTTCTCGGCATACATGGTCGATTCGCGCATGTCGGCCATCACGAGGGCCGCACGGATCGTTTCGCCGTCGCCACGGCGAACCTGCCCGTTCAGCACGCGTTTGCCGGCATCGCCTCCGAGATAGGTAGTCAGCATATTGTTGGCGAGCTTGGCAAGCACCGCCATCTTGGCGGCGACCGCCAGATGGTTCTGCATGCGCAGCAGCGCGTCGATCATGTCGTCGGAAAAACCGACCGGGCTGTCGGTCGACCATGAACCCATCATGCCCTGCACCGAGCCGTCACCGAACGGCTGCACGAAGGCGAGGTAATCGGTGATCTTTTCCTGCCGCAGATCCTCGAAAATCGGGAATTCATTCGGGCCTTCAGGCATGATACGGCGGCGGATATGCTGCAGATTGTTGTCGAGAAGATGGAAATAGGGGCTCTGCAGGAAACGATCCTGCTTCTGGCCGGCCGGCATCCGAAAGCCTTCGATGGTTACGCCGCTCGCGCGCTTCCAGGTGAAGCTCAGTGCGTCGTAGAGCGGATGCAGCATCGAGAAGGTCAGGTGCACGCGCGCGAGTGGCAGACCGGCGGCAGCAAGCCGCTCGCAGAAACCGCGCACGATGTTTTCAAGGTCGTCACCGGCCAGCGAAGAATTCGTCAGCCATTCAGCAACACGGTCCAACAAAATGGAGGATACGCTGGATTCGATCGTGCTCATTCTTGGTATTATCCTCATGTCGCACGTCCATCCTCAAAGACAAAAACAACCCGACCTGCCCATTCACGATGAGCAGATCGCAAAGAATTCAGGATGTACGAGCGGTATTATCGTGTCAACGATGTGCCGATGACCCGGCACTGACACCCGCCAGCTTCCGACCTCCTGGAAACGGGCGAGCAATCTTTGCAAAATGGTTCATTATCACTTGCCAAAATAGGCACGCCGGAAGTGCGAAACAATGGGATCCGGATTTTTTTGTGCGTCTCGGTTGTGGCACTGCTCGGACCGAACCATGTTCGCCACACCCCGCTGATGAATCCAAGCCGTGGCGCGGGCAGGCGCTGCGAAGGGGCCGGGTTTAATTTGCCGCGATCATGCATTAGATCAGCGTTCGGATTCACTTTTCGCAAGAGGCATGGCCTTGGACGCACGCTCTTCCACCTTCGAGACGCTTTCAAAGAAGATTGAGGCCCGCACGGCGCGCGCTGGCATTATCGGCCTTGGCTATGTCGGTTTGCCGTTGGCGATGGCTGTGGCACGCAGCGGCTTTACTGTGACCGGCTTTGATATCGACCCGAAGAAAATCGTCGCGCTGGATGCCCGCCGCTCCTATATCGATGCGGTGACGAATGAGGCGCTGACAGCCGAGATCGATGCGGGGCGTTTTTTCTCGACGACCGATTTCGCCGGCCTTGCGGATTGCGACGTGATCGTTATCTGCGTGCCGACGCCGCTCACCAAACATCGCGATCCCGATCTCTCCTTCGTGGAAGCGACGTCGCGGTCGATCGCCGCCCATCTGCGGCCGGGCCAGCTCATCGTGCTGGAATCGACCACCTATCCTGGCACCACCGATGATATCGTGAAGGTCATTCTCGAAGAGACCGGGCTGAAATCCGGTTCCGACTTCTTCGTCGGCTTCTCGCCGGAACGCGAGGACCCCGGCAACCAGCATTACCACACCGCTACCATCCCGAAGGTCGTTGCAGGCGACGGTGCAGAAGCCCTGTCGTTGATGAAATCCTTCTACGGGGCAGCCGTTTCGACCGTCGTTCCGGTCTCCTCCAATGCGACGGCGGAAGCGGTGAAGCTCACCGAAAACATCTTCCGCTCGGTCAACATCGCACTCGTCAACGAGCTGAAGACCGTTTACGCGGCAATGGGGATCGATGTCTGGGAGGTTATCGACGCTGCCAAGACCAAGCCGTTCGGTTATATGCCCTTCTATCCCGGTCCCGGTCTCGGCGGTCACTGCATTCCGATCGACCCCTTCTACCTCACCTGGAAGTCGCGAGAATACGAACTGCCGACCCGTTTCATCGAACTTGCCGGCGAGATCAATTCGGCGATGCCGCGCTATGTCGTCGGCAAACTGGCCGAGGCGCTGGATATCCGTGCCGGCAAGGCGCTCAGCCGCTCACGCGTCCTCGTGCTTGGCCTCGCTTACAAGAAGAACGTTGCCGATATCAGGGAAAGCCCGTCGCTGCGCCTGATCGAAATTATCGAGGAACGCGGCGGCAAGGCGGATTATCATGACCCCTTCGTCGCGGAGATTCCGCCGACCCGTGAATATCAGGCACTGAAGGGCCGGAAATCCATCGACCTGACGCCGGAAGTCGTTGCGGGATACGACGCGGTTCTCATCGCGACCGATCACGACATGATCGACTATGCGGCTCTTTCGAGGAGCGCCAAACTGATTGTCGATACCCGAAACGTCTTCAGCCGGCTCGGCCTTACTGCCGATCACGTTATCAAGGCGTAACGAGCGCGCCGGAAAGCTGCTTGCCGGTGATCTGGCTGGCAGCGACCGCATAACCGCCGGCGGCACCATCGATGAAGTGCATGTGGTCGCGCGACAGTGGCGTCGGCACGAAGCATGTCACCAGTGCCGATGATTGGCAGTGCAGGCCGTAGCGAGCCACGCCTCTTTCCTGCGCCTGCTTCAGCAGCGTCTCGATGCGGGCGAGATGGGCGGCATCCACGTCGATGGTCATCTTCAGTCCGTCGTCGAACTTTCGGAAATCCGAATTACCCGCGATGTCCCGCTTGTAGCGGCGCGCGTTGAAATGAGCGAAGGTGAGGCCGAATTTGTGCAGGAAAACGATCAAGCCGGTCTGCAGGAAGATGAACAGCTTTTGCCGCAGTCGTTTGCCTTTGGGCGCCGTCGCATTCACCTCGCGATTGATGCCACTCATTGAAAAAGCAAACTCCGGCCCATCTTCCGGCACCGGATGGCCATTGCGGTTCTGCTCGGCGGTGAGCGAAACGATGCCGGCGACGAGAGCCTGAAATTCCGGCCCCGGACCAGCTTCGCCCGGTACGGCGATGATCGAGACGATCTCGCCATTGCGGGCCTCGATCGGGCTCCAGCGACAGGAGAGGCCGGTCAGATCCGGCCGAGTGCCGGGCGCGGCCTTTTCGACGCCGTACCGGCCCATCTTCATGTTTTTTTCGGCCCAAAGCGTGCCGCCGCCGGAAAACATTGCATAGGTGACGTAAGGACTTGCCGAATAGCGAGCGACGCGTACATCGAGACCTTCCGCGCGAATATCGGCGATCGGCACGATGGCGATACGAAGATCGAGGTCAAGATCCTCCTTCACCCAGACCTGCGTCGCGGCAAGAGCCTTGCGTGCTTCCTTCTCAAGCGAAGCGGGCAAGGCGATCAACGCGCCGTCGCCGGCAAAGACGAAGGGATAGTCGCCCTTGCCAACGGCATTCAGCACCGCGGAAATGACGCTTGCGCCGGCCATGTTGACGTCCTTGTAGCGGCCGCCGGAAATCGCCTTCGTCGAGCCGACGATATCGGCCATCGCCAGCACCCACCCTTCGGGCAGCGGCTGGTAATTGCTCTCATCGGTCACGCCTTCGAAGTCGCTGAAAACAGGCACGTTGGCGAAGAATGCGTCGCTGGATATCTCGTTCATGGGGCCGAGTTTATCACAGACCCGTGTTGCCGCTGCAACGGCAATTTGCGGTTCCGGCAATCGACTTGCACCGCATCGATATGGTAGCACCGCTGACATATTTTATGACGGACAGGACAAGATGAGCCGCCTCGACAGCTTCATTCGCCGATTGTCGGCTCAACGCGATATTCTCAATGCCATCATCGATCTGGTGGAAGAGGTGGAGGGGCCGGTGCTCGAATTCGGCCTCGGCAATGGCCGCACCTACGACCATCTGCGCGAGCATTTTCCCGATCGCCGCATTATCGCCTTCGATTGGGAAATACGCTCCTATTCCGCCTCCACGCCGCCAGCCGAAAATATGGTGACGGGCAATATCCGCGACACCGGCCAGGCGTTCCTCGGGATCAATGCCGCGCTCGCCCATGCCGATATCGGCACCGGCCATGACGAGATCGATGCCGTGACGCTGACCTGGCTGCCGCAGCTGATGGCCGGCGTGCTTACCCATCACGGCATCGCCGTCAGCGGCCTGCCGCTGGAACATCCCGAACTTTTGCCTCTGCCTTTGCCCGGCGGCATCAAGGAAGGCCGGTATTTCCTCTACCGCAGGAAATGATCCGCGCTTATGAGGCGCAGGAATAGGACGCAGCCGAGAGCGCGGCATATTTTGCCTCGAAGTCGGCCGCGATTTCGTCCAGCGTCACGCTGCCCAATCGCCGCAGGAGCAGGGCCTGCGCCTCCTTCATCGCATCCTCGAGAGCAGCATTCACAGCCTGTTCCACAAGGCATTTCGGCTGGTCGTCGGCTGGGCCGATGGCGAAAAGATGCGGTTCGCCGATGGCGTTGTAGACATCGAGCAGCGTGATTTCCGACAACGGGCGCACCAGCGTCCAGCCCCCGCCATGCCCCTTTTCGGAACGGACATAGCCCTGTTCTCTAAGGCCGGCCATGGTGCGGCGGACGACGACGGGATTGGTGTTCAGCATCTTTGCAATCATTTCGGAGGTCGCCGAATGCTCATGCCGATCCATGTGGATCAGCACGTGCAGCATGCGTGAAAGGCGGCTGTCATTGCGCATGAAGTTCTATTCCCATCGATCGAATGGGCCATTATCACAAGCGGATCGTAACAAGACAAGTAACATGATGCTTGACTGCATCATTTCATGTAACTTATGTTGCTTCATGATTGAGGCGACGTCAAAGGAGAGGTCCATGTCATTCGAGGTCATCGTCATCGGCGGAAATTTCGCTGGCCTGTCCGCAGCCATGCAGCTTGCCCGGGCGCGACGCCGTGTTCTGCTGATCGATGCAGGCGCACCGCGCAATCGGTTTTCGCACGCGTCACATGGCTTCCTGGGCCAGGACGGCCAGACACCGGCGGCGATCATGCGGGAGGGAAAGCGGCAGCTTTCGCTTTATCCGACCATCACTATCCGCGACGGGGAAGTTGTTCAGGCGCGCGCCGATGGAGATGAATTCGTGATCGGCATCAAGGGTGGTGGCGAAGAAAGGGCCGCGCGCATCGTCCTGGCGACCGGTATCAGCGACTCACTGCCTGAGATCCCCGGCCTGCGGGATCGATGGGGCCGTTCCGTGCTGCACTGCCCTTATTGTCACGGTTATGAAGTGAGTGGCGGTGCACTTGGCGTTCTCGCAACCCTTCCGCTTTCAGCGCATGCGGCCATGCTGCTTCCCGACTGGGGAGAAACGACCTACTTCACCCAGGCCTTGTTCGAGCCCGATGAAGAGCAACTGGCGCGGATGACCGCGCGCGGTGTTCGGATCGAGCGCAGTCCTATCGTCGAATTATTGGGCGACAATCCGAAGCTTGAGGCCGTCCGCCTGACCGACGGCCGGGTCGTGCCGCTGGACGCCGTTTTTGTCGCAGCGAAAACGGCGATGGCAAGCCCGATTGCCGAGCAGCTTGGCTGTGCCTTCGACGACGGTCCGCTCGGGCCGGTCATCCGGACCGGCGATAACAAAGAGACGACCGTCAGAGGCGTCTTTGCCGCCGGCGATGCGGCAAGTGCCATGCACAACGCCACGCTCGCCTCCGCCTCAGGCGTCCTCGCCGGTGTACATTGCCATCAATCGCTGGTGATGCAGTCTGCACCGTAGCCTCTGGCGCCTGGAGCACGACGCCGAAAAGCGTGAGCGGTTTTCGGACGACATGCCCTTCTTCGGTCTAAGGCAGGAACAGCACGTCATATTGATCGAATTCGCCCGGCAGATCACGGACTTTCATCTCCTTCTCGCCGTCCTCGAAGACGACGAGACAATCCTCGTAGAAGCCGGCGAGCGTACGAATGAAGGCTTTCGTGCCCTCGGGGCCGTAAAAGAGCGGCGTGAATTCCATATAGAGAGGCGCGCGGCGGGCAAGCAGCGGCAGCATCGAGCGGCAGGCAACCGGCTCATACCCTTCGATGTCCATCCAGACGAGGCCGATGGCCGCTTGGTCGATGCCGAGTCTGTCGAGGATGCCGGTCACAGACCGCACCGGAACGGTGATCTTCCGGTCGCTGGCGCTCTGGCGGATGGCGCTGCTCTTGCCGTGATTGGCGCCGTTCAGGAAGAAGTCGATCTGGCCTTCACCTTCGCCGGCGGCGCAGTTGACGAGGCGCACCGTGTCGATAAGGCCGTTCTGGCGGATATTCTGTTCCAGAAGACGGAAATTGCGCGGGTCCGGCTCGACGCTGACGATTCCAGCAAATGCGCGGGCAAGCGCAAAATAGACTGTCTGTGTGCCGATATTGCCGCCGATCTCCAGCAGCATGCTGTCCTTTTTCAGCAGGCCGCGCTCGCGCAGGATCACGAGCAGCCGGTCGACGGCCTCGCGTTCGAAATGGCCCTTCCGGAAGACCTTGCGGCCGATATAGTCGGCAGGTGAAAAACTCATCAGGTGATCGCCGGCATCGACCGTCATCGAGGTGACGCGCGGCCCGATATTTTCGATCAGCAGCCGGCGGCCAAAGCGGGTATTGAAGAAACGCGTGGCCAGCGCATCGCGCGCCTTGCGCAAACGGCGCTTCCAATATTTGGCGGTAAGCCATGCCTGGCCGGACATTATTGTCTTTCCTTGAGCGGTTCAGCCGCTTTCTCTCTCGGAACGACATAGACTTTCAAGGGGAGTGCCCGGCCGCGCACATTGATTTCGCAGCTTTCGACCGTTTCCGGATCGATGCCGGCGCGCATCGCGACCGGCTCGGAAATGACGATAGCGGCATTGAGTTCCTTGGCCGCGGTTTCCAGGCGGCTTGCCACATTGACCGTATCGCCGACGGCAGTCAGGCTGCGCACACGCCCATAGCCCATCGTGCCGACCACGGCCGGGCCGGCATGGATGCCGATGACGATCTGCAGCGGCAGAGGCAGTTCGTCGGAAAGTTCGGCGGCGAGCTTCTCCACCTCGGCAACAATCGTGGTTGCGGCTGCTACCGCCTGCCGGCAGGCTTCCTCAGGCGTGGTGTTGAGGCCGAAGAGTGCCATAGCGCCGTCGCCGATGAATTTGTCGAGCCGTCCGCCGGCCTGTTCCACTGC
The DNA here is from genome assembly GCF_014193695.1 of Rhizobium sp. BK316. Taxonomy (GTDB): domain Bacteria; phylum Pseudomonadota; class Alphaproteobacteria; order Rhizobiales; family Rhizobiaceae; genus Rhizobium. Next base: position 1,009,839 of record NZ_JACHZR010000001.1, on the reverse strand, counting down.
CTTGCCGACGATCCCGAAATAGCGGTTGAGCAGGAAGACGACGTCGAAGGGCAGGCGGGTTTCGGTCAGCGTAGTGAAATGGCGCATGTCGCAGAAGAGCACGGCGATCTCGCGCTCGCGGCCGGGGCTGGTTTCCTGGCTGTTGGCGGGAAGGGCAGCCTCTGTCTGCGGCACGAGCAGCGGCGCGACGGTCAAGTCCTTATCCGGGCGGAGCTGACAGGCGAGGCGCACATCGGATGCCGCATTGATGCGCTTCAGCGTCGTCTGCTCCAGCTTGTCGGGCGGCGGCAGGGTCCAGTAATCGCCGAGGATCTGCACGCGGCAGGTGGAGCACTGGCCCTTGCCGCCGCAGACCGAATAGTGCGGCAGACCGCCAAGCCTGCTTGCTTCCAGCACGGTGAAGCCGCGGGGCACGCGCACCGTCTCGCCGCCGGGATAGTGAACCGCAACTTGGTTCGCCCGCTCTTTCAGCCTGCGGCGCGCCCGTGCCAGGATGACGAGGGCCAGCGTTGCGGAGAAGCTGCCGTAGAGCCCGGCGCGAATCGTCGCGATTTGCTCGCGCGCCTCGGGATCGTTGTAATAGCGGGTATTGATCGCTTCTTCGTAGTGGCCGGATTCTGACTCGATGTAGGAGGGATCGGACAGCGTGCGGCCCATCTCGACGAAACCGAGCAGCGCCAGCACCGGCAGAAGGATGGCGATCGCCAGAAGCAGCGATGAGGAATTGTCGTACCAGGGCCGATAGCGCAGCCAGAAATGTATGCCGATACAGCCGTGGATCCAGACGGCGAGCAGCGCGAAAGTCTGGCGCACGCCATTATCAGGGGCGTTGATCCAGAGCGTGCGAACGATCGTCTCGTAATTGTCGGTATAGCTGTAGAGTGCATGGACGATACGCGTACCGACGACATGGTCGATGAGCAGCAGCGGGATCAAAAGGCCGAGAACGATCTGTGCCATCTCGTTTTTCGGCATGACGAGGCTGCGGCGCATATAGAGCCCGCGCAGCACCAGCGTCATATGGACGAGGACCGCGCCGTAGAAGAGAATAGTGCCGACCGGATTGCGCCAGATCGCCAGAAACAGCCGGCGCGCATCATCAGCTGCCGTCAGCGAAACGAGTCCCAATGCATGGTTCGACATATGCAGGATGATGAAGACGAACAAGACAAGGCCGGAACCGAGCCTGGCCTTCCTGATCGTGCGCTCCGAAAAAACCCCTGTGGCCAAGACCGTCGTCATCAATTCCTGTTCTTGAAGCTCAAATCGCAAATGCACTAGAGAAGACGAAAAAGGGCGGAATTATCGTCTCGTCTAATCACGATCGCTTCGGTATGCCTGCCTGTATCGTTCAAGGATAGTGACAATAGCGGAAATTTTCGCTTACGGCGCGAGCGCCGATTGGAAACACACTGTCGTCAGCGGAGTGTCGCGATGCGGATCGCTTTCTACGCGCCGATGAAATCGCCTGATCATCCAGTGCCCTCAGGCGACCGGCTGATGGCGCGGCTGTTGATCCGGGCGCTGGGGATGGCTGGCCATTCTGTCGAGGTCGTGTCCGAATTCCGTGTCCATGCCGGCACGCCGGAGGCGGCGGCTGAGGTTCTGGCGAAGGCGGATGGCGAACTCGAGCGGCTGCGGCGCAAATGGCGGGAGGAGCCGAGGCCGGAACTCTGGTTCTGCTATCATCCCTATTACAAATCCCCCGATCTCCTCGGCCCCGCCATCGCGGAGCAATTCGCCATTCCCTATGTCACGGCCGAAGCCTCCTACTCGCGCAAACGTGATGGGCTGGGCTGGGCCTTCTTCCAGAAACCGGTGGGGGACGCGATCCGTCAGGCGGCGGTCAATATCGCCTTCACCGAACGCGACCGGAAAGGACTGGAAGACGTCTTTCCCGAAGCGCGTGTCGCCGGAATTAAGCCCTTCATCGACACAACGCTCTTCGAGGCGATAACGCCCGCCCCCAATCCGCAACGCTTGATGACCGTGGCCATGATGCGGGCCGGCGACAAGATGGAGAGCTACAAGATGCTCGCCACGGCACTCTCCATGATCGCGGAGCGTCCATGGACACTCGGCATCATCGGTGACGGTCCGCTGCGGGCTGAGGTAGAGGCCCTGTTTGCCGGCTTTGCGCCCGGCCGTATCGATTGGCTTGGCCAAAGGGAACCGGAAGAGATTGCCGTACTGTTGGCGAAGGGCAGCATCTATGTCTGGCCGGGTTGCGGCGAAGCCTATGGACTTGCCTATCTCGAAGCGCAGGCGGCGGGCCTTCCTGTTGTGGCGCTGAAGACCGCCGGCGTGCCTGCCGTGGTGGAGGCCGATATGACCGGCCTATTGACGCCTGATGGCGATATGAAAGCCTATGCGCGGGCCATTGCCGGACTGCTGGATGACCGGGGGCGCCGTGACGCCATGGCATCCGCGGCCCGTCGCTTCGTCATCGACGAGCGTTCGCTAGCCGGCGCGGCGAAAGAACTGGATTTGATCCTATGCAATCATGCAGGAGCTGCACATGATCGATAGCACCATCCACGAGCCATTGTATCGGGAACTGGAGCGCTGGCGCGCCGCTGGCCGCGTGGCGCGGCTTTGGCTGCGGGATGACGATGCGATCGAGCCGACGGCGGCGCTGGAGCGGCTGCTCTCCGAAACGAAAAGCTACGGCATCCCCGTCACGCTTGCGGTCATTCCGGCCTTTACCGACGCGCCGCTGGCTCAGCGGCTTGCGGGCGAAGCGCATGTCAGCGTGGCGGTTCACGGCTGGGCGCATCACAATCATGCCGGACCTGACGACAAGAAGCAGGAGCTCGGCGGAGCGCGTCTGGAAGAAACCATTCTCGGTGAACTCTACGAAGGCTTCCTGAAGCTGAAGGGTCTTTACCCGACACGCTTTCTAGCCATGCTGGTTCCGCCCTGGAACCGCATCGACAAGGGCCTCATTCCCAAGCTGCCGGCGCTCGGCTTTGAAGCCCTTTCGACTTACGGACGCGTCAAGGGAGAAAGCCCGCTCGCCATCGTCAATTCCCATGTCGACCTCATGGACTGGCACGGTACGCGCGGCGGCCGGCCCATGGCAGACCTGATCGGCGAACTGGTTGCCGAATTGCAGGACAGGTTCGAGGGCAGCAGCGAACCGATCGGCGTGCTCGCGCATCACTTGGTGCATGATGCGGCGGCGTGGGATTTCCTTGCCGAGCTCTTCGAGGCGACTTCGGGCCATCCCGCAGTAGAATGGGTCTCGGCAGCCGCGCTCGTACAGGATCAGATGTCGATGACCTGATTGTCACGGGCGGCAAAGGCACCGGCAAAGGCGGCCTGCGCCTGGCTTTCCATGACAGCGAGCTGTTCATCGGTGCGCGAGGGCGCATGATGGAACAGGGCGAAGCGCTTCGCGCCCGCCATTTTTGCAAGTTCGGTACCGTGCTGCCACGTGGAATGGCCAAACCCTTTGAAGCGCTGCATCTCGTCTTCATTATAGGTGCAGTCGTAGACGACGAGATCGGCGTCCTTCATCATCTCCAGCGCCACCGGATCGTAGCTACCCGGCGTGTGCTCGATGTCGTAGATCAGCGATATGATGCGCCCTTTCCAATGGATGCGATAGCCGATCGCACCGCCCGGATGGTTCAGCATATAGGTCTGCATCTCCACACCATCATGCGGGGTCAGTGTCTGGCCGGCATGGAAATCACGGAAATTCATCGTCGCCTGACAGATGTCGGTCTTCACAGGGAACCAGGGCGGGCTGATGAACTGCTCGACCATCTCGCGCGTGGTCATCTTGCCGTCCAGATGGCCGGACCAGATGTTGACGTTGATCGACGGGTAGTAGATCGCCTTGAAGAAGGGCAGGCCGATGATGTGATCATAGTGGCAGTGGCTGAAGAAGAGATCCACATCGTGGACTTCATCAGCAATGAGCGACAGGCCGGCTTCACGCAGGCCAGAGCCCGCGTCGAACAGCATCCGGTGCTGGCCGCAGCGGATTTCAATGCAGGAGGTGTTGCCTCCATAGCGGTCAAATTCCGGGCCTGACACGGGAATGCTCCCCCGTACGCCCCAAAATTTTACCTGAAACAGATCGTTACTCATCTTCCTTCAAACCAGCTTTCCCGCTTCGTCATCGTAGTCACCATCGATCCCGATGCGAAGCTGCAGAATTCCACGGGTTTGCCTATATCCCCTCGCACTCTTCCAACGGCTAGCCGAAGAAGAAGTAGATTTTCCTAAGCAATCGGCTTTTGGCTCAGAATGCAAGCCGGTATGGTTCGTTTTCTGTAAACGTTCCGGCGTGAGCGAGGTCGCGACATTTCCGCGGATCATGCATCTTAAATGGTTGCGCGCGACCGAAAATGCAAATCCGCCTGTTTTTGGCGATGCTAAAGCCGCGAAACGGCAAGGAAACCGCGTCGGAGATGGCCGGCAGCCGAAGCACGCTCGCGGCAGCGAAAGCTCGTCTTTGTCATATCGTGCTCAAAATCGAGATGTTCTTGTTTCTCGCGGAAATCGCTGAGATAATTTCCTTGCGCAACCTTTGGAGTGAACATGGCTCCAGTCACTGCAATCCTTATAGGCCTCGTGATCGTTTTCATCCTCATCGTCGCATTTGCCGTATTCTTGTCCTGGAACCCTGTTTGGTGGGCGCACCTTCGGTTTTCCAGGCGTTCCGTTCGTGGCCAAGCCGAAGGCGGCCTCGAAATGAGTTTTGATTGCGGTGATGGAGGCGACGGCGGTGGTGACGGTGGAGGCGATTAACCTCAGAGCGACGCCGTAATCCCACCGTCGACCATCAGCATATGGCCGTTGACGAAGGACGATGCGTTCGACGCCAGGAAGACGGCCGCACCAACCAACTCTTCCACATTGCCCCAGCGGCCAGCCGGTGTACGGGTTTCGAGCCAGCCGGAGAATTTCGGATCATCGACAAGTGGCTGGTTGAGCGGCGTCTTGAAGTAGCCGGGCGCAATCGCGTTCACCTGAAGGCCATGCTTTGCCCAGTCGGTTGCCATGCCACGGGTGAGATTGCGCACAGCACCCTTGGTCGCCGTATAGGGCGCGATACCTGGCCGGGCGAGTTCGGCCTGAACCGAGGCGATGTTGATGATCTTGCCACGGCCGCGGCTGATCATCGCCTGCGCGACCGGTTGGCTGACGTAGAAGACGCTGGAGACATTGGTGCGAAAGAGTTCGTCCCACTTTTCGACCGGAAAACTCTCCAGCGGCGTGCGGAACTGCATGCCGGCATTGTTGATGAGGATATCGATCGGGCCGATCTCGGCTTCGATATAGGTAATCGCCGAGCGGCAGGCCTCCGCATCAGTCACGTCGAAGGCTGCGCTGACGGCATGGCGTTTCTGCTCGCGGATCGTCTCGGCGGCGGCCTCCGCCTTCTGGGCGTTGCGGCCGTTGATGATGATGGAGGCGCCGTGTTCGGCAAGCCCGAGTGCCAGCGCATAACCGATACCCTGGCTGGAGCCCGTCACGAGCGCGCGGCGGCCGGAAAGATCGAAGAGGGGAAAGGTCACGGGATCACTCCTGAAATCAACGCCTCTGCATAGCCGGTTTTACCGCGTTCATGCAAAGGCGATCAGCCTGTCCCCAGACGCTTGATATTGCCGATAAGTTCCGCCGCCAGCCGCAGCGAGGCGGCGGTTGCCATGACCAGCTGCGGCAGCACCAGCCATTCGAGTGTCCAGGCCGCCCCGGAGCGCTCCTGCTCATGAACGAGGGAATGATGGATGGCCGAGAGCTGCGTTGCGTTGAAGCGGGCGAGCGCGACCAGCGTTTCGGCGGCGACCGGATTCTGCTTATGGGCCATGGCCGAGGAAGCGCCGCCACCCGCAAGCTCGATCTCGCCGCCGGCTTCGGCGAGCAAGGCGATATCCTGCCCGAATTTGCCGAGGCTGCCGGAGATGAGCGAATAGAGATTGGCGAGATCGGCAATGCGGCTGCGGCGGCTCTGCCATTGCGGCTCATCGGCCAATCCCAGCTCCTGCGCCAGCGAGGCGCGCACGACGGATGCCTCGGCCCCGAGCTTTTCGAGTGTACCGGCCGCACCGCCGAATTGCACGGGGAAGGTCTGCTCCGTCAGCCGGTCGCGATAGGTCTCCAGCGGCATCCGCCAGGCGGCAATGCGGTCGGCGGCGGTAATCGGGATTGCGGCCTGCATGCGTGTATGGCCCATCAGGCGGTTGGCGCCGAACTGGCGTTCGAGCGCCGCCAGTTTCGTCGCGATGGCATGCAGCCTTCCGCCGAACAGGAAGGTGATGGACTTCAGCCGCAACATCAGGCTGGTGTCGATGGCATCCTGACTGGTCGCACCGAAATGAACATGTTCGGCGGCCTCGCTGCCGACCACCTTCCTGAGCTGTTTGACGAGGTCCGGAATGACGACCCCATCCCGAGCCGTTGCAGCCTTCAGGCTTTGCACATCTGCGGTAAAGCCAGCGCAGATCTCGCCGATTGTTCGCGCGGCTTCCGCCGGAATGATGCCATGCGTCGCTTCTGCGCGTGCAAGTGCCGCTTCGAAGGAGAGCATCGCCCTGATATCAGCCTCGACTGAGAAGTAGGCGACGATTTCAGTGTCTCCGAGCAGGCCGGAAAGGAAGGGATGGTCGAAAGGGGATGTGGTCATGTGGCAGCTCGTTTCATCGCAATCCCGGTCTGCCTGTCGGCTTATCTCGACCCAGATAGGGCAGGGCGAAGCCGACGCTACTTGCCCGACGGATCGCGGGCAAGTAGCCAGTCGAGATAGCTTAAATGTCCAGGAACACCGTTTCCTTCGGTCCCTGCAGGTAAATGTCGAAGCTCAGCTTCGCGCCATCGCGCGCAGCGATCAGCGTTGCCACGCGCTCGCGGTGCTCGATACGCGCCAGAACCGGGTCCACCGCATTGGCATCCTGCTCTTCCGGGAAATACATGCGCGTGTGCAGGCCGATATTGATGCCGCGGGCGACGATCCAGAAGGTGATATGCGGGGCCATCTTGCGGCCGTCCTTGAAGGGAACCTTGCCGGGCTTGATGGTTTCGAAACTATAGACACCGTCTTCGGCGCGGGTGGGGCAGCGGCCCCAGCCGGTGAAGTTCGGGTCTGCCGTGCCACGCATTTCCGAGGGGCTGTTGTAGAGGCCGGCGCTGTCTGCCTGCCAGATTTCGATGACGGCGTCGCGAACGAGTGCTCCGGCACCGTCGAAAATACGGCCGCTGACGGTGATGCGCTCGCCGAGCGTCTTGTCATTGACCATCCGCGTACCGAGGTCACTGTCGAAAACGCCGGTGATGTCGCAGAAGTTCGGCGTCAGGCCGATATGCACATAGGGGCCGGCGGTCTGGGACGGGGTTTCCTTGAGATAGCCGAGTTCCTGCATGTCAGTTCCCCTCCAGCTTGTTTTCGAACATGGTCGAGCGGCGGCCGCGCAGCACGATATCGAACTTGTAGGCGCGGCTGTCCATCGGGATCGTATTGCCCCAATCCATGGGGGCGATGAGCTGCTCGATCGCCGCCTTGTCCGGGATCGCGCCGACGATCGGACATTTCCAGATCATCGGATCGCCTTCGAAATACATCTGGGTGATGAGGCGCTGCGAGAAGCCGTGGCCGAAGATCGAAAAATGGATGTGCGCCGGGCGCCAGTCGTTGACGCCGTTTGGCCAGGGATAGGCGCCGGGCCGCACGGTGCGGAAGAAATAGCGGCCTTCCTCGTCGGTAACGAAGCGGCCGCAGCCGCCGAAATTCGGGTCGATTGCGGCGAGATAGGTTTCTTTCTTGTGGCGGTAGCGGCCGCCGGCATTGGCCTGCCAGAATTCGACGAGGACACCAACCTGCGGACGACCGCGCTCATCGAGCACCCGGCCGTGGACGATGATGCGTTCGCCGATGGCGCTCTCGCCGGGCCGCGCGAAATTATGGATCAGGTCGTTATCCATCTCGCCGATCATCGAATGGCCGAAGACCGGGCCGGTGATTTCCGAAATCGTGCCATCGAGAGAAAGCAGCGCGCGTTGCGGTGAACGGAGGAGCGAGGTCTTGTAACCCGGCGCATAGGCCGGCGGATGCCAGGCACGGTCGCGGGCGAAGAAAGCTCCGGTTTCTGGCTTGCGGTTCGGTAAGTCGGACATTCTCTCCCCCTCAGGCTGCCTTGCCGGCGTCCATCTGCTCGAAAACCTGTTTTGCGATCTTGATTGCATGATTGGCCGCCGGCACGCCGGCATAGATTGCCACATGCAGCAGCGCCTCCCGAATATCCTCCCGGGAGGCGCCAGTATTGGCGGTGGCGCGCACATGCATCGCCACCTCTTCGTCCTGGCCAAGGGCTGCAAGCAGGGCGATCGTGATCATCGAGCGCTCGCGTTTCGTCAGCTCCGGCCGCGACCAGACATGGCCCCAGGCGGCCTCGGTGATCAACTCCTGGAACGGCTTGTCGAATTCCGTCGCAGCGGCTTGGGCGCGGTCGACATGGGCATCGCCGAGAACGGCGCGGCGGGTTGTCATGCCTTGATGATAGCGTTCGGACGCGGTGTCGCTCATGGGCTCTTGTCTCCGATGGATGAGAGGAAGGCGCGGATGATCGCTGTCAGCGCTTCCGGCTGCTCGATGGGCGGAATATGAGCGCAGTCCTTGATGACTTCATAGCGCGCGTCAGGGATCAGCTTTGCTGTCGAGAGCACCAGATCCGGCGGTGTCGAACCATCCTGATCACCGACGACGCAAATGGTCGGCACTTTGATCCTGGCCGCGGCCTCGGTGAAATCGGCGTCACGGATCGCAGCGCATGTGGCGACATAACCTTCCACCGGCTGGCGGATCAGCATGTTGCAGTAGCCGGCATAGGCGATGTTTTCAGGTCGGCGGAACGCCGGCGTGAACCAGCGCTCCATGACCATGTCGACGATGCTGGCAATGCCGCTCTTCTCGACGGTGGCGATACGGCTGTTCCAGCTGTCGGCCGTGCCGATCTTGTGGGCGGTATCGCAAAGGATCAGCGCCTTCACCAGATCCGGGCGGCGCTGGTAGAGCGACTGGGCAATCAGGCCGCCCACCGAGAGACCGCAGATGACGGCATCCTTGACCGAAAGCAGATCAAGCAGGCCGGCAAGATCGGTCGCATGATCCTCCATGGCGTAGGGCACCTGGCCGACATCGGAAAGCCCATGGCCGCGCATGTCATAGAGGATGATGGCAAAATCGCCGGCAAGACGCACGATCACATCGCGCCAGATCCGGAAGTCCGTGCCGAGCGAATTGGCAAAGACGATGACCGGCCGGTCAGCCGGCGCGCCGATGAGCTGGTAGTGGATCGTTACGTCGTTGATACTGGCGAATTGCACTTTAAATCTCCTCCACGTCCAATTTGGTGAGTTGAACCGGTTAAGTAAAATGATATTTTCCAGCTTTCCGATAACCCATGAGTTATGAAAGCAATGATCGATAGTCGTATCAAGTTTCGCCATCTGCAGACCTTTGTCGAGGTGGCGCGGCAGAAAAGCGTGATGAAGGCCGCCGAACTTCTGCATGTCAGCCAGCCGGCAGTGACGAAGACGATCCGCGAGCTGGAGCAGGCGCTCGGCGTCGGGGTTTTCGAGCGGGAAGGACGCGGCATCCGCATCACGCGGTACGGCGAGGTCTTCCTGCGCCATGCAGGTGCTGCGCTGACAGCACTCCGGCAGGGGCTCGATTCCGTCTCGCAGGAGCAATTTGGCGATGCCCCGCCGATCCGTATCGGTGCTCTGCCGACGGTCTCGACACGCATCATGCCGCGGGCGATGGACCTGTTTCTGAAGGAAAATACCTGGAGCCGGGTGAAGATCGTCACCGGCGACAATGCCGTACTGTTGGAGCAGCTGCGTGTCGGCGATCTCGATCTCGTCGTCGGCCGTCTCGCGGGAGCAGAAAGGATGGCCAGCTTCTCGTTCGAGCATCTTTATTCCGAGCAAGTGGTCTTTGCCGTGCGCGCCGGCCATCCGCTGCTTGGCGCCGGCAAATCGTTCTTCACCGAACTCGGCCACTACACGCTTCTGATGCCGACCCGCGGTTCGATCATTAGGCCGGTGGTCGAAAATTTCCTGATCGCCAATGGTGTCGCCAGCCTGCCGAGCCAGATCGAGACCGTCTCCGATGCCTTCGGCCGCGCTTTCGTGCGCGATAGCGACGCGATCTGGATCATTTCCAACGGCGTGGTTGCGCGGGATATTGCCGACGGCGTGCTTGTCGCCCTGCCGGTCGATACGAGCGAGACGAAGGGTCCGGTTGGATTGACGGTGCGTACCGATGCCGTCCCTTCGCTGCCGCTGTCGATTCTCATGCAGACGATCCGTGAGGCAGCGCTGGAAACTTCGGGGCAGCCCGCACCTGCGCACTAACCTTCAAGACAACTGTCGCCTTTGTTCGTAGACTTCGCTCCTGGCTATCCGAGGAGACGGCAAAATGAAAACAGGCTTCATCGGTCTCGGCGTGATGGGTACGCCGATGGCGCTCAATCTCGCGCGGGCAGGCACCGACCTCATCGTCTGGAACCGGTCGCCGGAAAGCGCTGACACGCTACGGACAGCCGGTGCCGAAGTGGCCGCGGATGTCGACGAAGTGTTTGCAAAAGCCCGGACCGTCATCCTGATGCTCGCCACGGCAGCGGTGATCGACACGGTTCTCGGGCGCGGCACACCAGGTTTTGTCGAACGGGTCGCCGGACATGTCGTTATCCACACGGGGACCACCGCGCCCGAATATTCGAAAGCGCTTGAGGCGGATATTCGTGCCGCCGGCGGCCATTATGTCGAGGCGCCTGTTTCAGGCTCGCGCCGGCCGGCGGAGGAAGGCCAGCTTGTGGTCATGCTTGCGGGAGATGCGGACGTCGTCGAAGAGGTTCGTCCGCTTTTGAAGCCCATGTGTAGGGAAACGGTTGTCTGCGGCGCCGTGCCGAATGCGCTCCTGATGAAGCTTGCCGTTAATATATTTCTGATCACGACGGTCACGGGGCTCGCCGAAGCGGCGCACTTTGCCGCTCGACAGGGATTAGACATGGGACTTTTCAAAGCTGTCGTCGATGCCGGCCAAATGGCGAGCGGCATATCGCGGATCAAGAGCGGCAAGCTGGTGGAGCGGGATTTCTCAGTGCAGGCGGCGATCTCCGACGCGCTCAAGAACAACAGGCTGGTGGCCGAAGCGGCCCGGCAGGCGGGCATCGCCTCGCCGCTGCTCGATGCTTGCCATGCGCTCTATGCCGAAACCGAAAGCCTGGGTTTCGGCCGTGAAGACATGGCGGCTGTCATCCGCGCCCTTGAAGCGCGGACGGAGGCGCTTGCCCTGCCCTTCGGCGATTGAACGTCAGGGCGCTCTGGTAATTTTCGTCATGCTGACGCAATCTTGCCTGTGCAGAGAGCGGCTTTTGAAGTTGGACGATCGAATGCGCGTCTTGCTGGCGGAAGATGAACCGGAAATGGCCGCTGTGCTTACGGCGGCGCTCCGCAACAACAACATCATCGCGGACCACGTTTCAACGATCGAGGCGGCCGAGGAGGCCGTGCGGCTGAACAGTTATGATGCCCTGCTGCTCGACCGCAGCCTGCCTGACGGCGACGGGCTGGAACTGATCGCCGAAGCGCGCCGCATCCAGCCGACCGTTCCCGTCATCATGCTGACGGCGCGCAGCGATCTGAAAGACCGGATCGAGGGGCTTGATCTCGGCGCCGACGACTATCTTGCCAAGCCCTTCGCCGTAGAGGAGTTGATGGCGCGGCTGAGAGCTATCCTGCGCCGCCCTGGCAATATCGAGATCGAAAGCCTGTGCCTCGGCCGGCTGCATTTCGACTTGCGCAATCGCGAGGCGCGTGTCGGCGACGTGGCGCTCGAATTGCCGCGCCGAGAATTGCTGGTGCTGGAAGCGCTGATGCGCCGCGCCGGCCGCACGGTGGAGCGCTCCAGTCTGGAAGAGGCCGTCTACGGCATGGATGACGAGATCCAGTCCAATGCACTCGATGCGCATGTCTCGCGCGTGCGCCGCAAGCTCGATGCGGCATGTGCTGGGGTCGAGATCCATACGATCCGCGGGGTGGGTTATCTGATCCGGCAGGCCCGGCCATGAAGAAGATGAAGTTCTATTCGCTGAAATGGCGGTTGATCCGCCGGCTGGTGGCGCTGCAGGCCGCAACCCTGGTGCTGATCGCGATCGCCTTTGCCTTCGTCTTCTGGATCTCGGGCATGAGCGGGATTTTCGCTCCCGACGAGCATGCAATTGATGCGGTGACGGAATCGATCGCTTGGAATCCCGATGGTTCGATGCGCACCACGAGCACGGACGCACTGGACTACCAGCGCGATAAGGCAGCCGATTTCTGGTTCCTGGTGCGTGATCAGCAGGGGCACATGCTGACCGACGGGAATGTGCCGGCGCAATATTTCGCCATTGCGAACTCGGGCACGGATATCGCCGAGGCGCGTTTCAACGGGGATGAGGACAATCCGGCGACAATTGCCGCGCGCCTGCAAAAGGTGAAGACCGATCACGGGGATCTTCTCGTCATCGTCGGACGTCAGGGCAGTCTCTCGGCCGGCAAACTTCTGGTCGTCTTCGTGGCGATCGCCTCCGGCGTCGTGCTGCCGGTGATCTTGCTGACAGGCCTGATCACACTGGCGGTCACGCCCTTCGTTGCGCGCGGCATCCACCGCGGATTGAATGAGGTGGCGCAGGCAGCACAGGGCATCGATGGCACCACACGCGGTTATCGCCTGCCGCTCGAAAACGTGCCGGAGGAAGTCGCACCGCTGGTCATTGCCATGAACGAGACGCTGCAGCGCCTCGATGACGACCACAACAAGCAGCGGCGCTTTATGCTGGCGGCCGCCCATGAATTGCGCACGCCAATCGCCATATTGCAGAACCGGCTGGAAACCATGCCGCCGACGGAAGCAACCAACCGGCTGCTGGAGGATGTCGCTCGTCTCTCGACGCTCGCCCAGCAATTGCTCGACCTGCAGCGGCTCAATCAGGAGCCGGTGCCGGATTGCTCCATCGACCTTGCGACGGTCGCCAGACGGCAGGCCGCGGAACTTGCGCCGCTGATCATCGCTGCCGGCTATCAGGCCAATTTCGAGCTGCGCTCGATGCCCGAACGCATTCTCGGCGACGAGACCGCGCTGGAGCGGGCGATCGCCAATCTGGTGCAGAATGCCATCCAGCATGGCGGCAGGAGCGGCACGATCACCATAGCCGTGGAGCGCCCCGCACAGATTTCCGTCAGCGATGAAGGCCGCGGTATCGCGCCTGAGGACCGGGAACGGATTTTCGAGCCCTTCCAGCGCGCCAACGGGCGCAGCCAGGGCATCGGGCTCGGCCTGCACCTCGTGCGCGAGATCGTCAAGCTGCACCACGGGCGCGTATGGGTGTCGGATGCGGAGGGCGGCGGCGCGAGCTTCAACATGAGCTTCGAGCCGACGGTCCAGACTGTATGAATCTCTCCGATGCTGCGAGTGCACGTCATGCTCACATCATTTGAAAGGGGAATACCGGAATTGGAAAATCGATGCCGGAGACCCGCATGCAACAGCCGCCACTGGCCGCCTTCTTTAGTGCGCTTCTCGCCGAGCCCAGGAAAATCGGCGCGATCGTGCCCTCGGGAGGGCGGCTGGCGCGGTTGATGACCAGCGAGATCGAGCCTTCGGCCGGCAAGGTGCTGGAGCTTGGCCCCGGCACCGGGGTTTTCACCGAGGCGCTTCTCAAACGCGGCCTAGCGGCGCGAGACCTGACCCTAGTGGAGCTCGAAGCCCGCTTCATCGCTCCACTGCGGCAGCGCTTTCCTGACGTGACCATCCTCCAGCGAGACGCGTGCGAGCTTTCTGCCTGCAGGACCGAGTTCGGGCCGCAGGCCGCAATCGTCAGCGGCCTGCCTTTTCGCAACATGCCCATCGAGGTCATCACCGCCATCGTCGGCGGCGGGTTCAGCCTGCTGGAACGTGGCGGCGCCTTCTACCAGTTCACCTACGGCCAATCCTGTTCCGTTCCACCAGATGTGCTTGCGGAATTGGGCCTGCGGGCGGAGAGGCTCGGCCGGGTGCGCCTGAATATTCCGCCCGCCAGCGTCTTTCGCATTTCGCGCCGGCCGGAGTGACGGCTGATGGCTTCGGCTCTAGCGCAGCACGGTCCGCAGTGTGGTTTGCGTTTCCTTGAGTAGCGGCAGGTAGCGCGCGACCATCTCGGCCGCCGGCACATGGGCGGCCGGTGCGCCGATATTGATGGCGGCTACAGTCTGACCGCGGTCGTTCTCGACCGGTACGGCGATGGAGCAGAGGCCGATTTCAAGCTCCTGGTCGATGAGAGCATAGCCCTGTGCGCGAACTTTGCGGAACTCCGCCATCAGTTCCCCAGGATCGGTCTTCGTATTCGGCGTGTTCGCCTTCAGCTCGCTTCGGGAAAGAACCGCCCGTGCCTCGCCTTCAGGGAGGGCGGCAAGCAGCACGCGGCCCATCGAGGCGCAATAGGCGGGAAGACGGCTGCCGGGCGTGAGATTGATCGACATGACGCGGCGCTGCGAGGCGCGGGCGACATAGACGATCTCGCTGCCGTCGAGCACCGAAGCGGATGCGCTCTGGCCAGCCTTCTCGGAGAGGGCATCGAGATGCGGCTGAATGAGCACCGGCAGCGGTGTCGCCTCCAGATAGGCATGCCCGAGCCGCAGGATCTTCGGTGTCAGCGTGAAGAACTTGCCATCGTAATTGGCGTAGCCGAGTTCGGCGAGCGTCAGCAGCGAGCGGCGCACTGTGGCGCGGTCGAGGCCGGTGAGCTTCGCCGCATCGGTGATGGATAGGCGGCGATGCATTTCACCGAAAGCTTCGATTACCTTGAGGCCGCGGGCGAAGCCGCTGACGAAATCGCTTTCGCGCATGGACTTGTCTGGCTCCTTCATCGTGGCTCAGAAGTTCGGTTGCCGGATCGATGATGGGTGAGGTCCCGATCGCAGCCTTTGTGCGGCCGGCATTGCTCAGCGCGCCGGAAGCCATTTCTTCGCAACCCGGCAGGCGACCGTGTAGGCGGGATCGAAGACGTTGCCAATATCGTAGCGGACCACCTGGCCGAGCAGATGGCTGGCCGCGACCTTCGTCAGGTCGTAGTCCGCTACGAGCACGGTCAGCATTTCGGTCGTCGCATGCTGCAGAGCCTGATCCAGCGGCCTCGCATTGCCGATGGTGATGATGTCATCGGCAATTTCGGCCCTCGGCCAGGACATCGGCCTTGCCTTTTCGACGGTCAGCCGGACCGTCACCTCGAATGTCGTTTCGACGCCGGTGCCGACGATTTCGCCGTCACCCTGGACCGCATGGCAATCCCCGAGAAAGAACAACGCGCCGGGCGCAAAGACCGGAAACCAGATCGTCGCGCCTGGACCGAGCAAGCGATAGTCCATGTTTCCACCATACGCGCCGCTGGTCGCCGTTGAGATCGCCTGGCCGTGGCTCGGCGCAACGCCGAAACATCCGATCATCGGCGATAGCGGTAGGACGAGGTTTTCGATGCCGGCAACCTGCTCCTTCAGCTTCACCGTCATGGCTTGCCGGTCGATGTCCCACAGCGTCTTTTCGGACCTCGGAAGATCGCGAGCCGCCTCGGGGTCGATGACATTTGCCGCCAGCACACTGCGAGTGAAGCCCATGTCACGCGTCGGTTTCATGTCCAGAATCTCGACCTTGAGGGCATCTCCGGGTTCGGCACCTTCAATGAAGATCGGCCCATTCATAGGATTTGGACCGTGCGCCCGCTGGACCTCATTCTCGTCGTAGCCCCCTGCATCGAGCGTGCGGGTTACGATCGTATCGCCGCTCATGATTTTCAAAGCAGGAGGCAAGGTGCCAATAACGTTGTAAAAGGCAGTCGCGACGAAATCGTGGGTCGTCATGGTAGAGGTTCCGCTCAGATGTTTGGAATGTGTTGCGCGAGATAGTCGTGTGGTTCGGCGAACTTACGCGTCAGCTGGGCAACCGTCGACGTCAAAATTGATGCTTCCGCGAATGGATGGCGAACAGGACCTCGATTATCTCAGGTACCTGACGACCCGACAGGAGTGTGTGAATTGAGTTCTACGCCAGATCCATCGCGCAGTTCGTTCCGACGGGCTGTCTACCTTTGCCTCGGTCTGTTGATGGTTGGCCTTGGAATTGTCGGCGCCATTCTGCCGCTCATGCCGACGACGATCTTCTTGATCCTGGCCGCATGGTTCTTCAGCCGGTCATCTCCGCGCCTGGAGGCCTATCTGATGAACAGTCGATTTGGCGGCTCGCTGCGTGACTGGCGCGAGAATGGCGCGATTTCCCGCAAGTCCAAGAATTTGGCCTTGATGGGGATGTCGGCGGGATACGCAATATTCCTCGTTACCTCCAAGCCGTCTGTTCCGCTCGTGATCATTGTCGGTGCACTGATCCTGGCTTGCGCCGCCTATGTCGCTTCGCGTCCGGGTTCCGCCAGTCGCAACGAGCCGGATGAACGTGACGGTTAATCTGCTTTGCCGACAAGAGGCACTTTACAACGAACGTAAAGTCAAATTATACGGCCCGCTCACTATTGCTCCGACACCCCCAGCATTCCCACCCGAGCACCATGCCAAAAACCCATAAGCACAAGTTCCTGCGGGAACAGTATCGCCGCATGCTTGCGTCCGACCATCACATAGATCCACGCTGGCGCGACAGTTTTGACGCGTTCCTGACAGATATCGACCATCTTGCGCCGAACACCGGAAGCCGTCGAATTATTGGTCGCAGAAACCTCAAGCTCGGATTTGTACCCGGAAATGTGGAGTGGCATTGGGAAAGCACGACACTGCCGGCATCGCGGGAAAGCAAAGGACGTTAAGCCTGACGGTACGACACGGTTGAAAGCGCCCCCGCAAGGGGGCAGCTCCAGTCCGCTTGGGATCCTTGCATGGCAACCGTGTCTTGCCTCTTCTCGAGCATTCTCTCTCTGCGGGTCTCGCTGCGACCTGCCCTGCCGACAATCTAACCTCATCGCAAAACCGGCTTTCTGCGAACGCTGCCGGATGGCCGCTGGCCCACCGACGCACGATTGCTTTTCCATGCGGGCCGGTCGACCGCCGAGAATATTTGCACGTCACCTATGTGCGATATACGAACAAATATAAAATAGCGCACAAAACTCTTGCCGTCCGGATGGCTCTCACTTTATGCTTTTCTCATTGGGGCACGAGGAAGCCTCAGCCGGCAAGGAGAGATCCCGCATGGACAAGACAATCGGGAGGGCGGCGGACGCCGTCTCCGAAATCGGCGACGGCGCGACCGTGATGATCGGTGGCTTCGGTGGCTCGGGTGCGCCGATCGAACTCATTCACGCCCTGATCGACAGAGGGCCGAAAGATCTCACGGTCATCAACAACAATGCCGGCAATGGCCGCATCGGCATCGCCGCAATGATCGATGCCGGCATGGTCAGGAAGATGATCTGCTCCTTCCCGCGCTCATCCGACCCGCGCGCCTTCACCGACAGGTATCTTGCAGGGCAAATCGAACTCGAGCTGGTGCCGCAAGGCACGCTCGCCGAACGCATCCGCGCCGGCGGAGCCGGCATCCCGGCCTTCTATACGCCGACGGGTTACGGGACTGAGCTTGCCGAAGGCAAGGTCATCGCCGAATTCGATGGCCGCCACTACGTGCAGGAACGCTGGCTGAAAGCTGACTTCGCCATCGTCAAGGCGCATGTCGGCGATGTCCACGGTAACCTCACCTACAACAAGGCCGGCCGCAACTTCAATCCGTTGATGTGCATGGCGGCTGCCAAGACGATCGCGCAGGTCTCGACGATCGTGCCGGCCGGCGGCATCGATCCTGAGCATGTCGTCACACCCGGCATCTTCGTCGATCGCGTCGTCGAGATCGCCAATCCGCAACAGGAAGAAGAGCTCATTCGAGCCGGGGTGGCCTACATATGACCGTCGACACCAGAGAAGATATCAAGCTCTCCAACGCACAGATCGCCTGGCGGGCAGCGCAGGACATCGCCGACGGTGCCTATGTGAACCTCGGCATCGGCTTTCCGGAAATGGTTGCCCGCTATCAGCCGCCGGGCCGGCAGGCGATCTTCCACACGGAGAACGGCATCCTCAATTTCGGCGAGGCGCCGCCATCGGGCGAGGAGGACTGGGATCTCATCAACGCCGGCAAGAAAGCGGTGACGCTGAAGCCGGGTGCGGCCTTCTTCCACCATGCGGACAGCTTTGCCATGGTACGCGGCGGTCATCTCGATGTCGCGATCCTCGGCGCCTATCAGGTTGCCCAGAACGGCGATCTCGCCAACTGGCGCGTCGGCGCCAAGGGCGTGCCGGCTGTCGGCGGCGCCATGGATCTGGTGCACGGCGCCAAACAGGTCTGCGTCATCACCGAGCACGTCACCAAGAACGGCGAGCCGAAGCTGGTCGATAAATGCAGCTTCCCGCTGACGGGAGTGGCTTGCATCACCCGCATCTATACGAGCCATTCCGTCATCGACATCAAGGACAGACGTTTCGTGCTGCGCGAGAAGCTTGCCGCGATGTCTGTCGAAGAACTGCAGGCCATGACCAGCGCGCAGCTTCATATCGAGGGGCCGGTTGCCGACCTCGTCGTTCCCCAACTTTGAGGACAAGTCCATGACCGAAGCCTTTATCTGCGATTATATCCGCACGCCGATCGGCCGTTATGGCGGCTCGCTCTCCTCCGTGCGCGCCGACGATCTCGGCGCCATTCCGCTGAAGGCGCTGATGGCGAAGAATGCGTCCGTCGATTGGGAAGCCGTCGACGACGTGATCTTCGGCTGCGCCAATCAGGCGGGCGAGGACAACAGAAATGTCGCGCGCATGTCGCTGCTGCTCGCCGGCCTGCCGGTCTCTGTGCCGGGTACGACGATCAACCGGCTCTGCGGATCGGGCATGGATGCCGTCATTACCGCAGCCCGCGCCGTCCGATCAGGCGAGGCTGAGCTGATGATCGCCGGCGGCGTGGAAAGCATGTCGCGTGCGCCTTTCGTGATGCCGAAGGCTGATACCGCTTTTTCGCGTGCTGCCGAAATCCATGACACGACGATCGGCTGGCGTTTCGTCAATCCGCTAATGAAGAAGCAGTACGGCGTCGATTCCATGCCGGAAACAGGCGAGAACGTTGCCGAGGATTACAAGGTCAGCCGTGAGGACCAGGACGCCTTTGCCGTGCGTTCGCAGGCGAAGGCTGCGGCCTCCCAGGCAAGCGGCAGGTTGGCCAAGGAAATCACCTCGGTGACCATCCCCCAACGCAAGGGCGACCCTGTTATCGTAGAGAAAGACGAACATCCACGTGCGACCAGCATGGAAGCGCTCGCCAAGTTGCCGACGCCTTTCCGTCAGGGCGGCACGGTGACAGCCGGTAATGCCTCGGGCGTCAATGACGGAGCGGCTGCACTCATCATCGCGTCGGAAGCGGCGGCCAAGAAATATGGCCTGACGCCGATTGCGCGTATTCTCGGCGGTGCGGCTGGAGCCGTCCCGCCGCGCGTCATGGGCATTGGACCTGTCCCGGCTTCCCGCAAGCTGATGGCGCGGCTTGCGATGAAGCAGGAACAGTTCGATGTGATCGAGCTCAACGAGGCCTTCGCCAGCCAGGGGCTTGCTGTTTTGCGCGAGCTCGGCTTTGCCGATGACGATCAGCGCGTAAACCGCAATGGCGGCGCGATTGCACTCGGCCATCCGCTCGGCATGTCGGGTGCCCGCATCACCGGCACCGCGGCACTGGAGCTTGGTGAAACCGGCGGTCGTTATTCGCTGTCGACCATGTGCATCGGCGTCGGCCAGGGTATTGCTGTGGCGCTCGAACGGGTCTGAGAGCGGCCTATTCGGAGATCGACTGCATCGTAATTGCGCTGCGTAGGGCAAGGCCGAGACTATGGCCTGCCGGTCATTTGTCAACGGCGGCACTGGTGCCGCAAGCGTATCCATCTCGCTCTTTCGTGCATTGCCCTTCACCAATCTCCCCTGCTAAGACTGGCGCATATCACGTCATCACCTATGTTCTTGGTTTTTCGGGAGGCTATCGTCGCCATGGCAGATCTTGCTCAATTGCTTGCATCCATCAAAATTCCCGATCTTGCCGGCAAGGCCGTGCTGATTACGGGTGCTTCCACCGGCATCGGTGCGGCCGTTGCGCGCGCCTTTGCGGCGCAGGGCGCCAAGGTCGGCGTACACTACAATTCAAGCCGCGAACCGGCCGAACAGCTCGCCGACGAGATCAGGGCAGCCGGCGGCACGGTGCATCTGGTGCATGGTGACGTATCGAAGGAAGGCGAGACGGAGCGCGTCGTCGAAGAGACGGCCAAGACCTTCGGCCATCTGGACGGTCTCATCAACAATGCCGGCGGCATGCTCGGCCGCAAGCCGACGTCGGAATATACCGACGAGCATTATGAGAAGGTCATGAACCTTAATGCCCGTTCGGTGCTTGCAGCCACGCGTGCTGCTCATCCCTGGCTGAAGAAGCAGGGCGGCTTCATCATCAACACGACATCGATTGCGGCGCGCAACGGCGGCGGCAATGGTGCAATTCTCTATGCGGCTTCCAAGGGTTTCGTTTCGACGATGACCCATGGCCACGCCAAGGAATTCGTCGCCGACAGGATCCGCGTCAATGCAGTTGCGCCGGGGGTCATCGCGACACCCTTCCACGAGCGCTATACGAATGACGAGCAGATGGAATTGCAGCGCAAGTCTATTCCGATGGGCTTCGTCGGCACGCCGGAAGACTGTGTCGGTGCCTATCTTTTCCTCGCCTCGCCGACGCTCTCCGGCTACATCACGGGTCAGATCATCGAGGTCAATGGCGGTCAGCTGATGCCCTGATGGGGCCGGAAAGATCGTAGTTTACGGAACTTTCGCACCGCAATGACGTTTCCCGCTTGCCATTCATCAAGTGGGGGGCGTCATGAGCTTTTCCTTTTCCGAACTCGACTTCCTGAAACCGGAGCTGGGGGCGGAATATACCGGCACAGGCACGCATTTCGCGGTTTTTTCCGCTCATGCCGAGCAGATTGAGCTCTGCCTCTTTTCTCCCGACGGTAAAAAGGAAGTCGCCCGGCTGCCGCTGCCGAAGCGAGAAGGCGACATCTGGTCGGGCTATATTGCCGGCATCGGGCCGGGTACGGTCTATGGGTATCGCGCCCATGGCCCTTACGATCCGAAGAATGGGCATCGTTTCAATCCGAACAAGCTGCTGCTTGATCCCTATGCCAAGCAAGTGCTTGGCGATCTCCAATGGGACGATGCGCTCTATGGCTATACGATCGGCAAGGACGACCTTTCCTTCGATGAGCGTGACAGCGCGCCTTACATGGTCAAGGGCGTCGTTCAGGATCCGGATTTCGACTGGGCGGGTGAAGAAGCAATACGGCGGCCGTGGCCGGAGACGATCATCTATGAGGCGCACGTTCGTGGACTGACGATGCTGCATCCCAAGGTGCCCGACAGGCTGCGTGGCACCTTTCTCGGCATGTGCAGCGATCCGATCATCGATCATCTCGTCAAACTCGGCATTTCCGCGATCGAGCTGCTGCCGATCCAGTTCTTCCCCAACGACCGCTATCTCGAAGAGAAGAAGCTGACGAATTACTGGGGTTATCAGACGCTCGGTTTCTTCGCACCGCAGGCGCGCTATCTCTCGGGCGACAAGATCACCGAGATCAAGACCATGGTGAAGAGGTTTCATGCCGCCGGCATCGAAGTCATCATGGACGTCGTCTATAATCATACGGCCGAGGGCAGCGAGAAAGGTCCGACCCTGTCCTTCCGAGGGCTCGATAATGCAAGCTACTACATCCTCTCGCCTGATGATCCGCGCCATACTTTCGATACGACGGGTACCGGCAACACGCTGAACGTCGCCAACCCGATGGTGATGCGCATGGTGCTCGACAGCCTGCGCTATTGGGTCGGCGTCATGCATATCGACGGTTTCCGCTTCGATCTCGCCAGCACGCTTGGCCGCCAGGACCTGGAGTTCGACCGGCAGGGCCTGTTCTTCGGCGCGATCCGCCAGGATCCGATCCTTGCCGGCGTCAAGCTGATCGCCGAGCCCTGGGATGTCGGCGAAGGCGGCTATCAGGTCGGCGGCTTCCCGCATCCCTTCCGCGAATGGAACGACAAGTTCCGCGATGATGTACGCCGTTTCTGGAAGGGCGACGGCGGCATGGTGTCGGAACTCGCCCAGCGCATCACCGGCTCGGCGGTGCAGTTCAATCACTCGGATCGCGGGGCGACATCATCAGTCAATTTGCTGTCGGCGCATGACGGCTTCACGCTGATGGATACGGTTTCCTTCGACGACAAGCACAATGAGGCAAATGGCGAAGACAACAGGGACGGTCATTCAGACAATCATTCGGACAATATGGGTGCCGAGGGCGCGACCGATAACGATGATATCAACAGGCTACGTGCACGCCGCCGCCGCAACATGATGGCAACCTTGATGCTCTCCCAGGGCGTGCCGATGGTTCTTGCCGGCGATGAGGTCGGCAACAGTCAGGGCGGCAACAACAATGCCTATTGTCAGGACAATGAGATTGGCTGGACGAAATGGGACGGTCTCGACGATCCGTTCCTTGATTTCTGCCGCAAGGTCGTCGCCTTCCGCAAGGCGCATCCGGTGCTGAGGCAGGAGCGCTTTCTGACGGGCGACAGTACCGAGGACGGCCGTATTGAAATTGCCTGGTACAAACCGGACGCCAATTTCATGGATGACGGCGCCTGGAATGACGATGGGCTGCAAGTGCTCGGCGTCTATCTGTCGAAGAGCGCGCATTCCCCCGATGCCGAAGAAATGGACGATCTCTATCTGGTCTTCAACGCCGGCGGAGACTGCGAGGTACGTTTGCCGGAGGTCAACGGCCTGAAGCAATGGGCGCGTGTACTCGATACCGGCGCAGAGGAGGATGCTTTCAAGCTCCATGAGCAGGAGGGTCCCGTAATAGTTTATGCCCAAAGCATTGCAGTCTTTGCGCCGAAGGGGCAGACCAAACCGCCAAAAGACGCAACCAAGGCGGAACGCCGCAGATGGTTCCACTTCGGTCGGCGGAGCAGGTGACGGATCCATAACAAGCAATGAATGCCGACGTCATCACCGAGCTTGGCCTGATCTATGTCAGCGATACCGAACCGGGCATTCGCAGACGACGAAAGGGCAAGGGCTTCAGCTATACGTTGCCGGATGGGAAAACATTGGCCGACGAAATCCAGCGGGCGCGCATACAAGCGCTCGGCTTGCCGCCGGCCTATGAGAATGTCTGGATCTGCATTTACGAGAATGGCCATCTGCAGGCGACGGGCTATGACGCGCGCGGACGCAAGCAGTACCGCTACCACAAGGATTGGCAATCCTTCCGAAGTGCCGGCAAGTTCTATCAGCTCATCGAGTTCGGTCGGGCGCTCCCGACGATCCGGCGAACGGTCCTGCGTCATCTCGACACTGGTGCTGAAGATATCAACGGCGTACTCGCCGCGTTGACGACCCTGCTTGATGAAGCGCATCTGCGCGTCGGCAACCAGGCCTATGTGAAGGAAAACGGTACCTATGGTGCAACGACGCTGCTGAAGCGCCATCTGAAGATCGTCGATGGTCGTATCGAGCTGAAATTCCGCGCCAAAGGCGGCAAGCGCGTGCAGCGCAGCCTCAGGCATCCTCGTCTTCAGAAAATTCTGGAAGAGATCGCCGACCTGCCGGGCAGGCAGCTCTTTGTCTGGAAGGACGAGACCGGTGCACTGAAGCCGGTCGATTCCGGTCGGCTCAATGCCTATCTCGCGGAGATTTCCGGCATCGCCATCTCAGCCAAGACCTTTCGCACCTGGGCAGGTTCGCTTGCCGCGTTCGGCGCGGCGCGCGGCGCCATATCAGAAGGGCGCAGACCGACCGTCGAGGAGATGTCGGAGGCTGCAGCCGAGGTCCTGCACAATACGCCGTCAATTTCGCGCTCCAGCTACATCCACCCGGCGATCATTGCACTTTCAGCCAAGAATGAGATGCTGGAGGAGGGCGGTACCGAGCCTCCGCGCGGGCTTCGGGCGGCTGAGAGCCGCATGCTGGATTTCCTGACGCGCAACACCATTCCCGAATGAAAAAGAACTACGACCGGAACCGCGGGTTCTTAACAGGAAGGTAAGCGTCAGGTGGCGCCCTTCTCGTGGCCTCTCCGATATCTCTAATTCGGGATCGCAGGCAAAACCGATGGCGCTGCCAATCGCTCCCGAAAATCGAGAGCAATGCGGCTCAGGACGCTTCCATGTCGAGTTCTGGATAATGCCGAAAAATCCCCTCGGTGTTGAAGGGCAGGCGGCGGTCGGATTTCAGATAGCGGGATATGTTGGGGCGCTGCTCGACGCTGTCTTGGAGGGCGGCAAGCAGCGGATATTTGCTGCGGTAGCTGCTCATGGCCTTCGGAAAGGCGTAAAGCAGACCTTCGACGATCTGAAAGAGCGACAGATCCACATAAGTCAGTGCATTGCCGGCTATATGTTTGGGGCCATGCGGATTTTGCTGCAGCACGCGTTCGAAATAGCCGAGGAATTTCGGGATGCGCTCCCTGATGAAATCAGCCGAACGGGCCTTCGCCTCTTCCTTCTGGTCCTCGTAATAGAGCGAGGTGGCGATCGGGTGATGCGTGTCATGCACCTCGGCCACGAAATCGGTGATCGTGAGCTGCAACCCGTTTACGACATAGCGCATCCCTTCGTCATCAGGCGCCAGTCGGAGTTTGGGGCCGAGGTAGAGAAGGATATTGGCGACATGCGGAATGATGAGATCGCCATCCTTCAGGAAGGGCGGGGCGAAGGGAATATGCGCTTCGCTGTCGCTCTGCATGATGGCAAACATCGCGCCGGTGCCGCGCCCGCGGCCGGACTGGCGGGCGACGTCGATATAATCGGCGCCGGCTTCCTCGAGTGCCAGTCGCACGAATTCTCCGCGGCCCTGGATGCCGTCCCAGTAATAAAGCTCGTAAGTCATTTGCCCTCGTGATTCTCTAATGCCTGGTTTCGCGACCGAAATCCTTGCGCAGCTCGTCCTTCGCCTTTTCAAGTGTGCCCCTCTGCTTCTTCGTCAACTGGTCTCCGGCGCGGTTGATGTAGAAATTCAGCATCGACATGGCCGAGCGGAACGGGCTCGATTTGCGCCGATGGCTGCTCTCGGCGGAGTGTTTGAGGGAATCGGCAATCTTCTTCGGATCGTCAGATGTGAAGACTCCTTCCTTGAGGTCCATGGCGTCGCTGTTTTCGGTCACGCCCTGTGACCATTTCGTCTTGCTCTTCGCCATTGTGAGTGTCCTTAAAGCGACGGCGTGAGGCCGCCTGCCGGTTGTTGGTGTTTGACGGCGCCGTCAGTGATGGGTGTGGTGTTCGTTGCGCTTGCGAGTGGCGGCTGCCTTCTTGGCGGAAGCGGAGCGCTCCTCCTTCGACCGAGATGCCGAAGCATGACCGCCGATGCGGCCGCCTTTTTCGGAGGATTCGTTCGTATCCTTCTTGCCGCGGCCAGAGCCTGACTTGTTGCCGCCGCCGCTTTCCTTATTGACGGTTGCCCATGCCCGGCGTTCGGCCTCGTCGTGGGATACGCCGCGATCCTCATAGCCTTCCTCGATATGCTCGGCCTTTCTCTTCTGCTTGTCGCTATAAGCGGATTTGTCACCTCGTGGCATGGCTGCCTCCTGTGGTTTGAATGAGGCTCAACCACTGGCCGTCCAAAAAGTTCCGAAGTCGTTCCAGCCGCCATGACGTGTTCAGAAGTCAGGTGCAAAGCAGTCTTTGATCGGTTTTCGTTACCGCATCCTGCAGACCCCAGCGGAGCAGAGAGACGGAAAAGGCGAGCTTGTTCGCCCGTAGACTACAGCCGCAGTGTCAAAGAGGAGATGGCCATTCGTTGACGGTCCTGGGGCGGGGCTAAGCAATGGGGCGCTGGCGGGCAGCGTTCTTCACCGCGCTGTCGAGCGCTGCGGTGGTAAACGGCTTTGGCAGCAGCACGGAACCGGAAAAGCGGTTCGCATCCGGCGGGTTGCTGTTACCGGTCGCGAAGACAAGGCCGACAGAAGGGAATGCCTCACGTGCGAGGGCTGCGAAGGCCGGGCCGGACATGCCCGGCAGGCCGACATCGGCAACGATGATGTCTATATCCGCCGTACGCAGGAGTTCGACGCCCTGTTCGCCGCTGTCGGCTGCGATCACGTCATAGCCGAGATCTTGCAGGATTTCTGCAGTATCCATGCGGATGAAGGCATCATCCTCGACCAGCAGAAGCTTCAGCCTGGCCTGGACGATATCACGTGGCTGTGGGCTGCCCGGCAGCGGCACCGGATGGGTCTGGCGGCGTTGCGCCTGATTGACGAGGACGTGGCGGACTTTCCGCGCCAAGGCCTCCCGCGTATAGGGCTTGGAGAGGAGCTCCAGGCCAGGATCGAGCCGCCCGCCATGAACGATCGAATTTTCGGTATAGCCTGACGTATAAAGGATGGCGACATTGGGCAGGCGCTCGCGGGCCATGCGGGCGAGCTCCGGGCTCTTCAGCGGACCGGGCATGACGACGTCTGTAAAGAGCAGGTCGATATGCGCGCCACTCTCGATCACGGTCAACGCGCTCTGGGCATCCTTGGCCTTCAGCACGTAATAGCCGAGATCGGTCAGCATCTCGACGACCGTCGTGCGCACACCTTCATCATCCTCGGCGACCAGTATAGTCTCGGTGCCGCCGGTTGTGGGAATATTGTCGCCAGTGGCAATTCGATCCTCGCTCCGGAGTGAGCGGGGGAGATAAAGCTTCACCGTCGTGCCTTCGCCGGTCTCGCTGTAGATCTTCACATGGCCACCGGACTGCTTGACGAAACCGTAGACCATGGAAAGGCCGAGCCCGGTGCCCTTGCCCTCCGGTTTGGTGGAGAAGAACGGTTCGAAAGCCTGCTCGATGATCTCGGGTGCCATGCCTGAGCCGGTGTCGGTGACGGCGAGCACCACATATTGGCCGGCTGCGACCTCCGGATGAGTGCGGCTGTAGGAATCGTCGAGAAAGGCATTGCCAACCTCGATCGTGAGCTTGCCGGTGCCATCCATCGCATCGCGTGAATTGATGGCAAGGTTGAGCAGCGCATTCTCGATCTGGATCGGATCGGCGAAGGTGTTCCAGAGACCGCCGGAGACCATGGTCTCCACCTCGATCTCCTCGCCGAGCGCGCGGCGCAGCATGTCGTCCATCGCCGAGACGAGGCGGCCGATATTGATCACCTTCGGCTCCAGCGGTTGGCGGCGCCCGAAGGCGAGAAGCTGGCTGGCGAGACGCGATCCACGCTCGACGGCGGAGAGCGCATTGGAGATGCGTTCCGTGGCCCGGCCGTTATTCGCCACGTCCTTGCCGAGAAGCTGCAGGTTGCCGGATATGACCTGCAGCAAATTGTTGAAGTCGTGCGCCACCCCGCCGGTCAATTTGCCGATCGATTCCATCTTTTGCGCCTGCTGCAAGGCTGCTTCGGCCTGCTGGCGTTCGAGGATTTCGGCGGCGACACGTGCCTCGAGCGTTTCGTTCAGTTTGCGGAGTTTATCCTCTGCCTCGCGCCGCTGAGCGATTTCGACCTCGGCGGCGCGAATGAGCCGGGCGTTATCGATCGCGACGGCAGACTGGCCCGCCAGGCTGACGAGGCTTGCTTCCGCCGCTTCCGAAAAGCGGGCGGGCTCGCTGTGGCCGAAGAACAGCCCGCCAATCACACTGCCGTCGCGTGACTTGACCGGCACGGCGAGATAGCTGCGCACCGGAAGGTGGCCTTTCGGCATGCCGGAATGCGGCTTATTGTGTCCGTAGCGCGGATCGAGCAGGATATCGTCGGAGCGTACTACGCCTTCGCCATTGAAGGTCGGCACAAAGACCTTGGTGTTGCGCGGCATCGGGAACCGGTCGAAATGTTTGCGATCGACACCCGACAGCGCATAGAGCATGTAACTGCCGCCTTCCCCATCGTCGACATTGTAGAAGAAGGCGCCGAATTCGGCGCCAGCCAGCGCCACGCCGGCATCGACGGCGATCTGCGTCAGGCGGTCGACATTGAGTTCTGCGGTGATCGCAGCGCCGGCGCGGTTGACGACGGCCAGTGTGGCGGATTTCTCTCGTGACTCGTCCAGCGCAGCGCGCTCGCGCCGCTTGGCGAGCACCTGATCCGTCACTTCCATGGTGGCGCAGAGAATGCCGGCGACCTTCCCGTCGTCGTCCCGCAACGGCGTGTAGGAGAAGGTGAACCAGGTGTCTTCTGTCTGGCCCTCGCGTTGCATCGGAACGAGAAGTTCCTTGTAGAGCTGCGACTGGCCGTCAAGTGTTGCCTGCACGATCGGTTCGAACTGCGGCCAGATATCAGACCAGACCTGCTGGAAGGGTCTTCCAAGAGCAGCAGGGTGCCGTTCTGGGAAGATCGCCACATAGGCGTCGTTATAGATGAAAGCGAGTTCGGGACCCCAGGCGACGAATTTCGGCTGGCGTGAATTGACGACCATTTCCGCGATATGTCGGAGTGAACTCGGCCATGCTTCAACTGACCCGATGCCGGCTGCGTTCAAACCTTTCCGGCGCAGCAAATTTCCGATTTCGCTGTTGCCTTCCGGCCAGCGGCCTCCAACCCGTGCCATTAAAAATCGCTTTCATTCCTTATGCGGCATCATCCGCGCCGGGTCTGCCGGTCCAGTCCACAAAATAGAGGCATCGGACATAAGGGAAAGGGCGTGCTGCAAATATCGTTAACCGGGCAAAGTGTCCGATTACTCGCAATGAGGCTGTTTATATTTGTTATTCCTGGTCCAGCTTCTGCGAAGCGATAAAAGTGCGGCTCAAAGCAAAGGAACGAAGCTGGATCGGTTTGCGCGGATCACGAAAAAATACGCCGACTATATTATCGACGAAAAGAATAAGCCCCAGCGCGAAACCGATGTAGAGCAAAGCGGCGATCACAAGAAGCGACATCTCCATCCCTCACACCAACGCTGGGAAAGCTCGGCCAGGGGCCGCCGGAACTGGGATGCTGATGGCATTAGCAAAACGGCTGTTCACGGCGACTTCCCCTGTTTGCCCATTAACAGACGGAAGACGTTCTTGTTCCCCGTTTCGAGGGGCGGACGCAGCTTTTTATAAGTCTGTCCAGACGGACGTTTCATTCGATTTGTGGTCACCCCCCGCATAGAAGCCGGCGCTTCACGAAATTGATAGCGCGCAACTAATTCAAACTTATGACACAAAGGTTTAAGGGGCGCGGGTTAAGCGCCCTTTTTCATTAAAATCTGAACATTTCTCGTCAGGGAGCCGACTTACGAGCAACCGCGCGTTTCGGCGCCGGTTTGACGATGTCGTTGGCTTTGGCTTTGGCTTTGGTGCTTGTCGCTGGCCGTTTGGCCTTCGTCTTGGCTTCGCCACCGTTGGTGGGCTCTGCTACCTTCGGCGTATCAGCCTTGGCGGCGGTCGCCCGTTTCGCTCGAGGCTTTACTTCCTTCCCGTTTCCAGACTTCGAGGCCCCCTTGAGCGCATCATGCTCGGCCCTTGCCTGTTCCCAATGGATGGAGTCTCGCCCCGTCGGGTGCCCTTCTTCTTCCCAAAGGGCATATGCACGTTTTTTTATCCACTCTTCCCGAGCTTCTGCCATCGCTGATCTCCAGTCACAACATGCCGTCGTTCGAACGCGATACTGTTGAAAAGGTTCCAGACTATGGGGTCGGTTTCAAGTGGATTTGCCAAGTAAATCGGGAATATTTTTGCGTTGCAATATTTATAGGCAATAACTCGTTCTAGTTGCCCTGATATTGGACAGCGCGGTGCAGGTCCTCAATGAAATTCGCACGCTGGCGCGCGACATCCTCTTCCTCGCGAATCCGCAGGAGGAAGGAAGGGTGGATGGTCACGAGAACCGGCGGATGATCCTCTGGCGTGAGGACGTGACCGCGCTCGGGGGTCAGTTTCACCTTCGCGCCGAGGAGGGAATAAAGTGCTGTCGCGCCAAGCGCAACGACGAGTTTGGGATGTATGATCTCGATTTCGGCACCGAGCCACCAGGAGCAGCGCCGGATCTCCCCGGCATTGGGTTTCGAATGCAGGCGGCGCTTGCCGCGGGGCTCGAACTTGAAGTGCTTGACCGCATTGGTGACATAGCATCGCGAGCGGTCGAGCCCGGCCTCTTCCATACAGATGTCGAGCAGGCGACCGGCAGGGCCGACAAAGGGGCGTCCTGCAATATCTTCCTTGTCGCCCGGTTGTTCTCCGACAAGCATGATATCCGCCTTTTGAGATCCCTCGCCGAAGACGAGCTGGGTGGCGTTCTTGTAGAGTTCGCAGCGCGTGCAGCCTTCCGCCTGATGTCTGAGCTGATCGAGGCTGGCAGCGTCGGCGCTTTCAAGCGTGAAGGCAGGGCCAAATTTCTGTGCAACGTTCATGACGGCAATCTCTTGGTTCTCACCTTCAACCGATCGCGCCGCGGATTGTTCCTGCCCGTTCGGAACAACCCGCAGCTTCAGGAATTTGATGCTGATTGGAAGTCACACGGAGTGAGGGATGAACCAGATTTCAAAGACTGGCACGATCACGGAACGCACGGGGCGTTGGGGTACAGAGCTGCTCGCGGGCGGACGTGCGCGTTTTCGTCTCTGGGCGCCTAGCGCGGATGCGATCTCGCTGCGGCATCGCGGCCACGATGCTCCCATGGAGAACATAGGCGGCGGCTGGTTCGAGCTGGCAGGGGTCGAGGCGTCCGCAGGCGATGAGTACATGTTCGTCCTCCCGGATGGAAACACCGTGCCGGATCCGGCGTCGCGAAGGCAAGCCGGGGATGTGCATGGTCCGTCGCTGATCGTCGATCCCGGTTATCAATGGCAGAACTCACGCTGGCGCGGCCGTCCTTGGGAAGAGGTGGTCATCAGCGAAATCCATATTGGCACCTTTACGCCCGAGGGTACGTTTCGGGCTGCAGCGGAGAGGCTGAAGCATCTTGCGGAAATCGGCATCACGGCTGTCGAAGTGATGCCCGTTGCGCAATTTGCCGGCAATCGCGGCTGGGGTTACGACGGCGTGCTGCAATATGCGCCGCATTGCGCTTACGGCACGCCGGACGATTTCAAGGCCTTCATCGATACGGCGCATGGCCTCGGCATCATGGTGCTGCTCGACGTCGTCTACAATCATTTCGGACCCGAGGGCAATTATCTCCACAGCTATGCGCCGGGCTTCTTCCGCAAAGATCGGGAAACGCCCTGGGGGGCGGCGATCGATTTCGGGCGGGAGCCGGTGCGGCGCTTTTTCATCGAGAACGCGCTCTACTGGATCGGCGAGTTCCGGCTGGACGGGCTCAGGCTCGATGCCGTGGAGCAAATCCATGATACCTCTGAAAAGCATGTGCTTTCAGCCATGGCCGAAGAAGTGAAAGCCACCTTCGCCGACAGGCAGGTTCATCTCGTCGTCGAAGACCAGCGCAATCTCGTGGAGCTATTGATTCGTGATGAGAACGGCGCTCCCAAAGCTTACGAGGCCGAATGGAACGATGATTTCCATCATGTGGCGCACATCATCGCGACCGGCGAAACCATCGGCCACTACAAGCCTTTCGCCGATCAGCTCTGGCATAAGCTTCGCATGGCACTTCAGCATGGCTTCATCTATCCTGATCGAACCGATCCGCCGGAATTGCCTGTCGGCGAGCGTCGTTACCTGCCGCCGACCGCCTTTATCGATTTCCTGCAGAACCACGACCAGATCGGCAACCGGGCCTTCGGCGAGCGGCTGATAAGCCTTGCCGATCCCGATATGCTGGATGCGCTGACGGCGATACTCCTGCTCTCGCCGCATATCCCATTCCTCTTCATGGGCGAGGAGTATGGGGAAAGGCGGCCCTTCTATTTCTTTGCCGATTATACGGGCGAGCTCGGCAGAATGGTCCGCGATGGGCGCATGGCGGAAGCTGAGGGGTTCGGCGGCTTGAAGGCCGGCAGGACCGTGGCCGATCTGCCCGATCCCAATGCCCTTTCGACCTTCGAGAATTCGAAACTCGACTGGCAATGGCGGGAGAACGAGGAGGGCCGGAAAAGTTTGGCTTTCGTCGCCGCGCTCCTGGAGTTGCGCAAGACCTATGTCGTACCGCTGCTGAAGCAGAGCTCTGCCATCGAGAGCGGCGCGCTGGAAGCGCCTGAAGGAGCGATCGCCGTCTGGTGGAAGGTCGCGAATCTGACGCTGGCGCTGCGCGCCAATTTGTCGGGGCAGGCACTGGTCTTGCCGTCGGTCGCCGGGACTGTGATCTATGAGCGCTACGGCAAGGAAGCAAAGCCCGCCGAGAATGGCGCGCTGCCGCCGCATTCGGTCATCTTTGCCATCGATATTGAGCCGGCGAATTAAGCATCTGAAAAATTTCGCGTTGAGAGCGAGCCGCTGACTGATTGAACGCAGACGATTCGCGGCTATATCCTGTGGCGATGTTTCAACTGCTGTCGACCTACTGGCCGCATATCCTCTTCGTCATCTCCATTGCCATGGGGGCAGCGGCGGCGATCCATGCCACCATGACCAAGGAAGAGGTCCGGGCCGCGACCGGCTGGGTGGGCGTCATCATCCTCTCGCCGATCATCGGCGCGCTGCTTTACATGATTGCCGGCATCAACCGCATCCGCCGCAAGTCGCTGAGCCTTCGCCGCGACGCGTTGCTGCCTGCTGCCGATCTGGATGAGCTCGAAAAGTTCGACGCGGAGACCGATGCCGTCATCAGCCAGTTCGGCCGGCGTTTTGCCGCCCTGCAGACGCTTGGTGATCGCATCACGCGCTACCCGCTGACGACGGGCAATACGATCGATATGCTGGAAAACGGCGACGAAGCCTATGCGGCGATGAAGACGGCAATTGATGGCGCCGAGCGCAGTATCCTGCTGGAGACCTATATCTTCGACCGTGACAGGATCGGGCTGCGCATCGCCGATGCGCTGATTGCAGCCGTCAAGCGCGGCGTGGAAGTACGTGTGCTGATCGATGCAGTCGGCGCGCGCTATTCGGTGCCGAGCATTCTCGGATACCTGAAGGAGGGTGGGGTGACCGTCAGTGTCTTCAACGGCAACGTCATCATGGGCTTGAGGTTGCCCTATGCGAACCTGCGCACACACCGCAAAATCCTGATCGCGGATGGAAAGATCGCACTGACGGGCGGCATGAATATCCGCGAAGGCTTCAGCGAGGAGGCGGTCGGCGGGAGTTTTGCCCATGACACGCATTTCAGCGTCAGCGGTCCGGCGGTCGCCGATCTCTTCGACGTCGCGGCCGAGGACTGGCGTTTCACGACAGGCGAAGTCCTGAACGGCGAAGCCTGGCGCGGCGACCGACTGGAGCGCAAGCGCGGCGACCCGGTCTTCTTGCGCGTCGTCGCTTCCGGACCGGATCGGAGCGTGGAAACGAACCACAAGATGCTGATAGGTGCCTTTTCCGTCGCGCGCCAGTCGATCCGTATTATGTCGCCTTACTTTCTGCCGGATCGGGAGCTGATCAGCGCGCTGACGACGGCGGCCCGGCGTGGCGTGGAGGTTGATATCGTTGTGCCTGCCGCCAACAATCTCGTTCTGGTCGACCGGGCGATGACGGCGCAGTTCGACCAGATCGTCAAGAACTACTGCCGCATCTGGCGTTCGACCGGCAGCTTCAGCCATTCCAAGCTTCTCTCTATCGACGGAACCTGGGCCTATGTCGGTTCCTCCAATCTCGATCCGCGCTCGCTTCGGCTGAATTTCGAGGTTGATCTCGAAGTGCTGAATGCCGGCTTTGCTGCCGAAATCGATGAGCGCATCGACGATGCCATCAAGTCCGCCACGCCGGTTACGCTCGAGGGGCTGTGGTCGCGGCCCTTCCTCGTGCGGCTGCTTGAAAAGGTGCTGTGGCTGGGTTCCCCATATCTTTGACCGCGTTTTCGTGATTGCGGCATGGCAAGTTTTGCTGCGCTGCCTATAATCCTGAAAAGAGCTTTTCGAGCAATGGAGCCGGCGTTCCTTCCGATGCAAGTCAAGAAGAAAGACAGTCTGCCCGCCAGTATCATCGCTTCCATCAAGAATAGGAAGAAGCGCGTCGAGACCTGGCGTGCGGGGCCAAAACCGCGCAATGACGGCACTCTTATCGCCTCCTACAATGTCCATAAATGCGTCGGCACTGACCGACGCTTCGATCCGGAACGCACGAGCCGTGTCATCCATGAGATCGATGCCGACGTCATCGCGCTGCAGGAGGCCGATACGCGTTTCGGCGAGCGTACGGGCATTCTCGATCTCGCCCGGCTGGAGCGCGAAACCGGGCTCGTTCCGGTTCCGATCTCAGGGGCGGTGAAGGCGCATGGCTGGCACGGCAATGTCGTGCTCGTCCGCAAGGGTCTCGTGCATGATGTCCACCAGGTGAAGCTGCCGGGGCTGGAGCCGCGCGGCGCGCTGGTTGCGGAAATAGAGCTCGAAGCCGGTGGGAAGCTGCGTATCATCGCCGCGCATTTCGGCCTGCTGCGCCACTCGCGGGCGCAACAGGCAAAGACGCTGGTCGATCTCATCAGCGACCGGCATGAGATGCCGACCATCCTGCTTGGCGATCTCAACGAATGGCGGCTCGGCGACCGCTCGTCCCTCACCACCTTTCAGATGGCCTTCGGTCCGCTGCCGCCTGCCGTTCCGAGCTTTCCAGCCGGCTTGCCGGTCCTGGCGCTCGACCGCATCATTGCCAACCGGAAAGGTATCATCTCCGCCGTGGAGGTGCATGACACTCCACTCGCCCGCATGGCGTCCGACCACCTGCCGATCAAGGCAGTGGTCGATCTGCAGCAGGAAGTGGTAGGGGCTTAGCGCCGTGCAGGTTCTCAGGTCCGGACGGGAGCGGGAAGAAGCTTGCCTCTCAGCAGCAGCCAGAGCGTTCCGACTGCAATGATCGCAAGCGCGATGTTGACGAGCACGAAGATAACAGGCGCCAGCTCGCTGATCGCGCCGGCGTCGCCGCGTGCCGTCATGCGCAGTGCTGCTGTCGAAAGCGCAGTCAGGCCGAAGGTAAAGGCCCAATAGGAACCGGCGAAGGGTTGTTGCATGATCCAGGGCAGCTGGCGGCTGATGATCAGGACCTGGAGGATGGCATAACCGAACATGGCATGCACGAGCATGTCGGGCGTGCCGGTCGTCACACTCAGATAGGCGGCGCTGCCGACGGCGGGTGGGGCGAGCTGGATGCCCAGAGTCGGCCGCAGCGGTACGGCTAGCTCGGGTGCCATCAGCAGTTGGTGCAACAATACGGATTCGATCGCCAGCCAGGAAAAGAAACCGGCACCGAAGGCGAGCTGGCCCCAGTCGGCATAACCGAGCGTGCCTGCCGCGATGGCGGTGACGAAAGAGCCGGCAACAGTCGGCAGATAAAGGACTGGCGTGTTGGTGACCGGATCCCGCCCGCCACGCCAGAGCAGGCCGGTTCGCCAGAGCAGGAAAAACAGGGTGATCGCGAATCCTGCCAGAGCCAGAACTTCAGTTGCGATGCGCGAATAAGGAAGGATCGCAAGTCCCGCCAGCATGGTCGCGACGCCGATCAGTCCGACGAAGCAGCACTGGATGGGATGCTCAAGTTCCGCCGTCACCTCCTTCGGCGCGATAAACCATTTCGCGGTGTAGAGGAGGATGAGGACGAGCCAGAGGGCAAAGCCAAGAAGGCTGATGGCTTCGCCCACGCTGGCCGGAACCGGCAAGATGGCAGCGGCGGCGCGCCAGCTGTTGCCGAGCCCGACAACGCCAAGAACAATGCCAAAGAATGCAGCGGGTATGCGGGGGAACGACATGTTCGGTTCTCCGAATTGATCCGGCAGGATCGTTTACCCTGCCGGTGCGGCAAGCGGTTCACGTTGGACGTTCTACTTTGCAACGGCATCGGCAGCGTCCATCACGCGGGCCGAATAGACAAGAGCAGCACCGGCATTGACGGAGATCGCGACACCGAGGGCCTCAGCAATTTCCTCCTTGGTAGCGCCGACTTTCTGGGCTTCGGTCGTATGTACGGCAATACAGCCATCGCAACGGACGGTGACGGCCACGGCAAGGGCGATCAGCTCGCGCTGCTTGGCATCGAGATGGTTGGTCTTCCGTCCGGCGGTCGAAAGGGTTTGATAGCCTTTGATCGTCTCTGGCACGATCTTGGCGATTTCGCCGATCCGGCCCAGGAGTTCGCCGCGATATTCCTTCCAGTCCAACATGAAGATCATTCCTTCTCTTATCAGCGACGGCGTGATTGCCTCGACTGTTGGACGTGACTATGACCTTCAGACGTGATAATTTGAATGCTCAAAAAAGTCATTTTCTAGCGCGATCGTCTCATGGATGTTTTAAGCCGCCTTATCGAGCTTGCCCGCCTGCAGCCAACGCTCGACATTCGCTGCCAGTTGCAGGGCGCGTTTCATATCGACCACGAACCTGTTGCTGCAGGTACGTTGCCGTTTCATCTGATCCTCGGCGGCGATTGTCTCATTCGCCTCGGCTCCGGTCGTGAAATCATCTTGCGCTCCGGCGATTTCCTGCTGTTGCCGCGCGGAGATGCGCATGCGATCGTTGGCTTGCGGCCAAGCGGCGAAGCGCAGCCTCTGCGCATCGCCGTGGGTGACATGCTGCCTTTGCGCGAAAACGGCGAAGGCGAGGCCGATGTCGACCTGCTCTGTGGTCATTTCGATTGCGCGCCGGGATCGGCCGCCTTGCTGCTCGATAGCCTGCCTGACGTCTTTCACGTATCGCTCGCCGAGGAGTCGGAGGAGCTGCTGAAGACGCTCGTCGCCATGCTCTACAGGGAAACGGTTGAAGAAAAGCCGGGAGCATTGGCGATCATCACCGCCACCTGTCTCTCGCTTTTTATCATGGCGGTGAGGGCAGGCAAGGTCTCGCCCGTCGCATCTTCGGGGCTGCTGCAATTGCTTGGCGATGCGAGGCTCGGCAAATCCGTCGTGGCGATGATGTCCTCGCCGGCCTTTGCCTGGACGATCGGTGATCTTGCCCGTCATTCGGCCATGTCGCGGGCTACCTATGCCCGGCAATTTCGCGAGCGCGCCGGAATGACGGTCGGCGCGTTCCTGACCGATATCAGGATGATGCTGGCGAGCGACCAGTTGCTCAGGACGCGCCGAACGGTTGCAGATATCGCTGCAGAGGTCGGTTATGAATCCGAAGCCGCCTTCGGCAAGGCTTTCAAGGCAAGACGTGGCCTAACGCCGGCGCGCTTCCGCGCTGCGGAAAAGGTGAGACAGAATGGGCAGGGGTGATGCGCGGGGGGAGGCTAAGCGCCTCGCCGCTCGACTTCCGTCAGCACGGATATGAAGGCTCTGAGGCTTTGCGGCACATGCCTGTGACCGGGATAATAGAGGCAGAGTCCGGGGATTGGCGGGCACCAGTCGTCAAGAACAGAGATAACCTCGCCGCTGGCAAGATAGGGTCGCGCGACCCTTTCCGGCACATAGGCGATGCCAAGCCCTTTGACCGCCGCTTCCGCCATCAGTTCTACATGATCGAGGGTCAGGGCGCCCGATACCTCGATAGTCACTTCCTGGCCGTGTTTCTCAAATTCCCAGCGGTAGAGTTTGCCGCTCGGCATACGCAGGCGGATGCAGCGGTGATGCTTCAGGTCCTCGGGCGTCTTTGGCCGCTTGTGGTCTTTCAAGTAAGCTGACGAGGCAACCGCGAGGAAACGTGCCTCGCCACCGAGTTCGACCGCTATCATATCAAGCGGCACGGATTCCCGCAGGCGGATGCCGGCATCGAAGCCTTCGCTGACAATATCGACCAGCCGGTTTTCGGTAACGATATCGAGCGATATCTCCGGATAGCGCTCGAGAAAGAGAGGAACGGCGGCATTCAACAGCACGCGGGCGGCAATTTCGCTGGCGTTGATGCGTAGCGTACCGCTCGGCTGGCCGCCGAATTCGCCGACGGCATCGAGCGCCAGATCGAGATCGCGCAAGACCGGCTTTAGCCTGTCGAGAAGCATTTCGCCGGCTTCGGTAGTCGCGACGCTGCGTGTCGTGCGATGCAGCAGGCGCACGCCCATGCGCGCCTCCATATTGCGCATCATGTGGCTGAGCGTCGACGGCGACAGGCCGAGTTCGCCGGCCGCCTTGCGGAAGCTGCGGTGGGCGACGATTGCCGCGAAGGAATTGAGGTCATCAAGCGTCGGTCGATAACTCATGGGTATTTTTCAACAGCTCATGCAGATTTGAACGGATTATCACATCAATAAACCTCTCTATCTTTGCTGTCATCAAGCTGCGATCCACCGGCATCAGAAAGGCACAGACGATGACAAAGACATGGCTCATCACAGGCACATCCTCCGGGTTCGGCCGGATCATGACCGAGAAGCTGCTGGCGCGGGGCGATCGCGTCGCCGCAACCTTGCGCAAGCGCCAAGCCCTGGCTGATCTTGAAGCGCAGTATGGCGGCCGGCTCTGGGTCGCGACCCTCGACGTCACCGATGACCGGGCCGTTCATGCGGTCGTCGACGCCGCTTTCGAAGAGATGGGGCGGGTCGATGTCGTCGTCAGCAATGCTGGTTATGGCCTGTTCGGCGCGTCCGAAGAGGTGAGCGATGCGCAGATCCGCCATCAGATCGATACCAATCTGATCGGCTCCATCCAGGTGATCCGGGCGGCCTTGCCGCATCTGCGCCGGCAGGGCGGTGGTCGCATCCTGCAGGTTGCTTCGGAAGGCGGCCAGATCGCCTATCCGAATTTCAGCCTCTATCACGCCACCAAATGGGGGATTGAAGGTTTCATCGAGGCCGTGGCGCAGGAAGTCGCCCCTTTCGGCATCGACATCACCATTGCCGAGCCGGGGCCGGCGGGTACGGATTTCGGAGCCGGTCTCGTCAGACCGCCGCAGACGGATGTCTACGAAGACACCCCAGCCGGCCAGGTGCGCAAGGCAATCGCCGATGGCTCGTTCAAGATCCTGGGCGACCCCATGAAGATGGCCGACGCGATGATCGCGGCGGCTGAGGCGCAGCCGGCGCCCAAAAGGCTTGCGCTTGGCAGCACGACCTATCAGTCGATCCGCAAGGCCCTGAACGAGCGGCTTGCCGAGCTGGAAGCGCAAAAGGAGATCACGCTGTCGACCGATATCGACGCGTGAGCCACCCTCAGCGATCGATCGTCGACATGATCGTGTCGTTGTAGCGCTTGCCCGAGACTTTGCCGGGGGCAAGCGCTTCATCGAGCGCCTTCATCTGCTCGGCATTGAGCGCGATGGCGGTGGCGGCGATATTGTCTTCCAGGTAGGTGCGGCGCTTGGTACCGGGGATCGGCACAAAGTCGCTGCCCTTGTGCAGGATCCAGGCGAGCGCGATCTGGCCGGGCTTGACGCCGAGCGAGGATGCGAGTGAGCGAACGGCATCGGCCGCGCGGACATTGGCGTCGTAGTTCTCGCCCTGATAGCGCGGATCGCCACGGCGGAAATCGCCTTCCGGATAGTCTTCGGCGCGCTTGACCTCCCCGGTCAGAAAGCCGCGGCCGAGTGGGCTGAAGGGCACGAGGCCGATGCCGAGCTCCTTCAAAGCAGGGATGACGTCGGCCTCCAGATTGCGCTCCCAGAGTGAATATTCGCTCTGCACGGCCGACACCGGGAAGACGGCATGCGCGCGGCGGATGTTGGCGACACCGGCTTCGGAGAGGCCGAAGTAACGAACCTTGCCCTCCTTGACGAGCTCGGCGACCGTGCCGGCGACGTCCTCCATCGGCACAGCCGGATCGACACGATGCTGGTAGATGAGGTCGATGTGGTCGGTCGCAAGACGCTTGAGCGAGCCTTCTATGGCGCTGCGAATGGTTTCCCGTCGGCTGTCGCGTTCGGTGCCCACCTGTTTGCCGTCCTTCAGGCGGAAGCCGAACTTGGTGGCGAGCGTCACCTCGTCACGCCGGCCCTTGAGAGCTTGGCCGAGCAGTTCCTCATTCTTGTAGGGACCGTAAACCTCGGCTGTGTCGAGGAAAGTGCAGCCGAGCTCGATGGCGCGGTGAAGGGTTGCGATGGATTCCGTCTCATCGGCCGGCCCGTAGGATTGGCTCATGCCCATGCATCCGAGGCCGATGGCCGATACTTCAAGTCCCTGACTGCCGAGTTTGCGCTTCCGCATCGTGATGCTCCTGCTTCTCAAGTGAGGAGAGGTCTATATAGACCCCGGTGCAGGATTATGAATGCGCGAGAATCCCGATAAGCTGCGCGAGCGTTCAGCAGTCCCGGTGGCGCCGGTTGTCTTTGTCATCAGATGTGAAAGTGACGAGGTGAAGGGCATCGATCAGGATGGAGACGATCTTCTTCCACATGGCTTCTCTCCTTTCCCAAGTGTTCTCTTCGTCTTGCGTGTGGTCTTCAAACGAGCTTATTGTCGGCTTCTGATAACTTGAGGTTATGGGATGAAGCGCGGTCGGCTGCCTCTGACGGCATTGCGAAGCTTCGAGGTTGCGGGACGGCTCGAGAGCTTCACGCTTGCGGCTGAGGAGCTGTTCATCTCGCAGGCGGCTGTCAGTCGGCAGATCCGTGAGCTTGAACAGCTATTGGGTGAGCTGCTGTTCGAGCGGCGCCATCGAAGTGTCGTTCTGACGGGCAGTGGCCGGAAGCTGCTTGCCATTCTGACGCCCTCCTTCGATCGGATCGACGAATGCCTGGAGGATATCCGCGGGGCTTCAGTATCTTCGGATCTGAAGATCAGCGTCGAACCTTCCTTCGCCGCTTGCTGGCTGGTGCCGCGCCTGCCGGAATTCCGCAGACTTCATCCTGACGTGGAGGTATCGATCGATGCCGATCCCCGGACGATCGAATTCCGCACCGGCCAGGCGCAGATTGCCATCAGGCACAGCGCCACCGTCACCGCATGGCCACGGACGGAAAGCCGGCACCTGATCGATGTCCGCGCGGTGCCGGTGATCGCCTCCGATCTCCTGGAGCGTGGCCCACCGATCTCCTCTCCGCATGACATCTTTGCCTATGGGCTTTTGCATGAGGAAGCCCGCGACGGCTGGAGCCGGTGGTTTGAGGCGGCCGGCGTCGCCATGCCCCAGACGGCGAGGGGGCCTGTCTATGCTGATAACGGTCTCGTGCTGCAGGCGGCGCTGCGCGGCCAGGGCGTTGCGCTCCTGGATGAAGCCTTTGCAGAAGAGGAAATCCGGGCCGGCCGCTTGCGCCAACTCTTCGACCTCACGGTTCCGAACGGCGCCTACTGGCTGGTTACCCGCAGCTTCGACCGCCTTACACCCCCGGCTGCGGATTTTGCACGCTGGGTGACCGAGAGCCTTCACAAGCGCTGACCTCTACCCTCCTGTCGTCATCCGCTTCTTGGTCGCCTCGCGGACAAGCTTCCATCGGGTAAGCTCAAGCATGGCGTCCGCCAATGCGCGATGCGCCGGGTTTGCCGCCTTGCTTTCCTCGACAATGCCGTCGATGAGCTTCGATAGCTCTGTCTCCGTGATGGCCGCTCCTGTTAATTCACGCGCCGCGGCCATAAAGGCATCACGCGACTTGCCGAGCCGGAGGGCATGCCGAGGAAATCCGCCGGCGCGCAGGAGAACGCTCAGCCATTTTCCATCCCAAGAAGGGGCGCTCGCATAGAGATCGTGCCCCGTCAAAACCTCAATCATTTCATGAGCGATCTGCTCTACCGGTACGCCCTTCGATGCCAGTAACTCCCGCGAAATCCCATGGATTGCTTCCGCATCGGCCGCCCAGTCATCCCAGTCGGCGGCTGGCCGGATCAGGGCCGAGCGCGAGCGGCCGTCTTCGAACACCCAGGCAACTTCGATCGGAACGCTTTTCTTGCTGAGGGACGAGGCCTCGAAATCCAGGAAAACGATCAATGCAACGCGACAGGCGGGTGCTGTCCTCCAGCGAGAGTTTTGTGCCGATCGGCCGATGCCGCAGGCGCCCGACCGAAGAACAGGAACGCAGCCTACAGCCGGCAGAGTTTATTTGTCGAGCCGCATGCCGTCGGCGTTGAAGATGTGCAAACAAGCGGGATCGCAGGTGAAGGCGAGCTGGCTGCCGGTCGCGATGTCAGACAATCCCCTATACTCCACGGTCAACGGCTGGCCGTCGCCAAGCTGGCAATAGAGGAACTGAGTGCCGCCGAGATATTCATCAAAATCGACCGTGGCCCGCAGTGTCTCATCCTGTGAGCTTGAGGCGATCCTCAGATGCTCCGGGCGCATGCCAAGGGTAATTTTCTGCCCTTGGCTCAAACCAGCCCCGCCGATCGGCGAACGGATTCGGTTGCCGGATACCATGATATTGCCGTCGCCAGTCCAACTTGCGTCGAGAAGGTTCATGCGCGGCGAACCGATGAAGCCCGCGACGAAGACATTGTTCGGCCGCTCATAGATCTCGCGCGGCGTTCCCGCCTGTTCGATATACCC
Source organism: Rhizobium sp. BK316 (assembly GCF_014193695.1). Classification (GTDB taxonomy): domain Bacteria; phylum Pseudomonadota; class Alphaproteobacteria; order Rhizobiales; family Rhizobiaceae; genus Rhizobium. The sequence goes on along the minus strand of NZ_JACHZR010000001.1, from coordinate 967,441 downwards.
ATCGCGCAGCACGACGATCTTGTCGGCGAGCGTCATTGCCTCGGTCTGGTCGTGCGTGACGTAGATCATCGTATTGCCGAGCTCACGGTGGAGCCTGGCAATTTCGATGCGCATCGAGACGCGCAACTCCGCGTCAAGGTTCGACAGCGGTTCGTCGAAGAGGAAAACATCCGGCTTGCGGACGATCGCGCGACCGATCGCCACGCGCTGCCGCTGGCCGCCCGAGAGCTGTCCCGGCCGGCGGTCGAGCAGATGGTCGATCTTCAGGATCGCCGAGGCTGCCTTGACGCGGGCCTCGATCTCCGAGGTCTGCGTCCTAGCCATTTTCAGGCCGAAGGCGAGATTGTCGCGCACACTCATATGCGGATAGAGCGCATAGGACTGGAAGACCATGGCGATGCCGCGATCGGAAGGGTCGAGATCGGTGACATTGCGTCCCTTGATCTCGATCTCGCCGTCGGTGACATCCTCCAGCCCGGCAATCATGCGGAGCAGGGTCGATTTTCCGCATCCCGAGGGTCCGACGAAGACGACGAAGGATCCCTCAGCGATGGTCAGGTCGACGCCATGGATGACTTCCAGATTGCCGAAACTCTTGCGAATTTCGGTCAGCACAACGCTCGTATCCGCCATTTTATTCACCGCGCGCCTCGCCGGCTCTGACCCAGACGAGCATCTCGCCTGGTTCGCGGTTGTCCCAGAAAGGATAGGGCACGAAACGCGCGCTCGCCTGTTTTGTGGCAGGCGGCGAGGTGCGGTAGAGCGCCGAGCCCCAGTCGGCCGTATCACGGCTGACGGGAAGTTCGAGGGCGACCGCGCCGCGAAGACCCGATATCTCGGAGGTCTTGGCTTGCGAAACATCAGCTGACAGAGAAATGCCGTTCAGTCCGGCGCCGTTGTCGGTTTCCTCGACGCAATAGACCATCGGACCACGCATCAGCGCCGTGCGGCCGGCATCCTGGCGAACCAGCGGATTGGCGAAGAGCTTGCGGGCCGTCAGCGGGATCGAGAGATCGACCTTGTCGCCGCTCTTCCAGTCGCGGTCGATGCGGGCATAACCATCCATCAGCACGGATGCGAGATCGAGCTTTTCGCCGTTGACGGAGAGCGTCGCACCATCAGCCCATTCCGGGATACGCAGCGACAGCGCGAAATGAGCGGGGCGGTCGAGCGCCAGGTCGAAATGGATCGCGCCATCCCAAGGGTAACGCGTCCGTTGCGAAAGCTCGACCTTGGCGCCGGCGAGATCGAAGCACGCCTTGCTTTCCCCATAGAGGTGGACGGCAATTTCGTCCTCGGCGATCGCATACATGTAGGATCCGACGGAAGCGAGCAGGCGAGCGATGTTCGGCGGGCAGCAGGGGCAATGGTGCCAGATCCAGCGATGATGCTTGCCGGAGCTTTCCAGTGGGTTCTCGTAGAAGAAGCGGGTGCCGTCGAGGGAGAGGCCGGCCATGGCGCCATTATAGAGCGCCTGCTCCATGATATCGGCATAACGACGGTTCGGGCCGCGGCCAAGCATGCGGTTTGCCCAGAAGACGAGGCCGACCGAGGCGCAGGTTTCTGCATAGGCGCTTTCGTTCGGCAGGTCGTAATAGTCGGTGAAGCCTTCGTTTGCGGCTGCCGGACCGATACCGCCGGTGATGTACATCTGCTTGGTCGTCAGGTCGTCCCAAAGGGCTTCGAGCGCTGCCGTCAGCGTGTCGTCATTATATTCGGTGGCGATATCGGCCATGCCGGCATAGAGGTACATGGCGCGCACCGCGTGGCCGACGACCTTCTTCTGTTCGCGTACCGGCGCGTGCGCCTGGCCATATTCATAGGTCTTCTGGTGGAAGTCGGCAGCGCTGCGGCCATCGCGGACCGCTTCGTCGGTGAAGAAATGCGGTTCGGTGCCGCGCTCGTCGATGAAGAACTTCGAAAGGTCGAGATATTTCTTCTCGCCCGTGACCCGCGCCAGCTTGACCAGCGCCAGCTCGACTTCTTCGTGGCCGCAATAGCCGGGTATCTGGCCGGGGCCGTGGCCGAAGACGGTGATCAGGTAATCGGAGTAGCGGCACATGATGTCGAGCAGCTTCTTCTTGCCGGTCGCCTGGTAATAGGCAACGGCGCCTTCGATCAGATGTCCGGCGCAATAGAGCTCGTGATGGTCGCGCAGGTTCGTCCAGCGCCGGCCGGGCTGGACGCGCTGGAACCAGGCGTTCAGATAGCCGTCCTTGTCCTGCAGCTTCTCATACATGTCGATAATCTCGTCGACGCGGGCTTCGAGCTGCGGATTGGGCCGGCGGTAGAGCGAATAGGCCACGGTCTCGATAGACTTGCCGAGATCGCTGTCCCAGAACATCTGTGTCGTGCCGCCCCAGGGACCGATCGGAATGACCACGCCGGGGCTCGGCTGGTTCACGTCAATGGCCTGCAGCATACCGGCCGCAACGCAGCGGTCGAGCAGCGTTTCGGCGGTGGAATCGCAGATCGCATCCTGGCGATCGCCAAACAGGCCGTGCAGCTCGACGCTCGGTACGGGCAGGGGACGGAACTGGCGGTCTCTTTTCAGCTTGTTCATAGGCTCATCCATTTCGTTGAAAGATCATCATTTCACCGCGCCGGCCATCAGCCCGCGCATGTAGTAGCGTTGCAGGAGCAGGAAGACGATCAGGCAGGGGATCGTCATGACGACGACACCGGCCTGAACCGCGCCCCAGTTGATGGCGCCGAGGCGGCCGGCGCGCACCGCCGTCATCAGGACGGGAAGCGTGTATTTCTCGTTGCTGGAGAGCAGCACGAGGGCGGCGAGGAATTCGTTCCAGGCATTGAGGAAGGCAAAGATCGCAACCGTTGCGATACCCGGCAGCACCAGCGGCAGAAGCACGCGGATCAGCAGTCTCAGATCCCGCGCACCATCGATGCGCGCCGCTTCCTCGATCTCCTTCGGCACGGCGTCAAAGGCATTGCGCATCATGAAGACGGAGAAGGGAAGTTGCAGCGTCACGTAGACGAGGGTGAGGCCCAGCAGCGAATTGTTGAGGCCGAGCTTTGCCAGAATGATGAAGAGCGGCGTCAGGATCGACTGGAACGGGATCATGAGCGTCGCGATGATCAGTACGAAGAGGGCGTTCTTCAGCGGGAAGCGATAACGCGAGAAGCCGTAGCCGGCGAGCAGGCTCACAGTGACCGTCAGCAACACCGTCGCCAGCGAAACGAAGAGCGAGTTGATCATGTGCCGCCAGATGCCGGCGCCGAACGTGTCGAGCAGCGCATAGGCATCGAAGCTGACACCTGTCGTCGGCCATGGCGGCAGCGGCGGCAGGCTTGCCTCCGTGCCGTGCCGGAAGGAGGCAAGCAGCGTGATGATGAAGGGCGCCAGGAAGAAGACCGAAACGGCGATCCCGGCGACATGATAGGCCGATTGCGATCTGAAGCGTTTGCGGGCGCGGCGTTCACGGGAGGAAATCATCAGCGTTCCTCTCCGACACGCAGCAGCCAGAGCTGGACGACGGAGATCGCAACGAGGATCGCCAGAAGGACGATCGAAAGGGCGGATCCGTAGCCCAGATTGAAGGACACGAAGGACTGATTGAAGATGTAGTAGACGACGGAGATCATCTTGTTCTGCGGTCCGCCCGAGGTCATGATGTAGAACTGGTCGAAGGCGAGGATCGAGCCGGTGACCGAGACGATCAGCGCCAGCGCAATCGTCTTTCGCATCAGCGGCAGGGTGAGATGTCGAAAGCGCTGCCAGCGCCCGGCGCCATCGATGCGGGCTGCCTCCGTCAACTCGGACGGAATGGCCTGAAGCCCGGTCAACAGGATGATCATCGTAAAGCCGGCGATCTTCCAGACGACCATGACGATGATGGTTGCAAAAGCGGTATCGAAGCTCGCCATGATATTGGGGCTTCGCTCGACGAGGCCGAGTGCGCGAAGGGCCGGGCCGACAAAACCGCTGTCGACATTGGCAAGCCAGACCCAAAGCAGCGACGCTGTCGCCAGGCCGACCACGACGGGCAGGAAGATGATCGTTCGGTAGGTGCTGACGAAGCGTCGCTCCTTCTCGACGAAGATCGCCAGCGGGAAGGCGACTGCGAAGATCGCGATGGTCACGATGACCGTATAGTAGGCGGTGAAGTTCAAGGCCGCCATGAAGCGGCTATCGTTCCACATGCGGATATAGTTGGCAAAGCCGATCCAGCGCGCCGCACCCATCAGCGGCCAGTTGTGCAGGCTCATCCAGCCGGTGAACAGCACAGGCATGACGAAGAAGACAATGACGAGCGCCATGGCGGGCGCGATATAAAGAAAGCCGCGCCATTGCGACCTTCGCCGCCGTTTTCGGACAGCGCGCGTGCGCTGCGGACCGGAACCGGTCATCGAAACCTCCGCATCTTACGAATGATCAGTCTGTGGATCGGCCGGGGAACTGCCACCGTCCCCCGGCCACGGCCGGGAGAGTTATTGGCCGCTGTCGATGATGGACTGCATCTCGGATTGGGCATTCGAGAACGCGCCATCGACGTCATCGCCGAAGATCGCGGCGTTGGTGAAGGTTGCCCAAGGTCCGTTCGCGCTATTGATCAGATCGTTGAACTGCAGCGTATAGGGTGTCTTGGCAACGGAGATTGCCTTCAGGCCCACCTGCATGCGCGGATCGAGCCCGGCAAGCACCTGGTCGGCAATATCGCCACGCGTCGGCAGGCTTCCATATTTCGCCATGACCTTCTGGCCATCCATCGAATAGATATATTCGAGGAATTCCTTGACGGCATCGAGCTTCTTCGTGCCCTTGGTGATGACGAAATTGTCGCCGCCGGCAAAGGACGATGCCTTGCCATCAACGCTTGGGATCAGCGTCACGCCGAAGTTGATATCAGGATATTGCGTGACGAGCGTACCGATGGCGAAGGCACCAAGGCTCTGCTGGCCGATCTTGCCATTGGTGAAGGTCAGGAAGTTCGTGCCGTTGTCGCTCGCGGCACTCGCCGGAACGAGGTCCTTCTTGACCATGTCACGATAGTAGCCGACGGCCTTGCGCATCTGCGGCGTATCGAGCGTTGCGGTCTTGCCATCCTCCGAGAGGATATCGACACCCGCACCCCAGACGAGCGGCGTGAAGGTGAAGATCATGCAGCCGCCGCAGCCGCCACCGGAGAAGTAGAAGCCGTAGGTGTCATCACCGAGCTTGCGGATCTTCTCGGCATTGGCTTCGATTTCCTCCCAGGTCGTGGGCGCCTTTTCGGGGTCGAGGCCGGCCTTCTTGTAGAGGTCCTTGTTCCAGGCGAAGACAGAGGTTTCGACTGAAAGCGGCAGGCCGTAGATCTTGTCCTGATAGGTGCCGAGCTTGACATGCGACGGCGACAGCGAATTGAAATAGGGCAGGCTCTTGGCCCAGTCGGTCAGGTCTTCGAGCTGACCGGCCGCCGCGAAGGCCGGGGTGTAGATCAGGTCCATCGACAGGGCATCGGGCGCTTGGCCGCCGGCGATTGCGGTTGCGTATTTCTGCACTAGTTCGCCGAAGGGCACTTCTGTGGTAACGACCTGGTTTTCATGGCTCGCATTATAGGCCTCGACAACCTTCTTGAAGGAATCGCCGATACCGGTGCGGACCCACATTTCGATCTTTTCGGCAGCCGAAGCTGTCGAAACCAGGCAGAGTGTGGCAAGGCTGGTTGCCACCATTAGACGCTTCATCATTGGCTCTCCTCCCAAATTGGCGCGTCTCCTTCGCGCCGTTGCTATATTCCGAGGGTGTCACCCCCGCATGATTGCCGCACGACGAGACGGCACGGCAGTTTCCTGATGCCTGGCTCTACCGGACGTCCCTCCGCAAGCGCCAGAACCGTCAATCCGGCCTGCCGCCCCAGTTCCTTCAATTCCATATCCACCGTCGTCAGCGGCGGACGCGTCTGGGCGGCGACAATCTCCCAATTGTCGAAACCGACCACCGAAACATCCTGCGGCACCCGGATGCCGCGTTCGCGCAGCGCATCGATGACACCACGCGCAATCTGATCGTTGCCGCAGAAGATGCCGTCGGGCTTTTCGCCGTTGCCGCTCCACATTCTCGCGACCGCTTCGTGGCCCCAGCTTTCCGACCAGGCTCCAAACAGAACCGGCCGCTCCTCTCCCGCAACCTTGCGATAGGCATCGGCCCGCTCGCGCACCGAAAAGAAATTCTCCGGTCCGGTGACATGGGCGATCCGCTTGCGCCCGAGCTTTACCAACCATTCGATGGCAAGCCGCGCGCCCTGTGCATCATCGGAGCGGAACGTCACGGTTCCCGGCGCTCCCTCCGTAAAGGCGTAGACCACGGGCACGTTCAAATTCGACAGATCGACCGGCAACCGTCTGTCCAGACGCTTTCCTGTCGCAATTATGCCGTCGACCTGTTTGTCGAGCATCGCCTCCACATGAATCTGCCCGAGTGCCGGATCCTCCTCGATCGCGCATAGAAAGACCGAAACACCATGATCAACGAGAGCATCCGATATGCCCGCCATGACCGGCAGGGTAAAACGACCATAGGTATCGTTGGTGAGAAGCCCGATCGTGAAACTGCGCTTGCTGAGCAAGCCTCTTGCCAAAGCGTTCGGTCTGTATCCGATCTCCGCCGCGATGCGCTTGACCCGCTCGCGCGTTTCCGGACCCATCCGGCCCGTATCGTTCAGCGCCTTCGACGCCGTCGAGATGCTGATTCCAGCCGCCGCCGCGACATCATGAATGGTGATCCGGCCTTTTCTTCCTCCTGTTGTGTCCAGTCGCTCCTCCATCGAACTCGCAATGAGAAAACCTTTTCTCATGGAAATTGTCAAGTGAGAAAAGGTTTTCTCATCTATCCCTAATCGATCCGGGGCTGGTTGAAGAGGAGAGAATTGATGTCAACGATGAGCCGGCTTCTGATCGAAGCTGAGCACCACAAGGCTTGTCAGCGTGCGAGCTCAATCACTTACAGATATCCGACGTGCTTGCCGAACGGAACATCCTCATCCAGGGTGCCGGTACCGATGCGCTCGCTCTCGCCGGACAGGCGTTCTTCGGTCGGATCGGAACTCTCCGCATGGGGATGGGTGGAATGATGGTCGAGATGCCGCTCCGCTGCCGGATCGTCATCGCTATCGATACGATCTTCATTGCTCACAGCGGTGTGGTGATCGTCTTTTTTCCCACTGCCAGCGCTGATCTTTGCTTGCCGCTCGGCGACCCAGGCATTGTCAGGTTCGGAGCCTATGGAGGTGCTTTGGTTTACATGCGTGGCCGAGGGGGCTGCTGTGGGCGAGGTGGGCGCAATCTTTTCGACCATTGAAACTCCCTGGCCTATGGCCTGACTGGCAGGCCTGGCTATGATGTCTGTCGCCCAAGCGGGTGCGCATGGGGATCGATGCTGATCTGGTCGCGACCTCTCATCTTGGCCGCGTAGAGCGCCAGATCGGCCCTTCGATAGATATTATTGGCATGGTCTCCGCTCATGACACAGGCGATGCCTGCAGAAAAACTGTAGCGGAAGCTGAGGTGATCGGCCAGCGGGCGAGACTGCCTGACGGCAACCAGCATGCGATTGACGATCTCCGCCGCCTCTTCGGGAATCGTGTTCGGAATAACCAGAACAAACTCTTCGCCGCCGGCGCTGCCGAGAACAGATTATCCAAACCTTGAACTACCTGCCCGGTGTGAAGAAACGGTTAGCCGCTTCGCATCGGCGCAGATCGTCTCATCGCCGCCGCCGGCGCCGCTGTCCCGGTTCACAACGAGACATTTCACTATTCCGATAAGGGGAATAATAACTTCCACATTCTGCCGATTAACGGGTTCGAGTGAATGGCTATTGTTGGGGCGAGGCCAGCAAGGGTTGTTGGCGGATTTGTTAAAACGGAGAACCAAGATGAACCGACTGATCCTTTCCCTGATGCTGGCAACCGTCAGCTTCGCTCCCCTTTCTGAAGCCGCAGCTGCTCCTGCCAAGCAGGTTGCGATGACCCGGCAGGCGCCGGTGACCGTTCATTATCGTTCAGCCAAGATCGATGGCGTCAACATGTTCTATCGCGAAGCCGGTCCGGCTGATGGTCCTGTCGTCCTGCTTCTGCACGGCTTCCCGACATCCTCGCACATGTTCCGCAACCTCATTCCGCTGCTTGCCGATCGTTATCATGTCATCGCACCTGACTATCCGGGTTTCGGTCAGAGCGATGCACCCGATCACACCAAGTTCGCCTACACTTTCGGCCATTATGCTGACATGGTCGATACGCTCATGACTGAGCTCGGCGCCAAGACCTACGCCATGTATCTCATGGATTACGGCGCGCCCGTTGGCTATCGTCTGGCTCTCAAGCATCCGGAACGGGTAAGCGGGCTGATCGTCCAGAACGGCAATGCCTATGAAGAAGGCCTGCGCGAGTTCTGGGATCCGATCAAGGCCTACTGGGCCGACGATTCAAAGGAGAAACGCGAGGCCCTGTCCAATCTCGTCGTCCTCGAAACCACCAAGTTCCAGTACACCGACGGCGTCAAGGACCTCACCCGCATCAGCCCCGACAATTGGGTGCATGATCAGGCCTTGCTTGACCGTCCCGGCAACAAGGATATCCAGCTCGATCTCTTCCATGATTACGGCACGAATGTTCCGCTCTACCCGCAATTCCAGGCCTTCTTCCGCGAACGCAAGCCGCCGACCCTGATCGTCTGGGGCAAGAACGACAAGATCTTTCCGGAGGAAGGCGCGCATCCTTACCTGCGTGATCTGCCGGCCGCTGAAATGCATATCCTCGACACCGGCCATTTTGCCCTTGAAGACAAGCTGGATGAGATGGCGCCGCTTATTCACGACTTCCTCGACCGCAAGATTGCAAAGCAATAATCGCCTTCATGAGAGCCCGCGCATTCAGCGATGAATACGCGGGCCTTTCGCTGCTAATTGAAATGCCTGTTGGACCTCAGCTTTTCGACTGCGAAATCGATGAAACTCCGCACCTTTGCCGAAGCGTACCGGCCTTCCGGATGGACGACATGGATCGGCAACGCCTCCTCCTCATAACTAGCCAGGATCGTGCGCAATTCACCTGCCTCAAGCTGCGGCGCAATCTGGTAGGACAGAACGCGCGTCAGGCCCCAGCCGCGGGCTGCCGCCGAAATTGCCGCCTCGTTGGTGTTGCAGAAGAGCCGAGGATTGACGTGGATAGCAGACTTCTTCTGTACCCCGAAGCGCCATTCGAGCGAGGTCCAAGCACTGGTCGATGCGATAATGCGATGCTTCGACAGATCGCCGGGGTCCATCGGGACGCCATGCTTCTCAAAATAGACAGGCGACCCACAGATCACACGCCTCACTTGGCCGACGCGCGTTGCGGTGAGGCCGGAATCAGGCAGATGGCCAATACGGATCGCAACGTCGATGCCTTCATCGATCATGCTGACGATGCGGTCGACAAACAGGCCGCGACCGACGACATCGGGGTAGAGATCGAGATATTCGGTCATCAGCGGCAGGACGAACATTGTCCCGAACATGGCAGAAGTGGTGACGGTGAGCGTGCCCGTCGGTTTGCCGTAGGCGCCGGCAGCAGCAGCCTCCGCCTCCGAGAGATCGGCGAGAAGCCTCCGGCAATCCGCAAAATACTGGGCACCTGCTGCCGTCAGTCTGACGGATCGGGTCGTGCGCGTCAGAAGGCGCGTCCCGATGGCGTCTTCCAGGGCAGACACGATGCGTGTGACGGCCGGAGGGCTCATGTGGAGTTGCCGTCCTGCATCTGCAAAGCTCTCAGCCTCCGCGACCTTCACGAAGACCCTCATTGCCTGCCATCGATCCATGCGATCCACATTGTCTTGAAAAGATTAAGTCCCGGACAGAGATTTAAGCGCTTTTCTCCCGATCGCAATCTATCGATCCCATAGAGGCAAGCTGCTGGGCGAAAGCATCTTATTTCGGTGGCGGTGGTTCCAGCTCCTTGACAAAGGCGAGCAGTTCCGTAGCGATCTCTGGAATACCGAAAACCGTGAGCTGTCGTCTTGCGACGGTGCTCACCTCCTCATCGCCTGCTTCGATCGCCAGCGCGAGTTTCACGGTGATATCGGCAAGCAAGTCGAAACTGCCTCCGCGTTTTGCGGCGTCGATCTCCGCGCCGCTCAGCGCCAGATGTTTCGCCTCGATCTCCAGAGATCGGAGAGCGTTGAGATCATTTCTCGCGTTTGCGATAGCAAGTTCGATTTGTATGCGCATGATCGGGGTGATGAGATCTTTGCTCACCGTATTCTCTCCATAGGCCTCAAACAGCGCTCGTCTCGTCGGTCGCCGTTTCGAGCCTGTCGGTAAAGATGTCGTGCGACGCTTTGGCCGATGAAACGATCGGAGGCCCATTCGGTTCGCGGACGGAATATCGTCGATGGATCAATCAATACATCCGGCCGCACCGGGCCTGAACAGAGGTTGTGCTGAAGGCTTTCTTCCGCGTGGCGAAACAATCGGAAGAAGCTGGCATACGGAGCCGCTTCACAAGGCGGACCCACACCAAAGAACAGTTCCTGACATGTCGAGGCTCTGCTAACCGTCGTAAAGCTCCGACAGAATGCTATAAACCGAGACCATTGAATTCCGCTTCGAGGAACGCCATGCCCCAGCCCGTCCTGTTCTCGCCCTTCACCGTGCGCAATCTCGAACTCGTCAACCGTATCGTGATCGCGCCCATGTGCCAGTATTCGGCTGTGGACGGCTGCATGACGGATTGGCACCTGATTCATCTCGGACAGCTGGCGCTTTCCGGGGCCGCGCTTCTGACTATCGAGGCAACTGCCGTCGTTCCCGAGGGACGCATCACCTTTGCCGATGTCGGCCTCTATGACGATGCTTCCGAGGCGGCTATGGCCCGCACGCTCGAAAGCATCAGAAAATGGTCGGACATGCCGATCGCCGTGCAATTGGCGCATGCCGGACGCAAGGCCTCGACTGAGGTTCCCTGGAGAGGCGGCGGTCAGTTTCCGCCGACCGATCCGAACGGATGGCAGACCGAAGCGCCCTCCGCTGTCGCTTTCAATCCGAATTACGTGCCGCCGACCGCGCTGGATCGCGATGGCATGAAGCGCGTCCGCGATGCTTTTGCTGCTGCCGCACGGCGGGCGGCAAGGATCGGCATCGACGCCGTTCAGATCCATGGTGCCCACGGCTATCTGCTGCATCAGTTCCTGTCGCCCTTGTCGAACCAGCGAACCGACGAATATGGCGGTTCGCTGGAAAATCGCGCCCGGTTTCCGCTGGAGGTTCTGGACGCCGTGAGAGATGCCTTTCCGTCTGATCGGCCGGTGACGATGCGCGTTTCAGCCACCGACTGGGTCGAAGGCGGTTTGGAGATTTCCGAGAGTGTCGAATTTGCCGGGATGCTCGAAGCACACGGATGCGACGCCATCCACGTATCGAGCGGCGGCCTGCACCCTTCGCAGTCGATCCCGATCAGCCCGAGCTATCAGGTGCCGCTTGCTCGGGCGATTAAAAGTGCGGTCAAAATGCCGGTTATCGCCGTTGGCTTGATCACTGAGCCAACGCAGGCCGAGGCAATCGTAGCAACCGGCGATGCAGACCTGATCGCGCTCGCCCGGGCCATCCTCTATGATCCGCGCTGGCCGTGGCACGCGGCTGCCGAGCTCGGCGGGCAAGTGAAAGCGGCCAACCAGTATCTCCGGTGCCAGCCGTCGCAGTTCAAGACCCTGTTTGCAAAGTGACGCCTAGGTCTGATACTCGCGCCATCGCGTGGAGGTCTCGGAGAAGCCCGCCGGGGCCATCCTCTGCTGCGGGATCCAGGCCGAACTTCGTCAGCCAGCACCACATGCTGAGCCGATGGAAAAGCGTGTAGAGCCAAAGCGTTCGTTCGATATCGATGTGATCGACAGGGCCATAACCTTCAAGGATGGGCTTATAGCTGCGCGGATCTTCATGTGCCGAGCAGAAGAGGGCTTTGGCAAGATCGAAGAGCCTGTCTGCTGCCCGCGCATTGCCGAAATCGACAAGCCCGCTGAGCTGAAGCCTGCCGGCATCGCCGCGCAAGGCCAGTACATTGCCCTGATGGAAGTCGTCGTGGCAGAGCACGGCATTGCTGCTTTGCTGCAGAAGGCCGAAGTTTCCTTCTGCCAGCTGCCGCAGACGGCGCCCAAGATCGGCATCGCCGCCTAGGTCGCGAAAGCGCCGGAACACGTCTTCGAACGCCGATGTCATATAGTCCGCATTCGTCGATATCGGTCTGTCGATCCCGTGGCCGAATACGTAGCCATAGGCTGGCATCGCCATCGCATGAATGCCTCTCAGCAACTCCCCCATCTGCCGATAGGCTTGCTCTATATCCGGCTCGGCCATCCAGTCACGCAGCGCGCGGCCGGGCAGCAGCGGCAGCAAGGCGTAGCGCAACGGCAGGAGGCTTCGCGACTCGTCGATCTCCAGCCAGTTTGGCGCAAGCCGCGTCAGCTCCGTGAACCAACCCGCCACAAGCTTCTCTTTCGCCGGTCCCCATTCAGGTTTGTCAGGATAGATCTTGAGGACCAGCGGTTCGATGTCAGCGCCGGCAAGGTCGATCCTGTAGACTTCCGTGCTGCCGCCATGCAGACGGGCAAAGCCGCCGGCGACAAGGCCAGGATCGAGGTTCTGGACGATCTGCTGAACGGTTTCTCCATCAAGCTCTATGGTCGTCCGTCTTTCTGGTGCCATGTCCAAAGCTCCCTTGCGCGACGCTCGCAGCCGATTTTGAGAGGCGGTGCCGGAAATTGCGAACCAGAGAATGCCGCCCGGATGACAGACGACGCAAAATTCGGCTCAGAGTGCTTTGACCCGTCTCACCGGTCAATCTCGTTCCGCAGAAATTATACCCTCGGCTGAGGGAGCAGCCTGGAAGCCGGAATGTGGTTCAGGGAAGGTCCCGATGCCGCGGCAGTGGACTGGCGATCATTGAGCCGAGTACCCATATAGGCGTCAGCGAAGCAGACCTTGACGATCCCCGTCAATTTCGCGCCTTTGGAAAGGACATCTCTATGACGACAGAACGTGCGGTACTTGCTGGCGGCTGCTTCTGGGGAATGCAGGACCTTATTCGACGGCTTCCCGGCGTTGTTTCAACGCGTGTCGGTTACACGGGCGGTGAAGTCCCCAATGCAACCTACCGCAACCATGGCAACCATGCCGAAGCGATAGAGATCATCTTCGATCCGCAAAAGACGAGCTATCGCGACATCCTGGAGTTCTTCTTCCAGATCCATGATCCGTCGACCCGCAATCGCCAGGGCAATGACATCGGGGCAAGCTATCGGTCGGCAATCTTCTATGCGGACGAGAACCAACATCGCATCGCCGAGGACACGATCGCCGATGTGAACGCTTCGGGCCTGTGGCCGGGCAAGGTCGTCACGGAAGTCGTCCCCGTCGGCGATTTCTGGGAAGCCGAACCGGAGCATCAGGATTATCTCGAACGCATTCCGAATGGTTACACATGCCATTTTGCTCGCCCCGGCTGGAAGTTGCCGAAACGGCAGAACGTCGCCTGAGTTCGCTTTATTACCAGCTAAGTTGACCTCCGCAGCGGTGGCCCCTCGGCCGCCGCTTTTCTTTTGGAACTGTTCGATCCGATTGCAGACTATAGACTTCACTTTGCAGCCATCAGCAGGACTGCCGGGCAGGTCATCATAATGTGGTTGCAAGATGAAATGACCGTTCGAGCGCCGCGCACCCAAGACGCTGATCGCCGCTCGCCATCTTGCCGGCAAAGTTACTGGACATCCCGGCTTCGGAAGTTTAGTAGGTGCCCCGCTAACCGGTCGCAGCCCACCCGGTTCAACAAAACAAGGGATCCTACAATGAAAGTACTTGTCGTCTGCTCAGGCGGTCTCGACTCCATTTCGCTTGCATACAAGATTGCGGCGAACCACGAACTTATCGGCCTCATCTCCTTCAACTACGGTCAACGGCATGTCAAAGAGCTGGAATTCGCGGCTCTCTGCGCGCGAAAGCTCGACGTGCCACACGACATCATAGACATATCGAACGTGGGCAAGCACCTGACCGGCTCCGCCCTCACGGACGATGTCAAGGTTCCTGATGGGCACTACGCCGAGGAGACGATGAAGGCGACGGTCGTGCCGAACCGCAACGCCATCATGCTGTCGATCGCATTCGGGCTTGCTGCTGCTCGTCACGCAGACGCCGTGGCGATTGCCGTCCATGGCGGAGACCACTTCATCTACCCGGACTGTCGGCCGGGGTTCATTTCAGCATTCGAGACGATGCAGCAGCATGCTCTTGAGGGATATGCCGATGTCAGATTACTTGCTCCATATGTAAACGCGACGAAGGCCGACATTGTCGCTGATGGCGCAAGACACCTAACGCCTTTTGAAGAGACATGGTCTTGCTACAAAGGCGGTCGTTTCCATTGCGGAAGATGCGGGACATGCGTCGAGCGCCGCGAGGCCTTCCATCTCGCAGGCGTCGAGGATCCGACCGTTTATGACGACCCGGATTTCTGGATCGCTGCGACGGGTGCGTTCAAGGCAGAAGAGGCGAAGTGATGTACCGGATCACCAAGGAGTTCCATTTTTCCGCCTCGCATCAGCTGTCCCACCTTCCTGATGACCATCAGTGCGCACGTCTGCACGGCCACAATTATATCGTGGAAGTCGAGCTTGCCGCGTTGGAGTTGAATGAGGACGGCTTCGTCCGTGATTATCACGAGCTTTCGCCGCTCAAGCGATACATCGATGAGACCTTTGATCACCGGCATCTCAACGACGCGTTGGGCCATGACCGGGTGACATCCGAATGGCTCGCCAAGCATTTTTATGACTGGTGCAAGCAGCGCCTGCCGGAAACCTCCGCCGTGAGGGTAAGCGAGACCCCGAAGACATGGGCGGAATATCGCCCATGACAGGCAAGGAACAAAAGATCCGCATCAGCGAAATCTTCGGACCGACGATCCAGGGGGAAGGGCCGCTCATGGGACTTCCGACCGTCTTCGTCAGAACGGGCGGCTGCGACTATCGCTGCGAATGGTGCGATACGCTTCACGCCGTCGACAGCGCCTTCCGCGACGAGTGGACGCCAATGTCGGTCGATGAGGTCTGGTCGAACGTGGAATCGCTCTCTCAAGGCGTTCCTCTCATGATTTCCCTGTCCGGTGGAAACCCGGCGATCCAGCCGCTTGGGCCGCTGATCGCCCGAGGAAAGCACGATGGCTATCAATTCGCCTTGGAAACACAGGGGTCGATAGCCCAGGACTGGTTTGCAGAGCTTGATCATTTGATCCTCAGTCCCAAACCACCGTCCAGCGGTATGGAATTCAAGCCGGGCGAACTGAGAAACTGCATAACTGCGGCTCGCAACGGCCCCAGGATCGCAATGAAGATCGTCATATTCGATGAAGACGACTATGCCTTTGCAAGGTCTGTCGCAAAGGATTTCAAAGAGCTTCCGATCTTCCTGCAACCCGGCAATCACACGCCGCCAGTAGATGAAGAAGCCATGATCGATCTCGAAGGAATACTGAACCGCATGCGGTGGCTGGTCGACAGGGTTACCTTGGACCGGTGGTTCGACGCTCGCGTTCTTCCCCAGCTTCACGTCTTGCTCTGGGGAAACATGCGGGGTGTGTGATCACCTTTGGGGAAGGTTGCGGCCCCGTGCAGAAGCGGTAGCGAAACTGCTATTTATTGGTGTGATTTGAATCGGCTATGGGCGCGCAGCTTGCGCGACCGCAAATGCTCCAATTCAGAGTTGGGCTAACGGTATTATCATGCCATAGGGGATGGGGGGACAATGTCGGAGACCCTGCTGGCGACCGTGATCAGACATGCAATCGCATAACGATATCGCGACCGTAATTGCCGAAATTGCGACCAAAAATGTTAACGCCCCCGGTATGGCGGGCATCCTCCGCAATGCCGACCCTCAGCCGTATAGAAGAGTGCTGGGCAAGCGCGAGATCGTTTATCGTCACTTCTGATGCGGGAGCGCCGTCAACAAAGGTCCCCCTACGTGATATATGCCACGTCTTCTGCATCCCATATTGCGAGCCCTCCAGCTTCCACCATGGTGGAGTAAACGCACCTCGCTTATCGCCGTTGTCACCAGGCGAAGTCCACGTTCCGATGGCCACTCCATTGACCCAAAGTGTTATATCCGATGGCCAGTCGGCGTTCGTGCCCGGCACTTCCGACGAGAGTTCCAGAGAGAACTCGATTGCACGGATATCCTTGTTAAGGACTCTGGCATTGTTGGGGAATTTGTATTCCACATATCCCCTGCCGAACCAGATGAGCCCGGCCTGCATGCGCTGCGGATCAAGAAAGTAATCCGGAACGTCAAGGGGACCGATGACGCTTTCGGTGGAACAAAGTCCGCACGGCGCGTAAACGTCACAACTGGTATACAGCCCGACCGGCATCTCGACCTCGATAACATCATCAAGCCGTTGAGCCGCGGTCTTTTCGAAACTGATGACGATCTCACTGTAGATCGCTGAGCAGATTTTTTGGTTCCCTTTCCGTGCTTTGGCGAGCCGGGACTCGACGAGCCTCGCGTCTTCCAAAATCTGTATTCCAGTAGCAACTGTCGATTGGGGAAGGGAAAGGGCACGCGCAATGTCATTGATGTTCATCGGCCCTTCTGCGCAAAGAAGTTTAAGCATATCAACCCTCGCGGGTGCCGAGAGCGCGCGTATAGCGTCACTGTTCTCGCCAGCGAAAATTGTTAAAAACGCCCGCTCCATCATGTCCCCATGTTTTGCTCATGTGTATATCGGAAATTATGATGTATCAAGGGCGCCGGTCGGCCTGCTAGTCAGGCGGCCCAAGGAATAGAATTTTAGGGCAAACAGTGCGATCCGGCTGCTGTACGAATGCCGCTCAGCCAAGCCCGTCCAGCCTTGATTAAGACTGCGCAACGTCGCCGGTATACCGGGTACTCGAGTGTCCGTTTCGCGAGCGGCTGGAGAGAAGTCACAACAGAATGGTCGTAACCTACTGATATCTTGACTTCTGGTATATACCGGAAAGAATGGTTTTAATCGGGAGGAACTTCATGGCAGAAATCAGGCTTGAAAATGTCACCAAGAGCTTCGGCAATGTCAAAGTCATCGAAGATATATCCCTGACGATCCGTTCCGGAGAGCTCATGGTTTTTCTCGGACCCTCGGGCTCGGGAAAATCAACGTTGCTGCGGATGATCGCTGGGCTTGAAACGATTACGAGCGGGGCCTTGAGCATCGACGGTGTGCGAAGCGAGACGTTGGCGCCAGGTCAGCGCCGGCTGGCCATGGTTTTTCAGAACTACGCGCTCTACCCGCACATGACGGTTCGGGACAACATGGCCTTCGGCTTGCGAAACATAGGCATGCCAGAAAAGGATATCGACCTGCGCGTTGCCGAAGCGGCGCGGATGCTGGAGATGGATGCGCTACTTGGGCGAAGGCCTGCCCAGCTTTCGGGTGGCCAGCGCCAGCGCGTCGCAATCGGTCGTGCAATCGTCAAGGACCCAACAGCTTTTCTCTTAGACGAGCCCCTCTCCAACCTCGACGCTGCGCTGCGCGTACGCACCCGCGTGGAACTTGCCGAGCTTCACCAGCGCATGAAGTCGACGATGATCTATGTAACGCACGACCAGACTGAAGCTATGACGCTTGCCGACCGTATTGTTGTACTAAACAATTGCAGGATCGAACAGATCGGCACGCCGATGGAGGTTTATCTCAGGCCAGCATCGAGATTTGTCGCGGGGTTTGTCGGCAGTCCTGCAATGAATTTTCTCCCTGTGGACCTGCTACCCGAAGGAATTTTGCGGCTAGGAGACGGAGCCGAATTGAAGATCTCGCCGCCGCCGTCAGGCCCGGGTCGCTACGAACTCGGCATCCGGCCGGAAGCCGTACGGGCCGTTGAAGGCGAAGGTGCCAGCGCACGGGGCAGTGAGGCCAAAGTCGGTGTCGTGGAGCGGCTCGGCGATCGAACGCTCCTCTATTGCAGCTTGAAGGATGGCAGCGAGGTCATTGCACAGGATGGAGGACGTTGCAATGTTCAGCCGGGCGATACCGTCTTCATCTCATTCGACATGACTGCCGTCCATCTCTTCGACAAGGACGGAAAGGCGCATCACGTACACTGAGGAGCAAAATCTCTTCTTATACGGAACGGCAGCTCTTGCTGACGTTCCGTATCATCCCTTGATGCCGGCTGACAGGGTAATTGCTTCTGTCACGCGCCGCTGAAACACCAGATAGGCGATTGCCACCGGCAGGCCGGCCAGCACGGCTGCAGAGAGTTGCCGGGCATAATAGACCCCGAAGGCATCGTTGACCTGCGTAATACCGACGGTGATGGTCATCATGTCGGTCTTCGTCACGGCAAGGAAGGGCCAGAGAAAGGCGTTCCAAGACCAGATAAAGGTGACGATCGCAAGTGCCGCCGTGACACCCCAGTTCATTGGCATGTAGACCCGCGTCAGGATGCGCCATTCAGAAGCATTGTCCATGACAGCGGCCTCGCGAAAATCCTTCGGCACTCCATCGAAGAACTGCTTGTAGACGATGATGATCACAGGGTGGATCAATTGCGGAAGTACGATGCCGCTCCATGTGTTGAGAAGCCCGAGGCTTGCCACAAGTTCGAAGTGATTGACGATCATGGTTTGCATAGGGACCATGAAACTCGCCAGGATTAGCCACCAGAGTGGGCGGCGGAGCGGAAATTCGAGCTGCGATATCGCATAGCCGC
Source organism: Rhizobium sp. BK316 (assembly GCF_014193695.1). Classification (GTDB taxonomy): domain Bacteria; phylum Pseudomonadota; class Alphaproteobacteria; order Rhizobiales; family Rhizobiaceae; genus Rhizobium. The sequence goes on along the minus strand of NZ_JACHZR010000001.1, from coordinate 948,724 downwards.
AAAGAAGCGATGAAGCGACGGTCAGTACGGTGATCGCCAGTGCCGTCACGATCGAGTTCAGATACCAGGTCCCGATCTGGGTCTGAGTCAGTGCGAAGACATAATGCGAGAGGGTGAAGGTGTCTGGCCATAGTTCGATGTAGGGCCTTACCACTTCGTCTTCCGGTTTGAGCGACGAGACGACGCCCCAATAGAGCGGGAACGCCCAGAGCACGGCGATGACGACGGTCGCCAGCGTGATCGCAAAACCTGCCACATTTAAGCGCTGGACAGTTGTTGAGGTCATCGCGCGCCTCCCTTCGACAGACGTGTGAGCTGGAAGTTGATGACCGAGACGACGATAACGATCACGAAAAGGACGACTGCAGCCGCGGCGGCACGACCTCCCTGGTCGGACTGGAACGCGCGTTGGAAGACATAATAGACCAGGACAAGGTTGTCGTTGGGGCGGCCACCAGTCGAAAACAGGTAGACCTGGTCGAAGATCTTTAGCTGTAGGATCAACTGTATGGTGAGCACCAAGGCCGTAATCGGCCACATGAGCGGCCATGTAACTTGCCGGAACGTCGCCCAGCGGCCGGCATTGTCGAGAGCGGCCGCTTCATAAATCTCGGCGGGGATTGAACGAAGACCGGCAAGAAACAGAAGGATGGAGAAGCCGGCAGTCCACCAGATGGTGATGAAGGCGACGGCGGGCATAAACCAGCCTGTCGACTTGAAAACTGGGACCCGGCTTATCCCTATCATGTCAAAGAGATACATTGCGATTCCGAACTGGAAGTTCAAAGTCCAGTCCCAGATCAGGTAGACGACCGACACGGGCAGGATATAAGGCAGAAAAAACAGCGCCAGGACGAAGGCCTGCATCCGGCCTGCAAGCCGATTGATGCCGAGAGCAATGGCAAAGGCAGTAAATGTCCCAGGTACAACCGTTAGCAAGACAAAATAGGCTGTGTTCCACAGTGCAGTGTCGAAACGCCGTTCACCCCAGAGGCGCACATAGTTATCGAAACCGACATACGCGCCGCTGCCGATCAGAGGAGCGTCCGTGAAACTGGTCAGGAAAAGTCTGATCAAAGGGTAGATAAAGACCAGACCGTATATCGCCACAAAAGGCGCAACCAGTACCGCGGCGATCAAAGCCTCGCTTCGTTTATTCCTGAGCATGATTAATGCAAGCTTCCTTCGTTCCAATAAGGGGATCGTGAGGGCTGCTGACAGGTCGGAGCAATGTGCCGCGACCTGTCGTAGAAGGTGTTAGAGATCGTTGAGTTCGGTCTTGATCTCCTCGACGGCTTTAGCCGGATCCATCTCATTGTTGAGAGTTGGAACGAAGTAGTTGGACATCACATCGAAGATCGGTCCGGCCACGCCGGCGAGTGGCGTCTTTGGATCGAAGATCATGTTGGCCGTCAGAGGAGAATAGGTAGCGTTCGGCTGCATGGCTTTGTATTCAGCACTCTGGGTGACCGGTCCATAGGCAGGGATGTGGCCTGCACTTGCCCAGTAAAGCGAGTTCTTCGAAAGCCAGGAAATGACTTCCAGCACGGCTGCTCTTTTGTCCGCCGTCATGTCCTTTCCTTTGTTGGCGGGAATGGCAAAGGTATGGCTATCTGCGTAGGTCGAGGCATGCTTGAAAAGCACGGGAAGCTCGACGGCACCCCATTCAAAGAGTTTGCCCTGCTTGTGAAGGTCGACCATGGTCGGCACTTCCCAAACCCCATTGATCATCATTGCGGCCTCGCCTGATGTGAAAAGTGCGACAGTCGCGGGATAATCGGTATATGTCGATTGCAGGCTTTCCTTGGTCCACCCCTGGAGGAGGGCAAGCGCGTTTTGCAGTTTCTGCGCGTTGTCACCCGCGAGGAATTCGCCGTCGGTCAGAAGTTCTCCGTCCTGCTGACCCATCAAGGAGTAGATTGTCCGGAACATGAAGTTGCCATCGGCGGTTACCGACCCAAGCGGGAATTTTACGCCGGCTTTCTTCAGCCCCTGCAGAGTTGCCTCGAAATTTTCCCGGCTGTCGAGCCCCTTGGGCTTGCCGTCCTCGGTCAGCAGACCCGCTTTAGCCAGGATATCCTTATTGTAGTAGAGCACGATCGGATGGGTGTCGAAGGGAACGGCATATTGTTTGCCGTCTATCGTAACGGCATCCCACGTGGTTTCGGCATAGTCATCTTTCGCAAGACCCATCTTGGACCAGTCGTCAGCAGTTATTTCCTGGAGAATCCCCTGCTTCACCGCCAGGGGAATCCGGCTGGCGTGATAAGTCATGATATCGGGTGCTTCGCCGACCGAGGCTGCGGTCTGAACCTTGGAGTAAAACGGCGTGCCCCATTCCAGCGTGGTCGCCTCGATCTTGATTTTCCCTTCATGGGCCTTGTTGAAATCGGCGATCATCTGCTTCATGCGCACGCCGTCACCACCGCTGAGAAAATCCCACCAGGCGACCGTTTCCTGTGCATGGGCAGCGGACCCGCACAGTGCAGTTGCGACCACAATGCACTTAGCGAGCTTCAGCATTCTGAACATGATATTTTCCTCCCTTTTTGCTCGCGGCCTCCCGCCGCCAACATGTTTCACTACAAAGTCAAAGCGTGATCCTGATCATCGAATAAGAGTATGGAGGCACGGTGACCTGCACGCCATTGCTGGAGATGGTCGCGCCCTCGACCTTCATCGGGGCAACTGTGTCCGGCGCATCCTTGGTGTTGCGAGCCTCCAGATCATCGTGCTTGATCAGCGTATGCTCGACGCTGCGGACTTTGCCGAACCCCTCCACAGAGAGATCGATCGTCATGGCCTCCTCGCCGTGGCGATTGATCGCAAAGAAGGTCAGCGTACCCGCATCCCCGTCATGAACGCCGGCGATGTCCAGGTAGGAGACACCGGCGGCGATATCGGCGTCGTACCTGGCGCAATCGACATCGAGCCGAAGGGCGGTGCCGCGTCCATAATTCGACGCGAACTGGAATGGAAAGTAGATGGTCTGGCGCCAGGCAGCGCCGCCCGGTGCGGTCATAATCGGCGCAATGACATTGACCAACTGCGCTATACAGGCGATCCGGACGACGTCCGATCGGCGGATGAAGGTATTGAGTATGCAGCCGACCTGAAGCACATCCTCGAAATTATAGATGTCTTCCAACAGCACGGGCGCATGCGGCCAGTCCCACTCCTTCATTCGCTTGGCATCGCTACGACGCTCGTGATACCAGACGTTCCATTCGTCGAATGAGATGCGAACATTCTTCTTGGAGCGCTTCTTCGCCTTCACATAATCGATAACGCCACCGACCGTGCCGATATACCGATCGAGTTTCTCTGGCAGGGCCAGAAACTCCGAGGTCTTCTTCTCGTAGTTCTCGAAATACATATGCAGCGAGATGTAGTCGACCTGATCGTAGGTCTCTTCCAGAACCGTCGCCTCCCACTGGGGGTAGGTCGGCATGTCGGAATGTGAGGAGCCGCAGACGACGAGCTCCAGGCTATCGTCGAAGGCACGCAGCGCCTTGGCCGTCTCGTTTGCGAGGTGGCCGTATTCCACTGCGGTCTTGTGCCCAACCTGCCAGGGGCCGTCCATCTCATTGCCGAGGCACCAGAGTTTGACGTTCCATGGATCGGCTTGTCCATTTTTGCGACGAAGGTCAGACCAGTAGCTGCCGCCTGGATGGTTGACGTATTCGACGAAGTTGCGAGCGTCATCAAGCCCGCGGGATCCGAGATTGACGGCAAGCATCATCTCGGTGCCCGCAGCCTTCGCCCAACCCGCAAATTCGTGAATGCCTACCTGATTGGACTCGGAAGTCCGCCAGGCCAGGTCGAGCCGTGTCGGACGCTCACTTTTTGGGCCGATACCGTCTTCCCAATTGTAAGCCGATACAAAGTTTCCGCCGGGATAGCGGCAGACTGGCGTATCAAGAGCGCGAACCAGTTCAAGGACGTCCTGGCGCATGCCAGACTCGTCGGCTGTTGGGTGCCCGGGCTCGTAGATGCCCGTGTAGACGGCCCGTCCGAGATGTTCAAGGAACGACCCGTACAATCTCTTGTCGATATCGGCTACCGTATAACGCGCGTGCGCTGTGACTCGAGCCTCCATATTCCTCCCCACCATTCATATCAGTTTATTTGGTTTATATCCGTCAGAGGCATAGTAAGCGCTGAGCGTGTGCGTTCGTCAAGAGGGTAACGCAACTTGCTCGGCCCTAAAATGCACAAATGCCGCGTGTATCGTTAGGCGGCGCTTGCGCCGGCGGCCTGTGGCCGAGATTGCAGGTGATCACTCCCAAGCCGCTTTCGAACCCGAACAGCGTTGTGGTGAGTGAGTTCTTTTTGGGCCATGAAACCCGCTTCCGGCCCACTTCAGGGCTGCCAAAAATATCGCCTTGACGCTGCTTCAGCTTTCAGAAATGCTAAGATGTCAGACCAATTTTTAAAGGTCGGCTGCCTTAGAAAAGAGCTTGGGGAGCCATGAAGGCAAATGGTACCGACAGGCCGGTGATCCGGCCGCTTCCGGCGATTGACCGCGCCCGTCAAGTGACGGATGCGCTGGCGCACTATGTCGAGGATGCCCGGCTTCAGGCGGGTGACCGGCTACCGGCGGAGCGCGAATTGATGGCTGCCCTTGCCGTCGGGCGTTCCACCATTCGCGAGGCAATCCGGCATTTTCAGGCGCTTGGCGTGATTGAAACACGCAAAGGCAGTGGAACTTATCTGCTGAAACCGGTTTCCCGGGACACGGTCCACATGTCGCTGTCGCTCGATACCGCGCATCTGCGTGACGTGTTGCTGCAGACGCTGGAAGTTCGCCGGGGCATCGAATGCGAGGCTGGCATGGTCGCTGCACGGCGGCGTACGGCGAAGGACCTCATGGTCATCGAGGAGAAGCTCGACGACATGGAGCGGGTGCATATCGCCAAGGGGACATCCGGGCCGGAGGACTTGGCCTTTCACCTCGCCGTCTACGACGCCACCCACAATCCGTTGTTTCGCCAGCTGCTCGAACAGATGCGCGAGACCTTCGAGCGCTTCTGGACGCACCCTTTCGATCGGCAGGATTTTGCCCGCCGCTCCTTTCCCTTTCATCGCACCCTTTTCAATGCCATCGCCGCCCAGGACACCGAGGCGGCGCGGCGTGAGACGCTGAAAATCCTCGACGTGGTCGAGGAAGACATCAAGGAAATGTCCCGATGACTGACGGCCTCGAACCGTTCGACCTTGCTTCGCTGATCACCGCCCACGACGAAGGAAACTTCGCCGAAGCGGTCGTTCCGCCGATCTTCCAGACCTCGCTTTTCACTTTTTCAGATTATGACGACATGATCGCCTCCTATCGCGGCGAAAAGGTACGGCCGATCTATACGCGTGGCCTCAATCCGACCGTGCGCATGTTCGAGGAGATGCTGGCAAAGCTCGAAAGGGCCGAGGATGCGCTGGGTTTCGCAAGCGGCATGGCGGCGATCTCTTCGGCCGTGCTGAGCTTCGTGGAGCCGGGCGACCGTATCGTCGCCGTCAAGCATGTCTACCCCGACGCCTTCCGCCTCTTCGGCACGATCCTGAAGCGCATGAAGGTCGAAGTGACCTATGTCGACGGCAGGGACGAAGAGGCTGTCGCCAAGGCGCTGCCCGGTGCGAAGGTCTTCTATATGGAAAGCCCGACGAGCTGGGTCATGGAAGCCCATGATGTCGGCGGGCTGGCAGCCCTGGCAAAGAAACACGGCGTCGTCACCATGATCGACAACAGCTGGGCGAGCCCGTTCTTTCAGCGGCCCGTGACGCTCGGCGTCGATCTCGTCATCCATTCCGCCTCCAAGTATCTCGGCGGCCACAGCGATGTGGTTGCCGGCGTTGTGGCCGGCTCGAAGGAGATGATCGCCCGCATCAAGGCTGAAGCCTATCCTTACCTCGGCGGCAAGCTCTCTCCCTTTGATGCGTGGCTGTTGATCCGTGGCCTGCGCACCCTGCCGATCCGCATGCGGGCGCATGAGACGGCGGCCGTGACGATCGCGCAGCGCCTGCAGGCGCTCGACGTCGTCGAGCAGGTCTGCCATCCGGGCCTTGCCAACCGCCTGCCTGCCGGACTCAACGGCACGTCGGGCCTCTTCTCTTTCATATTCCGCGAAGGCATCGACATCAGAGCCTTCGCAGATCACCTCAAGCTTTTCAAACTGGGCGTAAGCTGGGGTGGACATGAAAGCCTGATCGTACCGGGCGAGGTGGTGCTGCAGCAGAAGGCACAGCCGAATTCCGCACAAGCCTTCGGCATCAGCCCACGATCTGTGCGCCTTCATATCGGCCTCGAAGGAACCGAGGCCCTGTGGAGGGATATCGAGGAGGCGATAGCTGCCGCCTCGTAACCGAAACCTCACAAACAACCAGGAGGGGAACTAAAATGAAAAAGCTTATAATTTCAACGCTCTTCGCCACGATGATGGCAGGCACGGCTTTTGCGGATACGACGCTGAAGCTGGTGGAGGTCATCACCAGTCCTGAGCGTACCGAGACGCTGAAATCGATCGTCGGCAAGTTCGAAGCCGCCAATCCCGGCACCAAGGTCGATATCATCTCGCTGCCCTGGAACGAAGCGTTCCAGAAGTTCGCGACCATGGTCTCGGCAGGCGATGTGCCCGACGTGATGGAAATGCCCGATACCTGGCTGTCGCTCTATGCCAATAACGGCATGCTCGAAAGCCTTGAGCCCTATCTCGCAAAGTGGGAGCACACCAAGGAACTGACGCCGCGCGCGCTTGAACTCGGCCGCGACGTCAACAACACGGCCTATATGCTGCCCTACGGCTTCTATCTACGTGCCATGTTCTACAACAAGAAGCTGCTCGCGGAAGCCGGCGTCAAGGAACCGCCGAAGACGATGGAGGACTTCACCAAGGCGTCAGAAGCCGTCTCCAAGCTCTCGGGTAAATATGGCTACTGCATGCGCGGCGGCCCGGGCGGTCTGAACGGCTGGATGATCTTCGCCGCCTCCATGGCCGGCGACAACAAGTACTTCAAGGAAGACGGCACCTCGACCATGAACAGCGAAGGCTGGGCAAAGGGCATCGAGTGGATGGTCGATCTCTACAAGAAGGGCTATGCGCCGAAGGACAGCGTCAACTGGGGCTTCAACGAAGTCGTCGCCGGCTTCTATTCCGGCACCTGCGCCTTCCTCGACCAGGATCCGGATGCGCTGATCGCGATTGCCGAACGCATGAAGAAGGAAGATTTCGGCGTCATGCCGCTGCCGAAGGGGCCGGCTGGCAAGTCCTATCCGACCATCGGCTACGGTGGCTGGTCGATGTTCACGACGAGCCAGAACAAGGATCTCTCCTGGAAGCTGATCGCTACCCTCGAAGGGCCTGATGGCAACATCGAGTGGAACAAGAAGATCGGCGCTCTGCCGGCCTATACGGCAGCCGAGAAAGATCCCTTCTATGCTGGTGACCAGTTCAAAGGCTGGTTCGAGGAACTGGCCGACAAGGACACCGTCCCGACGGTCATGCCGACCTATCTTGAGGAATTCGCCTTCTTCAAGGATTCCATGGCGATCAAGACCTCGCAGCAGGCGCTGCTCGGCGACATCTCTGCCAAGGACCTTGCCGATCAGTGGGCCGACTACCTCACCAAGGCACAGCAGAAGTTCCTTGCCAAGAAGTAAGGCAGGCTACTGAAACGGCGGCGGAATTCTTCCGCCGCCGCTCATTCAACGACAGACGGCGCCTCGAAGCGTCGCGAGGGAAAGCATCGGGTTAATGACCATCACCGCCCATACGCTCGAGTTACGCCCCGACCGCCGGCCATGGCTGCGCCGTCTGGCCGATGCCTCGGAGCCTTATCTCTACAGCGCGCCGTCGCTGATCCTGATCATCGCGGTCATGCTGGTGCCGCTGGTGGTCGGCGTTTCCTATGCCTTCCGCGATATCCAGCTTCTCAATCCCTTTTCCGGCGGCTTCGTCGGGCTAGAGCATTTCCGCGAACTCTCCCAGGACAAGGCCTTTTATGGCGCCTTGCGAAATACGCTCTGGTGGACCGGCGCTTCGGTCATCCTGCAGTTTGTCTTCGGCCTCATCCTGGCCCTTCTGCTCGACAAGCCTTTCTGGGGCAGGGGTGTTATCCAGGCGCTGGTCTTCCTGCCCTGGGCCGTGCCGTCCTTTCTCGCTGGCTTGAATTGGGCCTGGCTCTTCAATCCGGTCATCGGGCCGATCCCGCATTGGCTCTTTGCGCTCGGGCTGATGAGCGAGCCGGGCAATATCCTCTCCGATCCGCAATATGCGATGTGGGGACCGATCATCGCCAATGTCTGGTGGGGCATTCCATTCTTCGCCATCACGCTGCTCGCCGCCCTGCAGGCAATCCCGCGCGATCTCTATGAGGCGGCCTCGATCGATGGTGCCGGCTGGTTCCAGCGCTTCTGGTCGATCACCCTGCCGTTCCTGGCGCCGACGATCGCCATCACCGTGATGCTGCGTACCGTCTGGATTTCGAACTTCGCCGATCTGATCGTCGTCATGACCGGCGGCGGGCCGGCGGATCGTACCCAGATCGTTGCGAGCTACATCTTCACCCAGGCCTTCAGGCGCCTCGATTTCGGCTATGCCTCGGCGATCGCCCTGGTGCTGCTGATCCTGCTTCTGGCCTATTCCATGCTGATCATCCTGCTGCGGCAGAGCCTGCTTGCCAAGGATTGAGCCATGAGACGATCCATTCTTCCCATCATCGCGCACCGTCTGGCGATCCTCGTCTATGTCGTTTTCGCGCTTTTCCCGCTCTTCTGGCTGCTGAAGGTCTCGGTTACGCCAAACGACCTGCTCTATACGGAGGGCGTGCGCATGTGGCCGTCGCGGACCACATGGGAGCACTACAGCTTCGTGCTGGAGCACAGCGCCTTCCCGACCTTCTTCAAGAACAGCCTGATCGTCTCGGCTTCGACGGCTATTGCGGTGACGATCTGCGCCTCGCTCTCCGGCTACGCGCTGTCGCGCTTCAGCTTCCGGGCGAAATATTGGATCATCGCACTGATGCTGCTGACCCAGATGTTTCCGCTCGTCATGCTGGTGGCACCGATCTTCAAGATCCTGTCGCCGCTGCACCTGACAAACAGCCTGACGGGCCTCGTCATCGTCTACACCGCCTTCAACGTGCCTTTCGCGACCTTCCTCATGCAGTCCTTCTTCGACGGCATTCCGAAGGATCTGGAAGAGGCGGCGATGATCGACGGTGCCACCCAGTTCACGGCCTTCCGGCAGATCATCCTGCCGCTGACGCTGCCGGGCATTGCGGCGACCCTCGGCTTCGTCTTCACGGCGGCCTGGAGCGAGCTGCTCTTCGCGCTGATGCTGATCAACGGCAATGACGCGGCCACCTTCCCGGTCGGTCTTCTCACCTTCGTCTCCAAATTCTCCGTGGATTTCGGGCAGATGATGGCAGCGGGCATCATGGCGCTCATCCCGGCCGGCCTCTTCTTCCTGCTCATCCAGCGTTATCTCGTCCAGGGCCTGACGGCCGGCGCGGTCAAGGGTTAGTCACATGGCATCGATCGACATCAAGAATATCAAGAAATCCTACGGCCATTTCCCGGTGCTGCACGGCGTCGACCTGGAGATCAAGGACGGCGAATTCGTCGTGCTGGTCGGCCCGTCCGGCTGCGGCAAGTCCACTTTGCTGCGCATGATCGCAGGTCTCGAAGAGGTCACAGCCGGCGAGATCCGCATCGCCGGCAACCGTGTCAACGAGCTGCATCCGAAGGACCGCGACATCGCCATGGTGTTCCAGTCCTATGCGCTTTATCCGCACATGAACGTCGCCGGCAATATGAGCTACAGCCTGAAGCTCAGGAAGACGGCGAAGGAGAAGATCGCCAGTGCGGTGGCGAGTGCCGCCTCCAAGCTCGGCCTCGATCCGCTGCTGGAGCGCCGACCGAAGGCGCTCTCCGGCGGCCAGCGTCAGCGCGTCGCCATGGGCCGTGCCATCGTGCGCCAGCCGAAAGCCTTCTTGTTCGACGAGCCGCTCTCGAACCTTGATGCGCGCCTGCGAGAGCAAATGCGCGCCGAAATCAAGAAACTGCATGGCGACCTCAAGGCAACCTCGATCTACGTGACCCACGACCAGATCGAGGCGATGACGCTGGCGGACCGGATCGTCGCCATGCATGGCGGGGTCGTGCAACAGGTCGGCAGCCCTCTGGAGCTCTACGACCGGCCCGCCAATCTCTTCGTCGCCGGTTTCATCGGCTCTCCAGGTATGAATTTCCTGGATGCAAATTACGATGCCGGTGGAGTGAAGCTGAAGGACGGCACGATCGTGCCTCTCAACAGATCGCTGCCTTTGTCGAACGACGAGAAGGTGACGCTCGGCATCCGGCCGGAACATGTCGTCATGACGAATGACGGAGCCGGAATTGCCGCCGATGTCGAGCTCGTCGAGCCGACGGGCTTCGGCATCATCCTGCATCTTTCGCTGCATGGCCTGCCGTTCAAGATCTTCACGCTCGATCGCGAGGCGCTGAGCGCGGGACCAAAGGTCAACGTCGCCTTTCCGGCCAAGCACCTGCATGTGTTCAACGGCGAGGGCAATCGCGTCGATTGAACGGAGGGAAGGCGATAGAATGCAACGGTCGCTTTCGGCATACTGCCTTCCTTGGGAATCGAGGGGCACGATATGCTTGTTGCACAGATATCCGATATCCATGCCGGACCGGACAGTCCGTCGCTGCTTGTATTCGAAAGGGCGATCGATTGGCTGAAGGCATTCCGGCCCGATGCCCTCGTCCTGACCGGAGATCTGGTGGATGACGGATGGCGGGAGGGCTATCGCCGCATTGCGCAAAGCCTGCGATCGCTGGATTTTCCTGTCTATCTGTTGCCGGGCAATGGCGATGATCAATCCGTGATGCGGGGCGAACTTGCCGGGATCGGCAACTGGGCTGGCACATCCGTCCCGATGCATTTCCATGCAGCTCTCGCTGATGTGACCCTTGTTGGGATCGATGTAACGGTAGCCGGACAAAGCTATGGTGACATCCTGCCGCATCTGCCGTGGCTGGGAAGTACGCTTGCCGATGCGGCGACACCCGTTCTCGTCTTTATGCATCAGCCACCGTTCGAGATCGGCATAGAGATGCTGGATCAGGTCGGATGTAGGAATGGTGATGCACTTCTTGAGGCTTTGAAAGCGGTGGAACGTCCACCACTTGGCATTCTCTGCGGCCATGTTCACCGGCCCGTTCTCAGCAGAACGGGATCGATCGTCCTTCAGACATGCGGTTCGCTTTGTCCGCCCAATCCGCTGCTGCTGGGAGATCGGGGCGATCTTCCCGTTCTCGACGCCTCCTCCTTTCTGGTGCACGAGGTCAGGAACGACCGGCTGTTGTCGCATATTGTGTCGATGCGGTCGCTCGCCGAGGGTGGATGAGTTGGATTGAGCGGTGAATGCCGGCCCGCTGCCGGCGGAAATAGCTTTCATCACAGAGCTTTCGGACGCTATATCATCAGATGATGATCATGCTGGAAGGGATATTATGACAGGTACCGTTCTCGACCGTTTTCTCCGCTATGTCGTCATCGACACCCAATCCGATCCTGCCTCATCCACGCAGCCGACCACCGAGAAACAGAAGGATCTCGGCCGGATTCTGGTTGCGGAACTCCTGGAGATCGGCCTTTCGGATGCTCATCTCGATGAGCACGGCTATGTCTATGCGACCATTCCGGCAAATACCGATAAGAAGGTGCCGGTCATCTGCTTCTGCTCGCATATGGACACTGCACCTGACTTCACCGGCAAGAACGTCAAGCCGCAGATGGTGAAGAACTATGCCGGCGGGGATATCCAGCTTCCCGGCGATCCGAGCCGGGTGATCCGTGTCTCCGAGCATCCGCAGCTGAAGAACCAGATCGGCAACGACATCATCACCACGGATGGTACGACCCTGCTCGGCGCCGACGACAAGGCGGGGCTGGCGGAAATCATTGCCGCGGCAAAGATCCTCGTCGACAATCCGGAGATCAGGCACGGGACGATCAAGATCCTTTTTACGCCTGATGAGGAAGTCGGCCGAGGCGTCAACAAGGTCGATCTGAAGAAGCTCGGCGCCGATTACGCCTATACGATGGATGGCGAGACCGCCGGCCATATCGAGGACGAGACCTTCTCGGCCGACAGCGTCGATATCGTCATTGCCGGCGTCGCCATCCATCCGGGTTTTGCCAAGAACCGGATGGAAAATTCCATCAAGATCGCCGGCGCCATCATCGACCGGCTGCCGAAGGATATCGCGCCGGAGACAACCGAGGGAAAGCAAGGCTTCATTCATCCGACGGGTGTCGCCGGCTCGATGGAAAAGGCAGCGATCAGCCTCATCATTCGCGATTTCACCGACGAAGGCCTTACCGAAAAGGAGACCATGCTCGAAGCGATCGTCAAGGATGTGATGAAGTCCTATCCAGGCTCGACCTATCGCTTTGAGGTGAAGGAGCAGTACCGCAATATGAAGGTGGTGCTCGACCGTCACCCTGAGATCGTCGAGAACGCCGTCGAGGCGGTGCGCAAGGTGGGGATGACACCGGTGCGTGGCAGCATCCGCGGGGGCACGGATGGTTCACGTCTCTCCTTCATGGGCCTGCCATGCCCGAATATCTTTGCCGGAGGCCATGCCTTCCACTCGCCGCTCGAATGGATCAGCCGCCAGGATATGGAAAAGGCTGTCGGGACGATCGTGGAGCTTGCGAAGATCTGGGAAGAGCGCGCCTAGCGCCGTGAATCTAAGTGTCGGCCCGAAAATCGATTCCGATTTCCGGGCCGATGCTGTGGCGCTTTTCATTCTTCCGGGATCAGCTGCCGTTTGCCGGAATGCTTCCGCGCAGCATCACATTGTCATAGGCGGGGCGAGGTGTCGGAATCGCAATCGGCATTCCGGGCTCCGGCTCGATCGACGTCACTGGCTCAATTACCGGTATCGGTTGTGTGCTCGCCGTCGCCATGGGATCGGGAGCTGGAATCGGCACCGGAACGGCTGACGGGATCAGCACCTCGAACTGTGGCGGCAGCATGCTTTCGCCGGGTACATAGTTCATTGCGACTTCGTAAGAAGGCAGGGGCGGCGGGGTCTCGAGCGCGCCGTCTTCATCACGCTTCTCGTAAAAGGCGTTGCCGCCTGCAACCGTCACATAATGCATGTTATTGTAGGGGAACTTCAACCCCGCGGTGTGGAAGAACATTGCGTCCTTCACTGCGGGATGGCGCTCGCCGCTCAGGATCGCATCAGCCGCGGTCGCAAGCTCGGGCTCTGCCTGCGATTTGACCTCGCGAGTCATAACGCCTGGCGCAAACTGCCTTTTCTGGGCCACGACGCCGCAGATGGAGTCGGCATAGGCGCCGGAGGTCAGGCGGTTCATGACGACGCTGCCGACGGCCATATAGCCGGCCTCATCCGAATGCTCGGATTCGAAATACATCGCCCGTTTCAGGCAGTCGCGATCCTTGGTGGTGTAATTGAAAGTGACCTTTGCCGGTTGAAACTGTTTCGGTTTGGCTTTGACCGGCGCTGTCGCCGGTTTCGGTGTCGTCGTGCAGCTCGCGGCTGCCAGTCCTACGAATAAAATCCCGACCAGGGATTTTCCAAAGGAAATCTCCGCCCTCAACGCCAGGTGCCTCCTATTGGAATTAGTCCAGCCCTTTTCGATTCAGCGAAAACGTTTTACCCGGCATGTGACAAAAATACAAACAACCGGAGATAACAAAAAATCCAATGGGTTCCCGCCGGAATACGATTCTGGCGGGAACCGGTGCTGCGATGATATCAGCCTCGGAAGAGCTTCCAGCGTGTCGGCTTGAAGGCGACACGCGTGCGGTCCAGCCGGTCGGCTTCGCTCGGCGGAAGCTCGATTTCGATATGCGGGCGGTCCTTGCCGATATCGAGCTCGATATGGCGGGTGCCCGCGACACGGCGGCTGGCAACCGGCTGGCCGGCAATGCAGTTCTCCGCCGATTCGCAGAGCCTGACATCATGAGGACGGAAATAGAGCTGGGCGGCGCCATCGGCCTCATCCTCGGCGTTGAGGCCCAGCGAACGGCCTTCGAAGTGAATATCGCCGCCGGCGACCTCCACCTGCAGGCAGTTCGACTGGCCGACGAAGCCGAAGACGAAGGGCGAATTGGGACTGTCATAGACCTGGTCCGGCGTGCCGACCTGCTCGATCGCACCCTGGCTCATGACGACGACGCGATCGGCAAGCTCCATCGCTTCGTCCTGATCATGGGTAACGAAGACGGTGGTATGGCCGGTACGATCATGGATTTCACGCAGCCACTTGCGCAGATCCTTGCGAACCTGTGCATCAAGCGCACCGAAGGGCTCGTCGAGCAGCAGAACGTTCGGCTCGACCGCCATGGCGCGGGCGAGCGCCACGCGCTGCCGCTGGCCGCCGGAAAGTTGTGCCGGATAACGCTTTTCAAGACCCGAGAGCTGCACGAGATCGAGCAGTTCCAGCGCCCGTTTGCGAATCTCCGCCTTCGGCGGACGGCGGGATGAATTACGCACTTTCAGGCCGAAGGAGACGTTGTCGAGCACCGTCATATGGCGGAACAGCGCATAATGCTGGAACACGAAGCCGATATTACGCTGCTGGACCGTCTTCCTCGACGCGTCTTCGTCACCGAAGAAGATCTGGCCTTCGGTCGGGCTTTCGAGGCCGGCGATGAGGCGCAGCAACGTGGTCTTGCCGGAGCCGGAGGGACCGAGCAATGCAATCAGTTCGCCGGAGCGGATGTCGAGCGAGACATCGTGCAGTGCCGGAAAGCGATCGAATTCCTTGCGTAGGTTCTGGACGCGTACTTCCATTCTATTTCCTTCAGTGCCGCCGGCTGGCGGCGATTTCGGCGCTATAGCGCATTTCCAGCAGCGTCTTCAAAACAAGCGTGACAAGGGCAAGCAAGGCCAGAAGCGAAGCGACCGCAAAGGCCCCGGTGAAATTATATTCGTTGTAGAGGATTTCCACCTGTAACGGCATCGTGTTGGTCTGGCCGCGAATATGGCCCGACACGACCGACACGGCACCGAATTCACCCATGGCGCGGGCATTGCAGAGCAGCACGCCGTAGAGCAGGCCCCATTTGATGTTCGGCAGCGTGACGTGCCAGAAGGCTTGCCAGCCGCTGGCACCGAGCGAAAGGGCGGCCTCCTCGTCCTGCGTTCCCTGTTCCTGCATGAGCGGAATGAGCTCGCGCGCGACAAAGGGGAAGGTGACGAACATGGTGGCGAGGATCAGTCCTGGCGCTGCAAACAGGATCTTGATGTCGTTGGCGCTCAGCCACTGGCCGAGCCAGGTGTTGGCCCCGAAGAGCAGCACGAAGACGAGGCCCGAAATGACCGGCGAAACCGAGAAGGGCAGGTCGATCAGCGTCGTCAGGAACGCCTTGCCCTTGAATTCGAACTTGGCGACGGCCCAGGCGGCGGCGACGCCGAAGGTCAGGTTCAACGGCACGCTGATGCCGGCGACGATCAGCGTCAGGCGGATCGCCGAGAAGGTTTCGGCATCCTGAAGCGATGTGAAAAATGAGCCGGCACCCTTGCGGAAGGCCTCGACGAAAACCGCCGCCAGCGGCAGAAGCAGGATCAAAAGCAGGAAGACGAGCGAGATGGCGACCAGCGTGACGCGGGCGACCTTGCTTTCGGTGACCGCCGAATGGAGCTTGTGCGGCTCGGTCGATTGGATGGTATCAGACGCCATAACCGTACCTCCGTCTGCTCCAGCTCTGGATGAGATTGATGACGAGCAACATCGCGAAGGAGATAATCAGCATGATCGCCGCAATGCCCGTCGCAGCCGCATAATTGTACTCTTCGAGCTTGATGACGATCAGCAGCGGGGCGATTTCCGATTTGAACGGCAGGTTGCCGGCGATGAAAATGACCGAACCATATTCGCCGACGGCGCGGGCAAAGGCGAGCGCAAAGCCCGTCAGTACCGCCGGGGCAAGGCCCGGCAGCAGTACGCGCGCGATGGTCTGGAAGCGGTTGGCGCCAAGCGTGGCGGCGGCTTCCTCTACTTCCTTGTCGATCTCTTCCATGACCGGCTGGACCGTTCGCACGATGAAGGGCAGGCCGACGAAGATGAGGGCAACGACGATACCGGCAGGCGTGAAGGCGATCTTGATGCCGAGCGGCGTCAAGAATTGCCCGACCCAGCCGTTCGGAGCGTAGAGAGTGGTCAGTGCTATGCCGGCGACGGCCGTCGGCAGGGCGAAGGGCAGGTCCACCATGGCGTCGATAATGCGTTTGCCGGGAAACCGGTAACGCACCAGAACCCAGGCAAGGATGACGCCGAAGACGACATTGAGACAGGCAGCGATGAACGCACAGCCGAAGCTGATGCGCAGCGCGCTCAATGTCCGCTGGTCGAATGCAATGCCGAAGAACTTCTCCCAGCCGAGTGCGCTCGACCGCCAGGCAAGGCCGGACAGGGGAATGAGGACGATAAGGGTAAGCCAGATCAAGGTAAGGCCGAGCGCCAGTCCGAAACCCGGAATGACGCTCGGCCGCTTGAACCGCCACCGTGTGGGGTTATGTGCGCTCATAAGATCTATTATTGGGCCGGCTTGTAGATCTGGTCAAATACGCCGCCGTCGCCGAAGAATTTCGGCTGTGCATCCTTCCAGCCGCCGAAGTCATCGATCGTCGCGAGCGTCAGCTTCGGGAAGCGGGCAATATCGGCCGGATCGGCTGCTTCCGGCTTGATCGGGCGGTAATAGTGCTTCGCCGCGATCTTCTGGCCCTCATCCGAATAAAGGTAGCTCAGATAGGCTTCTGCGACCTTGCGGGTGCCTTTCTTGTCGACGTTACCGTCGACGATTGCGACCGGCGGATCGGCGCGGATCGAGAAGGATGGGGTCACGATCTCGAACTGGTCGGGACCGAGCTCTTCGAGCGAGAGATAGGCTTCGTTTTCCCAGGCGAGCAGTACGTCGCCGAGCCCGCGCTGGACGAAAGTGGTCGTCGCGCCACGTGCGCCGCTGTCGAGAACCGGAACGTGCTGCAGGAGCTTGGTGACGTAATCTTGTGCCTTGGCTTCGTCGCCGCCGTTCGCCTGCTTGGCCCATGCCCAGGCGGCAAGGAAGTTCCAGCGGGCGCCGCCTGAAGTCTTCGGGTTCGGCGTGATGACCTGCACGTCGTCCTTGATCAGGTCGTTCCAATCCTTGATGCCCTTGGGGTTGCCCTTGCGCACGAGGAAGACGATCGTCGACGTGTAGGGGGTTGAATTGTTAGGGAGCCTGGTCTTCCAGTCGGCTGGAATCTTGCCTGTCGCCTTGGCAATGGCGTTGATGTCGCCTTCGAGGGCCAGCGTCACGACATCGGCATCGAGACCGTCGATGACCGATCGCGCCTGGGCGCCGGAACCACCGTGAGAGGCCTGGATCGTTACGGCTTCGCCAGTGTCGGTCTTCCACTTTGCAGCGAAGGCGGCGTTGAAATCCTTATACAATTCGCGCGTCGGATCATAGGATACGTTGAGAAGCGTCTGGTCGGCGAATGCGGGCGCGACGCTGCCAATCGCAAAGCTGCCTGCCATGACCGCGGCCGCGATGAGCCGGGTGAGCCTTGAAGTCTGCATGGGGAACCCTCCGTGATTATGCGCTAAACTCTATCAACTAAGTCGTATAATGAAACGAAGATTGTTCCGGTTCCGGGGACCAACCTTAGAAAGCCATCCCATTTTCAGCGGGTGATTGCGAACGGGATGTGCTGACAGTCGGCCGCGGCCAATTGTGGCGCCGCGCCGCGCCGTGTTTTTTCTGCCACAGTTTGACCGCCAAAGTGACATTGGCGTGTCGATTTTCAGCCTTCTTTTGCAGCGCCGACGTTTTCGAGTGCCTACATGGACTTCCGGTCGTTGGGATTCGGCGACCGGCGGCAGGGGTGCCCTTGAAGCACTGCTTGCCTTCTTCAAACCGTAAAAGGTCTTTCTGATGTCTATTAAAACTATCCTCCTTGGCTCTGTTGCCGCCCTTGCAGCGGTTTCCGGAGCACATGCAGCCGACGCTATCGTCGCCGCCGAGCCGGAGCCCGTAGAATATGTTCGCGTTTGCGACGCCTACGGGACTGGCTACTTCTACATCCCTGGCACCGAAACCTGCCTGAAAATCGAAGGCTACATCCGTTTCCAACTTAACGCCGGCGAGAATCCCGGCGCCTCCGCAACCAACCCGAACGATTCCGACTGGGATGCCGTTACCCGTGGTCAGGTCACCTTCCAGACCAAGAACGACACCGAGTACGGCACGCTGACCGGCGTTATCACGCTGCGTACCAACGCTGACAACGCTACCAACCAGACGACGACGCTCGACGAAGGTTACATCGACATCGCCGGCTTCCGCGTTGGTAAGCAGTACAGCTGGTGGGATGACGATCTGAGCGGCGAGACGGACACGCTCTCGAGCAACGAGACGAACCACAACTCGATCCGCTATCAGTATGAGACCGACCGCTTCGCAGCCGGTATCTCGATCGACGAACTTGAAGAAGCCTACGACGAGAAGCCGGGCGAAGGTCCGAACAACTTCGGCGTTGCAGCCCAGGTTTCCTTCAAGAGCGGCGCATTCAGCGGTTACCTGCTCGGTGGTTACGACAGCGACAACGAAGAAGGCGCTATCCGCGCAATCTTGTACGCCGACATCGGCCCCGGTACCCTCGGCCTCGCTGGCATCTGGGCCAGCGGTGCTAACTACTACTATGAACAGTCCGAGTGGACGGTTGCTGCCGAATACAAGGTGAAGCTCACCGACAAGTGGGCCGTTATCCCGGCCTTCCAGTACTTTGACAAGATCGATCTCGATGCTAATGGCGACTTCACCGGCGGC
Source organism: Rhizobium sp. BK316 (assembly GCF_014193695.1). GTDB lineage: Bacteria > Pseudomonadota > Alphaproteobacteria > Rhizobiales > Rhizobiaceae > Rhizobium. The sequence goes on along the minus strand of NZ_JACHZR010000001.1, from coordinate 929,875 downwards.
AGTGCTTATACCACCGGCGTCACCGTCGACTACCAGATCGCTGAAAATCTGCGCAGCAAGCTCAGCGTTCAGTATTACGACGAAGAAGACGGCGACGACGAAACCTCCGGTTTCCTGCGTCTTCAGCGCGACTTCTAATAAAAAGGGGCCGAAGCGGCCTCTTTGTTTCGATTTGCTTTCCCCCCGCTACGGCGGGGAGAAGGTCGAAAGCGCGAAGTGAATTTTTCCTCACTCGCGCGAATCCGCGATGAAATCCGAATAGAATTCATCGACGTTTCTGGCTTTGCGCATGGCCGCAAGGACACCTTCCGACTGAAGCCTGCGGGCGATGGCGGCAAGCACGTTCAGATATTCCCCACGATTGTTTTCCCCGAAGAGCAGTACGAAGGCGATGTCCGTCGGGATATCGTCGATCGCATCGAAATCCAGCGGCTGGGCGAAACGGATCAAGAGACCCCGCGGGCTCGTCATGCCGTCGATAGCCGCATGCGGAACGGCAATGCCGTTGCCGATGCCGGTAGAGCCGAGCTTCTCGCGGGATTCGAGCGCTTTCAGCACGGTCTGGCCGTCAATTTCGAAAGCCTTGCCGGCCTTTTCGGAGATCGCCTGCAACGCGCGCCATTTGGTCGTCACCGACAGGCCGATGAAGGTGTGCTCCGGCCGGATGATGTTGGAGAGGTTCATTTCAGTCTCGATGCTGTTTCGACTTGTATCAGTCAGGCTCGCGGAGCCGATAGCCGACGCCGGTCTCGGTGGTGATATAGTGTGGCTGGTCGGGAATCTGCTCGACCTTTTGCCGCAGCTGGCGCACATAGACGCGCAGATACTGCACGTCCGCCGCCGGACCCCATACCTGCTTCAGAAGAAACTGATGTGTCAGAACCTTGCCGGCGTGCTGGGCGAGCACGCGCAGGATGTCGTATTCCTTCGGCGACAGCTTGATCTCACTGCCGTCAACCTTGACGATGCGCTTGACGAGATCGATCGACAGGCCACCTGTCTGGAAAACCGCTTTTTCTCCCTGCTGTTGCAGCCGATGGCGGAGTGCCACGCGGATTCGTGCGCCGAGCTCGTTAATACCGAAGGGCTTGGTCACATAGTCGTCGGCACCGATTTCCAGCGCCTTGACGATGCCGGCTTCGTCGGTGCGGCTCGACAGGATGACGATGGGCATGGTGAGCCCATCCTCGCGCCATTCCTGCAAAAGGTCATGGCCCGGAATATCGGGAAGACCGAGATCGAGCACGATGAGATCGGGCCGGTCTTCCTTGACGGACTGGCGGGCAGCACCGGCATTCGGCGCTTCATGGACTTCGTAGCCCTGTGCGGTAAGGCCGACGCGTAAAAGCTTACGGATCGGAGGCTCGTCGTCCACAACGAGAATCTTGACGGCTGAACCGGTCATCTGAGTTCATCCAGTTTGGGAATGTCATTCGGTTTGGGAAGGCGGATGGTGAAGACGGCCCCGGACCGGTCGGTCCGGTTGCCGGCGATAATCGTTCCGCCCATCGCCTCGATGAAGCCCCGGCATATGGACAGGCCGAGGCCAGTGCCGGCGCGGACCTGATCGCCCTTGCGCACGCGGTAGAAGGTGTCGAAGACACGGGTGAGGTCTGCAGGGGGAATGCCCGGGCCTTCATCGGAGACCTGGACGACGACATGATCGGCGTCCGCCCAACCCTCGATGTGGATGACCGAGCCCTCGGGCGCGTATTTTGCGGCATTGTCCAGCAGGTTGAAGAGGACCTGCTCGAAGAGCACGGGATCGACGCGGACCATGGGCAGGTCTGCGGGGATCGTCATTTCCGTTCTGTGACGGTCGAGAATCTTGGCAGCGCGGCGCAGCGCGCTGCCGGCGATGTCGCCGGCATAGTGCAGCGCATAGTTCGGCTCCATGGCACCGGATTCGATCTTCGTCATGTCAAGCAGGTTGGCGATGAAGCGGTTGAGGCGCTCGGATTCATCGACGACGGTCGAGAGAAGGTCGGTGCGGTCCTCCGCGGTCATGGAATCGAAATAGTCGCGCAGCGTGCCGGACGCGCCGAGGATCGCCGCAAGCGGCGTCTTCAGATCATGCGAAATCGAGGTCAGCAGGGCCGAACGCAAGCGATCTGCCTCCGCCGCAAGTTTGGCGCGATCGACATCGGCGACGAGCTGGACGCGCTCGATGGCGAGTGCTGCCTGATCCGCCAGGGCGTCCAGAAGACGTTGCTGCTCGGGCGTCAGCAGCGGGCCGTCGCGACGGTCGCTGTCCAGTCCGATGACGCCGACGGCCGTGCGGCCGGTGCGCAGCGGCACATAGAGACGCTTGGCGCCCGGCAGCGTATCGGCGCCGCGTCCGGCGGCGTGATTATGCTCCCAGGCCCAGCGGGCGGCGGCAATATCGGCATCGTCGAGCGTATCGTCAGGCGGATAGCCGGCCTTGACCGCGATGGAGCCTTCTTCCGGAAGGAGCAAAACGACGCGCACCTTGAGCATGGAGGCAAGCTGAAAGGCGGTCGCCCAGAGAACGTCATCCAGTGTGCCGGTACCGGCGAGCTTCTTGGAAAAGAGATAGAGGTCTTCGGTCGTTCGCGCCCTTTGACGAGCCGCTGCCGCCTGACGCTGCACCGTTGCCGTGAGATTTGAGGCGATAATGGCGACGCCGAGGAAAAAGAACAGCGCCAGCACACTTTCGGGGTCGCTGATCGTCAGCGTGTAGCGTGGCGGCAGGAAAAAGAAGTTGAAGGAGAGAGCGCTGAGGATACAGGCATAGAGTGCCGGCCTCAGCCCGTGGATGACCGCTGACGTCAGAACCGCCATCAGGAAAACGAGCGCCAGGTTGCGCACGTCGAGCACCTGATCGAGCACCACGCTGACAGCCAGCGCGATCGCGACATAGGCTGTCGAGACGATATAGGCCCTGAAATTCAGCGCCGGGGCGCTCGGGGCCGCCTTGACGCCGCGCTGCGAAGCCATGTCCTTCTCGTTTCCGGAAATGACATGAACGCTGATGTCGCCGGCCTGGCGGATTAGCTCGTCGGTCGTTGAGCGGCTCCACCACCATTCGCGCCATGTCGGCTTCCTCGGTGCGCCGATGACGATGTGGGTGACATTGTTGGCAGTGGCGTGGCGCACCAGTTCCTCGGTCACCTCACGGCCAGGAATGGTGATCGCCTCGCCGCCGAGCTGTTCGGCCAGCCGGAGCGTGGCGGCGATCGTATCGCGCTGCGTTTCCGAGAGATTGATGGAGCGGTTGGTCTCGACATAGACGGCAGCCCAGGGCGCGCGCAGGCGCGCAGCCATGCGTGAGGCGTAACGGACGAGCGAGGCGCAGCGGGGATGGTCGTCGATCGACACCAGCACGCGCTCGCCGGCAGCCCATGGGCCGGAAATGGCATGCGCCTGCATATGGGTCAGCAGCTGGTCGTCGACCCGCTGGGCGGTCTTTCGCAGTGCAAGTTCGCGCAATGCCGTCAGGTTGCCGGGGGTGAAATAGTTGGTCAGCGCCCGCTCGGCGGTCTTTGCCACATAGACCTTGCCATCGTGAAGACGCCTGATGAGGTCGTCGGGCGTCAGGTCGATGATCTCGATATCGTCGGCCATGTCGATCACGGAATCCGGTACCGTCTCACGCACCCGGATGCGAGTGATCTGCGAAACGACGTCGTTCAGGCTTTCGACATGCTGGATGTTCAGCGTCGAATAGACGTCGATGCCCCGGTCAAGCAGCTCCTTGACGTCGAGATAGCGCTTCGGATGGCGGCTGCCCTCGGCATTGGTATGGGCAAGCTCGTCGACAAGAACAAGGTCGGGCTTGCGGGCAAGGATGGCATCAAGGTCCATCTCTTCGAGCGACTGGCCGCGATAGGCGACTTTGATGCGAGGGATGATTTCAAAACCTGCGAGCAGCGCCTCGGTTTCCTTGCGGCCGTGGGTCTCGACAACGCCGATAACGACATCGAAGCCGTCGGCCATCTTGGCGCGGCCGGAGACGAGCATTTCATAGGTCTTGCCGACGCCCGGTGCAGCGCCGAGGAAGATCTTGAGGCGCCCCCGCGACTCCGCCCGGGCCTTTTCAAGGAGCGCATCGGGCGAGGGCCTGCCGGCCTGGTCGCGGTTGTCGTCTGGCATGCGGTTCGGTCTTTCTTCACGAGCGAGCCCCGGCCCGCCTGCAGCGCTCCGGGGCTCTCAACCTTTACTGAGTCATAGAAGCATCAAGGCTCTGGTTCAACGCAAGAACATTGACGGTCGGCTCGCCGAGCAGGCCGAGTTCGCGGTCGGCCACGGCCGCATCGACCAGCGCCTTGACCTTGGCTTCTTCGACACCACGCACCTTGGCGACGCGCGGCACTTGGAAGTAGGCGGCATCCGGCGAGATATGCGGGTCGAGGCCGCTGCCCGACGCGGTGACGAGGTCGGCAGGAACCTCGGCATTCGGGTTGGCTGCCTTGGCCGCATCATAGTCGCCCTTCACACGGTCGATCAGCTTCTGGCTGGTCGGGCCGAGGTTGGAGCCGGAGGAAGAGGCGGCATTGTAGCCATCGCCGGCGGCAGACGGCCGGCCGTGGAAATACTTGTCGCTGGTGAAGGCCTGGCCAATCAGCCTGGAGCCGATGACCTGCCCGTCCTTTTCAATGAGGCTGCCGTTCGCCTGGGAAGGGAACAGCGCCTGGGCGACCCCCGTCATGGCGAGCGGATAGAGGAGGCCGGTGATGGCAGTGGTGGCAACGATCATGACGATTGCCGGACGAAGTTCTTTCAACATGGACTTTACTCCTTAGGCGAGGCCGGCGGCCGTGATGATGATGTCGATCGCCTTGATGCCGATGAAGGGGACGATGATGCCGCCGAGACCATAGATCAGCAGATTGCGGGACAGCAGCGCGCCGGCCCCGATCGGGCGGTAACGGACACCCTTCAGCGACAAGGGGATCAGCGCGATGATGATCAGCGCGTTGAAGATGATCGCCGATAGGATGGCGCTCTGCGGTGTGGCGAGACCCATGATGTTGAGCACGCCGAGCTGCGGGTAGAAGGTCAGGAACATCGCCGGAATGATGGCGAAGTATTTGGCGATGTCGTTGGCGATCGAGAAGGTCGTCAGCGCGCCGCGGGTCATCAAGAGCTGCTTGCCGATTTCGACGATTTCGATGAGCTTCGTCGGGTCGGAGTCAAGGTCGACCATGTTGCCGGCTTCGCGGGCCGCAACGGTGCCGGTGTTCATGGCAACGCCGACGTCGGCCTGTGCAAGGGCCGGGGCATCGTTCGTGCCGTCGCCGCACATGGCGACCAGCTTGCCCTTCGCCTGCTCCTCGCGGATCAGCTGCAGCTTGTTTTCAGGCGTTGCCTGGGCGAGGAAGTCGTCCACGCCGGCTTCGGCTGCAATGGCGGCTGCCGTCATCGGGTTGTCGCCCGTGATCATGACTGTACGGATGCCCATACGGCGCAGCTCGTTGAAACGCTCGCGGATGCCGCCCTTGACGATATCCTTAAGCTGGATGATGCCGAGCAATCTGCCGCCGCGGGCAACGGCGAGCGGCGTGCCGCCGGCCTTGGCGATTTCGTCTGAGATCGACTGCAGTTCGCGAACGACTTCGGCGCCGTTCTTCGAGGAAGCGTCCCCATTGACGTAGGTGAGTACCGCATCGACGGCACCCTTGCGGATCGACGAGCCTTCGAGGTCGACGCCGCTCATGCGGGTCTGGGCGGTGAAGGGCACGAAGGTGGCCTTCAGGCTTGCCATGTCGCGGCCTCGGATCGCGTATCTTTCCTTGGCGAGCACGACGATGGAGCGCCCCTCAGGCGTTTCGTCGGCGAGCGAAGCAAGCTGGGCTGCATCGGCGAGATCCTGTTCGGGGACGCCACGCACCGGGCGGAAGCTTGTCGCCTGGCGATTGCCCAGCGTGATTGTGCCGGTCTTGTCGAGCAGCAGCGTGTCGACGTCACCGGCGGCTTCCACGGCGCGGCCGGACATGGCGAGCACGTTGAAGCGGACGAGGCGGTCCATGCCGGCGATACCGATCGCCGAAAGCAGGGCGCCGATCGTCGTCGGGATCAGCGTGACGAAGAGGGCAACGAGCACGATGATCGGGATCGAGCCCCCGGCATAGGAGGCAAAGCTCGGGATCGTCGCCGTGGCGAGTACGAAGATCAGCGTCATGCCTGCAAGCAGGATGTTGAGCGCGATTTCGTTCGGCGTCTTCTGACGTTCGGCGCCTTCAACGAGCGAGATCATGCGATCGAGGAAGGTTGAGCCGGCAGCCGCCGTGATGCGCACGCGGATCCAGTCGGAAAGAACCTGTGTGCCGCCGGTTACGGCCGAGCGGTCGCCGCCGGATTCACGGATGACGGGAGCGGATTCACCGGTGATGGCCGCTTCGTTGACCGAGGCGACACCTTCGACGACTTCGCCGTCGGAGGGGATGATGTCGCCGGCTTCGACAAGAACGAGATCGCCGACCTTCAGGCTCGTGCCGGGCACCATGCGGTAGCCGCTGCCGTTATTGGCGGTCAGCAGCTTTGCCTGGGTTTCGGTACGCGCCTTGCGCAGCGAGTCGGCCTGCGCTTTGCCGCGGCCTTCGGCGACGGCTTCGGCGAAGTTGGCAAAGAGCACCGTGAACCAGAGCCAGAGATTGATCTGGAAGGAGAAGCCGAGATTGCCGTTGCCTGAGACGAGGTCGCGCAAGAACAGAACGGTGGTCAGTGCCGAAACCGTAGCCACGACGAACATGACCGGGTTCTTGGCAAGGGTGCGTGGGTTCAGCTTGGTGAAAGCGGCGCCGATCGCGGGAATGAGGATGCGAGAATCTAGGATGCTCGCGGATTTTGCCTGGCTCATAAGAGACTCCAGCTTTGAAACGAGGACGGCGAACCGGACATCCGGTCAGCCCTGTAAAATTCTGATGGCGCAGACGACGACGAGCAGGCCTGCCATCATCACCAGGATGATGTCGGAGGCGCGCGGCGTCCGCTGGGCTCCACGCCCCGGCAGACCGGGATGTGGATGGAAGGCTTTTCGGAGCCTGTGGCGCACGAGCATGGCTGAGCCCTCAGAATGTTTGGCCCGCAAGGCCAACGAGATGCTCGACAACCGGACCGAGAGCCAGTGCCGGCATGAAGGTAAGGCCGCCAACAATCAGGATCGTGCCGACGAGCAGGCCGACGAAGAGCGGGCCGTCCGTCGGGAAAGTGCCCGCCGAGGCCGGAACCGTCTTCTTCGCAACCAGCGAGCCGGCAATGGCAAGTGCAGGAATGATCACAAGGAAACGACCCATCAGCATGTCGATGCCGAGCGAGATATTGTACCAGGGCGTGTTGCCCGTCAGGCCGCCGAAAGCCGAACCGTTGTTCGCCGCGCCCGACGTGTAGGCATACAGGATTTCGGAGAAGCCGTGCGGGCCGGCCGTGCCGACGGAAGCGACAGCCGAAGGCATCACGGTGGCAATGGCAGTGAAGACCAGCATGGCAAGCGGCAGGCAGAGGATGGCGAGAACAGCCATCTTCATTTCCTTCGCCTCGATCTTTTTGCCGAGATATTCGGGCGTGCGGCCGACCATCAGACCCGCCACGAAGACGGCGACGATGATGAAGAGCAGAATGCCGTAGAAGCCGGCGCCGACACCGCCGACGATGATTTCGCCAAGCTGCATGTTGATGAGCGGGATCAGGCCGCCGAGCGCAGTGAACGAGCCGTGCATGGCATTGACCGCGCCGCAGGAAGCAGCCGTGGTGATGACCGCAAACAGCGAGGACATGGCGACGCCGAAGCGCACTTCCTTGCCTTCCATGTTGCCGCCCTCAAGGCCGAAGGCATGCATCAGCGGGTTGCCGGCAGCTTCTGCCCAATAGGTGATGCCGACGCCGACGATGAAGAGGACGCCCATCGCAGCCAGGATCGCCCAGCCCTGACGCTGATTGCCGACCATGCGGCCGAAGACATTGGTCAGTGCCGCGCCGATCGCAAAGATCGAGACCATCTGGATGAGGTTCGAGATCGCGTTCGGGTTTTCGAAGGGATGGGCGGAGTTGACATTGAAGAAGCCGCCGCCATTGGTGCCGAGCATCTTGATGGCAAGCTGCGAGGCGACAGGGCCGACGGCGATCGTCTGCTTGGCGCCTTCGAGCGTCGTCGCATCGACATAGGGGCCGAGCGTCTGGGGCACACCAAGCCAAACATAGGCAAGCGTCAGCACAATGCAGATCGGCAGCAGGATGTAGAGCGTTGCACGGATCATATCGACCCAGAAATTGCCGATCGCCTTGCCCGATGCGCGCGAGAAGGCGCGGATGAAGGCAACGGCAATCGCCATCCCGGTCGCAGCCGAGACGAAGTTCTGAACCGTCAGGCCCATCATCTGCACCAGGTAGGACATCGTGCTTTCGCCGCCGTAATTCTGCCAATTCGTATTGGTGACAAAGCTGACGGCGGTATTGAACGAAAGCTCTTCGGGCACTGCGGCCATGCCGGCCGGGTTATAGGGCAGCGCGCCTTGCAGACGCATCAGCGCGTAAAGCACGATGACGCCGAGCAGGTTGAACATCAGCATGGCGAAGGCATAGGAGGTCCAGTGCTGGTCTTCGCGTTCGCTGGTGCCGGCAACAGCGTAAAGTCCCCGTTCGATCGGAACGAGGATTGGTGAAAGGAATGTGCGCTCGCCGCTGAAGACACGCGTCATGTAACCGCCGAGCGGTTTGACGAGCACGAGGACGATCCCGCAGTAAAGCAGGATCTGAAGCCATCCGTTGAGGGTCATGGGAGGAAACTTTCAGTACCCGGCTGCTTCTGAATGAGAAGCGCCGGTTTTGTCAGAAACGTTCTGGGCGGATGAGAGCGTAGGTGAGGTAGACGGTGAGAAACACGGTCACGGCACCGCTCAAGACATAATCGAGGGTCATCGTTTTCTCCTGTCAAAGCCTGTCACAGGCGCGCGTATAGGCAAAGCAAAGCCCGAAAAATATGACTGCAGTGCCGAGTAGAATTATATCCATCATCGATCTTGACTCCGGTTTGTTATTCTTGGAGTCAGACAAGACAAAGGGTGCCAGCTCAGTGGAAGCGGCACCTTTTATGCTTTCTGGCGTGGAGATGATCTTTGCGATCTCTCGGACATTAATATGAGACCGAAGCGCATAAAGGTTCGAGATTGGGCAAGAGGCATCAATATAAAAATCTTATAAATGCCTTTATGCGCCCGAAGTCGGAATTGTGGCGCCATCGGCAGGTCGATACGAACAAAACGCCGTGCCTCGAGGCACGGCGCGATATCAGATGGTGCAATGTCGGAAAGCTTAAGGGTCGACCTTGAACTGGTACTGCCCTTCGGCGCTGCGGCCGTCCATCGAGAGGACACGCCAGTTGAGCGTGTAGAAGCCGGGCGCCATGGCGGGATCGAGCGGGATCTTGAAGACGGATCCTTCCGGGCCGGAGAGGAATGGTTTGCCCGTGGGCAGCGCCGTACCCTGCTCATCCAGCAGGATAGCCGTCGAGTGGGCGAGATCGACTGGTCCGGTAAAGGTGAGTTCGAGGTTGGCCGGCACCAGCTTTTCTTCCTGCTGTGCCGGCGGAAGCGATGCTTCCTCGATCGCCGCAAACGCCTCGTTTGCGGCCAGGAGAAGGGATGCGAACAGGCAGAATGACACAATCGATTTCATGACGGTCTTCCTTAAATTGCCGATCCGCATGGTGTCGGAGGCGTCATGCCTCCGCCACGCCATGCCGGTGCATGCCTAATAACGCTGCTGGGGGCGATTTCGATCCCGCGCCTGCGCAATAACCCGCACCGGCTGAAGCAGCGGTTGCGGTTGGCGGCCTTGCCGGAGTACGGCGATGGCCTCATCCACCAGGTTGTGCCAGAATTCGCGGAGCTGTTTTGTGATCCGCGAGTTGGAAGCTGGGTTCCTGCCGACGTTATCGTTGTCGTGCTTCATCGCTTTTCTCCTTCCCACGTTATCGTGGTGGTTAGGGACAAGTGTAGTCCTCGCCGGGTCTTTCCGGAATCATACGGACGTCTAGGGAGTACTTATCTTTCGGGTGATTGGTATGTGAGCATTTTGTCACGCATTGAGCAAAAGCCTGCCGGATATGATTGAATTGGTGCGCCTTACGGTCTTATAGTCGCCGCAACGGCGCCCCATGAATCGTGGGAGCCATAGGGAAGGAAACCGATCATGACTAAAGTCCGTGCTCTGGTACTGGAGCGCCAGCATGAGCTTGCGCTTCGCGATATTGATCTGCCTCTGGAGACGGGACCGGGGCAGGTGAAGATCAAGATCCATACCGTCGGCGTCTGCGGCTCCGACGTGCACTATTACACGCACGGCAAGATCGGCCCGTTCATCGTCAACGAGCCAATGGTGCTCGGCCACGAAGCGGCAGGCACGGTGGTCGAAGTCGGCGCGGGTGTAACGCATCTGAAGATCGGTGATCGCGTCTGCATGGAACCAGGCATTCCCGATCCCAATTCCAAGGCAAGCCGTCTCGGCATGTACAATATCGACCCGGCCGTCACCTTCTGGGCGACTCCGCCGATCCATGGCGTGCTGACGCCTGAAGTCGTGCATCCCGCCAACTACACGTTCAAGCTGCCCGACAATGTCAGTTTCGCCGAGGGCGCGATGGTCGAGCCTTTCGCGGTCGGCATGCAGGCGGCGACCAAGGCGAAGATCACGCCCGGCGATACGGCCGTCGTTCTCGGTGCCGGACCGATCGGCACCATGGTGGCGATTGCCGCCCTTGCCGGCGGCTGCGCGCGCGCGATCGTTGCCGATCTCGCCCAGCCGAAGCTCGATATTGCCGCACAGTATCAGGGCGTCATTCCGGTCAATATCCGCGAGAACCTGGCCGAAGAAGTCAGCCGGCTGACCGATGGCTGGGGTGCCGATGTCGTGTTCGAATGCTCGGGTTCACCGAAGGCCTGGGAGACGATCATGGCCCTGCCACGTCCGGGCGGCGTCATTGTCGTCGTCGGCCTGCCGGTCAATCCTGTTGGCTTCGACGTCTCTACGGCTTCCACTAAGGAAATCCGCATTGAGACGGTGTTCCGCTATGCGCACCAGTACGAGCGCTCGATCGCCCTTCTCGGATCGGGCCGCGTCGACCTGAAGCCGCTGATTTCCGAGACCTTTACCTTCGAGGATTCGATCAAGGCATTCGATCGTGCGGTCGAAGCACGTCCGACAGACGTCAAACTGCAGATCGTCATGGCATAAGGCGCCCTTACGGGTGCCTTATGCCGGGTTTCATCCTGTGAAGCAGCAGCGCCGCGCCCGCGATGATGGCCGCGGCGGTAAGCGCAATGAGCAGATGGTTGTGTAGCGGAAGGCGGCCGAGCATCTGTTCTACTCCATGTCCGAAGGCATAGCCGAGGGCGGTAAAAAGCTGGCCCCAGACCAGCGCCGCCAGCAGGTTGATGACGAGGAATTTCTGCGTCGATATGCGTGTCGTGCCGATGACGATGGGGCTGATCGTTCGCAATCCCACCAGGAAGCGGAACACGAAGATGAAACCCGTCGGGTATTTTTCCAGAAGGTGCGTTACCCTCGCCAGCGCCGGCGTCTCCATCAGGCGGCGAACGAAGCTCCATTGGGCAGCGTAACGCCCGGCGAAGAACCACATCTGATCGCCAGCAAAGGATCCCGCCGAAGCCGCCATCGAGGCAGCCCAATATGTCAGAAGGCCTCTGTGCGCGATGACGCCGCCCAGAAAGGCCGCTGTCTCACCCTCGAAAGCGGTGCCGAGAAAGATCGCCGGGAGGCCGTAATTCTCGATCAGCAGTTCGATATTCAATGGCCGGCCTCCGGCTGATTGCGATGCATCTGTCGGCGGTGCAGATCAGACAGCCTTCAAATCTCCGAGCAACGTCGGAATCAATTCCGATACCGTCGGGTGGATCGGCACGGACCATCGCAATACGGGATAGGTCGTGCCGGCATTCATGGCGTCGATGAAACCATGGATCGCCTCGTCGCCTTCGATGCCGAGGATCGCCGCCCCCAGGATTTCTTTGGTTCCGGCATCGGCGATCACCTTCATGAAGCCCTTGGTTTCGCCGCGTTCGCTGGCGCGGCCCACCCGGCTCATCGGCCGCGTCGAGACCATGACCTTGCGGCCCGAGGCGCGCGCTTGCTTCTCGCTCATGCCGACACGGCCGAGCGGTGGATCGATATAAAGGGCGTAGGCAAGAATGCGGTTCGATACCTTTCGATCGCCGCCGTCGAGCAGATTGGCGGCTGCTATCTCGAAGTCATTGTAGGACGTGTGGGTGAAAGCGCCGTGGCCGTTGCAGTCGCCAAGCGCCCAGATGCCGTCCACATTGGTGGCAAGCCGGTCGTCGACGCTGATGTAGCCGCGCTTGTCGATGGCCACACCCGCGGCATCGAGGCCGAGATCGTCGGTATTCGGCGTGCGGCCGGTGGCGATAAGCACATGGCTTGCCTCGATCGTCTCAGAGTCGATCGTGACGGCCGCGCCATCAGCACTCTTTGCGAAGCGGATGTCCTTGACGTCAGTATGGATCTTTATCCCCTCGGATCGGAGGATATCGGCGATCGCATCGGAAATATCCTCGTCCTCGCGCGAGGCGAGCTTGGGGCCGCGCTCGATCACCGTTACCTCCGAGCCGAAGCGCCGATACATCTGCGCAAATTCCAGGCCGATATAACTGCCGCCGATGATGGCGAGATGTTTGGGCAGGCTGTCGAGATGGATGATGCCGGTGCTGGTGAGATAATCGATATCGGCAAGGCCCGGCATGTCGGGAACCGTCGGCCGCGCGCCGACATTGAGGAAGATATTCGGCGCCGTCAGCGTCTCGCCGTTGACGGCGACTTCCTTGGGAGACGTGAAGCGGGCATGACCGTAGATGACCGTCATGGTTTTCATGCCGTCGAACCAGCCGGCCAGCCCATTGCGGGCATTCATGATGATCGTCTCTGCGCGACCGCGCACGATCTTCATGTCGATGCCGATCTCGCCCGGAATCTGCACGCCGTATTCGGCGCCGCGTCGCGCCACCTGGGCGGCGCGCGCACTTGCCACCAGCGTCTTCGTCGGCATGCAGCCGGCATTGACGCAGGTGCCGCCGAGGAACTTGCGTTCGATCAGCGCCACCTTCATGCCTTTTTCCGCCATGCGGGCGGCGAGGAACGGGCCAGCCTGGCCGGCGCCGATGAAGATTGCGTCGAAGGTCTTCATCAGACCGCTGCCACGATGATGATGGCGCCGATGATGGCGACGGCGTCTTCGATCAAGGCTGCCGGGCGATCCTGGCCGAACGAGGCTGCGAGCCTGCCGCGTACGGCAGCCCCGCCAAGCGTGCCGATGATGGCCCCGATGACGCCGGCAATCAGGCCTCCGAAGAGCAAGCTGCTGGCCGCGCCGATCACGGCGCCGCTAAGCGCACCCATGACGATGCGGGCGCCGAACTGGATCGGCACCTTGCGTGACGGCGTGGTGGGCAACTGGTCGGTGATGAGCTCAACGACAGCCAGTAACGTGAAGATCCATGGCGTCCACCGGTAGCCCATGAAAGCAAGCGGCGTCTGAGAAAGATCGTACCAGCCGAGTGCTGCGCCCCAGGCGACGGCGGCCGGTGCAGTCATTGCGCGAAGACCGGCAACGATGCCGATCAGGAGTGCGAGCAGCAGAAACATAGGCCAATCCCTCTTGAGCCGCCGGCTTGCCTGCCGCGGTAGAGGAAAAGTTGCACATTGTTAACTCCGTTGCAATTCGCCTTATCCGCGGCAGATTCAGTTGGAAAAGGCTGCAATGCCGGTGATGGCGCGGCCAAGGATCAGCGCATGGATGTCATGCGTTCCCTCATAGGTGTTGACCACTTCGAGATTGACGAGGTGACGGGCAACGCCGAACTCATCCGAAATACCGTTGCCGCCCAGCATGTCGCGGGCTGCGCGGGCGATATCCAGCGCCTTGCCGCAGGAATTGCGCTTCAGGATCGAGGTCAATTCGACCGGCGGATGACCCTCTTCCTTCATGCGGCCGAGCCGCAAACATCCTTGAAGCCCGAGCGAGATCTCAGTCGCCATGTCGGCAAGCTTTTTTTGGATTAACTGGTTGGCGGCAAGCGGACGGTCGAACTGCTTGCGGTCGAGCGTATATTGTCGGGCCATGGCATAGCAGGCCTCGGCTGCACCGAGCGCCCCCCAGGCAATGCCGAAACGGGCGGAGTTGAGGCAGGTGAAAGGACCCTTGAGGCCGGTGACTTTCGGTAGCAGGTTCTCTTCCGGCACGAAGACGTTGTCCATCACGACTTCGCCCGTGATGGAGGCGCGGAGCCCGACCTTGCCCTGGATCTTCGGGGCAGAGAGACCCTTCCAGCCCTTTTCCAGGATGAAGCCGCGGATGAGGCCGTCCTCGGTCTTGGCCCATACGACGAAGATATCGGCGATCGGCGCATTCGAAATCCAGGTCTTGGAGCCGGTCAGGCTATAGCCGCCGTCGACCTTCTTTGCCCGCGTCGCCATGGAACCGGGATCGGACCCATGATTGGGTTCGGTCAGGCCGAAACATCCGATCCATTCGCCGGTCGCAAGCTTCGGCAGGTATTTCTTCTTCTGTTCTTCGGAGCCGAAGGCGTCGATCGGCACCATGACGAGCGAGGATTGCACGCTCATCATCGAGCGGTAACCGCTGTCGACGCGCTCCACCTCGCGGGCGATGAGGCCATAGGCGACATAGCCAAGACCGGCGCCGCCATATTCCGGATCGATCGTCGGGCCGAGCAGCCCGAGTTCACCCATCTCGCGGAAAATTTCCGGATCGGTCTTCTCGTGGCGAAAGGCTTCGAGAACGCGTGGCGCGAGCTTTTCCTGCGCATAGGAATGGGCAGTATCCTGCACCATGCGCTCCTCATCGGTCAGTTGCTCTACGAGCCGGAAGGGATCGGCCCAGTCGAAAACCTCGCGCGTATGCTGCATGTCCAGTCTCCTCGCCAGTGTTCAGGCATGCCTGATTTAAGGTCGCCATAGACCTGCCGGCTGACGGCGTCAACAGAAGCGACTATTGCACCAAAGATGCGCAAGTCATCTTTTCAAATGACGGCCGGTGCGCCAGTTTGCGCGCGACGGATTCTCGCTAGATAGATTCTGGCCAGGTGAATTCTGGAGTGAGGAGGCAGACATGTCATCAAGCGATCTTTTCGTATCGGCCGAGAGCGCCGAGTGGGTGAACCCCGAGCCAGGTGTGACCCGTCGTATCATGACCTATCTGCCCGAGATGATGATGGTGGAAGTCGCCTTTGAGCCGGGCGCCGTGGGGGCTGCGCATTTTCACCCGCATATCCAGGCAAGCTATGTTGCCGAAGGCAGCTTCGAGGTAACGATCGACGGCCGCACCGAAGTGCTGAAGCAGGGCGGCAGTTTCATCGTTCCGCCCAATCTCGTCCACGGCGTCAAGGCGCTGGAAAAGGGCCGGCTGATCGACACCTTCACCCCGCACCGCGCCGAATTCCTGAAATAGTCAGGTTTCGGCCTTCGCCTTCCGTATCGCGCCTGACACGCTGATAAAAGGCGGGATGAAACCGGCATCCTCGCTGCGAACGGTTTCCCGCAGAAAGTCGATGACGGCGCGCACGCGCGGTGCCTGCTTGAGATCCCGATGGCAGGTGATCCAGTAGTGGCGCTTGAGGTCGATTTCGTCGGGCAGCACGCGCACAAGCTCAGGATAACGGCAGGCGAAGAAATAGGGCAGGATGCCGAGGCCGAGGCCGTTTCTGGTGGCCGTCAGCTGCGCGAAGATGCTTGAACTCTGGAATTGCGGCTTGATGCGCGGATGCACGTCGCCGAGATAATCCAGTCCCGGCGCGAAGATCATTTCCTCGATATAACTGATGAAAGGATGTTTCAGCAGGTCGTCGCGCGTGCTGATCGGCTCGGCGCGCGCCAGATAGTCGCGTGAAGCGTAGACCTGCAGATGGTAATCCGTGAGTTTCTCCGCAAAATAAGGCCCGCCCTTCGGCTCGTCGAGGACAACGGAAATATCCGCCTCCTTGCGCGACAGCGACATGATCTGCTGAATGGTGACGAGTTCCAGCGCGAGATGTGGATGGCGCGCGGCAAATTGTGGCAGCACCGTCGCAAAGAAGAAGTTGGCAAAGCCTTCCGGCGCGCTCAGCCGCACGAGTCCGCGCTGGCTTAGCGAGCCATCGGAAAGATCGGCTCGCAGGCGCTCCGTCTCCTGCTCCATCTTCTCGGCGGTTTCGACAAAGCGCGCGCCCATGGCGGTCAGCACGTAGCCGCGCGGATTTCGCTCGAAAAGCTTCACTTTCAGCGCAAATTCCAGCCTGTCGATGCGTCGCGAGACGGTCGCATGGCTGGAGCGCAACTGCCGCGCCGCCGTCGAAAGTTGACCGGTGCGCGCAACGGCTAGAAAAAACTGCAGATCGTCCCAGGTAAATTGCGAAGCGTGGCTCATCGGCGTCGCCTATCCGTCTACGTCTTTGGTCTAATGCCGCCCGTCAAGGAGCGCGCTGCGACTGTCGCCGGAGCGGCTTGTGACGGGTTCTGTTCAAAAACGAACAGATACTGTTTGGAATTAGATGTAAACCGCCAGTTGCCTCATGGAGGAAATTCCGTGATCGTAAGGGCGGAGTGGCCGCTTTGAGGAGGGCGGGTCGCCAAATTTGAACAGATTCGCAATCTGGCCAATCTCTGGGAGGAGAGACTATGCGAAAGAATTTCATTGCGTCCGTTGCATTTTTGCTTGCAAGCAGCACTGCCGTGTTTGCCCAGAGCGCAGCCATTTCCGATGGAAAGGTCAAGATCGGTATTCTGAACGACCAGTCGGGCGTCTATGCCGACTTCGGTGGCAAGTCCTCTGTCGAGGCTGCGAAGATGGCGGTCGAGGATTTCGGCGGCAAAGTACTCGACATGCCGGTCGAGATCGTCGATGCCGACCATCAGAACAAGCCTGATATCGCCTCCAACATCGCGCGCCAGTGGTATGACACCGAACAGGTCGATGCCATCATGGAGCTGACGACCTCTTCGGTGGCGCTTGCCGTGCAGGCTATCGGCAAGGAAAAGAAGAAGATCGATATCGTTACCGGTGCTGCGACAACCGATCTCACCGGCAAGGCCTGCTCGCCCTATGGCTTCCATTGGGCCTATGACACCCATGCTCTGGCCGTCGGCACCGGGGGTGCACTGGTCAAACAGGGCGGTGACAGTTGGTTCTTTCTGACGGCGGACTATGCCTTCGGCTATTCGCTGGAACAGCAGACTACCGATTATGTGAAGGCGAGCGGCGGCACGGTCGTCGGGTCGGTGCGCCATCCCCTGTCGACACAGGACTTCTCGTCCTTCCTGCTGCAGGCGCAATCATCAGGCGCCAAGGTCATCGGCCTTGCCAATGCCGGCCTTGATACGTCGAACGCCATCAAGCAGGCCGCAGAATTCGGCATCACTCAGGGCGGCCAGCATCTGGCGGCGCTGCTTTTCACGCTTGCCGAAGTCCATGGCCTCGGCATGGAGGCCGCGCAGGGACTGACACTGACGGAAGGCTATTACTGGAACCGCGATGACCAGAGCCGGGAATTCGCCAAGAAGTTCTTCGCCCGCACCGGTAAGATGCCGAACATGGTCCACACCGGCACCTATTCGGCCGTTCTGCAATATCTGAAGGCGATTCAGAAGGCTGGCACGGACGAGACGGACGCCGTTGCCAAGCAGCTTCACGAAATGCCTGTCGACGACGTCTTCGGCCGTGGCGGCACGGTTGGCCCGAACGGCCGCATGATCCATGACATGTACCTGCTGCAGGTCAAGAAGCCCTCGGAAAGCAAGGAGCCGTGGGACTATTTCAACGTTCTCGCCACCATCCCAGGCAAGGAAGCCTATATCGACCCCGCCAAGAGCGGCTGCGATCTGGTGAAGTGAACGATGGCGGTTTCCGCAATTGAAACTCAGGCCAAGCCGCGGGTGGTGCTTTCCGCCCGCGGCCTGCAGCGCGATTTCGGCGGCTTTACGGCCGTCAAGAATGTCGATCTCGATGTGCATGATGCGAGCGTCCATGCGCTGATCGGGCCGAATGGCGCCGGCAAGACGACGGTGTTCAATCTGCTTACCAAGTTCCTGCAGCCGACATCGGGCACGATTACCCTGATGGGCACTGACATCACCAGGACGCCGCCGGACAGGGTGGCGCGCATGGGCCTCGTCCGCTCCTTCCAGATCTCGGCGGTCTTTCCGCACCTTACGGTGCTCGACAATGTGCGGGTCGCCCTGCAGCGGCCGAACAATCTTTCCACGCAATTCTGGCGGCCGCTTTCGGCGCTCGACAGCCTGAATGAGCGGGCCGAGCAATTGCTTGCCAGCGTCGGACTTTCCAAGGAGCGCGATCATATCGCCGCCGATCTCTCCTATGGCCGCAAGCGTGTGCTTGAGATCGCCACCACGCTGGCGCTCGATCCGAAAGTGCTTTTGCTCGACGAGCCGATGGCCGGTATGGGGCAGGAGGATGTCGGCGTCGTCTCCGCCATCATCCGCGATGTTGCACGCGATCGTGCGGTTCTGATGGTCGAGCACAATCTCTCCGTCGTTGCCAATATCTGCCAGCATGTCACCGTGCTGCAACGTGGCGAAATCCTCGCCGAGGGGGACTATGCGACCGTCAGCCAGGACGAGCGTGTGCGCCAGGCCTATATGGGTACGGAGGAGCACCACTGATGGTACCGCTTCTCGAAATCCAGGGCCTCAATGCCTGGTACGGCGAAAGTCACATCCTCCACGGCATCGACATGACGGTCGGCGAGGGCGAGATGATCACCATTCTCGGCCGCAATGGCGTCGGCAAGACGACGACTTTGCGCACCATCACCGGCATTGTGCGTGCCCGAAAGGGAAAGATCAGCTTTGCCGGTACGGACATGATGCAAGTGCCACTGCACAAGACGGCGCACAAAGGCATCGGCTTCGTTCCCGAGGAGCGCGGCATTTTTTCGACGCTGACGGTTTCGGAAAACCTGCTGCTGCCGCCCGTCGTGGCGCCAGGCGGCATGAGCCTGGATGAAATCTACGAGCTTTTCCCGAACCTCTACGAGCGGCGCACGAGCTCCGGTACCAAGCTCTCTGGCGGCGAGCAGCAGATGCTGGCGATCGCCCGCATTCTGCGCACCGGCGTGCGCCTATTGCTGCTCGATGAGCCCACGGAGGGGCTGGCGCCCGTTATCGTGCAGCGCATCGGCGAAGTTCTGAAAACGCTGAAGGAGCGCGGCATGACGATCGTGCTGGTCGAGCAGAATTTTCGCTTCGCAAGCCGTATTGCCGATCGCTTCTATCTGATGGATCATGGGCAGATGGTCTCGGAATTCCCTGTTGGCGAACTGCCACAGCGCATGGATCTGTTGCACCAGGTTCTGGGAGTGTGACGCGATGACGATGATCTTCGGCATTCCCCTGCAGGCGCTGCTCGGCCAGCTGCTGGTCGGCCTGATCAACGGGTCCTTCTATGCGCTGCTGAGCCTCGGGCTTGCGATCATTTTCGGCCTGCTGCGGGTCATCAACTTCGCGCACGGCGCCCAATATATGCTCGGCGCTTTCGTCGCCTATCTGCTCTTGAATTATCTCGGTATAGGTTACTGGCCGTCGCTGATCCTGGCGCCCGTCATTGTCGGCCTTGCCGGCGCCGTCATTGAACGGCTCTTCCTGCGCCGGCTCTACGATCTCGATCCGCTCTATGGCCTGCTCTTCACCTTCGGGCTGGCGCTCGCCGTCGAAGGGACGTTCCGTTATCTCTACGGCTCGTCAGGCCAGCCCTATGCGACGCCACCGGCGCTAGCCGGCGGAATGAACCTCGGCTTCATGTTCCTGCCGATCTATCGCGGCTGGGTGGTGATCGTTTCGCTCGTCGTCTGCATCGGCACTTGGCTGCTGATCGAAAAGACCAAGCTTGGCGCCTATCTGCGCTCTGCAACGGAAAATGCCACTCTCGTCCAGGCCTTCGGTGTCAATGTGCCGGTTCTCTTGACCTTCACCTATGCGCTCGGTGCCGGCCTTGCCGCTTTTGCCGGTGTATTGGCAGCACCCATCTATCAGGTGTCGCCGCTGATGGGCTCGAACATGATCATCGTCGTCTTTGCGGTGGTCGTCGTCGGCGGCATGGGGTCGATCATGGGCGCCATCATCACCGGCTATGTGCTTGGTATCGCGGAGGGCCTGACGAAGGTCTTCTATCCGGAAGCCTCCAATATCGTCATTTTCGTCATCATGGCGATCGTGCTTCTCATCAGGCCCGCGGGCCTCTTCGGCCGGGATGCGTGACATGGCTGACATCACCGAAACGATCCGCACGGAAAAGAGCCGCACCGCGATGTCGGTGCAGACCGGGTTCCTGATCATCGGGCTGCTGCTTCTGCTGCTTGCCCCCTTCTTCTTCTACCCGATCTTCCTGATGAAGCTCTTATGCTTCGCGCTCTTTGCCTGTGCCTTCAACCTGCTGCTCGGCTATACCGGTCTGCTCTCCTTCGGCCATACGACCTTTTTCGGCGGGGCGGCCTATTTCACTGCCTATACGGTGAAATCCTGGGGCTTTCCGCCGGAGCTCGGAATTCTCGTTGGCGTTCTCGGGGCAGCACTTCTCGGCCTCGTCATGGGCTTCTTCGCGATCCGCCGGCAGGGCATCTATTTCGCGATGATCACGCTGTCGCTGTCGCAGATGTTCTTCTTCTTCTGTCTGCAGGCGGAATTCACCGAGGGCGAGGATGGCATCCAGTCCGTGCCGCGCGGCCATCTCCTCGGTTTCATCGATCTCAACAGTTCGACCAACATGTATTATTTCGTGCTGGCGGTATTTCTGATCGGCCTGCTGATCATCTGGCGCTTCATCAACTCACCCTTCGGCATGATCCTGAAATCGATCCGCGAGAACGAGCAAAGGGCGATCTCGCTCGGCTATTCCGTGGCGCGCTACAAGCTCGGCGCCTTCGTCATGTCCGCGGCGCTTGCCGGGCTTGCCGGATCGGTCAAGGCGCTGGTTTTCCAGTTTGCGACGCTGACGGATGTCGCCTGGCAGATGTCTGGCGAGGTGATCCTGATGACTCTGCTCGGCGGCATCGGCACCTTGATCGGCCCGGTCTTCGGCGCCGGTCTGGTCGTGACACTGCAGAATTATCTCGCCACCTCGGAATTTCCGGTGACCATCATTACCGGTGTGGTCTTCATGATCTGCGTGCTGATCTTCCGTCGCGGCATTATCGGCGAATTCTACGCCTCTCGACTCGGGCGTAAACTGGGCTTTGTCTATCGCCGCTGAATGGGCGGACCGCTTTTCCTGCAACGGGAGAAGATGTGCAGCGGCGGCGCGAAATCCCGCTTCCCCGACCCCGGGGAGGCGGGACGCAGCCATTTCGGAGTGCACGATCCATGGATCGCTACGACTATATCATCATCGGCGCCGGCAGCGCCGGCTGCGTGCTCGCGAACCGGCTGTCGGCCGACCGCAACACCAGGGTTCTGCTGCTGGAGGCGGGCGGCAACGACAACTACCACTGGATCCATATTCCCGTCGGTTATCTCTACTGCATCAACAATCCGCGCACCGACTGGTGTTTTACGACCGCGCCCGAGGACGGGCTGAACGGACGGGCGCTGAATTACCCGCGCGGCAAGGTGCTTGGCGGCTGCTCCTCGATCAACGGTATGATCTATATGCGCGGCCAGGCGCGCGATTACGATCTCTGGCGGCAGATGGGCTGCACCGGCTGGGGCTGGGATGACGTGCTGCCCTTTTTCCGCAAGTCGGAGGATCATTACCAGGGTGGGGACGATATGCATGGCGCTGGCGGCGAATGGCGCGTGGAAAAGGCGCGGGTGCGCTGGGATGTGCTCGACGCTTTCCAGCAGGCCGCCAAGGAGGCCGGCATTCCCGAAACGGCTGACTTTAACCGCGGCAGCAATGAGGGTTCGGGCTACTTCGACGTCAACCAGCGCTCCGGCATCCGCTGGAATGCGACGAAGGCCTTCCTGCGCCCCGCGATGAAACGCGGCAATCTCACTGTCATGACCAAGGCACAGGTGCGTCGGCTGCTTATCGAGGAGGGCGCTGTTGTTGGTGTCGAGTTCCAGCATGGCGGCACGGCGAAGCGGGCCTATGCGGCGAGGGAGACCGTGCTATCGGCTGGCTCCATCGGTTCGCCACATATTCTCGAACTCTCCGGCATTGGCCGCGGTGAGATTCTGCATCAGGCCGGTATCGATGTGCTGACCGAGGTGAAGGGTATCGGTGAAAACCTGCAGGACCACCTGCAGCTTCGGCTTGCCTACAAGGTCACCGGCGTGCCGACGCTCAACGAAAAAGCGTCCAAGCTGATCGGCAAGGCGGCGATCGGGCTTGAATATCTCCTGCGCCGCTCCGGCCCGATGGCGATGGCGCCGAGCCAGCTCGGTATCTTTACCCGCTCCGGTCCCGATAAGGAAACGCCTGATCTGCAGTATCATGTCCAGCCGGTATCGCTGGACAGGTTCGGAGATCCCGTCCACCCCTTTCCGGCGATCACGGCGAGTGTCTGCAATCTCCGGCCGGAAAGCCGCGGTTCAGTGCATGTTTCCAGCCCGGATTTTGCTGCCCAACCCGTCATTGCGCCAAGATACCTCTCGACGCAGCGCGATCGCGACATAGCTGTTCGTTCAATAAAGCTGACGCGCCGGATCGTGGCGCAGCCTTCCTTCGCCCGCTTCCACCCGGAGGAGTTCAAGCCGGGGCCGAGCTATCAGAGCGAGGTGGAGTTGGAGAAGGCAGCGGGCGATATCGGCACGACGATCTTCCATCCCGTCGGCACCTGCCGCATGGGCGTGGACAAGGACAGCGTGGTTGACCCGCGGCTCAGGCTGCGGGCGCTCGCCAAGCTCAGGATCGCGGATGCCTCGGTTATGCCCGCCATCACCTCGGGCAATACCAATTCGCCGACGATCATGATCGCCGAAAAGGCGGCGGTCATGATCATCGAGGACAACAGATAGGAGATGACCATGGCAAGGATCGCATTTATCGGTCTCGGCAATATGGGCGGGCCGATGGCCGCCAATCTCGTCAAAGCCGATCACGAAGTGCTGGGCTTCGACCTCGCTGCTCCTGTACTGAAGGCAGCCGAAGAAAGCGGCGTGAAGCCGGCAAGCCATGCCAGCCAGGCGGTCAAGGACGCGGACATCGTCATCACCATGCTGCCGCAGGGTAAACACGTGCTGACGGCCTGGACCGATATCCTGCAGTCGACTGCGCAGGGCACGCTCGTCATCGACTGCTCGACGATCGATGTCGAAAGCAGCCGCAAGGCACATGAGATGGCCAAGGCCGCGAGCTGCCTGTCGCTCGATGCGCCTGTTTCCGGCGGCACGGGCGGGGCAAGCGCCGGCACGCTGACCTTCATGGCCGGTGGCTCCGACGAAGCCTTCGCCAAGGCGAAGCCGATCCTCGAGGCCATGGGCAAGAAGATCGTCCATTGCGGCGAGGCAGGCGCTGGTCAGGCGGCGAAGATCTGCAACAACATGATCCTCGGCATTTCCATGGTCGGCGTCTGCGAGGCCTTCGTGTTGGCCGAAAAGCTCGGCCTCTCGCATCAGGCGCTCTTCGATGTCGCCTCCACCTCATCCGGCCAGTGCTGGTCGATCAATACCTATTGCCCGGTGCCGGGGCCGGTGCCGACCTCGCCGGCCAATAATGACTACAAGCCAGGCTTTGCCGCAGCGCTGATGCTGAAGGATCTCAGGCTGTCGCAGGAGGCGGCGCTGGTGAGCGGTGCATCCACGCCGCTTGGGGCGGAGGCGGCACAACTCTACGCGCTCTTCGAAAAGCTCGGCAACGGCGGCAAGGATTTTTCCGCCATCATCGAGATGTTCCGCGAAAAGATGTGAAGAGCGTCTAGCGCTCCCAGTAAGCGCCGATGCTCATCTTCTGGCGATCGTGGGCGCGTTCGGTCTTGAGAAAATCGCGAATGCGTTTGGCCTCGGACCGCTCGCAGCCGGCCCAGACGAAAGTGTCCGCATCGGCGTCAGCCAACGCATCCTTGATGGCGTTTTCGATGAGACCCATGGTGCCGGCCGGCGCGCCGTTGCGATGCATCCAGACAAGGTCGACCACACCGATTGACGGCAGGGGCAGTTCTTCCGCGGGGCCATCGACTTCGAGGAAGATGCGTAGCCGTGTTCCGGCCGGGACTTCGGCGGCGATGCGCGAAATGGCCGGCAGCGCCGTCTCGTCTCCGGCGAGGATCATCGTGGTGGCATCGGGAACTCCGCCGCCGCCAGGCCCCAGAGCACCGGCGATATCGCCGGGCTTCGCATTCATCGCCCATTCCGCGCCGGGCATGTTTTCGCCCTCGTGCAGCACGAAATCGATGTCGATCTCGCCACGCTCCAGATCGATGCTGCGGAACGTGTAGATGCGCACCGTCAGCGCATCCTCGTCTTTCGCCCATTCGATACGCCCATCCGCGCGCAGTTTCGGCCAGACAGGCACGCGACCCTTCGGCGGGATGAGCAGGCGGAAATGCAGTCCGCCATGAGCGAAATGCTTGGTGTCGTCGCAGGCAACGGTTACCCGGCGCATGTGCGGGCTGATATTGCGGGCGCCGATGACGCGGATTTCTCGCAGGTCCGGCAGCCGGTCGGATTTCGGCGCGTCCGACCAGGTGAGCTCCAAGGTGTCCTCGCCGGCAAACTGGAAGAGGTGCTCGGCAAGCACTGAGCGGGCATTTTGAAGTGCGCGCGCAGTTTTGCAGGAGAGCTCGATCGCAAGCGAGCGGCCTTCATGGCGGATATCGGCCTTGCCGATCATCATCTCCAGGGTCACCTGGTCGCCATCACGCCTGACGGTGCTGTGTTCGACAAAATGAGCGCAAAGCTCGTCGAGCATCCTGCCGGGATCGACGGCGATTGCGATGCCGGATGCGGTAAAAGGTGCAGCCATCATTGTTTGATGTTCTTTCGCGAAAGCAGCCAGATGAGGTAGGGACCGCCGATCAAGGCCGCGAAGAGGCCGACCGGGACCTGATAAGGGTAGATAACGACGCGCGAGAGCCAATCGGCTGTCATCAGCACGCCAGCGCCGAAGAGAACGCTCGCCATAAGCTGGTGCCCCGGCCGGTGGAAGCCGGCAAGCCGCGCAAGATGTGGGGCGATGAGCCCGGCCAAGCTGAGCGGCCCGACGAGGAATGAGGCGATTGCCGTCATCAGCGCGGCGAGAATGGCAAGTATCAGACGGCTCGCGCCGACGCGAAGGCCGAGCGAACGGCTGGAATTGCGGCCAAGCGGCAGCATCGTCAGCCAGCGGCCGAGAAAGGGCAGCGGCGCGACGAGGATGGCAAGTGAGACGATTGCCGTCCAAGCTTCAAAAGCGCCGGCGCGATTGGTCGAGCCGGAGAGCCAGGTCAGCAGGATGTATCCGCGCATATCGCCTTGAGCGAGCACCATGGTGACGATCGCCATGGCGAACGCGCCGATGCCGACGCCGGCAAGCAGCATGCGTTCCGGCGAGAATTGGGTGCGGGCGGAAATGGCGATCATCGCCCCGAATGCGGCGAGCGCGCCAAGTGCCATGGCGAGCAGCATGATGGCGGGTGAGGGGAAGCCGAACAAGAAGAGAGCCACGGTCAACCCAGCCCCGGCGCCGCTGCTGATGCCGAGAACTTCGGGACTTGCGATCGGATTGCCGGTCATCCGCTGCATGATGAAGCCGGCTGCGGCCAGCATGCCGCCGGCGCCGGCCGCGACGATGATGCGTGGCAGACGAAAGGGCAGGAGGCCGGTGAAGAGGGTGCCGGACGCGAGATGCCAACCGTCATCGGCCGGGCCGAGCGTGAGGAAGGCGACGAAGAGCAGCACAGCCGCGGCGCAGAGCACGGCAAGGGCAACAAGCGGCTTTGATAGTCTCGTGAGCGGCCGCGTCGATTGGGCCGGCGTGGCCGCGACGGAATGCACGCGCGGCAGCAGGAAAATCAGCAATGGGCCGCCGAGCAAGGCTGTCGCAGCCCCTGTTGGCGCCAGATCTGTGAAGCCGGGGCCGAGGATCTGGGTCAGGCAGTCGGTGAGGAAAAGCAGACCGGCGCCGGTCAGCGGTGCCGCGATCATCAGGCTTCCGGTGCTGCGTGCGCCGAGAAGCCTGGCGATTGCCGGCGCTGCCAAACAGACGAAACCTATGATGCCGACCTCTGCCGTGACCGAAGCAGCGAGCCAGATCGCGAGCGCAAGGATGGCGAAGCGGGCAGAATGCAATGCAAGGCCGAGGCTCCTGGCGCTGCTGTCATCCAGCGTCAGAATGCGCAACGGCCGCACCAGGATCAGGGCGGC
Organism: Rhizobium sp. BK316; assembly: GCF_014193695.1. Lineage (GTDB taxonomy): Bacteria > Pseudomonadota > Alphaproteobacteria > Rhizobiales > Rhizobiaceae > Rhizobium. Next base: position 903,598 of record NZ_JACHZR010000001.1, on the reverse strand, counting down.
GGCAAAGCCGAGGACAAGGCGGGGACCAAGCGAAAGCACGCCGTTCCAATCCTGCTGGCTCAGCGAACCGGCGCCCCAGATATAGATCGACATCGCATATTCGCCGCGCGCCAGGATGAGTGTGACGCTCAGCGCGGCGGCGATCATGCTGACGATCATGCCCGAGAGTGCGACGGTGACCGGATCGAGCCCGCGCCGCCAGCTTAAAGCGAGCACGATCGCGACGGCGCCGAGCCCACCGCCAAAGGCGATGATCTCTCGCGACAAACCTGGCAGCAGCGGCGAGAAGCTGAGCGCTGCCGTCATCGCCAGTTCCGCGCCCGAGGCAATGCCGAGCGTTGAGGCGTCGGCGATCGGATTGCGCAATACCCGCTGCAACAGCGTGCCGGAAAGGCCAAGGGCGGCACCGGCAATCAGCGCCAGTACGGCGCGCGGCATGATGCTGTTCCAGAGCAGAACGCCATCAAGCACGGCGGCTTGAGCGATGTCGCCGGGAACCTGCGGGCGTGTTGCGATCAGTAGCGCGAAGGCAGTGATGCAAAGCACCGGCAGCGCGACAGCGGCAAACGGAATGTCGAGGTTGCGGGCGGGCCTGGCGAGACTAACCATTCCATGCATCGTCAAGACCCTCCTGCAGAAGATCGGCAAAGCGCATGGCAGCCGGGAGCGCACCATAGGGATTGATGGAGCCGAGCGTCAGCACGCGCTTCTCGCGCACGGCAGGCAATGCGTTCCAGAAAGCGCTGGTCGAAAGTTCCTCGATTGCATCGGCCGGATGGGGCGGGATCATGACGATCCAGGCGTCCGGCATCGAGGCCAATGTTTCGATGCCAACGGGAGCGGCCGCCGAATAGCTGGTCGCTCCCTGCCAGGCATTGGTTAGGCCGACACGCTTCAGCACCTCGCCGAACATGCTGTCGGAACCGAAGACGCGGAAATGCCTGGCATCGCCGAGATTAATCGGGATGACCGGCCTGCCATCGCCCCCAGCAAAAGCCGTCTTGTAACGCTCAAGTTTGGTGGAGAGCTTTTCGGTAAGCTGTCTTGCAGCAGCAAGCTGCAGCTGCTCGCCGATGGCGAGTGTTGTCTGTTCTGCCAGCGCATAGGGGCTTTCACCGGGCCTGTAGATCGCATGGCTTTCGACAGGGGCGATCGGCTGCATGCGAGCATCCGCCCAGGCGTAGAAATTCGAATTGAGGATCAGCTCCGGGCGAGCGAAGCGCAGCACCTCGAAATTCGGCGTGCCGCGCAGGCCGAGATCGGTGACGCCGCCGGGAACGACAGGCGTGACCGCCACCTTACGGAACTGCCGCAGCTCCGTTCCGGCGACCACATTGGCGCTGATCGCCAGTAGGGTTTCGAGCAAGGCCCAGTCGAGGGTCGCGACGCGCGGGCTGTCGGCTGCCCGCAGAAGCGCGGGAGCCGACAGCGTGGCTGCGGCGCCGGCTAGAAAACGCCTGCGGGAGAAAGATGCCATGGCCTACAACAGGTAGCTGACCGGCTCGTTGCGAACCGGATGCGGGAAGACGCCCATGCCGACGCCGAAGATCGACTGGAGCTTATCGGCCTGCATGATATCGGCCGGCGCACCTTCGGCGGTGATCTGGCCGCGATTGAGGGCTATGATGGCATCGCAATAGCGCGCCGCGAGATTGATGTCGTGCAGGACGATGATGACGGTGAGGCCGCGCTCGTGGCTGAGCTCCTGCACCAGCGACAGGACGCTTGCCTGATGCGCGAGGTCGAGCGCCGAGGTCGGCTCATCAAGCAACAGGCAGCGGGCGTTCTGTGCAAGCATCATGGCGATCCAGGCGCGCTGACGCTCGCCGCCGGACATGCTGGCGACAAGACGATCAGCGAAATCCTCAAGCTCCGTGCGGACAATCGCTTCCTCGACCATCTCACGGTCTGTGGCGCTGAAGCGGCCAAGCGTGCCATGCCAAGGGAAACGGCCAAGGGCCACCAGTTCCCGCACGGTCATGCCGTCGGTCGCCGGCGTGAACTGCGGCATATAAGCGACATGGCGGGCGAAGGCGCGGCTGCCCCAGTTGGCGGCAGCTTTGCCGTCGAAGGCGATCGCACCGCTCTTTGGGGCAATCTGTCGCGCGATGATCTTCAGGAGCGTGCTCTTGCCGGAACCGTTCGGGCCGACCAGGCCGTAGATGCGGCCAGCCTCGAGCGTCAGATCAATGCCATTGAGGATGGGTCTGGTGCCGATGGCATAATCGATCCCGGTAAGGGTCAGGAAGGGCGTGGACACGAGGAAACTCCGGCTTGGCTGCAAAAGGGTTTGGGAGAAACCCTAACCCTCCCTTTATCGCAGCTTCCTGAAAAACTAAACTCTATTTGTCAACTTACCATTTCTTGCTGAGCTTGAAAGTGACCGTGCGTGCATCGCCATAACCGCAGACCGTAAGGCCTTGGCAGCTCGACACATATTCCTTGTCGAAGAGGTTGGCGACATTGAGCGATGCGGCCCAGTTTTCCTTCTCGTAGCGGATAGCTGCATCGAAAACCGTCGCCGATGGCACCTTTTCGGTATTCTGTTCATCCGCCCATGACCAACCTTGATGCCGAACGCCGGCGCCAAGGCTGAGACCTTCCAGCGCACCCGTCGTGACCAGGTAGTCAACCCAGAGCGAAGCCTTGACCTTCGGTGTGATATAGGGGGATTTGCCGACGAGAAGCGGGTTGGCCGCGTTTTCCAACACTTCCATGTCGGTATAGTCGAGACCCGCAGTGACTTTCCAGTTGTCGTTGACGTTGACCTTGCTTTCGAGTTCGAAGCCGCGCGAACGTACCTTGCCGAGCTGGCTCTGTTCGAAGGTGATCGGATTGGTCACGGCATTGTTCCGCTTGTCGATCTGGAACACGGAGGCTGTGATCACGCCATCGAAGAAGGTCGGCTCATATTTGACACCGCCTTCGATCTGATAGCCTTCTTCAGGCTTGAGGGGGCCAGAAATGCCGGTGCCGATCAACGGGTTGAAGAAGCTTGCCACGCTGACATAGGGGGTCAGGCCGTTGTCGAACTCGTAGGCGAGGCCGGCACGACCGCTGGCCGCGCCGTCGTCGAAGCTGTAGCTCGTGCCGATCGCGGCATCGGAATCGATATCGACATGGTCATAGCGGCCATTCAGTGTCAGAAGCCAGCCGTCGCCGAAATGGATCTGGTCCTGAGCGTAAATGCCGATCTGCTTCATGGTCACGATGCCGTCAGCGTAAACGAAGTTGGCGCGCTGCGGCGTGCCATAGACCGGGTCGGTCGCGCTGATCGGGTTCGAGCCGCAGCAAGCCTGCCAGTTGTCCAGACGGTAATATTTGTAGTCGATACCAGCGAGCAGGTTATGCGTCGCGCCACCGAATTCGGCCTCGCCCTCTACGCGGTTGTCGATGCCAACGGAATCGACGCCGGACCGACCTTCGAAACCGATACGGGCAAGGGCGTAATCTGGAGCTGTTGGGACGCCACCCACATAGCCGTTGAGGTACGGACCCTGCTCATGTTTATCCAGGCGGCCATAACGGAAGTTCGAGGTGAATTTCACGCCGTTGTCGAATTCGTGCTCGAATTCGTAGCCGACCATCTTCTGCACATAGCTGCCGTCGTCGATATCAGGCTCGCCGTAGAAGGCGTCGCGCGGGATCTTGCCGAAGGGCGCGTCCACGACCGTGCCCTCATAGGGGAAGAAGCCGTTGCCGGTGTGGACCTGATCGAGGCCTGCGAGATAACCCCAGACGGTGAGGTTCGTCGCATCGTCAGGGGCGACCCTCAGCTGCGGCATGATGAAGCCGCGGAAATCATGAGAGAAATCGGAGTAGTTGTCGCCGCCGGAGACCTTGCCGGTGATCCGGTAGGTCATCGTATCGCTGGAGCCGACCTTGTCGGAGATATCGAAGCCGGTAAAGGCGTTGCCGTTACTGTTGATGCCGATATCGGTGTAATAAAGCGGCTCGTCGAGCGGGCGCTTGCGTACGAGATTGATGATGCCGCCGGGATTGGCGCCGCCGTAAAGAACCGAGGCCGGCCCCTTCAGAACCTCGACACGCTCCAGCATGAACGGATCGATCTGGAAACCGCCGAAGCCGTAGCTGAAGAGGTTCAGGTTGTCGAAAAAGACGCCGGTCTGGGTGGCGTTGAAGCCGCGGATATAGAACCAGTCGGTATCGGGATCATTGCCGAAGGGCTGGGTTGTGACGCCAGGTGTGTAGAGGAGTGCTTCGTCGACTTTGTTGGTGATGCCGTGATCATCCATTTCCTGCCTGCCGATGACGGAAACCGACTGCGGGATTTCGTTGATCGGCGTATCGCTCTTGGATCCGACAGACGAGTTCTTCGCGACATAACCTTTGACCGGACCGGTGGCGCTGTCATCACCGCCCTGGATGACGATCGGCGCCAATTGTGTCGGATTGGCATCTTGAGCAAGGGCGGAAGAGACCGCCATGTTGCCGGCGAATGCCGTTCCTGCCAGTAGATATGCCCTGAAGATGAGCCCTTTGGTCTGCGCTCGCATGATTTACCCCACTCGTGCCGCGGCCTCGCTTGCCACGGTATGGCCTTGAATAAGTCGAGTGTTTAACTCAATTTTAATTGGCCGGATTGTCGCGATCGAGTGGAAATTGAACGTTCTTGGGTAATTTTCCGTGCTGTGAGCAAACGTTCAGACGTGTTGCAATTAGGCAATCTGCGCCTTCTTCCAGTTCGCCGGCGTGGTACCCAAATTCTTGCGGAAGACGCGGGTGAAATGGGCCTGATCGGCAAAGCCGGTTTCCACCGCGATGGTCGTCAGAGGATATTCGCTCCCGACCAGCAGATGTTTTGCGCGCTCGAGGCGAGCGTTGGTCTGGTATTGATGCGGTGCCACGCCGGTGGACGCCTTGAAGGCGTGACTGAAATGCGATTGCGACAGGCCGGTGACCGCCGCCACTTCTTCGAGGCGGATATTGCGCAGGCAATTTTCCTCGATGAATTCGATGGCACGGCGCAATTGCCAGGCGGCAAGCTTGCTGCGCTTGCGCGGCTGTACCTGAGTGAGCTTCAACACATCGATGATGAGGGAGAGCGCCAGGCCGTCGCCATAGAGATCATGGAGCGGCTGCGGATTAGCGCATTCGGCGGCGATCAACTGGGCAAGCGACAGCACGCGCTCGTCGGAAAACTGCAGTTGCGCATTGGCGAGGCGCTGCGGATCGAGCTCGTCGCCGAGCCTTCGGCTGATGGTCTCGACATCGAAATGGATGTCGAGATGGCGCACGGAATGCACGTCCACCAGATCGGCCCAGACCTCCATGTCGGCCGGAACATAGGAGATCGGCCGTTTTTCGGTGTCCTGCACTGTGCCATGGGCACGCGGCGAGAGCTTCACCCGCGAATTGCCAGGCCCGCGCTTTTCGAGGAGGATGAAAAGCCGCGGGTCTTGCGATACGTAGTAGCCGCCGCAATGGGAGGCGCATTCGACATCCCAGACATCGGCCACGATGCCGTTCCACACCCGGCGATTGACGCCTTTGGTGACGGAAAAACCGTGAATCTTGTTCTGCATGCGCGGTTGAAATGTCATTCCCACTTCCGCCTCCGGCCAGATGGCCAGAATAAACCTTCGTATGAAACTCAAGTTTAATACAGGAGGCAGAGCGGTATGACAATCACCCGGATTCGCTGTGCGAAAAGCCGATATCAGACGACGGACAAGGTCAGCCGCGCGCTGTCGCCGAAGTGGATATCGATCTCGCCGGGTTCGGTGAGTTCGACGGCGCCGCTGAGCGTACCCGTGGTGACGAGCGCGCCTGACTTCAGCGAATCTTCCGGCCGCAGCGGGTCGTTGACGTAGTCGAGGAGCCAGAACAGGACGTCGCCCTTCGGATGCTTGGCAAGGCCATCATAGATCACCTTGCTGCCATGGGTGACCTTCACCGGCGTGCTTGCGGCCGTATCGATAAAGCTCTTCGCAATGGTCGGGCCGAGCACATAGCCGCTATTGCCGAGACGGTCTGCGAGGAAGAGGAGGAAGGAGACGGCGCCGCTTTCCTTGACCGCAGTGACGAGCAGTTCGGCACCGAGATAGGCGGTGGAAATCGCATCCAGAACTTCGGCGCGGCTGTAAGGTGCGCCCTTGCGATACGGTAGGTCCTTGCCGAAGCGCACCGCAATTTCGGCTTCGAATTTCATGCCCGGATACCAGGGGATCGTCGCGCCGGAGACGGCTTCGGCATAGGGATGGAGGGGCGCAGTAACCGGCTGGCCCTCAGGGGAGGCCGTAACCTTCCAGGCATTGCTGGCGACAGCTTCGCCGGCCTTCAGGAAATTCTGCGCTTCCATGCCCTGGTGAAAATCGTTCGGCAGCGGAAAGGCGCTCGTCGGCTCCTGCTTTCCGTCCTGACGCAGGCTGTAAAGCTTGGCGGCCAGCGCCCGCGGGTCGAATGATTCAGTCATGCTGTCCCCTTCATCAAATCGAGAGGTGCCACAGTAACGGCGCAGCCGGTCTGAGCAAGGGCGCTGTTGGAAAGACTGTTATTCCATCGCGGCGTACCAATGCTCCCGATAGTCGGAAAGCCCTGGGATGGCCGAGGGTGCGAAATGTCTTTCCGCGCCGGAGACGGGTCTGATGCCGGCAAGCAGCGCGGCACCCTGGCTCGTGCCCGTCGAGCCCGGCAGCGCCATCGTGTCCCGGCCGGTCAACGCGGAAAGCAGGAACAAGTAGGCCTCGTTCAGCGCGAACGGACCTTCGACGATAACAGGGCCTTTCGCGCCGATCAGCCCGAGACAGGCCTGTGTCATCAGCGCCAGATAGAGGCAGACCGCGGCATATCGCTCTTGGCGGCTGGCGCCCTCCACACCCACCCAGCGGCTGACCTTGCCGGGGAAGGGACCGGAACCAGGCGCCACGTTCGGCAGCAGCATGATACCCTTGGCGATGACATCGGCGACGGCAGCTCGTGCCGCGGCATCGCTGACCTCACCGATTTCCGTTGAGAGAATCTCGAATTCGCGACCGCCCATGAAACGGGACGACGGCACGGCGCGGCCATAGGCGTCGACATTGGCAAGCGCATCGCGCTTCGCGTCGAGGTGGTCGAGATCGCCGCCGACGCCGAAATTGATCACCCATGTACCGGTCGAGACGACGGCGAAGGGTGCCTCACGGCCGACGAGATGCGGCAGCAGCGAGGCATTTGAATCATGGATACCGCAATAGACGGGCACGGAAAGCCCAATTTCATCGGCGATCTCGGGCAGGACTGGACCAAGCGCATCGAAAGCCGAACGGATCGGCGCCATCCGGGCGCGAATGGCCAGCGTGTCGACCAGCGAGGAATAAGCGCCGGTTTTCGGGTTCCAGAGATCGGTGTGACAGCCGAGCGAGGTCGCCTCGTTTGCCGCGACACCGGTCAGCCGTGCGGACCAGTATTGTGCATAGGTAAGGATGTTTGCGACTTTGGCGAACGCGTCCGGAAAGGCGGTCTTTTGATAGTGCAGCTGTGCGCCGACATTCAGCCCCATCGATAGGCGTGGCGAGAATGTCTCGGTAAAGGGCGGACGGAGCGCGTCGTAGGCGTCGCGGATGCCCTGCGGATATTCATGCTCGTAATCGATGACAGGCATGGCAAGTTTGCCATTTGCATCGAGCAGGGCGGCAGCTGCCCCATGGGTGGTGATCGAGATCGCGTCGAAGCCCGGCTCCCTGGCGAAGGCCTTGAGTGAGGCCAGCGCGAAATTCCAGAGGGTTTCGATATCGTAATGCGGATAGAGACCATCGCGTATGACGGTGTTCGGCTGCTTGCGAACGGCGATTTCAGCGCCCGTCGCGCTGTCCAGCACGACGACCTTGGCGTTGGTCTTGCCGATGTCGAGAACGGCGATGTGGCGATAGTCACTCATGGCATATGGAAGACGGTGACGAGGTCGCTTTGAACTGGCGAATTATCCGGATTGGTTTCCATGATGTCGCCCATATGCGCCCACCACTTCTTCATGACGGGATGTTCGGGCAGGCTCGCCATGGTGTGGTCTTTCGGGCGTGTCAGCACGCCGAAAAGCGTATTGGTCTCGCGGTCGAGATGGATGGAATAGTCGCTGGCGCCCGACTTGTGCAGGAGATCGACCAGTTCCGGCCAGATCTCGTCATGCCGCCTGCGATATTCGGCCTCCATGCCGGGATTGAGCTTCATCTTGAAGGCGTATTTTTCCAGGGTCATTTGGCGCTCATGGCTTTGATGCGGCGGGCGATGATCGGGATCGCGATGGTGATGATCAAAAGCAGGCCGATGAAGATTGACATGACGATGCCGGGCACGTTCAACAGGCCGAGGCCGAAGGTGACGAGGCCCATCACGAAGGCGGCAATGACGACGCCGCCGATCGTGCCGGAGCCGCCGAGGATCGAGATACCGCCGAGCACGACCATGGTGACGACTTCGAGCTCCCACCCTTGCGCGATCGAAGGACGCGTCGAGCCGAGGCGCGAGGTCAGGCAGACGGCGGCGAGACCGCTCATCACGCCGGTCAGCAGGAAGAGGATGAATTTCACGCGCTCGACGGGAATGCCGGAGAAACGGGCGGCGAAATCATTGTTGCCGATCGTATAGACTTGTCGGCCGAAATTCGTCGCATGCAGCAGGATGGCAAAGAGGATCGCCAGCACGATGAACAGTACGAATTCGAAGGAGAAGACCCAGACGACGTAACCCTGGCCGAAATAGGCGAAATCCGCCGGATATTTGCCATAGGCCTGGTCGCCGAGCACGATATAGGAGATGCCGCGAAACAGGCTCATCGTGCCGATCGTGACGACGATCGACGGCAGCTTCAGCACTGAAACGAGAAAACCGTTGAAGACGCCGCAGATAAGCCCGGTGCCGATGCCGATCAGAACGAGGCCCGGCGTGCCGACGCCGACTTGTGCAGCTGCACCCATCGCGGTCGAAGCGAGCGCGATGATGGCGGCGACCGACAGGTCGATTTCGCCTGATATGACGAGCAGCGCCATGGCAAAGGCGATCATTGCCTTTTCGGTGAAATTGAAGGTCGCGTCCGAGAGGTTCCAGGCATCGAGGAAGTAGGGCGACGCCACGGAATTGAAGATGAAGATCAGGACGGCCACCCAAAAGAGCAGCACTTCCCAGCTCGACATGATGCGCTTGAAGGGCGTGCCGAGGCGATCAGGAATGACGCGCTTTTCGGGTGTTGAAGAAACGGCGCTCATGCTGCGACCTCCGCTGCTGCGCGATCCCGCAGGATGATGCGGCCCCGGTTGCGTTCGCGCCGGGCATTGAAGACGACGGCGAGGATGATGACGGTTCCCGAGATCGCCATCTGCGTGAAGGGCGAAATGCCGATGACGGGCAGGGCATTCTTGATGACGCCGAGGAAGAGCGCACCAAGCACCGTGCCGGCGACCGAGCCAACGCCGCCGGCAATCGAAATGCCGCCGATCACGCAAGCCGCGACGCTATCGAGCTCGAAGCCGTTGGCGATATCGACATAGGCGACCGCATAACGCGAGACCCAGAGATAGCTGGACAGACCGGCGAGCGCGCCCGAGAGGACGAAGGCCAGGAACTTCGTCCGGCCGGTATCGATCCCGGCATAGACGGCGGCCGTCGGGTTGCCGCCGGTTGCATAGGCCGAGCGGCCGAACTGGCTGTAGCGCAGCAACATATACATCAACGCAACGATGATGATCGCAACCCAGCTCAGTACCGGCAGGCCGAGGATCGGCGTGCGCGGAATAGCAAGGAAGGTCGGCGTCATCTGGTGAGCATTGACCCAGGCCCCACCCGACAGGACGAAGGCCATGCCGCGATAGATGGTGAGCGTGCCGAGCGTCACGACGATCGGCGGGATTTCGAGGCGCCAGACGAGGAAGCCGTTGATCGAACCGAGGGCTGCGCCGATTACGACTGCTGCAAAAATGAGAACGATGAGCGGCAGCCCGGGAAAGGCGGCGTTCATCATCGCGATTGCCATGCCGGTAAAGGCGAGGTTGGCTGCGACCGAAAGGTCGATCGATTTCGTCAGGATCACCGTCATCTGGGCGAGCGCCAGGATGATGAGGATTGCCGTATCATTGAAGATGCCGGCAAGATTGTCCGGCGTGGCGAAATCGGCAGCGCGCGTCGAGAAGGCGGCGATCATCACCACGATGATGGCGAAGAGCAGAGTTTCGCGTTTTCTGATCAGTCTCATCATGCCGTCACCTCATGCATTTCCGGTCGCCGCGCGCACCAGCGCTTCCGGCGAAAGCTGATCGCGTTCGAAGAACCCTGCCGACAGGCCCTCCTTCATGACGAGCACGCGGTCCGACATGCCGATAATCTCGGGCAGTTCGGAGGAGATCATGATGATGGAGAGGCCTTCGGCGGCAAGCTCGCTGATGAAGCCATGGACGGCAGCCTTCGAGCCGATGTCGATACCCTTGGTCGGCTCATCGAGGATGATGACCTTGGGCATGGTGGCAAGCCACTTGCCGATGACGACCTTCTGCTGGTTGCCGCCCGACAGCGTGCCGACCGGCACGGATAGGGCGGCAGCACGCAGGTCCAGCCGCTCGGCATATTTGCGGGCGAGCGCGAATTCCTCCGCCGCCTGTAGGAAGCCCTTGCGCGAGGTGCGCGCCAGAGAGGGAAGCGTCATGTTCTGGTAGATCGGCATCGGCAACGCCAGACCGTGACGGCCGCGCTCTTCCGGCACGTAGACGATGCCGGCGCGGATGGCGTCATGTGGCGAGTTGATCGCAATCTCTCGGCCTTCAAGTGACAGCCTGCCGGAGAGCGGCCTGGTGATGCCGAAGAGCGATTGGGCGAGCTCCGAACGTCCGGCGCCGATCAGGCCGTAGATGCCGAGGATCTCGCCCTTTCGCAGCGTCAGCGAGATGTCGCGGAACTCGGTGCGGTGACAGTATTTGTCGACTTCGAGCACCGGACCGCCGATCGCGACATCGATCTTCGGGAAGGCGTTTTCGACATCGCGACCGACCATCATGCGGACGATTTCGTCCTGCGGCGTTTCTTTCAGCTTCCCGTGACCGACGGCCCGGCCGTCGCGGAAAACGACGTAATTGTCGGCGATCTCATAGAGCTCGTCGAATTTGTGGCTGATGAAGAGGATCGCCTTGCCGCTCGCCTTCAGGCCCTCGACGATGCGGAAGAGATCGTCGATCTCCTTGCGCGAGAGGGCGGCTGTCGGTTCGTCCATGATGACGATGCGGGCCTCGATCGACAAAGCGCGAGCGATCGCCACAAGGTGACGCTGCGCAATCGAGAGGTCCTTCAGGCGGATCGTCGGATCGATATTGCTTTCGAGCGAAGTCAGCAGCGTTCTTGCGCGGCTGTTCATCTCGCTCCAGTCGATCGTGCGCCAGCGTGTGCGCGGCGCATGGCCGAGGAAGATGTTTTCGGCAACTGAAAGCTCGTCGAAAAGCACGGTTTCCTGATGGATGGCGGTCACGCCGGCATCGATGGCGGCCTGTGCCGTCGCAAAATGCACCGGCTTGCCGTCGACGATGATCTCGCCCTCGTTCGGGCGATAGATGCCGGTCAGGATCTTGACGAGCGTCGACTTGCCGGCGCCGTTTTCGCCGATCAGTGCCGTCACCTTGCCGGGATAGAGCGCGATGCTGACATTGTCGAGCGCCTTCACGCCCGGAAAGATCTGCGAGATGCCGCGCATTTCCAGAATGGCGGCTGCGTCGTCGGCTTTTGGGTCCGTGACGGGATATTGAAGGGCAGGGGTCATCAGCAAGCTTACCACCATCGAAAGAGAAGCCCGGCGGCAGAGCCGCCGGGTGTCCGTTCATGATCTCTGGAAATCAGAAGACCTTGGAGAACTGGTCGATGTTCGAGGCATTGTAGACGAAGGGGTCGGCCATAGCGGCTTCGCCATTGTCGCCAATCTTAATCTTGCCCATGCGGCCGGCTTCGATTTCGCTGCCCGGCTTGCCGTCGGCATCACCCTTTGCAAGGTGATAGGCGATCTGGGTTGCGGAATAGCCGAGGTCGATCGGGTTCCAGATGGCGAATTCCTTCGTCGCGCCGGACTTGATTGCGCCAGCCATTTCAGACGGCAGGCCGAGACCGGTCACGTAGACCTTGCCGACCAGGCCCTTGTCTTCGACGACCTTGGAAGCAGCCAGAACGCCGACCGTCGTCGGAGCGACGATGACCTTGACGTTCGGGTTGGATTTCAGGAGGCCTTCGGCTTCACGATAGGACTTGTCCGAGAGGTCGTCGCCGTAGACAGTGGTGACGAGGTTGAGGCCCGGGAAGTCCTTGAGCTGCTTCTTCATCTGGTCGATCCAGATGTTCTGGTTGGTCGAGGTCGTGGTGGCCGACAGGATGGCGAAGTCACCCTTGCCGCCGTCGAGATGATCCTTGGCGAGCGTCAGGCACATCTTGCCGATCAGCTCGTTCGAAGACGGGTTGAGCTGCAGGATGCGACCTTCAGGGGCAACGCCAGAGTCCCAGGAAATGACCTTGATGCCGCGCTGGGCAGCCTTCTTCAGCGCCGGAACGACAGCGTCCGGATCGTTTGCCGAGATGGCGATGGCATCAACGCCCTGAGCGATCAGCGAGTTGATGACTTCGATCTGGCCTTCGGCCGTCGTGCTCGTCGGGCCGGTGTAGATCACTTCCACGCCGCCGAGTTCCTTGGCTGCTTCCTGAGCACCCTTGTTGGCGGCGTCGAAGAAGCCGTTGCCGAGCGACTTCACGACGAGGCCGATCTTGATGTCCTTGGCGCTTGCCGCGCCAGCCATCATGGCGACGGCAAACGCCACGCCGATTGCAAGTGTCTTTGCAAGTTTCATGTCATGTCCTCCCACTGAGATTTAGACTTCCACACCTCGCCGACGCCTCATGCGACCGACGAGGAATCCTCCTTTACTGCCTGCGCCGTTGGGCTCGCGACAACGAGCCGGACGCCTGCATTCCCGATCATACGGGCCGCCTCATCGGCGATACCGTCGTCGGTTATGATTGTCGAAACCCGGTCGAGCGCGCAAAGGATGAGGCTCGACCGGCGATTGAACTTGCTGGAATCGGCCATGACGACCAACTCGTCGGCCTGATGCATCAGCTTCTGCTCGCTCTGGATAATCAGTGCGTCAGCTTCCATGATGCCGAGCGGGCCGACGCCCTGGGCGCCGATGAACATGCGTCGTGCATAGAAATTGCGGATCGCGTCATTGTCGAAGGGAGACAGGATCAGGCTCTGCTCGCGATAGATCGCGCCGCCCGGCACCGTCACCGTGTTTTTGGAGTGCTTTACCAGATGCTCGGCAATGGCGAATGAATTGGTCATCACCTGCATACGATGGCCGGCCATATAGTGAACCATCTGGAAGGTGGTCGTGCCGCCGTTGATAATGATGGCGTCGCCAGCTTCGCAAAGATCGACGGCTGCTCGCGCAATTGCGCGCTTTTTATCGATATTGACTGATTCTGACACCCGGAAGGGACGGCCTGCAAGATTTCCGAGCTGCGGCGGATGCACAGCCTCCGCGCCGCCACGAACGCGCCGGATCTTGCCCTGCACGTGAAGAGCCGCAATGTCGCGCCTGATCGTCGCTTCAGAAGCGTCCGTCAGCTCGGAAATGTCCTGAATCGTAACGACGGACTTTTCCTGGACAGCGCTTAAGATAATGCGATGGCGTTCGCGTTCGTGCATTGGGCTCCTCCTCTTGTCATATTTATTTCGTATCCGTTAAAGCCTGTCAATCAGAAACGATCATAAATTTTCATATTGCGATGCAACATAATCGAATTTGATCGTTTTCGATTGACAAGCGCCATTTTGATGCGCGATACCGTGAGCGAAAGGGCGTGCTTATCGCGACGCCCCGCAGGCCTATACACAAGCCTATATGGGAGGATGACATGGCGGCAAAGGTTCGACTTCTTGAGAACCGTTGGGATGATGCTTATGCGGCGGGCCTCGATGAGCCCGGCAAGCTTCTCTATCGCTCGAATCTGCTCGGCGCCGACAAGCGCATCACCAATTACGGTGGCGGCAATACCTCAGCCAAGGTCATGGAAACCGATCCGCTAACCGGCGGCAAGGTTCAGGTTCTCTGGGTCAAGGGCTCGGGCGGTGATGTCGGCACGATCAAGCTCGACGGTTTCGCAACGCTCTATCAGGACAAGCTTGAATCGCTGAAGGGCATCTACAAGGGCGTCGAGGACGAGGATCGCATGGTCGGCTTCCTGCCGCATTGCACCTTCAACCTGAACTCCCGCGCCGCTTCCATCGATACGCCGCTGCACGGCTTCGTTCCCTTTACGCATGTCGACCACATGCATCCGGACGCGATCATTGCGATTGCCGCCTCCAAGAATTCCAGGGAATTGACGAAGCAGATTTTCGGTGACGCGATCGGCTGGCTGCCCTGGCGCCGCCCGGGTTTCCAACTCGGCCTTGATCTTGAAGCCTTCGTCAAGGCGAACCCTGACGCAAAGGGCGTGGTGCTCGAAAGCCACGGCCTGTTTACCTGGGCCAACGATGCCAAGGCCTGCTACGAGCTGACGCTCGATATCATCAACAAGGCGATCGAATGGTTTGCCGGCCAGACCGAAGGCAAGATGATCTTCGGCGGCGCAGTCGTTGAAAGCCTGCCGGTTGCCGAACGTCGCGCCATCGCTGCCCGCCTGATGCCGGAAATTCGCGGACGCATCGGCAAACAGGAGCGCAAACTCGGCCATTTCGATGATCAGGATGCGGTGCTTGAATTCGTCAATTCGAAGAACCTGCGACCGCTGGGCTCGCTCGGCACCAGCTGCCCGGACCATTTCCTGCGGACCAAGATCCGCCCGCTGATCGTCGATCTCGATCCGGCCAAGCCCGATGTCGATGCCATCATCGCCGGTCTCGACAAGGCTCTGGAAGATTATCGCGCCGATTATGCGCGCTACTACAATGCCTGCAAGCATGACAATTCGCCGGCTATGCGTGATGCCAATCCGGTGATTTTCCTGGTGCCGGGCGTCGGCATGCTCTCCTTTGCCCGCGACAAGGCAACGGCCCGCATCGCCAGTGAGTTTTACGTCAACGCCATCAACGTGATGCGCGGTTCCTCGACGGTCTCTGAATATCAGGGCCTGCCCGAGCAGGAGGCTTTCGACATCGAATACTGGCTGCTCGAAGAAGCCAAGCTGCAGCGCATGCCGAAGCCGAAGAGCCTTGCCGGCAAGGTTGCCTTCGTCACCGGCGGCGCCGGCGGCATCGGTCGTGCGACGGCAGCCCGCCTTGTCGGCGAGGGCGCCTGCGTGGTGCTTGCCGATATCGATCAGGCTGCGCTTGAATCGACGGAAGCGGAATTCATCAAGAAATACGGTGCCGACGCAGTTCGCGCCGTCAAGCTCGACGTGACCAAGGAAGATGCGGTTATCGCTTCCTTCGCCGAATCCTGCACCGAATTCGGCGGCATTGATATCCTCGTTTCGAATGCGGGCATCGCCTCTTCAGCGCCGATCGAATTGACCGAGCTGTCGACTTGGAACCGAAATATCGACATCCTCGCGACCGGCTATTTCCTCGTCTCGCGTGAAGCCTTCCGGCTGTTCCGCCGTCAGGCGCTCGGCGGCAACGTCGTCTTCATCGCATCGAAGAATGGCCTTGCCGCTTCGCCAGGGGCAGCTGCCTATTGCACTGCAAAGGCTGCCGAAATCCATCTTGCCCGTTGCCTGGCGCTCGAAGGCGCAGAAGCCGGCATCCGCGTCAACACGGTCAATCCGGATGCAGTGCTGCGCGGCTCGAAGATCTGGAGCGGCGAGTGGCGTGAACAGCGCGCGGCCTCCTCGAAGATCGAGGTCGACGATCTTGAGGAACATTACCGCAAGCGTTCCATGCTGAAGCTGAACGTGTTCCCGGAAGATATCGCCGAGGCCGTCTACTTCCTGGCATCGGATCTTTCGGCCAAGTCGACCGGTAACATCATCAACGTTGACGCTGGCAACGTTCAGAGCTTTACCCGCTGATAGCGAGCGGCGGGCCACGCCCGCCGCAACAGAATTTCTGGGAGGAACAGATGACAGAATCCAGGATTGCGCCGGATCTGGTCGCGGCGGAAAACGACAAGCGCGCTGCAGCCTTGAAGGCCGACTACGAAGCGCTGGGTGCAACGCTTGCGCGCCGCGGTGTCGATATCGAGGCGATTACCCGTAAGGTGGCGGAGTTCTCCGTCGCCGTCCCCTCCTGGGGCGTGGGCACCGGCGGCACGCGCTTTGCCCGTTTCCCCGGCACCGGCGAGCCGCGCGGCATTTTCGACAAGCTCGACGATTGCGCCGTCATCAACGAGCTGACACGGGCGACCCCCACTGTTTCCCTGCATATTCCGTGGGACAAGACCGATGTGAAGGAGCTGAAGGCAAAGGGCGATGCGCTCGGTCTCGGCTTCGATGCAATGAACTCGAACACCTTCTCGGACGCACCCGGCCAGAAGCTGACCTATAAATATGGTTCGCTCAGCCACACGGATGCGGCGACCCGCCGGCAGGCGGTCGAGCATAATCTCGAATGCATCGAGATCGGCAAGGCGATCGGCTCCAAGGCGCTAACCGTCTGGATCGGCGACGGCTCCAACTTCCCCGGCCAGAGCAATTTCACTAGGGCGTTCGAGCGTTACCTCGCCTCGATGGCGGATATCTACAAGGCATTGCCAGACGATTGGAGGCTCTTCTCCGAACATAAGATGTACGAGCCGGCCTTCTATTCGACCATCGTACAGGATTGGGGCACGAACTACCTGATCGCCCAGACGCTCGGCCCCAAGGCGCATTGCCTTGTCGACCTTGGCCATCACGCACCGAACACCAATATCGAGATGATCGTCGCCCGCCTGATCCAATTTGGCAAGCTCGGTGGCTTCCATTTCAACGACTCGAAATATGGCGACGATGACCTCGACGCCGGAGCGATCGAGCCCTATCGCCTGTTCCTCGTTTTCAACGAGCTGGTCGATGCTGAACAGCGCGGCGTGAATGATTTCCGTCCGGCCCACATGATCGACCAGTCTCACAATGTGACGGACCCGATCGAAAGCCTGATCAACAGCGCTAACGAAATCCGCCGTGCCTATGCCCAGGCCCTGATCGTCGACCGCAAGGCGCTCGATGGCTACCAGCAGGATAACGATGCGCTGATGGCTTCCGAGACGCTGAAGCGCGCTTACCGCGCCGATGTCGAGCCGATCCTGGCCGAAGCCCGCCGGCGTGCCGGCGGTGCGATCGATCCGGTTGCCACCTTCCGCGCCAGCGGCTACCGCAGACAAGTCGCCGCCGAGCGCCCGGCTTCGGTCTCCGGCGGCGGTGGCATCATCTAAGCACCGGGAAGCCGTGGATCACGGCTTCCATCTCCCCGCAATCTGCCGGGTGGCGACATTCAGCCGGTTCCAGACATTGATGTTGGCGATCGCGATGACGAGGGCCGCAAGGCTCTTGCCGTCGTAGTGGCGGGTGCATTCGTCCCAGATCTCTTCCGGCACCGGATCGGCGCGGTCGCTGAGGCGGGTGACGGCCTCGGTCAGGGCAAGTGCTGCACGTTCGGCATCGCTGTAATAGGGAGCCTCGCGCCAGCCTGCGACGGCAAAGAGCCGCTCGTCGGTCTCCCCATGTTTGCGGGCGATGCGCCAATGCCCATCGATGCAGACGCTGCAGCCGTTGATCTGGCTGGCGCGCAGATAGATGATTTCCAGAAATCCCGGCGCAAGCCCGGCCGTGGCCGGCACTTTACCGAGAGCATTCAGTGCCTGCATGGCTTCCGGGATGACGAGGGCTGGATTTCCCATTCTCTCTTGCATGTTCAATCTCCTGATAATGTGTTCCGTTTGACGCAGGGCCGGCATGTCGCCAGCTTTCGTTCGTCATGGATTTGACGGATCAGGATGAGGCAATGTGACGAAGTCGGGAAAAAAGATGAGAAGCAAGGTGGCTGGCAAGCTCCTGCGCCGTCAGGCGTGGACCTTATAGCGCAGGGCGACAGCACCATTGCCCATCGTTTCGGCCGATATCAGTGAGAGTTGCGTCTTGCCTGCCAGTCCTCCGTCGAACGTGACAACAGGCTGGCCGCTGCTGCCATCCAGGGCCGGAGCGACGAGCAGATAGAACTCGTCGATCAACCCGGCGGCAAAGAAGGCGCCGTTGATCGCGGCTCCGCCTTCGAGCAGCAGTTTGCGGATGCCGAGTTCCTTGTCCAGCACATCGAGCACTGCGGGCAGGTCGATTTCGGCGGAAGGCGAGACTATGTAGGAGATGCCGTCGGCGGCAAGCTCCGCAAGATGCGTATCCGGCACCTCGCTGCCGAGGATGACAACGATATGGTCGCCATCGATATCCGGCCGCGTGAAATGCAGCTTGCCCGAGGTGTCAAGGGCAATCGCGTAGTTGTCTGCCTCGCGATCGGCAAAATGGTTGGGCCGCTCCACGGAACCGGCCGATTTCGGCGGATGCGCCTCTCCCTTTGCCATTTCGGCCATGGTCACGCGCCCGACGATCCAGGCGTCGCCCTGCAGCTCTTCATGTGCCTTCTGATAGAGGGCCGTCCATTCCTTGCGGCCGCCATCGGGGCTTTCTGTCCACTTGCTCGGGTGCAGGCCGCCGTCGAGGGACGACATCATCAGGCAGACGATTTCCGGCTTCATGGCAATTCCTTTCCAGCGGGGCGGCAAACTGATCAGAGTTTGGCCGATCAGAGCCTGGCCGATCAGAGC
Organism: Rhizobium sp. BK316; assembly: GCF_014193695.1. Lineage (GTDB taxonomy): Bacteria > Pseudomonadota > Alphaproteobacteria > Rhizobiales > Rhizobiaceae > Rhizobium. Next base: position 884,897 of record NZ_JACHZR010000001.1, on the reverse strand, counting down.
TTGATCGAGAGGTGGCCGCTGTCAGCAATGAGAACGGTCGCATCGGCATAATGTTCGATCTCGGGATAGCCCTGCAGCGAATGCTTGTGGCCTGCAGCAGTGATGACCATGATATCGGCTCCGGCTGCCGCTCCTGCCTTCACGCCGGCTTCGACGTCTTCGAAGACCAGGCATTCACGCGTGGAAAAGCCGAGCTTCTCGGCGCCGAGGATATAGCATTGCGGGTCAGGCTTGCCGATGGTCACATCTTCGGCCGTCACGATGGCCTGCGGCATAGGCAAGCCGGCTGCCTCGAGCCGGCGCGCCGCAAGGCGACGCGGAGAGGAGGTGACGATCGTCCACCGGTTCGGTGGGAGCGACGCCAGAAAATCGGCAGCACCCGGAAGCGCCACGACGCCTTCGACATCGCGGATTTCGTCTTCGGTAATCTCAGCTGCTTCCGCCTCGGCGTCGATATCAGGAAGATTCAGCCGTCTGATCGTGTCGATACCGCGCGATCCATGCATGGTCGGCAGGAACTTTTCGACATCGAGCCCGTGCCGCTCGGCCCAGCGTCCCCAGACGCGCTCTGCTGACGCAGTCGAGCTCAGGATCGTCCCATCCATGTCGAACAGGAAGGCGGCATATTGTTTTGAGCTATCAAATCGGAAGGACATAGTGAAATACCATAGGGAGGGATCTGCGCGCCATCAGCCAATGAAAAATGCGGCAGGTCAAGTCGCCGGAGAAATTTCACGAGGGCTTGATGCAACATCGTTCCTGTCACATCGTCCGGCTTTCGTTCGTCATGGTCTTTGACATCATGACGGGATGAGGAGTGGACCAATGAACGAGAAAAACTGGCTGGCCGATGAATTCGAGGCGAACCGGACGCATCTGCGGGCCGTCGCCTTCCGCATGCTTGGCTCCCGCACAGAAGCGGAGGATGCGGTGCAGGAAGCGTGGCTGCGTCTCACGCGGTCGGACAGGTCTGGCGTCGACAATCTCTCCGGCTGGCTGACGACGGTCGTGGCGCGCATATGCCTGGACATGCTGCGCTCACGCAAGACGCGACGCGAAGAGCCGCTGGAGCTGCCGGCGCATGGCGCAATCGCCGATATCGCCAGCAATCCGGAGCGTGAAGCAGCCTTTGCCGATTCGATCGGCATCGCCCTGCTCGTCGTGCTGCAAACTCTTTCGCCTGCCGAGCGCGTTGCCTTCGTGCTGCACGACATGTTCGATCTGCCCTTCGAGGACATTGCTGCCGTGATCGGTCGCAGCGCTGCTGCTGCCCGGCAGCTTGCAAGCCGGGCGCGACGCAGGGTGAGCGGACAGTCGGAAACGCCCGAAGTCGATCTTGCGCGCAGGCGAAGCATAGCCGAGGCCTTTCTGATCGCCTCTCGCAACAGTGATTTGGAGGGCCTCATTGCGGTACTCGCACCGGATGCCGTTTTCCGGCCGGACGCGGCCGCCGCTCGCCTCGGCAATGTCGTTCCCCTTCACGGCGCCGAGGCTGTCGCCGAAAGCTTCAAGGGGAAGGCGAGATCGGCAAAGGTCGCGCTTGTCGATGGCGAAATCGGTGTGGTTGTCTTTATCGAGGGCCAACTGCGTATCGTACTGGCGCTGGGTTTCGATGGCGACAGGATCTCGACGGTGGACGCGATCGCCGATCCGGATCAACTGGGTGAGATCGGCTATTCGATCTTGGAAGGCTGAGGATCATGACCGGGAAAATTTCAGACGGGAACGCCTAATGGCCTCGCCAGCCCATCAGCCTTTCGATGCGTTCCGCCGAGTTGCGCACCTGCGCAGTATAATGGCTCTCGTCCGAAAAGGCCTTCTGCTCCGGCAGGACGATGGAAATGGTGGCGACGCATTGGCCCTCACGATCGCAGATCGGCGAGGCGATGCAGGCGACGGCATAGTCGGATTCGCCGGCCTGGATCGACAGGCGCGCTTCGAAGGCCTTGCCGGCGGATTCCGATAGTGTAGCGGGATCGATCTCGGCGCGGCCCGTCGGCGAGGAGCGGGCGCAGCGCTTGAAGAGCTCGACGCGCTCGTCTTCCTGCAGGTGGCCGACCAGCAGGCGGCCGGAGGCTGTCCAGTTGAGCGGTACGCGGGTGCCGACACGCGAGGCGACCTGGAAATGGCTGGGGCCATCGGCCATGGCGAGCACCAGCATGTAATCGCCGTCACGACCGCAGACCTGAACGGTCTCGCCGGCCTGCCGGCAAAGGTCGTGCATTTCATGTGTGGCGACACTCATGAAGTCGAGCGAGCGGGCATAGGCAAGGCCATAATGGTAAAGCCGCGAGCCGAGCCAGATCGAACCGTCAGACTGGCGCGTCAGCATGTTCTTTTCGACGAGATCGTCGACGATGACATAGACGGTCGAAAGCGGCGCCTTCACAGCTTTCGCAATGGCGTAGACGCCGGCCGGGGATCCCGTCTCGTAAAGATGGTCGATCACCTGAAGCGCGCGATCAATACCGCTGACGCGAGCGCGGCGAGCGCCTTTTGCACCGGCCTCTTCGGCCGGGCTTTCATCTTCGGAGATTGCGGGTGATGTGTTTCCGTCCAACTCAACGTACCTCTGATGCTATACGAGCCTGTTACATTACTATGGCATAGCTGCTTGCGAAGCAAATCGCAAAATCTTGCAACGGCACAAAGAGCCGCAGGCAGGAACAACAAGGCCCAGCCCGAGTTCTTGACCTATCAGTGCAGATATTGGCTGATCGGATGCGGGCTATGTCTCCGGCCAGGCATTGCGGTCAGTCATGGCAAGTCCGAGTCTGCGGCTTGCAAAGCCACCGCCGGTGAACATTGTCATGATGACGGCGTCACCGGCGGCGAGCGTTGTATCGTCTTGGGAGATATAGTCATAATCGGTTGGATGTTTAAAAAACTCGCAACTCCGGAATGCCGGAGACGTGAAGCGCGCAACCAACTATATTGCAAGGGCTGCCGCCTGTTGATAGCGGCAGCCCATCTGGGGCAGGGCTTAACCCCAGTGCCGATCGGGCCTTGTAAGGCCAGCGGTCAGATCAGCCGAAGCAGGGCATCGCCGGCAGATTGGCGCGGTTGGCAAAGGACCCGATCATATCGCTCGCCGTGGAGGTACGCGGCTCGCGTTTGCGGGCGGCCGTCTCGAGGAGTTGCTTGAAGTCGTCAAGCTTCACGCCATCGGCGCGCAGCACCATGGCGATCAGCGGGTCGCGAAGGGCTTCGGAAATGGTCAAATCTTCTTTGGTCTTTCTCATGGTGCAGTCCTCCTTTCGTGGGCGGTCGCCCGTGTTCCACTCCTGCTGCCAAGCGCTCCTGGCATTGACTTCCGCGAAGAGTGGTGTTACCGGTAAGTAACAATATATTTGTTACCGATCGGTCACATCGATGTCAAGGACTTCGTCCGCGAAAAAATCAGAAACATTGAACGAAATCTCCGCAGCCGTTTCAGATGATCGAATCCCCCCGCGGGAGCGTATCGTCTCGACGGCTTCGGAGCTTTTCCGCGAGCGCGGCATTCGCGGCATCGGCGTGGATGCCATCGCCGATGCCGCCTCCACCAACAAGATGACCCTCTACCGGCATTTCGGCTCCAAGGATGAACTGGTCTGCGAGACACTGCGCCGCGCCTCCGACAAGGCCGAGAAGATCTGGCGCGATCTCGAAGCTGCCCATCCTGGTAATGCGCGCGCCCAGCTGCTTGCCTGGGTCGAAGATCGAGCTCACTGTCTGGACGGCGAGCCCGCAGGTTGCGATCTCGCCAATGCCGCCATCGAATTGAAGGGCGAAGGCCATCCGGCGCACGAACTGATCGAGCGCCACAAGGCCATGCAGCGCAACCGGCTCGCGGCTCTTTGCGTGGCTGCCGGCGCACGTGAGCCGGAACTTCTTGCCGACACGCTGACGCTGTTGCTCGAGGGTGCGCGCGTCACCCGTCAGGCCATGACGGATGGCGGCTGTTCCTGCCATTTCGAAAAAGCGTGCAACGTGGCGATCTCAGCCTTCGGCTGATCCCACGCGGCCAAGGTGCTCAGGCTTGGGAACCTTGGGAGTGCATGGCCGTTTTTCTGCTGATCTGGGAGCAATCTGGAGGCAGAGATGAATTACGCTTATCTCCGGCGGCTATATGCCAGACGTGCCGAGCTTGAAGCCAAGCTCGAACTGCACGACGCACGTTACTGCTTCGGCGAAGAGGAAGTGGACGATGGTACACAAAACGATCTGAAACAGCGCCTCGAAGAAATCTCCAAGGAGATTGCGGCGCTGGAGCGCTCGCCGGGTTAATTATTACCGGCGCTCAGAATCGAAATTGTCCGTTCGTCGAATTTTCCATCGTAGAAACGCTCGATCGCCTTGTGAAAGGGCGAGCCGTGGTCGCTGACCGCAGCAAACAGCGTCATGGACGAGCACAGCTTCAGATCATCGGGTGCACCCATGATATCGTGGGCGCTGCGATCGTTGATAGAGAGAATCGCCTCGACACAGCGCAAAAGTCTGCTGCCGAGGATCGGGTCGGCGAGATAGGCCGAGGCTTCCTCCGCGGAGCGAACGGCATATTTCTCCGCCATGGAAGACGTTCCGAGACCGGCGATCTGGGGGAAGATGAACCACATCCAGTGGGAGCGCTTACGGCCCGTTTTCAGCTCTGCAAGTGCCTGTTCGTATACGCCGTTCTGCGCTTCGATAAAGCGATGGAGGTCGTAATCTAGGTCACCGGCCATGTTCTTCCCCTTTCCTATGCTTCTTACGCAAGTCAGACGAAAGATTCCATGCCCGGCGAAAATCGCTGGCTCTTAGCAGACCTTGTCTGCGTAGGGGCTCGTTTCACGGCAATGGCCGTAGCGCTGATGATGCGACACTAGGCTATCACCTGGAGGTGTCGGCTCTTCTATGGCCGAGGTGGTCATCGGATCGGTCGCCGACGTCTGTGCCGACGGTGCCGTGAAGCCTACAAAGCTCAGCAATACGAGGGCGCCTACGACCACGATCCGCTCCAGGACCGAGAGCTTCTGTGCGTTGACGTGGTCGGCGTAGTCGCGTTCAGCTTCGCCGTAGCTCACGTCCTCCTTCACATGCTGGTGCACCATATCCTGGTCACCGGAGGTCCAAGTTTCAGATTGTGTCATTTCAAGTCTCCTGCAATGCACTGGGATGCGGCTTGGGAAGGCAAGCTAATGGCGCGCCTGTCCGTTTCCCGCGTGCAGCACCGCATGTGTGTCTTAATTGCGATAAATTGAAGAGGGCTAATTCAAACTCAGTGTTCACAAAATCGTACCAATCGTCGTGAAAAGCCGTGCAAGGGCTGGTCCTGCGAAATGATAGGCGGTAAATCCTGTGTGATTTCCACAGGACTCTCCCCCATGGCCCTTTCTTTTGGTGCGATGTCGATCGCTCAGCTTTCCCTCCTCATCCAGAGCGGAACGGCTGATCCTGTTGACGTCGCAGAGGCGATCTTCGACGGCATCGAGCAATATGCCGACAAGGCGGTCTTCACCGTATTGTTGCGCGAGCGAGCATTGCGGGAAGCCCACGCTTCCTCGAAGCGTATCCGCGACGGCCGTTCGCTCGGTGCGCTCGACGGCATTCCGATCGCCTGGAAAGATCTTTTTGACATCGAAGGCATGGCAACCACGGCTGGTTCGGTGGTACTGGCGGGCGATGCGCCCGCTAAAAAGGACGCTGCCGTCGTCACCACGCTCAAGAGTGCCGGCATGCTGGCTATCGGCCGTACCAATATGAGCGAGTTCGCTTTCTCCGGCCTCGGCATCAATCCGCATTATGGGACGCCGGAAAATCCTCACAGCAAGGACGAACCGCGTATTCCCGGTGGGTCGTCTTCCGGCGCCGGCGTGGCCGTTGCCGCAGGCCTTGTACCGGTTGCGATGGGCACGGATACCGGCGGTTCGGTGCGTATTCCTGCCGCCCTGAACGGCATCGTCGGCTACAAGGCGACGCGCGGACGCTATGCCATGGAAGGCGTCTATCCGCTGGCAACGAGCCTCGATTCCTTCGGCCCGCTCTGCCGTTCCGTGCAGGATGCCATCTGGGTCGATGCCGCCATGCGCGGTCAGACCGCACCGACCATTGCTTGGCAGTCCCTGAAAGGCATCGAGATCGTCACACCGCGGAACGTCGTGTTCGACGGTCTGGGCGCTGGCGTCGCCGAAACCTTCGAAGGCGGTGTGAAGCGGCTGCGCGCTGCCGGTGCGCTTGTCAGCCCGCTCGAAATCCCGGCTTTCGACGAGATTCTTGCGCTGATGGCAAAACATGGAGCTCTCGTGACCGCCGAAGCCTTCGCCCTCCATCGCGAACGGCTTGCAGGGCCGGAGGCTGCGCGCATGGATCATCGTGTCGTCATGCGCACTCGTCTTGGCGAGAAGACCAGCATGCCCGACTATATCGCCATTCTTGCTGCGCGTGCCCGACTGATCGCCGATACGGAGCGTCTGATCGGCAATCGCCTGATCGCCTTCCCCTCGGTTGCCCATGTCGCACCGCCGATCGCCGCACTGGAGCGCGACGACGAGCTCTTCGTTGCCACAAATGGCAAGACGTTGCGCAATACGGCGCTCGGCAATTTTCTGGACTGGTGCGGCGTTTCCATTCCCTGCGGAAAGGGTGAGGCGGATATGCCGGTTGGTTTCCTTCTGTCGGCCCCGGCTAACCGGGATGACGCACTGCTCGCGGTTTCTCTGGCGGCAGAAGCGATCATTCGCGGCGAGCGGATCTAGCATTGCGGGCTTGAAGCCGCACGCCATTCTTGCCAGAGTCCCCATGAGGAAACGGGAGGAGATGAAAGATGCAGGCTTTGCAGAACGGCCGGTTTGCGGTTTCCACATGGTCGCTTCACCGGATGCTGGGTGCAACCTACCCCTATAGTCCCGATCCGCAGAAAAGCGCGACACGCCAGGAGCCCTATGGGCTAGGCACGATCAGCCTGCTCGAAGTGCCGGGCATGCTCGCCGAACGCGAACTTGGCCGGCTGGAGGTCTGCTCGTTCCATCTGCCGAGCCTGGATGCCTCGTATCTCGCCGAATTTCGCGATGCGCTGGAGGCCTCCAACATCCTTTTCCAGACGCTGCTCGTCGAGGATGGCGATCCCAGCAATGCCGAGACGGCGGAACGTGACATAGGCTGGATTGCCGGTTGGATCGATATCGCAAAGAAGCTCGGTGCCGAGCGCATCCGCGTCATCGCCGGCAAGCAGGCGCCTGACGAGGAGAACCTTGCGCGTTCCGCGCGGCATCTGAAGTGGCTGGCCGGACAAGCGGAGGGAAGCGGTGTGCGCATTGTCACCGAAAACTGGTTCGCCCTTCTGCCCTCACCGAGGGAAATGAACTGGTTGCTTGATGAACTCGACGGCAAGATCGGTCTCAATGGCGACCTCGGAAACTGGGCGGCGCCGGCGAAATATGAAGGGCTGGCGAATATCATGCGCCGGGCCGAAATCTGCCATGCCAAGGCCGATTACAATGCCTCCGGGCTTGATGCCGCAGATTACCGTCATTGCCTGGAAATGTGCGAAAAGGCTGGTTACGCCGGACCTTACACGCTGATCTACGACTCGCCATTCTTTGCGGATGAGTGGGATGGCATCCTGCTGCAAAAACGCTTCATCGAGGACTTCCTTGAGGACGCCCCGGCGCGCCGCACAGCCTAGGCTCGTTCGAGCCTGTTCTTCGCCCGCTTGCGCCAATCCTTGGGCGTCTCGCCCGCGTGCTTGAGGAAGAAGCGGGAGAAATAGGCCGGGTCGGCAAAGCCAAGCCGATAACTGACCTCCTGAACGTTCGCGAGCGTGAAAACGAGCTCGCGCTTGGCCTCGTCGACGAGTTTGCCGGCGATCAGGTCGTGAGCCGTCTTTCCGGTCATCGATCGGACGATACGATTGAGATGGGTCGGTGAAACACCGATTTCCCTGGCATAGAATGAAGCAGGTCTGTGCGAACGGAAATGCTGCTGGATGAGGCCAGTCAGGTGCTCCATCCGCCGTTCGTTTTCATTGGTGGGGAACTGGCTGATATCCTCCTGATAGGAAATTCTCGCCGTCAGCCGCAGCGCCAATGCGGCATAGGAGGCGAGAAGCTCGCTGCGGCCGCTGCGGTTGTTCCGATATTCATCGCCGAGCCGCCTCAGGCTCTGCATGAGATAGGCGGCGTCGGGATCATCAGGATCGAGTGCGGTGAGATGCGGGGCTGCAAGCCACTCGCCGAGCCGGCTGCGGTCGCCGGGAAGGTGGCTGAGATTGGCGCTCAGCATAGTGATGACGAGGCCGTCGATATCCCGCGAAAAACGGAAGCCGTGCTCGAGCCCGGGAGGAACTGTGACGACTGCCGGCGGCTGGATGCTGTGGCTGCGCTCCCCGAAAATGGCATCGCCCGCGCCGGTGTCGATGTATAATATCTGAAAGAAACTCGCGTGCCTGTGCAGCTTGATCTCCCAATGGTGAAGGCTGCTGCGCGAGGGAATTGTTTCGCAGTGCAGCCAGAAATCGGGTTCCTTGCCCGATGTCTCGCCGTAGAGCTCATAGGTCGGCACATGTCTCGTCATGGGTCTCCTCCCGTTCCCATGTTCGTTTTGTGCAATTTTTCGGTGGGAAAGTCCATTGCCGCATAAGAGGTGGCAGGTCAGAATTTGGCAAAAGACAAATTGTGGGAAGGAAGCAATTGCGCACCCAAATCGCCATCATCGGCTCGGGGCCATCAGGTCTGCTGCTCGGCCAGCTGCTGACCGGCGCTGGGATCGACAATGTCATCCTCGATCGCGTAGGCAAGGATTATATCCTCGGGCGCGTTCGCGCCGGCGTTCTGGAAGAAGGCACGGTCCGCCTGCTGGAAGAGGCAAAGTCCGCCGAGCGCCTGCACGCCGAAGGCTTGCCGCATGATGGTTTTTCGCTGGCTTTCGACGGGCGGGATCACCGCATCGATCTCCACGGCTTGACCGGCGGTAAACGCGTGACCGTCTACGGCCAGACCGAAGTGACACGTGACCTGATGGTGGAGCGCGAGGCAAGCGGCGCCGTGACGATCTACGACGCCGCGAATGTGACGCCGCACGACTTCGATGGCAGCACACCCTACGTGACTTACGAGAAGGGCGACGTCACCCACCGCATCGACTGCGATTTCATCGCCGGCTGTGACGGCTTCCACGGCGCAAGCCGCAAGGCGGTTCCGGAAAAGGCAATCAGAACCTTCGAGAAGGTCTATCCCTTCGGCTGGCTTGGCCTGCTTGCCGATGTCGCCCCCGTCAATCATGAGCTCATCTACGCCAACCATCCGCGCGGCTTTGCGCTCTGTTCAATGCGTTCGGCGACCCGCAGCCGTTATTACATCCAGTGTTCGCTCGAGGAAAAGGTCGCGGACTGGAGTGACGACCGTTTCTGGGACGAACTGCGCCGCCGCTTGCCAGCCCATCACGCTGAAGCGCTGAAGACTGCGCCTTCGTTCGAAAAGTCGATTGCGCCGCTGCGCTCCTTCGTGGCCGAGCCCATGCGTTTCGGGCGCATGTTCCTGGTCGGCGATGCCGCCCATATCGTGCCGCCGACTGGTGCCAAGGGGCTGAACCTTGCTGCCAGCGACGTGCATTATCTGTTCGAGGGTCTGAGCGAGTTCTACGGTGATCGTTCGAGTGCCGGCATCGATGCCTATTCGCAGAAGGCGCTCGCTCGCGTCTGGAAGGCGGTCCGCTTCTCCTGGTGGATGACGACGATGATGCATCGCTTTCCCGATACCGATGATTTCGACCAGAAGATCCAGGAAGCAGAACTCGACTATCTTACCCATTCGCGCGCCGCCTCGACGGCGCTTGCGGAGAATTACGTCGGATTGCCGTTCTGACGGAATGATTTAAGACCGGTGCAATGCCATGGAGGGCGGCACCTTTGATAGAGGGAGGAACTCACATCATGAAAAAGCTCGTTATGGCCGCGGTCGCGGCGCTGCTCTTCGGCGGAACTGCCTATGCCGATACGATCAAGGTCGGCGTGATCGGGCCGTTCTCCGGTCCATTTGCCCTGCAGGGCAAGAATTTCAAGGCCGGTACCGACGCCTATATGGCGCTGAACGGCAACAAGGTCGGCAATGATACGGTCGAGGTCGTCTATCGCGACGTGCCGCAGGCCGATCCGGCCCAGTCCAAGGCGCTGGCGCAGGAGTTGATCGTCAAGGAAAAGGTGCAGTATCTCGCCGGCTTCTATTTCACGCCGGATGCGATGGCCGTGACGCCGATCCTCAAGCAGGGCAATGTGCCGATGGTGATCATGAACGCTGCGACCTCGGCGATCGTCACCAAGAGCCCGCTCGTCGTGCGCACGTCCTTCACCACCTGGCAGACCTCGACGCCGATCGCCAAAGTCGCCTTCGATTCCGGCGTCAAGAAGGTGATCTCGGTCGTTAGCGATTACGGCCCGGGCGTCGATGCCGAAAACGCCTTCAAGGCCGGCTTCGAAAAGGCTGGTGGTCAGGTGGTCGAGGCGATCCGCATGCCGCTTGCCACCAACGATTTCAGCCCGATCATGCAGCGCATCAAGGATTCCGGCGCACAGGGTGTCTTCGCCTTCCTGCCATCGGGTCCGACGACGCTCGGCTTCGTCAAAGCTTACAATGAAAACGGCCTCAAGGCTGCGGGCATCAAGTTCTTCGCGCCCGGTGATCTGACGCAGGAATCCGACCTGCCGGCGCTCGGCGACGCCGCACTCGGCATCCAGACGACGTTCCACTATGCGGTGTCGCATGACTCGCCGGAGAACAAGGCCTTCGTCGATGCCGCAACCAAGGCAATCGGCAACAAGGCCGAGCTCTCCTTCCCGGCCGTCAGCGCCTATGACGGCATGTATGTCATCTACAAGATGATCGAAGCGACGGGCGGCAAGCAGGATGCACAGAAGGCGGTCGATGCGGTCAAGGGTCTCTCGTGGGTCAGCCCGCGCGGCCCGGTTTCCATCGATCCGGAAAGCCGCCATATCACCCAGAACATCTATCTACGCGAAGTCGCCAAGGCCGATGACGGGACCTACATCAACAAGGAAGTCCAGACTTTCGAAAAGCAGGGCGATCCGGGTCTTGCTGCCGCAAAGTAAAGGCCGCTGACTTCGAAAGAGACATGCGACGGACCCGGCGGAGCTTTCCGCCGGCTTCCAGTAGGGTTCGCCGCATTTAGAGCAGGGTAGTTCCATGCAGACAGTCTTCAGCATAGCTGTGGATGCACTTGCCTATGGCATGGTGCTCTTCGTCATATCGATCGGCCTTTCGGTGACGATGGGTTTGATGCGTGTCGTCAACCTGGCGCATGGTGCCTTCGCGATGATTGGCGGTTATGTGGCCTCTTATGTCGCCCGCGATCTAGGGCTTGGTTATACAGTCGCAATCGTTGCCGCCGTTGCAGCAACGATCATCATCGCCATTCCAATCGAGCGCTTCCTCTATCGGCGCATCTATGGCGCGCCGGAACTGACACAGGTCTTGATGACGATCGGTATTACTTTCTGTGTCATCGGCATCGCCAACTACCTCATGGGACCGACGCTGAAGACCATTCCGCTTGCCGAGGCGCTGCAGGGGTCGGCCGATCTCGGCTTTCGCACTATTCCCGTGCATCGGCTCTTTGCCATCGTTTGCGGTCTGGCCGTCGCCCTCGGCCTCTGGTTCGTGATCGACAGGACGAGTTTCGGTGTGAAGCTGCGTGCCTCGGTCGATAATGCACCGATGGCTGCGGCTCTCGGCGTACGCACCGAGATCATCTATGCCGTGAGTTTCGGCGTTGCGGTCGGCCTTGCCGCACTTGGCGGGGTTGTCGGTGCCGAATTGCTGCCGGTCGAGCCCTATTATGCGCTGCGCTACATGGTGACCTTCCTCGTCGTCGTCTCGGTCGGCGGTGCGGGTTCCATTCCGGGCGCGCTGATCGCCTGCCTGCTGCTTGGCGCGATCGATACGACAGGACGTTATCTCATGCCGGAATTCGGCGAATTCTTCTTCTATCTCGCGGTTATTGCCATCATCTGCATCTTCCCGCGTGGCCTTGCCGGGAGGGCGAAATGACGCTCGCCATGCATGATAAAGAAATTTTGGTGCAGCGCCGCCGCAGTGCCCTCAGCCGCGATCTCTCGGGCATTGCCGTCATCATTGTCGCCGCTATCGTCGGCTATTTTGCCTTTCCGGACAATCTGGCACTCTTGACCCGCATTATCGCCATTGCGCTTCTAGTCTTGTCGCTCGATCTCGTCACGGGCTATGCCGGCATCGCTACCCTCGGCCACGCCGCACTCTTCGGCTCCGGCGCCTATGCAGCCGGTATTCTCTCGGCTCATTACGGCATCAACGATCCGTTGCTCATGACGTTTGCCGGTATTCTCGGCGGTGCAATTGCCGGCCTTATCTGCGGCGCCGTCATTCTGCGCGCCCATGGCTTGCCGCAGCTCGTACTGTCGATCGCGCTCATCAACCTCTTCCACGAATTCGCCAACAAGGCGTCCTCCTGGACGGGCGGCAGCGACGGTCTGTCGGGCATTTCGCCTGATCCGATTTTCGGCATGTTCGAATTCGATCTCTACGGCCACACGGCCTATGTCTTCGGCATCGTTCTGCTGTTGATTGTCTTCGTGCTGTTGCGCCTGCTCGTGCGCTCGCCTTTCGGCATGCTCTGCCGCGGCATCAAGGAGGATCCGCTGCGCATCCGCGCCATGGGCGCGTCTCCGAAAGCAGCGCTTGCGAGGATGTACGTGCTCTCAGGTGCCGTTGCTGGCGTCGGCGGCGCCTTGAACGCGATCTCCACCCAGGTCGTCGGTCTCGACAGCCTCTCCTTTACCCAATCGGCGGAAGCACTGGTCATGCTGGTGCTCGGCGGCACGGGGTCGCTGTTTGGCGCACTGTCGGGCACTGTAATCTTCATGCTGTTCGAGGATTATGTCTCAGCCGCCAATCCTTTCCACTGGCTGACGATGATCGGTGCCTTGCTGATTGCGGTCGTACTCTTTGCACCCAGAGGCATTTACGGTACCGCGGCTGTCCTCGTCGCCCCCCGCAAGGAGGCCCGTCCATGAGCGCCGTTTTCGAAGTCGCCCATCTTAAGAAGGCCTTCGGCGGTCTGGCGGTCACCAACGATGTCTCGCTCTCCATGTCGCCAGGCGACCGCATCGCGCTGATTGGCCCGAACGGGGCCGGCAAGACGACCTTCGTCAATCTTGTTACCGGTAATCTGGCGCCCGATTCCGGCGAGGTGCGGCTTGCCGGCGAGATGGTGACGAAAGTGGATGCGATTGGTCGGGTGAGACGAGGGCTCGTGCGTTCATTCCAGGTCACTCGCTTGTTCCAGGACATGACGCCTGCCGAGCATGTCGCGCTTGCCGTCTTGCGCCGGAAGGGGCGAACCGGGCGCCTCATCGGTAATTTTCTGGCCATGCCTGATGTCATGGCCGAGGTTGACGAGTTGCTCGACAAGCTTGGCCTTGGGCCGCTGATGCATCGCAAGGTCGCCGAAATCGCCTATGGCCAGCAGCGGCTTCTGGAAATCGCGCTGGCGCTTGCGCTCAAGCCCAAGGTACTGCTGCTCGACGAACCTGCAGCCGGCGTACCGCAAAGCGATACAGGTCGTATCGAACAGGCGCTGGCCGATCTTCCGGCCGATCTTGCCGTCTTGATGATCGAACATGACATGGACCTCGTTTTCCGTTTCGCCAAACGCGTCATCGTGCTTGCGGCCGGCGCTATCATCTTTGATGGCGCGCCGTCCGAAGTGACGAAGGATGCACGTGTCCGTGAGGCCTATCTGGGGAGCTATGCCAATGCCAGCCATGTCGCTTGAGGTTGAAAATCTCTCTTCCGGCTACGGTCCGACAAAAGTGCTCGAAGGCGTCTCCTTCTCGGTGCCCTCGGGCTGTCGCCTCGCCGTGCTCGGCCGAAACGGGATGGGCAAGACGACGCTGCTCGCAACGCTCGCCGGTCAGACGAAACGTTATGAGGGGCGCATCCGGCTCGGTGAAGCTGATCTCACCGATGCGCCGAGCGCAACGCGCGCGCATCGCGGTCTCGGCTATGTGCCGCAGGCGCGCTGTATCTTCCCGACCCTGACGGTCGAGGAAAATCTGTTCGTCGGCCTGAAGGGGCGCCCAAGGGCGGCGCTGGAGGAAGCTTATGCAATGTTTCCGCGGCTGAAGGAGCGACGCAAGAACCTTGGCAACCAGCTCTCGGGCGGCGAGCAGCAAATGCTCTCGACGGCCCGCACCATTCTGGGCCGCCCATCCGTGCTGCTGCTTGACGAACCGCTGGAAGGATTGGCGCCCGTCATCTGCGAGGAATTGATGGCCGCCTTCACCGAGCTTGCCAAGGCTGGCGACATGACCATCCTGCTTGTGGAGCAGCGCATCCAGAGCGCCCTCGATTTTGCCGATCGCGTCGTTATCCTGGAGCGCGGCCGGCTTGCCTGGAGCGGCACGCCATCGGAATTGTCAGCCGATCACGATGCCGTGGAGCGTTTCCTCGGGGTCGGCGGATTGCACTGACTGAAACCTAGCGGAAGGGACGGACCCATTGCGTGCTTGCCAGCCGCAGATAGGCCTCCTTCGACGGCTGGATATGGCGGCCGACGATCTCGGCAAGCCTCTCGCGATCGCCCTTTTCCATAGTCGATCATCGTGCCATGCTGCTACCTCCAAGGCAGGCAGCGAATATCGCAACAATATTGTTGGGTATCTTGGTGGACTGTGCAAGAACTCAAGAGCCATGAAAGCAAGATCGCCGAACTGGGCGAAGCTGCAGTGCATTCCCGAGGAGATCAAGGTCGAGGGCGTGGCCAATGTTGCTTGCCTTTGACGACAGCCGCTTGATTGCCAAGCAGATGTTGCCGATCAATGGCGACCTTATCTGACGATGAGTGGGGATCCCATGAACGCCAATACCAACGCCTCGCCCCGCCGCTATCGCATCGCTTCCGTTCCGGGCGATGGTATCGGCCCCGAAGTCATCGCCGCCGGCCTTGAAGTGCTGGATGTGCTGGCCGCCCGAAGCGGTACTTTCGTGCTAGACATCGATCACTATGACTGGGGCAGCGAGCGCTACCGCAAGACCGGTGCCTTCATGCCTGACGATGCGTTGTCCCTGCTGAAGCAGGCTGACGCCATCTATTTCGGCGCCGTCGGCGCGCCTGACGTGCCGGATCACGTCACGCTCTGGGGCCTGCGCCTGCCGATCTGCCAGCGTCTCGACCAATATGCCAATATCCGGCCGACCCGCATCTTCCCCGGCGTGAAAAGCCCGCTGAGGGGTGTGGAAGAAGGCGATCTCGACTGGCTGATCGTGCGCGAAAATTCGGAGGGGGAATATTCCGGCCATGGCGGCCGCGCCCATATCGGCCTGCCCGAGGAAGTGGCGACCGAGACTTCGATCTTCACACGTCGTGGCGTCGAACGCATCATGCGTTTCGCGTTCCGCGAGGCGCAGAAGCGCCCACGCAAGCTCTTGACCGTCGTTACCAAGTCCAACGCCCAGCGCCACGGCCTGGTGTTGTGGGACGAGATCGCCGCCGAGGTCGCCAAGGACTTCCCCGACGTGACCTGGGACAAGGAACTGGTCGATGCCATGACTTTCCGCATGGTCGCAAAACCAAAGAGCATCGACACTGTCGTTGCGACCAACCTGCATGCCGACATCCTGTCCGATCTCGCGGCGGCACTTGCGGGCTCTCTCGGCATCGCGCCGACCGGCAATGTCGATCCCGAGCGCCGTTTTCCCTCGATGTTCGAGCCGATCCACGGTTCGGCCTTCGATATTATCGGCAAGGGCATCGCCAATCCGGTCGCAAGCTTCTGGACGGCATCGCTGATGCTGGAACATCTCGGCGAGGCGACTGCGGCAAAGATACTGATCTCGGCGGTGGAACAGGTCTGCGTTGCCGGCATTCTCACTCCAGATCTTGGCGGCAAGGCGACGACGGCGGATGTGACACGCGCCGTTTGCGAAGCGCTGCGGGGATCGAACTTCGCCCCCGATAACGAGAATATTCCGGCCGTCTGATCTCCCGGCAGCCGCATATATGGAAGGTATCCGGTCATGACCAACAGACTTTCAGGCTACAAGCTCCGCCGTCCGGAGCTTTTCCGCGAAGCGAATTATATCGGCGGCCAGTGGGTGCAGGCCGATAGCGGCCGCAGCTACGATGTCACCAATCCCGCCACCGGCGAGGTGATCGGCACCGTGCCGGCCATGAGTGCGGTCGAGACGAACCGTGCGATCGATGCCGCCTACAAGGCGCAGAAGGCATGGGCGGCGCTGACCGCCGAGCAGCGCGCCAATCATCTCTGGAAGCTCGCCGAGCTGATGCACGAGAATCTTGAGGACCTTGCCGCGATCATGACGATCGAGCAGGGCAAGCCGCTCTCCGAAAGCCGCGGCGAGGTCGTCTATTCCGCAAGCTTCATCGAATGGTTCGCCGAAGAGGCAAGACGCATCTATGGCGACACGATCCCTTCGCCAGTTCCGGGGCGTCGGCTGATCGTGCAGAAACAACCGGTTGGCGTCTTCGCGGCAATCACGCCGTGGAACTTCCCGTCGGCAATGATCACCCGCAAGGCCGGTCCCGGCTGGGCGGCAGGCTGCACCGGTGTCATCCGTCCGGCGAGCCAGACGCCCTATTCGGCGCTGGCGCTGGCGGTGATGGCGGAAGAGGCGGGTTTTCCGGCCGGCGTCTGCAACGTCATTACCGGCCCCTCATCGGAAACAGGTCCCGCAATCACCAGCAGCCCGAAGGTGCGCAAGCTCACCTTCACCGGCAGCACGGCAGTCGGCGCCAAGCTGCTCGCCGAATGTGCGCCGACCATCAAGAAGACCAGCATGGAACTCGGCGGCAATGCGCCTTTCATCGTCTTTGACGACGCCGATCTCGACGAGGCGGTCAAGGGTGCCATGGGCTCCAAGTTCCGCAATACGGGACAAACCTGCGTCTGTGCCAATCGCATTCTCGTGCAGGACAAGGTGCATGGCGCCTTTGCCGAAAAGCTCGCAGCCGCCGTTGCCAGGCTGAAGCTCGGCAACGGCATGGAGGAGGGCGTCACCCTCGGCCCGTTGATCGACGAGGCGGCGGTCAAGAAGGTCGAGACGCACGTCGAGGATGCCGTCAAACACGGTGCAAAAATCGTCTCCGGCGGCAGGCGCGATCAGCGCGGCGGCAATTTCTACCTGCCCACCATTCTCTCAGATGTCTCCCCTGCAGCGGAAATCTTCTCCGACGAGACGTTCGGCCCTGTTGCCCCGCTTTTCAGCTTCAAGACGGAGGAGGAAGCGATCGAAATGGCGAATGATACCCCCTTCGGTCTTGCCGCCTATTTTTATGCCCGCGACGTCGGCCGCATCTTCCGGGTTGCCGAGGCTCTCGAATTCGGCATTGTCGGTATCAACGAGGGACTCATCTCGACAGCCGTCGCTCCTTTCGGCGGCATGAAGCAGTCCGGCATCGGCCGGGAAGGCTCGAAATACGGCATCGAAGAGTTCCTCGAGGTCAAATACATGGCCATTGGTGGCCTGACGAACTGAGGAGAATGCCATGAGTGCAACTGACATCGACGGCTTTGCAGCCCGGATCAGGAACCATGCAAGCGGGATGATTTCCGCCTGGGTGGGCATTCCCGATCCGCTGCTGGTCAATCATCTGGCCCAGGAAGCCTTTGATGCCGTCGTACTCGACATGCAGCATGGCATGTGGGATCTGCCGTCGGCCGCGGCCGCCGTCAGTCATGTGCGTATTGCCGGCAAGCCGGCGCTCGCCCGTATTCCGGTCGGCGATTTCGCCTCTGCCTCGCGTCTGCTCGATGCCGGTGCGTCGGGCATCATCGCGCCGATGATCAACTCGGCCGAGGATGCGAAGGCCTTCGTCAAGGCCACCAAATACCCGCCCGTCGGCGAACGCAGCTGGGGTCCTTCGCTGGCTCTCAACCATACCGGTCTCTCCGCCGACGACTACCTCAAAAATGCCAATGACCTGACGGTCGCGATCGCCATGGTCGAGACGCGTGCATCGCTCGAAGCAATCGACGATATTCTTGGCGTGCCCGGCATCGATGGCATCTTCATCGGTCCCTCGGACCTTTCCATCGCACTTTCCAACGGCGATCAAGTCGCACCGAATGCCGCCGAGATCGACAGCGCCATGCGGCATGCCGTTGCGCGTTGCCGCGCGCATTCAAAATTCGCCTGCGCCTTTGCCGGTGACGGTGAGCGCGCCGGCGAACTTCTGAAATTCGGCTTCGCCTTTGTCATCGCCGGCGCGGAAACCGCGCAGTTGCGCTCCGGCGCCCGCAAACAGATCAACGCCGCCAGGAAGATTGCCTCCGGCGGCTGATCCATAGGCATATACGGTCTCAAGCGATCATGTAGCCGCCATCGACAGGCATGGAGATGCCGTTGACCATCGCGGCTTCGTCCGAGAGCAGAAAGAGGATCACCTCTGCCACGTCCTCGGACTCCGCGAACCGTCCGACCGGGATGCGGCTCAGCATGCCGGCGGCCTTTTCCGGATCGCTCCACGCCTTCATCGCCATCGGCGTCAGCGTCACCGTCGGATGTACGCCATTGACGCGGATGCCTTTCGGCGCCAGTTCCTTGGCCATGACGCGTGTCAGGCCATCAAGACCGCCCTTCGACGCGCAATAGGCGGCATGATCAGGAATGCCGACAAAGGCGGCGACGGAGGAGACATTGACGATGGCGCCCTTGCGACCCCCTTCGATCAGGGAGCGCGCAAATTCCTGTGCGACGATCATCGGAGCGCGCGTGTTGACGGCTATCAGATGATCGAAGGCCTCTGTCGTGGTGTCCAGGAAGGATTGCAGCTCGGTCGTACCGGCGCAGTTGATCAGAAGATCCGCTGGCAGTGCAGCTTGCGCAGCCTCCCGCGTGGCTTTCGCATCGGCAAGATCGACCTGAATGGCCCGGCAGCCCAGATCCTCCCGTAAGGAAACGACATCGTCAGCACTTCTGGTCAGTGCCGCGACCTCAGCCTCGCGCTTGACCAATATCTCTGCGACGACACGGCCGATGCCCTTGCCGGCGCCGGTGACGATGACTTTTTTACCTTCAAAATTCATGTGATCCTCGTTTTACAATCGCTGTCCCGTCGCCTGATCAAAGATGTGAACGCGTCTCGGATCAATATGAAAGTGCAATGTCTTGCCGGGTGCGACCTCAATGCGTTCACGGATGAGGGCATCGATCGGGGTGCCGCCGACACGGCCGAAGATCAGTGTTTCGGAGCCGGTTGGCTCGTATACTGAAACTTCCACCGGAATGCCGTCGTCACTGATGGTGATGTGTTCCGGGCGAATGCCGTAAGTCACTGCTTTGCCGTCCTCAGCATTCACGCGGTCCACGGGCAGGATGACGCCCTGGTCGGTGATGACGATTTGCTTGCCGTCCCTTGTCGCGATCTTGCCCTGAAGAAAATTCATCGATGGGCTGCCGATGAAGCCGGCCACGAAGAGATTGGCAGGGAAATCGTACAGGTCGAGCGGTTTGCCGACCTGTTCCACCCTTCCGTCGCGCATGACGACAATCTTGTTTGCCATCGTCATTGCTTCGATTTGGTCATGCGTGACGTAGACGGTGGTGGTTTTCAGCCGCTGATGCAGTTCCTTGATTTCGACGCGCATGGTGACGCGAAGCTTGGCATCGAGGTTGGACAGCGGTTCGTCGAACAGGAAAACCTGCGGGTCGCGGACGATGGCCCGGCCCATGGCGACGCGTTGGCGCTGTCCGCCTGACAGCTGTTTCGGGTAGCGGTCGAGATAGCGTGTCAGGTCGAGGATCTCGGCTGCCCTGCCGACCTTTTCGTCGATCTCCGACTTGGGGCGTTTCTGCATCTTCAGCGGAAAGCCCATGTTCTCGGCGACCGTCTTGTGAGGGTAGAGCGCATAGCTCTGGAAGACCATGGCGATGTCGCGTTCCTTCGGCGGAGCGTTCGTCACGACGCGGCCGCCGATCCTGATGTCGCCGCTGCTGACCGTTTCAAGACCGGCGATCATGCGCAGCAGCGTGGACTTGCCGCAGCCGGATGGGCCGACCAGCACGACGAATTCACCATCCTCGATATCGACGCTGACGCCGTGCATGACCTGAAGAGCGCCATATCTCTTGGTGACGTCGCTGACCTGTACGTTTGCCAATCTCGTTTCTCCCTAATGCAGCACCGCTTGCGTATTGATGTTGTTGACAGAATGCACCGCTTCACCCCTTCCGGATGATGTAGGCGCCGAGCACGGCGGAGATTGCCACGGCGAACCAGACCGAAAGCCCGAACGGTTCGATGAACCGCATCCAGAACAGGGAGAGTGCGACCCAGATCACGACGGAGATGAACAGCCGGTCGAACCAGTTCGTCTCGATCGGCAGGAAGCCCGGCTGTTTTTCGTTGTTTCGAGAATCCGAAGCCATCTCGCTATCCTTTCACTGCGCCGAAGGTCAGGCCGGCAACGATGTGACGCTGCACCACCGAGAAGACGATGAGCGCCGGGATCAATGTCAGCATCGA
This sequence comes from Rhizobium sp. BK316, assembly GCF_014193695.1. Classification (GTDB taxonomy): domain Bacteria; phylum Pseudomonadota; class Alphaproteobacteria; order Rhizobiales; family Rhizobiaceae; genus Rhizobium. The sequence continues at coordinate 864,404 of NZ_JACHZR010000001.1, read as the reverse complement.
GATCGCGGCCATAATGCCCCAGGCCGTCCCTGTCGTCGTCACGTATTCCGACAGGCCGGTGGTGAGTGTGCGGGCGTTGAAGTTGGTGAGTGTCGCGGCAAGCAGATATTCGTTCCACGCGAAGACCCAGGTGAGGATGAGCGTCACTGCAAGCCCCGGTCGCGCCAAGGGAAAGACGATGTCGTAGAGGACCATCCAGGGGCTTGCGCCATCCATATAGGCCGCCTCGTCCAGTTCCTTGGGAATGCCCTCTACAGTCGGACGCAGCGTCCAGATGGCAAAGGGAAGGTTGAAGGAACAGTAGACCAGGATCATGCCGAGCCTGGAATCCGCCAGTGAGAAGTCGCCGATCCTGTAGACCTGCGTCAGCAACAGGAAAAGCGGCAGCAGGAAGACGGCCGGGGGCGCCATGCGGTTGGTGATCGTCCAGAAGAAAATGCTTTCCTTGCCGGCGAGATCAAAGCGGCTCAGCGCGTAACAGGCAAGAAAACCGAGGGTCGTGACCAGGATTGCGTTTCCAGACGAGATGACCAGCGAATTGATCATGTATCGCCGCAATGTCTCGTTCGTCAGCACGTCCTGATAGTTCTTCCAGAAGAAGTTGCTGATGACGACGTCTGGCGTCGAGAACAGGTCGAAGGGCTGCTTTACCGATATGACGAAGAGCCAATAGATCGGGAAAAGGGTTGCAAAGCTTATCAGCGTCCACAAGAGAACCGAAAGCCAGGGGTTCCGTCTCTGCATCGGATCAACCTCTCTTCGCGCGGGGAGCAATCAAGCCAACGTAGAGCAGCCAGCAGACGACGATGGTGAGGTAAAGCACGACGACCGAAATCGCCGAACCGTAGCCGTAGTTCGTCTTCGGAAAGACTTCCCTGAAGATGTGGACGCCGATGTAGCGCGTCGAAGACCCCGGACCGCCCCCGGTCAGCATCAGGACTTCGTCGACCGTGCGCAGCGCGTCCATGAGCCTGATGAACACCGTGGCCAGCAGGGCGGGACGGATCAGAGGGAGCGTAATGTGCCAGAAGATCTGGCTCTTGCCGGCGCCATCGATCTGCGCCTGCTCGAAGGGATCTGGCGGAAGCGAGACCAAGGCAGCAATCAGGGACAGGGTGACCAGCGGTGTCCAGTGCCAGACGTCCATGATAACGGTAATGGTGAAGGCCGCGGCGGCGCTCTGCCCGATGTTCAAATCATACCCGAACCAGCTTCGTAAGAGATATGGGATGATGCCGATCGACGGTGTTGTCATCAGCTTCCACACCGATCCGACGATGATGGGTGCCATGATCAGAGGAAGGGTGTGGATGGTGCGGAAGAACGCCTTTCCCGGAAAATCCTTCATCAGCGCCTGCGCGAGCACGTATCCGAGGACGAGTTCGGAAACGACAGCGAAGAAGACGAATGCGATGGTGATTCCCAGTGAGGCGAGGAATTGTTTGTCGAAGACGAGGGTGCGGTAGTTCGAAGCCCAGTTGAAGACCATCAGCGGATTTGCGGCGAAGGGATTCCACTGGTGAAACGAAACCCAGACGACGTAGATGAATGGAAAGATGCCGAAGAGCCCGAGGATCAGGATCGTCGGTGACAGCAGCAGCCATCCAAGCTTTTGTGAATGCATTGCCTCATCCTCTCTGGCCCCCTGGGGCGGCCTATCGAGCCAAGAAAGAGACGGGTCGCCAAGCGAAGACGACCCGCCAAGGTGGGGAGGATGATTTATTTGCGATAGCCGAGCGACGTGAGCTCCTCTTCCGTCTTGGCGGCCATCTGGTCGAGGCCTTCGTCGGGCGCGATCTTGCCGGTCAGGATGTCGAAGAAGATCGGCAGGGTTGCTTCACGCAACTGGGCGTGGAACGGATACGGGGGTGCGCCGGCGAAGAGTTTGCCTTCATCCTTCAGCATCGTGTAGAAGCCGCCGAGCTTGACATCCATCGCCTTGACCTTCGGATCATCGAAGGTCGCCTTATTGGTGATGCGGGGTGCCGCGATCGCCCAATCGGGCTGCACATCGTTCTGACCCATGAATTCGAGGAAGAGCAGGGCCGCTTCCTTGTTCTTGGACGTAATCGGCAGGCCGAAAGCGCCGCCGTCGTAATAGCCGATATAGCCCTTTCCGGATTTCGCATCTTCCAGAACGCCCGGTTCGAGCGGCGGCAGGGCAAAGCCTACTTTGTCGACCACCTTCGACTGCGCAGGATCACTCGCAATCCATGCCGCGTTCTCGCCGTAGATCAATCCTTGGGCGACACGGCCGGCAGCGAAGGTCGTCGCAGTCTCCGTCCAGGTGGACTGGGTCGATTCCGGTGGAGCGATATCGCGCAGGTGCAGCCAGTATTTCAGCGCGGCCTTCGCCTTGTCGCTGTTCATCGCGCCGCCATGCTCGACGGTTGCGGCATAGTTGTTGCTGGCGTCGATGCCCCAGTTATAGACGCCGAAGGTCGGCGCGATGGATTCGAAATATTCGTACCAGGACGCCGCGTGACCTGTATGGGCCTGAGCCGTGGTGCCCCATAGCTCAATGCCGTTATCCTTGCCGTATTTGGTGAAGAATTCGGCGATCTGCGTGTAGTCCTCATGCGTGGTCGCCGGCTTGAGGTCCTTGCCGGTTTCCTTCTTGAAGGCTTCCTTGATCTTCGGATCGTCGAAAAGGTCCTTGCGATAGAGATAGGTCTTCAGGAAGGCTTCCATCGGGACGCCAAAGAGATCGCCCTTCTTGTCCTTGAAATAGTCGGCGAAGCTGGTGAAGTTCGCGTCGTCGTAGGTCGGCGCCTTCAGATCCGCCTGATCCTTCAGCGTCTGAGTGATGTTGACGAGAAAATTCCGGGACAGATACGAGTAGATGATGTCCTGTTCGATGTAGACCATGTCATAGATGCCGGTCTTGGCCTCCATGTCCTTGATGGCCTTGTCGTACATCTGATCCCAGGACGTCGTCTCGATCTCGACCTTGATGCCGGTCTTCTTCTCGAATTCCGGAGCGAGCACGTTCTTGATGTAGTTCGATGGCGGCGTGCTTTCGGTCACGCCGTGCAAGGTCACGCCTTTGAACTTGGCGCCGGCGTCAGACCAGAAGTCTGCCCAAGCCGGCGAAGCGGCGGTGGCGAGGCTGAGCGTCAGCGCAAGCGCGCTGGCCTTCAGAGCGTAATTCATTTCAATCCTCCCAGATAGCAGCGAGATCATTTCGCCGAGCCATTTTGTAGACGAAAAATACTGCCCACGCAATATTTGTTGTCTAAACCTGCAAATATGACGGCTATGTTGTTGATTTTGGTGAGAACTAATTCCGGCGAAAATAACAATGCAGGATTATCAAACTAAAAATGCTGCAACGCAACGAATTTGCTCGCAGGGGCAAAATCAGAATCTGTGAATTTATTTGTTGCTTTACCATACTAAATGGCATAGCTGTGGCGCAATTGAAGGCTTTCAGCGGAGGAAAAAAGCCATGCGCCGATTGGGCATCCATTCATTTGTATGGACAGGCGGCCAAACACAGGAGGGCCTTGAAATGGCCCTTAACAAAACGGCCGAGCATGGATATCGCACGATCGAATTCGCTTATCTGCGCCCCGAGAAGTTCAATCTCGACCGTCTGGCGAAGCTCGCACAATCGCTCGATGTCGAGATCGGCGTGACGATGGGGCTGCCGGTCGACAAGGATATTTCGAGCGAGGATGCCGCTGCTGTATCCGCCGGCAAGCAGACGCTGGCCGATGCGGTGCGTGCGGTCCGTGACATCGGCGGAAACAAGCTCGGCGGTATTCTCTATTCCGCGCACACCAAGTACAACCGCCAACCGACGAAGAAGGGCTGGGACAACAGCGTCGCTACGATCGCTGCGACCGCTGATGTCGCGAAGGAAGCGAGGGTCGATCTCGTCCTGGAGATCGTCAATCGTTTCGAGACGAACCTTCTGAACACGGCGGCCCAGGGATTGAAGTTCATCGCCGAGACCGGATCGGACCATGTCCGACTGCATCTCGACACCTTTCACATGAATATCGAGGAAGCAAATCCCGCTGCCGCGATCCGGCTCGCCGGCGACAAGATCGGCTACTTCCACATCGGCGAAAGCAATCGCGGCTATCTTGGCGACGGCGTCATCAATTTCGATCTCATCTTCGATGCGTTGCTCGATATCGACTACAGGCGCGACATCGTGTTCGAAAGCTTTTCGACCGCCGTCGTCGATGAAGGCCTTTCGCTCGCCTGTGCAATCTGGCGCGACACGTGGACCGACAACGACCCGCTGGCGGCCCATGCCAAACGCTATATCGAATTGAAATATGAAGAAGCAAAACGCCGCCGCGTCACGAACGCTCGCCCCTGATAATCCTTCTGCCGATCTGCTTCGCAAGTGTAGGCTGAAGCAGTCGATTTGAAGAGAAATGAACATGAACGACACCGTTTCCATCGGAAGCTCGCCGCGCAGGATCAGGCAGAACAACATCGTCGCAGCCCTGCAGACGATCTACAGCCATCGCCGCCTGAGCCGGGCCGATCTGGCGCGGAAGCTCGGAATGAACCGTTCGTCGTCAGGCGAGATCGTTGCCGAACTGACGGAGAGCGGCTTTGTTCAGGAGTCGGAGGAGAACAGCAAACAGCGCCCGGAGCAATCCCGCGCCGGCCGTCCGGGGATCATGCTCAAACTGGTTCCGGATGCCGCGTTCTTCGCCGGGATCGAACTTGGCGTCGAGCATATATCTGCTGTCGTCGTGGATTTTTCGGCAGATGTCCGGGCTTGTCGCAGGCTGGCCTTCCACGCGCAGTCCTCGACCGTGGAGGAGGCGGTGGCATGCGGCGTCGAGCTCATTGTGGACGCGATGTCGAAGGAGATGATTGAGCGTTGTCGGGGGCTCGGCATATCCGTGCCGGCGCATATCCGGCCGGAAGGGATTGTCACGCTTGCGCCGATCATCGGCTGGCGGGAGGTGCCTTTGAAGGAGATCGGCCGCAGCGCCTTTCCGGCCGAGGTGCCGATCGCGGTCGAAAACGATGCCAACGCCTTCGCCATCGGTGACAGCTATCGTCACGGCGTTGCCGGTGTAACGCTCTTTCTGCTCATGGAGACCGGCGTCGGCGGCGGGATCATGATCGACGGAAAGCTGTTTCGCGGCGGTCATGGCCTTGCAGGCGAAATCGGCCATACCCTCGTGCCGGGAAGCGGGGGACAGAAATTCGAGCAATTGATCGGCCGCGAAGTGCTGATCCGGCAGTACCGGGAAGCGACCGGCCGCACCGACGCAGACCTGCAGGAGTTCCTCACCGACGTTCGCGATCGCGTTCCGGACGCGGTAAACATAGCGGAGATCTGGTCGCGGCATCTTGCCTATGCGCTGCTTCAGGCCTGTCGTCTGCTCGACCCGGACCGGATCGTGCTGGGCGGTTCCGTGGCCTCGCTCTATCCGATGGTGGCTGCCCGCGTGGCGGTCCACATGTCGGAGGGCCAGAATATTCCTTTTCCGACACCCGAGATCGTCGTCGATGGCGATGCGGAGTTCGGTTCCGCCTTCGGGGCGGCATGCATGCTGCACCGGCGCTTCCTTTCTCTCGAAAACGAGGAGTTCGGTGGCGAAGACGGTGCAATACAACGGTCAACAGCGATTTAACGACATCTATCGAAAGCAGGATGGCAATGGCTTCAGTGTTGGCTCCGGATCATCTCGGTCCCACGGTTTGCGTCGGCGAGATCCTCGTGGAGATCGTTGCTACGACAACCGGAGACGGATTCCTGGAAGCTCAGCCGCTTGTCGGCCCGTTTGCCAGCGGGGCGCCGGCGATCTTCATCTCGCAATGCGGCCGGCTTGGCGGAGCGGCGGCAATGGTGGGTGCGGTCGGCAATGACGATTTCGGTCGCGTCAATATCGACCGCCTCAGGCGCGATGGCGTCGATGTGTCTACCATTGCCATCGATCCTGACTATCCGACTGGAAGCGCCTTCGTCCGTTACCGCAAGGACGGCTCCCGTGACTTCGTCTACAATATCGCGAAATCCGCGGCCGCCCGCTTCGGCTGGTCTCAGGGTGTCGCCGATCTCATCAACCGCAGCGGACATCTCCATGTGATGGGTTCGGCTCTCTCCGTTCCGAGCGCTCGGGAAGTAATCGACAAGGCGGTCGATATTGTGAAGACGCGAGGCGGCACGCTCTCGGTCGATCCGAACATCCGCAAGGAATTGCAGCTCGATGAGGATACCGAGCGCCGATTTTCGAGGCTTGTCGCCGCCGCCGATCTTCTTTTGCCGTCAGGGGAAGAGCTCGAGCGTGCTGCAGGCATCGCGGGCGAAGCCGCGGCGATCCGCCGCCTGTTCGACATCGGCGTGAAGGAGATCGTGCTGAAGCGCGGAGCGGAGGGCGCGACCTATTTCGGCAGGGACGGAGACCGGATCGATGCTTCTGCATTCCTCGTCGAAGAGATCGATCCGACCGGTGCTGGCGATTGCTTCGGCGGCGCTTATCTCACCTGCCGGCGGCTCGGAATGTCTCCAGGCGAAGCTCTTGCCTATGGTTCGGCCGCGGGTGCGCGCAATGTGACGGTTCGCGGTCCGATGGAAGGCGCCGGTACGCGCCAGGAACTCGACGCCTTCATCGCCTCAACGGAAAGGCGTTCCTGATGCAGATAGCGCTCAACGAACTGGCTGCACTCAGGGTCCAGGGGCGTCCCGCGGGTATCGTCTCTGTCTGCTCGGCGCATCCAATCGTCCTGCGGGCAGCGTTGCGTCATGGACGTGACCATGCGAGCACGGTCCTGATCGAAGCCACCTGCAATCAGGTCAACCATCTGGGCGGCTATACCGGAATGACCCCTGCGGACTTTGCCGCCATCGTGCTGCGCATCGCCAAAGAGGAGGGCTGCCCCGAAAACCTCATCATGCTTGGGGGCGACCACCTCGGGCCGAATCCCTGGCGGGAACGTGCGGCCGAAGAGGCCATGGCGGAAGCCGAGAGAATGGTGGCGGCCTATGTCGATGCCGGATTCCGCAAGATCCATCTGGACGCGTCGATGGGCTGCATGGGCGAACCCGCCGCGTTGGACGACGAGACGACCGCCCATCGCGCTGCCCGCCTTGCCGCTGTCGCGGAGATCTCGGCAAGGCGGGCAGGGGGCGCCATGCCGGTTTATGTGATCGGCACCGAGGTTCCTCCTCCCGGCGGTGTGGATCATGCGCTGACCACGATCGAGCCGACCGCGGCTTCCGCCGCCAGGCGAACCATCGATGTCCATCGTCATGTCTTCACGGAGGCCGGCCTTGCGGAGGCGTTTACGCGCGCTATCGGCCTGGTGGTGCAGCCCGGCGTCGAGTTCGGCAACCATAACGTCGTCCGCTACGACCGCAGCAGGATCGACGCATTGAAACAGGTGCTCGGGGACGAGCCGCAATTCGTGTTCGAAGCGCATTCCACCGATTATCAGGGCACCGATCCGCTGACCGCGCTGGTCGAAGACGGATTCCCCATTCTCAAGGTCGGGCCGGAGCTGACCTTCGTGCTGCGCGAGGCGCTCTATGGACTGGATCTGATCGCCTCTGATCTCGTGCCTGATTATGGCGAGCGTCCGCTTTACGCCGCGATGGAAGCGCTCATGCTGGCGCATCGGGAAAACTGGAGCCGGCACTATCACGGCACGGAGAATGAGCAGCGCTGGCTTCGGCATTATTCGCTGTCCGATCGCATCCGATACTATTGGGCGTCGAAAGAGGCTCAATCCGCCGTCGCACGCCTTTGCGACGCGCTTGCCGGAAAATCCGTGCCGTTTCCGTTGTTCTGGCAGCACATGCCGGCCGCCCAGCAGTTTTGTGACATACCGCTGGATCCTGAGGAGGTTCTGATCTGGCGGGTGACGAAGAGCCTTGCCGACTATCATGCAGCATGCGGCGCAGGCAGATAGCGCTGCTCAACCGAGGAGGAAAGAATGAACGAGTTGAAAGGGAAGGTCGCGGCAATCACCGGCGCGGCGTCGGGTATCGGAATGGCGTCGACCGAGGCAATGATCGCGGCAGGCGCCACGGTCGTTCTCGTTGACCGCGACGAGAAGGCGCTTCAGTCGGCCTGCGAACGCCTTGGTGAGCGGGCGATACCTCTCGCTTTGGACCTGCTGGATCCTCAGGCTTGCGCTAAGCTTCTTGACCGCGTGTTGTCTAAGGTTGGGCAGCTCGACATTCTGCATGCCAACGCCGGCACCTATATCGGCGGGGACCTCGCAGATGCCGATCTGGACGCCATCGACAGGATGCTGAACCTGAACGTCAATGTCGTCATCAAGAATGTCCGGACGGTCATTCCGCACATGATCGAACGCGGCACCGGCGACATCATCGTCACGAGCTCGGTCGCAGGCCATGCGCCCGTTCCCTGGGAGCCGGTCTATTCGCCGTCGAAATGGGCGATGCATTGCTTCGTCCAGACGATGCGCAGGCAACTGCTGAAAAGCGGTATTCGTGTCGGCTCGGTTTCGCCGGGACCGGTCATCAGCGCGTTGCTTGCCGACTGGCCGGAAGAGAACCTGCGCAAGGCCAAGGAGGCCGGCGCCCTGATCGAACCCAAGGAGGTGGCGGATGCGATCATGTTCATGCTGACGCGTCCGCGCAACGTGACGATCCGCGACATCGTGGTTCTTCCAAGCGCATTCGACATCTGAGGAGCTTGACGATGAGCTATCAGGAAAAATTCCGCCTTGACGGCGAGCGTGCCGTCGTCACCGGCGGCGGGCGGGCCATCGGGCTTTGCTGCGCTCACGCACTCGCCGAAGCCGGTGCAGCCGTCGTCGTCATCGAGCGCAATGAATCCGACGCCGAGCAGGCTCTGGCGCTCAAAGACCAGGGATACGACGTCGAGCTGCGTCTCGGCGATGTGACCGATTCCGCCCGCATGGAGGCGATCGCCAATGAACTCGCCGGCAGTGGCCGCCCGGCGACGATCCTGGTGAACAATGCTGGTATCGGACAGAACGGGATTGCCGCCGAAGACGTCACGGACGCCGATTGGCTGCGGATGATGAATGTCAACGTCAACGGCGTCTTCTGGTGCTCGCGTTCCTTCGGCCGCCATATGGTGGCGATGAAACGGGGTGCGATCGTCAATCTCGGCTCGATGTCCGGCATCATCTGCAATCGGCCGCAGCCGCAGACGGCCTATAACGTTTCCAAGGCTGCCGTTCACCACCTCACCCGTTCCATGGCCGCCGAATGGGCTCAGCATGGTGTCAGGATCAATGCGGTCGCTCCGACCTATATCGAGACGCCGATGGTGGCTGCAGTCGAAGCTAATCGCGAGCGGATTCCGATCTGGCTCGCCGATACGCCGATGGGGCGAATGGGCACGCCTGAGGAGGTCGCAAGCGCGGTTCTCTTTCTCGCATCCGGTGCGGCAAGCCTGATGACGGGAGCAATCGTCAATGTCGATGCGGGATTCACCTGCTGGTAAACCGGGTCGGGTGAGAGTCTCAAGGCGCCGGCGATTCTGCTGACGCTTCGCTTTCTCCCGCCAGCCTGCCCATCCGCGCGGTGGTTCGTCAGCTTTTGACCGGATCATCCTTCACGGCATCGGCAAACTTCCGCATCAGGCGGACCAGATTGTCCAGATCACCGGGATCCCATGTCTTGAATACCTCGATCCCTATCCTCTCACGCGCCGCATCGTTGTGATCGTGATGACGTTGGCTGCTAAGCTCCGGTCGTGCGATGCTCGAAGCGGGTAACGCGAAAGTTCGTTTCCAAAGATGCAGCAATTTGGTCAGCACCCGGAATGCCTTGAACGGATGTCCATCTGATCTCGTAGATTAGCTCTCGGTACGCCTCATCGCTGTCCCTGAGCTCTGTGAAGGTCGCTTCTGAAAGCTCGATAGCCGCCTTCTTTATATCAGGAATGCCGGCCTCGACCGGCAGTCTGATTGCGACCATGCCTTTCTGTTGGCCTGATATCCACCGGTCTACCTGCTTCAGCGGAGAAAGGATCAGGACGGCCAGGACGGTAACAATGGAACCCACAGCGATTTGCCCGCCGCCGAAACACAGGCCGATCGCCGTGATCAGCCACAGCGTGGCCGCCGTAGTCACGCCGGTTGCGATGTCGCCCCTCTTCAGGATCGCCCCGCCACCGATAAAGCCCACGCCGGTGAGGACGCCGAGTGGGAAGCGCAATATATCCATTGATCCGTTCACGCTTTGGCTCGTCGCCAGGAGGATATTCGCCTGGATCATCGAGAGACAGGCCGCTAGTCCGACGAGGATGGTCGTGCGCAATCCCGCGACATGTCCCCCACGTTCCCTGTCGAGGCCGATGAATGCGCCGGCGATAATCGTTGCCGCCAGACGGATTGCGATGTCCGTCCAGCTCGGCGTGATCGGCATCAGGTCGATCAAATCCAATTCCATGCTCCCCTTGTCGCGGATCAGCGCTCAGAACGCGGGATCGCTGCCGATCGTTTAATGCGGGAAGCTAGAGCGCGGCCGGCAAGCCGGCCAGTGGGGCAGTAAAATCCGTCACGGAATCGGCAAGTGCAGGATCGGGTTCATTCCGCAGAGACCTGATGGCGCAGGCTTCCGGCCGAATGGCGAATGACCTCGGAAATCTGGAGCAGCTGCTTGGCCAGAGGCGTCGAATTGCGCCAGATGATTCCGATCGTTCGCAAGGGTTGGGGCGTGCGAAACCGGGAGATGGAGACATCCGCCGAGCGCGTCTCCACCGGCACCGCCATTTCGGGGATGAGGGTGACGCCGATACCGGCGCTGACCATCTGCACCAGCGTCGAGAGCGAGCTGCCTTCCATGATTTCGCGGGGACGCGTCGATTCTATTCCGCAGAAGGACAGGGCCTGATCGCGAAAGCAGTGCCCTTCCTCCAGGAGAAGCAGGCGCATTTCGCGCAGAGCCTCGGGTTCCGGCACCGGTTTGCCTTCGTCTTCGCGCCGTCGGACCAGCAGGAACTCCTCTTCGAACAGCCTGATTTCGGTCAGCGATGGCTCCGATACCGGCAATGCGACCACCGCCAGATCCAGCTCGCCCTGCGCCACTTCATGAACCAGCCTGGCCGTCAGCGTTTCGCGCACCTGAATTTCGATATTATCGAAGGTTCTGTTCAGGTCGCTGATAATCGCCGGGAGCAGATAGGGGGCGATGGTCGGAATGATGCCGATCCTCAGCCGCGTCAGCAGCCTGTCCTGCGAGGCGCGGGCAAGGTCGCCGAGTTCGTCCACAGCCCGTAGAATGTCGCGAACCCTCAGCGCAAAGAGCTGTCCGAAAGCGGTCAATTTCACTTCGCGCGCACCGCGTTCGAAGAGATTTCCGCCGAGCTCTTCCTCAAGCTCCTTGATCTGCATGGACAGAGCGGGTTGCGAGATCGCACAGGCATCGGCCGCATGCCGGAAACGGCCGTGACGTGCCAGGGCTTCGAAATAGCGAAGCTGCTTGAGGGTAATATTGGTCATAAGGCCAACTTATCGCAGCCATCAGTAAATCCAACTTAAAATTATCACATGCTTCCGATAAAAGGGAGGAACAGGGAGGATGCGTGCCGACCCCGATCGAACCGGGACGAGGTGTGGGCACGCGATCAGCCCCCGATAGTTTAACGGACAAGGCGGCTGCAGAATGGTCGTCTGAAGCAACAGGAGAAAACTATGGACCAGAAACCAGAGAGCGCGGGCAAATGTCCCGTTGATCATTCGGGAGCACGTGGCAGGGGCAATCGCGACTGGTGGCCGAACCAGCTCGACCTGCAGATGCTGCACCATCATTCCGGCCTTTCCGACCCGATGGGCAAGGATTTCGATTATGCCGAAGCGTTCAAGGCACTCGATCTCGACGCGGTGAAGAAGGACCTTCATGCGCTGATGACGGACTCGCAGGACTGGTGGCCGGCTGACTTCGGCCACTACGGCGGCCTGTTCATCCGTATGGCCTGGCACAGCGCCGGCACCTACCGCATCACCGACGGCCGCGGCGGCGCCGGTCAGGGCCAGCAGCGTTTTGCCCCGCTCAACTCCTGGCCTGACAACGTCAACCTCGACAAGGCCCGCCGCCTGCTCTGGCCGATCAAGCAGAAATACGGCAACAGTATATCCTGGGCCGACCTGTTGATCCTGACCGGCAACGTCGCGCTCGAATCCATGGGCTTCAAGACCTTCGGCTTTGCCGGCGGCCGCGCCGACGTATGGGAGCCGGAAGAGCTCTACTGGGGTCCGGAAGGCACCTGGCTCGGCGACGAGCGCTATAGCGGCGAACGCCAGCTGGCAGAGCCGCTCGGCGCCGTGCAGATGGGCCTGATCTACGTCAACCCGGAAGGCCCGAACGGCACGCCCGATCCGCTCGCATCCGCTCGCGACATCCGCGAGACCTTCGCCCGCATGGCGATGAATGACGAAGAGACCGTGGCGCTGATCGCCGGTGGCCACACGTTCGGCAAGACCCATGGCGCCGGCGACCCGTCATTCGTCGGCGTCGATCCCGAGGGCGGCGCGCTCGAGGCCCAGGGTCTCGGCTGGGCGAGCACGTTCAACAGCGGCGTCGGTCGCGATGCGATCGGTAGTGGCCTAGAAGTCACCTGGACGACCACTCCTACTAAGTGGAGCAATAATTTCTTCTGGAACCTGTTCGGCTATGAATGGGAGTTGGAAAAGAGCCCGGCGGGTGCCCATCAGTGGGTGGCAAAGGGCGCTGGCGCCACGATCCCGGATGCCTTCGATTCTTCGAAGAAGCACCTGCCGCGAATGCTCACCTCCGACCTCGCACTGCGCTTCGACCCGGTCTACGAGAAGATCTCGCGCCGCTTCATGGAAAACCCGGATCAGTTCGCCGACGCCTTTGCCCGCGCCTGGTTCAAGCTGACTCACCGCGATATGGGACCGAAGGTGCGCTACCTCGGCAAGGAAGTGCCCGCCGAAGACCTGATCTGGCAGGATGTCATCCCGGCCGTCGACCATCCGCTCGTTGACGACCAGGACATTGCCGGTCTCAAGGCCAAGGTCGCTGCTTCCGGCCTGACGGTGCAGGAACTGGTCTCGACAGCCTGGGCCTCCGCCTCGACCTTCCGCGGCTCCGACAAGCGCGGCGGCGCCAATGGAGCACGCATCCGTCTTGCGCCGCAGAAGGATTGGGAGGTCAACGACCCGGCACAGCTCGCCAAGGTTTTGGGTGTTCTGGAAGGCATCCGGAAGGACTTCAATGCGGCCCAGACCGGCGGCAAGAAGATCTCGCTCGCCGATCTGATCGTGCTGGCCGGTGCGGCCGGTGTCGAAAAGGCGGCTAAGGCCGGTGGTCACGACATCGTCGTACCGTTCACGCCGGGCCGCATGGATGCAACCGCGGAGCAGACCGACGTTGCGTCCTTCGCGGTTCTGGAGCCGCGCATCGACGGTTTCCGCAACTATGTGAACGGCAAGCGCCAGCAGTTCATGAAGCCCGAGGAAGCACTCGTCGACCGCGCCCAGCTCCTGACGCTGACCGCACCGGAAATGACCGTGCTCGTCGGCGGGCTGCGGGTGTTGACGGCCGGCAAGCCGGAGCACGGCGTCTTCACCGCGCGTCCGGAAGTGCTGACGAATGACTTCTTCGTCAACCTGCTCGACATGGGCACCGTCTGGGCGCCGGTTGCCGGCAAGGACGGCGTCTACGAAGGACGCGACCGCAAGACGAAGGAACTCAGGTGGACGGGCACCCGCGTCGACCTGATCTTCGGCTCGCATTCGCAGCTTCGCGCCCTTGCGGAAGTCTACGGCCAGTCGGATGCCAAGGCGAAGTTCGTCAAGGACTTCGTCGCCGCCTGGAACAAGGTCATGAACGCCGATCGCTTCGACCTCGTCTGATTGAAAAGCCCTGTCTGGACGCGGCGGGTGCCGCCGCGTCCAGACGTTAGCGTCCTTTGAATCTATGTATTGAGATTTCGATGCCGTAGCGTGATCGAACATCGCTGTTCGGTATTGGGCGTTCGATTTTTCAGCCCGTTTTCTCTTTCGGAGACGGCTGCGATCGGCGCAGTCGCATGCTCTGAATTTGTCCGCCCAGAACCGGTACGTAGCCTCGCAAGAGACGCAGGTATGTCGGTACGCCTGATATCAGCAAAGAGAGACGATACGCCGGTCAGTTACCCACTGCGCCATGAGGCGCATGTTCGACGATCTCGCGGGCTGCGCCGTAATCGCGCTCATGGGCCGAGCGAACACGGTGTTCGGTCCGGCCGGCCAGATCACGATGGTAGCGGTCGGTCATGCCGTCGGCATAGGTGCCGGTATCGGCGTCGAAGTCTTCATTCGACGGCTTGATCGAGAAAAATTTGAACATCTTCAGGGTCCTCCTCAGCGTGCCATCAACACCCGGACGTATCGTTCGGTTCCTTCTATAAGATGATTATAATGAAAAAATTAACCATGTTTAAACAAACGGCACGCATTTGAGGCGCATGCCGCCTGATTGCTTAAGATTGTCATGCCTGATGCAGGAGCAGCGCCAGCAACTGCTGCAGCGAAACGCCGCCGAGCGGCTGGCCATTTTGCGAGACGACCAGGGCAGAAGGGACATCGGCCCGCGACATTTCCCGCAATGCTCCTTCGATATCCATGTCTTCGGCAAGTTGCAGCTGGCTTTCGACCGAGATCTGCTTCGCGACGGCACCGATTTTGATAACTCGACCGCGATTGACCTCCTTGACGAAGGCGGCGATGTAATCGTTGGCCGGGTTGAGGACGATCTCAGCCGCCGAGCCTTGCTGGATGACTTCGCCGTCGCGCAGGATGGCGATTTTCTCCCCGAGCCTGAGAGCTTCGTCGAGATCGTGGGTGATGAAGACGACCGTTTTCTTCAGGTCCTTCTGCAGATCGAGGAGGACGGTCTGCATGTCGACGCGGATCAGCGGATCGAGCGCCGAATAGGCTTCGTCCATCAGCAGGATTTCGGCATCATTGGTAAGCGCCCGCGCCAGGCCGACGCGCTGTTGCATGCCGCCGGAAAGCTGGTTCGGATAGTGCCCATCAAAGCCCTCCAGACCAACGCGCTTGATCCAGGCATTGGCCCGTTCCTCACGCTCCGCCTTTGCAACGCCCTGGATTTCGAGACCATAGACGGTGTTCTGCAGAACGTTGCGATGCGGCAACAGGCCGAAACGCTGGAAGACCATGGCAGTCTTCCGGCGGCGGAATTCGCGAAGCTGCAGGGCATCCATACGGCAGACATCCTCGCCGCCATAGAGCACCTCCCCCGACGTCGGGTCGATCAGCCGATTGATATGGCGGATCAGCGTTGACTTGCCGGAGCCGGAAAGGCCCATGATGACGGTGATCCTGCCGCCGGGGATGGTGATGTTGATGTCTTTCAGACCCAGAACATGGCCATGTTCTCTGTTGAGCTCGGTCTTCGACATGCCGTTGCTGACCGCTTCCACATAGTCGCCGCCGCGCGGGCCGAAGATCTTGAAGAGGCTCCGGATTTCAATCGAATTGCTAGCCATGCACGATCTCCCGGTGCTTCTGAAGCCGCAGGCCATAGGCCTGGCTGATGCGGTCGAAGATGATGGCAATGCCGACGATGGCGAGACCGTTGAAGACGCCGAGGGTGAAGTACTGGTTGGAGATAGCCTTGAGAACCGGTTGTCCGAGCCCCTGAACGCCGATCATCGAGGCGATGACCACCATGGCGAGCGCCATCATGATCGTCTGATTGATGCCGGCCATGATGGTCGGCAGCGCCAGTGGCAGCTGGACGTTGCGAAGTTTCTGCCAGCTCGATGAACCGAAGGCATCGGCCGCCTCCAGCACATTCTCGTCCACCATGCGGATACCAAGATTGGTGAGACGGATCATCGGCGGCAAGGCATAGATGACGACGGCAATGACGCCGGGCACACGGCCGATACCCAGAAGCATGACGACGGGGATCAGGTAGACGAAGCTCGGCATTGTCTGCATGACGTCGAGAATGGGGTTGACGATCCTCTGCATCGTATTCGACCGCGCCATCAGGATGCCGAGAGGCAGGCCGATCACGATGGAGAGCACAGTGCAGACGAAGATCATCGACACGGTCTTCATCGTATCCTGCCACATGTCGAAATAGCCAATGACAAGAAGCGTCAGCACACAGCCGATGACCACCTTCCAGCTGCGGCTGGCAAACCAGGCGATGGCAGCAAAGACGATCAGTACGATTGGCCAGGGCGTGCCGGTCAGCAACCGTTCAGCCCAGATGAGGAAGCTTTGCAGCGGGTTGAAGGCTGCTTCGATGCCGTCGCCATAGGCGCGGGTGAAGGCGCGAAATCCTTCATCCACGCTCTTTTTCAGCGCGCGCAGCGTCTCGTCGTTCATGGTCGGAAATTTCCAGAGCCAATCCATAGCGGTTCCCAAAATAGATAATGGCGGCGGCCGATTGTTGTTTTGGCCGTCGCGCCGAAGGATTGTCTGGGCAGCGATAAGCTGCCCATGTTATGTCCGAGTGACTAAAGCGAAGCCTTGATCTTCTCTGCGGCTTCTGGCGAGACCCAATCCTTCCAGAGAGGCTCGTTGTTCTTCAGGAAGTATTTGGCGCCATCTTCGCCGGTTGCCTGGTTGTCGGTCATCCAGGCGATCAGCTTGTTGACGGTGTCATTGGTCCAGGCGCGCTTCTTGAGGTAATCAATGGCCGGGCCGCCGCGATCGGCGAAGGTCTTGCTGATCAGCGTCTGCACGTCATCCGCCGGCCATGCATTCGGCTTGGGATCGGCGCAATCGGCAACCGAGGTGCAGCGCTTCCATTCGGCGGCGTCGTATTCCGTTCCGTATCCTAGCTTGACCATTTCGTATTTGCCGAGGAGCGAGGTCGGTGCCCAATAATAGCCGACCCAAGGCTGCTTGCCTTCATATGCCTTGGCAATCGAGCCATCAAGACCAGCGGCAGAACCGGTATCAACGAGCGTAAAGCCCGCTTTCTCAGCATCATAGGCCTTGAAGAGCTGTGCGGTGACGACAGTGCCGCCCCAGCCCTGCGGGCCGTTGAAGACGGCGCCCTTGCTCTTGTCTTCCGGTGCCGGGAAGAGCTCGGGATGTTTCAGGAGATCCGGAATGGTCTTGATGTCGGGATGGGCCTCGGCGATGTATTTGGGGATCCACCAGCCCTGTATTGCGCCGTCCGAGAGGATCTTGGCGCCCTCGACGACCTTGCCGCCTTCAAGGCCGCGCTTGACCAGTTCCGGCTGCAGGCTGACCCAGGCTTCCGGTGCAACGTCCGGCTCTCCCTTTTCCGCCATGGAGGTCAGCGTCGGGACGGTATCGCCGCTGACGATTTCCGCCGTGCAGCCATAACCTTCCTCGAGGATTAACTTATCGAGGCTCGCAGCCACTTCTGCCGACTGCCAGTTCATGCTTGCGATTGTGATATTGCCGCAATCGGCAGCAAAAGCGCTGCCGCCCGCGAGCATGGCGCCAGCTGTGAGAATGGTGGATGCCAAAAGTACTTTCATTTTTTTGTTCCCTCTGGTCGCGGTGCATCCTGAACCCGGGCGCCGGCGGCACCGCGCGCCGACCCCTGCATTGAGCCTGCTTTAGGGCTGCAACGGCCATTCTGGTTACGCCAAAAAATGGCGCATTAGAGCCTTCTTTCAATGCTGTCTTAAATACGGCGTCGCTGACGGAACGGTGGCCAGACGTAATCGCTCTGTGGTTGTTTCCGCGGCGGCGCCATGCCATTCGGTTGAACGGCTGGTTGTGCCTGTCGATCATTGAAGACGAGCGCATCAATCGCTGCCCCCATTCTCGGGCCAACTTATCACAAGCGATTTTCAATGATTTCCATGAACGAAGGACGCGCTTGTCAGAAGTTAGATACTAATATATTACTTCTTTAGTCGGGCTGCAGGGAGGCGTTTGTCGATGGTTTCAGATGCTCGATTTTCGGATCTTGCCGGTGAAGGAACACGATGAATTCGCCCACCGGAATCATGCGCAAAAAACGATCTCTTCAAGGCGTCACAGTGCTTTCGCATCAACGCGCAGCCGCACCGCGAGCGGCGACGCTGGTCTACAATGCGCTTCTCGATGAGATCGTATCGTTGCGCCGCAAGCCGATGGAATTGTTGAACGAGAAGGAGCTCGAAGCGCAGTTCGGCGTCAGCCGCACACCGATCCGCGAGGCGATCATCCGCCTTTCCGATGACGGTCTGGTTGACGTCTTCCCGCAGTCGGGCACGTTCGTTTCCCGTATTCCGCGCCGGGCGCTTTACGAAGCGATCCTCGTGCGCAAGGCGCTAGAGGATACAACGGTTTCGATCGCGGTCGAGAAAATGACGCCGGCGGGTCTCAGGGCGCTGGAACGCAATCTTGCCGATCTCGACGCCTGTCACCGCGACGGTGATGTCGCGGCCTTCCATGTCATCGACAATGATTTCCACCAACTCATCAGCAATATCGCCGGCTTTCCCGGCATCTGGGCGATCATCCAGCAAGTCAAGGTTCACAGTGATCGCTATCGCCTGCTGACGCTGCCGCAGCAGGGCCGTCTGACGCGCGTCATCGAGGAACATGCCGCCGTCATCGATTGCATGCGAGCGGGCGACAAGGACGGTGCGAAGGCTGCCATGGAATTCCATCTCGGCAAGCTCCTGCACGAAGTCGAAAAGGCCGAGATGCTCGACCCCGCTTATTTCATTGAGGATGCCCCGTCGATGGCGGCATCCGGAGGAGAGAAGGATCATTCCAATGCAGATTGACGTACGGCACGCCTCCCATCCCGAAGCGGTGCGCGGTTTCGATACGGAAACGCTGCGGCGTCACTTCTTGGTCGAGACGGTGTTTGTACCAGGCGAGATCAGGCTCACCTATTCCCACTATGACCGTATGGTCATCGGTGGTGCAGCGCCGCTCGGCGCGGTTCTGGCGCTGACGGCGCCGAAGGCCATCGGCCAGGAGACGTTTCTGGCGGAGCGCGAACTTGGCGTGCTGAACGTCGGTCATGCGGGCCGCATCGTCGTTGACGGCAAGGCCTACGAACTGGCGAAATATGATTGCCTCTATATCGGCAAGGGCGCCGTCGATGTCAGCTTCGAAAGTGCGGATGCCGGCAATTCCGCGAAATTCTACCTCGTTTCGACGCCGGCCCATGCAAGCCACCCGACCGTGCTCCTGACGCGCGACAAGGCGCGGCATCTGACGCCGGGCGAGGCGGCGACCGCCAACAAGCGTTCGATCTACCAGTATATTCATCCGGAAGTCTGCCAGTCCTGCCAGCTCACGATGGGCTTCACCAGCCTGGAGACCGGCAGCATCTGGAATACGATGCCGAGTCATACGCATGACCGGCGCATGGAGGCCTATTTCTATTTCGACCTCGATGCCGACCAGCGTGTCTTCCATTTCATGGGCGAACCGCGTGAGACGCGGCACATGCTCGTTGCTAACGAGCAGGCGATCATCTCGCCGCCCTGGTCGATCCATTCCGGCGCGGGCACCAAGAACTACAGCTTCATCTGGGCGATGGCCGGCGACAACAAGAGCTTCACCGATATGGACCATATCGCAATCGGCGATCTCAAGTGATGGCGATGCAGGCTCTTTTCGATCTCTCTGGCAAGATCGCCGTGGTCACCGGCGCCAATACCGGCATCGGGCAGGGGATCGCCGTCGCATTGGCTGAGGCCGGTGCGTCGATCGTCGCCGTCGGCCGTTCGTCGATGGATGAGACGGAGGCGCTGGTGGCAAGCGCCGGCACCAAATTCCACGTGATCAAGGCCGATCTTGGCACGATCGAACCGGTCAAGCCGATCGTCGCGGAGGCGCTGGAGCGCTTTGGTGGTCTCGATATCCTCGTCAACAATGCCGGCATCATCCGTCGTGCCGACGCGATCGATTTCACCGAGGAAGACTGGGACGCGGTGATGAATGTCAACCTGAAGACAGCCTTCTTTCTGTCTCAGGCGGCGGCTCGCCACATGCTCGAAAAAGGCCGCGGCAAGATCATCAATATCGCTTCGCTGCTCTCCTTCCAGGGCGGCATCCGCATTCCGTCTTACACGGCCTCGAAGAGCGGCCTTGCGGGGCTGACGCGGCTGCTCGCCTGCGAATGGGCCGGCAAGGGCGTCAACGTCAACGCCATCGCGCCCGGCTATTTCGTCACCAACAACACGACGGCGCTGCGCGAAGACGCTGATCGCAACGCGAGCATCCTTGCCCGCATTCCGGCCGGCCGCTGGGGTGAGCCGAGCGATATCGGCGGTGCCGTGGTGTTCCTGGTATCATCGGCATCCGACTACGTGCACGGCGCCGTGCTGCCGGTCGACGGAGGCTGGCTGGCGCGCTGACGCGACAGCATGCCTGTTCCGGCCAATAGTGGCGTCTTGGAGCGCTGGTCACGATAATCCCAATCTTATCGCCGCGGCCTCCCAGGCCGCGGCGTTCGTTTTTGGTGCACAACAATTCCGGGCTGCATCGCATATCTCTGTCGCAAAAACGTTGACGATTTATCGATAATTTCTTAGTGATGTCGGAAACGATTGGCGGAGGCGATTTTGTCGGGCATTGCGGCTGGTAGTTGGGACTTCTGGATCGATCGTGGCGGTACCTTCACGGATGTCGTCGGGCGCGACCCATCCGGCGCGCTTCATGCTCGAAAAGTGCTCTCCGAAAACCTCGAAGCCTACCGTGATGCCGCCGTCCACGGCATCAGGCAGCATCTGGGTCTCACTGCCGGCGAAGCGATACCGGCCGGGCTGATCGGCGAGGTGCGCATGGGAACCACGGTCGCCACCAATGCGCTCTTGGAGCGCAAGGGCGAACGCCTCGCGCTGATCACCACAAAGGGTTTCCGCGACGCGCTGCGCATCGGCTACCAGGAGCGCAAGAATATCTTCGCGACGGAGATCATAAAGCCGGAAGCGCTTTATCAGGATGTGGTCGAGCTCGACGAACGCGTACTGGCTGACGGTACGGTCGAGCTTCATCTCGATGAAGCATCGACGGAAGCGGCGCTGCGCGATCTGCGCACTAAGGGCTACCGCGCTGTCGCCATCGTTTTCATGCATGCCTATAAATATCCGGAGCATGAAGCGGTAGCGGCGCGCATTGCCCGCGCCATCGGTTTCGAGCAGGTTTCCGTCAGTCATGAGGTCTCGCCGCTGATCAAGTTGGTCGGCCGGGGCGATACGACCGTTGTCGATGCTTATCTTTCTCCAGTGCTTGGTCGCTATGTGCGCCAGGTTTCGGATGAGCTCGATGTAGCGCGCACTGGCGCGCGCGTCATGTTCATGATGTCCTCCGGCGGTCTGACGGCCGCCGACATGTTTCAGGGCAAGGACGCCATCCTGTCCGGCCCGGCCGGCGGTGTCGTTGGTCTTGCCAAGACCGGTGAGCAGGCGGGTTTCGGCCATGTAATCGGCTTTGATATGGGCGGCACCTCGACGGACGTTGCGCATTTCGATGGCGAATATGAGCGCGCTTTCGAAACGGAGGTTGCCGGCGTGCGCGTTCGCGCGCCGATGATGCTTATCCATACGGTGGCGGCAGGCGGCGGTTCGATCCTGCATTTCGACGACGGCCGCTTCCGTGTCGGGCCGGATTCCGCCGGCGCCTATCCGGGGCCGGCCTGCTATCGCAATGGCGGACCGCTTGCGGTCACCGATGCCAATGTCATGGCGGGCAAGCTGTTGCCGGACTTTTTCCCGGCGATCTTCGGCCCGAACCAGGACCAGCCTCTCGATGTCGAGACCGTGCGGCAGAAATTTGTCGAACTGGCCGCCGAGATCGGCGATGGGCGCAGCCCCGAAGAGGTGGCGGATGGTTTCATCCGCATTGCCGTTGCCAATATGGTCGAGGCGATCAAGAAGATTTCCGTCCAGCGCGGTTATGACGTGACGCGTTATGCACTGAACTGCTTCGGCGGGGCTGGCGGCCAGCATGCCTGCCTTGTCGCAGACGCACTCGGCATGAAGAGCATCCTGCTGCACCCGATGTCGGGGCTGCTGTCAGCCTATGGCATGGGGCTTGCCGATATCCGCTCCACCCGCCAGAAAGCGCTCGGCGTGCCGCTTGATGAGGCGGCACCTGAAGCGATTGCCGCACTCGGACTCGAGTTGCAGGGCGAATGCCTGCCGGAACTGGTGGCGCAGGGCGTGGATGTCGAGAAGATCAAGACGGTGCTTCGCGCCCATATCCGCTATGCCGGCACCGATACGCTGCTGGCGGTCGAGGCGCTGTTTCCGCAAGGCGACGATGCGGCGCGGCTTCGTCAGGAATTCGAGGTGTTGCACAAGCGCCGCTTCGGTTTCGTCGCAGAGGATAAGCCGCTGGTCGTTGAAGCGGCCGAGGTCGAATGCATCGGCGGTGCGGCCGCTGAGATCGATGTCGACCGTGGCGAGGCGGGCAGTGGCGAAGCCTCGGCCATCCGCCATACCCGCTTCCATTCGCAGGGCGAAAGCCATAATGCGGCAGTTGTTCTGCGCGACAGCATTATCCCCGGCCAGACGGTGACGGGACCGGCCATCATCATCGAGCCGAACCAGACCATCGTCGTGGAAGATGGCTGGCAGGCGAAGTTGACGGCGCGCGATCATATCGTGCTGACCCGTATCAAGGCCCTGCCGGAGCGCACGGCGATCGGTACCAAGGCCGATCCGGTCATGCTCGAGATCTTCAACAATCTCTTCATGTCGATCGCCGAGCAGATGGGCGTGACGCTGCAGAACACGGCCTATTCCGTCAACATCAAGGAGCGCCTCGATTTCTCCTGCGCGGTCTTCGATGCGGAAGGCAATCTGGTCGCCAATGCGCCGCATATGCCGGTACATCTCGGCTCCATGGATGCATCCGTCGGGACTGCCATCCGTGAAAACCCGGTCATTCATCCGGGCGATGTTTTCCTGATCAATGCGCCCTATAACGGCGGAACGCATCTGCCTGACCTCACCGTCTGCACGCCTGTCTTCGACGATGCCGGTACGCGCATCCGCTTCTGGGTGGCGAGCCGTGGCCATCACGCCGATATCGGCGGCATTTCGCCCGGCTCGATGTCGCCGCTTGCGACCCATATCGAGGAAGAAGGCGTCTATATCGACAATTTCAAGCTGGTCGATCGCGGTCGTTTCCGGGAAGACGCCCTTGCCGATCTCCTCACCGGTGCGCGTTATCCGGTGCGTACGCTGGCGCAGAATGTCAATGATCTGAAGGCGCAGGTTGCTGCCAACGAAAAAGGCGTGGCCGAGCTTAAGAAGATGATCGGGCACTTCGGCGAGGATGTGGTCGACGCCTATATGGGCCATGTGCAGGATAATGCTGCCGAAAGCGTGCGCCGCGTGCTCGACCGGCTGCCGGACGGCGAGTTTTCCTATGAGATGGATCAGGGCTGCAAAATCGTCGTCAAGATCTCCATCGATCGCAAGAAGCGCGAGGCAACAGTCGACTTTACCGGCACGTCGGCGCAGCGGCCCGACAATTTCAACGCGCCGGCACCGGTCACGCGGGCGGCCGTACTCTATGTCTTCCGCGTGCTGGTCGAAGCGGATATTCCGATGAATGCCGGCTGCCTGCGGCCGATCCGTATCGTGATCCCCGAAGGTACGATGCTGACGCCGGCCTATCCCGCAGCGGTCGTCGCCGGCAATGTCGAGGTCAGCCAAGCCGTCACAAACTGCCTGATCGGTGCGGTTGGCGCCATGGCTGCGGCGCAAGGGACGATGAACAACCTGACCTTCGGTAACGACATCTACCAATATTACGAGACCATCTGCTCTGGTGCCCCCGCCGGCCCCGGCTTCAATGGTGCAGACGCGGTGCACACGCATATGACCAATTCGCGTCTGACCGATCCTGAAATCCTGGAGAGCCGTTTCCCGGTCGTGCTCGAAGATTTCCACATCCGTCCGAATTCCGGTGGTCGCGGCCAGTGGCATGCCGGCAACGGCACGCAGCGCACGATCCGTGCGCTTGAGAAGCTCGAATTTGCCGTTCTCTCCGGCCATCGCCGTGTTGCGCCCTTCGGCCTGAAGGGCGGCGAGCCCGGACAGACCGGCCGCAACTACGTTCGTCGCAACGACGGTACGATCGATGAACTGATCGGTGCTGCTCATACAGTGCTGGAAGCGGGCGAAGCCTTCACGGTCGTGACCCCAACAGGCGGCGGATATGGACCGAAAGATGCTTGAGCATTTGGAACGAAAGGGCGCTCAATGGAAAAATCGAAGGATCAAAAGGCCGCACGTGACCTGATCGTCTCGTCGGCCCATCTGGCGCTGGGCAGCTCGCCGGGTCTCTCGGAGCTCGAATATGGGTCGGTGCTCTTTTCCCACGCTTTTAATCGCTGGATGGTGCGCTGCATGGCGGCTGCTGGGGTGCCGAGCCTGTCGCCGGTGGAAATACTGATCATTCACTCGGTCCGCCATCGCGATCGGCCGAAGACATTGTCTGACCTCTGCCTCGTGCTCGATATCGAAGACACCCATGTTGCCAACTACGCGGTGAAGAAGCTTGATGCCGCGGGGCTGGTCAAAACCGGAAAATCCGGCAAGGAGAAAGTCGTCCAGGTTACCGACAAGGGCCTGGAGGCGCTGACGCGCTATTCGGAAATCCGCGAGCGGCTGCTGGTGGAAGCGACGAAGGTGTCAGGCCTGTCGCAGGGCGACCTTTCCGATATCGCTTCCCATTTGAGAGCCTTATCGGGCTATTACGAGCAGGCGGCGAGATCAGCGGCAACCTTATGATCAAAACGGCCAGGAGCATAGACGCCACCATTCTCTCGGTTCTCTAACCGGCCTCCGTCGGCATTTCCGATCTCTCGTCAAAAGCGTACTCCGCCCTTCAGAGGCGGAGTACGATAGCGAGATCCGGGCTCAGTTCTTGACCGTGTCTTCCAGGAAGAAGCGGCCGAGCGGGTTCTGGTAGAAGTTGTCGATGTTCTTGCGCGCCACGTTGATGTACGGGCTATAGTAGAGATCGATCCAGTTGACGTCGTCCTTCGCCATCTTCTGCAGGTCGATATACATCTGCTCGCGCTTCTTCGGATCGAGTTCCAGGCGGGCCTTGGCGACCAGTTCCTTCACCGCTTCGTTCTTGTAGTTGGTCAGGTAGTTGTTGTTGGAATCGTGGCCGAGCACGAAGGTCGTCTTCTGGTCCGGGTCGAGAATGTCGTTCGTCCAGTAGTTGACGGAGATGTCGTAATCGCCGGCAACGGTCATGTCCCATTCCTGGCTGGGGTCGACCTTCTGCAGGTTGGCGGTGATGCCGGCCTTGGCTAGCTGCTGCTGCACGAGAACGGCCGTCTGCTCATCCACTTCGTCGCCAGCGCGGATCAGGTAGTTCAGCGTCAGATTGGAAACGCCGGCATCAGCCAGCATCTGCTTGGCCTTTTCCGGATCATAGGGGCGCTGCAGATTGTCGGCGTAGTGGTATAGGGCACCCTTCGGAATGTAGGAATTGGCGACCGTGCCCTGGCCGAAGGTGACGGCCTCGACGATTGCCTTCTTATCGATCGCCAGGTCGAGAGCCTGGCGCACGTCCTTCTTGCCGAGATCACCATGCGCATGGTTGATCAGGAGATGATCTTCGCGTGTCGAAGGATCGATCAGCACGTTGAGATTGGCATCCTTCTTCAGCTCCTCGACGCGCGAGAAGGGTACGAAAATGGCTGCATCGAGCTGGCCCGCCTGCACGTTCAGCATGCGGGTATTGTCGTCAGGCACCGAGATCCACTCGACCCCGTCGAGCTTCACCCGGTCCGCCTGCCAGAAATTCGGGTTCTTCTTCAGGATGATACGGTCGCCGCGACGCCATTCCTCGACGGTAAAGGCACCCGACGCGACCGGTTTCTCGCCATAGGCGTCCGCGCCCATGGATTCCATGCCGACCTTGGAGATGACGGAGGCATTCGGCAGTGCCAGCGTCGACAGGAAGGGCGCGGAAGGGTTCTTGAGTTTGATTGTCAGCGTATGCGGGTCAGTGGCGACAGCCGTATCGATCACCTTGTAGGAATCGCTCCAGAGCGAACCCTCGTCATTGCGGATGCGCAGCAGGCTATAGGCGGCGTCCTCGGCCGTCAGCGGCGAACCGTCGGAGAATTTTGCGTCGCGGATCTTGAAGACATAGGTCAGGCCGTCGTCGGAGACCGTCCAGCTTTCGGCAAGGCCGGGCTCCAGCTTGGTGCCGGTCTTGTCGACGCGGATCAACACATCATAGACGTTGGAGAAGACCCAGTTGTCGATGTTCTGCGCCGTCTTGATCGGATCGAAGGTGGTCGAATCCTCGCGGCGGCCGATGGTAAGCACGCCGGCGGCCTCGGCGTAAGATGTGCTGAGCGTCAGGCCTGCAAGAAGCACTGCAAGCCCGATTGATTTCCTTCTAGTGATCATGCGTTCGTTCCCTTCGTTGTTATGGCATGCGTTTGACGGGCAGGACCGACATCAGTTCGTCTTCCGAGCTCGCACCGCTCAGAAGCTGCTTGTCCGGATCGATGTCGGGGATGGCGGCAATCAGCGCCGCGGTATAGGGGTGCTTCGGCCGCGCGAAGACCTCATCCGAACGGCCTTCCTCGACGATCTCGCCGCGATACATGACGACGACGCGTTCGCAGAGATTGCGCACGATCGCCAGGTCATGGGCGATGAACATCAGGGTCAGGTTCATCTTCGCGGTCAGTTCGCGAAAGAGCCCGATGATCTGGGCCTGGATGGTCACGTCGAGGGCTGCGACGCATTCGTCTGCAATGATGAGCTTCGGATCGACGGCGAGCGCCCGAGCGATGCCGGCACGCTGACATTGGCCGCCGCTCATGCTGCGAGGCTTGCGGTTGGCGAATTCCCGCTCCAGCCCGACGAGATCGAGAAGTTCACCGATGCGCGCCGGAATGGCAGATATTGGAACCTTGCCTTGCACCTTCAGCACTTCGGCAAGCATCTGGCCGATGGTGAGCCGCGGATTGAGAGCATTATAGGGATCCTGGAAGACCATGGCCGTCTCGCGCCGCAGCTTTGCGAGACCGGCGGCCCGTTGCTGTGCAAGATCGATGCCGCCGATAGAGACATGGCCTGAGGAAATCGGTGTCAGTCCGAGGACGGCGCGTGCGAGCGTGCTCTTGCCGCTGCCGGATTCGCCGACAATGCCGATGGTCTCACCCGGCATGACTTGAAGGCTGACGCCGGAAACCGCACTCACCGTCTTCGTGCTGCCTCTAAAGAGACTGCCACCGGCCTTGAACCGCACATGCAGGTCGTCGATTTCGAGGAGAGGTTTGGCCGATGCGGCGGGGGAGGCGACTTCCGCAACGGGTACGGTCATCTCATCCGGCATTGAAGGATGGCTGTTGATCAGATTGATCGTATAGGGGTCCTGGGGCCGCGAGAGGATCGCGCGCTTCGGTCCCTGTTCGAGCAGCCTGCCGCCGCGCATGACGGCGATGCGGTCGCAGGTCTGCGCGACGATGCCAAGGTCGTGGGTGATGAGGATGATCGACAGGCCACGCTTGTCGCGGATCTCCAGCAAGAGCTTCAGGATCTGCGCCTGGATGGTCACGTCGAGCGCCGTCGTCGGCTCGTCGGCAATCAGGATTTTCGGATTGCAGGAGAGGGCCACGCCGATCATCGCGCGCTGGCGCATGCCGCCCGAAAATTCGTGCGGATAGCTGTCATACTGGCGCACGGGATCGGGAAAGCCGACCTGCGTCAGGATCTCGATGGCGGCGGCCCGCGCTTCCTTCGCTCCCAGGTTCTGGTGATAGCGGATACCTTCGGAAATCTGGTCGCCGATGCGCATGACCGGGTCGAGATGGCTCGTCGGGTTCTGGAAGATCATGCCGATCTCGCCGCCACGGACATCGAGCATCTCGGCATAGCTTGCCGTCGTCAGGTCGCGCCCTTCGAGCAGGACGGTGCCGCCCTCGATCTTGATCAGCGAGGAGGGCAAGAGCCGGACGAGCGAGCGGCAGAGCAGGCTCTTACCCGAGCCGCTCTCGCCGACGAGACCGAGGATTTCGCCCTTGGCAAGGTCGAGCGAAACATTGTCGATCAGCGTTCGCGTGCCGCCGTCGAGATGAACCTTGACCGTCAGATCGCGGACGGAAAGCACTGAGGCGCTCATTCGTGAACTCCGAGAAGTTCGCCGAGCGCATCACCCAGCATGCTGAAACCGAAGGCAAGGCAGACGATGGAAAGGCCGGGGAAAAGCGTGATCCACCAGGCCGTGGTGATGAAGCTCTGGCCTTCCGCGACCATGACGCCCCATTCGGCAAGCGGCGGCTGCACACCGAGGCCGAGATAGCTGACGGCCGCGCCGCTGAGCAGCACCAATGTGGCATCGGACATGGAAAAGACGATGGAGCCGGCAATCGCATTCGGCAGAAGATGGCGGAACATGATGCGGGTGCGGCTGAAGCCGAGACTGACGGCTGCGACCGCGTAGTCGCTGCTTTTCAAAACCAGCATCTGTGCGCGGATGAGGCGTGCATAGGAGACCCAGCCGACCAGCGCCATGGCGATATAAAAGCTGCTCAGGCCCGGCCCGAGAATGGCGATGATCGACAGCATCAGCACGAGGAACGGGAAGGCGAGAATGATATCGACGAGGCGCATGAAAATCGCATCGACGATGCCGCCGAAGAAGCCGGCGATCGTGCCGACGGTCGTGCCGATCAGGAAAGGGAAGAGGACGCCGATGACGGCGATCTGCAAATCGATGCGTGCGCCCCAGATGACGCGGGACAGGATGTCACGGCCGAAATTATCCGTGCCGAAGAGATGGGCGAGTGACGGTCCCTGCAATCGGACATCGGCATTCTGCAGGATCGGATCATAGGGAGCCACCAGCGGAGCCGCTATCGCCAAAAGCAGGAAGAACAGCAGAATGGCCGAGCCGAACACGAGCGTCAGCCGGCGGCCGAGGAAACGGCGCCAGGCGACCGGATTGGGAGCAATGGTTTCGACACTCATAGCTTCACCCTCGGATCAACAGCGACGGTGACGATGTCGGCGATGAAATTGACGAGCACGGTGGCGCACGCGAATGTCATGGCAACGCCCTGCACGACCATGTAATCCCGCGAGAAGATGGCGCGTACCAGCAGTTGCCCCATGCCTGGCAGGGCAAAGACGCTTTCGACGACGACCGTGCCGCCGATCAGCCAGCCGATGTTGACGGCGAGAAGATTGATGGTCGGCACGAGCGAATTCGGCAGCACGTGACGCCAGAAGACGATGCTCTCAGGCATGCCGCGGGCGCGCGCCGCCGTCGCCACATCGGATTTCAAGGATTCGATCATGGCGGAGCGCAGGCTGCGGGTGAGAACCGTCGACAGCGACAATGCCACTGTCAGGCTTGGCAGGATGAGATGGGAGAGCTTGTCGCCCAGCGTCGTGCCGTAGCCGGAGACCGGCAGGACGCCGAGTTCCACGCTGAAGAGAATGATCAGCATCAGGCCGAGCCAGAAGGGCGGAAAGCCGATCCCGAAGGTGGAGACGATACGCACCGCATGATCCGGCGCCCGGCCGGAATTGCGAGCGGCAATCGCCGCCATCGGCACGGCGATCAGGATCGACAGAATGACGCTGGTCAGCACCAACGCGATCGTCGGCTCGATGCGGGTTGCGATCAGCGGCAGCACATCGATCTTGTAGAGGATCGACTTGCCCATCTCGCCATTTACGAGGTTTTTGAGGAAGTAGAAATATTGCAGCCACATCGGCTGATCGAGGCCATATTGGGCTCGGATATTGGCAAGTGCGGTCGGCGTGGCGCGCGTGCCGAGAATGTTGCGGGCGGGATCACCGGGGATCAGCCGCACCAGAATGAAGGTGATGACACTGATGCCGAAGATAACGGGCAGAAACTGAACCGGCCGGGTCAGTATGAACTTATAACGATGCATGGCGGCGCTCGCCCCCTTGTCTTCGTCGGGTACCGATCACCTTACCCTGCATCAGCTTGCCCTGTGCCGCGATAGAAAATCGACCAGCGCCGGATAATAATCATGCGGATTTTCATAGAAGGGCATGTGGCTGGCATTGGCGAAGACCTTGAGTTCGACGTTCGGCAGGGCAAGCTTCATCCGCAGCGCGCAGGCCGGTGTCAGTTCGTCATGCTCGCCGGTCGTGATCAGCACCGGCGTCGTCACACGCGGCAGGTCGGGAATCCGGTTCCAGTCCTTCAGATTGCCGATATAGAGGAACTCGTTCGGCCCCTGCATGGTTTCGTAAGGCCCCATGTTCCAGTCGTCGAGAGAGCGGCGCACGGGGGCCGGCCATTCCGGCAAGCGGCAGACATGGCGGTAATTGAGGATCGTCACCGCCGCCAGATATTCCGGATGATTGTAGGTGCCCTGCGCCTCGTGTTTCTGCATCATCGCCACCGTCTCCGGACCGAGGGCCGCGCGCAGCCGCTCCAGTTCGG
Organism: Rhizobium sp. BK316; assembly: GCF_014193695.1. Classification (GTDB taxonomy): domain Bacteria; phylum Pseudomonadota; class Alphaproteobacteria; order Rhizobiales; family Rhizobiaceae; genus Rhizobium. The sequence goes on along the minus strand of NZ_JACHZR010000001.1, from coordinate 834,089 downwards.
AAATCAGATGCGGCATGTCGGCGACAGTGTCTTCGAGGATCAGCGTCTGCAGGTTTTCCGGATAGGTCAGCGCATAGTCGATCGCCAGCCACCCGCCCCAGGAATGACCAAGCATATGCACTTTGCCGAGGCTGAGCGCCTTTCGCACCGTCTCCGTCTCTTCGACATAGCGGCCGATGGTCCAAAGCGATCGGTCCGTCGGCCGGTCGGAGGCGCCGGTGCCGAGCTGATCGAAAGCCACCACGCGGTAGCCCTTATCGATGAGGCAGGAATGAGCCTCACGCAGGTAGTCGCAGGGCAGGCCGGGGCCGCCGTTCAGGCAGAATATAGTCTCGCTGCCGCTTCCAAAACTGTAGGCGACCACCTTATAGCCGTCGACTTCGATTTCATGTCGCGCCTCGGGCTCGATTTCACGCCACATTGACCGCTCCGGCAGAAGATTTCGCTTGCTCAATAATTGGGCATGGCTAAATTTTTACCTTAAACCTCAGTCTTCGCCAGCTATAAGAAGTGATAGGGTGGTAAACCACCGACCGGGAGCCTGCCATGCTTGACGAAATCGGAACGATCAGACGGCAATTCGCCATCCATCAGACCCTTGATGGTCGTATCGATCAGGTTTTCGAGGCGATGAAAGGGATCGGCTTCGAGGCCCTGATCTACGACTACACGCCGGTGCCTTACGACCTCGACGGCGGGATCATGGTCCCTTCGCTCTTGAAGTTGCGCAATATTTCCGAGGACATGCGGGAATACTGGTTCGATCGCGGCTATTTCCGCATTGATCCCGTGCAGCAGGTGGCGTTGCGTACCTCAGCCCCCTTCTTTTGGAATTACGACAGGGATGCGGACACCCTCATCAACCGTTTCATGAGCGACGACACGGCGCCGGTGACGCGCTATCTCAGCGAGCGCGACATGTCGACGGGTGTGACTGTTCCCGTCCATATGCCGCGCGGCGACTATGCGACCGTGACCGGTATTCGCTTCGGTGCCAACAGCGATTTCGAGCGTCATGCACTGCGCTACCTTGCCGATTTCAACCTGCTGGCCCATGTCTTTCACGAGGCTGCCTATTCGCTTTTCGACGCCAAGGCGCTGAGCGTCGGGAAGATCCGCCTGACGGAACGGGAGCGCGAGTGTCTGCGCCATTCCGCCGATGGCCTTTCGGCCAAGGAGATTTCCCGCATCATCGACCGGTCGGTGCCGACAGTCGTCATGCATCTCAATGCCGCGGCCAAGAAGCTCGGCGCCCGCAACCGCACACAGGCAGTGGTGCGCGCCACGCACTACCGCCTGCTGGAGGATCGACCATCCTATAACTTCTGATAGCTGCCTTCACCGTTTTGGCGACGCTATGGTCTTTCATCGTTGCACCTAGGATGGAGAGACTTGTGGCCGCAGTTCCGACGAAGGAAGCCTATCTGCCATTTCGCGAATACCAGACATGGTATCGCATCACCGGTTCGCTTGATTCCGGAAAACTGCCGCTCGTCGTCGCCCATGGCGGCCCCGGCTGCACGCATGACTACGTCGATTCCTTCAAGGGTATCGCCGAGCTCGATGGCCGCGCGGTCATTCATTACGATCAGCTCGGCAACGGCAACTCCACGCGGCTGCCTGAAAAGGGACCGGATTTCTGGACGCCGGCGCTCTTTCTCGAAGAGCTCGACGCGCTGCTGAAACATCTCGGCATTCAGGACCGGTACGCGTTCCTCGGCCAGTCCTGGGGCGGCATGCTCGGTGCCGAACATGCCGTGCGCCAGCCGAAAGGCCTGAAGGCGCTCGTCATCGCCAATTCGCCGGCCAACATGCACACCTGGGTAGCGGAGGCAAACCGCCTGCGCGAGGAGTTGCCGCAGGAAGTGCAAGATGCGCTGCTGAAGCATGAGGAAGCCGGCACCATCACCGACCCCGACTATGTCGCCGCCTCGCGTGTCTTCTACGATCGGCATGTCTGCCGCGTCGTGCCCTGGCCGCCGGAGGTCGCGCGCACCTTCGCGATCATGGACGAAGACAATACCGTCTACCGCAACATGAACGGCCCGACCGAATTCCACGTCATCGGCACGATGAAGGACTGGACGATCGAGGATCGCCTGCCGCTCATCGCGGCGCCAACGCTTTTGATCTCCGGCAAATATGATGAGGCGACGCCGCTGGTCGTCAAACCCTATGTCGATCGCGTCAAAGGTTGCGAATGGGTGCTCTTCGAGAATTCCAGCCACATGCCGCATGTCGAGGAAAAGGAGCTTTGCCTCGACGTCGTCTCGGCCTTCCTTACCAGGCATGATTGATCGCTCGGCGGCCTGCGCCGCTGGCGCTGCCCGCGTCTTCTTTACCGCTCGAACGGTTCGCCGAGTGAGGCGACGCCGTTGAGCTTCAGCAGTCGGCGGTCTGCCGAGATGATGCCGAGCACGATGATCGTTACCAGGTAGGGCAGGCAGGCCAGCAGTTGCGAGGGCAGGTCGAGCCCGGTTGCCTGCGCGGCAAGCCCCATCAGCGATACGGCACCGAAGAGGCAGGCTCCGAGAAAGATCCGGCCGGTCAGCCAGGTTCCGAAGACGACAAGCGCAATGGCGATCCAGCCGCGGCCGGCGATCATTCCGTCCGCCCAGAGCGGCGTATAGATCGTCGATGCATAGGCGCCGGCAAAGCCCGCCATCATGCCGCCGAATGCCACGGCGGCGAAACGCACGGCGATAACAGGATAACCGATGGCGTGGGCGGCTTTCGGGTTTTCGCCGACGGCGCGAATGACCAGCCCAACCTTGCTATAGGCAAAACTTGCCCAGATCGCGACGGTCACCAGAAGCGAAAGCCAGACGATGATATCCTGGGTGAAGAGGCCGCCGATGACGGGAATGTCCGAAAGGCCGGGGATGGCTATCTTCGGCAATGCCTTGACCGTCAGGCTTTCATAGCTCTTGCCGAACAGCGCCGACAGGCCCTGGCCGAGAATGCCGATCGCAAGCCCCGTCGCGACCTGGTTTGCGTTGAAGCCAAGGATGACCCCCGCAAAGATCAGCGATAGCAGGATGCCACCGAGCCCGGCCGCGAGAAACGCGAGAATGTGGCCGCCGCCATGATAGACGATGATGAAGGCGATGACGGCGCCGAATGCCATCAAGCCTTCGACACCGAGATTAAGCACTCCGGCGCGTTCGACCACCAGTTCGCCGAGCGCCGCCAGTAGAAAGGGTGTCGCGGCCGCCAGCATTCCGGCCAGGATGAACTCGATGGCGTTCATGTCGGGCTCCTGATGGCGGTCGGTCGCCACGCAAGGCGGTAGCGCACAAAGGCGATGGCGATGAGGTAAATGAGAAGCAGGCTGCCCTGGAAAACGCGCACGGCGGCGATCGGCAGATTGGCGGACACCATGGCATTGTCGCCGCCGATATAAAGTGCGGCCATGACGACCGAGGATATGACGATGCCGATCGGATGCAATCCGCCGAGATAGGCGACGATGATCGCCGCATAGCCGTAACCGGTCGAGATCGAGCGCTGCAGCTGGCCGAGCGGGCCAGCGACTTCGGCTGCACCCGCAAGACCGGCGGCCGCGCCACCGATCAGCAGCGAAAGCCAGATCGCCCAGCCCTCTTTGAAGCCGGCATAGCTTGCCGCACGTGGCGCCAGCCCACCGACCTGCAATTTATAGCCGATGAAGCTCTTCTGCATGAAGATCCACGCGCCAATCGACAGCAGAACGGCAAGGATCAGCGAGACATTGACGCGCGTGCCCTCGATCAGGATCGGCACCATCGCGTCATACTGAAACATGACCGACTGCGGGAAATTGAATCCGTTCGGATCCTTCCAGGGGCCGAGCAACAGATAGTTGAGAAGCTGCGCGGCAACGAAGCTCAGCATCAGCGAGACGAGGATTTCGTTGGCATTGAGCCGGACGCGCCAGAAGGCGGTGAGGGATGCCCAGAGCGCGCCGCCGATGGTGCCGAGCAGCAGCATCGCCGGCCAAATCCATTGACCGGTGGCGTCAGGCCACCAGATCGGAATGGCGGAGGCAAAGATTGCCCCGAGCACGAATTGCCCTTCGGCGCCGATATTGAAGACCTTGGCGCGGAAGCCGATCGCAAGTCCCTGTGCGATAAGCAATAACGGTCCGGTCTTCAGGAGCACCTCGGAGAATGACGCCCAGGAAAAGAAGGGCTCGATCAGCATCGCATAGATGACCGCGGCTGGATCGCGACCCATGGCGATATAGAGGCCGAGATTGAGAGTGATGGTAATGATCAGCGCGATCGGCGGGGCGAGCAGGGTAGCGGCAAGCGAAGCGCGCTCGCGGCGCACCAGTATGGGCAGGGCAGCGAAAAAGGGTCTGCTCATGCGGTGGCCTTCTCGCGCTGTAACTGTGCTCCGATCATGTATCGGCCGATCTCCTCGGGTTTGGTGTCGCGCGTGACGAGCGGCGGGCTCAGCGTGCCGTGATGCAGGACCTGTATGAAATCGCTGAGCTCGAACAGTTCCTCGAGCTCCTCGGAAATGACGAGGATCGCCATGCCTTCATTGCGAAGGGTGACGAGCCGCTTGCGGATCGCCGAGGCCGCACCAATATCGACGCCCCATGTGGGTTGGGCGAGGAAAAGAAGCTTTGGCGCCAGCATGATTTCGCGCCCGACGATGAATTTCTGCAGGTTGCCGCCGGAAAGCGAACCGGCTTCCGCTTCGGGACCGCGCGTGCGCACGTCATAATCCCGGATACAGTTATTGGTGAAGTCGGTTGCCTGCGCCTTGTCGAGAAGGCCGCGCTTGACGAGGTTCAGGGGGTGGGCCGTCAGCAGGCTGTTGAGGGTGAGCGACATTTCGGGAACCGCACCCCGGCCGAGACGATCCTCCGGGACGAAGGCGAAGCCCAGCTGACGACGCGCGGCAGAATCGAGCGTGCCGACATCCTTGCCCATCATGAAAATCTGGTCGCGTTGAACTCGCGGCAGGGTGGTTTCGCCCGAAATCAGCCCGGCGAGTTCGCTTTGACCATTTCCCGAAATCCCGGCAATGCCGAGGATCTCGCCGGCGCGCAGGGTCAAGCTGACATTGGCGAGCGGCACGGCGAAAGGATCGTCCGGCCTATAATCAAGGCCGATAAGCTCCAGACGCTTCTCTCCTTCAGCCAAAGGCAGCGCCGGCATGGGCTCCGGCATGTCACGGCCGATCATCATGCGTGCAAGCTCGTGAGCGTCATGTTCGCGCGGATCGACGTGGCCGGTCACGCGCCCGCCGCGCAGGATCGTGGCACGGTCGCAGAGCGACTGGATTTCCTCCAGCTTGTGCGAGATGAAGAGGATGGAGACGCCGCCGTCACGCAGCCGACGCAATGTCTCGAAAAGCTTCTCCACGGCCTGCGGCGGCAGCACCGATGTCGGCTCGTCGAGGATCAGCAGTTTTGGGTCGGTCATCAGGCATCGGATGATCTCCACCCGTTGTCGTTCGCCGACCGAAAGCGAATGCACATCTGCGAGCGGATCAACTTCGAGGCCGAATTCATTCCCGAGCTTGCGAATGCGCTCCGCAAGCTCGCGCTTGTTGCCGGACACGATGAGCCGGATGTTCTCGACGACCGTCAGGCTTTCGAACAGCGAGAAATGCTGAAAGACCATGCCGATGCCGGCGCGCCTTGCCTCTGCGGGAGAGGCAAGGCTGAGGGGGTGCCCGTTCCAGGCGACGATTCCGCTGTCCGGCTGTTCTACGCCGTAAATCAGCTTCATCAGGGTCGATTTGCCAGCCCCGTTTTCTCCGAGAATGGCATGGATCGAGCGGGGAGCAACGTCGAGGTCGATCTGCTGGTTGGCATGGACCTGGCCGTAACTCTTGGAAATGCCGCGCAGCGACAGGAGCGGGCTCACCATGGTTTACTTCGGCAGCGGCGTCGTGACACCCTTGACGTGCCAATCCATCGCGACGATCTGGGCGTCCGTCAGCGTCGCGCCCGAAGCAGCGCCTTCGCTGCCGTCGGCCTTGGTGATTGGGCCGGTGAAGGGCGAGAAGCTGCCATCGGCAATCTTGGCTTCGACGTCCTTGATCTTCGTCATCGTATCGGCCGGGATCGCCGGGTTCCAATCGACGACTTCGACGACCTTGTCGGCAACGCCGAGGAAGGTGTTGGCGCCCTTGAAGGTGCCGGCGAGATGGGCATCGACCGAAGCCTTGAAGAAGGGCGACCAGTCGGTGGCAACGCAGCCGAGATAGGTCTTCTCGGCATATTTCTTCATCGAGGAATTGAGGTTGAAGGCATAGACACCGGCCTCCTCGCAGGCGGAAATCACCGAAGGCGTATCCTGCGCGTTCGAGAAGATCACGTCGCAGCCCTGCGCAATCAGCGCTTTGGCGGCTTCCTGCTCCTTTGCCGGATCGAACCAGGAATTGACCCAGACGACGGACACTTCGATGTCGGGCTTGACGGACTGTGCGCCGAGCGTGAAGGCGTTGATGGAGGTGATCAGTTCGGGAATGGCGAAGGCCGAAACCGAGCCGAGCTTGCCGGTCTTGGACAAGGCTGCTGCCGCCATGCCGAGCAGGTAGGTTCCCTGGAAATATTTGGCAGCGAAGGGCGAGAAGTTCGGCGCGACCTGGAAGCCAGAGGCATGCAGGACCGTTACCTTCGGATTGCGGCGGGCGATCTGCAGCGCACCGTTCTGATAGCCGAAGGAGCCGGCGATCAGGAAATGGTTTCCATCGGCGACCGTCTTGTTCATGATGCGATCCGCATCCGGTCCTTCGGCGATGTTCTCGAGGATGGTGACCTTCACCTTGTCGCCATAGGCGGCCTTGATCGGATCGAGGCCGGCGGCAAGGGCATGGCCCCAGCCGACATCGCCGATCGGCGAGGGAACGACGAGGGCGATGCCGAGCGGTTCGTCGGCCGCAAATGCGGAGCGGCCGGCAAAGGCCGTGGCAAGGCCGGCGGCAGCCGCATTCTTCATCAGTGTTCTGCGGGTCAGATTGTTGGACATGTCAGTTCCCCTCTTTTGGTTGTTCAGAATTCCACAGTCGCGAGCGCGGCTTCGGCGTCCGCGAAAAGCTTGAATTCGTCGAGGCCGGCGAATTCACCGGCCTGCCAGACGATCCGTCCATTGATCATGGTGAGATCGGTCGGCATGCCGATCCCGACCTTGGCGATCAGGCTCAGCGGGTCATGCCGCGTGCCGACATAGTCCATCCGCCGCGTATCGATTGCAAAGAGGTCGGCGGCCATGCCGGGGGCAAGGCGCCCGATATCGCTGCGGCCCAGCAGGCTTGCGCCGCCCGCCGTCGCATAGTTCAGGAAGTCGACGGGTGCCGGGACCGGATGGGTGCGCGTCGATGCTGTCAGGCATTGCAGCATGTAGGCGGAATGGATGCAGTGCATGAGGTTTGAATTGTCGTTCGAGGCAGCGCCATCGCAGCCGAGCCCGATGCGCAGGCCAAAGGCGGACATTGCCGGAATATCGGTCACCTCTGCGCCGACAAGATAGACCGGCTCGGGGCAATGAGAGACACCTGTGCCGCTTGCCGCCATCTTTCGCAATTCGTCGTGTGTCAGCTCCCAGCAATGGGCATAGAAGGCGTCGGGGCCGGCAAAACCGAGTTCGGTGCAATAGTCGACCGTGCGCATGCCGTGCCGTGCCTCGATCACCGGGCTTTCACCCTCGCCGACATGCGTGTGCATCAGCACGCCGCGATCGCGGGCCAATGCGACCGATTCAACGAAGGTCTCGCGATAGCAATTGACTGGCTGGCAAGGAGCGACGACCACCTGCCGCATGCTGAAGGGGCCGGCATCGTGGTAGCTGTCGATCAGCCGGGCGCAATCGGCGATGAACTCATCGGTCGTTTCCAGCATGGCATCCGGGATCGTCGAGCCCTCGGACTTCGGCAGCGTATTGCCGCCACGGCCTGCGTGGAAACGCATGCCAAGAAGCTCGGCCGCCTCGAACTGGCGATCGATCAGGCGCTTTCCGGCGTGCCGAGGAAAGCAATATTGATGATCGAAGGCCGTCGTGCAGCCATGCTTGATCATCTCGGCCATGGCCGTGACTGACGAATGGTAGAAGCAATCCTCAGTCAGCCGCGAGAAGATCGGGTAGATCCGATCAAGCCATTCGATGACCGACAGCTTCGTCCAGTCGAGATCGGCCCGGTTGCGCACGAAGCACTGGAAGAAGTGATGGTGCGTGTTGACGAGTCCCGGATAGACGAACCAGCCGGTCGCGTCCTGGACGATCGTGCCGGCGGCCAGTGTCTCCTGCGGCAGGTTGGCGCCGATCGCCTGGATTGCCGGACCATTGGTCAGCAGATCCACATTCCGGCGTACGCTTGGTCCATTGCCCTCGTCGACAATGACGGCTGCACAGTTTTTCAGGAGGTAGCCGGCCATCTCACCTCTCCTCCTTTGCGGGATGGGGATCGGGTTTCAGCTCGTGCAACCTGTGAATGCCGGGCATTTCGATGAAACCGTCGATGCTGCGGATGGCACGCAGCCAGAGCCGGATCGTTGGGTATGGATCGAGCGAGATGCCGCCATCGGGCGCGAGCGCCACATAGGGGAAGCAGGCGATATCGGCGATCGTGGCGCGGTTCGACGCCAGGAAGCGCATGCCGCGAAGCTGCTGTTCGAAGAGACTGGCCTCCAGCTCGCGCAGCGCGGTGATGCCCTGCGCCTGCAGGATCTCGATATTGCCGGGGCGCAGAAGCATTTCATGCAGTCGCGCACCGCCGAGATTAGCCGTCAGCCGATGCGAGAAGGAGAGCCACTGCTGCACCCGCGCCGTCTCTTCAGGCGTGCCGGTGCCCAGCCATTCCGGGGCGTTTCCGGCGGCGAGATAGGCGAGAATGGCGGAGGATTCCGTCAGGACAAGATCGCCGTCCTCAAGGATCGGAATCGAACCTGCCGGGTTGAGCGCCAGGAGTTCTGGTCCGCGATGTTCCGCGCCGGGATGAAAATCGACCGGTCGGATATCGAGCTTGATGCCGAGGATCGCCGCCATGAGGCGGATCTTGTAGCAGCTCGGCGAGAGAATGTAGTCGTAGAGCTTCATTGCGCGACCAACTGTGCCCCGTAAGTATAGTTGTGACGCTTCAGCCAGCGCCGGTAAGCAACCGATGTGAGATCGGCCCGGGTCGGGATTTCCATGCCGGGATCGAGCGGCAGCAGGGCTGGGATCTGGTTTTCAAGGATCGAGCGATCCTGCAGGAAAATCATCTGTTGAAAATGGATGAGGTCTGTCATGGGCGTTTCGTCGTCGAAAAGGGCCATCCATGGCCATACGTCGCAGAGGTCTTCCGCAAGCGGCTGGACGAAGAGGGTAATGACATCCCATTCGCTTGGGCGGGGAGGGCAGGTCTTGTAGAGCACCGAGCAGGTCGGTGCCGGGACGCGGTACATATATTCGGTGGTAATGCCGCCGGTTGCCGACTTGGCTGCCTGTGGCTGGTAGAATTTCACCTGCGTCGCCCAGACCTCATCCTCATCTTCGCGGATTTCTACCTTGTAGTTTTCGACTTCCGTATGGGGCTCGGCGCCGAGGATGTCGGTATGGACGAAGGGGAAATGGGCAATGTCGAGGAAGTTCTCCACCGCCCGTAGCGGCGAGCAGCGCACCCGCACCACGCCGACATCGACGAAACGGCGGCCGGGCTGATCCGCTTCGGGAATGGCAAAAAGCTCCTTGACGGGATTGCCGAGGGAAGACCAGACATGGCCGTAGCGAACACGGACAGGGAGCGCGTGCCCATTGCCGGATGTTACCCGCGCTGATCCGTCCTGCGTGCATGCCACCACGATGGGCTCGCCCATCAGCGCGGTCTTGTTTCCCGTCTCGGTGAGCCGGCTGAAAAGGCCGACCGGATACCATTCGTCGATCATCGCGCCGGCCTTCATCATGCGGCTTCCTTCTGGCGTGCTTCCGCCCGGCGGCGCAGGGCTTCGGCAATGCGGGACGCGGCAACCCGATCCTCAATGCTGCGACTTTGCTCGATCAGGAGATGAACCAGCGTGCGATCCCCCTGTGGCGTCGGCAACAGCCGGACCCATGGATATTCCGCGACGCTGATAAGTCCGTCGGCATTCGCCTTTGCGCCGGCCACAGCTTCGATTTCCGCGATGCCGGCCTCGGCCGTCAGCGAGCGCAATGGAATGAGATCGCCAAGGCGTGGCGGCTGCGCTGCTGGCTGGCCAGCAGCGACCCATATGACGCCATCCAATTCTTCGACTGTCTGGACCGCAACACGGATCGTTTCCGGCGGCACGAGGTCGGGGTGGGCCGGGATGCGAATGCATCCTCCCGCCGGAGAGTAGCTCCAGCCATGATAGATGCAGGAGAGCGCCTCGCCGCGCACGAAGCCGTGGGACAATCGCATCCCGCGATGCGGACAGCGATCCGACGATGCCGATGCGCGCCCCGATTGACTGCGCCAAAGGGCGATCGATCCTGCTGGCGTCCAGGCCGGTATAACGGTTGCCGGCGGCAGATCAGCAGAAAGGGCGACAGGCGTCCAGGAGCCGGCCGTATCAGATGGCATAACTTTCAGTTCCTCAATTTTACCAATACTTTAGCGCCGCTGGCCGCGCACTGTTGCCGAGCTTGCGACCTCAGTTGTCAGAGGCTTGCATAAAAAAATCGCATTAGCAACAATGATTAAATTAAAGGCAACAGATCAATGCTGTCGCATTACGGTGTATCGGCCGGATCTACAATCTTGCGCTGAATCTCGTCCACCCAGACATCGATCGGGCCGAGCGAACATCCCATTTCCAGCATGTCGATCAGTTCCACAGGTCCCGCGACCTCAAGCTCGATTCGGTCGGCCCCGGTGTGAAAGAAATCCTGGGACAGTCCGAGCTTGTCGGCATGACGACGGATCCACGGGACGAATGAGGCAGAATTGACATCGCCAAGGATCGTCATCCGCTCGCGCAACTCCCCCTGCCGTGCCTGCATCATTGAATTATCCATCCTTCAGTTCGCGATGACAGCATAGCGGCTCGGCACGTTTGTGAAAGGGGCTGATCGTACGCTCTATTCTCGCAGCATCGACGCTGGAAGGCGGCAACGCCCTGACATGAGCAGCGGCGACGATGTCGAGGCCTGGGGTAAGCTGCTGATCGGCTAGCCGTTTCGGAAAAAAGAGAGAGACCTAGGACTGGGAGTTTCTGTCAATCACTCTTTCCCGAAGGTGCGCCAGTCGGCTGTTCCCAGCCAAAGACGCTTCGGCCGCCGAAGGCCGAGGATTGCCGGAATTCGCCTGCGACGATTTCCTTGAGGTCAGGGCCGGTGACGTAGCGCTCCATGCTGCGCGATTGCTCGTCCAGACGGCGCAGGGCCTGCAGCTCCTCCTCGCGACCAAGTTTGCCTTTCATGACCGCCGATTTCATCACATTGATCGTTTCGTCGTAGACCTTGAGCGGTACGGGGAAGGGATGCCTGTCCTTGCCGCCGTGGGCGATGGAAAAGCGGGCGGGATCGGAAAAGCGGCAGGGCGCGCCATGCACGACTTCGGCGACGAGCGCCAGCGCCTTGACTGTGCGGGCGCCAACGCCGGGCACGAGAAGAAGATCCTCGAAATCGACCGGTCCGCGATCGGCAGCTGCGGCAAGGTTGCCGTGCAGACGCCGCATATTGACGTCGCTTTCGCGCACGTCGTGATGGGCGGGCATGATGAGATGCGGCAGCATCGGCTGTTCGACTGGCTCCAGCGCGGGCGCAGGATCGGCGGCCAGGGCAAGGGCTGCCGCCTCGCGGACAATGCGGTCTGGCCCAAGCGCTGTGAGAAGATCGAGCTGATCGTGGCGGGATTTTTCCGCGCGTCGGTCGGCCAGATTGATGATCTCGCCTTGCGAGCGGCCTTCGATGGCCGCATGCGGGGAGTTGACGAAGCTCTCCAGTCCTTCGGAAAACCAGTGATAGCGCCGCGCCTGACGCTTGTCGCCGTTCATACCTTGCTGAACGATCACCCAATGCCCGTCATCGGCAACGATGAAGCCGTGCAGATAGAGATCGAAACCATCCTGCACCGCCGCGCTATCCACCTTGGCGACCAGGCGACTTGTCTTTGCAAGGCCGGCACCGTCAAGGCCGGTGCGATCGCCGATCGCCATCAGTTCGTCCGGCGTCTTGCGCGATTGCGCACCGCGCCCGCCGCAGACGTGCAGGCCGAGTTCTTTCGATAGCGGCTTCAGCCCGCGCTTCAGCGCGCCGAGCACGCTGGTCGTGATGCCGGAGGAATGCCAGTCCATGCCCATGACGGCGCCGAAGGACTGGAACCAGAAGGGATGGGCGAGCCGTTGCAGAAACTCGTCACGCCCGTAATGGTGAACGATCGCCTCGGTGATCAGCGCGCCAAGCGTGGTCATGCGGTTGCCCAGCCATGGTGGCACGCGGCCTCCGTGAAGGGGGAGGTCGGCGCTGCCCGCTCTTTGCGACATGCTTCCTCTTTCTGCCTACGATCTGCTACGACGGATCCGATCGCTCGATAAAACAGCTATCCGTCAAAATCGGGGCGATGGCAATAAATTCCTATCCGTTGTGGGTGCCTTCCGGAAATAGCGGCCGAGGGGATCGCGCCGCACGGGCAGGGACATCCCGCAGTCACGAAACAAGAGCAAAAGCGCAATTTTTTTGAGCCCGTCACGGAACCCGAGCCCGGCATTCCCAATTTCTATGTTGAGCAGGAATGTGAGATCGCGTCATGAAGTCGCTTGCTGCATCATCCATTTGTCTGGCGGCGCTTGGTGCCATTCTGATTGGCGGCCACGGATTTGCTTCCTACGCCTTGCGCGATCCGGAACCACATCACTTCGCCAATCTCGACGCGCCGCTCTGGACGACGACACCGATGCGCGTCGACCCCAAGGCTCAAAATTACGAGCGCCTTCCGCCGCAGCAGGCCGTTGTCGACAATAACCAATCCTTAAAACCTGCCAATTTGGTTGGCGTATTGGCCATTGCGCCACCTGACGCAACCGTGACAGGGGCGATTGAGCCGCCGAAGCAGGAATGGACGGCCGATGGCCACCATCTCAGCCTATGCCGGCAGCGTTACCGGTCCTACAACGTCGCTGACAATACGTACCAGCCTTTTGACGGTGGTCCCCGAAAACCTTGCGTGACGGCTGAAAGGTAGTTTTCCGGGGTTGCCGGAAGCCGATACGAGCTCCGACCCACATATTTCATGGTGCGCCCCCGCTATGATTCCTATCGCGCTTCGGACAATACCTATCGGCCGTTCAGCGGGCCGAGACGCCAGTGCATTTCTCCCGTTGTTTGACGGACATATATGATAAGGCCGCCTTCTTCTGCAGCGACCGTCGCTCATCTTGATCAGAGAGCCGGGACCAAAGTCCTAGCCGCCTTGGTACCTATGTCTGACCGTCTTGCAATTTCGGAGCAAGCGGTCAATCTCATTCCTGTTTTCAAGTTGACACTCAAGGAAGAACGACAGGGACTATGGTGATCTCCAAGCGCAATTTCCTGAAAGGCTGCGGCGCGAGTGTCCTTGCCGTTGTGCCGCTGAAGGTCGATGTCACGGGTTCGTTTCCGTCGCTGGCCAGTCTGACTGCATTCGCAAAGAACGAAAACGGCAATGGCGGAGGGAATGGAAACGGCAACGGCGGGAATGGTGGGGGAAATGGAAACGGCAGTGGCGGAGGGAATGGAAACGGCGGCAACGGCGGGGGGAATGGAAATGGTAATGGCGGCAGCGGCGGGGGTAATGGCAACGGAAATTCGGGCGGCAACGGCAACAGCAGTGGGAACAGCCGATCTAGCTCGAACGGAGCCGGTAGTACGGATCGTGTGCCCTCAACATCAGGCGCACGCGTGACCGAAGATACGGATGGCTCGATCGATGTCCGGCATACGAATGGAATAACTGAAACTCTTCGTGCAGGACGCTACATCATGAAGGACTCGAAAGGCCGCACGATCATCAATAGGCGGGCGACATCGGCTGACAGCACGCGGCTTGCGCGCCTGCTGCGCTAGCGTTTTTCACGCCACCGCAAGGCAGCTTCCGTCCTGTTCGTGACGCCGAGCTTTGTCAGGATCTGGGTCATATGATGCTTGACCGTTTTCTCCTGTAGATCGAGACGCAGGCCGATGTGTTTGTTTGAGAGACCTTGCGCAACGAGGTCCATCACCTCGCGCTCCCGAGGGGTGAGCGTGTCTCTGTCCGATGCCTGCCCGCTCAATGAATATTCCATGACCTTCGCCGACATCGCCGGGGAGACGTACCGGGCTCCCTTGAAGACGGTGCGGATCGCTTCCGCCAGACCGCGGGAACCAACACCCTTGAGAATGTAACCTTTCGCTCCGCGTTGGAGCGCTTCGACGAGCGTATCGACTTCCTCTGAGGCCGTGAGCATGAGGATCTTGGTATCCGGGCTTATGGAAAGGATCTCCTCGATCACCGAGAGCCCGTTCCCGGGCATAGACACATCGAGAAGCAGCACGTCCGGATGCGCATCCGAGGCGATCATTGCCGCGTCAGATGTGTTGGCGCCTTCTCCGACGACGACAAAATCGCTGACCTCGGAGAGGCTGCGTGTCACCCCCTCGCGAAACAACGGATGGTCGTCTACGACGGCGACCTTGATGGATGTCATTCTATTCCTCCGCTTCCATAGGCTCGAAGGTCATGATGACAGTCGTTCCGCCTTCGCCGGTTTTTATGTCGAATTCACCGCCAAGGCTATCGATACGCTCTCTAAGACCGACAAGGCCTAAGCTCGCCGACCTCACCTGCGTCGGGTCAAAACCCTCACCCCGGTCACGGACCTCGATACGGACGTGGCCATCATGCGATGTGGCCATGACGGCTTGGTCAACGCCGCCACCATGGCGATAGGCATTGTTAAGTGCCTCCTGAATGAAGCGGTAGATACAAATCTTGAGAGCGGGGGCAAGTTCCGGATCGTCCTCGTCGATTGTCGTGTCGACGGTGGTGTTGGTCTTCTGTTGATGAGCCTCGACGACCCGTTTCACGATTTCCGTAATCGAGGCGTTCTCGATTTGCGGCAGCACCAGCCCCTTGCAGATGTCGCGAATCTCCTTCATCGCCTCGGCGAGGCTGGAGCGGATCCAGGCGAGTTCCTTCTCGCGTGTTTCCGATTGTGTCGCGGCATCGACGAGCAACTCGCTGTCGAGCCGCAACGAGGCATAGGCGATGTGCTGGGCCGGGCCGTCATGCAGGTCGGCGCCGATGCCGCGCAGATAGGTCTCGTTCAAGGCTGCTGCACGCTGGGAGGACAATTGAAGCCTGCGCTGCAGGCCGCGATTTTCGGCAAGAAGTGCGGAGAGTTCGTCCACTCTGGCCTTTAACGCTTTACGCTGGACTTCGATCGTATGGCTGCCCCGAAAGACGAGAATGGAGAGAACGAGGAAGAAGATGGCAGTCAGACCGGCCACGGCCAGCCAGCTCCAGAGCCTTGCCCAGACGAGGCTGTCTTCCAGCCCTTCCGCCGTCTCGTAGAATTCAAGCACGGCCACAGCCTCTCCCGACCACGGCTGCAGCACGGGATTGTAGATTTCCATGAGCGCCCTGCCGAGACTGCGCTCCTCGGCGCTTTCAGGGTCGCTCGCGACTTCGTAGCGAGCGACCAGCGAGCCCGCAAATGCCTGAGCGAGTTTGTCGTTTACCGGAAACGTCTTCCCCACCAGTTCCTTTTGATTGGAGTAGAGTATAGTGCCGTCGCGGCGCCACAGCTTGAACGAAATGAGACGACGGCCGAGCGCGCCCTGGCCGAGCGTTTCGTCGAGCGCCTGGGCGCTTGCTTCGTCGAGCAGCGATTCCTTCTGCATGTCCGGAAGCAACGGTGCGACGACGCTGTCGACGTAAAGCGCCGTCGCAGCACCCGAATTGTGAATGACGGCGTCCTCGATGAGATGGGTGACGACGAGCCCGATGAGGAACATCGCGGCAAGGGAAACAAGCCCTCCCATGATGAAGAATTGGGAGGCGAGGGAGCGGGCGTTCCAGCGTGTGAGCCAGTTCATTTCCAACCTGAGTTACGACGATTCACTCAAACTATCGCATCGGCCGGACTTTTCCAGTTCACCGGACCTCGATCATGTCGGCGCCCGGAATGCTGGCGGTCAACTGATCGGTGTCGCCTGACATGGCAGCGCCGAAGACATAGAGCATGACGGCTAGAAAGATGACGAGCGCCAGCAGGGATGCGTTCCACGCGCTGGAAATTTCCGGGATTTCGTTCCTGTCGGCCATGGCTGAAAACTCCTCTTTCGACAAGGAGCCGAACGGGCGGGAGAGACGGTGCGTTCCGGATCTGGGACCTCAGTCCGAGCATCATCAGACCAAAGGCCGAAGTGAATCCGACTGAGGTCCGAGTGTGAGGCCGCCTCGAAATCAAAGGAGGCGCGTCATCGTCGAGCCTTCTTCCAACAAGATGATCCAGGTCGTCAACTGATCCGGTGTCAGATGCGGCAAATACCGCTTCCCTCTCACAAGAGATCACGGTGACCGCCGCACCGCCCAGACATGGATTCGCTTGCAACGGGATGTGGACGCCCGGATGGCGGTAATCGCAGCCCACTATCAATTGGCCGCCCCGAAATGGCGGTATGCAGGCCAGCCCGCAGCGATACAGGTCGGTCTGGATTGGCGAATTCCATCGTCCGTCAGCGCGACGGGGCCTGCCAAGGCGAAAGTCTTCCAAAGATGTTAGCGATGGCTGAGCGCGAGGCAGCACGTATGCGCAGCAGTCTTTGCCGGCGGAGGGCATCGACACGCGTGCCCGGCGCTTTCGTCAGAGCCGCACGGGCAGCCCTGACAGGGTCCACCAGACTGGCAGCAATCTCCGGCAAGCCATCCACTTCCGCTTCGAGGCGTTCGAGATAGGCATTCAGTCCATCCGCAGCGGCCTGCCGCAGCCGGCGTGTTGGGGCGGTTCGAAGCTTGCGCGTCGTCCAGCGAAGATGTTCTTCGGCATGCCGGTGCAGCGCCTGCGGATGCTTATAGGCTCTGTGGTCGCCAAGCATGTCGGCGACGAATGCCACTTCTCCGAGTTCGCCGCAGCGCCACCAGAGCTCCATATCCTGCAGATACTGCCAGGCCGGGTCCCAGCGGCCGGCCCGGAAGAACACGTCCGTGCGGATGGTCGCACCCGGCATCGCGACCATATTGTTGAGCAGCAGCAGTTCCCGAAACGCCTCGCCGCTGTTGCTGTAACTCCACCCGAAGCGACGGCCGGGAATGGGATCGCCTCCATAGGTAATCTGCCGGAAACGGCCGTGGATCAGGGCAGGGTGGCGCATTGCCGCGCGCCCGATGGCGTGCAACGCCCCCGGCGCGAGACGGTCGTCGGCATGCAAGGTGACGAGGTAATCCGCATTCGCGCCGGCAGTATAGGCGCGATTCCAATTGTCCGTGCGCGGCACGGTGTTCCGGTGCAGGGCCGGCTTCAGCAGTGGAGATGAGTAGGATGCGATCATTTCCCGACTGCCGTCCGTGGAGCCGTTGTCACAAACATGCACCTCGAAATCCGGATAATCCTGGGCCAGAGCGCTGTCGAGCGCTTCGGCAAGTGTCTCAGCATTGTTGAAGCAGGGTATGATAACGGCGAGAGAGGGTAATTTGCTCGATGTCCCGGCTGTCATGATGAACTCCCATCCGGTTTGCTAGGTCCCCTGATCCCCGCGAACGCGTGTCGAGCGGATCGTTGGCAAGGCTCCGTGACCCTTCGAAGCGGAACGGCGCCAGTATTTCCCTCATCTTTGACGCTAGCCGGCAAGGGCCGCGTCTGCGATCTTGACATCGAACACGTCACGCGCCGGTAGCGTCCGGACATCGAAACCGTGTGCGACTACGCCGTTCAGCATCGGGCACACAAAAAGCAGGCCGTTATGCGCAAGGCTCGCCCGGTTCTGCAGGCTATGTGCCAGAGCCAGATGAAAAACGGCGACGCTGCGGAAGGCATAGACGCCTGCCGATGCATTGCCGGAAATAACGATCTTCTCCCTCGCTTCCAGCATACGGCCATCATCTCCAAGCCTGATATAGCTGTATTGCGGATGGCGGGAGCCAAATGTGAGCGCCAAGCCGCCGAGATTGGGATCGGCGGCAAAGATTGCAGCAATGTCCGCATCGCTGTCGAAGATGATATCGCAGAGATCGACGACGACGGGTGCATCCGGAAAGGCAGCGAGTGCGGTACCGGCCGCAGCGCTCCAGGCAGCGCCGCCACTCATTTCGGACAGCCATACGATCCGCGCGGTCGAATAGTGCCTCAGTAATGTTTCCCGCGCATAGCGCCGCGATCCGGGCTGATCCCGTAGCACGAAAACAGGAACTGCTGCTGTGGTCCACCACGAGCGCGCTTCCAGCGTGGCGCCAAGCAATGTCGTCTTTCCAACCGGTATTTCCGCCTTCACCGAGCCGTCAGGCCGTTCGAAATCACTCCCGGCCATGGGAATGATGATGTTCAACGGCGCCGTCGCGCCCGGTCCGATGCCGACGTCAGGCATAGGCAGGCTCACGGCTTTGCAGGTACTCTGCCAGATCCTCGGGCGTGCCAAGCCCGTGCATGTTTCTGACGTCGATTTCGTAAACGCCGATGCGTGCGCCGTTGCGGATGGCGTAGTTATAGGCGGGGCAGACATAGAACTCGTTGTTGGTGCGGTCGTTATGCACCATCATGTCGAGAGCACCCTTCATGAAATCGCCGGCGCGGCGGAAGAAGTAGATGCCGACCGTCGCCAGTTCGGAGATCGGCTGCTTTTCGGCAACCCTGAGCACAAAGCCTGCCGCATCGGTTTCTGCGAAGGACCATTTCGGATCGCGCTTCGGATCGCGGAAAACGAGGATCGATCCGTCGAGATCGCGCGACATGCAGTCGTCGATGAAATCGACGATCCGCATATCCACGACCTGGTCGGAATTGGCGATGAGAAGGGGTGCCTCCTCGTCGAGGTGCTGGCGCGCCAGAAGAACGGTGCAGGCGGTGCCCTCGGTGATATGATCGACCGAAACGATCCCGACACCCTGCGAGCGAAGCTCGGCCACCGCATCCGTTTGGCTGTCCAGATGTTCGCGCAGCAGCAGGACCGTCGGCTGTCCGCCGGGCGGCAGGGTATTTTCCAGCACATGCTGGATCATCGGCCGGCCAAGCACATCGATGAAGGGTTTCGGGCGGGCGAAGCCGACCTTGGCGAAGCGGCTGCCCCGGCCGGCGGCCGGCACTACCAGTTGCACGGGCCGTGCGGCCTGTGCAGAGGATAGGCGGCGCACCCCGTTCACCTCGAAATTCTCGATCATTTTCGGGTTGTAGAAGCTGTGGTAGCGGTCGGCCGGAATGCTCGCCGACACAACGCGGCCGCCATCCAGGATCACTTCGTTCAGCGAGGAGCTGACGTAATAGCGGTCTTCCACCGTGACCCCATGCCGCAAGGCGGCAGTCGCGGCCTTGAAGAAGATCCGGGCCTCGCGGAAATAGTAGAATCCGGCGATCGCCTTGTTGCTGATGACATCCTTCTCGGACGTGCGGTTGACAAGACCGTCGTCGCCGAGCGTCGCATAGGACCAGCGCGGGTGGACCGTTTCGAAGGTGATGACACCAGCATCCGCCTCGGCCGCCTCGAATTCCGCAATCACGGATGCAAGGCGGGTGTCGATGATCTGGTCGCTGTTGGCGATGACCAGCGGCTCGGTGGGATCGATCCTGTCAATGGTCATCAGGCAAGTGCAGAGCGCGCCGGCCGTCGGGCCTTTCAGCATGACCACCTCGGAACGGCCGTTCGTGCTCAGGTCGAAGATCCGCTCGTAGGAATATTTGACGGCATCCTGCTGATCGACGACGAAAAGGAAACGCGTGTCGCCGCCGAGCGACTTCAGGTTCTCGATGGCCCACAGGATCATCGGCTTTCCGGCGACTTCGATGAGCGGGCGCGGATAAGCATAGTCTTCCGGGCTGAAATGGGGACTTGCGCCCGTGGTGGGGAACAGGACGATCATGCCATCACCTCCGATACACGCTTGATCTCCGATACGATCCGGCCGTGGATGACGTCGGCCGGTGTGCCGATCTGCATGACGTAAGCTCCGCTGTCGCGTGCGGCTTTCAGGCCGTATTCATTGTCCTCGAGAATCAGGCACTCATCCGGCCTCAGGCCGAAGCGCTCCATTGTCGTCACATACATTTCCGGATCCGGCTTGGCGCGGGTGACGTCCTCGTTGGAGACGATGAGGTCGATATATTCCATCAATCCGGCGCGCCGCATCATGGATTCGATGGTGACACGGATCGAATTCGAGCAGACCGCGATCTTGTAGCCGTCATGTTTGAGGCGGCTCAACGCATACTGATGAGCAAACACCGGCTTGCAGCGGGTGTATATCAGCTCCATCGTATAGTCCTGTTTCAGGTCGTGGATCAGCTCGTTCAGCCCCTTCGGCAAACCATTGGAACGGGAGAGGATTTCCAGCTTACGCCGGGTCGGCAGGCCATCGAACGTGGTCAGATGCGCCTGGCGGTCGATCGGCATGCCGAAAAGATCGAGCGCCCGGTTCAGTGCCTCGTAGTGCCATTCCTTGGCATCGATCAGCACGCCATCCATGTCGAACAAAACAGCACGGATCATGTGACTTCCTCCTCAACCATCCAGGCAAAGCTCTGCTCGGCTGCATCGGGCAGATCGGTGCAGATCATCAGCCGCTCGAGTGAAAGACCGCTCTTTGCAGACTGCCGCAATGCGCCGGACCAGGCGGCCCAGACTGCCTCATGCGGGCGCTTATGCAGTTCCGGCGAGACCATCGCGACATATTTGCCGCGTCGTAGATCATCGATCGCGCGTTCGATGGATGCCGGCTTTTCGGTGAAGGAATCCACCCAGACACCCTGGCAGCGTTCGTAGAAGGACGGGTAGAACTCGACCTCGCTGAAGCGGGTGAAGACCGGGATATCGCTGTCGAGATAGGGCCTGAGATCGGGAACCGAGGCGTCGAAAACGAAGGAGCGTTTCGTCACACTATATTGTTCCAGCATCGGCACGAGAACCGGGCAGAGACCGTCCGCCTTGATGTTGATGGCCAGCCGTCCGGGGGCGCCATTTTTCGCATAGCACTCAAGAACGCGCTCGAAAGGCAGCGCTCCGGTTGTGGGAGGATCGTGTGAAATAACCAGTTCGCCATTCAGATCGCGAACATCAAGTTCAACGCCGTGTCCGGCTGCAAATGCCTTCTCGAATGCCCCTAAGCTATTCCGCTCATGGGGCGCCTGCCACCAGCCGCGATGTGCGAGTATCATCATGATCATGCCCTTCCGGCCCAATCGGCCAGCAAACGATTTTGTGTCGCTACAAACAGCTGGATAAAATCCATGCATCTGCCGACCAAATTTCACATGCATGATTGTAATTTCATTTTAACTATGCAGAAGTGAGTATAAGTCGTCAACATAGAATATACACCAAAGTTGTTACTTTGGTAACACATGCAAAGCGCGTAGAAGTAAGGAATTTACCTCGGTTTTAACTAAAAAGAACATGTGACCATGGGCACATCTAGTGTTGCGTCAACTGCAGTGTCCGGAGAAGGTGAAGATCACAAGCCACGCAGTGCGTCTACGTCACGGGATGCGCTGTGGGTTTCGGGCGCGCGTCTGGTAAGCCAACTCTGCGGCATCGGCACGTTGCTGGTCGCCGCTCGCGTCCTCTCACCGGCCGAGGTCGGTATCTTTGCCATGGTCTCCTCGACCGTATTATTGCAATCAAAGATTGCCGAGGCCGGATGGAGTGAATATCTTATCGCTGCGCCGCACGATAGGGAGCTGCCCGGTACGGTTCTCTATTGTGCGCTTGCAAGCGGGCTCGCCTTCACCATTCTCGGTTTCCTCGGGCTTGCCATTTCCCTTATCTGGCTGCAGCCCAGCGGATCGATTTTCCTCACCCTTCTGCTGCTGATGGCCACAATCGTTCCCGGTACCTTCATCATCTGCCAAAGCGGCGTGCTGGTGAGGGGGCGACGGCTCCGTGAACTTGCCTGCTACCAGGCGGCTTCGGAATTTTTGGGCCTTCTCGTGACCGCCGGAGGGTTGTTGCTCGGCTGGGGCATCGTCGCGCTTGCGGCAGGACGGTGTTGCGTCGTGCTCGTTGCGCTGCTGATATCCACGGGCTTTGCGCGCTGGCTTCCTCGCTTCGAATTCAAGCTCACCACCGCCCGCGAGGCGCTGGTTTACTCCACGCGGCTGCTGGCATCGCGCCTGATGCAATTTGCGCAAAGTTACGGCGCGGAATTCCTGATCGTCTTCTTCATCGGCGCGACGGAAGTCGGCCTCTACAGAATGGCAAGCCGCATCGTCGGCGCCGTCACCGAGCTGATTTCCGAACCCGTACGGATGCTGGCATGGAGCTACTTTTCCCGCCAGCAGGGTGAGGCGGGCGGCGGTGAGGAAGGCCTCAGCCGTCTGATGGGATTGATCATGGCTGCGACGGCTTTCGCAGCGCTTCCGGTCTTCATGGGCCTTGCCGTGATATCGAAACAGCTCGTAAGCGTGGCTCTCGGCGCGCAATGGCTCGCAGCGGCGCCGGTCCTCATCCTGCTGGCCGCCGCGCGCGGCATTGCCGTCATCCAGATGCTCAACGAGCCTGTGCTCAGCATAATCGGCCGCGTTGCGCTGCTGCCGCGCCTGAACATGCTGTTTACGGCGACCAGCCTCGCCTGCCTCGCGATCGCGGGCTGGATCGGGCCGCAACTGCTCAATATCGCCGTCGCGCAAGTCGTGGCTGCGGCATTGACGACTGCCGTATCCCTGTATTTCCTGCAGCGCGGCACGAGATTTCGCTGGCCATCGCTGTTGCGCCGGATCCTTCCGGCCGGATTGGGTGCCTGTGTCATGGTCGGTGCGGTCGGCCTAGCTCTGCACACGACTGGCGGCAGTCTGAATCTTCCATTGGTGGATCTGTTCATGGGAGTTGTGGTGGGGGGGCTCGCCTATATCGTCATCGCATGGTCCAGCGGTCGCGCCTTGATGGCGGAACTCAACCACGTGACGGATGCGCGATAAAGACTTGGATGCGGGTGCTTGTTAGAGCCGAGTTTCCTTGTCCGCTATCAGCCACTGGCTCGAAAGCCGTGCCACCATACAGCCATAGCCGTGAGGCTTATTCCACTCTCAAATGGTCGTGAAATCACCCCACTCGACCGGCTGTTGCCGTGAAACTGAGCACCACACGGGATGTGTCGGCAAGCTTCGAACTTATGACGGCTGAGTGCGTTCTCATCTTGCGATAGTGAACCCGCCGGATGGGAGGTGCCTATGACTGATATAAGGACGCGCGGATTCAAGACGAAGACCGAACTTGACGAACATCTTGCCGACATTGAAGAGGCCACTGAAACGGAAGAGGCCAGGTTGCTTCCGGTCGATTATGCGGCGGAGAAGCAGGAGACCGGCGAGCTCGCAAGATTGCAGGAAGATCTAACATTGCTGCGCAGACACCTCGCTCTCCTCCGCGAGCAGGCGAAGGCCTCCATTTCGGCACGCGCCCAACGGGCGGATACGAGCGCCCGTGAGCAGCCTGGAAACTATCCCTGGCTCAAGCTCGCCGGCGTCATTGCCGTAACGCTCCTGGTGGCCGGACGATTGCGGTCGCTGCCTCCTCGGAGAATGACGAGGATGCCTCTCGGCCTTTTTCGTTTCGACTAAGCGTGATCAGGCATTTTGAGCCAAAAGTTCAATCGAGGCGCAGCCAATAGTAACCGTAGGGCTGAAAGGTCAGCCGGTAGTCGGTTTCGGAAATCTCGGGGAATGCCTCGCCATTGATGAGTTCGACGGGGGTGCGGCCCCTCAACCCGACGAGCTGCACGTCGGCGGCGACGGACGCGTCCGACAGGTTGGCGGCGCAGAGCAATTTCTCCTCACCATATTCCCTCAAATAGGCGATGACCGCCGGGTTACCGCTTTCGAGGAAGCGGATCGCTCCCCGCCCAAAGGCCTGGTGCGCGGTGCGCAGCCGCAGAATGCGGCGAAGCCAGTTGAGCAGCGAATGCGGATCGCTGTCTTGCTCCCTGACATTGATCGCCCTGAAGCCATATTGCGGATCGTCGATCGGCGGCAGCGGAAGCTTCTCCTCAGGCGCAGTCGAAAAGCCGGCGTTCCTGTCTGGCGCCCATTGCATCGGCGTGCGCACCCCGTTCCTGTCTCCGAGGTCGATATTGTCACCCATCCCCAGTTCGTCGCCGTAATAGAGCACCGGGCTGCCCGGCAATGATAAGAGCAGGATGTGCAGGAGCTCTATGCGCCTGCGGTCCTGGCCCATCAATGGCGCTAGCCTGCGGCGGATGCCGAGATTGAGCCTCGCCCGTTTGTCTGCAGCATAGGTATCCCAGAGGAAATTGCGTTCCTCTTCGCTGACCATCTCCAGCGACAGTTCATCGTGATTTCTCAGGAAGATCGCCCATTGGCAGCTCTTCGGAATGTCATATGTCTGACCGATGATAGTGACGATCGGTTGCTTGTCAGCTTTGGCAATCGCCGTGAATATCCGCGGCATCAGCGGAAAATGAAAAGCCATATGGCATTCGTCGCCCTTGCCGAAATATTGGCGCGCTTCCTCCGGCCATTGATTGGCCTCGGCAAGAAGCACCTTGCCGGGGTAGCTGGCATCCAATGTCTTTCGGATATGCTTCAGAAGAGCATGGGTTTCGGGCAGGTTTTCGTTGCGCGTCTCGTCGCGCTCGACAAGATGCGGAATGGCATCGAGCCGAAAACCGTCGACGCCGAGATCCAGCCAGAAGCGCATGGTGTTCAGCAGGGCTTCGACAACCGCCGGGTTTCGATAGTTGAGATCCGGCTGATGGATATAAAAGCGATGCCAGAAATAGGATTTCGCCACAGGATCCCAAGTCCAGTTCGACCTCTCGGCATCGACGAAAATGATGCGGGTTTCCTTGAATTTCTTGTCAGTGTCCGACCAGACGTAGAACGCGCGCTCGGGCGAACCGGGAGGCGCCTGTCTTGCCCGCTGAAACCAAGGGTGCTGATCGGACGTGTGGTTGATGACAAGCTCGGCGATGACCCGGATCGACCGCGCGTGGGCTTCCCCGACAAACCGGCTGAAGTCATCGACTGTCCCAAATTCCGGCCGGATGCCCGTGTAGTCGGAAATATCATACCCGTCATCCTTGTCCGGTGACGGGTAAAATGGCTGTAGCCAGATGGTATTGATGCCGAGCTGCGCCAGATAATCTAGCTTCTGCGTCAATCCCTCAAAATCGCCGACCCCGTCGCCATTGGCATCGAAAAAAGATTTGACGTGCAATTGATAAATGATTGCATCTTTGTGCCAAAGAGGATGCTGCAGCCCATTATCCGACATCGAGATCCCTTGGTCTTCCGCTGACTCACCTGGTGTCCTGGATTGCCGAACTTCGACATCGGACACCTATCAAATTCGATCTTCCACGAACTGTTCCGCACCCTCGACCGGCCGCAGCCAAGGTTCGCGCCGCTTGATCCAGAGCTCATAGGTGGGCTTGAGGCTGGTCGGCGCATCCTGCAGGGTCCCGAGTTTGATCTCGGCCTCGTTTTCGTCGTAGGCAAAAACCCGCGACCCGCACGTCGGGCAGAAACGGCGGCCTTGATGCACTGCGGTTTCTCCCGTTGTCTTGAAGGCGGTCGCCGGCCAGATCGCGTAATAGGTAAAGGCTGCGCCGCTCTCCTGCCGGCAGTCAGTGCAATGGCAAAGCCCGACGCGCTTCGGTTCGCCCTCCACCTGATAGCGCACCTTGCCGCAATTGCAGCTCCCGTGACGTATGGTCATCCAAGGCCTCCCTCAATGTTTCACCCCGAAAGGCGGTTGATCGTCGTCGAAATTGCCGTTGCTCAAACTGTCGTAGCGATTGAGGCTTGGCTCGCCGCCTCGGGTACCGAAGGGCGTGAGCTGCACCATCATTTCCCTGGCGCGATCGATTGCGTCTTCTTCACTCAGCGCCGCCGCCTCGGGAAGGCGCACCGTCAGCTGCTCACCGGCGTCGCCGAAGAAATCGACATGCCAGGCGTTCTGCCGATGCGTCACCTTTGCTCCGTTCAGATCCATCGAAACCTCCCTCCGGCCATTCTGCCGGTTTCGCTTCTCTCGTAGCATGGAGATCAGTGTATCAACCGATATGCTGGCGATTGGTTCCGGAGCCTCCCTTCCTTCGGTTCCGCACTGTCGCCTTACCGAATGGTTTACTCCGGCCTTCGCTCCGCCGGCATCCGTCGAAGAACATATGCCTTCTTGAGAAGCAGTGGGCGACATAGCCGTGGCTTGCTGGTCGCGCGTCGAGACGATCGACGCATCTATTTGCGGTCCGCTGCGTTCACTTCAAGCACCACATCTTGTTCGAACCCTCGAAAGGAACGGATATGAATTTTCCAGTACCGACAAGCAATGATCCCACCCGTCGTTTTCAGGAAGCGACCGATGCCGCCCGCGTTGCCCTGGAGGCGCTTATCGCCGATGCTAATGCCGCGGGTTGGGGCGCGGATGAAATGGCTGTGGCGCTCTTTGAGGCAGCGCGGTCTCTCAAAGACGCAAACACCAGTGACCCGGATCCCGCTGACGATCCGGCAATCAGCGATATCGATGCGAAGCAAGGACAGATTGGACGGGGTGAATTATTTGACTGAGCGACGATCCGGCGGTCGCTCAAAACAGGACCAGCGGCAGGACGTTGAACCGTTGGCGCGACATCGCTCGTCAGATCCTGATCTGCAGTAGACCTCTTCGCGCCACCTGTCTGCCGTGGCACCAGAACGGATGGAGCATGTCGCTGATGCTCAGGACGTCTGCACATGGAACAAGCGGCGACCATCCTTCATTGGCATCGAGCCCGACGAATGCCAATCTTGTCAGGGATCTTGTGTCTGCAAGCAGATCTTCGTCATCGATGGTGATGTCCACCAGCAGGACCTCCGGCGCCCGCACGGAGCAATCGACTGCTTCCCGCGCGATTGCCGCTACCGACGTGCTTGCTCCGATGTAGAAGGCCATGATCGTATTGTTGTCGAAGTCGGCGATGGCGGGAACGAGCAGATTTGCGGGCAAGGCCGTCAGTGTATCGCGTGTACCGTCAAACCGATGCCCGGTCGCATCCCCGCCTTCGAGACTGCGATTTCCCGAAAACTGATAGAAGATCTCGCGTCGAGTGAGATATTCGACCGTCCAGCGACCGGAATGGTCTGTTGCATTCGAAGTCGCGAGCACCTCGATTTCCGAGATGACTTCATGGAAGGTGGTCCGAGCGTTGGCCATGGCAATTCTCCTTGAGGGGACAAAGGCGGTCGGCGGGTGAATGTTCCTTCCAAAAGAGAATAACGTCCTGTGCGGGCGCGATAACCAATGGCCGCGATCATGACGCGGTGCTTTCGGTATGGTACCGCTGAAAGGCGCGAATAGTGCCATCATA
Organism: Rhizobium sp. BK316; assembly: GCF_014193695.1. Lineage (GTDB taxonomy): Bacteria > Pseudomonadota > Alphaproteobacteria > Rhizobiales > Rhizobiaceae > Rhizobium. The sequence goes on along the minus strand of NZ_JACHZR010000001.1, from coordinate 806,690 downwards.
TTGACGCAGTGCGCGTTAACCTTTGAGAGCGAAGGGAGATGAGCATGGCCGGACACGATAGCTACTATATCGAGATCACCACGCGTCTTCGATCGGTGCGATCCTTCTGTGACTTCCTGTCGAGCGGCGGTACTGTCGGCGTCGCCCCGGCGGATGGCTTACGCTACGGTGATGTCACCACCGATCTGCTTGCAAGAACGCGCAAGGAAGCAGAGGCCCTCGATCGCATGCGCCGCCAACTCTTTCCCGATCGTGCGGACGAAGAGGTTTCGCCGGCGCTCTATACTTGTGGATTTACCGATTCCCGCCGGTCGCGTAAGGCAGGTCGAGCTCAATCATGACGGGCGCATGATCGCTCGTATGCTCCCAGCTCCGCGGATTGCGCCGAACGCTGGCAGAGCGAAGATGTCCAGCGACGTCGGGACTGAGAAGAATATGGTCGATCCGCAGTCCCGCGTCCCGTTCGAATGAGTTTCTCCAGTACTTCCAGAAGGTGTAGATCCGCTTGTTCGGGTGAAGGTGGCGAAGCGCATCCGTCCATCCCTGTTGAACCAGCCTGGCATAGGCTTTTCTGACCTCGGGTCTGAACAAGGCATCATCGCGCCATCGTGCCGGGGAATAGACATCCATGTCTGTCGGCATGACGTTGAAGTCGCCGATGAGCAGGGTCGGAACTTTGAGGTCTAGAAGCTCTCCGGCATACTGATGCAGTCGATCAAACCAGCGCAGCTTGTAGTCGAACCTGGGGCCGGGTGCAGGGTTGCCGTTTGGAAGGTAGAGGCAACAGATCAACAGGCCATTTATGGCGGCCTCGATGTAACGGCTGTGGCTGTCGTCCGGATCTCCCGGCAGACCTTGCCGCGTGAGCACCGGCAAAACGTCTCTCGCAAGGATCGCCACACCATTCCAGCTTTTTTGACCATGCCAAACGGCGCAATAGCCTGAACGTTCGATCTCCCGTTGCGGGAATTTATCATCGGAAGTCTTCAGTTCCTGAAGGCAGACGACGTCTGGCGCATCTTCTTCCAGCCATCGCAGGAGTATCGGAAGGCGGCCGATGATTCCGTTGATATTATAGGTGGCTATTTTCAATCGACCTCCAGACGGCGAGGCGGACCGGACAGGTCGGGTGCTCGTCTGCCATTTCGTTAGCCATGGCGGGAAACCGGAAAAATCGCCATGTTCGCCATCCCTGTCGCGTCCGGTTGACACGGCCCGCACTCGGCGAATGGAATGTGCGTAGCTTCAGAAAGTTCCCGTTGGCCTGTTGTTGAGGCGGACCGCGCTGCCTTGCATGACCGCCATATCGCTCTTACTTACGTGAGATCGCCCGTATCGGCTGGGCAGGGACCCACAAGACCACAGGATCTCCTCTTGAGGAGAGGATGCGCGGTCGGCCAAGACTTTCGCAAACATCGACCAGTGGCTGGTTCAGCATAGATTGCCGCTGCGCTGGCGCAGCGTGATCGCAAAGCGCGACCCTCTGATCGTTTCACCTAAGGCTGCCCTTCGATTGCGCCATTCGCGCAGAATGAGTGTCGAGGGATGCCAGCGGAAGCGCGAAGGGCTTCTGCCAGCCGCAAGACGCCGCGCCGTCCACAGGCTGATAAATAACAGCGCCGCCGCAATATGTCGGCGGCTATTCCGGCTCACTATTCTGGAAAGGGACATCATGGAAGAGTTGCGTAGTCTGACAGTTTCCGACGACAGGCTTGACGATTGCCGTGAGGCTATCGGACCGGATCTGCAGGATCTGATCGAGGCGACTGTCGCCTCCGGTTTTACGATCGAGGAAACATTGATCGCGATTAGCGAACTGGTGGCGGAGGATTTCGCCTCCGCGGTGAAGCTCCCGAGTGTTCACTGAGGTGGAAGATGGTTGCGAGTGCATCAGATCAGGCGATCCGAGAGGCGTTGGAGGTTCGATCGCTCAAGCCCGCGATGCGCGGTCGCTAGGTTGTGCATCATGAACGCCGCCCACTTTTTCCTCTCCATCGAGAGCGTTTTGCATTTCCTCGAGAACTCGAATGAGCTGTGAAGTCGCCGGTGCTGTATCGCCTGAGGAGGCGGTGTCAGAAGCAATATTGACGCGTGTTTTCTGGCCCGTTCGCGATAGCACCGGTAGCAGACTTACGATGAGTGAGGCGAAGAACTTCTTTCGGCGTTCCGCTACCTCTGCCAACAGGAAGCAAAGAACGAAGCAGGCGACGAGCAGGGCAGCCGCCATCGGAACATGCTCCTCCACCGGATGCAGGAAGGCCGCACACATGAGGATGAGCGGCTGGTGGACAAGATAGAGCGTAAAACTGCCGCCAGCCAGCCATCTGATCGCCGGGCCTGTCTTCTCGAACAGTACCGGAGCCTGGTAGAGCAACGATGCCGCACCGATGAGGTGCAGGACCACGGCAACGCCGATGAGGTTGAAGTAGACGAAATTGATCGCTTCCTGAGACAGTGACCAGGTCTCGTACATGTTGGTCGCAGTGCGATCGGCGAAAAATTTCAGGCTGAAGAACAGCACGAGCGATACGACGATCATCGCGATGGAGATGGGGCGCCGAAATGGCGGACGTTCGATGACGCATTTCATCGTCAACCAGCCCATGAGCCACAGCGGCATATACATCAGGATTTTCGGGCCGGCGACAGCGGCCCAGAGGCACAGCAACGGGATTTTCGCGTGCCGCGGCGAAAAGGCGAACAGCCCGAAAAACAGGTAGTATTGAACTTCGAAACCCAACGACCAGTATGGTTCGCCGCTGCCAAAAACGACATGTGCGAACCACAATTGGTTCGTGAAGGTCACATAAGCCAGTGCCGATTCGACTGATACCGGAGTGAAAAATCCGGTGTTGATGACATCATAATAAGAGGCATTGAGGTGCATTCCGATGCTGTCGGCCGCAAAGATCACCGCGATTGCCAGCAGAGCAACAGGCATTATTCGAGCGAGGCGGGCGACGAGGTATATGCGCCATTCCTTTTCGCTCACCCGTCCGACATAGCTGATGACAAATCCGGAGAGAACAAAGAAGACCGCCACAGCCTCCCGCCCCCAACCAAGAGGGCCGATCTTGATGGAGGGGAGCAGGAAAACATGCGCATGGGAGAGAAATACGACGACGGCTGCGCCTAGTCGCAGCAGATCAAGATAGATGGAAAGATTGCCATCAATCTTCCTGCCTTCGATCGCGCCCATGATTGACTTCCCGCCGGATGACAAAGCGCGTGTTCAATTGAGAACCGCTTTGTTCAGGAACTGATTTCTGCGCTGATGCGCGAGGCGGCATTCGACCAAGCAAACTTTTAAAAGTGTTTACTGAATAAGATTAAATTTTGAGGAAGCGGCTGATATGGGAAGAAATGTCGCGTGCGGCGAGCGTTGGTCCGTTCGCTACAGTCGCATTGCCCAAGCTACCGTATACTCGGACAGTCGCCGCAAATGGTCGCCTGCGGAATATCCGGAGATCTTCTTTCGCGGCTTGAGATCGTGGTCGCCATCTTCCAGCCAGAGCAGATCAATCTCACCTGAGAGCTTATAGGATGCGACCTCTTCCCTTGATCCGAAGGGATCACGCGTTCCCTGGCAGATCAGTGTGGGCATGCGCAGGCCTTCCAGATGCGCGGTGCGAAGTTGGTCCGGCTTTCCCGGCGGGTGAAACGGATATCCGAGGCAAAGCAGGCCCCGGGCTTTCTTCGCCGCAAAACTCTCATCGGCGATCATGCTTGCAACGCGGCCTCCCATCGACTTGCCACCGATGATGAGTTTGCCGGCGTTTAGTTCGCTGATCGCCGTGCGATATTCATCGAGCAGGTGGTCGGCACGCGGGGGAGGCTTGACCGCTCCAGTCAGGCGACGCTGCGCCATATAGGCGAACTCGAAGCGCGCTACCCGGAAGCCGCCGTCTGCGAGTGCTTTCGATAGATCCGTCATCGACGCAGAATCCATCGCCCCGCCCGCGCCATGAGCCAGGAGGATCGTGAAGGTGGCCGTTTCCGGCCCTGTGATCAAAAAGCTGGTCATTCCTTTTCCGAATGCTCTGATTGTGAGTCCATCATACTGGTAGCATTACTCTGCGGGCGAACATGCGATTTTAGCAAGAGCTGGCATTTCGCTCGAAGGACGATCTTCCCGTTTCCTATTGCGTGTGAAATCGAGGAAAGCTCTGATTTTTTTGGAAGAACCTAAGCTGCAACTGGCATGAGGTGCGAAATTCGGTGAACGGGTCGCCGCTGTTTCGGAGGGCCATTTTTTGGTCCCGTCGACCTCGTGTTAACGATTTGTTAACCATGAAGCAGCTAAAGCTTTTAAATCGAAATTAACCAAGTTTACTAACGTGTTAACCGACGCACGCTCCATTCGTATCAAAGGCAGATCGTTTCTTGCAGTCGTGCTGACGCCCGATCTGCCGTTCGAGGACTGGCTCGTTCGTCTCGACGACCTCGCTGCTCGCTCTGCCGGGTTCTTCCTCGGTAGGCCAGTTGTTCTGGACGTCACCGAGCTCTCGCTGGACCGTGCCGCGCTGAAGGCGATGGTTCAGGCTCTCGGTGAGCGCAATGTCAGGGTGATGGGCATCGAAGGCGCGCGGCCGTCGCAGCTCGACGCCAGCATGCCGCCGGGTATGGCTGGCGGACGTCCGGCAGCGGATGTGGACGTGCCGACAGCAGAGGTCCAGGCCGAAGGGCAGGCGTCGCGTAAGGCGAAGCCGGCAGAGGTGCAGGAGATTGCTGCACCGATTGTCCGCGCCCCTGTGTCGTCGCTGGTGCTGCATGAGCCGGTGCGTTCCGGCCAGTCGATCATCTTTCCCGAAGGTGATGTGACTGTCATCGGGTCCATCGCATCGGGTGCCGAGGTGATCGCCGGCGGCTCGATCCATATCTACGGCGCGCTTCGTGGACGGGCGCTTGCCGGATCGGTCGGCAACTCGGCGGCGCGCATCTTTTGCCGCAAGCTGGAGGCCGAACTTCTGGCAATCGATGGAATCTACAAGACGGCCGACGACCTGCCGGCCGAGCTGCGCGGTCAGTCCGCGCAATTATGGCTTGAGAACGACGCGATCATGGCGTCGCGACTGATTTAACAGGGTGAATGGTTGAAACAGGAGAGGGATATGGGAAAGGTCATTGTTGTAACCTCGGGTAAAGGTGGCGTTGGCAAGACAACCTCGACTGCAGCGTTGGGGGCAGCGCTGGCGCAGAGGAACGAGAAGGTTGTCGTCGTTGACTTCGACGTCGGTCTTCGCAATCTCGATCTCGTCATGGGGGCAGAACGTCGCGTCGTCTATGACATGATCAATGTCATTCAGGGCGACGCGAAGCTGACCCAGGCGCTGATCCGCGACAAGCGGCTGGAAACGCTGTTCCTTCTGCCGGCATCCCAGACCCGCGACAAGGATTGCCTCACCGAAGAAGGCGTCGAGCGCGTCATCAACGAGCTGAAGAAGCATTTCGACTGGGTCATCTGCGACAGTCCCGCTGGTATCGAGCGCGGCGCAACGCTGGCTATGCGCCATGCCGATATCGCCGTCGTCGTCACCAATCCGGAAGTCTCCTCGGTGCGCGATTCCGATCGTATCATCGGCCTTCTGGACGCCAAGACGGAAAAGGCGGAGAGGGGTGAGCGCATTGAAAAGCACCTGCTTCTCACCCGCTATGATGTCACCCGCGCCGAACGCGGTGACATGCTGAAGGTGGATGACGTGCTCGAGATCCTGTCGATCCCGCTGCTCGGCATCATCCCGGAGAGCATGGATGTGCTGCGCGCGTCCAACCTCGGCGCTCCGGTAACGCTTGCGGACCAGAACAGCGCGCCCGCAAAAGCCTATTTTGAGGCGGTCCGTCGCCTGAATGGCGAGGTTCTCCCGGTGACGATACCCGGCGAGAAGCGCGGTCTGTTCGGCAAGATCTTCGGACGGAGGGCAGCATGAGCGTATTCGATTTCTTTCAGAAGAAGAAAACTGCACCGATCGCGCGCGAACGTCTGCAGGTACTTCTGGCGCATGAACGCGCGTCTCCCGGTTCGGATCTCGTATCCGTTCTCAGAGAGGAAATCCTTGCGGTTATCGCCAAACACGTCGAAATCGAAGGGGACCGTCTGCAGATTAGAATCGATCGCGGCGAAAACGTCTCGATCCTCGAAATCGATGTAGAGATTCCCGCCAAGGCCGCTCGGGCAGCCTGATGCTTGAACAGATCATTTGGGAGACAGAAATGTCTCCCAAATAGTGCTCGATCATCATCTTGATGATTATAGGCAACAGATGGCTATAGTCACAGAATGACCGGCGACAGACCGCAATCCGCGCGGAAAGCCTTGAAGGCGCTGAGCGCGCGCAGCGAACGTCCGTCATCGATGGCCGCAAGATCGAGAATGACCGCATTGGCGATCGTCATCGGAACGACGAGCGACTGGGATTCACCCGCTTCACCGCGGGAAACCGAAATTTGGCAATCGGGCACAGGATCGATGCGCGCGCTGAGCAGATCGGTGAGCGCCAGGACTTTGGCGCCTCTTTCGGCTGCAATCTCCCTGATTTGATGGATCAGCGGTGAAGCCTTACGGAAGGCGAGCAGCCAGACGACATCGCCAGGTCCCAACGTTGCCAGTGCTTCGGCGATCAGATGCATTTGGCTTGCTAGATCGACCGACGGATAGCCGGAGCGATTGAGCCTCAGGGCAATCAGCGAGGAGAGAGCGGCGGAGTGGCCGCGTCCGAAGACGAGAACGCGACGGCTATCGCGCAGGATCTCCGAAAATCCTCTGACATTGGCATCGGCGACGGCGTTGCGCACCTGCTGGAGCGCGGCAATCTCGCTGTCGAGTACGGAAGAGAGTACGCCGCCTTCTTCCGCCTGGACGAGGCGAGCGGCCATGCGTGCAGCCGGGCTTTCAAAATCGCCGCCGCCTTCGATGAGGCTTGCCTGCAGGAAGGTCCGGAATTCGGGATAACCCTTGAAACCGAGACGGCGCGCAAGCCGCACGGCCGAGGCGGGATGCACGCCGGCACGGAAGGAGACGGCCTTGCCGTTCTCCATTGCCGCGCGGATCGGATCCTGCATCATCACATCGAGAAGGCGGGTATCAGCCTCGGTGAGCTTTGTCGAGTTGCGGCTGATAAGATCGCCGAGAAGTTGCGGAATTTCGTTCTGTCTTTCCATTGCATCACTTCTTGCGGCGCTGCTTGCGAACTTGACCCGGCCAGCGGCTTCTAGATTCAACGATCTCCGGATGAAAGATCGACGCGGCTCCCGCTCTGGTTATCGAAAAACACAGCCTGGTCAAGGTCGCACATGACCCAGAAATTGTCGGCATGGCGCGGCACGTCCTTGCGTGGGCTGGTGAGCGTGATGCGTCCGGCCGGACTGTCGCAATGCAGAATGATATCAGAACCCGTCATCTCCGACAGCATGAGGCGGACAGGCAGGGCAGGCTCATGCGGTTTTTCGGCTGATATCGCCATGGATTCGGGCCTGAGCCCTGCCGTCAGGCCCAGCCGGCCCTGCCAGCCGGGCAGATGTTCGACAGGCAGGAAATTCATTGAGGGAACGCCGAGGAAGCCTGCGACGAAACGGTTCTGCGGCCGATCGTAAATTGCTTCCGGCGTGTCGAACTGCAGCAGGTCGCCGTCCTTCATGACAGCAATCCGATCGGCGAGCGAAAGCGCCTCAGTCTGATCATGAGTGACGTAAACGATGGTGGCGCCGAGTTGGCGATGCAGTTCCTTGATCTCGGTGCGCATGGCGACCCGCAGCGCATTGTCGAGGTTCGACAGCGGCTCGTCCATCAGGAAGATGGAGCTGTTGCGCGCCATGGCGCGGCCCATCGCTACCCGCTGGCGCTGGCCGCCGGAAAGCGCGCCCGGCTTTCGGTTAAGATAGGGTTCGAGTTGGAGCGTCTTGGCCACGCCTTCGGCCCGAACATTGCGTTCGGCCTTCGGCATGCCGCGCAGTTCCAGGCCGAAGGCGATATTCTCGCGCACCGTCATGTGCGGATAAAGCGCGTAGTTCTGGAAGATCATGGCGATGTCTCGGTCCTGCGGGGCAAGATCATTCGCACGCTGGCCGCCGATCTCGATATCGCCCTCTTTGCAGCGTTCCAGGCCGGCAATCAGGCGCAGCAGGGTGGACTTACCGCAGCCTGACGGGCCGACGATGACGATGAATTCGCCAGATCTGATATCCATGGAGACGCCGTGCAGGACTTCCGGCCCGCCGGGATAGGACTTTCTGATGTCCCGAAGGGTGATGCCACTCATTGCGCGGTCTCCGCTTCGAGGCGATTGCGAATGGCGATGGCAAGACTTGGCCGGTCTGTCGTGAAGACCTTGACGCCGAGCGTCAGCACCTTTTCGATCTGCCGGGTCGAATGGGCCGCCCAGCAGCCGAAATCGAGACCGGCGGCCCTGACCTCGGCCATCAGCGCGGAATCGGCTGTATCCACATGGACGCCGATTTCGGGAATGTCATGCGCCTTCGAGACTTCGATCACCGCGGAGGTCCCGAGTTGACGCAGCACCGGAGGGCTGACGAGCCAGAGCTTCGGCCGGCTCGTGGCGGGGGAAAGAGCATCCAGCGACTCCACCAGAAAGGAGGAGAAGATCGTCCTTTCGAGCATGCCGTGGCGCGCCAGCGTTTCGACGACGCGGGGCACGAAATTCTCATAGGGGCGGCCATCGACGCCAGGCTTGATCTCGCAGCGGAAATCCACGGAACTGTCGGCATAGATGGCGCAGAGCTCGACAAGCGAGATCGGATGTCCGCCGGCGCCATAGTTGATGATGGCCGCGCGAACCTCTGCCTCGCTCATGGCGGCGATTGCGCCGCTGCGATCCGTCGTGCCGTCCAGCGTTGCGTCGTGATGGACCATGATCGCACCATCTGCTGTGGGATGGACGTCGAATTCCACCTCCTCCAACGGCATTTTTGCCGTAGCCGCAAAGCCTTGCGGCGTGCTGTCGCCGAACTCGAGAGTACCGCCGCGGTGCGAAGCGATGCGTGTCATTCTATGCTTGTCCTTCTTCATGATCTACTTGACCGCGCCGAGCGTGATGCCGCGCACGAGATGGCGCTCGACCAGCAGGAAGCCGAGCAGCACGGGCAGCATGCTGAGGGTGCAGGCGGCCATGACGAGTGGCCAGTCGACAAGGCCCTCACCGGGATTGATGCGGTAGAGGCGGGCAAGGCCGATCTGCAGCGTGTAGAGGTCTTCCTTGCCGACGGCGACGAGCGGCCAGATGTAGTTGTTCCATTCGGTGATGAAGATGTAGAGGCCCATCGAAAAGATGGCGGGTCGGGCAATCGGTACGATCACCCGCCAAAGCACCTGCAGCGGCGTTGCCCCATCCATATAGGCCGCCTCGTCCAGCGCCTTGGGAATGCCCTTGATGTACTGACGCAGGAAGAAGGCAGCAAAGCCATTCGATATCGCCGGCAGGATGAGGCCGGAATAAGTATCGAGCAGTCCTGCCTTGGCAAGCGTCAGATAGTTGGGGATCAGACTGATATGGCTCGGGATCATCAACGTGGCGACCGTTGCACCGAAGAGAAGGTTGCCGCCGCGGAACTGGTAGCGGGCAAAGCCGAAGGCGGCCATGGTCGCGACCGTGATCCCGAGCAGCGTCACAAGCCCCGAGACGATGATGCTGTTCATGAGATAACGGGCGAAATTGTACTCGGCGACCGCGCGAACGTAGTTGTCCAGCGTGAACTCATATTGGCCCGTGTAATAGGACTGCGCCGTCTCGAACGACATCCAGATGGAATAGAGCACAGGCGACAGGAAGATCAGCCCCGCAAGAAGCGCGAGACCGGTGACGATCGGGTTCTCAAGCTTCATAATGGACCCTCCGGCCGATGACGAAGGATTTGATCAGCGCCAGCACAATCAGGAAGATGAAGAGCAGGACGGCAAGCGCCGAACCCCTGCCGATGTCGAAGAGGGTGAAACCCACGCGATAGAGCAGGTTGACGAGCATGTCGGTAGCACCCGCAGGGCCGCCATGGGTCATGATGTTGACGATGGTGAAGACCTGGAAGGCCTCGATGACGGAAATCACTAGCAGGAAATAGGTGGTCGGCATCACGAGCGGCACGGTGACTCGCCGGAACACATGGAAACGCCGACCGCCGTCCACTGCGGCAGCATCATAGAGTTCCTGCGGCACAGCCTGCAGGCCGGCAATATAGATGACGATATCGTAGCCGAGTTGTTTCCACGTATTGACTGTTATCAGTACCCAGAGGGCGAGTTGCGGATCCTGCAGCCATTGCACCTTGCCGAGACCGAGCGAGGTCAGTGCGGCATTGACCATGCCGTAATCGGTGGCAAAGACCCAGGAGAAGACGACGGCGATCGAGACGGTTGACGTGACCGACGGAAGGAAGAGCGCGCCGCGCAAGAGGCGTGAGGGCAACGTCTCGCGGACGAGATAACTTGCGACCGCCAGCGCCAAGGCCAGTCGGATCGGCACGGAAATCAGCGCGAAGATCGCTGTGACCTGAAGCGAATTCCAGAAGTCGCGCGAATTCAGCAACAGGCGATAATTCTCGAAGCCGACGAAGGGCATGGTCGGCGACAGGAAGTCCCAGTGTCGGAAGCTGAGGTTCACACTGGTGATGACGGGGATATAGGTGAAGACCATGATGAAGAGGATCAGCGGTGCGACGAGGAGATAGGGTGTGAGTTTGCGCAGCATGGGACCGAGACAGTTGAGACGACGGGCCTCACGGTCCGTCGTCTTGCCGAAGAGAGGGGCTTAGTTGCTGGAACGCTTGGCTTCTTCGCGGGTCTGCGCGGCGAAGTCCTTCATCGTGTCAGTGACATCGCGCTGGCCGAGCGCCATGGCTTCCCACATCTTGTACTCGGTCGTGCGCATCCAGGTGACGACGGGCGGACGAGCGCGGCCATGGGCGAATTCGAGCTGCTTGATGGCAACATCGATGCCCTGCTTCTTGGCAAGCGCTTCGGCGGCAACTGGCTGTGCCGCGCTCTTCTTGTTGATCGGCAGATAACCGGTCGCAGCAAACCAGATCGCATTGGCTTCCGGCGAGGCGGCATAGCTGATGAACTTGTAAGCGGCGTCCTGAACGTCCTTTTGCGAAGTCGCGAGAATGCCGATACCGGCGCCGCCGATCGGAACCGAGCAGACCTTGTTGCAGGGCATTGGACGCACTTCGAGCTTGTCGCCGAGCGCCTTCTTGGCGCCGCCGTAATCGCCCGTGGAATTCAGAGAGATACCGACCTTGCCGGCGAAGAAAGCATCACGACCGACATCTTCATCGGTGACGCCATCCGGAGAGGCAACCTTCTGGTCATGAACCGGCGACGCCATCCACTGATAGGCTTCGATCGTGTTCGGCGAGTCGAGCAGGATATCGTTGGTCTTGGAATCGATGAGCTCGCTGTCATTGGACATGACGAGCCCCCAGCGGGCGAACTGGCCGGGGGCCGCGATGCCGGTGATGCCTTCCGAGCCGAGCTTCTCCGTGATTGTCTTCGAAACGGCAAGAATATCTGCGAAAGTCTTCAGCGGCGGTTCGGTCGTGAAGCCGGCGCGCGCCAGGATATCCTTGTTGTAGTAGAGGACCGGCGTGGAGGAGTTGAACGGCACGATGTAGTTCTTGCCGTTGTAGACGCCAACCTCACGCGCATAGTCGTAAAGGTCGTCCTTCAACGGGTCGGCATTGAAATAGGGCGTAAGGTCGATCAGGGCGCCGCGGTCGGCGAAGAGACCGTAGCGGGTGACTTCCATGATGACGGCATCAGGCGCACGTTTAGCGGGAATGGCGGCCTGCAGTTTGGCGACGATATCATTATAATCGCCGACGAACTCGCTCTCGATATGAATACCTGGATTGGCGGCTTCGAAATTGGCGATGATCTTGTTGAGCGCCTCGCCGGAGGATTTGCTGAAGCTGTGCCAGAACTTCACCGTCGTATCGGCATGTGCCGAACCGACCATGGACATCAGGGCAACAACGCCGACTGCGACCGTATTCTGCAATTTGTTTGACATAATTTTCTCCTCTGCAAAAAATATTGCATTCCGTTTTGGCGAGGAGTAGCCCGCGGACGAAACAGTTTCTTGAAGCCTGCATGAATTTTTTGTGACTGAGGCCCCCTTAAGCACTTAAGGTTGTTGAGTTATTTCAATTCGACCGTGCGCTGTAGAAAAAAACATTAAATTTTAAGCTTTTTGTTTTCGGCCTCCTTAACATTCCTTTGGGACCCTGTTGGCATTCCTCCAACAACAAAAGGCGGCGGAGAAATGGTCACCATCATTCAGCCGGAAGACTGGAACAGCTCTCTTACAGGCTATTATTCCATCGAAGTGGACGACCAACCCTTCGAGTATCAGGGTGGAGGCAAGGATTATTCCTTGTCGGTGCCGCGGAGCGGCGCCATCCGCTTCGAGCTGCACGACGGAGACCAAGCCCCATGGGATGCGGCCAACAATCACGACTCCGAGCGCATCGAGATCGCCGACAGGCAACCGATCACCTACGGGACGCCGCTACAGGTTTCCTATGACTTCATGCTCGAACCCGGCCAGCCCAATACGGCCTATTTCATGGTGCTCGGCCAGCTTCATCAGAATGTGCACGAGGGTGCGCTTGTCGTCCCTCCTCCCTTCTCCATCACGCTAACGGGCGAGAAGATGGGCATCAGCATCGGCTTCAGCGATGCTAACGGCAACCCGGTTCAACAGGTGATCTTTACCGACGCTTACGATATCCAGCGTGGGCACAACTATGACATGGATATCAAGGCCACGTTCGATCCTGACGGAAACGGCCGGCTTGTCGTAACACGCGACGGAGTGACGATTGTCGACTATATGGGGCCGCTTGGTTACATTCAGGACCAGGGGGTCTACTGGGCCGAAGGCATCTATCGCCATTCCAACGCGACGGAATCCGTTGCAGCAGTCTACGGCGATCTGGATATCGAGACTGGCTCCACAGTTAACTTTCCCGATCCGGACGCCTATATCGGAGCCCCTTCCGTCCTAGTGAGCAATGCCGCGCACGATCCATCGGGAGTTAATTCGGCAACGATCAGCGGCACCGCCAAGCTCGGTACGACAGTCGTGATCTACGAAAACGGCACGGTGATCGCCACCGCCGAAACAGATGCCATGGGGCGGTATACGACCGACATCGTCTTTGCGACGACGGGCGAGCATAGTCTGAGCGCGGTCGCGGTCGATTCGTCGGGTCGCTACGGTATTACCGCCGCCCCGGCGGGCATCGAGATCGGCACGGCTGCAGAAATCGTCGGACGCATGGACAGCATCATGAAGGATGCGAGTGTCCAATCGATCATCCTCACCGACACGCATATGCTGACGGTTCCCTCCGATTATGTGATGCGCCTCTATATAAATTCAGGCGTCCTGAACAAGATCGCAGGCGACGATGTTACCTTCAAGACCAGCACGGCGGTATCAGGCGGCAGCTATGACCGGCAGGTCTATATCTACAACGAGCAAGGCAAGGTCATTGAATCCGAGCGATATCTCGGAAGCAAGTTAGTATTCGATCAGAAAATCGGCGCCGATGGCGTCACCACGACCCAGACCTGGAAGACAGACGGTTCGTCGGATATCAATATCACCAAGAACGGCGTCCTGATCGAGTACGAGCAATATGATTCCCTGAACCGACTGAAGTTCGAGCAGACCTTCAACGACGACGGTTCCCGCAAGACTGTCACCTATTTCGATCCGGCCTCCGGGGCAAAAACGATCGAAACGATCTATAACGCAGACAAGAGTTATACCCGCACCACCTACGGCATCACCGGCAAAGACTATGTCGAAGAAGCCTATACGTACGACCCGGCAGGCAAACTGATTCTTCAGGAGCGTTTCGCGCCTGGGCACATAAAGATCCTGTCCGCCAGTTGGGAACCGGACGGGACGACTGAAACACACCGTTATAACACCGCCGGTCAGGAAACGAGTTTTTCGATCGTGCACCCGGACAAGTCGCATGTCGAAGGCACGTTCGGTATCACCGGTCAGTCCTATTCAGGCCAGATCGTCACCTATGACGCCAGTAACGCGATGATCTCGAAGGATCTGCTTGACCAGAACGGCAGGCTTATCAGCACCGAGACATTCGGAATAAACCCGACGCTGAAAGTATTTGCCTATGCCAACAGCACCGGTCCGGCCACGGGTTATACGCTCTATGCTGCCGACCATTCCTATGACGTAGCCACCTATGTTGCCGGCACGACGACTGTGGCCAGGATCAGCCATTACGATGCCACCGGCAACCTCATCGGAACCGATATCCTCGTGCCGGATCCCTCCCTTGGCACCTACGACCCCGTAACCAACACCTATTATCAGGAGATTCGAAACAGCGACGGATCGACAGAAACGCATCGCTACGATGCCGACACTGGCAAGGAACTCAGCTATTCGATCCGCAATGCGGACGGCAGCCGCGTGATAGCCAATTTAGCGGTCACCGGCAAGGATTATGCCGAGCAGATCATCAGCTACGATTCCAACGGTAAGGTCACCGATCTCGTGCGCAAGTATGGCGACCCGGCTCATACGATCGCCCATACCGAACATTTCGACAGTACCGGCGCGGGCGAGATCCGCAATTTTGACACGGCGGGTCAGCTTACAACTGCGCTTTTCTACGCGGCAGGTCAGAAGCTGATCAAAACGGAAACTTATGCGCCCGATGAGCATCTCAAGGAGTTCTCGGTCTATAATGCTGATGGCTCGAAGGAGACACATCGGTTTGATCCTGCCACCGGAAACGAAACCGGCTACAGCATCCGCTATGCCGATGGTGGACGTGTCGAGGCAAGTCTTGCGATTACCGGCAGGGACTACGCGCAACAAATTCAGACATACGATGCTGCCGGCAAGCTCATCGACAGCGTCCGTAAGTACGGAGACGCTGCGCACACCATTTCCCAGTCATACCATCTGAACGCAGATGGATCGCAGGAGAGCAGCAACTTCGACATCAATGGGCGACAGACGGTCTCGGACACGACGCATTCCGACCATTCCCGCGACTACATCCTGTTCGTCTATGCCGGGGACGGAGCGTCACCAAGCACGATCGAGCAGTCGCACTATGGTATCGACGGCAAGAAACAATGGACCGACAAGACGAATGTCGACGGCGCCCATACGCAGACGGCCTTTGCCGAAGGTGTGATCCTGACATCGCATGAGGGCGTGAAAGACACACTGATCGGATCGAGCATTGCCAACGACACGTTCATGTTCCACAATCAGGCGGGCCAGGATACGATCTCCGGCTTTCAGCCGCATGGCGGGACCATTCATGACCGAATTGCCTTCGACAGTTCGCTGGTGGACGATTACGCCAGCCTATATACGTTGATGAGCTCTACCTCCACAGGAACACTCATCACCTTCGATGATCATAACAGCGTGTTGATCTCCAAGGTCGCGATGGCGAACTTGTCTTCTGACGACTTCCTCTTCGTATAGGGAGAGATATCTCGTCGTCGTTGGCATGGAAAAACTCATTAGGAGATTCGGCGAAGCGTTCAACCATTCCTACGCTACGCCGAACTCCTGTACAGATTGAGATCTCGTGACCTGTCTTTCTGCCGGACGAATCCCGTCCTGTGCCGTAGAACGGGATTGTAGTTGCTGAATGAGGCCGAGACAGTGGCTTCATTTTGTTCGCAAGGTTGAGGCGGCAGCGCCACATAATGCAGCTAACGGAACCACCTTCGAAGGTGGTTCGCTATTCCTATTCTGCAGTAGGCACGCCGGATGGGAATCATCAATTCCGCAGCCCCTGCTCAGCAGGAACTCGTTCCTACCTTCTCTCGGGCTTTCTGCCGATGGCAAAATAACCGAACCCATGCTTGGCGACTTCGCTTGCCGGATAGATGTTCCGGAGATCGACAATGACCGGGTCCTTCATAACGGTTTTGAGGCGCTTGAGGTCGAGCGCGCGGAATTCCTCCCACTCGGTGACAATGACAATTGCGTCTGCATCGACGGCAATCTCATAGGGATCTTTGCCGTAAGTGATCGGGCCGAGTATGTCTTTTGCGGCCTCCATGCCTTCGGGATCGTAGGCGTGGACCGTTGCACCACCATCAAGCAGGGCTTGAACAATGGTGATCGACGGCGCGTCGCGCATGTCATCTGTGTTCGGCTTGAAAGTGAGGCCGAGAACGGCAATCTTTTTGCCGCGCACGTCACCATCGCAGGCGGCGATAACCTTGCGGCCCATGGCGCGCTTGCGATTGTCATTGATCGCGACTGTCGTCTCGATGAGACGGACAGGGCTGTCAAAGTCTTGCGCGGTCTTGACGAGGGCGAGCGTATCCTTGGGGAAGCACGAGCCACCGTAGCCCGGGCCAGCATGCAGGAATTTGTCGCCGATACGCTTGTCCATACCGATGCCTTTAGCGACCTTCTGGACGTCGGCACCGATCTTTTCGGAGAGATCCGCGATCTCGTTGATGAAGGTGATCTTCATCGCAAGGAATGCGTTTGCGGCGTATTTGATGAGTTCGGAGGTGCGGCGTTCGCAGAAGTAGAGCGGCGCTTCATTGAGATAGAGCGGGCGGTATACCTCGCGCATGACCTCGATCGCACGGGCATCCTCGGTGCCGATCACAATACGGTCAGGACGTTTGAAGTCAGTGATAGCCGCACCTTCCCGCAGGAATTCGGGATTGGAGACGACAGCAATATCCTTTTCCGGAAACTCTTCGCGGAAGATCCGTTCGATCTCGTCCCCCGTACCCACGGGCACGGTCGATTTGGTAACGACGACGGTGAAGCCCTTAACAGCGGCAGCGATTTCGCGCGCCGCAGCATAGACATAAGTCAGATCCGCGTGGCCGTCGCCGCGGCGCGAAGGCGTGCCGACAGCGATGAAGACGACGTCCGCTTCACCGACGGAAGGGGCGAGATTTTTAGAGAAATCCAGGCGCCCAGCTTCACGGTTCTGCTGAATGATAGCATCGAGCCCAGGTTCAAAAATCGGCACTTCGCCGGCTTCTAGCGCTGTTATTTTTGCTTCGGACTTGTCGACGCAAGTCACGTGGTGACCAAAGTCGGCAAAGCAGGCGCCAGAAACGAGGCCGACATAGCCGGAACCAATCATAACGATACGCATGAAGCTATCTCCAAGTTAATAACGCCACTTGGGCTATATGCTGCAACGCAACAAATCAAGCCTAAATGGCGTTTTAAGGAAATGTTAAGAGCGGCCGAACTCGTCGACAATGCGGATGATGTCGTCTTCGCCGAGGTAGGAGCCGGTCTGAACTTCGATGAGTTCCAGGAGGATCTTGCCAGGATTTGCGAGACGGTGGACTTCGCCGAGCGGGATGTAGACCGATTCGTTTTCACGCAGCATCTGCACGTTGTCGCCGATCGTGACCTCCGCCGTTCCCTTCACCACAACCCAGTGCTCCGAGCGGTGATGGTGCTTCTGTAGCGACAGCTTCTTGCCGGGTGTCACGAAGATACGCTTCACCTGGAAACGATCGCCGTTGAAGATCGAGGTGTAGCCGCCCCACGGGCGATAGGAGGTGGGATGCGTCTCTGTCAGCTTCGACGTCTTCTTCTGGCCGGCAAGCAGCTTGACGAGGCTGCCGACTTGCTGGCTTTCCTTCAGCGGGCCGACATAGACAGCGTCCTCGCTGGCAATGACTGCGACATCGTCCATGCCCTGGACGGCGAGATGCACGCCATGGGTCATGACGAGCGAGTTGCGGGTGTTGACAACAGTCGTGTTGGCAGCGGCAATGTTCCCGTTTTCGTCCTGAACGCCGGTCTTCCATATGGCATCCCAACTGCCCAGATCCGACCATTTGAAGGCAGACGGCACGACCACCGCTTTGGACGTCTTTTCCATGATTGCGTAATCGATGGAGATGTCAGGACTTTTTGCGAATTGTTCTGCGTCGAGACGTGTAAAGTCCAGATCACGTGTCGCTCCGGAAACAGCCTTGCTGGCTGCCTTCAGAACATCTGGTGCATAGTCCTGCATTTCGGAAAGCAGCTCAGTGACTGGGAACATGAAGATGCCGGAGTTCCAGTAGAAACCACCGGCGGCCAACATTTCCTCGGCTTTTTCGCGAACCGGTTTTTCAACAAAGCGCTTGACCTCGTGCGTGCCGGCCGAAAGTTGTTTGCCGGCCTCTATATAACCATAACCGGTCGCCGGTTCGGTCGGCGTGATGCCGAAGGTAACAAGCTTGCCCTTGGCTGCTGCATCCCGTGCCGCGCGGATGGCGTCGAAATAGGTTTCATCAGCAAGAATCTCGTGATCAGATGCCAGCATCTGGATAATGGCGTCTTTGCCGAAATGCTCGGAGGCCAGAGTTGCTGCTGCTGCCACTGCCGCAGCAGTGTTGCGGGCAACAGGTTCCAGCAAGAAGGCGGCAAGCTTAATATCGAGTTCGCGGGCCTGTTCTGCAACGAGGAAGCGAAAATCCTCATTCGTTACGACGATGGGGGCCTCGTAAAGGACCGGATCGGCAACGCGGACCAAAGTCTCCTGAAACAGCGTCTTGTCCCCGACGAATTGGATGAATTGCTTCGGTGCGGTTGCACGCGAGAGCGGCCAAAGGCGTGTACCCTTGCCACCAGCCATGATCACGGGGACGATTTTCTGTGTCATAGGATGTTCTTCCTCGAAATGTATGGCCAAGTTTGTCGCATGCTTACCGGGCTTCTGCCCAGCGCTTAATTCGGGTTAGTCCGGCGTTCAATAGGTCTGAGGCGGCTGTCTCGCCCTCAGCTTCTACGTAACACCGCATTTCCGGTGCGTTGCCGGACGGACGGAAATGAATGATGCGGCCATCACGCAGCGTCACGCGCAAGCCGTCAATATCGCTTTTTGAACCGACTTCCCCGATGGGTTGCAGGAACTCCGCAAGATTGGCATCGGATGCGCGCAGGTAGTTCATCAAGGCTGCGCTGGTTTCGACCGGAAAATTCTCAAGGCGGTCGGCCGCGGCGAAGGGCAGTTTATAGGAGGTTGCAATGGCCGAAAGCGGCTCCCTGCGGATCGCAGCAAGCGAAAGCGTCGCCAGCATCGGCAGGAAACAATCACGTGTCGGCAATGCCCGCACATTACGGCCGTTAATATCGAAAGGTGTTGCCGTCAGCATCCCACCATTCGCCTCGAAGCCCATGACGAGATCCTTGCCGGCGGCAACCGCTTCTTCCATGCCGGCAATCACGAAAGGGGAGCCGACGCGGGTGCGGATGACGGTGAAAGGCCCGGCCGCCTCAATGCCGGAATTGGAGGTGACTGGCGTGACGACGGTTCCGGCGCCCAGGAAGTTCGCCGCGATCAGCCCGAGAAGATCGCCGCGCAGCGGCATTCCGGTCTCGTCGGCAACCAGTGGACGATCGCCGTCGCCATCGGTGGAAACAATCGCATCAAGGCCGTGCGTTAAAGCCCAGCCCTTCAGGAGGGCGATCGTCTCTTCTGAAACGGCTTCGGTATCGACGGGAATGAAGGTTTCGGACCGACCAAGGGCGACGACCTCGGCACCGTAATAGGCGAGGATATCGACCATCAGGTCGCGGGCGACGGTGCTGTGCTGATAGACGCCGATCTTCATGCCGGCGAGCGCGGCTTCAGGCAAGAGGGCCGTATTGCGCTCGAAGAAGAACTGCAGGCACGGCGCAGAGTGATCCTCGCAGGTGGCGGGCGCGCTGACGACAGCTTCGCCGGAGGCTTCGATCTCGGCTGCAAACCGGGTAATGGCGGCTTCGTCTGCTTTGTCGATCTCACCGTCAGGACGATAGAACTTGATGCCGTTGCGGTCCGCTGGAATATGCGAACCCGTTATCATCAGGCACGCGGCCTTTCTCTCGAGGCCATAAAGTGCAAGTGCCGGCGTCGGAACGGTACCGCAGTCGAGAATTTTGAATCCGAGGCTTGCCAGTGCGCCGGCGCAATTGCCCGCGATCTCCGGGCTAGAGTCGCGGTAGTCACGCCCGATCAGGATGACATCGCCCTGTTCTGCTTTCTTGCTCTGCAGCAAATATTTGCCGAAAGCCGTGGCATAGAGCGCCGATGAGCGTCCTTTGAGATCCGCTGACAGACCGCGAAGGCCGCTTGTCCCAAACTTCATGCGAAACACCCTCGCGCTGTGAACAACCGTTTCTACTGTGCTGATTTGCTTGGGTAAACAGCAAAATTAGGACATAGTTAAACCGGCCGGCGGCATAAGCGAAGTATTGCCATCATTTACGCGTCGTTACCAGAGCTTTTGCTAATATTAATGAATTTCAGATTTATGACGGTTGCTCGCCTTTGCGAGACGGAAAATATTCCGCTGCAACCGTTGCGTATTGCGGGTATAGACACTTTTGCTAGAACCGCAGTCCTACATCAAGTGCGTTGATCCCGGAGGTTTGCGTCGTGAACGAGACGTCAGTCACTCTAGAAGAGAGCTGGAAGGCGGCTCTCGCCGGTGAGTTCGCAAGTCCTTATATGCAGCAGCTCAAGACCTTCCTGCTGGAGCAGAAGGAACTCGGCCGGCGGATTTTCCCCAAGGGCAGTGAATATTTCCGCGCGCTCGACCTGACCCCGCTTGCGAAGGTCAAGGTCGTGATCCTTGGACAGGATCCGTATCACGGCGTGGGGCAGGCACATGGGCTGTGTTTCAGTGTGCGGCCTGGCGTGCGCATTCCACCGTCGCTCGTCAACATCTACAAGGAGATGGAGACGGATCTCGGCATTCTGCCGGCGCGGCACGGCTTCCTGGAACATTGGGCTCAACAGGGAGTGCTGCTGCTCAACAGCGTGCTGACTGTGGAGGAGGCGCAGGCTGCGTCGCATCAGGGCAAGGGCTGGGAGCAGTTTACCGACGCTGTTATCCGCAAGGTGAACAATGAGTGCGAAGCTGCCGTTTTCATGCTCTGGGGTTCTTACGCTCAAAAGAAGGCGGCTTTTGTCGATGCAAGGCGGCATTTGGTGCTTAAGGCGCCGCATCCGTCGCCACTCTCGGCTCATAACGGCTTTTTCGGATCCCGGCATTTCTCCAAGGCGAATGCATTCCTGCAGTCGCACGGTCGCGAGCCGATCGACTGGCAGCTTCCCGCCAATCCGTGAACGCTCCCGCATCGTCGTTCACAAAATGGAGACAATGCGTGTCGGCTTGCCAGGCTATGAGAAACGGGCGGAAGAGCTCATCTATGACCCATCGAAAGCCCGCCCGATGCGGGCAGAAAGAGGTCTCAAATGCTCGATCAAATCAAGGGTCTGCACCACGTCACATCGATGGCGGAGGACGCCCGCACCAACAACCAGTTCTTCACCAATGCGCTGGGCCTGCGCCGTGTCAAGAAGACCGTCAATTTCGACGCTCCCGACATCTATCACCTCTATTACGGCGACGAGACCGGTTCGCCGGGCACGATCATGACCTACTTCCCGTTCCCGAAGATGCCGCAGGGCCGCCCGGGTACCGGTGAAGTCGGTACCACGGTCTACTCGGTTCCGCAGGGCTCGCTCGGGTTCTGGAGCGATCGGCTGACGAAACTCAACGTTGGCGGTCTAAAAACCGAGGAAACCTTCGGTGAAAAGCGCCTGAATTTTGCTGGCCCTGACGGGGATGGTTTCGCCCTCGTCGAAGTCAAGGACGATACCCGCGCTCCCTGGACACATGGCGGCATCAGCGAGGATCAGGCTATCAGAGGCTTCCACTCGGTCGCCATGCGGCTGAAGGATGATGGCGCCACCGCCGAACTTCTGAAGTTCATGGGTTATGAGGTTCAGGAGGAACGAGACGGCGTCAAGCGGTTCGTCATTCCCGGCGGCAACGGTGCGCATCTCGTCGATCTCGAAACCATGCCCAATATCGCTCGTGCGCTCCCGGGCGCCGGTTCCGTCCACCACGTCGCCTTCGCCGTTGAAAACCGCGAAAAGCAGCTTGAGGTGCGCAAGGCGCTGATGGATACGGGCTATCAGGTCACCCCGGTCATTGATCGCGATTACTTCTGGGCGATCTATTTCCGCACGCCCGGCGGCGTGTTGTTCGAGATCGCAACCAACGAGCCCGGTTTCGACCGCGACGAGGATACGGCTCATCTCGGCGAGGCATTGAAGCTGCCGCAACAGCATGCTCATCTGCGCGCCCTTATTGAGCAGCATCTGCAGCCGCTCGAAGCCTAAGCGGAGGCAGGACAATGACCGACAATGGTTATGTGCACCGGCTGCATGCCGGTGCGCCCGGCAAACCCATCCTTTTCGTGCTGCACGGAACAGGCGGCGACGAGAACCAGTTCTTCGACTTCGGCAGGCGACTGCTGCCGGAAGCAACAATCGTTTCGCCGCGCGGCGATGTCTCTGAATATGGAGCAGCCCGCTTTTTCAAGCGCACCGGAGAAGGGGTCTACGACATGGCCGACCTCGCGCGGGCGACTGCGAAGATGACTGACTATGTCCAGGATCTGGCGGCGACACACGGCGCCTCCGAAATTCTCGGGCTCGGCTTTTCGAACGGCGCCAACATTCTGGCGAACATATTGATCGAAAAGGGCCTGTTCGATGCGGCAGCACTGCTCCATCCGCTCATCCCTTTTCGGCCGCGCGCCAATCCCGATCTCGGCGGTCGAAGGGTCTTGATCACGGCAGGCCAGCGCGACCCGATCTCGCCGGTCGCGTTGACCGATGCGCTTTCCGACTATTTCGAGGCCCAAAAGGCCGCTGTGCTGTTGGAATGGCATTCGGGCGGTCACGATATCCGGACGAATGAAATAGAGGCGATCGGTAAATTCTTTGCGGAATACGCCTGATCAAAAAATTATGCGGCGAATTTCGCCGCATAATGCGTTTCAGATTCCAGTTGGAAAGCGCTCTTACGCTTCGTGGTAGTAGGCCGAGTAGCGATTGTAATAATACTCGCCGGAACCATAGGAGCGATAGAGCTTCAGTTTTTCGGTGTCGACCTTGTTCAGTACGACGCCGATGCACTTTTCCATGAGTTCGGGTTGAACTGCGAAGGTGGTGCGAACGACGCGCCGTGACGTACGGCCCCACTCGATAACGGCCAGCGATGCATCCAGCATCGGGCTAACCGCCCGGGCATCGACGACCGGGCCGAGCGGCGGCAGGTCCAGAACGATGTAGTCGAAGTGCACCTTCAGCTCTTCCAGCAGATTGACCATGATGGAGGAGGAGAGCAGATCGGAGGAGTGCGGCACGCGGCGCTTGACGACTGCCGGCAGGAAGGCGAGCTTTGTCTTGCTGTCGAGCAGCAGCACATCCTTCAGTGGCTTACCTTCCAGCAAGGCTTCTAGAATGCCTTGCTCCGCATGGCGGCCGATAGCGCGCGTTGCGCCCGGATTGCGAAGGTCGGCATCGATCAGCAAAGTCCGCGAGCCCTGCATGGCAAGAAGCTGTGCAAGATTGATGGCGACGGTCGACTTGCCTTCACCGGGAAGGCTGGAAATCACACCGATCACCTTGCAGCGTGAGCTTGGATTTTCCATGTCAACGGCGATCTTGGCGCTACGCATCGTTTCAGCGAAGGCTGAAAGTGGATGATTGACCACGTAATTGGTTATCCCGTTACCGCTTTGCAGGCCACGGGCAGATTCCGGCTCGCTGGCGCCGCTGCTCGCTTCCTTCGCGTCGACAGCCGGTATATGGCCAATGTATTCGAGCGACAACACGTCCCGCACCTGCTCGCCAGTACGGAAGAAGCGGTCGCGGAATTCACGGAAGGCGCCGATCCCACCGCCGAAGGCTGCGCCGAGCGCCATAGCCAGAGCAAGGATCAATGGCTTCTTCGGCGCGCTCGGAGCCGTCGGCACCTGTGCTCTGGTGATGATGCGCGCGTCGGTGATCGGGAAGGATTGCTGCTGAGTTGCTTCCTGGAAGCGGGCGAGGAAGGTCTGGTAGAGGTTG
The DNA here is from genome assembly GCF_014193695.1 of Rhizobium sp. BK316. GTDB lineage: Bacteria > Pseudomonadota > Alphaproteobacteria > Rhizobiales > Rhizobiaceae > Rhizobium. The sequence continues at coordinate 782,783 of NZ_JACHZR010000001.1, read as the reverse complement.
CGATAAGTATCTGCAGTGCGCTCGAGTTCTCGAAGCTGAACCTGAGTTTCACCGGCCGCGGCCGTTACGCTGCTCGCTTGCGTGACACTGTCCTGAAGGGACTTTTCACGAGTTTGCGCGACCTGAAGCTCGCTTTGATAGCTCTCAGCGATACGGTTCAATTCTTCGAACATCAGCCGTTGATATTCAGCCATCTCGCTGCGAAGGCGAACGGCCTGAATGTGATCCGGCCCGAGACGAGCAGATATTTCAGCTTCAAGCTTTGAAGCTTCCAAATATTTCTTGCGCAGATCGTTAGAGATCGAGTTATCGAGAACGTCGGTTACGATGGCGTCAGTGCGCTTATTATCGATGATCGATTTCACACGCTCGTACTTTGCCCGCGCTCTAGCTGTATCGGCCTGCGCGCCGATCAACTGGGTCGTCAATTCGGAAAGCTGCTGGTCGCTAAGAAGCTGATACTGACCGCCGGTAGAGAGAAGGCCATGCGCAGTCCGAAACTTTTGGACCGCAAGATCTGAATCGAGCGCCCTCTGCTTGAGTTCGTCGATACGCTCCTGAAGCCACTCGGAGGCACGACGGGTGGCATCGTATTTCGAGTTTAGTTTGTCGACGAGATAGGCCTCGGCGATAGAGGTCGCAATTTTCGACGCCAGCTCAGGAGATGTCGAAGTGTAGCTGATTGAAAGTGCGTAGGAGCGTCCGATACGATCGACGTCCATGTCAGTAACGATCTTGTCGGCTGCGTTATGGCGCAAGGTGTCAAGATCGTCGGCTGCGACGTCATCGCTGGCAAACCAAGTGCGAAAGTTCAGAAGCGAGCGAAGCATGCTGATTGGCGAACGGGCCGGCGAAGTAAATTCCGGATTGTCGAGGAGCTTCAGTTTGTCGACAACGGCTAGACCGATCGAGTCAGATTTGAAAAGCTCGACCTCGCTGAGCACGGAGGCGTCGTCCTCAATCGGAAGAGCTGCGGCGACATTGGCCTGCATCTGGTTCACAATTTGACTGTTGCCGCGATCGATGAGAACGCTTGTCGACGCAGTGTATTTGGGTACCGCCGTCAGGATATAGACGAGGCCCAAGATTGCGAAGATTCCCATGCAGACTGCAACGACACGCCATTGACGGCGTGCGACTGCAACAAGCCGTTCGACATCAATGGTATCGCCGGCTCCGGCGTTTTCCCAATCTTCATCGGCATGCGCCGAGACCTTATCTGGCGATAGCAATCCGGGCCTCCGTTAGCTAACAAGTTCAAGTGAATGTACGATCGAACACATTAAAAGCGCCCATCTTCAGGCAATACAATTGACCGGGATATCAATATTCCGAGTGGGATATCAATATCCGCAATAGAATATGACAGCTCTTCATCAAGTGCCAGTCTGAAGGCTAACCTCTTCCTGCTTAAGGAATCGAGAATAAGCGTCGACGTACTTTTGCGCTTCGTGATCCCAATTGAAGTCAGCTTCCGCCAACGCTTTTGCGCGCCGGCCAGCTTCTGCTCGAGCGTTGTCATCCGTTATTAGTGTCAAGCAAGCCTTTGCAAGGGCTTCGGGCGTCGGTGCATCGGCGTAGCGCCCCGCCGATTTAAGCAAGCGTTTCGTTTCGCGCAAATCATAGGAAACGGAGGGTATTCCAAGCGCGGAGTACTCGAAAACTTTGTTCATGCTTATCTTGTCATTATATTCATTTACCGGATCCGGTATGATCCCTATGTCAAAGGTACTTAACGCGGCGAGTAGCTGCTCTCCGCGCAAATATCCAGTGAAGGTGACAAAGTCTTCTATCTCTAACTCTGCAGCAAGACTTCTAACCGTTTCAAGTGCCGGACCATCTCCCACGACAACTGCTTTTATATCAGAAACTGAGTGAACCTTTACGAGCTGGTGAACGCAACGGATCAGGTGATCGACACCGTCCTGATCTGCGATAATTCCAACATAGCCCAAAACGACGCGGGCGCCGCCACGAAGTTCTAAATTCGGCGCAACGCGGCGAATTCGGGACTTATCCGGAATGCTGTAAACGGATACGACATCTTCTCCTTTCTTTCCTCCTCGCGACATCGCCAATTCACGGTGAGTCTCATTGGACGAAATCACGAGGTCTGCCGTGAGGAAAGTCAGCCGTTCGGCAAGTCTCAGCAGATGATAGAAGAAGCCGCGCCTCGCGTATTTTGCGACGAAGAGTTCCGGACTTACATCGTGGTGGTCAAAAACAAAGCTCTTCCCGAACAGCTTGAAGGGGAGCGCAACCAGAAAAATCAAATCCGGGGGATTGCAGGCCTGGATGACATCGAATCCTCTTCTCTGAAGCACTTTGAAGAGAAGGGTGAATTCGTAGAACAATGCCACACTGTATTCGGCAAGGAAGGCAAGTTTTCCACGAGCCTCGAGTGGGAGTGGATGCCGAAAGATCTCGATATCGTCGATAATCTCAAACTTCTCGGGATACTGTTCTGTCTTCGGGCATATCACAGAAACCTGCCAGCCCGCATCCCGCAACGCGCACGCCTCTTGCCATACTCGTCGATCAAACGGGACTGGGAGATTTTCAACGATAATCACGCAGGAAGGCATATCTGGTCCTATGATTCGAGTTGAATAAGGGCTGATTTGAAGTTGCAGTACTTAGCCTTGCTGGCCGACCCTCACGTTGAGGCGAAGCCTCGCAATTTGTGAGAGTTCTCGATGCAGCGTGCTCGTTTCACCAAACGACTTGCGTATCCATCAGTTAACAACGCCTAACGTCAGCAATTAAATCAAGAGCTTCCAACCTATCGCACAAACTTTGTTGCAAAAGCTCTTCACACCTAATTAAGCGTGACGTTATCGTATTCCTCGCTGCAGTGCAAAAAAAATGCCATCGAAGTGAGGCTTTTTTTGGGGTGCGCGGTTAATGTCCCGATGGGATACGCTCTTCGATATGGTCCTTGAGGCTAGCGGACAGCGAAGAGAATTAAGACGGGAAGAAGACATCATTTGCACAAACAGGTGAGGAAATGATGCGAATATGGCTCGGAATTGGCCTTTGCCTTGTGCTTATCCTGGGTGTGATCTCTGGCCAAGTTGCCTCAATCAGCAGAGCAGACGACATGACTTATAAAATCGTGACCTTCGGAACGTCTCTGACCGAGCGGGGCGGTTGGCAGTTACCTTTGCAAGAGGCGCTGACTAAGTGCCTTAGGCGTCCGGTTCTGGTAGATGCAGTTGCACGCAGTGGTGCCACATCTGAATGGGCTCTGGAAAAAACAGGGGACGTGATAGCGGCGAAACCTGATGTCGTACTCGTTGAATTCTATGCTAACGATGCTGCTCTAAATCGCTTTATGACTGTAGGGCGCAGTCGTCAGAACATGGCGATGATCCTGGGGCAGCTGAAACAGCAATTGCCTCATGCGCGCATCATCGTCATGGGAATGAATCCGATCTTTGGAATCAGGGGCTTCATTCGTCCGTTCATCAACAGCTATATCGATGCCCATCGTCAGCTTGCGAACGAGATGGGCCTTGATTTCTACGATAACCAGCCGGCCTGGGCCGAGCTCGCCCCGGATGAGCTTTCTGCGGCTATCCCGGACGGCTCGCATCCGTTGCCGCAGGCGGCATCCGCCGTCATCGTTCCTGGTTTGACCCAGGAGATCGCATCGGGCAAATGTCAGAATTGAACCAGTCGACCTTATCGAAGGGACAAGCTTATGAAGATCATGGTTTGGTGCGCCGCGCGCGGCGGCATGCGCAGCGTCGTCGAAGCCTATGAGCGTGACGGGTTTCTTGAAAAAGAAGATGTCCGTCTCGTCGCCTCCTATGTGGATGGCAATTTTCTTGTAAAGCAGCTCGTGCTGCTGCGCGCACTCATCGTCTATCTCTGGCTGTTGACGACCAAGCGCGTCGAGCTTGTGCACGCTCATTCAGCAATGCGCGGCAGCTTTTGGCGCAAGGGGCTGTTTACGTCGCTCGCAAGGCTTTTCGGCATACCGGTAGTCCTGCATTTGCATGGTTCGGAGATGAAGCCGTTCTATGAGAGCCAGCGTCCGTTTCTGCGCCGACTTATCCGGCGTCACCTTGAGAAGGCGACGCGCGTCATTGTGCTTTCGGAAAGCTGGCGGGAATTCGTTGGCGGGATCGCGCCAGCGGCGCGCATCGTTGTCGTTCCGAATTATGTGATTGTGCCGCCCCCTGCAGATCCGCAGATAAGGAAGCCGCATGATCTTCTCTTCCTCGGGCTGATCGGACCACGCAAAGGAACGTTCGACCTCATCCCGGCTTTCGCCAGGATAGCTCCAGATCATCCGGATGCGAAGCTGGTGATCGGCGGCAATGGCCAAGTTGAGGAGGCCAGCAAGCTCGTAAAAACCCTCTCCATGGACGGTCGCGTGATATTGGCCGGCTGGGTCGACGGGCAGAAGAAGCAGGCGCTGCTGGAGGCAAGCGGCATCTATATTCTTCCCTCTTATAACGAGGGATTGCCCATGAGCGTGCTCGAAGCGATGGCTGCCGGTGTTGCGGTTATCACCACGCGCGTAGGCGGGATACCAGAGTTGATCACCGACGGCGTCGACGGCCTGCTGGTCGACGCCGGCGATAAAGACGGGCTCGCGAACGCAATCTCTGCTCTCGTCAGTGATGAAGGACTTCGCACGCGTCTCGCCGAAGCCGGCAGAATGCGGGTGGAAAAACATTATTGCGATCGCGTCATATTGCCCTTGCTTCATCGCATTTATGAAGAAGCCTCAGGCGCCGACAAACGGCAAGGGACGGCCAGCGGCCAAACGCTGGAAGGCCGGTCGTAGCTTGCTCGTCATTGAAGCGCATTGCCTCGGTCGGGATAGTTCTCCGAGTGTGTCCACATACTCGGAGAAACCTATGATTGGAAGTTAGCTCACCAGCCGCGGATCAGCGATTTTTCTAATGATGAAACGGGATAGCCTGATTGTGAAAGGTGTGCCGTTCTTGTCTGAAGTGATGTCCAGATCGCATTTCAGGTTGTCGAAGGGCAAGTCGGGCATCAGGAAGGGGTTGGTCTTGATCCACCAGCCTTCGCTGCCGGCCCCGATCGAATGCGCGAAATCGCCGGATGAGGTCCAAAGCCCTCCAACGCTCTGGAGGAGCTTTTTGTCCTGCCGCAATTTGAAGACGATTCGCGCCGTACCCAACTGATCACCGGCTAGCTGTTCCACGAACATAGCAGCGTATATCCAGTCGCCTGGCGCCAGCTTCCCTGTAGTCGCGATCGGGTCGGCGTTGAACTGCACATGTGTGTAGGCCGCATCGTTATCGTCGGTCGGCGTCACAGCTAGACGCGCGCCCTTGATGGCGCCCTCAAGCTCGTCAATGGAGCAGGCAACGGTCTCGGCATTACGCCCGATGCCGCATCGGAAACCGCTCGGAATTTGTCCCGTGATTGCCGGGCTGGCTTTCCCGCCTTCTGCTCCGCTCAATCGTCCCATACTTTCGCCCGCAAGATTTTCAACGGCTGGATCGAAATTGAACGTGGATCCGGCGCTGATAGCGGACTGTAGGATAGGCAGCAGCTTTTCCTTACCGATCCTCCGCGCGCCTTTTGGCGCCAGATGAATTTTGTCTTTCTCGTACATGCTGAGGTCTTGGACGCCGCCTGGTGCAAGAATATCATCATTGCCGTCGACAATGCCGAGTACGCCATCGCGTCCTTCCTGGGCCTTTATCCAATTGTTTGAATCGGCAACGGCCCTGTGGCGGGCGTCGTTCTTGGGCCAATCACCCCGTGGATAGATCGTCATCAGGATAACCCATACACCCCCGGCTCGCGCCAGCCGCAGCGCCTTGTCGAGCTTGGCTATGATTTCCGCTGCGGCTGCAGGGCTGTTCTTTCCGGCAGTATCACCTGAATTTACCGAATTGGTCCCTCCCTCCAGGATGATAACAGCAGGGCGTTTCGCAAGAAGCGCAGGGAGACGGGTGAGAATGCCGGTGGATGCCTCATTACTCCATTCGAGATGGGCTCCGAATATCCCCTGGTTTGCTCCGGAAATATTGCGACCGGTCGGGTCGGCTGTATCGTACCAGCTATCATGGTCGAAGCGGGGATCGAGTGCGCGGGTCCATTCGATGAAACCGTTCGCCATGCTGTAGCCTACGGCGAATGTATTACCTGGGTTTGGCACCAAAGGAGAGCCCGCATAAACACCGTAGCCGATATGGCTGTCGCCAATGGCCGATACCCTGGTTCCGGTCGGAAGGGGAAGGGCAGGCAGTGGACGGTGGGTGTCGATTGCGCCAGTGACTGAGTCTTCGTCGATAACGGCGCCGGACAAGGGAAGTGGGAGAGCGGCGGCTAATGTTGCCTTTGGAGGAAAAGCAACGCCGATTCCGATCATCGCAGCTCCTGCTTGCAGGAGTTCACGGCGTGTCGCAGGTCGTCGGTTCATCTATGAATCCCACCGGGTAGGTTTTCGGAAGAAGCAGTTTATTCGCAGCACGGTCGTTGACGTGCAAGGAAATATCCTGTCGAATGCTACCGGATGAAAACGACAATTATCCGTCGCTCCTCCCAATATGCTGAACATGATTTCCTGGCTGCATTCAAATGAAGCTTTTGAGATAAGGCATTGCATGAGCGCGGAGACAAGGCATCCGTGGCCTGTTGGCCGCCTCTCCAGGATGTGGGCAGAAGATTGGCGGAACTTGTTATTTTTCATATTTTCGCTGGCTTCGGCTGATATGCCATGCGGGCATATTTTGTGCGGACCCGCTTCCCGTTTTCGATCAGGAGGACATTGACATTGGAAGAGAACAAGGGTCGATGGACCATCGTCCTCTTAACCTGCCGCGATCCTGCCAAGGATTTCCGCCTACCGCTTGCGGAAGAGCTACATCTTCTGGGGCATAAGGTCTTCTACATCTTTTTGAAGCGGCGCCCCGTCGTCATCGATATGGACAATAGCCAGGAGAAGCGCGTTTTCTCACTGCCGAAATTTCTGAGCTTCATGCGTCATAATTTCCGCGACCGCAGACAGCTGCTCTTCGTCAACTCCACCAATCTTGTATTCCCGGCAATGAGCCGAATGCTGCGGATGCTCTGTGGCGGCTTATGGTGCCTGGATATGCACGATGACTTGCTGTATGGCCGCACTGGATACTCGCGCGTGAAGGCGCAGATCGCGCAGGCCATTCTTCTCGGCGGCTCGGATGTTGTTGTTCACGCCGCGCCGACACTAAAGCGACTTTTTCCGACGTCGCGTCATCTCGGTAATGCTTCCTCAGTGACAGCTATCGAGCGGCCGGCGCCGGATTGGAAAAAAATTCTGATCCTGGCGAGCGTGGACGAGCGGCTTGATTTCGATTTCCTGGGAGCGGCGGCAACGGCAAATCCCGGACTGCGTTTCGAGATACGCGGACACATTGCCAGCGACGATCCGAAAGTTAAGCAAAAGGTTGATGAACTGACGTCAATGCACGCCAACATCCACTATTTGGGATCTTACGTTAACAGCGAACTGCCCACAGTCCTCGGCGCCTATGCCGTTACCCTTGCGCCTTACGTCGTCGGCTCGCCACTGACCGATTACATTGATCCGCTGCGTTTCTATCATTGCCTGAATTCCGGCATGGAAGTCATCTCGACCGGCATTCCCAAGGCCCGTGATTTCGGCAGTGTCCTGCATTGCGTGGAAGATCCCGCCGAAGTGGGGCCACTACTTTGCGGGCTTGCTGAAGGTACGATCGCACGCCGCAATACCGGGTCAACCGCCTCGGTTTACAACTGGAGAAATCGGGCGATCAAGCTGCTTGATATTGTGTCCGGCGAAACCTCAAGTGCCGAAGGCCTGCCAGCCTGATTGTCCCGCAATATTCTATTCGTGATCCGGCGGGGTGATTTGACCGACGGATCGGCATGATGTGTGAGGCATGTTGATCTATCCGACTTTCCTTGGCCATTTTGTTGCTTCAAACTAAGGTACGTGTTATCGGAAAGCGAATGCTGCATTGCACCATTGGAGGTCGAACCACCGTCCTGCGGTTCTGTGACTTAGCTGTTTCCGCGTAGCGGTTTGTCCGCCCCAATTGGCTCCTCTGCTAAGACATACTCATCACCTAACGGCACCATTTCCGACAAGTGAAATGGACGGCAGCAAGAATTAGGAGAGCATCGAATTGCCTGGTTTGAACCGATTTTTGAAGCTTCGCCGGATCGTGGTCGATGCGCGACGGTTTTATCTGAACCGTTTCTGGGGGATGAACATCCATCCGACAGCTGATTTTTCGCTCTCTGCACGCTTTGATAAGACACACCCAAAGGGCATTCATGTCGGAGAGGAAAGCTATGTCGCTTTTGACGCTGCTATTCTCGCGCACGACACAACGCGTCGAATGTATCGCGACACACGCATCGGCAAGCGCTGCTTCATTGGTGCCAGAAGCATCATCTTGCCTGGGGTGACGATCGGAGATCACTGCATCGTCGGATCCGGCAGCGTCGTAACAAAGGACATGCCGGCCTATTCGATCATCGCAGGCAATCCCGCACGCGTTATACGCTCCAACAATGGGCTTGATCCCTATGGCCGTATTCCACGGGTCGTAGAGCAGGTCCCCAATGAAGCCGAGGCTAACGACCTTCAAAGCCGGCAGGCGTGAGATCACCGGCCATAGCGGCCGATAATACCGTCAATGTTGTGAAAGCGAGAAGCATGACCGAGAACGGCGCAAAGCGGGCTTCCCTGGCCATCTATCTCCCCGATCTTTCCGGTGGTGGCGCGGAGCGCTTGCATGCGCGCCTTCTGCCGCAATTCTCCAAAGCAGGCTTCAACGTCACCTTCCTCCTCGACCGTGAGGGAGGCGAACTGACAGACCCGGTGAAAGAGCAGGGCGCGCGGATAGTTGCCCTCGATGCAAAACGGCAGCTCAGTGCCTTGCCCAAGCTCGTACGCTATCTGAAAGAGGAAAAGCCCGATATTCTCATCGCGAATATGGAGCACATGAATGTGATGGCGGTTCTAGCCAGACGGCTGGCCGGTGTTCGCACACGCATACTCGTAACTCAGCATAACGCCTTTTCCGAGCAGGTGAAGCGGCGCTCCTGGCAATTCCGCGTGCTACCCGCGCTCTATCGCATGGCGATGCCTTTCGCAGACGTCATCGTCGCAGTCTCGGCCGGTGTCGCCGATGACCTTGCTGCCAGAGCAGGCATCAAGCGTTCGAAGATACGTGTCATCTACAATGGTGTCGTCACCGACGATTTCGAGGAGCGCACGTCGAGGACGCCGGAACATCCGTGGTTTGACGATCCTCAACCAATTGTTCTAGCCATGGGACGGTTGGTGCCGCAAAAGGATTTCACGACCCTGATCAAGGCATTTGCAGGCGTTTCAAAGCAGAGCGACGCAAGGCTTCTCATTTTGGGTGATGGTCCGATGCGGGAAGAGCTGGAGACACTTGTGAAAAGTCTGGGTCTTCAGGAGCGTATTTCCATGCCAGGCTTCAGCGAGAATGCACTCGCCTACTTGAAGCACGCGAAGCTTTTTGTGCTTTCTTCCCGATTTGAAGGGTTCGGAAACGTAGTTGCCGAGGCGCTTGCTTGCGGTACGCCAGTCGTCAGTACCGATTGTCCGCATGGTCCGGCCGAGATTCTGGATGGCGGCCGTTTTGGATCTCTTGTTCCCGTCGGTGACGTTGCTGCTTTGGAGAAGGCCATTGTCGACAGTTTGGGTCGTCCGGTTGATGCTGCGGAGCTTCAAGCGAGAGGGCAAACATTCAGTGTCGCCAGATGCGCGGAATCTTATTGTGAGGTGCTTGCATGAATGGCGTTAACAAGAATGCCAATCGCGATAAGTTCGGCAGCATCGAGGTCGGGCGTGGAGTCGCCGCTCTGCTCGTCGTTTTCCACCACACTGGTAGCATCATGTCTGAACCACGGTTCTTTGGGGCGGAGCCGTTTAATAGCCATTTCAATAACTTTAATGTTGGAGTGGATTTCTTTTTCGTTCTTAGCGGCTTCATCATCACCTGGATTCACTGGAGCGATATAGGTCGCAGAGAACGGATCCGTTCTTTTGCGGCCAAGCGATTTATCCGCATTTATCCGCCCTATTGGTTCATCCTCTTTCCGCTTGTCATCCTTTATTTGGTCTTCACGGGGGCAGGGCAGCCAAGCCAGCGCGACCCGGTAAACATCGTCCTGTCCATTTTTCTCCTGCCCAATCCAATTCCACCGGTCCTCGGCGTGGCCTGGACATTGATACACGAGATCTTTTTCTACGCGCTCTTTGCCGTGATCATCTGGAACGGCCGTAAGGCATTGTGGATCTTGCCAGCATGGGCGCTAGCTATCGTCGCAGCAAATCTTCTGGTGACGCTCCAGGCAATCGGCTCATTGGCCTTTCCGTTTTCGTTCTTTTTCAGCCCGTTCAATATCGAATTTATCATGGGTGTCGGCGTGGCGATGATATTGCGACATGCGAGAATACCAGTACCATATGTGCTCGCCTCTCTAGGCGTCGTCGTCTTCTTCCTCTTGACGTGGTTCTTCGTGAACATTCAGGACGATCCGCTGGTTGGACGTTTGGCTTTTGGTACTGCGTCCATGTTGTTCGTTCTTGGAGCAGTGGAAATTGAACGTCATCGCCCACTGAACGTGCCAGGATTTCTTCTCGCCTTCGGTGCGTCCTCCTACGCTGTTTACCTCGTGCATCCGGTCGTACTTTCGTTTTCGATAAACCTATCGTCACGGCTCGGAATCTCGACATATTTTTCGTTGAATATTGTTGCGATCATGATCGCATCCGTCGCCGCAGCGTTTGGGATCTCTTATCACTATCTTATCGAGCGCCGGCTCATAAGGTTTACGCGTCGTATCATGGAGCCGCGTAGAGAAACCCAGCTGACGGACCGCTATCCCGCGGAAAATGACGAAACGAGCGGTATTAAACCAGAGCAGAAGGTATCGAGGATCGAAGCATGAATGCTGCCCGGCAAAAGGAGACTTCTCCTTATCGTCTTTCGCCGCGCGAGCTCGCACTCGTTTTTATCATTACGTTTCCTCTGATTGGCACGCTTTTTCCACTGGACTCGTATCTTGGTTGGAAATCTCCGGCGCTTGCGGCCATTGTTGTGAGGAGCCCGCTTAACACGACAATAATACTTACGGTGATCTTGAGTTATGTTGCGTGGCTTTTTAGCCGGAGCCCACAAAAGTCTATTTCTGCGCTGAAGCGCAATTGGATAGTGTTCGCCTTCCTTCTATGGGCGTTTTGCACATCGCGCTGGATGCCTGAGCCAGGGCAATCGTTCAACAGAACGGGGCGAATGCTGGTTTTCACACTCTATGCGGTCTATCTCATAGAATTTGTACCCTATCGGCGTGTCCTTCAGCTTCTCGCCATAGGCCTGGCAATTTCGTGTACGATTTCGCTTGTTATGATCGTCGCAGCGCCGTCACTTTCTTACAGCTCGGAAGATTTGCGCGGGGCTTGGCGCGGCGCGATGATACACAAGAACGTCATGGGAGGTACGGCGTCGATGACCTTCCTCGTTGCGCTTGTGTCGTGGCGCATGAAACTGCTGAATCCTTACCACATTGTGGTTATTGCGTGTCTGGCCACCTTCTTGTTGCTTATCGCGAATTCGGCAACGGCGCTTTTGGCTGCATTCGTAATCACGGCCATTCTCGGCTATCTGATCTACGTGGTTAACAGGGTTTCCTATCCCTTGGTGCTGCTGTTCTTCACGGGGCTCGTGGCTTCAGTTGTCGGGGTCATAATCATATCAAGCGGCATCGTTTACACCCTTCTAGGACGCGATGCCAGCCTGACCGGACGTGCGCAGGTCTGGGAATTCGCGTCCCTCATGATCAACCAAAATCCTTTCTGGGGCTATGGGAACGGTATCTGGGGAACGGAATACTTTAAGCCGATCGTTCTGCAGGAACTGCATTGGCCTGCACCCCACGCACATAATGCCTGGATAGATTTTCGATTGCAGTTGGGATTGCCGGGGCTGTGTTTTGCTGTTGCGATTTGGGCGATCATCGGGATGAGGCTGCTCTACGCCATTTCAATTCGACGTATCCCGGAAATGGCACTTCCGGCGGCTATATTTATATTGCTGAGCATACGTTCTTATACGGAGACAATCATCGTCGATCCGTCCTTGAACGAGATGTTTTGGCTCGCCTTCTCCTACGCTGCTTTCGCAGCTCTACCGGTTCGCGAGCGACTTCGTCGGCGTCAGCAGACGCTCGCTCGCAGATCATGGAAAGAGCCGACGCGCATAGTTTCCAAGCAGACATTTGCGCGCGAGCGTGCGATACCGCCCCTTAGTTGACGTTCAGGACCTGTACTTTCGGTCGCGGCGGATGCTCGCTGGGTTGTCACCGCCGGCGGCAGTCTAGTCTTCGGACAAGGGACGCGCGACCTTCTTACGACTTACAACTGGTGTTTGGGGGCAGCGGGTGATGCTGAGAGTGCTTTCCACCAAATGCGCGCTACGGTATTCGGCGCTTCACAGTATCACCATCATCCGAAGGTGGCTTATCCCGCCTCCTGCTCATAGGCCAGCGATTCTTTTCTCGCTCGCATTCGCCGGAACAATGCCCGAATTGCCGGAGTGTTCCGCTCGGTCGCCAGAGAAAATAGAAACGCAAAACCAACACAGATTGCGACGGCGAGCGCGGCGTAAAGAAAATCCGTGTTCTCCGTCGGCTTCATGTGCCACCCGGTTTGGAAGGCCCATACACATATCGCCCCGATCAAAATAACCAGCGGAGTGTGGGTGCAGTAGAGGGAGTAGGAAAAGCCCGCGAGTTGTTCATTGAGGCGCGGCAGCGGCATACGTAGCAGCTTTTTCGACTGCCTCATTGCCATCAGGAGATTCGCAAAGCTCGCTGCTATCGTGTAATCCAGAACCGTTTCTTTGGAAAAAAACGTTGCTGGGGTCGCGGTACCTGGCGTGTAGAGCACGCGCCAGACAAGCAGGCAGGCGATACAGCCTATGGCAGCAAAAGTTGCATTGATCGGCAAAACAGGTTTGGATCTGAGCGCCGCAAAGGTCCCCAGAAGCCAGATTCCGGCATAGCCGGCAATCGAGAAGCCGACGAACTGGAACCATGTCAGGGCCAGCAGGATGGCGGCGGCGGCAATGGTCATGGCGACTTTAGCAATGACACCGCTCCTGCCCCAGAACGCCATCATCACAAGCGGGAACGTCATATAGTACCAGAATTCGTGAAAGAGACTCCAGAGAGCACCGTTGCTGCCGAACTGAGTGCAGAACGCCGTTTGAAGAAAGGCGATGTTGCACGCTGCCGTCCAGGCATCGTGGTTCAATGCTGTGCCGGCACCCTCTGCGTCGAGGGCAAAGATACCGTTCTCTGCTGCGTGGAAGATGTCGAGCGCGAGGGTGTCAAACAGGAAAGCAAAGAGAAGCGCCGGGATAAGCACAGTCCAGAGCCGCGACAGTCTCGTGATGAAATAGTCGACGCTATCGAATTTGCTTGATCGAAGATATCTCCCTGCAACGCTTCCTCCAACGAGGTACCCACTCATGACGAAGAAAAGGATGACGGCTGGACCGCCGAACGATGAAATGAATGCAAATAAATAGTGGCCGATAAGTCGCTCAGAGTGAGGAACCTCGAAGAGCTTCACAAAATACCGGTGATTTATGTGGTAGATCACCACTTCCAATGCCGCCGCCCAGCGGAAAAAATCTAACCAAGCAGAAAAATTTTTATTATGAACTACGTCATCAATACCGATGTGCACGCAAAGCCCCCTAGCTAATACAGCATATTTTTTGCTAGATGGCACAAGTAACTTCACAATGATAGTCTGTATGTCAGGATTGATCTTGAAACGGTTAATGTCTCTACGAAAATAAGCAAATGGGCGATTTTTCCCATAGAATGATAGGGGTTATACTTGGAAGGCAGATGGGTCTGCGCAGGCAATTCAGTTGAGCGTCCGACCACCCCTTACCGGGTGATGGGATGTCTCCCGACCACACGCGCGCTAGTTCGGGAAGTGCTGTAGCTGGCCGTTATTGGACGCCGGGTCTTGAAGACCGCTTGCGCATCACATCTCGAATTTAGCGTGAAGGCGCATGGTCGAACGCGTCAGCGATCGCGTACCACATTGGCTTCTTGGCAAAATTGTCATCCAGCGGCAAGCAGCGCTGTCTCAAGTGATCTTTTCTGGGCCAGCCTTTGTGAAGCCAGCTAAAACGATCCGTCATGCCCCAGGTAACAAGGCCTACGACGGCGGGTTCGTTGAAAAGCACATCGAGGTACTGTTTAGTGTGGGCGGCTACGATTGTGTCTCTCAATTTTATATCGGGCTCAAGCCTGACGTCGCTTACGTCAAGCTCCGTGGCACGTATCTTCAAGCCGAGGTCGGCGACCTCTGAGAGAAAACGTCGGTAGACGTTTTCATCGAATTCCGCGTTGGCGATCAAGTGGCTTTGAATGCCGAACCCATCAATCGGCGCACCCTTGGATTTGAGTTTTTCCAGAAAGCTCAAGATCGCATCTCTTCGATGACCCTGGTTCTGATAGTAGACGCTATAGTCGTTATAGTACAAATTGGCGTTCGGGTCGGCCTCTCTGGCGGCGTGAAAGCAATCCGCTATGAAGTCGATGCCTCCCTTGTTGTACGGCGCCCAGTTGCGGAGATTGTCGGGCATATCATCCTCCGGCGCGATCGCCTCGTTCACGACATCCCATTCCATGACGCGTCCGCGAAAATGGTTGATGAGTTCGCGAGCGTGGTCGAGAACGAGCGTCTGCCCGTCATCGCTGCCGATAATGTCTTTCGTCCATGCCGGGGGATTTTGATGCCAGACCGCTGTATGGCCCCGTAATAGGAGCATATTGTCCTTGGCAAACTTGGCAATTCGGTCCGCGTTAAAATAGTTGGATTGGCGTGCCGTTGGCTGCGTAGGCCTCCATTTCATCTCATTTTCAGGGACTATCATCGCGGCATCACGTAGCACGGCATCCTGATACTGCTTGAGGCTAAACAAAGGTCCGGCGTTGACTTCGGTGCCGAAAACAAGGCCCTTCTTCTCGGCCCTCTGCCGCAAAGGTGTTTCGCTCGGTTCATCGGCCCTGCTGACTTGAACGGAAGCGGCAGCGATCCCGGCGCCGGCGGCCAGGAGGAAAGTTCGCCGATCAATATGCTTTGTAGGCCACTGACCAATATTATTGCGCATAAAATTCTCCGCCTGAAATTGCGTATATTTTTCAGGTTCAATGTGTCAGGACAATGCCGAATCCCAACGAATTTTTCCTTTCATAGACGTCCCTTTTGTGTAACTTCAATCGGCAGAATGGCCTTGAAATAGCAGGAGCGTGAAGATGTCCGAAGCTGATTACCCGATTGAGGTCTCGGTGGTGATATGCACGAGAAATCGGCACGACCAACTTGAGGAGACGCTGGATTCGCTGATGAAACTGCGTTCCAGTCATCAGTGGGAGGCCGTCATCCTCGACAACGCTTCCACGGACCGAACGAAGGACGTTATAGAGGCGTTTGCGAAAGTCTGCCCGAACGCGCGCTACGCATATGAGGCTCAGCGTGGACTGGGTGCAGCGCGCGATACGGCATGGCGATCGACGCGTGGCAGAATCGTCGCTTTTACAGATGATGACTGCATATTACCGGCTGACTACATCGATCGTGTAGCGGAGGTCTTTCGCGAAGATCCGGCATTGGGCTTTATGGGAGGGCGTATTGAGCTCTTCGATCCGGATGATGCGCCGGTCACCATTGACCTGCGGGATCATAGGGTTGAAATTCCTGCCAAGGCTTATGTTTCCGCAGGCATGCTGCAAGGCGCCAATATGGCGATCAGACGTGATGTGCTGGTCGAAATCGGCGGGTTTGATCGCCGCCTCGGAGCCGGTACACCATTTCCGTGCGAGGATATTGATGCTGTAGCAGCGGCCGTATGGGCTGGCTATCGAGGCGCATATGATCCTCGCCCCGTCATTCTTCACCATCATCGTCGAAAGGCAGCCGATGTCCCAGACATCATGCTGAGCTATGATCGTGGTCGTGGTGCTTATTACATGAAGTATCTTTTGAAACCTGAGACGCGCACCGCCTATATTCGAGGCTGGTGGGAAACTTCAGGCCCGGCGCACAGGCCTATCACGTGGCGCCGCCTTGGACGCGAAATTGCGAGTGCAAGGGCATTCCTCGCGCAGACCACGACCCATTCAGAAAAGAGGTTGTGGGGCGGCTTGCTCGGTTTGTCGGAGCATTTCGCAAAGTTTGCTGCCGAGCTTGTGAGGATTGTCCGTTTTCAGAAGCGTGCGCTTCCGTGATCAAATCTAGGAAGCCTAGCATTTGGGCGATGCGCTAGTGCGTGTTTGAGAGGCTCACCTTACCATATTGGTCCAGCGCGCATGTGAGCGCGCCAGGCCTTGAGCTATTTCCTCTGCGTTCGTAAACCGATCGCTGGATGGCGTCAGATCGCAAGGTTTTGTCGCTCTTTGAGAATAGAAATTGCCTCATCGAGCGACTGAGCGAAATAGCGGTTTTCGCTGAATGTTCCCCACGCCTTGGCAAAGCCGCTGATTTTGCCGTAGCTGTTATCGATGACGACGTGCGGAATATCCAGAAGGGTGCAAAGAATATGTCCGTGAAGACGATCCGTGATTACCGTTCGCCCCTTCGACAGCAGTTCGGTGCCAGTCCTCAACCGAGTGCGGGCAACCATCTCCAACAGATTGCCTCTGCGATGATGCTTGTTACCTGGGAGCAGCAGCCAGGGCTCGTGAGCATTGGCCGAGAGATATGACCTGATCTTGTTCAGCTTCGAATTGTCGGAAATCTCTTCCGGCCAGTCGACGACCAATACACGATCCTTCGGATATTGATGCTTCGATGTGTCAACACCGCGCGTCTCTTTGTCCTGCCGCAAAAGCATCAACAGCTCATGAGTAGGCGCCAGCCGGTCTCGCTTCTCGATCATAAAAGCGCTGTCGGGGCACAGCCTGATATCGGCCTTGAAATTTTCCTTCGCAAATTCAAAGCTGCGCTGGTCGCGCACCAGCAGCACGAAATCCTTATGTGCTTCACAAAGCGCTGCCATACTCGCAGCCTTTTCGGGCTGTTCATAGAATATCGTTTGAGGAAGCTGGATGACTCTTCTGTTCGGATAGCGTCTCAGGATTTCCTCGTGAAAATCATTGAATTCCGGCCATAGGTCGCCAAAATTTCCCCCGCCGTGAATGAAAATAGGACCGTCGCCGATCGCGCTTTCCATATCTGCCCAATTGGTGTGATGGACTGACGAAATGTAAGCAGGCCGCAACGAAAACCGTTTAAAGAGATCGGATTCGCCGACGTAAATAGCGCTATCACCTACGTTATTGTGATCGGGAAAATCCACCAAAGCAAAGCGCCCATCCTTCGGCACTAGATCACTCATGGTCGAGAGTATCGTCTGTTGCAGTTGAGATACGACGCTCATATTCTATTCTCCGTCGACAGGAATTGTAATTTCGATTTTAGTTTGTCAGGGCGGTGGATCGATTGCGTTTAAAGAGGCTTTTCTTTAAATTGCTTACGACGGCTCGCGCAATATTCTCCACTGAAGGTTGCAGCGCAAAGGCATCGGACAGCCTGCCGAGTTTCAACAAGCGCAAGGCGGTTTTGCCTTTGAGCCGGCTTATCTCGCGCATGTTCTGTGTGGAAAAGGCGACTTGACCGAGCGCTTCACCGATTAAGGCGCAATCCTGATGATCCGGGATATAAGGCCTATACTCCATCAAAGAGAGGAGTTTTGCCGAAGCAGCAGCCTTAAGGTAGCTGAACTCATCGGGTGAAAGAGATTGCCCCACAAGCTCTAGTATGTTGCTGAGTGTCTTGGCGCGCTCGTAATCCGTTCGCAGCCCGGGCGAAAAGTCGATATCCGGAACGCCTTGAAGGCGGCGTTTATAGGAAATTGCTGCAAGTTGGGATGCAACTGCCGCAACGCGACCGTTGACGATGGATGCACTGGATATGCTGCCGCTGTGGATGCGGTACTCCCCGTGAATATCACGCAAATTATGCAAACGACCCACGCCGAGCAGGCGCCAATAGAGATCCGTATCCTCCGCATGGACAACGTAGCGGTATCCTCCGACCTTCCTTATCGCGTCGAGACGTACCATCAGGAAAGGGTGCATCAGATAGGGTTCCTTTGAAGGAAACCAATCAGGGTCTGGCCGAACATCCCCATAGAGTCTCGACTGTGTGCCAATTAACTTTCCGTATTGGTCGATATGTCGAATGTTCGAGCCTACCGCTACGCAGTCCTTCTCGTTCTGCAAGAAGTTGAGTTGCGCTTCAAAACGATTGGGGTAGGCCAAGTCGTCTGCGTCATGTCTGGCGACGAACTCGGCGTTGCAAATTTCCAGGCCGGCATTTAATGCCGATACTATTCCTCCATTAGAGGTCGTTAGAACGTGAACTCGCTCATCGGCCTCTGCGATCTTATTCAAGATATCCTGCGTGCGGTCGGTCGAGCCGTCGTTGACGATGATGATCCTGATATCGCGGATGGTCTGAGATTGGATGCTGGCAACAGCGGCTTCAATGGTGGTTTCTGCATTGTAAGCAGGAATGAGAACGTCGATCTGAGCCACGCGCAGCGATGTGCCATCCATCCTCGATCTCCTCTTTTGTTGCTTGAGCAGGTTGAACCTATCTAGAGCAGATTATTGCTTGCTTATCTGCGAACTGCATTACGAAGGAACAGCACGTTTTCGCGGCCGATATCAAAAGCAAGAATTGCGACGGATACTGCATATGCGGCGGTGAAAATTGCGCCGAATAATAGTAGGCTGAATAAGATGTTCAATTCGCCCAAGCCTGCCCATGTGCGGGTAGCGTAGACAGCAAAAAATGCCGCCCCGCAGGCCAGCATAGGCACGCCCACAGGCCTGATCATGGCCTTCCAATTGAGCGAAAGCGCATTTAACGTCGCCCCAAAGGAGAACGGCGTGAGGCAAACAAGACTTGCGCAGTAAAGCATTGCGGTGCCGGCCACACTATCCATGCGTATGAAATAGAGGGGAGGCAGCACCAATACGGCTTTCAGAATGACCAGCCACAAGAGAGCCTGAGGGCGCCCAAGTGCGGTCAGATAAGACGCATTGACAAACTGCACGCAATGAATCCCGCCCATCAGCAGCAACGGAACCATGACGTGCTCAGCACCAGCCCACTTCTGGCCGAACATAATGTGATTGACTTCTGGAGCAAGTGCTGCGAGGCCGCAGAAAACGGGCGTGCCGAAAAATGCGCCGATCGACGAACTGCGCAGGTAGAGACGTTGCAGGCGTACCTTATCGTCCGAAACCTTGGAGAGCATCGTCAATCCCACGTTTGAAATGCTGGATTGAAGCAGCTGCAATAACAATTGGTAAAGGCGCGAGGATACTGTAAAGAGCGCCAGCGCTGCCGGACCGTAGACAAGCAAAATAACAAAATCGATACTCCTTAACGTGAAGAAATCGATAAGACGCTGTCCGACGACGTTGAAGCCGAACTTGCTGAGACCGGTCAACGTATCCCAAGTAAGATCGGCGTTCGGCTTCCATACGGGCTTTGCCCATAGCCAAACTACGCTTGTCAGTGTCTGGGCGGCAAACTGTCCGATCAACGCCCATGTTCCAAAACCCATGAGGGCCATAGCAACACCGACAATGCCGCCAATAATGATTCCGGCAAGCGTACGCATGGCCAGCGCGCGGAATTGAACGTGACGTCGATACATTGCGTCCTGAAAGCTTGCGAGCGTGAGGAACGGGCAGATTGCAGCAGTTCCGATCAGGTAGGGCGCCAATCCTTCGACATTCATCAGATGTGCAATGTCCTGGGACATGAAAGCGGCAATGCACGCCAGTGCCGTCGAGAGTATCATAGATGCGTAAAATGGTATGTTGACGTCTTGGTCCTTCAGCCCTTGCTTTTGGATAAGAGCATCGCCGTAACCAAATTCCGCGACCAGCGAAAGCATCGACATCACCAGGAAAGCGGAAGAAGCGATACCGAACTGCGCCGGCGCGAGCAGGCGGGCAAGAAGGACAAATACGACCATGCTCAGCGCGCGGCCGCCCCAGTTCTGGAATAGTGACCAGAACAGAGCGCTGACCGCACGACGACGAAAATTGCTCATATCATTCATGAAGGCCACTCTTGTCGGAACGTTCTTGGTAAAGTTTGGGCGGAGAGATGCTTTTCAGGTAAAATCGGAGGACCAACTGATTTTCCCGCATCAATCTTCGCCTCTCTTTCCATCATCGCCTGATGCTTGCAACGTGCGAGGCGGAGGAGGCCGGTTCCGCGTCACCATATCGAACACCCTGCCAAACTCAAGGTTCAGCGGCAAACTCTTTTTGCAGAGCAATATATTTTTTGCAAGGCAATATACAGCCATTTTTAAGAGGTCAATCTGGCGACAATCACCAATTTAGACCGGTAACTAGAAGTTGCCGAGGATACTACTTCTCTATGTGCCCGTTGCCAAACTGCCGCCATTGCCGTTCGCGATCACCCCCTAGATCCGGGTTGATGTGTGTGAGGAAGCGTTTCATCCTTTCGCCGATGGCAGGCGAAACCGTACAAATGAGTCGATAGAGGGTCCAGCGGCTTAAGAGGGCTTCTTTGTAACGCCTGGAGAAGATTATCCGGATCGCACTGCGTCGGCGGCCCGCGCGTGCGGCGTCAAGTGCGGCAGCAACGGCAATCCGCTCCAGAAACCCTATTCTGGCTTTCTCGTCATCGGCTGGAATTTTCAGTTTCTCAATATACTCATATAGTAAGTCCTCTCGGCGATTGAGTGTCGTCGATTGGGAAATCGAGTCCGGATTTAGTCTGTACTCCGAGACAAAACTATCAATGTAAACAAAAGAGCGTTGACGGGCGGCGAACGCGACGCGAATACCGAAGTCAGCGTCGACTGCCTGGCCGATCTCTATTTCGGGCCGGTAGCGTGTTTTTCGCGCCAACTGATTTTCTATGAGGAAGCCATTATTGGGAAATTGTTGCGAGAGTGCAGCTGAAAGATTTGATCTCTGCAAACCGGCATACTCACGAATACGAAAGTAGCGCTGATTCCAGCGCTCTGTACGATTTGGTAATATATTGCCGATATAATCTATCAGATATTGCTTACCGTAGAAGCACTGCGCGCCAGGATACTTTAGCTTTGCTTCATAAAGTATCTTGATTGCGCTGGCGCAAAGCCTGTCGTCATCATGTAGGAATATCAGGTATTCCGAATTTGCATTGTCGATCAGCCAGTTGAGATTGGCTGCTTGACCAATACTCTCGGAGTGTTTCCAGTATTTTATGTCGATATTGGCCTGTCGCGATAACCGATTCACGATTGCTGTGCTTTTTCGATCATGTGAATCGTCACCGATTAAAATCTCAGAGGGAAATATAGGTTGGCTTAGACAGCTAATAAGTGCCGCTTCAAGGAGTCGCGGACGATTACAGGTTGGTATACAAATGGAAACACTGAAATTAGGCGCGCGAGCGGTCATGTCTGCCTAGCTTAGCCTTCGCCGTGCTCAGTACGCCCGGATGTATTTACTCACGTATTTCGTCTTCATCAGGGGCGGTAATTTCGTCCCGGCGGAATTAAATTCGAATACTTTGATTTTCAAGATTCAATACAAGGATGGCGAAATAAAGATAAAAGTATTCGTTGAATTTTTCTTTGGTGCACCAGCCAGAGCTTTTATCACCAGGCCGATTATAATATTCGAGGCATGGCCGCGGCGATATGACCGGGAACATGTGCCTGCTCAATCTAGTCAGGCTGATAAACTTCAATATGTTAGTGGACATGAACGAAACATCGAAAGCCGAGAGCAAGGTTAGCCGCAACAATTTCCGGACCAGTGCCTTTGGCTGGGTGCAGAAATTGATGGGAAGGGACGCGACGCAGGCAGATATCTCTGTGGAGAGAATGCGCTCACGGCTAAGCTTTGAACCGGACGAATTCCCCGTCATCTATGCGGTCGGTGACGTGCATGGTTGCTACGACCAACTCCTGGAAGCGGAGCGGCGCATCAGAGAGGACGCTGCGATCCACTCGGAGAGGGCGCTCGTGGTGATGCTGGGTGACTATTTGGACCGCGGTCGTCGCTCGAGGGAGGTGATCGAGCATCTCTGCCGCCCGACGGATGCAGGGCTTACGCGGATTGCGCTCTGCGGTAATCATGAAGAGGCCTTCCGGCAATTGCTTGAAGAGCCGGCCGGTTTTCCCGAATGGCAGCGATTTGCAGGCCCGGAGACCCTGGCCTCCTATGGAGTCGACGTTGCCTATCTGATGCGGCAAGGCGGAATCCCGGCACTGGACCGTGCGTTGCAGGATGCTGTTCCGGCCCATCACCGACAGTTTATTGAGGAGCTGCCCTCGATGTTGACGGTCGGTGATATCGTCTTCGTACATGCCGGCCTTAAGCCAGGCGTGCCTTTACTGCAGCAGAGGGATTCGGATCTGCTTTGGATGCGCGAGCCATTTCTTACGCGCGGGCCGGAATTGCCGTTGCTGGTCGTGCATGGGCATACGCCGGTACAGCGGCCCTTTTTTGGAAATGGGCGTATCGCCATAGACACCGGTGCTTTCGCGACGGGTAGGCTTACCGTGCTACGCATTATGAATCGCCAAGCAGTCGTACTTACCTGAAAGCATTGTCGGCGGGCTTATGGCAGCTTGTCGAGATTCAGGCCGAACCATGCCAGTGAGCTCTTCTTCTCAGAAGTGAGCTTTGTGCCGGCGGCCTTTACATAGGGCAAGAGGGCAGGGCTAATCCGCGTCAGCGCCGGTCCAACCTTTCGCGGGTCTCCGAGTTTGAGAAGAAGGTTCATGTCGCTTTCAACGGAATTTCTTGCGTTTTCAAGCGTTGTGACGTTGAGACGGTTCCAGAAATAGAGCCGGGCGAGCAGTGCGACTTCATCGGTAGGCGCGAGCCAGGCCGACATGTTCATCAAACGGGCAGTCGCCGTTGGCTCTTGAACGATGACCGCACGCACGATTGCCAATCTGAGCCAGAGATTGCTCTCGGTTGGCATGCAGGTAACAGCATGGCGCGTGTAGCGCTCTGCATCGTCAGCGGCCCTTACCCAGGCATCGTAGCCAGTGATCTCATTGGCGGCATCCAGCCGGTTCAGAACCAGCGTGGTGCCCGCCATGATAATATCGGAACGGCAATAATCGCCGGAGACGATATCGTCGGCATTGGCCGCTGTCTTAGCGAGGGTTTCAGGGCTGACTTGTTCGGATCGCTCAAGTCGCTCGGCGATAAGAAAAACGTCCGCAAAGCGCGCGGATTGCCTTATGTCGTTGACAGCAAAAACAAGAAGCGCGACTGCCGTAAGAAGAAAAAGAACGGATGGTGCAGAAGGAGCTGAGAACGCAGTCCAGACCACGCCCCTTGGGCGCGCTTGTCCGCTTGCTCTGGCACGTTGCGACATGTCCTACTGGTCTGACCTGCTGCAGGAGCGATCTGCTCCAATGCCGGCAAAGGTTCGCGCGAGGGAGGAGCCGTTCTCTAAACTATGAAGGGGAGAGGAGAGGCCGTACAGCCTCTCCCAAAATGCTCTAATCGAGCGCTAAAGGCCTGGGTCAGATGCTGCCACTGACCGAGTCGTTGCGGATGATCGTAAAATTGCCGCCGCCCGATGCGCTTGTCCTCAGAGAGCCTCCTCCTTGAATAGCGCCATCATTAGCCTCATCTGCGGCCGGACCGCCCAGGCCAGGTGCGCCGGGGCCGCCGATATCACCGCCACCCGCCGGACCGGCTCCAGCGCCACCAAGCGCCGCAACAGCGGTTTGACCGGTCAATGAAGCTTCAAACGCCGTACGGAAGCTACCGAGCGCGGGATTATTCAAGATTGCCGCTGCAACAGCCGCTGCAATCTCGTCGGCAAGATCGGAATGTTGTGGGCGGCAAACGTTGACGGCGCGGCCAAGGCCGGCACCGATAGCCGCCCTTTGTGCATCCGTCGTCGCCGGAGCCGCTGCCAGCGTCAGGAGAGCTGCCGTTACATTTGTTTCGGTTGCCGTGAGATCGCGAACGGAACCCATGAGCGCGCTATCGGACGGATTTCCCGTCAGAATGCTTGCCGGGGTTGCGTTGAATGCATCCATCTGCGAACCGCTCGCCGCGCCCGGACCTGAAAAGCAGTTGCCCGCAAGCGACGAGGTCGCGAAGCAAAGAGCGCCGAACGCAAAGACAGCGGCACCTTTCATTATATTCTTGCCTGTGTTTATCATACCCAGCCTCCAGAAGATAATGGAGCTTATAACATAAACTCCATTACGTACCAGTCCGTTTAATGTCAGGTGTTAGAAGTATTGTCCAATATATTTAATCTCCGAGCGACTCCACTGCCGAGCGTGTATCGGCGGCGTCGTTGGATACGCCAGAGATTGTCGAGGTAATAGAGTTCAGGACGTCGAAGAACTTCACGAGCTCAACAGAGTGAGCGTTGGAGATATACATGACGTCCTTGTCCGCCATGCGGAACTCCTGAACTGCGAACAGGGTTGCCGGATCGCGCAGATTGGCCCGGAAGATGACCGGCACTTTGTCGCCCTTGAAGCGGCTGGTGTCGATATTCAGGCGTTGAAGGGTGCCGCGATCAACCTGGCGATAGACCACGACCTCGCGTGGATCCGCGCGGGTATCGATGAGGCCGCCGGCCTTCGCCATGGCTTCGCCAAGGGTCAGGTTCGAATCCTCGAAGTCGATGCGGCTGTTGAGGCCGGATGCCCCGAGCGCAATGAAGGTGCGGCGTTCGTGCTCAACTGAAACCGTGTCGCCCGGAGCGAGATAGATATTCTCGGATGGGTTTTTCAACAGCGTTTCGTAAGCGACCGTTGCCGTCTTGCCGCGGCGCTGCAGCGTGACGTTGGTTTCAATATTAGGTGTCGTCAGGCCGCCTGCCTCGGAGATCGCATCAAGGATGCGTTCGCCGGCCGGCGAAAGGACGATCTTTTGCGGATTGTTGACATCACCGACGACGGCTACTTCCGAGGAGCGGCTGGTCGTCGTTGTGAGGACTACCTGAGGCTCAATCGCGCGGCTTGCCAGCTTGTCTTCGATATCCTGTTCGATCTCTTCCTTCATGCGGCCGGCAGCAGGAACGCGGCCTGCATAAGGAATGCTGATCGTACCGGCTTTGTCGATCGTTTGCTGAGGCAAGGTGATATAGTTACCAGGCCGACTGCCCGCATCAGACGGGATAAAGAGACCGCCGGACTGCGCTTCGAAAATTGAAACCTGTACGATATCACCGAAGCCGAGTGGGATATCCGGAGCGCCCCCACGGCCGCCACCGAAACCACTGCGCAGGGAGCTGCTCGGGATCTTGTCGAAATAGGGCAGAATCGCTTTGTTGAGATCGATCAGAGCATAATCAATCCCCACCTTACGCTCAGGCGTAGTGACTTTAATTGCTGCACTGCGGTCGATGTCAGTGTGATCGGGACCGGACCTAGGGAGAGACGTGCAGCTGGAAAGCATGACCAGCATCGGTACAATGATGCCGACGCGTCGAGTTACAGGAATGCCCATCGTGACCCTACTTTTTAATAGCACTAAAACCGTCTAGCCCGCCGACAACTTAAAAGACAAGTAAATACCCGAACTCTGCCAGATACTGCATACCTAACAGAAGGTTATTGTGGCAATAGGGCAACATGAATTCTCCCTGTTATGGTAAATTAGGAGGAGTTGATACGTTAAGATTCTGCAGTGCTTTGGGTGCAACCCAAACGAATATTATGATGTTATTTAGTGGCGTTTTTATGGGCAGGGCGCCTATAAATTGTCATATTTCAAAGATTTCCGTCGGCTGCCCGATTCGCAGGGCGGAGGATGCATCGCTGCTGTTTTTACTCACTCTTTCTTCGCGCCCGCAGCAAATTGAAATTACCGCCGAAAGAAAGGCCATGAAGAAGATGGCGAAACCGGGAATCTGGATCGAAAAATCGACGGCAGAATGCGACGCCGTTAACAAGACGCCTGAACAACCAAGGATTGAATAGTGCCGTAGCCGATGGCGGGCGCGATAGCCGATCCAGAAGGCTCGTATAAGCACGAAGGAAATCAGAATCGCAACGACGGGGAATATTATCCCCAGAGTCAAAAAGCCTTCGAGGAACGCGCTATGAGCCCTGTCGACGATGCCGCCGATTCCACAATCGGGTGTCCGGTAGGCTGAATAGACGGTCCGGAACGTGCCGAAGCCGGTTCCCTGAAACCAATTCTGAGAAATGGCATGCATCGTATCTGACCATATGCAGAAACGGCCGTCATCTGTGCCGCGCTGATCGGCACGCAGGATAGCCCTGCCGCCGAAAATGGCGATGAAAACGAGGACAAGCGCAATTGCCCCGACTGCCGGCAGCCACCTTCGGGTAACGGAGCCGGTCGCCTGCGAGAAGAGCCTCGAGCGCTTGCCTTTCCATTGGCTGGCAAGATAGGGGATGTAAAAGACGGAGCCAAGGCCCGTCACAACCAGTCCAGCACGGGATTGGGTGAGCATCAGCGCCGTCAGGCACGATAGGCAGAGAAGCGTGAAAAGCCAGAAGCCGAGACCTTCGTTGAAACTGCCCGAGGGTGCGGATGAGAAGCCGAAATAGGCACGCCCTTTTTCAGAAGCGAATGTCGCAAGCAACAAAAAACCGAGCCCCAGGAAGGTCGCAGCTGTGTTGCGATTGACGAAGACCGCGGTCAGGCTGTCAAGATAATAGCGTTTGGAATCGGTCAACAGCATCTTTGGAAACAGCAGGAACTGGCCGAGACCGAACAGCGAGATGATTCCCGCGCCGATCGCAAGCGCCATAAGGATACGGCGGGCTCGTCTGTCTGTGTCGGCAATGATGAGGCCGGTCAGAAACGTCATGACGGGCAGTGCGATCTCCAGGAGAGAGGCGAGTGTATCGGCCGGCGCGACCGAGATCGTGTCTCTGGAGGCGCCAGCGAGCGTGCTTGCGTCCTTCCAGATCGAATTGACCAGAGAAGGCCAGGGCATGTGTATCGTCTGAATGACGACCCAGGCCGAGGTGATGATGAAAAGCAGCAACGTCCAGACGAATACCCAACGGCCGCGCCGGGGTTCTCCGAAAAGCAGTAGGGCCGATACACTTAGCACGAACATACAGATGGCAACTGCCGCGAAAGGCGTTGCATCGACCAGGCCGAAGGGAATGACGGCGGCCAGCACGAGCGTGCAGTAGAGGCCGGCAAATATCGTCTTTAATCTATCCGTAACAACCACGGCCAAAACTTTGAAGGATCGGCTGCCCCTCCGGCGCCGTTGCGCCTGTCTCTGCAAGAATTCCGCGAGTTTTGCAACCCTCTCCAATACCGATGCGGCATGCCATCCCAGTATTGGACGGCATGCATGCGGTCGCCTTGAGAAAACGCACTCCATTAAAATTGTTCGGATCGGTTTAAAGGGAACGAGATTCTTCCCTCGTATGGTCCCGATCATTGGTTGGAGCTGGATAGAGCTTCGATCAAAATATCAAAGCCGGATTTCAACATGATCGCGTAGTGGTCGTCGAAACGGGGTAAGAAAATGTTTAAGCATGTGCTGGTTACGGCGGTGACGCTTGCATCTCTGTTTGCGGTTCAGCCTGCTGAGGCAGCCGGACCCGGCGGTTTCGCCCGTGGTCTGAAGACGGCACCGGCATTCAGTTACATATCTGAAAAGCGCCGGACTGCCGCACCTTTCGCGCATGTGATGTTTTGTGCGCAAAATCCGAATGAGTGCGTTGCTCGTGGCGGCGCGTCCGAAGTTTCGCTAAGCCCCTTTGCAGATAAACAGCTTCGCGCCGTCAACGCCTCCGTCAACCGCTCGATCCGCCCGATTAACGACCGGACCGATCAGGGCGATGTCTGGCAAGTGAATGTAAAGGCTGGCGACTGCGAGGATTTCGCGCTGACAAAGCGTGACCATCTCATCGCAATGGGCTGGTCGCCGAAGACACTGCGCATCGCCGTGACCAAGACGCCCACTGGCGAAGGTCATGCGGTTCTCGTCGTCAAGACGGATCGTGGTGATCTGGTGCTCGACAACCGTACGAACGCGATCAAGAGCTGGAAAGATACGGACCTTCGCTGGCTGATGATTCAGTCGGGTGATAACCCACGAGTATGGTACGAACTTTAACGCTGCTTAGGCAGGCCAGGATTGAAAGAATCCCGGCGAAATGCGAACACCGTGTTTGACTGCGGCTGCAGACTCGTATCTTGAGACTAAAGATCATACTCGGTCGCCTGAATATCGCTCTACGGCGCTCGCTCAGCGCTGACATTCAGCGGTAACTGTCTTTGAAGGCAGCATTGCAACTATCTCGCCGATTCTCCGATTGCGTCAGGATTGATACAACCAATAAGATATTCCTCAAGTAGCCGTGTTGCTCAAGGCGATATACCCTTAGTAGTGATTATAAAATGGTCTCGAAATACGGAGAGATTTTAGAGCGACGACTCTTGATATGAGCATTGGATGACTTTTCCAATGCAGTAAACCTGTGTATCAGAATGCGCGTAAAGGCGTTATTTTGGTAAATAGGTTGATATACAAGGTGTCCCTCGCGCGAATATGGCATGTGTTCCTTGCTGTTGCGGTTGCAAGCGGGTTCATTAATCTGCTGCATTTGACCGGTTCATTGTTCATGCTCGAGGTTTATGACCGCATTCTGCCGAGCAAAAGCGTCCCGTCTCTGATTGCTTTATGTGCCCTTGTCCTGTTGCTTTACGGCTTTCAGATGGGGTTCGATGTGGTTCGAGGTCAGATGTTGACCCGGGTCGCCGACATTCTGGACCAGCAACTTGAAAGGCGCATGTATAAGGCGCTTCTCAAAACGCCCTTCTCCGGCGAGCTCAGGGGTGACGGTCTCCAGGCCCTTTCCGATCTGGACCAAATTCGCGGATTTCTTTCGAGCAATGGTCCTAACGCGTTGTTCGATTTCCCGTGGCTGCCATTTTACCTGCTTATTTGTTTCATGTTGCATCCGTGGATCGGCGTCAGCGTTCTGATCGGTGCAGTCATCCTGGTCGTCATAACGGTGCTGACGAATTGGTCCACAGCGTCGCTGAACGAGAGCGCTGCGAGTGCCCGCGGCCAGCGTAACATGTTTGCAGGTGGCAGCATCCGGAACGCGGAAGCCATTCAGGCCATGGGCATGTCAGGCACTATGATGGCCATATGGCGCGAGCTGCACGGTCAGTATAAACGCCAGAGCCGGCGAGGCGCGGATATCTTGGGTACCTACGGTGCTGCGTCGCGCGTGGCGCGTATGATCATCCAGTCCGGCGTCATGGCGGTTGGGGCTGTCTTGGTCGTTAATGGCGATGCGACGGCGGGCAGTATCATCGCCGGATCAATCCTGTCGGCAAAGGCTCTTGCGCCTGTAGAGCAGGCAATCGGCAACTGGCGAAGCTTCACATCCGCCCGGCAGGGTTGGAAGCGCCTTCAGAAATTTTTCGAGATCGCTCCCGAAACGGAAGCCGCCCTTTCCTTGCCCCGACCGGCCTTTACCTTTTCGGTCGAGAATCTAACCGGCTCGCCGCCGGGCGGGTCCGCAATTACGCTAATGGACGTTTCCTTTGAATTGCAGGCTGGAAACGCACTCGGGGTGATTGGACCGAGTGCATCCGGAAAATCCACGCTTGCCCGTCTTGTCGTCGGCGCTTGGCCAATACGTCACGGCAAAGTGCGCTTTGATGGGGCGAGCCTTGACCAGTGGGACATGGATGAGCTCGGCCAATATCTCGGTTATCTCCCGCAAACTGTGGAATTGATGGCCGGCACGGTCGCGCAGAATATTGCTCGTTTCCGGCCTGACGCGACTGCTGCGTCGATTATCGATGCAGCTAAAGCGGCGAATGTTCATGACCTCATCCTGAACTTGCCGGATGGCTACAAGACCAAGATTGGTTCTAACGGCGAAGCTCTTTCGGCGGGTCAAAAGCAGCGTATCGCCCTGGCTCGCGCGCTTTATGGGGATCCGTTCCTGATCGTGCTGGATGAACCAAATTCGAATCTCGACGCGGAAGGCGAAAATGCCCTCAGCAATGCGATCGCCAATATCAGGGCAAGGGGCGGGATTGTGATCGTAATCGCGCATCGGCCGAGTGCGCTTGCCAATGTGGATTTGGTCGCGGTTATCGCTGCTGGAAGGTTGCAGCGGTTCGGCACGAAGGAAGAGATTTTCGGGCAGGTGCTACGTCAGAATATCCGACCGGTCACATCCGACCATCAGCCGCGGGCGATTGAAGATGCCGGATCGTCCATCGCTTCGAACGATATGTGATGGAGCCGCCATGCGTTTGCGAAATCTAGCAAAATTACCGCTTGCCAAGCACGTCGCGGCTGTCGTTCTGCTGGCATTCGGGTTGGTCGTCGGTGTTTTTGGATGGGCGATGACGACCGAGCTTTCGAGTGCGGTCATTGCGTCTGGCCGTGTCATCGTCGAGGGCAACGCAAAGAAGATTCAGCATCTTGCCGGTGGGATAGTCAGCGAACTCGACGTGAAAGAAGGCGATAGGGTAGATGCCAATCAAGTGCTCGTCCGGTTGAATGGAACCGTTGTGCAGGCAAACCTTTCGATCGCCGAGAATACGCTCGCGCAGCTCTATGCGCGCCGCGCGAGATTGCAGGCGGAGGCGTCCCATGCGTCTGAATTGACGGTTCCCGAAAAACTGTCCGAGCTAACAACGTCCAAGTCGGCCGCAACGCTGGTTGCAAGCGAACGGAACCTATTTACCAGCCGCAAGAATGCGCTTGAGGGTATGAAGAGACAGGTCGCGACCCGCAAGCAACAGTTGAATGACGAGGTCGATGGTCTGACGGTCCAGATCAATGCAATTTCCGATCAGGTCAAGCTGGTTGATGAGGATATTGAGAAAGTCGATACGCTTTTCAAGAAGGGACTGACCACGCAGCAGCGGCTCAATGACTACAGGCGCCGCAAGTCCGAACTTGAGGGGCAATTAGGGCAGGGTATCGCGGCCCGCGCGCAAACCGAAGGCAAGATCGGTGAGCTGGATCTCCAGCTCTTGCAGCTCGACGAGGACCGGCAATCGGAAGTTTCCAAGGATCTGACCTCCGTCGAGGCGAGTATCGCGGAGTACGAGGAGCGGCTGGCCGCAACAAAGGATCAGCTCGCTCGCCTGGAAATTCGTGCGCCAATTGCCGGCCGCATTTATCAGCTCGGCGTTCATAATATCAACGCAGTTGTGCAACCGGGTGAGGTTCTGATGCTCATCGTCCCGGAGCGTGACGAGTTGCAGGTCGAAGCAACCATCGCACCGAAGGATATTGACCAGATTTATAAGGGACAGCCGGTTGATATCCGGTTTACGGCGTTCAACCAGACAACGACGCCTGACATTGCTGGCCAGGTTTCCGTCATCTCGCCGGACCTTCAGACGGACCCACGAACCGGTGCAGCATTTTATACGCTGCGCATAACACCGGACATGGCCACTCTGAAGAATCTGTCCGAAGGATCCCTTTATCCGGGCATGCCTGCTGAGATTTTTATCAAGATCGCCGACCGGACGGTCATCTCGTATTTTGCCAAGCCTTTCAAGGACAGGTTGAGATTGGCATTTCGAGAAGAGTGAACTTAGAAAGCCTAACATTGTCCCAAAAAGGGTCCGGGCAAATATCTCTTTCGTCACTGTTACAGACTTGCCAAAATCTTATGCTTATCTATTAGTAAAGTTAGGCGTTTGTAGCTGCTAAAGTTAGTGAATCGGGCGTCGCAACTAAGAGCTTTATTCGAAGGAGCAATGGAGAACACTCATGGCAGGTTTTACAGTCACATTCGGTAACGGTGGCGCCTCTAACGTTTCCGATCTTCTGAGCCTCGAAGCCCAGAATTCCAACGCACTTGACGGCAGCACCGAGCATCATGAAACGACAGGCCCGAGCGGATCGACTTTTGACGTCGATTCTGTGGTGGTCGGAGGTCCCGGCAGCGAGGTCGCCGTAGACTTCGATCCGAACACGAATTCCTTCAACTTTGATGTTGTCGGCAAGTGGAATTCGGTCAGGAACGTTCTGGCGCAATCCGACAGTGCAGAAAATGTTTATTTCAAGGATTTTGTTCAGGCCGACGTCCATCTCGGTGGCAGCGCCTCATCGACCGTCGAGATTCTGAACGTGAAGCGTGCAAACGTTTCGACTGGTGCCGGCAACGACACGGTTACCATTTCACTGCTAACGAATGACAGCAGCTGGGTAAATGCTGTAACCGTAGACAGCGGCGCCGGTAACGATACAATCACGATCAAATCGGGTGTAGGCTTCAACGATGGCAGCGCTGCCGGAACGGGCGGCATCACCGGCGCGACTGCCTTCAATGGCGGCAACGGCTTTGTTGATGGCCGCTACACAACTGTTGACATCAAGGCCGGCGCTGGCAGCGACACGATCGATCTTTCGGACACCCATCTGAAGTCCTCGACAGTCGATGGTGGCACCGGTATCGATCACATGATCGCCAGCAGCGGGGCGGATACGTTCGTATTCCACCTGGGCGACATGGCTAAGTCTCTGATCACGGATACTATCGACGGGTTCAACGCAGCTACGGATAAGCTCAAACTCGTGGGTACTGTGGAAAGCGATTGGACCTCGACGGACTTCGGTGGTGACGCTGTTGTGAAGTACGTCGGTGCAGATGTCGCTCATAAGGGTGAAACGATTGTGCTGAGTGGTGTGGATGCTACCGGTTTCCATGGCTGGTTCACCGCATAACCACCTGAAGTGATTTTCTCAGATCGGGAGTATGCCGCCGTACGGCGGCATACTCGTTTCAGCGTGTAATTCGAATATTCAGCCGTTCAGACTAAAAGCATCGCTCTCACCCGGAGCAAGCTCTAGGGGCCAGATCCGATTGCCCACTCTATTGCGGTAGGTTTCCGAATAGGCAGGCATGCCCGCAAGCAAGGTTTCGGCGAGTGCTGCGCCGAGGTCGGGCAGCGACATGCGGAAGCAGGTGAGCGTCGGCTGCAGGAATTTGGCACGGGGTTCCTCGCGGAAGCCGATGACGGCGAGGTCGCGGCCGGGGACGATGCCGGCTTCAACCAGGCGGCGGTAGAGGCCGATTGCCATCAGTTCGTAGATCAGGATAATCGCTGTCGGTCGATCCTCGATTCGCAGCAGCTCGTCGCCGGCCCGGTAGCCGCCCTGTTCGCTGGACTTCACACGGATAACCAGCTCCGGATCATATTTAATCCCGTGCCGTTCCAAAGCCTTCCGATAGGCATCCACGAAGATATAACCGAGATTGATCTCCCCTGACGGTGCGGCAATCGCAATGCGGCGATGCCCCTTGCCGACGAGCCGGTCCACGGCGCAGGTCGCGACACCTTCGAAATCAAGGTCGATCCAGGTGAAGTTGCCGCCGCCGGAAGAGCTGCGGCCGAGAGCGACGAAGGGGATCTTCGCCTTGACGAGCAAATCGATACGTTTGTCGATGCGTTGCGTTGCGGAGATGATCATGGCATCGACGACCCGGCGCGCAACCATACGCTTCAGATATTCGTAAGGGTCTTCATCGCTGGGGCAGGGCAGCATGACGAGATCGAGCTTATGGCGCGATAGCACGCTCTGTAGCCCACCAGTCACGCCAAGGAAGAAGTTGTCGCTGTTTTCGACCGTTTCCTTGCTGGATTCAATCATCAGGCCGATAACATTGGTCGTTCCCTGACGAAGGCTGCGGCCGGATTGATTGGCCACGTAACCGAATTCTTCGGCGGCAGCCAGCACGCGTTTGCGGGTCTCCTCATTGACATCGGCCTTGCCGTTCAGCGCACGCGAAACCGTCCCGATCGATATATCGAGATGTTCTGCGAGCTGGCGGATACCCTTCATCTGCAATCTTTCTTCCGGTAGGCGGACCCTCTCATCTTATTGCCATGGGAAAACGTTTACGGAAAGCATTTGCCGTGAAGGCGGAATGTATTTTTACTCAATCTGAGAAAAATTTGTTGCTGCATCGCCGAAGGTTTTTGCCTAAGCGCCCGTTCGCATTGTGATTTTTCGCAATATTTTGTCGAGCGACGCTGGCATTGACAGCAGGAAACGTTTCCGCTTAGTATCGTAAACGTTTACGGAAGGTGTTTCGGGAGAAATCTGAAACGCACCGCTGGAGGAAATCGTGAAATTGAATGCCATTCTGTGCGGGTGCGGAGCTATGTCCAAAGGCTGGCTGCGCGCTATCAGGGAAACGCCTGATCTTGCTGAGGCGATCGAGATCGTCGGCCTTGTCGACGTCAACCGTGCCGCCGCCGAAAAGCTCGCCGACGAATTCGGCTTGAGCGCGGCTCGCATCGGTAACGATCTCGCTGCCGTCATTGCCGAGACCAAGGCTGACATCGTCTTCGACGTCGTTATCCCGACCGCCCGTTTCGATATCGTTTCGACGGCCATGAGGGCTGGCTGCCATGTGCTCAGCGAGAAGCCGATGGCGACTTCGCTTGCTGAAGGGGCCGCACTCATCGATCTCGCCGCCGAGACCGGCAAGATTCATGCGATCATCCAGAACCGTCGCTTCATTTCCGGCGTGCGCCGCCTGCGTCGCTTCGTCGAAAGCGGGGCGATCGGCGATCTGACCGGCATTCATTGCGATTTCTTCATCGCTCCTCATTTCGGCGGGTTCCGCGAAGAGATGGACAATGTCCTTTTGCTAGACATGGCGATCCACACGTTCGATGCGGCACGTTATGTGGCTGGCAAGAAGCCGCTCGCAGTCTATTGCGTCGAACGCAATCCCAAAGGTTCCTGGTATCGCCACGGCGCTTCGGCCAACGCCACCTTCGAATTCTCCGACGACGTCGTCTTCACCTATCGCGGCTCCTGGTGCGCGGAAGGCGAGCGCACGAGCTGGGAAAGCCAGTGGCGCATTGTCGGCTCGAACGGCATGCTGACCTGGGATGGCGATGATGGCTTCAAGGCGGCGGTTTCCGGCAATGAGCCTGGCCTGCTTCATGGCTTTTCACCCGTTGAGGTTCCCGCGCCTGAGCGCGAGAACGAAACGCATGGCCATGCCAGCGTGATTGCAAGCTTCGTGGAGGCGATCCGCACCGGCAAGCGGCCGGAGACGGTCAGTTCCGACAATATCAGAAGCCTCGCCATGGTCTTCGGGGCGATCGAAAGCGCCAAGACCGGGCGGCGCGTCGAAATTTCAGCATAAGGACAGATGACGTGAGCAACCCCGCCAAAGCCATTCGCATCGGTACCATGGTCAGCGCCTCGAAGGGCGGCGCCGACAAGCGCATAGCGCAGATCGCCGATATGGGTTTCGAGAGCTTCGAGCCCTTCTTCTGGCAGACGACCAACGGCCAGGATCTTGCCGAACTCGGCAAGCGCAGCGTGGACGCTATCGGCGATCGCGACATCACGATTTCAACGCTCGGCATGTTCGGTAATCCGCTCGAGGAGACCGAGATGGACCTGCAGACACTGCAGGGCTGGA
The DNA here is from genome assembly GCF_014193695.1 of Rhizobium sp. BK316. Classification (GTDB taxonomy): domain Bacteria; phylum Pseudomonadota; class Alphaproteobacteria; order Rhizobiales; family Rhizobiaceae; genus Rhizobium. The sequence goes on along the minus strand of NZ_JACHZR010000001.1, from coordinate 747,285 downwards.
AGGATTGTATCGACAACGCCCATCATTTCGGCGCTACCTGCGTTGCCGGCTTCACCGGTCGCATCCGCAATAAGCCGCTGACCGACAGCCTGCCGCGCTACAAACAGGTCTGGAGTGAGCTTGCCAAGCGTGCAGCCGACAAGGGCATCAAGATCGCTTTCGAAAATTGCGCCATGGATGGCAATTGGGCGACCGGCGACTGGAACATTGCCCATAATCCCGATGCCTGGGAACTGATCTTCAACGAGACGCCTGATGACAATATCGGCCTCGAATGGGAGCCTTGCCATCAGATGGTCTATCTGATCGAACCGCTGCCGCAGATCCGCAAATGGGCGAGCAAGATCTTCCACGTCCACGGCAAGGATGCGACGATCCGTTGGGATGTTATCAAGGAGCACGGCATCTTCGGCAAGGAGAAGTTCGTCTTCATGCGCACGCCGGGCTTTGGCGACAGCAACTGGACAGATATCATTTCCGAACTGCGGCTTGCCGGCTGGTCCGGCTCCATCGACATCGAGGGCTGGCATGATCCGGTCTATCGCGACGCCCTGGAAATGACCGGTCAGGTCTATGCACTCAATCATCTGAAACATGCCCGGGGTGGCGATTTCGTCGTCGATCCGGTGTGAGTGAATATGGTCGGCGTGGAGGAAATCGCCGGCCATCGCAAGGATAACCACAAAGGAGGAGAACCATGGCTATCCGCAAATTCGCAGTTCTGGGCGTGCTGGCTCTTGCAGGCGTCTCGCTCTTCGGCCTTTCCGCCAAGGCGGAAGACGTCAAGCTGACGCTCTGGTCGTTGGACAAGGATACCCAGCCGGCGCCGACCCTGGTCAAGGAATTCAACGATCAGCATAACGGCATCACCATCGAATATCGCCTGATTCAGTTCGATGACGTCGTTACCGAAGCGATGCGCGCCTATGCCACCGGCCAGGCGCCCGATATCATCGCTGTCGACAATCCCGAGCATGCGCTGTTTTCTTCGCGTGGCGCCTTCCTTGATATCTCCGACATGATCAAGAATTCGAAGGTCATCAAGCCCGAGAATTATTTCCCCGGACCGCTGAAATCGGTCGAGTGGGACGGCAAATATTTCGGCGTACCGAAGGCGACGAATACGATCGCGCTTTACTACAACAAGGACATGTTCAAGGCGAAGGGCCTCGATCCGAACAAGCCGCCGCAGACCTGGGACGAGCTCGTCGAGGACGCACGCAAGCTGACGGATCCGGCAAAGAACGTCTATGGTCTCGCCTTCTCGGCCAAGGCTAATGAGGAAGGCACTTTCCAGTTCCTGCCCTGGGCGCAGATGGGCGGCGGCAGCTATGAGCACATCAATGCCGACGGCGCGGTCAAGGCACTCGAAGTCTGGAAGACGATCATGGACGAGAAGCTCGCCTCGCCCGATACGCTGACCCGCGGCCAGTGGGATTCGACCGGCACCTTCAATTCCGGCAATGCCGCCATGGCGATCTCCGGTCCCTGGGAACTGGACCGCATGATGAAGGAAGCCAAGTTCGACTGGGGCGTCACGCTGCTGCCGGTTCCGAAGGAAGGTGCTGAACGCTCTTCGGCCATGGGTGATTTCAACTGGGCGATCTTCTCGACCACCAAACATCCGGCCGAAGCCTTCAAGGCGCTCGAATATTTCGCCTCGCAGGACGACAAGATGTTCAAGAACTTCGGCCAGCTTCCGGCCCGTTCCGACATCTCGATCCCCGAGACCGGCCAGCCGCTCAAGGATGCCGCGCTGAAGGTCTTCCTCGAGCAGCTGAAATATGCCAAGCCGCGCGGTCCGCATCCGCAGTGGCCGAAGATCTCCAAGGCGATCCAGGACGCCATTCAGGCCGCGCTGACCGGCCAGATGAGCCCGAAGGATGCGCTTGATCAGGCTGCCGACAAGATCAAGGCGGTTCTCGGCTGATCTCCCGCATCACCGGATGGCCTGCCGGCCGTCCAAGACTTTCCTCCCGGCAGGGGCTGCTCAGGCATCGGCCAAGGCAGCCCCGTTCGGAGCATTGGAGGACCCATGAGAAGGACCTTTTCCAGCATCAGGGACGGCCGCGGTTTCGATATCGTGCTGGTCGCCTTTCCGCTCGGTTTTCTGTTCCTGATGGCAGGCCTGCCGCTCATCTACAATGTGGTGATGAGCTTCCAGGAGGTGGACATGTTCAGCCTCGGCACCTTCTCGCGCCCCTGGGTGGGTTTCAAGAATTACGTGGACCTCTTTGCGCAGCCTGAAACGCTGCCGATCCTGTACAATACGGCGATCTTCGTCGTTGGCTCGATCGCCGGCCAATTCCTGATCGGTTTCGGTCTGGCGCTGTTCTTCTGGGTGAATTTCCCCGGCGCGTCCTGGCTGCGTGGTCTCTTCCTCGTCTCCTGGGTCATGCCCGGCCTCGTCGTCGGTGCTATCTGGAACTGGATCCTCTCGGGTGACTTCGGCGTGCTGAACTTCATTCTGAAGGAAAGCGGCATCATCTCCGGTAATATCTTCTGGCGGTCGGACCCGCACTATTCGCTCTATGCCGTCATCATCGCGAATGTCTGGCTCGGCACCTCGTTCAACATGATCCTTCTTTCCGTCGGCCTTTCGGGCATTCCGGGCGATCTCTACGAGGCGGCCGAACTCGACGGTGCCACCGCCTGGCAGCGCTTCTGGACGATTACGCTGCCAATGATGCGTTCGACGATCGGCGCCATCATCGCACTCGGCCTGATCTTCACCCTCCAGCAGTTCGACCTCTTTGCCGCCATCACCTCGGGCGGGCCGAACAACTCCTCCAACGTCACGCAATACTGGGCCTGGGATTTGTCTTTCCGCCAATATGACTTCGCCAAGGGCGCGACCATTTCGGTCATCATGATCGTCTTCGTGATGTTCGCCTCCGTGGTCTATGTCCGCTCGACCCGCCACGAGGTGCGCGGATGAGCGAGACTGCACGCAATCGCCTGATGCTCATGATCGCCATCATCATGGCGGCGATCTACCTTTTCCCGCTCTACTGGATGTACATCACCGCGCTGAAGAGCGGCTCGGAGATGTTTGCCACACCGCCGAGCTTCTGGCCGGCTTCGCCGCAATGGAGCACCTATGCCTATGTCTGGGAAAGCCGGAACATGGGACTCTATCTCTGGAACTCGCTGGTGATCGCGATCGGCGCGGTCGTCATCATCACGGTGCTCGGCGTCGGTTGCGCCTATGTCCTGGCGCGTTATCGCAACATCTGGGTGGATATCGGCCTCTTTCTCATCCTCATGCTGCAGGTTCTGCCGGCATCGTTGATGATCACGCCGATCTTTGTCGGTTTCTCGCAAATCGGCATGCTGAACTATCCGCGGCTTGCCGTCGTCATCGCTATTGCCGCAAAGAGCATGCCCTTCTTCGTCGTGCTGGTGCGCGCCACCTTCATGGCGGTCCCGATGGAGCTGGAGGAGGCGGCTCTCGTCGACGGCAATTCGCGCGTCGGCGCCTTCTTCAACATCGTGCTGCCGCTTGCCCGCAACGGCATTCTGGTCAGCGCCATTCTCATCTTCATGCAGGCCTTTGGCGAGTTCGTCTATTCCAAGTCGATGATCCAGGCCGCCGAGCTTCAGCCGGCAAGCGTCGGGCTCAATTCCTTCATGGGACCGAATACCAACGAGTGGAACAACATCATGGCCTACGCCACGATGTATGTGACGCCGATCCTTGCCATCTTCGTTCTCTTGCAGCGCCGCATCGTATCCGGCCTCACCTCGGGAGCCCTCAAATGACCCCTCAGATCGAGCTTGCCGGCGTCAACAAATATTACGGCGCCTTCCATGCTTTGAAGAATATCGACCTCTCCATCGCCAAGGGGACCTTCGTCGCGCTCGTTGGCCCTTCCGGCTGCGGAAAGTCTACCCTACTGCGCTCGCTGGCCGGCCTGGAAACCATCTCGGACGGCAGCTTGAAGATTGCCGGCGAGTTGATGAACGGCGTGCCGCCGCGCAAGCGTGATGTCGCCATGGTGTTCCAGTCCTATGCGCTCTATCCGCATATGACCGTGGAGGAAAACCTCACCTATAGCCTGCGCATGCGCGGCGTTGCAAAAGCGGAGGCGAAGAAGGCAGCCGAGGAGGTTGCGGCCACCACGGGCCTTTCGCATCTATTGAAGCGCTATCCGCGTGAGCTCTCCGGTGGCCAGCGTCAACGCGTTGCCATGAGCCGCGCCATCATCCGCCACCCAAAGGCCTTCCTCTTCGATGAGCCGCTATCCAATCTCGATGCGGCCCTGCGCGTCCATATGCGTAAGGAGATCCGCGCGCTGCACGATCGTCTGCATGCGACCTCGGTCTATGTGACGCATGACCAGATCGAGGCGATGACCATGGCCGATCATGTCGTCGTCATGCGTGATGGGATCATCGAGCAGCAGGGCCGGCCGCTCGACCTCTATGACAAGCCCGCCAACAAATTCGTCGCCGGTTTCATCGGTTCACCTGCAATGAACTTCATACCGGCAATCGTCGGCGAGGATGGTAAGAGCCTGACGCTCGATCTCGGTTCGGTGAGGCAGCAGATTTCTATAGACCATCAGCTCCAGCCCGGCCGGAGGGTCACAGCCGGTATCCGCCCGGAGCATATCGGCATTACCGGTCAAGGGCAGGGGAGCTTTGATGTTCCGGTTGACGTGGTCGAATCCACGGGGTCTTCGACCTTCATCACCGCCGCAACGACCCCTGAACTGACCATCGTCGAAACAGGCAGGGGAACGGTTCAGCCGGGCCAGACGATTGGTGTGACCGTCGATCCGGCGCAGGTACATCTCTTCGACGAGGCGAGCGGCGTCAGAATTTGAGATCCGGCGTCTGCCGGATAACTTCCCGCAGCGCTCAGCTGCGGGACATTGCCGCTCTTATCGCGCGAGCGAAGCCGGCGTAGCTTGCTTGGCTGCCACCTCGACATCCTGAGTCCGTTCGCTGGAGTTTGCCCACACGGCCACAGCAAGTCCTGCGACGATAAAGTAGGGGAGTTTGCTTGAAAGCTTGAACTTGCCGGAAACGGTATTGCCGCGAGTGCATTCAAAGCCGGACATTTCTGGGGTCATCAGTACCTGTCTCGTGTGAATATCACGCCGCGAATATAGTGTATGCGGCGATTCGAATGAACCCCCAGATTAGGGGATATATGAAGGGTTGTTGAAAAAGAGCAGTTCAATGCCCCGCTGGCCCGCTCGATCCTTCATCAAGATTGATCTTGCGCAGGATGAAGGCGAGCGGCAGCACGGCGAGCGAGAGCCACATGAGTGTGTGGAAAACGTCGATATAGGCGAGATAACTCGCCTGGATCTGCACCTGCTGGCCGATCCAGCCCATGGCTTGCGATTGTGCGTCGACAGCCCCCGCCCCTCTATCGGCAAAATATTGCGTCGCGCCCTGCAATGCGTGATTGTAGGCCGGATCGGAGGGGATGATGTGTTCTACCAGCCGGCTTTGGTGCCACTGCTCCCGATGGGCAAGCACGTTTGATGCGATGCAGACGCCGATCGAGCCACCGGTGTTGCGCGCCGCATTGATGAGAGCAGAAGCCTGATCCGTCTGATCGGGCCTCAAGCCATCATAGGAGGCAGAAGTCATCGGAATGAAGATCAGCGGCAGACCCAAGCCGAGATAGATGCGCGACCAGACGAAGAAGCCGAAGTTCAGTTCGGCATTGAGCCGCGTCATATCATACATTGCGAACGCAATAATCGCAGTGCCGATAGCGATCAGATACTTTGGCTGAACCTTGTTGGAGATCCGCCCCGCCACGAACATCATAAACATCGTCACGAGGCCGCCGGGCGAAAGTGCCAGCCCGGCCCAAGTCGCCGTGTAGCCGAAATTCTCCTGCAGGACCTGCGGAATGAACTGGGTCGTGGCAATCAGGATCGCCCCGGTCGCAAGCATGACGATGAAACAGGAGCCGAATTGCCGACTTGCCAGCAAGCGTACGTCAACGGCCGGATTGGTTGCGTTCATCAGCCATGGGATGGAGAGAGCAAGGGCGGTAACGCAGACTGCAGTCATCGTGACAACGAAGTTCGAATCGAACCAGTCTTCCGTCTGGCCGCGATCGAGAACCAGTTCCAGTGCGCCGAGAAAGGTCGCGACCAGGAGAAAGCCGACAATATCAAACCGCACGCCTTGCTTGCGCATGTTCGCCCGCTCCAGTCGCAGTGAGTCCGGTTCGTTGACGAGGAAATAGACGAGGACGAAGGCGAAGAGGCCGACCGGCCCATTGATCAGGAAGCACCAGTGCCAGGAGAAATTGTCAGAGAGATAGCCGCCGAGCGTTGGCCCGACGACAGGGGCCACGACCACGGCGACGCCGAAGAGGGCAAAGGCCTGGCCACGCTTCGACGGCGGGAAGGAGTCGGCCAGGATCGATTGAGAGATCGGCACCATGCCACCGCCGGCGAAGCCCTGGATCATGCGGAAGATCAGCAGGGATTGCAGGTTCCAGGCAAGGCCGCAACAGATGGAAGCAACCGTAAATGTCGCAAGGCAGAGCAGATAGAAACGCCGTCTCCCGTAACGCTTGGCGATGAAGCTGCTGGCGACGAGAATGATGGCGTTGGAAACGAGATAGGTCGTGACGACCCATGATGCCTCGTCGGCGCTGACGGCAAGACCGCCGGAGATGTAGCGCAGCGCCACATTGGCAATCGTCGTATCGAGAACCTCCATGAAAGTGGCGAGTGAAACGACGAGCGCGATCAGCCATGGATTGGCAAGCCTGGCACCCGATGCCGGGGCGCCATCCGCTGTTGTGGCATCACTCATGTCAGTTCCTCGGGCGCACGGTTACCGTCGGCACCACGGACATGCCGGGGCCGATCGCCACATCCTTCGGCCAGTTGTCGATGACGATCTTGACCGGAACGCGCTGGGTCACCTTCACATAATTGCCGGTGGCGTTTTCCGCTGGAAGCAGCGAGAAGGCTATGCCCGAACCGGGCTGGACGGAATCGACGCGGCCACGAAGGACGTGATCCGGATAGGCATCGATCGTCACATCCACAGGCTGGCCCGGTCGCATATCCGTCAATTGGGTTTCCTTGAAATTGGCCGTCACCCAGATTTCATCGGGTACGAACATGGAGACTGCCTGTCCCGCCTGAACATATTGCCCTTTCGAGCCGCTGAGCTTCACAACACGGCCGGGCTGGGCGGCCGTGATCGTCGTGTAGCTCAGGTTCTGTTCGGCGGCTTCGACCTGGGTTTCGGCCTGATGCAGGCTGGCGACGGCGCTTGCTCGTTGCGCTTCGGCGGCTGCTTTGTTCTTGATGGCCGAGGTGACGCTTGCCTGCGCTTGAGCCGTACTTGCCCTGTCTTGTCGCAACGTGGATGTTGCCTGCTGTGCGGCCTGTTCTGAACCGGCGCCGCTTTTCACTAGTTGCTGCTGCCGGTCGTTTTCATCCTGCGCATACTGAAGGGCGGCTTCTGCGGAAGTCTGCTGCGCCTTGGCCTCGTCGATCGCTGCAGCTGCAGCGGCGATCTGTGCTTCGGCGCTGGAAATCGCTGCCTTTGCAACATCGACCTGCCCATGCGCCTGGTCCAGTGCGATCTGGTAGTCGCGGGGATCGATCTTGGCGATGACTGCGCCGGCGTCGACATGCTGGTTGTCGGAGACGGGAACATCCGAGACATAACCCGACACCTTGGCCGCGACGGAGAAGCTGCGGGCATCGATGAAGGCGTCGTCCGTTGTCTCGTAGGGATGGAAATAGATGAGCCAGATGAAATAGCCGGCGACAGCAAGAACAATCAGCGCAAGAACGATGAGCAGCGTCGCGACCGGATGGCGCCTGATGATTGAAGGCCGCTTCTCGGCTTCCTTGTCCTTCTCGACTGCCTTGGCAGGGGCTTCGTTTTTTGCGGGATCGGAGGATTGATCTTGCCCGGCGAAGGCGGGCTGGTTCTGGGGCACGACAATGTCTTTCATTTTGAAAACCTGAGACCAACGCCGGATCATCGGCTTCGGTTCCGGTCGAAAATGTCGCAACGTCCCTTTGGGCTCGTAACTGCGGGAACAATTCCAGGTAGTGAAGGCAGGGCGCGTATTGCGATCAATTGAAGACGCTGGGCTTTGCCACCCGCGGCAAGATCTGAAGCCCGCGCGTCTTCAATGTGGATGGACCGATCTGGTTTGTCAGCCGCCCAAATCCTACCTTTATCGTGCGCCATCAGCGCTGCTGTTGCGATTGAAGGCCGCAGGCGCTGCTGACCCGCCCAGGAGGTGTTATGAGAAGTTTGATTTTAGCGGCCGCTGTTCTGCTCCCCACGGCTGCCTTTGCCGTCGAGGCCGTAGAGGTCAATGCCCGCGACCATTCCTGCCGCGAGCTCGCGCAGATTATCCAGCAGAAAAAGGCCGTCTTTGTTCGCATGGGCATCGGCGGCCGGAGTTTCCGTTACCCGCCTGCGCGATGCCGGTTAGGCGATAAATATAGCGTGGCCAGAGTGCGCGCGGCCAATGGGGAAATGTGCGTGCTCGACTACGAGTGTGTTTACGACCCGCAATCCTTCTACAACCGCTTTCCCAACTAGTGCTTTCTATCGCTCGGCCGCTGCGGCGTAGACGACCCGAAGCTCCATCTGGACCGCGTCCATGAACAGGGCGGCCTGCCTCGAGAGCTCAGCATCGCTGCAGCCTTGTTCTTTCAAATTGGCCGCGAACCCGGCCATCTCCGACCGCCAGAAGCGGTTGGCGGCCTCGCCGTGAAGGTTCTGAAGGGCCTCTGCGCAGCGCCTGATATCGGCTGTGCGTCGGTCGGCGGGAAAGTGCAGAAGCGGCATGCTATCTCCGTCATTGCTGGGCGAATCGCCAAGTGTCCCGCAGAATGGCTATGAGTTCTTCACAAGTGGTGAAGCCGGTCGCGAGACATGGCTCCTCAAATGCTGCCCCTTCGTTCGATGGCACCCCACATCACCGAAAATTGACAGAATACACTCCGGCGGCGGCGGTCGCCGCCGCGTCAAGCTATGTTAGAGTTCTCGGGATAACGCAGTGATGGGAAGTGATGATGCTGACAACACTTGCGATGCTCGCGAGCCTGTCTGGCGCTGCCGCCACGATCGCGCAATCAAGCCAAGATGAAGTCGACGTCGAGCTGGTGCTGGCCGTCGATACGTCCCGCTCCATGGATTACGAGGAAGTCCGCATACAGCGCGAGGGTTATGTCGAGGCGCTCAGGCACAAGGAGTTCCTCGACGCCGTGAAAGGAGGGCTGACTGGACGGATCGCCATCAGCTATTTCGAATGGGCCGGCTATGTCGTGCCGGGCTCTGTCCTCGACTGGCAGGTGATCGAAACGCAAAAGGATGCGCTGGATTTCGCCGACAAGCTCGAAGCGAGGCCGATTGCCACCCAGCGCCGCACATCCATATCCGCAGCGATCGTTCAAGGCGTCTCGATGCTCGCCGCCAGCCCCTACAAAAGCAATCGCGAAGTGATCGACGTTTCCGGCGATGGTCCCAACAATTCGGGGGATCCTGTCACGCCTGCCCGCGACACGGCGCTCGGGACGGGTGCGGTCATCAATGGCCTTGCCATTATGCTGAGACCATCCGATGTGCCGGAAGGGCTTGATAAATACTATGCCGATTGCGTCATCGGCGGCCCCGGCTCCTTTGTTTTGCCGGTTCACAAGATCGAGGATTTCGCAGTTGCCGTCCGCAGGAAGCTGGTTTGGGAAATCAGCGGCATCGAGCCCCGACCGCAGATCCGCAAAATCGCGGCCAATCAGCCAACAACGGACTGCCTTGTCGGCGAAAAACTGTGGCAGAACTTCTTCGATCGCTGAGTGCTCATCGTGCTTTCGAAATTGCGGCGACAGGTCCTGCCTGTTCCAACCGCGGCAGGACCTCCCTTGCGATGGTTTCGAGGTCGGAGAGCACCCTGCGACTGTCAACGGTCAGGTTGAGCGCGACGTGATGTACGCCGAGCTCGCGAAGGGCCACAAGAGCGGCAAGCAATCCATTCGGCCCCGCCCGATATCCGAGTTTGATGTCATCGACACGGTCGGCAGATGTATCGACGAGCTCAAGCGCCATGGCCTGGCCCATTCCGCGGAATTCGTCGGTCGTGCGCTGCACGGCCCCCTGCCATAGAGCGATCCGGTCTTTCTGTGCGGCGAACGGTCGATGGTAGGTCATCCAGGCTCCAGCGTTTCTGGCGATCCATTCGAGTGACTGCGAGGATGAACCGACTGCGACCAGGGGAATGCGGCGGCGGCTGCGTGGACGGATTTCGAATTGGTTCTCGTCTGTCTGGTTGCCAACGCGGCCGTCAAGCGCGTCTTCGAGAGCGGCCCAGTTCGCCCGAAACAATTCCCGGCGGTCGTCGACATTGCGGTCAAATGCTGAAAACTCCGATGGCCGATCACCGGAACCGAGGCCGAGGACAAACCTGCCCGATGAAAGCATGTCCATCGAAAGAGCGGCCTTGGCGACATGCAGGGGATGGCGCAAGGGCAGGACAATCGCGCCTGTTGCCAACGTGATCGATCGGGTGGAGGCGGCGAGCGCGCCAAGCAGGACCCAGGGGTCGGAATGACCGACGGGATCCGGGTAGGCCGGACTGTTCAAGGGAACGTCACGAACCCACATCGCTGCAAAGCCAAGCTCATCGGCGCGCCGGGCGAGCTCCAGTTGAAGGCCGAAGTCGATGTCCTGCCGTTGCCGCGCCTGCATGGGGAGAACGACACCAACCGTCAGCCGTGAATCTTCGAAGAGCATCCGTCGTTTCCTGCGTTGCCTGACCGCACGTGGGTGATCCGCGTGAGGTTTGCAATAGCCGGAACACCATAGACTGGCTGTCGCTACCAGAGCGCGACCGGCGCGCTTGCAAGAAACTGATCGAGAGCGAAAGCGAGCACCGGGGCAATCGCCATGATCTCTTCATGAGCAGCAAAAATGAGCAGTCCCAGTATCGAGATAACCGATCCGGCTTCGATGACTGGCATGGGATTGTTGACGGATGCCAGAGACGCAGCGGGCGGAGCGATATGCGGTCGTGCGACAGTCCGGCTGTTGTCGTTTGCGGGATGGAAGAGGCGGGTGGGGCGAGGATGGGCGAGGCGGGATTTACTGCATATTCCAGGATAGGTTTCGCAGACTGAGTTAGACATCGGATGTGTCCCTGACCGGCATTGGACGATTGTAAAGCTCACGTGGGGTTCGGCCGGTCTTCCTTCAACTATACGCGCGGATAGGGGAACGGCACTGGAATAGGCTGTCGTCTCATTTAGCCATGCATCAGATGCATAGGTGAGCTGTAGTCTGAACGCTACTCCTCCTCGCAGTCCCATATTATATACTTCTCATCGAAGCGAACGAAGCGCCGCTATCTGGCAGCTGTCGCTGGGTCCACGGAAAGGGGATTAAAATGAGCATCGCACGCACCTTCAACAACTGGCGCAAGTATCGTCAAACCGTTGCTGAGCTTGGCCGTATGTCGAGCCGCGAGCTGAACGATCTGGGCATCGCACGTGGCGATATCCGTGACGTCGCACGCGCAGCCATCGGCCGCTAAGACCGCTGCTGAATGAATTCAAAAACGCGCTCGCCTTTCCCAAGGCGGGCGCGTTTTTATTTGGCGAGCCTTTCGCCTGACGCATGGCGCATGGCAGCCTTGCAAATATGTGCCTAGAAGAGTGGCAAGGCTCAGCGTATATCTCCTTTCAACGAAGCGATGAAACTCCTCCCTCGTCGCTTTGTCCGAGACGCGGCTTACCTCCTCCCGAGCCAGCGTCTACGTGGTGGCATCCTCCTCCCGCCGCCACGCGTCATAAAAGGCGTCTGCCGGATCTCCTCCCTCGGCAGGCGCCTTATTTTTTTGGCGCTTGGCCTCATCTGCCGGCTATCCCCAAGAGCGTAATCATATTTTTTACAGCGATCACACACCGGCCCTCTATCGCCGCTTGCCACGTTCTATAAACATGATAATTGAACTCATGTTATTTTTGGCTTAGAAGCCGGGATGGAAAGCACGATATCGACGATGCCGAGTAAGGATGGATCCATAGTTTGAGTTTCTGGCATTCCATGGTCTGGCATACCGAAGGCATCCGGGTCATGGCGCCGGTCAAGTGGCGCCAGTTCGACGGGCTCGTGGGTGTCTTCTGGGAGGCCGAAAGCCAGCCGGGGGCCAGGGGCTATTACTTCTCGGACGATCCGCGCATCATGATCTTCTTCAGCGATGTCTCGTCTCAGATCCGCATGTCGAATCGCGACGGTGATTTTCAGCAGCATTACCGGCCTATGACACGGGCGGTCTATGTTCCGCCCGGTATGCCGATGTGGACGACGAGCGGCACGACGCACCGCTTCTCGCATCTCAACCTGCATATGCATAAGGACCGGCTCCTGAGATATCTCGCGCCGTCGGTCGGCAATTCCGCGGCGATGACGGCACTTCGCAATCCGGTCGAGGTGCAGGATACCGGAGCGCTCGAAACGCTTGCACGCCTCGTCGTCGACGAGGTCTCCAGCCCGTCGAAACATGAGATCTTTGGCGAGAGCCTTGTCGGCAGTATCGTCAGCGGTCTGCTGGATATTCCTCGACAGGGTGTCGAACAACCGAATGGCCGGCTGACCCAGGCGCAGATGAACAAGCTGATCGCCCGCGTCGAACGGTTGAGCGATTGCCGTCTGACGGTTGCCGAGATGGCAGAGACAGTCGGCCTGTCGGAAAGCTGGTTTTCCAATGTCTTCAAGCAGACGACGGGCAAGACGCCGCTGCAATGGCAGCTCGGCAAACGCATCGACCATGCCAAGACGCTGCTCGTCGAAAGCGAACTTGCTGTCGCCGATATCGCCGCTCAGCTCGGCTTTTCCGATCAGGCGCATCTGACCAAGGTCTTCCGCCAGATCGTCGGCGATACACCTGCCGCCTGGCGGCGGATTCGGCAGATCCGTTCGTAAACAGTCCCACCCGCAGGATGCAGGCGGGACCGGCCGGTTACCAGGTCTGGCGCAGCGTCGCGTAGATCGCACGGCCCGGGTTATAGAAATCCGCTCCGAAGCCGCCATAAGCGACGTGCTTTTCATCGAAGAGGTTGCTGACGTTCACATCGAAGGATGTGTTTTCCTGGATCTTGTAGCTGAAGGCGGCGTCGAAGGCGATGCTGCTGCCCGTCGACTGGGTGTTGGCGTCGTTAAAGTAATAGGAGCCCGTGTAGCGTGCACCGAGGCCGAAGTTCATGTCGCCGCGGAAGCCGTTGCCGGGGATGCCGTAATTGACCCAGAGCGAGGCGATATGATTGGGCACGAAGGACATTTCGTTGCCCTCGTTGCCGAGTGTGCCGTTCTCGACGATGTCGGAGACCATGTAGGAATAGGCGGCTGTCAGGCTGATATTGTCGGTGACTTCAGCCTTGGCTTCGAGATCGATACCGCGCACGCGCACCTCGCCGATCGTCTCCTGGAAGCCGGTCGCCGGATTGGTGCGGGTGATGTTGTTCTTGGTCAGGTCGTAGACCGCTGCGCTGAAGAGGGCAGGGAATTCGTCGGGCCGGTATTTGACGCCGACTTCCCATTGTTCGCCGCGCTCGGGATCGAGCGTCAGCGAGGCCGGCAGTACCGATTCCGCGTAGCTGACATAGGTCGCTACCTGATCAGTGACCTTGTAGCTCAACGCGGCGCGTTTGGTGAACTCACTGAGATCGGCGTCGGTCGTCGAGCCAGCCATGTTGTTCTGCTGCTGAAGGTCAAGCCAGTCGTTGCGCAGGCCGACGGAGGCGGTCAGCTTGTCGAAGAAGGTCAGGTCCTGTTGCAAATAGAGGGCCGTGGTCTTCTGGTTGTTTGTCAGGCTCTGGTAGAGCGGAACCGAGGTCGGTGCGCCGGTATAGACGGGGTTTGTCCAGTCGATGCCAGGAGCTCCGCCGAAATAGCCGTCATTGTCCGATTGGAGATTGTTGTATTGGAGGCCGACGAGGCTGCGGCTGTCGACATGCTCGAAGTTCGTCTCATATTGCAGGCGGGTATCGATGATGAAGTTTTCGACCGCCTGGTCATTGGCGAAGAAGGCGCGGTCGGCGATGGTCGAGCCGTTCGTCGGCGTCGCCGAGATATAGGCATAGCCGAAATTGCTCTTGGTATTACTGTAACGCGCATTCGAGCTCAAGGTCAGGCCCGAACCGAGGTCATGATCGAACATGACGCTCAGCGTGTTCCTGTTGACATCGCGATAGTTGAAATCAGGCTCGCCGAAGAAGCGGCTTCTCGCAAAATCCGAACCGACCGGGTGGCCGCCGCTACCGGGCACCCCGTTTTTGTCCAGGTGGTCATAGATCACGGTCAGATTGGTGTCGGCGCTCGGGCGCCAGGTCAGGCCGCCCATGAAGAAATTCTCGTCGTCCTGCGAGTAGTCATATTCCTCGTCGGCGCGCTTTACCTTGCCGGTGATGCGGTAGGAGAATGTATCGTCCTCGGTGATGTTGTCGCCAAAATCGACACCTGTCTCGCGATGATCGAAGGAGCCGCCGGTGACATAGGCCTCGCCGAAGCGCTCGCTCTTCGGCCGCTTGGTCACGAAGTTGACCGCGCCGCCAGGGTCGGAAACGCCAAAGGTCGTGGAATTGGCGCCCTTCAGCACTTCGACGCGCTCGAAGGCGAAGGGCTCTTCACGGATGCCGCCGAAGGAGTCGCCGAGCGTCAGGCCGTCGCGATAGGTATAGGCATCGAAACCACGGATCTTGAAATAGTCGAAGCGGTCGTCCGAGCCATAGAAGTCGGTGGTCACACCGGATGTGTATTGCAGCACCTGTTCGGTGTCCTGCGCACCGCGCTCCTGGATTTCCTTCGAGGTGATGACGGAGACGGAGGCCGGTGTGTCGAGAATGTCTGTCGCCATACCGTTGCCGCTGATCGTCTTGGTCGCGACGATCGATTTTGAATCATTGTCGGTATCGAGGCCGCTGCCCTGGATGACGATGGGCGCGAGATTGGTAACGGTATTGGAATTCCCGCTCTCCTGACCGAGCACCGCGCCCGGTGCAAGGGTGACAAGCGCCGTGCAACCGAGAAGGACCGCATTCCGGTAGCGGAGAAGGGTCTGTCGCGAGTGAGCGCCTGTTCTTTCGATGTCCATGTTCACGTTCCAGAGTTTGGTGTCGCCGTTGCGGCCCTTCGACAGGGGGTGCCGAATGGAATGCCGGTTTGAGGATCGGTCCGAACGGCATGTCGGCGGCCGGTGCGAACGAGAGATTTGTTCCCGGACCGGCAGCCGCAATGGTTGGTTCGATGTCCCCTGCGACGGCTACTAACTTGAGCGCCATTGTCCAGTATTGTAAATTTCCGGTGTTTTGTAGGATCCCACGGAAATCTCAACGCCACGGCCCTGAAGCGCTGGCATGACCGTTGACGCAGGTAGATTAACCTGAAAGTGGAGGTCAACTTAAAAACTGGCGGAGTTTGCGTGATGCTGCGCTTTTTGCTTCTGGCCGCGAAGCTGGCGGTAACTTGTATCTGGCTGATGGCCACCGCGCCCGGCAACGTTTGGGCTGACGAGAGCACGTCCTATCCTGTCGTCATCAAGCATGCTTTCGGCACGACCGTCATCACCAAGAAGCCGGAGCGGGTCGCGACGGTCGCCTGGGCCAATCATGAAGTGCCGCTGGCGCTCGGCATCGTACCTGTCGGTTTTGCGGCTGCCAATTTCGGCGATGATGACGGTGACGGACTGCTACCCTGGGTGGCCGACAAGCTCAAGGAACTGCACGCCGAAAAGCCCGTCCTGTTCGACGAAGGTGACGGCATCGATTTTGAGGCGGTCGCGGCCACCCGGCCGGATGTGATTCTGGCGGCTTACTCCGGCCTCAGCCGGTCCGATTACGATACGCTGAGCCAGATCGCCCCTGTCGTCGCCTATCCGGATGCGCCCTGGTCGACCGACTGGCGCGACATGATCCGACTGGACAGTGCCGGAATCGGCATGGCCGCAGAAGGCGAAGCGCTGATCAAGACGATCGAGGGCGAAATATCAGAGACCGTCGCCGGCCATCCCGAACTGCAGGGTAAGTCGGCGATGTTCATCACGCATCTCAATGCGACCGATCTCAGCATGGTCAATTTCTACACGACCAACGATACGCGCGTGAAATTTTTCGCCGATCTCGGGCTGAAGTCCCCAAAGAGCGTCGTCGAGGCCTCCACGCCGGGCAAGTTCGCAGGCTCGATCAGCGCCGAACGCATCGATTCCTTCGATGGTGTCGATATCGTCGTGACCTATGGAAACCAGCAGCTGCTCGAAGCGCTGAAGAAGAACCCGCTGATGGCCAGAATGCCGGCTGTTTCCAAGGGCGCGCTCGTAACACTTGGCCGCGACCCGGTCGGCACAGCCGCCAATCCGACGCCGCTATCGATCTCCTGGGTCCTCAAGGATTACGTGGCACTGCTTACAGACGCCGCCAGAAAGTCTCCCGACAAATCTCAATGATCGTGCGCAGTCGAAAATCATCATCCCGGCCGCCAGCATCCGCCCGGTCTAACCAGGTTCGCAGCCTCTGGCTTCTCGGGCTCACCGCGGCTCTTGCGTGCCTCTGTGCGCTCTCGGTCACGGTCGGCACGCGCGACGTGGACTGGGCCGATATCTTCGCCGCCTTGGCCGGGCATGCGAACAATATCGGCCAGGCGGCGGTGACGGTACGCATTCCGCGCACGCTGCTTGCCGTCATCGCTGGTGCAGCGCTGGGCCTTGCGGGCGCTATTATGCAGGGGGTGACACGCAATCCGCTTGCTGATCCCGGCATTCTCGGCGTTAACATGGGCGCATCGCTCGCAGTCGTCGTTGCGGTCGCGTGGTTCGATATCTCGTCGAACGAGGCCTATATCTGGACGGCGATCCTCGGCGCCGGATGTTCGGCGGTCTTCGTCTATACGATCGGCTCGCTCGGACGCGGCGGCGCAACGCCCCTGAAACTGGCGCTTTCCGGCGCAGCGACCTCGGTCGCCTTCGCCTCCATGGTCATTGCCGTCGTGCTGCCGCGCAATGACATCGCCGGCGGCATCCGCTCTTGGCAGATCGGCGGGGTCGGCGGGGCGACCTTTGAGCGCATCCTTCCTGTTCTGCCGTTTCTGGCGATCGGCTTCCTCATCAGCCTGCTGTCGGCGCGAAAATTGAATTCGCTGGCGCTCGGCGATGAGCTGGCGGCCGGCCTTGGCGAACGCGTGGCGCTTGCCCGCGGCGTTGCAGCACTCGGCGCCATCCTTCTCTGCGGCGCGACCACGGCGGTCTGCGGTCCGATCGGCTTTCTCGGCCTCGTCGTGCCGCATCTCTGCCGCCTGCTGGTCGGGATCGATCACCGCTGGCTCTTGCCCTTTTCCGCGATCGGCGGCGCCAGCCTGTTGCTCGCAGCCGATATCGTCGGGCGCATCGTTGCGAGACCTGCCGAGCTCGATGTCGGCATCGTCACAGCGCTTGTCGGCGCACCATTCTTCATTGCCATCGTCCGGCGCCAGCGGATGCGTGAATTATGACCGTGCCTGTCTCTTCCCTCGATAGCATCATCGACAACCGCCGCCGCAGGGCGCGTCGGCATGTGTTCATGGTTTTTCTGTTGCTCTGCCTCGTCGTCGCGCTCTTTGCGCTTACTCTGTCGTTTGGCCAATCCTTCACCTCGCCCAGCGATGTCATCCGCGTGTTGTTCGGTGAGAATGTGCAGGGAGCGGCCTTTGCCGTTGGACAGCTGAGGCTGCCGCGAGCAGCACTTGCGGTGCTCGCCGGCCTGAGCTTCGGGCTCGGTGGCGTCGCCTTCCAGATCATGTTGCGCAATCCGCTCGCAAGCCCCGATATTATCGGCATCAGTTCGGGGGCGAGTGCGGCAGCGGTCTTCGTCATCGTCGTCTTGTCGCTGAAAGGGCCGATCGTTTCCGTCGTCGCCGTCATTGCGGGGCTCGGCGTGGCGCTGCTGGTCTATGGCCTGTCATTCCGCAACGGAGTGGCGGGCACACGGCTCATCCTCGTCGGCATCGGCGTATCCGCGATGCTGGAAAGCGTCATCGCCTATATCCTGTCGCAGGCGCCGGCCTGGAGCCTGCAGGAAGCGATCCGCTGGCTGACGGGCAGCGTCAACGGCGCCCAGCTTGACCAGGCGGCTCCGCTGCTTCTGGCGCTTGCCGTTTTTGGCGGATTGCTGCTCAGCCGCACACGCGACCTGGAAGCGTTGCGGCTCGGAGATGATATGGCTGCCGCCCTTGGTGTCGGCGTGTCGCGCACGCGCGTCATGGTCATCATCGCCGCCGTCGGCATGATCGCCTCGGCAACGGCTGTGACAGGCCCGATCGCCTTCGTCGCCTTCCTGTCGGGGCCGATTGCCGCCCGCATCGTTGGAAATAACGGCTCGATCCTCGTTCCCGCCGCCCTTGTCGGTGCGGTGCTGGTGCTGGCGGGCGATTATGCGGGTCAGTTCCTGCTGCCGAGCCGCTATCCGGTCGGTGTCGTCACCGGTGCGCTCGGCGCGCCCTACCTGATTTTCCTGATTGTGCGCGTCAACCGGACCGGAGGCTCGCTATGACCGTCCATACCCTCACAGCCACCGGGCTTTCCGCAGGTTATGGCGAAGACGAGATCCTGCATGGACTTGATCTCGCCGTGCCTCCCGGCAAGATAACCGTCATCGTCGGGGCGAACGCCTGCGGCAAGTCCACGCTGCTGCGCGCCATGTCGCGGCTGCTTTCGCCGCGCAAGGGCCAAGTGCTGCTCGACGGCAAGTCGATCCATCGCACGCCGCCGCGCGACCTTGCCCGCACGCTGGGTCTGTTGCCGCAATCGCCGATCGCGCCGGAGGGTATTACCGTCGCCGATCTCGTGAGCCGCGGGCGCCATCCGCATCAGAGCTTGTTTTCACGCTGGACCCGTGCGGATGACGAGGCAGTGGACGCCGCGCTGACCGCCACAAACACTTCTGATCTTGCCGAAAGGCCGGTCGACGAGCTCTCGGGCGGGCAGCGCCAGCGCGTGTGGATTGCGATGGCGCTGGCGCAGCAGACGGAAATCCTGCTGCTCGACGAGCCGACGACCTTTCTCGACATCAGTCATCAGGTCGAGGTTCTGGACCTCCTGACCGATCTCAACCATGCGCGCGGCACCACCGTCGTCATGGTGCTGCATGATCTCAATCTCGCGGCGCGCTACGCAGACTACCTCGTCGCCATGACGGATGGCAGCGTCCACGTGTCCGGTCTGCCGCAGGATGTGCTGACGGAAGACAATGTGCGACAGGTCTTTGGCCTTCAAAGCCGCATCATCACCGATCCCACATCCGGCCGGCCTATCATGCTGCCGATCGGTCGCCACCGCATGGCGGAGGGCAGGGCCGACCCACAACACGCATTCCACAAGGAGGGCAGATGACCATCGCTCAGGAATTCAAGCTCTCGGGTGTCGCGCTTCCCAGAGATGCGGCTGCCATGTTCGGCGAAATCTGCGAGCACTTCGTCGAACATGCGGAGGTGCAGCTGAGCGGCGACCTTGCGCTTCTCAAGAGCAAAGCCGGCACTGCCGAGATCCGTATTCAGGACCGCAAGCTGCTGATCGAGCTTTCCTGTTCGACGGAGGCGGCGTTGCAGATGAGCCGCACGATGCTTGCCGAGCATCTCTTCTATTTCGCCGGCGAAGATCCGCTGGAGCTCGCCTGGTCCGATCCTGCATCGCTTGCCGTATTGCCGAACATTCATGAGGTGACCGTCATTTCCGCAGAGGACGTGACGCCAAATATGCGCCGGGTGAAATTCGCCTGCGCCGATGTCACCCCGTTCATCGGCGGCGACATGCATGTGCGCCTGCTCGTGCCGCCGAAGGGCAGGACGCCGGTCTGGCCAGGACTGCGCGCCGATGGCCGCGTTGCTTGGCCCGAAGGCGAAGACGAGCTTCTGGTGCGTGTCTATACGATCCGTACCGTCAACGTCGGAAAACGCGAACTCTGGATCGACTTCCTGCAGCATTCGACCCTTGGCATCAAAACGCCCGGCGCCGGTTTCGCCCGCGATGCCGAGCCCGGTCAACGGGTGGCTCTGCTCGGCCCCGGTGGCGGCAATCTTCCGGTGGCGCAGTCCATCCTGCTTGCAGGCGATGAAAGCGCGCTTCCCGCCATCGCCCGCATCGCCGAGGAAGTACCAGCGGGTACGCGGCTGCAGGCAATCATCGAGGTGGCTGACGAGGCGGAAGAACAGCGACTATACTCGGCAGGCTCGCTCGAGGTGCGCTGGTTGCACCGCCGGGATTATGCCAAGGACGCCAAGGGCGTTCTGCTGGAGGAAGCTAAACAGGCGATTGCCGCAACCGAGGGTGAAACCTTCGTTTGGTTTGCCTGCGAAAAGGAGGATGTGCGCGCCATGCGCACCTATCTGAAATCCCGCCGGCACGATAGGAAAAGCATGTATGTCGCCTGGTACTGGGAACGGGAAGCCGGCTAGCGTGAGGATGCATCCTTTGACGGCTCCCGGGAAGTGTGGCCGGGCGCTATAGGATCGCTTGCCGAAAATGTCTCTTCAAGCGACTCCTCAAGAAAGTCGTCCTGCTCCTGCTCGGCGCTTTCGGTGTCTGCAGGCTTGTTGGCAGGTTCGGCCGTTTTGATCATCTCGATCCCTTGATGTCAGCCCCCAAACCTGGCAGCGCCGGATGGCGCTCCGTTACTAAACAGTCGGGTAGGTCGATCCGGGATGGGTTTCGCAATCAGCGATTTCTGAAGACCGTGCAGGCAACGCCGGCAGCGCGTATCGTGCTGCAGAGCTTGGTCGCCTCGGCACGCGTCTCTCTGCCGATTCTTGCAGCATAGCGTGGCCGGTATCCGAAATTTCCGCCTCTCTGCCGCACGATCACCGCGCGCTCCGCATTCAGTGGTTCGGGAAGCTTTGCCACCGATACCGTGAAGAGCCGGTCCGCGACGGACGGATTATAGTGGGCGGCAAGCTGCACGCCCCAGGGCGCCCAGTCGGCCGATCCGGTCAGGACGGGCTCGTTCATCTGCCGCGTTTCGGCGAGCGCCACACATGCCTCCCGGAATGGCATTCCGTCCCGCAGGTCCGGAGCGGCGGTCTCCGGAGGGCTGTCCCGCCAGGTTTCGACGGTCTGGCCGGTGATTGCGAAAACATAGTCGCGGGTCTCGATCGGCAGGCGGCCGGAGGAGAGAAACCGGCCGAGACCGGACTCGCCCGCATTATAGGCGGCCGCCGCAAGCCCGAGATTGCCAAAACGAAGCCTGAGTTCGTCGAGATAGCGGGAAGAGGCTTTCAGCGCCTGAACGACATCGAAGCTGTTTTCCAGCTCTCTCAAGCGGGCGGTGCCCGGCATGAACTGCGCAATACCCTCCGCGCCCTTGGGGCTGACCGCTTCCGGGCGAAACAGGCTTTCGCGCCAGATCAGGCGGGCGAGGAAGGCAGATGGAATGTTATGGATCGCTGCGAAACGGTCCATGACGGCGCAGAGATCGGCATTGAAGTGATCTTTTCGGATGCAGAGCGTTTGCCCGTCACCAGCGTCACCCTGGTAAAGGCAAGCCGCTTCTGGAGCGGACGGCTCGGCAGCGCCGATCGCAGGCGCTGCCGCAGCCCATACTGCGGAAATCAGCACCGCAGCCATCAAGACTCTGCCGCATCTCATCATCGCCAAACCTTGCCTGACGACATCGTCGCGGTTTTCAGGCAAGACGGCAAGCTTCCTTCGTCGCCCGCGGTCTTGGCCGGGGGCGACGAGCTTCAGTGCACAACCGTCAGGATCGCAATGCCTGCTTCGGCAGCCGCACGGCGAATGGCATCCTGCAGTTCGCTGACATCGATCTGCCCAGTGATGGCATCGACGCAGGCCTTGACGGCCACGACATATTCCTCGCCGTCCTCGGATGGCCAGTCCGCTATCAAAACCTCAGCGGCGTCTCTCAACGTTCTGAGGACTCTGTATTTTTCCCGGCCACCCAACATCAGCACCAGAGGCGGAAAGCGCTCGTATATGTTCCATTCCATTACACTTGGTCTCCCCAACGTAAGGATATTGGTAACGTTGCAAGAACCATACCGATCGCGTGTGAAAAACGTGCATCCGACAACTTTAGGGTTACGGGTCGGATTTGGTGTTTGGGCAGCCTCAAAAAATGGAGATTAAAACTCAAGTTTTTCATTGCGCGGCGCTCCAGCCTTCGCTAAAGAAGGCCGTCATTGGCCGGATGCGATCCGGCCACGTAAGCGTTAACGTCACTCAACGCGTATGATCGAACAGCTTTGCGGTTTCGATCTGCGCGACTGTGTCCTGCGGATCGTTTCCCGAAGCCCCGGAAGGACATGATGGATAACAAGCAATCCACAGATCACCCGTTCCCTGCGCCCTCAATCGAGCGGGTCCGCCATGAATTGCGCCGCCGCTCCCTGACGGTCGAGAGCGTGACGGATATCACGCCTGGCATGCGACGCATCGTGCTGAAGGGCGAAGATCTCGCCGATTTCACGAGCCTGGCACCCGACGACCATATCAAGATCATCGTGCCCGGTACCGATGGCGCCGAGGAACGTCGCGATTACACCCCGCGTCGCTACGACAACGCAGCTCGTAGTCTGACCATCGATTTCGCTTTGCATGAGGCGGGTCCCGTCACGCAATGGGCAATCGACGCCCGCGTCGGCACGCCTCTTGAAATCGGTGGCCCGCGTGGTTCGGCCGTTGTCGCCGGTACAGTGAACAGGTGGCTTCTGATCGGCGATGAGACGGCTTTGCCCGCCATTGGTCGGCGAATTGAGGAGAGCTCGGCTGAAACGACGATTATGACAATCGCCGCGGTCGCAGACCCGCAAGAGCAGCAGTCGTTCGAGACGGCTGCAACGCTCATGATGCGCTGGGTTTACCGTCCTCTCTCCGATGCGACGAATGCCGAACCGCTGATCGCTGCTTTGGCAGAGATCGACATCGTTTCCCAGACATTCGTCTGGATCGCGGCTGAGGCGTCGGTGGTGCGGGCAATCCGCTCTTATCTCACCGAAGATCGCGGATATCCGCTTAGCTGGATCAAGGCATCAGGCTATTGGGTCAAGGGTAAGGCGGATACGACCGAGAAGTTCGGATAGCAGCGAAGTGATGGTGTTCAAGCGCTTCTGCCCATCGCTCCCGGAGTGGCCCCTCTGAGGATGGGGCCACCGATCTCCGTCTCGATCGTGTTCTCCATTGCCGCCTATGCGGCGGAACATCGGACGGATTGTCGTGTTTCTGAGCAAAGGAGATACGCCATGGGTGCAGACAACGCCAGCGCTCCAACCGCCGGGCGCAAACCGCTCGCTGAGAAGCCATGCCGGCGACGATGCGGAGATTGGAGGTAGCACGATGGCCAGGGACAAGGAAGAAGCAATTCGTCAGCGCGCCTACGAGATCTGGGAGCAGGAAGGCCGTCCGGAAGGGAATGCGCTTCGCCATTGGCTGCAGGCATCTGATGAATTCAGCGAAGACGAGGAACATGAGACATTGCAGGAATTGATCGACGAGGATGATCGCGACGATGCCGCTCTGCTGCAAGGTGCAGGTGAGAGCGGCGATATTCACTCACGTCGCTAGTCGCGTATAGGTAGATTATTTTTCCGCTCGCTCGAGCAGAATGCGTGCCTCCTCGAAGCGGCGCTTTCGGTCGCTATCGTCTTCATTCGGCGAATAACAGGTATTCGACACGCAGAACCGCACCAGATGATGCGGCTTGTCGGCCTTGTCGAATTCGCATTCAAACGTATCCGTCATGTCACCCGGAGCGGTTCCCGCCCGGGTGGAGTAAGTCATCCGCACACCCGGCGGCTTGAGTTCCGGAAAGGACTGCACGGAGCCGATCGAAAGCTGTTCCATCATGAAGAAGCCCTTGGCAACTGCCTGGCAGGTCGCCTCGAGATCGGGGGATTGCGCGAAAGCTGCCGCCGGAAACAGGACAATGGCGAATAATACTAAACGTTTACGCAAGGGTCTCTCCTCCGAACATTGTTCAGAATGAGGTAGAGCCAATGCGGTAAAAACAAGTGGGACCTCAGGCGGCACCGGAAAAATCTTCCGACAGCAGACCCAGCAGTTCGTCGCGATCCCGCACGCCGAATTCAAACCAGTCGATAAGCGCTTTAGCCCTTGCCATTCCCAAGTCGCTGTCACGGCGGCAACGAGCGGTCGAGCACCATTCCTGGTGAATGCCGTCGAGAAAGTTCATCGCCTCCGACGTCAGCGCTTCCTTCGGCCAAACCGTTCGCGTCATCGCCTTGCTCCCTGGTGCAGCCTCACATTAGATGACCTATGGTTGAGGGCAATGGCGAGAATGCAACACCGACGGATTAGTTGTCGTTCGTGATTACTCCGTCGCGCAACAGAAAAGCGGCAGGCACGCAGGCCTGCCGCTTCTCATCACATACTCTCTGGGGGAGGCAATCAGCCCTCCAGCCACGCCACCTGTTCGGGTGTCAGCTTGATATCCAGCGCCGAGAGGCTGTCTTCGAGTTCGGCGATCGTGCGTGGTCCAATGAGCGGAATAACCGGGAAGGGCTGGGCGATGACATAGGCAAGCGCGATGTGGATCGGATGTCTGCCAAGCTTCTTGGCAAGCTCGATTGCCCGGTCACGCCGTCCGAAGTTGCGGTCCGAATACCAGCAACGCACGATCTCCTCGTCGTCACGCTTGTCGCGTCCGGCCCGGTCGGTGAAGAAACCGCGGCCCTGGCTCGACCATGCGAAGTTCGGGATCTGCTTTTCGTTCAGCCACGTCTTCCACTCATCGTCAGAGGCGGCCACGCAGCCGGCCCAGATCGGATCGAGCATTTCGGCCAGCGAGAAGTTGTTGGAAAGCGTGGCAGGTGCAGCCTTGCCGTTCTTCTTCGCATAGGCAATCGCCTCATCGAAACGCTCTCGCGTCCAGTTCGAGCCACCGAAAATACCGCGGATGCGGCCGCGTTTGACCTCGGCATCCATGGCATCGACGAATTCGCCGACAGGCACGTCGGTATTGTCACGATGCATGAAATAGATATCGACATAATCGGTCTTCAGGCGATTGAGCGATTGATCGAGCTGCTTGCTGATGATGTCAGGATAGCAGAGCGGAGAGTGGGCGCCCTTGCCGATCAATACGATCTCTTCGCGCGGCACCTGACGGCTGGTGTGCCAGTCGCCGAAAATGCTCTCCGTCTTGCCTCCGCCGTAGACGAAGGCCGTATCGAAGATATTGCCGCCTGCTTCATAGAACGTGTCGAGGGTCAGGGACGCGGCAGCGAAATTCGGGAAGAATTCGAAGCCGAGGGTAACGACGGAAGCCGGCTTGGAAATGCCGGGGATCTGCCGTTTCGAAATAGAATTGCCGCGTCGAACGGTGCCGCCGGCAATGTTCAGAGTGCGCTTGACGGCTTTCTCGATACCATATTCGAGACCGACCGAAGCGCGCCATTGGTCGAGCACTTTGAGGTTGTTGATCGAATCCGCCCAGCTCATGCCGGGTGAACGGAATTCCTTCTCGCCGGCGCGGATCGCGTCACCGGCCGCATCTGCTTCGAAGGAGTAGAGCCAGCGGTCTTCCTTGACCTCGACCGTCTCCTGCTCGCCGTTCCTGAAGATTTCGATCTTGCCGACACCGCCCTTGTGGCCGGAAGCGAACCAGAAGTCCTTGACCTCGATACGGCCCTGCGAGCCGATGATGCGCAACACATTGTCCTGCTGCGCCATGATCGAACATGAGACTTCGGCAATGATTTCGTTCGGGAATTTCAGGACGGCAGAGGCCCATTCATCAACGCCGGACTGGCCGAGATGGGCAACACCAGCAACCTTTTCCGGCTCCAGGAAGGGTTTTCCGGCCGCAGCACCGGCAATCAGCCGGGCCATGGAAACGGGATAACCGCCGACATCGAGAATGCCGCCGCCGGCCGTTTCATTGGCAAACAGGCGGTGTTCCGGCTTGTAGGTGCCCATGCTGAAGCCGAACGAGGAGCGGATGATGCGGATATCGCCGATCGTGCCGCTCTTGACCAGCTCGATCAGCTTTTCCGTCTGCGGATGCACACGATACATGAAGGCTTCGCCGGCAAAGACGCCGGCCTTCTTCGCCTCGTGGTAGATCGCCTCGGCATCATAGGCGGAGAGCGCGATCGGCTTTTCGACCAGCACATGCTTGCCGGCGCGGATCGCCTTGATGGCCCATTCAGCGTGGCCGGTATGCGGGGTGGCGATATAGATCGCATCGACCTCGTTGTCGGTCAGCAGCGCTTCATAGCCGTTGACGATGCGTGCACCCGGGAAGCCATCGGCAAGACCCGGTTTGTCGGGATTGCGGGTGGCGATCGCAACCAGCTTGCCGGTGCGCGAATGCGCAACGCCATCGGCAAAGGTGCGGGCGATGGTGCCGGGGCCGATGATGCCCCAGCGGATTGGATTATCTGAAGTCATGACTATCCTCTTTCGTCTTTCAGTCCTGGGATGGGTTAGCGAAGCCGCTTGCCGGCGGCATCGAACAGAAAGGTGCGGGTGGTGGGCAGCGACACCGTCAGCGTCTCGGTCTTACCAAGGCTGCGGGATTCCGGTTGCTCGATGATGAGCTGCTCGCCGCCGAAGTTCGCATAGATGTAGCTGGTATTGCCGAGGTGCTCTGCGACGTCGACGGCAACCGTCAGATCCGCTTCGCCCTGGCCCGCCTCGCCGAAATGCTCGGGCCGGATGCCGAGTGTTACCGCCGCGCCTGATGTTACGGACGAGTCTGCAAGCGGTACCTCCAGCCGAACCGTCTTGTCGCCGGTGAGCACGACCGTTGCTTTACCTGCCTGCACACCTGCCACCTCGGCCTCGAGGAAATTCATTTTCGGCGAACCGACGAAGCCGGCGACGAACTGATTGGCCGGATCGTCGTAAAGGTCCAGCGGCGCACCGATCTGTTCGATATTGCCGGCCCGCAGAACGACGATCTTGTCGGCAAGCGTCATCGCCTCGGTCTGGTCGTGCGTGACATAGATCATCGTCGTGCCGAGCTGCTTGTGCAGCCTGGAGATTTCGACGCGCATCTGCACGCGCAGTTCCGCGTCGAGGTTCGAGAGTGGTTCGTCGAACAGGAAGACCTGTGGTTCGCGTACGATGGCCCGGCCGATCGCCACGCGCTGCCGCTGGCCGCCGGACAGCTGTTTTGGCCGCCGTTTCATCAGTTCTGTGATCTGCAGGATCTCGGCCACATGACGCACGCGCCGTTCGGTATCGGCTTTCGGATTGCCGTTCATGCGCAGGCCGAAACTCAGGTTCTCCTCGACTGTTAGATGCGGATAGAGCGCGTAGGACTGGAAGACCATGGCGATCCCGCGATCCGCCGGCTCAACGTCGTTGACGGTGCGACCGGCGATCTTCAACTCACCGCCGGTGATGTCTTCAAGACCGGCAATCATGCGCAGGAGGGTGGACTTGCCGCAGCCGGAGGGACCGACGAAGACGACGAACTCGCCGTCCCTCACGTCCAGATTGGCGCCATGGATGATTTCGAATGCACCGTAGCGCTTGACGATATTGTTAAGTGAAAGCTCTGCCATGGGCTCCCCGATTATTTGATTGCGCCGGCCGCAATGCCGGCGATGAAGTGACGCTGTAGAGCCACGAAGATGACAAGGATCGGTGCCGTCAAAAGCACCGCACCCGCCATGATGCCGCCCCAGGAAACCTTGGTGAGGCCGATCAGAACGCCGAGCGCCACCGGAGCCGTCATCATGCCCGGCTTCGAATTGATGAGCAGCGGCCAGAGGTAATTGTTCCAGGAGGCGAGGAAGAGGATGATCGCAAGTGCCGCCATGGTCGGCCGGGCGAGAGGTAGGGCAATGCGCAGAAAAATCTGCCATTCCTTGACGCCTTCGACGCGTGCCGCATCGAAAAGATCATTTGGCATCATGGAGAAGGATTGCCGCATGAAGAGCACGCCGAGCGAATTGAAGAGCGGCGGCACAATGAGCGCGACCCAGGTATTGGCAAGCTTGAACTCGCGCGCCACCATGATGAATTGCGGAATGACGACGACGAAATAAGGAAGCGTGATGGTGCCGAGGATGATGGCGATGACCAGAGAGCGGCCGACGAAGCGATAGCGAGCGAGCGCCCAGCCGGCCATGGACGTCAGGAGTACAGACAAAATGGTATAGATCGTGGCAACGACGATCGAGATCACCATTGCGCCGATGAAGTTGGTGTCTGCCTGCAGGTTCTGGAAATTCGCGACGAAATTGGTCGAGGGCCAGAGAACGATTTGCGGGCTGAAGATGCCGTAATCCGGCATCGTCGAGAAAACGAACATCATCCAGAGTGGAAAGAGCCAGATGATTGCAAGCGGCAGCAGGAAAGCGTGCAGGGCGATCTTGCGGATGAGAAGGGATTGCGACTTGGATCTCATTTCGGATCCCTCCCGACCCAGAGATTGAGGAGCGAGATGGCCACTGCGAGCGCTGCCATCGTATAGGCGATGGCCGAGGCATAGCCGAAGTTCAGCGATGTGAAGCCCTGGCGATAGAGAAGCAGGCCAAGTGTCTCCGTGCCGCCGCCCGGTCCACCGCGATTGGTGATCAGGAAGGGTTCGGCGAAGAGCTGCATCGTGCCGATGACCGACAGAACCACGCAGAAAAGAATGATCGGTTTCAGCAGCGGCAGGGTGATGTGGAAGAACTGCTGCAGCTTGCTGACGCGGTCGAGTGTTGCCGCCTCATAGACGTCCTCTGGGATCGATTGCAGACCGGCCAGGATGATGATGGCATTGTACCCCGCCCACCGCCAGGTGACGGCGATGATGATGACGACCATGGCGGCGTTGGCATTGTCGAACCAGGATACGGGCGCAAATCCGGCCGCGCCGATCAGCTTGTTGATGATGCCGAAATCGAGATTGAACATCAGGCGGAAGACGGCCGCATAGGCGACTTCCCCGACGACGACAGGCGCGAAGAAGGCAAAGCGGAACAAGGCGCGCGCTTTCAGGAGCGGCGAGTTCAGCAGTACCGCCATGACGGTCGCAAGCGTGATCATGACGGGGACCTGGATGACCAGGATGATGAGCGTATTATTAAGGGCGTTATAGAAGGCCGGGTCGCCGAAGAGGCGCCCCCAATTGGCCTGCAGGCTGAATTTCCACGGATTGATGCGCGTGTTCTGGAAGGAAATCAGGAACGAATTGATGATCGGCCAGACCCAGAAGGCGGCAAAGACCAGAAGATAGGGTGCAAGGAACGCATAGGCGCTCCGGTTTCTGATCGGCATGGTACCTCCTTACCGAAACGAATGTGCCAGCCACCTCCCGTGGCGGGCGAAGCCGGGCGCTTTGGCGCCCGGCTTGCCATTCATTGTGCGATCGGAAGACCCGTCGCCGACGCGATCTGCTTGGCGGCATCGTCGAGAGCCGTCTTCGCATCGGGATAGCCGCCGGCGAAATATTTCGTCTGTGTCGTCTTGTAGATGGCATCTGCATCCGTCTGGAAGGCCGTGCCGCGGCTCGGCACGATCTTCGGCAGGGTGGCGAGGATGTCGGCCCAGATCTTCTGGCCGCCCCAATAGGGCTGCGGCTCGTTGACGAAGGGATCCTGAACGGCCGACAGCAGCGACGGCACGAGACCGAACGACTTCAGCATGGTGACCTGACCCTCATTGGTGGTGAGCGCATAGGTCAGATATTTGAAGGCCGCTTCCTTGTTCTGTGAATTGGCATTGATGGCAAGCGAGGAGCCGCCGAGGTTAGCCGCATGCGGGCTGTCAGCGCTCATGCCGGGCATGGCGTAGACGCCCCACTTGCCTGACAGATCGGGAGAGCCGGAACGGATCGTGCCTTCGTACCAGCCACCGAAGACCTGGCTTGCGACCTTGCCGGCGGTGTTGGAGGAGATCTTCTCATCCCAGTTTGCCGCCGTCAGCGTGCCGGCATCCTTCATCGCCTTCACTTTTTCCAGCGTCTGCACACAAGCGGGCTGATTGATGGTGATCGACTGGCCATCCGTCGAGAAATAGCCGCAGCCCTGTTCATTGGCGAGCATGCGGAACCATTCGCTGTCGCCGTTGAAATCGGCCTGGCCCATCACGACGCCGGGATTGGCTGCCGAAACCTTCTTGCCGGCGGCAATGAAATCGTCCCAGGTCACGATCGACTTCGGATCCACACCAGCCTTTTCATAATAGTCGCGGCGATAGAAGACGGTGACCGGACCGGAATCCCAGGGCATGGCATAGGCGACATCACCGATTTCAAGCTCGGTGCGTTTGAACTCCGGGAATTTCGCCTGCATGTCGGTGGTGTAGCCGAGGTCCTTCAGATTGGCGAAGCAATCCGGGAAGCGGCTCCAGAAGATCTCCGCCTCGAAATTCTCGATCGTCACGATATCGGGAAGGCCGTCACCGCCGGCGGCGCAGGCGGCAAGCGTCTTGTCGAAGACCTGCTGGTTGCCGAGATCCTGGACATCGACCTTGATGTCGGGAAACTGCTTGTTGAAGCCTTCGATCGTCGATTTGAGAGCGGAAGCTGCGACGTTCCAGCTCCAGATGGTAAGCGTAGCGGATTGCGCATAGGCGGATCCGGATGCAAGCAGCACAAGCGCTGTCGTTGCCGTGATGAGTTTAGAGCGCATGAAAATCCTCCCTTTTCAATTGCCGTCGCTGAGCGAACGTGGCTAATTTAGCGCGGCGGGAACGGCTGTCTCATAAAAAGGGAATATGGAATTGGCGGAAAGTAAGGTCGTCGGCAAACCTGTTTATCAGCCTGGTGCCAGCACCATTGAAGGCATGCCGATGGCGCTGCAGGTGTTTTATGCCCATCCGCCGGTCATGGCGATGCCGCACTGGCATGCTCAGGTCGAGGTCAATTACATCATGCGTGGCAGCGTCCACTACCGGATGAACGACCATGATATTACCCTCAAAGCCGGCCAGATGTGCCTTTTCTGGGGAGGGCAGCCGCATCAGATGGACGACTCCTCGGATGATTCCCTGTATGCGGGCGCGCATCTGCCGCTCGTCTACTTCTTCAGAATGCGCCTGCCTCCGACCATAGGCACACGTCTGATGAAGGGAGAAATTCTGCTGACATCGGCGACCGATGCGGCGGATGAGGCAAATTTCCCCCGCTGGTATGACTATGCGAAATCCAATGATGTCAGGAAGACGCAGCACGCCGTCGATGAATTACTTCTGCGCATCGAACGGATTGCCCTGGAATCATATCTGATGGTGCCCGGCACCGGCGTCGAGGGACTTGAGCAGCCCAATTCGCATCTTTCCCGCAGCGTCGCGCGTATGTGCGATTTCATTGCAAGCAATTTCCTGCAGGATATCGACACCGTCGAAATCGCTCGCGCGGTCGACCTTCATCCGAAATATGCGATGAACCTGTTCAAGAAGACGACGGGCATGACGATCAGCAAGTATATCAATCTGCTGCGTCTTTCACATGCCCAGGCGCAGCTCATGGGCGAAGGGGCGAATGTTCTTCAAATTGCGATGGATAGCGGCTTCGGCTCCATCAGTGCTTTCAACAAATCCTTCCGGAATATTGCCGGCATGTCGCCATCGGATTTCCGGCGGGATATGCGCTCGATGATCAGCACTCTCTCTGCCGCTGGTTGAGACGCTCTTGGTTTGTCTTCGAAAACGGGCCTTGATCATGGAGGCGGATCGCATCAGTTCTGCTCGGGCGCTAGCATGGCTGCCCAAGAGCCAAGAGATACCTCATGAAAAGACGTCGTGAATGCGTGGGTCTTCCGCTGGTCGAAATAAGACCCTTGCAATGAAGGCCAGCAGCGGCATCTTCATCTCGTTGCCAGAGAGGACTTCAAATGACCGTCACCCTGGATGCTTTTCGTGTGCGCATCACCGGCGGGGTGCAAGGCGTCGGCTACCGGGCCTGGACCCGCGGCCAGGCCCTCCAACTCGGCTTGACGGGCTGGGTGCGGAATGAGGCTGACGGCTCGGTCAGCGCGCTGATCATCGGCTCCCAAGGCGCCACCGGCTCCATGCTCGAGCGTTTCTGGAGCGGTCCTGCCGGTTCCTCCGTGTCAGATGTAAAGGCGGAGGCGGCAAACCTCGATGAGGTGCCGGACGACTTTCGTATCGTTCGATAGAGATCAGGAGAACCTGTGTTCCTTCCCGGTGAGTGGCGAGGCGAATTGCGTCTCGCCGATCTTGACCGGCCGGTCGCCGTTCGTGCGTACGACAAGTGTCTGCAATTCCGGCACATCGAGATAGACCACCGTATCGGCACCGAGTCGCTCGATGTGACGCACTTTGCCCTGCCATTTCCCCTCAGTGGATGAGAGCACGACATGTTCAGGGCGGATGCCATAGGTCTTGCAGCCTTCCCGCGCCGCAATCTCTTGCTCGAACAGGTTCATCTTCGGCGAACCGATGAAACCTGCGACAAATGGAGTGGCCGGATTGTTGTAGAGCGTCATCGGTGTTCCGACCTGCTCGATCTGTCCGCCGTTCAGGACGACAATCTTGTCGGCCATAGTCATCGCCTCGACCTGATCATGGGTGACATAGATCATGGTGGCGCCGAGCTTGGCGTGCAGCTCGGTCAGCTCG
Organism: Rhizobium sp. BK316; assembly: GCF_014193695.1. GTDB lineage: Bacteria > Pseudomonadota > Alphaproteobacteria > Rhizobiales > Rhizobiaceae > Rhizobium. The sequence continues at coordinate 714,761 of NZ_JACHZR010000001.1, read as the reverse complement.
ATGCGCATCTGCGAGCGCAGCGACGCATCGAGGTTCGACAACGGCTCGTCGAACAGGAAGACTTTCGGATTGCGGATGATCGCCCGGCCGATTGCGACGCGCTGACGTTGACCACCGGAGAGTGCCTTCGGCTTGCGATCGAGCAGATGCGAGAGCTGCAGGATATCGGCTGTCTGCTTTACCCGTTCGGCGATCTCCGCTTTCGGTCGCCTGGCAAGCGACAGGCCGAAGCCGATGTTTTCTGCGACAGTCAGATGCGGATAAAGTGCATAGGATTGGAAGACCATGGCGATGCCGCGCTCGGACGGCTCGGCATAAGTGACGTCCTTGCTGTCGATGAAGACCTTGCCCGACGTCTGTGTCTCCAGTCCGGAGATGATGCGCAGCAGCGTCGATTTTCCGCAACCGGACGGGCCGACGAAGACGCAGAATTCGCCGGCGTCGACGGTGAGATCGACGCCCTTCATCACCTCCAGGCTGCCGAAGCTCTTGCGGACACTTTCAAGAACAACTGATGTCATGGCTTATCCCTTGACTGCACCGGCGGTCATGCCTGCCACGATCTGCCGGTTGAAGAAGATGAAGATAATCAGGGGTGGAATGGTCACCAGAAGGATGTTCATGAACAGCAGGTTGAACTGGGTCTGGAACTGTCCCTGGAAATTATAGAGCGTCAGCTGCACCGTGACGTTTTCCCGGCCCGGCAGATAGTAGAGCGGGTTGGTGAAATCGTTGAAGATGGCGATCGACTGGACGACGATGACAGTCACGGTGACCGGCTTTAAAAGCGGCAGGATGACGCGAAAGAAAATCTGGAATGGTTTTGCCCCGTCTATGATCGCAGCCTCGTCGAGGTCCCGCGGGATCGTAGCGATGAAGCTGCGAAACAGGAGAACCGTGAAGCCGAGGCCGTAGGCGACCTGGATCAGCACCATGCCGGACAGCGTCTTGAAGAGGCCGAGCAGTTGCAGCACCCAGATGGTCGGCACGATGGCCGGCGGGATCATCAGGCCGGCGAGCACGCAGCCGTAGATGACCGTATTCCAGCGCGAGGGGCGGCGCTGCAGCACATAGCCGACCATGGCGCCGAACAGCACCAGCAGGGTGACGGCGGCCACGGTGATGACGGTCGAATTGAAGTAGGCGAGCAGCAGCATGTAGTTGCGGGTCTGCACGACCTCAATGAAATTCTGCCAGAGCTGCCACTCGACCGGCCAGCTGAATCTCAGCGTTGCCGCATCCTGTTTCGTCTTGGCGGCCGTGATGAAGATGAAGAGGAAAGGCAGCACGAAGATCACGCCACAGGCGGCCAGTGCCGCAATCCCGGTATAGAGCTGGCGGCGGCTCATAGATCCACCTCCTTGCGATTGAACCAGGCCGTCAGCGGCAGGACAATGAGGCCGATGAGCAGGAAGAGGATGACATTGCCGGCCGTCGAGAGGCCATAGAAGCCCGCCTGGTACTGCTTGTAGATGACGCTTGCGAGCACATCCGAGGAAAAACCGGGGCCGCCGCGTGTCATTGCCCAGATCAGGTCGAAGCTTCTGAGACCGCCGATCAGCGAGAGCGTCACGACCGTCACCGTCGCGGGCTTGACCAGCGGGACGGTCACGCGGAAGAACATCTGGGTGCGGGTCGCGCCATCGATGCGGGCGGCCTCATAATAGTCGGGGCTGATCGATGCGAGCCCGGCGATATAGATCACGGTCGCAAGCCCGATACCCTTCCAGAGGTCGACGAAGACGATGGAATAGAGCGCGAGTGCCGGATCGGTCAGCCAGCCGGGGCCATGAATGCCGATGGCGGCGAGCGCCACATTGATCAATCCGCGGGTCGGATGCATGAGCACCGAGAAGGTGATGCCGACACCGATCGTCGATACCAGAACCGGAAAGAAGATCACGGTGCGCAGCAGGCCTTGTCCCCAGAGGCCGGAGGTCAACAGTACTGCGAGCAGGAGACCGAGAACAGTTTTCGTGCCTGAGGTCAGCACCGCATAGATGACGGTGTTGACCAGGCCCTGGATCAGGAAGGGTTCGCGGAAGAATTGCCGGTAGTTTTCCAGGCCGATGAACTGCGTGGTGAACAGGTCCCAGCGCGTGAGGCTGAACCAGAAGGAGGCGACCGTCGGAGCCAGAAAGAGGACGGTGAATATCACCGCCGCCGGCAGGACGAACCAGTAGGGATAGGGTGACTTGCGTTTTATCATATGGACACCGCGAAGCGTCCCCCACTCGGGCTCAAAGAGGTGAGTGGGGGATCGGCTGGAAGGTTACCAGTTCGGCAGGCCAAGTTGCTTGGCCTGCTTCTCGACATCCTGATCGTAGAGAGCAGCCGCATCCTTGGCGGAGCGTATACCGGTCCCGACCTCGACCGTGATCTGCTCGAGCGCCGGTCCCTTGACGGGCGAGAGGAATTCGAGCGCCGGACCGTTGCGTCCCTCAGTATCGAAATAGGGCAGCATGTCGGAAACAACCGGCGGAATGTCCTTGGGAAGTTCGCACCCCTTGACCAGGTAGGGACCTGAGGGAACGGCCTTCGCCATCAGGTCGCACGCTTCCTTGGAGCCGACGAAATCGAGGAATTTCTTGGCCTCTTCGAGGTTTTCGGACTTTGCGGAAGCATAGAGCGCGGAGGGCATCCAGACGGTCAGGCCGTTTTTGGCAGCGTCCGTTCCAGGCTGAGCGAAGAAGCCCAGATCCTTCAGGTTGTCAGGGAAATTCTGCTGGATGTTGCCGATACCGAAGGTGAGGTTCGGATAGTGCGCGGCTTCGCCTGTGGCGACCATGCGCATGCCGTCGTCAAAAGTCGCCGCGCCGAAGTCCGCGTTGAGGAAGCCGCCCTTCGCGACCTCCTCAAGATGTTCGAAGCCGCGCAGCGCAGCAGGCGTGGTGGCATATTTGATCTTGTTGGCAGTATAGTCGGCTGCGAAATTCGGAACCTCGGTCTGGACGTTATAGAAGTCGGCAAGCACAAAGAGCTGCGAGGTCCAGGTCGTGCCATAGGTCTGCGCCACGGCGACCTTGCCGGCCGCCTTGATCTTCTCGTTGTTGCTCATGAATTCCGCCCATGTCTTCGGCGGCGTCAGCCCGAGATCGGCATAGATCTTTCTATTATAGAAGATGCCGCCGCCCATGGCGGGACCAAATGGAAGGCCGCGAACATGGCCGTCCGGGCTGGTGACGACCTTCTTGAAGCTGTCGAGAATACCGGCTTCCGATGGAAGATCGGAAAGATCTGCGATCGTTTCCTGCGGCTTCAGAGCCTGGAAGAGGGAGCCGCCATTATATAGGAAGATATCGGCCATTTCGCCTGTGGCGAGCCGGGTCTTGATGATGTTATCGCCCTCCGAGCCTCCGGCACGCTGCTCGACGTCAAATGTGACGTCGGGATGCTTTTCCATATAGGCTTTGGAAACGGCATCGAACGAGGCAATCGTCTCTGGATTGGTGTCGATCAGGACGCTGAGGGTCACATCTGCATGCGCCACTCCAGCGGCAAGAGCCATGATACTGGCTGCAAGGATGCTGCACTTCGTCATTCGCATAGTCATTTCCTCCTCTTGAAGACCGGAATGCGTTGGGCTGTTTGCCCGCGGATCAAAGACCCGCGAGCAACCGCATCAGATAGAAAACGTAATCGTATGTTCTCCTGCACCGAGCTTGGTCTCCTCACCCTGCTCGATCAGGGTACCGTCTGCCTTCAGCGACTTGCGGTCGTCCTTACCTTGCAGACGCGCAGTCACACCCTCCGGCAGCACCAGGCGGCACGTGACGGTCTTCGCCTCTAGGATCCATCCAGCTTCGATACGGCCAAAGCGCGTGTCATGCCAGGCCGAAACCGGCGAGAGAGCAGGCAGGATCGCGGGATCGAAGGCGACTTCCTCGAAGCCCGGCTTGTCTTCCAGCGGCTTGATGCCGGCAACATCTTCGAAGAGCCATTGGCATACCGCGCCATAAGCGTAGTGGTTGTAGCTGTTCATATCGGGATCATAGATCGTGCCGTCCTCGGCGAGCGCATCCCATCGCTCCCAGATCGATGTCGCGCCGCGCTCGACCTGATACAGCCAACCGGGAACCTTCCGGTTGAGGAACATCTTTTCGGCAAGGTCCAGCATGCCGAGCCGGGTCAGTGCCGGCAGCAGGGCGGGGGTGCCGATGAAGCCTGTGCCGATGACGTCATCGGTCTCTTCCGCCACCCTGCGGAAATAGTCGCGGGCAGCCGGCTCATATTCCGGCGGAACGAGGCCATAGAGGAACGCCAGGGACCATGAGGTCTGGTCGTTATGCGCAATGCGGCCGGAGGGCGCGAAGAATTCGTGCTTGAACGCGGCCCTGATCTCGTTAGCGCGCTTGTCGAGCCGTGCGGCCTCGACGTTTTCGCCAAGAATACGAGCGATCTTTGCCGTCAACTGCGTTGAAATAAAGTGGTAGAGGGTTGCTGCGCAATCGTCTGCCACGGTCGGGCGCGGCTTGCGGTTATCCCCGACCGGCTGGAGCCAATCGCCGAAGGTGAAGCCATGCGCGCCCCAGACTGCCGGTGGACGAATGATCGGCCCATCCGAGATGCCCCAGAGGTAATCGAGCCAGCGAAGCATTGCAGGGAAGCATTCTTCCAATACGGCGCTGTCGCCGTAATGCAGGTAAAGCTGCCAGGGAATGATGGTGATCGCATCACCCCAGCCGGTTGAACCCGCCCAATCGCCACGCCCGTCGATCGGATGAAGCCGCGTCGGATCAGGTGAAAAATGCGGGACTGCGCCATCGGCACGCTGGTCGTGGATCACATCACGAAGATATTTCTTGAGAAAGGATTGGCTATCGGCAAGCCAGCAGGCCGTGCCGGCAAAGACCTGGGCATCGCCGGTCCAGCCGAGGCGTTCATCGCGCTGTGGGCAATCCGTCGGCACTTCGATGAAATTGGAACGCTGCGACCAGATCGTGTTGTCGACGAGCCGGTTGACGGCCGCAACACCTGATGTGAAGCCGCCGGCACTTGTTGGCACCGAGGTGACCGGCACCATAGTGATCGCGATCAATTCAACCTGGCCTGTCAGGGTGACGCGCGCATAGCGGAAGCCCATGAAGGTGAAGAGAGGCGCGTATTCCTCTTCGGCTTGTCCAGAGAGCGTATAGATCAGCTCGGCACGCGCGCTGCGATAATTGCGGTTATCGAAGAAGCGGTCGGGGCCGAGCACTTCGGAATGTTCGACGCGCACCTGTGCACCGGCAACACCCTTGAGACGCAGGCGGATATAGGCGCCGGCATTCTGTCCGAAATCATAGACAATCCGGCCATCGGCCTCCATCCAGCGATCGATGGGAGAGAGACCGGCCAGTTCCTTGACTGCGCCGGTCTCATGCGGAACGAGCAAAGCCTTGTCGAAGGAGAGGACCTCGACGCCGTGACTATCCTGTGGACGGATGCGAGCGTCGTAATCCTCGCCATAATAGATCCCGTTGCGGACAAGGGGGGTGAAGCCGCTCTTCCAGCTGTCATCCGTCTTCAGAAGTGTTTCACCGCCGGCGCGCAATTCTGCGATTGCCGCCGTCCGGTCGCCCCAGCAATTGATGATCGGATTGGAAGCCCACATGAGCTGGCTGCGGTACCAGCCGTCGCCCAGCCAGATCTCGATGCGATTGCCGCCGGGTTGCAGGAGCTTTGCGACATCATAGGTCTGATAGGCGATACGGTCGTCGTAGCAGGTCCAGCCGGGCGTCAGGAGGTCGCTCCCCACGCGCTTTCCGTTGATGAAGGCGCGGTAGAGGCCGAGCGCCGAGATGCGCAGCGTTGCTTCAGCCGGAACCGCTTCGAGCGTGAATTCACGCGACACGAAGGTGCCGGCCGTCGCCTGGCCACCGTCGCAGGACGGGCCGATCATCGATGCCGTAAACTGGAAAGCAGAACCGGCAAGCCCGTCTTCCCCGGCGATGCCGTGGGCCGAAACAGTCTTCATTGAGAACCTCCCTCAATCACCAATCCCTCCGGCGATTGCTCCGTGTGTATCGTTCTATGTATATCATTCTACACTATCGATTGCCGCGCAAGAGGTTTTGTGCCTATAATTTTCACGACACCTGAAAGTGAGGCAATTTGGAATGAAAAATCAGACCGTTAACGCGATGAGGGATAGGGTCACGATCCGTGATGTGGCGCGGGATGCCGGCGTCTCCGTCGCCGCGGTGTCGAAAGTTTTGCGCAACGCTTACGGCGTCAGCGACGTCTTGAGAACGAAGGTCGAGACCTCGATCGAAAAGCTGAATTATCGGCCTTCTGTCGCAGCGCGCGCCATGCGCGGCCGCACGCGGACGGTGGGCGTGCTGGTGGTCGAATTGTCGAACCCATTCCTGGCGGGTGTCATCGAGGAGGCCAACGCAACGTTGGCGGAGAATGGCTTCAAGGCGCTGATCGGGATCGGCCGCTCCACGAGCCCGATCGAAGCATCGATGATCGAATCGATGATCGACAACCGGATGGATGGTGTGCTGATCATTGCTCCGAGGATATCGGGCAGGGTGCTGGAGCGTTATGCGCGTCAAATCCCGATCGTAGTGATCGCCCATCATGAGCCGCATGCCCAGACCTACGACACCGTCAATTCTGATGATCGTCAGGGCGCCACTCTGGCAGTGGAAGCCGCATTGCGATGCGGCTACACTGACATCGCGATGCTTGGTTATGAGCTTGCCGATTCACCGCCGACCATTGTCACCCTCCAGCGCGAGTGGGGCTATCTTGACGGCATGAAGGCGGCGGGTCTTGAGGGGCGCATTATCCGGTTGCCTTTGGTAGGGACTGATCGTCGCGCCGCGATCGATGACTTCCTGTCCTTGCGAGATCGTCCCCGTGCAGTTTTCGTCTGGTCCGATCTTGATGCCGTGCCGCTGATCAACGCCGCGCGCATGAGCGGCATAAGGGTTCCGGAAAATCTTGCGATTATCGGTTACGACAATTCGCCGATGGCCGCCATGCCGCTTGTCGGCCTGACCAGCGTGGACCAGAACGCTGCGGAGTTGGGCAGAACCGCAGCCGAAATACTGCTCGGCAGGATTGATGGCCGTGAGGAAGCGCGGCATTTGCTGATCGAGCCGCATGTCGAATTGCGCGGAAGCACCTGAAGGGCATGTGGCCTTCTGGAAATCCGCAGATCATGCGGCGGCAAAGAATGCCCTGAATACATCTTTCCATTCTATCATATCGGCAACGCTATACTGGTCGAAAACGCCGACAAAAGCGGCTGTCGCCTCTTGAGACGGCAGATTTCTATATCTGCGGTTCGAAGCCATTCGTGCGGGCAATCGTTGGTGATCTACTAAGCCTTGGCGTTTCCCGCGATCGCATCCATTACGAATTCTTCGGACCAACCGATGAGGCGCTGGCCGCCTAAAGCTGTCTGCTCAGCCAGTTAAATTCCACACATCTTCAGATTCGCGACCAGGCGAAGCCGGCTTACGGCTTCGCCTGGTCGATCTCGTTATAAAGATCGTCTTGACACGATAAATTGGATGGAGGGGCCGCCACTTATTGGGCGAGGAATCCGTCTTCGCGGTCGGTTGCTGCTCCCCGGTGGGGTCATTTTCGCCGATGGGGAACCCGATTAATCGCCCGTTCATTTTGTGGTCGCTATTGACCACTATCCGCCATTTCGAACAATCCCAGTTTGAATGTAAACTCCCTTTCAAAAGCGATGAAGATGCCTAATTCGAAACGCTCGTGCTCCTGCTCGCATCCAGTTCCGCAAGAATGCATTCGTTGGACACGAACCCAGTAGAAGAGAAAACACTATGACCTCTCAAAATATTGTGGGTGCTTCGAGCGCGCATGTTCAAGCATCGTCCGCGGATCCCGATTTCGGCATCCGCGCGCCCCTGCTGTCGAACGACCAGCTGAGGGTGCGGGCCGCGCAGTTTGCGGAGAGCCGTACGCTTGATGTTACAAGCTTCACGAACTTCGATTTCTTCCAGCGGCACCGGGAGAACGAGGCCGAGATCCTGAGGGTCTATCGCGCCGCCGCTGCAGATGTCGATGCCGGCGAGAGCATCACGCCGGCCACCGAATGGCTGCTCGACAACCATTATATTGTCGAGGAAGCGATCCAGGAAGTCCGTCGCGACTTTCCGAAAAAATTTTATCGCGAGCTGCGCAAGATCAAACTTGACGGGACGGAGGTGCCGCGCACGCTGGCGCTCGCCTGGCTCTACATGGCGCATGCACACAGCAATATCAGCAATGCCGGCATGGCGGCTGTCACGGAAGGTTTCCAGGACAAGGAGACGCTGCGCATCGGCGAACTCTGGGCGCTGCCTTCGCTTGTCCGCTACGTGCTGATTGACAATCTTCGCCGAGTGGCGTCGCAGATCGACAAGAGCCGCGAGATGCGGACGAGCGCCAATGCGGCAGCCACTCAGGCGATCACGCTCGGCGATGCCGAATCCGCCGGATTCCTGGAGACGCTGACTGCCAATCTCGATGACACGACATTCGTCACTCAGTTGCATTATCGCCTTCGCAATGCCCTGGAGCCGACCGAAGCCGCGCTGAACTGGCTCGAAAGCAAGCTTTCCGCAAGGGGGACCGATGCGGAAGCCGTGATGTCGGCGGAGCAGGCCCGTCTTGGCGCGGCCAATGCGCTGATGGGCAGCATCATCAAGAGCCTTCGCGAGATCAACGATACCGACTGGTCCGAATGGGTCGAAGAGGTCAGCACGATCGACAAGCTGCTCTGGCAGCAGACGGATTATGCCGAGCTCGATTCCGGCTCCCGCAACAGCTATCGCCGTCAGATTGAAAAGCTCGCCAAGCGCTCTGACAAGACGGAGATGGATATCGCCGAGGCGGCCGTTCGTCTGGCCGACCGCGCGAAGGCAGGCAGCCTGGATCTCGCCGCGTCAGCCGGCAATGTCGGCTATTACTTCGTCGGCAATGGTCGCCCGGCGCTCGAAACGGAAATCGGCTTCCGGCCGACGCTCGGTCTGCGGTTCATGCGCGCGATCCGCAAGCTGAACTGGCTGGCGATCGCCATGCCAGTGCTGCTCCTGACGTTGCTGGCGCTGATCGTGGTCGACTGGGTTTTCGTCGATGCCGGCATGCCGCTTTTTGCGACGATCGTGCTGTTGCTGATGTTCGCGCTTCCGGCGTCCGAAGGTGCGACCGGTCTTTTCAATTTCTTTGCCACCTTCTTCATCACGCCCGACCGGCTGGTTGGCTACGAATTCAAGAAGGGTCTGCCGGCGGAAGCCCGTACGCTCGTCACCATTCCCTGCCTGATCGGCAAGCGCGAACATGTCGATGAGCTCGTCCGCAACCTCGAAGTCCACTACCTCGCCAATGCGCGCGGCGAAATCTATTACGCGCTTTTGAGCGACTGGCCGGATGCCCAGGAGGAGCAAAACGCCCGCGATCTTGAAGTCCTCGATTATGCGCTGAGCCAGGTCGCAGATCTGGAGGCACGCTATGCCGAGGATGGCAAGCAGCGCTTCTATCTCCTGCATCGCCGCCGGCAATACAACCCGGCCGAAGGCGCCTGGATGGGCTGGGAGCGCAAGCGCGGCAAGCTGCACGAACTCAACATGCTGCTGCGCGGCGAGTCCAACACGAGCTTCCTGCCCGGCGCCAACGTAGTGCCGCAGGACGTCAAATATGTCATGACGCTGGACAGCGACACGCGCGTCGTCCGCGACACCGTGACCAAGCTCGTCGGCAAGCTGCATCATCCGATCAACCGCCCGGTCTTCGATGCCCAGAAACAGCGCGTCGTCGATGGCTACGGCGTACTTCAGCCCCGTGTGACGCCGTCGCTGACGACAGGTAAGGACGCATCGACCTTCCAGCGCGTCTTCTCGGTCAACCGCGGTCTAGACCCTTACGTCTTCGCCGTCTCCGATGTCTATCAGGACATTACCGGCGAAGGCACGTTCACCGGCAAGGGCCTCTACCATGTCGATGCCTTCGAAGCTTCGCTGAAGGGCCGGATCAAGGAAAATTCGGTTCTGAGCCACGACCTGCTCGAAGGCTCGATGGCGCGCTGCGCGCTGGTCACGGATTGCGAGCTGGTCGAGGATTTCCCGATCCGCTACGAAGTCGAAGTCTCGCGTCAGCATCGCTGGGCGCGCGGTGACTGGCAGCTTCTCCCCTACATTTTCGATGACCGTCGCGGCGTCACTGCGCTCGGCTGCTGGAAGATGTTCGACAACCTGCGCCGCTCGCTGACGCCGATCGCCTGGTTCCTGGCATCCGTGCTCGGCTGGTACTGGATGGACCCGCTCGGCGCGCTCATCTGGCAGATCCTGCTGATCTTCAGTCTGTTCGTCGCACCGACCCTGTCGCTGATCAACGGCATCATTCCGCGCACCAGCGACATCATCCTGCAGGCGCATCTGCATACTGTCTGGAAAGACATCGAGAATGCCAACGCTCAGGTGGCGATGCGCATCGTCTTCATCGCCGATATTGCCTGCGTCATGGCTGACGCCATCATTCGCTCGCTTTACCGCCTCTTCGTCAGCCGCAAGCTGATGCTGCAATGGCGCACCGCTGCCAGTGCCCAGGCCATGGCGCAGACGACGATCCTCGGCCATTACAAGGTCATGTGGCGGGCTCCGGTTCTGGCCATTCTGGCGCTGATCTTTACGGTCTCCTCCGGCGACAGCGCCTGGATGGTCGGCCTTCCCTTCGTCATTCTCTGGGTGCTCTCGCCGGCTATCGCCTGGACGGTCAGCCAGACGGCGGAAACCGAAGATCGGCTCGATGTGCCGGACAATGTCCGCAACGAGCTGCGCAAGATCGCAAGGCGCACATGGCGCTACTTCGACCACTTCGTGGTTCCCGGCCAGCACTACCTTCCGCCGGACAATGTCCAGCAGACGCCGCACGCCGTCGTCGCCATGCGTACTTCGCCGACCAATATCGGCGTCTATCTGCTGTCGGTCATTTCGGCGCGTCGTTTCGGCTGGATTTCGTTCGAAGATGCAGTCAAGCGCATCGAACAGACGATCGAGACGGTTGATAGGCTCGAGAAATATCGGGGTCATCTCTTCAACTGGTATCATACGGATACGCTGAAGCCGCTTGGCCGCAGATATGTGTCATCGGTCGACAGCGGCAATTTTGCCGGTCACTTGATTGCCGTATCATCGGCTTGCCGCCTCTGGGCCAAATCTCCTCTTTCCCACATTCACACCGACCTCGATGGTATTGGCGATGTCGCGGCCATTCTTCGCGAGGTGCTTGCGGAGCTTGGGCAAGACAACAAGTCGGCCCGCCCTCTGCACGACCGGCTCGATGGCCGAATTGCCGACCTCGAAGCGGCAGTCGCCACCGGCAAGCGCGAGAAAGAGTTCTCTTCGGGGTTGATCGAGCGATTTGCCGGGCAGGCGCGGGAAATCCGTGAACTTGCCGGCAGCCTCGACCGAGAGGTGAAGACGGCGCAAAGCGACGAGGTTGTCCATTGGGCCGAAAAGCTCGTAGAGACCTGCGAACTTCATCAGGCCGACAAGGCCTTCGATCATTCGCAGGTGGATGCCATCAGCGAAAGACTGTGCCGTGTCGGCAATCGCGCCCGCGAAATCGCTTTCGATATGGATTTCAGCTTCCTTTACCGTCCCGAGCGTCGGCTGCTGTCGATCGGCTTCCGGGTCGAGACGGAGGAAGTTGATGCGGCCTGCTACGACCTGCTTGCCTCGGAGGCCCGTCTGACGAGCCTCTTCTCCGTCGCCAAGGGTGATCTGCCGACGGAGCATTGGTATAAGCTCGGCCGTCATGTCGTTCCGGTTGGATCGCGCGGCGCGCTGGTCTCCTGGTCCGGCTCGATGTTCGAATATCTGATGCCGCCGCTCGTCATGCAGGAGCGCAGCGGAGGCATTCTCAATCAGACCAACAATCTGATCGTTCTCGAACAGATGAATTATGCCCGCAAGCTCGGTACGCCGTGGGGCATCTCGGAAGCAGCCTTCAACGCTCGCGATCACCAGATGAACTACCAGTACAGCAATTTCGGTGTGCCGACGCTCGGCCTGAAGCGCGGTCTCGGCCAGAACGCCGTTATCGCACCCTATGCGTCGCTTCTGGCGAGCCAGTATCACCCTGTTGCGGCGCTTGAAAACCTCAACAGGCTGAGGGCGGTCGGCGCACTCGGCATGTATGGTTTCCACGATGCTGTCGACTTCACGGCAAGCCGCGTGCCCGAGGGCAAGCAGTGCGCTGTCGTCTACAACTATTATGCGCACCATCACGGCATGTCGATTGCAGCCGTTGCCAATGTCGCCTTCGATGGCATGCTGCGCGAGCTTTTCCATGCCGATCCCGTCATCGAGTCTGCTGAATTGCTGCTGCAGGAAAAGGCGCCGCGCGACATTCCGGTGATGGCCTCAAAGCACGAGACCGATGCGCCGGCGACCATTCAGGGTGACCTGATGCGTCCGGAAGTACGCCGACTGGAAGATCCGGCATCGCGCGAACGCGAATTGCTGCTGCTGTCCAACGGTCGCTATTCGACCATGCTGACGGCGACGGGCTCCGGCTACAGCCGCTGGAAAAACCTCTCCATCAACCGGTGGCGGGCCGATCCGACCGAGGATCGCTGGGGTTCCTTCGTCTTCCTGCGGGACACCGCATCGAACGAGTGGTGGTCTGCGACCGCAGAGCCGCGCTCGATCGCCAACGAGCATGTCCGCGTCAGCTTCAGCGACGACAAGGCGGAATTCATCAAGACCGTCGGCGAGCTGACGAGCGAAATGGAAGTCTTCGTCGCGAGCAACTATGATGCGGAAGGCCGCCGCCTGACGATCACCAACACCGGTACCGAAGACCGTGTCATCGAAGTGACCTCGTATATGGAGCCTGTCGCAACGCTCGATATCGTCGACACGGGCCATCCGGTCTTTGCACGCATGTTCCTGAAGACCGAGATCGCCAACCGCGGCGATGCGATCTTCGTCGAGCGCCAGAAGCGCGGCCTGACTGATCCCGATGTCGCCATTGCCCAGCTCATCGTCGACACATCCGGCGAAGATGGCCCGACGCAGTATGAAACCGATCGTATGCGCTTCCTCGGCCGTGGACGGACACTGACCGAAGCAGCAGCCTTCGATGCCGGTGCGGAGCTCTCGGGCACCGACGGTTTCACCATGGACACCTGCGTGTCGCTGCGCCGGACGCTTCGTGTGCCGGCCGGCGAGAAGGTCAGCGTGACCTTCTGGACGATTGCAGGTGCGGATCGCGCCGAACTCGAGGCTGCGCTGGAGCACTATCGCCAGCCGGAAAGCTTCGCCCAGGGCCTCGTTCAGGCCTGGACGAGAACGCAGAGCCAGTTGCGCCAGATCGGTGTCAACTCGAAGGAGGCAGCCGCCTACCAGCGCTTTGCGCGCTATATCATCTATCCCGACATGGCGCTGCGTGCCGACAGCAAGGCGGTGCGCGAAGGCCTCAAGTCCCAGTCCGTCCTTTGGGGCGCGACGCTGTCAGGCGATGCGCCGCTGATGACGCTGCGCATCACCGACGAGCTTGGCACGGATCTCGTCAAGGAGTTGCTGCGCGCCCAGGGCCTGCTGCAATCGCGCGGCGTCGAGGTCGATCTCGTGATCTTCAACGAGCGCGCCGGCGAGGCTGCGGCCGAGATGCAGCGCACCATCGACCAGCTCTGCGACGCGGCGCGCCACGCCAGTGAAGTGGCGGGCATCCAGCGCAACATCTATGTTCTGCGCAAGGATCTGACGACACCGGAAGCCTACGACGCCATCATTGCCGCTTCGCGCGTCGTGCTGCGCGGCCGCGACGGCAGCCTCATCGACCAGCTGCAGAAGGCGCGTTCCGTTTCCGGCTCACCGGCGCTGCTCGGCCAATGGGGCGATTCCACCCTCGTACCGAGAATGGATCGCAGCATCGGCGCCCCGGCGCCAGCCGAAGGCGGCGATCTCGCCTTCTGGAACGGTTATGGCGGCTTTGCAGCCGAAGGCAGCGAATATGTCATGCGCCTGTCGGGCGGTGAACAGACGCCGCATCCGTGGGTCAATATCATCGCCAATGAGAGCTTTGGCTTCCATGTCTCGGCTGAAGGCGCGGCTTTCACCTGGAGCCAGAACTCCCGTGACCACCAGCTAACGCCCTGGACCAATGACATGGTTGCCAACCGACCGGGCGAAGCCTTCTATCTGAGGGACCTCGATCGCGGCTCCGTCATCGTGCCCTATGCGTCTCTGGCGCAGCGCTCCGACACGCGCTTTGAAGCGCGACATGGCCTCGGCTACTCGGTCTTCTCAACAGTTCAGGATGAAATCGCCCTGGAGGTCACGCAGACCCTCCATATGGAAAAATCGGTGAAGCTGACGCAGCTGCGCATCCGCAATGGTGCGGGCGAGGCGCGCAAGCTTCGGCTCTACGGTTATGCCGAATGGATCCTCGGCAACAACCCGACGAAGAGCAAACCCTTCATTATCTCCAGCTTCGATCGCGATAGCGGAGCGATCTTCGCGAGCAATCCGTTCAGCGTGAATTTCGGAACGCGTGTCGCGGCCTTTGCGGCAAGCGAAATGCCATCGAGCGTTTCCACCAGCCGCCGCGAATTCATCGGCCGCCACGGAACGATCCAGCAGCCGCGGACCGTCTCGGCGGGCTCGCGCCTCTCCAATGCCATGGATCTCGACGGCGATCCGGCAGCCGCCATGGCCTTCGATCTGACGATCGAGCCGGGCGAAGTGCGCGATATCTGCTTCTATATGGGCGATGGGGCCTCGCAAGAGGAAGCATCGGCTCTCATTGCCGAGATCCGCTCTGTCAGCTTCGAGGACGTTCTCGGCCAGACCCGCGATTTCTGGAAGAGCTTCACCGGCCGGACGCGCGTTTCGACGCCGGACCAGCGCCTCGACTTCATGGTCAACAACTGGCTGCCCTATCAGACCTATGGCTGCCGCATCATGGCCCGCACCGCCTTCTACCAATCGAGCGGCGCCTGGAACCTGCGCGACCAGCTGCAGGATTCGCTGGCCTTCCTGCTGCACTCGCCGGAGATCGCCCGCAAGCAGATCCTCAATACCGGCCGGCGTCAGTTCCCGGAAGGCGACTTCCAGCACTGGTGGCTGGCAGACAGCGGCGCCGGCGTGCGCACGAACATCTCCGACGATCCGGTCTGGCTTGCCTATGCGGTCGATCAATATTGCACGGCGACCGGCGATGCCGCGATCATGGACGAGATGCTGCCCTTCGTCGAAGGTGCGCAGCTCAGCCCCGGCCAATATGATGCTTTCCTGCAGCCGCGCGTTTCCGACGAGACCGCATCGCTCTACGAGCATGCCGCTCTCGGCCTCGATCTTGCGATCAAGCGCACCGGCGTCAACGGCCTGCCGCTGATGATGAGCGGCGATTGGTGCGACAAGATGGATCGTGTCGGCATGGCCGGACGTGGTGAAAGTGTCTGGCTCGGCTGGTTCCTGGCTGGCGCCTTGCGCCGCTTTATCGCTTACGCCGAAACCCGTGGTGACACCCAGCGTGTCGGCCGCTGGTCGGACCATCTGGCAAAGCTCAAGAACGCGATCGAAACGGCTGGCTGGGACGGCGAATATTACCGCCGCGGCTATTACGACAATGGTGCGCCGCTCGGCTCCAGTCAGTCCGAGGAAGACAAGATCGATTCGATCGCCCAGTCCTGGAGTGTGCTGTCGGGCGAGGGTAACCCTGAACGCAGCGAAATGGCGATGAAGGCCGTCCTCGACAAGCTCGTCGATGAAGAGGGCAAATTCATCCGTCTGCTGACGCCGCCTTTCGTCAAACCGGTCAACGATCCCGGTGTCATCAAGGCCTATCCGCCGGGTGTCCGTGAAAACGGCGGCCAATATACCCATGCCGCCACCTGGGCTGTGCTTGCTCTCGCCCGAATGGGCCGCGGTGAAGACGCCTGGCGCGCCTTCGAAATGCTGAACCCCATCAATCACTCGCTCGATAAATCCTCCGCGGATGTCTATCGCATCGAGCCCTATGTGATTGCCGGCGACGTCTATGGCGAAGGCGACCTCAAGGGTCGCGGTGGCTGGAGCTGGTACACCGGCTCGGCCGGCTGGTTCTACCGCGTGGCAATCGAGGGCATCCTCGGCATCCGCTCGGAGAACGGCCGCCTGCACATCAAACCGGTTCTGCCGGCCGGATGGGACGGCTTCTCGGCGGAGCTTGAACTGCCGAGCGGTAAATACCAGGTTTCCGTTTCGAAGGTGGACGCGGGTCGCTGCTCTGTGACCATCAACGGTATTGCGCTCGATGATCTGAACGAGGGCTATTTGATAGCGGCCAAATGAGAACTCACTGCCTGGGCAGATTGACTGATGTCACTGCCCCGGCGATTGCCGCGACCTGCGTCGTTCAAGCCCTTGGCAAAGTGAAGACAGCACAGGGATCGGCGATGCCGCGCAACCGGTGTTCACCCAGGGGGACCAGTTGCGTCGTAGTCTGCGCGGCGAGTGCGCCTGATATCAGCACACTGTGGCCAAGGGACTTGCAGAGCCCCTCCAGCCGGCTGACCAGATTGACTGCGGGGCCGATTGCGGTGAAGTCCAGCCGGTCGGCCGCACCGACATTGCCCCAGAGCATCTCGCCGAAATGCAGTGCCACGCCGAACGGCAGCGGCGGCAGGCCTTGTGCTTGCCGCGCGACATCGAGATGGGCCATGCCGGCACGGGCGGCCGCGACGGCGCGCAGGGAGGCCTCGCAGGCCTCCCCGGGCGTGCCGGTAACGGGAAAGATCGCCAGAACACCGTCACCAATGAACTTCAGCACCTCGCCGCCGAAAGCGTGGACCGCTCCGGCAATACGATCGAACCACGCATCGAGAGTGGCGATCATAAGGGAGGGCTCCGTCGCTTCGGAGAGGGCCGTGAAATCGCGCAGATCAGCACAAAGCAAAGCGGCACGGATGGTTTCGCTGCTGCTGCGGCCGAGCATTCCGGCCTGCACCTGCGCGGCACTGCGCCGGCCGAGATAGGCCTCCAGCAACGTTGTCAGCGCCGTTCGCGCGGTCAGAGTTGCCAGGGGTGCGGCCGCAAAGCGCGCGGTCTGGCATAGCCGATCCGCCTCGGCCGGATCGAACGGTCGGGTTCCGGCCCAGCCCAACATCGGACTGTCGGAGCCGCGGCCGATCTTTCCTTCGTGTATAGGCCCAAGCCCGGCAAGCCAGTCGTCCGCAGCCTTGTTGAGCGAGCTGCCGGCAAAGTCGAGCGCTTCGATGACTGCACCGGTCTCCGCCCGCCACAACCAGGTACGGCGCGCAATGATCGGATGCGGAACGGCAAGAGTGAGGGCTCCGCCCGCAAGCGGCAGAGCATCGGCAAGCAACAGCCTGCCAAGCTCGGCTATAAAGTGTTCGGGGCTGGACGAAGCGCTGGCCTCATCGATCAGCCAGGCGAGATGGGCGGGCAAATCCATGCCTCGATCATGCCATAGCGCTCAATTGATGTCAGCCAGGCGCCGCCTCCCTCATGAATTGGGCTTTTCCTAAAATGGGAAGCCTGGTCATTTCCTGCCATGAAAGGAATCGGGTCCCGGGTCGCGTCCGGCCGCAACGGTGCTCAATCGGCCAAGGTAGTGAGCCCAGCCCTCGGCATGGCCGGCACATTGCTCGGCATTGGGCAAGCCGGTGTGCGTCAAACGCAAGAGCGTTCCGTCCGGCTGTTCGATCAGATCGATCTCGACCAGGCTCGACCCCGGCGGCACCACCTCGCTGCCATCCCAGCCGAAGCTATAGGCCAGGCGATGGACCGGCACCACTTCACGAAAAGAACCGCGTGCGAAACGCGCACCGGTCACGTTGACGAGATAGAGTCCTCCCGGCTGCGGCTCAATCTCTGCTTCTGTTCCCATCCAGCGCAGGATCTTTTCCGGATCCGTCAGCAGGGCGAATACGGCAGCAGGCGGCGCGGAAAGATGCGTTTCGCGGCGAACGACGAGTGCGTCTTGCATCGCTTTCTCCCAGTTTGGTCTGCACCGGCCGAGGTACGACGCGGTATCCCAGATTATTTTAGGGGGAGGATCGTTCGCAGCAAGGGTGTCATGCGTTGCCAGAGCTTGAATTGTGGAGGCGCCCATCCTGAGGATTCACGTGGAGAAGGCGGCCGACCTCATATATGCCTGCCGCAGTCCGCCGCTGCGCTACAACGGATTTGCCTTCAGGAAGGCGATAAGGTCGTCGATATCGAAGCTCCAGAGTCCCCAGAAGCGCATCTTTGTGCCCGGGATTTTTCTGCTCGGGCGTGCCAGAAACTCCGCAAGCTCATGCTCGTTCCACACAAGCCCGTCTTCGCCGGCTTTCTTCAAGGCGGCAGAGTAGACGTAGTCGTCCATGATCGCTGCCCGCCGTCCCACGACGCCCTTCAGAGAGGGGCCGAACGTAGTTCTGGTGTCATCGACAATGTGACATGAAGAACAGGCCCGGAAAATTCTCGCACCACGATCTACGTCGGCCGCAAAACTGCTGCCCGCTCCTGCTGCCGTGATCGCCCATACTATTGTTCTCAACATCGTTCTAGGTCTGGGCGTCGATCTTCGTGAGTTTGAAGAAGAACCGTCTTTCGTCGTCGCGCACGCACATCATGCCAGCCAACGTGTCATCGGCTACTCGTCTAAAGTGGTCGACGATCGGCTGCGCATCGTAGATCATTGCAGCGCTTGCGATCTGCCCGAATGTCCGAACCTCCAGGGCGGCTGTCGTGCCCTTTGCGCGGAACGCCTTCTGAAGATGTGAAAACAGGTTCCGAGCAAGGGATGTCCGTCCCAACGGCGCGAGCCTGATCGCCAACCCGATAGGGGCGAAGCGCGGATCGATGGCCACGAGCCGCCCCGGAAACCACTGAAAGAGCAGGGGATCTGCCCGCCGATCAGGATGGAAGCGCTTGCCGAACCATTGCAAATTCTCGAGCACGCCGTCCAGTGGATGTCCTGACGGAATGCCGGCACCTCTCCAAAGTCCGATCATCTCTATGGGATCGACAGGTTCGAGCGACTGGAACCAAGCCGCCATGTCTTTCTGGAGGTCCGTCTGCACGAGTTCACCTTTTCTTATGATCACGCAGGAACGACATAGCGCTTGGCTGCGGAGATTCCGAGGGTCAATTCTCCGTTTCTATCCGGAACATTCGAGGTCCGTGCTGGTTGGACCTAATATGAGGGACACCAATCGCAAGACGGTGTCCGGCATAATGGCGTTCACTGTCGCTTTCTCGCTCCGGCGTTGGCGATAACAACCCGCGTTCATGTCCGAAAAGCCGTCGCGGGATACCCGGCCCGACACGCGATTGATCCGATGCAAGGAGGCCGCTTATGAGCAAACTCGACAAGCAACATCGCGAATATTTGCAGACACCTCCCGATGCTCCGGAAAACAAGGTTGGGCGCGGGCCGCCTGTCAAGGAGTCGAGCGAGCAGGACGCAATAAGGCCAGGCATCAATGATCCTCGGCTGATGCCGATTGGCAAGCCAGGCATTCGCGTTCGTGAGGGGAAGCGATGACCTCCGTGTAGCTCGCGGCAGTTTGGCCTCTCGGGAACGGGGAGTGACACCAATGTGGACTTTGCGGCCAATATCCCTGACCAGGCTTTCGATGCATCGCCTTTCCGGTAAGTCTCTCTTGTTTGGACTCGCCCTCGGGGTGCTTGTTGCCGGATCTCAGGCTGCTAAGAGCCAGGCCGAAAGCAAGGAGCGGCAACCGGAGTGTCAGGCGGATCGCCAGTCGTCAGCCGACAAAGATCGGCCGGTGGAGAATGGCAGATCGGAAAGCGAAATATCTCGGTGCAAAGGCGTACTGACGCCTCCACCGACTGGCGATCGCGGGTTGGTTGAACCGGCCCCATCCACCGACAGCATGCCGGTCATCCGACCGGGTGACATCCCTCAACAGGTACCCGGACCCAAACAGCAGTAGAGGAACTGCAATTTGGATTCCCACAAGATGTCGTCGTCACTTTTGATGACCAGCACCAGATCGTTCTGCTCGCTTGACACGCTAGCGGAGCAATTTCAGGGAGCCTGTCAGTGATCTCACCCATTTTGCCGGTCCTGCAAGACCCAGTCCATCGATTCCTTCTTCGCTGAGATCCCGGTCCGGAAAACCGCGCTGATAGTCGGCATAGTCGTGCAGCGAGCGCGCAAAACCGGGAAACGGCACGATGGCATGTTCCTCCGGCTGGCTCAGCGCCTTCAGCATGATCTGGCGGATCGTCTGCCCGTCGGCCTGCAGGATCGGCACGGGGCGGTTGGAGATGATATCGGTGGCCCTGCCGGCACGGTCGCTGAGCCTCTCGGCGCCGAGGAGCGGCATCTTGGCGCCCATGCCTATGCCGATGGCGCTGACGGTATTTGCGATGAGGGCAGGTGAGAGTCTGGGATCGACGACTATGGCGATACGAATATCGGAGAGCATGGGAAGGACCTGAGATTGCGATGCGCACAGCCTAAGCGATCCACACGGAATAATCTTATCTGATATTGCCACCCAGCTATGATATTTGGTAGATTCGACCCGCTTAACGCAATTTTCAGGTAGATATTGCCGATGACGACATTTGAGCCGGTTGAACTGAAGATCCTCTCCAGCCTGCAGGCCGAGGGGCGGCTGACAAACCAGGAACTATCCGAGCGCATCGGCATGTCGACGTCTCCCTGCTGGCGAAAGGTCCGGCAGCTCGAAGACACAGGTGTGATCCAAGGCTACAGGGCCGATCTCAACCGGCGCAAACTCGGGCTCGGAGTCCTCGCTTTCATCCGGGTAAAGATTGACGGTCACAACGAGGCAGAAGCGGATGCCTTTGCCGCCGAAGTTGCTGCAAGAGGTCGTTGCCTGTTACAGCATTGCGGGAGACTCGGATTTTCTATTGCAGGTCGTCTCGACCGATCTCGATTCCTATGCCGATTTCGCCATGTCTGTCGTGCGCCGCCTGCCGCGCATCAAGGAAATGCAGACCACCTTCGTTCTTAAGGAAATCAAGCCGTTCGAAGGTTTTCCTGTAGGTCTTTAAGAGGTTGACCAGAACCCGACTGTCGTTGTCGGAATAGCCGTCCAGCAGATGCTGGACGGCCGATCGTGCTGAAAAGCAAGCCGTCATGGCTTCAACATAGGCCGGATCAAAATAACTACATTTCAACGAACTCAGTCTGACCAGTCGCGCTTGCGCCAAACTTTTCGCAGCGCACAATAAGTATGACAATTTATTTTCTCCAGGCATCCTTCAGTTGGCCGCCAATGCGTGTGCCGAAGCAATCAGGTTCAGATGTTGGAAGCCGAAATTTTTGGTTTCCACACCATTGACCGGATCGGAAATCCTGCGTTAGCTTAATTAAATCAATTTGATTGACTCTTAACGTTCGTTCGTCGTCCAGAGTCCACCGTCATCTAGCAGATCACTCCAAATCATCTGATGCGTGCGCTCGGCTCGCAGACCTAACAGGACATTTTCAATGGATTATCTCGTCAACTTGTCGACCCTTCCGCAGGACACAAAATCACCTGATGCTATAGCGAAGGCCGGCGTCACCATCCGCCGTGCACTGCCGCCTGAACTCAAGCTGATTGTCCGCTGGATCGACGAGCATTTTGGCGAAGCCTGGGCAAGTGAGGCGACGGTTGCGATAACGCACCGGCCGCCGACCTGCTTCATCGCCACACGCGAAGGCAAGCTCGTCGGCTTTTCCTGCCACGAGGCGACCGCGCCCGACTTCTACGGGCCGACCGGCGTGGACGAGAGCCTTCGCGGGCTTGGTATCGGCCGGGCGCTGCTTTTTGCCAGCCTCAATGACCTGAAGGCCATGGGCTACGGCTATGCGATCATCGGCGATGTCGGCCCATCCGCCTTCTACGAAAAAGCCGTCGGCGCCATTCCCATCCCCGATTCTGCTCCCGGCATCTATGCAGGCATGCTCAAGAGCTGACTTCCACAGTCCGAACAGAAAGAAACGATCATGTCCACACCGCGACATCAGGCCCTGCGGCTCGAAACCCTTTGGAATCCACCAGCCGATGGCAAGGATTTTTCCTATGTCCTGAACCTCAAGAACCTGGCTGCCGAGCCGCTTTCCGGCTTCTCGCTCTGCATCAGCGGGCCGGGGCGGGTTGATCCTGCCGGACGCGTCGAAGGGGCTACGGTTTCAAGGAGACTGTCGAACTTCACCGAATTCCAGCCGCCGGAGGGCTTTGTTCTCGGCACTGGCGAGACCTGGACGATTTCGGTCCATGCGCTGAGCTGGCAGTTCCGCCATTGGACGGATGGCGCAACGAGCGCCTATCTCGCCTTTGCGGATGGCAGCACCGTTTCGCTGGCGCTCGAGCCCACACGCTCGGCCGCCAGCAACGCGCCATTGAAGCGCGGCGCCGAGATCTTTCCCGTGCCGGCCAGCGTGCCGGTGCAGGTGTCGATCATCCCCTGGCCGAACCATGTGGCTGTCGCCTCAAAGCAGCCCTTGCCGGCAGGCTTCACGCTCCAGGCTGAGGATCCGGATGCAAAGGCTGCTACTGATAGCTTCAAAGTGCTGGTCGATCATCTTTTCGCTGTCGAAGGCATCATCCGCTCGGCCGCTGAGGGCGCTGCAGCCGTAACCCTCAAGAATGCCGTCGGTTTCGGCCCCGAGGCCTATCGATTGAGCTTCAAAGGGGAGGCGATCACCGTTGAGGCGAGCAGCCGGACCGGCTTCCTATACGGCCTCGTGACGCTCGGCCAGATCTGGCGCGGCGCGCGCCTGCATCCGCGGACCTTCCAGTTCCCGGCCTCGGGCGAGATCGTCGATGAGCCGTCGATGGGCTGGCGCGGTCTGCATCTCGATGTCGCCCGCCAGTTCTATGGCGAGGCGGAAATCAAGAAACTGATGGCGGTGCTCGCCTGGAACAAGCTCAATCGATTCCATTGGCATCTCTCCGACGACGAGGCCTGGCGTGTCGAGATCGATGCCTATCCGGCATTGACCGAAATCGGCGCGTGGCGGGGCCATGGCCTTGCCGTACCGCCGCTACTCGGCTCCAGCCCGGCGCGCACCGGCGGTTACTACACCAAACCCGTTATCCGCGAGATCGTCGCTTATGCCGAGGAGCTTGGCATCGAGATCGTGCCGGAGATTGATATACCCGGCCACTGCTACGCCATGCTGCAGGCAATACCGGATCTGCGCGATCCGGGGGAAGCAGGCAGCTACTACTCGGTTCAGGGTTTCCCGGATAATTGCATCAATCCGGCACGCGAAAAGACCTATCAGGTCATCGAGACCATCTTCTCGGAACTCATCGAGCTTTTCCCCTTCAAGACCATCCATATCGGCGCCGACGAAGTGCCGCTCGGCGCATGGTCCGGCTCGCCGGAAGCACTCGCGCGGCTGCGTGCGGTCGCCGGCGACGATATCGCCGATGCGCATGCCGAGCGCTTGAATGTCATTACCAATACCCATGGCGCTGACGACATCCATGGTTCGGGCACGGCGATCCTGCAGGCGGAATTCCTGAAGCGCATCCAGAGCTTCCTGGCTTCCAAGGGCTGCATTACGGGCGGCTGGGAGGAGGCGGCGCATGGCGACGTTATCGACAAGGCGAAAAGCTACCTCTGCTCGTGGCGCAATGTTGAAGTCTCCGCCGAGCTTGCCGACCGCGGCTATGAGATAGTCGTCTGCCCGGGGCAGGTCTATTATCTCGATATGGCGCTACGGCCGGACTGGGATGAGCCGGGTGCGAGCTGGGCCGGCACGTCGGACGCGGAGAAACTCTATGCGTTCGATCCGGTCGGTGGATGGACCGAAACGCAGAAACAGAAGCTTCGCGGCATCCAGGCCTGCATCTGGTCCGAACCGATGACCGATCGCGCCGTCTTCGACCGTCTCGTCTTTCCACGCCTGTCAGCACTTGCCGAAACGGGCTGGACGAAGCCATCGTCAAAATCCTGGGAACGCTTCAAGGCGCTCGCCGGGCTGATGCCGCTGCTCTACGGGCTGCAGCAGTCGTAAGCTCGGATTAGGATCAAGGATCATTTTGCCCATCACCGGAGATGGTGATGGCAAAATACTGACATCGCTCTCAAGCGGCGAGCTCGAGCGTTGCAGACACACCGAAGTGCGCTGCGCTGGCGGTCAGTCCTGCTGATCCGGCGGCGGAGCGGCGCATCCAGGTTTGGCGATGCGAATGGGACGGGTTCCAACAGGAGCGCCGGTCGCGCGATCGATGGTGACGGGATCGATTTCGGTTCCGGTTTCGGCGTCGAAGAAACGGGTGACTTCGCCGCCGCCGCGGTGTTTGCGGCCCCAGGCGCCGATCGCAAACAGAACTGGCAAAAAGTCGCGGCCAGCCTCTGTCAGCAGATATTCGTCGCGCGGCGGGCGCTCGGAATAGCGACGTTTTTCCAGCAATCCTTCCTCGGTCAGTGATGACAGCCGTCCCGTCAGCATCGTCGGAGCAATGCCGAGGCTTTTTCGAAAATCATCGAATCGGGTCAGCCCGGCATGGGCGTCGCGCATGATCAGCATGCTCCACGCATCGCCCACGAGCGCCAGGCTGCGGGCGATAAGGCAGGGCTGATCCGAAAGATTCTTCATGTCGATATCGTTTTAGTAGTGACTGACTATCAAATTAATAGTAACAGAATGCGCATAGATGTTCCACGATAAAACGAAGGCAGAGATGAGCAAGAAAGAACGCGGTATTGCCCTGGTCACCGGAGCTTCCTCCGGCATCGGGCTGGTGACGGCGAAGGCACTGCGGCGCGACGGTTACCGTGTGTTCGGCACCAGCCGAAAGTCGATGCCCGATACCGCCGACGGGGTCACGATGCTGATCTGCGATGTCATCGACGATCAATCCGTCCACGGCGTTATTGACGAGGTTCTGAGCCGCGCAGGACGGATCGATCTTCTCGTCAATAATGCGGGGATCGGCCTGCTTGGCGGCGCCGAGGAATCGACGACGGCGCAGGCGAAAGCCGTATTCGACGTCAACGTTTTCGGCACCATCAGGATGACGAATGCGGTGCTGCCGGTGATGCGGCGGCAACGCGGTGGACGGATCGTCAACCTGAGCTCGATCCTCGGGCTGATCCCGGCGCCCTTCAATGCGCTCTACGCAGCGACCAAGCACGCGATCGAAGGCTACTCGGAATCCCTCGACCACGAAGTGCGCACGCAAGGCATCCGCGTCGTGCTCGTCGAACCTGGTGTCACCCGCACCTCCTTCGAGGAGAACATTACGCGGCCGGACCGGCCGCTCGCTATCTATGATGCGGTACGCGCTGACGCCGAAAAGCTGATGCGCGAAATCGTCTCCAACGGCGATGCACCCGAAGTGGTGGCCGCAACCGTCGTCCGGGCCGCCAATGCGCCGTCGCCAAAGAGACGCTACACGGCTGGAAAAGCCGCAGGACAGGTGCGCTTTATCCGCCGCTTTCTGCCCGAGTCCTTAGTCGACAAAAGCCTGCGGAAATTCAACAAGCTTCCCGGTTGAGCTTGCCTATCGTATTCCCGGCGCAGGACTAAAACGAAAGTTCGTCCCGTGAAAGCATTCCTGATCTATTGGAAGAAGGGCGGTGCCCTCAAGGCTGACGGCCCCGTGCCGCCCAGAGCGAGCAAACGGTTCTCGAGCGAAGGGGCTTCACTGCCGTTGTCGGTAGGCAGAGGGTGTGACGCCTGTGCCCAACTTAAATGCTCGTGTCATGTGGCTCTGGCTGCTAAAGCCGCAGGCTGAAGCGATCTGCGCTATCGGGTCCATGCCGCACAGCATCGATTTGGCGCGCTCGACACGCCGGTGGGCCACCCAGCCATGCGGGGACACACCATAACTTGCCCGGAACATCCGCTGAAAATGAAAGGCGCTGAGCTGCCCGATCGCCGCCAGATCCTGCAAGCGGATTGCCTCATCGAGATGGGCCTCGATATACTCCAGACTCCGGCGCCGCACATGAGGAGCGAGCCCGCCGCTGATCGTGCAGGGACGCATCCCGCCATAGCGGGGATCAACGAAGAAATCGTTGATCGTCTGTGTCATCGCTTCTTCAGCCTGCAGATGACTGCCCGCCACCATCGCTTTCGTCATCTGAAGAAGCGTACGCGCCAAGGCGGGTGCATCTGCGAAGGTCACTTCGGGAAGAGCCATAAGCCGAGCATCGCGGTCAAACATCTCCGCAAACATCCTGCGCATCTGATCGTCGGGAACGTACAGATGGACGAATTGGGAGAAGTCGGTGATTTCCCATTCGGAGGAATGCTCCTGTGGCATGATGCACAGGACTCCCGGACGGCCACGCGCTGCGGGGCTGCCATCCAGACGACGCGTTCCGGCACCGCCCCTGAGATAGAGACTGAACGTATGACCGTTCGGCCGCTGATAGCTCATCCTGTCGTGTGCATTGCTCCAGATGGCGGCTGATCGCCCGAACCCCAAATCGGTAGACTGTGACATCCGCGCAGTGGGAGATGCGGACAAAAACCCGAAAACCGACGGGTGACTATATTTCACTAATTCTTCCCCAAACCTGACCACGCCGTGCGAACGATACCGTTGGGCGACCCGCATGGCGAGCAGGAAGTCCGGGCAAATCGATTTCATAGCAAGAATCTGCAAGAGGCCTGCTCACGACTCGCCTATTGGTCGGGAAAACGAGGATCATTCCATGGCAAATGCCGCTCTCTTCATCGCGACCGTCCTTATATGGGGGACGACATGGATCGCCATTGCGATGCAGGTCGGTCCCGTGCCGGTCTTGGTCTCGGTCTTTTACAGATTTGCGGCCGCAGCAGTGATCCTCGTCGCCATCCTGGCTGTCATGCGGCGGCTCAAGCTCCCTGCCTTACGCGATCAACCTTTCATCCTTGCCCAAGCGCTCTGCCTATTCAGCCTCAATTTCATCTGTTTCTACAACGCAGCCGCCTCTATCCCGTCCGGGCTCATCTCCGTGATCTTCTCGCTCGCAACGATCTACAATGCCGTCAATGCGCGCCTCTTCTTCGGCGACCGCATTACAGGCCGCACGCTTCTCGCAGCCGCGCTCGGAGCAACCGGCCTTCTCCTCCTTTTCGGACAGGACGTTGTCGTCGATTTCGATATGGGTACGTTGAAAGGGATCGGGCTTGCGGCGCTTGGCACGCTGTTCTTCTCGCTGGGCAATATGGCATCGCGTCGAAACAGCGCTGCCGGAATCTCACCGCTTACCGCCAATGCCTGGGGCATGACCTATGGCGCGATCATCCTCCTCTTCCTCACTGCCGTGACGAAAACGCCGATCGTGGCGCCGCCCAACATCACCTATCTTGCCGCACTGCTCTACCTTGCGGCAATCGGATCGGTGATCGGCTTCACCACCTACCTCATGCTGGTGTCCCGCATCGGCTCCTCACGCGCTGCCTATGCCACCGTCCTGTTCCCGATCGTCGCTCTGTCGTTGTCGACGGTCTTCGAGGGCTACCGCTGGAGCGGTCTAGGCCTGATCGGCCTAGCACTGACGCTTCTCGGGAACGTCGTCATCTTTGCGCGACCTCTAGCCCGTCGCCCGCTGCAGGCAGATGAGAGGCTGCCGGCAGGCGAATGAGGGCCGGCGTCGACAATCTCCCTAGCCAAGCGGCTTTTGCAGAACGTCGAAGCGTGGATTGGTCTCGGAAAATATCGGCAGGGCCGCGGCACCGAGGATCGCTGTATCCTTGCCGGTCATGCCGATCATGACGCGGAGTACCGTCCGCTTCTGGTTGGGGTCGATCGGAATGTGCAGCGGTTCCAGCCGCTCGGCGAGCCGCTGCATCAGCGATGTCGATATGCTGCCCCCAAGCACGATGGTCTGCGGATCGAAGGCCAGTTCCAGAAAATCGACGGTCTGCCGCAGCGGCTGGACCGCTTGATCCAGCCAGGCATCCAGGCCTTCGCCGCCTTTGGCGATCAGCGCGTCGAGTTGATCCGGCAAAAGCTCTTCCGCATTCGCAATGCCCATGAATTCATAGGCGACAGTCGGCGACACGTAGCGATCGAGGCACCCGCGCTTGCCGCAGCTGCAGAGCCGACCATGCGGCTCGACGATGATGTGGCCGATCTCGCCGGCATTGTGCCGGCTGCCCTTGTAGAGATGCCCGTCGAGGAACATGCCGGCGCCGATCCCGCCGCCGCCCGCAAGGAAGAGATAGACGAAGCTGCTGAAGCCGCGGGCAACACCGTGCAGGCGCTCGCCGATGGCCGCAGCCGTTGCGTCATTCTCGACAAGCACCGGCACCTTCACGCGCCGTTCGAGCTCAAAGCCGACGGGGAAATTCTGCCAGCCGGGTAGGCTCTGCGGGCTGAGTGACGTGATACCTCCGTCTGCATAACGGCCGGGCAGGGCCATGCCGACACCGAGCAGCCTGTCGCGATCGAAGGAAAATGCCTGCTGCAGATCCTCGACAATAGCACCGAGCACCGGCATCGCCTGTTCGGGATGCGGATGTTCGACATGGCGTTCGATGCGCGCGCAGACGGCGCCCGAGAGATCGGTCAGCACGCCACTGGCGCGCTGGCGGCCAAGTTCGAGCCCAATGGAATAGGCCCCATGCGGATTGATGGAATAGGGAATGATCGGCTGGCCGCGGGCAAGCTTCTGCGCTTTCGCAGGCACGAGCAGGTGCGAGCGCTGCAATTCCTCGACGATGTTCGAGACCGTCTGCGCCGTCAGCGCCGTCATGCGGGCGATCGCGGCGCGCGACAGCGGACCGTTGGTGCGGATCGCCTCAATCACGACACGCCTGTTGTGTGACTTGGCCTGCTCGAGATTGGTGCCTGAAATCGCTTTCATGATGTCTTTACAGAGTTTGAGCCTCACCATTGCCACAAGACGATCACGCAGGAAAGGGGAGAAGTGTTCAGTCTTTTCAATGTGATCGCGGCGACTGTTGATGCCGATTGTTCTGGTCGCTCTTCACATATCACTTTAACGGCTGTGTCGCTGCCATCGATGCGATTGACGACGCCGAACAAGCACGGAATTCCTCTCAATGATTAGAGTTCTGTCATGAAAATCCTCAGTCAGGAATCGACGATGGCAGGATGAAGTTCTATGGGAGACAAGAAGCCTAACCAATTGGGACGAATCATGAATTTGCGCGTCAGCCGGACCGCGGGAAACGCAGCGCTCTTCGGTGTACTTCTGATGCTGCTTGGCGATTTCCTGTTTTCGCTGAATGACGCCATGGGCAAATGGCTGGTGGCGAGCTTTGCGGTCGGCCAGGTCCTGGTGATCCGCTCGTTCGGTTCCTTTCTCATCCTTGCTCCGATGATCGCCAGGCAAGGACCTCGCTCGCTGTTGCAGGTCGAGCGTGTGTCGCTGCAAATCCTGCGGGTTATCCTGACGACGGGTGACGTCGCCTTCTTCTACGCCGCAGTTGCCTATCTCCCGCTTGCCGATGTGATGACCTTTTACATGGCCGGCCCCATCTATGTCGCCGCTCTTTCGCATTTCTTCCTGGGCGAGACGATCGGCTGGCGTCGCTGGCTCGCCGTCATCATCGGCTTCATCGGTGTCGTGATTGCACTGAGGCCTTCGACGGCCATGTTGTCCTGGCCATCGATCTTCGGCGTGATCGGCAGCCTTTCCTTCGCGCTGACGCTGATCCTTGGTCGCCGCCTGCGGCAGACGAGCGATGTCACACTCGTCACATGGCAGACGGTCGGTGCGCTGGTCACAGGTCTGATCCTGAGCATTGGCGACTGGCGTGCCGCGTCGGCACGCGAGTTCGCCGCCATGCTGGCGCTCGGCATCGTCGCGGGTAGCGCGCATATGATGATCACGCGCGCGCTGAAGCTCGCCCCGGCATCCCTGCTTGCGCCGCTCCAATATAGCCTCCTGCTCTGGGCAATCGTCCTTGGCTACATTTTCTTTGGCGAACTGCCCGACAAGCAGATTCTCGTCGGCTCTGTCATCATCGTTCTCGCGGGCCTCTTCATCTTCCATCGCAAGAACATGGTGGACGTCACGTCCAAATCTGACGTGCCGCCCGACGGGCATTAAAGGTCACGTGGTCTTGTGGCGATTTCAGTACCCCGGGGAGCCTTTCACTCGGCGCTTTCACAAATTGAACCCAGCCTGGCATCCATGACAGTGAGCCGCATCAGATGACGTTGCGACCGCACCGTCCCCTCCGGGCATTCAACAGGCGAAGGGGTGATCTGCTCGTCGAATCTCGATTTATTCGATTGCGGCGGATCTTCACCCTGCGCTGTCCTTGTCTTGAGTGTCAGCAGTCGCTTCATGAAGCGCCGGCTGGATTGCCATGCGAATTCAAGTATGAAACGTGGATCCCTTTGAAAAATCGCCCAAGCAGTCACGAGTGACAGATGCAGGCTCTTGGCTTCTCTGTACTGCTGGAATGCATATTTTTGAGTGAGTGCGACAGCGCTCCTGGCTGCGTATCTCGGAAGCTGCGGATTTGCGGCCAGCGAGCGCTTGATAACTTCCAAGGCACCCTGGCCCATTCGTACGTGATTGGATGACATATTGCCCGGATACTCTCTGTATCCCACCAGGCGTTCGGGGACGACTTCGATGCAATAACGTGCGGCTAGCCTGAGTTCGAAATCGAGATCTTCGCAGCCTCCGATACCCGCTGCTGCGTAGGAGCTATCAAACCCACCGATCTCGAGTGCAACGTCCCGTCGGACAAGAAGCGCGCTTCCGTTGCCTATATATTTGAAAGTCAGATGTCGGGCATAGATATATCCCCGAGCGACATTGGACCCGCCGGGGCGAATGATCTCGTCGTCATGATTGATGACATAATGCAGCACGTAGACCGCAGCCCATCGCGGGGACAAGCGATTGAGAGCGTTTACCTGCTTCTCGATTTTCATCGGGTGCCAGAGATCGTCCGCGTCAAGGAATGCCACAAATTGACCTGACGATGTCTCGATTCCGGTATTCCTTGCGGCAGCTACACCGCGGTTTGGTGTGGACAGGAGGCGGATCCGTGAATCCGTCATCGCTATTTGCTCGACCAGTTTGGCCGTGTCATCGGTGGACCCGTCATTGACGACGATGATCTCCAGGGCCGGATAGGTCTGGCGCGCAGCGGATCGAAGCGTGCGCTCGATATACGTCGAAGCATTGAAGGCCGGAATGACCACGGAAACCAGCGGCAGGGTGGAATGAAAAGCGTCTCCTCGATCCATCGCTTCTTCCTTATGCCAAAGCCGGGACGAGACAGATTTGATGCTTCATCAGGCTGGCGACGGACGGTCGGTGGCTGACGATAATCAGCGTTCGGCCCTGATATTCCTTAAGCAGGAGGGAAAGCACCCTCGCTTCCGTCGCCTCGTCGAGCGCATTTGTCGCTTCGTCCAGGAGCAGTATCTCAGGCCGGCCGGCGAGCGCCCGCGCCAGGCCAATGCGCTGCCGCTGGCCGCCCGAAAGCCTTATTGCCTCATCGCCCAGCCATTCGTCGAAGCCGTAGGGTAATTTCTCTATAAACTCAGTTGCGCAGGCCATATCGGCGGCCCAACGGACATCTTCCTCGGAGATCTCGCGACGGAAGCGGATATTGTCGAGGACCGTGCCCTCCATCAGTTCGACATCCTGGCCCGAGACTGAAAGTTGCCGCAACCAGCTTGATCGTTCGATGGTCGAAAGATCCTTGCCGTCGAGGGTGATGCGACCCTCCGTCGGCTGGATGAGGTCGAGAAGCATATTGAGGATGGTTGTCTTGCCGGAGCCGCTCGGCCCTGTCAGCGCGGTCGTCTCGCCGGTCCTGATAGAGAAGCTGACATGGCTGACAGCGGGAAGGCTGCTGCCTTCATAAGAGAAGGAAACATCATGGAAAACAATCTCGCCTTGTAGATGTCGCAGCTCTTCCCGGTCGGAGGCTTGTCGCGCATCATCCGCTTCGGAAATTATCGCGAGAACGTTCTGCAAGGAGGCCTCCAGGGCATGGAGGCCAAGGATCTGAGAGTCGAAGTCCTTGATATGCGGCTGAAGCCTGTAGAGAAGGACAGTGGCCGACAAGGCTGCGCGGAAATCCACCGGGAGAAACTGCGAAGACAGGATGATCGTCAGAATCACGCCGAATGTCAGCGCCTCGCTCAATAGCGACGTTGCCGCGCCCAAACGGTCGGAACGGGACCAGGCTTGCCCGACATCTTTGGAAAGGGCATCGAAAATGCTCTCATGGCGGTTTTCCAGGCCGAAGCTTTTCACCGCCTTTAAGGCCTGAAGCGTGGTCCATGTTAATTGCGTCAGGTCCTCCACCGCCGAAAGGGCGGTCTCGCCGATACGCCGGTAGGCATCGGCAAAAAGACCGAGCGTCAGGTTATGGATAACGCCGAAGACAAGTCCGAGCAACGCGATCGGCCATGCCATCACCAGCATTCCGGCGCCGAAGATGACAATGGTCCCGAGACTGATCCCGAGACGAACGAGGCTCGTATGAGCCGAAGCTACGGCATAGGATTCAGTGGCGATCACATTCATGATGTCGCTGCGCTCGTAATGCTGAAAGCGCTGGAACGGGATCGCCAGGATTTTTGAATAGAGACGACGCCGAATGCGATCGCTGATCTGATGGCTGACAGTGCTCGCAATGATGGAGTTGGCAAAGCCCAGCACGATCCTGAGGACGATCGCGCAGATGAGGATGGTGACCAGCATCGGCTTCGAGATCGCGGTATCGAACTCACCGAAAAATGCGGGAAGCCAGCCGACAGCTGCGCCGGAAGCAGAACCCTGCTGGCCGAGGAGAAAAATGAGGCTGACAAGAAAGGTGATCCCGACCATTTCCATCAGACCGCTCAGGATGCCGACGACGATCATCACCGAGGTCTTCATCCGAAGCCCTGGAACGAGTTGCAGAAGCTCTCGGAAACGGGCCGCGATGACCAGGTTGAAGGCGCCTGTTGGCTTGCCGGAAACGGATTTTCGGATCGTCGTCATGCATCACCAGCGTGCGGCTTGATGGGCTGACCGGCCCGACCGGCGGCAGCCGCTTCAACGCGATCATGGAATGACGTACCGCTTTCAGGAAATGCGATCCTCATCGCTCCGTCTAGCATCGGCGGGGCAAATGGTGTTGGATGCTTTGGCAGTCGATTTGCCAGTCGCCGCGCTCGACTCTTGGTTGCGCGCCAGACGAGGCGAGCGCCATGGACGGCGAATTTCACAGGGAACCGTCTGGCGATCATCGGTGCCAGTTTCCTGATCTGATCTTGGTCTCCACTGGAAATCGCCTTGTCGAAATACCATCGTGCCGTGTCGAATTCCGCAACGGCGACGGAGGCGGCAAGATGCGGGTGACGTTTCTTGACCTCTGCCATCACCAGGGTATGAGATCTCAGCATGCGGTGGGCGTTGCTCGACATGTTTCCCTGAGTGAATCGGTATCCGGTCAGAAAACCAGGAACCGCGGCGAAAGGCAGCCTTTCGGCGAGTGCGAGATAAAGTTTCAGGTCTTCGCATCCCTCGGCCTTTTGATCACGCAACGCCGGATCATAGCCGCCGCATGCCAGGACATCCGCGCGAGGCATGAGCGGCGTGCTGCCGTTGCCGATAAAGTTTTCCCGAGCCATGATTTCGAAGACGTCGCCTCTGTACAGCACGGGCCGCGAGTGGCTGAA
Source organism: Rhizobium sp. BK316 (assembly GCF_014193695.1). Taxonomy (GTDB): domain Bacteria; phylum Pseudomonadota; class Alphaproteobacteria; order Rhizobiales; family Rhizobiaceae; genus Rhizobium. The sequence goes on along the minus strand of NZ_JACHZR010000001.1, from coordinate 681,220 downwards.
AATCACATCATCAGCGTCGATTGCCGCATACCAGTTGTAAGCGACCCCTCGTCCTTCCGGTAAGTTTCCTAAAGCCCGGACCTGCAATTCGATCTTGCGGGGGTGCCAGAGATCATCGGCATCGATCGGCGCGATGTAGCTTCCGGTCGCTTCGCGGATTCCGTGATTGCGGGCACGCGCCACGCCGCCATTTTCCTGTCGCAGGACTTTGACACGCAGATCTTTGCGGCGATATTCGCTTGCCAGTTCGTAGGTTCTGTCCTGTGAACCATCGTCCACCACGAGGATCTCGAGGCATTCATAGGTCTGGTTCGATACGCTCAGAAGCGTCCCAATAAGTGTTTTCTCGGCATTGTAGGCCGGAATGACGACCGTGACCAAAGGGAGGAAATCGGCGCTCATCGCTTGCTATCCAATGAACGCATCGGGTTGGCCCATCAACTCGGCAAAGGCCTCGAGGGGAAGGTCGCCGCGAACTTCAAGGCGTGGCAGGGAAAGTGCATGGTCGGCAGAGCTCACCCTTGAAGGCTTTGTCGAAAAGCCGATCTCGTAACCGGTGTGAGCAAGAATGCCGGGAACGCGGAAATCGGTGGAGCCGAAGGGAAGGGCGATGGACGTCACAGCCTCGCCCAGCCGGCTTTCAAGCGCATCGCGCGACAGAGCCGCTTCGCCCAGCAATGTAGCATTGTCGAGCGAACTTGCCGGCCTGTGAGACGCCAAATGGGATCCGAAGCAGATTCCCTGCCGCTGCAGGATCCTGATGTCGGCCCAGGACATCAGCGGGGCCGGTTCCCCGTAGGCGGCATCCCAATCCGACCGGCCACCGACCTTGTCCGTTACCACGAAAACGTCTGCGCCGAACCCGTTCTCAGCCAGAATGGGGAAGGCGGCGGTGAGAAAGTCGAGATAGGCGTCGTCAAAGGTCAGGACGACGGGACGTCCTTGGATGGGTTTGCCCTCACGCAGCAGCGCGGCCAGGTTCTGGGCCGTCAGCGTATAATAGCCCTGCCGCCGGAGGAACTGCATCTGCTTGCGAAAGACCTCCGGCGCGACCCGAAATCGACGGAGTGCGTCCGGCCCGTCGAGCGCAATTCTGTGATACATGAGCACAGGAACCGAAGTCGTAGCCTCGTTCGTCCATGCCGACCCGCGATCGACACCGGCCGGCCCCCAGATGATGTGCTTGGCCACATCGGCATCGAGAGGGACGCCGTAGGGTTCGACACGCACGGCCGGTGTTGCCGACTTGCGCTTTGCGAACCGATGAACCGCGTAAAGCTCGGTCTCGATCGTTTCTTCCAGCACAAGATCAGGCAGGTTCGACAGGACCTTCTTGATCGTGCCCACGCCAAACGGATTATTCCAGTCGAAACCGGTTCTGCCGGGTTCGTCGCGACGGATATGGGCATGCGCCGTGACAAGGCAACCGCCCGGTTTCAAGGCCGTCGCGATCTTCCGGCATACCTGCTCCAGGATTTTCTCGTCGTCCATATAGTACAGGACCTCCGAACAGACGATCAGATCCTGCTCGGGCGGAAGTTCGCTCCCGACGAAATCCAGGACGCGAAACTCCGCGTTCGGACACTCCCGACATCTCTCGGACGCCCTTTCAATGGCGCGGCGGGAAATATCCGTGGCCGTCAGGAAACCGACCTTCTGTGCAAGCTTTGCCGTGAAAATTCCTTCTGCGCAGGCGAGCTCGAGCGCTCTTTCTATACCGTCGGGAATAAGGCTCAGCGTCTGCTCGTATTTGACCTGTTCGTAGACAGAGAGGTAATTCCACGGATCCGGGCGCTCAAAAACACGTTCCCAATATTCCTCTTTCGTCGCGGCTTCCGGCAGAGCCGTTTGCTTGCCTTCCGTTTCGGGAGAGGCGTCGCTCGCCTCAGCAGCCGGTCCGGTGAACCGCCGCTCGTAACGCGATTGCACCTCCAACAGGCGCGCGTCATTGTCCCCAACTCCCTTTGCCGCAGACTTGATAAACGCGTTCCGACGTATCGCGTAGGAAAGCTGTCCAAGCTGTCGCCGTCGCCCCCGCCGTTGACGGGCGATTTTGCCCAAAACCCTAGCGTTGCGAATGGCTTCGGCTACCCAGAAGCGGGCATAGGAAAAGGTCAAAGGCGTGGGCAAGCGCCTTCCAGCTCGCAGTTCATCGATGATGAGCCTGAGTTGAGCGCGAACAGAGAGGTCTCCCCACAGGGGGCCGACATAGGATCCGATATGTCGCCCTCCGGAAAAGACCTGCAGCAACAGCGTATCGGCCTCGTCCACCTTGCTAATAGGGATCAGTTTGCCAGCATCGACGACAGCCACCTGCAGATGCTCAAGCACGAAGGAACGCGACATGTCGGCCGCCGAGATCGACCAGACAATGAATTCCTTCAGCCGACGCCCGGTCCCGGGCAGCGAGTGCTGCTCGAGCAATTGGACAATGTCGAGGAATGCTGGTTTCCAACGCTCCTGCAGATCGACGAGATCGGCGGCATTCGCAACTGCCAGACCTGTTTGCAATCCATGCAGTATCACCGCGGCGAGGAAGCCTTCATAACCTGCGGCGTTGGGAAATTCCGGAAGAAGCTCTGCCAGCGCGGTTAGATCGGCCCCCACACACAGGTTGGCCGAAGCGGCCCATGCTAGCATCCGCAATTGCCCGAGAGCCGGCGCCGTCCACCGCGCATCCTCATCGTCCGCCGGCTGTTTCCCTTCCATGCCCAGGGCTTGCGCCCTGGTGGTAACACGGACCGCGTCCCTTACCATTTTATGCGGATCGCCCGAGAGAGAGCCGGGCTTCATGCGATAGAATGCAAGGCACTGGTCGATCTGTCGGAATGCTGCTCCTGCAAACGCCATGCGAAGCCAGAGATCCCAATCCTCGCAGGTCTGCAGCTCGACATCCATGCCGCCCAGCTTGATGAAAAGATCCTTGGGAAAGACCACCGTATGAATGGCCTGGGCACAGAACGACGAGAACTCCCGCTTTGCCCTGTCGCCGGCGAGATCAGGGGGTATTTCGATCCCCAGCATCCGGCCATCCGGTGTGACGCGGCGATAGCTGCAGCAGGCAATCACCGGCTGAGCGCCATCCGCAGCGACCGGCAGCATGCTTTCGATAAAAACAGGATCCAGCCAGTCATCCGCATCAAGCATGCAGAAAAAAGGGGCAGTCGCAAACCCGGCGGCAGTGTTACGCGCTGCGGATGCGCCGGCATTCGCCTGGCGATGGATCAGAATCCGACTGTCCGCTTTCGCAAAACCTTCGAGCACATTCCAGGTATCGTCTTTCGAACCGTCATCGACGACTACCGCCTGCCAGTTCGACACCGACTGTTTTTGCAGGCTGCCCAGACAGTCGGCCAGAGTTTCTGCCGCGTTATAGGCGGGGATGAGGAACGATATGTCCGGCTTCGATGCGGTTACCATGCCGGCATCTTCCAGCGGCGAAGGACATACCAGGCGCCGTTCAGGCACCCCAGTATTTCCTCCTTGAGAAAGAAGGTGTCAGAGGTCGCTCCGTTGGGCAGCCGTTTCTTCAACCTCTGGAGATAATATCGCGGCAACGCGACCAGGATGCGCCGCAGATTGCCCCGGTTTCCGGTGTTCTGGTACTGGACCAGCAAGGCTGCCACATGGCCGCTCATATATTGGCGGATCTGCTTGGCGAGCCCCTTCATCTCCTTGCGATGGAAATGCCAGGAAACCGCCGTCGGCTCGTAGCGACAGGTACCCCCGTGATGGAGAAGGCGATTCCAGAATTCGGAATCGCCCGAACACCCTGCCGCACCCATATCCAGCCGCACGTCGAACAATCCTATATCGTCGAATACCTTGCGCCGGAACGCCTGGCTTGCACCCGCGCCGATCAACCAGGCAGGTGCCCCGTATGGTGCGCTTTGGCGATAGAAGTCCTGGCCGAAATCCAGGCGCTTATAGCCTCTGCCAAATCCCCAATGGGTTTCGAATATCAATTGCGCGGGCGTGGAAAGTTCGCCGGGAAGGACAAGGCCGGTGACGCATCCGATTTCGGGCCGATCGAAGGCCTTCATCAGGTTTTCCAGCCAGCGTTCATGCAGGACCACGTCGTCATCCGTGAACGCCACGAACTCGGTCTTTGCCGCGCGCACGGCGGCATTGCGGGCATAGTCCAGCCCGATCCTGTTCTCGCGCACATAGGTCGCGCCGGCCGCCTCCACGACGCGGCGCGTGCCATCACCGGTTGAGGCGTTGTCGACGACGATGACCTCAGCCGGAGGCAGAGACTGCTTGGGGATCGATGCCAGACATCTGGCCAGTTCGTCCGGCCGATCCTTGGTGCAGATCAGGAGGCTGACGTCGCGGTTCCTGATCGGCGTGTGCATCACATCCCGAGCGTGTTCAACGGTTTCTGGCAACACGGCGTGCGCAGCCAGCGCGGCCGGGCTTTCTGACCCCTCGATATAGGCCTGACCGACGGGAAGGCCTTCGGAGACGAAGACGACAAGCCCGGTGTCAATGGCCGGGGCATTGGCACCGACGTCATCCGATGAAAGATCCAGATATCGGATAGGCACAGGAAAGACATTGTCTTTCATGTCATGCGGGATGACGTCGCTCATTGTTACACTCTGCACCAGATGCCGGGGAACTGTTTAGCGTCCTGCCTTGGCCAGCCGGCGGGAGCCCGCCTCGGCCACCTCTGCCGCAGTGATTTTCATGTCCTGCCTGAACCAGTCGAGCGTCTTTGCGACGCCTTCCTCATAGCTGATCGCACACGACCATTCGGGCATTACATAATTTGCATTCGTCAGATCCGGCCGTCTGTTTGTCGGATCGTGCGGCGGTGAGGGCTCGAAGACGATCGGAATACCACCCATCAGGCGCGAAATATACTGAGCCACTTCCAGGACTGCGATCTCCCGATCGTTCCCGACGTTAAGCGGCCCTCTATAATCCGTCTCGTTCATCCAGAAATAACGCGCGAAGCCGTCAATGATGTCGTCGACATAGCCCCAGCTTCGGGATTGGAGGCCATCCCCGAACACCGTAATGGGGCGGCCGGTCAGGGCCTGGGCGACGAAATTGGAGACGGCGCGGCCGTCGTCCGGCCGTGTCCTCGGTCCGTATACGTTGAAGGGTCGAACGATTTTAACGTCCAGACCTTGTGTGCGCTGCATCTCGAACAGCAAGGACTCGGTGCAGCGTTTGCTTTCATCGTAGGATGAGCGTGGCCCGGTGCAATCGACCTGGCCCTTATAGGACTCCGGCTGCGGTGAGACGAGGGGATCGCCATAGACCTCCGAGGACGAGGTGAAACAGAAGCGTCCTCCTTTTTTCAGAAGGTCCAGAAGACGGAACGCTCCGATGAGATTTGCCGAAATGGTTCTCTTGGGTTCCTTCATATACCACGGTGGCGATGCGGGAGAAGCAAGGTGGTATACTTCGTCAAACTTGTCCGACGTCTGAAGGTTTTCAACATCGGATCGCACAAACTGGAAGCGGGGATCTCGGATATGAGAAATATTCGCCTCACGGCCAGTCCAAAGGTTATCAACAACGACCAGTTTTTCGATGTCGGTGCGATTTAAAAGCCTATCGCACAAATGGGATCCGAGAAAACCGGCTCCGCCCGCCACAAGCACTTTCTTCATGACTTCTCCAGCAGATGATACGTTTCTCTTTTCTTATGTTTGAATGCTTTCAATCTGAGAAAATGGTCAATAATATGGTCGCTTTTCTGGAATTTAGTGTTGAAATCTCGGTCTAATATCGATAATTGCAACTAATCTGCGTAGCCGCGCCTGAGTTGAAAAAGATGCTCCGGACTCCTTTGCGTCGAACGCAACGATGCTTGAGGCCGGTCGAGTGGCAGTTGCTTCTAGATTTTTGCCGCGCTTCTATATGCAAATTGATGCACCGACGGAGTGATCGCCAGCTCATACGCCGTTTTGGAGGGTGGATCCCGGCGGCCGCCTTCGACGCACCCTCAATGTCCTCGATAATAAGCGACATAAGCGCGTTCTAACTTTTTTTTGCGCCGCACAACACGGACTTAAGTCCGACATGATGTACTTCTTCTGGGTGAGTATCGACGCCATTGACGAATGCGGCGATAGGCTAGCCAGAGCGCACTTAATTTTGGAATTAACTCCAGAAGGCCAGATGGGCTGTCTTCAAAATCGGGCTCGGCAAGACCCGAGAGATTTGCAGGAATTCGGGGTACGCGGTCCTATTTAGACCGACTGCCGCTGTCAGGCGGGCTTCAAAGGCGACGGAGCTTCTCTCGCCTTCAACAATACGCACCAGGTCGCCTGCACCGTCGCGAAACGGCATGAAATAGCCAGGCCCTTTAAAATCTTCCTGCAGGCATCATAAAAAATCCGAGATTTCCCAGGTTTTCCGAAAGACAGTTCCTGTAGTTTTTGCCAGTTGGCCGCTTAGCTATGGCCCGCCTGCTGACGCATTTGAAAATCTTGATCCGCGCGGTTATTCCGTGCGGGGTCGACAGTGAGGATTGGGAGCCGAAGGCCTTTCGAAGCTAGCCGCTGAAGAAGCTGAGAACGTCTATGGCTACTTCTCGAGCCGGACGCCACTAGGTCGTCTCGGTACGTCGGGGAAGTCGCAGAAGTTGTGGCTTTCCTGGCTTCGGACCTGAGCGGCGCAGATTACCACGTCGATTGCGGTTATGCGCAGGTCTGAAATCCGCGCGATGTTACGGACATGCGCCAGTAGCGCTTGTCCGTTGAGTTTCGCCTATCGTTCGATCTGCTGACACTTCGACTATGACGCGATAGATTTACGTGTGTCATTGCGGCCGATACACTCGCTCGTTGATTTCAACTTCCCTGAGTCCGTTTTGGAACAAGACCACGCCTCTACTTGGCGCTTGCATCGACAATACGAGCACATGCTGCGCGACGCTGTCCGTCGCAAGTTGCGTTAAGTCTGGCGATCACGACCGCGACTAGGTTCGAGCGTGCGTCTGAAGATTCCGCATCAAGACCCTCGGCGAGCATGCCGAAAAGTCGCTCGTATTGTCGAGGAGAGTTGACACTGTACAAAAACGATCTTTCCAGCCGGTTCGAGAGCGCTAACTTGCTATCTTCACTCAATTGCTGAGGAAGCTTAAACCGCTCGTCGTCGAAATATAAATGGGCTTCGCGAACATAACTGGGTACGAAGTCACTAAACGGCTGCTCTACGCATGCGACTATGGAAATGAGGACTGCGTATTCAAAGTTCGATGGGGACGTGGCGCGATCGCGGTATGCGAAGACTGTAAAATCAATCGCAGATTGGTACCCGTCTTTTGGGGTATCTCCTGCAGTGACGTCGTGGACGCCTTTCGTAAGCTCGGCCACATAAGCGTCGCCGACCTTCTCGACCTCGCTTCCGACAAACAGGTCCGCTGCTTTTACGCTCCACTGAGGTGCATTCAACGCCCAAGTAGCCGGAGAACTTTCGTAGGACACGCTGTCGGCCTGGAACTTCGCCCCTGAAGGATGGCTGCCCCCGCATCCCACAGACAATTCTTTGGCGTAACCCTCGTAAATTTCCCAACGTGGAATAATGCGGCCCTTCATTTGGGTCAGCGTGCCGCGGCGCTCCAGCTGCTTGAAACGCTCCTCACGATAGTAAAAGTCCGCTTCCGATTGGGCGTTGAAAAGGTGAATGTTTCCTCCAATCGAGTCATCCATCAGCTTGTACGATTGACCTCCCCGGACCGTTCGGCCATCGGCATCCAGATCACAGTAAAGCTCTTTGCAAGCATCATGGTCCGTATGAATCACCACGTCATGTGTGTCGTAGGTGCCGAATTTCGTTTTGGAAAGTTCTTGGTCCAATACGATGATCGGAGTGCCCGTTTGGGTAATCCCGGCGACGTATCCGTTGGGAATGTTGGCATTTGTAAGCAATCCCAGAAAATCCGGGAATACAATTGTCATTGGTGGCATAAACGAAAGCAATCGAGAGCGCTCTTTCGCCGCGCCCCGGTAAGTATGTTCGCGTTCAGCGTTAGGCGCGAAACCTGAAAGCGCGAAGGTTCCAACCTTTACCCAGCGTCCGATAGGTTCTTGCGCCAGCGCATCAATGGCAAAGCCACAAATGAGTAAGAAGCCCCATGCACGGACCCAACGGGACATCACTGAATCTCCTGAGCGAGCTCATCTATCGCGGATCGTAAGTTCTTTTTCGCTGCTTTCGACAGCCTGGCTAATTCGTCCGAGCTCAAAGCATCGGTCTGAGCGGATAACAGTGCATCGACAGAAGCAGCTAGTGTTTCCAGGGCACTTGCTTGGTTACCCAGGACGCCGGAAACGACATCCTGTTGCGAATCCAGCCCGACCCGGAAGTTTCTCAAACCGTTCAAACACTCGACTTTTTTGAACTGGGCCAAAGTTGCCAGGCATCCAAACTGTGTGTTGTAGCTGTTTTGCAGCGAGGCAATCGTGGTTGTTACCGTGCTATTTTGAAACTGAACAAGCGCTCGACGCTTGTCATAGAGTTCCATCAGATCTTTCGCGTATTCCATTACGACGAACGCGAAGACAGCGATCAGCGCGGTTTTTACGAATGACCCGACCAAATCTTGGGCGAGGGACTCACTTTTACCAAGCCAGAATGTCGGACTGAAAAGAAACATGAACCAGCCCTCGCGCCGAGACGCGCCAACCCGAGTCTCTGAAGTTCAGATTAATTGTAGAAACTAGCCGCAGGTCTGCACGGCCGGATTACAAGGACCGGCATGAGCATAGTCAACGACGCCTGGTAAGCCGAACGAAATTCCAACCACAAGAGCGATCAAGATTAAAGTTTTACCCATCTGTTTCCCTCCTGGAAATCTTAACAGGTAGCAGTTTGCAATAATACAACCGACATTTACATTCGGCAATAGTTGTTTTTTGTTGGAATTGTTGAGTACGACTACAAATGGACCTGCGGAAAGGGCGGTGGCTGCGTCCTATCGGGGATGGATCAGGCGGAACGCTGAGGCAGGCGGGTGGCGCTGCCGCGCGTAAACGTGGCCGACGCCTTTCTTATGATATCACGTTGACAAAAAGCCACCGTCGACGCCCACTTCGGAGCCAGTCATAAACGAAGACGTATCGGAGGCGAGGAACGCCACCACTTTGGTTATCTCGGCCGATTCACCAGAACGTTTCATAAGAGTGCGCGCGAGGACGGTTTGGCGGCTCTCGGGATCTTCCAGGTAAGGCGATACGTAGGGTGGGGCGATTGCGCCGGGATGCACGGAATTGACCCGGATATTCATGCCGACAACTTCGAGCGCGAGAGTTATCGTAAAGAGCCTTATCGCTCTCTTGGACCGCTCACTCTTCCCCTATCGAATGCCGCTATGCGAAGCCAATGAGTGAGGGTAGCGCGAGAGCGTTTCCCCTGCTTATTGCGTCCAGCAAAATATCGATGATGGGAGGCGCTTTCGTCCCCTAAATCCAAGCTGTCGAGTGCAGACCTGTACGCCTTCGCCATAGCGTGTAACTTAGTGAGCTGCGACTTTTGATGGGCATCCAAAGTGATGCCGTAATCTTCGTCATCGCCGTTTGGCTTTAGCAAGTCGCACTGCATCGTTCATCGCGACTATCAACTTCTAAGATTCTGCCGCTCAGAGTCATCGGCGGCGAGCTACGAAAATGGCAATATTTGGCGGGTTGGGTGGGGCCTCATGGACGTCCAATCGGAGGTCGACGAGATCCTTCGACGTACACGATTTCGCGCCAGCAGATGTCCAAGTCAGACGAGAATCAGCGCGGATATGGTCCCTTTCTCAGACTGAGGACTCTCGGAATCACGAGCTCGGACCTAAGATGGACTACATCCGAGGACCTCAGGCTAACGCCGTTCGGCCGAAGCTAAAGGAACATTAGTGCGTCTGTCGGCCGAAACGCCAGATTCTGAGGAGCATCGCTATGAAATCGCAAGCGACGCATTTCCGCTGAAGGACCACTTTCCCGATTGACAGGACCACTCCCGTCGATAGTCTATTATAAAATTCGACATAACATAATTGTGGAACATTAAACCGGGAGCATGAAATGAAGACTTTTGTCGCATTCCTTCTCGGCACTGCGCTGGTCGCTTTGCCGACAACCTTGATGGCTCAGGAAAAGGGTGGCGTGATCAACGTCGCGACGATCGGAGAGCCGCCGACGCTCGATCCGATGTCCTCGACCGCTGACCTCGTCGGTATCGTCACGCAGCACATTTTCGAAACGCTCTACACGTTCGACAAGAAGTGGAATGTCACGCCGCTTCTGGCCGAAAGCCTGCCTGAGATCAGCGCGGACGGTAAGATCTACACGATCAAACTTCGCACCGGCATTAAATTCCATGATAACTCCGACATGACCTCGGAAGACGTCGTCGCGTCGCTGAACCGCTGGATGAAGATCGCCTCGCGCGGCAAGCAGGTTGCAGGCTTTATCGACTCCATCACTGCTGTCGATCCGGCAACCGTGAAAATCACGCTGAAGCAGCCCTATGCGCCGCTGACCTCGCTGCTCGCCTTCAACAATTCTGCCGCCATCATCATCCCCTCCGAGAAGCAGGATGAACCGATGAAGGAATTCATCGGCACCGGTCCCTACATGCTGAAGGAGCGCAAGGCGGACCAGTATATCCAGCTCGCCCGTTTCGACGGCTACAAGTCGCGCGATGGTGAGAGCGATGGTTATGGCGGTGCCCGCCACCAATATCTCGACGAAATCCGCTTCGTGCCGGTTCCGGATCCGAACACGCGTGTCGAGGCTGCCGTTTCCGGCCAGTATGATTATGTCGACTCGATCCCGGTTGAATCCTTCGACAAGCTGAAGGCATCGAGCGCATCGCAGCCGGTTATCCTGAAGCCTTTCGGCTATCCGGTCTTTGTCTTCAATACGAAGGAAGGCCTTGCCAAGAACGTCGAGGTCCGCAAGGCCATCCGCCAGGCACTCAGCATGGAAGACATGCTCGCCGCCGCTTTCGGCAGCACGGATTTCTACACGCTCGACGGCGACATCTATCCCAAGCCGTACGTCTGGAATACCAATGCGGGTGTCGAGGGTAACTACAATGTCGCCGATCCGGAAGGCGCCGCCGAAGCGGCGAAAAAGGCCGGCTACAATGGCGAGCCGATCCGCATTCTGACCAGCCGCCAGTACGAATTCCACTACAAGATGGCGCAGGTCGCCGCCGAATATCTGAAGACAGCCGGCTTTGCCGTCGACCTGCAGGTCGTCGACTGGGCAACGCTGACACAGCGCCGCACCGATCCGAAGCTCTGGGATATCTACATCACCCACAGCCCCTTCCTGCCGGAACCGGCGTTGATCGGTTCGTTGTCTCCGAGCTCGCCCGGCTGGTGGGATACACCGGCGCGCAAGACCGTCGTCGATGCCTTCACGTCCGAGGTCGATCCGCAGAAGCGCATTGCGCTGTGGGCCGACGTTCAGAAGGCCATGTATGACGAGTTGCCCTACATGAAGATCGGCGATTTCAATGCCGTCTCGGCCAAGTCGGCCAAGCTTGAAGGCGTCGATCCGGCTCCGTGGCCGTACTTCTGGAACGCGTCCATCAAGAAGTAACGCTCCATCGCGGGATACCGGTGTGCCCGCACCGGTATCCTTCTTCCATTGTGCCCGCCCGGCACCGGGATAGACTTCATGATACGCTACATTCTCCAGCGCCTTCTTGGCATGATCGTCGTGATGTTCCTCGTCGTCACAATCGTCTTCGTCATCGTGCGCGTCACGCCCGGCGATCCGGCAGCCGTCATGCTCGGCCCCGATGCAACGCCGCAGGACATTGCCGATCTGCGCGCCAGCCTTGGCCTCGACCGGTCCATCGGCGTGCAATATCTTTATTATATCGGCCAGTTGCTGAAGGGTGATCTCGGGCAGTCGATTTTCCTGAACATGCCGGTGACCTCGGCATTGCTCGATCGCGCCGAACCGACTTTCTTCCTGACGATTTTCTCGCTGGTCATCGCTAGCCTTATCGCGCTGCCGATCGGCATCTATGCCGCCTACCGTCGTGGCTCCTTCGTCGACCAAGCGGCAACGACGCTTGCGATGTTTGCCGCAAGCATCCCAAGTTTCTGGCTCGGTCTCATTCTCATGCAGGTCTTCGCCGTACGCTTCGGCCTGTTCCCAGTGTCAGGATATGGCGGACCGAGCTCGACCTTCCTCGACCGCATGTATCACCTGACGCTGCCTGCCTTCGCGCTTGGCATCGTCTCCTCGGCGCTCATCCTGCGCTTTACGCGCGCCTCGATGCTCGATGTTCTCGGCGACGATTATATCCGGACCGCTCGGGCAAAGGGCCTGATCGAGCGCCGGGTGATCCTCAAACATGCCCTGAAGAATGCACTGATCCCGATCCTCACGGTTCTCGGTCTGACCGCTGCCGTGCTGATCTCAGGTGCAGTCGTTACCGAGACTGTCTTCGGTCTTCCGGGCGTCGGCAATCTCGTCGTGTCAGCCGTTCTGCGCCGCGACTACCCGGTCATTCAAGGGGCGCTTCTGGTGATTGCAGCGCTCTATGTGCTGATCAATTTTGCGATCGACATGCTCTACCTGCTCGTTGATCCGAGGGTGCGCTACTGATGACGGATATAGCGATCAAACCGGCCGAAAGCGAAGGCCGCAAATTCCTGAGCCGCTTCCTGAAGCGCAAGACCGTCGCTATCGGTGTCCTCGTCCTTGTGATTTTCGTGCTGCTGGCGATCCTCGCGCCCTGGGTTGCTCCCTATTCGCCATCAAAGCTTTCGATCGTCAACCGGCTGAAGCCGCCGAGCGGAACCTACTTCTTCGGTACGGATGAATTCGGCCGGGATGTGCTGTCGCGCACCATCTTTGCTGGTCGATTATCCCTGCTGGTTGGGGCTGCGGTCGTGGCACTGTCGGCCATGATCGGCATCACGCTCGGCCTGCTTGCCGGCTTTTTCAAGAACCTCGATACGCCGATTGCCCGGCTGATCGACGCAATGATGGCCTTCCCCGACATTCTGCTGGCGATCGCACTTGTCGCGGCTCTTGGCCCGTCGCTGACGACAGTCATCATTGCGCTGTCGATCGTCTATGCGCCACGTCTTGCGCGCATCGTTCGGGCCTCGACTCTCGTGATCCGTGAACTGCCCTATGTCGAGGCGGCTCAAGCGCTTGGCATTTCGACCTTCCATATCATGACGCGTCATGTGCTGAGGAACCTGCTCTCGCCGATCCTGGTGCAGGCGACGTTTCTCTTCGCGAGCGCGATGCTCGCCGAGGCCGGCCTGTCTTTCCTTGGCCTCGGCGTCAGCCCGGAAATCCCGACCTGGGGCACGATGATTGCCGCCGGTCGCCAATATATCGGTCAGGCCGACTGGATGACGCTGTTTCCGGGTATCGCCATCATTCTCTCCGTGCTTTCGCTCCAGATGGTCGGTGACGGTCTGCGCGACATGCTCGATCCCAAACTTCGAAAGGACCTTTGAATGACCGGTGAAACGGCGGGCAAGCCGCTCCTCCTCACCAATGTGAAGCCTGTCGGCTTTGGTACTGGCATGCCTGATGGCGCGATCGACATCTTGGTGGGTGCCGATGGCAAGATCGCCAGGCTCGGTCCGCAGCTTTCGGTCGCTGACGACGTGATGCGCGTGGATGGCAAGGGCGCCTTCGTCTCGCCTGGCTGGGTCGACCTGCATGTGCATATCTGGCACGGCGGCACCGATATCTCGATCCGCCCGTCCGACTGCGGTCTTGAGCGCGGCGTGACGACGCTGGTCGATGCCGGCTCTGCCGGTGAAGCCAGCTTCCATGGCTTCCGCGAATATATCATTGAGCCCTCCAAGGAACGCATCAAGGCCTTCCTCAATCTCGGTTCCATCGGTCTCGTTGCCTGCAACCGTGTCGCGGAACTGCGCGACATCAGGGATATCGACCTCGACCGCATCCTCGAATGTTATGCAGAAAACAGCGAGCATATCGTCGGCATCAAGGTGCGCGCCAGCCACGTGATCACCGGCTCCTGGGGTGTCACCCCCGTCAAACTCGGCAAGAAGATCGCCAAGATCCTGAAAGTGCCGATGATGGTGCATGTCGGCGAACCGCCGGCACTTTACGACGAGGTGCTGGAAATCCTCGGCCCCGGCGATGTCGTCACCCATTGCTTCAACGGCAAGGCGGGTTCGAGCATCATGGAGGACGAAGACCTCTTCAATCTCGCCGAACGCTGTGCGTCCGAAGGCATCCGCCTCGACATCGGCCATGGCGGCGCCTCCTTCTCCTTCAAGGTGGCGGAAGCGGCAATCGCCCGCGGCCTGCTGCCCTTCTCGATTTCCACCGACCTGCATGGCCATTCGATGAACTTCCCGGTCTGGGATCTGGCAACCACCATGTCGAAGCTGCTCTCGGTCGGCATGCCCTTCGACAAGGTAATCGATGCCGTCACCCATGCACCGGCCTCGGTCATCAAGCTGTCGATGGACGACCGTCTATCCGTCGGCGCACAGGCTGAGTTCACGGTCTTCGATCTGGTCGATTCCGATCTGGAGGCGACGGATTCCAATGGCGATGTCTCGGTGCTGAAGAAGCTCTTCGAGCCGCGTCATGCGGTCATCGGCAACGAGGCCTTCACCTCCAGCCGCTATGTGCCGCGCGCCCGCAAGCTGGTGCGCCACAGCCACGGTTATTCCTACCGATAAGACCAGAGCATAAAAGAAATCGCATGACAGGAGTTTGCGTGAACCAGTCTCCCGCCACCGCCGGCACCATCAGCACGTTGCCCTATGAACGGCTTGCTGCGCTTGGCATTACGCTTCCGGCCTCGCCGCCGCCGATCGCCAACTTCGTCACCCATGTGCAGGAGGGCAACATGCTCTACCTGTCGGGGCAGGGGCCGCGCGAGGCTGATGGATTCATGCATGTCGGCAAGGTCGGCGCCGAGGTCGACGTCGAGGCCGCCTACCGCCACGCCCGGGTGACCGGCATCAATCTGCTTTCCGTCATGCATGAGGCGCTCGGCGATCTTTCCCGCGTCAAGCGTGTCGTCAAGCTGCTCGGCATGGTCAATGCCGTGCCGGATTTCCTCGATCATCCCGCCGTCATCAACGGCTGCTCAGATCTCTTGATCGACGTCTTCGGCGAAGAGGTCGGACCGCATGCCCGCTCGGCCGTCGGCTTCGGTTCACTGCCAGGAAACATCACCGTCGAAATCGAGGCTATCGTCGCGCTCAGGGATTAATGAGGATGCGCGTGATCGTTTCGACCCAACAGATTGAAATTGGAGACACCCATGTCTGAGGACATCCGCACATCGATCGGTCTTCGCCCGGTCATCAATGTTTCCGGCACCATGACGAGCCTCGGCGCATCGATCGTCGTTCCCGAAGCTGTTGCTGCCATGTCGTCGATCCTGCCGCAGTTTGTCGAGATCAACGATCTGCAGCGCAAGGCGAGCGCCGTCATCGCGCGGCTGACGGGCGGCGAAGCGGGCTTTGTGACCGCATCCTGTTCCGCTGGCATTTCGCTTGCTGTCGCCGGCGCGATCACCGGCAACAACCTACTCGCCATCGAAAAGCTGCCGGATATCGTCTCCGAAAAGA
Source organism: Rhizobium sp. BK316 (assembly GCF_014193695.1). GTDB lineage: Bacteria > Pseudomonadota > Alphaproteobacteria > Rhizobiales > Rhizobiaceae > Rhizobium. Next base: position 665,667 of record NZ_JACHZR010000001.1, on the reverse strand, counting down.
ACGAAGTTCTCGTCCAGATGGGACACGTCGTCAGCTACGGCGCGCCGGTCGATCAGGCGATCCGCCTTGCTGGCGGCAAGGTGGTGCTGGTCGGTCAGGCGACCTCTACGCACCGCTTCCACATGGAGCACGCGATTACCGAAAAGACGGCAGCGGCCGTCTATGTCGTGTCGCACCATGTCGTCGATTACGGCCTTCTGAACCTTAAGGAATTTGTCGAGATCGCCCATGCCAGGGGCGTTCCCGTCATCGTCGATGCTGCCTCGGAATATGATCTGAAGATCTTCCTGGAGCTGGGCGCCGATGTGGCGCTCTATTCCGGCCACAAGTTTCTGGGCGGCCCGACCTCGGGCATCGTCGCCGGCAAGAAGGAACTGGTGCGCAATGCCTTCCTGCAGAACATGGGCATCGGCCGCGGCATGAAGGTCGGCAAGGAAAGCATCTTCGGCGTCATGGCGGCGCTGGAAGCCTGGGAAAAGCGCGATCATGCCGGCATCCGCGAGCGTGAGATGAGCTATCTCAATCTCTGGAAGCAGACGCTGGACGGTCGCCCGGGCGTGACCGCCTTGATCGAGCCGGACCCGACCAACAACCCGCTCGACCGCATGCGCGTGATCATCGACACCGATGAGGCGCACATCACCGCCTGGGATCTCGCCGATGCGCTCGGCCGCGGCTCTCCGCCGATCATCGTGCGCGACCATGAAGTCGAGCACCGCTACTTCTATCTCGATCCCTGCAACCTGCATCCGGGTCAAGAGAAGATCGTCGCAAGCCGCCTGGCAGAGGAACTCGACAAGGCGCGCGCCTCCAACGAGATCATCGCAACGCCTTTTGAAAACCGCAGCAAGCGCCGCTTCGACGGTGTGCTGAAGTGGCCGGATTGATCTGGAAGTCCCGAGAAAGTTGAGGAAGCGATCATGACAGGCATCCAGGCACAATCCATCGCAACGGCGGAGCCGGTTCTCTCCGTCCAGAACCTCACGACATCGTTTCTGGTCGATGGCGCCTGGAAGCCTGTCGTTCGCAATGTCTCCTTCGACGTATCACCGGGTGAGACGGTCGCCATCGTCGGTGAAAGCGGCTCCGGCAAGAGTGTGACCTCGCTGTCGATCATGCGCCTGTTGCAGGTGGATTCGAGCCGTATCGAAGGCAAGATCATACTCGGCGGCCGTGATCTCCTCGGCTTGGCCGAAAATCAGATGCGCAAGGTCCGTGGCAACGACGTCGCGATGATCTTCCAGGAGCCGATGACGAGCCTCAATCCGCTCTTCACGATCGGCGACCAGATTTCCGAGGCCTTGCTCTGCCACAGGTCGATGTCGAAGACCGAAGCCCGCTCCGAGACGATCCGCCTGCTCGAAAAGGTGCGTATTCCCTCGGCCGCCTCCCGCTTTGATGAATATCCTCACCGCTTCTCCGGCGGCATGCGCCAGCGGGTTATGATCGCCATGGCGCTCGCCTCACGGCCGAAGCTTTTGATAGCGGACGAGCCGACGACGGCACTCGACGTGACGATCCAGGGCCAGATCCTCGATCTGATCAAGATGCTGCAAGAGGAAGAGGGCACGTCGGTCCTGTTCATTACCCATGACATGGGCGTCGTGGCCGAGATCGCCGACCGCACCGTCGTCATGTATCGTGGCGAGCAGGTCGAGACGGGAGCAACGGCGGATATTTTCCATCGCGGCAAGCATCCCTACACCCGCGCCCTGCTGTCGGCCGTGCCGGTTCTCGGTTCCATGCAAGGCTATGAGCGGCCGTTGCGCTTTCCCGTGGTCAATACCGCGACCGGGGAATCGAACAGTCCGGTCGAGACTGCCGACACGGTTGCTGCGACATCCCGTCCCGTGTTGGAGGTCAAGAACCTCACCAAGCGCTTCGACATTCATTCCGGCCTCTTCGGCAAGTTGACCGGTCGTGTCCATGCGGTCGAGAACGTGTCTTTTGATCTCCATGCCGGCGAGACGTTGTCGCTCGTCGGTGAGTCCGGCTGCGGCAAATCGACAACCGGGCGCGCGATCATGCGGTTGATCGATGCGCAGAGCGGTTCCGTCATTGCCGATGGCAAGGATGTGCTGGCGCTCGACAAGGCGGGTATGCGCCAGATGCGCAAGACTGTGCAGATGATATTCCAGGATCCTTTCGCCAGCCTCAATCCGCGCATCCGCGTCGGCGATGCCATTGCCGAGCCCTATCTGGAGCATAGGATGGGGACCGGCAAGCAGGCGAAGGAGCGCGTCGCGGACCTCCTTACCAAGGTCGGCCTGACGCCCGACATGGCCTCGCGCTTCCCACATGAATTCTCCGGCGGCCAGCGCCAGCGTATCTGTATTGCGCGTGCGCTTGCATTGGAGCCGAAAGTCATCGTGGCGGATGAAAGTGTGTCTGCACTCGATGTTTCGATCAAGGCGCAGGTCATCAACCTGATGCTCGATCTGCAGGAGAGCCTGAACCTCGCCTTCCTGTTCATCTCGCACGATATGGCCGTCGTCGAGCGCGTCAGCCATCGCGTCGCCGTCATGTATCTCGGCGAAATCGTCGAAATCGGCCCGCGGGCCGCCGTCTTCGGTGACCCGCAGCATGACTACACCAAGAAGCTGATGTCGGCCGTCCCGGTTCCCGATCCCGATCGCCGCCGCGAAAAGCGGACTGTCGCCAATGACGAGATCAAGAGCCCCATCCGGCCTGTCGATTATAAGATCAAGCCGCTTGAGTATCGTGAGATATCACCGGGGCATCTGGTGGCCGTCTAAGCGCGCCGACAAGGCTCGGCGGCTGCGCGGTCTGGTGCTGTTTCAATGCTTCGTATCGTCAGCCCGGAGCTGGTCGATTGCGTCCAGCGCTTCGTCTGCCGTCCAGCCGGCGCGCAACGCCGCGGCGACGAGCCGAACCTCCGCCTCCATTTCGAGCCTGAGATAAAGTCCCTCCAGGGCCTCTTTGGCCGTAACCACGTGATCGTCATGCGGCACAACATCAACAGTTCGTACGGTCATAGGCAGATTCCTTTCCTTCCTCGAAGTGGGGTTGTGCTTCTTGTTAGGGCGATAACAGACTCTTTTGTGTCCAAGAGAGAGATGACGCGGCTGCGGCAATTTTGTTCCATGCATCTTACCTCAATCGACGTGAGTGTCGAATTTTTTGCAACAGCGCCATCCTTGCCTGGGAATGACACGGCCGATGGACCAATGACGAAATTGGAGTAGAAGGACAAACCTCCACAAATTCGGGGACCAAAGGACGTGACCATGCCTGGCTTGCAGGACCTGATCGATTGGATCATTGCCGAAGGACTATCGACGGATACGATCGAGACCATTTTGCAAGGTGTTGCAGAACGGCTGACGGATCTCGGATATCCGATCCTTCGTGCCTCGATCGCGATGCCGTCGATCGACCCCCTGCAACGGGGATTTTCGGTTGCCTGGTATCGCTCTTCCGGCTTCTCGACCGAGGTTCAAGGGTATGATGAGGCGGGTCAGGAATTGTTCCGGCGCTCTCCCATCTCCTATCTCTTGGAGAATAACCTGCAATATGCCCGCTGGCGATTGCCGCCGGGACCGGATGTTCCGCCGATTCCTCTCCTGACTGAGCTGGCGGAGCTCGGAGCGACCGATTATCTGACGAAGCTCGTTTCATTCCCCGGCGATACTGCGCTGGCGGGCGTCAGTTTTTCGATCGCCGTTGATGACCCCGATGGCTTTTCGGACAGGCTGATTGCCGATCTGGAGAGGTTGGTGCCGGCGCTGTCACTCGCCTGTTGCCGCATCGCCACCACGCGTGTCGCGGCGGATGTGCTGGCCGTTTATACAGGCACCAGGACCAGCAATCGTATTCTGAGCGGTCATATCCGTCGTGGCGACGGTACGGCGGTTTACGCAGCGATCCTTCTCGCCGATCTCAAGAGTTTCACTTCGCTCAATGAAAAACATGCGCCCGAACGCATCGTTGCCTGGCTCAATGAGCACTTCGAGGCGATCGGCGCTCCGGTCGAACAAGCGGGCGGGGAAATATTGAAGTTCATGGGCGATAGTCTGCTTGCCATCTTCTCCGCCGATATCAACAACCCGGCTGAGGCTTGTGACCGCGCCTTATCGGCGGCGCGTGCTGCAATGAATGCCAATGCCGACGTCAATCGCAGGCGGGCGGAAGCGGGGGAGCCGGAGCTGCTCGTCGATATCGTGCTTCACGTCGGCGAAGTCTTTTATGGGAATGTCGGCGCGGCCCGCCGCCTTGACTTCACCGCCATTGGTAGAGCGGTCAATGAGGCGGCGCGCATGGAGAAGCTGGCCGACGAAATCGGCCATAGCCTGCTTGCATCCGCCGATTTCGTTTTGCAGGCGCCAGGCCGTTTCGAGAAAGCCGGCATTTTTCCACTCAAAGGCGTCGCTCGTCCAGCCGTGATTTATGCCTGGCCGGATTGAAGCTGGGCCGTCGCTACGGCTCCCGCTCGGAGCCATGGAAAAGCTTGTACCGCCGCAGCTCGACACGGTGGCCATCATTTCGTCCCGTCTCGGCCATGGAGCGGACTGTGGACAAAGATGACAGGTCGACCTCGTAGCGCGCCGGCACGCGCCGCGAGTCCATTGATCAGCAGTCGAACTATGAGTTTCACTGCCGTACCCCTCCGATTCAAGCGGCCGATTTGCTGCGCATATAGTTCCGCCAGCCGCCGAGAGCCGTGATCTCCTCGGCTCCGTCGACAGCATGGGATTCACAGAGAAAGCACGATACGCTCGAACCGTCCTCCAGCGTCACCTTGCCGATACCAAGCGGTGCAGGGATATTTGCAACGAAACGGCCGAAGCCCTCTGATGGCAACGCCCAGACCTCGATCTCCAGTCCATGCCCGTCATACCCCGGTTCGCGGACGAGGCCGGGCTTTTGCGGCATAGTATTCGGAAGCACGAAGAGACGATAATCGCCTGCGGTGCGGCAGGCCCTTACCAATGTGCCACCCAATGTTGTCAGCTCATGATTGAGCGGCATACCCGTCAGATGCGCGCCGACTACGGCGATGGCGATGGTATCGTCCGTCAGTGAGGCGACACGGCTCTGCTCAGGCATCGCCGCAGTGCGGTCGACACCCATGCCGGCTGCGGCTGCGCGATGCAGCGCATCGGCAAGGGGAGCCAGCGCATCGTCGGTGAAGGCTGGCGCAACCAGTGTCACGCCGCCCGGCAGGCCGTTGTCGCCGAAGCCGGCGGGAACGGCGATTGCCGCGCAATCGAGCAGATTGACGAAATTCGTGTAGCGGCCAAGCCGACCGTTGAGCACGATCGGGTCGGCCTGCATGTCGGCGACCTTATAAGTCGTCGGTGCTGTCGGCAGCAGCAGCAGATCGGCCTTTGCCCATTCGGCTTCCGTCTCGCGCCGCAGCTCCTCGAGCCTGTAGCGACCGTTGAAGGCTTCGACGGCGGTCCTGCCTTTGGCGCCTTCGATGATCTTGCGAACCGTGGGATCGAAATCGGCGGCGTTGCTCGCCAGGAAATCTTCGACGGCAGCCAGGCGCTCGGCAACCCATGGGCCGTCATAGAGGAGAGAAGCCGCCTCACGGAAGGGCGCATAATCGAAGGGAACGATCGTCGCGCCGAGCGCCTTTGCGCGCTCGATCGCCTGATCGTAGAGCGTCTCGACATTGGCATCGCCGAAGAATTCGCGCTCTGCGCCGTCGAGAACGCCGACGCGCAGGGCGGCGGCCGGAAGCGAAGCCGGCTTGGCACGCCTGGAGAACGCGTCGGCGGCATCGAAGCCCTCGGCAATCTTGCGGATTGCGACGCCGTCACCGACAACAGCGGCAAAGATGGTGATGCAGTCGACGCTCTTGCAGGCCGGCACGGCGCCGGTATTCGGCAGCAGGCCCGGCGTCGGCTTGATGCCGACGAGATTGTTGAAGGCCGCCGGCACACGGCCTGAGCCGGCAGTATCCGTTCCGAGCGCAAAGGCGGCCAGGCCGGATGCCACCGCCACGGCCGAGCCGGAGCTCGAACCGCCGGATATATAGTCGGCGTCGAACACCGACCGCGGTGCTCCATGGGGCGAGCGCGTGCCGTTGAGGCCGGTCGCGAACTGGTCGAGATTGGTCTTGCCGATGACGATCGCGCCCGCCGCCCGCAGCCTGGCGACGACGGTTGCGTCCCTCTCGGGCTGATAGGCAAAAGCCGGGCAGGCAGCTGTGGTCGGCAGCCCCGCCACGTCGATGTTGTCCTTCACCGCGAAGGGCATGCCCCAGAGCGGCAGGCTGTTTGGCGTTGGCGCGCGCTCCATCAGGGCGCGAGCCTCGGCCCGCAACGTGTCATCAGGCGTCGGCGTGATGAAGATTGCCGGATCCTTCGAGGCGGCACGACGGGCAATCACGGTCTCGATGACATCGCGCGGGGTTGTGCCCGCCTCATAGGCTGCGCGAAGGCTTGTCAGATCAAGAATGGTCGGCAGCATAGGTCAGCATTCCTCCAGAACAACAATGATATCGCCCGCTTTGACGTTTCGTCCGGGGCCGGCGCGCAGGTCGCGGACACGGCCCGGCGCATGTGCGGTGACGTTGATTTCCATTTTCATGGATTCGATGATGGCAAGCGTGTCGCCGGCCGCGACCGGTACGCCCGGCTCGACCAGCAGTTTCCAGATATTGCCGGGTACGGCGCTGGCAACGCCGAAGCATCCCTCGGGAATATCCCCGTCCAGGCTTTCCCCTGCGCCTTCGTCAGCGACGAAGCTGTCGAGGCCCGCCTCCTTCCAACGCAGGCGCTCGGCATCGAAGGCCGCCTGCTGTCTTGCCTTGAAGCGGCCGATCGAGGCGGCATTCGCCCGGAGTTCTCTCTCATAGGCGGCATAGGAGAATTCCGTTTCCTCGATCGTGACGGGGTAGCCGCCATGCGGGAAGGCGCTGCGGGCTTCCGCCAATTCCGGGTGGCTGACCGGGAAGAAGCGGATCTGATCGAAGAAATCGAGCAGCCACGGCTTGTCCTTGGCGAATACCGGCGTCTGCCGCCACGTATTCCACATCTGGATGGTGCGGCCGAAGAGCTGGTAACCGCCAGGGCCTTCCATGCCATAGATGCACATATAGGCACCGCCGATACCGACGGCATTTTCCGGTGTCCATGTGCGGGCCGGATTATATTTGGTCGTTACCAGCCGATGGCGCGGATCGATCGGAGTGGCGACCGGCGCGCCGAGATAGACATCGCCGAGGCCGAGCACGAGATAGCTGGCGTCAAAGACGACGTCGCGCACCGCCTGTTCATCCGCCAGGCCATTGATGCGGCGGATGAACTCGATATTGGACGGGCACCATGGCGCGTTCGGCCGAACGAGCTCTTGATACTTGCGCATGGCAAGTTCCGCGTCCGGATCGTTCCAGGACAGCGGCAGATGCACGATGCGGCTCGGCACTTTGACGTCCTGGGCTGCCGGCAGGCCTGCCTCGATCTCGGCGAGCAAGCCAAGCAGGCGCTTGCGGGTCAAATTCGTACCGTCATAGTGAATCTGCAGCGAGCGGATGCCAGGCGTGAGATCGATAATCCCTGGCAGACGCGCTTTCGATAGAGCCTGCATCAGGAGATGAACCCTGAGCCGCAGAGCGATATCGAGCGTCATCGGCCCATACTCGACCAGCAGGTTATCGTCACCCTGCCGGCGGTAGACGACGGAGACAGGTCCATCGTCACGGTGGCCGACGATCGGCGAGCCCGCTTCTTCCGTCACCCGATGCACCGCCGGGCCGGCGATCGGATCCTCAGAACGTGAAACGGGGTGGAAGCGGATGCGGTCGCCCGGTTTAAACTGCCCCATCTTCCACTGCTCGTCGCGGGCGATCACCGCAGGGCAGACGAATCCGCCGAGGCTCGGTCCGTCCGGACCGAGGATGATCGGCATGTCGCCGGTAAAATCGATCGCGCCGATGGCATAGGCGTTGTCATGCAGATTTGAGGGATGAAGACCCGCCTCACCACCATCGCTGCGCGCCCATTTCGGCGCCGGGCCGATCAGGCGCACACCAGTGCGGGCGCTGTTGAAATGCACTTCGTAATTCGTCGAAAACAGCGTCTCGATATCGCCGTCCTCAAAGAAATCGGGAGCGCCATGCGGGCCATAGACAACGCCGACATCCCATTCGCGGGTCAATTCTGCCGGCTCCGTCGCCGGTTTCGGCGGCCCGACAGCGGCCTCTCTGGCAAGATGCAGCACATGGCCGGTCTTTAACGTACCGGTAGCGTTGCCCCCGAACTGGCCGAGGCCGAAGGTGGCGCGTGAACCGAGCACGACGGGAGCGGCAAAACCGCCTGCCACGGCCAGATAGGCCCGCTGCCCCGGCCCATCGATGCTGCCGATCGAGAGGATCTGGCCGGCGCGGATAGTCACGGCTTCGCCATGCGGCAATTTCGCGCCATCAACGCTTATCGCCATCCTGGCACCGGCGAGCGCAACCACCGTATCGGTATGAAATTTCAGCACCGGACCGGAAACCGTCAGTTCCAGCGCCGCAACCATATCACCGTTGCCGACGAGGCGGTTGGCATGGCGGAACGAGCGCTCGTCCATCGGGCCGCTCGGCGGCACGCCGACATGCCACAGGCCAAGCCGGCCCGGCAGCTCCTGGATACTCGACTGCGCGCCCGGCGCAAGCACCTCGATGACATCGGGTACGAAGGAAAAGTCACGCAGCGCCGTCGTCGCCACCTTGCCGCTGGCGAGTAGATCCGAACTGGCGATGGCGCGGAGGTAATCCAGATTGGTTTCGATGCCCGATATCGATGTGCCCGAAAGCGCGGCCTTCAGCTTCTCGATCGCTGCTGGGCGATCCTCCGCAGAAACGATGATCTTGGCGAGCATTGGATCGTAGAAAGGCGTCACCTCCGTGCCGGTCTCGACCCAACCGTCGATACGTGCATCATCAGGGAATGACACCTCCGTCAGCAGCCCTGCGCTTGGGCGGAAATCTGCATGCGGCATCTCCGCATAGACACGCACCTCGATCGCCGCACCCTGCGGCTGCAGGGGCTCTGCGCCGGAGAGCACGTCTTCGCCCGCCGCTTGGCGGATCATCCATTCAACGAGATCTATGCCGAAGACGGCTTCCGTTACCGGATGCTCGACCTGCAGGCGGGTGTTGACCTCAAGGAAATAGAATTCCTCGCGCACGGGGTCGTAAATGAATTCGACGGTGCCGGCGGATTCGTAGGAGACCGCCGAACCGAGATCGACGGCTGCCTTGTCCAGGCGAGCGCGGCTTGCTGCGGAAAGACCGGGGGCAGGGGTCTCCTCGACCACCTTTTGGTTCCGCCGCTGCAGCGAGCAGTCGCGCTCGCCGAGCGCGATGACCGTGCCTTTCCCGTCGCCGAAGATCTGCACTTCAACATGGCGGGCTTCGGCTACAAAACGTTCGATATAGACACGCGCATCACCGAAGCTCGCCCGTGCGGTGCGCTGCACGCTTTCGAACGAGGCCTTGAGGCTTTCCGGATCACCGCAGAGCTGCATACCGATGCCGCCGCCGCCGGCCGTGCTTTTCAGCATGACGGGATAGCCCATCGTCTCTGCAGCAAAGAGTGCTTCGTCGGCGCTCGAGAGCAGGCCGGTGCCAGGCAGGAGCGGCACGCCGCTTGCCTTGGCGAGTTCGCGGGCCGTGTGCTTGAGTCCGAAGGCTGAGAGATGCTCGGGTCGCGGGCCGATGAAAGCGATGCCTTCGGCGGCGAGGCGTTCGGCAAAGCCGATATTTTCCGACAGGAAGCCGTAGCCGGGATGCACCGCCTCGGCACCGGTCGCCTTGCAGGCGGCGATGACGGCATCGACGTTGAGATAGCTTTCGCTGGCCGGCGCCGGGCCGAGGCGGACAGCTTCATCGGCCATCATGGCAGGCTTGGCAAAGCGGTCGGCATCGGAATAGACGGCGACGGAGGCGATGCCCATCTTCCTCAAGGTCTTGATGACCCGGATGGCGATTTCGCCCCGGTTGGCGATCAGGACTTTCTTGAACATCCTCAGTCCTCGCCATCCCAGATCAGCACCCTGATCGGCGTTGGATCGAAGCCGTTGCACGGGTTGTTGATCTGCGGGCAGTTGGAGATGACGCAGAGCACGTCCATCTCGGCGACGAGTTCCACATAATCGCCTGGCGCGGAGATTCCGTCGACGATCGTCATCTCGCCATTCGGCTTGATCGGCACGTTCATGAAGAAATTGATGTTCGGCACGATGTCGCGCTTGCCCATGCCATGTTTGCTGACTTCGAGGACGAAGTTGTCGCGGCAGGCATGCAGATATTTCGTGCCATGACCGAAGCGCACCGTATTGCTCTCGCAGGAGCAGGCGCCGGCCGACGTGTCATGGCGGCCGCAGCTGTCTGCCGTCATGGTGAGCATGACATTGCCTTCGTTCGACATGATCTTCGTGCCGATGCCGACATAGGCGGCACCCTGCATACGCATCGTATCCTGGTTGGAATAGCGCTCGGAGAAATCATCGGCACGATAGAAGAGCGTGTCGATAGCCTGCTGGCCGTAACTGTCCTCGATGCGGATCGTCTGACCCATGCGCACGATGCCGGACCACGGGGCTTCTGCCGGAATGAAGTGATCCTGCGCGGCATTTTCCACGGTGCGCGCAGGAGAGGTCTGGATGAAATCGGTCATCGTTGTATCCTCAGGCCCGCATCAGGGCGTTGTTTTCGAAACCGCGCACAGCTTCGGCGGTCGCCGTCCGGCAAAGATCGTCCACGGCCGGGACTGCGGCCTTGTAGCGCGTGACGACGATCGGCTTCGGCTGATAGGCCGGATCGGGATCGAGCGGATGCGGGCAATTGGAAAAGCCGACCAGCATGTCCATTTCCGCACGCAGCTCCACATAGTCACCGCTGTTGGAGAGCTTCTTCTGCCAGCCGAAGCCACCGGCCTCGGCGAGGCGAACGGGTGCGAAGAGATTGAGGATGCCGGGTATGTCGCGGCGGTCGAGGCCGAGCTTGCCGGCGACGAGGACGAAGTTGTCACGGGTATTGCGCGTCTTCTCGCCGGGATATTTGTCTGCATTCGAGGCGGCCGTCGAGCCACCCATCAGGCAGTCATGGGCACCGGAACTGTCCTCGATCATCGAGAACATGACGCGACCCATGTCAGAGAAGATCACACGCCCCTTGCCGAGCGCCGTCGTCCACTGGACCTTGGCGGTATCGACCAGATTAATGCGCTCGCTGGTGTCGGCCGCGTTCCAGGCGACGAGCGCCACGGTGGAATTGCCCTCGGCCTGATCGATGCGGATCGCCTCGCCACGTAAGAGCTTCGTCGACCAGTACCAGCCGCCCGGGATGGTCTCCTGATGGACGATGGTCGAGGCATCGATGGCCGGCGCCGGCAGTGGGCTCGGGCCGGGTAGCGCCTTGGGGGCGAATTCCAAACCCTTCTTCTGATGCTCCTCATAGCGCGCGCGGTTGGCGGCGATCTCTTCGGGCGAGCGTCTCATATGCATCATAGCATCTCTCCTGATGGTGCCAGGTCGTCCCGGCCGTGCCCCAGGGAAGCGACCGGGCCGTCCCGGTCGGGGCTGAAGATTGATGACTGGCCGGCAAGGCGCGGCGGCCAGATGGAAATGTCCTTGGTGATGGTGGCGCCGTAACGCTCCTTCTCCTCCGGCCGGTCGCGGCGGCGTTCGAAGGCGACGACTCGGCTCGCAAGGGTGAAGGCTTCGCGCATGTCGTGCGTGACCATGACGACGGTCATCTGCGTCTCGTGCCAGAGCCGTTTCATCAACATGTGGATCTCGGCGCGGATACCGGGATCGAGCGCACCGAAGGGCTCGTCGAGCAGCAGCACCTTCGGCTTCATGATCAGCGCCTGGGCCAGCGCAAGGCGCTGCTGCATGCCTCCTGAAAGCTGGGCCGGATATTTGCCTTCGGAACCGGCGAGACCGACCTCGGCAATCAGCCGGCGCGCGTCTTCCAACGCGTTGCGGCGGGCTGCACCGAAGAGCCTCGCCCTGTAGCGTGCGGCGGTCAATTCCTTGCCGAGCAGCACATTGCCGAGCACGGTCAGGTGCGGGAAGACGGAATAGCGCTGGAAGACGACTCCACGATCTGGCCCCGGTTCCGGTGGCAGCGGCTCACCGTCGAGCAGGATCTTGCCCTTCGTCGGCCGTTCCTGACCAAGCAGCATGCGCAGAAATGTGGACTTGCCGCAGCCGGAGGGGCCGACCAGCGCGACGAAAGCGCGTGCATCGACGGTCAGCGAAACGTCCTCGAGCACGATCTGGTCGCCATATTCCTTCCAGACCCGTTCGACCCTGAGTTCACTCATGCCTGCCTCTCCAGTTCCGACCAGGGGAAGACGGCGATGCGCAGGCGGTCGAGCAGATAATTCATCACAACGGCAAGCAGGGTGATCCAGACCACATAGGGAAAGATGATATCCATCGAGAGATAGCGGCGGACGAGGAAGATGCGGTAGCCGAGGCCGGAATCCGAGGAGATCGCTTCCGCCGCGATCAGAAACAGCCATGCCGGGCCGAGCTGCAATCTGAGGCATGTGATCAGCCGCGGCAGGATCTGGGGCAGCACGACACGCAGGCCGATCTGCCATGAGGAGCCGCCGAGCGTCTCGGCCTTGACGATCTGTTCGCGGGGCAGCTCCAGCGCCTTCAGTGCCAGGTCGCGGATCATCGTCGGCGCGACGCCGATGACGATGAGGGCAATTTTCGAGGTTTCGCCGAGCCCCATGACGATGAAGAGGATCGGCAGGAGCGCGAGAGGCGGCACCATAGAGATGACGGCAACGAAAGGGGAAAGCAGCGCTCTCAGATAGGGCAGCATGCCGATCAGCATGCCGACGACGAGCGCAATTGCAGTGGAGATCCCGAGGCCGGAGAGCAGCCGGATCAGACTTGCTCCTGTATCCGACCAGAGCAGATATTCGCCTGTGCGCTGGTCGGCAACGAAAACCAGGCGGTTGATCGCATCGGCAAAGCCAGCAAGGCTTGGCAGAAGCTTGTCATTGGTGTTTTCCGCCAGTCGCGCGGCCGAACCGAACGCATAGGCGACGACGAGCAGCACGAAGGGCAGCATCATCAAGGCGAACTGTGCGCCCCGGCTCGGCCTCGTGTTGATCCAACGCATGGGAAATGCTCCGCTGGTGAAGGAGGGAAGGCGCGGGTAGGCTGCGCCTCCGTTGCGATCAGAGCGAACCGGCGGCGGCGGCCTTCATGTAGGTCTCGGTGAAACGCAGCTTCACATTGCCCGTATCGCCCAGCACCTTGCCGTCAGGCATTTCGATGCCGATGACATCGGCAGACGGGGCGCCATTGCCGAGCAGACCCTTTTCGAAGAGGAAGGCGCGGACCAGGTCCATGGTCTTCGGCAAGCCCGGCGAGGCGGTGAACGCAACTGCATCAGCCGGCTTGTCGAAGAGCTTGGTGGCGGCGAGCTGGGCTTCGAAGCCGGCACGATCGGTGCCGGATGCCGAACCCATGGCCTCGCGGGCCGCCTTGCCCTCGGCGGTGTCGGCCCTCAGAAGGGCCGCCGTCTCATACCAGATGCCGGCAAGCGCCTTGCCGAAATTCGGATTGTCTTTCAGCACGCCGGTATTGGCGACCATCAGGTCGATGATCTCGCCCGGCACCTGCGAGCTGTCGAAAACCTTCTTGGCCGTGGGATCTTCGAGAATGGTGGAAACCAGCGGGTTCCAGGTGACGACGGCGCTGACATCGGGCGTCTTGTAGGCGGCGACCATGTCGGCGTCCGAGGTGTTGACCACCTTCACGTCACGCTCCGTCAGCTTGATGCTCTCGAGCGCACGGGCCAGCAGATAGTGCGAGACGGAGAATTCGACGAGGTTGACGTTCTGGCCCTTGAGATCGGCGAGGCTGGCCTTGTCTTTCAGAATGACGGCATCATTGCCGTTCGAGAAGTCCCCGACAATGACCGCTGTCGTGTCGACGCCGCCGGCGGCGGGGATCGAGAGGCCGTCCATATTTGTCAGGGTCACGGCATCGAAGGCGCCGGCCGTGTACTGGTTCATCGACTCCACATAATCGTTGAACTGCGTAACGTCGATCTTGATGCCGTATTTGTCGGCCCATTTCTTGACGATGCCGTGGTCGGCGGCATAGCCCCAAGGCATCCAGCCGACATAGATGGACCAGGCGACCTTGAATTCTGTCTTCTGCTCCGCCTTGGCGATGGAACCGATCCCGAGAGCCAGCGACACAGAGAGCGCGGTCATGGAAAGGATTTTCGAAAAAGTCTGCATTGAAATTCCCCTTTTGCTTTCTTCAAAAGGGATCGGCAATGACCATCGTGCCGCCAATCCCTTGGCTTACGAGGTCTCCCGGGCTTTTGTCCCGCCGTGCACCCGGCGGGATCTCTCCCCCGCCGGTGGTGGCTCTCGGACCAGCCGCGCTCTCCGAGAACGCCGGAACCCTAGCCACCAACTCTGCCTCTATCGAAGCAAGCGTCATGCCAGGTCGTGCATCTGTTTGATTTTACTAGGATGACGTATGCTGTGTATTGGCAATGATCGAAAAAGTGCATACCAATGCATACAAAATAGGCAATTCTCTGGATCGCATTAGCGATATGCATAAAAATTAAGATTCTTAAGGCAGTCGGCGGCTATAAAAAATTGAGTTAGGAGATCATTCATTCGTTCGGCGATCTATGGGATATCTCTCGACTCCAGTTCCGGACAGCTTGGCTCGTTTCCGAAGGTGATCTCCTTGCGATCTCCGTTAATCGTCAGCCCCCTGAAGGTCAGCACATTCTCGTCACGATAGACGATCTCGCTTCGGTAAATGCCCGCGCGTATCGCTCTGTTTCTGGCTCGACTGACGTTGCACTGCCCGATCGGCGGTGAAACATGCCAATTGGACGTACCTTGCGTGTCTGTTTGCCATCCCTGGGCTGAAGCCAGCGTCGAACCGATGAGCAACGCAGATGCTGAAAGTACAAATTTGGACGACAATCGAGATTTCACGACGTTACTCCGAGGCGATTCAGCTACCGATGCCTTTGCTATTATCTGAAATTGCTTGCTAGATCATTCAACGGCACGCAATCGGCTTTGACTTCTCCGGAAATGGTGAACAACCGCATTCGCAATCGGCAAATTGCGACGCCGGCCCGGAGAGCAGCCATTACCAATAGATCGCTGGCACGGCCAGCAAGCCGGAGAACGGAGGCATGACCGTGCTGCCAATTATTCGTTGCCGGAAATACGCGGTGGCACTTGCCTCTGATATGGGCCGCACCATGTCAGTGGTCTTAAGGTCTAGCTCAGGGAGGAACGGATGGCAGTGAACGAAGACCGTCTCAGACAACGCGCCTATGAGATCTGGGAGCAGGAGGGCCGGCCTCACGGGGAGGACATGAAGCACTGGCTGCAGGCGTTTCAGGAAATCGCCGCGAGCACCGAGACCGGTGGTCAGCCGGTCAAGAAACCCCGGTCGAAGAAGGCTGGGGAGGCGGACGTAGCCCCTAAGGTAAAAGCAGCAGGCAAGTCCAAGGGCGGCGCCCAGAGCGTTCCGACGACGGCTCCGCCGCCGAAGTCAACTAAGATTGCCACAGGCGTTACCAAGCACTAACTGGGCTGCTTCATGGCGGCCCATTCGACTTGGTTGAATGGGATTGAAAGAGCGGGGCGCCCTCGATGAGCGCCCTGCGATGAATTCTGATTGTCGAAAAGGAGATCCCGTGCGGTTTAGAGCGGTCTGACGTTTTCGGCCTTTGACTTGCCTGTCTTCCGATCCTGGCCGATATCGAAGGACACGTTCTGGCCTTCCTTCAGTGTACCACCGTATTGCAATGCGGATACGTGCACGAAAACATCAGCTCCGCCGTCGTCAGGCGTGATAAAGCCGAAACCCTTGTCGTTGTTGAAAAACTTTACTTTGCCAGTCGGCATGAGAATCCTCGTGTGCTTGCGGTTTAATCGCGCCGGCAATCTAGCGATCAGCTGTCGCGCGATCAACCCGATCTACCGGGAGCGAATGGGAAACAACGACCGGCCTTAGCCAGCACGCTCTGGTGCTGGCATGTGTTTGCATGAGCTGGAGGTTGGATAGAGCCTCTTTGGCTGGCAGAAAACGTTCCTAAACCTCGTGTCGTGTCTGGTCGTGCGTCCCACGCGCGTTCGTATTAATCGCCCTTCATTAGAGGGGCGCCGAAAGGCTTCCGGGTTGCGTTATGCGGATCGCGCTTGTCGTATATTATTGCTCTCAGGGCAAGCTCGGTGCGGTTCACCCTGCGTGCTGGTTTGCCCGAAGTTCCGCAGTTCCGGGTTGACATGAACTCGGCCGAGCACATAGTCTTTGCGACATTCACCAGGGGTGTCCCGGCAAGGGGCTGAGATACTGCTAGGCAATACGGCTTTGCCGATTGTGGCGCAGTGACCCGTTGAACCTGATCCAGTTCATACTGGCGTAGGGACGGTGCAAGCGCTCGAAGACTTTGGATTCACGCGTAGAATCCATGCCGGCGTCTTTCCATCATTCCGGCTGATTGACTGGGTCTCCAACACCAACTTGGAGCCTCAAACCATGACCATTGCCGCAAAAAACCTCACTCCGACCGTTACCACCGGCCCGCTGCCGGCGTCGCGGAAAGTCCATGTCGCGGGGGATATTCACGCCGACATCCGCGTGCCGATGCGCGAGATCAGCGTGCATCCGACATCGGGCGAGCCGCCTGTTGTCGTCTACGATTCCTCCGGCCCTTATACCGCCGACGGAGCAGATATCCGCATCGAGCGGGGCCTGTCACAGCTTCGCCGCAACTGGGTACTCGCGCGCGGCGATGTCGAGGCCTATGAAGGCCGCCATCTGCGCCCCGAAGACAATGGCTTTGTTACCGGCGAGCGGTTGACACCACAATTTCCTGCCAAACGTCAGCCGCTACGTGCCAGAGACGGCAAGGCGGTCACCCAGCTTGCCTATGCGCGCGCCGGCATCATCACGCCGGAAATGGAGTTCATCGCCATCCGCGAAAACCTTGGCCGCAAAGCGAAGGTCGAAGCCATAATTCGCGATGGCGAAAGTTTCGGCGCCCATATTCCGGATCATGTGACCCCGGAATTCGTCCGTCAGGAGGTCGCAGCCGGCCGCGCGATCATCCCGGCCAATATCAATCACCCGGAAAGCGAGCCGATGATCATCGGCCGGAATTTCCTGGTGAAGATCAATGCCAATATCGGCAATTCCGCCGTCACCTCCTCTATGGCAGAGGAAGTCGAGAAGATGGTTTGGGCGGCTCGCTGGGGCGCCGACACCGTCATGGACCTGTCGACCGGCCGCAACATTCACAACATCCGCGAGTGGATCATCCGCAACTCGCCGCTTCCGATCGGCACGGTACCGCTCTATCAGGCGCTGGAGAAGGTCGATGGGATCGCCGAGAACCTCTCTTGGGAGGTCTATCGCGACACGCTGATCGAGCAGGCCGAGCAGGGGGTCGATTATTTCACCATCCATGCCGGCGTGCGGCTGCATTACATCCCGCTGACCGTCAACCGCGTCACCGGCATTGTCTCGCGCGGCGGCTCGATCATGGCGAAGTGGTGCCTGCATCATCATCGCGAGAGCTTTCTTTATGAGCATTTCGAGGAAATCTGCGACATCTGCCGCGCCTATGACGTCTCCTTCTCGCTCGGCGACGGCCTGCGCCCCGGCTCGATTGCCGATGCCAACGACGCAGCGCAGTTTGCCGAGCTCGAAACGCTTGGCGAGCTGACGAAGATCGCCTGGGCAAAAGACTGTCAGGCGATGATCGAAGGGCCTGGCCATGTTCCGATGCACAAGATCAAGGAAAACATGGACAAGCAGCTTGCCGTCTGCGGCGAAGCGCCCTTCTACACGCTCGGGCCGCTGACGACCGATATCGCGCCGGGCTACGATCATATCACCTCGGGGATCGGTGCGGCGATGATCGGCTGGTTCGGTACTGCCATGCTCTGCTACGTCACCCCGAAGGAGCATCTCGGCCTACCCGACCGCAACGACGTCAAGACGGGTGTCATCACCTACAAGATCGCCGCCCACGCGGCAGACCTCGCCAAGGGACATCCAGCGGCGCGTGTCCGCGACGATGCGTTATCTCGCGCCCGCTTCGAATTCCGTTGGGAGGACCAATTCAACCTGTCGCTCGATCCCGATACCGCCCGCAGTTTCCATGACGAGACCTTGCCGAAGGAAGCCCATAAAGTTGCGCATTTCTGCTCGATGTGTGGCCCGAAATTCTGCTCCATGCGGATTTCGCATGACATCCGCGCGGAGGCGCAGAAGGAGGGGCTGGACGCGATGGCGGCGAAATATCGAGAAGGCGGCGATCTCTATATGCCGATCAACGGCAGCGCGCATCCGGCCGAGTGACATGCGCGTCCTCGTCAAAGGGGGCGGCGTCGCCGGCCTCACGGTCGCTCACGAGCTGTTTCGGCGCGGCGCTGAGGTCACGATCTCAGATCCCAGTCAGACTTTCAGCCGGGCAGCCTCCTGGCTTGCCGGCGGCATGCTGGCACCATGGTGCGAGCGGGAAAGTGCCGATGAAGCCGTACTCGAACGCGGCCGCGATTCCGCTGATCGATGGGAAGCGATTTCGCCGGGCAAGATCGTCCGCAAGGGAACGCTTGTCGTCGCACCGAACCGCGATGAGAGCGAGCTGAAGCGCTTCGCCGGCCGCACGACCGGCTATCGTTGGGTTGAGGAACGCGAAATCGCCACCCTCGAACCTTCTCTCGCCGGTCGCTTCAGGCACGGCCTGTTCTTTCCGCAGGAAGCGCACCTCAATCCCCGCGAAGTATTGCACGCATTGAAAGATGATCTGTCGGCAAAGGGCGTCACTTTTGCCGAAGAGATCGCCGATGACGGTGAATTCGCGGAAATCGTCGATTGCACCGGGGTGGGCCAGATCGGCCAGTGCGAGGAGTTGCGGGGTGTGCGGGGCGAAATGCTCTATCTGCAGACTGAGGAGGTCACCCTCGCGCGGCCCGTCCGCCTGCTGCATCCGCGTTTTCCCGTCTATATCGTGCCGCGCGGTAAAGGCCTGTTCATGGTCGGCGCGACGATGATCGAAACGGAATTCCAAGGGCCGATCACCGCCCGCTCGCTGATGGAACTGCTGAATGCCGCCTATGCACTGCATCCTGCTTTTGCCGATGCTGCGATTGTCGAAACCGGCGCCGGCATCCGCCCTGCCTTTCCAGACAACTTTCCCCGCGTGATGCGGGAGGGCAATATCATCATCCTCAACGGCCTTTATCGCCACGGTTTTCTGCTGGCGCCAGCGATGGCGGCTGAAGCCGCGGATCTGGTCTTTTCCGGACAGACGAAGCAAAGGAGCCCCTGATGCACCTGATCATAAACGGCGAACCCGAGACAATTGTCGCAACCACGCTGTCGCAGCTTCTGGCGGCACTCGATTATGAGGGCGAGTGGCTGGCAACCGCCGTCAACGGCGAGCTCATTCATCGCGAGGATCGCGACGATCACCTTCTGAACGACAATGACAGGATCGAGATCCTGGCCCCGATGCAGGGAGGCTGACCCATGCTTGATCTCTACGGAACCCAGCTCGGGTCGCGCCTCCTGCTCGGAACAGCGCGTTACCCCTCGCCAGACATCCTGGCCGAGGCTGTCAAGCGGTCCAGGACGGAGATCGTCACCGTGTCGCTACGGCGCGAAATGGCCGGCGGGCGCAATGGCGGCGCATTTTTCGATATGATCCGGGCGCTTGGTGTCCGCGTTCTTCCCAACACGGCCGGCTGCCACGGTGTATCCGAGGCCGTGCTGACGGCCAAGATGGCGCGCGAGGTGTTTCAGACCAATTGGATCAAGCTGGAGGTGACCGGCAATCACGATACGCTGCAGCCGGATGTCTTCGCCCTTGTGGAGGCGGCGCGCATTCTCGCCGCTGACGGCTTTGAGGTCTTTCCCTATACGACCGACGATCTGATAGTGGCGGAGCGCCTCCTGGAAGCAGGATGCAAGGTGCTGATGCCCTGGTGCGCCCCGATCGGCACCGCTTCAGGGCCGCTCAATCTTACGGCCCTTCGATCCATGCGCGCACATTTTCCCGACGTGCCGCTGATCGTCGACGCAGGCATCGGCCGTCCGTCGCATGCAACGACCGTGATGGAGCTGGGTTTCGATGCGGTCCTTCTCAACACCGCGGTTGCCGGCGCGGGTGACCCCGCGGCAATGGCGGAAGCCTTCGCTGGGGCAATTGAGGCCGGCCGACAGGCATTCGGCGCCGGCATGCTGGAGCCGCGCGACATGGCGGTTCCGTCGACACCCGTGATTGGAAAGGCAGTATTCGCGTGAAGCTCGATCCCTTCTATCTGATCGTCGACAGCGCCGCCTGGATCGAAAGGCTAACGCGTCCGCACCGGTGCGAGTGATACGCTTGAGACGCTGTTCGTCGTCACGTCTCGATTTTCAGGATCTCGGGACCGCCGGAGAGACGAATGCGGACCCCCGCGCACCACTTTCCCTTTCATGTCGTTGGTAAGGGTATGCCTCTTACAATTCGAACCACAGCTGCCGGAAAAGGTTCCACATGCGCCGGTCAAACGTGGCCAAGGCTGGAACTTTGGCGCCCGATCCATGTTGGACCTGCATGTTTGAAACAATCCTCAGATTGTGGACCGGTGAAGGCATTTGCCGGTCCTGACGGCCGAAGGAGGTCTTCATGTCGTTCACACTCACGAGTTCCGCATTCACGGACGGATCCACAATTCCAAACAAGCACACACGGCTTGGCGAAAACATAGCACCGCGCCTTGAATGGGCCGGAGCGCCGGATGAGACACGCAGCTTTGCGCTTATCGTTGAAGATCCCGATGCGCCAAATGGAACCTTCCGTCATTGGGGCGTCTTCAATATACCGGGCGATCGCAACGCGTTACCGGAAAACAGCAATATGGCACCGAATGGAGGGCCGCGTTTTTGCGACAATGATTTCGGCAATGGCCGCTATGACGGCCCACAGCCACCCAAAGGCCACGGCGTCCATCACTATCACTTCAGGCTGGCGGCACTCGACGTCCCCGCTCTGTCAATTCCGGCCTCGGCCGGCATCCAGGCGATGTGGCGAGAGGCACGGAAACATACGATCGCTGAAACCTCACTGACCGGCACGTTTGAACAAACGTAACCGGCCGCTGGCTCACCTTGCTCGGCTGACGGCCGTGCGCAGGAGGATATATTGGCTATTTATCGGCGCTTTCAAAAAGGTCTGGAAAAGCCGGGCGACATGGTCATCAAGCTCTATCATTCCGGTGACGAGATCCGCGGCTTCGTGCGCAAAGTGACTGGCCGGGGTAGGGACTACAGTGTTTTTCCCGGCGAGGAGATGGAACCGGCAGCCGCGCTTCAAATCGCCCGCAGCCACCTGCACGGGGCCAGTGAGATCCTCATCGAACTATCCGAGGGGGTAGAATGGGACGCACGATGGGGTGCATTGCGCTAGAACTGCGCCAGTTTCGACCGCCGGAGCGAAGTCGGGCCGAAATCGCCCGGGGCGAAGGGCCAGTGTCCGGGTGTCGCGATTATTCCTCCTGCCCGTCATTCGCCGCGAGGAAATCGCTGGTTCTCCTCCAAGACGTTCAGATCCATATGATTGCGCATATATCGCTCGGCGGCTTTCTGCAGTGGCTGATAGTCCCACGGATAGTAGGACCCCTGCCGCAATGCGGGATAGACGACCCACCGACGGGCCTGACTTTCGCGGATCTGCGCATCAAAGCCTGACAGGTTCCAACGGAGATGGACTTGAGAAAGCAGGGCGTCCAGCGTTTCCGCATGGGCTGGATCACCTGCGAGATTGGAGAGTTCGTGGGGATCGGCCCGAAGATCAAACAGCAAAGGTGGATCCTTTTCGCAGACCGTCAATTTGAAACGGTCGGCGCGGATAGCCACAAGCGGTGCAATCGATCCTTCAGCGGCATATTCCATCAGGACCGGACCATGTGCCTTGCTGCCGCCCAGGAGTTGGGCCAGATCCTCGCCATCCGTCCAGTGGGCAATCGCAGAAATATCAAGCCCGGCAAGGCCGGCAAGCGTCGGAGTGACATCAAGAGTGGAGACCGGCTGATCGATCAGGCCAGGCTGCCAGCCCGGTGCCGATATCATCAGTGGCACGCGCGCGGAACCGTCGAAGAAGCACATCTTGAACCAGAGACCGCGTTCGCCCAGCATGTCGCCGTGGTCGGACACGAACAGGATGGCGGTGTCTTCGCCCATCCGTGTGCGCTCCAGTACGTCAAGGATCTCTCCGACCTTCTCGTCGATGTAGGAGATATTGGCGAAATAGCCGCGTCTTGCCCTGCGGATCTGCTCGGCGGTGATGTCGAAAGCCTTGTAGTCGCAGGCTTCCAGCAAGCGCCTCGAATGCGCGTCCATCTCCTCGAACGACAGGGCCGGAACAGTCGGATCAAGGGCCGGGCAATCCTCGTAGAGATCCCAGAATTTGCGCCTGGCGACATAGGGATCGTGCGGATGGGTGAAACTGACGGTCAGGCACCAGGGACGCTCGTCTTGACGGCGCGACAGGTCATAGAGCTTGCGGGTTGCGTTATAGGCGACCTCGTCGTCATATTCGAGCTGGTTGGTGATTTCCGCGATGCCGGCGCCGGTTACCGATCCGAGATTGTGATACCACCAGTCGATCCGTTCACCGGGCTTGCGATAGTCGGGAGTCCAGCCGAAATCGGCCGGATAGATATCCGTCGTCAGACGCTCTTCGAAACCGTGCAGCTGGTCGGGTCCGACGAAATGCATCTTGCCCGACAGGCTGGTGTGATAGCCAGCAGACCGGAGATGATGCGCATAGGTCGGAATGTCGGAGGCAAATTCGGCCGCATTGTCATAGACTCGCGTCCGGCTCGGCAACTGGCCCGACATGAAGGATGCACGCGCTGGAGCACAGAGGGGGCTCGCCGTGTAGCTATTGGCGAAGCGGACCGAACGGGCAGCGAGTGCCCTGAGATGCGGCGCATGCAGGAAATCGGCCGGGCCGTCCGGAAACAGCGTGCCGTTCAGTTGGTCGACCATGATGATGAGAATATTGGGACGGGCCATGATATATCGACGCTGCTCAAGTTCGGGGGTGGGGGAGGTGATCTACGGATGCGTCCGCCACCAGTTCGTCTGAGGGAATCGGATGCCGCCGACGGGGGCTGGTCTGGCTCGGCGAGCGCCGATCAGATCCATTATCCTCTTCACAAGCGGCACTGGTCGTCGCATGACTGATCCTCTCGGCGGCGTGGGTCGCAGTTATCACCTCACGATAACCAGCTTGATGATTGCACGCTATCGCCTTGCCGACATCCGTTGTTCCGGGCGCTCGCTCATGCCTGTTTTCCAGGGGCGGACTTGCCGGCGACACCGGGGGTCGCAGCAAGACAGGCGTCGCGGAGCAGCGCGTGCATGATGCGGTATCGGCTGGCTTGTCGCCACCTCGGCAGTATCTTGCGAGCACGCGGAAGGATCTTCATGTCGATCGACCGACCGATGCCCACCGAAGAGAGCATTCTGGAGTTCCTTGATGTCTGCGAAGGCTTTTATCCGCCTGACGCAGTCGAGGCATCGATCGAGCAGCAACGCCAATGGTATGACGCACTCTGCGCGCGGTTCGACCATGCTCTGCCGCAGGGGATGGTCTATGCTGATGGCATGGTGCTGCGGATACCAATCCGCCGGTATCGGCCAAGGACAATAACCACATCAACCGTTCTCCTCTATCTGCACGGCGGAGGCTTTGTTGTCGGCTCGCTCGAAAGCCATCACTCGATCTGTGCTGAAATCGCCGATTTCGCCGGCGCCGAACTCGTTTCCGTCGATTACCGGCTGGCGCCCGAGTACCGCTGGCCGGCGCAGAGCGAGGATTGCTTCCTCGTCTTGAAGCATCTGCTGTCGTCCACCGGTGGCAAGGTCGTCATCATAGGCGACAGCGCCGGCGCCAATCTGGCGGCGGGACTCGCCATCAGGGCGCTGGAGGAGGCCCTGCCTGGTATCGCCGGCCAGGTCCTCGTCTATCCGGCGCTGGGTGGAGACCTGCAGAAGGGTTCCTATGTTGAAATGGCAAATGCACCGGGCCTGACCACGGCTGAAGTCGCCTATTATCGCCGCGTTCTGCAGGCACCGCTGCGCCATCCTGTCGCCGCGCCGCTTCACGCGGTATCGGTCGAAGGGCTTGCACCTGCCTTCATCACGGTTGCGCGGTTCGATCCGCTGCGAGACGATGGACGAGCCTACGCTGCCCGGCTTGCGGAGGCCGGCGTGGAAGTCTGGTTCCGGGAGGAACCGCAGATGGTGCATGCGTGGCTGCGCGCGCGCCACATGAGCGAAGGTGCCCAGGCAGGCTTCAAGGCGGTATGCGAGGCGGTGCGGCTCTTCGCGTCGCGCTGACGGCTACATCAGATCGCGGGCGATTGCCGTGTCGCCGAAATCCTTCTCAAAAATCTTTATTCCGCCTTCATGGGCAACGACTGAGGCGGCGATGATCCAGTGTGTTGCCGTGCAACGGATCGATGCTGTCGCAACCGTCGTCACTGACCAACCAGGACGCTGCATGTCGCAAGTCCAGGTCGAGGTGCCCGTCATTGATAGCGGATCGTTCGGCGCGATCGACCAGGTTTCCTCGCGTAGTTGCCGGGTGGAAAGACCGGTGCCGGGATGCTCGAAAAGGCCAGTATCCTCATGAATTTCATAGCGCGTGACGCCGGCCGAGAGATCGCGCACCACCTGCCGTTTTGTGGAGGCGGGTGCGTGTTCGATATATTTCGGTAGGGGATCGGGATTGTCGGGCTGCTTGATGTCGATGATCTCATGCGCGCCGAGCTTGGGCAAAGCTAGACCGATGGAGGCGATGTCGATTGTCAGCCCCGGATCTTCCGGCGGGGGCAGCACCATCGGCCAATAGGCCGTTGATAGCGACAGGCGGATACGGTGCCCCTTGCGGAAACGGTAGCCGCAGGCATCGAGCGTGATGGTAATAGTTGTCAGTTCCCCCTTATTCAGCGGCTCCGGTGCAGCATTGCCATTGCGATGAGCGAGGTTGAGCAGACCAAAGGAGACGCGCGTTGCCGTGCCGTCTGGATGGACATCGACGAGCCTTGCGCAGAGATTGGCGGTTTCGGCGTCGCATCTCAACGTCAATGTGAGGGCCGGGCGTCCGAGATAATCATGGTCCTCTACCAGCGGCGCGGTCTGGAAGATCAACGATCCGGCGTCATCGAGGCGCTGATCGATCGCCAGTTCCGCATCCGGCTTCAAGGTGAACCATTCGCCCGAGGCCGTGCCCGTATCGAGCGGCGAGCGCAGATAAACAGGATGTTCCGGCGCATGTGGGATCGGCATGCCTTCCATCAAGGCACCGAACTGCTCGACATAGAAGCACTGCATGTCCGGCTGCTGCCAAATACGCTGGGCGATCCAGAAACCGGGGTCGAAATCGCGGCGCGTGGCGGGCTTTATGGCATCGAGAATATAGGCACGTAAGGATGGCATGGTCTCCGCGCCGTTGCGCTCGCCGCGCAGCCATCGGTTCCACCAGGCGATGGCTTCGCCATGAAAATCGACCCGCGGCTTCGGCCAGGCGAAATGCGGATACTTGTGGATCCATGGACCGATCAACGCCTTCGCCTTCTCGCCGAGACCCTCGACGGCCAGCAACGGCGTGTTGCGATAGCCATCCGCCCAGCCAGCGATGACGATGGCGGGGATATCAAAGCCCGCGAAATCTTCGCAGATCGACCCATGCCGCCAGAAATCGTCACGGCGCTGATGCTCCAGCCATTCTTCCATGAAGAAGGGTTCCTGCTCCAGGCGCTGCCGCCACATATCGCGCCATTCGTCGCCGACAATGGCCGGATCGGGGGAGCGCGATTGGTAGGCAAGCATGGTCGCCGCCCAGGAAAGCTGGGCAGAGAGATGGCAGCCGTTCTTGTAGTGGATATCGTCATTATAGCGGTCGACCGTGGAAGCGATTGAAATCACTGCCTTCAGCGCCGGGGGCTTCAAGGCTGCGACCTGCAGGCAGTTGAAGCCGCCCCAGGAAATACCCATCATGCCGACCGACCCGTTCGACCAGGGCTGTGCTGCGATCCAGGCGATCAGCTCGCAAGCATTGGCAAGCTCAAGCTCGGTATATTCGCCATCGATAATGCCGCTGGATTCGCCGGAGCCTCTGATGTCGACACGCACGCCGGCAATGCCGGCTGCCGCAAAGACCGGATAGGTGGATTCGTCGCGCAGGCTGGTTCCATCGCGCTTGCGGTAGGGCAGGAATTCGAAGACCGCCGGCACCGGGTCGCTCTCCGCGCCGTCGGGCATCCAGATGCGTGCGGCGAGCCGCGTGCCGTCCTTCAAGGTGATCCACTGATTTTCGATGGTCGTGAAGCTGCGGTCTGACATGGTCATATATCCAGAAGAGCTTCAGGCATTAAGCCACACACGGCTGCCGATGTAGCCGTTGGACATATCGTTGCCGATATCGTCGACATATCCCTTCAGCATTTTCGAAGAGGCCATGATGTAGTCGTTGAAGACGGGTAGGATCAGACCGCCATCGTCTCGCACCATAAGCGCCAATTGCCGATAAAGCACTTTGCGCTTGGCCTCATCGAGTTCAGACCTTGCTTGCAGAACCAATTTGTCGAAGTCAGGGCGCTTGAAACGCGTGTCGTTCCATTCTGCGGTCGACAGGTAGGAGGTGGAATAGCGCGAATCCTGGGTCGGACGACCGCCCCAGAACGAGGCGCAGAAGGGCTGCTTGTTCCAGACATTGGTCCAGTAGCCGTCTTCCGGTTCGCGCTTGACGTCGATCGTGATGCCGGCCTTGCCCGCGCTTTGCTGGAACAGGATCGCCGCATCCACGGCGCCCGGAAAGGCTGCGTCTGACGTGAGCAGCTGAATGGAGCGGTCGAGCCCCGATTTCTTGAAGTGGAAGGCGGCCTTGTCCGGATCATAAGGGCGCTGCTCGATATCGGTCGGGGCGAGGGCGTAATTGGAATTGACCGGATAGTCGTCGCCGATCGTTCCGTAGCCGCCCAGAACCTTGTCGAGGATCGCCTGACGATCGATGGCATATTTCAGCGCAAGCCGAAGATCTGCGTTGTCGAAGGGAGCCGTGTCGCAATGCATCAGGAAACAATAGAAGCCCTTGCCTGCATTCCGGAGGATGTCGACGGTCGGTGCTCGCTCCAGCATCGGGACGGTTTTGGGGTCGACATTGTTGACGAAATGGACCTGGCCGGAGGCAAGTGCGGCAACGCGGGCCGTGTTGTCGTTGATGACGAGGATTTCGACGCTGTCGACAAAGCCGCGGTCGGAGCGCCAATCCCCAGGGTTCTTCTCGAAGGTTGCGCGAACGCCCGGTTCGAAGCTTTTCAGAATGTAAGGACCTGTACCGATGGCCGCCGCAGGCTTCTCGAGGCCGCCCTTCGCCTGGATGATCAGGTGGTAGTCGGTCAAAAGCAAAGGCAGGTCTGCATTGCCTTCCGAAAGCGTCAAGACAAGGTCGCCCGCTTTTTCTTCAATACCGGTGATCGAGGCCATGAGTCCCAGAGCACCCGACTGTGAATTCTTGTCCGCATGTCGCTTCAGTGTCGCGACGATGTCGGCCACGGTCATCTTGCTGCCGTCGTGAAACTGCACATCGTTCCTGATCTTGAAAGTCCAGACGGATGCGTCCGCCGATGGCGTCCAGGACGTCGCCAACGACGGCAAGGGCGCACCGGTCTTGGGGTCGGATTCGACAAGTGTGTCGCCCCAGAGACGGCCAATGACGAACAACACGGAGGCGCTATAGGTCGCAGGGTCGAGCGTATCACTGGTGGCGCCACCCTTGAGGCCGAGTTTCAGATGACCACCGCGCTTTGCTTCCTGCGCGCGGGCATCGTGCGGCATCAGGAGGCCGGAGGTGAGGGCAGGCAAAGCGCCCAGCGCGACGGCACCGCCCAGGAAGTGACGGCGGCCTATACTCAGAGGTGCGGATTGATCCTTTTCACGTGTCATTGCAGTCCCCTTTTTCAACTCTATTAGAAAGGAACGTAGAGGTCAGGCTGCTTCACGCAATTTCGCGACTTGACGCATTTTTGAGCGAGTTTACGCTACTATGATTAAGTCGGAGCCGCCGATGCCTCACCTGGTCGAGAACCTCAAGATTGCCTGTGCCACGCAGCGTTCCATTTCGCATCTGTGCCGCGCGATCGATATTAACAGGCAGCAATTCAATCGATATATCAACGGCCAGACGAGGCCGTCTGCCCATAATCTCACGCGCATAGCTAAGTATTTCGATCTCGACGCAGCCGACTTTGGTCTCGCTCCCAGGCTCTTTCGCGAGCGGCTTCGCAAACCGACTCTAGATCTCAATCAAAGTTCCGAACTGTTAAAGGCGTTCCCAGGAGATCTGACCGCGCTCCGGCGCCATATCGGCTATTTCCAGACCTATCATCGCTCACCGTCCTGGCCGGGAATGGTTGTCTGTTCGTGCAGCCGCATTGTGGAGAAGGGTGGGCTTGTGCATGTCAAATCAATGGAGCGTCTGCGGGACCCTGGAAACGGCATCCAGCAGTTTTCGAAATATGTCGGCCTTGCGGCCTTCTATCGAAACCGGATCTTCATTACGGAGCGGGTCGTCGGCCCGAATCCGATATTGTCACAGACGATCCTCCTGCCCTTCGACGAGTACCAGCGCGTCTATCTGCGTGGAACGACAATGGGAGTTTCCTGGCGAAGGGAAAATCTCCCCTATGCATCGCGAATGATCTGGCGGCATATCGGCGCCGAGCCCGACCTGCGCGAGCTTCTGTCGCGCTGCGGACCACTGCCGCTGTCTTCACGCCAGCTGCCACCAACGGTGCGCTCATTCCTCGCAGATCCTTCCGCGGAAGTGTATGCGGTGCCGACAGAGTATTGAAGACACCGATTTGCGACGACGCCATCAGATCCGGATGAATGCCGGAAAATTTCGAGCCTTCAATTTCCAGCGCTTGCCATCTTCCGCGTCGTCAGTACCCGTTCCAGCCAGCCGATCTCCATCTCGGGTACGGATTTCAGCAGCAGGTCGGTGTAATCGTCGAAGGGCGGCGATAGCGCTTGGGATTTGGGACCGAAGCGGACGAGCTTGCCGCGATGCATCACCGCGACGCTGTCGGCGATGGCGCGCACGATAGCGATGTCATGGGTGATGAAGACGTAGGAGAGATGTTCTTCTTCCTGCAGCTTCAGCAGTAGTTTCAGAATGCCTTCGGCAACCAGCGGGTCGAGTGCCGACGTCGGCTCGTCGCAAAGTATGAGTTCCGGCTTGGCCGCGAGCGCGCGGGCGATGGCGACGCGCTGCTTCTGGCCGCCGGAGAGTTCGGCCGGGTAGCGGTTCAGGAAGCCGTTGCCCATCTCGATCTGGTCGAGCAATTCCTTCACGCGGTCCGTCTTCGCAGCTCCCCTGAGGCCGTAGTAGAAGGTCAGCGGCCGACCGATGATGTCACGCACGGTCTGACGCGGGTTCATCGCCGTGTCAGCCATCTGGTAGATGAGCTGGATGCGGCGCAGGTCGTCGCGTGGCCTGTGTCGGACGTCGGGCGTCAATGGCTTGCCGGCAAAAGAGATCGTCCCTGACGTGGGTGACAGGAGCCCGGTGACGACGCGGGCGAGCGTCGATTTTCCCGAGCCCGATTCACCGACGATCGCCAATGTCTGTCCCTTCGGTACATGCAGGCTGACATCGTTCAACACCTTGAAGCCATTGGAATATTCCGCGCTGATATTTTCGAACTTCAGCAGCGCATCGGACTGATCGGCGGCTTCGTCCCTCAGCGTCTGCCGGACGTTGACGAGCGCGCGGGTATAATCCTCCCGTGGTTTTTCGATGATCCGCTGGACACTGCCGTATTCCACTGTCTTTCCGTGGCGCAGCACCATGATGTCGTCGGAGATTTGGGCAACGACGGCGAGATCATGAGTGATGTAGAGAGCGGCCGTATGGGTTTCCTCGATCGCATGCTTGATTGCGGCCAGCACGTCGATCTGGGTGGTGACGTCAAGTGCCGTCGTCGGTTCGTCGAAGACGATCAGTTCGGGGTTGGAGCAGAGCGCCATGGCCGTCATGGCGCGCTGCAGCTGGCCGCCGGAAACCTGATGGGGGAAACGTTCGCCAAAACTTTCGGGATGGGGAAGACCAAGCACTTGAAAGAGGTAGAGCGCTCGCTTTTTCGCCTCCTGTTTGCTCATGAGCCCGTGTTTGACGGAAGCCTCAATCACCTGGTCGCCGAGCCGGTGGGCAGGATTGAAGGCGGCCGCGGCCGACTGTGCGACGTAGCAGACGCGGGCGCCGCGGATATGCCTGATGCCACTCCTGCCAAGGCCAAGAATATTGTCGCCATCGAGCAGCACCTCTCCGCCGGTGATCTCGGCGCCGCCTCGACCATAGGCAAGTGTCGAGAGCCCGATCGTCGACTTGCCGGCACCGGATTCGCCGATCAGGCCGAGCACCCGGCCTTTCTGCAAATCAAAGGAAACGCCGTCGACGATGGTCACGCGTTTCGGCGCTTCACCTGGCGGATAGCTGGTGGCTTCGATCTTGAGATTGCGGACGGAAAGAAGATCAGGCATCGCCACGCCCTCCCTTGAGGCTCGAGGTTCGTTTCAAAAGCCAGTCGACGACCAGGTTGACGCAGACGGCGAGGATGGCGATCGCGCTACCCGGCACGAGCGCTGCCGAAATGCCGAAGATGATGCCGTCCTTGTTGTCCTTGACCATGCCGCCCCAATCAGCCGATGGCGGCTGGATGCCGAGGCCGAGGAAGGAGAGCGTCGAGAGGAAGAGGATCGAAAAGGCAAACCGCAGGCCGAACTCGGCGAGCAGCGGCGTCAGCGTGTTCGGCAAGATCTCCCGGAAGATGATCCAGAGTTTTCCTTCGCCGCGAAGTTTGGCCGCCTCGACGAATTCCATCACAGCGACATCGAGCGCCACGGCGCGGCCGAGACGATAGACGCGGGTGGAATCGAGGATCGCCATGACGAGGATCAGGACGATGATGTTCTGTGGCAGGACTGCCAGAACCACGAGCGCGAAAATCAGCGTCGGGATCGACATCATCAGGTCGTTGAAGCGCGAGAAGACCATGTCGATCAGCCCGCGAGAGACGGCCGCCATGAAGCTCAAGATGACGCCGAGCGAAAAGGAGATGACCGTTGCGGCAAGCGCCACGAAAAGCGTCGTGCGCGCGCCGTAGATCAGCCGGGAGAGAATGTCGCGGCCGAGATTGTCGAGGCCGAAGACATATTGCGCGTCCGGCATCTGCCAGACGCTGCCGACGACCTCGGTCTCCCCGTAGGGAGCAATCAAAGGTGCAAAAAGCGCGAAGATGAAGGCGACGGCGATGCCGATCATGCCGATCCAGGCGGTGATGGGGATGTCTCTCAATCTCATCTTGGATGCCTCAGCCGGGGGTTGGCAATGATGGCGAGAATGTCGGCCAGCATGTTGAGGAAGATATAGACGGCGGCAAAGATCAGGCCGCAGGCCTGCACCACCGGCATGTCTCGTACCGTCACGGCATCGACCATGTACTGGCCCATGCCGGGATAGACGAAGACCACCTCGACGACGACCACGCCGACCACCAGATAGGCGAGGTTCAGCGCCACGACGTTGATGATCGGCGCAAGCGCGTTCGGTGCGGCATGCTTGACGATCGAGCGGAACGCAGAAAGGCCCTTCAGCTCGGCCGTCTCCATATAGGCCGACGACATGACCGAGAGGATTGCGGCGCGTGTCATGCGCATCATGTGGGCCAGCACGACGAGCACGAGGGTCGCCGTCGGTAGTGCGATTGCCTTCAGACGGTCTGCAAAGCCCATGCTCTCATAGACGGTTGCGGGAAAGGTGGCGACGCCGAACTTCACCGCAAAAAACATGATCAGCAGGTAGCCGATGAAGAATTCCGGCAACGAAATCGCCGCCAGCGAAATGATGTTGATGATCTTGTCGGGCAGGCGGCCCCGAAAATGCACCGAAACCATGCCAAGCCCGACGGCAAGCGGCACGGAGATCAGTGCTGCAAAGCCCGCCAGAAACAGCGAATTGCCGAGCCGCTTGCCGATCTGCTCGCTGACGGAGTTCTTGCTGGCCCAGGATGTGCCGAAATCGCCTTGCACGGCATTGCCGAGCCACTCGACATATCGCGTCGTCACCGGTCGGTCGAGCCGGAGATCCTTGCGGATATTGGCAACCGCCTGCGGCGTTGCCGACTGGCCGAGATAGGTCGTGGCAAAATCGCCGGGAAGGGCTTCCAGGCCGCCGAAAATGAGGACGGAGACGGCAAAAAGCAGGATGATGCTGAGCACGAAGCGTTCGAGAATAAGGGCAAGCAGCGGAAAACGCTGCCGGAACCTGAGGCCGGGCAGGATATTGCCGGAGGTTGGACTGGACATGATGAAGGCCTCGCGCTGAAACGTCAGGAGGACCGCGGGTTTTGTCCCACGGTCCCGGCTTGCCTGGAGATCGGAGGGCAGGCGCCCGGCGTCAGGCTTCCAGCCAGACGCGGGTCGCGACGTAGCCGTTCGACATGTCGTTGCCGATGTCGTGGACGTAGCCCTTCACCTGCTTGGTGGAGGCGTTCACGAAGTCGTTGAACATCGGCAAAATGACGCCACCCTCGTCGCGGACCATCATCGCCATGGCGCGATACATGTCCTTGCGCTTGGCTTCATCAAGTTCGGAGCGGGCCTGAAGCAACAGCTTGTCGAAGTCAGGGCGCTTGAACTTGGTGTCGTTCCAGTCGGCCGTCGAGAGATAGGCGGTGGAATACATCTGGTCCTGCGTCGGGCGGCCGCCCCAATAGGAGGTCGAGAAGGGCTGGACGTTCCAGACGTTGGTCCAGTAACCGTCGCCCGGCTCACGCTTGACCTCTATGTCGATGCCGGCCTTCTTGCAGCTTTCCTGATAGAGGACGGCCGCGTCGACACCGCCGGGGAAAGCGACTTCGGACGTGCGCAGAAGGACCGAGCCGCTATGGCCCGATTTCTTGTAGTGGAAGGCCGCCTTGTCGGGATCGTAGACGCGCTGCTCGATGCCCTCGGGGAAAAGCGCGTAGGTACTGTTGATCGGAAAGTCGTTGCCGACCTTGCCGTAACCGCCGAGGATCTTCTCCACCATGGTCTCGCGGTCCATGGCGTATTTGAGCGCCAGGCGCAGGTCGTTATTATCGAACGGCGCCTTGTCGCAATGCATGATGAAGACATAGTGGCCGCGTCCGGCGGTCGAAAGGATCTCGACATTCGGAGCACGCTTCAGGAGGTTGACGGTCTTCGGATCGACACGGTTGATGTAATGCACCTGGCCGGACGAGAGCGCGGCGATGCGCGCCGTGGCATCGTTCATGCCGATGATTTCGATGGAATCGACATAACCGCGGTCGGTGCGCCAGTCGTCCTTGTTCTTCTCGAAGGTGGCGCGCACGCCTGCCTCGAAGTTCGTCAGCTTATAGGGGCCTGTGCCGATCGAGGCGAGCGGATCGTCGACACCGCCATTTGGCTGAATGACCAGATGATAGTCGGTCAACAGCAGTGGCATATCGGCATTGCCTTCCGAAAGCGTCAGCACGAGGTTGCCGCCGTCCGCCTTGATTTCCTTGATCGAGCCGAGAACGCCGAGCGCGCCGGATTCCGACGCCTTGTCGGTATGACGCTTGAGGGTCGCAACCACGTCATCGATCGTCAGTTCCTTGCCATTGTGGAACTTGACGCCCTTGCGGATCTTGAAGGTCCAGGTTGCAGCATCCTTCGACGGCTCCCAGGATTCGGCAAGCGCCGGTACGGCGGCGCCCGTCAGCGGGTCGGATTCAACCAGCATGTCGCCCCAGCAGCGGCCGACGCAGAACATGAATTGCGACAGGAATTTCGCCGGGTCCTTCGAGTCGGTTGCTGCCCCGCCCTCCAGGCCAAGCTTCAGATGACCGCCGCGCTTCGGTTCGGCGGCCTCGGCACTTTCGGTAAAGAGCTTGTCGGCAACGGCAAGCGTCAGGCCGGCTGCCATGGCGCGTCCCAGGAATTCGCGGCGGCTGAGGCCACCGGCGGTCACCCGGCTTGCGAGATATTTCGTATAGTCGTTCATTCCCCTTCTCCTTCTTATGGTGCGTTGACTTCGATTTTTTGGGCATGATCCCCAAACGGTTTCCTCTTCCGTCCGAGGTGCCCGCACGCTTGCGGGAAGATGATGCGGTTGCCGCCTTATTACCGTCCTTTCCAGTTAGGGCTTCGTTTTTCGGCAAAAGCCCGTGCGCCTTCCAATTGGTCCTCGCTCGAATAAAGCCGGTCCACCGTTGCAAACTGCCGTTTGGTGATTTTGTTCATGGCAGTCTGGAAGGTCGAACCCTCCGATTCACGGACGATTTCCTTGATTGCCGCATAGACGAGCGGCGGTCCGCTTTCGAGCAGGCGGGCGAGATCCCAGGTCCGGTCCATCAGCTTGTCTGCTGGCAATATCTCATTGACGAAGCCCCAGCGATGCGCCTCCTGGACGTCAAGCCAGCGGCCGGTCAAAAGCATGTCCATGGCGATATGATAGGGGATGCGCTTCGGCAGCTTCACCGAGGCAGCATCGGCAACCGTGCCGGAGCGGATTTCCGGAAGTGCGAAGGTCGCGTGCTCGGCGGCGAGGATCAGGTCGGCGGAGAGCGCGATCTCCAGGCCGCCTCCGCAACAGATGCCGTTGACAGCGCAGATGACAGGCTTGTTGAGATCCCGTAACTCCTGCAGCCCGCCGAAACCGCCAACACCATAATCTCCGTCGACCGCGTCGCCTGCCGCGGCGGCCTTCAGGTCCCATCCGGCACAGAAGAATTTCTCGCCTGCGCCGGAGATGATTGCCACGCGGAGCGCTGGATCGTCGCGGAAATCGCGGAAGATCAGTCCCATGTCGCGGCTGGTGGCAAGGTCGATGGCATTCGCCTTCGGCCGGTCGATGATGACTTCCAGCACTGTGCCAACCTGTCGGGTGCGAATGGCGTCGCTCAACCTATGCTACCTCCTCCGCCGGATCAGGGCATCGACTGCGGCCACGCCGTGACCTTCGGGAAGAACCATCAATGGATTAATGTCCAGTTCCTCCAGCCGTGCCGCATTCATTACGACATAATCTGCCGCCCGTGCGACAGCCGTTACGGTCGCTTCGAGGTCTCCTTTCGGGCGCCCGCGATACCCTTCGATCAATTTTGCGATCTTCAGGCGTAAAATTGCCTCGGAAATTTCCGATCTCGTTGTCGGCAACGGCAAGATGACGGAATCCTCCAGCAATTCGACGAAAATTCCGCCAGCGCCAAGCGTTAGCGATAATCCGAAGACCGGGTCGCGGGAGGCGCCGACGATCAGCTCGGCGACGGGCCGGTCGACCATCTGCTCGACCAGAAAACCGCGTGTCGCAGTCATCTTTGATGCGGCATCCGATACGGCCTTGGTATCCTTCAGGTTGAGTGCGACGGCGCCTGCTTCGGTCTTATGCGCGACGCCGAGAGCTTTCAGGGCAACAGGAAAGCCGAGCCGCTCGGCACAATCTGCCGCCTGAAGCGGCGAGCCTGCAACCCGGCCTTTGGGGATCCGGAGGCCGGCGAGGTCGAGTTCGGTCTTTGCATCGGCCTCCGTCAGCGTTTCGATTGCGCCTTCGACAGACGCCACATTGAGAAGCGGCAGGGAAGGCGGCTTGCGCCAGGTATCACCGATGCCGGCTGCGATTTCTGCGGCAATCAGGGTTTCATCAATACCGCAGAAGGGGACGACGCCGTCGGCGATCAGACGGTCGGCGACAGCCTCCGGCATGTTTTCGGGGAGAGTCGCCAGGATCCCCGCAAGCGCGCCTGTTGCAGACGCCGCAGCGGTGACCGCGTCAGCCGTCGTCACCCAATCTGCCGCCTCGCATCGATCGGCGCGGGGAAAATCGAGGACGACGAGATTGAGGTCGTAGCTACCTTCGAACATGGCGGTGAAGGCCTCTGTCTGACGCGCAAGATCGCCCCACACGAACGTGTGGTAATCGAGCGGATTGGAGATCGTCACCATGTTGCCGAGGATGCCTCTCAGGCGCGGCAGTTGCTTTGGTTCAAGGTCTCGGAACGTGATGGCGCGTCCGATGGCAGCATCCGACATCAGCGAGGCTTCGCCACCCGAGCAGCTCATGGAGGAGATCGCGGCACCTTGCAGCGGGCCTGCGACATGCAGGAGTTTCAGCGCTTCGAGCAAAGCCGGCAGCGTTTCGACGCGGCCAAGGCCGAGGCGGGCAAGCACCGCATCGGCCACGGCATCGCCGCCGGCAAGGGATGCGGTATGGGAGAGCGTTGCCTGTCTCGCCTGTTCGGATTTGCCGACTTTCAAGATAATAACGGGCTTTTTCGTCAGGCGGGCTGTGGCGGCAAGGCGCTCGAGCGCGGCTTTGTCTCCAAAGCCTTCGACATGCAGGCCAAGCGCCGTCACGCGCGGATCGGAAAGCAGGCCGCAGGCGATATCGCAGAGCGAGGTTTGCGCCTGGTTGCCCGACGTCACGACATAGGCGATCGGCAGGCCGCGTGTCTGCATGGTCAGGTTGAGCGCTATATTCGACGATTGGGTCAGGATCGCCACGCCGCGTTCGACGCGCCTCATGCCGTGCTGATCGGGCCAGAGCAGCGCGCCGTCGAGGCCGTTGATGAAGCCGTAGCAGTTCGGCCCGAGGATCGGCATGTCGCCTGCGGCGGCAATCAGCGCCTGTTGCAGCTTGTTGCCATCGGCTAATTCCGCGACGGCCTCGCTGAAGCCCGAGGCATAACAGACCGCACCGCCACCACCAGCCGCCGACAGGCTGCGCACGATCTCGACGGTCAATGTCCGGTTGACCCCGACGAAGGCCGCGTCTGGCGGCGACGGCAGTTCGGAAACGCTTCTGTAGCAGCGTCGCCCGAGGACCTCGTCGAGCGTCGGGTGAACGGGCCAGAGCTCGCCCGCAAACCCCATCCGGTCGCACTGCTCGATCACACGGCGCGCTTCACGACCGCCGAAGACGGCGATCGTTTGCGGTCTGAACAGGCGGTCGAGCGCGCGTGCTGTCATCGGCTACGCTCCCAGAGGCCGCAGGAGATCGCGGCTGATGATGTGGCGCTGGATCTCCGACGTGCCGTCCCAGATACGTTCGACACGCGCGTCCCGCCAGAAGCGGGAAAGCGGCAGGTCGTCCATCAGGCCCATGCCGCCATAGATCTGGATCGCCTCATCGGTGACGCGGGCAAGCATTTCAGAGGCGTAGAGCTTGGCAGACGCGATTTCGCGATCGGAAGTCAGGCCGGCATCCAGGCGCCATGCCGCCGAAAGCGTCAGCCAGTCGGCTGCGTCGATCTCCGTGATCATGTCGGCAAGCTTGAAGGAGACGCCTTGATTGGCGCCGATCGGCCTGCCGAACTGCTTGCGCTCGGCGGCATAGGACAAGGCCATGTCGAAGACGCGCCGCGCCCGGCCGACGCAGGTGGCGGCGACCGTCAGCCGCGTGCCGTAGAGCCAGTGATTGGCGAGTTCGAAACCGCGATGCACCTCGCCCAGCACTTGGGAGGCCGGAATCCGGCAATCGGCAAAGCTTAAGGTGCAATTGTGATAGCCGCGGTGGGAGACGGAATCGTAGCCCTTGAGGATTTCAAAGCCCGGCGTGCCGCGATCGATCAGAAACGCCGTGATCTTCTTCTTGAGACCCCTTGGCGTTTCCTCTTCGCCGGTTGCGGCAAAGACGATGATGAAATCGGCGACATCGGCATGCGAGATGAAATGCTTGGTACCATTGAGGACGAAATCGCCGCCGTCGTTGCGAGCGGTGCATTTCATGCCGCGCATGTCGGAGCCGGCATCGGGCTCGGTGATCGCCAGCGCGTCAATCTTTTCACCGCGGACCGCCGGAAGCAAATAGCGTTCGCGCTGTTCGCCCTCGCAGGCCATCAGGATGCCGGAGGGACGGCCAAAAAAGACCGTCAGCGCCATGGAGCCGCGGCCAAGCTCGCGCTCGACCAGCGTGAAGGTGACATGATCGAGGCCGGCGCCGCCGGCCTCTTCGGGGAAATTGCAGGCGTAGAAGCCGAGGTCGATGCATTTGCGCCGGATCTCAGCCGCGAGATCCGGCGGGACGACGCCGGTGCGCTCGACGTCGTTCTCATGCGGATAGATTTCGGTTTCGACGAAGTCGCGGACCGTCTCGACGATCATTTCCTGTTCTTCGCTGAGGCCGAAATCCATAGCGATCTCCCTATCGTTTCTGGCCGACATGGCGGCCGACCCCATCGGGGGGAGGCAGTTTTGCATGGGCCGCGGCGATCAGATTTGCCTTGTCGAGGACTGCGGCTGGCGCCAAGGTCGCCTTGCCGGCCTCGGTATCGACATGCAGCAGCATCTGCTCGGCAGTGGCGAGCACCGTGCCGCTCTCGGTGTCGCAGACGGTATGGAAGAGGTGCAGCCGCTTCTCATCGACTGCGAGGATCTGGCAGGTCGAATGGATCGCCTGCCCGAGTTTTGCTTCGCCAAGATGGCGGATATGGGTCTCGACCGTATAGTAGCTCCGCCCTGCCTCGACATAGGCAAGATCGACCCCGATCAGCCGCAGAAGCGCATCGGACGTATCGCCGAAGACCTGTAGGTAGCGATGCTCTGTCATATGGCCGTTATAGTCGACCCAGGCTGGGCTCACCTTCGTCTCGACGAGCTTGAGAGGGCCTGCAGGATCAGCAGCAGTGGTTTTCCCGCCGCCTGCGGCCCAGAGGGACCGTTCGAAATCCTTCAGCAACTGGCCGGCGCCCCAGCCCTTGCCGTCGTTTCCGCCCTTCAACGCCTGCAGGATGCCGACGAGATTTTCGTCGCGGATGCGCTCCAGTGCGCGGATCGAAAGGCCGGCGGCCTGTTCGTCCGACTGTTTTCCGATCTTTTCGATCAGCGCCTCATCGAGGTCGACGACGTCGGTGAGCTTCGTCCAGGGCCAGGCAAGGCAGGGGCCGAACTGGGCGAGGAAATGGCGCATACCGGCCTCGCCGCCGGCGATGCGATAGGTCTGGAACAGGCCCATCTGCGCCCAGCGCAGTCCGAAAGAATAGCGGATGACGTTATCGAGCGTCTCGACGGTGCAGATATCGTCATGGATGAGCCAGAGCGCCTCGCGCCACAGCGCTTCGAGCAGTCGGTCGCCGACGAAGGCCTCGATCTCCTTGGCGATATGAACGCCCTTCATGCCGATCGGGATCAGACGTTCCATCGCTGCCTCGATGGTGGCTTTTGATGTCTTCTCGCCACCGACAATCTCCACCAGCGGCAGCAGGTAGACGGGATTATAGGGATGGGCGACGAAGAGACGCTCGGGATGCCGCATGTCACGCTGCAGGTCGCTCGGCAGCAGGCCGGAAGTGGATGAACCGATCAGGGCATCCGGTCGTGCCGCAGCATCGATCTCCGTCAACACGCGACGCTTCAGGTCGAGCCGTTCCGGCACGCTTTCCTGGATCCAGTCGGCACCGGAGACGGCCTCTTGCAGGGACGTTTCGAAGGTCAGCCGGCCACGTGGCGGCAGCGGTGCGCCGGTCAGCATGGCATAGGCTTTTTCCGCATTGGCAAGGATCTCGCCGACGATGCGGCTTGCTTCCGGATGCGGATCGAAGACGCTCACGTCGATGCCGGCAAGCAGAAAACGTGCAATCCATCCGCCGCCGATGACGCCGCCGCCGATACAGGCCGCTTTGGTAATCCCTGTCATTTCGTCCTCAGCGCTTCGTCAGATTCAGTTTCTTGCGGACGTCCTCAGGACCGATGATCCTGGCACCCATGCCTTCGACCACCTGCGCGGCCTTTTCGACGAGCTGCGCATTGGTGGCGAGAGCGCCCTTGCCGATATAGAGATTATCCTCGAGGCCAACGCGGACATTGCCGCCCGCCAGAACCGCGGCAGCCGGATAGGCCATGGCGTTGCGACCGATCGAAAAGGCCGAGAAGGTCCAGCTATCGGGCACGTTGTTGACCATGGCCATGAAGGTATTGAGATCGTCTGGAGCACCCCAGGGAATGCCCATGCAGAGCTGGATCAGCACCGGATCTTGGATCAGGCCTTCTTCGGCGAGCTGCTTGGCAAACCAAAGATGGCCGGTGTCGAACGCCTCGATCTCGGGGCGCACACCGAGATCGGTCATCTTCTTGGCCATTGCCCGCAGCATGGCGGGCGTGTTGGTCATGACGTAATCGCCGAGATTGAAGTTCATCGTGCCGCAGTCGAGCGTGCAGATTTCCGGCAGGCATTCGGCGACATGGCTGACGCGCTCGGTTGCTCCCGCCATATCCGTTCCCGCGGTCTTCAAGGGAAGGGGACTTTCGACATCGCCGAAGATCAGATCTCCGCCCATGCCGGCCGTCAGGTTCAGCACCACATCGACGTCGGCCGAACGGATGCGGTCCGTGACCTCCCTATAAAGGTCGTTGCGGCGGCTTGCGGCGCCGGTTTCCGGATCACGGACATGGCAGTGAACGACTGCCGCCCCAGCCTTGGCGGCATCGATCGCGGAGGCCGCGATCTGCTTGGGAGTAATGGGAACGTGGCTGGATTTCGAAACCGTATCGCCGGCACCGGTGACGGCACAAGTGATGAAGACATCGCGGTTCATCGCAAGAGGCATGTTTGTTGTTCTCCCTCGTCTTGAGGCCATTACGCGCCAGGATGAGCGAGGATGCTTTGCATTTTCGGAATCGATCGATACATTATCGGAACACCGGGGAGGGGAGTTTGCTGCAGCGATCGACCGAACGGCTCGACATCGATCTTCTTGTCCTGCCGGATACCAATCTCATTCTCATTGCCTCCGTCATCGAACCGCTGCGCGGAGCAAACCGCATTTCCGGCAGCGAGCTCTACCGCTGGCACATCTTCACGCCTGACGGCGAAGCTGTACCGACAACCAGCCACATTGCCATACCGGCGCAGGGAACGTTCCAGGTGACGGCATCGGATACGCCGCTCTTCGTGCTGGCGAGCTACAACTGGCGGCAAAGCGCAACGCCGGGCCTGAAGATGCAGCTATCGCAGGCGGCACGCCACCGGACGATGATCGCCGGCATCGAATCCGGCACCTGGCTGCTTGCCGAAGCAAGCCTGCTCGACGGCCTGTCGGCGACCGTGCATTGGGAGGATTACGAGGATTTCGTGGTTGCCTATCCGCAGGTGTCCGCGGTCAAGGACCGGTTCGTCATCGACGGCAAGCGGGTGACGACATCAGGCTCGCTGCCCACCGTGGACCTGATGCTGGAGATCATCCGGCGGCGCCAGAGCTATTCGCTGGCGCTCGAGGTCAGCCGGCTGTTCCGCTACGAGCAGCCAGCCTTTCATGCCGACGAGGCGCTGTCGGCAGGCTTGCGCATGGACGATCCGCGGGTTGCCCACGCCGTACGGCTGATGGAGGACAATATCGAGCAGCCGATCGTGCTGACGCGTCTTGCCCGCAGGGTCGGGATCAGCGCCCGGCACCTGCAGGATCTCTTCCAGGCCTCGATCGGCGCGCCGCCCCATATCCATTATCTTGCGCTCAGATTGAACGCGGCGCGGCGCAAGGTGATCGAGACGACGGCGTCCTTCGCCGACATTGCCGCGGCGACGGGCTTCAATTCTGCCTCCGCCTTCGCGCGAAGCTATCGGGCAAGCTATTCCGAAAGTCCCTCGGAAACGCGGCGACGGCTGCGGCGTCCGGTCAGGCCATCGGAAGCCCGGCCATAGGCTGGAAGGCGTCGCGCACCATCTCAGCAAGCTCGCGAACCGCTTCGCTCGACCGGAAGGTGTTGCGACGAAGCACGACCCTTGAGGAATCGACCGGCGGGAAACCATCCTCGGTCGTCAGTTCCCGGCAGCCGGGCGGGATGTTGCTGCGCGACAGCGTGGTGACGGCAAGACCGGCAGTCACGGCGTTCTTCAGTCCGGAGCTGGTATCGGCAATGAAAGCGACCCGGTAGTTGCGCCCGAGCTGGTGCAGCGACTTCAATGCAAAGTCGCGACACCAGCTCGAGTCTCTGTAGGTTGCGATCGGCAGCGGGTCGATGTCGTGCAGCCGGTGGACGATCGAGGTCACCCAGACGGTCGGGTCGATGCAGAGCACTTCACCACTCATCTGATCGCTCCAGTCGAAGACGACGGCGAGATCAAGCTCGTCGCGTTCGAGGGCGGCGATATTGCGGACAGTATAATCGCAGGAGACCGTGACCTCGACGGCCGGATGACGCACGGCGAAGGCTGCAAGTGCTGCGGGCAGCACAGTCTGGCTATATTCCTCGGGAATGCCGATGCGAACCGGTCCGTCGAGCGGCTTGCTGCGGATCGTCGCCGCCGCCTCACTCAGGAGATCGATGACACGGCGGGCATAGGGGACGAGCTGGACGCCCTGACGTGTCAGCACCACCCCTCGGGCGCCGCGTTCGAACAATGTTTCGCCGATCGTGTCTTCCAGCTTCTTGATCGCCGCACTGATCGCAGACTGCGTTCTGCCGACGCGCTGTGCGGCCGCCGAAAAATTGGTGGTCTCGACGACGACGAGGAAGGTCCGGA
The DNA here is from genome assembly GCF_014193695.1 of Rhizobium sp. BK316. Taxonomy (GTDB): domain Bacteria; phylum Pseudomonadota; class Alphaproteobacteria; order Rhizobiales; family Rhizobiaceae; genus Rhizobium. Next base: position 623,126 of record NZ_JACHZR010000001.1, on the reverse strand, counting down.
GAAGATCACTCTCGATGGGCTCGCGCATGGACAGCCATAGAAAAAATCGATGCCATCCATCTCTACTATTCGTTTGTCTGATGTCAATTGCAGGTGCAGAAAGGAAGTGCGTTCGACTTTTCCTCCTTCGAGACTAACCTGCGTGACCATTGACCATCCGGCCAGGCACCTCGGTGCCGGCGAGCGCGAGAAGGGCATCCTTCTCGTCATCGGGGCGACACTTGCCTGGAGCGCCAGCGGCGTTTACTCGCGGCTCCTGACGACAGACGTCTGGACGGCGATCGCCTGGCGTTCGCTGTTCGGTGGGTTATTCCTGCTGATCCCCTGCCTGTTCCTCGAAGGCGGGATATCACGAAAGCAGTGGCGCTCCGTCCTGCATCCGTCCGGCCTGGCGATGATTGTCTGCCAGACCGTCAGCCAGGGCTGCTTCATCGGGGCGCTCTATATGACCAGCGTCGCGAATGTGACGATGATCTATTCGACCGCACCCTTCATCGCCGCCCTGTTCGGCTGGATCATCCTGAAAGAGGGCGTCGGACGGCGCACGCTGATTGCCGGCGGCATTTCCCTTCTGGGTGTCGTGGTCATCGTCGCCTCGTCGATCGGCGGTGGCACCGGGCTCGGCGACCTCTTAGCGCTTGGCATGACGGTCTCCTTCGCGCTCGTCATCATTATCCCGCGCATCAACCCTGAAGTGCCGAGCCTGCCGCCGACGGTTGTCAGCGCCTTCCTGACGCTCGTCATCTTCGCTCCATTCGGCTCGGTCGGCTCGCTTGATCTTCACAACTGGATCGTGCTTGCAGCTTTTGGTGCGACCAATTTTTCGCTGGCGCTTGTGCTTTTCCTGGCCGGGGCCAGGCGAATGCCGCCGGCCGAAGCTGCGCTGATCGGGACGATGGAGATCGTGCTGACCCCGTTCTGGGTCTGGCTTCTGTTCTCCGAGCAACCGCCTGTCGCCACCTTCTTCGGCGGCGCCATCATCTTCGCAGCCGTTCTCTGGCATACCGCCGTCGATCTCAGCCGCAGCCGGCGGGCGCATGCCGGCTAGAAAGCGACGCCGATCGGATCGTCATTTCAGGCGCCATGGGTCAGAATACCGGTTCGATTGCTACTCCCACCCAGCAAAGAGTGCGGACATGTCCTCCAAAGACCCCCTGCTGCAGCCTTTCCAACTCAAGCACCTGACGCTGAAAAACCGCGTCATGTCGACCGCTCACGAGCCGGCTTATTCGGAAAACGGCATGCCGACGGATCGCTACCGGCTCTATCACAGAGAAAAGGCGAGAGGCGGCATCGCGCTGACCATGACGGCGGGATCGGCAGTCGTCTCGCCTGACTCTCCGCCATCCTTCGGCAATCTCCATGCCTATCGCGACGAGATCGTGCCGTGGTTGAAGAGACTTGCCGACGACTGTCATGAGTTCGGTGCGGCGGTCATGATCCAGCTTACGCATCTTGGCCGCCGCACAAGCTGGAACAAGGGCGACTGGCTGCCCGTTCTGGCGGCTTCGCCGATCCGCGAGCCGGCGCACCGGGCCTTCCCGAAAGAGGTGGAAGACTGGGACATCGAGCGTATCGTCGCCGACTATGCAGGCGCCGCGCAGCGCGTGCAGGAAGCCGGCCTCGACGGTATCGAGATCGAGGCTTACGGCCATCTGCTCGATGGTTTCTGGTCGCCGGCAACCAACCGGCGTGAGGACGAATTTGGCGGCTCGCTCGACAATCGTATGCGTTTTTCTGTCATGGTCACGCGGGCGGTTCGCGAGGCAGTCGGGCCGGATTTCATCGTTGGCATGCGTCTCGTCGCAGACGAGGACTGGGAGAAGGGACTATCGCGGGAGGAAGGCATAGAGATCGCCTCACGATTTGCCCGATCCGGCGACATTGATTTTCTCAACATCATTCGCGGCCATATCGACAGCGACGTCGCGCTCAACGAGGTCATTCCGATCCAGGGCATGGCATCTGCCCCGCATCTCGATTTTGCCGGCGAGGTGAGGGCGATCACCAAGTTTCCGGTCTTCCACGCCGCGCGCATCGGGGATGTAGCAACGGCCCGTCATGCGATCGCCGAGGGGAAGCTCGACATGGTCGGCATGACGCGCGCCCATATCGCCGACCCGCATATCGTGCGCAAGATCGAGCGCGGCGAGGAGGCGCGCATCCGGCCCTGTGTCGGCGCTACCTATTGTCTCGACCGGATCTACGAAGGCGGGGAGGCACTCTGTATCCACAATGCTGCGACCGGACGCGAGGGACAGATCCCGCATGAGATCGAAAAGGCCGAGGTTCGCCGCAAGGCCGTCGTGGTCGGTGCGGGACCGGCCGGCCTCGAGGCCGCCCGTGTGCTCGCGGAGCGCGGGCATGTGGTCGATGTCCTGGAAGCAACGGGAAAAGCCGGCGGACAGGTCAATCTGCTCGTCCGCAATGTCAGACGCAGGGAGATGATAGGCATCATCGACTGGCGGCTGGCGGAACTTGAGCGGTTGGGTGTTCGCATGCATTATGATGTCTACGCAGAGGCAAGCGATGTCCTTGCTCTTGAACCCGACCTCGTTGTCATTGCGACCGGCGGCATTGCGCAGCAACCCGAACTCGATGCCGGCGATGAACTCGTAACCTCCTCCTGGGACATTCTTTCAGGCGGCGTCAGGATTGCGGATGCGGTCCTGCTCTTCGATGACAACGGCGGACATCCAGGCATGTCGGCCGCCGAAGTGATTGCTAGAAGCGGTGCAGAGCTCGAGCTTGTGTCACCCGAACGCTTTTTCGCACCCGATATAGGGGGCATGAACCACGTGCCCTATGCCCGTACCTTTGCAGAACGGAACGTCAGGGTCACCATCAACACGCGGCTCAAGTCCGTCCGGCGCGACGGCAATGCTCTTGTCGCCGTACTCGGATCGGATTTTGCAGACGGCGCACAGTGGGAGCGGCGCGTCTCTCAGGTCGTTGTAGAGCATGGCACGCTTGCCAATGACGGGCTTTATCTTGAGCTGAAGCCGCTTTCGCGAAATCTTGGAGCCGTGGATTATGCCGCCTTGATCAATCGTCGGGCGCCACTGCCGAAGCTCGGTAGTCAGGGGCGTTTCGATCTCGTGCGAATCGGCGATGCGATTTCCAGCCGCAACATCCATGCTGCCGTTTATGACGCTCTGAGATTATGTTCGTTGTTTTGACCTCTTGGCAATTGCCCTGCGTTTGTCAGATGGCAAGCCGTCATCTGCCATCTTGATGGCGAGACCGGGCTACCTTATATTTTCTGCGAAGGAGACCGCAATGGCCGCACCACAACTCTCTGTTCGAAGCTCCAAAGCACGTGATTTGGCACACAGGCTGGCTCGGCGCGAAAATCGTTCGATCGCTGAAGTGGTCGAACGAGCGCTAGAAGCTTACGAGATACGCGAGGCGGGGCGCGAACCTGCGTCCAGCTTCTACTCGCGTGTAAATGCGCAGGCTGCCGCAGATATCGATCTGGATGCCGTCATCCGAGAAAGCCGTCGTCCTCATCAGGGCATTGAGCTTTGATATTTCTCGATACGAACGTCGTCTCCGAGACGTTGAGAAGGGATCCCAACGAAGCCCTAATGGCCTGGCTGGTTCGGTTCGACGCGGAATTGGCCCTGCCCACTGTGACAATAGCCGAGATCGCTTTCGGCATTCAAAAGATCAAGCCGGACCAGCGTGCCGATCGCCTCGAACAGGGGCTTACAGAGTGGCGTCGCCGGTTTGCCGATCGGATGTTTGGGCTTACGGAGGAAGCCGCGCTTGCTTACGGAGAAATTATGGGGCGGGCGGTTCGTCAGGGGCGAGGAATGTCAGCACCCGATGCAATGATCGCTGCAGTTGCTCGCGTGAACGGCGGACGCCTAGCCACGCGCAATCTCAAGGATTTTGAAACAACAGGTCTCGATCTCGTCAACCCGTGGGATTTTTGATCTGATCCGTCTCCAGTTTTTACTGGCCCACTTTCCGGACGCTTGGCAGCCGCGACGGCAGCCAGCGTGTCCCGGCAACTGGGCTCGGAAGCGATGCTGGGATTGTGGGCGCTGCCTGCTCTCCTTGCGCTTGTTCTGTGGCAAGCGGCATCGTGTTGCCTCTGGGCAAAGGACGGCAACAAGTAAAACTAGTAGTTCGTCCCCCTCGCGAAGCGGCAGGACGTGGCTTTTGCTTGCCTTCTTCGGCGTCGGCACGGGCGCCTACACGCTCGTGCTGGCGTGGCTGCCGCCCTTCTATGTTCAACTGGGGCGGAGCGAGGATATCGCAGGCTATCTGCTCGCGGGCCTCACGCTCGTGGAGGTTCTAGCCGGCCCAGCTGTGTCGGCGATGATCAACTGGTTTCCCGATCGGCGGGGACCGCTTGCCGCCGCTCTTTTTGCCATTCTCGGAGGCTTGGTCTGCCTCATCACCATGCCACTGGCGCTTGCCCTTCCAGCGATGATCCTGCTTGGGTTGGGCATCGGCGCGCTGTTTCCACTTTCGTTGATCGTCACACTCGACCACGCCGACGAACCGACCAGCGCCGGCCGCCTCACCGCCTTCGTGCAGGGGGGGCGGATACATCATCGCCAGCATCATGCCCTTTACGGCCGGCTGGTTGCGCAGCCATTCAGATGACTTGTCACAAGCCTGGGTCATGATGGCTGTCGGCATCGTGCAAGCGAGGCCGCAGTCATCCCTGACGTCGTGCGTTGCAAAAGTCCGCGATTCATCTGATGGAGAGACCGGAAGCTCGTGAATACCGGTATAGCTGTATTGACGACCACGAATTGCTGAGAGGCCCGATGAGGCACGACAATCAACGACTGAGCTACGTCCTGTTCCTCATCGCGGGGTCAGGACTCGTGACCATCGCGCGCGCAATGACGCTCTCGTTCCTTGCCATCAAGCTGCAGCAGTCGTTCGGGCTTGGTCCGGCCATGATTGGCGCGCTTCTGGGCATTGGTCCCCTGGTAGGCGCTGTCGCGGCTCCCTTCGCGGGATCCCTGTCGGACAGGGTGGGACGCAAGACGGTGCTGACGCTTACCCTGCTTTCCATGGCTGTTGCGCTAACCTGTATGGGGTTGGCTGAAACCGTGCTGACATTTTGCATTGCCCAGATCGTTGCTGCCATCGCTCTCGCGATTTATGAACCGATTTCACGCGCGCTGATGAGCGACGTCTGTCCGCAGCCGCTGCGCCTCAGGTATTTTTCCTGGCGTTACACGGCCACGAATGTCGGCTGGGCCATCGGACCTTTGATGGGGATTGCCGCTGGGGCTGCCTCCACCATTCTTTTCGTCATTGCAGGTGTTGTCTACGCGATGTTCGCGCTTGCCCTGTACATGTTGCACGTTCCAATTCACCAGAGCGACGATGTTTCCAAAGCACCCGCTTCGCCGCCATTGCTTGAGAGCCTGAAGGCGGCGATCGGCGATCCGCGGTTGGCCTTCTTTGTCAGTGGCGGCACATTGCTGATCGCCGTCTATGGCCAATGGTCAGCGACACTCGCCCCGTACCTCACGGGAAATGTCGCCGAAGGCATGGAAATCTACGCCTATCTCGTTTCGATCAACGGTGCGGCTGTTCTGATCGGGAATCCGTTTGCGCGCAGGTTCGTCGAACGTGCAGGCGCGCTCAACGGCCTTGTGATCGGCTGTATGCTGTTTGCCTTCGGCGAAGTCGGGTTTCTCAGCGCTGCCGGCTTCTGGGGGCTCGCGGTCTCGATGGTTGTTTTCACGATCGGAGAGATTCTCGTCGTACCTTGCGAATACATGCTGGTCGACGGCATTGCGAACGATCGGAACAGAGGCAGCTATTTTGGCGCTCACTCGTTCTCAACCATCGGCAACTTTATTGGACCGACTCTGGGCGGTGCCATGCTTGGCGCTTTTGGCGGGCCAGGCATGTTCCTGTTATTCGCCGGGTTCTCGGCCATCAGCGCGATTTTGTTTGCCATCGGGACACGCATGCCACCACCGAAAGCAGCGGCACAGCAATCCTCGGCCGGTTCGCCGGAAGCTGCAACCGGGCCATGTTTGCGCGGCGCCTATCTTGTTGCATGAATTGCGACATTCGCGGGGAGGGTCTACAGTTCAATCAACAAGGAAATCGATGTTCGAGGAACTTTGGCCAGTTTGCTTCGGAAGCGCCTGGCCTATTTGCGGTCGTTGCGCAAAACGATTGCGATAAATCATTGGGCTAACCCCGTAATGTCGACCAAACTGAAGCCGTAGGTTTTCAGCACTTCCGAGTCCTGTCACCCTTGCGATGTCATCAGGCACGGCAGAACCGGTCTCCAGCATGATGCGGGCCTGCTCAAGTCGCTCCCTCAGGATCCATTTGAGCGGTGGCAGGCCGGTCAGGGAGCGAAAACGACGTTGAAAGGTACGTTCGCTCATGCCGGCGTGGCGGGCGAGAGAACTGACTGTGTGCGGGTGGTGAAGGTCGGTCAGAATATGGTCCAGGATCGATGACAGCCGATCTGCCTCTCGCCTGAGCGGCACGGGACGCTCGATGAACTGGGATTGTCCACCCTGGCGATGGCTGTACATCACCAACCGGCGCGCCACCGTATTGGCGAGCTCCGCCCCGAAATCCGAACGGACGATATGCAGGCACAGATCGATGCCTGCTGAGCTGCCTGCCGAGGTGAGGATGTCGCCCTCATCGATATAGAGGCAATTCGCGTCGATCTTGATGGCGGGATAGCGCTGAACCAGGCCCTCGGCGAAACGCCAATGCGTTGTGGCACGGCGGCCATTGAGCAAGCCGGCGGCCGCGAGCACATACGCGCCCCCGCAGATGGAAACGATGCGGGCGCCGCCCTCATGAGCGCGAACCAATGCGTTGCAGATCTGATCGGGTACCGGCTCGTCGGGTCCACGCCAGCCGGGGACGATAATTGTTCCGGCTTGGTGCAGATCCGTCTCGGTGCCTGTTGCTGCGACCGTCAAGCCACCACAGGCATTGAGAACCTGATCCTCCAGCGAGACCGATTTGAACTGATACCAGTCGGGTCCTGCCTCAGGTCGTGCCAAACCGAAGATTTCGACCGTGATCCCGAACTCGAAGGTGCAGAGGCCATCATAGACGAGGCTGACGACACGTCTGTTTGCAGGAAAGCGTGCGTTCTCAGTTTTTGGCATGAATGCCGTCTTATCTGGCAATCCTGCCGCTGGCAACTCGTGCTGTCGGCATGCGACACGGTCACCCGCCAACAAATACGGAGAAACCAGATGAGCCGCGATACCGAATTGCTAAACGCGATACAAACCTATTTCGATGCGCTCTACGCCTGCGATCTCTCGCTCTTTGACCACATCTTTCATCCAGCCTGTAGCCTGTTCGACGCTGACGAAGGCGCAATCACGGTGGACCCGATTGCAGATTATCGCCAGGTGATCGCCAGGCGCGAATCTCCCGCGAGCCGCTCGCAAGACCGTGAGGACGAAATCATCCTGATTGATTGGCTTTCGCCAGCTGCGGCCACCGTGAAGGTCAGGCTGCGGATCCACGCCAACATCTTTATCGATCATCTTTGCTTCGTGAAAGGCATTGATGGCTGGCGGATCGTCGCAAAGGTCTGGCACCTTGAAAGTGTGAGGGCGTCGTCGTAGCGCCGAGATCGAGGCAAGAGGGTAAAACATGATCTTATCGTACGAAGAACAGTCGCCATCGATCGATCCCGATGCATGGGTAGCGCAGGATGCGACGGTCTGTGGCGATGTTGCCATCGGTGCGGGTAGCAGAATCATGCATGGTGCTCGCTTGGTGGCGGAAGCCGGTGGATCCATCCACATCGGACGGAATTGCATCGTGTTCGAAAATGCCGTGATCCGAGCCACCAGTCGTCATGACTGTTCCATTGGAGACCATTGCATAGTCGGCCCTAACAGCCATGTGGTAGGCGCGCAAATTGACGGCGAAGTTTTCGTCGCAACCGGGGCAGCCGTGTTTCACGGGGCGCAGATCGGACGCGGGTCAGAAGTCCGCATCAACGGAACCGTGCATTTGCGAACGCGGCTGGAGCCGGGCTCAACCGTGCCGATCGGATGGGTCGCCGTCGGTGACCCGGCGGAAATTCTGTCCTCCGATCAGCACGAAGCCATATGGGCACTCCAGAAGTCACTGGACTTTCCCGGTTTCGTTTATGGCGTAGATAGAAGCTCACCCGATGTGATGAAAACAATTACGTCGCGCTTGTCCGATGTTCTTGGAATTCATCGAGCCGAAAGCAGTTGTTAGATGCCACGAAAACCCCGACCGGTTCGAGATTCGCCTTGGCTCTACCGCTGCCATTAGGGCTTCCATGGCGGCGTCGGCCATCGTCCTTGCATAGAGGCTGGCCAGCGGGTAATCCATTGGCTAAGGAGTTCCCGAGCTGTTCATTTTGCGCCACTCTTCGTACTCTCCGCGGGCATCGTCATGCAGCGGATAGTAGCGCTGCAACGACCCGCCCCCCATGAGCTTCATGCGCGAGAACTCTTCCCAATCGTGATGCTTTTGCGATTCTTCGATCACCTTCGAGGCCATTGTGACTGGAAGCACCACCACCCCGTCATCGTCGGCGACAATGATGTCTCCGGGGATGACCGTGACGCCGCCGCAGGCAATCGGAACGTTGACGGCGTTAGGATAGATGCCAGTCTGCACATGATAGTTGGGCGTCCAGCCGCGTAGCCATAGAGGGAGATCCAGCTTCTCGACATTGGGCCGATCGCGCATGCAGCCGTCGATCACGATGCCAGCGCCGCCTCTACCCTTGAAATAGGTCGACATCATATCGCCGAAGACGCCCGAGCTCATGTCGCCGCGCGCGTCGACCACGACCACATCGCCCTCCTGCGCGTGATAGAGCACATGCCGGTGCAACTGCGTCTCCGGATCTGCATATTCTCCCTCGGTGAAAAGGTCCGGCCGCTGCGGCATGAATTGAAGCGTCAGCGCCGGGCCGACGATCGACTTCCCGCGGCTCTGCGATACCGGACCGACCATATGCGGATTGCGGAAGCCCATGTGGCCGAGCGTACCTGCAATGGTCGCGGCGCCGATCTCCTTCAGCGCATCGATCAGCTCTCTGGGCGGTCGCGTAATATCGGGCGTATGCGTCATTTTAGGCTCCGGTGGATGAAACTACCAGTTTGTGACAGAACCGTCGCGGCGCTTCAGGTGAGGCGCTTCCCAGAAACGAAAGCTCTCCGCCTCGACCGCTTCTTCGTTGACCTCGACGCCGAGCCCCGGCAGGTCGCTCACCGGATAGTCAGGGCCGTCGAGGCGTGGTTGCACGGGAAAGAAGTCGGAATTATCGAAGCCCAGCTTTGCTTCGGGCGCCCTGGTCTCGAGCCAGGCGAAATTCGGCACCGCAGCGGCGAGATGGATGGTCGCGGCTGTGCAGACTGGACCAAGGGGATTGTGCGGCATCAGGTCCACATAGTGCGCCTCGCTCCAGCCCGCGACCTTCATCGCTTCAGTGAGCCCGCCAACGTTGCAGACATCGAGCCGGTTGAACTGATGGATGCCGCGCTCGATATAGGGCAGGAATTGCCACTTGCTGGCAAATTCCTCGCCAATGGCGAAGGGGATGTCAGTCATCCTGCGCAGGGATTCATAGGCCTCCGGCGTTTCGTCTCGTATCGGCTCTTCGAGGAAATCGAGCACGCCACGGCCGAGCTTGTTGCAGAAGCTCGCCGCCTCTGCCACCGACAGCCGGTGATGATAGTCGATGCCGAGGACGACGTCGTCGCCGAGCGCCTCGCGCGCCTTGTTCAGCATCCGTGCGGTCGCGCCGATCGACTCGCGCGGCTCGAAGATGTCGTTGCTGCTTTGCCCGATGGGGAAGAAGCGGATCGCCTGCCACCCCTGTGCGCGCAGTTCGCGGGCTCGTTCGATGGCAACATCGCCCTCGGCCTCGTCGCCGGTCGAGGCGAAGGTCGGAATGCGGTCGCGCTGCTTGCCGCCCAAGAGTTGGTAGGCCGGCACGCCCAGCGCCTTGCCCTTGATGTCGTGAAGGGCAATGTCGATCGCCGAAATCGCCGCCTGCAGAACGCGCCCGCCTTCGAAATATTGGCTGCGATAAATTTCCTGCCAGATTCGGCCAACCTGCATCGGATCGCGGCCGATAAGAAACTCGCGATAGTGCTCGATCGCGCCGGTCACGGCCTTCTCGCGACCGCTCAAGCCGCTCTCGCCCCAGCCGAAGATGCCGTTGTCGGTCTCAACCTTGACCAGCATCTGATTACGCGTTCCCACCCATACTGGATAGGGCTTGATCGCCGTGATTTTAAGCTTCGCAGTCATCCACGCCCTCGTTTCGCACGCATCCGCCTGGTCTCAGTTGGCCTTGAGGGCCATTTCCGTTTCGCCGTCGAACAGATGCATCCGCTCCTGATCGAACTCGAGCCAAATCTGTTCGTCGGGCGTGACGGCAATGGTTGGCGGAACGCTGACATTGACGATGGCGCCGGAGAGAAACGCCTGCACGAAGGTGACGTCTCCGGTCGGCTCCACCGTGTAGGCCTTGGCAGGGACGCTTCCAGGCATCGCACTTTTATGCAGTTTGATCGTCGAGTGGCGTGCGCCGAGCACGACTTTCTTGGTGGATGACCTTGCGACCTTCTGGGCGTTGCGTGGCGAGAGTTCGAGGCGCCAGCCCTCCGCGCTGGTCAACACGGCCTCGCCGCCTGCCGTTGACGCCTCTAGTGGGACAAGGCTCATCGCCGGGCTGCCGACGAAGCTGGCGACGAACATGTTCACCGGATGGGCAAAGACCTGCGCCGGAGTATCGTATTGCTGCAGGTAGCCTCCGTTCATCACCGCCATCCTGTCGGCCATGGTCACGGCTTCGAGCTGGTCGTGCGTCACGTAGATGATCGTCGCCTTGAGGTCCTGGTGGAAACGCTTGATCTCCGAGCGCATCTGCACGCGCAGCTTTGCGTCGAGGTTGGAGAGCGGCTCATCCATCAGGAATACTGCCGGATCGCGAACGAGCGCGCGGCCGAGCGCCACGCGCTGCTGTTGGCCGCCCGAAAGTTCGCGTGGCTTGCGCTCGAGCAGCTGCGTCATGTCGAGCACGCGCGCTGCTTCCCTGACCTTTTTGTCGATCTCGTCTCGCGGCAGTTTGCGCATCTGCAGCGGGAACGCCAGATTCTTGTAGACAGATTTCTGCGGATAGAGCGCGTAGTTCTGGAACACCATTGCGATGTCCCGGTCCTTGGGGTCGAGGTCGTTGACCACCCGGTCGCCGATGACGATGTCCCCAGATGTGATGGGGATAAGCCCTGCCACAAGATTGAGCGTGGTTGTCTTGCCGCAGCCTGAAGGGCCGACAAGCGCAACGAATTCGCCGTCATTGACCGTCAGCGAAACATCGTTGACAGCTTTGAAGGCGCCATAGGTCTTGACCAGATCTTTGAGGACCACGTGGGCCACAGGCAACTCCCCTAGTGCTTGACTGCGCCTTCCGTGAGGGCGCGTACGAAGTATCGTTGAAGAACGAGGAACAGGACCACGACGGGCACGCTCATCATGAAGCTTGCCGCCATCAGGCCCGGAAAATCCGTCGTGTTTTCCGAGAAGAAGCGCTGGATGCCGACCGGCAGCGTCAATTGCTCGTTCTTGGAGAGGAAGGTGTAGGCGTAGATGTACTCGTTCCACGCGCCGATGAAGGAATAGATCGCCGTGGCGATGATGCCCGGCGCCGAGAGCGGCATCACGATCAGGAGGAAGGCCTGGAACCGCGTTGCCCCGTCGATGCGTGCGGCCTGCTCGAGCTGGACCGGGATGTTGTCGTAGAAGCCCTTCAGGAGCCAGATTGCCAGCGGCAGGCCGAATGTGAGGTAGGTGAGGACGAGCGACCCATGCGTGTTCACCAGCCCGATTGCGCGCATCAGGATGAAGAGCGGCACGAGAAAGATCACAGCCGGGAACATGTTGCGAAGGAGGACGGCGAAGAACAGAAAGTTCCTGCCCGGGAAGGTGAAGCGCGAAAAGGCGTAGGCCGCAGGAACTGCCACGATCACCGAAAGGATGGTCGTGGCAGTGGAGACGAAAAGGCTGTTCCAGAAGAAGCGCAGGAAGTCCTGGCCGACGCTGTTTTGCGGATCGAGCAGCTTCTGGTAGCTGTCGAGGGTCGGTTGGTCCGGCCACCATTGCGGCGGGAATTGCATGGCCGCGAAGCCGGATTTGATCGAGGTCAGAAGCATCCAGACCATCGGCAATGCAGTGTAAAGCAGCATGAACACGAGGAAGATGCGTCCGCCCCACCGCCATCCATCGATGCGCGTACGGCGACGTGTCTGGCTTCGATGAACCGTCTCGGCAATCGCGCTCATTCGCTTCCGTCCTTCCGTTCGTTACCGCTCAGCGCACGGACGTAGAAATAGCCGAGCGACATCAGGATCAGGAACAAGAGCACCGAATAGGCCGATGCCACCCCCCAGCGTTGGCGGCCGAAGGCGAGTTCATAAATGTGGGTGATCCAGATATGCGATGCGTTCGACGGCCCGCCGCCGGTCATGATCCAGGGGATGATGAAAGAATTGAAGTTGGCCACTGCCAGCAGAAGGATCGTCACCGTCGAGACGTTTCTCAAGTGCGGAAAGGTGACGTGCCAGAACCGCTGCCATGCATTGGCTCCGTCGACTTTTGCGGCGCGCAGCAACTGGTCGGGGACCGTCTGCAGGCCAGCCATCATCATGATCATGGCAAACGGAAACTCTCGCCAGATATTGACGACGATCAGCGAGGGCAGCACCGTGCTGACGCTGTCAATGAAATTCGGCGGCCGATCGGCCAATCCGAGGCCGACGAGCACCGCGCCGATGATCCCGAAGTCCGAATGGTAGATCCACTTCCAGATATAGGACGCGGCGACCGCGCTGATGACCCAGGGAATAATCAGGATGGCGCGCAGGATGCCGCGGCCGACAAAGTCGCCATGGAGCGCCAGGGCACAGGCAAACCCCAGGACAAATGAAATGAGAGTGGATCCCAGCGTCCAGATGAGAGTGTTCGAGGTGACTTTCCAAAACACCGGACTTGTAAGGATGGCGGTATAGTTGTCGAGGCCGACAAAAATCTTGTCCCTTAGCTGCAGGCCAGGCGGTGTATTAAAGAACGACAGTTCGATCGTGTAGTAGATAGGGTAGGCGATGACGATGAGCATCACTGCGATCGAAGGAAGCACATACGCGTAGTCAGCGCGGTGCTCCCAAATCTTTCGCAGCACGCCGGACCTATCAGGTTGCAGTCTTCGGCGCGCCTCGGCCTTGCCAGTCAAGATCGTCACTATGCCTGTCCTCGTTCTTCGGAAGAAACCGGCTGCAGTCTCGGCGCAGCCGGTCAGATCGTGGTCAGGCTTGGACTACAGACCGCCGTCCATCAGGTCTTTGACCTTCTTGGCCGCGTCGTCCGCTGCTTGGTCGACTGTCATAGCTCCAGTCAGGGCATTCTGCAGCATGTCCGGGACGATGATGTTCATGATCTCGGGCGATTGTGGCAGCGCCGGGAACGGGATGCCGTATGGCAGCATCGAGGTCGTGACATCAAGGAACTTGATACTATCAAGACGTTCCTTCATCCATTTGGTCTTGAAGCCGTTAAGGTTTCCAGGGTTGGAGCCGGCATAGGCCATCTTCAGTGACCATTCGGGGCTCGTCCACATGCAGATGATAGCCTTTGCAGCCGGCTCGTCTACCTTGCCGCCCTCGACATATTCGGGCTTCAGGATGTGAATGTTCGAGCCGCCAAACACGACGGCACGCTTGCCGTCGGGGCCGGTCGGAATCAGGCCATAGCGCATGTTGTCGATGACGGTCTGCGCTTTTTCCTTGTCGCTGCCCGTTGTCTTCTTCTGCAGGTCGAGCATGACGTTATAGTCGGACGGGTGCGAGATCATCATGCCGAGCTGGCCAGCGAGGAAGAGGGGCTGGTTATCTGCCTGCTGATTGGTGAGTGCCGAGACCGGAACCGACTTGTCGCGAACATACATATCGTAGGAAGCTTGCAGCGCCGCCTTGCTCTGCGAGCTGTTTAACTCGACCTGCTGATAGGTCGGGCTCGCAGTGGCCTCGTCAAAGACGCCGCCGCCATAGGCCCACAGCTGCGGCATGAAACGGTACGGCGTATTGCCGGCATTCTTGCGCGCCACGAGGCCGTAGCCGGCAATGCCGAGCCTGTCGTGGATCTGCTTGGAATATTTGACAACGTCGTCCCAGGTTGCTGGGGCTTTGTCCGGATCGAGGCCCGCACGCTTGAAGATGTCGGCGTTCCAGATGAACGCCATCGTCTCGTTGTTGGTTGGGAGGCCGTAGGTCACCCCCTCCCAGGTTACCGCCTTCATTGCACCGGGCCAGAAATCCTCGGTCGAATACCCTATATCCTCGGGTTTGAGCGGCTGCAGATAGCCCTTTGAGGCGAACTCGGTGCCACCAAGGATTTGCAGGCGGACCGCCATGGGTGCCGCATTGCCCAGAAGTGCGGTCCGGAACTTGTCCAGAAGGTCATTATAGGTGAGGGCTTGTTCCTCAAGCTCGATGTTCGGATAAGTTTTGCGGAAGGTCTCGAAGAAGTCCTTGTAATACTGCCGCAGGAGGTCGGGGTCGCCCTCGAACACGCCCTGATACCAGAAAGTCAGTCGCCCCTTGTAATCGAGCGGAGTGACCTTGGCGCAATCGCCGGCCGTGTCAAAATCCTGCGTGCCGGCGATGGAGCGAACGTATTCCGGCGACCATTTGCTCAAGTCGACCGGCGCACCCAGCGCAGACGCGGACATCAACGATACCATCAAAGCAGTCGAGACAGTGCCGCGCATGACGGCACGGCCGAGTGAAATCCTCGTCATAGGTAACCTCCCAGGTTCTCTCCCATGCCGCTCTGCGTCAGGCGAGCGGTCTTTGCTCCCCGGCCGCAGGACCTTCCTAATGTATCCATTCGGCCTGATCATACGTTTTCAGATCAAAGATTGTCTGTCAATGAGAGAAATCGTACATTGTTTACGGAAACTTCGTGTGATAACCGGATAATATGTGTATTTTTTGGGGGCAGTCTTGGCCGAAACGAGCGATTTTAAAGCACAGCCACCCGAAGGCATCGACGCTATAGGGGCCTCCAGCGAGGGCGCCTCGCTTTATCAACTGATCAGGGAAGACATCATCGAAGGGCGGCTCGCTGCCAACGAGCGGCTTGTGGTCACCGATCTCGCCCGGCGCCATGGCACCTCAACCAATCCCGTGCGCGAGGCTCTGCAACTGTTGCGCGGGGAGGGCTTTGTCACCTTCGTTCCCAACCGCGGAGCGCGCGTGAGGCCTATAGATCAGGACTTCGTTCGGGATATCTACGAGATCGGGGTCTTGATCGAGCCGGCGCTGACGAAATGGTTCGTGAATATGGCCACCGTCGAGGACATTGCTGAGCTCGAACGCATCCAAGGCCTGATTGAAGAGAACAACTTCGCCGACCCGTTCAGGCACAGCGAGCTGGATACCGCCTTTCACACCGTCATGTACCAGAAGCATTACAACCGCCATGCCGCCGAGCTTTGGTGGAAGCATCGCGAAGTGCTGCGAGCTGTGAGCCGGCGTTTCGACTTCACGCTCGCCCGGCGTGCCGCGATCCTTAATGAGCATCGCGAGCTCATCGCGCATGTAAAAGCCGGACATGCCAACGAGGCAGCCGACCTCATTGCACGCCATGTCGAGGGCTCCGGCCGGCACATCCTCGAACACATGCGTGCGCGTAATGCCGCTCGAGCAGGATAGAATCCATAACCCTTGATATCGTTATCCCCACCACTTCAGTTAAAGGCAGTTGAGATGAAGATCACCAGCGTTCGGCCGTGGCTTATCAAATCCGATGCTTCTTATTGGGGAGAGTTCCTGTTCGTCGAGGTGACGACCGACGACGGAGTGAGCGGCTGGGGCGAGATCACCACCACGACAAGGCTCGCCAATCGCGCCCTCTGCACGATCCTGCGGCAGATCGGTGCCGCTATTGCCGGCGAAGACCCGGCGCGGATCGAGTATCTGTGGCACAAGATATTCCGCAGCTTCACCTACATGGGCAGTCGCGGCGCCGCGGTCGAATGCATAAGCGCCATCGACATCGCCCTCTGGGACATCCGTGGCAAAGTTCTTGGCAAGCCGATTTATGAGCTCTTGGGCGGACCGTTACGCGATGAAATTTCGCTCTACACTCATCCCGACCAGCGCAAGTTTACCAGCAAGGAGGCTGTGGTCCGGGAAATTCGAGATATCGTCGAGTCTGGCCACACTGCGCTCAAGTTCGATCCTTTCCCCCACCAGGGCCGCACCGCCGGCGGACAGGCTCGCGAGCAGCGGGATGGCTATCTCGATGGCAGCATGACCCGCAAGGATGAGCGCGAAGCCGCCGAACTTACGGCTCTGATCCGCGAGACGGCGGGCTCTGACGTCGACATCCTCATCGATGCCCATGGCCGCTTCGACGTTCCGACCGCCATCCGCCTTTGCCGGAGCCTCGAGGAGGCTGGTCAGATCGACTGGTTCGAAGAGCCCTGTCCACCGGAGAGCCTCAACGCCCTCAAGCAGGTTCGTGAGAAGGTCAGCGCCGCTATCTCATGGGGCGAGCGCGGCCACACGAAGTGGGATTTCGTGCGGGTGCTCGAAAACAAGCTTGCCGACTACATCATGCCTGATGTCACCTGGACCGGTGGCATTACCGAACTCAAGAAGATTTCGGCTCTTTGCGAAGCCTACTACATTCCGGTTTCGCCGCACGATGCCGCAGGCCCGATCAACGTCGTTGCGGGAGCACAGGTGATGATGACCGTTCCCAATTTCTACAAGCTTGAAACGTCAGAGTGGAACCTAGGCAAATACGATCACCTCATCGATGGGCCCCTCGATATCTCGAACGGCAGCCTCAAGCTTACCTCCAAGCCTGGTCTCGGCGTCGAGATGAACCGCGACTACCTTCAAGATCACGAGATCGAGCTGGACTAGCCAGCAGCGCTCAACGCCACCCCAAAGTGCCCCCGACCAGAACGAGGATAAATCATGCCAGAGGCATATGGAGCCGACGAGGCGCTCAATCGGGTAAACACGCATTCCAGGCCGTCCGACCTTCGCATCACCGACATGCGGGTAGCCGAGATTGTCGGCGCGCCGTTTACCTCAGCGCTGCTGAAGATTTACACCAACCAGGGCATCGTGGGGCTTGGCGAGGTGCGCGACGGCGCCAGCGCCACCTATGCGCTCATGCTGAAGAGCCGGTTGCTTGGCGAGAACCCTTGCGACATCGACCGCCTATTTCGCCGGATCAAGCAGTTCGGCGGGCACGGCCGGCAAGGCGGCGGCGTATCGGCGATTGAGATCGCCTTGTGGGATCTTGCCGGCAAGGCCTATGGCGTCCCGATCTACCAGATGCTCGGCGGCCGGTTTCGGGAGAAAGTGCGCGTCTACTGCGATACCGACGCCACCGTGCCCAGCGGTACCGAGACCGGTAAGCGCCTCAAGCAGCGCATGGAGCTCGGCTTCACCTTCCTCAAGATGGATCTGGGATTGATGCAGATCGCGGATGTGCCCGGTGCGGTCGTGTTTCCTGCCGGCTCGCTGGAAGGATACCGCACCGGTCCCACTCGCGGGCCGCTGAAGACCATAGAAGAGCGGCGTCTCCGCAACGCTGCGTACGATCTGCATAACGTCCAGCACCCGTTTACCGGCCTCCACTTTTCCGACAAGGGCCTCGACCTGCTTGAGCAATACATCGCCGAGGTGCGTGAGGTCATCGGCATGGATGTGCCGCTTGCGATCGACCATATCGGCCATATCTCGATGCAGAACGGCATTCGCCTTGCCAGGCGAATTGAAAAATACGTGCCAGCCTGGCTCGAGGATGTGATCCCGTGGCAGTATAGCGAGCAATACCGACAACTGCAGGACTCCACCACGGTGCCGATTTGCACTGGGGAGGACATATACCTCAAGGAAGGCTTCGAGCCTCTGCTGAAGAGCGGCGGCGTCTCCGTTATTCACCCGGACCTGCTAACCAGTGGGGGCATCCTCGAGACCAAGAAGATCGGAGATATGGCGCAGGACCATGGTGTCGCCATGGCCATCCACATGGCAGAAAGCCCAATCGCCGCCATGGCCGCCGCACATGTCGCGACCGCGACCGAAAATTTCATGGCGCTTGAATACCATTCCGCCGATGTCGACTGGTGGGACGATATCGTCACGGGCCTTCCCAAGCCGCTCGTCAAGGACGGCTTCATCACTGTTCCGGACAAGCCGGGCCTGGGGATCGACGACGTCGTCGACGAGGTGATCTCGCAGCATCTGCAGCCAGGCGTCACCGCTATTTGGCAGCCTACGGATCGCTGGGACGACGAGTATTCCTGGGATCGCACCTGGAGCTGAGGCAAAGGACCGAAGATGAAGATCACCGATCTACGCTGTGCCGTTATCGGCAGACACCCAATCGTCCGCATCGTAACCGACGAGGGCCTCTATGGTTTGGGCGAAGTCGAATTCACCAAATCCTACCTCAAGCCCTGGGTACTGCATTTCCGCGAGGCCCTGATCGGCGAGGACCCGACCGACGTCGAGAGAGTCATGCTGAAGATCCGCCAACGCGGCTCTTTCAAGCCGTACGGCGCGGCGGTGAGCGCTATCGAGCATGCGCTGTGGGATATTGCCGGCAAGGCCGCGGGCGTGCCCGTCTATAAGCTCCTCGGCGGCAAGGTGCGCGACAAGGTGCGCGTCTATAACGGCTCGATCCGCCAGAAACGCACCGGCGATCGGCCGGAGGATTACGCCGCTGACGTCAAATGGATGATGGAGCAGCCGCAGAACTTCTTCATGATCAAGCAAGGAATCTCGTTTCACTCCAACATGAAGGACACCATCGGGGGCTTCCACTACGGCGTGACGCAGAAGAAGGCCGGCTATCACGGTGCCATGGACCAGGGCGTGATCAGCGAGCGTGGTTTCAATCACATGCTCGACTGCGTGATCGCGATGAAGGAAGTGCTGGGCGACAAGGTCAGCCTGGCGCTTGACTGCGGCCCGGGCTGGATGCTGCCCGATGCGATCAAGTTCGCTCGTGCGGTCGAGAGGTACAATCTGATGTGGCTCGAGGACATGCTGACCGGCGACTATGTGCCGTGGGTCAATCCGCAGGCCTATCGGGAACTGACCACTTCTACCTCGACGCCAATCCATACTGGTGAGCAGATCTACCTGCGGCATAATTTCAAGGAATTGATCGAGACGCAGGCGGTACGTGTCATCGGCCCGGATCCTGCCGATATTGGCGGCATTGCAGAGCTCAAATGGGTCGCCGAGCACGCTTATATGCATTCGATCCTGATGGCACCACACGGCACAGCCAACGGCCTGCTGGGCCTCGGCGCGTTGATCAATGTCTGCGCCACCTTGCCAGCAAATTACGTCGCCTTCGAATATCCGAGTGCCTCCGACCCCTGGTGGGAGGATCTGGTAATCGGCTTGCCGTCGCAGATCGTGAAGGACAGCATGGTGGACCTACTGGAAGCGCCGGGTCTGGGTCTCGATATCGACGCTGAAGGAGCCAGGAGATATCTCAGCGAAGAGGATGCGGGCTTTTTCGACTGAAACTTCCCTCCCAATGTGGTCGTCAATCTCGCGACCGGCACCGTTTCCGGCGGAGATGCGGCAGGCGGCAGCCGACCGTTGAAATGCGTGGTACAAAATTGACGAAATGTTCCATAACGTATGTTATGCGATCTTTGTATGTAGCGGGGGTGGGTTCAAGGATGAAGTGCGACTTGCTAATGATCCCAATGGGTTATCACTCGCAAGGAAGGCGAAATGCGACGCACCTACTCTCAGATTGGATTGGACGAACGCCGTAAGATTGCCCGTTGGAGGTCAGCTGGGCTCAGTGTTGACGCCATTGCAGAGAAACTCGGACGACATCGTTCGACGATCTTCCGCGAGATCCGGCGCAACACGTTTGTCGACAAGCAAATACCTGATCTCAGCGGCTATTATTGTGTGACGGCACATCAGACCGCTTGCGATCGTCGTTCGAAGCTACGGAAGCTCGCGCGCTTCTCACATGTCCGGCAATCGGTAATCGAGCGGATCGTACACGGCTGGTCGCCGCAGCAAATTGCTGGGCGGATGCGCCTGGAGCACCATCCAATCTCGGTAAGCCATGAGACGATCTACAAGTTCGCATATTCGGCTGACGGCCAAGCGATCAAGCTGTGGCGACATTTGCCGGAGCGTCGTGCCAGGCGCAGACCAAGACATGCCAGACGCAAGCACGGTCAACGGTTTAGCTCGGATCTGAACATTCTGCGCCGCCCCGACACCGTCGCTGCGCGCAAGCAGTTTGGGCACTGGGAATGTGATCTGATCCAGTTCCGCAAGAAGTTCGGAAAGGCCAACGTGACGTCGCTCGTCGAGCGCGTTAGTCGATTTGCGATCTTCCTGCGCAACAACGACCGTCAGTCGCGCCCGGTCATGGATGGTCTCATACACGCCCTCAAGACCCTACCCCATCTCGCCCGTCGCTCGATCACCTTCGACCGTGGCACGGAGTTCACGGATTGGCCTTATCTCCAGGCGAGCATTGGCACCCAACCTGATTCTGCGACCCGCAATCGCCATGGCAGAAAGGCACCGTCGAGAATACCAATGGCAGGGTACGGAAATGGCTTTCGAGAGAGGTCGATCCATTGTCGGTCACGGATGCTGATCTGATCAACATCTGCAACCGGCTCAACGAGACGCCCCGCAAATGCCTTGGCTACCGAACACCGGCCGAAGTCTTTCGCAAGAAACTGCTCGCACAGATGCGGAATGCCGGTTAGCTTGATGAGCACAAAAGTCGCGGTTCAGCATGAACTCACACCAGGTGCATTCGACAGTTGGGCCAGTTAGAGATGCGACAGTCGTCGCCTCTCGACGCACTGGTCAAAGCCAACGTTGGGAGCAAGGATGACGACCTTCAGCCTGGTCGAGACCATGAGCGGTCGGAGTCGTCATGTCCTGTTTGATCACCATGTCGCAGAAAGAGTTGCATCGCCTCGAAGTCATCCAGAAGATCCGTGACGAACGCCTGAGCGTTGTCCAGGCTGCCGAACTGCTCGACCTCAGTCGAAGTCAGGTCCATCGGCTGCTGCAGGCCTATGACCTGGATGATCCAGCCGGCCTTGTTTCCAAGAAGCGCTCACAGCCGAGTAATCGGCGCCATAGCGAAGAGTTTCGTAATGCGGCGCTGGATCTGATCCGCGAACGCTATCTGGATTTCGGTCCGACACTGGCGCGCGAGAAAATGATCCCCTGCCCTGAACGTCGCGTGATGCACTTGGGTGAGCTTCTCCAAATCGATGATGAAAATTAATTTCATCAATTCGCTCCGAACCCCGTTTTCAGTTGACGGCCCTCGTTTTTTGTCCCAACTTGAAGAAAATAAATTACGAGTTGGGAACATTGTTGGCATGAAAGTGGGAATCATAGGGCTGGGATTCCGGCTCGGCTATCTTGGCTATGTCTTCAAGGCTATCGACAGCAGCTTCGAGATCGTCGGTTACGTCGATCCGGATCCTGCGGGACTTCCCGGACTGACCGAAAATGGCGTCTCTGTCGGCACGGCCTATGGTTCGCCGCAGGAGCTCCTCGCTTCCGAAAAGCTCGATCTCCTGATGATCGGCTCTCCCAACCACATGCATCTCGATCATATCCGCCTCGGTCTCGAGGCTGGTCTCAAGGTCTTCTGCGAAAAGCCGATTGTGACGACGATCGCCGAGAGCATCGAACTTGCCTCCCTGATGGCGAAGTTCGGCCATGAGCGGCTGATGGTCGGTCTCGTGCTGCGCTACTCGCCTCTTTATAAGGACCTGCGCGCCATCCAGGCCGAAGGCAAGCTCGGCCATATCGTTTCCATCGAAGCCTCCGAACATATCGAGCCCTATCACGGCGCGTTCTTTATGCGCGACTGGCGCCGCTACGAGCGTTATTCCGGCAGTTTCATGCTGGAGAAATGCTGCCACGATCTCGACCTTTATAATGGTGTGGTGGGCGCCCGTCCCGAACGGGTCGCAAGCTTCGGCGGCCGCAAGAGCTTTATCCCCGCCAACGACCCGGCGCGCGAAGGCATCAACGATCTGGAACTCTTCCACCGCAAGCCGAGCGGCTGGATGGGCTCGGACAAGGTGTTCGACAGCGACGCCGACATCATCGATTACCAGGTGGCGATCGTCGAATACGCCAACGGCGTCGGCATGAATTTCCACACCAACCTGAATGTTCCCGACCAATTCCGCCGCTTCGCCATCATGGGCTCGCGCGGCATGGCCGAAGGCGACTTCGTTCGCGGCTACCTCGATGTGCACGAGCAGCTGACCGGCAACAAGATCGTCGAAAACAAATATGCCGCGACCGAGCTGTCGCAGCATTACGGCGCCGACGAACAGATGGCAGCCGATATTCTGCAGAGCGTGCGCACCGGTTCGGAACTCCCGGTTTCCACGCTCAACGCATTGGAGGCAGGCATCCTGGCGCTCGCCATGGATGAAGCCCGCATGAAGAAGGCCGTAATCGACCTTCGTCCCATATGGGACCGGTTCGACGAGGCGCTACACTCCAGAGCGGCCTGAGGAGACCGGCAAGATGAGTGCTCAGAAAAGTGCCGTCATCTTCGCCTGGATCCTTCTCTTTCCGGCTGTCCTCTATGTGCTCGCGATCGTCGCCTATCCGCTGGTCGATACGTTCATCCTGTCTTTTACGGATGCATCGCTGCGGAAGGTGACGAACTGGGTTGGCTGGGTCAATTACGAGAAGATCTTCAATCCCACCTTTGTGGAAGTCATCGTCCGAACCTTCATCTGGACTTTCTTTTCGGTCGCGCTGAAGATGATCATCGGCACGTTCGGCGCTGCGATGCTGAACGCCGCCGTGCCTGGCCGGTCGCTGTTTCGACTGCTCACCATGCCGCCGTGGATCGTGCCGATGGCAATCGGCATCTTCATGTGGGGCTGGATGTATAATGGCCAGTTCGGAATGATCTCCGGATTGCTGCAGCGCTTCGGCCTCGTCGACGGTCCGGTCGCCTTCCTCGCCTATGGCAGTACCGCCTTCTGGGCGACGATTGTCACCGACGTCTGGATCGGCGTGCCGCTGGTGACGATCTACTTCCTGGCCGCGATCCAGTCGATTCCAAAGGACCTCTACGAGGCAGCATGGACCGACGGGGCCGGCCGCTGGTATCGCTTCCGCCGCATCACGCTGCCGCTGATGGTTCCGGCCATCATCACCATGTCGATGCTGTCGCTGATTGCGACCTTCAATTCCTTCGACATCATCTGGATTCTGACGCAGGGCGGCCCGAGCGGCGAAACGACGACGATGATCATCGACACCTATCAGACGGCGATCGGCTCGAAGAAATATGGCGAAGGCGCAGCGCGCGCGGTGCTGATCTGCATCTTCCTGTCGCTTTTCTGCATCGCCTATTTCCGTGTCACCCGCCGCCTGAACCCGGAGAAGCGCGCATGAGCAGCCGTCCCATGATCGATCGCTATAGCTGGTGGGAAATCATCCTCATCTATTGCGGCATAGCGCTCTTCCTGTTCTTCGTTCTCTCGCCCTTCGTCGAAGGCTTCCTGGTGTCGCTGAAGCCGCTGAGCCAGCTCTTCTCCTCGCCCTACCGCTTCTGGCCGGAAAACGGCTCGTTCGAAGCCTACCGGACCATGTGGATCAGCGTACCGGGCTTCGGTCGTTACATCTTCAACTCGTTCTTCATCTCGATCATCGTGACCGTGATCGTGCTCTGCCTCGTTATTCCCGCGGCCTATGCGTTTGCGAGGTTCGAGTTCAAGGGCATGGGCATCCTGCTCGGCGCCTTCCTGACGGTGAATATGTTCTCCGGCGCCGTTCTGCTCATCCCGCTCTTTCGCTTGATGCGCAGCATGGGTGTTTTGAACACCTATCTTGCGATGATCGTACCGGGCGTCGCCTTCCTGATCCCTTCTGCGATCTGGCTGCTGCGCACCTACATGATCCGCATTCCACAGGAACTCAACGAAGCGGCCTACATGGATGGCGCCAGCCATTTCTATACGCTGCGCCGGGTCATTCTGCCCATTGCGATGCCGGGGATTGTCGTCGTCGCGATCACCACCTTCATCGGCGCCTATGCCCAGCAGTTCATCTTCGCGCTGACCTTCAACTCGAAGACGGAATACATGCCCCTGCCGGTGGGACTCTTCGCTTACTTTGGCAAGCAGGAGGTCATCTGGAACGAACTGATGGCGGCCTCCTTCGTCGGCATCGCGCCGGCGATGATCGTCATCTTCTTCCTTCAGCGCTATCTCGTCGGCGGCCTGACTGCCGGTGCGGTGAAACAATAAGACCAACAATAAGAGTGAACAGCTAACACAGAGAATGGGAGTAACGACGTGAGCATTACCATCAAGACAGGCCTTATAGCGCTCGCCCTGCTCGGTTCCACCGCATTGACCGCGGTTACGGCCCAGGCAGCCGACAAGGAAATCAGCTGGATCTATTGCGGCGACACGATCGACCCGATCCACACCAAGTATATCAAGGAATGGGAATCCAAGAATGCCGGCTGGAAGATCTCGCCGGAAGTGGTCGGCTGGGCACAGTGCCAGGACAAGGCAACGACGCTGGCTGCCGCCGGCACGCCGGTTGCCATGGCCTATGTCGGCTCGCGCACGCTGAAAGAGTTCGCGCAGAACGACCTCATCGTTCCCGTTCCGATGACCGATGACGAGAAGAAGGGTTATTACCCGCATATCGTCGACACTGTCACCTTCGAGGGTAACCAGTGGGGCGTCCCGATCGCCTTCTCCACCAAGGCGCTCTACTGGAACAAGGATCTCTTCAAGCAGGCAGGCCTCGATCCCGAAACGCCGCCGAAGACCTGGGCTGAAGAAATCCAGATGGCGAAGACCATCAAGGAAAAGACCGGCATTCCGGGCTTCGGTCTTTCTGCCAAGACCTTCGACAACACGATGCATCAGTTCATGCATTGGGTGTACACCAACAACGGTGCCGTGACCGACGCCGAAGGCAAGATCACGCTCGACAGCCCGCAGATCCTTGCCGCGCTGAAGGCCTATAAGGATATTTCGGCCTATGCCGAAGAAGGTCCGACCGCCTATGAGCAGAACGAAGTCCGCGCCATCTTCCTCGATGGCAAGGTCGCGATGATCCAGGCCGGCTCCGGTGCCGCCTATCGCCTGAAGGATACGAAGGTCAACTGGGGTGTCACAACGCTGCCGCTTGGTCCCGATGCCAAGGGTGCAGGCACGCTTCTCATCACCGACAGCCTTGCGATCTTCAAGGGTTCGGGCGTCGAGGACAAGGCGATCGAATTCGCCAAGTATATCACCTCGCCCGACATCCAGGGTGAATACGAGCTGCAGGGCGGCGCAGGCCTCACCCCGCTGCGTCCGTCCGCAAAGGTTGACGAATTCGTCGCCAAGGACCCCTTCTGGAAGCCGTTCATCGAGGGCATCAGCTATGGTGGTCCCGAGCCGCTCTTCACCGACTACAAGGGCTTCCAGAATTCGATGATCGAGATGGTCCAGTCCGTCGTCACCGGCAAGGCCGAGCCTGAAGCCGCTCTGAAGAAGGCTGCAGGCGAGATCGAGGCCTTCAAGTAAGCCGACGTCGAGGATCGCAGGTTGACGATCTGCGATCCTCACCGACCAAACTTTTGCGCATTCAGGCCGGGACCGGAGACAGATTTTTGGGACAGCTTCAGCTCAACAAGGTTCAAAAATTCTATGGCGACTACGAAGTTCTGAAAGGCGTCGAGCTCGACGTCAGGGACGGTGAGTTCGTCGTCTTCGTCGGGCCTTCGGGATGTGGCAAGTCCACCCTCCTGCGCATGATCGCAGGTCTCGATGCGACGAGCAAAGGCGACATCATCATCAATGGCGTCAGGGTCAACGACCTGCCGCCGGTCAAGCGCGGCATCGCCATGGTCTTCCAGTCCTATGCGCTCTACCCGCACATGACGGTTTTCGAAAACATCGCCTTCCCTCTTCGTGTGGAAAAGATGGAGGAGGAAAAGCTCAAGGCCAAGGTCGAGAATGCCGCTCGTATCCTGCATCTCGAAACGAGGCTGCAGCAGAAACCCGGCATGCTCTCGGGCGGACAGCGCCAGCGCGTCGCAATCGGCCGCGCCATCGTCCGCGAGCCGAAAATCTTCCTGTTCGACGAGCCTCTTTCCAACCTTGATGCCGCCCTTCGCGCCGACATGCGCATCGAACTCGCCAAGCTCCACCGGCAGTTGAAGGCGACGATGATTTATGTGACGCACGACCAGGTGGAAGCCATGACAATGGCCGACCGCATCGTCGTGCTGGACGCCGGCAATATTTCACAGACCGGTGCGCCGCTTGAGCTCTATCATAAGCCCGCCAACCAGTTCGTCGCCGGCTTCATCGGCAATCCGAAAATGAATTTCCTGCCCGTGACCTGCACGTCCGCAAGCGAGGCAGACGCGATCGTCGACTATCGCGGCCAGACGGCGACCCTACCGGTGAAGCCCCGCGACGGCATGGTCGGCAAGATAATGACACTCGGTATTCGGCCGGAACATATCCAGCTCAGCTCCGGCGATATTTCGCTGACGGTTACGCCCAGCGTCATCGAGCGGCTTGGCGCGAACACCGTGGCCTATGCGGCGCTCGGCAGCGAAACGGAAAACTTCTGCGCCATGCTGCCCGGCAGTGTCGGTATCCGTACCGAGGCGCCGGTTACCGTCGGTATCAATGCCGCCGATTGCCATCTCTTTGACGAGGAAGGTGTCGCCTTCGAACGCCACGTCGAGCTCACCGATATCGACATGAACCTGCTGGCTCCGGCAACGGCGTGAAGGGTCGATTGATCAGCTACCAGACAAGCCCGCGCGCGGCGACGTCCTCGACGCGCGTGACGATGCCGTCGCGATGGAAGACCATCGTGTCGAACAGGTTCGAAACCACGCATGTGTGGTTCGGGATGATGAAGAGCTTTTCGCCGATCTCAGGCCGCGTAGCGGTGCAGGCCGAAAGGTCGATGACGCCGTGCTCTTCGGAGAGGCTGGCTATCTTCGCCTCGGGATATCCGACGACGAGGCCGAAATCGGCAAAGCCCTGAAGATCGGAGGTCAGCGCCTTCGAACCTGCGTCAATAACGGCGCGGCCGGCATTCGGCCGTGACACCACTGTTGCCAAAACGTGCATCGCGCAATCGTCTTGCGTGCAATGTCCCATCCGGATCATCTGACGGTCATTATAGATATAGGTCCCTGCCCGGTGTTCCGTCGCCGATTTGACCAGATGCGCCTGAAAGAGGCTGGGCGTACCGCCATTGCTGACGATCGGGCAGGCGATACCGTCTGCCGCCAATTGCTTTAATGCGGCTTGGATGAAAGCTTCGACGACATCGGCCGACTGCGGCTTCGGATAGGTGAGGATACCGCCGAATGTCAGCCCGTCGGCGGCAAGGATGCGTCTGGCGAGCGAGACCGCCTGCTCGGGCGTCTGGACGCCGCAGCGGGCACCGCCGGTATCGCATTCCACGAGCACGGTCAGCGGCTTGCGGCCGGAGAAATGTGCAGACAGGCCGTCGACCGTCACGTCGCTGTCGGCAACGACTTTGAGACCGGAAATGCGATCGTTCAAGGCGGCGAGCCGTTCGAGCTTCGGGGCTCCGATAATATTGAAGGTGATCAGGATGTCTTCGAAACCGGCTTCGGCAAAGACCTCTGCCTCTGTCACCTTCTGGCAATTGATACCCTTGGCGCCGGCCGCGACCTGGGCCGCAGCGAGCGCCGGTATCTTATGGGTCTTGATATGTGGACGGAAATTCAGCCCGTGCTCGTCCATGTAAGACTGGACCCTTGAGATGTTGGCCGCCAGTCTGTCTTCGTCGATGATCGGGCGAGGCGTGGAAAGATCCACGATCCTGTCTCCAGTCTTGGCGACGACGGCAAACCGGTTGTCATGCATTCAGGCAGCTCCGCGTTCGGTTCCATGAGGATCGGCCACGATCGGCCAGATGGTCTTCGGTGCACGGCGATAGTGGGTCGTCGCCGGATTGTTGGGATAGGGGGTTCCCGCCGAACAGTACAGGATTTCGGCGGCGATCTTCGAGAAGGATGCGAAGAAATGGTTGGTGGACTTGATCACCAAAATCTTCTGCCTGGTCGGATCGATGCCCATTACAGAAAACAGGCTCGGATCGAAACTCTGCGCCCGCGTCGAATTCAGAATGATGTCGATGCCATCAAGCACGATATGCGCCGCATCACCGAATGGTGCGAGGCTCTCGCCGAATTGCATCTCGGCGTTCTTCACTAGTTTGACCACCTTGACCATGCCGTCGACAGGATTGCCGGTCCCCGGTGCCGATTTCGCACCGAAGCGCAGCGGAATTTCGGCCCCCTCGCCTGCGGCAAAACAGATCTGAACGGCAACCGGATCCCAGATCGTGCCGACAGCAGCACTTGCCACACCGCGCGCCAGAAGCTCCTCGAGAATGACGGTGGCATCGCCGGCAGTCCCACCACCCGGATTGTCCCAGACATCGGCAATGACGACCGGCCAGGCTTTAGCGGCGATCGCCCGGGATACGGCTTCCCTCTCGTCGATCTGCGGCACCATGAAGGTGCCACGCTTGGAAAACAGCTCCATGCCGAGTTCGCGCGCCAGCAACGCACCCTTTTGCGGATTGTTGTCAGTGACGACAAGCAGCTTGGTGCCCATCTCCGGCACATCGCCGACCATGAAGCCGTGGACCACGGAGATCGACAGGATGTCCGGATCTTCTTTTTCGATCCGCATGATCTTGTCGACGAAGGAGCGCATCGGATCGCGTGACGTCGGGAAGACATCGATCATCCGGCAGTCGAACACCGAATTGACCGGCTTGACCCTGCCCTCAAGCACGTCGACCGCGATGCGCCAGAGATCCTCGGCGCGATCGACGAAATCCGTATGCGGGAATTCCTTGAAATAGATGGCGAAATTCAACGCCTCGATGCGCTTCCGGGTCAGATGGCTATGCGGATCGAGTTCAGCGCAGATCAGCACGTCTGGCCCGACGATGTCGCGCATGCGGGTCAGCAGGTCGCCTTCCGTGTCCTCATATCCCGCTGCCACCATTGCCCCATGCAGGCCCATCACCACGGCGTCGACAGGCATTGCGGCACGGAGCTGCCCAAGGATTTCGTCGCGCAACCCTTCATAGGCCTCGCGATTGACGAGGCCGGCGGGGTCTGCCCAGGCTGCAGTGCCCTCGATCAGCTCCCAGCCCTTTTCGACGGCGACGCGGCGACCGACAGTGATCGGCGCGGTGCAGAGTGTAGGCGTTTCCGGATGCTGGCCAGGTGGGGCATAAAGAGATGCTTCGAAAGCGCGGCGGTCCACACAAATCGGGGAAAACGTATTGGTTTCGGTCGCCAGTGCCGCCGTGAAAATGCGCAAGTGATTTGGCCTTGTTTTGCGGCCCCGCCTCAACCCATTGGGTTCGGCAGGTAGCCGGTAAATCCGCAGATCTTCCACCGTCCTTCGTGGAGCCTGCAATAATAGAGCGTCTGCCACTGCATGATATCGCGGGTGCCATCGCGCTTCGTCAGGCCTCCGTCGAACTTCTTGCGGACAAGCGCCATGTCGTCCTCGATCTCGATGTCTTCGAGCGTCGTGGTGGTGAAGATCGCCGTGCGAGCGTCCTCGGCAAAGCTCTGTGTCGCGAAATCCTTTGCCTGCCTCAGCCACTCATCGCGATAGGCGCCGAGCGTGGGGAATGCCAGGCGCCACTTGTCGGGGCTAACCTCTTTGCGACCATCAATGCCGATGAAGCCTTCCTCGACGAAATCATCTTCGACCATCGACCAGTCGGCGGCCAGAAAGGCATCGATGTCGCGGGGCACAAGCATCTCCCAAATGGCGTGCCGAGCCGTATCGGAGGGCGGAAAAGGATTTTTGAAAGGATCACGCATCTTCGCTCCCGATTTAAATTCTTTTCATAAATAGCGTTTTTCACTGGTCAAAATCTGCTTTCTATGGTCCCTTGTCAACTTATCAAGAAAATAATTTGCAGGGATCCTAGCATGTCCATCAAGCGATATGGCACTGTTCAGACCGGCGCCGGCGGCAAGCCGTTGCCTTTTGCGCGCGCGGTCGAGGCCGATGGCTGGCTCTATGTCTCCGGGCAGGTGGCGATGGAAAACGGCGAGATCATCGACGGCAATATCGTTGCCCAGACGCACAAGACGATCGCCAATGTGCTCGCTATTCTCGATGAAGCCGGATACGGCGTCGAGGACGTGGTGCGCGTCGGCGTCTGGCTGGACGATCCCCGCGATTTCTGGACATTCAACAAGATCTATCAGGATTATTTCGGCGCGCATCCGCCGGCCCGCGCCTGCGTCCAATCGTCGATGATGGTGGATTGCAAGATCGAGATCGACTGCGTTGCCTATAAGAAGAAAAGTTGACTGACGGATCGGCGGGAGGATCGGCTTGGATATCTTTTCCACATTGCAGGAAGACAGAAGCCGGCTTTCCGCCTCCGAGAGCCGCATCGCCGACATCATTGTCAATGATTTCGAATTCGCGGTGAATGCCTCGATCATCGAGCTTGCCGAACGCGCAGAAGTCTCGCCGCCAACGGTTACACGTTTCTGCCGCCGCCTCGGCTGCGACAGTTTTTCCGATTTCAAGGTGCAGCTTGCCCGCACCGCCCATGTCGGCGTGCGTTACCTGAAGCCGGAATCAAAGAGCAGCGATCCGGCCGATGTCGCTCAGGATATCATCACCAAGGCGCAGAACGCCCTTTTCCTCTTGCATCGCTCGCTGGACCTAACCGCGATCGAGGCCGCTGTTGCGCAGATCGCCAAGGCGGAGATGATCTATGCCTTCGGATCGGGTGGCAATTCCTCGATGATCGCCGATGAGCTGCAGAATCGGCTCTTTCGCCTTGGTCTCAGGATCACCTCCAGTTCCGACCACAGCATGCAGCTGATGATGGCGGCGGCAGCGAAGGCTGGCGATGTGATCATCGGTTCGTCCTTTTCCGGGCGCAACGCAGAACTGGTGCGGGCTTTTGTGCTGGCCCGCGAGGCCAAGGTCAGGACCATTGCGCTGACGCAGACCGACAGCCCGGTCGCAAGGGCCGCCGGGATCGTCGTGCCGATCGATCTTCCGGAAGGAACGAACATCTTCCGTCCGACATCGACGCGTATCGCCTATATCGCAACCGTCGATATCCTGGCGAGCCTCGTCGCCTATGCCATCCAAGCGAAGGCGACGACGACGCTGAGACGCATCAAGCAGCAGCTGGTTACACACCGCGATGGCGACGACAAGCAGCTGCTTGGAGACTGATCAACAAGAGGGAGCGACAATGACGCAATCAGTGGCCATCGTCACGGGAGCCGCAGGCGATATCGGCGCGGCGATCGCCGATCGACTCGCAGCCGATCATGACGTCATTCTGCTTGCGGATATCGATCTCGTCGCTGCGGCAGCCGTTGCTGGCAGGCTTGGACCATCCGACCGCTTCGTCCCCATCGAATGCGACGTGACCAGCGAGACGAGCGTTGCGGCTCTTGCCAGGCGCGCTGCCCAGCTCGGCAGCCTGCGCACTCTCGTCAACAATGCAGGTGCAGCCCGGGCCGTCAGCCTGCATGATACGACGCCGGAGATCTGGCGTGCCGACAATGCACTCAACCTCGAAGCGGCCTTTCTCTGCTTTCGGGCCGTCGAAGACCAGCTGAAGGCGTCGCGGGGCTCCATGGTCAACATTGCCTCGGTCAACGGCATGAACGTGTTCGGCCATCCGGCCTATAGCGCCGCCAAGGCCGGCCTTCTGCATTTCACCCGGCTGGTCGCCGTCGAATACGGAAAATTCGGCATCCGCGCGAATGCCGTTGCCCCCGGAACGGTGAAGACACAGGCCTGGGAAGTCCGGGCGGCCGCCAATCCCAATGTCTTCGAGGATGCCCGTCGCTGGTATCCGCTGCAGCGCGTCGTCGATCCGAAGGACGTCGCCAATGCCGTCGCCTTTCTGGCCGGGCCGCAGGCTGCGGCGATCACCGGCGTCTGCCTGCCCGTCGACTGCGGCCTGACAGCCGGACAGGCCGAGCTTGCCCGGACTTTTTCCCAGTCCGAGCACTACTGAGATTCATAGAACATAACGAGAGGAACGAGATATGAAACCAGCCGACTACCGCCTGGAAAGCAGCTGGAACCCTCATGGCGGGCCGAATGGCGCTTTTGCCTTTACGCTTTTCAATCTTTCCAGTGAGGCGCTCTCCGGTTTCAAGCTTGTCTACACCTCACTCACGCGGGTCATCGATGCGGCCGCATGCGGTAATGCCACCTTTCTCAGACGCAATGCCAATTTTCATGAATTCGAACCGCCGGCAGGACTGGCCCTCGCAGCCGGTGAAAGCTGGACCTTTACGGTCGCTGGCTTGCACCGCCCTGCGCGGCATTGCACTGACGGCGCCAAGTCCGCCTATCTGACGCTGTCTTCCGGAGAGCATATGCCGGTCGCCGTTTCCGATCTGCTTCTCGAAGGCCGCGTGAGCGAGCCTCCGCCCGCGCTTTTGCCCGAGGGCCGGCTCGATCTGCCCTTTGCACTGCAGCCGTGGCCGGCCGAAATCGATGCGAAGCCGGATGATAGTTTTCCGGTCATCCTCTATCCGGAGGGCGCCAGCGCAGAGGAATTGTCGGCGATATCAACATGCATTTCCCTGACGCGCCGCCTTTTCGAAAGCGATCATTCGGTTTTCAATCTGGCCGGCTCGCCGCAAGGTCGCGCGCTCACCTTCAGCAAGGATACCTCGCTCGACGCTGAAGCCTACCGGCTGACGTTCGCGGCCGATCGCGTGGTACTTTCCTATTCCGGCGCCGCAGGGCGCCAGTACGGATTGACCTCGCTCGCGCAAATGCTGAACGGTGCGCGCGTCAGCCAGGGCAAATTCCGCTTCCCGGTTTCGGGAACGATTTCCGATCACCCCCGCTATAGCTGGCGCGGCTGCCATCTCGACGTTTCCAGGCAGTTTTATCCGGTCAGCGACATCAAGCGGCTGATCGACATCCTTGCCTGGTTCAAGCTCAACATCTTCCACTGGCATCTGACCGATGACGAGGCCTGGCGCCTGGAGATCAAGGCCTATCCGCAGCTGACGACAACGGGCGTGTTGCGAGGTCCGGACGAGCCGCTGCTGCCGCAGCTCGGCAATGGCGCGGAGCCCGTCGGTGGCTTCTACTCGCAGGAGGATGTCAGAGACATCGTTGCGCATGCGAGTTCCCTTTATGTCGAGGTAGTTCCGGAGATCGATATCCCTGGCCACAATGCGGCAACGCTGGTTGCTCTGCCCGAACTGACCGATGGACAGGAGGCACCGGAAAGCTACCATTCGGTTCAGGGCTATCCAAACAACGCGCTGAATCCTGCCGTGCCGCTGACCTACGAATTCCTGGAAAAGGTCTTCGACGAAATGGTCGAGCTATTCCCCTCGCCTTACATCCATATCGGCGGCGACGAAGTGGCGAACGGCTCCTGGCTCGCCTCGCCGCTTGCCAGGAAGCTGATGGCCGAACAAGGCATTTCCGGCACGTTCGGGCTGCAATCCTACCTCCTGAAGCAGGTCAAGACGATGCTCGACAAGCGCGGCCGCAAGCTCGCCGGCTGGAACGAGGTCGCCCATGGCGGCGGAGTCGCGGCGAAGGACAGCCTCCTGATGGCCTGGGAAAATCCGCAGGTCGGCATCGAGCTTGCCGAACAGGGTTATGACGTCGTCATGACGCCGGGCCAGGCCTATTATCTCGACATGGTCCAAGCCGAAGCCTTCCAGGAACCGGGCGCGAGCTGGGCCGGTACGGTACCGCCGGCCCACACCTATGCCTATGAAGCCGCCGGCGAATTCCCGGAGGAATTGAAGCACAAGCTGAAAGGCGTCCAGGCCTGCATCTGGTCGGAGCACTTCCTGTCGCGCGGCTATTTCAATCGCCTCGTCTTCCCGCGTCTTCCGGCAATCGCAGAGGCTGCCTGGACCCCAAAAGCGTCGAAGGATTGGGACCGTTTCGCGGCGATCGTGGCGCTCAGCCCGAAGCTTTGAGCTGTCAACTGAGCGTCAGGCCGGCCGCTTTGTCTTTCCCTTGAATGAGGATTTCGGCTACACGCCGCATGCGCGCCTTCCCGCCCTCAGGCGCGACCGAAATTGATCATGACGATCCTAGTGCGATCGCGGTTTCCCGATCCGCACCAGACGCCTCAAAGCCAGCTGACGACGATAATGAACCGCTTGATTCCCAACGTTTTCCGTAATCCTGCAATCCGGGTGAGCATGGTCGCCATCTTCACCTTCGGATTTGCCGGAGCGACGACGGCCCCCTATCGGTCTGTGGTCGGCATCCGCGAGCTCGGCCTGTCGAATGAACTCTATGCTGCGCTGATCTTCGCCGCAGCGGCGGTCAACGCAATCGTCAGCATTCTGCTCGGCAATCTTGCCGACCGGCTCGGTGAATATCGTTCGATGATGCTTGTTGCGGCGACCTTCGGCGTTGTCGGTTATGGCGCAGTCTTCTTCTTCCCGACGCAGGACATATTTGTCCTCAGCGCGCTTCTGCTGCTGCCAGTCTATGGTTGCCTGAACTCGTTGCTCTTTGCCAATGTCCGGGCCGCGGCCCATGGAATGGCGCCGGCTGACGTGGCGACCGTCAATTCCGGCGTGCGGGCGATGATCTCGCTTTCCTGGGTCCTGGTTCCCGGGCTCACGGGGGTTCTGCTCTCCTCCTCTTCGACCATGTTGCCAGCCTATCTCTTCGCCGCTATTTCCTGCCTTGTCTGTGTGGGACTCGTGGGCTTCTTTTTGCCCCGACAGAGCGGCACGGATCATGCTGCCGCCCACCATCTCACCTATCTCGCCGCACTTGGCCAGGTGATTTCTCCCAAAATCTTCAGCAGGATCACGGCGATCGCGCTGATCAGCAGCACATTGCATGTGAACGACGCCATTTTTCCCCTCGTCGTAACCGGCGCCGCCCGCGGTACTGTCGCTGATATCGGTATTCTGGTCGGGATCGTCGCTCTCCTCGAGGTAGTCTTCATCATCGTCTGGTCGCGCCTGCTGCGTCGCATCAGCCAACTCGCGGCCCTTGCAGCCGGGGCATTGATCTATGCCGTCTACCTACTGCTTCTGGCTTTTGCCCATGAGCCGTGGCATGTCTATGCCCTCACCTTGATCAGTGGCATCGGCGCGGCGTCACTGATCTCCATTCCAATCACCTATCTGCAGGACTTGATCGCCGAGCGGCCCGGTCTCGGCAGCGCGCTGATTTCCGTTAACATCTTTCTCAGCGCCGGACTGAGCGCTCTTCTCTTTGCCGCTGGCACAGCCATCACCAGCTATTCCGGCACTGCGGTGGTCAGTGCCCTCTCCGGTCTTCTCGGGATCGCTTGGCTGCTATGTCTCGACAGACGCCGGTAGCCAAGGAGCGGCGACGGCGCTTGAGAAAGCTTCGGCGCCATCCGCATTTGCATGGCTATCGCCATTTTAGTCCTTTGACGCCTCATCATCCGACACCGGCAGGCCTGCAGCCTTGAGTCCCGCAAGAAAGCGCTCCTGGTCTTCGGTCCGCGCCAGCCGCTTGGCGACCTCCCGTCTGACGTTCGGGATCAATGCCGGTGACCTGAGCTCGATCCAATCGAGCTGCTCCTTGGCCTCGGCCGGTTTTCCCAGCGTGCCGAGGATGGAGAGCAATACGAGGCGATGCATCGGATTGTAGTTCAGGTCCGACATGCGGGACCACAGTTCCGCGGCTTGCGTGTCGCCCCGCATGAAAGCACAAAGCGCCATTCCAACCTCGTAATATCCGCGTGGTCCGGCATTCCGGCTGACGGCCTCGGAAACCAGTTCGCAACCCCTGCCCCATTTTCCCGACATCGAGAGGCGCAAGCCGTATTCACCTGCCACTTCGGTGTCGTTCCGGTTGCTGGCATAGGCGGCCTCGCCGGCATGCAGGGCTCCGGTCGGGTCATTGCTGAAAAAATTGGCGAGCATTAGTGCTTGAAGCGCGCGCGCATTCTTCGGGTCGAGCCTTACTGCGCGTTCGGCAAGTTCTTTCGCAACGCTGAGCGTAGCGGCTGTCGGCTTGGTGTGCAGCTGGTACAGAAAACGGAACTCGTCGAGATGGATCAGCGAAAGAAGAGCGACGGTATTGGAAACATCGGGTTTCTTTTCAACGGCCCGTTGCAGACAGGATTTTGCCATCTCATGCGCCTGCGCAGTCATTTCGCTGCGATAGCTATAATAGGACAGAATGCAGGAAAAAGTGTCGGCACTTCCGGCAATGCTGGCGGTGTCCGTTTCGAACATAACGCCGAACGGCCGTGCGACCGCCGTCGCGATATCTTCGGCAAGGCTCCCCTGCGTTTTCAGGATGCCCTGCACTTTCGTGTCGGCATCGTAATTGTTTGCCCAGATGACCACTCCATCCGCCCGTCGCACGAGCCTTGCCGTTGAGCGCAGAGTATTGCCTTCCAGCCGGACGCTTCCCTGGAGCGCGTAGAGCGGCTCCGACGAAGCCCGGCCTTCCCTATTGCGCGGCAGCACGGCCACGGCGACGACGATGTCGTTGAAGGGGACGAGTTTTTCGATGATGTCGTCGGTAATGCCTCTGGAGATATCGGATGCGAGCCCTCCTTCAGAGGCACTTGCGAAGCGTTCGACGACGATAGTGGGGCGGCTGTCGGCCGCCGTCGCTGTCTCGGCTTCCATATCGAACAACCTTGCATGCAAAAGCATCGCCGCCGAGACGAGGAGGATCACTGCGCCCCCCGCAGGGAGCCAATATCGGGGGCGTGACAAGCGCCAGCTCGCCCTGTCTCGGCCGACCGTATCTCCGATGATATTGGCCTGCCGCGCATCGCCTCCCCCTGATATCGGCTGATCGGAATGCCTGAGTTTCGACATATCTGCGGGCTCAGTGCCTTGCCTCACGTCGAAGACCGGCGTGTAACCGCCCAGCGGAATTGTAATGATGATCCGGTCAGCGCCGCCGGCGGTCAGGTAATAGTGTTCCAGCTCCCTCCTCAGCCGCCCGGCTTCGATACGGACGCATGGATCCTGTTGAGCATCGAAATTCGCATCCCTGCCGAAAACGGCTTGCGCGATCGTAAAGGCCTTCAGATACTCGCGACGGCCCTCAAGTGTTTCCGTCACGACGAATTCGAAGAATCTTCTCGCCCGCTCGGGAAGACGAAACTCCGGGCTGGAAAGAATGCGCTCAAGCTGCTGCCGCACCTCCTCCTGCGAAGGCGTGCTGCCGCCGGCCCTGTCAACGCCTGCATTTGCCATCGGCTCCCCCAGAATCCGCCAGAATCCGATTGATAACAACCTGCAGCATACTGCCTTGGACGATAGTCCCGAGCCGCCATGACGGCAATGTCATTTAATAGAAAACACTAATAAAACAAAGCTTGCGCAATGGATCACCTGATGGCCTGGCAGGTCTTCGCGGGTCATATGCCGGCGTAAGATACCGTATTCTACCGGATCGGACGTGTATTTTACTGCCTTCGGCTGCCTGCGCGCTCTATCATCGCCCATGCACTCTGGAGGAGACGGCGATGACATCACCTGAGACGTCCACACCCCAATCCATGGCAAGCGCAGAGGAGCTGCGCAAACGTGCTCTGGAACTCCAGCTTCTGGAAATGGAGCGCAACGAAAAGATCAAGGCGCGTGAAGCGAAGAAACATTCGGAATTCGTCGAGGACTTTTTCCGCAAACAGATCGGTGAAACGGAACGCGCCGTCATCAAGCGACTGGTGATGAAAGCCGCTGCAGACGGCAAATACGAGGCGCTGATCTACAGTTTCCCCTCGACCTTCTGCACGGATAGCGGCCGAGCCATCAACAACAACCTTCCGGGATGGCAGAAAACACTGCAGGGAAAGGCAAAGGAACTTCACGAACTCTTCGAGAAGGTCGCCAAACCTCAAGGTTACGGGCTCAAGGCGATGATCATCAACTTTCCCGACGGCATGCCTGGGGATGTGGGCTTCTTCCTCACCTGGGAGCCGCCTGTCGACTGACCGGCAACATCAGGCATGAGCGAGGGAATACCGAATTGAAAGCGACCGAGATCGAGTGAAAGTTCCCGGTCAGCAACGACCGTGGGCGCGTTTGCGCCAACGACCTGCATGTCCAGCTTTACCGCCGGGATCAGAACTCCATCCGTGTCCGCTCGATGGATGGGCGTTCCCCGCACCTGACGATCAGATTTCGCGCCGGCCTCGCCCGGAAGGAATATGGGTACGAAATTCCAATCCGAGAGGCACGAAATCTCCTGCTCCACGCGGCTGGCCATATTATTGCGACCGCGTTCTTCATGAAGGCAGAGGCTGGAATGTTGACGTCTTTGCCGGCACTTGTGAGGAACTGACGCTTGCGTAGATCGAATGGCGAGCCAGGATGATCCCCGAACCTGGCGCAATAGGTGGGAACGAACACTATTCCAACCGCGCCATGGCCGCTGTCTTGCGCATACCGCCGGCGATACCGGCAGCATGGACTAAGATCCTATTCGCTTACGACGGTCCAGTTGGCATCCGGATTGAAATCCTTGATCGCCGCCGCGCGCGCTTCCGTTTCCGGTCCCAGATCGCGCTGGTAGATGACGCTCGTCCCGTTGACCATGAATGTCTGCACGCCGGTGACCCGATATTTGACCGGCCAGGCGATGAGCGCAAAGCCGCCGGTCATATAACCGTTGATGATATAGCTTTGCTTGCCGCCAAGCACGTTGTCTCCCTGGGACGTCAGGATGCGGTAGCGATAGCCGTAATAGCCCTCCCCGCGTTTGGCGGCGCCGAAGGCAGCTGTCTCGACCAGCGCGCTTGCCGGGCTTTCCTCGGGATAAACGTTTGGATCCCAGTACAAGCCATCGATCTTGCCCGGACTGCTGATCAATTTCTTTGCGAACTCATAGATGCCGTCGCCATCACGGTCCTCGGATGCAAATTGATACTGGGCCGCGACATATTCATGCATGGTGTCGATGGTGGCGAGTTCGTTTTCGCCAATGCGGCGATTGATGATCTCCTCGAGGCCGCGCTGAGTATCAAAGGACCATTTGTCGTCCTTGCCCTCGGTCAGCGGAAACGGCAGGGGCCAAAGCCGATCGCCGATCGCAACGATCTTCATGCCTTCTGAATCCCGCAAAACCACCCGTCGTTCGGCGCCTTCGCGGATCAATCCATAGGCGATCATCGCCTCGTTGTTCGAGCGCAGCTTGTCCGGCTTCAAGCCGAGCAACGTGGCAAGATCGTCGATATTGTTCGAGCCCAGCACCGATTTGAGCTTATCGAGCGCAAGCTCAGGACTGTCGAATTTCGGCGATGGCGTTGCCGCCTTGTAGTCGGCAAGATCTGTCTGCTCTTGCGAAAGTGCGGGTGCTGCCGGCATTGCGCAAAGTACTGTCGCGAGCATGAGCGGAATTACGGTCGATTGACGTTTCATGATGTAACTCCCTGAACTGAAAAGAGGTCTCACCGCCGTCTGCCGCCACCGCCACCGCGACCGCCGCCACCCTGTGGGCGCGGCCGATGCTGTGCGGGACGAGCTGACTGGCGATGGGCGCCCATGCTCTGCGATCCTCGTTTCGAGGCAACTGCCTCACGACGACCGGACTGGACATTGCCGAGTGCGCTCGTCTGACGTCCGCGATTGTCGGGTCTGGCAGCCATCTGCGGTTTATTGGGCCTATTGACGGATTTCTGCGCAGGCTTGGACGGTCGATTGGCGGCCTTCTGAGGACGTGCCTCGGGCCGGGATGCTGCCGGCCGATTGGCTGCCGCTGGTCGATTTGCTGCTGTTGGCCTGTTTGCCTGCGGTCTGTCCTTCAGGCCCTGAGCCGTGCTCTTGCGGATATCTTCCGCACGTGCCGAACTAGCGCGATTGCCGGGCCGCTGGCTCGCCTGGATATCGTTGGCCCTGTTGCGCAGCTGGTTGCGATTGTCGGCCTGCAGGCCGGACTTGATCGCCGACCGGTCCATCTTCGCAAGCTGGTCCTTGCCGATGCTGAGCTTGCTGCGATCGACATTGCTCCAGTCGACGTCGTTCCACTTCAGCTTTCCGTTGAAGTTGCGGTCGTTCAGGCAATTGTTGCAGTCGATGTCGATATCGCCATCCCAGCGGCCGCCCCATACTCCCCAGTCGTCCCAGTTGACGATGGCCGCCCAGGCAAGGCCGGTTACAGCGCCAGCAAAGAACGTTGCCCCGGGGTAGTAGTAGTTGTCGTAATAATCGGGATAATAGGAGATCGGCGCCGAAACATAGCCCGGCTCATACAGCATTTCCGGCGGATATTGCGGGATATAGATCTTCTCCGGATCGGTCGGCCGGATGATGATGTTGTCGTTTTCGGTGACGATCGTCACTTTGTCATCCGTCTTGATGATGTTCTTTTCCACCGCTTCGTCACGAAGCTGCTGGATGGCAATCAGGACATCCTTCTGCTGATTGGCGAGCGCATCGGCGAGCGACTGCGTCCAATCGAGATCCTCGCTCATCATCTTGACGATGTCTGGGTAGTTGAGCAGCGAAACGACGCTGCCGTCCCAATCGCTTTGGGGCTTGAGGTCGGAATTTTTCTTCTTTGCTTCCAGGAAGCGCTGCGCCTCGACGATCTGTAGAGGAAAGAGCGAGGCGGCCGAAATTGCCGCAACCAATTCATCCGGATAGAGCGCAATCCGCGCTACGAGCACTTCAAGCTCATCATCAGACAGGAGTGCGGTTGCGGGCTGTTCTGTACTTGTCTGCGCTGGTGCTGCTGTCGGTACGGGGGGCTGCGTCTGCGCTCGCACTGGGAGGGCCGGCTGCAACGCGATAATTGCCAGTGCCGACAATCCGCCAAGCAGTTTGCGGGAAATTGCTTTCATCACGCACGGACCTCCCTTGAGTTTTGAACGACAGATACGCCTACAAAGGTTTCGGGCCAGTCTGCGTTGACCGCCGGAGCACCACAATTTTCGATTGGGCGATGGCCTCCCCCATCTCTTTCAGGAGGGCATCGACGAGCCCCGCGTATTCCAGCCGCCGCGCCTCTCGCACCGTCTCAGGTAACCGCTCGACATGCGCCAGAGCCTGTGCAGCGGCAGCGAGATCCTCGCACATGCTGTGAAAAGCCTCGTTTGCATAGAAAAGCCGCTGTACCAGCCGCTTCTGCTCAGGAAAATAAGTCTCAGCCGTCTCTATGGCGGACAAATATGTCGAACCACTTTCTCCCGACACCATCTCCTCCCCCCGCCGCTGAACTGCGCCAAGCAGATGCGGGAACTATATAACAGGCGGATCGGCCGCAGACGTAAAATACGTGATCTTACGTTAGCCGGCTTCTAAAAACGCGATGAATACGGCAGGCCGAGGCCGGAACGGCATCCACCCTGCCGATCCCGCCTCTTCATTTTTCGGGTCATCTGCCAACGCCGATAGAGGTTACGCGATGCTACGGGCTTCAGCGCCCAAACGGGCCTAATATCCTGCTGTCGATAGCAATCGAACGGCTCGGCCAGACCAGCCGGAAGGGAGCGTCCGTGTTTCTCGACTATTTTGCCCTGGGCGTGCTGGTCTTTGTTGTCGTCACCCTGTTTTACGCAGTGATTGCGATCCACGACATTCCTCATCTCATGGCCAAGGCGCGCAATCGTCCTCTGATGGCCCAGGGCCAGTTGCAGCCGGGTGGAATGCCAAGACGCAAATGGCAACGGTGAAAGCATAGGAGTTAGCGGTGATAGGCAGTCTTCCGATGTTGCGAGGCTTGACTGGCTTCAACAGAGGCTGGTTCCGGAGCGATATCCCGGCCGGCCTGTCGATCGCCGCCGTCGGCCTGCCGAGCGCCATCGCCTATCCCGCCGTCGCCGGCCTGCCGCCGGAGACCGGCATCTATGCGAGTATCGTCGCGCCGATCGCCTATGCGATTTTCGGCCCGTCCCGCCTTCTGATCGTGGGTCCTGATGCCGCGTCAATGTCGGTGCTGGCGGCTGCAATGGGCACGATCATAGCCGCCGATCCCACGGGCAGCGGCGACCGGGTAGCGATCGCGGCAGCCCTCGCCCTCGGCGTTGGCGTCTGCTATATCGCCGCCAAATTGTTGAGGCTTGGCGTCCTCGCAAACTTTCTTTCCCGCCCCATTCTAGTCGGGTTCTTTGCCGGCGTTTCCCTCTCGATCCTCGTGGGACAGATTGGCCGTTTCACGGGAGTGAAGATCGAATCCGATGGGTTGATTCAGCCGCTCGCCGAATTGCTTGCCAAAAGCAGCCTGATCCACTGGCCGTCGCTCATCTTCGGCTTTAGCATGTTCGCGCTGCTGTGGATCCTCCGTTTTTTCCCTTTCAAAATTCCAGGTCCTATTCTGGTCGTCGTTATCTCGGTCGTTCTTTCCGCGATTTTCGATTTTCGGGACCAAGGCATCGCCGTCGTTGGGGACATACCGCGCGGACTTCCGAGTTTCTCCCTACCCCCGCTTCATCAGATGCCTCTCGACAAAGTCGTCACCGGATCGGTTGCGATCTTTCTTGTCAGCTTCGGCTCCGGCATTGTGGCGGCGCGCAGCTTCGCGTCGCGGACCGGTGACGAGGTCGATGCAAATCAGGAGTTGGTCGGGCTTGGCGCAGCCAATATAGCGCCCGGGTTTTTCGGTTCGTTTCCGGTCAGCGTATCGGATTCTCGAACCGCCATAAATCTGTCGACGGGCGGCGTTTCGCAGGTCGCAGGACTGGTCTCCGCGGGAGCACTGATCGCCGTGCTGGTTTTCCTTCATGCTGCGTTGCGCATCCTTCCCATTCCCGCGCTCGCCGCAATCCTTGCAATGGCTGCCATCAGCCTGATCGATCTTCCCGAGCTCAGGAAGATCTGGCGCATCAGCCGTATGGAATTCGTCTTCGCGCTGATCGCCATGTGGGGGGCGATCAGCTTCGGTGTCCTCAATGGCGTCATCGTCGCTATTGCCGCAACCTTCGTCTATCTCCTACGGAAGACCATGTTTCCGCGCGACGGCCTTCTTGGCCGCATCGAGGGGCGGCACGGTTTCTTCGATCTCAAGCGCTATCCGGAGGCCCGGCCCGTCCCGGGCGCCGCCGTCTTCGCGGTGCAGGGCAGCATCCTTTTCTACAACGCTGATTACGTTCGCATCCGGCTGACATCAGTGGCAAAGGAGCTTCCCGCCGATACCAAATGTCTGGTGCTCGATGCCAGCGCCATCACACAAATCGACAGCACCGGCGCGACCGCGCTCGAGGCCGTCGCCGAAATCCTCGTGAAGCGAAACATCATCTTCGCCTTTGCCGATCTCAGCGACGAAAGCCGCGTCATTCTCGAACGGGCCGGGGTCATCAAGATGGTCGGCGCCGAGAATATTTTTAACGGCAGAGAAGAAGCCCTGCGGACACTGATCGGCGATATCGACCAGATCAGTAGTGCCACGCCGGCGAGCAATGCACCTTAGTGATAGAAGGAGGGAGAGCCATGGACGAGAATTACGAGCCGAAGCAGGCCGCCGGCGATGAGAGTCGCGGCAAGGATAAAAAGAAAAAGAAATCATGGGATTATGAGAAAGAGATCGGCCGGCTGCAGGTCGAAATCGCTCATCTGCAGGCCTGGGTGAAGAAAGCCGGCGCAAGGGTCGTCATCATCTTCGAGGGACGCGATGCTGCCGGAAAGGGGGGAATGATCAAGCGGATAACGGAAAAGGTCAGTCCGCGTGTCTTCCGGGTCGTGGCGCTGCCTGCACCGACAGATCGCGAGAAATCGCAGATCTATATGCAGCGTTACATCGCTCACCTGCCGGCCGCCGGCGAGGTCGTGATATTCGACCGCAGCTGGTATAACCGGGCGGGCGTCGATCGTGTCATGGGCTTCTGCAGCGATAAGAAAGCGCGGCGTTTTCTGGAGCTCGCGCCCCGCTTTGAAGCGGCCATCGTCGAAAGCGGCGTCATTCTGCTCAAGTATTTCCTGACCGTCAGCGAGGAAGAACAGGAGCGGCGCTTCAGGCGGCGGATCGACGATCCGGTGCGGCAGTGGAAGCTTAGCCCCATGGATCTCGAATCCTATCAGCGCTGGTGGGATTATACGCGCGCCTATGACGAGATGCTGCGGATGACCGACACCAACCATGCGCCATGGTGGATCGTGCCTTCGGACGACAAGAAGCGCGCGCGGATTAACTGCATCTCGCATATCCTGCAGTCCATTCCCTATGAGCGGGTGAAGTTTGACGAGCCCGATCTGGGAAAACGTCAGAAGCGTCCGGCCGACTTCATAGAGGATAGCAGCATTCGCCATATCGTGCCCGACACGACGTCGTAAGCGTTGGCGGCCTGGAACGTGGCGGATGTAACAATGGAGCAGACAGCCGATACGCCGGCGCGGAAAACCGATGCGGGCCAGATTTCGATAGAGGCGAGAGTAAGTGATCTAGTCCGGTTGGGCATCATCGGGCTTTTCGCCTACTGGACGATGGTTCTCATCGCGCCCTTCGCACTGATCGTCATCTGGTCGGCGATCCTCGCAGTGGCGCTGTTTCCGATGTTCCAGGCTCTCTCGAGACTGATTGGAAACAGGCCGGTGATTGCGGCTAGTATCATCGTTGTCGGCTGCCTTGTACTGATTATCGCACCGCTCGCGCTCGTTGCGGTCAATTTTGCCGATGCGGTGCAGGCACTGACCGGCAAGTTGCGGACGGGGAACTTCACGCTACCCACAGCACCGGCCGCCATCAAGGAATGGCCCGTCGTCGGCGAGCGTGTCCATGACATCTGGAACCAGATTGCGGGCGATCTCGCCTCCACCATCATCAAGTTTCAGGCGCCTATCCGTGAGGTCATGGGTGTT
Source organism: Rhizobium sp. BK316 (assembly GCF_014193695.1). Taxonomy (GTDB): domain Bacteria; phylum Pseudomonadota; class Alphaproteobacteria; order Rhizobiales; family Rhizobiaceae; genus Rhizobium. The sequence goes on along the minus strand of NZ_JACHZR010000001.1, from coordinate 578,255 downwards.
GTCGTCGCAAAGCTCGCCTCGATTGGCGGCGGCGTCTTGAGCTTCGTCGCTTCGATTATGCTCTCCGGGCTGTTTCTCACGTGGTCCGCGCCCCTGGCTGCGGTAATACAGGTGCTGGCAAGCCGGATTGCCGGCGAAAAGGGCGTCGGTTTTGCCCGGCTGGCAGGAACCACTGTGTGGAATGTCTCGCGAGGCGTGATCGGCGTTGCCTTCCTCCAGACCCTGCTCTGCGGATTGTGCTTTGCCTTCTTTGACATTCCGGCACGCGGTGCGCTGACCTTTGCGGTCTTCATGCTGTGCGTGATGCAGCTAGGCCCTGGGCTCGTGCTGCTGCCGGTCGCCATCTGGGCATGGTTCTCCTGGCCATTTGCGACTGCCTTTATCTTTACCTGCCTTGCGGTGCCGATCACCGTCGTGGACAATATTCTGAAGCCCATCCTGATGGCGAGAGGCCTCTCGACGCCGATGCCCGTTATCCTGATCGGCGTCATCGGCGGCACGCTCTCTCACGGGCTCCTGGGTTTGTTTCTTGGGCCGGTCGTCCTCAGCGTCTTCTACGAGTTGCTGAGAGCCTGGGCCTGGCCGCCGGCGATCTCAAATGGACCCGAAGCGGAACACATCGGATAGGTATCGCCAAGCTCATCGGCTGGTGCAGTAGACGACGACTTCCTGCTCTATTTCGCGGCAGAGCTGCTCATATTCTGTAATCAGCTTATCTTCCCTCGGTCTTTGAATCCGAAATCTGTCCAACGCATCGACGGCAAGATCATAGGCCTCGAACATCTCGCCGAGCGTCTCGTTGGTTATCTCCGCCAGAAGATGACGGATATCGGGAAGCCGCAACATCAGTTTTCTGCGACCGCGTTCTAGGCTCATGGATCGCTCCGTATTCAAAGCACGTCTGCAACTGATACGAAGGCAGAAAGCGGTCGGATTGTTCCCGACCTAGCAAATATATGTTCCGATTTGAGAGCAAAAACTGCCGGGATCCGGCTGACGAGGCATTTGCAGTCCCTTTCAATGAAGATCGGACGGATCACATCGCTGAATTTGCCATGCGCGCCAATGGGTCGGGTGAATGTCAAGCATCTCGCCGGTCATGGCGTTGGCCCATCCGCTGGGCAGACGTTGGCAAGGAAAGACCAGGGCATGGGTACCTTCGTCGTCGATGACGGCGAGTTCTATGTCCTCTTCGAACGGAGCTTCAACGACCAAGCGCCACATCACCGAACCCTCCCCGACGATGCACCGGCGTCGACCGGCAAGATGCCATCGTTTCGGCGTGCCAGTCACTCCGCCGGCATGGTTTTTCCTGCCAGCACATCTGCGGATGTTGCATTCCGCCATGTCCTGCCTTGGCGTTACACCAGCGATCGCGAGCCCTCCTCGCAGTGAACCAGCTCTCCCAAATGGCCATATACCCACGACGTCCCAGAATAGCGGAACGACGAGCCAGAGGCATTGAGCCGGATCAATGGAGGTGAGGCGAGCCAAGGCACTGGCTCGCTGGGCCTTCGGCAGGTCCGGTTGTAGGAAAAGACCAATAGAGTCTACGCGATATTACACCGATCCCCCATCCAAGGATGGTAAACTCGCGCCATTGTTGAGGAGGCCGTCGAGGCACTGGATTACTTCTCAAGGGCGGAGGAGACCATCATGTCCACCAAGATGGAAGCGCCGCATGTTACCGACTTCAGTTCCCTTGTCTCAAGCCTGACGGGACGAATCTCGTTCATCGGAACGCGAATAGCACGCCGCGAACCCGTGCGTAATGCGTCCAAGGGAGATAACGGGCCACAGGCGAACTGGATCCGGCAACTCTATGAACACATACCGGACGCAGTGTTCTTCATGACCGACAACAATAGAATTTCAGCCTGTAACAGGGCTGCGGTGATCCTGTTCGGTTATGAGGAAGATGAATTGCTCGACCGCAAGATCGACCTCGTCTGGTCGGCGACACCGGATGTCAAGCTCAGGGGACGCTGGGCGGACCAGGGCGCGGCACGCGCCGGTCTGGCAACGACCAAGAGCGGCGTCCAGTTTCCAACTGCGCTGACCATCATCCGAGAACAGGGCGAAAAAGAAACCTTCGCTGCGGCGATCTTTGAGGACTTCCGGACAGAGCGCGAGACATTGCAGCAGGTTCAGGAGCTTCAATGTGAGCTGGCGCGTCTCGCAAGAGTAGTCGCGCTTGGAGAAATGACAACGACGCTGGCTCACGAACTGTCCCAGCCGCTCTCCTTGATCGCCGCTTACTCCGAGGGGTGCAGGCGCCTCATGACGAACGACCGTCGCCGGCACGGCGAGGAGCTTCGCGAAGCCTTGTCGGAAATTACGCAGCACGCCTTGTGGGCGGGAACGATCGTCCAGAACATCAGAGAATTTGCAAAGCGCGGCACCGGCGAGAAACAACGGGAGGCGATGCACGCGTTGATCCACAGAGCGACGGCGCTTGGGCTTGCCGGATCACCCCGGAAAGACCTTCACACCGATTTGCAACTCGAAGCAGAGCGGGACATCGTAGTCGCAGACCGTGTCCAGATCGTCCAGGTACTGATGAACCTTCTTCACAATGCCATGGACGCGACCGACGGCGTCGAGCGGCCGACTATCGCGATCCACACCAGGACCGACAATTTCTCGCATCTGGTCGTCGACGTGTCCGACAATGGTTGCGGAATTGCCGCCGAGATCGAAGAGGCGCTGTTTCGTCCCTTCGTCACCAGTAAACCGCGCGGACTTGGCATGGGCCTGGCATTGTCCAAGCGTATCATTGAAGCGCATGGAGGCCGCATAAGCGCGCGTAAGGGAATACAGGGAGGCTCAATCCTCACGTTTTCGCTCCCGCTGGTGGAGACCACAATCAATGGCGAATGACCTTACGATCCATCTCGTCGATGACGAGGAGTCGCTCCGGCGATCTCTGACGTTTCTGCTGGTGTCGGCAGGCTTTGCCGTTCGTGCACACAGCTGTGCGAAAGCCTTTCTGGAACTTCTCCCGCTGTCGGGGCGAAATTGCCTTGTTACCGATCTATGCATGCCTGATGTAAACGGCATCGAATTGCTTCAGCGGTTAAGGCGTGTCGGCACGGACGTGCCGGCGATCATCATTACCGGTCGGGGCGATATCGCCGCCGCGGTTCAGGCGATGAAGGCGGGAGCGTCCGATTTTCTGGAAAAACCGTTGAGGGAAGAGGCGCTGATCGCGGCCATTAACGGAGCAATGAGGCAAAGGCGATGCGGCAGCGCCGTGGCCGATTGCGAAAGCGTTGCGGCGCGACTTCGTCAGCTCACGGACCGCGAACATCAGGTCCTCTCCGGCGTACTCGATGGCTTACAGAACAAGATGATCGCCTATCATCTCGGCATCAGCTCGCGTACGGTGGAGGTCCATCGCGCCAATGTGATGGCCAAGATGGGCGCGCGCAATCTGGCAGAGCTTATGCGCATGGCCATCACCATCGATGCTGCGACGCAACCGCTTGAAACCGCAAAGGCTTTGCCGATCGGCAGCTGGTCAACTTATATTCGGCAATTCTAAAGCAGAGCTTGCAACCCCAGGCTTGTGAGGTATGATGTGTTAGAAATGGCTTAAATAATTGCGTGATCTTGTCGTAGGGGCGATCATGAGGAGCGCAAAGATCAATGCCTTCAGCGGTCTTGGGCCAACGGCTGATGAAATCTGCCAGCAGGTCGAACGAATTCTCACAAGCGAGGAGTTTCACGCGCCGAAACGCGGGCGGAATTTCCTGGCATTCGTCGTCAATGAGACGCTCGCCGGCCGATCGGACTTCCTGAAGGCATTCACGATAGCAAATGTGGTTTTTGGTCGGGAAGCTTCGTTCGACCCGCAGAACGATCCGGTTGTTCGAATCGAGGCCGGCCGAATACGAAAGGCGCTCGAGCGTTACTATCTCGTCGCAGGCCAGAGGGATGACGTCGTCATTACTGTGCCCAAGGGTGGATATGTCCCGCATTTCGAATATGCGCGGGGTGCGCCGGCGTCGGCAGAGCCCGCCGAGGTCTCGGATAATGCGCAGAATGCCGAATACGAAGATCAAGATCATTCGCTTCAGGAAACACGTCGTCCGGGATTTGCCACCCTTATCGGTCTCGGAACTGCGCTGGCCGTCGTCCTCGCTCTCACGTCCGCATTGTCCTTGCGTGATACTCCGACCGCGACGATGCCGCCGGGACCTCCCAAGCCAAAGGTGATCATCGATTTTTTTGCCGAAAGCAGCCCCGCTCACGCCGGTTCGGATATCGCGCGTGGCCTCCGGGACGACCTTATCGGGCAGCTCGCCCAGTTCGATGACATTGTCGTGGTCGCCGATCCGCTGCGTGGTGAACACGCCACCGCTGCCAACTACGCACTGCAGGGCAATGTCCAGCTCGATGGAAGCAGGCTGCGTGCCGTTGCCAGGCTGGTGCGCCAACTGGATGGAGCGGTCATCTGGGCCAATAATTTCGATGCGGATCTTCAAGATCAAAACAAGCTTGCGATTCAAGGCAACATCGCCCGGTTAATCGCCAATGCTGTCGCGCAGCCCTATGGCGCTATCTTCCAAACCGACACGGATATGGCAGCGCGACCGGCGCAGACGGGAAACCAGAGTGCCTATGCCTGTACGCTCGCCTATTCCAGCTACCGCCAGACCATGACTGCGCAAAGTCACGGTGCAGCACGCGAATGCCTGCAACAGGCGACCCAGCGTTTTCCCAATGACGCGGTGTCCTGGGCGCTGCTGTCCATGGCCTATCTCGATGAAATCAGATTCCGTTACACGCTCGGCACGTCATCGTCGACCCAGCCTCTCGCACTGGCGAGCGCTGCGGTGGAGCGGGCAACATCACTCGCGCCGGACAATCCCCGCGTGCTGCAGGCGCAGATGCAGGTGAGCTTCTTCAGGGGAGATATCGACAAGGCCCTGAAGGCCGGTACCGCAGCCTACGCTGCAGACCCTGATGATGTGGAACTCGCAGGCGAATACGGTTTTCGATTGGCGATGTCGGGGAAATGGCAATCGGGCTGCGAGTTGCTGTCGGTCGCCCTCAACAAGGGTGTCGGCACCAGAGGCTATTACGAGGTCGGCATGGCTTTGTGCGCGTTCATGAAGGGAGATATCGAAGAGGCCGAGCAGTGGTCGAGACGGTCCGATCTCGACAATAATCCCATGCATCGCCTTGTGCTGCTATCCATTCTCGGAGCAGCCGGAAAGACGGGTGAAGCCATGCTGGAACAGGATTGGCTCAATATCCACGCGCCGACTTTGATGACGAATATCCGCCAGGAAGTGTCGCTCCGCCTGCAGCGGCCGGAGGACCAGGAACGGTTCCTGAACGGGCTGCGCGCCTCAGGGCTGGTCGTCGACCCCGTGTCGATAAGATAAGATAAGATAAGATAAGCTATGGATCGGTGCCTGTGCCGTTCAGCCTCTGGCTGTTCGAAATCTCCATGGCGATTTGTGCGGCGATCTCGTCCTCAGCATCGAGAATGTTCTGGCCGCGCAGGTCTCGATCATATTGATTTGCCCAGATAACCGCGCCGTCGGCGTCATTTATCAGGCGGACATGCAGATGAAGGATCATGCCCTCGACGAGGGCGCTTCCCTGCAGGTTGAAAAGCGAACCGGTCACTTCCGTCCTGGAGCGGGCCGGGGCAAGCACGACAAGATTTTCCACCTTCGTCAGCTTTGCAATCAGCTGATCGGCCAATCCCTTCACGAAATCTGCTCCCTGCACGGTACCGCCGAGAGCGGCGAAGGGTTCGACAGCAATCCTGATCTTGCTCTTCAACGCTGATGTGGCAGGGGCCGGCAACCCTTTTGGTGGGGAGAGATAGGCTTCCAGCGGACGGACAAGAGCGAGTACAGCCACGACCCCGAACAGCGCGGGGATGCCGATCGGCAACAGGAGATCTCGATAGCTTAACCGCCGCTCCCGCCCGAGTGGGCGCCGCTTGTTCTCGCGGTTCTGCAGAACGGAGATTTCGCCCGTACCCGAACTGTCTTCCCTCCTGGAAAAGTGCGGCGCATAGCTTCCTTTGGGGACGGTAATCCGGATCGGGTCACTGCGTCCGCAGACGAGGTAGTATCGTTCGAGCGCGCGACGGATCCGCCCCGCCTCGATGCGGACGACCGGATCACTCTGTGCATCGAAGGAGGCATCGCGTCCAAAAACGGCCTGTGCAATCGTATAGGCCTTAAGCTGTTCGCTGCGTCCTTCAAGCGTCTCTTCAACGATATATTGCAGGAAGCGGCGCCCGCGCTCAGGGGCAAGGAATTCCGGACTGGCGAGTATAAGGTCAAGTTGTGCACGCACGCTTGCAGAGTCTTGAATTGCGCGACCGTCCCCTTCCTCTTCCGATGCCATCGAGACCTCCCGCGATATTTTCGTATCGCTCTCCTCAAGGGGAATAGCTTTATACACCTGTCGATGGCTCCGGGGCTTCCGTAGTAATACGTAAGGGGTATCTCGAATACCGGGGCGGGCCGCGATTGCCTATTCTGCGATACGGATGGGAGCGACACATATGCTTCAAGACCACGCGATCGTAAAGCAGACGACAGTTCCGGGACACCGCTATGGCGCGACTGCTGGGACGGCCAAGGATCAGTCGATCAAGCTCAAGGCCGACGAGATGATCTATAGCGAAGGCGAATATGCGCTTGCGATTTATCGGGTCGAAGCGGGTGCGGTGCGCATCTATCGCCTGACGGCCAGCGGGCAGCGATACATCCTGTCCTTCTGCGGCAAGGGTGAGTGGTTCGGTCTGGAAACGGGGAATGTTCGAACCGATTTCGCGGAAGCCGTCTGCGAAACCTGTATCAGGCCCTTTCGCGTCAATCAGGACGCAGTCGTCCCCATAGACCTTCTCCACATTGCCCTGACGAACCTCGCAAAGGCACAGCACAAACAACTCGTCATCACCGAGCAAAGCGCACTGAAGCGCGTTGCCGCCTTTGTCTATGAAATGGCCGATCGTCATCCCGGAAACTGCGAATTCGATATGATGATGTCGCGCAGCGATATCGCCGACTATCTCGGATTGACGGTCGAAACCGTCGCCCGCTGCTTCACGAAACTCCGCGGAAAGCGCATCCTCTGCCTGAACGGCAAACTGCAACGCATTGTTCGCCTTCTTGACCGCGATGCACTCATCGCAATGACGATCTAGCGGCAGCGGATTTCGGAAGACATGATCTTGCAAAAGGAGGGATTGAGCAATGAAGTACGCATTCGGCCGAATATCAAACGGATTGACCAAAACGCTTCTTGCAAGTCTGGTCTCGCTAGCATGGCTTCCACTCACCGCGCTCCAGGCGCAGGACGATCCGTTCGATCAATTTCCATTGCTTATCCAGTGCAAGTACAAAGACACCTATCATGCCTTCTACATATCGCGCATCTCTCAAGATGGTGTCGCGACCTATGTGGCATCTGAACGGATGGCCGGCACGATCACCCTGGACGGCCACGCGAAGGCAACCGGCGGCGCTGAGGGCGGCAGCTGCGTCGGCAAGACCCTGGCAGAGCTTCGTGCATCTCACCAAGCCTATGACCTGAAACGTTAGCGCCCTCCATGTGAAGCGGTTCCCAGTTCGATCCATTTCACCATGGAGGCGGCCATGACGGCTCCCCAATCGGGTTGAACTCGGTCGAAAATTCCGCAAGCCCGACCGGGAGGGTCTTGACGGAGGAGTCCGCGCAAAGCAGAGCCACGAAGATGAACGCGTTCCAGGTGGCAACAGAGGCGACGCCGAGGCGGGAGGCGCCGTCGATCGTGGCATGAAGATCGTCATGTTGCTCTTCTCGCGCAGCTCAGTGATCGCGTTCAGCACGTCACGCACGACGATCGGCGCTAGGCCCACCGACGGTTCGTCGATGACGACGATCTTCGGCGCGGTCATCAGCGAGCGAGCGGGCGATTGCCAGCAATTGCTGCTGACCGCCACCCATGGTCGAGCACTCTTCAGAACACGGCAATCGTGCCGTCTGCCAACTCATCGATCAGGCTCGGCAATTGGTCCAGGTGGTTTTCGGCGACGCCAGCCACCTGCTGCCCTGCGCCGTGCTTGCCTGCGCCTGCTCGACCATCCGGATGATCTGGGAAAGCGCCGTGTCCTTGCCGACCTGCGTAGCCCGGAAGCGAAGCATGCCGCTGCGATTGAGCGTCGCTCCGATCACCTGCGTTCGGCTATCGCCAGCGTGGGGCGAAGAAGTTGTAGAGGAGTCCGAATATCAACGTTACGCACTAGCCCCAAGCGAAGCTCTCGACGAGCCCAGGAAGAATGTCGACCAGCTCAGCCCTCGAAGGCGTCGCCTGCACCCGGATCGCATTCCGACGCGCCGTCAGCTCTTCGAGGGCATGCGCCTTGCAAAGCAGCAGCTCGCAGGCGTCCATGAGGCGTTTTGCAGTGACGTTCGTTCGACTGGACATGAGGTGCGCACCTCCATCCAATGACCTAGGCCGCAAGTATGTGGCCTGGATGACGCAAAGTAAAGAAAGTCGGGTAACCTGCGTTATCGGATAGCGTCTGGCACGGTCTCAATACGAGGCCAGCAGATTCTGCCCGAAATCCGGTTCGACGCCCAGGATCGGTGCGACCCGACTGATGATGTCATGTACCATTGGGGCGGCAGTATTCGTCGCGAAAGTAAGCCCGTGCTGGCCGGTCAGCGGTTCGTCGATGAAAGACAGCACTACATATTTCGGCGCATCGATCGGGAAGGCAGCCAGATAGGCGTTGAAGCTCAACGTGTGCGAATAGTGACCGTTCACAACCTTATTCGCCGTGCCCGTCTTGCCGCCGACATGGAAGCCGGGCACATCGGCGGTGCGTCCGGAGCCCTGTTCGCCATTCAGCTTGAAGAGATAACGAATTGTGTCGCTGGTGCTTTTCTTGACGATCTGCTGTTCGGTTTTCGCCGCCGCTTCCGCCGAGCGCGGCAGGAAGGTCGGCTCTATGAGCTCGCCGCCGTCGACGAGGGCGGCACCGGCAACCGCCGTCTGCAGTGGCGTGGTCGCGACACCATGGCCGAAGGAGATCGTGATCGAATTGATCTTCTTCCAGACTTTCGGCTGTGTCGGTGTCTTCACCTCCGGCAGCTCGGTCTGCATCTTGGTCAACAGGCCAAAGCGGGTCAGATAATCCTTCTGACGATCCATGCCGACCAGGTCCATCATCCTCGCCGTGCCGATATTGGAAGAATAGCGGAAGATCTCCGGAATGGTCAGCCAGCGGCGCGGCACGTCATGGTCGTCATGGATGGTGAAGCCGCCGTAGTGCAGCGGCCCGGTGGCGTCGAAACTGTCGGAGAGTTTCACCGTGCCGCTGTCGAGTGCCAATGCCATCGAGAAGGTCTTGAAGGTCGAGCCCATTTCGAAGGTGCCGTTCGACATACGATTCAGCCAGCCTTCGCTGCCTGTCGCCTGCGGGTCATTCGGATCGAAATCGGGCGCGGACGCCATGGCGAGCACCTCGCCGGTATGGACGTCGAGGATGACGGCGCCGGCGGCCTTGCCCTTGTATGTAGTGATCGCATTGGTGACGACGTCATGAACGACATTCTGCGCCCGGATGTCGATCGACAGCCGCACCGGCTCCAGATTCTCGCGCACTGCGAGCCCGGTGGATTCCAGATCCGAAAGGCCCTGCGTGTCGAGATACTTCTCCATGCCGGCCATGCCCTTGTTGTCGATATCGACATAGCCGAGAATGTGGGCTGCCGTGCGCCCGCCGGGATAAAAGCGCTTTACCTCCGGGCGGAAGCCAATGGCGGGAAGGCCGAGAGCCAGAACCTCGCTTTGTTGCTTTGGCGTCAGCTGGCGACGCAGCCATGTGAATTGCGAACGCTTGTCCGACAGTTTCTGATAGAGCGCCTTCCGGTCAAGCTCCGGGAAAAGCTGCGTCAGCTTCTCGACCGCTTCATCCACATCGACCATATGGCTCGGCTCGGCAAACATCGAAACCGTGCGGATATCGGTCGCCAGAAGCTCGCCGTTGCGGTCGAGAATATCAGGCCGGGAGGCCATGATCGGATTTGGCGGAATGCTCGATGTCGTCGTGTCGACGACAAGTCCATAGTAAATCAGCTTGCCGAACATCCCGGCGTAGACGATGCCGAGGACGCCAGCGAGGGTGACGATACGACTTCTCGCCTGACGTGCCGTTCCCGTCGTTTTGCGAGCGGCCCGCGTGAAGGAGGCAGATTCGAAGGTGAGCTTCACCAGCCGACCGCTTCTTACGCTGATACTATGAATGATCGACATTGCCACACACCGAGAACAGAACGCACCAGCGCATAACCCACTCGTCGGCATCGGCTATCGAGGGAGATATGTGCGGATTTAAAGCCCTACGCGGCGGAACGAATTTCACGGCTCTGGCAGAACGTTTAAACCTCTCTCCATCTGGGAGCTGGATGGTTAACAAGGTCTTATCCAGCCGCGTGTGTTTTTGTCGCAGCTTCCCGACGCACACCGTACCCAATGGCGGCTTCCGGATTTAAAACGATTTTAAAATATACACTTCAAAAACTAATCGATTTTAATTTTACGGTTAAATTTTTCTTGTTGCAGCGCAAAAGGATTCACGCCTTAATCCCTGCGAAGGGTCAATTTTCTCTGTCGAGGAACGCACATGACAGTGACATTTCCGCTAACAGAAAAGCGCAACGCCGATGAGCTGCTGAAGCATCTGATCCAGCACAATCTCTCCTATCCGGGAAACTGTGCCGTTTCGCTCAAGGCTCACGTCGCCCTCGTCACTTCCTCCCATACGTTCGCGCTGGGGACTGCCCGTACGGCATGGTAGCGCTCGAAAAGCCGGGCTCCGATTTCGGCGATCACGTCGATCTTAATCCTCCCGAAAGGCGCGCAGGACCTGGTCGGAGAGCGGCTTGACGAGATAGGAGAGTGCGGTGCGGTCACCCGTTTTGATCATCACTTCGGCCGGCATACCTGGAACGAGCGTGAGGCTCTTCAGCTTTTCCTTTTCGGCTTGCGAGATAGCGACACGCACCAAATAGTAGGACTGGCCGGACCGTTCGTCGGTGGTAAGATCGGCCGCAATTCGGCTGACGACACCACTCAGCTCCGGTGTCGTGCGAAGATTAAAAGCGGTCATGCGCAACAAGGCGGCGTGCCCGATCTGAATCTGGTCCACATCCTTCGGTGCAATCTGAACTTCAAGGGCCAGATTATCCCCTTCCGGCACGATCAGCATGATCGGATCGGCAGGAGAGATCACCCCACCCACTGTATGGACCGCCAATTGGTGCACGACGCCGGAATGCGGAGCGACGATATTGATGCGTTTCAGATCGTCCTCGGCTGCCACTTTGCGCTCGACATATTCGCCGATCTGCGCCTGGACCTCCCGCAATTCGCGGCCGACTTCGGTTCTGAGATCCTGGTCGATCTGCAGGATCTGCAGCCGCGTTTCAGTGATCCGGCCGGCCGACTGGGCCTGGAAAGCAATCTTTTCGCCGCGTTCTCCGCCGAAGGTCGCAGCCTGGGTCTTGAGGCCGTTCAGCCGCTGGTCGGAAACGATGCCCTGTTCGCGCAATCTGTTCAAAGCGGATATTTCCGTATTGAGAACTTCTATTCCCTCGCCATAGGCAACTTCCTGTGCCTTCAGCCCAGCGATCTCATGCTCGAACTGCGCGATGCGCTGATTGAGCTGGGCTTTCTGTCCTTCCCTCGCGTCCCGCCGGGACTGGAATAATCGAGATTCGCTATGGATGGCAGCAGCCACCTCAGGATCCTTGTCGGCGGCAAGCAGCCAGTCTGGAAAAGCGATTTCATCAAGATCGTCACGTTCGGCTTCGAGCCTTGCGAGCCGCGCGGCCAATTCGTTCAGCCGCTTCGTGACGATCGCCAGGTTGGCGCGGGTCTGGGTGGCATCGAGGCGCATGAGCACGTCACCAGCCCTGACCTCATCCCCCTCTCCTACAAGGATTTCTCCGACGACCCCGCCTTTCGGATGCTGGACCTTCTTGACATAGGAATCGACAACAAAACGCCCCGATGCAACGACCGCTCCGGCGAGATCCGCCATCGAGGCCCACGCCCCCGCACCTGCGACCATCGCGAGCGAAGCGATGACGCCCACCATCAGGTGGCGGCGGATTGAACGGCTGACTTCGCGATCATCAATGTCTGACATCGGCATCCTCTTGACTATCCGCTATGGCGCCATTTGCTGCATCGGATGTCGCCCGGGCGACGTTTGCAATCACCCGCAGTGGCGCAGTGCTCACGCCGGTTGCCGGAAAGCCCCGGCCAGCGGGCAGGCCAGAGCCGCTCTTGAGAACTTTGGAAAGCACTTCGTCACGCGGACCGAAGGCCTTTTGCCTGCCACCTTCGATCATCAGCACATGATCGACGACCCCAAGTGCACTGGGTCGATGGGCAACGACGATGACGATGCCCTTGCGATCGCGAACCGCCGCGATGGCTCTGACAACGGCTGCTTCACCCTCGGCGTCCAGATTGGCGTTGGGCTCGTCAAGGACGACCAGAAACGGATCGCGATAAAGGGCACGTGCAAGGCCGATGCGCTGGCGCTGACCTGCCGAGAGCGCGGCTCCGCCTTCGCCGATTTGCGTCTCATAGCCGAGTTCGAATTTCAAGATGAGTTCATGGGCGCCGGCCGTGCACGCCGCGGCGATGATCGCGTCTGCGTCAGGAGTTTCCTCGAACCTCGAAATGTTCTCGGCAATGGTTCCGTCGAACAGTTCCACGCCTTGCGGGAGGTAGCCGATATGCTCGCCGAGTGCGGCGCTGTCCCACTGGTCCAGGCTGGCGCCATCGATCCTGACCTTGCCCGCCGACGGCTGCCAGGCGCCGACCAGGATTCGCGACAAGGTCGACTTTCCCGATCCGGATGGACCGATCACGCCGAGTGCGCTTCCTGCGACCAACGAGAAGCCGAGCCCAGCCAGCGTCGGTTTTCTTTCGCCCGGAGGCATGACGGTCACTGCCTCGATGCGCAGCTCGCGTTCAGGGCGTGGCAGAGCCGTGACAGGCTTGGCCTCAGGGATCTTGCCCAGCAGGTCCTGAAGCCTAGCCCAGCTCTGGCGTGCCATCAGAAACGGTTTCCAGTTGCCGATTGCGAGTTCGACGGGTGCGAGCGCCCTGCCCATCATGATCGAGCTTGCGATCATGATGCCGCCCGTGGCCTGCTGAGTGATCACGAGATAGGCACCGACAGCGAGAATGGCGGACTGCAGCATCATGCGCAGCGACTTCGACACGCCTCCCAAGCCACCGCCAATGTCGCCGGCCCGGCGGTTGGCCGCAAGATAGGCGGCGTTGACCTTCAGCCATCGTTTGGCGAGTTGCGTTTCCAGTCCCATCGCGCGGACGACTTCCGCATTGCGACGGGTACCTTCTAGAAGACCGTTGCGGATCATGTTCTGGGCAATGGTTTCGCGGATAGGACCTTGCGACAGGGTGTTCGTGATCAGCGTCAGCGAGACAAGGATGACCGCGCCGACGAGCGCCGTCACGCCGATCCAGACATGGAAGAGGAAACATATGCCGAGATAAAGCGGCATCCACGGAAGGTCGAAAAAGGCCGTGGGGCCTGTGCCGGACAGGAAGCCGCGGACGTTGTCGAGATCCCGCAACGGCTGCAAGCCGTCACCTTGAGCTCGACTGACCAATGGAAGGCGTATCACGGCCTCATGAACGCGGGCGCTGAGCTTTCCGTCAAATCGCTCGCCGATCCGCAGCAAGACACGGGCGCGGACGATATCGAGGATCGACTGGAATGCGTAGAGGCCCGCGGCAAGCACCGCCAGACCAATCAGCGTCGGAACGCTGCCGCTTGCGAGCACGCGATCATAGACCTGCAGCATGAACAGGGGCGATGTCAGGGCGAGCAGGTTGACGACCCCGCTGATGAGGGCGATGCTGACGACATTGCTCTTCAGCGGGAGGATCGTCGCCGCAGCAAAGGGCTGCGACGACGTCCGAACCAAAAATTGGTTCCTCATCGGCCGATCACGCGACGAAGATCAGATCGGAGCTGTCAAGCGTGCCGCCGCCTGCAAAAGCGACGTCAATGCTGTTGCCGGCGTAGGAGATCGTCGAACCGGAAATACTGCCGCCAGCCGTAACGAAGTCGCTGTAATCATCCCAGCCATAACCATCGAGAACGATCAGGTCGTTGCCGTCAACGAAGTCGGTGATGGAATCATCGCCCCATCCGCCGGCATTCAGATCGGCGCGATAGTAGAAGGTGTCGAAGTCGCTCGCACCAGCGCCCGTCAGCACATCGTCGCCGGCAAAGCTGTAAAGGGTCTCGCCGAGGCCGCCGCTATTGCCGGTCTGCGTCGTGCCCTGTTCGCCGAGATAGTCATAGAGATGCGTCAGGTCGGCGAAGTTTGAGAGGTAGTAGATCGCATAGGTGAACGCCGTAGAGGCGGTCGCGTCCGACAGGTCCAGCGTCAGCACGGTGCTGAGATCATAGCCGGCGGCCGTGCTGCCGGTCAGATGCGAGCCGAATTCCAGCGTATCGAGCGAGCCGACGAAGCCGCCCGGAGGAATGTAGCTGAAATCGCCGTTGAGAACCACGCCCGACTGGGTGGTACCGGCGTTGCCGGCGACCCATTGGTCGTAAGGCGCCGAGCCCGGGCTGAACGAGCCATGGCTGCGATATGAGAAGGAGTTGAGCCACGTGGTTTCGAGATAGTTGATCCAATCGGGCGCACCGGCGGGGACCTGAATTCCTACACTCATTGTCTTTCTCCATTGATGGTTGGTTGTCCGTCGGTCGACGAACCTCGGATCCGGGCCTGTCGGCCGGGAAATTGCTTAGAACTTGAAGTTGAGCGATGCCGTTGCCGTGCGTCCCGGTCCGGGCAGGCTGATGGTTCCGAGCGCCGGGACGTAGGCGACATCGGTGACGTTGTTGACGGCAAAGCGGAGCTTGACGGTATCGTTGAAGGCGTAGGACCCGTATATGTCGTAGAGCGAATAGTCTTCGGTGACATAGTTGCTCGCCAGCACGCCGATATTGGGCGATGTGCCGCCGACATGGGTGGCGCGACCGCCGATCGTCAGCTTGTCGTCGAAAAGCCGCATACCCGCATCGATGGTGAACTTGTTGCGCGGCGGCACGAAAATGATCGAGGGCTCGATCTCGTAGCTTGCGCCGTCGTAGCTGTAGCTGGTGCCGAAATCCGTCTTCAGATAGGTATAGGAGAGGCCGGCATACCATTTGCCTGCATCGTAGTTCGCCTCCAGCTCGATGCCTTTCATGCGCGTCGTGCCGTCGACATTGACATAGGAGGCATACTCGCGGCCCGTTTCGGCGCGATGAACTGTCCCGAGCGCGATATAGTTTTCGATCTCGCGGTAAAAGCCGACGGCCTTCAGGCGCAGGCTGTCATCAGTGGACAAGAGCCCGTCGGTCGTGGCATTCACACCAAGCTCGAACGTGTTGCCTTCTTCGGCCACGAGATCGGGATTGGGAGCGTTCTCCACGAGATTGACGCCGGGGTGACCGCCCGTCAGGAAGGTTTCCATGATCGTCGGAGGACGGAAGCTGCGCGAATACTTTGCGAAGGGCTGCAGCCAGTCGACGGGTTTAACTGCAAGCATGGCGGAGGGCAGCAGCGCACCGTCCGAATTATCGACCGGGATGACATTTTCCGGATAGACCGTTACGCGATCGATGGTGCCCGTCCAGATCCGGCAGGTCACGCCGTCGGGGAAGTACAACCGGCATCTCCGGTTGTCGATCGTCTTGACTTCCAGACCGTAGAGCGATGCATCGCCCGACAGATTGTAATAGTCGTAGCGCAGGCCGGCCTGCGCCATCAGCCAATCGTCATGTTCGAACGTGGCATTGGTAAAGGCGCTGTAGACATCGCGATCGCCCGATGGGGTCGTGCCGGTATAGGTGGCCGTCATATCGACGCCATTGAGGAAGTAATCCTCGAGCGTCTCCGTCTTTCCGCGGTCGAAGAAGGCCTCGACGCCGTAATTCAACGAAAGCGAACCGGCTGAGGTCTCGAAACGGCTGGTGTTATCGATGCTGAAGCCCAGTGTGCCGAGAGCATAATTGACGGGGAAACCATCGTCGTTGATGGCCGAGCCGTAGCGCTTCTCGCGGTTTCGCGTGTGGTTGTACCAGAGGCGGGCGTTGAGATCGATGAGCTCGCTGTCGGGATCCCAGTGAAGGCTGCTGGTGATCGTATCGTTCAGAACCTGCTGCGTATCTTCATCGAGGTCGCCATCGTTATTGTAGGAGCCCTGGCTGAAGTCGGAATCGTTGCGAAGCCAGGTCAGCGACGTATCGAGATCGTCGGTGAGTTCCGCCTCGGCCTTCAGCAGGTAGGAGTAGGAGTCCTGCCCCGTGAAGATTGCCGCTCCGTCATGCACGGAACTGTCATAAAGCTTGATGTCGCCATTCTCGCCGATGTCATAGGCGCCAATCTTCTTGTGGCTGATGCCGCCGAGCACCGAGAAGCTGTCCGACAATCTGACCGCCGCCATGCTTGCGCCATCAAACTGGAACTCGTTGGTGCCAACGGTCGCGTTTGACTCACCGCCCCACTGGCGGCCATCTTCTATGAGATCATCGGCCTCGATGGTTCGGAAGTTGACCGAACCGCCGAGTGCGCCAGCTCCGCCAACGCCCGAGGTGCCGCTCTTTTCGACGTCGATTTCACGGATGAAGGCAGTTTCGACATAGGTTCGCTGCGTTGATCCATGACCGTTGCGTTGAAAATTCTGCCTTGCCCCGTCGATCATGGTGACGACGCGGTTCTGGTCCTGGAGGCCGCGAATATTGACCGTTACGCCGGGGTTCTGCCCTTCGGAACGGTTGGCATAGACGCCGGCGGCGGTATCGAGCAGGTCGCGTGCGTTACGGGCCGAAGAGCTTTGAATAGCCTCCCTTGAAATGACACTGACGCTTGCCGGCTCGTCGTAGACCCAGTCGGGCGTGCCGCGATAGCCCGCGCCGGAACTTGCACGCCGGCCGCCCTTGATGACGATCGGAGCAAGTTGGGTGACACCTTCCTCCTGCGGAATGGCATTCACGATCTCGGCGCTGCCGATCATCGCTGCGCCGCCATCTCCGGAAATATGGGCCGATATTCCCGTTCCCGACAGCATTCGATCAAGCGCGTCGGCAGGCGTCAATCGACCGACGACGGCGCTGGTGTTCACAGCGCCCGTCGGCGCCGACGACAAAGTGACCTGCATACCGGATTGACGCCCAAATGCACGGATTGCATTCGCCAAGGGCTGGGACGGGATGTTGAAGGGGAGTACGGTGGTCGCTTGCGCTTGTGCCTGATCGGCCGGAGCCGACTGCGCGTGAGCGTTGGTCGCAACCGATAAAATTGCAAAAGCCGTTGTCGCCAATAACCGTGCTCGCCAGGCGTGCCCACCCGCTTGGCGCGCGCCGTTGAGCCTCAGAACCCCTACCCTCACTCGCATGCTCACTCTCGTCTCTCCAGTCGTTTGCGCCGATGTCGTGCTCGGCGCTTTCAACGAAATGACGATTGGCTCTCAGAGTTTTTTCAGGGTTTTCGGCTGGATTGAGCTAAATCTTGATAACTACAGTCAAATTTTTTCTAAAATCGGCTGACGATGCGCGCGAGCGAGGATATTGAGCGGACCTTGCCGCCATAAGGTTCGACCAGGGCTCGCAGCGCCTGATCGGGTTGCCTGAGATTGTAGAAGCCCGTGACCCGCTGATGGGCAAGTGTCGCGTCGGGAACCGATATCCAGGCGGGGTGATAGCGCTGGATCTGCTCGATGACCGAGGCAAGCGTCGCGTTCACGACGTAAAGTTCGCCATTGCGCCAGTTGGCGATCTGATCGACCGGGATCGTGTCCTTCATCATGACGGCGCTATTTGGATCGACCGTCAACAGATCTCCGGGCACCAGCCGTTCGGGCGGGGTCGCAGACGAACCCGCAATGGAGGCTTGAACGGAACCGTGCGCAAGGGCAATGCTGGTCAGCCCATCGGCGAGCTGCACATCGAAGGCTGTGCCAAGCACATCGACGCGGACGCCATTTGCCTCCACCGTAAAGGGTTTGTCCCTATCCGGCGCCACCTCGAAATACGCCTCGCCGGCAAGAAGCTTGATGCCCCGCCGTCCGTCGCCGTAGTTCAAAGCAATCGAGGTCGCGGCAGCCATCGTTACCGTGCTGCCGTCTTGAAGGGTGATCGTGCGGGTCTCCGCCGTGGACGTTGAATAGTCGGCGCTCAAGCGAAGCATCAGGCCGGGCGCAACGACAAGCCCAAGACAGAGCGCGGCCACAGCCGCCGCTGCCACGGCAACCCGGCGCCACGGCGCGCGACGCCGAGTCGCTGCCGGTTTTCGCATGACGGGTCTGGCCGCCGATCTCGACGCATATTCCCATTGCGATCGCATGGCCGGAACGACCTGCCCCATCGCGGTCCATGCCTTCTCCGTGCGCTCCCAGGCCAGGCGGTGTTCCCTATGGCTGCCCAGCCAGCGATCGAAGCGCGCTTTGAGGTCGGCGTCTTCGGGACCTTCCTGCAGAAGAAGGAACCAGTCTGCCGCCGCCGCCAGTGCCTCGTCCGAAACATCAGGCCTTTTATCCGGTTCGACGGCCATCAGTTCCCAATCTTTCCCGTAGCCAAACCACGTCGCATCCCCGCTGTTTTACCGCTTCACGGATAATGACGTTTATCTCGTCCGGTTTTTTCACGCGGATTCGAGATTTTTAGCGGATCATCCCATTTTTTTGGCGAATTCGACAATTGCGGCCTTGATCAGCCTGTGGACGCCGGCCACCGAAATGTCGAGGTGGCTGGCGATGTCCTCCAAGCGGTATCCGCCGAAGCGATGCATTTCGACAGCGATGCGTGCCTGGTCCGGCATCGCCGAAAGGATTGCGTCGACCTGTCTGACCTGATCGCAGAAGAGCGCGTTTTCCTCAGGCGTTCCCGTATCCAGGGGAAGTCCCCACCACGGTGTATCTTCCGGACGGGCGCGCAAATCGCGCTTCTGGCGCCTGCGCACGTCGAGCGCGAGGTTCCTCACCATGCGGAAGAGATAGGCCTTCAACTTCTGGGGTGTGGCTGCGTCTTCCGGCACGAATTTTATGAAGACCTCCTGGACGAGATCTTCAGCTTCCTCTCGCGAACCGACGATGGGCGTAGCATATCGAATGAGGTCGGAGCGATGTGCCGCATAGACCGCGTAACGCCGGTCGTCCTCCCTGATGCCCATAGCAATATCCATAAAGAAACGCGGAAATGAACAATCGACGGCAGGCTAAACGCCGGATTGCAAATTCCGCTTATTTCGCAACGTGAGAGGTAAACCAAAAAAACTTGACAATTTCCAGCATGTTTTTTCCAAGATTGAATTTGCAGGAATTTCTAAGTTGAACGAACGGTTCGATCCGCGACTCTATGCGCGAAACCGGGATCCAAATTCGCAGGCAACACAGTTCGTGGCCGCCTTCAATTTCCTTATGAAATTTGGTATAGCGGCATTCTCGCCGAGTAACGATCAGAGCAACACCGACCCCGAGGCATCAGCAACTCGACCTCAAGCTTTGGGGGATGAGAAGAATTTTGTGTTGTGGCAAATGAAAAATCTGATTTACTGGCGCCGCGCTGCTTGGCTTTGAGGGGGATATGGCCGATGGTGTGGACCCGCAGGGATATTCTGGCTGGTGGATTGGCATTGCTTGGCACCGGCGCGGTACAAAAACCGGCTTTTGCCCAGGCTGCCTCCTATTTTACCGGCACTGCCGCCGATAATGGCGTGACGTTCAGGGCGACCAACTTCGCCAAGATCGACAGACAGTGGCAGCGTCAGGTTGTCAAATATTTCAGCAGCGAGCCGATCGGCACCGTTGTTGTCGATACGCGGCATCATTTTCTCTATTTGATCATGGAGAATAAGACAGCCATCCGCTACGGCGTCGGCGTCGGCCGCGAGGGCTTCAAATGGTTCGGCCGCGCTACGATCGACAGCAAATCACTTTGGCCGCGCTGGACACCGCCGCCGGAGATGCGCAAGCGCCATCCCGAACTGCCCGAATTCGTGGCCGGGGGTTCACCGAAGAACCCGCTCGGCCCCCGGGCCATGTACCTGCATCGTGACGGCGTCGACACCGGCTACCGCTTCCACGGCACGCTTGAGCCCTGGAGTATCGGCAAGGATGCCTCCAGTGGCTGCATCCGCATGTTCAATGAAGATGCCATCGATCTTTATCAGCGCTGCCCGATCGGCACCGCGGTTCAGGTCCTGCCGCATATTGCCGACCAGGCGCCAGCCGCTGAGGTCAGCCAGGCAACCCCGGTCGAATGAGGAATATCACGTTGATGTCTGGATATACGAGGCGTCTTATCGCCGCGGCCATGCTTTTGGCGCTCACTGCCTGCACCACCACAGATATCGCTTCCGTGGAAGAACCTCCCGCGGCGCCGTTGACTGGACAGACAAACGATCCGGCGCCCGGTTTTGAAAGCGTCAAGGCCGGCAGCGAAGAGGATTTCATCCTCAACGTCGGCCGGCGTATCTACTTCACACAGGACTCCGCCAAACTCGACTCCGTCGCGATGACGACGCTGGACAACCAGGCAGCCTGGCTGAACAGGAATCCGGCCTGGCTGATCAAGCTGCAGGGATTTGCCGACGATTCGGGTTCCGTATCGAAAATGAAGAGCCTGTCGCAGCAGCGCGCCGATGCGGCGATGGTCTATCTGGCCTCGAAGGGCGTGGACCCAAAACGGATGTGGGCCAAGGGTTACGGTGAGGACCGGGAGGTGCGCGACTGCACAGAGCGTTCCTGCAAGGTGCAGAACCGGCGCGTCGTCGCTAATCTACGCACTGGGCCCGATGCGACCTGACTGGACCTCGTCTGCTTACGATCTCGCATGCGAACGCCCAGCCTCTCCGCCTGAAATCGAGCGTTTATGAACCGGAGGCATATCTTCCGGGTCTCTCAGGGTGAGGCGCCCTACTCCGTTTCATCAATAGTGATGAAGCGAAACACCCGGCCTCCACCTTCCTCAAGGCTCCGTCAAAACGCACACTGGCGTTGCGGCGTTGGACCCCGCGTCCGTCGTCCGCGCAACGCCTAACGCATTGAACCTGTATCCGCTTGAGGATGCTTTGCAGGCTGGACACGTAGATGAAGTTATCGTACCGCGTTCCTCACATCTTCTTTCGTGCGACGTTTGTCATCAGTACGCTCGTCTTTCTTGCCGGACCTGTATTGCCGGCTCTCGCCGACGACACTCCCTTCGCTCCCCAAACGAAAATCCGTCTGACGATTGCCCAGTGGATGCCATCCAAAGGCCAGTATGAACGATGGGATGCGATCGGTGGCGAATACACCGTCTCGGATGAAGGCGCAGTCTTCTTGCCCTTCCTTGGATCCCTTCCCGTCGGCAAGCTCGACAATGCCGGCCTCACAAACCAGATTGCCGCGCGTCTGCAGGAAAAGATCGGGTTGATGCAGGCACCTGTGGTGATGATCGAAATCCTCGAATACCCGCCGATCTATGTCGTGGGAGACGTAGCCAAGCCGGGAGAGTATAAATTCCGCCCCGGCCTTACCGTCCTGCAATCGCTCGCAATGGGCGGCGGCCCGGTCCGCGCCAAAAGCGAGCAACAAACGCAGTCGATCCGGCTTGCAGGCGAATTGCGCGAAACCGATCACTCGATCCTGCGCAGCGCCGCGAAACTGTCGCGGCTTCAGGCGGAGATGGACGGAGCGAAGGAAATAACCTTCGACCGGACGGATGGCAGCGACCAGCAATATGCAGCGGAGATCCATAACGAGGAACGGGTCATTTTTCAGGCCCGCGCGAGCGCGCTGGAGAGGCAGTCAAAGGCACTCGTGGAACTGCGTGATCTTCTGAATACCGAAATTTCGACGTTGGAAGAAAAGGTGGCGGGGGCAGACGACAATATCAAATCAGTCGAGGACCAACTGGTCAGTGTTAAGACGCTGGTCGAGAAGGGCCTTACGGTCTCGTCGCGGCAGATGGACCTGCAACGGCTGCTGACGACCTACCGCGCCGACAAGCTCGACCTCGTCACCGCGATCATGCGGGGGCGCCAGGCCATCAGCGAGACAACGCGGAATCTCGAGGGGCTTGCCGATACGCGCCGGAGCGAAATCGCAACCGAAGCGCAGTCCGAACGGGCAAATCTCGATCAGCTCAAAATGAAACGGGAGTTGACGCAGAAACTACTCATCGAGGGGCTCGCCGCCGGCGACGACGCCAAAAACCCTGGCGATGAACTCCCGCTTACCTTTACCGTCAGTCGGCGAAATGACGGACAAATCAATCAATTCCCGGCCTCGGAAACGACGGCGTTGGAGCCTGGCGATGTGGTGAGAGTGGTCCAACCTCACATTTTGGGAAGCTCGTCCGATCCCGATTCCGCCGAGCCTTCCGAAGAAACCCCGGCGCTTGCAGATCGGGCCAGCCAGTGACCGACGAAAGCATGGGTTGCGACCAGGTTGGCTGGCAGCAAATGGCTAGGGGCATCCGATGACCATGCGCATGATACCCCCCCGTGGCCAGACCTATACCCAGATCCTCAAATCGACGATGCTGATGGGCGGCTCCTCGCTGGTGAACGTCGCGCTCAGTATTATCAGAAATAAGGCCCTGGCTGTTCTGCTCGGGCCGGAAGGCGTGGGACTTATCGGCCTTTACGGGTCGATCATCGACATGGCGCAAGCGATCGCGGGTCTGGGGGTGAGTGGCAGCGGCGTGCGCCAGATCGCCGAAGCTGCCGGCACCAGCGACGCGGAGAGGATTGCACGGTCCGCGACAGCGCTCAGGCGCATATCGATGGTGCTCGGGCTCCTGGGTGCGCTCTTGCTTGCTGCACTGGCGTTTCCTGTCTCGAATTTTACCTTCGGCGACTACCGGCATGTCGGCGGGATAGCACTGCTTTCCCTGGCCGTTTTTTTCCGGGTGGTCTCTGCCGGACAAACTGCATTGATTCAGGGCATGCGGAACATTGGAAGTCTTGCCCTTATCAACGTGCTTTCGGGGCTCTTCGGAACGGTCGTCAGCATCCCGCTGATCTACCTGTTCGGCGCACAGGCCATCGCGCCGTCTCTCGTCGTGATCGCAGCTGCTTCAATCCTTCCCACCTGGTGGTACAGCCGAAAGATCTGCACCGATCGCCCGCCGATGTCGGCACGCCAGTTCGGTCAGGAAGCGACCGCTCTGCTCAGGCTCGGTTTCGCATTCATGGCAAGCGGACTTCTGACTTTCGGTGCCGCCTATGCCATCCGCATCATCGTGCTGAAGGACGGGGGCGTAGCGGCGGCCGGACTGTATCAGGCGGCTTGGGCGCTTGGGGGTCTTTATGCCGGTTTCATCCTGCAGGCGATGAGCACGGACTTCTATCCGCGCCTGACCGCAACCGCAGACAACAATGCCGAGTGCAACCGACTGGTCAACGAGCAGGCGGAAATCAGCCTGCTGTTGGCCGGCCCTGGTCTGCTCGCTACCTTGACCCTCGCACCGCTCGTGATGAGTCTGTTCTATTCGGCTGAGTTTCATGGGGCTGTGGAGCTTCTGCGCTGGATCTGCCTTGGAATGATGCTCAGGATTGTCGCCTGGCCGATGGGTTTCATCGTTGTGGCAAAAGGTGCGCAAACGATCTTCTTCTGGACGGAGGTCGCAGCGACGGCAGTGCATGTGGGGCTGGCATGGCTCTTCGTGTCAAAGTTTGGCACACCGGGGGCCGGCATGGCGTTTTTCGGCCTTTATGTCTGGCATAGTATTCTGATTTACGTGATCGTACGGCGGTTTACCGGCTTCCGCTGGTCGGCCGCCAATCGCAGGCACGTGCTTCTTTTCCTGCCTGCCTCGGGATTGGTGTTTTCGGCCTTTTTGATCTTGCCACCATGGTCGGCGATGGTAATTGGCTCCATCGCAGTGGCTGTGAGTGGACTTTACTCGCTGCGCATGTTGGTTGATCTGCTTCCGCCGGAGTCAGTACCCGCAGTCGTTAGAGGATGGATCACGAAATCCGCATAAAGAGACACGCGCATCAGGTGATGCGCGTGTCTCTTTATGCTGTATTCCACGGATCAGATCAGGCGGGCACGACGCCCCGCTCGGGTTGACGGATGACGCGTCCGGTGTTGGCGTCAGCAATGGCCTGACGCAGTGTCTCGACGACCCTGACGATGTCGAGTTCCGTCATCTGGGCATAAAGCGGCAGGATGATGGTTTGCTGCTGCGCCGATACGCTTCGCGTCAGGGTGCTGGCAGCGCGATGGGAGCTCTGGTCGGCATAGGCGCCTTCCAGATGAATGTTCATCACACCGCGCCGGGTCGAGATCCCTTGATCGAGCAGCGCCTGCATGACCGCCCGTTGGTCAATTTCGTCAGACAATCGCACACAGAAGCTTTGCCAATTGCTGCGAGCCCAGCGGGGTTCGATCGGAATCGAAAGACCAGGGATTGTGGACAGGCGCTCGCAATACTGTTCGGCAAACCGCCTTCGCTGCGCAATCAATTCAGGCAGCCGCCGTAACTGCTCTCGTCCGACGGCCGCCTGAAGGTCGGTCATGCGGTAGTTGTAGCCCAGTTCGTCATAGTCCTCGAAAATCACCTGTTTCGAGCCATGCCTGATGGTATCGGTGACGCTCATTCCATGTTGGCGCCACAGCCGGAATTTCCGGTCATATTCGGGATTGGCCGTGGTCAACATGCCGCCGTCACCTGTCGTGACGACCTTCCGGGGATGGAAGGAGAAGCAGGCAATGTCGCCATGCGATTTGCCGATCTTTTCCCAACCCCCATCCCACAGGATTTCGCTTCCTGTCGCGCAGGCCGCATCTTCGATAACCGGTATCGAATGGCGCTTGCCGATCTCCACGATGGGGCGGAGATCGCAAGGCATGCCGAGCTGATGCACGCACAGGATCGCCTTGGTGCGGGACGTGATGGCTGTTTCGATCAGGCTGGGGTCGATGTTGTAACCATCCGCCTCGATGTCGACGAAAACGGGTACCGCATTGCAGTATCGAACAGCGTTCGCGGTGGCGATGAACGAATGGCTGACCGTGATGACTTCATCGCCGGCACTGACGCCGACCGCCATCAGGGCCAGATGAAGCGCGGTTGTGCAGTTGGAAACGGCGCAAGCGTGCTCGGTGCCGACGAAGGCCGCGAATTCCTTCTCAAAAGCCGCGACTTCCGGCCCCTGCGTCACCCATCCCGACAAGATGACGCGGCGCGCGGCTTCAGCCTCTTCCTCTCCGAGGACGGGCTTGGCGACGGGAATTGCAGATAGCGACGGGCTCATGCAGCTTGGCCTCCTGCCACGGCGGTATTCAGCCGCCACCACGCAACAAGGTCGCGAAGCCCCTGCTCCATCGATATCTCCGCTTTGAAGCCGAGGAGCTTCTCGGCTTTGCGGATATCGGCAAGACGACGGGTCACGCCGTTGACCGTGCGGGCCTCTTTGTGCTGCGGTTCGAGTGAAACTCCCATGATATTGCTCAGCATCTGCGCGAGTTCCAGCAGGCTTATTTCCTTGCCGCTTGCGACATTGAACACTTCATCCGTGACATCGCTCTTTGCAGCCAGCAGGTTTGCCCGGGCGATGTCGCGCGCATCGACGAAGTCCATCGTCTGGCTACCGTCGCCATAGATGAGGGGCGGCATTCCAGCCGCCAGACGCTCCATCCAACGGATCAGCACTTCCGTATAGGCGCCGTAAACATCCATTCGCGGCCCGTAGACATTGAAATAGCGCAGCGCCACGTAGCGCAGGCCGTACATGTCCGCGAAGCTGCGGAGCAGTCCCTCGTTGAATGTCTTGGCCGCGCCGTAAATCGTCCTGTTATTGTAGGGATGATGCGCTTCGGTGGTCGGAAAGCTCTCGGCCAAGCCCAGCACAGAGGCCGAGGAGGCAGCAACCACCTTCGATACGCCCGCCTTGACGGCTGCTTCGAGAACATTGAACGTGCCCTCGGCCAGAACATCGAAGGCGAGCCTTGGCTCTTCCGCGCATTGCGTGATGCGAATGGCCGCCTGATGAAAGACGATGTCGACGCCTTCGAAGGTTTTCGCAAGCAGCGCTCTGTCGCGAATATCTCCCTCGATGATGTTCACGGAGCCGCTGGCTATTGCCGTGCTGAGATTGTCTCGGCGTCCACGCACGAAATTGTCGAGGATGATGATTTCGCGCGGCTTTTCCAAAGCAACCAGATCGGCGATATGCGAACCGATCAGGCCGGCTCCGCCCGTTATAAGAACTCGTTGATTTTTCATGATTTTACTCCACGCGAGATTTCCAGCACAGGATCAGCTTCCTTGCGCCAGCGTATGTGTTTTGCCGGCACACCCGCGGCAACCGAATACGCCGCCACGTCGGAAACAACGATTGCTCCGGCTCCAACGATCGCCCCTTCGCCGATGGTCACGCCGGGAAGAATGGTCGCATTCGTTCCGATATCGGCCCCTGCGCCGATGCGTACCGGTTTGATTTCAAGATCCGTGCGAATGATCGGCACGTCCACGGGCAGCGCCGTGTGGGTCGAGCCCAGTACCTTGGCTCCAG
Organism: Rhizobium sp. BK316; assembly: GCF_014193695.1. Classification (GTDB taxonomy): domain Bacteria; phylum Pseudomonadota; class Alphaproteobacteria; order Rhizobiales; family Rhizobiaceae; genus Rhizobium. The sequence goes on along the minus strand of NZ_JACHZR010000001.1, from coordinate 551,684 downwards.
GTCCCCAGCCGACGGAATCCCCGATCTCCAGGTCACGGGCGTCGAAATAGGCCATCGGGCCGATCCAGACATTGTTGCCGATCTTGCAGGTGCCGTCGAAGCGGCCCTGGATATAGGCCTGGGCGCCGATGAATACGCCATTGCCGATTTCGAACGTTTCCGGATGCTTGAAACCGGCACCACCTGCAACCTGCAATCCGGTGCCGCAGCTCCGCGTGATGGCTTGCCAGATGGCTTTTCGCATAAGGCTGTCGACAACACCGTCCCCGGTTGCGAAGCGACCGTAGAGATCGATCAGGCCGGCACGTCCATATGATTGCTTGAGTTCTTCGGCCAGACCAGCCTGATAGGCCGGATCTGCCGGCCGTTCATGGCGGCCATGCACCGCCTGCACGACCCTCGCCTCACCTGCCCGACTAGCTGACATAGGCGTACTCCAGTGCGGCGGCCACCTGGTCGATATGCTGCGAAGGCATCTCAGGATAAATCGGCAGCGAGAGGACCTCCCGGGCGGCCGCTTCCGAGACCGGAAAATCACCGGCTTGGTAGCCAAGGTCGGCATGAGCCTTCTGCAGATGAACGGGAATGGGGTAATGCAATCCGGACGGAACGCCATCTGCACTCAGCACACGCTGAAGCCCATCGCGATCGCGGCTCCTGATGGCATAGACGTGATAGACGTGACGCCGGTCGGCTGTTTCGACGGGTATCTTCAAATGCGGCGATCCAGCGAGTAGCGACGAGTAGCGGCGCGCATGAGTGCGGCGCGCCTCTGTCCAGGCTTCCAAATGCCGGAGCTTCACGCGCAGGATCGCACCTTGAATGGCGTCCATGCGATAGTTGAAACCCTTCAGCAGATGATGATAACGCTGTTCCTGCCCCCAGTCGCGCAGCATACGCATCGTCTTGGCCTGTTCGTCGTTGTTGGTGACGACCAAGCCTCCCTCACCGCAGGCGCCGAGATTCTTGCCTGGATAAAAACTGAAGCATCCGGACACACCGATGCTGCCGGCACGCTGGCCCTTGTATTGAGCCCCATGGGCCTGGCAGGCATCTTCGATGACGGGAATGCGGTGATGATCAGCAATCGCCTTGATCGCGTCCATATCGGCCATCTGACCGTAGATGTGGACGGGAGTGATGGCCTTGGTCCGGGGGGTTATCTTCGCCTCGATCTCAGCCGGATCCATTGTAAGCGTCACGGGCTCGACATCGACGAACACCGGTCGTGCACCTGTGTAGCAGATCGCCGACACAGTCGCGACGAAAGTGAATGGCACGGTGATGACCTCATCGCCGGGACCTATGCCTGCGGCAAGGAGAGCCAGATGCAGGGCGCTCGTTCCGGTGTTGACGGCTATTGCATGCTTGACGTTGCAATAGTCTGCGAATTCCTGCTCGAAGCGCAGAACCTCTTCGCCCAGTACGTATTGCCCCGAGGCAAGAACGCCGAGCACGGCGGCGTCGATCTCGCCCTTGATGGATTGATATTGTGCCTTGATATCCAGGAACGGGATCATGCAATGCGCCTCGCCTCTTCGAGCTCGATAATACGACCGCGCTGAGCGAGCGACCGGCTTGCTGCTTCAAGAGTGCGAACGACACGCAGCCCGGCCTGGCCGTCCGTAATGGGCCGCGAATTCTGCTCGATGCACTCGACGAACTGATCGAGTTCACGTTTCAATGCTTCGGTCATATCGAGCTTGGGCGCCCACATGTCGCCGCTGCGGTAGCCGACCATCATCTGATGCACCTTCTCGCCGTAGGCCTGAGAATTTGGGTTCAGCGTGATGCCCTTGTCGTAAACCTTGATCTTTTCGCTAGGCTCCAGATCGTCGTAGACGACCATCTTGTTGCTGCCGCCGATCAGTGTGCGGCGCACCTTGACCGGCGCCAGCCAATTGACGTGGATGTGGGCGATAAGCTTGCTTTCGAAGAAGAGCGTCAGATAGGCGATGTTTTCCGGCTCGCCGAGCACATGGCTCATGCCCGTCGCTGAAACGGCCACCGGCCTTTCCTGCACAACATGGTCCAGGATGGAGAGATCATGCACCGCGAGGTCCCAGATGACGCTCACATCATGTTGGAAGAGCCCCAGATTGACCCGAACCGAGTCATAGTAATACATGTCGCCTAGGCCGCTTTCGACCAGTTCGCGCATCTTGCGGACCGCACCGGTGTGCACGAAGGTATGATCCACGGCCAGCACGAGCCGTCGGCGCGCGGCCTCCTCGACCATCCGCGAGGCTTCGTCCGTCGTCGATGCCATCGGCTTTTCGACGAAGACATGCTTTCCGGCCATCATAGCCTGCATTGCGAGCTTGAAATGGGTCGAGACCGGCGTTGCGATAGCGATTGCGTCCACTCTCGGATCGCGTAGGACTTCCTCAAAATTATCGGTGATCGTTATTGCGGGGTAGCGGCTTTTAACTGCCGCCAACCGTTCGACATTCAGATCACAAACTGAAACGAGGTGCGCACCGGCCGCTTCCGAGATGTTACGAACCAGGTTCGGACCCCAATACCCATATCCAACAACGGCAATACCGATCATCGCATTCCTCCCAATGCTTGCATGTCAACTGCTCGGTCGTGAACGTGACCGGTAATCCTGGCCGGAACGCCCGCGACAATGGCGCCCGCAGGCACATCCTTTGTTACAACTGCCCCGGCTCCGACCTGCGCGGCTTCTCCGATGGTCACGCCGGGCAGAATGGTCGCATTGCTGCCGATCGACGCGTGGCGCTTGACCAACGTGGGGATGACAACCCAGTCTGCTTCGGTCTGCAGACCGCCATCCGCATTGACAGCGCGCGGGTACGTGTCATTGGTGAACATGACCCCGTGGCCGATAAAAACGCCGTCTTCCAGCGTCACGCCTTCGCAGATGAAGGAATGGCTGGAGATCTTGCAGTCTTTTCCGACGAGGACGTTTTTCTGGATTTCAACGAAAGTGCCGATGCGCGTTCCGGCACCGATCGTGCAGCCGTAAAGATTTACGAGTTCTCGATGATGGATGACGCTGCTATCATCCAGCTTGACGTTCGATGCAATCATTACGCATGCACCTCTACTCTTGAACAAACCCTTATTTCTAAATGAAACCGACAATCAGGTGATTGTGCCCAAGGTTTCATTTCGAGAGAACAAATATTGCTCTCCATTTAAAGAGAATTGTTTTCGTCATCCGAGTAAAGGAACAAAACGTCTAAGCTTATTCACCTAAAGGCGTATATACTTATGACGACTTACGCCGAAGTTCATAGCCAACGATCAACATTGGTGGTGGAACAAGTCCGGATTCGGCTCAATCACACGTCAGGCGCAGACATTGTTTTCATGCGTTTAGCGACTCGATCCGTAACCGAGGAGCAACGTAATCGACCACTCCCCGAGCGGCTTAACATCGCATGACTTTATACCAAGAATTAAGTCGTATTTACACCTTACGATGGAACTAATGTGCGCCTTTAGCCTATATTAGCTAGTTTGAGATCGCGGAAACTGTGGTATTTAATTCCTACTTTAGTGCTTCCAAACCCTCATATCTGAAGGGCTTGAGTGTTCGGTTTTGTTGGGGCGTAGGGAAACTCGGCTGGGGAGGATGAAGCAGTGAATTCAGCGCTTATACCAAATTTAGACCTAAGGCAGGAAAATGTAACTCTGCCACTTAAGATAGAGAATAGTTCAACGGCATCGATCTTGCCGTCGAGGCCAAAGCACTCTCTCGTGATTCTCGATAACCGTGAACTTGATCGGCAATGCCTTGCGCAGTGCATGGCCGCCCACAAGACGGATTTACTTATCCTGGCATTTGGAACGGTTGAAGAGTGGAAGCAAAAACGCGACGAGTATCCGCCGCTTTCGGCAATCCTCTTGAACATTGGCGGCAAGAAAATCGACGAGCCCGCCGTTTCGGAGCAAATCAGGAGCCTCTCGTCGGAGTTCGGGACGATACCTGTCATCGTGCTGGCTGATAGCGACGATTTCACCCAAATCGTGAAGGCGCTCGAATATGGAGCCAAGGGCTACATACCTGCCTCGGTCAGCGTCAGCGTCTGCATGGAACTGATCGCACTGTCGGTTGCGGGAGGCGTTTTTGTTCCCGCAAGCACCCTGTTCGCCATGCGTCACTTGCTGGAATCCAGCAACTCGACGGCGCGCCCGTTGGCGGGCATATTCACGGATCGTCAGGCCGAAGTCGTAGAGGCGCTCCGGCGCGGAAAGGCGAACAAGATCATCGCCTATGAGCTCAATCTGCGAGAAAGCACCGTCAAGGTGCATGTTCGTAACATCATGAAAAAAGTCAAAGCAACGAACAGAACAGAGGTCGTGTTCAAGATAAACGATCTCTTCGACAGTATTACTGCCCGCGAAACAGGCAGAGACAGGATAGATTCTGCCGGGCGATCGACTCCTCCGTCACATCACTAGTGCGGTCCTGACCTAAACATCCTCGGTGGTCGCGAAGCAAATGCGCCACCGAGGCCATTTGGCGCCAGGGCACCCGAGCCGAGATCGCCTTGTGCATCTCCGGCTCTGCCCGCACACAATTGCCCATCACTGATTTTCCTTGAGATCGTCCAACCCCCTTCGTTCGGCTTGGACTGGCCCTGGTTGCAGTTGCAGGGGTTGGCGACTGTTGAACTCGTCTTTCTCGATCATTCAGCAATGGACACCGCCATTTGTCGGCGATCACAAAGGATGCCTGGAAAGCGCCGTTCGGATCCTGCGCAATGGGCTTCTCTGCGAACGGGGGATCAGGCCCTTTGCAAGGTGCCAAAAATATCGGAACTCCGGCACTGGCGGCACGTTCGGCCTCAAGTGATTCAAGCGCAGTGTGATCATCAGGTCATCGACGCTCGAGTACAACCGCTGGCGCCAGCCAATATCAAGTCTGAGATGTCGAGATACTGCGCGTCCGCCGGTTCCGCTCTCTTCGAGGGGACCGCGACGAAGAACGTTCGCAAGATCCGGCTGCTGACAACGATCGAGAATATCGGCGAAGCATGCAAGCCATTCGGGATCGCTTCGTCGGGGAAGCTGGTGAATGCTCTTTCGGCCTGTGCCGGACCGTTCGGGGACACGCCAATTGTCTTCTCGACCGCCTTGAGCGAGCACGAGGCGCGCGCGCCGGAGTTCGTCATGGGACAGGGATGGATAAAAGTCCTGCAACCTTCGCGCTTGCGCAATTTGGCCTTTGCAGACCAGCGCGAGAAGGAAATATGCCCATTCGACGGGATCCGGGTCGGCCGCCCCGTAGTCGATCATCGTTACCTTGATCAAGTTCACCAGAAGCGTGTAGGCGCGATCGGCACTACCCTCATGCAAGGCGCAGACGGCGAGACGGAATTTGGCTTCAGGCAGATAGGACACATAATCCAAGCAGCGTGCGTAGCAGTCCTTGGCCTCTTCCACCTTGCCCTGTTCGAGAAGCAGATCGCCTTGCTTCAATAAAGCGCGGTCGCTTGCCCCTCCGGCAACGTGGATACTCGCTCGCTGGGAGATGCGCTGAACCTTTATCAAGTCGCTGAAAGGGCCGGACTGAATGATTTTCTCTCCGGATCGCTGGCCGCTGTTCAGCATAAACCATTGATATATTTGCGGCCTGTGATTCAACGTGTGACGAGAGTGGACCAAATTATAGCCGGCCGCCGAAATACGCTGTATTTCAGCGGGATGAGCAAACAGGTATTCCAAGCGTTCAACGATGTCGTTGTGGTCGGTGAAGACGCAATTCTCCATGTCGGCAAAGCCAGCTGCCTGCAGCGCCGCCGTCCGTTCCGTCACGAGACAGGTGTTCGCCCCGGGAATCTCCAAATGCTTTCGCACGACCTCGCCGGCCATGGTTCCGCATGTGGGTACGACGAGGCTCGCGTTGAGCGCGCGCGCATAGGCCTCTCCTGACAGCAACTGGGAGGCAAGCTTGCTCTCATAGGTATGCTGTGGCGAAACCAGGCAGGGATATCGATCACGGATTATTGGAAAGACCTTCTGCCGCCAAGGGTAAAGGCCATTGACCTGGCCTGTGAGCGTGACCGGTATGATCTTGTGCTGGTGATAGTCTTGATAAACTTCGGGATCGATGAAGTTTGGCCAGACGAACAGGTTATCTTTCAGCTCCGGCATATATTCCGGAGCCAGAGTCGCAATCGAGAAATATGTCTCGATGCCCCATTGCTCCATATCGGAAAGGAAACCGCTGCGTCGGTCGCACCATGGATCGGCATTGTGAAGACCAAGCTTCGGAACGCCGATGTGGGTATTCGTGTTGGCGATTCTTATCCGTCGCGAGCCATGTGACCGGTAGCCGCTCTCAAACAGCGTCAGATCCGGTTCGTACCTTTCGCATATCTCTGCGTAGTCGCAGTCACGGTTTACGACGACGACATCAAAATGTGTGCTGAGGCATTTGACCTGCTGCTGCATATGCAGCAGCAGGTAACCGGCTGCGTTCGCATTGGGCTGATGGTCCCATTGAAAGAAAACGAGCTTCGGTTTGCGGTGATTGCCGTTGCTGTCCATGTCCCTATCGTGTGGCTTCCGAAACAGGGAGGCCGACCGCCGGGACAGGCAGATGCGTGTAGGTCGCCTGCGGGAACTTGGCGCCTGGCATGTTTCGGGCTTTGCCCGAAAGCTTCCACTCGAAATAAGCGATCGTTCTCTCGAGCCCTTCACGCAGGCTCACCGTCGGCTGCCAACCCAATTCTTGGCTGGCGCGGCTGATGTCCGGCTTGCGTTGTGTCGGATCATCAACCGGCAGCGGCTTGAAGACGATGCCTGATTTCGATCCCGTCATTTCGATCACCATTTCGGCCAGTTCTCGGACCTGGAATTCTCCGGGATTGCCGAGATTGATCGGGCCGGTAACGCCAGCCGGCGCCCCCATCAGGCGAATGAAGCCTTCGATCAGATCGTCCACATAGCAGAACGAGCGTGTCTGCGTACCATTCCCGAAGATGGTAATCGACTCGTTTCGAAGCGCCTGAACGATGAAATTGGAGACAACGCGGCCGTCATGGGTCTGCATGCGCGGCCCGTAGGTATTGAAGATCCGCGCCACCCTGATTTCCACGCCATATTGACGATGGTAGTCGAAGAACAACGTCTCGGCGCAGCGCTTGCCTTCGTCATAGCATGCCCGCGGGCCGATGGGATTGACGCTGCCTCGATATTCCTCGGGCTGCGGATGAACCGCCGGATCGCCGTAGACTTCGCTAGTGGATGCCTGGAAGATCTTCGCCTTGGTGCGTTTGGCAAGGCCAAGCATGTTGATGGCGCCGTGCACATTGGTCTTGACCGTCTGGACCGGATCGACCTGATAGTGAACAGGAGATGCGGGGCACGCAAGGTTGTAGATCTCGTCGACCTCGACATAAAGCGGGAAGGTAATGTCGTGGCGAAGGATTTCAAAGCGGGGATCGTCGAGAAGATGCAGCACGTTGTCACGCGAGCCGGTGTAGTAATTGTCCACGGCGAGAACATCATTGCCTTCTCGCAAGAGTCTTTCGCACAGGAACGATCCCAGAAACCCGGTACCGCCGGTTACCATAATTCGCTTGTGTCCGTGCATTGGTGTGCTCCGTTGTTGATGGTTGCCTCGCAGAACGAGGATGGTCAGTAAGCTCCCCTGCGTTTGAAGACTGCAGGGATTGTGCTGAGAAGAATTTGGCAGTCGAACCACAGGGACCGGTTGTCGATGTAGAACTCGTCGAGTTGTTGCTGCAGCTCGATATCCGCGTTGCTTCGTTCGGAGATCTGCCAAAGGCCCGTAAGCCCCGGCGTCACCGAGCGCCGCTTGTCGCGAAACTCGCCATCCATCGCCAGGAGGTGGTATTCCGGAAAGGGACGCGGTCCGACGATCGCCATCTCGCCTGCGATGATGTTCGCCAATTGGGGGAGTTCGTCGAAGCTCGAAGAGCGCAGGAGATGGCCGATAACCGGCAGAACGCGGGGATCGTTTTTGAGCTTGAAGTGGGCCAACCACTCGGCCCGCATAGCCGGGTTCTCCCGGAACAATGCTTCGAGGCGCTGTTCCGCATCTTGGTACATCGTCCTCAATTTCAGGACGTGCACCGGTTTGCCGGACAGACCTTCCCTAGCATGACGGAAGAAGACAGGGCCTGGATCGATGGCGTAGATCGCCGCGGCAGCAATCGCGATGAAGGGTGCAACAACGATGGTTGCAGGAATGGCGATCGCGAGATCGAGGATCCGGCGAACCAGGTCCGAATTGACCGAACTCCCACCGCTGGTGAGACGAACTCCGATCTCTCCGCCGACATCCGCCGGTCGCAAGCCGTTTATCTTGAGGCTCGGCGTATCCGACAGAAGAATGACTTCGGAGAACTTTCGCCGCATCGCCGCCAGATCGGCAACAAGCGAGGAGGTGTCACCGGCAATCAGGGCAATGGATGGCGCGCCGTCAGGTGATACTTCCGACGTATCCGAGGAAAAAGGTTCCGGCCTTATGCCATACTGCCAGTGGTCTCTGAAATGCGCCATGAGTGCCGGGGTAAGATTGCGGCCCCCTATGATTACCGCACGCTCTCCCCAGATTCCAAGTCTCCAGCACAGGCCTCGAGCGAGCCAATGCATGACAGGCTGGACAATTAGCCCGAGGCCGAGGAAGCCGATGACGGCGAGCAGCAGTCGTTCCCCTTCCGGCAGGAGGATTGCTCCGAGCGCAGCAAGAACGGCCACCTTGAAGGCGCCGATCGTGCGACGCCGCAGATGTTCGTGGTCGTGAAGACGATAGCCAGGGTAGAGGCCGGCCGATGCATAGAGAACGATGGTTGCCAATGCCGCGACGGCGAAAGCACGCTCCAGTACCGTGCCCGCCGAACCATCGGGAAGGAAGGAAAGGAGAGCAAAATAGGCGGTCAGATAGGCGGCAATGTCGCCGGCAACCAAGACCGACGATGTTGCAAGCCGAGGAAACCGGCGCCGTAGCGCAACTGGCATATTCAGCCCCGCCTGCCTTAGCGGTTCGACGGTCTTGGCGGCCGTTATGGGGGGAACAGAGCCTACCGGCGCTGCTCGCGAGGACGCGTCATTTGTGTTGGCTACCTTCGACGGACCCGATGTCATTGCTGACGGCGCAAGTAAGGACATGGTGGGTTACTCCTCTACAGCCTTTGTCCCGACGCACTCGCTCCAGAAACCGCGTCTTCGATCGGAAATTTCCGAAGCCCCAGTCTCTGAAAGGCCGTCAGTGAGATGAAGGTCGGCACGACGAGCGCATAGCGCCGCCACAGCCGTTTCGGCTCGCATAAAAGACGAAACGCCCATTCGAAGCCGCTTCTTTGAATGACCCTTGGAGCCTGCCGCTTAAGGCCGGCGTGAAAGTCGAAGGCAGCTCCGACTCCGATGAGAACCGAAGCGTCCAGGCGGTCGCGCATGCGCGCCATCCAGTGTTCCTGCTTGGGACTGCTCAGTCCGACCCAGATGATATCCGCGCCTGACAGATTGATCTGGTCAGCAATATCCGTTTCCTCTTGCAGCGAGAGGTCACGAAAGGGCGGCGCATAGGAGCCGACGATCCGGGCTTCCGGGAATTTTGCGATAAGTCGAGCCTGTAGCTGCTCCAGCGTCTTGGCGGTTGCGCCGTAGAGGAAGTGACGCAAGCCTTTGGATCTGCCCGCCTCGAAAACTGATAACATTAGATCCGGTCCGTAGACCCTGTCGCTTTCCACATGGCCAGCATGTTTCAGCGCCCACACCAACGGCATGCCGTCGGGGGTCACGAGGAATGCACGGTTATGTATGGACCGAAGTTCGGGATCTTTTTGACACCGCACGATACCGTGCGCGTCGCGAACGCATACATATTCTTTCCTGCCGTCTTCAATCGCCTTTTCGATCAGTCCGGTCGCGCTTTTGAGATTGACTGCCGAAACTCGAACACCAAGAACATTCGTCCACTCCAGGGAGCCCTTTGGATCAAGGTCTGAAGTTTGGTTTCTGTCTGCCGATGAATTTCTCATGACCTACGCTTTTGCCAACTGAAACTGTTGTCAGAATATGCTGACAGGCCGATTGCCTCTAGACTTTCATCTCCAGCTATTGGACGTAGAAAGACTTCACATTTCTGCGTCCCGCATAGAAATGAATTACAATATTCGAAGTAAGGCAGTATCCCCCGGGTATGCCGCATTGCCCTTTTTGATAAGCGTTACCCCGAAAAGGCGGTTTGACCTTCGCGGAGTCGCAGAAGACATTCGCTTCAGCGCGACCAAAGCTGGGAGGTTTGAGCGCGATAAAGTGAGGGGAGAGACAATGGTGAATTCAACAGGGTGAATTCAATAAACGAATTGTCGGTGCCGGGGCCGCCATCGCCATCCCGGTGTTCGAGGCACGCTCAGCGCAGAGGTAATGGCGCAGCTCGCGGTCAACAACGTTGTCCCGCCCACTATCGGGGTCTCCGTATTGCACTGAACCGCCGGGCCGGGGAACGAGCGCATCGTCACCGGTTACCGCATGCCGGCGCGAGCCACAGCTCATGCGGCTCCGTTGCCGGTCATCCCGGCGATATCAATCATTGGGACGAGTGAAGACACTGTCCCTGTCCGCACCGGCTCTCTGAAGATCGGCCAGGCTGCCAAAAACACCCCACCGCATGATCGCCGGATCGATCCGGAAGCTCTTGTTGTTCAGATTGCCGCTGTAGCGGTTGCGCGCGAACTGCACGGATCCAGTCCCGTGATCGGGCGCGTAGACGAAGGCGGCGACCCCGTTGCTGTTATCGATCGAGACGATATTGTCCTCTATCCGGTTCGGGACGGCCCACGGTGGATGCCATCCCCAACCGGTGCCGTCGTCCACGCGGAAGGCCGCGCCCGAGCCGTTTGAGATGGTGTTTCCGGTCACCAGGTTATTCCAGCCGCCGTTGATCCCGATCGCACAGACATTGCCGGAAAGAGTGTTTCCTTTGATGCGCACCCCACTCGCCTTGCCATCAGTGTATATCGCCCAGCTGATCGGAGACGGCCATTCATTGATATTTTCGTATCCCAGAGGCCAGAAGGTGCCATCGGCCCTGTTCATGAGATGCCCTGTCCCGGTGACGAGATTATAGCGGATGGTGCTGTTCAGGAGGTCGGCCTGCTCGCCCATCATCTTGATGGCACCGCCGTCGGCCGTCTGCTGATTGGCGTTGCGCACGACATTGTGTTCGATGATCGCGTCGTGGACTGCGTCCTGGGCACCCCAAAGGGAGCCGCCGGCGATCCCGAATTGTGCGGTATTTTCGATCAGGTTATTGCCGATCCGCATACCGTCGCCTGCCTGGAACCATATGCCTGCCGTCTCGAAATAGACCTTTCCGATGTCATGGATATGGTTCGACAGAATTCTGACGCCGTTCGATTTGCCGAAACTACCATAGGTGGTGCCGACATAGATGCCGTTGCCGGCGATATCTCCGATCACATTGCCGGCGATCAGAACATCGCTGCTCTCAGTCACATGGATGCCGACGCCGACATTTTCGATGAGATTTCCGAGCAGCCTGACACCGTTGGCGTGTTCAAGCCGTATGGCGCCGAACCCTCTGGTGTCGGTATAGAATTTACCGCTGCCTTCAGGCGCTCCGTCACGAAACTGGAGCCCTGATACGACCATGTTATCGGCACCCTCCAGCCGGAAGAATGTCGGCAGCATACCGGCCACAACAGTAGAATTAGGTGACAGTCCCTCGGCCGGGATATAGTCGAGCTGGCCTGCTGCAACATTGTAGCGCCATTCTCCGGGCGCATCGAGAAACGCTGCTCCTGTCAGGAAATAGCGGCTGCCTTCTGCGGTGAAGAAATAGCTGGTGCCCTTGGTTTGAACGGTCCGCGTTGCAGCGTCGATCGAAACGACCGGCAGTGTGTCGCTGCCCCATTGGCTTCCAGGCTTGAAGCCACCGACAATGTTGACGACAAGCCCTGATGCGCCTTCAAGCGTCGGGACGTCGCCGGCATGATAGCAAAAGCGCGTATTGCCTTCCCATTGGTCAATCGCCGGATTGCATTTGGCGGCAAACAGCCATCCCTTGCGCGGATCTCCGTCGGAAGGAGCGTTCGGAAAGCGGGACAGGGCCTGGCGAACCCCGTTGACGAAGAGATCGCCGACGGCCTCGTCCGTCGGCAAGCGCAGTGGCGCCCTCCAGCGTCCGGCAGTCTGTGACACCCAGTTATTCACAAGCCGACCGCCATGCAAGACAGGTGTCTGGTTGCATCTCGCCGTGATGACCAGGCCCTTGTCTCTGGCATCAAAGACAACGGGGCGGGCTAGATAATAATCTCCACCCTCCATGGCAATCATGCTCTGGCCGCCTGCTTCCCGCGCAGCATCGCGCGCGCGCTCGATGCTGGCAAAGGGTCCGTCGGTGGCATTCGGCTCGGGATGACGGCCGCTCCAAGTGTCTTTGCCGGCAGGCGACACATAGAATATCGCGCGTCCCGCGGCTGTGCCGGTCACCGCATCGCCAGGGAGAATTCCGTTGAGTTCGTCGGATAATGCGCCTGGCGCGGCCTCGGCGCAGGTCGCTGCCTGGATTGCCTTATGCATGATGTCGGGCGCGTCTTTGTCCGAACTCACCGGCGCAGAATTGCCCAGGCGTGGTGAGAGCGCTGCAAGCAGTACGCAACAGGACAGTGTGAAACGAGGTCTCATGGGATTGATGGATCCGGCGCCGTCATGGGCATCCGCCACCCTTGATCGGCCTCTGCCGAAACGACGGGCACATGCAGCGAGAACATGATGATAGCCGTGCTGAACAGAATGAAAATGGCGTCATTCTGGATTAGAAAAATGCTCTCGGTCAGGTTCATCACCAAGATCATGACGGTGAAGACATTGAGCCAGAGCCAGCCATATTGCGGATCGCGGCATTGAAGAATCGCCCCCTGGCGCACTGCGCGCAAAAGCAGCAGAACAAAGAAGGCCGTGCCGATGATGCCGAAACTGAGCATCGCGTCGCGGTAACCATTATGGGCGTGAGGCGCCATCCACAGGATTTCGGACCAGATGGACCATGCTCCGGGGTTAGCTTCCGTCCAAAACGCCTGATAGCCGAAGCCGAACATCAAGTGGCTGGCAATCTGGCGGTCGACCAGCTCCCACAACGGCACGCGACCTGTCAAAGTGGCGTCCTTACCGAGCGCTTCGAGGAACGGAACCAGGAACTCGTGAAGCGAGATGAGAAGGCCAGCCGCGAGCTGAACGAACAGCAGGATGAGGAGGATGCGGCCGATGCCGCTGCTTCTCTGCAGGGCTGAATAGAATCCAATCAGGCAAAATGCCGAGGCGATCGCAATCGTCGCAGTCATCGATCCTGAAGCAACAAGACAAATCCCGCTCGCAGCCAGCAGGATAAATGCGGTTCGCCGCAAGCCGAGAGTGCCGTCGATCAGCACGACAGCCGCCGCCAGTATCATGATGCTCGAATACCAGCCGAGGCTGTTCTTGTTGATGAAGATGCCTCGCATCTCGCTGTCCATGGGCATACGGGCAAGATGAGGCGCCACCGCGAACATCGCCAGGCTCAGTACGATACACGTTCCCAAAGTCGCAAAGACCAGCAAAAGCAGCTGTCTCGGCGTGAAGCGCATTGCAAGCACGTAGGCAAGAAGCACGGTAAACAACAGGCCGATGGCGCGCCGCAGACTCAGCGATGGACTGATCGACCACAAGATGGACAAAAACGGCAACAAGATGATCAGCGGGAGCAGCAGATTGCGTCTCAGCGCCACGAGGAAGAGCGGTAAATTTCTTATCAGGATCAGTATTGTAAATGCATAGACGGGTAGGCTGACGAGGCGCAGCAGCGACTTGGAGTGATCGCTCAACCCTCCGTCCGGATCTGATAGCAAAAGCGGAAAAAGCGCACCCGTCTGCAGGAACAGGCATATACCGGCTCCCCAGCATTCTATGCTTCGCCAAGTGATGGCCGGCCCGCTTGTAGTTCTAAGACCGTATACGCTCATTGTCGGTCCTTGCCGAGCTGGCCAAAGGAGCGGCTGTTGATCGCGTCAGTCTGGAAAGGCATGTATCTCCTTTCACAGCTACGCTGCTACACACAAGAACAACCATCCAAACATCCGCGCAGTCAACTCACGCAAATGACGGCGCGGCTACGCCTAATGCAGACACCCATCACCCAAAGACGTGGTTACGCTTAAGCAGGCGTCTGGAACCTACCCCAAAGGATAGGCCCTAAGCCTGCGGGATTGCCCATAAGAGCAGATTTTACCCATCTCCATTCGCCGGTAGCTTGCAAAGGTGCGGACAGCAAAGCACGCCACGTTGCGCCACGGTTTTTTGGCGAATTGAGGGTTCCGACGCAGGCTGTCCGCAGCGATGCTTGGAAGGTTGGGATTGCTATGGTTTCGCGTTATGATCCTGGTTCGGCATGCTCCACGACGAGAGCTTCACCGGTCGCGGCGGCGTCAACGCCTGCCTCACTGTCTCTACCCCAAAAAAACCAGATTGGGCGCGTGAGCGCTCCTGATATAGCCATCCGCGAGGTTCCAGGTGCTGGGGGCAATGGCGGGGCCGGTCTCCCGGACGATAGCACGACCATGCTGCTGCGCAGCCTTGTCGTGCTGCAAGCCGCTTGAGGGCGTCATGGAGCAGTCAGGGATCAGCGTTCTCATCAACAATTACAACTATGGCCGTTTCGTCGGACGCGCGATCGACAGCGTCCTGAGCCAGGATATCCCCGACGTCGAGATCATCGTCGTCGATGATGGATCGAGCGACCAGTCGCGCTCCGTACTAGAAGCCTATGATGACAGGGTGAAGGTACTCTTCCAGGAAAATTCGGGACAGGCAGCCGCGATCAATGCTGCGGTAAAGCTCAGCAGCGGCGGTATCCTTTGTTTTCTGGACGCGGACGACTGGTGGGCTCCGGGCAAACTGTCGGCGACACGCGCTGCCTTTCAGTTGGATTCTGCGGTATCGCTTGTCTATCACCGACTTCAGCCGGTTTCGATCGATGGATCGTCAATCCTCAAGCCGATCCCCCGGACGCTATGTTCCGGAGATCTCTCGGCACTGCTGACCAGATCGGCCGGCTGGTGGCCCTTCCCGATGACCTCAGCCATCTCGGTTCGGCGCAGCGCGTGGGATGCTGCAGGACCGATCCCGGATCAGTTCCGTATTTCGGCCGATGCATGGCTCACGGGGATCTATCCGTTTCTCGGGGACGTCGCTTCTTTGCCGGATTCACTCGGCTTCTACCGGATCCACAACAACAACTGGTATCGGCCGGTCGATGATGCCGCGATGTTGCGACGGAGAATGGCCCATTGGCAGCGCACCGTCGAAGCGACAAACAGGTTTCTTTCAATCCACGAGATACCGGCACGGTTAAGCCTGACGGATCACTATCCCTACTGGGTGGCATCGGCGGAGCTGGCCGGCGCTGATGCGCGTACCCGCATCAAGCTTGCCTTCGAAGGGCTGTTATTCGCTGGCGAACCAAACGTGCTCAGACGCACACGCGACGCATTGCGTTCAGTCCGCAATCTCCCCCGGTTCGGCCGGGACATCGGCTTATCGGAGGCAGCGAAATGAAGGCGCTGCTGCTCGTTTCCGAACTGGAAGATTACACGATCGCCTTCGCCGGCGGTGTCGCGCGGCACCTTGATGTCGTTCTCGGCGTCCCGCGCCGACGCTACGCGCATCTTGCATCCTGGTTCGATCCGGCAATCGATTTGCACCTGCTGGACTGGCCGCGGCACCGTTCGCTCGCCAATCCCTGGTTCCTGCATCAGTTGACCCGACTCATCCGGAACGAAAAGCCGAACCTTATTCATCTTCTCAGCAATAGCACGCTCTGGCTGAATTTCGCCGCTCCGTTCTGGCGGCCGATCCCGCTCATCACGACCGTCCATGATGTCGATGTACATCCGGGAGATTCCGATACCCGCACCCTGCCCGGCTGGGCGCCGGAATTGATGGCAAGACAATCCGGACACCTCGTCGTTCATGGTGAAGAGCTGAAGCGGATGGCGCTCGATCGATATTCGAAATCTCCAGACTGCGTCCATGTCTTGTCGCACCCCGCCATACAGCGTTACGCGGAACTCGCCCGGCAGCAAAATCTGACGCGAGGCCAGGCCGATGGAACTCTGCGCGTCCTGCTTTTCGGACGGATCTTTGCTTACAAAGGCCTGGAACATTTGATCCGCGCCGAAGCGATGCTCAAGGATGCGCTTCCGAACCTGCGCATTACGGTCGCGGGCCGCGGTGACAACCCCTGGCTGTTCCAGCCGCTGATGGGGGACGCCGGTCGCTATGATATCCGCAACCGCTTCATCGAAGATGCTGAAGTTGCGCAGCTTTTCCTCGATGCCGATATCGTTGTGCTCCCCTATACGGAAGCTTCTCAAAGCGGGGTACTCAACCTTGCCGCTGCCTTCGGCAAACCTGTCATCGTCACCGACGTCGGCGAATTGCGCACGACAGTTCAGCCGAATGGGCTTGGAATGGTGGTCTCGCCCGGGGATGCGGAAGACCTCGCAAAGGCCATCCGCACATTGGCTGAAAACAGCGAACTCAGAAACAATCTCGGCGCCAACGCGCTTGCCTGGGCCAGGGGACCGAATTCACCCGAGCAGGTTGGAGCTCAGGCTGCAGCCGTCTATCGCGAGGTCGTCCGATCATGCTGATGAAGGCATCGGCGGAAAGAGCTCAAATGGCAAGTGTACGCCACTATGTCCCGGGCGGCTGCGAGAACGGCGGCGGGATCGGCAGGCTGGTCGGTTATATAACCAGCACAGCAAGGCAGGCCGGCGCAACGCACTTCGTCACCGACACCAGAGGGCCTCGATGGTCCGCGGCGACGTCGTCCCTGCGCCTGCTGGGCGCCATCCTGACGATGGCTAGGGATCGGGTCGTTGCTCCCACGCGTATTCACCATATCCATGTCGCAGGTCGCGGCAGCACATCACGAAAGCTGATCCTGACGGAGGCCGCCCGTGTGCTGGGCTGCTCTCACATATTGCACTTGCACGACTATGATTACGCCAGCGATTTTGCTGCCCGTTCTCCACGCCAACAAGCGCTCATCCGGCGGATGTTTCAAAATGCCGATTGCGTGGTGGCACTTGGCCAGCGTGATCACGTGACGCTGACGACGCTTCTCGGCGTAGACGGTCACCGCGTCGTCGTCGTCCACAATTGTGTCCCCGATCCCGGCGCGCGGCGCAGGCCTCCTGCTGGCCAGACGCCACTCATCGTCTTTCTCGGCCGTTTGAGCGAACGCAAGGGCGTGCCGGAGCTGTTGCTGGCGCTCAGCCATCCGATGATGAAAGAGTTACAGTGGCGAGCCGTGCTGGCAGGTGATGGGCCGGTCGAGGACTACCGCCGCCAAGCCGCCGCGATGGGGCTATCCGACCTGGTGGAGATGCCAGGTTGGCTTGGGGCCGACGAGATCAAGGACTTATGCGCCCGCGCCGATATTCTCGTCCTGCCTTCGCATGCCGAAGGCCTGGCCATGGCCGTCATTGAAGGACTGGCCCACGGCCTTGCCGTCGTCACCACGCGGGTTGGAGCGCATGAGGAGGTCATCTCCGACGGCAAAACCGGTGTCTTCGTCCCTGTCGGGGACCAGGATGCTCTGGCTGCGGCCCTGGCAAAGCTGGTTACGGACCCCGAAATGCGCGCTGAGCTCTCCATCAAAGGCCGCGTCCACTACCTCAACCATTTCAGTATGACAGCATATATGCGGTCGATCGAAAAACTCTACGAGGCCATCTCCACGCAACCTCAAGCAAGGGTTAGCGCATCATGACAATCTCGACTTTTCCGCCAGATCGGAATGTTCCTATCAGAACGATGCACTATGAACCCCGGTTTCAGGCAGAGACGAGATCGGATGATTTCGATCTGGCATCCGGTTTGCGCCTGCTCCGCCGCAGGATGGTGATGATTGCATGCCTGGTGGTTCTGACGATGACGGTTGCCACCGTGATGATCCTGGGAATGCAGCCGAGCTATCATGCCGAGTCCCGGCTTATGATCCACGCGCCGCTGGCAAAATCGGTGAACAGCGACGACAGCGGCAATGACCCCTTGAATGTCGCATCGGAGGCGGAGCGGCTGCGGTCCAGGAGCGTGGCGGAACGTGTCATTCGCGATCTGCGGCTCGACGAGCGGGCGGAATTCAATCCGGCACTGCGTCAACCGTCTCTGATCAGCGAGATCAAGGCTAGTCTGCGGCAGTTGATCGACAGCGGTAAGCCGCCCGTGCCGCAGCAAGACAGGCTCGAGCCGGTTATCGAGGAATATTACAGGGCGCTCCAGGTGATCCGGGACGGCCCGGGCGGTGTTATCCGAATCGGATTCGATACGCATGATCCCGAATTGGCGGCCGCTGTGCCCAATCGCCTGATCGATATTTACCTTGAAGAGCGGGAAGAGAGTGCTCGCAATCGTCTGGATGCTGCAGAAGGGTGGCTTCGACAGCGCATAGCGGAGCAGCAGGGCCGCACCGATGCGGCGCGCAATGCCGCCGACGAATATCAAAAAACCACGGGTATCGTCCCGAATGACGATGCTCAGAGCGAACAGATCAAATCCATTATGGAACTGAGCGACCGGCAGGCAAAAATTGAAAAGGACCGCGTCGATATAAAAGCAGTAATCACCACCCTGGAGGCGGCCGGCGACGCCTCGCTCGCCACGCAGAATGACTCCATCCCCGACAGTATCAGCGCGATGGAACGTGACTTTCGGGCACAGCAGCAGGATCTCGAGCGTCTTCTCGACATATATGGTAGCGACGCCCAGCCAGTCGTCGATCTGCGTGCAAAGATTGTCAAATCGCGCGCCGATCTCGGCACTGCCGTCGATCGCTATGTTCAATCGCTGCGCGCCAAGCTTGCTGCGCTTGATCGTGAAGACAGCACAGTCCGATCCGCCCTGACGGCGGCTTACAATCTGCGGTCTCACTCCACACTTGATAAAATCGAGCTGGCGCGACTGGAGCGCGTCGCCGATAGGGAACAGACAGCCCTGGACAGGCTGGAGGAACAGCGTCGCGTATTTGCGGCACAAGCCATGCTGCCTGGCGCGGAAGTTGAAGTTCTGTCGCCGGCTGCGGTACCGCTCATGCCACAAGGACGGGGCCGGCTTTTCTATCTGATCGGTGCTCTTGTGGCTTCGTCCGCGATCGCTGCAACGGCCGCTTTCGCGGTAGAAATGATGGACAAATCTGTCCGCAGCTTCGACCAACTGATCGGGATGGGACGCTTCGTACCTGCCGGTTTCATACCGCGCCTGAGTCAGGCAACCCGGCGAAATCCGTCGGTCCTCTTTGGGCAAATTCAAGGCGGCATGTTCGATGAAGCAATTCGCACCGTCATGATTTCGCTCAAACAAACCAATGGCGGGAAGCTTCCAGCCAGCATTGTCGTCACGTCCGCCCATAGCGGCGAGGGCAAATCGCTTGTCGCCGGATCGCTGGCCATCGAACTCGCAGCCAACGGAACCCCCGTGCTGCTCGTCGATTGCGACCTTCGGCGCGGAAAACTCGACTCGCTTTTCAAGTCGGGACTCAAGCACGGACTGAACGATTTCATGTGCGGACAGGCTGAAATCGACGACATCATCTATCATCATCCAAGCGGTATCGACTTCATTCCCGCCGGCAACCCCAGCCACCTTCGGCATACCCGTCTGGCCGATCTTGCGGAACTCATCGAAATGGCCCGGGCAAATGGCCAGGTTGTGATCTTCGACAGTGCGCCCGTGCTTGCCTCTACCGATACAGTGCATCTGACAGCGATCGCGGAGAGGACGCTCATGGTTGTCAGATGGGCAAAAACCAGCCGCCGAGCCGTCGATTTTTGCCTTCAGCAGCTGAGGGCTTCTTCACGCAGCCCGGAGATTTCCATCGCGATAAACGGCGTAAAGCCAAGAAAGCACGCCCTTTATACGTTCGGCGATTCCGAGTTGTTCTCGAGATCGTTGATGAAATACTACAAAACGACGACCTAAAGCAGCGAAAGAACGTCGGATTGCCAGAGAAATTCATCGGCGTTCGCGCCTTTCCTACACTACCAGCATTCAAAGATAGCGTTAGTATTCGAGTTGGAGAGCGACCATGGATACCGGAATGAGAAATAACAGGAAAGTTGCGCTGATCACCGGCGTGACCGGACAGGACGGTGCATACCTGGCCGAATTGCTCTTGGACAAGGGCTATATCGTTCACGGCATCAAGCGGCGCTCGTCGTCCTTCAATACCAATCGTATCGAGCACCTCTACGAGGATCCGCATGTCGAGAGCCCTCGCTTTATCCTGCATTACGGGGATATGACCGATTCAACCAATCTCATCCGGGTCGTTCAGGAAACGCAGCCCGACGAGGTCTATAACCTTGCCGCACAAAGCCATGTCCAAGTCTCCTTCGAAACGCCGGAATATACGGCTAACGCGGATGGAACCGGAACGCTGCGGCTGCTCGAAGCAATTCGTCTTCTGGGCCTGACCAAGAAGACCCGCTTTTATCAGGCGTCCACCTCCGAGCTGTACGGCAAGGTGCAGGAAGTTCCCCAAAGCGAAACGACGCCTTTCTATCCCCGATCCCCCTACGCGGCTGCCAAGCTCTATGCCTATTGGATCGTGGTCAATTATCGCGAGGCATATGGCATGCATGCCTCGAATGGCATCCTGTTCAACCATGAAAGCCCGATCCGCGGCGAAACATTCGTGACCCGAAAGATCACCCGGGCGGCCGCTGCAATCCATCTTGGCCTGCAGGACCGGCTCTATCTCGGCAATCTGGACGCCAAGCGTGATTGGGGGCATGCACGAGAATATGTCCGCGGCATGTGGCTGATGCTGCAGCAGGACGAACCGGAGGACTATGTTCTTGCGACCGGCGAAACGCACTCGGTTCGCTCCTTTGTCGAAAAGGCCTTTGTCAGGGTGGGCATGCCGATCGATTGGCGTGGGGAGGGTGTCGAGGAAAAAGGATATGATACGATATCCGGCCGCTGTGTGGTGGAGATCGATCCGGCCTACTTCCGCCCTACAGAAGTCGATCTTCTGCTCGGCGATCCGACGAAGGCGCATACGAAGCTTGGCTGGAAACATGAGACCAGTCTTGATCAACTGGTTTCGGAGATGGTTCGCGAAGACCTGAAAGTCATGGCACGAAATGTTCCGACGGTCGGTGCGAACAAAGGCTTGGTCCATGCCTGAGGTGATCTACAGCCTTGCCGGAAAAAAGGTCTATGTCGCGGGCCACCGCGGCATGGTGGGCTCGGCGATCATGCGACGTCTTGCCTCCGAGGGCTGCGAGATTTTGACGGCCACGCGCGCCGAGGTCGACCTGAGACGACAGGAGCAGGTGGAGGCGTGGATGGGAAATAACCGTCCCGACGCCGTCTTCCTGGCGGCTGCGAAGGTCGGCGGCATTCTTGCCAATGATACCTATCCGGCCGACTTCCTCTACGACAACCTGATCCTCCAGGCTAACGTCATCCACGCAGCTCATAAGGTTCGCGTCGAAAAACTGATGTTTCTGGGTTCGTCCTGCATCTATCCGAAATTCGCCGATCAGCCGATCGTTGAGGAATCGCTTCTGAGCGGATCGCTCGAGCCCACGAACGAATGGTATGCGATCGCCAAAATTGCCGGATTGAAGCTTTGCGCTGCCTATCGAAAACAGCATGGCAGTGATTTCATCTCGGCCATGCCTACCAATCTTTATGGACCGGGCGACAATTTCGACCTCGATTCGAGCCATGTCGTGCCGGCGCTGATACGCAAGGCGCATGAGGCCAAGATGAGCGGTCAGAAAGACATGCGCATCTGGGGTACCGGAACGCCGCAGCGCGAATTCCTGCATGTCGACGATTGCGCCGACGCCTGCGTCCATCTCATGAAGACCTATTCCGCCGAAAGTCATGTGAATGTCGGCTCCGGCGAAGACATTACCATCCTCGAATTGGCCGCGCTCGTTGCGGAGGTCGTCGGCTTCGAAGGCGAGATCACGCGAGACCTCACCAAACCGGATGGCACTCCACGTAAGCTCATGAGTGCCGACAAGCTCCGTACTCTCGGCTGGACGCCGAAGATAGGGCTGAAGGAGGGTATCGCAGACGCCTATCGCTCCTTCCTGACTGGGCATTACCTCGAACGCAGCAACGAGGCTGCAGAGTAATGGCGGCACGACTGTTGTCGCAGTGATCGAGCTAGCTGGCGGTTCTGATGGTCAGCGCGTCATCAAGGCTACGGACCGCTAGCGTTTCAAGTTTTGACGGAAGACCAGATGCACCTGAAACGCGCGCACGTCATCCAGTCCAAGACGGTCTGGCGATCGCCCGAAATAGCGCGAGAACTTCGACATTGCATGTAAATACGATCGTTGCGTCGCTGGTGAAAGATTGCGGATCGTCATGTCATTGATCATGCGCCGGCGTAGCGGGCTCATCTCACTCATCGTCATCTCCTGTACAAAGGTTGGGCTAAAACAGCCCAATCCTTCAAATCAGAAGCGCATCATGCAAATTCCGCGCTCCAAATGCCGCGAAAGCGGCTTCGTTCAATCCCCCGCAGATTCACAAAAGACGCCCGGGACTCTAGCCGCTTGAATTGATCCATCACGACGACGCCAGCAGAGCTGGGTTCATCCAGTTCCCGAATGTCTAGGGGCCGGGTGGATGCAAACGCGTGTCAAGCGCAAACGCTTCCTGGAATCTGAGCACATAGGCGCCTGCCGGGCCGCCCGCTAGAAAGATCAGGTTCCAGCTGTGCGTCGATACCGCACTGGGGATGGCGACGAAGCGGTGTTGGCGCAGCAACTCGTCTCCGAAGGCCTGTTGCCCCGCGCCGGGAATGCCCGGCCGCAGCCAGTTCGGATTTGGCACGGTCGTCGGATCGACAACGTGGACATCGGCGGGAGCGGAAATGACGGCCGCTGTCATTATGTGCGCAACCGTATCGAGCGCCCGGAAGCCTTTGTGGACTGCCACCTCCAGGATCGCCGTCGCCGGATCGAGGGAGCAGTAGACCGCGCGAACGCCCTTGCTGTTCCAGCGTCCACCAACCCGATACGCGCCCTCGCCACTATCCCATGTCTGCGCATGGACCGTCTGATCGAGTCGCCATGCGACAAGCTCGGTCCCGCCGAGCGCAATCGGCAGAAGGTTCATGCATAGACGCCGTAATCGAGGCGGTCGAGATGATCCTCCACCAGCTCGACGCCGGCCGGAGTGCCGAGAAGGTCGATCGGGCGACGCTGATCAAGCCCGACTGCGGGACGTTCCAGCCATTGCTCGGCCTCGGCCTGTGAGCCGAAGACGTCCGTCGCCTTAGCGAGGATTTCGGCGAATTTCCAGGCCCGGCCGCTCTGTTCTTGGCTAAGCGGCTTGGACGGCGTGTCCCTCCGTCGCTGCCATGTGCGCAAGCTCATGCCGACCGCCTTTTCAAGCGACTCGTTCTTGCCGATGACGACGAGATTGCCGACAAGGTGATCCAGCGCCGAGGCCGGTAGGCCGTGCAACAGCAGCTCATGCGCATCGAGCGCGCTGGTCAGTCGGCGCGCAAGCACCCGCGAGCCACCCAGCAGAGCTTCGATCTTTTGCAATTCGCCACCGGCGACCAGTGAGGAAGGGGGTTTTGCTGCGAGGGCCATTACCATTCTCCGCGTCAAGTGTCGCGCCTAACATGTCATCTGTCGTGATAAATTTCAAGTGCAGTGATCGGCCCCCGAACCGGTTTTACGGCGGCGGGGCGGATCATGTCCCAGGGAGTGATGTAGGTGGCGGCTGGGTCGCCGCGTTCTCCGGCATGGGCCGGGATGATCAGCGCGCCACGGCTGGCAGGCTGATGAGCGGATCATCGCTCATCTGGCTGCTGGTTTCCAGCGTCATGTATCTGGCGCGCCGGACAGCCCATTCGTCGTTCTGTTCGAGCAGGATCGCGCCGACGAGGCGGACGATGGCGTCATCATTGGGGAAGATCCCGACGACCTCGGTTCTGCGCTTGATTTCGCCGTTGAGGCGCTCGATCGGGTTGGTGCTGTGCAGCTTGGCGCGGTGCTCCTTCGGGAAGGTCATATAGGCGAGAACGTCTTCTTCGGCATCATCCATGATGGCGGCACGCTTGGGCACCTTGCCCATGGCCTTGACCACGCGACAAACTGCGTTTGCGCTGAGATCGTCAACCGAGCGGGTCGACATTCCCTGCACGTAGGCTTCCTGGATGACCGCCGTCAGGACCTTCTCGGCCATGCGCCGCGGCTCCAGGAAGCCTGGAAAGTAAGAGCCCTTCCTGAGCCTCGGAATGCGCAGCTCGACGGTTCCGGCGCGCGTCTCCTAATCCCGCTCGCGGTCGCCGTTGCGCTGGGCCGTCCGCAGCGGGTTCCTCTCGCCATAACCGGCACCGGTGGCGGCGCCCACCTCCAGCTCCATCAGCCGCTCGGCGGCAAAACCGATCATCTCGCGCAAAAGATCGGCGTCGGGGGACTTCTCCACGAACGCACGCAGGTTCATCATGTCGTCGGTCATCGGTGGTTCCTTCGAATCAGGTTGGTGTCAGCAACCCGACGCTACCGGAGAACATCGATGACCACCGCTCCGCCGCCCGCTCACTACGGCGCTGTTGAGGGCACGCTCGCGAGCGGCTTCGCTACCGCCGAGCTACATCACCTGGCGGGACACGATCGCGCATTCATGCAAATCCCGCGCTCCAAATGCCGCGAAAGCGGCTTCGTTCAATCCCTGACGATTCCGATAAGCGATGAACGGCTCTAGGCCTTTTGTCCCGCCTTGCTTGCCAGAGCGAAAGTATCAGCGCGCAACGCTTCGGTTGTCCTGTCGCGGTCAACCGGACGGCCAAACAGATATCCCTGTACATAGGGGCATCCGAGGCGCCGAAGACGGTCCGCCTGATCTTCGGTTTCCACACCTTCGGCCACGATGCGGGTGCCGAGACCGATCGACATGTCGAGAAGGGCTTTGACGATGACTGCGCCGGGTCCGTCCGACATCCGGTCGATGAAGGTCTTGTCGATCTTGATGATGTCAACCGGAAAATTCAGCAGATGCGTGAGAGAGGCGTAACCCGTGCCGAAATCGTCGAGTGCCACAAGCAGCCCTTCCCTGCGAAGTTCCTCGATCGCCTGTGCGACCTTACCGTCCTTTTCGTCCATATAGACCGTTTCCGTCACCTCGAGCACAACGTGCTTGAGGGGCGTGCGGTGGTGGGCAAAAACGCTTTTGATACGCTCGCAGAGGTTTCCCTGATTGAAATCCGCCATCGACACGTTGACGCTGACATATTGAAACGACATCCCAAGATCGAGCCAGTATCTAATGTCGCGCGCGACCTGCTCCAGCATTCGATCCGTCAGGAGGTGGCCCATCGACAGATCCTGGAGCGCCTCGGCGAACGCGCCGGCTGAGAGGATCTGCCCTCCGTCCAGACGAATGCGGCAGAGCGCCTCAAGGCCGACAATTTCCTGCGTTGCGAGGCTGACGATCGGCTGATAGTGCGCCTCGATCCGATCTTCGGCCAAGGCGCTCGTCACGGTCTGCAGCACCCGGAACCGGTTTGCGATAGCCCCGGCAAGATCGTCGCTGTACAGCACGAACCCGCCTCTGGCTGTCCGCTTGGCGTGGTGGAGCGCGAGATTTGCGTGTTGCAGAAAAGTCGGAACGTCGGGCGGCTGGGACGGTTCGGAGATTGCGCCTCCGCAGGTGACCGAGACCGGCAGGAGATGTTCGTTGCGCCGTGGTGTCCGGTTCTCGATGGCGCGTAGAATTTCCGCCGAAACCGCGGACAATTCCGTCGAACGATTTTCGATCAATACCGCGAACTCATCGGCGTCCACCCTGAAAGTGGCCACCGGCGCTGCGATCCGTGCAACCGTTTGACCAACCTCCAGGATCAGCCTGTCGCCGGTCGCATGCCCGAAGGCGTCGTTGACCCGGCCGAGATGATCGATATCGATGAGCAGAACCGAAAGAGGGCCAGCGCCGCCGTCGATGGCTGCCTCCAACGTCTTGAGAAAATTGGCGCGATTGCCGAAGCCGGTGAGGTTGTCAAAGAAGGCCAGCCTTTGATTGTCGGCTTTCACCTCCTCGCGCTCGAGCACCAGTGAGCAAAGGTCGAGATACTCGGCGACGATCATTCGTTCTTCGGGGGTGGGGCCGCGATTGTCCTTGTAATAAAACCCAAACGCCCCAAGCACGCGGCCATCACTGCGCAGGATGGGGCTGGACCAGCACGCCTTGACGCCATGTTCCTTTGCAAGGATGTCGGCAAGCGACCGATAGGGGATCCAAAGCGGGTCAGCAAAGATATCGGTGACGGCGATCGGCCTGCGGAAATGGGCAGCCGTGCCGCAAGAGCCGACATCAGGTCCAATCGGTATTCCATCGAGGGCGTTCGAATAGGTCTTCGCTATCGTTGGCCCCGCCAGGGGATGCAGGAGACCGTCACGATCAACGGTCACAATTGAACAAAGGACGCCGGCCGCAAGCCGTTCAGCATGCTCACAAATGCGATCGCAGGCGTCCTCGAGGGAAGAACCCCGTGCCAGCATATCCAGAATTTCTTGCTGAAGCTGTCTTCGCATCCTGGCCTCGTCATGTTGCTTGCGCTCAAACGGCCTCAAAGCCTGTTCGACCGATTACGATCGAAAACTAGCAGGTATCATGTTACGGGTTTGGAAATATATCGTCTACAATTCGAGCCCAAGATTGGGGCGTGTTGTGGCTGCGGGTATCGCCATCGGCGAGCCCGACATTGAAAAAATGATAGGATCGATTGCGAAGGAGAGGCAGCGATGGCCAAGCTTGCAGACATGACGAAGCACCGCGGCTTTCCATCCGGCATGCCGGGGAGCGGCATTCAGTTCACCATCCGCCGCGCGAACCCCAGGGGTGTGACGCCGATCAAGCCCCTTCCTCGCCGTGCGCGGCCGGGCTCATCGGAACACCGGGTCGATGCTGCCTTCCTGCATGCGCTTTGGCACCATTTCGGAGCGGAGCCTTTTGAGCGCGGCAATCTGGACGCCGCCCGACTAAACCTGCTCTTTGGGCGGGAAGTGGTGGCAGCGGACAAGGATTTCGATCCAACATCCTATGAGGCGATGCTTGTGATCAACGAGAAGGTGGCGCGCCAGACTTTCCCGGAATCGTTTGAAGACGTGATGGAGGTTTGAAGGTCACCGGGCATTGGCTCCATGTTAGCTCGCTTGCGGGTCTTCTTCGCGACCAACCGACGCTCTTCTCGTCAATCCGCAATCGCTTCCCAGAATGAAACCGTAGACCGATTCGGGCTGTCCGGGCGCGGTCGCCCTCAAGACCGGTGGAGCGTTCACTGATGCTTCGGCGATATCAGCAAGCATCGCCGGCGACATTCCGAGTGCGTGCGAAAAGGCGTCATGCGGGACTTTAGACAGTTGACGAAACAGCCCGACGGCGCGGCCGGCATGACGCATCGCCGGTGCGCGTTTGCCTTCGCGGATCTTCACACCGGCGGCAGAGAGCAGGATCAGCCCCTTGAGCAACGTGCGCAGCACGCTGCCTCTTTCCGCGACCTGCCAGATCCCTTCCCAGGCTTCATGCGCTTCCCAGTAATAGCCATGGTTGAAAAGGTCCGCTCCCCACGCAAATTCATCGGAATCGAGTGTCGGAAGAACCGGCACAGGTGCGATCTGGTAACTATGCCCCGCCGGATCCCGTACGGGATGGGGCATCCGGCCGGGCAAATAGGCGTAGCGCGGAAAGCTTCTCTGCGGCAGTAAACGAGGACGTTGCATAACCTCAATAGGCATCATGCCGGTGACCATGATCGCAAGCGAAGCACTACGCAAGCCGGCCGACGATCGACCCACTATCGGATCGGATGACATGACATCGTGAACGTCCGCAGTCGTTTTACGAGAGCGCCTCGTCTACGGCGATTTTTGCCATCGCAAGGGCTGCCTCCCGGGTCTTGGCGGCCGCGACGAAGCGTCCCTTGTGGCAGAAGGTTGCTCCTTCGACACCACAGATGCGCTCAAGCTCATGACCGGTAAGACCCGCCCAGGATGCCGGCAGGTCGGCGCGCAGTTCGAAACCCTCGTCAGCACGGCGTATGCCCGTCAGGCACCAGTCGTTTTCCCTGGGGTGAACGACGAAAAGCAGATGGTCGGCCTTCGCCTTTACGATCGCCGCCCGAAAGGGCATTCCCATCGGCAGTTCGAGAACGTGCTCCTGTCCTGTCTCGTTAATTGCATTGAGAACAAGGGCTTCCGCGCGCAGCTTTGCATCCTGCGTCAAGACACCTGCCTCTACGAAACTTCGCGCGATGGAAAGGGCGGCATGGAACGCACGGTCATCGGCCTCGGGATCCTTGGCATCAAAAACCGGCTTCAGGGTTTCCAGCAGAGCCGGCAGCGTGAGGCCAGCCAACTCGCCCGCAATGGAAGGATCAAGCGCGCCATTATCGTTCAGATCGACCGGCAAGACGAACTTGGCGTCGAAGGACGCATGTATCGACGAAACATGCGCATCGGGCACGCCCAATGCTGAGAGATAGTCCGCCCCGTAATGTTTCCAGACCAAGCCGAAGGAACTGTAGGGCCGTCCGTCCTCTCGCACGGGCGCGCCGCGCTGATGGTGGTCGAAAATGCCTGCTGCGGGATCATATTGCCCGCCCACATCATAGATGACGCGATCAGTGCTAGGCGTGATCCATTCGACATTTCGGCTGCGAACGACCTTGGCCTGTGGGAACAGCCGAGTGAGGATGACGCTCGAAAGCAGCTCATCGGCGTGGAATCCGCCGGAATGCGTAACCAGGTATAACGGGGTCATTTTGAGATGCGCCTCGGAGCCAATAATATGTTGCCCGTCCTGATAGCCCGCGTCGGTCGCCAGCTCAACAGTGGGCACGAAAGGCAGCCGCACAAATCTTTCGATCTGGATCGGTTTGAAAGGCTGTTCGGACCTGATGCAGCCACAATGCTGCGGTAGCGACTTTAACATCCGAGGGCCTTGCATCCTCAACGAAGCAGGCATTCGTCGTCCGATTGCCGACGCACGTTTGCAATCTTCCCTTTAGTGATTTGTAATAGCCGCAGTTGAGGATTGCTTCTGCGCATGGATCCCCTGCAAACCAGATCAGAATGACCCTATCTGTTGGCGGCAACGCCGCTTGGCCGATCGCTGACGCACCCGGCTACAGCCTCCCAAGACAAGGCATCAGTTGCAAGCTGTTATGGCGGATCATCGCCGAACAGAGCGATCGAACAACTATTTTCAGACGATCAGGAGCGAACCCTCGCGGTTCGGATTTATCATGAGAAAACACCATTTCGCCCGAGCCGATAGAAATGCTACATCATCGCGGCAGCGCCTGCTGGATCGATACAAGCAGTACCTTCAGTTTGCCGAGCTGAAGTCTTTGGCCGGCGACCGGATCGGCGCAGAAAATGACTACCAGCATGCCGAACACTTCTTCCGCAGCGCTGCTGAACAGAAAGACGCCGACCGACTATGAACGCAACGATGACGGCCGGCCAAGACGCCGGTGCCGAAAAAGCCTGGCTCAAGATTCTCTCGAATTACCGAAAACCCAATACAGGCCGAAGCCTGTACGAACTGGCCGTGACGCTGATCCCGCTTATCCTTCTTTGGGCGGCAGCGTCGGTTGCGATCCACTTCGGCTATTGGTTCGGCTTAATCCTCGTCGTCCCTGCCGCCGGCTTCCTGTTGCGGCTCTTCATGCTGCAACATGATTGCGGGCATGGCTCGTTCTTCGGACGACGTCAGTGGGATGACTGGACGGGACGCGCGATCGGCATTCTCACGCTCACACCTTACGATTATTGGCGCCGCGCGCACGCGGAACATCATGCCTCAGCCGGCAACCTGGATGAGCGGGGGGTCGGTGATATCACCACGTTGACGGTCGAGGAATATCGCGCTCTGACGGGTCGAGGAAAGCTCGCCTATCGCCTATACCGGCATCCACTGGTCATGTTCGGCATTGGCCCTGCCTATCTTTTTCTCTTCAAGCAAAGATTGCCGTTCGGCATGATGCGCTCCGGGGCGTTGCCCTGGATTTCCACGATGGCGACCAACGCCGGCATCGCTGCGCTGGCTGTTCTCCTCATCTGGGCCGTCGGCATCGTTCCCTTTCTGCTGATCCATCTGCCAATCGTTCTGCTTGCCGGATCGGCTGGTGTCTGGCTGTTTTATGTTCAGCACCAATTCGAAGACACCCACTGGTCCAAGCCTCCGGAATGGACGTTTCCCTATTCCGCCATGCACGGTGCCTCGCATTATGATCTGCCGCGCCCTCTGCGGTGGATCACCGCCAATATCGGCATGCACCATGTCCACCATCTGTCGAGCCGAGTGCCGTTTTACAGGTTGCCGGAAGTGCTGCGTGACTATCCGGAACTGGCGAAGCTTGGGCGCATCAACATTCGTGACAGTCTCAGCTGCGTGAAACTCATCCTCTGGGACGAGACGGCACGACGGCTGATTTCGCTGCGTGAGGCAAAGGCGCGCGCCTAACAGCAGTCCCGGGGCGTGTAGCCATCGGTCAGCTCAGATTCTTCAGATAGAGCGAGAGCAGCTGCGTCTGCGAGGAGATGCCGAGCTTGCGGTAGACGTTGCGACGGTGGACCTTCACCGTCCCCGTCGAAATATTGAGCTTCAGGCCGATCGATTCCGACGAATGGCCCTGCAGCACCAGTTCGACGATTGCCGTTTCGCGGCCCGTGAGATTGAGGTCATGCCAGACAGTATCAGCGCGCGGGATGCTCTCGCTTTTGCGGCGGCTTTTGCCTCTGGCCGCGAGCTGCACATCGAAACGCGGCGAGAGCCCGGCCCAATAATGTTTCACCATGCTGGCCACGAGCGGCTCGACCTTCTTCAGCGTGGCGAATTCGGCGGGTGGGAAAGCGCCGGTCTTTTCGCGCCGCATCAGCGACAGCACCACCGTGATATCGCCATCGACAGGTACGAAGAAGCCGATTTCCTCGGCAAGTCCGGTCTGGACGTAATAGGTGCGATAATATTCGCTGGAAAAGAACCGGTCCGGCGCCAGTTCACGCATCCGGAAGACGCCTTCGCGCCTCTCGCGAGCAGTGTGGTAGAAGGGATCAAGCAGGTACGGACCGGCCTGATAGAGCGTCACAAAAACGACGTGCTCTTCGCGATCGAAGGTGCTGTAGAGATCGATCGGCCGCTCTTTTCCGCGATAGGCGAAGACGACAACATAATCGAAGCGCACGAGTGCGGCCATCATCTGGCGGAATGTATCGCCGAAGCCCGCATCCGTCATGGCTGACTTGCCGACAGTAGCGTTGAAAGCAGCAAACAGCGTCTCCAGGTCGATACTCACTAGCCCTTCCCCTGTGCCATGCCGGGCAATTGCGCGCAGCCCGGATATACACCTTCCACGAAACGATGTGTGCCTAAATACCTCTCTCGGGGTATATACCGTGCAGGAAGCTCAGGCTTACTCTTTCCTTAACGACGGTGGCAATAAGGCAGCGACAGACTGCCATTCCAACCAACCGCAGGGAACAGACGTGGCATCCGCTTCGACGAACGATATCGAATTCCGTTCGGTCACAAAGAACTATGGCGCCGTGACCGCTGTAACGGACATCAACCTTACTGTGCCAAAGGGCGCGTTCCTGGCACTGCTCGGGCCTTCGGGCTGCGGCAAGACGACGTGCCTGCGCATGATCGGCGGTTTTGAACAGCCGAGCGAAGGCACGGTGCTGATCGACGGGGACGAGATGAATGGCGTTCCGGCCTATCGCCGCCCCGTCAACATGGTCTTCCAGCACTATGCGCTGTTTCCGCATTTCAACGTCGAGCAGAACGTCGCCTATGGGCTGAAGCAGATGCGCCCAAAGATCGCGGCGAAGGAGATCGACCGGCGTGTCGCCGAAGCGCTCGAGATGGTTCGGCTTGGCGGCTTTGCCAAGCGGCGGATCCATGAAATGTCGGGAGGCCAGCAGCAGCGTGTGGCGCTCGCCCGCGCCATCGTCAACCGCCCTTCCGTGCTGCTGCTCGACGAACCTCTGGCAGCACTCGACAAGAAGCTGCGCTCGGCGATGCAGATCGAGCTGCAAACCCTGCAGCGAGAACTCGGCATCACCTTCGTCCTCGTCACCCACGATCAGGAAGAGGCGCTTTCGATGGCTGATGTGGTCTGCGTCATGAGTGCCGGCCGCATCCGTCAACTCGGCAGCCCGCAGGAAGTCTATGACCGCCCGGCCGATCTTTTCGTCGCCGATTTCGTCGGCAAGACGAACCGTATCACCGCTGCGATGGAAGCCGACGGCACGACATTGCGGCTTGCGGACGGGTCGGCAATCCCCTCAGGCAAGCAGCTGGCGTCGGGCGACGTCATCGCTGCACTCCGCCCCGAGGCGATCCATCTGACACGCAAAGCGGCGTCATCAGGCACGTCGTTCAGGGGGACCGTGACGCACCGCATCTTCCTCGGCTCGTCCGCCGAATATGCCGTCAGCGTGCCGGGGCTCGGCGACTTCCTGATCACGGCCGACCGCCGCAGCATGAACGAGAGCGATCTCGTGGAACCTGGCGAAGAGGTTTTCCTCGGTTTCGACCCCGCCGCCATCCATGTCTTTCCAGCATCGAATGCATAAACCAAAACAAGGGAACAGCATCATGAGCAAGGATTATAAAGACAATCTGCCCATTTCTGCCGAAGGTTTTATGGACGAGTTCATGCGCCTGAAGCGCGGTTCCGTCAGCCGCCGGCACTTCCTCGGCATTACCGGCCTCGGTCTTGCGACCGCCGTGCTGTCGCGTTTCCCGGGTGCGCTGTCGACATCAGCCTATGCGGCAGAAGATCTCGGCACGCAGATGTCGATCGCCACATGGCCGAACTACCATGACCCGGCGACCTTCGAGAATTTCAAGGCGGCAACCGGCGTTGCCGTCGAGGTCAACGTCTTCGGTTCGAATGAGGAAATGCTCGCCAAGCTGCAGGCCGGTGCCTCCGGCTGGTCGCTCTTCGTGCCGACCAACTACACGATCTCGACCCACCACAAGCTTGGCCTCATCGACGAGCTCGACCTTTCGAAGATCCCGAACTTCAGCCAGGCAAGCGAAAGCCCACGCTTCACCAAGGAAGGCCAGATCGATGGCAAGACCTATGCCGTGCCAAAGAACTGGGGCACGACCGGCTTCTCCGTCAATACGTCCAAGATCAAGACCAAGCTTTCGAGCTGGAAGGACTTTTTCGAGATCGCCCAGACGGAAGCTGACGGTCGCGCCATGGTGCATGACTATCAGCTGACGACGATCGGCAGTGCGCTTGTTTCGCTCGGCTACGACTTCAATTCGATCAAGGCCGACGAACTTGCCAAGGCGGAAGAGCTGCTAATCAAGGTCAAGCCGCATCTCTTCGCCATCAACTCCGACTATCAGCCGTCGATGCGCTCGACCGATGCGTGGCTCACCATGTGCTGGACCAATGACGGCGCGCAGCTCAACCGCGACATGCCGGAGCTTGCCTATATCCTCGGCACCGACGGCGGCGAGATCTGGACTGACTATTACGCGATCCCGAAGGATGCGCCGAACAAGGCCGCCGGTTACGCGCTGCTCAACTACCTGATGGACCCGCAGAATGCGGTGAAGGAGCACATTGCCAACGGTGCGCCGACCACAGACAGCCGCGTCATCGCGCTGCTGCCGAAGGAGGTCACCTCCAACAAGATCGTCTATCCGGACGAAGCAGCACTGACACCGCTCGAGTTCGGTGCCGCCGTGACACTCACCGATCCGGGCCGCGCCGAACTGATGGCGCGCTTCAAGTCGGCATAAGACCATCTTGCATCCCGGCTTCCCCCGCCCTGCAGCGGGGAAGCCGGTTCAGCTTCCTGATCCGGTGGATGAAGATCAAGCCATGCCCCTGCCCCACGCCACCAAACGGCGCCTGATCACCGCGGCCCTGGTCGGCCCGGCCAGTGTCTGGCTGTTCGTCTTCCTGGTGCTGCCCTTCATCGCGATCATCGTCTTTGCCTTCGGCGAACGGGCGCCGGAAGGCGGCTATCAGGCGGCTTTCACCTTTGAACAGTTCGCCAATCTCGGGGCTCGCTCGGCAGCCTTCGTCAATACACTGATCCTGGCGCCAATCGGGGCGGCTGCCTGCCTCATCGTCGCCTATCCGGTCGCCTATTATCTGGCGGTCAAGGCGAGCCCGCAGCGCCGGTTGCTGCTTGTCTCGCTTGTCGTGGTACCCTTCTGGACCAGCCTGCTGGTGCGCACCTATGCCTGGATGTATCTGCTTGGCGCGCGGGGCATTCCGCACCTGCTTGAATTCGTCGGCATCGAAAATGTCAGGCTGATCAATACGCCGGGTGCGGTGCTGCTCGGCATCGTCTACGGCTACCTGCCGCTGATGATCATGCCGATCTATGTCAACCTCGAAAAGCTGGATCGCCGGCTGCTCGAAGCTTCGGCCGACCTTGGTGCAAAGCCTATCTCGACCTTCTTCGGTATTACCCTGCCCCTGTCGCTGCCGGGCGTGATGACCGGCGTTGCGCTGGTGACGATCCTGCTTCTCGGTGAGTACCTGATCCCGCAGCTTCTCGGCGGCGGCAAGGTGTTCTTCATCGGCAATGCGCTTGTCGATCTCTTCCTGCAATCACGCAACTGGCCGTTCGGATCGGCGATTGCCGTCACGCTGGTTGCCGTTGTCGTCATCGTGCTGCTTGTCGCCATGCGTATCGCCTGGCGCGTCGCCGGTACCCGGCAGGTGGACCTCATCTGATGCGCGCACTCGTCACCTTCGTCTACCTGTTCCTCTACACGCCGATCGCGCTCGTCGTGCTGTTCTCCTTCAATGCCGGCCGCAATGCCAGCGAGTTCACCGGCTTCTCCACGCAATGGTATGGGCGGGCGCTTTCGAACACTTTCCTGATGGAAGCGCTGCGCAACAGCCTGATCATAGCCTTTACCAGCGCTGCACTTGCAGCGATTTTCGGCACCATGGCCGCGATCGGCATGGAGCGGCTCGGTGCCCGGACGCGTGCGGTTTTCGACGCGCTCTTTGCGGCAGCAATCGTCGTGCCCGGTGTCGTCATCGGCATCGCAACGCTGGTTGCCCTCGTCGAGGTCTTCGGCTTCGTCAATCCTGTTATCGCCGCCCTCTGGCCGGGCGATCAACCGCCGAAGCTGGCACTCGGTTACGGCTCGATCATTGCCGCCCACGGGCTTTTCACCATGGCGCTGGTGACGATGATCGTGAAAGCGCGCATCGCGAGCCTCGGGCGCGATATCGTCGAGGCCTCCAGCGATCTCTATGCGACACCGTTCACCACCTTCCGGCAGATCGTGCTGCCGCAAATCATGCCGTCGATCCTGGCGGGTTTTCTGCTCGCCTTCACCTTTTCCTTCGACGATTTCATCATCGCCTTCTTCGTGGCCGGCTCGAATACGACGCTGCCGATCTATGTCTTCGCCTCCATTCGCCGCGGCGTAACGCCTGAGATCAATGCGGTCGCAACGATGGTGCTGATCGCCTCGCTTGCCCTCATTTTCATCGCGCGCTTCCTGATGCGTGAAAAGACAACGACAAACTGACCGGGGAAATGCATGATATTGAGAGATCGCGTTGCAATCGTTACGGGCGCAGGCTCGGGCATCGGTCGGGCCGGCGCACAGATCATGGCGCGCGAAGGCGCCCATGTCGTCGTTGCCGATATCAACTTCGCGAATGCCGAAGAGACTGTCGAGCTGATTGCTGAGGCCGGCGGCAGCGCCGAAAGCCTGGTGGTCGATGTGACCGACGACAGGGCGCTTGAAACCGGCATAACCGCTACTGCCGTACGCCATGGCCGGATCGACATTTTGCACAATCACGCGGGTGCTCAGGTCGCCGGAGATCTGGAGCAGGTCGCCGTGGAAGGCTTCGACAAGTCCTGGAGCCTGAATGTGCGGGCGCATTTCATGGCAGCGCGTTTCGTTATGCCGATCATGAAAAACGCCGGCAAAGGCGTTATCCTCAATACATCCTCCTCGTCGGGCGTGCTCTACGACCGCGAAATGATCGCCTATACGACCACCAAACATGCTGTCATCGCCATGACCCGGCAGATGGCGGGCGACTATGCAAAATTCGGCGTTCGCGTGAACGCACTCTGTCCCGGATGGGTCGACACGCCGTTCAATGAACCATTCATCGCGCAAATGGGTGGACGCGGTGCGATCGAAGGCTACATCGCCGAGAAGGTGCCGCTCGGCCGCTGGGCGGATGTGTCGGAAATCGCCGAGCCGATCCTGTTTCTCGTTTCGGACCGCTCCTCTTACATGACGGGGCAGATCCTCGTCGTCGATGGTGGCGAAACCATCGTTTAGGGCGAGTGGAAGGTCAATTGCACCTTGCAGGCCAGCGAACGGTCGCCGGCAATTTCGAAGGCTGAAACGGCGTCTTCGAGCGGCATTCTGTGGCTGATGATCGGCCGCACATCGATCTTCCGGCGCGAGATCAGGTCGACGGCGGTCGCGAACTCCTCATGAAAGCGCTGTGTTCCGTGGATGTGCAGTTCCTTGCCGACGATGGCGTTGAGAGGCACCGGTACGTCGCCTGAGACGCCCACCTGGACGATGGTGCCGCGCGGCCGGGCCGCCGCAATAGCGCTATGGATGGCTGGGGCGGCGGCGGAACATTCGAACACGAGATCGAAATAGCCTTTTCCTGACTGGAATTCGGCAAATGACTCTGCATCCCGGACCGCGTTGATCGTGCGGCTGGCGCCGATGGCTTTCGCCCGCGCGAGCGCCGCATCGGCAAGATCCGTGACGACAATCTCTGCCGCCTCATAATGACTGACAACGGCAACCATCAGGGAACCGATCGGTCCGGCACCTGTTACCAGGACTTTTTTGCCGGCAATGCCTGGCGCACGCGATGCGGCATGCAGGCAGACGGACAGAGGCTCGCTGCAGGCCGCTTCCGCAGCCGTTATCGAGGCTCCAACCTCAATGCATTGTTGGGCCGGCACCACCAGCCATTCCCGGAACATGCCCTGCTCATGCGGCAGGCGCATCGCACTGCCCATGAAGCGCATTTCCAGGCAGTGGATCGGCAAGCCTATGTTGCAATATTCGCAAGCACCGCAGGGCTGGCTCGGATTGACCGCGACCAGCGTGCCGGCCTTCAAGGTTACACCTTCACCTGCCTGCTCTACGGTTCCGGCGGCCTCGTGACCGGGTATCATCGGCTCGCGAATCCGGACCGGTCCGAAACCGCCATCCTGGTAATAATGCAGGTCAGAGCCGCAGATGCCTGCGGCTGCCATCTTCAAAAGCACCTCACCGGGGCCGGGGGCTGCGACCGGAGCGGTCTCGATCCGCAAATCGCCCTTCGCATAAAGCCGTGCCAGACGGGTCTGCATCGCACTCCCCTACTTCAGAAGCCCGAGCTGCTGTGGCAGCCACAGGGATACGGAGGGAACAAAGGTGATCAGGATCAAGGCGATGAAAAGCGGCGCAAGCCAAGGCAGGATCGCCATAGTCGTGCGCTCTACGGATAGTTTTGCCACCCGCGACAGTACGAAAAGTACCATGCCGAGCGGTGGATGCAAAAGGCCGATCATCAGGTTCAGGGTCATGATGAGGCCGAACTGGACCGGGTCGATGCCGAATTTCGCAACGATCGGCAGTAGGATCGGCACGAGGATGGTAATGGCCGCGATCGTGTCCAGGAAGCAGCCGACGAAGAGCATCAGCAGGTTCACGAGAATCAGGAACACCCATTTGTTGTCGGTGATCGACAGGATCGCGTCAGACAGAAGCTGTGCCGCCTGGCTCACCGTCAGCAACCATGCGAAGACCGAAGCGGCAGTGACGATGAAGAGAACGGAAGCCGTCGTCTCGATCGTGTCGAAACTCGCCTTGGCAAGAGTCGAGAGCGTCATCGTGCGGTAGCGCACAAGGCCGAGAAACAGCGACCAGAGCACAGCGGCGACGGCCGCTTCCGTCGGCGTGAACCAGCCCATGGTCATGCCGCCGATCAGGATGACCGGCGTCATCAGCGCCATGACGGCAGAAAAGCGAAAATACCAGTCGAGCGCCAGAAGCACGACAAGGGCAATGCCCGCCGCGGCGTTCATTGATACGCCTGATCGCATCATCACGTAAATCGACAACGGGACGAGCAGGACGACGACGATCTCCAAACCTGCGGAAAGGAGTTGCTTGACGTCGAATGGCGCATCGGAACCCCAGCGCTTCACGTAGGCAAAAGCTGCGACGGTGATCATCATCAGCAACGTCATGACGACGCCCGGCAGGATGCCGGCCATGAAAAGAGCTCCGATCGAGACATTGGCCATCATACCGTAGATTACGAAGGGCAAGGACGGCGGGAAGATCGGCCCGAGCGTGGCGGAAGCCGCTGTTACCCCGACTGCTGCCTCGACCGGATAGCCGTGATCCTTCATGGCCTTGATCTCGATCGTCCCGATGCCTGCCGCATCGGCGAGCGCAGTGCCCGACATGCCCGAGAAGATGACGGAACCGATGATATTGACCTGCGCGAGACCACCCTTCATCCAGCCGACGAGCGCGACGGCGAAGGAATAGATGCGGCCGGTGACACCAGCCGAATTCATGAGATTGCCGGCAAGGATGAAGAAGGGAACAGCGAGAAGCGGGAAACTTTCTACACCCGCGATCATTCGCTGGGCGACGATGATGTCAGGCGCAACGCCGTAGAGGACAATGTAGAGAACGGATGCGACGGCCATCGAGATTGCGACGGGCACGCCGATCAGCATCAGCAGCAGAAACGAGCCAAGCAAGAGCAGCATCAGGTCATCCTTCGACAGCGTGGAATTCTTCGGGGCGCTCCAGAACGGAATAGCCGCGGCGCATATTGGCGATGAAGACGATCACCGCGCGGATCAGCATCAGCACGAAGGCAGCAAGCACGCTGTAGAAGACGATGTTGCGCGGCAAATCGACGGTGACCATCTGCTCGTCGGCGACGATCTGCACGTAACGCCACATCAGATAGCAGCCGTAAGCGAAGAAACCGATGCGGACGATATCGACGAACGTTGCGAGAACGCGCGCGAGGCCTGCCGGCATGTAATGGTAGAAGACGTCCACCTGGATGTGGCGCGACGTGCGCACACACATGACGGCGCCCAAGAAAACGACGCCGATCAGGCAGTTCACGGCGATCTCCTCGGTCCAGGCATAGCTGTTGTTCAACACATAGCGGGTGAAGAACTGCAGGAAAACGCAGCCGGCCATCAGCCAGAAGACGATCAGCGTAATCCAGTCTTCGATGGCGTAGTCCGAGACATTGGCGGTGGGCGCATGCCCTTCGAACTCGTGGCCGATCTCCTCGGCGGTGATTTGCGTGTGGACTTCTTGAGACATGATCGGCCTTATTCCGATTGGGGAAGAAGGGCGCGCAGCGCTCCCGCGCGCCCCCGGGCTCTTACTGGATCGCGCGGATCGCTTCCCAATCGGCTTTCTCGTAGCCGAAGTCCTCGAACTTGACCTTTTCCGCAACCGTCTTCTCGAAGTCGGCCTTGTCGACCTCGGTGACGCTCAGACCCTTCTCCTTGAAGGTAGTGATCAGGCCGTTTTCCTTGCCCTCGATGGTCTTGGTCGTGCGCTGGGCCGCTTCCTGCATGACATCGCCGAAGATCTTCTTGTCCTCGTCGGAAAGGCTCGACCAGAGCGTCTTCGAGATCACCGTATTCAGGTGGTCGACGATATGACCGGTCAGAATGATATTCTTCTGGACCTCATAGAACTTCTTGGCCTCAATCGTCGTCAGAGGGTTTTCCTGGGCTTCGACCGTGCCGTTCTGCAAAGCGAGATAGACCTCGGCAAAAGCGATCGGCGTTGTGTTGGCGCCGCAGGCGCGCGGCATGGCGAGGTAGGCCGGAACGTCAGGCACGCGGATCTTCAGGCCCTGCATGTCGGCGCATTTGGCGATCGGCTTATTGGCTGTCGTTTGGCGTGTGCCGTAATAGCTGACGGCGGCGATGTGGTTGCCGGTCTTGTCTTCATAGCCCTTGGCGAGGCGCTTGAAGACGTCGCTCTTT
Organism: Rhizobium sp. BK316; assembly: GCF_014193695.1. Lineage (GTDB taxonomy): Bacteria > Pseudomonadota > Alphaproteobacteria > Rhizobiales > Rhizobiaceae > Rhizobium. Next base: position 511,623 of record NZ_JACHZR010000001.1, on the reverse strand, counting down.
GTATAGGCGATCAGGTGTTCCGGACTGCGGAAGATGTAGGGGAAATAGGTGACGCCGATCGGCTTGTAGTCGCGGGCAGCAAAGCTTGATCCGGAAATGATGATATCGACCGTTCCGAGCTTGAGGCCCTGGTTGATATCCGCTTCCTTGCCGAGCTGCGAGGCCGGATAGACTTCGATCTTGTAGCGGCCGTTGGTGCGCTTGTTGATCTCTTCCGCGGCCCAGACGGAATCCGTGTGGAAGGGTTCCGAGGTCTCGTAGACATGCGCCCATTTCAGCACGGTCTGGGCATGGGCGATCGCCGTTGTCGCCATGATAGCGGCGGCGGTGCAGAGTATCGTTGTCAGTTTCAACTTCATCGCTCTCTCCTCCTGAGCTCTGGTTAGATGATTACTTTTCCCTTGTTTGGCCCGGCCACACGGCCGCGCCCCTCCTCGCCCGAGAACTCCTCCCCGAAGCTTTCGGAAAACCTCTTCTGCGAATTCGTCAGATGCGTGCGCATGGCGGCCTTCGCCCCCGCCGCATCGCCTGCGGCGATCGCGTCGCGGATGGCCCGGTGCTCTTCCAGCGCGCTGCGCCACGACACCGGTCCTTCGAAATGGCTGGCAAGCCTCTCGAAATATGGTGTCATCCGCATGTCGAACATTTCGCCGGTGACCCGGATCAAGGTCGCGTTGCCGATGATTGCGGCAATGCCGGTATGAAAGGCGCGGTCGGCGACAAGCACGGCCCGTGCATCATCCACGACACCACTCATCGCACTCAGCGCCGCATCGAGAACGGCAATGTCTTCCGGTCGGGCGCACTTTGCGGCTTCCTCTGATATTGCGCATTCGATGATGGCGCGTGCCTGCAGCAGCTCGAAAGGCCCTTCGACAGGTTCGCGCTCGTTGCCAGTCCCTTCGGCCGCATGTTTACGCGTGACGTAGATGCCGGAGCCCATGCGGATATTGATGTAGCCCTCAACTTCCAGTACGATCAGCGCCTCGCGCAGCGTGGGGCGCGAAACCGAAAGTTGCTCCGCGAGCTCGCGCTCAGCCGGCAACCTCTGACCGACGGCGAGTTCGCCTCGGATAATCATCATACGAATCTGATCCGCCACCTGCCTGTAAAGGCGGCGTGATTCAACTGCCGAAAACATCGTGGCCTCCCCGGCGCGCTTCTCCTCAAGCGCACAACTGGTCAACTGGCCTGACCAATTAACTCAAGCTATCATTGGGAAAGTTGCGCGTCAATCCGCCGCACTCATTCAGGCCGGGCTGACCAGTCGATAACGGGAGGCAAGCGTTCTGAAGGCGTCGACCGTCGCCGGGTCCAGCGTGACGCCATGTTTTTCCCGCTCGGCGGCGACAGCCCATTCCCGGTCACCGGGCGCGAGCACCTTGAAGCCTTTCCGCGCAGGGGAAGCCCTCAAGGTTTCGACGTAGCGTTTCATGGCAGCATCGAAGGTTTCAATGTCGAGGAAGGCTGCTGGATTGAGGGCGATGACGAAGGCGCCGAGCCCACGCGGGGTCGAGAAATCCGGGCCAGGCATCGGAGCGATATCGAAACTCAGCTTCATGCCTGTAAGCACCGCGCTCAGGATCTCGGGAATGCCGGCAAGCCCCGCGCCCTTGAAGCCGAATTCGCCGCCGAGAGGCGCCAGCATGTCGGCCACATCGGGATCAGTCGTATTGTAACCCCGTTCATCCGACGCGACACCTTCCGGCAGTTGTCGGCCGAGGCTGCGATAGAGCTGCACGCGGTTATAGGGTACAGCGCTTGTCGCCATGTCGAAGAGCCAGGGATTGTCTCCCTTGACCGGCACGGCACAGGCAATCGGGTTGGTGCCATGGAAGCGCATGGCGCCGTCATGCAGGCGAACGAAGCTATCGGAATTGCAGAAGGTGAAACCGATGAAACCACGTTCAGCGGCGTCGAGCGCATAGGCGCCTGCCGGACCAAAATGCGAGGAATTGCGGATGGCGACGGCACCAATCCCGAACTCACCGGCCAAGCGCGTCGCACGCTCCATGGCCGTATAAGTCGCAAGGGCGCCGTGGGCATTATCCGCATCAAGCGAAGCGACCGCGCCGAACATGTTGGAGACGGAGAGCTTTGGGCTTGGATTGAGACGTCCCTGCGTCAATCCCTTCACATAATGCGCAAGCAGACGCACACCGTGGCTGTCGATGCCGTAGCGTGTGCCGTGCAGCATTCCCCGTGTCGCAGCGTCGGCTGTCGGCTCGTCAGCGCCGGCTGCAAGCAGGACCTGTCGGCAAAAATCCTCGATGACAGCCAGGGGCACCAGAGCGCCGGAAGGGTTGGTGCTATCACTTGCCATAGGTTCAATCCATTTCGCTCTATCGCTAGCAGGTCCAAGCATTCTATCCCTCATAGCTTAGCGCGCTGGCCGGGGGATTCGATAGCTGTCTCGCGCCCAGACCTGGTGCCCTGTCACGGCTTACCCAGCGACAGGCGGAATTGCCGGGGCGTGGTGCCGGTCCGCTGCTTGAAGATATCGTAGAACCGGCTGCTGGAGCCGAAGCCACAGTCCAGAGCAATTTCCAGGATCGAGTCTTCGGTTTCAGCCAGCCGCTGCATTGCTCTCGCAAGGCGATATCGCGTCAGATATTCCATCACGGAAATACCGAGCACATCGCGAAACGCCCGGTTGGCGGTGGTCGGATGAACATTGGCGCGCCTTCCCAGCAGCTCCAGGCTGAGCTGCTCGGAAAAATGTCTGTTTATCAGATCGGTCAGCACCTCGGAGTGGCGGATCGCAGGGCTTATAGGCGTCGCGGCCACCGCCACCGAAGAGCCCTCACCGTCGGCGTGATCGAGAATAAGCCGGCGCAATCGGAGCTTGGCCTCCTCGGCAATCAGCTGACGCCGCACCGGATCACCCCTGCCCCATTCCTCGACCCATGCAGAGACGGTTAGCGGTGTCGTCTCACGGCGGTGGGGCTCGACCACGAAGGCGCCTTGCATGATCGCCTGCCTCGCCTTCTTGTCTATGGACAGAGCAAGAAAATCGACGAGCGGAAGATAGAGGCAGATGAGCGGCGCTTCCTGCGTCACCAGAATCGTCTGATGAGGAATGGCCGCCCAGAACAGGACAAGGCGGCCGGCCTCGACCTGCTCTTGCCGGCCATTGAAGAGATAGGTCATAGCTCCGTCGAGAAGCAGGTTGATTTCGACATGGTCGTGCCAATGTGCAGCGCTCATGGCATCTGCCGTGTGACGCTCGATCAGAAAGCCGCGTGGCGATCCCGTCCATTCGCCACTTGTGTCGGAATGATCGTCTTTCATGTCACTCTCGCGCTTCGATCCGGGAATATTAACGCCATTAAGCGGAAGAAATTCTGATTTGGAAGAGGCAAAGACAAGGCAACCTTGATTGGCGGGAGACCAAAATGCCGAAGATTTGCCTCGTGGGTGCGGGCAGCACCGTTTTTGCGCAGAATATTCTGGGGGATGTGCTGTCGACGCCTTCCGGCAGCAACTATGTCATCAGCCTCTTCGACATCGATCCCGAGCGGCTGAAGACATCCGAGATTGTCGCAAGGCGCATCTGCGAGGCGCTCAATCTGCGCAAGGTGAAGATCGAAGCCACCCTCGATCGTCGCGAAGCGCTGCGCGGATCAGATTTCGTCATCCTGATGATGCAGGTCGGCGGCTATAGGCCGGCGACGGTTACGGACTTCGATGTGCCGAAGAAATATGGCCTGCGGCAGACCATCGCCGACACGCTCGGCATCGGCGGAATCTTCCGCGGGCTTCGCACCATACCGGTACTGGAAGCGATCTGCCGCGATATGGAAGAGGTCTGCCCCGGCGCATTGCTCATGCAATATGTGAACCCGATGGCGATCAATTGCTGGGCCATCAAGGAGCTGGCGCCGTCCATCCGTACGGTCGGCCTTTGCCACAGCGTCCAGCATACAGCCGCTCATCTCGCGACATGCCTTAGCGAAGACATCGCCGACATCAACTATATTTCGGCGGGCATCAACCACATCGCCTTCTTCCTGAAATACGAGAAGCTGCACGCCGATGGCAGACGCGAGGATCTCTATCCCCGCCTGACGGCGCTTGCCGGTGAGGGTCGCGTACCAACCGACGACCGGGTCCGCTTTGACGTGCTGAAGCGGCTCGGCCATTTCGTGACGGAATCGAGCGAACATTTCTCGGAATATACGTCCTGGTACATCAAGGACCGCCGCCCCGAACTCATCGACAAGCTCAATATCCCGCTCGACGAATATATCAGCCGCTGCGAGAGGCAGATCTCCGAATGGCATGCGCTGCGCCGGGATCTCGAGGGCGACAAGCCGATCGACGTCTGCCGCAGCAACGAATATGCCGCCGGCATCATTCACGCTGTTGTCACCGGCAAGCCGGCCCTGATCTACGGCAATGTTCCGAACAACGGCCTGATCGAGAACCTCCCGCCCGAATGTGTCGTGGAAGTGCCCTGCCATGTCGACAGAAACGGTATCCAGCCAACCCGTATCGGCAGGATCCCGTCACAGCTTGCGGCAGTTATGAAGCTCAGCATTTCGGTTCAGGAGCTTACAGTAGAAGCGGCGCTGACACGGAAGCGCGACCGCATCTACCAAGCAGCCCTGCTCGATCCGCACACGTCGGCCGAACTGTCTCCAGACGAGATCTGGAGCCTCGTCGACGACCTGATCGAGGCGCATGGTGACCTTCTGCCTGGATATCACTAAGCCCGTTCCTACGCGGGTTCTCTCATACAAAACACTCTGCGGCAGGCGCGGCGTCTTTCGGGACGGTGCGCCTTTGTTTTTTGATCACGAACAAGCAATTGGCAGGGTAGAAAAGATCATAAACGATCATAATTCTGATTGACATTGATCGAATTGGGTGGGAGCTTTGACGCAAGCAGACAGGATTGCAGCAAGGGATAGCCAGTGAACCAGAATGGCGGAGTGAAGACCGATCGGCTGGATGCCATCAGAAGCCATCTCTATGCGAAGGGTTTCTCGACCATTCAGGATCTGGCCGATGCCGTCGGCGCTTCGCTCGCGACCGTGCGGCGTGACCTGCAGATCCTCGAACAGGACGGCGCTATCGATCGGGTTCATGGCGGCGCCCGCATCGCCGAGGGTTCTTCGGTCGAGCTCGCCTTCCAGGAGCGCGAAAAGCGTCATCTTTCGGCAAAGCGCGCAATCGCCAATGCGGCCTATGAGATGCTCCTGCCCCGCACGGCGATCTTTCTCGACGCCGGCACGACGGTTCTTCAGCTCGCCCGGCTGATCCGCATCAATCCTATGCCGCTGCGCATCTTCACCAACGGCCTGATCGTCGCCCAGGAATTTCTCAATATTCCAAACCTCGAGGTCGTCCTTCTCGGCGGCCAACTGCGCAGTGAAAACGCCTCGCTCGTCGGTCCGCAGGCCGAGGCGATGCTGGAAACGATCTGGTTCGATCAGCTGTTTCTGGGTGCCAGCGCCATCAGCCCTGATGGTGCGATCTACAGCGTGGACAGCGCGGAAGCGAGCCTGAACCGGTGCATGCTGTCACGTTCAGCCAACGGCTATGTGCTCGCGGACTCCTCGAAATTCGGGACGATGGCAACTTACAAGGTCGCGCCTTTGAATGCCGCAAAGCTCATCACCGACAAGGGCCTGACACCACAATGGCGCGCCGAGCTCGCCAACTTCGGCGTCGATACGACCTTCGCCGAACTCGGAGCAAGAGAATGAGCGGAGAGCTGATCCTCGGCATCGATGGCGGCGGAAGCAAGGTGCTCGTTACATTGGCCGATAGAGACGGCCATATTCTGCGCGCAGCGCTCGGCGGCGGCGTCAATCCCATGGATAATCCGGACTGGCGCCACGAATTGGAGCGACATATCCGACCGTTCCGCAATGAGCCGAGGCTGGCTGCCGTCGGCGCGGCCTTGCCGGCCTATGGTGAAGTCGCGCGTCTTTCCGCTCTTCAGAAGCAATGCATCGACGAAGCCTTTCCGGACATCCAAAAGGCCGTGCTCAATGATGTCGACGCCGCCCATCTTGGCGCATTTGCCGGTCGTCCAGGCATCCTCGTCCTGTCGGGAACCGGCTCCATGTCCTGGGCGCGCAATGGCGCTGGGCTGTCGACCCGTGCAGGCGGCTGGGGCGATGTGATCGGCGACGAAGGCAGCAGCTACTGGATCGGTCGCGAAGCGCTCCATCTCATCAGCCAAAGTCTTGATGGACGAGCCAAGCCGACGGCACTGACGAAGGCAATTTATGATGATCTCCAGCTCGACATCTCCGATCCGATCAATGCTCTCGGCGGTTGGATCAACGGGCTTGCGCGACCACGCGCGGGTATTGCCGCCCTCTCCATCCTTGTCGACAGAACCGCCCAGCAAGGCGACGAAACGTCGATCAGTCTGATCGAAAAGGCGGCCGACGAGCTTGCCAAGCATCATTGGGCGATATCAAGCCATTGCGAGGCCGGCGCCGACTGGACTTATGCGGGCGGCACCTTTTCCAGCCGTCTCCTGCTTGAAGCCGTCGAACGGCGGATCGGCCGGCGGGCGATTTTACCTGTACTTCCTCCCATTGGCGGCGCGCTTCTGGCCGCCGCCCAACTTCTCGACTGGCCGCTGGACGAAGGCTGGTTCGGGCAAATCGCGGTCGAGGCTGAAGCCGTGATCGCGCGATCAAGACAATGAATGTCAACGATAACGAAGGATGGGAACATGCGTAAATTTATATTGCCTTTGCTTGCCTCAGCAGCCTTGGCGATTGCCCTGCCTGCCATGGCAGACGACGCCAAGCCGCTTGCCGGCCAGTCGATCACGGTCCTGATGCCATCGCCGCAGGGAGCCACGGTCGCTGCAGATTTTGAAGCCGAGACCGGCATTCATGTCGATCTCCAGACCCTGTCATGGGACGACATCCGCCCGAAACTCGTAACGGCGCTGGTCGCCGGCACGGCGCCGGCCGATGTCACTGAATTTGACTGGTCCTGGACGGGTCAGTTCAGCGCCGCCGGCTGGTATATGCCGCTGAATGACGTGATCGATAAGGATACCGTCGAAGATATCGGCGTTGCCAAGATCTTCACCGTCGATGGTCAGTTGCTCGGCGTTCCCTACACCAACGACTTCCGCGTCATGCTTGTCAACAAGAAGCACTTCACGGATGCCGGCGTTACCGAGATGCCGAAGACACTTGACGCGCTGGTCGCCGCGGCCAAAAGGATCAAGGAGAAGGGCATCTCCACCTATCCGATCGGCCTGCCGCTCTCGGCAACGGAAGGTGCCTCGACAAGCTGGTATCTGCTGACCAAGGCCTTCGGCGGCGAACTCTTCGACAAGGACTTCAAGCCGCTTTTCCTCACGCCCGATTCAGCCGGCTACAAGGCGCTCGCCTTCGAACTCTCGCTGCTGAAGGACGGACTGGTCGACCCGGCCTCGACGGGTCTCAAGGACAGCCAGATCAACGAGAGCATGTTTGCCCAGGGACTGACCAGCATCATGATCTCGGGCGAACCCGGCCGCCTGGGTCAGATGAACGATCCGAAGCAATCCAAGGTCGCCGGCCAGGTGGAAGCGATCCTGGTGCCGACCGCAAGCGGTCAGACGCGCAGCTTCGGCCTTCCGGAAGCGCTCGCCATACCGAACGTGTCGCAGAACAAGGAAGCGGCAGTCGCATTCGTCAAGTGGTTCACCAGCAGGGAGTTCCAGAAGAAGAATGCGGCGAACGGCTTCCTGCCGACACGCACCTCGGCTCTTTCCGAACTCAATACGGAAGGCAAGCTGACCAGCGGCGACGCACTTGTCGCGCAGTCGAAGACCGTCGAGCCATTGTTCCAGCAGGGAACGCCGCCGTGGTACCCGCAGTTTTCAAGCGCGGTAAATACGGCGATCAACAGTGCGGCGAAGGACCAGATGACGGTTGATCAGGCCATGCAGGCCATCGCTGATGCCGCCAAGCAGGCGATGGCCCAATGACAACAGTCACCGCTGAAGGTGTCGCAGCCAAGCGTAGTGTCGGCCTCAACGCCGACACCATGCTCGGACTGCTGCTGGTGCTGCCGATCCTTGTGACGATGGCAGCACTGGTCTTCTACCCGATGGGACGAACGGTTTGGGACTCGCTGCACCGGGTCAATCCAATGCAGGCGGGAACACCTTTCGTTGGCTTGGAAAATTACATCCGCATGCTGTCGGACGGACAGCTGGCGACGACCTGGACGAATACGCTCATCTATGTCGTTCTCGCCGTCGCTGCCGAAACCGTCTTTGGCGTGCTCGCCGCAGCGCTCATCAATCAGGTGAAAGTCGGGCGCCAATGGGTGCTTGCGGCCGTCATCCTGCCCTGGGCGCTTCCCGGCGTCGTCAACTCCGTCATCTGGCTGTGGATCTACCAACCCGGTGCCGGCCTCTTGAACGGCATCCTCGTCGCACTTGGCCTGCCCTTCGAAAATCACGTCTGGTTCAACGACCGGACGAGCGCGATCATCGCGGTCACCGTCGTGCATGTCTGGCGCATGATGCCGCTGACGATCGTCATCGTGCTCGCCGCCATGCAGAGCATCCCGGCGCATCTCTACGAGGCCGCCCGTATCGACGGCGCGACGCGAGTGCAGATGTTCAGCCTGGTGACGCTTCCGCTCGTGCGCAGCGCCATTGCCGTTGCCATGACGAACGCGACCGTCAACGCCTTCAACCTCTTCGACGAGGCCTGGGTACTGGCCGGGTCGAGCCTCGAAACGCGGCCGATCCTCGTCCAGATCTATCTCGAGACATTTCAGAACCTGCGCTTCTCCTACGGCATGGCGCTTTCGGTCGTCATCACGCTGGTCTCGCTGCTCGTCTCGCTCGTCTACGTCCTGCGCGTTTATCGCAACACACGGTTCGACTGATGAAACCAAGCTTTCTCCATCGCCTGACGATTTGGGCCGGTCTTGCCGTGCTGCTGATCTGGTCGCTCGGCCCGATCTATTGGACGCTCGCAAGCTCCGTGACGCCGACGGAAGATTTTTCCACGCGGCCGATCCGCTTCTTCCCGCAGCATTTCACGCTCGACCATTATTCGCGCCTACTCGGAATCAACATTGCGCGGATCGGCGGGGTGGAAGTATGGAAGCAGTTCCGTGCAGCGCTGCTCAACAGCGTGATCACGTCTGCCGCCGCCACGGCTCTCTGCGTCGCGATCTCGGCACTCGGCGCCTATGCATTCACCCGAATACGCTTTCCCGGGCGTCAGCTTCTGTTTGGCGCTGTCGTCGCGACACTGGCCATCCCTGCCTATGCGGTGCTGATCCCGCTCTATCAGATCATGATCAAGATGCACCTGGTTGATACCTATACCGGGGTCTCGCTGATCTATGTCTCGGCCTATCTGCCGCTCTCGCTATGGCTATTGCGCAGCGTCTTCGAGCAGCTTCCGATCGCGCTCGAAGAGGCGGCACAGCTTGATGGCGCGGGTCGCCTCTTCATCTTCTTCCACATCGTGCTGCCGCTTGCCGGCCCCGGCCTGACGGCGGCTGCCATCCTGACCTTCCTGGGGGCCTGGGGCCAGTATCTCGTCCCCCTCATCTTCTCGCCGCAGGCGACAAAACCCCTGACGGTTCTCATTCCCGAATTCGTCACCAAGAACTTCATCGACTACGGGCTGATCACTGCAAGCGGATCGATTGCGATCGTCATCCCTGCCCTCGTCGTCATCTTCCTCAACCGTTACCTCGTCAGCGGTCTGCTGGCTGGTTCGGTCAAATAATCGGAGACATCATGAACACGACCGAAAAGGTAATCTTCGAGCAGTTCCCTTATTGGGAAAAGGCTATCGGCTCGAATGCTGCCAGCGGCAAGACAGACGATCTCCTCGTCTTTGTCGGTTGCGGCACCTCTTTCAACCTCGCCTTGTCTCTCGCCGCCTATGCCAATAGCCTCAAGCGCAAGGCGATCGCAGTTCCCGGCGCGGAGTGGCTGAACCGACCCTCATCCTTCTGGCCGGAATGGCAAAAGACGCATGTGGTTGCGCTCTCGCGAAGCGGCGAAACGACGGAAACGGTTGCCGCCGCCAAGGCGAGCCGCGCCGCAGGCGCCTTCGTGACTGGCGTGACGGTCGAGCCCGAAAGCACGCTTGCGAAAAACTGCGACCAGCTGATCTGCTCTCCGACCCATCCCGACGAAGGCATCGTCATGACGGTTTCAGCAAGCCTCATGGTGTTGCTGAGCCTGCAGATGATCGGCCAGACCGTCCCGGCCTCGGTCGTCGCATCGGCTCAAAAGCTGGCGAACGCGCTCGATGCCGCGCTCCCGGATATCATCAGGGATCGCTCGCACTTCGTCTTCCTGGGCGGCGGGCCGCTTTTCGGCATCGCCCTCGAAGGCGCCCTCAAGCTGATGGAAATGAGCCAACTGATGACTCAGGCCTTTCATCCGCTCGAATATCGCCACGGACCGATCAGCCTCGTCGACGAAAAGACGGCAGCCGTCATGCTTTACAGCTCGGACCAGAGACAAGCCGAGGCCAAGCTTGTCGGCGAACTGCGCGAGAAGGGGGCTATCGTCATCGGTCTCGGCGGCCCCGGCGATCTGGAGCTTCCCGTCGATGTCGACCTGTCGCTCGCCGGTCTCGTCGTCCTGCCGGCCCTGCAGATCCTCGGCGAACGCGCCGCGCAGGCGCGCCACATCGATACCGTCTCGCCACGCCACCTCACCAAGGTCGTGACACTGGTATGAGCACCGCAATCGACCAGAACCGCCGGATCGCCCTGGCAAAACTTTTCGGCGGAAGGGAGCTGCCCCTGCCGCGCGGCATCACAGCGGTGTGCTCCGCCCATTCGCTTGTGATCGAAGCGACGTTGCGACGTGCGGCCCTGCAGGGAGAAGCGGTCCTCATCGAGGCGACCTGCAACCAGGTCAATCAGGAAGGCGGCTATACCGGCATGACGCCGGCGGACTTCCGGGCCTTCATCGAGCAGATTGCAGGGAGTATCGGTTTTCCCACCAGTCGCATCATACTCGGCGGCGACCATCTCGGCCCGAACCCGTGGAGAAAGCTCGGCGCCGAGGATGCCATGGCGCGAGCCGAAGCCATGGTGATGGCCTATGTCGAGGCCGGTTTCGAAAAGCTGCATCTCGATACGTCGATGGGATGCGCCGGTGAGCCGGTCGCACTTGCCGACGAGCTGACTGCCGCAAGGGCAGCGCGCCTGGCGAGGGCGGCGGAAGATGCTGCCAACCGCATCGGTGCTCGCTTACCGGTCTATGTCGTCGGCACCGAAGTGCCGCCGCCGGGCGGCGCAACGCATGCTTTGGCCGAACTCGAGGTCACGCGACGGGAAGCCGCTTTGAGCACGCTTGATGTTCATCGCCAGGCTTTTATCAAAGCGGGCGTCGGTGCGGCACTGGAGCGCATTATCGCCATCGTCGTCCAACCGGGCGTCGAATTCGGCAACGCCAATGTCGCGCTCTACAAGCCGGATCATGCACAGATGCTGATCTCGGCACTCGATGAGATGAAGGGTCTGCTGTTCGAAGCCCATTCCACTGACTATCAACCGGCCGCTTCGCTTTCGGCGCTCGTCGATGGCGGATTTGCGATCCTGAAAGTCGGCCCTGGGCTCACTTTCGCATTGCGCGAAGCCCTCTATGGCCTCGACGCGATCGCTGCCATTCTAGCCGGAGACAGGGGCGCTGGCGGGCTGAAAGCGACTATGGAAGAGATCATGCTCGCCGAGCCCGGCCACTGGGCCGGCCACTACGGCGGTACGGCCGAGGAACAGCGCCTGCAGCGGCATTTCAGCTATAGTGACCGCATCCGCTATTACTGGCCCGATGCGCGTGCGGCAGCGGCGGTCGAACGCCTGTTTGCCCTGCTTCCCGACACTATCCCGGAAACGCTGATCAGCCAGCATCTTGCTCGCCTCTATCCCGACGTGGTGGAGAAACGCATCGCACCGAATGCTCGCGAACTCTGCCTCGCCGCTATCGATGCAGCGCTGGCGCCTTACGCTGCCGCAACGGCGCCCCGATAGCAGGCGCGTTCATCACCGTATATCGCTCCGGGTGAGCGAGTGCAGATCGATATCAGTTTTCTAGCCGGAGACAGTTATGGCGTCCGTAAACGTGGCGAATGTACGCAAGAGCTATGGTCACTTCGAGGTATTGCATGGGGTCGACATCGACATCCGCGACGGGGAATTCGTCATCCTCGTCGGCCCTTCCGGCTGCGGCAAGTCAACCTTGCTGCGCATGATCGCGGGGCTTGAAGAGATTTCTGGCGGCAAGGTGTCGATCGGCGGCCGCGTCGTCAATAATGTGGCGCCGAAGGAGCGCGACATCGCCATGGTCTTTCAGTCCTATGCGCTTTATCCGCATATGACCGTCGAGGCGAATATGGGATTTTCGCTGCGGCTGGCGAAGGCGCCGAAGGATGAGATCAGAGGTCGCGTCCGTGACGCCGCGCAGATCCTCGGTCTCGAACATTTACTCGATCGCTACCCGAGAAATCTCTCCGGCGGCCAACGTCAGCGAGTCGCCATGGGCCGCGCGATCGTCCGCCAGCCGCAAGTCTTCCTCTTCGACGAGCCGCTGTCCAATCTCGATGCGAAGCTTCGCGTGCAGATGCGCTCGGAAATCAAGCAGTTGCACCAACGACTGCAAACGACGACGGTCTACGTCACTCACGACCAGATCGAGGCCATGACCATGGCGGACCGGATCGTGGTGATGCGCGACGGCTACGTCGAACAGATCGGCTCACCGCTCGATCTCTACGACCGGCCGGCCAATCTCTTCGTCGCCGGCTTCATTGGCTCACCGGGCATGAATGTCATCAGGGGCAAGATCAGCAGTTCGGGACCGTTGGAATTCATTGCTGATGGTGGCGCGCGCCTGCCGCTGCCGGAAAGTGCTTCGTCAGCGCGAGGCTCGGAGGTGATCTATGGCATTCGCCCGGAACATCTTTCCGTCAATCCGAACGGCGTGAGCGTCGAGGTGGCGGTGATCGAACCCACCGGCGCCGAAACCCAGATTAATGCCAGGCTCGGATCGGATCCGGTTGTCGCCACGGTGCGGGAGCGTCTTTCCCTGCAGGCCGGCGACACCGTCAGGATGATGCCGGATCTCAGCAAACTGCATCTCTTCGACGCCAAGACCGAAAAGCGCCTGTCTTGAGAGGAAAACTTGTTTTTTACTTAATTTTGAATGGTCAACATTATGCATGCGATCCGCAGGCAAGTATCGTCGCCAGTGTTAGCAAGCTGGGCTTTATCTCGCATAGATTGCGTCCATTTCCATCGCTTGGTCGACTTCGAAACCAGCTCCCTGTAAATGGATGAGCTCAGCAAGGCGCCGAAGACATCCTGAGGCGGGTGACGGTCCTTCCATCAACAGATACGAATACTTGGCGCTGCCGAGCATTTCTGGCAGCTCCAGGGCTCATATGGCAAAGCGTCTATCCAAGACAGGTGTGCGATCTCAAGCGGCATTTGTGCGGCTGATGGCTTGCGTCCCTGCATGGCCTGGCAGAGTCCGCAAATCCCTTAGAAACCAGTTAAGGTTGTTGTTGCGGTAATCGCCAACAAGATATATCTCGGAAATGCCACTCGAAATTGTCCTTTTCGCCGTCGTTGCGACTGAGGTCCAACTCCCGAACCGATCACATCCCGGAGCGATCGAATGCACATCCAGCCGCAACACCGGATCTATGTCTGCTTCTTTCTCTTCGCCATATCGATGGGAGCATTGCTCTCGCGATTGCCTGACCTTCAGGATGCGCTGGGCGTCAACAAGTCCGAACTCGGCCTCACGCTGATCGGTGCGGCGATCGGTGCGCTGATTTCCCTGACCTTCGCATCCCCACTCATTGCCCAGTTCGGCGCGCGCAAGACAGCGTTTCTGACGGTGCTCGGTACGTCCGCTCTGCTGGCAACCATCCCCTGGGCCAACGCCGCCTGGTTGGTTTTCTTCATTCTTTTCTGCGAAGGCCTGCTGGCAGGCGCGTTGGAGATCAATCTTAATGTCGAGATCGACCGCATCGAAGCCCAGCTCGGTCGCGGCGTGATGAATAGGGCGCATGGCTTCTGGAGCCTTGGTTTCTTCCTGACCGCGCTCGTTGGCTCGGCCGTTCGTCAAGCGGGCGTGCCCATGCATCTCCACCTCGCACTGACATTCACCTTCGTTCTGATCGTCGGCACTATCGTTATTTCGGGCATCAAGAATGCGCCGGCTCGTGATGAGGGTGAACATGTAGAAGGTCCGAGCATCGCGCTGCCGACATGGGGACTGATGCCGCTTTGCGTGATCGGTATTGCCGCCTTTCTCGTGGAAGGCGCTGGCATCGACTGGTCAGCCATTTATATGCGCGATGCCTTCGCAGCCGAGCCCTTTATCGGCGGCCTTGGGCTGACGCTGTTTACATTCTTCATGGCCGTGGCGCGGCTGTTCGTCGATCCGCTGGTCGATCGATTTGGCGCGCGTGCTGTCGCGACCTTTCTGCTGATTCTCTCCGTGGGGGGCCTCTGCGCCGTCTGGCTCGCGCCACACCCCTATGTCGCGCTGCTCGGCTTCGCGCTGATGGGCGGCGGCTGCAGCGCAGTCTACCCTCTGGCGGTTTCCGCGGCAGCCCAGCGGACCGATCGTCCGGCCCATCTGAATGTCGCAGCCCTCGGGCAGATGTCCTTCGTCGTCTTCTTTCTGGCACCCCCGCTGCTCGGGTTTGTCGCTGAACACGCGGGCATCAGGGTCGCTTATCTCGTCTGCTTGCCAGTTATCATTGCGGCCTTATGCCTGACGAAAGCGCTGAAGTCGCGCGGAACTGACAACAGAGCGGGGATCAAGAGCGAGACCAATCAGGCAGCGCGCGTATAGATGATCGACCAGAACTGGCTGACCTCAGGCTTGGCCGGGTTGGTCAGCGGAACGGCGAATGACAAGTGTACAGGGCAATCTCTCAACACCGGGTGCGACCGTCTCGCCTTTCGATAAGCCGAGGATCGCAAGTCCCGCCCGGTGACCGAGTTCCTTGAGCTCCATATCGACCGTCGTCAAAGGCGGACGCGTCTGCCGTGAGACGACCTCCCAATTATCGAAACCGACGACCGCGATATCGTCGGGGATGGAGATGTTTCTGTCGCGCAACGCATCAATGACGCCGCGGGCGATCTCGTCGCTGCCGCAGAAGATCGCGTCCGGTTTTGCACCGGATCGCGAGAAGACGGTCTCGATCGCCGCATGTCCCCATTCTTCTGACCAGTCGCCGAACATGACCTCGGCCGTCGGCCCGACGAGCTCCCGGTAGGCCTCGGCGCGAATGCAGGCGGCGCGATAATTCTGCTCGCCGGTGATGTGAAGGATGCGCGAGCGGCCGAGGCGCTGGAGATGTTCGACCGCAAGCCGCGCGCCCTGGGCATCATCGGGATGGAAGCTGACGCTGTCCGACGGCCCCTGCGCGAAAACATAGACGACCGGGATACGCAGCTTGGTCAGTTCCGGCGGCGGCTCGAGGTCGATACGCGTCGCGGTGAAAATGATCCCGTCGACCTGCCGGTCGAGCAGCGCTTCGAGGTGTAGTTTCGCAAGCCTCGGATTGTTGTTGGTGGCGCAGAGGAAGAGCGAGACACCATGGTCGACCAGCACTTCCGACACGCCTGATGCCATCGGTAGTGTCAGACGTCCATAGGTATCGTTGGTCAGCATGCCGATCGCGTGGCTGCGCTTGGTCAACAGCCCACGCGCGAGAGCATTCGGACGGAATCCGATCTCCTCGGCGATCCTTCTCACCTTTTCGCGCGTCTCAGCATTGGTCCGCCCGGTACCGTTCAGCGCGTTCGAGGCCGTTGAAATACTCACGCCCGCAGCCTTCGCCACGTCACGGATCGTATGCCGGCCGCCGCTTGATTCCTTCAAAATCCCACCCGTTCAACTGGCTTGTTAAAACCTTTTAGCAGAAATAATTTAGTTGCTAAAAGGTTTTAACAAAAACATGGCCTTTTCATGCATACAGCCTGTCGACATAAAAAATTTTCTCCTTTAACGTCGTCTTTGTCTCGAGGCAGAGGAGCCTCGCATAAGAGAAGGGGAACCCGCATGTTACATTTGAAAACCACCATTGCCGTCGTTGCGCTGCTGGCGAGCTCTTCTCTCGCCAGCGCCGAAGAAATCACGCTATGGGTGCGGACGTCTTCGGGCGCCGTGCTTCAGGGCCTGGCTGAAAAATACAACGCCTCGCATTCCGACAAGGTTAACGTCACCCAGATCACCGCCGAGCAGATGGTTCCGAAGCTCGGTGCCGCGATTGCCGGTGGTGCAGCGCCTGATGGCGCGGTCCTCGACCTGATCTACCTGCCGACTTTCGCGGCCAATGACAGCCTTGAAGACATCAGCGATTTCGTCAAGAGCCTGCCGTATTCGGCGGCGCTAAGCCCGTCGCATATCCGCCTCGCCACTTATGACGGCAAAGTCTACGGCGTGCCGGCGCTGCCCGATGCCTCGATCATCGCCTACAATACCGACCTCTTCAAGAAGGCCGGCCTCGATCCGGAGAAGGCTCCGGCCTCACTCGAAGAGATCGCTGCCGACGCCAAGAAGATACACGCGCTCGACAAAGAAACCTACGGCTTCTACTTCGTCGCCAATTCCGGCAGCTGGCTGATCTACGACTTCCTGCCGCATCTTTGGGCCGCCAATGCCGACGTGCTCTCCGAAGACGGCCGCACGGCCACCGTCGACACGCCGGCGCTGCGCGACACCATTGCCGCCTATCGCGACATGTGGAAAGAGGGCGCCATTCATCCGACCTCCCGCTCAGGCAACGGCAACAACGCCGTCGAAGCCTTCGCCTCCGGCAAAGTCGGCATCCTCATGACCGGTTCCTACATCGTCAACCTGCTGACGAGCAAATATCCCGACGTCAAGTTCGCGGTCGCCCCGATCCCAGGCCCGAAGGGCGGCGCATCGAGCTTTGCCGGCGGCGATACGGTGGCCCTCATCAAAGGCATCAGCGAGGAGAAGAAGAAGGTCGCGCTCGACTTCGTGAAATTCTACATGGAGCCTGAGCAGCAGGTCTATATCACCCAGGAATCCGGCATGCCGTCGCGCACGGACCTCGCCAAGGAAGCCTATGCCAAGTTCGATCAGCGCAATCTCATCGCCTACGACATCCTGGCCAAGGCACGTACGCCCTACACCTTCTCCTCGGATGAGCTGTTCGTGAGCCGCACCGGCCCGTTCCTCAATCTGATCCAGGGCACGATCTTTGGCGACGATGTCGATGGTTCGATCAAGAAGGCGCAAGGCGACTTCACCAAGATCCTCGACCGCACCAATCCGTAATTGTACCGAAGCGGGGCGGCCTTCCGCCCCGCACATCCCGGATTGCCGACATGCGGTTTTGAAATCTTCGAGGAAAAATAGTGGTCGACACACCGACAACTGGTATCAAACAGCCGACCTCCGGGGAGCTGGAGCCGAAGGGCTGGCTGGGGCTGGCCTTCATCCTGCCCGGCTTCCTCTTCATCCTGGTGCTGTTTCTCGTCCCGCTCGCCATGACAATATGGATGAGCTTCTACAACTGGCCGCTGCTCGGGCGGAAAAAATTCATCGGCCTCGCCAATTACGGCGAGCTCTTGGGCGACACGCAGCTCTGGCATTCGCTGGGCTTCACGATGCTCTACACCCTGCTCGTAACGGCGGCGATTTTCGTAGTGGCCTTTCCGCTGGCACTGCTCGTCGATCGCCCGCTGCGCTCGGCCGGCTTCTTTCGCACGATTTTCTTCATGCCTGTCGTGATCGGCTTCGGCGCAGCCTCCACCCTCTGGATGTGGCTACTCAACCCCGATAGCGGCGTCTTCGCACAGGTCCTGCGTGGCATCGGCTTGATCGACTCTGCGCCACGCCCGCTCGAAAGCTTCTGGCCGGCGATGGCCGTGGTCGTCCTGATGGTCGTCTGGAAGACCGCCGGCTTCACCATGGTCATCCTGCTGACCGGCCTGCAGGGCATTTCCAACGATGTCATCGAGGCCGCCAAGATCGATGGCGCCAGCGTCTTCAGCCGCTTTCGCCGCATTACCCTGCCGCTGATGCGCAATTCGCTGGTGCTGGCGCTGGTGCTCAACGTCACCTCCTCCATGCTTGCCTTCGACCAGTTCTTCATCATCACCCAGGGTGGGCCGGAAAACAGCACGATCTCTGCGGTATTTTCGATCTACCTGGCGTCCTTCTCGTCCTATCGGCTTGGCTACGGTTCGGCGCTCTCCTTTGCGCTGCTGATCGTGCTGGTCGCCATCAGCGCCATTCAATTCGTGCTGTTGCGCGAGCGCCCGGAGGAAGGCTAATGACCTCGACCCAATCCAATACAAATAATAATCCGCGTGACGGCCAGGCCGGCTACCTGCTCTTCCTGCTCGTATCGATCCTGCTCGCGATCTTCTTCATCATGCCGATCGTCTGGTCGCTAGCGAATTCCTTCAAGCCGGCAGCCGAGGCGCTCGCCAATCCGGCTGCGCTGTTTTCCAAGACCTTCTCGCTGGAGAATTACCGGCGGCTCGAGAATGTCGGCGCCGGCTGGTATGTCTACGCCGCCAATTCGGTGATGATCGCCATCGGCACGGTCGTGCTGACGGTCGTCGTCTCGGTGCCGGCCGGCTATGGCTTCTCCAAATTCAGGTTTCCGGGTCAGTCGATCCTCTTCGTGCTGATCATGGCAACGATGATGATCCCGTTCCAGTCGATCCTGACGCCGCTGTTCCTGATCCTGAAGCTGCTCGGCCTGCAGAACAACCTGTTCGGCCTGGTGCTGATCTATGTCACCTTCCAGCTGCCGTTCTCCGTCTTCATGATGCGCAATGCCTTCGATGCCGTACCAAAGGCGCTGATCGAAGCGGCCCGCATCGACGGCGCCTCGCAGGCGACAATCCTGCGCCGCATCATGTTGCCGATCGCGCTGCCCGGTGTCGCGACGGTGGCGATGTTTGCCTTCCTCAATTCGTGGAACGAGTTCCTGGCGGCGCTCATCTTCCTGTCGGACCAGAACAAGTTCACGCTGCCGATCATGCTGGTGAACGTGTCTTCGGGCCTCTACGGCATCATCGACTGGGGTGCGCTGCAGGCGGGTATCGCGGTCACCATGATCCCCTGCATCATCCTCTTTCTTCTTCTTCAACGCTACTATGTGCGCGGCCTGACGGCCGGCGCCGTGAAATGAGAAGCGGCCCGCCCGCTCAAGGAGTTCCCATGCCCATCGCCCAGAAAACCCCGTCACGATCCCCGATCGACCGATACGTGCCGGCCGACCACACCCGCGTCGCCTTCAATGGCGGCTTCTGGAAGAGCTGGACGGAGACCGTCCGCGACGTGACCATTCCAACCCAGCATATGCGGCTCGATGAGGAAGGCTTCCTCGAAGTGCTCGACTTCGACAAGCCGGCCGGCCCGCTGGCGCGGCCCATCCAGCCGAGTGGCCTGTCGATGCAGCATTTCTTCGATTCCGATTTCGGCAAATGGATCGAGGCAGCGAGCTACACGCTGAAGAACAGTCCGAACCCTGACATCGAGGCGAAGATCGACGCGATCGTCGAAAAGCTCGAACACGGCCAGATGGCCGACGGTTACCTCAACAGCTGGTTCATCCGTCGCGAGCCGGAAAAGCGCTGGACCAACCTGCGCGACCTGCATGAAATGTATTCGATGGGACATCTGCTGGAAGGCGCCGTCGCCTATTTCGAGGCGACAGGCAAGCGTCGCTTCCTTGACGTGATGATCCGCGCCGTCGATCACATCATCGACACCTTCGGCCGCGAGCCGGGCAAGCTGCGCGGCTATGATGCGCATGAGGAAATCGAGCTGGCCCTGATCAAGCTCTACCGCGTGACGAGGGATCCCCGGCATCTAAAGCTTGCCACCTATTTCGTCGACGAGCGCGGTCAGGTGCCCTCCTATTACGACGAGGAGGCGCGCAAGCGCGGCGAAGACCCGGCCAGCTACGTCTTTCAGACCTATGCCTACAGCCAGGCCCATATGCCGGTGCGCGAGCAGACACAGGTCGTCGGCCACGCGGTGCGCGCCATGTACCTGTTCTCCGCCATGGCCGACCTTGCCTTCGAGAATGACGACGAAAGCCTGAAAAACGCCTGCGACCGGCTGTTCGACAATCTGGTGGGACGTCAGCTCTATGTCACCGGCGGCCTCGGCCCTTCGGCTTCGAACGAGGGCTTTACCCGCGAATACGACCTGCCGAACGAGACGGCCTATGCCGAAACCTGCGCTGCCGTGGCACTCGGCTTCTTCAGCCATCGTATGGCGCAGATCGAGCTCGACAGCAAATTTACCGACAAGCTCGAAATCGTGCTCTACAACGGCGCACTGTCAGGCATTTCGCGCGACGGCGAGCATTATTTCTATGAGAACGTGCTCGAAAGCCACGGCCAGAACCGCCGCTGGAAGTGGCACTACTGCCCATGCTGCCCGACCAATATCGCCCGCTTCATCACCTCGCTCGGCCAGTACTTCTACTCGACCAAAGCCGATGAGGTGGCAATCCATCTCTACGGCGAAAACGCCGCCGAACTCTCGGTCGGCAATACTTTCCTGCGCCTGACGCAGAAGACGGAATATCCGTGGAATGGCGACGTCAGGATCTCGCTCGGCCTCGAACAGCCGAAGCGTTTCACGCTGCGCCTGCGCATTCCCGGCTGGTGCCGCGATGCCGAGGCCTTCGTCAATGGCGGGGCGATCAAGCTCGATATCAGCAAGGGCTATGCGGCAATCGAACGCGAATGGAAGGATGGCGACGAGGTTCGCCTCTCCTTCGATATGCCTGTCGACCGGCTCTATGCCCATCCGGCCGCAACCGAAGACAATGGCCGTTTTGCGCTACGGCGCGGCCCGGTGATCTTCTGCGTCGAGGAAGCCGATCTCGGCACGGAGCCGCAACGGCTGAGGCTGCCCTCGCAGGGCGAGATTGTCGCAATCTTCGACGACACGCTTCTCGGCGGGGCCACGGTTCTTGAAGGCGATGCGCTGGAAGCCGATGCATCCGACTGGCGGGAAACACTCTATCGCACAGAGCCGCCGGCGCTGAAGCCGAGACGTTTCAGGGCAATCCCCTATCATCTTTGGGCAAACAGAGAGCCGGGCGCGATGGCCGTCTGGCTGCACGAGAAGTAGGGAGATCGCAATGGCACGCCTTGAACTGCGCAACGTGGTCAAATCCTACGGCATCTACGAAGCCGTGCGCGGCATCAACCTCAATATCGAGGACAACGAATTCGTCGTCTTCGTCGGCCCGTCCGGCTGCGGCAAATCGACGACGCTGCGCATGATCGCTGGACTGGAGCATATAACCGGCGGTGATATCGTCATCGGCGATCAGGTCGTCAACCGGCTTGGCCCCGGCAAGCGCGACATTGCTATGGTGTTCCAGAACTACGCGCTCTATCCGCACATGAGTGTCAGGGAAAACATCTCCTTCTGCCTCGAACAGCAGAAGCTGCCGAAAACGGAGATCGACGAGCGCATCAGCCGTGCCGCTGAGACGCTGCATATTACCGAACTCCTGTCGCGGCGCCCCGGCCAACTGTCGGGCGGGCAGCGCCAACGCGTCGCGATGGGCCGCGCCATCGTACGCAATCCCAAGGTCTTCCTGTTCGACGAACCGCTTTCCAACCTCGATGCAAAGCTGCGGGTGCAGATGCGTACCGAGATCAAGCGCCTGCACCAATTGTTGCCGACCACGACCGTCTATGTCACCCACGATCAGGTCGAGGCGATGACCATGGCCGATCGCGTCGTCGTCATGAATGGCGGCATTATCGAGCAGGCCGGTCCGCCGCAGGAACTCTACCATAATCCTGTCAGTCAGTTCGTGGCCGGTTTCATCGGCTCGCCGTCGATGAACTTCCTCAACGCATCGCTCGAGGCCGACGGCAATGGACTGGTCGTCATCCTGGAAGACGGCAGCCGGCTTGCGGTTCCAGTGACGCGGGCTCAGGAATACCTGGCGCATGCCGGCAAGCCGGTCATCTTCGGAATCCGGCCTGAATCGATATCAAGCCTGGCGCAGAAACCCGGCTTTGAAACCATCGAGGCTGATATCGATCTGGTGGAGCCGCTGGGGCCGGAAACAATGATCTATTTCGACATCGGTTCGGTCGGCATATGCGCTAATGTCGATCCGGAGAGCGATCCGCGTCCGCGCACGAAAATGCCGCTCTCCTTCAACATGAACCGTATGCACCTCTTCGATCCCATCGGCGGCAGGTCGCTTTCGGCCTGACGTCTGGCAGGCCCGCGAACGCACCCGAGATGAAGGCCCCTCGGATTATCCGAGGGGACCCCCGCGATCACGCACCATCTGCCTGAGACGTGTGAAGACGGCTGGCGACTGGCGCACGCCGTCATGTTCGAATTCATTCGTCACCCAGGTCCTGACATTGCCGACGTCACGGGCGGTTGCGAGCGACAGCTCGGCATCGACATACATATCGTCGAAATAGACCGCCGCAGCGACCGGGATCTCGCTCGATGACAGCCGCGCAGTATCGTAGAGCGGCTCGAACCCGTCGCAACGCGCCAGCGCCTCCATGGCATCGCGGAACGGCCGCAACGAGCGGATTTCCTCAAACATCCACGGATACATCATCTCGCCGGTCAGATAGAGCGGCCGGCTCTCTTCACCGAATTCGACAAATTCCGATCGGATGCGCTCCGCGGCCCAACCCGTTGCAGTCTTACCCTGCCCGTAAATGCTTTCCTGCAGCACCGCGAACATTGGATTTCCGTCATATGAGGTCAGCGACATGACCGAGGCCAGGAAGGCATCTGAAAAGCGTGTCTCCTCCTGATCGGAGAAGGCCTCGTCCACCAGCCAGTGCACATTCTCGTAACCCGGCGCCATGCCGAAATCGATGCCGATCGTCTGCAGCCGGCGCACCGTCAGGCGATCACCATCCGGAAGCCTGACATCATCGGCGGCAATGCGCTCGGCGATACGGGCGATGCGATCGCGATCAGCCGGATACCGCCGATAATATTCCCGGTTCTTGGCCGCGACGCGCGGATAGGTGCGGCGATAGACGTCATCGGCTGTTGCGGAAAGCCCGGCCAGTCCGCCGGTGACATAACAGGCGGCCAGTCCCTCCGGGGCCTGCGACAGATAGGTCAACGTCAGAAAGCCGCCATAACTCTGGCCAAGCGTCTCCCAGCGTACCCCGCCAAACACGCTCTTCCGGATATGCTCGCAATCGGCAATAATGTTGTCTGCACGGAAACGGCTGAGATAATCGGCCCCTGCCTTCCCATCCGCAAAGGCGGCCATCGTGGCGCTCTCGATGCGGGTGCTTCGTCCGGTGCCGCGCTGATCGAGCAGCACGACGCGGTAATTCTTCAGTGCTTCGCCAAGCCACGAGGGGCCGCCGCCGACCGGACGCGGTGATTTGCCGCCAGGACCACCCTGCAGGAACAGCAGGACGGGCAGTTTTTCCTGTTTACGCGTGGGATCGCAGACCTCGCGCGCAAAGACCTTGATCGATACGCCATCCGGCTTTTTCCAGTCGAGCGGCACGTCGACGAGATGGTCGCGGACATGGACGCCGGGGATCGTGTATTCGCTGACGAGCATGGTCAAATCCTGTAGATTGTTTGTCGACACAGTGCCTACAATTGCCCTATGCTGGAATCAAGCATCTAATTTCGGCAAAAATCACGGATATATAGCGTGTCTCTCCAAGCCTGGTCCCATCCCGTCGCAGCCATCACAGATGAAGAAAGGCAGAGCCGCCTGTCGCGCCTGCGCGAACGCATGCAGGCGCAAGGCATCGCTGCCACCTTGCTCGGCCCGACTGAGAGCTTACGCTATTTCACCGGCCTCGTCTGGCACCTGAGCGAACGCCTGCTCGGCGCGCTCATGACTGACGATAAGCTGATTTATATCGTGCCCGGTTTCGAGCGCAGCCGTGTCGAAATGCTCCCGCATCTGCCGGGTGAGATCGCCGTCTGGGAAGAAGAGGAAAGCCCGGCGGCGCTCGTCTCGCGGCTAGCCGGGCCAACAGGCAAACTCGCCCTCGACGACGCACTGCCGCTTGCCTTCTACCATGCCTTCACCGAACAGATGGGCGCTGCGCGTCTCATCGACGGCGGACCTCTCATCCGCGCGCTGCGTGCCATCAAATCGCCGGCGGAAATCGCGCTCATCCAGCATGCGATGGGCATCACGCTGGATATTCACCGCAAGGTCCGCGATACGCTCGCACCCGGCACCGCGGCTTCGGAGGTGGTTCGCTTCATCGATCAGCAGCATCGGGCGGCAGGCGCCGACGGCGGGTCGACCTTCTGCATCGTCTCCTTCGGTGAGGCAACCGCGCTGCCGCATGGTGCAGATGGTGAACAGATCCTGAAGTCGGGCGATGTCATTCTCGTCGACACCGGCTGCCGCCTCGACGGCTATCATTCGGATCTGACGCGCACCTATATGCTCGACGAAGGCAATGGCGAATTCGAACGCGCCTGGGCGATCGAGCGCGAAGGCCAGCAGGTCGCTTTCGATGCGGCAAAACTCGGCGCACCCTGCGAAAGCCTGGATGCGGCTGCCCGCGACAGTTTCGCGCGCCATGGCCTCGGCCCTGACTACCGCCTGCCCGGCCTGCCGCATCGCGCCGGTCATGGTCTCGGCCTCGAAATCCACGAAGCGCCCTATATCGTTCGAGGCAACGGAACGCCGCTGGCATCGGGCATGTGCTTCTCGAACGAGCCGATGATTGTCTTCCCCAGCAGATTCGGCATTCGCCTCGAAGATCACATCTATATGGCAGAAGACGGCGCGCATTGGTTCACGACTCCGGCTGCAAATCCCTACGCGGTCTGAGTTCCATTGCGCAGACGTGCGAAAAGCCTGTTCGTGCCGGTCACAGCCGCCGCGACTTGCAGCCACGTCAAACTGAGCCGACATCCGCAATAACAGCCCGCAGAAGGAGCGCACGTTAGCGGTCATGGATGGTCCACTCTGACCTGCATAGGATGCATAATCTGCATAGGTTTTTTATTGATCACGTGGGAAATGTCAGATGGTGACATGACAGTCACTAATCTGACATTTCCTAGAGAGCGGTAGAAACTGCCCCTGCATCTCCTGCACCCTATGCGGCACTCGATTAGACGAAAGCGCTTGCCGGTAGCCGGTCGTTTTCGACGAGGCGCCTGCGGATCAATGATCTTGCTGACATGTTTCGTCATCGCAGCAGCGTAACAGGCTAGGTCGTCGCATCGGCAGATCCGACAGATCTAGGATGGATGGAGCGGAGAATGTGGCTAAGTGATTTCGAAGTCGTGCTGCGCGATAGGGTTATACCTCGCGGCGCAGTCAGGATCGAAGGCGGCATCATCGCAGAAATCAGGGAACAGCCAGCGGCCTCCGCCGACATCGACGGCGACGGCAGGCTGCTGCTTCCCGGCTTCATCGACATGCATGGAGACATGGTCGAGCGCGAGATCGAGCCGCGTCTGAATGTGCGCTTTCCTTTGGAGCTCGGCCTCTTCGAACTCGACAAGAAACTCGCCGGCAATGGCATCACCACCGCCTTTGCGGCGCTTTCCTTCCACGGGAACCACGGCTACGGCAACGTCCGCTCGGAAGAACATTCGCGTTCGATTATCCAGACCCTGATTCATCTCCGAAAAAGTGATCTTCTTGTCGACCACAGGGTCCATGCGCGCTTCGAAATCACCTTCACCCATGCCCGCGCCGTGATCGAAGATCTGCTGCGGGCCGGCGCCCTCGACCTCCTGTCGCTGATGGACCACACGCCAGGACAGGGCCAGTATCGCGATGTCGAGCGGCATATCGAGACGATTGCCCGCAACAACAAAATCACGCTTGAACAGGCTGCCCGTCGCGTGCGGGAGCGCATCGAATACCGGACCCAAAACAATGATGCGGTCGACAATCTGGAGGGAATTGCTGCCACCGCGCGCGATCACAGCGTCATTATCGCCTCCCACGACGATGACAGCATCGAAAAAGTTGCGATCGTCGAGGGACTGGGTGCACGCATCAGCGAATTTCCAGTGACGATGGCGGCGGCGCAGGAAGCCCGCAAACTCGGACTGGCAACAGCCATGGGGGCGCCGAACGCGCTTCGCGGCCTGTCCTATTCGGGAAATCTCTCTGCCCGAGAGGCCTACGAGTACGGCGTCCTCGACATTCTGGCGAGCGATTACCACCCCGCCACCATGCTGCCGGCCGCCATCGCGCTTGCAGAAGCTGGATCGGGCGGGCTGCCGGCGTCTGTAGCGCTCGTCAGCGCTAACCCGGCGATGGCGCTAGGGCTTACAGATCGCGGCGCGATCGAAGTTGGCCTGCGTGCCGATCTTGTCATCGCTGAACGCGGTCGTCTGCCACGGCTGAGGGCAACCTTCTGCCGCGGAAAACTGGTCTACTCAGATGGAACGGTTCCGGGATTCCCGGCACCATACGCGATCGCATACTGAAGGCGCTCATCGCGTTTTGCGGAGCTTGCGGCGCATCTCTTGAAAGACAAGCCCGCAAGCCTCACCTGATATCTCTATTGTTCACCTGTCGAACGACAGCCCTTTGCCATCAGCAGTCGCTGCCGGACCTCAACGTCGACGCCTCACGCGTCGGAGAAGATTTCATGGGATTCATTGATCGTGACATTCAGCCGTCATCAGATGCCGGACTGCTGGATGCCTATTCTGAAACGGTGTCAAATGCCGTCGACACGGTCGGCCCGGCTGTCAGCCGGATCGAACGCGTCGGTGGACGGGCCGGCCACGGTTCTGGCTTCGCCATCTCTCCTGATGGTCTCGTCGTCACCAACAACCACGTGGTCGGCGATGCAAAAGCCGTCACCATCAAGACGCCCGAGGGTACGGTTGTCGAAGGCAGGGTCCTCGGCCGGGATGAAGACACCGACCTCGCTCTTATCAGGGCCAATGATTGGTCCGGAGCCTGGGCGCAGCTTGCAGATTCCAAAAAGCTGAAGCGCGGACACATCGCGATCGCCATCGGCAATCCGCTCGGCTTCGAATGGACTGTCACGGCCGGCGTCGTTTCTGCGCTCGGGCGTTCGATGCGAGCAGCCAGCGGACGCTTGATGGAGGATATCATCCAGACCGACGCTGCCCTTAACCCCGGAAATTCGGGTGGCCCGCTGGTTTCTTCCCTGGGCGAGGTAATCGGCGTCAACACCGCCGTCATCCAGGGTGCGCAAAGCATTGCTTTTGCCGTTGCATCGAATACCGCCAAGCACGTGGTATCGGACATTCTGCGCTTCGGAGAAGTCAGGCGCGGATATATCGGCATTGCGGCCGATACGGTCGATCTGCATCGGCGCATTGCGCTTGAAGCGGGCGTTCCGCAGCGGACGACGGTGCGCCTGCGCCGTGTCGAAGACGGCGGCCCCGCCGCAAGGGCCGGCCTTCGCGAAGGTGACTACCTGCTCGCAATCGGCGGTCAGCCGGTGTCGGGAATAGACGACGTCGTCCGGCTTTTGGATGGAACAACAATCGACGCCGAAGTCGATGTGCTGATTTTTTCCGTCGCTGGCCGGATCGAACAGCGCACCGTCCGTCCAACGAAACGGGCGAATTAGCTGGTCACGTGATGAGCGTGCCTGGAAATCAGCCATTCAAGTAACAAGGCACCCGTCTTTCGGAGGGCGCCTTGTCTGTTTGCCTTTCGCGACATGAAATCGCGATGATTATAAGGATCCGGGCGCAACAGCGGCTGCGGCAAGCAAACCAAGCAAAGGCGATGGTTCGTTAGAGAACACGTCGTAGATGCAAGGTGCTGCAAAAACGGTTACGGCCAGAATACAGATGATGATCCTCTTCATCGAAACCTCCGTGGACGCAGCCAAGCCGCACCCAGTTCGTATCCGGAATATTTAGACAAGGTTCAGCTCGACATCGATGTTGCCGCGGGTTGCCTTCGAATAAGGGCAGGTCTGGTGGGCTTCCTCGACGAGGGCGCGGGCCACTTCCGGTTCCAGACCCGGCAGGCTGATGTTCAGGCGCGCCTGCAGGAAATAGGCGTCGCCGGTCATACCGAGATCGACTTCGGCATCGACAGCAGTATCAGCGGGGAGCCTTAGCTTGCGCTTGCCGGCGGCCAGGCCCATCGCGCCGATGAAGCAGGCCGACCAGCCGGCTGCGAAGAGCTGTTCGGGATTGGTGCCGGCCTGGGCGCTGCCCGGAGGCGAAAGCTTGATGTCGAGCTGCGCATCGCTGCTGCGGGCCGAACCGTCGCGGCCGCCCGTGGTATGGGTCTTACCGGTGTAGAGAACCTTTTCAATCGTCGTCATGTGAGCACTCCTTCGTTTCCTGTCGCTGCTCGCGACATCTGGTGACGGAGTGGTTTTGACGATCTGACGTATCCCGTATGTTTCTCAAATCGGCCGAAATGTATCAAAGCGTAGCACCGGCCGATCCAGACATTTTCATATACAAATCAGTGAAAAAGCTCAGTTGGCGCGGATGATGATTTCGGCCGCCAGCCCGCCACCTTCGCGATTATAGAGCCGCACCGATCCGCCGATCGCTGTGGCCAGCTGCTGAGCGATGGCAAGGCCGAGCCCGGTGCCGCCGGTCTCGCGGTTGCGCGACTGCTCCAGCCGGAAGAACGGCTGCATGGCGGCTTCGAGCATGGCATCCGGAATGCCCGGGCCACGATCCATCAC
Source organism: Rhizobium sp. BK316 (assembly GCF_014193695.1). Classification (GTDB taxonomy): domain Bacteria; phylum Pseudomonadota; class Alphaproteobacteria; order Rhizobiales; family Rhizobiaceae; genus Rhizobium. The sequence continues at coordinate 482,976 of NZ_JACHZR010000001.1, read as the reverse complement.
CGTGATGGCGATAGCCCCCTCGTCTTTCCGCTCGACACCGATTTCGGCGGCACCGGCAAATTTCAGAGCATTGTCGATGAAGTTCGTCAGAATGCGTCGAAGCGCATGGGGTTTTGTCGATGCGACACCCTGCACGAGGCCTATAACGGCGACGGCTTTATCCATGTCCTGATAATCATAGGCGATGCTGTCGATGAAGGATGACAGGTCGATGCGCGAAAACTTCTCGCCATTGCCATGGGCGCTGCGGGCATAGGCAATCCCGTCCTGCACCAGCCGCTCGATCTCGCCGAGATCACGCACCAGCTTGTCCTTCTCGGGGGAATCGTCGGCCATATCGGCGCGCAGGCGCATGCGGGTGATCGGCGTCTGCAGGTCATGGGAAATAGCCGCCAGGATCTGCACGCGCTCCTCGAGATAATGCGCAATTCGTTCCCGCATGGCGTTGAAGGCGCGCGCCGCATGCGCAACCTCGCTCGGGCCGTGCTCGCTGAGCGGCGGCCCTTTCTTGTTGGGATCGAGCGCATCGGCCGCGGCAGCTAGCGCGCCGAGCGGACGGATCGCCTGACGGACGGCAAACCATGTGCAAAGCACGAGCAGCACCATCTGTATGGCGAGTACATAGGGCAGCCATGCCGCAATCGGCATGGGAGGTCGCGGCGTGATGTCGATCGTCAGGGGGCTTCCGTCGCTCAGCGTCAAATGCGCCTGCAACCGGCTGATATCGCCGGGAATGGATTCCATTCGGATCGGATAGGCGCCGCCGATCGCTTCTTCGATCCTGCTGCCGATTTCCCTGCCCTTGCTGGAATTGTCGGGCACGCCGGGAAGACCTGGTCCGAGTACGAAGCGATAATTGCCACGGCTCAAGCGGTCGAGCAAGCCGGCTCGCTGGTCTGCCGGCAGACGGTCGAGAACAGCAATCGAGGTCGCGACGTCACTTTCCAGCGTACCAAGCATGACGGCCTTGGCGGACATGGAGCGCTCGACGAAGAGTACGGTGAATGACAGGCCATAGGCAATAGCCAGACCCAATAGCAGGATGAGGAAAAGCCGAGCCCTGAGGGTGTTCGGCCAAAAACCGGAACGAAGGGCAGCACCCACGCTCATGACCTGGCCTCTTCAATCTCGACCGGAACGGAAAAGACGTAACCTTCGCTGCGCACCGTCTTGATATAGGTCGGCTCGCGGGCATCATCCCCCAACCGCTGGCGCACGCGGCTGACCAAAAGGTCTATCGAGCGGTCGAAGAGTTCCGCATCACGGCCCTGCGTCAGGTTCAGAAGCTGGTCGCGGTTGAGCACCCGCTGCGGATGGTCGATGAACACGCGCAGCAGGCGGTATTCCGCTCCACTGAGCGCAATTTCGGTTCCCTCCTTATCGAGGAGGTGCCTGCCGACCGTATCGAGGCGCCAGTCGCCGAAGCGCAGCCACTGCCCGGCCTCGGATATCTGCAGGTTCGGCGGCAGGGCACGAGCGCGGCGCAAGACGGCCTTGATGCGCGCCAGAAGTTCGCGGGCGGCAAAGGGTTTCGGCAGATAGTCGTCGGCGCCCATTTCGAGCCCGATAATACGGTCCATCTCGTCGCTGCGGGCCGTCAGCATCAGGATCGGTGTCGCCTTGTGTTTTCCGGCGCGCAGCTCACGGCAGAGTACAAGCCCGTCATCGCCGGGCATCATGACATCGAGCACGATGAGGTCGACCGTATTGGCCTCGAGAAAGCTGCGCATCTGGCGGCCATCGGCAGCAACACTCGTGCGGAGACCGTTCTTCGTCAGATAGCTCGAAACCAGCTCTCGGATTTCACGATCGTCATCGACGATCAGGATATGGTCGACATGCTCCATCTCTAGACTTTCGGATCCTCTATCGGTCGGTGCAAAGCAGGCCCGCTGCTCCCGGGAACAGACTCGCTGTCCCCTTTTTGACTCTGAATTGGCTGCCGCGAAACAGGAATTCTGTTCGCGGCAGCGACAGCAGGTTTCAGAAGCGATCAACATCCAGGATGGCCTGGGCGAAAGCCTGCGGTGCCTCCTGCGGCAGATTGTGCCCAATGCCGCCGGTGATGGTGCGGTGTTCGTATTTTCCGGTGAACTTTTTGGCATAGGCCGAGGGCTCCGGATGCGGGGCGCCATTGGCATCGCCTTCCATGGTGATGGTCGGCACGGTGATGACTGGGAAGGCGGCGAGCTTCTTTTCCAGCGCATCGTACTTCTTTTCGCCCTTGGCAAGGTCAAGCCGCCAGCGGTAGTTGTGGATGGTAATGGCCACGTGGTCGGGGTTTTCAAAAGCCTTGGCCGAGCGCTCGAAGGTCACATCGTCGAAATTCCATTGCGGTGAGGCGAGCTTCCAGATCAACTTGGCGAAATCGTGCCGGTTGGCTTCATAGCCGGCGCGGCCGCGCTCGGTGGCGAAATAGAACTGATACCACCAGGACAGCTCGGCCTGCGGCGGAAGGGGCTTCTTGTTGGCTTCCTGGCTACCGATCAGATAGCCGCTGACGGAGACCAGGCCCTTGCAGCGTTCCGGCCAGACAGCCGCCATGATATCTGCAGTGCGACCGCCCCAATCGTAGCCGCCGATAACGGCGCGCTCGATGTCAAGAGCGTCCATGAGGTCGATCATATCGGTCGCGATGGCGGCCTGCTGGCCGTTGCGAGGGGTCTTTGCAGAGAGAAACTCGGTCGTGCCATAGCCGCGTAGATACGGGATGATGACGCGATATCCGGCATCGGCAAGGATAGGTGCGACATCGACAAAGCTGTAGATGTCGTAGGGCCAGCCATGCAGCAGAAGCACAACCGGGCCGTCTGCCGGACCGGTTTCAGCGTAGCCAACGTTGAGCACGCCAGCCTTGACCTGCTTCAGCGCCTGAAACGAAGTATGTGTCCCAGCCTTAACAGTCGGCGCGGCAGCCTGCATCGACTGGGCACCGGCGGCGCTGGTCAGGCCGAATTCGGCCGCTGCCATCGTCATGGCAGCAACACCGAGGAAATGACGGCGCTGAAGGTTGATTTTGTTGGACATTGGCTCTCTCTGTTTTCAAGTTGATGACAGGAAAAAACAGCCGGCATGTATCCCCGATATTTCGGGCATCCGGTTCTAATGCATGCGGATGTAGCATCCGGCCTGTTGGATACGTTCTGATACAATTCTCCGCCGCCTCACTCGGACTGGCGGTGCATAAGGAAATCACGAAGCACGACGGCATTGTTGTGCTCGTCATCGTGAGCGGCATAGAGCAGCGTAACGGGGCCTTTCTTCGCGAAATCGGCCACGAGCTTCACTTCCTCTTCCTTGTCCTGAAGCTCCTCCGTGTAGCGCCTGCGGAACTCCTCCCAGCGATCCGGTTCATGATTGAACCAGTGGCGGAGCTCTGTGCTTGGGGCCACATCCTTCAGCCAGGCATCGAGTGCAGCGCGCTCCTTGCTGAGGCCGCGCGGCCAGATGCGATCGACCAGCAATCGGGCGCCATCCGTAGCAGCCTTGGCCGTATAAGCGCGCTTCAGCTTTATGGCTTCCGCTTTGACCATCTTGACATCCTCCGTGCTGGGCCGACCGTCTCTGCCGGCAATATCCCGGCGATATGGGGCAGGTATGGAGAGAAGATAGCGCAGCCGTGATCCGCGCGCTTCCTACACTTCGGTACATATTGCCACCGAACCGGACACATCCGAGATACATCGCCTCGACCAGATTAGCCCCGTTGCTGGTCGAGCCGCATCGCCGTCCAGAGCCCGTAACCCGGTTTCAAAGGAAACGATGATGACGCTTCTTATCATTGCCTATCTCGGAGGGACGCTGACCATATTCAGCCCATGCATCCTCCCCATCCTTCCCTTTGTCTTTGCCCGTGCCGGACAGCCTTTCGTGCGCAGCACACTACCGATGCTGATCGGCATGGCCGCCACCTTCGCGCTTGTGGCGACACTTGCTGCCGTCGGCGGAAGCTGGGCGATCAATGCGAATGAATATGGCCGCCTTGCCGCACTGGCCCTGCTTGCCGTCTTCGGCGTCAGCCTGATTTCGCCGCGCATCGCTGCTTTCATCACTCAGCCGGTCGTCGATTTCGGCAACCGCCTGCTGAACGCGTCCGGCAAGACCGGTTCTGCCCCGACAGTGGCAAGCGCGCTCATTCTGGGCATCGCGACCGGTCTGCTCTGGGCACCCTGCGCCGGGCCTATCCTGGGCCTGGTCCTGACAGGGGCCGCCCTCCAGGGTGCCAATCTGCAGACGACCCTCCTGCTGATTGCCTATGCCGCAGGTGCCGCAACCTCGCTCGCGACGGCCCTTTCCGTCGGCGGAAAGATTTTTGCCGGCATGAAGAAGTCGCTTAGTGTCAGTGAGCGGATTCGCCAGGGGCTGGGAGCAGCCGTGCTTGCAGGCGTCGTCGTCATCGCACTCGGTCTCGACACCGGTCTGCTGTCGCAGCTTTCCTATGCCAGCACGGCGTCCTTCGAGCAGGCCGTGCTCGACAAACTCAACGTGAAGCCGACGGACGGCGTGCCGTCCGAGGTTGCAAGCAACGACAAGATGATCGGCCTTGCCGATGCCAAGACGCCTTTCCACAGCGACCTTCCGGTCGAAGGCTCTGCTCCGCCGCTCGATGGCGCCGTCGAATGGCTGAATTCGCAGCCCCTGACCATGGAACAGCTCCGCGGCAAGGTCGTGCTCGTCGATTTCTGGACCTATTCCTGCATCAACTGCATCCGCACCATCCCTTACGTCCGTGCCTGGGCTGAAAAGTACAAGGACCAGGGCCTGGTGGTGATCGGCGTGCATGCCCCGGAATTCGCCTTCGAGAAGAAGATCGATAATGTCAAAAAGGCCATTGGCGACTTCAAGATCGGCTATCCTGTCGCAATCGACAACGACTACAAGATCTGGCGTGCCTTCGATAACAGTTACTGGCCGGCCCACTACCTGATCGACGCCAAGGGCCAGATCCGCGAACATCACTTCGGCGAAGGCAACTACCGCCAGACCGAACAGGCGATCCAGAACCTGCTGCGCGAAGCCGGCAGTGAAATGGCCGAAGACGCGCCGGTAACACCGGATGCAAAGGGCGCCGAGGCGGATCCGGACCTGAAGCATATCGGCTCAGGCGAAACCTATATCGGCTATAAGCAGGCCACCAGCTTTGCCTCCAACGAGAGCATGCGCGCCGATGCCGCCAGAGACTATTCGGTCAAGCAGCTGGGCCTCAACCAGTGGGGTCTCGCGGGCAAATGGACCATCGGTGCCGAAGAGGCCACGCTCGATCAGGCGGGCGGCAGCATTGCCTATCGCTTCAGTGCTCGCGACCTGCACCTCGTCCTCGGTCCAGATGCTAACGGCAAGCCCGTGCACTTCCAGGTGACGATCGACGGCAAGGCGCCTGGTGCCGATCACGGAAGCGATATCGATGCCGATGGAAACGGCACGGTGACTTCGACGAAGCTCTACCAACTGGTGCGCCAGTCCGGCGACATCGAAGCCCGCAACTTCGAGATCCGCTTCTTCGATCCCGGTGTCCAGGCCTACGCCTTCACATTCGGCTGACACTCATTCTCACATTATACTTGAACAACAGGAGCAATAATCATGAAATACAAGTATTTTTCCACCATCGCCCTTGCCTTTGCCACCAGTGTCATCGCTTTTGCTGCCCAGGCGGCCGAGGTGAAAAACATCGTCATCGTACACGGTGCGCTCGCCGATGGCTCCGGTTGGCGCAAGGCAAGCGATATCCTCGAACGCCGTGGCTTCAACGTCACCATCGTCCAGGAGCCGATCACCTCGCTTGCCGATGATGTCGCCGCAACCAACCGGGTTCTTGACCTGCAGGATGGCCCGACTCTACTGGTCGGCCACAGCTACGGCGGCATGGTGATCACCGAAGCGGGCAACAGCGCGAATGTCGCGGGCCTGGTCTATGTCGCGGCCTTCCAACCGGACAAGGGTGAAAGCCTCATCAGCCTAGCAAGCTCAAAGCCGGCCGGCGGCATGAATATCCGCGAGACGAAGGACGGAAAATACCTCTATCTCGACCCTGCCGCCTTCGCGAACGACTTTGCCGCCGACCTGCCGAAAGACGAAGCGGCCTTCCTGGCAAAATCACAGGTTTTCGCGTCCAAGGAAGCCTTCTCGGCGAAAGCCGGCGATCCCGCCTGGAAGACAAAGAAGAGCTGGGCGATCGTCGCCACGGAAGACCGGTCGATCAATCCCGACCTCGAACGAGACATGGCGAAGCGGGCAGGAAGCGATGTCACCGAGATCAAGGCAAGCCATGCGGTCTTCGCCTCGCAGCCTGAAAAGGTCGCGGACGTAATCCAGAAAGCGGCTGAGGCAGCAGGCAAATAATCAAGTCGTTAGGGTCGGCGGATCATTCCGCCGGCTCATTTTCTGTGAACGTATCCCTCATCGCCTTTATGATGAAGACCGCCGATGCCGCACCCGGGTCGATGTGCCCGAGCGATCGCTCGCCAAGACGGGCGGCGCGACCGCGGGTAGCGACCATGGAGCGCGTCGAGCGTGCGCCGGCATCGGCGGCGTCGACAATCTCGGCCCACATGGCGGAAACGCTCGCCTGCCGGTCGCGCGCGGCGGCGGCCGCTTCGGTTGCCGGGATCCAGGCATCCAGCATCGTCTTGTCGCCACGCTGTCCCTTGCCGCGTTCCCTGATGCCTGACGTCATCGCCTCGACGATTGCCGCCTGGCCGGCAGCCGAGAGCGCTTCGTCCTGCTTCAGGGCCTGCGCCGCCTTGCGAAAGGCCGTGGCATAAAGTGGTCCGGTCGACGCACCGACGGCATCGAGAAAGGCGGAAGCGGCAACCGAAAGCACTTCGGACGGCAGCATCTGATCGAGATCGCGCTTTGTCAGTTCGCCATTCACCGCCTGGAAACCGAGTGCCATTGTAATGCCATGGTCGGCATCGCCGATCGCGCCATCCAGATCGGAGAGATGGTCCTTCTCAGCTGAAATCGCGACCGAGATCCGGTGAAACATCCTGCTGAGGCGGCGGGCCGCGTTTGCTGACATGCGTATCCTCCCAATTCATGCAGCCCAGCCCCTGGGGTGCTGTCTTCTCTTTTTCAGTCTACGACCCTGAGGAATGCCGTATCGCAAGGATGATGCAGCATATCCGTCAGTTCCCGATCGAGATGCAGCACCGATATGGATGCGCCGACCATGTCGAGCGATGTGCAATAATGCCCCACCCAATTCGCCTCGATCTCGATGCCCTTTGCGCTCAGCCGCTGTTCCACGCGCCTGAAGAGAATGTAGAGTTCCATCAGCGGCGTGCCGCCGAAGGAATTGACCAGCACGGCGACACGATCTCCCGACACGGCTTTCATCTCCGAGAAAATCCTGTCCATGACGACATCGACGACGGCATCGGCGCTCATCATCCTCTCGCGCATCACGCCGGGCTCGCCATGGATACCCATGCCGATCTCGATGTCATCAGGTCCGATCTCGAAATTATGGCGACGCGTCTGCGGCAGCGAACTGGGTTCAAGCGCGACACCCATGGTGAAGGTCCGTGCATTGGCCTTGCGGGTTACGGCTTCGCAGGCATCGAGCGACAGGCCACGGTCGCAGGCTGCGCCGGCGATCTTGAAGATGAAGAAATTGCCGGCAACGCCGCGACGACCATCCCGGTCTTCCAAGGGCGAGGAGGAGATATCGTCGGTCGTCACGACCGTGCGGACCTCGATATTGTCCTCCGCGGCCATCTCGGCGGCCATCTCAAAATTCATCACGTCGCCGGCGTAATTGCCATAGACGAAGAGTACCCCCGCTCCACCCGATGCCGCCTTGGCGCATTGCAGGATCGGCCCCGGCGGAGGCGAGGAGAAAATATTGCCGACCGCGACCGCATCGGCGAGCCCCCTGCCGACATAACCGAGAAAGGCGGGTTCATGCCCCGTACCACCCCCGACGACCAGACCGACTTTGCCGGCGCGCGGACCTGAACGGGCAACGAGCGCACGGTGGGAACTGTCGACCGGGCGAAGGTAGCTCGCATGTGCCTTGACGACGCCATCGAGCATTTCTTCCACGACATCGTCGGGGTTGTTCAGGAACTTCTTGATATGAGTGCGGAAGCCAGTCGACGGCGTGGTGATCTCGCTGTCTACTTTCGGACGCTGCGAGAGCTTCTGATCGACTTCCGTCACGCCATCGGCATTGAGAATGCCGCGGCCGGTCGCGGCATCGGTGATGAGCACGTTGACATAGCCGCCGCGGAGCGCGGCAAGAATGGACGGCACTTTGTCGAAGCCACCCGCAACGGCGATGCGCACTTTGATCTTCTTCAGCAGATCGAGAGAGATGCCGACTGTGCGGTCATCCAGTGGCCCTGCGACGGGGCGCCCATGGCCGTCGATGAAGCGGCCGGCCACCACGCCGGTCGCATCCTTGGCGAGATAGTCCTGCAACGATACGGAATCGAAAAAGCCGCTTGTGTGGATGGTGGAATTCGGCCGCATGGAGGCGATACCGAAGATCACCTTGTTCGCCCGTGAAAGCGCCTCGAACTGCCCGTCGATCAGTGGTTCACCCAGCAGTACGTCGCGAACCGCGGGGCTGGAGACGATGGCAGGTGCTGCAATATTGATGAGCTTGGCATCGACCGCATCGGCAAAGGCCGCGGCACAGAGTTCCGGCGTATAGGCGAAAGTCGCGCTCGTTCCGCCCGTCGCCTGCACGACGGTCATATCCTGAAGCCCCGGAATGGAGGCTTGCTCGCCGACCGCCATGATCGTGCGCCCCCAGACAACCGCTAGCGTGTCGCCGGATTTGAGGATCTTCTGCAGGGCCTGGGCGCCTGCAGAGCCGAGCCGCTCGATCAATGGACGGGTGTTGTCGTCGCTCGGCACGACAAGACAGTCGTGCAGGCCGAAATGCCGCTTCAGCTCCTGGGCGATGGTCAGTGAGCTTAACCGCGCGGGTTCGATGGAAATGTTGACGATGCCGCGGGCACGCGCATCGGCGAGGTAGCTGTTCACCGTCGCGCGCGAAATGCCCATCGTTTCAGCGATATCGCCCTGGGTCATGCCGTCTTCGTAGTAGAGCCAGCACGCCCATACATAGGGATCGTCCCCGTAGCGCAACGGAATGGGCTCGGCCGCGATATCAGCCGTACCATTCTTTCGTGCCGATGATGTCTTAGCGGTCATCCTGCCTGGTTTCCCTCATCCAAATCGACGGCGAAGATGAGCGTAAAAGCTGCAGTTTTCAACGTGCCCTCGCCTGATTGTTCCCGGCCGCCGCAGCGGCCGGGATGGTAATGCAAGGGAGGATCACGGGCTCTCACCAAAGCCCGGTCTGTCAGACGGGCTGCAGCCTTGTCTCTACGCCATCGGCCAGCGACTTCAGGATCAATGCGCAAGAGGTTGCGCCCGCATCAAGCACGCCGAGCGACCGTTCGCCAAGGCGGCTGGCGCGACCGATCTTGGCGACGAGATCGCGCGTACTGTCGCGTCCGGCTTCGGCGGCCGCAACGAGGGCCGCAAGCGCAGAGCCAAAGGATTTGCCGCTGCCGACCGCCGTATCGAATGCTGTGATTGCCGGCACGAGCGTATCGAGCAGTGTCTTGTCGCCGACCTTGGCCGAGCCGATCGCCTTGATACCGTCGAGGCCATTATGCAGCATGGTGCTGAAGGTCGCGGCGTCGATCGCATCAGACTTTTCAATGGTTTCGGCGAATTGGGTGAACATCACGCCATAGAGCGGCCCCATCGAACCCCCGATCTCCGTCATCAGGACCGTGCCGAGCGTGTCGAAGGCTTGCGCCAGCGACATGTCCGCCCCCTTGATGCGTTCGGCAGCCATGCCGAACCCCTTGGCCATGTTGACGCCGTGATCACCGTCGCCGATCTTGCCGTCGATTTCGCTCAGATAGGCGCGATTTTCGATGATCTTGTCGGCCAGCGAGAGAACGATATCGCCCGACCCGGCATTCTGAAATTGCTGCATTCCGCCTGCCTCCCTTCAGAGCATCGCCGGGCATTGGACGTCGACATCCAGAAGCCGTTTCAGTTCGTCGTCCAGTGCCATCACGGTCAGCGTTGCACCGACCATTTCCAACGATGTGAAATAATTGCCGATATAGACCTTGTGGATCTTCAGTCCGCGTCCAGTGATCTCGGATTCGATTGTGTCATGAAGAATATAGAGCTCGTTGAGCGGCGTGGCGCCAAGACCGGAGACGATGACGGCGACCTCAGTTCCGGCCGCAAGCTGATGGTCGTCGAGAACGATCTTCGCCATCTCTTCGGCGACTTCCTTGGCCGATTTCAGCGGTTCGACACGCACGCCGGGCTCGCCGTGATGGCCGATGCCGACCTCCATCGTATCCGGTTCGATGGCGAAATTCGGATGGCCAACGGAGGGCAGCGTGCAGGGGCTGAGGCCGACGCCGATCGAGCGGCAATTGTCGATCGCCTTCTGGGCGGTCGCGCGGACTTCCTCGAGGCTCGCGCCCTCGGCAGCCTTGGCTGAGCCACACTTCCACATGAAGATTTCGCCGGCAACGCCGCGGCGCTTTTCGCGCTCCTCGGGACCTGCCGAACATACGTCGTCATTGGCAACGACGGTGGCGATCTCGATGCCTTCCTTCGCCGCAAGCTTGATCGCCATTTTTACATTCATGTTATCGCCGGCGTAATTGCCGTAGAGGCAGACGATACCCTTGCCGCCATTGGCCGCGCGCGCCGCATCCAGAAAGCTTTTTGCGGTTGGCGAGGAAAAGAGTTCGCCGACAGCGACAGCATCCAGCATGTTGCGGCCGGTATAGCCGATGAAGGCGGGCTCATGACCCGAACCGCCGCCGGTGATGACACCGACCTTGCCGGAGACAGGCGCGTGACGGGCGGCGATGACACGGGGATTTTCCGAAGACAGCCTGACGATGTCGGCATGGGCCTTAACGAAGCCCTTGACGGTATCTTCGACGACTTCATCCGGATTGTTGATAAAACGCTGCATTATAACTCCTATCTACCGCGCGTCAGATAATGGTGTAGCCACCGTCGACCAGAAGGTCCGCGCCATTGATCATATCGGCGCCGTTGGAGGCGAGAAATACCGCCGCCGCAGCAATCTCCTCAGGGAACGCGAAGCGTCCGGACGGGATGCGCTGTTTCAGCGCCTCACCGCGCGGGCCATCCCATGCCTTCCTGCCGAGATCGGTCAGAACGACAGTTGGAGAGATCGTGTTGACGTTGATGCCGTGCTTTCCCCATTCGGCAGCAAGCGTCTTGGAAAGACCGATGACGCCGAACTTCGATGCACAATAGGCAACATGCTGATCGATGGCGACAGTGCCGGCCTGGGAAGCCATGTTGATGATCTTGCCGCCCCTGCCCGCCTTGATCATGGCGCGGCCGGCAGCCTGGGACACCAGGAACGTGCCCTTCAGGTTGATGGCGATGGTCTTGTCCCATGCATCGAGGCTGAGTTCTTCTGCAGGGGCGAGCATGACGACACCGGCGCTGTTGACGGCGATATCGATATGGCCGAACGCAGTCTCGACATCGGCAACCACTTTTTCGACGGACTGCGGATCGGACACGTCGCAGACGAAGGATTTCGCGCCATTGCCGAGTTCTTCAGCTTTGGCCCGTGCCACCGATTCATTGATGTCGATGACGGCAACGACGGCGCCTTTGGCAGCCATGGCGGATGCAATGGCGCTGCCGATACCGGATGCGCCGCCCGTGACCAGAGCGACCTTGCCGCTCAGCGAAAAGTTCAGGTCAACCTGTTTGGAGTCAGTCATGGCTCTGTTCTCGATCTGTCTGGGATATGGGGCGGGATCTTCATCCCGCCCCAGGGAGGATTATTTGCGCGTGGAGAGCAGCTTGTCGACGTTTTCAGCCGTCACCGGGGTCCACGGAACATTATAGGTCTTATCCTTGCCGTCGTTCCAAGGCATATCCTTGTAAGTGGTCCAGATATCGGATTCCGGCTTGTAGTTGCCTTTCTTGGCATTGAAGATCGCGAGATCCAAAGCACCTTGCGCCTGGGCGCGGGCATCCTGAAGGATCGAGGTCATCTCGCCGGCCTTGGCCGCACGCAGCGCATCGGTGACGCCGTCGATACCGGCAATGGCAAAGCTCTTGACGTCGAGGCCGGCGGCCTTGATCGCCTCGATGGCGCCAAGCGCCATTTCATCGTTCTGGCCGATAATGCCGTTGATCTGGTTCGGGTGAGCCGTCAGCCAGTTCTCCATCAGCGTCTGGGCCTCCGCGCGCGACCAGTTCGCTGTCTGGTCTTCGAGAACCTTCACATCTGGGCACTCGGCAAGCGCCTTCTTGTTGCCTTGCAGGCGCTGGATCTGCGCAGACTGGCCGACCGGACCTTCGATGATGACGACATTTCCCTTGCAACCGATCTTGTCCAGAACGCTCTTGGCTTCCAGATAGCCGGACACGGTATCGTCGGATCCGACATAGGAGGTCAGCTGGTCGGAATTGACGCGGGTGTTGGAGCCGATGACCGGAATGCCGGCATCGACCGCGGACTGAACGGCAGATGCACCAGCATCGACGTCGATCGGTGCGAAGATGATGGCATTATATTTCTGGGTGATCATGGTCTTGAACTGATCCTGCTGGACCAGTGCGTCATAGCGGCCATCGAAAACCGTCAGTTCGACTTCACCGCTCTTGACAGCCGGGTGATCCTGCAAGGCTGCTGTCCAGATCTGCATGAACTCCGCGTTCAAGCCGTAGGGGGCTGCGCCGATCTTGATCTTTTCCTGGGCTGCGGCCGACGTCGCCAGCAGCGCCGTTGCCGAAGCAAGCGCAATCAGAAGATTTTTCATTTTCAGTTTCCTCCACTTGGGTTTAGGCTGCCGGCATGGCTTGCCTGTCGGACGGGGCGAACGAGCCGCCTGCCCCGAATTTCTGCTGATGAGCTCAGGCTCCGAAATTTCGTTTCTGGTCGAGCATGACGGCGCCGACGATGAGGGCACCCTTCAGGACCTGCTGGTAGTAGGACTGGATACCCATCAGATCGAGACCGTTGTTCATGACGCCAATGATGAGGGCGCCGATCAACGTTCCCGTTACGCGGCCGACGCCTCCGGAAAGGCTCGTACCGCCGATGACGACTGCCGCGATCGCATCCAGTTCATACGCGACGCCAGCCTGCGGCAGACCCGAACCGGTGCGGGCGCTGAGCAGGATGCCTGCCAGCCCTGCCAGGCCGCCGGAGATGACATAGACGGTGAAGCGGATTCGGTCGGTGTTGATGCCTGAGGTCTTGGCCGCATGCGGATTGCCGCCGACGGCGTAGATATAGCGGCCGAACCGCGTACGGTTGAGGATCCACCAGGAGACCGCAAAGACGACCGCGAGCACGATGACCGGCGCGGGAATGCCGAACACATCACCAGTGCCGATCCAGCGGAAGGCGGGTGTAAGCGCGGGAACCGGACGGCCGCCGCCATAGATCAGCGTCATGCCGCGAGCAGCCGAGAGCATGCCGAGCGTGGCGACGAAGGCAGGTACCGAGAAGCGAGAGACGATCGCGCCGGAGATCGAGCCGCAGATGATGCCGACGAGCACGCCGACCAGCAGGCCGATGGCGACCGGATAGGGCGAACCGATGACACCGGCCGTTTCCGAAGTGGTGGCAAAACTGGCGCTGACGATGCCGGCGAGCGCCACGACCGAGCCGACCGAGAGGTCGATGCCACGTGTGAGAATCACGAAGGTCATGCCGATCGCCAGCACGCCGTTGATGGACGTCTGCAGCAGCACGTTGGAAATATTGCCGCCGGTCAGGAAGAACTCGTTCGAGAACGACAGGATAACGACCAGGAGCAGAAAAGCAAGAAAGATGCCGTATTCCTGCAAGATCAGACGCCGCTGCTCCGTCTTGAACCAACCGCCCACACTCTTGTTCTCACTCACTGACACTGCCTGCTCCTCTGCCGCCGGACGAATGCGCTGACCTTGGTCAGGTTGATAGGTGGACGAGTGATTGGGCATTCGTCTCCTCCCGGCTGTATATTCCGGCGCTCCTGCCGCCGCGCATCACCATGATGCGGTCCGACATGCCGAGAACTTCGTCGATTTCCGATGAGATCATCACCACGGTACCGCCGCCTTCGGCGAAGTCGCAGATGATGCGATAGATTTCCCGCTTGGCGCCGACATCGACACCGCGTGTCGGCTCATCCAACAGCAGGACCTTAGGGTTGCGCAGGAACCATTTGCCGAGAACGACCTTCTGCTGGTTGCCGCCGGAAAGGCCAGACACCGGCATGGTGTCACGCGCTGCCTTGATCTGAAACTGCTCGCGCATGCGCCTACTGGCATCCACTTCCTTTGCATGATCCATGGAAAAGGCTGGGCTCAGCTCAGGCAGGCTCGCCATGCAGATATTGGCGCGAACGGAATCCGAGAGATTGAGGCCCGTCTGCTTGCGGTCTTCAGTAACCAGCGCCAGACCATGGGCCATCGCATCCGATGGCTTTGCAACCGAGATCGCCGCACCATCGACCGAGATGCGCCCTGCAGACGGTTTGTCGAGGCCAAAGAGGCAGTTGAAAATCTCGGTGCGGCCAGAGCCCATGAGCCCGTAAATGCCGAAGATCTCGCCCTTATGGGCGGCAAAGGAAATATCCTCGATCTTGTTCGGGCAGGAGAGCGCATTGACCTCGAGACCAATATCCGACGTCGGTGTATTAGTCTTGATATATTCTTCGGCAAGTTCCCGTCCGACGATCATGCGGATCAGGCTCGGCCGGTCGATTTCCGACAAGGCGCCAGCACCGACGAAGGAGCCGTCGCGGAAGACCGTGTAGGAATCGGCGATCTGGAAAATTTCCGAGAGGCGATGGGAAACGTAGACGATGCCGCGTCCCTGCGCCTGCAGGCGGCGGATCGCCGCGAAGAGTTGCTGGGCTTCACGCTCGCCGATGGCCGATGTCGGCTCGTCCATGAAGATGACTTCGGCATCGTGGCTGAGCGCCTTGGTGATCTCCACCAGTTGCATCTGCGCGACCGAAAGGTTCATCATGTATTGGGTGGCGCGGATATCGAATTCCAGCTCGTCGAGCAGCTTCTGCGCCGCCCGGTTCATGCTGCGAAAATCGATGCCGCCGAAACGAGCTGACGGTTCTCGGCCGAGATAGATGTTCTCGGCGACGGTCATATGTGGAACCGGGCTCAGCTCCTGCTCGATGATGGCAATACCGGAGGCAAGCGCGTCTGCAGGACTCGAAAAATCCACCTCCTGGCCACGACGGCGGATCGAGCCGGCATCACACTTGTGAATGCCCATCAGGATCTTGAGGAAGGTCGACTTGCCGGCGCCATTGCCGCCGCACAGCGCATGGACCGAGCCGGCGCGAAGCTGAAAGCGGCCGTCACGCAGGGCTGCGACACCGCCAAAGGACTTCTTGAGCCCCTCCACTTCCAGCAGAAATTCCACGTCCGTCTCCTCCACGCATGCACTTGGCGAGCGCCATACAGCGCGCCAATCGACACCTGAAAACCTCCGCCCGATGTCGATGCTGACAATATTCGATTCTCATTCGACAAATGTCAAGTAACGCCTAATCATATAAATGGCAGGGCACATCGAGAGCCGGAACGACACCGAAAAAGGCCGTTTTTACAGGCTCAAGGCGACATAGCCGCATGAATGAGGGCCGACAGAAAATCGAAGAGCCGAAAGGAAACACGCACTGAAAACAGCATCAGGACCGACAGCACCGGCAAACCGCTGGTCGATGTCATCACCTCTCACCTGACCGGAAGCAAGCATCACGGTCACGGATCTGAGCGAGCCGGGCTTCTATGCCGACGCGTCGCAGAAGATTGTCCGGAAGGTTGTAATGGCGAATATGGGCGCGCGGTCGGCCCCGAACGCTCCAACGCGATCGTCGACACCTACCTTGCCTCCAGCTTCTATCCGAACGGGCCTTTGGCCGAAAACGTCAAGGCAATCAGTCGCCTGGACGAAGCCAAAAGTTGAGTTTCGTCACGAGACCTTTTGCCGCCCGTAAAGCAGCAGCATACCGATGATGACAGCACCATAGATCAGCTGGCGACCAGCCTCTTCGATCTGCATGACTGAGAGGATCGACTGCAGCAGCGTGATCAGGATGACGCCGGCGACGGTTCCGAGATAGGAGCCCTTGCCGCCAAGAACATGGGTGCCACCGAGCACCACGGCGGCGATTGAGGGTAGGAGATATGCGTCGCCCATGGACTGGGAGGCTTTCGAAGCATAACCGGCAAGAAGCACACCGCCGAGTGCACTAAGGCCGCCTGAAATGATGAAGGCCAGAAGGGTGATCCTGCGCGTATTGATGCCGGACATGTAGGCGGCGCGTTCGCGGTTGCCGATCGCATAGAGCGCCCGGCCGAAGGTCGTGCGCGTCAAAAGGAACACGGCGAACAGACCGACGAGGAGCCACACCAGAACTCCGTTCGGAAGCCCCGGTATGGTGTAGCCCGTTGCCAGGAAGCGCATGGCAGCGGAGGCCGAATCCTGCGGCGAGAAGCCGCCCGTATAGACCACCATCAGGCCTTGAGCGACCGCATTGGTAGCGAGCGTGATGATCATCGAGGGGATGCGCAGATAGGCAACTGCAATGCCGTTGATGAGGCCGATTGCAGCACCACAGAGAATGCCGAAGGGAATTGCGAGAACCGCGCCTGTCGTCCCATAAGCGGTGGCGGCGCATGCCATCATCGCCCCCGTTGTCACCACCCAGGGCACCGACAGGTCGATCTGTCCAAGCAGGATGACCGCCATCATGCCGGTGGCAATGACGCCGAGGAAAGAGGCAACCTTCAACTGCTGCATCAGGTAATCCGGGGACAGAAAATTGGAGGAATAGAGCGAGCCGCCGAAAAGCAGCAGGATGATGCAGCCGAAGGCGATCGCTACCGCCGGGTCGATACCGCGCAGCCGGGTGGGTAACGGAATTTGCCGCATGGCGGAAGCATCCTCACTCATTGGAACCACTCCAGACGATTGCGAACCCGTGATAGGCCGATGCAGCCGACGCTGACTGCCAGCATCAGCACCACACCCTGGAAGAGTGGCTGCCAGAGCGGATCGAGATCGAAGACGAACAGAAGGTCGCCGATGGTGCGGAAGGCCAGTGCGCCAAAAACTGCGCCGACAGCGCTTCCCTTGCCGCCCGCCAGAGAAACGCCGCCGAGCACCACCGCCGCAATCGAATAGAGCGTATAGGCGTTGCCGCTCGCAAAGGCCGCCTCACCCGTATAGGAGAAGAAGGTCAGATAAAGCCCGCCGATCGCTGACAGCAGGCCAGCCAGCGCGTAAGCCGCAAGCTTTGCACGCTTCACCGGCATGGCCGACATATAGGCGGCATTTTCTGCCGATCCGACGGCATAGGCGGTGCGGCCGAGCACCGATCGGCTGAAGGGTATCCAAATCACCAGGACGACGAGAGCGAGCACCACGAGGCTTGCCGGTATCAGACCGAAGAACTTCGAGGTGAAAGCATCGGCGAGATCCTCATTCACCGAGCCGCCGGGCGTTGGCCTCAGCAACAACGCCAGACCGTAGAAAACCGCGCTTGTCGCGATCGTGGTGACGATCGGTTGCAACCTGCCGAAGATGATGACGAGCCCGTTCAGCAGACCGCAGGCGAGCCCCGTCAGCAACACGGCAATTATGCCAAGCCCGGTCTGCAGCGGCGTGCCGACCACAAGCCATGAGGCGAGGCAATTGCACAGGACGAGGATCATGCCGACCGACAGATCGATGCCTGATGTAATGACCACGAAACACTGCGCCATCGCCACGAAAGCGAGTAGCGTCGCCTTGTTGGCGGCCGTCTGAACCACATTGGGCGTAAAGCCGGCCGGATGGTTCGAGACATAGAGAATGAACATCAGGATGAAGAGAAGCGCCGCAAAGAGCGTACCCTTCTGCTGAACGTATCGGTAGCGCCATTCACCAGTCACCTGCCTGCTCATTGGGCCATCCTTTGCTGCGCCTCTGCGGCGCCGATGTTGAGGGCGGCGCTCACCAGCTCGCGCTCGTTGATCTCGTCTCCTTCAAGAATGCGGATGATACTGCCATCATACATGACCAACACACGGTCGCAGCAGCCGACCAATTCGTCATAGTCGGTCGAATAGAAGATGATGGCCGCACCCGCGTCGGCAAGCTTGCGCAGCAAAGCGTAGATCTCCTGCTTGGTACCGACATCGATGCCGCGGGTCGGGTCGTTGAGCAGAATGATGCGTGGGCGGTTCATCAGCCATTTGGCGATCACGACTTTCTGCTGGTTGCCGCCGGACAATGAGGCGACGGGCATGTCGATCGTCGCAGCCTTGATGGCCAGCAGCTTCAGAAGTTCGTCGATTTCCCGAAGCTCGGCTGCGCGGTCGATCACGCCGTTGCGCGAAACGCGATCAAGGGCTGCGATCGACAGGTTTTCGCGCACCGTCATCGGCAGCATCAACCCCTCGGTCTTGCGGTCCTCCGGGATCAGCGCCATGGAGATCTCGCCGGATTTTGCCGCGCCGGGGCTCTTCAACCTTACCGGCCGGCCATCGACTGCCACTTCGCCCTTCAGGTCACGCAGCACGCCGAAAAGCGCCAGGAGCAATTCGCGCTGCCCCTGCCCGTCCAGCCCACCGAAACCGATGATTTCACCAGGCCGGACATCGAAATCGATTCCGGAAAGCCGGTCTCCCCAGGAGAGGTCGCGGCAGGACAGAACCGGCGCGTCTGCCTTCGATCGCAGCGGCTTGGGTGGAAAGACATGGGTATATTCGCGTCCGATCATCAGCTCCACGACCTGCTGATCAGTCTTGGTGCCGGCGGGATAGGATTCGATGCTGCGGCCATTTCGGAAAACCGTGCAGTCATCAGCCAGTTGCGCGATCTCATGCATGCGATGGGAAATATAGATCAGCGCCATGCCCTCGGCACGCAGCTGTTTCAGCACCCCGAAAACCTTCTCGACATCCGATTGGGTGAGCGCCGAGGTCGCCTCATCGAGGATCATCAGCCGCGGTTTGCGGGCAAGCGCCTTGGCGATCTCCACCATCTGCCGGCGGGAAAGCGGCAGGTCCTTGACGAGGGACGACGGATGGATATCGGCTGCTCCAGCGCGGGCAAGTGCCGCCTCGGCAATCTGGCGCTGTCTTTTGCGATCGATCATGCCGAAACGCAGCGGCGGATTGCTGATGACGATGTTGTCGGCCACCGAAAGATCGGGAATGAGCGACAGCTCCTGGAAAACACAGACAATACCGGCGGCATTGGCGGCAGCCGGCGAGGCGAAGGAGACTTCATTTCCGTCCAGCAGCATGCGCCCTTCATCTGGCGTCACCACACCGGCCATGATCTTGATGAGGGTCGATTTTCCCGCGCCGTTTTCACCGAGCACGGCGTGGATCGCGCCCGGTCGAACAGCGATATTGGCTTCCTTCAGCGCAATCGCGCCACCATAACGCTTCGATATGCCTTCCAGGCGCAGAAGCGGTTCGGAAAGGGTCATGCATCCAGCCTCCGTTCGGTCGCGTCGAGATCGAGGCTGCGGGCACGAGCGCCCGCAGTCAGGTCCGGATGGTGGTGCTTACTGGTTTTCCTTGGTCTGCCCCATGATTTCCTGTGCGGAGAAGTTGATGCCGCAGGTCGGGAAGGAGTTGCCAACGAAGAAGTTGTCGGATTCCTTGGGGTAATAATCCTCGCCCGCCTTGAAATCGGGATCGGAAACGAGTGCCGTCGGCAGCTTGACGGCCTGAGGCACGACCTGACCTTCGAGAGCCGCGATGGCCGTCTTGATGGCAACAGCAACCTGGGCCGGGCCAGTGCCTGCCGACGAGCATTTCAGACCATCGGCCGCATGGGCGGCACAGAATTTGCGGAAGCCGTTCTCCGTCTCACCGCCGAAGGGCACGAACGGATGCTTCGCGTCGATCATCGCCTGCACGACGCCGGTGTCACCGCCCTGCGCGGTAATGCCATCGAAGGGGCCATTAGTGGCAATCGCATCGGCCGTTGCCTTCTGCGCTACACCGTCATCCCATTTGCCGACGACTTCAGTGACGGTGAACTTCTTGCCGGAAGCATCCAGAGCCTCATGAATGCCATTATGGCGATCCGTATCGACGGAGGTGCCGGCAACGCCGCGCACTTCCAGGATCTTACCGCCCTGCGGCAGGTGCTTCACCAGCCAGTTGGCCCAGATGACGCCAAGGCCTTTCTGGTCGACATTGACGTTGATCGCATCCTTGGTATCGAGGATATTGTCGAAGGCGACGAGAACGACGCCGGCTTCCTTGGCGCGCTTGATGACCGGACCGAAGGCTGTCGGGTTCTGAGCGTTGACGACGATGGCATCATAGCCGGCATCGATGAAATTGTTGATCGCCGAAATCTGGGCCGGAACGTCCTCGCCGGTCGACACGACCTTGAATTCTTTCAGCTTGGCGGCGACATCCGGCTGAGCGGCATAGGCCTTTGCCGTCTGCACCATCTGGATGCGCCAGGTATTGGCAATATAGCCGTTCGCAAGCGCGATGCGATAAGGACCATCCTTCTTCGGATATTGCAGGAATTGGGTTTCGGCCGACCACGGTACCATGCAATTCGGGTCGGCGGCGGGACCGGACACGACCTTTGGCTCCGCCATGGCCGTGCTGCAGAGCAGAGCAAACGCCGACGCGGAAAACGCGGCGATACGGGCCATCTTCGCTTTCTTCACCTTGAGCATTGAATGTCTCCTCCTCAGGCGGACCAGGCCGCCCCTCCATAAATTCTGATTGGCATGCTGATCCCGGAAGGCTCCATCCCATCCTTTTCCGGTGCACTTTGAGCCTAACATAGTTGACAGCGCTGTCAAATCGGATTTGCTAGCGCTGTCAACTGTAAGTACCGAGAAGAAATATTTCGCACTTGCGAGATAAATTACGGATCGGTATGACTTTGTGGTATAAAGCGAGACGGCAATGCGTAGAATAACTTTGGATGACGTGGCAAATCTGGCCGGCGTCAGCCCGATTACAGTATCACGCGTACTTCGCAAGCCCGATGCGGTCTCGGAGGCGCTGCGGCGGCGTGTCAATGCTGCCGTTCAGGAACTCGGCTATGTGCCGAACATCGCGGCCAGCCGCCTTGCCTCTTCGCGTACGCATGCGATCGGCGTCATCGTGCCGACCCTCTATAACGTCATCTTTGCCGAATATCTCTTCGCACTGCACGACGTGCTCGTCGGGGCGGGCTTTCAGGTCATCGTCGTCAACAGCCGGTATTCCGAGCAGGAAGAGGAAAACGCCATCAAGGTGTTGCTCGGCCAACGGGTCGAAGCGATCATCATCGCCGGCATCCATCATACGCCGCTTTCCCATCACCTTCTGACGCGGGCACACCTGCCAGTTGTCGAGACATTCGAGTTGTCGCCAGATCCGATCGACCTCAATATCGGCATGCTGCAAGACCGCGCCGGGCAGGCGGCGACGCAACATCTCATCGACCGTGGCTTCCATCGTATCGCC
The DNA here is from genome assembly GCF_014193695.1 of Rhizobium sp. BK316. Lineage (GTDB taxonomy): Bacteria > Pseudomonadota > Alphaproteobacteria > Rhizobiales > Rhizobiaceae > Rhizobium. The sequence continues at coordinate 461,481 of NZ_JACHZR010000001.1, read as the reverse complement.
TTCCTGGCTGGCAACCTCGACCATCGTTCCCAGTCTCGCTTCGACGGCTATCGCCTGGCGATGCAGGAAGCAGGCCTGGAGAACCTTGAGATCGTCACCCAGCGGCCGCGGCACAGCTCGGTTGCGCTCGGTTCCGATCTCCTAGCCCTGATGCATGAACGCGGCGACCGCCCTGAGGCGATCTTCTGCACCGACGACAACGTGGCGCTCGGCGCCATGCAAGAGTGCCGCAAGCGCGGCATCCGCGTGCCAGACGATATCGCCATCATCGGTTTTCATGATCTGGAATTTTCCGCCTGTGCGTCACCGTCCCTCTCATCGATCATGACGAGACGTTTCGAGACGGGCAAGCTTGCCGCCGAAAAGGTGCTGGCGGCCCTCAATTCGACGAGCCGCCAGCCACCGAACCAGATCGATCTTGGCTTCGAGGTCATCGCCCGCGAAAGTACGGGCGTGACCGTCGCGGCTTCCAGCTAAGCCGCAGCCTGAACCTCGCTCTTGGCGATCGTGACGGGAACGCCTTTGTAGCTCGGTGTGCCTGACTTGCGATCGTAGTGACCGAGCGCGATCACCGCATTCATTTCCGGATAATAGCCCGCCACCGAACCGACGGGGATACTATATTCGACCGCCGTGAAACCGATGACGGTTTTCCCGCCGCCGTTGCCAGTGGCTGAACGGATATCGATCCGGTCTCCATCACACAGGCCTCGTTCAGCAAGATCCTGACTGCTCATGAAGATGACGTCACGGCGGCCGAAGATACCGCGATAGCGATCATCGAGACCATAGACGGTCGTGTTATACTGATCGTGGCTTCGCAGCGTCGTCAGCACCAATGTCGTCGGGTCCTTCAGGCGGGGATCTTCGTCGAGACCGGGCGCGACAAGGAAATTCGCCTTTCCGCTTGCCGTCTTCCAGACGCGATAGGAGGCCGGAACATCGAGCCGGAAGCCGCCGCGAACACGGACGCGACTGTTGAACTCATGAAAATCCGGAAAGACCACTTCGATCTTGTCGCGTATCCGGTCGTAATTGGCGACCAGCCCGGGCCAGTCGATGCCATATTTTGTACCCAGCGTTGCCATCGCAATACCTGCGATGATGGCAGGCTCGGACTTCAGCAACTCGCTCGGCGGCTTCAGGAAGCCGCGCGATGCATGCACCATCGACATGGAATCTTCCACCGTCACCGCCTGCGGGCCTGATGCCTGGGTGTCGAGGTCGGTCCGCCCGAGGCAGGGAAGAATGATCGAGGTCTTTGCCGTCAGCAGATGTGAGCGATTGAGCTTGGTCGCAATATGGACGGCAAGATCGAGCTTGCGCATCGTTTCGAAAGTGACATCCGGATCGGACATGGCAACGGCCAGATTCCCGCCGAGGCAGATCAGGGCTTTAGACCGACCGGCAGCGATCGCTTCGATGGATTCGATTGCATTGTGCCCTTTTCTGTCGGAAGGTCGGAAACCAAAGGCACGTTCCATACCGTCGATCAGCGCCTTGTTCGGAATTTCAGTGATACCGACGGTTCTGTCGCCCTGCACGTTGGAGTGGCCCCGCAGAGGGCAGAGACCAGCGCCGGGGCGGCCAATATTGCCGCGCAGCATCAGAAAATTGGCAAGCTGCTGGACATTGGCCGTACCGTTGGCATGCTGGGTAATGCCCATGCCGTAGCAGAGGATGACGTTTCGGGCGTTGAGGTAGACATCGACGGCGCTCGCCAGCGCTTCCATTGTCAGGCCAGAGACGCTGAGAATATGGCTCCAGCTGGTATTGGCGAGATCAACCTTCAGATCCTCGATACCGGCGGTATGTTCGGCAATGAAGGCCCGGTCGAGAACGCCCTCGCCGCCAGCAGCGGTATCAGCCTCGTCACGCTCGAAAATCAGCTTCATGAGACCCTTGAGGGCGGCGAGATCGCCGCCGGTGCGGAGCTGGTGATAGGCTGATGCGATCGGCGTCGAGGAGAAGGTCACCATCTCCACCGGGTTCTGCGGCGCGGCAAAACGCTCCAGCGCCCGCTCCTTCAGCGGATTAAAGACGATGATCGGAACGCCGCGCCGGGACGCCTCATGCAATGTCGTCATCATGCGCGGATGGTTGGTGCCGGGATTGTGGCCGAAGCTGAAAATGGCATCGGCATGATCGAAATCCTCAAGCGTCACCGTACCCTTGCCAACGCCGAGAGACAACGGCAGGCCGACGCTGGTCGCTTCGTGGCACATGTTCGAGCAATCGGGGAAATTGTTCGTGCCATAGGCGCGCACGAAAAGCTGATAAAGAAAAGCCGCCTCGTTTGAAGCACGGCCGGATGTGTAAAATTCGGCCTCATCCGGGCTTGCAAGCTTGTTGAGCTCGGCGCCAATCAGGCTGAAAGCGTCGTCCCAGTCGATGGCCTCATATTTGTCGGTGACGCCGTTGTATTTCAGCGGATGCGTCAGGCGACCCTGATCCTCGAGCTTGTGATCGATCCATCCCCAAAGTTCGGAGACGGTATGCTCGGCAAAGAATTCCGGCGGGACGCGACGAGCGGTCGATTCCCAGGTGATCGCCTTTGCGCCGTTTTCGCAAAATTCAAACGAAGATGTGTGCTTGGGATCGGGCCAGGCGCAGCCCGGGCAATCAAAACCTTCCGGCTGGTTTGCCTTGAGCAGGGTGGCGCTGCCCTGCGCGACAATCTGCTGATGCTTCAGCGTCTTCGCCACCGCCTTCAGCGCGTCCCATCCCCCTGCGGGACGCCCGTATTCCTCAACACCATCAGGACGTTCGTCGCTCATCTTCGTTCTCCGTCTTCAAGATCGCCCGACGATAACAGCGATGGATCGGGCCGTGCATTATACTGAGGCATAGGTAGCGCAGTGGCCGACAAGGGCATGGATGTTGCGGCCTGTTTTCAAAGGCCCATACGCGGATCAGATGCTGCACGGATATAAAGCAAAATGATCATTTTTTTATCATTATGTATTTATGCCTAAAATTTTGCCTTTTTTGCTTGTGCACTTTGCTGCGCTGCGTCATAAATGCGCAATGAGCCGGCTCGATCTGACCATTCTAGTGATCGATGAAAATACCATTCGCGCCTCCATCATCGAAGAGGGGCTGCGGGAGGCTGGCCACGCGCGCGTGACTGTCATTCACGAGGTTCAGGGCGTGGCGCGCATCATCGATACGCTACGGCCCGATGTCATCATCATCGATATCGAGAACCCCAATCGCGACATGATGGAGCATCTGTTCCAGCTGACCCGCACGGTCGGCCGGCCGATCGCCATGTTCGTCGACCGTTCCGACACGGCCTCCATCGAGGCCGCAGTGGATGCGGGCGTTTCGGCCTACATCGTCGACGGGTTGAAGAAGGAGCGTGTCAAACCCATTCTTGATATGGCGGTCAGCCGCTTCAATGCCTTCAGCCGACTGCAGCGCGAACTTGCCGACGCCAAATCGGCGCTCGAAGAACGCAAAGTGGTGGAACGCGCCAAGGGCATATTGATGAAGATGCGTGGACTGTCGGAGGAAGAGGCATTCGCACTGCTTCGCCAGACGGCCATGAACGAGAAGAAGAAAATGTCCGACATCGCCCAGAGCGTCGTCACGGCGGCGGGGCTTTTGATGTGATGGCGGCTCCGTGTGCTGATGTCCGGAGGAAGCCGGAGTGAATATGATGACGACAAATCTCGGCCCCGGCGCCGGCCTGCCCGCCCCCGCACGGCTTAATGGCGAAGGCGACAGAACATTGAGAGCCGGGTTCATCCCGCTTGTCGATGCCTCCGTACTGGTCGCCGCCTCCGAATTCGGTTTTGTCCGGAAGGAAGGCCTGACGCTCGATCTCGTCAAGGACGTCTCCTGGGCCAATGTCCGTGATCGCCTTGCCTTCCGGCAGTTCGATATTGCTCACATGCTCTCGCCAATGCCCGTTGCCTCCATGCTCGGCCTCGGCTCCAACCCATCCCCGACGATCACGCCTTTCTCCCTTGGGCGCGGCGGCAATGCGATCACGCTTTCGACCCGCCTGTTCGACAGGATGCGGAATGCGGCCGGGCTTTCCGAAACTGCCAGTGCACTGGAAAACGCCAAGGCGCTCTCAACGGTGCTGGCGGAAATGAAGGCAAGCGGCGAGCCGCTGCCGACCTTCGGTGTCACCTACCCCTTTTCCTCGCATAATTACGAATTCCGTTACTGGCTCGCCGCCGGCGGCATCGATCCGGACAAGGACGTCAAACTCGTCGTCGTGCCGCCCCCGTTGACCCCGGATGCACTGGCTGCCGGCGCGATCGACGGTTTTTGCGTCGGCGCACCCTGGAACATGGTGGCGTCAGAGCGCGGTGCCGGGCGTATCGTCGCTGCCAAACAGGATATCTGGCCATCTGCGCCGGAAAAGGTGATCGGCATGCGCCCGGAATGGGCGGACAGCCATCCGGAAACGGTCTCCCGGCTGATCGTCGCTCTCGACGCAGCGGCACGCTGGTGCGACAGACCGGAAAACCACGATGCGCTTGCCGAGGCCCTCGCGGATGCCCGCTATATCGCAGCGCCGGTTCACATCATCCGTCATGTACTGGCCGGCGAGTTCAGCCTCGATGCGAGGGGCAACCGGCGCATCATCGATAATTACTTCATGTTCCATGCGGGTTTTGCCAACTATCCTCGCACGAGCCAAGCGCTCTGGATCTACAGCCAGATGATCCGTTGGGGCCAGGCCGAACTCGGACTCAACCCCGCACGCGCAGCCGCTTCCGCCTACCGCCCGGACCTTTATCGCGCAGCCCTTGGCGAGGGCAGCGCGCCCATCGATGCCGACGTGCGCATCGAAGGCGCCGACGAAAACGACCGCTTCATGGACGGTCACGTTTTCGATCCATCGAAACTGCCGGATTATATTGCGGGCTTTGAGGTGAAGAGCGATCTGCCCTTCATTCCGCAGTCTGATGAGACCTGAAAGGGTTGCTGCATTGCATAAATCGCTTGCAGCATTTTCGATCTGCGACTGAGCAATCGCACAAAAGTTTTGCAGAGCGATTTCGTGCTTCAAAAAACAGCGGCAGCTTTAATCCGAAACAATCTCCTTTAATTTCAATAGGCTGCAGAAACACCAACAAACTGGCACGCTGCTTGCAGGGCTAAAATCGTACCGGTCAACGGCGACCGGGCGCAGGATGGGTGCGTAATAAGCGCTCACAAAAGACATCGACGTCGCAAGGTTTTTGCTGCCCGGGACTTCTCCCTTCCCGAGGATGCAATCTCCGAGCGGCGTTTTTTTATTTCGAAAATTCCGGCAGCCACCCAGAGGAGCCCGCGCATGACCAAGATTTTCACGACCGCGATCAGCCGTCGCAGCATGCTGAAGACCACCGCAGCAGCAGCCCTCGTGAGCGCTGTTCGGACGGCATTTCCTTCGGGCGCCTTCGCCGCTGCAGCCGCACCCGAAGTGACCGGCGTCAAGCTTGGTTTCATCGCCCTGACAGATGCAGCGCCACTTATCGTCGCCAAAGAAAAGGGTCTGTTCGAAAAACACGGCCTTCCTGAAGTCGATGTGGCGAAGCAGGCCTCCTGGGGGGCAACGCGTGACAATCTGGTTCTCGGCGGCGCGGCCAACGGCATCGATGGCGCCCATATCCTCTCGCCGCTGCCCTATCTCATGCACACCGGCAAGGTGACCCAGAACAACCAGCCGGTGCCGATGGCATTGCTGGCACGTCTGAACTACGACAGCCAGGGCATCTCGGTCGCCAAGGAATATGCCGATACCGGCGTCCAGCTCGACTCCTCCAAGCTGAAGGCCGCCTTCGAAAAGAAGAAGGCCGATGGCAAGGAGGTGAAAGCCGCCATGACCTTCCCCGGTGGCACCCATGATCTCTGGATCCGCTACTGGCTCGCCGCTGGCGGCATCGATCCGGACAAGGACGTCTCGACCGTCGTCGTGCCGCCCCCGCAGATGGTGGCGAACATGAAGGTCGGCAACATGGACGTCTTCTGTGTCGGCGAACCTTGGAACGAGCAACTCGTCAACCAGGGCATCGGCTTCACAGCGGCAACGACCGGCGAATTGTGGAAAGGCCATCCGGAAAAGGCCCTCGGCATGCGCGCCGACTGGGTGGAAAAGAACCCGAATGCCGCCAAGGCCCTGCTGATGGCCATTATGGAAGCCCAACAATGGTGCGACAGCATGGACAACAAGGAGGAAATGGCGACCATCCTCGGCAAGCGGCAATGGTTCAACGTACCGCCAAAGGATGTGCTTGGCCGCCTGAAGGGCGACATCAACTACGGCAATGGCCGAGTCGCCCATGGCACGGACCTCTACATGAAGTTCTGGGCTGGCGGCGTCTCCTATCCCTTCAAGAGCCACGATACCTGGTTCATGGCGGAGAACGTCCGCTGGGGCAAACTCGCGCCCGATACGGACATCAAGGCGCTGGTCGACAAGGTGAACCGCGAGGACATCTGGCGCGACGCCGCAAAGGACCTCGGCGTTGCTGCGGCCGATATTCCGGCCTCGCCGTCGCGCGGCAAGGAGACCTTCTTCGACGGCAAGGTCTTCGATCCGGAAAACCCGTCTGCCTATCTCGACAGCCTTTCCATCAAGGCCGCTTCGTAATCCCCGCCTCCGGCGCGTGGGGCGCGCGCCGGCCTTTTATTCCATCAAGGAGCGAACGCATGTCAGCGCTTGCAAAGAATGAAACCATCAAGACGATTGTTGCGCCGAAAACGGCCAATGTCGTCCATCTCGCAAAGAAGCCGGCGCGCAAGATCGATCTGCAGCTTCTTTCGATCGCCGTCGCCCGCAATATCGTGCCGCCGCTGATCGTTCTCGCGATCATTCTCGGCCTCTGGCAGATCCTCTGTTCTTCGCCGAACGCCTCGCTGCCATCGCCGCACCAGGTCTGGCAGGAAAGCTATGATCTCATCGCCTATCCCTTCTTCAACTACGGCTCGCAGGATATCGGTCTCGGCTGGCGCGTGCTGGTTTCGCTGCAGCGGGTTGCCTATGGCTTCGGCCTTGCAGCCATAGCCGGCATCGTCATCGGCGCGATTATCGGCCAGTCGGTCTGGGCGATGCGCGGCCTCGATCCGATCTTCCAGGTGCTGCGTACAGTGCCGCCGCTTGCCTGGCTGCCGCTGTCGCTCGCGGCCTTCCAGGACAGCAATCCTTCGGCGATCTTCGTGATCTTCATCACCTCGATCTGGCCGGTCATCATCAATACCGCCGTCGGCGTGCGCAATATCCCGCAGGACTATCGCAATGTCGCCGAGGTGCTGCGGCTCAACCAGTTCGAGTTCTTCTTCAAGATCATGCTGCCCTCGGCAGCCCCCTACATCTTCACTGGTCTGCGCATCGGCGTCGGCCTGTCATGGCTGGCGATCGTCGCCGCCGAGATGCTGACCGGTGGTGTCGGCATCGGCTTCTTCATCTGGGATGCGTGGAACTCCTCCCGCCTGCCCGACATCATCGTGGCCCTGGCCTATATCGGCGTCGTCGGCTTCGCCCTCGACAAGCTCGTGGCAGCCATCGGCAAACTCGTCACGCGCGGCGCCTCGGCCAATTGAGGGGATCGACCATGAACGCCTATCTGAAGCTCGACCATATCGACAAGCATTTCGACCGGGCCGGCGCCCGTACAGAGGTCCTGAAGGACATCAATCTCGTCATCGACAAGGGCGAATTCGTCTCGATCATCGGCCATTCCGGCTGCGGCAAGTCCACGCTCCTCAACCTGATCGCCGGCCTGACGCCTGTCTCGAAGGGAGCCGTGCTGCTCGAAAACCGTGAGGTCAACGAGCCCGGCCCCGAACGTGCCGTCGTCTTCCAGAACCATTCGCTGCTGCCCTGGCTGACGGTCTATGAAAACGTCAATCTCGCCGTCTCGAAGGTCTTCAGCAATAAGAAGAGCAAGGCGGAGCGCCACGACTGGGTCATGGCCAATCTCGACCTCGTGCAGATGGCTCATGCGAAAGACAGACGCCCCTCCGAAATATCAGGCGGCATGAAGCAGCGCGTCGGCATCGCCCGGGCACTCTCGATGGAGCCGAAGATCCTGCTGCTCGACGAGCCCTTCGGCGCGCTCGACGCACTGACCCGTGCGCATCTGCAGGACGCCGTGATGGAGATCCACGCCCGGCTCGGCAACACAATGGTCATGATCACCCATGACGTCGACGAGGCCGTGCTGCTTTCCGACCGCATCGTGATGATGACGAATGGGCCGGCAGCCCGCATCGGCGAAGTGCTCGACGTGCCGATTGCCCGTCCCCGCAACCGGATCGAACTCGCCTCCGACCGAACCTATCTCAAATGCCGCGAAGCCGTGCTGAAGTTCCTCTACGAACGTCACCGCTTCGTCGAAGCCGCGGAGTAAACCATGACCGAAAAACTCGTTATCATCGGTAACGGCATGGCGCCTGGGCGCATGCTGGAACACCTCTTCGAACAGGCGCCGGGCCGCTATCAGGTCACGATCTTCAACGCCGAGCCGCGCGTCAATTACGATCGCATCATGCTCTCGCCGGTCCTCTCGGGCGAAAAGACCTACGAGCAGATCGTCATCCACGGCGACGGCTGGTACATCGATCATGGCATCACCCTCTACAAGGGCCACAAGATCGTTTCGATAGACCGCGACAGGAAGACGGTCACGTCGGATCACGGTGTGACCGAGAGCTACGACAAGCTCGTCATCGCCACGGGCTCCGTTCCGTTCATCATTCCCGTTCCCGGCAAGGATCTGCCCGGCGTCATCACTTATCGCGATCTCGACGACGTGCAGGCCATGCTGCTCGCCGCCCAGTCGCGGCAAAAGGCCATCGTCATCGGCGGCGGCCTGCTCGGGTTGGAAGCGGCCGCCGGCCTTGCACAACGCGGCATGGATGTCACCGTGCTGCACGTCATGCCGACGCTGATGGAGCGCCAGCTCGATCCCGCCGCAGGCTACCTCTTACAGAAGGCGGTCGAGGACCGCGGCATCAAGGTCATCTGCAAGGCCAACACCAAGCAGATCATCGGCAACGGCAAAGTGGAAGGCGTCGAGCTCGACAACGGCACGATCATTCCGGCCACGCTCGTCGTCATGGCGGTCGGCATTCGGCCGAACGTCAATCTCGCCAAGGACGCCGGGCTTGCCGTCAATCGTGGCATCGTCGTCGATGCCGGCATGCAGACCTCCGATGGTGACATCTACTCCCTCGGCGAGTGCGCCGAAGTCGGCGGCATGGTCTACGGTCTTGTCGCACCGCTCTACGAGATGGCCCGCGTGGCAGCCGCCCATCTCGCGGGCGATACCAAGCCGGGCTTCGTGCATTCCGACACGCCGACCAAGCTCAAGGTCACCGGCATCGAGCTCTATTCTCTGGGTGATTTCGCCGACGGTGATGACCGGCAGGAAATCGTGCTGCGTGATGCGACCGCGGGCGTCTACAAGCGCTTGGTGCTAAAGGACAACCGCATTATCGGCACGGTGCTTTACGGCGAAACCTCCGACGGCGCCTGGTTCAACGATCTCAAGAAAAAGGCGGTCGACATCTCTGAGATGCGCGACACCTTGATCTTCGGCCAGGCCTATCAGGGAGGGTCCCCGCTGGACCCTATGGCGGCCGTTGCAGCCTTGCCGGATGATGCGGAAATCTGCGGCTGCAACGGCGTATGCAAGGGCAAGATCACGTCCACGATCACGGCCAAGGGGCTGACATCGCTCGATGACGTGCGTGCCCATACAAAGGCATCCGCCTCCTGCGGCTCCTGCACCGGCCTTGTCGAGCAGCTCATGTCGCTGACGCTCGGCGACGCCTATAATCCGAAGGCCGTCCAGCCGATGTGCACCTGCACCGAGCTCGGCCATGACGATGTGCGCCGCCTCATCAAGGCAAAGAAGCTGAAAACCATTCCCGCCGTCATGCAGGAACTGGAATGGAAGACATCCGGCGGCTGTGCCAAATGTCGTCCGGCGCTGAACTATTACCTCGTTTGCGACTGGCCGGACGAATATGCCGACGACTACCAGTCGCGCTTCATCAACGAGCGCGTCCACGCCAATATCCAGAAGGACGGCACCTACTCCGTCGTGCCGCGCATGTGGGGCGGAGTGACCAATTCCGGCGAACTACGCGCCATCGCCGACGTGGTCGACAAGTTCGCGATCCCGATGGTCAAAGTGACCGGCGGGCAGCGCATCGACCTGCTCGGCGTCGAGAAGGAAGACCTGCCGGCCGTCTGGGCCGATCTCGGCAAAGCCGGCTTCGTCTCCGGCCAGGCCTATGCCAAGGGCCTGCGCACGGTAAAGACCTGCGTCGGCTCCGACTGGTGCCGCTTCGGCACGCAGGATTCCACCGGTCTCGGCATCCGCATCGAGAAATTCATGTGGGGCTCCTGGACGCCGGCCAAACTGAAGATGGCAGTCTCCGGATGTCCGCGAAACTGTGCCGAGGCGACCTGCAAGGATATCGGCGTCATCTGCGTAGACTCCGGTTTCGAGATCCATTTCGCTGGCGCCGCAGGTCTCGATATCAAGGGCACCGAGGTGCTCGGCCTCGTGAAGACCGAGGACGAAGCGCTCGAACATATCGTGGCGTTGACACAGATGTACCGAGAGCAAGGCCGCTATCTCGAACGCATCTACAAATGGGCCAAGCGCATCGGCCTCGACGAGATCCGCCGGCAGATCATGGAGGACCATGACAAGCGCCAGGCCTATTACGAGCGCTTCGTCTTTTCCCAGAAATTTGCGCAGGTCGACCCTTGGTCGGAGCGTGTCTCCGGCAAGGACAAGCATGAGTTCCGGCCGATGGCGACCATCGGTTTCAGTCAGGCAGCCGAGTGAGGAGAACCATCATGAACTGGCACCCGATCGGCGATATCTCCGATATTCCGCTGCGCGGCTCGCGCTGCGTGAAGACCCCGCATATGAACATCGCTGTCTTCCGCACCAGCGAGGAAGAAGTCTATGCAATCGAAAACCGCTGCCCACACAAGGGGGGGCCGCTTTCCGAAGGCATTGTGCATGGCAATGCCGTCACCTGCCCGCTGCACAATTGGGTGATCTCGCTGGAGACCGGCAAAGCCCTCGGGGCCGATGACGGCGCGGTGCGCACGATCCCCCTCAAGAACGAGGGCGGCACGCTCTATATCGCGCTCGAAAGCCTTGTCATGGCGGCCGAATGATGGGAGCGGAGGTCAAGACCACCTGTCCCTATTGCGGCGTCGGCTGCGGTGTGATCGCCCGTGTGGACGAGGCAGGTACGGTGACCGTGAAGGGAGATCCGGAACATCCGGCCAATTTCGGCCGGCTCTGTTCGAAGGGTTCGGCGCTTGCCGAAACGATCGATCTCGATGGCCGCCTCCTCCACCCTGAGATCAATGGCAGACAGGCAAGCTGGGATGAGGCGCTCGATCTCGTCGCCAGCAGGTTTTCCGAGACCATTGCCGAACACGGCCCTGAGGCCGTCGCTTTTTATGTCTCGGGTCAGCTTCTGACCGAGGATTACTACGTCGCCAACAAGCTGATGAAAGGCTTCATCGGCTCGGCCAATATAGACACGAATTCCCGTCTCTGCATGTCTTCCTCAGTCGCCGGTCACCGGCGCGCTTTCGGTTCGGATACGGTGCCGGGCCTCTATGAAGATATTGAACTTGCCGATCTCGTCATACTGACCGGCTCCAACCTTGCCTGGTGCCATCCCGTCATCTACCAGCGGCTCGCTGCCGCCAAGGCAGCCCGGCCGGGCCTGAAGATCGTCGTCATCGATCCGCGCCGGACGATGACGTGCGATATCGCCGACCTGCATCTCGCCATCCGGCCCGATGGCGACGTGGCGCTCTTCATGGGGCTGCTCGCCCATCTCGCGGCAGGCCCCGCGATCGACCAGAACTATATCGGCGCCTATACGGAAGGTTTTGGTACAGCCTTTGCCGCTGCCGCCGCGCTGACTTTAGACGACCTGCTTGAGCGCACCGGTCTGCCGGCCATGCAGGTGAGGGAATTCTTCCGGCTGTTCGAGACGACGGAGAAGGTCGTTACCTGCTACAGCCAGGGCGTCAATCAGTCCGTTTCCGGCACCGACAAGGTCAACGCCATCATCAATTGCCACCTGGCGACGGGGCGCATCGGCCGACCCGGCATGGGGCCGTTTTCGCTGACGGGCCAGCCGAATGCCATGGGCGGGCGCGAGGTCGGCGGGCTCGCGAATATGCTGGCCGCTCACATGGCGATCGAAAGCGCTGATGATCGCGACCGGGTGCAGCGCTTCTGGAATGCGCCCGACATTGCCGCAAGGCCCGGCCTCAAAGCCGTCGACTTGTTCCGCGCCGTCGAGGAGGGACGCGTCAAGGCACTCTGGATCATGGCGACCAATCCCGTCGTTTCCCTGCCCGATACCACCAGGGTCGAGGCGGCGATTGCTGCCTGCCCCTTCGTCGTCGTGTCCGACATCCTGCACAAGACGGATACGACACGGCACGCACATGTGCTCCTGCCATCGCTCGGCTGGGGCGAGAAGGATGGTACGGTCACCAATTCGGAGCGTCGCATATCCAGGCAGCGCCCCTTTCTCGATTTGCCGGGAGAAGCACGTGCCGACTGGTGGCAGTTGGCAGAAGTCGGACGCAGGATGGGTTTTGCCGACGCCTTCGATTATCCATCGCCGGCGGACATCTTTGCCGAACACGCGGCCCTTTCCGCCTTCGAGAATGACGGCAGCCGCGACTTCGATATCGGCGCCTACGCCGAAACGCGTACTCCGGCATATGACGCGTTGAAACCGTTCCAGTGGCCTCAGCCTTCCGGGACGGACAGCCAAGAAACGCGGTTCTTCGCCGAAGGTGGTTTTTTCCATCCCGATCGCAAGGCGCGCTTCATAGCCGTTGAGGCGCCGGCAACCGACAAAACAGATGGCGCCTATCCCTTTACGCTGAACACCGGCCGTATCCGCGACCAGTGGCACACAATGACGCGCACGGGGAAGAGCGCGCGGCTATCATCCCACATTGCCGAACCCTTCGCGGAAATCCATCCGCGCGATGCGATGGAACTCGGCATAGCCGATGCCGCCTTGGTCCAGGTCGAAAGCGCCTACGGAAAGGCCGTCATCCGCGCACTTGTAACTGACCGGCAGGCACGCGGCAGCGTCTTCGTGCCGATGCACTGGAGCGACCAGAATTCCGCAAAGGGACGCATCGGCGCTGTCGTAAAGCCGGCGACCGATACCGTTTCGGGTCAGCCCGCCTCCAAGAATGTCGCCGTCGCTGTCAGCCGTTATCGCGCAGACTATTATGGCTTTGCCGTTAGCATGGCGAGGCCCGAGGCTCCCGATGCGGACTATTGGGCACTTGCAAAGGCGGATGGTGGCTGGAGGCTGGAACTCGCTTTCAACAACAAACTCGAAGATTGGACGGCATGGTGCCGCCAGACCTTCGCCATCCCTGACCATGTCGAACCAATAGGTTATGCCGACCGTCAATCCGGTGACCGGCGCCTTGCCTTCTTCGATGGAGGGAAGCTGCTTGCCGCGCTCTTCCTTGCGAGAGAACCGGTTGCCGTCGCCCGCAATTGGGCGGTGTCGCAGCTGACCGCCGACCACCGCAACCTGCGCCGCCGCTTTGCGATCATCGCCGGCCGCCCGGGTGCTGACATGCCGGATCCGGGCGCGACGGTCTGTTCCTGCTTCAGCGTCGGCGTCAACCAGATCGTTGCCGCCGTGCGCTCCGGCTGCCGCAGCGTCGAGGCGATCGGCAGCGAAATCAAGGCCGGTACCAATTGCGGTTCCTGCCGCGCCGAAATCAGGGGGATCATCAATGCCTGTGTTGCAGACGCTGCCGAATGAGATTGCCGAGCGGACGCCGGCCCGCATGGCACCGCTCGCCAAACTGCCGGTTTTCTGGTCGCTCGCCGGACAGCGGGTCATTGTCGCCGGCGGCTCGGACGCCTGCGCCTGGAAAGCGGAACTGCTCGCTGCCTGCGGCGCGAAGGTCGAGATCTATGCTGAACAGCTCGGCGAGGCCTGTGCGGCTCTCGTCGAACAAGGATCCGCGCATCCGAAAGGCGCACTCATCCATCGCCCCGCAGCATGGCACGAGGATGCATTTGCGGGGGCAGCCATTGCCGTGGCCGACTGCGATGACGAGACCGAGGCCAGGCTATTTTTCGAGGCCGCGCAGCGGGCCGGGGTTCCGGTCAACGTGATCGACAAGCCGGCTTTCTGCCAGTTCCAGTTCGGCTCCATCGTCAACCGCTCGCCCGTCGTGGTATCGATCTCGACGGATGGCGCAGCCCCCATCCTCGCGCAGGCCATTCGCCGCCGCATCGAAACGCTGCTGCCGGCATCGCTCAAATCCTGGGCGGCCCTCGCCCAATCGCTGCGTGAGGAGATTGCCCTTCGTCTCAAACCCGGAGCAGAGCGTCGCGCCTTCTGGGAGCATTTCGTCGATCGTGCCTTTGCAACTGCGCCGACTGAAGCGTGCGTACGCGATCTGCTTGTCGATATGAAACGGCCAGCTCCGACACGCCCCGTTGGACGAGTAACGCTCGTCGGCGCCGGTCCCGGCGATGCGGAATATCTGACGCTGAAGGCAGTGCGGGCATTACAGGCGGCCGATGTCATCCTGTTCGATGATCTCGTGTCGGACGAGGTTCTCGAACTTGCGCGGCGCGAGGCAAAACGTCTGCTCGTCGGCAAGCGCGGCGGCCGAACAAGTTGCCGGCAGGAGGATATCAACGAAATGATGCTCACCTTCGCCAAGGCCGGCAAGAATGTCGCGCGGCTGAAATCCGGCGATCCGATGATCTTTGGCCGCGCCGGAGAGGAAATCGCCTATCTGAAGCAGCATAATATCCCGGTCGAAGTCATACCCGGCATCACGGCCGCAAGCGCCATGGCGTCACGGCTCGGCGTTTCGCTTACCCATCGCGATCACGCGCAAGCCGTACAGTTCGTCACCGGCCATTCGCGTCATGGCAACCTGCCCGAGACGATCGATTGGCAGGCTATCGCAGACACAAGAAAAACGACGATCTTCTACATGGGTGGACGGACAGCCGGAGCAATCCAGAACAGGCTGATCGAGGCTGGTCTCGATGCACGAACGCCTGTTGTGATCGTCAGTTCTGTTGCCAATGCCGACGAGCGGCGCTGGGCCGGCAGTTTGGACGGCCTTTCTTCGGCCATGGCGGAAATCGGCCTCGACCGGCCCGTACTGATTGGCGTGGGGGAGGTTTTTGCCGCTTGCCACCTGATGGCTGAAGCCAATCTGCCGTTGTTTGCCCGGGCTTAAGGAAGCGCCGGGACGATGAACAAAAGCTTGTCTTGTCAAATTCACGCAGCGGTTACGCCATTTTCCAGCAACGCCTTGAGATCACGAACGGGCGGTGCCCCAAACTGGCGGGCATATTCCCTGGTGAACTGCGTGACGCTCTCATAGCCGACGGAATACGCAGCCGAGCTGGCCGGAACGCCTTCCGAGATCATCTGCCTTCGCGCCTCGATCAGGCGCAACTGCTTCTGGAACTGAAGTGGTGACAATGTGGTCACTGTGCGGAAATGCTGATGAAATGACGAAAGGCTCATGCCCGCCGTCTCGGCAAGTTCATTCACTCGTAAGGGACGAGCGAAATCTTCGCGGATGACGGCAACGGCACGCCCAATTCTCTCCGCGTGGCCATCTGTCTGACCGAGCGCCCGGATTGAGGCGCCGTGCTTGCCGGTCATCAGCCAGAAGTGCATCTCCCTTAGATGCTGCCTCGCCAGGATCGGCATGACTGAGGGCCGATCGATGAGGCCCATGAGCTTGGCGGCGATGTCCGCGACCTCAGTTTCCGTCGGGTCTACGTTAACGGGTTTCGAGGTCGAAACTGTCATTGGGCCAATTTCCGAACCCAGTTCGCGGATCAGGGCGAGGTCGAGTTCGAGAACGAGAGAATAATAGGGAGCAATGCGGCGTGCCGTTGTGATCTGGCTCACCGTGGGGACGTCAGCGGTGATCAGGAGGCTATCACCTGCGCCGAAGTCGAACGTTTCCGGCCCGATGCTCACTCTCTTTCGCCCCTGTAGAACCAGTGCAACCAGAGGCCTGTTGATCGCAAACTGGATTTCGCTTGGGTTCAGGGCGCGGATAGCCGTCAGACCGGGGATCGGAGTTGCTGCCAGTCCGAAGCGATCGACGTTGATGTCTGCATGACGGCGGACGATCTCCAGCAAACTCATCAGAACTCCTACAGCAATGGAGAAAAAGGCAAGTTGAGATTGTCTGCCTGCCTTGAATGACGCCAGATTAGCAAGCATTTGAGCCATATCGCAAGCGCGCAGGACGATGCGACGCTTCGGTTTCGGATAAATAGGCAATTCGTTTGGAGAAATAGGCAGCAGTTCGCATTGGCCTGGGGGCATTGTGTTGATTAGCAATCAGCACAAAAGGAGTTGACCTATGACGACAATCTCAATCGTAACCGGCGGAAGCCGCGGCCTTGGACGCAATACCGCCATCAGCATCGCCAAGCATGGTGGCGATGTCATTTTGACCTACCGAAATGGCGCAGAAGAAGCCAAGGCTGTCGTGGCCGAAATAGAAGCTCTCGGCCGCAAGGCAGTGGCGCTGCAGCTCGACGTCGGTACCACGTCGGCGTTCCCGGCCTTCGCGGAAGCCGTTCGATCCGCTCTGACGGTGACATGGTCGCGCACCAACTTCGATCACCTCATCAACAATGCCGGTCATGGTGAGATGGCGGGTTTCGCGGAGACTACGGAAGCGCAGTTCGACAATCTCTTCAATGTCCACGTCAAGGGCGTCTTCTTCCTGACTCAGACCCTGCTCCCGCTCCTTGTCGATGGCGGCCGTATCGTCAATTTCTCGTCCGGCCTCACCCGCGTTTCCTATCCGGGATTTTCCGCCTATTCCGCAGCTAAGGGAGCGGTCGAAATCCTCACGCTCTACCTGGCGAAAGAGCTCGGAAGTCGCGGTATTACAGCGAATACGGTCGCTCCAGGTGCGATTGCGACAGATTTCCTGGGCGGCGCGGTTCGCGATACGCCAGCCTATAACGAGGCATTCGCAAACATGATCGCCCTCGGCCGCGTCGGGTTGCCCGACGATATCGGCCCGATGATCGCCAGCCTGATTGGCCCTGACAATGGCTGGGTCACGGCACAGCGCATTGAAGTGTCTGGCGGTCAGAATATCTAGTCAGCCAGGCCGGTTCGGTGTTACGCCGGACCGGCCTCGGATGTCTTCGATGCATCTGCCCTCCCCGAGAAAATCTTGTTCCTCGACGTTCGGAAGGTGATGCGCTTTAATACTCGCGTCGTCGAGGCGCCGAGGCGGATTGGTTCTGCTGTCCTCGATTTTGAGCCAATGTTTATTGCGCTCCAGGGAAAGTTCGTCAGCACGTCACTGATCTAACTCAGTGACAACGGGTATTATTTGGCTCAAACATTTTTGCGTCATTCTCCGATTCCCTGTTAGGCGACACGAGATCTCACATGTCTTCGAGACTGAATCGCAAATTGCAGATGCCCCGCCGCGACGACCTTGGCCTTCTGACAATCGCCAATGGCTCCGGCCTCTCCATATCCGCACTGCCGAACGGCGCGCTCTTTTCCATCGACTATGTCGATGGCCTCGGATCGGTGCAGATCAACCAGATCCAGGGATCGCCGCTTTCCGGCGGCGTCGGGCGTCTTTACCTGCGGATCGGCGGCAAGAAGCCTGCCGTTGCAGAGATCGTCGGGCCTCGGGCGCGAGGTCGCTTCGGCCATGGTGAGACGGGCTTTTCCTGGAGCGGCGATGTCGGAGATGTCCACTATCAGGTGAGCCTCGTGCTTACTCCCTCCGAGACGACGTGGTTCTGGCAGGTTACGCTGACGCATACCGGCAAGGAGACGCTGCCGGCCGATCTCGTGCTGGTTCAGGATATCGGCCTCGGCGATCGTGGCTTCCTGATGAACAGCGAAGCCTATGCCTCGCAATATGTCGACCACCATATTGCCGAGCATCCGGCATTCGGTTTTGTCGTAATGAACAGGCAGAACCTCAAGCAAGGCGGAGGGCGCAATCCATGGCTCGCGCAGGGCTGCCTCGAAGGCGTCGCCGCCTATGCCACCGACGCAATCCAACTCGTGCAATCGGCCGCCCGGAGCGACGATCTGCTGGTTGGCCCCTTCGGCACGGACCTGCCGTGCCAGCGCCGTCAGCATGAAATGGCCTGCCCTGCACTTCAATCGAAGCCGCTGTCCATATCTGCCGAGGGCGTGACGGCGACTTTCTTCGGCTTGTTCCTTAATGATCATCAGGCGGCATCTGATGATGCCGATCTTTCCCGCCTCGACCATCTGAGCACGATCGAAAAGAACGGTTCCGGACCGGCAGAGCGAACGCCGCCGCGCAGCATCCTGCAGGATGCCGCGCTTCTTGATGTCGACGCACTCGACGACAAGGCAATCGCCCGCCTCTATCCCGAGCGCATGCTCGATGAGCGTAAGGGTGGAAAACTCCTCTCCTTTTTCGTAGCCGAGGGTGCACTCAACCGCCACGTCGTCCTTCAGGAGAAAGAGCTGCTGGTCGCACGCCGCCACGGCGCGATCGTGCGCAGCGGACAGAATATGCTGCTCGACGACGCGACACTGGCCTCTACCTGCTGGATGCAGGGCATCTTCGCGGCACAGTTGACGATCGGCAATACCTCCTTCCACAAGCTGTTTTCCGTCTCCCGCGATCCCTATAACCTGACGCGGACCACCGGATTGCGCATCCTGACCGACGCAGGCCAGGGCTGGCAGCTTCTCGCTGTTCCCTCCGCCTTCGAGATAGGCCTCAGCGACTGCCGCTGGATCTATCGTCTTGCCGATCGCACCATCACCGTGACAGCCGCGGCGTCCGGGGAGGATGCCGCGATGCAATGGGCGGTCTCGGTTGAGGGCAAGCCCTGCCGGTTCCTCGTCTTCGGCCATCTCGTTCTCGGAGAGCGGGAATATGATGCGAGCGGCCATGTCGAATTCGACAATGATGCCAAACGCATTCTCTTCCGTCCGGATCCGCACTGGCTCTGGGGCGAACGCTATCCCGATGCCAGCTACTGGCTGGTGAGCCCGACACCCGATGTTCTGGAGGCAATCGGCGGAGACGAGCTTCTCTATGAGGATGGCATCGCCCGTAACGGCGCTTTCATCGCCCTGCGGTCGAAGGAAACACAATCGTTTTCCTTCGCTGTCGTCGGCTCGATGACAGATAAGGCGGAGGCTGAGCGTCTGGCCGAACGCTACGCAAGCGGCGTAACGCAGGAAGCGATGCTGACACCGGCGTCGCACTTCTGGCAGCACACCATCCGCGGCCTGACGCTGGACAAGCCGAAAGCCGAGGCTCAAGCGCATGCGGCAATGCTGCCATGGCTGGCGCATGATGCGATCGTGCATCTGAGTGTGCCGCATGGGCTCGAACAATATACGGGTGCCGCCTGGGGTACGCGTGACGCCTGCCAGGGACCGATTGAATTCCTGCTTGCCTATGAGCACGATAGCGAAGCCAAGGAAGTGGTGAAGACGGTCTTCAGCGAGCAGTATCTCGAAAAGGGCGACTGGCCGCAATGGTTCATGCTGGAGCCCTATTCCAACATCCGCTCCGGCGACAGCCATGGCGATATCGTCGTCTGGCCGCTGAAGGCGCTCTGCGACTATATCGAGGCGACCGGTGACCTTGCCATCCTCGATGAAAAGGTCTCCTGGCGCGATGACAAGACCATGGGCAAGGCACCGGCCGATACGATCGCCGTGCATGTCGACAAGCTACTCGATACCGTGCGCGAGCGTTTCATCCCCGGCACGCATCTGATCCGCTATGGCGAGGGCGACTGGAACGATTCCCTGCAGCCGGCCGATCCACATCTGCGCGACTGGATGGTGAGCAGCTGGACCGTTTCCCTGCTCTACGAGCAACTCGTGCGCTACTCCGCCATCCTGCGCCGGATCGGCCAGGGCGCGAACGCAACCGGCTTGCGCAAGATCGCCACCGCCATGCGGCGCGACTTCAACAAGCACCTCATCCGCGATGGCGTTGTCGCCGGCTACGGCATCTTCGATCCCGCCCACGATGGCGTCGAACTGTTGCTGCATCCTGACGACCAACGCACGGGGCTGCACTACTCGCTGATCTCGATGACGCAGGCGATGCTCGGCAAACTCTTCACGCCGGAGCAGCGGCAACAGCACATGAAGCTGATTGAAAAACACCTGTTCTTCCCCGACGGCGTACGCCTGATGGAGAAGCCCGCGACCTATGCCGGCGGCCCGGAAACGCTGTTCCGGCGCGCGGAATCCTCGTCCTTCTTCGGCCGCGAGATCGGCCTCATGTATGTGCATGCGCATCTGCGCTACTGCGAAACGCTTGCCATCGCCGAGGATGCAAAGGCCCTCTGGAAGACGATCGGCGTCGCCAACCCGATCGCTGTCACGGACGCCCTGGCGCATGCGTCACTGCGCCAGCGCAACACCTACTTCAGCAGCAGCGACGCCGCTTTCCCTGATCGTTATCAGGCGATGAGCGACTGGGATCAGGTCAAGAAAGGCAAGATCGACGTCGATGGCGGCTGGCGCATTTACTCCAGCGGCCCAGGCCTCTTTACCCGGAGCTTCGTCGAAAACATCCTCGGCTTCAAACGCCACTTCGGACGCCGCAAGCGTGTACCGCTGCTGCCGCCTTCCGCATCGATCACGATCAAGACGGATCATACACCCTGGCGCCGGCTGAAGGCTGCGTCAAAGGCGCCGAAGCAAAAAGGCTAGGAGACGGCTTCCCACACCTGTAGCGGGATCGGATTGGGAGTGGCGAGATGGCAGGCGGCCATCTGGCCGCTCGCGACTTCCCGCCATACCGGCCGCTCGACCTTGCAGATGTCCTGGGCGATCGGGCAGCGCGTATGGAAGCTGCAGCCAGATGGAATGCGCGATGGGCTCGGCACATCGCCCTCGAGTACGATACGGCGACTTTTGCGATCAGGATCGGGTTCGGGCGCAGCTGATAGCAGCGCTAGCGTAGAGGGGTGCAGCGAGGCGGAATAGACCTTTCGCTTGTCGCCGATCTCCACGATCCCGCCGAGATACATCACAGCCACGCGATCAGCGATGTGCCGCACGACGGCGAGGTCATGGGCGATGAAGAGGAAGGAGAAACCCTTCTTCTACTGCAGGTCCTGCAATGCCGCAAAAGATAATCATCAACTCCCGATTTTATTGTTTGTTCCCAATATGTTAGACTCATAGTTGTTTATTATCGATAAAAACACTTGCGGCACACAATATAGATGATAACGTTTCAACTAAATTGAATGCATGACGGTAACAGTCAACGTTTGGGAGGACGTGGCATGACCAGCAGCAGTAAATTTAATCCCGAAATTCGTCGCCGCACGCTGCTCGCCGGAGCAGGAAGCACCGCCTTATTGGCCATGACCGGTGCGACACGGGCACAGGACGCAGTGAGTGGTGAACTTGTCGTTCTCAACTGGCTCGGCGGCTCCGAACTCGACATGATGCATTCAATCCAGAAGGCCTTTCTGGCGAAATATCCCAATGTGACGATCCGCGAAGTCGTCGTCACCGGCCAAGGCGACATGCGCGGCGGCATCCGTACCGCACTGATGGGCGGCGAAGTCGTCGACGTGCTCTTCAACACATGGCCGGCCTTCCGCAAGGAACTTGCCGATGCCGGCATGCTGCGGCCCATCGACGACCAGTGGAAATCCTTCGGCTGGGACAAGCTCATCAGCCAGTCCTGGAAGGATCTCGGCGCCATCGACGGCAAGACTTACGGCCTGACCTATACGTTCGGCGACCGCTCCGGCATCTGGTACAAGAAGGAGCACCTCGCCAAGGCTGGCATTGCCGAGCCGCCGAAGACCTGGGACGAGTTTGTCGGGTCCTTCGCAAAGCTCACCCAAGCCGGCTATGCAGCGCCGGTCGCGATCCCCGGCAAATACTGGGCACATGCCGAGTGGTTTGAAACCCTATTGCTCAGAACCGCAGGCATCGAGACGACGACAAAGCTTGCCACCCATGAAATTCCGTGGACTGATCCGGCTGTGAAGACGGCGCTTACCAAATACGCGCAGATGCTCACATCCGGCTGCTGCGGCGCGCCGAATACGATGCTCGCCAATGACTGGGACGGCGAAGCCGATCAGATCTTTCAGGCCAATGCCAAGAACTATCTGCTGATCGGCATGTGGATGAACAACCGCGCCAAGAACGACTACAAACTCACCGAAGGAAAGGATTACGGTCTCTTCCAGTTCCCGTCTCTCGGCATGGGCCATGACGATACGTCAAGCGTCGACGCCAAGGAATTGCTGGTGACGACGAACGGCCCCAATCCGAAGGCGGCAGACGCCTTCCTCGATTTCTGGACGAGTGCCGAGGCCGCCAACATTCTCGCCAAGGCCGGCTACGCTTCACCGAGCAGCAACGTCGATGCTTCGCTCTATGGCGAAGTACAGAAAGTGGCGACGCAGGCCGTCGCGAACTCGAAGCTGCAATTCGTGCTCGGCGACCTTCTGCCGGGCGATCTCGTCGACGAGTATCGCGTGCAGCTGCAGAAATTCCTGCAGGATCCGTCCGATGCCAATATCGACACGGTTCTTGCCGCTATCGAAACCAAGGCCCAGGGTTCCTACTGATGGCTGACACATCCGCCTCCCCGGTGCGGGAAGCGGCGGGCGTGATGCAGGGTTCTCCGCTGGCGGCTGGCATCCAGGGCCGTCGGCGTCTGCTCAAGGACACGCCCGCCGCACTGATCCTGATTGCGCCTGTTATCGTGCTGTTTGCGATTGCCGTGATCTACCCGCTTGTGGAGACGATCCGGCTGAGCTTCTGGGATATCCAGGGGCTGAGAAAGCCTGTTTTCATCGGCTTCGGCAATTATGTGCGGCTCTTTGCCGACGCGGCATTTCGCAACACGCTGCTGACGACCTTGATCTTCACCATCGGCACGACTGTCATCTCAGTGGCGATCGGCTGGGCTCTGGCGATGCTGTGTGCTTTTGCGCCGCAGCAGACTCTGCCCTTCCGGGTGATGATCTTCGCGGCCTTCGGCATTTCGGAGGCGGTTTCCGGCTATATGTGGATCGGCATTTATCGGGCGGATGCCGGCGGCCTGCTCAATTCGCTGATCCAGCTCCTGGGCTTTCCGGGCTTTGCGCATGCCTGGTTGGGGGATGCCAACACGGCCCTCTGGGCTCTGATCGTCGCGGCTTCCTGGAGCGGTGTCGGCCTGCCCCTGATGCTGATCTTCGCCGCCATTCAGGCAATACCGAAATCCGTGCTCGAAGCCGCCTACATGGATGGCGCCAAACCGGTTTCGACCATGCGACATATCATGATGCCGCTGTCGATGCCGGGTGTCCGCGTCGCCGTCTTCATCAACCT
This sequence comes from Rhizobium sp. BK316, assembly GCF_014193695.1. Taxonomy (GTDB): domain Bacteria; phylum Pseudomonadota; class Alphaproteobacteria; order Rhizobiales; family Rhizobiaceae; genus Rhizobium. The sequence goes on along the minus strand of NZ_JACHZR010000001.1, from coordinate 438,096 downwards.
TCTGACGGCACTGCGCGCCTTCGATATCATCTATATTCTCACCGGCGGCGGGCCGGTGCGCTCCACGGAAACCGTCGGCTATTTCATGTACCGGGAATCCATGACCCAGTTCAAACTGGGCTACGGAGCGGCGGCCACCGTTATCCTGCTCCTTGCGGTTCTCATCGTTTCGATCCCGGCCATCATCCAGCGAACGGCAGGTGCGAAATGATCGGAAAGGCTCCTCGCTGGATTATCGTCGTCGTCGGCATCGTCGCTTTCATCTGGGTGATCCCGATCATCGGCATCGTCGTCACGTCACTGCGCCCGCCGGAGGGCGTGTCGCTCGGCTGGTGGCGCTTCGACCATTTCGATCTTACGCTGGATGCCTGGCGCCGCGTCTGGGACAAATATCCGCTCGCAGACTCCATGTGGGTGACGATGAAGACGGCTGGCATTGCGACGGCGCTGACCATGCTGCTGACGCCGGCCGCCGCCTATGCCTTCCACTTCCTGACATTTCCCTTCCGCCGGGTGCTGCTGATCATCATCATCAACGCATTCGTGCTGCCGCAGCAGGTCGTCATCATTCCGCTCTTCACGCTCTGGCGCGATATGGGGCTGATCGACAATATCCTCTCTGTGCTCATCCCCTATGTCGGACTGTCATTCGCCTGGTCGATCTTCCTCGTCAAAAACTTCTTCGAAGATTTCCCTAGGGAATTGGTGGAAGCCGCCAAGATTGACGGTTGCGGACCGCTCGCGACCTTCCGCCATGTGGTGTTGCCGAACAGCCTATCACCGATCTTCGCCGTCGGCATCTTGCAGTTCCTGTGGACATGGAATGCGCTCTTGCTGCCCATGCTCTTTTTGCGCAGCGATGTACCTCTTCCCGTACTGCTCGCCCGCATTTCCGGCAGCTACGAGATCAACTGGGACCTGAGATCGGTGGCGGCCATGATTACCACCATCGTACCACTGCTTGTCTTCCTCATTTTCCAACGTCAGTTCGCCGCCGGCTCGCAGACACGCACCGGCGCAAAGGAATAGGACCATGCCCAAGACCACGAACAAGCCGCTGCGCTACCGCCAGATCCATCTCGACTTCCATACGTCGGAACATATTCCGGGCATCGGCGCCGATTTCGATCCGGATGCTTTCGTCTCGACGCTGAAGGGAGCCCATGTCGATTCCATTACCATTTTCGCCAAGTGCCATCACGGCTGGTCCTATTATCCGACCAAGGTCGGCAAGCCGCATCCGAAGCTTGCCCGCCCGGACCTGCTCGGCGACATGGTGAAGGCGCTGGCGGCGGCTGATATCGAAAGCCCGATCTACATTTCCGTGCAGTGGGACGAGCTGACGGCCCGCGAACATCCCGAATGGCGCGCCATGAGCGCCTCGAACCGCTACCACCACGACCGGCCGGCAGATCCCTCCGCCGGCAAGCAGCTTAGCCCCGCCTGGCATACGCTCTGCCTCAACCATGCGGGCCTGCGGCACTATATTCTCGAACAGGCGCGCGAGGTGGCGCAGAGCTATCCGACACAGGGGCTCTTCTTCGATATCATTCTGACGCCTGACTGCGTCTGCCCCGCCTGCGTCGAACGCATGCTGTGCGAGGGCCTCGACCCGGAAAATCCGGCCGACCGCCTGAAGAATGACGAGGCCGTCAACGAGCAGTTCCGTCGCGAGACCAGCGAGGCGCTGTTTGCGGAATTTCCAGGCCTGCGCGTCTTCTACAATTGTGGCCACATCCACAAGCAGGGGCCGGAACGCTTCTCGACCTATTCGCATCTCGAGCTCGAAAGCCTGCCGACCGGCGGCTGGGGTTACGACCACTTCCCTTCGAGCGCGCGCTACGCGGCCACATTGGGCATGGATTTCCTCGCCCATACCGGCAAATTCCATACGTCCTGGGGCGAATTTGGCGGCTTCAAACATCCGGATGCGCTGGAATATGAATGCGCCCAGATGATTGCGCTCGGCTCCAAATGCCTGGTCGGCGACCAGTTGCATCCGAATGGCGCGATCAATCCCGATACCTATGCGTCGATCGCACCGGCCTATCATCGCGTCAAAAAGCTCGAACCCTTCCTGGAAGGAGCAAAACAAATCTCCGAGATCGCCATCCTTTCGGCGGAACATATGAACCCCGGGGGAGCACGCAATCATCCAAGCGATGATGGTGCGGCACAGGTGCTGCAGGAATTGAAACGCCCCTTCGATGTCCTCGATATATCGGGCCGCTTTGAACAATATCGCCTGCTTATCCTGCCCGACGAGATCCCCGTCGATGCGGCGCTCGCCGTACGTCTGAAGTCGTATTTAGCCGGTGGCGGCAAGATCATCGCCTCCTGGCATTCGGGCCTCGACGAGAACGGTAAATTCGCTGTTGATTTCGGCATCGAAAGAGGCGCGGCACCCGTCGCTTTCAGACCGAGCTACGTAAAGGCGGGCAAAGACCTCGACGCCTCCATGCCGGAAACGGCTTTCGTCTTTTATGACGACGCGGAAACCGTCCGGTCGGTCGGTGCGACTGTTCTGGCAGGTATCTTTCCATCCTACTTCAATCGCTCCTACAAACATTTCTGCTCGCACCAGCATGCGCCCGACGACACAGATGCCGAGATGGTCGGTGCTGCGGTGACCGTACATAAGGGTGCGGCCTACATTGCCTACCCGATTTTCCGGCTTTACCGGGCGATGGGCCAGCCGCTCTACAAATACGTCGTTCGCGGGCTACTCGACCGTCTCGTTCCCAACCCGGCAATGGCGACCGACCTGCCGTCGTCCGGTCGAGCAACGCTGACGCGCCAGATCGAACATGACCGTCATATTCTGCATCTGCTCTATGGTCCGCCGCAGATCCGCGGCAAGGACGTGCGCGGCGATGACGGCTCGACCCGCGTGATGGAGATGATCGAGGACATTCCGGCGATCGGCCCGGTCAATGCCACAGTGCGCCTGCCGGCAAAACCGAAGCGCGTCTTCGATGCGATGACGGGTGAGGATCTAGCCTGGAATGTCGGCGACGACGGCGCCATCAGCATCACGGTGCCGCGGCTGCGCATCCATAGCGCCGTCGTCTTCGAAGGCGCCTGATGCAGATCGAGGTCAGGGAGCCGTCGGACTTTGCACATACTGCCCGCAATACTGGTGGGCGGCGGAGTGCTGGGCTATACGACGGAAAGGCGCCTGATCGGGCGCCATTTCCCGGGAATAAGTGCAGGAGCCTGCTCGAAATGCGACAAACGGACCAGACGGCCGGAAGGAGGCGCGGAGCCACGATCATCGACGTTGCCAAGGTGGCAAATGTCGCTGTTGGTACCGTGTCCCGCTATCTCAACGGCCAGACGATCCGCCGCTCCAACCGGGAGCAAATCGAGAGGGCCATCCAGGACCTCGGTTACCGGCGCAACGCCGCTGCCGCCTCGATCCGCACCGACCTTACCCATATGATCGGCTTCCTGGTGCCGACCTTCGACGAATTCCATGCTCGCATGCTGGAGCATCTCGCCCATTCAGTGCGCCAGACCGGCCGAGCACTTCTGACCTACTGCCATGGTGGCGATCCGCGTGTGGTTGCGGAAGCCCTGGATTTCTTCGCCGCGCAGCGCGTCGATGCGCTGGTGATGGACGGTACAGCGGAAGTCTACGACCGCGTTGACGACCTGATCCACCATGACATTCCGATCATCTTCTACAACAACGACGTCCGTGGGCTGGCAGCAGACCGGGTGATGGTGGAGAACCATCGCGCGAGCTACCGCATCGTCAGCCACCTCATCGATCTCGGTCACACCCGCATCGGAATCCTGACGGGCGATCCGCGCAATTCCTCCGGCATCGAGCGGCTGGCAGGTTATGAACAGGCGCTGCGTGACCGGGGCATAACGATCGATCCGACACTGGCTGCCCGCGGCAACTGGCGTATGGATGGCGGTTATGAGGCGACCAAACGGTTGATGTCGCTCGAAAATCCGCCCACCGCGATCTTTTCGGCCAACTACGGCATGGCAGTCGGAGGACTGAGTTGGCTGAAGGAGAACGGCCGGCATGTGCCCGAGGATATTTCGCTTGCGAGCTTCGACGATGTGGCGATCTTCCGGCTGTATGAAGCCGGCATCACTGCCGTCGCCCAACCGGTGGCAAGCATTGCGGAAACCATCACAGACATTCTTGTGGAACGCCTGACGGAACCGTCGGGAGGGGCGACGCGCAGCGTCGTACTCGAATGCGACATCATTTTGCGGGGCTCGACGCGACGGATCACCTGACGCGTTCTGCCTGCCAGGCGGTTAAAGGGAGGAAGCTTTGGCCAGCGTAGAATTGCATGATATCGACAAGTCCTACGGCAGCTTTCAGGCGATCGAGGGGCTTAACCTGAGCGTGGACGATGGTTCATTCACGGTCTTCGTCGGTCCCTCCGGCTGCGGAAAATCGACGCTTCTACGCATGATCGCCGGTCTGGAAAAGATCACCGCCGGCAACCTCACGATCGGCGGACGACGCATGAACGAAGCCGATCCGATCGAACGCGGCGTCGCCATGGTCTTCCAGAACTATGCGCTCTATCCGCATATGACAGTCGAACAGAATATCGGCTTTTCGCTGCGCATGGCCGGCATGGGCAAGGCCGATATCGACAAGAGCGTTGCCGCCGCTGCCGCGACCTTGCAGATCGAATCGCTGCTCAAGCGCAAGCCCGCTCAACTCTCCGGCGGCCAGCGCCAGCGCGTTGCGATCGGCCGGGCGATCGTCCGCAACCCCGCCGTTTTCCTGTTTGACGAACCGCTGTCGAACCTCGACGCCGAACTCCGCGTCTCCATGCGCGTCGAGATCGCCAAGCTGCATCGGCGCATCGGCGCGACGATGATCTATGTTACCCACGACCAGACCGAAGCGATGACACTCGCCGACAAGATCGTCGTCATGCGCGCCGGCAAGATCGAACAGGCCGGCACGCCAGATGCACTCTATAACGATCCGGACAATTTCTTCGTCGCCGGGTTCATCGGCTCGCCGCGCATGAATTTCCTCGATGGCAAGCTCGGTACGGATGGAGTGATCAAACTCGATTGCGGCACGGCTTTTCGAGTCGGCATTGTCGGCGCGGGTAAGGAAATGCCGGTCAAAGTGGGCATCCGCCCGGAACATTTCACCGGACAGGACGAGGGTGGCGGCGCGATCGACGTCAAGGTCGACGTGGTGGAAAACCTCGGCGGAACCCGTTTCATCTACGGCACGCTCACCTCAGGCCAATCGGCAATCGTCGAAGACCGCTCGGAAAGGGCTCTGCGCCCCGGTGAAACGGTAAGCGCTGCCTTTCCGGCCAGGAAGGCACTGCTCTTCAGCGTCGACGGCATGCGCGTGCGCGATATCAGGCCTGCCAACAGCATTCCCGCAGAATGACCATGGTGGACAATCTTCTCTGGTACGATGCGCCAGCCCGGCTCTGGACAGACGCGCTGCCGCTCGGCAATGGCCGGCTCGGCGCGATGGTGTTTGGCGCTCCGGTTTCAGAAAGGCTGCAGATCAATGAATCCACATTCTGGGCGGGTGGCCCTTACCGGCCGGTCAATCCCGATGCCTACAGCCATCTCGGAAAAGTACGTGAGCTGATATTCGCCGGGCACTATGCGCAAGCAGAAGCAATGGCCGAGGAGCATCTTATGGCCCGGCCGATCAAGCAGATGTCCTACCAGCCGATCGGCGATCTCCATATCGACTTCCTGCATTCGCATACCGCGATGAGCTATCGCCGCATGCTCGATCTCGACACCGCAATCACAGCGACCTCTTATGTCGCCGATGGCACGACCTTTTTTCGCGAAGCCTTCATTTCCGCCGTCGACGGCGTGCTTGTGTTGCGCCTTTCGGCCGATCGACCCCGCTCCATAAAATGCCGGATATCGCTCGACAGCCCGCAACAAGGTCAACTGGTCGCAGGACAAGCCTCGCAACTGACCTTTTCCGGCACCGGCAAGGCCGAGTGGGGCATTGCCGGCGCCCTGCGCTTCGCCTTTGGCATCCGAGTGATCAACAAGGGAGGAATGCTGAGTTTCTCCAATGGCATCTCCGTAGACGATGCCGACGAGCTTGTGATCCTGCTCGATGCAGCGACGAGCTTCCGGCGTTATGACGATGTCTCCGGCGATCCGGACGGCACCATCTCGGCGCGTCTTTCAAAGGCCTCTGCCCGCAGCTACGAGATTATGCGCCGGGACCATATGGCCGAACATCAAAAGCTTTTCGGTTCCTTTGCCATCGATCTCGGCACGACGCCGGCCGCCGTCGAGACCACCGATCGCCGCATTGCGGGTTATGCCGGGGGACATGATCCCGCACTTGCCGCCCTCTATGTGCAGTTCGGCCGCTATCTGATGATCGCCTCTTCGCGCCCCGACACACAGCCTGCCAACCTGCAGGGCATCTGGAACGATGAAACCGATCCGCCCTGGGGCAGCAAATATACGGCCAACATCAATCTGCAGATGAACTACTGGCTGCCGGCTCCGGCCAATCTGCCGGAATGCATCGAACCGCTTGTCGCAATGGCGGAAGAGCTTGCCGAAACTGGCCGCGAGACGGCGCAGGTGCATTATCGCGCCCGTGGCTGGGTTATGCACCACAACACTGATCTCTGGCGCGCGACCGGACCGATCGACGGTGCCAAATGGGGCCTGTGGCCGACCGGCGGCGCCTGGCTCATGGCGCAACTGCTCGATCTTGCGGACTATCTTGATGATGCCGATGGCCTGCGCCGGCGGCTCTTTCCGTTTGCCAAGGGGGCTGCAGAGTTTGTCTTCGATGTACTTGTGCCGCTTCCGGGCACGAACTATCTGGTGACGAACCCCTCGCTTTCACCTGAGAATGTCCACCCGCACGGCGCCTCGCTCTGTGCGGGGCCGGCCATGGATAGCCAGATCATCCGGGATTTTCTCAATCTGCTTCGGCCCGTCGCCACCTCCATCGGCGGCGAGGATGCGCTCGTCTCGGAGATCGACCGCATCCTGCTGCGCCTGCCGCCCGACAGGATCGGATCTGCAGGCCAGTTGCAGGAATGGCTGGAAGACTGGGACCTGCAGGCGCCGGAGATGCATCACCGCCACGTCTCGCATCTCTACGGCCTCTATCCGAGCTGGCAGATCGACATGGACAAGACCCCGGAGCTTGCCGCGGCCGCCCGCCGTTCGCTGGAAATCCGCGGTGACGATGCGACGGGCTGGGGTATCGGCTGGCGCATCAATCTCTGGGCGCGGCTACGCGACGGCGATCATGCGCTCGATGTGATCAAGCTGCTCATCAGCCCCGAGCGAACCTACACCAATCTCTTCGACGCCCACCCGCCCTTCCAGATCGATGGCAATTTCGGTGGGACCGCCGGCATCCTGGAAATGCTGGTGCAGTCGCGCCCAGGCGAAATTCACCTGCTCCCGGCTTTGCCCAAGGCATGGCCGCGCGGCTCATTGCGCGGTTTGCGGGCACGCGGCGGTGTGCTTCTCGACCTCGATTGGGAGAATGGCCGGCCGGTGAAGATCAAGCTCACAGCATCGCGAGATGTAAGCACGATCCTTCGCTTCGGCGAAACACGATGCAAGATCGATCTCGCCGCCGGAGAGAGTTTCACCATTGCGAGCTGATCGCCTGCATCAAGGCACAGGATGTCGAAGGTGCCGCTCAGGCCATCGCCAAACATGTCGGCGGCTCCGGCCATCACATCATCGAGCGTATGCGCGTGTCGCGCCACGCCATGCCTGGATTAGGCTAATATATTGGCTGATTTCCAGGGCTAGTTGCGTGCAGTCGTTGATCTTGCCCGACTGCCCAGAATTCGCTTGAGGCGCGCTTGACAAAACAGGAGTGCCTGTATTTTATTCAAGCCTGCGGATTAGGCAGAGAACCCCGCATTTTTACATGACTTCGATAGTCGCTGGGCAGTTTCGCCCCATGACGGCCCCGTCGCTGACGGGATGCCCTCATGGGGTTTTTGGTTTTTGGCTTACAAATGAATGATGCTTTGAAAATCGGCATTCTTTACTCGACCACGGGTCCCTACGGCTCGATGGGGCGTGACGCACGCGACGGCGCGGAATTCGCAATCGCCGAATTTGCCGCAGCGAGCGGTTGTTCGGTCGAACCGGTTTTCTTCGATCCGCAGGCCGATCTTGCTGCCTATCTCGACGGCGCCCGGCATCTATTACGCGACGGCTGCCGCCACATCGTCGGCACGATCACCTCCGCCGCGCGCAAGGAGGTCATCCCGGTCATCGAGAAGCATGACGGTTTGCTGTGGTACATGTGCCCCTACGAAGGTTTCGAGGCGAACGAGAACGTCATCTATGTCGGTGGCTGCCCCAACCAGCATCTGCTGCCGCTCTTCGAGCATCTGATTCCGCGTTATGGCAACCGTCCCTATCTCGTCGGCGCCAACTATGTCTGGGGCTGGGAGATGAATAGGCTCGCCCGCGAACTGATCGCCAATGCGGGCGGAGAAGTGCTCGGCGAACGCTACCTGCCGCTCGAAGAGACCGCGGTCGAGCGCATCGTCGCCGATATCGAGCAGCGCCGCCCGAGTTTCATCCTCAACAATCTGATCGGCCCATCGAGTTACGCCTTCCATGAGGCAATCCGTCGGCTTGCCGATCGAGACGCCGCCTTCCGGCCCGAAAACTGCCCTGTCGTCAGCTGCGACCTGATGGAATGTGAGCTTGACGATATCGCGCCGGGCGCTGCGATCGGCCAGCTTTGTGCAGCCTCCTACTTTGACAGCGTCGCGACCTCCGAGAATATCGATTTCAAGCAGCGTATCGTCGCTCATTATGGCGCGCCTCGCCGCGTCTCGAGCGTCTTTGCCAGCGCCTACACGGCTATGCGCCTTTGCGTCGATGCGATTGTGGCTGCGGGTGGGGACGAGCCCTCCGCCGTGCGTCGGGAACTCCATGGCAAGAGCTGGGCGACACCCTTCGGCGCGCTCAACATCGACCAGGAAACGAACCATGCCGCCCTGCCCTTCCATCTCGGCCGTATCAATACCCAGAACGGTTTCGATGTGATCGCATCCCGCCCGCCGCTTGCCGCAGATCCCTATTTGACCGGCCGCAATAAGCCGGCTTTGCCGAAATTGCGGGTAGTATCATGAAGGAGACACCCAATTTCACCGGTTGGCATGCCGTCGTCCTGCATCGTGAGGACGGCAATACGGAAAAACTGATACGCCAACTCCGGCTTCTCGGCCTCTCAGCCACCTTGCAATGGGCGCCGCTTTCTGCAGCAAGCGTGCCCGACATCGTCATCGTCGATGCCGACCAGGGCTTTGACGATCTCATGCCATGGAGCGGCAGCGCCCCGACATGCCCCGTCGTTGCGCTGCTCGGTTCGGAAGCGCCGGGTCGCATTGCCTGGGCGCTGGCCCAGGGCGCCGGCGCGATCGTCGCCAAGCCGATTGCTGCCTCTGCTGTCTATCCAGCCCTCGTCATGGCCGTCTCCGTTCATCAGGAGCGCAAGAGCGTGGCTGAACGCCTGCAATATCTCGAAGAGCGCGTGCGCCTGCGTCCGCTCGTCCATGCCGCCGTCGAAAAACTGATGCAGGCGCATGGGGTTGATGAGGAACGCGCCTATTCGATCCTGCGCAACTGCGCCATGCGTCGCCGCCTGCCGATGGAACAGATCTCCGCCTTCATCCTCGGCGGCATAGAACCCCTGCCGGAGGCCGGATGATGCGTGTGATCAAAGCCATGCTGCGGCAGCCCACCGCCCTCTTCGGCCTCATCATTGTGCTCGTCGTCATCGCCCTTGCGATGGCCGCACCCTGGGTCGCTCCATTCAACCCCGATGAGCAGATGTTCGACGGCCTGTCGCTGGAAGGCGCGCCACTGCCGCCGGGCGGCCCCTATCTGCTCGGTACGGATACGCTCGGCCGCGATCTCTTTTCGCGCATGCTCTTCGGTGCGCGGACCTCATTGGTCATCGGCCTTGTCGCCAATGGCATCGCGGTGGCGATCGGCCTCTTCATCGGCATCCTCGCAGGTTACATGCGCGGTCTCGTCAGCAATATCCTGATGCGCTTCACCGATCTGATGATGGCGTTCCCTGCTTTGCTGCTGGCGATCGTGCTCGCCGCGCTGCTGCGGCCGAGCCTCTGGATCGTCGCCATGGTGATTGCGCTCGTCAATTGGGTGCAGGTCGCCCGTATCGTCTATACGGAGACGCGCGGGCTGGTGGAGCGCGACTTCATCATGGCCGAGCGCTCGCTCGGTGCCGGCCATATGCGTGTGCTCTTCCTGCATATCCTGCCGCATCTCGTTCCAACGGCAATCGTCTGGGGCACGCTTGGCATCGCAACGACCGTCCTGCTTGAAGCAACCCTTTCCTTCCTCGGCATCGGCGTGCAGCCGCCGCAGCCGTCCTGGGGCAATATCATCTTTGAGAGCCAGAGTTACTTCCAGGCGGCCCCCTGGCTGGTCTTCTTCCCCGGCGCGATCATCCTGCTGACGGCGCTCTCCTTCAATCTCGTCGGAGATGCACTGCGCGATATTATCGATCCGACTCAGCGCGGGAGAGGCTGATGTTCTTCCTCATCCTCCGTCGGCTGGTGCAGGCTGCCCTCATTCTTCTCGGCGTTGCCGCCATCACCTTCGTGTTGCTCTACGCACTGCCGGCCGATCCGGCGCGCATGATCGCCGGTCGCAGCGCCACGGCGCAGACGGTCGCAAACATCCGTCATGAGCTCGGCCTCGACGAGCCGCTTCTCGTGCAGTTCGGCACCTATCTCGCCAATCTCGTGCATGGCAATCTTGGCCGTTCCTACGCACAGAAGACTGAGGTCTGGACGCTGATCGTCGCCCGCCTGCCAGCAACACTGATGCTGATGCTCACCGGCGTCCTGGTGGAAGTGGTACTCGGCCTGACACTCGGCACGATTGCTGCCGTGCGCCGCGGCGGTTTCGTCGACCGGCTTGTCATGATGGCTTCCTTCGTCGGAGTTTCGGCACCGCAATTCGTCGTCGCCCTGCTGCTTCTTTATGTCTTTGCCGTAACGCTCGGATGGCTGCCCATGAGTGGTTACGGCACGTTCGCCCATGTCGTGCTGCCGGCTTCCACCCTCGGCGTCCTCGGCGCCGGCTGGTATGCGCGCATGGTGCGATCGGCGATGATCGACGTGCTCAATCAGGACTATGTCCGCACTGCCCGCGCCAAGGGCTTGTCCTCGCGCCGCATCATCTTCCGCCACGCCCTGCCGAACGCCATCCTGCCGATCATCGCCATGATCGGCATCGATATCGGCCAGTTCATGGGTGGCGTGGTCGTCGTCGAGGCCGTCTACGGCTGGCCGGGCATCGGCCAGCTCGCCTGGCAGGCAATCCAGCAGGTCGACATACCGATCATCATGGGCGTCACGCTGACGTCGGCGCTCGCCATCGTCATCGGCAATCTGCTTGCCGATCTCGTGGCGCCGCTCATCGATCCACGCATCCGCACACGTTGACAGCAACCAAAGAAGGGGAACCCTAATGTTCAAACGCTGGCTTCGACACACAACCATGGCAACGATGGTGGCGCTCGCGCCGCTCGCCGCCACGGCACAGGAAACGCCCAAGCAGGGCGGCGATATTGTCGTTACCTATAAAGACGACATCACCACGCTCGACCCGGCCATCGGCTATGACTGGGTCAACTGGTCGATGATCAAGAGCCTCTATTCCCGCCTGATGGACTACGAGCCGGGTACGCCGAACCTCGTTCCCTCGCTTGCCGAGAGCTTTACCGTTTCGCCTGACGGCCTCACCTATACGTTCAAGCTGCGCAAGGGCGTGAAGTTTTCGAACGGTCGCGAAGTTGTCGCTTCGGACGTGAAATATTCGATCGAACGGGCCGTCAATCCGAAGACCCAGGGACCGGGTGCAGGCTTCTTCGGCGCTATCAAGGGCTTCGATGATGAGACAGGCGGCAAGGCCGAGACACTCTCGGGCATCGAAACGCCCGATGACGGCACGGTGATCTTCCACCTGTCGCGTCCGGACGCAACCTTTCTACATGTTCTCGCCATCAACTTCGCATCGGTCGTGCCGAAGGAAGCCGTCGATGCCGCCGGCGGCGATTTCGGCAAAAAGCCTGTTGGCTCCGGCACTTTTATCTTGAAAGACTGGACGATCGGCCAGCAGCTCGTTTTCGAGCGCAACAAGGATTACTTCGTCAAGGACATGCCGCATATCGACAGCTTCAAGGTCGAAGTGGGCCAGGAGCCGCTGGTCGCGCTGCTGCGCCTGCAGAAGGGTGAAGTCGATATCGCTGGCGACGGCATCCCGCCAGCGAAATTCCTGGAAATCAAGAACTCTGCCGACGGCCCGCAGATGATCGTCGACGGCGAACAGCTTCACACCGGCTACATCACTCTGAACACCAAGGTGAAGCCTTTCGACAATGTGAAGGTGCGCCAGGCCGTCAATATGGCCATCAATAAGGAACGCATCACCCGCATCCTGAACGGCCGCGCCACACCTGCCAACCAGCCGCTGCCGCCGCTGATGCCGGGCTACGACAAGTCCTTCACCGGCTATGCCTATGATGTTGCCAAGGCCAAGGCATTGCTCGCGGAAGCAGGCTTCCCGGATGGCTTCGAAACGGTGCTCTACTCGACCAACACTGATCCGCAGCCGCGTATCGCCCAGGCGATCCAGCAGGATCTCGCCGCCATCGGCGTCAAGGCCGAAATTCGTGCTCTCGCACAGGCCAATGTCATCTCGGCCGGCGGCACAGAAGGCGAGGCGCCGATGATCTGGTCGGGCGGCATGGCCTGGATTGCCGACTTCCCGGATCCGTCGAACTTCTACGGCCCGATCCTTGGTTGCGCCGGCGCGGTTCAGGGCGGTTGGAACTGGTCCTGGTACTGCAACGCCGATCTCGACAAGCGTGCTGTAGCGGCCGACTCCATGTCCGATCCGGCAAAGTCCGCAGAACGCACCGCTGCCTGGGGCAAGGTCTTCACCGATATCATGGCCGATGCGCCGTGGGTTCCCGTCATCAATGAACGTCGCGTCGTTGCCAAGTCGCTGCGAATGGGCGGTGCTGACAATATCTATATCGATCCGACGCGCGTCATCAATTACGACGCGATCTATGTGAAGCAATAAACCTTAAGGAAACAATGCCTTCCCGGCCGCCGGGAAGGCATCATAAAATCGAGGGAGACACCTTATGTGCATTGCCTGCACCCACACCATTCACCGCGCCCAGCATAATTTCGGCTGGAACAAGGATTTCGCACCCGCCGTCGTCGCCAAACCCGGCGAGACCATTCATTTCGAATGCCTGGATTCCTCCGGTGGCCAGCTCGGCGGCGATGCAACGCTGGATACGCTGAACAATCTGGATTTCGACAAGATCAATCCGGTTTCCGGCCCGATCTATGTGGAGGGGGCGCAGCCCGGTGATGCGCTGAAAGTGACGCTGCGCAAATTCATTCCCTCGGGCACCGGCTGGACGGCCAATATTCCGGGTTTCGGCCTGCTCGCCGACCAGTTCAAGGATCCGGCGCTGCATGTCTGGTCCTATGACGCCAACAGCATGACACCAGCCCTCTACGGCCCCGGCGGCCGTGTGCCGCTGAAGCCCTTTGCCGGCACCATCGGCGTTGCCCCTGCCGAGCCCGGCACGCATTCCGTCGTGCCGCCGCGCCGCGTCGGCGGCAACATGGATATCCGTGACCTGACCGCCGGCGTCACTCTTTATCTACCGATCGAGGTTGAGGGCGCGCTTTTTTCCATCGGCGACACACACGCCGCTCAGGGTGACGGCGAGGTCTGCGGTACGGCGATCGAAAGCCAGATGAATGTCGAGGCAACGATCGAGCTCGTCAAGGATGCACGCCTGCAGACGCCTCGCTTTACGACGACAGAACCTGTCACCCGCCATCTCGACGGCGCCGGCTACGAAGTCACCACCGGCATCGGCCCGGATTTGATGACAAGCGCGCGTGAAAGCGTGATGCGTATGATCGATCTTCTGACGGCGGAGCACGGGATGAGCGCAGTGGACGCCTATCTGCTCTGCTCGGTCTGCGGCGATCTGCGCATCAGCGAAATCGTCGACATGCCGAACTGGGTCGTTTCCTTCTACTTCCCGAGGATCGTATTCGCGTGATCGAAGCCATGCCCGCCGCGCCTATCCTCAGCGTTCGCAATCTCAACGTCGATGCGCGAACGCCTGATGGACGCAAACCGGTTCTCAAAGATATCAGCTTCGATCTCGCCGGCGGCGAAACACTCTGCCTGGCCGGAGAATCCGGCTCGGGCAAGTCGGTGACGTCGCTGTCGATCATGGGATTGCTGCCGAAGACCTCGCTCCAGGTTTCCTCCGGCAACATCGTGCTCGGCGAGCGCGATCTGCTGAAACTTTCCGACCGGGCCATGCGCAGCGTGCGCGGCGGCGATATCGCCATGGTCTTCCAGGAACCGATGACGTCGCTCAACCCTGTCATGTCGATCGGCGCGCAGTTGACGGAAGCGATCCGCGAACATCAGGGCAGCGAGAATGCCGAGGCGACCGCGCTGCGGATGCTCGATGCCGTTCAGATCACTGATCCGGCCCGGCGGCTGAAGCAATATCCACATGAGCTCTCGGGCGGCATGCGTCAGCGCGTGATGATCGCTATGGCGCTGTCCTGCCGTCCCAAGGTGCTGATCGCCGATGAGCCGACGACGGCGCTCGACGTGACGGTGCAGGCGCAGATCCTCAAACTCATGCGCGAGCTAAAGTCGGAATTCGGCACCTCGATTATCCTGATCACCCATGACATGGGCGTCGTCGCCGAGATGGCCGACCGCGTCATCATCATGCAGAATGGCGGCATCGTCGAGCAAGGCCTGGCAATCGCTATTTTCCGCGCACCGCGCCAGACCTATACGCAGCAACTGCTCTCGGCCGTGCCGCGCCTTGGTGCTTTTGCCGGCACGGATAGTCCGCCGCGCATCACGTCACGCAACGTCGAAACCCTGCATCCTGACCACACCCCGGTCCTGAATGTGCGTGGCCTCAACGTCACCTATGGCAGTGCGGCAAGCCTTCTCTTCAAGGGCAAGGCGCCGGCTGCGGCCGTTAGCGACGTCTCCTTCGATATCCTGCCGGGCGAAACGCTTGGCCTCGTCGGCGAAAGCGGATCGGGAAAATCGACGACCGGCAAGGCTGTACTCGGCCTCATCCCCTTCACGGGCGATGTGATCATCGACGGCCGCAATATTGCAGGCCTCAGCCATCGCGCAATGCAGCCGATACGCCGCACTGCGCAGATGATCTTTCAGGACCCCTATGCCTCGCTCGACCCGCGCATGGCGGTCGGGACCGCAATCGCCGAACCATTGGTCATTCATGGCATCGCCAGTAAATCCGAGCGGCGCGACAGGGTCGCGGAACTCCTGCGCCGCGTCGGCCTGACGGCGGATGCCGCCACGCGCTATCCGCATGAATTCTCCGGTGGCCAGCGCCAGCGCATCTGCATTGCCCGCGCCCTTGCGCTCGAGCCGAAGCTGATCGTCGCCGACGAAAGCGTTGCCGCACTCGACGTGTCCGTCCGCGCCCGCGTGCTCGACCTCATGCTGGAACTGCAGGAAAGCATGGGGCTCTCCTACCTCTTCGTCTCGCATGACATGGCAGTCGTCGAACGCATGTCCCATAAGGTTGCCGTCATGCGCAGCGGCAGGATCGTCGAAACCGGCACCCGCCGCCAAATCTTCGAAAATCCGGCAGAGGATTACACGAAGGCCCTGATGGCTGCCGTTCCGATCCCCGATCCGGAAGCGCGGCGAGCGCAGGTTTGAGTTTCCTAGACGCGAAACAGAAGCGCCTCCTTTGGAGTCGGGTATGTTTTGGCGAGGCTTGCCTCGGCGGCCGCGAATCATCGCTCAGAATCGAATTGCGGCAGGGTCGAATGGCGGCGCCGCCTGCCAGCTAATGCCTATTTTCCAGCCGCATTTTCTCACGGCAGCCCGTGCAGATGGGCAAATACAGGCTCGCAGCAGCAGGATATTCGATAGATTCAGCATTCAGGCGACAACCACCTGTAACCCATTCGCGCTCGGCCAATCCGGGTAAGTCGTACTAAAATAGCGATATTTCGCCACTCTACTTTACCTCTCGTTAATACCCGCCCAAGGAGTGTTGTACTTCTGTCACACACATGGCGGTTTAGTTAGAATTCTCTGTAAAATGAGAGCATTCAATGTTGAGCCCTCCCGTCTTTCGGTTATTTTAGGCCTTACCGAATTGATCGGGCTTTAATTGGAGGGGACGTTCTTTCGTGGAACGCACTCGAACTTAGGAGATTGGCTTTCCATGAACATTCGTATGATGTTGCTTGGTTCCGCAGCGGCCCTCATCGCTGCACCGGCATTCGCAGCAGACGCAATCGTTGCTGCCGAGCCGGAACCGGTTGAATACGTTCGCGTCTGCGACGCTTACGGCACCGGCTACTTCTACATCCCGGGCACGGAAACCTGCCTGAAGATCGAAGGCTACATCCGTTTCCAGGTTAACGTCGGCCCGAACGCCGGCGGCACCCCCGCCACCAACGACTCCAGCTGGGATGCTGTAACCCGCGGTCAGGTTCAGTTCACGGCCAAGAGCGACACCGAATACGGCCCGCTCACCGGCGTGATCGTTTTCCAGGCCAACGCCGACAACGCAACGGACCAGGACACGATCCTCGACTCCGCTTACCTCGACGTCGCGGGCTTCCGCGCTGGTCTCTTCTACTCCTGGTGGGACGATGGTCTCTCCGGCGAAACGGACGACATCGGTTCCGTCGTAACGCTGCATAACTCGATCCGTTATCAGTACGAAACCGGTACCTTCTACGCTGGCCTCAGCGTCGACGAACTGGAAGACGGCGTCTACCAGGGCACCTTTGCTACCGCCGCCGATGGCACCACCGTCTTCACTCCGGACGATGGTCCGAACAACGTCGGCGTTGCCTTCGGCATCGGCGGTACGGCCGGCGCCTTCAGCTACCAGGTCACCGGCGGCTGGGACTTCGACAACGAAGACGGCGCAATCCGCGCTATGGGTACGGCTGAACTCGGCCCGGGCACGCTCGGCCTCGCTGTTGTCTACTCCAGCGGCCCGAACTCCTACTACTCGTCGGCTGAATGGGCAGTTGCTGGCGAATACGCCATCAAGGCAACGGACAAGCTGAAGATCACCCCCGGCGTTCAGTACTACGGCAACTACTTCGGCGGCGGCACGGATGTTCCGGAGAACTTCGACGGTCTCGGCGATGCCTGGAAGGCCGGTTTGACGGTTGACTACCAGATCGTCGAAAACTTCTACGCCAAGGCTTCCGTCCAGTGGCTGGATCCGGAAGATGGCGACGACACCACGACGGGTTACTTCCGTCTGCAGCGTGCGTTCTAATCTGAATATTGAAGACCCCGGGATCGCATCTCGGGGTTTTTCATCACGAGCTTCTGGTTTGGTGACCTCCAATTCAGAAGAAAGAGGTCGGTCCGGTTCCCTGCCGGATCGGCCTCACCCATCGATACAGAGCTCCACTCCTGTAGATGGTTTTGGCTCGCCCTCACACGAGGGCGAGCTTTTTACTTGATGGGACTGGATTGTCCGACGGACGGAGGCTCTGTCGGCGGCTGAGAGTCTGAAGAACCCAGCCGCCGATTTCCTGCGGGAAAAAATGCAGCCGGTAAGCATAGCTATCGTCGTGGTCACAGATTGCGAACGCGCGCGCCTGTTCTTGAACAAGGACAGGGCGATTGCCCGCCGCTTTCATACTCCGGGACGAGATCCCTACGCGCTCAAACCATATTCAGCGGCATCAACTGGCGCAGTCTCGGATCGCGCAGATACAGGCCACCCCAAGCGGCAATGCCGAGAAGAAGGCTGACGATCTGTGGAGGCGTAAAAAACTCGCCCAGGCGGAAGTGCGTGCAGATCGCGCCGCCGAGAAAACCGGTTATCAGTATTGCACCAAGGAAGGCTGTTTTCGGAACGGCATAGAGGATCGCGCAGATCGCGATGATAATACCGAGCGCCGAGGCCAGATTGACGGGGAAACCGGTCGCTTCCATTTCCGCCCTTATGAAATCGGGTGCAAAAAGATTAGTGGCCGCATCAGCGAGAAGCAGAACGACGACCGCCGCTGACAGAACTCGTCCAATCCAGATCGACACTATACTGCCTCTTCAATTGCTGGTCACAATTCGGCTTATGGCGTAGTCCGGATGCTGTCAATTCCGCAGTATCCTCATAACCGGGGATTTGATCATCTGCGTCTGATGATCTGCAGTTCCGGACGTTGCGGCTGAGGATTGCCACTTTGCACAGCCATGCCGGCCGTGGCAGCTATTTTTCTCTCGCGGACGCAAAGACGACGCTGGCATCGCTGACGATTTCCACATGCGAATAGGCCGCCTTTGCAGCGGCTGCGCCATCTGCTCGCATGATCGCGGTCACGATCATGTCGTGCTCGTCATAGGATTTCGCGAGCCGACCCGGCAGCCGGAACTGCGCACGACGGAACGGCGCAAGCCTGGCCCGGCTCTGGGTTACCAGTTCATAGATATGCTCGTTATGCGCACCGCGATAGAGCCGCGTGTGGAACTCGGTATTGTGGACGGCGTAGTCCTCTTTCGCACCCTGATGCACAAGGCGAGCGGAAGCACGGTGTTCCATTTCCAGCATGCGCCGCTCGTCAACCGTCATCCGTTCGGCGGCAAGCCGCGCGCAGACCCCTTCAAGTTCCGCCATAGCCTCGAACATCGAGTGCAGATAGGACTCGGTCACGGTGGTGACGACAGCGCTGCGGTTGGGTTCCCGGTCGACAAGCCCCATCGCTCCAAGCTCACGAAGTGCCTCGCGTACCGGTGTACGCGACACCTCGAAACGGGCAGCAAGCGAGATTTCGTCAAGCTTGTCACCCGGCAGCATCTGCCCGGTCACGATCATGTCGGCAATTGCCCGCACCATCTGCTCGACGGTCGTTCCTGCCCGGATGATCTCTCTGCGCCTGACCTGCCTCAAGGTACGATCCTGCCTATTACCTGCTGCATACACATGCATCGCCTACGAATCAAAGTCAAATATTAGCAATAATATATTGTTTTAAATAAGAGAATCTACCATTCAGCAACTGGCTCTACAGAGGCATGTATGTCGTGATGTCAAAATCGGATTAATTTATAGACGATGCACAGATTTTGATCTTATTGAGCTTAAAAATGCATACACTTTTTACATATCTTCAAGCATCCTTAAATATTTACAGGAAAATCAATCAGATAAAACTTGGCACGGTCATTGCATACACTTTTCTGTAACCAATTGAGCCGGCGAAACCGCCGCAAGGGGAGCATTCCGATGACCAAACTCCTTTCCATGAACCGCCGCCATTTCCTCCAGGCTTCTGCTGCCACCGCTTTTGTCGGCGCTACTCCGGGCCTCCTCTCATCGCGCGCGCTTGGGCAGACCGCGCTCACCGTCGGTTTCATCTATGTCGGCCCCAAGGACGACTACGGCTACAACCAGTCGCATGCCGAAGGTGCGGCTGCCGTGAAGGCACTGCCGGGTGTCACCGTCGTCGAAGAAGAGAATGTCCCCGAGACTGTCGACGTCCAGAAAACGATGGAATCGATGATCAACCTCGATGGCGCGACCCTGCTCTTTCCCACCTCCTTCGGCTATTTCGACCCGCATATGCTGGCGATAGCCGCGAAGTACCCCGATATCCAGTTTCGCCATTGCGGCGGCCTCTGGCAGGAGGGCAAGAACCCGCCCAATACCGGCTCCTATTTCGGTTATATCTTCCAGGGCCAGTATCTGAACGGCATAGCCGCCGGCCATGCAACGAAGAGCAAGAAGATCGGCTTTGTCGCCGCCAAGCCGATCCCGCAGGTTCTGCAGAACATCAACGCTTTCCTGCTCGGCGCCCGCACGGTCGATCCTGGTATCACCTGCCAAGTCATCTTCACCGGTGAATGGTCGCTTGCCGTCAAGGAGGCCGAAGCCACCAACGCGCTGATCGATCAGGGCGCCGATGTCATCACCTGCCACGTCGACAGCCCCAAAGTCGTCGTCGAGACGGCCGCCGGCCGCGGTGCTTTCGTCTGCGGCTATCACGCCAACCAGAGCCCGCTTGCCCCCGAAAAATATCTCACCGGCGCCGAATGGGCCTGGGGCAACGTCTACAGCGATTTCGTCAAGAAGGCGCAGGCCGGCGAGAAGCTCGGCAATTTCGTGCGCGGCGGGCTGAAGGACGGCTTCGTGAAGATGAGCGCGCTCGGCCCCGGTGTTTCCGCCGAAGGCCGCAAGGCTTTCGAAGCCACGCAGGCGGAGATGATGAAGGGCGGCTTCTCGGTCTTCAAGGGTCCGCTGAAGGACAACAAGGGCAACACGGTCGTAACCGCCGACAAGAACTACGCCGAAGACGCGATCGAGCTCGAAAGCATGAATTATCTGGTTGAGGGCGTCGTCGGGTCCACGGCGTAACCGCGAAGGGAGAAGCGCCATGACTGTTCAGGCCAATGATCCCGCAATATCAGTTATTTCAGAAAAACCGGCTTCGCTCCGTCCCATCCTCGAATGGATCGCGCGGCGGGCGGAACCCATCGTCATCGGCCTTGCGGCCATCCTGATCGGTCTTGCGCTCTTCTCTCTTTTCATCCTGGCGATCGGCAAATCGCCAGCAGTACTTTTCCAGCTCATGTACACCGGCGGCTTCGGCAGCTGGTTTTCGATGCAGAACTGCTTAAGTCGTGCCGCACCCCTTCTCCTGACGGCACTCTGCGTCGCCCTGCCCGCCCGCCTCGGCCTCGTCATCATCGGCGGGGAAGGAGCGGTCGTGCTGGGCGGCGTTGCCGCCGCGGCGATGGCCATGCCGCTTGCCGGCTTCGCCCCTGTCTTCCCGACCCTCATTCTCATGGGGCTTGCCGCTATGGTCATCGGTGGCATCTGGATCGGCCTTGCCGGTTTCCTACGCCACTACCGCGGTGTCAACGAGACGATCTCGTCGCTGCTGCTTTCCTATATCGCCATCGCCCTGATGAACCAGTTCGTCGAAGGGCCGCTGCGTGATCCGGCAAGCCTCAACAAGCCTTCGACCAGGCCGCTGCAACCAGAATACATGCTCGGCAATATCCCCGGCATGGACGTGCATTGGGGCCTCCTCATCGGCACCGTCGCCTGCATCGCCTCCTGGATCCTGATCGAAGTGACAAGCTACGGTTTTGCTGCCCGCATCGCCGGTGGCAATGTGCGCGCCGCCCAGATTCAGGGCCTGCCGGTCGGCAGGCTCATTGTCGGATTCACGGCGATTGCCGGCAGTTTTGCAGGGCTTGCGGGCATGATCGAGGTTGCCGCCGTCCAGGGCAGCGCCAATGCCTCGCTGGCCGCAGGATACGGCTATACCGGCATCCTCGTCGCTTTCCTCGCCCGCCACAATCCGCTGGCGATCATCCCGGTCGCAATCCTGCTTGGCGGGATCGATGCCTCGGGCGGCCTCATCCAGCGCCGCATGGGCCTGCCCGATGCCACCGTGCTGGTGCTGCAGGGAACGCTCTTCATCGTCATCCTCTTCTGCGAGACCTTCTACGGCCGCTTCAGGATCTTCAATCCCGACCTCTGGAAAAGGAGCCTCTGATGGAAGAGACAGGCATCGGCATCTGGGGCGTCCCCCTCGCCATCCTCGCGGGCGCCATTCGCGTTTCCACACCCTTCATCTTCGTTAGCCTCGGCGAGACGATCACCGAACGTTCCGGCCGCATCAATCTCGGGCTCGAGGGCACACTCGTCTTCGGTGCCATGACGGCCTACGCCGTTGCCGTCATGGCCAATTCGCCCTGGCTCGGCGTGCTGGCGGCCATGGCGACAGGCGCGGTCTTCGGCCTTGTCCATGGCTGGATCTGCAAATGGCCGAAGGTCAACGATATCGCGATCGGCATCGCCATGATGCAGTTCGGCCTCGGCCTTGCCTTCTTCCTCGGCAAGTCCTTCATCCAGCCTGCCGCTCCGCATCTGCCGGCAATCCCGCTGGGTTTCTGGTCTAGCATGCCGCAGATCCAGGCAGCGCTGAATATCAACGTGCTCTTCATCCTCGGTGCTGCTCTCGCCTTCATCCTCTGGTGGGCCTTTCGCAACACCCGTGTCGGCCTGATCCTGCGGGTCGTCGGCGACAGTACCGATGCCGCGCGCGCCATGGGCATCGATCCGGATCGCGTGCGGCTGCTTGCCACCGCCGTCGGCGGCTCGCTGGCGGCGATCGGCGGCGCCTATCTCTCGCTCTATTATCCCGGCTCCTGGAACGAGGGCATTTCCTCCGGCCAGGGCCTGATGGCTGTAGCACTCGTCATCTTCGCCCGCTGGAACCCGATCGGCTGCTTTCTTGCCGCTCTTCTCTTCGGGGGCGCCGGCGCACTCGGCCCGGCGCTGCAATCGGTCGGCGTGACCCAGGGTTATTACCTCTTCTACGCCGCCCCTTACGTGCTGACCCTGGTCATCATGATCGCGACCTCGTCGCCGACACGCTCGCTCGCCGGTGCGCCCGGCGCGCTCTCCCTGACGAAATGAGCCCGAACGAAATGAGCATGAAAGGAGCCAAACCATGAATGGCCTCGGCGGATTGAATAAATCGGAACATGGCGTCGGCATCGGTCTCGTGCAGCTGCAGCTTCCCGTCACCGTCACGAGGGAAGACCTCGCCCGCCAGACGCAGGCGATCGTCGATCTCGTCGGCAAGGCGCGGCGCAATCAGCCGGGCATGGACCTCGTCGTTTTCCCGGAATATGCCCTGCATGGCCTGTCGATGGACATCAATCCCGAGATCATGTGCACGCTCGACGGACCGGAGGTCGCAGCATTCAAGAAGGCGTGCAGGGAGAACGCGATCTGGGGCTGCTTCTCGATCATGGAGTTGAACCCCGATGGTATGCCCTACAACTCGGGTGTCATCATCGACGACAAGGGCGAGCTGAAGCTCTATTACCGCAAGATGCACCCTTGGGTGCCGGTAGAGCCCTGGGAACCAGGCAATTTCGGCATTCCCGTCATCGACGGGCCGAAGGGCGCAAAGCTGGCGCTCATCATCTGCCATGACGGCATGTTCCCGGAGATGGCGCGCGAATGCGCCTATAAGGGTGCGGAGATCATGATCCGCACCGCAGGTTATACGGCGCCAATCCGTGAGAGCTGGAAATTCACCAACCAGTCGAACGCCTTCTGCAACCTCATGGTCACGGCGAGCGTCTGCATGTGCGGCTCGGACGGCACCTTCGACTCGATGGGCGAAGGCATGATCTGCAATTTCGACGGCTCGATCATCGCTCACGGAACATCGGGCCGCGTCAATGAGATTATCACCGCCGAAGTCCGCCCCGATCTCGTGCGCGAAGCCCGCCTCGGCTGGGGTGTCGAAAACAACATCTACCAGTTCGGCCACCGCGGCTATGTCGCCGTGGCCGGCGGCGCTGATGATGCGCCCTACACCTATATGCACGACCTCATCGCCGGCAAATACCGCCTCCCCTGGGAGGATCAGGTGAAGGTCACGGACGGTACGTCCTGTGGCTTCGACACGCCGACGCGCCGCTACGGCGAAACATTCAAACTCGCGGGTGAATAGGAGAAGAAGACGATGGACGCCATGGTCGAGAGCAAAGGACATTATATTGACGCCGATCCCTATGCCTGGCCCTATAACGGCGCCCTGCGGCCGGACAATACCGCCCTCATCATCATCGACATGCAGACGGATTTCTGCGGCAAAGGCGGGTATGTCGACCACATGGGCTACGACCTGTCACTGGTCCAGGCACCCATCGAGCCGATCAAGAAGGTGCTGGCCGCCATGCGCACCAAGGGCTACCCCATCATTCACACCCGCGAGGGCCATCGTCCCGATCTCGCCGACCTGCCAGCCAATAAGCGCTGGCGCTCGCAGCGCGTTGGCGCTGGTATCGGCGATCCCGGGCCTTGTGGGCGCATCCTGACCCGCGGCGAACCCGGCTGGGACATCATTCCCGAACTCTACCCGATCGAGGGTGAGACGATCATCGACAAACCCGGCAAGGGCTCCTTCTGTGCCACCGATCTGGAATTGATCCTCAACCAGAAGCGTATCGAGAACATCATCCTCACCGGTATCACCACCGATGTCTGCGTTTCCACCACCATGCGCGAGGCGAACGACCGCGGCTTCGAGTGCCTGCTCTTGGAGGACTGCTGCGGCGCGACCGATTATGGTAACCACCTCGCAGCCATCAAGATGGTGAAGATGCAGGGCGGCGTCTTCGGCTCCGTTTCCAACTCCGAAACGCTTGTGAGCCAGCTGCCATGAGCACCGTCCGCGACACTCCCCTCCCGCAAGCCGGCAAAGCCGTCGGCATCGACACGATCGACATGACGATGCGCTTCGGCAGCTTCACCGCGCTCGACCACGTCTCGATCAAGGTGCCTTCGGGCAGCTTTCATGCTCTGCTCGGCGAAAACGGCGCTGGCAAATCGACACTCGTCAAATGTATCATGGGCTTCTACCACGCGACATCGGGCTCGCTTTCCGTCGACGGCCGCGAAGTGGCGGTCGCTTCACCCAAGGATGCAGCGACCTATGGCCTCGGCATGGTTTACCAGCACTTCACGCTGGTCCCGTCGCTGACGGGTGCTGAAAACCTCGTCATCAGCCGTGCGGAAGTCCCGGCGATCATCAACTGGGCGAAAGAGCGGAAAGACCTTGCGACCTTCATGGAGCGCATGCCGTTCAAGATCCCGCTTGATCGTCCGGTGAGCGAGCTTGCCGCCGGCGAAAAGCAGAAACTGGAGATCGTCAAGCAGCTCTATCTCGGTCGTTCCTTCCTGGTGCTCGACGAGCCGACCTCGGTGCTGACGCCCGCCGAAG
This sequence comes from Rhizobium sp. BK316, assembly GCF_014193695.1. Classification (GTDB taxonomy): domain Bacteria; phylum Pseudomonadota; class Alphaproteobacteria; order Rhizobiales; family Rhizobiaceae; genus Rhizobium. The sequence goes on along the minus strand of NZ_JACHZR010000001.1, from coordinate 413,224 downwards.
CCGATGAAATGCTCGGCCTCGTGCGTGGCATGACCGAGCGCGGCGAGTTGACCGTGCTGATGATCTCCCACAAATTCCACGAGGTGACGAAATTCGCCGATGCCGTGTCGATCCTGCGGCGCGGCAAGCTGGTCGGCACCGGCAAGGTCGGCGAGCTCTCCACCGCCGATATGGCGGCAATGATGATAGGCGACGTCAAGCTCGCTGAACTCGACACCCGCGTTCCGGTTTCCGAGAGCGCCAAGCCGGTCCTGACCGTCGAGCAAGTCAAAGCACCGGACCGCTCAGGCCTCAAGACCATCGAGATCGACAATCTCACGGTCCGCTCGGGCGAGATCGTCGGCATCGCCGGCATATCGGGCAACGGCCAGAAGGAGCTGACGGAAATCCTTGCAGGACAGCGGCCGACGGATACCGGTCGTGTTAGCGTCAACGGCGAGATCTATGGCGCGACACGTCCGGAGACCCGCAAGAACAATGTCCGCTTCATCCCTGAAGAGCCGCTGCAGAATGCCTGCGCCCCGCGCATGACAGTCAGCGAGAACCTCGCCTTCCGGACCTTCGATCTGAAGGCCGACGGCAAGGACGCGATCTGGCTGAACAAGGGCAAGATGAAGAAACGCGCCATAGCGCTGATTTCCGACTTCAAGGTGAAGACAGCCTCCTCCTCATCGCCGATCGCAGCTCTTTCGGGCGGCAATGTGCAGCGCGCCGTTCTGGCCCGCGAGCTGACCGGCGAAGTGGATCTGCTGATCGTTTCGAATCCCTGTTTCGGCCTCGACTTCTCGGCCGTCGCCGAAATCCGCGCCCGCATCATGAGGGCGCGTAATTCCGGTACGGCCGTGCTGCTGCTCTCTGAAGACCTCGACGAGCTGCTCGAAATGTCGGACCGCATCATGGTGATTTCCGAGGGCAGGCTGGTCTACGAGACCCCGGCCCTTTCCGCCGATATCAGCGTCATCGGCGCCCACATGGCGGGACACCACTGATGGCGGAGATCAAGGCAGAACCCTTCGCCTTTCCGGTGAAGCACGACCGGCTCGCCCTCATCATCATCGACATGCAGCGCGACTTCGCCGAGCCTGGCGGCTTCGGCGCCAGCCTCGGCAATGATGTCAGTCGCATCACCAGGATCGTGCCCGATGTCAAACGCCTCATCCAGGGCTTCCGCAATGCCGGCCTGCCGGTCATCCATACGATGGAATGTCATAGGCCCGACCTCTCGGACCTGCCGTCGGCAAAACGCGATCGCGGCAACCCGACGCTCCGGATCGGCGATGAAGGCCCCATGGGCCGGATCCTGATCTCGGGCGAACCCGGCACGGCGATCCTGCCGGAGCTTGCGCCGGTCAAGGGCGAAGTGGTCATCGAAAAGCCAGGCAAGGGCGCTTTCTATGCCACCGATCTCGGCGAAGTGCTGCAGCACAAAGGTATCAAGCAGCTTGTCTTCGCCGGTGTGACGACCGAAGTCTGCGTGCAGACGACCATGCGGGAGGCGAATGACCGCGGCTATGAATGCCTGCTCGCCGAGGAGGCGACAGAGAGTTATTTCCCCGAATTCAAGGCGGCCGCCATCGCCATGATCCGTGCCCAGGGCGCGATCGTCGGCTGGACGGCCCGTGTCGACGATATCCTGGAAAGCATCGCTCATGCCTGAAACGACCCGCGAATTGCTGACATCCGGCGGCTGGAAGGATCTGGAATTCGGCCCCTTCCGCGACGAGGTCACCATCCATTGGATCCGCCGCTTCGAAGGCGATCAGCCAGGCGTCGCACTGCTGAAATACGAGGCCGGCGCCAGCGTTCCCCGCCATCGCCATGAGGGGCTGGAAACGATCCTTGTGCTTGACGGCGTCCAATCCGATGAAGCGGGCGATTACGGCCGCGGCAGTTACATCGTCAATGCACCGGGTACCGAACATTCGGTATGGAGCGATACGGGCTGTGTCGTGCTCATCCAGTGGGACCGGCCGGTAAAAATACTGGAAGAGGAACCGGCGTGAACTCGACGGCATCAGCGGCGCCCCAAGGGGTGGGCAAGGCTGGCTGGTAGGCAAGGCTGACTGGCGGGCCAGCCTTGCGGTCAAAGTTTCTTCAGGCCGACTGGACGGCCTTGATGCGGTCCAGCCCGCCGACGATGGGAGCGAAATCGTCCCAAACGCTCTTGGCACCCTTCTGCCATTCCTCGAAGGCTTCCGGCTTCAACAGCTTGCCGCCGTTCTTCAGCGAGACTTCGACGGATGCCGCCTCGTCATCGACGATCAGCTGGTTGAAATAGGCTGCACCTTCGCTGGACGCCTGCTGGAAGACGGTCTTCTGCTCATCGTTGAGGCCGCCCCAGAAGGTCGAGGAATAATAGATGATGCCTGACGCCCAGATGTGGCCGGTCTCGGTCATGTAGGGTACGACCTCGTAGAGCTTGAAGCCGGCATAGGCGGACTTGGTGAGATCCATGGCATCGGCAACACCGGTTGCCAGCGAATTATAGGTTTCGGTGATCGGGATGCCGATCGGCGTCGTGCCCAAGGCGCTCCAGAGCTTGGTGTGCAGCGGGCTCTGAATAACGCGGATGCGCTTGCCTTTGAGCTGTTCCGGGCGCGTCACCGGCTCCTTGGTCAGGAGATGACGGGCGCCATAATTGATGAAATCGCCGACGACGAAATTCTGCGCCTGCAGCTTATCCCTCAGATCGGCGCCGATATCGCTGCTGACGGTACGGCGCACATGATCGGCATCGCGGAACAGGAAGGGAAGATCGAGGATCTGCAGTTCCGGCGCCCAGCCGGAGAGCGATGAGACCGTCGAAAGGCTGGCGTGGATGGAGCCAAGCCGAACGCCCTCTGCCACTTCCTTTTCGCCGCCGAGCGCGCCGTTCTTGACGATGTTGAATTTGAACTGGCCGGGCAGCTTGGCTTCGACCAGCTCGCTGATCTTCACCCAGATCTTGGTCTCCGGCTTGTCGTCGCCGAGGAGCGAGGCGATGGTGATCGTCGTCGTACGGGCGGACGCCGTGCGAACGAAGGCCGGTGCGGCAAGGGCAGTGCCGGCAATCGCGGCGGTCTTCAGGAAATTGCGTCGGTTGAGATTGTCCATGAATGAGGTCCTGTCGGTTAGAAGAGGATCGCCCAGGCGCAAAGGATTGCGAGCGAGACGAGAAGGGCAAGCAGATAGGGAACGACCGCCCTGAAGAGGGCGGAGGCTGGAATACGGGTCACGCCGCTGACGACGAAGATCAGCATGCCGAGAGGTGGTGTCAGGCCGTGAATCATCAGGTTGACCACGATGATGACGCCGAAATGGATGGGATCGATGCCGGCGGCGACGGCGGCTGGCAGCAGGATCGGCCCGAACAGCAGGATCGCAGCGCCGATATCGAGAACCAGCCCGACGACGAGCAGAATGATGTTGGAGAGCAGGATCACGGCGAGAGCACTTCCGCCAAGCGCCATCATCAGGTTGGAGATCAGGCCTGAGACATCATCGACGGCGAGCAGGAAGGCAAAGGGGCCGGCCGTGCCGATTAGCAGGCCGATCGCCGCAGCCTCGATAGCCGCCTGCCGGAAGGCGGCGTAGAGCGAGAGGACGCCAAGCCGCGCGTCGATGCCGAGCAGGAAGGTGTAAAAGGCGGCAAGTGCCGCAGCCTCCGTCGTCGTGACGATGCCGATGCGGATGCCGACCACGACGATGACACCGAGACCGAAGGCCGGGATCGCCTGGATGGCCGACTGCCAGCGCTGCGCTGCCGTGGCGCGCGGCAACGGTGCCTGATCGCGGACAGTCAGATGAATGGCAACGGCAAGGCAGATGGCCATGAGCCCGCCGGCAAAGAAGCCGCCGACCAACAGGGAGCCTACCGAAAGATTGGTGGCGGTCGCCAGAATCAGGAAGGCGATCGACGGCGGGATGACGTTGTCGAGCACCGAGGTTGCCGCGATGATCGCCGCAGCCTTTGCCGGCGGATAACCGTGGCGGACGAGTTCCGGCTGGAAGGTCGAGGCGCCGAAGGCGGCATTGGCAACCGAAGAGCCGGAGGCACCGGAAAAGAGCACACTGGTCAATAGCGTCGTTTGGGCAAGTCCGGCGCGACGATGGCCGACCATGGCAGCAGCGAAGCGAACAAGCTGGTTCGCGACGCCCGATGCCGTCAACAATCCGCCGGCGAGCAGGAAGAAGGGTATGGCGAGCAGCAGGAATTTCGAGATGCCCGTGACGGTCGAAGAGACGATCGCCGGTTCTGGCAGGCTGCTGCCGAAGGCGATAGCGATATAGGCGGCGGCCAGGAAGGCGTGCGGCAGCGGGGCGGCGAGGACCAGGCCGATTGCCGCCATCAGGCCAAGAAAGATACTGGGCGGCCAGTCAAGCTCGATGGTGAGCAGCGGAATACCGGCATAGAGTGCCACCCCTGTCGCGAAGGAGACCAGGACCGGCAACGCCTTCCCTTCAGCGATGCGCTGCAGCAGAAGGACGATGAGGATCAGCGCGCCGCCGGCGCCGAGGAAACCGAAGCGGATCCATTCCGGCACGCCGAGCGTTGGGGACATGCCGCCAAGCATGGTCATGATCTCGCTGCCGCCGAAGCTCAGGATCAAGCCGGACAACACGGTAAAAACATCGGCTGCGATCTGCGTTGCCGGACGCAGCTGCTCCGGCAGCATGTTGACGAAGACATCGAGACGCATGGCGAGAGCACTGTTGAGGCTAAGTGGCGCACCGAGCGCGATCAGGAGCACATGCAGCCAGATGCCGAGATCTTCCGCACCAATGAAGCCTGCCGCAAAGAAGTAGCGCATGCAGACCGTGACCAGTACCATGACGAGCAACACGGCAAGCACAGACGCAGCTGCCATGCCGAGCACGGCTTCGATCGCCCTCAGAATGCGGGCTGCGAGCCCGGCGACTCTTGCCTCCTGTTCAGCTTGATGAAATTCGCTTGCTGCCACTGAACTTGCTTTCTTGCCGTGTTGTCAGGCGCTCTTGACGGTCGAGAGGTCGCGATCGAAGAGCGTCGACCAGGTGTAGTTGCGCGCCTTCGACACTTCCCTGCTGACGTCGAGACGCGGCAAAACCTTTTCGCCGAAACGATAGGCTTCCTCAAGCAGCGGCATGCCGGAAAGAATGAACGTTTCGACACCGGCCTTCTGATAGGCCTCCAGCGTGCGCAGCACGGTATCGGGGGAGCCGACGATTGCCATGCCGGGGCTTTGTCGCGACATCGAGCGCCTTGTCGGAGGAGCCACCGACCTCACCGGCCGTTTCGGCATGGCAAAACTGCCGGTCGATGAAGTGATGTTCGACTGACCGTCCCATGATCGATTTCTATACCTGGATCACACCCAACGGCCTGAAGGTCTCGATCGCGCTCGAGGAATTCGGTGCGACTATTCCATCGCCGATATGGCCGTCTGGCCCTGGGTTTCGCGTTTTATGCGCCACAAGATCGATCTCAGCGACTTCCCGAATGTCTGCCGTTGGTATCTGCAGCTTGCCGCCCGGCCGCAGGTGAAGCGCGGCTACGACGTGCCGCACTTCACCGGCCCGGTTCTGCTGCCCGGTCTCTAGTCGCCAAAATTGTGTGGCCGCAGCCTATCGCGTGAAAAGCAGCCGCATGCGTGCCAGGATACCCTTCGCACCTGGCATGGAGGCTGCCCTCAGATGGCGGGCGACGACACCTGCATCGACCTGTGCTCCAAAATGGCAGGAGCAGACGAGCCCGTGCAGCTGCCGATCGTTAAGATCGAAAAAGCTCTGGGCGTCCCCATAGGTATCGCCCTCGAGACCTGCGGCACGCAGAACCGGATCGGCATAGGCTACGGATATGGGCGACCCGGCGATCCTCATCATCACCCGCTGGTCACGGGGCAGATATTCGGTTTCTCGAAGGGTAACGAGCGAACGCGCGGGATCGCTTTCCAGGAGCTCCGCCCACCGGTCCAAGCGCTCGGCGCGAGACAGTTGTGGAGTGGTGCGGCTGACCCTGGCTATAGCTTTGAGCTGATCGACTGCGTATTGTTCCATAGCGGCCTCCTATTCGGAAAAATAGACTGCACGCCCCCATCAGAAGGTTGACCCCAACTGCGCTGCCTGTCCAATCACGTTTGAAGAATCACGTCTCTTGAATGCAGGCAGGTTCCCGCCCACTCAGGCGAATTCGCTTTGTCGCGAAAAGCTACGTGGATGGGCGACGTGCTTCCGCACGATACTGTCCTTGCTGTCGAGCTCTTCCAGAAGAACGTCATAGCTCCAGAGATCGGCAAGGTGCTGCAGAACGAGCTTCAGGTCGTCCTCTTCCAGGAACTCGTCATTGGTGGCCCGGTGCTGCAGCAGCAGTCTGCGGTCGCCGGCGAGATCGACATCGACGATCTCGATCGCCGGATCGGTATGGCCTATGTCGTAGTCGCGTGAGAGTTGCCGGCGGATGCGCCGATAACCGCGCTCGTCATGGATTGCCGAAACCAGAATACCCTCCTCAATCTCCGGATCGTCGTGGAGCTGGAACATGCGCCACTGCCGCATGAGGCGTGGGCTGAGGAACTGGCTGACGAAACTCTCGTCGCGGTAATTGGCCCAGATATCGCGCAGGACAGCCATGGCATCGCCTCGTCCGGCGATATCAGGAAACCACTCGCGATCCTCGTCTGTGGGCTCCTTCACGATGCGTTCGATATCCTGCATCATCGCAAAACCCAGCGCATAGGGATTGAAGCCGGAAAAGCGACGGTCGTCGAACATGGGCTGGAAAACGACGTTCGTGTGCGATTTCAGAAACTCGAAATAGCTGCCGTCGCTGATCTGTCCGCGCTCATGCAGACGCTTCATGATGTTGTAGTGGACGTAGGTGGCGGTTCCCTCGTTCATCACCTTGGTCTGGCGCTGGGGATGAAAATATTGGGCGACGTGGCGGACGATGCGCAAGATCTCGCGCTGCCAGGAATGGAGCCGGGGCGCCGATTTTTCGAGGAAGTAGAGGATATTGTCCTGCGGTAAACCGAGTGCGGCTCGTCTGTGCTCCAGATCGCGGTCCGACTTGTTGCGCTTCTGACCGACAGGCACCGTCCGCCAGAGATCGTTGAAGATCTTCTCTTCATGGGCGCGGCGTTCCTGCTGCCGTTTTTCCTCCTGCCTCAGGTCCACCTGCGTCTTGCCGGCATAGCGGTGTACGCCGTGCGACATCAGCGCATGGGCAGCATCCAGCGTTCGCTCGACGGCTACCTCTCCATAGCGTTCCTCGCAGCGGGAAATATAACCCTTGGCGAAGTCGAGATAATCGAGGATGCCCTCTGCATCGGTCCACAGCTTGAAAAGGTAGTTGTTCTTGAAGAAGTGGTTGTGGCCGAAGGCGGCATGCGCAATGACCAGCGTCTGCATAGTCGCTGTATTCTCCTCCATCAGGTAGGAGATGCAGGGCGAGCTGTTGATGACGATCTCATAGGCGAGGTCGCGCATCCCGCGGCGGTAGAATGCTTCGTGGTGGGCAAAGTGCTTGCCGAAGGACCAGTGGCGATAGAAGAGCGGCATGCCGGTCGAAGAATAGGCATCGAGCATCTGTTCCGACGTGATGACCTCGATCTGGTTCGGATAGACATCCAGTCCCAGTTCTCCAAGCGCGATGTCCTCACAGGCGTCATGAATGCGCTGCAAGGCCGGGAAATCCCAATCAGCGCCTTCAAACAACAGCTTTCCCTTATGCCCTGTGCTGGCTTTCATGGCGTTGCCCCCGCTTTGGCGGTCTTCTTCTGAAACAGATCGTGGAAGACTGGAAATATCTCGTTCCTGCGGCAGACCTTGCGCATGGCAAGGGGAAGTCCCTCGGAGCGGATCTCATCATAAAGCGTCCAGAGCGGTGACCGGGAGATCGAGGAGTCCCCGCCTTCCTCTCCAACCTCGATATAGGCGAAATACTGGCAGACCGGCAGGATTTCCTGCTGCAGCAGCTGGCCGGTCAAAGTGCCGTCGGAATAGGAATTGTCGCCATCCGAAGCCTGGGCCGCATAGATGTTCCACTCCGTCGGATCGAAGCGCGCAGCAACGATCGAACGCATGGCGGCCAGCGCGCTGGAGACCAGGGTTCCGCCTGTCGCCGGGCTGTAGAAGAAGGTCTCCTCGTCGACTTCCTCCGCCTTCTCCGTATGGCGGATGAAGACGATCTCGACCTTTTCATAGCGTTGCGACAGGAAGAGATAGAGCAGCAGGTAAAAGCGCTTGGCGAGATCCTTCATATGTTCGCTCATGGAGCCGGAAACGTCCATGAGGCAGAACATCACCGCCTTGACGACAGGTTTCGGCGTGTTTTCGAAGCGCCGGTAGCGCACGTCGAGAGGATCGATATAGGGAATGCGCTTGCTCTTGGTCGTCAGCGTCCTCAGCTTCTCCTCAAGAACCAGACGCTCTTCCTCGCTGTCGCATTCGTCGATCTGCTCCTGAAGCGCTTCGATTTCCTCCGCTTTCGGGCGGTGAAGCGCAAGACGCCGCATCATGGCAAGGCGGGTCGTGCGTCCAACGGCGATGTTGGAGGGGGAGCCGGAAACGGAGAAGCCGGCCCGTTGCGGCGTCACCTCCTCGGTCTCGCTCAGCCTGCGTTTGGCGAGGTCGGGCAATTCCAGATCTTCGAGGAAGATATTGAGAAATTCCTTCCGGGTGAGCACGAAACGGAAGCCATCCTCGCCATCGCCTTCTCCTGCCTCCTTCGACCGGCCACGGCCCGATGCCGGTGGCCGCTTGATAAAATCGCCCTCGACGAATTCCTGATTGCCTGGAAGGATGCGGTCCTGAATTCCGCCTCCGCCCCGGTGGAAGCCCGGTTCGGCCATGCCGCCGATCGGAAGAGTGACTTCGCCGCCATCAAGCACATCGCGGATGGAGCGGTTCTGCAAAGATTGTTTTACCGCCTGCTCCACGGCGTCCTTGGCACGCCGTAGAAACCTTTGTCGATTTTCCAAACTTTTACCGCGCGGATTGAGCCGCCGGTCTATGATGTGCATGTTTGCTCCTACATGGGTACTCGCTCGGACAGCCTACCTAACTCGCCTGCTTGACGCGCATGTACCATTCCACCAGCCGGCGAACCTGCCGTTCCGTGTAGCCCCGCGCCACCATGCGCGAGACGAATTCGCTGTGTTTCTTTTCGGTCTCACTATCCTTCTTCGATCCGAATGAGATGACCGGCAGCAGATCCTCGACCTGCGAGAACATCCGCTTTTCGATCACTTCCCGGATCTTTTCGTAACTCGTCCAGGAAGGATTCTTGCCGCCATTGGCAGCACGCGACCTGAGCGAAAACTTGACGATCTCGTTGCGGAAATCCTTGGGATTGGCGATGCCCGCAGGCTTTTCGATCTTCGTCAGTTCCTGGTTCAGAAGTTCGCGGTCGAGCATCTGACCGGTATCCGGGTCCTTGAAATCGACGTCCTCGATCCAGGCATCGGCATAATCCACATAACGGTCGAACAGGTTTTGACCGTAGTCGGAATAGGATTCCAGATAGGCCTTCTGGATCTCGTTGCCAATGAATTCCGCATAACGCGGCGCCAACTCTGCCTTGATAAACTCCATGTAGCGTTTTTCCGTCTCCTCGGAAAACTGCTCGCGGCGGATGGCCTGTTCCAGGTCATACATCAGATGAACGGGATCGGCTCCGATATCCGTCGCGTCGTGGTTGAAGGTCGACGCAAGAACCTTGAACGCGAAACGTGTCGATATTCCGTCCATGCCTTCATCGACGCCAGCGGCATCGCGATATTCCTGCACGCTCCTGGCGCGCGGATCGGTTTCCTTCAGACTTTCGCCGTCATAGGCGCGCATCTTGGAGAAGAGATTGGAATTCTCATGCTTGCGAAGCCGTGACAGGACGGAGAAGCGAGCCAGCATTTCCAGGGTTGCCGGCGCACAGGCCGCATCCGCAAGTTCCGATCCTTCGATCAGCTTTTCATAGATCTTCTGTTCCTCCGTGACCCTGAGGCAATAGGGAACCTTGATGACGCAGATACGGTCGATAAAGGCTTCATTGTTCCTGTTGGCCTTGAAGCTCTGCCATTCCGCTTCGTTCGAATGGGCAAGGATGATGCCCATGAAGGGAATCGCACCGATATTCTCGGTGCCCATATAGTTGCCTTCCTGAGTCGCCGTCAGCAGCGGATGCAGCATCTTGATCGGCGCCTTGAACATCTCGACGAATTCCAGCACGCCCTGGTTGGCGCGGTTGAGCCCACCGGAATAGCTGTAGGCATCGGGATCGTTCTGCGAATAGTGCTCAAGCTTGCGAATATCGACCTTGCCGACCAGTGATGAGACATCCTGGTTGTTCTCGTCACCCGGTTCGGTCTTGGAAATCGCGATCTGGCGCAGTCTCGATGGCTGGATTCGCACCACGCGGAAGCGAGAGATATCGCCGTCGAATTCATCAAGGCGCTTGAGGCACCATGGGCTCATGAGGCCGCTGAGGCGGCGGGTCGGAATGCCGTATTGCTCAAGCAACAACGGCCCCATGGTCAGGGGATCGAAGAGATTGAGGGGGCTTTCGAAGACCGGGCTCAAGTCGTCGCCGGCTTTCAGGACATAGATCGGATTGACCTCCATCAGCTGCTTCAAGCGTTCCGCGAGCGAGGACTTACCACCGCCGACCGGGCCGAGCAGGTAGAGGATCTGCTTACGCTCTTCGAGGCCTTGGGCCGCATGCCGGAAAAAGGAAACGATGCGTTCGATCGTCTCTTCCATACCGAAAAACCCTGAAAAGGCCGGGTAGGTTCGAATGGTTCTGTTCATGAACACCCGACCGCGCCGCGAATCCTTGGCTGTGTCGACGATCTCAGGCTCGCCGATTGCCGCCAGCAGCCGCTCGGTGGCATTGGCATAGGCCATCGGATCCTCCTTGCACAAAGCAAGATAATCCGCGATAGACATATCCGTCTCGCGGCGAGACTCGTAGTTACGGGTGAACGCATCAAATAGGGAGTTGTTCAGCATAGGCCCTCCTATAAAGGTCTGCCTCAGCGATTTTCGCCTTCGCTAAGTAAGATGGTGCGCCAATGTTCTGAAAGATCAAGATCCTCAAGGGCGGAAATAAGACATGGCTGGCATTCCGGCATCGCTACACAAAAAAGTGCACGCAACCCACCGAATTGATCCTCGAAAATTGACAGTCTCTATAGCTTTGCGGCAGCGCCGGGAGTATCATTCGCGCGCGGTTTTGAAGAGAGCGCCGCGCACCTTCACGCCAACGACGCGAACATGTGCTGGTGCCGATTAAGGGTTATCTGATTCGTTGGAGCGAGGATTTCTCGCCGTCCGTATTCGAGATGTGCCTCCAAGAGACCTCCGCGAGTGAAGCAATGCCTGATCGAAAACAGGCCGGCAACTCAACCCACGCGATTAAGGCTCCGGATTTTCCGAAATTCCGAGCCCGAGCGGATCCGCAACGACAAAGCTTGCCGGCGCATTTCCTGCAGAAGCGGTGAATGCGCCAGCCCTGTACGTTCCAGGCCAGTGCAATTGACAATCCAGTCGACCGGGAGAGCGATCGTCTCACGGCTTCCCCTCCTGCGGTATTCGATACCGATCCTGTCGCCGGCATCGCTGAGCGTTTTGAAATAACCGGCATGGAAATTGACGATGCCCTGGTGCCGCGGTTGCTCGAACCGGTCATCTCAACTATCCGCCTTCGAAGGGCTGAAAGCGGCCCGCTCGATGCCGTGACGCTGCAGCTTGTCATAAAAGGTTTTGCGCGGGATCCCGAGTGTTTCGATGGTCCGGCGCACGTCGCCTTCGTTGCGGGTCAGCGTCTCGCGGATGATATCGGCCTCGTAGCGGTCGATCCTCGCCGGCAGAGGAAGGGAGGCCTCTTTGTCCTCCGTCCCGTTCTGCTTCGATTCCTCCGACATGATTTCGAGGCCAAGCACGAAGCGCTCGGCGAAATGCGAGAGCTCGCGTACGTTGCCCGGCCAGTCATGGCTTTTCAAGTGGCGGTAAAGTTCAGGTGAAGCCGAGCGAACGGGGCGCTTAAAGCGGTTGGCAGCGCGTTCTGTGAAATGGGCGAAAAGAAGCGGGATGTCATCTCGTCGGTCGCGGAGCGGCGGGATACTGATCGTCACCACATTGAGGCGATAGTAAAGATCCTCGCGAAAATCGCCACGCTCGCGCGGATCGGCGAGATCGATCTTGGCGGCGGCCACGACACGCAGGTCGACGGGCCGCACTTCGTTGGTGCCGAGCGGCATGACTTCACGCATTTCCAGGACGCGCAGCATCTGCACCTGTGCGGAGGCCGGCATGCTTTCGATCTCGTCGAGAAACAGCGTTCCGCCGCTCGAATGCTCGATGCGGCCGACACGCCTCTTCTGCGCGCCGGTAAAGGCGCCGGCCTCATGGCCGAAGAGTTCGCTCTCGATCACCGTTTCCGGCAAGGCGCCGCAGTTCAGGGCGACGAAATTTCCCTTGGCGCGACGGCTCCAGCGGTGCAGCAGGCTTGCCACAACTTCCTTGCCGCTGCCGGTCTCGCCGGTCACCAGCACGTCGACATCGGTATCGGCGATCTGCCGAAGTGTCCGCCGCAGGCGTTCCATGGCCGGCGTCTGGCCAATCAGCGGCAGATCGCCCTGCGCCTGTTCGGCAGCCTCGCGCAGCGATCGGTTGTCCAGCACGAGCCGGCGCTTTTCCACTGCCCGATGCACGCTCTGCACCAGCCGCTCGGCTGCGAAAGGTTTGGTGATGAAGTCATAGGCTCCGTCCTGGATTGCCTTGACGGCCATCGGAATATCCCCGTGCCCGGTGATCAGGATCACCGGAAGGTCCTCATCCAGCCGTCGGATGCGGTCGAAGAGCTGCAATCCGTCGATCTGCGGCATGCGAATATCCGAGACCACGACCCCGGAAAATTCTGACTTGAGTGCCTTCAGCGCTTCTGCGGCGGTAGAAAAGGTCGAGACCTCAAAGCCGGCAAGCTCCAGCGTCTGCTTCGTCGCCTTCAGGAGATCCTTGTCGTCATCGATAAGGAAGACCGGGATCATGTCAATCATGCCTGTGCTTTCTGCAAATAGACGGTAAAGCAGGTGCCGCTCTCATTGCTCTCGACCTCGATACGACCGCCATAGTCGGCAATAATATCCTTGGAGATGACAAGCCCGAGGCCGAGGCCCTTTTCCTTCGAGGTGTTGAAAGGAGAAAAGAGCGAACCGAGAATATCTTTCGATATGCCGGGACCGTTATCGGCGACAGTCACGGCCACCTCGCTGTCAGCCTCGTCGCAGAAGATGTCCACCTTTGCTCCGTCCCTGCCCTCGAGCGCTTCCAGCGCATTCTGGAAGAGATTGATTAGTACCTGCTCCAAGCGAATGCGGTTTCCGCTCACCTTCAGATCGGGGGATGGCAACGTGATATTCAACGCATCCAGCCGACCGGCAAAGCGGCTTCGCAGCAGCACGACAGCCCCTTCGATCACGGCACGCAGTTCCACCGGTTCGGCTGCAGTGCGGCCCTTGCGGGCGAAGGCCTTCAGTTCCTCGGTGATCGTGCCGATACGTTCCGTCAGGCCGGCAATGGCATCGAGATTGTCATCAGCCGATTGCGGCTGCTGGCGTTTGAGGAAGGTGCGGGCATTGTCGGCATAGGCGCGGATGGTCGCCACCGGCTGGTTGATCTCATGCGCCACACCGGCGGCGACCTGGCCAAGGATCGCCAGTCGGTTTGCCTGCACGAGTTCCTGCTGCACCACCTGCAGCCTTGCCTCGGTCGCGCGATGATCGGATATCTCCTCCTGCAGCCGGTCGCGAGCACGGCTCAGGTCCTCGGTCCGCTCCAGCACCCGGCGCTCCAGCAGCTCACGCGCAGCGCGTTCGGCTGCAATACGCATGACGACGATTTGGCGGCGGCGCAGCAGGAAGGTCATGATTGCCAACACCGGAAGGAGCCCGGCCAGTGTCAGCAGCCGCCACTCGCGCACGGAAGAGGCAATGGGCACCTCGGTCGGCACGAGATATTCCAGTTGCCAGGATGTCGACGGCACCTCCGTGCGTAATCGCAGGAACTCGCCTTCCCCGCCGCCGCCCGGCAGGATGGCGTGCACGATCGCGGCTCCTGGCCGCAGCACCTGCCGCTGATCGATCGGCAGAGGCAACAGCGGCGCCTCGCCGAATTGCAGACTGCTCCTGATCGCTGCCAGGTTTTCCTGCGGCAAGGGCGTGGCCGTCATGAAACGCCAGGACGGCAGGCTGGTAATCAGCACGACACCATGCTCGTCGGTGACATAGGCCGGCCGGGCTGCATCGCGCCAGTCGGATTCCAGCTGATCGAATTCCATTTTAACGACGACCACGCCGAGCGGAGCCGCGTCATCCCCCACTCGCCGGGATATATAAAGGCCGGGCCGGTTGCTGACATTGCCGAGCGCGAAATGCTCAGCCGTACCCGTTTCCATCGCGCGGCGGAAATAGTCACGGAAGGAATAGTCATTGCCGACAAAGCTCAGGGGCTCCTGCCAATTGCTGGACGCGATCGCGATGCCATTCTTGCCGGTGACATAGAGAACCGAGGCGCGGGTGCCGGCAACGAGGCTCTGGAGCTTACGGTCAAGCCCCATGACGGCCTCGCCCTGCCCTGAAGCGAGAGCGTCCCGTACCTGTTGATCATCGGCGAGAAGCAGCGGCAGGGCTCGCGGTCCCTCAAGCACGGCACGCAGCAGCGCCACCTTGAGATTGGCGTCTGTCTGCCCCTGGTCCTCCAACGCTGCGATAGCCTGCAGGCGACCATAAATGCCGGCGCCGTAAAGCGCCGTACCGATCAAGATGGCAGCAAGTACGGCAAAGATCAGCCAGACCAACCGGGAGCGCCGGCCGAGCTGTTCGGGCGTCAGGAAACGTTCGGATGCGGTCTTCTGGAGCATGAGGAGATTGTGCATATATTCGCACCGAGAGCAAATCACGTTGTGCGCAAATCCGCACATACCCAACCATGATTGGAAGCGATAGGTAGGAATATCAACGGGTTAAGATCGCAACGGAAACTGGCACGCGTGTTGCAATCCCATGCCTCAACAGTCGGGAGGCTGTTTGACCATCATGACTCGCCCGCTCGCCGCATTGGCGTTCGGCACAGTGGAGGACACTATGGATATTGCTATCAACGCCGCCACACCGCGCGGCAAAACTCCCCTTTACCAGCACCTCTATGTGCAGGTTCTCGCGGCTATCGCCGCCGGCGTTCTGCTTGGCCACTTCTATCCTTCTCTTGGCGCTTCGCTGCAGCCTCTTGGAGATGCCTTCATCAAGCTCGTGCGCATGGTGATCGCGCCCGTCATCTTCCTGACGGTGACAACCGGCATTGCCGGCATGGCCGACCTCAAGAAGTTCGGCCGCGTGGTCGGCAAGGCGCTAGGCTACTTCCTCGTCTTCTCGACGCTGGCGCTCGTCGTCGGCCTCGTCGTCTCAAACGTGCTGCAGCCTGGCGCCGGCATGCATATCGATCCGGCAACGCTGGATACGAAGGCTGTCAACAATTATGCCGCCCAGGCTCATGACGCGACGATCGTCGGCTTCCTGATGAACATCATCCCGGACACGATCGTCGGCGCCTTCGCCAAGGGCGACATCCTGCAGGTGCTGTTCTTCTCCATCGTCTTCGGCATTGCGCTTGGCTCCGTCGGCGAACGCGGCAAGCCGGTGCTGGATTTCTTCCAGGTTCTGACAGCCCCGGTCTTCCGTCTCGTCGCAATCCTGATGAAGTTCGCGCCGATCGGCGCCTTCGGTGCCATGGCGTTTACGATCGGCAAATACGGCATTGGCGCGATCGCCAACCTCGCCTTCCTGATCGGCACCTTCTACCTGACGTCGCTGCTCTTCGTTTTGGTCGTGCTCGGTGCAGTCGCCCGCTACAACGGCTTTTCCATCCTGGCGCTGCTCCGCTATATCAAGGAAGAGCTGCTGCTGGTGCTCGGCACCTCGTCGTCCGAAGCCGCCCTGCCCGGCCTGATGAACAAGATGGAACGCGCCGGGTGCAAGCGCTCGGTCGTCGGCCTCGTCATTCCGACCGGCTATTCCTTCAATCTCGACGGCACCAACATCTACATGACATTGGCAGCCCTCTTCATCGCCCAGGCGACGGATACGCATCTGAGCTTCGGCGATCAAATCCTGCTGCTGCTCGTGGCCATGCTGAGTTCCAAGGGTGCCGCCGGCATTACCGGCGCCGGCTTCATCACGCTTGCCGCAACACTCTCGGTCGTCCCCTCGGTTCCGATCGCCGGGATGGCGCTCATCCTCGGCATCGACCGCTTCATGTCGGAATGCCGCGCGCTGACCAACCTCGTCGGCAATGCGGTTGCCACGATCGTCGTTGCCCGCTGGGAAAACGAACTCGACCAGACCCGCTTTGCCGCCGCAATGAACGGAAATTTGCGCGACGACAGCGATCTCCTGGTACCGATCGCACAGCCTGCAGAATAAGCGCTGACAAAATAAATCCGCCGCCAATCACGGGATTGGCGGCGGATTTCATTTGAGATCGATGCTACAGGCCAAAGAAGCCCGCCCGCTATCTCTTAAACTTAGAGCGCCAGACCCGTACCCCGATCGAAAATATGGACCTGCTCGCTGGCAATATTGGCCTCGAAACGGGCGCCGTAGCGGGCGGCATAGTCCCCATCCACCACCGCCGTGACCGGCTGACCGGCCAGATCAAAAACGACATGTGTCTGGGCACCGGTCGGCTCGACAAGCAGGGTCTGCCCGGCAAGCGCATTTCCATCTCTGTTGCCCGGCGTCAGATGCTCGGGGCGCAGGCCGATAGTCACCGCCTGTCCGGGGCGGACTTTGCGGTCGGCAGCAATGCGGATCGCAGTGCCATCCGAAAGACGCGCGGCCGGCTTACCGTCTTCGCCGTCCACCGTGCCGTCGAGCATATTCATCGCCGGCGATCCGATGAACGCTGCGACGAAGAGATTGGCTGGTTTCCTGTAGAGTTCGAGCGGCGTACCCTGTTGCTCCACCCTGCCATGATTGAGCACGACGATGCGGTCGGCAAGCGTCATCGCCTCGATCTGGTCATGCGTGACATAGATCGAGGTGGTCCTGACCTTCTGGTGCAACGTCTTTATTTCCGAGCGCATCTGCACTCGCAGCTTGGCATCGAGGTTGGACAGCGGCTCGTCGAACAGGAAGACGGCAGGATTTCGCACGATGGCGCGGCCCATGGCGACACGCTGGCGCTGGCCGCCGGAAAGCTGGGCCGGCTTGCGGTCGAGAAGCTGGGCGAGATCCAGCATTCGAGCGGCCTCTGCCACGCGCGCCTCGATCTGCGCTTTTGCGACACCGGCGAGCTTCAGATTGAAGCCCATGTTTTCCGCGACAGTCATATGCGGATAGAGCGCGTAGGACTGGAAGACCATGGCGATGTTGCGCTCGCGCGGCGTCATGCTGTTGACGACAGAGCCGCCAATCGCGATCTCGCCGTCGGTGATCTCCTCGAGGCCGGCGATCATCCGCAGAAGGGTCGATTTTCCGCAGCCGGACGGCCCGACGAGGGCGACGAATTCCCCATCCTCGATATCGAGCGAAATGCCGTGAATGACGTCGACGGCACCATAGGCCTTGCGGATATCGTTCAGTGAAACGGATGCCATGATTGCACCTCCAATGGCTCGGGCTCAGGACTTCACGGCGCCGGCGGTCAATCCGGCGATGATGTGCCTTTGGGCGATGAAAAAGACGATGATGGTGGGCAGGATGGTGAGCGTGATGAAGGCCAGCACCAGCTGCCATTCCGTCCCGTATTCGCCGCGATAGACCATGATGCCGAGCGGCCAGGGATATTTGGACTCCGAGTTCAGCATGATCAGCGGCAGGATATAACTGTTCCAGCTGCCGACGAAGGAGATGATGCTGACGGTGGCGACGATCGGTCGGGAAAGCGGCAGCGATATATGCCAGAAGAAGCGCAGATAACCGCAACCATCGACGAACGCCGCCTGGAACAATTCTTCCGGAAGATTGCGGAAATAGTTGCGAAACAAGAGGATGCTCATGCCGAGACCGAAGGCCACCTGCGGCAGCACCACGCCCCAATAGGTGTTCAAAAGCCCAAGATCGCGGATGCGGATGAAGAGCGGCAGGATCGCGGTCGCCGCCGGAAACATCAGACCGAGCAGAAAATAGTTGAGCAGGAAGGACGAGCCGAAGAACCGGACATGGGCAAAGGCAAAAGCCGCCATGGACGAAACGATCAGCGTCAGGAGCACCGTGAGCGCTGCGATGACAAGTGAATTGCCGATCTGCAGCCAGTAGCGCTCGCCGAAGAGAATGTCGGTATAATTCGCCAATTGCCATTCCGTTGGCAGGCCGAAAGGATTGGTGCGCAGGTCGCCCAGCGTCTTGAAGCCGCCGAGCGCGGTCGTCACCAGCGGCACGAGCACGATCGCGGCAATCAGGCTCAGCGACACGTACAGATAGATGCGCGTGGACACGCTCATACGGATGGAAGAGCTTATATCAGTCATGACGCATGAAGATCCTTTTGTAGCCGAAGGCGAGCGTGACGCAGATGATGAAGAGCACCACGCCGACGGCGCTGCCCAAGCCCACCTGCATACGCATGACGCCATAGGTGTAGAGGAAGGTGACCATCGTCTGCGTGGAATTGGACGGCCCGCCGCCCGTCAGCGGCATGATCATGTCGAAGAGCTGCAGCGAGCCGACGACGGCGAAGAAGATCGAAAGGCGCAAGGTTGAGCCGAGCAGCGGCAGCGTGACGTAACGGAATTTCTGCCAGCCGGTGGCGCCGTCGATTTCGGCCGCCTCCAGCACGTTCTTGTCGACGGATTGCAGGCCGGCGATGAACAGCATCATGTGAAAACCGAAATATTTCCAGACGATGACCCCGAGTATCGCATAAATTGCTACGTCCTTGTCGGCGAGCACATAAGGGTTGGCGAAACCGAAGAAATTGGAAACGGCTGCAAACAGGCCGTAATCGCCGTCATAGACGAAACGCCAGATGAGGCCCGCTGCAACATCCGCCAGCACATAGGGCAGGAAGAAGATCAGACGGAAGCCGACAACGCCGGGAATGCGGTGGGCAAGCATCGTCGCCAGCCAGATGGCGAGCGGCACCTGGATGCAGATCGAGATGACGATGATCAGGCCGTTATTGATCAGCGCCTGGGTGAAAGCCGCGTTGCGGAACAGGACCTGGAAATTGCGGAGCGCGATGAATTCGGTCGGCGTGCCGTAGCCGTTCCACTTATAGAGGCTGTACCAGGCCGCCTCGCCCATCGGCATGATGACGAAGAGCGTGAAGAGGAGCAGCGCCGGTGGCAGGAAAAGCAGCAGCACCGTCAGCCGGTCGTGGGCGACCGAGCTCTTCCTATTTGCGGTTCGTCTTGCCAGCCTTACGGCACTCGGTGTTGATAGGACTGATACATTGGCCATGGGTCCTGCTTTCGCATCTCGGCTGCGGTGCCGGCGCTCCGCTTTGGCAGGAGCGCCGGAAGGTTCTGCGGGCGCTGACTATTGCTCCAGTTCGAAAGCGTCCTGGATCATCTGGGCGCCGTCCTTGGAATTCATCTGTCCGGAGACGATTTCCACCGACACGTCGTTAACGACACGGCCGACGGCCGCACCGAGATCCTGGTCGAAGAAATTCTGATGCCAGGTGGCACCAGCAAGCTGTTTTGCCGATTCGGCAAGCAGTGGGTTGACGACGCCATCGTCGGCGCCGGCCGCAACAGGCAGGAGCATACCGGCCTTTGCCATCGTGCGCTCGTTGTCCGCATTCGTCAGGAAAGCGAGGAAATCGATCGCTTCCTTGGAGGCCTTCTTGGTTAAGGCCCAGCCGTTCAGGCCACCGAGCGTATCCGTCGGCTTGCCCGCGCCACCTTCGACCGTCGGAAAGACAAAACGGCCGATATTGTCGGGCGCCAGACCCTTGCCGTCGCCGGAATTCTTGCGCTGGTTGGCCTCGGTCGCTTCGAAGCCGAGGATCATCGCGGCCTTGCCGTCACCGAAGACGCCGAGCGTCTGTGGCCAGGTCGCGCCGAGATAGCCGGGCTGGAAGGGTTCGAGTTTGCCGAGTTCAGCGAGATCGTCGCCGGCCTTGATGATCGCGGGGTCGAGGAAACCTTCGCCCTCGCCCTTCTTGGCGGCTTCGAAGACCTTCTGGCCGCCCTCGCGCATGACGAGATAGCTCCAGTAGAAGTGGATCGGCCACTTCTCGCCACCACCGCCCGCAATCGGCACGATGCCGGCCGCCTTTATCTTTTTCACCGCTTCGAGAAAATCGGTCCAGGTCTTGATGTCTTCGGCCTTGACACCGGCCTTGGCAAACAGCGCCTTGTTGTAGAAGAAGCTGACAAGGCCTACCTTATATGGGATCGCCCAGGTCTTGCCGTCGAAGGTCAGGCCATCCACGGAAGCGGGCGTATAAGCCTTGCGCAATTTGCCGCCATCGGCATCGAGGGCCGGCGTCACATCCTGTAACGCGCCGGTCTCCGACTGCTGCTTCAGGACGCCGCCGCCCCAGCTGAAAAAGAAATCCGGTACGTCGTCGGACTGCAGCAATGTCGGAAGCTTGGCCTTGAACGCCTCGTTTTCGAGGAACTGCATCTGGATGTCGACGTCGGGATGCTGGGCTTCGTATTTCTTGACGATACCTTCCCAGGCCGCGACGTTTTTCGGATCGGTTTCGAGATGCAGCCACTTGACCACCGTCGCCGCCGAAGCAGCCCCTGCCCCGGCCAATAACATGCCGGCTGCCGCAGCCATGGACACGATGCGCCCGCCGCCAAAAGCGGCGCTCTTGGACATAAAATTCATGATTTTCCTCCCAGGGGACCTATCCTCACAATTTTTCCCCTATGCGGAATAATTCAACGGAGCTTTTGCCCAATGTCAAGCCAATCGCTGTATTTTTCATCAAATTCGCTTGACAGGGCTCCGTATTTGCCTGCTATTTATTTCGTAACCCGTTAAAAACATTAGGCGGCTTGCCCCAGCAGACCGATTGCCTGGCTAATTTTTATGAAGACTGCAGACCCCGAATTAATGCGTGCGATCAACCGCTTGAACGTGCTCGACACGATCCGGCGTCACGGTCCGATTTCTCGTATCCAGATCAGCGAGCGTACGGAGCTCTCGACCACGACGGTTTCCGCGATCACCGCTTCGCTGCTCGACGATGGACTGATCCTGCCGCGTCATGAGGGCGATATCCGCAATGAGGCTGTCCGCGGAAGACCCCGCGTGATGCTGGAGCTCAATCCTGATGCCGCCCGTGTGGTCGGCGCCAAGATCGCCGCCAGCCGCATGATCTTCGTCGTCGCCAATTTCCGCGGGGACGTGCTCTCCAGGCTGACACTGCCGATCCGCATCGATCGTCAGCCGATCGCCGTCATTGCCGATCTCGTCGAAGATGGCGTTCGCCGTTGTGTCGTCGATATCGGCTTGTCGCTCGATGATATAGACAGCATCTGCCTGGCACTTCCCGGCGTCATCGAGCACCGCACCGGCTATATCCGCTCAAGCCCGATATTCCGCGAAGTCAATGTTGATTTTGCTAAGGAAATGTCGACCCGCCTATCGACGCCGACGATCATCGAAAGCGACGCGCATGCAATCACGCTTGGCCATCACTGGTTCGGCAAGGCCCGCGACCTCGAAGACATGGTGCTGATCTCACTGGAGCAGACACTCGGCCTGGGCGTGCTTCATGACAACCAGCTTTTCCGCGGCGCCGGCGGCCTCAGCCACAATCTTGGCGACCTCGTTCTCGGCATGGGCCAGCAGGGCGTGGTCCGCCTTTCCAGCCAGGCCGGAGAAAGCGCCATTCTCGGCGACCAGCAGACCGATGGACGTTTTGCCGAGGCGGTGCGTCTCGGCCGCGGCATGACCCATGTACAGGCAATGATCCAGGCCGACGACGACAGGCTGATCGGTGCAGCCGCGCGGGCCGGCGAGGCGGTCGGGCTGACGATCGCCAATATCGTCACGCTGTTTGCACCGCCGCGCGTCATTCTCGTCGGCTCTTCGCTCGCGCTGGGTGAGCCGTTCCTCAACAGCCTGCGGGATGCCTATGCACTGGCCATCCCGCCATCCCTGCAAGGCGTCAGCGAACTCGTTTTCGATGATTCGACCGACGATTTCTGGGCACAGGGTGCAGCGGCCGTCGCGCTCTACGAACTCTATGAATCGCCCTGGAGTACCACCGGGCCAGCGCTCTGACGCGCAAAACCGTATTGTTGGAGGACATGATGGAAAAAGTCGGTATCGGCATCATTGGATGCGGCAATATTTCGGGCGCCTATCTGAAGGCGATGACATCGGCATTTCCGATCCTCGATATCAAGGGACTGGGCGATCTCAATCGCGAACTCGCCGAGGCAAAGGCGGCCGAATTCAATCTTCAGGCCAGGACGGTCGACGAGCTTCTCGCCGACCCGAAGGTCGAGATCATCGTCAACCTGACCATTCCGAAGGCCCATGTCGCCGTCGGCCTGCAAGCGCTGGAAGCCGGAAAGCACACCTATTCAGAAAAGCCACTCGGGATTAATTTCGGAGAAGGGAAAAAATTGGCGGATGCCGCCAAGGCCAAGGGCCTGCGCATCGGCGCGGCTCCCGACACTTTTCTCGGCGGCGGCCATCAGACGGCCCGTACCCTGATCGATGACGGCGTCATCGGTATCCCGGTCGGCGGCACCGCGACCTTCATGTGCCCCGGCCACGAGCGCTGGCATCCCAACCCGGCCTTCTACTATGAAGTCGGCGGCGGCCCGATGCTCGACATGGGTCCCTACTACATCACCGACCTCGTCAATCTGCTGGGACCGGTCGCCAAGGTTGCGGGTTTTGCGGTCACCCCGCGCAATGAGCGCATCATCACCAGCGAGCCGCGCAATGGCGAGCGCATTCCGGTTCATATCCCGACCCATGTGGCCGGCGTGATGGCTTTCGCCAATGGCGCTGTCGTGCAAATTGGCATGAGCTTCGATGTGGCCGGCCACAAGCATGTGCCGCTCGAGGTCTACGGCACCGAGGGTACGCTGATTGTGCCGGATCCGAACCGGTTTGAAGGCCCCGTCGAATATCTGAAGAAGGGCGGTCAGTTCGAGGACCAGCCCGTGACCCTGCCTTATGCCGAGGGCAACTACCGCTCTCTCGGCGTCGCCGATCTCGCCCACGCCATCCGGTCGAACCGGCCGCACCGCGCGAACGGCGATCTGGCGCTGCACGTGCTCGAAGTGATGGAAGCCTTCCAGAAGGCATCCGACACCGGCAGCACGGTGACACTCACCACGACAACGGAGCGTCCTGCTCCGCTTTCTCAATCCCTCGTCGACGGACTGCTCGGCAAGTAATTTTCAGGAGGAATACACGATGCGTGAAGCACTGATCGTCTGGGGCGGCTGGGCAGGCCACGAACCGGAACAATGCGCCGCAATCATCAAGGACATGCTCGAGGAAGACGGCTTCAAGGTCTATGTGGAGCACAGCACGGAGGCGTTCGCCGATCCGTCGATTCACGACCTGAGCCTTATCGTACCCGTCATCACAA
Source organism: Rhizobium sp. BK316 (assembly GCF_014193695.1). Classification (GTDB taxonomy): domain Bacteria; phylum Pseudomonadota; class Alphaproteobacteria; order Rhizobiales; family Rhizobiaceae; genus Rhizobium. The sequence continues at coordinate 389,701 of NZ_JACHZR010000001.1, read as the reverse complement.
TGTCGAAGATCGAGAAGGAAGAGGTGAAGAACCTCGCTGCCGCCATCGAAAGCGGCGTTGGCATTGCCGGCTATCACGGCGGCGCCGGCGACAGCTTCCGCGAATCGACTGAGTACCAGTTCATCATCGGTGGCCAGTGGGTTGCCCATCCGGGCAACATCATCAACTACACCGTCAACATCACGCGCCCGGATGACCCGCTGATGGAGGGGATTACCGATTTCCCCTATAATTCCGAGCAGTATTACATGCATGTCGACCCCTCGAACGAGGTGCTGGCAACAACCACCTTCACCGGCGAACATGCCTACTGGATCGATGGCGTAACCATGCCGGTCGTCTGGAAGCGCAAATACGGCAAGGGTCGAGTCTTTTATTCGTCCCTCGGCCATGTCGCCAAGGAATTCGATGTGCCGCAGATGAAGACGATCTTCCGCCGCGGCGCCAACTGGGCGGCTCGCTGACCCGACTTGACCTTGAGCTGCCGGTGTCCACCGGCAGCTCTCACATAAAAGCGCATATTTGGACAGGACACGGGTGCCAAAGCCCGTCGATATGCGTTACTGCTGTGGGAAGAATGAACCGAACAGCAAGACAATGAGCGACAACGTCATCAAGTTTCGCAAGCCGAAGCCTCCGCCGAAAGCACCCAATCCCATGCTCCGCAAGCTGGTGATCATCGCCGTGGTGATTCTCGTGTTTGCCGCCGCCTGGGCCTATTTCCAGGTCACGGGCAGGCCGGCGCCGTAACCAGCGAGGGAAAGTCCAATGAGCGTTCGCCCGCCGCAATCCTTCAGGCAGTCCATTTCGGCCGAAGGCGGGGTGAATGTACTCGAATATGAACTCATGTCGGAGCGGGCGAGTTCGCTCGGGCGCAATGGCCTGAAGGTCGAATCGGCGCTCGCTGCGCTGAAGGCCTGGAATGCCGATCGCCATGGCACCGAGCAGCGCGAGACCCTGGTCAACAACGCCTCCGATGCGGTCTGGGCGCTCTTCGTCCAGCGCGAGATCTGTGGGCTTCGCAACAACAAGGATATTATCCAGCGCTACGCCATTCCCGGCGAAGTGCTGGCAAGGGTCGGTGTTATCAGGAAATAGCCTCCGGTCAGGCAGTCGCCTCCGCATCTCCGCGCGCAGCCCCTCTTCGAAAGTCGCTCTGCCTGATCGTTGCCCGGCCCTGACGGTTTTCTTCAGGCGAAGAAGCGGTTTTCCGGCCGCGGCAAGCCAAGATGTTCTCGCAGCGTCGTGCCCTCATAGTCCCTGCGGAACAGGCCCCGGCGCTGCAATTCCGGAACCAGGCGTGTCGTGACGTCGTCGAGACCCTGCGGCAGGTAAGGGAAGACGACGTTGAAGCCATCCGAACCTTCCTCATCCAGCCAGCGTTCCATCTCGTCGGCAATGCTCTCAGGCGTGCCGACGAAGGCAAGGCCGGAATAGCCGCCATAACGCTGGGCAAGCTGGCGCACAGTCAGGTTTTCCTCCTGCGCCAGCTTGATGACCTGGGCGCGGCCGGTCTTGCTGGCATTGGTATCGGGAATATCATCAGGCAGTGGCGCATCCGGGTCAAAGCCGGAGGCATCATGGCCGAGGGCGATCGAAAGCGATGCGATGGCGCTATCGTAGTGAACGAGGCTATCGAGGGCGAGACGCTTGGCGCGCGCTTCCTCGATGCTGTCGCCGATGACGACGAAGGCGGCGGGCAGCATTTTGAGATGGTCGCGATTGCGGCCGATGGCCTGCATCCGGCCCTTGATATCGGCGTAAAGTGCCTTGCCGCCGTCGAGATCGCGTGGCGAACAGAAGACCACTTCGGCGGTTTCGGCCGCAAGCTGGCGACCCGGGTCCGATTGGCCGGCCTGCACGATGACGGGCCAGCCCTGGACCGGTCGGGCAATGTTCAACGGCCCGCGCACGCTCAACTCCTCGCCCTTGTGGTCAAGCACATGCATTTTGTCGGGATCGAAATAAATGCCGCTGTCGCGATCGCGGATGAAGGCATCGTCGGCGAAGCTGTCCCAGAGGCCGGTGACGACATCATAGAATTCACGCGCGCGCTTGTAGCGCTCACCGTGTTCCACGTGCTCGTCCAGACCGAAATTGAGAGCTGCATCGGGGTTGGAGGTGGTCACGATGTTCCAGGCGGCGCGGCCATTGCTGATGTGATCGAGCGAGGCGAAACGACGGGCGATGTGGTAGGGCTCATCGAAGGTCGTCGATGCCGTCGCAGCGAGCCCGATCCTCTCGGTGACGGCGGCCAGCGCCGAAAGCAGCGTGAACGGCTCGAAGGAGGTCACGGTATGGCTGCGCTTCAGCGCCTCCACCGGCATGTTGAGCACAGCCAGGTGATCGGCCATGAAGAAGGCGTCGAACTTCGCGGCCTCGAGCTTCTGGGCGAAAGACTTGAGATGGGCGAAGTTGAAATTGGCATCCGGATAGGACCCGGGATAGCGCCATGCGCCGGTGTGCAGGCTGACGGGACGCATAAAGGCGCCAAGGCGCAACTGCCGGGAACGGGTCATGTTTTTCCTCATGGATCGGGCGAAGCGGTCGCCTGCCCTCTGCAGAATGCGGATACGGGAATGACGTATCGGTCCAGGGTTACGTAGGAGCTGGAGAGCAGCAATAGAAGATCGACCATGTCATTTTTCGGCGACAGTTCCACCACCAAACCGGTCACTTCCAGGTGAGATCGACGAAGATGCACGTTAGACGCCGGGCCAGCCGCCGGATAAGCAAGCGCTTTCCATTTTCTATCACATCTATAGAATTTATAATCTTACCTCTCGCTTCGATTTCTTTCACCCATAGCCTCGTCAGAACCTGGAGAAATCGATGACGACCGTGCTCAGGCAACAAGATCAGATCCGGCCCGTGGCCGCCCGCATTGCCAGCGACGAGGAAGCGCTTGAAACGGCGCGTAGGCTGGCCGTCCAGTTTGCTGCTACGGCCGCCGGGCGCGACGCAGAACGCCGGTTGCCCTTTGCCGAACTCGATGAACTGGCCCAGTCCGGCCTGCTGGCGATCGCCGTCCCCGCACAATATGGCGGGCTCGATGTCTCGAATGCCGTGCTGGCTGAAGTAACGGCGATCCTCGCAGCAGCCGATGGCTCGATCGGCCAGATCCCGCAGAACCATTTCTACATTCTGGAAGCGCTGCGCACGGATGGCAGCGAGGAGCAGAAACGGTATTTCTTCGGCCGGGCGCTCGCCGGCGACCGCTTCGGCAATGCGCTTTCCGAGCGCGGCACCAAGACGGTCGGCCACTACAATACCCGCATTGTCAGGGACGGGCCTGGTTATCACATCAATGGCACGAAATATTATTCGACCGGCGTGCTCTTTGCCGACTGGGTCACCGTTTTCGCGCTTGACGAAGAGGACCGTCTCGTCATGGCCTTCGTGCCGAAGGGCACTGAGGGCGTTGAGACCATCGACGACTGGGATGGCTTCGGCCAGCGCACGACGGGCAGCGGCACGACGATCTTCAACAATGTCTATGTGCATGCCGATTCCGTCGTCTTGCATCACAAGGGCTTCGAGCGGCCGACGACGATCGGCTCGGTCGGCCAGATCGTCCATGCCGGCATCGATCTCGGCATCGCGCGCGCAGCTTTTGCCGAGACGCTGGAATTCGTGCGCACCAAGTCACGCCCCTGGATGGACAGCGGCGTGGAGCGCGCCGCCGATGATCCGCTGACGATATCGAAGGTGGGGCAGATCGCCATCCGGCTGGAGGCTGCAACAGCGCTCCTCGAACGCGCCGGCCGCAAGGTCGATGCGGCGCAGATCGAGACGACCGAGGCGACCGTCGTCGAGGCCACACTTGCGGTCGCTGCCGCCAAGGTGCTGACGACAGAGATTGCGATCGAAGCAACCAACACGCTGTTCGAGCTCGCCGGAACATCCGCGGTCAAGGCCGAACTCAATCTCGACCGGCACTGGCGCAATGCACGCACCCATACGCTGCACGATCCAGTGCGTTGGAAGTACCACGTCGTCGGCAATTACCATCTGAACGGAGTGACACCGCCGAAGAACGGCGCGCTCTGACCGCTCTCCTCAAACTGAAAACCCCATTTCCGATGACCGAAATGGGGTTTCTTTTTGAGTAAATCTACCTGATCTCAACTGTAGAGGCTGACGTCGGGAATCCTGTCGTTCAGCACGAACTCGCCGACTTCCTTGGCCTTGTAGAAAACCGGATCGTGCAGCGTGTGGGTGCGCACGTTGCGCCAGAAACGGTCGAAGCGATATTTCTCCGCCGTCGACCGCGCACCGGTCAGTTCGAAGACACGTGACGTGATGTCGAGCGAGACATGGGTGGCGTGCACCTTGGCGGCATAGGCTTCCGCAGCCGCCTCGCCACGCTCGCGTACCGTGACGGCATGACCCTTTGCAAGCCCGGCCTGGACTGCCGCTGCTGCCGCGTCGGCCAGCGCCGCAGAGGCCTTCAGCGTAGCCGTGAACTCGCCGACCCGTTCGAGAATATAAGGATCGTCGGCAGCGCGCTCGACGCCTGACGTAACCCATGGACGCGTCGTCGTGCGCACATAATCGATCGCAGCCTGAAGTGCGCCTTCGGCGCTGCCGAGATAGAAGTTGACGAAAACGAGTTGGATAAGCGGTGTGTTGAAGGTCGAGAGGACGGGCGGTGCTGCGTCGGGCGCGGCCGGGACGCCAACGAAATCCTCCTCATAGACGGGGAAATCGTGGAACTCGACGCTGCCGCTATCCGAAAGACGTTGACCGAAATTGTCCCAGTCGTCGTTTGCCTGGTAGCCCGACCGATTGGTGGGTACAGCGAAGCCGACGATCTTGTCGCCCAGCGCCGCATTGGCATTGATATAGTCGGACACGTGGGCGGCGGTGGAGAAGGACTTGCGTCCATTCAGCACATAGCCGTTGCCGCGGCGGGTGAGAACAAGGCCTGGATCACGCGGATTGACGGCGGCACCCCAATAGAGGTTTTTCGCAACGGTTTCAGAGCCGAATGCATGGGCGCGGGCTTCATCGAGTGCCCAGTAAATGAATTGGCTGTTGACGTAGTGATAGCCGAGAAGCTGGCCGATGGAGCTTTCACCGCGCGCCAGGATGCGCACCAGCCGCAGGCCATCGACCCAGTCCAACCCGCCGCCACCAATCTGTTGGTCATGCAGGGCATTCAGCAGGCCCGCATTCTTCAGCTTGACGATTTCGGCCAGCGGTGGACGACCGTCACGGTCGAGCTCAGCTGCCCGTCTGGAAAGATCGGCCGAGATTTCCTCGGCACGGGCAAAGAGGTCCTCTCGCGTCGTGCTGCGGTTGGTCGCAAAGACGACATTGGACTGGCTCATGGGTTAAAACTCCGGTTTTCAGAAATGGGGCCGGCGGGGGCCGCACAACCCCCGCCGGAAGATCGAGGCAGGCAGCCTAGAAAAGCTTGTCCGGAATCCAGCTCGCGGTTGCCGCATCGCTTGTGCTGAAGGCCGGGATTTTCTGCGCCAATTCCTCGATCGTCTTGACGCCGGCCGCACGCAGGCTTTCCTGCGTCAGCAGCGTTGGCTTGACCGTGATCTGATGAGGGATCTCCTGTCCGGCGATCTGGAGAGCCGCCGCGCGCACGGAAACCGCGCCGACGACGGCCGGGTTGGTCGCAACCGTCGCAACCCAGGGGCTGCCTTCTTCGGTGATCTCCTGAATGTCGGCGGTCGAGACGTCGGCCGAATAGATCTTCAGCTTGCTCGCAATACCGAGATCGTTGGCAGCAAGCTTCACGCCGCGGGCAAACTCGTCATAAGGCGCGAAGACGACGCTGATGTCAGGATTGGCGGTCAGCGCGGCCTTCGCCTGATCGGCCGTTGAGGTCGCCGTCGTATCGCTGACATTGCCGAAGCGGGCCTTCTCGATCACGCCGGAATTCTCCGATTTGAACTTCTCCCAAACCTCGTTGCGGCGGTCGAGCGGCGCGAATCCTGCGACATAGACATAACCGGCATTGAAGCTCTTGCCGTTATCCTTCACCGCCTGCTCCAGCGCACGCTCGGCGAGTTCGTGGTCGCTTTGCTCCACCTGCGGCACTTTGGGATTGTTGAGGTTGACGTCGAAGGCGACGACCTTGATGCCCTTGTCCAGCGCCTGCTGGACGACATCGCCGAGCGATTCCGGCAGGCCATGGTCGACGACGATGCCGGCAACACCGAGATTGATCGCCTGCAAGATCTGCTCGCGCTGTTCGGCGGCATCCTGCCGCCCGGGGAAGACGCGCAGGTCAATGTCGAGGGCCTTGGCCTGGGCTTCCGCGCCGGCCTGATAGGCCTGGAAAAAGTCGCCAGCCGAGATATAGCTGATCAGCGCTACCTTGACGCCGCCCTTGTCGAAGGGCGCAGGAGCGCCGCTCACGCCACCCGCAAGGGAAGGCTGGGCAAAGAGCAAAGAGATTGCGGCAGCAGAGAGCGCAAGCCGTGCGAGGGATTTCATCGTCGCGGTCCTTCTGGTCGATCGTGAGCGTCGTCTGACAGGTAGGCAGTTCTCCTGCGACGCATAAAATTATTAGATATAAACTCTATGTTTTTAGTAGATTTAATGATCCGATTTTCGCGGCTTCCGGAGATTCTTTGTTCTCGACATCATACACCAGTGACAAAGCGTGCCTGGAGGTTCGGGCACCTTGCAGGCGAATATTGCAGCTTGAAAGCAGACCTGGACTTGCCCGATGCCACTCCTTCATGTCGAAAACATCACTCGCAGTTTCGGGTCGACGCGCGCCCTTGCGGGCGCCCATTTCTCGATTGAGCGCGGCGAGATCGTTGCGCTTATGGGCGCAAATGGCGCGGGCAAATCGACGCTGGTGAAGATATTGTCAGGTGTGCTCGCAGCCGATGGCGGCACGATCAGCCTGAACGACCGGCTCTTCTCTCCGAGGACCCCGTCCGAAGCTGGGAAGGCCGGCGTCGTCACCGTGCATCAATCGACCGATCTTGTCGGCGCGGCAGGCCTGACGGTGGCCGACGCCCTGTTGCTGAATCGCTTCGCCGAGCGGGGCACGCCTTTCTTTGTTTCGCGGGCATGCGTGCGGCGCCAGGCCCGTGCCATGCTCGATGCCGCCGGTTTCTCGCTGCCGCTCGACAGGGATTTCGGCGATCTGACCGCCGCCGACCGGCAACTCGTGGCAATCGCTCGGGCGCTTGCCAACAAGGCTGACCTGCTGATCCTCGACGAGCCGACCGCAAGCCTTTCGGCAGACGAGAGCCGGCGCCTCTTCGACATCCTGCTCAGCCTGCGTGCACAAGGTCTTGCGATCCTCTACATCTCCCACAGGACTGCCGATCTCGAAGCGATCGCCGACCGGGCACTCGTCATGCGCGGCGGCCGCGTCGTCGGCAGCTTCAACCGCCCCATCGATTTTTCCAGCGCCATTGAAACGATGATCGGTCGCCGGCTGGAAGCGGCGCGGCCGGACGCGCGACCGGCGACTGGTCCGGCCGTTCTCGAGATGCGCGACGTACGCCTTCTGCCGACAAGTGCCCCCTTCGATCTGACCCTGCATGAGGGAGAGGTCGTCGCCATCACCGGCGTACTCGGCGCCGGCAAGAGCCGCCTGCTCTCCGTAATCTTCGGCGCAAGAGAATTTGCCGGCGGCGAGATGCGGCTCGATGGCAGGTCCTACCGGCCGAAATCACCTGGTGGCGCGATTGCAGCCGGCGTGGCAATGGCCGCAGAAGACCGCCACCGCTCCTCGCTCATGCCCGCCACCTGGCCCGGCAATTCGCTCGCCGCCACCATCAGCCTGCCGCATCTTTCCAAATGGTATCCGCACGGCCTTCTATTCGGCGGCCGCGAACGCCGCGAGGCCGAGAAGGCTATTTCCCGTCTCAGCATCAGGGCCGCCGGTCCCCTCACCTCCGTCTGGACACTGTCAGGCGGCAATCAGCAGAAGACGGTGATCGCCCGCTGGGAGGCGGAGCCCAGCCGGTTGCTGCTGCTCGACGAGCCATTCCAGGGCGTCGATGTCGGCGCCCGCCACGATATCATCCAGGCGATCCGCGCCCGCACCGGCCGCGCAACCCTGATCGCCACATCCGATCCCGAAGAGGCCTATGAGGTCGCCGACCGCATCCTGACCATCGACCGCCACACGCTGCTGCCAGTCATCACAAATGTCGCCTCTTCTTCAGCCATACAGGGACTTTCCGCATGACGACCATCGACGACGAAGTGCTTCCGAAGGCTGTCGCAGGGCCGAAAAGCCGCAACCCGGCCAATCGCCTCCTGGCGCTCGGCAGCGTTCTGCGCGCCGGCGCAGTCTTCATCCTGCTCGGGCTGATGGTGATTGGCTTCACCTATGCCGAACCGGCCTTCATCAATATCGGAAACCTGATGAGCATCCTGCAGGCCGTGTCGGTTGTCGCGATCCTCGGCGCCGGTGTCACGGTGACGCTCGCCGTCGGCGGCTTTGATCTCTCAATCGGTGCGGTTGCCGCCTCCAGCGTCATGGCCGCAAGCTACGCGATGATCGTCTGGCATCTGAGTGCCTTCGCGACTGTACCGCTGGTGCTCGCCTTTGGAGCGGCAATCGGGCTCGTCAACGCCTTCCTCATCGTGCGCCTGCGTGTGCCAGATCTGCTTGCGACGCTCGCCATGATGTTCCTGCTGTCGGGCCTGCAGCTCATCCCGACGGCCGGACGCTCGATTTCGGCCGGCCTCGTTCTGCCCGACGGCTCCAAGGCGACCGGCGCCTATGACCCGGCCTTCCTGCTGATTGGTCGCTACAGCCTGTTTAACACTCTGCCCGTTTCCGTCGTGCTGATGGCGGTCGTCGCGATCGTTCTCTTCGTGCTGACCGAGCGCACCCGCATCGGCCGGCTGCTCTTTGCGACCGGAGGCAATGAGGTGGCAACGCGGCTTGCCGGCGCTTCCACGACGCGACTGAAGACACTCGCCTATGTCATTTCGGGGGCCTTAGCAGCGCTTGGCGGCATCGTAATTGCCGCCCGCGTCGGCCGCGGTGACGTTTCCTCCGGCGGGTCGCTGCTTATGGACTCGGTCGCAGCCGCGCTGATCGGCTTTGCCGTCCTCAATCTGCGCCGTCCTAATGTGCTCGGCACGATTGCCGGCGCCGTCTTCGTCGGCGTGCTGCTCAACGGCCTCACCATGCTGAACGCCCCTTACTACACCCAGGATTTCGTCAAGGGCGCCGTGCTCGTCGGAGCCTTGGCGCTGACCTACGGCCTCGGCCGCAACACCGATCGCTGACAGCGGGATTTGGCCTCAGAAAATTTCCTGCGATCGCGTGCTTTTGGAATAACGTACCTCTTATACACTTAAAATCTATATAATTTATAGACTATAAAATTGAGAGGGTATCGTTATGAATGAAGGACTTGGAGGCGGCTTCGGACGCCGCGAAATCTTGAAGCTCGCGGCAGTCGCCGGAGCGACATTTGCGGGCGCAAGCATGCTGACTGCGCCGGCGGCAAGGGCCGCAGACGAAGGCCTTTCCCTGCAGGGCAAGCGCATCGCCATCAGCGCCACCGGCACGGACCACTATTTCGACCTGCAGGTCTACAATGCCCAGATCGACGAAGTGAAGCGGCTCGGCGGCGAGCCGATCGCAGTCGATGCCGGCCGTAACGACGGCAAGCTGATCGCCCAGCTTCAGACGCTCGTCGCGCAGAAGCCGGATGCGCTCGTCCAGATCCTCGGCACGCTCAGCGTTATCGATCCCTGGCTCAAGAAGGCCCGCGATGCCGGCATTCCGGTGCTGACCGTCGATGTCGGCTCGACCAATTCGATCAACAATACGACGTCGGACAACTGGGGCATTGGCAAGGACCTCGCCCTGCAGCTCGTCTCCGACATCGGCGGCGAGGGCAATATCGTCGTCTTCAACGGCTTTTACGGTGTCACGCCCTGCGCGATCCGCTACGATCAGCTTGTCAATGTCATCAGGTATTTCCCGAAGGTGAAGATCATTCAGCCGGAGCTGCGGGACATCATCCCGAACACGGTCCAGGACGCCTTTACCCAGATCACCGCAATCCTCAACAAATATCCGGACAAGGGCTCGATCAAGGCCGTCTGGTCGGCCTGGGACATTCCGCAGCTTGGCGCAACGCAGGCGATCGCCGCTGCCGGCCGCAACGAGATCCGCACCTATGGCGTCGACGGCAGCCCGGAAGTTCTCCAGCTCGTTGCCGACAAGAACTCTCCGGCAGGCGCCGATGCCGCTCAGCAGCCGGCAGAGATCGGCCGCGTGGCGGTCCGCAATGTCGCCAAGCTGCTCGCTGGCCAGACGCTGCCGCGCGAAACCTATGTGCCGGCGCTGCTCGCCAACAAGGAAAACGTATCCGAGATCGTCAAGAAGCTCGGCATTGGTTGACATCAACTCGGACCTTGCTGCTGGCGCCACAAGGTCCGCCCCTTTCCGGAAAGCTGCATCATGACTGTATCCGCCCCGACGCAACCGGCCGAAAATGACGATGTCATCATTCGCTTCGACCGCATCGTGAAGCGCTTCGGCGGCGCGCAGGCACTTGCCGGCGCATCGGTCGCCATACGCCGCGGCACCGTTCACGGCCTCGTCGGGCAAAACGGCGCCGGCAAGTCGACGCTGATCAAGCTGCTTGCCGGGCTGCATAGACCGGATGACGGCCGGATTGAAATTGAAAACAAAACCCATGACCGGCTGACGCCGCATCTCTGCGAAGAGCTCGGCATCCATTTCATTCATCAGGACCGGCTGCTGGTTCCGACATTCACCGTCGGCGAAGCGCTGTTTCTCGGGCGAGAAACGCGGCTTGCGGGAACGCCGTTCATCGACCGACGGGCCATGCAGAAGCGCGCCACCGAGCTTCTTGCCAATTATTTCGGCGTGAACCTGCCGAAGAATGCTCTAATCAGCGAGCTGTCGACCGCTGAAAGGCAAATCGTCCAGATCACCCGAGCGCTGCTGCATCAGCCGAAGGTGCTGGTGTTCGACGAGCCGACCGCGGCCCTCGTCCGACGCGAGGCCGAAATCCTCTTCCGCCTGATCCGCCGGCTGCGCGATGAAGGTGTGACGATCATCTACATTTCGCACTACCTCAATGAGATCCAGGAGCTGTGCGATCACGTCACCGTGCTGCGCAATGGCCTGGATGTGGCCTCCCTGCCGATCGGCGAAACGTCAGCCAAGGCGATCGCCAGCCTGATGATCGAACGCGATATTGCCGAGATGTTTCCCAAGCGCCGTGTGGAGCTCGGCGAAGACATCCTGAAGGTCAGGGCGCTTTCGTCGCCGAACCGTTTCGACGATATCAGTTTCACCTTGCGCCGCGGCGAAGTGCTCGGCATTACCGGCCTTCTCGGCTCGGGCGCAAAGGACCTCATCCGCACGCTGTTCGGGTTGGAACAGGCCGCCAGCGGCGAAATCGAGATAGGGGGACAAACGGCACAGCCACGCAGCCCCGCAAAAGCTGTCGACCGCCGGCTTGCGCTCGTTCCCGAGGATCGGCGCGGACATGGCGTGGGCCTCGATCTCAGCCTGTCCGAAAACATCACGCTTCCAAGCCTTGCCCGCTACAGCCGTTTCGGTTTTCTCAATCTGAAGCGCGAGCGCTCCGATACCACCGACCTCATCAAGCGGCTGCAGATCAAGACGGCAGGCCGTGATGCTTTGGTTCGCACGCTCTCCGGCGGCAACCAGCAGAAGGTTGCCATCGCCAAATGGCTGAGCCGTCAGTCGGAAATCTATCTGCTGGACGAGCCGACGGTCGGCGTCGACATCGGATCCAAAGTCGAGATCTATGCCCTGATCGGTGAGCTTGCCGCGCGCGGCGCCGGCGTCATCGTCTTATCCTCCGACCTGCCGGAGCTCGTTGGTATCACCGATCGCATTCTGGTGTTCTTCCGCGGACGGCTGATCCGCGAACTCGGCTCCGCAAAGACCACAACGGATGAAGTGCTGTCGATTTCGACCGGCGCTTCGGAAGGATTACGCCATGTCGGCTGACATTCAGTTTGCCACCCTCCCCGTCGCCTCGTCGGATCACCCACCGCAGGCAAAAGGCAAAGCCGCTGCCGCAGTTCTCCGCTTCGGTTCCCTGCTCGCCTTTGCCGCGATCCTCTTGGTTTTCTCGTTGACGGCTCCCTATTTCCTGTCGGTCGGCAATATCGGCAATGTCCTCGGCCAATCCGCCATTTCGGGTGTTCTTGCGATCGGCCTGACGGTCGTATTGATCGCAGGCGGTTCGAATGTCGTCACCGGCGGCATCGATCTGTCATTGGCGGCGAATATGGGCTTGAGTGCAGCCGTTTATGCCTCGCTGATCCAGCTCGGCTACGGCGATCCCGTGGCGGTCACCGCCGCCTTGCTGACCGGGCTTGCGATCGGCGTGATCAATGCGACCGCCGTCGTCCTGGCGGGTATAGTACCCCTGCTTGCAACGCTTGCCGTCATGAACGTCGTTGCCGGCCTCGAACTGGTTCTCACGCAGAATACGGTCGTTCCCGCTTCCACCGATTTCCTGACGGCAATCTCGGCTTCCGACAGCTTCGGCATCCCGATCCTTGCCTATGTCCTGATAGGCTTTACAGCAATCGCGACGGCAATCGTGCAATACACACCTGTGGGGCTGAGGCTCTATGCGGTCGGCGAGTTTCCGGACGCTGCACGCGCTGCGGGCCTGCCGCTCAAGCGCCTGCTTTCCGGCGCTTTCATTGCCAGCGGTCTCTGCGGCGGTTTTGCCGGCATCCTTTCAGTTTCCTATCTCAGCGGCAGCACGACGGGTTCGGGGGAAGCGCTGCTGCCTGTCGTCGTCATCGCGCTGCTCGGCGCAGTCTTCTCCCGTCGCCTGGTGCCGACCGTTCCGGGAACCCTGATATCGGCGCTTTTCGTCGGCGTCCTGACCAACGGCTTCCAACTGCTGAACCTGCCGAGCACGCTCGTCAGCGGCGTGCAGGGCCTTCTCATCCTGATCGTCGTGTCGGCCACGACGCTGCTGCGCAAACGGGAGATCTGACATGTCCGCTCCGACTTTTGCCGGACGCTCGGCCGCGGGCTTCGCACGATATGGACTGATTGTGGCGCTCGTCGCGGTCTTCTCCGTTTTCTCGATCCTGGCGCCCACCTTCCTGAGTCCGGGCAATCTTCAGAGCATTCTGGTGAACAACTTCACATTGCTGGCCATCGTCTCGATCGCGATGACCTTTGCCGTATCGGCCGGCGGCATCGATCTCTCCGTGGGTACGGCGGTCGATGTCGCAAGCTTCGCCTTCGTCTCCCTGGTGCTGGCCGGGCAGCCGGTGCCATTGGCCCTCGCGGCCGGTCTCGCCGCGGGCGCACTTGTCGGCGCCTTCAACGCTATTCTTGTTTCTGCAATCGGCGTCGCACCCTTCCTGGCGACGCTTGGCACATTGTTCATCGGGCGCAGTATCCAGCAATTGCTGACCAACGGCGGTAATCCCGTCTATCTGCCGCCCTCGGGCATTCCACCCGCCTTCCGTTTCCTCGGGCACGGAACGATCGCAAATGTACCGGTGCCCCTCATCGTTGCGGCCGTCATCATCGCAGGTGCGGCGGCTGCCTTTGCCTGGACGCGGTTTGGACGCGTCGTGCTTTCGATCGGCATCCAGCCGAGCGTGGTGCGTTACTCCGGCATCGGACTTGGTGCTCATGTCGCGGCGACCTTCATTCTTGCCGGAACCATTGCCGCCGTTGCCGGCCTGATCCTGACGGCGACGGTGACGGTCTACATCCCTTCCTCCGGCAATGCGTTCCTGCTGAACGCGATCGGCGCGACCTTCATCGGCACGACCCTCTCGCCGCTCGGCCGGCCCAACATCCTCGGCACCGTGCTCGGCGTCCTGCTCCTCAGCGTCGTCGCCAATGGCCTCTTGCTGACGGGCCTGAACTTCTACTGGCAACAGGTCGGCACCGGCACGCTCATCTTCGCCGTGCTCGCCTTCAGCTTCATCAACAGGAAAACCGTCGGCGCCTGACCGCACCCGCCGACAGATGCAGGAAATATGACATGACCCGTGAAATCAGGCTCAACGCCTTCGACATGAATTGCGTCGGACACCAGTCGCCGGGCCTTTGGCGGCATCCGCGCGACAAATCCTGGACCTACAAGGATCTGGACTATTGGGTGCATCTGGCAAAGACGCTGGAGCGCGGCAAGTTCGACGGTCTCTTCATCGCCGATGTGCTCGGCGTCTATGACGTGCTGAACGGCAATGTCGACGCAGCGCTGCGCCATTCCGCGCAGGTGCCGGTCAACGATCCGCTGCAACTCATCCCGACCATGGCTTACGAAACCGAACATCTCGGCTTCGGGCTGACGGCCTCGCTCTCCTTCGAGCACCCCTATACATTCGCGCGCCGCATCTCCACGCTCGACCATCTGACCAAGGGCCGCGTCGGCTGGAACATCGTCACCTCCTATCTCAACAGCGGCGCGCTCAATATCGGTCAACCGGCGCAGACCAACCATGACGACCGCTACGACCTCGCCGACGAATATCTCGAGATCTGCTACAAGCTCTGGGAAGGAAGCTGGGAGGACGATGCCGTTGTCCGCGACCGGGAAAAAGGCATCTTCACGCATCCGGAAAAGGTCCATCCGATCAACCATGCCGGAAAATATTTCACGGTTCCCGGCATTCACCTGAGCGAGCCTTCGCCACAGCGCACTCCAGTGCTTTATCAGGCCGGCGCCTCCAGCCGCGGCAAGGATTTTGCCGGCGCGCATGCCGAATGCATTTTCGTGGCTGCGCCCTCCAAGGCGGTCCTGAAGCGCTACGTGGCCAACGTCCGCCAGGCGGTCGAACGGCTCGGGCGCAACCCGCGCGAAATTCTCGCTTTCAATCTCCAGACGGTCGTGCTCGGCGAAACGGATGCCGAGGCGCAGCGAAAATTCAACGAATACCGCCAGTACACTTCCTTCGAAGGCGCGCTGACGCTGATTTCCGGCTGGACAGGCATCGACTTTGGCCAATTCGGACCGGACGAGGTACTGCGCCACCGCTATACGAATGCCGTGCAATCGGCCGTCGAAACCTTCACGACCATCGATCCGGACAAGGAGTGGACGGTACGCGAGATGGCCGACTGGGTCGGCGTCGGCGGCTTCGGGCCGGTCTTTGTCGGCTCGCCGTCAACGGTTGCCGACTTGATGCAGGAATGGGTCGAGGATACCGATGTCGACGGCTTCAACCTCGCCTATGCGGTCACGCCGGAGAGCTTTGAAGACACTGTCGATCTGCTGGTGCCCGAACTTCAAAAACGTGGGGTCTACAAGACCGAGTACCGGCAAGGCACGCTACGTGAAAAGCTCGGCGGCGGCGGACCGCGACTGGTTGCCCCGCACCCAGGAGCAGCCTACCGTAACCTCGGCGCCGAAGCGCCCCGGCTTGCCGTGGGCAGCCGTTGAAAATAATGGCTGGGTGACAAAAAATATCTCGCCTGGCCATCATGTTCGAATTTAATTCCTGTCACACTTACGGTGTCAGCTCGAATATAGCCCATTGAATTTTTAAGGATTGGACGGGGCATGACTATTGCAGATATCTCTCGGCGCAGCCTGCTGCAGGGTACCGCGCTGCTGCTCGGCTCGACCGCATTTTCGCGCATTGTTCTGGCACAGGACGTGCCGGCCGGCGGGCGCCTGATCGTCGCAGCCGACTCCGAGCCGAAAAACCTGAACCCCGCCATTGTTGCCTCTAACGGCGTCTTCTTCGTTGCAAGCAAGGTGATCGAACCGCTGGCCGAAGCCTCCTACGAGGGCGCGGATGGTCTCGCACCGCGGCTCGCCACCTCCTGGGAAGGCTCGCCTGACGGGCTTTCCGTGACTTTCAAGCTGCGTGAAAACGCCACCTGGCACGACGGCAAGCCGTTCACGTCGGCCGACGTCGCCTTCTCCGCGCTCTACGTCTGGAAGCCGCTTCAGAATCTCGGGCGCCTGGTCTTCGCCAATCTGCAGACAGTCGATACGCCCGATGGCCATACGGCGATCTTCCGCTTTTCGAAGCCGACGCCCTTCCAGCTCATCCGCAATGCGCTTCCAACCGTCACCAGCGTCGTCGCCAAGCATATTTTCGAAGGCACGGACATCGCCAAGAATCCTGCCAACAACACGCTTGTCGGTACCGGCCCGTTCAAGTTCGCCGAATATAAACCCGGCGAATATTACCGGCTGACGCGCAACGAGAACTACTGGCAGAAGGGCGAGCCGAAGCTCAACGAAATCGTCTACCGCGTGCTGCCCGACCGTGAATCGGCTGGCGCGGCATTGGAAGCCGAGGAAATCCACCTTGCTGCCTTCTCGGCCGTGCCGCTCGCCGATCTCGACCGCATCTCCAAGGTCGACGGCATCAAGGTCATCTCCAAGGGCTACGAGGCGCTGACCTATCAGCTCGTCATCGAGATCAACCATCGCCGCAAGGAACTCGCCGATCTCAGAGTCCGCCAGGCGATCGCCCATGCGATCGACAAGAAATTCGTCGTCGACACGATCTTCCTCGGTTATGCGACGGAATCGACCGGCCCCATCCCGAAGAATTCCAAGGAGTTCTACACGGCCGACGTCGCGAATTATAATTTCGACGTGCAGGTGGCAAACGATCTGCTGGACCAGGGCGGCTATACGAGAGGACCTGACGGCAATCGTTTCCAGCTCAAGCTGCGGCCGGCGCCCTATTTCAACGAGACGCGCCAGTTCGGCGACTATCTGCGCCAGGCGCTTGCTGCTGTCGGCATCGACGCTGTGATCGTCAATGCCGATGCGGCCGCCCACCAGAAAGCGGTCTATACGGATCATGATTTCGATATTGCCGTCGGCCCGCCGGTCTTCCGCGGCGATCCGGCCATCTCCACCACCATCCTGGTTCAGTCCGGAACGCCCGACGGTGTGCCTTTCTCCAACCAGGGCGGCTATGTCAGCGCCGAACTCGACAAGATCATCGCGCAGGCGTCCGGGACCATTGATGCGGCTGCGCGTACCGACCTCTATTACAAGTTCCAGCAGCTCGTGGTAGCCGAACTACCGCTGATCAACGTCGCCGAATGGGGTTTCATCACGGTTGCTCGCGACACAGTGCTGAACGTCTCGGATAATCCACGCTGGGTGGTCTCGAACTGGGGCGATACCGCGCTGCAATCGTGATAGGGTCGAAGGCGCAATTGCTTCGGGGGCCTCGTCCGGCGTGAAACGTGCACTTCTCCTCCTGAGACACAGGATCATCAGCAGCATTCCGGTGCTGCTGATCGTCGTGATCTTCAGCTTCTTCCTGCTTGAATCCGCCTCCGGCGATGCCGTCGATGCCTATCTCGGCTCTATCGGCGGCGGCGATGCAGCTCTCATCAAGTCGCTGCGGGAAAGTTATGGGCTCGATCAATCGGTCTTCGCCCGTCTCTGGCTCTATCTGTCGTCGCTCGCCCGTCTCGACCTCGGCTGGTCGGTGGCCTTCAACCGGCCGGTGCGGGATCTCATCGCCGAGCGGCTGCCGAATACGCTGCTCTTGATGGGAAGTGCGACGGCGCTGTCCTTCGGGCTTGGCACAGTGCTCGGCATCCTTGCCGGCGCGAGGCCGGGCAGCCTGCGTGATCGTTTTCTCTCGATCGGTTCACTGATCATCTATGCCATTCCGAGCTTCTGGCTGGGACTGGTGCTCAGCATCCTGTTTTCGGTTAAACTGCGCTGGCTGCCGATCGGCGGCATCGAGACCATCGCCTCCGGCAAAACAGGCCTTTCCCGAGCGTTTGATATCGCAGAACACCTGGCCCTGCCGGTCGGGGCGCTCGCCTTTATCTATCTTGCGCTGTTCCTGCGCGTCATGCGCTCGGGCATGGCTGAGGCGTGGAAGCTCGATTTCGTGCTGTTTGCCCGGACAAAGGGCCTGTCGCGCAGCCGCATCGTGCTTCGCCATGTGGCGCGCAATGCGCTGCTGCCGCTCGTCACCATGCTCGGCCTGCAGTCCGCCGCCATGCTTGGCGGCAGCGTCGTCATCGAGAGCGTCTTTGCCATTCCGGGCTTCGGCAGGCTGGCCCAGGAGGCCGTCAACGGCCGTGACGCGCCGCTCCTGATGGGCATCATCGTCACCAGCGCCGTTCTCGTCATCTGCGTCAATTTCATCGTCGATCTCGTCTATGCCGCCCTCGACCCGCGCATCGGCGCGTCGGAGGGCCGCGCATGACCCTGCTCAAGCGTCTCCTAGGGACTCCGGAAGGTACGATCGGACTTGTCATTCTGGCAGCCCTGTTTATTGCCGGCCTGCTGGCACCGGCGATATCGCCGGGAGATCCGCTGCGGATCGCCGGCAGGGCGTTGCTTTCACCCTTCTCTGATCCGAGCCTGCCGCTCGGCACGGACCGGCTGGGTCGCGATGTACTCGCCGGCCTGCTCTATGGCGCTCGGACCTCGCTGGCCGTCGGGATCGCCGCAGCCCTTTCCGCCATGCTGCTCGGGCTTTTTGTCGGCATGGCTGCCGGCTTTGCCGGCGGCGCGATCGACGAGTCGCTGATGCGTGTGGTCGATGCCTTCCAGATCGTCCCAGGTTTTTTGCTAGCGCTCGCCTTCGTCAGCATCATCGGTGTGTCGACGCCGGTCGTCGTCTTCGCGATCGCCCTCGGCACTTGGGCCGATCCGGCGCGGCTGACGCGAGCACAAGTGCTGTCCATCCGCGAGCGAGATTATGTGGCGGCCGCGCGGGTGATCGGCATGCATCCGGCCGAGATCGCCTTCAAGGAGATCCTGCCGAACGCATTGCCGCCGGTTCTGGCGTTGTCGGCCACTATCGTCGCCGGCGCGATCCTGACCGAAGCGGCCCTCTCCTTTCTCGGTCTCGGTAATCCCAATCTCGCCACCTGGGGCTCTATGATCGCCGAAGGCCGTAGCGTATTGCGCTCCGCTGCCTATCTTTCGGTTCTCCCCGGTCTGGCGCTGGCGATCACCGTGCTCGGCGTCCACCTTTTCAGCGAGGGCCTGACGAGGGCACTTGGTCATGAGGGAGGCTCCCGATGACTCCGCCCTTCTGCTGCGTGAAAAGCCTGTCGGTCCGCTATGGACTGGAGGTGGCGCTGAAATCCGTCGACCTCGATATTGTCAGGGGTGAGAGGCTGGCGATCATTGGCGAAAGCGGTTCGGGCAAAAGCACGCTTGCGCGGACACTTGCCGGCCTTTTACCGGAGCGGGCCAGAATCGAAGGCGAAATAACGTGGCCGGCGCTCGGCCATGCTCCGCTCCCCGGCCGTGATTTCGGTTTTGTCTTTCAGGACCCCGGCACCAGCCTCAATCCGGTGCTGACCATCGGCGAACAGGTTGCCGAAGTCGCCAGAAGACACCTCCGCCTCGACTGGCGGCAAGCCTATATGCATGCCGAGGAGCTTCTGGATCGCGTCCGCATACCGCAGCCCGCCAGCACCATGCGTGCTTTCCCGCATCAGCTTTCCGGCGGCCAGCGGCAACGCGTGGCGATTGCCGCAGCAATTGCGGCCAAGCCCGCCTTGCTGATCGCCGATGAGGCGACCAGCGCGCTCGATGTCGTGGTTCAGGCAGAAATCGTCAGACTGCTCGAAGGGCTGGTTCGTGAGGAAGGCATGACGCTGCTCTTCATCACCCATGATATCGCGCTCGCCTCCGGCTTCGTCGATCGCGTCGCCGTCTTCCGCAAAGGTGAACTGGTCGAGGCCGGCCCTGTCCGGTCGGTTCTGTCATCGCCAGCCGAGAGCTATACTGCCGCCCTCATCGCCAACCATCGCGATCTTTCCACGCAGCCACTGATTAGCGAGGTTGTGTCATGAATGGGCTTCTGACCGTAGATGCATTGTCCAAGGCCTATTACAGCTCCGGCCGCCAGGTTGCGGCTCTCGACAATGTTTCCCTGACAATCACGGCCGGCGAAACCCTGGGCCTCGTAGGAGCCTCGGGCAGCGGAAAATCGACGCTGTCGCGCGTCCTTCTGCGTCTGCTGAAGCCTGATGCCGGCTCCATCCGGTTCGAAGGGGAAGATTGGCTCGCACTTCGCGGCGTCGACCTGCGGCGCAGACGCGCGCGCATGCAAATGGTATTTCAGGATCCCCTCGGCGCCTTCAATCCGTTGGCCTCCGTCGCCTCGGTTCTCGACGATCCGCTGCGCATTCACGATATCGCGGACAGGAAACAACGGCCGACCGAAATCGCCGCCCTGCTGGAGCGCGTCGGCCTGCCCACCGCCTTTGCCTCCCGCCCAGTCCGCACATTGTCGGGCGGCCAACGACAGCGCGTCGCCATCGCCCGCGCCATCACGACGCGACCCGCCCTGCTGGTGTTGGATGAGGCCGTCTCCGCACTCGATGTGACGGTTCGGGGCCGCATCCTTGAATTGTTGGTCGAGCTGCAGCGCGAGCGTGGCCTTGCCTATCTCTTCATATCCCACGACCTCGCGGTGGTGCGGGCGATCTCGCATCGTATCGCGGTTATGGATGCCGGCCGCATCGTCGAGGAAGGACCGGCAGCCGATGTCGTCACCGCACCGCGATCCGATGCGGCGCGCCGGCTCGTTGCGGCCGTGCCGCGCCTCGTGACCGAACCCGCTTGAAGGAGCCGCCTATGACCGAAGCTTGGAACCCGCTCTACGGCGCGCCGGCCTATCCGGCAGAACGTTACGCCATTCTTGCCCGCCGCATCGGCGCAATCCTGAAGACGGATAACGACGTGCTGCTGGTGCAGGCCGAGGCGGTGGTGGCGCTTGAGGCCGTTGCGACCAGCCTTGCCAGACCCGGTCTTGCGGCGCTGAACATCGTCACCAGTTCCTATGGCGGCTGGTTCGGGCAGTGGCTGCGGCGTGGCGACGCTGACGTCATCGACATCGTCGCCCGACCCGGCCTGCCCATCGAGGTCGAAGCGATTACCGCTGCGCTGGAAGCCAATCCCGGTGTCCGTGTGCTGGCGCTCGTCCACGCGGAATCGGCAAGCGGCATCCTCAATCCACTGCCCGAAATCGTCGCGCTGGCGCGGACACGTGGCGTCGTAACGGTGGTCGATGCCGTAGCGTCCGTTGGCGGTCATGTGCTCGATGTCGCCGGATTGGGCATCGATCTTGCCGTCATCGGCGCGCAGAAGGCGCTTGGCGGACCTGCTGGCGTTTCTGCCCTGTCGGTCAGCCCGCGAGCCTGGGAGCTGATCATGCATGACGATGCGCCGCGCAACTCCATCCTGTCACTCGCCGACCTGAGAGCCTGGGTGGATGGCGGCCGCAGCGCTTTGCCCGGAACGCCCGCGCCGTTGGAATTTTTTGCATTGGAGGCGGCACTCGACCGGGTCGAGGCGGAAGGCATCGAACAGACCGTCGCTCGTCACGAGAAGGCCGCTTTCGCCAGCCGAGCCGGTTTGTCAGCGATGGGAGCAAGCCTTTGGGTGCCTGCCAAACAGGCGTCAAACCTGGTGACAACGATGTCCACACCGACAGGCGTGGAGCCCACATCGGTCATCCGCTTTGCTGCGGGACTGGGTGTCGACCTGACGGCCGGTGTCGGCACCGGCCTGTCGCATCTCATACGATTGAACCACACAGGCCGACGAGCGACGTTCCAGACCGTGCTTGCAAATGTCGTGGCCTATGGCGAAGCCCTGCGTCAAGCCGGTTTGCCGGCGGATCTCGGCGCCGCGTCGGAGGCAGTTGTCAGAGCCTATAGCGGCTGATCCTTAATACCAGGAGAGCGGCGTTGGCTGCCATTCCTCCCGCAGACTGTGCAGACGGTTTTCGAAATCCTCGCCCGTACTTCGAAAACCTCTTGCTCCTGGCTCCGGAAAAGCCTCGCAGAGATATATTGTCTATAAAATAGTGCTCTATTTTGCTGAGCCGCGGTGCACGGAGAGACCGCCGGAAGATTGGCTTGCGAAAAAGGCCTCCTCTCACCGTAGCGCCAATCTTCTGGCACCTCTTGAGAATCGAGCCTTTCCGATGCACGAAGGGAAAATAAAAGACATGCCGAGGATGACGGAATGGCAGACGCACGCGGACTTCGGATCGAGTTTGAGAACCATGCGACCCTGCTGAAATGGCACCGGTTGCGCCGGCGTATGGCCGATCCGCTGTTTTCGGCTGAGGTGATGGCCGAAGGCTTCAAGGCTGGTGCGTCGATGGAGCTCGATCTTCGGGTGCGCGCCGATGGCGGTTTTGTCGTGCTGCATGACAAGGACCTGGAAGGCGAGACGACCGGGCACGGTCTCATTACCCAAAACAGCCTCGCGGATCTGAGCGACCTGCGCATGAAGGACGGCAATCGCCCGCTCCTCTACAGTGAGGATCTGGCGGCCATGCTGCAATCGGCCCATCCGGACGCGTTGCTGCAGTTCGACATGAAGGACGATTACGAGGTGATCGGCGAAAAGGGGATCGCCCATCTGGCCGAACACCTGCAGAAGATTTCCGCCTCCGTCATCGTCAGTGCAGGCAGTCTGGACCTGATCCTGGCCGTCAAGGAGAAGCTGCCGCATCTGCGCCGTGGTATCGACCCCAGCGACAAGCTCGGCGACATCTACAGAACCGAAGGGTGGATAGCAGTTGAAAAGGAGCTGCTTGCCGATCTGCGCGGCCCGACGGAGCCGGAAACAATCTATCTTTACTGGCCGATGCTGCTCGATGCGGCAAAAGCAGGCCTCGATATGATCGCACTCTGCCACAGCGAAGGCAAACTCGTCGATGCCTGGACCTTCACGCTGAAGGATCCCGACGGCGGTTTCAGCGATGTCGAATGGGCGAATTTCTCAACACTGGTGGCGCTGAAGCCCGATCAGATCACCACGGACGAAGCCCCTGCGACCGAACGGGCATGGCTGAAGCGCATGACGGGCTGATCAGCCCGCCAATCCCTCGAACTCGACGAGGAAAGCGAATTCTTCTGCCAATCCAGGCGAATGGGCGATGACAGGGCCGCCATCCTCCAGCAATCTACCGACTGGTGGAATGGCGACTTTCGCGCCAGCCTCTGCGGCGATCAGCGCACCGGCAAGCATATCCCAGGCATTCAGATGCCGTTCGTAAAAGAGATCGGAAACACCTTCAGCCACGCGCACGAGATCGACTGCCGCTGCCCCCATGCGGCGATAATCCATGCCACGTTCGTAGAGCCGCTTGGAGAGCGCCGCATAGTCGTCAAAGCTCGTCTTGCGCGAATGACCGAGCACGACGATCGCATTGGCGGGGTCGGTGGTCGGGGCGGCATGGATCGGCTGACCCTCCTTGAAGGCGCCGCAGCCGCGGATAGCGGAAAAGACCTGATCATTGGCCGCATCATAGACGACGCCGATCTCCACCTGGCCATCGACGACGAAGGCGATGGAAACACCCCAATGGCGGAAGCCACGGATATAATTGGTCGTCCCGTCGATGGGATCGACGACCCAGGTGCCGGCCGAGCCGGACTCACCGCCGGTTTCCTCACCCATGAACATATCCTCAGGGAAGCGCGCCAGCAGTCCCTCGCGGATCGCCTGCTCTGCCTGCCTGTCTGCGATGGTGACGAAATCCTGCAATCCCTTATTCTCGACGTTGAGCGCGCCCGGCTTTCCTTCACGCCTGAAGCGCGCAGCCTCGCGTCCAGCGTTGCGGGCCGCGTCGATTGCGACCTCCGCCCGCGCGGTCAGAGCAGAGGCATCGAATGCGGAATTCATCAAACAGTCCTTCTTTTGATCAGCGTCACCGGGGTAAATTCGACGCGGGCGGTCATATCCGGTTCGGCCATCCTGGACATCAGCAGATTGACCGTTTGTTCAGCCTGGAAATCGCACGGCTGGCGGATGGTCGTGAGGTCGTAAGCCGCCCAGCTTGCCTGGGGAATATCATCATGGCCGATGATGCGGATCGGTGGCTGCTCCTCGCGGCCGTGCTCCCTCATCATCCGGTCGACCACGCCGCAAGCCATGTAGTCATTGGCGCAGAACAGGCCGTCGATGCCGAGCGAGGCAAGACCGGCAGCTGCGTCATAACCGTTCCGATAGTCGTTGACCTTCAGCTCCACCATGCGTGGATCGAGGCCGCGTTGACGGCAGGTCATCATAAAGGCTTCGCTGCGTCGCCTGGCCGTATAGGAGATTGCGGGCGCGGCCATGACCGCCGGCGCCTTGACGCCGCTTTCGATGAGATGCGTGGCGGCAAGATGCCCGGCCATGCGATCGTCGGAGATGATGCGATCGACGAAGGGAATATCATCGCCCTTGTTGATCAGCACGATCGGTACGCCTTCGGCAGCGCATTGCTCGCAGATTTCCGTCGGCGGTGCGTCCGACGTGACGATGACGCCCGAGACGGCATAGTGCAGCAGCTGGCCGATGACAGCAGAGGTGTCGGCTTCCTTTGAGGTCGGCAACAGGATCGGACGAAAATTGCGGGCGAGCAGAACACGTGCCAGATGCTCGATCTGCAGCGTACGGAACGGATTGTCGAGACCGGCGGCGACAACACCGACGAGATCGGAGCGCTTGTTGGTCAGGCTGCGGGCAAGATAGTTCACCCGATAGCCGAGATCCTTCGCCGCCTGATAGACCTTTTCGCGCGTCTTCGGCGAAACGCTCGCATCCGGCGTGAAGGCGCGCGAAACGGCGGCACGCGAGACGCCTGCCACACGCGCAACGTCGAAGGAGGTGACCTTTCTCGGCCCCTTGTTATCCTTGTCTGCCATGTCTTTCACTCCCAGCGGCCGGGCGCATCAGATCGGGCAGGTCCGTGCAGATGCCGAGCACCGGAAGCTTTGTGATGTCGGAAAGAATGGCCGGCCGTTCCTCATGCCACAGCACGATCTCACGGCCTTCGCCGAAAGCCCGCTGCATCAGCTCGTCAGTCACGAGATCCTGCGGCCGTTCGCCGGCCCGCTCCCAGCAGAGATGCAGGATATCGGCACCGGCCTCGTCGCCCGCCGCATGCGGATCGTGTCCGACGCGGATCAACACCGAGAGCGGATAGTCGCAACCGGCATCGCGAAGCTCGCGCACCTGTGCCGTATCGAAGGAGCCGAGGCAGGCGAAGCGCTGATTCTTTTCGTGAAGGTGCTTCCAGCACAGAAGCCCCGTGCCCGGCGCCTTAAGCTCGATGTAAAGTCCCGTATTGGTCCGCCGGCCGAGAGCTGCGACCGCCTCGAAGGTCGGAACATTGACGCTTTCGAGGGCAGCAAGTTCGGCGGCCGTCATCTCGGAAATGCGTCGATCGATGCCGAAGACACGTTCCAGATGGTCATCATGGGAGACCACGACCACGCCGTCCTTGGTGATCTGTGTGTCGAGCTCCCACATTTCCGCGCCAAGTTCGGCAGCGCGCTGGAAGGCTTCGAGCGTATTTTCCCGCTCATGGCCGCTCGCGCCGCGATGGCCGATGCAAAAAGGCAGATATCCCTTGTCCGAGGGCCAGCCGTAGCGTTCGAAGAAAGTCGAGAAGTCACGCATCGCTCAGAGTCTCCGGCCTTCTTCGTCGAAGACGAACACGCCCTTGCTGTCGATCGCCCACCTCACCTCATCACCGACGGTGATGTCATTGCGGACCGGCTGGATGGAACGCAGCAGCGAGCCGCCGGCAAGCCGTACGTCGTAAAGGTTCTCACGGCCCTGCGTTTCGGCGAAAGTAACCTTGCCGGAGACGGCAATATCGCCGGCCGGATTGAAATGTTCAGGGCGTACGCCGAGCGTCAGCTTGCTGCCCTCGGCAGCCTGGACCGAAACCGGCACGCGGATCTCGCTTTCAGGCATGGCAAAGGTGCCGTCCTTCATGACGCCGCGCAGGAAGGTGATCGGCGGATTGCCGAGGAAACCGGCGACGAAGGCGGTGCGTGGATCACTATACATTTCGGACGGCGTAGCGATCTGCACGATCTCGCCTTCCTTCATGATGGCGATACGGTCGCACATGCTCATCGCCTCCACCTGATCATGGGTAACGAGGATCGCAGTGATGCCTGTCTCGCGTTGGATGCGGCGAATTTCCGAGCGCATTTCGAGGCGGAGCTTGGCATCGAGATTGGCGAGAGGCTCGTCGAGCAGCAGCACATCCGGCTTGCGGATCAGCGCGCGGGCAAGGGCCACACGCTGCTGCTGGCCGCCGGAAAGCTGTGCCGGTCGGCGCTCCATGAGATTGCCGATCTGCACGAGGCCGGAAATGCGCTCCACTTCCTTGCGGATATTGGCCGCATTGATGCCCTTTACCTTCAGCGGAAAGCCGATGTTTTCGGCAACCGTCATGTGCGGATAGAGCGCGTAGGATTGGAAGACCACACCGACATTGCGCATTTGGCTCGGCAGGTCGGTTAGATCGCGATCGCCGAAGAGGATGCGGCCGCCAGTCGGCCGGTGGATGCCGCAGACGGCAAACAACGTCGTCGACTTGCCGCAGCCGGAGGGGCCGAGCAGCGCCAGCATCTCGCCGCTGCCGACTTCGAGTTTCATGTTCTCGATGACCTTGGTGGAGCCGAAGCTCTTCGAGAAATTGTCGAGGAGGATGCGCATCAGCCTTTGCTCCCGCCGCCGTAGATGTTCATGAGGTATTTGTTGAAGAGTGCGTAGGCGATCAGCACCGGAATGAGGTAGAAGAGGCCAACCGCCTTGAACATGTTGAAATCGTAGTTGTTGTCGTCGGCAAGGAAGCCGGCGAGATAGACCGACAGCACCTGCACCTGATTGCCCGGCGCCAGCACCTGCGGCAGGATGAACTCGCCCCAGCCGGAGAGGAAGGAGAAAAGGCCGAGCGCCATGATGCCGGGTTTGACCTGCGGCAGCACGAGGCTGCGCCAGACCCGGAACCGCGAAGCGCCGTCGACGACGCCGGCCATTTCGATTTCCCAGGGCACCGTGTCGTAGAAGCCCTTCATCAACCAGATACCGAGCGGCAGATCGATCGCCGCTTTCACCAGGATCACGCCGATCAATGAATTGTAGAGACCGATCATCTGCAGCACGATGAAGATGGCGATGATGAGCGTGACCGACGGAAAAGCGTGCAGCACCATGACACCGGCAAGGAAGAAACCGCGCGCAGGGACATTGAGCCGCGACAGCACGTAACCTGCCATCGACGAGACGATGAGCACCAGGCTTGTGGTGCAGGCCGAAAACAGCAACGTGTTCAGCGTCACCTGCCAGATGTTCGCCTTGCCCGCCGTCGTCTGCCACAGGAAGCGCCAATGGTTGAGCGTCAAGCCGGAGGGCAGCAAGGCATCCGGCTGCTTCACCGTCACGGTGTCGAGGAAGAGATAGACATACATCAGGAGCAGCGGCAGACTGACGATGGTCAGTGCCGTTAGGACAGGCCAGCTGCGGTAATTTGCCGAGGGCTGCGAGCGTTCGGCCATGGTCAATCCTCGATCAGGGGCTTGGCGACAAGCGTGCCGTAGTTGAAGACGCGCAGATAAAGAAGCGACAGCGTCACGCCGATGACGACGAGCACCAGCGCCATGGCGGCACCCAGCCCGTATTCGAGATTGCCGGCATAGTTCCTGAGCGCGGTGTGATAGGCGGAGAGCGCCCAGACCTCGGTCGCGTTGCCCGGCCCGCCATTGGTGGCGAGCAGGATTTCATTGAAGGAGGCAAGCAGCGACAGGGTCTGATAGCAGGTGACGAAGAGGATCGGCCAGCGCATCTGCGGCAGGATGATGTAACGGATCTGCTGCCAGCGCGAGGCGCCGTCAACCTCGCTCGCATAAAACTGGCTCTTCGGAATGGCCTTCATCGCAGATGAGAAGACCAGCATACCCATCGAAGCGCCGATGAAGCCGTTGATCAGCACCACGAAGAACCAGGCATGATAGGCGGTATCGAGCAGGTAGTTCTTCGGGGGGTAGCCGAACTTGCCCATCAGGATCGAAATGAAGCCGCTGTCCCAGGCGAGCCACTTCCACAGCATGACATAGATGACGACAGGCGTGATGCGCGGCAGGAGCCAGATGCCGCGAAAGATCGAAGCCGGGGTCGGCGGCATGTAATGCGTCCAGATGGCGAGCAGCAGCGCATAACCGACGTTGAAGAGCATCAGCACCAGCGCGACGTAGAGCACGGTATTGAAAAGCACGCGCGCCATGTCGGGCGAGGTGGCCATGCGTGAGAAATTGTCGGTCGTCCAGATCCAGCCGGTGTAGGTGGTCTTGGCGACGGTTTCCTTCTGCTCCGGCGTCAGCTTGAAACCAAGCGTATCGAGCGCGGAGAAGAGCTGGTCCTTGCTGTCGAAGCGGGTGTTAAGGACGGAGCGGTTGAACTGTTCGGAGATCTGCTTGACCTCGCGTGTCGAAGGTCGCTCGGCGAGATCCTTGATCATGCGCTCGACGTCGCGGCGTGCCGGGAAGACCTCGCCTATATGTTTGGCGCGCAATTCCGCGGCAATCCCCGGCGCTATCCCGAGGCTCTCGACGGCCGTGAGGCCCGCCTCGTCGATCGTGTAGCGCGGTTCGGCCATCTCGGCGGCGATGTCGGGCATCGCCGATTTCAGCGCGATCAGGGAGTTGGGCGCGATCTGGTAGACACCGCCTGATATGCCGGTCGCGGTCGTCATGTTGGTCATCGAGAAGACCGCCGTCAGAACCACCGGCATCAGGAAGAACAGGACAATCATGATCGCCGCAGGCGCGATCATCACCAGTCCGAGCGTTCTGGACGATTTCATGGAAGCCTCTTCATCGCGAACCGACCAGGCGGCGGTGGCCGCCGCCCGGAAGAGTGCTTCGATCTTAGCGGATGACGATCTTGTCGCCGAGCGTGCTCTTCAGCTCGCCCTCTGCATCACTGATCGCGGCGTCTACGGTCTTGGCGCCGGTCCAGGATGCTTCGAGGTTCTTCCACATGATGTTCCAATATTTGCCGAAATCGGAATTATTCGGCATCGCATTGGCATGCGGCAGCAGGCGCTCGGTGGCTTCGCGGGTCCAGCGGTCGGCCGCGTAGAAATCGACGGTGGATTCCGACTTGGAGATGCCGAGATGGGCTGATTTGACCGCATGCAGCGCGTTGGTGCGTGGCTCGGAGGCGATCTTGACCAGCTGGGCGGCGATCTCGGTGTCCTCCTGGTCGTGACCTGCGGTCAGGAGGTAGACGAGCGGGTGGGTCAGCGTGTTGGCCTTGCCGCCTTCGCCGGCCGGGATCAGCGTGAAAACGATATTGCCGAAGAAGTCCTTCAGCCCTTCCTGATTGACCATGCGGGCATAGTGCCAGGTGCCCGCGTCCCAGATGCCGGCCTTGCCCGTGGAAACTTCCTTCCACCACTGGTCGCCCGGCATGCCGATATGGTTCTTCTTGGTAACGCCGGTCGAAACGGCATCGGCGAAGAACTGATAGGTACGGGTCATCGCCGCCTTGTCGAAGACGAGCTTGCCGTCTTCTTCCATCGTGCCGCCGAAGGACGTGTAGAACTGCCAGTAGTCAGGGCCGTTGCTGGTGCGCGGATAGAAGCCGTAGCCGGGCTGGACGAGGCCCTTGTCCTGCATCTTCTTGGCGTCTTCGAGCAGGTTCTTCATCGTGTATTTGCCGTCCTGGACACTCTGCGGCAAGGCATCGAGATCGGCATCGCTGTAGCCGATCGCCTTCATGTAAGGCTTCCAGAAGAACATCGGCCGGGATTCGGCATCCTGCGGAATGCCGTAGACGGTGCCGTTATAGGAGGCGATCTTCAACAGATTTTCATAGATGTCGCTGAGCGGCCAGGAGTCGAGATCGACGTAATCCTCGATCGGAACGATGAGGCCGGCCTGGGACCAGGGCGCGATGTCTTCATGGCCGCTGACGACGATGTTCGGGGCGGTCTTGGCTTCCGCAGCAAGGGTCAGCGCCTGCTTGAAGTCCTCCCAGGCCGAATAGGGCTTCTTCTCGACGGTGATCTTCAGGTCTTCGCCCTTCAGCGCAGCTTCGCGCTGGAGCTGCTGGGCTGCGATCTCGATGGCATCGAGGCGATAGACGTCGTTCGGGCCGGTACCGCCGGCCCAGACGCTGATGTGAACGTCCTTGGCAAGCGCGAGAGCCGAAGTCGAAGCCAGGATTGCGGCGGCGACGGTAAGGGATTTCAGTGTCGGCAAAAGAGTCATTTTCTTCATCTCCCCAGAAGAGCAGTGTGAGGCCTCTTGACGGGTCATCACTGGTGGTGACGGCCGTTCCGATAACCCCACGAAAACGTGGCGTATCCCGCTCTAGGGGGCGAACGTAACGGCCGAATGACAAAATTGAGCACGTGTGCAAAAATTATTATGACGATGTTCTCGGCGCGGTCAATCGTCAATGGAAAGGTGTCGGCGCCGCGCGACATCGCGCGTACCTGCACAGGGGGGCGAACAGTGTTTTTTTTTTGGAAGCGCAATCCCTCACGCCGCAGGAACTGTCATGCCGTATCCGTGATACCTTCACCTCTCGCGCGGCACCTCTTCCTTCAACCGGTGCAGTGACAGATGCGGCGCCTAGTTGATCCGTCCCACGAACCGTCCGATATGACTCCAGAACCCGCTTGCGGTGGCCGCCCATCTTCCCAGGCACGACAGATCCACTCGAACGATAACGCCGAGGTCACTCCACCGCTGAAGATACCGCAATACCAAACCGCGCCGGCACCGGCCTGCAGCGATTGCGTCAACAATATGCTCACGAAGATGATTTGAGATGACGTCGTGCCATTTGATGCTGGCCTCCACTCCAGCCAGCATCTTGGATCACAAAGCGGCCAAAAGCGGAATCCCTAGCGAGCAGCAGCCAGGGCTGCCACTCGCTGACGATTGTCAGACCTTGGTGCTGGTGGGCGCCGGCAGCAGGACGGGCTCGGCCGACTGCCTGGGCAGCATCAGTTGCGCAAGAATATCGTCGGCCGAATGGCTCGAGCCGCCAATGCCGGCTTCGCGCAGTTGACGATCGAGATCCCCGCCGTTTTCCAGTGCGGCCAGTTCAGCACCGGCTTCGATGCGGCCAGCAGTGATTTCCTGACGTTTCTTGATGCGTTCGAGACTTTCGACGGCGCTGCCGAGACGGGTATTGATGCCCGACTGGTTATGGGCGATCGCCGACTGCGCGCGCAGCAGTGACTCGTTGGCTTTGACGTTCTCCACCTCGCGCTTCATCTGGGCAATGCGTGCTTCGGTGTCCTGGATCGTGCGCAGCATCTGTTGCTGGCGGGGCAGCAGCCGATCGAGTTCTTCCTGGTCGCGCTGCACTTCGGTACGGGTCGTGGCGATGCGCTGGGCAAGGCCCTGAGCGAGATCCGTGCGGCCCGCGGAAATCGCGGCGCGGGCGCTGTCGGTATCCTTGGTCTCCTTCGCGCGATTTTCTTCAAGTCGGCGCATAACGCTCTTGTTGGACGCCATGATGCCGGCCAGGTCGGATCGCGCCCGCCGCAGCGACTGTTCGGCGTCGCGGATTTCCTGGTCAAGAATGCGAATGGACTGGCTGTCGGCGGCAGCTTCCGCTGCCTCGTTAATGCCGCCGCGAATGGCAGTGAAAATCTTTCCCCAGGTGCTCACGCTGCAATCTCCCCACTTTTCCATTCTTCGATCATATGTGCCGCATCGACGGCATTGGCCGCCAGAATTGCGACCTCTTCAACCACCGTGTCGGCAGACGAGCGTGCTGAAAGCGAGCCGAACAATTCATACCATTCCTCACCGTCGATCGCGGTAATGCCGAAACTGGAGAGCGGCACGAACTTGTGCGTCTTGAGCACCATGCGTTCGAAGGCTTCGCGATTGGGTATGTCCTTGCAGGGCACCAGAACGGCGCTGACCAGGATATCGCGCTCCCCGCTCACCGCCACGAAGACGTCGAGATCGCCTTTTTCCTTAAGAGTGACACATAGGACGTCGCCCTGCTCGGGTACGGCGACATCCACATCGCCGAGTGCCTCGGGATCGGCGGCGAACAGGCGCGTTAAGGTGGTGAGGTTCCAGGTCTCCAAAAAAGTCCTCCATCGATTAGAACGTCGAAAAAATATCTGGGTAGTCGAAATGCCACTTAAAGGTGGCGTGCTAAATAAATTTCGCTAGGTTACGCACGGGGAACGGGGACGAATCGCGTGCCATTTATCGCTTCAATACTGCGGCGTGTATATCTCTCGCTCAGCGAATTGGCTTGGTCAGCCCTTTTTCTTATCCTCGTGATCCATCTGGTCGCATCCTACCTGCTCTTTACGCTGGCGGGCGAAGGCGATCTTGTCGGCAGTCCGATCGATTTTCTTTACTACTATATGGTTACAGCAACGACTGTCGGCTATGGCGATCTGTCCCCAAAATCTGGGCTTGGCCGGATCATTGCCGTCCTGTTCGTTCTTCCCGGTGGCATCGCCATCTTCACCGCTGTTCTTGGCAAATTGTTGACAACGATCGGCACGATCTGGAGGAATCGTATGCGCGGCTTAGGCGACTACAGCGAACGCACCGGCCACATCATTATCCTGGGCTGGCAGGAGGGGCAGACATATCAGACGCTCCGGCTGCTGCATGCCGAACGACAGGCCAACGAACCAATGAGCGTTCTGGTTGCCAAGGACCTGTTGGAAAATCCCGCCAGCGACTGCGCCGACTATATCAGAACCGAAAGGCTTTCTGATGCCGATGCTCTGGTGCGAGCCGGAGCGGGGCAGGCGCGGGCGATCATCGCGCGCGGAGCAAATGACGACGAGACGCTGGCCGCGGTCCTGATTGCCGAAGACCATGCACCCAATGCGCATATCGTAGCTTATTTCACCGACGACCGCACGGCACAGATGGTCAAACAACTCCGGCCCCGCGTCGAGGCGGTGGGGTCGCTCGCCGAGGAGCTGCTGTCGCGTGCCGCCCGTGATCCGGGCTCTTCGGAAATCACCGCACGGCTGCTGTCGGCCGCCTCCACCGACACGGCCTTTTCCCTACCAGTACCGCCTTTGCAAACGCCGCTGCTCTATGGGGACGTGTTTTTAAGCCTCAAGCGTGAGCACAATGTGACGCTGGTGGGCTTGCTGAGCCAGGGTATTACCGACCTCAATTGTCGAGACGAGGTGCTGATGCGGGGCGGCGAAACCCTTTACTATATCAGCGGAATGCGGCTAGATCCCGCTGCCATCGCTTGGGCTCGAATGGGAGGCGTATCATGATCGGCTGGTTCAGCGGAGACAAGAACGAAAGGCCCTTGCCCAAAGAACTTGGCCCCTTGAGTGCTGCCATCGGCGGCGCATTGGAGATCGATTTCCTCTCCCTCGAGGCCGAAGCCTTGGGTGGTGAGCCGGCCATGCCACTGCCACGGAGCGGCCCCTTCATCATTGCCGGCTACGGTGAGGTTTCGCTCGATGCCGCGACGGTTCTGTCGCGTTACTACGATGAAGATCACCGGATGATTCAGGTGATGTCGACCTCGGGCCGGCCGGGTGATGCCGTTGACGACATCAGCTTTTATCAGCCTTGGGACAGCGTCGTGCCTGCCGGGCAGAGCGAATGGAACCGCTGGACCGGCCCGGAAGGCCTGATCGGCCAGCCATCCTACGATGCCGACGGTATCCTCTATAGTCGCTTCTGGGGAGAAGGTCCGGAGCGCGCGCCGCTGGCGGAGTTTGTCGAAAAAGTTGACGATGGTGAAGAGCAGCGCTCCATTCACCAGACCTGCATGTTGTATTATCGCCCGCTTGGATCGACGCGCGAAATGCTTCTGATCAATGTCGAACGCGACCTCGATCTCATGCAGAGCCAGGCGGGAAGCTCAGTGGAATTTCTGATCGGCTACGGACTCACTCCACCCGATGTTCGCCGCGTCTGATAGAGCCATCAATTTACAACGGAGAACTTTTTCAATGCTCGATTACGTGGCGGGTCTGCCCGCATTCCTTGGTTATTTTGCCATCGGTCTTGCCGCCTTTGCCGTTTTTTCGGTGATTTACACATGGTTGACGCCGCAAGAGGAAGTCCAGCTCATTCGCGCCGGCAATCTTGCGGCCGTTACCGCATTCCTGGGAGCGCTTGTCGGTTTCAGCCTGCCTCTCGCTTCGGCCGCAGCCAATTCGGTCAGCGTCGTCGACTACATCATATGGGCGGTGATCGGCATCCTGGCGCAGATCCTCGCTTACTACATCGCGAATTTCACTATGACGGACCTGCATAAGAAGATCACGGCCGGCAATATCGCCGCGGGCATATGGGGCGGCGGCATCGCACTGGTCATCGGTATTCTCAATGCCGCCTGCATGACCTATTGAGGGGAGGGAAAGATGCGCAGACGCAAGAGCGGGCACAAACGACCCTTCCTGGCCCTTGGCACCATCGCCGCCTCAACCTTGGCGTTATCCGGTTGCGGCGACCAGACGCCTTCGGAAACAATGTTCACCTCCGTCGACCAATGCGTGGAATCCGGCATGGACCGGCAGGTCTGTCAGGCCGGATATCAGGATGCCATGCGGGCTCATCTCGCCAACGCGCCGCGTTTCAACGGCATGGCCGCGTGCGAGGCCGAGTACGGTTCGGGCCAATGCACTGAACAGTCGGCCAATGCTTCACCTAACAATACCGGCGGAAGCGGCAGCTTCTTTGTGCCGTTCCTGGCAGGCTACATGCTGTCTTCGGCACTGAACAACATTGGCGACTACAACGTTTATCGTCGGCGCCAGGAGGAGAGCGGCAACTACTACGGTTCGACGCCGATTTATCGCAATCGCTCGGGGCAGACAGTAACAACGACGGTTCGCTCAGGCGGCACGCGCAGTGACACGACGCTTGCGCCCTCGCGCCAGAGTGTCAAGCCGGTCAACGTCAATACCCGCACCGTCGCCCGTCAAGGCTTCGGTGGCCGTTCATCCTTCAGTTTCGGCGGCTGATATGAAGCGCATCACTCTTCCGGCGCGTCCCGACTGGCGTGACAAGGCGCGCGCCGTAGGTTTCGGCTTTCATGTTATGTACGGCGAGCCCTATTGGCTCGACGATGCCGCCTATACCTTCACGCTCGATGAGATCGAGATGCAGATCGAAGAGCCGAGCCAGGAACTGCACGACATGTGCATGGATATGGTCGGTGATATCGTCAGCAGCGAAGAGTCACTCGACAGGCTGGCCATTCCGGAGGACCTGCGCGATGTGGTGCAGCGATCCTGGCAGCGCCGCGACAGGCATCTCTATGGCCGATTCGATCTCGCTTACGACGGTACCGGGCCGGCCAAACTGCTCGAATACAATGCCGATACGCCGACTTCGGTGTTCGAGACAGCCTATTTCCAGTTCAATTGGCTGACCGACCAGATGGCTTTGGGTGTCCTGCCCAAGGATGCGGACCAGTACAATTCCTTGCAGGAAAGCCTCGTCGAGGCGTTCGGGCAATTTTCCAAAGAGCCGATCTTCCACTTCGCGGCGATGA
This sequence comes from Rhizobium sp. BK316, assembly GCF_014193695.1. Classification (GTDB taxonomy): domain Bacteria; phylum Pseudomonadota; class Alphaproteobacteria; order Rhizobiales; family Rhizobiaceae; genus Rhizobium. Next base: position 354,458 of record NZ_JACHZR010000001.1, on the reverse strand, counting down.
CCGACAATGAGGAGGATCGAGGCACGACGGTTTACCTGATGGATTGTGCCGTGCAGGCCGGCCATCGCGTCGAGCTTATGGACATGCGCGAGATCGGCATCGATGCGCAGGGCCGCTACACTGACCTCAAGGATCGAGTAATCGACCGGTGCTTCAAACTATACCCATGGGAATTCATGCTGCGCGAGCCGTTCGCCCGCGAACTGGTGCGCTCGGGCGATGTTTTCATCGAGCCCGCCTGGAAAGCCGTCCTCTCCAACAAAGGGCTTCTGCCTCTGCTCTGGCAACGCCACCCCAATCACCCCAACCTCCTGCCCAGCTATTTCGCGGACGACCCGGCAGCCTCGGCCTTGACCGACTATGTGCGCAAACCGCTGCTGTCACGGGAAGGCGAAAACGTCACAATATTCAGAGATGGCCGGGAATTGATTTCCGCTCCCGGCGATTACGGCGACGAAGGCTTCATTGTCCAGGCGTATGCCCCGCTTTTCGAAAGCGATGGCGGCTTCGCCGTGCTCGGCAGCTGGGTCGTCGGCGATCGCGCCTGCGGCCTTGCCGTGCGCGAAGACCGCTCGCGCATAACGGCCAACCTGTCGCGCTTCGTGCCACACGTTATAGTAGAATAAAACGGGACGAATCGCGTCACTAGTTGTGCGACGCTGCCCGATTTTCCCGGCAGTATGCGAACATCAGCACACATTCCCATGATGAATTCTAGCTGTTTGATCCCGGATTTTGATGGCGCAATCTTCTCGCAAGCCTGAAGAGATTCGCTATGGGATGAATTCTACATGGGAGCGCGACGATCACGCTGTCGGCTTTTCGAAGAATGCGAGACCGCGCTCTTGCTTGTATCTTCGCAATCGGCTAAGGGTTGCGGCGGAGTAACTCAACAATGGAGGCGTGCAATGACAGATATTTCTTCGTCCAACGCCTCTTTGGCATAGGCCTTCGAAGCTCCCAACCCTCGATCATATCCGAGACCTTTCAAGCTTCCCCATCCAAAGATGGCATCGTTTCGCACGCAGCGTCTGGGCGCGGTGATGTCCGCGCTATGTCGCTGCGCACTTTCAGCTTGAAAGAAGGGCGGCTCAGGATTCTGACCGCTGATGATCATGACCAATCAACGCGCCGGCGAAAGCCTGTCGGCATCCATGCGCGAGCTTTGCTCGCGGTTCAGTTTCAGACAGATTCTTGTCGCAACCATCATTGCCCGGTGGAGACGTCGTCGCATCGTGAACGGCTTCGATACCTTCCCATCCTGGCTGCGCCGGGACCTCGCTTTATCCGATGAATAGATCGGACTCCTCGCTAAAATTGCCAAGGGAATATCCGGCAGGGAATGGTTTCAAGACGAGATCATCCCTGCCGGTTTTCGGCCAATGCGATATGGTAATCAAATCCTGGCCCAGAGATCGCGAAGTATCTGCCGAAGCAGTAGCGCCTCCTCCCATCGATCGGTGGCCGCGCGGCGATGATGACCTTTTCGACCAGTTCGGGACGAACCCCACCCCGGCCGTTCAGCACCCGTTCGACGGTGGCGGTTCCCACACCTGCCTGGCGGGCGATATCCCGATAGTTCGGCTTGCTCACTGCTCTGTCCCCAATCGCCGAAGGCTGCATCGTCAAAGACGCTTTTCCAGCAATATCCATGACTTAGAAATCGGGAGCAATCCAGATCGCCTTTCGAGACGCACAGAAATGCTTTCTCGGAAACTACGCGATTGAATTTTCTGAGATCTAAATATTAAGTTGGACCGCAAATACATGAATCCCACGTCGCATTCGCATGCGGCTCCAGATTGGCCGTTCATCCAAAAGTATCCCATCCCATGAGCCTTGAATCCGTCCGCGCCTTCTTCGCTGCCAACGCTCCCGACATCGCCATCATCGAAACGGCCGGAAGCTCTTCGACCGTCACGCTCGCGGCCGCGGCGCACGGCGTCGAGCCCGCGCAGATCGCCAAGACGATCTGCCTGCGCGTCGGCGACCGCACCATGCTGATTGTGGCGAGCGGCACGTCGCGTCTCGACAACAGGAAATTCAAGGATGCCTTCGGCGGCAAGGGGCGCATGCTCGATGCCGAAGAAGTGCTCGCGGTGACGAGCCATCCGGTCGGCGGGGTCTGCCCCTTCGGCCTGCCTGCGCAGCTGCCTGTCTATTGCGATGTGTCGCTGAAGCAGTTCGAGGAAGTCGTGCCGGCCGCCGGGTCGACCAATTCTGCAGTGCGTATTTCGACCGGCCGGTTGGCGGAAATCACCGGAGCCGAATGGGTCGACGTCTGCCAGTAGCAACGCACAACTTCACAGAGCGGAAAGAATACCTATATTAGGCCGTGACATGCCGTTGAGCGCATGACAGGAGGTTTGAAATGCCCAGTGCCGTTTCGCGTTTTGCCAGGATCGCGGGGATTGCCGTTCTTGCAGGCGCTACCGTTTTTGCTTCGATCGGTGATGCCGATGCGCGCCGCGCAGGCAGCTTTGGCGGATTCGGAAGCCGCGGCACGCGCACCTTCAGTGCGCCTCCTGCCACCAGCACCGCCCCCGCCCCGGCTGCGCCCATCGAACGCTCGATGACACCGCGCCCGCAGACGACCGCGCCCTATAACACGCAGCAGCCCGGCTTTGCCCAGCAGCGCCCCGGTTTGTTCGGCGGCTTCGGCCGTTCAATGATCGGCGGCCTGATTGCCGGCGGTCTTCTCGGCATGCTGCTCGGCCACGGCTTCGGCGGCGGCTTCGGTTTCCTCGGCATGCTCTTGCAGATCGCGCTGATCTTCGGTGCGATCACGCTTGCCATGCGCTTCTTCGCCAACCGCCGCCAGCCGTCCTACGGCGCAGGTGGCCAGAGCTATAGCGGGCCGCAGTCCTACAACATGTCGCCGGCCAATGGCGGTTCGACCTTCCATATTCCGGCCATCGGTTCGGGCTCTGGCTCCCAGCAGCGGAGCAATGCGCGCCCGCGCGATGAGATCGGCCTTGCCCAGGCGGATCTCGATCAGTTCGAGGAATTGCTGACCAAGGTTCAGACCGCCTATGGTGCGGAAGATTATGGTGCGCTGCGCCGCCTGACGACACCGGAAGCCATGTCCTACCTTGCCGAAGAGCTTGGCGAGAACGCCACCAACGGCGTCCGCAACCAGGTTACCGACGTCAAGCTGCTGCAGGGCGACATCGCCGAAGCCTGGCGTGAGAACGGTCAGGAATATGCGACGCTGGCGATGCGCTATTCCTCGATCGACGCGATGGTCGAGCGCGACAGTGGCCGCCTCGTCTCGGGCGACGACCGCCGCGCGAGCGAAAGCACCGAGATCTGGACCTTCGTGCGCAAGTCCGGCGCCGACTGGAAGCTTGCCGCCATCCAGGGCACCGGCCAGCGCGCCGCTTAGTTCACAGAAACGGGTTTGGAGCGCATACGGGACACCGTTTCGCGCTCCGCCCGCTTGCAGCGCATCGGCGGCAGGCCGCGATCCATCAGATCCATATCCTCCAGCACCATATCACCCATTTTCTTGAAGGCGCTGTCGAGCGCACCGGCGCGATGGGCCGAGCGGATAAAACCCTTGAGGTTGCGCACCGGATGGTCTGACTGCAGCGGCTCCTGCGGATAGACATCGCTTGCCGCAACGATATGGCCGGAGGCGACGGCGGCCATCAGTGCATCGAAATCCACCACATCGGCACGGCTGAGCAGGATGAAGGCGGCACCTTTTCGCATGCTGGCGAAGGCATCCGCGCCGAGGAAGCCCCTGTTCTCGCTTGTAACCGAGGCGACGACGAAGACGAAATCGCTCTGCGTCAGCACGTCACTCAGGCTCGCCGGCTCCACGCCATTTTCCTCCAGGATCGAACGTGGCATCCACGGATCGAACACCCTGATCCTGGCCTTGAAGCCAGACAGGGTCCGCCGCAGTGCCTTGCCGAGATCACCAAAACCGACGATCCCGATCTCGGAGCCCGATATCAGCCGGGCGCTGGTATTGCCTTCGCCGCCCCAGAGTTCATTTCCCTCCCGGAAAGCCACATCGGCATCGACGATGCCGCGCGCGAGGCTCAGCGCAAAGCCGAGGCCGATTTCCGCCACCGGCTGTGCAAACACCTGCCCGGTCGTCACCACATGGATGCCGCGCTGGAAGAGTATGTCGTAGGGCATGTTGTTGAGGAGGTTGCTCTCGACATTGAGGATCGAGCGGAGCTGTGGCATACGATCAAGCGTCTCCGCCGACAGCGGAGGCTGGCCGATGATGTAGCGCGTCCTGCAGAGGATATCATCGCCAAGGCCGGCGATATCATCGGCATCGGCCTCTACGATCTCGTATTTCGCGTTGAGTTCGGCGCGCGCCTTGTCGCTGAAAATCAGGTCCAGCGTGCGCGGCTCCGGCGCGCTGATCGCCAGTGGCCTTTCGGTATTCGTCATGGGATCCTCCTCAAGATGCGGCGGCTCTCTCCTTCGCAAGATGATTGATAATCCGGTTGAGCGCCCCTTGTGAAGCCGCCTTTCAAAAAGGCAATTGCATACGATATAAGCAATTGAAATTCCTATCTATTCCTGTACTTTTCGTTGACGGGAAAATCTCGGTGGACTAGCTTGGTGACGCGACGTGAAACCGTGCCTGAGGAGTCGGCAGCCGCGGGATCTAAAAACTCAGAGGGAATTCCATAATGAAATCAATCTTCAAAAGCGGCGCTCTTGCGCTTGCCGCCGCGGCGCTTCCGGCAGTCGCCTATGCCCATACCGGCGTCGGCGAAACGGCCGGCTTTATGCACGGTTTCAGCCATCCGATTTCCGGCCTCGATCATATCCTTGCCATGATCATGGTCGGTATCCTCGCTTTCCAGCTTGGTGGCCGGGCCGTCTGGGCCGTGCCGACGACCTTCGTGCTCGTCATGGCACTCGGCGGCGCTCTTGGCATCGCCGGCATCAATGTACCCCTCGTTGAAATAGGCATCGCGCTTTCCGTCATCGTGCTCGGCGCGATCGTTGCGCTGAACATCCGCGCCTCCACGGCTGTCGCGATGGGTATCGTCGGCCTGTTTGCGATCTTCCATGGCCATGCGCACGGCGCCGAAATGCCTGAAAACGCCGGAGGTGCTGCCTATGCCGCGGGCTTCATGATCGCCACTGCCCTGCTGCACATGGCAGGTCTCGGTCTCGGTTTTCTGATTGCCCGCTTCGGCGAGCGTCAGGGCGCCTTCGTCACTCGCACCGCAGGCAGCCTTGCTGCCGTTGCCGGCATCGGCATCCTGACCGGCCTGATCTGAGGCTCGCGCCCCTTTCCACTAATTTATCCGAGATAAAACGCCCGGCAGATGCTCGTCTGCCGGGCGTTTTGTCTTTACGAAATTTGACTTAAATCAATTCCAGGCGTGCGGTGTCCGTCTACTAAAAAGGCGGACCATCGAAGCATGCATCCAAATTGCCGCAGCCCTGCCTGCGCAATTGCGGCACAAATGCGAAAGTCTGTATAGTGATTTCAGAAATTTCTGAAATCACAGACGCAACGGAAACGACAATGAACCTTCCACCTCTCGTTCAGTCCTTCGTTCTGCACTTCGGTGAAATGGGCTCCCGCTGGGGAATCAACCGCACGGTCGGCCAGATCTATGCCTTGCTTTACGTCTCGCCCTCGCCGCTTTGCGCCGAAGAGATCGTCGATGCACTCGGAATATCACGCTCGAACGTCTCCATGAGTCTGCGCGAACTGCAGGCTTGGAACCTGGTGCTGCTGCGCCACAAGCCGGATGACCGGCGCGACTTCTTCACAACACCCGACGATGTCTGGCTGATCCTCAGAACGCTTGCCGAAGAGCGCAAGAAGCGCGAGGTCGATCCGACGCTGTCGATGCTGCGCGAGATCCTGATGCAGCGCCCGGCAAGCGAGGCCGAACGCCATGCGCAGGAGCGCATGAGCGAGATGCATACGCTCATCGAACAGCTGACGCACTGGTATGAAGACGTAAAACAACTTGAAACAGAAAGACTTGCAACGTTACTCTCGTTAGGTGCGAAGGTGACCAAACTTCTGGAGGCCAAGGACAAGGTCGTTTCGCTTGGCCGCCGCCGTCCCAATTCTGCCAGCAAGAGCTAGCGCCATGAGCAGTGCTTTCTTCGACGCGAGAGACCGGCAGACGGCGGGGGCGCCCGCCCGCGAGGCCGCGGCGCACAAGCCGAGCGGGACCAGAAGCCGTCTGCGCAGCGCCGCAATGTTACAGGCATTCGCAGCCACGCTCTGGATTCCGCAAGCAGGTCTGCTTGCATGGTCCGTCGGTCGGCTCGCCGATGGCGGCGGCCTTGCCGATATCCTCTGGCCAGCGGTCTTGGTATTGCTGCTCGGCGTCGTCAAAAGCTGTCTCGATGCGGCTGGCGGCCGCCTTGCCTTCCGCGCAGCACGAGCCGAACTCAGTAAAAAGCGCGTCGCCGCAGTAGGGCTGCTTGCCCGTCTTTCGCCAGTTAATGCGGGCCGCCCTGCATCCGGCGAGGCCGCCAGCGTACTCGGCGAACAGGCCGAGCTGATCGTGCCCTATCTCTCCCGTTTCCAGCCGGCGCGGATGAAGGCGAGCCTCGTACCGCTCGTCATCCTCGTCTGCATCTTTCCGATCTCCTGGATCGCTGCGCTCGTCCTGTTGTTTGCAGCGCCGCTCATTCCGATCTTCATGGCGCTGATTGGCTGGCGGGCGCAGGCTGCGAGCGAAAAGCAGCTTGTCGCAACGGGCGGCCTCAACGCTTTCCTGCTCGATCGCCTGCGCGGGCTTGCAACGATCCGCTCGCTCGATGCGGTCGATGCCACCGCGCTCCGGCTTCGCGCGGAGGCAGAATCACTGCGCACGCGCACCATGGCCGTGCTGAAGATCGCCTTCCTGTCCTCGGCCGTACTCGAACTCTTCTCGGCGCTCGGCGTGGCGATGACCGCCGTCTATGTCGGCTTCAGCCTGCTCGGCGAAATCCGGTTCGGCGCCTGGTCCGGCGGTCTCGACCTTTCGCAGGGCCTGTTCGTATTGCTGCTCGCACCTGCCTTCTTCGAGCCATTGCGTGAACTCTCGGCCGTCTGGCATGACCGCGCCTCGGGCCAGGCTGTGCTGAAGGCGCTGGATGGGCTAGCCGCCGGGGGCTTGGTGCTTCCCGATCAGCAGAATGCCCAGGTTACCGCCGTTTCAGAAGCCTTCGATATACGCCTGGAAAATGTCGGCTTCCGCTATAGACCTGAGCACGTACCGATCTTCGACACATTCAACCTCGGTATCGCCGCCGGCGAACACGTGGCACTGCTCGGCGCCAGTGGTACCGGCAAGTCGACCCTCATGTCGCTGATCGCCGGCCTGGCGCCCTGCAATGAAGGCCGGGTTCTGATCGGCGGCGCGAACGAGGGTCGCGGCAAGATGGCCTGGATCGGTCAGAAGCCGCACATTTTCGCGGGCACCATTGCCGGCAATATTGCGCTCGGCAGACCCGACATCAAAAAGACAGACGTCTCCAAGGCACTCGATCTCGCAAAGCTTGGCAGTGTCGCGCAGGCCTATGGCCATCGCCCGCTCGGCGAGGCCGGCATCGGTCTTTCGGGCGGCGAGGCGCTGCGGCTCGCTATCGCGCGGGCTGCCTGCGATCCCAATATCCGCATCATCCTTGCCGACGAGCCGACCGCCCATCTCGATGCTCAGACGGCGGCCGAGATCACCGAGAGCCTGCTCGCGCTCGCAAAAGGGCGCACGCTGATCGTCGCGACACACGATCCGCTGCTTGCAGCACGCATGCACCGCGCCATCCGCCTTGATGCGGATCGTGTTCAGGAGGCTGCCGAATGACCTCTTTCTTCACCGATATCAAACCGGTCTTGTGTCTTTTCATGCAGACACGCCGCAAAGAGCTGCTGCTTGGCGCCGCATTGTCGGCTGCGACCGTCACGGCTGGCATTGCGCTGCTCGGCCTTTCAGGTTGGTTCATCACCGCGACCGCCCTTGCAGGTCTTTCGGCAACCGTTGCCGCGACCTTTGACGTCTTTGCACCATCGGCCAGCATTCGTTTCCTTGCGATCCTGCGCACCGCGGCGCGTTATGGCGAACGGCTGACTACTCACAATGCAACGCTTGCTGTGCTTGCTGCCCTTCGCGAACGTCTGTTCCGCGGCTGGGCCGCCGCCGGCGCAGCACGCGCGCTTCTCGACCGGCCAGCCCGGCTGCTTTTCCGCCTGACGGCCGATATCGATGCGCTGGATTCACTCTATCTTCGCGTTCTCGTGCCGGCAGCCGTGGCAGTCGGCGCGGCACTCGTTGCCAGCGTCACGCTCGGGCTGATGCATCCGCTGTTCGGCCTGCTCTTCGGCCTTTGTCTCGTTTTAGTGGGGCTTGGCCTGCCGCTCGCTGCCGGCCGGCTGGCGTTGAAGTACGCGCGCCGCCGCGCTTACGGCATTGAAACCATCCGGTCCCGGGCCATCGATCTCGTCGCCGGCCAGACCGATCTTCTCATGGCGAACCGACTTGCCGCACAGCAGCAGGCCATCGCCGCTGCTGACGCCTATACTGCAAAGGCCGACGACCGGTTGAACCGCATCGAGAGCGGCGTGACCTTCGGCTTTGGCCTTTTCTCCACCGCCCTGCTGGTCGCGTCTCTGCTGATCGTGGCCATGCTGATGCGGACCGGCGCGATCACCGCGCCTATTGCCGCGCTCGGCGTGCTCGTCGCATTTGCCGCGACCGAACCTTTCGCCGCACTGCGCCGCGGCGCCCTGGAATTCGGCAGGACGATGCTGGCGTCCAAACGCATCGCGCCACGGCTTTCGGCCGTCAAAGCAGACCTCACGCCTAAAGCTCCGGCCCATGAGCTTGCCTTCGCGCTCCAGGATATCACCGTCGCACATGACGGGGCGACACGGTCAGCATTGCGCAACGTGACGCTCGAGTTGCGCCGCGGCGAGCACATCGCCGTGGTCGGCAGCAGCGGCGCCGGCAAATCGACCCTGCTCTCGCTGCTTTCAGGCGAATTGCCGCCGGCAGCCGGCGTGGCCGCAGCACTGGATACAACCTTGCTCACCCAGCGGACCGAGCTTTTCCAGGATACGCTGCGCGGCAACCTGCTGCTCGCGGCAGCCGATGCCGATGACGATCAGTTGCGCGGCGCGCTCGCCGCTGCCGGCCTGCTTGCCGATGTCGACGCGTTGCCATCAGGTCTCGATACGCCGCTCGGCGAAGGCGGCATGGGGCTTTCCGGCGGCCAGTCACGCCGGCTGGCGCTCGCACGTCTCTTCCTGCGCGATACGCCGCTCTGGCTGCTCGACGAGCCGACCGAGGGGCTCGACGGTCGCACCGCGCGTGACGTGCTCCATCGCCTCGCGCTAAGAGCCGAAGGCCGCGCGCTTGTCATCGCCACGCATATCCGCCGTGAAGCGGCACTCGCAGACCGCATTGTCGTCATCGAGGACGGCCGCATCACAGAGGTTTCGCGCCGTGGAGAGGCGGCGTTCGAAAAGGCGCTCGACCGGCTTCGGCCGGATTGAGCGAACAGGCATGCCCTGCATGGCCGGCCGGCCATGCAGAAACTCTTGATACCCCGTGGGACCGTGGGAGAAAGACAATGGAACTAGACATCGTAGCGCTATCGCGCTTCCAATTCGCGCTGACCGCGCTTTATCACTTCCTGTTCGTGCCCCTGACGCTCGGCCTTTCCGTGCTGCTTGCCATCATGGAAACGACCTATGTCATGACCGGTCGCCAGATCTGGCGACAGATGACGAAATTCTGGGGCACGCTCTTCGGCATCAATTTTGCCATCGGCGTCGCGACCGGCATCGTCATGGAATTCCAGTTCGGCATGAACTGGAGCTATTACAGCTATTATGTCGGCGACATCTTCGGTGCGCCGCTGGCGATCGAAGGCCTGATGGCCTTCTTCCTCGAAGCGACTTTCGTCGGCCTATTCTTCTTCGGCTGGGACAAGCTGTCGAAGGTCGGCCATCTGGCCGCCACCTGGGCGGTGGCCCTTGGGTCGAATTTCTCGGCGCTCTGGATCCTTGTCGCCAATGGCTGGATGCAGAACCCTGTCGGTTCGGCGCTCAATCCGCAGACGATGCGTATGGAGATAACAAGCTTCTTCGACGTGGTCTTCAACCCCGTCGCCCAGGCGAAGTTCGTCCACACGGTTTCGGCGGGTTATGTCTGTGCCTCGATTTTCGTGCTTGGCGTTTCTGCCTGGTACCTGCTCAAGGGCCGGCACGTCGAACTTGCCAAACGCTCGATGACGGTTGCCGCCTCCTTCGGCCTCGCCTCGGCCCTGTCGGTGGTCGTTCTCGGTGACGAAAGCGGTTATCTCGCCACCGAAAACCAGAAGATGAAGCTCGCCGCAATCGAAGCCATGTGGAAGACGGAGCCGGCTCCGGCCGCCTTCACCGCCTTCGGTTTCCCGGATCAGGAAGCGCGCGAAACACATTTCGCCGTCCATATCCCCTGGGTCATGGGCCTCATCGGCACCCGCTCGCTGACGACGGAAATCCCTGGTATCGATCAGCTGGAACAGCAGGCAGAAACCCGCATTCGCGACGGCATCAAGGCCTATGACGCGCTGATGCAGATCCGGTCCGCGCCTGCCCAGGATCAGGTTGCCCAGGAAGTCCGCAGCTCCTTCGAGGATCTCGGCCACGATCTCGGCTATGCCCTGCTCTTGAAGCGCTATGTCGACGATCCGCGTCAGGCAACCGACGAACAGATCGCTCAGGCCGCACGCGACACCATCCCGCATGTGCCGACGCTCTTCTGGTCGTTCCGTATCATGGTCGGCCTCGGCATGTTCTTCATCGTGCTGACGGCAACCTTCTTCTGGCTGTCGGCCCGCCGGCATTTGGACAAATATCCGCTGCTCCTGCGCATCGCGGTATTTGCCATCCCGCTGCCGTGGGTGGCGATCGAACTCGGCTGGATCGTTGCCGAGTTCGGCCGTCAGCCCTGGGTGATCGAAGGCGTGCTGCCGACGGCCGTCGCCGTCTCCAGCCTCGGCGCCAGCACGGTGCTGCTGACGATCTGCGGCTTTGCCGTACTCTACACAACGCTGATCATCATCGAGATGAAGCTGATGCTGAAGGCAATCCAGCAAGGACCGGAACCGGACCACGAGCCGGAAGCAAAGCTTGTTTCCGAAACCCTCGTTCCAGCCGCGGAGTGAACCGTCATGATCCTTCACGAACTTATCGATTATGAAACCCTGCGCATCATCTGGTGGGTGCTGCTCGGCGTGCTCCTGATAGCCTTCGCCACCACCGACGGCTTCGACCTTGGCGTCGGTGCGCTCCTGCCCTTCGTTGCCAAGAACGATGCGGAACGCCGTATCGCTATCAATACGATCGGCGCCACCTGGGAAGGCAACCAAGTGTGGCTCATCCTAGGCGGCGGCGCCATCTTCGCCGCCTGGCCGCCGCTCTATGCGGTCTCCTTCTCGGGCTTTTATCTGGCGATGTTCGCAATTCTGCTTGCGCTCATCCTGCGCCCGGTCGCTTTCAAATACCGCTCCAAGCGCGAGAGCCCTCGGTGGCGCAGCAATTGGGACTGGGCACTCTTCGTCGGCGGTTTCGTGCCGTCGCTGATCTTCGGCGTTGCCGTCGGCAATGTGCTGCAGGGCGTGCCCTTCCGCTTCGCGAACGACATGCGCATCTTCTATGAAGGCTCATTCTTCGCGCTTCTGAACCCCTATGCCCTGCTCTGCGGCCTGCTCTCCGTCGCCATGCTCGTGATGCACGGCGGCGCATGGCTGATGCTGAAGGCAACGGGACCGGTTGCCGAGCGCAGTCGTCGCTACGGCAGTATCGCGGCGCTCGCCGTCATCGTGCTCTTCGCGCTCGGCGGCCTGTTTCTCTGGATGGGTGTCGGCGGTTATCGCATCACCAGCGATATCAACCCGATCGGCCCGTCGAACCCGCTTTTGAAAACCGTGACGCCGGAAGGCGGTGCATGGCTTGCCAATTACCACACCTATCCCTGGATGATTGCAGCACCGATCCTCGGCTTCCTGGGCGCAGGCGCGGCATTCCTTGCCATGCGGGTCCGCCGCGAGGTCGCAACTCTGCTCTTCAGCGACCTCGCGATAACAGGCATCATCTCGACGGTCGGTCTTTCGATGTTCCCGTTCATCCTACCCTCGTCGCTCGATCCAAGGGCGAGCCTGACGGTCTGGGATGCGTCGTCCAGCCACCTGACGCTATTCATCATGCTGGTGGCCACGATCATCTTCCTGCCGATCATCTTTGCCTACACCGCCTGGGTCTACAAGGTGCTGTGGGGCAAGGTCGACGAGAAGAGCGTCACCGACAAGAACAGCCACGCTTACTGAGGAGACGAAACGATGTGGTATTTCGCATGGATTCTCGGCCTGCCGCTGGCAGCCGCTTTCGCCGTCCTCAACGCCATGTGGTACGAACTGGTGGATGACGAAGCCAAGAAAAAGGCGTCGGGAGAACATAGATAAAAGCCGAGGGCGCGGTTCACACCGCGCCCTTTCCTTTCAGCTCATCGCGATCGGCATGACGCTCTCAGGCGAGCCGGTTCTGCGACCGCTCCGCAAGCTCGACAATGATTCCATCCGGATCGCGGACAAACGCGATCCTGTTCAACATCTCGGAATGGACCGCAAAACGCGGCCGTTCCTTGATTTCTACACCCGCCGCTTCCAGGCGGGCGAAGGTTTCCTCGACGTTTTCGAAATGGAAGGTTATGTGCTTGACGCCGGCCGTTCCATCTTGAAGGTCGACAGCTCTTGCGGCACCGCCAGGCGGCGCAAAAACCTCCAGCATGCCACCGCCGGCGTCGAGGAAGGCGACCTGCATGCCGTTAGGCATCTGCTTGCGCAGATGCAGTTTCAGGCCCAGCAGACCGCAATAGAATTCGATCGCGCGATCCATATTGCTGACCGTCATGCCGATATGTTCGAATGATTTCAGCACGATCTTTGCCTTAAACCCCGGCGGCAAGACGCCGTTCTTCTTCCGGAAGCCAGGAACGATAAAGTGGATGATCGGCCGCAATCGGCATCGGCGTCGGCTGGCCGGTACGCTGCGAGTGATAGGCGGCAGTCACCAGCTCCAGGGAGTTGCGCGCATCCTGCAAGGTCACCGGCGGATCGCGGTCCTCGATGATCGCCTGATGGAAGAGCTCAAACTGACGCGTATAGCCGTCTTCCTTCACTTCGTAGCCGGCAAGCGCGGCGTCGATACTGACCTGATGCTCGTCTGTCCCGGCGATGAAGGTCCAGGGATCGCGGCCCATCGTGTAGGGTTCCAGAATGCTTTCGGCGACGAGATCGCTGAAGCAGAAGCGCAGCCTGGAGATTTCCTTGCGGGAGCCGAGCGTCATGGAGAGCGTGGCGAGCGAGCCGTTCTTCATCTTCACCGACAGCGAGGCAGTGTCCTCGACCTCGATCGGGTTGACGAGCGTCGCACCGTAGGAAAACACCTCGGCGCAGGCGCCGTGCACATAGTTCAACATGTCATGGGCGTGGATCGCATGGCCGAGTAGGCCGCCGCCGAGTTCCGTTGCCCATTTGCCGCGCCACGGCACCGCATAATAATCCGGCCCACGCCACCAATGCGTTTCGATTGTGGTGAGGAACGGCTTGCCGGCGAGGCCGCGCTCGATCAACAGCTTCAGCTTCTGCAGGCCGCTGCCATAGCGATACTGGAAGATCGGCATCAGCTTGCGGCCGTTCGACCGAGCGAGGATGCGCGCCATCTCATCCACTTCGGCAATCGAACCGAAGAGCGGCTTTTCGCAGATCACATGCTTGCCACTCTCGATCGCCTTTCTGCACAGCTCGAAATGCGAACTCGGCGGGGTGGCGATATCGATGACATCGAGATCGTCGCGAGCAAAGAGCGAATCCGTATCCTGCGTATATTCGGGAATCTTGTGCTCTTCGCAGAGCGCCTTGCCGCGATCCGCGTCGAGGGAGCAGAGAACGGGAACCTCGAAGAGATCGCTGTTCCAGCTGAAGCCTGTCAAATGCCGTTCGGCAATGCCCGCGCCGAGGACGCCGACGCGCAGTTTCCGTGTCATGATGTTTTCCTTAGCGGGTACCGATGCGGGCTGCCTTCGTCTGTGCTTCGAGCGACAGGCGGCAGACTTCGTAGACGTGGCTCTGCGTCATCGCCGTTTCGCTGCGGTCGCGTACATCGGCTGCGAAAGCATCGAAATAGTCGAGCTTCTCGCTGCTGCAATCGATATGCGTCATCTCCTTGCCGTTGACGAGGAAGAGGTGATCCTTGCCCGGCCGGCCGGCGATATCGATATATTTGCGCAATTCAATATAGCCCTCGGTGCCGAGGATAGTCAGGCGTCCGTCACCCCAGGTCGGCAGCGCCTCCGGCGTGAACCAATCGACGCGGATGTAACCGGTTGCCGTGTCGGAACGCAGCAACACGTCGCCGAAATCCTGGAAAGCCGGTTTCTCCGGCATGCCGAAATTGCCGATCGAGCTGGCGACCACCTCGCCTGTCGTCGAGCCGGTATAGAAAAGGAACTGGTCGATCTGGTGCGAGGCAATATCGACGATGATGCCGCCGAAGGCTTCCGGATCGAAGAACCAGTCCGGCCGCGTCGGCAACTGCAGCCGATGCGGTCCCGTGCCCAGCGTCTGAATGACCTTGCCGATCGCCCCTTCCTTCACCAGCTTGCCGGCCTTGACGGCGGAGCGCACGCAATGGCGCTCGGAGAAGCAGATGGAGAAGATCTTGCCGGTTTCTGCAACGGTGCGTTTGACCTCTTCCAGCTGGGCGAAGGTCGTCACACCCGGCTTGTCGGTCATGACGTCCTTGCCGGCCTTCATGGCGCGGATCGCTAAGCCAGCGCGGTCGCGCGGAATGGCGGCAATGCAGATGACGTCGATCGAGGGATCGGCGAAGATCTTTTCCCGGTCGATCTGCGGCGCATCCGGATAGGTCTTCTCGAACATTTCGCGGATCGCGGGCACTGATGTCTGGGGGCAATAGCCGACGAATTCGGCGCCCGCAGCCAGCAATCCCTTCACATGATCGAACGTGTGCCCATGGTCGATCCCGACGACGGCAAATCTCAGCATCGCAGTATTATCCTCCCGGGAAAACTTTCGCAGGTCGGCATCCGCCGCCCCTCCTCCATGGTGCAAAACAGATAACGAAAGAGTGGCCCTGTCAAGGCAAGATCTGCGGCAAAAGAGTTTTGCCTCCTTGGTAAATATATGAAATAGAAAGGTTATTTTGTATCTAAATAGTTATAAGTTATGACGAAATGCCGCTTTGGCACTTTGTTGCTTTGCACACGCATAAAGCAGGCACGAACCGCTTTTCGCCTGTTGAGACTTGCTCTTGTCCGATGAATGTGCTCGATTTTCGCCGCCGTCGGGTAGGAGGACGGCAGCTATCCAATTCTGCAGGAGCGCTCCCCGCTCCGCCTGTGACGGAAGATCACCATGTCCCATTTCCCCCTCGATGCTGCCGCTTCGGGCGGTCTCTTTGTCGGTCGCGCCTGGAACCCGGAGGTAGCCGGGCCAAGCATCGTGACACTGCGCGATGGCGCCCTCATCGACATCACCTCTGCCGAGGCCCCGACCCTCAGCGCGCTGCTGGAGCGAGCCGATGCGGCGGAGTTCGTCCGAGCCGCAACCGGCAAGCCGCTTGGCACGCTGGAGGAGATCGCAGCCAACAGCACCGGCAGGCCGGATGCGAGTAAGGCCTATCTTCTGGCGCCGGCAGACCTGCAGGCGATCAAAGCCTGCGGCGTGACCTTCGCCCAGTCGATGATCGAACGCGTCATCGAGGAAAAGGCCGCCGGCAACGCGGATCGGGCCGCTTCCATCCGCGAGCGCGTCAGCACGCTGATCGGAGGCAGCCTCACCAATATCAAGGCCGGTTCGCCGGAAGCCGCCAAGGTCAAGCAGGCGCTGATCGAGGAAGGCATCTGGTCGCAATATCTCGAAGTCGGTATCGGCCCAGACGCGGAAGTCTTCACCAAATCGCCGGTTCTCTCATCGGTCGGCTGGGGTTCCGATGTCGGTCTTCACCCGATCTCGACCTGGAATAATCCGGAGCCGGAAATTGTGCTGGCGGTCAACAGCCGCGGCGAGATCAAGGGCGTCACACTCGGCAACGACGTGAACCTGCGCGACGTCGAGGGCCGCTCCGCGCTGCTGCTCGGCAAGGCGAAGGATAACAACGCCTCCTGCTCCATCGGTCCCTTTGTCCGGCTTTTCGATGCGGGTTACAGCCTCGATGACGTGCGCAAGGCCGAGCTCGATCTCAAGGTCACTGGCGAGGATGGCTTCATCCTGCATGGCAAGAGCTCCATGTCGCAGATCAGCCGCGATCCGACCGATCTCGTCAAGCAGACGGTCGGCGCCCACCATCAGTACCCCGATGGTTTCATGCTGTTCCTCGGCACGCTCTTTGCGCCGACGCAGGATCGCGACGCAAAGAACCAGGGTTTCACGCACAAGATCGGCGATGTCGTGGAAATTTCGTCCGCCGGCCTTGGCGCGCTGGTCAATACGGTCCGGCTTTCCACCGAATGCCCACCCTGGACCTTCGGCATCTCATCCCTGATGGGCAATCTCGCAAAGCGCGGATTGCTCTAAGCTACTGGTTCCGCCGGATCCCCTGCAGGAGGTCGAGAACGGAGTTCGCGGCCTCCAGTACATTGGTACCCGGGCCGAAGACTGCAGCAACGCCGTGTTCATGCAGGAATTCGTAATCCTGTCGCGGGATGACACCGCCGCAGACGACGATGATATCGCCACCGCCCTGTTCCTTCAGCCGTTCGATCAGTTGCGGCAGCAGGGTCCGGTGACCGGCCGCCAGCGACGAGACGCCGACGACGTTGACCTTCTCGCCGACCGCCATGCCGGCCGCCTCTTCGGGCGTCTGGAACAGCGGGCCGGCGAGAACGTCGAAACCGACATCGCCGAAGGCCGAGGCGATCACCTTCGCGCCACGATCATGCCCGTCCTGGCCGAGCTTAGCGACCATGATCTTCGGCTTGTGGCCCATGGCTTCGGTTACTTCAGCCATACGGGTTTTCAGGACATCGAGCTCGGGTTCGTCGCGATAAGCGCTGCCGTAGATACCGCTGATAACCTTGGGCGTAGCGAAATGGTCGCCGAAGACTTCGCGCATCGCATCGGAGATTTCACCGACGGTGGCGCGTGCCCGGGCGGCTTCGACGGCTGCTGCAAGCATATTGCCGTCACCACTGCGGGCGACCTCAGACAGAGTCGCCAGCGCTTCCTTCACCTTCGCACCATCGCGGCGTCGTTTGGTGTCCTCGATGCGGCGGATCTGCGCGGCACGCACCGCACTGTTGTCGATCTCCAGAATATCGATTGGATGTTCGGCCTCCAGCCGGTACTTGTTGACGCCGACGATGACCTCGTCGCCTTTGTCGACGGCGGCCTGACGACGGGCGGCAGCTTCCTCGATCAGGCGCTTCGGCAGGCCTTCGTTGACCGCCTTCGTCATGCCGCCGAGCGCCTCGACCTCCTCGATCAACGCCCAGGCCTTGTCGGCCAGTTCCTTCGTCAGGCTCTCCACGTAATAGGAGCCGGCGAGCGGATCGACGACGTTGGTGACGCCGGTCTCGTGCTGCAGGATGAGCTGGGTGTTGCGGGCGATGCGAGCGGAAAATTCCGTCGGCAGCGCGATCGCCTCGTCGAAGGAATTGGTGTGCAGCGACTGCGTGCCGCCGAGCACGGCCGACATGGCCTCGAAGGCGGTGCGGATGATGTTGTTGTAAGGATCCTGCTCCTGCAGCGAGACACCCGAGGTCTGGCAATGGGTGCGCAGCATCAGCGAGGAAGTCTTTTTCGGCTGGAATTCCTCCATGATGCGCGTCCAGAGCAGCCGGGCAGCGCGGAGCTTGGCCGCCTCCATGAAGAAGTTCATGCCGATCGCGAAGAAGAAGGACAAGCGCCCCGCGAAGTCGTCGACATCAAGTCCCTTGGCGATCGCTGCCCGCACATATTCGCGCCCATCGGCCAGCGTGAAGGCAAGCTCCTGCACCAGCGTCGCGCCGGCCTCCTGCATGTGATAGCCGGAGATGGAGATCGAATTGAATTTCGGCATCTCCTTTGCCGTATATTCGATGATATCGGCAACGATGCGCATCGAGGGTTCCGGCGGGTAGATATAGGTGTTGCGGACCATGAACTCCTTGAGAATATCGTTCTGAATGGTCCCCGACAATTCCGCCTTCGAAACGCCCTGCTCTTCGCCGGCGACGATGAAATTCGCGAGAATCGGGATGACCGCACCGTTCATGGTCATGGAAACCGACATGTCCTGCAGCGGAATGCCGTCGAAGAGGATCCTCATGTCCTCGACGCTGTCGATCGCCACGCCTGCCTTGCCGACATCGCCGACGACACGCGGATGGTCGCTGTCATAACCGCGATGGGTGGCGAGGTCGAAGGCGACGGAAAGCCCCTTCTGGCCCGCGGCAAGATTCCGGCGATAGAAGGCGTTGGACGCTTCGGCGGTCGAAAAGCCGGCATATTGCCGGATCGTCCAGGGTCGACCGGCATACATGGTGGCACGCGGGCCACGTGTGAACGGCGCAAAGCCGGGAAGAGTGTCCGCGTCGGCACCGTCGAGATCGGCGGCCGTATAGAGCGGCTTGACGTCGATGCCTTCCGGTGTGTGCCAGGTCAGCGTTTCCGGCGCTGCGCGCAGCTCCTTTTCCGCCAGTTCCTCCCAGTCCGACAGCGTCTTCTTCGTCATTTCATCCTCCGGCATTGTGCGCGTGCCACGCTACCACCTCGCGGTCACGCGGCGCGATACAGCCTTAGGATAATTTGATCAGCAAGGCGATGATAGACCTTCAGCGATGTGCTGCCCAAGGCACGAAGAGCCGTTCGATCAAGCGCGCCAGCAATTCCAGCAGGAAGGCGATCGCGGCGATGACGATGATGCCGCCGATGACGATGTCGGTCACCAGAAACTGCGCTGCCGACTGGATCATGAAACCGAGGCCCTGGCTTGCCGCCACCAACTCGGCTGCGACGAGTGTCGACCAGCCGGCGCCGAGCGCAATGCGCGTACCCGTCAGGATCGACGGGTACGCGCCCGGAAGAATGACATGCAGCAGGAGCTGGAAGCGCGTGGCACCGAAGGAGCGGGCCGCATTGACGAAATCCGCCGGGGCGGATTTGACGCCCGAGACCGTCGACAGGATAATCGGCGGCAGCATGGCAAGCGAGATCACCGTGACCTTCGAGGCCTCGCCGATGCCGACCCAGATGATGATCAGTGGCAGATAGGCAAGCGGCGGCAAAGGACGCAGGAATTCGACGACCGGATCGAGGATACCCTTGCCGATACGGCTCGTGGCGATGGCAATGCCTGCGGGCACGCCGATCAAAAGTGAGACGGCGAGTGCCGCGAAGATGCGCAGCAGGCTCGCCAGAGTATGTTCGGCAAGCGTGGAATCGACGAAACCGTTAACCGCCACATTGGCGAGCGATTTTGCCACGACAAATGGTGACGGCAGGAAAACCGGTGAGACAGCGCCATAGGCCGAAGCGAGGCTCCAGGCGGCGATGATGACGGCGATTGTTACAAACGAGATCCGCAGCGTGCCACGACCTTTCGGCCGCATCTCGACCGGCTGGTCGGAAACTGCTGTCGTGAGTGTTTCTGCCTCGACGCTCATGCAGCAATCTCCTCTTCATCCGCGTGGATGAGCGCGGTCAGCTCGTCATGCAGGCTTTTGAATGCCGCCAGCGCCTTGATCTCCTTTGCGCTCTTGTTGTCGAGCAGCGCCCCGCCGAAATCTGTCTTGATGTCAGCCACGATGCGGCCGGGATTGGGCGCCAGCACGATGACGCGTGTGGCAAGCAATAGGGCCTCGTCAATGCTATGGGTAATCAGCAAGGCACCAGTCTTGCTCTCGGCCCAGACATTGAGCAGGAACTGCTGCATGCGGCTGCGCGTCAGCGCATCCAGCGCGCCAAGAGGCTCATCGAGCAAGAGAAAACGCGGGCCGGAGGCCAGGGCGCGGGCGA
The DNA here is from genome assembly GCF_014193695.1 of Rhizobium sp. BK316. GTDB lineage: Bacteria > Pseudomonadota > Alphaproteobacteria > Rhizobiales > Rhizobiaceae > Rhizobium. Next base: position 334,466 of record NZ_JACHZR010000001.1, on the reverse strand, counting down.
TGCCGACACGCTGGCGCATGCCGCCGGAGAGTTCCCAGATATTCTTGTCGCCCGCACCGTCGAGCCCGACTTTGGCAAGCAGGTCCGCCGCGCGACGCTGTCTCTCACCTTTCGAGATGCCCTGGAGCTTCAGCGGAAGGGCGACGTTGCCGGCAGCGGTCAGCCAGGGATAGAGCGCATCGTCCTGAAAGACGACGGCCCGGTCCGCGCCTGGGCCATCGATCTCCCGGCCATCGACGAGCAGACGGCCTTCGCTCGGCTCAGCGAAACCCGCCGCGAGATTGAGAAGACTGGTCTTGCCGGAACCCGAACGGCCGATGACGACAACGAATTCGTCTGAAGCGATATGCAGGTTGATGTCCTCAAGCACCCGTCTTTTTCGGCGGCTGCCTGTCTCGATGTAGTCGAGCGATAAGGATTGCAGAGAAAGTATGCTCATGGACATCACCTACAGATGAAACCGGCGCGGCCGGAGCCGCACCGGGACCCTTGGGAGGATCAGAGACCGGCCTTAGCGGCTTCCTTGACCCAGCGGTCGGAGACATAGGGGCTGTAGTCCTTCAGCACGCCAGGGATCTTGCCCTGTTCCAGAAGGAAGGCCGAGGTTTCGGCAACTGCCTTCACCGTGCCGCCGCCCAGGAGATCGGCGCTGGCCTGCTCCTTCAACGTTGGGAAGGTATAACCCTTGAGGAGCGCGGGCACTTCATCGGCCTTGGCGCCCGTCAGTTTCGCGATCTTCTCGGCTTCCGGGGACGTCGCGTTCCAGCTGTCCGGATTGGCGAGATAAGATGCGTAAGCCGCACCCGTGACCTTCACGAAGCCTGTGACGATTTCGGGATGAGCTTCGGCGAACTTCCTGCTGACGATCCAGGCGTCGAAGGTCGGGCCGCCCCACTTGGCAACGTCGGCAGAAGTGGCAAGCATGCTGCCGCTCTTCTTGAGTTGCGCCAGAACCGGATCCCAGACATAGGCGCCATCGATATCACCCCGTTCCCAGGCGGCAGCGATTTCCGGCGGACGCAGGTTGAGGATCTGCACCGATTTCGGATCGACCTTCCAGTGTTTCAAGGCCGTCAGCAGGCTGTAATGCGCTGTCGAAACGAAGGGGGTGGCGATCTTCTTGCCCTTCAGGTCCTCCGGCTTGGTGATGTTCTTGACCGCAAGCGCTTCGGCCTCGCTGATCAGGCCGACGACATAGATCGTCTCGATCGGCAGTTCGCGGCTGGCAGCCGCAGCAAGCGGCGACGAGCCGACATAACCGATATCGATGGAACCGGAGGCGATGGCTGCGATGACATCAGCGCCGCCATCGAATTTCTGCCAGTTGATCTTGGCTCCGGTCTCTTTCTCATAGGTACCATCGGCCTGCGGCACGCGCGACGGCTCGACGATCGGCTGGTAGCCGATATTGAGAGTGACGTCGGCAGCATGGGCCGTATAGGTGGTGAAGGTGAGGACAGCGGCGGCAGCCGTGCCCAGCAGGTTGCGTCGGTTGATTTTCATATCCCTCTCCCGCAATGTTCAAATTCATTCCGCCCGGAATGTGGATAGATCATTGTAAATTCATAGATTTTATAGAGATAGAAAATTTCCGGAATCGGGCATGAAGGATAATTTGCTTCTAAATTGGAGGAGAAAAACGGTGTTTCCCGATCTGCCCGCTGAATCCGCCAATATGACCGACGAAAATCTCAGGACAGTATTCAATGAAGAAAATGCAGATCTACGCCTTCGACATGAACTGCGTCGGCCATATAAACCACGGCATGTGGACACATCCGCGCGATCGTTCGGTGAGCTATACCGATCTCGACTACTGGGCGGATTTTGCGCGCACGGCAGAACGCGGCAAGCTGGACGGTATATTTCTTGCCGATATTGTCGGCATCTACGATGTCTACAAGAACAGCCCGGCCCCGGTTATCGAAACGGGCGCGCAGATCCCGGTCAATGATCCGCTGATGCCGATTTCGGCGATGGCCTACGTCACGAAACATCTCGGCTTCGGCGTGACGGTCAATACGACCTATGAGCCGCCCTTCCTGCTGGCACGACGCATGTCGACGCTCGATCACCTGACGAAGGGGCGCATCGGCTGGAACATCGTGACAGGCTATCTTGACAGTGCCGCCCGCAGCATGGGCTTTGACAAACTGCCGGAGCATGATGCGCGCTATGACGCCGCCGAGGAATATCTCGAAATCCTCTATAAGCTCTGGGAGGGAAGCTGGGACGACGATGCCGTGCTGCGCGACGGGGAGCGCGGCGTCTTTGCGGATGCCTCCAAGGTCCGCGCCGTCAGCCATCAGGGACAATATCACAAGATGGAGGGCATCCATCTCTCGGAGCCCTCGCCACAGCGCACACCCCTGCTCTTCCAAGCCGGCGCGTCCGCACGCGGGCGGGATTTCGCTGCCCGCCATGCCGAATGCGTCTTCATCGCAGGGCCGACACCGCAATCGGCACGCCCGACTGTCGATGCGCTTCGTGCCAAGACGCAAGCGAACGGTCGCGGCGCGGACGCGATAAAGATCCTGAGCCTGATGACCGTCGTCGTCGGAAAGACGGAAAGCGAGGCACAAGAAAAGCTCGCGGAATATCGCCGACATGCGAGCGTCGAGGCCTCGCTGGCGCATTACTCCGCCTCTATCGGCGTCGACTTTTCGAAATACGATCTCGATGACGTGATCGACCAAAGCTCGACGAATGCCAATCAGTCGGCGCTGGCGGCGATCACCAAGCAGGCGGCAAAGCCGGTGACGAAGCGGCAGATCATCGACCAGATGGTGCTCGGCAGCCGGATGACGCCGATCGTCGGTTCGCCGGAGCAGATTGCCGACATCCTGCAGCACTGGATCGAAGAGGGCGGTATCGACGGCTTCAATCTGGCGCGCACCGTGGCGCCGGAAAGCCTCAATGATTTTGTCGATCTCGTGGTGCCTGTGCTGCAGGAGCGCGGCCTGTTCAAGGCCGATTATGCGGAAGGACCGCTGCGCCGGAAGCTGTTCGGCGGAAACGGCCGGCTGCCAGCCGGCCATCCCGCCGCACAGTTCAGGCGCTAGAGCATTCCGCTTATCTTCGAATCACGGAAGCGCTCTACCTCTTTGTTTTCACGCAATTCCGGACGCAAAACCGCTACGCACTTTTGCTGGAATTGCTCTAGGCTGAGCGATGATCAAGGCGGGCAACCAGCCGGTCGCCCAGCCATTGAATGCCGCAGACGAGAACGATAAGGACGACCACGACTGCAATCATCACGTTGGTTTCGAACCGCTGGTAACCGTAGCGTATGGCGAGGTCGCCGAGACCGCCGGCACCAATGGCGCCAGCCATTGCCGATGCGCCGATCAGCGTCACCAGCGTGACCGTGAAACCGGCGACGATGCCCGGCAATGCCTCAGGCACCAGAACCTCACGAATGATCGTCCAGCGATTGCCGCCCATGGCCCGAACGGCATCGATCAGGCCGCGATCGACCTCACGCAGCGACACTTCGGCGATTCGCGCATAATAGGGCGTGGCAGCGATGGCGAGCGGAACGATGGCCGCCCACGTGCCGATCGCCGTGCCGACGATCAGTCGCGTCAGCGGGATCAGTGCCACCAGGAGGATGATGAACGGCACAGAGCGGAAGCCGTTGATAACGGCGCCGAGGATGCGGTTGATCCAGGGATTTTCGGCAATGCCGCCGCGGTTCGTCAATACCAGCGCCAGCCCGAGCGGCAAGCCGGCAACAAGCGATATCACCCCGGAAGCCGCCGTCATCAGCACGGTCTCCCAGAGTGAGCGCAAAAGCAGATTAATCATGATCGGTGTCATAACCAAGCACCTCCACCCGGGCGGACCGGGCCTTCAGAAATTGTTCGACCTTTTCGGCAAGCGCAGGATCGCGCGTGGGAACGGCAATGAAGAACCGCGCCACAGGCTGGTTCTGGATGTGGTCGATGCCACCATGCACGAGGCGGAAGGAATGCGGCAGCGTTGCCGACAGATCGGCAAAGAGAGCGCCCTGTGCCTCCGGCCCGGCGAGATCGACGCTGAGGATCGCTTCCGTGCCGCCTGTCTGCGACAGGCGCGCGGCGATGTGTTCGGGAAGCTGTGGGCGGATGCCGCCGAGCAGGCTCCTGGTGATCGCCGTCTGCGGATCGCCGAAGATCGACCAGACTTGCCCCTCTTCCACGATACGACCGGCATCGATGACGGCGACGCGATCGGCTATGCCGCGCACCACTTCCATCTCATGGGTGATCAGCAGGATCGTAAGCCCGAGCTTACTATTGATATCCTTCAGAAGCGCGAGGATCGAGCGCGTCGTCTCTGGATCGAGTGCCGAGGTCGCCTCATCCGAGAGCAGCAGGGCCGGGCGGGCGGCGAGTGCGCGGGCAATGCCGACACGCTGCTTCTGACCGCCGGATAGCGAAGACGGATAGGCCTTGGCCTTGTCGGAAAGGCCGACCAGGTCCAGCAATTCATGCGCCCGCTTCAGCCGCTCGGCCTTGGCGAGGCCTTCGATCTTCAGCGGCAGCGCGACATTCTCCTCGACGGTCTTGGCCGACAGGAGATTGAAGTGCTGGAAGATCATGCCGATGCGGCGGCGCAGCGGCTGCAGCTCCTGCTCGGCAAGGCCCATGATGTTGCGGCCCTCGATGACGATCTCGCCGCTATCGGCGCGCTCGAGGCCGTTGAGGCAGCGGATCAGCGTCGACTTTCCGGCGCCGCTGCGGCCGATAATGCCGAGGATTTCGCCCTTCTTCACACTCAACGAAATGCCATCGAGCGCTGGTGTCGCGCCGAACCTGCGCCTGACATCCTTCAGCCGGACGACCTCTTCGGCATCAGCCGGCCGCGTCTCGATCCTCGAGGCGGAGACAATTGAATTCATGCTCGTTCCTTCACAAATGCTGAAGGCGGCCCTGGCAGAAAGACCCGGGCCGCCTCTGTTGTTGACGCCCTGCGGAGGGCGTGTGGATCAATAGGCGCTGAGGCCCGTACCTTTGTACACCTTGTCGAACTCGGCCTTGACCGTATCGTTCTGATAGGAGGAGACGAGGGTCTTCACCCAATCGGCATCCTTGTTTTCTTCCTTCACGGCAATAAAGTTACGATAGGGATTGTCGGCGATCGGCTCCTGCGCGACGCGCTCTGCCGGCGAAAGACCACTCTTCAGCGCCCAGTCGGTGTTGACGACGCCGGCGTCAAGATCATCGATCGAGCGTCCGACAATGCCGGCATCCAGCTCCTTGATCTCGATATTCTTCGGGTTTTCAGCGACATCGGCGATCGTCGCAAGAATGCCCGTGCCGTCCTTCAGCTTGATCAGGCCTTCGTTTTGCAGAACGCGCAACGCACGGCCTTCGTTGGACGGATCGTTCGGCACGCCGATCACGGCACCCTCGGGCAGTTCGGCAACGGACTTGTGCTTCTTGCTGTAGAGGCCGATCGGCCAGACGCCTGTATAGCCAACACGGACGATATGGTAGCCGTTCTGCTTGATCTGGTTGTCGAGATAAGGCTGGTGCTGGAAAGCGTTCGCGTCGATTTCGCCGCGCTCCAGTGCCTCGTTCGGCTGGGTATAGTCGTTGAAGGTGATCGTCTCGATCTTAAGGCCCTTCTTGGCGGCTTCGCTGGTGACGACACGCCAGACATCCTCATCCTCACCGCTCATGATGCCGACCTTGATCGACTTGTCTTCTGCAAAGGAAGGAGCCGGCGCGGCAAAGGCGATGAATGCAGCTGCAGAGGCTGCAACAGTGAGGGCCGCGCGGCGCGAAAGCGAAATGGCGCTGAAATTCTTGTTCTTGGTCATTTTATATCCCGTCTGACTGATGAGGCCGAGCCCCGAGCAGGCGGATAATTGCAAATGCGCTCATTACGAGCGAAGCACGAACGTCCGATGTCTTCTCATCGCCGGAAAAACTCTTGCCGCCTTGTCGATACCGGCAGGATAAAAATTCTATCAAATTTGTGGATTAATGTCAGCATAAAATAACGCTCAAGCAAAAGCGGCGCCCAATGGCGCCGCTGAAATCAGTCTCGGGATGGCATTCATTCCGCTGCGATCAGCGTGGAACTTCTGCCCGGAAAGAAGGCGGTGAGTTCACCGACGACCTCCCCGATGCGCTTGGAAAGCTGTTCGGAGGAAACGCGGTAGTCAGTGAAATCGCGGTCCGAGGCATAGACGGCCGTCGGCAGGGTATGGGTCATGAAGAAGCCGAAGAGCGGGCGAAGCTGATGCTCGACCATCAGCGCATGACGGTCGCCGCCGCCGGTCGCGGTGATGACGATCGGCTTGGCGCGCAGCTCATGTGGATCGATGAGATCGATCAGATGCTTGAAGAGACCCGGATAGCTGCCCTTGAAGGTCGGCGCGCCGATGACGAGGACATCGGCATTGGCGATATCGGCGATGATTTCCCTGGCACGATTGTCGAGGTCGTCACGGCGCAGCGCCTGGCCGAGCGAGGGGCCGACATCCGTCAGGTCGTAGATCGTGTTGTCGAAGCCATATTTTTCGGCGGCGAGGCCGGCAATATTCTCGACCAGCGCAAAAGTCTTCGAGGGACGATTGAAGCTGCCGGCAAGACCGACCAGTTTGGGTGCAGACATGTCATTTCCTTCCACTATCGCGCCGTTACGGGCTGCGTCATGAGACGGATATTATCTATTAAAATAGTAGATTAAAGAAATGACGATCCGTCTTCGCCGAAGGCCGGGGAAAATATGTTCGTTCGAGTGCAACGCCGCGCCATGCGCTTGCCCGGATACCAAAGAGGCACCGAAACGCTTCTCGGTGCCTCTTTCTGAGCGCGAAACTTAAACCGCTCGGTTCTTCGGGATGCGCGGCAGGAAGATGGTGAACAGGCCGAGCAGGGGCAGGTAGGAGCAGATACGATAGACGAAGGCGATACCGTGCGAGTCGGCAAAACCGCCGAGCAAGGCCGCGCCGAGGCCGCCCGCACCGAAGGCGAAACCGAAGAAGACGCCGGCGATCAGGCCGACGCGACCCGGCACCAGCTCCTGCGCGAAGACGACGATAGCCGAGAAGGCAGAGGCGAAGATCAGGCCGATGACGACACTGAGCACGCCTGTCCAGAAAAGGTTCGCATAGGGCAGCAGCAGCGCGAAGGGAATGACGCCGAGGATCGAGAACCAGATGACGAAGCGGGCGCCGAAACGATCACCGATCGGGCCGCCGAGGAAGGTGCCGGTGGCAACAGACCCCAAGAACAGGAAGAGCATGAGCTGCGCCTGCTGCACATCGAGCTGAAAACGGTCGATGACGTAGAAGGTGAAGTAGCTCGAGACGCTTGCCATATAGACGTTCTTCGTCGCCGTCAGCAACACGAGGATGAGCAGCGCCCAGACGACCTTGCTCTGAGGCAGAGGTAGCGTGCGGCTCGGGGCTGCCTTGCTGGCGTTCTGGCGGCGGTGGCTCATGTACCAATTGCCGACCCAGCTCAGGACCACCATTCCGACCATGGCGATGCCGGAAAGCCAGGACACGCTGTGCTGACCGTTCGGCAGCACGATGAAGGCGGCCAACAGCGGACCGATTGCCTGGCCGGCATTGCCGCCCACCTGGAAGAAGGACTGGGCAAAACCGTGGCGGCCGCCGGAAGCAAGACGCGCGACACGCGAGGATTCCGGATGGAAGACGGCCGAACCGAAGCCGATGAGGCTTGCCGCGACCAGCAGCAGCTCGAAACTGCCGGCATTGCCGAGCAGGATCAGTCCGCAGAAGGTGCTCGCCATGCCGACCGGCAGCGAATAAGGCATCGGCCAACGGTCCGTGACGATGCCGACGAGCGGCTGGAGCAGCGAAGCCGTCACCTGGAAGGTCATGGTCAGAAGGCCGATCTGCACGAAATCGAGGTTGTAATTGGCCTTGAAGAGCGGATAGAGCGAGGCAAGCAGCGACTGCATGATGTCGTTGAGCATGTGGCAGAAGCTGACTGCCACCAGGATGGACATTGCTGTCTTTTCAAAGCGGGGGGCGCTCTCGGCAACGGATGCCATGGATCTTCCTCCTGCGCGGCCGGAACCATGCCGGGCCGTCGTCGGTTTTCGTGCGGGCTGTTATTAAGGCGATCGGGCTCGGGAAGTGAATTGTCAGCGGCGGTCGCTGGGAAAAGCATTTATCTTATGAAGAGAAACGATTACAGCCCAGTTTTGCGCGGATCGGTACGCAATTTTAAGATTTTTGTTCGTGATCCTGCAATTCGACCACTTCACACACCGATCCCGCACTGGTGATCGGTCCGGGCCATTTGCCACAGTGCCGAGCATTTTTTGAATGCCTAATATGACATCAAAAACAAATCATAGAAAAGCGGCGCGATGCCGTCTACAAGTCAATGGACTGAAATGCGAAAGAGACAGAAGGTAGGCCATGAACGTCAAGACACCGAACGCGATTGATACCTATGTCGGCATGCGCATGCGCAGGCGCAGGCAGCTTCTCGGCATGAGCCAGGAGCGGCTTGCCGAACAGATCGGCGTTACCTTTCAGCAGGTGCAGAAATACGAAAAGGGCATCAACCGCATCGGCGCAAGCCGCCTGCAGAAAATCGCCGAAGCGCTGCGCACCTCACCGGCCTTCTTTTTCGAACAGGATGATTCGGAAGCGCCGATTTTTGCCGGCCTCGACCTTTCCGCCCCCATCGATCCGGTCGCCGAATTTCTGCGGTCGAAGGAAGGCCTCGTCCTCAACAAGGCCTTCGTAAAGATCGAGGACCGTCGTATCCGCGAGACGATCATCTCGCTCGTCAAAGCGATGGCGCAGGCCGAAAGCAGCGACATTCCGCTGGACCCACTGAGGATGGACGAGCCGGAATCCCGCAGAGAGTGAAAGCGGACGATACCGGTCCATGACCTTCAGGCTCGAGTCAGTTATGCTGATACGCTGCGGCATAGACCTGCCGGTCGAGGGAACAAACGAAGGTTCACCGGCGGGCCTGGTGCACTGAAGGCCGATAGTTTTACCCTGCCTGCGTCAGCGGATTGGGCGTGGCGAAATGGCAGGCCGAGAACTGGTTCGGCGAAACCTCGCGAAGCGCCGGCCGATCGACCTTGCAGATGTCCTTTGCAATCGGACAGCGGGTGTGGAAGCTGCAGCCCGGCGGGACGCGTGATGGACTCGGCACGTCGCCCTGCAGCACGATGCGGTTCGCCTTGCGATCCGGATCGGGCTCGGGAGCAGCCGACAGCAGCGCCTGCGTATAGGGATGCTGCGGCAGGGCATAGACGGATTTCTTCGGTCCGATCTCGACGATCCTGCCGAGATACATCACCGCGACACGGTCTGCGATGTGCCGCACGACCGCGAGATCGTGGGCAATGAAGAGGTAGGAGAATTTTCGCTCGGCCTGTAAATCCTGCAGCAGATTGACGATCTGCGCCTGCACGGACACATCAAGCGCCGAGACCGGTTCGTCGGCGACGATGAATTGCGGGTTGACCGAGATGGCGCGGGCAATGCCGATGCGCTGCCGCTGGCCGCCGGAAAACTGACGCGGATAACGATCCATGAAGCTCGGCGACAGGCCAACCTGCACCAACAGCTCCGCCACGCGCTCGCGCCGTTCTCTCGAAGATTTCGCCAGCCCAAAGACTTCGAGCGGTTCGGAAATGATCTGCGCGATCGAACGGCGCGGGCTGAGCGAGCCGTAAGGGTCCTGGAAGACCATCTGCATTCTGGCGCGCATCATACGCATCTCGGCAGCGCCGAGAGCGGTGATATCACGCCCCTCGAACAGCACCTCGCCATCGGTCGGTTGGATCAGCCGCAACAGAAGACGGCCGAGTGTGGACTTGCCGCAGCCGGATTCACCGACAAGCGCCAGCGTCTCGCCCGGTTTGACGGAAAAGGATGCGCCATCCACGGCGCGCACACTGCCGGAAGAGGAGCTTCCAAACGACAGTCTGCCCGCATCGGAAAAGGTCTTGCCAAGGTCTTTGACGGTCAACAGGTCGTCGACGCTGCTCATCTCTATCATGCTGTTGCTCCGGCGGTGACCCAGCAGGCCGCCTTGTGGCGTTTTGAAACGGTGAACATGGGCGGCATCTCGGCCGCACACTTGTCGATCCGGTCGCTGCAGCGGGCATAAAAGGGACAGCTCTGCTTGACCGTGCCGGCGAGCGGCACGGAACCGGGGATCTGATAGAGACGCGAGCGTTCGTCATCGAGACGCGGAATGGATTGCAGCAGGCCGCGCGTGTAGGGGTGGCTTGGATTCCTGAAGATCGAGCGGACATCGGCGTCCTCGACCACTCGCCCCGCATACATGACAATGACCCGATCGCAGACTTCAGCGATCACCCCAAGATCGTGCGAAATCAGCAGCACGGCCGTGTTCAGCGTCTTTCGCACCCTCGCCATCAGGTCAAGCACCTGCGCCTGGATGGTGACGTCGAGTGCGGTCGTCGGCTCATCAGCAATCAGAAGTTTCGGATTGCAGGCGACCGCCATGGCGATCATCACGCGCTGGCGCATCCCACCCGAAAACTGGTGCGGATAGGCATCGAGACGTCCCTCCGGATTAGGGATGCCGACGAGCTCCAGGAGTTCGATGATGCGGGCACGGCGCTCTCCGCGGCTCATCTTCTCATGCAGCATGATCGCTTCGCCGATCTGATCGCCGATTGTCATGACCGGGTTCAGCGAACTCATCGGCTCCTGAAAGATCATCGCGATATCGCGGCCGCGGATTTCGGGCAGCTTCGTCTTCGGCAGATCGAGAAGATTGACGCCTTCGAGCTCGATGCGCCCTTGGGCGATACGGCCAGGCGGGTTGGGGATCAACCCCATGATCGCCAGCGATGTGATCGACTTGCCCGAGCCGGACTCGCCGACGATGCCGACCGAACCACCGGCTTCGATCTCGAAGGATACGCCGTTCACCACACGGATCGGCGAATCCTTCGGGCCGAACTCGACGGCGATATTATCGACCTTGAGCAATGGAGACTGCGTTTTTGACGTCATTGGTTCGTCTCCGGGTCCAGCATGTCGCGCACCGCATCGCCGATCAGGTTGAAGGACAGCACCACGCAGGTGATGGCGAAACCGGCGGCAATGATTGGCCAGGGCGATCCGAAGAGATTGTTGAGACCATCGCGGATGATATTGCCCCAGCTCGGATTGGGAGCGCGGGTGCCGATGCCGAGAAAGCTCAGCGAGGCTTCCAGACGAATGGCGGAGGCGACCCAGAGCGTCATCAACACGACGATTGGTGCCGCAATGTTCGGAATGACGTGCCGGAAGATGATGACGGGCGTGCGCACGCCTACGGCAATGGCCGCCTCCACATAGGGTTCCTGCTTAACCGACAGGGTCGAGGCGCGGGCCACACGGGCAAAACCGGGAATGAAGGCGACGGTGATGACGGCAATGATGTTCCAGAAGGCGCCACCGAGCACGGCTGCGATGATGATCGCGAGCAGGAGCTCAGGAAAAGCAAGCAACAGATCGATGAGGCGGCTGATGATACGATCAACCAGCCCGCCGAAATAGCCGGCGGTCACGCCGAGCGCGGTGCCGAGCAGCGCGGCCAGCGCAGGCGAGATCAGGCCGAAGAGCAGCGAATTGCGCGAACCGTGGATCATGCGCGAGAGGACATCGCGCCCGAACTGGTCCGTACCCAACCAGTGCGCGGCCGATGGAGCCTTGTTGATTGAGAGGACGCTTTGGGCCAGCGGATCATAAGACGCAAGCATCGGCGCAAAGACCGCAATCACGAAGAAGACGAGCGCGATCGCCAGCGCAAAGAGGGTCGATGGTCGTCGCAGCAGGGTTCGGGACAGAAGCGACAACAGGCCTGGCGCAGGTGCCAGCAAGGGCTGTTCTGCAACCTGCAAAGGTGATCCCGACGTTTGAGTGATGGTGCTCATTATTTCACCCGGATGCGAGGATCGATGACGATATAGAGAAGATCCATCACCAGATTGATGAGGAGGACGAGAAGCGCGAAGACAACGACGCCGCCCTGGATGATGCCGTAATCACGCTCATTGATCGCCTGTATGAGGAGGCGTCCGAGACCAGGCCTGTTGAAGACCAGCTCAACGGCAACCGAGCCAGACAGCGTGGCAAGCAGACTGAGACCCATGCCGGTCGAGAGCGGCAGCAGCGCATTGCGCAGACCGTGGCGATAGATGACGCGTGGCTCGCGGGCGCCTTTGGCGCGAGCGGTGCGGACATAATCCTTGCCGAGCGTTTCCAGAAGTGCGGTTCGCGACAGCCGGCCGATGAAAGCGGCCTTCACCAGTGCGAGCGTCAACGCCGGAAGGACGATATGGTACATGCGGTCCATGAAACCATCGCCACCACCATTGATCGGGAACCAGCCGAGGTTCAGCGCAAAGCCGATCAGCAGCAGTGCGCCGAGATAGAAATCCGGAATGGCATAACCGAGCAGGGCAAAGACGCGCATGCCGGAATCCGGCAGCCGGTCGCGGTGGGTTGCGGCCAGCACGCCGAGGGGCACACCCGCACCAACGCCGATGATCATCGCCGCAACGGTGAGTTCGATCGTGTAGGGCAGATTGGCGGCGATCAGGTTCAGCACCGGCTCGCCGTTCATATAGGACTGGCCGAAATCGAGGCTGAGCACGCCGATGAGGAAGTTGATGTATTGCTGCCAGAGCGGCACATCGAGCCCCATCTTGTGGCGGAAGGCTGCCAGTTGCTCCGGGAGAGCCATATCTCCCAGAGCCGCAATCGCCGGATCGCCAGGCAGGATACGCATCGCGATGAACACGAGCGTGAGCACCAGCCAGATTGTCGGAATGGCATCCGCCAGCCGGAGGAGAAAATATCTAGCCATGGTCATTCACTCGTATTCATCGCGACTTGTGATCAGGCCGTCTTGGTCGCGTGGTGGAAGCGCCAGCGCGCATAGCCGCTCTGTACCTTGTAGCCGAGGTCAAGGCGTGCGTTGCGGGCGACCGTGAAGGAGAGCGTCGACATGCCGATCAGCGGCAGATCACGCAGGACCTGAAGTTCGATCTGCCTGCAATAGTCGACATAGGTCTTATAGTCGGTCGCCTGCAGCGCCTTGGCAAGCAGGTCGTCGATACCGGGCATGGCCACGCCGTAGTGGCTGTAATTGATGCCACCCGTTCCGTCCGGCTTGACTTCCGCCTTGGTCGAAAGCTGCTGCGTATAGAGCTGCGTCGGGATCGGCGGATAGCTCGACGAATGCAGTGCCAGCGTGTTTTTGTCGTGCTGATTGTCGGCATGATAGGCGGTGTGGTCGCCGATGTGCAGGTTCATGCGCATGCCGACAGCACGCAGTTGCTCCTGCACGATCAGCATGATCGACGCATAGTCCTCGCGCTGGCTGACATTGCTGTCGAAGTCGAAACCATCGGGGAAGCCGGCTTCGACGAGCAGAGCCTTGGCCTTGTCAGGATCGTAATTGTACTGAAGATCCGGCGGCAAATCTTCGGTCTTGAAGGCACCCGGGAAAGACTCGGGTTGCAGGTCGGCGGTAAAGCCCCCCATCGGCTTCATGGCCTCGGCAACCGCATGGCGATCGACAGCATACATGATCGCCTGACGCACCTTGATATTGTCGAAGGGCTTGCGTTTGAGGTTGATATGCAGCGTGTTGAACGAACCCGGCGACGTCATGTCGAACTGCAGGGTCGAGTCGCGCTGCAACATGGAGTCGACCCAGCCCGGTGCGCGGACGGCTTCGATCATATCGACATCACCTGCCAGCAGCGCCAGCGTGCGCGCCGTCGTGTCGGCGATGTAGACGGATTCGACCTTGGCGACCTTCGCTTTCTCGCCCCAATAAGTTTCATGACGCTTAAGCGCCGTGCCCCACTTGCTTTCGAAACGCGTAAGTTCGTAGGGACCGGTGCCGACCGCATCGGTCTTGAACTTCTCCGCACCCATCTGATCGACAGCTTTCTTGGACACGACCGCGGTATTGTTGAGGAAGATCGACGTACCCAGCAGGTTCACGTCGGAATTCTTCAGCGTGATGACGACCTCATAGGGACCGGTAGCGACGACATCGGCGATATTCGACAGGATCGGCTTGTTCGTGCCGTCGGCCATGGCACGCTTGAAAGAGAAGACGACGTCTTCGGACGTCATTTCACCAAAACCCTTGTGGAACTGCACGCCCTGACGGAGTTTGAAGGTCCAGGTCTTAGCATCCGACGAGGCAGACCATTCGATTGCAAGCGTGGGCCGGTACTGGTCCGGCGTCGTCGCGAACGTGCCGTCATCCGGGCGAACGAGCTGTTCGTACATCTGCTCGGTCGCCCAGTTGTCGCCGCCCTGCGTCGTGTAGTTCGGATCGCTGGTGCGCGGGCCGTTAGCGGCAATGCCGATGCGAATAGTGTCGGGATCGCTCGCCGCACGGGCGAGAGCGGGTCCGAGCATGCCCATCGCAGCTGTGGCTGCGCTCAATTCCAGAAATTGGCGTCTTCTCAAGTTCATGTCATTTCCTCCCATGTGACAGAATATTCAGCTTCGCCGCTTGTCGAGCTCGGCATCGTTGACGATTAGGCCGAGGCCCGGGCCGGACGGCACCTTGAACTTGCCGTCTTCCGGAATCGGCGGATTGGCGAAGCCGACATGCATGCGTGTCGACGGATCGGAGAATTCGGCGGGCTTGGTGTTGTGCATCAGCGTTGCCAGCACATGCAGGTTCGCCACGTGGGCGATGGTCGGCTGCGTCTGGTGCGGAACGAGCTCGACGCCGTGGGCAAAGCAGATCGACGCGCACTGCATGAGACCGGTAATGCCGCCCATCTTGACGATGTCAGGCTGTACCATGCGCACGCCCGCATTGATCATGTCGACGACGGCCTGGGTCGTATAGGACTGTTCGGCGGCCGACACGGTGATGTCGAGGCGCTGGGCGACCTCGCCCATGGCGCGCACGTTATAGTGCTGGACCGGCTCTTCGAACCAGACATAACCGAGCTCTTCGAGCGCGCGGCCGACGCGGATGGCGCCGCCGACGGAATATTGGTTGTTGGCGTCGAAAGCGAGCGGGAAATCGTCGCCCACCAGCTTGCGCACGGCCTTGGCCTTGGCGATGTCGCCCGGAATGTCATAGTCCTGACGCGTACGGTCGCCGTCCCAGCGGATTTTGATAGCGGCCGGCTTTTCGGTCTTCCAGCGCTGCTCGACCAGGCGAACAGTTTCATCGACGGTGCGGCCGGCATTGTTGCCGATCGAGGCATAGAAAGGCAGTTCCGTGCACCAGGCGCCGCCGAGCAGCTTGTAGACGGGCTGATTGAAATACTTGCCCTTGATATCCCAAAGAGCGATATCGAGGGCGGCAAGCGCGCCGGTAACGGCGCCTTCCGGACCGAGCTTCACATATTTATGCAGCAAACGGTCGTAGAGGACCGCCTGGTCGAGCGCATCGGCGCCGATGAGCGAGGCTGCGAAATCTCGGACGACGCCGAGCGAGTGCTCGCCGCCCATCATCGGCGAGGCTTCGCCATGGCCGACGATACCGTCTTCGGTCGTCACGCGCACGAAGGCTGTGCGGCGACCCGGCGGCTCGTTGGGCTCCCACTTCACCTGAAAAGCTTCGACGGACTTGATGATCGTACCCACTGGCATTCCCTCGGAGAACGCGCCTTTTTCAGCGCCGATATTGTCGTTGATGGGAGCATCAACTAATTTGCATCCGTATGCAACATGGCGATTGGCTTGAAATCGGAACAGGTTTTATGTCAGAATCTGCAAAAATACCGGTTCCGGATATCCAACATAAGAAAGCCAGAGTATTCCTTATTTCATGGGATGTTTTGACGCTGCAACGCACGCATTCATCTCTTTTCGAAAGCGAAAAGCTATCAAAGGAAGAATCGGCAGCCATGCGCAGGAAGCGGTTGAAATTATTGCATCCGAATGCAAAAAGGATGGGAAGATAAGGACTGGCAACCGGGGAAATGGATCATGCGCAAACAGGGATTACCGTCCTTGCAGGGGGAGCCGTCCGGTGAAGCGCTGAGCCGCAAGCCGATGACGGCTCGTGAATTGGCGCGTATGCTCGGCGTAAGCCAGTCGGCCGTCTCGCGCGCATTTACCCCGGGCGCGAGCATCGCGGCGGATCTGCGTGAGCGGATCCTGAAATATGCGGCTGAAGTTGACTATCAGCCGAACGCGATCGCCAGCATGCTGTCGAAGAGCCGGACGAACATCATCGGCATCGTCGTCTCCGATATGCAGAACCCCTTCTATCCGGGTCTCATCGAGAAACTCTCCCGGTCGCTGCAGCGCATCGGCCTGCAGAGCCTTCTCTTCAACATCACCAAGGGCTCCAACCTCGAGGAGCAGCTCTCGGCGCTACGCCGCTATAACGTGGACGCCGTCATCGTCATTTCTGCTACCATCCTCTCGGGTTCTACATTGAGCTGGGCAACGGAAGGCCGTCCCGCCATCCTGATCAACCGCGTCATCGAAGATACCAACCTCAGCTGTGTCGCCTGCAACAATGCCGAGGGCGCCCGGGCGCTGGCCGATCATTTCTATCAGCAGGGCGCTCGCAGGGTCGCCTACGTCGCCGGCCTCAGCCACACGACCACCAACCGCGAACGCCAGAACGGTTTCGTCACGCGGATTGCGGAGCTTGGCATGACGCTGAGCGCCCAGATCGAAGGACAGGAATACAGCTATTATGCCGGCCGCAAGGCCGCACTCGAAATCGCGGCCAAGAAGAGCACCGACGCGATTTTCTTTGCCAACGACATCCTGGCAATCGGCGGCATCGATGCGCTGCGGGAAGAAGTCGGCTGCCGCGTTCCTGACGACATCTTCGTTGCGGGTTTCGATGACATTCCGATGGCCGGCTGGCCGCATTACAACCTCACCACCTTTCGCCAGCCGGTCGACGAAATTGTCCGGGTCGTCGTTGAAATGATCGAGGGAGATACGTCGGCGCTGCTGCGGGCAGCGACGATCATCCGCTTGTCGGGAGAACTCGTCGCAAGACGCTCGACCGGCGCAGAGCCAAAGGCGCAGTAAGACAGATTGCACCCAAGCTCACATATGCAGCGCGTTCCCCAAGGCTTTGAGTGCGGCTTCCATCACCGCCTCGCTGCGGGTTGGATGAGCATGGATCGTGCCGGCGATATCTTCCAGCCGGGCACCCATTTCGATGGCGAGCGCAAAGGCGGCCGAAAGTTCCGAGACACCAGCGCCCACCGCCTGCAGGCCGAGCACGAGATTGGTATCTGCCCTTGCCACCACCCGCACGAACCCCTCCTCCGAAAGCATGGTCATCGCCCGCCCATTGGCGCTGAAGGGAAACTGGCCAGTCCTGATATCATAGCCCTGGGCGCGCGCTTCCGCCGGTGACAGGCCGGCGCTGACGATCTCCGGATCTGTGAAACAAATCGCCGGGATGCAGTGCTTGTCCCAGGCGCGTTTCCTGCCCGCAACGATTTCCGCGACCATCTCCCCTTGGGCCATGGCCCGATGCGCCAGCATCGGCTCGCCGGTGACATCGCCGATGGCATAGATGCCGCGCATGGAGGTGCGGCAACGATCGTCGATCCTGAGATAGGGGCCGGCGCGATCGAGGTCGAGCTCTTCGAGGCCCGAGCCCGCCGTTCTCGGACGGCGGCCGACCGTCACGAGAATACGGTCCGCGGCAAGTGCCTGCTGCCGACCGTCGGGCGTTTCTATGACAAGTCCTTCGCCGGTATCGGACAGGCCGATTGCCTTGGCACCGGTCAGCACGCGAATGCCCCGCTCGGTCAATTTGCGCATGACAGGCCGCACCAAGTCCGCGTCATATAACGGCAGCACCTGCTGCGTGGCTTCGACCACCGTTACCTGAGATCCCATCTTCGCAAAGGCTGTCCCGAGCTCCAGCCCGATATAGCCGCCGCCGACGACGACGAGATTTCTCGGCAATTCCCCCAATGACAGCGCCTCTGTCGAGGAGATGACGCGGCCGCCGAAAGGCAGGTTCGGGAGTTCCACCGGATCGGAGCCTGTCGCAATCACCACGGTCTCGGCGCGGATGATCTGCTGGCCGGTTTCTGTTTCGACCTCCACCGTCTTGCCGTCCCGGAAGTGCGCGCGACCGTGCACGATCTTGACCCGTGCCCTCTGTAAGAGACCGGAGACACCACTGGTCAGCCGGCCGACAATGCCATCCTTCCAGGCGACTGTCCGGGCGAGGTCGATGGAGGCGCCCTCGACACGGATACCCATCGGGTTCTTGCCCGCCAGCATGCTTTGCGCAGCATCGAATTCCTCTGCCGCATGAATAAGCGCCTTGGAGGGAATGCAGCCGACCGTCAGGCAGGTGCCGCCGGGCTTGCCGGCCTCGACGATGACGGTATCGATACCAAGCTGGCCGGCACGGATGGCGCAGACATAACCACCGGGGCCGGCGCCGATGACGAGGAGCTTGCAGACAATCTCTTTCATGGCTCAGCCTTCGATGAAAATGAGCGCCGGCGTTTCGAGCAGCGTGCGAATACGCTGCACGAAGGTTGCCGCATCCCAGCCGTCGATGATGCGGTGATCGAAGCTGGAGGAAAGGTTCATCATCTTGCGCGGCACGAATTGCGTGCCGTCCCAGACCGGCCGCGTGGCAATCTTGTTGACGCCGATAATCGCCACTTCCGGATGATTGATGACGGGTGTCGAGACGATGCCGCCGAGCGCGCCGAGCGAGCTGATGGTGATCGTCGAGCCTGACAGTTCGTCGCGTGTCGCTGTGCCGGAGCGCGCAGCCTCTGCCAGCCGGTTCATTTCGATAGCACAATCGAAGATGCCACGCGCTTCGGCATGGTGCACGACGGGCACGGTCAGGCCCGCCGGGGTCTGCGTCGCGATGCCGATATGCACGGCGCTGTAACGCGTGATAATGCCGGCATCGTCGTCGAAGGTGGCGTTGACATCGGGCTGTTCGGAGATCGCCTTGACCAGAGCCCGCATCAAGAAGGGCAGGACCGTCAGCTTGGGATGACCGGCCTTGCGGTCGGCATTCATGGTTGCGCGCAGTTCCTCGAGCGCCGTCATATCCACCTCCTCCACATAGGTGATGTGGGGAATGCGCGACGTCGAGAGCACCATCTTCTCTGCGATACGGCGGCGAAGGCCGGTCAGCTTGATCTCTTCGGTCGTCGTCTTCTTCGCCAGACCAGTTCGTGCCGAGACAGGCGCTGCACCCTGGTTCAGGAACTGTTCGACATCCTCACGCAGGATGCGGCCAGCCGGCCCGGTGCCCTGTACCTGCCGCAGATCCACGCCGCTCTCGCGCGCAAAGAGCCGTACGGACGGCGCGGCAAGCGGTTTTTCGGCAGGTGAGGATGGAGATGGGGTTGCGGGTGCGGGCGGCTTCGGAGCGGGTTTGGACGCCTCCACTTTCACCGGCTCGGCAAGCTGCGGCTGCGAGGGTGCTTCAAGCTTCGTTGCGCCGATCTCCCCCGATGTCTCGATGCGCACCAGCGGCGCCTTGACGGCAATGCGGTCGCCGATCTCTCCGGCAAGCCAGGTCACCCTACCGCTGACAGGCGACGGGATTTCCACCGTGGCCTTGTCGGTCATGACAGCTGCGATCACCATGTCCTCGCGCACCGGATCGCCCGTCTTCACATGCCATTCCACGAGCTCAGCCTCGGCGACGCCTTCGCCGACATCGGGCATCTTGATGGTGAATTCGCCCATGGCTCAGGCCTCCATGACTTCGGCGAGCGCCCGCCCGACGCGGCCGGGTCCAGGGAAATAATCCCATTCCTGCGCGTGCGGATAGGGCGTGTCCCAGCCGGCGACGCGCACGACCGGGGCTTCGAGCTGATAGAAGCAATGTTCCTGCACCAACGAAACGACCTCCGCGCCGAAACCGGAGGTCAGCGTGGCTTCGTGAACCACGACGCAGCGCCCGGTCTTGGTGACGGATTTGACGATCGTATCGAGATCAAGCGGAAGGAGGCTTCTGAGATCGATCACCTCGGCGTCGATGCCGACATCCTCGGCAGCGGCAAGCGCCACATGCACCATCGTGCCGTAAGCGACGACAGTCACGGCCGAGCCCGTGCGCCGCACCTCGGCCTTGCCGATCGGGATCGTATAGTGCCCCTCCGGCACTTCGCCGAGATCATGCTTCGACCATGGTGTCACCGGTCTTTCGTGGTGACCGTCGAAGGGTCCGTTATAGAGCCGCTTCGGCTCCAGGAACATGACGGGATCGGGATCCTCGATGGCTGATATCAGCAGGCCCTTGGCGTCGTAAGGATTGGAGGGCACGACCACTTTCAGGCCGCAGACATGGGTGAAAAGCGCTTCCGGGCTCTGGCTGTGCGTCTGGCCGCCAAAAATGCCGCCGCCGGTCGGCATGCGCACGACGATCGGGCAGGTGAAATCGCCGTTGGAGCGATAGCGGATACGCGCCGCTTCCTGGGTCAGCTGATCGTAAGCCGGATACATATAGTCGGCGAACTGGATCTCGACGCAGGGCTTCAGCCCATAGGCGGCCATGCCGATTGCCGTGCCGACGATACCGGATTCGCTGATCGGCGTGTCGAAACAGCGCGTCTTGCCGTATTTTGCCTGCAGGCCCTGCGTGCAGCGGAAAACGCCGCCGAAATAGCCGACATCCTCACCGAACACCACGACATTGTCGTCGCGCGCCATCGAGACGTCCATGGCGCTGCGCACGGCCTCGATCATCGTCATCCGGGCCATATCAGTACCCCGCCTTCTGCCGCTGACGACGAATGTGCGGCGGCATCTCGGCATAGACCCCCTCGAAGATATCGCGCACCGATGGCTTGCCGCCGTCATGCAGCGTGCCGTGCCCTTCGGCCTGACGTTGGGCCTCGATCACCTCATCCAGAATTTCCGCTTCGGCCTGAGTATGGCGCTCCTCCGACCAGACGCCCCTGACGATCAGGTGTTTCTTCAGCCGCAGGACGGGATCGCCGAGCGGCCAGGCTTCGGATTCCGTCTTCGGGCGATAGGCGCTCGGATCGTCGGACGTCGAATGGGCGCCGACGCGATAGGTGACATATTCGATCAGCGTCGAACCGAGATTGCGGCGTGCCCGCTCCGCCGCCCAGCGGGCGACAGCGTGAACAGCGAGATAGTCGTTGCCATCGACGCGCAGCGCCGGAATGCCGAAACCGAGACCACGGGCAGCAAAGGTGCCGGACCCGCCGCGGGCAATGCCCTGGAAGGTGGAGATCGCCCACTGATTGTTGACGATGTTGAGAATGACCGGTGCCTTGTAGGTAGAGGCGAAGACCAGCGCCGAATGGAAGTCCGATTCCGCCGTCGAACCGTCACCGATCCAGCCGGCTGCTATGCGGCTGTCGTTCTTGATCGCCGAGGCCATGGCCCAGCCGACCGCCTGCACATATTGCGTGGCGAGATTGCCCGAGATCGTGAAGAAGCCGTGTTCCTTGGAGGAATACATGATGGGCAGCTGCCGGCCGCGCAGCGGATCGCTCTCGTTCGAATAGATCTGGTTCATCATCTCGACCATCGGATAGTCGTCAGCGATGAGCAGGCCAGCCTGCCGGTAGGTCGGGAAGTTCATGTCGCCCTTCCGCAGTGCCTTGCGGAAGCCGCAGCTGACGGCCTCTTCGCCGAGATGCTGCATGTAGAAGGAGGTCTTGCCCTGGCGTTGCGCCATCAGCATGCGGGCATCGAAGGCGCGCAGCTTCATCATGTTGCGAAGCCCGGTCAGCAGTTCCTCGTCGGAGAGCGACCCTGCCCAGGGGCCAACGGCCTCGCCGTCGCGATTGAGCACACGGATGATCGAATAGGCAAGGTCGCGGATATCCTCGGATGCGACATCGACCTCCGGTCGGGGCACGGCACCGGCCTTTGCAATCTTGACGTTGGAAAAATCGGGTTGGCCGCCCGGACGGACGGCAGGTTCGGGGACATGCAGGCTCAAACGAGCAGATTCCACCATATGGTCTCCTTCCTCCCTTTATCGGCTCCGCCTCTCTCCTCCAGAAGCAGGCCTCGTTCTTATAAGTTGCGGGCAATCACCATGCGCTGCACGTCGCTTGTTCCCTCGTAGATCTGGCAGATACGGACGTCGCGATAGATGCGCTCCACCGGATAGTCGGCCATATAGCCATAACCGCCATGGATCTGGATCGCATCGGAGCAGACACGTTCGGCCATTTCGGAGGCAAAGAGCTTGGCCATCGAAGCCTCCGACAGACATGGCAATCCGGCCTCCCGGAGCCAGGCAGCATGGAAGACGAGTTGCCGGGCCGCCTCGATGCGCGTTGCCATATCGGCAAGCCGAAAGGCAACCGCTTGATGGTCGGCGATCGGTTTGCCGAAGGCGCTGCGTTCGCGGGCATAATCGCGTGCCGCCTCGAAGGCCGCCTTCGCCATGCCGACGGCCTGCGCCGCAATGCCGATCCGCCCGCCCTCAAGATTGGCAAGTGCGATCCGGTAGCCTTCCCCCTCCTCGCCGAGCCGAAGCTCGGCTGGAATACGCATGCCATTGAAGGCGATCTGGCAGGTATCGGAGGAATGCAGGCCAAGCTTTTCCTCGACCCGTATCACCTCGTAACCTGGCGTATCGGTCGGCACGATGAAGGCAGTGATGCCCTTCTTGCCGGCATCGGGATCGGTGACGGCAAAGACGATGATAACATGTCCGTTCTTGCCCGAAGTGATGAACTGCTTGGCGCCGTCGAGCACGTAGTGATCGCCGTCGCGTCGCGCCCGCGTCTTGAGGTTCGAGGCATCGGAGCCCGCCTGTGCCTCGGTCAGCGCAAAACCGCCAATCCACTCGCCGCTGGCAAGCTTCGGCAGGAAACGTTGGCGCTGCTCCTCATTGCCGAATTTCAGGATGGGCACGCAGCCGACCGAACTGTGCACACTCATGATGGTGGAGCAGGGACCGTCGCCGGCTGCTATTTCCTCGAGTGCCGCGGCATAGGCAATGACACCGGTATCAGATCCGCCATAAGCCTCGGGCACCAGCATGCCGAGAAGCCCGAGCTCACCCATTTCCTTCAGTTCTTCGCGGGGGAAGAGAGATTCCCGGTCGCGTTTTGCCGCTCCGGGCGCCAGGCGTTCCCGAGCGAAATCACGAGCCAGATCGCAGATTTGCTGCTGAAGTTCGGAAAGGATCATCTGTCCTCCCCTTTCCCTAATGCCGCTCGATCGCAACGGCGGTCGCCTCGCCACCGCCGATGCAAAGCGCCGCCATGCCCCGCTTCAGGTCATAACGCTCCAGCGCCGCCAATAACGTCACCAGAATGCGGGCGCCGGAAGCCCCGATCGGATGGCCGAGCGCACAGGCGCCGCCATGCACATTGACCTTGTCATGCGGTAGGTCGAGGTCGCGCATCGCCGCCATGGCAACGACGGCGAATGCCTCGTTGATCTCGAAGAGATCGACCTCGGAAAGCGGCAGGCCAGTGCGGTCAGAGAGTTTCTGCAGGGCGCCGATCGGCGCGGTGGCGAAGAGACTGGGTTCCTGCGAATGCGTGGCGTGACCGAGAATGGTGGCGAGCGGCTTCAGCCCGCGACGATCCGCCTCCGAACGACGCATCAGCACGAGCGCGGCTGCTCCATCAGAGATCGAACTCGAATTGGCGGCCGTGACCGTACCGCCGTCGCGGAACGCCGGCTTCAGGGTCGGGATCTTATCAGGCCTCGCCTTGCCCGGCTGTTCGTCGCGACTTGCCACCTGCTCGCCCTTGCCGGATTTCATCGTCACGGGCACGATTTCTCTGTCAAAATAGCCTTCGGCAATCGCCTTCTGCGCCCGCGTCAGCGAGGTCACCGCATAGGCGTCCTGCGCCTCGCGCGTAAACTGATAGGCTTCGGCGCAATCCTCTGCGAAGCTGCCCATCAAGCGCCCCTTGTCATAAGCATCCTCCAGCCCGTCGAGGAACATATGATCCACGACCCGCCCGTGGCCGAGCCTGTAACCGGCACGGGCACGATCAAGGAGATAGGGCGCATTCGTCATGCTTTCCATACCGCCTGCGATCGCCACTGAAGCGCTGCCGGCAGCGATCAGATCATGCGCCATCATGACCGCCTTCATGCCGGAACCGCACATCTTGTTGACGGTGCTGGCGCCTGTCGCAAAGGGCAGTCCGGCATGGATCGCAGCCTGGCGGGCCGGCGCCTGCCCCTGGCCGGCCGGCAATACACAACCGAAGACCACTTCCTCGACTGCATCGGCCGCAACGCCGCTGCGCTGAAGTGCTGCACGGATTGCCGTCGCGCCAAGCTCAGGGGCCGAGGCATCTCTAAGTTCGCCCTGGAAACTGCCGATCGGTGTACGAGCCACGCCTACGATGACGATGGGATCCTGCAAGGCCATTTGTCCTCCTTCGGGCCAGACGCTCAGCGCGCGCCCATGCGCAATGCCCCATCGAGGCGGATGACCTCGCCGTTCAGCATGCTGTTTTCCAGGATATGGCGCACCAGCGCGGCAAACTCCGCCGGATGCCCGAGACGCGGCGGGAAAGGCACGCTCTTTCCAAGCGCTTCCCGCACCTCCGCCGGCATGCCTGCCATCATCGGTGTTTCGAAAATGCCGGGCGCAATCGACACGGTACGAATGCCGTGACGCGCAAGCTCGCGGGCGATCGGCAGCGTCATTGCCGCAACACCGCCCTTGGAGGCCGCATAGGCAGCCTGACCGATCTGCCCGTCGAAAGCAGCGGCCGAAGCCGTATTGATGATCACGCCGCGCTCACCTTCCGCATCCGGCTCAGCATTCTGGATGGCAGCGGCGGCAAGCCGGATCATGTTGAAGGTGCCGATGAGATTGATGGTAATGGTGCGGGCAAAACTTTCCAGCCGATGCGGGCCGTCACGGCCGATCACCTTTTCGGCGGGCGCCACACCGGCACAATTGATAAGCCCGCGAAGCATGCCGAATGCATCCATTGCAGCGGCGATTACCGCAGCACCATCCTGATCATCGGTCACGTCAGCCCGGACGAAGCGCGCATCCTGCCCGAGCCTGCGGGCGGTCGCCTCGCCTGTATCCACGTTGAGATCGGCGATCGTCACACGCCCACCGGCTTCGATGAGCATGCGTGCTGTTGCTGCTCCGAGCCCGGAGCCGCCGCCGGTGACGATGAAACTTGCGCCGCTGATCTGCACGGATCGTTCCTCCCTGCCCGGCAGATATCTCCTCCAGAGCCCGCCGAAACCCGATTCTATTCCTTCGGCCTATTGCAAGCGATGACGCAACTGCTCCATTATTTCGGCCAGTTTTGCCATTTTCAATTTGTCATGATGGAGCGGCTATGGCTGAAATCGAGCGACGTATGATCGCATCAGGGTTTGTCGAGGAAGCTCTCGACAGCCTGCGCCGGCTTGGCAAACCGGTGGCGCCTCTTCTGGCCAAGCTCGGGCTCCCACCGGTAATCGATCAGCCGGTGTCGGCCGAGACCTATGGCGCGTTGTGGCTGGCTATTGCCGCAGAACTCGACGACGAATTCTTCGGCATGGGCGCCCGGCCGATGCGCAGCGGCAGCTTCACGCTGCTCTGCCATTGTGTGCTGCATGCACCGACTCTCGGCCACGCCTTGCGGCGGGCCTTGCGCTTCCTCGATGTCGTTCTGGACGATCCGCGCGGTACGCTCGTCATCAGTGACGGGCTCGCACAGATCGAACTTCGGGACGCCGGCGAGCCGCGTTCGGCCTTTGCCTATCGCACCTATTGGATCATCCTGCATGGCATTATCTGCTGGCTGGTCGGACGTCGCATCCCGATCCGCCTCGTCGATTTCCGTTGCCCGGAACCAAGCCAGGGCGCTGATTACCGGCTTTTCTTTGGCGCGCCGGTGCGCTTCTCGCAACCGATCAGTCGGCTCGGCTTCGACAGCTCTCTGCTCGATCTGCCGATTTCGCGCAGCGAACAGGCCTTGAAGCAATTCCTGCGGGGCGCTCCAGCCAATATTCTCGTGCGCTATCGCTACGATGCCGGCATCGCCGCCGCTGTCCGCCGCCGCCTCTCCCAGACCTCGCCAGCCGCTTGGTCGAGCTTTCACATACTCGCAGCCGACATGCGCATGCCGTCCTCGACGCTGCGGCACCGCCTGCATGACGAGGGCCAGAGCTATGCCGGCATCAAGGACGACATCCGCCGTGATCTCGCCGTCGACATGTTGATGAACACGTCGAAGACCATCGGCGAGATTGCCGTACAGCTTGGCTACTCCGAACCCAGCGCCTTCTTCCGGGCCTTCCGGAAATGGATGGGCAAGAGTCCCGAGGCATTTCGCAAGGAAGAAACAGGCAATCAGGACCTATCAATCTAGTCGGCTGACGCGGACCGATACACTTCGAGTTTTGACGAACAGGGCAGCAATCTGCATCACAAAGGATTTGCTGAAACGGCCAAGGAACTCCTGATCAGGTTCAAGATACCAGGAGCGCTCAGCAATATCGTAATTATATTCGTCAACGACGATCCAGCTCTGCTGAGGTCATCGAGACCGGCCCGCCGCCGCTCGATATCGGGAATTTCCAATGCGATCCGGCCTGCCTGCGGCGGCTGCGTCGTAATCGCCAGAAGGAGGATGTGTGTGTTTCCATCTGCCGCATTGCGGATCGCGATAACGACACAGACTGGCCGCTGTTTCCGTCCCTCGGTCTCGCCGCGCTCTTGCTGCCATGCCCAAAGATAGGGATAACTTATCACTTCCCCAGGACGAAACTCACGGCCCATCGTCATAACCTTCGCCGCGCGCCAGCTGCTCGATGGCCTCGCCGAATAACTCGACATGTTCATCCGGCATCTTCGAGACAAGATGGACTTGGCGTGGATCGCGACCGGTGCGCATTCGCTCATAGTACTCATAACTCATTAGTACGAAACGAGGCTTATTGTGGCGCGTTAGGATGACCGGTTCGCGGCTCGCAGCATCGGTGACATCGCCAACCTGCTTGTTGAGATCACCCGTCGTGAACTGTCGCATGTAAATAACCTCCTGACTTTATTTCCCTATATTCCATATTTTCCATATTTTCAAGAAATCGACGCTGGTAACGCTCGCTGAAAGACCGGAACTCTCATCATCAAGAGAGCTTTGAACCGGCCGCAACCCGCGCTACATATTTTAGCGGGAGGAGTGCCATGTTTGATTTTTCGCTCGGCGAAACCGCGGACGCGATCCGCGAAACGACGGCACGATTTGCCGCCGACACCATTGCTCCGCTGGCCGCGGAGATCGACGAAAGCAACACATTTCCACGCCAGCTCTGGCCGCAAATGGGCGCGCTTGGCCTGCACGGCATTACCGTGGAGGAGGAGTTCGGCGGTACAGGTCTCGGCTATCTCGAACATGTCGTCGCCATGGAGGAAATCTCGCGTGCGTCGGCCTCAGTTGGCCTGAGCTATGGCGCCCATTCCAATCTCTGTGTCAACCAGATCCGCCGCTGGGCAACGCCTGAGCAGAAGCACCGCTATCTGCCGAAGCTGATTTCCGGCGAGCATGTCGGCTCGCTTGCCATGTCCGAAGCCGGCTCCGGCTCGGATGTCGTCTCCATGCGGCTCAAGGCCGAGCGCAAGGGAGATCGTTACGTCCTCAACGGCACGAAATTCTGGATCACCAATGCGCCGCATGCCGATGTGCTCGTCGTCTATGCCAAGACCGATCCAACGGCCGGGCCGAAAGGCATTTCGGCCTTCATCATCGAAAAAGGCATGCCCGGCTTCAGCGTTTCGAAGAAGCTCTCCAAGCTCGGCATGCGCGGCAGCGACACGGCCGAGCTGGTTTTTCAAGATTGCGAGGTGCCGGCCGAAGCGCTGATGGGCCGGGAAGGCCAGGGCGTGAAAATCCTGATGTCGGGCCTCGACTATGAGCGCGCAGTGCTTGCCGCCGGCCCGCTCGGCATCATGCAGGCCTGTCTCGACGTGGTGCTGCCCTATGTGCGGGAGCGCAAACAGTTCGGCAAGGCGATCGGCGACTTCCAGCTGATGCAAGGCAAGATCGCCGACATGTATGTCGCCCTGAATTCGGCGCGTGCCTATGTCTATTCCGTGGCGCGGGCCTGCGACGCCGGCCGCACGACGCGCTCGGATGCGGCAGCCGCCATTCTCTTTGCCAGCGAGAATGCCGTGAAAGTGTCTCTGGAGGCGATCCAGGCGCTTGGCGGCGCGGGATATACCAGGGAATGGCCAGTCGAGCGCTTCCTGCGCGACGCCAAGCTCTACGATATCGGCGCCGGCACCAACGAGATCCGCCGCTACCTGATCGGCCGGGAGCTCATCGCATCATGACGGTGATTTCCTCTGCCATCGATCGCGACAGCGAAACCTTCAAGGCCAATGCAAGCAAGAACGGAAGCCTGATCGACGAACTCTATGAGCGTTCGGCGAAGACCCGCGAGGGCGGGCCGAAGACGGCGCGCGATCGCCACACCGGCAAGGGCAAGCTCCTGCCGCGCGACCGCATTCAGCTGCTGCTCGACGCCGGTAGCCCGTTTCTGGAAATCGGCACGCTGGCGGCGAACGGCATGTATGGCGACGAGGCGCCGGGGGCCGGCATCATCACCGGCATCGGCCGCGTTTGCGGCCGCGAGGTGATGATCGTTGCCAATGACGCCACGGTGAAAGGCGGCGCCTATTTTCCTCTCACTGTGAAAAAGCATCTGCGGGCGCAAGAGATCGCCATGCAGAACCGCTTGCCCTGCATCTATCTGGTTGACAGTGGCGGCGCCAATCTTCCGCATCAGGCCGAGGTCTTTCCCGACCGCGATCATTTCGGAGCGATCTTCTACAATCAGGCGCAGATGTCGGCCGAAGGCATTCCGCAGATCGCCTGCGTCATGGGGAGCTGCACGGCCGGCGGCGCCTATGTGCCTGCCATGTCCGACGAGACGGTCATCGTGCGCAATCAGGGCACGATCTTTCTTGCCGGTCCGCCTCTGGTGAAGGCTGCGACCGGCGAGATCATTTCCGCCGAAGAACTCGGCGGCGCCGAAACCCATGGCCGCCGCTCCGGCGTCGTCGATCACGTTGCCGAAAACGACGAGCATGCGCTGCTTCTCGTGCGCGATATCGTCGCCAGCCTCAACAGCGTGAAATCAGTCGATATCGACATTCAGGCGCCGCGCCCGCCGAAACTCGATCCGGAAGATCTTGGTGGTATCATCCCAGAGGACGTTCGTTCACCCTATGATGTGCGCGAGGTCATCGGCCGCATCATCGACGGTTCGGAACTGCATGAGTTCAAGCCGCTCTATGGCACGACGCTGGTCTGCGGCTTCGCCCGCATCTGGGGCATGCCGGTCGCCATCATCGCCAACAATGGCGTGCTCTTTTCCGAGAGCGCGCTGAAGGGCGCGCATTTCATCGAGCTCGCCTGCCAGCGCCGCGTGCCGTTGCTGTTCCTGCAAAACATCTCCGGCTTCATGGTCGGCGGCCGTTATGAGGCCGGCGGCATCGCCAAGGACGGGGCGAAGCTGGTCACTGCGGTTGCGACTGCCACCGTACCCAAGGTCACCGTCATCATTGGCGGCAGTTTCGGTGCCGGCAATTACGGCATGTGCGGCCGCGCCTATCGGCCGCGCTTCCTCTTCACTTGGCCGAACAGCCGCATCAGCGTCATGGGCGGCGAACAGGCGGCCTCCGTGCTCGCGACCATCCGCCGTGACGCGATGGAAGCACGCGGCGAAAGCTGGCCCGCGGCAGAAGAGGAAGCCTTCAAGGTGCCGATCCGGGCTGGTTATGAGGCAGAGGGCAATCCCTATTATGCCACCGCCCGCCTGTGGGACGACGGCATCATCGATCCGCGCCAGACACGCGATGTGCTGGGCCTTGCCTTTTCCGCCTGCCTGAATGCGCCGATCCCGAAAGGGTCGCGCTTCGGTCTCTTCCGGATGTGAGGTGGTGCAATGATGGAAAGCCTGCTCATTGCCAATAGGGGCGAGATCGCCCGCCGCATCATCCGCACGGCGAAAACCTTCGGCATCCGCACCATCGCCGTCTATTCCGAAGCGGATGCCGGCCTGCCCTTCGTGAGGGAAGCAGATGAGGCGGTCGCCATCGCTCCGCCGCCGGCGCACGAAAGCTATCTTTCGCAGGAGCGCATTCTGAAGGCTGCCCACAGGACCGGGGCTGCCGCAATCCACCCTGGTTACGGCTTCCTCTCGGAGAATGCCGATTTTGCGGAAGCGGTCGAGAATGCCGGCATCATCTGGATTGGTGCACCACCTTCCGCAATCCGCGCAATGGGTCTCAAGGATGCCGCCAAGCAATTGATGCAGGCAGCCGGCGTGCCGGTCACGCCGGGTTATATGGGAGAGGATCAGAGCGACGAAAGGCTCGCTGCCGAGGCGGATGCGACAGGTTATCCCATACTCGTCAAGGCCGTTGCCGGTGGCGGCGGCAAGGGCATGCGACGGGTGGACCGTCGAGAAGACCTTCCTGAATTGCTCGCCGCCTGCCGCCGCGAGGCAGCCTCCTCCTTCGGCGACGATCGTGTGCTGATCGAGCGCTACATCACCAATCCACGCCATATCGAGGTACAGGTCTTCGCCGACCGCTTCGGCAACTGCGTCCACCTCTTCGAGCGCGACTGCTCCCTGCAGCGCCGGCACCAGAAGGTGATCGAGGAAGCGCCTGCCCCCGGCCTCGACGCCGCCACTCGTTCGGCAATCTGCGAGGCGGCCGTCAAGGCCGCTAAGGCGGTGGATTATGTTGGGGCCGGCACCATCGAATTCATTGCCGATGCCTCGCAGGGCCTGCGTCAGGATCGCATCTGGTTCATGGAGATGAACACCCGGTTGCAGGTTGAACATCCTGTAACCGAGGCCATTACCGGCGAAGACTTGGTATTATGGCAATTGAAGGTCGCCGCAGGTGAGCCGCTGCCGAAGCAGCAAGAAGATATCACGATGAAGGGCTGGGCCTTCGAGGCTCGCCTTTATGCCGAAAACCCTGCCTCCGGCTATCTGCCCTCGATCGGCCGGCTCGATCATTTGCGTTTGCCGGACTACGTCCGGGTCGACAGCGGCGTCGAGGAAGGCAACGAGATCACCGCCTTCTACGATCCGATGATCGCCAAGATCATCGCTCATGGTCCGGACCGTGAAATCGCCCTCTCCAAACTCGCCAAAGCCTGCGAAAATATCGAAGTCTGGCCCGTCAAATCCAATGCCGGACTTCTGGCCCGCGTCGCCGCCGACGCAGATTTCCGTGCGGCAAAGGTCGACACCGGTTTCCTCGATCGTCACGGCGAGACCCTGCTTCCAAAAGAGCCCGACGAGGTGACGATCGATAAGGCCGCTACGGCGCTGGCCGTAAAGGGCGAGACCGATCCCTGGTCTGCGCTTGCCGGCCTACGCATATCGGGCACAAGCGATAACCGCACGCGCGTCCGCGTTGGCGGCCATCTCTATTGGGGCCGTGTCCGGCCCGGCCTCGAAACCAATGCCGTCAGGTTCGGTGAGACCATCGTCCTTTTCGATGCCGGCAATGCCTGGCCGATCGGCCTGCCTGTCGCAAGCGAAGTCGAAGCGCACCAGGGCGCCGGCGATGGTGCGATCCTCTCGCCCATGCCGGGCCTTGTCATCTCGGTCGATGTTGCGGAAGGCGACCATGTCGCCAAGGGCGATCGGCTGCTGACAGTGGAAGCGATGAAGATGGAACATACGCTGCGTGCGCCCTTCGACGGCATCGTCGGCAAATTGCCTGTCTCCGCAGGCGTAAGAGTTTCGGAAAACCAGCTAGTCGCCAGCATCTTGAAGGGAGAGGAGTGATGGCCGGCCGTTATTTCGAGGAATGGACGGTCGGCGATCGCATTGCCCACGAGATCCGCCGCACGGTCACGGAAACCGACAACCTGCTCTTCACGACACTTTCTCATAACCCGCAGCCGCTGCATCTTGATGCCGATTATGCGGCGGGCACGGAATTTGGCCGCATCGTCGTCAATGGCACGTTCACCTTCGCGCTCACTGTCGGCATCTCGGTCGGCGATACGACGCTTGGAACGCTGATCGCCAATCTCGGCTATGACAAGGTGACGATGCCGAAACCGGTCTTCATCGGCGATACGCTGCGGGTGGAAACCGAGGTGATGGAACTGCGCCGCTCCAACTCCCGGCCCGATGCCGGGATCATCACCTTCCGGCATGTCACGCTGAACCAGAAAAACGAGACAGTCTGCCAGTGTCTGCGCACCGCCATGCTGCAGGTGAAACCGTCATGAGGCTGCGCTCGCTGCTCTTCGTGCCCGGCGATCGACCGGAGCGTTTCGACAAAGCGGTCGCCTCGGGTGCCGATGCTGTCATCCTCGATCTCGAAGATTCCGTTTCCATACAGAACAAACCGAAGGCGCGGGACGCCGTGCACGATTTCACCATGCGCCGCGCGGCCGACACGGCTCTTGTCATTCGGATCAATCCCCTCGCCTCGCCTTCCTTCGAGGACGATATTGCTGCACTCAGCGATCTTAACCCCTTCGCGATCATGCTACCGAAGGCGGAAGGTTCGGCATCCGTGCACCAGCTCGCAAGCTGCCTCTCATCCTCCGCTCCCATCCTGCCGATCGCGACTGAAACGCCGGCGGCCATCTTCGAGATCGGCAGCTACCGGGATGTCGCGTCTCATCTTTGCGGACTGACCTGGGGCGCGGAAGATCTGCCTGCCGCGATCGGTGCCGCAACCGCCCGCGAGGTCGATGGGCGTTATACCGCGCCCTACGAGCTCGCCCGTTCCCTCATTCTCTTTGGCGCTCACGCCGCCGCCATTCCTGCCATCGAAACCGTCTACCCCGATTTCCGTGATCTCGACGGCCTCACGGCCTACGCGGCCCGCGCGCGGCGCGACGGTTTCTCGGCCATGATGGCGATCCATCCGAACCAGGTCGAAGCGATCAACCACGCCTTCACGCCGGATGCGGCGGAAATCGCCTGGGCGGAAAAAGTTGTGGCCGCCTTTGCCATCTCACCCGATATCGGCGTTATCCAGATCGACGGGCGCATGCTCGACCTGCCGCATCTGAAACTGGCGAAACGCATTCTGGCGTCGCAAGGCCTTGAATAGCCCGGTTCAGGGACGCCGGAAGCGCCCAATAAACAAGCAAAATAACCGCAATGTCGCAAAATGAATATCACGTGTC
This sequence comes from Rhizobium sp. BK316, assembly GCF_014193695.1. Taxonomy (GTDB): domain Bacteria; phylum Pseudomonadota; class Alphaproteobacteria; order Rhizobiales; family Rhizobiaceae; genus Rhizobium. Next base: position 301,397 of record NZ_JACHZR010000001.1, on the reverse strand, counting down.
GCATTTCGATACCTCAACGCACAGCTGTGCAAAGCTATTTTTGAGGTCGAAATCTTCTGGCGACAGGTTGTTCTTGATTGAGCCTCCGTGAGATTTTCGAAATCAACCTAATAATAAAATCTATTAATAGAATTGAATAGCAGCAGTTGCTTTCGTAAACTCAGCTATATTTCTTATATATATGAAATATAGCCGACACCCACGACGAAGCGCGAGAAATCAATTTATCAGCCACTCACAGACGGTTCAGGAAATTACGACATGAATATTTTGTGACAGAAGCTTTCTACTCTATTCATGTCATAGAAACTTCATTGGTTACCGCAAATTGAACCAGTTAATACGGCGTGCGCTCAAGAGGGGGCGCGTCCTATTTTTCGAGGGTTCTCATGCAAGCCAAGCTTCTCGGCGCCGTAGGCGCCCTTCTCGCTTCAGCCTTCCTTGCTGCTGGTCCTGCCGCCGCCGCCGAAAAGACCAAGATCGACTTCTGGTTCGGTAACTCAGGCGACATCGCAAAGCGCGTTCAGGAACAGTGCGACCGTTTCAACCAGTCCCAGGGCGATTATGAAGTCGTCTGCACCAGCCAGGGTTCCTACGACGCCTCGCTGCAGAACACGATCGCTGCCTTCCGCGCCGGCAAGCAGCCGACCATCGCTCAGGTTTCGGATGCCGGTACGCTCGACATCATGCTTTCGGGCGCTTACTACCCGGCCAACAAGCTCATGAAGGACATGGGCTACAATGTTGACTGGAACGACTACTTCTCCGGTATCGCCGGCTACTACGCAACGTCGAAGGGCGAGATGTATTCGTTCCCCTTCAACTCCTCGACGGCGCTGCTGTACTGGAACAAGGACGCCTTCGCCAAGATCGGCAAGGACCATGCTCCGGCGACCTGGAAGGAAGCAGGCGAAGACTTCAAGGCTCTGAAGGACGCTGGCTACGCTTGCCCGCTCGGCTTCGACATCTCCAACAACGAAGTCTGGCAGTACATTGAGCAGTTCGAAGCCGTCAACGGCGAAGCGATCGCTACGAAGAAGAACGGCTTTGAAGGCCTCGATGCCGAGCTGGTGTTCAACAAGAATCCGCTCCTCGTCAGCTACGTCAAGGATCTGAAGTCCTGGTACGACAACAAGCTCGCCGTCATCAAGAACAAGGCCGTCGGCCAGACCTTCGTTGAAGCCTTCGCTGCTGGCGATTGCCAGGTCATCCTGACCTCCGTTGGCGACCATGGCAACATCGGCCGTACTGCCAAGCAGGGCATGAACTGGGGCGTTTCGATGCTCCCGACCTATGGCGATGCAACCCGTCACAGCTCCTACGTTGGCGGCGCTTCGCTCTGGGTTCTGAAGGGTCATTCGGATGCCGAATACAAGGCTGCTGCTGCTTTCTTCAACTTCATCGCAAAGCCGGAAGAAGCTCTCACCTGGTCGACGGTTACCGGCTATATCCCGGTTCGTAACTCCGGCTTCGAATACCTGAAGAAGCAGGGCTTCTACGACAAGGCACCCTATGCCGGTCGCGAACTTGCCATTCAGAGCCTGACCGCTTCCCCGGCTGGCGACACGGCTGCCAAGGGCATCCGCCTCGGTGGCCTGCTCCAGGTCCGCACCGAAATCGCTAACGGCCTGCAGGCAATCTTCGTCAACAATGCCGATGTCCAGGCTTCGCTCGACTCTGCTGCCGATCGCGGCAACCAGCTCCTGCGTCGCTTCCAGCAGACCTACAAGGGCGTTCAGCTCCCCTGATCGACTGATATGAGCCGCACCCGGCCGCTTTGGCGTGCCGGGTGCGTCTTTGCACGTTCCCCACAGGCTGCGGGAGCGACATCGCCGCCCGCGCCAGAACCAAACCAGGACGAAAACGACCACTCATGGAAAAGCGCGTCACTTTCTCCTCGACGACGATCGGCCTTCTCTTCGCATTTCCGATGCTGCTGCTGATCTTCGTCTTCTTCTACTGGCCAAGCGCGCAGGCGCTGTATTGGGCGTTCACGCTCGAGCAGCCATGGGGCGGCGGCAATGCCTGGGTCGGTTTCGACAATTTCAAACTGCTGCTCAGTGATCCGATCTATTGGGACTCCGTCACCCGCAGCATGATCTTCGGCTTCAGTTCGACTGTTATCGCCATGGGGCTGGCGCTCATCCTGGCGCTTCTGACGGATCGTGAACTGCGCGGCCACAAAATCTACCGGTCGGTCTTCATCTGGCCCTATGCGATTGCCGCTCCCGCCCTCGGCCTTGCCTTCCGCTTCATCCTGGCGCCGGAGGCTGGTCTTCTGTCGGTCATCAACCAGGTCTGGCCCGGGCTCTGGAACCCGGCGCTTGACGGCAAGGATGCCATGATCGCCGTCGTTATCGCCTTTTCCTGGAAATATATCGGCTATAATTTTATTTTCTTCCTTTCGGCACTGCAGGGCATTCCACGCTCGCTTATCGAGGCGGCCGCCATGGACGGCTCGGGGCCGCTGCGCCGGATGCGGGATATCCAATTGCCGCTGCTGACCCCGACCCTGTTCTTCCTGCTCGTCATCAATATCACCGAAAGCTTCCAGGATTCCTTCGGTATCGTCGACGTCATGACCCAGGGCGGTCCGGCGCGCGCTACGGATCTCATGGTCTACAAGATCTATTTCGACGGCTTCAGGGGCCTCGATTATTCGGGTGCCGCAGCCCAATCCATGATCCTGATGGGGCTCGTCATCCTGCTCACCATTTTCCAGTTCCGCTTCATCGAGCGGCGCGTGCACTACAAGTGAGGTCGCAAACATGATCGAACGCACGCCAATATTCAATTTCGTCTGCTACACCCTGCTCGCACTCGGCCTGGTGATCGCACTCCTGCCTTTCCTGATCGTCGTCGTCGCATCGACGCTCGATCTCGAGACCGTCAACCGCGTGCCGCTGCCGCTCACTCCGAGCAGCCATTTCTGGGAGAACGTGCAGACCGCCTGGGTCCGCGCCGATCTCGGCAACAAGCTGTTTCACAGCGTCATCTTCGCTGCCACGGTCGGCGCCGGCAAGGTCTTGCTCTCGGCCATGGCCGCCTTTTCGATCGTCTATTTCCGCTTCCGCGGCCGCTATCTGATCTTCTGGATTATCTTCATCACGCTGATGCTGCCGCTGGAAGTGCGCATCGTGCCGACCTATTCGATCGCTGCCAATGCGCTTCAGCCCTTCCAAACGATCCTCGATGTCACCGGCATCAGCTGGGTGATCGCGCAGGTTACCGGCATCCAGGTCAAGCTCGAATGGGGTCTTCTGAATTCCTATCCGGGTCTCGTGCTGCCGATGGTCGCCACCGCGACCGGTACCTTCCTCTACCGCCAATTCTACCTGACGGTTCCCGATGAGCTTGCCGAAGCATCGAAGATGGACGGCTCAGGTGCGGTCCGCTTTTTCTGGGACGTGCTGTTGCCGCTGTCGCGCCCGAACATGATTGCACTTTTCACCATCATGTTCGTCTGGGCCTGGAACCAGTATCTATGGCCGCTGCTGATCACCACCGATCCGAAGTTCGGCATTGCCGTCACGCAGCTCAAGACACTCATTCCCTCCGAATTCGGCCTGCCCGACTGGAACGTCGCGATGGCCGGAACATTGATCATCATGTCGCCGCCGCTGATCCTCGTCATCCTGATGCAGCGTTGGTTCGTGCGCGGCCTTATCTCCACCGAGAAGTGAAAGGAACAGACCCTTGGCACCGATCTCCATCCGTGGCGTGAAGAAAAGCTATGGCAAGAACGCCGTCGTTCACGGCGTCGATCTCGAAATCCAGTCGGGCGAATTCATCGTCATCCTCGGTCCGTCCGGCTGCGGCAAGTCTACGCTCTTGCGCATGATTGCCGGCCTGGAAGAAATCTCCGGCGGCGAAATCGCCATCGACGGTCGCGTGGTCAACCAGCTCGAGCCGCGCGAACGCGGCTGCGCCATGGTCTTCCAGAACTACGCGCTCTATCCGCACATGAGTGTCGCCGAAAACATCGGCTATGCGCTGAAAGTTTCCGGTGTGCCGAAGGCCGAGCGTGACCGTCGCATCGTCGAAGTCGCCAAGGCACTCAGCCTCGAACCCTTCCTCGAGCGTCGTCCGGCAGCGCTCTCGGGCGGTCAGCGCCAGCGCGTTGCCATGGGCCGCGCCATGATCCGTGAGCCGAAGGTTTTCCTCTTCGACGAGCCGCTCTCCAACCTCGACGCCAAGCTGCGCATCGCCATGCGTGCGGAAATCCGCCGCCTGCATCGCCGCCTCGGCGCTACCTCGATCTTCGTGACCCATGACCAGAACGAGGCCATGACGCTCGCCGACCGTATCATCGTCATGAACTCCGGTTATGTCGAACAGGTTGGCACGCCGGAAGAAGTCTATCACTATCCGGCAAGCCGTTTCGTTGCCGGCTTCGTCGGGACGCCGGCACTGAACCTGCTGGAAGGCCGCGTCAACGAAAACGGTGTCTTCATCTATGATGAAGGCCGTATGGTCGCCCTTCCCACCGAACGCGGCAAACAGCTTGCCGGCCAGCGCGTCGTTCTCGGCGTGCGCGCCGAAGCCGCCCGCCTCGTCTCTCCGGATGCGCCGGGCGCTCTCGTTGCGACCGCCGACTTCATCGAAGAGCTCGGCGCTAGCCGCGTCGTGCATGCTGATTTCGATGGCCTGCCTTTCGCCGTTGCCATGACCGGTTCGGTCTCACTGAAGACGGGCGACCGCATCGGCATCGCGATCGACCAGGATTCGATCCATCTCTATTCGGCCGACACCGGCGCAGTCCTCGTTGCCCCGGCTCGCACGGGCGCTGCCACCGTCGACGCCTGAGCCTGGCAGAGATGACGAGCTTTTCTGATCTCGCCACCGGCGATCGCAATCTCGTTGCGGTCGCCGTGGAGGTGCTTGCCGTTCCCTCGGCCGCCTTTTTCGATGAGGCGCGATCCGCGGACATGACGCAGGCTGAACATGACAGGCTCGCAGCAATCCTGCCGTCGCTTGCGACCATCGAAGTGGCGAAGATCTCCGGCGGCAGCGTTATTGGCAACAGTTTCGTCGTCGCGGCGTGGAATGCCGAGCGGCTGAAGTATCATGCCTCCTCCGTTGAACTCGTGCGCCAGAGCGCCGCCGATATCCTGCTTCTGACCGAGGCCGATCTCGGCACGGCGCGCGCTGGCAATCGTCATACGGTTGCCGATCTCGCTCGTGATCTCGGCATGTCCTATGTTTTCGGCGTGGAATTCGTGGAACTCGGTCTTGGAAATTCCCATGAGCGCGAACGGCATAAGGGGCAGACGAATTCGGTCGGCTTCCATGGCAATGGGCTGCTTTCCCGCCTGCCCTTGCAGGATGCGGCACTGATCCGTCTCGATGACGGCGGCACATGGTGGACGGATGCGAAAGACGGCCAAGGCCGCATCGGCGGACGCATGGCGATTGCCGCGAAGGTCGAAACCGCATTCGGACCGATCCTTGCCGTCAGCGTCCATCTGGAAAGCAAGACCGATGTCGAGGATCGCGCCAAGCAGACGAAGCGGTTGATTGAGGCCGTCGAAAAGCTCGCCGGCGACCTGCCCGTCGTGATCGGCGGCGATTTCAATACCAATATGCTTCCCAGTGGCCCACGCGAGCCGCGAGCACTTGAGCCTCTTTTCGGCCTGCTTGCTGAAGCCGGTTACCATTGGGAAACGGGCAATGATTTCGCGCATACGCGACGCGCCGGCCCGGACGGCGTGCCACAGCCGCCTTTCGCCCGGCTCGACTGGCTGTTCACGCGCGGCCTTGCGGTGAGCGATGCCGTGACCGTTCCGGCTGTCGATGCCGATGGCGCCGCGATCTCGGACCACGAACTGATCAAGGCGCGGTTCTCCGCACCGTGATCAGGCGCTTGCGAAGCGTCTCGAGCCGATTCAGCGCTTCGTCCCTTCACGCCCGCGGCCCTTTGGTCCACTTCTACGTCCTCGCCGCCACGAGCCCTTTGAGCCTCAGGACTTGGCTGATGAGACGACAATGGCAAAGCAGCCGCCCGGGCAACAAGGTTGGTGTCGAGGCTATCTATCTTCCCAGACCATTGGGTAAAGATGTCGTGAAAGTGAGAAAGCGAACGCCTATATAGATGCCGAATCTTTTTGAAAGGAACCCCATTATGACTATCAATGGAAGCCTGCTCGTTGCGGGATCGGAAAAGCGCGGCACGCGCGGCGAGCTTTATGGCGTCGAGGCAGCCACCGGCACGGCTTTGCCCGTTTCGTTCGGTGGCGCCTCCGCAGAAGACGTCGAAGAGGCGACTAAGCTCGCATGGGAGGCCTTCGCCTCCTACCGGGAAACCGACCTGGAAACGCGGGCCGCCTTTCTTGAAACGATTGCCAGTGAGATCGAAGCGATCGGCGATGAGCTGATCGTGCGGGCGATGGCGGAAACTGGACTTCCGCGCGGACGTCTCGAGGGGGAGCGCGCTCGCACGATGGGACAGCTTCGGCTGTTTGCAAGGGAGGTTCGCGAAGGCCGGTTCCAGGAGCTTCGTTTCGACGGCGCGGATCCCTCCCGTAAGCCGGTTCCGAAGCCCGATCTGCGCCTGCGCAACATTCCCCTCGGCCCCGTTGCGGTTTTCGGTGCATCGAACTTCCCGCTCGCCTTCTCGGTGGCCGGCGGCGACACAGCGTCTGCTCTGGCTGCCGGATGCCCTGTTGTCGTCAAGGCCCACTCCGCTCATCCGGGCACGTCGGAACTGGTAGGCCGGGCCGTACAGCGTGCCGTCGCCAAGGCCGGCCTGCATGTTGGCACCTTCGCGCTTCTCTTCGATACCGGCTTCGAAGTTGGACAGAAGCTCGTCGCCGATGCAAGAATTCGGGCAGTTGGCTTCACCGGTTCGCGCCGCGGCGGCACGGCGCTGATGAAGATCGCTTCCGAGCGCAAGCAGCCGATCCCGGTCTATGCCGAAATGAGCAGCATCAACCCGGTCATCTTCTTCCCCAACGCGCTGAAAAGCCGCGCGGCGGAGATTGCAACGACTTTCGTAAACTCGCTTGTCCTCGGTGCCGGACAGTTCTGCACCAATCCCGGCCTCATTCTCGCCGTCGACAGCGAAGGCCTGGACACCTTCATTGCCAAGGCGCGGGAGCTTCTCCCCGATGTCAGCGCCCAGACGATGCTGACAGGCTCCATCGCCAAGGCATTCTGCGATGGCGTTGCCCGGCTGGAGAAGCATCCCGAAGTCCGGCTCGTTGCCAATGGCAAGCCCGGCAGCGAATTCGAAGGCGCGGCCGCTCTCTTCGAGACGACGGCTGCGGCATTCCTCGCGCATCACGAGCTGCAGGACGAGGTCTTCGGTGCGGCCGGCCTTATCGTGCGGTGCCGCGATCTCACAGAACTCGAACGCGTCCTCGATGGCCTCGAAGGGCAGCTGACCGTCGCCCTCCACATCGCCAGCGAAGACGAGCCGGAAGCAAAGCGCCTCGTTCCCAAGCTGGAAATGCTCGCCGGACGCCTGCTCGTGAACGGCTTCGGAACCGGTGTCGAGGTCTCGCCCGCCATGGTGCATGGCGGCCCCTACCCGGCAACCGCCGACGGCAGGTCGACATCGGTCGGGACGCTGGCGATCTACAGGTTCCTGCGGCCAGTTTCCTATCAGGATTTCACCGCAAACCTGCTTCCAGCGCCGCTGCGTTGATTGGATCGGGGCTTGCCAAGCTCAAAACGCGGGGTCTTTTAAGGAGACCATACGAGAAGTTGGCAAGCTCCAACCCAGAACGATGGTGCCGGGAGTGATCCTCCTTCACAGAACCGTTATTTTGCCAGTGACAGCGGCACCATTCTCTGCAAGAAAGAGTGCCGTTGAGAGACAGGGGCGCCCATTCGCAAGAATGGGCTGAGAAGCACCCTTCGAACCTGAACCGGATAATGCCGGCGGAGGGAGTCGCTCGGGTCGCCATCTGCTTCATCGCATGATCGTTCCCGCGCCTGCCCCGCCTGAAAGGGGTACTATGGAGAACAAGACACCCGGAGCACTGTTGACGGCGATGCGGGCGAAGCCACCGCTCGTACAGTGCATCACCAATTATGTCGCCATGAACATCGCCGCCAATGTGGTGCTTGCGGCCGGGGCGTCGCCTGCCATGGTTCACGCCGCCGAGGAGGCCGGAGAATTTGCTGCGATCGCTGGCGCCTTGACCGTCAATATCGGCACGCTCTCCACCCAATGGATCGACGGCATGCAGGCAGCGGCAACGGCTGCGAACGCAGGCGGCAGGCCGTGGGTTCTCGATCCGGTCGCCCATTACGCGACTTCCTTCCGCCGCAAGGCGGTTGCCGATCTGCTGGCGCTTCGCCCGACGATCATTCGCGGCAATGCCTCGGAAATCATCGCACTTGCCGGCGGCGAAAGCCGTGGCCAGGGCGTCGACAGCCGTGACCCCGTTGAGCGGGCCGAGGCTTCTGCCCGGTTGCTCGCTGAACGGTATGGCGCAGTCGTCGCTGTCACCGGGGTCGTTGATTTCGTGACTGACGGCGCACAAGCGCTGCGCATCGAAGGCGGTTCGCCGCTAATGCCGCAGGTCACCGCACTCGGCTGCTCGCTGACCTGCCTCACCGGCGCCTTTGCCGCAACCATTGTCGACGATCCCTTTGCAGGCACAGTTGCGGCACTCGCCACCTTCGCGGTTGCCGGCGAAGAGGCGGCGAAAGATGCAGCCGGCCCGGGCTCCTTCTCCTGGCGCTTCCTCGATGCGCTCGCCGCGCTTGATGGCTCGACACTGGATGCAAGAACCAGGATCAATGCCGCATGAAACGCTTTGACCTCTCCCTCTATCTGGTCCTGGATCCCGATCTTTGCGCCGGTATCGGCATGGCCGAGACGACGCGGCTTGCCGTCGCAGGCGGCGCGACCATGGTGCAGCTTCGCGACAAGCACGGCGGAACGGCAAGAATGGTGGAAACCGGTCTTGTCCTGAAAGAGATACTGAAAGGCACAGGCGCGCTGCTGATTGTCAATGACGATGTGGAAGCGGCCGTTGCAATCGGCGCCGACGGGCTGCATATCGGACAGGACGATACGGGGCCAGCCGCCGCACGTTCGATGATCGGCCCGGACATGATCCTTGGCCTGTCGGTGGAAACCGAAGCTCTGGCAGCGGCAATCGACCCTGGTATCGTCGATTATGCCGGTATCGGACCGGTCTTTGCCACCCAAACCAAGACGGACCACAAGCAGCCGATCGGTTTTGACGGGCTGGCGAGACTGGTGAAGGCTGCACCCGTTCCAACGGTTGCGATCGGCGGCCTGAAAAGCGAGCATGTCGCTTCCGTCTTTGCGGCAGGCGCCGATGGGCTTGCCGTCGTCTCGGCGATCTGCGGCACGCCTGATCCGAAGGCCGCGACGCTTCGCATTGCCGATCAAATCAGAAAGGTGAGCCGATGATCCGCAACGTTTTGTCCATTGCCGGCTCCGACCCCTCAGGCGGCGCTGGCATCCAGGCCGATCTCAAGGCTTTTTCGGCCCGTGGCGTTTATGGCATGGCGGCGCTGACGGCATTGACGGCGCAGAACACGCTGGGTGTGACCGGCGTGCATCTCGTGCCGCCGCATTTCGTCGCCCAGCAGATCAAGGCCGTCTTTGCCGATGTCCGCGTCGATGCCGTCAAGATCGGCATGATCGCCAATGCCGGCATTGCCGAAGCGGTTGCCGAGGCGCTGGCGCCCCATCGTGGCATCCCCATCGTCGTCGACCCCGTCATGATCGCCAAGGGGGGAGCAGCCCTCCTCGACCCGCAGGCTGTCGATGCGCTCACACGGCATCTGCTGCCGCTCGCTACGCTCCTCACCCCTAATCTGCCGGAAGCTGCCGCGCTGCTGCACGAAGAGGTAGCCGAAAACCGTAAGCAGATGGCCTCGCAGGCCGAGCGCCTCCGGGCACTTGGTCCCGCTGTCGTGCTGGTCAAGGGCGGCCATCTCGAGAGCGACGAGAGCCCGGACGTGTTGTCGATCGCTTCCGGTCTTCACTGGTTCGAAGCCAAGCGTGTGCCGACGAAGAATACGCATGGCACAGGCTGCACCCTGTCCAGCGCCCTTGCTGCAGAGCTTGCTAAGGGCGTTTCGCCGCAGATGGCGGTCGCAACCGCCAAGGCTTATCTTGCGCAAGCGGTCGCTGCTGCGGACGAATTGACAGTGGGTTCCGGCCATGGGCCAGTCCATCATTTCCATGCCCTGTGGAAAGACGCCGGGCTCTGAGCCGGATCACATTTCAAAGATTGTCAGACGGCCCGGTCGAACCAGGCCGCGACCATTTCATGCGTATGGTCTGAGAGAGGTTTATTGGCATCGGCTGGTGGCCTATGCTAGTGGACGGTCCCTTTCAGCGAGACGAAACCGCCATGCTCCCCTGGATCCAACTCGATTCCGCGACCATTCCCGGCGAAGGCAGTGAGTTGCGGCTGAAGCAGCGCGGCGGCGAATTCTCGATCATGCTCGGCGCTAACGAGCTGATGAACAGCCGGCTCAGCGGTTCCGAAGAAGCGCTCGCCACGCTCTCTCACGAACGCATCAAGTCGCATCCAAAGCCGAAAATCCTGATCGGCGGGCTTGGTATGGGTTTTACGCTGCGGGCTGCGCTCGCGGTCCTGCCAGAAGATGCAAGCGTCGTCGTTGCCGAACTGGTGCCTGCGGTCATCGCCTGGGCGCGCGGTCCGATGGCCGAGGTCTTCAAGGGCTGCCTCGACGATCCGCGTGTCGCAATCCATCAGGGAGATGTCGGGGAAGCTATCCGCGCCGGCAAGGCCAGCTATGACGCTATCCTGCTCGACGTCGACAATGGCCCCGATGGCCTGACCCGCAAATCCAACGACCGGCTCTATGATTTTGCTGGGCTGAAATCCGCCCGCGAAGCACTCCGCCCTGGCGGCGTACTCGCGGTCTGGTCATCCGGACCGGATCCATCCTTCACCCGCCGGCTGAAGGATAGTGGCTTTGCCGTCGATGCCGTCAATACGCGTGCCAACGGCAAGCGTGGCGGAGCACGGCACGTCATTTGGCTCGCGGTCAAAGCTGGTCGCTGATCAGATCTCGAAGGCCTGTCGGAAAAATTGCATATTTATCCGAGGAGGCGACGGGAGCGCACTCAAGAGAGCTTGAGATTGGTGCAATAATAATCGTATCCCATAGGTCATGGATCGCGAAGACGAGGAGGTCTCGCGGCCGCTCATCGGCTGGAAGCATGACATGCCAGCCCTCGATTGGATACGAGTATGCGCCTTTCAGACTGCCATAATTTCCATGACTTCCGCCGCCTCGCCAAGCAACGCCTTCCTGGGCCGATCTTCAACTATATCGATGGCGCAGCGGATGACGAGGTTACCTACAGGCGCAATACATCTGCTTTCGAGAGCTGCGATCTTCTGCCGAGCGTGCTGCGTGGCGTAAGCGAGGTCGACATGTCGGTTACCGTCATGGGCCAGAAACTCGCCATGCCGGTCTATTGCTCGCCGACGGCCCTGCAGCGGCTCTTCCATCACGAGGGTGAAAGGGCCGTCGCCCATGCTGCAGGCAAATTCGGCACGATGTTCGGTGTTTCATCGCTCGGCACGATCAGCCTGGAAGAAGCGCGGCAGATCAGCAACGGGCCACAGGTCTACCAGTTCTATTTCCACAGGGATCGCGGCCTCAATCGCGAAATGATGGCGAGGGCCAAGCAGGCAGGCGTCCAGGTGATGATGCTGACAGTCGATAGCATCACCGGCGGCAACCGCGAGCGCGACAAGCGTACCGGCTTTGCCATTCCCTTCAAACTCAATCTCTCTGGCATGGCGCAATTCGCGGTCAAGCCCGGCTGGGCCATCAATTATTTCACGCATGAGAAATTCCGCCTGCCTCAGCTCGAAAGCCATGTCGATATGGGCAGCGGCACCATGTCGATCAGCCGCTATTTCACCGAAATGCTCGATCCCGCAATGAACTGGGATGACGTCGCCGACATGGTGAAAACCTGGGGCGGGCAATTCTGCCTCAAAGGCATCATGACGGTCGAGGATGCCAAGCGCGCCATCGATATCGGCTGCACCGGCATCGTGCTGTCCAATCACGGTGGACGTCAGCTCGATGGATCGCGCAGCGGCTTCGACCAGCTCGCGGAAATCGTCGATGCCGTAGGCGACCGTATCGATGTGATGGTCGATGGCGGCATTCAGCGCGGCACCCATGTGCTGAAGGCCCTGTCGCTCGGCGCTAAGGCGGTCGGCGTCGGCCGCTACTACCTGTTCCCGCTTGCCGCCGCCGGTCAGGCCGGCGTCGAACGGGCGCTCCTGCAGATGAGAACGGAAATCGAGCGCGGCATGAAGCTCATGGGCTGCGCCACCGTCAGCGAGCTTTCTGCAGCCAACCTGCGTTTCCGCGCCTCTTGAGACAACGGCTTGGCTGCACCTTCTGTCGGGTACGGCCAAGCTCTGACCATCGGGGGATCAGGTGCGCGCAATCTTACGGGGCACCGATGCGCCGGTATCCTGCTGGCGCTGGCGAATGATCGCCGACGCCTCATGCGGATCGGGCGGCAGGACGGCATTCTTCAGCGCGATCGAGTATTCATGCTGCGGATTGTCGAGCACGGTGCGCGCGTCACCGCTTTCCACCACCACGCCCTTACGCATGATGATGACCCGATCGGCGATGTAATAGGCAGTCGCCAGGTCGTGGGTGATGTAGATGATGGACACCTTGAGCGTATCACGCAGCTCGCGGAAAAGATTGACGATCGACATGCGCAGCGATGCATCCACCATCGAGACCGGCTCGTCGGCGACGATCAGCTTCGGCTCCGGAATGAGCGCACGCGCCACCGCGATGCGCTGAAGCTGGCCACCCGACAATTCATGCGAATAACGTCCGCGGACCTCCGCAATGGAGAGGCCGACCCGCTGCAGGGCCGCGTCGGCAAGCGCCTCCCTCTCAGCGCGGCTCTTGGCACCCTTGAAGCGATGAGCGGTGGCAAACAGGTATTCGTCGATGCGCGTCAGAGGATTGAAGGCTTCGAACGGGTTCTGGAAAACCGGCTGGACCCTGGTCATGAAGGCTTCGCGGGCACTGCGGCTGCGAATATCGCCGATGTTGGCGCCGTCGAAGTGGATCGTGCCGCGGTCGGCCTTTTCACTGCCGAGAATCATCTTCGCAATCGTGGACTTGCCGGAGCCGGATTCGCCGACAATGGTGAAGATCTCGGGCCGGCCGGTCTCAAGCGCGAAACTGACGTCGTTGACCGCCGCCATCTTGGCACGCGAGAAGAAGCCACCGATCGGAAACAGCTTGGTGACGTTTTCAAGTTCGAGAAGGTGTTCGCCGCTCATTGGATCTTATACTCCCCTGCCCTGAAACAGGCGACGCGCCCGCCGGTCGCGCTTGGCTGCATGACGGGCACTTCTTTCGAGCATCTCTCGATCGCGATCGGACACCGCGGGTGGAAGCGGCAACCAGACGGCGGATTGGAAAGCGCCGGCGGTTTGCCCTGCAGGCTCTTTCTGATTTTCGTATCGCCGATCCGCGGCAGGCTGCCGATCAGATGAACCGTGTAGGGATGCTGCGGATTGTCGAAGATCGCCTGGGTCGGTCCTTCTTCGGCAAGCCGCCCGGCATACATGATGGCCAGGCGATCGGTGATCGCAGCATGCACGGACATATCGTGGGTCACAAAGATGACCGAGGCCTGCATGCGCGTCTGGACTTCCTTGATCAGCGCAAGAACATCCTGCTGCACCAGCACGTCGAGCGCCGTCGTCGGCTCGTCGGCAATGATGAATTCCGGTTCGCAGACCGTTGCCAGCGCAATGGTCAATCGTTGGCGCATACCGCCGGAAAGCTGATGCGGAAAGGCTTCGAGCACATGCGGGTCGAGATGCAGGCGGGCAAGATGCGCCTCGACGCGCTGACGAAAGGCAGTTGGATCGAGATCCATATGCCGGGAAGCAAAATCGTTGAAGGCATGCTTCACGCGCCGAACCGGGTTCAGCACGTTCATCGAGCCCTGCATGATATAGGACAGATGGCGCCAGCGTGCGGCCCGCATCTTCTGCGGTTCGCCATAGACGTCGATCAGGTTGCCATCAAAATTGAAATTGACCGTGCCGCCCACCACGCGCATCGGCGGGCGAATGGCGCCGGCGAGCGTCTTGATCAGCGAGGTCTTGCCGCTCGAGGATTCTCCAGCGATGCCGTAGATCTCGTTCTTGCGCACCGTCAGGCTGATATCGTCGACTGCGCGGATCTCGCGCCGCACGCCGAAATAGTCGTTGACGTAATAGCATTTCAGCCCGTCGATCGTCAGCGCGTCCCGGGAATTTTCGACGAGGGTCAAGGGCGCTTTCCTCAAAAGGTTCTGCATCGTCTCAGGCTCCCATTCGGGCGAGCCGCGAGCGCGGATCGATATATTCGTTGACCGACATGGCGAGCATGAAGAGGCCGAGGAAGAGGATCACTACGAAGAGCATCGGGAAGGCGATCCACCACCAGACACCGGCGACCATGGCGGAATGGGCATTGGCCCAATAGATCATGCCGCCGACGGTCGGCCGGTTAATGTCGGAAAAGCCGAGAATGGAGAGCGTCACTTCAAGGCCGATCGCCCAGATCAGGTTGTTCATCGTGGTGAAGAAGACGATCGGCATGACATAGGGAAGATGCTCGCGGATGAGGATCTGCGACGTGCGCATGCCGGAAAAGACCGCATGCCGGGTGAACTCCCGATGGCGCAGCGAGAGCGCCACCGAGCGGATGAGGCGGCTGTCATGCGTCCAGCCGAGCAGGGCCGCGACGATTGCGAGCATCGACCATGTCATCTGGTCACGCAGTACGAAGACCAGAAGGAGCAGGATCGGAATATTGGGCAGCGCGCCGAGCGTATCGTTGATGCCCATGATGACCTGGTCGGTGCGCCCACCGATGTAACCTGAGACCAGGCCGACGACCAGCGCAATGAGGCGGCTGATGACGGCGACGATGATGCCGAAGATGAGCGTATTGCGCAGCGACGCGCCGATCTGCCAGAAGACATCCTGTCCGCGCGACGTCGTGCCGAACCAGAACTCGGCAGACGGCGGCATGTCGGGGATTACGACGTAGATGGCCGTCTCGTCATAGGGCGAGAAGAAGGATGAGACGATCAACCCGACAATGATCAGGATCAGGATCGTCCCGAAGAGGAATTCCTTGTTGTAGCGGAGCAGGTCTCTGAGGATCTTGAACATCGCAATTATCCCAGTTTCACGCGCGGATCGATCAGCGGGTAGAGGATGTCGATCACGAAGACGGCGGACGCGACGGCAATGATGGCAATGGTCGTCACGCCGAGCACCAGGCTGTAATCGCCAGAATAGATGCCCGAGATCAGGAGCTTGCCGATACCAGGGTAATTGAAGACGAATTCGACAATGACGGCGCCGCCGAAGACATTGCCGAGGCTGAGCGCCAGGCCTGTGACCTGCGGCAGCATCGCATTGCGGGCCACATAATGCGAAAAGATGCGGCTTGAGCGCACGCCACCCAACTCGGCATAAACAACATGGTCGTCGGTGACGATGTTGGAGACGAGCGAGCGCATGGAAATGAACCAGCCGCCGATGCCAACGAGCACCAGGGTCAGCGCCGGCAGGATTCCGTGCTCGATCACCGAGCTGATGAAGGCCCAGTTGAAGGCCGGCGCAAGGTTGACCTGGGCGCCGTCACTGATTGGCAGGATCGGCCAGATGAAACCGAAGAGAATAACAAGACTGAGGCCGATAATGTAGGTCGGGATCGGCTGCAGCGCCATGATGACAATGCCGGCGAGCTTGAGCAGCCGGCTGTTTCGGAAATAGCCGGCAAGCGCGCCGAGCAGGTTGCCGATGATCCAGGCGATGATGGTCGCGAGCGTCAGAAGGCCGACAGTCCAAGGCAAGGCGCGGCCGATGACGGTCATGACAGGCGTCGGGAAGGAGGACAGCGAGGGACCGAAATCGCCAGTCAACACCCGCCCCCAGAACGTGAAATACTGATCGAGAAGCGGGCCGCCCGTTCCATAGAGCTCCCGCAGCGATTGGCGCAGGATTTCGACCGCCTGCGGATCGGTCGAGCCGAAGCTCGTCAGCAGCGACACGGTCTGCTCCACCGGATCGACCGGCGAGAAATGTGCGATCAGGAACGCAAGCGTAATGCCGGTAATGACAACGAAAAGGAACTGCAGGAAACGCTTGCCCGCATAGATCAGAAAGCCATTCATGGCATCCACCCTCCAATAGCAGAAAGGGGCGGCCGGCTGCCCGGCCACTCCCCATGTCGACGCTGTCAGTTCTTGGGAGCGTCCGGGTTGGCCTTCAGGCCGACGACCATGTAACGAATGTTCGACCAGTTCGGCCCCGAAGCCGAATAGGGGTTCTCAGCGCTCGGATAGTTGGTCCAGTAGGTCGTGTCGAACGGCGCGAACTTGTTATAGGCCATCAGCGGGATCATCGGCATCTCCTCGACGGCGAGCTTCAGGAAGTCCTGGCCGACCTTGGTGACATCGGGAGAATCGAAGGCGATCGACCGGTTCTTCGCGATGATCTGATCGAGGCGCGGATCCTGCCAGCGCTGCAGG
The DNA here is from genome assembly GCF_014193695.1 of Rhizobium sp. BK316. GTDB lineage: Bacteria > Pseudomonadota > Alphaproteobacteria > Rhizobiales > Rhizobiaceae > Rhizobium. The sequence goes on along the minus strand of NZ_JACHZR010000001.1, from coordinate 284,836 downwards.
TTGCGCGGCGGCTGGATCTGGCCGAGCGGCTTGATGAATTCCGAATGATAGCTGTCCAGGAAGAAGGACAGATCCGGATGGCCGCCCCAGGTTTCGATGCTCCAGTAGATCGCGGCTTCGTAATCGCCGGTGCTGAGACGCTGGCCGTTGGTCGGGCCGGCAACATCCACCTTGGTGGCGATACCGTTCTGGCTCCACTGCTGGGCGATGACCGTGCCGGCACGTGCCAGCGTCGGGATGGCATCACCCTCCACCTGCAGGCGGATCACAAACGGCGTGCCGTCAGGCTTCAGCCATTGATTGCCGCTCTTCTTGAAGCCGGCCTTCTGCAGCAGTTCGCTTGCCGCCTGAACGTCCTGCTTCCACCAGCCGAAGCCGAAGGTGCGCTGAAGCTGTTTCGGATCGGTCGGGATCTGGTCACCCCACTGGCCGCGGACCATAGTAGCGATCTGGGCGGAGATATTGGGATCATAGGGCTTGATCTTGCGACTGCCGGTATCGAGCTCGAAATTGGTGAGCCAGTCCTGCATCGGCGCATAATAGTCATCGGGCGCTGAACCCGTCGGCGGCGTGGCAAGGGCAGCAAGATTGGCAGCGCCACGGTAAGAACCCAACGCCACTGCGCGGATATCGATCATCAGCGCCAGCGCCCAACGAACGTCCTTGTTGTCGAAGGGCGCCTTCTTGGTATTGAGCAGCACCGACGGCAGGGTCGGATCGGGATGGGCGAAGGGGAAGCCCTTCAGCCAGGCGGCGGCGCTCTTGCTGTCGCGCATCATCGCAAACATGCCCTCGGGCGCCATGTCGTTGATCACATCGAGATTGTGATTGCGCTGCTCGATGACGCGAGCCTCGGGATTTCCGGCGGCACGATAGACGACATATTTCACCTGCGGCGGCTCTTTGGCGGCCATGCCGATCGAGGTGCGCTGCCAGTCGTCGCGCAGTTTCCAGATCGTCCAGTTGCCACCCTTGTCGTGGCTCTGCAGCACATAGGCGCCGAGCGAGACCGGCGGGTTGTTCTTGAATGACAGCGGATCGCCAGCCTTTTCGAAGACATGTTTCGGCATGATCCAGGCGGCGTTCCAGCGCACGGTAAACAGCGTGTGGAAGCGCGAATTGGGTTTCTTCAGATGGAAGACGACCGTCTGCGGATCGGGGTTTTCCATGCTCGCGACATTGACGGTGAAAGGTGCGCTCCAGGACATGCCTGGATGGTCGATCTGCGTCTTTACCGTATAGACCACATCGTCGCTGGTGAATTCGACACCATCGCTCCAGTAGATGCCCTTGCGCAGCTTCACCGTCATCTGGGTGAAATCGGCATTATAGGCTGGAGGCTCGGTGGCCAGAGCATTCTGCCATGCATCAGGGCCGCCTTCAGGATTGATGAACCACAGCGTGTCGGTCGTCAGCTGCTGCAGGCCGTTGACATTGGCAGCACCGCCGCCACCCGGCGCCCACACGTTGAACCAGTCTGCATTCTGTTGCGGCGTGCCCTGAATGATCAGCGTTTCATTGCGCGGAATGCCCGCAATGAAATCCTGCGCATAGGCAGGGAGGGCGGCGAGAGACAATAGGGCAATCACTGCAAATCCAGGGAACTTCATCGGACGCTCCTCCTCCTCGGCCCGCACGGGCGGGCGCTTCCTGTAATCCGTTATCGATCGCGTTCCGGCGACAGCGCCTGCATAGGGATCGAGAGATCCATATGACTCCTCTAGACGTTCAGCTTCGCCGCAACATTTATCGACAATTTTTCACCAAACGGCAACAGGTAATTTTTAAAATGCCAAAAACTCTCGGAATTACCGGCATTTTTTTCACCGCCTTACAAGCGCGACTTTTTATATTATTGACAAAATGGTCATTTCGCATAGCTTTTGCGACGAGCGCGGCACCCTCCCAAGACAGCCGCACCTCATCACCATATTGGTCGGTTGGCCTTCGGGAGGAGGCTGAGGCGTGACCGTTCAAGAGGAAAAGACGATGACGAGTTCCTATGACGTGACCATCAACGTTCACGCCAGCAAGCCGACAGGGCCTTACAAGCCGCTGTGGAACTGGTTCGGTTATGACGAGCCGAACTACACCTATTCTCCGCATGGCAAGAAGCTTCTGAAGGAGCTGACGGAGCTCAGCCCCGTTGCACCGCGCATCCGCGCGCATAATCTATTGACGAGCGGCGACGGTAAGCCGGCGCTGAAATGGGGCTCGACCAATGCCTATACAGAGGATGCCAACGGCAATCCCGTCTATGACTGGACGATCATCGACCAGATCTTCGATGCCTATGTCGAAGCCGGCAACATCCCGCTGATCCAGATCGGCTTCACGCCGGAAGCGCTTTCCGATTTCGATGGCCCCTACAAGCATCATTGGGAGCCGGCCGACCGTTACGCAACGATCACCACCGGCTGGACCGCCCCGCCGAAAGACTTGAAGAAGTGGGGCGACCTGATCGAGGCCTGGGCGCGGCATCTGGCCGATCGCTACGGCGAGGACGTCGTCTCCTCCTGGCCCTGGGAAGTGTGGAACGAGCCGGATGGACACTACTGGACCGGCACGATCCCGGAATTCTGCGCCATGTATGATGCGAGCGCCCGCGCCGTAAAGCGCGCCCTGCCGAAGGCCCGCGTCGGCGGACCACACACCTGCGGCGCCTTTGCCAATGAGAAGGCACAGACCTTCCTGCGCGCCTTCCTGCGACACGTCGTCGAAAACAAGCCGCCGCTCGATTTCATCGCCTTCCATGCCAAGGGAAATCCGGTCATCTTCGATGGCCATGTGCGCATGGGCCTGCACAAGCAGTTGCGAGACATCGAGACCAATCTCGCCATCATCAACGAGTTCCCGGAATTGCGGCATCTGCCCGTCGTCATCGGCGAATCCGACCCTGAAGGATGCGCCGCCTGCTCGGCGCGTGTTCATCCGCAGAACGGCTATCGCAACGGCCCGCTCTACAGCGTCTATGTCGTCGAGAGCATGATCCGCACCTATGAACTGTCGCGTCGCGCCAATATCGAGATCGAGGGCGCAGTTACCTGGGCCTTCCTCTTCGATGACCAGCCCTATTTCGACGGCTTCCGGGATCTGGCAACGAACGGCATCGACAAGGCCGTGCTGAACGGCTTCCGCATGCTCGGCAAACTCGGCGGCGAATGGCTCGAATCAGAAAGCGACTATCGCCGCGATATCGAGGACATCATGAGCCACGGCGTTCGCGACAAACCCGACGTCAATGTCGTGGCGACCCGCGACGACAAGGGTGTCTCGGTTCTCGTCTGGCACTATCATGACGACGACGAGACAGGCCCCGCTGCCAATGTCAGCCTCTCCATCGACGGCTGGGACAACCGACCGGCCTCGCTCGAGCACTTCCGGATGGATGAGCAACATTCCAACTCCTTCCGCGCCTGGAAGGAAATGGGCAAGCCGCAGGATCCGCAAGGCGCCGATTACGCCAAACTCGAAGCCTCCGGAAAGCTCGTACAGATCGACGAAAAGGCCTCGATTTCCGTCAAGGACGGCAAGATCGATCTGCATTTCTCCCTGCCGCGTCAAGGCGTGTCTCTCCTGCGCCTGGACTGGTGAGACGGCAGGTCAGAGCGAGCGCAATCCTCCAAATTGCGCTCCCCGATTCCCCAAAAGATAAGGCTCGCGGTCCTTCATTTCTCGATCATGCGCCGCCGTAACGAACCGCTGATGGAGACATCAGCCGTCTGCCAGTGACATTTCGCTCTGCGCCGAAAGAACCAGCCTCCCGGCGCGTTGTAGTGCCGCGCACCTGCAAACCCACCTATCGCAACACCAGCAGCAATGCCCCGCCGATGGCCAGGCCCGTGCGCACCGTTGCAATAATCCACAGGTCATTCACATTAACCGGCTACCGTTCACCACAAACAGGTTTACACTCCATAACTGACATGTTAGTCATCCTGCACTGACATGAAGGAGATCAATTGGTGACGGGGTTTGGTTTGTCGGTCGCATTGGCGACGCCTTTCGAGAGCAGCGGCGCGATTGCAGCAGAGGTCATGCTCACTCAGGCAAAGCGGAGCCTGGATGAGGGTTGCGCCAGCGTCACCCTGTTCGGGACAACGGGTGAAGGCGCCTCCATCGGCGGCCAGGAGCGGGAGCGGATTCTCACCACTTTCATCGCCGCCGGCATTCAGCCCCGCCAGATCGTCGTCGGCGTGCTCGTCGACGCAGCCGAAGATGCGGCCCAGCAGATGTCGCAGGCCTTGTCGAAGGGTGTGCGCAACATCCTGCTCGCACCGCCCTCCTATTTCAAGAATGTCAGCGACGACGGCCTCTTTGCCTGGTTTGCGGATGTGTTTGCGCGCCTGGGCGACACGGCTCGCGACGTGCTGGTCTATAATATTCCTTCGGTAACGATGGTTGCCTTGAGTATTGACCTGATTGGCCGCCTGCGAACCGCCTTCCCCTCCATTGTCACCGGCGTCAAGGACTCCTCCGGCGACTGGCCCTATACGGAAGCGCTGCTGCGCCGGCATGGCGACCTCATCATCCTGATCGGCGACGAGCGGCATCTCGCCAAGGGTGTGCGCATGGGCGGCCAGGGTGCGATTTCGGGCATGGCCAATTTTGCGCCGCACGAAGTGCGGGCGATGGCCGTCGACGGTGATGACGATCCGCGCGTCGAAGGCTTCGTCTCAGAGCTTCTCAAACATCCTGTCACGCCGGCGGTGAAAGTCATGGTGTCAAAGATGACGGGCGATGATACATGGCTTGCGGTTCGCCCGCCCTTGACGTCAATCTCCGCCGACGGCAGGCGCGAGCTTGCCCTTGCCTTTGACGCACTTTTTCGAACAAAGGCAGCATAGCGCTTATGTACGAGGAGAACCCGATGGATGGAGCTGACGAGCAGCCGACGCTGAGAGAGAAAGCTTATGAGAGCTTTACCCGGCATCTGCTTGCGCGTGACGTCCGTCCCGGGCAATTCGTCTCCCAGCGCAGGCTTGTCGAGCTGACCGGCCTGACGCTCGGCGCCATTCGCGAGCTCATTCCGCGGCTTGAAGCCGAGGGCCTTATCAAGACCGTGCCGCAGCGCGGCCTGCAGATTGCCCATATCGACCTCAATCTCATCCGCGAAGCCTTCCAGCTCCGGCTTTTCCTCGAAAAGGAAGCCGTCGGGATCTTCACGGAGACGGCAAGCGACGAGACGATTGCGGCACTCCTGAAAGAGCATCGCGAGATCGTGGCGGCGATCGAGGGTGGCAATCATTCGCATGAACTGGAAGCCCACGCCCAGGCTGTCGACTGGGGTATGCATGATGCCTTTATCGACGCGCTGGGCAACACGATCATTTCCAATGCCTACCGCGTCAACTCGATCAAGATGCGCCTGATCAGCCAGGAACGCTTCCGCATCGACGGGCGCGTCGGCCCCGTCATGGGAGAGCATCTTCGTGTGCTGGAGGCGATTGAACGAAGAAATGCGCAAGAGGCCGTCGATGCCCTTGCCGCACATATCAACCACGCGCGAAGTCGCGCGCTGAGAATTTAGATTGACGCCTGCGGTGAGGAGATCGCAGGCCACACAAGAGGAGGAGAGCAGCATGTCATCTTCATTCATTCGTCCCACGCGTCGAAACTTCCTGGCGGGTTCAGCAGCGATCGGTGCTGCAGGGCTGCTCGGCATCAAGCCTGCTTCGGCAGCTGTCGACTGGAAGCGTTTTGCCGGCACGACACTCGAGGTCAATCTCGTCAAGAGCCCGCGCAGCGAAACGATCCTCAAATATCTGAGCGAATTCGAAGCGCTGACCGGCATCAAGGTCAATGCCGAAGCGACGCCCGAGCAGCAGCAGCGTCAGAAGACGACGATCGAGCTCAGCTCCGGCAAGCCGAGCTTCGACGTCGTCCACCTCAGCTACCACGTCCAGAAGCGCCAGTTCGAAAAGGGCGGCTGGCTTGCCGACATCAGCGGCTTCGTCAAGGATCCGTCGCTGACCGATCCGTCGCTGGTCGAGAGCGATTTTGCTGAGGCCGGCATGCAGTTCGCCAAGGATTCAAAGGGCGTACTGCGCTCCCTTCCCTTCTCGGTGGATTACTGGATCGTCTATTGGAACAAGGACCTGTTCGAAAAGAAGGGGCTTTCCTATCCTTCGACCTTCGACGAAATGGTCAACGCGGCGGAAGCCCTGACCGATAAATCTTCTAATACGTACGGCTTCGTCGCTCGCGGCCTCAAGAATGCCAACGTTCCGGTCTGGACGACCTTGCTGCTCGGCTATGGTTCGACACCGCTTGGCCCGGATGGCAAGCTTCGCACGACGTCTGACGAAGCCGTCGAGGCGGCCAAGATGTATCAGCGCCTGATGACGAAGGCGGCACCCGTCGGCGTTTCCGGCTTCAACTGGGCCGAAGCGCAGTCGGCGTTCCTTCAGGGCAAGGTCGGCATGTGGCTTGACGGCGTCGGCTTTGCTCCGCCGATCGAGAACCCTGAAAAGTCCCGCGTTGTCGGCAAGGTCGGCTACGGCATCATGCCGAAGGGACCGAAGGCCCAGGCTGCCGCAACGACCGGCGACGGTATCGGCGTGACGGCGGCAAGCAAGAACAAGGAAGCGGCCTACCTGTTCTGCCAGTGGGTCGTCTCCCACGACATGGGTGCGCGCCTTCTGCAGGCAGGTGCCGGCGTTCCGTTCCGCAACTCTGTTCTCGAGGATGCGAAGGTTCGCGAAGGCGTCACGATGCCGAGCGCCTGGGTCGACGCCGTTGCCGGTTCGGCGAAGGTTTCTCAGCTCGCCCTGCCGGTCATCATTCCGGTCACCGAGTTCCGTGACATTTATGGCGTCGGCCTCACCAACATGATCAGCGGCGCCGATCCGGCAGCAGAACTCAAGAACGCTACGGCGCAGTTCGAACCCGTATTGGCGCGCAGCGAGGGATAATGGCGTCCGTGAGCATGGAAACCACGCGGTCGAAGAGCACCGCAAACGGAAGGAGCAAGCCTGGCAGGCTTGCTCCGAACTACTGGCCCTTCGTCGTCCCGGCACTGGTCGTCATTGCCGCGGTCATCGTATTCCCCTGGGTGTTCACGCTCTGGATGAGCGTGAACAGTTGGACGCTGGGCCAATCGGTCGTTTTTGCAGGGCTGGACAACTATACCCGGCTGCTGGTGGACATGCGCTTCTGGGAGTCTCTTTGGCACACGGCGCTCTATACGCTGCTTGCGGTCGTTGCCCCCTTGTTTCTGGGCACGCTCGCAGCCCTGATCTTCGACGCGCAGTTTCCGTTCCGCGGGTTGCTGCGCGGCGTCTTCGTCATGCCGATGATGGCGACGCCCGTCGCGATCGCGCTGGTCTGGACCATGATGTTCCACCCGCAGCTCGGCGTGCTGAACTACCTGCTCTCCTTGATCGGCATCGGGCCGCAAGAATGGATCTATAATCAGAACAGCGTCATTCCCTCGCTCGTGCTGGTCGAAACCTGGCAATGGACACCGCTGATCATGCTCATCGTTCTGGGTGGCCTCGCAGCCGTTCCCCGCGAACCCTATGAGAGTGCCGAGATCGACGGGGCAAACGCCTGGCAGAAATTCCGCTACCTGACTCTGCCGATGATCGCGCCCTTCCTGATGATCGGTGTCATCATCCGGAGTATCGATGCAGTCAAAAGCTTCGACATCATCTATGCGATGACACAGGGCGGCCCCGGCACGGCCTCCGAGACGATCAACATCTACCTCTATAACACTGCCTTTTCCTATTACGACATCGGCTACGGATCGGCGATGGCGGTTGTCTTCTTCATCATCATCGTCGCGCTTTCCTTCGTGCTGATGATGGTCCGTCAGCGCGCCAACTGGTCCGACATGGAGACACGCTGATGAAGCGCAAAACGATCGACCGTATCGGGCTGTTGTTTGTCGCCCTCGTCATGGTCTCGCCGGTCATCCTGTTTTTCCTCTGGATGATTTCGCTCTCGCTGAAATACGAAATCGACAACGGCGCCTATCCGCCGATCTTCATCCCCGAGCGCTTCGCGTGGTCGAACTACATGAAGGTCTTCGAGGAGAACAATTTCTTCCTCTATTTCTGGAATTCGATCCTGGTGACCGGCGGGGCGACGCTGCTTGCGCTGCTGATCGGCGTGCCTGCCGGCTACGGCATCGCACGGCTGAAAGCGGAGCGGTCGGCCATGGTGATCATGATCGCCCGCATGACGCCCGGCCTGTCATTCCTCATCCCGCTTTTCCTATTGTTCCAGTGGCTCGATCTTCTCGGAACGCTCTGGCCGCAGATCATCATCCATCTGGTGGTGACCGTGCCGATCGTCGTCTGGATCATGATCGGTTACTTCGAGACGACACCGATGGAGCTTGAGGAAGCTGCCAGTATCGACGGGGCGACATCCTGGCAGGTCTTCCGCCTGGTGGCGCTGCCGATCGCAAAACCCGGCATCGTGGTCGCCTTCATCCTGTCCGTCATCTTCTCCTGGAACAACTTCGTGTTCGGCATCGTGCTTGCAAGTCGCGAAACGAGAACCCTGCCCGTCGCTGTCTATAACATGCTGTCGTTCGAGCAGGTCAGCTGGGGGCCGCTTGCCGCGGCTGCGCTCATCGTCACCTTGCCCGTGCTCGTGCTGACGATGTTCGCGCAAAAGCAGATCGTAGCAGGCCTGACGGCTGGCGCCGTCAAGGGCGGCTGACCCAGGCATTCAAAGGACAACCAACATGGCCAATGTGAATATTCGAAACGTCCAGAAGCGCTTCGGTGCTGTCAACGTCATCAGCGATATCAGCGTCGATATCGCCGACGGAGAATTCGTCGTCCTGGTCGGCCCCTCCGGCTGCGGCAAGTCCACCCTGCTTCGCATGATTGCCGGTCTCGAGGAGATGAGCGACGGCGAGATCCGGATCGGCTCTCGCGATGTCAGCCACCTGCGGGCACGCGACCGGGATATAGCGATGGTTTTCCAGAACTATGCGCTCTACCCGCACATGAGCGTCGCCGACAATATGGGCTTTGCCCTGAAGCTGAAGAAGGCAGACGCCTCGGAGATTTCAGAACGGGTCAACAAAGCAGCCGGTATCCTCGGCCTCGAAAAGCTGCTCGACCGCTTCCCGAAGCAGCTCTCGGGCGGGCAGCGCCAGCGCGTCGCCATGGGCCGCGCTCTGGTGCGCGATCCTCAGGTCTTCCTGTTTGACGAACCACTTTCCAATCTCGATGCCAAGCTGCGCGTGCAGATGCGCGCCGAAATCAAATCGCTGCACCAGCGCATCAAGACGACGACGATCTATGTCACCCATGACCAGATCGAAGCGATGACGATGGCCGACAAGATCGTCGTGCTGCATGATGGCGTGATCGAGCAGGTCGGCGCTCCGCTGGAACTCTACGACCGGCCGGCCAATCTCTTCGTTGCCGGCTTTATCGGCTCACCGTCGATGAACTTCATCGATGGCAGGGTCGAAGAGGGTGTTTTCCGCACGGAAAAAGGCCTGACCCTGCCGCTGCCCGAAAACATCAAGAGTGCACCGCCCGCAGGCCGGCTGGTCTATGGCATCCGTCCCGAGCATATCCGCGCCAGCCAAGGGGGAATTACCGGCCGCGCCGAAATCGTTGAGGGAACCGGGTCGGAAATCTTTGCCAAGCTGGACTGCAACGGCGAACAGATTTCCTGCCTCTTCCGTGAACGACTTGCGATTGCTTACGGCGACACCGTCACGATCTCGATCGATCCGGCAAATGTCCACCTTTTCGACAAGTCGACTGGTAGACGCGTTTGAGGCCGCCCTCGCCGCACACTAGCAGGATGCCGCACCACGTCCTGTGTGTCGGTGCCGCCGTGCTCGATACGCTGTTTCGTGTCCGTGCAATTCCGCAGACGCCGGGTAAGGTCCTGCCCTATGAGATGCTGCAGGTGGCCGAGGGAATGGCCTCCAGCGCCGCTTACGCCATTGTCCGCCTCGGCGGGATGGCAAGCCTCTGGGGTGCCGTCGGTGACGATCAGGCCGGTCAGCAGATCCTATCGGAGCTGGAACAGGCCGGTATCGATGTCAGCGGCAGTGTCCGGGTTACCAGCACGCGCTCGGCCGTTTCGTCAATCCTCGTCGACGACGACGGAGAGCGGTTGATCGTTCCCTTCTATGATCCGCGCCTGCATGAAAATGTGAGGGACGTGACGGCTGACGATCTCGCCGCATTCGATGCCGTGCTGGTGGACGTGCGCTGGCCCGCCCTCGCCCTCAAGGTGCTGAAGGCCGCAAGAGAAGCCGGCAAGCCCGCAATCCTCGACGGCGATGTCGCACCGCCTCACGTCATCGACATGCTGGCGAGACATGCCGATCACATCATCTTTTCCGAACCCGCGGCCCAAAGCCTGTCGCTGATCGACGATCCCGCCGCCATGGTACCGTTTCTGAAGAAGCAGTATCCGCAGGCTTTGGTCGTCGTCACGGCTGGAGAGCGCGGCAGCTATTGGTGGGACGAAGAGGCAGGCGATATCGTCCATATGCCGGCATTTCGGGTCAAAACGATCGACACACTCGCCGCCGGAGACATCTTCCATGGCGCCTATGCGCTGGCGATAACAGAGGGATTGCCGACCGACGCCGCCATCCGAATGGCCTCAGCCGCAGCAGCGCTGAAATGCGGCGTCTTCGGCGGACGGCTTGGTGCCCCCGATCGCGGCGAGGTTGCGGCCTTGCTGGGGGATGTCGTTCCAACGAAAGCGGCCGATATGACCGCTGACCAATCCGTTTAGCGCCTCAGTGTTCGCTCACATACGCGAGATAGCGCTTCTTGCTCGGCTGCAGGTGATCGACGCAGAGCTGGGCCAGAACCCAGTTATCCCTGCCCTTCAGCATCTCGATCATCAGCCGGTGATGCTCATGCGAGATCCGCAGGGATTCCTTGCTCGACATCGAGTTGGCGCGCACCGGCAGGCTGAGGCGCATGTAAAGCTCGATCGACTGGACGAGATGGGAATTGCCGCAGGCGCTAAAGAGTGTGAGGTGGAACTTGTCGTTCGTCTCGTGCACACCGCGAAGATAGCCGGCTTCGACGTGCCGTCCATGCTCCTCATGCAGGGCCGTCAATTCCGCGATCAGCTCGTCGGGCGCCGGTAGCGGAATCCAGAGTGCGGCTTGCCTTTGGAGCAGTTCGCGCACGTCATAAATCTCCTGCACCTGCCGCGGCGTCAGCGAGCGCACAGTGGCGCCCTTGTTGCGCTCGCGCACGACGATGCCCATCGTCTCCAGCTGGACGATCGCTTGACGGGCAAAATGCCGCGTGACGTGGAAGCGCGCGAGCAGCGTGTCCTCGGTCAGACGCGTGCCGGGCGCCAGCCGCCCGAAGATGATGTCTTCTTCGAGCGCACGCGCAATGCTCAGATCGTCGTGTTCGATCTCGTCTTCACTGATATCATTGAGCGTCTGCATGAATAGGTCCTCCGGCGGCGGGCCATCTTATCGCGGTTTGTATTCAGGGTCGAACCGGCTCAGCCTATAGATCTCTTCGACCAGCGCCAGCGTCTTCAGATTATCGTCAGGCACCGTCTCCATCGCCGCCCGGCCGTCCAGCCCGTCGAGAAAGTGCGCGATCGTTGCATCATAAGCACCCTGATAGACAGCATCCGCATCGAACTCCTCCACGCGCGGGACATTACCCTTTGCCGAAAGACGGTTTCCATTCAGTTCCAGCGTGGCCTGCGTACCGAAGATCCGCAAATGATCCCGCGGCGCCGGGGGCGCACCATGCACTGCGAGATTGGCATTTACAGTGACGATCACCCCGTCGTCCAGACGGCGCAGAACGACAGCAGCGACATCCTCGGCAATAATATCGTCATTGCTGCGCTCGAGCCGTGCGGCAACCACCTCCATCTCGCCAAACAGGTAGCGAAGCGTATCCAGGTGATGGATCATCACCTCCATGACCAGCAGACGCTGCTGCCTGCGGAAAAACGGCTGGCGGATGAGCGCCGGCCTGTTCCCCTCGGCATCGGCGATCATGCCGCTCGAGAAAAATTCGAATTGAACCTGCCTGATCTCGCCGGCAAACCCCTCCTGCAGCCATGCCTTCAGCCAGCGGTAATAGGCGCGAAACCGCCAGTTCTCATGCACCATCAGCCGGATCGATGAGGGCAGACCGGTAACGAGGGCGACCGCCTGATCGTAATCGGGCGCCAAGGGCTTCTGGCAGAGAATATCGATGCTCTTCGCAGCCGCTAGCCGCACAAGCTCCACATGGGCCTCACGCGGGGCACATATATCGACGGCATCCAGTGTTTCCTCGGTCAACATATCCTGCGCGCTCTCATAATTGCGAGGGATACCGAAAGTCCTGCTTCTGGCCGTGCGGGCTTCCGCTGAAGGGTCGGCGATCGCGACGACCTCAGCACGGGCCGACTGCTTCATCCAAGCCGGCAGGTGATACTCGCTGACCCAACCGGCGCCGATGACCCCTATCCGCCTTCGCTCGCTCTCCGCCATGCTTCGCTCCATCTCGTTTTATCGATAATTTAGCTATCATCTCTCCGAAAGCCAATGCGAAAGGCAGAATAAAAATCGAAATTATCGCGAATTATCTTGAGTTTCCTCCATAGAATTCTGTGGCGACGGCGATGGGCAAATCTGCGGCCACATCTTCTTTATTGACAATCTCGCATATCCAACTAGGCTTGGCGTCGATTTAGAGGACGAGGGAGGAACAATGTCGAGCGGTCTTCGTCGCAAGCTGACGAGTTACGGCGATCAGGGTTTCTCCCTTTTCCTGCGAAAGGCCTTCATCAAGGCGATGGGCTATTCGGACGATGCTCTGGATCGCCCGATCGTGGGGATTGCCAATACCTACAGCGACTTCAATCCCTGCCACGGCAACGTGCCGCAGCTTATCGAGGCGGCCAAGCGCGGCGTCATGCTGGCCGGCGCCATGCCCATGGTTTTTCCGACCATCTCCATCCATGAGAGCTTCGCCTCGCCGACCTCGATGTATCTGCGCAATCTGATGGCGATGGAAACCGAAGAGATGATCCGCGCCCAGCCGATGGATGCCGTGATCCTGATCGGCGGTTGCGACAAGACCTTGCCGGCGCAGATCATGGCGGCCGCCAGCAGCGAGATCCCAGCGATCTTTCTGCCGACCGGGCCGATGGCCGTCGGCCACCACAAGGGCGAGCGGCTTGGCGCCTGTACCGATTGCCGCCGCTTCTGGGGACGCTTCCGCGCCGGTGAAATCGATGAAGCAGAAATCACCGACGTCAACAACAAGCTCGCCAGTTCGGTCGGCACCTGCACAGTCATGGGAACGGCAAGCACCATGGCCAACCTGACCGAGGTGATGGGTCTTTGCGTGCCGCGGGCGGGATCGGCACCGGCAGCCGAATCCGAGCGTGTGCGGCTCGCCGAAGAGACCGGCCGCATCGCCGCCGGACTTGCAACCAACCCGGACGCGCCGACCGTACGCGATATCCTGACACCCGCAGCTATCCGCAACGGCCTCGTCGCACTGCAGGCGATGGGCGGCTCGACCAACGCCGTCGTCCACCTTGCTGCCATCGCCGGGCGGCTCGGCCTGCGCCTCGACATGGCCGAGCTTGACAGGCTCGGCAGGATCATTCCTCTGCTTGTCGATCTCCAGCCTTCCGGCCAGCATTATATGGAACAGTTTCATGAAGCCGGCGGCGTGCAGACGCTGCTGAAAGCCCTGCGTCATGAAATCGACGGGAGCCAGCGGACGGTCTATGGCAAGACGATCAGTGAGGTCATTGATGCTGCGGCGGACGAGCCCGGCCAGACGATCATCCGCACCATGGAAAAACCGCTGAAGCCGATCGGCACGATTGCCGTGCTCTACGGCAATCTCGCGCCCCGCGGCGCCATCATCAAACAATCGGCGGCGTCCAAGGATCTGCTGCAGCATGAAGGACGCGCGATCGTCTTCGATTCCGTCGAGGACATGACCTTTCGGATCGACAGCGACGACCTCGATGTTATCGCCGAGGATATTCTCGTTTTGCGCAACGCTGGCCCGAAGGGCGCGCCAGGCATGCCGGAAGCCGGCTATCTGCCGATCCCGCGCAAGCTTGCCCGGCAGGGCGTCAAGGACATGGTGCGCATTTCCGATGCCCGTATGAGCGGCACCGCCTTCGGCACCATCGTTCTGCATATTGCCCCGGAAGCGGCAGCCAGCGGACCGCTGGCGATCGTCCGGACAGGAGACCGTATCCGCCTCGACGTCAAAGAACGGCGCATAGACCTTGCCATCGACCAGGATGAATTCGACCGGCGCATGGCGGAGCTTGAAACGAAATCGGCGCCCGAGCCGGCGCGCGGTTATGCAAAGCTCTATCACACGCACGTGCTGCAGGCCGACGAAGGCGTCGACTTCGATTTCCTACAGCACGAGGGATTGGAAACGAAATGAGCATGGTGGATAGCGAAGCCCCGCTCTGCCTGCCGCGATTGCCATTGACGCGTCTTCCGGCTTACCCGTTGCCACAAGGCACGATCGACACGCATTTCCATGTCTTCCGGTCCGAGGCACCGCTGAATACGCCTCGCAGCTACACGCCCGATATTGCAACGATAGCCGACTGGATCACCTTTGCCGACCGGCTCGGCATCGGTAGGGGCATTCTCGTACAGCCGAGCGTTTATGGCCTCGACAACCAGGTTCTGATCGAGGCGCTGACTGCCTTTCCGGACCGCCTGCGTGGCATCGTCGTCATCGATCCCGAGACAGTCGCCGAGGAGATTGCTCATCTCGACCGGCTCGGCGTGCGCGGCGTGCGCATCAATACCCGCAACAAGGGCGGCCTGCCGCTTGCAGCGGCCGAGAAACTTGCTGCGGCCATTCGCGATTTCGGCTGGTCGCTGCAGCTGCAGATCAGCCCCGATCAGATCAGCGATCTCGCCGGTCGCCTGCCGCAGCTTGGCGTTCGTTTCGTCATCGATCATCTGGGCTTCCTACCGCTCGCCGAAGGGGCCTGGCGCGAGCATGTTCCAGCACTCCAGCGGCTGGCCGATAGCCCCGGCGGCTACATCAAGCTCACGGCGCCTTACCGGCTGACGCGCGAGCGCGGCTATATGGGTTTTGCCGAGGTGGTGCAGGCGCTTGCGGCGAGCCATCCGCAAAAGCTGCTCTGGGGCAGCGACTGGCCGCACACCGAACTCTGGAGCGATATGCCCGACGATGCCGACCTGATCGACAGGATGCAGGACGCCGTTAGTGCCCCTATCCTTGCCCGCAAAATCTTCATCGAGAATGCCGAAACGCTGTTCTTCAGCCGCTGAGCGCGAAGTACCTTGACGATGGCCAGAAGCATCCTTGTCATTGTTGTCGTTCGCTTTGCTGAAGCCGTTGCCGGCAAGCGACCCAATGGCGGTGGTCAATGGCACGCTGAAGGTTCGCGGGCTCGATGGGCTGCGGGTGATCGATTGCTCGATCATTCCCTTCATTCCCTCGGGCAATACCAACGCGCCGGCCATAGCGATAGGTTCCAAAACGGCCGAGATGATCGGAAGTGATTGCCGGCAATAGCCTCGACCATTGAATGCCGTTGATTTTGACGCTATATATCGTCAGAATAACTGGCATGGAGATGAATCATGGGCCTCGCACAATATGCAGATGACGGTCTGTTTGCCCCGCGCAAGATCGCCGATGCCTTTCGCACAACCAGCGAGGAGATCGCACGCACGGCCGGTCTCGGCAAGGATGCGATCCAGCGCAAGGATCGCCTGCGCTCCGACAAGACGCAACGGCGCCTGCGCGAAATGATCGAGATCGTCAACAAGGTCGAGCAGCGCTTCGGTTCGGCGCTGATGGCCTATGCCTGGTATCGTTCCGAGCCCCTATCCGGCTTTTCGGGCCAGACGGCCATGCAGTTGGTCCGCGACGGACGGGCCGACGAGGTTATGGATTATATCGATGCGGTCGACGCCGGCATTCATGCCTAGTCGCGATGCGCTATGAAGGAAAGCTCTATCGAGCGCTGAACCCGGTCTATGCGCGCGAGCCGCTTTCCGGCCGCGGCGCCGAGCTCTATGGCGGTCGGTTCAATCCCAAGGGAATGCCGGCTCTCTACACGTCCCTGTCTGTGCTGACCGCACTTCGGGAAGCCAATCAGGTCGGCAGCCTGCAGCCGACGACCCTCGTCTGCTACGAAGCTGACATCGAACGCGTCTTCGACACGAGAGATGAGGCCACCATCGAGGCGGAAGGCATGGATGCGGCAGCGATTGCCGCGGCACGCTGGCGCGACGAGATGAAGGCAACCGGAGAAGCCAGGACGCAGAATTTCGCCCGCCGGCTCGTGTCCGACGGCTATCACGGTCTCCTGGTCAGAAGTTTTGCTCTAGGAGCCAGAGGCGACGATCTCAATCTCGTGCTTTGGCGGTGGAGTGATATGGCCCCTTGCCGCTTGACCCTGATCGACGACGAAGGCCGATTGTCGTAACCATCAAGCGTGATCAGCGCCGGCATGATGGCCGGCGCTGATCATATTGGTGCGCCTCAGGCCGCGCGGGCCTTGCTCGGCCGCGCCCATTCCGGCAGCCAGTCGCCATGGGCGGCAAGCAGCTCATCCACCAGCGACCAGATCTGGTCGAGGTCGAGCTCAGCAGCCGTATGCGGGTCCATCATCGCGGCATGATAGATATGCTCGGGATTTTCCGTCATCAGCGCCTGAACCGTCAGTTCCTGGACATTGATGTTTGTGCGGATCAGCGCGGTCAGCTGCGGCGGCAGGTCGCCGATATAGGTCGGCTGGATGCCGGAGGCATCGACGAGGCACGGCACCTCGGCAGCGCAATTTAATGGCAGCGAGGTGATGCAGCCATTGTTGCGCACATTGCCGTAGATAACAGAGGGTTCGCCGGTCCAGACCGAATTGATGATCGAGGAAGCATATTCCTTCGATTCATTGACCTCGATCTTATCGGCTGAACGATAGGCTTCCGCCTGGCCCTTCCAGCGGGCGATCTGCTCGATGCAGCGCTTCGGATATTCGTCGAGCGGAATGCCGAACTTCTCGATCAGGTCCTCGCGGCCTTCCTTGATGAAGTAAGGCGTGTATTCGGCAAAATGCTCCGAGCTTTCGGTGACGAAATAGCCGAGACGCGTCAGCATCTCGTAACGCACCTTGTTGGGGCAACGAGGGTTCCAGCCGGGCTTCGGCGCACGGCCTTCGCGATAGGCGCGTACGAGATCGGGATAGAGGTTCTTGTAGGAACCGTCAGGCTGACGATGCTCGAACTTCAGGTAGAAGGCCATGTGGTTGATGCCGGCCGAGCGGTAGCGGATTTCGTCATAGGGGATGTCGAGATCGTGGGCGAGCTCCATCGCCGTGCCCTGCACGGAATGGCAGAGGCCGACCTGTTTGATGTCAGGATATTTCTCTGAAATCGCCCAGGTATTGATCGCCATCGGGTTCACATATTGCAGCATGATGGCATTGGGGCAGACGGCGCGCATATCCTCGCAGATCTTCCAGAGATGCGGCACGGTGCGGAGACCGCGCATGATGCCGCCGACGCCGAGCGTATCGGCAATCGTCTGGCGCAGGCCGTATTTCTTCGGCACTTCGAAATCCGTCACCGTGCAGGGCTCGTAGCCGCCGATCTGGAAGGCGACGACGACGAAATCGGCACCTGACAGAGCCTTGCGCTGATCGCCATAGGTCTCCGCCTTCGCCTTCACGCCAAGCGTCGAAATCAACTTGTTGACGACGATGGCGCTTTCCTCGAGCCGCTGCGGATTGATGTCCATCAGGGCGATCGTGGCGCCCGACAGCGCCGGACGCTGCAGGATATCGCCAACGATATTCTTCATGAAAACGGTGGAGCCAGCTCCAATGAAAGCTATTCTGGGATTTGCCATATGAACCTCCGGCATTCTGAAATTACGCTACCTCGAAAGCGGCTTTGACGAGCCGTTCGGTGTAGGGTGTCTTGGGATTGGAAAGGACTTCGTTGACGGGACCCTCTTCCATGATCTTGCCGTGCTGCATGACGATGACGCGGTGGCAGAGGGCACGCACGACCTTCAGATCATGCGAGATGAAGAGATAGCTGAGGCCTCGCTCGTCCTGCAGCTTGCGCAGCAGTTCGATGATCTGCGCCTGAACGGAGAGATCGAGCGCCGAGGTCGGCTCGTCGAGCAGGATGAATTCCGGCTCCAGCGCGATCGCCCTTGCAATGGCTATGCGCTGGCGCTGGCCGCCGGAGAACTCATGCGGGAAGCGCGACAGGATATTGCCCGGCATGCCGGCGGCAGTCAGCGCTTCGCGTACGCGGTCCAGCCGCTCACTCTTGGTGGCACCGAGCTTGTTGACGACAAGCCCTTCCTCGATGATCTGGCCGATCGTCATGCGCGGGTTGAGCGAGGAGAACGGATCCTGGAAGACGATCTGCATGCGTGAACGCAAGGGGCGCATTTCCGCCCGCGACTTGCCGTGGATCGGCTGCCGGTCGAAATAGATCTCGCCATTATCAGTGTCGTTGAGCCTGAGAATAGCCTGGCCGAAGGTTGTCTTGCCCGAACCGGATTCGCCGACGAGGCCCAACGTTTCATGCCGACGCAGTGTCAGATTAAGGCTGTCGACGGCGACCAGTTCGCGCAGTTCCGGCCGGAAGAAACCGCCATGGCGCAGCATGAAGGAGACGCGCACGCCGCGGGCATCAAGAATGATGTCCGATCCCTCCGGCAGCGGATTGGCCTGGCCGCGCGGCTCGGATGCCAGAAGATGCTTGGTGTAAGGGTGTTGCGGATTGGCGAAGAGCTGCTCGGTTATATTGTGCTCGCGCATCTCGCCATGCTGCATCACATAGACATAGTCGGAGAATTTGCGCACGACCGTCAGGTCGTGGGTGATCAGGATCACCGCCATCCGCAATTCCGTCTGCAGGTTGCGGATGAGGTTCAGGATCTGCGCTTGAACGGTCACGTCGAGTGCGGTTGTCGGCTCGTCAGCAATCAGGACATCGGGATCATTGGCAAGCGCCATGGCGATCATCACGCGCTGGCGCTGACCGCCCGAAAGTTGATGCGGATATTGCCGCAGGCGCGCTTCGGGATCGGGGATCTGCACCTGCTTCAAAAGCTCCAGCGCTTTAGCGTCTGCCTGTCTGCGGCTCATTTTGCGGTGGACGCGGATCGCTTCGACGATCTGGCTGCCGATCGTATAGATCGGGTTCAGTGAACTCATCGGCTCCTGGAAGATCATCGAGATGCGATCGCCCCGCAGCCTACGGCGGGCCTTCTCGGAGAATTTCAGGATATTGTTGCCGTCATATTCGACACTCGAGCGCGGCGAGATCACCGCACGCTTGGAAAGAAGCCCCATGACAGTGCGTGCCGTCACCGATTTACCGGAACCGGATTCACCGACGATGGCGATGGTTTCGCCGCGGTATAGCTGGAAGGATATATCTTTCACGGCTTCGACGGTGCCATGCTCGACCTTGAAATTCACGCCGATATTGCGTGCATCGATAACAGGGCTCTCCTTTCGGCCGTCATGATCGTGACGGACCGGCGGGGCAAAGGAACTGACGAGAGCAAGGGCCATCTTCATCACCTCAATAGGGATCGACCGCATCGCGCAGACCGTCGCCCAACGCATTGAAGGCAAAGACGGTGATCAGCACGAAGGCGACGGGAGCGAGAATCCAGGGGTAGGTTCCGATGACGGAATAGTTGGCCGTATCCTGCAACATCAGACCCCAGGAGATCAGCGGCGGCTTCACGGCAAAACCGAGGAAGCCAAGGAAGGATTCCAGCAGCACGACGCTTGGAATATGGATGGTGACCGCAACGATCACATGGCTCATCACATTCGGGAAAATATGCTGGAAGATGATGCGCCGGTCGGTGGCACCGACCGCCATCGCCGCGCGCACATACTCGATGCGCGCCAGCGCCAGCGTTTTGCCGCGCACCTCGCGCGACATCTGCGCCCAGCCGAGCGCCGACATGACGAAGATTACGAAGGCGAGAAAAACGTTGGTGGGTGCCGTGATCGGGATCAACGATGTCAGCGCGAGATAAAGCGGCAGTTGCGGGAAGGCGAGCACCAGCTCGACGAAGCGCTGCACCCAGACATCGAAGGCGCCGCCATAATAGCCCGACACCATACCGACCGTCGTGCCGACGACAGTGACGATGAAGACCACCGTCAGTGCGATCATCAGCGAGATGCGCGAGCCGATGATGGCGCGCGACAGCACGTCTCGGCCGAACTTGTCGGTGCCGAGGAAATGCACCGGCTGGCCATCGACCGTGCCGAAGAAATGGCGATTGGCCGGGATGAGACCGAGCAGATTGTAGTCCGAACCCTTGACGAAGAAGCCGAGCGAACGCGGATTGTCATAATCCAGGCCGACGACCGGCTGGAAGGTAACCGGATCGAGCTCTTCGGAATCCGCCAGCGCATAGACGCGCGGCCAGACGAGGTTGCCTTCTTTGTCGTGGATGCTGATCATCTGTGGCGGCGCAAAGCCGACATCGGTCGCCTTCGGATCCATCGGCGCAAAGAAATCCGCAAAGATCGCCATGATGATCAAGAGGCCGACGAGGATCAGGCCGATCATGCCAGTCCAGGAGCGCCGCAGCCGGCGCCAGACCAGCGCCATATAGCTCTCATTGCCGTGGCTGGTATTCTTGACCGTTTCCTCGTGTGGCGGCGGCGGTGTGGAAGAGTCGAAGGCAAACATATCAGGCTCCTCCATATTGACGGACCCGCGGATCGAGCATGGCAAGCAGCATGTCGGCGATGATATTGCCGACGATCAGCGTGGCCGACAGCACCAGCATGAAAGTCGCGGTAACGTAGACATCACCGATCGCCATGGAGCCGACGATCGCCGGACCGACGGTCGGCAGGGCGAAGATGATTGCGGTCTCGATCTCGCCGGTCAGCATGTAGGGAAGCACGACGCCCTGATACATGACGAGTGGATGCAGCGCGTTTGGAACGGCGTGGCGCATGACAACCGCGCCGCCCGAAAGCCCCTTGGCGCGCGCCGTCTCGACATATTGGGCATTCAGCGTATCGAGCAGATTGCCGCGCATGACGCGCATATTGTAGGCGAGCCCACCGAAGGTGGCGATCGCGACGACCGGCCAGACGTGGCTCACGAGATCCATGAATTTCGCCCAGGACCACGGCGCTCCGCCATATTGCGGTGAGAAGAAGCTGCCGATTTCCGTCACGTTGAACTGGAAGACGAGAAGGTAGACGATGATCAGCGCCATGAGAAAGCGCGGCACCGTCATGCCGAGGAAAGAGACGCCGGAGAGCAGGCTGTCGATCCAGCTATACTGGCGGGTCGCTGCCCAGATGCCGAAGGTGATGCCAAGGATGGATGCAAAAATGTGGCAGACCAGCGCGAGCGCCAACGTGCGCGGCAGGCGCTCGCCGACCACGTCGGCAACCGGCTTGTTGTAGAACATGCTATAGCCGAAATCGCCTCTGGTCACGATTCCCGTGATCCAGTTGACGTACTGGACGACCAGCGGCTGATCGAGGCCATGTTCGATGCGGTAGGCCTGGGCCTGGGCATCGGCTTGCGCGAAGGAAGCTCCGCCCTGATTGATCAACTGCGAACGGATGTAATCGGCATAATCTCCGGGGGGTGCCTGGATAATCGCGAAGGTCACCACGCTGAGGATGAAGAGGACGGGGATCGCCGAGGCGATACGCATGAGCAGGAATCGTAACATCAGACGGTTCGCTTCTCCTTGCCGCCAGTCGCTCGTCTCAGCGCGGCCGGCTTGTTGATTCTGACCGGCCGCGCGCAGCACGCGCGACCGGAAGTTCTTGTCGTTCGGGAGGGAGCTCTTAGTTTATCGGACCCTTGTCCCCGGGCTTACCGGGAAGCTGTTGAGGGAAGAGTTCGTACTTGCCCTGCTTGTCGGCAGCCACCCACACACGCTCGCGGATGACGGAATCCTCGGCCCAGTTGAACATCATGATCGGCGTACCCTCGGGAATGTTCGAGAAACGCTTGTTGATGATCAGCGCGCCCGGATATTCGGTCAGGCCGACGGTATCGACATGTTCTGTCGCCATCTTCTGGTACTGCTTCATGAGTGCCACGCGTTCGTCATTGTCCTGACTTGTGCGGAACTTGTTGACGATGTCGGCAAGCTCCTTTTCGTAAGGCAGGAGGTCGAGCTGATTATCCTTGCCGGCGCGGTGGTGCCAGCTGGTGCGCGGGCCGACAGCGGCAAGCTGTTCGGTGTTCTGCACCACGGAGGCGAGCTCGGTTGTGTTGCGCTGGATCAGCCAGTCGAACTGGCCGGCATAATGCGCATTGTCCCGCTTTGGGCCATCAAGAGCATTGATGATGATCTTGATGCCGAGCTTTTCCATCTGCCCGACGACACCTTCGGCAAGGCTCTTGTCGGTGGTGTAGTCATTGTTGACGAGAAGCACGATCTCGACGTTCTTGCCATCAGCTGTTCCGGCCGGGAAGTTCACGAAGCCATCGCCGTCGGTATCCTTCAAGCCGACCTTGGCGAGCAGCGCCTTGGCACCCTTTAGATCGAAGGGATAGTAGACGGTCGAGTTGCGATCATAGAAGCTCGTGCCGGAGGAGAGGCCGCCTGCATAGATTGCCGTGAACGGTCCCTTGACGAGGGAGTCGCCGATCGCCTTGCGGTCGACCGCCATGGTTATGGCCTTGCGGAAGTCCTCATTGCGGTCGAGTTCGCGGATCGCCTGGCTACGGGCATCAGGATCACCCCAGCCATTGGCCGAGAGATTCATGCGCAGGTTGTAGCCGATGAGGCGCGGGCCGAAGGCGAGACGCGCTGGAGCGGTCTTTTCGGCGGCACGCTTCAGCGAGGCCACGAAGTTTTCCGGCTGTTCGAGGTTCGAGAAGTCGGCAGAACCGGCAACGGCCTGCACATCACGATCGGCCCAGGTCGAGAGCTTGTAGTGCAACTCGTTGAGATAAGGCAGCTGATTGCCCTTCTCGTCGACCTTCCAGTAGTAGGGGTTGCGGCGCATGACGATGATATCGTCCGGCCGGTATTCGACCGGTACCCAGGCGCCCATGACCGGCATGTTCATGAATTCCGGCGGGAAGGCGTTCTTGAACTGATCGTAGGTGTTCTTCGAATATTTCGGATGCTGGGGTTTAAGAATATGCGACGGACCCGGGCAGAAGTTCGGGTAAGCCATCGTATAGAGATACTGCTTCGGGAAGGCTTCCTTGAAGGTCCATTCGACCGTGTAGTCATCGATCTTCGTGAGTGTCGTTCCCTCGCCGAAGGCTTCCGGCGATGCGCCGCCACCGAGCGGAGAAACGTTCGGGTCGATGACTTCGTCTTCCCAATAGAACATGAGGTCATCGGCATTGAAGGGTGCGCCGTCGGACCACTTGGCACCTTCGATCAGGTGCATGGTCAGCTTGTGGCCGTCCTGCGACCACTCCCAGCTCTTAGCAAGGTTCGGCAACGGCTCAGTATCTTTGGCTTCCACCTGGAAGAGCGGTGCCGTGCGTGTCAGGCATTCGGAGAGGCCGATGTCTATGCCGCCCCAGCCCTGTGTCTGGCCGGCGCCATAGTTCCAGCCTTCCGGCCGGCCACCGATGACATGGCGCATCACGTCGCCATAGCCGCCGATACCGTCAGGCATGTTCTCGGTCTTGAAGACCATCGGTTCCTTGGGCAGGCGATCCTTGACCGCCGGCAGCTTGCCGCTGTCGACGAAGTTCTTCGTCACCCAGTCCGGCTCGTGATATTCGGGTAGCGCCTTGAACTCCAGGATGGAGTCGCGCGACACATATTTGATCTTGCCTTCCGCCGGGAACGCCGGCGGTGCCGGCGGTACCGTCGGCTCGGACGCATAGGCATTCAGGGCCGCGACTGAAACGCCAAGCGCCAGTCCTGCCAGGATGCCGATCTTACGGAAATTCGTCATCGTCTCTCCCTCTTGTTCCGGAGCGCTTGTACGCGTCTCCGCTTCTCCTCAAACGACGATGAAGGAAGCTTGTGCGCGGGCGACCTTCCTCCCGAAGAGCCGCCGCAGCCTCCCTCACCCTGACTTTAGACGGCCTGCTTCAGCGCCGCCTTTTCAACACGAAGCTCCTCGATGGAGCGGACATGGCGGCGCGCGGCCCCTTCCCACTCTCGCGTCTTCACCTTGGAATTTGCCAACCGCTCCTTGGCAGCCGGAACGGCATCAGCATATTGTGGCAGCCAGCGTGCCTGGGCGACCACCATTTCATCGACCATCTGCCAGACCTCTTCCGGCGTCGAGACGGCACCGACCAGCGGATCGTGCAGCACCGCGAGCTTCAGGAGATCGATATCGCCGGAAATTGCCGCATGCACCGACATGCGCTGGACATTGATCGACGAGATGCAGGTCGCAGCACAGGCTTCCGGAATGGTGACGCCGGAGACCATATTGATGCCGAAGCGATCGACGAAGCCGGGCGACTCGATGATCGCGTCGGATGGCAGGTTGGTGATGACACCGGTATTCTTGACATTGAAGTGACCGCGATAGACTCGACCGGTTTCCAGCGCCTCGAGAATATGGCTTGCATGTTCGTTGGAGCGCTTGGCCGGATCGATCGGCTTTTCGGCCGAAGCAAGGAATTGCGGGAATTCCGTTTCGAACCAGTTGCGGGTCTCGGTCGAGTGGCGCAGATAACCGCCGGTTTCGCCATGGATCCAGTCGGACATGTCGATCCAGCGGGTGATTTCGTCCGGCCGCTTGCGGTACCAGGGCAGATATTCGGAGAGATGACCGTTGCTTTCGGTCGAATAGACGCCGAAACGCTTCAGCACGTCGATGCGCAGCTTTTCCTGCTGCGAATAGACGGGATGCGCCCCGAAAGCGGCGACCAGTTCGTCCTTGCCGATCTTGCGGCCGTTGAGCCGCAGATCGACGAACCAGGTCTGATGGTTGATACCCGAGCAGATATAGTCGAGTTCGCTCTGAGACTTCGCGCCGAGCACTTCGGCGATCTGTTCGGCGCCATGTTGGACGCCGTGGCAGAGACCGACCGTATCGACCTTGCCGTACTCGATGGCCGCCCAGGTATTCATCGCCATCGGGTTGGCGTAGTTCAGGAACTTCGCGTCCGGTGCTGCGACCTCGCGGATGTCCTTGCAGAAATCGAGGATGACGGGAATATTGCGCTGGCCATAGAGGATGCCGCCGGCGCAGATCGTATCGCCGACGCACTGGTCGATGCCGTATTTCAGTGGAATGCGGATATCGTCGGCATAGGCTTCGAGCCCCCCGACGCGAACGCAGCTGATGACATAACGGGCTCCTTCCAGCGCCTTGCGGCGATCCGTTGTCGCCGTCACCTTCGTCGGCAGCTTGTTTGCTTCGACGATCTTGTCAAGAATTGCCTTGATCATCTGAAGGTTATGTTCGCTGAGGTCTGTCAGCGCGAATTCAATGTCCTTGAATTCCGGCACGCAGAGAATATCCGTGAACAGCTTCTTGGTGAAGCCGACGCTGCCTGCCCCGATAATAGCGATTTTGAAACTCATATCCTTCACCTCGATCCGATCAAGTGCTAGGGAGAAAGACAGCAAGGGAGGACTGGACGGCACGCTAGCGCATACCGTCTAAAAATACCAGAAAATGGTGTTTATATTCCTCCCGGCCATTCTTTCGACCGCGATCTATTCCTCTTGTGAGACGGGATTATGCGCATATTCGCAGGAGCGGCCAGAGAAGGATTATGCTTTCGAGGGTAATTTTGTGCTGCAGGATTTGATCGCCAACGGCCAGTCGATGAGAACCGTTTCGCTGCCGCGCGGACGCCAGCGCCTGCATGCGATGCCAACAAGCGCCGGTTACGAGGTGCGTGAAAACGAGACCTATGACTGGGACGGCAGAAAGCGTGGCCAGACGCCTTTCACGGTGCTGCAGCACACGATCAGCGGCACCGGCCACCTGCGATATCAGAACCGCAACTACAAGCTCCAAAGTGGCGATACGATGATGGTGCTCGTGCCGCACAATCATCGCTACTGGCTCGAAAAGGGCGAACGCTGGGAATATTTCTGGATCTCGATGAACGGCGAGGAGACGCTGCGCATCCACCAGATGGTGCTGGCCCTGGCAGGCCCGGTCTTGAAGCTGCAGCAATCGACCATCGATCATCTGGCCGATTGCAGCCTGCGCCTCGTCAAGGGTGCGAACACCCCCGGCTCAGCCTCGGCGATTGCCTATGAAGCCGCCATGGCACTTTACGACGATATTTTCGGTGCGCCCGCCTTCATGGCCGAGCAGAGCGCGATGCAGCTCGTGATCGACCATATCAACGCCAATCTGGAAAAATCGCTCCCGGTCAGCGAGCTTGCAGCGATCGTCGGACTGAGCCGCGCCCATTTCTCCCGCAGCTTTGCCGAAAGCGAGGGCGTGCCGCCGGCCGAATATGTCCTGCAGCAGCGGCTGCAACGCGCCGCGAAGCTCTTGACCAAGGCCGACTTCCTGCCGGTCAAGGAAGTCTCGATCATGTGCGGCTTCGAAGACGCCAATTACTTCGCCAAGGTTTTCCGGCGCGTCTACGGCATCACGCCGACTGAATTTCGCACGACCGGCATGTATGCGAGTATCGGCCGCAGCCGGTAGGAAATAAGTTCTGGCGAATTCGCGGGTCACTAACTTTCGTCAAGAAAATTAAACGACCTTAAATCCTTCGATGGAACTTTGAAATTTACCGTTAAGTTCAACAACAACCCATAGTTTTGTATTCATCGGAGCACCAAGCAGCGGCCTAGCAACTACCATCAAAAAATCATCCGTTATTGTTGTCTGATCAACGATATCTACATTGATTTCTGAAATTTTATTATTTCCGTTTTTATCAGTCGATATATATACATCTATCTTTTTCTTGCTAAAGCCGTGACCTACGATTTTAAAGCTCTTATTGGCGAAAAGCGGAGCCTCCACAGGGTCCGGGTCCAAAATAAGAATTTCAACGTCAACTGCAGCTTTACCGTCGGACATGTTGGCCTCCCCAGTCTGGTCCTATGGATCAATCACTATCACCTGATCTGCGAGGTATGAATCCGCCTGATCTCGACATCACGCCCCCGGAACGTGAGAAGGCGCCGCCCGAACGAGACATTCCGCCGCTTGCTCTGGGATCAGCCGAGACCTCAGCCGAGAGTAAAATTTGCTCAAAGGTTCCTGTTTCGGCATCGAGTCTCATCGAGAGGTCGGACTTGTCATAGATCCAGACCCTCATTTCCCTTGCAAGAGCTCCAATTTGGGAACCGAGGCCGGTTCGTGCACTTGAGCCCGGAGAACGAGACAAGGCGTCGTACCTGAGAGAACTCGGAGGAGGGCCATCGGGATCCGCACCGGAGCCGTGGACGACGAAGATTGCTGGACGCCCCAGTTCTACGAAAACTCCTTCGAAAGAGAAGGCATAGATTCGCGCAAGTGTAGCCTCATCCGAACCTAGCTGACGCCGTAGAAACCTGTTCCTTCCCGTCTTGGGTATATCGAGGGACCCGTAGACGCTGCCTCTGATAATCAGATCGCTGAGTTCCCGCCCAAACAAGTATACCGCTGATACTCCGAGTAATGTTTCTTCGTCTGCCACGTCTGCCTCCATCTATCTGGTTATTGACCGATGCCTGATCTGGACAGCAGAACGTGCTCGCGATAGCTCATCTTCGGAAATTCTAGATAATCTATCGGCAGCAAGATCCGCCCGGAGTGGATGTGGCTGCGATGCTCGCCGCCTTTGAGGTGTCTACCGGCGTGCAGTTCGCCGATCGCCCTTTGCCTGAAATTTCTGATCATGATCCTTGCAAATTGGCCGCCGCTTTCGTCTCGATCGATTGCCAACATCGTTTCGGCGACATCGCCATAGTCCAGAAAGTCGGGCGCGAGAGCCCACAGGGTTTCCGCCAGATAGGCGCCAGCGATATCTCGCGCCTCAAGCAGTGCTGCGACAAATCCATCCGCATTGCGATCAAAAGCGCGGTCGAAAGCGTCCTGCACGGATGCTTCGACTGAGGTATCGAATTCGGCAACATCTGCCAGATCTTCAACAGCCCGCGAGATCAGGCCGCGCGCGACCAGTCTCTCATGAAAGATATCGACGAGGATATCGAATATCGCGCCCGTCAGCGGCTGTGAGAGTTCGTGCTCATCCTTCCAGCCATGCGCGAACTCGTCCATCGTCCGTTTGTTGTTTGCCGAACGTATCTGGCGATGCGGCGAGAACTCCGAGAAGCGCGAGAGGCGATTGGCTCGGTACAGATTACCGTGCGTCTCCTCGAGAACGTTGTCGATCACGGACGGAAAATGCATGGCTGCGATCAGCGACACGCAATCCGAGAAAGCCTCCTGGAAACCGAGATACTCCGGATATTCGGCTCTCGGGTCCGGCACGCCCAAGACGCTGAAGATGATCGCGTGCCCTACTTCATGGGCAACGACGTCGAAATCCAGGCTGAAGGGGAGGATGCTCCCATCCTTCTCGAACTGGCTGCCCACTTCGAGGAAACCGTAGCCATATTGGGCGTTGTCCCATTGCGGCAGGATCGAGATTTCCAGACGGTCATAATGATCGCGGAAATGCCAGGTGATCGGCTGACCGAGATAGCGTTCCCACACATCAAGCGTGAAACGCACGCAACCGAAAACATGCGCGGCTTCGAAGCCGGGCATCGAAGGCCGCAGGTAGTCGAAATTGCCCCGCGCGTCAGGCGTGGCCGGCTCGATGATCCTTCCGGTCCAAGGCGGCAGATACATAAAAGGCGTTCCGAGCGGTCCCCGGTTCACACCGTAGGGACCGACCTTCCCGACCGGCTCCACGACAAACATGCGATCGTCGGCCGGGCCAGCGGTCAGGCTGCCCGACGGCGACGACACTTCCACAATCTCAGGTCTTGCCCGAGCATCTTCAAATGGAGGCTGCACAAAAAGTCTGAACCGGGTGCCCATCCGCTTCCCCTCAATAGACTTTCATGAATGCCAGTTTAAGTTGATCTTCGCTGCGCGCAGAAAATTTAGCAAGTAATAAAATAGGGCTAGAAATATCCGCTGCCCCGCCGCAGGTTTTATTCAGATAAGTCGAGCAGGTTCAAATAACGCGGATGGTTGCGGATGGGGTCGAGGTCGGAATCGTTCTTGAACCACAGCCGCATCTCGACACCAACCTGGGGCATCCATACTTCAAGCAGATCTATCGCCCTGTCGATCTCGCCGAGCAGCGAATAGGTGCAGGCGGCATTGTACTGAATGTTGATGTCGGTGGGATCAGTCGCGAGCGCGCGCGCCAACCATTCCAATGCCTTACCCCCTTCACCGAGAAAGGCCAGCGCCGTTGCGCCGAGGCAGGCGGCATTAGCGTTCTCCGGATGAAGCCGAAGCTCCTCCTCTGCCTTCTTCAGAGCGATCCGGGCATGCGTACTGGCCTTATCCATTTGCCCGAGTGAGCGGAAGACGTTCACAAGCATGATCGGCGCGCCGTAGTCGGTCGGCTTGATTTCCATAGCGCGCTGAAAATACGTCGCCGCGAGTTCGAACTGACCGTCGGTGACGCAGAATTCGGCATAGTATCTGTTGGCCTCATGACAATTCGCGTCGAGCGACAAAGCCTGTACGAATGCCGAAATTGCCGCGGCGCGATTGCCGGCCACCGCCAGAGCAAACCCCTTGGCCGCATGGGCTTCTGCCAGATTGGGATCGATCGTCAGCGCTGTTGCGGTATTGGCGAGAATATCCTCCACTGAAATCTCCGCGCCGAACTGAGAGCGCAGGCGCGCATCGCAAACCGCAATACCGGCATAAGCGCGGGCATAGCCCGGATCCAGTTCGATGGCTCTGGCGAAACTCTGCCTGGCCATCAGGTGATTGGAGCGCGAGGCGATGTGATAGTATTCGCGACCCCTGAGGAAATGCGTATAAGCTTCGACATTTCCTGTCGGCGCCTGCTCGATTGCCTTCTTCTCCTCCGGGAGCAGCTTGACCTTCAGTTGCTCGACGATCGCCTTCAGGATCTCGTCCTGCATTTCGAAAATATCGGTGAGTTCGCGGTCGTAGCGCTCGGCCCAGACATGACCGTCGCTGGCCGCTTCGATCAGTTCTGCATTGATCCGCACATGGTTGCCTGCCTTGCGGACGCTGCCTTCCACGATATAGGCAACGCCAAGTTCGGCGGCGATGCGCTGCAGGTTTTCGCTACGGTTTTTCCAGGCAAAGACGGTATGGCGGCTCAGCACGAAGAGGCCTGAGACGTTCGACAGGTCGGTGATGAGATCCTCGGTGATGCCGTCGCTGAAAAACTCCTGCTCCGGATCGTTGCTGATATTGGCGAATGGCAGGATTGCAAGCGACGGCCTGTTGGCGGGCGCCCGTGTGTGGCTGACCGCGGCAAGCGGAGACGCCTCGACGGAAGCGATATTGCCCCAATCGGCAAAATAGACGTGGACCGGACGGGCAATGTTCTTGACTGTCACCGCGCCCTGGTCTGCGAAATCGATGTCGAGCTTGTTTGCGACTTCGTGGCGCACGGCCGCTGAACAGGCTATACCGCCAGGAGCTGCAAGGGCTTGCAGCCGGACCGCCACATTAATGCCGTCCCCATGAAAGTCGTCCTCATCGAAGACGATGTCGCCCAGATTCAAGCCTATTCGGAACGAAAAATGCCTGTCCGGCGGAATTCCGGTATTGCGCTCCAGCATGCCACGCTGGATTTCGACCGCGCAGCGTGCAGCGCTCAGCACGCTGCCGAACTCGACCAGGAAACCATCGCCCATTATCTTGATGATATGCCCGCCATGGGTTGCGACAGCAGGATCGAAGAGCTCCCGGCGATGTTGACGAAGGGCATTGAGCGTGTCTTCTTCGTTCGCCTCGAGGAGACGGCTGTAGCCCACCACGTCGGCAGCCAGAATAGCCGCCAATCGACGTTCAACAAGCTCAGCGCACATGCCCGTCTCCTCAACGCGCTGGTGGCAATACTTCTCAATTCTAGCAGCTAACCAGCGATGTTGCCGGACGATTGTATTACTGACAACTAAAATCTCTCTCTGCCGCCCAAGCGGCAATTAACACCTTCCACATTTGATCGTTTGGCTAGAATTTTACTGTGCCGGCACGTCCTATCCCAACATCTGCATCGACCCCAAGCCCAGAATATCGTTCAGCAACGCGATCCCCATTCCAATCGCCACGATGACGAGGCCAATCAGGAACAGTCGCCGCGAGCGGTCGTATTTTGCGGCGATCAAGGAATCCCGCGCCAAAAGGTCAGCGAATACTTTCACCTGGAGCGCGATGCCGATGGTGAGCAGCACCATCGGCGCAATGTCGATGGTGCTCCAATCGTTGGGGTTCGACACCCAGCGACCGATGAAGCTCAGCGAAAAGCCGAGAATGATCCCCGCAGCCGTTAGAGAGCCGTTACGGAACGTCGCGTCGATCTTCTCCTCTGGATCGGGCTCTGGCATCTCGCTTCTCCGGATGGTGTTTCTACAAAGAAAGGCAGAAGTGACTGAGATGGGCAAGGCTTCTGTGTTCAGAAGCTTATCCGTCACGGCGAGACCGCTGACGATGCGCTCACTGACCGCAACAAGGCACACGAGCCGACAAAACCGACCGTTCGATTGCTCCTCCCCGATCGATGCCGGACCCGCTGGAGTCAGGATCATACGCGGTTGGAACTGTGAGGCGTTCCGGCAGCAATTCGATCGAGAAAGCCCGGCATAACTACCCAGCATCGTCGATGATTTCGGAGGGAGGGACCTCAACCCACTTTGAGAATGTCGCAGCCTGACCGAAATCCTGCCCTTCCGCGTTGCGGAGCTGCCAAACTATTCCGTCTTCCATCCAGAAGCGGCTCCCCGATTTTGTGACCCGCATGCCACGATAGCCCGTCATGAACCCGTTTTGCGTCACCGCATCGAGTAACGCCTGGCGCGCTCCACGCTCGCTGGGGCCAGCCGACAGCCGGGATTGCAGCTTTACGAACTCGCTCCAGCTATACCCGAACCGCCTCTGTGCTGCGCCATTGGCATAGACGAAGACGGGATCCGGCGCGCTATTATGGGCAAGAACCACAAAAGGGGCATCGCCGTAGAGCCACTCCGGCCCCCGATCCTCGGGCACGAGAGCTCTGCCGACAAGGCGCTGGAAGCTGCCTGTGAGGAGTTCAAAGAATTCGGGATCGTTCGGGTTCAGTTCGCCGTTCAACTGCATCTCGTCTCCTTCTCCAATGCGGCCGATGTGCAGGCCTTTGTTCCCATCTAGTCAAGGGATATGGCACCGGTGCGGCAAGTCGCACCGGTGGGAGCCGGCCCTAATTCGGCAGGAGGTAATTCTTGCGGATATAGCAAAGCTTGAAGCCTGCCTTGGTCAGGTTTCCAAACGATATGTTCGGCTGCCCCTCCTGAGGTTGGGCCGTCTCCACAGCGAAGAGAGAAACACCCTGCGCGAGGCCCTCGTTCAACCGAGCATTGATCAGCGCCTTTTGCGCGCCGCGATTCCGGTATTCGGCAAGTGTCGTTCCGCCTCCCAGCCAGGCGCATCCGTCCTCGATGAACATCGCCCCTGTACCGACCGGCGCACCCTCCAACTCCGCAATGAAGCAGGCCCAGCCCTTCTTTCCGACCAGGCATGACCACAGCGGCTCAAGCCCGGTCGGGAAACCAAAGCCGGCGCACATCAGCTTCCCGAAAATCGCGGCGTCATCGATACCGGCCAAGCGCGTGCGCACAGGCCCCTCGATTGCAAGCGGAGCCGATGGGGCAGGTCGCGTAAGTTTTACCCAGGCACCGTTTTCAACCAGTCCCTTATCCAGTAGCCATCCACGCAGCTCATCGGACGCAGACGCTTCGCTGATCTGGACGTGCCGCCTGCCCGTTTTGGTCTTCATCCAGTCGACTGCGACATTAAGTTTATCTATGTTATTCAAAGCAAAAACACGATTGAGCCCAATGGCGGGCGCCGACGGCAGCGAAATGGCGCAGCCATCATCCAACGGCATGCAGTCGAACTCGACACTGCCCTTAAAAGGTTGAGGCGTTATCCTGGCCAGGTCAACGAAAGCCCTGGCTTCGATCATCTCTTCCCTGGCAATTCTATCGCTTGAAATACTCAACTTATTTCCTCTTTTTACTGACGGGCCGCTGAACCGCAAACTCAAGGTCAATGACAAAGCCTGGGCGCGACCTTCAGGCAGAGCCTTTTTTGGTGTTCTTCAAGCGCTTGTCTTCGGAGCGGTCGTACTGGGCGTTCACCAAGACATCCTTGCAAGAAGCGAGGAGTACCGGAACTTTAATCACAGTGGGCTGGCAGCGACGCTGATTGAGAATGCGCCGTCGCTTACTTCAAACTGACTGACGCAGTGACAGCTTCTATTGTTTCGTCGTTCTGTCGTAAGCCCCTGCGCGTTGTGGAACAACAAGATCTCAGCCATACGGAGCTCTCTCCCGACGATCGGTATCTATTGCGTGGCACCCAAGAAGGCAAGCCTGGTGAAGATCGTGTAATCCGCTTCCGATACCGTCAGGGCGACAAAAAATCAGCACCAGCCGTTCCCAAGCCATGTGCATGAAGACGGCGACGATCAGGCCGGTGCGATGATGGAAGCCTCCGTCGCTTCCTTTGTCGGCTATGGAAAGCCGCTCGACGAAACCGATCTCGACGCCCGAGAGCATGAGAGCGGCGGTGACGCCAATCGTCGCGGCAGCGCAACGGTAGCGCTGACTGGGCGCCGGCCGGCCAGCCCAACGCCGCCGCGGTCTTACTCCGCGGCCAGTCTTGTCTGGTCGCTAGCCTCGACAATCGACCGCAGAACGGAAAGCTCCTCGTCCGAAAGGTCCGTAAGAGGTGCCCGCACGGTGCCTGGATCGCGGCCGATAACCTTCAGACCCGCCTTGATGATGGAAACGGCATAGCCCTTCTTCCGGTTGCGCAGTGCGACGAAGGGGAAGAAGAAATCCTTGAGGATCTGGTCGACTGTCTTTTGATCGCCTGCCTTGAGCGCCTTGTAGAAGCGTTGCGAAAGGGCCGGCACGAAGTTGAAGACGGCCGAGGAATAGGTGGTAACACCGGCGGCGAAATAGGCCTGCGCATAGACTTCGTGGGTCGGCATGCCGCCGACATAGACGAGCCGGTCGCCGATCTTGGTGGTAATCTCGATGACACGATCGACATCGCCGACACCGTCCTTGAAGCCGATGAGATTGGGGCAGTCGTCGCAGAGCCGGGCAAGGCTGTCAGCCGACAGGATCGCGTTGTCCCTATTATAAACGATCACGCCGATCCCGACCGATTGGCAGACGGTCTTCACATGGGCGACAAGTCCGGCCTGTTCGGCAAACATCAGATAGGGCGGAAGCAGCAGCAGACCATCGGCCCCGGCCTTTTCCGCAGCGCGCGCGATGTCGATTGCAAGCGACGTGCCATAGCCTGTGCCGGATATGATCGGTGTTTTGCCTGCGGCAGCCTTGGCGGCGCGGATGACGGCGGGGATTTCGGCCGGATTGAGGGAGAAAAATTCGCCCGTGCCGCCGGCGGCAAAGAGTGCGCTGGCATCAAAACCGGCAAGCCAGTTCACATGGTCGCGATATGCGGCTTCGTTGAACTTGTTCTCGCTGTCGAAATGCGTCACCGGGAAGGAGAGGAGGCCGTCGCCCACGGCTTTCTTGATGGCATTGGGATCCATGTTGAATTCCTTGAATAATTGCTGATTGAAGGTGAGCGCGTTGCTCACATATGACCGGCTTCCATCGCCTCGAGCACCGCGGCGATGTAACCGTAGCAGAAGCTGAAGGCGACGCCCGTCGCGTCGCGGCCGCTGATGCGCGGCACATGGTCCGGCATGACCATGTATTTGTAGCCCACCTCCCGATAAACTTTCAGCGACCGCACCATGTCCATATCGCCTTCGTCGGGAAAGGTTTCCATGAAGGAGAGCTTGCCGCCGCTGATGTTGCGGAAGTGCAGGTTGAAGATCTTTCCGCGTGTTCCGAACCAGCGGATGATGTCGTCGATCTCCTCACGCGGATTGTCGAGCATCTCGCCGATCGAGCCCTGGCAGAAATTCAGACCGTGATAGGGGCTCTCGCGCATTTGCACGAATTTCTTCAGCCCATCGACAGTGCCGAGGACCCGGGTGACGCCCCGATAGCCCGGCGGCGTATAGGGATCATGCGGATGGCAGGCGAGGCGCACCCTGTTGCTCTCGGCAACGGGTACCACGCGCTCGAGGAAATAATCGATACGCTCCCAGTTCTCGTCCTCCGACAGGACACCGGCAAGGCCGGGTGCGGCCTGCTGATCGGCCTTGTCCCAGCGAAAGGCTTCGTTCAGCGAGCCGCCGCGGCCTTCTTCAAGCTCCGTGCGCGGAATGCCGATGAGGTTGAGATTGTATTTCGCGGCAGGGATCCCGGCCTTTGCGCAATTCTCGATCATCCGGCAGACGGCATCGATCTGACGGTCACGTTCCGGTCCCGCCAAAAGGATGTCGGGATAGGAGGCATTTTCGATCGGCTTGGAGGGCAAAGGAAGCTGGATCATGTCCAGCACGATACCGAAGCTCTCCACATGATCACGATGACGCTCGAGATCTTCCAGCGTCCAGCTCGACGGCGCGCCCGGCGGATCGGCCGAAATATGCTTCACGCCCAGCTGGGCAAAAACGCGAAAATCATCATCGTCCCGCGCGGCGACCTGGGTTCCCAAATACACTGCCAACCTCCCGATCATTCAAATCATGTCATATGACATAATATGAATCTTTGAAGTTGTCGAGCCTCATTGCTGCTCCGCAAGCATCCGATATCGTCGTTGACTCGCAATCATATGCGCCCGCATGGCCTGCCGCGCCCGATCGGGATCCTGCTCGGCAATGGCCGCCAGGATCTCTCCGTGCTCCGCATGGACCTTTTCAAGATAGGCGCGATCATTGGCTTCCGGCAGGGTTGGGAATTGTCCGCGCGGGATTGCGCGTGGCCCGAAATGGCGCAAGGCGTCGATATAGAACCGGTTGTTCGAGGCACTGGCGATAGCGGTATGGAATTCGTAGTCAGCATCAACAGTGGGCTCGCCGCTCTCGATAAGCTGGGCCATTTTCCGGTGGGCAAGCCTGATTGCCGCCTCCTGTTCGGCCGTTCTGCGATAGGCCGCAATGGCCGCCGCCTCCCCTTCCACAGCCATGCGGAACTCCAGCAATTCCAAGGTTTCCGGTATGCTTTTGACCTCGACGGACGTCAGAATCAGTCCGCCATGCGCCTTGGGATCGGAGACGAAGACGCCCTTGCCTTGAACAGGCCGCACGAAGCCAGCGGCACGCAGGTCGGCGATCGCTTCGCGCACGACCGTGCGGCTGACGCCGAAAGCCGCCTCAAGCTGAGGTTCGGTCGGGAGCTGGTCTCCCTCGCGAAACTTTCCCGTTTCGATCTGCATGCGCAGCTGGTCGATGACCTGCTGCGCCAAGCGCTGTCTGCCGCGCGTGCCCGCTACCATTCCATGGCTCCCCATTTTATCCGCCCTCGCCCGCATGGCGCTTGCAAAGCGCGTCGAAAAATCATAATACGACATACGGACGACATATTATGTCTAGTATAGTAACTCAGGGAGGAGTTGCAATGAAGCATTTTTCCAGAAGCCTGTTCGTCGGTGTCGCATTCTGCGCGCTGACCCTGGCAGCGCCGGCACTTCTGGCGGCCACGCCCGCCGATCAACTGGTGATCGGCACCTCGCTCGCGCAAGTCCTTTCACTCGACCCGCAACAGGCGACGGAAGCCAAGGCCAACGAGATCATGTCGAACCTTTACGATCGGCTCGTCGCATCGACGCCCGACGGCAAGATCGTGCCGCAGCTTGCCGAGAGTTGGCAGGTCGATGACAAGGGGATCACGTTCAAGCTACGGGATGCGACCTTCGCATCCGGAAATCCAGTAACCTCCAAGGACGTCGCCTATTCGCTCGGCCGTTTGCTGAAGCTCGATCAGGCCGCGGCCGCCAACCTGAAGCGCGTCGGCTACACGAAAGACAATGTCGATCAGCTGGTCAAAGCCGTCGACGACAAGACCGTACGCATCGATCTCTCCGGTGAGGTGACTTCGGAGCTTCTGCTTTATCGTCTGGCCATGGTCGTTGCGAGCGTCGTCGACAGCGTCGAAGTCCAGAAACATGTCGCCAATGACGACTATGGCAACGCTTGGCTGCGCACCCACTCGGCCGGCTCCGGACCCTTCACGCTGAACCGCTGGACGCCCAACGAACTCGTCATTCTCGACGCCAACAAGGACTATGTCGCCGGCGCTCCGAAGATGCGCCGTGTCATTGTCCGTCATGTTCCCGAAAGCCAGGTCGAGCGCCTGATGCTGGAACGCGGCGACATCGACATAGCGAGCGCGCTGACCGCGTCGGATCTCGCCACCTTCGACAATAAGAAGGGCTTCGAGATCCAGCGTGTGCCCACCGGCGGTTTCTACGTGCTGTCGATGAATGCCGGCAACAAATACCTGTCGAACCCGAAAGTACGCGAAGCCATTGCCTACGGTATCGACTACAAGGGGATCGAAAAGACGATCATGGGTCCCTACGGGCGGGCGCGTGCTGTGCCGGTCCCGGAAAACTTCGAATACGCGATCCCAAGCCCCGACTGGCACCTCGATGTCGCCAAGGCGAAGGAACTTCTCGCCGAGGCCGGTTTCAAGGATGGTTTCACCGTCAATCTGAAGACTATCGCGCAGACGCCCCGCATCGATCTTGCCACAGCGATCCAGGCTTCGCTTGCTCAGATCGGCATCAAGGTCGACATCCAACAGGGCAACGGATCGGACATCATCGCGGCCCACCGTGCGAGAAATTTCGACCTCCTCATTCCCCAGACGGGCTCCTACATGCCGAACGTGCTTGGGGCGATGGAGCAGTTCGCCTCCAACCCCGATAATTCTCTCGAGGCAAACAACGCCGGCAACTTCGTCTGGCGCTCGGCCTGGGACATTCCCGAACTCACGGCTCTGACGGCGAAGGCATCGCTCGAACCCGATCCGAAGAAACGCGGCGAACTCTACATCGAGATGCAGAAGATGTTCGTGGATCAGAAGCCCGCGGTCTTGCCGATGTTCGAACGGTTCGAGCCCATCGTGCTGAGCAGCAAGGTTCAGAACTATGTCGGCCATCCGAACCAGACGACGCGCCTTGAGGCTGTCACGAAAGCCGAGACCGATTAAGCAAGGTCGCCGATCATGAAGGAACTCTCCGTCAAGGAACTGGCGCGCCGGGTGGGACACCTGGCCG
Source organism: Rhizobium sp. BK316 (assembly GCF_014193695.1). Classification (GTDB taxonomy): domain Bacteria; phylum Pseudomonadota; class Alphaproteobacteria; order Rhizobiales; family Rhizobiaceae; genus Rhizobium. The sequence continues at coordinate 246,607 of NZ_JACHZR010000001.1, read as the reverse complement.
TCAGCCTGTTCATCCTGCTGTGCGTCACCTTCGTGATCGGCCGCGTTCTTCCCGCCGATCCGGTCGGAGCGATCGTCGGCGAGCTTGCGGACCCCACAGCCTACGCCGCCATGCGCCAGAAGCTTGGTCTGGACCTGCCGATGTACCAGCAGTTCCTGATCTACTTGAATGGCCTGGCGCATGGCGATTTCGGAACGGCGGTGCTGACAGGCAATCCCGTCTCGTCGGATCTTGCCCAGGCATTTCCCGCAACCTTCGAACTCGCCACCCTGGCGATCCTGATCTCAACCTTCGTCGGCGTTCCGCTCGGGCTGATGGCGGCGCTTTTTAGAGATACATTTATCGACAAGATCGCCCGTATCGTGGCGCTTGTCGGTCATTCAATTCCGGTTTTCTGGTTCGGGATCGTCGGCCTGGTGATCTTCTATGCCGGACTGAACTGGGTCGGCGGTCCCGGGCGTGTCGATGTGTTCTACGAGGGTATGGTTACGCCACAGACGGGGCTGCTGCTTATCGACAGCCTGCTGCAGGGAGAGACGGAGATCTTCTGGAATGCGCTTGGGCACATCATCCTGCCGGCCGTCATCCTCGCCTATGCCGCCATGGCCTATATCACCCGCATGACCCGCAGCTTCACCCTTGAGCAATTGAGCCAGGACTACGTGATCGCCGCGCGCGCCAAGGGTGTCGGTCCGGCCCGAACCGTCATCAGTCATGTCCTGCCGAACATTGCCGTCCAGTTGATCACCATCCTGGCGATTTCCTATGGCGGGTTGCTGGAAGGCGCGGTCGTGACCGAGATCGTCTTTTCCTGGCCGGGAATCGGCCAGTACATGACGAACGCGCTGATGATCGGCGACATGAACGCCGTCGTTGCCGCTACCATCATCATCGGCTTCATCTTCATGTTCCTCAATTTCCTGGCGGACATCGCCTATGCGATATTCGATCCGCGGACGCGGGAGGCTGCGCAATGAGCGATGCAATCCAAACCGATCTCACGGTACGTCCACCGAGCCTTCCTGCCCGGATTGCCGCCTCCACGATGCGGATCGTCTCCAGGCTGGGACAGGAACCGCTCGGCATGGTGGGGTTTATAATCCTGGCGATCCTTTGCATCGTCGCGATCCTCGCACCCTTGCTGGCGCCCTACGATCCCAACATTCAGGTCCTGACGGACGCACTGCAACCGCCGAGTGCTGCCCATTGGGCGGGCACCGACGAGTTCGGTCGCGACATCCTGAGCCGGCTTATCCACGGAACGCGGATCACCGTCCAGACGGTGCTTTCGATCTCGCTGATCGTGGGTCCGATCGGTCTTTTGATCGGTGTCGTCGCAGGCTTCTTCGGCGGTCGCACCGATGCGCTCTTGATGCGGGCGACAGATATCGTCCTGTCCTTCCCCTCACTGATCCTGGCGCTGGCATTTGCCGCCGCGCTCGGCGCAGGGCTGACGACGGCGATCATCGCCATTTCGCTCACGGCATGGCCGCCCATCGCGCGCCTGGCGCGCGCCGAGGCACTGGTCGTCAGGAATGCCGATTATGTTGCCGCAGCCCGTCTCTATGGCGCCTCGCCATTGCGCATCCTGTTCGTCTACATCGCCCCCATGTGCATTCCCTCGGTGATCGTACGCCTGACCTTGAACATGGCCGGCATCATTCTGACGGCAGCCTCGCTCGGCTTCCTTGGATTGGGCGCGCAACCGCCGGCGCCTGAATGGGGCGCGATGATATCGAGCGGCCGCAAATTCATGCTCGACTATTGGTGGGTTGCTGTCATGCCGGGTCTCGCCATTCTCATCACCAGCCTTGCCTTCAACGTCGCAGGCGACGCGCTTCGCGACATTCTCGACCCCCGTCATGCCAGATCCTGATATGAAGCCAGTCCTGTCCATCGAAGACCTCAATGTCAGCTTCGGCAAAAATGCCGTGCCTGCCGTTTCCCATGTCAGCTTCGACGTCGGGCGCGAGCGTGTCGGCATCGTCGGCGAGTCCGGCTCGGGAAAATCGACGACCGGCCGCGCGATCATGCGCCTCCTGTCGGCAGGCGCCACCGTTTCGGCAAAGCGCCTCGACCTCGACGGCAGCCCGCTCCTGTCGCTGTCAGAGCGGCAGATGGGAAAGATCCGCGGCAAGGATATTGCATTGATCATGCAGGACCCGCGCTATTCGCTCAATCCGGTGCTCACCGTCGGCAAGCAGATCGCCGAAGCGGCTCGCTTGCATCTCAACCTGCGTGGTGCAGCGGCGACCGCAGCGGCCAAAGCCATGCTCGAGCGCGTCCGCATCCGGGACGCCGAGCGTGTGATGGCGCAGTATCCGCATCAGATATCCGGCGGCATGGGTCAGCGCGTCATGATCGCGATGATGCTGCTTGCCAAGCCGAAGCTGGTCATCGCCGACGAGCCGACCTCGGCGCTTGATGTCAGCGTGCGCAAGGACGTGCTGACGCTCCTGGACGAACTCGTCCGCGAAAACGATTCCGGATTGCTGCTGATCAGCCACGATATCCGCATGGTCTCCGCCTTCTGCGAGCGGATCATCGTCATGTATTCCGGCCGCATCGTCGAGACGCTGACGCGGCTGGAAGATGCCAGCCATCCCTATACGAAGGGGTTGATCGCCGCGATGCCGGATCCCAGGCATCCGGTCCGGCGGCTTGCTGTCCTCGACCGCTCGAAAATCGACCTGGAGAAAGCGTGATGATCGAAGTGCGCGACCTCAACGTCACATTCTCCTCCGGCAAACAGCAAAACCATGTCGTCAAAGACATCAGCTTCAGCGTCGCGCGCGGGGAGACGCTCGGGATCGTCGGGGAATCCGGCTGCGGCAAGTCCACTGTCCTGCGATGCCTGTCAGGCATGGAAAAAGGCTGGTCAGGCGAAATCGCGCTCGCCGGCCGGACGGTCGGCAAGTCGAGAAGCCTCGATGAGCTCAAATGCGCCCAGATGGTGTTCCAGGATCCCTACGGCTCGCTGCATCCGCGACACCGGATCGGCACGGCACTTGCCGAGCCCTTGCGGGCAATGGGCAGACAAGACATCTGGCAAACCGTGGAACGCTCCCTTCGCCAGGTCGGCCTGCCGAGTGCATTTGCGAACCGTTTTCCCCATGAACTTTCCGGCGGCCAGCGCCAACGCGTTGCCATTGCACGCGCGCTGATCCTCTCCCCGCCGGTCCTGCTTCTCGACGAGCCGACCTCGGCGCTCGATGTGTCGATCCAGGCAGAAATCCTGAACCTCCTGGCAGACCAGCGCGACGAGCGGGGGCTGACCTACGTGCTCGTCAGTCACGATCTCGCCGTGATCGCCCATATGTGCGATCGCGTATTGATCATGAAGGACGGCCGCTTCATCGATGAACTTTCGAAAAGCGACCTCGAAACCGGCACGACCCACCAGGCGTATTCCCGCGAGCTGTTCGACGCCAGCTTCATGTAGGCAGGTCGTCGTGTGAAACCTCTGCAATCATGCCGCTGAAAAAGATGTGATCGCAAAGCGGCGCATACTGTTGCGCCGACCATGTATGACTATTTTCCGCCTGTGTTTGCCGATGGCTTTGTGGCTGCCTTTAGCACGCCTGCCTGCAAATCCGCCTCGTCGGCAAGAATGGCGGCGGCCTCGTTCAGCAAGACGTCCTTTGCATTCTTGCGGGCATTTTCAATGGCAATATCAGCACTCAGGCTGCGCTCGTCTGACTGCAGGCCATCATCTCCACCAGGATCTTCGCCAACGCTTCCCTGCGCTCGGGACTTGAGCCGATTTTCGCGAGCAGTCGCTTCTTTGCGACGTTCGGCTTCATTGAGGGAGATGATCCCTTTCTCGCGCTGCGCCTTCAGGTCGGCAATGTCTTTCAGCAGGCGCTGAAAATCCGGATCGCTTTCAACCCGCGCATCATGGCGGCTTTGCAATGTCGGCAGCAGCGTCGTGACAGCGTCGGAGGGGGTGTAGTTCGCCGGCTTGATCTGTGCCCACGGGAGAGCATTGTCGTAACTGGTCTCGCCGAAGCTTGTCGGATCGGAAAGTCCCGGCAAGCTGATATCAGGTGTCACGCCGCGCAGCTGCGTTGTACCGCCGTTGACCCGGAAAAACTGGGCGATAGTCACTTTCAGCTCCCCGAATTCGGGTTTGCTGTTGCGGACCATCCGGTCGAGATTGAGGACGGTTTGAACGGTACCCTTCCCGAAACTGGGTTCGCCGACGATGACGCCTCGACCGTAATCCTGGATTGCCGCGGCAAAAATCTCCGAAGCCGACGCCGACCCGCGATTGATCAGGACACCCATCGGGCCTGTCCAGACAGGTGCTGCAAAATCAGCATTTCTGACCGCGACCTTACTGTCGCTGCCGCGTTGCTGAACAACCGGACCATTGCCGATGAAGAGACCGGTCAAATCAATCGCCTCGTCCAATGAACCACCGCCATTGTTGCGCACGTCAATGAGAACGCCTTCGACCTTTTCCTGCTTCAGTTCGCCGAGAAGCTTGGCCACATCGCGGCTTGCGCTCCTATAGTCATTGTCTCTTCTGCTCTTGGCTTCAAAATCCTCATAGAAGACCGGCAGAGTAATCACCCCGATTTTACGCGTGGCTTCGCCCACGTTCACGGACAGCACGGCCTTGCTGGCAGCCTGCTTTTCGAGGCTGATCTTGTCACGCACAAGGCTGACAACGCGATGCTGGCCATCTGCTCCGGCATCCGCCGGCAGGATGTCCAGGCGCACGACGGAGCCTTTTTTCCCTCGTATCATCTGCACGACTTCATCAAGGCGCGTGCCCACCACTTCTTTGATCGCCCCATCCTTGCCTTGACCAACACCGGTAATGCGGTCTCCGACTGCGAGCTTGCCGGACAACTGAGCCGGCCCGCCAGGCACGAGCTCACGGATCGTCGTGTAGTCGTCGCGGTCCTGCAGTACCGCACCGATGCCAAACAGCGAGAGCTTCATCGAGATATTGAAGTCGGCCGAAGCGGCCGCACCGAAATAGTCCGTGTGCGGGTCGATCGACGTTGCATAGGCGTCCATGAACGACTGGAAAACGTCGTCGCTTTTAAACTTGTAAACGCCTTCGAGAGTGTTTGCGTAGCGCTTGTCGAGCGTTTCGCGAATAGCCGCGTCGGTCTTGCCACCCAGTTTCAACCGCAACCAGTCGCTTTTGACACGCTTGCGCCAAAGCTCATTGCTCTCGGCCTCCGACTGTGGCCAAGGCTCCTTATCGCGCAACACTGAATAATCTTCCTGCGCACCGAAATCGAAGCCCTGCTTAAGCAGGTTGCGTGCGTAGCTCATACGGTCGACAACGCGCTGTTCATATGCGCTGAAGATCGCAAATGGGATCTTCAAGTCCTTCCGTTCGATGGCATCATCGATCTCGCTGCGGTCAGACATGAACCTGTCGATATCCGCTTGCAGGAAGAGCACGCGGTCCGGATCAAGTGATTTGATGAAGCGATCCATGATCCTGGCCGACAAGGCGTCATCGAGTGTAACGGGCTTGTAGCTGAAACGCGTGAGAACTTGTGCACTCAACTGAGCAGCTTGCGCCTGTTGCTTGAGCGGCGCCAAAGCAGGCGGTGACGCCACTTCAGCATAGGCGGTCTGTACGATTGCAAGAAATGCACCAAGAAAAACGTAGTGTATGCGCATCCAGCGTTGATCCAATTCTTCATGCCTGTTGTCGATGTGTGATTTAGGTGGGCAATTGTGGTTTTTTGGCAGGCAGGTGGCAAACGGCATGGTTTGCAAAGCCGCGAAAAGTATGCGGCGCGACCCCAGTGTTCCGCTTTCAGGCCGTTCTAGCCATGAGTCGCCACCATCGCAACAGACAGCCACCCAGCTTCTATACTCGCGCAGCGAGGGACTAGTCGCGGGTCTTCGGCGCGATCGTCAGTTCCGAACCATGGGCGCCACGCATTTCTGTCGCCTCGGCTGGGTCGCGGTCGCCAGCCTTGTGCAGAAGCATCGACCGATAGCCTTGCGCATGCGAGCCCTCGATTAGCGTCACATCGGCGTTGCCCGGATTGTCGGAGCGCTCGAACCATTCGACGCTGTGATGCAGGAAATTCATCTCGAAAGCACGGTTGGTGACGCCGTGACCGACGATGATCACGGTGTCGTTACCGCCGCCGATGTCATGCATCACGGTCTGTAGAAACAGCCGCACCCGCTGGGCAACGTCCGCCCGGCTCTCGCCGTCCGGTGGGCGGGCATAGAATTTGCCGCTGTTGTTGCGAAGCCTGGCCCATTTCTCGAATTCTTCCGGAAATTTGCGCCGCTGCTCGGCCCGGTCGTAGATCTCGGTGAAGAGGCCGAAATCCTGCTCCCGCAGCAGATAATCCTCATGAACATCGCCGATGGCGTCCGCAGGCGAGGCCTCGATGATTGCGTCCTTGGTCTGGCGCGTCCGCAGATATGGCGAATGCCAGATGGTCGCCTTCGGCGCGGCGCGAGGCAGCGCTGCCAGATGGGAAGCGATGCTGCGCCCCGCGGCCAGCGCCTGCTGGTAGCCCCATTCCGTCAGCGGAACATTGTGGTCGCCGAACAGCCGGTAGGCGCTCTCGCTGATGTTGCCGAGAGATTCGCCGTGTCGAACCAGAAAGATGCGCATGTCTGACCGTGTATGCTGAGGGTAAGGGCATCATGAAGGGCGCGAGAGCGGTGTGCAATGGCAGAGCGGGCTGGATCCACATCGGCAGCTCGGTTCTCGTCACGGTTCAGGCTTCGTTACGGTCTCACACGGTCGGGATGCGCCGCCTGGAAGGCCGGCAGGTTGGCGCATTTGGCGTCGATATCGACGATACGCTTGAAATCGGTCATATCAACGCCCCAGCGGCGGGCATTGTAAACTTGCGGAACAAGACAGAGATCCGCCATCGTCGGCGTATCCCCAAGGCTGAACTCTCCGTCGAATTTGCCGATCATGGCTTCCAGCTTGCAAAGTCCGTCCGTGATGAAATGTTTCATCCATTCTTCCCGGGCGTCGGCCTTGTCAGTCATGGTCATGAGATGCGCCACGACGTGCATGTTGCATATCGGATGGATGTCCATGGCGACGGCATATGCGAGGGCGCGCACGTTCTGGCGGTCGGCAATATCCGATGGCAGCAATCCGCATTCCGGCCGAAGCTCGGCCAGATATTCAATGATTGCCAGCGACTGCGTCAGTATTCTTCCGTCGATCACCAACGTCGGCACGAGCCCCTGCGGGTTGAGCGCAAAATATTCCGGCATCTTGTGCGCTCCTTGCAGCAAGTTGATCGACACTATCTTATAGTCGATAGCCAGGAGATTGAGCGCGATACGGACGCGATAACTCGCGGACGATCTCCAGTAGTCGTAGAGAACGACCTCGTTCATCGCAGCCCGGTTCCCCTGTATTCTTCGACCGTCTGCTCGATCGCCCCAAAGATCGAGTGGCCGGCATGATCCTTCATCTCGATGCGAACCTGGTCTCCGAACCGCATGAACGGCGTCTTCGGCGATCCGGTCTCGATGGCCTCGATCATCCGCAGTTCGGCAATGCAAGAGTAGCCGGCTCCTCCGTCTTCCACCGGCTTACCCAGGCCGCCGTCCAGCTTGTTGGAAACCGTTCCCGAGCCGACGATCGTCCCAGCCACGAGATTGCGCGTTTTGGCGGCATGGGCGATCAGCTGGCCAAAATCAAACGTCATGTCGATGCCGGCATTCGCCTTGCCGAATACCCTGCCGTTCAAGCTCACGAGCAGTGGAAGATGCAGCTTGCCGCCGTCCCACGCCTTTCCGAGTTCGTCCGGCGTCACCGCGACCGGGGAAAATGCCGATGCCGGCTTGGACTGGAAGAAACCGAATCCCTTTGCCAGTTCATCCGGTATGAGACCACGCAGCGACACGTCGTTGACGAGCATTACCAGCCGGATGGCGTCGCGCGCAGCTTCCGGACTGGAACCCATAGCAACATCGCCGGTGATGACGGCAACCTCGCCCTCCAGGTCGATCCCGTAAGCCTCGTCAGCCACCAGGATCGGGTCGCGCGGCGCGAGGAAGCCGTCCGAACCACCTTGATACATTAGCGGATCGGACCAGAAGCTCGCCGGCATCTCCGCGCCCCGCGCCCTGCGCACCAGTTCGACATGGTTGACGTAGGCCGAACCGTCGGCCCATTGGTAGGCCCGCGGCAAGGGCGATGCGGCGTCATGTTCGTGAAACCTGATCGTCGGCTGAGCTCCGGTCTCAATGCCTTCGGCAATCAGTTCGAGTCTCGGAGCCACGTGTTCCCAGTCATCGAGTACTGCCTGCAGGGTCCGGGCAATGTGACCGACTTCACAACAACGGGTAAGATCACGGGAAACGATGACGAGGCGGCCGTCTCTCGTGGAGTCTCTTAACGTCGCAAGCTTCATATTCCGTTCCCACGCCAGAGGATGCTTGGCCGATCATCACTTGATGCCATCATTTGATACCCGGGGTTCCGTCGAACTTGCGTTCCAGGCCGTCCCAGCACTCCAGGTAATCGTCCTGCAGCGTTTCAAGCTCGGCTGCGTATTTCGTCAATTGCTGCGGGTACCGGGTCTCGAACATGAAGGCCATGGTGTGATCCAGCTTCACCGGTTTGAGCTCGGCATTGGATGCCTTTTCGAAGGCGAGCGCGTCCGGCCCGTGGGGAAGCATCATATTGTGCAGGCTCATGCCGCCCGGCACGAAGCCCTCCTCCTTGGCGTCGTACTGGCCGTGGATCAAGCCCATGAACTCGCTCATGATGTTGCGATGGTACCACGGCGGACGGAAAGTATGTTCGGCGACCAGCCAGCGCGGCGGAAAGATCACGAAATCGACATTCGCCGTGCCTGCATCTTCGGTTGGGGCGGTCAGCACCGAAAAGATCGACGGATCGGGATGATCGAAGCGGATCGCACCGACCGGCGCAAATGTCCGCAAGTCGTATTTAAAGGGGGCGTAGTTGCCGTGCCAGGCCACCACGTCGAGGGGCGAGTGGCCGATATCGGTAACGTAGAACTTTCCGCACCACTTCACATGGACGCGGCAAGGCTTTTCCTTGTCCTCGAAAGCGGCGACAGGCGTCTTGAAGTCGCGCGGATTTGCCAGGCAGTTCGCACCGATGGGTCCGCGATCCGGCAGCGTGAATTTTGCGCCGTAGTTCTCGCAGATATATCCGCGCCAGACCGGCTGCTCGCCGCTGCGCAGCACCTTGAACATCATGCCGCGAGGTATGAGGCATATTTCCAGGGGTTCGACATCCATGATGCCCATTTCGGTGAACACCCTGATGGCGCCGAGTTGCGGCACGATCAGCAGTTCACCATCGGCGTTGAAGAAATAATCATTGACCATATCCTCATTGAAGACGTAGGCATGTGCCGACATGCCCACCTGGGTCGTGACATCGCCTGCCGTCGTCATTGTCCGCACGCTCTGGAGAAACGTCAGCTTCTCGGTGGGGGCGGGAATGGGATCCCAGCGAAGCTGGCCCAGGGGAAGCGAATGCTCGTCCAGGCAAGGCGCAGTCTTCCAGAGCGGATAGGACGCGTTCGAAAAGCGGCTCGTGTGACGCACGCTCGGGCGAATGCGATAAAGCCAGGACCTTTCGTTCGTCCCGCGCGGCGCAGTGAACGGCGAGCCGGAAAGCTGCTCGGCATAGAGACCGTAGTTGCATTTCTGGGGGCTGTTTTGGCCTTGGGGTAAGGCGCCGGGAAGCGACTCCGTTTCGAAGTCGTTGCCGAACCCCGGCATATATTTCAGCTTGTTTGCCGTCGCGGCTTCACCGTCTGACGTCTGGATCGATGTCTGGTCCATGCTCAACTCCTCCCCCGAAAACTCTCCGGCGCTAGCGCGTCTTTTCAGACGCGCGAGATGGTCCCACGAGTTTACTCCGCCGCAGTACCGATGACACCACGTTTGATCTGATCGGCCTCGATCGACTCGAAAAGCGCGCGGAAATTGCCTTCGCCGAATCCCTCGTCGCCCTTGCGCTGGATGAACTCGAAGAAGATGGGTCCGATGACGGTTTTGGAGAAGATCTGGAGCAGGATTTTCGTCATGCCGCCATTCACCACGCCTTCGCCGTCGATGAGGATGCCGTGCTTCTTCATGCGGTCGACAGGTTCGCTATGACCGTTCACGCGTTCGTAGGACATGTCGTAATAGGTTTCCGGCGGACCCGGCATGAAGCGCAGACCATTGTCGGCAAGCCTGTCGGTCGCCTCATAGATATCTTCCGTTCCAACGGCGATGTGCTGGATGCCCTCGCCCCGGTATTTCTTCAGATATTCCTCGATCTGGCTCGTGTCGTCCTTCGATTCATTCAACGGAATGCGGATCTTGCCGCAGGGCGACGTGATGGCGCGGCTCACCAGACCGGTGATGCGCCCATCGATGTCGAAGAAGTGGATCTGCTTGAAATTGAACAGGTTGCGGTAAAAATCCCACCACTTGTCCATATTGCCGCGGAAGACGTTGTGAGTGAGATGGTCGAGATAGTAGAAACCGATCCCCTGGGGATACGGGTTGCGCTCACCAAGCCAATCGAACTCGGCATCGTATGCCGATCCCTTTGCTCCATAGGTCTCGACGAAATAGAGCAGCGAGCCGCCAATGCCGACGATTGCCGGAACGTCAAGCGCCTTGTCATCGCCGTCATAGGGGACAGCGCCTTTTGACACCGCGTGATCGAAGGCATGTCTGGCGTCGACAACGCGCCACGCCATCGACGGGGCACAGGGACCATGCTCTGCGACGAAACGAGCGGCATGGCTGCCGGGTTCGGCGTTCAGGACATAGTTGATGTCGCCCTGACGCCAGACGGTGATGTCTTTCGTCTTGTGCTTTGCGACGGCAACATAACCCATGCGTATGAAGAGCTCGCGCAGCTTCTCGGGCTCAGGATGAGCGAATTCAACAAATTCGAAGCCATCGGTGCCGGCCGGATTGTCGGCGGTGATTTCCGAAGGCGGCGCATCATGCGGGAAAGGACCCATTTTCTCCTCCTGAAGAATTGGACTTTGACTGTGCAAAGTGTGGCCCAAAACGCATGCAAAGTTCTTGCATTCTTCATGCCAGGGGAAGACATTATGCACGGTTCGTGAGTGTTTTGGAGATTTCGCGCAATGGATGAACAGCTCGATAAATTGGATTTGCGCCTGCTCCAGGAACTTCAAAAAGACGGCCGATTGACGAACAACGAGTTGGGGGAGCGGATTGCGCTTTCACCCTCGCAATGCTCGCGCCGGCGGACGAGACTGGAGTCCGAGGGATATATTCGCAGCTACCGGGCCTATCTGGATCAACAGAAGCTGGGTCTGGATATGCTGGTAGTGATTTCCGTGACGCTTGCGACCCACAATAGAGACAATGCCCGCAGATTTTCGCAGCTGATCAACGGCTTACCGGAAGTTCTCGAAGCCTATGCATTGACCGGTGAAATGGACTATCACCTTAAGGTGGCGACCCGCGGGCTCGCCGACCTCTCAAAATTCGTCAACGACGTTCTATTACCCCACGAGTCGGTGCAGCACGTGAAGACGTCGATCGTGCTCGATACACTGAAGACATTCGAAGGCTTTCCGATACACATGCCGGGTAGCTGGCATGGCGACAGCACGCGGTGATCTCGCACCAAACGTCAGATCGGCAGTTCGGTCGAGAATTTCAGCTCGCGCAGCACGAAGCTCGAGACGACCGTGCGCACATGCGGGTTGCGCATGAGGTAGCGGGTCATGAAGGCTTCGTAGCTTTCCACGTCCCTCGCGCGGATCTTCAGCATGTAGTCGAAGGCGCCTGACAGAGCGTAGCACTCCATGATCTCCGGCCGCTCCAGCACCACCGAAGCGAAGGATGCCACCGCCTCTTCGTGATGATCCTCCAGTGTCACATGCGCGATGACGCAGAGCTTGAGATCGAGTTTTCCGGGATCGAGCAGCGTCACGCGCTTGCGGATGACGCCGTCTGTTTCCAGCTCCTGGATCTTCCGCCAGGCCGAACTCTGCGACATGCCGGCCTTTTCCGCGAGGTCCGCCAGCGAAAGACTGCCGTCGGCCTGGATGAGTTGCAGAAGCGTGCGACGAAAATTCCCAGGTTCTTTCATTTTCTGCATCATATCAGGGAATATTTCCCACCATTATGGCAATTGCCTCCGGGAAAGAAAAGAAAATCCTCCAAACCCGGATCATAATGGCGGGAATAGCGCCGGCCTAGGAGGATCAGCCTATGACCAAGGAAAGCACCTACACCGCCAAACTGCCCGGCCCGGATGGTTTGTATTCCTACACTCCCGAAGAAGATGCGATATGGGGTGAGCTCTACCGGCGTCAGATGAAGCTGCTCGCCGATACGGCCTGCCGCGAATACCTTGATGGCGTCAAAATGCTGGGGCTGAAACCGGACAAGGTGCCTCAGCTTCGCGATGTAAACCGACGCCTGAACGAGACCACCGGCTTCGGCGTCGAAGGCGTGCCGGCGCTCATTCCGCCCTCGCGCTTTTATGAACTCCTGTCGCAGGGCAAATTCCCGCTCGCAACGTTCCTCCGCCGTCGCGAGCATATCGACTATATCGAGGAACCGGACCTGTTCCACGAGGTTTTCGGCCACTGCCCCATGCTGACCAACCAGAGCTACGCCAATTTCGTGCGGCATTTTGGCGAAACGGCCGTCCGCCTCGGCAAGGGCTATTCATGGCATCTGTTCCGGATTTTCTGGTTCACGGTCGAATTCGGCCTGATCAATACGCCGCAAGGCCGCCGCTGCTTCGGCGCGGGAATCGTCTCATCGCCAAGCGAAGCGAAGGCGGCAACGGAAGGCAAGGCGTGCGAATTTCGACCGTTCGATCTGTTGAGCGTGCTGAGGACACCCTACCGGATCGATATTCTGCAGCCGATCTACTATGTCATCGATAGCTTCGCCGATCTTGAAGCGATCGTGGAGCAGGATATCGAGGGCACGATCCTCAAGGCGAAATCGCTGGGTGATTTTGCTCCCACGTTCGAGGCCAAAGCTTCGTGAATCGCTGACAATACGGCGATCACGATGCAAAGGCGCGAATACCCTGGCAGAAGAGTCTCTTGATGCGGTTGACGCGGAAAACGCGCTGAGCAACCAGCGCTTTTCGCCCGCAGCCCATGCGGCGGCGACCCTGTTCCTCAGGCTTCGTATCTTGCCCCCCGAACAGACGCATGGCTCTCCCCGCAGACCAGCAGCATGGGCACGGCACCGCGATCAACGCTGCCTCGAATTCAGATGTTTTCGCCATAACCGATCGCCAAGGATCGCAGCGATCCGACCATTGAAGATTTTATGATGCCTGCAGTTTTGCTCCTACGGCACCATTGCATTCGATGGTCTTGCCGCCCGGCGGCGACTCGCTAAGCTATTGATGTGTGCTTACGAGAGGTGGACTTTGGCGGGTGGAGGTTTCTCATGCACGAGCAGGTCACGAGTGTTGCAAATTACGGCGCCGAGCCGGGTTTGCGTTTCGCCGTGCTTCTGGACGGACGCGGCGGCTGTCGCACCCTCGACATGGAAGCAATACGTCGGTGGACGCCGGATGACGGCGTCGTCTGGTTGCATTTCGAGCGCGATCACCCGGCCGCTGCAGAGTGGGTGACAACGAAAGGCGGCTTCGACCCGCTGGTTGCCGACGCCTTGCTGCAGGAGGAGTCGCGCCCACGGGTCGAAAGCATCGATGACGGACTGCTGATCATTCTTCGCAGCGTCTGCGCCGCGCCACCGGAAGAAGAAAAAGCCGGGCCTGCCGAAATCGATCTCGTTCCCCTCCATATATGGGCCGACGAGCACAGGCTGGTGACCCTGCGCGACAGTGGCCATTATATAACCGCCTTGCGCGATATCCGCCTTGCCCTGGACAAATGCAAAGGCCCTAGACAGACGGGGGAACTGCTCGCCCTCGTCAGCGAAAAGCTGGTACGCGACCTCGAGCCGGTGCTCGACACGATGGACGAAGAGGTCGATGAGCTGGACGAGCTGATCTTTCACGGCGAAGCCAGCGAGGTGCGCGAGCGGCTGAAGCAGCTTCGCCGCCGCTCCGTGCAGCTTCGGCGCTATCTCGCACCTCAACGCGATGCCTTGAACCGTATCGAACATGACGACGCCCCATGGCTGAAGGAGCGTGACAAGCTGCGTTTTCGCGAGGTAATCGACAAGCTGATGCGCTTCATCGAATATCTCGACGCCATCCGCGACCGCACCGGCATTCTTCATGACGACCTGTCCACTGTCATCAGCGAACGGATTGCCCGCAATTCCAACCGACTTGCAGCGCTCGCCGCCCTCCTGCTGCCGCCGAGCGTGGTGGCTGGTCTTTTCGGCATGAATGTCGGCGGAATCCCCGGCGTCAACGATACCTGGGCTTTCATCATCATCGTTGCCTTCGTCGCGGTCACGTCGGTCGCAACGCTGATGGTCCTCAGGCGGATCAAGTGGCTTTGAGCGACAGAACGCAACGCCTCACTGATCGTGGAGGCGCTCGAAAACACCAAAATGTACACACCGACGATTTCCCGCATCGCTGCGTCCGCGGGCTAAGTAGGACGAGGGTAGTTCCGCAACATGGGGGCAATATTCTTGTAATTGCGACGCAACTAGCCTATGGGACGGTCAGATCTCGGTGCCGAAAGGATCCGTGAAGAATACAGATAGAGGGCGCACCATATGAACAAGCCCCCGAGCACGGATATCAGACAGGTCTGCAGGGAACATGGGCTGCGTCTGACCGGCCCCCGCAAAATTATCATGCAGGTTCTGCTGAAATCCAACGACCATCCCGACGCGGTCGAACTTCATCGACGCGTGACAAAGATCGATCCTGGGATTGCGATTGCAACAGTCTACCGGACGCTCAATATGCTGCAGGACAAAGGCGTCCTTGAGCGTCACACGTTCGCGGATGGCCGCGCCCGCTACGAGACAGCCGATCACGAGCATCACGACCACCTGATCAATGTCGAGACGGGAGATGTCGTCGAATTCCGGTCCGACGACATCGAGCGGCTGCAGGACGAGATCGCACGGGCGTACGGTTTCGAAATCGTGAGCCACCGGCTTGAGATCTACGTCAAGCCTTTGAAGAAGGCAGCCAAGGAAAGTCGCGTGGTTACACCCAAACCGGCTCGATGACTTGCATCAAGATCGGGCGTCCCATTTCGTTGATGAGACCCGCAGTTCAGCCAGACCGGCATCATTGCCCGAAAGAAGCGTAGATTCCTGCGGCCTTTCCTGTCAGGCGGATCTGCGGGAACGAGCCTCAGGCCGACTGTGACGTCTCGACCCGCGCCTCCTTGCGCGTGGCGTGAATGAACGCCAGCACAAAGACGATCGAGAGCAGGAGAACGATGGTGGGTGCCGGTGCGCTGTCGATGAAGAACGACAGATAGACGCCGAGGAAGGAACCGACCGCTGCGATGACAACGGAGAGAACCAGCATCGTGCTGAACCGCCGCGTCAGCAGAAAGGCGATGGCTCCGGGCGCGATCAGCATGGCGATAGCCAGGATGATGCCGACGGCCTGCAGCGCCCCGACAATGGTTAGCGAGATCAGGGAAAGCAGACCATAGTGCAGCAGGTTGACGCGCAGACCCACGGCTCTCGCCTGGGCCGGATCGAAGGCATGGAGCAAAAAGTCCTTCCACTTGATGCCGATAAAACCGGCAGTGATCGCGGCGACGACGGCTGAACCGCCGATGTCGCGCCAGGAGACGCCGAGCATGTCGCCGAACAGAATATGGTCGAGATGCACGTCCGACTGGATTTTGACATAGAGGACGAGGCCGAGGCCGAACATGCCGGAGAACACGATGCCCATCACCGTATCCTGCTTGATGCGACTGTTGTCCTTCAGGAAACCGGTGGCGACGGCGCAGAACATCCCGGCGACGAAGGCGCCGATCGCATAGGGAAAGCCGACGATGTAGGCGATGACGACGCCGGGGAAGACGGCGTGGCTGATCGCGTCGCCCATCAGCGACCAGCCCTTGAGGACGAGGAAGCAGGAGAGCAACGCCATCGGGATTGCGACCAGCACGGAGATAACAAGCGCGTTGACCATGAAGTCGAACTGGAAGGGCGACAGAAGCGTGTCGATGAAGCTCATAGTCCAGCCTCCAGCGCTTGTGTCGCGCGACGCCGAGCTGCCAGCATTCCGTGCTTGGGTGCGAAGAGGAAGGCGATCAGGAAGATCAGTGTCTGGAGGCAAACGATGATGCCGCCGGTCGCGCCGTCGAGGAAATAGCTCGCATAGGCACCGGTGAAGCTGGTGATTGAACCAATTGCGACGGCGATGGCCAGCAACCGCGGAAAACGGTCGGTCAGCAGGTAGGCAGTTGCGCCTGGTGTGACGACCATGCAGATGACGAGGAAAGCGCCCACAGTCTGGAGCGCAGCCACCGTCGAAGCCGACAGCAGTGTGAAGAACATGATCTTGAGGGCGGTTGGGTTGAGGCCGATCGAGTGCGCATGACTCTCATCGAAGAAGGTGACCATCAGGTCTTTCCATTTGACGAGGAGGATCGCAAGCGAGACGAAGCCGATGATGGCGAGCTGGATCGTATCGCCGGGCGTAATCGCCAGGATGTTGCCGAGCACGATTGTCTGGATGTTCACCGAGGTCGGCGAGATCGAGACCATGAACAGGCCGAGCCCGAAGAATGCCGAGAAGATCAAACCGATGATGGCATCTTCTTTCAGCTTGGTGCGCTGGTTGAGGAAGAGCATCGCGGCCGCAGCCAGTGTACCCGAGAAGAAGGCGCCGATGGCGAAGGGCAAGCCAAGCATATAGGCGCCCGCCACGCCTGGCACGATCGAGTGGGAAAGCGCGTCGCCGATCAGCGACCAGCCCTTGAGCATGAGATAGCAGGACAGGAACGCGCAGACACCGCCGACAAGGGCGGAGACCCACATGGCGTTCAGCATGTAATCATAGGTAAAGGGTTCGAGGAGACCGGTCATCATTCCCGGTCTCCGTTACCCTGTTCCGGCTTTCGTATCGTCGCCTTGCCATCCTGAAGCACCAGCGGACGTTCATCATCGGTAAGGACGCCGATCGCGTGAGGCTTGCCGCCAGTGGCCTCGTTCAGCACGAAGTGACGCAGCACGCCTCCGAACGCCTGCTCGAGATTCGCTTGCGTAAAGGTCTCCATTGTCGGGCCATAGGCAAGCACCGTACCCTTGATCAGGATTGTCCGGTCGCAGAATTCCGGTACGCTGCCGAGATTGTGCGTCGAGACCAGCATCACTCGGCCCTCGTCGCGCAACTCCCGAAGCAGTTTGATGATCTGATCTTCGGTCTTGACGTCCACGCCGGTGAAGGGCTCGTCGAGCAGGATGACGCGGCCGTCCTGTGCGAGCGCCCTGGCGAGAAAGACGCGCTTCCTCTGCCCGCCCGAAAGCTCCCCGATCTGACGCTTGCGAAACTCGCTCATATTGACACGGGCAAGCGCCTTCGAAACGGCGTCGTGGTCGGCCGCTTTCGGTAGGCGCATCATGCCCATATGGCCGTAGCGGCCCATCATCACGACGTCTTCGACTAGGACCGGAAAATTCCAGTCGACCTCTTCAGCTTGCGGCACGTAGGCGACAAGGTTCCTGCGGAGCGCTTGAGCGACCGGCAGGCCGAGCACCCGGATCTCGCCCTTGGCGAGGCGGACGAAGCCCATGATCGCCTTGAACAGGGTCGACTTGCCGGAACCATTGACCCCGACAAGTGCTGCGATAGTGCCTGTCGGGATCTGGAAGTTGGCATCCCGAAGAGCTGTATGGCCATTGCGGTAGGTGACGGTGGCGCCCCTCACCACGATGCCTGACCCCGCATCCGAAGATGCGAGGCGGACGAGGTTCGTGACCGGCGCCGTCACTGGATCAGACCTTTGGCGATCGTGTCCGAAGTGACACGGAGCAGATCGATATAGGTCGGAACCTCGCCATCGGCTTCGGTCAGCGAGTCGACGTAGAGCACGCCGCCATATCTGGCGCCGGTCTCACGTGCCACCTGCTCGGCAGGCGCGGACGAGATCGTACTTTCGGAGAAGACGACGGCAATCTTGTTCTTGCGCACCGCATCGATCACCTTGCGGACCTGCTGTGGCGTACCCTGCTGATCCGCGTTGATCGGCCAGAGATAGAGTTCCTTCAGACCGAAGTCGCGGGCGAGATAGGAGAAGGCCCCTTCGCTCGAGACCAGCCAGCGCTTGTCTTCCGGAACCTTGGCGAGCTCCGCCTTGATCGGGTCGATGACAGCCCTGATCTTTGTCTTGTAGGCCTCGGCATTGGCCTTGTAGGCATCGGCGTTATCAGGATCATACTTCACGAAGGCGTCGCGGATATTGTCGACGTAGATCAGAGCCGCCGTCGGCGACATCCAGGCATGCGGGTTCGGCTTGCCGGTGTAAGGGCCTTCGGTGATGCCCATCGGCTCTACGCCTTCGGATACGACAACTCCGGGTACGCTCTTCAGGTTCTGGAAGAACTTCTCGAACCAGAGCTCGAGATTGAGGCCGTTCCAGAGGATCAGCTGCGCACCCTGCGCCCGCCGGATGTCGCCCGGTGTCGGCTGATAGTTGTGAATCTCCGCACCAGGCTTGGTGATCGATTCAACGACAGCAGCATCGCCGGCGACATTCCTGGCGATGTCGGCGATGACTGTGAATGTCGTGACCGCCTTGAATTTCTCCTGGGCGGCGGCCGGGACCACCGTCAGCATGGCCGCTAATGCCGCCCCCATCATTCCGGTCAGCACCGACCGCTTTACCCCGTCGAGCATGATGTCTCCTTTTGCGAATAGGACTTAATTGCACCTCATCATCGATCTGACCCTTTATGCAATTCAGAATCATTTGCAATAATGGTTTACGCCAGAAGATCTTCTCTTATTCTGCAATTGCGAGTGAATTGCAATAAAGATTCGATATGAACGTCGAAAATGGTTGCGGCCAACTCGAACGATCTTGTCGCCGCGCAACCAGCCGAGACGCCTGCCACCTATATGACGGACCCGCCGCCCTGGCGCTGCATCTCGAAGAACTGAAGCGGTTGCGATCCTCTCCCATCAACCGCATCCTTCCCTGCCACGGCGACCCGGAGCGGATTCTTGGCGGCGGTTATGAGCCTTCCTTCATCGACGCGACGATCCGTTATGTCGAAGCGATGAATGACCAAGCGCCCGAGCCGGAGATCTGGCGCAAGCCTTTGGCTCAAGCAGTCAGCGAGGATGTGAAGAGCGGCGCGCTGATCTATATCCCCGCCTATGAGGATGTGCACGCCTCCAATGCCGCTCTGCTGAAAGCCTATCGCGGCAAGGGCTGACGGACGGCAAAACAGCGTTCGCTGCAGGAGTGGTTCGGATGGGAGAAGGAAATGATCTTCTCGTGGCGCAAGTCCTCCACGCCGGAGCCGGACCATCGGCCTACGCCTTTGGGGTAAAAACCTGCAAAGCGCCTTTTCTCCGCCAATGACAATGCTAGAGTTTCGATTGGTGATCCGGCTAACATCAACAGAGTGGTGAATGAAGGCTTTGCTTACAACGGCCGCGGCGACGGTAATCGTACTGTTCGCACGCGCGGTCACGGCGGTCCGCGCCGTGTGGCCCGAGGAAGGCCTGCCTTCCCGCCCCTGCGTTTATTACGCCAACCACTCCAGCCACGGCGATTTCGTTCTGGTCTGGACCGTATTGCCGCCGAGACTGCGTCATCGGGTTCGTCCGGTTGCTGGCGCCGAATATTGGCTGAAGTCCTGGCTCAATCGCTTCATCGGCAGCGATGTCTTCAATGCGGTGCTGATCGCGAGGGATCGGGACAAGCGGACGGAAGATCCCGTCACGCAGATGGCCTCGGCCATCGATGCCGGTTCGTCCCTCATTCTCTTCCCAGAGGGCACGCGAAACCAGTCCGACGCACGGCTCCTTCCGTTCAAAAGCGGCATTTTCCATCTGGCTGCGGCGCGCCCTGATGTCGAGCTCGTGCCGGTCTGGATCAGCAATCTGAACCGCGTCATGCCAAAAGGTGAGATCGTTCCGATACCGCTGATCTGCACAGTGACCTTCGGCAGCGCTTTGCAGATCGCGCCGGGCGAAGACAAGGATGTTTTTCTCGAACGGATGCAAGCCGCTCTCCTGGCTCTGTCTCCGAACACTGCAGGCGGTGGGGAATGAGTGGCGCGAATTCCGATCTTATGACGCTCGTAGCCGGGATCTTCGGCTTGCTCATCGTTGCGTCGGTCATCGGTTACATATTGCAGCAACGCCTCTCGCCCAACGGTTCGAACGCTGCGGTCGAAAACCTCAACGCGCGGATCAAGGCCTGGTGGGTCATGGTCATCCTGATCGGCATTGCTTTCACAGCGGGCCGTATCGGCGTTTTGATCCTGTTTGGCTTTTGTTCATTCGCAGCACTTCGTGAATTCGTAACCCTCATCAATACAAGAAGGGCGGATCACTGGGCGCTTGCGGCAGCCTTCTTCGTCGTCGTTCCGATCCAGTATTTTCTGCTCTGGGCTGAACAATATGGCATCTTTTCGATCTTCATCCCGGTCTATGCCTTCCTGCTGATGCCGATCATCTCGGTACTGCGAGGCGACACGGAGCGCTTTCTCGTTCGCATCGCGGAAGTGCAGTGGGCGCTGATGATCTGCGTCTTCTGCGCTTCCCATGTCCCTGCTCTGCTGACCTTGAAGATAGCGGGATACGAGGGCCGCAATGTGCTGTTGATTGCCTTTCTGGTGATCGTCGTCCAGCTCAGCGATGTCCTGCAATATGTCTGGGGTAAACTCTTTGGACGCACGAAGATTGCGCCAAGACTGTCACCATCGAAAACGGTCGAGGGCTTTGTCGGCGGCATCATCAGCGCCACCCTGATTGGAACGGGCCTCTGGTGGATTACGCCCTTCACACCGTTTCAGGCAGGGCTTCTCGCCTTTGTCATCACGTTGATGGGCTTCTTCGGGGGTCTGGTCATGTCGGCGATCAAACGCGACCGCGGTGTCAAGGACTGGGGCAATCTCATCGAGGGACACGGCGGACTGATCGACAGGCTGGATTCCGTCGTCTTCTCGGCACCCATCTTCTTCCATCTTACCCGCTACTGGTGGTCGCTTTGATGCCCGTTGTGCTGCAACGTCTCTTGCGCAGCGGCGTGTTCCACGTCCTGTTCGCTTTTCTGGCGATGGGCAGCTGGGCCATCTTCGCCAATCACGCTCATGTCATGCCGGCGCCGCTCTATGCCGGTCTCGTGCAGGGGACGATATCCGCCTGCCTGACGCTTTTCCTGAAATCGGTGATCGACTGGCTTTCCAGCCGCTTCAGCGGTTCAACACGATTTTGGGCGCCGCCGCTGATTGCCTGCCTTGGCTCGACCAGCATTCTCGTGGTGTTCCATGCGGCAAGCGGCACACCGGAGATAATCAAGACCATCGCACTGCCGCTGCTTGTATCGACGACTTATGCAGCGATCTACAATTATTCGATCTCCGCAAGACGAGGTTTCGACACATGATGGAGACAGGAGACAGGAGACCCCTGGCGAGCCGCAACACCCGCTGGGCGGGCACAATTGCCCGATGGATGGCCGCGCGAGCCATCACGCCGAACCAGATCTCGCAAGCCAGCATGCTGGCGGCAGCAATAGCCGGCGTCACTTTCTATCTGGCGGGACAGACAACAGGCTTGCCGCGCGCCGGCTACCTGCTGCTGGCTGTTCTATTCTGCCAGGCACGCCTCCTTTGCAATCTGTTCGACGGCATGGTCGCCGTCGAAGGCGGAAAGGGAGAGGCTGACGGTCCTTTCTGGAACGAGTTTCCGGATCGCATCGCCGACCTGATGATATTCGCGGGCGTCGGATATGGCATCGGCATGCCGGGGCTCGGCTGGGCGGCCGGAGCCTTCGCCGTATTGACAGCCTATGTCCGGGAACTTGGCCGCGCCACCGGCAATCCCAGCGATTTCTCCGGCCCGATGGCCAAGCAGCACCGGATGGCGACGATCACGGCGGCGGGATTGGCATCCCTTATCGAGCCATTGTGGGGCGGGCAGAACCAGATCCTGACGATCGGTCTCGGCGTAATAACGGCGGGAGCAGCCTTCACGGTGATCCGTCGTTCGAAGACATTGGTCACGCGTCTCAAGCTTCGCTGACGAGGTGGTCTTGGGGTCGACGCCAAGTCCTCTATGAGGAGGAAGCGGACGAGGGCAATTTCCATATGTGTGGGGACGTCGTCAAGCGCCTATGGCGCCAGAGATTCTGTCCTTCTCAGCCTTGGCAAGCTCGACCGTCGACTGCAACAACACTCTCGCTCCTGAAATGACATGCTCGGGCGCGGTATATTCGGCTTCGTTATGACTGAGGCCCTCGCGGCAGGGCACGAAGATCATCGCCGAAGGCGCGATCCGATTGACGAAGAGAGCATCGTGAAAAGCGCCTGACACCATCCTTTTCGTCGCCAGCCCGGCGACTTCAGCGGCGCTCTCCACTACCCCCAGTAGCTTTTCGGGGAAGTTTGCCGGCGACATGTCAAAGCTGCGCTTGAACAAAACCTCGCAGCGCTGAGCCTTGGCGCGTTCCTCGAAACACCGCTCGATCGTCGCGTTTAGTCGATCGATCTCCAATGAATCGGGATGGCGAATATCGATGGTACAGCGTGCCATCTCCGGAATGGCGTTGATCGCTCCCGGCTCCACATTGATGCGCCCGACGGTAAATCGGGCGCTTTCGTCCTGCGGCATGACAGTCGAATAGAGCGTGTCCAGCGCCGAGATCATGGCGCGCAGAGGGTCCCGGCGATAGGAAAGAGCCGTCGTGCCGGCATGGGCCGTCTGACCCGATACCTCCACCTGCAGCCATCGCGTTCCCTGGATACCCGTCACGATGCCGATAGGGATACCTTCCCTCTCCAGCGATGGCCCCTGCTCTATATGCACCTCGAGATAGGCATGGACCGGCATGCCCAGGTCACGCATCGTGGCCTGTGGAAGAGCCTCAAGCGTTGCCTTCAGTTCGTCACCGAACAATGCGCCGTCGGTGGAAACAAGCTCGGACCATGCGGCTGGGATCACGCCTGCCGAAAAGGCGGACGACCCCATGCAGCCGGGTGCGAAGCGGCATCCTTCCTCATTGGTCCAGGCGACGACCTCGATCGGCCTTTCCGTTTCGATACCCGCATCCTCAAGGCTTTCGAGAACCTCGAAGGCCGAGAGCGTTCCGAGCGCGCCATCGAAACGACCGCCGGCTGGCTGGCTATCGAGGTGACTGCCGATCAAGAGCGGCGGCGTGCCATCATCCCTGCCGGTACGGCGGATGAAGAGATTTGCGACGGGATCCTGGAAGACGCCAAAACCGCGCGCGGCGGCCAGCCCGGCCAGCAAGGCCCGGGCTTCCCGATCCAGTCCAGTCAAGGCTTGACGATTGACGCCACCGCGCGCGGTCGCGCCGATCTCGGCAAACTGATCGAGGCGACCCAGCAAGCGCGCGCTATCGATGTCGATATTCGCAGTCATTGCACGACCTCTCAGGAATAGGCTGCCTCGTGAAAGTCGATCTCAAGACGTTGCGCATGCCCGAATATGGCGCTCAACCGCTTGCGTTCGGCAGTATCCATGGTCTCGCCCGCCTCGTCCAGAACGGCCTTCAGCCAGCGCGCCTGCGCTTCGAACTCCGGTTCTGCGTGAAGCTTGACCCATTCCTTGAGCAAGGGATCGCTGATTGCAGTCGAGTTCACCGCAGTCGACCAGGTCCAGTACATCCATTCGGCGGCGAACATGGCAGCAATCGTGTCAAGAAAACCGCCGTCACGGGCAATTGCCAGCATGCCGTCGCGGAAGGAAGCGACATCGGCCCGGCCGGTGTCGTAGCGGGAGGGGTCTATGCCGCGGGCAGCAAATGTCTTTTCGAAATAGGCGATCTGCTGGTTTGCGAGCGCATCCAGAACGCCGATCAGCCAACGCTTCTGGGCGATGGTTTCGGCTTTGGCGGTGGCGTAGGAGAAGATAGCAATCGCCGTGTCGACGAAGGCGCCTTCGAAGACGAGGTATCGCTCGAACGTCTCGTTCGAAAGGCGGTCAGCCTTGATATCCTCGACGAAACGATGGTTCACCATGGCTTCGAAGACGTCACGGTTTTCGTCGAGCATCTGTTGCGAGAGGGTATCGCCCATGATCGTTACGCCTCCAGGCCGGGTTTTGCGGCTTCGACGAAGGCTACCACGCGGGCCGGCTCGACGGGGTTCCACCAGACACCACCCTCCTTGAGCGACGAGGCGACGATGACGCCGTTGGTGCGCTTCAGGATCTCGACGATATTGTCCTTGGTCACGCCGGAGCCTACGAGCAACGGCAGATGGCTGGCGGCACCGATTTCCTCTATCTCTTCCATCGTTGCGCTATTGCCCGTTCTCTGGCCGGTGGCGATCACCACGTCCGCATCGAAGAAGGCCAGGTCGCGAGTCAATTCGTCGATCGTGCGATCGGCGGTGATAGCGTGCGCGCCGTGCTTCACATGGCTGTCGGCAAACACCTTGATATGCTCGGCGCGTAGCAGAGAACGATAGCGCATCGCCTCCGCCGCCCGGCCCTCCATGAAGCCTTCATTGGCGACATAGGCGTTCGCCCATTGATTGACGCGGATGAAGCGCGCGCCGCCTGCCGCCGCAATCGCGAAGGCCGGGATCGGTGCATTGGCAAGCACGTTGATACCGAGCGGCACACCAGCGGCGCGCGCGATGCGGTCGGTCACGACCGACATGAAGGCCGCGGTCTCGTGGCCGATATCCTCGGGCTTGGAAAAGGGAATATCGCCGTGATTTTCCACGATCAATCCATGGATGCCACCTTTAACGAGCGCGTCCGCGTCGCGCATGCAGGTGTCGTAGATCGTCTCCATCGCAGCACTCCGATAGCGTGGAGCACCCGGGAAAGGCGGGCAATGGATCATCCCGATCAACGCCTTGTCAGTGCCGAATATTTCCCGTATGGCGCTTGTGGCCTTATCCGATATCTGCTGCATTTTTCTTTCCTTTCTGAAAGCCAGCCATGCGTGCCTATGTCATCGGTAACGTCGCCATCGACGAAACCATTTCCGTAATGTCCATGCCCGAAGCGGGCGCCTCGATCCTCGGTCGGGAGGAAACCCGCGACCTTGGCGGTAAGGGCGCCAATCAGGCGGTCGTGATGGGCCGCACAGGCCTTCCCACGACGCTCGTCACGGCTGTCGGCGAGGATTTCCGCGCCCAGACGATCCGCGACCAGCTTGCCGGCGAGACCTTGGATGCCCGTCTGTTGGGCAGTCCGAACCGCAGCAGCGATTTCTCCATCATCTTCACCACGCCGGACGGCGAAAACGCCATCGTCACCACGACGGAATCGGCCGAAGCCTTGACCCTGTCGGAGGCGCTTGCCCCGCTTGGCGACGCCATCAGCGGCGACCTCGTCGTGCTGCAGGGCAATCTCAGCGAAAACGTCACCCGCGGCATTCTCACTGAGGCCCGACGCCGCGGTCTGAAAACGGCCTTCAATCCCTCCCCGCTTCGTCCCTACTTCGCCGAACTCTGGCCGCTTATCGACATTGCCTTTCTCAACAGGGGCGAGGCTGAAAGCCTGACCGGATCCTCCGGCGAGGCCGCCATCCGTCGCCTGGCCGAAGCCGGAGTGTCACAGACCGTCCTGACGCTCGGCGGCAGCGGCGCTATCCTTGCAAGCGGACACGAAGTGCTTGCAACCGTTCCCGCCCAGGTCACCGAGGTCGTCGACACGACCGGCGCCGGCGACACGTTCATGGCCGTTGCCCTTGCCTCGGCCGCGCTTCGCTCCACCGCACTCGACGCCAAAGCCATCCATCACGCAACCGCGGCCGCTGCCATCACCGTCAGCCGCCGGGGCACGCGCTCGGCCTTCCCAAGCAAGGCAGAACTCGCCGGCATCCTTGCCGGCGAGTAACAGTTATTTCGCCTCCGTCAGCCAGCCGAGGATGTTCTTCCAGAGACGTCCGTAGCCTTCCCATTCGCAGAAGGCAGGTGAAAGCCAATGCGGACCGATATCGGACGTCCATGCGGCCGTCTTGCCCTTGCCGAAGCGGCCGGTCACCAGGAGCGGGTGACCGCCCTCCTCGTCAGGCAGACGAGCGACGACTTCCACATCCTCACGCTTGCGCACGTCCACCTCATTGACGCCGAGAAGCAGTGGCCATTCGCCCGAGAGGCCGGCGACCGTCTCGTGACCGGACTTGACGAGAACGGGCGTCGTCCCCTCCGGAATTTCGACCCGGTCATCGTAGGGCAGGCAGGTGACGGGCAGAACATCCTCCACTGGCGTGCGGCGCCAGCGCGCCTTGCCATCAATGCCTTGGAAGGAAAAATAGCCGCCGACCATCAACAGGCCGCCACCCTTCTCGACCCAGGCCTTGATAAGTTTCAGGCGGTTCGGAACGGTCTTCGAATGCAGCCAGACCGCAGGCGGAAGAAGCAGGGAATTGGCGCCGATATCAGACAGGATGATCGCGTCATAGGCATCGAGCCCTGCCATATCGAAAGGAAATTGTTCGACCGCCTCGTGGGCCGGCATGTAGGTGAGTTCGAATACGCTGCCCTCGAGCGCCTTGACGAGTGGTTCGGCGCCGAGATGGAAGGTAACGCTGCCGAACTGATCGAAGCCCTTGTAATGCGTAGCCGAGCTGACCCAGCTTTCGCCGACGAGAAGAACCTTCTTTGTCATGATGTTTCCATTTCTTTTTATGTTTGCACTCAGGCAGTTGCCTGAAAGACCGATCGCGGGTTGGCGCGCATGAAAATGTCAAGCGTTGCGTCATCGAGACCGTGGCGCTTCAGGCGCGGCAGGAAGTGACGCAGGATATAGGCGTAGCCATTGCCCCCATAATGCTTGAGCATCATCTTCAAGAAGACGTCGTGGGACAGGAGAAGACGGTCGGTGTGCCCCATCTCGACGAGCTTGACGAGTGCCCGCGCCGCCTCCTCGTCGCTTGGGCATTGCACCTGCTGGTCCGCATAGAAGAAATCCATGCCGATCATGTCATATTCGAGAAATGCGCCGCGGGCGGCGAGTTCCGACTGATAGTTGAGATCGTCATGTGACGGGTTCATGTGGCAGAGCACCGTGTGCCTGAGATCGCCGCCTTCGGAGGCAACGACATCCAGAACCCTGTGCCCCAGGCGGAACCAGCCGGGAAGGTGAACCATCAAGGGCAGACCGGTGCGCACCTGTGCCTGGGCGGCACCCCGCAGCGATTTTTCTTCCTCGGCGGTGAAATCCGACGACACCCCGATCTCGCCGATCAGACCGATCCTGACATCGGTGCCGTCAGCGCCGATGATCGCCTCAGACACGATCTCGTCGGCGATCTGCCCGACCGACATGCCTGCAACCTTTTCCGGGTGCGAGGAGCCGAGATAGAAGCCGGCCCCCATGATAATGTTCAGTCCCGTCGCCTTGGAGATCCGCCGCAAGGCCAGCGGATCGCGGCCAATGCCCTGGCATGTCGGCTCGACGACCGTCTGGCCGCCGAGACCGGCAAAATCCTGAAGCTCTGTCATCGCAAGCGTCTCGTCGTCGAGCGTGATGTTGTGCTTGTTGACGAAAGGATCCTGCCGGAGCTCACCGAGGATTTCCATGCAGACGAAACCTTCAGCAAGATATTGCCGTTCGGGTTCTTTCGGGGCATGCCACCAGCAACGGCAATCATTGAGGATATGCTCGTGCATCAGCGTGACGCCGATGTCCGACACCGGTACAGGCCCCTGGACCGCCATCACATTGCCGGACCGCACGTGACCCGGCGAAAGCTCGTTTGTCGCCATCAGCTCTTCCTCCTGCCTGCCAAGCGGAAGTTGGCAGTGAAGATGCGGGTATTCAGCCAGATGGCAACCAGGATGATCGCTCCGGTGACGATCTGGGTGAAGAAAGGCGAGATATGCATTAGGATCAGGCCGTTGCCGATGACGGCAATGGTCATCGTGCCGAGGACGGTCCCGATCATGGTGCCGCGCCCGCCCATCAGCGAGGTGCCGCCGAGCACGACGGCCGCGATGACCTGCAGTTCGAAGCCGACGGCCGCATTCGAGGAGCCGGAGCCGAGACGGGCCGCGATCAACAGGCCCGCCAATGCCGAGGCGACCCCGGAGACGAGATAGACCGAGGCGACGATCCATTTGGCAGGCATGCCGACCCGGCGCGCGGCCTCCATGTTGGATCCGACCGCCACGATCTGCCGTCCGTATTTTGTAACCGCCATGACGACATATCCGACGATCGCGACCAGGATTGCGATGAGCGCCGGGACGGGAAAACCGGCGAGTTCGCCGCGTCCCAGATAGAAGAAGCCGGGCTCGTTGTTGATCGGGATGGAATAACCCTGTGTCAGGTAAAGCGCCACGCCGCGCAGGATGGAAAGCCCTGCAAGAGTAACGATGAAGGCGGGAATATTCTGGTAGGCGATGAACCAGCCCTGCAGAAGGCCGACGATGCCGCCGAGAGCGAGCATGCCGAGGCAGACGACCGGCCAGGGAATGCCGGTGGCGAGCGCAATTGCCGCGACGGCATTGATCAAAGCCAGCATCGAGCCGACCGACAGATCGATGCCGCCGGTGACGATGACGAGCGTCATGGCGACCGCAACGGCGAGGATGGGCGCGGCCTGACGCACGATGTTCAGGATGTTGCCCATCGTCATGAAGGTGGTGGTCGTCAGCGAAAAGAAGACGAGGCATGCCAGGAAAAAGAAGGCGATCGACAGGACCTGGGCGTTTTCGCTCAGGAAGTCGGCCATCGGCGAGCCCTTGGCGCGTTCGGTGTAGACGGTCAATGTCTTTCTCCCCCGACGATGAGCTTGACGAGATCCTCGAGATTGGTCTTGGCGATATCGCGCTCGGCGACCTTCGTGCCCTCGTACATCACCGCGATCCGGTCGCAGACCCGGAACAGGTCCTGAAGGCGGTGGGTGATGAGGACGACGGACACACCCTTTGCCTTGACCCTGTTGATCAGAGCGAGCACGGCTTCGACTTCGGCGACCGCAAGGGCCGAGGTCGGCTCGTCCATGATCAGGACCTTGGGGTTGAATGATGCCGCTCGGGCGATCGCAATCGCCTGCCGTTGCCCACCCGACAGCTTCTCCACCTTGGCAGAGAGGCGCGGAATGCGGATTTCAAGCGCGTCCAGCATCCGGCGTGCCTCCCTCATCATTCTCTGACGATCGAGAAACGGACCTTTGGTCAGCTCACGCCCGAGAAACAGATTGCCGACGACATCGATGTGGTCGCAAAGGCTCAGATCCTGGAAGACCATTTCGATATGGCGGTCGCGAGCATCTGCAGGCCCGGAAAGGCGAACCTCTTCGCCGTTGAGCGAAATCGTTCCCTCATCCGGCAGGTAGGTTCCGGAGATGATTTTGGTCAGTGTCGACTTGCCGGCAGCATTGTCGCCGACGAGGCCGAGGCATTCGCCGGGAAAGAGGTCCAGGTCGACGCCGCGCAGCGCCTGGTGCGAACCGAAGGTCTTGCGGATACCGCGCAACGACACGGCAGGCGTTCGCGCGGACGAGCCGGAGGAATGCGGGGAGGCTTGCGCCTCCCCGGCTCCGGCATAAACAGGCCGGTTGTCACTCATCATTTGAAGACGGCCCGGTACGGCTCGACATTTTCCTTCGTCACGATGGTGATCGGAACGGAGATGCTCTTTTCGACACTCTGACCTGCAGTCAGCTTGGCGAGAGCCTCGACCGCAGCCTTGCCTTCGCCGGCAGGATCCTGCTGGACGACGGCAACGACATAGCCGTCGTCAAGGCCGGAGATCGCCTGCGCGGTCAGATCCCAGCCAAAGACCTTGATGCTGTCCTGCTTGCCCTGGCTCTGGACAGCGGCGATCGCGCCAAGGAGAGCCGGCTCGCCCGTTGCGTAGATCGCCGTCATGTCCGGATTGCCGGTGATCAGGTTCTCGGCAGCGGCAAGCGCATTGTCCTGGATATTCTGGCCATCGACGACCCCTGACGTCTCGATGCCATCGCTCTTGATGGCATCCTCGAAGCCTTTCTGGCGAAGGTTCTGAATGTAGGAGTTCAACGCGCCGACAATGCCGACCTTGGCCTTGCCGCCCATGTTCTTCTTCACATAGTCGAGGAAATAGGCGCCCATGTCGGCGCCGGCCTTGCCGTTGTCGACGCCGATCTGCGACTTCTGAGGGCCTTCCGGCAGGACCGCGTCGATGGCAACGACCGGGATGCCGGCATCCGAGGCCTGCTTGACGGCCGGCATGATGCCGTTGACGTCGATCGCCACGACGATCAGGCCATCGACCTTCTGCTGGATGTAATTTTCGATGGCGCTGTTCTGGGCGGAAGCGTCATTATTGGCGTTGAAGATGACAAGCTTGTCGCCGGATGCATCGGCCGCCTTCTGGGCACCTTCGTTGATCTGATTGAAGAAAAGCGCCTGCTGATTGATCTGCACAAGCGCATAGGTCTTGCCGGCCGCCTGGGCAAGCGAGGCTCCGAGTGTGGCACCGGCGAGCGCGGTAAAGGCAAGAGCGGCGGTAAACGCCCGACGTCTGATCTGTTTCATGTTCTCATCCTCTGGTTCTGTTCTCGTTGCTTATTATGGGTCGACGGCGGCGCAACGGAGTTCCGCACGACGATTTCGACTGGCACGAGTTCCTCGGTGGCGAGCGATTTTCTCTCCTGCCAGTTTGTCTCGAGAAGAAGGGATAGGGCACGACGGCCGATGGTGCGCACCGGCTGCCGGATCGCGGTCAAAGGGGGCGCAAAGAGGTGCAGCGGGCTGACGTCGTCAAAGCCGATGATCGAGAGGTCCTCAGGGATTGCAATCCCTCTCTCCCGCAGAACTTCGATCATGCCGATCGCGATTTCATCGGAACTGGCAAAGATGGCTGTCGCCGGCATGCCTTCGTCGAGAAACCGGCGCGCCATGTCGCGCCCGCAGCCCACGGTATATTCGCCGCTGTAACGTCTTATCGATATATCGTCGCCAAAACGCTCGCGTAGCCCTTCACGCAAGCCGTTGAAACGCCGCTGCGTGCTGATCATCGCATCGGGGCCGCCGACATAGAGCACGTGGCGATGGCCAAACTCAGCCAGATGACGGCCCGCCAGATGACCACCCTGAAAATTGTCGCAGAAGAGCTTGGGAACGGCTGCAAGCGGAACGTCTTCGTCGACGACGATGACTTTGCCGGTCCGGTTGATAAGCGCCGCCAGATCTCCGTTATCGGGATGGTTGGTGACGAACACCAGGCCGTCGACGTGATTATGCTCAATCAGCCTAAGATAGGCGACCTCGCGACCGGTGCGGTTGAGCGTCGCATAGAGCGAAACGGCAAGCCCGCGGTCGTTCGCCTCCTCCTCCACAGCCGCCACCATGGTCGCAAAGAACGGGTTGGCGATATCGGGGACGACGAGGCCGATCGTGTCGGAGCGACCACGGCTCAGTCGCCGCGCGTGCGGGTTCGGCTGATATTTGAGGGAGGCGATTGCATTCTCGATGCGCTGCTTGGTCAGGGCCGGAAGATCCAGCGAACCGTTCAGCATGCGAGAGACCGTCGTCACCGAGACGCCGGCGGCTCTCGCAACATCCTTCAACCCTGAGGTTCGTTCCTGCGCCATCGAGCTTGTAAACCGCTTTAGTAAAACGCTTTACTTACACTCCATGAGAAGAGATGAGCTGTCAAGAGCCGTAGGCAGAAGGTCGCATAATCCATCTGCACGATGAGGCTGGCGACCATTCCGACGCGTTTAGGCAGGTCGTCATCCTAATGCAGTCGGGCTGACCGCCCACGGCCATTACGCCGGTGCGCCAACCTCTTGCTCCGATATCGAAGATTGCATTGTCCTTGGCCGTTGTGGCAGAGACCAGAGATATCGTTGACGGCTGGAAGGTAGTCTTGTCGGGTGTAAGCCGCGAGACTGCCCACCGTTGGCAAGAATTTTAGGGCTCATGCCCTCATTGTGGATCCGTTATGACAGCCTCTCTCTATGCCGATTATGTTCAAGATCTGAAGGCGACCTTGGACGACCTCTTTGAGCGGTCTGATCGATATCAAACGTTCGACCTGCATGTCGAACTCGCGATGGGCGAGGCCCTTCTCGTTTATCAGACGAAACGGCAAAGAGGGCAAACGGATACGATCGCCTACGCCCGAACGCCCAAAGGCAACGCGCAGATTTCGCCGGCAACTGCCTATCAGCGGGTCTCGGCCTTCCTGACGATGCAAGACCATATTGCATTGACAGGCGATCCCATGATCAGCCTCAACGCGGAATATCCGCACGCCGCCATCAGCTTCGAGCACAGAGCCAAGGGCGCACCATTCAAAAGCTCGATGAAGATGATCTTCATCGGGGTCAATGGAACGGAGGACGCCAGCCGTTACCTTGCGATGACGAAAGAACCAGCTGCCGTCGTCACGACGCGGCCGCACCATTCGACGAGGCTCTGGGAATGGAAATAGGAAGCCTGCGTCCACCGCACGGTTCAGCCGGTCGGAGCGCTGGGATGAGACTATCAACTACGATAATTCCGGTTATTCATGTTTTGTCTCGTTGAGCCAGTCACGCTCGAGGCGACGATCAAGAAAAGCAGATTTATCGCGTCCGCTTTTCCTGTCGTCGATGAAGCCGAGGCGACAAAGGTCATCGCGGAGAATTCCTCGGCGACGGCAAACCACAATTGCTGGGCATGGCGTATCGGGCAGGGCTATCGCTTTAGCGATGACGGTGAGCCCACCGGCACAGCGGGCAAACCGATACTGGCTACCATCGACGGCCGATCGCTCGACAATATTGTCGTCATCGTTACCCGTTGGTTCGGAGGCGTTCTGCTTGGCACAGGCGGGCTCGTTCGGGCCTATGGCGGAACTGCCGGAGCCTGTCTGAAAACAGCCACCCTTGCGCCCATCGTCACGATGGTCGAACGAAAACTCAATCTGCGGGTCTCCGATCTGTCGATGGTGAAGGCTCGCCTCTCTTCCTTTGAAGGTATGCGTATCGTCGCACAGCACTTCGACGGGATCAGTGCCGAAATGAACCTGCAGATTCCAGAGGATGACCTGGAGACAATTTCTCGTTTGATCGCCGATCTGACACGGGGGCGATCGAAGCTGGAGCCCTAGCGATCATTGGCAGTTCTCACCTGCCGGCATCGCATCGAGGGCCGACCCGAATTCATGGCGCTCGATGAAGCCATGCTTGGTGCGGTAGTCATAGGCCTCGACGGAAGACATGCAGGGCATCGCCCTTTCTCACGGCGAAGGGATCGGCGAGAAAGCGCCTCGGCCGGCGCCGGCACGATGCCGACCTGCCAGAAATCACTCTTGGCTTCAGACGCATGGATCAACCGCGGAGGATCGATATTGCTGGCGGCGTGCGCAGTGCTTCCTGTGCGACCTCGGAATAGAAATGCAGAACGTTGCCAACGCCCGCCAATCGAGAGAAGGGACGCATGTCGTAGGTCACGCGCACCGAAGCGGTCACGTCGTCGGCCCGAAACCAGTCAGCCAAGGCCTCGGACAGGCTCTGGACGGAACCCGGATCGACGAATCTCACCGGATGCTCGCGCAGATATTCTGCCGGCCCCTCCGTCGCCGTGGTGATGATGGGCAGCCCCTCGTTCATGGCTTCGAGGATGGCAAGCCCTGCCGATTCCTCACGGGATGGGGAAACGAAGAGATCCAGATTGCGCAAAAAACCTGCGACATTGTCAGAATATCCGAGAAGGTGAATCCTTTTATCGCCTCTTGCGAGTTTCTGCAGGGCAGCATGTTGCGGCCCCTTGCCGACGATGACAAGAGCCGCGTCTTTGGGTGCCGTCTGCAGAAAGGCCGATATCAGAATGTCATTTCCCTTGCTGGGATGAAGACGTCCGACGGCTCCAACGAGCCTGGTCACAGGTGGCAGGTTCAACTGACGCCGCAGGTCGAGAGGGCGGTCCGCGCCGCGCTCCGGTAGCCAGTTCGAAATGACGGCCGACCGCCCGGCATAGACGCCGAGGCGCGACGTCTGGGCTCGGTTGACGCAGATTACGCCGTCGAGATGCGCATGCTGTTTGGCCTTGAACCCGACATGCAGGGTCGCAACCCTGGTTACTGTATCCGAAACCGTCGCAAGCGCTTTGCACCCTGAACTGAGATGTGCATGAGCGACTTCGATTTTCGAGCTCGCTATAAGACGCCGCAGCCGCAGACGGCGCAAGAACGGCGTTTTCAAGCGATGGAAAATGACCCGATCGGAGACGAGCGCAGCCATGTCGGGGCCGCGTGCCGCGAGGTGAACTTCGTGCCCGAGAGCGGCCTGCCCATTGGCGAGATCGATGCAATATCTTTCCGACCCTGCGATTTCCGAAGCGAAAAGCACATGCAATATTCGTAGTTTCGTCGAAACACCCGTGCGATCAGCCGCAGCATCGTCGCCTTTGAAAAGCAGCGGATGCCGGGTGTCCTCGAAGTTCAAGTTTTTGCCGCTCATGACCATGTTCCCAATGACACAGGAAAAGTACGGCCGATGAGAATGAAAGTATGTGAAGTATTGTTTAGAGTTGTTTCGGGTCGCGTGCGTGAGAAGTTAGCAAGCGTTAAATTTGAACCTCGTTGGGCGCGCCCCTCAATTAAGAAGCAGCGTTGATCAAATCCGGAGAAGGCAGCTTAATCTCGACGATCAAGCCATGCGGCGCGGCATTCTCGAGCGTAAGTGTCCCGAAATGGCTTTGAACAATGTCTTGAACGATCGACAATCCCAAACCGAACCCGCCATCGTTGCGCGCACTATCAAGCTTGTAGAAGGGCTCCAATACGTCGGCTCGGAATTCAGGAGGAATTCCCGGCCCATCGTCCGTGACGCTGATGCTGACGGCTCGATCAGGTTTAACGTGAAGCTCCACATTCACATGTCGAGCAAACTTCGTTCCGTTGTCGATGAGATTTGCAACGGCGCGCTTCAGGGCATGGGGTTTGCAGGGATATGCAAAACGATCGGGTCCGCGATATGTCACCGAGTGCCCCATGTCCGCAAAATCGTTGCAAGCCGTGACAATAAGGCTCGGCAGGTCCGCTCGGAGCTGATTTTCCTTCGATATGTCTTTCCTGAGATAGACTAGGGTCTCCTCGACCATGAGCGTCAGGGCGTCGATATCGGCCAGCAAGGCTGCCCGCAGCGGGGGCTCACCCGAGCGCTCCGCCCTGAGACGCAGGCGCGTGAGCGGCGTCCTGAGGTCGTGACTGATCGCCCGCAGCATGCGCGTGCGCGCTTCGATCATTGCGCGGACGCGGCTGCGCATGTCGTTTAACGACTTTGCGAGCGTGCGGACTTCCGGAGGGCCGATCTCGTCGAAGGGACGCTCCGGGCCTTTGTCTGGATCAAGGTCTCGGGCCGCCTGCGAAAACCGTTGGAGGGGCAATGCGATCATCCGGCCTCCGTAAAGCGACAACAGAATGACGGGTACGAACATTGCCATCGTTGCGAGCAGATCGCTGATCTCCCGATCGGTGATGCGCGAGTCGGGCACCGCGGATGGGAGCGCGAAGGAAAGCGCATAGTCGCGATCGATCCCCACGATCAACTCCTGCTCCAGGTTGCTCGTGGCTGATTGCGGGCGAAGTTTGACGTCGATGGCCGGCGAGAGATTGTTCTCGATCTCCGAGCGAAAGCTTCCTATGTCGTCCGGCGGTTCAGCACCGCGTAATCCCGTTGCCGATACTTCTTCAGCCTGAAGCCCGGCCCTCGCTGCAGCAGCAAGGATTGTCGCCTTCTGTTCTGGCGTCTGTGCCGACCGCGTCATGTCCACCACGAACTCGATTCGCATGGCGACGGCACGCGCTTGCGACACGCTTTCTGGTTCCTTGATCGTTAGATGCTCGCTGATGATGCCCAGGATGGCAAAAAGCGCCACCGGACCGACAGCAAGCAAAGCAACCTGCCTCTGAATGGAATCTGCGAAAAATCGCGCCAGCCTCATCACACGTCCTCATACCCGCTTAGCAAACCACCGGTCGGCTGACCGGCTTTTTCATCTCGCCATGCGCGGATGAGTCGTTCCGTGGGCAGGCAACTGAGCCAATGCAATTATCTGTAGCAATTGCGCCGAGATGTCAGTTGGAAAGATGTTTTTATTTGTTAACGCCATTTTCCGTGCGGCTGTTCGAGCACCGATCGAGCACGTCGGCGAGAGTTGTACCTATGCCTTTTGCATCCTGCCTCGTCCGCAGCGTTCGATCAGATTGCGCAGCAGGACGGCGGCACTTAGTTGACGAACGGCGCGCCATAGCGGGATGCGCCTGACGGATACTTGTTGTTGTCTCGGACCCGTTCGAGAAAAGCCTGTCTGTCGAACAGGGCCGACTGTTCACCTGCCGACGCGTCGTGGTTCGGCAAAACGAAGGCCTGGATGTTGACGACGGGAATATTGGCGAGCCCTCGAACTTCTCCGATCTTCGATGTGACCGTGACGACGACGCAGCAAGCCAGAAGTTCCAGTGCAAGCTCCAGTTCAGTTATATTCCCGACGCTTCTGACGTCGAAGCCGCCGCTGCGCAAAACTTCGCTGGCAAGGTACAAGCCCCGGTGATCCGGAATATAGACAAGAACTGGATGGAAGGCGCTTTCGCTGGACATGAATCGTTTCCTTTCGGTTGAACCTCCCTTCTTAAGCTATGGGTTTCTTTTCAAAAGTGGGTTTCGTTATATTAAGTTTTGTGTCCAGGAATGCTTTTTGTTGCCATATCTCGCGACGAGGAGTGGGCGCTTTCTCTTCCGGATCTCTTCGCGCGATTGCCGGTGTCGATGAGGAAGCGACTCTTGCTTTAGCGAAGGCATTAGGCGGGCCATCGCCCGACCTGCGGAAGCCGTAGCCTACCCTGTAAAAAAACTCACCTGCGGCGGCCCGATCCTTATAAACAACGCGCCGTTCCACCGGACCGATGTTCTCGAACCATGCGGCCAGGCCATCGGAAGAGAGGCTGTCATCCTTCAGGCCGTACATGATCACGACCCTGCCCTCTGGTGAGCTTCCGGATTGCCAGAGCTCGAACATCAGGCCAGCGTCCCCGAAGAGGTTTCGACTGGTGATGTCGTCCAATAGCATTCGGCCCTTGCTGTAAAAGCCAAGTTCGCTGGCCACATTGTACTTGTCCATTCCGACAAGGAGCGGCGCGGCCCCTGTTTCGGCAGCAACCTTTGTCTTGATCTCTTCGGCAGCAGAGACGAACTCTTCCCAGGCAATCGGCATCCCCCGCAAGCCGTTGGAATATCCGACAAACGGAAGGCCGAGCGCGAGATAGTGGAGCAGGAGCGAAAAGAACAGGATACTGCCAATAGTGGACACCTTCACGGCTGTCACGACGCGGGACATTGTGCCGGATTTCAGGGCGGTTTCGGTAATATTGGCCATGATCGGAAACAGGGCCAGCCAGGCCGGCCCGGTCCAGTTCAGCTTGACCGCATGAAACAGGCTGAAGAAAGTGAAGACGGCAAGCGGCACCAGGGTGAAGACGGCAAGGAATGCGTCCTGGCCGCGCAAATTGCTTCTGTCGGAAAGCCGCGCCCTCCAGCCCGTTGCAGCAGCAGCCAGAAGCAGGCCGGCGGGTCCCAGCAACATTGCAATGAACATCAGAAGGGTGGGGGTCGAAAAGACAATATCGTCCGATAGCCACCGACGGCTCCCCTGGAATTGGAACGACGCCCAGTCGTGAGTGGCATTCCAGGCGATGACGGGCGAGAATAACAGCGTCGCCGAAATGACGCAGAGATATGGCCAGCTCGTTGAAAGCCATCGCCGAGACTGCGGATGAAGGATTAAGAAGACGAGGGTCGCCGGCCCAAGAAGAGCAATCGTATATTTCGACAACATCCCGAGGCCGATGCAGATGCCTGCGCCGAGCCAGGCTTTTGGACGATTTGCGAGAATTGCCTGCTGTAAAAAATACAGCGCTCCCGCCCATGCAGCGGTCAACGGAGCGTCAGGGGTCGTCAGCGTGCCAGTGGCGAAGAAAAATGGAAGCACTGCCAACAACAGCAGCGCCAGAAAGGCGGACATGCGGCCAAAGACTTCGCTTGTGAAGCGGAACATGAAATATGCGGTTGCAAGCCAGCACAGGCTCGCGCCGATCCGAACACCGAACTCGGTGTCGCCGAAAACTGTCGTTCCAAGCCATATCAACCAGGCGACCATTGGCGGATGATCGAGATAACCCCAGTCCAAATGTTGAGCGTAGGTCCAGTAGTAAGCTTCCTGCGGCATGAGATCGATGGCCCCCTGGTAGAGCAGCCGCAGAACAGCGACATAGGCGGCGAGACCAATAGCCGCCAACTTCCATCGACTTATTATCGGGAGCAGGTCGTTGCCGCGAAAGGCATAAAGATCGTTGCCGATGTAGCTGACGATGCCGCCGCCGATGATGCCCGCCGCCAGGACCACGGGCATCGGAAGACCAAGTTCCGATGCTGCCGAGATGAAACCGCCGCGCATTGTCAGCGCCAGGATCGAAACGATCGCAAAACGCGCCAATTGCCCCCTGT
Organism: Rhizobium sp. BK316; assembly: GCF_014193695.1. Lineage (GTDB taxonomy): Bacteria > Pseudomonadota > Alphaproteobacteria > Rhizobiales > Rhizobiaceae > Rhizobium. The sequence continues at coordinate 208,103 of NZ_JACHZR010000001.1, read as the reverse complement.
CCTTCCGGCGGTCGCTGAAGGAGTAGCGGGCATGTCCGATATAATTGCAGGCTGATGCGACGCAGAAGCCCCAGATGTGCGCAACCATGATGTTTGCGCCAAGTGCCTGTGCAAAGGACACGATCAGAAAGTCCAGCATGAAGCCCGCCATGCCGACCAGCAAGAAGCGCTTGAACGTGCCGGAGAACGTCGTGCCTCGGGAATATTCCAGCAACTGTCCGAGATAGGCGAGCAACTGGCTGCTTCCGATTTTCGATTTACCCGACTGCCGCTCGAAGAACGATATTGGCACCTCGCAAACGCGGAACCCAGGACCGCCTGCAAACAGCGCCGCCAGTCCGATCTTGAACCCCTTGGTGTGAGCGCCGGCAGCCAGGAGGAAGGACCGGCGAATGGCGAAAAAGCCGGATAGCGGATCTTTGACATCGGTGAAGGGAGAGGCAAAGGCCGCGCCGAGGCGCGAAAGCACGCGGCGATGCAAGGGCCAACCGACCGTGACACCACCGTCCACATAGCGGCTGCCGATGGCCATGTCATAGCGACCGGACGCAACGCGGTCGACCAGTTCCTTGATCGAAGGAACCGGATGGCTTCCGTCAGCGTCGATCACGACGACAACAGGATATTTGGTCCGCGCCGATGCCGATAAGACATCTTCAGCCAAACCACCGGCCCCTTCGTTTCGCATAAGCACAACAGGATGCTGTGATCCCCATCGCTCGACCTTTTCGCATGTTCCGTCGCTCGAGCCGCCGTCCGCCACGATAATCTCAAATTCAAAGTGGCTGCGAAGATTGGCGACGATTTCGCCGATCACGCGGTCGACGTTTTCCGCCTCGTTCAAGGTGGGAAGGATGATCGAAACCGATGGATGGGGGCCAACTCGGTACGGTCCCGAGGGCGCCGGCGTTTCGACCGCCTCGCCCTCCGGCAATGGCTTCACATGCGACAACATGAATCTCTCCAGGCTATTTTTCTCGGCGCGATCGGGGAACCCCGGCGGCACGACGGCCTGGAAGTAGCGGTTCGGAGGATGGAGCAGTTTTAAGTGATGTTAACGCCTGCTGCGATTTGTTGCCGGACGGCGGGCGACCTGCGGGAGCGGACCGCCGATACGCGAAGCGTTTCGAGCCCTGCTTCAGCCGAAACATCTCTTAACAAGACAAAATTCATTCCAAAGCCGTTTTCACGCACCTTCCGCGCGGTCGCAGCGCGACGTGGCAAACAAACATCCCAGGAGCGAACGTTGTCTTTTATGATTAGAAATACCGGCTTGGTCATAGTGTCGGCGTTGGCTATGCCCCTGGCAACGAGCAATATGGCTGAAGCCGCGGATGCCGATGCCTATAGTGCCGGTGAGCCGATGGCACCGGGTTCGGATGGCGAGCGCCCGAGCGGCTGGCGCGGCAAATTTCACGATTGGGACGTCGTCGTCGGTGCCGGAGCCATATACGGCCCGAAATTCGAGGGATCGAAAGACTTCAAGGTCATGCCGGTCCCTTTCATCTCGGCGACGTTCTTCAATGATTATGTTCACCTCGGCCCGGGCGGGGTGTCAGTCGATCTCTACAAGGTGGAGAATTTCAAGGTCAGCGCCAGAGGTGGCATTGAGTTCGGGCGAGACGAAGATGACAGCAGTCATCTGGAGGGACTTGGCGATATCGACGACGCCGGCGTCGTCGGAGCCGCCATCTCCTATGAGCTTGGACCAATCGAACTGAGCGCGGGTATCGACAAGATCATCGGCGGCAGCGACGGTCTCACCGGCAAGTTCGGTGCGGAATACTCGCATTTTGCCGGGCGGTTCATCTTCTCCGCCGGCGCCTCGGCCACCTGGGCTGACGGCAAGTACATGAGATCCTACTTTGGCGTCACTCCGCTGCAGTCAGCAAGATCCGGCCTTGACGAGTTTGACGCTGGGGCCGGCTTCAAGCGCGTCGACCTCAGCGCCTCCGTCACCTATATGGCGTCCGAGCACTGGTTTATTCGCGGCCAGGCCGAACTCGGGATTTTAACCGGCGACGCCAGGAAAAGCCCGGTAAGCCAGAAAGATATCCAGCCTTCCATGATGATGTTCGTCGGTTACAAGTTTTAGCAGCGTTACCGAACCAGATCGTGCGGGGACGTGGAGGAAGGTCGGCTACCGAGATAGTCAACGTCATGTTAGGGTCGCAGTCGGAATTGGCTCGGTCGCGCTCAGGCGTGAACGGCGCCAACCTCCCAGGCGGCCAACAGGCTGTGTCTTGCTTCGCTTCGACTATCGCCGAGCCACGACACTTTCGGCAACGCCCCGCATGTCCGTGAAAACATGGAAACCAGATGCATACGACTTTGCTGATAAACGTGATCCGAAGCGAACGCTCTCTTGAATTCAGGCGCCGATAATGAACAGTACCGCAATCAACGCTTCCACCCACGCCCCAACGCGCATCCTCATTGTCGAGGACGATCGCGATATTGCAAGCATGTTGATCGACCTGATGAAGGAGGCGGGCTACGCCGCCGAAGCGGTCGGATCGGCAATGGAAATGGATCGGGTCCTGAAAAAGAAGGAATTCCAGGTCATCGTTCTCGACGGCATGCTGCCTGGCGAGGACGGCTTCAGTATCTGCCGGCGGATCAGATCGTCGAGCACGGTCCCGATTTTGATGCTGACGGCCTTGACGAAGGAAATCGACAGGGTCATCGGCCTGGAATTGGGGGCCGACGACTATGTCACCAAACCATTCAACTCGAGAGAACTCCTTGCAAGGATAAAGGCGCTCCTGAGGCGGTCGTCATACGCGCTGCAGGTAAAGCCGGTACAGGAGGCAATGACGTTTGCAGGCTGGCGCATCGACCCGGTCACACGGGAATTGACCGACAGTGAAGGTGTGCACGTGTCACTGACGACGGCGGAGTTCGACGTGCTGTTGGTGTTCTGTCAGAACCCGCGGCAGGTTATGAATCGCCAGGAAATTCTTGCCCGCACCCACGCCGGTTCCGCCGGCCCGGTCGAGCGCAGCATCGATGTGCATGTCAGCCGCGTGCGCCAAAAGATCGAGCCCGACTATAAGGACCCGACCTTCATCAAGACCGTGCGGCTCGGCGGCTATATATTCACCCCCGAGGTTGCGATAGCGCAGGACTGACTGCCCTTCCCTCCCACGGAACGCGACCGGGATTTCGTGAAGCAGACTGAGAACGCGCTGCATTCTGAAGCAGAATTTCGAATTCTTCGACAGACACGCCGTCGGCGCGCAGCAATTGTCCTATCAACGGGTCGTTCAACACATCGGCGATTGTCATCTCAACATGGGGCATGATCGTCTCCTGCTGACTTGTTCTCCTCATCGATAGGCGCTGCAGGGAGCGCACGCATGTCGAACCCGCGGCAAAAGCAAGGCGTTTGTTCAAGATTTGTTGCTAGGGACCGGGCGAGGATTCCGCATGTCCGCCGCGGCCTTGGAGCGGACGGCCGGACACTCTACGGAGCGTGACACCCTCGATCCGCCTGTGTCGGATTCGGTCGCGCAACAACTCTTAACAACACGTAATCCAAGGCAATCCGGAATCCGGATTAATGCCGTCAGGTGCGATCCGAAAGGATGTCTGCGGGACGACGCTCCACGGCCGGTGGCGATTCACTAGCAACCTGCTCCGTGGCTGAACACAGGGCGACAAACTTGATTCGACTGATGGCCATCTTCGTGCTGGTCCTTCTGGCCGGCTGCATGGCGCCGGATCGGGTTGCCTACAGCCCGACCGCCGCGGCAAACGCCAGTATCGCTGGCTTTGGCGACATCCGGACCTATGCCGACACGACCGGGCAGGTGTCCGATGCACGTGTCTGGCTGAGCGTCCCGAGGCACAAGGACGTCAACTATCTGGTGCTGTCGGGTGGAGGCGCTGGAGGCGCGTTCAGCGTCGGGGCGCTGAAGGCCTGGTCGGACAAGGGTGACCGGCCGCAATTCGATATCGTCAGCGGCGTCAGCACGGGTGCGCTGATTGCGCCCCTGGCCTTCCTCGGCCCTGCCTATGACGACACGCTCATCAATCTTTATACCAGCGGCATCGCCAAGGAACTGGTCGACGCGGATTTCCTCCCGAAAGGCCTGCTGGGCGCAAGCCTCCTGAAACAGCAGCCACTGCGCCGCATGGTCGAGCGGCATCTCACCGACGAAATCCTGGAGAAAATCGCAGCCGAGCACCGCAAGGGTCGCCGCCTGCTCATCCTGACCTCGAATCTTGATTCCCAAAGAGCCGTAATCTGGAACATGGGTGCCATCGCCGCCAGCGGCCGGCCCGATGCACTGAAGCTTTTCCAGGATGTCATCATCGCCTCGGCGAGCATTCCCGGCATTTTTCCGGCAGTGCTCATCAAGGTCAAGGCCAACGGCCAGGAGTTCGAGGAGATGCACTCCGACGGGGGTTCGTCCTCGCAGATCCTGACGATCCCGGAAGGGTGGATGGCCAGTCCGCAGCAGAATGCGTGGTCAACGGGCCTGAAGCTGAACATGTACGTCATCGTCAACAACGCGCTCATGCCGGAGTTTTCGACGACAACGAACAACACCCTGGCGGTCATGGCGAGGGCAAGTTCGGCCCTCATCAAATCCCAGACGCGCAGCGCCCTGGTTGCCACCTATGTCTACGCCCACAAAAACGGCATTCGCTTCCGCGTCGCCGCGATCGACACGCAACTCCCCTACAAGATGACCGACCCGTTCAACACCAATTACATGCGCGCCGTCTTCAACCTCGGCTACGCGAGGATGGCGAACGGCAGTCTTTGGAAAGACAAGCCGATCTTCACCGATCTGGCAGCTGTCCTTCCCCCTCAGCCGACGCAATGACCTCGCCCGCCCTTCCCCATGAACCACAGGAGAACGAAATGTCAAATTCCCGTATCGGCCCGGCACGCGCTCGCGCCCTATGCAGTCCGGCCGCTTCGGCCCTCTTTTCCTGCCTTTTGCTGTCGACCGTCGCGGGTTGCGCCGCCGTACCTCTCGAAGAGGCAAACACGCTGACCTCCTATAGCGGTCTGACGTCGAACAACGGAAAATTCACGAAGGCAAAATTCAAGGTCGATCCAGGCGACCTCGTCGTCAACAAGACGGTCTACATAGAGCCGACACAGATTTCGCCGAACGCTGCACCTTCCATCAAGAAGCCGTCCGACTCCGCGCTCGTCGCCAACGTGATCAGCCGCGCCCTCTGCATTGGCGTCAGCGATCGCTTCCAGGTCGTCGACCAGAGGGAGAACGCCGATATCGTCATCCACGCGACCGTCACCCGCATTGTCCCGACCAACGCCACCGTGGCCGGCCTGTCGACGGCGACCTCGCTCGGGGCGTCGCTCGTCTCTCCCGTTCCGGTTCCACGACTTCCAATGGGCCTCGGTGGCCTTGCGGTTGAGGCCGAAGCGACGACGAGGGACGGCAAGCAGGTGGGCGCCATGGTGTGGTCCAAGGGTGCGAACGCCATCACCACGGGCGCTCGTGCCTCCCAGATCGGAGACGCCTACTCGCTGGCATCGAGCTTCGGCGGCGATTTCTCTAAAATGCTTGTCACCGGAAAGACGCCGTACAAGGGTCTGCCCAGGATCCCGTCGGGACAGAAGATCAAGTCCAGCCTTGGCGGGAAACCGAAATATGCGGCCTGCGAGCGGTTCGGCCGGTCACCCGGCGTGAAAGACTTCGCGGCCTCGCAAATCGGATTGCCGCCGTCCTGGACCGACAAACAGCCTGCCGTTGTGGGCCAATGGACACCGTGAGCCTGGTCGACGAAAACTCCTGCTGGTCTCTCGTGCCGATTTATCGGCTCGGATCGCCGATCGACACACCCGGCACCCGATGCAACACACGGCCGCATTTCATACTCGTCTGATCTGTCACCGCCGACATCCTTGATGTCGGCGGATTTCGTCGTGCCCGGAACAGAAGCGATCAGTTCCGGCGCATGACCCCACTACCCGCAACGGTACCGGATGTATGTTCGGCACGGGCAGATACAAAAAGAGATTGAGATGTCGATCATCAACGTCGCGCGATGGCGTCTGGCCCGGCATTTGTCTGGACCGGATTTCTTTGCACACAGACAATCCTCATTGCCGCGGTGCGACATCGCTCGTCTAGGCCCGTGAAAGGTACAGATCGTTCGATGGAGCCGAGCATGGAGGCTCCGGACTTGGCCGATTTAGTTGCCTATGAGCGCGCCGGCGACCTTTTTAAGCCGACGCGACCGGTGCGATCCCTGGCGGGCCGCCGCCATCAACTCATCCTCGGCAGCGGCGATCGGCCCGTTTCCATCTTTCACGCAGCTTCATTCCGCCGCGCGCATTATGTTGCTCCGGTCCTCCGGATCGACCCCACTTGCTGTCCGTTTGGCATCTGTCGGCAAATCCCCGCGCTGTCCCGTCCCGGTAGATCGCTTGAGAAACTGGAGAAAGTCATCGACGAAAGTGAACATGACAGGGATGACCACGAGGCTGAGAACGGTTGAGGTCATCAGGCCGCCGATGACGATGATTGCCATCGGCTGACGAAAGCTCGCATCGCCGCCGCTCAGGCTGAACGCCACGGGCAGCATGCCGCCTGCCATGGCGATCGTCGTCATGACGATCGGGCGGGCGCGTTTGTGGCATGCGTCGACAAGGGCATCGAAGCGCGAGAAACCTGCGCGCCTTGACATGATCGCGTATTCGACCAGCAGGATCGAGTTCTTCGTCACGACGCCCATCAGCATGAGCAGGCCGATGACCACCGGCATCGAGAAGGCGGTGCCGGTCAGCACGAGCGGCAGAAGAGCCCCGCCAAGCGACAAGGGAAGCGCCATAAGGATCGTCAGCGGCTGAAGGAAGTCATGGAAAAGCAGGACCAGGACTGCATAGATGCAGAACACGCCGATCGCCATGGCAATGCCAAAACTGTCGAAGAGTTCGGAGCTTCGCTCCAGTTCGCCCTGCTCGATGAGCTTTACGCCTTCGGGAAGGTTGCGGAGCGCCGGCAACCCCTCAGCCTCGCGATAAACATCGCTAAGGATGCGACCATTGAGCTCGACCGAGAGCGTGACGTTGCGGGATCGATCGACCCGGCTGATCTGCGATGGGGTGCCACCGATCCGGATGTCGGCAACCGAGCCGAGATCGACACTGCCCCTGCTGCCGGCAATGCGAAGATTGGCGATGTCGTCGAGCGTTGTCCGGTTGCTCGGATCAAACTGTACCCTGATGGCGAGCTGGCGTTGCGGCAAGTTGAGCTTGGGAAGGAATGAGGAATAATCGCCGCTTGTTGCCACGCGGACCGCCTCGGAGATCGACTCTGCGGTAATCCCGAGGGCAGCAGCTCGATCGAGATCTGGAACGATCTGTATCTCCGGCGCCTGGAGCGAGGCGCTGGATGTCACGGCGCCAATGCCCGGCAAGGTTCGCAACTGTTCTTCGAGGGCGCTTGCCGCCTTGTCGAGAGCGTCGGAATCGTCGCTCGCGAGTGTGATTGCGAGTGTCGTGCCATTGCCGCCCGTGCCGACCGCAATCCTCGCGCCGGGCAGAACGGCAAGCGCCTGTCTGATTTCGCTTTCGATGGTTCCCTGGCTCTGCTTTCGCTCGTCGACCCTTCTCAGAGTGACGGTCAGGGATGCGGTCGCCGTGTCGAGCGTCGTGGACGATTCCAGAAGATCGCTCGAAGAGACGCTTCCGACCGCGGTAAAGACATGCGTCACGTCCGGCATGCCGGAGACGATATCGGCGGCGCGGCGCGCGGTCGCATCCGTCTGCTCGATCGTTGTGCCGGGTTGCAGCGTAACGGTCACCTGCGTCTGTGCATCATCCGAGGCCGGCAGGAAGCCGGAACTCAGCAGGGGAATTGTCGCCAGTGAGAGGCCGAGGAAAAGCAGCACGCCGACCGTGGTCAGCTTGCGGCGACGCAGGCAGGTTTTGACGAAGGCCATGTAGGTGCGCATGATGCGGCCATCCCTGGCCTCGACCGGATGTGCTTTCATCACGTAGGCCGCCATCATCGGCGTCAAAAGGCGCGCGACGACCAGCGAGGCAAGCACTGCGACGGCTGCCGTCACGCCGAACTGCCGGAAAATCAGACCCGGAATGCCGCCCATGAAAGCCGTCGGCAGGAATACCGCGACGAGCGTCAACGTCGTGGCAATGACGGCAAGGCCGATCTCGTCTGCTGCCTCGAGCGCAGCCTCCTTTGCCGATTTGCCCATCTTCAGGTGGCGCGCGATGTTCTCGATCTCAACGATCGCATCGTCGACGAGGATGCCCACCACCAGAGAAAGCGCAAGCAGCGTGATGGTGTTGAGGCTGAAATCTGCCAGATACATGACAAGGAACGTCGGAATGACGGACAGCGGCAGCGCCACTGCAGACAGAAGGGTCGCGCGCCAGTCGCGCAGGAAGAACCAAATCACGACGACTGCGAGAATCGCACCCTCGTAGAGCATGTGCATGGAGACGTCGTAATTTTCAATGATCGGCCCGACGGTGCTGTAGGCCTCGACGATCTCGACATCGGGATTGCCCTTGGCGAAGTCCTTCATTGCCGTCGCGATGGCCGCGGCGACGGCCGTGTCGGAAAAGCCGTTCGAGCGTTTGACCTGGACCGCAATCACGGGTTCGCCGTCCAGATAGGCGATGGACGAGCGGTCGGCGAAGCTGTCCGTCACCGTGCCGATTTCGTCAAGGCGCATCAAGGCGCCGCCAGGAAGCGGAATTGCGAGCGCCTTCAGCTTCTCGATCGAGGAAACCGCGCCGAGTGTCCGGATCGCTTGTTTGCTTCCTCCGATATCCCCTCGTCCGCCTGACGTGTCGGATTGCACGGATCTCAGCCTTGACGAAATGGTCGCGGCGCTGATGTTGAGCGAACCCATCAGTTGCGGGTCGAGATCGATATGGACCTCACGGTCGACGCCGCCGACACGGCTGACATTGCCGACGCCCGGAACGGCAAGCAAGGCCTTTGTCAAATCGTTGTCGACGAACCAGGAAAGCTCCGTCCGGTCGAGTCGTGTCGATCGCACCGCGTAGGCGGCGAGCGTTGACCCTTGAACCGTCTCCCGCATCACGCTCGGCGCCTGCATGGCCTGAGGAAGATCTCCGCTCGCGCTGTCGACGGCGTTGCGCACTTCATTGAGCGCTTCCTCCCCATCCTTTCCAAGCTGAAACGATACGTTGATGGCGACGGTGCCGTCCGTGATCGTGGTCGCGACGTGATCGAGGAGGTTGAGCGAGGCTAATTTGTCCTCGATCTTGCGAGCGACTTCCGTTTCAAGTTGGGCGGGTGCTGCCCCCTCGAGGGTAGCGTTGATCCGGATCGTCGGGAGATCCATGTCCGGAAAATTCTGAACCCCAAGTCGAGCAAAGGCGATGAGACCACCGACGGTCAGGAGGATGAACAGAAGGATAGAGGGGACCGGATTGCGAATTGACCAGGCGGAGAAGTTCACCGCGCTGCTCCTTCCAGGCGTACGAGCGCCCCGTCCGAAAGGAAGGCACCGCCCGCCGTCACGACTTCAGCCGAGCGGTCCAGGCCGGAGGCAATCTCCACCTCGCCTTCATTGCGACGACCGGTCTCGACGCGGATGCGCGTAGCGCGCTGCGCTCCATCGACGGTAAAGACGTAGCTGAGGCCATCGCGTACGACGATGGCGGCCTCGGGTACCGTGAGGGCGGGCTCTATCCCGAGCTTGATCTGCCCGGTCGCATAAAGACCTATGGGCGGATGCGCCTCGGCCGGTAGAGAAATATAGATGAGCGCCCGGCCAGTATCGGTGCTGACGGTTGGCGCGACGAGCCGAACCGTTCCCTCTATCTGCTGGCGTCCCGCAACGAAAATCGTCGCAGACAACCCTTCCTTGATGAGCGGCCTGTAACGCGCCGAAACCTCGGCCTGCCACTCGACGCGCTGCTGGCGCACAAGGCGGAACAGTTCCGTGCCGGACGCGACGACGGCGCCGAGCTGCGCGGAGCGAGAGGTGATGAGACCATCGTCGACGGCCACTATAGTGGTCTGGGAGAGCTTGATCCGCTGGCTCTCCAGTAAAGCCTCTGCGGACTCGACGCCGGCGATGGCAGTCTGCTCGATGCTCAGATACTCGGTGATCTTCTCATCCGAAAGGGCGCCGCTTCCCTTCATCCTTCGGGCGCGCTCGGCATTGGTTTCGGCCTTGACAAGATCGGCCTTCGCCGTCGCGAGCGCGGCCTCCTCCTTTCGCAGATCAGCGCGGACAGTGTCGTCGGCAAGTCGCGCAAGCGGCTGGTCCTTCGTCACCACAGAGCCGACATCGACCATGACATCAGTGATACGCAGGCCGCCGACTTCCGCGGCGCTGATCGCCTCATGCCAGGGTTTCAGCCAGCCGCTGGCAGGCACCGTTTCCGGCCACTCTCGCTCGGTAGGCCTCGCGACGGCAACCGTGAGGGCTGCGGCATCGTTCGCTTGCCCAAACGCCGTCCCTTCCTGGCAGGCAAGGAACGCGCCGACGACAGGACCAAGAATTAGAGAGACACGTCGCATCAGAGCGGAATTCCTTTCGTGATCTTCAGTCAGCCGGCGTGGAAAGCAGCGGTTGCGTCCGGGATGGCGAGCGGGCTGGTAGCGCATCAGGTCGCGACCTCGTGTGCTCTTCTGAGCCGGGGTCATTCCGAATGGGATGTAGCGGATCGGTATCGCGATGCGGTCAAAGATCGGCAAAGTTCGATTAAGTTAAATTAACTGGCGAAGATCCCGAGCCGTATCCGGTGCCCTCCAGGACCATCGCCGGGCAACAATCGTCGGCACGCGATCGTTCGGCAAGGGTGTTGTTCAGACAGTCGTTCCACTCGATGACAACGCCGCCATGAGCCTTACAACGTCGCGCGTCTACACACCGTCGGGCCGCTCGATCCAGGCCTTGGGGATCGCGCCGGATATCGAGGTCGTGCAGAGCATTCCGGCGGCATTGCGCGGCACGGAAACGGTTGCCGGCGAAGCCGGGCTCGAGCGGCATCTGCCAGGCGAACAAGGCGAAGCCACCGTCAAGTCGTCCGTCTATGTTCCCGCCAGTCGAACCGAGGACGATCAACTCCGATATGCGGTGAAGCTCGTTCTGGGAGATGTGCACCAAGAGGCGCTCCCGTGAAGGCAATATGCCGGCCATTCATTGCCGCGACATGCTCACTGAAAACAAGGTTTCAACGTCGGCCCATCGTGAACGAGCCCGCTACATGAGAAAGGAACATCTCATATCCCCCGTGCGCTTGTTGGGCGACTTCCCTCCTCACGGATCCTTCATCGTGTCGCTTGTGCCCCGAGGGATTTGCGAGCTGTAACCGGCCCGGCCGGCAACCAACAAAACTCAACATTTTTTAAAACCCAGAAATCCGCATTCATGATCTTCTGCTGACAAATGAAGACGACCGGTGTGCGGCTTGATACCGAGCCCGCCCACGCAAGGGTTGCGCAACGTCCGCATAGCGGGCAGTCGTCGCAGGTCGAAAGGATGTTTTGCGACGCAATATATCGGGCGAACTCCCCCGATTTCGCTCGATATGAGCTGGCCGGGCTGTAAACCCCAAGCCCGGCCAGTTGCTTCGAGCCTCGAAACCGCGAATACGGATATTTCGCGCGAGGCGTGGAGCCGCACGATTGAACCCTCAATACGACCCGATGCTTCGCAGAATGATAGGCTGTGACGCAAAAAAATCGCCGAAAGCGACGATTGCGATATAAAACCACTGGAGCAGCAAAAGCGTCTCGGCCAGATGGGACAGCAGATAGTCCGTCATGGCAGGCCGCCTTTTATCGGTGCGCGAGCGCCTGCGGTGGCGCCCGATGGTGGCGAGGCACGATGGAATCCACAACGACGCCAAAACCATGTAATGGGCATAGCTCGCCCTGGCGACGCTCAGCACAAGGGCAGCTATCGAGAATCCGATGATCTCTCTCAAAATGAGCTTGACGTAGGATTGTGCTCCCGAGGCGTTGCTCGCCTTCGCCCCGTTCGATATCCGCGGTGTTCGCCGCGCGAGTTTGCCAGTCATGTTCATCCTTCCGATGGATGAAGCAAGTACGCCACAAACCGGCGTCAAGATGGATGAACTAATGTTAAGAGATGTCGCCGTCGCTCCTGTTGGAAGCCAATCTCGGAAGTTCTACAAACGTCTGTTGCTCACGTCTGGAGCGCCCGCACCGGCCCGGTGGACTCGCGCAGGATAAGCTCGACCGGCCAAAGCTCGTGAATTTCCAGCGGCGAACGCCCGGCCAAAAGCTGCAGCACGAGATCGGCGCACCGCGTGCCTGCGGCACGCATCGACGAGCGGGTCGCCGACAGCGACGGGACCATGTTATCGGCCGTCAAATAGGGAAAGACGTCATCGTGAGCGATAACCGAGACGTCGCTGCCAATCTGAAGCCCGAGCGAACGCGCGGCCCGGTAAATGCCGAGCGCCGTCATCATGGACCCGGCGACAAACGCGGTTGGCGGCTTCGGTTGTTCGAGAAATGACCGTGCAAAACGGAAGCCGAGCTCGTCGGTGAAATTGCCGTTGGCGATCAGTTGCGGATCGACCTCCATTCCATAGCTCTGCAGCGCACTGCGATAGCCAATGTCGCGATGCAGCGCATAGGTCGCTCCTTGGCGGCCATTGATCATCGCAATCCTCGTATGACCGAGATCGATCAGATGTGAGGTCGCACGGCGCACAGCCCCTTCATTATCGATATCGAGCCAAGGGTGCGGCACCTCGATGTCGGAACGGCCATGAACGAGAAACGGCATTCCCAACTCATGCAGCAGAGCGATGCGCTGGTCATTGGGCCGAGGCGAATGCACAATGATTGCATCAACCCGCTGGCTTTCCGCCAACCGCCTGTAAAGTTGCATCTCAGCATCGTATTCGGGATCAGCCATCGGAATGACCAGAATGTCAGTGTCTTCCGTAACAAGACGCTCCGCCATGCCGGCCATGAATTCCGCGAAATGGAACTCGCCGGCGCGCCCCATGACGACGCCGATGGCGCCCACCCGGCCGGTTTTCAGCCTGACCGCATTGACGTTCGGTCGATAGCCCAACCGCACCGCCTCCTGGACGACGCGGGCGCGCGTTACCTCGCTTACCTCGGGATAGCCACTAAGCGCACGGCTGACGGTCGTTGGAGACAGTCCAAGTTGTTTTGCGAACTCTTTGAGTTTCATTGACCGAAATGACTTTCATCGCCTGCGCTGCCGGGCATCTATACCATCGGCTCCGCAAATTCCACATTCTATGCCGTCGATTATATTTTCTCAAATCGATTTCAATTTCCTTGATCGCAGAAATGAATATCGGCGCGATTTGGAAAATCATGCCATTCGGGTTTCGCGTTGATTTTAAATGATATTCTTCATTTATAAACAAGCGAAGGTCGTAAATTAGAACCTCCCTTGACATGATATCGACCTTCTGACAGTTTTTCATAACCAAATCGATTTCAATTTGGTCTTTGGGAGGAGAAAATGAAGTTTCGTTTCACGGTGGCCGCCGTCGCGGCCGCGCTTATTGGCGCGTCAGTACCGTCCTATGCCGCCGAGATCAGCATTTCAGCGAGCTCTACCGGCAAGAACCTCGATCTGTTCCGCAAGCAGCTCGATGCCTTCGAAAAGGCCACCGGCAATACGGTCAAGATCGTCACCATGCCGCCTTCGTCCACGGAACAGTTCTCGCAATATCGGCTCTGGCTCGCGGCCGGCAACACGGATGTCGATGTCTACCAGACGGACGTTATCTGGGCTCCGCAGCTGGCGGACCAGTTCGTCGATCTCAAGGATGCCACCAAGGACGTCGTCGGCGACTTCTTCCCGGCGATCGTCGGATCGCAGACCGTGAACGGCCGCCTGGTCGCAATGCCGCTTTATACGGATGCGCCGGCCCTCTTCTACCGCAAGGATCTGCTTGAGAAATATGGCAAGCAGCCGCCGAAGACCTGGGACGAGATGGAGGCCACCGCCAAGGAAATCCAGGAGAAGGAACGCGCCGCCGGCCAGAAGGATCTGTGGGGTTACGTCTTCCAGGGCAATGCCTATGAAGGCCTGACCTGCGATGCGCTTGAATGGGTCAAGTCGTCGGGCGGCGGCCAGATCATCGAGACCGACGGTACGATTTCAATCAATAACGAGAAGGCTGCGGCCGCGCTCAATCGCGCCAAGGGCTGGATCGGCACGATTTCACCGAGCGGCGTGCTCGCCTATCAGGAAGAGGAATCCCGCGGTGTCTGGCAAACCGGCAACGCCGTTTTCATGCGTAACTGGCCCTACGCCTATGCGCTGGGCAACGGCGCCGACAGCCCGGTCAAAGGCAAGTTCGACGTAACGACGCTTCCCGTTGCCGCAGAAGGCGACAAGCCCTCGTCGACGCTCGGCGGCTGGAATCTCGCCGTCTCGAAATATTCGAAGAACCCGGATGCGGCGATCGAACTCGTCAAGTTCCTGACGTCGAAGGAAAGCCAGAAGCAACGCGCCATCGAGCTTTCCAACCTGCCGACCTTGTCGGCGCTTTACGACGACAAGGACATTGCTGCTGCGCAGCCGTTCATGCCGAATTGGAAGCCGATCTTCGAAAACGCGGTGCCGCGTCCGTCGGCTGTTGCCAAGGTCAAGTACAATGAGGTTTCCGCCAAGTTCTGGACAGCCGTGCACAACACGCTGTCCGGCAGCGGCACCGCCGAAGAGAACCTCGAGCTTCTCGAAGCCGATCTGACGACCCTGCAAGGCAGCGGCTGGTAACAAATCGAGGCGGCAGCGTCGGATATCCCGTCGCTGCCGCTTCCGACAGCGCCGTCGTCGATTGTCTCATGAAGCGGATATTCCATGAGTGAAGTTGCAGTCTCCCAAAATCTGAGCACGGGCGCGCGCGCAAAGGCGATCTCTTCGGATCTGCGCTCGGAACGCATCCGGTCTGCCTGGATCTTCCTGGCTCCGACCCTGCTGATCCTGGCCATCGTTGCCGGCTGGCCGCTGTTCCGCACCATCTATTTCAGCTTCACCAATGCGTCGCTGACGAACCTCGGCGATGCCCAGTTCGTCGGCTTCGACAACTATCTTTCCTGGGTCACCCTGAAGAGCGGCCGCACGATCTATAGAGGACTGCTGGCCGATCCCGCTTGGTGGGGCGCGGTCTGGAACACGGCAAAATTCACGCTGTTGTCGGTGACGATCGAAACCGCGCTCGGCCTCATCGTCGCTCTTGTGCTGAACGCGCAGTTCGTTGGCCGCGGCATCGTGCGCGCCGCCATCCTTATTCCCTGGGCGATCCCGACCATCGTTTCGGCCAAGATGTGGGCCTGGATGCTCAACGACCAGTTCGGCATCCTCAACGACATGCTTCTCGGCCTGGGGCTCATCAGCCAGAAGATCGCGTGGACCGCTGATCCTCAGACAGCGATGATCGCCGTTCTGATCGTCGACGTCTGGAAGACGACGCCGTTTATGGCACTGCTTATCCTCGCTGCCCTGCAGATGGTTCCGGCCGACATCTACGAGGCTGCCAAGATCGACGGGATCAACCCCGTCAGGGTATTCTGGCGGCTGACCCTGCCGCTGATACGCCCGGCGATCATGGTCGCAGTGATTTTTCGCATGCTCGATGCCATGCGCATTTTCGATCTGATCTATGTGCTGACGCCGAACAACGCCCAGACCAAGACCATGTCGGTCATGGCGCGCGAGAACCTCTTCGATTTCGACAAGTTCGCCTATGGCGCAACCGCCTCCACCGTTCTCTTTCTCATCATCGCGTCGGTCACCGTGCTCTACATATGGCTCGGCCGCGTCAGACTCGGGGGGCGCGAACACTGATGCTGCTTACAGCCACCAAGAATACCCTGTTCTATCTGCTGGTCGCCGTCATCGTCGTCATCGCGGTCTTCCCGTTCTATTATGCGATTCTGACAAGCTTCAAAGCTGGCACCGCCCTCTTCGAGGTCACCTACTGGCCGACCTCGATCTCGCTCGAAAACTATACCGGCGTGTTGACGACAGGCAGCTTCATCCGCAGCCTCGGCAATTCCCTGCTCATTGCCTGCCTCGTGGTCGCTGCCTCGCTGCTGCTCGCCGTGACCGCATCCTACGCGCTTGCCCGTGTGCATTTCCGGGGTCGGGCGCTTTTGATGCTGACCATCCTGTCCGTGTCGATGTTTCCGCAGATCGCGGTGCTGGCGGGGCTTTTCGAACTCATCCGCTGGATCGGCATCTTCAACACGCCCTTCGCGCTGATCTTCTCCTATATGATCTTCACGCTGCCCTTCACGGTCTGGGTGCTGACCACATTCATGCGCGATCTGCCGATCGAGATCGAGGAGGCGGCCATCGTCGATGGCGCCTCCCCCTGGGTGATCATTACCCAGGTATTCATGCCGCTGATGTGGCCCGCCCTCGTCACCACCGGTCTGCTCGCCTTCATCACGGCCTGGAATGAATTTCTGTTCGCCCTGACGTTCACCTCGTCGGACGCGCAACGGACGGTGCCGGTGGCGATCGCTCTGCTTTCGGGCGGCAGTCAGTTCGAAATCCCCTGGGGCAATATCATGGCGGCATCGGTCATCGTCACCGTGCCCGTCGTCATCCTTGTCCTTATTTTTCAACGCCGGATCATTTCCGGGCTGACGGCCGGCGGCGTCAAAGGCTGAGGAAAGCGAGATATGGCACAGATTAGACTCGATAATGTCCGCAAGAGCTTCGGCGCATTCGAAGTCATCAAGGGCGTCAGCATGGACATCCGCAAGGGGGAGTTCATGGTCTTCGTCGGCCCGTCCGGTTGCGGCAAGTCCACCTTGCTTCGACTGATCTCGGGACTGGAGGACATAACGTCAGGCACGCTTTCCTTCGATGGTCAGCCGGTCAATCGTCTTTCCCCATCGAAGCGCGGCATCGCGATGGTCTTCCAGTCCTACGCGCTCTATCCGCATATGACGGTCTACGAAAACATGGCCTTCGGCATGAAACTCTCCGGCCGGACCAGGGAAGAATGCAAGGCGCGCGTCGAACAGGCAGCCGGCATGCTGCAGCTCTCGCCCTATCTGGAGCGCCTGCCGCGCCAGCTTTCGGGCGGCCAACGCCAGCGCGTCGCGATCGGCCGCGCCATCGTTCGCGACCCGAAGGTCTTCCTGTTCGACGAACCATTGTCGAACCTCGATGCCGCGCTGCGCGTCGCCACAAGGTTGGAGATCGCCAAGCTTCATCGCGGCATGCATGACACCACGATGATCTATGTCACCCACGATCAGGTCGAGGCGATGACCCTTGCCGACCGCATCTGCGTCCTTCGCGACGGCGTCGTCGAACAAGTCGGAACTCCGATCGAACTCTACGAGACCCCGAACTCGATTTTCGTCGCCGGCTTCATCGGCTCGCCGAAGATGAATTTCCTCTCCGGACCGTTCGCGGCTCCCTACAATGCCCACACGATAGGGATTCGGGCCGAACATATCGAGTTTCGAGATCAGGATCCTGCCTGGACAGGCACCGTCATCCACTCGGAAATCCTCGGCTCGGACAGCTTCGTCTATCTCGACATCGGCGCGGCCGAACCGCTTACCGTTCGAGAGACCGGCGTATCGAGCCACCAGCCCGGCCAGCAACTGGGTGTATCGCCGCTCGGCGATCGCATTCACCGTTTCGACCAATCCGGACGCGCGCTCGAAAGGCTCGCTTTCAAGGGCGCTGCCTGAACAACCCATCAAACAAACAGGATCTGACCGCCTCCCATCGGTTCCGGTCCGCTACTTGCTGTGAAGGAGCAGAAACTTGTCTATTCGCACCATCGTCTGGGGTGAGAACATCCACGAGACAACCAATGAGATCGTCCGGGGCATCTACCCCGAAGGCATGCACACGACGATCGCCAAGGCACTGAACACCGATCCGGCGATTTCGGCGACGACCGCCACGCTGCAGGAGCCCGAGCATGGGTTGAGCGAAGCACGCCTCGCCGAGACCGATGTCCTGACCTGGTGGGGCCATAAGGATCATGGCGCCGTTTCCGACGTCGTCGTCGAGCGTGTCGCCAAGCGGGTGTGGGAAGGCATGGGCCTGCTGGTGCTGCATTCCGGCCATTTCTCGAAGATCTTCAAGCGGCTGATGGGCACGCCCTGCGCGCTCAAGTGGCGCGAAGCGGGTGAGCGCGAGCGTCTGTGGACGATCAACCAGCGCCATCCGATCGCAGCCGGCATCGGCGAGCATTTCGAGCTTGAGAACGAGGAGATGTATGGCGAGCAATTCTCGGTGCCGGAGCCACTGGAAACGGTGTTCATCTCCTGGTTCCAGGGCGGCGAAGTCTTCCGCTCGGGCCTGACCTGGCGCCGCGGTGCCGGCAATATCTTCTATTTCCGCCCCGGCCACGAGACCTATCCGACCTATCACGATGCGAATGTGCAGAAGGTGCTGATCAACGGGGTGAAGTGGGCCTATAACCCCGAGGGTGCATTGAAAACCATCACCGATGCTCCGAATGTGCCGGTAGAAAAGGCACTGGAGCCGATCGTCGAACGCGGCCCGAGACTGCATCAGGCCGGCGAAGCCGGTTACCGCTGAGGAGCATAGAAATGCGTCTACTCGTTCTTGGTACGGGCATGATGGCCAAGAGCCAAGTTGCCGGCTTCCTCGCGATCGATGGTGTCGAAGTGGTCGGCGCCGTCGATACGGACCGGACTCGGCTTGATGAATTCGCCGATCATTTCAACATCGAAAAACGCTTCAGCACGCTCGACGAGGCGATCGCCTGGGGGAGATTCGATGCTGCCACAAACGTCACGCCCGACCGCGTTCACCACGCGACGAGCCTTGCGCTGATCGCGGCCGGCAAGCATGTCTTTTGCGAAAAACCGCTGGCGGAAAACTATGCGCATGCCCTGGAGATGACGGAAGCTGCGGAAGCGGCTGGCGTCATCAACATGGTCAACCTCACCTATCGCAATGTCGCACCGCTGCAGCGCGCCCGTGAGATGGTACTCGCCGGCGAACTGGGGACGATCAAGCATGTGGAAGCCTCCTACCTGCAGAGCTGGCTGGTGTCGCGCGCCTGGGGCGACTGGCGCACGGAGTCGCGCTGGCTATGGCGCTTGTCCACCGGTCATGGCTCGAACGGCGTGCTCGGGGACGTTGGTATCCATATCCTCGATTTCGCCGCCTATGGCGCTGCGACCGATATCGACCACGTCTTTGCGCGGCTCAAGACCTTCAACAAAGCGCCGGGCGGCCAGATCGGCGAATATATGCTCGATGCGAATGACAGCTTCACCATGTCGGTCGATTTCGCCAATGGCGCGCTCGGCGTCATCCATGCCAGCCGCTGGGCGACCGGGCATCTGAACGAGCTGAAGCTGCGCATCTATGGCGAGAAAGGCAGCCTCGAAGTCATCCACCGTCCCAGCGGCTCGGATCTTCGCGGCTGCCTCGGTGACGACATTGAAAGCGCCACCTGGCGTGATATCGAAGTGCCTGCAGTGCTGACCAATTATCAGCGCTTTGCCGAAGCGGTCAGGAGCGGCAAGCAGGACGATCCCACCTTCCGCCATGCCGCCAACCTGCAGAAGGTCATCGACCTCGCGATCGTGTCGGAGAAAGAACGTCGGGAGTTCAATCTGCTGGCCGCTGACACCCCAGAGAGCACGGTCGGCCAGGAGTCGGAAAGCAAGGGCGACAACCAGGGACCGGCATTGGCACTCGTCGTCTGACGGCTTGGAAAAATATCGAAGGCCCGATTAATCGGGCCTTCCTTGAACCGACAGAGCGCGCGCTGCCTACTGCACAACCGGCAGCTAGGCAGCCTTACCGGGCGCACTGACGCCTCGATAGGCGATGAGATCCTCGATGGTGATCAGATGGAGGCCGTGCCGTTCGGCAAACTGCTCAAGCTCGGGTAGACGCGCCATCGTACCATCATCATTGGCCACTTCGCAGATGACACCCGATGGCGACAGGCCTGCGAGCCTTGCGAGATCGACAGCGGCCTCAGTGTGGCCGGGGCGAGAAAGCACGCCGTTCGGATGGGCACGCAACGGGAAGATATGGCCGGGCCGTGCAAAATCCTCGGGGCGAGAATTCTCGCCGATGAGCGCGCGAACCGTCGCGGCGCGGTCAGCAGCCGAAATTCCGGTCGTCGTTTCGGGGATATAGTCAACCGAGACGGTGAACGCTGTCTTCAAGAGTTCGGTATTGTTGGGGACCATCTGTGGGATCTGCAGTTCGTCCAGCCGCTCGCCTTCCATGGCCACACAGATGAGGCCGCGGGCATAATTCATCATGAAGGCGATTGCCTGCGGGGTGATCGCTTCCGATGCAATGACGAGGTCGCCCTCGTTTTCCCGATCGCGATCGTCGACGACGACCACGATCTCGCCCCGCGCAATCGCGGCGATCGCATCTTCGATTTTGGAAATTGCCATTTCTCTGCCTTTCAAGGGTTAGCCGCGTGAGCGGCATTCATGGCCTGTCAAAAGCCACCATTTTCCCTTGGGCGAACAAGCATACGAAACGCCGCGTGCCGAGCGGCGTCCTCTGCGTTGCTCTCTTCCATCCGGACTGTGACCGTCGGCTCCGGCGTCTCACCGGATCTGCTGACCCTTCGCTTCCACGAAGGCGCTCGCGGGCTCCGAGTTGCCTCGATACCGCCGGTGGGGAATTGCACCCCGCCCTGAGAACATTGCTTATGTAAATGACGAATGGCTTGTTCTGCAAGAGGTTGGGTACAGATCATCTCGCGAGAATTGCCTCTCGGCAATGAAAGCACCGTTTCCTATTGTCGAACAGCGCTAGGACATGATCAGCCCACCATCGACATTGATGGTCTGGCCGGTGATATAGGCCGCGTCATCGCTTGCAAGAAAGGTGACAAGACCAGCGACGTCTTCGCCCGATCCGGCGCGCTTCATCGGGATGCCCTCGACCCATTCCTTCATGAGTTCGCCGGGGCCGTAATTGCCGAGCAGCTTGCCCCATGCCTGGTCGTTATAGGCCCACATGTCGGTTTCAATGATGCCCGGGCAGAAAGCGTTGACGGTGATGCCGTCGGTTGCGACTTCCTTGGCAAGGCTCTGGGTGATGCCGACGACGCCCATCTTCGAGGCGGCATAATGCGGCGTGTAGATAAAGCCGTCGCGTGCCTGGCCGGACGCTGTGTTGATGATGCGGCCGCTGCGGCCGTGCTTACGCATACGTGCGATCGCTTCCTGGGCGCAAAGGAACACGCCCTTGGTATTGACCGCCATGACCTTGTCCCACTCGCCCTCGGTCATATCCTCGATGCGGGCGATGGTGATGACGCCAGCATTCTGGATGGAGACATCAACAGCGCCGAAGACTTCTTCGGCTGCATCATAGAGAGCCTTGACGCTTGCCTTGTCGGTGACGTCGCCGACAAAGGAGATCGCTTTGCCGCCATCGGCCTTGATCTGTTCGGCCACACCATGCACACTCTCTTCATTGGCCGAGACCACGAGATTGGCGCCCTCGCGCGCGAAGCGTTTGGCGATCGCCGCGCCAATGCCGCGGCTTGCCCCAGTAATGACGACGGTCTTGTTTTCGAAGCGTTGCATTCTCTTTTCCTTTCAGGGATGACGACATCAGCGCGCCGATCTGCAAACCGACAACACTTGCCTCGTCACCCAGATTTCAAACGGCTGCTGAAATAATCCCGGCAAATTCCGAGGCCTTCAGCGAAGCGCCGCCGACCAGCGCTCCATCCACATTGCGAAGCCCGAAAATCACCGCGGCATTGGATGCCTTGACCGAGCCGCCATAGAGGATCCTGACCGAGTTACCGTCTCTCCCCAGGCGCTCTTCGAGCATCTGGCGGATCGCGGCATGGACCTCCTCAATCTGTTCATTGGTCGGCACCAAGCCGGTTCCTATCGCCCATACCGGCTCATAGGCGATGACGAGATTTGCACTCGTCGCTCCCTCGGGAACGGATTCTCTCAGCTGCTCGCCAACCACTTCGATCGCCCGTCCTTCGTCGCGCTCATGTCGCGTTTCACCGACACAGACGATCGCGATCAAGCCCGCCCGATGAGCGGCAACCGCCTTTGCGAGGACGATTTCATCATCTTCGCCATAAGACACACGGCGCTCGGAATGTCCGAGAATCACATAACGCGCGCCGATATCGGCAAGCATTTCGGCAGAGATCTCGCCGGTATGGGCGCCTGACCGTTGCGCATGACAATCCTGCGCACCGATGACCAGCTTCGAATCCTTGGCCCGCTCCACTGCGCGATCAATCAACGTGAAGGGCGGGCAGACGACGATATCGCACGTCGCACTGCCCGTTAGTCCCTTCAGCGCCTGGATCTCAGCTTGGGAGGAGATGAGACCGTTCATTTTCCAGTTGCCCGCGATCAGCTTGCGCATCGCATCACCAGCAGCAGAAGCCACCGTCGACGAGCAGATCGACGCCCGTCACGAAGCTTGCAGCATTCGACAGCAGGAAGACGGCTGGACCGACCATCTCGTCGACACCAGCCATGCGCTGCATCGGAGTCTGCTCTTCAAAGAGCTTGGTCTGATGCACCATCTCCGGACGGGTGTTCATCGGCGTGGCGGTATAGCCTGGCGAAATCGTATTGACGCGGATGCCGCGCCCGACCCACTCCATGGCGAACGACTTGGACATATGGATCACGCCGGCCTTGGAGGCATTATAATGCGCCTGGCTGAGACCACGATTGACGATGACGCCGGACATGGAGGCAATGTTGACGATGGAGCCTCGGCCGTTTTTCAGCATGGCGCGCGCTTCTGCCTGGCAGGACAGGAAGACACCCTTCAGGTTGATGTCCATCAGTGTCTGATACTGATCCTCTTCCATCTCCTCGGCGGGATTGGCATTGGCGATGCCGGCGGCATTGACGGCAAGCGAGAGAGCGCCGAGATCGGCTTCAGTGCGGGCGACGGCGTCGGCCAAAGACGTCTTGCTGGTGACGTCGGCAGCGATTTCGATCGAACGGCGGCCGGCAGCCCGGATATGGCCGGCGGTATTGGCAAGACCGTCATCGGTGCGGCGATCGAGGAGTGCCACGTCAGCGCCGCACTGGGCGAGACCGATCGCGATCCTCTGCCCGATGCCGCTGCCGGCGCCCGTCACGATGGCAACCTGGCCGCTGAGATCAAATAGTTTCGGTGCGTTCAGAGAGATGTCGGACACCGCTCTTCCTTTCTGTCTTTGCCTATATTGTCGCCAGTTCCATGACCGAGACGTCGTTTGCCTCGTCACGCTTCAGAATGCCTGCCTGCTTGCCCTGCGCCAGCACGAGAATGCGGTTCGATACGCCGAGAACCTCCTCGAGATCGGAGCTTACGACGATGACCGCGACACCCTGCTTGGCGAGGTTGACGATGATGTCGTAGATGCCGGCGCGGGCGCCGACGTCGATGCCGCGCGTCGGTTCGTCCAGCACCACGACCTTGGGATCACGCATCAGCCATTTAGCGATGACGACCTTCTGCTGGTTGCCGCCTGAAAGATCGGAGGCGAATTGCTCCGCACGCCCCTTGACGCCGAATTTCGCCACTGCCTTTTCGGCGAAGACACGCTTCATGCCCGAGGTGAGCCAGCGCCCGCCGAGCTTGTCGAGATTGGCGTAGATAATGTTCTCGCTGATCTTGTGCGCGACGACGAGGCCCTGATCCTTACGGTCTTCCGGAACCATCACGATGCCCCTGGCGATCGCATCCGCCGGGCTGCGCAGCTTCAAAGGCTGGCCCTCCAGCCTGACCGAGCCGGCGCTGATCGGATCGGCCCCGGTAATGGCACGCACAAGTTCGGTGCGGCCGGCGCCGACGAGGCCGGCAATGCCGAGGATTTCGCCCGCATGGACGGCAAAGCTCACATCGCGGAAGGAATCGTCCGGCGACGTCAGGCCGGACACCTCAAGGACGGGTCGGCTGGTCGGCTCGGGAAGGGGCGGAAACATGCGATCAAGCGAACGGCCGACCATGCTTTCGACAATCGTGCGCACCGGTGTCGAGCTGTCGGCAAATTCGTGGACGCGTTCCCCGTCGCGAAGCACGACGATGCGGTCGGTGATCTTTTTGATCTCCTCCATGCGGTGGGAGATGTAGATGATGCCCACACCCTCGGCGCGGAGCTTGCGCACCTGCTCAAACAGGGCTTCCGTCTCCGCCCCGCCAAGGGCGGCCGTCGGCTCGTCGAGGATCAGGAGTTTTGCGTTAAGCGCCAACGCCTTGGCGATCTCGATGAGCTGCTGGTTGGCGGTCGAAAGACCGGCGACCTTTCGGGTCGCGGGAATGTGCAGGTTCAGCCGTGCGAGCTGTTCCTGGGCACGGCGAACCATCTGGGCGCGATCGACGACGCCATTCTTCATCGGCCATCGGCCGATGAAGACATTTTCAGCGATGGAAAGATGCGGCAAAAGCTGCAGTTCCTGATGGATCAGCACCACGCCCTTGTCGATCGCCTCACGTGGAGCGGTCGGGGCATAAGGCTGCCCCAACCATGTCATTGCACCCTCGGACGGTGTGCGCGATCCGGCAATAATGCCTGACAGCGTCGACTTGCCGGCACCGTTTTCGCCGAGAAGCGCGACCACTTCGCCGGGATAGACGTCCAGGTCCACATTCTTCAGAACCTGGAGCGGTCCGTAGCGCTTGGATATGCCCCTCAGGGATAAAACCGGCTCGGTCACAGCACACCTCCTCGATATCTCGGCTGATTACGGATGGTTGGCGATGAAGCCTGCCACGTTTTCCTTGGTCGTCAGCGTGGCATCCATCAGCTGGACCGGTGGCACCTTTTCCTTGGCAGCGAGCTTGACCGCGTTCTCCACCGCATCGCGGCCCATCTTCTGCGTCTGTTGTGTCGCGGTCACATCGAACACACCCTTGCTGAGGGCTTCGAGTGCCGCGGTGTCGCCGTCAAAACCACCGACCACGATCTTTTGCGATGGATTAGCGACCTTGATCGCCTGGGCCGCGCCGAGCGCCAGTCCATCTGCCTGGGCAAAGACGATCGAGACATCCGAATTCGACTGGAGCATGTTCTGCATGATCTGGAAGCCCTCGTCCTGGCTCCACATGTTGGAATATTGCTCGGCGACGACGCTCACGTCCGGATAGACTTTCAGGGATTCCTGGCAACCCTTGGAGCGGTCCAGTTCAGGCGTGGTGCCCTTCTGGCCATGGATGATGACCATCTTGCCCTTGCCGCCGGCTTCCTTGAGGATGTAGTCGCAAACCGCCTTGGCGGAGGCGACGGAATCGGTCGCCAGGAACGTATCGCCCGGAGCGCCTTCAGCATTGCGGTCGACGTTGACGACTGGAATGCCGGCCTGTTTTGCGAGCTTGACCGGCACACTGGCTGCAGCAGCGCCTGCCGGGATGTAGATCAGGGCGTCGATATCCTGGGTCAGCAGGTCCTGGATCTGGTTGACCTGGGTCGGGCCATCGCCCTTGGCGTCGACGGTGACGACCTCGATGCCGCGCTTCTTGGCTTCAGCTTCGACGGACTGCTTGATCTGGTTGAAGAAGTTTGCCTGCAAATTGGCGACGGCAAGGCCGAGCTTCTTGACTTCGGCCGCCTGAACGGATCCGAGGCTGAGGCCAAGCAGGGCGGCAGACGCGAGCAGAGTGCGCGCAAATTTCATGTCAGTTCCTCCGTTGTTAGTGAACCCTCGGGTATCCTCCCCCTCGGGCAATAGCTCCGCTCCAAACCTTTCGGAGAGGAATTTCTTGCGGCCCGCACCATCTGCGGGCCGAATAATCAGGCAGCCCGCCGCTTGCGGATCGTTTCCGCACCGACCGCGAGAACGATGACGACGCCGATGATGACCTGCTGCAGGAAGGGCGAGACGTTGAGCAGATTGAGGCCGTTGCGCAGAACGCCGATGATCAGGACGCCGATAAGCGTCCCACCAATGCCGCCTGCGCCTCCCGACAGCGAGGTTCCGCCGATGACGACGGCCGCAATGGTGTCCAGCTCGTAGCCAAAACCGCTGGACGGCTGAACCGAGTCCAGACGGGCAGCAAGAACGATGCCGGCAAGACCTGCAAGGACGGCACTCGCCACGTAAACAAGAATAGTCACAAGCTGGACGTTGATGCCGGCAAGACGAGCAACTTCGGGATTGCCGCCGACCGCATAGAGCATGCGGCCTTCTGCGCGGAAGTGCAGGAAAACCCAGGCAGCGGCAACGACAGCCAGCATCAGGAAGACGGTTGCGGTCAGGATGCCGAAATGACGGTCGATCGCCAGCATCATAAACCAGTCGGGGAAGCCGACGATCTGCTGGCCGTCGGTGATCATGTTGGCCACGCCGCGCGCAGCCGACATCATCGCAAGCGTCGCGATAAAGGCAGGCACCCTGAACCAGGTAACCATGATACCGACGATCAGGCCGCTCACCATCGAGGCAATGAGCGCCAACACGATCCCGACGCCGAGCGGCAGGCCGGCGATATTCGCCGTCCAGCCCATCACCATCATCGCAAGCGCCAGAACCGAACCGACCGAAAGATCGATGCCGCCGATCAGGATCACGAAGGTCATGCCAACAGCCATGATCCCGAGCACGGTGATCTGGTCGAGAATGTTCAGACCATTGCGGACAGAGAGAAAGGCATCTGTGCTGAAGCTCAGGAAAAGGCAGAGCAGAAGCAGTCCGATCAGCGGGCCGGTTGCTCCCGTGAGCTTGCTGACGAACGTGCCGGACGGACGGCTCTGCTCATTCACGTCGATCGCCACCATCATTCCTCCCTGAAGATTAAGGCCGGCGGCCAGTATTTCATCAGGCTAGAATAAATATTCACACCTGCTGGAAAATTCATTAACAACTTGCCTAAGTGCTGTCAACCGGCTTTTGGGGTGATGACTAGCGCAGAATGATTAACGGGGGGCTTGACTAAGTCGGCTCCTGTGCAAAAATATCAATACATGAATATTTATTCACAAGAGGAAACGATGCAGCCTTCCGAACTTGAACGTGTTGCTCGCCAGATCCGTCTGCGCGACCTCCAGGCCGTATATGAGGCGGGCGCCGGCCATATCGGTGGCGAGATGTCGGTGATCGATCTCCTCACCGCGCTCTACTTCCGCGTGCTGCGCGTCTGGCCCGACCAGCCAAAGCATCCCGATCGCGACAGGTTCGTGCTTTCGAAGGGCCATACGGCCTGCGCGCTCTATGTTGCGCTCGCCAAGCGCGGCTTCATTCCGGAAGAGGAAATCTCGACCTTCCTGAAACCGCATTCCCGCCTGAACGGCCATCCGAACTGTAACAAGGTGCCGGGCGTCGAGACGAATACCGGCCCGCTTGGACACGGGCTGCCGGTCGCTGTCGGCATGGCGAAAGCGGCAAAACTCTCGGGCGCGAAATACCACACCTATGTCATCACCGGTGACGGCGAGATGCAGGAGGGGTCCAACTGGGAGGCTATCATGGCGGCATATCAGTTCCGCCTCGACAATCTGACGCTGATCATCGACCACAACAGATTCCAGCAGGGTGCATCCCTCGCGGACACCAATGATCTCGCTCCGCTTCGCCCGAAGCTCGAGGCCTTCGGCTGGGAGGTCAGCGAAATCAATGGCAATGACATGCACGCGATCGTGCCCGCTCTCGAGCATCGAAGCGACCGCCCCCATTGCATCGTCGCGCATACGAACAAGGGCCATGGCATTTCGTTCATGCAGGACCGGGTCGACTGGCACCACAAGGTTCCGAGCAAAGAACAGTATGAAACCGCATTGGCAGAACTGTCGGAGGCACTCTAATGAACGCGCCCGTAATTCCAACGAAGCTCTATGACTGCCGCGATGCCTTTGCCGCGACGCTTGAGCGCCTGGCGGCCGGAAACGAAACGATCGTCGCCGTCTGCAACGACTCCGTCGGCTCGTCGAAACTTGGTGGTTTCAAGTCGAAATTCCCTGATCGCCTCGTCAATGTCGGCATTGCCGAACAGAACATGGTCGGCGTTGGTGCCGGCCTCGCCAATGGCGGACGCCTGCCCTATGTCTGCGCCGCCTCGCCGTTTCTGACCGGCCGGTCGCTCGAGCAGATCAAGGCCGACATTTCCTACTCCAATGCCAACGTCAAGCTCGTCGGCATTTCCTCGGGCATGGCTTATGGCGAACTCGGCCCGACCCATCATTCGATCGAGGATTTCGCCTGGACGCGCGTTCTGCCGAACCTGCCCGTCATTGCCCCCTGCGACCGGATCGAGACTGCCGCCGCCGTCGAATGGGCCGCAAGCTACAATGGTCCGTGCTTCCTGCGCCTGTCGCGCGTCGGCGTACCCGACCTTCTGCCTGAAGGGCATAGGTTCGAGCTCGGCAAGGCGAACCTTCTCCGCGAAGGCTCCGACGTGACGCTGATTGCCAACGGCACGTTGACCCATCGCATGATCAAGGCTGCCGATATTCTGGCCGAGCGCGGTATTTCGGCGCGCGTTCTGAATATGGCGACCGTTCGCCCGATCGACGAGAAGGCCATTATCGCCGCTGCCAACGAGACCGGCGCGATCGTGACGGCGGAAGAGCATTCGATCTTCGGTGGACTGGGATCGGCAATCGCCGAAGTGGTCGTCGACAATGCCCCGGTGCCGATGAAACGTCTCGGCGTGCCCGGCGTTTACGCTCCGACGGGTTCTGCCGAATTCCTGCTCGACGAATTCGGCATGGCACCTGCAGCGATCGCCGATGCCGCCGCCGCGCTTATCACGCGCAAATAATCTGATAGCAGGTCTATTGAGTCGGGGCGCGCAACCGCCCCGGCCATTCGTTTGAGGAGAAGATGATGCGGGCAATTCTGGCGATCGACCAGGGCACCACCAATTCGAAGGCCGTTCTGGTTTCCGAGACGGGCGACGTCGTCGCCAGAGGATCGGCCGCCGTCGGCATCTCCTATCCGCAGTCGGGCTGGGTCGAGCAGGATCCCCGCCGCATCTTTTCCTCCGTCTGCGAAGCGATCGAGGCATGCCTGAAAAATGCTTCCGGCGTCACCGTGGAGGCAATAGCGGTGTCCAACCAGCGTGAGTCCGTAACCGTCTGGGATGCCGAAACCGGCGAAGCGCTCGGACCAGTGCTCAGCTGGCAGTGCCGCCGCACCGCGCCGGACTGCGCGCGCCTCATCGCCGAAGGGCATCTGGACCGGGTGGAGGCGCTCACCGGCCTGCCCCTCGACCCGATGTTTCCCGGTTCGAAATTTCGCTGGCTGCTCGATCGCGTTCCGGCAGGTCGCCGCGTGCGTCTCGGCACGATCGACAGCTGGCTCATTCATTGCCTGACGGGCGGCAGCCGCCACGTCTGCGATGCCTCCAATGCCGCCCGCAGCCAGTTGTTCGACCTCAATGGCCAGGTGTGGAGCGAGGAACTCGGCCAAATTTTCGGCGTCGATATCGCCCTGTTGCCCGAAGTGCTCGACAGCTCTGCCGAGTTCGGCACGGCGCGGGGGCTTCCCGGCATTGCCGATGGCACGCCGATCCGATCCGCCATCGGCGACAGCCATGCGGCGCTTTTCGGTCACGGCGCCTTCAAGCCGGGCGATGGCAAGGTGACGTTCGGAACTGGTTCTTCCGTCATGACGACATTGCCGCGCTTCATCCCACCGCAAAACGGCATAACCACAACGGTCGCATGGCGGATAGCCGGCGTGCCGACCTTCGCCTTCGAGGGTAACATCCTCGTTTCAGCTGCAAGCCTTCCCTGGATGGCAGACATTCTCGGCCTTGCCGATGTGGCCGCCCTCGTCGATCTCGCGGCGACCGCCGAGCCGGGCGGACCGGGCTTCGTGCCGGCTTTCGTTGGTCTGGGCGCACCCTACTGGAGCTCCGACGCCCGCGCTCTCTTCTCCCAGATCAACTTTTCCACGACCCGCGCACAAATGGCCCGCTCGGTAACGGATTCAATCGCCTTCCAGGTCCATGACGTGATTGCCGCCATGCGTGCCCAGAGCGGCGGTCAGCTCGGCGCACTCTACGTCGATGGCGGGCCGAGCCAGAACCGTTTCCTCATGCAATGCGTGGCGAACCTGATCGAGCATGCCGTGATCCAGTGCGAAACTCCCGAAGCCTCCGCCCTCGGAGCCGCCTATCTCGCCGGGCTTTCGCTTGGCCTGTGGAAAGATCTCGAAACGATCGAGACGCTACCGAGAAGCACGCACGTCCTCCGGCCCGAAGGGATCGATCGGACCGGTCTTCTGAATACGTGGAATGATGCGCTGGCCCGCTCGACGTCGCGACCGACACCGGCTAAATGTGAATAAAAATTCAAGCCGGTATCGCTCATGTCCCGCCTTAACGAACTTCGCCTGATTTCCAGAGTGGCCCAGATGTATCACATCGAAGGGCGACGGCAGGCGGAGATCGCCGAGCATCTGCGCCTTTCCCAGGCGACCGTATCGCGAATGTTGAAACGGGCCGAGGCGGAGGACATCGTCCGCACGAGCGTGATCCCCCCTGTCGGAACCTACAGCGAACTTGAAGGCGAGCTCCGCGACAAGTTCAAGTTGCCGGAAGCAATCGTGGTTGAATGTACCGAGGACCGGGACGGCGCCATCATGGCCCGCATCGGCGAAGCGGCTGCCCATCTGCTCGAGGTCACGCTTTCACCCGGCGAGATCATCGGCGTGTCGAGCTGGAGTCAGACGATCTTCAAGATGGTCGAAAACATCCATCCCCAGAAAAGCGCTCAGGCGAAATATGTCGTCCAGACCCTCGGCGGCATGGGCGACCCTTCCGTGCAGACGCATGCCACACAGCTCACCACCCGCCTGGCCCGGTTGACGGGGGCCGAACCGAAATTGCTTCCCGTACAAGGCGTAACGACATCGAGGGAAGCCAAATTACTGATGCAGGCCGATCCCTTCGTTCGTGAGACTATGGATCTGTTCGGGAGCATCACGCTCGCCATCGTCGGCATCGGCGCGGTGGAGCCGTCCGAACTGCTTGCCCGCTCCGGCAACATCTTTTCGTCGCGCGAACTCGCCGATCTCGCAGAGGCCGGCGCCGTCGGAGACATTTCTCTGCGTTTCTTCGACAAGGACGGCAAACCGGTGAAGACGCCTCTCGACGACCGTGTCATCGGCCTGCCCCTTGAAGACCTTACCCGGGTGGACCGTGTGATAGCGCTCGCTGGCGGCGCAAAGAAAACAGCCGCAATCGCCGGCGCTTTGCGTGTCGGTGTCATCGGCACACTGGTAACCGATAAGTTTACCGCTCAACGATTGATTGACGCATAGATACCGGACCGCTCCAGACCAGGATCGTTGAGAAGTTGTCTAAAGCATGTCGCGCAAAAGTGTGCGCGGCTTTGCGATAACGCCGAAAACGAGCGACCGGCGGATGGCCGGCCACTTGTGTCCCGCTCTCAACGCGCATTGTATTTTGCATCAAGCTCATCGATCGCGGAGACATTGCCGGCCGAACGGCCGTTCTGGTCGAATGTCTGAGCGAGAAATGCGTCGGCGATCGACTTCGCGAGTTCAGGTCCAATGACGCGCGCGCCCATCGTGATGATCTGCGCGTTGTTGGAAAGAGCGGCACGCTCGGCCGAATAGGTGTCGTGCGTCAGGGCCGCGCGGATGCCAGGCACTTTGTTAGCGGAGATGCAGACGCCGATGCCGGTGCCGCAGACCAGAATTGCCTTGTCATAGGCGCCATCGATCACGCCCGAGGCAACGCGATCCGATAGGTTGGCATAGAACGGGTCAAGCCCGTCGTCGATGCGCGACACCTCATAAACGTCGAAACGGTCCTTGAGGTGTTCGGCAAGCACCTTGGCGAGACCTTCGCCGGCACTATCTCCTGCAATTGCAAGCTTCATCGTTTTTCTCCTTGGAGTTTGGCGGCGCATTTCGAAAGGATGTCGAGATACCCCTCGACGTTCCAGGCGGAACGGCCGATGAAGAGTCCGTCGATATGCGGGCTCGAAATCAGTTCCTCGCAGTTCTGCGGATTGACCGACCCGCCGTAGAGGCAGGGAATTTTTCGCCCAAGCGCGGCTTCCGCGACAGCGATAATCTCGGCCTGACGCGCATCGGCATAGTCCGCCGTCGCCGGAATGCCTTTTTCGCCGATCGCCCAGACGGGCTCGTAGGCAAGCAGGATTTCGGCTGATTTCTGCTCGTCGGAGAGCTTCGACAGCGCCCCGCGCACCTGCACCGCCAGGATCTCTGCAGCTTTTCCACTTTCCCGGTCAGCAAGGGTCTCACCCATGCAGACGAGCGGAATCAGGCCATGGCGAACCGCGGCTTCCGTCTTCAGGCCGACTGTCTCATCCGTCTCTCCGAAAAACTCGCGGCGTTCGGAATGTCCGAGTTCGACGATGTCGAGATCGCAATCCTTCAGCATCAACGGAGAAATCTCACCCGTCCACGCACCCTGGTCCGCCCAATGCATGTTTTGCGCACCGACCTTGACGGAGGTCTTCGCAAGCATGCGCTTGACCTCCCGCACGGAGGTAAAGGGCGGGATCACGAAACGCTGGATGAGTGGATCACGCGCAGCATCGGCCGCCTCGAGGCCGCGGGCGAAATGCTCGGCCTCGGCAAGCGTCTTGTTCATCTTCCAACTGGTGCCAATCCAGAAGCGCGGTTTCTCCGTCATGCCTGATCCTGTGCTGGAGCGATGGTGAGCTTGATGCCCGCCCGGTCGAATTCGTCGAGGACAGCGGCCGCTGGCGCGCTGTCGGTGATGACAGTGTCGAAATCGGCCAGATCCGCCATGACGTGCAGCGCCGTATGGCCGATACGCTGGTGATTGACCAGAAGGCAGCTTTTTGTCGACGAAGAGATCATCGCCCGCTTGGCGCGAACGACATTGTCGTCCATGTGATAGGCAAGCCTGCCGCTGACTGCCGGCGTCGAGATGAAAGCGATATCGGCCCTAAGGCGCGACAGCGCCTCTTCGGTAACGACGCCGAAATAGGCGTTGAATTTTGCAGAATAAATGCCCCCGAGTGCGATCAGGGTTATGCCGTTTTCGCCCTTCAACCGCTCCATGATCGCTGCGTTGTTGGTAATCACCGTTAGCGGCCGCTTACGCAACAGCATCTCGCCGAGAACCGCGGCCATCGAACCGTCGTTGACCATGATCGTCATGCCAGGTTCGATGATGGCCAGCGCTTCTTGCGCCATGGCAACCTTGGCCTCGCCATCCTGACGCTCGCGAATGCGAAAATCACTCTCGAACTGTGTGCCGGCATCGATCGTCGCACCACCGCGCACTTTGCGCAGGACGCCTGCCTGTTCCAGGTCGTCGAGATCGCGGTGGATCGTCATCTTGGAGACGGAAAAGCGCTCGGCAAGATCGTCCACGTCGACGGTCTTGTCCTCGACGAGCAGATTGACAATCAGTTGCTGGCGTTCTTCCCGTTTCATCGGCCCGTTCCTAATAAGCCACAATATAACATAAAAAATGTGAAAATCAACAAAATGAAATGTGATTATGCGGTCGAATGGCTGACGACAGATCGTCAGGCAAGAAGAGCTTGCGCGGTCCGTTCGTCGGTGATGAGCCCGTGAAGGCGGCGGCTTCGCAGGATGGCCCGTATGGCGGCCACCTTGGCCTGTCCGCCTGCCAGTGCCACAAGGCGCTCCTTCTTCGTTGTCGGAAAGGATGCCGAAAGCGTGCGCGCGGTCAGAGCTGTATCGAGGATCTGGCCATCCGCATTGAAAAAATGACCGAGGATTTCGCCGATGCCGCCCGCGGCCGCGATGTCCTCGATCTCGCCTGGCTCGACTATGCCGGAGAGCACCAGCTGGGCCTCGGCGTCCACTGTCCCCAGGCCAACGAGCTTCAGGTCGGCGGCGTTGGCGAGGTCGAACACTTCCTTGACGCCGCGTTGTGCCCTAAGAACCTCCCGGTCCTCGGCGGTGTTGGCGAAAAAGGGAACCGGCATGACATAGGCATGCGTGCCGGTCTTTTCCGCGATACGGTGCATGACATCATAGGGATTGGCGCCGTAGTTTCGCGTGAGGCCCCCAAGCAGGGAAACGAAGCGCATATGCTTGGCGTTCGTCCGCGGCATATATTGAACGGCGGCCGAAAGCGTACGGCCGTGGCCAAGACCAATGACCGAGTGATCACCATGCTCGATCTCACGCTTCAGATAGCCAGCCCCTGCGTGACCGAGGGCACGCAGCGGCAGACCCTCTTCGCCAAGATCGGGCGCAACCTCGCAATATTGCAATCCGAAGCGCTCGGCGAGCCTCGTCTCCAGTTCGACGCATTCGACGATATCACCGTCGATCGTGACCTTGACGACACCATCGGCGACGGCGCGTGCGATCAGCCGATGCGCCTTGACCGAGGGGATTCCGAGGCGCCGGGCGACGTCGGACTGCGTCAGTCCGCCCGCGTAATGAAGCCAAGCGGCCCGCACGGCAAGCGTATCATCGGCATCCGTCATCAACGCATCCTTCCCATTTCTCCGACGGCGATCCCGCCTGATAACAACCAGCCTTTGTAAATCTCCGGATCATATCTTCAAGTCTGCGGCGCCGGTGTCGATATGCGGCGCCCAGAAGGCGATACTTTCGGCGATCTGCGCGATGACCTCGCGATCGTTCGGTTCGCGTTCCTTGAAGGAAAGTTCGAGGCAGATCTCATTGTCACTGGCGCCGCCTGCCGCAAAAGCGTCCAACAGTGGCGCAGGTTGAACCCGCCCCTTGGCATTGAATTCCGCCGTGAACGGCCGGTGGCCGCCCTTGTCCATGAGGCTCTGCTTGATGTGGATGATCGGCGACAGCTTCGGCACGGCCCGCGCCCAGGCATAGGGATCGTAGTCGTCGGGATTGGCGGAGGTGACGTCGCCATGGTCGATATCGGCCATCATCCACATCGGCACCGCCATATCGGCGGCGCTCAGTCGCGCCTGCAGCGAAAGGCAGGATTCGATCGTCTCGCCGAATTCGCGGCCGATGCTCATCGGCTCCCAGAAGATGTAGGAAAGCCCGGCAGCCAGGGCATGTTCTGCGACTTCGCACCAGCAGTCGATGGCAATCTTTATCAGCTCCTCCCGCCGGCTTGCGTCATCGAAGTCCTTGTAAGTGAAGATCGCAAACTGCGTGCCGACGGAATGTCCGCCGAGATCGGCGGTGATGTCGGCGAAGGTCTTGAACCAATCCACATAATAGCGGCGCACCTCGGCATCCGGGTGCCCGAAGTGGTTCAGCCGCCCGTAAGGTCCGGTCATGCCCGAGGTGACGCGGACGCCGGTGCGCGCCAACGCTGCCTTCATCTGGCGGGTCAGGCGGCGGGTGACGGGGGCCTGCCAGCTCGGATTGATGAATTCATGCGTCAGCTGGAGATCGCGGATGCGCAGATCTCGCGCCACCGTCTCGATCAGGTCGTCCGGGTCGGCAAAACGGTTCACCAGCGGATTGGTATTCAGCGAAAGCGAAAGCGGCATCAAGGCCTCCTCAGGCGGCGGCAAGATGGGATGAAGCAAACCAGTCGGCAAAAGCTGCCCGCTCTGCCTCGCTCAGATGCAGGTAGTGCTTGGTGCGACGATAGAGGATGTCCTCGGCTGTCTCCGCCCATTCGGCGGTGGCGAGGTAACGGGCTTCCGCCTCATAGAGCTGCCCACCGAAGTGGCGGCCGAGACCTTGCAGATCCGTTGCCCCGGCAACCAGGTTCCCCGTGCGTGTGCCATAGAGACGGCCGTAGTGATGGACGAGCTTGCGCGGCATCCAGGGATAGGTGTCACGCAGGCTGTTGGCGAAGGTCTCGTAGTCGGCATTGGGCATTTCGCCGCCCGGCAGCGGCGCCTTTTCCGTCCAGTCGCCGCCCATGTTGGGAAAGACATGCCTGAGGCGCTGCATGCCGCGTTCGGCGAGTTCTCGGAAAGTCGTGATCTTGCCGCCGAAGACATTGAGAAGCGGCGCTCCCCCGGTCTCGTCGAGATCGAACACGTAGTCGCGGGTCACCGCCGACGGATTGCCCTTGCCGTCGTCAAACAGCGGACGCACGCCGGAGAAGCTGTGCAGCACGTCCTGCCGGCGCAGCTTCTCCTTGAAATAGCGGTTCACCGCCTTCAACAGATAGTCGATTTCCGCCTCGTCGGCCGCCACGTCCTCGGCCCGGCCCTCATAGGCGATGTCGGTCGTTCCGATCAGCGCCTTGTCGCCCTCATAGGGATTGATGAAGATGACACGCTTGTCGTGGTTCTGGACCAGATAGGCGTTGGAGCCGGACCAGAACTTCGGCACGATGATGTGGCTGCCCTTGACCAGACGCACATTGCGGCTGGAATTGGAGCCGGCGACGCGGTTGATGATGTCGGTGACCCACGGGCCGGCGCAATTGACGAGACATTTGGCACGGAAGGTCCGCGTCTTACCGCTCGTGCTGCTTTTCGTGGTGATCATCCATTGGCCATTTTCCCGGCGCGCCGACACTGCCGGCGACCGGGTGAGCACCAGGGCGCCTTTCTCAGCCGCGCTCACCGCATTCAAGGTGACGAGGCGGGCATCGTCCACCCAGCAATCCGAATATTCGAAGCCGCGGGTATATTGATCGAGAATGGGTGTGCCTTCGGGATCGCGCAGCAGATTGAGCGTGCGGGTGCCTGGCAATTTCTTGCGGCCGCCGAGATGATCGTAGAGGAAGAGGCCGAGCCGGACGAGCCAGGCGGGCCGATCCTCGGGACTGTGCGGCAGCACGAAACGCATCGGCCAGATGATGTGCGGTGCGGCGTTGAGCAGCACCTCGCGTTCGATCAGCGCTTCCCGCACGAGGCGGAACTCGTAATATTCCAGATAGCGAAGCCCCCCATGCACGAGCTTGCCAGAGCGGGACGATGTCCCCTGTGCCAAATCGTCCTTCTCGCATAAGGCGACTTTCAAGCCACGCCCCGCCGCATCGCGGGCAATTCCTGCGCCGTTGATGCCGCCGCCGATGACGAAAAGATCCAGGATTTCGGGTTCGGTCATGTCATGCTCCCTCGGATGCCTGTTGCATCAACGATCTATTTGATGGGCGGCATCGCCGCGGCTCTAGCCAGCGTTTCCCAGGCGGCGGGCATGGCCTTTCGAATATCGCCATAGGCGGAAAACAAGAGATCGAAGCGCTGGACTTCCTCCGCAACCGGCTCTTCGGCTTGGCCGAGGAGCGGCGTCACCCAGTCGGCGATGCAGTCATCCATCGTGTCGTAGGCGCCGATCGCGACAGCTGCCATCATGGCTGCACCGGCCGCTCCGGTCTCTTCACGGCGAGACAGGCGGATCGGCGCATTGATGGACGCGCTGAGCGAATGGCGAAGCGCACTTGAGCGTACGGCGCCGCCAGTGATGCGCAATTCCTCGGGCATGTCGCCCATGGCGGCGTAGCAATCACGCGTCGCCAGCGCCAATCCTTCGACCACCGCGCGAACAAGATCCGGAAATCCGTGGCGAACCGACAAGCCGGAAAATCCCGCGCGGGCCTGCGCATTGACGAAGGGGCCGCGCTCTCCGGCCTCGGAAATATAGGGATGATAGACGACCGAACCTGGCCGGCTTTCGGAAAACCAGCGGTCGATCCGTCCGACAAGTTCGGCATGGGTGGCGGGCTTTCCGGCCTCCGCCATCAGGTAGGTGGCCATATCCAGCAGCCAGTCGATATTGATCGTCGAGCCCATATTGGTCTGCACCTGCGTGACGGTGCCTGGGATCGGCAAGGCAATGACATAGCCGGTGCCCTCCTGATTGAGATGAACATCGGCCACCGGCTTTGCCCGCAGATGCACGCCGGTGGACCCGATCGTCGAGCAGGCCGCGTTGCGTCCGCCGCTGCGAACGCCGGCACCGAGCGCGGTCATCACCATGTCGACATAGCCGAGACTGACCGGCGTGCCGGCAAGAAGTCCGCAGGCACGCGCGGCCTCCTCCGTCAGCGGATGGGTGATTTCCGTCCCGTCGAGGATATCGGGCAAGAGCGCACGGCGATGCGTCAGTCCGAGCGCTTCAATGGCAACAGGCGAATAACGCCGCGTCCTGAAATCGCCGAAGGTAAAGCTTGCCTCTGAGGGGTCGGTCGCCCGCACGCCGGTAAAATTGAGATAGAGCCAATCCTTGCAATGCAGCGCGGTCTCCGCCTGGTCCAGGAGCTCCGGCACCACCCGGTCCATGTGAGCAAGCTGCGCACCCTGCTGGCACGTATTCAGCCCGGTGCCCGTTTGTTCAAAACGAGCCCGGTTCGACACTTCGCCAGCAAGCGAAACCACTGTCGGCGCAGCGCGAGCATCGAGCCAGAGCCAAGCATCGGCGACCGGTCGATTTCCCTGACCGACCAGCCATGTCCCGTCGCCCTGTCCCGTCACCGCGATGGCGGCCGCGCGCGAAGCAAGATCCTCGACCTTCTCGCCAAGGCCACGAAGGGCTGTCACGCAATCCTGCCAGGTCTGGGCAAGCGGCTGCGTAGCCGAGCCGTCGCTACCGCTCACATATTTGTTGCGAACAGATGCGGTCGCGATCTGGCGACCGGAAAGATCGAAGGCGACGGCCTTGATGACCGACGTACCGGCATCGATACCGATGATGAGCTGGCGGCTGGTGGTCATCTGAGATTATCCGCCTGCCAGGTCGAACGTCGCGAGGGGCAAAGCGCGCGTCGATGTCATGTCTCACATCCTCCTGATCGCCACAGACTGCAAATAGCGTAGACGACCACACTTCGAATCCAGGAGCAAAGCCGGCATCACACCTTGGCGGTTTGCAGACTTGATGCTCTTCGAAACCTCCCAGGGCCTCATCAAAAACATAACACAAAGATATCATTGTTCCAGTAAGATTTTGCTGACTGTGAAATTTTTTTCATGTAGAATATTATTCATGATAAGAGCAAGGCGTAACCACTCTCTTGAACCATTTCGCCAGCGATCGAATGTGCAGAGTGTTGGATAAGATTTATTTTATGATTTATAATCAATTATATAGATAAATTTTGCGCGAAGGCCCCGGCCGCCTTGGTGACGGCGAAACATGCGGAAAAGCTCCTTAAATCGCTGTGCACAGAAGCTGCGTATTTCATACCATAGGAGCTAGCCGACCAAAAGACCTGTTGACAGACGCAGAATTTGATAACATGATTTTTGACATAAATACCACTTACCTATCACGCGGTCATCGCCGCTGATAGAAAATCACGGTCCTAGCGGTTGGAGGAGACAATCGCCGGTTCGGTATTGAGGAGGTTCGGATGCACATTCTTTCCGCTCATCATCGCGCTTTGCAGCTCGGCATGTTTTTGCGCGCCGATGCGGGTTTCGACACGCACCGTCTTCGATGAAGCAGCCGTAAGGCTTTCACCGGTTTCCTCCTCTTTCGACATAGATCCGACCAGCCGCAAAGGTCGCCAGCAATGAATACTCAACCCGCTCACGCAGCATCTGCGCCAGGCAAAGGCAGCTTCAAGCTCATCGTCAGTGCCGTTGTGGCGGCCGCGCTCGTCGGCGCAATCGCGCTCGACACCAAGGTCGTCAAGATCGGCTCGGAGAGCGATGTGCGGCAGCAGGCCTTTTCTCCGGAATCCTTCGGCGCCGAGCAATTTCCGAAGATCCAGGCGGATGTCGAGAAGAGAGCCGTGGCCGCGCAGGACCTCGCAGCGGCGATCGCTGCGGACAAGAAGGCGGCCGGTGAGAAATACGGCGTTGCCACGAGCACAGGCCCGGTCATCCCGGTGACGCTGACCGGCACCTTCGGCGCACGCAAATCCAATACAAACGAGATGAAGATCGACGGCCTTCCCCCCGAGACGGTGGTCCGTGTCCAGACCGGCCCTGCGGTCAATGGCACGGACCTCCGCGATGCCACGGGCGCGATCGAGTTCGGCCAGTTCACGAACCAGATCCAGTATCAGGATGCCGGTTCGGCGATCAATAACGAGATGAAGAAGGCCGTATTCGCCGGCCTCGATCCGGACCAGCTCGATGGCAAGACGGCGACCGTCGTCGGCGTGTTCAAACTGATCAACCCCAAGAACTGGCTCGTCACTCCGGTCAAGGTCACCGTCAAATGAGCGAGCCGATGCCCATATCAGAGACCCTTGGCGAGGTCGTCCTGGCTGCCCGCAACATAGCCAAATCCTATGGCAATGTGCATGCTCTCAAAGGCGTCAATTTCGATATTCATCGTGGACAGGTGACGACGCTTTTCGGCGAGAACGGCGCAGGCAAGTCGACCCTGATGAAGATCCTTTCAGGCGTCGTCCAGCCGACGTCAGGCGAGATCATTCTCGATGGCGCGCCAATCAGCTTCAGCTCTTCCACTCATGCACGCGAATGCGGCATCTCGATCATTCACCAGGAGCTCAGCCTCGCGCCCAATCTCAGCGTTCGCGACAACATCTTCATGGGCCGCGAAATCATCAAGGGCGGCGTCGTCGACTTCGCGGAGGAAGAGCGCCAGACGCGCATTTTGATGGAAGAACTGGAAGAGGAGATCGATCCGCTGACCAAGGTGGAAGATCTGCGTCTCGGCCAGCAGCAGATCGTCGAAATCGCTCGGGCACTGTCCGTCAATTCGCGTATCCTGATCATGGATGAGCCGACTTCAGCGCTCAGCGCCACCGAAGTCGAGGTACTTTTCAGGGTCATCCATGACCTGACCGATCGCGGCGTGTCGATCGTCTATATCTCGCATCATCTTGAGGAAGCGCTGCAGATCACCCACCATGCGGTCGTGCTGCGCGATGGCACGATGACTGCCTATGCGCAACGCAGGGACATCGATCTCGAATGGATCGTGCGAAACATGGTGGGCGACAACTTCGATCTCGGCAGCCCGCCCGAGGGTTATGCGTTCGGTAAGCCTGCGCTTTCGATCGGCAATCTCACCGTTTCCGGCCCCTCCGGATCGGCTTTCAATTCGGTCGACCGCCTGTCGCTGGACGTGCGGGCCGGAGAGGTCGTCTGTATCTACGGCCTGATGGGCGCCGGCCGTACCGAGCTTCTGGAATGCGTGGCCGGACGGTTGCGCGCCAGTGGCGGGACCATTCGTCTTGAAGGCCGGGATGTCGGGCATTTGAGCATCGCCGGACGTATCGCAAGCGGCCTCGTGCTGGTGCCAGAGGATCGCCAGCGCGACGGCCTCGTCCAGACGATGACGGTCGGCTCCAACCTGTCGCTCGCCAGCATCGGCGCCTTCACCAAGGGGTTGTTCACATCCGGCCGTCGCGAGCGTGAGCTCGTCGATGCCTCCATTCGCAAAGTCCATGTGAAAACCGATGGAGGAGAGGCCGCCATCGGCTCGCTGTCGGGCGGCAACCAGCAGAAGGTGGTCATCGGCAAGATGCTGGCGACCGACCCGAAGGTCATTCTTCTCGACGAGCCGAGCCGCGGCATCGACATCGGCGCCAAGGCGGAAGTCTTCAAGCTTCTTGCCGAACGCGCCCGCCAGGGTCTCGCCGTCATCTACTCGACGTCCGAGGTCAACGAGTGCCTGAGCATCGCGCACCGCATCATCGTCATGCATCGCGGCCGGATCTCAGCGGAATTCGGTGCTGACGTCACCAAGGAAAAGATCATGGCCGCTTCAGGCGAAGCCGTGGTCGCGCACTAGCCCGGAATTATGGAGCACTGATTATGTCAGTCACGAACATTACCGAACAGAAGTCAGTGTCGCATGGGCAGAAGCGCAACACCAATCTCGTGCGCCTGATCCTGGAGGGCCGCGCCTTCTTCGCGCTGATCGTCATCATCGCTGTCTTCTCCTTCCTGTCGCCCTATTACTTCACCCTCAGCAACTTCCTGACCATGGCCTCGCATGTCGCGATCTTCGGCATTCTGGCGATCGGGATGCTTCTGGTGATCCTGAATGGCGGCATCGACCTGTCGGTCGGCTCGACGCTCGGGCTTGCGGGTTGCATTGCCGGCTTCCTCATGCAGGGCGTCACGCTTAACGCCTTCGGCGTCATTCTCTATCCGCCCGTTTGGGCAGTTGTGGTCATCACCTGCGCTCTCGGCGCTGTCGTCGGCGCAGTCAATGGCGTGCTGGTTGCCTATCTGAAGGTTCCAGCCTTCGTCGCCTCGCTCGGCGTGCTCTATGTCGCCCGCGGCATTGCGCTGCTGATGACCAACGGCCTGACCTACAACAATCTCGGCGGCCGTCCGGAACTTGGCAATACCGGTTTCGACTGGCTCGGCTTCAACCGCCTCGCCGGCATTCCGATCGGCGTCATCGTGCTCGCCGTGCTCGCGATCATCTGCGGCATCGTCTTGAGCCGCACGGCTTTCGGCCGCTGGCTTTACGCCTCCGGCGGCAACGAGCGCGCGGCCGATCTCTCGGGCGTGCCGGTTAAGCGCGTCAAGATCATCGTCTACGTGCTGTCGGGCGTCTGCGCGGCAATTGCCGGTCTGGTCCTGTCGTCGCAGCTGACCTCTGCCGGTCCGACGGCGGGTACGACCTACGAATTGACGGCAATCGCAGCCGTCGTCATCGGCGGCGCGGCGCTGACCGGCGGTCGCGGCACCGTGCGCGGCACGATGCTCGGCGCCTTTGTGATCGGCTTCCTGTCGGACGGCCTCGTCATCATCGGTGTGTCGGCCTACTGGCAGACGGTCTTTACCGGCTCAGTCATCGTCCTCGCGGTCCTCATGAACAGTATCCAATACGGGCGTCGGGCAAAATCGTCCTGACGTCAGCAGCAGAACTTATCCACGACGGCACCTGGATTTCCAAAAGGCCGATCGCGGAAAGCACCGCCGGTTTCCGGCAGCACCTGAACTCACAAAGGGAGAGAGACTATGTTTAAGAAAGGCATGCGCATTCTTCTGGCAGCCGCAGCTGTTGCCCCGATCCTCGTCAGCTCCGCCTGGGCGGCGGGCCAGATGACGATCATCGTCAATGATCCATCCAATCCCTATTGGCTGACGGAAGGCAATGTCGCCAAGGCGACAGCCGAAAAGCTCGGCTACACCGCCTCGGTCAGTGCGCATAAGGGCGACACCAACACCGAAAGCAACCTGATC
This sequence comes from Rhizobium sp. BK316, assembly GCF_014193695.1. Taxonomy (GTDB): domain Bacteria; phylum Pseudomonadota; class Alphaproteobacteria; order Rhizobiales; family Rhizobiaceae; genus Rhizobium. The sequence goes on along the minus strand of NZ_JACHZR010000001.1, from coordinate 165,202 downwards.
GACACGGCTATCACCAACAAGTCGGTCGCCATCATCCTCGATCCGGCCAATGCCGACGGTTCGATCGGCGCGGTCAAGAAGGCGGTTGCCGCCGGTATCCCGGTCATTCTCGTCAATGCCGAGATCAACCAGGAGGGCCTCGCCAAGGCGCAGCTCGTTTCGAACAACGCCCAGGGCGCGGCGATCGGCGCGCAGCAGTGGGTCGAAGCGGTCGGCGACAAGGGCAAGTATGCCGAACTCTTGGGCGCACCGTCTGACAACAACGCCGCCACGCGCTCCAACGGCTACGAGACCGTCCTGACACAGTATCCCGACCTTCAGAAGGTCGCCCAGGAAGTCGCCAACTGGGACCGCACCCAGGGTCACAACAAGATGCAGTCCATGCTGCAGGCCAATCCCGACATCATCGGCGTGATCTCCGGCAATGACGAAATGGCACTCGGCGCGATCGCAGCGCTGAAAGAAGCCGGCAAGCTTGCCAACGTCAAGGTCGGCGGCTTCGACGGCTCACCGGATGCGGTCGCCGCGATCAAGGCAGGCGAGTTGCAGTACACCGTCCTGCAGCCCGTTGCCGTCTTCTCCGAAGAGGCCGTCAAGCAGGCTGATAACGTCATCAAGACGGGCAGCACCGGCGCCAAGAGCGAAAAGCAGCTGTTCGATTGCCTGCTGATCACCAAGGACAATATCGACAAGTATACCGGCCCATTCGTTCTGGCCCAATAATGCGATGGAGGGCGCCCGACCGGGCGCCCTTCTTGACCCTTTCAACCACATCAAGCCGCTTTCGCCTTCTTTGCCTTGGCACGGCAATCACTATACGAAGCTGGGGTATGGAATTCAGCGACAAGGGTGACCCGTGACACAGAAGACCAATCAGGGCGATGAGCTGTTGGACCAGTTGACCAGCGACAGCCGCCAGACACGCCAGGTCGCCCGCCGGCGCATGATCGCGGAGGCCGTCATGAGCGAGGGTTCGATGCGGATCGAAGATCTGACCGACCGCTTCGGCATCAGCCTGATGACGGCGCATCGCGATGTGGATGAGCTCGTGAGCCGCGGGATCTTCAGGAAAACGCGCGGGATCGTCACTGCGGCGGCCACCAATCTGATCGAGTCCAGCGATGTCTACCGCTCGAGCCGACAGTCGGCGGAAAAGAAGGTGATTGCAGAGGCGGCAATGCAATTCGTGGAGCCGGGACAGGCGATCTTCTTCGACGACTCGACGACCGTATTACAGATGGCATCGCACCTTTCCGCAAAAGTGCCGATCACCGCCATCACCAACTCGCTGACGTTGATGAATGCGCTGACCGGCATGCACGATGTCACCCTGCTGGCGCTCGGCGGCCAGTATTACAACTGGTGCAATGCTTTCATGGGGCGCATGACGATCAGTGAGATCAAGGGTCTGCGGGCGGATATCGCGTTCATCTCGATGTCCGCCATCAGCGACGGGATCGTGCTGCACCAATCGCCCGAAACCGTCGATACGAAGCGTGCCATGTTCGACTGTTCCGTCAAACGCATCCTGCTTGCCGACCATACAAAGTTCGAACGGCGCGCGCTTCACAGCTTCGCGGCGCTCGATGAATTCGACGTCGTCATCGTCGACGACAAGACGCTGCCTGTCCACATCGATCGGATGCGGTCCAGGGATATCAATGTCGTCGTTGCCAGGACCAGTGGCGGACGCATGTGACCGGACTGCCCGGTCACGATAGAAAGGTGAATACGCATGCCGAGCCTTCTCGGGATCGATAGTGGCCTGACTGTCACGAAGGCCGTCATTTTCGATATAGACGGCACACCCATCGCTGTCGCCAGGCGGCGCGTGACCCAGCTCATCCCGAGGCCGCGGTTCGTGGAACGGGACATGCACGAATTGTGGATCGCAACGGTCGAAGCGATCCGCGAGGCCATCGCTCTCAGCGGCCGGCCGGCAAACGATATCCAGGCCGTCGCGGCAACGGCGCATGGCGACGGAATCTATGTGCTGGATCAGTCGCGGATGCCGCTTGGCAACGGCATCGTATCGCTGGACAGCCGCGCAGGCGATATCGTCGATCAGTGGATGAAGAATGAGGTCGCCGAAGAGGCGATCGAGCTGACAGGTCAAGTCCCGCATGTCTCCGCGCCGTCGGCGCTGCTGGCCTGGATGCGCGACCATGAGCCGGAACGGTTCAGGCGTATCGGCCACATCATGAGCTGCAAGGACTGGCTGCGCTTTTGCCTGACCGGCACTGTCGGTACAGATCGGACCGAAGCCAGCACCTCATTCACCAATGTAAGGACACAAGACTATAGCGAGGACGCCCTGCGTCTGTTCGGCTTGCAGGCGCTTGTTGGCGCTCTGCCGCCTGCTGCACGCTCGGACGAGATCGTTGGACACATCACAGCCGATGCGGCGCGCTTGACCGGCCTTGTCGAGGGCACGCCGGTGGCTGCCGGCTTGCACGATGTTACGGCATCCGCCCTTGGCGCGGGTGGCTATGCCGATGGTGTCGTTGCCGTCATTGCCGGCACCTATTCGATCAATGAGACGCTGTCTTCTGAGCCGCGCGTCGATCGACGCTGGTTCTGCCGCAACGGAATTGCACCGGGCGTCTGGAACAGCATGTCGATTTCGCCTGCATCAAGCGCGAATTACGAATGGTTCATCGAAAAACTATGCGCGGGCGATTGGGCACGTTGCGAAGCCGAGGGCACATCCATCCACGCTCTGCTCGCATCCGAGATCGACGCGGCTTTCGAGCGCCCCTCTCCCGTACTTTTCCATCCCTATCTCTACGGATCGCCTTATGGCGCTTCGGCAAGCGCGGCTTTCTTCGGACTCGGCGGCTGGCATGACCGCGGCGACATGCTGCGCGCCGTGCTGGAGGGGATCGCATTCAACCACCGCATCCATGTCGATGCGCTGCGCGACGGCTTTGCCTTCACGGAGGCGCGGCTTGCCGGCGGAGTATCGCGCAACCCCGCCGTCGTCCAGATGTTTGCCGACGTTCTTGCAATGCCGGTGACGGTGACCGGCGCCGACGAGGCCGCCGCCTGGGGAGCCGCACTTTGCGCCGGCGCAGGCGCCGGTATCTACGCAGATCCGCAAAGCGCGTCGACGACGGAAAAACAGGGCGAAACCTGCAGGCCAAATCCCATCCGCAGCGCCGACTATGAGAAGCGCTACCGGCTGTTCCTGGAGATCGCCGAAACAATGAAGCCGCTCTGGCCAAAGATCGCTGGCCTTGCACCGGAAAGCGCGGCAGGTGCCGCAGTTTAGGACGACAGTGCCATGACCCTCACCCCTCTCGAGCGCAGCCCGGATACAAGCGAGAACGACATTGACGTCGTCATCCTCGGAGCAGGCATCAATGGCGCCGGCCTGTTTCGCGACCTGGCGCTACAGGGCGTCAGCTGCATGATCGTCGACAAGTCGGACTTCGGTTCCGGAACGAGTGCAGCACCCTCCCGCCTCATACACGGTGGATTGAAATATCTGGAAACCGGGGAATTCGGCCTGGTCGCCCAATCCACTCTGGAGCGTAATCTGCTCTTGAAAAACGCACCGCATTGCGTCGAGGCGCTGCCGACATTCATTCCGGTCTTTTCCTGGACACGCGGCATCTGGGCGGCACTCAGGACATTGGCCGGTTCCAAGACCGCGCCCCGCAGCCGCGGAGCCGTGCTCATCAAGATCGGTCTTTCCCTTTATGACTTCTTCGGTTCGCGCGATCGTGTGATGCCGCGCCACCGCCTGATCCTGAAAAGGAAGGCCAGGCAGGAAATGCCACATGTCACGCCGGACATCGTTGCCGGCGGGATTTATTACGATGCAAAAATCAGCCGGCCGGAACGCCTCGTCTACGAACTCGTCAGGGATGGACTTGAGGCGAACCCACATTGTGCCGCGGCAAATTTTGCCACCCTGACGGCCAGATCCGAAGGCCGCTTGTCTTTCCGAAAAGAGGATGGAGCTGAATTCTCGGTCCGGCCCAGGCTCGTCGTGAACGCGGCCGGGCCGTGGATCGATCATGTCAACGAAGCACTCGGCGCGCCCTCGCGCCTGATCGGCGGTACGAAGGGCTCCCATGTCCTGATCGATCATCCAGAACTGGTGCGCAGCCTGAACGGCCATATGATCTATTTCGAGGCCGATGACGGCCGCATCTGCCTGGTCTACGGCTATCTCGGACTGGCGCTCGTCGGCTCGACGGATATCCCAAGCCGGGATCCCGACAATGTGCGCTGCGAGGACCCGGAAATCGATTATTTCCTGCAGAGCTTGCGATCGCTGCTTCCGACATTGCGCTTCGATCGCGACCAGATCGTCTACACCTATAGCGGCATCCGGCCGCTTCCGGCCTCCGACGGAACTGCCCCTGGCCTGATCAGCCGCGACCATTCAGCCCCGGTCATCGAACCGGACGGCGAAAGGCCTTTTGCCATCCTGTCGCTCGTCGGCGGCAAATGGACGACGTTTCGCGGTTTTGCCGAGGAGGTTGCCGACACCGTTCTCTCCCGGCTGGAGCGTTCGCGCAAGCAGTCGACCCGTTACCTTCCGATTGGCGGCGGAAAGGCATTTCCGGCCGACGCGCAGGCGAGACGGGTCTTCGTCGACAGGATCGCGAAGGCTGCCGGCATGACTGCCGCACGCGCGGAACAACTTCTGAACCGCTACGGGACGACGGCCGAGGCGATGGCAATGTTCCCTTCCGATCATTCCGACGAGCGGCGCCTATCAGCTGCCGAACACTATAGTTTCCGGGAGATCGACTGGATCGCACGCAATGAGCTTGTGGTCCACCTCTCCGATATCGTGCTCCGGCGCACGACGATCGCAATCGAGGGCCAGCTGACCTACGAAGGGTTGACGGATATTGCCGGCATTGTCGCAAAAGCACTCGGCTGGGATGCTCCGCGTGTCGAGCGTGAGATCAATGATGTCGTCTCCCTGCTCAAGGCGTTTCACGGCCAGACGCTGGCAGCCGGGACACCGGATATCGAAACGGGAAAAAGCGTCCGCCCCGTCAGTCGATGAGATCTAGGAGAACACCGGGTCGAGCGCGCCGGATGCATAGCGCTTTGCCATCGCCGAAACCGGAAGGGGCGTAATCCGATCGGCCATGCCGGCGGTGCCGAACTGTTCGAAGCGCTCCTTGCAAAGCCTGGTGAGCGCGGCCATTGCCGGCTTCAGATATTTGCGGGGATCGAATTCGCTCGGATCTTCCTGCAGGACCCGGCGGATCTGCCCGGTCATGGCCATCCGGCCATCGGTGTCGATGTTGACCTTGCGCACGCCGTTCTTGATGCCGCGCTGGATCTCTTCGACCGGTACGCCCCAGGTGGGTTTCATCTGGCCGCCGTATTTGTTGATGATCTCCTGCAGCTCGACCGGCACCGACGACGACCCATGCATGACGAGGTGCGTGTTCGGCAGCTTGCGGTGGATCTCTTCGATGACATTCATCGCCAGCACCGAACCATCAGGTTTGCGCGTGAACTTGTAGGCGCCGTGCGAGGTCCCCATGGCGATCGCCAGGGCATCGACCCGTGTTTCGCGCACGAATTTCACCGCCTCGTCCGGGTTGGTCAGCAGCTGGTCATGAGACAGCTTGCCTTCCGCGCCGTGTCCATCCTCGGCCTCTCCCATCCCGGTCTCCAGAGAGCCAAGCACGCCGAGCTCGCCTTCAACGGAAATGCCGCCGAGATGGGCCATCTCGGTCACCCGCTTTGTCACGTCGACATTATAGTCCCAGTCGGCGGGTGTCTTCGCATCCGCCTTCAGCGAGCCATCCATCATGACCGAGGTGAAGCCCGCCTGGATGGCTGTCATGCAGCTGGCCGGGTCGTTACCATGGTCGAGATGCACACAAACCGGGATATGCGGGTAGATTTCGACGACCGCATCCATCATGTGCTTGAGCATGATGTCATGCGCATAGGCGCGCGCGCCGCGTGATGCCTGCATGATGACGGGGGCGCGGGCCGCATCAGCGGCCTCCATGATGGAAAGCGCCTGTTCCATGTTGTTGATGTTGAAGGCGGGAACGCCGTAGCCCTCCTCTGCCGCGTGATCCAGCAACTGCCTGAGCGTAATGCGCGCCATTGAACACCCTCTCACGTGAAGCACGTCGAAATCGTTGGCTTCAGTCTAGAAGGATCGCACACTCACAAAATTGGAACAAGTATAAATCACAATATCACAAATTTTCTGATGATTTTCTCCTTGTCCAAGCATTCAGCGTCGAAAAGGGGCTAGGCCGGCCTCAGGAGATCAGCACTGTTGTTGCTGGGTTCCATCCTGCAGGCAGCGGTTCGGGCCGACGGATCGTTATATCTTCCAACTCGAGGCCCGTCACATTTTGTGCAAAAACACCCGGCAATCCCTCTGGATAATCGAAAAGCCCGACGATCTTTCCGTCCTGTCCTCGCACCCAGGCGTTGCCACGCCCCTCTGCGCCTTTCGGCGGCGCCAGATCGGCATTTGTCGGTCGCAAGTCGTACCGCTTTGCGGTGCCAAGCGGCCCTTCGTCCATTTTGATATCGATCCCGCGCAGAACGATCCCATCGATACCGCCCGGCTCCTCGGCAAAGAGATTGACGGCGCCGTGACTTCGCCCCGAGACGTTCTCGACCAGCACCGTCCGGATTGCTCCTGAGGGGCGCTCCGGGCGGCGCGTGAGCTTGGTTATCGTGAACGGTTCGCCGGAGCCCCAGAACCCATCAGGCGTCTCGCTGCAATCGAGTTCTATGTCGCGGAAGACGACATCTTCAATCTTGCCGCCATCGCGCGAAAAGATGCCAAGACCACGGTTCGAATTCTCGATCCGGCAGCGCAGGAATCGGATCTGAGATATATCGCCGAAGCTCTCCGTGCCGATTTTGAGAGCACAGCTCTTGCTCTCGATCACACTATCGGAGATCTCGATCCGCTCGCAGCGTCCAATTCCTTTGTCGCTCAAGCTCGTCTTCAGGCACACACCGTCATCGGCGGTGCGAATGACGGCTTCAGAAATCGTGACGTCGCTGCAACTGTCGATAACGATCCCGTCCGTATTTGGGAGCTGGCGGTTATTGGAGACGCGAAGCCCACGCGCGACGATATCGCGGCAGCGCACGAGATGGATCGTCCACATAGGCGAATCCGTTATGTGGACGTCTTCCAAACGAACGTTCGTGCAATCCTCAAAAACGATCACGCGCGGGCGTTCGGCTGCCGGAGTGAAGGTGCCCACCCCCTCGTCGAAGCCGGTGTGGAAGGCATCGCCGCATCCATCGATCGAGCCCTTGCCGACGATGGCAATATTCATTGCGCCCTGTGCGACGATATAGGCGCGGTTTGAGGACTCAGCGTACACGCTGACGGTATTTTCGGAATAGCGCTCATAATCGGCCACGAATGCGAGGACAGCGCCGTCCTCGATATGCAAGGTAACATCGCTTCCCAATCGGAGCGCGCCTGTGGAGTGACGGCCCGGACGAAGGAAGACCGTTCCCCCTCCCGCTGCCGCGATCGTATCAAGCGCCATCTGAATACCGCCGTCCACCGCTTCGACTGATATCTCCATCACATACCTCCGCCTATTCTGGCCTGCGCTTATTCTGGGGTTTTCATAACATGCGCCATTTATTCGTCAACAGGACGAACTAAATCTCGCCGGACCGAATGTGTTGTGTTGACAGTCCGCAAAACTCGTATTTAATTCGTCATGGTTACGAACAAAGGCCTGGGGAGTTCAGTTGCAGGCCGTTCATTTCGGATGTCAGAATGACAAGCCAGAGAGGGAGAACTATGAAAACGCTAAAGACAATTCTAATGACCGCCAGCGCCCTGGCGATGACAATGTCCTTCGCCGCTGCCTCTGAACTCAAGCTCGTGTGGTATGTCGAAAACGATCAGGAGGAAGCGGATACGCGCGCACTCCTCGATCAGTACACGAAGCTGCATCCCGAAACGACCTTCGACCTGGAAATTACACCCTATGACGGGATGATCCAGAAATTCCAGCAATATGCTGCATCGGGGATCATGCCCGATCTGTCTCTGACATCCTCCATGGAGCCGGTCATCAGGCCCTTCCTGGCAGACCTCAGCAAGGAGATCGGACCGGAATGGATCAACGACTTCGTCAAGGGTTGGGCCGATGGAGCCAAGCTTGGCGACAAAGTGATTGCCGCGCCCCTGCGCGTCACGTCGACTGGCATCTTCCTGAACGTTGACGCCTTCAAAAAGGCAGGCGTTGCCATCCCGGACCAGGCGACCGGCTGGACATGGGAAGAGTTCATTCCGAAGATCAAGGAGGTCGCAGAGAAATCCGGCACCCGCTATCCGCTGGTCTGGGATGTTTCGGCGAGCCGTTGGATCGTTCACGAATATCAATACGGCAATCACATCTACACGGAGAAGGAACCCGTCAAGGTCGTGATGGACGAGGCGGCCTGGACGAGCACGCTCGACAAATTCATCGACATCACCAAGGCAGCCATGCCACCCGGCCTATGGAGCGGCGCGAGCTCGGACAATCCAAAGGAGCTTTTCACTGCAGGTCAGGCAGCAGCCTATATGTCCGGCAGCTGGCAGATCGCCGGCCTAGCAACCAATGCGCAATTCGCCTGGCAGGCCGGACCGACGCCGCGCGGGACGGTTGCGTCATCGATCTACGGTGGCGATTACATCGTCGCCTTCAACACCAGCCAACATCTGCCCGAAGCCGTCGAGTTCATAAAGTGGGTCACCTCGCCCGAGATCCAGGCGCAATATGCCAAGACCTTCGGCATGATCCCCGCCAACCTCAAGGCACCGCCGGTCAAGTACGACAATCCGGCTGCGACGGCGGCGATCACCGCGATGCAGAACGAACTGAACGCGAGCCCCGTCTATGCGGCGACCGATCAGGCCTGGCCGCAAATGCAGGCCGTCTGGGGTACGGTCAAGAGCGCCGTCACTCAGGCTGTCGCCGGTCAGATTTCCTCAGCAGAGGCGATCACGCAGATCAAGAAAGCCGCCGACAGTTCGCTTGAGGCGAGCAAGTGACGGCGACGATCCCGCAACAAGGCAGTTCGGCACTGGGTTTCCACCCGGTGCCGAAAGGCCGGCGCAACAGCCTTTTCAATCTCAGTTGGCCGTATCTGCTGATGCTGCCGACGATCGCATTGCTCGTTACTTTTACTCTCTATCCGCTTCTCCAGGGCCTCATGATGGCATTCTTCAAGCGAGGCGTGGTAGTCGTCCCGCAGGTGCCGAGCACTCTTCCGCAATATGTGGGCTTTGATAATTTCCTGGGGCTTTTGAGCGACGCCGACTTTCAGACGTCGCTCGTCAAGACAGTTGCCTTCGTTGTTATCGCGGTGCCGCTGAACATCGTCGCCTCCCTGGCGCTGGCGCTGCTTCTCTCGCCTCAGACGAGGTTCTTTGCGGTTATCAGGACGATCGTCTTTTTCCCCTCGATGATCAGCCTGCTGATCATCGGCGTCTCGTGGCGTTGGCTTTTCGGCCTGAACAACGGTCTCGTCAACTATCTGCTGTCGCTGGCGGGAATTGCCCCCGTTCCGTGGCTCGAACAAGATACCATGGCTCAGATTGCGATGATCATCGCCTGGGTGTGGGCTCAAGCCGGTTTCAACATGATGATCTTCATTGCCGGCCTGACCGCGATCTCGGCGGATTACTATGAAGCCGCATCAATTGATGGCACCAGCAAATGGCGCCAGTTCACACATATAACGTTGCCGCTCCTCAGGCCGACAATGGCGGTGGTTCTGGTGCTCTCCTCGATCGAGGCCTTCAAGGTCTATGAGCTTGTCGTATCTCTGACGGGGGGCGGGCCAGGAAAGGCGACGGTCTATCTGATCCAGACGATCTACGACACGGCATTTCAAAAGCCGATGCAGGCCGGCGTTGCTGCTGCCCAGTCGATGGTTCTCTTTGCAATTCTTCTGCTGCTGACGATCGTCCAGTTGCGCCTGTCGAGGAGCCAGACATGACACAAATCTATTCGCCCTGGCGGCTCGCCTTCGTGGCCTTGACACTCTTCGTCTTCCTGATGCCGCCGGTGTGGCTCTTCCTGTCGTCGCTGAAATCGCAACAGGAAATATTCCAGTGGCCGCCGACGATTTTTCCGGCCCATGTAACGCTGCAGAATTTCATCGAAACGGTGTCGCGGGCGAAATTTCTCGTCTTCTTTCGCAATTCGGCGATCGTCTCCGTGCTCTCGGCACTGCTGTCCGTCACCATCAGCGTCATGGCGGGTTATGCGCTTGCGAAATTCAGGTTCAAAGGCGACACCCTGTTTTTCCTGCTGATCATGTCATCGCTGATGGTGCCGCTGCAGATCGTCATGATCCCGGTCTTTCTTGTCCTGCGCGATCTTCATCTTCTCGATACGCTCGCAGGCATTATCATCGCCCCCGCCGCGACGCCGACCGGGGTGTTCCTGATGCGGCAGTACATTACGAACATCCCCGACAGTCTTCTGGAGGCCGCCAGGATCGACGGAACGCCCGAGTGGCGTATCCTCCTGCGCATCATCGTACCGCTCTCGATCCCAGCGATTGGTACCCTTCTCGCGTTCAACCTCGTCTGGCGCTGGAACGACTACCTGTGGCCGTTCCTGATCATCACCGATCAGGACAAATGGACCGTCCAGGTCGCGCTCGCCAATACGGTTGGACGATTCGGCATCAATTGGCCCCGACTGCTGTCGATGTCGGTACTCTCGGTCTTGCCAGTGCTCGTCATGTTCGCCGCCCTTCAGCGGATGCTGATGAGCGGGCTGATGGCCGGAGCGACCAAAGAGTAGCAAAAGCCGGTCCCGAGCAAATGAAAAAGCCGCCTCCGGGCGGCTTTTTTGCATTGTTTGCCCCGCCTCCACCAGGTCGTGGCGATGCTCTGCGGAGCCGACGTCTCAGCTCATCGCCAAACGCAGCTTGTCTTTGTGGGCAAGGGCAGCCATCGCCGGCATGCTGCTCCATCCCTGGAGCAGCGAGCCGCGCCCCCATGGCGGCGCAAAATATTCGACGGCGCCCATCCACCCTTCTTCCAGGCAGGTTTCCCACCAGCGCAGCAGCGGATATTCCGCATCCTCAAGGCCGTATACCAGGCGCTGTTCGGCATAAAGACCCGACAGGTAGGGCCAGTCCGATCCATTGTGGTAGCGATATGCAAAGGCCGATTTTGAGCGGGTGTCTTTTGGACGCTTGAAGGGCGGGAAGGCACACATGACGCCCCAGTCACCATAGGGCTGATCACTGTTGCTGCGGCTTTCCAGGGTCGACGCCACCTTGGTCAGAACCCTTGTTGCGCTTTCTGCCGAAACGGCTCGGTAACGAAGCAGCGTGAGACTGTCGAGCGTCAGATGATCCTCGACGAAATCCTGTTTTGTCCCATAGTCGGCATAGGTTCCACTGGCCTGAAGAAGGACGTCGTCAATCGATGCCCGAGCCTTTTTGGCGGTAGCGGCAGCCTTGGCGGCAATATTTTCGTCAATTGCCCCGCTGTAAGCGGCAATCACGTCGAGAGCACCGACCCACAGGCCGATATCGTATGAAACGTAGCCGTGGCGGTAGACGTTGTCGGCCCAATCACGATCGTGGGCAGGCTTGACCGGCAGGCCGTTTCCGGCCGCATCCAAAGCGTAGTAGCGATCAAGGATGGCAACGACCTTGTCCCAATGGGCAGACAGCGGAGAATTGTCACCCGTCGAACGGATATAGTCGCCGATCGTCAGAATGAAGAACAACGGACTGTCGAAGTGGTCGCTCCACCAATCTCCTGGACGCAGGTGCTCCTCTTTGATCTGTGGGTGCGATCTGCGAACCTTCTCCCATTCTTCGGCCTGTGCCGGCCCGGTCAGGATGACACCGCTCGGCGCCTCCCCATCGGGCTGTATGCCGCGCGCCAGCAGCTCGATCTGCGAGCGTATGGCATCGGGTGCGCGCGCCAGCAGGGCCTGAAGCGTCCAGTACCCGTCGCGATAATAGGTTCGTGCCGGTGCGCTGTAGGCCTGGCCGGCGGCGAGGCCGCCAAAACCACCATGCTCGTCCTGACGAATGCTTGAAAGTGCGGCATGAAGGCTCTGCGAAACCATGCTGCGCATCAGCGGAGAGGCCTCAGGCATCTCATCACAACGCGCTACATAGGCGTCGGCTTCCGCAATCACGTCCTCCTGAGCGAGGTCGAGAGCCCTGGTGGCTTCTTCGATCGATGCGCCTGCACTGAGGAATATGCCGGCCGGCCGTTGCTCGGCGATTGCGACACCCCATCCCGTTCGGGCAATCCGCCGGTCACCCAGCCGCTCGACCGGTTCGCGTTTCGTGGTGCTTCCCCACCAAGCGCAACGACGCGAGGGTACGAGTGTCTGCAGTTTCGCCCCCTTCAAAAACAGCACCGGTGCCGACTGGGCCACATAAAGGCCGCCGCCGCGGGTCTCGACGCGGTTCGGGGCATAGGTGAAAGGCCCACGCCAACCGCTGAAGGTCAGGTTCGCGATCTTTCCACAGCCCCAGACAGAAATTTCGATCTTGCCGTCCGGCCAGCAATCACCCTGCAGGCGCGGTGCCATGAACGGCAGCAGGACCGGCTTTTCCGATACGAGTTGCCCATCGGCAAGCGGGCTAAGGACACGCGGTTTTGTACGTGGCTTCGTCATGGGCGAGTTCCTGTTCTTATGCGGCTGTCTGGTTGGAAAGTTCGTGCAATCCAAGCATCAGGGCACCGCGCATTCCGGCCTCCGGACCGAGAGACGTCGGTTCAATCTGCACCGCAAACGGCAGCAGGGACGACATATGCTGCGAGACGAGTTCGACGAATTCCGGGCGCGAGCCGATGCCGCCTCCGAGTACCATCAATGCCGGATCGAAGACCGCCTGAATGGACGCGAGGCCGACCGATGCGGACTTTGCGAGCGTTGCGATGGCAGCGGACGCCTCCCGGTCTCCTGAACCCGCTCTGAGGAAGATCTCGCTCACCGGCACGGTTCCATCTCGATAGAGAGCACGAACGGCCGGCGAATCGACTTGGTCCTCGAAGAGGCCTGCCCTTGCTTTCGGTGCGGCGTCGTGCGGATTTGTGCCGAGCGGCAGAAGACCAAGCTCCCCGGCGCGGCCGTGGTGACCGCGAAAAAGCCTGCCGTCGATAACAAGCCCCATACCAACCCCGGTCCCGAAGGCGATGAAGGCCACGGAAGCGCAATCTCGCGCCTTTCCGAGGGTCGCCTCGGCAAATGCTGCCAGATTGACGTCATTCTCGACAACCACGCCACAGGGCAACCCGGCCTCAAGCAGCCGAGCAAGCGGCTGGTCCGCGGGGATTGCGAGATTCGGCGACAAGGAGGCAAGACCAGTGGAGGGCGAAACGGCGCTCGGCACGCCAACGACCGCCTTGAGCAGCGGACCACGATCGCGGTGCCTCTCCGCAAGGGTCAGGATCATGCGCACAATTTGCTCGAGTACGGGAGCGCCTTCGCCGTGCGCCGTCGGCTCTTCCATCGTCGCCAACAGGTCGCCGTCAAGGTCGGATAGGCCTGCGAGCACCTTCGTGCCACCAAGGTCAACGCCGGCGACGAGACCCAGAGCTTTCGTGCGGCGATTGCCAACCGCCGGCCGCAGATCTGGCGCGATAGTTGAAATATTTGACAAACGCAGCTCTCTTTATATATTTGTTCGGCAGGTTGACGAATTTATTATTGGTGAGCCTTTGGTCTGTCAACAACCAGTTTGAAATTGGCGGGCATTCGTGGAAAAAGCAGAAGCAGACGAAAAGCGGAACCGTATATCGACCGGAATATTTGGCTCATGGCATTGACTGAGAACGCACCTCCCGTGCTGCGACAGATTTCGGTTCGCGCCGTCATGGACGTATTGCTGCATACCGGCCCAACATCCCGGGCGGACCTGTCGAAGATCACCGGGCTCTCCAAGCAGACAATGTCCGAGGTCATCAGAACTCTGGAAGAAGCCGGCTGGGTTCGCGAAAAAGGCGTTACGACCGGCCGCATCGGCCGCAGCGCCATTACTTACGAGGTGAACGGCACTGCCGGCTATGCGGTCGGCGTCGATATGGGCGCAACGACAACGCGGGTCGTGCTCGGCAACATCGTAGGCCACATCGTTGGAGAGGTTGAATATCCCTCCGACCGTCGTGGTGGCTATCATCAGCTGGAACAGGTTGAGGCAGCGCTCGCTCGAATCCTTGCCGAGAGCGGAGTGGCGCGCGAGCATGTCCTGGTGGCCGCTATCGCAACCCCTGGCGTCGTCGAACCCACGACCGGCGCGTTGTCGATGGCCCCGAACCTTGTCGATCTCGGCAGCATCAACATTGCCAGGACGCTCGCAGATCGGCTTGCCTGTCCAGTGGTCTTGGAGAATGACGTCAATGCAGCCGCTATAGGCGAGTCTTGGCAGGGCCACGCCGTCGCCATCGATACGGTGGCATTCATCTCGCTTGGTACAGGTATCGGCCTTGGCGTGCTTCAGGACGGCAAATTGATGCGTGGCGCGAGCGGCGCCGCCGGCGAGATTTCCTACCTGCCGTTCGGAGCCGATCCCTATTCCGAGGACAGCCTAGAACGCGGGGCGTTGGAATGCGCCATTGCAGCGCAAGGAATCAGCGACTTCTACCAGCGTTCGGGTGGCGCCAAGGACACGTCCGTTCGAGATATCCTAAGGCTTGCCGAAGAGGAAGATCCGATTGCAGCCAAAGTTATCCGGAAAGTCGGGGACATCGCGGCGCTATTGATCGTGTCCGTGAACGCCATCGTCGATCCTACCATCATTATCATTGGGGGCAGCATCGGTCGCCATCCGCTGATGGTCCAGCGCATTCGCGAAGGCATCGCCAAGGCCAGCCGGCGCAGGATAACGGTCGAAGCCAGCGCCCTCGGCAGCCGCGCGACACTAATCGGAGCGCTCGCCATCGGTCTCAACCACCTGCACAACCTTCTCTTTTCTCCGCAGGCCCTTCCCGAGCAACGGCGTCTCCCGCCGCCGGTCTGAGTACGATCCGCACCCGGGAGCGACGCGTCCGCCCATCTCATTTGAAAGCGAATCCGGACGGACGCGCTCTGGATGGAAACATCTGCAAACGCAAAATTCATGTTCGTCATCTTGACGAACTAATTCGATCCCCGCAAAGTGCCGGCTCGATTATGCCTCGATCAGCGACCTTCGCTCGAAATAGCTTACTGGGAGAACAGTGGACATGGCCGGTTTGAGATTGAACGATGTCAGAAAAAGCTTTGGCCACCTCGGTATTCTTCACGGCATCGATCTTGATGTGAACGAGGGTGAATTCGTTGTCTTGGTCGGCCCATCCGGCTGCGGGAAATCCACCCTTCTGCGATTGATCGCCGGACTTGAGAACGTCACGGGCGGGCGCGTCCTGATCGGCGACAAGGACGTTACGCAGGCAGCCCCTGGCGAACGGGAAATTGCGATGGTGTTTCAATCCTATGCACTTTACCCGCACATGACCGTCGCGAAAAACCTGTCATTCGGCCTCGAAAACCTCAAAATGACGCGGGCCGAAATTGATGCCCGCGTCCTGGAAGCGGCCAGGATGCTGGCGATTGAACCACTTCTTGAGCGGCGTCCAAAACAGCTGTCGGGAGGACAGAGGCAACGTGTCGCGATCGGACGAGCCATCGTTCGAAACCCCAAGCTGTTCCTTTTCGACGAGCCGCTGTCCAACCTTGACGCAGCACTTCGCGTACAGACGAGAGGCGAGATCAGCCGGCTCCACAAGCGCCTGGGCGCGACGATGATTTATGTCACGCACGATCAGATCGAGGCGATGACGATGGCGGACCGCATTGTCGTGCTCAATGCCGGCCGTGTCGAACAGATCGGCACGCCCCTGGAGCTTTTCGAGACGCCGGCGAACCGGTTCGTCGCGGGGTTCATCGGATCCCCCCAGATGAATTTTTTCGAAGGCGAATTGCTTTCCTGCGGCCCGGGGGGGATAGCCCTGCAGGTGCCCGGATTCGGTGCGCTCAACGTGCCGCTGGAGGCCCCTGATGCCCGGATCGGCCAGGCAGTCACGCTTGGCGTCCGTCCCAGTCATTTCGGATTGGCGCGTGATCGAACCCGCGACGGTCTTCGCGTCCGTTATCATGTCGACTATGCCGAAAGCATCGGCACGGAAACCTATGTCTATGGCACGGTCGAATCCTGCGAAACCTCTGCGGTTATCCATCTTCCCGATCATGTGGCGATCGCAGACGGATCAACTCTCGAGCTTGTCGTCGAGCAGCATCGTGTCCACGTATTCGACAAGCTTTCGGGTGCGGCATTTCCGAGACTGAAAGCTGATGCTGTGTAACAATCCTTGCCCCGGAGTAAGCCATGACGATGGCAAATAGCGGCTTCGTCGGAAGCTCCACGATGCGCTTGACCGGGTTCTTGCCCGCATTGAGGGCCGTCCCTAGAAGGTCGGGGGTGTGCAGGCGCTGACGACCTCACAGGCAACGGGACCGACGCATCGGAAGCGATGCGGACGACGGCTCTCGAAATAATAGGCGTCGCCCGGCCCGAGGATCCGCCGTTCATTGTCGACAGTGACTTCGAGCCGCCCCACGAGGACGATACCGCCTTCTTCGCCTTCATGGACGAGGGGCACCTTCCCTGTGTCGGTACCCGGCTGATAGCATTCCTTCAGTATTTGCAGGTTCCTGCCGAACATGCTCTCGCCGACCTGCCTATATGAGATGCCGCCCTTGCCGATCTCTACCAGTTCCTCGGCAGCGTAAAAGGCCTTTTTGGGCCTCTCCGGCTCCAGCGCAAAGAATTCCGCAAGCCCGATCGGAATGCCATCCAGGATGCGCTTCAACGCGCCGACCGAGGGATTCGAAGCGTTCGATTCGATGAGCGAGATCGTCGAATTTCGCACCCCTGTCTTCTTTGCCAGTTCGCGCTGCGAAAGCTTGTGGGCGGTTCGGACATAGCGAAGACGATTGCCGATATCAAACGACATGCATGCACCGTTTGCGTTGTTCAAAATACCGAAAACTCTACGAACACAAGTTCGTAAAATCAATAGCTTATGCACCCAATGAAAAAGACTTGTTCGATCAGGGAAATTAGCGGACGTTTCCTGCAACCAATGGAGGACAAGATGGATCAGATCAGCAAGACGAACGCTCCGGTGCTCGACAATTTCTGGATGCCGTTCACGGCAAACCGCCAGTTCAAGGCGGCACCCCGTATGCTCGCGTCCGCCGAGGGCATGTACTACACCGATGTCGACGGCAACCGCGTTCTCGATGGAACGGCGGGCCTTTGGTGCTGTAACGCCGGGCACGGCCGCAAGAAAATCTCTCAGGCCGTCGAGCGCCAGCTATCGACGATGGATTTTGCGCCGACCTTCCAGATGGGGCATCCGATCGCCTTCGACTTCGCCGTCAGACTGGCGAAAGTTGCACCCGGCGGCGCCGATGCGAAGCTCGACCGGATCTTCTTCACCGGTTCCGGCTCAGAATCGGTCGACACTGCCCTGAAGATCGCAATCGCCTATCAGCGGGCAATCGGCCAGGGCACCCGGACCCGCATCATCGGCCGGGAGAAGGGCTATCATGGCGTCGGTTTCGGCGGCATCTCGGTTGGCGGCCTCGTCAACAATCGCCGGATGTTCCCGCAGATTCCCGCAGACCATATGCGCCACACGCTCGACGTTGAACGCAATGCCTTCACTAAAGGCCTGCCGGACCATGGCGTCGAACTTGCAGACGATCTCGAACGTCTCGTCCAGTTGCACGGGGCCGAGACGATCGCCGCCGTTATCGTCGAGCCGATGTCAGGTTCGGCGGGCGTCATCCTCCCTCCGAAAGGATACCTGGAGAGATTGCGCGCCACGGCCGACAAATACGGCATTCTCCTGATCTTCGATGAGGTCATTACCGGCTTCGGTCGGCTTGGAACACCATTTGCAACCGACTATTTTGGCGTCGTTCCGGATCTGGTCACGACGGCGAAGGGCCTGACGAACGGCACGATCCCGATGGGCGCGGTCTTTGCCAGCCGGAAGGTCCATGACGGTCTGATGGTGGGTCCGGAAAACGCGATCGAGCTCTTCCATGGTTATACCTATTCCGGCCACCCGGTCGCTTGCGCTGCAGGCATCGCCACGCTCGACATCTACGAGGAGGAAGGGCTGCTCACGCGTGCCGCGGACCTGTCCGACCACTGGCAGGAAGCCCTGCATTCGCTGAAGGGCCATCCCCATGTCACCGATATCCGCAACCTCGGCCTTGTCGGTGCAGTCGAACTCGCACCTCGAGACGGAGCGCCGGGCACGCGTGCCTACGACGTCTTTGTCGACTGCTTCAGAAAGGGACTGCTGATCCGCGTCACCGGCGACATCATCGCCCTATCCCCGCCTCTGATCGTCGAGAAGAGCGAGATCGAAACGATTGTCTCCAAGATCGGCGACGCGCTGAAGCGCGTGGCATGAATTCGGCTCGGGCTTCCAGAGGAGCCCGGAAGCCCGATTGTGAGGCGGCTGACATAGCTGCCCTTCCCCGAGAATTGTGGTAGTCTAAGAAATATGATCGTCCTTGGGGAGGCAGTTGATGGTCGTGCGAAGGGACATGACGAACGACGAATGGAAGTGGCTGGTGCGGCTCTGCCAGCACGAAGCAGATAGCGTTCCCCGGATAATCGAGGCGAGGTTAGTCGAGCTCGGACTATCCGGGCCGAATGGCCTGTCGAACGAAGCGAGAGAGCTGGTTCAACGTGAATTGTTGAGTGAGCGGCGAAATCGGCTGCAGGGCCTTCATTGAGTATCGATCGGACGCCGCCGAGCATGAGCGTTTCCTTAGGCTCGGCTCCATTGCAGGCAGGATCGTGGACACGGTCTTCAGCACCGGGCCGATCGTCGTACCGAGCTGTTTGAGCGAAGCATTGAGCCAGATCGAACTCGCCAACCCATTCTGAACGCGCGCGAAACCGCCAACGCTCCCCCTGGAGCTGCGCGTTTGGTTGGTCGCGACCGGAGAATATGTTACGACCTTTTAGTGTGGTAGCCTCTCCTGATTGCAGAATTGATAAGCGTTAACCTTTCATTAACCATGGCTCCTTAGCGTCCGGAAAGCGACGCAATATTGTCCTGCTATTTTCGAGGAGGGTGCCATGTCGCTCGTAACTGTGCCCGGTAAAATTCGCCTCTATGGCGGTCACGCTGTCCTGATCATGACGGAAGGAAACCTGCACCAGGCTGTATGCATTACCGACGATGCAATGCCTGCCGGTGAAGGCGACGTTATGCAAGGGCTCCTTCAGTATCTTCATGTTTATGAGGATATCGCCGATCGCAAGTTCTCAGACGGCGAACTGGCATATGATGGACGGGTGTGGATTACCTCCTCCGACATCAAGCCACACTGAAGAGCGGAGCCGATTTCGACTTCGCCAGTCATAAATGGCGTGCGTAGCCAAGCGGCGCTGATCCGCACGCTGCTGAGGACTGACGGTCCGGTGCGATAAGCAATCCGAAGCCGGTCATCGGCCGCTCTTTCCGCAGGTCACCTCACCTGCCCGGCCGCACCGCGATCGTGCGATATCGATGATGCCGTCGCGCGCGGCGGTCGGATCCTCCCTATCCAGGCGACAACCAGCCCTATTCTGAAATCGATGCCCCTCACCTTCTTGAGATCGAAGCCGCGGTTCGACAGATCCTGCGTCCATTCCGGCACGAAGCCGACGCCAAGACCGGCAGAGACCAGCGACATCAGTGAAAACGTGTCGTCGCGGGTATAGCTGACATCGTCGGTCAGATCATGCTCCTCGAATTTTTTCGCGAAATGGCGCTCGCTGTAGGGGAGGCTCTGACGTGGGAATGAGATGATCTTCTCACCGCGCAGATCCTCGATGTCGATCTCGCTCTTGACGCCTGCGCTCACGCGGGCCGTACGTTCCTCACCGTGCCGGTTGTCGGCGAGACTGCCGCGAATACCAAAAGAGGTAAAACCCCCCTGATGGCATTGACAAAACTCTCTTGTGCACAAATGTTTGAGCCTTACCGCGGTTGAGTTCAGCTGGCTTTTCCGAATTTTCATTGAAGATCCAATCTCGAATAAGGCTCCTGTCGTCGTTCAATACTGCATATCTCAAGGGGGTGGGATGTCGGTTCCTATACGTAGCAAAGCCATATACGTGTTCACGGATGCGCGAATGCTTCCGGCAGCCTGCTGCGCGCTTCTGTCTGTCGGACGCAACAGTCAAAGGAACGATATCAAGCCGATCATTGTCGGCATCGATTTGCCTGAGGACCAGAAAGCTCGGGTTGCGACCTTCAACGCCGTCAACGGCATCGATATCGACGTCGTCGATTTCACCTTTCCCACCGATACGCCCGAGACAGCAGGCCGCTGGCACAAGTCGACGCTTGCGCGCCTCTATCTCGACAAGCTGATGGGCGAGGAGTTGGAGCGCGTTCTTTACCTTGATGCGGATATATTGGCCGTCGATAATGTCGATCCACTCTTCGATATCGATCTCAACGGCAAGGCGATCGGTGCGGTTGAAGACTACCGCATTGCCTTCCCCGACAAGATCGGACAGCTGGAGCGGGAGCTCGGCCTCGACCCGGGGTCGGGATATTTCAATGCCGGGGTCCTTCTCATAGATTGCGCCGCTATCCGGGCCGGCGGCTTTTTCGAGATGGCGCGTTCCCTGCTCAGATCAGGGCGATCCTTTGCCTCCAACGACCAGGACATTCTCAATATTGCCTTTCGCGGGACGTGGCAAAGGCTGGACAACCGCTGGAATGTGCAGACCGGGATCATGCCGTATGTCCGCAATGCTGCGCTCCTGCATTTCACCGGACGCCGCAAGCCGTGGCAGTTTTCGGTGCAGGCTGGACAGTCGGTCTATGCCGAGATTTATAAGAATATGCTTTCGAAAACGCCGTGGTCGGGATTTGTCAGCCAGCGCAGCGGCTTCCGAAAGGCGGCCGACTATCTCCTGGCGCTCGGCAAGCGCGCCGGCGCGATGAACCGCGCCCGACAACTGAAAGCACATTTTGGCGCGAGTGAGGTCCCTAGGGCTGAAAGGAGCCCCGGATCCGAAAACTCCGGAAGCCCCGTCTTTCACACGCAAGGCCCCGATGCGTGGCGCGCATTCTTCAATCGCTATTCGCACATCGTTCTGGTCGCCAATAGCGAGGCGCTCGATCCGCAGTCGATGAGGACGGAGTTTCCTAGCGATACGTTGTTCGTCTTCTTCAACAAGGTCTACAAGGTTCTCGATGACAGTTTCCCCGGGCATGCCATTCTTGTGGCGCGCAGCGGTATGATGGGCGCCAATATCGTCCATCGGCGGGAGGTGGACGAGGTCCTGAAATTCTTCACTTCCGACAAGTTTCTGGGCGTTCTGAATGTCCGTACGGCACCGGAGGAGCGCTTCAGCCCCGTCGGCGCATTCAAGGGTGCGACAGTCATGTACAGTGATCTGGAGACGCTGATGTCGGGCCACTATCCGCCGGATAAAATCCCGACGAGCGGCTTTGCGCTGGTTGCGTGGATGCGGGAGCTTCAGCTGACGCCGAAGATCGTGCTCGCCGGATTCTCCGGGAAACGGAGTGCGCGCTGGAAGGTCTTCGATGTTCATGACTGGACATTCGAACGGATCTATTTCAGGCTTCTGGCGCAAAGGGGTCTCATCACAAGCGCCGAACATGCCGGGTCGTCCCGCTTCGATCTTCTGACCCGGCAATTTCCGGATGCGAAAAACGAGGAGATCCAGGCGGCGATCAACGACGCGCTTTCGACGCGGCTCGATCATGCGCTGACCCTCATCGACGGCCTGATGTCACTCACCAAATGGCAGCGGGCGCTCGATCAGGCGTTCCGCAAGGTGCGACCAAAGACCCGCAAGCAGCGCGCGCTCGACCGCCAGAAGAAGCAGGCTTCCTGAATGCAATCACCGATTTGTGCCGAGGAGAAATTGATATGACCGATATCGTCAACATCTATGTTGGTTTCGATTCAAAGGAAGTTGTCGCCCATCACGTGCTATCGCAGAGCATTCTGGAAAAATCGAGCGTGCCGGTGAGAATTACGCCAATCTACCTGCACAATATCGAAGGCACGTTTACGCGTGAACGCAACGCCCTGCAGTCGACCGAGTTCTCCTTCTCGCGCTTCCTGACGCCCTATCTCAGTCGGTATGAGGGATGGAGCCTGTTCATGGATTGCGACATGCTTGCGCGCACGGATATCGCCGAGCTCTGGGCGCTGCGCGATGAGCGCTATTCCGTCATGTGCGTGAAACACGATTACCAGCCGAAGGTCGAAACGAAGTTTCTCGGCCAGGTACAGACGAAATACGAAAAGAAGAATTGGTCGAGCCTGATCCTCTTCAACAACGCGAAATGCAGGGCGCTGACGCCTGATTATGTCAACACCGCAACCGGACTGCAGTTGCACCAGTTCAAGTGGCTCGACGGCGACCATCTGATCGGCGAGCTACCCATCATCTGGAACTATCTCGTCAACGAATATGACAAACGCGATGACGCCAAGATCGTGCATTTCACAGATGGCGGACCCTATTTCGACGAATACAGGAACGACGATTACGCCGAGGAATGGTTCGCGACACGCGAGCGCATGCTACACGTCCAGCAGCGTGGCTGACCTGCCGCAGCAAGGCTGGGCTGAATCCGCCTGAGGCTCGCCGAATCACCTTTGATGATGCATCGGCCGTACCACATCACCCTGACGATTCAGGGTTGCAGCTTATAAACTTTTCGCGGAGGATGGGTGGCGACCTATAGCGCAGCGAGCGTGGAGGTTCAATCGTGAACGATGGAAACCCCTTTATTGAAGTTGTGCTGGACGGCTTGGTAGCCGTCGTTATCTTCCTCAGTGCGGCAACCGTAGTCGCGATGGCAGCAGCATTTGCCTCCCTCATCAGTCATGTTGCTGGAATTGCGGAAGAAGCAGGCGCGACAGGTTCGCTAATTGCAACATCCTGCATTCTTTTACTGTCAACTATCTTGTCGGTTCTCGCCTCAATAGCGGCTCAACGTCTCAGCTTCGGCTGATGGGCGATGTCGATTTTATCCCGACCATGGTTTCTGACACCAGCTTCGGCACGAGAGAAAATTGCCTGCCTGATTTGTCAGCTCATGGGTAATCGCCTGCGGTCGCGTCGAGTGTGAGAGGTCCTTCCGCCTCCAGCTTTACCCGGCCCCTTCCGACGCGGACGAGGCGTATGGGCGCCTGCTTCTCTTCGAGCCGGCGACGCAACAGCAGGAGCCGGGTTTCGAGATTATCCTTGATCTCCGGCATGCGGGCACCGGCCGCGAGCCGCATTTCCCGGTTCGTGAATTCGCTTCTGCCGTCGCTCAGATGCCAATCGAGCATCAGCCGCAGCAGGGTGCCGGCAACGCCCTTCACTATGTAGGTGCCGTCGACGAACACGCTGTCGTCGAAGCGGTGATGAATGACGCGGACTTCTCGCCCGGCGGCAGCAGGTTCGGGCAAACTGACCACCGGTTTCAATTCGGCGGCTGCCGCCTCCCGTTCACTGGCCCTGAGGGCGCGGGCGGCCTGTCCCACCAGAATTTCGAGAGCAGCCTCGTCCTCTTCACGGAAGGCGAGCCGCTCCGTGCTCTCGACGAAGAGTACGCCCGTCACCGCGCCGCGGACGGTCATGGGAACGGCAATCTGGCTCATAGCCGTCGGCAATTGCGGGAAAGCGACGATGCGCGTGACATTTTCAGCCCCGTCCGCCTCCAGACCGATCGCTTCGCCGAATCGACGCACGCGGCTCATGTCGCTGACCTTGATCGTCTGGCCACTCGTTGCCGCAGCGCCGATCAATCCCTCGCTGCCGGCGATTTCCGATCCGAGGCCCGAGCGCTCGTAGCCGATGCTGCCGGTCGTGGTCAGGCAGCCGCGATGGTTGTCATGGATCAGCACAAGCGCATGATCGTATCCGAGAACGTGCTGGACGCCGCACAGCAGGCTTTCGATGATCTCATCGGCCTCCGCCTTTCCCTCGATGGCCTTGATCGCCTCGGAAAGGGCGGGAAGGCTGACAGGCGCACGGCCGGTCATGGGCGGAGCCGTTTCCACCGGCGAGGGAACCTTTTCGATCCCGTGCACCCGGAAAATATCGGCGCTCCTGAGCCGCATGACATCCGACATGCCGACCTGCGCGCTGCTCGCCTTGAGCTGGCGGGCGATCTTGTCGAACAGTGCGCCGGCATCGACAGAACGCACAAAACCGATGTCGAGCAGGAACTGATCTCCGGTAAGCCCGTCGACGACGATCAGCGTGACCTTGGGATTGGCGCGCACATTCGCCGCCGTCTTGGCGAAGAACTGGTTGGAGAGCGCGACATGCTCCTCATCGACCCGCACCACATGGGAGAGATAGGATATGTTCGGCATGCCATCGGCCGAGGCCGTGGCGATGATGGAGGGAATGACACCCTCGAAGCAGGCGGAAAGATCGGAAAGCCGCAGGTTCATTGAGACCTCGTGCCAACCTGGGTGCCTGCCAGCATGCCGGCGAGCGGGCCGGGCGTCTGGATATAGATTTCACTGATCACCAGCCGGGCGACCCGCGCTTGGCGCGCCGTCAGCCAAGGCGCGATAAGGCGTCGCGGCACGCCGAGGGATTCGAGCTCGTCCGTCGCCGCGGTCATAAAACGGTCGGAGCGATCGAGGTCGGGTGTTTCCGTCTCTCGCATCCCGGCGGACCCTTTCAGCTGAAAACTGATGTAATCCGACGGGCTGACGAAGGTGGCGGCGACCCGCCCGGTCTGCCGGATACAGGATTCGAGCCGTGGCCACTGCCAGGCGGAAAAGATGACGTCGATTGTCTCGCGGTCTTCCAGCAGATGGAAGCCGACGCCGCGTCCTGCCGAAGGACGGCCGGTCTCGTCAGCCACGGCGATGATGCACATCAGCGGCCGATTGAAAAAATCGAGCAGCTTGTCGTCGACCTGCATTGCTGTCCCCTTTGCCTATCCCTGGTCTTCTTAGCAAACTTTTAGGATATTCGGCACGGCTTGCACATTCATTTAGGAACGCCGGTTTTCACAGTGCGCTATTGAAGCGCGGTACCGGCTGGACGGCCTCAAAATCATCATCTGCCCGTCTTCGGCGGCCTTGTGCCACCGGGCGACAGACATCGGCCCCGCCCGCATGCCGGAGCGCGGCAGGGATTTCTGCGTCCCGCCACAAGAATGAAAGCATCAACGATCGATGCAGCCCGAACCTGGAGAGTAAGATGAAAAAGTTCACCTATGCGGCGGTTTCGCCGCCGGGGCATGGAACGCCAGCGATGGCGTTCGGTAAACATGTCATCCGCATGATGGCGGCCAATACTGGCGGTTCGTTCGGCATGTTCGAGGCCTTCGTGCTGGCCGGGGAAGGCCCACTACTGCATACGCACGAGCGCGAGGACGAGTTCTTCCGCGTCCTTGCCGGCCGCTTCGGCTTCTGGTGCGCCGGCGACTATGTCGAACTGACGGAAGGCGGCTGCATCGCTCTGCCGCGCGGTGTGCCGCACCGCTTCCGCAATGTCGGGAAGACCGAGGGCCGCCTCATGGTCGTCGTCACGCCGGGCGGGTTCGAAAGCTTTTTTCCGATCATCGAACTCTGCAAGCCCGAAACGCCCGAACAGATCGCTTCGGTCGCCAGGGATTTCGGTTTGACCTTCCCGCAAGAGGACGACCGCGAGGTCGCCTGAACCACCCCAAACACACCATCAGAACCTGAACAACGGTCCATCGAAAGGAGACCGAAGGATGACATATGTACCTTCGCACGAAAACGGAATGACCCTGACAGCGACGCAACTTGATGCCTATCTGGCCCGGATCGGGGTCGAGCGGCCGTCGCGTCTCGACATCCGCAGCCTGTCGCAGCTGCACCGCGCCCATCTCATGAGCTTTACATGGGAGGCGCTGGACGCCTTCATGGGATGGCCCTCCGCGATCACCCCGGCCGCGGCCTTCACCAAGATGGTCGAGGGGCGGCGCGGCGGCTGGTGCTACGAGATGAACGGCCTCTTCGGCGCAGCGCTTGCAGCACTGGGCTTCCGTGTGACCCGTCTTTGCGGCGGCGTCGAGCGGGAAAAACTCGGCGACATCGCCGTCGGCAATCACCTGACGCTGCGTGTCGACCTCGACCGTCCCTATCTCGCCGAAGTCGGCGTGGCGGACGCCATCGTCGAGCCGGTGCCGATTTCCGCCGGGCCGATCAGCCAGCGCGGCTTCGACTTTTCGATCATGCCGGCGGACGGCCGCTGGCTGCGCTTCAACAACCACGTGCGCGGCATCGCGAAAAGCTTCGACTTCCAGCCCGACCATAGCGACGAGGCTGCGATGACCGCAACGCATGGCTGGCTGATGCAGGATCCCGGCTCCCCGTTCACAAATGCGCTCGCGGTCCTGCGGCACACGGCGGACGGCTATGTAGCCCTTCAGAACGACTGTCTGCGCCGGGTGACGGCAAACAGCCTCAGCGAGCAGCGCATCACGAGCGCCGATCATCTCTGCGACACGTTCGAGACCGTATTCTACCTCGACATTCCACAACCCGGCCGCGTCTGGGAACGCCTCAGAGCCATCAGCCGCGACAAGGCGGCCTGAGCCGATACCCCCGCAACATTCCATATCCAAGGAAACATCCATGCTTCGTGTAACTGCATTCGTCCTTGCTCTTGCCTTGAGCACGATCCCCGCCCTTGCCTCCGATCCGGCGCCGGGCGGGGCCTATAAGACCGACCCGTCGCATTCGAGCTTCAGCTGGTCCTTCAACCACTCCGGCTTGTCGCACTACACCGCGCGCTTCACCAAAGTCGATGCGCGGCTCGACTGGAAGCCGGAAAAGCCGGAAACCTCCACGCTCTCCGTTACGATCGATCCGCTTTCGGTCCGCACCGACTATCCCTGGCCGGAAAAGGTCGACTTCGATGCGGAAATCGGCAGCGGGGAGACCTTCCTGGCAGCCAAGCCGATCACCTTCGTTTCCAAGAGGATCCACGTGACGGGCAAGAAGACCGGCACCATCGAAGGCCTCCTCTCCTTCCGCGGTGAGACGCACCCTGCAACGCTCGACGTCACGTTCAACGGCTCGATGGCCGAGCACCCGATGATGGGCGTCCCGAAGATCGGCTTCTCGGCGACCGGCAGGATCCGCCGCAGCCAATGGGGAATGGATTTCGCAATACCCGAACTTGGTGACGTCGTCACCTTCGCCATAGAAACGCAGATGGTGCCCGCTGATTACTCATTCCAGTAGAAACGAAATGAGATGCAGATCCGGCGGGACCTGCATCTCAATCTCTGCATCTCAATGATTGTGGCGGGTCACACTTTTTCGCTTTTGAAGGGATCTCAGAACTGGCAACCCCCCTTTTGACCACTCGACAAGAACGATTTATTGACCTTACGCTCAGGCAATCTCGCCTTCGCCCAAAAAATCATTCGTTCAGACGACCAGCCAAACGCGTCATGAGATCCATGCGTTCATGAAGAATTGCCACGATAAGGGCAGGCGCATCCTCTCGAAGCAGACAAAAGACGGTATCGGTGAACGAGTAACGGCCCTTTACCCCGGCGAAGCCGTCTACCCAGTTGCCTTCGTCTGAACGGGACAGGCCTCCGATTAGTCCGCCGTTCAGCGAGCCCCGGCGAGGACGTCGAAGCGAGTCTGCCGATCTTCATAAACTGTGTAGGCAGCGCCAAGCATCGCGGTGAATGTAACCGACTTGAGACTGACGTTGTCGGCGAGGATACCTCGTGGTGTGGCTTCGTCGATCGCTCCATCTAACGCCCGCAGTTCGGCGCTGGTGTGGCTTGGCCGCACATCGCCGAAACAGCGGACCCCGCCTTAGTGGGGCCTGACAGGCCTCCAAGATGGCCGGCGTAGTTGTCGCGAGTATCCTGATCGACAACGGCGACGGGCGCTGCAAGAACAAGGCCAGCGACATTTCCGGCTGCCGTGGCCGCCCCCGTTGTCGCGACAAGTATTTGATCGCCGAGCCCAACCCGGCTGTCCGTCAACGTCTGGCCCTCGGAAATGCGTTTGCCGATCAGCTGAACGATCTGCGGCGATTCCGCAAACTTCCCGTGGTTCATGCTGTCACCGGATTTGATCTTGGTAAGATCGATGACCGCAATGTCGTTGTCCTCCAGCTCTTTCTTGTAGGGAGCCGCCTCCGGGTCGATAGCCCCCAGCCTGGAAACATCTCCCCAGACCCGACGGGAAACCGCCAGCGCTCTGTCGTCGCGCGAAACAAACAGCGTGAACTGCGGGTGCTGGTTGCCCATGTCGGCGATCTGCTGGCGGAAGACGTCGACGTCGACGTCGGGTGCCGCGAGCATCACGTTCTTGAATTTTTTCGGCAGACGGCCGTTCCGGATGGCCATTTGGCGCAGGGATTCCAGCGCAAGCCAGTTGCCCATCGAGTGGGCGAGGATCGACACGTCCTTCACTTGGGGATCTTTGGCCAGATATTGGAACAACGTCTCCAGTGCGTTGCGCGTATAGTTGGTGCTCTCGCGATCGTAGCCGTACGAAAGCAGACTGCCGCGGGATGGCCACGTTACCAGGATCGGCGCGCTGTGGACGCCGGAATCATGAACGATCTGAGCGAAGCGGTAGACCGCATCCTCGAACCGATTGTTGAAGCCGTGAATGAACACGAGGACACTGCCGTCCGGGGTCTTCGTGACGTTCGCGTTCAGCCATTTCCTCGCTTGATCGACGCTCAGGTCGTCGGCCTTGATCGTCGCGAAATCGGTGGCTGGATTGGGCGGCAATCTCTTGGGCCAGGCGACCTGTCCGGCCTTCCGAACGGTGCTGGGCGGAATCGAGATCGTCATGTCCGCGAATGCGGGGGCAAGCGCACGTTCTCCGTTGAACATCTCACCGGGCACGGTCGAACGGCTGCGGGTTGTTGCGATCAGCATGTCCACTTTCGGCGACTGCGGCGCCGTGTCCGCCACCGGGCTAAGCACATCCTTGGGGTGACCACCGCAGGCTGGTAGCATGGAAAGGACCGCAAGCAGAGCAGCCCAACGAAGCCAACTCATCGGGACAAACACCCGCCCAACGCTACTTTGACTGCCCACTGATCGCCCTCATTCGAATGTTCGCCCAATGACAGATACATGCTGCATCATGTTTTCGTCGTGTAACATCGGGTATGCTCTGTGCCCCGCAGCTACGTGCTGTTGCCAACGCACCACATGATCTATCAAGGCTGAAGAGGGGCGGCAGGGGCGACCGGCAGCGTTGTCGACACCAACTCATCCAGCGCCGGCAACCCCGCCTTGCGGATATCCGCAATCAATCGAGCACGATCGGCGGGCTGATAGTTGCGCGATTTTAGTTCTGCAACAATGTTCGGAATGAAGTCCGGTCGTAACCTGTTGAACAGCTCGGCCTCTCTGCGGGCATCGTCCGTCAATCCGGCATTGATATAGATGACTGCGGCGACGGCGTGATAGAGCGGAAATTTCTGCAAGTCCGCCTTTCTGATTTCGGCCAGCGCCAGGTCGTCCTCATACAGCATGTACGCCGCCAGCGCGCGCATGCCGTGGTAGTAACCGCCCGCAGCTGGATTGAGCGCCATTGCCCGATCCAGCAAATCGGCTCCCCGCCGCCATTGCCCGCTCATAGCAACGCGGGTTCCGAACTCACCCAGAAGTTCGGTGTCGTTAGGGTTGATCTTCAATGCCTGCTCGCCGACCTTGAGGGCTTCGGCAACCTGGTTGCTGAAGAACAAGGCGGTCATCAGCGCCTGCTGGCCGCGGGTATTGTTGACGTCCTGCCGTACCGCACGACGCGCGGCTTCAAGGCTACGCTCGGTCGGAGTAGTCGGACCACTCCTTGTGTTGAATTTGAAGCGGCCCTCGTCCAGATAAATCAAGGAGAGCATCGCCCAAGCAGTCGGGAAATGGGGTTGTCGAGTGACGGCTTTTTCAAGGCAATCACGGACCTGCGCATGCCGCTCTGCGCTCAACTCGGCGCGATAGGTGTAAAAGCCCGACATACAGGCCTGAGCGCCGAGATCGTCGGACGGTGGTTCAGCGGCGCCTGCGCGCGCGATGATGCCGTATGGTTGCGCTACGGAAGCTGCGATTTTGCCGGCGACGTCGGATTGCGTCGCGAACAGGTCCCGCGTCGAGATGTCGTCTTCATAAATCTGGGACCAGAGGATTTCCCCTGTCCGTGTATCGAGCAGCCGTGCCGTGATCCTCACCAGATTTTCGGAGATACGCACACCGCCCCCGACCATGAAGCGCGCGTCCATTCCCGTCCCGACGACCTTTGACGTACCTTGGCCGATAACCTTGATCTCCTTGAAGCGAGGCAAGGCCGTGAGCAGTTCCTCGGTCAACCCCCTCGCGTATCTCTCCGCAATCTCGCTATCTCCGAGGTTGGAAAACGGCTCAACAACAAGAGCGGGCTCCGTGGCATCCGACTCCCTGTCGGATGTGAAGAGCGGAACATGAAGCCACCAAAGAATAGTCAGCAGGGCGACAACTGCACTCGCCACAAGTGAAAATGACCGCTGGCTGATAACGCCCTTCGGCCTTTCCGTGGGACTGAACTCCACTGTCTCGGCTACCCGCGCGTCAGGAGACGGGCGGTTCCAAGCTATTGTCGGGACATAACCGCCTTTTGGAATATCGATGCGGATTGGGTCCTCAGAGCCGGCAACGAGATAGTAGCGCTCGAGGACCCGGCGCAGTCGCCCCGCCTCGATGCGGACGACAGGGTCCTCTTGGGTGAAGCTTTCGTTTCGCTTGAATACCGAGATCGCGATCGAATAGCCCTTGATGCGGTCGGCCCGACCAGCAAGCGTTTCCTCGACGACATACGTCAGAAAGGCTGCGCCGCGACCTCCGCTGGGAAATTCGGAGCTGGTGACAATGCGCTTCAGCTGGGCGCGAATGTCCTCGGCGCTCAGCTCCGGATGCGGCGTCACGACCTTGCCCTGCGATGGTAATTCTTCATGCACGGCCTGCTCCTCACCCACCCTTGAGGGATGCTGCCACCGATTTACCTTTCGATCACCTAATGTAACCTATCCGATAAGTTAATCGCAATCGAAGTTTATCTGCACGTATTTATTGCACTGTCCACCAAGGTTCCAAGGGCCGAGATTCCGGTCCTTGTCAGCAATCATAAAATCACTTCCAGCGCGAGTGAAACGAGACGTATCCCCGTAGGTTACAGTTACATACCTTGCGCTTTTTCGGCCAGCGCTCACGATCTGACGGAAAAGCAGCGCCGAGGGTTTTCCTGAAACTCAGGCCTACATGAACGGATAGACCGGATGGGAAACGGTGTTGAATTCGTAACGAGCTACTTCAACACGAGCGATAAGAGAGTCGAGAAACTCGCCGCCCAAAGCGAGGCTTTCCGCGACCTCTGTACCGATTTCGCCATCGCCAACGAGGAGAGGGACCGATGGGAGCGCTCCACATCTTCTGATCGGCAAGAGCGGATCGCCGAGTATCAGGAACTCATAGACAGCATGCGGCTCGACATCGAGCGGGAGCTGGAGAGGGTCGGGAATGAACCCTTCTCAAGGCAAAACTAATCCGAGGAAATCACCTTTCAGATTACGCTACAGGAGAGTCAACGGTATGATGAAAAGATTTTGCATGCGAGCGGGAGCGGCCCTTGCTGTTTTCCTTTCCTTGACTGCGATCGCACGGGCCGACACGATCAGCTACGCCGACGCTGTAACGACGCTCGCCGAGGAATGTGGCTCCGACATCAAGAAGTTCTGCGGCGGCGAAAATCTAGGAAATGGCCGCATTCAGGCCTGCCTCGAGAAAAACTCTTCGAAGGTCTCGCCGACCTGCACGTCCACGCTTGGCAGCGTGTTGACCTCGATCGCTCAACGCCAAGCCGCCCAGGCGTCGGTGTTCAAGGTCTGCCGGCATGACATCTCCCAGTACTGCAATAGCGTCAAAGGCGACGGCTATGTCCTGTCTTGCCTGATAGAGACGAAACGCGTCGACAACAGGGAATGCAACCAGGCAATCACCGACGCTGGCTGGCGTTAACAGTGATCAAAGACAGGGACAACACAATGATCGTTCAACGTATAGCGGCGGCAATGTGCTTGGTTATGGCTACCAGCGTCGCATTTGCCCAACAGCTCGACAACCGTCAGATCATAAGCACGCTTGCCCAGGTGAGGTCGGCAGCGCCTGCTGTTGATGTCGCCCTTCTCGTCGAAGAAGCCGGCGCCAACGTCGGCAAGGGTGTCGCGGCGCTTCCCAATTGGAGCAAGCTGTCGGAACTCTCCCAATTGATCGTTGAGATCGATTTCGAGAACAACTCGACAGCGATCGAGCCCAAATCCTACCGCACGGTCGGGCTGATCGCCGATGCGCTCCACCATCCCGATCTGTTCCGCTACAAGTTTCTCATCGTCGGGCACTCGAGTGCCACCGGCAGCGCCAAGCACAATCTCGAACTTAGCCAGAAACGCGCTGACGCCATCAACGAGGCGCTATCGACCACTTTCGCGGTATCGCCGGATCGCCTCTTTTCCGTGGGGGCCGGCGAAGAGTGGCCAATCGACCCCGGCCATCCCGAGTCAGCCGACAACAGGCGCGTGCAACTGATCAATCTGGGGCTTCTGAAATAGAGCCATCCGCTAACAATACGGAGTGACCCGATGAACAGATTATCCGGTATATGCCTGGTCGCTCTGGCGACGGGCCTGCTATCCACCGCTCCAACGTTGGCACAGGACGCCATGTCAGCGCCAGCGCAAAAGACGATCGGCGCAGCCAAATCGCAAATGGTTCCGTCTCTTGCCGTTCTCAATTCGGCGGGAGCCAAACTCGAAGACGGCAAGCTCACGATGACCGACATCACCGCCAATTCGATCGTCTTCGCCGATCGGCCGGTGCGATCGGCCGGCCATGTCCTGACCTCCGAGTTCATCAAGCAATGGGGGGAAGGGACGGACAGCTTCGCTAAGGACCCTCCGAATGCGACGATTTCCGTCCTGAGCAGCGAGGGAGATTCGGTCGCCGACGCGGTAGTTGTCCTCAAGGCGCCCAAGCTTGAGGGCGGAAACCTGACATTCGAGGTCGCCGTCCTGGAA
This sequence comes from Rhizobium sp. BK316, assembly GCF_014193695.1. Taxonomy (GTDB): domain Bacteria; phylum Pseudomonadota; class Alphaproteobacteria; order Rhizobiales; family Rhizobiaceae; genus Rhizobium. The sequence continues at coordinate 132,118 of NZ_JACHZR010000001.1, read as the reverse complement.
GGCGATCTCGCTGGAGCCGATGGCCCGGCATCGTTGTTCATCGACTGGTTTGCTGCCCGAGGTCCGTACGGCGGGGTCGCGGTCGGTGGTCGCGCCCCAGTCTGGCGCGCGGGATGGTATGCGCACCCGGGGGCCTATTACGGTGCGGGCGTTGTCGCCGGAGCCGCGCTCGGCGCGGCTGCCGCCGAGCGACGATACTACCCGCCGCCGGCCTGCGGCTACTATCCCTACCCGCCCTGCTACTAGGACTAGTGGTTGGACACGAACCGACCCCAACCGGCTGCTCGCCGTTGGGGTCCGCGAAAAATACCATTGAACGCTGCCGGTCCGAAGCCCGCCGCAAATCGGAGGGTCCAGTTACTCAACAACGGATTGGTCAAATGCCGCTATTAAAAGGAGCTCATGATCACCCGTCGAACCCTGACTTTCGCTGGCCTCAGCCTTCTCGCTGGAACGGCAATCTCTCCCGCCCGTGCCGAATTCGGCGAAGGAGGGTTGCAGATCGGTGCGGATCTGGAAGATTTCTGGATTGCCACCGATGCATACATCTACGGCTACCCTCTAGTGACCATGGAGATGACGCGCCGGGTCATGACCAACGTGGCGGAACTCAAGGGCACCCGTGGTCCAATGGGACATATCATCAAGCTGCGGCAGTATCCGGATGCGTCCTTCAAGGATGTTACGGCACCGAATGCCGATACGCTTTACACCACCTCCTGGCTTGATGTCGGCAAGGAGCCCTACGTGTTGAGCGTGCCCGACATGAAGGGGCGGTATTTCCTGCTGCCGATGCTGGATGGGTGGACGAACGTCTTTCAGGTGCCGGGCAAACGGACGACAGGCACGGGGGCGCAGACATATGCCATTACAGCCCCCGGCTGGAGTGGCAAGCTTCCCGACGGTGTCGTGAAATACGAGTCCCCAACCAACATTGTCTGGCTGCTCGGCCGAATTTACTGCACGGGAACCCCCGAGGACTACGCCGAGGTTCATAAGTTGCAGGACGAGTTCAAGCTGGTCCCGCTGAGCGCCTATGGCAAGGACTACACGCCGCCTCCCGGCAAGGTCAACCCGTCGATCGACATGAAGACGGCTGTGCGCGATCAGGTGAACCGTCTGACAGCGGTCGAGTATTTTACTCTGCTCGCTGAACTCATGAAGACCAACCCGCCATCAGACGCAGATGCGCCCGCACTGGAGCGGTTTGCGCGCATAGGATTGGTCGCGGGCAAGGATTTCGACGCCAGCAAGCTGAAGGCTGACTTCCATAAGCGGATCCCCACCGTCGGGTTCGATCGGATCATGCTGCAGTTCAAGATTAACAGCAATATCAAGAATATTAATGGCTGGGCATTTACGACCAAGACCGGGCTTTACGGAACTGACTACCTCATGCGGGCGCTCGTCACGGCGATTGGTCTCGGTGCCAATCGTCCCCAGGACGCTGTCTATCCGACGTCTCAAAAGGACGCACACGAGCGGGCCTATGATGGACGGAAGAACTACGTCATCCACTTCGACAAGGGCAAGGCGCCGCCGGTCTCCGGCTTCTGGTCGATCACCATGTATGACGAGAACTACTTCTTCGTCGCCAACCCTATCAATCGCTACTCGATCAGCCCCCGGCAGGATCTGAAGTATAACGCCGATGGGTCGTTGGACCTTTTCCTGCAGCACGAGTCGCCCGGCGAGGGTAAGGAATCTAATTGGCTGCCGGCTCCGGCAGGCAAGTTCATCCTGATGTTGAGACTTTACTGGCCGAACGAAAACGATCCGTCGATCATCGACGGCACCTGGACGATCCCGGCCGTCGAAGAACTCGGCTAACACCGTTGGCCCGTCGTTCGGAAACCGAGACGGCGGGCTAGACAGTCTTCCTATGGAAAGGGCATGGGTTCGATAGCCAATTTGACCACGCAGTCTTCCTTTGCTCAGATCATGCATGATCCGGTGGACCTGACGGGCCGACTGTGGCTAGGACCGCGAACGTATCCTACCGAAAGTTTGTTTCCGTATTTGGGATACGATCCCCGAGAAGAAAATGTCGATCATCGCTCCCCTCCCTGGGCAACTGACTGACCGCAGAATTATTAGGCGATATGGCTGTTCGCAGCGGTGGGATGCGAAGTTGAAGAAAGTTGTAGGCGAAGGCGCCCGTCGGCGCCTTCGTCTACAACTCGGGCAGTTGCGATCCCGATGGTTATTGCGCCCGTTGCCATCGTCGATCAAAACATGCGGCAGACCTACGGCGCTTGCCGGATCTCGGTGAATCAAAACCGCATATCGTCGCCCAAGCAGGTGTTGATCATGCCGCCAGACTTCAAATCGAAGCCGGACGCCGAGCGCCGAGCCGTGGGATGGGAAGACGATCGACCTCTCGCCATGCGCTCAGGTTAGGAGAAGTAATGCTGAGCGAAATTACAACCGCGGAACAGATCTCTCGCGTTATCTCACAAGCGACTGCGCCGGCCTTTCTGTTGGGTGCCGTGGCAGGATTCATCTCAGTTTTGATCACACGCATGCACCGGATCGTGGATCGCAGCAATGTTTTGAGCGCTCTCCCGGAGGGGGACCCCGACCGCAGGCATCTAATAATTGTTCTTTCACGATTGAAGCGTCGAGCAAAGTTGCTCAATAGGGCAATAGAATTTGCGGTGATAAGCGGAATATGCACGACCTTGCTCGTCATATTGGCATTTGCGAGCTCGTTTCTTAGCTTCAGGCACGAATATGGCGCGGGGATTATGTTCTCGGCCGCGCTGCTGTTCTTCGCAGCTTCCTTGTTAACATTGCTACTCGAAGTACGGGCCGCACTGCACGACCTCGATTTTTACGTATAGGCGACGTCCGACGGCACGGTGATATCCTGCGACAGGCATGTCACGTTGTCTGCAACAGGCGGTCGTCGCAACGCACGACGAAGTGATGATAATGATCGATCGTCACGGCATTTTCGGTATGGGCATCGGCTATACAGATGCCCACTTACTCGCCTCGATACTGCTTGACCGACGAGCGGCGCTATGGACCAGGGACAAGCGTCTGCAGGCGGCGGCCGAAAAGGCAGGCGCTTCATTGCATAAGCCGGCCAATGCTCGCAACTAAACACCTAATAGTCCTGCCGAGTTTTCCGATCTCTCGCCTTGAAAGGACTCGAACCCAAAAGATGCCGCTAGGGCTTCAGCGCATCGAGAAACAATCTCCCGAAAGCTTCAGCGTCCACGATGGTGACGATCGTGCAGTTCGGTGATCGTCCCGCTAGATGCCGCTCGCTGACGGATGCCACCACCTGACCGGCGGCCGGGCCGCTATCCGTGCAGATGGCCACATGACCGTGCACGGTCTTGAATATTTCCGGCGCCAGCATCCAGGCGATTGCGGCAGGGTCGTGCAGGCACGGATCCTTGGAGCCGTAGTTGACCAGAAGATGCGCCGCTTCCTGCGCGACAGGTGTGCCGATTGCCTGTGCGTCGCGGATCATTTGCTCGGTTACAACAGCTTGTCGGGTAACATCGAGACCAAGCATCGTGATCGGGATACCGCTGTCGAAGACGATCGCCGCGGCATGAGGGTCGACGGCGAAGTTGAACTCGGCGAGCGGCGTCGTATTGCCAGGGCAGAAGGCCGCACCCCCCATGATGGTGATGGCACTGACGTAAGCCGGCAGTTCGGGATCAAGAAGCAGAGCCAGTGCCAGGTTGGTCAAGGGACCGGTGGCACAAATATGAAGCTTGCCCTCCGCGCGCGCTATCCGGGAGATTTCGTTGGCGGCATGGCCATCGGCCACAGGCATGGTTGGCGGCTGCAATGTGCTTCCGGCAAGGCCATCCGATCCATGCATGATGGAAACCCGGCCGCGAGGAGCCATGATCGGCCCGGCTGCACCAGCATAAACCGGGATGTCGCGGCGCCCGGCAAGCTCGAGAATTCGCCTTGCGTTCGTGACGACCGGATCCAGCCCGACATTGCCCGCAACGCATGTCACGGCAATCATATCAAGCGCGTCCGGACGCCCAAGCGCCAGAAGCATGGCCAGCGCATCGTCAGCGCCCGGATCGCAATCATAAAGGAAACGCACGGCGCTCATGGTTCAATTCAATCCCTGTCAACGAGAAAGCGGGCAGCGTCTGATGCCCAGCCGAAGCGGATGGTGGACCCCACCTTCACCTCCATTGCCTGTGACGGCGCGCGGGCGATGATCTCCTGGCTGCCGGCGTCGATGATGACGCGCAATTCCGAACCGCCATAGACGGTTTCACGCACCCGTCCCTCGCAAAAGCCTTCGCCAAGGGTGATGACCTCGGGGCGTACGACAAAGGCGCCCATTGTCCCGTCAGCCGGTATTTCACCGGCGATAGGCAGCGTGCCAATCGCGGTTTCGAGCGCGCCGGCCTTGACCGTGCCGCGTAGGATCGAGGACACACCGATGAAGTCCGCGACGAACAGGTTTTGCGGCTCGTCGTACATCTGGCGCGGCGTGCCGAGCTGCGCGATCTTGCCATTGTTCATCAGGCAGATCCGGTCTGACAAGGCCAGGGCCTCCTGCTGATCATGGGTCACGAAGATGATGGTAGCGCCCGTTTCACGGTGAATACGCTTGATCTCGATCTGCATCACTTCGCGCAGTTTTGCGTCGAGGGCGCCGAGTGGCTCGTCCATCAGGATGATGGCGGGATCGTAGACGAGGCAGCGCGCAAGAGCGACGCGCTGCTGCTGGCCGCCTGAAAGCTGCGACGGAGAGCGCTCGGCTGCATGGGCAAGCCCGACAGTTTCGAGCGCCTTGGCAACCTTCGTGTTGATCTCGGCCTTGGGCAGCTTGCGCATCTTCAGCGCAAAGCCAACGTTTTCGGCAACCGTCATGTGCGGGAAGAGAGCATAATTCTGAAAGACCACGCCGATATCGCGCTTGTTGACCGGAGCGTGTGTCTGGTCCTTGCTGTCGATGACGATCGTGCCCGCGGTTGGCTCCTGCAATCCGCAGATCAATTGGAGAAGCGTCGTCTTGCCGGAGCCAGAGGGGCCGAGAAGCGTCAGGAGCTCCCCCTTGCGAACATCGAGGTCGACGTGATCGAGCGCGATGGTGTGGCCGTAGAGCTTGGCGAGGCCCTGAACCTTGAGTTTGATTTCAGGCGTGCTGGCAGAAGCGGCTGACATGTCGAAATTCGTTCCTTTGGTCGTGATGGGATCGGCAGGCATGCGCATGTCAGCGCGGCCTTGCCTTTTCGGCGATGACGAAGAGCACTGTCACCACCGCCACGATGAAGACCGAGGCAGCAGCCAGGGTCGGGGAAATACTGAGGATGATATCGTCCCACATCTGCTTGGGCAGCGTCTGCTTGACTCCGGCCCCGACGAACAGCGCGATCGTAAGCTCCTCGAAGGAGTGCAGCAGGCCGAAAAGGAACGCGGCAACCGCACCACCCTTGACCAGCGGCAGAAGGACGAGACTGATCTGCTGCCAGCGGCTGGCTCCCAATGTCGCGGCCGCCTGCAGCAGACGCCAGTCGACGCTGCGGAATGTTGTCAAAAGGATGACGAAGACAACCGGCATCGCAGAGAGCGTATGGCCGAGGACAATGCCGGTATCGGTGGCGATCAATCCAACCTTTGCCAGCACGTAGAACAGCGATACGCCGATCACGATATTGGGCACCACCATCGGCAGCATGAAGGACAGAAAGATCAGCCCACCCGCCTTTCGCTGTGTCCGTGCCAGACCATATGCCGCCATGCCGGAAATGATCGTGGCAATGACGCCGGTGACGATCGCAATGACGGCCGAACGCGCTGTTGCGCCCATCCATTGATCCGAACCCATATAGGCCTGGAACCAGCGTAGGGAGAAGCTCTTCGGCGGAAATTCCAGGAAACTCGAGCCGGAGAAGGCCATCGGCGGAAACGCCAGGACCGGCACGATCAGCACCAGAATGACGATCCAGACGAAGACCGTGAAGGCGCCGCGCCCGAGACGCGCCGGAAGCAGGCGCGCAATGATATCGCTGATCGCTGCACCGGACTCGATGATCACACCACCGGTCGCACCAATGATCCCGCCGCGTTTCGTAACAGCGCCGTTGCCCGATACCGCCGACATGCCGAAAAGACGGTCATAGATGGCGATGGTGATCAGTGTTACGGCAAGAAGCAGTGCTGCGAGCGCACCGGCAAGACGGAGATTGAAGAGCTTCTGTACCTGAGTGATCATCATCTGGCCGATGACGGTTTCGTTTGGTGAGCCAAGCAATGCGGGCGTGATGAAGAAGCCCAGGCCCATCACGAAGATCAAGAGACCGGCAGCAGCAACGCCCGGCATCGACAGCGGCAGGAAGATGCGCCAGAACGACTGGCTGCGGCTTGCGCCCATCGTCATTGCGGCAGGCATCAGACGGCCATCGATTGCAAGCATGGTCGGCAGCATGGTGAGGATCGCGACCGGCAACATGGCATGTGCCATGCCGAAGACGACGGCTCCACGTCCATAAAGCAGGTTCAGCTCGGTATCGAAACCCATGCCAGTCAGCATCTGCGCGACTATGCCCTTGCGCGCCAAAAGCACGATCCAGGCGAAATTCTTCAGAAGCGGACTCACCCAGAAGGGGAGCAGCACCAGCCACATGGCCATGCGCCTGCGGCGTTCCGGCATGCCCGCAAGCCAGACCGCGATCGGATAGCCGACGAGGAGACACACGATCGTGACCTGCGCGGAGATCGCGAAGGTGTTGGCGAGAACCTTCACATAAACACCGGCGGAAAACATCTGCTGGTAGACCGTCAGGTCGAAAGCGCCGGTTTTCGGATTGACGAAGGATTGCCAGATCAGTGCGCCGGCAGGAAGGATCAGCAGCAGCGCCATATAGACGAGCCCGGGCGTCGAAAGCCACAGGCTGTCAAGCCGGAGGCGCTGCCGTGCATAAGTGTCTTTGGCGAAGAGTTCAGCCATGGTGGTTCCGTTCGTTGAAATGGCCCGTCCCGCAAGTCGCGGAACCGGGCCACCCATTGTCAGATAAGCTGCCCCGCCGAAACGCGGGACCTGAAGCTCAGGTGGTCTCTTCAGCCGAAAATCAGCTCAGGATCCACTGCTCGAAGCGCTGGGTGAGTTCGTCCTGATGCTCCGCCCAATATGCCGCGTTGAGGGCGGTCAGACCCTTGATGTTCTGCGGGGCGGTCGGCAGAAGAACTGCCTTTTCCGCGCTCAGATGATCGTAGGCCTTCATGTTGGTCGGGCCGCAGGCCAGGATGTCGGTGTAGGCAGCCTGACGCTTGGCATCCAGGCACCATTCGATGAACTTGCGGGCCAGATCAGCCTTCTCGGTGTTGCCGGCAATCGTCCAGCCGTCGATATTGAAGAGACCGCCGTTCCAGACGATGCCTGCAGGGGCACCGGCGTTGATCGCAGCCTGGGCGCGCGTCGACCAGGTAGACATCAGGTCAAGCTCGCCATCCTTGAGGAGCTGCGTGGCATGGGCGCCGGAGGTCCACCAGATGTTGATCTGCGACTTGACCTTGTCCAGGCTCTTGAAGGCGCGCTCGACATCGAGCGGGTACAGCTTGTCGAGTGGAACGCCGTCGGCGAGAAGCGCCATTTCCAGCGTCGTTACCGGGCTGCGCCACAGGCCGCGGCGGCCCTTGAATGTCTCGGTATTCCAGAAATCCGCCCAGCTCGTCGGAACGGTCTTCACCGTATCCTTGCGATAGGCCATGGCAAGCGCGAAGATCGCGACGCCGACAAAATCGGGCTCGAATGTGTTCGGCGCGAAATCGCTCTTGTTGGGAACGTCGATATTGAGCGGCAGCATGTACTGGTCGCCGAGCTGGCGGATGCGTAGCACATGTTCCGGCGTCATCAGTGCCACGTCAAAGAGCTTCGTGTCGGTATCGATCGCCATCTTGTACTGCGGGATCGGGTCCGGCTCGTTGGTGTTGGTCTGGATGGTGACGCCCGTCTCAGCGGCGAACGTGTCGTAGAATGCGACCTTGAAGCCTTCGTAAAACGCACCGCCCATGTCGCGCACGACAAGGGTTTCGCCAGCGAAGGCTCGATTGCCCTTGAGAAGCGTCGGGGCAGCGAGCGCGACAGCGGCGAGCCCCGTGGTCGCCTTCATAAAGCCACGGCGCGAGAAATTTTCGTTCATAGTACCCTCCGGGTTCGTTTTGATATTTATCAGCCTACATTTCCCAACGGTGCGGCTTCGGTAAATTACAATTTTCCGTTCATCTGCTTTGGGACATGCGAAGCAATCTTTTCGCTGCCACGGCAGAACCGATGAACAATCTCAAGAAGCAGGCTGTCGCATGCGGCAAGCTGGCTCGTCTCGATGAACTCGTCCGGCCGATGGCCCTGCTCCATGTTACCCGGCCCGCAGATCACGACAGGAACCTCGAGCGCCTGCGCAAATAATCCGCCTTCCGTACCGAAACTCACTCGGCATTCGGGCGTACCCTCCGGCAGACAGGATGCAAAATCTTGCACCGCGGGATCATCGCTCTCGGTCGCCAGGCCCGGATAGCTGCCGCTGTCTTCCACCTCGATTGCAGCCTCTGGGAACCTTGCCCGATGCGGGGCAACGGCAGCGGCCGCGATCTTTCGGATTCGTTCGGCCATGGCCAAGGGATCATCCGCCGCCATCAACCGGCATTCCATCAGCAATTCGGCGCGATCGGGCACCAGGTTGACAGCGGTACCGCCGGAAAGCTTACCGACATGAACGGTTGCGTGGGGTATCGAATATCCAGCCTCGCGCGGCCCCCTGGCCGTAATCTCATCCTGCAGCTTGCGGATGCCGGCAATGAAATCCGTCGCCAGATGAAGAGCGTTGAGCGCCAGCGGCGCCTCCGCGGAATGTCTGGGCACGCCCGTGGCAGTGACACGGAAGGCCATCTTGCCCTTGTGCCCCAGGCCGAGCTGCATCGACGTCGGCTCTCCGACCATGATCAGATCCGGGCGGATGCCGCGATCGGCGATTTCCTCGATCATCGGCCGAACGCCGACGCATCCGATTTCCTCGTCGTAGGAAATGGCGAGCCAGAGTGGTGCCGTAAGGGTTTCAGGCTCCAGCCGCTCGGTGAGCGCCATGATCGAAGCAACGAAACCCTTCATGTCCGCACTGCCGCGCCCGTAAAGGCGCTCGTCGCGCCGGGTCATCTGGAATGGCGGCACCGTCCAGTCCTGGCCTGCGACCGGAACGACGTCGACATGGCCGGACAGCATCAATCCGCCGGTCGCATCCGGCCCGAACCTCGCAAGCAGCGATGCCTTTCGACCCGTCTCGTCATAGAAGCGCTCACAGACCGCGCCGAGCTTCATCAACGCCGTCTCGATCTCGTCGATCAGCGGCAGGTTCGTGTCGGCACTGACCGTGGGATGAGCGATCAGTCGGCCAAGCCACTCTTCCGTCAGCGTCACAGCTCGGCCTCGGCTGCATCCATCGCTGCATTGACGTCAGCAATCAGGCCTGCGACTTCGGTCTCGGGGATCGACAATCTCAGACGGCGTTCGAGCGATGTGAAGATACCATAGAACGAATTGGAACAATGGTTCAGCATCCGCATCGCATCTTCCGCCGAGATGCCGCAGCGGGTGGTGAGATAGGCGCAGATCCGCTCGCAGGCGATCACATTCGGAAGCACGTAGGCGGGCTGGGTATCATAAGCCAGCCGGCGGAAGGGCAGGACCGACGGCTTCAAGGTGAGGTCGCCCACAAGTCTGGGGTCGCGCGACGAGGCGCCAACGACGATACGGGCATCCACGCCTTCAAGCACCCAGCGTCCGAGGGCCGGATCCCAGACCGCCAGATCGGTGCCCTTGATCACGATCTCGACGCGCTTGCTTTCGCCGGGCTGCAGCATGGGCTTGGCGAAGCCCTTGAGCTCCTGGGGCGAGCGCTTCAGCCGCTTGCCGGGGGCCTGCAGGTAGAGCTGCGCGACTTCCGCGCCGGCACGCTCGCCGGTATTAGTGATCGTGAAGCCGACGCTGATCTCGTCGTGCAGGCCGATTTCGGATGCCGAGAGCGTCAGGTCGGAATAGGCAAAAGTCGTAAAACTCAGGCCATGACCGAAAGCAAACAGCGGCTCGATTTCGCGCAGATCATAGGCCCGATAACCGACATGAATCCTCTCACCATATATGTGGCGACCGTTCTCGCCCGGATAATGCATGAAACCGGGGACATCGGTCAGGCGCTTGGGGAAGGTGACGGAGAGCTTCGCCGACGGATTGACCTTGCCGGTCACGAGGTCCGCAACAGCCCCGCCCATCGCCTGGCCGGAATAGAATGTCACGAGCACGGCGCCAACCGCGTCAATCCACGGCATTTCCACCGCATCCGGGCAGGCGATTACGACCGCGACCTTTTCCGAGGCGGCAGCCAGGGCGGCAATCATCTCGTCCTGTCCCGGACCAAGTGCGAGCGTGGTTCGGTCCGACCCCTCCCCGTCATAGGCGCCTTCCGTGGACGTATAAACCAGGACGAGGTCGGCCTTGGCCGCGAGTTCAAGGGTTTCGGCGTCCGCTTCCGCCCTGACAATTATGGTGTGGTGTCCGTCAAGCGCCTTTTCCAACTCCTCCAAGGGCTGGTCGACCATGGTCGGGGTCGTCGTCGCGCATCCGGAGCCCTGGATGACGGGCGTTGCCGCATCGCGGCCAACGACAAGGATAGTCTTCATGTCGGAACGAATCGGCAGCAGTCCCTCGTTTTTGGCGAGAACCATGGAGGCGGCTGCCATTGCCCGTGCCTCGGCGTGATGTTGCTCGGCGGTATAGACAGGAACCGGAGCCGAGGCGCCCTCGTTGCAGAGCTCGATCAGGTCCAGCATCCGCCTGCAGGAAAGATCGACAATATCAGAAGATACGGAACCGGCGTTGAGTGCCGCCAGCAGATCAGCCTTGCGGCGCGGGCTTTCCGGCATATCGAGGTCGCCGCCCGATATCAGAGAGGTCGGCCGATCCTTGATGCCATGCCAGTCCGAGACGACGACGCCCTCATAGCCCCAGTCACCACGCAGGACCTCGTTCAAAAGCCAGGGATCTTCCGAGGCCTGGACACCGTTCAAGCGGTTGTAGGAGGACATGATCGTCCACGGCTTCGACTGCTTGATCGCAATCTCGAAACCCTTCAGATAGATCTCGCGCAAAGCGCGCTCCTCCACGATGCTGTCCATCGTGGTGCGCTCCACCTCGGAATTGTTGCAGGCGAAATGCTTGAGCGAGGTGCCGACACCCTGCGACTGGATGCCTTCAATCACGGCTGCCGAAAGCTTGCCGGTAACGAACGGATCTTCGGAATAATATTCGTAGGAGCGGCCCGCCAGCGGCGTGCGGCGAATATTGATGCCCGGGCCAAGCAGCAGGTGCACGCCCATCGCGCGGCATTCCTTGCCAAGCAATTCGCCGAGACGCAGCATCAGTGCTTCGTCCCAGCAGTTGCCCATGGCCGAACCATTCGGGAAGCATGTTGCCGGCTTCATCTCGCCCCAGGCGACCGCGACGTCGCTTGCGCGCTGGTTGACGACGGAAAGGAAAGCGTCGATGTCCATGCCGCCGCGTTCATCGCCGTCGATCTGCGGGATCGAATAACGCACGCCATAAGTGCCGTCGGTCATGACGATCGGCTTGATACCATAGGCGGGGATCCCTGCCGTCTTCCACATGCCGAAGCCGGAAAGAAGATCGACCTTTTCCTCGTTTGACATTGAGGCCAGGACGGACTCGATCTGTAGATCGGCGGATGCGGCAGTATTGGGCAAGGGAACCTCCGGATAGGACTTGCCCGGCGGCGCGCCGGGCGACGGCGCGCACACTCTCACCCGAAGACAAAAAAGGAAAATAGGATATTCGGAACTGATGCTTTGAAAAAAACGAGTTAGTCCGGCTGGCTCCGACGGAGATTGAGAATGGGCGCCTCCATTCCAGGCACATAGCTGTCGGAGATCAGGTTCTTGCAGTGATCTTCGAAGCTTCGCACGATGCGCGTCGTCACCTGCTGACCGACCCGGATCAGTCCAATTCGCATCGGCTTGTGATTGCCGGCAAGGCGCAACGAAACGAGGCGTCGCCCGTCGAGCGCTGCCTTGTTTTTGGGCCGGACGTTCGCCAAAGTATATCCATAGCGACTGCCGACCATCGTTCGTATGACTTCCTGATGCTGGAGCTGGGCAACGATGTTCGGCGTCACGCCGGCTGCGGCAAACAGGCCAAGAAAATAATCTCGCGACAATGGCAGATCGAGGAGAATGAAATCGTGCTTCTCCAGCTCTCCCAATGTCACGGCCGACAGCTGCGCCAAAGGGTCGGTCTCCGCCACCTGGACGTAAGGCGGAAGCTCCGCAAGCGGCGTGAACTCAAAGCCCTCCGGAACCGAGAGATCGTAGGATAAGGCAATGTCGAGTTCCGCTCTCTCCAACTTGGACAGGAGTACGCTGTGATCGGCGACGGTCGGGCGAACATGGGCGCCGGGGTAAGCCGCGTTGAAACTATGGCTGACCTCCGGCAGGACCATGGGCGCGAACGTCAGCAGGCAGCCGAGCGAGAGCGTTCCTCGTACCTGATCGGTCGCTTCCGAGGCAGCGGTATACATGTATTGAACGTCTTCGATGACGGTCTTTGCCTGCGCAAGCAGCTTCTGCCCAGCCGGGGTGAGAGACAGCCCCTGCGCGTGGCGCCGCAGGAAAAGCTGGGTCTTGAGCTCGATCTCGAGCTGAGAAATCGCGGTCGAGATCGATGGCTGCGAAACTCTGATGCGTTCGGACGCAAGGGTGATCGAACCAGCTTCCGCCGTGGCGATGAAGTATTCGAGCTGGCGAAGCGTGAACCGCATATGTGACCTTTATGCCGATGCCCCTGGGATCGGGCTGCGCCCAATGGCGCATGACCCCGGACAGTCTGCGCCTGCAATACATGCTCAATATTTATCATTTGCTAAAGTGTAAACACCGACGGCGCAGACGCATTGCTTCCGCCAATCCTAATCAGTGCTGAAGGAAATCGTAATTTTCCCAAACCACCCCATTCGCTAGACCAAGGACATGCAATCGCAGGATCACTGGATCCGGTGAGCCACAGAAGGACTATTCATGTCGGTCGAAAAAATTCACACGCTCGTTGTCGGGGCGGGCCAGGCCGGTGTCGCCATGAGCGAGCATCTCAGCAGGAACGATGTTGAGCACCTCGTTCTGGAGCGGGGCCGCATCGCCGAACGATGGCGCTCTATGCGCTGGGATTCGCTGGTCGCCAATGGGCCTGCCTGGCACGACCGCTTTCCCAACATGGACTTTCCCGGAAGCGCAGATGCCTTCGTCCCCAAGGAACGCGTCGCCGACTATTTCGAAGCCTATGCCAGGAAATACGATGCGCCGATCCGCTGCGGTGTCGACGTCACCAGTGTCGAGCGGCTCGACGGCCGTCCCGGCTTTCGCATCGAGACATCAAACGGCGTGATTGAAGCCCGCAACGTCGTCGCCGCGACCGGCCCATTCCAGAAACCCAACATTCCGCCGATCGTCCCGAAAGAAGCCGGCGTCCACCAGATGCATTCGAGCGACTATCGCAATCCGAAGCAACTTCAGGAAGGCGCCGTACTCGTCGTCGGTGCTGGCTCTTCCGGCGTACAGATCGCCGAGGAGCTGATGCGTGCCGGTCGCAAGGTCTATCTGTCGGTCGGGCCGCATGATCGTCCGCCCCGCGCCTATCGCGGCCGCGACTTCGTCTGGTGGCTCGGCGTTCTGGGCAAATGGGACGGGCAGCCCCAGGCCCAAGGCACCGAACATGTCACGATCGCCGTCAGCGGCGCGCGCGGTGGCGAGACCATCGATTTTCGCCGCCTTGCGGCGCAGGGAATGGTATTGGTCGGCATGACGGGCGCCTACAACAAGGGCAAGCTGTCATTTGCCGATGACCTTGCCCGCAATCTGGACCGAGGCGACCAGAACTATCTCTCGCTGCTCGACGAGGCCGACGCCTTCGTGGCTCGCAACGGCCTTGATCTACCGGAAGAACCGGAAGCACGCCTTCTCGGACCCGCGGTCGACTGTGTCACCAATCCGCTCGTCGAACTGGATCTCAGGGGTGCCGGTGTCACCACGGTCATCTGGGCCACCGGCTTCACCTCCGATTATAGCTGGATGAAGGTGAACGCCTTCGACGAAGCAGGTCGTCCGAAGCACCTCAGAGGCGTTTCGCCGGAAAAGGGCATCTATTTCCTCGGCCTTCCTTGGCTCTCCGGTCGCGGCTCAAGCTTCATCTGGGGTGTCTGGCATGACGCCAAGCATTTGGCCGACCACATCCTCATCCAGGAAAACTATCTCGCTTACGCGCCTCAGGACTGATCAAAGCCGATCGGCCCATCCGCATACATCCGCATAACACACCGCTTTCCTGACCCGATGGAGAAGACAATGGCGCATACCCGCATCCGCAAGTTCAACACCAAGGAAACCTATCCCGAACAGAAGCTCGACAACGATCTCTGCCAGGCGGTCGTTGCCCGCGGCACGGTGATCTTCCTGCGCGGCCAGTGCCCGCAGGACCTCGATACCGCCAAGAATATCGACAGCCACGATCCGGTCGAACAGACCCATAAAGTGATGCAGAACATCCGGCAGCTCGTCGAGGAATCCGGCGGCAAGATGGAGCATGTTACCAAGCTTGTCGTCTACCTGACCGATGTGCGCCACCGCGAGGCGGTCTATCGGACCATGGGAGAATATATCAAGGGCGTGCACCCGGTCTGCACCGGCCTTGTCGTCGTTGCTCTGGCCCGTCCCGAATGGCTGGTCGAGATTGATGCTACGGCCGTCATTCCGGACTGACGCGAGCTCACGGCGCACGAAACGAGCCGACCGGGCAGACTGACGGTCGGCGTTCCATCGAAACATTGGCTGAAGGGTCTCCACCCAGGCCGCCGATACAGGAGTTTTGAATGACGTTTTCCATTGTGGCGCGCTGTGCGCAGACCGGCCAGTTCGGAGTGGCGATCTCGTCCTCCTCCCCTGCAGTCGCGGCACGATGCGCCTGGGCGCGCGCAGGCATCGGTGCCGTCGCCACGCAGAATGTGACAAACCCGGAACTCGGTCCCTTCGTGCTTGACAGGCTGGCGGATGGCGGGAACGCGGACGAGGCCGTCAGCGCTGCCCGTAAGCACGATGCCTATCCGGACTATCGTCAGGTTCTCGCTGTTGATGCGAACGGCACGACGGCCATCCATTCCGGCGAAAAAGCGCTCGGCATCTGGACGTCCGCGTCCGGCAAGGACTGCGTCGCCGGAGGAAATTTGTTGGCCAACGATGGCGTGCCGGCTGCGATGATCGGCGCGTTCGAAAGTTCAGCGGGCTCGCTCGGAGATCGGTTGATCGCAGCGCTGAGCGCCGCCGTCGTCGCCGGCGGCGAGGCTGGCCCGATCCATTCAGCAGGCCTGATCGTGGTCGACAGCCAAAGCTGGCCCTATGCGGAGCTGCGGGTCGACTGGCTGGACGATGGCTGCCCGGTGGCTGCCGTCGGACGCGCTTGGGAAGTCTATCAGCCACAGGCGAGCGCCTATGTCACCCGCGCGCTGAACCCTTCGGCAGCGCCATCCTACGGTGTCCCAGGCGACGAATGAGGATCAAGGCCGGTGGCTTGCTGGGTAGTGTCATGTCGTCTGCGGCTTACCGATCGAAGGGTAATGCGGCTGAAATGACGCCGCAGACAACGTGACATCACCGTACCCCACAGTTCATCAGTCTCTCGACTGAGCCTTGGGCTAAGCCAGACAATGGTTCGTTTTCAGCTCTTCACCGATCCGGCAGCCATTCCCGCGAGAAAGTAGCGTTGCGCAATCAGATACAGGACTAGAAGCGGGAGCGATCCGAGCACGCTCATTGCCATCATCTCGTTCCACTCAAACGCATGTTGGCCCATAAGCAATTCGATACCAATGGGAACGGTTCGCATGTCCATCGACTTCGTCAACGTCAAGGCAAAGAGGAATTCGTTCCATGCCAACAGAAACGTATAGACCGCGGTCGCGACGATGCCAGGCACCGACAGCGGGATGATCACACGCCACAGCGCCGTCCAGCTTGACCCGCCGTCGACAAGCACCGCCTCATCGAGCTCCCTTGGCAGGGTATTGAGATAGCCGGTCATGAGAAGGATCGCATAAGGCAGGGTGAAGACCATGTAGGTCAGAATCAACGCGAAATACGTGTTGAAAATGCCGAAGGCGACGACCATGCCGAAATAGGGGATCAAAAGCGTGATCGGCGGCACGGTCTGCGTGCTGATGATGAACACGTTCAGCGTTTTCTTGAGCCGGAATGAATACCGGCTGAAAGCATAGGCCGTCAGGATGGCGATCAGCACCGTCAGAACCGTTACCACTCCTGCGACGAGATAACTGTTGAGAAAGAAGCGAACCTTCGTTGGATCGTTGAAGATGGCAAGATAGGCGACGCTGGTGAAACGGTCGGGCAGCAGCCGCGGCGGGAGGGCAAAGATCTCGGTGTTCGACTTCAAGGACGTGAAGAACATCCACAGGATCGGAAAGCCCGCGAAGACCAGCCCGACCGCCAGCCCGAGATATGTCAGCAGGGTCGGTACGATGGTGCGACTGAGAGAGCGTTTTGCCATTGCCGGTTACCTGGCCTTCTGATGTTTGATGTAGAAATATGTGGCGCCCATCGAGATGATCAGAATGAAGATCGCGCTCGCCGACGCGCGCGAAAATTCATAGCTCGAAAACGCCAGTTTGTAGGTGTATGTGCTGAGCACCTCGGTCGCGTAGATCGGACCGCCTCCCGTCGTCATCCATACGAGGGGGAAGACCTGCATCGTCCAGATGAAATCAAGCAAGGCGATGCTGATGATGATCGGCATCAGTTGCGGGATGGTGATGTAGCGGAATTTCTGGAACTCGTTGGCACCGTCGATGCCGGCGGCCTCGTAAAGATCCTTGGGAATGCCCTGAAGACCGGCGAGAAGGCTGACCATGTAGAGCGGGTATCCCGCCCAGATATTCGCAAAGGTCAGCGCATGCAGCGCGGTTGTCGTCGAAGAAAACCACTCGACTTTGAAGTCAATGATATGGAGCGTCATCAGGATGCTGTTGACGACGCCATTGGGATCGAGAAGCAGCCTCCAGATGATGGCGATGATCACCGCCGTGAAGAGCCACGGCAAAATGTAGAGAACCCGCAGGATGCTTCTGATCAACGGATCGACACGCTGGCTGTTGAGCAAAAGGGCGAAGGCCAGACCGATCAGAAGATGGAAGATGACGCTCATCACCGTGAAGTAGAGTGTCTGGACGACCGACTGCCAGAAAATCGGATCATTGAAGATCGTCATATAATTCTGCAAGCCGACGAAGGACGCGTCCTTCTTCGTGATTGCACCATCCATCAGCGAATAGCGCAGGACGGTGAGCATGGGAAACAGCATCAGCAGGCAAAACAAAAACGTGGCCGGGGCAACGTAGAAGTACGGAACCAGCCTCTTTCTTGTTTTGTAAGACAGTATGCCACGCTTGCGCATTCTTGCTTGCGTTCGGATCATCGTTTCTGTGGCGAGGCTCATGAGATGTGATTTTCCGCCTGGTCCTGAAATCTATCAATTCGTCCTGATGTAGTGGCAGCGCGATAAATTCCATCGCGCTGCCGACGATTGGCCGGTGGGGTGCTTACTTGCTGAACTCGACCAACCATTGCTTTTGCGTGTTGGCAGCCGCGTCCTTTGCGGTTTGCTGACCGTCGAACATCTTTTGAACTTCGACATTCATCTGGCGCATCAGATCTTCTGCCACCGGCAGTCCGACGAATTCGTTGGCCAGTTTTCCGCTTTGGAATATCTTGAAGGCTTCTTCAAACAGCGGGTCCGACTTGGAGAAATCGGGTTTGGCGTGGATATTGCCCGGGAAGGCGTTGGCGATCGACACGAGGCGGCTGTTCACCTCCGGGCTCATCAGATATTCGACGAGTTTCCAGGCTTCCGCCTTGTGCTCGCTTTTGTCGCTGATGCCGATACCCCAGGAAGCATAGGGCAGCCCGCGCTTGCCGGTATAGCCGTCGACGGCCGGAAGGGCGGAGATGCCGAACTTCAGATCGGGGTTTCGCTGGCGAATGAGATTGATGTGCGCCAAGGAGTCGATCATCATGCCGACACGTCCGTTGACGAACTCTTCGACCTTGTCCTGTTCCTTCTTGGCAAAAATACCAGGCGAGATGACGCCGGCGTCCTGCAGTGACTTGATGTATTCAAGCGTGTCGACGACGGAGGCATTTTCCAGATCGGGCTTGCCATCCTTCAGCATGGATGCTCCGGATGCCCACACCCAGGACATCACGTCATTCTGGATGCCACCGGGATTTTGCAACGACAGCGGCAGCACCCAACCATATTGGTTCTTGTCCGCATTGGTCATCTTCTTCGCGGCAGCGGCGAACTCCGTGCGGTTTGTCGGCATCTTTTCGACGCCGGCGGCCTTTGCCAGATCGAGGTTGACGAAAACCGGGTAGACGAAGGAGGCAAGCGGGAACATGACGCTTTGCCCATTGACCTTGATGATGTCGGCGATCTGGCTCTGATCATATTTGGCGTCAGCCATCAGGCTGTCCATCGAGGCGATCGCGCCCTGCTTTGCCAAGCCGTTGACCCATGCGCCGTCCAGGCCGACGACATCGCTGAGTGTCCCGGACGCGGCGCCGACGACGATCTGATCATGGGTAGCCGAATAGGGACCGCTGACGAGCGTCACCTTGATGTCGGGGTTTTTGGCTTCAAAGTCGTCCATGATGCTTCGCAGAGCACCGGCGGGCATTTCTGGCTCCCACCATTGGATGAACTCGATATTGGTCTGGGCAAAGGCGCAGGTGGCGCATAGTGCCCAGGCGGCCACAGCCGACTGAGCCGCCACGATATATCTTCTGACGTTCATGTTTCCCTCCCTGAAACGATATTTCGCTCGATCCTCCCGATCGAGACCAAAGTAGGTTCCTTCAGGGGTCTGGCTGTCAATGAAGAACTGCAATCGGAAAAAGCAAGAAGACTGCGGGCGCAAGAAAAACGAAGCTAAGATATTGATTAATTTGGATTTTATCCTCGGATTTGGAGATGTTTTTTCTTTCTGAGACATTTTCTCGTGTCTCATTTTTTCTTTACTTTCGTAAACAAATGAAAGCTGCGTCGTCCAAAGGAAAACAAATGAAAGGCTTGGCGACCGAAGAAAAGTGGGGTTATCCTGGTTGTTCTATCCAACAACAACAAGCCTTTAAAGTTGCACTCAGGCATCAACAAACACCAGGGGAACCTGACATATGGCTGCAAGGTCACAGGGTTACGAGACGGTGTGAGATCTTGCGCTCTCGATGCGAGAGCGCGCCAAGCCGCTACGCAAAAAGCGAGGATCTTGGCGACGAATACGTCCGAGCAACGAAGCAAGCGTGTGCTTTTGAGATTGCCACCGACCAACTCCGCTATCGCGGTTCATCCTGGAGCGTTTCCGGGTTAGATTGCCAAATGCGTCCGGGGATCGAAGAAGTGCAACTTGGTCGTATCGATCGCCAGGTTGATCATTGCGCCCGGCTGGACCGCGCTGACGGCTTCGAACTTCGCTACGGCGTTTGCCGCACCGCTCAAGTCCTCGACGGCATCGGGGTCGCCGGAGTCGATACGCACCGCTTCGATCTTCAAATGAACGATCAGTTCCGAGCCCAATTCCTCGATCGATTTTGCAAGGGCCGGTATCGTCGGGTAGCGTGATCCCGATTCCAGACCGCTGTCGTAGAGATCTTCCGGGCGAATGCCGAAAATGATCGTCTGACCCTCGAATGCCGTCAGACCGGGAGAGTGCTCAAATGCACTTGTCGCGACCGGTATGGAAAAGGTCGGCAGCTCGATCCTACCGTTCTGCAAGCGGCCCTCGAACAGGTTCATGGATGGCGAGCCGATGAAACCCGCAACGAAGGCGTTGACCGGCCGGCTATACAATGTCTTCGGCGTGTCGACCTGCTGAAGGACACCGCCCTTCAAGACCGCAACCCGGTCGCCCATGGTCAAGGCCTCGGTCTGATCGTGTGTCACATAGATCGTCGTCACACCTAGCTGCCTTTGCAGGCTGACGATTTCGGCGCGCATTTGCACGCGCAGCTTGGCATCGAGGTTTGACAGGGGCTCATCCATGAGAAACGCTGCCGGTTCCCGCACCATTGCACGGCCCATGGCGACCCGCTGGCGTTGGCCGCCGGAGAGCGCGGCCGGTTTGCTGTCGAGCAGCGTATGTAACTGAAGGGTCTTTGCTATTTCGTGGACCCGCTTCGTGCGCTCTTCCTTGCTCTTGCCCGCAAGTTTCATCGAAAAGGCAATGTTATCGAACACCGTCATATGCGGATAGAGAGCATAATTCTGAAAGACCATCGCTATATCCCGGTCCTTCGGCGCGAGATCCTCGACATTCTCTCCGCCGATGCTCAGGGTTCCGCTGCTGATCTCCTCCAGCCCTGCGATCATGCGCAACGCCGTCGATTTTCCGCATCCCGAAGGACCCACGAGGATGAGGAACTCACCATCGTTTATCGTCAGGCTAAGATCCTTGATCGCGTGGAATTTGATTCCAAAGGTCTTGCAAATCTTGTCCAGTACAACAACAGCCACGGCACTTCCTCCCTATTATCACCGCCATCCAATCTTCAGGACAGCCCCTCCCCGGTGCTGTTTCGGATCGAACCGAAACCGTCATCTGCGCACGCCAATCCGATCGTCCGGGGCACCAGTGTGATGAACTCTCAGTCCGGTGGCGCGATCGGTCTGGGCACGGGTGCATTTTCCCTCGCCATCCACGCGAGACAAGCGCTCTGATCCGGCAGGGCCATGCGGCCACCGGGGCCAGTCACCGAGATCGCGGCTGCGGCAGTTGCATAAACGGCGCAGTCGACAGGCTGCTTTCCCTGTGTCAGCGCAAAAGCATAAGCGCCGTGAAAGCAATCTCCGGCGCCCGTCGTGTCGACCGCTTTGACCTCGTAGGCCGGGACATGCCACAAAACGGCGTCTCCGGTCTGCCTGATATAGGATCCTCGCTCGCCGTCGGTTAAAACGAGTGCGCTTCGGTCGTCAGACCACAGCTTGCGCAGGATCAACGTCGGATCGGTTTCGCAGGAATAAGTCTGCGCAAATTTCAATGGCAATACCAAGTGGTTGGACAGGCTCATCAATCGTTCGGTTGCCGGCCCGATCGTCCATTCAATGTCTGCCACCACTGCCAAGCCCAGCTTGCGGGCGCGCGCAACGATCGTATCAGCGTGGGTGGCATAACCGTCGATCAAAAGCACCTGAGCCTGCGCAAGAGTGCTGTCGGTCAGCGACTCCGAGGTCCCGTGTGGCACATCATCGTCATAGGCGATAAATCTGTCGCCTTCAGGTCCGACCGTGATGACCGAACGTATTGGCCTGGCATCGGAGCGGCGCGGCGCAAAGGATATATCGACCCCGTGCCGTTCAAGCTCGCGGGCGCTGATATCGGTGAGAGGCTGATCGCTCAGCCAACCGATGAAACCGGCCCGTCCCCCAAGCTTTGCGACTGCGACAAGGGCCGTCGCGACATTGCCGCCGTGGTCCTGGGTACGATTTGTCACTTTCCCCTTGCCGGCACTCAGCGGGCGGTCGACATAGATGATATCGTCGATCGCCAGAGCCCCGAAGCCCAGAACCTGAAGGTTGTGTGTCACCTGTCAACCGCCCGCGGCAGCGAGCGCCTCTTGCGGCGCCATGCCGCTGTGAATGACAAGCTTGAAGGCGCGCGCCGCCATCGTCGTGTCGCCGTGTCCCCAAAGGTTTCGTCCCACCACGGCACCCTTCGCTCCGGCGCGTAAGGCATCGAAGGTCTGCGTCAGAGCTCCGAGCAGATTTTCCGTTTTCGGACCACCCGCGATAACGACGGGAACCGGGCAGGTGGCGACGGTTTCCTGGAAAGAGTCGAAGTCCCCGGTGTATCCGACCTTGATCACGTCAACGCCGGTCTCAAACCCGATCCGCACGGCATAGGCGATTTCGTCGGGGGTGAAGACGATCTTGCCGCCGTTTGAATAGTCGCGGGGATAGACATGGGCAACGACCGGCATTTCAAAGCGGGCAGCGGCGTTGACGGTATCGGTGAGCCAGCGAATATATTCGCCTTCCGTATTGCCGCGCACCGGAATGGCAACGGCCAGAGCATCGGCACCGTAGCGTACCGCATCCTCAGGGGTCGCGATCAACTGACGGATTCTGTCGTCCGGCGTAAAGCAGCCGGCTTGAATGACAAGTGCGGCCCTGCCGGCATAGGCGGGCCACAAGTGACGCGCAGCACCAGGCTGAATGCTGATATAGTCCGGCTCTCCGGCCATCACCCGCTTTAGAGCGCCCGGCAGATCCGCCAGGCCGCCCTCACGGACGTTGCCATAGCCAACGAAGTGGTCGACCGCGCCACCGAACAAATGCCCCGACGGATGTGAAAACAGCCGTGACAGGCGAATTTTGGTTCCAAGGCCCATATCGATACTGTCCCTCTACAAGTTTGATTTCGCGTTGAGACCCTAACTCGAAAATAAACGAATGTTCAATATTTCGATTTCTTTCGTTTTGATTTAAGATGAGTGGAACGTGGACTGGACATATGCTGATACCGCCCTTCATCGCGTCTTTTGACCACAATGGTTGCCCTGGATTTTCGATTTTCGAAAGTTCAGTACCGTCATCGAAAGGAATTTGAGGTAACACATGCTTGCGGAACAACGACGACATCAGATCATGCTGGAACTTCAGCGAACCGGCCAAGCGCGCACCACGCAGCTGGCGGAGAACTTCGGCGTCTCCGAAGTGACCATCCGGTCCGACCTGGAAATTCTGGATGCCAAGAAGCAGCTCATCAAGACGCATGGTGGTGCGATAGCTTTGCCGGCCAGTTCGCCCGCGGCAGCCTTCGAAGAACGGATGAACCGCAATTTCGATGCCAAGCGACGCATCGCGCAGATGGCGGCGCGCCAGATCATCGACAACCAGTCCGTTGTGTTCGACAGTGGCTCGACACTGCTGCAGGTCGCCATGCAAATGCCCCCGGTCAACAATGTCGTGGTGGCCACAACCGCCATGAACATCGCGCAGCATCTGATGTATCGGCCGGGGCTGGACGTGCATATGATCGGCGGCCGGGTCTTTCCCAGCACCGTCAGCACGATCGTCTCGGATTCCGACAAGGCCGTGGGCGGCCTTGTCGCCCACCAGGCGTTCCTCAGCGCTCATGCCATCGATCACGCATTCGATGTCGTCGATGTCTCGGAGGACATTGCACGCACAAAACGTAATCTGGTCCGCATGGCGAGGCGTGTCATTCTCGTGGCGGATTCCAGCAAGTGGGATATTGGCGCCTCGTCCAAGGCATTTTCGCTTTCACGTGTCGATCTGATCATCACCGACACCGGCATGCCGCACGGGATTCGCAATCGGTTGGACAAGCTGGGAGTCGAAGTGCGTTATGTGTAGAGGCGATCAGGCTGCCAATTGTGCTTTACGTAACAAAAAATTTTGCGCATGCGACATTGTCAGGCTACAAACGCAATTCGAAAGCCCCCACACTGACCGCCTTTGCGATATCGGCTGACGCAGACGATCCTCGGCGCAGTGCAACCAGAATTGCCAATGGCCAAGATGACGATCAAAACCATGGACGATTTCGCCCGGTCCTGTGGCGTTTCCCGTCCAACGCTTTCGAGGTATTTCGATGACCCGAACAGCGTAAAGCCGGTGACGCGTAAACGCATCGAGGAGGCGCTATCGGCATCGGATTACCGTCCCAATCTCTATGCGCGCAACCTCAATCGCAAGAGGACACGCAACATCGGCATTCTCGTGCCCGTCATCACAGATCCATTCTATGCCGAAATGGTCAACCGTCTGGAATTGCTTGTCCGTGGTGAAGGTTACTGGCCAATCGTCATTTCGTCCCACGGCTTGCCGGATCTTGAAGCCGAGGCTGTGAACACGCTTCTGTCATTGAAGGCTGCCGGCGCGATCATCGCGCCTCTCGGTCTTTCTTCCGAGCCTCGCATCTTCGAAAAACTCCGGGAGAGCATTCCCATTGTCTACTTCGATACGTTCATCGAAGGCGACACGCCCTTCATTGGCAACAACAACGCCCAAAGCGTTGCGACGATTGTCGACTATCTCTGCCGATCGGGGGAGCCGCCTGCATATTTCGACATTCCGCATGTCAATCACAATTCCGGGGAGCGGCTGGCAAGTTATATCGCCACGATGGAATCGCTCGGCTTCGAACCGGTCGTGTTTGGCGCCACAGAGAGCTATGGCTGGGATTTCGAACGTATGGGATATGAGCAGACCGACGCAATGATCGCGGCCGGTACGCTTCCGGGCAGGACGATCCTCTGTGCGAACGATCGCCTCGCCTTCGGCGCGATGGCAGCCGCCCATTCGCGCGGCCTTCGCGTCGGCCGCAGGAGCGATAGCGATCTGCGCATCGCCGCCCATGACGACCACCCCCTCAGCCGCTATACGTGCCCGCCGTTGACGACGATGGCGCAAGACTTCACCGCCATGGCGCGTGGCAGCGTCGACACACTGCTTTCGATGCTGGACGAAGACGATGACACCACGCAGGTCGTTGCCCGAAAAATCATCCTCGACGGTACATTGGTGATGCGTCAGTCGGCGTGATCGACGAGGCTGCGCCATCCGGCAACCGCCTCTTCCACCGCCCGCCGCGCCGCCGGAATGTGCCGCCCCATGGAAACGAAGCCATGGATCTGATCCTGCCAGCGCCGCAGGATTACAGGGACACCCGCCTCGGCAAGCCGGCGGGCATAGGCCTCGCCTTCGTCTGCGAGGATATCCTGGCCCGCAATCGCGACGAAGGCCGGTGGCAAGCCCGCGACATTTCCGACGCGCAGGGGAGAGACGCGCCAATCAGCGATATCAGCCACGTCGCGGACATAATGATTCCGGAACCAGCGCATCGTTGAGGCCGTCAAACCGTATCCTTCTGAAAACCTGACAAAGCTGTCGGTCGTCTGCCCGGCATCGGTGTTGGGATAGAGCAGAAGTTGCGCCGAGATTTTCCGCGCAACGCCATCCCGCGAGAGAAGCGATAGGACAGCAGCCAGATTGCCGCCGGCACTATCGCCCGCCACCGCGATCCGATCTGGATCGATACCGAGCGCGCTTGCCTGCTCCACCACATGGGCAAGCGCCGATACGCAATCTTCCAGGCCCGCCGGGAACTTGTGCTCGGGCGCCAGCCGGTATTCCGGGCAAAATACGATACAGGCGCCGATATTTGCAAACCAACGGCAGATCTCGTCATGGGATTCAAGTGTACCGACGACCCAGCCGCCGCCGTGAAGATAGAGAAGTGCGGGCGCATCCGCGTTCGGAGCACCCACACCGCGATAGATTCTGAGCGGGATCGGGCCGCCCGTCCCAACGATCGCTCTGTCCTCGATGGCCGCGACCGGCTCGCGATCGCCCTGCAATGTCGGGCAACCCACATCGTAGGCAGCGCGCGCCTCGTTTACTGTCCCCCGCTCAAAGGGCGGTTGGTTTGCGGCGCGACCGAGCGCCAGGACATGCGCGGCGCCGGGATCCAATCGATCTTTCATCGCTTCACCTCAAGCAAGCAGGCTGCGAGCTTCATCGTCCCCAAGCAGCGGCGGTTGTGCGACTGTGCCCGCGATCGCAACCGCGCTCCTGGTCTCGCTGGATGCCAGGGTCGCCTCCATGATCTCGAGAACATGAAGCGCCAAATCGCCGGAGGCGCGCGGCGCCCTGCCCTCGCCAAGCGCGCGGACGAGATCGGCAACGCCCAGCATGCGATAGTTGGCGCGGTCGGGAGCGCTATACGGCCAGTTCAGGGCGCCATACAACTCGCCCTCGCTTTCGAAATTCTTCCATTCCGCGCCGCGCTCGGAAAGCGAGACCGTTCCGCCGAATGTATCGGGATCAGGCAGGCGCAACGAACCCTCCGTACCGTGCAATTCGATCGGATGATTGGAATGCCGGAAGACATCCCACGACGTACCAAAATTCACCGTCGCGCCCGATTGAAACTCGAGAAGCGAGAGCACGTTGGTCGGCGTCCCAACTTTGAAGCTGGTGTTCTTGAAGGGGCCGTCAGCGGTGATCAGCCGCTCTTCCTGGCCTTTCGTCGCCATCGCCATGACGCTTTTCACCGGGCCGAGCAGATTGACCAGCATCGTCAGATAATAGGGACCCATGTCGAACATCGGCCCGCCACCGGGTTGATAGTAGAATTGCGGATTGGGATGCCAATGCTCCATGCCGCGGCCGAACATGAAGGCGGTGCCGCTGACCGGGCGACCGATCGCACCTGCATCCATCAAGCCTCGCGCACGCCGGCCGGCGGCACCGAGGAATGTATCGGGAGCCGAACCCAACAAGAGATCGCGACTTTTGGCCTCGGTCACAAGCTTCCGTCCTTCAGCGGCCGACGTCGCGAGCGGCTTTTCGGTGAAGACGTGCTTGCCGGCGGAAAGCGCCGACATCGTCACGTCGAAATGGACGGCAGGGATCGTAAGGTTCAGGACAAGATCGACTTCGGGGTCTGCCAAGAGCGCATCGACCTCCATTGCCCGGATGCCGTATTCCTTCGCCCTCAGTGCCGACATGTCGGATGATATGTCGGCACAGGCCCTCAATTCGACCCCGGCAAACAGGCCGGCATTACGTAGATAGGTCATCGAGATATTGCCGCAGCCGATCACGCCGATGCCCAGCCTGGTTCCCGGATATGCTTTCATGAATTGGCCTCCCCACCAATTTCAGATGTTTTGCCCACCATCGATGGGCATCGCTGCCGCGACAATCGCTATAGAACATTTTATTTCTTGACGCGCGATAAATTTTTATAAACCATGCGGAAATAGCGATCCGACCATCACACGCGGCTTGCCAGGGAACGTCGCCACTTCGCCATCATGCCAAAAGCGCGGTCATACCGGTCCAGCGGCATATCAACGAAGCCTACGCAGGACGAAGTCAAGGAATGGGCATGAGTATCAAAGACCTGAAAGTCGGCTGCCAGACATTCACCTGGGAAATGCTCGGGAAAAACTGGAATGGCGGTCCAGACGATCTGCTGGAGGCCATTGCGGAGGGCGGCTATGCGGGCATCGAGATTACCGACACGATGATCGGCCACTACGCGGATAGTCCCGACGATTTCGCCGCGAGCCTGAAGAAACATGGCCTGATGCTGGTTTCTTTGGCGATCGGCTCGAAAAGCGGCTTCACCGTCAGGCAAGAGATCGACAACGACCTCAGGACCACGCAGCGCTGGATCGATTTCGCGGCTGCCTTTTCCGGCGCCCTCGTTTCGATCGGTTCGGCGACGGTTGTCTCCGAAGGACCACGGGAGGCGAAATTCGAAATCGCCGCGGAATTCTACAATCGGGCCGGCGAACTGGGCAAGGCATCGGGCGTGGATATCGCTGTGCATCCGAGCTCGCACCACAATACGCTGCTGTTCGACCGTGCCGATTATGACCGGATCTTCTCGCTTCTCGACAAGAACCTCGTCGGCTGGGTGCCGGATACCGGCCATATTCTGCGCGGCCACGACGATATTCTGGATACGCTGCGAACCTATCAGGACCGTATCCGCTATCTGCACCTCAAGGACGTCGATGCAGAGGGCAAATGGGCCATGCTTGGCAAAGGGGTCTGCGATACGCCCGCCGTGATCGAGATCGTCGCTGCCGCGCCGCGCTTCAATGGCTGGCTGGTCTTGGAAGAGGAATCAGACACGGCCGCTGCCGACCCTGCGACAGCCGTCAGGACGAACCGCGAAACGATGCGCCGCTACGGCGCCTGAGGAAGAGATATGATCCGTAAGGAAGACCGACGGCTGCGTGTGGGTGTGCTCGGCTGCGGCCCGATCGCACAGTTCGCCCATCTCGAATCCTGCGTGAAGGCTGGGAATGCCGACCTCTACGCCATCTGTGATGCAGCACCTGACCTGCTCGCGCGCATGGGCGCGACATACGAACCACACAAGATGTATGCCGATTATGACGCGATGCTCGCGGATCCCGAGCTCGAAGCCGTCATCATCGCCACGTCGGATGCCTATCACGTACCGATGTCCATCAAAGCGCTAGATGCTGGAAAGCATGTGCTCTGCGAGAAGCCCACCGGTGTGACGGTCGAGGAAGGCCAGGCGCTCGCCGACGCCGTCAAGCGCTCCGGAAAGGTGCTGCAGGTCGGTCACATGAAGCGGTTCGACCCGGCGCTGGAGGCTGCCCGGGATTTCGTCCGTGACGATATCGGCGAGATTTTCGCGCTGAAAGCCTGGTACTGCGACTCCACCCACCGCTACACCAATACCGATGCGGTCCAGCCGCTGCCGATCACCAGCAAATTCGCCAGAAAACCCTCCGGAAATCCCAAGGCTGACCTGCGCCAGTATTTCATGCTGGCGCATGGCTCGCATCTCGTCGATACCGCCCGTTTCCTATGTGGCGAGATCGTCGCAGTGCGAGCCCGCCTTCTCGAGCGCGCCGGCACCTATTGCTGGTTCGTGGAAACCGAATTCGCCAATGACGCGCTCGGTCATCTCGATCTGACGGTGGCCGTCCGCATGGACTGGCATGAGGGCTTCCAGCTCTATGGCGAAAACGGTTCGGTAATCGCCAGGACCTTCAATCCCTGGTACCTCAGGGCAAGTGAAGTCGAGATCTTCCACGAAAAGGACGCGACGACCCGCAAGCCGCTCGGAGCTGACGGGCACTTCTTCCGCCGGCAGTTGGAAGGGCTTGCCGATACCGTGCTGAACGGAGCGCCGATGCGCGGCGCCGATATAGAGGACGGCATCGCCTCCATCCGCGCCATGGTCGCCATCGCCCGCTCGGTCGAAACGGGCGAACGTGTCGAACTCGCAACCGTCACGGGGTCCGTCTGATGCAGCTTGGCATCTTCGCAAAGACCTTCCCCGGCACCGATCCCCGGCAGGTGCTCTCGGCCGTGCGCGACAACGGATTTGCGACGACTCAGTTCAATCTCGCCTGCGTCGGCCTGCCATCGATGCCGGATGCAGTGGCGCCGGAAACGATCGCAGCGATCCAGGCTGCATCCGAAGTGACCGGCGTTTCGCTCGCGGCACTTTCAGGCACCTATAACATGGCCCATCCGGACAGGTCCGTGCGGGAAAGAGGGCTCAAACAGCTTGGCGTGGTGATCGAAACGGCAGCGGCCTTGCAGATTCCGCTGGTGACGCTCTGCACCGGCAGCCGCCATGCCCAAGACCAATGGATGTATCATCCGGATAACGCGCTTCCGTCCGCCTGGGCCGATATGGCGGCCGAAATGGAAAAAGCGCTGGAACTCGCCGAGCGGCACGACATCGATCTCGGCATCGAGCCGGAACAGGCAAACATCGTCACCTCCGCCGCCGATGCGGTGCGGCTGATCGGAGAGATGGGGTCGAGGCGCCTGCGCATCGTGCTTGATCCGGCAAACCTCTTCGAGCGGGCGACACCGGCCGAAGTGTTCGACATTATTGCGAGGGCGATCGATATCTCGGCCGAGCATGTGACGATGGCCCATGCGAAGGATCGTTATGCCGATGGCCGCTTCGCGACGGCGGGTCAGGGCATCGTCGATTTCCCTGCCTTCATCGACGGCCTGCGCGCGACCGGTTTTAACGGTGCGTTCGTCACGCACGGTCTTACGGCAGAAGAAGCACCCGCCGTCGCCAGATTTCTTTCGGATCTGATCCGATGAAGACGCGCATCGCCTTCAAACGAGACGATGCCGACCTTTCAGTCTACGACTGCGGGACAGGCAAAGCCTTGCTCTTTCAACACGGGCTCGGCGGCGATGAGGCGCAGGTCGCGCAGGTTATCCCCGCGGGGCTAGACTGGCGGCGGATCACGACCGAGTGCCGCGGGCATGGCAACTCGACGCTCGGCACGCGCCGCCCCTTCTCGATTGCGATGTTTGCAGCCGACGTCATCGCCGCAGCAGACGAAAAGGGAGTAGATCGCTTCATCGCCGGCGGCGTCTCGATGGGCGCAGCCATCGCGCTGCATCTGGCCAAAACATATCCCGAGCGTGTCATGGGCCTCATCCTGGTGCGACCGGCCTGGTCGTTTGCCCAAGCCCCAGACAATCTCGCGCCGATCCGCGAGATCGCGGCATTGCTTCGATCTCATTCGCGTGCCGACGGCCAGACACTTTTTGCAAGATCCGCGACGGCGGAACGTCTGCGGATGGACGCGCCAGACAATCTCGCGTCCCTGCTTGGTTATTTCGAACGCCCGGATGCGCCTGATTTCGCAGACGTCCTGTGCGACATCGCCTCGGATGGAACCGGCGTTTTGCAAGAGGACGCGGCAAAGCTTTCTGTTCCCGCTCTCGTCCTCGGCAACCGGCAGGATGCCATTCACCCTCTCGCCGTCGCACAGGTGATAGCTGACACACTTCCAAATGCGCATTTCCTCGAAGTCCCTGCGAAGGCAGCGGATGCCGAAGCGCATTTCGCTGCGGTCCGAACGGTCATCCTGCAGTTCCTCGACACAGAATTCAAACATCGGAGCGTCGCTCACCCATGACATCGAAACCTCTTCCGGGCGGCGCCATCGCCGCATTGCCCCGGCACAGACTGCTCGGCGAGTTTTCGCTCTGGTCCGCAGATCTCGCCAATATGGAGCGCGACCTTCACCGTATCGAGCCCTATGTCGATCTCCACCATATCGACGTTGCCGACGCGCGCTTTACGCCCGGCTTCCTGTTCTTTCCCGATTTCGTCGCCCGCATCGCCAGGCTGACGGCAAAGCCGATCCACGTGCATCTGATGGTCGAGGCCGAGATTGTCGAGGAGCAGACGCGCCAGTTCATCGAGGCGGGCGCCGGTCTCGTCAGCGTTCATGCCGAGAACGGCGAAGCCGGCCTGCGCGCGGTGGCACTCGCAAAGGAGCTCGGGGCCGAAGCCGGCGTCGTTCTGCGGCTGGAAACTCCGATCACCGAAGCAGAACCGTTCCTCACCGAGGTCGCTTTCTTCACGCTGCTCGGGACATCGATCGGCGTCAAGGGACAAAGCCTTTCGGACAAAGCCTGCGACCGGCTGCGTGAAGCGCGGTCGCTGATGAAGCGTGTCGGACGCGAACAGGAGATTGTTCTTGCGGCAGACGGCGGCATCCGTGAACAGACGGTTCCACTGTTGCGGGCAGCAGGCGCCGAGACGGTCGTGCTCGGATCGTTGGCGTTCGGTGACAAGGATCTGCCGGGGCGTATTGCCTGGCTGCATGCTTTGGAGACCCAGCCCTGATGAGCAGGATTGCGCTTGCATTCGATCTGGGTGGAACGGAGTTGCGCGCAGCACTGGTCGGCGACGGCGGCAAATTGCTGGCCTTCGCGTCCATGCCGACGCGCGCCAGGGATGGACCGGATGCAGTTATCGAGCAGATCGCGATGCTTGCGAAAAAAACCTGCTCGGAAGTTCCCGACACCAGACCGCTCGGCATTGGCATTGGAGCACCCGGCCCGCTCGATCCGGTCGCTGGCATTCTCACCGCACCGCCGACCCTCTCGGGCTGGCGTGAAGTGCCCCTCGCGCGCCTTCTTCAGGACCGCCTGAACCTGCCGGTGCGGCTGGAGAACGATGCGAACGCCGCCGCTCTCGGCGAATGGCGTTTCGGCGCCGGCCGTGGCGCGGCCTCGCTGGTATTCGTCACCGTGTCTACCGGCATTGGCGGCGGGGTGATCTCCGATGGCCGGATCATGCATGGGCGCCGCGGGCTCGCTGGCGAAATCGGCCATATGACCATTACGAGCGAGAGCGAACGATGCCTTTGCGGGGCGGTGGGCTGCTTCGAGGCGGTGGCGTCGGGCACTGCACTCGGCCGGCGTGCGACGGCTCTTACAAAACCCGGCGACGGTTCGGCGCTGCGAACGCTGTCCCACGATGGCGAGGTGACCGGTCGACACGTTGTCGAGGCGGCGCGCGCCGGCGACGAAACGGCACTTGGGCTGATGGACCAGGAAGCCCGCTGGCTGGGCATCGGCTTTACCAATCTGCTCCATCTCTATTCGCCCGACATGATCGTCATGGGCGGTGGAATTTCCCACGGATACGATCTCCTTCGGCGATCGATTGAGGCTACCATTCACGAGCGAGTGATGCCCGCCTATCGCGACGTGCCCGTGGTGCCGGCGCAACTCGGGAGCCATGCGGGATTGATAGGCGCCGCAAGCCTGATTTTTTCAATTTAACATGCAATGAAACCGCAGTTTGCCGTCATGAATTACACTCGCTATTGCTCATGTCCTTGCGCGTGAGCGCAGCTGGTCATTCAGAACTGCAGCGAGGCGCTCACGAAAAACAGATCCCACATGTTGGTATCGGCGGTGCTTTTGAAGATGTGGGAATATCCAAGGTCGGCGCTGACCGTCCCGCCCGAAAGCCGGCTTCCAACTGTCCAGCTGGCGATGTCACCGCTTTCAATGCCGAAACGCGCTTGCCCGAATACATGGCCGTAATCGATGCCGGCATAGGGACGCAACTCGCCCAGTCTGTCGGCGAGCATCCTATTGCCTGCCCATGGCTGCGTGCGCCAGACGATTTCGTTGCGCGTGAAGACACCGTTATTGCCGAAAAGCACGCTGTCGCGCGTGCCGCGCACATTGCTGTAGCCGCCAAGTGAAAGCTGCTCGGCCCCGAACAGATTATCCGGCGAATACTGTCCATTGATTATCGTCGCGACTTGCAGCTGCTGACCGGAAATCTCGAACGGCGTCGTGACATTGACTGTTGCGGAAAACTTGGAGAATTCCGGATCGGCCTCGGCGGCTGCAGGCTCACCACGCTGAACTGCGTCGAACAGATCGAGGCCCTGGCTGTAGCCGAGATCGAAGACCCAGACCCCGCCCAGCATGCGGCGGGAATGAGAGATACCGAGACTGCCGACCGTATATTGACGGCTGCCGACCTCGATGCGGCTTCCCATGAGAAAATTGTCGGTCTGCTTGTAATTGAGCGCCGCATTCAGCGTCGTGATGGAATTCTTGTCGCGCAGCAACACCCGATCGAGGCTGACGCCGAATTGGCCTGAATCACCCGAGGTCTCGATATCGGCGAAGTTACCTGGGATTTTGCTGTCATAGTGATACCAAGATCCGTTCAGCCCCAGCGTCCAATAGCCGTAGGGCACGCTGAACGCGCCGGAAATGCTGTTGCTTCGGCCCACCCCGTCGTTCGGCCAGGGATAATCCGGCCCTGTATGCTGATAGGAAAGCGAGATGAGGTCGTTCAGGTCGAAGAGGTTGTCCATGCCGAACGACAGCGAGCTTTGGGAATAACCCGTCGAAGCCTGGCCGAGATTGTTGTTTGCGACCGAGAAATGCCATGGCTTGTCCGGCTTGTTCTCGACGTTGAGGATCGACTCGCCTGGCTGCCTGCCCGGCAACATCGCCGTCTTTGCGTTGTTGGAGGATAGCCGGTTGATCTGGTCGAGACCTTGCTCGACATCGCGAATATTGACCGGCCTGCCGCGCATGCCGGGAAAGGCCGTTGCAAGAAGACCGCTCGAGGCGGCCGCCTTACCATTCAGATAAATATCCGAAAGCGATCCCTCCGCTGCGACAAGACGCAATGTCTTCGTTGCGGCGATGTCCTGCTCGGGAACATAGAAGCGTGAGGTTATGTAACCCTTGTCCACATAGAGAAAGGTCAAGCCCTTGAGCAGGGCGTTGATATCGGCAAGGCCGATGCAGCTGTTTTTATAGCGTTCGAGAACTGGCGCGAGCGCTGCCTGCGGCAGCAGCGTCACGCCCTCCACCTCGACATGTGTAATGCCGAAGCACGGTCCTTTTTCCTTAACGACCTGCGGCGGCGCCTCTGCCTCGGAACCACCGGGCGTGGCAGCCTGGAGGGCATTGAGCCGCTGTGCTCGTTTCAGGTCGGTTTGCCTGCGCATGAACTCATCTGCGGGCGATCTCGCTGGTTCGGCCGATTGCGCAAAAGCTTTGGCCGCCGCAAGGCTTGCCATGGCAAAAACCGCAAGCCACGACTTCAGGGGAATGCTTCGCATGATACGCTCTATGTCCTGGACGGTTCGCCTGATAACGCAACCTCATGCTTCACCGTCTTATCTTCGCAAATGCCCGACACGCTCGTCAGGCGAGCAATGTCTGCCTCATGGCAGATCTCGTAGAGATTGAATCTTTCGCCAGACTGGATGTCATCTCAACAAAAGGTTGCTCGCGCTTCCTGTGGTCGGGCCTCGCCGCGAACCTGGCACCGCTAACAGAATTATCATATTGATTTATCTACGTGATTCTTTCTTCGGCGAAAAATCCGATTTGGTATTGTCTGAAATCCTCGGCATCCCATTAAGTAAATCATCACCTTAAGATTGAGCAATATTCCAATACACGTTGACTCTCGCCGCCAGGTTGTCGCATTGCCTGATTTCCCGCTTGCTGCGCTGCAACCGGGTTGTCGGTAGCAGAGGTTGTGACAGCATGGGCAAGTTCGGGTCGCTTGTTTCCGTTCGGGGCGGAATTCCTGCCCGATACACCGAGCACAAAGAGCGATGCGCCCCTTCCGGTCTGGCCCGCAAGGCAGTTGCGACGTTTCTCAGCGCCCTGCTTCTGTTTCAGCCGGCCTTGCTGCAGGCCCAGCAGGTAACGCCGGATGCGGCAGCACCGGCCGCAAATCGCCCTGATATCGGGACGGCACCAAACGGCATTCCCTTAGTCGATATCGTGACGCCAAACAGCGCCGGTCTCTCCCACAATAAATACGGCGACTTCAATGTCGGAACGCCCGGTCTGATATTGAACAATTACAATGCCGAGATCGGCACGTCCAAACTCGGCGGCGTCACGCCAGGCAATCCGAACCTGCGGGGCGGCGGCCCGGCTTCGGTCATCCTGAATGAAGTCACCAGCAACAGGCGAAGCGCACTGGAAGGGCCGGTCGAAATATTCGGCGGCCGGGCCGATGTCATCATCGCCAATCCGAACGGCATCACCTGCGACGGTTGCGGCTTCATCAACACACCGCACGCCATGCTGACGACGGGCACCCCGGATATCGGCGCCGATGGACGGCTGAACGGCTTCACGGTCAGGAATGGGGATGTCACCTTCGGCTCGAATGGCGCGAACTTCGCATCCGGCGACGGTACGGTCGACCTCTTCGACGTCATATCCCGCACCGTAAAGATCGATGGCCCGGTCTACGGCAAGGACCTGCGTCTGACGGGAGGCCAAAGCAAGTTCGACTACGCCACCGGCGAGGCAGCAGCCCTCGACGCGGCATCGGGAACACCCGAATACGCAATCGACGGCTCGGCGCTCGGCGCCATGCAGGCCGGCCGCATCAAGATGGTCGTCACGGAAAAAGGCGCAGGCGTCCGCATGCGCAGCGACATGGCGGCCAATACAGGGGAGCTTTCGCTGTCGGCGGACGGCAAAATTTCGATCGGCAACGCGTCGGGCAACCAAGGCGTCAGCCTCGCCTCCAAGCGCAGCGTGACAGCCGGCCGGTTGACCTCGAAGAAGACGGTGTCGGTCAAGGCGGGCAAGGATGTCAGCCTGGCATCCGTCGGAGCCGAAGGCGATATCTTCATCGATGGCGGGGCAGGTCTGGTCGATGTCAGCGGCATGCTTGCCGGCAATGGCGCCCTCAGTGTCCTGGCCGATGGCAACCTTGCCCTGACCGAGACGGCAGCGGCGGGACCAATGTCGCTGTCGTCAGGGGCTGGCACCATCGCCATCACCGGCACGGCGCAGTCGGGCGCGGCCCTGTCGGCCACGGCCGCCTCCGGCGCGATCACAGCCGGCACCTTGCTTTCGCAGGGCGATATAGCTCTGCTCGCCGGTCTTGATCTTGGGCTTTCGGGCGGCGTTCTTGCCGGCGGCAATTTGCAGGCCTCCGCCGGCGGCAATATCCGCTATGGCAGCCTGGAGGCAAACGAGGCCATATCGCTGTCGTCGCTGTCAGGTGTCATCAGCCTCGACAAACGCACGGCCGCAGGCGGCGACATCACGATCAATGAACGACATGTCGATCTCTCCGGCAACCGGAGCGGGCTTGCCACCTCGGGCACGCTGCATATCGATGCCGAAAGCGCCAATCTCTCCGGCAGCCAGCTGACGTTCGGCGGAATCGATCTTACGTCTTCCGGGGCAGCCGATCTGACCGGAACGCGGCTCAATGCGGTGACCTCCAGCAGTACTGCCAGCGGTATCAGCGGCTCCGGCGATATCGCCATTGCCGCTGGCAACCTTGCCACCAGCGGCGCCACCAATCTGCTGGCCGCCCACGATTTGACGCTGTCCCTGGCGCAATTGACCAATGCCGGACAGCTTGCCGCTGGCAACGATCTCACCATCAACGTCTCCGGCAACCTTGCCAACACCGCCACCGGGCTGGTCTATGCCGACAATGACGCGGCATTGTTCGTCGGCGGCGTGCTTGCCAACGATCAGGGCGCTGTTATCGCCGGTCGTGATCTTAAGATTGCCGGCAACGCCGGTGAAGCGCGCAACGCTGCCATCATCAACCGGTCCGGCCTGATCACAGCAGACCGTAACATTGCGATAACAACCGCAAATCTGCGCAACGAAAAGCTTGTCGCTCCCACTGTCACAAGCCAGCTGATTTCCAGCGCGCCCGTCACCGCCTATGACAGTCTCAAGGGAAGTCTCTGCAATACCTGCTCTCCCAGCGGCGGTGTCGAATACAACGGCACGGTCTACATCGTCCAGGATGCCGATCACCACGTCTACCGGAATGTCACCGAGGACCGGGTTTCCTCTTACGGAAGTCCGGCGGCGCTGATCAAGGCCGGCGACATACTCTCGATCAATACTGTCGATCTCACCAACGCCTATAGCGCCATCGAGGCCGGCACGGGCATGACGGTGACCGGCACCGGCACCTTGACCAATCTCGGCCTGCAGTTGCAGCGCACGGTTTTGATGACCTGTGACCAGGCAGCAGGCTGCCAGTACTATCCCGCCTTCGTCTCCCAGGAGTGGCACGAGCGGATGACCGGCGATACCGGCGGCAACGGCGACGGCTATCTGGTCACGACGTACTCGCTCAATCCGTTCGGCACGCGCGATCCCTCGAAGGATCTCTTCCCCGGCAGCACGGTGGAAAGTGTGACGGCGATCGGCGGTGTTCCAGCGACGATCAAGTCAGGGGGAACGCTCGGCATCAGCGGCTTTGCCGCCGTCAACAATACCGCCCTTGCCGGAACGATCGCCGACCATGTCGCCGTTGCCTCGCCTGCGCCCTCCAGCAATCCGACCGCATTGCTGGCTGGCATGACGGCGAGCGGGGCTCTGTTCACGCTTGGCGCCGTTGCAGCCCCGCAATCCGGCGGCTTTGGCGGCACCATCCCCGGCCAGGCGTTTCTGTTCGAGACCCGTGCGGCCTTCCTCGACGTGTCGAAATTCTACGGCTCCAGCTACTTCCTGAACCGCATCGGCTACAAGCCGGATAGCGAGATCCTGTTCCTCGGCGACGCCTATTTCGAGAACCAGTATGTCGAGCAGCAGCTGAGACAGGTGACCGGCTCCGGCTTTGCCGGCGATGATACGGTCACCCAGATAAAGCGTTTGCTCGACAACGGGGCCGACTATCTCGGAGCGCATCAGCATGCACTCGGCGAGCCGCTGACGGCAGACGAGATCGCCGGCCTCACCCAATCCATCGTCGTCTACGAATGGCAGGTGGTGGACGGCAAGAGCGTGCTCGCCCCGGTGCTGCACCTTGCCCCTGGCGACAAGGAGCGGCTTGCCTCGGCCGGTGCTGTCATCGCCGGCAAGGACGTCACCATCGATGCCGGCGTGCTTGCCACTTCCGGAATGGTTGCCTCGAACGGCAATCTTGCCGTCTCCGGCACGTCGATCGCGGCCACCGGCGGGAGCTTCAAAGCGGGCGGCAACGCCAGCCTTGCTGCCGACAACGTCTCTGTTGTCAACGGCTCGGTCTCCACAGGCGGCAATCTCTCGATCAACGGCAATGACGCCATTCTCGTCGCCGGCTCGAAAGTGGCGGCCGGCGGCAATCTCGCTCTGAACTCGAACGGCGACATCAACATCTCCGCGACGGGCGAGACGACGACCAGGACGAAGCGCGACCGGCGCAGCACCACAACCACCGTCGAGACGACGGCGACCGGCTCCGAGATCACCGCCGGCGGTTCGATTACCGCCGAGGCCGGCGGCAACCTCAATGTCATCGGCAGCACGCTTTCAGCCGACGGAACGCTCGGCCTCAAGGCGGCCGGCGACGTGACGATCGCCGAAGCCGTCGAGACCACCACGACCGACTACAGCTACAAGAAGAAGGGCGGCCTGTTCGGCGGCGGCAAGAAGACGACCAGCCATGCCGAGACCCAGACGCTGGTCGGATCGTCGGTCAGCGGCGGCAAGGGCGTCGCGATCACCTCCGGCGGCGACACCGTCATCTCCGCCTCGAAGGTGACGGCCGGCGATGACACCAACAAGGCCGATATCAATGTGACTGCCGGCGGTGATCTGCTGATCGCCTCCGGCAGGGACACGAACGAGTTCGAACAGGCTTCCTCGAGCAAGGGTTTTCTGTCCAAGAAAAGCTCGACGCTCCACAGCTATGACGAAGCAACGGTCGCCTCCGCGCTCTCCGCATCCGGCAACGTCAATCTCAACGCCACCGGAAACGCCGTCATCGCGGGCTCGAAGGTGACAGCGGGCGATGCGATCAGCGTTGCTGCCGACAGCGTCTCCGTCATCGGCGCCGAGGAACAGCACCAGCTCGAAAGCAGCAAGAAGAAATCCGGCCTGTTCGCCGGTTCCGGCAGCGGCTTCATCTCGCTCTGGGGCAAGGAACAGAAGGACAGGAGCCAGGCCTCCGAATTCAACGTCGCCTCGGTGCTTTCGGCTGGGACGAATGTGACGCTCAAGGCGCGCGAGACCGACGTCAATGTCATCGGCTCCAGCGTCAAGGCCGGCCAGGACATCACCCTCGACGCCGCCCGCGACGTCAATGTCACGCCGGGTGCCGAAAGCGCCTCGCAGTCGAAGGAGGACAAGCGCTCCGGCTTCGGCATCGCCTTCTCGGCCGGCAACGGCAGCGCGTCGATCGGCATCGGCTACGGCAAATCGGTCGACAAGACCGCGCAATCCGCCGAGACCAACGCGATGTCCACATTGTCGGCCGGACGCGACGTCATCGTCACCGCTGGCCGTGACGCCAATTTTCAGGCGGCGCGGGTCGAGGCTGATTCGACGGTCGACATTCTGGCACAGCGCGACGTCAATCTTCTGTCGGCGCAGAACAAGACCAACTATGCCACCATGCATGAAGAACTGTTCGCCGGCGTGAAGGCGACAGTGTCGTCGAGCGTGGTAGGGGCCGCGCAGGACGTGGTGAGCGCCGCGAAGAACATCGGCGAGGGCAGTTCGAGCCAATCGATCGCAATGGGCGCGATTGCCGCCATCAACGGCTATTATGCCTATGATGCGCTGAGCAAAGCAAAGCCAGGCGACCTCCTGAAGAACGGCCCGCTTCTCTCCACGTCACTCTCGCTCGGGTTCGACTACCAGAAGAGTAGTTCTCAAGGGTCGGCCTCGACGCCGGTTCCAACCACGATCAATGCCGGCGACACGGTTGTGATCGAGGCTGCTACCGGCGACATCAACGCCGTCGGCGCGCAGATCGGCGCGGGATATAAGGCAGATGGCACGCTATCGGGCGGGGGCGGCGATATTTCCCTCATCGCCGGCGACGAGATCAATCTGACGAGCGCGCAGGCGACGACGCAGAACTCCAGCAAGAATGTCTCGGGCGGCGTCAGTATCGATCTGGCTAATCAGGGCGTCAGCTTCAACTTCGGCCAGGGCAAGGCCAATGGTTCGACGCTCACCAACCTCAACACCCATTTGGACGGCATCGGCGGCGTCTATCTGCAGTCAGGCGGCGACACGAGCCTTCGCGGCGCGACGGTCACCGGAGAGACTGTCATTGCCGATGTCGGCGGCGATCTCAACATCCAAAGCCAGCTCGATACCGCCTCGCAAAAAGCCAGGCAGTTCAATGTCAATGGCAACGTCGGTGCGGCGCCGACCGGCGGCGTCGCGGGTGGCATCTCCGGCTCCTACCAGACAGCCAAGGGGGATATGGCGATCGTCTCCGAGCAGTCCGGCATCCACGCCGGCAAGGGTGGCTTCGACATAGATGTCGAGGGCAAGACGAAGCTCGAAGGCGGCCTGATCACCAGCAGGGCGGGATCCGGAAACAACCGCCTCGAAACCGGCACGCTGGAATTTACCGACATCGACATGCATTCGAGGTGGAAGGCGGAAACCTTCGGCGGCGGCATCTCCGGTGCCGGCCCCCTCCTTTCGCCGCACCAGAAGGAAGGCGAGAGCGAGACGGGCAAGGCGCTCTCCGCCATCTCGCCCGGCGGGATCATCATCACCGACCCTGCCCACCAGCAGCAGAACATCGACGGGCTGCGTCGCGACACGACGGACACCAACACCTCGCTGCCCGGCATTCCCGACCTGCAGAAGAAGCTTTCCGAACAGCTGAAGACGCAGCAGCTTTATGACGCTGCGGCGGCACGCGCCGCCAAGCTGATCGGCGACAAGGCCGGCGAGCTGGCGCAGGCGGCATTGGAAAAGGGCGAAGCGGGCAAGGCGGAATACGAGTTCTGGAAGGAGGGCGGTCCCGGCCGCGCGGCGCTGCATGCCATCGCCGGCGGCCTTCTCGGTGGCGTCACCGACTGGCAGGGCGTGCTCGCCGGCGCGCTCGGCGGGGGAACCTCCTCGTTGCTCGGGCCGAAGGTGCGCGAACTGGTCGCCGACTTCGTCAGTCAGTCGGGCCTGACCGGCTCGGCCGCCGAGTTCATGATCAACACCGTCACCAGCTCCATCCTTGCCGGCATCGGCGGCGTCGCAGGATCAACAGGTGCGGCTTATGCGGGGAATGTTTATCAGTACAATTACCTGATGCATGTCGAGCGGGAGGAGTTTGATAAAGCCCGGGCCGATTGCACCAACGGTGATCAAAAAGCTTGCAAAACCGCAGACGAATTGCGGACACGCTCAGATGAAAGAGATGAGAAACTCGATCAATGCAAGGGTGATTATAGTATCGCCTGCCAGAAAGCGCGTGCCGAATTGCGCTATGCTGCTGCCGAATACATGGAGCTTGCCCGGCAAGGAAAGGTAGACCCTACAAGTCCCCTTTACTACAGCGAGCGTCATATGGTCTTTGTCGGCGCTGCGACGTATGCCGATGAAAAGGATACCTATACCCTTCCTCAAGATATGCTCGATAAGCTAAGCGATCCGCAAGCAATTCTGATTGCAACCGGCTCACCGAAGCAGGTGCAAGATGCGCTCAAAGGACCTGTGGCTCTTGGGATAACAGCTGCGGCGGCGTTAATCGAAGGTGGATCAAGGCCGAGAGGGACTGTAAAGTCGACCGATAAGGGTGAAGGCGTCGGCGCGTCCATTAAGACACTGGAAGAACTGATTGAAGGCGGACGGACCCGCTCCGCAAATTGGGCCAATAGCCAGTTTCCCGATGGATATTCGCCGCCATACACTCCGGGTACGTTCGTCAGAGAATTTGTATCGGATGGAAATCAGATGTTTGTCCGCGTAGTTTCGGGCAATCGCCCTGGCGGACAATGGATTATGCGTCAATCCGATATTGAGGGACTCACACCTCAACAGATAGCAGATAAATTCGCGCTTCCCGAAATTCCGACTGGTGTTACATCCATACAGCCGCCAGCTGGTATAAGGATAAGAACCGGTGAGGTTAATCCGAACTTTGGTCGTCCAGGTGGCGGTACTCAGTTCCAACTCTTAGATCGTGTTGATGATGGATGGGCTGATGTTAAACCTCTCAGATAAGCTCATAAATGAACTAAATAGCTTTGTTCCACACGCACGGTTAGAGCTGCCAAACGGAACTGTTGATCTTTATTCCTCTGATATGGGGGATAAGCTTCTTGATGCCGGTTTTCTAAACTTTGTTGTGCGGAATGCATCCAGTGTGCAAGGATATCCGCTCACCGAGTTTGAGGGTACAAAATTGACTGTCATCGGACAAGAAAACCTTAAGAAGCCGAACGCAAGCTATATAATGTATGTATGGATTGAAGAAGAGAGGTTATGTGCACAGCACTGGGATGGATTTATTTCATATTTCGACCTAAAAACTTTTGCGTTTCTGGAGCAAAAATTTATTAAGTAAAAAAGCAGATGTTTTATCCAAAGCACTATGGAAAATCTTAAGCGTTTAATTTTATACAAAGAGAGACGATACTCAAATCGATTACCAACTTCTCCGAGTATTGAGGACAACATGAATGCCATGCCCAGCGCGCTTGCTGAAGAAGTTGCTGCCTACCTCAGACGCGGATTGATTCTCATCGAGTTTATAAGCCCAACGCCAGATCCGTACTGCCATGATGACCTCGTCAGAAATGTTGCGTTATCAGATGGTGTATATGTTTGGGATGGCGTGTTATTAAATTGGGTGGAGAAATATAAAGTACGAATGCCGGAAGAATTCGTGAAGCATTTCTACGCTTCTAAGGCCCGACCACTGCCCGTCGATAACTCAGATTCACCAAGATTGCTTGCCGCTTTCAACATTTCTGATCCGATTATGGCAACGTAACGAGATGTTATACACGGATGAGATTTACGCGGAAATTTCAATTTAGCGAATCCTGGCCTTAGTAATCCTGCAACAGCCGGTCCCGCAGCCACCACGCAGCGACCCATTCGCCCGTGTCTTCGCACTTCTTTTTTTAAGTCAGGGGTTTTAATGGCAATTGTCGGTATTGATCTCGGCACGTCGAACTCGGTGGCGTCCGTCTGGACGGAGAAGGGTGCGGAGCTGGTCACAAACGCCCTCGGTGAGAGCTTGACGCCATCCGCAGTGAGTATTGCCGATGATGGGGTCGTGTTGGTCGGCCGTGCTGCGGCCGATCGCCTGATCTCGCATCCGGAGCGGTCGGTCGCTTCCTTCAAACGCTGGATGGGCAGCACCAACACCGCGAAACTGGCCGGCAGGACCTGGCGCGCCGAAGAGCTGTCGGCGCTGGTCTTGAAGACGCTCAAACAGGACGTCGAGGCCAGGCTGGGCGAGGAAATCGC
This sequence comes from Rhizobium sp. BK316, assembly GCF_014193695.1. Lineage (GTDB taxonomy): Bacteria > Pseudomonadota > Alphaproteobacteria > Rhizobiales > Rhizobiaceae > Rhizobium. Next base: position 88,968 of record NZ_JACHZR010000001.1, on the reverse strand, counting down.
CGAGGCGGTGATTTCCGTCCCGGCCTATTTTAACGACCCGCAGCGCAAAGCCACGCTGGACGCGGCAAGGCTGGCGGGCCTCAAGGTCGATCGCCTGATCAACGAGCCGACGGCGGCGGCACTTGCGCATGGCCTGGAGGCTGAAGGCGAAGGACGTTTTCTGATCCTCGATCTCGGAGGCGGAACGTTCGACGTTTCTCTTCTGCACAAATACGAGAGCGTCATGGAGATCCGGGCGTCGGCGGGGGACTCGATGCTCGGCGGCGATGATTTTCGCGACATAATCGTGGAGATCCTGATCAAGCGTCATGAATTGAACGCAACGACGCTCGCCCCCGTTGAGCGGGCACGGTTGCTGCACGAAGCCGAAACGCTCAAATTCAACCTCACCGAGCGGTCGGACGCGGCATACGATTTTGCGCTGGGTCAGACAAAGTGCGTGGGAGAACTGACCCGAACCGCATTCGAAGAGGCGGCGGTGCCTCTTGTCAAACGGATGCGTGCACCCATCGAAAGCGCCATTCGCGATGCGCGCATAGATCCCGGCAAGATAGACCAGATCGTGCTCGTCGGAGGCGCCACGAGAATGCCGCTCGTGCGCAACTTGGTCACCCGGTTGTTCGGCCGCTTTCCACTCGTGCATGCACGACCCGATCATGCCATTGCTCTCGGGGCGGCTGTACAGGTCGGCTTGAAACATCGCCATGGCGCACTCGATGAAATCATCATGACCGATGTCTGTCCCTTTACGTTGGGGACGGCAGTGGTGGACAGACGGGCGCCGGACGGCGCAGTGCTGTCGCCGATCATCGAACGCAATGCGGTCGTTCCCATCAGCCGGGAAGGATTTTACTGCACGGTAGACAACGGCCAGAGGCACATCGATATCGCCGTATTGCAAGGCGAGAACATGCGCCCGTCCCAGAACGTCCTGATAGGTACGATCCGGGTTCCTGTTCCACCGGGTCCCGCTGGGAGAGAGAGCGTCGCCGTGCGCTTTACATATGACATCAATGGGGCGCTCGAGGTGGAGATCAAGGTAACCTCGACCGGTCATATGGAGCGCAAGGTTTTTCGTAACCAATCGAATCTCAGTGACGAAGAGCTCGATAAAAGCTTCGCGGCTTTGGCCTCGATCAAGCTGGCGCCGCGCGACCAGCAGGAGAACCGGGCGTTGATCGCACGAGCGGAGCGACTCTATGCCGAGGCGCTGGGTCTCAGACGCGAACACATCGGCCAGCTCCTGCTCGAATTCGAGACGGCGCTGAACGATCGGTCGAACTTCGACCCTGACGAGCTGCGTTTGAAATTTGCAGACGCGTTAACGCAGTTTGAGCACTCCGTTTTCTGACAGCCATGATCGAATCTTTTTGGACTCTATTGGATATTGAACCCACACGGGACGAAGACGACATTCGCAAAGCTTATGCGCGGCGGCTTAAAGTCTTTCGGCCTGATGTAGATCCCGAAGGTTTTCAGCGCCTGGTTGGAGCGCGCGATGCTGCGCTTGCCTGGGCAGAAGCCTGGGTCGCGAGAATGCCGGCAACCAATCGGCAGATCAGTGAAGAGAAGAGGGAAGACGCGGCCGACCCGACATCCAGATCTCGTCCAAAGCCGGGCGACGCGAGCTCAGATCGCTCTGAGATTGACCATAGCGTCGAGAGATCTGCTGCATCGCAACTTCAGGATGTCCAGCGAGAGAGCGCCGACCGCGATGACCGCCTTGCCGTAGCCGAGTATGAGAAACACTGCAATACCACCGTCGATCCGACTTTCGGAGCAGTCCAGCCCAATGAGATCCCAACACAGAGCGAACTGGAGGAGCTTGTATTAAGGCGGCTGGACGACATCATGCAACCGGCCAGGCGTGGCAGAATGTCCGCAGATGTCGATGTCTGGGACGTGCGCACCTGGAACGATTTGTTCAACCGGGCTGCAAGTCTCGACCTGAAAAGCCATAAGCGGTTTCACGACACGATCGGTCGCTACTTCGTCAACTTTCTGCCCGACGGGCGAACGCGGACTTTTGAAGGCCTGCGGGATTTTGCGGCCGGCCACGGTGTGACTGCCGTGATCGAGGCAATCGAGCAGGAATGCCGGTTCGCCGAACAGCCGGGGAAGCTTGTCGATCTCAGCGGCCAGGACGCCGCGATGACATATCTCTCATGGCTGGCGGACGCGCAGTCGGGGCGGGACGTCATCAATCGTCGTTCCGCCGGGAAGCCAGCCTATGTCGACCAGACCACCGGCATTCCGATTTTTCCGCACGATGATCGCCTGGCTGCGTTGGGCAGCGAACAACTGGTCGCGTTTCACGATCTTGCCATCAGGCAGCGCAGGTGGCCCTTTCGGTTCGACTGGCTGGCGATGTTCGTTCCCGCGGAGAAATTGGTGGCAGCAGGCTGGACGCGGCTGGGCCTGGTCTTGCTGGGCGTAACGGTGCTGCTGGCCGCAATGGGCCTCAAGGCGGCAACGCCTGCTGAATTGATTGCGGTGCTCGTCAGCATATTCTTTTTGCTGACGGCAAGGCCCGTCATTGCGGCCTATTCGACGCGGCTGGCTGTCCGCGCTTCGATAAAGCGGGTCATGGACGCGGACAAATTGTTCCTTTGGCACCGAAGGGATCGTTTGAGCGTTGTCGTAAATCGACAGCAACGCACCGCGCGCATCGCCCGGATCATTGAAATTGCAGCCTCCTTGGTCGTGGTTGTCCCTTTTGCCCTCCATCTTTGGATGAGTTGGCAGATCCGTAACGATCTCGATAGACCGGTGGAAGCCGTCGTCTCGGAAACGGTGATCTCGGCATTCGAAGGCGTTGCGGACAACGACAGTATCCCTGCCGGTGACCTGTTCGATTTCCTTGCTCGCGTTCGCGAGGCCGAAGCAGAAGGCTTCGCCGGCCGAGGCAATGGGACGTCGGTGACCGTGCGTGACATCAGCGACATTTCCTGGCTCGTAGGATTGCGCTCGAACCGCGATCGGATGCTCGGGAAGGCCTTGCTCAATCCCCGCGAAGATCCGCGCCCGCGGGAAATTTCAGCGACCGAGGCCATGGAGCGGCAGCGCAAGCTGCACGCGATTGCCGACGCCTATCGGACCGCGACCCCGGCGGAGCGCATTCAGCTCGAATTTGGTTTTTATTCCTGGAGACAGCTGCTTCAGGCGGCAAAGGGTCCGCAGGCTACGGCGGCGATCTGGGCAACCATCCCGCCACGCGGTCCCAATCAGGACGCTTTCGCAGAGGAAATGCGCAAGCAGTTGCTTGGCAGCCTCTTGTCCGGCGCAATCGACAATAACGATCGCGACGAAACGAACCAATTGATTGCAAAGCTCCACTGGTTGCTGACAGTGCCAGACGGCGCCTTTCCATATATGAAGCTGACGGCTCAAACGGAGGCTGACCTCAAGGCGGAGGAGGCGATTATTAGCATCAACCGCGGCCAGGGGATATTCAGTTTTCCTCTTTCCATCGACCCGCTGCAACAGGCTCTTAAGACGAGCGGCTACACAAATTCGCAGATAAGCGTCGACCACTTTAACTCACCGGCCTATTTCGAGAACGTCATGGGCCGCGACGAGCCGCACTTCGAGGAGTCGAACCTGCCGTGGTCGGATTTTGTGCTGACACGTCGAACCTATTTTCAGACCGCCAAGGCCTGTCTCGACATGAGCGACGAACAATCCCGATTGAGAATACGACAGATCATCATTCACTCGCTGGCCACCCTTCCCCGCAAGTTCGGTGCAACTGCAGCGGACTTCTGGCAGAATTCAACGCGCGCACTCCTGGCCGAGCCGCAGTGCTACCGCAAGTTTTTCGCGTCCACGGCCAACGAAATGTCGCGGTGGAAATATTCTTCCAACACCGACACTCTGTATGAGAATGCCGCAAGAGATTTGAGGAAGTTTGTTACGACCGTACCCAATGCGGACGCAGCAGCGGCAGCAAAAGCATTTGTCGACGGCGTTGCCGATAAGGAACAAATTGGAGCCTACATTTCTTACGAGCGGGACAACCTGCTGGAAACGGCTCACACGCTGTTGGGCGCGGAGGCCTATGCGAGACGTGATTATCGCGGAGCGATACTTCATTTCGATCTTGCTCTAAGCTATCAATCTGTTTGCAACGAGGCACGCGCTCGCCGGGGGCAAGTATTGGATGCTATCGGCGAGCACAAGCGTGCAATCGCCGACTATAAAGCGGTGTTTGATAAGGAATCTGGTTGCAATCAGGATAGGCTTGCCGACCTGCGTCGGGCGCTCGGCGCCTATTGAATCGAATGCGTTATGTCGGATGTGATCGTCAGCCGAGAGGCCACGGATTGATGACGTTCAAGCTCCGCTTCAAGAGGGCTTCAGTCACGAGCGTGCTGGTGAGTTGATTGAATCTTCCTTCGGCGCTGCTGCTTTAAGAGATCTTTTAGAGCCGCGGTTCAGTAGATCCTGCGTCCATTCGCGAATGAAGCCGATACGAAGGCCGGCGGAGACCACCGACACCAGCGAAAAGGTGTCGTCGCAGGTGTAGGTGACATTGTCGGTCAGATCGTGCTCCTCGAACTTTTCCGCAAAACACCGCTCGCTGTGGGAGAGATTCTGGCGGGAGAAAGAGATGATTTTCTCATCCCGCAGATCCTCGATGTCGATGCCTGCCTCCACAGGCTGGTGAAAGCCGACATTGCCGGCTGTCATGCCATTGGGCAGGTCAACCATAGGGGTCGATATCCAATCAATAGGGATGGGTTGTATAAAGTTTGAGTTGACCGCTTCCGATGGCGAGGCGACATTCGCACCTGTGGCAAGGCAGGAGGAAAAACAATGGGCGAGTCGGACAGTTGGCGCCATATGGCAAGCGCACCAAAAGACGGCAGTCGAATCCTCGTCACGATACGCCCATCCGAACAGGGGCCGGCAGAAGTTGACCTCGCGTATTGGTCGAAAGGCGATCAGTTTGCGGGAGAAGGCTGGCGCGCATCGGATTCTTCGCCCGGACAGGTCATCGAATATGCCGAGCCGGAATTGAAGTGTTGGATGCCGATGCCGTCGGCCAACCTCAATCGCACCTCAATGCCCTCACCCTGGGAAGGCGATGACGACCAGAACCTCGACGGGTCAGGGATTTAGAGCTCGCCCCGCATGACAACGGTTCCTGCCTCCGCAAAGACCGCTGAAAGTGACGATGACGTTCGCCATGGTCTGAAGTCGATCCAGAAATCCGCCCGTTTGGACCGAAGATGCGAGTGATCGGTCGCGACATCAGCGTTCGTGTTCGCACAAGGCGCTGCAGGGCTTAAGGCTCTGTCCACCTTCGACGGCGCGTCTCCCCCAGGACGGCTCTGCAGTTTACAGACTTTGGATGCTATTCCCGCCCTGTTGGGCTGGTCCCAAAACTCTCGCGAAACCGGCGGGAGAAGTGCGAACGCGACACGTAGCCCGCTGCCTCTGCGGCGGCGATTGCAGTAGCGCCGGATGTGATTGCGTGATGCGCAGCCTTCAGGCGCTCGCGCCGCAAGATTGCACGGAAGGAGGTGCCGTCTGTGGCCAACCGACGTCGCAGCGTGGACGCTCCAATTCCGAGTTTTCCTGCGACGTCAGAAACGCTCCAAGCCTGCGAAGGGGCCGTTGCGATCAGCCAGGCGATGTCGTCCGACAGGCTTTGTCTGAAGAGTGGCCGTGCCTCGGCAAGTGGCCGCAACAGCGCCAGAACCTCTGCCAGCCTGAGCCGTTTGATCGTTTCGCCGACGCTGACATCGGCGATCGTGGAGGCGGCGTGACCAATCGTCTCGACGAGATCGATACTCAGTGGCACGGCGTCGAGATCGACGGCACTACGGGCGCGCTCCGCAACGGACAACGGCGGAATGCCCTCCGGCAGGAACGGCACGTCAAGCCGCAACGCTGCGTAGACGCCCGTTTTATCGTCTGGAATGTTGACGACGTCCATCGGCACACCACCGGGCAACACGAAGAGCGAGCCGGCCGGGAAGGACCGGGTGCGATCGCCAAGCCACACGTCCTTCTGGCCGTAAAGCACGACGCAGATCATGGGACAATCAAGCCGAAGAGCTGCCACCCGTTCGCGGTCGAAGCAACAATAGGCGAAAAGCTGCTCGCCATAAGGATGCATTCCCACATCGAGCTTTCCCGCCACCACGGGGCGGAGTCGATCGAGCAGGCGGTGGGAAAGCTCGTAACGTCGGTCGCGTATCATCAAGTTCATGAGCGCAATGTATGAGAAGGCGCGGCAGGAAAAAATACCGCGGGTGAGCGTTTCGGGCTCAAGTGATCACAAATCCGGCGCATAGCGTGCGACGGAGGACGGCACAAGGAGGGTCTTCAACACAAGGAGACCTTCATGAAGACCTTCAAATTTGCGCTTGCGATCGCAGCAACGGTCGCATCGCTGTCTTTCGCCTCAACGCCGACACGCGCTGCTCCGGACCTGGAACTCTGGCGTCTCGATTGCGGCGACGTCGTCGTCAAGGATTTGTCGATGTTTTCGGACACCTTCGCTTCTGCCGGCAAGAAGGGCGTGCTGACGGATAGCTGCTACGTGATCCGCCACGGCGGCGACTACCTGCTGTGGGACACCGGGCTTCCTGCCGGCCTCATCGGCAAGGCACTGGATCAGGATGCACCGATCGGCGTCTCGCTCAATAGCGACATCCCGACCCAATTGAAACAGATCGGCATCAAACCGGAGCAAATCGCAACCGTCGGCATCAGCCACAATCATTTCGACCATCTCGGGCAGGCCGCGACCTTTTCGAAAGCCACGCTGATGATCGGCGCCGCCGACTGGCAGACTTTTCACGACAATCCTCCGCCCTTCGCGGTCGTACCGGATCTCGTCAAACCCTGGCTCGATGGCAGGGCGAAACTCGACCTCGTGACAGGCGACCGTGACGTCTTCGACGACGGTTCCGTGATCATGCTGTCGATGCCCGGTCATACGAAAGGGGAAGCCGCCCTCCTGGTAAAGCTTGCAAAGATGGGGCCGGTCCTGCTTTCCGGCGATGTCGTGCATTTCGAGGATAATCTCGTCACTCGCGGCGTGCCGGGTTTCAATGAAAACCGTGCCGACACACTTGCATCGATGGAACGCCTCGAGGCGATTGCAGCCGGGCTGAACGCAACGCTCGTCATCCAGCACGATCCCACCCATATTTCCCGCCTGCCGGCCTTCCCCGAAAGCGCTAGATAAGCGACACAGATGCCATTGGCACAGGGTCACAATTGCCGCCGGCATCAACATGCCGGTGGCATCAACATGCCGGTGGCAGCAACCCGGTCGAGCTCGTCAACATCGTTCCCCGTGTCTCGTCCGTCGGCCGTGTCGCGCAATTGCTTCCACGATTTCACTGCCGTTCGGTGATCAGACTGTAGAGACGTGCGACCGAGGCATCATCGTCTTGCTCCATTCCCGCAGCGGCAGTCATCAGAAACAGTTGCAGGGCCTCTGCTGCCATTGGCGTCGGGAACCGCAATTCTCTGGCGATGTCGCCGACGATGCCGAGATCCTTGGTGAATATGCCGACGGCGCTGCGTGGCGCATAGTCCTCGTCAAGCACATGGGGGATGCGGTTTTCGAACATCCAGGAATTACCGGCCGACTTGGTGATGACCTCGTAGACTTTCGTCAGATCCAGACCAAGCCTCTTGGCAAAAGAGATGGCCTCACATGCCGCAGCAATATGCACTCCCGCCAGAAGCTGGTTGACGATCTTGAACGATGTTCCGATACCCGCCTCGCCGCCAAGCGTGTAGACGGTTTCGGCGACCATATCGAGCGCCGGTTTTGCCGCTGCGAAAGCCTGCGGAGATCCGGACGCCATGACCGTCAGCCTGCCTTCCGCCGCCTTCGCGGCTCCCCCGCTGATCGGAGCATCAAGATAGTGAAACCCCTTTTCCTCAACCCTTGCGGCGAAGTCTCGTGCATCCTTCGGCGCGAGCGTAGCACAGGAAACGATCGCCGCGCCTTTGTTCAAATCCCTGATGATGCCTTCAGGGCCAAAAATCACCTCTTCGGTCTGTTTCGCGTTAACGAGAACCAGGAAGACAACGTCTGCGTCCCGAACCGCATTCGCCAATGTATCACCGGACCTTCCTCCTGCGGCCTCGAAGGCGGCCCGGACGTCAGCTCGAATATCGTAACCGCGTATGGATGCTCCACGCGCCAGAGCCGATCTGGCCATGCCCATTCCCATCGAGCCAAGGCCCACAACCGCAATATCCATTGAACAATCCCTCCGTATTTTGACGTTCAAATTTCCCGCCGAATGCCTGAACCCGGTGGCTTGCAGTCAGAACTGAGAAACCGGAACCGCGATAACTGAAAACCAGCTGCATACTGCTGCCGCAATGGCCACTTTGGTGAGTGGTACCAGATCGATTGCTGAACGGTCGACGGAAAAAGCCAGCGAGTCGGAGGGGCATTTCCCCGCATCCGAGCTGCGCACGTCATTGTCGATATTATGCGAGGGCGGGCGAGCACGGAACGGAAGCCGAGGCGCTCCATCGCGTGCCGCCGATGAGCATCCGATCAGACCCCTGTTTCGAACAGCGCTGCATACACCAGCCGTTCTTCGATCACCCGGCGATTGAAGACCGCATTGCCGCGCCGTTCCGGAACGGTGCTGTCGGTGTAATAGCGTTCGAATTCACGCAGCATCAGCCGCGCCGGTTTGCCGCCCGTATCGGGCAGCGTCAGCGAAACCGACCATATTTCCGGATCGAGGAAGCCGGGGAGTATGACGGTGGGGTCAAGCACTGCATCTGTTGCTGCCGAGAGGTCCAGCGACGAGGACAGGGAGATGGCACTGCCTGCACGCGGCTCGACCGTCCGCGCGCCAGGTGCAGCAGCGGCCGGAAGGGCAAAGATGCCGCCCGGATTGATGCCTGGCGTCACCAACGGGTTGTCGCTCGCGTCACCACCGACGATCGCGCTCGCCAGGACGCTTTGGTCGCGCCAGGCCAGATCGGAATCGATCTCCGGGTCACGGGTCTGAAGCACCAGCTCGACGCGGTTGCGGCCGGTCTCGTGGACGCCGCCGATAAACGATATATTTGTGTACTCCGAATCGACAGGAAACTTCATCGGTCCAAAATGAGGCACCCTGCCCGTGAGCTTGAGGCTGATCTGGTTGCCGGTCATTTGAAAGTTGGCCTTGCGTCTGGGCAGAACCTGCGCGAACTCGGTCATCACCACTTTTGAAATCTTGGCGGATGACAACGCGTTGGGTTGGTAGCGTACCAGCGCAAGCCGGACAAAGGGCGTATAGGCAACGCCCGGATCGAGTTCGATATCGCAATACCACAGATGCCGGTCTGCATCCCAGTGGACCCGATGGCCGATCACTTCGACAAAGTTGCCGTCCGGATGTTCCTGAAGCTTGAGCTGCTCGGACGTCACGCGTGCTGCGAAGTCGCTGGCACTTGTCTTGGTCTTCGGCAGATCCGTATCCCAGAGCGGGTCCAGGCCCCATTGGGTCACGACGGGTTGCATCTTGGCCGGAATATCTGTGAAGCGGGCATTCTCGCCAAAGATGACGACGCCGAGAAGTTCGCCGTCCCCGGAGGTGAACCAGGGTCGGTCGAGCCAGACGCGCAGGCCGTTGCCGACGCGGGTGACCTGCTGACCGGCGGCAGTGGTTGTGCGTGTCCAGCGGAACGTCGGCACGACGTAAAGCACACGCGGATCATCCGGTGGGGCACTGGCGAGTACGAGCGTCTGGCCGGTGTCGCCTGCGGGATCGGTAAGAACCGGAGCTCCCGCATCGTCGTCAGCGGCAAGCTTGACGGGTGCGCCGGTGGCGACCGGGCCAAGGCGGGTGACAAGATCGCGGACGGCGAAAAGTGACGGTGGCAGATATTCGCGGAAGCGCGTCGTGGCACGCAGGCGATAATGGATCAATCGGAATTTCGTGTCGCCGAATTCATGGCGGTTCGCCGGGGCTCGCGGCCGAGCCGGATCATGGACCTGGCTATTGATGGCATCATCGAGATTGAATTCATTCTCGTGGTTTTCGGCAAGCTGGATCTCGCCGAGCTGGCCCTTGCCGACAATCCGCTCCGGTTCGGGCTTGCTGAGATCGTCGACCCATTCGTGCCAATCCGCCTCGATCTCGAACTTGCCGGTCGAAGGACCGTGCAGCCGAACGATACGGGAATGCAGATCGGTGAATTTCGAGCCCGGTTCTCGAAAGTTGGAGAACGCAATGAGTTCGGGCAGGCAGACCGGCTGCTGCGTGGCATGCACCATAACCAGATTGCGGAACGGCGTCAGGAGCCAATTGGCACCCATAACGGCCATGCCGGAAGCGAATTTGCGCTCTGCCGTGCTCAACGTCCAATGGGGCACACCGAACGTTTCGATCAAATGGGGATCTGCAAAACTCGAATAGACGAGCCGCACGATCCGTCCCTTGGCAACAAAAAACGTCAGTGTTCTCTCGTTCTCGTCCCATTTCGGCGCGCCGTCGTCAACGAATGCTTCCTTGCAAGGCAATTCCGTCAGATCCGCCTTTCTCTCGGCAACAATCAATCGGAAACCGCGGCTGTGCGGCCAATCCTCCTGGTTCGCCACCATGAGCACCAGTTCCTGATTGGGAGCGCGGCGCACCACGCAGCTTGGCCCGAGGATCATTTCGGTGACGACGCCAGGCAGCACGTGTCCGGCGGCGGCGCGCAGCGCGATACCGGCCGCCGCCGCGTCCGGCAGATAAGGGGTTTCAACCGTCGCTTCACGATGAATGACATATTGGCCGGCGGAAAGGCGGTCGCCTTCCGGATTGTCCGGCCCGGGCAGTGCCGGCGGCACGGCGTTGGTCTTGGCGATTTCGGTAAGCGAGGTAGGTGTGATCAGTTCGACTTGTGCGCCGGCTTCGGCATCGTAAAGCGTGCCTGCCTCACGAGCCGCGATTTCGTAGCCTTTCTTGATGGTCAGGGGGTCGGCAAAGAAAGGGTCGAAAAGGCCGTGCTGCTCACATTGCTGCTGCGAGGATTTCGGCGGCACCAAGTGACGCTCGTTGAGCGCTCTATATTCGAAGTCCTGCGATTCCGGCTTGGCGATGGCCGCGGAAAAATCCGCTGTGCCGAGATAGGCATCCGTGTCGCTGTCGAAGTTGCTGCGTACCACCATGCGTTCGAGAGATTCGCCTTCGCTCACCCGGTGACGCTGCACCAGCGCCGGTGGATCGATTGGCTCGAAGCGCCAGTAACCGACGGCATCGGTTGCCTGTTCGAGTTCACCGAGGGTCTGATCGTCCTTTTCGAGGCTATTACCGGCGCTGTCGACCAGGCGGGCTCTGAAACGATAGAGCTGGCCGAACCGCAACTTCGGCAATGAGCCCTTGGCAGCCTTGAACTGGGCGGCGATCCCATTGCCGTCGGCTGCCTCGTCGGTGATCACAGCGTGCTGTTCACTTTGCAGCTGCGTATCCTTGACCGGAGCGGATCGCAGCACCAGGCCCGGACGCGGGGCGCTGAGGCTCCAGCCGGTCCAGCGGAACAGCGACTCGTGCAGATAATAATCGTCGGGATCCACTCCGTCGCTCGCAGTGCTTGTTGTCGAAGCGCCTGAGACATAACCTTCGTCGGGAGGCAGAGGCAGCGACGTACCGGATTTGATCAACCGGTAGTCGCCGACGCGGGCGCAAAGCGAGAACCATTTGCTCGGCGTAACCTCATCCTTGACGGGAGAGACATCAACCCGGAAGCCGCGTATCACGTCCTCTGCAAAAAACACGATCTTGTTGCCGTTGGCCGATTCGACAGCCTGATTTTTCAGGGCGGCGGCAGCGGCATCGGCGGCAACTTGTGCCGCCCGGCCGTGACGAGATACACCAAGGCCGCCGGAGCGCAAGGCAGCAACAGCCTGCTTGTCGCCGGTCGTATAGGTCACCTCGCCATCGATCTGGCGCAGGCTGAGACTTTTGCCGACAAGGTTTTGTGCGCTGAGAGTGAAGCCCACCGTCTTGTGCACGGCCCCATCCGGGTCGACCTGATAGACGTCGAACAGACCGGGCTTGTCCTTTTCAACCAGACCCCAGTTATCGTCCGAGGCCTCGAGCCTGAGCAGGCCGCGCTGGAAGTCACCGCTGCGCGGCCGGGTGAAAAAGCGCTCCTTGTCGTCCTGCCAGGCCGTGCGTGGCGTGGTATCATCATTCGGGTCGTGGCCGCCCGGCAGGCTGACCAGCAGCGACATCAGCCCCTTGCCAATGCCGCCGCCGGCGGCGATGGCCTGGTCGAATGGCCCATCGTCTTCGATCACGCAATCGATCAAAAGCCCGAGCGCACGCAGCAGGGATGGATAGTCTGCATACGAAGCGACGATCCGGTGAAAATCGAAATCGGGCACTTTCGGCGGTGCCGGAATATCGGCATAGGACGGACGGCGCATGGCGCGCTCCGCAGCACTCGGCGGTTCACGGTTGTAAAAACGGTTGGCTTGATAGTAGGCATATTCGTCCGCGCTGGCGAACTGATCCATGAGCGAGGCGTCCGGCGCGCCGACAAGCGGTGTGTTGGGTCCGCCGGGCCGCGGGTTGAACCAGTCGGCCGGCAGGGTGCGCCGGACGACCTGCCCGGCCACTGAAGGACTTCCGCTTTCCTCTGCATCGATCGCGGCAACCGGGGTGCGGTAAAGTCCACCGGGTCCGAAAACCGCATCATTCAGGAAGTTCTCGATCGACCTTCCGTTTTCCGCCTCGCCGAAAAAGCGCGAAAATCCGGGCAAGGCAACTTCAATCGGGCGATCGCCCAGATTGAATTTCTGCGTTCGCGTGCCAATGCCGGTCAACATCTCCTTGAGATCGGGATGTGCGTCTTTCCAGGGCAGCAGGGTCGGATGGTTCGAGGCCGCCTGCACGGCAAGCCGCCCATAGTGGCGTCGGAGGAATTTGAGCACGTTGCGGACCTGGAACGAGCGCAGATTGACTTTGCTCATGTCTTTGAACTGGAAGCCGGCCACCGGGGTCGCGGTACCGAACAGTTGCTTCCAGAGATCGGAATCACCCAGATTCAAGGGTCTCAGCGGAACCTCGGCAGCCCCTACCCTAAGCCCGAATTTCGCATCTGCCATCAGCGCCGGCCAGTCGAGAAATTCCGGAAACGCCTTGAGAACCTGCTCGTCGGCTGCCTGCGGCCGAAGCCTTGGAGAAACAGATATCGTCACCCGGCGCCTGCCGCTATTCGGCCCGTCGGTAAAACGCCCATGAGGCAGAACCGTCCAAAGAAGTGTCTGGGTTGCCATCGATTATCCTCCCCGCTCAGGCAAAAGCTTCGCAATGGTCGCGCCATGCATATTCAGTATCGGCATCGATCTGGCCGAGTTCCTGATCCAGCGGGACAGTGGGATTAAAGCCGAGCATCTCGCGCAGGCTCGGATCGCCGTTGGCGCCCGAGAATTTGCGTTCGCAGGTTATCGTTACGCTACCGGAGAAAATAAACACCGATATCTCGATCGTCAGTTGCGCCTTGCCGACACATTTGCCCGACTGGAACTCGTAACGAAGCTCCAGATAGAGTTCGAGCGAGGCCGTGATGATGCCGAGCACGCTGACATGGCCGCCGAGCCGGAAATAGCCGGTGAGCGAGGCGGCGTCCTGTTCCATGCGGAAATAAATGCCGGCCATGACATGCACGCCACCCGAGGCGACACCGAGATCGATGGAAATGCTGGCGCCGAACTCGAACGACGCCTCGAGGATCTGGACACCGTGCGGATCGATGGTGACACCAAAGAAGCCGCCGCCGCCGAACATGTAGACCGTAAGGCAGAACGGCTGCTCGCGGGTGCAGAAGTTGAAGCGGACGCTGAGCGGCTGACCGATGAAGGGCACGGTAAACCCGGCGCCAAGACCCAGATTGCTCAGACTCATCACCCCGATGCTGATGCTGGGCAATGTGACCGAGAAGCCGGCATCGATGCCCTTGGTCGAGATATCGAGATAAGGCGGGTCGCTGAAACCATCGAGCGGGATGAGGTCGCGCAAGGTTTCGACAAAACTCAACGGACCGACGAACTTGATGTCGTTGAGCAGCACATCGACATCCATCTTGGCGGCACTGTCGATGGAAAATTCAATTTTCTCGAAGTTCAGCTCGAGAAAGCTGGCAGGCGCAATCAGCACGAGATCAAAATGCTTGAGGCCGCAGGAGACACTGATCTTGGGTGCCGAAGCACCGTTTTTCTTGACCTTGGCTTCCACAGCAATCAGGAAACCATGTTTGTCGTTGGCTCGAAACAGCGCCTTGTCAGGCGTGTGTGCCGTTCCCGGCAGCCACCAGCTGTCGATTTCCGGGTTCCAGTCGAAGCGAATTGTCAGTTCCTCGCCGACAAGCCCTTCTATCAGTTTGAGCAGATCGGCAATGCCCCCGAGGACCTCTTCGACGGCGGTCATCGCGTCGACAATGACCTTGCGCGGGGCACCGTCAAGCAGATCGAAACCGCTCACGGTCGTCTTGAGCGGACCGATGGCAGCAGCCACCGCCTCGACCCGGGTTTTCAGCGTCGCCGGATCGGAGAACAGGGCTTCGATCTGACTTGGATCGCCAACAATGGCTTCCAGCGCGTCGAACAGCGCCTTTCCCTGTGCCACAAGCACGGGCAGGGTCTGAAGGTCTTCAAGAACCGTATCGAGCTGGGCAACAAAGCCGAGAAGGCTCTGGCGGATACCTGATGGCAGATTGACGCCGCCGATATTCGCGTTAGCCGCGGTCTTGAGGTCGGCTAAGTGGGCACGGGCCGTCGCGATACTCACCGGGATATTGGTGAGATCCGGAGCTGTGGCGGCGCCATTGACGACGAGCGAGGCGAGAGCCTGCAATTTGGCTGCGACATCGTTGAGCGCCGTCATGAGCTGGTTGGCGGCTGCCTCTACAGGGGCAATTTGCGCGGCAGCATAGGCTTTTGCCTGCGCAAGCAGATCGTTCAGCGATGCCTTGAAGGCCGACATTGCAGCATCGCCGATGCTGCTTGGCTGCGAAGCGATGCCTTCAATGAAAGAATAGAGACGCACCAGGCCGTTGATGAAGGATTCGACCTGGGTGCTGGCTTCGCTGCCGAACTTCGGAATTTTTTCCGGCGAGTCGACGAGATTTGCAACGGCCTCGATGACTTCGCCGAGCGGAATGCAGCCGAAGAGCAAAGGCAAAGGCAGATCGCTGATCGACGTCGGGAAGCCACCGCCGGCAGGCACTTTGCCTTCGATAAACTGGCCGACATCTCCCATGACCGGACCGGCAAAACGGGACAAGGCGTTCGGCTTCAAATTAGGCTGGACAAAACCGCCCGACCGATCGCCTTGCGACGAAAAATCGAGCTTGGCCATGTTGGGATCGTTCTTTACGTCGGCAAAGACCTCGCCGACATTGGTGTCGAAGCCCTTCTTGAGATAGAACGCGTTCCAGACCAGAGCGTTCGATTTGGTGCTGCCGCTGAGATGGGCGAGCGCACCGATGCGAGCCCGTGTCTCAGCGACCTTGGGGAAAAATACCGGCCGGTTGAGCCCGTTGCTGAAATTGCGCAGTGTCTGGTTGTTGGCCTCAACCTCGCCGCCAAAATCGATCTCCTCGACCTGGACCGATGTATCGCCGGCCTTGACGCTCGTGGCCATCGCAACACGCTGCAGATTGAGACCAGCCGTATGTTTGGGGCCGGCATTGGTATAGCTCTGGTTCGCGATGGCTGCATTGGTTTCCGCCGCGGTAAAATCAGGAACGAGCTTGCTGCTGCCCGGGTTCAGAATACGCGGACATGCCAACGTGTTATCCATGAAAATCATCGGCAGATCAAAAGCCACGCGCCGCCCATCGAGATCGGTTGCGATGAACTGGAATTTAAATGGCTGGCCATTGACATTGGGCCAGAACATACGCTGCCCGAATCCGGCGACGTCCGAAGCCGTCGGCTGATCGAGATTTGGCGTTACCTGCGTGAGAACCCGTATGCTGGTGAATGGGAATTGGCGGGAATAGAACACATTTCCCGCATTGTTTCGCAGCTGATCTGCACCGGGCTCCGCATAGTTGCGCTCGCGTTCGCGTACGATGAGAAACAAGCGTTGACGCAAATATGCAGCGTTGCCCGGCATCTGCTCGATGACCGGTTTGCCCTCACCGTCCTTGGCGCCGTTGTGGAACTTGCGCTCGCTGACTTTGACCAGGGAAACACGATGGCCAAAGGGGAACAGGAAGCCGCGATAGACGACACGCACATAGTGGTCTCGCCCCATGCTGGCGCGATGACCCCACTCCTCGACCGAAAGACCCGGCGGATCCCAGTTACCGCGTGATTCAAGCCAGCCGCCAAGTGCGGTCAGCATCATCAGATTGGTATCGACGGGCTGCGGCGTGTAGTTCGACACCGAGAAGTTCGATGAAAGATGCGTAATCTGGAACCGATCGTAATCGTCGAGCGGCATACGGAAGGGAGCGGTGCTGGGCGCCGGCAGTGCGGCGGCAACAGGGACGGGCCAGCCGCTTTGCATGGACTTGGTCGAACCTTCGCCGGTCAGCGCCCAAATGGCCCGCACGGTGCGGTTGGGATCGTCATAGGGCGGCTCGATCGTCTTGCCGTTGGCATCGGGAGCGACGAGCCTGGAGTGCCAGAGTTCAGTGCGGCTTGTGGCCGGCGAGGTCGCAGGGGCTGCCGCATGGCGCCATTTTTCAGCGGCATGGGGCGACAGGATCAGCCGCCACGGCAACTCGATCGACGTCGTTAGCGCCGCGGGCAGTGCCGGACGAGGCGCACGAGGTCTGGCCGGCACGGCAATATCGATATCGAAACGATCCCGTGGCAGCGCCTTAAGCGCAGTGCCGCCCGAAAACTGGCGCGCTCTCAATGTTGCGAAATCACTTTGGACAGCAGCAATCTGGGTGCTTCGTATCGCGAAACTGGCCAAGGCGGCACGCTTTGCGGCCGGCAAGGCAGCCAACCTGCGGCTATCGAACAGATCGGTCGTGGTAAATACGCGCCGCCCCGCACCGCGAGGTCCCGCATTTGCCGCCACGTTTAGACTGAGTGCCTGACAGGCGTCGAGAACGCCCTCCAATGTATAAGGGACGTCAAAGCCATCCGGCACCTGGAACACCAGTCGCGATTCCCCGGCAATGCGCGCCCTTATCGGAGGCGCACGCGGAGTTTCGGTACCACCCGCGGGGTCCTGCTTTACCTGCTCGTCAGGCCGCTGCGCGGCAGGGTTTTGAGTTCCGGCGGGCCGGGTCTCGAAAAACGTTTCCTCGGTGATCGACTGGGGCGGAAAATGCAAAATGATATTGGCAGCTCCCGATGCCTGCTTTTTCAGCCGGGGCGGAGTCCCTGCAACGATCGTCAGATTGCGCGTCTCGATGCGCAACGCAACCAGGTCATCGGGTCTGACAACCGCATCACCCGGGCGGTTTTGCTCAAAGAGATTGCCGACAAAATCGAGCGGGCGCGGGATGAATATCGTGCCCAAATCAATACCGGTCACGGGACCGGCGATTGTGCCTGGCGTGTCCGTCAGCACGCTCGTGCCGGCGCCTCCGGCACGTATTTGAGTGAGAGATGGAGACTGCGTTCCCGCTCTAATCGGTCGTTTTACCATCATCCGCCCTCCCCGCAGCGATAGAATAACATCTGCACAGACAGTTGCGCCCGAGACCACCAATTCCCGAAAAAAGAAAGACAATTCGACTACGAAGAAAAAGATGGAAACGAACATTCACCTTCTCACCAAACAGCAGGCGATGAGGTGAATGTTCCATTTCTTTTTCTATTGCTGCCGCGGCAAACAACATAAATCCAGGGGCAATCTACACTAAATATTAGCATAATTGCGAATGCACTATGGCTATCGGTAACGAATTCCTATCAGAGATAATTGAACCAACGAGAATGTTTCAATTTGGCTCGCAACGGCAACGGCTTCTAAAGCCTTGCAAGGAGTTCGATACCCGTGTCTGACAGATGTCTTTGATCCCGAGCTTCAATTCGGCCTGCTCATCACGCCTGGACTTGTAGACCTAAAGCGACCGATCGATCTTCAACACCGAACATGCACGTCGGACGGCGATCATTGAAGAACCTTAGATAGCAGATTGCAGATTGCCGCTTCGCCCTTCATTTCGGTATCGCGACAACAACGCTGAGACCGACGGGATTGCGCTGTCGCAACTCCAATGTGCCTTGGTGGGCGTGAACGATATCTGCGACGATCGATAGACCGAGGCCGAAGCCGCCTCCAGCACGAGACTGGTCCGACTTGAAGAACGGCTCAAGGACCCGCTCTCTAAGTTCCTGCGGAATACCGGGGCCGTCATCTTCAACGATGATCATTACGGTTTCCGGCCGCTCTGCCATCGTCACCTCGACCTTGCCTGCAAATTTAACGGCGTTGTCGCAAAGATTGGTGACGGCGCGCGTGATGGAAAGCGGCCGGCACCTGGCCAGAAGCCGGTTCGGCCCGGTGTATCGGACGGCGTGGCCGATATCGGCAAACTCGCTGCAGACCGTCTGCAGGATGCTGGCGACGTCTACGAGCTCGATCATCTCGGTCGCATAGTCGTTTCTAAGATAGTTCAGGCTCTCCACCAGGAGGCTCTCGATCCGATCGATGTCGGAAAGCAGGGCGTCTTTCTGACCGCCGTCGCCCATCCGCTCCACACGCAGTTTCAGTCGCGTCAGCGGCGTGCGCAGATCGTGGCCGATGCCGCGCAGCATCCGGGTACGGGCTTCGATCATCAGACGGATGCGCCGACGCATGCCGTTTAATGCCCGGGCCAATGCAACGATCTCGACCGTTCCCCTCTCCTCGAAAACAGGGGAACCGGTGGTGATATCGGAAACCGCCGCCGCATGGGCAATGCGCTGTATGGGTTCCGTGATCGCTCTGATCGCGAATATGAAGAAAAAACCGATCAATACGAAAAAGGCGACGAAGTAATAGGGGCCGCGTCCCAGGAACGCGCTGCTCAGCATGGAATCCGGAAAACCAGAGGTGATGACGATCGTGCCGTCGTCGACACGCGCGGCAATCACCCGCCGGTCATCGAGGAAGGTCTGCCAGCCGCCGATGGGCGGCTCGTTGTCTGGTGGAAACAACCGCGCAGCGACTATGTCCAGAAAGCTCTGATGGCTCGAAGACTGTACAAACCGGCTCGCGGTCGCCTTCGGCGTGAGTTCGATGTCCCAGCCGGCGCGACGTGCGTTGGCGAGGATGATCTGCCGATCTTCAGGCGAGGCGGGTCCGAGAAGCTCGGCGATGGCGTTCAGCTTTTCGGCGATATTCTCGAGATCCGGGGCGGCAAGATCTTCCCTGGCCCAGCGCTCCACCGCATCACCCATGGTGATGATCGTCACCAGCGCAACCAGAATGATGATGGTGATCTGGCCGCGGATCGTCATCGTGACACGATGCAGGCGTCTAAACATCGGCCTCTTCCACCCGCGCGGTAAACACGTAACCGCCAAGCCGGACCGTCTTGATGAGAAGCGGATCGCGGGGATCCTTCTCGATCTTCTGTCTGAGCCGGCTGATATGCACGTCGATGCTGCGCTCGATAGGACCGGCGAGCCCCGCATGCGTGACCGCAAGCAACTGCTCGCGCGTCAGAACCCGACCGGCATTGCTGCAAAAGGCAAGAAGCAGATCGAACTCGTGGGTGGTCATGGCAATCCTGGCCTGGGCCGGATCGTGGACCTGACGCCGGGCCGGATCAATCCGCCAGCCCTCGAAACGCAACAATCGCGGCGCGGGTTTCGCCCCCCGCTGTGCCGACAAGCCCGACCGGCGCAGGAGGCCTTTGATTCGGGCCAGGAGTTCACGCAGAACGAAGGGTTTGGTGACGTAGTCGTCCGCGCCAATCTCCAGCCCGACGATCCTGTCGATGTCGGTGCTCAAGGATGTCAGCATCAGGATTGGGATGCCGCCACCTGCGCGCAGGCGCCGGCAGAGACTGAAACCGTCTTCGCCCGGCAGCATGACATCGAGGACAACGAGATCGAAGGGCATCGCACGCATCTTCGCGTCCATCGCTGCACCGTCGCCCGCGAGCTCCGCATCCATACCCTGCTCGACGAGACTGTCCCGCAGCATTTCGGCAATCTGACGATCGTCCTCGACGATCAGGATCCTCGGCCGTTCGACGGCCGCTCGTGCGCGCTCATCAACCAATCACGCCACCTCCGTTCTTCGGCCTCATCCTTATCATGACGGGCGAGGCCGTCCTCTCCCGCGATTGTGAAGAAATGTTTCTATGACGCAGAACCCGCCGCCCAAGCAGAAACAATTCTTAACAACATCCAACACGCAATGCCCATCGTGCATGGCACTGCTGAGGCGTGGCGTGCTTCCAGGTCGGTCTCGGGGGATGCACGCGAAGTCAACCTCGGAGCATTCATGTCTGCCTCTAACAAACTGACCGCCGATCGGTCCCGGCTGCTTTCCATCGCCGTGGCGTCGCTGTTCTTATCGCCCTTTGCCGTGCAAGCCGCCGACTTCACAAGCGACGGGCAGACCGCGCAGGAACCGCCACCGCCGGACCCGGAGCGTTTCGGCCCGGTCCGCCAGACGTTGCGCGATTGGCACGTCGTCATCGGTGCCGGCGCTTCCTTCAATCCGAAATATGAGGGAAGCGATGAGTTTGAAGTCTCGCCTTTCCCCTTCGTTTCGGCCGAATTCTTCGACCGGATCACCATCGATCCGACCGGCATCGACATAAAGGCCTTCGAGAAGGATGCTTTCCGCCTCGACGTCAATGTCGGCTACGACATGGGCCGTGACGAAGACGATGCTGACGCGCTGCGCGGTATGGGCGACATCGATTTCGGCGTGACGGTCGGCGGCAAGGCCACCTATACGTTTGGACCCGCCAGTTTCTTCGTCTCGGTCGACAAGACGATCGGCGGAAGCGACGGCCTGCTCGCAACCGCCGGCGCGGCAATCTCGCAGCCCCTGTCCGAGCATCTCATCCTCGGCGCCGAGGCCTCTGCCACCTTTGCGGACGACAACTACATGGAAGCCTATTTCGGTGTCGACGCGGCCCAATCGGCCCGTTCCGGCTATGCGCAATACAAGGCCGGGGCTGGGATCAAGAGCGTCGATCTCTCCGCCTCGGCCACCTACCTGATCAACGAGAACTGGGTGGTCAGGGGTGAACAAGGCGTGGGCTTCCTGGTCGGAGACGCGGCAGACAGCCCAATCGTCAAGGAAAAGGTTCAGTCGAAAACCATGCTGATGCTGGGTTACCGGTTCTGACTCGGCTGGTCGAAGCATCCTGTTCAAAACCCAAGGGGTCGCCGACGCGGCGGCCTTGAATATCCGGCAATCAAACAAGAATCGCGCAGGGAATGAATAGATGACCTCCTTCATGCCGCTCTCTCGCACGCTCTGCCTGTCGCAGGGCGACCGACCGTTCCAAAACTCCAGAACGGGTCGCCTGGTATCGATCGCCCTGCTGTCTGCGACCGCGGGGCTGCCGATCCACGGTTTCGCCGCTGACATGGAGGCGCCGAAAGTGTCGGTCATCGCTGCGAGAGCCCAGGTTCTCGAACAGAGCGTTTCCGTCGTCGGCACGGTCGTTGCAAGGGAAACGACGCTCGTCAATACCGATCTCTCCGGAGCCCGGATAGTCTCGATCGCAGCCGAGGAAGGCGATCTTGTCAACCGCGGACAAGTGCTTGCGACACTGGATACATCGAGGATCGATGTCGAGCTTATGCAAAACGACGCGCAGGCGGCGAGCGCGGCAGCACAACTCGGGCAGGCCTCAAGCGCGCTCGACAATGCCTTGATTTCGCAGGAGGAAGCAGAGGCAGATCTTACGCGCGCGCAAAAGCTCGTTCCCAAGGGGTTGATGTCGCAAGAAGCGCTTGAGCAGCGACAAAAGGCGCTCGCGCGCGCAGAGGTGACGGTGCGAGCCAGCAGGCAGGCTGTCCAGTCGGCAGAAGCAGCCGCCAAAACTGTCGCTGCGGAGCGCAAGGATATTGAATTGCGACTGAGCTATGCGACGATTGTTGCGCCGGTGGCCGGCCGGATCATCAACCGGTCCGCCAAGGTCGGCGCGACCGCTTCCTCATCCAGCGAGCAACTTTTCGTCATCGCAAATGACGACCAGCTCGAACTGGAAGCGGAAATCCCGCAGGCCCAGTTCGATGTCGTGCCCGTCGGCGCCGTCGCTCATGTTTTTCTCGGCGACGGTCGTGATGGTTTGACAGGCACCGTCCGTTTCGTCGCGCCGGCGCTTGCCGACCGGACACGGCTCGGACGCGCCCGGATCACCCTGCCCCGTGGATTGGCGGCACCGATCGGCGCCTTTGCCTCGGCACGTGTCGAGATCGGAAGCAGCAAAAGCATATTCCTGCCCGCCTCGGCGATTGCCGGTTCCGGCGAGGAACCGTCGATCAAGATCCTCAGGGACAACAGCATCGAACGAAAGCCGGTTTCGCTCGGTTTTCGCCAAGCCGGTTTCGTTCAGATCCGCTCCGGCGTCGACGAAGGCGACTTGGTGGTGACGAAGTCGGGCGGCTTCATGGAGGCCGGCGATCACGCAGTCCCGGTCGTGGTGCAGACCGATGCAGGCCCGGTTTCCGAAAGCAACTGAGGTTATCCGATGAACATCTCCGCATGGGCGATCCGTACCCCGCTGCCCGTCATTCTCCTGTTCGTCATCCTCACAGGCCTCGGGCTGAAGAGCTACGCAACGCTGCCGATCACCTATTTTCCGGCCATTAATGTCCCGGCAGTCGGTGTGACCGTCGAAGAATCCGCGGCAGCACCCGATCAGATCGAAATCCAGATCACCAGGCTTATCGAGGACAGCGTCGCGGCCCTTCCCGATATCAAGCATATCGAGTCCACGATTTCGGAAGGTCGATCGGAGACCAAGGTCGAGTTTGAAATCGGCGTGCCGGTCGACCGAGCCGTCTCCGACGTCAGGGACGCGGTCACGAAGATCCGTGATCGGCTGCCGGCGGCCATTGATGAACCTGTCATCGACAGGATCGATCCCGAAAACCAGCCGGTCGTCACCTATTCGGCCCATAACGGCTCGATGTCGGCGGAAGATCTGTCCTTTTTCGTCAGCGACGTCGTCGTGAGAAAACTCCAGGGACTGGCCGGAATTGGCCGCGTCGAACTCGTCGGTACCGTCAATCGGGAAATCCACGTTCTCCTGAAGGCGGATAGGCTCGCTCCTCTCGGCCTGACGGTGGCCTCGGTCAGCGATCAGATCGCCGCAAGCCAGTTCAATCTGCCGTCCGGGCGGGGCAGTGTCGACGCGCAGGACATGACGGTGGCAACCAAGGCAGCCGTTTCAACCCTCGACGAGCTCAGGGCCATTCGTCTTGCCTTGCCGCAGGGAAAGAGCGTCTCGGTCTCCGATGTCGCTGCGGTTGCCGACACGAGGGAGAAGCGGCAGGATTTTGCGCGCGTCGACGGCGAGCCGGCGATCGGCTTTACGGTCTACAAGGCGACGGGCGCAGGAGACGTCGACGTTGCCGAAAAAGTTGCCTCGGCTCTTGAGGAGATGGCCGGCTCAAGGCCCGGAACGGAGTTCAAAATCGTCGACGACAGCGTCACGCTGACGCTCGCCAACTTTCTGTCTGCCCGCAGCACGCTCATCGAGGGGGCCATTCTTGCCGTGGTCGTCGTCTTCCTGTTCCTGCGCGACTGGCGCGCCACCGTCATTGCCGCCATGAGCCTGCCGCTTTCGGCAATCCCGACCTTCTGGGTCATGGAACTGGCCGGCTTCTCGCTCAACATGCTGAGCCTGCTTGCGATCACCCTGGTGACAGGAATTCTCGTCGACGATTCCATCGTCGAGATCGAAAACATCGTCCGTCACAAAAGCCTCGGCAAAAGCGCCTACAAGGCTGCGATCGACGCGTCCGACGAGATCGGCCTCGCCGTCATTGCAATCTCGGCCGCCATCATTGCCGTCTTCGCCCCTGTCGGGATGATGCCTGGCGAAGTAGGCCAATATTTCCGGCAGTTCGGCCTGACGGTCGCGATCGCCGTCTTCTTCTCGCTCCTGGTCGCGCGCCTGGTGACCCCGCTGATTGCCGCCTACTTCCTGACGTCACCGGGCAAAGCGCCTGCGGAAGGGCGCATGATTGCGGGTTATCGTGGGCTTGTCGGCTTGGCCATCAGATGGCGATGGATCACAGCCGAGCTGGCGGCTGGCCTCTTTGCCCTGACGATCCTGCTTGCCGGTTTCCTGCCGAGCGCGTTTCTGCCGGCGCAGGATACCGGCCGGATGACGGTTTCGATCGAGCTGCCGCCAGGCTCGACCCTTGCCGACAATGAAGAGGTGAGCGATCTGGTTGCCCGTCGTCTCAAGGCGATCGAGGATATCAAGACCGTGTTCGTGCGCGCCGGATCAGGGTCCGACGGCGTACGTGACATCCGCAAGTCGGTCATCGTGATGTCCATTGCAGATCGTCGCCAGCGCAAGCTTGGGCTTGAGCAAATCCAGGAAAGCGTCGAAGCTCTGTTGAAGGCCATTCCCGACCTTCGCTTCGAATTCATCAACGACCGCGGCGGCCGGGATGTATCGTTCGCAATCCTGAGTGCCAATGGTGAGCAGGCGTCGCGGGCCGCCCGGGCAATCCTGACCGAAATGCGCTCCAACGCGATGTTCGTCAATCCGGCTTCGTCGGAGGCGACACGCCAGCCGGAACTCGGGGTGATCGTGTCGCCGGAGCAAGCTGCCGATCTTGGCGTCAGTGCGAGAGAGGTCGCCACAGCAATCAGGGTCGCGACGTTGGGCGATGCCGATTCCAGGCTGCCATCGTTCAAGGACAGCGGCAGGTTGATCCCAATCCGCACGCTCGTCGAGGATGCCGGGATAGACCGGTCGGAGAAGCTGCGACAGTTGCGGGTCGTGACGTCATCGGGGACCCTCGTGCCGCTCGAGGCAGTCGCACGCCTGGAGGAAAGCGAAAGCGTGTCCGTCATCCATCGCATGGAGCGTCAGCGTCGGGTCGAAATCGGCGCGGACCTTGCAGCAGGGATCACGCAAGGCGAAGGCATTGCAGCGCTCAAGAACTTGCCGTCCGTCGGGGCGCTGCCAGCGGAAGTCGAAATGCGGGCTACCGGCGATTCCGATTCCAAGGACAGCGTTTTTGCGAGTTTTGCCTTCGCCATGATCGCGGGCTTGAGCCTTGTGGTGGTCGTGCTCATCTTGCTGTTCGGCAGCCCGCTCACACCGCTGACAATCATAACCCCTCTTCCGCTTGCGCTTTCAGGTGTCGTTGCCTCCCTCATCCTCACCGGCCATTCCGTGTCGCTGCCGGTCGTCATCGGGATCCTCATGCTGATGGGCATCGTCGTGAAGAATTCGATCATGCTTGTCGATTTCGCAATCGAGCTCGAGCGGTCGGGCCTGTCACGTATCGAAGCGACAATCGAAGCCTGTGCCGAGCGGATGCGCCCGATCGTCATGACGACGCTGGCAATGGTGGCCGGCATGGTGCCGGCGGCATTCGGCCACGAGATCGGCGGCGAGTTCAGGGCGCCCATGGCGGTCGCGGTCATTGGCGGATTGCTGGTTTCAACGGTCTTTTCGCTCGTCGTCGTTCCTGCAAGCCACGTCCTGATCGCCGACCTCGGCGATGCGATCAAACGCCTGGCGCAGAAGATGTCGGGTGGCAGAGCTGCCGCTGATGGCTCAGGCAACGCCTTCATCGAAAGGCCCGACAGTTTGCGCGGCTAGTGCTGCGAGACGATCCGACCGTCAGGATTCACAGGTGTCTCGCGATCGATGGGCAGTAACAGATGGTCGCAAGGGGATGGCTGTGGCGGCACTGTCTGCATCTCAAATCCCGAACACGTCAGCCGAGCGATATCGGGCCGGCGCTGAGCGGCCCAATACGGTTGCGAGTTGACGACGAGGCTTATGCTGCATCGAGCGCCAGGGTGAGATCGGCAATGAGGTCGTCTGGATGTTCGATACCGATCGATAGCCTGATCGTTGCATCGAGGACGCCGATGCGCTGGCGCACCTCGGCCGGCACGCCCGAATGCGTCATGGTTGCCGGATGCGATGCCAGGGATTCCGTTCCGCCGAGGCTGACGGCAAGCTTGAAGATCTTCAGCGCGTTCAGAAACCGGAACGAGGCCGGCTGGCCACCCTTGATATCGAAGGAGAATGTCGAACCGGCGCCGCTGCACTGGGCCGCAAATGTCCCGCCGACGGCGGAATCGGGATCGCTATATGGCAGGTAGTGGATCGTTTCGACCTTGGGATGCTGCCTGAGGAAGTCCGCCACCGCTTTGGCATTGCTGTCGGCGCGCTCCATGCGGATCTGAAGCGTTTCAAGCGAACGCCCGAGCATCCAGCATGAATGCGGATCGAGCTGCGTGCCGATTGCGCCGCGAAGCGCCTTCACCTGCTTGATCAGCGCCCGGCTGCCAAGCGCTGCCCCGGCGATCAGATCCGAATGGCCGCCGACATATTTGGTCAGGGAGTAGAGGGAAATGTCCGCGCCATGCTCGATCGGGCGCTGGAAGACCGGGCCAAGGAGCGTGTTATCGCAGGCGACGACAGGCGTATGGCCCTGTTTCTGACCGATTACATTGGCAATCCGCCGGATCATCGCGATGTCGACAAGGCTGTTGGTCGGGTTTGCAGGCGTCTCGATCAGGATGACAGAGACACGGCCCTTGGCCATTGCCTCCTCGGCCGCTGTCTTTACCGAGACTTCACTGACGCCATCGGCAAAACCGACTGCGGAAACGCCAAAATTGAGGAAGGTTTTCGCAAGCAAGGTTTCCGTCCCGCCATAAAGCGGCTGTGAGTGGAGGATTGTATCTCCCGGACGGACGAAGGCGAGCAGCATCGTTGCGATGGCGGACATTCCCGATGAGAATACCGCGCCGCTCTCGGCTTTTTCGTACACCGCCAGTCGATCTTCGACGATCTCGCTGTTTGGATGATTGAAACGCGAATAGACAAGGCCTGCCCCTTTTCCTTCCGGCGGCTCCTTCCGACCCGAGACGTAATCGAAGAAATCGCGACCGTCTTCGGCGGAGTTGAACACGAATGTGGACGTCAGGAAGACGGGCGGCTTGACCGCCCCTTCGGAGAGTTCCGGATCATAGCCATAGTTCAGCATCTGGGTTTCCGGATGCAGGGGATGATTGCCGATATGAGTTCTCGGAGGATGCGGTGCAGTCATGGAACGTCTCCCTCAATTGGCGCTTCCTGGCATCAACATGCCTGCGCCTCGCTAATATCTGGAGCGCTGCAGCAACAGAGAAACACCCCTTGGCAGATGGCTAGCAAATTTACTGAATTAAACGGCCTGGTGAGTGCAGCGGCCTGAGCTCAGGCATATAAGCGAGCGGTCGGCAGCCGATCTCCTTGGCTGCCGGCTTTCCAATTTCCGAGGTTGATTGATGACTGAGACTGCTGTTTTGACGAAGCTTTGTGACACCGTCGATGTAAGCGAGTATCTACTGGTCCGGGCCGAAATCGAGGGATTCGGATATGCGATTTTCAGGCCGGCGAGCAGTACTATGTGGCCGCTGATCCGTGCCCATACGGGCCGGAGATCACACATGCAGATGCATCTAAAGTTCGTACCATATCCGCGGATTATCGCCTGACTGGATCATCAGCCACCGAAGATCCGTATCCGTCCAGCTCTTGATCTCATTCATGCGGTTGTCGAGCACCAGATCACCACGATCGGTCTTGACGACGAGAACCGCGTGGCCCTTGCCGGCGGGTGTCTTGGTCACGGCGATCCGCAGTGCCTTCGCCGACCAACCCATGGCGATGAGATGGTCGCGCTTCGTCAGCGCAAAATCCTCGCAATCGCCTGCCTTGACATTCACCTGCCAGACATCGCCCTGATCGGGCCGTTCGTCCACCGGGCGGATCGAGCGGTTGACCGAGGTGTTGACGGCATGAAGCTGCTTGTCCGCAAGGGGACTCAAGGAGACTTCGGACAGGTCGCCGCGAGCCTTGCACTCATCCGGATTTCGGGCGCAGAACATCACATGCGCAAAAGGTGCTGCAGTCCGGCGCTTTTCGGAAATATAGCTGAATACCGGCGCCGTCTTCAGGCCACGGGCCACACCGCCCGGACCGTCTGCATGGGCAGCCTGAACCACAAACAGAGATGCAAGCGTCACCACGACAACCAGTTCATGCTTGGACATTTTCTACCCCCGTGTGGCGGTTCATCGAACGATGATGAGGTCAACCCAGCGGCGATGAAGCATCTTCAGGCATGCGTCATTCGAACGGTTGGGCACATGATCGCGATCTCTTTTTTCCTGGACGTTTCCCGAGACGGTCATCATTCAGGTGTGTCCGTGTCTTCAGTCACAGCGGAGCTGGCGGCATGCGCATCGCGTCCAGACGCATCGACGCCAACAGCTTGACAATTTAAACTAGCGCGGCAGGCAGCCATTTCAATTGTCGCGATAGCCGCAGTAACCCATTTGACAGTCTTCGCCGCCGCCAGTGGAAGGAGCGTAGGTCAAGGCGATCAGATAGAGATGTAGCCGAGTGCAACGGGATCGCTTTGCCAGCGCGAGACCTTGCTCTGCCCTGGTTCGAATGCGGGTCTTTTGCTCGCTGGCAGGCGAGAATGAAAAAGCCAACTCGGGACAGGCGTGTCTTTGGGTACAGATATTCTAGTAAATATCTAGAGATACTTTAATTTAGCCTCGTCCTAGTCCGGAGAGTATGATGAAGATCACAAGACGAGCGTTTACAGCGGTAGTCGCAGGCGCCATCGCGACACCCCTAACACATGTCCGAGTAGCCGGCGCGGCCGACAAGGTCATTCGTATCGGCTACCAGAAATACGGAACCCTGGTGCTCCTGAAGGGCAAAGGAACACTGGAAAAGAAACTGGAAGCCATCGACTACAAGGTTGAATGGACAGAATTTCCAGGCGGCCCTCAGCTCCTCGAGGCATTGAACGCCGGTGCTGTCGATTTCGGATCGACCGGGGAAACGCCGCCGATCTTCGCTCAGGCCGCGAATGCTCCGCTTGTCTATATCGCTCACGAACCGCCTGCCCCACGAGGGGAAGCCATCCTTGTCCCGAAGGATAGTCCCATCAAGTCCGTTGCCGAGCTCAAGGGCAAGAAGGTGGCCTTCAACAAGGGATCGAACGTACACTATCTGTTGGTCAAGGCGCTCGAAGAGGCTGAGTTGACCTATGAGGACGTGGAGCCTTCATTCCTCGCACCGGCCGACGGACGCGCAGCCTTCGAAAAGGGCGCGGTCGATGCATGGGTTATCTGGGATCCTTTCCAGGCTGCTGCGGAAGTGGCGATCGAGGCACGCGAGCTCCGAAATGGTGAAGGCATCGTTCCCAATCACCAATTCTATCTCGGCACGAAGACACTGGTCGATGGACATGCGCCCGTCATCGGTCTCCTGATCGATGCGATCTCCGAGATCGACGAATGGACCAAGTCCGACACCGCAGCTGCGGCCTCGGAACTGTCGCCTTCGGTCGGCATTCCTGAACCGGTTCTCGTCAAGGCGCTCGAGCGCCAGTCTTACGGCGTCAAGAGCCTCGATGATTCCGTCGTCGCCCAGCAGCAGGCGATCGCCGACACCTTCTTCCAACTTAGGCTGATCCCAAAGAAGGTGACGATTGCGGAGGTCGTTCACAAGAGCAAAGCATAAGCACCGTCGTCGCAATCTCAGACATCCAGCACAACGAGAAGGAGTGGCAACCTTCTCGCTTGTTGCACAAGCTAGGATTTAATCGTCAAGGAAGGCGCTATTCATTCAAACAAGCAGAGGCGGCGCAAGAGACGGTAACCGGTTCGCCAAGCCCCAACCGGTCAATACGTGCCATGCTGCTCCGTGCACGCTCTTGGGCTTGGCACAGGTTTGGTGCCCCAAATAGCTCACGCATCCGCCGCGACGCCTATCATAAAAACTATTATATTACTTTCGGTTGCATTTTTGCGCAAACCTCGCAATGATCATTCCATGATCGGAGGTACCAGCCATGAAGGCCAAATCGCCCACATCGATTGATGTCTATGTCGGCAGCAGAGTACGAGCGCGCCGCAAGCTGCTCAGGCTATCGCAGGCCGGTCTTGCCGAACGGATCGGCGTCACCTTCCAGCAGATCCAGAAGTATGAAAAAGGCATAAATCGCATTGGCGCGAGCCGGCTGCAAACGATCGCCGAAACATTGGGCGTACCCGTTCAATTCTTCTTCGAAAATCACACCGAGCCTGCCGCTTACAGCCTTGTCAGCAACGGCCGTGATGACGTGAATGCCTTTTTGATGTCGAAGGATGCCCAGGCTCTCAATCGCGCCTTCATGGCGATCGAGAGCCCAGAGATCAGGCAGAAGCTCATCGCCCTGGCCAAGAGCCTTGCCAGGAACACGACTTCTGACATTGATAACGTCACCCATCCAGAGGCCGGCGCCTGAGGACTTTTCGTGATTCATCTCCAGACCTTTGGCGAGTTGCGACTGACAGATGGCCTGGGCGCGCCCATCCGCTATCCGGTCAAGGCTCTGGTGATGCTGGCCTATCTGTGTTGCTCGCCGGATCATCAGCGCAGCCGACAAGAGCTTGCGCGGTTCTTGTGGAACGAGACCGGAGATCATCTTGCCGATCTCAATTTGCGGAAGCTGATTTCACGCATTCGCGATACAACGACCGTATCCGACGAACAGATACTGAATTTCGGGCCGCCTTTCGTCACCCTGAACAAGGCCGCCATATCGGTCGATCTCGACATATTGCGAACGAAAAAGCAGCCAGTGGCGCAACTGGCCGTCGTCAGCGACCTTGTGCAACGTGGCTTCATTCCCGGTCTCAGCGCATCAACCAAGGCGATCGATGGATGGATCGAGCGCGAACGGCAGCTGCATGTGCTCACCCTGAGGGATATCTTCGTCAGGGCTGCGGATCATATTCGCGATGATGAGGAACGTCGCCTTCTGCGCCGCTCGGGACTTCAACTTCTTGAAACCTTTCCCAACGACGAGCAGATCCGCTCCATCCTTCGCGGCACGGCGGATGATCATTCGCAAAGCCACCTGCGGGCGACGCGATCCGTGGCAGTCGCAAGCAGCCGCATCGCGGAGCAACAAGACACCACCCTGCCGCAGATCATAACCGCGACACCAGCGCCACGGCTTGTTCTCTTGCCTCCAGGCGCACCGGCCTTGACGCGGCAGGCGGCAATTGCCGACGCCCTTATCGAGGATGTCACGATAGAGCTCTGCGCGCTACGCAACATATCCGTCGTCGCACCCCATACAGCCGAGCAGATCCGCCGCGACTCCGACAAGGCCACGATCGTTCAACGGCATTCGATTTCCTACCTCCTGGACACACGGCTTTCTGGAGAAGGGCTTTATGCGCAACTCATTTATTTCCCGACCGACGAGATTTTGTGGGCAGCCCGATTTGAAATGGCCGTCGAGACGCTGCCGACGCAAAGGCGCTTGATCGCCCAGAAACTTGCCGACGCCGTTTCGGGACAATTGAGGCGAAACGAAAGCATTCGCCTTCGCAACGAGGCTGACCCGCAAGCCTATCATGCCTATCTCGTCGGCGCCGGCCTGCTCACCAAGCTTAGCCTGCCGGATATCCGGCGTGCACGGAAATCCTTCAAGCGCGCACTGCATTTTTCTTCGGACTATGCCCCTGCTTTCACAGGCCTGTCGCGGACATTCACCAGCGAGTGGCTGTTGACCACGCAAGGCGATCCCGCCCTGCTGAAGCTTGCGGAAGATCAGGCGCTCCGGGCGATAGAAAGAGATTCAGAATCGGCAGCCGGGCATCGAGAACTCGGAGTGACGAAGCTCTACCAGGGTGCTGTCGATGACAGTGTTGCGGCACTTGAGCTCGCCGAAAGCCTCAGCCCGCATTATGCCGACGTCATCTACAGCCATGCGGATACGCTGGTCCATGCGTCGCGGCCGCAAGATGCGCTCGAGAAAATCAAGAAAGCGATCTCACTCAATCCGATCGCACCCGACGCCTATCTCTGGTGCGCGGCCGGGGCGAGCTACTTCCTTGAACGCTACGAGGAGGCGCTCGCCTATGTCGATCAAATGAAAGACAAGGCACCGGCCTACCGCATCGCGGCAGCCAGCTGCGCGATGATCGGCGATCGAAAACGGGCACAGTTTTATCGGCAACGCGCCGAAATGCTCAACCCTGCTTTCGAGGTCGAGAAATGGCTCGCCTTGGTGCCCTTCAAGGAGCAGTGGCAAAAAGAGCTTTACCGGGACGGTCTTTTCAAGGCCGGATTTTCAAAAACCTAACGGAGAATATGATGGCAAAAGTTGTTGTATTGGGTGTATCGGGCGACAAGGGACTTTGGCTGGTGGACATTGACGCGGGAACTGTGACACCACTGCAGGTGCCAGCAGGCACCGACCTGGCCGCAGCCGTCAAGCAGCGAGAGGCCGGCGGCACATTGATCAAGAATGTCGATTTCGCGGTCGCCGTCTCGTCAGCGCAGACGGTTTTCTCCGGCCACGTGGATGGCTGAAGGCGAGCGACGCTGACCGGTCATTCCGATCCTTATTCTGACCGAACGATTGCGCCGCGGGACACGTTGTCCCGTGTCGCTCTTTATTTAGAGGCGATGGGCATCACGCGCCTGTCACGACAGACCGATCTCGATTGTGTCGGTCTTCCGGTCTGGTGCGCCTATACGCCGAACTCCCGCTCCATTGTCATCGCCCAAGGCAAGGGACTTGAGGATATCGACGCCAAAGTCTCGGCGGCGATGGAGGCCCTGGAACGTGCGGTGGCGGGCGACCCCATCACCGTCACCACGGTGTCGTCGGCACGAGACCTCAGACGCCGGGGCGATCGCGCCGAACCGCTCGATTGCCTAATCGCAAGCGGCGAACAGGTCGTGGGCGAAGACGAGGAATTGGCCTGGAGCCTGGCAACCGAGTTGCTGCACGACCAGCCGATCCATGTTCCGCAGGATGCCGCCGTCCTCGACCGAACGAGACATAACCGTTTCTGGATGTCGTCTGATGGACTTGCCTCGGGCAATACCCTGGAGGAGGCAATGTTTCATGGCATCCTGGAGCGCATCGAGCGCGATGCCCACGTCCTGTGGCAGATCGTCAGCGATGCCAAGCGTGATGCATGCTGTGTCGATCCGAGAAGTTTTGCCGACGCCGCGCTTACAGGCCTGATCGACAGGATCGAGGCGGCCGGGCTTGTCGTGAAACTTTTCGACATCACGAGCGATATCGGTATTCCCTGCTATACCGCGCTCGTCGCCCCATCAGCGGTCAACAGCAAGGCGCCGCTCCGGTTCGTTGAGGTCACCGGAGGAAGCGGCGCTCATCCCTGGGCCGTGCGGGCGGCAATCCGAGCCGTGACGGAAGCGCTTCAGTCGAGACTGACCTATATCAGCGGCGCCCGTGACGATGTCTGGCCTGAATTGTTCACGACGCCTCTTCCGGCGCAGACCCGTAGCGCCTTTCTTGCCGTCCCCGCGCCGGTATCTGCGGCCGCCATCACAAGACCAGCAGGGAACATATCGGTCCTGTTGCACGAACTGCTGACGAGATTTCGCGCCAGCGGAATCGGCTCAGTGATTGCCCTCCCCCTGACGCCTGCGAACCTACCATTTTCGGTAGTGAAGATGTTCATACCCGATCTTGAGAACCCCGAGGGCAACAGGCTCCATTGTTTCGGCCAACGTGCCCTTGCAAGGGCGATGCGCTGGTGAAGGTCGTTTTTATCGGCCCGAGTTTGCCGGATGCGGCAAGCCACGCCTCAGGCGACATCGTTCTCCGGCCACCTGCTGTTCAGGGCGATGTGTTAAGAGCGGTGGAAGATGGCGCCAACGTCATAGGCTTGGTTGACGGCGGCTTTGAAAATACCGCGCCGGTTTGGCATAAGGAAATCCTCTTTGCGCTCTCGCTCGATGTCACGGTGCTGGGCGCCGCCAGCATGGGCGCCTTGCGTGCCGCCGAATGCCAAGCGTTTGGCATGATCGGCGTTGGACGGATTTTCAACGACTATGTCAGCGGAACCATCGTCGACGACGCCGATGTCGCGCTTCTGCACGAGCCGATGGAGCTGGGCGGCAATGCACTGACCGTGCCAATGGTCAATGTGAGAAGCACTTTGGACGAGATGGAGCGACTGCAGTTCTTCGATAAAGCCTTTCGCCTGGCTCTCGAACAAACCGCTGCAAACCTCTTCTTCAAGAAGAGAAGCTGGGCTCTCATCGTTCGCGCATGTGCGGCAATACCGGCGTCCCAGAAGCAGTATTGGCTGGATATGCTGAAGGCCCGCACGGTCGATCAGAAGCGGATCGATGCTCTGGCGCTTCTCGAAGCTGTGAGCGGCGCAGCTAATCAGCGCGTGTCCAGAAATCGCCATTGGGAATTCAGGAAAACCACGCTTTGGTCAGAACAACTAGCCCGCTCAAAGGCTTAGATCCCATTGCACCCATAAAGTGTTTCACGCGTTTTTCACGCACTTTAGTACCGAACTGTCCCTATGGTCATCTACGCAATCTGGAGAATTGATATGACGGTCATAGGGTCGGGAAAGCTTCAGCACGCAGCGGCGGCAGATATGGATAATCTTGACGAGCTGGTGGCTTTGGCTCGAATGATCACCTATGCAAGGGCGCTAGCGGAAGATTTGAAGATCGAACTCGGCGCTCAGTCTCTCGACCTGGCCTTGACGGCGGTTACGCGGGAGCTGCGCAGGGCGACGGATGCAGATCTTCCCGGTCTGGAACCGCTGCTCGCGGACGTGAATATCGAGCTGCACTGATCGGTGCTGCGGCTGGTGTCTCAATCGCTGTTCATGGCTAACGCCAGAGCGACCAGCTTGCCGGCATCCGGGATGGCGCCCTCACGTGCCAAAGGCAGGAAAAGGCTTGACGAAAATCTCTGCCTGGGCCGCCCGATCTGTAGCTCAGCCGAAGCCCGGTCGCGCTTAGTGGTCAGGATGCGTCTTCCTGTCAAAGTAAGCTCATGTCGCAAACTTTGAGTTCACTCCGATACTTTCACGGCGAATGAACCGGCTCGGAATCACAACGCGCAGTTCCCGCATCTCATCCGACTTTTCCATCCTGGCAATCAGGAATTCTGTCGCGGTCTCTCCGAGAGCCTCCATGGGTTGCTTGATCGTCGAGAGCGGGGGCGCGCAATATTCGCAGACCGGAGACCCGTCGAACGAAACGATCGACAGGTCTTCAGGCACACGCCATCCCATCTTCTGAACCTTGCTCATGAAGGAGATTGCCATATCGTCGCTCGTCGCCACGACGGCGGTCGGCTTTTCATCGAGCCTTGCAAAGTCTTCGGCCGCCTGCAGACCCGTCTCGAAACCGAACTGGAAGGTGAACTGTCCACCTGAGCGCGTTACATGCTGTTCGGAGAGTCCTGCCTCGTGCAGGGCTTCGAGAAGACCGGCATAGCGTTCGATGTCGTGATAGTTTCCCGTCGGACCGGCGATGTAGAAGAAGCGGCGGTGCCCGAGCGCCAGAAGCTCCCGGCCCGCCTCTTTCACAGCCTGCCTGTCATTGGTGATGATGCTTGGAACAGAAGTGTCGCTCATGTCGAGCAAAAGCGAGACGATCGGCAGCCCCGCCTCGGCAAGCGACCTGTTGGCGACCACCGGCAACTGCGACGACAGGATCAGCGCCCCCCTCACCGTCCCTCCGAAGGCAAGATCGAGGATATGCCGCTCGGAACTTTCGTCGCGGTCGAGGTTGGCGATCATCAGATTATAGCCATTGCGGATGACCGTGCGATTTACAGCCTCCAGAACCTGGGGGATGATCTGGGACGCGCCGTAATGCAGCGAGCCCGGCAAGATGATCATGATTACGTTGGATTTGCCGATGCGCAGGTTGCGGGCCGCGGCATTGGGCGTGTAGCCAAGCTGTTCGGCTGCCGCTGCAATCCTTGCCCTGGTCTTTTCGTTGACTCGCCCTGGATTGGCCAGAGCACGACTGACGGTGGACGTCGCCACACCGGCAAGGCGCGCGACGTCGGCCATCAAGGCAGATGATCCCTCTGTGGATAGGCTCTCTACAGTTTTCTTCATCATTCCATCCACTTAGCCCAGCGCAACCGAACCCTGTTCGGCTCGCGAGTCCCGTTATAGCAAACGATTGCCAAAAACTCGAAGAAAAGCGTTGCATATTTTATCGGCTTGACTAATATCCAGGCATGGCAATCGATTGCCAATTGCCAATACATTGAATTCTCTGAATAAAATTCGACGTGGGAGGTGCCTCTCGTGACGGATGAGCTATGTCTGAATGGAGGGACTGAATAATGGCCGTGAGCGATAATCTGCGTTTTGGTGTCGACCTGGTCACCTTCTTCCATCCGGGCTTCTGGGGCGTCGACAGCTATGACGCAATCGTCGAACATGCGAAGGATCAGCCACGGCAGTTCTGGGACAAGATCCTCGACAGCGTACAAGCCTCGGGCGTGACCGGCGTCGAGCTCACCTTCTCCCCCTTCAACTGGCAGGACGCGATCAAGACCTACGGGTCTGTGGGGGCATTCAGCGCCGAGCTTTCCGCTCGCGGACTTCAACTGGCTTCCGGCTTCTTCGCGGAGTTGGAGGCTTCCGGCGATTTTACCGAGGCTGCCGCACAGGCAGCCATCATCGCCAAGGCCGAACAATATGCCGATTTCATCAAGGCCTGCGGCGGCGACGTCATGGTCATTGGTGTGCCAATGCGCCAGACACCGGGCGAAGAGCCAGTGCATTTTCGCGATTTCGACCAAGCCAAGGTCATCGCCGATTTCCTGAATCGGCTAGGTGCCATCCTTTACAAGAAGGGCGTCAAGCTCGCCGTGCATACGGAAGCACATTCCATCTTTGCCGCTGCCCGCGACGTCGATCTTCTGATGCTGCTGACGGACCCGTCTTACGTACATATGTGCCCGGACACGGCTCATATCATTCTCGAGGGCTCCGATCCGATCCAGCTCGTCGATCGACACCATGAGCGCGTCATCATCGCCCACTGGAAGGATGCGATCGGCAAAATGCCGGCCGACACGCCGATCGGCGCAGACATCCACGAGCGCCACCGTCCCTTCTTCTGTGGTTTCGGCCTTGGTCGCGTCGACTGGCCGGCCTGGATCCGCCTGCTTCGCGATCGCCAGTTCAGCGGCTGGGCAATCCTGGAACTCGACGCCGCAGCCGATCCCGTCGGCGACATCGCCAATGGCCTGACACTCGTACGGCAGGCGCTGCTGCCGATCTATCGCTAACCGATCCTTGCAACCAAACGGCTCCGCAAAGAGGGCCTATTCAAGAGGTGGAACAATGAAGAGAATGACGATGCTGCTTGCCGGCACAATCCTGCTTGGCGCTGCCGGCCTTGCCAATGCTGACGACAAACTGAAGGCCGAGGTCTTCACCTCCTGGACATCGGGTGGCGAAGGCCGCGCCGTCGACGCCATCAAGAAGGAATTCGAAAAGCGCGGCGGCGTATGGGAGAGCTCCACGATTGCAGGCTTCGAAAATGCCAATGCCGCATTCCAGAACCGCCTCGTCGCCGGCGATCCCCCGACGGCCAAGCAAGTCGTCGTTGGTAAGGACCCGGCCGAATTCATCGAGCAGGGCCTGATGAACCCGATGGATGACGTGGCGGCAGCCGGCAAGTGGAAGGATGCGCTTCCAAAGGCGCTCTATGATTACATCACCTATGACGGCAAAGTTTATCTGACGCCGACCGGTATCCACGGTGAAAGCTGGATGTTCTATTCCAAGGACGCCTTTAGCAAAGCCGCGATCACCGAAGAGCCCAAAGACTGGGACGCCTTCTTCGCCGACATGGACAAGCTGAAGGCCGCGGGCCTGACGCCCATTGCCTGGGGCGGCCAAGGCTGGCAGGAGGTGAAGGTGTTCAACATGGTGCTCCTGTCCCAGGTGGGCATGGACGGCTTCATGAAGATCTATGCTGAAAAGGATCAGGCAGCCCTGACCTCCGACGGTGTCAAGAAGGCGCTCGAGATCTTCGGCAAGATGCGCACATACGTCGACGAAGGCTCTGCCGGCCGCAACTGGAACGACGCGACCGCCATGGTCATCACCGGCAAGGCCGGCGTGCAGTTCATGGGCGATTGGGCCAAGGGCGAGTTCACGGCAGCCGGCAAAGTCGCCGACAAGGATTTTGGCTGCGCCATTTCCCCCGCCTCCCCTGGCCTCATTTATATCGCGGACGCCTTCGGCTACCTGAAGACGAACGATGCCAACCAGGACGCAGCGCAAAAGCTGCTGGCCGAGGTCGTCATGGACCCCGCAGTTCAGGTCGAGTTCTCGCTCAACAAGGGCTCGATCCCCGCCCGCATCGATGTCGACAAGTCCAAATTCGACGCCTGCACCCAGAAAGGCATGGCCTTCATGGCCGACGGCAAGATCGTTCCCGAACACGCCATCACCACGACGCCGGAGCAGGTGGGCGCTCTGACAGACTTCATCGGCGAGTACTGGGCCAATCCGTCCGCCGATATCGATGCATCGGTCGCGCAGTTCGCGGCGATCTTCGAGTAAGATCGACAAGCCTGTCGCCTGCCCCGCAACACCGGTGCAGGCGGCTTTCGAAGCCTCTTGCAAAGACGCTCTGATGAAACGGAAGCATAACCGCTCTAAGGCGGCGCTCATCGCTCTCATCCCGACCTGGGCTGCGGTGGTCGTCGTCTATCTCGGCACCATGGTCTGGTCGGTGACCCTCTCCTTCACCAATTCGCGGCTGTTCCCATCGTGGAATTTCGTTGGGTTCGAACAATATTCCAAGCTGTTTCAGACCGCCAAATGGCTGGTCTCCTTCCAGAACCTGATCATCTTCGGCGTGCTTTACGTCTTCGGCTGCCTGTTTGTCGGCTTCCTGCTTGCCGCCGCTCTCGATCGCAAGGTGCGCTTCGAAAGCGCCTTCCGGACGATCTTTCTCTATCCCTATGCCATGTCCTTCGTCGTCACCGGCCTGATCTGGCAATGGATGATGAACCCGACGCTCGGTGTGCAGGCCAGCGTGCGTGCGCTTGGCTGGCAGAGTTTCACCTTCGACTGGATCATCAACCGGGACCTTGCGATCTATGCGGTGGTGATCGCGGCCCTCTGGCAGGGTGCCGGCCTCGTCATGATCCTTGTGCTGGCCGGCATGCGCGGCATCGATGGCGAGCAGTGGCGCGCAGCCCGCATCGACGGCATTCCTGTCTGGCGCACCTATGTTTCGATCATCCTGCCGCAACTGACGCCAGCATTTGCGGCGGCCGGCACGCTGCTCTCCATGGGCGTGATCAAGACCTACGATATCGTCGTGGCGCTCACCAATGGCGGGCCGGGATCGGCGACCGAGGTACCCGCGAAATTCATCATGGACAATCTGTTCCAGCGCCAGAATCTCGGCCTTGCGACGGCCGCGGCGACGATCCTGCTTCTGACCGTGCTGATCATCGTCGCGCCCTTCCGCTATGCCCAACATATCCGCGCCCGGCGGCAGGCAGGTACGCTATGACCCATCCTCGTGGCCCCAGGCCGACGCAGATCACCGTAGCGCGCATCGGCCTTTATGCCTTTCTCATCTCCGCTGCGCTGTTCTTCGCCGTGCCGCTTTACGTGATGATCGTCACGTCGCTGAAGACCATGGACGAGATTCGGCTGGGACAGATCTTCGCGCTGCCACTGCGCCTGGATTTTACCGCCTGGCAGACGGCCTGGGCCGGCGCCTGTGCCGGCAGCGAATGCACCGGCGTGCGCATGGGTTTCCTGAATTCGGTGAAGATCACCGTGCCAGCTGTCGTGATCTCCGTGCTGATCGGCGCGGTCAACGGCTATGCACTGTCCTTCTGGCGCCCGAAGGCAGGACGACTGATGTTCGGCCTGCTGATGGCCGGGGCGCTCGTGCCCTACCAGATCTTTCTCTATCCGCTGGTGCGGGCCATGGCGGTGATGGGCTTCTACAACAGCCTTGGCGGCATCATTCTCGTGCATGTGCTGTTCGGTCTGCCGCTGGTGACGCTGCTCTTCCGCAACTACTTCGTCACCATCCCGGAAGAGCTTTTCAAGGCAGCGCGCGTCGATGGCGCCGGCTTCTGGCGGATCTTCATCGAGATCATGCTGCCAATGGCGCTTCCGATGATCGTCGTCGCCTCGATGTTCCAGTTCACGGGCATCTGGAACGACTTCCTGCTCGGCGTCGTCTTTGCCGGACGCGACAATCTGCCGATGACCGTACAGCTCAACAACATCGTCAACACGACGATGGGCGAGCGCAACTACAACGTCAACATGGCGGCCACCATCCTCACTGCCATCATTCCGCTCGCCATCTATTTCCTGTCCGGACGCTGGTTCGTCCGCGGGATCGCGGCCGGCGCCGTCAAGGGATAAGCCGATGCATTCTGCTGTTTCCATCAAAGACCTGAAGATCAGCTATGGCGACCATACGGTGATCGAGCAAATGTCGCTCGATATCGCGCCGAAGGAATTCCTCGTCCTGCTCGGTCCGTCCGGCTGCGGCAAGTCGACACTGCTGAACGCGATCGCCGGTCTTTCCGACATCACCGACGGAGAAATCTGGATCTCGGGAGAAAACGTTACCTGGGAAGAGCCGAAGGATCGCGGCATCGGCATGGTGTTTCAGTCCTATGCGCTCTATCCGCGCATGACGGTGCGCAAGAACCTCTCCTTCGGCCTCAGGGTCGCGGGCCTGCCGAAGCCGGAGATCGACAGCCGGGTCGAGCGGGCGGCATCGCTTCTCCATCTTGAAAAGCTGCTCGACCGCCGCCCGGCCGAGCTTTCCGGCGGCCAGCGCCAGCGTGTCGCGATCGGCCGCGCGCTGGTACGCGAAGTCGACGTCTTCCTGTTCGACGAACCACTGTCGAACCTCGATGCCAAACTACGCAACGAACTGCGCGTCGAGATCAAGAAGCTGCACCAGCAGCTCGGCAACACGATGATCTACGTCACCCATGACCAAGTGGAGGCACTGACCCTTGCCGACCGCATTGCCATCATGAAGGACGGCGTGATCCAGCAGTTGGGCACGCCTGCAGCGATTTATCATCGGCCGGTCAACCTCTTCGTAGCCGGCTTCATCGGTGCCCCCTCGATGAATTTCATCCAGGGCAGCATCGAACGGGACGGCGACAAGGTGCTGTTTAAGGCGGGCGATCTTGTCCTCGATATGACCGACTACGGCTTCGCTTCTGCGCCGAAACCAGGGCCTGCAACGCTTGGCGTGCGTCCGGAGCATCTCGGCATTCGCCCGGATGCCGGGGACGCCGCGCTTCTGGCAACCGTCTCAGTCCTGGAGCCGATGGGCTCCGATACGATCGTCTGGCTCACCTGGAAAGACACGACCCTGTCGCTGCGCGTGATGGGCGATCTCGGGCTCCAGCCGGACGATGTCATCGGCATCGGTCTTGATCTCTCCAAGGCATCTCTTTTCGGAGAGGACGGCAATCGCCTCTGAGCCGTGCTCTCCCGGCAGTGGAGAGATCGCGCTGCCGCCCCATTCCATTGATGAAGTCAGGTTTTGAACGACATGTCTGAGAAAGTGTATGATGCGCTGGTGATCGGCTCCGGCGCGGCCGGCTCCTTTGCCGCCATGGAATTGACGGCCAATGGTCTATCCGTCCTGCTTCTCGAAGCCGGGCCTGAGATCGGCAAGAAAGACTTCGATCCCACGCGCAAGAAACCGTCGGCGAGCGCCATCAACATCTGGGAGCGGGTACGGGCAACCATCAGGGGCCAGCCGGTTCAGGCGCGTGCCGCCTTCTTCACCGAGCGCTTCAGCCGCTTCTTCGTCAATGACCGGAAGAACCCCTATACCACGCCGCGCGGCGAACCCTTCCTGTGGATCCGCGGCAGGCAGGCAGGCGGACGCCTGCACAGTTTCGGCCGCGTGCTGCTGCGCTGGAGCGACGACGATTTCAGGATCGAGAGCCGCAGTGGTCGCGGTGTCGACTGGCCCGTCTCCTATGACGAACTCGCACCCTTCTATGCCGAGGCAGAAAGCCATCTTGGCCTCTACGGCAACCAGGACCATGTCTCCACCTTGCCGGACGGCGTCTATTCCCGCCCCGCCAAGCTGACGCCGGCCGAAGAGCTCTTCAAGAAGACCGTCGAAAGCCAGGCGCCCGAGCGGCATGTCGTCTCCTGGCGCTATATCGCGCCGGACGCCGAACGCGTGCCGCGCCCGCTGCGCGAGGCGCTCGCAAGCGGTAATCTGACGATCCGTCACGATGCGATCGTGCGCCGCATTTCGACGGATGCGAGGACGGGCCGGGTAACGGGCGCAGAATATATCGATCGCAATTCCGGCGCCGTTCACGCTGTGCGTGCCGAAAACGTCGTCCTCTGCGCCTCGCCGATCGAAAGCGTTCGACTGCTTCTGAACTCGGCATCTTCAAAGCACCCGAACGGCCTTGGCAACAGATCGGGCACGCTCGGCCGCTACTTCATGGACCAGTTGCCTTGCCTGGCCTTCGGCACCTTCCCGCCCGCCCGTGGCTGGTCGCATGACGATTCGGCGCCGCAGGACCCATTCTACAATCCGTCAGGCGGGATCTTCGTGCCGCGCTTTGACAATGTAGAAGGAAGGACGTCGCGCGGCGACTTCGCCTATCAGGGCAGTGTCGGCCGCGCGCCGGTGGGCGACAACGAGCCGTCGAGCCTTGCCTTCTTCGGCTTCGGCCTGATGCTGCCGCATGCCGACAATCGTATTACCCTTGATGCCAGCCGCAAGGACGCCTGGGGCATTCCGGTGCCGCACATCCGCTGCACCATGCACGAGCCCGAGCAGGAGCTGATCCGCAGACAGGAAAAGACCCTGATCGACATGGTGAAAGGTGCCGGCGGCGAGCTCGACTTCATCGGATCGCCGCTTGGCCTGAGGGAAATGGGCCGTGGGGCCTTCCCGGATGCCGACCCCTTAAGCCGTTTCCTGTTCCGCAAATGGTTCCGAAAGACCATGTGCATGGGTGCGGCAATCCATGAAAGCGGCGGCGCGCGCATGGGCACCTCGCCGGAAAATTCCGTCCTCAACGGCTGGAACCAGAGCTGGGACGTGCCCAATCTTCTCGTGACCGATGCCAGCGCCTTTCCCGGTGGCGGCACAGCGGGTACGACCTTGACCGTCATGGCCCTGACCCTGCGCGCCTGCCGGAAGCTCGCCGCGCAGTACCGCGGATCTGCTGACGTCTCCAAACACCATGAAGTGCTGGAATAACTGGAGCGACACTAAAGACTAGGCCGGGCTGGCGGCGAGGGCGATCGAGTCGGCCACGTCGTTTACCCGATCGGACAAT
Organism: Rhizobium sp. BK316; assembly: GCF_014193695.1. Classification (GTDB taxonomy): domain Bacteria; phylum Pseudomonadota; class Alphaproteobacteria; order Rhizobiales; family Rhizobiaceae; genus Rhizobium. The sequence continues at coordinate 45,707 of NZ_JACHZR010000001.1, read as the reverse complement.
ATGGCCGTCGCCACGCGAAGATGTGCGCTTGGAAGGATGGAAAATTTGGCACCAGGATGAACCGCAATACCTCGCGCCGCCAGCGTGACCATCGCGAAGGGTTCGGATGCGACCGGCACCCAGGCACACAGGCCGCTGCCATGCTGCGCCTCGATCCCACGCTCACCCAGGGCATCGACCAGATCGGCCCGACGCAGGAAATAGACCTCGCGAGAGCGTTCAAGCGAGGTTTGTGTGGCGGGATCCCGCAGGAGCCATGCGGTGGCCGCTTGAAGAATGCGGCTTGTCCAGCCGGCGCTGAAGCTGCGGTAGGACTGGATCTGTTCGACGATCGCCCGCGAGCTCGAGAGCACAGCAAGCCTCAGATCCGGACCATGCGTCTTTGAATAGGAGAGAATGTGAATGGTCCGGTCGGCAAACCGGTCGCCGAGCGAATGACGCGGAGCCGTGGAAATATCGGCGACACCGTCATCCTCGACGATCAAGGTGTCGGTACCGTCGAGAATGTCTCCAAGCCTTTGCAACCGCTCGCTGCTGACGTGCTGACCGGTTACCGAGTGAAGCCGCGGCTGGAAAATGAAGGCGACGGGCCGCAGCTTCATTGCGGCTTGGAGAGACGCAGGCAGAGGCCCTTCCCGATCGCACTGGACCGGAAGGATCTGCACGCCGCGATCCTCCAGGATATCGAGAAGCCGCATCGCGGTCGGGTCTTCGATTGCAACGGACGCGCCGGGCATGACGAGCGCCTGGATGAGCGTGTAGACCGCGTTATAGCCCCCGTTCGTCGCCAGGAACGCCTCCGGTTCGTATGGCCAGGTCTTTCGGACAATCTCTTCGAGTTCCGGAAGAATGCGGCTTCGCTCGTAGCTGTTGAGATTTTCCGCCGACGCTCCGTAGGCCATGGCTTCGGTAAGCTTCGGCAAAAGCCTGATATCCGGCACGGCCGATGTCAGATCGAGCACGTCGGCTCCATAACGGCCGGAACTGCCGAGCCGTTCGGGTTTCGCCACGAAACGATCACCGCTCACCCAGGTGCCGTTCCGTCCCTTGCCGGTAATGATTTTCTGGCGTCTCAGCTCGCTCCAGGCCTCGGAGATTGTCGCCGGGCTGATCCCCAGCGCAAAGGCGAGATCGCGGATCGGCGGCAGCTTCGTTCCGACGGGAAGTGCCCCGGCCCGGATCAAAGCACTGGTTTCAATTGCAATTCCCCGAATTGTCCGATCGGTCAATTTTTGGGCAAACCATACCGCATCGACAACATCGCTCATTTAATCACCACTTTTAATGTTCAATAACGTAATAACATTTGATCGGACAAATTTGAACATTTAATTGTTCCGAAAACAAGGTCTTTGCGAGTGAATGCCGATGCCCCTTAGCCTGCGACTTGCCCTGCGTGACTGGGACTACATGACGCCCCTGGTTCTCGGCGATGTCTCCTCTCCCAAGCTTGACATCACGGTCGACCGCGTCGGCACATTGCTCTCGCATCTCGGCAAGAGCGACCACTATGATGTCGCAGAAATGTCCTTCAGCCGCTATACGCAGCTGTGCATTGACGGCGACGAGAGCGTCGTCGGCATCCCGAACTTCATTATGCGCGGCTTCCGTCACCGCTGCGTCATCACCCGCAAGGACGGCCCTATCACCGAACTCGGCGAGCTCGCCGGAAAGCGCATCGGCGTCACCGGATGGCGCGACTCCGGAAACACCTGGACAAGAGCGGCGCTGCGCCGCGAGGGCGTCGGCGTCGAAGATGCCATGTGGTATGCGGGCCGCCTGACGGACGCGCATCCGATCGTCGATCGTCTGGACGGATTCGGCCGGCCCGGCCGTATTGAAGCGGCTCCCGGCGAGCGCCCCATGGTCGACCTGCTCAAGGAAGGCTTCCTGGACGCGATCTTCACACCTTTCATGCCTGACGGCTATTTCGGCGGAGGATCGCCGTTCCGGCAGGTCCTTTCCGACTTCAGAGGTGCTGAACGTCGATATTTCGATGATGTGGGCTATGTTCCCGGCATGCATCTGATCGGCATCAAGGCGGGCATCGTCGCTGAGAACCCGTGGGTGATCGAAGAGCTCAGCAAGCTGATCGATGAATCGCAGCAGATGTGGCTGAGCAAACGCCGCAAATACGCCGACACCTCGCCTTTCATGCTGGACGAGCTTCTGAAGTCGGCGGCCGAGCTTCCAGTCGGCTGGGAGGCTAGCGGCTTTGCGGTCAACCGCAAAATGATCGCCGACTTCGCCAGCGAGCTTCACGTCCAGGGCATCCTGCCGCAGCTGATGACGCCGGAAGACCTCTTCTCCTTCGATGTGGACGGTAGCCGCATCGGTTGAGCGCAACACGAAACGCATAAATTCAAACCAAACAGGGGAACTAAATAATGTCGATCAGGAAAATTGCATGCCTTGCTCTGACGAGCGTGGTGATCTCGGGAACGGCCTTCGCTGAAGATGCGACCCTGCCCAAGCTTTCGGTCAACGACGCACTTCATGCGCAGTTGCCCGAAGCGATCCGCACGTCCGGCAAGATGATCTCCGTCAACAATGGCTCGTTTCCTCCCTATGAAATCGTCACGGGCACCGAGATGACCGGCGCCAGCGCCGATCTGACCGATGCGCTCGGTCAGGTTCTCGGCGTCAAGATCGAGCATGAGACGGTGGGTGGCCTGCCGGCGCTGCTGGCCGGTGTCAATTCCGGTCGTTACCAGTTTGCCTTCGGTCCCGTCGGAGACTTCAAGAGCCGCGAGGAATCCAACGATTTCGTCGACTGGGTGCAGGAATTCGTGGTTTTCTCGGTGCAGAAGGGCAATCCGAAGGGCATCACCTCGCTCGATACCGCCTGCGGCAACCGCATCGCCGTCATGGCCGGCGGCTCGGCCGAAAAGGTCATCCAGGTGCAGGCCGAAAAGTGCAAGACCGATGGCAAGGGCGCGATCGAGGTGCAGTCCTTCACCGACCAGCCGAGCTCAATCCTTGCCGTCCGTTCCAAGCGGTCGGATGCCTTCTTCTCCTCCCAGGCGCCGCTCACCTATTTCGTGTCGCAGGCCAACGGCCAGCTGGAACTGACCGGTGTGGGACAGAAGAACGGCTTCGAGAACCTCTATCAGGGCGCGGTCGTCGCGAAGGGCTCGCCGCTCGGCCCCGTCCTGCGCGATGCAGTCAAGGTGCTGATGGACAATGGCACCTATGCCACGATCATGAAGAAATGGGGCCTTGAGAACAACATGATCAAGGAGCCCGGTATCAACCTCGGTGGGACGCTTCCGAAATGAGCACACAAACGCAAACACTCGCATCGCCCTCCGGCGATGCGAGAAGCCGGGACGTGGTGCATGCCCACAGGCCCTTCCCCAAGGGCCGAGTCGCGGCCTGGGGCATCACGCTTGCGATCGTCGCCTATTGGGCCTGGTCCGTCGCGCATAACGAGAATTTCGGCTGGCCGGTCGTCGCTCAATATTTCTTCGACCCGACCGTCATCAGTGGCCTTTACGTCTCGCTAGGCCTCACGGTCGTGGCAATGATCATCGGCATCGCGCTCGGCCTCGTGCTGGCTGTCGCGAGAATGTCTAGGGATCGGCTGGCAAGCTCGCTCGCCTCGCTGTTCATCTGGTTCTTTCGCGGAACCCCGCTGCTGGTGCAGCTGATCTTCTGGTACAATCTTTCAACGCTGTTTCCGACTTTGTCTCTTGGCATTCCCTTCGGCCCGACCTTCATGAGCTGGGATACGAATTCGGTGATCAGCCCGATGACGGCCGCGATCGCCGGTCTCGCGCTCAATGAGTCCGCCTATATGGCGGAAGTCATCCGCGGCGGGCTGCTTTCGGTGGACAAGGGCCAATTCGAGACGGCAGAAGCCTTCGGCATGACGCGCATTCGCGCGCTTCGCCGTATCATCATTCCGCAGGCCATGCGCTCGATCGTCCCGCCGACAGGAAACCAGCTGATCAGCATGATCAAGGCAACCTCGATCGTCAGCGTCATCGCCATGGCTGATCTCCTCTATTCGGTGCAGTCCATCTACAACCGCACATTCGAGATCGTGCCGATGCTGCTCGTCGCCGTTCTCTGGTACCTGCTCATCACGTCGGTCCTGAATATCGGCCAGACCTATATCGAGCGCTATTACAGCCGCAGCGATCGCCGCACGGGCGCCGCCAAACCGGCAAAAGAAGAAGCTGTCATGGCACAGGCAACGGAGGCAGGCGAATGAACGCGATCTCCACCATCGAGCCCCTCGTCAAGGCCCGCAATGTCCATAAGTCCTTCGCGGATCTGGAAGTGCTGAAGGGGATAGATCTCGACGTCGCGCCTGGTGAGGTCGTCGTCGTCCTTGGACCCTCCGGCTCCGGCAAGTCGACATTCCTGCGCTGTATCAACCACCTCGAATCCATCAATCAGGGTTCGATCGAGGTGGACGGCGAACAGATCGGCTACCGCCTGCACAAGGACCGGCTGCTGCAGCTGTCGAACCATGCGATCGCCCTGCAGCGGCGAAAGATCGGCATGGTGTTCCAGCAGTTCAATCTCTACCCGCATATGACCGCGCTGCAGAACATCATCGAGGCGCCGGTCGGCATCCACGGCGAAAGCCGAAAAGTCGCGACCGAAAATGCGCTGAAGCTCCTGGAACGGGTCGGGCTTTCGGCCAAGGCCGACAGCTACCCGCGCCAGCTTTCCGGCGGCCAGCAGCAGCGTGTGGCGATTGCCCGCGCGCTGGCCATCAAGCCGAAGCTGATGCTCTTCGACGAACCGACCTCGGCACTTGACCCCGAACTGGTCGGCGAGGTTCTCGCCACCATGCGGGATCTGGCAAACCAGGGTCTGACAATGATCGTCGTCACCCACGAGATCGGCTTCGCGCGGGAAGCGGCCGACCGCGTCGTCTTCATGGATGGCGGCAAGGTCGTGGAACAGGGCAGGCCGGAGGATGTAATCGGCAACCCGCAGCACCCCCGCACCAGAAGCTTCCTGTCGCGCTTCATCTAGCGCGGCGGCTCCCCATGCTCTTGCCCTGCGGGCTCGCTCTACCGTGAGCCAGCCGGCGATACCGCGCCCATGAAACTGGAATTGCCATGTCCCTCGACAATGATTTTGCCCGCCTCTCCGATTTCGAACCGATGGAAGCGGAGCTGACAGCCATCCGCCGGCATCTCCACGCCCATCCCGAGCTCTCCTTCGAAGAGGCCGAGACCGCGCGTTTCGTTGCCGAAAAGCTGGAATCCTGGGGTTATGAGGTGGCCCGCAATGTCGGCGGCCATGGCGTGGTTGCGCGCATGACGGTCGGCGCCGGAAAGAAGAGCATCGCCATCCGCGCCGATATGGATGCCCTGCCGATCACCGAGGAAACCGGTCGCCCCTATGCCAGCACGGTGGCAGGCAAGATGCATGCCTGCGGGCATGACGGCCACACGACGATCCTTCTCGGTGCCGCCGAATATCTGGCACGCACGCGCCGCTTCAACGGAACCGTCAATCTCATTTTCCAGCCGGCCGAGGAGGCGGGTGCGCTCAGCGGTGCGCCCGCCATGATTGCCGACGGGCTGTTCGAACGCTTTCCCTTCGACGTTATCTTTGGTCTGCACAATCATCCCGGCGCGCCCGAAGGCACCTGGCTGATGCGGTCGGGAGCGCTGATGGCGGCTGCCGACAGCGCCGAGATCATGATCAGGGGCAAGGGCGGCCACGCTTCGCGGCCGCACCTCACCGTCGATCCGGTGGTCGTTGCCTGCAACCTCGTCGTCAGCCTGCAGTCGGTCGTCTCCCGCAGCATCGATCCGACACAGACCGCCGTCGTCACGGTCGGGGCGATCCATGCCGGCGAGGCCGCGAACGTCATCCCCGAAAGCGCAAAACTGCTGCTCAGCATCCGCTCCTTCGATCCAAAGGTGCGCGACACGCTGGAGGCCAGGATCCGCAGGCTCACCGAAACGATTGCCGATGGTTACGACGCAACGGCGGAGATCGAATACACGCGCGGACACCCCGTGGTCGTCAATTCGGAGGCGGAAACCGAATTCGCCCGCGCGGTCGCAGAAGAGCTCGTCGGTGCCGACAAGGTAACCCTCTGCAACCTCATCCCCGGCAGTGAAGACTTCTCGCATTTCCTCGAGCACAAGCCCGGCAGCTTCCTGCGGCTCGGCAACGGTGTGGAATCGGCGATCCTGCACAGCGCCAAATACGACTTTGCCGACAAATCCCTGACGGTGGGTGCCGCGATGTGGGCGCGCTTGACCGAACGCTATCTCGACGACTGAGAGCGTTCGGCAGCAGGTAGTGAGCTACCGCCTCACTGCGTTCGTGGCGCAAACATTGCACCCCCGCGCTACCAGGCCGGGAACGGATCTTCGAGAGCTGACCAGTCGCGTGGGTCCGCGCTGGCGAGGCAGTCGTCCAATGCGGCTCGTACACCTGTCTCGTCCATCCCAACGCCAATGAACACCAGTTCTTGCCGGCGGTCGCCCCAGGCGCTGTCCCACCGGCTCTGCAGGTGCTGATGAAACTGCTGATGGCTCGGCCAGTCTTGCCGCGGAACGGCCGCCCACCAGAGCCCCATCGGTTCGCAGCGCCGTTGTACCCCGGCAGCCGACATCAGACCCACATGACGCGGGCGCGTGGCAAGCCAGAAATGGCCCTTGGCGCGCAGCACCCCTGGCCAGGGCTCGTCCAGGAACGCGCGAAACCGCTTGGGGTCGAAGGGACGCCTCGTGCGGTAGACAAAGCTCGATACCCCGTATTCCTCCGTCTCCGGAACATGTTGGCCCGGGCTGTACAATTCCTTATGCCACAAAGGATGCGCGGCCGCCTTTTCTTCGTCGAAGAGACCGGTATCGAGGACAGTTGCCAGAGAAACCCTGCCGAGATCCGTCTCCACCTGACGCGCATCCGGGTTGAGAGACGCGACTATCTTGCGGATCTCCGCGCGGACTTCTTCCGTCGCGTCCGAGATCTTGTTGATCACGACGACATCGGCAAACTCGATCTGGTCGACCAGCAGATCGATGAGGGTGCGCCGGTCTTCACCGTCGCGTTGCAGGCCACGGTCGGCAAGTAGATCGACGCTACTGTAGTCGGCTAACAGGTTCGCGGCATCGACCACAGTGACCATCGTGTCGAGTCTGGCAAAATCGGAGAGCGAAACGCCGTTTTCGTCACAGAAAGAAAAAGTTGCCGCAATCGGGCGGGGCTCGGCGATACCCGTCCCTTCGATCAGCAGATAGTCGTATCGCCCCTCTTCGGCCAGTCGCCGCACTTCCGTCAGCAGGTCGTTGCGCAGGGTACAGCAGATGCAGCCATTGCTGAGCTCAACCAGTGTCTCCGTCGTATGCGACAGGTTGCAGCCGCCATCTCGAATGAGACTGGCGTCGATATTCACTTCGCTCATATCGTTGATGATGACGGCGACCCGCAGACCCTCGCGATTGTTCAGGACGTGGCTGAGAAGCGTCGTCTTGCCGGCTCCCAGAAAGCCGGCGAGCACTGTTACCGGGAGCCGATCGATCTTGGTTGTCGGCATCCTTTTGATATGGCCCTCCGCCGCGAGCGGCATTTGCTTCATCTTGGCCTCATTCGAAACCCGCCCCTGACCTCGTCCGATGCTTCACGCCGCGAGCTGCGGCCGGAAGACCACATCGGCATAGTAGTTGGCTGAATCATAGGTACTGGTCGGGAAGAGCCCCGTAGTAGCCGATCCGCCATATGCATAGACGCCGTTGCCACCGGCGGCGGCACTGGACAGTGCCGACAGCGGACCGTTGCTGACACCGTTGGTGAAGAAACCATCGGTCGCCACATAGGCACCGGTCGTGTGGTAGGAGGCGACATAGGTGGTGTTGGCGGTGATGGTGACGGGTGTTGCGAAGTTCACCGTCTGCCAGCCGCTTGCCGTGGTGTTGGTGAAGGTGGCGGTGGCGAGCTTGGTGCCCGTGGAGGTCCACAGGTCGACGACGTTCTGGCCGTTGTCGTTGGCGCTGCGATAGAACTTGATGCCGGTAATGTCGCCGGCAACGTTCGACTGGAACTTGACGCCGAGCTCAAGCTGCTGACCGTCATTGAGGTTCGTCTGGGCCGGCGTGCTGGAGGCGGAAAACAGGCTGTAGGTCACAGGCGCTGTCGCGGCGACGATGCTGAAGGTCTCGTTGGCGGCCAGACCGCCGAGATCGGTTGCCGTGACCTTGACGCCATAGGTCCCGGCGGTCGTCGGGGTGCCGGAGAAGGTCCGCGTCGAAGCGTTGAAGCTCAGCCAGGCCGGAAGTGCCGTGCCATCGGCAGCCGTTGCCGAATAGGTCAGCGTCTCGCCACTGTCGACATCGGTGAAGGTGGTCGTCGGCAGCGTGAAGGAGAAGGCCGAGCCGACGGTGGCGTTCTGGCTGGCCGTCTGGACGGCAAGAACCGGT
>NZ_JACHZR010000001.1:0-37210 GCF_014193695.1 Rhizobium sp. BK316 | reverse complement strand
ACATTGCCGCTGGCGACCACGCCGCCGGAGCCGTTTGCCACGCCGCCCTTCTCGGTCGCATCCCCCGTATCGGCAACCGCCGTCGGCGTCGTGTTGGAGGCCGACGGATTGAACATCACATCGACCCAATAATTCGTCTGCTCGAAAGTGGCTGAGGGGAACAGGCTGGTGCTGCCATATCTGTATACGCCGTTACCGCTCGCGGGCGCCGTCAGCGGGCCACTTGTCACATTGGAGACAAAGTAGTTGGCAGTCGTCGAATAATGACCGGTATTGGTGTGGTAAGACGCCGTGTAGGTCTGCCCGGGCGTCAACGTCACTGGACTGGAGAAATACGCGATCTGCCAGCCGCTGGCGGTTTCGTTCGTGAAGGTAAGAGTGGCGAGCTGCGTACCCGTGCTCGACCAGAGCGTCCCTGTATGCGTACCCGTATCCTGGCTGCCCTTGTAAAAACGAATGCCGGCGACGGTTCCTGCGACAGAGGTCTGGAACTTGACGCCGAGCTCGACGGCTGACGTATCGTTCGTATTGACAACGGCCGGAGTCGCCGCACCGAAGAGAGACGTGTAGCTTGGCCCACTGACGGTGACCGTGCGGCCAGCCGAGGGCGTTTCGAGATTGATGCTGTCGTCTACGGCGCGGGATAGGATCGTGTAGCTACCGACGACCTGAGGCGACCAGCTATAGGTCCAGTTCTCATCGCCTGTCGCTGGATGCCAGCTTGCGCCGTTGTCGGTGGAAACCTCGACGCCGGCGATCACCCCGCCGCCCGTGTCGGCAGCGGTGCCCGTAATCGTAACGGTGGATCCGACGGCCACTGTTCCAGGCACAGTGATGACGGAGGTCGGAGCAACCTGGTCCGACGAGGCGGTCGCGGCGGTGAGCCCGGATTGCAACGTCCCGGGCTGAATGCCCATATCGGCAAGCAAGTTGACCATTGCCTGCTGCACGCGCGGGTCCGTCGGAGTCGCTGTGAGATCGTGATTGTTGCTCAGCCCCCATGTCCAGTAGACCGTCCCGGCGCCGAACACCAATGCACCGCTGGGGGCGCGATAGAGCGTCAGATTATGGGTCGCGGTCGCATTGCCGGTCGTGTTGCCGTAATCGAGCAGGTAAGTGCTGACCGGAAGCGTCGTCGACGACAGCTTCACGAGGCCGGCCGGATCGAAGCCGTTGTCGGGCGCTTCGTCCCATTCATAACCGAGATAGTTCTTGGTGAGCGTCGCCGTCTGGCCGGGCTGAAGATTCGCGACGCTGGTATTGCGCCAGAAACGCAGATTGGCGTCGTCATACTGAATAGTGATCGCCTGGAGATTGTTGCCGACATCGTCGACCTTGAACAACTGCCCGGTCAATGAGTTCTCCGGATTGCCGCCGCCAATGGCGGGCGGACTGAGGCGCGGATCACGGAAGGTGCCAGTCCATTCGTTGGAAGGGTCGATGCTGGCTGTGGGCGACCACGTCTCCTTATAGGAGATCAGAGTGCGATAAGGCGTGCCGTCGGCGCTGTAGGCATTGCCCCAGCGCGTGCGCCAATAGACCTCGTTGCCGCTCCAGAACATGAGGTTGACGCCCGCATCGCGCGCGGCTTCGACATTCGTTCGCTGCTGTCCCGACCAATATTCGTCATGCCCGGCATCGATATAGGTCTTGTGATTGAGCAAGAGGCTGCCATAGCGATCGACGTCGACGCCCGACAGGTAGGAGACGTCATAGCCGTTCTGTTCCAGCCAGTAGATGCCCGCATATTCGGCGCCGAACAGGTAATCCTGCGGACCGGCAAACGTGCCGACCCCGCCGCGGGTCGCAATCGGCCTGTTGTAGCTGACCGCATAGGCGCGACCAGCACCCTGCCCCGTCGCCGGACCGTTGCCGCCATAGAAGTTTGCGCCGCCCCAGCCGTTGTAAGCTTGCCAGGTCTGATCTGCGGTCTGGAAGACGATGTCGCTCTGGCTGTCGTCGTCGCGCACGATGAACGGGATGTGATTTTGGCCGGCGGTGCCATCCTGACGCACGAGCTTGGCGATATAGACGCCTGAGACGGCGTCCTCCGGTACGGTCCACGACGCCGAGACTGCCCAGTTGCCGGCATCCACCGTTCCGGTCGTAGCGTTGCGCAACGGACTGGGCTGGGTCTGCAATCCGGTATGCTGCAGGGTGTCCACCTTACGCGCACCCATGCCGCCATAATAGCCGAGGCGATAGATATCGATCCGGTAGTTGGTGGAGTTGGTATTGATCTTGAAGTTGATCGTCTTGCCGTTATCGACGCTGATGTCGGTCGCAAAGCCTTCGATGTTGGAGCTGCCGGCACCGTCAATGCCCCACTCGCTCTCTGGGTTGCCCTGCTTCTGGTTTTCCGCCACGATCGGGTTGACGGGCGCCGCGGCCGCTGCAGCCTCGAGATTTTGCGTCGTTAACGACCGCTGCGTGATCGGCGCTGTGGTGACCGAGCCGGAAAGGATGCCGATACCCTTGGTGCCGGTTGCCGTTCCCGTCTCTCCGCCGCCGGGCAATGATCCGTTCAAGATCATCTGTCCTGCTCGATCTACGGTTCCGCGCCAGCCCGACAGTGGGGACAGGTCACGGTCGAGAAGCGGGTCGCTGACCGACGCGCCGATGGCCTGCTTGATCGCTGCCACATAGTCCGGCCCTTCGGTCAACCGAGTCCCCGGCAATTGACCGTCCTGTTGAAGCAGGGCGCCGCCATGAGCCCAATCGAGAATTCGCGTAGGCGAGGTAAAGTAGCCGCAGCCACAGATACCATAGGGCATACCAGACGCCAGCGATCGAGCTCCGGCAGCCTGTTCGATCGCCTGCGCCGACGGGCTCGATTCGAGAATGACGACTTTACCCGAGTGAGCACGCTGCCCCACCACGGCGGACGAGCCTTGCCCCGAACCTGTCGGTGCTGGGCTCTGCGCAAGATACGGAGCCAAGGGATCATCGCCTATCGTGCTCATTCCAGCGTAAGTGCGATAAAGGGACGATGCAGGGCCGAATGTGCCTCCATTCGCGCCGCGCTTGAAAGGTGCAAAACCTGGCATATGGGCGGACAGCACAGACGCGGCAAAATCACCGCTTCGAACTCCCGTTCCGCGCGCCGCTGCGAAAGCGTCGGGCAAGGGCGGCGGTGCGTGGTTGATATTGCGTTGACCGTCCGCGTCGCCGATCGCTTCCACTCTATGTTCAACCTCATGTCCGCTGAGCGCAGAGTTGTCATCGGGACTGTCGACAAGGGCACCATGCTTGTTTCCAGCCGCAGTCTGCACGAATGTCGCAAGCTGAGCATTATCCTCGTGCCGATCGGCAGTCTTGCGCGACCTTACCTTTCCGCCGACGGTCAGCCATTGGGGAACCCACGAATCCACTAGAAGTGAGCGCGAAGCCCACCGGCGAGCGTTGCGATACATGGCGTGCCCTCTCGAGAAGTTGCCAGGATCAAATCTATGAGGATCGTTGATATGCGGCCTTGAATTATAGTCGAAAAATAAGAGGGTATATCTTAACTATTTCGATCTACGAGCGGCATCCTTTTAGGCAAACGGGTCTTTCCGCAGAGACGCGACTTGCTTTTCACGAGTCAACAAGCGGTACAATCGTGGGATCCACTTCGGATCAGGGACGGCTGCTACGCTTGTCCGATACACATTCCAAAATTCATGCACCGCCTCAAAATTGTGCGTCTTGCCGCGTCAGGGTTTTTTCCAATCCGAAATAGCTAGCTTTTGGCGCAATCTTCGCCCGTTCGGAGTATTGATGCTGCGCCGTAACGATATAGGCTCTGCGCCGCCGTGACAGCATGCCGAATCGAAAGATATCGGCTGCAAGGGAGGGAGCCCTAGCACGGTCAAAATCTGGAAAAAGCGAGACACTGACATGAGACAATCCATGGAGAGGATCATGGAGCGGCGATTGAGTGCCATCCTCGCTGCCGATGTAGTCGGTTACAGCCGGCTCATGGGTATGGACGAGACAGGCACGCTGCAGGCTTTGAACCGGCATCGCTGCGAACTGGTCGACATCCGCATATCCGATTACAAGGGCCGTATCGTGAAACTCACCGGCGATGGCATCCTTGTGGAATTTCAGAGCGTCGTGAACGCCGTTGCCTGCGCCGCAGAAATCCAGCGCAGCATGGCCCTGCGCAATGAAAACGTCGCAAAGGAAGAGCGCGTCGAGTTCCGCATCGGCATCAATCTCGGCGATGTCGTGGTTGAAAATGACGATATCTTCGGAGACGGCGTCAACGTTGCCGCGCGCCTGGAAGGCGTTGCTCCGGCCGGCGGTATCGCTGTCTCGGCAATCGTACGGGATCAGGTCGGTTCACGCCTCAATCTCGGCTTCGAGTTTTTAGGTGAACACGTGTTCAAAAATATCCGCCAACCGGTGCAGGTTTATACGGTTTCCTTCGAGAAGCCGAGTTCCGCGCGCCTCGTCGCGCAGAACCGAAACACCTGCTTCATCGCCGTCCTGCCCTTCACCAACATGAGCGGCGATGCCGATCAGGATTATTTCTCCGACGGCATCACCGAGGATATCATCACCGATCTCTCCAAGATCTCCAGCCTGCATGTGGTGCCGCGCAACACCGTCTTCACCTATAAGGGCACATCTGTGAAGGTGAAGCAGGTCGCCCAGGAACTCGGCGTGCGTTATATGCTGGAAGGCAGCGTGCGCATCGTCGGGACGCGGGTACGCATTTCCGGCCAGCTGATCGATACGATGAACGGCGATCACCTCTGGGCCGAACGCTATGACCGAGACCTCACCGATATCTTCGCCATCCAGGATGAGATCACCCACGCGATCGTCGGCCAATTGAAAGTGCGACTGCTGCCGGAGGAGCGCAAGGCGATCGCCGCCGAGCCGACGGCCAATGTCGAAGCCTATACTTATTACCTGAGAGGCCGGCAGCTCTCCCATACCTGGACAAAATCCTATCTGCAGCTTGCCCGGCGCATGTTCTACAAGGCCGTAGAACTCGATCCGGACTATGGCCGCGCCTATGCAGGCATTGCCGATTGCGATGCGGCGATACGCGACTGGGCGCCTGATGATGTGCCCCTGGAGCGCATCCTCGCGATGAGCGCCAAGGCCCTGGAACTCGATCCCGACCTTGCCGAGGCCCACGCCTCCCGCGGCCTGGCGCTGCATCAGAACGGCGATGACGACGAGGCAACAGCGTGCTTCGAACGCGCGCTTTCGCTCGATCCCAACCTCTATGAAGCAAATTTCCACTATGCCCGCATCTTCTTCATGCGCGGGAATTTCGCCGAGGCGGTGCACTACTTTACCCGTGCCGCCGAAATCCGCCCCGACGACTATGTTTCGCCGATCCATCTGATGTCCTCATACCATTCTCTTGGACGGATGGCGGACCGGGAAAGCTGGGCGCGAAAAGGCATTGAAAGAGCCGAGCGGGCGCTCAATCAGAACCCGGAAAATTCCGGTCCCGCCCATCGCGGCGCGCTTGCCCTTGCCCATCTCGGCGAAGCAGCGCGGGCCTGCGACTGGGCCGCACGGGCGAGCGCCATCGACCCCGATGATATCGTCGCCCAATATAATCTCGCCTGCGTCCACTCCGTGCTCGGCCATGTGGAACGTGCGATCAATATCCTGGAGGGCTTGCTGCCCCGCAGCTCGGTCTACCACATCAAATGGTTCACCCATGATTCAGACCTGGACAACCTGCGCCGGGATCCGCGCTTCATGAAACTTATCGCGGAAGCGATAAAGGGGCGGGAACGGATCGAGGCGTAAGTCGCGGTAGAAGGACGCCAAGGAAGAGAGCCGAGCGGGCTTATGCGCTCGGCTGGCAGGCCGCCGCCTGGGATTCAGGCAAGCGGGCTTTTCACGGCCAGCGCCTATACCAATGTCCAGTTGGGTGTCTCCGTCACTCTGATAATTCTCCGGGTTGAGAAGCGCAGAGCGAGGCCTAGCTTCCTTTACCATCCACCTGAACCCAAAGCCCGGGAGCCATTCGATGAAATCCAAGGTAGCTGATGTCCTGACAGAGGTGCTGCATTCGGCCGGGGTCAAGCGGATATATGGGGTGGTCGGCGATAGCCTGAACGGGCTCACGGAAGCGCTGCGAAAGAGAGGCGACATCGAGTGGGTCCATACCCGCCATGAAGAGACAGCCGCTTTCGCGGCCGGGGCCGAAGCCCATCTCAGCGGCGAATTGGCCGTGTGCGCCGGAAGCTGCGGCCCGGGCAATCTCCACCTCATCAACGGCCTGTTCGACTGCCATCGCTCACGGGTCCCGGTCCTCGCCATTGCCGCCCAGATACCGTCGGCCGAAATCGGCAGGGGCTATTTCCAGGAAACACATCCGGATCAGCTTTTCCGGGAATGCAGCCACTATTGCGAGCTTGTCAGCCATCCCGAGCAATTGCCCGCAGTCATCGAAACGGCCATTCGCACCGCTATCGGAAAGCGCGGCGTTGCCGTCGTGGTCATTTCGGGCGACGTGGCATTGACCGATTTCACGGCGAAGATTTCGACACCAGCCGCACTCACACTGTCCCAGCCAAACATCGTGCCGACGCACGATCAGATCGATCAACTGTCGGAACTGCTTAACAACAGCTCGAAGGTTACCCTTCTGTGCGGACGTGGCTGCGAAGGCGCGCATGACGAGTTGATCGCTTTTGCGGATCGGCTGAGGGCGCCCGTTGTCCACGCGCTCGGCGGCAAGGAACATGTCGAGTGGGACAATCCGTTCGATGTCGGCATGACCGGTCTGATCGGTTTCTCTTCGGGTTACAAGGCCATGCTGGAGTGTGACACGCTTCTCATGCTCGGCACAGATTTCCCATACCGGCAGTTCTACCCAACCGACGCCAAGATCGTGCAGGTGGACATCCGACCGGAAAATCTCGGCCGCAGGGCCTCGCTGGATCTCGCAATCGTCGGCGACGTCAAATCGACACTGGCGGCGACGCTACCGAAGCTGAGGGAGCGAACCGACCGGGATCACCTCGATGCTTGCCTTGCCGCCTACAGGAAGGCTCGTGAGGGCCTCGACGACCTCGCCACCGGCCGAGAGGGCGGCAAGATTCATCCGCAATACGTGGCACGCCTTCTGAGCGAGCATGCGTCCGACGACGCCGTTTTCACCTTCGACGTCGGGACCCCCACGATCTGGGCTGCACGCTACCTGAAAATGAATGGAAAGCGTCGCCTGATCGGATCCCTGGTCCACGGCTCGATGGCCAACGCTCTTCCTCAGGCGATCGGGGCACAGGCAACGTACAAGGAACGCCAAATCATCAGCATGTCCGGCGATGGCGGCTTTGCCATGCTGATGGGTGACTTCCTGACGCTCGTTCAGCAGAACCTGCCGGTGAAGGTCGTCGTCTTCAACAATTCAGTTCTCGGATTCGTTGCGATGGAAATGAAGGCTTCGGGCTTCCTTGAGACCGGCACCGAACTCGAGAATCCGGATTTTGCGGCGGTTGCCCGCGCAGCCGGAGTACATGGCGTTCGCGTGGAAGATCCCGCCGAGCTTGACGGTGCCATCCGGGAAATCCTGGCGCATCCCGGCCCGGCACTGCTCGACGTCGTCACGAATACGCAGGAACTATCGATGCCGCCCAGGATCGAAGCAGCACAGGTGAAGGGTTTCGGTCTCTGGGCCATTCGCGCAGTGATGAACGGCCGTGGAGACGAACTCGTCGACCTGACGGTCTCGAATTTCCTGTCCCGGTAACCTCGGACGCATTCTCTTGAATTCGGCCGGCGCAGCACCGCAGCGGGCGCGCCGGTTTCATAAAAGCATCATGCGCATCTGCGATGGGAACACGACCTACCACCCTCAGTCATCACACGGACCCTCTTAATGACATTGACTTCGACTGCTGCGCGCCTGTCGCCGGCCGCCTCGCCCCGCCTTCTCGTGCTCGCCGAAACCGCCCTCAAGGCAGGCGAAACGGCGCGCAAGGCACTCAGACGACGCACGGCAGCCGAGATGATCCACAAGGCTGCCCGCGACTATCAGACCGAAATCGACGTCGCCGTCGAGCGCATCATCGTCGAGGAGATGACGAGCGCATTCCCGACCTATTCGATCAAAGGCGAGGAAGAGGTCGGTAACCGACAGGGCGGCGCGGATGCACCGGTTATCTATATCGACCCGATCGACGGCACGACCAATTTTGCCTGGGGCATCCCGCATTTCGGCATGACGATCTCGATCGCCGAGGCCGGCCGCGTCGTCTCAGGCGTCGCCTATGACGCCATGCAGGACGAGCTCTTCAGTGCAGAGGCCGGCGGCGGCGCCTGGCTGAACGGCGAGCAGATCCATTGCGCTGAGGTGGCCGATATCCAGAACGTGCTCGTTGGCGCCGGTCTGCCGATCCCCGGCCAGGTCAAGGCGGTCCCGGAAGAGCTTTATTTCGACGCCGTCAAGCGGCTGATGGCCAATACCGCCGGCGTGCGTCGGCTCGGTTCGGCAGCGCTTTCGATCGCCTATGTCGCCTGCGGCCGGCTGGATGGCTTCTTCGAGGACGGCCTGTCGGTCCATGACTTCGGCGCCTCGGCACTCATGGTCGAAGAAGCCGGCGGTATCGTCACACGGTTTTCCGGCGCGGCCGTCACCGGCAAAGGCGACATCCTGGCAGCAAGCAAGCCACTTTATCCCTGGCTGCGGGAAGGTTTTCAGCCGAAAGCCTGAGACCGTTCAAGCCGTATGGAGCGGCTGCATTGGTGCAGCCGCCTGTGCGCCAGCCGACCGGTGGATCAGCGCATTGTCGCGGAAGGCGAAGAAGCCCGAGCAGCTGGGAGCGACGGTCATCCCGGCCCGGATCATATCGCCCGGCGCAACCATCGCCTTCAGCCGGGTGCCATCGGCGAGATCGATATCGACGATCTTGTGCGTACCGAAGTCGGTGACGCGGTGGACGATTGCATCTGCCGGTCGGCTGGCTGGATGCACAGTCAGGGCTTCCGGGCGCATCGCAAGCATCACGGGACCATCTGCGACCGGAATGGAAAAACCGAAAAGCGGATGCGTGCAGATCCCATCCCGGATATCGCTCTCAACGAAATTCATCGAGCCGATGAAGCCGGCGACGAAAGCCGTCTGCGGTTCGCGATAGATGACGCTCGGCGGCGCCGCCTGCTCCGTACGGCCGTCGCGCATGACGACGATGCGGTCGGCAAGCGCCAGGGCCTCGTCCTGACCGTGGGTGACGAACAATGTCGTGATGCCGAGCCGCTGCTGGATGTCGCGCACTTCCTCACGCAGCCGCTCGCGCAGATGCTGGTCGAGGCTGGCGAAGGGTTCGTCTAGCAGCAGGATCTTGGGCTCGAGGACGAGCGAGCGGGCAAGGGCCACGCGCTGCTGCTGGCCGCCGGAAAGCTGCGTCACCGCGCGCTTCCCGTAATCTGCAAGACCCACGAGAGCGAGGGCGTTCTCGACGCGCTCTCGAATTTCGGTCTTCGGCAGGCGCCGCAGTTTGAGGCCGAAGGCGATGTTGTTGAAGACATCCATATGGGTCCAGAGCGCATGGCTCTGGAAGACCATGCCGGTTGGGCGTCGCTCCGGCGGTAGGGTTGTCACATCCTTGGCGTCGATGCGGATGCTGCCGCCCGTCGGCCGTTCAAAACCGCCGATCATACGCAGCAACGTCGATTTGCCGGAACCTGACGGGCCGAGCAGGCAGACGAGTTCCCCATCGCCGACCTCAAGCGAAAAATCGCTGACGGCAAAGGTGTGGCCAAAGCTCTTCGAAACGCCTTCGATTGCCAGATGTGCCATTTTCCTATCCTTTCTGGCCGCGCTCAGGCGCCGAAGCCCCGTGCAAAGGCGCCGGTCCCGACAACGCGCCGCGCAAACATCAATGCCGCAAAGGACGGCACCCACAGCATGACGGAGAGGACCGCGCCATATTGCACGACGATCTGGTTGTTGATGAAGCTGATCATCAGCACCGGCATGGTGCGGATCTCGGGCGCGCCGATCAGCCAGGCACCCTCGGTCTCATAGAAGGTACCGACGAAGGTCAAGAGCACGGCGGCTGAGATCGTCGGCGCGGCCTGCGGCAGCGTGATCGACCAGAAGACGCGAAGCGGCGTGGCGCCCGCGTCACGCGCGGCCTCCTCCATGCGCCGGTCGACATTCTGGAAAGCCGCGACCGGGATCCAGATCATCAGCATCAGCGTGCCGACGAGCTGGATCAGCACCACACCCCAGAAGGTACTAATCAGACCGAGTTGCAGGAAGATGCCGGCAATCGCGACCAGCAACCCGAACTTGGGAAAGGCATGCGAGGCGAGAAAGGAGAGGAAGAGGACGTTGCGCCCGGGAAAACGCATGCGCGCAAAAGCGTAGGCCGCAGGCAGGCAGATGATCGCCGACAACACCGTTACCGTCGCCGTCAGCCGCAGGCTGAGGAAAAGCGCATCCCAGACATCCTTGCGGGCCAGCGTCTGCGACCAGAAACGCAGGCCGAATTGCTGGGGAATGACGGAAGGGTAGCGCCAGACCTCTGTGAAGGCCCAGGTGGCAACGACCAGCAGCGGCGCCGCGATGAAGAGCGTCAGCAGCAGCGAGAGGGCAAGGCCAATCCAATCGAATTTCAAGGCGGTCGACTGGCGCATCATCGGCCCTCGCGGTTGCGGGCGATCGACCAGACATAGAAGACGCCGAAGAGGAGGCAGAAGCAGAAGGTGATGACGGCCTGCGTCAGCGCATTCAACGGGTCGTTCATATCGGCGAAGGTGCGCTGCATGAAGGGTCCCATCATCTCCGGCGAGGCGGGGCCGAGCACATAGGGCAAGGTAAAGGCCGAGAATATGCCGAGCACGGCGAAGGATGCCGTCACCAGCAGCGAATTGCCCATGCGCGGAAGGATGATCGAGACGAAGACCCTCAAAGGCGCTGCGCCGACATCGCGGGCGGCCTCGATGGAGCTGTTGGAAACGGAAGAAAGACCGGCCGTCAGCATCAGGACAGTCAAAGGCAGATTGTCCCAGACAAGGCCGATAACCGGCCCCCAGGGCGTCAGATAGGGGCTCGGCAGCTTCGGAAGGCCCATGGCATTGAGCAGGATGTCGACCGTGCCGTTCGGTCCGATCGTGCGGATCAGCGCATAGGAGAGAATGATCGAAGGAACGAACATCGGAAAGATCGCCAGGCCTTGCACATAGCCGGCAAGGCGACTGCCTGAAAAGCGGAGATAAAGCGCAATCGGAAGGCCGATTGCAAGCAGGAGCAGGCCGCAGACAAAGGTCGTCCAGAGCGTCAGCCAGAGATTGTTCAGGCTGTACCCATCCGTGAAGAAGAAACGGTAGGAGGCGAGCGAAAACTCTGTCGTCCCGTCCGGTTGGCGGACGAAGATGGTTGTCGCGACCGCAGAGAAGATCGGAAAGATGATCAGCCAGCCGACCAGAAAGACCGGCATACCGACGAGGAGGAGCCCGTAAAGGCTCCCCCTGCCGAGAGGCTGAGCGCGGTGCGCGACCGCAGGCTGCGCGGCATCCAGCGCCATCAGGTGCGGCTGATACCGGGAGCGACAGTCCGATACCAGCCGTCGTTGATCGCCTTTTCCCAGTCGCCGCCCGGGAAGGTCGGGATGGTCGCCGGGATGACGTCGGCATATTTCTTGCGCAGGTCTTCGGAAATGTGATCCCAGGAAACGCCCGGGAAGCCGCCGATCTCGGTGATGATGGCTTCCTGCATCTCGCTTGTCAGCATGAAGGCGGCGAGCTTGAGGGCGGCATCCTTGTTGGCGCCGTTGGTGAAGATCGTCATGGCCGAAAAACCGCCGCAGAGCGCGAGGTCGGAGAGCTGCACGAGGCCGGTCGTCTCGGGCAGAACGCCCTGCGAGATCGCCTGCAGGACCTGGTCGGACCAGACCGGAGCCATGGTCACGACGCCCTGGGCGAGCAGCTGGATCGACTGCGTATTGCCTGCGGTATAGGCGCCCTTCTGATAGAGTGACGGCGCGAGATCGTTGAGGATCTTCCAGGTGGGCGTCAGCGACTGTCCGGCAAACTCGGCGGTGAAGTTGTCGATCTTGAACTTCTTCGGATCACGGCCATTGGCTTCGTGGATCGCACGGCGAACGAAATTGAGACCCGAACCGCCCTTGTCCGGACGGTTGTAGATGAACTGGCCGGGATTGGCCTTGATCCAGGCCGTCAGCTGTTCCCAGGTCTTCGGCGCGTCCTTCGGGTCAAGCTTGGCCTTGTCATAGGCCAGCAGAACCTGCGAGCCACGGTAGGGCAGCGCGTAGGGCGTGTCGATCGCGAGCGGGTTGACGCGGTCGAAACCAGCCACGTTCTCGGCGGAGAACTTTACCCAGAGACCGGCATCGATACCGCCGGCCGGAAGGCGCGGATCGAAGGATTCGAAGAGGTCGGCCTGCGGATCGGTCTTGGTCTTCAGCGCAGCGAGAGCGCGGTCGCCGATGGCGCGAAGGCCATTGTTATCGCCGGCATCGGTAACCTTCAGCGCGACTTCCGGATGCGCCTTTTCGAAAGCCGGACGGATGATGTTGTTCCAGAGGTCGATGATATTGGAATCCGACCCGCTGTAGAGGTCGATCGTGCCTGCGGCGGCCAAGGCAAAACGCGGAAGGGCGAGAAGGCTCGCAGCCGCCGACGATGTGATCAGAAATTCGCGTCTATTCATACCCTGTCTCCCTTCACTGTCGAGGCCGTGCCCCAGATGAGTTCTGAGACTTGCTAGCCCCGGCGCGTAACACCGGAATGACAGGAGGAAACAAAATGCACACGTGTGCTAAGCTGCCTCCCGATTTTTGGCGACGCTTCCTAATGATGGCATCTGGAGCGACGAGGGCATGAAATTTCGAGGTAGTCTGTTCGGTTGGGGCGGCCCTCGTGAGGGCCACCCCTTTCGACATTGTCAGCGTACGGACTTGAAAGCTGCTCTCACTTCCTCGGCGAAGAGTTGCGGCTGCTCCCAGGCCGCAAAATGCCCGCCTTTCTCGACCTGATGGTAGTAGGTCAGCGAGGGATAGGCCTGCTTGGCCCAGCTTTCCGGCGCCTGGTAGATCTCCTTCGGGAAGACCGTGATGCCGACCGGGACTTTGATGTCCTTCGTCTTCTGCGTTTCGGCGCTGAAGTTGTTGTTGTTGTTTTCCCAGTAGAACCGCGAAGACGATGCACCGGAGTTCGTCAGCCAATAGAGCGTGATGTCATCAAGCATTTCGTCCTTGGAGAATACGCGTTCAGGAACACCGCCGCTGTCGCTCCACTGGGCAAACTTCTCGTAAATCCAGGACGCCAGGCCAGCCGGCGAGTCGGAAAGCGAATAGCCGATCGTCTGCGGCCGGGTCACCATTATCGCGCCATAGGCAGCGTTTCGCCCGAAGAAGGTGCTCAGGGAATTATACGCTTCCCGCTCCGGCGACGACAGGCTCGCAGGGGCCGGATCCCCGCTGTTGATAGCCTTCATGAGGTCGCCCGGCACCGTCGCGGGCATATTGAGATGGATCGCCAGCAGACCCTTCGGCGCCTGACGCGCCAACGCGTCGGAGATCACCGAACCATGATCGCCACCCTGAGAAACATAGTGGTCGTAGCCGAGCCTTTTCATCAGGACATCCCAGGCACGCGCAACCCGGTCCGGCCCCCAGCCCTGATCGGTCGGCTTTCCGGAAAATCCGTAGCCCGGTATCGAGGGGATGACGACGTCGAACGCATCTTCCGGCCGGCCGCCATATGCAGTCGGGTCCGTGAGCGGACCTATGGTCTTGATGAACTCGAATATCGATCCCGGCCAGCCATGTGTCAGAATGATCGGGAGAGCGTTGGGATGGCGCGAACGAACATGGATGAACTGGACGTCGACACCGTCGATCGTGGTGACGAATTCCGGCAATGCATTGAGTTGGGCCTCGGTTTTGCGCCAGTCGTACTCTGTACCCCAGTAGCGAACCAGATCCTGAACGCGTGACAATTGGATACCCTGGGAGTCGTCGCCGACCGTCTCCTTGTCCGGCCATCGGGTGTCGGCGATACGCCTGCGCAGGTCGTCGAGTTGCGACTGCGGAACGTGGACCTGAAACGGGCGGACGCTATCGTCTGCGCTTCCCGTCGTCGTGGCAACACTCGACGCAAGATCGGCGGCATGGACCGGCAGGGCATATATCACCGGAACGAGCAACAGAGAGCCAAACGCCATGGCGATCGCTCGAGCGGAAACACTACGCCGAATTGAAACATTGTCGGTCTTGGTCATGAAACACTCTCCTTCGATTGCTGCCGCGTTGGCAGCACCTGTTAACCAAGAGCGGTTTCAAGGATCCACGTGTCCTGCATATTTCGAAAATCGGCTGAAATGTATCAGCGTGTACCGGCGCCGCGCCGCTCCAGCGCTCCTTGCGCGGCTTTCACAACTGCGTCGGTGGTGATGTCGAATTTCCTGTAGACGTCGTCGATCTTGCCTGATGCCCCGAAGCTGTGCATGCCGACGAACCGACCGTCGAGCCCGAGATATCGATCCCAGCTATCCTGGACAGCGGCCTCCACCGCGACGCGCGCAGTTCCGTCTCCGAGAACCTCACGCTTATAGTCCGGTGCCTGCGCCTCAAACAGCAGCCGGCACGGCATGGAAACAACAGCGGTCGGAACGCCTTCCGCCTGAAGCCTCGCCCTTGCTTCGACGGCAAGGTGCAATTCCGATCCCGTCGACATGATTGTCAACTCGCGCGCGCCGCCCTCAGCCTCGAGCAGAACATATCCGCCCTTTGCCGACAGGTTGAGAGAGCCCGGCTGCTTTCTCAGCAACGGCATGGGCTGGCGGGATAGAGCAATCAGGGCTGCCTGCCTCGGGGCATCGAGAATGGCCTGCCAGCATTCCGCCGTCTCGATCGGGTCGCCCGGACGGAACACGGCAAGGCCCGGAATGGCGCGTAGCGCCGTCAGATGTTCGACAGGCTGATGCGTCGGTCCATCCTCGCCGAGACCGATCGAATCATGCGTCATCACGAAGATCGAACGCACCGCCATCATCGCCGCCAGCCGAATGGACGGACGGGCATAATCGGAAAAGGTCAGGAAGGTGCCGCCGTAAGGGATCAGCCCACCATGAAGGGCAATCCCGTTGATGGCCGCGGCCATCCCATGTTCGCGCACGCCATAATGGACATAGGATCCATTATACTGGCCCGGCGCAATCTCGATCATGGATTTGGCTTTCGTATTGTTCGACGGTGTCAGGTCCGTTGATCCGCCGATAAGCTCGGGCAAGGCTTCGGCAAGGTGGTTGAGAACAACCCCGCTCGCCTGCCTGGTGGCGAGGTCCTTGTCGGCAGACAGAAGCTCCTGTTTTGCTGCCTCTATCGCTGCGGTCCAGTCTAAAGGCAGTTCGCCCTTCATTCGGCGTTCGAAATCCTGGCGGATATCCGCCTTCGCCGTCTGGACCCGGACCGCCCAGGCCATCCGGGCGTTGCGTCCCTTGGCGCCGATCTTCCTCCAGTCGTCCAACAGGTCGGACGGGATCTCGAAGGGAGGCGCGGTCCAGCCCAAAATCTTGCGGGCGCCGGCAATCTCCTCTTCGCCGGGCGCGTCACTGTGAGCCTTCTGCGTTCCGGCGCGCGTCGGAAAGCCGAAACCGATAATGGTCTTGCAGGCAATCAATGAGGGGCGATCGGTGACCTGTTGCGCTTCGACGATTGCATTGCGTATCGCGTCGGTATCATGTCCATCGATCTCCTGCACATGCCAGTTCGACGCACGGAACCGCGCCGGCTGATCGTCGGATTCCGCCAGACTTGTCGCCCCGTCGATCGATATCGAATTGTTGTCCCAGAACGCGATCAGCTTACCGAGCTTCAAGTGTCCCGCGAGCGATATGGCCTCCTGGCTGATGCCCTCCATCAGGCATCCATCGCCGAGGAAGACGTAAGTATAATGGTTCGAAAGACTATCGCCGAACTTGGCGTTCATGATGCGCTCGGCGAGCGCAAAACCGACCGAATTGGCAAGGCCCTGGCCGAGCGGACCGGTGGTCGTCTCAATACCCGTGGCATGACGATATTCGGGATGACCTGCCGTCCTGCTGTCGACTTGACGAAAGTTTTCGATCTGGTCGATCGTCATGTCCCGATAGCCGGTCAGATAGAGCAGGCTGTAGAGCAGCATCGAGCCATGACCGTTGGAGATGAGGAAACGATCCCGATCGAACCAGTAGGGGTCTTCGGCGTCGAATTTCAGGAAGTCGGAAAAGAGCACGACAGCAATGTCGGCCATGCCCATCGGCATGCCGGGGTGTCCACTCTTGGCCTTCTCGACGGCGTCCATCGAGAGGAACCGAATGCAATTGGCCATGTCGCGAAGGTGCTGATCGCGGGGCGCCGGTACGGATTTCACGGATTCCGTCATGATCGTTTCCTCGGGTCTGGTGAAAGGACAGACCCGAAGATAGAGCCCGATGCGAACTGGGCTACTGTGACATGTTGAAATCCGACCAAGAACATCATCATCCGGTCGTCATGTAGCCGCCGCGGCCTCTTTTCCGCATCCTCTTGAGACAGACGCTACGCATCGCGATCAGCTTTGTTGCAGCCGCCAGGTCCGGATTTCAAACGGCATGATGTCGGCAGGTCCCGCACGCTCGATCGGCTCTTCAAGGATGTTCAGCGGTCCTGAAGCCTGCCAGCCCGAGGGCAAGGCGAGCGAAAGCCTGCCGCGCCGACCCGCCGGCTCGTAAAGCCGCAGGATAAGGCCGTCTCCCTCCTCTGCCGGCTTCAGCCCCGAAAAAGCAACCGGTATACCCTTCACGCCGAGCGGCGACAGCGTGCCTGCCGAAAGCCCGCTTGCCTCCATGGTGACGAGCGGCTGATTGAGATCGATCGCTTCCTGCAGAACGTCGCCTTCATGCCAGGCGCCTTCATGCGGCATCAGCGCATAGGTGAAGCTCTGCTCGCCCTCATCGGCGAGCGGATCGGGATAGATCGGCGAGCGCACGAGGCTCATGCCTATGACATTGCCGCGTGCGCTATGCCCGTATTTGGCGTTGTTGAGCAGCGCGACACCGAAGCCCGGCTCGCTGAAATCGACGAAACGGTGCGCAGCAGCTTCGAACATCGCCTGTTCCCAGGAGGTGTTCGTATGCGTCTGGCGCTCGACGATACCGAAGGCGCATTCGAAAGTGGCGGTGCGTGAGCGCACGGCGACCGGGTTCAGCGTCCTGAGCAAAGTACGCCGGTCATGCCAGTCGATCGTCGTTTCGATATCGAGCCTGCGAGCGTTGGCGGTCAGCACATAAAGCTGCGTGATCGTCGAGTTCCGGTATCGGTAAACGACACGGATCGCAGCACGATGTGGCCCCTGTTCGACAAGCGTGATGCTCTCAGGCTTGTCAAGGCGGACAGCCTTTTCGGCATAATCGGCATCGACGTCCCAGGCATCCCAATTGCGCGGTTTGTCGGCCGGGTAGACCCAGAGCTGATTTGCAGCACCCTCGATCGCCTCCCTGCCCGTCGCCTTGTGAACAAGGCTCGAAACGGCGCCGTCCTTGCCAATGGCGACAGACAGATGTTCGTTTTCGAGACTGTGCGCGTCAGCTTTGAGCATGCTGGCAGGCTTTAATGCCTTGCGATCAAAAACCGCGATGGAAAGCGGTGCAACGGGATCGGCAGATGCCAGAAGCGTTCCGTCGGAAAGTCTCGCAGTGAGTGGCCGCGGCGCGAGCGACGGATTAACGGCAATCAGCGCATCCGCCACCCCACCTGCCGGAAGCTGGGCCGATAGCGCCTTCAGCGCATTGTCCTGTTCCGCCTTGGCATTGCCGATGGCGCCATCGAGCTCCCGTTCGGCGTCGGTATAAACTTCGCGGATGCTCGAGCCCGGCAGGATGTCGTGAAACTCGTTCTTCAGGACGACGCGCCAGTCCGCTTCCAGGCTTTGCGGTTTGGCAGCACCCAGCAGATGAGCGAGTGAAGCGATCGTCTCGGCCGTGATCAAAGCCCGTTCGGCCTGCCGGTGCTTGCGCTTGACGCCGCTTTGCGACGTCAGCGTCGCGCGGTGCAGTTCGAGATAAATTTCCCCATCCCAGACGGGAAGCTCCTTTTCCGCCGCTGTCCGGTGAGCCTTTTCGTAGAAGCCCTTCACCGTGCCCCAGCGCGCCTTGGGGATCGCTGGGAAGTCGCGCAGCTGCACTTCGCGTTCGACCATCTCCGGTGTCACGCCGCCGCCGCCATCGCCATAGCCGACGGCCAGCAGCGACGTGTCGTGCTGCGTCTTGCCGCGGAAATTCTTCCAGGTCGGCACGAAGCAATCCGGTCGCACGAAACCATTATAGCCCTGCATGGGATTGTCGAAAGTATGGGTCAGCACCTTGCTTCCATCCAACCCCTTCCACCAGAAAAGGTCGGATGGAATGTGATTGGTCTCGCTCCAGTTCACCTTGATCGTGAAGAAGCTGTCGATCCCGCCGAGTTGCAGGATCTGCGGCAAGGCCCCCGAAAAGCCGAAGCAATCCGGCAGCCAGCAGACCGTATGACGCAAGCCGAAATGCTTCTCGAAATAGCGCTGCCCGTAAAGCACCTGTCGCGCAAGACTTTCACCCGTCGGCATGTTGGTGTCGGGCTCGACCCACATGCCGCCGACAGTTTCCCACTTGCCCTCGGCGACCTTCTTCTTGATCCGTTCGAGAAGCTCGGGATCATCCTCTTCCATCTGCGCATAATAATGGGCGGTCGACTGATTGAAGCGGAAGTCGTCCGATCGCTCCATCAGCGACAGCGCAGTATTGAAGGTCCGCCGCATCTTCCGGCGCGTCTCGCCATAGGGCCAGAGCCAGGCGAGGTCGATGTGGGCGTGGCCGGTCAGCAGCAGTTCGCCGTTCGGCGGAAAGCGCTTCTGAAGCTCTTTCAGTCGTGCGATCAGCGCATCATAGGCCGCACCTGCCGAAGCGCTCTGCGCTTCAGTCAGGCCGGCGGGATTTGCCTGCAGTTCCGGCAGTTCCCAGATCTTTTGCTGCATGACCGCACCGGATGTACGCGAAATATAGGCTGGTGTGTCCGAGGGCCAGTCGAGGCTGCGCAGCGCCTGTTCGGCCGCCTCGATCAGGTGCGGCACGACCTCATGGCTTTCGAGTACGCCCGCAGCCTCACCGATCTGCCGCAACAGGAGGTGCAGTTTGTGGACCGGTTCATCCAGCCAGATCAGCCGCGCCTTGTTGAGCCGCGGTGCCCTATTCGGCTCACCAAAGGGAAAACGCGCAACGCTGTCGGTCGTAATAGAGAACTCGCTGCCCTTGATCGGGAATTCCTGATGGTATGGGTCGAGCCCGAATGTCTCGGCCTCACCGCCCGGATAATGCAATGTAATCAAGCTTTCGCCGCCGAGATCGAGCTGCAGGCGAACCTCCTCGATCGACCAGTCGCGCGGCACTGCGGCCGATGCCGCGAAATGAACCGTCCCCTTGCGATATGGCCAGTCCTGATGATGAGCGATCGGCTCGCCGTCGAAGGTCCAGCCGTCGATCACAACGCTTTGCCTGTCGCGCCAGTGAGCAAGCTCGGCTGTACGAACCTTCAAACGATCGAGACGTTGGGCGATAGTGAGAGACATGGCGGGTCCTATTGAAAAATAAGCGACTGACGGGCGGGGAGAAAATCAGGTCGCGCAAATGAGCCGCTGGCGCCGCGTCCCGTCTCCTCCAACCGAAACACGTTGCCGCTCTTAGATTAAGTAACTTTGTTTTCACGTCAAGCGCACAAGAAATAGGTTGCTAGAGTTTTGCCTGTGATACACAAGCATTCAGGTGCTTAGGGAAGACGGTCATGCGGTATCTTCGATCCGGGCCGCGGCGACGTCAGGCAGAGGAAACGGCCGTTTCGCGGGGAAAAACAATCGGTCTGCGGTCGGGGGAAATCGCCGACAGAAATATCCGCGTCATCCTGGAGGCGATCCGCCGTCACGGTCCGTTGACCCGCATGGAACTCGGCCAGCATTCCGGTCTTACCGGGCCTGGAATCACAAATATTCTGCGCCGTCTCAGCGACGGAGGGTTGGTGACGTCGCACCGCCGCAATGGCGCAGGCAACAGCGCAACCGCTACCGAATTCGCCTTGCGGCCCGATGGCGCGTTCTCGATCGGCGTCAGGGTCCGTCAAAACCGGGGCGAAGCCGTCCTGATCGACCTAAGCGGTCAGGTCCATGATCGCGAATACTTCTCCCTCGACGCGGCAACACGCGTATCGTCGATCCTCTCGGTCACCCGCAATATGGCTGGTCGACACGCCGGTCTGCCGATCATTGGTCTGGGGATCGGGTCAAACGACTGGACCGCGCAGGAAAGCGCTGAACTCGACGCAGCGTCGACGCTTCCCGCCAGCCAGGTGGAGAACGAATGCATCGCAAGCCTGCTAGCCGAGCGCACCATCGGCGCTCCTGCCCCTGAAGGCGGATTGGCGATGATCATTATCGATGAAGATGTGCAGGCCGGTTTCCTCGTTCGCGGCATTCCCTATTCGGGCGTCCACGGCCGTGCGGGCAGCATCGGCGAGATGCTGACCGGCCCCGACAATGTCCGGCTGAACACCGTGGTTGGCTTCGCCGCTCTGCGTGCGCTGGTCAGCGATGACGAGTTCAAGTGCCTCATCGCAGGCGAAGAGCCGTCTTCCCCACAGTTGACGCAGTGGATCCGCGATGCCGCAAGCCACTTGCTCGACCCGATCATCGCCATGGCCGGCTTCATCGCGCCTGGAGTCGTCATGATCGGCGGCGATCTGCCGCGAAGCGTCATCGAAGCGCTGATCCACCAGCTTTCCGTCGAACGGCGCGACACATCCAAACGACCATTCCTGACGCCGTGGATTTCGCCGATGAAACCGGCAAGCTTCAGCGGCGGTGGCGTGGCGCTGGGGGCGGCATTGCTGCCCTTCCTCAACACCCTACTGCCGCCGGTTTCCGCCTGACGCCGGATTATCGGATCAGGCAAGCGCCTCGTCTGTGTGGCTGCCATCCGAGGCAAGCGCCTTGTCGAGCACTTTCTGGATATTCGCCGCCCTGCGGAACGAAGGTTCCTGCGTTCTGCCTGCCCTGACGGCCTGCACGAAGCGCTGATAGTTCGTTTCGACCGGATCGAAGGGGATGTCGCGCCATGTTGCGGTGTGAACATCTTCGCCGAGGCAGGCGCGAAGCGTCGACTTTCCGGTATCGTAGATCATCTCGATCGAACCGGTCTCGCCATAGACCCTGAGACGCAGCTGATCCATCTGGCCGGCAGCGGTTCGAGTCGCCTGGATGGTGCCGATCGCCCCGGTGGTGAAATCGACGTTCATGGTAAAGCTGTCATTCGCATCGAGATCATATTCGCCGATCTTGTGACCCGGCGCCTTGTTGAAGGTTTTCAGCCGCGCGAAAACGTGGGCGACATCCAGTCCCGAACCGTAGGACGCAAAATCGACGATATGGATGCCGATATCGCCGAGCGCACCGTTAGACCCATGCTTCTTGCTGAGGCGCCACAGCCATTTGCTCTCGCTCTTCCAATCGCCCCAATGCCGGCCGACGAGCCAGCTCTGCAGATGCGATGCCTCGACGTGCCTCACCTCGCCGATCTCGCCGGCAAGGACCATCTGCCGGCCCTTCTGCAGCGCGGGCGAATTGCGATAGGTGAAGTTGACCATGCCGACCTTGCCCGCTTTTTCGATGGCATCGGTCATTTCCATTGCCTTGACGGCATCGGTCGCCAGCGGCTTCTCGCAGAAGACATGCTTGCCCGCCGCAATCGCCTGAAGCGTCGTCGGGTGGTGAATGCGGTCGGGAGTGACATTGGCAACGGCATCGAACTCGCCCCAGGCCAGCGCCTCCTCCAGCGTGCCGAAATGGTTGGGAATGCCGTGCTCCGAGCAAAAGGCCGCCAGCCGTTCGGGAACGACATCGACCCCGCCCACCACGCTGACGCCGTCGATCGCCTTGAAATTTGCAGCATGCTGGTTGGCCATACCGCCAGTGCCGAGAATGAGTAAGCGCATCGGATCCTCCATAGATGTCAGGTTCGGCCACCCCACGCAGCCGGGGCAAAACCTCTCCACGCCATCGCGGATGCCCGGAGTGGCTGGATTTTTTGTGATCTGGACGTGCGGCGGCGCTCCGCTAACTTGTGTTGAATGTCGCCGGCATCTCAATCCTCCCAATGCTGCGGCTTGACATCAAATCAAAGTAACTTAATCTAATTAATGCAGCATGGAAATGAGGAGAGGTCAACCGACCACCAGGCTGTATCCGTTTAAAATGGGGAGGAGACCCATCATGAAGAGAGCGTTCGTCAGCGCATTAGCGCTGAGCACAATGTTATTTTCAGTGCCTGCCGCATTTGCCCAGGAGCTGGCGACAAAGGACAGGATCGGCGCGGCAGATGCGCCAAAGACCCTTGTGGTCCGGCTCACGAACGACAGTCCGAACAATTCCGACCCCAACATCGCAGAGGGTTACCAGAAGCTCTTCGTCGACTTCATCAAGAAGCACCCGGACTGGAAATTGCAGATGCAGTTCATGTCCTCCGACATCGGCACGGAACAGGCCAAGATGTTGGAGCAGGCCAAGGCCGGCAATGCGCCGGATTGCGCCGCCGTCGACTCCTTCGTGCTCTCGCAGTTCATGGTCAATAAAGTGCTGGCGGATTTCACGCCTTATTTCTCCAAGGAAGAAGTCGACGATCTCTTCCCCTTCATCCGCAGCGGCATCACCGACAAGGACCAGACGATCCGCGCCTGGTGGTGGGATACGGACCTTCGCGTCCTCTACCGCAACAAGTCCGTTGTAGCCGATGCGCCGAAGACCTGGGACGACCTGAAGAAGGCCGCACTAGCCTCCACCCAGGAAGGCATGGAAGGCGTCCTCTTCAACGGCGGGCGCTGGGAAGGCACTACCTTCGACTGGCTGGCGAACTATTGGGCGCTCGGCGGCAAGCTCGTCGACGACTCGGGCAAGCCGGTCTTCGGCGAAGGCGAGAACAAGGAGAAATTCCTGAAGGCGCTGAACTACTTCAAGGATCTCGTCGATTCCGGTGCGGCGCCGAAGCGCGTCACCACTATCGCCAATTACGATGACATGAACGCGGCGGCAGCAGCGGCGACGACGGCGCTCTTCATCGGCGGCAACTGGCAATATGCGCAGCTGAAGTCGACGCTCGACGAAGAAGAATTCAAGAACTGGACCTTCTCGCCGATCCCCGGCCCCACGGCCGAACAGAAGTCGACAGGCACCGGCGGCTGGACGATCGCGTCCTTCAGCAAGGACAAGGAGAAGATCGAGATGTGCGCCAATCTGGCGCGCGACGTCTATATGGGTCCGGCAAACGCGCTGCAGCAGCAGCTGCCGACCCGCAAGTCGCTCTTCGACAAGTATGAGGTCTTCTCGACGGAAGCCAACAAGACCTTCGCCAATGCGCTGGTCGACGGCCAGGCGCGTCCCGGCGTGCCGATCTATCCGGAGATCTCGAACCAGATCCAGATCATGATGGGCGACGTGCTCTCGGGAACGAAGAAACCGGAAGAAGCCCTGGATGCCGCATTCAGCGGGGCGATGGAGGCTTACAAGCGTCTCTGATCCCGGGCGTTTCCAACGCTTCCGACCTCGGCGGCGCCTGATCCCGGGCGCCGTCGACAGTGCCAAACCCGGACAGAGAAGCCAATGAGCCCTATTGCCATCGAGGCTGACAGCCCGCCTCAAAGCAGAACGTTCATGCGTCGGTTCGCCGGTGCGCCCCTGCCCTGGATCATGCCCGTGATCGTCGTCATCGGCATATTCTACCTGTATCCCGTCATCGACGTTTTCCGGCTTTCCTTCACCAATGCAACACTGATCGGCGACACCCAGGATTATACGCTGGGTTCGATCGCCAATGCGCTTAGCTCGCCGCAACTGCCCGACATTCTCTGGGCGACGCTGATCTTCGTCGGCGGCAGCGTCATCGGCCAGCAAATTCTCGGTCTTGCCGTCGCTGTCACTGTCATCCGCGGCGAGAAGCGCGGCCTGTTCGGCACCACGATCCTGAGGACGACGGCGCTGGTCGCCTGGGTCGTGCCAGGCATTGCCGGCGGCATCATCTGGCAGATGCTGTTTTCCGAAGCGCCTTATGGGGCGCTGAACAGCATTTTGAGGCTGATGCACATGCCGACAGTTGCCTGGCTTTCGGACCCGGCGATGGCGCCGTGGTCGACGCTGATCTCGAACATCTGGCGCGGCACCGCCTTTTCGATGGTCGTCATGTATGCGGCGCTGAAATCGATCGATCCCTCGCTCTACGAAGCCGCCGAGGTCGACGGCGCCAGCGCCTCGCAGCAGTTCTTCTTCGTCACGCTGCCGCAGCTGCGCGCCGCCATCCTCGTCAACATGATCCTGATCACCATCCAGACGGTGAACACCTTCGATGCGATCATCACACTGACAGGCGGCGGACCGGGGCGCGCGACCGAGGTGATCTCGCTCTACGTCTTCAATATCGTGTTCCGAAACTACGATCTCTCCGGCGGCAGCGTGCTCTCCGTGCTGATGCTGATCATCAGCCTCGGGCTCGCCTTCGTCTACGCATCGTTCCTGCCGAAGGAGGAAGAGCAATGAGCGGACGCACCGGAACACGGCTCGGCGATGCCATGAGCTATCTCTTCATGCTGGTGATGTTCGTCTTCTTCGCCGGTCCCCTCACCTATCTCCTGTCGATGGCCCTGCGTGACAAGCGCGAGGTCTATCGCGGCGCGGCACGTTACATTCCCGACAATCCCACTATCCAGAACTTCATCACCGTTCTCAACAACAGCTATTTCCCGATCTATCTCTGGAACGGCCTGAAGCTCGCAGCACTCAGCGGGCTCGGCGTGCTGATCGTCGCCTTGCCCGCCGCTTACGCTTTCTCCCGCTTCCAGTTCCGCGGCAAGGGCCTCTCGATGATGGGGCTGCTGCTCTTCCAGATGATCTCGCCGCTCGTTATCATGGTGCCGCTCTACCGCTACATGAACCGCCTCGGCCTGCTGGACACGCATTTCGCCGTCGTCATGGTCTATATCGCACTCGGCGTCCCCCTGGCGACCTGGCTGTTAAAGAGCACGGTCGACGGCATTCCGCGCAGCCTCGACGAAGCCGCCATGATCGACGGCTGCAACCGCTTCTCGGTCTTCTGGCGCATCATCCTGCCCCTGTCGGCGCCGGGCATCGCCTCCGTCTTCATCATCACGGTCATTGCCGGCTGGTCGCAATTCCTGGTGCCTTTCCTGCTGCTCACCAAAAATGACCTGATGCCGATCGGCGTCGGAATCTTTAACTTTCGCGGCATGCAGACCGACTCGTCCATCCAGCTGCTTGCGGCCGCCTGCCTGATCTCCGTCGTACCGGCGATCGTGGCTTTCCTGTCGCTCCAGCGGCTGATCCTCGGCGCCATGACAAGTGGCGCTGTGAAGGGATAGAGCCAGGTTGCGTATCCGTGGCTGATAGAGGATTCCAACCCATGAACCAGATGACCGGCGCCAGACTGTCCCCCGACCTGACGGGGGCCAATGTCGAGGATGCGGGCGAGCATAACAGAGCCGTCGTGCTGCGTTGTGTCCATCGGCAGGCGCCGATTTCGCGTGCCGAAATTGCCCGGCAGACCGGCTTCACCAAGCCGGCAATCGCCCGGATCGTGGATCGCCTGCTCGACGAGGGCCTGATCATCGAGGCTCGCCGGCGGCACGGGCTGAGGGGGCAGCCGGCAATCGAGCTCGAGATCAATCCCGACGCGTTTTTCGCGATCGGCATCAATATCGATCGCGATCATCTGACGATCGTCGCCGTCGATGCCGTCGGCAACGTGCGCGCCCGCGTGCACCACGAAAAACGCTACGTGCGTCCGGCCGAATTCATGCAGCTGACGGCCGATGCCATATCGCATTTTCAGCGAAGCCGGCTGATCGACGACGCGCATCTGGCCGGCATCGGGCTTGCGATGCCGGATTGGCTTGGCGAGATTCCTTTCCTCGGCATGCCTGACGACTATTCCGAATGGACGGAATTCGACGTGCGCGCTGCGCTCGAAAGCCTGACGCAGCATCCGGTCTTCATCGAAAATGAGACCAATGCCGCAGCGCTTGCCGAGCTTGACTATGGCCTCGGCGCGGAAAGCCGCAGCTTCTTTTATATCGCCATCAATGCCTGTCTGGGCGGTGGCCTGGTGCTCGACGGCAATGGACATCGCGGCGCCATGGCTCTCAGCGGCGAAATCGGCTGGCTGCCGATCGCCGACAACCGGGACAAGACCGCCCCCAAGGTCGATCTTCTCGGCGAGATGGTGACGATATTTTTCCTCTACAAGTTCCTTGCAGAGCACGGCATCCATGCGAGCGTGCCGCAGGACCTCCTGACGCTCGACGCCCGCGGCAAAGCCCTTGTGTCGAAGTGGCTGAAGGAAATGAGCGCTCACCTTGCCGTTGCGGTCAAGCATATCGGCATGATCGTCGATCCCGACGCCATCATCATCGGCGGCCGACTGCCGATCCGTATGATCGACGAGTTGCTGCGCTACGTTCACGAACAGCTGACGGCCGGAGACAACACTTTGCCTTCGCTGCATCGTGCTTCGATCGGCGAGGACGCTTCAGCACTCGGTGCTGCGGCGATGCCGATGGCGGCCGCCCTGATGCTGGCATCCGCCGACGCCGTGCAACGCACCCGCTCGCCGCTCAAATTCATGGATCGCTTGAACATTTAAAACAGCCGGCAGGGCCGCTGGGAGGATATTGATGAGGATTGGTTTTTATACGTCGACATTCAGCGACCGGCCGCTTGAGGAGGTGGTGGATTTCGCTGTCTCTGCCGGTTTCGATGCGATCGAAATCGATGTCGGCGGCCATATCAAGACGCCGGACAGGGTGCGCGCTGCTGTGGCACTTGCTCGCGACCATAACCTCTTCGTTTCCTCGATCACCTACTTCGGCAATCAGCTTGATGCCAATAGCGGCAAGCGCGGCGAGCTTCGCACCCGCACGGAAGAATTTGCCGAGGCGATCGGCGAAGCGGGCGTGCCGATCTTCGTGATCTTTCCCGGACGCGATGATAGTGCCGACGACGAAGCCAATTACGGTGATTTTGCCGAATTCGCCAATCGGCTGATCAGCAGGACGGCGTCAAGCGGCCTCGTCTTCGCGATCGAAAACTGGCCGGGGCCTCAGGACAACTTCATCGGAACCACGCCCAAGGGCTGGCAGGAACTCTTCAAGCGGATTCCCGACCGGCGCTTCGGTCTTGAATTCGACCCGTCGCACCTCATCCGCATCGGCATAGACCCCTATGCCGCGATGGACGCGGTCAAGGATCGCATTGCCATTCTCCATGCCAAGGATACGGCAACCGATGCGGCCGTGCAGCAGGCAGTCGGCTATCACGGCAAGGGCTGGTGGCAGTATAAGCTGCCGGGCCAGGGCCTTCTCGACTGGCAGCGTTTCCTACGCCAGGCGCGGACCAACGGCTTCGACGGCACACTTTCGATCGAGCACGAGGACGCCGCCTACGGATGGCCGGGCAAGGATCTCGAGGCCAGAAAGGAGGGCGAACGCCTTGGCCTCGCCTACCTCAGAAACGTCTTGAACAAGCTTTGAGCGCGACCTGGGAGGACGGAAATGGCTCATGTTAGAGTGAACAATGCGCGCAAGGACTATGGCGCGTTCAAAGCCATCAAAGGTGTGTCGGTCGATATCCGCGACGGCGAGTTCGTCGTCCTCGTCGGTCCCTCGGGCTGCGGCAAATCCACCCTGCTCAGGATGATCGCCGGTCTGGAAGGCATCAGCTCTGGCGAGATCCAGATCGGCAAGCATATCGTCAACGAGCTGGCGCCAAAGGATCGCGACATCGCCATGGTGTTCCAGAATTATGCTCTTTATCCGCATATGACGGTCGCCAAGAATATGGGCTTCTCGCTGCGGCTGAAGCGCATGCCGAAGACGGAGATCGATCAACGTGTCGGCAATGCCGCCAAGATCCTCGGCCTGGAGGCACTTCTCGAGCGCTATCCGAAGCAACTGTCAGGCGGCCAGCGACAGCGTGTTGCGATGGGCCGCGCCATCGTTCGGGATCCTGCCGTCTTCCTCTTCGATGAGCCACTGTCGAACCTCGATGCCAAGCTGCGCGTCCAGATGCGATCCGAAATCAAGGAACTGCATCAGCGGCTGAAGACCACGACGATCTATGTCACGCACGACCAGATCGAGGCGATGACGATGGCGGACAAGATCGTCGTGATGAAAGACGGCGTGATCGAACAGTCGGGCTCGCCGCTCGAACTCTACGACCGCCCGAGCAACCTCTTCGTCGCCGGCTTCATCGGCTCTCCCGCCATGAACTTCATCAAGGGGAACATGACGAATGAAGGTTTCCGGACCGAAGACGGGCTTATCCTGCCGAGCGAGCGGCACCCATCCGGTGCCGTCACCTACGGCATTCGCCCCGAACACATCACACTCGACCCCAACGGCATCGAGGTGACCACAGCCGTTGTCGAGCCGACAGGGTCCGAGACACTGGTGATCGCGCGCCTTGGCACGCAAACGATCAGCTGCGTCTTCCGGGAGCGGATCAGAGCAGCCCCTGGCGATGTGCTGCGGATCGCTCCGCTCCATGATGCCGTTCACCTGTTTGACGAAGGTGAGCAGCGCATCACCGCTGGCGAACCGGTGCTGAACTAGTTGCGCGTGACGGGGCATCGTTGACCCGCCCGACCTCGTCTGCCTCCACGAAGTCATTGGGGATCGATGAGGGCGGCAAGCCGGGCTTCGATCAGCCCCGCTTGCCGGGCCAATTCGGCCCCGAAAACATCGACCAGTTGCGACGGTGGCCGATGGATCGGCCGCACAATGTTGACGGAAAACGGGATCGAGAACGATAACCGGCGAAGATGTACGCCGTGGCCGGCATAATCCAGGGCCGTCAAGGGATTGACGATGGCCAGGCCAATTCCCTCCCGTACCATGGAGCAGACGGATGCTGCGCTATGGGTCTCAATGACCATATGCCGCGTGATGCCGGCGTTCCGAAAAATCAGATCGATCTGCTGCCGGTAGCTATCCGTCGCCGACAGACTGACAAAGGATTGCCCTTCGAAATCGCCTGGTGAGAGAACGGCCTTTTCAAGAAGCGGATGATCGTCCGGCAGCACGCAGATCTCGTCAAGCAGCATGAGTGGGGTTACCTCCGTGCCTTGGGGGGCATGGCTGACCTCCGTCAGTCCGAAGTCATAGCGTTGCGCCGACAGCCATTCCTCCAGCAGAGGCGACTCCTGCGGAACGATACTGATGCCCACGTTCGGGAACCGCTCGATGAAACATCGGCAGGTCTGCGGCAGGAGCGATTGAGAAAAAACCGGCAGGCACACGATGGAGAGCTGCCCCTGTTCGAACTGGCGCAGCGACGTCGCCGCGCTGATGATCCTGTCCAGCCCGAAATAAGCGCGCTGCACCTCCTCGAACAATTGCAGAGCATGTGCCGTCGGGCGGAGCCGGCCGCGCACACGCTCAAAGAGCTTCATCTGGATGAGACGCTCGAACCGTGCCAGCTCCCGGCTGATCGTCGGCTGAGAGGTACTCAGCATCGCGGCCGCATCCGTGACGCTGCCTGTCGTCATCACAGCCCTGAAGACCTCGATATGCCGAAGGGTAATGGCCATGCCTGTCTCATATCAGAATTGAATACAGTTTGGAAAAATTGATATTTTTCATATGCCTGATTTCGTGGTCAACCCGTATGTGAAACCGCATGCCCAACTTGAAACGATCTTTCGGCTCGAAGGGCGGCCATATGGACAACCAACACCATGCCCATCATTTCTGCCAAAGACCTCACTGCTCTCGCTCATGAATATGGGACGCCCTTATGGGTTTACGACGCTCCGACGATCCGCGATCGGATAAGACAGCTTCAGGCATTCGATGTGATCCGCTATGCGCAGAAGGCGTGCTCCAACATCCACATCCTCTCCCTCATGCGCGAGGCGGGTGTGCTTGTGGATTCTGTGTCCCTCGGCGAAATCGATCGCGCACAGCGGGCGGGTTTTTCCGCCAGCCCGACCGTCTCAGGTGCGGCGGGCATCGTCTACACCGCCGATATTTTCGACCGCCCGACCCTGCGCCGTGTCGTGAAGGATAAGGTTGAGGTGAATATCGGCTCCATCGACATGCTGCACCAGCTCGGAGATCTGTCGCCCGGCCACCGCGTCTGGCTTCGCGTTAATCCGGGTTTTGGCCACGGCCACAGCAACAAGACAAATACGGGTGGCGAAAACAGCAAGCATGGCATCTGGCATGCGGAGCTTAACCATGCTGTCGAATTGGTTCGCCGCTATCGCCTGCATCTCGTCGGGCTTCATCTCCATATCGGCTCCGGTGTCGATTACGGCCATCTCGAGCGGGTCTGTCGCGCGATGACCGACCTGCTGAGCGATCTGGATCACGACATCGAGGCAATCTCTGCCGGTGGCGGCCTGTCCGTTCCCTATCGCGACGGGGACAGGGCGATCGATACCGAACATTATTTCAGCTTGTGGGACGGCGTGCGCAGGCAAGCAGAAAGCAGGCTCGGCCATGCCGTGCGCCTGGAGATCGAGCCGGGACGCTTCCTCGTGGCAGAAGCCGGTCTTCTGCTGGCCGAGGTTCGCGCCACCAAGCAGGTTGGCCGAAATCACTTCACCCTCGTCGACGCGGGTTTCAATGACCTGATGCGCTCCGCCCTCTATGGCAGCTACCACGAGATCTCGGTACTGCCGCACGACGGGCGAAGCCTCAGCCCATCTGAGCTGCGCCCTACTGTCGTAGCCGGCCCGCTCTGCGAATCGGGAGACGTATTCACGCAAGGGGCCGATGGCGTGGTCGAGACGCGGGCGCTACCGCCCACCGAGGTCGGCGACCTGCTCGTTTTCCATGGAGCAGGTGCCTATGGCGCGTCCATGTCGTCGAACTACAACAGCCGGCTTCACGCTGCCGAATATCTCATGGACCGGGTAAACTCCCGGCTCATCCGTCGGCGCCAGACTATCGATGAGCTTTGCGAGATGGAATTGATCGCGAGTCCTGCCGCAGAAGCGGCGTGAGCCTTGAAAAATCCAGGAAGGATCATAAAACGCCGAAGCCTTTCGGCACCGGTACGCGAAGCCTGTCGTCAGAGGTCGAGCATCAAATCGCCAACGCTTTGATCGTGACCCCGATTGCTGATTTCGAGCTGCTTGGGGCTTGTTGCCTCTTTGCGCTTCCTGGAACCCGTCTTTCTGCCCCTCGCAGGGAGCTCCCCTGATAACTCGAGGAGTTTTGGGGCAGGCTCCGCAGGTGCTGATATCGTCGTGGCAGCCTGCCCTTCCATCCTGTCGGTTTCGCTCTCAGCGGCAGTAGTGGAAATGTCCGATGGCTCGATGTCGGATCGTCTATTAACGTTCGACTTTGCAATTTTGATTGCCGGGACAACGTCCTGCTGTATCTTCGGCGCGAAACGTATCATGAGTACTCACTTTTCCATTCGTTCGCTTTATGTTCTCATCGAAAAGCGCGATTCTGTCAACCTAGCTCGCAGTCGAACAGCCAATATACCAATAGCCCTTGTGCCACGTTCTGAACACGGCGTGGTTTGCCGGATAGCATTGCGCGCCCGAAATTAGTCCAATGCTCCGGAAGCAAAACGACCTTGCGCCGCACCTGCGCGCGGAATTCGCATCACACGATGGTCGCAAGCAAGTCGCAGATCGGCGCGAGCTCGGCTCCTCGCCGTTGCGCTGCTTGGCCAGCGCCAGGTCGGCAAGACGACGCTGGCGCCGCCGTATTCCCGCCGAGACGCTACGGCGTTTTTGGACGATGCTTTCCCATCGTCAATCGGGCTATTGAATGCAGCCGAATTCGCACGGGCGCTCGGCGTCGACGGCAAGACCGTCGCCTCCTATCTTGATCTCCTAGTCGATCTGTTGCTCGTGCGGCGTCTTGAGCCTTGGCATGCGAACATCGGCAAACGTCTGGTCAAGTCACCACGGATCTATGTTCGTGACAGCGGTATCACCCATGCGCTCCTGGGACTGAGCACCCAAGAGGACCTGCTTGGGCATCCGGTGGCCGGCGCAAGCTGGGAAGGATTTGTGATCGAGACTTTGATTGCCGCGGCACCTACAGGGACTCAGAGCGATTTTTATCGGACGGCGGCAGGTGCTGAGATCGACCCTCTCCTCACGCTTCCCGGCGCTCGTCCCTGGGCTATCGAAATCAAACGCAGCCTCACACCGAAACTCGAGAAAGGTTTCTATCTGGCATGCGAGGATCTAGATCCAGCGCGGCGTATCGTCGTCTATCCGGGACTGGACGCTTTCCCGCTCAAAAACGATGTCGAAGCGCTGCCCCTCGCCTTACTCGGCAGAACTCTGCTGGATCTCGCTTAGGAGAAATCGGCCGGCAGATCTGACGCGATGCTGATCTTCTCAGCTCGCAGATCTTCGATAT
The DNA here is from genome assembly GCF_014193695.1 of Rhizobium sp. BK316. Lineage (GTDB taxonomy): Bacteria > Pseudomonadota > Alphaproteobacteria > Rhizobiales > Rhizobiaceae > Rhizobium. The sequence goes on along the minus strand of NZ_JACHZR010000001.1, from coordinate 4,790 downwards.
CGATCTCGGTCTTCAAGGAAAACCGGCCGTCTCTGGGGACGGCGAGCAGATAACGCTCCTGGGCGATCGACTGGAACAACGCTCACGCCGCGTCATGCTTGAACGTCGCTGCTTCCGAGAGGTCGAACTGCAGTTCGGCAAGCTTGGAATATGCTCCGCCCTTGCGGATCAGCGCGGCGTGTGTCCCCTCCTCGATCACCCGGCCGCCGTCCATCACCAGAATTCGATCCGCCTTGAGCACCGTGGCCAACCGATGCGCAATCACGATCGTCGTGCGATTGGACATCAACTCGTCGAGCCCCCTCTGCACGAGCATTTCGTTTTCCGCGTCGAGCGATGCCGTGGCCTCATCCAGCAAAAGGATCGGCGCGTTCTTGAGGACAGCTCGGGCGATGGCAAGTCTTTGCCGCTGGCCGCCCGACAAGGTGAGACCGCGCTCGCCGACCACGGTGCGATAGCCGTCCGGCAACTCGGAAATAAATCTGTGCGCCCGTGCTGTGGTCGCGGCCGCCGCGATCTCGTCCTGCGACGCATCGGGTCGTCCGAGACTGATGTTTTCTGCGATGCTCGTTGCGAAGATGGTAACGTCCTGCGGCACGATGGCAATTTCCCCTCGAACTGCAGCAGTAGCGGTGGTGCGCACATCGCAGCCATCGAGCGAAATGTCACCGGAATAATCCTTGTAGAAGCCGAGCAGGAGCGAAAAGACCGTGCTCTTGCCCGAACCAGAAGCGCCCACAAGCGCGACAGTCTCGCCGGGCTGGACGCTCATCGACAGGCCCGTGAGAACTTGCCTGTCCGGAGCGCCCGGATAGGCGAAATGCAGGTTCCGGATTTCGATCGAGCCTTTTGCGGGCCGGCTGAGCGAGGAACGCAAGGCTGGCTCGCTCTCGCCGGCATCTTCATCAAGCAATTCGAAAAGACGTTCGGCTGAGCCTGCTGCCTGCGCCAGTTCGCCCCAGACCTCCGAGAGCGAGCCCAGTGAACCAGCCGCAATGACGGAGTAGAGCAGGAACTGGCTGAGGCTTCCCGCCGACAGCGTTCCGGAAAGCAGGTTATGCGCGCCAATCCAGAGAACCCCGACGACACTTCCGAAAATCAGGGCAATAGCAACGGCGGTCAGGAGCGCACGCGAGCGGGCGGCAAAGACGGCGCTGCAATAGGACGCCTCGACGTCACGTGCATACCTGTCGCTCGCCGCTGCCTCCCCGTTGAAGGCCTGCACCGTCCGGCTTCCGGCGATCATTTCGCTGGCGAAAGCGGATGCGGTCGCAAGAGCGTCCTGAGCCGCCCGCGATTTTCTGCGGACCGAGCGCCCGAAAAGGACGAGCGGCGCGATGACGAGCGGGATGGCACCCAAGGTGATGGCGGAAAGTCCAGGGCTGGTGACGAACATCATCACCAGCGCGCCCAGGCACAGCAGCGAATTGCGCAGGGCCACCGATGCGGCGAGGTTCAATGCGGACTTGATCTGTGCGGCATCCGCGGTCAGTCGCGATGCGATGTCGCCGGATCTGTTGGCATCAAAAAAACGCGCCGGAAGCCGCGTCACATTTCGGAAGGTCTTCACACGCAGATCGCTGACGATGCGCTCGCCCAGCCTCGTGACGAAATAATAGCGGCAGGCGCTTGCTATGGCGAGCGCGATCGCAAGCGCAAGAAGCATCAGGAAATAGCTATTGATGAAGCCACCGTCGGACTGTCCAAAACCATGATCGATCATCCGGCGGACCGCCATCGGCAGCGCAAGCGAGATCAGCGCCGCGGCCGCGAGCGAGATCACGGCCAACAGCACCAAGCCCCGGTGAGGCCGTAGCAGGGGCAGCAACCGGACGAGGCCGGAGACATCAGGCTTCTTTTTCCCCGGCTGCGGTGTGGAGCCTGCAATCACGTCGGCGGGAGGAGTGGCGGATCGGTCGTGCGCGGCAATCATCAAGATGAGGGTCTCCTGGACTGGAATGTTTCCTTTTTGGCATTTGCGCGGCGTTCGTCTTTGACCGCGATCAACTATCGGGCGGTTCCGCCGAAGCGTTGCCGCGTCAGAAGGCCTCGACAACATGTCGCGATGAGCCTGCTGCACCCGCGGCCGAGGCTCAGACTGTGATAGCAGGAAAGCGAAATGAGAGACCCATGACCGCATGAATGGTCGCAGTTTGATCCCGGTCAATTAATCTGACGGCTTTGGACGTTAGAGCGGGCCATGACCTATGTCGAACGCGTCAATGACGACATCGCCAGGCTTGCGGAGCCCGCTAGATTCCTGGAACTGGCCGATCGGGTCCTGCCTGGACTCTCGATCGTCACTGCCCTCTGTTTCGCTATTGGACTTTATCTGAGTTTCATCTCCGATGGCGACTACCAGCAGGGTGAGACCGTTAGGATCATGTATGTCCATGTCCCGGCGGCATGGATGGCAATGCTCTGTTATACGGTGATGACCGCAAACGCCATTGGCTCCCTTGTATGGCGCCACCCGCTTGCCGATGTCGCCGCGCGCGCCGCTGCGCCGATCGGCGCTGCCTTTACCTTCGTGTCGCTCATCACCGGCGCGTTCTGGGGCAAGCCGATGTGGGGAACCTGGTGGGTGTGGGACGCGCGCCTGACCTCGATGTTCGTGCTTTTCCTGATGTATCTCGGCCTATTGGCGATCAATCGCGCGATCGACGAGCCGACGCGCGCCGCCCGTGTCACGGCGGTTCTCATTGTCGTGGGCTTCGTCAACATTCCGATCATCAAGTTCTCGGTCGACTGGTGGAACACCCTGCATCAGCCGGCAAGTGTGCTCAGGCTGAATGGCCCCACTCTGGACGTCGAATTCCTTCGCCCGCTCCTGACCATGGGGCTGGCCTTCACGGCACTCTTCTTCACCCTCCACGTGGCTTCGATCAGGAACGAGATCTGGCGGCGGAGACTCATGTCGCATCATCGCTTGGCCGCACGGGCCGCAATGCAAAGGGAGAATTGAGATGACACATCAGGACTATGTACTGGCAGCCTATACGGTCGCATTCGCCGTCATGACCGCCATGAGTGCGATAACCTGGTTTCGCGGCCGCACCTATCGCCGGCAGGTCGAGGTGGTGGCGAAGATCAGGCATCGCGCGCGTCACGAGGTCCGCTAGGTGCGCCGGCATCTTCAGGCCGCCGTGCCGCTGCTCGTCTTTGTGGCAATCGCCGGAGCCGCCGGGCGCATGCTTTATCGGGAGGCAGCGGAAGGATATTCGCCCTCGGCCTTGCCCTCCGCACTCATCGGTCAGGCACATCCGGCAATCGATCTGCCGCCGCTTGCCGGTCTGCAGTCTCCCGGACTTCGGGATAGCGGGCTCTCCGGCCAGGTCGCGATCGTCAACGTGTTCGCGTCCTGGTGCATTCCCTGCCTGCAGGAACATAGCGCGCTCATGCGGCTGTCGAAGGACCCGCGCATCAAGCTGATAGGCATCAATTACAAGGATGACAGCAGCAACGCTCTCGCCTTCTTGCGCGACAACGGAAACCCCTATGCTGCCGTCGGCGTCGATCCCACCGGCAGGGAGGCGATCGATTGGGGCGTTTACGGCGTACCGGAAACCTTCGTCATCGGCCGCAATGGCCGCATCCTATTCAAGCAGGTCGGCCCTCTCGACGAAAAGACCCTGTCGGCCGGCCTTGGTCCCGCTCTCGACAGGGCATTGGCTACCGGCAGCTGACCGGTAGCCCGCATCTACAGCTGGCTTGACTTGACCTCAAGCCGGTTGCGACCGCTTTTCCGGATCCGAATCCGCGACAAGCTGCAACCGATCAAGACAACCTCCGGAACCGAGATTTTCGACGAGCGCCAGCACGGCACGGCGCTGCAGCTCAGTTTCCACGTTCCCTTCGAGCGTGACCTGCCCATTGCGAACAGAAACGCGGATCCGCTGCGGCGTCAGCCCGAGATCGTATTTGAGGCGTGTTTGAACCGCGAGCAGGATCGCGTCATCCTCGCGCGGCAACCTGAACGTCGGGGTATCGGTTATTAGAGCGAGGATATCGCGCCGGCTGACGATCCCGACGAGCCGTCCGTCGTCGACGATCGGAATGCGCTTGATACGATGGACCTCAAGGCTTTCCGCGATGTCGGAGACCTCGCTGTCCGGTCTGGCGACGATGACGTCGCGTGACATGATATCCCTGACGGACCAGCCATTGCCGCGGATGTAGCGGTCCAGATCGACATCGGAGGTGACTTCCGCGTTACGCGTCGCGCGCGGGGCAAGCCGTATCTCGCGACGCAGCAGCAGGTCGCCCTCGGTCAGGATCCCGCAGATCCGCCCTTCGTCATCAACCACGGGCAGCCCGCTAATGTTGTTTTGCATCATCACCGCGATGGCATGGCGAACCCCCGCCTCAGGGCTGATCGAAACCACATTGCTCGTCATAATGTCCTTAGCCTGCATGCTCGCACCTTCCTTTCCGGAAACATCTGGTGCGGTGAGAGTAAGACGGCGCCGGCGGATCGACCTTGACCTCCATCAAAGTCGCGGTGTCGGATCGAGCAACTCGGCGAGCTTGGCCTGTTCTTCGGCGGTGAGCTTGCTGCCGGTCGGCTTGCCGGCTCTTCTGCGGGCAAAGACGACGAGCGAAACCCCGCCGGCGAGGATCAGCAGCACGGGTGTGCCCCAGAGCAGCAGCGTGCGTAGGCTGAAGCGCGGCTTCAGCAGCACGAATTCCCCATAACGCGAGACGATATAGTTCAGCACCTCTTCGTCGCTGTCGCCATCGGTGATGCGCTCGCGCACGAGCAGGCGCAGGTCCTTGGCGAGATCGGCATT